>NZ_CP150293.1:0-10000 GCF_038051935.1 Paenibacillus sp. FSL H8-0457
TTGGAAAGCCATACTTCCGAATTATGGCAAGAAATATTATCGATCATACAAACCAAGCTGAGCAAACCGAGTTTTGACACTTGGTTTAAAGCTACCAAGGCATTGACCATTAACGATCACTCCGTCGTCATTTCCGCGCCGACAACGTTTGCTGTGGAATGGCTGGAGAGCCGATACACCAAGCTGGTTAGTGCAACCGTGCTGGAGGTGGTGGGCAAGCAGGTCGACGTTCGCTTCGTGATCGAAGAGACGAAGGCACACGAACCTGCTCCGCAGCAGCCCTCGCCGCCGCTTGAAATATCCGGTGAAGAAATTCAGTCCCATATGCTGAACCCGAAGTATACGTTTGACACGTTTGTCATCGGTTCGGGCAACCGGTTCGCACATGCTGCCTCGCTCGCCGTTGCCGAAGCTCCGGCTAAGGCGTATAACCCGTTATTCCTATATGGTGGAGTAGGTCTTGGAAAAACGCACTTGATGCATGCCATCGGCCACTACATTTTGGAGCACAATCCCAGCAGCAAAGTCGTGTACATTTCCTCCGAGAAATTCACCAACGAGTTCATCAACTCCATTCGGGACAACCGCGCAGAAAGCTTCCGCAACAAGTACCGCAACGTTGATATTCTGCTCATTGACGATATCCAGTTCTTGGCCGGGAAAGAATCGACGCAGGAGGAATTTTTCCATACGTTTAACGCCCTGCATGAAGAGCGGAAGCAGATTATCATATCCAGTGACCGTCCACCCAAGGAGATCCCGACGCTGGAAGAACGGCTCCGTTCCCGTTTCGAATGGGGATTGATCACCGACATTCAACCGCCGGATCTGGAGACGCGGATCGCCATCCTTCGCAAGAAGGCCAAGGCCGAGAATCTGGATATTCCGAACGAAGCCATGATGTATATCGCCAATCAGATCGATACGAACATTCGTGAGCTTGAAGGTGCCCTTATCCGTGTCGTCGCTTATTCCTCCCTGACCAATCAGGACGTTACAACGCATCTGGCAGCCGAAGCCTTGAAGGATATCATCCCGTCCAGCCGGCCGAGAATGATTACGATTCAGGATATCCAACAAAAGGTCGGCGAGTATTACAACCTGAGACTGGAAGACTTCAAAGCCCGCAAACGGACCAAAGCCGTCGCGTTTCCGCGGCAAATTGCCATGTACTTGTCCCGCGAATTAACCGACTATTCCCTTCCCAAGATCGGAGAGGCATTCGGAGGCCGGGATCATACCACTGTCATTCATGCCCATGAGAAGATTACCCAATCTCTGAAAACGGACCAGGAGCTTTTCAAAGTGGTCAATAACATTACGGAGAAAATCAAAAATCCAACCTGAACAAGTTCAAAGCCTATGCACAATCTATACACATGTGGATAGGCTTAATTTTATGCCTTTTACGAGGCTTATCCACATATTCAGTGTCCCTATTACTATTACTAATAATAATTAATAAATAAATTAACCATAAAGAGGGGAATCCCCTTGGCTTTCGCCAAGAGAAAAACCCCTCTCATTTTTCCGTAAGGAGTGAACTTGATGAAAATCAGCATATTAAAAAATGTATTAAACGAATCCATTCAACACGTATCGAAGGCGATCTCCAGCCGAACTACGATCCCGATCCTCAGCGGCATTAAACTGGATGTCACGTATTCGGGCGTCACGCTAACAGCCAGCGATACGGATATTTCCATTCAATCGTTTATTCCTGCGGAGGATGAGAAGCATACCATCGTTCAGGTAGAGCAGCCTGGCAGCGTTGTGCTGCCTGCCAAGTTCTTCGTTGAAATCATCAAGAAACTGCCTTCCCAAGAAATTCAGATGGAGGTCAAAGAAAACTTCCAGACCTTTATTTCTTCGGGGGCCACGGAAATCCAGATGGTCGGCTTGGATCCGGAGGAATTCCCCGTATTGCCTAACATCGAGGGCAGCCAAACCGTTTCTCTGCCAGGCGATCTGTTGAAAAACATGATCAAACAAACGGTATTCTCCATTTCCACCCATGAAACCACGCCTATTTTGACGGGTGTATTATGGAGTCTGAACGACAATGAGCTGAAATTTACGGCCACGGACCGTCACAGACTGGCTACCCGCTCCGCCCATCTTGAGGGAGCTGACGGCATTTCGTTCAACAATGTCGTGATTGCAGGAAAAACGCTGAACGAGCTGAGCAAAATCATTCCGGACCAAAACACGCTGGTCGATATCGTTGTCGCGGATAATCAGGTATTATTTAAAATTGACCGTGTTCTGTTCTATTCCCGTATATTGGACGGCATTTATCCCGATACTTCTAGAATTATTCCAACCTCGCATAAAACAGAACTGGTTTTGGACACAAAAAAATTAAGCGAGTCGATCGACCGCGCCTACCTGCTCTCCAAAGAGGAGAAAACGAACATTGTTCTCCTGCAAACGATGGAGCATGGCGGCATCGAGATCTCTTCCAGTTCCTCCGAGCTTGGTAAAGTGCGTGAAGAATTGGACCTGATCGATTTCAAAGGGGAGCCGCTGCGCATCTCGTTCAACTCGAAATACATGCTGGACGTGCTCAAGGTGGTTGAAAGCGAACAACTGATGATCGCTTTCATGGGGGTCATGAGCCCGATCATCCTGAAGCCGCTCGACGACAGCAAGAGCCAATATATTATTCTGCCGTACCGTACGGCCAATTAAAGTTATCCCCATGTTGATAGGGATGAAAGGACGAAGTCATGAAACAAATTTTTATCCACAGTGAATATATCAAGCTGGATCAGTTCTTGAAGCTATCCGATTGCGTATCCACAGGTGGGATGGCGAAGGCGCTGCTCGCGGAAGGGGCAGTTCTGGTCAACGACGAGAAGGAAGAGCGGCGCGGACGCAAACTGGTTCCCGGCGACATCGTCAAGGTAGAGGATTGCGGGACGTTTCAGGTGGCAGCACAATAGACAGCCTCCCGCAGCCGCTTTGGCGCTAAGCGCGGAAGACGAGGGAGAGGATAAGCTTGTTTGTCAAAAATGTCAGCCTGCAGCATTACCGAAATTACGAGAAGCTGCAGCTTGAGGCATTTGGCGATGTCAATTTGATCATCGGACGCAATGCCCAAGGAAAGACGAATTTGATGGAGGCGCTCTTCGTGCTTGCTTTAACGAAGAGCCATCGTACCTCCAAGGATCGCGAATTGATCGGGTTCGAGCAGTCCAGTGCCCATATATCTGCCGAGATTGACCGCAAGTACGGCACTTTGAGGCTGGAGCTGAGCTTGTCTCAGCAGGGGAAGAAGGCAAAAATCAACGGGCTTGAGCAGCGGAAGCTTAGCGATTTCATCGGCTCGCTCAATGTCGTGATGTTTGCGCCCGAGGATTTGGAGATTGTCAAAGGCACGCCGGGGGTCCGCCGCCGGTTTCTTGACATGGAAATCGGGCAGGTGGCCCCCAGCTACCTGTTTCATCTGCAGCAATACCAGAAGGTGCTTGTGCAGCGCAACAATCTGCTGAAGCAATTGTGGGGGAAGGGCAGCGCCGAGCAGGCGATGCTTGAAATTTGGAACAGCCAATTGGCAGAACATGGTGTTAAAATCGTCAAGAAGAGGAAACAATTTATAAAAAAGCTGCAAAAGTGGGCGGAAAGCATCCATCAGGGGATCACCAACGGCCTGGAAGACCTCTCTTTGCACTACCTTCCATCCTTTGCCGACGCGGAGGAAGAAGATGAAGCTGTCTTATTTGAGACATTTATGATAAAATTATCACAAATGAAAGAGCAAGAAATACGGCGCGGTATGACATTGGCAGGTCCTCATCGAGATGATCTGGCTTTTTATATTAATGGCAAAGAAGTCCAAACGTATGGATCTCAAGGTCAGCAGCGGACGACGGCGCTATCTTTGAAACTGGCTGAAATCGAGCTGATACAGGAAGAGATCGGTGAATATCCGGTGCTGCTTCTGGATGATGTGCTTTCTGAATTGGATCCGTACCGGCAGACACAATTGATCGAGACATTCCAGAGCAAAGTGCAGACATTCATCACGGCGACGGGCATTGAGAGTTTGAATACCGACAAATTGAAGGGTGCCAGCATTTTTCATGTCCATGACGGACAGGTGGGCTCTTAAGGAGTGATTCCATATGTATATTCATTTGGGCGGAGAGAAGATCATCCGTTCGTCAGAGCTGGTTGGGATATTCGATATCTCGATAGAGAAATCCTCGAAAATCTCCAAGCAGTTCGTCACGCATGCCCAGCAGCATAAAGTCGTGGAGTTGATTGGCGAAGAGGATCCGAAATCCATCGTGGTGACGAAATCGATCGTCTATTACTCTCCGATTTCCTCTGCAACACTTAAGAAACGAGCGAATCATTTTATAGCTCAGGCATAACAGAATCTGTAGAAGTAGGTGAAGGCATGTCTATGAATCAACCGACATATGATGAGAATCAGATTCAGGTACTGGAAGGATTGGAAGCCGTTCGTAAACGGCCGGGTATGTATATCGGATCTACCAGTGCCAAGGGTTTGCATCATTTGGTATGGGAAGTTGTGGACAATAGTATTGACGAAGCGATGGCGGGAATATGCGACCATATCGAAATCATTGTCCATGAGGATAACAGCATAACCGTTATCGATAACGGTCGCGGCATTCCGGTCGGCGAGAACGCCAAGCTGAAGAAGTCTACGCTGGAAGTGGTTATGACCGTCCTTCATGCCGGCGGTAAATTTGGCGGCGGCGGGTATAAAGTATCCGGCGGTCTGCATGGTGTCGGCGTTTCGGTCGTGAATGCACTGTCTTCGAAAGTCGTGGTTCAGGTCAAACGTGACGGGCACATCTACCAGCAGGAATATCATCGCGGCGTACCTCAATATGACATCAAAGTCATCGGGGATTCCGACGATCACGGGACTACGGTAACCTTCCTGCCGGATCCGGAGATTTTCACGGAAACGACGGTCTATGATTATACCACCCTGCTTACACGGATCCGCGAGTTGGCGTTCCTGAACAAGGGCATCGCGCTTACGCTGACGGACGAACGTACGGGTGCCTCCGACTACTTCAAGTACGAAGGCGGTATCATCGAATACGTCAAGTTCCTGAATGAGAAGAAGGAAGCCCTGCACGAAGACCCGATCTATGTAGAGGGTTCACGCGATAACATCCAGGTGGAAGTGTCGCTTCAGTATAACGATAGCTATACCGAGAATATTTACTCTTTTGCAAATAATATCAACACGCACGAAGGCGGAACGCACGAATCCGGCTTTAAGAGTGCGCTCACTCGAATCATCAATGACTATGCCCGGAAAACGGGATTGATCAAAGATAACACCAACAACCTGTCGGGTGACGATGTGCGTGAAGGATTGACGGCAATCATCTCGGTCAAAGTACCGGAACCGCAGTTCGAAGGACAAACCAAAACCAAGCTCGGCAACAGTGAAGTTCGCGGTATTGTGGAATCCTTGTTCGCTGAGAAGCTGCAGGAGTTCCTGCAGGAGAATCCATCGGTTTCCCGCCGGATCTTGGAGAAGGCGCTCCAGGCATCACGTGCTCGTGAAGCGGCGCGTAAAGCCCGCGAGATGACACGCCGGAAGAGCGCGCTTGAAGTCAGCGCATTACCAGGTAAACTGGCAGACTGCTCTTCCAAGGATGCCTCCATCAGTGAGCTGTACATCGTCGAAGGCGACTCTGCCGGCGGTTCCGCCAAGCAGGGGCGCGATCGGCATTTCCAGGCGATTTTGCCGCTGCGTGGTAAAATCCTCAACGTGGAAAAGGCGCGGCTTGACCGCATCCTGTCCAATGCGGAGATCCGAGCCATCATTACGGCTCTGGGCACGGGGATTGCGGAGGATTTCGATCTCTCCAAAGCCCGTTACCACAAAATCATTATCATGACCGATGCCGACGTCGACGGTGCGCATATTCGTACCTTGCTGCTGACGTTCTTCTACCGTTACATGCGTAAGCTGGTGGAAGCGGGTTATATCTACATCGCCCAACCGCCGCTCTTCAAGATCGAGCGCAACAAGGTGATCCGGTATGCCGGCAGTGAGAGAGAACGCGACGAGATCATCAAGGAATTCGGCGAGAACGTCAAAATCAACGTACAGCGTTACAAAGGTCTCGGCGAAATGAACGCCGGTCAGCTGTGGGAGACGACGATGGATCCCGAGAGCCGTACGATGCTCCAGGTGACGATCGAGGATGCGATCTTGGCCGATACGTTGTTCGATACCCTGATGGGCGATAACGTGGAGCCGCGCCGGGATTTCATTCAGGAGCATGCGAAGTCGGTGCGGAATTTGGACGTATAAAGTACTGCAAGCTAAAGAGGGGTATCCCCAAGGTCTTTGAAGACCTCAGGGGAACACCCCTTTTTTCGTTAATATCGGGCACAGGCCGTGAGTCGTTGCATAACAGGACCCAACCGATTCAGAGAGACTTGCTAACCGGTTTTTTTGGTTTTCTTCTTGCTGGATAAGTTGCGTCCGTAGGCATTGGCGTATTTTTCTACCTGTTTGTAGATGCTGGGATCCTTGAAGAATTTCTTGAACGGGAACAGGGCAGGTTTGGTATTAACCTCCAGGATCCAAATGTTCCAGCGATCGTCAATCGCAACATCCAGGCCGATTTCTTTCAGGTTCGGATACGTTTTTTGCAGCTGCGAAGCGACGTTCACTCCAAGCGTATTCAGTTCTCTGCGGATATTCCCTGCTTCTTCAGCCGTCATATGCTCGAGCATTAGCGGTTTGTAGTGATGAACCACGCCGCCGCTGTGATGGTTGGTAATGATTTTATTTTTGGCCGCGACCCGGCCGATTATTCCTGTGCTCACCCACTGACCGGAGGGACTCTTTTGGGTAAGTACACGAAGATCAAAGGGACGGTCCTTATGACGGAGCAGGTGGATGCCTTGCTGAACCAGATAGTCCTTGCCTTGAAACAAGTCGCTTAATGTTTTATGGAGACTCTCCAGAGAGGTAAATACTTCGGTTTTATGGTCGTAGCGAAGCATGTAGGAAGCATCCGTTGTTTCATCAGTATCCGCGGTTTGGGAATGGAGCTGTTCGACCGACATCACGCCGATGCCGTAGGTCCCTCGGTCAGGCTTGATATACACAAGCGTATGCGTATTCAGCATGTCTTCAAGCGTCTCCAATGAATATAGGCGGGTAGCGGGAACATAAGAGGCGAGGCCTTTGTTTTTCAACAGTATTTTCGTTTTCGCCCACTTGCTTGCAACGCGTTGGATAGTCAAACATCTTCATCCTTTCTTAGCTGTATGATTGGAGTGACAGGATTTTGCCTGTCTCGTAATACAAACTCGTGCTATCGGTTGATTTAAAAGAGTGTGGCTGCCTCTGACAAGAGAGGGGATGCCCGGAAAACATAGGACAAGTATGACAAACAGTGGTATAATATAAAGATGTGATGATTCGAAAAGTCCTTTGCAATGCATTGTATGTGAAAAGGGGCACGGAGGACAGGGCGTATATCCCGGTTTCCGGGCAAAAATCATGCTTTCACTTGATCCATCCCGTGTTTAATTGTGCGATGTTTGTGAAAGTAATATAATAAAGGTTAGTGCGTTTCTAGGTTTCTGATCACTATTCTGCTTTTTTCACATAGATCAAGGCATGGTTGATAGGAAAATGAAGGAGGTCCAGCATGGCGGAAGAAAATTTCTCCCAAATCAAAGATCGGGACATTGGTACCGAGATGCGCGAGTCCTTTATGGATTACGCGATGAGCATCATTGTCAGCCGGGCTTTGCCGGATGTACGGGACGGAATGAAGCCAGTACACCGTCGTATTCTGTATGCGATGTCCGAACTTGGAATGGCTCCGGATAAACCGCATAAGAAATCGGCAAGAATCGTAGGCGAAGTTATTGGTAAGTACCATCCTCATGGTGATTCCGCAGTTTATGAATCCATGGTCCGGATGGCGCAGGACTTCTCCATGCGTTACATGCTTGTTGATGGGCACGGGAACTTCGGTTCCATCGACGGCGATATGGCAGCGGCTATGCGGTATACCGAGGCTCGTTTATCGAAGATTGCCATGGAAATGCTGCGTGATATTAATAAAGAGACAATAGACTTTGCTCCGAACTATGACGGCGAGGAGCAGGAGCCGGTGGTTCTTCCTGCGCGTTATCCTAACCTGCTGGTAAACGGCGTGTCGGGGATCGCGGTAGGGATGGCTACCAATATTCCGCCTCACAATCTTGGTGAAGTCATCGATGGTGTACAGGCGATGATTCGTAACCCTGACATCACGCCGATGGAGTTGATGGAATACATCCAAGGACCGGATTTCCCGACAGCGGGTTATATTCTGGGACGCGAAGGCATTCGCCAGGCTTATCGTACGGGCCGCGGTTCCGTTACGATGCGGGCGAAGGCGACGATCGAAGAGAATAATAACAAGGCGCGCATTGTGGTTCATGAGATTCCATATCAAGTGAACAAGGCCCGTCTGGTTGAGAAAATTGCGGAATTGGTTCGCGAAAAACGAATTGACGGCATTACGGATCTGCGCGATGAATCGGACCGTAACGGCATGCGGATCGTTATTGAGCTGCGCCGGGACGTCAACCCGAATGTCGTTTTGAATAACCTGTACAAGCATACGGCCATGCAGTCGAATTTCGGCATTAATATGCTGGCCATCGTGAACAACGAACCGAAGATCTTGAACCTGCGCGACGTGCTGTTCCACTATTTGGAGCATCAGGTCACCGTTATCCGCCGCCGGACAGAGTTCGAACTTAAGAAGGCGGAGGCCCGAGCTCATATTCTCGAAGGTTTGCGTGTCGCACTGGATCATCTCGATGAGGTCATTGCCCTCATTCGCGCTTCCCAAACCACAGAGGCTGCCCGCGAGGGCTTGATGGAGCGTTTCGGTCTCAGTCATGAGCAGGCACAGGCCATTCTGGATATGCGTCTGCAGCGCCTGACCGGACTAGAACGAGAGAAGATCGAGAACGAATATCAGGAATTGCTTGCCAGAATCGCGGAACTCCGTGAAATCTTGGCTAATGAGCATCTTGTGCTTCAGATCATCAATGATGAGCTGCAAGAGATTAAGGAACGCTTCGCGGATGAACGCCGTACTGAAATTACGGTCGGGGAGGACAGCATCCTGGACGAGGATCTGATTCCGCGCGAAGAAGTGATCATCACCATTACGCATACGGGTTACATCAAGCGTCTGCCTGCGAACACCTATCGCAGCCAGAAGCGGGGCGGACGCGGCGTTGTGGGGATGGATACGAAGAGCGAGGACTTTGTCGAGCATCTCTTCGTCACGAATTCCCACCATTACCTGATGTTCTTTACGGACAAAGGGAAGGCGTACCGGTTAAAAGCCTATGAAATTCCAGAGCTGAGCCGTACCGCCCGCGGAACGCCGATCATCAACCTGATTCAAATTGAACAGGGCGAATCGATCAATGCCGTGATTCCGGTGGAGAACTTTGACAGCGATAATTACCTGTTCTTTGCAACACGCCAGGGTGTCGTTAAGAAAACCCCGCTTGAGGATTATGTGAATATCCGCAAGGGCGGTCTGATCGCGATTAATCTGCGCGAGGACGATTCCCTAATCGAGGTGAAGCTGACGGACGGTCAGCAAGAAATCATTATGGGAACGGCGCAAGGAATGTCCATCCGCTTCAAGGAGAGCGATGTCCGCTCGATGGGAAGAAGCGCGACCGGGGTGAAAGGGATCACGCTGGACGACAATGATGAAGTCATTGGCATGGACGTAGTAGACCAGGAGCTTGATATCCTCATTGTAACGACCAAAGGTTACGGCAAGCGGACGCCTGCAAGCGACTACCGCAGCCAGACCCGTGGCGGTAAAGGGATCAAGACCATCAATATTACGGAGAAGAATGGACCGGTTGTGGCACTGAAGGTCGTGAAATCGGAAGAAGACCTCATGATCATTACGGCAAGCGGCACCATCATCCGTACGAGCATGGAGGGCAT
>NZ_CP150293.1:15000-157500 GCF_038051935.1 Paenibacillus sp. FSL H8-0457
CTGAGGAAGGCTCGTCCGCTCAGGGTAAGTCGGGACCTAAGGTGAGGCCGAAAGGCGTAATCGAAGGACAACAGGTTGAAATTCCTGTACCACCGTAAACCGTTATGAACGATGGGGTGACGCAGGAGGGTAGTGACGCGGACTGATGGATGTCCGTCCAAGCAGTGAGGCTGATGTGTAGGCAAATCCGCACATCGATAAGGCTGGGCTGTGATGGGGAGTGAAAATTACAGTAGCGAAGGTCATGATCTCACACTGCCAAGAAAAGCCTCTAGTCAGGTGAAGGTGCCCGTACCGCAAACCGACACAGGTAGGCGAGAAGAGAATTCTAAGGCGCGCGGAAGAACTCTCGTTAAGGAACTCGGCAAAATGACCCCGTAACTTCGGGAGAAGGGGTGCCTCGGTAGGGTGAATAGCCCGAGGGGGCCGCAGTGAAAAGGCCCAAGCGACTGTTTAGCAAAAACACAGGTCTGTGCGAAGCCGTAAGGCGAAGTATACGGGCTGACGCCTGCCCGGTGCTGGAAGGTTAAGGGGAGCGGTTAGGAGCAATCCGAAGCTGTGAACCGAAGCCCCAGTAAACGGCGGCCGTAACTATAACGGTCCTAAGGTAGCGAAATTCCTTGTCAGGTAAATTCTGACCCGCACGAATGGCGTAACGACTTGGGCGCTGTCTCAACGAGAGATCCGGTGAAATTTTAATACCTGTGAAGATGCAGGTTACCCGCGACAAGACGGAAAGACCCCATGGAGCTTTACTGCAGCTTGATATTGGATTTGGGTACGATCTGTACAGGATAGGTGGGAGCCTTAGAAGCATGAGCGCCAGCTTGTGTGGAGGCGACGTTGGGATACCACCCTGATCGTATCTAGGTTCTAACCTGGTACCGTGATCCGGTACGGGGACAGTGTCAGGCGGGCAGTTTGACTGGGGCGGTCGCCTCCTAAAGAGTAACGGAGGCGCCCCAAGGTTCCCTCAGAATGGTTGGAAATCATTCGAAGAGTGCAAAGGCATAAGGGAGCTTGACTGCGAGACCTACAAGTCGAGCAGGGACGAAAGTCGGGCTTAGTGATCCGGTGGTACCGCATGGAAGGGCCATCGCTCAACGGATAAAAGCTACCCTGGGGATAACAGGCTTATCTCCCCCAAGAGTCCACATCGACGGGGAGGTTTGGCACCTCGATGTCGGCTCATCGCATCCTGGGGCTGAAGTAGGTCCCAAGGGTTGGGCTGTTCGCCCATTAAAGCGGTACGCGAGCTGGGTTCAGAACGTCGTGAGACAGTTCGGTCCCTATCTGTCGTGGGCGTAGGAAATTTGAGAGGAGCTGTCCTTAGTACGAGAGGACCGGGATGGACGTACCGCTGGTGCACCAGTTGTTCCGCCAGGAGCATGGCTGGGTAGCTACGTACGGACGGGATAAGCGCTGAAAGCATCTAAGCGTGAAGCCCCCCTCAAGATGAGATTTCCCAGTATGTAAGACCCCTTGAAGACGACGAGGTAGATAGGTTGGAGGTGGAAGTGCAGCAATGCATGGAGCTGACCAATACTAATCGGTCGAGGGCTTATCCAAAATATATTTCAATGTGCTGCAAATTCGTTTCGTATCTAGTTTTCAGGTGATCAAGCATCTGAACCGTTTGGTGGCGATGGCGGAAGGGTTCCACGCGTTCCCATACCGAACACGACCGTTAAGCCTTCCAGCGCCGATGGTACTTGGACCGAAGGGTCCCGGGAGAGTAGGACGTCGCCAAGCGAAAAACCACTGTCGATGTAATCGATGGTGGTTTTTATTTGTTTATGGGACTTTTGATGCTTTGCCGTATTAAGAGGTCCAACGCTTAAAATAGCACCAAACGTAAGTGCTAGCGGCTTTTCTGTTATATAACATGATCATAAAATTGACGTAAACAGATGAAGATTTTGTTACCGATACCACACCGAAAATCAGTATAATAGAATTAGGCATAATCGGGTAAGTGTTTACCGATTTACGCAGGCTATAGGAATGAAGGCCTGATTGGAAGGTTCTCCATTAACCAACCAACTATGAATACTCATCTGGAGACCGGTTATTGTGGGGGAAGGAGGACAATGACATGTTGCGTAAAAGTGGTCTGCATGTGGCAGGAATGATCTGTGCGGGTACGATACTGTTAATCGGATCCGGATGCGGGGCATCCACGGAACCAAGCTGGAAATCCTTTGACGGGGCAGCGAATGTGAAATCATTCCCGGTTCCGAAGGAAGCGAATAAAACGGAGCAGACGACAGGCAATAGTGACTTGGATTATGTACGCTATGCGCTTCCAGGCTTGAAGGAAGACGACAGTATTCCTGAGCCTTACTTGGATGAAATCGAGTCCTGGGGATGGAAGCAGAAGGAAGTTGAAGACAACGGGTCTTCGTTAGTGTTTGAAAAAGGTAAAAGTATCGTCCACCTGTCGGTGCAAGACGATTTTCTCATAATCACGGTTCCTACTCAGCTTAAGAAACAAGTCATACAAGGATTGGAAAGCAATAAAGCGAATGAATAAAGACCTCTTCCGGCTTCGGAATGAGGTCTTTATTTCATGTACAAGAGAATATGGTTACAACGCTATGTAGTAAATTCAAACACGAAAAATCCTTTACTTTATTGCTGGTAGTATGAGATATCCTGCTCATTCATTTTTAACATCCCGTCTTTGCGCTGACCACTCAGGCGCAGCATGGTATAACCTCGCGGAAGAAGCAGCCATAGATGCCAGAACACAATCGCAATGGCAAACGGCAGCGATGACCAGAAGGCCATGATAGCGCTTAAGACTATCCCTACCCAACAGGTATAGAACTGCACCAACATGAATACGCGACGGCTGACATGTTGATCTGGGATATAACCAAGCCAAGGCAGCCTCAGCCTGAAGCGCCAGCGCTTCCGATAGCCTGTTCCCAGGAGGACAAGCACGGTATGACCGATAACGTACTGGATCCATAACATAAGCGGAAAAGCGATGAGCATATAGAGCAGAATGTACGGAGACACCCATAGGGTCCCTGCAGCTGCAGCAAGCCAAGGCAGACTTAAGTAGAGGATGAGCAAGCTTTTGGAAAACTGGATTTTCTTGATTAAGCGGTAGTGATAAAAGGTGGCTTGACCGTGTGGATCTGCCATTGGGCTATGCCGTCCCCCTTTAAATAGAAGATAAATTTCGATAGACGAGAAGTTTTAGTCTTTTATGTTTTTATCGGACAAAATCATATTTTTATTAAGCTGAAAAAAAGGTACAGACACAAGGCCATCAAGGGGTACATATAAATAAAGCGTAGAAAGATATCCTATGAAAAGGTTTAAAATAATAGAAACTGTGTCATACTAATAGGAAAAGGATCAAGGTGGGATGGTTATGGAAGAATTGACCGAACACGTGTGTATCATATGCAATCAGTCGAAGACCGATGGAATCACCATTGTATCGCAATTCGTATGCGAGGAATGTGAATCGGAAATCGTCCATACCAGTGCGGAAGATGCCAAATATCATTTTTTTATCCGTCAATTAAAACAGATTGCGATGCCGAAGAATGCATAGGCGCGGGTACGCGTGTTAAATGGGCCTGAAGTAAGGGCCTTTTTTTGTTTAGAGAGGATTTTCAGGGCATGGAAACGTAGGCGTAGGTTTCAATTTGCGTTAAAATAGGTTAGAGAATGTAATCCGAAGGGATATGTCGATGACTACACATAGAGAGCGTGCCCCACTTACTGAAGCTTTAAGGTTATACCGGGAACGCGGGGCTTCATCTTTTCATGTACCTGGCCATAAGAACGGCAGGGTATACGGGGCAGAAGGTGGCGCAGCGGAGATGCTGCGAGAAGCGATGCGCATCGATGTGACGGAAATTACCGGAACCGATGATTTATTTCATCCGGAAGGCGTGATTCAGGAAGCGCAGGAGCTGGCTGCCGATTGTTTTGGCGCCGAAGAAAGCTTTTTTCTGGTGGGAGGAAGCACGGTCGGCAATCTGGCGCTGATCCTGACGGTATGCCGTGAGCCGGGCGATCTCGTGCTGGTGCAGCGGAACGTACATAAGTCCGTGTTGAACGGATTGATGCTGGCCGGTGCAAGGGCGGTGTTTCTTCAGCCGGAGCTGGACAAGCAGAGCGGTTTAGCCGTTGCCCCATCAGAAGCTACGCTGACAGCGGCTCTTGAGGCCTTCCCTGAGGCCAAGGGAGCGATCATCACGATGCCGAACTATTACGGGATGGGGAGCGACTTAAGGCCGCTGGCGGAGGCCTGCCATAAGTGCGGAGTGCCGCTGCTGGTGGACGAAGCGCACGGAGCGCATTACGGGCAGCATCCACAGCTGCCGATGAATGCTTTGTCATGCGGCGCGGACGGCGTGGTCCAATCCACGCACAAGATGTTAGCCGCAATGACGATGGGAGCCATGCTGCATGTACAGGGCGGGCTGCTCGACCGGAGCCTGCTGCGCCAGCGGCTGGCGATGGTGCAAAGCTCCAGCCCCTCGTACCCGCTCATGGCTTCGCTGGATCTGGCACGGCGCCTGCTGCACACGCAGGGCGCAGGCGCCTTCACGGCTGGCCTGGCCGCCGTGGATGCCTTCCGGCGCGGCCTCGCGAAGCTGCCGCGCTTCGGGCTGCTACAGCCGCCGCAGCCCGAGGATAGCGCCGCGGGCACAGCCGCCGCGGCGTATACCCGCCAGGACCCGTTCAAGGCGGTCATTTATGACCGCACCGGGGCCCTTAGCGGGTATGCACTCCAGCGCGCACTGGAGGCGCGCGGCTGTGTGCCGGAGATGAGCGACGAGCTGCGCGTCGTCTTATTGTTTACATTGGGATCGACCCGCGAAGATGCGAATCACGTCTTATGGGCTCTTGTGCATATTGTAGAGCAGGGGGAGAAGACAGATGAGACCGGAATGGAACCAGGCACTGCTGCGGAAGATACGGAATTACTGATCCGGAAATTGCGGGAACAGGGGGATTTCGCGAAGTACGAGCGGCCGGGGATCCACTTGAATGAGGGCTCTTCTCACTTCAATGTCGATGCTAACTTGTTAACTGAAGAAAGTTCGGTCTCCGATGTTTCCACGTGGAACAATTTGCTGCGACAGGCTCCATATTCAGCTCCAGTCCCTTTCTCGCTCAAGCCGATTGACAAGGAGCGATTGGAATCGGTGCCGTTAGCAAAGAGCGCCGGGCGAAAGGCGGCCGAGATGGTTATTCCGTATCCGCCAGGCATTCCGATATTATACCCCGGCGAAGACATAACAGCAGAAATGGAACAGAGAATGCTGGCATTGAGGATGGCCGGGGCCAAGTGTCAAGGAATAACCGATCCCACGCTGCAAACCATTGTCGTTTACAAGGAAACGTAAAGGATGGAAACCTCCGTTATGCGCCGGTACGTAAAACTTGGGCATATGATCAACAAATGATGAAAGCAGGATACGCTATGAATAATCGCAGACCACTATTTATTACCCTAGAAGGAGGAGAAGGTTCCGGTAAGACGACCATGATGGGCAGACTCGCCGCCTTTATGCAGAATCATTCGATCCCGTATCTGATTACCCGCGAGCCCGGAGGCATAGACATCGCTGAGAAGATCCGCTCCATTATTCTGGATCCGGAGCACACCGCGATGGATGCACGCACAGAAGCATTGTTATACGCGGCAGCCCGCCGCCAGCATCTTGTGGAGAAGGTGGAGCCGGCATTAAGGCAGGGATTGACCGTCCTATGCGACCGATTCGTGGACAGCAGCCTGGTTTACCAGGGCTATGCGCGCGGATTGGGCATGGAAGAGGTATGGAGCATCAATCAGTTCGCCATTGATACCCGGATGCCGGATCTGACGCTGTTATTCGATATCGAGCCGAGGATCGGCCTGTCAAGGATCGTGGCGAATGCAGAACGGGAATGGAATCGACTGGATATGGAGAACCTGACATTTCACGAGAAAGTTAGGGAAGGCTATCTATTGGTAGCAGAGCGTAATCCGGATCGAATTCGCATCGTGGATGCTTCCAAGACACCCGCGCAGGTCGAAAGGGAAATGAATCGTCACTTGGAAGACGCGATATTAAAGGATTTTTGAGGTTGTTTGTCAAATAAGTAGTGTTAAGGGCATATGATGCCCAAAATAAACAAGGAGGGTTTACCATGAAATTGATTGTTGCGATTGTCCAGGATAAAGATAGCAACCGTCTCTCCGCCGCATTGGTCAAAGCTAACTTTCGGGCGACAAAGCTTGCAAGTACGGGCGGCTTTCTGAAGGCGGGGAACACCACCTTTATGATTGGGGTAGACGATTCACAGGTTGAAAGTGTGCTCAGCGTCATTCGCACAAGCTGTAAGGTCCGCGAACAGCTGGTCACTCCGGTAACCCCTATGAGCGGTACAACCGATTCCTATTTGCCGCTTCCGGTTGAAGTGCAGGTTGGCGGCGCAACGGTATTTGTACTCCCTGTAGAACGTTTCGAGCATTTCTAAATTCATTCTCTAGATCTGCGATAGATACGTAACGGATGTTTTTATTGGGATATTTGACGGCTGTGTTCTCCTGTATTGAAAGTCTTCTGAACCACTTCTGTATCATAATAAAAATAGTTACCGTAGATCGCTGCAATCGGGAGATGATCTTTCATAAATGGATATTGTAGATGGACTCCGGATAAAGCACCCTGTATTTCGATCAATGTCGGCGAATCGCTTGACAAGATAACCATTTCAAGGTACGTTCACGTGAGGCATAGGTTGTTCGATATGAACGTACCAGATGCCTCCGTTTTATTAGATGCAACAAATAACGCAATAGGCGGTGGATTCAGGTGAAGATCAATCCGGGCTTTCGGCCCATGAAAAGCGAAATCACGGTGCCGGATGGCAACGCCAGACCGATTCAGAAGCGATCGTTCTCGGATATGATGCAGCAGCAGGGAGAACGTGCGACCCATGAAGAGCTGAGTCGTCAAATGCGTGAAATTGCAATGCAAGGGGATCGTTTGGCCAAAGCGATGACCGTTCGAGAGCTAAAGGCATATAAATTGATGGTTCGCCGATTCTTGGAGGAAACAGTTCGTCGCGGGGTAAAAATGAAGGAAACACGAGGCTGGGACCGCCGGGGGCGCGGCAAGCGCTATAACGTAATCGATGAGGTCGATTCGGCGCTGCTCGAGATGGCGGATGAGCTGCTGGATACAGAGCAGGGGAGAATTGATCTGCTGAACAAGGTAGGGGAAATCCGAGGCATGTTGATCAATCTTGTATTCTAGCCGCAAGCAGTAAGGAAGTTACTTGAAATGATGGAGTGTTCCGTAATAGAGGATCATGAAGGATTGGTAGAAGGTGAGGACATATGTCTTTTAACGATATCGTAGGTCAAGAGACTGCGAAGCAACTGCTGCAAAATGCCTTGCGCCGTAATGCTGTCAGTCATGCCTATCTGTTTAGCGGCCCGAACGGTGCCGGACAGATGCAGACGGCGCTTACGTTTGCCAAGGCATTGTTTTGTACGGAACGGGAAGACGATGCTTGCGGGCAATGTTTGGAATGCCGCAAGGTGGAGCACGGCAACCATCCGGATCTGACGATGGTCGAGCCGGATGGGGCCAGCATCAAGATCGATCAGATCCGCGATCTTCAGCGGATATTCTCCTATCGATCGGAGAACCGGAATCCCAAGGTATATATTATTGACCGTGCGGAGAAGATGACCACGCAGGCAGCCAACAGCCTGCTGAAATTTCTTGAGGAGCCGCAGGCGCCTGCCGTCGCCATACTGATTGCCGAGAATGGACAAGCCCTTCTGCCCACCATTCAATCACGATCACAGCTAGTCCCGTTCCGGGCCCTTGATCCGCAGATGATGGAAAAGGTCCTTGTAGGTGAGGGCTATCCTGCCGCGCTTGTACGCTGCGCTGTTCATCTGGCGTCCGGACTTGACGAGTGCAGGAAAATATTGAATGAGAATTGGTTTGCAGAAATTAGAAACGTAGTGTTACAATTAGGGAAGGAGTCTTTGACCCGCAGTGGCTCTGCGATGATCACCGCGAGTCAAAAAGTGTTCAAAACCGAACTCTCCGATCATCTGGACTTATTGTTCAGTATGTTTCATTTATGGTTTAAGGACATGATCCATGTCCAGTATGGAAGGAAAGAGTCTCTCGTTTTCATAGATCAGGCAGAGTATATCTCTGGTCATGCATCAGCCCGCAGCACAGCACAGTGGGTGTCATACATGGATTTGGCCGCAGAGTGTCAGAAGAAGTTACGCTATAATGTCAATGGACAGCTCAGTTTAGAGCAGTTATTGATGGGTTTGGGCGGTAACACTCCGGCGTGAGCACACCCCCAGGCCCGAAGAATGGCCAATATGTACAGGCACAAGGGGGTTTATTTTTGTACAGTGTAGTAGGTGTCCGCTTTAAGAAAGCGGGCAAAATATATTACTTTGATCCGCTCGACCTCCCCGTGGAGAAGGAACAATCCGTAATTGTGGAAACCGCGAGAGGGATCGAGTATGGTCAAGTTGTGATAGGAAAGAAGGAGGTAGGTGAATCCGACGTTGTCCTTCCCCTCAAGAAGGTCATTCGTATCGCTGGTGACTCCGATGCCCGTGTGGTTGAAGAGAACAAACAAGCGGCGAAGGATGCATTCACCACCTGTTTAAATAAAATTCGGGATCACGAACTGAAAATGAAGCTGGTCGATGTGGAATTTACCTTTGACCGAAACAAAATCATTTTCTACTTCACGGCGGAAGGCCGTGTGGATTTCCGTGAACTGGTTAAGGATCTGGCCAGCATATTCCGAACAAGAATCGAACTTCGCCAGATTGGAGTTCGCGATGAAGCCAAAATGCTCGGCGGTCTTGGACCTTGTGGACGCGTACTGTGCTGTTCCTCATGGCTTGGTGATTTTGAGCCGGTATCGATCAAGATGGCAAAGGATCAAAGCCTATCGCTCAATCCGACTAAAATTTCCGGGCTATGCGGAAGATTGATGTGCTGCCTGAAGTTTGAGCATGATAATTATGAAAGCGTGAAAGAAGAGCTTCCATCCGCTGGGAAACTGGTCGTTACTTCGCTTGGAGAAGGCAAAGTAGTCGGGCTCAATGCGGATAAGCGGACGGTTCATGTTCAGCTGTTTGAAATTGGAAAGGTCAAGGAACTTCCAATGGATGACGTTGTCATCAAATAGTCCAATAGAATGTTTATTTTCGGGGTGTAGACTTGGAGAAGAAAAACATTTTTGTGCTCATTCAAGAGTTGGAAACACAGATGGGACATATACACAGTGAACTGGGTGGACTTAAGCTGGTCATCAAGGAACTGCTGGAAGAGAACCATCGCCTCAGTCTTGAAAATGAACAGCTCCGGAAAATTTTAAAGAGGGAAGTCAATCCGGCAGAATTGGAAAGCCCAGTTGCTTTACAACCTCAGCCTCATGTGAAGGATGAGGAACATGAAGATGTGGTCGGTGAGGGGTATGATAACCTGGCACGGCTGTATCATGAAGGCTTCCATATTTGCAATGTCTATTATGGACATCTGCGGACGGAAGGGGATTGCCTGTTCTGCTTGTCTTTTCTGAATAAATAAGAAGCCGTAGGGGAAACTGCCTACGGTTTTTTTCTAGAATCGAAAGGTTATACTGTAAGGATCGCGAGTGAAACATATGGCTGCTTGTCATGCAATGTGAAGAGCAGCTTTTTACGTATTTCATATCATCAGGCAAGGGTGGAAAGAGTTACACACCAAAGTAGCGGGGATATAACGAATTATAGAGATAAAGGGTTGAAACCATGAAATTGAAAGAAGTGTTATTGCAACCATCCGAGCGGATCGATGATCTGCTCACCCATGAGCTCGGCATCATTCAAAGCGAAGAGGTATTCAGCTTCTCCATGGACGCGGTCCTGCTTGCCAGGTTTGCCAGCATACCGCGCAGGGGCCGGATTCTGGATATGTGCACGGGTAACGGGGTAATTCCCATTCTGCTGTCGACACGTACAGGCGCGCCGATCGAGGGGATTGAAATTCAGCCCAGACTTGCGGATATGGCCAGACGGAGCGTAGTGATGAATGACCTTCAGGACCAGATCACGATCCATGAAGGCGATCTGCGGGAACTGTACAAGGAAAAGGGATATGGAGCGTATGACCTGATTACGGTCAACCCGCCTTATATGCCGATGAATGGCAGCGACTTGAAGCTGAATGAGCATCAGGCGATTGCGAGGCATGAAATTCACTGTACGCTTGAAGAAGTCATTGAGTCCTGTGCAAGGCTGCTCAAACAAGGCGGGAAGATGAGCATGGTTCACAAGCCTCTGCGGCTGGCGGAGATTATCACCCTGATGAGCAAATACCGGATTGAGCCCAAGGTCATCCGATTTGTGCATCCGCGCGTGAAGATGGAAGCCAACATGGTCCTGATCGAGGGCATTCGGGACGGAAAGCCCGAGGTTCGGCTAAAGCCACCGCTGATTGTGTATGATGAGCAGGGGAATTACGGACCGGATTTTATGGAAATTTACTATGGAACACATGAGGATGAGACAAAAGAATGAGAAATCTTGTGCAACAGAGTTATGCCGACCGGGGAGCGGGAAGTCCGGGTTCGCTGTATTTGGTGGCAACGCCGATCGGGAATTTAGAGGATATAACGTACCGCGCCGTACGCATCCTACAGGAATGCGATATTATCGCGGCAGAGGATACGAGGCAGTCACGCAAGTTGCTGACCCATTTCGAAATTCCGGCTAAACCGCTGTTTAGTTATCACGAGCATAACAAGGCGGCAAGCGGTCCTGAAATCATACGTTATATAATAGAAGGAAAAAATGTGGCACTTGTCAGCGATGCCGGTCTGCCGGCGATTTCAGACCCTGGCAGTGATCTGGTTTCGCTTGCGATTGAGGCAGGAATTTCGGTCATTCCGATCCCGGGAGCCAATGCGGCGTTATCCGCCTTAATCGTGTCGGGTTTGCCGACCGAACGGTTTACGTTTATCGGCTTTTTGCCGCGGGAGCGCAAAGATATCGTCCAACAGCTGCAAGCTTTGCAATCGGCGCAGGGAACGTTATTATTTTATGAATCTCCGCATCGCGTGAAGAAGACGCTGGAGATCCTGCAGGAGGTACTGGGAAATCGGAAGGTGACCTTGGCACGGGAGCTCACCAAGCGCTACGAGGAATTTGTGCGAGGCAGCATTTCCGAATGCCTGGACTGGCTCACGGAGCATCCGCCGCTGGGAGAATATTGTTTGGTGGTGGAGGCCGGCAGTGCAGAAGAGGAGCAGAAAGAGAAAAATGCCTGGTGGCAGGAGCTCTCGCTGGAGGAGCATGTGGGGCACTATGAGCGGGAAGGACTAAGCCGCAAGGATGCCATGAAAAAAACCGCGGGTGATCGCGGCGTATCGAAAAGGGACATCTATAACGCACTCCTGACGGAGTCGTGAATATGGCTTGCCTGGCCCAAGGGGGATAAACAAAAAGCCCCACAAAGTGGACCCAAGCTTCGATGCTTATTCCAAATACTTTACGGGGACCCCAAAACATATAAATGGGATTAAAGAAAGGATACGCTTCACTGAAAACGTATAATTCTTTAATCCCAAAAAAAGACCCTCCTGCGGCCGGGTTCATAGCCGAGGAAGGCACCAAGGAGATATGAAAAAGGTTAGAATTAACAAAATGTAATAATGCTATTATATACTAAAAATCTTAATTTGTCACAGGTGTAGGGATTTCCGAGATACATTCATGGCAAACAATTTTACCTTTGAAGTAAGTGACGTTCTCAGCGTTACCACAGAAGATGCAGGCAGGCTCATATTTCTTAAGCATGATGCGTTCGCCGTCTACATAAATCTCCAATGCATCTTTCTCACCAATTCCGAGCGTGCGGCGCAACTCAATCGGAATGACGACCCGTCCAAGCTCATCGACTTTCCTTACAATTCCTGTTGATTTCATCATAACTTATAAATGCCCCTCTCGCCATAATTTAAAAAAGTCATAATTCGACATAGTTCTAGTTTTTATGTTATTTATAGTACCAACGATTCCCAAAACAGTCAACCTATATTTTTGAAAAATCGGAACCTGTTTACGAAAGTATAGTGAACAAAAGCCTTATATAGCAACGGAATTACCATAATCGAACCAATTTTTGCGGCGATTTTGGATTTGTCGATTTGGAAAGCGTGATTTTACGTTATTCGACACAGTTCGACATTAGATGTCAAAAGAAGTGTTTATCGGCTAAAACTAAAGAGTTAACGAGAAGGAGTTGAGATGAAATGCATTCACCCATTTCGGAAGAAAAAGTGTTTAAGGACCCCGTCCACAATTATATTCATGTGCAGGACGATATTATCTGGCGGTTAATCGATACCCCGGAATTTCAGCGGCTTCGCCGGGTCAGGCAGCTCGGCACTTCTTTCCTGACCTTTCATGGAGCAGAGCACAGCCGATTCTCCCATTCTCTTGGAGTCTATGAAATTACGAGAAGAATCATCTCTCAATTCGAACGGAGAGGGTATTCCGATTGGCCTGCCGAGGAACGGCAAGTTGCGCTCTGCGCGGCGCTGCTGCATGATGTAGGGCACGGGCCTTTTTCCCATTCCATAGAAGAAGCTTTTCATATGAACCACGAGGATTGGACATGCCGGATCCTGCTCGGAGATACTTGCGTCAATCGGGTACTGCAGGAGCTCGGTGCCGATTTTCCCGAGAAGGTCGCCTCCGTTATTAACAAAACCTACGATAAGCCAATTGTCATGAATCTGGTCACTAGTCCGCTGGATGCAGACCGGATGGATTATTTGCTAAGGGATGCTTACTATACGGGAGTCAATTATGGAACGATTGATATCGACCGAATCTTGCGGATGCTGCGGCCGTACCGCGATCGGGTCGTCGTGAAGGAATCGGGCATGCACGCGGTGGAGGATTATCTCATGTCGCGGTATCAGATGTACTGGCAGGTGTATTTTCATCCCGTCACCCGAAGCTCCGAAATCATCCTGCGCCAAATCTTTCGCCGGGCCAAGGAGCTGCATGACCGTGGATATGCTTTCCGTTTCATGATCGAACCGCTGCCTGCGTTGTTTTCGGGGAACATTGGCGTACACCAATACTTGCGTCTTGATGAAGCCTTGATTCAAACGGCCTTTCTGCAATGGACGGAGGAGGAAGACCCGCTTCTTAGCGAATTATGCGGCCGTTTCATGCACCGAAAGCTCTACAAATATGTAGAAATCGACAACATCGATCTGGAAACCATCGACGGGATCCGCCAAGCGTTCCGCGCCGTGGGGCTGCATCCGGAATATGACCTGGAGATTGATTTTCCAACGGATCTTCCTTATGATAAGGTTCATTCCGATATGCCGCTTAACGAGAAACAGATTCTCCTTCTGGACCGGCATGACGAGCTGAGGGAAATCTCGGAGGTATCCGATATCGTACGCTCGATCAGCGGCATTCATAAAGGGCGGTACCATCTTTATTATCCGGAGGAGAAGGTGGACCCGCTCCTGGGTCAAATGCCGGAGACGATAGCCGACGTTTTCAAACAACAGCATTAAATCAAGCAAAACAGGACAACCGTTAATCCCCTTGCATTCAACCAACTAATGGAAAATAGACGACATAGAAACGACAGGAAGGAGAGTGTGGATAGTATGCTGTTCGACACGCACACTCATATGGACGCTCCCCAATTCGACGAAGACCGGGAAGCTGCAATTCATCGGGCGCTTGAAGCCGGCGTTACGCGGATGATCAATATCGGATTTAACCGGGAGACGATCCCGACCACGATGAAGCTGGCTGAGACTTATGATTTTATATATGCAGCGGTAGGATGGCATCCTGTAGATGCGATCACCATGGAGGATCAGGACCTGGATTGGATCGCCTCTTTATGCAGTCACGATAAAGTGGTGGCAATCGGGGAGATCGGCTTGGACTATCATTGGGATACGTCCCCCAGGGAAGTGCAGCACCGCGTGCTTCGGCGCCAGATCGGGCTTGCCCGGGAATTGAACATGCCCATTGTCATTCATAACCGGGATGCGCATGAAGATATCGTTAACATTTTGCGTGAGGAAAAAGCCTCTGAGGTCGGCGGTGTCATGCATTCCTTCTCCGGAAGCTGGGAAACGGCCAAAATGTGCCTGGATATGGGATTCCATATCTCGTTTGGGGGGCCGATAACGTTCAAGAATGCGAAGCAGCCCAAAGAGGTTTTGGCAAAGGTTCCGCTTGATCGATTATTGATCGAAACGGACGCGCCTTACCTGACACCTCATCCCTTCCGCGGGAAACGAAATGAGACCGCATATGTAAAATTGGTGGCGGAGGCGGCGGCCGAAATTAGAGGGTTGTCCTATGAGGAATTGGCCCAAATTACCACCAAAAATGCACTGGAACGATTTGGTATTTAACGAAAACAAGAGAAAAAGCCATGAAAAAGGGAGCATTTTCGATTAATTAAAGTTTTTTAATCAGAAAAGGCGTTGATATTACAATATTTTAACCTTTTACTTGAGAAAATGTGGTTGAATGTCGCTTTACAACCTGCATACAAACAGGATATCATCTTTTCAGTGATAAGAAGCTGCGATGTGCAGATCGCAGCCGAATATTTCATGAACCGTCTCGCTTAATCTCCGAAATTCTGGAGAACGGGGGAACCGATACTGCGGTGCATACTGGTCTGGATGCACGAAGCTGTATTTGATTTCTTTTTCGGGTCTTTGGGGTGAATTTGAAGGATCTCGCCATGAGCGGGCATCCGGATATAGGGCGTCTCTCTTACGTCCGAACCCGACAGCTAACTCCGTAAGCGAAATAAGAGGGGAAATCTCGTGCATACCATTTCCATGATTTCATTCATCAGGAAGCCACGTTAGAGCCTCTAGTACTCTTTCAATGGCTTCTTTTATTTTTGAATAATGGAGACGGGTCCATCATACTCTTGGTAAACAGGAGGTGATGGCAGATGGACGGAAGACGGGAATTGACGCAGGGTGTAGATAGATAGCAGGGCGCCCTGTGAGAAAAATTGCTATAGTCACGTCAAATGCATTCATGCGTTTACCTAGACGGCGGGACTATGAAGGAGGATGGAATAGTGGGCATTTTTCAACCTGAAGAAACCCATGAATCACAATCATCCAGCATGTCTTACGCATTGAGATGGAAGCATGACAATTTGCGTCAACTGATGTTGCTCGGCGCCATGGGTGCCGTTACGGTATCACTTCTCATATCGTTGGTTGTACATGACCAGGCAGGCAAGGAAGTTCAGCTTGTCGTCGACGGCCGGGTCACTACGGTGGAAACACGTGGATCGTTGCTGCAGGAATTGCTGGATGAGCAAGCGATCACGTTGAGTCCCCAAGATCAAATTTCGATGCCCCTGAACGGCGCAATCCGGGACGGAGACCGAATTATTATTGACAGAGCTATTCCAGTCAACGTTACGGTAGGCAGCAAAACCAAAACCATATTTACATCCCAGGATACAGTTGATCATGTACTCAAAGAGGCTGGCGTTACGATCCAGGGTGAAGATATAGTACAACCGTCGCAAGACACGAAGCTGACCAGCAATATGAATATCAATGTCGTTCGCGTCACGAAGCAAAAAGTTAAGGAAACGGAAGACCGCGAGTTCCGCGTGATCAAGACGGCCGATCCATCGCTTGAAAAGGGCGATAACCGCGTCATTCAGCGGGGCGAGTCTGGTCTTATGGTGAACCATTACGAGAAGGTCTACCACAATGGCAAGCTGGTTTCCAAGACGAAGGTCTCCCAACAAATCGAACGCAGAACGAAGGATAAAATCATTGCCGTAGGCACGAAAAAAGTGGAGAAGCCTGTTATCGTCCAGGCGGCAGCCACCGATGTAAAAGCTACACCGGCTAAATTGTCCGGCACGAAAAAAGTAACGACCGCCAAGGCTGTGGAGAACAACGTGGTTTCCCGCGCAGGCGTTGATTTTAAATACAAGAAGGTATTGAACAACGTGTCGATGACCGCGTATTCCGCCGAACAGCAAGGAATCGGTACGCGTACCGCATCCGGCACACGCGTTACGGAAGGTCGCACCATCGCCGTTGATCCTAATATCATCCCGATCGGATGGTGGGTCTACATCGAAGGCATCGGTTTCCGCCGTGCTGAAGATACGGGAGGCGCCATTAAAGGCAACAAAATCGATGTCTATTACGATTCGTTGAAATCGGCCATGAATTTCGGCCGGAAGAGCGGCCGCACCGTTTACGTGATCGGTCCGGTTAAACCTGAATTGAACTAGACGCATGAATTCCAATTTACTTTGCCATTCTAATGCTATACTATTTAGCTTATAATATATGATGATCAAGAAGAGGGAATATTTCCTCTTCTTTTGTTTTGTTAAGACCGCAGTAATCAAGGCTAAACGGGTTGAGCCTTAACGTTGTACAGGCCTGCTCTGCTTGGGAAGGAAGAGAACGAACGCATGATTAAAGAAGTGATTGTCGTGGAAGGCAGGGACGATACCGTTGCCATTAAACGGGCCGTAGAAGCCGACACGATCGAAACCGGCGGTTCAGCGATCAACAAACAAATCCTGAAGCGCATAGCGCTTGCCCAGGAGCGCAGAGGCGTTATCATATTGACGGATCCTGACCATGCGGGTGAACGAATCCGCAAAATCGTGGATCAGGGCGTACCCGGCTGCAAGCACGCCTTCATTCCGGAAGCGGATGCTACCCGGAAAGGGGATATCGGCGTGGAGAATGCCTCGCCAGAGGCGATACGGCGCGCGCTGGAGCGGGTTCACACGTCTTTTGAGGGTGGAGAGAGCCTGATCAGTTTGGAGGATATGCTGGAGGCAGGATTATCGGCTCACCCGGAGGCTGCGGCAAGACGAATGGCGATGGGTAATCTGCTGGGCATCGGATACTGCAACAGCAAGCAGTTCCATAAACGATTGGCCATGTTTCAAATATCGCGGGAAGAATTTCTGGCAGCACTTGCACAGCTGGAAGAAGGGGGCGTTTAGCTAATGAATCGGATCGAGGATATATCAACACCAAGACGGACGAAGGAGATCATCTCGCGCCATGGATTCTCCTTCAAGAAGAGTCTGGGCCAGAACTTTCTCATCGATCAGAATATTTTGTATAAAATCGTGGAAGCTGCAGGACTGGATGAAGATAAGGGCGCGCTCGAGATCGGGCCTGGCATCGGTGCACTGACGGAGAAGCTGGCGCAGACGGCAGGAACCGTCACCGCGGTCGAAATCGATCAGCGCCTGATTCCCATCCTAAGGGAAGTCCTGGAGCCCTACGGGAACGTGAGGGTTCATCATGGGGATGTGCTGAAGGTGGATCTTCATGAGCTGTTCCGTCAAGATTTCGCGGACGTATCGAAGGTAAGCGTGGTTGCCAATCTGCCGTATTACGTGACGACGCCGATTCTCATGAAGCTGCTGGAGGAGAAGCTGCCGCTGGAGAACATCGTGGTGATGATTCAGAAGGAAGTGGCCGAACGGATGGCCGCTGCACCGGGAAGCAAGGATTACGGAAGTCTCAGCATCGCCGTTCAATACTACAGCGAGCCTAAGCTGGTCTGCATCGTGCCGCACACGGTGTTCATTCCGCAGCCGAACGTCGAGTCGGCCGTGATTCGCCTGGCGGTCCGGGAACAGCCGCCGGTCCGCGTGGAAGATGAACGATTCTTCTTCGAGGTGGTCCAGGCTTCATTTGCACAGCGACGGAAGACGATTGCCAACAATCTGAAGAGCCGGTTCTTCCCGGGTGAGGGACGTGAACGGCTGGAGCAGCTGCTGCAGGAAGCAGGGATCGAGCCTTCACGGCGCGGAGAGACGCTTAGCATTGAGGAGTATGCGCGGCTTAGCAACGTGCTGTTCGGCGCCAATATCCGTTGACGCAGCCGTTCAGGGAGTCTCTGGAGCTTACTCATGGCCTCCGCGCGATAAATTGGCGCTGAACAAGAACCAATAGTCACAGTAGCCCATACCATAGGGTAGGGGTGATGTTGTGATGAACTTGGGAGACTTGGTCGTTCGTAAATCCTACGGCGGCGATGTAACGTTCCGGGTAGAAGGCATGCGGCAAAATAACAATATCGTCATCAAAGGGACGGAATTCCGGTTACTGGCCGATGCTCCCGTTGATGATCTGGTTACGGTCCCGCATCCCACCTTAAGCGAACGAACAAAGCAGGCGCAGATCAAAGCCAATGAATCGCTGGACCGCCTGCAGAAGCAAAGACAGGAGCAGAGCGAGCGTCAACTGGCCAGCCTGCGGCATACTGAAGGCGGCCAGCTTGCGGATAAAGGATACTTTGACGTGCCGGGCAAGGTGCTGCATTTGGATGGAGATCCCCAATATCTGAAGAAGAGCATGACCTTGTACAACCAGCTTCGGGTCCCAGCGGAAGGCCATTATATCAATGAGTCGGGGATGGCCGATTCATTATATCGTCTTCTTCCGCGGGTAAGACCTGATATCGTTGTGATCACGGGACATGATGGGGTTCTGAAGAGACGTCAGCCATACGATTTATATAGCCTGGACAGCTATAAGAATTCCCACAACTTCGTCACGGCGATTCAGGTGGCGCGTCAATATGAGCGGAACCTGGATTCCCTGGTCATCGTGGCCGGAGCGTGCCAATCGCATTTTGAGGCGCTGCTGCAGGCTGGAGCCAATTTTGCCAGCTCGCCGGGGCGAATCCTCATCCATGCGCTGGATCCCGTCTACGTCGCCGCTAAAGCGGCCTATACGTCGGTCCGGGATACCGTGAACATCCATGACGTGGTCCATCATACGATCAGCGGCAGCCAGGGCGTAGGCGGAATTGAGACGAGAGGCAGCTACCGGATCGGTCTGCCCAAGCTGCAGGATTTGTCTACGTTGAAGGTTACGCCTTCAGTCAGCTAGGCGCCTAATCCGTGCGATCAGAGGTCCAATAACCGCTGGAGAATGAACCAAGAAGAACCCCACTCGCTGGGGTTTTTTTATTTTTCGTTTCCATTCGTTAAGAAAGTTGTCAAAAAAAATACATAAAGCTTGTCAATTTAGCACATATTAAAGCAAATGAGCGCGAGAATGGCAGGGTCAAAAAAAATACATTGACAATATATTTTTGATGCTGATATAATTAATGTTTTTGAATTGACAAATGATGTAATCTTCGGTATAATGGACAAGGAAAGAGGTGGTCGTCGACAATGGCTAAAAATGCGCTGTTGGAAATCAAACGCAGTCTCGATGCCCATTTAGGGCAAAAAATTACGCTTCGGGCAAACGGTGGCCGTCGGAAGACCGTCGAGCGTACTGGTGTTTTGGAAGAAACGTACCCTTCTGTTTTCATTGTGAAGCTGGACCAAGACCAGCAAACTTTTAAACGTGTGTCTTACAGTTATGCGGATATTTTGACCGAAACCGTGGAGATCATGGTCACCGGTGACGACAACGAGATGCGAATCACCTATATCAAGTCATAACGATACGTCATGAGAGCAGTCTCCGCTTACAGGGAGGCTGTTTTTTGTTGCCATCCTTCCGGAGGGATGACAAGGACGGGTTGAACGCATACTAAAGCTGCGTGAAGCTTATCCCAGCCGTTCTATACGCGGTGACGGAGACTTAAGCATGCGTAAGGCCCATGGAAGGCCGCTGCGTCGCGCAGGATGCTGTTCATGCCATACTCAATACATTTTCCAAGGAGGCGGGATTGATGAGCAGAAGAAGACGAAGCATCATGTCCGATCAATTGAAGACCGAATTGGCTAAAGAATTGGGATTCTACGACACCGTGGAAAAAGAGGGCTGGGGAGGCATTAAGGCCAAGGATGCCGGCAACATGGTAAAACGGGCGATTGAGCTCGCCGAGCGGGCAGCCCGCAAATCCGACCTGTAAGAGTATGGCCGCATCGCAGCAGGGTCTTCCGATTAAGCGGAAGGCCCTGTTTGTTTCATCTTTAGCTTCCTGACTCGCAGGAAAAGCTTACGTTATGCGCGTCGATAGGCGTTTTTCTTAAAGCCGGTGCATCGTAAACGTCATCAAACGGTCCCATGACTTCAAAGCCTGAGTTTGTTAATATAGAGGCATTAGATGTTTTTCCTCGAATATGTTAAGTTCAAGCATATGGGAAAAGCTAAGGATAGGTGAACGTTCTTGAAAATATACGAAAAAGCACCGGCCAAAATCAATTTGATGCTGGATGTACTCCATAAACGTCCTGACGGCTTTCATGAGGTAGAGATGGTCATGACGATGATCGACCTCGCCGATCGGCTCGAAATGTCCGAACAAAAGCGGGACACCATCATCATCACCTCGCAGGCAGGATACATACCGCTGGACGAGAAGAATTTGGCCTTTCAGGCAGCAAGACTAATCAAAGAGCGCTACGACGTGAGGAAGGGTGTACATATCCACCTGGACAAAAAAATTCCCGTTGCCGCGGGACTCGCAGGAGGCAGCAGCGATGCGGCGGCCACGCTGCGCGGCTTGAACCGCCTCTGGGGGCTCGGCATCCCCCAGCAGGAGCTGCTCGCGCTCGGTGCCGAGCTCGGCTCCGATGTGCCGTTCTGCGTGACCGGCGGCACGGCATTGGCTACGGGGCGCGGCGAAGTGCTCACGCCGATCCAGAATCCGCCGCAATGCTGGGTGATCGTGGCGAAGCCGCCGATCAATGTGTCGACGGCGGAGGTGTATGGCCGCTTGCGCAGCGAGCAAATTCAGTCCCACCCATCGGCTGAGCGGATGGTGGACGCGCTGGCGCAGGGCAGCTTCCAGCAAATGTGCCAGTCGCTGGGCAACGTGCTGGAAGAAGTGACTTTGAAGATGCACCCGGAAGTTCAGCAGCTGAAGGAAGGTATGCTGAAATTGGGCGCTGACGGCGCGCTGATGTCCGGCAGCGGTCCTACCGTCTTCGGACTGGTCTCCAAGGAATCCAAGGTGGCCCGGATTTACAATGGCCTTCGGGGCTTCTGCAAGGAAGTGTATGCCGTTCGCCTGCTCACTTAGAAACGGTTGGAATTGACAATTCGGGGGCGAATTGCAATCAAAGTTGTATAAATACGTACAAAAGTGTTATATTTAACATATAATATTCGGATTTAGCGAGGAACCCTAGGTGAAAAAATTAAAACGAAGCGAACGATTGGTCGATATGACCCAATATTTACTATCCAAACCGCATACGCTGATTCCGCTGACAACGTTCGCCGAGCGATATGGAGCAGCCAAGTCGTCCATTAGCGAGGATTTGGCGATCATTAAGGACGTATTTGAGAGCGAGGGGCTCGGAGAGCTTCAGACGCTGGCCGGAGCGGCCGGAGGGGTAAGGTACATTCCGAAGCTGCGCAGAGACCATGCCCTGCGCTTTGCGGAGGAGCTGTGCCAGCAGCTTCAGCAATCGGATCGGATTCTGCCGGGCGGCTACCTGTACATGTCCGATCTGCTCGGACAACCTACGCTCATGAACGAAGCGGGCAAGATCATTGCGACGGCATTCTCCGACCGGGAGATCGATGTGGTCATGACCGTGGAGACCAAAGGAATTCCGTTGGCCTATGCGACGGCGGCGCAATTGAACCTGCCGGTCGTACTAGTTCGCCGGGACCATCAAGTGACGGAGGGGTCGGCCGTAAGCATCAATTATGTGTCGGGCTCGCACAAGAGCATCCATACGATGTCTTTATCCCGCCGGGCGCTCAAGGAACGCTCCCGGGTGCTGATCGTGGACGATTTCATGAAGGCAGGAGGCACCATTCAGGGGATGGTCGATCTGCTGGGTGAATTTAATGCCGAAGTCGCAGGCGTCGGGGTCCTCGTGGAATCGGGATCGGTAGAAACCGAGGAAAGACTCCTGGAGGACTATATTTCACTCGCGGTTTTGAGCGACGTAGACTCCAAAACCAAGAGAATTACCGTCAAACCTGGTAATTATTTCGAAAACTAGGCACGCGGTTTTTGTCGATATAATAGCGTTTTCATTCGAATCGGCACGAAGTCTGTCGAAAATATCACATTCTAAAAAAAATTCCTGTTTTTAGGACATTTTGTAGTAGAAAAAAGAAGGATTTCGGGTTTGCTGTGTGGAATTATACACCAAGTCTCTGATGGAAAAAGGTGGTGAACACATATGCAAATTACGGATGTCAGACTCCGCCGTGTTAACTCTGAGGGGAGAATGAAGGCAATCGCATCCATTACCATCGATAATGAATTTGTCGTTCACGACATTCGCGTCATCGACGGAAACAATGGAATGTTTGTTGCAATGCCGAGCAAACGCACTCCTGACGGAGAGTTCCGCGACATTGCCCATCCCATTTCTTCCGGTACCCGCGAGAAGATTCAATCGGCTGTATTGGCCGAGTATGAGCGAGCGGCTACTGAAGAAGAAGTGATTGAAGAAGGCGCTTAAGTTTTATAATTGGGGTTCAAGGAAAAGAGAGCCATACCTATGGCTCTCTTTTCTTTTTTTGTAGAATGATATATATTCAGTAGTGAGTTCAAGAGGAGGAGGCATGGCCCTTGAAAAGATTTGCTATTGTGCTCGCCGCTGGGCAGGGCAAACGTATGAAATCCAAACTATATAAAGTGCTGCATCCTGTTTGTGGCAAGCCGATGGTCGGACATGTGGTCCAAACGGTACAGCAGGTGAACTGCGAACGCAGTGTTGTGGTCGTTGGCCACGGCGCGGAAGCGGTTCGCACCTATCTGCAAGACGCAGCCGAGTATGTTCTGCAGGAGCAGCAGCTCGGAACGGGTCACGCCGTGAAGCAAGCCAAGGAACTGCTTGGCGGTGAAGAGGGATCCACGATCGTCATTTGCGGGGACACTCCGCTGGTGACGTCTGAGACGCTGGAGAATCTTCTGAAGCTTCATGAAAGCAGCAACGCGGCCGCCACGGTGCTCACCGCGCATATGGATAACCCGAAAGGCTACGGCCGGGTCATTCGAGGCGAGGATGGAAGCGCGCTTCGGATCGTCGAACAGAAAGATTGCAGTCCGGAAGAGGACGCCGTCACTGAAATTAATACCGGTACCTATTGCTTTGACAATAAAAAGCTATTTGCTGCACTGGATAACGTAACCAACCAGAATGCGCAGCAGGAATATTACTTGACCGATTGCATCGGCATCCTGAAACAAGCCGGCGAGACCGTGCTTGCTTATCAGACGGATGACTACGCCGAATCGATTGGCGTCAACGACCGTCTGGCGTTGTCGGAAGCCGAAGGCTTCATGAGAGAGCGCATCAACCGCTCGCACATGTTGAACGGTGTTACCATCATTGACCCGGCTTCTACGTATATCGGAGCCGACGTTCAGATTGGTTCGGATACCGTGCTTTATCCCGGCACCGTTCTGAAAGGGAACACGGTGATCGGCGAAGACTGCGTCATCGGGCCGGATACCGATATCGAGGACTCCGTTATCGCGGATGGTGCCAGCGTCAAACATTCGGTGCTCAGCAGCGCTGAAGTCGGCTCTCGGACCTCGGTAGGGCCTTTTGCTTATCTCCGTCCGGGGGCAAAACTCGGAGCTGACGTGAAGGTGGGCGACTTCGTCGAAGTGAAGAACGCGACGATTGACGACGGTTCTAAAGTATCCCATCTCAGTTATGTTGGCGATGCCAAAGTCGGCAAAAACGTCAATATCGGCTGCGGTGCGATTACAGTCAACTATGATGGTTATAATAAGTCCATTACCGAAATAGAAGACGATGCATTTATCGGCAGCAACGTGAATTTGATTGCGCCGGTGAAGGTGGGCAAGGGCGCATTCGTTGTTGCAGGCTCGACCATTACGCATTCCGTCTCGGACAATGATCTGGCCATCGCTAGGCAGCGTCAGGAGAACAAGCCAGGGTACGCAGAGAAGATCCGGGCACGCGCCATCGCCAAGAAGAACAAGAAATCGTAATTATCCCTGCTTCTCATTTCCAAGATAAGAAGCGGTGATCGGATAGCCTAATTCAACGAACCAGCACGGAGGGTTTTTATTCTATGACTTATCTTGATTCTAAATTAAAAATATTCACGTGTAATTCCAATCCTAAACTTGCCCATCAAATCGCTGATTACATCGGCATTCCGATGGGAGAGTCGCATACAACCAGCTTCAGTGACGGCGAGATTCAAGTTAAGCTCTCCGAGAGCGTACGGGGTTGTCATGTCTATATTGTGCAGTCCACTTGCTTGCCGGTGAATGATAACCTGATGGAGCTGCTGGTTATGGTGGATGCGCTCAAGCGGGCATCCGCGAAGAGCATCAACGTGGTTATTCCGTATTACGGATATGCCCGTCAAGACCGTAAAGCGCGTTCGCGGGATCCGATCACCGCTAAGCTGGTTGCCAACCTGATCGAAAAGGCAGGGGCTCATCGCGTCATTACGATGGACCTGCATGCGATGCAGATTCAAGGATTTTTCGATATTCCGGTGGATCATTTGCTTGGCGTGCCGATCCTCGCCCAATATTTCCGTTCGAAGCAGATCGAGAACCCGGTCGTTGTATCTCCGGATCACGGCGGCGTGGTTCGCGCGAGAAAGCTTGCTGATTTCCTGAATGCCCCGCTGGCGATTATCGATAAACGCCGGCCGGAGCCGAATGTCAGTGAAGTCATGAACATTATCGGGAATATCGAAGGCAAGACCGCCATTCTGATCGATGACATTATCGATACCGCCGGAACGATTGTGCTGGGTGCCAATGCGTTGATGGAAGGCGGCGTGAAGGAAGTCTATGCGTGCTGTACGCATCCGGTTCTCTCGGGCCCTGCCCATGAGCGTCTGGAAAACTCCCCGCTGAAGGAAGTTGTCGTAACGGATACCATTCCGATCACCAATCCGAACCCTAGCAGCAAACTGACGGTACTGTCGGTTGCTCCGTTGATGGGTGAAGCCATCATCCGGGTTCACGAGGAATTGTCGATCAGCAAGTTGTTTGAAATAGAATAATAAACCGTGTAAAAGGCAGGGTTACATCTCCTCATGAGGGAAATGTAGCCCTTGTCGGCTATGACGGCATTACGGCCCTTTAGCAGATGCAGATGGACAGCCATCAAGAAAACGTTTTCAAAATCATGACCTGCCAATGTCAGGGCGGCGTCCATCCCTTGTCAGTATCCGGGCCTGGAGATGAAAGTGAACGTACTCCGGTTGTACAGCGTTCCCTCAAGCTCGACAAAATAGGCGTCGACCGCAGTGATCAGACCCACGTCGATGTGACAACCGAGTTCATAGACCTGAACAGGGATGCCATGCTTCATATGGTATTGAAAATGGCTGTGATGCGTTAATTTCTGTTCGAAAGCTTTCAATGCCGATTCACCTTCTTATGAGGGCATAACGCCAATAGGTTTTGTTCATATTGTACTCAGAAATGCGCAAAGAAGAAAGTATAAATCGTGAAAGGAATCAACCTGTGATGAAATGGATTGTCGGACTGGGCAACCCCGGTCCCAATTATGAGAAGACACGCCACAATGTTGGATTCATGGCATTGGATGCCCTCGCAGAGCGCCATGGCCTGAAGTTCAATCAGAATAAATGCAAATCGGTCATCGCCGAAGGAATGATTGGCGGCACCAAAACCGTCCTGATCAAACCGATGACGTTCATGAATCTCTCGGGCGAGGCTGTGCGTGCTTATATGGATTATTATAAGGTGAGCCTGGAAGACATGATTGTGGTTTATGATGATTTGGATACCGTCGTCGGTAAAATCCGCCTGCGGTATCAGGGCAGCGCCGGAGGACATAACGGCATCAAGTCCATCATTCAGCATACCGGAACCCAGAGCTTCAACCGGGTCCGAATGGGCATTTCGAGACCCGAGCCGGGTTATGCGATTGTCGACTACGTGCTCGGGACGTTCCCGAAGAAGGAGCGCGAACAGCTGCAGCACATGGTGGAAGAGACCTGTGACGCACTGGAATTCAGTTTGGGTCATACCTTTGAGCAGACTATGGCGAAGTTTAACAAGTCGTAGAAGAGCAACATAGGTGAGGAACAGAGGAACAAAGATGAAGTATCCCCGTAAGATGACTCCGAGGTATTCGATAATGGGGACATCCGGGTCTTAAACAAGGGAAATCCGGGCATACTGAAGGTAATATACGACCTTCAGGAGGCATATGATGGCGATAACCTATGTTTGCAGACATTGTCGAGCGTTCCAGGGCCGCATCGATTCCCATGATGTATCCGAAGCCCGTCTCGGATTTGATTCCTTGACCCCTGAGGAACGCAGGGATATAATAGCGTATGATTTTAACGGAGAAGTGATGGTTCGGGTAACCTGCGATCATTGCAGGGAAGCGCTCGAGGCCCATCCGGAACTCAGCCTTTTGGCAAACCCCCTGCAATGAGAGTATAATGGGGTACACGACGTTTTTTCGTAGATGACATACAGCGGCAGAGCCTGCCGCTGCTTTAGCCTTGGCAGTTTTGCTCAAGGCTTCTTTTCGGTTATAATTTTTCGGCAATCGTCTAAAATTCCATGAGAAATAGAGTCTAGGAAATTCATTTCTTTTGCATAAGAGAGGTGCCCCTTTTGTTACAAGCACTTATTGATGTATTTTCGAAGGATTCGGACTTCAAATCCATAACGTCTGGCGTTCATGCCGGCATGAGGGAGCAATTGATCTCCGGTCTTTCCGGGTCGTCCAGACAGATCTTAATGGCTGCCCTGCACCAGGACCAGCAGCGCCCGCTGCTCGTGGTCACTCATAATATGTTTTCAGCCCAGAAAATCGCAGATGATTTACAGGAAGCGCTGTCATCGGATCAAGTGCTGTTATACCCTGCGAATGAACTGGTGGCGGCCGAGTCGGCCGTTTCAAGCCCCGAGACTCTGGCGCAGCGGATCGATGTGCTCGTCCGTTGTGCAAGAGGCTTCCGGGGTATTGTCGTTGCGCCATTTTCCGGCGTGCGCCGCCTTCTCCCCGCTCCCGAGGTGATGTCCGATGCCCGAATCGTGCTTCACGACGGCGGGACCCTCGTGTTGGACGCCTTCCTCAACCGGATGATCGAGATGGGGTACGAACGCGTGGAACGGGTAGAGCGCCGCGGCGAGATGAGCGTCCGCGGGGGGATCATCGACTTCTACCCAATGACAACAGCCATGGCGTACCGCGTCGAGCTGTTTGATGAGGATATCGACTCGATCCGAACCTTTGATCCGACGGATCAGCGCTCCATCGATAAGGTCCGGGAGGTCATGATCACACCGTGCAAGGAAATCATTGCGGATGCGGAGCGGCTCAGCCGCACGGCGGATACGGTGGTCCGCCTGCTGGAGGCGCAGCTTGAACGCATGAGCGACCGTCAGGCCAAGCTCCGACTGCGGGATGAAATACACCGGGAAGTCGAAATGCTGCGCGAGCGGATCTACTTCCCTGAAATCTATAAATATATCTCCTTGTTGTATCCGGAGAAGACCAATCTGTACGATTACATGCCGAAGGATACGATTCTGATCATGGATGAGCCTGCCCGTCTGCTGGAAACAGCCAAGCAGCTGGAGCGGGATGAAGCGGAATGGAATTTGCATCTGATGCAAAACGGCAAATCGCTGCCGGATCTGCCGTTGTCCCTGGATACGGAGGAGCTGATTTATCAACATCCTTACCAGAGTCTGATGATCTCCATCTTCCTGCGCCAGGTGCCGAGAATGCAGCCGCAGAATATCGTCAATGTCATTACGCGCGGCATGCAGGATTTCCATGGCCAGATGAACGTGCTCAAGGCCGAGATGGAACGCTGGAAGAAGTCAGGCGTCCAGGTCATGATGCTTGCCGGCGATGCGGAGCGGATGGACCGGATGCGGCGGGTTCTGCAGGACTACGGCATCGAAGAACCGGTTATGCTGGAAGGCCATCTCCAGAACGGCTTCGAGATGCCCTCGGTTCACGCGGCCATTATTACGGAGAGCGAGATGTTCTCCTCAAAGCAGCGAAAAACACGCAAAACCACGAAGAATATGGACAACGCCGAGCGCATCAAGAGTTATACGGAGCTCAAGGTCGGCGATTATGTAGTGCATCAAAACCATGGCATCGGGAAATATATGGGGATCGGGACGCTCGAAATCAACGGGATCCATAAGGACTACATGCATATTCTCTACGCCGGGGGCGATAAGCTGTCCGTTCCGATCGAGCAGATCGATCTCATCCAGAAATATGTCGGTTCCGAGGATAAAGAGCCGAAGGTTTACAAGCTGGGCGGAAATGAATGGACGCGGGTCAAGAACAAGGTTCGTTCCTCCGTTCAGGATATCGCCGACGATCTGATCAAGCTGTATGCCGAGCGTCAGTCTGCGCCGGGGTACGGATTTGAGAAGGATACGTCCGAGCAGCAGGAATTCGAGGACATGTTCCCTTATGATGAAACCCCCGATCAGCTTCGGGCCATTACCGAAATCAAAAAAGACATGGAGCAGAACCGTCCGATGGACCGGCTCTTGTGCGGTGACGTCGGTTACGGGAAAACGGAAGTGGCGGTTCGCGCTGCATTCAAGGCGGCGATCGAAGGCAAGCAGGTTGCGGTGCTGGTACCGACCACGATTCTGGCCCAGCAGCATTACGAGACGTTCCGGGAGCGCTTCGCCAATTACCCGATCAATATCCAGGTGTTGAGCCGTTTCCGCAGCCGTAAGGAACAGAATGAGACGATCAAAAAAGTGAAGCAGGGCTCGGTCGATATTCTGATCGGCACGCATCGACTCCTGTCCCAGGATATTGTGTTCAAGGATCTGGGGCTGCTGATCGTGGATGAGGAGCAGCGCTTTGGCGTTACGCATAAGGAAAAATTGAAAAAGCTGAAGACCAATGTCGACGTGCTGACGCTGACGGCAACGCCGATTCCGCGCACGCTGCATATGTCGATGCTCGGCGTTCGGGACTTGTCCGTAATCGAGACGCCGCCGGAGAACCGTTTTCCGGTGCAGACGTATGTCGTGGAGCATAGCCAGACCTTGGTGCGGGAAGCCATTGAACGGGAGCTGGCCCGAGGTGGCCAGGTATACTATCTCTACAATCGGGTTCAAGGGATCCAAGAGATGGCAGCCCAGATATCGATGCTGGTGCCGGAGGCCCGCGTAGGCGTAGGGCATGGCCAAATGTCGGAAACGGAGCTGGAGAAGACCATTCTCGATTTCCTGGACGGCGAATACGACGTATTGGTGAGCACAAGCATTATCGAGACGGGTGTCGACATTCCGAATGTCAACACGCTTATCGTGCACGACGCCGACAAAATGGGCCTCTCCCAGCTGTACCAGCTGCGTGGGCGCGTCGGACGTTCCAACCGGATCGCGTATGCCTATTTCACGTACCAGCGGGATAAGGTGCTGACCGAAGTAGCCGAGAAGCGGCTGCAGTCGATTAAAGAGTTTACGGAGCTGGGCTCCGGATTCAAGATTGCGATGCGGGACTTGTCGATCCGCGGAGCGGGCAACTTGCTCGGGGCGGAGCAGCATGGCTTCATCGCTTCGGTCGGGTTTGACCTGTATTCGCAGATGCTGGCAGAGGAGATTCAGAAACGCAAAGTCAGCATGCTGGGCGAGCCGTCATTGCCGTCGAAGGACTGGAACACGTCCATCGATTTGGGGATTGACGCTTACCTGCCGTCCGATTACATCTATGACAGCATTCAGAAGATCGAAATTTATAAAAAAGTGGCCGTCGTTTCCTCGATCGACGAATCGGCTGAGCTTGAGGACGAGCTGCTTGACCGCTTTGGCGAGCTGCCGCTGGCGGTAAGCAACCTGCTTGCCGTATCCCGCTTGAAGGTATATGGCCGTACGTACGGGATCGATTCCATTACCCAGCGCGGGGACGACGTTCTGCTGCAGTTTTATGAAGGGCAGGATAAAGCGGTGGACACCGCAGGGCTTGCGCAAATTGGAAATAAGTTCGAAAGACGTGTACAATTTGAACAAGGGCCGGCTATGGCCATTCGAATCAAAGGCAAGGGACTATCCGATCAACAACTGTTAGAATTGCTTGAGCAATTCCTGGAGGCTGCACAAGGGCCATTCAACCTGAAGGGAGAACTACAAAATGCCGTCAAGAAATAATAAGGCATGGAAGACGTTTATTGTATCGATCACAGCAGTACTATCCATGTCGATGATCGCTGCGTGCGGAAACGACAAGACTAAAGGTGCCGAAGAAGATAACAGCAAAGTCATTGTCAAATATAAGGGTGGAGAAATTACCGAGAAGGAATTTGATCTGGAACAGCGCATGATTCAGTTCATGTCCCCGGAATATGCCCAATTTTTGCAAATGGATGAATTTAAGGAGTATTTGGCGAAACAGGGGGTAGCGTATGAGTACCTGTACGCCAAAGCTGACGATAAAGCCAAGGAAGCTGCCGAGAAGCAAACGGATGATTTGTTAAAGCAGCAAAAAGCCGGAATGGGCGAGGAACAGTTTAAAGCTGCCCTGGAATCTCAAAAATTGACGGAGGACGACCTGAAGAATTATATGCTTCGCGTCATGACCGTCATGGAGCATGAGAAGAATCAGGTAACCGAAGAGGATATCAAGAAGGAATTCGATGCGAACAAGAAGGACTACACCAACATTAGCGTTCGTCATGTCCTGATTGCTTTTCAAGATGCCGAAGGCAAGGAGAGACCGGAGGGCGAGGCGCTCAAAATTGCCAAGGAAGTACAGTCCAAGCTGAATAAAGGGGAGGATTTTGCTGCTTTGGCGAAGGAATATTCCCAGGACCCGGGCTCCAAGGACAGCGGAGGCCTGTATGAGAACAAGCCGGCAGGCAGCTGGGTGCCTCAATTTAAGGAAAAGGCCTTAACGCTGGAACTGAACAAAATCAGCGATCCGGTAGAAACCGATTACGGCTACCATGTCATGAAAGTGGAGAAGCGCGAGGAAGTGACGTATGACAAGCTTCCAGCCGATCAGAAGGAAGGCATTCGGAGCGAACTGGCTTCGGCGAAGATCGACAACTTTATGCAGAATGAACTCAACAACCTGATTGAGAGCATGAACCTTCCGAAGAGCGAGAATGCGGACAAGCCTGCCGAAGGCACGGGTGACCAGAAGACGGACGGCACGACCGACAAACCGGCAGAGGGCGACCAAACACCGGATGCAGGCAAGGAAGATACGGGTAAATAAGCCCGTGGCCCGTGGACCGGTATCGGCACAAGGATATGGTGCTGCGAGTGATGCCAAATCGACGGCCAGCGTGATGATGAAATGGCGTGATCCTTTGAATCCATAACGTGCGATGCGCGCGTTATGGATTTTTTCTCCCCCCGGGGCGGTGAAGTCGCTCCTGACGAGATTTATTTTTGGATTTCGCAACCAACAGAGGGTAGATGATGTATAAGGAATTGGGAATGGATGAATACTATGGTCAGACATTAACTCTTATATACCTGGGGACATCCTCTTCCCGAATGGAACAGTAGTTGAAAAATCTTCTTATGAAAGTGGGGCAACAAGTGACATGAAAGCTACTGGTATCGTCCGCCGTATTGATGACCTCGGGCGCGTGGTCATTCCAAAAGAAATTAGACGCACACTGCGGATTCGCGAAGGCGACCCGCTCGAAATCTTCGTGGACCGGGATGGCGAAGTCATTCTGAAGAAATATTCACCGATCGGTGAATTGGGCGATTTTGCGAAGGAATATGCAGAGTCCCTTTATGAGAGTACAGGCCACATCACGATCATATCGGACCGTGATACGTTTATCGCCGTTGCAGGCGGCTCCAAGAAGGAGTATTTGGACAAGCCGATCGGCAACCTTCTGGAAAACTGCATGGAAAATCGCAAGACGGTACTGGAAAGCAACAACGGTACGTATGAGATCAGCAAAGACAATCCGGAAGCGTTGTCCGCTTTTGTCGCCGCGCCTATCATTGCAGGAGGAGACCCGATTGGCAGCGTCGTGCTGCTGAACAAGGACGAATCCGTGAACATGGGCGAGATGGAAGTGAAAATGGCTGAAACTGCCGCAGGTTTCCTCGGCAAGCAAATGGAACAGTAGACGAGGACATCGTTCCTTGGATGGAGACTCCCGCTGAACGTTGATCACTAGGTCAATCGGCAGCAGGGAGTTTTTGTTTTGTCCGGTCGAATTTTGTGACACTCTCCCACCCTTGGTTATAATGGAGGTACGCATGGCAGCGTCTGCATGAGGATCGGCTGGTGATGCGAAAGAAGAGACTAGGGGATTGGAAGAGGATATGAAACCAGATCAAACCGGGGCAAGGCTGCTGCAGGGAGCGTTTATCCTCAGCGCAGCCGCCATTCTGTCCAAGCTGATTGGCACGCTGCAAAAAATACCGCTGCAAAACATGGGCGGCGATGCCGTCTTTGGCATCTACAACACGGTTTATCCGTTCTATATGATGATCATTACGATCGCGGCGATCGGCTTCCCCGCGGCCGTATCCAAGTATGTGGCAGAGTATGAGGCGGAAGGGCGCACTCGGGACGGTCATCGGCTGCTGCGATTGTCCTCCGCCGCGCTGGTGCTGTTCGGCCTGATCCTTGGTTTCCTGATGTACGCCTGCGCTCCGTGGATCGGGAAGTGGATCGGCAGCAGCCAGGTAATACCGGCTCTCCGCGCAGGAGCTTTGGCGCTGGCCTTCGTACCCTGGATGTCGGTTCTGCGCGGTTATTTTCAGGGACTGCATAATATGGTGCCGACGGCCATCTCCCAGATTACGGAGCAGATGGTCCGCGTCGGGGTCATGATCGTGCTGCTGCTCTACCTGATCCGTGTCGGCGCCGATGCCGACGTGATTGCGGCGGGGGCGCTGCTTGGATCTGCTGCCGGCGGTGCCGCCGGGCTTTTGGTGATGGGGATCTACTGGCGCAAGCATATCCGGGCATCTCGGAGCACCTCGCGGGGAGCAGCAAGGCACGAATCCGGAGAGTTCGGTATGAACAAAACGGAGATGCGTGCCGATGTAACTAAAGAGGGAGCAGGTGTTCTGCTTGGCCGCCTGCTCGCTTATGGCATCCCGGTCTGCCTCAGTCTGCTGGCGGTTCCGCTAATCGGACTGGTGGACACTTTCACCGTGCCCCGGTTATTGGCGTCCGGCGGACTTGGCGAATCGCTGGCCATGGCGGAGTTTGGGGTCTATAACCGCGGCCTGCCGCTGGTCCAGCTGGTTACGATGCTGGCCGCTTCCTTGTCGGTGCTGTTCATCCCTGCGTTGGCGGAAGCCAAGTTCAAGGGAGAATCGGACCGGGTCGCAAGCCAAAGCCGCATGGCCCTTCGCTGGTTCTGGCTGATCGGCATGACGGCCTCCGTAGGCCTGGCTGTGCTGGCTGAGCCGATCAATATCATGCTGTATGAAGTTGCCGCAGGTACGGGCACGATGCAGGTGATTGCCTTTACAGCTGCCGGGGGGACGCTGAGCACGATTACGGCAGCATTGCTCCAGGGCATCGGCATGGTCAAGGGGCCGGCGATTCACCTGCTGGCTGCGGCCGGTTTGAAACTGCTGCTCAACCTGCTGTTGGTGCCGCAGTTCGGCATTACCGGCGCGGCCATCGCCGGCGTCGCTGCGCATCTGACCGCAGCCGCGCTCAACCTCGCGCTGCTCTCGCGAAGGGCCGGCGCCCGTCTTGACGCCGGCGGGATGCTCGCGAGGACGCTGCCGGTCCTCGCTGCGGTGGCGCTGGCCGCCTGGGGCGCAAGTGCCGCGTCCGGCGGCCTTCTGGGGGCGGCCGGCTTCGCACCAGGCCGCCTGACCCACGTGTTCGCGAGCCTGAGCGGCGTCGCGGCCGGCTGCGGCGCCTTCCTCATCGGCGCTGCGGTCACGAAGCTCCTCACCGAGGAGGAGCTTCGGATGCTGCCGAAGGTCGGAAGACCGCTGGCAGCCTTCTTGCGGGCCCTGCGCGTGCTGCGCTGAACCGGGCAGACGTGCAGATATTTGATCTTCTGTGATATAGTAGTGTACGATAACGACGTCGACAAGGCGGACGAAGACGAAAGGAAGTAGCTTATGAGTGCATCCATTACGGTGGTCGGCTTGGGTTCTGGCAATCCGGATCGATTGACGATAGGCATCATCAAAACCATGCAGCGGGCATCGAAGGTGTATGTGCGCACATTATCCCATCCCGTCATGGCTGCGTTGAAAGAGTTCCAGGTTCAGCCGGAATCGTTTGACCATGTGTATGAAGCGCACGACACCTTTCCCGAGGTGTACGAATCCATTGCAGCCGCTCTAATCAACTTGGCCAAGGCCGCGAAGGACGACGAGCGCGAGATCGTCTACGCGGTACCCGGGCATCCGATGGTAGCGGAGGCAACGGTCCGGCTATTGCGCGAGCGCTGCCCCGGAGAGAATGTGACGCTTACGGTGCTCGGCGGCGAGAGCTTTCTGGACGAGGCCTTCGTCCGCCTTGGTTTCGATCCCATTGAGGGCTTCCAGCTGCTCGATGCCGCTGAGCTTCGAGCAAGCGTCATCCAGCCGCAGCTGCATACCCTGATCGGCCAGGTGTATGACATGTTTACGGCTTCGGAAGTGAAACTGGCGCTGATGGAGCTGTATCCGGACGATTATCCCGTCATTGTCGGCCATGCGCTGGGCGTTGAGGGCGAGGAAGCGATCCGGCAAGTGCCGCTCTTCGAGCTCGATCGCATCGACGGATACGGCAATTTGTCGCTGATCTATGTACCCCGAAGCGATGACAGCAATCTGAGGCAGCGGACGTTTGCGAGGCTTCATGAGATCGTTGGCATTCTCCGCAGTCCCGAAGGCTGTCCGTGGGACCGTGAGCAGACCCACGAATCCATCCGCAAAAATCTGATCGAAGAAACCTACGAGGTATTGGAGACGATTGACGAGGATGATCCCGAGCATATGCAGGAGGAACTCGGCGACCTGCTCCTGCAAATTATGCTGCATTCCCAGATGGAAGAAGAGCTGGGCACCTTCACGGTGTACGACGTCATTCAAGCCCTGAATGACAAGCTGATCTTCCGCCACCCGCATGTTTTTGGCGAGAGCAGCGCCAAAGACGCGGAATCGGCCCTGCAGAACTGGGAGCAGATGAAGGCGGAAGAGAAACGGCGCAAGGGGCTCTCCCCGGAGAAGGCCTCGGCGCTGGACGGCATCCCGCGGGACCTTCCCGCCTTGATGAAGGCGTACAAGCTCCAGAAGAAGGCGTCCAAGGTGGGCTTCGATTGGGATAACATCGACGGCGTATTCCAGAAGATTGAGGAGGAGCTCGGTGAGCTGCGGCAAGCGGTGACGGAGGGTCAATCCGACGAGGATACGGCGCTCGAGCTCGGCGATCTGTTGTTCGCGGTTTCCAATGCGGCAAGATTCATCGGCGCGGATCCGGAAGAGGCGCTTTCGAGAACGAACCGGAAGTTTATCCATCGCTTCAGCTACATAGAGGAGCAGCTTGCCGCCCAGGGCAAAACCCTGCAGGAAAGCACCTTGGACGAGATGGAAGCCCTGTGGCAGTCCGCCAAAACGGGATCGGCGCATCACGGCGGTATCGAAGAGTGAAAAAACGCATCTTTTCACGTAAAAAATAAAAAAATAGGGATATGCGGCAGGAATTCCGCAAGGCATCCAGAATAATCATTAATGGTGAAATCTTGCAGAGTGCAAGGCGGTATAACCGAATAACCGTAAATCTTATATTTTTCTGATAATTGGGAGGATTTAATTCATGAACAAAACAGATCTGATCAACAACATTTCCGGTAAAAGTGGATTGACTAAAAAAGACGTAGAGAACGTCCTGAACGGCTTCCTTGGCGAAATCACGGAAGCTTTGGCTAATGGCGATAAAGTTCAATTGATCGGCTTCGGTACATTCGAAACTCGCAAGCGCGCTGGACGCACAGGCCGCAACCCGCAAACAGGCAACACGATCGAAATTCCAGAATCCAACGTTCCTGCGTTCAAGGCAGGCAACAAGCTTAAAGAAGCTGTAAAATAATGCGCGTCGATAAATTCCTGAAAGTATCGAGGTTAATCAAGCGGCGTACCGTAGCGAAAGATGTATCGGATCAAGGCCGGGTGCTGATCAACGGCCGCGAGGCCAAGCCGAGCAGCACGGTTAAAGTGGGCGATGAGATCACCGTCCAGTTTGGCCAGAAGCTGGTGACCGTCCGGGTCGAGCGTCTTACCGAGACAACCCGTAAAGATGAGGCGACCAGCCTCTATACCTTGGTCAAGGAAGAACCGATCGTTAAAGATCGCGGATTGGACTGGTAAACAGCCCGAGCCGTTCCATGAAACGTCCCTCTCACCATAAGGTGGGGGGGACGTTTCTGTTTTCATCCTGGCGTGTATATATGTACGGGAGATCCGGGCTCCCGTTCGTTTATGAAGCATCCCGGCTGCTTTCCGATCTTTCATGAAGGTGTGCGCCGCTTCCGGTTCTAAAGACAGGCACCTCCCCATAAGCTATTGTTAAAAGGAGGGGTACATGCCATGATCGACCAAGGGAAGGGCAAGTTTCATGATCTGCGGATGCAGAACCGGAAGCTGCTGGACATTACGGGTGTCCAAAACGTGGAGAGCTTTGACAGCGAAGAATTCCTGCTTCAGACCGAGCTTGGGCATCTGACCATTCGGGGGCAAAATTTACATATTAAAAATCTCAGCCTGGAAGAGGGGCTTTTGTCGATTGAAGGTCAGGTGCACTCCCTGATATATTTGAATCCCGGTTCGCAGACCAAGAACAAGAGTCTGCTGGGCAAGCTGTTTAAATGAATCCCAGCGTACAATGGATCACGCTGCTCTGGATGCTCTTCTCCGGAGCAGCGATGGGAGTCGCCTTCGACAGCTACCGGGTGCTGGCAGGGCAGCTCCGTTTCCCGCAATGGTCCAAGCATGCCCTGGACTTCCTTTACTGGATTGCGGCAGCCTTCTTCATTTTTCGCATGTTATACATGACCAATGACGGGCAGCTACGCTTTTATGTGTTTGTTGGGCTATTTATAGGGGTTTGGATCTATTTTTTATTATGGAGTGTCATAACCCAGCGTTTTGTGGTAATGTTAATTCAAGTGACAAAAGGCTTGCTGTCCTTTTTGTACAAGCTGTTCCGTATGCTATTATGGAATCCGATCAAAGGAATCCTGATGCTGGGCTTAGGGCTGTTAAGGTTTCTATGGAAGTTTCTCCTGTCGCTGTTGCGTTTAATCCTTAAATGCCTCATGCCTTTTTGGCGACTCCTGAAATGGATGCTGAGACCGATCACATCCAGGGTCAGGCTGCCGGCATGGAGCAGGCAATTAGCGGACAAGGTTATCAAGGCGTGGAAGCGCTGGTTTTAGGAGGTATGGTCATGGGAAGATTTGCTGATCCATCGAAGCAGGCTCCCCAACAAACCAAGACAAAGAACAAAGGCGCCCGCCGGCGTAAGAGAATGTTTGTGGCGATGATGGCGCTGTTTTTGATCTGGGCAGGATCAACGCTCTGGTCCCAGAATGACCGCATCCGTAATCAGAACGAAGCGCTAGCTCAGAAGCAAGAGGATTATAAGTCCGTTGAACAGTCGCTCATCCAGATTACTCACGAAGTGGAGCGATTGAAGGACCCAGAATATATCGGGCAGATTGCCCGCAAGAAGTTCGGATTGTATCTGCCGAATGAAACGCCGATCATTCAGCCCCAAAATTCGGGCGAATCGCCGTAATTAGGCATGACAGACGTCTGTTGACCTTGTTTAGGTCATTATCGTATAATCAAATCACCGCAGCGCGATTTCTAAATCGGACTGTATATTTTTAAGGGAGGATCATTTTATTCTATGGCAATTGAAGTGGGCACCAAGTTAGAGGGCAAGGTGACAGGCATAACGCATTTTGGAGCATTTGTGGATCTGTCAGGAGGTGTCACGGGTCTCGTTCACATCTCGGAAATCGCCGACAACTACGTTAAGGATGTCAACGATCATTTGAAGATCAACGATGTCGTTACCGTGAAGGTGATTAATGTCGACAAGGACGGCAAGATCGGTCTTTCGATCAAGCAGGCTGTCGACAAGCCGGCTTCCGAAAGTCGTCCACCCCGCGCACCGAGACCGGAACGCAGTGGAGGCGGCGGAGAACGATTCGGAGGTGGCGGTGGAGGAGGATTCAACCGCGAACGCGGTGGACGCCCGTTTAAGCCTGCGGCCAACAAGCCTTCATTTGAGGATAAAATGTCACGCTTCCTGAAAGACAGTGAAGAACGAATCTCTTCGCTCAAGAAGAATACGGAAGGCAAACGCGGCGGACGCGGAGCCAAACGTATGTAATTCGATAAAATATAAACTGACCGCAGAGGGAAATTGCCTTCTGCGGTTTTTTTGTCGTTGCATCCAAGGGTACGACAGGTTCCTACGCATTTTACGGCGCCAATCTGCGGAATGAACGCGGGATGGCCGCCTCAATTCGGGAAATGATCCGCCCGAACGCCCCAGGCTAGACCTGCGGAAACCCGGCTGGGCGCGGGGGATGAGCGGTCGTTTCCCGAACGTTCGCAGGGCACGTTGATTTTGTCGGAAATTTCTTTGGGGCTTGTCCGGTGTTCTGACAAACTTTCCGAAACGGGGGTTTTATAATGGGACCAACAAATTCGTGAAGAATGGGGTGCCAGCATAATGGATAAAAGAAATCTGGTGATGTTTCCGGGTACTGAGGCAGTTAAAGGGGGAGCGGGTTCTATTCGTGCCCGCGTGGCGGAACGGTTAGGGCAGCTGCCTTTCCTGCAGCGTCCCATCCACTTCCTGGCCGCAAAGAAGTGGATGATCCTGCTAACCTTCATGGGTTTTCTGCTCGGACGAGCTATGATTCTGGGGGAACTTTCTCCATTTGCAGTCGCCTATTTCGCAGTCATCGCCTTTATGCGACGCGATGTTTTGCTGCCGGTAGGCGCAGCGATCGTTGCAGGAAGTTTATTTGCTTCCTTTCCGGTGGCATGGATGGTGCCGGCAGAGATTTTGATCTTTTATTTTATGATGCGGGGATTGGAGACATATGATCGGGCGGAATTGTCTTATGCACCTTTGATGGTATTTGTCTCCACCTTTTTTGTGAACCTGTTCAGCGTCCTCATCGGACCAAGCATTACCTGGTACTCCATGATGATGCTCACCTTAAATGCCGTACTCAGTTTCGTGTTGACGCTGGTCTTTATCCAGGCGATTCCGGTGCTGACGCTTCGTAAAAAAACGCATGTTCTTCGTAATGAAGAAATTCTATGCATCATCATTCTGCTGGCGTCGGTCATGACAGGTGCCGTCGGCTGGACCGTTCAATCCCTGTCGGTGGAGCATGTCTTATCCCGGTATCTGATTCTGCTGTTTGCGTTGGTAGGGGGTGCGCCGCTGGGCGCTTCGGTTGGCGTAGTGACGGGCCTAATCCTCAGTTTGGCCAATATATCGGCCTTCTCGCAGATGAGCCTGCTCGCCTTTTCCGGGATGCTCGCCGGTATGCTGAAGGAAGGGAAGAAGGGCGGCGTTTCGCTGGGCATGCTGCTCGGGGCAACCATTCTTTCCATCTATTTCAGCAATCCCGGAGAAGTCATGATCTCCACATGGGAAACCTGCGCGGCCATCGTGCTGTTCCTCATTACACCGAAAAGCGTGATGCAGGCCATCGGCAGATATGTGCCGGGGACGCAGGATCATACTCGTTCTCAGCATGAGTATGCCAAGCGGGTCCGGGACCTCACAGCCGATCGCGTGACCCAATTCTCCAAGGTGTTCCGCCAGCTCTCGCAAAGTTTCGGACAAACGTCAGGGGTCATACAGCCTCCAGGCAAACAGGCGGAGGAGATGAATCATTTCATGAATGCCGTGGCGGAAGGAAGCTGCGCCACCTGCTATAAACGGAATCAGTGCTGGGACATGAAATTCTACCAGACTTATAAATATATGACCGATATGATGACCTCGATCGAGGAGAATCCCGAGATGGAAGCAGACGATCTGCCGCCGGAGTGGAGCCGGATCTGCGCCAAGAAGGAGGAGGTGCTCGGCATCCTGAAGCAGCAGTATCATCTTTACCAACATGATATGCAGTGGAAACGCCAAATATACGATAGCCGCCATCTGGTAGCGGAACAATTATCCGGTGTGTCGCAGGTCATGGAGGATTTGGCTCGAGAGATTAAACGGGAAAGCCAGACGATGCACATTCAGGAGGAGCAGATCAGGGAAGCGCTGCAGCAGTTGGGGTTATCGATTCAAGGCATCGATATTATTAGCCTGGATTCGGGTCAGGTCGAGATTGAGATCGTTCATGCGTATACCCGCGGATACGACGAATGCAGGAAGATTATCGGGCCGCTGCTGTCCGACATTCTCGGGGAGCATATCGCAGTTATGGAAGAAACCCTGACCCATCCAAGGGACGGATTGGCGACGGTGCGTTTCGGGTCGGCCAAAACATTTGAAATTATGACGGGCGTAGCGGCAGCGGCCAAGGGAGGAGATATTTTATCAGGGGATAGTTTCAGTACGGTTGAGCTGGGCAACGGCACGTTTGCGGTAGCGCTCAGCGATGGAATGGGGAACGGGGAAAGGGCAAGGCTCGAGAGCAGCTCGGCCCTGAATATATTAGAGCAGCTGCTTCAATCCGGCATGGATGAGAAGCTGGCAATTAAATCGGTCAACTCGATCCTGATGCTGCGCTCGCCGGATGAAATCTATGCCACGGTCGATATGGCTCTCATCGATCAATACACGGCTCAGACCACTTTTATGAAGATCGGTTCGACGCCAAGCTTTATCAAAAGGGGCAATGATGTCATACCGGTCTCGGCCAGCAATCTTCCCATCGGCATTATCCAGGATATCGAGGTGGATTTGGTATCCCTGCAGCTGCAGGCGGGCGATGTTCTCATTATGATGACGGACGGCATTTATGATGCGCCGGGTTACGCGGTGAACAAGGAGTTATGGATGAAACGAATGATCCAGGAGGTGAACAGTGAAGACCCGCAGGAAATAGCCGATTGCCTGCTTGAGAAGGTGATACGCTATCAACAGAATCAAATCCATGATGATATGACGGTGGTGGTCGGGCGCGTGGATCACTTCCATCCGGAATGGTCGAATGTGCATGTTCCGGGATTCGCCCGCATGGAGCGGCCTCGAACGGTTAGCTGAGGATTTACAATATAACAAAGCGATTACCCGGGAAATGGAGGCCCGGAGCCGATCAATTCTTTTCCGTCTATTCTTCCTGATTGTCGTTTGAACTCTCTTGAATGTGGAAATGATAGAGATAGAAATCCAATCGATAGGATGGATCAGACGGGAGGCAATTTATTATGAAACAAATCTTGCTGATTACAGACGGGTGTTCGAATGTCGGTGCCAGTCCGGTTCTGGCCGCGGCGCATGCGCTGCAGGATGGTATTGTCGTAAACGTGGTGGGGGTCCTTGATTACGGGACGATCGGTGAACTTGGGGGATTGGAAATACAGGAGATAGCCAAAGCGGGAGGAGGCATACACCGGATCGTAGGTACGCCGCAGCTTGCGCAGACGATGCAGATGATGACTCGGAAAACGGTGGTTCAGACGATCCAACAAGCGGTAAATAAGGAGATACAGCATATTTTGGGAGGCGGGACGCTGGAGGAACTTCCGCCGGACAAGCGTTCGCAAGTCGTCGAAGTGGTGGATGAGCTGGCCGAGACGTCATCCCTTCAGGTTGCGCTGTTAATCGATGCAAGTGCAAGCATGAAGCCTAAGCTGGCAGCCGTTGAGGAAGCGATACGCGACCTGATGCTGAGCTTGAAAGCGCGCGCAGGCTCAAGCGAATTGTCGGTATTCCATTTTCCCGGAAAACATAGCGGCGAGGATATCGTCATGGACGTGGATTGGACCTCGGATCTTGACGGTGCCCGCGGCATGTTCAGCAGGCTGCAGATGAAGGGGGCGACGCCGACAGGACCTGCCTTGTTAAAGGTGATTGAATTTTACCGATATGGTACACTAGAAGGTAATCAATCATGGCAGGGTCGTTCCAGCCAAGAGGAAGGGATGCTCGGTGACTACGTTGTCTAACCCGGGTTATCCGCCAGGAACCGTAATTAAGGGCAAATGGCGGAACAGCCGGTACATCGTGGAACGTATGCTCGGTAAAGGGGCTAACGGCAAGGTGTATCTGGTCCACCGGGCAGGAGTGCGCGAGCGTTATGCTTTAAAAGTAGGCTATGACGCTCTGGATCTACAATCCGAAATTAATGTGCTGAATGCACTCAAAGAACAAATGACGGACCCTTACCTCGTGGAGGCGGACGATCATCATGACGGCAGCGGCGAAGTGTCCTTCTATGTCATGCGTTACATCGAGGGGAGCCCGCTGCATCATTTTATTCGCAAACGCGGCACCGAGTGGGTCGGCCTGATCGGGCTGAAGCTGCTTGAGAAGCTGTCCGTTCTGCATGCATCCGGTTATGCGTTCGGAGATTTGAAGCCGAATAATGTGATGGTTTCGGCCTACGGAAGGGTGGAACTGATCGATTACGGCGGCGTCAGCTCCTTCGGGCGCAGCGTAAAGCAGTTTACGGAATGGTACGACCGGGGATACTGGAATGCCGGGAGCCGGACCGGCGACGTATCCTATGATTTGTTCTCGTTTGCCGTGATGTGCATCGGCCTGCTGGATGAGAAATCGCTTAAGGAGGCGTCTTGTCAGCTTCCCCAAACCCGGAGCGTTGCCGACCTGCAGCTGGTGCTGCGAAGAAACCCCGTATTCAAGCCGTACGCCGTCTGGCTGAACAAGGCATTGTCGGGAGAATTCGCGGATTCACGGGAAGCGCTGAACGAGTGGAGAAAACGGATATATGAAGGCTCGAGCCGAGGCGGTCGCCCCGTTCCGGGACGTACGCCGCGCTGGCTAAGGAACGCGTTTGGGTTGTCCTTGGTCATTATGGCCTGCGCCGTTTATTTCTTCTTCCGCTCATGAGTTGTTGCCTTGTTACTGGAAGTTCATAAAGGTGCGAGTTCAAAAAGGTCGGTTTTCAGCACCGAGAAGGTTATGCTCCCGATGTGCGTTTTTTCAAGACGCTTCAGATTGGATGAAACTAGGGACGTCAGGAATGGAGCGTACGCTTTGGTACGTGAGCACCTGAAATGTTTCCGCAGGAAACATACTTCGAAAGCATCTGCTTAGGCCCGGCTGAATTCAAGATTCGATGCCGAGTGGCTTCCGGATTCACTTCGTGTTAGATATAGAATTTATGAGTTATCAGTGGAACTGGTGAAATTCTATATCGCCAGAAAACCTACCTATGCATCGCGGTCGCTCATCCTTTGAAGTGGCCTCGATAGGGGGTTTCTTATCAAAAGCGGACTTTTTGAACAACCTCTAAAGGGGATCTGGAAGTGAAACAGGATTATTTACGAACATTCGTCCAACATATCGAGCGTACCGCCGCAGAGTTTGATTTGTGGTCGGAAGGCGACGGTATCGTGGTTGCCGTTTCCGGCGGACCGGATTCCGTTGCGCTTCTTCACGTTCTGCATGAAATCTCACAGCACCGTACGCCGCTCCGATTGATCTGCGCTCATGTGCATCATGGTTTTCGAAAAGAGTCGGATCAGGAGGCGGAGATGGTGCGCGAGCTGGCGGAGTCGCTCGGACTTCCATTGGAAACGGCGTTCATCGATATTCCCGCTTATATGGAAGAGAGCGGCAAGGGTGGACAGGAGGCGGCAAGAGAGAAGCGTTACGAATTTCTGCTGCAAACGGCCCGGAAACACAATGCGCGCTCCGTGGCTCTGGCTCATCATGCCGACGATCAAGCCGAGACGGTATTCATGAGGCTACTGCGCGGAAGCGGTTTGTCGGGCCTGGGCGGCATCAAATTTAAACGCACGGAAAAAAAAGTGGAACTTATCCGCCCGTTCCTTCGTATGTACAAGGCGGATATCGTGGAGCTGTGCCGCGTATGCGGATTCCAGTATGCGGTGGATCACAGCAATCTGCAGACGAAGTACCGCCGTAATGCGATTCGCCTGGAAGTATTTCCTTTTTTGGAGCGATACAACGGGCAGTTCTCCTCCTCACTCAATCAGCTGGCCGTAATTGTCCAGCAGGAGGATGATTTTGTGGAGCTTGAAGCTGCGAAGCAATTTCGGAGTTTGGTACAGGAGAACGATGGGAGGCTCGCTTTCGACGCGCCTTCCTTTTTGGGCTTACATGTCGCTTTACAACGGCGTTTGATTAAACTAATATTAAATTACCTGCCCTCAGATCAGGAAAACACCGATTTTGTCAAGATTGAAACGGTGCGCCACGGCATTCTTAACGATCAGCGAAGCAACTGGCGTCTGGATCTGGGTGACGGCATTACCTGTGTTCGTGAGTACGGAGTGATCCAGTTTTGGCCAAAACCTCCGGAAGAACAGGGACAGTACATATACATTCTTGATTCTCCTGATGCGTCAGAGCTTTATGTTAAGGAAATCGGAAAAATGCTGACAATGTCGTTAAAGACAGGAAGCGAAAGCCGGAGCGGCTCCAGACCATCGGCCTTTGTGGCGGATTTTGATGCGGATGAGCTGCAGTTTCCTTTAACCGTGCGCAACAGACAGCCGGGAGACAAGATGAAGATCATGGGATTAAACGGAAGCAAAAAGGTGAAAGATATTCTCATTGATGAGAAAATCCCGCCGTCTGTCCGTGCCCGGATTCCTATTCTTTGTGACGGTTCCGGCAGCATCGTATGGATTCCAGGTGTACGACGTTCCGTTCACGCCGCTTGCGGGCGGCACACATCACGAGTTCTCCGAATGGAGCTGTCGGATGTTTAAGGCAAGTGTAAAACGAAGAATGGCCCGTTTCACGCTTTCATAGTATAAACGTAGGAGGTCCACTTAAGTTGCAGAATGACATTCAGGAAATACTCATCAGTGAAGAAGAGATTCGCGCAAAAATTAAGGAACTCGGTTCCAAGCTCAGCGCCGAATATGAGGGACGCAATCCGCTCGTTATTTGCGTTCTTAAAGGTGCGTTTATTTTTATGGCCGACTTGGTTAAATCCATATCAGTACCTCTAGAGTTGGATTTCATGGCTGTATCCAGCTATGGAGCATCAACCAAATCCTCTGGCGTGGTCAAGATCATTAAAGATCTGGACGCTTCCGTTGAAGGAAGGGATGTTCTGATTGTGGAGGATATTATCGACAGCGGTCTTACGCTCAGCCATTTGATTGAGCTTCTGAAGAGCCGCAAGGCAAACTCGGTGCGTGTTGTCACCCTGTTCGACAAGCCGGCACGCCGTACGGTGGATTTGCAGGCTGATTATACCGGATTTGTGCTGCCGGATGCTTTTGTTGTCGGATACGGGCTCGATTACGCCGAGCATTACCGGAACCTCCCCTACATCGGGATTCTGAAACCGGAAATCTACAGCAGTTAAACCGCGCCAATAGGCTGCTACCACAGATCGGGGGCCTTTGTTGAGATGGCCAGACAGGCTGTGGTAAAATATCTTATGTGTCTTGAGAGGAGGTAGGGGATGAGTCGGTTCATCCGGAATTCTGGTTTTTATTTGATTCTATTTTTAGTCGTGGTGGGCATAGTACAATTCGTCACCAATGGCGGCGAGCAAGCCGATGCCCCTAGTTATAATCAACTGCGGCAGGAAGTCAAAGCTAACAACATAGAGGAAATGACGGTACAATTTGACGGTTACGCTTATCTGGTGACCGGTAAGTATAGGGAGATATCCGAAGAGAAAAAATCGGAGAATTTCTCGACCTATATTCCTGCCACGGATGCAGCGATGCAAGAGCTGACTGCAGCCAGTGATAGCAACAATGTCAAACTGTCCGTGGTGCCAATGGAAGGCCAAAGCATTTGGCTGACATTGCTTTCATCCTTTATTCCGCTCATCATTATGTTTGTTCTGTTCTTCTTCCTGTTCAATCAGGCTCAGGGCGGCGGCGGCAAAGTGATGAACTTTGGTAAGAGCAAAGCCCGCTTATATAATGAAGAGAAGAAACGGATTACATTTGAAGATGTAGCCGGAGCAGATGAAGAGAAGCAGGAGCTTGTCGAGGTTGTTGACTTCTTGAAGGATCCGCGCAAATTTAACACGGTTGGCGCTCGCATTCCGAAGGGCGTCCTGCTTGTCGGTCCTCCGGGAACCGGTAAGACGCTCCTTGCACGCGCCGTTGCCGGCGAAGCGGGAGTGCCGTTCTTCAGTATTTCCGGTTCCGACTTCGTAGAGATGTTTGTCGGCGTCGGTGCTTCTCGCGTACGCGACTTGTTCGAAAACGCAAAGAAGAATGCACCATGTATCATCTTCATTGATGAGATTGATGCTGTAGGTCGTCAGCGCGGCGCCGGTCTCGGCGGCGGTCATGACGAGCGCGAGCAGACGCTCAACCAATTGCTGGTTGAGATGGACGGTTTCGGAGCGAACGAAGGCATTATCATCGTCGCTGCGACCAACCGACCGGATATTTTGGACCCGGCGCTTCTTCGCCCGGGACGTTTTGACCGTCAGATTACCGTCGATCGCCCGGATGTGAAGGGCCGTGAAGCCGTACTGAAGGTTCATGCACGCAACAAACCGTTGACGAAGGATGTCAAGCTTGACATCATCGCCAAACGTACAACCGGTTTTACGGGCGCCGATCTGGAGAATCTCCTGAACGAGGCTGCCTTGCTTGCGGCTCGCCGCAACCGTAAAGATATCTCCATGCGAGAAGTGGATGAAGCGATTGACCGCGTTATCGTGGGTACCGAGAAGCGCAGCCGCGTGATCAGTGACCGCGAGAAACGCATCGTAGCTTACCATGAAGCCGGTCATACCATTGTGGGTTACTTCCTTGAGCATGCGGATACGGTGCACAAGGTAACGATTATTCCTCGCGGCCGTGCCGGCGGATATGTCATCATGATGCCGAAGGAAGATCGGATGCTCGTAACGAAGCAGGAATTGCTGGACCGCGTAACCGGTTTGCTTGGCGGCCGTGTCGCCGAGGAGCTGTTCATCGGCGAAATCGGAACCGGAGCCTACAGCGACTTCCAGCAAGCAACGGGCATCATCCGCAGCATGATTGTGGAATACGGTATGAGTGAGAAGCTCGGACCGATGCAGTTCGGTACATCCCAAGGACAAGTGTTCCTGGGACGTGATATCGGACACGAGCAGAACTATAGTGATGCAATCGCTTATGAAATCGATCAGGAAATGCAGCGGTTCATTAACGAATGTTATGAGAAGTGTAGAGAGCTTCTGACCAAGCATTCCAAAGAGGTTCATCTGATTGCCAACACGCTTCTGGAGAAGGAAACACTGGAGCTTGAGCAGATCAAGAACCTCATTGAGACCGGATCGGCTGAAGGCGATGGCAGTGGCGAAGGTGAAGGTTCTTCCGAGAACGGCGAGCCGATTATCGATAACATTGGCGACGTGAAAGTTCGCATTCAAGGGAAAGAAGACGGCGGGCAGCCGACTTCCACGGAAGAGATTCCGAACAACCCGATGGATTCGAATGATCCAGCACCGGAAACCAAAGATTCCGAACGCAAGGATCCTCCAGGCGGATCGGACAACGGTAACAGCAGTTTAACGTAATATTCGCTGATAAAACATCGAATACCGAATAAAAAAGAAGAACCGGAGAACGATAATTCGTTTTCCGGTTCTTTTTGTGCTTTCTATCACATTGACAGGGGACAGAACGAACGTGTACATTAGTTGTTAAATAAGGATGCGCTTCCTTTCACAAAGGTGGGAACCATCCTGAAAGTCACATGGTCATCAGCGGCGAACAGCCGGACAACATAAAGGGAGAGGGTCGATCATGGAAGCTTTGGCACTGGAGCGCAAGGCAGAACAGAACCGTGAACTGCGTGAGCGGTTAATGCAGTTGAAGAAGGAACGCAATGCAATTATTTTGGCTCATTATTATCAACGGGACGAAATTCAGGAGGTTGCTGATTTCCGTGGGGATTCCTTCTTGCTCGCGCAGAAGGCGGCACAAACCGACGCCGAGGTCATCGTATTCTGCGGCGTGCATTTTATGGGCGAGAGCGCCAAAATCCTGGCACCAAACAAAACGGTTCTGATTCCGGATGAACGGGCTGGCTGTCCTATGGCCGACATGGTGAACGTGGACGGACTGCGGAAATTGAAAGCGCAGCATCCGAATGCGAAGGTGGTTACGTACATCAATTCATCCGCTGAAATCAAGGCCGAAACGGATATCTGCTGCACTTCCTCCAACGCAGTGAAAGTGATTCAGTCGGTGGATTCGGACGAAATTATATGGGTTCCCGATAAGAACCTGGGGCACTATGTTCAGCAGCACACCGACAAGAAACTCATTATTTGGGAAGGATACTGCAACACGCATGACATGCTGACCGTTAAGGATGTCGTCGAGATGAAGGCCAAATATCCCCAGGCTGAATTTGTGGTGCATCCGGAATGCCGTCCGGAGGTTGTTGCCATGGGGGACTTTGTGGGAAGCACAACCGCCATCCTGGAATATTGCAAACAGTCATCGGCCAAGGAGTTTATCGTGGGCACTGAGGACGGTACCGGTTATCAGCTTCGACTGGATAGCCCGGATAAATCGTTCCACTTCGCGACGAAATTCCTGGTATGTCCGAATATGAAAGTGAATAATCTCAAAAAGCTGGTGAAAGCACTGGAAACGATGAAGCCGCAGATCTATGTGCCGCCGGTCGTTGCAGAGAAAGCCAGAACTTCATTAGAGCGCATGTTACAGGTTAAGTAGCATGCGCTACTCTTTCGTGAAAAGACAGGTGAAGCAACGTGATACCGCAGTATTTGGTTGATTTTGAGCTGAACGATCTCCCGGTTGTAGAGACGGATGTCATCGTGATCGGTTCAGGCATTGCGGGTTTATATACGGCGATCATGGCAAGTGCGACTCAGAATGTGCTTTTGATTACGAAAAAATCGCTCCTCGAGAGCAACACCCGTTATGCTCAAGGCGGGATCGCGGCCGTAACGGCGGAGGATGACTCGCCAGCATATCACCGTCAGGATACCCTCCTTGCAGGGGCCGGTTTATGTTCATCTGCCGCGGTGGATGTGCTTGTAAACGAGGGTCCCGTCGGGGTTCAAGAGCTGATTCGCCTCGGCACGACGTTTGATGTGGAGAACGGCGAGCTTGCTTTGACCAAAGAAGGTGCGCACAGCCACCGACGGATCCTTCATGCCAACGGGGATGCTACCGGTTATGAAATTGTGCGCGCTCTTTCCATTCAGGTCGAAATGCTTCACAATATAGAGGTATGGGACGATCATTTTGTCATTGACCTGATTACCGAGCAGGGAGAGTGTCACGGCGCATTGGTACAGATGCCGGATGGCAAGCGGGTATTCGTGCGCGGCCGTGCGACGATTATGTGTTCCGGCGGGGCCGGTCAGTTGTACCGGTACACGACCAATCCGGAGGTTGCGACCGCGGATGGCATCGCCATGGCTTATCGGGCAGGCGCGGAAATTCGGGATATGGAGTTTATCCAGTTTCATCCGACGGCGCTAAGCTATCCGGGTGCTCCCCGTTTCCTGATATCAGAGGCGGTTCGCGGCGAAGGCGCCGTGCTTCGTAATATAAGAGGGGAACGGTTCATGCCGAAATACCATGATTTACAGGAGCTGGCACCCCGGGATATCGTGGCACGGGCCATTGTCAGTGAAATGGAAGCGACGGGATCGACCTTCGTATACCTGGATATAACCCATGAGTCGCCGGAAATGGTCAAACATCGATTCCCAACGATTTATGAAACATGCATGCAGTACGGGCTGGATTTATCGTCCGATTGGATTCCGGTCTCCCCGGCTGCGCATTATATGATGGGGGGCATCAAGACCAACCTGCACGGCGAGAGCAGCGTGAAGCGTTTATTTGCTTGCGGAGAAGTCTCGTCTACCGGTGTTCACGGAGCGAACCGGTTGGCCAGCAATTCGCTTTCGGAGGCGGTCGTGTACGGCAGTCGGATTGTCGAGCGCATTAAGAGCCTCCCGGAACCCTCTGGGGATCCTCTTGGGGTATCATTCCATCTGGGCCGCAAGGACGCTCCGTCGCAAGCGATGGTGGAAAAACGCTTGAAGCTTCAGAAGGTCATGGTGCGTTATGCAGGACTTCGGAGAAATCGGGATACTCTAATAAGAGCAGCGGAAGAGCTTGGCCGTCAGCTGCCCTTGTTCCAATCGATGCTCTCCAAGCGTGAAGAATACGAATTTGCGAATATGCTGACTGCATCCCTGCTGGTGGTTCAAGGCGCGTTGGGACGGGAAGAAAGCCGGGGAGCTCACTACCGTGAGGATTATCCGGAGCGAAATGACAGCGAATGGCGCAAGCATATTGTGTTTATACGGGACCAAGAAATGACGGAGGAATTGAGCGATGATGTTTAACGGATATAACGATGGCCTTCTCCAGAGCATACGGACTTGGCTTCAGGAGGATATTGGGTCGGGGGATATTACGACCCTCACCACGATCGAGCCGGGTCACGAATCCAAAGGGGTTATCCATGCCAAAGAGGCAGGCATCGTGGCAGGCATGCCGGTGGCAGAGCTGGTATTCGAAACGGTAGATCCAACGCTTACGTTTACGGCATTGGTCCGTGACGGAGACGTGGTGGAAAAAGGGACGGTTCTCGCTGAGGTGGAAGGAAGCACCCATCGTATTTTGACAGGAGAGCGGCTCGCGTTAAATTTGCTTCAGCGTCTATCGGGCATTGCAACCAAAACACGTTCTTTTGTTGATGTGCTTGAGGGATTGCCGACAAGGCTGGTGGATACCCGGAAAACGACGCCAGGCCACCGGATGCTTGAGAAATATGCCGTGCGGGTCGGCGGCGGCGCGAATCATCGCTTCGGCCTGTACGATGCCGTCATGATCAAGGATAATCACATCAAGGGTGCGGGCGGCATCGCCCAGGCGGTCAGCCGGGCCAGAGCCCATATTCCGCACACCATGACGATCGAAGTTGAAACCGAGAGCCTGGCACAAGTGGAAGAAGCCTTGGCTGCAGGCGCGGATATTATCATGCTGGACAACATGAGTCATGACATGATGACGGAGGCCGTGCGGAGAATCAAGGCCAAGTCGCCCCACGTTCGCGTCGAAGCGTCGGGGAACGTGACGCTGGAGACCGTGCGCGGGATTGCGGAGACCGGGGTCGATGTCATTTCGGTTGGACGGCTGACGTATTCATTCCATAGTCTCGATATTAGTTTGGATCTGAATGCAAAGAAAGGAGGAGCAGAGGGTTGATTCTCGTTGTGGACGTAGGGAATACCAATATTGTGCTGGGTGTGTACCAGGGAAAGAAACTGCTGCATGATTTTCGGATCAGTACATCGCGTCAGTCTACCGTGGACGAATACGGTGTATTGATCCACAATTTGTTTCAAATGTCCAATATATTGGTAAGCCAAATAGAAGGCGTTATTGTCTCTTCCGTAGTTCCTCCGCTTGTGCGCGTGGTCGAGGAAATGTGCAATAAATATATTGGCAAGGCGCCCCTTATCGTTGGGCCGGGGATCAAAACCGGACTCAATCTGCGGTATGAGAATCCGCGCGAGGTGGGGGCTGACCGGATCGTGAATGCAGTAGCAGCCGTCGAGCAGTACGGGGGGCCGCTGATCGTAGTGGATTTCGGTACGGCGACGACGTTTGATTGCATTGATGAAGCAGGCAACTATCTGGGCGGCGTAATTGTGCCGGGCATTGGCATTGCTACGGAAGCCCTTGTGCAGCGTGCTTCCAAGCTTCCTCGCGTAGAGCTCGAAAAGCCGAAAAAGGTGATTGGGCGCAACACCGTTCATGCCATGCAGGCCGGCATCGTATTCGGTTATGCAGGACAGGTCGATGGCCTGGTTAAACGCATAAAAGCCGAGATGGGAACGGACAATGTTAAGGTTATCGCCACGGGGGGAATGGCTGAGCTGATTGCCGGCGAAACGGAATCCATCGAAGAGATTTCTCCCCTCTTGACGCTGGAAGGCTTGCGTATTATTTACGAGCGTAACTAGAACCGATATAAAACCGTTAGATATTACAAACAACCAGAAAGACAAGGAGGCCTCAAGATGGGTAATCAAAAAGACCGTATGCTGCGGGGAACGGCGTTAAACGGGAAAGTGCGGGCATTTGCCGTTCGGACAACCGATCTGGTGGAAGAGCTTCGCCGAAGACACGATACGTTCCCTGTCGTCACAGCCGCTTTGGGCCGCACCGTGTCAGCAGCAGCGATGATGGGAGCTATGCTGAAGGGAGATGAGCGTCTAAGCATTCAGGTTCGCGGCGATGGACCGATCGGTCTGATTGCGGCGGAGAGCAATGCCAAGGGCGAGGTACGCGGTTATGTCAAAAATCCGCATGTGGAGCTGACGAATATACGTCCGGGCAAGATGGACGTAGCCGCTGCGGTAGGGACCACCGGTCAGATTGATGTGGTCAAGGATTTCGGATTGAAGGAGCCTTACCGTGGCAGCGTGCCGATTATCTCGGGCGAGCTGGCCGAAGATTTCACGTATTATTTTGCCGTATCCGAACAGACCAACTCGGCGGTAAGCTTGGGCGTGCTGGTTTCGCCGGATTATTCCGTGGCCAATGCCGGCGGCTTCATCATTCAGCTTCTCCCCGGCGTTAGCGATGAAGAGATTACGGAGATCGAGCTTGCGTTAAGCAAGATTCCTCCGATCACCGAGATGCTGGAGGAAGGGCTGGATCTCGAGGATATCCTGAAACGCGTCCTTCCGGATGTGACGATTCTGGAGGAAACGGAAGTCTACTTCAGCTGCGACTGCTCGCATGAGCGGGTGGAGCGCGCACTGATCAGCTTGGGACGGGAAGAGCTTGAGCAGATGATCGAAGAGGACGGCAAAGCAGAGGTTTCCTGCCATTTTTGCAATGAACGATATACGTTTGACCGAGAACAGCTTAAATCCGTGCTAGAGCGGGCTAATTCTTAATGTTGGGATGAGCGACCGTGATGACGAGACAAGAGAAGGGATTGTGGGCGACCGTCATTGTCTTGACAGCATGCGTATTGGGTATGGGGGGCTGGATGCTGTTTTCCGGAGGCTTTTCGCAGGAGGCTTCACCGCCGTGGAAAACAGGCTCCCAGCCCGTTGCATCCATCCAGGACAGGGCGATTACCGAAGACGAGTGGGTTGACGAGCTGAAGAAGCGATATGGGCGCGAAATGCTGATGACCATGCTGAATCGGCACGCCGTGGCGCTGGAAGCGAAAGCGAAGGGCATTGATGTGACGACCGCGGAAGTCGAAACGGAAATCGAAGTCATGAGCCGAAGCTATGGCTCTAAGGAACGGTTCTTATCGGAAATGGAAGATCAGCTTGGCATTACGGAGAGTGAGTTAAAGACGGAGACGACTTATCGGCTCCTGCTTGAGAAAATTGCGACTTCCGATGTTCACATCGAGGAGCAGCAAATCGATTCGTATCTGGAACAGTACCCTGATCAATTTCGGCCCAAGAAACAGCTGAATTTATCCATGATTGAAGTCGCTTCGGAAGATGAGGCGGAACGCGTCATGGATCGGCTGGAAAATGGGGAGGATTTTGCAGATCTCGCAGCTCAGGTATCCCTTGACGAGTACACTCGGGAAGACGGCGGACAGATCGGCTTGGTAGAAGAGGATGACCCCTTTTTGCCGCCAGAGCTGCTTGAAGCAGCTTTATCGCTCGAGCCCGGAGATATTGCGGGACCTATATCGCTCACGGACACATATGCCATAGTATATGTGAGGGATATTATTGAGCCTCAAGCTCCTAGCGAGGAAAGTATCCGGAAGGCGGTTCGCAAGCAGCTGGCCCTGGAGCAGTCGGTGTCCTTAACGGAATTGGAGCGACAGCTTCGCGAGAAATACGAGGCACGGATCAGTGCGGGTACGGTTACGCTGTAAATAGAGCAACAACATGAGGAAAGCTCGCTGTGGCGGAGAAAGATCTGGCCGCAGGAGCTTTTTTCGCTGTAGTTAATGCCTAAGGATGACTGCGGAAAATCGGCGGTTATCCGGCATGAAGTCCTCCGGAGGATTTCGCGTTCGGCTCGTTCGTGAGTCGCAGGAAAATTCACCTAGAAATGTTGATTTTCGAGCAGCGGGATATTGACAATGGCCTGTAACGTTGATAAGATGAAGGTACAAAAACCTACCTTTTTACTCGGATATTGGAGAGCCATTGAACAACTGGAATTTTATTAATCTGCAGGCTCCCATTTTTTTAACATCGAGAACCTACAAATTCATGATTCGACATTCGAATGAATAACACCATTATGTATTCACTATTTTTATCCAGATCCATATTTAGAGGAGGTCTTCTTTCATGGCAAAAGTCGTAAATAATGTGACAGAATTAATCGGTGAAACTCCGCTCGTCCGTTTGAACCGGATCGTACCTGAGGATAGCGCAGAGATCTATCTGAAGCTGGAATACCAGAACCCGGGCGCCAGCGTTAAAGACCGGATCGCGATCAGCATCGTGGAAGAGGCAGAGAAGGATGGACGTTTGAAGCCGGGCGATACGATCATTGAAGCGACCAGCGGTAATACCGGCATCGGCTTAGCTATGGTGGCAGCGGCTAAAGGCTATAAAGCGGTTATCGTCATGCCTGAAACCATGAGCTTGGAGCGCCGAAACCTGCTGCGTGCTTACGGGGCGGAACTGGTCCTGACACCGGGATCGGAAGGAATGAACGGTGCCGTTAAGAAGGCCGAAGAAATCCTGAAGGAAAATGCCGGATTCTTCATGGCCGAGCAGTTCAAGAACCAAGCGAACGTGAAGATCCACCGTGAAACGACTGGTCCGGAAATCGTTGAAGCGATCCAATCGATCGGCGGTTCCCTGGATGCGTTCGTGGCTGGCATCGGAACAGGCGGTACGATTACAGGCGCTGGGGAAGTGCTGAAAGAGCAATACCCTGACATCAAGATTATTGCGGTGGAGCCTGCTGCATCGCCAATCCTTGCCGGTGGCAAGCCAGGCCCTCACAAAATCCAGGGTATTGGCGCAAACTTCATCCCCGAAATTTTGAACCAAGAAGTCTACGATGAAATCGTTCATGTAGAGAATGACGATGCCTTTGAAACTTCCCGCCGCGTGGCGAAGGAAGAAGGGGTTCTTGGCGGTATTTCCTCCGGTGCGGCTGTATATGCTGCCTTGAAGGTCGCCAAAGAGCTTGGTAAAGGCAAGCGGGTTGTCGCTGTCATTCCAAGTAACGGAGAGCGTTACCTGAGCACGCCGCTCTATAACTTCGAATAAAATGATCTGGAATAGGCTGTGCATTTTCATCTCACCCAAGTGAGGTAATGTGCTGCGAGAAGGGAGCCCTCAATGTGTTTTTTATAGCATTGAGGGCTTTTTGCGTATACTACTCCCTAAGATAACGCTTTAATGGATTCAAGGGCTGACCGCTTCAAAAATTATTGTTGGACAAGCCTCTATTTAGGGTTTTCAAGAGAAGCGGGATACAGTATACTGACAGGCAACAGTAAGGCTTTTGAAGACTAAGGGAGGATCGGCATGGAGAGAAGAGTGGAGCTGGCCCAGTGGCAGTCATGGGCTAAAGAGGGCTGGTCCGTCGTTCCCTATCTGGTTCAATATAAAGGAGCAACACGAGGATTACCCTTGTCATGGAGACATGCTTGGAAAGAAGCATCGCCTTATGCCTTTGTGCTGGAGAGCGGTAAAGGTGGACGCTACACGTATCTTGGGTTACGACCGGTGTCCATTTTGCAGGGAAAAGGAAGCCAGGGCGAAGTTGTCGAAATGTCAGGCGGATTGCGAACGCAGGTAACGGGAGAGCCGCTGCGTCTGTTGGAGCAGTGGATGAAAGCGTGGAAATCACCCCGAGTGCCGGGATGGCCGGACTTTCGGGGAGGCTGTGCAGGCTTTCTGAGCTACGATGTCATCCGCTCGATCGAGCAGCTGCCCGTGATGGCTAAGGATGAGCCTGGCTTTCCGGATTATTTGTGGATGCGCATGGAAGAAGTCTGGATTTACGATCATGCGGATGAGAGCCTATACTGCTCGGTGCATGTTCCTCTGCCTTGGGCTTCCGGGAGCGGGGAAGATTCGAAGGAAGCGACGGCGCTTGAGGATTCAGCGGATGTTTCTGAAGGTTCGGAGCTCTCACTGGGGCAGGAAGAGATTTTGGAGGAATTATATGAGAAGGCCGGCTTAAGAGCCGAATCGATGCTCTCCCAATGGAATCAAATGTACGGAACGGGGTCAGAGAACGATTCGAAATCCGAAGATGAACGGGTGCGGCAGGAACGATGGAAGAAAGCGCAGGAGCTGTCAGGGCCGAATGTGGAGGTCTGGGATCGGCTGGAGATTGATTTTTCGCAGGAAGCGTTCGAGCAGGCGGTTCTCTCGATCCAAGAATATATTCGGCAGGGCGATGTTTTTCAGGTCAACTTGTCTCTTCGCCGGCATCTGCAGCTCCATGCGGAACCTTCCGATATTTACGAGTGGCTGCGCATTCTGAACCCTTCACCTTATATGGGATATTTATCCTCGCCAGGCTTCAGTTTGGCCAGCGGCTCGCCGGAATTGCTGGTGAAGCTGGATGGCGATATCGTGTCTGCCCGGCCGATCGCGGGTACCCGCCGCCGGGGGAGAAATCCGGAAGAGGACGCGGCTATGGAAGCGGAGCTGCTTGGCAGCGAGAAGGAACGGGCCGAGCATATTATGCTGGTCGACCTGGAGCGGAATGACATCGGCCGCATTGCTGCATACGGGACGGTGCATGTTCCGGAGCTGATGACCGTGGAGAGGTACTCGCACGTCATGCATTTGGTGTCCCAAGTGGAAGGGCGGATTGCTGAGGGCAACAATGCATATGATGTCATTGCGGCAGCGTTCCCTGGCGGCACCATTACCGGCGCACCCAAAATCAGGACCATGGAAATCATCGAAGAGCTGGAGCCCGTGACGCGGGGGCCTTATACCGGCTCCATGGGCTGGATCGATTATAACGGCGATATGGAGCTTAACATTATTATCCGAACCCTCGCCGTGAAGGATGGGGTCGGTTACATTCAGACAGGTGCTGGGATCGTCATTGATTCCGATCCATATCGGGAATACCGGGAGTGCCATAACAAGGCCAAAGCTTTGATAGCGGCGCTGATGTGCAGTGAAGAAGAAGCCGCAGAGGCGGCTGCCTATATAGGGGGGAAATAACATGATACTTGTCATCGACAATTATGATTCGTTTACGTATAACCTGGTTCAATATTTGGGGGAGCTCGGCGAGGAAGTCAAGGTTTACCGGAATGATGAGATCGACATCGCCGGCATCGAAGCGTTGGCGCCGGACCATATCCTGATATCGCCGGGACCGTGCACGCCGAATGAAGCGGGCATTAGTCTGGACGTGATTTCGCATTTCAAAGGGATCATTCCCATCTTCGGCGTCTGCCTCGGCCATCAGGCGATCGGGCAAGCCTTTGGCGGCAACGTCATCCGTGCGGAGCGCCTCATGCATGGAAAAACATCCGCCATCCAACACACAGGAGAATCGGTCTTCGAAGGTTTGCCGGTTCCGTTCACCGCAACGCGATATCACTCGCTGATCGTTGAGAAGGAGACCCTCCCCGAGGAGCTGGAGATTACCGCCTGGACGGAAGAGGGCGAAATCATGGGGCTTCGGCACAAGCATTATCCCGTGGAAGGCGTGCAGTTTCATCCGGAATCCATCATTACCGACCATGGCCATCAGATGCTGCGCAACTTCCTGAAGCGCACGGCTGGCGCCAAGGCATGAAATATATAGGCATGAACGGCGGCATCGTTGAAGCTGCCGACGCGGTCATACCTGTGATGGATCATGGGCTTTTGTACGGAATGGGTCTATTCGAGACCTTCCGCACGTATCAAGGGAAGCCCTTTTTGCTAGAGCGGCATTTGAACCGGCTGGCGGACTGCTGCCGGGAGCTTGGGATCGCCCACAAGGCGGATGCCGAGAGGATCAGCGGCTGGATTGCGGAGCTGATGGAGGCGAACGGCCTTCAGGATGCCTATATACGGTACACCGTAACCGCAGGAGAAGGATTACTCGGTTTGCCTGCCGGAGATTATGCGAAGCCGGCCGAGATATTATTCGCCAAGGAGCTGCCGGCCGCCAACGCTGCGCTCTACGAGACAGGCAGAGCCATGAGGCTGCTGTCCCTACCGCGGAACACGCCGGAATCATCGGTCCGGATGAAATCCCTGCATTATATGAACAATATACTCGCAAAGCGGGAATTGGCAAGATATCCGGAACCATCGGGTGGTCCGCCAGAGGGGCTGATGTTAACTTCGGCGGGAGACGTGGCCGAAGGCATCGTCAGCAACGTCTTTTTCGTCAAGAAGGGGCGTTTATATACGCCGGACGTGGGTACCGGCATTTTGCCGGGGATTACCCGGGCAGTGGTGCTGGAATTGGCTGCCTATCTTGGCATCGAGGCCGAAGAAGGCCGTTATGGTTGGGATGTATTTACCGGAGCGGATGAAATATTTACCACAGGCTCTGTTCAGGAGATTGTTCCGGTTACGACGCTGTTTGGAGTAGAAAGCGAGGCTCTGACCATCGGACAAGGAGTGGCCGGCCCGATAACCCGTACATTGCTGTATGCGTATAGAAGGAAAGCAGGGCTTGATATATGAAAACAACCATCTATGAACGTGAATATCGTTTGGGCAAGGACGCTGAGTTAAAGCTCGGTCAATCGACGCTTATTATGGGCATATTGAATGTGACGCCGGATTCGTTCTCGGACGGAGGCCGTTATAACGACACGGAGCGAGCGGTGGAGCATGCGCTTCAGCTGATTGAGGAGGGAGCCGACATCATCGATATCGGCGGGGAATCGACGCGGCCGGGACACGAGCCGGTTGGAGCTTCAGAGGAGCTTGCGCGCGTAATCCCGGTTATTGAAGCTATTCACCGGCACGCGCCGCAAATTCCGTTGTCGATTGACACCTATAAAGCGGAAGTGGCGCGCCAGGCAATTGGAGCGGGGGCTCATATCATTAATGATATCTGGGGCTTTAAAGACGATCCTGATATGCCTAAGACGGCGGCAGAGCTCGGATGCCCGGTCATTCTTATGCATAATCGACGCGAACGAAATTACACGAATCTGATAGAAGACGTAAAACGCGATTTGCTGGAAAGCGTCGAAATTGCGCGCACTGCCGGTGTGCAGGATCACCAAATATTGCTTGATCCGGGCATCGGGTTTGCAAAGGACTATGACGAGAACATGAAAGTGATGGCATCACTCGATCAGCTTGTGGGATTGGGGTTTCCGGTACTGCTGGCTACCTCCCGCAAAAGGTTTATCCAAACCGCGCTTGGCGCTCCGGCACAAGACGTGCTGGAAGGAACGGCAGCCACCGTCGCATACGGGATTGCGCAAGGCTGTCAGATCGTTCGGGTGCACGACGTGAAGCATATGAAACGGACAGCCAAGATGTGCGATGCCATGACTTACGCTTCAACGGAGCTTCAACGCAACTAATTTTTTGGGATCAAGGATGGAAGGGCGGAGTACGAGATGGATAAAATGATACTGAGCCGCATGGAATACTACGGTTACCACGGTGTGTTTGAGGAAGAGCGGAAGCTGGGCCAACGATTCTATGTGGATCTTGAGCTGGAGATGGATTTGAGCAAAGCCGCGAAGACGGATGATCTGACATTAACGGTAAATTATGCAGAAATTCATGAACTCCTGCTGGAGATTATGCGGACGGAGTCGTTCCGCCTGATTGAAGCTTTAGCGGAGCATATTGCATCTAAGGTATTGGACACTTATACTATTATCGATGCTTTAACGGTCCGATTGACGAAGCCGCACCCGCCTTTTGACATTCATTTTGAAGGTGTGACCATTGAGCTGCACCGGACCAGGAAGTGAGACGATCATGAATTCACACGCCACCTCTGATTGTTCAGAGGCTTATATTGCTTTAGGGGCCAATTTGGGAGACCGCGAGGGGAACCTGATGGAGGCTTTGGAACGGTTGGATGAAGTGCCAGGCATTGAGGTAGACCGCGTATCCAACCTGTATGAGACCGAACCGGTCGGTTACGTGGATCAGCCGATGTTCCTTAATATGGCCGCAGCCGTGTCGACATCGCTGAGTCCCCATGAGCTGCTTGCCGTAATGCAGCAAATCGAGAAACAGCTCGGCCGGGTCCGTCATATTCACTGGGGACCACGGACGGTGGATCTGGATCTGTTATGGATGGAAGGACGCCGTCTGGATACGCCGGACCTCGTTCTGCCGCATCCCCGCATGCAGGAACGGGCTTTCGTTCTCAGGCCGCTGGCCGATATCGTGTCTGAGCTTGAACCTTCTGGTCTGTACCCCGTGGTGAAGACAGCACTTGAGAACCTGGAAGGAAAGGAAGGAATTCAGCTTTGGAAAACAAGCAGCTGGCGCAGCGTATCCGCGCTTTCCGAAAATTGAAGGGTTTGACCCAGCAAGAGCTCGCCGAGCGATCCGGTATTTCTCTGGCTGTTCTTGGCGCAATCGAGCGGGGGAACCGCCGTGCCGAGGAGCAGATGCTGGTTCAGATTGCCGACGTGCTGGAGATTACGTTGCAGGAGCTTAAGGAACGGAGCTAGATTATCTATCGTGACGGGATTCAGGTTTATTTTTTAGAGACCCTGCCATTAATATAGGAAGATGCTTCTTGGATGGGATCTACAAGAATGAGTGTATTTTGCGGACTGGACGATTGCGCGATTCATGGGTATGATGGTTTGGTTTGAAACTTAGGGATTTCACACTCAAGAAGCGAGATCCTTCAACAATAAATATTTGAAAATAAAGGAGGGAAACATGGAATGGATCAATTGAAAATCGGAAACGTTGAAATGAAAAACCAAGTGGTTCTGGCGCCGATGGCTGGCGTGTGCAATCCGGCGTTCCGATTGATCGCCAAGGAATTCGGCACCGGTCTGGTCTGCGCCGAAATGGTCAGCGGCAAGGCGATCGTTCACGGCAACAAGCGCACCCAGGAAATGCTGTTCGTCGACGAGCGGGAGAAGCCGTTGAGCCTGCAAATTTTTGGCGGCGACCGCGTATCCCTGGTGGAAGCGGCCAAAGTCGTCGATCAGCAGACGAATGCCGATATCATCGACATCAACATGGGCTGCCCTGCACCGAAGGTAACGAAGATGGATGCGGGAGCGCGCTGGCTTCTGGATTCGAACAAAATCTATGAGATGGTCGCGGCGGTTGTCGATGCCGTGAACAAACCGGTCACGGTGAAAATGCGCACAGGCTGGGATAGCGATCATATCTATGCTGTCGAAAATGCGCAGGCTGTCGAACGGGCGGGCGGTCAAGCCGTCAGCGTTCACGGACGTACGCGCGAGCAGCTCTACACCGGGCACGCAGATTGGGACATCATTCGCCAAGTGAAAGAAGCCGTCTCCATTCCGGTTATCGGCAACGGCGACGTAGTGACGCCGGAAGATGCTCGACGGATGCTGGATACGACGGGATGCGATGGCGTCATGATCGGTCGTGGAGCGCTGGGGAATCCTTGGATGCTGTACCGTACCGTGGAATACCTGAAGACGGGCCAGCTGCTGTCGGATCCGTCTCCTCAGGAGAAAATCCGGATAGCCATCCTGCATATGGACCGGTTGATCGCCCTGCGCGGCGAAGCGGTAGCGGTTAGAGAGATGCGCAAGCATCTTTCCTGGTACTTGAAAGGGCTCAAGGGATCGGCTCGCATTAAAGATATTATTATGGAAGAAACGAAGCGCGATGAATTGGTCAGCCTTCTGAACAACTTTGTGAACAATCTGGAGGACCATGAAGAATCGGCAAAAAGCGTATACCCTCAAGCCGCTGCGGCGATTGGATAATACGAGGTGCAGGCTGTTAACGGTTGCGTATATGCGACATCCGTGACAGCCTTTGCGCGCATTGACTTTTTGAAATGGTTCCCATATAATCTTTCAGTATAAATTCAAGAAATTGAGCAGGCATCAGAGGGAAGTTCTGATCCCCAAGAATTCGCATATAGTATGTTGATACCGTGGTTTAAATTATTTACATGACAGGAGAATCGGTTAATGAGCGATAAAGAAGTCATTCTTACCCAGGACGGTCTGAAGAAACTGGAGGACGAACTTGAGAATCTGAAGTCTGTGAAGCGCCGCGAGGTGGCTGAGCGGATTAAAGTTGCCATCGGTTATGGCGATATTAGTGAAAACTCCGAATATGAAGACGCCAAGAACGAGCAAGCCTTTATCGAAGGCCGGATTATCACGCTGGAGAAAATGCTCCGTAATGCGCGCATCATCAACAACGATGATATCAATACCGATGTAGTCGGCGTGGGCAACACGGTGATCGTGGAGGATTTGGAATTTGGCGACACGATGGAATATACCATTGTAGGTACGGCTGAATCGGATCCGCTTAACAACAAAATCTCGAACGAGAGCCCTGTCGGCAAAGCGATTATCGGCAAGCAAAAAGGATCGGTTGTGGATGTTAACGTTCCTGCGGGCGTTATTCAATATAAAATTGTAGACATTAAGAAGTAAGTCGGAATGTGGTGTAGAAAGCTTCCTTCGGGGGGCTTTTTTAAATAGGTTAGGGCCGGGTTGAGGGCTTAATGGATGGATGGCATGTCTTGAAAAATGGCTGCCCTACCGTTAAGTCCTTGCCGAATGTGTACGGGATTCACTATGGAAGCGAAATGAAGGAGATGAATGACGATGACGGAAGAAATGAACAACCAGGAACAAGAACAGGAGTTAAGTGAGCTTTTGCAAATCCGCCGCAACAAATTGGACGAGCTTCGCAAGCTGGGCATCGATCCGTTTGGCGGAAAATACGAAAGAGAACATCACGCAGGTGATATTCTGAAACAGTACGACGAGCTCTCCAAGGAAGAGTTGGAAGAGAAGCAGGTGGAAGTGAACCTGGCTGGACGAATTATGGCTAAACGCGGCATGGGCAAGGCCTCTTTTGCTCATATTCAGGATTTGAGCGGCCGGATTCAGATTTATGTTCGCCAGGATTCCGTTGCAGAAGCGCAGTATGAAGCATTCAGCATCCTTGATCTGGGTGACATCATCGGGGTAAAAGGGGTCTTGTTCAAGACCAAGACCGGTGAAACTACCGTGAAGGTGAAGGAACTGGAGGTTCTTTCGAAATCGCTGTATCCGCTCCCTGAGAAATTCCATGGTTTGAAGGATGTAGAGCTCCGTTATCGTCAGCGTTACGTCGACCTGATCATCAATCCCGATGTGCAGAAAACCTTCATTACCCGTTCCCGGATTATCCAATCGATGCGCCGTTACCTGGATTCCCAAGGTTATCTTGAGGTGGAGACCCCGACCTTGCATTCCATCGCTGGCGGTGCGGCGGCACGCCCGTTCATCACGCATCATAATGCGCTCGATATGGAACTGTATATGCGGATCGCAATTGAGCTCCATCTGAAGCGCCTGATTGTGGGCGGACTTGAGAAAGTGTACGAAATTGGCCGCGTTTACCGGAATGAAGGGATCTCAACCCGTCATAATCCGGAGTTTACGATGATTGAGCTTTATGAAGCTTATGCGGACTACAAAGATATTATGGCACTGACCGAGAATCTGATTGCCCATATCGCCCAAGAGGTGCTGGGCACGCAAGTCATTTCCTATCAAGGGCATGAAGTGGACCTGACGCCGCAGTGGCGCCGCGTATCCATGGTGGATGCGGTAAAAGAAGTTGTCGGCGTAGACTTCAGCGTGGACATGTCCAACGAGGAAGCGCACCGTCTTGCCAAAGAACACAAAGTTCCGGTTGAGCCGCATATGACATTCGGTCATATTTTGAATGCGTTCTTTGAGCAATTCGTAGAAGAGACGCTGATTCAGCCGACGTTCGTAACCGGTCACCCGGTTGAGATTTCGCCGCTGGCGAAGAAGAACGACGTGGATCCGCGGTTCACGGATCGCTTTGAGCTGTTTATCGTGGCGCGCGAACACGCCAATGCATTCTCGGAGCTCAATGATCCGATTGACCAGCGTCAGCGTTTTGAAGCGCAGATGAAGGAGAAAGAGCAGGGCAATGACGAAGCGCACGAGATGGATGAGGATTTCCTGCGTGCACTGGAATATGGTATGCCGCCAACAGGCGGACTTGGCATCGGGATCGATCGTCTGATCATGCTTCTGACCAATTCCCCGTCCATTCGCGATGTCTTGCTGTTCCCGCACATGCGTAATAAGGAGTAGGTTTTGCTCCTTTCATAGATAGAAAAGAGGCAGTCGGCTATAGCTTTCTATAGTCGACTGCCTCTTTTGTGCATAGAGCGCGCTTTTGTTATGAATGTAAAGCTTGTGCTACATTCATTTGGTACAAACAATTAATGGACTGGGTGTTTAGGTGTCGTCTGCTTGGCGCCTATGATACTTGGCTGGGGAACCAGCACGAACGGAGCTGCTAAAGATGATGGCCTGCAGTGGACCGTCATTCTGGGGACTCATATACAGCTTCAGTTATACCTATTCCCGAGAAGCAGACAGAATTAGATGGACTTAAAGAGTCATATAAGGCAAGCAAACGAGTGTATAATTTTACCTTATTCTTAATTTACGAAAAAGGGTTGCATATAGGCGGATGCCATGGTATATTATATTTCCGGCCAAGAAATACGGCCTGGAACAAATGCTTGGATCAACAAGCTAAAATGAATTTGATAAATAAATTCAAAAAAGCTTGCAATGATCGAGCGAATGTGATAAGATATAAGAGTTGCTAACGAGATAACTTGTTGGTAACAAACGAAGAAGTTGATCTTTGAAAACTGAACAACGAGTGAGTAAAACGAACCACTTCGGTGGGACGTTGAAATAGAGAATTGAACAAATTCTCGTCAGTTAAGAAATGAGCAAGTCAAACTTTATTGGAGAGTTTGATCCTGGCTCAGGACGAACGCTGGCGGCGTGCCTAATACATGCAAGTCGAGCGGACTTGATGGAGTGCTTGCACTCCTGAAGGTTAGCGGCGGACGGGTGAGTAACACGTAGGCAACCTGCCCTCAAGACTGGGATAACTACCGGAAACGGTAGCTAATACCGGATAATTTATTTTGCAGCATTGTGAAATAATGAAAGGCGGAGCAATCTGTCACTTGAGGATGGGCCTGCGGCGCATTAGCTAGTTGGTGGGGTAACGGCTCACCAAGGCGACGATGCGTAGCCGACCTGAGAGGGTGAACGGCCACACTGGGACTGAGACACGGCCCAGACTCCTACGGGAGGCAGCAGTAGGGAATCTTCCGCAATGGGCGAAAGCCTGACGGAGCAACGCCGCGTGAGTGATGAAGGTTTTCGGATCGTAAAGCTCTGTTGCCAAGGAAGAACGTCTTCTAGAGTAACTGCTAGGAGAGTGACGGTACTTGAGAAGAAAGCCCCGGCTAACTACGTGCCAGCAGCCGCGGTAATACGTAGGGGGCAAGCGTTGTCCGGAATTATTGGGCGTAAAGCGCGCGCAGGCGGTTCTTTAAGTCTGGTGTTTAAACCCGAGGCTCAACTTCGGGTCGCACTGGAAACTGGGGAACTTGAGTGCAGAAGAGGAGAGTGGAATTCCACGTGTAGCGGTGAAATGCGTAGATATGTGGAGGAACACCAGTGGCGAAGGCGACTCTCTGGGCTGTAACTGACGCTGAGGCGCGAAAGCGTGGGGAGCAAACAGGATTAGATACCCTGGTAGTCCACGCCGTAAACGATGAATGCTAGGTGTTAGGGGTTTCGATACCCTTGGTGCCGAAGTTAACACATTAAGCATTCCGCCTGGGGAGTACGGTCGCAAGACTGAAACTCAAAGGAATTGACGGGGACCCGCACAAGCAGTGGAGTATGTGGTTTAATTCGAAGCAACGCGAAGAACCTTACCAAGTCTTGACATCCCTCTGAATCCTCTAGAGATAGAGGCGGCCTTCGGGACAGAGGTGACAGGTGGTGCATGGTTGTCGTCAGCTCGTGTCGTGAGATGTTGGGTTAAGTCCCGCAACGAGCGCAACCCTTGATTTTAGTTGCCAGCACTTTGGGTGGGCACTCTAGAATGACTGCCGGTGACAAACCGGAGGAAGGCGGGGATGACGTCAAATCATCATGCCCCTTATGACTTGGGCTACACACGTACTACAATGGCTGGTACAACGGGAAGCGAAGCCGCGAGGTGGAGCCAATCCTATAAAAGCCAGTCTCAGTTCGGATTGCAGGCTGCAACTCGCCTGCATGAAGTCGGAATTGCTAGTAATCGCGGATCAGCATGCCGCGGTGAATACGTTCCCGGGTCTTGTACACACCGCCCGTCACACCACGAGAGTTTACAACACCCGAAGTCGGTGGGGTAACCCGCAAGGGAGCCAGCCGCCGAAGGTGGGGTAGATGATTGGGGTGAAGTCGTAACAAGGTAGCCGTATCGGAAGGTGCGGCTGGATCACCTCCTTTCTATGGAGAATCGTTTCCCGCAGCGGAAACATTCAAATATGACTTCGCAAGAAGTCACCCTTAAAATCAGGTTTAGGCCTGTTACTCACTCGTTGGTCAGTTTTGAGAGTTCAACTCTCAACTTGTTGATTCCAGATCTTTCTTGTAGATAAGATCGTTAAGAATTGATAAGATATTCTTCCGGCTGTTAAATAGCCGATTGAATTTGATCCTTGAAAACTAGATAACGAAACGAATTTGCGCAATTAGAAATATCCTTTTAGCTGAACTTGTGTTAAAACAAGTTTAATAAAAAAGTAGCGCGAAGGTTTTGGGATCATCGATCCTTTGGAAGTTTGTTTCTACCTATTGACTCGTTTAGTAGATCAGGAAACAAACGGACAACAGAGCGATGAGCGCAATAACCGGAGCAATTGGTTAAGCTACTAAGAGCACACGGAGGATGCCTAGGCGCTAGGAGCCGAAGAAGGACGTGGCGAACAACGATACTGCCTCGGGGAGCTGTAAGCAAGCTTCGATCCGGGGATGTCCGAATGGGGAAACCCAGCTGATGTAATAGTCAGTTACCCGTATCTGAATACATAGGATGCGAGGAGGCATACCCAGGGAACTGAAACATCTAAGTACCTGGAGGAAGAGAAAACAAGAGTGATTCCGTCAGTAGCGGCGAGCGAACGCGGAACAGCCTAAACCAGAGAGCTTGCTCTCTGGGGTTGTGGGACGTCTCACATGGAGTTACAAAGGAACATATTAGGCGAAGAGGTCTGGAAAGGCCCGCTATAAGAGGTAAAAGCCCTGTAGCCGAAAGTATATTCCCTCCGAGACGGATCCCGAGTAGTGCGGGGCACGTGAAACCCCGTATGAATCCAGCAGGACCATCTGCTAAGGCTAAATACTCCCTAGCGACCGATAGTGAAGCAGTACCGTGAGGGAAAGGTGAAAAGCACCCCGGAAGGGGAGTGAAATAGAACCTGAAACCGTGTGCTTACAAGAAGTCAGAGCCCGATCTATGGGTGATGGCGTGCCTTTTGTAGAATGAACCGGCGAGTTACGTTCCCATGCAAGGTTAAGGCGAGAAGCCGTAGCCGCAGCGAAAGCGAGTCTGAATAGGGCGATTTAGTATGTGGGCGTAGACCCGAAACCGTGTGATCTACCCCTGTCCAGGGTGAAGGTGCGGTAACACGCACTGGAGGCCCGAACCCACGTATGTTGAAAAATGCGGGGATGAGGTGGGGGTAGCGGAGAAATTCCAATCGAACTCGGAGATAGCTGGTTCTCCCCGAAATAGCTTTAGGGCTAGCCTCGGAATGAAGAGTCGTGGAGGTAGAGCACTGATTGGGTGCGGGGCCCGCAAGGGTTACCAAGCTCAGTCAAACTCCGAATGCCATAGACTTATATCCGGGAGTCAGACAGTGAGTGCTAAGATCCATTGTCAAAAGGGAAACAGCCCAGACCATCAGCTAAGGTCCCCAAGTGTGTGTTAAGTGGGAAAGGATGTGGAGTTGCACAGACAACCAGGATGTTGGCTTAGAAGCAGCCACCATTTAAAGAGTGCGTAATAGCTCACTGGTCGAGTGACTCTGCGCCGAAAATGTAACGGGGCTAAACACACCACCGAAGCTATGGCTTGATGCGTATGCATCAGGGGTAGGGGAGCGTTGTATGTAGGTTGAAGGTGTACCGTAAGGAGCGCTGGACAGCATACAAGTGAGAATGCCGGTATGAGTAACGAAAAGATCAGTGAGAATCTGATCCGCCGAAAGCCCAAGGTTTCCTGAGGAAGGCTCGTCCGCTCAGGGTAAGTCGGGACCTAAGGTGAGGCCGAAAGGCGTAATCGAAGGACAACAGGTTGAAATTCCTGTACCACCGTAAACCGTTATGAACGATGGGGTGACGCAGGAGGGTAGTGACGCGGACTGATGGATGTCCGTCCAAGCAGTGAGGCTGATGTGTAGGCAAATCCGCACATCGATAAGGCTGGGCTGTGATGGGGAGTGAAAATTACAGTAGCGAAGGTCATGATCTCACACTGCCAAGAAAAGCCTCTAGTCAGGTGAAGGTGCCCGTACCGCAAACCGACACAGGTAGGCGAGAAGAGAATTCTAAGGCGCGCGGAAGAACTCTCGTTAAGGAACTCGGCAAAATGACCCCGTAACTTCGGGAGAAGGGGTGCCTCGGTAGGGTGAATAGCCCGAGGGGGCCGCAGTGAAAAGGCCCAAGCGACTGTTTAGCAAAAACACAGGTCTGTGCGAAGCCGTAAGGCGAAGTATACGGGCTGACGCCTGCCCGGTGCTGGAAGGTTAAGGGGAGCGGTTAGGAGCAATCCGAAGCTGTGAACCGAAGCCCCAGTAAACGGCGGCCGTAACTATAACGGTCCTAAGGTAGCGAAATTCCTTGTCAGGTAAATTCTGACCCGCACGAATGGCGTAACGACTTGGGCGCTGTCTCAACGAGAGATCCGGTGAAATTTTAATACCTGTGAAGATGCAGGTTACCCGCGACAAGACGGAAAGACCCCATGGAGCTTTACTGCAGCTTGATATTGGATTTGGGTACGATCTGTACAGGATAGGTGGGAGCCTAAGAAGCATGAGCGCCAGCTTGTGTGGAGGCGACGTTGGGATACCACCCTGATCGTATCTAGGTTCTAACCTAGTACCGTGATCCGGTACGGGGACAGTGTCAGGCGGGCAGTTTGACTGGGGCGGTCGCCTCCTAAAGAGTAACGGAGGCGCCCCAAGGTTCCCTCAGAATGGTTGGAAATCATTCGAAGAGTGCAAAGGCATAAGGGAGCTTGACTGCGAGACCTACAAGTCGAGCAGGGACGAAAGTCGGGCTTAGTGATCCGGTGGTACCGCATGGAAGGGCCATCGCTCAACGGATAAAAGCTACCCTGGGGATAACAGGCTTATCTCCCCCAAGAGTCCACATCGACGGGGAGGTTTGGCACCTCGATGTCGGCTCATCGCATCCTGGGGCTGAAGTAGGTCCCAAGGGTTGGGCTGTTCGCCCATTAAAGCGGTACGCGAGCTGGGTTCAGAACGTCGTGAGACAGTTCGGTCCCTATCTGTCGTGGGCGTAGGAAATTTGAGAGGAGCTGTCCTTAGTACGAGAGGACCGGGATGGACGTACCGCTGGTGCACCAGTTGTTCCGCCAGGAGCATGGCTGGGTAGCTACGTACGGACGGGATAAGCGCTGAAAGCATCTAAGCGTGAAGCCCCCCTCAAGATGAGATTTCCCAGTATGTAAGACCCCTTGAAGACGACGAGGTAGATAGGTTGGAGGTGGAAGTGCAGCAATGCATGGAGCTGACCAATACTAATCGGTCGAGGGCTTATCCAAAATATATTTCAATGTGCTGCAAATTCGTTTCGTATCTAGTTTTCAGGTGATCAAGCATCTGAACCGTTTGGTGGCGATGGCGGAAGGGTTCCACGCGTTCCCATACCGAACACGACCGTTAAGCCTTCCAGCGCCGATGGTACTTGGACCGAAGGGTCCCGGGAGAGTAGGACGTCGCCAAGCGAAAAACCATAAAGACCGTTATCGATTACTCGATAACGGTCTTTTCCTATATGCCGTGTCGTGGATTTCTGATTTCTGGACTATCTCGAGCCGGCTTGGGTGATACTAAACGACAGTCATGCATCGTCTCCGTGATAATGCCTAAAGTGATGCAATATGGCAGGCCAATCTTAAACGTGGATAAGTCTCCATTTAATAGAAGAAAGCTGTCCGTTTGTCCACTCCAAAGGGACAGGACAACGCGCTGGATGGATACTTGCGAACTTCAGGAAATGGGCCAATTCAATCCTTGACAGCCTATGGGCCCTTTGCTAAGATGGCAATAATATATTTCTGAAAATACTTGAAAATGCCGTCCGGTCCAGCTCTGACAGTAGTTGTAGTCCGCAGGAAGACGACAAAAAGGAGGAATAACCCAGGTGTGGGAAGATAAGTTTAGCAAGGAAGGCTTCACTTTTGACGATGTATTGTTGGTTCCTAGAAAATCCGAGGTACTTCCAAAAGAAGTGGATGTTAGCACCAAATTGAGCGAGCACGTGAAATTGAACATCCCGCTCATCAGTGCAGGTATGGACACCGTTACGGAAGCTCCTTTGGCAATTGCCATTGCTAGAGAAGGCGGAATCGGCATTATTCATAAAAATATGACGGTTGAACAACAGGCGGAAGAAGTAGATCGGGTGAAGCGCTCGGAAAGCGGAGTCATCACCAATCCATTCTCGCTTCATGCCGATCATCTTGTATCCGACGCTGAGAAACTCATGGGCAAATTCCGGATTTCCGGGGTTCCGATCGTGGATGAGAACAATAAGCTGATCGGGATTTTGACGAATCGTGATCTTCGTTTTGTTCATGATTACAATACGGTTATCAGCGAAGTGATGACCAGCGAGAACCTGGTTACAGCTCCGGTTGGAACGACCCTTCAGGATGCCGAAATGATCCTACAGAAGCATAAAATCGAGAAGCTGCCTTTGGTGGACGACGATAATGTTCTTAAAGGACTTATCACGATTAAAGACATTGAGAAAGCGATTCAGTTCCCTAGAGCAGCGAAGGACGCTCAGGGCCGCCTGCTTGTAGGTGCAGCGATCGGAATCTCCAAAGATACCTTCGAAAGAGCAGAAGCGCTTGTGAAAGCCGGTGTAGACGTCATAACCGTTGACTCCGCTCATGGGCATCACATCAATATTATTGATTCCGTACGCAAACTGCGCGAATTGTATCCGAATCTGACCATTATCGCGGGTAATGTGGCTACAGGCGAAGGTACGCGAGAGCTTATCGAAGCCGGTGCATCCGTCGTTAAAGTGGGAATCGGTCCTGGATCCATCTGTACGACCCGCGTTATTGCCGGCATTGGCGTACCGCAAATCACGGCCATCTATGACTGCGCAACGGTTGCTAAAGAGTACGGCGTACCGATTATCGCAGACGGCGGTATCAAATACTCCGGAGAAATTACAAAAGCCATCGCGGCCGGCGCTAGTGCCGTTATGCTGGGCAGCATGTTTGCAGGGACGGAAGAAAGCCCAGGCGAAGCCGAGATCTACCAAGGACGCCGTTTCAAGGCTTATCGGGGCATGGGTTCCCTTGCTGCCATGAAACAAGGCAGTAAAGACCGTTATTTCCAAGATGACGACAAGAAATTGGTACCGGAAGGCATCGAGGGCCGTGTAGCTTATAAAGGGCCATTGGCAGATACCATCCATCAGTTGATCGGTGGATTGCGTTCCGGCATGGGGTATTGCGGAACGCAAAACCTGGAGGAGCTGCGGAATGATACCCAATTTATCCGCATTTCCGGGGCTGGTCTCCGCGAGAGCCATCCGCATGATATTCAAATCACCAAAGAAGCGCCTAACTATTCCTTGTAATTCACGGAAAAGAATAAGGATACACAGTATATGTCATTTATTTCCTGGACAAGCTGGATGAAATTCATCTAGCTTGTCTTTTTTTGATACCCCCCCTATGATAGAATAGAACAAGTTAATGACTTATTGAGAATTAGAGGGGAGTAATTCCATTGATAGACAAGTCTATAAAGAAGAATAAGCGACAACGAATTCAAAGAACGCTGGCATCCTTGATGCTGTTTAATATACTATGTTTCTCTGCTGCGCCTGCGGTTTCGCTCGCTGCGCCTAATATGCTGGCTACAGCGGATACAACCAAAGCTACGGAAGACAAAGCGGCAACGGACAAGGCTGCGACGAATAATGCGAAGCCGGACAAAGTGCCATCGGTCGATCAGTTGGGCTTGGAAGTGAGCTCTGCCGTCTTGATCGAGCCATCTACGGGCCAGGTGCTGTTATCCATAAATGCGGATGAAGCATTGCCACCGGCAAGCATGACGAAGATGATGACGGAATATATCGTGGCAGAGAAGGTAAAACAAGGCGAGTTAGCTTGGGATGACGTAGTCACGGTAGGGGAAAATGCTGAAAAAACCGTGGGCTCACGGATATTTTTAGCTGAAGGCGACCAACATACAGTGGAAGAGCTCTACATAGCCATGGCTGTCGGCTCGGCGAATGATGCAACGGTAGCATTGGCTGAACATGTCGCTGGTTCCGAAGCAGAGTTTGTTACCATGATGAACGATACGGCGAAAAAGATGGGATTGAAGACCGCTTTCTTCATTAATTCCACAGGCCTTAGCCGTGCAGATATGCCTGAGAAATACCGTCCTGCAGAAGATAAAGAAACCGTAATGTCGGCAATGGATACTGCATTACTTGCCAAGTATATCGTTGAGGATCATCCTGACTTTGCGAAGTTTACGGCCATTCAATCGCATAAATTCCGGCCGCGCGATACGAGTCCGATCATCAACTACAACTGGATGCTGGAGGCCAACAAAAGCATTACGAACTTCAAGGCCTATGCTTACGAAGGTTTGGACGGTTTGAAAACCGGTCATACCAATGCGGCGGGTTATTGCTTTGCCGGTACTGCTGAGCGTGACGGCATGCGTTTGATCAGCGTGGTTATGGGAACGAAATCCGAAGGGGCTCGCTTTAAGGAAACCAAAAAAGTCCTGGATTACGGCTTTGACAACTTCGAAGTGAAGGAAGTCCAAGCAGCCGGAGCAACCGTGCAAGGATTTGAAACCGTCGAAGTGAAGAAGGGCAAAGGAAAGGAAGCTGGGCTGGTGACCGATAAAGCCCTCACATTTGTTGTGCCTAAAGGTTCTAGCGGAAAGAACATTACCTTCGAAGCCAAACTGGATTCTTCCAGCGTGACGGCGCCTGTCGCTAAGGATACGAAGGTGGGCACGGCAACCTACTCATACAAAATCGAAGGCATGAAGGAAACCCAGACCGAAACGGTGAATCTCATCACGGCAGACGAGGTAGAGAAAGCCGGCTGGTTCAAGCTGTTCCTCCGTGCGATCGGTGACTTTTTCGCGGATTTGTTTGATTCCATCAAAAATCTTTTCTAAGCAGCCGATAAATTCCGAGTAAATGGGTTGTGTATTTGATTTTGATGCGGTAAAATATCAAGTTAGATTCATTGCAAGTATGCACCATACGGGTACAGACCATATCGCCAGGGAATGCTCTAAATGGCGATGAGATACAACATATAATCGGGAGGCTAGGGGACATGGAAACAGGAACATCTACTGTAAAAAGAGGTATGGCGGAAATGCAAAAAGGCGGCGTCATTATGGACGTCATGAATGCGGAACAAGCGAAAATCGCTGAAGCTGCCGGTGCTACGGCAGTTATGGCGCTGGAGCGCGTTCCTTCCGATATTCGCGCTGCTGGGGGAGTAGCACGTATGGCTGACCCAACCATCGTTGAGGAAGTAATGAAGGTCGTATCCATTCCAGTTATGGCCAAAGCTCGTATCGGTCATTACGTTGAAGCGAAAGTGCTTGAATCTCTCGGCGTGGATTACCTCGATGAGAGTGAAGTGCTGACGCCTGCGGATGAAGTGTTCCACATCGATAAATGGGATTTCACCGTACCGTTCGTATGCGGCGCGAAAGATATCGGTGAGGCATTGCGTCGTATCGGCGAGGGTGCATCCATGATCCGCACGAAGGGCGAGCCGGGAACGGGCAATATCGTGGAAGCCGTTCGCCATATGCGTTTGATCAACAGCCAAATTCGCAAGATTCGCAACATGTCGAAGGACGAACTGTATGCCGAAGCCAAAAACCTCGGTGTTTCCTATGACCTCCTGAAAGGCGTTCACGAGACGGGCAAGCTGCCTGTCGTTAACTTTGCCGCCGGTGGCGTGGCCACCCCTGCGGATGCCGCATTGATGATGCATCTGGGCGCTGATGGCGTTTTTGTAGGATCCGGTATTTTCAAATCCGATAACCCTGAGAAATTTGCTCGTGCGATCGTGGAAGCGACAACGCATTATGATGATTATAAATTGATTGCTGAAGTATCCAAGAACCTGGGTGCTCCAATGAAAGGCATCGAGATATCCAAGCTTAGTCCGGCTGAGCGCATGCAGGATCGCGGCTGGTAAGAGAGAAGGGGTAACATGAAGGTCGGCGTACTGGCACTTCAGGGTGCCGTTGCAGAGCATATTCGAAGCATTACGCTTGCTGGCGCCGAAGGGGTGCCGATCAAGAAGGTCGAGCAGCTGGACGACATTGACGGCTTGATTATCCCTGGCGGTGAGAGCACGACGATTGGCAAGCTGATGCGCAAGTATGATTTTATGGATGCGATTCGTCAGTTTTCAGCCCAAGGCAAACCGATATTCGGAACCTGCGCCGGACTGATCGTGCTGGCCGAGCGAATTCAAGGCGACGAAGAAGCGCATTTGAAGCTGATGGACATCACGGTGGCGCGGAACGCGTTCGGACGACAGCGTGAAAGCTTCGAGACTGATTTGCCGGTTAAGGGCATCGATGAAACGGTGCGAGCCGTCTTCATCCGCGCTCCGCTTATTCTGGAAGTGGGACCGGGCGTTGAGGTTCTGTCCACGTATAAGGATGAGATCGTCACAGCCAGACAAGGGCATCTGCTTGCGGCTTCCTATCATCCGGAGCTGACAGACGATTTCCGGCTCCATCAATATTTTGTGGAGATGGTTCGCTCCCGGGCGACGGCGCCACAGGCGTAACGTAATAGTTTCAGTAGAAGACATCTTGGCTCTTTGGCAGTATGTGGGAGTCAAGTTGTCTTTTTCGCTGGAATGCAATAAGATGTATCGTATGTAACAACGTATAATGCAGCCTTGTCCCAAGGCTTTTTATCAACAGGTAGGGCAGCTGCTTCGATATACTTGATGGATGTTTTACTTTAGGAGGGTTTCCCGTGTTAGACGTAAAAATATTGCGCAGCGAGTACAGTCGTGTTGAAGAAGCGCTGAAGAATCGAGGCAAATCGCTCGATTTGATTGCGGATTTTCCTAAGCTTGACGCCCGGCGCCGGGAATTGCTGCAGGAAAGCGAAAGTTTGAAGAATCGCCGCAACACCGTGTCGGCTGAAGTAGCCAAGCTGAAGAAAAATCGCGAAAATGCAGATGAGCTGATTCTGGAGATGCGCCAAGTGTCAGACCAGATTAAAGCCATGGATGAGGAAGTTCGTGAGCTGGAAGCCAGCATATCCGAGCTTACTTTGGCGATTCCGAATATTCCCCACGAAAGTGTGCCGATCGGTGCCTCGGAGGAAGAGAACGTGGAAATTCGCCGGTGGGCGGAGCCAAGAGCTTTTGATTTCGAACCTAAGGCTCACTGGGAGATTGCCCAGAACCTGAGTATTTTGGACTTTGAAGCAGGCGCGAAGGTTACGGGTTCCCGGTTTACGTTCTACAAGGGTTTGGGTGCACGGCTTGAGCGTGCCTTAATCAGTTTCATGATGGATCTGCACAGCGACAAACACGGCTATGAGGAAATGCTGCCTCCATATATCGTCAATCGGGACAGCTTGTACGGAACGGGACAACTGCCTAAATTCGAAGAGGATTTATTCAAAATTAGCGATACCGACTATTACCTGATCCCAACGGCTGAGGTTCCTGTAACGAACTACCATCGTGAGGAAATCCTAAATAGCGAGGATCTGCCTAAATATTACGTCGCATACAGCTCCTGTTTCCGTTCGGAAGCCGGTGCGGCAGGACGCGACACCCGGGGACTTATTCGTCAGCATCAGTTCAATAAGGTCGAAATGGTGAAGATTGTGCATCCGGAAACATCGTTTGATGAGCTCGAGAAAATGACGGCGGATGCGGAGCGAGTGCTCCAGCTGTTGAATCTCCCTTATCGCGTTATGACGCTATGTACCGGGGATATGGGCTTCGGCTCCATGAAAACCTATGATCTGGAAGTATGGCTTCCGGAGAGCGGCGTATACCGTGAAATTTCCTCATGCTCGAATATTGGTGATTTCCAGGCACGCCGTGCCAATATTCGCTTCCGTCCGGAGCCGAAGAGTAAACCGGAATTTGTTCACACCTTGAATGGATCTGGGCTTGCGGTAGGGCGTACGGTTGCGGCGATTCTGGAGAATTATCAACAGGCCGACGGCTCCGTTGTTATTCCGGAAGTGCTTCGCCCTTACATGGGGAATGTTAGCATCATCGAACTCAAGAAATAAGTTGATAACACAGATTGACTTGTGGTATAATGATTTTTGCACGTGATTCATTTTGCAGTGATCATTTCCACATGGAGAGGTACCGAAGCGGTCATAACGGGGCGGTCTTGAAAACCGTTAGGGGGCAACTCCACATGGGTTCGAATCCCATCCTCTCCGCCATACATATACAAACGCAAGCCGTTTCCTTCGGGGAACGGTTTTTTCTATGGTTTTTATGCTTTGTTTGCAAGACAAATGCACGGAAGCTTCGGATATATAGCACTTTATGCTTGGGGGACCTGCTGTATAAAACAGCGCCTGTTATCGCAATTTATAGAGAAGGGGAGGTGTGAACATGAACTCAGAACTGAATGTCGATCAGTCGACGCTGGTCAATGCTTGGCAGGAAAGGCTGCCGACCATACTCAAACCGGGGGATCGTGCAGAAGTGGCAGCAGACGAAGGAGATCCGAACGCCATCCGCATTCACATTGGCGCAGCAGGTCGTCAGGAGTATTCGTTTGATTTTCAATGCACCTATGTGGATTCCCGGGAAGTGAAGGTCGCTCTGATCGATGTAGAGCGTGACGGCGCGACGACGGATGAGCGCAATGAGAACATACAGGGCATGGTGGGCGATTATACGCGTCATATTCATGAGTGTGCTCAAACGCTGCAGCAAATCACGCATCACTAAGTTCCATGAATGAATGTGAAAGCTGTGATGCTCCTTTCAGACCGAAGCATCAAGGCCGATTGCGTAGAACAAACGCTGTGATCCATGAAATGGAGGGCTATCAGATGAGTAAACCAAAGTCGATTCCGGTGCCTGAAGCACAGGAACAACCGAGGCAGCGGAAGGACCATGACCGGGGCGGCCAAGAGCCGCTGTCAGGCTCGCACAGAGCGAAGATCCGCAAGCAGGATGGCCATTTTAATCCGGAGGGCTAACAGCCTTTAGGAGCAAAATACGAAGGCGCCAAGAAGCAAGAATCGAGAGAACTTCCTGTCATTCGACAGGAAGTTCTTTTTTCGATTTGAAACCTTTTGCTTCCAACTTCCGTATTAGTGTTCAAGTGTAATATTTTGGGGCCCCACCTTATTCGCATGTTAAGAAGTTTGAAATTAAGATGGATGGAAAAAGAAAGGAAATAAAATTTCAGTAAATATTCCAGAAAGTGTTTCTCATTTTGGTTAAATGGTTTATGATTAGAAGGTCTGTTATTTTTTTGACTGTTAGAGGGGAGAGAAATTTTAATGAACAAGAAGTTTGCAGCTATCATGCTGACACTGCTGCTCACGGTGACAGTTGTGCTTTCCGGCTGCGCCAAGAAAGAAGAGCCTAAGGCGGCAATGACCAATGCTGCTACGAACGCGATGAAGATGACATCCTACGAAATGAAGAGCAAATTTGTCATTGAAGACCTTCAAGTTAACATACCTGCAGTTGAAGGCGATCCAAGCGTAACACAGGCGATGACGATGCTGAAGAATGCGGAGGTTACACTGGACGGGATCTACCAGGCTGAGCCAATGCAAACCGAAATGAACATGGGCATCAATTTGAAGGGTGACATGGCGATGTCCTTCAACATTGATATGGTGATGACGAAAGAGAAAATCTACGTTAAAATTCCAAGCATTCCAATGCTGCCATTCCCGGAAGACGTTGTTGGCAAATTCCTCGTGATGGACATGAAAGAGCTTGCTGAGCAATCCGGCGAAACATTTAACCCAGAAACCCTGGATACCGAGAAGTCCCAAAAATTCGTTAACGAAATCCTTGAAGCTGTGCTGAGCGAATATGACCAAGCGAAATACTTCAAAGAGATCAATGTTAAAGATGCCGGCCTTCCAGAAGGTGTTGACGCTAAACAAGTGGTACAATTCTTTGTAACCAATGATAACCTGAATGAAGCATTGGATATTATGGTAAACAAGGTTGCACCTAAGGTTGTTGATATTGCAGCTAAAGACGAGTACCGCGAATTGCTGGGTCTGACCCAAGAAGACATCGATGCTGCTAAAGCTGAAGTGTCCAACGTCAACCAAGACGAATTCAAAGCGGGCTTGGAAGAAATGCAGAAATACCTGAAAATCAATACATTTAACATCAACACGGCTATCGATAAAAAAGATTTCCCTGCGTACCAAGATGTTGTGTTGAACGTTGATTTCAATGATCCAGAAACGAATGAGAACGTGAAGTTGGCTGTGAAGGGTAGCACCCAATACAACAACATCAACGCGAAACAAGAGTTCAAAATCGGTATTCCAAAAGACGCTGACGTCATCACGATGGAGCAATTTGAGGAATCCATGAGCCAAATGAGCACTTACTAATTTTATTCATCGCAGACAAGAAAACCCGGCCATGACGGCCGGGTTTTCTGTGTTCATTCCTCTTTCGGTACATAAAATCATATTTTCCCGCGTAAACGCCGAAAGAACTGAGTCAGCAACGATGCGCATTCTTCCTGCAGCACGCCGTCCACCACGTGCGTCCGATGATTAAAGCGCGGCTCTTGAAGCAGATTCATCAGTGTGCCCGCACAGCCTGCCTTGGGATCGCCTGTGCCGTAGATGAGCTGCGGAACCCGGGACTGAACAATGGCACCTGCACACATGGGACAAGGCTCCAGCGTCACGTATAATCGACAGTCGAGCAGCCGCCAGGCTCCAAGATGCCGGCTGGCCTCCCGGATCGCTACCATCTCGGCATGAGCCGTACCATCGTAAGTCGTTTCACGCAGATTATATCCACGGCCAATAATTTCATCGCCCCGTACGATGACAGCACCAATAGGAACTTCACCGAGCTCTTCGGCCTTCCGGGCTTCCGCGATGGCTTCTCGCATCCAGCGTTCATGATTTTCGTTATCCACAGCCAGTGGGTCTATTGAATGTGATATCAATCTAAAGTCTCCTTTCGCTGCCTGCTAAAACCCTGTATTTATACCCAATGTTCAACGAACATTTATTCGTTTGTTAACATGATGTGGACAGAATTGTGGATAAGTAAAAAATTATACACAAAGTTATACACATTATCCACAGATAAGTTGTGTATTTGTGCGCAATCTGTGGATACGTCGTTTTATTTATCGGGATTAGCCTCTTATATTGTAAGGATTCCCTAATTCAATAGCAATGCGATTGCGGAAAAAACCCGTCAGCCGCAATACGGCTTGTCTTTTCAAACGTTCGTGATCAAGGTATCATGAGGGTATATATTCACAAGTCGTCGATGTGACAGCAGAAAGGTGAAGATGCCACTTGTCGATTAAGACGAAATTATCGATGATCATGTCCATATCGGTATTATTTATCCTTCTGCTTAACATTACGCTGAATTATTACACGACCCAGGAAAACCTGCAGCAGGATAGTGAAACCAAAATGGTGATGGCCGCCACGCAGATCGCCATTACGGTTCAGCAAACCGGCTTTAGCTCTGCGTATGTGGATAACATTTTCGGGGATATGCTGAAGGTAGCAGCAGTTAATGCGGCAAAGGCCTTAGATCCCGATATTAACAATATAACCAATCAGCAATTGGCCGAATTAAGTAAAGAGATCGGTGTGACCCACATTTCGCTGCTGGTTCGAACCAACGATGATATCGTTGTTGCCCGTTCCTCCTCCCAAGACGAAATCGGCCTTTCCACAAAAAACTGGGGGTATTGGCATACCGCATTTCTGGAATTGTTCCAGCATGGCAAAGTCGTGTCCGTTACGGAGGGGCAGCGTGCCGAGCATTTCTGGTCCGGACCGTTCGAGTTCTCCACATCCAATCCGGAATTCATTGATAAATGGGGATACTATTATGATGGCAAGCGGAATTATATTATCGATCCCTACATCCGGAATTCGAATATCAAGGATTTTGTGAAGATCACAAGCCCGAACACCGTGGTGGAGGAGACTTTGAAATCGAATCCGCGGATATTGGAAGTGACGGGCATCAACCCCGAAACGTTTGGCAATGAATATATGAGAGAGGATGGAACGGACGATGTTCACCACAAGCTCCGCAATCGACCGATCACGTTCGGCACCTACAATTATGGGAGCCTGGATCAAGATACGGAAGCTGTGCAGAGGGCCGTATCTACCAGCGACAATGTGGTGTTTGTCAGCACCATCAATAATAAGAAGGTGTTAAAAAGCTTCATTCCCATCCTGTCCGAAAATAAACCGACCAGCGTGATCAGTGTCGTCATGGATTATGAAGCCATCTCTTCCGTGATGAGGGAGCAGATGATCAGCCTGGTGGCTATTTCACTGGTTTTGCTCGAAATCGTGATTTTTGGCAGTTACATTGTAGCGGGTTATTTTACGAAGCCGATTCAGGCCATCCTGGGCACCGTAAACGATGTATCGGATGGTCACTTCGATCGTAGACTTGAGGTTAGCAGCCGGGACGAGCTGGGGCAGCTTGCAGGCCGCATCAATGCCATGACCCGCAATCTGGGTACCTACACGAGCCAGTTGAAGCAGATGGTGGATGAGAACCAGTCCGTTAAAGAATATTTAGAGTCCGTTATCAATCAGACGGCCGATGCCATTCATACAACCGACACCTATGAACGCGTGATCAGCGTGAATAAAGCGTTTGAGCAATTATACGGCTGGAAGGCGCACGAAGTGGTCGGGCGGAAGCTTGCGCTTGTGCCTCCGGCCAAAGAGGAAGAGGAGAAGGAACGCATCCGTCGTTTGCGGGCTGGTGAGCGGCTTCCGCCGGTGGAGACGGTCCGTCTGCGCAAGGATGGAAGCACGATTGAAGTGAGCATCAGCACCTCGCTTGTGCGGGACGAGAACGGTGAGGTTACCTCCATGATTAGCGTATCCCGCGATGTGACGGAACGCAATCGGATCGAGGAGCTCCTGCGGCGTTCGGAGAAGCTCAATACCGTGGGGCAGCTGGCTGCCGGGGTTGCGCATGAAATCCGGAATCCGCTTACGACCCTCCGAGGATTTTTGCAGCTTCAACAGCAGACTCACAAAGCGAATCCCGATCATATCGACCTGATGCTGTCCGAGCTGGATCGAATCAATCTGATCGTCAGTGAATTTCTGATATTAGCCAAGCCTCAGGCGATTAATTTCCAGGAGAGGGACGTGGGCGTCATTATGGGGGATGTCATCTCCTTCCTCGACAGCCAGGCGCATCTGTACGGCATCGAGTTCAAATTGGATTTTATTGAAGAACCGACCTTTGTGCATTGCGAAGAGAACCAGCTCAAACAGGTGTTCATAAATCTGCTCAAGAATGCCATTGAAGCCATGCCGGAAGGCGGCAATATATGGATCAGGCTTACACGCCCGCAGCCCGAACAGATACAGATCGATATTCGGGATGAAGGTCAAGGCATTCCGGAAGACATGATGCCGCATCTTGGCGAACCGTTTATTACGAATAAGGAAACGGGCACAGGCCTCGGGTTGATGGTAAGCCAGCGCATTATCCAGGGCCACCGGGGGACGATGGAAATCGAGAGTGAAGTTGGAGTAGGCACGAGAGTAAGTATTGTCCTGCCTGCGGTACCGCAGAAAACAATCGAAGGCTGAACATGAAGTAGTTACAGATAAGGGGATGGCATCTTTGAGAATCAATAAATTTATCAGCGAAACGGGATATTGCTCGCGTCGTGAAGCGGACAAGCTGGTGGAGAGCGGGAAGGTCACCATTAACGGGGTGGTTGCGGTCTTGGGCAGCCAGGCCGAGGAAGGCGACGATGTGCGGATCCAGGGAAAGCCGCTTCAGGACAAGAAGAAGCATGTATATATTGCTCTTAATAAGCCGGTCGGGATTACGAGCACCACCGAGTCGCATATTAAGGGCAATATTGTAGACTTCGTAGGCCATAACGAACGGGTTTTTCCCATTGGACGATTGGATAAGGACTCCGAAGGACTGATCCTGTTAACGAATGACGGAGATATCGTCAATAAGATCCTTCGCTCCGAAGGAAAACATGAGAAAGAATATATTGTGACGGTGGACCGTCCGGTTACTGAATCCTTCCTTCGCGGAATGGCCGGCGGCGTCAAAATTTTGGGGGAGATGACGCTCCCCTGTGAGGTCACGCGAATGTCCGAACGCGTATTTCGAATCATTCTGACGGAGGGGAAAAATCGGCAAATCCGCAGAATGTGCAGCGCTTTTGGTTATGAGGTTCGAAAGCTGCAGCGAATCCGGATTATGAATATTCGACTTGGCAGCCAACGTATCGGCTCATGGCGCGATCTTAATGACAAAGAGAAGGAAGAGCTTGGCCGGCTGCTGAACTATAAGCTCGAGTAGCAATTATAGTGTACCGGGTTTGTGAATCCCTTGTGTAAAAAGAAAACAACCGATGAGATCTGGAGGCCAGATGCATCGGTTGTTTAGGGTGTGTTATAGTCGGTTAGACCGTTCCTTTACCGGTTATTCATTCACGCTGGTAAACGTTGCGCTATCCTGGTATTTACGTATAATGGATACCTCAACCCTACGGTTCTTGGCTCGTCCAACAGCGGTGTTGTTATCGGCGATCGGATGGTATTCTCCATAACCGATCGGCATGAACCGTTTAGGGTCCAGTTCCGAGTTGGTGAGCAGAATCTTCATGAACTGCAATGCTCGATCCGAGCTTAAATCCCAGTTGGACGGATATTTGCTGTTGGAAATCGGCACATTATCCGTATGACCGGAAACAATGATCTCATAATCCGGGAATTTGTGAAGCATTTGCGATATGGCCTTGGCCAGTTTACGGGCCTCCGGCTTCACCACGGCTTCGCCGGACGGGAACAGGGCATTATCCCGGATCGTAATGACCAGCTGGGAGTGGTTTAACTTGGTGCTGAGCTCAGAGGTTAAACCGTTATTTTTAATATAATTATCGAGCTGTTTCTTCAGCTTCTCCAGATCCTCTTGTTCCTGACGCATCAACTCGGCACGACGTTGGTCAGGCGTTGTTGCGGGAACGGAAGGGGTTGTCGCTTTATGATCGTTAATATTAGGCGGGGTGTCGCTGGGCTCGGTCTTGCTGTAATCCAGCACGCCGGTTCCGCCGGTGAGAGCAACGCTGAAGGCTTCGCTCATTTCTTGAAATTTGCGTGCATCCGTCGCGCTCATGGCATACAAAACCAGGAACAGGGCCAGAAGCAATGTCAGCAGGTCTGCGTACGGAAGAAGCCAGGATTCGTCGGCATGCTCCTCGTGCGGCTCGTGTCTAGTCTTTTTGCTCACTAGCACCAGCCTCCCTCTCGCTGAGCTCAGCGCGTTCGGATGGTGTCAGGAACACGGAGAGCTTCTGATTGATTGCAATGGTGGATACACCGGATTGAATGGACAGCAGGCCTTCTACCATCATCAGTCGAATTTCAACCTCGCGCTTGGATAGGCGCTTGAGTTTGTTCGCAATCGGGTGACAGATGACATAACCGGTGAAGATACCGAGCAGGGTAGCAATAAACGCAGCCCCGATGGCATGGGCAAGCTCGCCCATGTCTTCCATATGGGATAGTGCAGCGATCAAACCGATAACGGCTCCGAGTACTCCGAGGGAAGGTGCATACATGCCGGCCTGGGAGAAGATCAGCGAGCCGGAACGATGGCGCTCTTCCGTGGCGTTGATATCTTCCATCAATACATCGCGTACGAATTCCTGATCGTTGCCGTCGATAATCATGCGCATTCCGTTACGCAGGAAGCTGTCATCGATCTCATCGACTTTGGTTTCCAGAGCCAGCAGACCTTCACGGCGCGTAATCGAAGCCCATTCCATGAACAGCTTGATCATGTCCGTCTTGTCCATCAGATTCTGTTTCACGAAGGTCATTTTGACCAGCTTCGGAATCTTTTTCAGCTCGGATAACGGAAATCCGATGAATAAAGTTGCTGCCGTACCGCCAAGAATGATTAGATAGGCTGCCGGGTTATACAAAGCGAGAAGGGAGGCACCTTTAAGAATCATGCCCACCAGTACCGCGACGATACCGATGATTAAGCCTATAATTGTTGAAATTTCCATACCACACCTCATCCGTGAGAAATAAAATAACGAATCCATTCGTCAGAACGGCTCTCATGGAGAACCGGGCCCCTTTTGTGGGGCGTTATCCTATTTATCGTCAGGTCGGGCTTTTTTTTTTAGTTGTAATTTCCGGTATAATGGAAGGAAGGGAAACGAAGCTTAGTACGGTAAGGAAAGGAGTGATTGAGATGGGTGTGAAGCACGGAAGGGATTACGGCGAAATCCTCGCGGAGTTGACCGAAGCCGTCGGGCGAATTTCCGACAGCTACGTTTTCTTTGAAATGGAAGCGGAGGATTGGGGCAATCTGGGCGAAGCCGAGCGGAATGAGGTTCATGAGGCGCTGGCGGAGGATTTGTTCTATGCGCTGGGCACGGAGCCGGTGATTAGCGTCGGCAGCGGCGTGGTCATGCATGACCAGAATAACCATCGAATACATATTTTGATCGGTGAAGAAGAGTTGGCCTTTGTGGCTCTTGTGTAATCACTCCAGTTATCAACGGAAACAGGGCAGAATAGAATAGATGACAGAAGCCCATACACGTGTCAGTCGGCTTTACGATAGGTTTTTTTCGGGGAGGAAGATAAAAGATGCTTTATACGCAGCAAGAAGTAGAGGCTCATCTGGAAAAGCTTGAGGGTTGGGAATTTGAACAAGGGAGATGGATCGTCAGGAAGTATACCTTCTCCTCCTTCATGAAGGGAATCGCTTTTGTTGATGAAGTGGCAGCTATTTCGGAAGCTTTCGGACATCACCCCTATATCACCATAGATTATAAAGTCGTTACGCTGCGTCTCACTTCCTGGGACGACGGCGGCATTACGGCTGTGGATATTAAGGAAGCACAGCAGTTTAACGAGGCCTATGAGAAAAGCCGTTCCAAGGACGGCAAGACGGGACAATAGACGGGAGTCGGATCCAACCGGCTCATAGCTCCCCAATATGTAAAAACACGCTTGCGCCGGGAGGTTCTCCAGGTTCAAGCGTGTTTTGCGTATAAGCTGATTTATTTTTTCTCAGCAAGGTACAGCGCGATGTTTGCGATTTCTTCAGGCTTAAGTTGATCCTTAAAGGAAGGCATACCCTTACGGCCTTTGGTTACAACGTTGAAGATCGCGTCCGCATCCATGTGTCCACCTACTTGATTCAAAGCCGGTCCAGCGCCGCCTTGAAGTTGGTCACCATGACAGCTGATGCAGCTTGCTTTCAGTGTGGCTTCCGCTGTGGCAGCATCCAGAGTCACTTCCGGCATAGTCGGCTTCTCTTCCTGAGCTACCTGTTCCTTGCCTGGGAGCGTAAACATCAGCGCAATAGCCAACGCACATGCGACGAAGAACAATCCGCTCATGATCCATTTTTGCATCGTCATATCGTCCCTTCTATGTATACTGCACTTTTGCACTTGTCTCCATTATAAACCAACATCCATAGACAGCATAGCCAGTTGTGACAAAAAAAGCAACTATACCGCGCACCTTCATAAAAAGTACACAAAATTGTGCCTTTTCATATAGACAAAGATTACTATTCCTCATTTGCCGGAGGCTCATACACCATGCAGTGGAAAAGGGCGTTTCCCGTCGGCGTAAGGCGCTCATACGTATCGGTGATATGAAAGCCCGCCTTTTCGTACGCGCGGATCGCACGTTCATTCCAGGTCATTACCTCCAGGTCGATCTCATCGGCAGGCCGCCTCCGCCTCGCTTCCCGGACAATCGTCTGCATAAACCGTTTACCCATTCCCCGCCCGCACCAATCAGGCCGCATGCCCAGCCCGATTCGCGTAACCTCATGCATCGGAAACAGTTGGGCAAATCCCCATAGCGTCTTCCGTTCATCCAAAATCGAAATGTACTGTTCCCGGCGGATGTCGGGATCCCCAAACTCGATCTCAAGCCCCTTCATCTGCTCCCAGGGAAGAAAAGCGTAAATGTTATAGGGAGGAGGATAGGTCCAGGCGCATATTTCTTTCGCGTGCTCTTCACGCATGACCACCGTATGAAATGAAATCGGTGCTGCATCCATTGGCAAAGTCCCCCTGTCATAATTACAAATTAAATTATACCCCATTTCTCAAACATTCTAGCCGCATCAAAAAGCCCGTCCAAGAGAAGTAGGTCTCCTTTGACGGGCAAACGGATATGTATGGGCAGGACGAGGATAAGACATCGAAGCTTAGGAGGATTCTCCGGTCGACTTTTCATACTGATCATTGCTCATGATGCGCTCGGCACCTACGTATCGCTGCTCGTAGTAGTCCTCAGAAAATAAAATCAATATTTTTCCATTAGGGTGTTTAATGAAGGGAGAGGAGGGTATATAAAGGGTAGAAGATGCAACGACATGAGGGGGCGAAGTGAATTCGCATAATAATTTTCTTTTTTTCTCGAAAAGTGGGAACTTTTTCGTTGTCCCAAACGTTATAAAGGTATACACAGAGCAGACAAAAGAAAAAGCCGCTGGATGAGATCGGCACAATCTCATACGCCCAGGGCTTCTTGTAAAGGATAAATCAATGAAGTTCCAGTAATTAATTGTAGTTCACAGCTACAGACTTGTACGTAGACTGACTCATGACTCGCTTAGCACCTACGTATCGATTGGCGTAATAGCTCTGGCTCAGCGGACTGATGATGACACCGCGCGAGGATGAGGAATGAGCGAATTTGCCGCCCCCAACATAAATACCCACATGAGATACACCTCTGCCGGATGTGTTGAAGAACACGAGATCGCCAGCTTTCAGCTTGCTCTTGGCTACGGCCGTACCGACTTTGTATTGAGCTCCAGACGTGCGCGGCAGGCTAAGACCAAGTTTCTTGTAGATATAGCTGGTGAATCCGGAGCAGTCAAAACCATTCGTTGTGGTTCCACCTGTTTTATAAGAGACACCAATGGCTGGTTTGATTGCAGTATTTAATTTGGAATCGGCGAAAGCGCTTCCGGTCCCTAATGTGAGTGCGAGGGCCAGGCCTAGAGAAATGGCCGTTAACTTCTTTTTCAAAACAAAAAGCTCCTTCCATTGCCTGCGAGGTTAGCTTAAGGGTTCGGTTGAAGGTCCCCTATGATCCCTCTCTTGCGAGATCAATTCACCCAAAACGGATCCCCCGCTTCCCAATCATGGGAATTCGGCTCCTTAAAATGTTGATGAACCCATTCATAGACGTCTGACGTTCCAACATGCTTAACGAAATTACATAGTTCCAGCAAAAAGTTACAGTAAAGATGACAAAGTTGTTACTAACATATTCGTTATTTTAGCAGAGTATTAACAATTTGGCAAATGAGGAAAGCTCATTTTTATACAAAAAAACCTGTCCCCATCATGCGGGATCAGGTTTTTTTGTAACTTGGCCATCGGAAAATGTAATATTGAGGAAAAATGAGCTTCTATTCTTTGTAAAATCAAGTCCGAGAGAGAAATGTGTCGCTTCCGATTACAGCATATTTACGAGCTTGTTTATCATATGATGGTAACGAAATGTAACGATTAGGCATGCTGCGAAGAAGAATCCCGCCACAAATGATATTGGGCGGAAATTACCCAAATTTGGAAGAGTCCATTTAAAAAATAAGAGGCTTGCTGAATAATCAAGCCGATCAATCCCGCCCAGAAGAGCGATGCCGAGCTCAGGAGCAAAAGAATGACGCAGGCCGATCCGCCAACGGTAAGGGATAACAGCACAGCCGTGCCCAGTCGGCGGAAGAGCGCAAGAACGGAGCTGATCATGCCGGAATTGTCCGTACGGCCGAATTGCATATAGAGCAATAACAGGCGAATCAGATAGGCGTACAGAAACCAGCCGGCTGCATGAGGCAGCGCATGAAGCAGCAGAACCGGCTCATGGATCCCGTTCAGCAGGATCGGAAGGATTTTGGGCAGAATCCAGTATCCGGGCACAAAGGTAAGAACAAGTTCGATCAGATAAAATACCGTAACGGGCTTCCATAGCTTCTGCATGCCGGTGAAGAAGAATAATCCGCGCTCGCCCTTAGCCTCCTGGTGGAGGTTATAGAAGATGCCTGCCCGAATGAGCGGGGTACATACCATCCGGATCAGGAGCAGAGCGGCCAGAAGCCAACCATAGGTATGGACCGTGCCGCTTAACGATAGACTCATCTCGCCCTCGTAGAAGAATAACAGGCGACTAAGCTCGTTAGGGGCAGAATCCGGATACCGCATCAGCAGGGGGACGACTGCCGATTTTACAAGCCGGTACAGGCAATATCCCCACAGCATGCGGTACAAGAACAGCAGAATGGAGACGTATAATTGGTCTTTAACACTGATCCACCCTTGGCCTGCATAACTTTTCATGTGCTCCCCCCTCACCATGACAGGCTGCCGAACAACGTCTCCACAAGCTTGGTAATACTGAGATTCCAGCGTGTGACCACCTTCGGATCCATTCCTGCCTTCATATAGTTATTGATGTGTCTATTCTCCAGAACGATGGAGTATTTCGGATCAACCATGGCCCAGGCGAGCGGGGTGCTGTACTCCAGGGTGTACGTAACTTTTTCGTCCTTACCGCTCCAGGTTCGCTCCACCGTTTTGCCGTCTTCAAAGGCGAACACGATAGGCACATCGGTTATATCTCCGTCCTTGCTCGTAATCTTGACCGTGGATTCATACCGCGGATGGTCTGACGTGCCTTTATTTTTGGTTTTGATCACATCGATGGCGACGTCGGCCATTTGGCTTCCATATACATATTGGTCAAAATACGATTGCCAGGATGTTTTGCTTACTTGCTCGACGACTTTCTGAAAATCAGACGTGGTTGGGTGCTTGAACCGATATTTCTGGGCATAGGTATGCATGATTTTCCCCATCATCTGTGGACCGACCTGCCGTTCAATGCCTTGCAGCACCAGCTTGCCTCTCGTGTAAACATTCAGCGCGTAGTTCTCGTGTGAGCTGTATTTCCAGGACTCCATCTTCAGCGGGGCAGGGGAGGTAATCGATGCTCCTTGAGCAGCGGTGTTGGAGGTAATGCCGTATTCCTTCTCCATCACTCTTTCTTCTGCATAGGTTGCAAAGGCCTCGTCCAGCCACGCTTCCTCAAATTCGTTGCTTGCGATCATTCCGTAAAAATATTGGTGGGCGATCTCGTGAATGACGGTCCGTTCGAGCTCATAACCCGGCGAATCGTTCTTGGCCCCGAAGGCCGTGACCAGCGTCGGGTATTCCATACCGCCTGCACCGTTGCCCGACTCCGGCGGGACGACGATGGACAACGTGGAATAAGGATAGGTTCCGTACCATTTACCGAACGAAGCCAGTGCCGACTTGGCGGCATCAAAGTAACGGTCCTTCAGGTCTTTATGGGCCGGATCGAGATACAGCTTGATGCGGACGCCCGGCACGCCCGGTGCCGAGAAGGCTTCCTCGGCCGTGACAAAATTGGGCGAGGCCGACCAGGCAAAATCGTGCACATCATCGGCATAGAATTGATAAATTTTTTCCCCGTTCGACTTTTGGGCGGGCTTGGTCGGGAATCCGGTCGCGGCGACAATGTAATTCTCGGGCACCCGGATGCGAACGCTGTAAATGCCGAAGTTGGAATAGAACTCGGAGTTGCCGTGGTATTGATGAAGATTCCATCCTTCCTCGGCTCTTCCGCGAAGTCCGGCCGGTTCATAGACCGATACTTTAGGAAACCATTGGCCAGCCATAATAAAATTCTCGGTGGTGCCCATGCGCGCGAATATTTTGGGAAGCTCGACTTCAAATTCCATGTGAATGGTGATGCTCTCCCCGCCCTTGATGGGTTTGGGCAATCTAAGTTTGACAAGGCTGTGATCCTTGATGTTCCCGTCATCGGGTTGGACGAATTGAAGGCGATGGGTCAGGGCCAGTCCTTCCGTGGTTTTCACATTGGTAATGGTCATGGAGCCGTACCCGTCGTCCGGCATGGGGTCGGAACGAAGCCTGCCGCCCGATTCCTTCATAAAGGTCGTTTCATCGGAAGCAAAGGCATTGGGATACAGATGAAAGTACAGCTCATTTACGCTTTTTTTGCCTGGGTGAGTCCAAGTGAGTGTCTGCTTGCCCTTAAGTTTGTTCTCCTCAGGCTCGTACCGAACATCCATGTGATATTCCACCAGCCGGTCGCTTAAGGCCGGAGCGGGAGTATCAGGCTGCACCTTAGGCGGTGAGAGCGGGGCCTTCTCCACGGCAGAGGCAGAGGGCTTGCCCGCATTTGGGGCAAGGACAGACGCTGAGGACCCTGGATTCAGAAATATCGGCATCGATCCTGCAAGCAAACCAAGGGCAAGCAGGGATGATAGAAAGACTTTGGCACGTGGTGGGACCATATCGAACAACCTCCCGTTGACAAGCATCTAGTGCATGTATATGTTTGCTTTTGGGGGATTATTAGTTAAAATAAAATTATTGGGACATGGTTATCAATTTAGCGGCTGATACGTGAGAATCGGCTCTGATATAGGAGGTCGGCAGCAGTGGAGAACGAAGATCAGAAGCAGGGTGCGAAGAAACCCATTGCGTTGAATATTATCAATAGCAAGAGTAAGCATAAGGGGTTTGGATCCGGCTCCATCGATCTGAACAGTTTGTCGCCTGTCATCATCGACAATGGCGAGGCGCGAGTGGATATTGGAGCCATGCATGCAAAGAGCAAGGTGGAGAAGGGCATCCGCTTCAGCATGAACCGTGATGAAGTGCCCAACGGACGCCAGGTATGGATCGTGTGGGTAGCTGTAGACCGTACCGCGGAAGGACAGCATTATGCAGGCATGACCGCGTGCGAAATGTGGATCGACCATGATGCCCGCCGCGGCTGGAAAATCCTCGCCGACCATGTGAATAAAATGGATGCGGCGATGAAGCGCAAGATTATTCTGGATGGGCTTGGCGACGTGGAGAAGAAAGCGCTGCGCGAACTGCTGATCTCCCGTAACGAGGAATGGTGGAATGCCTCGCCGGAGGAGTTTAGAGAAGCTCTTCAAACAGCGGAATGATACCATAAATAAGCATTTTTCTAGATGCGGACATAAGGAAAGACCGGTTGGATTCGTGAATGAATCCGCCGGTCTTTTTTTGTGATTGATACGGTTAGAATGGAAGGGCGTAGGTCAGCTCTTTCTTTATATCAAGAAACGGATTTTCGTATTGAAGCTTCAGCTTGCCGCCGGCATATCCGTCATACGTAAGGCCGTCTCCGATGAAACCCACTTCGTTTGGCGGCATCTCTTCAATAGCTTTGATACTCTCCTCGTCCAAAAGTTCGGGATAGATAAGTTCTGCGGACTTGCCTGTCGGTTCAACGATATACAGGGTTGCCTTCGTATAGGGACGGACGAGCAGGAAGTCCCGTTCGATCGCTTCCACAATAAAATGATCGTCAACACCGGTGAGGGCGGCCAGATCGTAGGTTTTTACCGTTTTGCCCATCGGATGAACCAGCTCCAGCGTGCTGCCATTCATCATGGCGATATTGCCTTTGTAGCTGAGTTGGTCCGGATGATAGTTGATCCCGGCAAAATTGGTGTGATTGGTTTTGGAAAGCTTCAGGATTTTCTTGTCTTGAATGAGCACCCGATATCTTCCTTCATGGATATGGGGTTCCCCGTAATAATTGGACAAGTCGACGACATAGGTATTGCTGTTGATGCGATGTGCGTTCAAGCCCACTTGATCGATATCCTCAACCGGGAGAATGCCGACTTTCGTTGGCGTCGTTCCGGCTTTCCCCATGGACAGCATACCGGTCTCGCGATTCACCCAGAACAGCATATTGGCCTTGGAGGCATAAGCGTATCGGGACCAGGAATCAAAGGTGGTTCGAAGTCCGGATTTGCTGTCGTACTTCAGCTGAATGCCGAAGCCTTTGGTAATCAGGCTGGCGGGAACATAAGTCACGCCTTTCTTCACAACCGGAGCCGCCTCGAGCTTCAAAGCGGTACCCTTGGCATTCACGGCGCGCGAATTTCCAATAATAATGCGAACAGACTGGGTCGGGCTGTTAATGTACAGCTCGTTCTTTCCAGGGATCGTCAGCTGCAGCTGCAGCTGCTCGGAAACTTCCTTCAGTGGAATGAACACGACGCCTTTGTTTGTATAAGGTTTATGCTTCACATCGAGCGCGCTCCAGGCTGCCTTGCTCTGCGATGTGGAGGCTGCTGCCGCATGGGCAGGAATGGTTATGAGCGATGAGGATGTAAGCATTAAAGACAATGCTATGGATGCGGTACCTGCTAGTTTGATGATTTGTACGGATTTCATTGTAATTCCTCCTTCTGTTTTCACTCCCGCCTATATAAACGACTAAATAATGGGAAATGTTTCATCAAATCAAAAAATCATGTAAAAAATGATATATGCGATGAAGCAAAGCTGAGGGGAGAGGGAGCGTCCGAACCTAAAAAACCGGAGCTGCCCAGAAGGGACGCAGCTCCGGTTTATATCAATGTCCTGATTGCAGCTCCTGATCCTTGCCAAGCAGAATGGTGAGACCCAGCAGGGTAACGATAATGGTGGCCCCCATGTCCGATATGATCGCGATCCATAGGGTCAGCCAGCCCGGAATCGTTAGCAGCAGAGCGATGGCCTTCAGCGACAAGGAAAGTCCGATGTTCCATTTAATAATCCGGTTGACTCGTCTTGCCGTCTTGATGGCTCCGGGCAGCTTACCAAGGTGATCCTGCATCAATACGATGTCGGCGGTTTCGATGGCGCTGTCCGTTCCTTTTCCCATTGCGATGCCCAGATCGGCAGCGGCCAATGCAGGGGCGTCGTTAATGCCATCGCCGACCATGCCGGTCTTTTTGCGGGAGCTAAGCTCCTTGATTTTGGCAACCTTCTGTTCCGGCAGCAGGCTTGCGAACACCCGCGATACGCCGGATTGTTTCGCGATCGCCTGCGCCGACTGCTCATGGTCGCCCGTCAGCATCACCGTATCCGTGATTCCAGCCTCGTGAAGCTTGCGGACAACGGCTGCGGTCTCCGGCCTAATCTCATCGGCAAGACCGAATTGACCTAATACGCGCTCCTCGCTTACGGCGGCAACGATCGTGTACCCCTGGGCCTTCATTCTCCGAATGTCATCCTCAACGGCACGGATATGATCTTGAGGGCCGCTCACATGCTTCAGCACTTCCTCGCTGCCCACCCAGAACAGCTTCCCTCCGATTTCAGCCTGAATGCCTTCACCCGGCAGCACCGTAATCTGTTGAGGTTCATTAAACATGCAATGCGGCTGCTTGATCTCCAGATGTTTCATGACGGCTTTGGCCAACGGATGGAGCGAGGATTGCTCCAGCGCGCCTACCACGGCATAAAATTTATCCTCATCATATACGGTTTCCGCGTAGACGGCCGGCTCGCCCTTGGTCAGGGTTCCCGTCTTGTCGAAAGCGACGGCTTCCAGGCGTCCGAGCTGCTCCAGATGGACTCCGCCTTTAATTAGAATGCCGTTGCGTGCCGCGCGGGTCATCCCGCTAACCAGCGCTATCGGCGAAGAGAGCACGAGCGAGCAAGGACACCCGACAATGAGAATGGACAGCCCCTGGTAAACCCAGGTCATCCAGGGCTGATTCAGCAGCAACGGAGGAATCAGCGCAACAGCCAATGCGATGATCATAATGGCTGGCGTATAGTATTTAGCAAATTTATCGATGAATAGCTCCGTCGGCGTCTTGCTGTCCTGCGCCTCCTGCACAAGATGCATGATCTTGGCCAGGGAGGAATCCTGATAAGCCTTCGATATGGCGATATAGAGCACGCCGTCGGTACTTACGCTGCCGCCAAATACGGCGTCGCCCTCCCGTTTCGTAACAGGCACCGATTCTCCGGTTATGGCAGCTTCGTTCACCGCGCCGGTTCCCTGGGTTATGGCTCCGTCCGAAGGAATTTTCTCGCCAGGTCTTACCCGGACAACGTCTCCGGGAGAGAGGCTCTCGATCGGCACGCGTTTGGTTTGGCCGTCTACCCAAAGCTCGGCTTCCTTCGGCGCTGCGGCCAGCAGCGCTTCCATGGATTGGCGGGCACGGTTCATGCCGTAGCCTTCCAGCAGCTCATTGAGGCCGAAGAGAATGGCAACGAGCGTGGCTTCCCGCCACTCCCCGATGATGACGGCACCTACGAGCGCAACGGTCATCAGGGTATCCATATTGAATTTGAAGCGGGTCAGGTTACGCAGTCCGCGCAAAAACGTCGTATACCCGCTCAATATCATGGCACCTGCATATAATGCGATCACAACCGACTCGGCGGCGTTCCCTTCTAATAGAAAAGTCAGCAGATAAAACGCAGCCGAGATGGACAGCAGCCACTTCATTTTTCGTTCGCTGCCATGGCTGTGTCCATGTCCATGTTCATGGCTTTGTCCGTGGTCGTGTTCTTCTGACGCACCATGAGCGTGCGACGAAGAGGCGGGCCGAACATCAGCGCCGGCAGCCGAAAGGGCTGTTTGCGGGGCATGAACGATACGGGCGCCATCACTTTTCAAAATGGTTTCTACCCGGTTTAGGTTCACCTGGGGGGAAAGGGTCAGCTTTCCGCTGTTATAACTCAGCCGGGCGTCGCTTCCATGGTCGAGCTTCTGGATCTCCTCCTGCATTTCACGGGTGCAGTTCGGGCACGAGAGGCCCTGGACCTTGTATTCAACAAGTTTGCTGCCACCTGCTTCAGGAGATGTTTTGGATTGCTGATGGTTGTCCGTGCTCATCTACACCCTCTCCTTCTGGTGCTCCAGCGTCATATGAAGCAAAGTCCGGATATGGTCGTCTTTTAGCGAATAGTATACATTCTTACCCGCCTTGCGCGATTTGGCGATATTCTTGTTCTTCAGCGTGCGCAAATGATGGGAGGCTGTTGCGGTGGAGCTTCCGAGAACTTCAGCCACGTCGCAAACGCATAACTCGCCGCGGTCCAGCATATAGGCTACCTTGACCCGCGTCGGGTCGGCCAGCGCCTTGAAGATCTCGGCCATGCCGAGCATATCATCATCCGAAACCGTTTCTTTTAACAAAGCAACCCTCTCGGTTGAAGGACATTCCGTTTCACACAGCTCCAGAGCCACGTCCTCTTTCATTGTTCGGACATTCATAAGATCAACCTCCTTGAAATAGGAGCAATAAGTGCTCTTTATTCTATATATTCAAACGTTGATTTGATTGTTAGTCATAATATACCCGATTTACACATGATATTCAAACGAATATTTGATTGTTCACAAGCTTTTCACAGCGCAGGTTATGATCCGGCAAGTCATATCATATGAACCAATTCCAGCGTTAGGCGCAGCGGCCGCACAGAAAATCCTTCCATTTCATTTCACGCCAACTTATACTATTAGCAAAAAGATGTAAAATTCGCACAGGAAGAGTATCTGCGGCCCAGGCGCCTCAAGCGCTGCATCATATCCTGTACGGGCCATCGTTTCGACTCGAATGTGTACATTATCTAATACCTATCCTTCGATTTGCGGATGTGTATAAACAGGGGAGGCCGGAGTATGACTTGTCCGATATGTCGATATGAAACGGAAGATGGGAAATATTGCAAGAAATGCGGGGCCAGGCTGATTATCGAGGATTCCCCCGTCTTTGCGGCCATGAAGGAGCAAGCTGCTGCGTCGGAAATTTACGGCGTCGCCAGGCGAGGCGGAAGCATAAATAGGGAGATTTCTCATGTGCGCCAAGGAGAAGCTGCTCTGCCGGTGTATACTCCGCCGGATATTTCATTTCCTACAGCAGGCCGCCAGCATGCCGAAGAGGAAGAGGGGCCGAATCCTTATTGGACCAGCTTAAAATTGTATGGGCAGCTCTATGGGGACCATTTCCTGAAGGGGCTAAGGCATCCCTTCAGCGCAGCTGCCGTAACGGACAACAGCCAGTTCCTAAACGCGATCGTATCCATGCTGCTCTATATTGTGCTCCTTCCGCTCGCGCTGTACGCAGCGCTTCATCATGAACTGCAGGGACTCCCGGAGGGGGCGTTTGTAGATCTAGTCTTGAAGCCTATTGTCTGGATTGCGATTTTCTTGTTTTTGCTGAACGTCTTTACCTTCGCTGCAGTCAAGCTGTCATTTAACCCGGCTGCGAAGCTGAAAGAAGTCATGGCCAGATTCGGCACATTGCTGCCGCTATACCTTGTGTTGTATGCGATCAGTTTGTTGTTCCTGTTTCTTAATGGCGATATATCCAAGGTTATCATCCTTCTAGCGTTCATCAGCACCGTGATGACCGTGCCGTTATGCGTCATGACCGGCTACAAGAGAAGAGTGGCCGGCGGCCTGGATCCGCTGTATGCGATCCTGCTGGTCTACGTTGCAGTCATGCTCGTCATCGTGCTTCTGGGCAGCTCCATGATCGAATATATGAGCATTTTATAAGAAGCCATCTACATAATGAATCGTGAAAAAGAGAAAAACAGCAGGCTCTTTATCGGGAACGCCCGGAAAAAGAGCCTACTGTTTTTTGACGTGACGGGCTATCCGTTTATTCGACCCACCATCGTTTGAAATCCTTCCACCAGGAACGTTCCTCCTGTTTCTCGGCAGCATCTGCAGGGTTAGCCTTCTTGGCGGACTCCCCGCCTTCATGTTCGTCGCAATACTCCGTGGGTTCCGTCCCTTTGACGAAAACCTCCAGCATTTTGTCCGGACAGCCGGCGCCTGCAAGCTTGCCCGTCTTCGGATCCACATACGCGCTGACGACTTCATCCGGGATCGGAAAAATCTTGGGCGGCACGTTCTCCAGTGCCTTCTCCGTATACTGCGCAAAAATCGGCGCTGCGCGCCGTCCGTCGACTTTGCTGATCTCCCGTCCTTTGTCATACCCGACCCATACCGCCGTCGACAGTTCCGGGGTATATCCGACGAGCCAGGCGTCGGTGTCGGTCGTGCCCGTCTTTCCGGCCACGGGCCGTTTCATCAGGGTGGAGACGCGGTTACCCGTTCCGCCGGTCTCGAATACCCCCTCCATCATGCGCGTCATCACGTAAGCTGCGGAAGGCTCAACCACTTGTTCGCCTTCCTCTTCCGGAGCCGTATACAAACTGCGGCCGGCCGCGTCGGTGATGCTCAGCACCGCGACAGGGGAGACCCGCTTGCCGCTGTTAGCCATGACGGCGTAAGCGGAGGCCATCTCCAGCGGGCTGACGGGCGAGGTGCCCAGGGCCAGCGAAGGGACAGGCTCCAGCGGACTCGTGATGCCCATCTTTTTCGCCATGTCGGCGACTTTATCCGGGCCGATCTTCATGATGGTATTCACGGCATAGATGTTATCCGAGGCAGCAATGGCTTCCCGCATGGGGATTTCGCCTAAATATTTATCGCCGAAGTTGCTGGGCTGGTACGTTTTGCGATTGTTATCGTAATGAAACAGGGTAGGCTGGCTGTTGAACACGCTGGTGCTTGTCATTTCCTTGGATGCAATGGCCGTTAAATACATAATCGGCTTAAATGAGGAGCCGGGCTGCCTGGTTCTGGCCAATGCGTGGTTGTATTGATTCTCGCGGTAATTCTTACCGCCGACCATAGCTTTGATGTGGCCGTTTCGCGGGTCGATGGATACGAGCGCCGTCTCCAGCTCGCTCTTGCTGTCCATGCCCTGGGATACGGCCTCTTCGGCTGCTTTCTGGGCCCGCGGATCCAGGGTTGTATAGATGTTCAAGCCGCCCTGTTCGAGCTGCTGGTCCGTGATGTTCAACTGCTTGGTGACGAGACCCCGGACATAGTCCCGGAAGTAGGAGGCAATTACTTTATTCTCCTGCCGGTCCTGCGGGAGCAGGGCAAGCTTGGCCGAAGCGGCTTTATCCGCCTCGGCCTCCGTGATGAATCCGGTCTCTGCCATGGCATTCAGGACGATCTGCTGTCTTTTGACCGCGTTGTCCATATGATTGTAGGGCGAGTAATACGTGGGCCCCTTCGGAATGCCGGCCAGCATTGCGCTTTCGGCCAAGGTCAGGTTTTTTGCCGATTTGCCGAAATACAGCAGCGACGCCGACTCGATGCCGTAAGCGCCGTGACCGTAATAAATTTCGTTCAGGTACATTTCGAGAATTTGATCTTTCGTATATTTCATCTCAAGCTGGGCGGTGAATTTGGCCTCCTTGAGTTTTCGTGTCCATGTTTTTTCATGAGATAGGTATAAGTTTCGTGCAAGCTGCTGGGTCAACGTGCTCGCTCCCTGTTTGCGGTCCATATGCTGCAGGTTGATCAATACGGCCCTGGCCATGCCCTTCATATCGAACCCGGGATGATCATAGAATTTTCGGTCCTCCACCGCCAAGGTGGCCTGAATCAGTAGGGGGGATATGTCGGCGAGGTTCACCTGCTCGGATGTATGTCCCGTGCTTGAGAATGTGGCGATCAAATCTCCCTGGCTGTCGAGCAGACGGGAGTAGCGGGATGTTTCCGCGACCGGCAGCGGCGTTATAAATAAATAGGCGAGCAGAATGCCGCCGGCGATGATGGAAATGCCAAGGAGTACGAACAGAAATGTAGCAAGCCGGACGAAACGACGTTTGCGCTTGGGTGATTTTTTTTGCCCCGGCATCAGATGTTCTCCTTCCAGTCCTTTTGTAGAGTCAAGGCCTTTGTGCCGCCAAAAATGGAGATGTGCTCAAATTCTCCTTGGCTGCCTTCTTTTTCTATACAGTATGGGGCTGCAGCGGTCAGGATATTCATCGGAAAGGGCGATGTTTTTGCTTCCGTTCGCATGTACCGGAACTTTTGGTTGCAATTTGGGCTTGATTTAATATAATCTAATTTGTTTGGTACAATAGGAAAAGTGTGAAACTGTAAGCTAAAGGCATCTGCCCCGAATAAAGTTTTACGGCTTGGATCTGGACGGCTGAACATTATTCTAGCGGAAAGAAGGTAGTGACGATGGAATTATGGTACACAGAGAAGCAAACCCCGACTTTTGGCATTACGGCTAAAATCCGGGAGACCTTTGTACATGAGAAGACGGAGTTTCAACAACTGGATATGATCGATACCGAGGAATTCGGGCGCATGCTCGTGCTGGACGGTATGGTTATGACTACGATTAAGGATGAATTCGTCTATCATGAGATGGTCGCTCACCCCGCGCTGAACACGCATCCAAATCCGAAGAAGGTTCTTGTCGTCGGCGGAGGAGACGGTGGCGTCATTCGCGAAGTGATCAAGCATCCGGGCGTAGAGAAGGCCGTACTCGTTGAAATTGATGGAAAAGTTATTGAATATTCGAAGCAGTACTTGCCTGAGATCGCCGGCAAGCTGGACGATCCGAAGGTTGAAGTGCTGGTTAACGATGGATATATGCACATTATCGAGCATAAGAACGAATACGATGTCATCATGGTGGACTCCACCGAGCCTGTAGGCCCGGCTGCTCCGTTGTTTGAGCGCGGATTCTATCAAGGGATCTATGAGGCGCTGAAGGAAGACGGTATTTTCGTGGCGCAAACGGACAATCCGTGGTTCAAAGCGGACCTGATTCAGCAGGTCAACAAAGACGTGAAGGAGATCTTCCCGATCGTGCGTGTCTATGGAGCGAACATTCCAACCTACCCAAGCGGTCTGTGGACCTTTACGATGGGCAGCAAAACATACGATCCGCTTGAAGTGGACGAGTCTACGATTGATGAGATGGATACGAAGTACTATTCGCCTCGTCTGCATAAAGCCGCCTTCGTGCTGCCGAAATTCGTAGAAGACTTGGTGAAATAAGGAGGCGCGCATAAACTGATGAAACTGGATCAAGGTTATTCCGGCAACGTGTTTATTCTGAGCTCCGAGGATTATGAAGGATCCAAGGCCGTCATCTACGGTATGCCGATGGACTTCACGGTTAGCTACCGTCCCGGCTCCCGTTTCGGCCCGGCCCGTATCCGCCAAGCATCCGTTGGCTTGGAGGAGTACAGCCCGTACTTAGATAAAAGCATTGAAGACATGACGTATTTCGATGCAGGCGACCTCATGCTGCCTTTCGGCAATGCGGGCCGCAGTCTCGAAGTGATTGGCGATTATGTAGGTAAACTGCTGGATGACGGGAAATTCCCGATCGGACTTGGCGGCGAGCACCTCGTATCCTGGCCGATCATTCAGAAGGTGTATGAGAAGTATCCGGATCTTATTCTGATCCATATCGATGCCCATGCCGATCTGCGCGAGCATTACGAGGGAGAGCCGTTGTCCCACTCCACACCGGTCCGCAAGGCGGCGGGCATTATGGGCGGCAAGAACATTTATCAGTTCGGCATCCGTTCCGGCTCCCGCGAGGAGTTCCAGTATGGACGCGAGAACATCAATTTCCACCCGTTTGAGGTAGCCGCTCCACTGAAGGAAGCATTGCCTTCCATGGGCAACCGTCCGGTCTACGTGACTATCGACATCGACGTGCTGGATCCGTCTGCCGCACCGGGCACCGGTACGGCAGAAGCCGGCGGCATCACGTCGAAAGAGCTGCTGGAAGCCGTACATCTGATTGCGAACTCCGATGTGAATGTTGTTGGCTGCGATCTCGTGGAAGTGGCGCCGATCTACGATCCGACCGAGCAGACCCAGATCGTGGCTGCGAAGCTGATTCGCGAGATGCTGCTGGGATTCGTGAAGTAGGGATTCCACCCACCCAAACCCTCCCTGCCAGGGAGGGCCCCAAGGGCGCTGCCCTCTGGACACCCGGAACTATGTTGTTCGGAGTGGGTATGAGGATATGAGCGGGGCTGGTGCTTGTTCCCGGCCACCGCTCGGTCTCCCCTGCGGGGACGCCCTCGTGGCCTCTTGAGCGCCCATATTGCAGCCGAGGCTATTCGCCGTCGGCAGTTGAAGAAAAAGCAAGCCTCCCCTACCTAAGCCTATGGCTATCGGGGTTGGCTTGCTTTTTCGCACTTATTGGAGGCCTCCTCGCGTGGTCTGCCCTGATGGGCATGCTCGGGGCCGGAAGTATCAGCCAGGTTGGCACTGCCGCTCGGCTGCGGTAGAAAAAGCAAGCGTCCCCTCATCGAAGCCCGCGGTAGCGGGGTTGCTTGCCTGAGCAATTGAGAAGAAATCCTCGACGATCCTATGGTGTAAACTTAAGATAGATTCAGATTTATTAAGGAGGGTTACATCATGACGAATGCTTCAAGCAAGAAGAGAACCGACACGGCATCAAGGGTTATTATGGCGTCGCCATCTACGATTTATCAGGCATTCTTGAATCCGGAGGCGCTGGCTTCGTGGCTTCCGCCAAAAGGGATGACAGGCCATGTCGACACGTTTGATGCCCGCGAGGGTGGGACTTATCGTATGATACTTACCTATAACGATACCGATCACTCGGCACCCGGTAAGTCTTCGGACAATACGGACGTCATTGAAGGAAAGTTTCTGGAGTTTGTTCACGAAGAGAGGGTTGTGCAGCTGGTCGAATTTGAATCTGATGATCCCAATTATGCGGGGTTTATGAAGATGACATGGGCATTGGAGCCGCTTGCGGAAGGCACCCAAGTCACGATCGTGTGTGAGAATGTGCCCGAAGGCGTACGGAAGGAAGATCACGATGAAGGCTTGAGGTCCACACTCGAGAATCTCGCCAAATCTACGGAGGGACAATAGACGGTCGGCTGTATAACGAAACAAACGAATTGTGATGAGGCATTTTCATGAACAAATCGTTTTGTAGATTTTATCAGGACCACGTTTGTGCTCTGAATGTTTGACTAGTTGCAATGATATTGGAAACAGGTGAGAGCAGCATGAGAAAATTCATCTATAGCTTAATTGCGGTCATGGTCGTCTTAACACTAATTTATATGTTTTCCATAACAACATCTGAATGAAGAACCAGCCACCTTCTCTATCGCTGCAGGTAGCTGGTTTTTTCTTTTCGGAGAAACCAAACCCATCCTCCATCCCATCAACAAATCCTTTTTACCCTCCCTCGGTTTGCTTGCTCCTCCCTAATTTCAAGTTCGACTTCAAATCCATTCATGGGTACACGATACGCGTAGTTATGGGAAGAATCGGCGATCTGCTCATTGCGTGTTGGATTGGACGATTGTGCCGATTTATCGGAAGCCGTTAATATTGGCGTTACATCGACCATATCGACGAAAAGGAGGTACGAATACGATGGCAGCCCAGTCACCCGAAATAAAGCGGAAGGATTTGATAACCGCCCGGTACCCAGGGACATCCCGTAAACGGTACATAGCCAACATCCGCAAGCATTGGATGCTGTATCTCATGATCATTCCCGGAATTCTCTATTATATTGTGTTTAAATATGTACCGCTGGCGGGCAGTGTCATCGCATTTCAGGACTATCAGATTTTCAAAGGCATCCTTGGCAGTCCGTGGGTGGGCCTGGACAATTTTGGATTTATTTTTTCCTACCAGGATTTCTACAACGTGCTGCGCAATACGGCGGTGATCGCTTTCTATCAGCTTGTTTTTGGTTTTCCTGCTCCGATCGTGCTGGCTCTGCTGTTCAATGAAATCCGCATCATGCTGGCAAAACGGGTCGTGCAAAGCATGTTCTATCTTCCGCACTTTTTATCATGGGTCGTTGTCGGCGGGATCGTCTTCGAGCTGTTATCCAACCAAGGGGTTGTGAATGCGGTGCGGGACTGGTTCGGCTACGAACCCGTTCTGTTCATGCAGGAGGAACGGTATTTCCGAGGAATTGTCGTCCTTTCCTCGATCTGGAAGGAAGTCGGCTGGGGCACGATTATTTATTTGGCTGCCATCGCCGGCATCAATCCGAATTTATATGAAGCAGCCGTTATGGATGGAGCAAGTCGGTGGAAACAAACGATCTATATTACGCTGCCCACGATGTTTCCGACGATTCTGGTGCTGTTCCTGCTGCAAATCGGTAATTTCCTGGAGCTCGGCTTCGATCAGATTTACAATTTACTGACGCCGATGACGTACTCGGTAGGCGATATCATCGAAACGTACGTCTATCGTGCGGGTGTGCTTCAGGGGCAATACAGCATGACGACGGCTATCGGGCTGTTCCAGTCCGTCATTGGGTTTATACTGCTGTGGATTTTTAACCGGTTGGCCAGAAAAACGGATCAGGGGTTGTGGTGATGAAAGCGACATTCGGAGAAAAAATGTTTCAGACGCTGAATTATGTGTTTCTGTTCGCTGCTGCGGTGACGATGCTGTTCCCGCTTCTTCAGCTGCTTGCCGTATCGCTCAGCTCCCCGGTAGCTGCCGATTCGAAGGAAGTATTTCTGCTCCCCGTGGAGTTTACAACCGCATCTTGGGAGCATGTATTAAAAAATAAAGGCTTGTGGACATCTTTCGGGATCACCGTATATATTACGATCGCCGGGACGCTGCTCAGCATGCTGTTTTCGGTCATGACGGCATACCCGCTTTCACGACGGGAATTTCTGATCCGCAAACAAGTCATGTTCGGCATTGTGCTAACGATGATTTTTAACGCGCCGATGATCCCGTTTTTTTTGACCGTTCGCGAGCTTGGCATGATGAACTCCTTGTGGGCTCTCATCATTCCCGGTCTGGTTGGCACGTTCAACATGATCATTATTCGGACCTTTTTCATGGGCATTCCCAGTGAACTGGACGATTCGGCGCGAATCGACGGATGCAGCGAATTCGGCATATTGTTCCGCATGTACTTGCCTTTATCCAAACCGGTGATGGCGACGGTCAGTCTGTTTTACGCGGTCGGATACTGGAACACCTTCTCCCGTGCGGTGCTGTTTATAAGGGATCCGGAGAAATGGCCGCTTCAAATGAAGCTGAGAGCATACCTCCAGTCTCCCGAGGAGCTGGCTGCGGTCAATCTGTTTCTTGGGAATTACGATTTCAACACGACAACATTGAAAGCGGCAACAATCCTGTTTGCTACCATTCCGATCATTCTGGTATACCCGTATCTGCAAAAATACTTTGTCAAAGGGTCCATGCTGGGTTCGTTAAAGGAATAAAGCAAAACGAGGCATGCGATATGAAATCGGCCTTGCGGCCGGTTTGATATAACTACCAATCCGAAAAAGGGGAGGATTTACTCATGTCGAAATGGTTTTTCCAGAAAGGGGCATGGAAACCGGCGCTCACGGCGACACTTGCGGCAGTCATGCTGTTTGGCTGCGGCGGCAAGGGTGACGGCGAATCGCAAGCGGGCCAGAGCGGGGAGGGAAATCAAGAACTTACACAGGTAAAGGTGTTCAAAAGCCACATGGGCGTCGGCACGATTCCGGGTGCAGATAATCCGCATGTCCAGTATGTTGCGGAGCGGACCGGCGTGGAATATCAGTTGGTGACGACCCCGCCGGGATCGGAGCCGACCGAATATCTCAATCTGATGATTGCATCCGACGACTTGCCCGATATTCTTCGTCCGATCGGCGGGATCGAGCAGACCCTTATTCGCCAAGGAGGAGCGCTGGCACTGGATGAATTGCTGCCCCAGTATGCCCCGAACGTCTGGAACAATATCCCGCAGGAAGCATGGGATGTCGTTCGATCCGCTTCGCCGGACGGCAAAATCTATTATGTGCCAAAAGTGTTCCTGGTGCCGGAAAGAGCGCCGCTGATCCGTCAGGATTGGCTTGACAAGGTGGGGATGTCCATGCCGAAGACAACGGAGGAATACAAGGAGGTGCTGCGCGCCTTCCTTAACGAAGACCCGAACGGGAACGGCCTGAAGGACGAACTGCCTACAACGGGCCGCGAATTCGGCAAATGGATGGACCATTTGTTCGCCATGTTCGGCGTCGCGATGTGGGAGGGGAACCCGGAATGGGACGTCTATGACGGAAAAATCCAGTATGCCGGCGTAACGGACAATATGAAGGCTGCCATTGCGTTTGCCCGTGAGCTATATGACGAGAGGCTGCTGGACAACGAGACGTTTCTGAACAAAGGCGATGTGTGGACAGCTAAAATCAATAACAATCTGGTCGGTAGCTGGTACCACCTTCCCGCCAACCTGCGCGATCGGTTCACGGCCATGCAGCAAAAAGCACCGGATGCTTATATCGTTGGCATGCCGCTTCCAAAGGCCGATGGGTTTGAGGGCTTTGTCACGCAGAAGAGCATGGGCGAACCCGAGTGGATCATTCCGGTAAAGGCACAGGATAAAGCGCCTGCCGCCTTGAAGCTGCTCGACTTCTTCTATGATCGGTCGAATGACGAATTTATCCGCTTTGGCATCGAAGGACAGCAGCATGAAGTTGTCGACGGCAAAAAAGTGCTGCTTCCGGCCGAAGACAGCCGCCCATTGGCGCTCGGCATGCGCAACCTGACGACAGAGGAGGACATGGACATCCGGATTCAGGAGACGATCCCCGAAGACATGCAGCAGATGGTGAAGGATATATTCGAGGTGAGTACCGCCGACGCGAAGCGGATCGCCGGGGATGGACTTCCGAGTACCGTGTATGAAGGCTTCCCGGACATTCAATCGCATAAGCTGTTTCAGGAGTATGTAACCAAGATAGTCATTGGTGAATGGCCGCTGGAAAAGTTCGATGAATTCGTCGACCGCTGGCATAAGGCAGGGGGAGACGAAGTGACGAAGAGGGTAGAGGAATGGTACTCAAGGATGTGATCATACAGTGAAAAAGAAATATGCCATATGCGGTGTGAGCGGTCGTGCGCTCGGCATGTTCGCCAAACCGATTCTGACGATGCATGCACGGCGCTGCGACCTGGTTGCCATACTGGACTGCGATCCGGCCCGCTTCGAGCTGTACCGCTCCCGCTTCCCGGAGCATACCGCCGTCGGAACTTACGGTGAAGAGGAATTCGGGAAGATGATTGACGAGACTCGGCCGGATGTGGTCATCGTGGCGGGGCGCGACGATACGCATGCGCGTTATATTGTTGCCGCGCTTGAACGGGATCTGGATGTCATCACGGAAAAGCCGATGGTCACGACGGGCGAGGATGCACGGCGAGTGTTGGATGCGGAGCGGGTGAGCAAAGGCTCGGTGACGGTCACGTTTAATTACCGTTATGCCCCGATTCACGCCAAAATCAAGGAAATGGTGTGGGAGGGCAAGCTCGGCCGGATTACATCCGTCGATCTCAACTGGTATTTGGACACGTATCACGGCTCCAGCTACTTCAAACGGTGGAACCGCCGGCGCGAAATGTCAGGAGGCCTCTCCATCCATAAGAGCACGCATCATTTCGACCTCGTGAACTGGTGGATCGGGCAAAAGCCGGTCGAGGCCTTCGCCTACGGGGCGCTCCATTATTACGGTGCCCAAGGGGAGCTGAATCCGGGCAAAGAAGACGGTCGCCATTGCGGAACCTGCCTCTCAGCCAGCCGCTGCGCCTATCATTCGCGCTGGAACGCACGTCATGTGCAGGACGATCATCTCGGCCAGCTGGATAGCGTGGGATCGCAATTTCCTTATACAGGCTACCGCCCGGACCGGTGTATTTTTGATGATGAGATCGATATAGAGGATACGTATGCGGCCACCGTCAAATACAGCGGAGGCGCACTGCTCAGTTATTCCGTCAACTTTTCGCTGCCGTACGAAGGGTATCGCTTGGCGATCAACGGTACGAAAGGCCGGCTGGAGACGATCGAATATCATGCACCGTCCCGAACCCCTTTTCCGACACCGCTCCAGACGATCGACTACTTCCCGTTGTTCGGCTCCAAGGAAACCATCCATGTCGTCCATCGGGAAGGCGGCCATGGAGGAGGCGACCCGCTTCTGCTGAACGACCTGTTTCTCGGTGAGAACCGGGAAAGGCCGTTCCCGATTTTGTCGGGGGCTGTGGATGGCGCCTATTCCGTGGCAACGGGGGAAGCCGTGTGGCGTTCCGTGAAGGAACATCGTCCGGTGGCGATAGCGGATGTTCTGGGTGGGTGGAAGGAGAGTGAGCCTATTGAACGATAAAGGATACTTTGACCCGGCGGAAAGCCTGGCTTCCCGAACAGAGGGCAGTAACATCGAGCATGCGCTTACGGTCATTGCCCAGCGTTATGTCGGTGACAATCCGCCTCATGCCCCGGTTTACCGGGTGACGCGCAAGAGTCCGATCCGTAAGCGGGCCGACCACTGCTATCAACTCCCCATCGCGGATATGTTCCCCGAAATGACGGGGAGCCAGGTGGTCTACGCCTGGACGAAGCTGTGGGTTGCCGAGCCGCAGAGCTTCCCCTTTCTGATGGAATGGACGGGGCACGTTCGGCTGTACCATAACGGCCGAAAGCGGTTCGGTTCGGCGCCAGGGGAAGAAGCGACAGCAGGCGAATTGCCTCTGAAGCTTGGGATTCAGCTTACAAAGGGATGGAATCACTTCGTCTTGGAATTCCGCCGGAGCCCAAACGGATGCGGAGCGGTATTTGGCACAAGCAACCGCAAGAACAAGCCGTTTCACTTTCTGGCTCCATCCATGGAGCGGGAGGGCGAGGAAGGATGGATTGTGACGGTGCCGCTGGACGGGGCGCTTGCCTGCATCCCCGATTCAATGGAAAGTGAATCATGGACGGGTGCACAGTGGCTGCCCGTGCCAGCAAAGCACGGTGGGGAAGCAGATGGCGGCACAATGTTGAGAATGTACGGGCGGAAGCCGGGGTATGCCGCTTACGCCTGGACTGCCGTGGTCAACCGGACCTTAACGGCCAAGAAGGTGACCTTGTCGGGAACCTCTTATGGTCCGGTCCGGTTTGACTGGAACGGCAGGGAAGTTTACGCCAGCCGGGAGGCAGGCACGTTCAGTATCGCCATCGATGTGCCTCCGGGCCGCGGGGAGCTTACCGCACGCAGCGAATGCGTTCAAGAGGGCTGGGGGTTCGAGGTCAGCGAAGCCTCGCCTGAAGGGGTGCTGACCGCGCCGCGCAGGGTGCACGGCCTGACCGGCGAGTGGCTTTATCTGGGCCCGTTCCGCGCAGAAGCCCAGCTTGAGCTGTCCGACTATTTTGGTCTGGATACGGTCGCTGCGGACGGCGGACAGACGCTGTTCTGGACAGGAAGCGAACCGGGAGCCTGCGTGAGGCCGTTTTTGGAGAACGAGCTTTTCGGCCGCTGGAATTATCCGCTTGGTGTCACGATGTACGGCTTGCTGGAGTCGGGTAGGCTGCTGAATCGCCCGGACATCCAGGAATATGTGCTCCGCCATGTCGAGTTTGCAGCGGGGCATTACGAATATTCCTTATGGGACCGGGAGGAATTCGGCGCGGCAGGGCTGAACAATCAGCTGTCCGACATCGACAGTTTGGACGATTGCGGATCGTTCGGCGCGCTAGCCATTCTTGCAGACCGAATTCGATCCTTAAAAGGGGTGCACAAGGCGGCGGACGACATCGCCCGGTACATCATGGATAAGCAATCACGTCTTGAGGATGGGGCGCTTTATCGCGAAGTCGGCGTTTCCCCGAGCATGCACCTTACGATGTGGTGCGACGATATGTACATGAGCGTGCCGTTCCTGTGCCGATACGCCGAGCTGTCCGGCGATTCCCGCTATCTGGACGAGGCAGCACGCCAGCTTCTGCTGTATAAGTCCTACCTATACCTGCCCGACCTGCAGCTGATGTCGCATGTATACGATGTGCGTCATGGGCAGCCTTCCCGGACGGTATGGGGACGAGGCAACGGATGGGTGTTTTTCTCGCTGTCAGAGCTGCTTGCCGTGCTTCCGTTTGGCCATCCCGACTATGAGGAACTGCTTCTTTTTTATCGCGTGCTGGCGGAAGGGTACCTTCGTGTGCAGGGAGTCAACGGGTTATGGCACCAAGTGCTGACAGACCCTGAATCCTATGAGGAAGCCTCGTGTACCGCAATGTTTATTTTCGGCATGGCACGGGGGATTCGCCACGGCTGGCTGGAGGACCCGGATCCGTACTTGCAATCCGCCGCTGCGGGGTGGGAAGGTTTAACCAGCAGGGCCATCGACCGCCGGGGAAATGTGTATGGCGTGTGCAAGGGCAGCAGCTGGTCGACCTCGCATGCTTACTACAAGCACGATTTATCGTGGAACTTGAATGATACGCACGGAATCGGCATCGTGCTGTTGGCCGGAGTCGAGCTGCTCGGACTGATGCGGGCCAGCCCAATTGTAAACGCTTAAATTTGCGTGACGGCAGGAGCGGAACGTGAGCTATAATGGAACCATTCTTGTAGTAAAGCGGGGGTTGATATGTTCCTATCGATCGGCAAGTGGCTGAAATACACGCTGGCCCATACGCAAGCGCGGCTGGTGCTCATTTTGACCGTTTCCGTTTTTATGATCATTTTGGCCGTCAGCCTGACATCATATTACACCTCCAAATCGGTGCTTCAGGAAGAGCTCAGCGAGCCGCAGCACCAAATGCTGCAGATCAGTATGAAATATATCGACGATTTGATCCGGGAGAGCGACAAGATTGCGGTCCAAGTCGCGGTGAATGACTATATCTACGCTTTTCTGACGAGCGAGAATCAGAACTCGGTGTCCAATATATCGACATTGTACCGACTGCTCTCAACCTGGATCAGCAATTCAAAATACATTAACAGCATATACGTATACGATGTCGAGCGGGGAAGCTTTATTTCGCTTCCGCAGGGATACAGCTCGAGCAAGCTCACATTCGTGGATTCCGAGTGGACCGGTATCGCAGACGAATTCGGAGACGACACGATGATGATCCGCAAAAGGCATGTCCCCGAGGGGGCGGGCAATAAAGGATCGGAGCTGACGCTGTTCCGCAAAATCATGATCCAGGGCCGACTAAGAGGCGTCGTGGCGGTCAATTTGCTGGATGCTGAACTGTTCGCGAAATTGAATCCGCCGGCGCTGTCCCAGTTGGACAGCATGCGGTACATCGTGGACCAGCATAATAACATTCTTTATTCGGTTTCGAATTCGGAATTCCAACCGGAAGCGGTGAGACAGGCGCTGCACGAGCTGAAGGAAGACCACTTCGGCGATTTTTTCCATGAGGGACGGAAGCTGCTGGTCAATCAGATCGAATCGCCGCTGACCGGATGGAAATACGTATCCATCGTCTCCCAAGATAGTTTGCTTGCACAGTCCAAAAAGGTGCGAGACACGGTGCTGTATGTATCGGTGGCGGCACTTGCGCTCGGCGTGCTGACCATTCTGTATGTAAACTCCGCGGCCTTCCGCCCGGTGCGCAGGCTTAAGCAGCTGTTCAGCGCCTACAACGGGAAGGCATCCAGCCCGGACCGCATCGATCTGGAAAAGCTGGCCGGCGAACTGCTCAGCAATCATGCGCATCTATCTCAGCTGATCCGCGAGACGATATCCGATGCGGCTTCCAAGTTTCTGTATGACATTCACTCGGGTCATATGAGCGGCAGACGCGAAATCCGCGAGAAGTGGAGACGGTATTTTGCGGAATGGACGGATGCGCCCGTCACGGTAGCGGTGCTGTCGATCGACCGCTATGATTCGTGGTCGCGCAGGTTTCCGGCCAGTGACCACTCGCTGCTGAAGTTTGCCCTGGCCAATATCATGGCAGAGCTGCATGAGCCCGAATGGAGGGTGGCCTGCGCCGATTTCGGAGCGGACCGGATGGCTATCCTGTTTCAACCGCGGAGCGGCGAAACTCGGCCTCCGCTGGCCGAGGCGATCGAAACGGTGTCCCGTTTGCTGAAATTCAGTGTATCCGCCGGCGTGAGCATGCCGCAGAGTGAGGTTGTCCGGTTAAAGCAGGCCATGCTGGAAGCGGAGAACGCGTTAACCTACCGTTTATATAAAGGGTACGGTCAGCTCGTGCCGTTTCAGGATGTATCCAGTCACGAAGTGACGGATATGCAGCCGCAGGAAGATGGCGTACGGGAGCTGATGACTGCCGTGGAGACCGGTGATGGGGAGCGGGCTATAGAGCTGCTGGGGCGTATTATTGGCGATATCCGCAGCCGTTACTGGTATCCTTCGGAGGCGCTTGCCTTGCTTCAGGGGCTGCTGGAACGTCTTAAAGGAATATGCCCAGAGGGCGACGGTCCCGAGGGAGACCCGGCCGGTCGGCTGGGCACGCTGTACATTGAAGATATCGAGGCTGAGCTTTCCGGCCTGATTTCGGTCTTGGCCGACCGCTACCGCCGTTTAATCGGCAGCAAGGATTTCTTGATGTGCCAGCGGATGATCGAATTCATGGAGCAGCACCTCGGCGATCCGATCGGCATTCCGGAAATTGCAGAATCGACCGGCATCAGCAGCAGCTTGGCCAGCCAGCTGTTCAAGCAGGAGACAAACGAAACGATCTATAACTACTTAACCCGGCTGCGGATGGAGCGGGCTAGCGAGCTGCTGGTCAAAACCGACCGCAAAATATCCGATATCGCTCAAATGGTGGGCTACCAGCATGAAAACAGCTTCATTCGCAGCTTCCGCAAATTCAAGGATATCACCCCGGGCAAATACCGGGATATGATGAGAACCCGGATAGACGCCTTGTTTGAATGAAGGGGCCGGGAAGGGAGGAGCTATGGAGATGGAGAGAGAGCAGATTGTTTGGCGGCATAATCCTGAATTCGACAGGCTGGATCCGCTTTCGCCACTGTCGGTAGGCAACGGGGAATTCGCGTTTACCGCCGATATTACCGGGCTGCAGACATTTCCTGAACAATATGAGGTGCCGCTTGGCACCCAGTCGAACTGGGGCTGGCATTTTACGGGGGGGCGCGGCAGGTTCTCCGCGAAGGATGCAGCGTTGCAGTTGTTCGAGACCCACGGCCGGCAGGTCGGCTATCCGATGAAGCCGGGGGATAAGCCGGAAGCTTACCAATGGCTGCGGCAAAATCCCCACCGTCTTCACCTAGGCCGGCTGTCGTTCCGATTTCTGGACGAAGCGGGAGAAGAGCTCGGTTACAGCGATGCAGGCCAATTCCGTCAAAAGCTCGATCTGTGGACGGGCATTCTATCGAGCAAGTTCGAAATTCGCGGCGTGCCGGTAGAAGTTACGACGGCGTGCCACCCCGAAGCTGATATTTTGGGCGTGCGGGTGATCTCACCCCTTATCCGGGAAGGGCGGCTTCAGGTATTCATCCGTTTCCCCGCACCGGATATGACTCATTCGGCTTGGGCAAAATCGGTGTTTGCCGATTGGGAAAGCGATCATCGGCATGATACCGTTCTCGTTCGGCAGGAGAAAGGAACGGCCCTGTTGGAGCGGACGCTGGACGAGGAGCGTTATGCGGTCCGCTGGCGTTGGAATATTGGCCGGCTGGAGCAGACGGAAACACATGAATTCACGCTGAATCCTGGCGAGTCTCAGGATGAATCCCCCAATGAATCACCGGAGGAGCTGACGTTTTCCGTAGGCTTTGCGGCTGGGTCGCCCGGTGTGGCTGACTTTGAAGCTATTGTTTCGGCGAGCATCCGGCATTGGGAATCGTTTTGGCAGAGCGGTGGCGCAGTCAGCTTCGCAGGCAGCTCGGATCCGCGAGCCTTTGAGCTGGAGCGCCGCGTCGTCTTGTCGCAATGGTTATGCGCTATTCACAGCGGGGGCTCGATGCCGCCCCAGGAGACCGGTCTTATGTACAACAGCTGGTTTGGCAAATCGCATTTGGAGATGCATTGGTGGCATGCAGCCCACTTCGCGCTGTGGGGCCGGGCTTCCATCCTGCGGAGAAGTTTGGACTGGTACAACGGCATACTGCCGGTCGCTCGCGAACTGGCGCTATCGCAGGGATACGAGGGAGCACGCTGGCCGAAAATGGTCGGTTTTGACGGTATCCCGTGCCCCTCGCCGGTCGCTCCGGGTTTGATCTGGCAGCAGCCGCACCCGATCGCCATGGCGGAGCTGTGCTACAAGGCCGACCCGGCACAAGAAACGCTGCGCGGGTTCCGTGACATCGTCTTTGAATCGGCTGACTTTATGGTTTCCTATGCCCACTGGAATGAGTCAAAAGACGCCTTCGATCTCGGACCGCCGCTCATTCCGGCTCAAGAATGCCATCCGATGAATGCAAGCGTGAACCCGCCTTATGAGCTGGAGTATTGGAAATATGGCCTGGATATCGCTATAAAGTGGGCTGATCGATTGGGTGTCCAGCCAAATCCGCGCTGGGTTGAGGTGGCGACTAATCTGGCGGCGCCGCCCCGACTCGACGGCGTTTACCTGGCGCATGAGTTGGCGCCGGATACGTTTACGGAGAAGAATCATGACCACCCGTCCATGTTGTGTGCATTAGGCGTGCTTCCCGGCAAGCTGATCGACCGCGAAACCATGCGGCGAACATTGTGGAAGGTTAAGGATGCTTGGAAATGGGAGACGGCCTGGGGGTGGGATTTCCCCGTATGCGCCATGACCGCTGCTAGGCTCGGCGAACGCGATCTGGCTGTCGATTTTCTGTTAATGGACGAAATGAAAAACACGTATTTGCCAAACGGGCATAACTATCAGCGCCCGGGTCTGACCGCTTATTTGCCGGGTAACGGCGGACTGCTTACGGCGGTGGCCATGATGGCCTGCGGCTGGGAAGGAGAAGAAGATCTGCACTGTCCGGGATTTCCGGCAAGCGGCTGGACGGTGCAGTGGGAGGGGCTGAAGCCGTGGCTTTAGCTTCGTCTTCGGCTTGTAGAACTTGCGGACAGGAGGGCTGAATATGGCCAAGGGAACGGTGTGGAAGCCGGAACGTAAGCAGTATCGCGACCGGTTGACCGGAGTCGAAGTGGTGCAGCTGACCGACTATAAGGCTCATAGTCATCATCTATATTTTACGGAGAACGGATGGTATGACGGCGGCAAGCGGCTGTTGTTCGTATCGGATAGGGAAAACAGTTCGAACTTGTACAGCATGGATGTCATCAGCGGTGAAATGCTCCAGCTGACGGATTACCCGGACAATGATGATGTGGATGCCTGTCTGTTACCGGACGGCCGGGCCGCCTTCGTCAAAACGGGTCGGAGCGTACGCCGCCTTGATCTGGCAACATTGGAGGAAGAGCTTGTCTACGAAGCCCCGGAGGGGCATAACATCGGCAACCTGAGCTGTCCTGCCGATGGTCGCTCGGTCGTCACCTGTATACAGGAGGATCTATCCTATCGCATGCAGCTAGATCTCGGCAATGGCTATGTCGGCCATAGGGAGTTGATGGAGGCTGCTCCTCACAGCCGGATCGTGCGGATCGATTCGGAAGGGCAGACGCAGCCGGAAACCCTATATGAAGCCCATCGCTTTATAACCCATATTAATGCGTCACCCGTCGAACCATGGTTGATCACCTTTTGCCACGAAGGACCTTGGCATTTGGTCGATCACCGGATATGGGGGCTGGATCTCCGGAGCGGAGAGGCCTGGAGAATTCGTCAGCGCCTTGAACCCGGAGAAAAGGTCGGCCATGAGTTTTTTCATCCTGACGGCGTTACCATCGGTTACCATGGCTTCCGTACGGATGGAACCAATTTCTTCGGAAGTATCCAGTACGACAATACGGCCATGGAAGAGACGGATTTCGGGTTTGATACGTGGCATGCGTATGCGGACGGCCTCGGTCAGGCCGTTGTCGACGGCAAAGGGGCGGTCAAAACCCTCTCCGTATGGCGTAAAGACGCTCAAGGAGTTTACCAAGGGCCGAGGATGCTGTGCGAGCTCCGATGCAGTTTTCATTCCCAGAAGGTGCACGCGCATCCGCGTTTTGATCCAGACGGTAAACGACTCTTGTTCACAAGCGATAAAAATGGTTATGGCAATTTGTACCTGGTCGACATGCCGGAAGATTTCGATTCGCTGCCGCTGCAGTCGGTCTAAAGCGAAGGAGAGGGAGTGGTCTACGGTGGCTGAAGTTACAGTCATGGAACGAATACCGGTCCGGGTGGCAGAGACGATCTTGTCCGCTTGCGTGGACGGGTACCATCCGAATATCGCCAACAAATGGGGCTACGTGGCCGGCATGGCTTTGAGTGCACTGGGCCGCCTGGCCGAATGGACGGGTGAGGAGCGCTACAATGAAGCAGTCAAGCGGCATATGGACGTCTTCATACAAGAAGACGGGACGATAGCAGGCTATACACTCGAGGACTATAATCTCGATCACATCAATAAAGGCAAGAATCTGCTACCCTTGTGGCGCATGACAGGAGAAGAGAAATACCGCAGGGCTGCCGAGCTGCTGGCATCTCAGCTGGTTGGACAGCCGCGGACAGACGAAGGCGGATTTTGGCATAAGAAAATCTATCCGTTTCAGATGTGGCTGGACGGCCTCTATATGTCGTCACCGTTTATGGCGGAGTATGCAGAAACGTTTGATGCGCCGGAATGGTTTGACGAAGCGGCCCGTCAGCTGCTGCTCATCGAGCGGCGCACGCGGAATCCGCAGACGGGCCTGCTGCATCATGCTTATGATGAGAGCCGGGAGCAGCGCTGGTGCGACAAGGAAACGGGCCGCTCGCGCCATGTATGGGGGCGGGCCATGGGCTGGTATGCGATGGCGCTCGTGGACTCACTGGAGCATTTCCCCGTTAGGCATCCGCAGCGCGGCCAGCTGATGGGCATTTTCGAACGAATGGCTAATGCACTCGTACGCGCTCAGGATCAAGACAGCGGGCTGTGGTATCAGGTGATGGACTGCAACGGACGGCAGGGCAATTATTTGGAGGCTTCGGGCTCCTGCATGTTGACCTATGCCTTGGCCAAAGGCATTCGGCTTCATTATTTGGCCGAGATCGACATCGGGGTGGTCGAACGCGCCTATGACGGGATCAAGAAACGTTTTCTCACCGCCGATGCGGAAGGACTGCACCTTCACGGCATTTGCCATGGCGCCGGATTGGGCGGACGCAAATACCGTGACGGATCATACGAGTATTATTTGAGTGAAAAGGTAGTCAGTGACTCGCTCATGGGCGTCGCTCCGCTCCTGCTGGCCAGCATCGAAGTGGAGAGGCTGCAGGCGGGGGACGAGGTCGGGCATCGGGGATGAGTCGAGAGAACCTGTTGACTATGAGGTATCCCGCATCTTGGTGGCGTAATATGTGGCGTGAGGGGTTACCCTCAGGCAATGGAATTGTCGGGGCCTCGGTATTCGGGGGCGTGCAGGAAGAGACGGTGCTGCTGAATCATGAGGGGTTGTGGCATTGGGGCCGGAAGGATCCGCTGCCGGACGTGAGCATGACGCTCGCCGAAACGCGCAGGCTGATGGATGAAGGACACTATGCGGAGGGCAGCTGGAACTTGGCGAACGCTTTACGGGTGCGGGGATACGGGACGAGGCTGGCCTCCCGCTTCCCGCTTGCGGCGATTAAACTGTTCATGCCCTGCAAACGGGCGTTCCGCCATTACCGAAGAACCCTTAATATGGAGACCGGTGAGGTTTCGGTAGGCTGGACGGACGGTTCGATCCGATACGTAAGGCGGCTGTTCGTCTCCCGTGCAGATAGGGCCATCGTTTACGAGATTGGCTCCGAGGGATGTGCTAACCAAGAAGTAAACCCTGAGGGCAGGAAAGGGATCGGTAGGGATCTCGAGGTTCAAACCGGGACGAGTCACTGTATTTCGGGAGAGATTGGACTGGTGCTCTACCCAAGCGACCGATGGGGGGATACGCCGGAATTCAAGGAACTGGCTGGATCCGTGGTCACTTCGGCGAAAGGGACGTTTATCCGGTACGCCGGCCGCAATGATGACGGTACGGATTTCGGGGCAGTGCTGCGGCTTATTTGTGAAGACGGAAGTTTACAGTCAACCAAGGAAGGAACGATGTTGAGGTTTGTTAAGGCCCGACGGGCGCTGGCACTGGTGAAAGTTTTTATCCGTGGCAAGCGTGAACAGGAATGGGAGCAGCTTGAGCGCGAGCTCAGTGCCTTCCCTGAACATTGCGAATATGACCTGCTTCTCAAGCGCCACGCCGAGCTTCATGGTCCTTTGTTCCATTCCGCATCCCTGGAGCTGAACGTTGCCAGCGGGGACGACGTGCGTTCGAACGAGGAGCTGCTGCTGGAGGCCTACGAGGGCAAGGCACCCGATTCGCTTGTCCGTAAAATGTGGGCTTATGGAAGGTATTTGTTTATTAGCGGGACGGCAGCCGAATCGGGGCCGTTCGGACTGTATGGCCTATGGGGCGGAGACTACCGGCTTGTCTGGTGCCACCATATGGCGAATGAGAATATCCAAATGATGTATTGGCACGCGCATGTCGGAGGCTTGGGAGAACTAGTGCCCCCTCTGTTCCGCTACTACGGCAGCCTAATGGACGACTTCCGCGGCAATGCCCGCAAGTTGTATGGTTGTCGCGGAATCTACATCCCGGCTGGGACTACGCCAGGGATTGGAACGCCGAATCAAATCGTACCCGTCATTCTAAACTGGACGGGAGCGGCCGGGTGGCTGGCCCGGCATTATTATGAGCATTTTTTGTATACGGGCGATATTCGGTTTTTGCGGGAGGAGGCGCTGCCGTTCATGCGTGAAGCCCTTCAATTCTACGAGGACTTCGCAGTCGTTGGTGAGGATGGCACCTACCGTCTGTATCCTTCGGTTTCGCCGGAGAACACGCCGCTCAATTTCATGCCGGAGGACGGAAGGCAGCTGGCTCACCCGATGCCGACAACCGTCAATGCCACGATGGATATTGCAATTATGAAGGAACTGCTTACCCATCTGATCCAAGCGAATCGGCTAGTCGGCGGCCCAGGTTCGGAGGAAGAACGGTGGATGCGAATGCTGGAACGCATTCCGCCTTACCGGACGAACGGGGACGGAGCCCTTGCGGAATGGCTGGATCCCGCGTTTGAGGACCGATACGATCACCGTCATCTCTCCCATATCTATCCCTTGTTCCCGGGTGATGAAGTGACTCGGGAGTCAGCACCAGAGCTGTACGTCGCTTTTGAGAAGGCGGTGCGTCTCCGCCGACTCGGAGCCCAAAGCGGTTGGTCACTTGCCCATATGGCTTCCATTTACGCGCGGCTGGGGGAAGGTGAACGTGCGCTGGAGTGTCTTGATACACTGGCGCAATCATGTCTGCTGCCGAATCTGTTTACCCTCCATAATGATTGGAGGGGGATGGGGATATGCATGGATATGCCGGCAGCGCCGATACAGCTCGATGCAAACATGGGATGGGTGAATGCCGTACAGGAGATGCTGCTGCAGGTGTCGCCGGATATGGTGAAACTCCTGCCAGCGTTACCGGAGCGCTGGCGTAGTGGCCGACTCTCAGGCTGGAGATACCATACCGGTCGGATCATCGTGGAATGGAACCGGGATGCCGGTATGTTCCACGCCAAGCTTGAGGCTGAACGGGAGACGGACATCCTCGTTTCCCTACCGCCTTGGGCAGGGGAATGTTCCATGTCCGGCCAGGGAGCCTCCGTCCAGCCCTCAACGCTAGGGCCCCTTTTTTATTCGGTCCGTCTGCGCCCGGGGACACAGCTGTTGATCGATTGCAGCCCGCAAGTCGAAGTAGACGTAAGCGGACCTCGAAACTGAAATTGGCCAAAGACCATTTCATTGCAAAAAAGCACCTCAACCATGGGCATGAGCCGTTGGTTGAGGTGCTTCTATTTTTAGGTTATCTTGGATTGACATGGAATCATGTAATCCCGCCGCCCACCTTCATTACGGCTGCAGGGTGATGCCGAATGCAGAGCCAGGGGCACCGGCGAATACGACAGCTCCGTTAGCCGGGAGCTTAACTTCGTTGGAGCCGCTGACCACGGTGTAGTTGACGACCGTGCCCTTCTCGTCATATACGGCGAATGCGCCTTCTGCCGGCAGGGTTACCGTCATGGTTTTGCCTGCGGCTGCTTCAGGTACGGTATACCACTTGGCATAGCCGTCGGCTTGCAGGGTAACGGTGGATTTTTTCCCTTTATACAATGGCTTCACATGCTTGCCGCTGATAAACAGGGATCCAGCGCCCTCGAGATACTCTACGCCTTTTTCCTTATAGAAGCGGAATTCGGACGTATCCCGGCTGCCGATCGCCGGTACCTGATGCTGGCTTACTGCAGTATCCGGATCGATTATCTTCTTGTCGATCAGATATCCTTCCAGACCGCTCTTGCTGTTAATTTCTACCGTCGGTTTCGTAATGAAGTACATTAGCGATGTGAATTTCTCGTTCAATGGATAGAACGTTTCGCCTTCCCGCTTCGCCCATGCGGCAGCGGTTTCCTTGGACAGCGGGTTCGCTTCCATTTTTTCGGCCGAATATTGCGACAAGGCCATCTGTCCCAGTCCAGGAATCGAAACATATTGTCTTACCCATAGGTAGATGCGATCATTCTTTTCCTTAACGAAGCTGACCTTAATGCTGCCATCCGCGCTGACAAACGTTCCGTCCGCGGTGTATACATATTTCTCGGCAGGATAGTCCGGCACCATCGGTACGGTAATGGACAGTTCGCCGTCCTTGATGTCGACTTTCATCTGCTGATTCGTCACGCCATAGTAACCGGCAAATTCCGCCATATTGTCAGGCATATCCGCTTGGACCGGTTTGCCAAACGATTTTTCCGGCTTGAACTCCTTGATGGTGCCTTTTTCCTTGAGCGTATGCAGCAAAATTTCGTTTGCCAGCAATTGGTTGGTTGAACTCGAACCGCCGGAAGATAATACGGCAGCTGCCATGTTCTGCTCCGGAAGCACAACGAGCGAAGCGTGGTATAGAATGGTGTCGCCGCCTTTAGTCACGGCTTTCATGTCATATTGGTTAAACGGGAACAGTCTCACGCTGTCCCAGCCAAGTCCATAATCGAACGAATTATCGGCATCTTCTGGCCACAGGCCTTTTTTATACTCTTCCTGCTCCATGGCTTTCACAGACGCAGCTGAGAGGATTCCCTCGGCTTCCCCGGTGAAGATCTGCGCAAACTGCACCAGGTCTTCGGCCGTGGAGTAGATGCCGCCGGTTCCGATGACATTGATGGTCTCGTTAGGCAGCTGTCCTTGATGAGCCGGATAATAGAGGCCCGCCATTTGGTTTAAATCCAATGTGTCTTGGGATGTCTTGGTGTGGTCCATGTTTAACGGCTCGGTAAAATGTTCATGAATGAATGCGGTAAAATCCTTGCCGCTCACTTTTTCCACGAGAATCTCGGCCAGCGTGAATCCGTCATTGCAATACACGGAAAATGCACCCGGATCTGCTTTGAGGTTTTGAGTGGACAACTGCTTCAGCAGCGTGTCATGTGCATGCGGGTCATTATCTTCGAACAAGAACGCGTTGTTCAGGCTTGAGCCCTGCAGGCCGGAGGAATGGTTAAGCAGCATGCGCGGCGTGATTTTTTTGTAGCGTTCGTCTTTCATCGTGAATTCGGGTATGTACTGAACGAGAGGCGCATCCAGGTTGATCTTCCCGTCATCCACCAATTTCATGACCGCGGCGGCAGTGAACACTTTGCTCGTGGAGCCGATCCCATACATCGTATCTTCGGTCAACGGAATCTTTCCTTCGATATCATTGACGCCCGCTTGCCCGGAAACGGTAATCTTGCCGTTGTCGATCAGGGCATATTGGACGCTTGTCGTTCCATACGTCTCGGTGAGCAGCTTGGCTTTCTCTGCGGCGATCTTCTCAAGACCCCCTCCTGCAGCGGCAGTCTGGCTGTTATCTGCTGCCATGGCTCCGGCTGGAAGGATCATCGTAACCGCGAGCAGGGCTACCAGCATTCGTGATAATCTTTTCTTCAATGAACAAATACCTCCTTATTATGAATGTATAAGTTAGTACGATTTACCAGCTGGAATGGTTCGAATTTTTTTTCATGTTTTTTAGGGTTTATGATAGGAGCATATACAGGAAGGGCGTTTAATTGTTGTTAGGTGAGATATCTACAGATGAGAAGGGCAAAAAAACCAGGCCCCCATCATCAGTTGCGAGAACTGCGTGAGGATGCCTGGTTATTTAACTAAGAACGATCAGTAGTGCCGAAGCGGTGCCGACGAAACAGCCGGCCAGACAATCCGAAGGATAATGAAAGCCGAGATAAACCCGTGACAGGCTGACCGTAAGCGCCAGCAGGATCAAGATCAATGACAGCCAAGGCGTTACGAACAGAAACGGTGTGATGATGGAAAATATGGCCGTCGAGTGCCCGGAAGGAAACGAATGGTCCTTCATCGGTTTCTTTTCAAACCTCACTTTTTCCAATGCCTGATATGGCCGGATGCGCCGCAGTTTCTTTTTGATGAGAGCCGTAATCAGGAAGCTGAGGGACAGTGCGATAAAGCTCTGCCATCCCATCGTATCCCACGGCTCCGGTGCAAAAAACGCTATCGAAAGTGTCAGCACAATGGTAAAGATAGCACCCCCCATATGGGTGACCAGCGCGAGCATCGAATCCACCATTTTGTTGCTGATCTTGCGGTTTAACCAGCGGAAGATAAGGTGGTCATGTTGCTGAAGCCAATCCATCGAACGAGTAATCATTGTGAACAGAACACCTCACATTATAGTTTGGCAAGCTGATAGCCCTAAGTCAAAACGGGCTCGAGTGTATATTTGTAAGGGCCGGAATTGATCGTGTAGACAAGAGGCTTACATACGACAGTATACAGGAGAATTGTTAAGCGTGGGTATGAATGGCGAGTATTTTTTCATAATTCGAGTTTTCTTTGGCATAGGTACTTTCGATGATAACCGTATACCATATGGGACGCGCTTAAGATTATGGTTTCCCATTGACGGCGACTTGATGTTCCCATGTTCTCTAAGCCCGGAATCCTATATAATGAAAGCATCTAACCATGCATAAGGAGGAGAAGCATGAAATTTCGCGTTTCTGCCGTGCAATATCATCTGCACACGATTCAATCCTTTGACGATTTTGCCCGTCAATCGGAGCACTATATCCGAACGGCGGAGGAGTTCGAAGCCGATTTTGTGCTGTTTCCGGAATTTTTCACGACGCAGCTGATGTCCATCGGGGACGATAAGGGCCAGGCGTTAACGATCAATGACCTTCCGGATTTCACAGACCGTTACCGCGAGCTGTTCCAGGGCTTTGCGAAGCAATATAACATGCATATCATTGGCGGGACCCACGTCATTCGCCGGGAAGGGAAGCTGTACAATGTGGCGCATCTGTTCTATCCGGACAGCCGCATTGCGGAACAGGCGAAGATTCATATTACGCCTTCGGAGATAACCGGCTGGAACATGGGGGCCGGCGAAGGGCTCGAAGTATTCGAGACCGAAAAAGGCACCATCGCGATGCTCACCTGCTATGACATCGAATTTCCCGAGATCGTGCGCATGGCCAAGGCCAAAGGGGCCGACGTCATTTTCTGTCCGTCCTGCACCGATGATCGTCACGGATTCCACCGCGTGCGTTATACCAGCCATGCCCGCGCCATCGAGAATCAAATCTATGTGGTGCTGACCGGCACGGTTGGATCGCTGCCTACCGTGGATCTGATGCGTGCCAACTTCGGGCAGGCTGCCATCATTACGCCGAACGATATTCCGTTCCCGCCGAAGGGCCTGCTGGCCGAGGGAGAGCTGAACAACGACATGATCATTACCGCCGATCTCGATCTGGATTTATTATATCAAGTGCGCGAGAAGGGCTCCGTCACGACATGGCGTGACCGGCGTACGGATTTGTATCCGGATTGGGAGTAAGTCTTTTTATCATGGTTTGATAAAATGGGAAAAGGCGGTGTAGAGGAAATGGCCCGGTTTCATCAACAGTTTTATGTATTCGACGACGTCCGGCCGGTGCCGGTTGTTATTCGAGGCTACACGGAAGCGGACTTCGACGAGCTGATCGCCATTCAATCCGAGACGTTTCCGCCTCCGTATCCTCCGGAGCAATGGTGGAACAAGGAACAGCTGATGCAGCATGTCACCTTGTTTCCCGAGGGCGCGCTATGCGTTGAAGTGGACGGCATGCTCGCCGGGTCCATCACCTCGCTCATTGTGGAGTACGATCCGATGGAGCCTGCCCACTCCTGGGCGGAGGCCACGGATAACGGATACATCCGCACGCATCAGCCGGACGGAAATACCCTATACATCGCCGACATTTGCGTCAGGCCGCGCTTTCGCAAGCTGGGGCTCGGCAAATGGCTGATTCAGTCGCTGTATCACGTGACCGTCGAAAGGGGACTGGACCGGCTGCTTGGCGGCGGACGGATGCCCGGCTATCATCGGCATGCGCACGAAATGTCGGCCGTAGAATATTTGGATGCCGTTGTCAGGGGGGATCTCAAGGACCCCGTAATTACCTTCCTGCTCCGGTGCGGCCGGACGCCCGTCGGGGTAGCGGCAGAGTATTTGGAGGATGAGGAGTCCTGCAATTACGGGGTCTTGATGGAATGGAAGAATCCATTCCGAGGGTGAAGTGGTTTAGAATGAACGATGATTTCACGGCTTCGAATATCTTCATAATATAAAGATATTTTCATTACATATATAAGGAGGCTTTTAATTTAATGGAATATATTCGCATTACGAGCATCGACGATCCCTTGTTCCGCAAAATGCACGATCTCATGAAGGAAGTGTTCCCTCCGGAAGAGGTGCTGGAATTCAGCTTATGGAAAGAGCCGCTCGAAGACCCGGGTATTCGGGTATTTGTTGCCCTGCATGAGGACGAAGTGGTGGGTACGACGGAATACCGCTATTACGAGGATTGGAACGTGGCGATGACCGATTTTACCATTATCGGGCGTGAAGGGCTCGGCATCGGCCGATTCCTGGCACAACATCGCTTGAAGGATCTGAATCAATTGGCGGCAGCAAACGGCAAAGAGCTGTTCGGCATGTTTGCCGAGATTTACGATCCATATCGGGTGCAGGACCATGCATTCGGCGGCGTGAAGCCGATGGATCCGTTCGTTCGCCGCGAAGTCCTGTCGCATCTGGGTTACAAACGCACGGATATCGACTATGTGCATCCGTCCTGGAACAACGATGGCGAAGCGGTGAGCGGGCTTGATTTTTGCTTCATGCCGGGCGACGATGCCGTTGATGAATTGCCCGCGGAGCTGATTGCCAACTTCTTGAGACGATACTATTCGGTGCTGCCCGAAAAACCGCAAGCCTGGAACGACATGGTGGCCAAGCTGGACGCGCGGGAGAAGGTATCCTTGCTTCCGCTGTAACCTATAGTATGGATCATGCCTGATTCTTCTTGAATCAGGCCTATTCTTTTTCTTGACCGCCCATTGATTTCAATTTTTTGGTATTCTAATCCTATGAACGGCCAGGTCGACGTAATGGGGAGGCTGCTTATGAAGCGAAATCGTATTTGGTTATGGGCAGGTATTGGTTTAAGCATCGTAATCCTATATTCATTCATGCAACTAAGCGTTCATATCGGCAAACCCATGTCCGAAGAACAGAAGACAGCGGCCTCTTACGTGAAATCGCTGGGCTATAAGATTGTAAGCCACTCCAGTAAACCGATTACTTATACGCTTGAGAAATCTCTTCTCGCACCTGGTAACGGCGCAATCCCCTATATTCAGACATGGAGTGTACAGAGCCAAGATCCGACAAACTATTACGGAAAAGAAATTGTCACCTATCGCTTCAAGGTTTCCGGGCATCCGCTTGACCGCATGTATAATACGAATACGGCCTTGTTTGTGATGATGTCGGAGGGGAAGGTCATCGGGGGAACCTCGTTCCCTGATCGGAACGATTTAGCTGGGGCTCCTTACTCCATTGATGGAAAGACCTTGGAGGAAATCACGGGTAACAGTTTCGGGGAATGGCGCGAGCAATGGGCCGAAAAATACGGGAATTAAGGGTGCGCTCCAACCTCTCCGAAAATACGACGAAAGACATTTTCTTTACTTTTGCTAAAATCCTCATTTGAATTGCAAGGCCATACTGGATATAGTAATACAATAGGTAAGGAAAAGAGGAACGAACATGAACGACCGAAAACAAGTGAGCATCCGTCTTCAGAGCCTTCACGAAGGAGAGAATACGATACAGGAGCTTCCCGCAGAGGCGTTTATCAAGGGGAAAGTGCTGTATGTGCGCTATACAGAGCCGGCGCTTGGACCGCATCAAGGGGAAACCCGGGCCATGCTCAAACTGACGGAGGACGAGCTGAAGCTGATCCGTCATGGCGAGGTGGAGTCCGAGCAGGCGTTTAAGCTGGGACTGCAATTGCCTGGATATTATCGCTCCCCGTTCACTTCATTTAATCTGTCTACGCACACCCAGCGTCTGGAGCTAGCGCTAGAGGGCACGACCGGACGAGCGGCTTGGGCGTATGATTTATATGTGTTTGACGAGTTTTCGGGACACTTTTCGATCAGTTTGACTATTCAGGAGGCACATGAATCATGACTATGAATCCATTAGATCACATTAACGGGCTGGTTGCAGAGGCGGTAGGAGACGCTGCCGTAGCTGCCGGACTGGTGTCCCGCGAGGAGCTGCCCGCCATTACGCTGGAAGTTCCGAAGGATAAGTCGCACGGCGACTTGGCTACGAACGTAGCGATGCAGCTGACGCGGATTGCCAAGAAGAACCCGCGGCAAATCGCGGAAGCTATCCTGGAACATTTGGATACGGCAAAGGCTTCCATTGAGAAAGCGGAGATCGCCGGGCCCGGGTTTATTAACTTTACCTTGGACAAGGGGTATCTCTATCCGATCGTGGCATTGGTACAAGAGCAGGGCGATAACTACGGGCGGATCGCTTCGGGCGAAGGGCAAAAGGTCCAGATGGAGTTTGTCAGCGCCAATCCCACCGGAAGCCTGCATCTTGGACATGCCCGCGGAGCGGCGGTAGGCGATGCCCTTTGCAATGTGCTTGATTTTGCAGGATACGAAGTTACGCGCGAATACTACATCAATGATGCAGGCAACCAAGTAGTGAACCTGGTTAAATCCCTCGAAGCCCGCTATTTGCAGGAGCTCGGCCAGGATGCCGAAATGCCTGAAGACGGATACCATGGCGAGGATATCAAAGGTTTTGCCAAAGAGCTTGTAGCCGAGAAAGGCGATTCCTTGTTATCGATGGATCCTGACGAGAGAACGGCATTCTTGCGTCAATTCGGGCTTGAGAAGGAACTTGGTAAAATCAAACGCGATTTGAATCGATTCCGCGTCCATTTTGACGAGTGGTTTAGCGAAACGTCCCTGTATGAGGATGGACTGGTGGAGAAATCCCTGGAAGAACTGAAAGCCAAGGGCGAAGCTTACGAGAAGGATGGGGCCACCTGGCTCCGCACCACCGATTATGGGGATGACAAAGACCGCGTCCTCGTTAAGAATGACGGAACGTATACCTACCTGACGCCGGATATTGCGTACCACCGCAATAAATACGAGCGCGGCTATGACAAGATCCTGAATATTTGGGGAGCCGACCACCATGGTTACGTTCCGCGCATGAAGGCTGCCATGGAGGCGCTCGGCAATGACCCGGACAAACTCATCGTATTGATCGCCCAGATGGTCAGCCTGTTCCAGGACGGCGAGAAGGTCAAGATGTCCAAGCGTACTGGTAAAGCGGTCACGATGGAAGATCTGATGGATGAGGTCGGCGTGGACGCGATCCGCTATTTCTTCACCATGCGCAGCATGGATTCGCATTTGGATTTCGACATGGATCTGGCGGTATCCACGTCCAACGAGAATCCGGTCTTCTACGTACAGTATGCGCACGCACGCATTTGCAGCGTATTCCGCCAAGCGGAGGAGCAAGGCGTTAGCTTCTTGCCGCTTGCCGACGTCAACCTGAGCGTTCTGACCGCCGAGCATGAATACGACATTTTGCGCAAAATGGGAGAACTCCCGCAGGAAGTGTCGCTTGCTGCGGAGAACTATGCACCGCACCGGCTTATCCGGTATGTATATGAACTGGCTTCCTTGTTCCACAGCTACTACAGAGCCGAACGCGTGATTACGGAAGACGCGAATCAAACGCAGGCCCGCCTTGCTTTGCTGGGAGCGGTCCGCACGGTCATTGCCAACGTGCTTCGCCTGATGGGCGTATCGGCGCCGGAACGCATGTAAGAAGGGCCCTCCCTTTCATATGCCATAACAGCCAACAGCCGTCTTTCTTTGGAAAGACGGCTGTTTTTAATGCGTGAACGAAATGGCGTTTGCCGTTGCTGATGAACCGAATTTATAATTTCATGCCCTCGCGCAAAAATTTCAAGGCATTTACCTCTCCATCGGAGGCGCTGTATCCTTTTTTGAGCTTAAGGGGGGAGGAGGTGCGCCGCAGCAGGGCTTTGATCGTAGCTGTTTTTTTCAAGTCAGGCTTCTGGGCAAGCAGCAGGGCGATTGCTCCGCTGACGTGTGAAGTGGCCATGGAAGTGCCGCTCATTTCGTGGTATTTTCCCTGCAGCCAGGCTGACACGATTTTATCTCCGGGCGCATAAATATCGACAAATTGCCCGCGATTGCTGAAGCCGGGGATTCTCCGGCTGCGGTCGGTAGCTCCGACGGATATCGTTTGAGGATAACGGGCAGGATAGTCCGCGGTACGGCGTTTGCCGTCATTGCCGGAAGAGGCCACAATGAGGACGCCTGCTTGGTTGGCCTTGCCTACAACATCCAGCAGCGTGCGGCTTCGGGTCTGCATGCCGAAACTCATATTGATGATATCGATCTCGGCCCGCACGCACCAGTCGATGGCCAGAATGATATCCGACACGAAGGCGGAGCCGTTGTGATCAAAGGCTTTGACCGGATACACGACAGATCTGGGAGCAACGCCGATCATACCTTGGGTGCTGTTTGCTGCAGCGATGGTGCCCGAGATATGCGTTCCATGCCCATTGTCGTCATAAGGCGGGATGTTGCGATGGACGAGGTTGACCCCTCGGGTCAGCGAATACTTCAAATCCGGGTGACCGAAATCCACCCCTGTGTCGATAACGGCAATCTTCACGCGGTGTCCTGTCGAGGTAGACCAGGCTTGAGGGGCTTTGATTTGCTTGATACCCCATGGGATCCCGGTTAGCGTTCCTATTGTCCCCTGTATGGCGTGGATATGAACCTGTTCATCCTCTTCAACCATCAGTTCGTTCCGAAACTCCGCTTCAAACTTCGCGGTTTGGGGAGCTGGAGCGATGATGGTGCGAGTAAGCGGCGAGCGGCTGACCGAACTCGGGAAACGCCTTTTCCCTGCGAGCCGGTTCCATTCGCGGATGCATTTCTGGTACAGCTGAGGGTCATGAAACGTGAGGAGCCGCCGGTTCATTTCCCGGACGTTCCGCATAGGGTTCGTCTCTGCAAGTAGTGATTGCATGATCCGGGTGTAATCCATGTGTGGCAATCTCCCTTCTCGATGAACCGTTGCTTCAGTATTGTATGAGCCGGGGAGAGTGCCCGAATGGGATGTTGCCCTTTTTCCGGGAAATAGGCCCTGTTTCCCGTGTCAAAGCAGCAGGGCTAACATAAGATACATGGAGAGAATATCAAGGTTCTCTTATCTATCCCGTAAGGAGTCGATCCTAGGGGCGGGTACAGTCAGAAGGCGGAGAGAAAAGTCTCCGTCTTTTTCCATTTGGTATCTGATGGGTAATGGAGCATAAAAACTTGATTTTTATTTCCAAATAGGTTTTACTTAGTTTTGATAATGGATATGTTGAGGGTATAACGTGAAGATTGTGTGAGAGGAAGTGTGCGTTAGTGAGTAATCCGCTCAATTTAAAGATCGATCCGGAGAAGATTCAGGAAATCCCGATGGTTGACCTGGCTTTTATGGTTCTGAAGGCGGCGAATACGCCGTATTATTACCGTGACCTGATGAATGAGGTGGCCAAGCTTCGCGGCTTTACGGAACAGGAAATTAACGAAACGATTGCCCAGTTATATACCGAGATCAATATAGACGGACGTTTCGCATGTGTAGGTACGAATCTGTGGGGACTAAAGCGCTGGTATCCGCTGGAGAAGTCCGAAGATCCGATTGCGAACGCCAAACGTCCGCGGATCATCAATGATGAAGACGATGATGACGATGACTTCACGGATGAAGAGGATACCTATAGCGGTGACGATGCCGAAGAGGATTTCGACAGCATCGATGATGAAGATGATGATCACGACGATCTCTTCCCGGATGATGACGATGCCGACGATGATGTAGATGAAGACGTTGTTCTGGATGATGAGGAATTGGATGACGAAGATGCGGATTCCGAGGAAGAAGAACTGGAAGAGGAAGAATTTGAGGAAGACGACAGAGATTAATCTGTCATTCCGCTCAGAATTTAAGCCAGTCCGCATGGTTTATGACTCTGTTTTACGATGTCGGCCGATTGGGGAATTTTGAGGTTGGTTCTTCTCTTGACAAGCAGACAAGGCACAGAGTAAACTATTGCTTGGGCTTATGATTGTGGATTAAATATGTTTAATATAAAAGTGCCCCGTTATTTATTCGGGGTCACTTTTTTTGTTTTTAAGGCTCGGAAAGTGTAAACGACGCTAGCTTCCGGGCCAATATAGCAAGACTAAGATTCAGATATGCAGAGTATTAAGATGTATTGGAATCGCTCGCCCTGAAGCCTCATAACGTTATGCCGTACCGGCAGCCCGATGGGGATCATTTTAGCGTCAATATATGCGGTTTGTAATAGGTCGGAGGTCAGCTCGCTCACCATTATTGGAAGCGAGCGATGTTTTTGTTGGTCCCTCTGATGAATCAGGGGAAAACGGGTTAGGATAAACATCATATGTCGCCTGAAGTTATGGAGATTATATAGGAGGGTTTTTAACAGTGACAAAGTATATTTTTGTAACAGGCGGAGTCGTGTCATCTCTAGGTAAGGGAATTACCGCCGCTTCGCTCGGCAGATTGCTTAAGAACAGAGGGCTCAAGGTAACGATTCAGAAATTCGATCCGTACATTAATATAGATCCGGGCACCATGAGTCCTTACCAGCATGGCGAAGTGTTCGTTACTGACGACGGTGCGGAAACCGACCTGGACCTGGGACACTATGAGCGCTTCATCGATATTAACCTGTCGAAGAACAGCAATGTGACAACAGGAAAAGTATACTCTTCTGTTATTAGCAAGGAACGCCGTGGAGAATATTTGGGCGGCACCGTGCAGGTTATTCCTCATATTACGAACGAGATCAAGGAGCGCGTATTCCGTGCGGGCCGTGAAGCGGGTTCGGATGTGGTCATTACCGAAATCGGCGGAACGGTTGGCGATATCGAAAGCCTTCCTTTCCTGGAGGCCATCCGCCAAATCAAGAGCGATGTTGGCCGTGAGAACGTGATGTATATTCATGTAACCCTCATTCCATATATTAAGGCAGCCGGTGAAGTGAAAACGAAGCCGACGCAGCACAGTGTAAAAGAACTCCGCAGCATCGGCATTCAGCCGAATGTCATCGTGTGCCGTACGGAGCATGAGCTTTCAACCGAGATGAAAGCCAAAATCGCGCTCTTCTGCGATATCGACCCTAACGCGGTCGTAGAATGCCGCGACGCGTCCTCCCTGTATGAGGTGCCGCTGAATCTGCGCGATGAAGGCCTGGACGAAATTGTTGTCAATCATCTGAAGCTGACGACTCCTGCGCCGGATATGAGCGAGTGGGAAGATCTGGTGGAGCGCGTCTCCAAGCTGGAGAAGACCGTTGAGATTGCGATTGTCGGCAAGTATGTCGCGCTTCATGACGCCTACCTCAGCGTAGTAGAATCCCTGTCCCATGCCGGCTTTGATGCCAATGCCGACGTGAAGATCCGCTGGGTGAACGCCGAGGAAATTACGGCGGACAATGTGGAAGAGACGTTGAACGGCATTGGCGGTATTCTCGTGCCGGGTGGATTTGGAGACCGGGGGATCGAAGGCAAGATCAGCGCGATCCGTTATGCCCGCGAGCGCAACATTCCATTCTTCGGCATTTGCCTTGGCATGCAAGTGTCGGTGATCGAATATGCCCGTTCGATCGTAGGTCTGAACGGCGCTAACAGCTCCGAAATTGATCCGGCTACCGAATATCCGGTTATCGACCTGCTTCCGGAGCAGAAGGATATCGAGGATCTTGGCGGAACGATGCGCCTTGGCCTTTATCCGTGCAAGCTGGTTCCGGGATCGCTTGCGGAGTCCTGCTACCAGGACGAGCTGGTTTACGAAAGACATCGTCACCGGTACGAGTTCAACAACCAATACCGCGAAGATATCGAGAAAGCGGGCCTGCGTATTTCCGGTACTTCACCGGACGGACGTCTGGTCGAGATCGTGGAGCTGCCAGGACATCCTTGGTTCCTCGCCGTGCAATTCCATCCGGAATTCACTTCCCGTCCGAACCGTCCGCAGCCATTGTTCCGTGAATTTGTAAAAGCCTCGATCCAGCATCAGGCATAATTGGGAAGAGCCTCTTTTTTGAAGAGGCTCTTTTTTGCGTGCAAAATTCGTGTTTGTCGCTGCGTGAAGGGTGGAGCTGAGGTCCGGAATCCCTGTCCAGCGCTGTCGATTTCGGATGCAGCCAATTCGCGATCTTTTTTTCTTACTTTTTTTAGGACAGGAAGGAATTCGACATCTACAGGCGAATACAAATAATGGCCGGTTTATGGGAAAGTTAGGAACTTTCGAGTTTGCATATACTCATTGTACGATTTAAGTATCGGGAGGTTGGAAGGATGAGCAAACAAAGCAAACACAAAGTGCTGATTGTGGATGACCAGAATGGGATCCGCATCCTGCTTGTGGAAGTGTTCAGCAGTGAAGGATATGAGACGTACCAAGCGGCGAACGGCAAGGCTGCCCTTGAAATCGTGAAGATGCATGCCCCGGATTTGGTGCTGCTGGATATGAAAATTCCTGGAATGGACGGGCTTGAGATTTTGAAGCATATTAAACAGATGAATCCGGACATTAAGGTGATCATGATGACAGCCTATGGAGAGCTTGACATGATCAAGGAAGCGACCGATCTTGGAGCGCTGATGCATTTTACCAAACCCTTCGACATCGACGAGATGCGGCAAGCCGTCAACATGCAGCTGAAAGGGACCGCGAACAACATCGGTTGAATGATGAATTCTGCTCAAGGGGCGGAATTCTTTTTTTGCCAGAATGTGAGTTCCTTCGCAGCAATTTAGGAAATGCTTGTTTAGTATTTATGACGCGATGTGGTATAATAAGTCCGTATGTTATATCGGCTAAAAACCATAGACAAACTAAGCATCTATAGGAGGATGAAACCATGCCATTAGTATCAATGACAGACATGCTGAACAAAGCACTCGAAGGTAAATATGCTGTTGGTCAATACAACATCAACAACCTGGAGTGGACATATGCAATTCTTGAAGCGGCTGAGCAAGAGAAATCGCCAGTAATTCTTGGTGTTTCCGAAGGCGCAGCTCGTTACATGGGTGGATTCAGCACCGTTGTACACATGGTAAAAGGTTTAATGGAGGACCTGAAAGTTACAGTTCCTGTTGCCATTCACCTTGACCACGGTTCAAGTGTTGAGAAATGTAAAGAAGCAATCGACGCAGGGTTCACTTCGGTTATGATCGATGATTCCCACAGCCCGATTGAGACGAATATTGCAACAACGAAACAAGTGGTTGAGTATGCTCACGCCAAAGGCGTTTCCGTTGAAGCCGAAGTCGGCATGGTCGGCGGACAAGAGGATGACGTTATCGGCGACGTAATGTACGCGAAGCTTGACGACTGCGTGCGCATCGTGAACGAGACAGGCATCGACACATTGGCGCCTGCGCTTGGTTCTGTCCATGGTCCTTACAAAGGCGAACCAAACCTTGGGTTCAAAGAGATGGAAGAGATTCGCGATGCTGTGAAACTTCCGTTGGTGCTTCATGGCGGTACGGGCATCCCGACGCATGACATCAAGAAAGCTATCTCCTTGGGTACTTCCAAAATCAACGTTAACACCGAGAACCAAATCTCGTTCACCAAAGTTGTTCGTGAAGTGCTTGCCGCTAAACCGGAAGCTTACGATCCGCGCACATTCCTGAAACCAGGCCGCGAGGCAATCAAGGAAACCGTTGTCGGCAAAATCCGTGAGTTTGGTTCCAACAATCAAGCTTAGTCACCCGTAACACACAAAAGTCGCTTGTAGCCTTCGTGGCCGCAACATGACGATAGGAATCACCTAAGATATTTTAGGCTGTCTTATGCTGCATACAATGAAATGGAAAGCACACCGCATAGCCGGTGTTTTTCCATTTCATTTATTAAGTTATCAAAAAGCGCAAGCGGATTGTGAGGCTTCACAACCGGATAATCGCTACGAAAACGAACGCTTATTGCGTCTGTCATCCTTTAGGAACGTCGATACGACGTTTTTCTTGTATGACGGGCATCAGAACCATTTCCGGCTGCGAAGTGATGTAGGGGGAACCGAAAGCTTATGGAAAAATTGATGATCAGCGGTGGACGCCCACTGCGAGGTGCTGTAACAATCAGCGGTGCCAAGAACAGTGCTATTGCGTTAATTCCCGCCGCAATCCTGGCGGAATCGGAAGTCGTACTTGATAATTTGCCGCTTCTCAGCGATGTGGCTGTTTATGCTGAGATCCTTGAGGAATTAGGCGGGCAAGTTTCATGGGAAGGCAATCAGATGAGAATTGACCCTTCTGATATCAAATCCATTCCGATGCCTAACGGACCCGTCAAGAAACTGCGCGCGTCCTACTATATGATGGGCGCCATGCTTGGAAGATTTAAAGAAGCCGTGATCGGCCTGCCGGGCGGCTGTAATTTTGAACCTCGTCCCATCGACCAGCACATCAAGGGCTTTGAAGCGCTTGGCGCGACCGTGACCAACGAACACGGCTCGATTCACCTGCATGCCAAAGAGCTGCGGGGCGCGAAGATCTACCTCGATGTAAGCAGCGTAGGTGCAACGATTAATATTATGCTGGCGGCTGCCAAGGCCAAAGGCTCCACAATTATCGAAAACGCGGCGAAAGAGCCTGAAATTATAGATGTTGCAACACTTTTAAATTCCATGGGAGCTGTCATTAAGGGCGCCGGAACGGAAACCATCCGGATCGAGGGCGTGACCGAGATGCATGGCTGCCGACATTCCATTATTCCAGACCGGATTCAGGCCGGTACATATATGATTGCTGCCGCAGCTACGCGCGGCGATGTTCTGATTGACAACGTCATCCCGAAACATCTTGAGGCCCTCACGGCCAAGCTGATCGAGATGGGTGTGGGCATCGAAGAGCTGGACGAAAGCATCCGCGTGATCGGTAAAGCCCGGTATCAGCATGTGGATGTGAAGGCGCTAATATATCCTGGATTTGCAACGGATTTGCAGTCACCGATGACCAGCCTCCTTACGCAAGCGGAAGGCGTCAGCGTCCTTAGTGATTTTGTATATAGCAACCGATTTAAACATGTTCCGGAGCTCGTTCGCATGGGGGCCAAAATTCGCGTGGAGGGACGCTCTGCCATCATCGAGGGCGGCCCGCTGAACGCAGCCAAGGTCAAAGCGACCGATCTGCGCGCGGGTGCGGCTCTTGTCATTGCGGGACTGACGGTGCCTGAAGGGATAACGGAGGTAAGCGGCGTGGAATTCATCGACCGCGGCTACGACCATCTCGTTTCCAACTTACGTGAGCTGGGTGCCGACGTGTGGCGCGAGACCGAAGAAGAGTGACTTTTTTACCAAAATGAGGGAAATATGTGGTGGAAACTGCATATCTCCCTCTGATTTGGGTAATGCTCCTAGTAAAGCTCTCATAGACTAATAGACTACATGACGGCAGGGAACTGCTGCAACAGAAACAAATAATTGAATAGGTGGTTATTGAATGGATTTACAAATAGCCGATTTGGAAGGCATGAAGCTGACGGATCTGTATAAGCTGGCCAAGAAGTATCAGATTCCTTATTATGGCCAGTTGAAGAAAAAAGAATTGATATTTGCCATTCTCCGGGCGCAGGCCGAACAGAGCGGCTTGATGTTCATGGAGGGCGTACTCGAGATTTTGCCGGAAGGATACGGTTTTCTTAGACCGATCAACTATTTGCCGAGCACGGAGGATATCTACATTTCGGCCTCCCAGATCCGCAAATTCGATTTGCGGACCGGAGATTTGGTTTCGGGCAAATGCCGGACGCCGAAAGAGAACGAACGTTACTTCGGGCTGCTGCAGGTCAACGCCGTGAATGGCGAGAATCCTGCCGTCGCAGCGGAACGATTACACTTCCCAGCCTTGACTCCTCTATATCCGCAAGAAAAGCTTGTTCTTGAAACATCCCCTAATCAGTTGTCAACCCGAATTATGGATCTGCTTGCACCCGTAGGTTTAGGACAACGCGGTTTGATCGTGGCACCGCCAAAAGCAGGGAAAACGCTCCTCTTGAAAGAAATCGCCAACAGCATCTCAACCAACAATCCAGAGATTGAACTGTTTGTTTTACTCATCGATGAACGGCCTGAAGAAGTGACGGATATGCAGCGTTCCGTTAAGGGTGAGGTGGTTGCTTCTACTTTTGACGAGCTTCCGGAGAACCATATCAAAGTGGCGGAACTGGTATTGTCGCGCGCCTTGCGGCTGGTGGAGCATAAGAAGGACGTGGTTATCTTGCTGGACAGCATCACCCGTCTGGCCCGTGCGTACAACCTGGTCATTCCTCCGTCCGGCCGAACGCTGAGTGGCGGTATTGATCCTGCGGCATTCCATCGTCCGAAACGTTTCTTCGGATCGGCTCGTAACGTGGAGGAAGGCGGAAGTTTGACGATCCTGGCGACAGCCTTGGTTGAAACCGGATCGCGGATGGATGATATTATTTATGAGGAATTTAAAGGCACAGGCAACATGGAGCTGCACTTGGACCGCCGCTTCGCGGAACGCCGTATTTTCCCGGCGATCGATATTCGTCGCTCCGGTACCCGGCGCGAAGAGGTGCTGCTGAACAAGGATGAACTGGATACCATTTGGGCGATCCGCAAAAATATGAACGACTCTGCCGATTTTGTGGAAGGCTTCCTTAAAAAAATGCGTGATAGCAAGAATAACGCGGAGTTCTTGGCATCATTTGACGTGAATGCCAACAACGGCGGCGGAACCGGGACTCAGGGCCAGACAGCCAGACGTCCATCGCGTGCATCTGCGGCGACGGCCCCTCAGAGCTAAGCCCTGAATCAACCGGAGAATAGGAGATCAACATGTATTTGGTTTATGCAGATGAACAAGGGAATGTATACGATCATTCCGAGCTGTTCGGGCTGGCCCGCAGCGGAGATATGATCGTCGAGATATTGGAAGATGAATTGATACCTTTGCCGGAAGGAGCTACGCTGGTCGGACTGCCGAGTACCCGAGCGATCGGAATGGATCCGGAGACCGGTGACATGATGCCGCTTGAGGACGGGTATACGGCTGTCGGAGCGCTTCTGCCGCAAGGCTACACCCGGCTCTGCCTGCCGGGGTACGTGAAGTCGGACAAGGAGTATAAGCTGCCGCTGTTTGGTTACTCGGCAGTCGTATGGAAGGATGGCGCTTTCTATACGACGGCGCGTTTGTCCGACGATCCCGAGAAATGGAATCCTGTGAATTGTGACCTGGATGACCTTGAGCATGGGGTTAAGACGCTGAAGGAGAAGTATCCGGAGAACCGGCTCTACGAACATCTGTCTAACTGTGCGCTGGGATACGAGTGTCTGACGGCGTCCAACACCTTCCTGAATCGCTGGGAAGGCGCGGTTCCCGTGTCTTACTCCTGCAATGCGGGCTGCTTCGGTTGCATTTCGGAACAGCCGGATGACAGCGGCTTTGTCTCCCCGCAGACGCGCATGAACTTCCGTCCGAGAGTGGATGAGCTGGTGCAGGTCATGCTGGAGCATCTGAAGACCCCGGAGTCGATCATCAGCTTTGGCCAAGGCTGTGAGGGCGAGCCCTCCACCCAGGCGAAGATCATTATAGAGGCTATGCGAGAAGTCCGGGCACAGACCGACATGGGTTACATTAATATTAACACCAATGCGGGACTGACCGATTTTATCCGCGGTATCGTGGATGCGGGTCTTGATCTGATGAGAGTCAGCACGATCAGTGCATTGGATGCCCATTATAACGCATACTACAAGCCAAGAGGCTACACGCTCGCTAATGTGGAGAAATCTCTTCGTTACGCAACGGATCAGGGCGTATATACATCCATTAACTATCTGATCTTTCCGGGCGTGACCGACCGCGAGGAAGAGCTGGAAGCCATGATCGAGTTTGCCCGGCGCACGGGACTCAAATTGATTCAGCTTCGCAATCTGAATATTGACCCTGAGAGCTATCTTGGCCTCATCCCGCCTGCCCAAGGCGAGATTCTCGGAATGAAGCAGGCGATCGAGATCATGCAGGAGGAGCTGCCGGATGTGGTGATCGGCTCCTATACGCATGTGCCCCCTGCTGGACAGGCGAGACCGAAAAAGCGGCCTTCGATTATATAACTTGCACGGTCTCGAATGTGCTAAAAATAGGGTGTAGTTCCAATTGCGGACTTGTCTGATGATTTGTGTATGGACTATTGCGCATTCAATTTGCTCGTGCTATACTCCTTTTATGTGTCCATATAACTCTGGGTCCGCATGAGGCTCAGGGCGGAAAGAGGTGAAAGCTACAATGAAACAAGATATTCAACCGAAATATCACGTTACTACAGTTACTTGTGCTTGCGGTAATACGTTTGAAACAGGTTCTGTGAAACCCGATCTTCGTGTAGAGATTTGCTCGAACTGTCATCCGTTCTTCACAGGTAAACAGAAATTCCTGGATGCTGGCGGTCGTGTTGATAGATTCAAGAAGAAATACGGTATCTAATAAACAAACCCTTCGCCCTTGTGGCTGGAGGGTTTTTGTCTGTCTGCAGGGCCGATGGAGTATGCAACTTCTTCCGTCGGTTGCTTTTTTGGTAGCCATGCGATATACTAAAGTTCGCCGTGCTAGACGGGGAGGTAGCGGTGCCCTGTAACTCGCAATCCGCTGTAGCGAGGTTGAATTCCTGTTAGAGGTGTTGTCGATGTGAGGCTGGTCCCTGCGCTCAACGTTGACGGTTGGGTCCTCCGCAATGAGCACTTGTGAACCTGGTCAGGTCCGGAAGGAAGCAGCCATAAGCAAGACCGCTTTTGTGCCGGAGGAGTGCCTAGCCCGAGTTGCTGCTCAGGATTGCCGCTCGGATCGCAATGATCAATAACAGGTGCACGGTATACATATCTGCACATAACACCTTTGCCTTTGGCAAGGGTGTTTTTTGTCCAGGCGGGATTCTAAATTGGAGCGAATGCTTCACGTGAACTTTGGATAAAGTTTTCCAAGTAAACGTTTTGCTAAGGCAGGGGAAAGTAGTATAGAATGTAGTATAATATAACCGTTGACTCATGCCGTTTAGGCTGGGATTGACCATGAATATAACTTGTAAAGCACGTGAGGATTAGGCTTTGGTGTTAGCCTTGGATTTCCTAATCTTCGCGAAGTGGAAGTTGAAAGAGGGTAAAGCATAGTGGAACATATCGCGTTATATCGAGCTTGGCGACCACAGTCGTTCGGCGACATGGTGGGCCAGCAGCATATTATCCAGACCCTGCAGAATGCCATTCGCGAGCAGCGGGTTTCCCATGCCTACCTGTTCAGCGGTCCACGGGGTACAGGCAAGACCAGTGCCGCTAAAATTTTGGCCAAAGCCGTGAACTGCGAGCATGGTCCGGCTGAGGAACCCTGCAATGCATGCGAGGCCTGCCGGCGCATAACGTCCGGAGCCGTCATGGATGTCCAGGAAATTGATGCGGCATCCAACCGCGGCGTCGAGGAAATTCGTGATTTGCGGGAGAAAGTCAAATACGCACCGACCGAAGTACGGCGCAAGGTTTATATTATTGATGAAGTACACATGCTGACGACGGAAGCGTTCAATGCCTTGCTGAAAACGCTGGAGGAGCCGCCGGCACACGTGATGTTTATACTAGCGACAACAGAGCCGCACAGGCTTCCGGCAACGATTATTTCACGCTGTCAGCGGTTTGACTTCCGTAGGGTGTCCCTGGAGGAACAAACCGGACGTCTAGAGCAGATCTGCGGGGAAGAAGGCATTACGGCTGAGCATGAAGCGCTGCAGTATATCGCGCGTCTATCGGATGGTGGTATGCGGGATGCTTTGAGCATTCTGGATCAGATCGCTTCCTTCACTGGAGGTACCGTATCTTACCGGCAGGTCATGGACATGACGGGAGGCATTGCCTCAGAGCAGTTTGGCCGTCTGGCCGGCGCCGTGAAGCAGGGGGATGCCGGGCTGGTCCTGCAGATCGTGGAGCAATTCATGCAGGAGGGAAAAAGCGCAGATAAATGCATGGAGAATCTCCTGTACTATTTCCGCGATTTGCTTATGATCAAGATGGTTCCCGATGCCGACAAGCTGACTGATCGGGTTTTGAACCCGGCCGAGTTTCAGGAGATGGCAAATGCCTTCAGCCGGGATGAGCTGTTTCAAATGATTGATACGCTCAACCGTTATCAGAGTGAGATGAAATATGCCTCGCAGCCGCAAACCCTGTTTGAGGTGGCACTGCTCAAGCTTTCCGGCATTACCCAATCCGGGGGCGGGTCCGCAGCTGCCCATTCTACGGCCGATGCGGGAGAACTGGCTCAGCTGAAGCAGCATGTAGCCGCACTTGAGAAAAAGCTGGAACGTTTGATTCAAAACGGTGTTCCTGCATCGAATCAACGCGAACCGGCCAAGTCTGCCCGAACACCTGCACCGAAAGCAGCTTCAACGGCCAAGATTCCGCAGCATATGGATCAGTATGTATCCTCCCGGACCGGAGAGGATTATACCGCTGTACATCGGCAGTGGGCCCAAATTCTGCAGAACGTGAAAGAGGAGAAGGTAACGGTTCACGCATGGCTGATGGATGGCGAGCCCGTATCCGTATGGGAAGACAAGGTCCTTGTCGCTTTCAAAAACAACATCCACCGCGAAACCACGGAGAAACCTGCCAATAAACAGGTGATTGAAGGGGTTCTTGAGTCTATGCTCGGCAAGCCGTATCATCTGGTGACCATGATGCTTCGCGACTGGAATGATGCGGTAGAAGGAGTCGGCAAGCCTCAGGCGGAAGAGCTTAAGCTGGAACATGAAGAAGCTGATGCCGGTGGAGAAAAACCATGGATTGATGAGGCGATCCAGCTGTTTGGAGAAGACCTCGTTGTCATAAAAGACTAGCGCGTCCCTACGTGCACCCTATTATAAGGAGAGATGAATCATGAATAATATGAACCAAATGATGAAGCAAGTGAAAAAGATGCAGGAGCAAATGCTGAAGGCGCAGGAAGAGCTTGCTACAAAAACCGTTGAAGGAACTTCCGGCGGCGGCGTGGTTACCGTAGAAGCGAATGGCCATAAACAAATTTTGTCCATCAACATCAAGCCTGAGGCGGTTGACCCGGATGATGTGGAAATGCTGCAGGATCTGGTGCTGACTGCGGTTAACGATGCACTTGCCAAGGCTGAAGAAATTGCGAACGCCGATATGGGCAAATTCACAGGCGGCATGAAAATCCCGGGCTTGTTCTAAACTAACCTAGAAGGAGTAGTTACATTTGTACTATCCTGAACCGATCGCGAAGCTCATCGATGCCTTTACGCGACTGCCGGGTGTGGGGCCGAAAACGGCCGCCCGCCTGGCTTTTCATGTTCTGAACATGAAGGAAGATGACGTTATTGATTTTGCCAAAGCGCTAGTCAGTGTCAAAAGGAATCTGCACTACTGCTCCGTCTGCTGCAACATCACGGATACGGATCCATGCCGGGTATGTCAGGACAAGACTCGGGATGCTTCGATCATCTGCGTTGTACAGGATGCGAAGGATCTGGTGGCGATGGAGCGCACGAAGGAATTCGAGGGCTACTATCATGTCCTCCATGGGGCCATATCTCCGATGGAGGGGATCGGGCCGGATGAAATCCGTCTGAAGGAGCTCCTCACGCGCTTAAGTGACGAACGAGTGAAAGAACTCATTTTGGCGACGAACGCTAATATTGAGGGGGAGGCAACGGCGATGTACATATCGCGCCTGGTCCGTCCTTTTGATATTAAGGTGACTCGTATTGCCCATGGACTGCCGGTTGGCGGTGACCTGGAGTACGCAGATGAAGTGACTTTATCCAAAGCGCTTGAAGGTCGAAGAGAACTGAACTGATATTATTGATCCCTGCAGCATTTGATTGAAATATGAAAGCAACATAAGAACGAGCATTGGAAGCGATTCTGATGGCTCGTTTTTTGTTTGCATATTTCTAGGCCAAGAAAGTAGAAATTGAAAGTGTTCTTATGGTTCTAAGTTTGTCCCTCTCTCGATATGAATGTTACAGACGGTCTTTATAAGGGCAGGTTAATTATTCATATTCATAGGGAGTGAACGGAATGAAGATATGGTGGAAGTCGAGGAAGAAAGAAGAGGAAACGTATATCACGGCAGAGGAGCAAGAACGGATGTGGCATGTCTTCCTGGACGTCCAGAGATCCCAGATGGAGTGGGAGCGGGCGCACTTGCTGTTCCAGGAGGCTACGGGACAGGATCAGATCGATTATGCGATCTACATGTTGGAGGCGGCAGAGCGCAAATACCAGATGAATCTCAAACAGGCCAAGCAGCTTAATCTGGATGGAGCAAGGATGCAGTATATCGAGCAAAAAAGGGAGAACGGTTAACCGAGAGTTGATTGATAGGATTCCTATTGACCTTTGAAGGAGGAGTATCTATGAAATTGATTGTGCTTGGCGTACTATGCATATCGCTCTTGCTGCTTATCTATGTTGTGTTTAGAAAGAAGCTCGGGCTGGGATGGCTAACTGTATTCGGGGCGCATCTGGCCCTTTCGGCTGTAGCTATCTATGTTGTGAATTTCACCGGATTAGCAGCTGAAGCGTATATTCCTCTGAATCCGATGACCATAGGAACGGTCATGATCCTGGGCTTGCCGGGTGTGGCCCTTCTTATCGGTTTAAAATTTACGATATTAGGTAGTTGACGTATGCTCATATTCTATGATACATTAATGTTCGCCCGTTTGATTGCGGGTGATAGAGATTCAC
>NZ_CP150293.1:160000-1055000 GCF_038051935.1 Paenibacillus sp. FSL H8-0457
TCATCGATCCTTTGGAAGTTTGTTTCCACCTATTAACTCGTTTAGTAGATCAGGAAACAAACGGATAACAGAGCGATGAGCACAATATCCGGAGCAATTGGTTAAGCTACTAAGAGCACACGGAGGATGCCTAGGCGCTAGGAGCCGAAGAAGGACGTGGCGAACAACGATACTGCCTCGGGGAGCTGTAAGCAAGCTTCGATCCGGGGATGTCCGAATGGGGAAACCCAGCTGATGTAATAGTCAGTTACCCGTATCTGAATACATAGGATGCGAGGAGGCATACCCAGGGAACTGAAACATCTAAGTACCTGGAGGAAGAGAAAACAAGAGTGATTCCGTCAGTAGCGGCGAGCGAACGCGGAACAGCCTAAACCAGAGAGCTTGCTCTCTGGGGTTGTGGGACGTCTCACATGGAGTTACAAAGGAACATATTAGGCGAAGAGGTCTGGAAAGGCCCGCTATAAGAGGTAAAAGCCCTGTAGCCGAAAGTATATTCCCTCCGAGACGGATCCCGAGTAGTGCGGGGCACGTGAAACCCCGTATGAATCCAGCAGGACCATCTGCTAAGGCTAAATACTCCCTAGCGACCGATAGTGAAGCAGTACCGTGAGGGAAAGGTGAAAAGCACCCCGGAAGGGGAGTGAAATAGAACCTGAAACCGTGTGCTTACAAGAAGTCAGAGCCCGATCTATGGGTGATGGCGTGCCTTTTGTAGAATGAACCGGCGAGTTACGTTCCCATGCAAGGTTAAGGCGAGAAGCCGTAGCCGCAGCGAAAGCGAGTCTGAATAGGGCGATTTAGTATGTGGGCGTAGACCCGAAACCGTGTGATCTACCCCTGTCCAGGGTGAAGGTGCGGTAACACGCACTGGAGGCCCGAACCCACGTATGTTGAAAAATGCGGGGATGAGGTGGGGGTAGCGGAGAAATTCCAATCGAACTCGGAGATAGCTGGTTCTCCCCGAAATAGCTTTAGGGCTAGCCTCGGAATGAAGAGTCGTGGAGGTAGAGCACTGATTGGGTGCGGGGCCCGCAAGGGTTACCAAGCTCAGTCAAACTCCGAATGCCATAGACTTATATCCGGGAGTCAGACAGTGAGTGCTAAGATCCATTGTCAAAAGGGAAACAGCCCAGACCATCAGCTAAGGTCCCCAAGTGTGTGTTAAGTGGGAAAGGATGTGGAGTTGCACAGACAACCAGGATGTTGGCTTAGAAGCAGCCACCATTTAAAGAGTGCGTAATAGCTCACTGGTCGAGTGACTCTGCGCCGAAAATGTAACGGGGCTAAACACACCACCGAAGCTATGGCTTGATGCTTATGCATCAGGGGTAGGGGAGCGTTGTATGCAGGTTGAAGGTGTACCGTAAGGAGCGCTGGACAGCATACAAGTGAGAATGCCGGTATGAGTAACGAAAAGATCAGTGAGAATCTGATCCGCCGAAAGCCCAAGGTTTCCTGAGGAAGGCTCGTCCGCTCAGGGTAAGTCGGGACCTAAGGTGAGGCCGAAAGGCGTAATCGAAGGACAACAGGTTGAAATTCCTGTACCACCGTAAACCGTTATGAACGATGGGGTGACGCAGGAGGGTAGTGACGCGGACTGATGGATGTCCGTCCAAGCAGTGAGGCTGATGTGTAGGCAAATCCGCACATCGTAAGGCTGGGCTGTGATGGGGAGTGAAAATTACAGTAGCGAAGGTCATGATCTCACACTGCCAAGAAAAGCCTCTAGTCAGGTGAAGGTGCCCGTACCGCAAACCGACACAGGTAGGCGAGAAGAGAATTCTAAGGCGCGCGGAAGAACTCTCGTTAAGGAACTCGGCAAAATGACCCCGTAACTTCGGGAGAAGGGGTGCCTCGGTAGGGTGAATAGCCCGAGGGGGCCGCAGTGAAAAGGCCCAAGCGACTGTTTAGCAAAAACACAGGTCTGTGCGAAGCCGTAAGGCGAAGTATACGGGCTGACGCCTGCCCGGTGCTGGAAGGTTAAGGGGAGCGGTTAGGAGCAATCCGAAGCTGTGAACCGAAGCCCCAGTAAACGGCGGCCGTAACTATAACGGTCCTAAGGTAGCGAAATTCCTTGTCAGGTAAATTCTGACCCGCACGAATGGCGTAACGACTTGGGCGCTGTCTCAACGAGAGATCCGGTGAAATTTTAATACCTGTGAAGATGCAGGTTACCCGCGACAAGACGGAAAGACCCCATGGAGCTTTACTGCAGCTTGATATTGGATTTGGGTACGATCTGTACAGGATAGGTGGGAGCCTAAGAAGCATGAGCGCCAGCTTGTGTGGAGGCGACGTTGGGATACCACCCTGATCGTATCTAGGTTCTAACCTAGTACCGTGATCCGGTACGGGGACAGTGTCAGGCGGGCAGTTTGACTGGGGCGGTCGCCTCCTAAAGAGTAACGGAGGCGCCCCAAGGTTCCCTCAGAATGGTTGGAAATCATTCGAAGAGTGCAAAGGCATAAGGGAGCTTGACTGCGAGACCTACAAGTCGAGCAGGGACGAAAGTCGGGCTTAGTGATCCGGTGGTACCGCATGGAAGGGCCATCGCTCAACGGATAAAAGCTACCCTGGGGATAACAGGCTTATCTCCCCCAAGAGTCCACATCGACGGGGAGGTTTGGCACCTCGATGTCGGCTCATCGCATCCTGGGGCTGAAGTAGGTCCCAAGGGTTGGGCTGTTCGCCCATTAAAGCGGTACGCGAGCTGGGTTCAGAACGTCGTGAGACAGTTCGGTCCCTATCTGTCGTGGGCGTAGGAAATTTGAGAGGAGCTGTCCTTAGTACGAGAGGACCGGGATGGACGTACCGCTGGTGCACCAGTTGTTCCGCCAGGAGCATGGCTGGGTAGCTACGTACGGACGGGATAAGCGCTGAAAGCATCTAAGCGTGAAGCCCCCCTCAAGATGAGATTTCCCAGTATGTAAGACCCCTTGAAGACGACGAGGTAGATAGGTTGGAGGTGGAAGTGCAGCAATGCATGGAGCTGACCAATACTAATCGGTCGAGGGCTTATCCAAATATATTTCAATGTGCTGCAAATTCGTTTCGTATCTAGTTTTCAGGGAATCAATCTCTGTAACTGCATACAAGTTATGATGGAGAGATACCCAAGTGGCTATAAGGGGACCCTCTGCTAAGGGGTTAGACTGCGTAAGCGGTGCGAGGGTTCGAATCCCTCTCTCTCCGCCATTTGAATAACTTGGATGCAATAAGGTTTATATGGCGGTGTAGCTCAGCTGGCTAGAGCGTACGGTTCATACCCGTGAGGTCGGGGGTTCGATCCCCTCCGCCGCTACCATACATACCTGGAGGCTTAGCTCAGCTGGGAGAGCATCTGCCTTACAAGCAGAGGGTCGGGGGTTCGATCCCCTCAGCCTCCACCATGTATATTTTTATTACCTTACCATGCCGGTGTAGCTCAATTGGTAGAGCAACTGACTTGTAATCAGTAGGTTGGGGGTTCAAGTCCTCTCGCCGGCACCATCTTTAATAATGCGGAACTGTGGTGTAGAGGCCTAACATGCCTGCCTGTCACGCAGGAGATCGCGGGTTCGAATCCCGTCAGTTCCGCCATTATTTACAAGCTTCAGGGATGAGAGTCCATAACCGGGTTCGTCGGAGCATATCCTCGTTAGCACAGACTTCGCAGTCTCGAACGAAGAGAGAGTATCCCGTCAGTTCCGCCATTATTACTCTTAAGGAATAAAAATGGTCGGTTTTCCACAGATTAAAGTGGGAAGTGTTACACTCCGCACTTTATTTTAATGTTATTCATGTTTGGCTCGGTAGCTCAGTCGGTAGAGCAGAGGACTGAAAATCCTCGTGTCGGCGGTTCGATTCCGTCCCGAGCCACCTTTATATTTTGGAGGATTAGCGAAGTGGCCAAACGCAGCAGACTGTAAATCTGTTCTCGTCCGAGTTCGGTGGTTCGAATCCATCATCCTCCACCAGTAATAAGAGCCATTAGCTCAGTTGGTAGAGCACCTGACTTTTAATCAGGGTGTCGAAGGTTCGAGTCCTTCATGGCTCATCCGAAAGGGTCGTCAACGTTGTTGACGGCTCTTTTTGTGTTGTTTTTACTGAACTATTTCCCAAGGCACACGGACTTAAAGAGAAGGAATTGTCGTTTGTGCAGGATGATATGCTAAAATAAGAAAAAACGATAAAGTGGTGGAGTCATCAATGGTGGAGATGGAGCATATCGTTCAGAAACTGGAGCAGACCTTGGGTACCTCACTCGGCTTAAAAACATTGAATGAGCAGGAATCGCTATGGCTCACGGAATCGATGGCGATCACTTCGCGATACGGTGACCGGTTAGGTCGAGAAGAAAGCGCTGCAAGTTCAAATCGCCATGGAGAAAGCGTAAGCTCAAACACAACACGAATGGTTGATGGTGCTTATGTGCATAAGGAGCTTGGTGAGATTTGGTTTCCCGTTAATCAACAGGATCTGAGCCGAGTCCTCGTGGCGGATTCCAATGCTTTGACGGAGTCGGAGATTGGGCTTGTCGCTCTTTTATTGGCGAGCCTTCAGGAAGCGCCTTCAGGCGCGATGTCAAAGAATGCAGCCAAGGTTGAAGAAGAACGGCGCGCCCAGCAGTTGGGCGGTTGGTTGAAAGAGCGCCTTCAAGCCGGCGAGCTGCTTGCTGAACTACCGGATGAGATGCTGATTCGGACAAGCTTGACGGAGGAAATGGTCCCCTTTCTCCTCATTCATGAGAGCGAGCATGCTCCCACGCCAAGTTATAAAGCGCTGCTGCGGTTGTTGCGCAGTTATTTTGACGGGGATATCGTTCTTGTGCCGCTGCTGGATAAGGAATGGATTATCCTTGCCAATCAAGAGCTGTTGGGCGGCATAACGACGGATGATAAAGAGGAAGCATCCTCGGAAGCCGATCAGGATTTGCTGTCCTTATTCTGTATGGGGCTGTACGAGCTCATTTCAACGGAATGGGTGGGCGATTTTCATATTTCGGCGATCCCGGCAGTCAATGCGCTTCATGCTTTGCCGCAGACGGTTGGCATGCTGCGAGAGACCATGACCATCGGGCGTACTTTTCAGGTCAAGGAGCATATTCATCTGTCGACCGGTCTTCATCTGGAGCGTCTGGTCTACAGCATTCCTGAGTATCAACGGAATCAATTCCTGCGGGAGTACGCTGCCGGACATACCGACTTATTCGAGGACAGTGAGACCTTGTCGACGCTGGAGTCTTTTTTTGAATTGGACTGCAATGTGAGCGAGACGGCCAAACACCTGTATATTCACCGAAATACGCTGCTGTACCGACTGGATAAGATCAAACAGGAGACGGGGCTTGACGTTCGCAGCTTCAGTGACGCGGTATTGGTGAAAATAACGCTTCTATTGTATAAAGTGACGAAAAGGAAATAGGTTTTTTGTGCAGATTGTGTATAGCAAGTCAGGTGCCTATGGGGTAATATAAGATTATAAATTAATTGTATTCGATTTCATAACATTCATATGAGGGGGCAAATGCACATGGCTGGTGTACGCTTAGAGCATATTTATAAAAAGTATGCAGGTGCGGATAAAGCAACTGTAATTGACGTTAATTTGGATATTAAAGATAAAGAATTCTTGGTATTGGTAGGTCCTTCCGGTTGCGGTAAGTCTACGACACTTCGTATGATCGCAGGTCTTGAGGAAATTTCCGAGGGTAAACTTTACATTGGCGACCGCGTTGTTAACGATGTAGCACCTAAAGATCGTGACATCGCGATGGTATTCCAATCCTACGCCTTGTATCCGCATATGAACGTATATCAGAACATGGCATTCGGTTTGAAACTCCGTAAAGTGAAGAAAGACGAAATCGATAAGCGTGTACGTGAAGCAGCAAAAATCCTGGATATCGAGCATTTGCTCGAGCGTAAACCGAAAGCTCTTTCCGGTGGTCAGCGTCAGCGTGTTGCCTTGGGCCGTGCGATTGTCCGTGATCCACAAGTCTTCTTGATGGATGAGCCGCTTTCCAACTTGGATGCGAAACTCCGCGGTCAGATGCGTGCTGAAATTACTAAGCTGGTGAAGCGTCTTGAAACCACTTGTATCTATGTAACGCATGACCAAACAGAAGCTATGACGATGGGTGACCGTATCGTTGTTATGCAGGATGGCATCATTCAACAAGCGGATTCCCCAGAGCAGCTGTACAACAATCCGAACAACCTGTTCGTTGCTGGTTTCATTGGTTCACCAACCATGAACTTCATCAACGGTAAATTGTCCGAGCAAAACGGTGGCGTATACTTCACTTCCCAGGGCTTGAACGTTCAAGTTCCAGGCGGTAAAGCACAATTGCTCAAAAATAAATCCATGATTGGCAAAGAAGTAATCATGGGTGTTCGTCCGGAAGATATTCATGAAGAGCCAGTATTCCTGGAAGCTTCCCCGAACACAATCTTCACAGCGAAAGTGGACGTTACCGAGAACCTTGGTCACGAAATGCTCTTGTACCTCAGCGGCTTGGGCACCGACACAGTTATCGGCCGTGTAGACGGACGTTCGACTACTCGCGAAGGCGACAATGTGAAATTGGCACTCGACATGAACAAAGTTCATATCTTTGATAAAGAGTCTGAATTGAACGTATTGCTCGAAGATTAATCTTCAGCAATCGAGATCTCTTGAAAACCGCCCCTCAAGGGGCGGTTTTTTTAGGAGAAAAAGACATAAAACTAGGCAGTTTCTGCCCTTATCCGAAGGGTTCAGGCAGTTCTAGCAGACGGTAGAAGTGGTCCTAGGGTAAAAGTGTGTAAAGCAGACAACCAATTGTCGATATAAAAAGAGAATTATCTTTAGTAATAGAACATCCTTTTTTTAGTCGCAGTATGCCGTAGCAGCGTCGCATCACTCCTGGATAAGTCCAATGTCCTGCTATCGGATAGCCGGTTAGAATTGCATTCATTGGCTTTTTTCGATAAGATAAGCACAAAGCAAGGCATACATAAGCATTGAACGTATGGGTTGTTGGGGCGTATTCCATGAAGCATGACCGACCGCCGGCAAGGCTTGTGACGTCCTATTTAATTAGTAAAGTAACCGATCATGAAATATATCATCCAAAACGAGCCGTGCAGCATGCCGGTTGCGTTGTGATGTCAACATACAATGGAAGAAGAGGGGTAAGACCATGGCCAAGAAAGTGAAGGTATCCGAGCTGGTCCAGCAGTTTCAGCTGGAGGTCATCGCAGGTGAAGAAGGCTTGAAACGTCAGATTACAACGGACGATCTGAATCGCCCGGGATTGGAAATGGCCGGTTATTTTGAATATCATCCGCGGGAACGGGTTCAGCTTATGGGGCGCACGGAGCTGGCTTTCTTCGGAATGCTGAAGCCGGAAGAGCGGAAAGAACGCATGCGCAGCCTGTGTACGGAAGAAACGCCTTGCATCGTGGTTACGCGTTCCCTGGAAGTGCCGGAAGAGCTGGTGGAGCTCGGCAATGAAAGAGGTTTGCCCGTGCTGCGCAGCAGCATGGCGACGACCATCCTGACAAGCCGATTCACGAGTTTCCTGGAACGCAGACTTGCGCCAACGACGACCATCCACGGGGTATTGTGCGATGTGTATGGCGTGGGGATGCTGATCACGGGCTCGAGCGGTATCGGGAAAAGCGAAACGGCTCTGGAGCTCGTCAAACGCGGACACCGCTTAATCGCGGACGACGCGGTGGAGATCCGCCAGACCTCGGATTTTCAGCTGCATGGAACAGCGCCTGAGCTGATTCGCCATCTGCTGGAGATTCGCGGGGTCGGTATTATTAATGTTATGACGTTATTCGGTGCTGGCGCCGTTCGGAATAATAAACGGATTACGCTTGTTGTTCGATTGGAGGCCTGGCAGCAGGATAAACAGTATGATCGTCTGGGATTAGATGAAGAGACAACACGAATTATAGAGACGGATATCCCTCTGGTCACCATTCCGGTTCGTCCAGGACGTAACCTTGCGGTTATTATTGAAGTGGCAGCTATGAACTACAGATTGAAGCAAATGGGACTGAATGCTGCACTGCAGTTTACGAACAAGCTGACGGCAACGATTGCTGAAGATATGGACGATTTGGACTAGGACTAGGGAGGGTTATAAGTGATGCAAACATTGCTCATCGATCCGGTGGCGTTCTCCATCGGATCGCTGCGTGTTCATTGGTATGGCTTGATTTTGGGCCTGGGTGCCTTGGCGGGTCTGCTGCTGGCCATTCGCGAGGGGAAGCGTTTTGGCATTCCGCAGGAATTTTTCATGGATTTGCTCTTGCTTGGGGTTCCTTCCGCTATTATCGGTGCTCGTATTTATTATGTAGCTTTTAAATGGGAAGACTATAAGGATAACTTCCTGGATGTGTTCAAAATATGGAATGGCGGGATTGCGATATTCGGCGCCTTGATCGGCGCCATTATCTGTGCGTTGATCTATGTTCGCCGAAAAGGCTACAACTTCTGGCGAATTGCCGATATCTGTGCGCCGTCCTTGTTGGCCGGCCAGATCATTGGACGCTGGGGTAACTTCGTTAACCAGGAGGCCTATGGCGGTCCTGTCAGCGAGTCTTTCTTGCGCGGAGAGCTGCATTTGCCTGATTTTATCGTGAATCAAATGAACGTACAGGGCGTATTCCATCACCCTACCTTCTTATATGAATCGCTGTGGAACCTGTTGGGTATCGTCATACTGCTTATCATTCGCAGACAGAAATTTCTGCGGGCAGGCGAACTCTTCATCGGGTACTTCATCTGGTATTCCATCGGCCGGTTCTTTATTGAAGCGGTGCGGACGGACAGCTTGGCTTTCCAAGGCGCCACAGGACTTGCCGATTTCATTAACAATACGTTATGGGCACCGATGACTTGGATGGGCTTTGAACTGGGCCACCTGGATCCGGCTTATGGCAACATTCGAATCTCCCAGCTGCTGTCCGTGTTGATTGTCATTGGAGGCATCGTACTGATCATTGTGCGCCGTGTGACGGGCCGCGCCAATGTGCGTTATTTGGACCCGATCGTGTCGACGAAGACCGGAGCAGGTCCAACGCCGGAAGCCGATCTTCAAACGAACAAAACCGTCAAGTCTTCTGCGCCGGCTCCTGCTAAACAGCATAAACAGGCCGCAGAACCGGAGGAAATGGCGGATAAAGACGTTGTTACCCAAGCAGAGGAGACAGAAGTCAAATCCTCACCACGGGAAGAAGAAGACACTCCGACAATAAAACCGGATACGGAGGACAAAAAGGAGTAGTTGCAGCATGATCGAAACCGTACTGTTTGATTTGGACGGCACCATTATCGACACGAATGAATTGATTATCTCATCGTTTATGCATGTTTTCGAGGCGCAGGCCCCGGGACCGTTGACCAGAGAGCAGATCATTCCGCATATGGGAACCACGCTGGAACAGCAGCTGCAGGCTTTCTCAGGGGGCGTCGAGGATGTCAGTCCGCTTATCAAAGCCTATCGCTCTTTCAACACGATCCATCATGATGACATGGTCAAACCATTCCCGCATGTGAACGAAGTCGTGGAGCGTCTTCATCGTCACGGGCTTTCGCTCGGGATCGTAACCACGAAGATCCGTCCTTCCACCATGATGACGCTGGAGAAGTACGATCTGGAGCGCTTCATGTCGGCGATTGTTACGGTAAACGACGTGGAGCATCCGAAACCGCATCCGGAGCCCGTTCTGACGGCGATTGAGCAGCTGGGGGCCAATCCGGCCACCACTTTGATGATCGGAGACAGTCCGGTGGACATTCAGTCTGCCAAGGCGGCGGGCGTGAAGGCCGCCGCTGTAGCTTGGTCCCTCAAGGGTGAGCAAAAGCTGATGGAGTACGGGCCGGACTTTATATTGAAGGATATGAGAGATCTGTATGAAATCGTAGGACTTCAAGAGGAATAGGAGTTTTGGCAGCATGGCCAGAAAGATTACCCGTTATCCTGTAGAAGGCCCCAACGCGTTATGGCAAATCTACCGCACCGTGAGCCCGTTCAAGGGCGTCAAGAACTTCATTTTTATCCAGATCGCCCGGTATTGTCCTATCCTGCCTATGAAGAATTGGATCTATCGCCATATGCTCGGGATGAGAGTGGGGAAGCATACCGCGTTTGGCTTGATGGTCATGGTGGATGTGTTTTTTCCGGAGAAAATAACCATCGGCGAGAATTCGGTCATCGGCTACAACACGACCATTCTGGCGCACGAGTATTTAATAAAGGAATATCGTTTGGGTGAAGTGCGGATCGGGGAGAACGTGCTCATCGGCGCGAACACCACGATTTTGCCTGGGGTAACGATCGGAGACGGCGCGGTCGTTGCGGCCGGATCTGTCGTACATAAAGATGTGGCACCTGGTGTTTTTGTAGGCGGGAATCCATTGCGAGAGCTGAAGAGGACATCGACGGAAAGCGAGTCAATTTGAGGTAATGTGACAAGTCAGGTTCTCAAGCTTGCTGAATTGTTGTAGAATGAGTAAAGGATAACCTGACACAAAGCGAACAATAGTCCCCGGGGTATGATGGCCTTGAGGGACTTTTTTGCCCGTCCATTCGCATACATTGACTCTATCAACAAACTCGAAAACAAGGAGGCGACGCCTGACATGGGTGCAACGCTGAACAAAAAGGAAAGGCTGCCGCAGCTCGATATTTATCGTGCGCTGGCCATCCTGGGCGTGCTTCACGTTCATGCGACTTCATTTGCAACGGTGGATGCGATTGATTCGCGATTCTATTATATTATTAATTTCTTGAATATTTTCTTTAAATACGGTACACCCTCTTTTATATTCCTAAGCAGCTTTGTGCTGTTCTATAACTATGCGGACCGGCCGCTGACCAAGGACTTGATCAAAAACTTCTATAAACGGCGGCTCTTGTACATTTTGCTGCCGTACGTGTTGTTCTCGATCATCTACTTCTTTGTGCGGATGTATCAGAACGGGATGCTGAACAGTTCGTTTGATCTATGGGCACAGATGCCGCTATTCTTTGAACGCTTGGCTCGAGGGCAGAATTATACGCACTTATACTTTGTATTTATCAGTTTGCAGTTCTATATTCTGTTTCCGATCTTCCTCAAGCTGTTCAAATCCTCACGGTTTCTCGTAAGGTGGGCGGTGCCGATCGGATTCCTGCTGCAATGGGGTTTCATCATCTGGAACAAATACGAGCTGCAGTACACGTTTAAAGGCAGCTTGGCCATTTCGTATTTAGCCTACTATATGCTGGGCGCTTATCTGGCGATGAATTACGATAAATTCAAGGGCTGGCTGACGTCATCATGGAAAAAGCAAACCTCTGGTCAAAGAGCAGGCACGATCGTGTTATGGGCCGGCTGGCTCGCGATGGCGCTGACGCATGTGCAGATTTGGTACAATCAGAGATTGCATGGCGCCAAATATGATTCCCTGTTGTACGAGCTGTTGTGGAATCTGCACACCGTGTTCTCCGCGATAGTGCTGATGCAGCTGGCGAGCTGGCTGTATAGCAGCGGCTGGAAACTCATCGTGAAAGTGCTGACGCGGATTGGCGAGCTGTCTTTCGCGATCTATCTCGTGCACCCGCTCTGGCTGTTCCTGTATCGGGAATTCGATCCGAAGCTGAATCCGGTAACCGATGATTATCTGATCTGGATATACGGCGGGATGGTAACGGCATTGATCGTCAGTGCGTTAGTGGTGCAGACGGTGTTCCGGTGGATTCCAGGGTCGTGGATGCTGCTGGGCAGCGTTCCTCGATCATTGAAGCCATCCTCGAAAGCACCTGCGACACCATCGCAGAGAAAAGACACCGTTACGGGCGACAGCAAGAAATCGGTCGATCTATAGGAACATCAGGCCTAATGTTAAAACTTCTTATCCTTCATCATGAAGCAAAGCCGTCCGGGCTGCCGGGCGGTTTTTTTGTATTGGCGCCATCCGGATCCATGCAGGGGTTCAGCCAATTAGACAAGCAAGCCACGCTGGTCCGTTCTTGTGTTACAATTATACCCAGAAGTTAGACGGATCTATTGATGCGTAAGGCGGGTACCGACAGAGAACGATACATAGCAGAACGCATGCGTATGCATTGACGATCAGGCAGGATTCATGGTAATATAGCCAATATCCTTTAATTTATTAGCAAGGTACCACTTTACCATATTAAAGACTTTTACTGAATTTGAGGTGGAGCGTCATGTCTAAACCGAAAGGCTTCGAGAAACCGGCAGGTGTTCGTGATTATCTTCCTCATGCGGTCACCAAGCTGCGTCGGATTGAACGCGAAGTGCTTGCATGCATGGACCGCTGGGGTTACCGGCAGATTATGACACCAACGATGGAATATTACGATACGGTAGGCGTGGCAAGCTCTACGTCGGACCAGAAGCTGTTTAAACTATTGAATAAACGCGGCACGACGATGGTGCTGCGTTCCGATCTGACCGCTCCCATAGCGCGGGTCATGTCCTCGCTGCTGAAGGATGAGCCGCTTCCGGTGCGTTTGTCTTACCATGCCAATGTATTTCGCGCCATTGAGGAGGAAGCGGGGCGGGAAGCGGAATTCTTCCAGACCGGCGTCGAGCTTGTGGGCGATGATACGCCGGAAGCCGATGCCGAAGTGATTGCGCTGGCCATCGAATCCCTGAAGGCGGCAGGCGTGGAGAAATTCAAAATCGCGATGGGTCATATGGGTTATCTGAATGGCCTACTTCAAGAGGTGCTGCCCGATCGGACGGAGGATCAGGAGAGCCTGAAGCAGGATTTGCTGAACCGCGACTACGTCGGATACCGCAACACCATTGCCAGCCTGAGCCTGACGGAGGTACAGCAGGATCAGCTGGAGGGAATCCTGAAGCTGCGCGGAGGCAGGGAGATTGCCGGGCAAGCTCTCGAGATTAGCAGCGATGAACTCGCGAGAGCTTCTATCGAGCATCTGAGCAAGGTATGGGAAGTGCTCGAGGCTTACGACGTCTCCAGACATGTTCTGTTTGATTTGACGATGCTCGGAGACTTCTCCTATTACACGGGAATGACGTTCGAGGGTTATGCTGCGGAGCTGGGCTCTCCCGTCGCAAGCGGCGGTCGTTACGACAAGCTGCTTCGGCAGTTTGGCCGTGCCGTTCCGGCAACAGGCTTTGCACTCAAGACCAATCGCATTCTCGATGGGGTGCAAGGAGAGGAGATTGTCGAGGAATTGCCCATTCTGATCCGGTACACGGCTTCCCATCGAAAGGAAGGACTGGCTAAAGCCTCAGAACTTCGGGCGCAGGGACATTCCGTCATCACTTCGATCATACCGGATTCGGCTAATGCCCGAGATGCCGAGGTACCCGTTGTGTCAGGCAGTCTGCTCAATAGAGGATACCGAGAGGTCATTACCCTTCGATAGGAAGCGGATCTATAACGATTATCATATAAGTTTAAGGTCAGGAGGATTCGAACGTGGCGGAAACGTTGAAAGTAGCGATGCCCAAAGGGCGCATATATAAAAAAGCATCCGCGCTGTTCCGTTCAGCCGGACTTCCGATACCCCTCGACGTGGATGAGACGCGCAAGCTGGTCATTCCCTTGCCGGAGGCAGGAATGGAATTTATCCTGGCGAAGCCGGTGGATGTGCCGACTTATGTGGAATACGGCGTGGCGGATATCGGTATCGTCGGCAAGGACGTGCTGATGGAAGAGAACAAGGACGTTTATGAGCTGCTTGATCTCGGCATTGCGCGGTGCAGGATGTCGGTCATCGGCTTGCCGGACTGGAAGCCGGGCATACGACAGCGTGTTGCCACCAAATATCCGAACGTGGCTTCACAGTATTTCCGTGAGCAGGGCCAGCAGGTTGAAGTGGTTAAACTGAACGGTTCCATCGAGCTTGCACCGCTCATCGGCTTGGCAGACCGAATCGTGGATATGGTGGAAACAGGCCAAACGCTTAAAGAGAACGGACTTGTAGAGATGACCAGCATCTTTGAAATTACAAGCCGCCTAATTGCCAATCGCGTCAGTTATCGGATGAAGAATGATGAAATTCAGGCATTGTGCGATCGGCTGCAAACGGTCATTATGTCTGAGGGAGCGAATATTTAGCGCTAAGAAATAAGGCACCAACTGGATGAGCATGGATGATCGAATGGATCATCCTTCATTCATCAACAAACGCCATGCATGCAGCATGATGCAAGCAGCGGGATTGGGGGAGATTAAGGTGAAGGTAGTATCAGCACGGGACTTTGAGCTGAAACGGGAAAATGATTACGGCACACCAGAGCAGAATGAAGTCGTGAAGGCGATTGTGCGGGATATTCGGTCCGAAGGAGATGCCGCCTTGCTGCGGCATACCGAACAATTGGACCGTGTCCGTCTGACAGCAGGTCAGCTTCGCGTAACGGATGAGGAGCTCAAGGCAGCTTATGATCATGTGGAGCCTTCGTTCGTGAAGGCGATACAAGCCGCGGCAAACAACATTCGCGCATTTCATGTGAAGCAGAAGCGGAATTCCTGGATGGATCTACAGCCGGACGGCAGCATCTTGGGACAAATCATTCGTCCGTTGAAACGCGTCGGTGTCTATGTGCCCGGTGGAAAGGCAGCCTATCCTTCATCCGTGCTGATGAACGTGATCCCGGCCCAAGTGGCAGGCGTACCCGAAATCGTCATGGTCACTCCCCCGGCAACCGGCGGGAACGATGGAATCAATCCCTATATTCTGGTGGCTGCAGCCGAGGCAGGCGTTACGGAAATCTACCGCGTAGGAGGAGCACAAGCCATTGCGGCATTGGCCTACGGCACGGAGACCATTTCCCCCGTCGATAAGATTTGCGGGCCCGGCAATATTTACGTTGCCCTGGCCAAACGTGAAGTGTACGGCGCAGTCAATATTGACAGCCTGGCCGGTCCAAGCGAGATTGCGGTATTGGCAGATGAACATGCAGATGCTTCGTATATTGCAGCGGATCTGCTTTCCCAAGCTGAGCATGACGAGATGGCATCGGCCATTCTCGTGACGCCTTCCCGAAAGCTGGGCGAGGCTGTTGCCGCCGAAGTAGAGCGGCAGCTTGAGCTGCTGCCGCGGCGGGACATCGCCCGCGCTTCCGTGGACAGCTATGGCGCGGTGATTGTCACGGAATCCCTTAAGGAAGGGATTGAAGTCATTAACTCTTTAGCGCCGGAGCATCTGGAGATCGTGACGGAGGAGCCGATGGCGATCGTAGGCCAGATCGAGAACGCAGGCGCGATCTTCCTAGGACCGTACAGCTCAGAGCCGGTAGGCGATTATTTTGCAGGACCGAACCATATCATTCCGACGAATGGGACGGCACGGTTCGCATCACCAGTGGATCTGGACGATTTCATTAAGAAATCGAGCTTGATCTACTACAGTAAAGAAGCTCTGCTGCGCGACGGCGAGCAGATCATGGAGCTGGCCCGGCGCGAAGGGCTTGAGGGCCATGCCCGGGCGATCGAAATCCGGCTTGAACAAGAACGATAAGAAATCAGACCAGAACAAGCATCATTTGTTCATCATAAATATTCCGTATAGAGGAGGCAATCCACGTGAGCAGTTTGGATGCAGCAGCTAGATTCCTAGGACCGTACAGCTCAGAGCCGGTAGGCGATTATTTTGCAGGACCGAACCATATCATTCCGACGAATGGGACGGCACGGTTCGCATCACCAGTGGATCTGGACGATTTCATTAAGAAATCGAGCTTGATCTACTACAGTAAAGAAGCTCTGCTGCGCGACGGCGAGCAGATCATGGAGCTGGCCCGGCGCGAAGGGCTTGAGGGCCATGCCCGGGCGATCGAAATCCGGCTTGAACAAGAACGATAAGAAATCAGACCAGAACAAGCATCATTTGTTCATCATAAATATTCCGTATAGAGGAGGCAATCCACGTGAGCAGTTTGGATGCAGCAGCTAGATTCCTAGGACCGTACAGCTCAGAGCCGGTAGGCGATTATTTTGCAGGACCGAACCATATCATTCCGACGAATGGGACGGCACGGTTCGCATCACCAGTGGATCTGGACGATTTCATTAAGAAATCGAGCTTGATCTACTACAGTAAAGAAGCTCTGCTGCGCGACGGCGAGCAGATCATGGAGCTGGCCCGGCGCGAAGGGCTTGAGGGCCATGCCCGGGCGATCGAAATCCGGCTTGAACAAGAACGATAAGAAATCAGACCAGAACAAGCATCATTTGTTCATCATAAATATTCCGTATAGAGGAGGCAATCCACGTGAGCAGTTTGGATGCAGCAGCTAGATTCCTAGGACCGTACAGCTCAGAGCCGGTAGGCGATTATTTTGCAGGACCGAACCATATCATTCCGACGAATGGGACGGCACGGTTCGCATCACCAGTGGATCTGGACGATTTCATTAAGAAATCGAGCTTGATCTACTACAGTAAAGAAGCTCTGCTGCGCGACGGCGAGCAGATCATGGAGCTGGCCCGGCGCGAAGGGCTTGAGGGCCATGCCCGGGCGATCGAAATCCGGCTTGAACAAGAACGATAAGAAATCAGACCAGAACAAGCATCATTTGTTCATCATAAATATTCCGTATAGAGGAGGCAATCCACGTGAGCAGTTTGGATGCAGCAGCTAGATCAGCCGGCGTGAGCCGCAAAACCAATGAGACCGACATTGCCCTGGATTTCAATGTCGATGGGACCGGGATTTCGGAATTGGAGACCGATGTGCCGTTTCTGAATCATATGCTTGATTTGTTCACAAAGCATGGCCAGTTTGATCTTCGCGTCAAGGCAAAGGGCGATATCGAGATCGATGACCACCACACGGTGGAGGATATCGGGATCTGCTTAGGGCAGACGTTCCGCGAAGCGCTGGGTGATAAAAAAGGCATCAAACGTTATGCCAGCGTGTTTGTGCCGATGGATGAGGCGCTTGCTCAAGTTATCGTGGATATCAGCAACCGCCCGCATTTTGAGTACCGGGCGGAGTATCCTTCGCAGCAGGTAGGCTCTTTTCATACCGAGCTTGTCCATGAATTTCTGTGGAAATTGGCGCTGGAAGCCCGGATCACGCTGCATGTCATCGTTCATTACGGACACAATACCCATCATATGATTGAAGCGGTGTTTAAGGCGCTCGGCCGTGCATTGGATGAGGCGACCACCGTGGATCCGCGGGTGACCGGCGTACCGTCCACGAAGGGAGTGCTCTAAACGATGGCCATTGCAATCGTGGATTACGGCATGGGCAATCTGCACAGCGTGAGCAAAGCGGTAGAGCGGCTTGGGTATCAGCCGCTCGTTACGGGGGAGCGGGAGGAGCTTCTGGCGGCGGATGGCATCATTCTGCCCGGAGTCGGCGCATTCGGAGATGCCATGGAGCAGCTGCGCGAAGCCTCGCTGGACTCGGTCATGAAGGAAGCTGCAGAGTCGGTAAAACCGCTGCTGGGGATCTGTCTCGGCATGCAGCTCCTGTTCAGCCGGAGCGAGGAGCATGGCAAGTATGAAGGGCTGGATATACTGCCCGGATCGGTTGTACGGTTTGCGGGTGGGGACTACAAGGTGCCGCATATGGGCTGGAATTCATTGCAGTTCGAGAAGCGGGAGCACCCGCTGTTTGCGGGACTTGAGGAAGGTCATGTGTATTTTGTCCACTCGTATCATGTTCTTCCTGAGGTTCAGGCTGATTTGCTGGCGGTTACCGATTACGGTCAGCCAGTAACGGCCATCGTGGGCCGCGGTTCGGTGTACGGCATGCAGTTCCATCCCGAGAAGAGCGGAGAGCTTGGGATGAGCCTGCTTCGCAATTTTTTGGCTTTAACGTAAGGCGAACGAATAGACCAATTGGAAAGTGGGAATGGGGATGTCCTCTTTTATCATATATCCGGCAATCGATATTCGCGGCGGCAAATGCGTCAGGCTGGTCCAAGGCGATTATAATCAAGAAACGGTATACAATGACAATCCGCTCGAGGTAGCCAAATCGTGGGAAGAGCAAGGCGGCACATTTATTCATCTCGTGGATTTGGACGGTGCGAAGGCAGGTCAGCCGGTGAACGACGGCATTATCGGGAAGATTGCATCCAGCGTTCAGGTTCCGGTTCAAGTAGGCGGAGGCCTGCGCACGCTGGCGGATGTTGAGCGGCTGCTGTCACTTGGCGTCAGCCGGGTGATCATCGGCACGGCGGCGATCGAAGACCGCGTCTTTACGGAAGCGGTGCTGGGCAAGTACGGGGATAAGGTAGCCATCGGAATCGACGCGCGCAACGGATACGTCGCAACGAGAGGCTGGCTGGAAACGTCGGAGGTTCAAGCCGAAGTATTGGCAAAAGAATTAGCAGCCAAAGGGGCGGAAACCTTCATCTTCACCGACATTTCCCGCGATGGAATGATGCAGGGGCCGAACGTAGAGGCGATTGTCTCGCTGGCCAAAGCCAGCGGCCGCTCGGTCATCGCTTCTGGCGGCGTGACGAAGCTGGACGATCTGCTGGCGCTCAGCGCGCACAGCGGCGACGGTGTAGGCGGAGCGATCGTGGGCAAGGCGCTGTATACAGGCAATATTGACCTGAAAGAGGCTATTACGCGTATTCAATGAGGATTTGAACCAGTGTCTATTCGAATCATCAGAGATCGATAGAGTTCATATAGGGGAAGAGGGGAAAGGCATGCTGGCAAAACGGATCATACCTTGCCTGGACGTGAAGGACGGTCGGGTGGTAAAGGGCGTAAACTTTGTGAATCTCCGCGATGCGGGCGATCCCGTGGAATTGGCGGCGCTCTACGACCGGGAAGGCGCAGATGAGCTTGTCTTTCTGGATATATCGGCTTCGGTTGAAGGCCGGGCAACGATGGAAGAAGTCGTTCGGAGAACGGCAGGGGAAATCGCCATTCCTTTTACCGTGGGCGGAGGCATTTCGTCCGTAGAGGACATGAAGCGGATTCTGCGGGCGGGCGCGGATAAAATCGGGATAAATACGGCAGCGGTCAAGCAGCCGGAGCTCATCTCCGCCGGGGCGCGCAAATTCGGCTCCCAATGCATCGTCGTGGCGATCGACGCCAAGTACAACGAAGCGTGGGGAGAATGGGAAGTGTATACGCACGGCGGACGTACGCCTTCCGGCATCAAGGCGCTTGATTGGGTGAAGCAGGCGGAAAGCCTGGGTGCGGGGGAGATTCTGTTGACCAGCATGGATGCGGACGGAACGAAGGACGGCTTCGATCTGCCGCTGACATCTGCCGTCGCCTCGACAGTGCAGATCCCGGTCATCGCGTCCGGCGGTGCCGGCAAAGAGGATCACTTCTATGACGTATTCACTCAGGGCAAGGCGGATGCGGGTCTTGCCGCCACGATTTTTCACTATAAAGAGATCTCGATCCCTCATCTCAAGTTGCAGCTTAGCCAAAAAGGAGTGGATATACGGTGAGCGAAGATATGTTGAAAGATTTATCCCTGGAGCAGGTCAGCGAGCATATCCGTTGGGATGCCTCGGGCCTGGTGCCGGCGATTGTACAGGATGCACAGAGCAAGCAGGTGCTGATGATGGCTTATATGAATCGGGAATCACTGCGATTGACGCTGGAGAGCGGCGAGACTTGGTTCTGGAGCCGTTCGCGCGAGGAGCTGTGGCATAAGGGGGCGACTTCCGGGAATGTACAGACCGTGGTATCGATGACATACGATTGCGACGGAGACACCCTCTTGCTGCAGGTGAATCCGAATGGACCTGCCTGTCATACCGGACAAACGACCTGCTTCCACAATGAGATTACCGCTCAAGCGCAGAAGAACGAACCTGCTAATCAAGGTGCAGCGGTATCCGGCGAGCGCTTCGCGGTACTTGCCGAGCTGGAAGAAGTCATTGCCCAGCGTGAGGTGGAACGGCCGGAAGGGGCCTATACGACCTACCTGTTCGATAAAGGCGTGGACAAAATCCTTAAGAAGGTGGGCGAAGAAGCTTCCGAAACGATCATTGCCGCCAAAAATAAAGACAACGCCGAGCTGAAGCTTGAAGTCAGCGATCTGATCTATCACCTGCTGGTACTCCTTCAGGAGCGGAAGCTCCCGCTGGATGAGATCATGGATGAGCTGAGCCGCCGGCATGAACGGCCGCGCCGCGATTAGGAGGCTTACCGATGCATATTGATTACCATACCCACCATGCCCGGTGCGGACACGCCGAAGGGCAGCTGGAGGAGTATGTACGGCGCGCCATCGAACTCGGGATGGATCAACTGGGCTTATCGGACCATATGCCTTTGATACACGTGAATCCGGAGGCATACTATCCGGAGATGGCCATGCCGATGGACGAGCTGCCGCGTTACGTGGAAGAATGCCTGCAGCTGAAAGAGCGCTACAGAGGGCAGATTGACATTCGGATCGGACTCGAAGGCGATTATATCGAGGGCTATGAAGAACAGATCGAGCGGATCGTGAAGGACTATCCGTGGGATTATGTCATCGGATCGGTTCATTTTCTTGGCGAATGGGACATCACGGATTACCGCCAGACCCAGGGCTGGGAGGGCAAGGATCCGCTTGAAGTCTATCGACAATATTATGATGCGGTGCAGAAGGCTGCCGCAACCGGCTTCTACGATATCATGGGCCATCTGGACGTGATCAAGCGGTTCGGTTATGGGCCGGGCCCCGAACAGAAGCCGGACGTGATCGCATTGGAGCAAGCAGCGCTTGCGGCCGTGGCCCGGAGCGGGAAGGCGATGGAGCTGAACGCCTCCGGTTTATCGAAGGCCTGCGAGGAGATGTTTCCAAGCCGGCGAATGCTGGAGGAAGCGATCAAGCAGGGCATTCCGTTGACTTTAGGGTCGGATGCTCATCAGCCCATGAAGCTTGGCGATCATCTGGATCAGGCCCGGGCACTGTTGTCGGAGCTTGGCGTTCGGGAGCTTGCGACCTTCCGTAACCGGAAGCGGGAGATGGTGCTTTGGAATGTGGAAGGAAACGATGTATAATAAAGACAAGCACTAATTGCAAACAGGTTCATTGCAGACGGCTGTTTTCCCCTCCAGACTACCCTCGACGGGTTGCGGAGGCGGGAACGGCCTGATTTGACGATAACGCTTTCAATCCATCGTTGCATCCGCCGACTACTAACCACTCTCGTCAGGAGGTCCTCATGTATCGTTCATTACGATTGTTCGCCGGAACTTCCAATCCGGCGCTTGCCGCCAGCATCAGCCAGCAGTTGGGCGTTGAATTGGGAAAGATCAAGATTTCCCGCTTTCAAAGCGGCGAGGTTTATGTCCACTATGAAGAAAGCATCCGCAATTGCGACGTTTTTCTGCTGCAGTCCTTTTCTCACCCTATCAACGAAATGTTCGTAGAGCTGCTCGTGATGATTGATGCCGCCAAGCGTGCTTCCGCCAGAACGATCAACATCATTGTTCCGTATTACGGTTATGCCAGACAGGAACGAAAGGCCGCGCCGCGAGAGCCGATATCGGCCAAAATGGTAGCCGACGTGCTAACCACAGCCGGTGCCAACCGGGTGATAACCATTGATCTGCATGCACCTGCCATCCAGGGGTTCTTCAATATACCGGTGGATCATCTGACTGCGCTGGATTTGATTACGGAGTATCTGAAGTCCAAGAATATCGAGAATCCGGTTATCGTTTCTCCCGATGCCGGACGGGCGAAGACGGCCGAGAAGCTTTCGAGCCGCCTGGGATCGCCGTTTGCCATGATGGTCAAGCAGCGTCCAGCCCATAACGAAGCGGTCATTACCCATGTTATTGGAGACGTGGCGGGACGCACGCCGATTATTATCGAAGACCTGATTGACACGGGAACCACCATCGTGCAGGTGGTGGAAAGCTTAAAGGAACGGGGAGCCAATGATGCCATTGTGTGCGCGACCCATGGCCTGTTCTCCGGTGAAGCACTTGACCGTCTCGACCATGCTCATATCGAGGAGATCGTGGTCACGGACTCCATCGTGCTCCCGGACCATCACTGCAAGATGCGGTTAAAGGTGCTGTCTGTTGCGCCTATGCTGGCCCAGGCCACTCACATTATCATCGAGGGCGGATCGATCGCCACTTTATTCAAAGACGCCGGTGTGTAAACTGGTGTCTTTTTTCTGCAAATGACGTCGTAACTTGTGTTATACTGTTGTGGATAGAGGAGCAAGTTAAAGGAGGTGCCTTGCTTTTCGTGAATGGTCATCCATATGGGTCAAGTGACCCCCACAATGTTATATCTATCGAAATGAATGCTAATTTCTTCTTCGATCGCGCGGTTCGTTCGCTAGATCGTTACCAATATGACAAGGCTCTGAAATATTTTCGCAAAGCTGTTGAATATGAACCCGATAATCCAGTGAATCATTGCAATATGGCGGGTATATTATCAGAGACGGGAGATTATAAAGCTTCCAACGATGTGCTGGCTCATATTCTGGAGCAGGTTGACCCGTTGATGACGGAATGCTATTTCTATATGGCGAACAATTATGCCAATATGGAACAGTTTGAGAAGGCGGAAGAAGCGCTTGTCACCTATCTGGAGGAAGATCCTAACGGTCAATTTCTGGATGAGGCCGAGGAAATGATGGAGCTGCTCCATTACGAGCTGAATCGTCCTGCCAAGCTGAACCGGATCAAGAGCCGCGAAGGCGTGGTCGAACATGAGCATGCCCGGGCACTGCTGGAGGAAGGGAAATTCGCCCAAGCGGTCAAGCTGTTGGAGGAAATCGTCAAGGATAATCCGGATTTTCTGGCTGCGCGCAACAATTTGGCCCTGGCTTACTACTACATGGGACGTTTCGATACCGCGAAGCGCACCATTGGCGAGGTGCTGGATCAGGAGCCGGGCAATCTGCACGGTTTATGCAATCTGGCCATCTTCTTTCAGCATGAGGGAAATCAGGAGCAGCGCGACCGATTGATGGACATGCTAACGGTAACGGTTCCTTTTCATCTGGAGCATGTGTTTAAGCTTGCTACGACGATGGGCATATTGGGGCAGCACGAAATTGCCTACGGTCATTTTCGCCGATTGCTGAAAGAGGATGAGTTTAACGGAGATCCAAGCCTGTATCATTATACGGCCGTTGCGGCCTGCAACAGCGGTTATTACGACAAGGCCGAGAAATATTGGCGGCAGGCGCTGAAGCTGGACGGAGATTCGGTGATTCCGGATTTCTATTTGGCCCAGCTGCAAAAGCGTAAAGAAACCGGTACCGATCAGATGAAAGTGAGTTACCACTATCACCTTCCGTTCGAAGAGCAGTTCAAACGCTGGGAGCATGACGGCGATAAACTGACGGAGGAAGCGAAGCAGAATCCGCTGATTCGTTCATCGTTCTTCTGGGCGCTCCGGCATGGCGATCCCCAGACCAAGCTGCAGGTGATCCGGACGCTGGAATTGATCGCCGATGAAGAGGTGCAGCATGCGCTGCAATCGTTCCTGCAGGAACCGGGGGAGGACGCGGAGTTGAAGGATGCCGCCCGCCTGGTGCTCCAGCAGATGGAGGCCGCAAGCAATCGGTTGAAGGAGCGTCGCGACGATCGCGATTTATCCGGGGGCAAGACCCGCGAGGTGCTGCCGGATTGGCTGCCTTCCTGGAAGGCGGTGCTGGAGAAGGCAGAGCAGACCATGGACATGCGGGTAGACCCTTTTTGGAAAAAAGAGATGGAGAATCTCTGGTCCGAGTTCCTGAGCCGGCTGTACCCTGATATTCCGAACATTCGGAATGTGGAGGGCTGGGCAGCGGCATTGGAATATCTGACGGCCAAGAAGCGTGGACGAACCCTAACCTATGAACAGGTGGCTGTCCGTTACGGTATTTCGCCATCAACGGTGAGTCGTTACGCACGTCAAATGGATAGCGTATGTGAAACGAAAGCACAGCCGGATGATAATTTCCGGCCATTTACGGAAAACATTTAAGTAAGAGCCCATATTCGGATACTTAGGAGACCTTGGTACATGATGGTACATGAAGATTCCGTAAGTCCTGAATAGGATAATGCATGCAACAGAAATCGACACCTTAAAGGAGGCCGTATCTATGTACAAATCAATCGTAATCGGAACAGGACCTGCCGGATTGACGGCAGCCATCTACTTGGCACGCGCAAACTTGAAGCCGCTCGTGATCGAAGGAATGCAACCGGGAGGCCAGCTGACGACAACGACGGAGGTCGAGAACTTCCCTGGATTCCCGCAGGGCATCATGGGTCCCGAGCTGATGGATAATATGCGTCAACAAGCGGAACGCTTCGGTGCAGAGTTCAAGAGTGCCTGGGTCGAGTCCGTTGATTTCTCCGAGCGTCCGTTCAAGGTGAATGTCGAGGGCATGGGCGAGCTTCTGGCCGAGTCCGTGATTATCTCGACGGGAGCTTCCGCGAAGTATCTCGGAATTCCGGGAGAGCAGGAGAACGTTGGACGGGGCGTAAGTACATGCGCCACATGCGACGGGTTCTTCTTCCGCGGAAAAAAAATCATTGTCATCGGCGGCGGCGACTCCGCAATGGAGGAGGCCAGCTTCCTGACGCGTTTCGCTTCCAGCGTAACGGTGGTGAACCGCCGCACCGAGCTGCGTGCATCTAAGATCATGCAGGATCGCGCGCGCGAGAACGAGAAGATCCAGTGGGCTTTGGACCGCACGCCGGTTGAGGTGGTAACCAGCGATACCGGAGTTAAAGGGCTGAAGGTCCGCAACAACGAAACGGGCGAGGAAGAACTGATCGAAGCAGAAGGCGTGTTCGTGGCCATCGGACATACGCCGAACACGGGCTTCCTAGGCAATCAGATCACAACCGATCCGACCGGCTACATCTTGGTTAAACCAGGAACGACCGAGACGAACATCCCGGGCGTATTCGCCTGCGGCGACGTTCAGGATACGCGTTATCGCCAAGCCATCACGGCTGCAGGAACAGGCTGTATGGCCGCTATGGATTGCGAGAAATATCTCGAGGGCCACATGGTCCATGATTGGAGCGAGACGCTGAATAAGTAATTCCTTGCCTAAGGGATTATCTATTGAAAAGAAGAAGCCCCAGAGCTATACGGCGGACGGGTTTGCGAGGAAACATCTCGTAAAATCCGTACCTGTTTAGCCAGGGGCTTTTTTTGCTGAGTTACAAGCTCAGCGCTTTGTTCGCATTTTTCACGTCATTCTCTAGCAGCTGCTTCAAATTGTAAGACGGATACAGGCCGCGCGCATACATGAAGTAGAAGATTTTTCCGTGCAGTTCAATGGCTTTGTTCAACTGCTTCTGAAGTGTTTCTCTTACGCTTGGAGTTGCTGCCTCGGTAATGGCAATGGCGTAGCTTCGGACCGAGGTTTTGGCAAACCCCAGCAGATGACCTGCGTAATACGCCGTCAGATCGGCACCGGAGAGACTGCGGGTTCCCGTGGGCGCTTCCGAATAATAAGGCAGAAGCTCCTTCAGGTTCTGTTCAACCCCTTGAATCGCTTCCATATACAGTCCATGGAGCTCCGGGTCTTTGATATCATGCACTGACATCTTGAACGCCATCAAGTGATTCGCCTGAAAGGCAGTTAATTCATGAATCTCCAGTGTTTCGTGCCAAGCGAGATGTCTCGGATTGTGACTCATGCTCAATAGGTTCTCCTCCAAAAATCAATATGCGATAGCCCATTCACCGAATGGAGGAACGGTGCATAGCACAACCCGAATCACCTTACAAATCTAAGGACATCCGCACCATGTCCCGGAGCCGCATGCCGTTCTCGTAGATTTCTTCATCATAATGACGGACAAAAAAGTCCCGGTCGATGCCTGTCATTCGAAATCCGCATTTCTGGTACAGCGCCAGCTGTGCCACCCCGGTACTCCCTGTTCCTACTTCAATCGTGGCATATCCGAGCTCCCGGGCCTGATCAACGGCATGATTCACGAGCTGTTTGCCATAGCCCCGGCCGTGCAGATTCTCGCTTACGGCAACGTTCACCAGCTCGATGGTATCGGGTCTGGTGGGTAGCAGGACATAGACCCCGATGGGTTGTGAGCTTTCTTCAGCGACATAGCAGTGACCGCGGTTTACGTATTCTTTGACAAGCCTTATCGATGGATCCGCAAGAAGGAGCAGGTCCATAGGGGGCGTTTCTTCATGAGTATTCAGCTTTCTAATGTTCACGAGCGTTCTCCCTTATGATTTCGATAGTGGTGTTATAAACAGGTTTATTGTACCACGCCTGCATCGCCAAGTTCCTGGAATTGGATGATTTCAACGGGCGGTTGAATTCTTCCGGGATTCAATGACCAGGTTATTGTATGCCCCGCACAACGTCCCTACAATGTGGTTATATAGGAGCGTGATCCATATGAGAGACATGTTGGCCAAAAATATTAATCGTTACCGTAAAGAACGGAGACTTACCCAGGAAGGATTGGCGCATAAGCTGGGCGTTACGTTCCAGGCGGTATCCAAATGGGAGACCGGGCAGACCATGCCCGATATCGCGCTGCTTCCGGAGCTGTCCCGGCTGCTGGACGTCAGCATCGATAAGCTGTTTGGTTATTCTTCGACGGGCAAGCCGATCAGCATCTATGAAGAAGAGTACAAAACGCCGGAGTACTATTGGGGCACGGAACCGAACGCAGCCTGTTATCAGGTGCTTGAAATGATCCCGCCGACAAAAAGAGTAAGGCTGCTGGATATCGGGTGCGGGGAAGGGAAGGATGCCGTGTTTTTTGCCCGCAACGGGTATGAGGTCACGGCATTCGACATTTCGGATGCGGGGATCGAGAAAACGAAGCGATTGGCCGATCACATCGGGGTACACGTGAACGTATTCAAGGCGGATATATCGGATTACCGTCTGGATTCGGAGTTTGACGTGCTGTATTCCAGCGGCGTGCTGCATTATATCCGACCCGAGTATCGCGAGGACATTCTTGCCAATTACAAAAAATTCACCTCGGCAGAGGGATTCCACTGCCTGAATGTATTCGTGCAGAAGCCGTTCATTGCGCCTCCTCCCGAGGATGAGCCGTATGCTTATGACTGGAAGTCCGGAGAGCTTATGATGCATTATCACGATTGGCTGATTCACAGCTGCCCGGAGGTCATTTTTGATTGCAACTCATCGGGTATACCGCACCGGCATGCGATGAGTAAGTTGATTGCTCAGAAGGCGTAACGGGTGGCAATTGAGATCAAAGACATCCTTGCTTTTTTATACAAATATGAGGGGGATAACATAGCGGCCCCTTTCCGGTCATACATAAAGATGTAGGATTCATATCGCAAGGGAGGTCTTACATTGAACAACCATGTCAACACAGCCGGTTATCCGGCGCCGTCTGCAGGTTATGCACCGGGATACTATGCCTACCCTCCACTCCAGCCTATACCGCCGTATTACGCGCCCCGGACCCCGGCAATCCCGCAGCCGATGCACTACGCTACGTTGGTTGAACCGGTATTTATTGACCATCTGCTCCGGCATAAAGGGGCCAAGGTGGTCATCATGACCACTGCGGGGAAAGTCGAGGGGATTTTATCCGGTGTGGTGGTCGACCATGTCCAACTGACGATCGGGGACAACAAAGCACTGCATATTCGGCTGGCCCAGGTGGTGTACTTCGAGGGAGTTCCATTCTGACAATCAGGGATCCAAAATAGTTTAAACGAAAAAATACCGGCTGATAGGGCAGGATTAGACCGGTGAATCGCCAATTCATAGAGTACAGATCCGAAGGCGTTCCGATGGGGACGTCTTTATTCTATTGGACTGTGGCCGGCAGAGGGGATTAGCCGGCGTGGAGGAACGATGAAAAAAATACGTATTCCATTCGATATGAAGACGTTGCCTGTAAGCCTGCAGCCCTATTTTCAGACAGCCGTCGTCTACGACAGCAGCTCCTCAAAACAGGCCAAAACCCTGTACATCGAGGGAGCGAGCCAACCGATGTTTTTGAAGATAACGAAACGGGATGAATTACAGAGAGAAGGGGTCATGACGGATTACTTACACGGAAAAGGCCTGGCTCCCAAGGTGCTGGCTTATGAACAGCAGGGTGAGAACGATTACCTGCTGACCGCCGCCCTGAAAGGGGATGATGGGGTGTCGGGTGGCCATCTGAAGGATCCGAACAGGCTGGCTGCCGTGTTCGGGGAAAGTTTGCGTTATCTCCATTCTGTATCTGCCACCGACTGTCCTTATCCGAATCGAACCGCTGAACTTGTGCAAGAGTATCAGGAAGGGATCATGAACAAATCGGGGGATATTGTTGGGCTTCAGGGCGGAAGGGATCAGGCGCTGTCATGCCTTGAGACGCTGCAGGGAACGGCGGAACATGATGTGCTGCTCCACGGCGATTATTGTCTGCCGAATCTGATCATGAGGGATTTTCAGCTTGAAGGTTATATCGATCTGGGCAACGGCGGATTTGGGGACCTTCATTATGACCTCTACTGGGGAATATGGACCCTGCGGTATAATCTGGGTAGTGATGACTACAGGGACGTTTTCCTCGACCATTACGGCCGGACCGATTTCGATGCGGAAAGACTGGCATTATGGACGGCGCTGACGGAGATAATCTAGGCAGAAAGGGAGATGTACATGAATTCATATCATATTCGAGTCGCAGGCCGGGAGGACGCACCCTTTTTGCGGGAGATGCTGTACGAGTCCCTGTATGTGCCCGAGGGAGGGGAGCCTTTTAGCCGGGATATTCTTGAGGAGCCGTTCATGAAAAAATACGTGGAGGACTGGGGGCGCGCGGGCGATCTGGGCTACATTGCTGTGAATGCAGCAGGCAAGCCGTCAGGCTCAATTACCATCCGGTATTTTGATGAAGGGAACAAAGGGTTCGGTTACGTGAGCGATGACATCCCGGAACTGGGCATGGCGCTGATTCCCGAATCCCGCGGGCAAGGGCTAGGAACCGCCCTGATGAAGGAATTGTTCAGAGGGATGAAGGAGCGGGGGATTCAAAAGGTATCGTTAAGCGTCGCTCCGGACAATGCCGCAGCTATGAAGTTGTATGAGCGTTTCGGATTCCAGGAGGCAGGCATGTGCGGAACCTCTATTACGATGGTTGCGGATGTAATCTGAAACGAACAATGGGATGATCCCATGAGAAGGATGGAGGAATAACGATGCTGGTATATGAGTCAGGGCCGATTACGGTTCGCGAGCTGGAGGAGAAAGATGAATCGTCCTTAGCTTCTTGGCTGTCCAATCCGGATGTGCTGCAGTATTACGAGGGACGGGACAATCCCCACGACGTGGAGCGGGTGCGGGAGCATTTCTATGTGGATGATGATGAGACTCGCTGCATTATCGAATATGAGGGAAAGCCGATCGGGTATATCCAGTTCTATCTTCTCGATAAAGATACGTTAGGCGAGTATGGGTATGACGGGAACGATGCGGTCGGCAGAACATTCGCCACGGATCAATTCATCGGGGAGCCGGATTATTGGAATCGAGGCATCGGTACGAAGCTTGTGACTTCCATGGTGGATTACCTCGTGTTTCAGAGGCAGGCCGACCGGATCGTGATGGACCCGCAGGCTTGGAATGAACGGGCCATCGCTTGTTACGAGAAGTGCGGCTTTCGGAAGGTCAGGCTGCTGGAGAAGCATGAACGGCATGAAGGAGAGCTGCGGGACTGCTGGATTATGGAGTATCGGACGGAGCGCGGCAGATCCGGTCCGAGTCGATGATTACCACGGTTGTTTTTGATTTGGACGGGACGCTGCTGGACCGCGACACGTCCTTGGTTCGTTTCGTTCAAGACCAGTATGATCGTCTATCGCTTCATGGCGGTTTAACTGTGGGCAGAGATGCGTACGTCAGACGGTTTGTCGAGCTTGACCGCAGAGGCTATGTATGGAAGGACCAGGTATATCGGCAGCTAACCGAGGAGTTTGCGCTTCCCCTGAATTGGGAAGCGCTGCTTCGGGATTACATATTGGGGTTTCAACAACATTGCGTCGGTTTCCCGAATCTGCATGAAACGTTGGACAGCTTGAAAGGTAAGGGGATAAAACTCGGGCTGATCTCCAATGGCTACGGCGAATTTCAATATAACAATATCAAGGGACTCGGCATCGAGCCTTATTTCGATCTTATCGTAATTTCGGAATGGGAGGGCTTGCGCAAGCCCGATCCGAGGATTTTTGCCAATACATTAAGCCGCCTTGAATCAAAGGCAGGGGAATCCATCTATGTCGGCGACCATCCGGACAACGACGTCACCGCAAGCCGGCTGATCGGCATGAAGGGCATCTGGAAGCGGGATCCCTATTATGACCGGGATTTTGCCAAGGATGGGGAGATTAGCGATTTACTCGAAATCCTCCATTATTTGAAAAGTTGAAAAACCATTTCATTCTTTTGCTCGTTATCATGTATATAAGCCTAATCGAGATAACTGGTCGTTCCGCGTGAGGAGGGGTGTCCCGTGAATCGAAATAAAACCATGACCTTGATAGGTAAGGGTGAGTCGTGGAAAGCGACTTATGTCGTTTCCCATCAGGATAGGGTCAATGCGAAGCTTACCGTGTTTCAGGATGCGCTTGGCGGAAAGCTGAAGCTTCAGTACTCGGGGAAGGAGCCTCTGGAACATGGGCAGATTAACTATCGGCTGGAGGACATGACGGGCCGCTTCCAGGAAGGCGGAATCGTCGTGGGGACCGACCATGCTGCCATGAAGGAGACCAAGGGTGCGCTGGATTTGGCGCATCTGCTCGATATGATGAACCCGAACAAGGATCTAACGATCCAGATAGAGTGGAATGGGCACCGTGAAGAATTCAAGCTGGGACTTCCGCGAAAGATTAGCTTTGGAAAAGCCGTCGGCAAACGGAAGGAATAACGGGACTTCATGGAAGCAGGACTGGGGCCGACTCCCGTCAACATAAACGCGTAAGGCGGGAATAACGACCATGTTATTCCGATGACATTGAATCTATGCGTCTTGTATATGGTGACCTGCCCACACTGATGGTGTGGGTTATTCAGTTTGTGACGCGCGAGGCTGACAGGCATGTCGGCCTTGATGCGGTTATGCGTTTTTTAAACGCATTTTAAACGAAGGGATCCCCGTCATTTAAACTTGGTCCTGTACTTTATAAGTAGAACATCACGGAGGGAGTGAACGAGAGCATGCTGGAAGCCTATCTATTTCCGATATCCTATGCATTTTTAACCTTTCCCATAGCGGCTTTGCTGTGCGCAGTTCCCTTTCTGATCGTGCAGTATCGCAAATATGGTTATTTTAATAAATTCCGGGGATTTCTGCTGTATTTATTCCTGCTGTACATGATGAACGCAGTGTATCTTGTGCTCCTTCCTTTGCCTGCCTCGCGCCATAATGCTCCGATGGATGTGGCCTCGGTTATGCAGTGGATGCCGCTGAATTTCATACAGGACATCTTAAAGGAGACCAAGGTGGTATGGGGCGTGCCCTCGACTTACACGCATTTGTTGAAGGAGAGAGCCTTCTTGCAGGTCGTGTTTAACGTCTTACTCGTGGTGCCGTTCGGCATGTTCCTTCGTTATTATGCGAGAGCGTCCTGGGTTGCATGTCTGGCGGCCTCGTTCGGCTTGTCGTTGTTCTTTGAGGTAACCCAGGTGACCGGCATTTACGGCTTCTATGATCACCCGTACCGATTGTTTGACGTGGACGATCTGCTGATGAATACCCTGGGCGGAATGATGGGCCTCGTGCTGGCCGATTGGATGAAAAATCACCTGCCCCGCCTGGATCGTCTGGATGAGAAGGTGGATCTGTCGCAGAAGCGGGTCAGTTATACGCGCCGGGCCATTGCTTTTGGCATTGATGCAGCGGTCATACTGCCGATCATTGGCGTGCTGACCGTAATAAACGTGAGGGGTGCATACTTCTTTGCCGTGATTTTATATTATATCGTGCTGCCTTATATGATGCAGGGGCAGACGCTGGGGAAATGGGTCGTCCGGGTCCAGATCCGCGGAGCGGGCGAACATCTGAAGCTGAAGGAAGTGATTGTCCGCAACGGCCTGCTGTATGTGGTATGGGGCGGGTTCCATGCTTTGTTCATTACGGTGAATGTCACCGGTTCTAATGTCCTGCTTGCGATGTATGCGCTGGGGATATTGCTGCTGGACGCAGTTGTGTTCCTTCACATGCTGTTATGTCTCATTCATCGCGACCGGAAGCTGCTGCATGAGGCCAAGAGTGGAACAAGGCTCGCTATCGTAGAGAATAAACCCGTGGATAAAGCGGATTAAAGCAGGTTACCACGGGTCTTCTTATTTGTTATAATGTGGAAAATGGATTCGTCGAGGAGGAGATACAACTGAAAGGCAAAATCCTCTCCATTTCTGCCATCATCCTGGGTTTGCTCTTCATTTCCAATCAGCATCTGGGCTATTCGTTCGGGGATGACCTGTTCCGTTGGGCAGGGATCTCCCCATGGACTAAGCAAGGCAACTATGGTCTTCATCTGCCCGTTATTGCAGGTCTTATCTTATTGACGATCGGCATTCTGCGGGTAACGAGCATTTATCGCCCGCTTTATCCGAAGATCATGAGCCGGGTGATGATCGGTTGTATCGCATGGATCGTCGTTTTTCCATTCGTATCGGAGTCCGTCATGTTTGTGGCCAATTTCAATTCGAGCGGAATATCCACCGTCGCCTATTCCAAAAAAGACAGCAACTGCGAATATCGTACAGAGAACGAGGTTATTCTGGCACGCTGCCAGATTCAAATTTACAGTTACGGCACCGAGCGGCAGGTTACGGTACGTCCGCTAAGCGTGGATGTTGGCGGAAGGGTGATTGATTTCGAGCCTAAGGTGGTTCCGGTTCGGCCGCGAGGCCGGATAGAAATTCGCGAAACCTTTGACGGTTTCTTGGACCAGCCGGACCCTTCCTACAGTATGTCGGGAGGGACGAACAAGCCGGGCATCGAGCTGATCGTCGATGGCAGGAGCAAGCAGGTGAAATAGCCTCCCGTTACGAACGAAGGTACATGACTCTGATATCCGAGGTGGACCATGCCGAATTTTCTTCGCACGGAAAGGTATATGAAAATATCGCTGATTACGCTTCTGCTGTTGGTCATGTGTTCATCGCCCGCTGCGCTTGCCTCATGGGCTTATTCGTTTGTCGTGAATGACGGGAAGATCTATGTCATGTCGGAAAATCCCGTGGAAGCGTCTGCGCTTGGAGACGTGGTGGGAAAGGTCACCTACCATACGGATCGGGAAGGGACCTACGGCGGTAACTTCTCCAATGTGTACCCGAAGGGTACGAAATACTATGCGGTCCAGGGAATCGCCCCCGAAACCGCCATAGCGGTTGAGACGCAGGCAGGTTATCTCATGGCTCATTATGAGGGCGAGTACGGGGGTGCCCATGTTTCGTGGATGGTCATCAAGGATTGGATTGCCGCAGGGCTGATCCTGTTGATCGTTGGGTGCGTGGCGGTCATCGTATTAAAGAAGTGGAAGGATGGCTCATACAGGCGCTAGCAAAAAGAGCCGGAACGAGAGTTATGCTTCCAGCGCAAAACAAGCCGGTATTCTTTGAGCATGCTCATGGTATACCGGCTTGTTATCGGTTTGTACCAATATGCAGACAGTGGGTTCGCCTATAGAGGATTTATTTTTGCTACAATAGAAAATAGAAAGAAACGTTACGATAAGGAGATTGCCCATGAAACCGATTCGAAACTCGGCCAAAGCGATGATTGTCCGAGATCACCAAATCCTTTTAACGAAGAATGTAGACCAATGGGGGGACTTCTATCTGTTCCCTGGCGGCGGGCAAGAGAAGGGCGAAACCTTGGTGCAAGCCGTGGTTAGGGAGTGCCTGGAGGAAATCGGGCGCAGGGTGGAAGTTCAAGATCTGCTGCATGTCCGTGAATACATAGGGTCCAACCACGAGTTCGCGGAATGGGATTCCGACGTGCACCAAGTGGAGTTTTATTTTGAATGCCGTTTGGCGGAAGAGGGGGATCTGTTTCAAGGACATAACCCGGATGAATACCAGGTGGGCGTGGAATGGATCGATTTGTCTTCATTGGATGGGATTCGAATATATCCCCGCTCGCTGGTCAAGCCGCTCATGGATAAAGCGGGACGCTCAGCGGTTTGCTATGTCGGGGATACGAACTGATGGATGTCTGCAGGTTGGAAGGTCTCGAGGTTTGTTGTCAAAATCAATGGGATAACGGGGGATGCCGACTATGGATCAATGGGAATACAAAACGCTGAAATACAAAACCGGAGGATTCCTTGGGGGGAAAGTGAACGAAGAAGAATTCGAGGATTTACTGAACAGCTACGGGATTGACGGCTGGGAATTGATCTCGTGTTTCGATACGAGCGTGCATCAAGGCCAGTCCAGAGATATCATTGCCGTGATGAAACGAAAGGCTTATCTGGGGTAAGGACGAATCGAAGGGAGATGATCGGATGATCATTCGCGAGACGGAAGATGCTTTTGTTATGACGACCCAGGACGACCATGGCCGCTTCTCCGGCGATGTGGCCCGGGGCTTTCGGAGAGAGCTGTTTATGGATGAGACGGTTAGGGAAGAAGTGCTGTTGGCTATAACCGAGCATGACCGCGCCTGGCTTCGGATGGATGATACGCCGATCTGGAATGATGCAAGCCGGACTCCGTTCACGTTTATCGATTATCCGGTCATGCCGAAGATGCTAATGTATACCAAGGGCGTTGATGAGATCGAAGCGATGAGTCCTTATGCAGGGCTTCTCTGCAGCCTTCATTTCGCGTCATTTATGAAAAATGCCACCGAAGCGCCGCTGGTGGAATTCTACCATGACGAGCTGGATCGGCAAAAACGGCTGCGTGATCATTATTCGTTTCCGGGCGAAGCCGTGATTCACAGGCAGTTTGGCCTGCTGCAGCTGTGCGACGACATCTCGCTCTATGTAAACATGAATGCGCCGGGTGTTTCCAAGGATCAGGAGCATCCATGGTTCAAAGAGGGCTTCGACATGACGATCGATGGGGAAAGGGTCGTGGCGGCCTGGGCCAGCGAACATGAGATCCGATTGAGTCCGTTTCTGTTCGAAGGAGCATGGTCGGCTACGGTGAAATGGAAATACGTGCTGAAGGCGGAGATTGTTGCTCAGGGAGTGGCGAAGGCATTTGATGGTGCGCCGTGGACCGAGCAGACGATAACATTTATACGGTGAGCGTGAATAAGCAATCATACTTCGCAGCCCAAAATATGATATGATCACGACAGCGGCACGTAGACTGGACAGACTTGATTCTGTAGGAATGTAGAGGATGAACAATGAAGAAAAAGGAATTTTTGATCGTGGCACTGCTTAATTTTTTGGCCGCGATAGCGTTCTTGGTGGTTGTTTTCATAACGGATCGAAGCTCATGGCAATGGGGGTTCGGAATCGTTTCCTTGTTGTTTGCGATTGGTGGAGTAGGAAACTTGGTATTGCATGCCAAGAACAAATAACCCCCCTCCCCGCAGGGTGGTCGGGATTAGATTTCAGGAAAGAAGCATACACCAGGGAGCCGCAGGCTTCCTGGTTTTGTGCTGGTTTCAGGCTTTGATCTTATCCGGAGAAGGGGGAGGTTCCGATAACATGGATCATAAAGGATTCATGTCTTTACTTGTGATCGTATTTATGTGATAATATTCACAAATAAAAAATCCGGCATCCATGATTGCTTTTTAATGGCGGTCTGCCGGGCTTCGATTCATCACAGCATGTTAACCGATATAGAAATGTCTTGATGTCGATGTTGTTTTAACAAGCAAAGGAGCGTTAATCATGAGGAATCATGGGATTTGTGTCAGCTGCGGCGGTAAGGTATATGCTGCCTCCAATCGTTGCGTTCAATGCGGAATGCCGCAGCCGTCCGGTCCATCCAAACAAGCATTTATGCTGCAGGTCGCCGCAATGATCGGGGTCGGTTTGCTTATTTTTGCGGTCCCGGTAATTCTGCTAACCATGTGGGCGAAATATTAGTCCAATATGTAAATTGTATAAGTCAGCCCTTCTAGCAAGCCGTGAACCGGATTCATAAATGATGAATTCGCCACGGTTGGCAGGAGGGTTTTTTTCATGCTTTCAGAGAATAGTTTATAGGGGATTCTTCAATCTTGATTCCAAATGCCGATATATGGGGTAGCTTTGCAGCTCTATGTTGGCAGAATCCTAACATTTATATAGAGAAGTAGGTCAGTCATGAACAAAAAGCGGCGCGTGATGTTTGCGGCTCATTGAACGTGATGGACGCCTGCAGGTGGCAGGCATGTTCACTCGGGCTCAGGATGCAATAGAGCAATGGCGATCCTGCAAGGCGGATGTTGTATTTTTGGACATCGATATGCCTGGAATGACCGGGCTGGAAGCAGGCGAAAGACTGGTACTGCTTGAGCCTGACGTTCATATCGTCTATGTGACGGCCGAAGCCGCGGATTCGCCGGAGTGGGATGCCCGCCATTATTTATTGAAGCCGGTGGATCCGGAACGTTTCAGCCTCACGGTTACGCAGTTGGAGCAGTGCAGGCATGAGCGGAGTTCCCTCTGATGGGCGGAACGCAATTCCGGAATTCGGGGTATTTTTTCGTTAAACTGGTCTTGTACCGGGATCCCCTTTGCTCATTCATGTTAAAATATGCCTATCCTAGATAAAGGATGGGATCAACAGATGATACATAAAATGGAGGAATGGGCTGCCAACAGCCATTTTTCGGGAACGGTGCTCTTAACGGATCAAAATCGCAACATCATATGGAATGCCGCCTTCGGCTATTCCAATCGGGCCGACCGCATCCCGAATCAAGGGGACACCAGGTTCGGCATCGCTTCAGGCTGCAAGCTGTTCACCGGTATTGCGGTTTGCCAGCTTATTGAACAAGGCAAGCTGTCGCTGGACAGCAAGCTGAGCGAGTGTCTGGATATTCGCCTGCCGCATGTTAGCCCGGAGATTACGGTGTTTCATCTACTGAGCCACACCTCAGGCGTTCCGGATTACTTTGATGAAGAGGTCATGGACGACTTTGAGGATTTGTGGAAGGCCGTGCCGATGTATACGCTCCGGAGTGGAAGGGACTTTCTCCCTTTGTTCCAGAATGAGCCGATGAAATTTCAACCCGGCGAGAGATTCCACTATAACAATGCAGGCTTTGTGTTGCTTGGCCTGATCGTTGAACAGCATGCCGGCCTGTCGTTTCGGGATTATGTCCAGCAGTTTGTTTTTGAGCCTTGCGGCATGAACGATTCGGGATATTTCCCGCTGGATCGCCTGCCCGCGAATACGGCTTACGGGTATATCGATGAGGAGGACGGTACGTGGAGAACGAATCAGTATGCCATTCCGATTCAGGGTTATGCCGATGGCGGGGCGTATGTGACGGCACCGGACATGGCAAAGCTATGGAGAGGGCTCTTGTCCAATACGCTGCTCTCGGCATCGATGACGGAGCAGCTGCTGGCTGCCCATTCGCACGACCCGGACAGTGACCTGAAATATGGGCTTGGCGTTTGGATCACCGAGAAGAATGGAAATGTGTACAAATATCATGTCATGGGCTACGACCCTGGCGTGAATTTCCGATCCGCGTATTATCCGGACACCGGGCATACGTTGGTCGTGGCATCCAATGCCAGCGACGGCGCTTTTGAAATGATGCAAACCATAGAGGAAGCTTTATTCAATTGATACAGTGATAAAAACAGCCCCGGGCAATGAATGGTCAAGACCCCATTTAGTAGACATTAAAAAAAACACCTAGGCTGCAAACTGGCGTCGGTACTCTACCGGCGTCAGTTTCTTTAGTTTCCGCTGTGGTCGCTCTCGGTTATAAAACCGTATGTATTTCTCAATTCGCCTTTGTGCCTCCGTCAAATTTCGGATATCATAGGGATAGAGTCCTTCCGTTTTGAGATGCGAGAAGAAGCTCTCCATGGAGGCGTTGTCTAGGCAATTGCCCCGGCGAGACATGCTGATTTGGGCGCCAACCTTTGGCAGCATGTCGTGGTAAGCGTAAGACGTGTACTGGAAACCTTGGTCGCTGTGAACGACCAATCCGGTCACGTCTTTTTGCTTGGCAAACGCTTTTGCAAACGTCCGTAGAACCAGTTCATTGTCGTTACGTTGGCTGAGTTGGTACGCTACAATCTCATTGTTGAATAAGTCTTTAACTGCCGAAAGATACAGCCATCGCTCGCCCACCCGGTATTGCGTCACATCTGTCACCCATTTCTGGTTCGGTTTTTCTGCCGTAAAGTCTCGCTTCAGCAGATTCTCCGACACACGTTCTCCAGCTTGGTATGTCGTGTTAAAGCGGCGTTTAGGGCGAATGTTCGCTTGAAGCCCGAGTTTTTGCATCAGCCGCAGCACTTTCTTATGGTTCATCCATACACCGTCATCCTGCCACAAGAACAATTGGAGCTGCCGGTAGCCATACTTTCCTTCGTAGCGATTGTACGCTTCACGGATTAGCCGTTTCGCCTCGGCATCTCGGTCGTTCCCTTTTCGCTTCAAATAGGCGTAGTAACCACTTCTAGAGACACGAAAGAGCTGGCATAGTTCAGCTACTTGCCTTGGAATCGCTGCTTGCTCGATGAGCGTAAAGCGTTCTTCCTTTCCTCCTGGATCCAGATTTCCAAGCACTTTTTTAGCATTTCATTCTCCCGTTTGAGCTTTTGGACATACCGATCTTGATCCATATATTCTTTTCGTCGTCCTCGCTGATCCAACAATCCAAACTCGCCTTGTTCCCGATATTTTCGCATCCACCGCTTCATTCGGTCTTTGTCTTGAATACCAAGGTGTTCGTTGATTTGCCGATAAGTCCACTTCTCTTCTACATGAAGTCGAATCGCTTCTAATTTGACCTCTTTTGAATATTGCTTTAACTTTTGTCCTTTCATTACCACAAAAATACACCCCTTAGAATTCATCGGAATAACCAAGGGTTTTTTCCAATGTCTATTCTAAGGGGTGCACTTCAGAACACGCCCGGGGCTGTTTCTCTATGGGACGGTCGTTTACAAACCGTATTAAGCCATACCGCCTGCGCCTCGCAAAGGCCTCCAGGGGCTGCCGGCCTATATCCATCCCTTCTCTTCCGCCAACGAGATGGCCTCGATCCGGTTCTTGGCATTCAGCTTGCTTAGAATCTCGGACATATAGTTGCGGACCGTTCCGTAGGACAAGTGCAGCTTCGCTGCGATATCATTGGAGCTGTTTCCGTCTGCGGCCAGCCGCAGCACTTCCCGTTCGCGTTCGGTAAGCGGGTTGGCACCCGCACCGGACAACGTCCCGAATACGAGTTCAGGGGAAACTTCCCGGCGCCCATCCATCACTCTCCGGATGGCCTCCGCCAGCCGTTCGCTGGGCTCGTCCTTGAGCAGGTATCCCTGGACCCCGGCCTGTACGGCCCGCTCGAAATAACCGGGCCTGGCGAACGTAGTCAGAATGATAACCCGGCTGGCATACCCGCGCCGCTTTACTTCCTCCGCCACCTCGAGGCCGCTGCGCACAGGCATTTCGATATCCAGCAAGCAAACATCCGGTTGATGGATGGCAATCTGCGATAGGGCTTCCTCGCCGTCGCCGGCTTGACCGATCACATCGATATCGTCTTCAAAATCAAGCAAGGAAGCCAGAGCGCCGCGCAGCATTCGCTGGTCCTCGGCTATCAGCACTTTGATGCTCATGGGTGGTGTCCTCCTTCCGGTTCTTGATGATGATCGGAACGCGAATGCTCAATTTCGTGCCTTGAGGGTCGGAGACGGCCTCAACGGTGCCCCCGATGAGGGACAGTCGTTCCGCCATCCCCTTCAAGCCATTGCTGTCGGTACTGGATGCCCCATCATCGTTGCCCTTAAGGCCGATTCCGTTGTCCGCCACCAACAGCCGCCATTCATTATCCAGCGACTCGATTTCGATTCGGCATTGGCTTGCCTGGCTGTGCTTTACCACGTTGGTCACGGCTTCCCGCAAGCAGAGGCTCAGAATGTTGTGGGCCAAGTCGGATATGCCCTCCAGCTTGGGATCACCGGTGGAGACCAGCTGGATATCGGCGCTCTCCAGAATGATCTGGGCCTCCAATAATTCCTCGGGCAGGGTGGCGGTCCGCATGTCGGATACCAGTTCACGCACTTGGCGAAGCGCGGCCCGCGAGGTATTCTGGATCTCCCGGGCTTCCAGTTGGGCCTTCACGGGGTCCTTCGCCGCCAGCTTCTCCACAAGCTGGCTCTTCAAGGTGATGAGAGACAGGGTATGACCCAAGGTGTCGTGAAGATCCCTGGCAATACGCATCCGCTCTTCGCCTTTAATCAGATTACGGATTTGCTCGTTAGCCTCGGCGAGCTCCCTCTCCAACTCCTGTCGCCGGTTCAGCGAGCGGATGCCGAAGGGCGAAAACAGCATGATGAGAAAGAAAGGAATCATAAAGAGCAGATCCTTTCCCAGCATGCTCGCGTTCTTGATTAAAGGAATCGTCTCGATGATGCCAAACAGCACAAGGGATATCGTGAATTTGCGCCGGTCGGTATACCAGCCGATGAAATTGGCCGTAAAAAAGCCCATGTACATGTAGGTCGGGTGATACCACATGCAGAGAATGAAAATGATGGACATCTGAATGCCCAGCCACACAAAGAAACGAGGGGTACCCGCGGCGAAGTAGAGCTGGCGGTAGGTGACAAGAAACAAGCCGATCAGCGCAAAGCCGATCCCCATCTTCCAGCCTTCCTCGCGCAGCATGTTGATCACGGGAAGGGACATATAAATGAGCCATAAATAGGGGAAAAACCCCAGCTGCGTTGGAAACACCTCGAACCCTGCGGATTTTGCCTCTTTCAATTTTTTCATGAAGCCATCATCCTATCTCCTTAATCGGCTTGTTGTTTTTTCCGAATATAGGTGGATAGTAACATAAATACGACCAAATATCCTGCCAAAACCATGAAATTGTCCAGGCCCGGCGCTTCTCCGCGCACGATCGACCAGGCGCCTCCGCCGAAATGGTAGGAAGGCATCCACTTGCCGATGGCCTGCATGATAGAAGGCATCGCTTCGATCGGGAACCACATCCCGCCTGTAACGGCCAGTCCCAAGTAGATGCCGTTGCTGACGCCGCTTGCCGTATCGACCCGTTTCATGGAGCCGATCAGGGTGCCGATGGCAAGAAACGGAACGGATGCGATCAGAATCCACAGTCCGCTTAGCAGCCACTGTCCGAAGGTGAGGGAGACGCCGTTAATCAGGTAGCCGGCTACGAAAATCACGATGATGCAGAGCAGATGCATAACCGTCTGCACAAACATTTTGCCGAAGAAGTACACGCTGCCGGGAAGCGGCGTTACACGCATGTATACGGCCCAGCCCTGTACTCGTTCCTGAACGAGTCGTATGCCGAGGGACATGATGGCGGTCCCCATGACGCTGAAGGATGCCATCGACATGAGATAATGCGCCTGCCATTGTCCGGCATCGTCCGCCCCCGTATTCACGACGCGGGTAAAAATGAAATAGAACAGGATCGGCATCGCCAGCGACCAGAAAATATAATACGGATTGCGTACCATCCGAAGCAATTCCATTCTGCATTGTAAGGTAATCAGTTTCCAGGTTGTCATGATTATACGGCCTCCCCTTGATCCATCGTTAATTGGTCAAATGCTTCATCCAGACTACCTTGATCGATGCGAACGTCGCGTACGGCGAGCCCGGCTCGGAACAAGGCAGCCAGCGCCGTGTCCGTATCATCCGTGACGGCGTTCAAACGGCCATTGTTCTCAAACACATCGGTGACGCCGGGTACTTCACGCAGCAGCTCCTTGACCTGCCGGTGGTCTGCATCCACGATAAAGGAGACCGACCTTCGGGTCAGCTTGGCTTTGATCGCTTCCGGTGTGCCGTCTGCAGCCACCTGACCCTGATGGAACAGCAGAATGCGGTCTGCCATATCGTCCGCCTCTTGCAGGTAGTGCGTGGTGAACAGGATGGTTTTTCCCTGATCGGCCAGCTTGCGCACCGTCTGCCAGAATAACCGGCGTGCCGAGGTATCCAGGCCGACCGTCGGCTCGTCGAAGAATAACAGCTCGGGGTTGCCTGCAATCGCAAGCGCAAAGCTGAGCTTGCGTTTCTGGCCGCCGGACATTTTAACGGCCCATTTGTTAAGCTCCTCGGGTGTAAGCCCGCTTAGCAGGGCGATGTCGTCAAGCGACAGCGGATTCGGATAATAGCCGCGAATGAGGTTGATGATCTCGCGTGTGCGAAGCCCGTCCATGACGCTGACTTCTTGGAGCATGGCGCCGATCTTCTCTCTGACCTTCAAGTCCTTCGGGCTTTGGCCGAACAGGAGAACCTTGCCTTCGCTGGCATCCTTAAGGCCCAGCATCATGGAGATGGCGGTTGATTTGCCGGCCCCGTTAGGACCGAGAATGGCTGTGATGGATCCTTTTTCTATCGTAAACGACACTTGGTTGACGGCTTTTTTGCCGCCAAACATCTTGGTTACCTTCCGCAGCTCTGCAATAGGTTCATGGATTGGGTTTGTCATGGAATCGCTCCTCCGTAATCGAAATGATCTGTTCTCATCATACGAAAGCGAAGGAGTTGCCGTTAGTAAAGGATGTCATCACTTCGGAGTGACTTTTGTCATGTTGGATTTATCGGGGGGAGTTGGGGAAGCAAGATTATGAACAAACAGGGGCGATTTCGGATGTGCGTGTATGCGTTTACACATGCGAATTTAAAGGGCTGGTTCCAGTTTCACGTCCGGTTGTCTTCTCTTGACCGCAGGAGTGCCTTCAATTATAGTGGGTACAGTAGGAGCAATCTATAATATAGAAGGAAAAAGGTGGCTTGAAACATGTCTGAGAACATCTACGTCGGTGTCGATCTTGGCGGAACAGCTATTAAAGTTGGAATATGTAACGAAGAAGGGCATCTTCTGCAGAAGTACGAAGGGCCGACGGAAACAGCCAAAGGCGTTGACACGGTTATTGACAACATTGAGAAATATGTGCGTCACATTGTGGAAGAATCGCCATACAGCTGGGATCAACTTGCTGGTGTGGGAGCTGGTTTCGCCGGGTTTACGAATATACGTGAAGGCATCATCATTCTGGCACCGAATGTAGGATTTAAAGATGTACCGATTCGCGCACTGCTTGAAGAGCGTCTCGGCAAGCCCGTCAAAATAGACAACGACGCCAATGTGGCTGCCCTGGGTGAGGCTTGGAGCGGCGCAGGACGCGGCGTTGAGAACTGCGTATGCTACACGCTCGGAACCGGCGTGGGCGGCGGCATTATCGTAAACGGCAAAATTTATCAAGGCTTTGGCGGCATGGCCGGCGAGCTTGGGCACATCTCGGTCGTGCCTGATCTGGAAGCCATTCAATGCGGATGCGGCGAAATGGGCTGTCTGGAGACGGTTTCATCGGCAACCGGCATTATCCGCATGGCGAAAGATGCCGTTGAGCGCGGCGACCGGACTTCCCTTGCGCGTGTGGAGAGCATTGCGGCGAAGGAAGTGTTTGATGCTGCGAAAGCGGGCGATGAAGTCGCTATTCGCATCGTGAATCGCGCAGCCTATTACCTCGGCAAATCCATGGCAGCCGTTGCGGCCGTGTTAAATCCCGAAGCGTTTATCATCGGCGGCGGCGTATCCAAAGCCGGGGACATTCTGTTTAATGAAGTTCGTGCCGTATTTGCTAAACTGACGCCGGAACCGCTTCAGCGCGGCGTACGGATCGTACCAGCTGAGCTTGGCAACGACGCCGGCGTTGTTGGCGCAGCCGGTTTGCACTTGCGTTCGTAGTATTATTCACCATACATCGTCTGATCTAAACTTATAAGGGAGGGAAAGCTGATGCTGGAAGCAGCCGACCGCGGCAGCAACACATCATCCATGGCCACCCTGATCATCATCACCGGGATGTCGGGAGCAGGTAAGACCTTGGCCGTACAAAGTCTGGAGGATCTTGGATTCTTTTGCGTCGATAACCTGCCCCCGGTGCTCATTCCGAAATTCGCGGAGCTGATCGATCAATCGAAGGGTAAGATCGGCAAGGTTGCATTGGTCATCGACCTGCGTGGCCGCGAATTTTTCACCGCTTTATCGGAGTCGCTGAATTACATCAAGGACCACTTCACCATCCACTGCGAGATTCTGTTCCTGGATGCCACGGACTCCGTGCTTGTTCAGCGTTACAAGGAAAGCCGTCGCCGCCATCCGCTCGCTCCGGAAGGCATGCCGCTCGACGGTATCCGATTGGAGCGCAAAATGCTGGATGAACTGAAGAATTCGGCCACCCAGGTCATCGATACCAGCAACATGAAGCCTGTGCGGTTGAAGGAGAAGATCATCTCTCGCTTCACGCATTTGGAGAGCAGCACGTTATCGGTCAACATTACGTCTTTTGGATTTAAGTACGGCATTCCGATTGACGCCGATCTGGTGTTTGATGTGCGTTTTCTGCCCAATCCGCATTATGTGGAGCATCTGCGGCCCAATACCGGCCAAAACAGCGATGTATACGAGTACGTCATGAAATGGCCGGAGACGCAAGCTTTTCTGACCAAACTGCTCGATATGCTGCATTTCTTGATCCCGCAGTACCGCAAGGAAGGCAAGAGTCAGGTGATCATCGGCATTGGCTGTACCGGCGGGAAGCATCGTTCCGTAGCGATTGCCGAGTATCTCGGCAAAATGCTGGGCGTCAGCGAAACGGAGACGGTATCGGTGAGCCACCGCGATTCTGAGCGGGATCGGCATTAATTAAGGGAAGTGATAAATGTGGCTGTGCAAGTTAGAAAGCGCCCCCGCATCGTCGTGATGGGTGGAGGAACCGGGCTGTCCGTCATGCTGCGGGGACTCAAAGAAAAGCCTCTCGATATTACGGCCATCGTCACCGTTGCGGATGACGGGGGTAGCTCCGGCATACTGCGTAGCGAGTTGCAGATGCCGCCTCCGGGAGATATTCGTAATGTACTGACAGCACTCGCGGATGTGGAGCCGCTGTTATCCGATATATTGAAATACCGTTTCAAGAATGGCTCGGGACTGGCCGGGCACAGCCTCGGCAATTTGATCCTGGCTGCCATGACGGATTTGCACGGTGATTTTGTCACGGCAGTCAAGGAGATGAGCCGGGTTTTTGTTGTTCGCGGACAGGTGCTGCCCGCAGCGGGCGAAGCTGTCATTCTGCATGCGGAGATGGAGGACGGCACGATTGTGACCGGCGAATCCAAAATCCCGGAGGCCGGGCGCCGCATCAAGCGGATCTTCCTGGAGCCGGAACATGTGGAACCGCTGCCGGAAGCGCTGGAAGCGATTCAACAGGCCGATGCGATTCTGATCGGTCCGGGCAGCCTGTACACCAGTATTTTGCCCAATTTGCTGGTTCCCAAGCTTGCCGAAGCCATTGTCTCGTCCGAAGCGATCAAAATGTTTGTGTGCAACGTGATGACGCAGCCGGGAGAAACCGATAATTATACGGTGAGCGATCATTTGCAGGCCGTTTACGACCATATTGGTCTTCATCTGTTCGATTATGTTATTGTTAATGATGGTGAGATTCCGCCTCAGGTTCAGGACAAGTATGCACAGAAGGGCGCGAAGCCCGTTCTGCTGGACCGCGATGAGGTGACCAGCCGAGGATATAAACTTATTGCCGATAAGCTTGTGCTATTTAGAACATACTTAAGGCATGATGCTGACAAGCTGAGCAATCATATTTTTCAGCTGGTACAGGATTGGATTACACGAAAGGGGTGAGTACCTTGTCCTTTGCGGCACAGACGAAGAAAGAACTGACGATGATCGAAAGCCAGAGCTGCTGTGAAAAAGCCGAACTGTCCGCGCTCATTCGGATGAACGGCTCTGTTCAGCTTTCGAACAAAAAGGTAATCCTGGATATTTCGACGGAAAATGCCGCGATTGCAAGACGTATTTATTCCTTAATTAAGAAGCATTTCCAGGCGCATACCGAACTTTTGGTGCGTAAAAAAATGCGTTTGAAGAAGAATAACGTATATATCGTTCGTATTCCCGCCCAGGTTCAGGAGATTCTGAAAGAGCTTCGCATCGTCTCCGAAGGCTTTCTGTTTCAATCGCGCATCGACGAGCAGATCGTTCGCAAAAATTGCTGTAAGCGGGCTTATCTGCGGGGGGCCTTCATGGCAGGCGGATCCGTGAACAACCCGGAGGGGTCTTCGTACCATCTGGAAATTGCCTCGATGTATGAGGAGCATTGCCAGTCCCTGGTGGACCTGGCGAATGAATTTCATCTGAACGCACGCTGCATCGAGCGGAAGAAGGGTTTCATCTTCTACATCAAGGAAGGCGAGAAAATCATCGAATTCCTCAATTTGATCGGTGCCCATCAGGCTTTGTTCAAGTTCGAGGATGTCCGCATTATGAGGGACATGCGCAATTCGGTGAACCGGATCGTGAACTGCGAGACCGCCAACCTGAACAAAACGATCGGCGCGGCCGTCCGTCAGATTGAGAACATCAAGCTGCTCCAAAAGGAAGTGGGTCTTGAGAATTTGCCCGATAAACTGCGGGAAGTGGCAGAGATTCGGCTGGCTCATCCGGATATGAACCTGAAGGAAGTCGGCGAATTGCTCAAAGGAACCGTCAGCAAATCAGGCGTCAATCATCGTCTGCGCAAAATCGATGAATTGGCCGAAAAGATTCGGAATGCTTAAGATTTTTTCTTCTAGTGTCCTGTATGGTAAAATGGTATAATATTATAAAATGTCAATCGCGCTTTCAATGCAGCAGATTTATTAGATAGGGGGTAATTTTCATGACAAAGCACCCGGTAGTCGTTCGGTTAAAGACGGGTCTTCACGCCAGACCGGCCGCGCTGTTCGTTCAGGAAGCGAATAAATACTCATCTGAAATTTTTGTTGAAAAAGATGATAAAAAAGTAAATGCCAAAAGTATCATGGGAATTATGAGCCTTGCGATCAGCTCAGGAACGGAAGTTTACATTAGTGCTGAGGGAGCTGACGCTGAGCAAGCGGTTACTTCACTCGTGAACTTGGTGAGCAAAGAGGAACTCGAGAACCAATAGGGTAACCGTGATTCAAGTTTAAGAAAAGTCTTGTTACAGCAAGGCTTTTTTTGCTATCAGGCGCTGCCTTTGGATTCTCGCTTGTGTGTCGCGTACATAAGAATGGATGGAAGAGAAGGGGCGGAGACATCCGTCCCTTTTTAAATCCGTTTTCGGGGTCGCCGCAAAGCATTGGGGATAAGCATCGAAGCATAAGCTCCACTTGGTGGGGTTATTTTGCGTTGTTTTCCGAATCGTAAGCCATCGTTTAACTTCAGTTTAACTTGCTGATATATTCTCTTCTTACAGACAATATAAAGGGATGGGAAGGGAAGGGAATACAATGAGTCCAACGGGTACTGCTATACAGGAAATCAAGCGCGAAGAACAGGCCGGGAGCAAGAAAGCAGGTTCCCAGGCGTTCTTCCGGTTATTGAAGGAAACGAAACCGCCGATGCTGCTGCTGATCGGGGCGATCCTGCTGAATGTGATCTCAACCTTGGTCGGGCTTGTCATACCGATGTTTACGAAGAGCCTGGTGGATGGCTTCTCGCTGACGGATATGAATCGGTCCCATGTCATCGGGCTCGGCATCGCGTTTGTGGTGCAGACGATTGCTGCCGGGGTCTCGATTTTTCTGTTAAGCTATACGGGACAAAAGATGGTGGCTGCCCTGAGGGAGCGGCTGTGGAAAAAGCTGCTTGTGCTGCCGATCCGCTATTTCGATCATAACCGTTCAGGGGAATCGGTCAGCCGGATGACGAATGATACAGGAGTGATCAAAAGCCTCATATCAGACCATGTGGCCGGATTCTTCAGCGGGATCATCTCCATTGTGGGTTCCATTGGGGTGCTCCTTTATCTAAACTGGAAAATGACGCTGACGATGTTTATCGTCATTCCGATAGCGGCGCTGATCCTTGTCCCGCTCGGCAGGAAGATGTACAAAATATCGCTGGGCATGCAGGACGAGACGGCGTCGTTTACGGCGAATATCAGCCAGGTGCTGTCGGAGATTCGGCTGGTTAAAGCCTCTAATGCGGAGAATAGAGAGTATGAGAACGGGAACAGAGGCATCACCAACCTGCTGAATTTCGGTATCAAGGAAGGCGTAGTCTCTGCTTGGATCGCACCGCTGATGTCTTTTGTGCTGATGATGCTGCTGGTGGTGGTGATCGGGTATGGCGGACTGCAGGTATCCACCGGAGCACTGACCGCGGGAGAGCTGGTTGCGTTCATCCTGTACCTGATTCAGATCGTCATGCCGATGACGCAGTTAACGACGTTTTTTACCCAGCTGCAGAAGGCGAAGGGAGCGACGGAGCGAATATTGGAGACCCTGGATGCAGACGAAGAATCCATTACGGCTGGTGACGAGGTGGCGGATGCCAACCAGCGGGTGACGATCGAGAACCTTTCGTTCGGGTATAAGCCCGATGAGCTTGTGCTGCATGATATCAGCTTTCAGATGGAGCCGGGGACGGTCACGGCCGTGGTCGGGCCGAGCGGCGGAGGGAAAACGACGCTGTTCTCCATGCTGGAGCGCTTCTACCTGCCGCAGAAGGGACAGATCCGCTTGGGCAAGACGCCCATAGATACCTTCTCCTTACGCTCCTGGCGCGGATTGATCGGCTATGTATCGCAGGAAAGTCCGATGATTGCCGGAACCATACGCGACAACTTATGTTACGGAATGGACCGGGAAGTGAGTGACGCTGAGCTTCGAAGAGCGGTAGAAATGGCGTATGCCGATGGATTTATTGATGAGCTGCCAAGCGGCTATGATACGGATGTGGGCGAACGGGGCGTGAAGCTCTCGGGCGGACAGCGGCAGCGGATTGCCATCGCCAGAGCTCTGCTGCGGGATCCCAAGATCCTGATGCTGGACGAAGCCACTTCCAGTCTGGACAGCCGTTCCGAGATCGAGGTGCAGAAGGCACTCAAGAACCTCATGGCTGGACGGACGACGATCATTATCGCGCACCGGTTATCCACGGTGGTGGGGGCCGATCAGATCATATTTATAGAAAAAGGAACGGTGACCGGCCGGGGAACGCATGATGAATTGATCGGGCAGCATGATATGTACAGGGAGTTTGCCGTTCAGCAGCTGCAGATGAATGAGGCAATCGAGGCTTAAAGGCAGCTTGTAGAGCCATAGAAGGAAGGGGGGCCATCATGGCAAAAATATTGGTTGTGGACGACGATCCGAACATCCGCGAACTTATCAAGGTGTTCCTGGAGGAGGCGGGGATGGAAGAGGTGATGGAGGCCTCGGATGGCGTCGAGGCCCTGTCCGTGATGGAGCAAGTTTCGGTCGATCTGGTCGTGATGGATATCATGATGCCTAATATGGACGGATGGGAGCTATGCCGGGAGATTCGGAGGAATACCGGCATTCCGGTGTTGATGCTGACGGCAAAAGGGGAGACGAGACAGATCGTGAAGGGTTTTGAGCTGGGCACGGACGATTATCTCGTGAAGCCTTTTGAGCCCGCGGAGCTTGTCGTACGCGTCAAAGCGCTGCTGAAGCGATATCAGGTAGCCGCATCGCAGACGGTCACGATCGGGAACTTGCAGATGAACCGTAAAACTTATGAGGCCAAAGCCGGCGATGAGGTTTTTACCTTGCCGTTAAAGGAGTTTGAGCTGCTCTTCAAGCTGGCCAGTTATCCGGGGAGCACGCTGACGCGCGACCGGCTGATCGAGGATATATGGGGGTATGACTTTGAAGGGAACGAACGCACGCTGGACGTTCACGTGAATCGCCTGCGGGAACGGTTCCCGGAGGAGAAGTACCGGTTCAGGATTCGAACGGTGCGCGGCCTGGGGTATCGCCTGGAGGCAGGTGAGAGCTGATGAGGAGACCGCTCAAAATCTTGTGGAAAATCGTTCGGGAAACGATTCAGACCATCCTAATCTTCGCGGTCTTGGGAGCGTCATGGACGGCGGCGACCTACGTGACGCGGTTTGTTTACAACTGGACGGGGACGCCGCCATGGGATTATGCCGTCCAGCTGATCGACTTGTTTGTCGGCGTCATGATCTTCTTCCTGTTCATGCTGGTCGTGGGGATGTTCTTCAAGCACCGGCAAATGGCCATGCTGAATTCCATAACGGATGCCATGCGCCGGATCTCCCAAGGGGATTTCAGTGTGAAGATGGATGAACAACAATGGCGCGGGGAGTTCAAGATGATTGCTTCCGGCATTAACGACATGGCCGGCGAGCTGGGGCGCATGGAGACGATGCGGCAGGATTTCATCTCCAACGTGTCCCATGAAATCCAATCCCCGCTCACTTCGATTCGGGGGTTTGCAAGGGCGCTCCGAAATCCACGTCTCACCGAGGAGAAGAGAGCCCGTTACCTGGAGATCATCGAGGGAGAGGGCCGCCGCTTGTCGCAGCTGAGTGACAATCTGTTGAAGCTGTCGTCTCTGGAAGGCGATCAGCCTGCCTTCGAAAGGGCCCGTTACCGGCTCGACGGGCAGCTGCGCGCGGTCGTCTTGGCGCATGAGCCGCAGTGGCTGGCGAAGCGGATTCAGGTGGATCTGGATCTCGCCGAGGTCGAGATTGAGGCGACGGAGGATCTGCTGAGTCAAGTGTGGACCAACTTGCTGCACAACAGCATCAAGTTCACGCCCGAGGACGGCATGATCACCATCGTGCTGAAAGCAGGGGAAGACGGAGCCGAGGTTACCATGACCGATACGGGGGTCGGGATGTCGGACTCGGATCAGCTGCATATCTTCGAGCGCTTCTACAAAGCGGACAAATCGCGTAATCGCGCGGCTGGCGGCAGCGGACTTGGGTTGTCGATCGTGAAGCGGATCGTGGATATCCACCAAGGGAGAATAACGGTCCAATCGGAGCCGGGGAAGGGATCGGCATTTACCGTGGTGGTGCCGTACAAGAGTTCCGGCGATATAAAGCCGTGATCGTGCGCGGCTTGGTGCTTAGAGTTATATAAAGTTTGGGGCAACTCGAGCGAGCTGGGAGAACCAAAGAAAATCGGTGATGGTTGCGGGCTCTCCTTCAGGAACTGGGAAGATCATGGATCGGCAGTGATTTGGCTTTTCTGAGCAAAGACGGTCACTGCGTGGGAACCATGGCTGGCTTCCGGGCACTTTTAGTAGGGGACGGGTCATAGCCATAAATAAGGAGTAAGGACTTGTCGTCCCTACTCCTTATTGAGTTAAAAGTGCGATATGTACAAGTTTTCCGCAGACGGGGAAGAGCAGGTAATTTAGCTAAAACAGTAGATAGCAGCGCGTTCGTACAAGCAGTAGCAATACAAGTCATATGAGCCATATGAGCAATTCAACCATTAATAGGAATACAGGAAGTCAAGCATTACCAAAAGCAATCAATGCAAGCATACAAAAAACAGGTAGGGATTCAAATGATTTAAGCAATGCAAGTGATTCAAGCATTACAAGGAGTACACACAATACAAGCATTACACGCAATACAAGATACAAGCATTACAAGCCAAACCAGTAATATAAGTAATTCAGACATTACAAGTAAGTCAACCAACTCAAGCAACAAGTGATTCAAGGCATTACAGGGATGATGCGAGAGTAGTATAAACATTTCCCTGGCAATCTCGGGAGTTTAACGGACACCATAGACCTTATTTGCCGAAATCACGGCCATATTTGGAAATAGCGGACACTAGATCCGTTATTCAAGAATTTGTATAGGCAAATGCAGCCTTTTTGAAGGAATAACGGATCCTCGGTCCGGTAATTTTCGAAAAGTCCCTATTTTTCCTCGAATAAGGTCCTCTCGGTCCGTTAGCTGCTCTAAAGCAGCATGTAGCCATCGTATAACCATCGAAGTGGGCTCTAGAGGATCAGATGCAGATGCCATAGATAGTCGTACGATAACATACAGATGCCATACCATAGCCGTACGATTATAGGCAGATGCCATACCATAACCGTACGATTATAGGCAGATGTCATTCCATAGCCACACGATAACATACAGATATCATTCCACAGCCGTACAATAACCAGGTTTCACTCTAACGGGCCAGCCGGACCATAGGTTGCTGTTGCTGCTTTGAACTGTCGACAGCCATCCAAGCGCACCCCGAGGCCACTCACCGTGCGCACAGGCAAGGTGTATGCAGCCGCACAGCTGGTTCAGCTGCACCGTTACAGCACCTTCTCCAGAAAGCTGATCGTCCGCTCATGCTTCGGGCTGCCGAACACCTCTTCCGGCGGACCTTCCTCTACGATATACCCGCCGTCCATGAAGATGACCCGGTCCGCAACCTCGCGGGCAAACCCCATCTCATGCGTAACGATCATCATCGTCATGCCCTCGCGCGCCAGGTTCTTCATGACGCCGAGCACCTCGCCGACCATCTCCGGGTCCAGCGCCGAGGTCGGCTCGTCGAACAGCATGATGTCGGGATTCATCGCCAAAGCCCGGGCGATCGCCACGCGCTGCTTCTGACCGCCGGACAGCTGGCTCGGGAAAGCCTCCGCCTTGTCGGAGAGGCCTACTCGGTCCAGCAGCTTCAGTGCCGTGGCACGTGCCTCTGCGGCGTTTTGCTTGCCCAGCTCGACCGGGGCGAAGGTAATGTTCCTCAGCACGTTGAAGTGCGGAAAGAGATTAAAATGCTGGAACACCATACCAATGTTCTCGCGCGCCTTATTGATGTTCGTTTTAGGGTCATTGATATCCTGATCATGGACAAAGACCCTGCCAGCCGAAATTTCCTCCAGCCGGTTGATGCAGCGCAGAAAGGTGCTTTTGCCCGAGCCCGATGGCCCGATCACGCAGACAACCTCGCCTTCCTGGACTTGCATATCGATTCCCTTCAGCACCTCGTTCGTGCCAAAGCTCTTCTTCAGTCCTTCTATGCGGATTTTATCCATGACGCACCTTCCTTTCCAGACGGTCCGAAATTTTCGTCAGAATCGTGATCACGACCAAATACATGATGGCCACCACGAGCCAGATATCAAACGAGGCGAACGTTCTCGCAATGATGATCTTCCCGGATTGGGTCAGCTCGACCAGACCGATCACCGACAGGATGGACGTATCCTTCAGCGTGATCACCAGCTGGTTAATAAAGGTCGGAATCATGACTTTGATCGCCTGCGGAATGATGATTTTCATCATGGCTTTGCGGTATGGCAGTCCGAGTGAGCGGGCCGCCTCCAGCTGCCCGGGGTCAATGGATTGAATGCCGCCGCGAATAATCTCCGTGACATAAGCACCGGCATTCAAGCTCAGCGTCAGGACCGCTGCAACGATCGGCGACATCGTAAAGCCGAACGCCTGCGGAATGCCGAAGTAGATGAAGAAGGCAAGCACCAGCAGCGGAATGCCGCGGAAGATGTCCACGAATACGGTGGCGATGCCCCGGAGCCATCGATTGCGACCGACCTTCATGAAACCGAAGATCAGCCCTAAGAAAAACGCAAAAAACAGCGACACGATGGTCAGCAGCAGCGTATTGCCAAGGCCCTTCAGCAGGGAAGGCAGCGACTCTACGATCAGTCCCCAGCGGCTTTGATTCGGTGCGCTTACGGCATTCTCCCCGATATATTTTTCCTTAATGCGATCGTACTCTCCACTGGCCCTCAGGTTGATCAAGCCAGCGTTGAATTTCTGCAGGAGCTCCTGGTTCCGCCCCTTGCTGACGGCAAATCCATAGGAGGCGCCCGGCTCCATATCCGTAACGATCTTCAGTCCGTTGTTCTGTTCCACTCCATAAGCGAGGACGGGAAAATCGTCAAAGCAGGCAACGGAATTGCCGGTTTTGACATCGTCATACATTTGGGCCGAATCGTCAAAAGGCACGATGGTGAAGCCGTACTTGGAGGATATGGATTCCGCGAAGCTGTAGCCCTCCGTACCGGTTTTGACAGCAACCTTTTTCCCCCTTAAATCCTCATAGGATTTGATGGATTCCTGGTCCTGGCGGATGGCCATGACAACGCCCGAATCAAAATAGGGGTCGGAAAAATCGAATTTCTGCTTCCGTTCATCCGTGATACTCATGCCCGCGATGACGCCGTCCACCTGATTGGCTTCCAGCGCCTGAACCGCCGCATTGAAGCCGAGCGGCTTGATCTCGTATTTGAAGTTCTGGTCTTTCGCGATCGCATCCAGCAGATCCATATCGATGCCGACAAATTTGCCGCTCGCATCCTGGAATTCAAACGGGGCAAACGTAACGTCCGTTCCGATCTGATAGGTTTTGCCGGAGGCTGGCTCTCCCGCCGCGCTTACCGATCCATAGGGAACGCCAACGGCCATGAGGAGCAGCAGTGACATGAACACGTAGAATACACGCAATGATTTCATAATGACCTCCTGTTCTTAACACCGTGTAAGTTAGTTACCCATTAAGGCTTCCATGTTAAACAGCAGCTTCCGGCTTCATTCGGTATCTTATTTGGCTAAATAGCCAATCATGCCTAGAAATACCAATGAATTGGGCGTAAAAAATTTATTACAAGAAAAATATCAAAACGCTCCGATTCGGATGCAACATTTACCAATGCCCTCACGTTAGAAGGGTAAGGCAAGCATGGCAGCGATGCCAATATCGAAGGAGGCTGACAAAGATGAAAAGATGGGTCAAACAAGTAGGTTCTATCATGATTGCAGGCGCACTGCTGACTGGCAGCACGGCTTGGGTCGGGTTGAGCGGAGCAACCGAGGTGCACGCGGCGGAGGCAGCACAGCAAAACCTTCTTACCGTACTTGGTAAAGGCGAGATCTCGGTGAAGCCAGATATCGTTTATCTTTCCATCGGGGCAGAATCATATGCGGAAACCGCAAAATCCGCACAGAAGAGCAATGCGCTGAAAATGGATAAGATTACGAAGCTGTTGAAAGAAACCTGGAAGATCGACGACAAGGATATCAAAACCGAGCAGTTCTACGTACAGCCTAACTATACGTACTCCGATGAGAATGGACGTAAAGTGAAAAATTACACCGCCTATCATTCCCTGGAAGTTACGCTTCGCGATCTGAGCAAGGTCGGAGATCTGCTCGATGCAGCATCCGAAGCCGGCGCCAATTCTATTGGCAACGCCCGTTTCTCGGTTGAGAACCGCGATGCGTTCGAGGCTCAAGTGATTGATAAGGCGATGGCTAACGCAGACCTGAAGGCACAAGCGATGGCCAAGGCGTCCAAGCGTCAACTCGGTATCGTACTGAACATTGTGGAAGGTTCCGTTGGCGTAGATACCATCTATGGCCTCGAAAAAATGGCGATGGAGGCTCAGTCCACGGCAGCGGACGCGGGCGCAAACACCTCCGTGAAGCCGGGCGAGATCAAAATCACGACACAGCTGTACGTGCAATACCAGCTGAAGTAGTTCGCTGTAATCGACGCAGCATGCGAGAAAACCGTTCATTCCGGTCTTTATCGGGCGAACGGTTTTTTAGCATGTCATATAAAAAAATGAAATACCATTTTCCGGTGCCATATCCGGCCCTTCCCCTGTCGAAATACACAGAAAAGTGTTGTGTATAGGGGGAAAACGAGGTATAGTGAATATGCGAAAAACTGAACTTTGATCTAACGTTTAAAGCCATACCCATGGATATGGCTTTTTTTTCTTAGTAGAGACTTCTAACCGCCTCCACCCTTAAGAAACGGATTCTGCCAACCTGAGCATAACAGGCAGTAGGACCGTTTCTTCTTAGTGGAGAACGTTTTTGTGCATACTGGTAATAGGATGTACACATGGAAACGAACAGGTCACATTTTGAAGAAGGGGTTGATGCATGTGATTGAACTTGTCCAGATCGAGAAGCATTTTCAGGGACAAGCGGTCGTGCATCCGCTGTCGCTCTCCATTAAAGAAGGGGAATTCCTGACTTTGCTGGGCCCCAGCGGCTGCGGCAAAACGACGATTCTCCGAATGATAGCAGGATTCGAGCAGCCGACCGAAGGACAGGTATGGCTGGCGGGTCAGAATGTGACGGATATGCCTGCGAACAAGCGGGATTTGAATTTGGTATTCCAACACTATGCTCTGTTTCCGCATATGACCGTAGAAGACAATATCGCTTTTGGACTGAAAATGAAAAAAATGCCGCGCCAGCTCATCAAGGAGCGCGTGGACGAGGCTGTTGCGATGACGCAGCTGACCGCCTTGCGGGATCGCTTCCCGCACCAGTTGTCCGGCGGACAGCAGCAGCGCGTGGCCATTGCGCGCGCCATCGCCAACAAGCCGAAGGTGCTGCTGCTGGATGAACCGCTCGGCGCGCTGGATTTGCAGCTGCGCAAGAACCTGCAGTCCGAGCTCAAGCATTTGCAGCGGACGCTCGGGATCACGTTTGTCTATGTAACGCACGACCAAGAGGAAGCCATGATGCTGTCCGACCGGATCGTCATCATGAACCATGGACGGGTAGAGCAAATCGGCACGCCGCGCGAGATCTATGCGAGACCGCAAACGCTGTTTGCCGCCACGTTTGTAGGGGAGAATAACGTCTTCTCCTCGCCTGAGGGGCTTTTTGCCGTACGGCCGGAGAAACTCATTCCGCAGCGGGAATCGGGTGCCAAGAAGAGCGGCGTGATTGAGGATGTGCAGTACCTCGGCAGCGTTCATAAGCTGCTGGTCCAATTGGACGATGAGCCGATGAAGGTCACGATTGCCCTCGATATCTCGGATGACCATCCGTGGGAGGTTGGCGAACGGGTTGGGGTGAACTGGAACGCCAAGGATGAGGTGATCATCGGGCCATGAGGAAATCAAGGTTCCTGTTGACTCCGGTGCTGCTGTGGTTATCCCTGTTCCTGATCGTTCCGATGCTGATCGTGGTCGGCATTTCCTTTCTCTCGCGGGATTCGCTCGGGAATGTCGTGTTTTCCTTCAGTCTGGAAGGATACAAGACTTTTTTTGATCCATTATATTTGGGCATCTACTGGGATACCTTGGTACTGTCGCTGCTGACTACGGTGATCTGCTTGTTAGTCAGCTATCCTTTGGCCTATTATATAGCCAACGCTTCCCCGCGTATCCAAACCTGGGGATTGATTCTGATCACGGTTCCGTTCTGGATCAACTTTTTGATTCGAACCTATGCGTGGGTTCTGCTGCTCCGGACGCAAGGCGTGGTAAACAGCCTGCTGATGTGGGTTGGATGGATCGACGAGCCGATTCAGATGCTGTATACGTATGGCGCCGTACTACTCGGGATGGTGTATAACTTCATTCCGTTCATGGTGCTGCCGATTTACGTGGCCTTGGAGCAGATGGACAAACGTCTGCTGGATGCGGCCAGCGATCTGGGCGCTTCCAGATGGAAGGCATTTCGGCATATTACCCTGCCTCAGAGCAAGTCCGGCATCATGACGGGTGCGGTTCTGGTCTATGTATCGACTTCCGGAATGTTTGTCGTTACGGATATATTGGGAGGCGCCAAGTCCTCCATGATCAGCAATATCATTCAGCAGCAGTTCCTGGGTGCGCGCAACTGGCCCTTTGGAGCGGCGTTATCGGTTATTTTTGTGATTACGTCCCTGGTGCTGATCCTGCTCTTTAACCGGGCGATGCAAGCCCGCCATCAACGCGTAGGGGAGGGGAGATAAGTGAAAAAGAAGAATCACCCGCTGCTCGGGATTCACTCTTTCCTTATGATGGCTTTCATCTATGTACCCATCGTCATGATTATCATCTATTCCTTTAACGATACGCGGCTTAGCGGCAATTGGGAAGGCTTTACGATGGATTGGTATGTGTCGCTATTCCAGAATCGGCACGTGATGGAAGCGCTGATGAACAGTTTGACGGTGGCCGTCATCTCGACGATCGTTTCCACCCTGCTCGGTACCGCAGCGGCGCTCTCGCTTCGGAATTTGGGGCGTAAAGGCCGCAGCGGCATGAATGGCCTGCTGTATCTGCCGGTCATCATCCCGGATATTATTATGGGGCTGTCGCTGCTGGTGCTGTTCAGTCAACTGAACATGCCGCTTGGCAAGGCAACGGTGATCATCGCCCATATTACGTTCAGCCTGTCGTATGTCTATGTCGTGGTAACGGCCCGACTGTCGGGAATGGGCAAACAGCTGGATGAGGCTGCCCAGGATTTGGGCGCCACGCCTTGGCAAACGTTCCGGCACGTCACGCTGCCACAGATTGCACCGGGCATTATCTCCGGCGCATTGATTGCTTTCACGCTGTCGCTGGACGATTTTATGGTCAGCTTTTTCGTCGCCGGCCCAAGCTCAACCACGCTGCCGATCTATATATACGCTCAGGTGAAGCGCGGCATCTCGCCAGAGATCAACGCGCTGTGCACGCTGCTCATACTGGTCAGCATCACGCTGATCCTGTTAGCCCAATATATTCTTAACCGCGGCAATGGGCAGAAGAAACACAAAACATTACCGATCTAAGCGATAGAAACGCTTTTTTCGAAATAAAACTAAAACATGCAAGTGGAAAGAGAGGAGATATTGAATTGAAAAAATCAAGATGGACCCGCCTGCTGACGGCAGGCATGGTTGCGGTATTGTCTGTAGGACTGCTGGCCGGCTGCGGCTCGGATAAGGAGACGCTTCATATTTACAGCTGGGCGGATAACTTCGATCCCGAGGTGCTGAAGGACTTTGAGGAGAAGTTCGACGTGAAGGTAACCTACGACAACTACGCGAACAATGAAGACCTGCTGGCTAAGATCAAGGCTGGCGGCAGCGGTTATGACCTCATTCAGCCGTCCGATTATATGGTCAAAACGATGATTGAATCGGAGCTGCTTGAGCCGCTTGACATGAATAATATCCCGAACTTCGTCAATATTACGGATACTTTCAAAGATCCGTCTTATGACCCGGGTAATAAATATTCGATCGTATACACGTCCGGCGTAACGGGAATTGCATATAACAAGAAGTATGTGAAGGACGAAATTAACAGCTGGGAAGACCTCTGGAATCCGGAATACAAGGGCAAAGTCCTGCTTCTGGACGACAACCGGGAAATGATCGGCATGGCGCTGAAAAAGCAAGGGAAATCCAACAGCAGCACGGATGAGGCGGAAATCACGGCTGCATCCGATGAGCTGAAGACACTGCTGCCGAATGTCCTTGCGTTTGATACGGACAATATTAAGCAGAAGATGATTCAGGAGGAAGGCTGGATTGCCACGGTTTGGTCCGGAGACGCGGCGTTCATCGCGGCGGAGAATCCGGATGTAGCGTACGTGGTGCCTGAAGAAGGAGCGACCATATTCTCGGACAACTACGCGATTCCTAAAGGTGCGAAGAATAAGGAGCTGGCCGAAAAATTCATCAACTTCATGATGGAGCCCGAAGTCAGCGCCAAAAACTATGAATTTATCGGATACAGCAATCCGAACACCAAAGCGATGGAATTCCATAGCGAGGAATACCGCGCCAATACGATGATCAACCTGACGGAAGAGGAGCTGGGCCGTACCGAGTGGCTCGATAATGTCGGTGACTCGCTCTCCGTCTATGATCGTTTATGGACCGAACTGAAGAGCGGTCGTTAGTATAAGCTTCAGTTCTTCATATTTTTGTAATAAAGGTGGCCTGTCCCCTAAGGGGATGGGCTCTTTTTTTTGCAGGGCAGAATGAGACATTAGTCCCAAAGTGGGAAGAATTGGCCGATTTTCAGGAATTCCACCACAACTTCAGGATCCTTTTCGTTGTTATATATAAGGAGGTTGTATACCGTTTAGACCCGTTTTTTATAAATGGGGTATCCCAGAAAGGAAGAAACAGCTTGAGTGATCTGACGAGCATGGGGTTTATTGCTTTGATTGTTGCAGGAATCGCCGCTGTTTTATTTCTGAATTTTTTCAGGATAAGCGCGCTGCATCTGCTGCTGACGAGCATTCACAGTGCACTCGTTGGCATCGGTTTGATTCTTCTTGCTTACGTTGTCCAAGGCAGTGAATTACTGCTGCTTGCGGGTTCAAGCGCTCTCTTGTTCGGTGTGTTTCTTAGCGCAGCGGCGTTCGTCCGGAAAGAGTAATGAGAATGTGTAGGTCCTATGGCATGGAGTCAAAATTGTCATTCACTTTGTTACCAATACATTGAAAGCTTTCCTTATAATGATTAAGGGTAATAGATTAACAACTAACGGAAACTTAATTTAACAAAGGTGGAATTCTGATATGAATCCTAAATTTCGTGTATGTGCATCATTAATTGCAACTAGTGTCCTGCTTGGTAGTCTTGGTTTGAGCGGACAGGTCATCGATGCAAGCGCCGCTAAGGCACCCGTTTCCGCCAGCCAAAAAACGTCCAAAAATGAAGTTGTACTGAAATGGAACGGCAAAACCTTGTCACAAAAAGGTCTAGTGCTGCATGGGGTAACTTATGTGCCAGCGACCGCTTTGCGGGATGGTCTGGGGATGCCTCTTAAATATGATTCCAAAAACCGCACGTATACACTGGGTAACGGCTATAACAAGCTGAGCGCCGCCGTGTATGCTGCAAACGAAATCGGCATTCTGTTGAACGGCTCGTATGCCGGCGAGCCTGGCGGGCAGATCATCAATGGACGTCTGTATCTGCCGTTCAAAACGATCAGCGAATACATGGGCGTTCAGGGACAATGGAATCCTTCCTTGAAAACACTGAGCATGACACAGAAGAAGCTGAATGACATTACCATTAAATCGGTTGCGCTGAAGAAGAAAATTCAGGGCGTAGACGCTGTAGTGAACTATCCTGTAATCAGCGGACTCGAGAATGCGGAGGTCCAAGCCGAAATCAACAAAGTGTTGAAAGAAAATGCGTCCGGCGTAATCACCGGTGCGGAAGGAAACGCCGAGGAATTCCCGCCGTCGGAATCCAGTTTCCCTTACGAATTCAGCGGCGACTTCGTGGTCCATTACAACCAGAACGACATCTTGAGCATTACGGCGTACGATTATTCGTACACCGGTGGTGCCCATGGCATGACCTTCCGTAAAAGCTTCACGTTCTCCTTGAAGGACGGCAAGCAAATGAAGCTGGGGGATTTCATCAACATGCAGGGCAAGAACAAGCAGAAGCTGAACAACCTTGTGCTGAGCAAGATGAAGAAAGTGGGAGGTTATCTCGGCGGTTTTGAGGGAGTGCCTGCCGATGCCGACTTCTACGTGAAGGATAACGCGGCGGTGCTGTACTTCCAGCTTTATGAGTACACCGCCTATGCCTATGGATTTCCTGAGTTTGAGCTGAAGCTGAAAGAGTGGAAGTAAAGTATACGGTAAGTGGTTTGTGTAAACTGCCATCATTTATTTTCATACTATAGCTTGTTTAGATACATGATGTTGTCCTGATGTAACACTGTACTGGAACCAGTTGCGATAAATCCCCTGATCACTTGAGCGTGGAGCATATACTCCTGCGCCCTATGATCAGGGGATTTTTTGTGTATTTCACAATAGGCGTGCCCTTTTTCCCCTCCCCTCAAGTTAAGACAGGCCTTTTAGGAGGGGATGGCCTTACCGTCTTTATGTTTTATTGAAAAAATCGTACCGAAGTGAGAGTATCCTTGGAGGAGCAACGCGTTCGCCTTTGAAATCGGGAAACAACCTTTTTCAATTCATTCCAGTTTCCCGATTTCAACAGCGACCGAAGGGGATACTCTCACTATTTAGTACTCGAAGTTTTCAATGAATCCAGAGGATAAGAAAAGGCAGGCACCGGATAACGGCGCCTGCCCTTTACTTCATTTCTTTTATAAGCCTTGCGGCGGTGTGTTTTCCAGTACTTGATCGATCAGTCCATACTCTTTGGCTTCGTCAGCCGTCATGAAGTAGTCGCGATCAGTATCCTTCTCGATGCGCTCCAGCGGTTGGCCGGTGCGTTCGGACAGGATGCGGTTCAGCTTGTCGCGCATTTTCAGAATGCGGCGGGCACGGATCTCAATATCCGTGGCTTGACCTTGTGCGCCGCCGAGCGGCTGGTGAATCATAATCTCGCTGTTAGGCAGTCCGTAACGTTTGCCTTTAGCGCCTGCGTTGAGCAGGAATGCGCCCATGGAAGCAGCCATGCCGACACAGATCGTCGAGACGTCCGGCTTGATGAACTGCATCGTATCGAATATCGCCATACCTGCGGTAATGGAACCGCCAGGGCTGTTGATGTAAAGATGAATATCCTTCTCGGGATCCTCAGCCGACAAGAACAGCATTTGGGCAATGATGGAATTGGCGACCACGTCATTTACGTCGGAGCCGAGGAAGATAATGCGGTCTTTCAGCAATCTGGAATAGATGTCGTACGCCCGCTCACCGCGGTTGCTTTGTTCAACGACCATAGGTATAAAACTCACGTGGAAAACCTCCTCTTAAGTACCTCATATAAATACTGTTACCGTATTACCCACATGATAAACAATTTAAATCAAAAAGTCAAAGAAAGTCAAACTATTGAGTAAAAAAAAGAGCCGTTATGGGCACTTTAGGGTAATCAGTATAGAGAATAAATGTTATAATGGCGCGCCCGCGAGGAATCGAACCTCGATCTCAGGCTCCGGAGGCCTACGTCATATCCATTGGACCACGGGCGCACAAAAATCAGCAACGAAGTTGATTATACCGCATCTATTTCAAAAATACAATAGCGGACAAAACTTTGTTCCTATTATATAGACGAGCCGGTAGTTGGCCATAATGTATAAGAATGCCTGGGGTAGAGAAATATACTTTCGGACACTTGCAACCGGCATGATTATTGGTTAGAATAAGGGTGGGACTTAAAAAGTTTAACTGGGACATTTTACGACCAGGTAGGAGAGCCGAGACGAAGTTTGCAGGAGTGGAATGCATGCGTAACCTATTAGAAATACAAGAGCAACTTCTGCCGGATCTGATGGACACTCTTAAACGAAGGTATACCATCCTTCATCAGATCAAGTTGTCCGGAATTGTTGGCCGAAGAACACTGGCTTCATCGTTATCGATGACCGAGCGTGTTCTCAGAGCAGAGACTGATCTTCTGAAAGCGCAAGGGCTGATCGAGATTGAAACGCTCGGCATGCGGATCAGCGGCTCAGGGATATGCTTGCTGGAGGAGTTGGAACCGGTCATGAATGAGTTGTTCGGACTGGTTGAACTGGAAGAGAAGATTCGTCAGGCTTACGGGCTTCGTAAAGTGGTCATTATTCCCGGTGACAGCGAGTCATCTCCGGAAGTCAAACGTGAGCTTGGCCGGGCCGGAGCAAGAACGCTGCTTAACTTTGTCCAGGATGGAGATACGATTGCCGTAACAGGCGGCTCCACGCTCGCCGAAGTGGCAGAGCAGATGTCCTCTTTGCCTGGCGGCGAACCGTTGACAAGCACTTGGTTTGTGCCGGCGCGTGGCGGCCTCGGGGAGAGCATGGAGATTCAAGCGAACACCATTGCTTCCAAAATGGCTAAGCGCGTTGGGGCTGAGTACCGATTGCTTCATGTTCCGGATCTGCTCAGCGAGGATGCTTATCAATCGTTGGTTCAGGATCAGCACATCCAAGAGATCGTGGATGTGATCAGGCGCAGCCGCGTCATTATTCACGGCATCGGGGATGCCATGGAGATGGCCAGACGGCGGAAGCTGGATGAAGGCTCTATCCGGAACTTGCAGGCAGATGGCGCGATCGCGGAATCCTTCGGCTATTATTTCAGCGAAGATGGCGAAGTTGTCCACAAAATGCTTACCCTTGGACTCCGGCTTGAGGATATTATGCGGACAGAGACCATCATCGGCATTGCTGGAGGGAAAGGCAAGGGCAAAGCGATTCACGCGGTGCTGAAATTCGGGCACGAGGACATTCTCGTTACGGATGAAGCCGCGGCATTGGAAGTCGAGAAGGAAATTGACGCCGGCATCTGAGTCCGCGGGCGTACAACAGATTTTTCATTTTTGTTGTCTTGATTGGCTTAACAGCCAATCTTGAATATATAAATTTTACAAATATGGAGGGAACTACTCATGGTTAAAGTAGGTATTAACGGTTTTGGACGTATTGGACGTAACGTATTCCGCGCTGCGCTGAACAACAGCGAAGTTGAAATCGTAGCAATCAACGATTTGACGGACGTAAAAACGCTGGCACACCTTTTGAAATATGACACGACTCATGGCAGACTGAATGCAACTGTTGAAGCTAAAGAAGGCGCACTCGTTGTAAACGGCCGCGAAGTGAAAGTATTCGCTGAGCGTAACCCTGAAGCATTGCCTTGGGCTGAGTACGGCGTTGAAATCGTTGTAGAATCCACTGGTATTTTCACAGCGAAAGACAAAGCTTCCGCTCACTTGAAAGGCGGCGCTAAGAAAGTTATCATCTCCGCTCCAGCTACTGACGAAGATATCACCATCGTTATGGGCGTTAACGAAGACAAATACGATGCAGCTAACCATACTGTAATCTCCAACGCTTCTTGTACAACAAACTGCTTGGCTCCTTTTGCTAAAGTTCTTGACGAGAAGTTCGGTATCGTTAAAGGCATGATGACTACGGTTCACTCCTACACGAATGACCAGCAAGTGCTTGATCTTCCGCACAAAGACCTGCGTCGTGCTCGTGCAGCTGCTGAAAACATCATTCCATCCACAACAGGTGCTGCTAAAGCGGTTAGCCTCGTTCTGCCACAATTGAAAGGCAAATTGAACGGTATGGCAATGCGTGTACCTACGAAGAACGTTTCCGTAACGGACCTCGTAGTTGAGCTGTCCCAAAACGTAACCCTTGAAGATGTAAACGGAGCTCTGAAAGCAGCTGCTGAAGGCCCGCTGAAAGGCATCTTGAACTACTCCGAAGAGCCGCTTGTATCCAGCGACTACAATGGCGATCCAGCTTCTTCCACTATCGATTCGCTCTCCACTATGGTAGTTGGCGACAACATGGTGAAAGTTGTTTCTTGGTATGACAACGAGTGGGGCTACTCCAACCGTGTCGTTGACCTCGCTGCTTACATCGCAAGCAAAGGTCTGTAATTGATCTAGCCATTCAATCGAAGAGGAGTTCCGTTCACGGGTCTCCTCTTTGGTTCATGGTTTTTCCTTGTTTTCATGCCAGAGCACTGGGAAGAATAGATAAGAATCCGGGCGCTGGTTAGACGATAGAGAGAGATACGAGAGCAACTGCATGCTGTCGGTGAGGAGAATAGTTTTCTTAGGAGGAACGTGGAGATGAACAAGAAAAGTGTACGTGATGTAGAAGTAAGCGGCAAACGGGTGTTTGTCCGCGTCGATTTCAATGTACCGCTCGAAGATGGTAAAATTACAGACGACACTCGTATTCGCGAGACTTTGCCGACGATTAAGTATCTGGTGGAGCAAGGAGCGAAAGTCATCCTGGCCAGCCACATGGGTCGTCCCAAAGGAGAGGTCGTAGAATCTTTGCGCCTGACTCCGGCGAGTCAGCGTCTGTCGGAACTGCTCGGCAAACCGGTAGCCAAAGCGGATGAAGCGGTAGGAGAAGCCGTTAAAGCTCAAGTCGAGAAGCTGCAAAACGGCGATGTGCTCGTACTTGAAAATGTTCGTTTTTACCCTGGTGAAGAGAAGAATGATCCGGAACTTGCGAAGCAATTCGCTGAGCTGGCCGATCTGTTCGTGAACGACGCGTTTGGTGCTGCTCACCGCGCGCACGCTTCGACAGAGGGGATTGCTCATCATCTTCCGGCCGTATCGGGATTGTTGATGGAGAAAGAGCTGTCCGTTCTCGGCAAAGCCCTTTCGAATCCGGACCGTCCTTTTACCGCCATCATCGGTGGATCGAAGGTTAAGGACAAAATCGACGTGATCGACAACCTGCTTACGCTTGCTGACAATGTCATCATCGGCGGTGGACTTGCTTACACGTTCTTCAAAGCTCAAGGCCATGAAATCGGTCAATCTCTGCTTGATAAAGAGAAGCTTGATGTGGCACTCGGTTTCATCGAAAAAGCCAAAGAGCTGGGCAAAAACTTCTACCTGCCGGAAGATATCGTCGTTACGGACGAATTCAGCGCAGACGCGAATACCAAGGTCGTTGATATCGACGGCATCCCAGCCGATTGGGAAGGCGTTGACATCGGTCCTAAGACTCGCGCCAAGTATGCAGAAGTGATCAAGAACTCCAAACTTGTCGTGTGGAACGGTCCTATGGGCGTATTCGAAATCGCTCCGTTCAGCAACGGTACTCGTGAAGTGGCACAAGCCTGTGCGGAAACGGAAGCTTACACGATTATCGGCGGCGGCGACTCGGCTGCAGCAGCGGAGAAATTCGGCCTTGCCGACAAGATGGATCACATCTCGACAGGCGGTGGCGCATCTCTTGAGTTCATGGAAGGCAAAGCACTTCCTGGTGTTGTGGCACTGAACGATAAATAGAATGAGGAACTACATTGGATAGCAAGTGGATGAAGTTTGGACCCTGGAGAATCTTCGGGGGAATAAAGGAGTGAATCGTGTGAGAACACCTATCATAGCTGGTAACTGGAAAATGTTCAAAACTGTTCCGGAAGCAACTTCATTTATTGAAGATGTGAAAGGCAAAGCGGAAATAGAAGGCGTGGAAAGCGTGATCTGCGCGCCGTTTACCAATCTTCCTGCATTGGTTGAAGCGGCAAAGGGCACGAACATCAAAATCGGTGCACAAAATCTTCATTTCGAAGACAATGGCGCCTTTACGGGTGAAATCAGCGGCTTGATGCTGAAAGACCTGGGCGTGGACTACGTCATTATTGGACATTCCGAGCGCCGTCAGTATTTTGCTGAAACCGATGAGATCGTGAACAAGAAGGTGCATGCGGCATTCCGTCATGGTCTTCTTCCGATCGTATGCGTTGGCGAGAAGCTGGAAGAACGCGAAGCCGGCCAAACCAAAGACGTGTGCAAAGTACAAACGGAAGCAGCGTTCGCAGGTGTTCCTGCTGATCAAGCGGTTCATGTCGTTATTGCTTACGAGCCAATCTGGGCAATCGGAACGGGCAAATCCTCCACGGCAGAGGATGCGAATGAAGTCATCGCCTATATTCGCGAACTCGTTAAAGGCCTGTACGGCGAAACCGTTGCAGACCAAGTCCGCATTCAATACGGCGGCAGCGTGAAGCCTGAAAATGTAGCGGAGTATATGGGACAAAGTGACATCGACGGCGCGCTCGTTGGTGGTGCAAGTCTACAACCGGCTTCCTACATCGCACTCGTTGAGGGGGCGAAGTAAATGTCTGCTCCAAAACCCGTAGCTCTGATCATCATGGACGGTTTCGGGCTTCGCAACACCGAGGTGGGCAATGCGGTCGCTCAAGCGAACAAGCCTAACTACGACCGGTATTTGAAGCAATATCCGAACACCACGTTGACCGCTTGCGGCGAAGCCGTAGGCTTGCCGGAAGGTCAAATGGGGAACTCCGAAGTGGGTCACTTGAACATCGGCGCAGGCCGGATCGTGTATCAGGATTTGACCCGCATCACGAAGTCGATTCGCGAAGGAGAATTCTTCGAGAACGAAACGCTGGTGGAAGCCGTTCGCGCTGCCAAGAACAACAACAAGAAGCTGCATCTGTACGGGCTGGTATCCGACGGTGGCGTTCACAGTCACATTGAGCACATGTTTGCGATGCTGGATCTTTGCAAGAAGGAAGATTTCCATGACGTATACATCCATGGTTTCATGGATGGACGCGACGTGGCACCGGACAGCGGCAAGCAGTTCGTTAAGGATCTGATTGCGAAGATTGAGGAAGTGGGCGTTGGCCAAATCGCTACGCTTTCCGGTCGTTACTACGCAATGGACCGCGACAAGCGTTGGGACCGCGTCGAGAAGGCTTACCGTGCGATGGTGTACGGCGAAGGCCCTAAATATACGGATCCGCTGAAAGCCATCACCGAATCCTACGAGAAATCGGTTTATGATGAATTCGTGGAGCCGACCGTCATGGTAAATGGCGCGGGAGAACCGGTAAGTCTGGTGGAGAGCGGAGATTCCGTCATCTTTCTGAACTACCGCCCTGACCGTGCGATCCAGCTGTCCCAAGTGTTCACGAACAAAGATTTCCGTGGTTTCGATCGCGGACCGAAGTTCCCGCAAAGCTTGCATTTTGTCTGCTTGACGCTGTTCAGCGAGACGGTGGAAGGCTTCGTCGCCTACAAGCCGAAGGATCTGGACAACACGCTGGGCGAAGTGTTGGTTCAGCACAACAAGAAGCAGCTTCGCATTGCGGAAACGGAGAAGTACCCGCACGTGACGTTCTTCTTCAGCGGCGGACGCGATGTTGAGCTTCCAGGCGAAACGCGCGTATTGATCAACTCGCCGAAAGTGGCGACGTACGATCTGAAGCCGGAGATGAGCGCCTATGAGGTGGCGGATGCTTGCGTGAGAGAAATCGAAGCGGATAAGCATGACGCGATCATCTTGAATTTCGCGAACCCGGACATGGTTGGTCACTCCGGTATGCTGGAGCCTACCGTTAAAGCGGTAGAAACCACCGATGAGTGTGTTGGCAAAGTGGTGGATGCCGTTCTTGCCAAAGGCGGCGTGGTTATCATTACGGCTGACCACGGAAATGCGGACATGGTATTCGATGAGAATGGCCGTCCATTCACCGCGCATACCACGAACCCGGTTCCGTTCATCGTAACGGATGAGAACGTAACGCTGCGTGAAGGCGGTATTCTGGCCGACATCGCGCCAACGATTCTTGATCTGATGGGGCTGCCGAAGCCTGACGAGATGACGGGAACCTCCATGATTGCAGCACGTAAATAAGTAGTTCATAATGGAACATAAACATAACATTTCAAAGGAGACTATACACATGACTATTATTTCTGATGTATATGCACGCGAAGTCCTTGACTCCCGCGGCAATCCAACCGTAGAGGTTGAAGTATACCTGGAATCCGGTGCAATCGGTCGCGCTATCGTTCCATCCGGTGCTTCCACTGGCGTTCACGAAGCTGTTGAGCTTCGCGACGACGACAAATCCCGTTACCTGGGCAAAGGCGTTCTGAAAGCCGTTGAGAACGTGAACGAAATCATTGCTCCTGAAGTGATCGGCATGGACGCTTTGGACCAACTCGGCATCGACAAACTGATGATCGCTTTGGACGGTACGCCAAACAAAGGCAAATTGGGTGCGAACGCCATCTTGGCCGTATCCATGGCTGTAGCTCGCGCTGCTGCTGATGCTTTGGATCTTCCGCTGTATGTATACCTTGGCGGATTCAACGCCAAACAACTTCCAGTGCCTATGATGAACATCGTGAACGGTGGCGCTCACGCGGACAACAACGTTGACGTACAAGAATTCATGGTATTGCCTGTTGGCGCACCTAGCTTCAAAGAAGCTCTTCGCATGGGCGCTGAAATCTTCCACAACCTGAAATCCGTTCTGAAGGGCAAAGGCCTGAACACGGCGGTTGGTGACGAAGGCGGCTTCGCTCCTAACTTCACGTCCAACGAAGATGCACTGTCTTCCATCATCGAAGCGATCGAAAAAGCCGGCTACAAGCCAGGCGAAGATGTATTGCTGGGTATGGACGTTGCTTCCACCGAGTTCTTCAAAGATGGCAAGTATGTTCTGGAAGGCGAAGGCAAATCCTTCACGCCGGCAGAATTCGTTGACCTGCTCGCTTCTTGGGTAGACAAATACCCGATTGTAACCATCGAAGACGGATGCTCCGAGGACGATTGGGAAGGTTGGAAATTGCTCACCGAGAAATTGGGTAACAAAATTCAACTCGTGGGTGACGACCTGTTCGTTACGAACACGGAGCGTCTGGAAAAAGGCATCAACGAGGGTATCGGTAACTCCATCCTGATCAAAGTTAACCAAATCGGTACATTGACTGAAACTTTCGATGCGATCGAAATGGCAAAACGCGCAGGATACACGGCTGTCATCTCCCACCGTTCCGGTGAGTCCGAGGACAGCACGATTGCTGATATCGCAGTGGCTACTAACGCAGGCCAAATCAAAACGGGTGCTCCTTCCCGTACCGACCGTGTGGCGAAATACAACCAATTGCTTCGCATCGAAGACCAATTGGGCGAGCTTGCTCAATACAACGGCTTGAAGTCGTTCTACAACCTGAAGCAAAAATAATTGAAATAAGAGAAAGCCCGGCTCCTGTTTTAGAGGGAGCTGGGCTTTTTTGCATTCATTTGAGATCTGCGGGGTTAGGGCTGCACACTCTGTTATCGTGCCGTGGGGCGGTGCGTATATCGTCTCCGGTCGCTGTTAAAATCGGGAAGCTGGAATGGAATAGGCTAAGGAAGCTTCCCGATTTTAAAGGCGAACGCGCTGCTCCTCCACCAATATACGCACCTGAGCAGGAAAGGAGGTGTGCAGCCGCTTGTGAGTATCTCATAGGAGTGCAAAGAAGAAAGCTCAGCTCTGTGAAGTAACATGAGCCGGGCTTTTGGGCGTGGGAGAAGAAGAGATCGAAGGCTGCACACTCTGTTATCGTGCCGTGGGGCGGTGCGTATATCGTCTCCGGTCGCTGTTAAAATCGGGAAGCTGGAATGGAATAGGCTGTGCGACGGCCGGGATACTCTAGTAGATCTACAAGCCTATCTTTTTATAGTTCAAGTTTCCTATATTTGCCGTTATAATGATGAAGACGGAAGTTATAGGAAAAATACTAGAAGTAAGGTGGCTTGAATCTATGAAACGATCACTCCAACGATCGAGAAAATGGCTGATTCTGCCTGCGGCTATGCTGATCGCAGCAGTCTTATCGGCCCCCGATGCCCATGCAGCTGACGTTCAGCAGCTGACGGGAGATCGAACGAAGCAGGATATCCTGAATAAATGGCAGCAGTACAAACCCATGGATACTGGCACATCCTACATGGGGCCTGAACGAATTTACATGGAATCGCCAAGCGTCGCCGTACCCTATAAGGCAGGGACGATAAAACCGGAATATATCGAGGACGGCATTCGCGCCGTCAACTTTGTAAGGTACCTATCCGGCCTGCCCGATGACGTGACGGCCAACCCTTCGCTTGCAGGGCAGCAGCAGGCGGCAGCGCTTGTAAACGCTCTGCATCAAAAGCTGAGCCATTATCCAACCATGCCGGCCGGCATGGACGATTCGCTGTACGCTTCAGCGAAGGAAGGAGCGAGGACAAGCAACCTTTACGGGGGCAGCCCGACCTTTTATGACAATGTCCTTGGTTATATGGCGGATAGCGGGGCTACGAATATCGATCGCGTCGGACACCGCCGGTGGATCATCAATCCGGAGATGAAACAGACCATGTTCGGTATGGTACATACCGCCAACAACGTTGCCTATGCGTCGATGTACTCGATGGACAAGGGCCGCCCGGCTTCCGAAGTTCAGTATGATTACATCGCCTGGCCGTCTGCAGGATATTTTCCGGAAGAGGTTTTTAAGACAAACGATCCATGGTCGGTGTCGTTGAACCCGCAAAAGTATGACCGGACAAGAACGGATCAGATTCAAGTGAAATTGACCCGTGTCAGGGACGGGAAAGAGTGGAGCTTTGACAAAAGCGACAACGATAAATCGGGCAAATATTTCAATGTGCAGACCAGCTATTACGGCGTGCCGTTTGCCGTCATTTTTAGGCCTGACGGCATAGGCGATTTTGCGTCGGACGATGCCTTCACCGTTCAGATCACGGGTCTATATACCGCTTCCGGAAGCGCGGCACAGGTCGAGTTCACCACGACGTTTTTCAAAATGATGCCTGGTTTGTTGGCCCGCTACGATATTCAGCTTCAAAAGGGGGAAACCCTTCAAATGGGCCTCACCGACGGACTGCAGACCAGCGGCAATACGTTCAAAAGCGGAGATAACCGGATCGTGGAGATTGATGCAAACGGCAAGGTCAAAGCCGTAGGCAAGGGATCGACATGGATCTCTGTCAATGATTATCTGGAGTCAAGAAGCCGGGTCTACGTTAACGTGAATGATGGTCCGGCTGATGGCAAAGTGAGTAACTGGGCTCAAGCGGATTACATGAAGGCAAAAGCGAATGGCATTATCGGCTGGCCGTTTGACCGATCCTATCAGCAGCCGATCACCAGGGTGGAGTTTACGGAGATGGCGGTACATATGATCGAGACCATGCTGGGACAGGATCTATATAAGGATGTCACCGACGTTAAGACCCCGTTTAAGGACGTCGATGATTGGACCGTGACGTGGGCAAGCCAAAACGGTATCATCAACGGCACATCGCCGCAATCCTTCTCGCCGCGAGCGACCATCACCAGAGAACAGGCTGCCGCGCTGATCCTTCAGGTGTATGCCAAGACGAATGAACTGAAAGGCAGACCGGCATCAACCGGATCCGTTTCGGCTTCTCGGTTCGCGGACGACAGCAGCATCTCGCCATGGGCGAAGGAACAAGTATACCAAGCGACTAACCTCTCTTTAATGAACGGCATGGCCAAGAATCAGTTCAACCCGAAAGGCGAGCTCACATTCGAGCAGACGTATGTGCTGCTGTTAAATTGCTTTGAAATGCTGATGGAAAAGTAAGTCCTTAAATTCGATATCAAACGCAACAGGCAAGATCAGGAGTGACTGACCTCGACGTTAGCGGGCGTGATCGTTAACGCGCTTGAGCACGAAATGCGTTGATGCAATCGATGAGGACCAAGCTCTCTCGGAGAGTTTGGTCTTTTTTGTCTGATAAAAATAGAACAAATCTACACATCCACTATGCCTGCGCCCAGCATCAACCGCACATATCCATGCAATTTCAGGCATTGCCATTCTCAAGCGAACCGGTGCTGATATAATTGAAGAACAAGCGAGCGAAAAGGAGAGTGCGGGAGGGTGCTGAACCGAATACGATCCCTGTTTCCACACAAGCTGAAATACCGTCTGTTTGCCGCGTTCGTTCTGGTCATACTGCTGCCTTTCGGCATTTTGAATTTGTACAACTATCAGCGGATCGAGACCTTGGTCCAGGAGAAAATCAGCCAGCAGAGCCACAGCCAGCTGGAGCAGATGTATCGAACGCTGGAGGATCAGTTGAGCGTAGCCTTCAAAACGCTGATATTTCTGGAGCAGGATTCGACGGTGGCCTCCGTGCTGACCCATCCCGGGCAGCGGCAGGGGCTCGAGAACAAAAACCTGATGGAGGAGAAGTTCAAAAATTTGAACAACAGCTTTTTCCTATATAATCCGTCGGTCTACTTCACGATTCTCGACTTTCATGGCAACGCTTACACTTCTTATTCTCCCAGGGAGGCGCTCGATTACAGGAAGCTTCGGGACAACCCTGGCTTTGATAGGGAAGAGATGGAGGGTGTGTCGTACCATTGGGTTTCGAGCGATGCGAACTACGTGCTGCGGGATATCTCGACGAGTCCTTACCTGCTGTCACTGTACGCATACATGGAAACTCCCCGCAACAAGCCGTACGGCATGGCCCGGATCAGCATCGATTACTCCTTCTGGTTTCAATCGGTATTGAAGCAGTCGACGCTGCGACAGGAGTATTTTTTGATTACAAGCGCTGGGGAGAACGTATCCCAATCGATCTTGAACAGCAGTCTGACCGGCGAGGTGAAAGCCAGGATTGCGGCCGAGCCCAGGCAGAAGTATTTTATCGATAAGGCCTCCAACACCCTGGTGAATTACATTTACGTGGAATCGCTGGATTGGTATATCGTGAACCGGATTCCGCTGACGGTGCTCTTTAACGAGATCGAGGAGCTGAAGCGCCAATATTTCATGACCTTTTTCCTGCTGACCGGCGCTTTCCTCATCATGACCTTCATTATTGCCGCCACGATTACCCGGCCGTTATCCCATTTGCAGAATAAGATGAAGGCGGTTGTCCGCAACAATCTGAAAATCCGGCTGCCGGAGCACAAGTTCCGGGGCGAGATTCTGGAACTGACGCAGACGTTCAATTCCATGCTCAACGACATGGATGTGCTGATTCAGCGATTGAAGGCCGAGGAAAGGCAGAAGGAAACGGTGCATTTTCATATGCTGCTGGCTCAGATGAACCCCCATTTTCTGCTCAACACGCTAAATACCGTCAAGTGGAGTGCCATTCGCCACGGGAATGAGGATATCACGAATATCACACTGTCTCTGGGCAAGCTGCTGGAGGCGAGCCTGAATACGGAGAAGGATCTGGTGCATTTGAAGGATGAAATCGAGCTGGTGCAGGCCTATGTCCATATTCAGCAGGTGCGTTATAATCACCGTTTTGACGTGACCTTTGCGTATGATGAGGACATCCTCTATGCGCTTGTGCCCAAGCTCTGCCTGCAGCCGCTCGTGGAGAATGCCATCCTACACGGAATCGGGCCGCTGCCGGAGCAGGAGGGTCTCATTGAAATTACGGTTACCCGGGAGGGACTGAATCGATTGGCGGTGGAGATCAAGGACAACGGCGTCGGCATGGAGCAGTCCCGGCAGGCGGGCGGAATGCGTAAACGTCCGGGCATCGGTCTCAACAATGTGCAAGAGCTGCTGCGGCTGTTATTTAAAGAAGAGGGCAGCATGGAGATTATATCTTCGGAGCGGGGAACGCGGATTCGATTTTCTATCCCGTTGTTAATCTCAACGCCTTATCAGAACGATCACTTGATTTCATCATAACGGGCAGATGATTCGCCACTGGCCTATGTAGGCTTGGAACCGGATTGAAAGCTGCGAGGAGGAGAGACCTATGTGGAAGGTGCTGCTGGTGGAGGACGAGGTATTTGTGCGAGAGTCCGTGCGCGAGATCATCGCGTGGGAGGAGCTTGGATTCAAGGTGGCGGGAGAGGCAGGCAACGGCGCCGAGGCGCTGGAGATGATCCGGAGCAATCCGCCCGATCTCGTGCTGACCGATATCGTGATGCCGGAAATGGATGGCGTGGAGCTCCTCCGCAGAACCCGGGAAGAGGGATACGCTTCTAGGTTCGTGATGCTGACCTGCATGAGTGAATTCGAGTATGTCCGGCAAGCGATGGAATACGGGGCATCCAACTATATCCTGAAGCTGTCGATGAGCGTGAATACGCTGCGGGAGACGCTGCACAAAATGAATGCCGAGCTGACCAAGAGTAACCCGAGCCCGAACCCAAGCCAACCTGTTTCGATTCCGGTCGCGTCCACGGAGACGATGCCGTCACAGTCGGCGCATCATACCTCCCCCGAGGAAATCACGTCACACCCGGAAGTACAGAAAATATTGCAGTACATCCATGAGCACTACGAGCAGGACATTACGGTAAAATCGATGTCGGGCTACGTGATGATGGGCGAGAATTACGTCAGCGCGCTCTTCAAGAAAAAGACCGGACGCACCTTGATTCATTATTTGCACCAGGTCCGGGTGGATAAAGCCATCGCGTATTTGCTTCAAACCGACCTCCCAGTTCACGAGATCGGCCTTCGGGTGGGGTTCGTGAACGACAATTATTTTATTAAAATATTCAAGCGGTTGACCGGCTTCACGCCGAGCAAATACAGACAACACGGCAAAGACGCTAAATAGAACGATTCTATGCAGGGCATAGGATTCGCCGAAACAGGAATTCCATCGTTTTGTTCCATTATCTGAATGGATATGTAGCTTAAATGCGGCTCCCGTTCCCTGCTACGATGAGAGGGCATCACACCAATATGATTCTCGGGGAGGTCTCTAATGTGAGAAATAAAAAAGGATGGGCGATGCTTCTCATCGGGGTATTGCTAATGGGTCTTCTTGCAGGCTGCGGCGGCAAAACCGCATCATCCGCGAATGAGGGACAAGGAACGGACAATTCGAAAGCGCCTTCATCCGGCGATCCGGTCAAACTAACCATGTGGGGCGGCGTACCGCCGGAGGCGGGACCGCAAGAGGTCATCGACGCGTGGAATGCCGAGCATCCCGATATTCAAGTCGAGTATGTCCGCTACGTCAATGACGATGACGGGAACCTGAAGCTCGATACAGCCATGATTACAGGGCAGGATGTCGACCTGTTCGTGAATTACACGCTTTCCCAAACGTCCAAACGGGTGGAGTCCAATTTAGCCTTGGATCTGAGCCAATTCGACGATTACAATATCGACGAGAAAATGGGGCCCGACGCTGAAGGCTGGAAAATCAACGGGAAGTATTACGGGATGCCGACCACGAAAAGCGCCTTCTTCGTCGCGCTGAACAAGGATGCCCTTGATGCGGCCGGCCTGCCCGTTCCGAAGGACTGGACGTGGGATGAACTGCGCGAATATGCCAAGAAGCTCAAAGTCGGCAATAACTACGGATTTATTCAAAATATGGAGCCGTTCGTCGATCCGATTGATTCGGTGTTATCGCAAGAGGGGTACACCAAGGCGGACGGAACTTCGAATCTGGACCACCCGCTGGTCAAAAAATGGCTGGAAACCCTGAACGTCATGATGAAGGAGGACAAGACCACGCCGCCGCTTGGAGAGCAGCTGACTTCCAAAATGCCGGTGGAGCAAGTGTTCCTGAGCGGGGAAGTGCCTATGCTGAATATCGGGGCTTGGCTGCTGCGAAGTTCGAATAACTTTACGGATTTCCCGCGCGACTTCACTATCGCGTTCGCTCAAGTGCCAAGACTAACGGACAGTGCGGACAGTTACGTGACAAGGGGCGGCCTCGGTGATTACATCTCCATTAATGCCAAATCCAAAAAACAAGCGGAAGCTTGGGAATTCCTGAAGTGGTATGCGGACGGAGGCATGGCTCCTATGGCCGCGGGCGGAAGATTGCCGGCTTCGAAGGACGCCGATCAGGAAGAGGCGTTAAATAACCTGCTCGGCGATAAGAAAGACACGTATGACCTGGATTCCTTGATGCACGTCATGTTCGAAGACAAAACGCCTACGTACGTTAGGAGCTTGCCGCAAGAGGTGATGGATATGCGCGCACAGGAGTATGAGAAGTATTTCCTTAACGCCCAATCGCTCGATCAAACGCTGGAGGCCATGGTGAACCGGCACAATACGTTTTTAAAAGAAGGCAAATAAGAGGATATCGGCACCAATAGAAGGGGACTATCGCTTCGGGCGGCGGTCCCCTTTTTGTTCCGGCTTCGACACTGCCTATCTCGGCATGATCCGGGCTGGGGAGTTGATTGCCGCTTTTTTTCTCGTCGGCCATAGAACAAATCTACGGAGCGACCGAAGGCCGCGGCACTGTAATTGCATACTTCTGTAGCATAAATTCGAAGGATTTGTTCCTTATCCCCGCTTGGTCCCGACTGCTATGCTTGAGATGAAAAAGACCAAGAGGAGTGGGGCTATGTGAAAACATCCTGGATGAAACGGCAGCAGTATCTCGGCTATCTGTTTATAGGGCCAAACATGGTCGGCGTGATGCTGTTTTTTATTGTGCCAGCCTTGTATTCGTTCTATCTCATGTTTACGGACTACAAATTTATGAGCTCGGACACGAAGTTCGTGGGTCTGGCCAACATTCAAAAAATGCTGGGCGACGAGGTCTTCTACATTTCGATCAAAAATACGCTGTTCTTTCTGTTATCCGTTCCTATATCGATCGGACTGGCTTTCATCGTCGCCGTGGTACTGAACCGCTCGGTGTATTTAAAAAAGCTGCTCCGCGCCTTATATTTCATGCCTTACATCACCAGCGGCGTCGCCGTGGCTTTCGTATGGATGCTGCTGTTCCATCCGAATAACGGCCCGATCAACGGAATCCTCAAGTCGTTCGGGATAACCAATCCCCCGGGATGGCTGTCCACCATGGATTCCTCCATGTATGCCATCGACATCATCTGGATCTGGTTCATGCTCGGTTATAACATGATCATCTACCTGGCTGCACTGCAGGAGGTCTCAACGGAGCTGCTGGAGGCTGCCAAAATCGACGGGGCCCGCGCCTGGCAAACGGTTCGCAGCATCCTATGGCCGCTCGTCAGCCCCACGACCTTCCTGCTGCTAATTACCGGACTCATTATGACCATCAAGCAGTTCGGGATCATTCAAGCCATTACGCAAGGGGGCCCGGGCAACAGCACCACCGTGTTATCCCTGTTCATATACCAGAATGCCTTCCGCTACTACGAAATGGGTTATGCATCCGCGATCTCCTGGGCGCTGTTCTTGATCATCATGATCTTCACCGTCATTCAATGGATCGGCCAGAAGCGCTGGGTTCACTATTAAGGAGGAAGGACAATGACCAAAGCCTTATACACCAAAATAATCGTCACGTTCATTATGCTGTTCTTCAGCGTGGTTATGATCGTCCCTTTCCTCTGGATGATCAGCACCTCGTTCAAGATGCCGGCGGAAGTGTTCCAGTACCCGATTCAGTGGATTCCCGCCCAATTCATGTGGGATCATCATGTGAAAGTGTGGACCGGAGCGAACAGCTTTGGCCACTACTACCTCAACTCGCTTAAAGTCGCCTTGATCAGCACCGTCGGAGCGGTATTGCTGTCCGCTTTAGCCGCTTACGGTTTTGCCCGGATCGAGTTCAAGGGACGGAATGCCATGTTCATGATCTATTTGTCGATGATGATGGTCCCTCCTCAAGTGCTGTTTGTGCCAAAGTTCATCATGTTCGACTGGGTCGGCATTTACAACACGCATTGGGCTCTGATATTGCCGGGCGTATTCACGATATTCGGGGTGTTCATGATGCGGCAGTTCTTCCTCTCCGTACCGCATGAAATTTCGGAAGCTGCCTTTATCGACGGAGCAGGACATTTCCGCATTTTTTCCCGGATCATTCTGCCGATGGCGAAGCCTTCGCTGGCCACGCTGGCCATTATCGATTTCTCCTGGCACTGGAACGATTACGAGAACGCCTTGGTGTTCTTGATCGATCAGGATCTGTATACTGTTCCGCTGGGGCTGCAAAATTTCATTCTCGAAAATACGGTGGATTATAACGGCATGATGGCGGCGGCGACCGCAGGTATCATTCCGATGATTCTCGTATTCCTGATCGGTCAGAAATATATCATTCAGGGCGTGGCGAGCTCGGCTGTAAAAGGATAGCCCATAATCCATGTCCACAGATGAGCTGGACGAAAATGAAAGGAGAAAGAGCATGAGAAACGAAACGGAAGTAAGCGACATAACGGTGATTGGCGGCGGTTTGGCAGGGGTCTGCGCGGCGGTGGCGGCCGCCAGGCTCGGACAAAAGGTAGCGCTCGTGCAGAACCGCCCGGTTCTGGGCGGCAACTCCAGCAGCGAGGTGCGCGTATGGGTATGCGGCGCGACGGCTCACGGGATCAACCGCTATGCCCGGGAAACCGGCATTATGGGCGAGATGTTCGTGGAGAACCAGTACCGGAATCCGGACGGCAACCCGTATCTATGGGATTTGATCGTGCTGGAGACCGTGCGGGCCGAGCCAAACATCACCCTGTTCTTGAATACGGACGTGCATGAGGTAGAAGCGGACGGAGATTCTGACGCGCGGCAGATCCGTTCGGTTACCGGTTGGATGATGGGCTCGGAGCGGCGCATCCGGTTTGAGAGTCCCGTGTTCCTGGATTGCACAGGGGACGGGCTGGTCGGATTCCTGGCGGGAGCAAAATACCGGCTCGGGCGGGAAGCACGCAGCGAATACGAGGAGGAATGGGCGCCGGAGACGGCGGACGATGTGACACTCGGCAGCACGCTGCTGTTCTACACGAAGGATGCCGGACACCCGGTAAAATTCGTGCCGCCTGCCTTCGCCAAGGATATTACGCAGACGCCGATCCCGATCAAACGGGTCATCCGCAGCGGCGACTCGGGCTGCCATTACTGGTGGATCGAATGGGGCGGCGAGCTCGACACCGTGCATGACAATGAGCGGATCCGCGATGAGCTGTGGTCAGTCATATATGGCATATGGGACTATATCAAAAATTCCGGCAAATTCGATGCCGCCAATATGACGCTGGAGTGGGTCGGCGCCCAGCCGGGCAAGCGGGAATACCGCCGGTTTGTCGGCGACTATGTGCTTACGCAAAACGATATTATGGCCCAAGAGCCGTTCGAGGACCGGGTGGCCTTCGGCGGCTGGTCGATCGATCTGCATCCACCGCAGGGCATGTACGCCGAAGAGAGCGGCTCGAAGCATATGCATGCGGACGGGAATTACCATATACCGTTCCGCAGCCTGTACTCGGCGAACGTGGCCAACCTGTTGTTCGCCGGGCGCAACATCAGCGCCACCCACGTGGCCTTCGGCACCACGCGGGTGATGGCGACCTGCGCCGTCCTGGGCGAAGCGGCCGGCACGGCTGCGGCGCTGTGCATCCAGCACGGCCTCTCCCCGCGCGAGCTGTCCCGCAGCCGGAGCGGGGAGCTTCAGCAGACGCTGCTGAAGCAGGATGCCTCCGTGCTCGGGGTTGCAAACCACGATCCGCTGGATCTGGCCCGAAGCGCTAAGGTCAGCGCATCGTCCCACCTGTCCAGGATCGCGATCGAGGAGGCGGAGGCGCCTTACCCGCTGGAGCGGGACATTGCCGTGCTGATGCCGGCCGATCCGGGGCTGGCGGGCGAGGTGGCATGGCTGGTGGATGCGGAGCAGGAGACCGACATGACGGTGGAGGTTTGGAGCACGGGACGTCCGGAGAATTACGTGCCGGCCGCGTTAGAATTTCGCACCTCCGTCCGGATCATGCCGGGGCAGGGGCAATGGGTTCCCGTCCAGCTGGATTGGCAGCCGGCGGAGCCGCAGAACGCCTTTATCATCGTGCGCAAAAATCCGGATCTGACGCTGTATTTGTCGTCCAAGCCGATGAGCGGGCTGCTTGCCTTCGAACGGGGGACGCCAGCCCGCGTCTCCAAGGAGCTGGAAGACCATGATGACAGCCAGCCGGTGGTGGAGTGGAGCATGAAGGGGCTGGTCCGCAAGCTGTTTTGCCTGCGGTCGGCGATCGGTTCAAGGGCGTATCAACCGGAGCATGTCATTGATGGATACAAGCGTCCTTACGGCGGTCCGCATATGTGGGTATCGGAGCGAATCGCAGACGGGGAGACGCCTTGGTTGAAGCTGGAGTGGAAGGAAGTGCAGTCGGTCCGCGAGATTCACCTGATCTTCAACGATGATGTCAACGAGGATCTGATCAATCTGCATCATCATCGTACGCCGTTCGACATCATCCCTGAGCTGGTCCGTGCCTACAGACTAGAAGCGCTGGATTCGGAAGGGAAGTGGATCACCCTTGCCTCGGAGGCGTTGAACCGCCGCCGGAGAACTGTCCACCGTTTGGAGGAGCCCGTTCCATGCGCGGCGCTTCGATTGGTGGTGGAGCGCACGAACGGCTCTGATTATGCCGAGGTTATTGAAGTGAGGGCTTACGGTTAGTTTTTCAAAGCTAAACAGCTGCTTGTGTGTATTCAACAGGTGCCAGCCTGGACAGGATTTGATGAGAAGCAAGCTTTTATCTGCTAAACCGTTAGTCAATACAAACGAAACAAAGGCAGCCGTTCATCCGGCTGCCTTGTTCAGTTGGGAATGTCGGCGGAAGATCGTCAGTTGTGCTGCAGCATCTCCAAAAATGCCCCTGCCGCCAGCGAAGGCGACTGGTGCTTCCGAACGGCGACGCCGATATATCGATCCGGTAACGGAGTATCTGTTCGAAGCTCCAGCAAGGAACCGTCCGCGATGCGGGACGAGACAAAGGCCCGTGGCAAGAAGGCTGTTCCATAACCGCGCTCGGCAAATTCCGCTAACATGTCCAGGCTGTTCAACTCGAAGTCGGCTTCCGCTTCCACCCCTTGCGATCGGAACCACCCTTCGATGAAGGACCGCGTCGAGCTGCCAGGGGATAGCAACAAGAGGGGAAGCTCCGTCAATTCTTCCGTCCGTAGAGGCCTGCGAGCCCAATCTGCGAAGGCCGTTCCAACCACGGCGCAATAAGGCGAAGTACGGGAGTCGATGATATGGATTTCCTCGTCCGATACGGGAAGGTGAACAAAGCCGAGATCCAACGAGCCTTTCTTTAAGCGCTCCACGATGCTGCTGGTTCGCTCCTGTGACAGCTGGATGCGGATGTCGGGATAGCGGGCATGGAATCGGTCGAGCAAGGAGAGGAGAAAGTCCTTAACGATAGCCCCGTTCGCGCCGATCCTCAGCCTGCCTTCGCCGAACTGCTTCAGCTTCTTCAAGCGGCGCTCGGCTGAATCGAGTTCGTCGAAGGCTTGCCGGACATGCTGATACAGGGCTTGGCCTTCTTGCGTCAGGCGGACGCCCTTGGATAATCGGTCGAACAGGCCCACGCCGAGCGCTTCTTCCAGCTGTTTGATGGCATAACTCACAGAAGGCTGCGTCATATGGAGGTTTTGAGCGGCTTTCGTCAAATTGGACGTCTCGGCGGCATGCAGAAACACCCGATACCATTCGGTGTTGGCGATCATTTGTCATCAATCCTCTCTATGGCATCTCTACGATATTATGATTTCATTTATTTCAACTATACCCTTAAACTAAATGAAAAGGAATCGAAAGTATTCGGGAGGTAGGGACATGGCAGGAAGTACGTTTGGAGAACGATTGAAAATGACTACGTTCGGGGAATCGCACGGAGAAGCAGTCGGCGTCATTTTGGAGGGCGTCACGCCTGGCGTTGAGCTGGATGAGGCCTACATCCAGATTCAGATGGATCGCAGAAGGCCGGGGCAATCCTCCGTTACGACTCCCCGCAAGGAATACGATAAGATCCGCATTGTATCCGGGCTATTCGAGGGGAAAACCACGGGCACGCCACTGTGCATCATGCTGAACAACACCGACATGCGCCCGTCGGCATACGACACCATCAAATCGGCCTATCGGCCCGGGCACGCGGATTTCACTTATGAGAAAAAATACGGGATACGCGACTATCGAGGAAGCGGAAGAGCTTCGGGAAGGGAGACGGCTGCGCGAGTGGCTGCCGGTGCCGTGGCGCGCAAGCTTCTGGAACGTCGGGGGGTCTCGATCCTGGCCTATACGACTGAGATCGGCGGCATCCGGTGCGAGCAATTCGACGTCGATGCCATCGAACGCAATGCTGTACGGGCATGTGATCCTGAAGCGGCCGTTCGCATGATCGAGAGGATAGAACGACTGGCCGAAGAGGGCGACAGCTGCGGGGGAATCGTCGAGTGCCGTATCAGCGGAATCGCTGCGGGATTGGGAGAACCCGTATTCGACAAGCTTGACGCTGAGCTGGCGAAGGCGATGTTGTCCGTGGGAGCGATTAAGGGCATCGAATTCGGGACGGGCTTCCAAGCCGCCTCCATGCGGGGAAGCGAACATAACGACCAGATGGACGCGGAGGGTTTTCGGACGAACCATGCCGGCGGGATCATCGGCGGTATCAGCACCGGGGCGGACATCGTGTTCCGAGTCGTCGTCAAGCCGACTTCCTCCATTTCGATTCCCCAACGGACAGTCGATGTGGAGGGTAATGAACGGGAGATAACGACGATCGGCAGACACGATCCATGCATCTGCCCCCGTGTCGTACCCGTGATCGAAGCGATGGCTTGCATGGTCATCGAGGATCATTACAAACGTCAAGCCGCTTTGCATGACGAATAGCAATGAACAGCATACGGCAAAAAAACCGGAAGCAATCTGCTTCCGGTTTTGTATTTGAAGATCTAATGCGGCGCTCAGGTCCCAAGGGGGCTGGGGATCTGAAATCGCATTAAACCAGCGTTTGCAAGGATTCCGGCGTGAATGGGGCAAGCTCGTCGAAACGCCCGTCTCGAACCTTGGCAGCCCACTCTGGATCCGCCAGCAGAGCACGGCCGACGGCAACCAGGTCAAATTCATTTTCCTCAAGACGACTCAGCAGCTCTTCGAGGTCTCTTTGGCCGGCACCCTTACCTTGGGTGAAGAGGCTGGTAAATACCTCATCGAGACCGACGGAACCGACGGTGATGACTGTTTTTCCAGTCAGCTTCTTGGCCCATCCGGCAAAGTTCAGGTCAGAGCCTTCAAATTCAGGCTCCCAGAAGCGGCGGGTCGAGCAGTGGAATATATCGACACCGGCGTCAGACAGCGCGGTTAACAATTGCCCCAGCTTCTCAGGCGTATCCGCCAGCTTGGCTTCATATTGGTTCGTCTTCCATTGGGATAGGCGGATGGCGACAGGGAAGTCAGGACCCACCGCTTGACGGACTGCCTTGACCACTTCGATCGCAAAGCGGGCGCGCTTCAGCATGTCGCCTCCGTATTCATCGGTACGCCGGTTCGTTCTTTCCCAGAGGAATTGGTCGATCAGGTAACCGTGGGCACCATGGATTTCTACGCCGTCAAAGCCAAGGCGTTTGGCATTCGCGGCGGCATCGGCATAAGCTTGAACGACCTGCTCGATTTCATCCTTGGTCATCGGTTTCGTGACCACGTTGCCGTCCAGGTCAAGTCCGGATGGTCCGATCGGAAGTGCCTCCGGATTTGGCTCGGCACCTAGCGGTCTTGTCATGCCGATGTGCCAAATTTGCGGCATGATTTTACCGCCGGCTTCATGGACCTGACGGACCACCTCGGCCCAGCCGTTCAATGCGGCCTCTCCATGGAAATTAGGCACATTGGGGTTATCGGTGGCCGCCGGGTGGTTAATCAGCGTTCCTTCGGTAATGATCAAACCAACGCCGTTCTCCGCACGCCGGCGGTAGTAAGCGGCCACATCCGGGCCCGGAACGCCATTCGGGGAGAAGCCTCGGGTCATGGGAGCCATCACCACGCGGGAAGGCAGGGTAAGGTTGCCGATGGTATAGGGCTCGAATAGGGATGCAGCAGATCGGACACTTTGATTTTGGTTGCTCATGTATGGAATCCTCCAATATGTTTAATATGCTTTTCTGTATTTTCATAAAAATAGATATATATGATAAAAAGAAAGAGCTTTTAAGCTTAATCTTCAGGTTGATTTCTTTTTAAGCCTAAAGCTCTTCCTTGAGTTGTTCGATAAAACGCTTAATGCCCTCCTCATTACGTCTGTAATATGTCCACTGGCCCGCTCGATGGGATTCCAGGAGACCAGCCTTTTGCAATTTGACGAGGTAGCCAGAAACGACCGACTGAGCGAGTCCTGTTTTTTCTGAAATGGAGCCCACGCAGATACCGCCATGAAAATCACATTTGGAAGGCATGTGATCCTGCGGATCAAAATGTTCTTCCGGGTGCTTCAGCCACTCCAGGATTTTGAACCGAGACTCGTTTGATAGTGCTTTAATGGTTTGTAAGGTATCCATATGCTCATTATATCTATTTTTATAGAAATGTAAATATGTTTTTTTGAAGGTTTTGTCTTCGGTAAGGTTTGACGTATAGGGGCAAACATAAACGTGATGGATCCCTGAACCTTTTTACGGCTTGGGGATCCATCCTATGTAGGTACCTTATGTATTCACTCTTTTTTTTATTCTTTGAAGGCCAGACCCTTCTCGGCCAAAGCGGCGCGCAATACTCCGATCGCCTTTGGACCAACTCCGTGAAGCGCAAGCAGTTCTTTCTCCGTCGCCCGGGTAAGATCGGCAAGCCGATGATAGCCGGCAACGATCAGGGCTCGCCGTGCCGGATTACCGGCCTTAACGGGAAAGTCGCTCTCGGCCGCAGCTGCAGGGGGGGTGTCACGCATGGAAATCCCTCACTTTTTCGGTTATTTGTCAAAAGAGCCATGGACTTTCGTGAATGAGTCGATGGCTGAGATTAAGCGTGCATAAAACAATCAGTAAGATTATGTTACAGAACGACTTGGCTGTAAAGAGTTAATCCGATCTTCATTGCGAAAAGTAAACGATTCATGAAGGGTTCAGATAATCTTCATAAATCTATTGACATTATCAATGAGAATGATTATCATTGTGCTGAGTATTGATAATGATAATTGTTCTCAATAATTATTATTAATAAACAATATCTACAATACATAGAGGGTATAGGGGGAGAAATTCAATGCGGAGTATGAAGGGTCTTGTATTTATTGTATTGATATTTGCTGTGGTTTTAGTCGGCTGCGGCGGGGGTACGGCATCCAATGAAGGAAGCGGCTCCACGGCAGCGCAGAATTCGGATCAGGGGGCCGCACAGGGCGGGGATAACACCGAGGCCACGCCGGAGACCCGAACCATCAAACACGCATTGGGCGAAACGAAAATTACGGGTGTTCCGAAGCGCGTGGTGGCGCTGGAATGGCTTTACGCAGAAGATGTTCTTGCGCTGGGTGTTCAGCCTGTCGGCATTGCAGACATCGAAGGGATGAAACAGTGGGTGAACATCCCGGTGGAGATCAGTTCGGACGTGACCGATGTCGGCACTCGTCAAGAGCCGAATCTGGAGCTTATCGCTTCCTTGAAGCCGGACCTGATCATCGGTTTGAAATCCAATCTTGAAGCCGGTTTTGAAACGTACAACAACATCGCGCCAACATTGGTGTTTGATCCTTATCCGGCTGAGGGACAAGGGGATCAGTATGAAGAAATGATCAATACCTTTAATACGATTGCTGACGTGCTTGATAAAAAAAACGAAGCCGCAAACGTGCTTAGCAATTTGGATCAAACCTATGCCGATGCCAAAGCCAAGCTTGAAGCTGCGGGCATGACGGAAAAACCGTTTGCGCTGGCGATGGGGTACAGCAACCAGAATGCGGCGGTATTCCGAATATCGACGGATAATTCCCTGGCCGTAAAAATTCTTGAGCACATCGGGCTGACCAACGCCCATAAGCCAGGTCAATTTGAAGTCTACGGATTCACCACTGCGGACGTCGAGGCGCTGCCGGCTCTTCAGGACGCGAATTTCCTGCATATTATCCAGGACAGTGATAACATCATCGAGAATCAATTGAAGGACAATCCGGTTTGGAAAGGCCTGAACTTTGTTAAAGAAGACCGCGTGTATGCACTTGGCGGTGACATGTGGCCTTACGGCGGCCCGTTGTCTGCCCAGACCATGGCTCAAAAGACAGCTGACCTGCTCACGCAATGAGTTTCGGCGAGAAACCAGCTCAAGGCTCCACGCCGGTGAGCATCCATCCGGCCCCGCCTGTTGCCTCAGGTAGGGGCTGGAAGCCGTTATGGATGCTGGCTGGAGGCCTTGCGGCACTGCTATTTCTTACGTTTATCAGCTTAACGCAAGGGCTTGCGGATATATCGGTCAAAACGGTTGTGCAGGCGCTGGTGTCTCCGCAGGATATTGCAGATCACCATCTGATCCGCAGCGTGCGCCTTCCGCGAACGGTCATGGGCCTGCTGGCGGGCGCGGCCTTGGCGGTGTCCGGCGTGCTCATGCAAACCGTAACGCGCAATCCGCTTGCCTCGGAAACGACGCTTGGCGTGAATGCGGGCGCTTATTTGGCTGTCGTGGCCGGGATGATCTTCTGGCCGGGATTGCTGCACCAATATGCTCTTCCATTGGCAGTGGCAGGCGGAACGCTGGCGGCTGTAGCCGTCTATGCGCTGGCTGGCAGGACACAGGGCTCTCCCTTGCGGATTGCATTGTCCGGCATGATCGTTACCCTGGTCCTATCGTCCGTCACGAGTGCGCTGCTGCTGTTGAATCAGCAGACAACACAGGGGATTTTACTGTGGGGTTCGGGCTCGCTGATCCAGAACGATTGGGATGGCGTAGCTTTTTCATGGCCATGGATCATTGGCGGGTTAGTCGTGTTATGCATGGCGGTACGCCAATGGGATATCCTCACGCTCAATGAGGAATCGGCGCGCTCCCTCGGCCAAAAAGTCGGCACCACCCGCTTGCTTGCCATGGGGGCAGCTATCGTGCTGGCCTGCGTGACCGTGAGCGTTGTCGGTCCGATCGGTTTTATCGGGTTGATTGCTCCCCATTTGGTCCGCTTGTCCGGCGTAGTCCGGCATGCAGGGTTGATTCCGCTGGCCGCGTTATGGGGCTCTGCTCTGCTTGTCGGGGCCGACACGGTGGCCAGGATGTTCGTGAACGCCTACGGGGAGCTTCCGGTCGGAGCCATTACGGCCATGCTCGGTGCCCCTTGCCTGATCTGGCTTGCGCTTCGGGTATCCCGCTCGTTGATCGGGGGACGCGGAGCTTCAGGGGGATCAATGATGGCCGGCACAAGCCTGCGCCGGATTCCGTATCCGGTCCTGGTTGCGCTGCTCAGCGTGCTGCTGGTTTTCGTCTGGGTGTTCAGCCTGGTGAGCGGCAGCTTGCGCATCCCCTTTACGGAAGTGGTGGCCGTGCTTACCGGAGGCGGCGAGGCGATGTATCGCCAAATTCTGCTGGACTTCCGCCTGCCAAGGCTGCTGACGGCCGGCTTGTCCGGCATAGCGCTGGCCGTCAGCGGAAGCCTGCTGCAGAATGCGGTCCGCAACCCGCTGGGAGATCCCCAGGTGATCGGGGTAACCAGCGGGGCCGGAGCCGGAGCGCTGCTGCTGATGGTAGGCTTCCCGCAATTGTCGGCCGGCTGGGTACCGGTCGGAGCGGTTCTTGGAGGGATGGCCGCAGCCGCTTTAGTATACGCGGTATCCTGGAGGAGAGGGCTTCATCCGACAATTCTTACGCTGGTCGGCATCGCCGTCGCCGCGCTGGGTTCGGCCATCATCAATTTGATGATTGTCCATGCGAAGGTCGACGTTGCGCCCGCTTTATCCTGGATGGCGGGGAGTACCTATAACCGGGGCTGGACGGAGGTGCAGCGGATTGTTCCGGCGATCCTCATCCTGCTGCCTTTGGCGGCATGGCTCGGACGGAAGGTGGATCTGCTGACGTTTAACGAAGAAAGCTCCACCGGACTTGGACTGAATGTGCGGAATACCCGGATGTATGTCGCCATCATTGCAGTGCTGCTGGCTTCCATCGCTGCCGCGAACGTCGGCTCGGTCGGCTTTATCGGGCTGCTTGCGCCGCATGCCGCCCGAATGCTGGTCGGTGCCCGTCACCGGCAATCGATGGTGATTGCGGCGCTGCTCGGCGGAATTCTGCTGGCTGGGGCAGACTGGATCGGCAGGGTGGTAATCATTCCGAAGGAGCTGCCTTCGGGTATCGTTACCGCGCTCCTGGGAGCACCGTATCTGTTATATTTAATGGGGAAATCCAATAAACTGAAGAAGAAATAAACCGTTAGGATTGTAATAGCGAAAGAGGCTATTCCATCGTCGCCAAGGGGTGACATGGAATAGCCTTTTTGCGTATCGAGGGTTGGAGGATCGGGCCTACAGGCATGAGAGCAGGAGCGCCGGGAAGGCAAGCTGACGATCGTTCCGTTCGTCGTGGCGTATGAGGATCAGGCTTCCGTGTACCGCACAAACGACAGGATGATATCCTGCGGATGATCACCGAAGCCCGAACCGTATAGATTCAGTCCGTTTGGATATTCCGCGTCTTTTTTCACCTCAAAGCGGACGCGGATCGGCCGGTTAAAGGCAAGGTCCAGCGAATCGATGGTCGTGGCACTGGACGCATGGCCGTCGACCTGGCTGCCTTGTTTCGTCACGCGCCATTCCGTCAGCATGCCGTACTCGCTGCCGCTCCTCCATTTATCCGGGGTGAGCTTCCCTTTGCGGTCGCCAAAATCACCGGGGCTTCTCCAAGTGCCTACCGAAAGATCGTTGATGCTGACGGTGATGTCGGACGGCCATTCCTGCTGGAAGGAAGGCGCCTCGGAGCTTAGTTCCGCGCGGATGCGCAGCTCATCGAGGGCCGCACCGGGCGGCATGGGGTTCGCAAAATAATATTCGATGTATCCCGCCCCCGAGAACCAGAGGAGCGCAGCCTCCGTTCGTTCCGGCATGTAAAAGGCGCGCGGATCGTCAGGCGATCCGATCAGCGAGCCGTCCCGAGCCGCCATGCCGCACGTAGGCTCGATGAAGCAGTGGGAAAACATGCCGATCGGCATGTGGATTTCTTCCGTGCGCTGCAGCCCTTCGCCCGGCTTCGAGGGCAGCTCGAGAAGAATGGAGCGGCAGGTGACGGCGCAGATTTTTTCCCGATTCGCACCTTGCGAAGAGACGATCAGCTCCGCTTGCTCCAGCATTTGGACATTAATGGACACCGTAGGCTGGGCAATCCCCAGCGCCTCCGCCAACTGGCCGACGCTCATCGGTTTATCGCCGAGCGCTTCAAGGATGCGGACCCGGACATCGCTGGATAGGGCTTTGGCGACTTCCACGATCCGGGATGCCGGATAACGGTTGGTTTCCAGCTTCGATTCGTTCATAATTCCCTTCCTTTTCTGAAGCGTTGTAGTGACTCCAAGTGTACAACAAATTTATTATATTGTAAAAGTATAATGTACATTGCAATAATTATATATAGATGCTAGAATAGGGGCAAATTCAGAACAAGGAAAGGTTGTGTTCGCTTCATGAAGACTCCTGTGGCAGCGCCCATCCGTACGGACATTCCACGTCCCGAGTATCCGAGACCGGATTTTGAACGAAAAGACTGGCTGAACTTGAATGGGCCGTGGTCATTCACGCTCGAGACCGGCAGCGCTTTAGAGCAAGACGGCGTGGGCTCGGAACAGTTGCAAGGGGGAGACGCCGGCCTTTTTGATTCGGAGATCACGGTGCCGTTCTCGTGGGTCAGTCCCTTATCCGGCATTGCACGAGACGAGAAGGGGGTCGGCTGGTATCGCCGATCCGTGAATTGGGAGCCGGCCGAGAAGCAATCGCGGATCTTCCTGCGATTCGGTGCCGTGGATTATTTGTGCGACGTATGGGTCAACGGCAAGCATGTCGGCTCGCATCAAGGCGGATACGGAACCTTCGAGTTTGAGGTGACAACCGTTTGGAATACGGAACAAGACAATATTCTCGTGGTTCGTGCCGAGGATTACGACCATAACTACCAAGCCCGCGGGAAACAGGGGTACGGCGAGATCAGAGGGATTTGGCAGCCGGTTTGGCTGGAGGCCCGGCCGCAAACCTACTTGGAGCTAGCAACTTTTACGACTTCTATGGACGGCCGCATCGAATTGAAGTCCAAAATCCAGGCGCAGGAAGCAGGCACCGTGACACTCGGGCTCTCGTTCGCTGGGGGCTCGATCACCCATCAGGCGGAGTGGGAGCTGCAAGAAGGCGCGAATGAACGGATAACGGTGTTCCAGGTCGACGATCCGCAGCTTTGGAGTCCCGAAACCCCGCATTTATACGAAGGAGAGCTGCGCCTGGCGGGTTCGGCCGGCGAGGATGTCGTTCATACTTATTTTGGGATACGCGAGATCGGGACGGCGAAGTTCGACGGCCGGGATTACCGCTGGATTACGTTGAACGGGAAGCCGGTATATTTAAACGGAACGCTGGACCAGTCTTACCATCAGACGGGATTCTTCACTTACCCGACGGATACGGAGATGCGGGACGAGATTTACCTGATGAAACGGCTCGGGCTGAACTTCGTGCGGATTCATATTAAGCCGGAGGAGCCCCGCAAGCTGTATTGGGCGGATAAACTCGGGATTCTGGTGATGGAGGATATGCCGTGCTTCTGGGGCAACCCGGACGAGACGGCGCGTTCCGCCTATGAGCGTGAGGCGCTGGAAGTGATTGAACGGGACCGGAATCATCCGTCGATTTTTTCGTGGGTTATGTTTAACGAAACTTGGGGACTTCGCACGGATAGCGAGTCTGCCGGCCTGACAGGCGGCGAAGGACAGCAACATTATTATCTCCCGGAGACGCAGGAGTGGGTGCGGGAGAAGTACCGCTGGGCCAAGAGTGTTGACCCTACCCGGATCGTGGAGGACAATTCGCCATGCAATTATGATCATGTGGAGACAGATATCAACACTTGGCATTTTTATGTCAACGGTTATGAACCGCTGCGTAATCATATCGAGGAAATTGTACAGAAGACGTATCCGGGATCGGAGCATAACTACATCGGCGGCAACCAGCAAGGCGATGCTCCGCTCATGAACAGCGAATGCGGAAATGTGTGGGGAATCGACGGGGGAGCCGGGGACAGCGATCTCGCGTGGCACTATCGTTACATGCTCAACGAATTCCGCCGCCATGATAAGCTGTGCGGTTTCGTGTTCACGGAATTCCGCGACGTCACGAACGAGTTCAACGGTTATTATCGGCTGGATGGGACGGACAAAAAATTCGGGTACGAGGATTTTGTCCCGGGCATGACAATCGCCGATCTGCATACGCCGGACTTTATCGTGATCGACGCACCGCCTTGCCAGACGCTGGACCAAGGGGCTGAGAAAACCATACCGCTGCTGCGTTCCAGTTATTCGGATCAATATCACGGGCAGAAGCTGACCGTTGCCTGGGAATTATCCTATGACCGGCTTGGCACGAAGGTCGTGGCGGATCAAGGAACCCTGGAAGTGGCATGGGACGGCTACGGCGTGGCGCCGCTGACCGAATTGCAGCTTCGCATGCCGGAGACCGATGCGGTCGCGATCCTCGGTGTTCGTCTTCTGAATGCAGGAGGCGTCGTCGTAACGCGTAACTTTACGACGTTTGATGTGCGTGGTGCAGAGGAACAAGGGAACGATGGAGCGGATGTCACTAGCTTAAGCATTCCCGTCAACTCGTTCCGTGAGCAAAGCTTTGCCTACATGTGGGAGGCGCTTCTAGGCTCCAAAGTAAACGGCGGCGGTGAAGGGCGGTTCGTCTATGACGTGCAGCTGCCGGACCGTAATGAACAGCCGCTGATCCGCGATATCGACATTGTTTTCGAGGCAGGCGCAAAGCGCTTATTGGCAAGAAATATCGAGGGCGCGCGGCATCGCGCTCACGGAATCGACTTTATGCACGGGGCGTCGGCGGATGTGGAATATAATCCAAGCACCTATTATATGACGGATGAAGAGCTGCATGAATCCCGTGTATCGGTGTGGGTGGACGATGTCAAAATCGGCGAGGCCGTGCTCGCGGATGACCCTGCCGACAGCCGGGGCGTGCTGTCGTGGCACTATCAGCCGGTTCATAACCTTCTGGAAGAGGCCGGTTCGTACGGTTACCTGTGCCAGGCGCAGGTGCCGGGCAGACTCGCGGCAGAGCTGGACCGCAAGCGGAGCTTCCGTCTGGAGCTGCGCACCGAGGAGGGCGGCATCAGTCTGTATGGCCGGAATGCGGGCCGCTATCCGATCGATTTGCTGGTGCGGTGCCGGTGATATAAGAAAAGTTGATGAATGATCAGTTTCGAATTTAAAGGTGGGGAATATGGGAGGGGATCTTTGCGATCGGCCCATGGACCGACTCAGGGAACAGCAAAGGAGCATCGTTGTAGCGTACGCTACAACGATGCTCCTCTTTTTAGTACACTCCTACTTACGGAGTCGGCTGCCAGGTTTCAGACGGCGTAAACCCGTCAGCAACATGGTCCTGGTCGAACTCCAGGATGGTGACGTATTGACCGATGATGTTGTGATATTCATCGTATAGACCTAGGTACACGACTTTATCGTTGACTATTTTTTCATTATCATAGTCGGATTGGTGGTAGTATCCCCCGGTGAGCTGTACCTCTCCCGAACCGGATGGAATCGGGCGCAAGCTGCTCATTTGGTAAGCTTGGTACCCGTACGGCTGCAAATTGCCCTTCAATTCGTCTACGCTCAATCCCGAAGGGAGCGAGGAGGTCGGCATGTACATCTCATACGACCCTTCCACGAAGAATTTGGCTGTCGGAAACTCGGCGCGAAGCTTGGACATGTCCGCGTAGACGAGATAACCGTACTTAAACGGCGTGGTGAAGTTTCCTCCGCTCAAGAAGAAATCGATCAATTCCTGCTTGGTAACGGCAGAAGCCCGCAATCCGATGTCGTTGGTCAGCACCGGCGCCGTCATGAAATCGTATTGATAATCGCCGGAGTCTACAACCGCACCGTCGCGAAGAATCTCTACCCTCCAGGTACCTGCGGTATCCTTAGCAAATTTGCCGTCCGGCAGGTTACAGCTGGTATATTGGCAGGTCAGGAACGGCGTGGAAGCGTTCGGCTCATATAAGAGAACCGTGTACAGTTCCCCCAGCTTGATTCCGCCTACATTGCCTTTAATGAGGTTGTAGTACATCTTTTCCCCTACCAGTACTCCGTTGTTGCTGTGCGTCCCCTTGTGGGAACCAATCTTTAGACCCTCTTGGATCGTTCTTGGGTATTGAATGAAAATTTCGTAGACCTTCTTGCCGATTCCGTCTCCGCTCGTGACGGTCAAGCGAACCCGTACATCCTTCATGCCTTTGATCTCCAGGTTGAATGCAGGATTCTCGTCGGTGATCGTCCCGGAAGCCAAGGTATTCGTTCCATCCTCCCAGACGGTATAGTCTACCTTGTTGTAAGTCGCTTTCGTGACAGATACAGTAGCCGGTACGGGTTGCGTCATGCTGCGGTCCGTCACGATGCTGTATTCGAACGTGTCCGGACTAAAGCCGGTGACTCCCGTAGTGTATTCGTTCGCATCCAATTGGTTCATGGTGAAGCCGGATACGGTGAGATCCACCAGGCGGGCGTCTCTGCACTGGTCTGCCGTTCCTGTGCAAGGAACGGGTTCTCCGCCGTTTCCGCCACCGTTGCCTGGTCCCGGGTTGCTCCCACTATTGCCGCCGTCGTTTCCGCCGGAGCCGCCATCCACCACACCGCCGCCATTGTTGCTGCTGTTGTTGCCGCTGTTATTGCCGCTGCCCGTCGTGCTGCCGCTTTCGGGCGGTGCTGTTATCGTGTTTGCCGCATCGCCGGCAACCGCGCCAGGGCGCTTCTGGAATGTAGAGCCGGCGGCATCCGCGTTAACCGTTGCATTGGCGATGGTGCCTTGACCAAGCAGTTTGGCAACGGCGTTCAGAACGAGATCCATGACCGAAGCATTGGCATTGACGTTGATCTCCGTATTTTTTGCTCCTTCTTCCACGTTCAACTGCTTAACGGACCCGCTAGGGATGCTGACTTTGATGTCCGATGAAAGCACGCGAACATCCTCGAATTGGCCGACAAGCTGAACCTCGGAGCCTTGAGGCATGTTCTTCGCGATTTCCACATTGGCGAATCCGCTGTCTGTCACGTTGGATTCCTCAAGCTTGACCGGAGAATGGACAACCACATGCTGAATCGCGGATTCTCCGACGACCACGACACGCACGGTGCCGGTTTGCTTGTCAACAGATACGCGTACCAATACAGAGTCCTCGAAGTGGACCGAGTTGGCTCCCCCGCCTTGAATGGTCGTGGTACCTTTGACGTTTACTTTTTTGAAGAAGGCATCACCCTCTCCGACGGCCTCGGTCAGCGTAAGATTCCCTTCGATCACCACATTTTGAAGGGTAACGCCCGGCGCGGCTACGATGACATTCCCTTTGATCGTTTCGACGCCGGCAGTCGGTCCGTAAGTTCCAGCCTTATCGTATGTAATATCCGTCGGAACCTTGTACTCCAGTGATTTATCGAGCAGGGTAACGGCCTCCGCGCGAGTAAGTTTGCCCTGCGGATTAAAGTTCCCTTTGGCGTTGCCGGTGATAACGGCTTTCTCAGCCAAGGCGGAAACCGCCGGTTTACTCCACTTGGAAATGGAGGAGTCGTCCTTAAAATCGGTTGCAGGCACGGTTTCGGCGGAGACAAGCTTCGTCAATTTGGCCACCATGACGGCGGCCTCTTCGCGGGTAACCGTATGGTCTGGGCGAACCGTATTGTCGTTATATCCATCGATGTAGCCTGCTTTCACGGCTCTGGCGATTTGGTCATAAGCCCAATGAGAAGTTTCCAAGTCTTTAAACGAGATGCTGCTTGGTTCGGATACTTCAAAAGAACGGTTGATCAGCGTTACCAATTCAGCCCGCGTTACAGGACGATCGGGGTTGAATTTCCCGTTGTAGCCCTGAAGCAGACCCTGATCGGACCAGCTGCGCAGCCGGGTTTCCGCCCAATGTCCTTGAAGATCGTCCGCATCCGGTTGTGCGGCCCATGCCGTCGTCATGATGGACAGCGAAAAGATGAGCATGATCATGACAAAGCCGGGTTTCTTTAGTGCTTTCGTGATGTGCATTCTAGTAGCCTCCTGGTAAGATTTTATATGAATCTAGTTCTTAAAACCCTCTTCAATCATTGCTAAACACCTAATATGAGATTAAAATACTAGGACTATGTTATTATATTTTGGAATATTGATAGAGTCAAAGAAAATATTGGAACGAAAAAAAGACCATTTCCATCATGGAATGGTCTTTTATATTAAATTTAAAGCAATCTACGTTTCGTTACCGCTTCTTCCAGAACAGCTGCAGCGCCACCTTGGCGCACCATAGGGAGAACAGCAGGAACAGCAGCGCCCAGGCGAACGCCGGGAGCACGGTCATGTTGGCCAGGTTGGACGCGTCGCCCGCTTGCTTGGGCTGGGTCAGCGCCATGGTCAAGAGGGTCAGTGGACCGACCACGGATTCTTCCAGCACGAGAAAGGCGAGCAGCAGATAATAGAAATTGCGGACCTTATCGCCGAGGAAATAGAAGATCAGATTTACGATCATAAATATGATAAGCCACCATAATCCGTAACCGGCGCGAACGAAGAAGATGATCATGATGAGGGCTAGCACGGTAATGGTGATCAGGCCGGTAGCCTGTTTTTTCTTGGCATAGCCGTAGAACATCAGAATGGCGAACAGGGATGCCGACGTATAGCCTGCAAGCGAGACTACGATCGGACTCCACCCGCCGGAAGCCAGCATGGAATAGGTGACGCCGCTATGATCGGGATTCAGCTCGATGCTGAGCACCCGGCCCGACATGAGAAGGGTCATGGCGGCATGCCCCAGCTCATGGATCATCGTATCCAGAATACGGAACCAGGAAGAGAAGGGGATCAGCCTCGTCAGAAAAGCCGCGCCGGCCAGAAATAACAATGCTTTCAGCCATTTATTCATTCGAAGGTCCTTTCAGCATAAAGTCATTCGCTAGACTATCATTCCGTCCATTATAATACAGATGAGAAACATGTGAAAACTCAGGTGGCGCCCATAGGTTAAATGGTATAATTGAAGTTGTGACGGAGGTTCATGTTCGATGAAAAACGATAAGCCTAACAACGACAATCACATAGATTCGATAAGACATACTACGCACGTGACCGACCAAGGGATTCGCTTTGCCGAATTCGAGCTGGCCGGTGATGAGCAGGATATTCCACTGCCGGACAAGCGGCCGGATCGTCAGGAACAGGAGATCGTAAATCCTAACGAGCAAGCGAAGAATTCCCTGATTGTGAAGCCGCAGCAGCCGCTGGACATGAATTGGGGCGAGGACTTCCGCTATGTGACCAAGGAACAGCAATTCGTGCAGAAGGCGAGGGAACTCGCATGGCATGTAGAGGATGAGGCCCCTTTCGTAGCCTTCAAAAGCTATTGGCCGACCTACGACCAGATGGCCAGCGACCAGTTCAAATGGTATTTTTACTGGCGGGAGGAAGTAAGGTCCGGGCGGTACCCGGATACGGACCTTTCCTATCTTTTTGTCTATTTTTACGAGCTGATCCATGGCGTGGGCTGGAGCGATCCCCTGCAGGGCTATGCATTGATGGAGCAAGCGTGGACGGCCTACCGCAAGCGTTATGCCAAGCTGGATACGTATCTGCGGGAGTGGTTATATGATTTTATGATCGTGCATGCCCTGGATATGCCGATCCGGGAGACGTACCAGCGTTTTCCGCGCGTCTTATCCGCTGAGCTGAAGGAGAAGGAATGGAAGCGCCGGTTCTCCCTCCAGCCGGTGGAGCTGTCGTGGGAGCTGCTGCTCGATTTGCTGGATTATGACGTGGAGAAGAGCCGTTTTTACCAGGAGAAGGGCCGCAAGGACCTGGAACGGTACGCCCCGAAGGTGATTGCGCTCGTGGACAGTTATTGGGCCAAAATGAAAGGGCAGCGTCTTATCGACCGCTTTCAGCCGCGGCCCCGGCAGGTGAAACGGCATTTATTCCGCAGCGCGGTGTACGATCACGGGTTATACGGCCGAACCGTCGTGCTGACGGTGGTGTCCTTAAGCGAGCACGCTCCTTTGCGCTCCTATATAACCGGGCTGGTCCGCTTGACCGAGAATAAGCTGCGGGAATTGAGGGGCTTCAAGGGACGGCTGCGCGGAGCGGAAGCGGTAGAACCCGAAGTGGAAGAGATCATCACCCGTTATCTGAAAAAAGAGATTCAGGAGCAGATGGAGGCCGAGCGCAAGCAGAGCCTGCCTGAGGTTCAGATCGATACAGGGAAGCTGCGCCGCTTGCAGCGGGAATCGGACCAGGTCCGCGACATGCTGCTTACGGAGGAAGCCGGGCAGCAGGAGGTTGAAGCGGAGAACAGCCGACCTGCAGCGGAAATTGTAACGGATGCGGGAGCCTTTTCGGGCTATGGGGGACCTGCAGCAACTAACAGGAGAACGGGTGCGTCTTCAAAGGGGCATTCCTCTCCAAAATCCGCGGCGAAGAACCCGGAAGTGTTCCAGGCCGTGATGGATTTTGATGCGGTTATTTATGAAGAGATGCCAGTTCCGGAGACAGACCGGAATCAAGCTAAGGAGCAAGAAACGCTCTTTGAGACCGTGAAGGAAGAAAGGGCAATCGCTGCATCGGAGGATGAAGGAACAGCACTGGCTGCACCCGAGAGTAAGGAACCATCCGTCCCGGCGGCTGGTAAATCATCTGAGGGTGCGGTGGTTTGGAATACGGACGGACTGGATGAGGAATGGCAGGAGCTCGGAGAGCGTCTTAAGCTTATACACTTGGAGGTTCTGCACGCCCTCAAGTCCGGACCGAACCGAACACAGCTGCAGCGGATTGCGGAGCAGGCCGGCTCCATGCCGGCGCTGCTGCTTGATGAGATCAACGAGGCCGCGATGGATACCGTCGGCGATCTGCTGATCGATGGGGAGTCCATTGCGGATGATTATATAGATATGCTGGAAACATTGAAGTCCGTATAACCGGACGGATTGACATCGATTGGACTCGTTATGACTGTAAGATGCTTGAAAGAGGTGGAACCATGACGGAACTGAAAATACCGAAGCGGCTCACGACCGCCCTCGTGAATTCTTTGACGGCAGGGGTCGTGCCGCGGGTGGGGCTGGAGTTCATCGCCGTCGGCCGCAAGCCGGAGGTGGAGTCGATCCTGCGCGACATGGATAATATCGCCGAGGGGGGCGCCGCCTTCCGGCTGATTACCGGCCGCTACGGAAGCGGCAAAAGCTTCCTGCTGCAGATCATCCGCAACTACGCGATGGATCGCGATTTTGTGGTGGCGGATGCGGATCTGTCGCCGGAGCGGCGGCTTGTGGGCACGAAAGGGCAGGGCCTTGCCACATACCGCGAGCTGATGACCCATCTGTCCACGAGAACGCGTCCGGACGGAGGCGCGCTGGAGGCTATTTTGCAAAAATGGATCGCCGCGATCCAGCAGGACATCATGCAGGAGACGGGCCTGCGCCCGGATGACCCTGCGCTGAACGATAAGGTGGAAACGCAGATTTATGCCGTGACGAACGGCATGCAGAATCTGGTGCACGGTTTTGATTTTGCGAAGGTTCTCGCTGCTTACTGGAACGGCTATAAGCTTGGCGACGATGACCGCAAGGGAGCGGCGCTGCGCTGGCTCCGCGGGGAAGTCCCGACGAAGACGGAGGCCCGCAAGGACCTTGGCGTCGGGGTCATTATCGATGACGACAATTGGTACGATTACATGAAGCTGTGGTCCGAATTTACGGCGGCCATCGGGTATAAGGGATTGCTGCTGTTCATTGACGAAGGGGTTAACCTCTACAAAATCACCAACAGCGTGTCCCGCCAGAGCAACTACGAGAAGCTGCTGACCATGTTCAACGACACGATGCAGGGCAAAGCGGAGCATCTGGGCATCTACATGGGCGGAACGCCGCAGTTTGTCGAGGATGAGCGCCGGGGACTGTTCAGTTATGACGCGCTGCGCTCCCGCCTGATCGACGGACGCTACGGCAGCAGTTCGCTGAGAACCTACACGTCGCCTATCCTGAAGCTGGACATGCTGTCGTATGAGGAGATTCTCATCCTCCTGCAAAAGCTGCGCGACATCCATGCCTTGCATTTCAAGTATGAAGCGCAATTGACGGACGAGCAGCTGATCGCGTTCATGCAGACGGCCGTGAACCGGCTGGGAGCTGAGGAGCTGCTAACCACCCGCGAGGTGGTGCGGGATTTCATGGATCTGCTGCATACGCTGCATCAGCATCCGGAGGCGACGTTTGAAGAGCTGCTAGGCGAGCGCGCCGCAGCGCAGCCGCAGGGCAAGGGGCAAAGCGATGCTCCTTCGGACGATCTGGACGATCTGCTGGCGGAGTTTGAGCTATGAGTGCGAATCCTTTTTCCAGGTTGGCCCCGTTCATTCAGGAGTTTATCTATAAAAAAAGATGGGACACCCTTCGCGAGGCGCAGGTGGAAGCCTGCCGCGTCCTGTTCGACACGCCCAATCATCTGCTGATCGCTTCCGGCACGGCATCGGGCAAGACCGAAGCCGCATTCTTCCCGGCGCTGACGGAGCTGTACAACATGCCTTCCAGCTCGGTCGGGATCCTGTATATCGGGCCGCTAAAGGCACTGATCAACGACCAATTCGAACGGATCACCGATCTGCTGAAGGAAGGCCAGGTGCCGGTATGGCATTGGCACGGCGACGTGTCCCAAGCCGAGAAAACGAAACTCATGCAGAAGCCGTCGGGCGTGCTGCAGATTACGCCGGAATCGCTTGAAGGGCTGCTCATGAACCGGCCGAACGCCATCCCGGCGCTGTTCCAGGATTTGCGGTATGTCATCATTGACGAGGTGCATGCCTTCATGGGAGCCGACCGGGGCATTCAGGTGCTGAGCCAGCTGACCCGGATCGAGCGGATGGCTTCCTGTTCGCCTCGCCGCATCGGGCTGTCGGCAACGCTCAGCGATTACGAGACCGCAGCCGGCTGGCTGGGCGCAGGCACGAAGCACGCGGTCGAGGTCGTTTCGCCGCAAGGGGGGCGGAAGCTGCGGCTGTCGGTCGAGCATTTCTCCTTCCCGGATGCGCGGGACGAGAAGCAGGCGGAGCAGCTGGAGCTTGCGCGCAAGGCCTACTACGATTTCGTATACGACAACACCCACCTGAAAAAAGCGCTGGTCTTCACCAACAGCCGCTCGGATGCCGAGCTGACCACGCTCGAGCTGCGGCGGATTGCGGCCAAGCGCGAGCAGCGGGATGTCTTCCATGTGCATCATGGAAGCATCTCCGCTATGCTGCGCGAGGAAGCCGAGGCCGCGCTCCGCGAAGGTCCGGGGCCGGCGGTTGCGGCGGCCACCCTGACGCTGGAGCTCGGCATCGATCTCGGCGAGCTGGAGCGGGTGATCCAGCTTGGTGCGCCGTACAGCTGCTCCAGCTTCGTTCAGCGGCTGGGCCGCTCCGGCCGGCGGGGGGATCAGGCCTCCGAGATGATGTTCCTCTGTCCGGAGGACGAGGACGAGGAGGCCATGCTGCCTGCGCGCATGCCGTGGATGCTGCTCCGGGCCATTGCCGTCATTGAGCTGTATATTCGCGAGAAATGGGTCGAACCGCTGGCCCTGCGGAAGAAACCGGTTGGCGTGCTTTACCATCAGACGATGAGCACGCTCAAGAGCATGGGCGAGGCCGAGCCGCCCGATCTGGCGCGAGCGGTGCTGACGCTCCCGGCCTTCCGCGGCATCGAGCCGGAGGAATACAAGGAGTTCCTGCAGTATTTGCTCCAGACGGATCACATCCAGCGTACGGAAGAAGGCAGCCTGATCATCGGCCTTGGCGGGGAGAAAATCGTGAACAACTACCGCTTCTATGCGGTGTTTAAGGACGATGAAGAACATGTCGTCTATAACGGGTCGGAAGAAATCGGATCGATTACGACCGTGCCGCCGCCGGGCTACTGCTTCTCGCTGGCAGGCAAGCTGTGGAAGGTAGAGGAAGTCGACACGAAGCACAAGGCCCTGTACGTGAAGTCGGCCAAGGGCAAGGTCGATACGTTGTGGCTTGGCGCAGGCGGCGATGTGCATACCCGCGTGGTGCAGAAGATGCGGGAGGTGCTCGCTGTCAGCGCCATCTATCCATACCTGGCACCGGGTGCGGTGAATCGCCTGGAACGGGCCCGCCGACTTGCTCGGGAGAGCGGACTGCTGAAACAGGTGGTTATACCGGCGGGCGGCGACTCCCTGTTCATTCTGCCTTGGGCGGGCAGCAAGCAGTTTCGCACGCTGGAGCGATTGCTTAAGCATAATCTGTCGGAGAGGCTGGCTCTCCGCTCTATCGTGCCGATGGAGCCGTATTACATGGTGGTCGCGGGCAAGGTCGATAACGAAACGCTGATGGAAGAAATCAAGCAGGAATTGGCGAACTGCGAGGACGCCGGCGCGCTTCTCGATCCTGACGAAGCGCCGTATCTCGGCAAATATGACGAGTTCGTCCCGCCGAAGCTCGTTCGCACCGCTTTTGCCGCCGACGGACTGGATCTGGAGGGGCTGGCAGAGGCGCTGGGGCTGGCACGTGGAGCAGCGGGAAGGGGAGTTGCGGATGTGTGACAAGGAAGAAATACTTCCCGGTGGGAATGTTAACGAAGTTGTTCGTATTGGAAATAACGTTCACCGAACTACGAAATGGAGTTCTTTCGTGCATGACTTGCTCCTATACTTGGATAAGCAGGGTTTTGAAGGCGCCCCCAAGTTCATAGGCATTGATCATAGCGGTCGGGAGATCTTGTCCTACATTCCTGGCGAAGTGCCGGGAAACCAATATCCTGATTTTAAACCTTATATATGGTCGGACCATGCCCTCATCCAGAGTGCAGCGTTGTTACGGCGTTATCATGACGCCGTACAGGGCTTTGCTGCAACTTCAATCCAACCGGAGGTTGCACATACCTCTCAGGCTTCGGGGGAATGGGACGATGAGGTGATCTGTCACAATGATGCCGCGCCATACAATATCGTTTTTCAAGACGAAGTGCCGGTTGCACTGATCGATTTTGATTTGGCTGCGCCAGGTCCAAGAATCTGGGACATGGTTTATATGCTGTACACCTCAGTCCCGCTGGCAAGCTTTGCGATAGATTACACTACAGGGACATCGATACCTTATCAATCGGAATTACATGCTGTGGATCGCACGCACAGAATATCGCTGTTCTTTAAGTCCTATGGCATATCAAAGCCTCCCAACTTGAAAGAATGGACTATAAGACGCCTCAAGGCATTATGCGATACACTTACAACCGGTGCGGCACAAGGCAACAAGGCTTACCAGAACATGATCGATGAGGGGCATGTAGCCCATTACGAACGAGAGATTCAATTTCTGCAGGCACACTTCGAAGAGTGGTACCGATGAAGGGTACCGATTTGAAGAGTGTCTGCTTTTTTTCATATCTATCCCCCAATAGTCGTTGAGCATAACTGAAAAAATATTTGTAACCCCTTCCAAAAAAGCATTGTGTTCACCTCACATATGTGGTAACTTATGAACATAAAAACGTTTTTATCGCAAAGGAAATGGAATGGTTATATGGGTAAAGTAACGATCAAGGATGTGGCAAGAGAAGCCGGAGTCTCCATTTCTACGGTTTCGAATGCATTGAACGACGTAGATGTATTGAACCCGGAGACCAAATCCCATGTGCTGAAGGTGGCGGAGCGGCTCAATTACGTACCTAACCTGAACGGAAAGCTGTTGAAGTCGGGCAAGACCAAGATGCTGGGCTTCTTTACGACAAGCGTGTCAGGGCCTTACTTCTACACATTGGTGGAGTCGATGTCACGGGAATGTGACCGTCTGGGTTATGGTTTGAACGTGTTTGTGACGAAGGATAAGCAGGTGATCATGAGCAATATTATGGGCGGCCGTGTGGACGGCGTCATTATCTTCGAAGAGCTGAAGATCGACGACAAAGACATCGCTGCCATGGAGAAGGATAAGATCAAGGCCGTTTTCCTGGATCGCGAGGTTCAGAACGAAACGATGGGCAGCATCATATTCGACTCTTACGTAGCCGGTTATGAAGCAACCAAGTACCTGATCAGCCTGGGGCATAAGAAGATTGCCTACATCTCCGGCGTGGATACGATGTTTGACAGCGTGCAGCGGAAGGAAGGGTATCTGGCTGCGCTCCGGGAGTGCGGGTTCCCGATCGACGGAGACTACATACTGCAAGGCTATTTCGAGGAAGAGGGTTCCTATAACGCCGTCAAATCGTTTCTTCACTTACACCCTGGCAAAGTGCCGGATGCTTTTCTCGCCGGTAACGACGTGAGCGCCATCGGCTGCATTCGGGCGTTGAAGTCTCATGGATACGAGGTTCCGCAGGACGTCAGCGTTGTAGGCTTCGACGATATCGATATCGCGCAGTATTTTACGCCGCCGTTATCGACCGTCCGCAATCAGATTGCCAGACAGGGGATTCTGGTCGTGGATCATCTGGTGCGCATGATTCAGAAGAAAGAGAAGGGCAAGATTCAGAAGCTGCCGGGAGAACTGGTCGTTCGCGGCTCCAGTCACGTGAAGATGAGTCGGAATGAACCGGTTTAACCGAAGGGAATGAACGCGTCAAACGGTTTTTTAAAAATACTTTATAAATTCGGGGTTTTTTTCGCGAAAAATAAAAACGTTTTTATTATGAAACGTTTTTGATCAAAGGGGGTTAAGCAGGTGAGTAAAACTGCTGCAGTTCAGTCAACCGGCACGGGAGCGGTTCAACCTACCGGGAAGAAGCCGATGGGGCAGAGGATCAAGGAATTCTTTATGGATTACAAGCGGCAATGGGAGCTTCAATCGATGATCATTCCCGGCGTCATCTTCATGTTCATCTTCTGCTACATACCGATTTACGGTTTGACGATTGCGTTTAAAAATTACACCGTTATCGATACGCTGGATTCCGCGCCGTGGGTTGGCCTGGACAATTTCAAGATCATTATGTCGGACAAGTATTTCTGGGACTCCGTCGTCAACACGCTGGGCATCAGCTTCTTGAAATTGGCGATCGGCTTTGTCATTCCGATTATTCTGGCCATCATGATTTACGAGGTTGGCATGGGGCGCTTCAAAAAATTCGTTCAAACCGTCTCGTACCTGCCTCACTTCTTGTCCTGGATCGTATTGGGCGGCATGCTCATTACTTGGTTCTCGACATCCGGCCTGTTCAACGAAATCTTGCTTGCTCTGGGACTGATCTCGCAGCCGCAAAACATTTTGCTCGATCCAAGCAAGTATTGGTGGATTGCAACGCTGTCGGATATTTGGAAAGAGGCCGGCTGGGGAACGATTCTGTACCTGGCGATCATGGCCAAGATCGATCCTACCTACTACGAGGCCGCAAGAATCGACGGGGCCAGCCGCTTGAGACAAATCTGGAACATCACCCTGCCGAACATGAAGATGATTATCAGCTTGAATTTGATCCTGACTGTAAGCGGTTTATTGGGATCGAATCTGGATCAAACCTTGGTGCTCATGAATTCGCAGAACCGGGAAAAGGCCGAAGTCATTAACTCGTACGTGTACCGGATGGGTATGACGCAGGGAGATTTCTCTTATGCCACAGCCGTTGGTTTGGGCGTATCCATCATCTCCGTCATTCTGCTCGTTACGGCGAATAAGGTGACCAGTAAATTAAACGATAATCAATCCGTTCTATAGGTCATGCAGAAGGGGGTATAACGGTGAATTTCAAAGCAGCAAAAGGAGATCTCGACAGCCGGATCTTTGATACGATCAACATCATTTTACTGGTTACGTTTACGATCATCATCGTCGTTCCGTTATGGAACGTCGTCGTCTCATCCTTCAGCTCGGGCAGGTCCCTTGCCGAGGGCGGGTTCATCTTCTGGCCTACCGAGTTCTCGCTGGAGAATTATCAGGCCGTGTTCAGGGATGCCAACATATGGAATGCCTTCTTCATCTCGGTGGCCAAAACCGTGATCGGAGTCATCACGCACGTGTTCTTCTGTGCCATGGTGGGTTACGGCTTGAGTAAAAAATACGTCCGCGGCCGCAAGTTCTACGTGGCGATGGGCGTTGTCACCATGTTTTTCTCGGGCGGCATGATTCCGACGTACATGTTGATCAAAGACTTGGGGCTGCTAAACAGCTTCTGGGTTTATATCATCCCGGCCCTGTTAAGCTTTTACGACGTTATCATTCTGATGAACTTCTTCCGCAACGTGCCGGATTCGCTGGAAGAGTCGGCGAAGATCGATGGCGGGGGCGACTGGAGAATTTTCCTGAGCATCTTCATTCCTCTTTCCATGCCGGCCATGGCGACGATTGCCCTGTTTAACGGAGTCGGACAGTGGAACGATTTTATGACCACCAAATTGTATATCACGGATCAGTCGCTGTATCCGTTACAGATGATGCTGTATGAGATTATTGTGCAGTCCCAGACCCAATCGATGCAAAATATCGGTTCGGTTGCGATTCAGACGACCACCAAAGGGGTCCAACTAGCAACAATTGTCGTGACGACGCTGCCGATTGTTGTGATGTATCCAATATTACAGAGATATTTTATCTCCGGCATGATGCTCGGAGCTGTTAAAGAGTAGCGAAGCCGTAGCTCTTTAAGGGAGTGGAACAGAAGCAAGCCTGTAAAGACAAGGGTTTATCGAGAAAGCGCTTTTATTTAAAGGGAGGGTTACAGGATGTTGATGAACAAGGCTATGGGTAAGAGAGGACTTACGCTGCTTACGGCTTTGATGGCCGTTGTGCTGGTTGTGAGCGGCTGCGGCGGATCGGGGGGCTCCGGCTCCAAGAAGGAGAATTGGGTTTCGATCGAGGACCGGTATACGCCGGATCCGGAAAAGCCGGCTTGGCAGCTGGACAAAAAAGAAGAGACCACCGAGCTGACTTGGTACGTGAATGCGGACTGGTGGAACACGGATTTCGGCAAGGACGTTGTAACGAAGAAGATCAAGGAAGACTTGAATATCAATATCAAATTCATTACGGGTGACGATACCAAATTGAATACGTTTTTTGCCGGCGGGGATATGCCGGATTTGATCACGACATTTGACTCGAACTCCCCTGTCGTACAGAAAGCGGCTACATGGGCGTTGCCACTGAACGATCTGGCCGAGAAATATGACCCTTACTTCAATAAGGTAGCGGCGCAGGATACCCTCAACTGGTTCCAATTGAAGGACGGCAAAACGTACGGATACCCGAACTATTCCAATACGCAGGAAGACTATGACAGCGGCAACATTCCTGCCAAAACGGCATTTATCATCCGCAAGGACGTGTACGAGGCTATCGGCAAGCCTGCGATGGGAACGCCTGAGGAATTCCAGGCTGCTCTCGCGGATATCAAGAAGCAATTCCCTGCCCTGATTCCACTGGGCTTCAACTCCATCGGCGAAGGAACGGGCTCGCTCGGCGACGTGCTGCAGGATTTCATCGGCGTGCCGCTGGAAGACGAGAACGGCGGCTTCTATAACCGGAACCTGGATGAAGATTATCTGACTTGGGTGAAGGCGTTCAATACCGTATACCGTGACGGCGCGATCAGCGATGACAGCTTTGCCGATGACGGAACGGCTTTTGAAGAGAAGGTGAAGGCGGGCAAATACGCAACGATCATGCTGGACGGCACGCCGCAGCAGGGCGGAAACCTGCAGAGCTTCTACAGCAACAACAAAGGCAAAGAGTACATCGCGATTGACGGACCGCAAAGCACGGTCGGACATGCGCCTACTTTGAACCAATCCGGTATTACGGGCTGGATGATCAGCTTTATCACGAAAGAGAACGCAGACCCTGCCAAATCCATTCAGCTCTTCACGTACCTGTTAAGCGAAGAAGGACAAATGCTGATGAACTATGGCATCGAAGGCGAGACTTACCAAGTGAACGCAGACGGAACGGTGGAATTCCTGCCAGACGTGAAGGAGCTCCAGATGAACAATCCGGATACGTTCAAGAAGGACTACCGCATGGGCGAATTCATGTTCTTCGGACATGACCGCCACAAGGCGCTGAGCGGGGATGCTTTCCCGGATGCGATCAAGCAAATGCAGGAATGGGGCAAAGGCAAGCTGACGCCGCACTTTATTTTGGAGAATATCAACCCGGATCAGGGCACGCCGGAAGCGCGCTCCCTGACGGCCATCAATACGAAATGGAACTCCACGCTCGTCAGCATGATTCGCTCGAAGGACGACGCAACCTTCGATAGCCTCTTGAACGATTATAAAAAGTTCCTGGACGATAACAACTGGGATAAAATCGTCGAAGTCCGCAACGAGAAGATGAAAGCGAACAAAGAGAAGCTGGGGCTGAAATAAGTTTACGTTAATGGATGGAAGGGCCCCTTTCTTGACAGGAGAGGGGCTCTTTCCAAGTTATCTTCGGTAGGCCATGGGTAGGAAGACACAAGAAACCTGGAGGGGAACAACATGCTGAACATCACCATCTACCAGTCAAACGGTGAAGAAGAATTATTCGTGAAGAAAGACAAGGCGCAGCTAACGCCCGTAACTACGGGTGCAGCGAAGCATAAGGTTGTCATCGATGAGGAGCAGACGTTTCAGGAGATGGACGGCTTCGGCGCGTCCTTCACGGACTCCGCTGCTTATTTGATCCATCAGGTGCTGGAGACGAAGCAGCGTTCCGAGCTCATGACGCAGCTGTTCGATCCAAACGAAGGGATCGGGTTATCTGTACTCCGCCAGCCGATGGGAGCATCGGATTACGCGCGTGATTTCTACAGCTACAATGATATGCCTGAGGGCCAGACGGATGTAGAGCTGGAGCAGTTCTCCATTGCGCATGACGAGGAAGATATCATTCCTCTTCTGCAGGAAGCGGTGAGATTGAATCCGGACGTGAAGCTGATGGGTTCCCCGTGGAGCCCGCCCGGCTGGATGAAGACGAGCGGGTCGATGATCGGCGGAGAGCTGAAGCCGGAATACTATTCGGTGTATGCTGATTATTTTGTGCGTTATATCCAAGGGTATGAAGCCAACGGGCTGCCGATTTATGCCGTCACGCCGCAGAACGAGGCATTATACTCGCCGGGACATTACCCCGGCATGATCATGCTGCCCGAAGCGCAGAGCGATTTTATCAAGAACCATCTGAAGCCGCAATTCGTAAAGAACGGCATCGGTACGAAAATACTCTGTTATGACCATAACTGGGACAAGCCGGACTACCCGCTGACCGTATTTGAGCAAGCGGCCGACGCTGTGGATGGGGTTGCCTGGCACTGGTACGGCGGCAAACCGTCGGCCCAATCGGAAGTCTTCGAGGCATTCCCGGGGAAAGAGGTTCATTTTACGGAAGGATCGGGCGGGGAGTGGATTCCGCCGTTTGAGCAAGCCTTCTCCAATGTGATGCGGACCGGAATCGAGATTCTCCGCAATCACAGTAAATCTTACGTGCTGTGGAATATGGCACTGGACGAGAAGAGCGGACCTACCGTGCCGGGCTTTGGAAAAAGCACCTGCCGCGGCATCGTGACGGTGAATCAGCAGACGAAGGAGCTTACCTATACGCTGGATTACTACGCGCTGGCGCACTTTAGCAAGGTGATCCGTCCCAAAGCGCGGCGTGTGGCATCTACCAGCCATGAGTTCATCCGTTCGGTAGCCTTCAAGAACACGGACGGCTCGATTGCCGCCGTGTTGTTCAACGACAGCGAGGCTCCGGAGAGCGTGGCGATCCAGCTGCGCGGGGAAGAGGCGTTGCAGCTGGAAATGCCGGCCAAGAGTGCGCTGACAGTCAAGATAGAGAGCAACTGATTGGAGGCTGCGGGGGCCTCTATAACAGCAACGATAGAAAGCTGCGACCTCTATAACTGAATGATAAAAAGCCTGGAACGATGGTTCCAGGCTTTTTTCTGTTTTCGTTAGAGATCAGAACGTATAAACCTTTAGAGCTTGTGGCCCTGATCTCGCAAGACAACGCTCCGTTCCGGTATACGGACTGCCTTCCGGGGATATCGATCGATGTTTTTATTAATGCGGCAGGCTATTTTATACTCGCCATTTCGCCTTACATCCTGTACCGGCTTCCTAAAGAGGGGAGCCTCTTTGCGTGTAGTTCTTACATGACTATCGCTGTGCTCCAGAATTCGGTGGGGGACTACGCAGCGCTTATTCTTTTGTCAGACCGAACACGTAAGACTCCAGGAAAGACTTGAGCTGAGTGAAGGATTCCGGTCTTGCGCTGTATTTATATCGTTCATTCGGCATTTTGAAGTGCATGCGCAAAAGGCCCGCGGTTTTAAGCAAGGAAAGGTGGTAGTGCAGGTTACTCTTGGAAAGTCCGGTCTTCTGCTGCAGCTCCGTAAACGTGACGGGGCCGTCAGCGAGAATGTGCAGCAGCACGAGCCTCTTCTCGTCAGCCAATCCCTTGGTCATGCGCAGCAGCTGGTTGGTCGGCGTATCCTCGTCCTGCTGCTCATCGTCTACGGCATAACTGATAATGAGCTGTTGATTGCCCACTTCGTCCATCCGGTTTAACGGCTTGATGTGATAAGTAGGGATGAGAAGAATGGCGCTATATTCGTCTTCAGGATCGAGCACGATCCCGTTCGTTGCCTCATCGATCAGATCAATACAGGAAAGCTCCCGGCTCAGCTGCTCCATGCGGGCAGCGGAACGCCCCAGCAGGTCGTGAATCTCAGGCAAGATCGTATAGACCCGGTGCCACTCCGTCATGATCTCAAGGCTCTGATCCCGGAATGTTTTCAGCCCCATCGGAAATCCGTCTTCTAGATAAGGCGCTAGGATTTCGTACAATTGCCCTTCTCCTAAATCGGCAAACCAGGCAAGAAAACGCTCGATGTTGTCTTTTTTCGGGCTGTCTACGATAACCAGGTGCAGATAAGCAACGATCTCGCACAGGTCCAGCTCTTCCAGCTTATCCGTAAAAGACGCGGGCAGATTCTTCTGAATGTCCTTCCTCCATTTATTCCCTAGATCATGCATTTGGTTTTTATTATCTGCATATGTGAACAAGCTGGTTACCAGCTCGTGAACAGGCGAATAGTCAACTCTGATATGAGTCATGATCATCCTCTCCTCCAAGCACTCATTATTCCATTTTTATGATACCACATCCCAAGGAAAATAAATATTGAACTTTTTATTAGTTCATATATAATTGAACTTAAATATTTAGTTCAAAAAAATATGAACTAACGAGCGAGGGAAGAGGAGTGACTAGATATGACCAATTGGTTCGTTGTGGAATCTCTCATCAAGCAGCAGCAGGCGGAGTTGGATCGAGAGGCCGGAGAGTCCTGGAAATATACGCATGATCGGGTACGTTTGTTGGCTCGCTTCTTCCCAGCGAAGAGACGACAATTTCAGCCGGTCAAGAAAAGAGCTCGAAATTTGAACTAACGGGAACAAGGAAGAACCGATCCATATCCATACACGGGAAAAAAGGAGTTGAAATGAATGGATCTTTTGGCTGAGAATCGTTTAAGCGAGTGGGCCGTACAGGTGCCTGAATCGATAATGTACAGCGAGGAAAACCATGACGAGCTGTTGTCTGCCGTGCTTAGGCTGCCCGAAACCTTAAGACAACCGATGTATTTGTACTATTACGAGGATTTCAACACCCTGGAAATTGCGGAGGTGCTGCAGATTGAGCCCGAAAATGTCCGGAACCGCATGAGCAGAGCCCGCAAGAAGCTTAAAATGATGCTGGGCAAGAAGCTGGGAGCGATACGGGACGGCCGGGAAAGGGCAAGAAAAGCTGCGCATTCGTCCCCTTGACTTCTTCCGTGAAATTCGAGTATGATTTCCAGTAAGTTGAATAACGCTAGACAAAAGCAATGACGAGAAAGAGTACCTTGGCAGCGTCTTTGAACAGAGAGCCCCGGCTGGTGAAAAGGGGTAAAGAAGGAGCCTCGGGAATATGGTCTCTGAGCTGTGCACCGAAACCCTGCATGGGGTCGTAGGCTGTGCCGGATCCCGCACCCGTTAACGTGCTAGGGTATACACGCGATATATGGGCGTCGTACCCGAAGAGGTGAATGCCGCAAGGCATGAATGAAATTGGGTGGTACCACGTGAGCCATAAGCTCTCGTCCCTTTGGGATGAGGGCTTTTTTTGTTGTCCATAAAAAAGGAGGATGAACGACATGACAAACATTTTTATCGGCGGTGCCTGGCCTTATGCCAACGGCTCCTTACATTTGGGGCGGCTTGCCAGTCTCCTGCCCGGCGACGTGTTGGCGCGTTATTTCCGCGCGAAGGGCGATCGCGTCCTGTACGTATCGGGCAGCGATTGCCACGGCACGCCGGTGGCGGTGCAAGCGATTCAAGAGGGCGTAACGCCGGGGGATATTGCCGATCGGTTCCATGCGGAGTTCGCGGAGTGCTTTGCACAGCTGGGTTTCTCTTACGATTTATACACGCGAACCGATCAGGCGTTTCACCATGGCGTGGTACAGGAGCTGTTCCTGAAGCTGCTGGACAACGGCCATCTGTACCGTAAAACCGTGCTGCAAACGTATTGCGAAACCGATCGGCGGTTTCTGCCGGACCGTTATGTGGAAGGAGATTGCCCCGTATGCGGGAGCAGGGCCCGCGGGGATCAGTGCGATGCCTGTTCCACGATGCTTGATCCGTCCGACCTGACGAACAGGACCTGCAAAATATGCGGGACTCCGCCGGTGGAGCGGCCCACCGAGCATTTTTATGTAGCTTTGTCGAATTTCCAAGCTGAGCTGGCGGATGATTTGAATAACGCCCGGGGCTGGCGAGATAATGCCGTGCAAATGACCAAGAGATACTTGGAGGAAGGGCTTCAGGACCGGGCGGCTACGCGGGATCTGACCTGGGGCGTGGACGTCCCGGTTCCGGGCTTCGAGGATAAGAAAATCTATGTCTGGATCGAAGCGGTCAGCGGCTACTTGTCCGCCAGCAAGCAGTGGGCCGCGGAAACGGGCGGCGATTGGGAGTCCTTTTGGCGCAAGGGGAAAGGCGAGGTGACCGCTTACTATGTTCATGGGAAGGACAATATCCCGTTTCATACGTTGATCTGGCCCGCGCTGCTTAAGGGAGCGGGGGATCTGCATCAGCCGGATCGGATCATTTCTTGCGAATACATGACGCTGGAAGGGAAGAAATTCTCGACCAGTCGCAATTGGGCCATATGGGTGCCGGATTTGTTAAGCCGGTATCAGCCGGACTCGGTTCGTTATTTCCTCCTTGCGAACGGTCCCGAGAAGCGGGATGCGGATTTCTCCTGGAGGGAGTTCATTCACAGCCATAACGGCGAGCTGCTTGGCGCGTTCGGGAATTTGGTCAACCGGACCCTGGTGTTTGCGAACAAATCGTTTGACGGGAAAGTGCCTGAGGGAAGCATATCCGATGAATGGCAGGGCCGGGTGGAGGAACTGTACCGGGAGGCCGGGGCGCTTATTGAGGAGGGTCGACTGAAAGAAGCGTTGGAGTTGATTTTCAGCGTGGTACGCCAGGCGAACAAATATTTCGATGAACGGAAGCCGTGGATTCAGGTCAAGGAGGATCGGGCCGCCTGCGGGACCACGCTGTACACCTGCATTCTGATTATGGCCAATCTGGCGAACCTGCTGCAGCCGTTCATCCCGTTCTCTTGCGACAGGATCCGGGACTTCCTCTCGCTGGAGCCGCCTGCGTGGAAGTGGTGCCACGTTCCGGCCGGCAGGCCGATTCATGGGGTGGAGCTGTTGTTTGAGCGGATCGATCCAAGCCGGATTGAGGAGGAGAGTCGTCGGCTGGGGGAGTTGTCCCTTTAATGGGGGAACTCACGGCTGCCCACCCATATGTCAGACCCTGCAGGAGGGTGGGAGCTATTGTCGTCATGATGAAATTTGTATTCGTGCCAGGACCCTGTGAGGTGTGTAGAGATCAAGGGGTCTAGGGATCGAGAGTTGGGGAGTCAGGAAGCAAAGTATCACTAATCGGGGATACCCAGGAATCAAAGTATCAAGAGTCGAGGAATGAGGAAGCAGAGTATCGGGAGTCGAGGAGTGAGGGAGCAAAGTAAAAAGAGCAGGGGGTCGAGGAAGCGAAGTATCAAGGGTGGGGAGCAAGGAAACAAAGTATCGAGAGTCGGGGATCGTTGGAGCAGAGTATCAAGAGTCGAGGATCGGTGAAGCAAAGTAACAAGGTCAGGGATGAGGAAGCGAAGTAACATGAGTCGAGGAACGGTGAAGCAGAGTAACAAGAGTTGGGGATCGATGGAACAAAGTAACAAGGGTTAAGGATAGGTGAAGCAAAGTAACAAGAGCAGGGGGTCGAGGAAGCAAAGTAACATGAGTCGAGGAACGATGGAACAAAGTACTATAGGGGCTTCGACAATGGGCGAAAATTGATGAAGCAACGTCGCGTGAGTGATGAAGGTTTGCGGTTTGGATGGGTCTGGATTTGTGACGTTTGGAGGACAATGGTTCCGTTATTTCTATGTTTTTAGCCATATTGCAGGGATTTGAGGACAGGAGATCCGCTATATTCAAAATTTACTGGGATTCAACCGTGTAAAAGCTGCATTAACGGATCCTATGTCCGCATTGGCCCAAAAGAGGCTCGAATATCAACAAATAGCGGAACCAGTGTCCGCATGGACTCAAAAAAGGAACGAAAATCGGCGAATGGCGGATCCTGTGTCCGCATGGGCCCAAAAGCGGCCGAATATCAGCAAATAGCGGAACCAGTGTCCGCATGAACTCAAAAAGGAACGAAAATCAGCGAATGGCGGATCCTATGTCCGTATTGGCCCAAAGGAGGACCAAATATCAGTAAATAACTGAACCAGTGTCCGCATCCGACTCAACAAAGAGCAGTTTTGAGCGAGTAGAGCATCTTACGATGCGCCTTATGAAACGAGAGTACGCCGCCTTGAAGCACCAGTAAATACAAAGGGAGCCCAGCGGGATTGCCGCGGGCTCCTCTTCGTTCAAACTTTTACAAAATCAGCGATCCGTTTCTTGAATCCAATCCGTCAAAGTGGCGTTAAAAAGCTCAGGCTCCTCGAACATTGGATTATGGCTGCTATGCTCAAAAACGACCTTTCTCACGTTTGCTTGCGAGCCGTCTACGGCATCCCATAGCGACACGGGGCCGACCAAATAGTCGTACCGTCCAAGACCGATGAAGACGGGAATATCAACCTCTTCCAGGGAATCGATCAGATTCAGCCGCGCGAAGGCTTCTCCCCATAAATGATCCAAGACGGGCATGCTGGTGAAGACCCCCTCCCACATCCAAGCCGCATCATAGGCATAATCATAAAAGCTGTGGGCTCCCATCCGAATGCACATATGAGCAAACCGACGTTCAGGCTCCTTTCGGATATCCTCCTCCAGCAGGGCGATATCCGCTTCGAACTGCCGTTTCCGCTCAGGGCTTGCCGTCTCATTGAAAAAAGCGAAACTCTGCTGCTGCCGCTCCGGGCTATTGGTTGGGGCCGTGTTCAGCAGGATCACCTTGCGGACGTGTTCCGGATATTTTTTAGCATACGCCAGCGCCATAAAGGCGTGTCCTGAATGCCCCAATATGATAAAATTCTCCAGTCCCAGCGCTTGTCTTGCCCTCTCGATATCATCCAGAACCTTATTCAGCGTATAGTCTTCCGGTTCCAGTGTCCGAGGAGGCTCCACAAAGCCCCGATGATCCAGGAAAATCAATTGAAATGACGTATATAGCAGCTCCGAAAACAAGCGGGGGTAGTAAACGCTGCTTCCCACCACCAATATGGGCTTGCCGTTTCCGCGAATGGAAACATTCAGTGCAAAACCTTCGCTCATTACCGTATCTCGCGTATTCATGCGTACGTCCTCGTTTCGTTTTATATTTTAATCGCACCAGCCCCTTTCCTGTTCGGATTCCATTACATTCTCCATAGAACGTTCCACCATTCTATATCACCTCGATTAACGTTCGTTCAAGCCCAGTATAGCACAGGAGCGTAGGCACTCGGTGTACCGGATACAGGCTTTCGTACATCGTACGAAACAGTTCCCTGTGCGCACGGCACTTGGTCCGGGGCATGCTTGGATGCCAACCATATCTGCAGCTGCTGCAAAAAAAGCAAAGTATACAAATTAGGACCGCTTCGAAAAGCCACTTTATTCAGCGGTGTTCCGAATGGTCAGGGCAAGTGCAGGATAATCCGCGGCAATCGCGTCCTTGCGCTCGAGGATGAGGTCAAATTCAAAGGTCGAACTGAACAATTCCGGCTCGGGCTTGAACGTCACGCTGGTTCCCGTCTCTTGAGTCAAACCAACCGTCAAAAGACCCGTCTGCGGTATGCCGTGCCGGTATTCCTGCCGGTATATGTTCCCGTCACGCCGAATTTCCACGGACAGCTGCTTGGAGAGGGCGTTGACCACGGCAATGCTGATGCCTTTTTCCGCGCCGGGAACCAGAAAGTGCGCGCTGTTGTTGAAGCGGTGGACATCGGTCAGAATCGACTGCACAACGGGGACATCGGAATTCGGGAGGGCCTGCACCGGAATGCCTCTTCCGTTGTCGGTCACCGTCACGCTGCCATCCTCATGCAGGAAAATGCCGATCTGATCGCCATACCCGCTCGTATGCTCCAAAATCGAATTTTCCACCACGGCCCAAAGCAGCTGATGAATATCAAAGCCATGCGAGGGCCCGAAGTACATCCCTGCATTGTTGCGGGTTTCCGACATCTCCAGGTAATCGCTGGCATCGAGCAGATCGCCGGCAGCGGACAACAGCAGAAGGAACGGCAGGCTTCGATGCTGGGGAAGAGCGTAGCGGCCCCCCTGCTCCTGGACGAGCAGGTCTGCGCCGAGCAGTGCCTTGAGATGATGATACAGCTGACCCGTCGTCCCCATGTTCAACCGTTCCACCAGCTCGGATCCCGATAGCGGCTCCGCCATGACGGCCTTCAAAATATCCAGGCGCTGCTTGTTGCCCAGGGCAGCGAGGATTTTGGCCGCCTTCTCGGTATTCATGTCCAGTAATTGATTCAATCGGCGTTGCTGTGGCTCCCAGCGGATGTTTTGTCCGTTCAGGTGCACCTGCCCGGAGTAGAAGACAGAGCCGTCTTCGGGATTGGGTTCATTTATGGTGGGCGCTGTTGCGATTTCTTGGCGGTATGGATTTGATGCGGATGCAGGTTTTCGTTCCACAAGAGCTTGATAAACAAGCTGCTGCAGCTCCGCCATTTGATTCTTTAAGACATCCATCTCTTGGATCAGATCACGTGTCATGTGGAATCATCAACCTCACTTTAGAGTACTATGTTATTACGTAATTATTATATTGCGTAATTTCAGTATTGTACACCCATTATAAGGAGATCGTTGTTTAAAAAAGCGGCTTGTTTGTCTATAGTTGTTTTTTCTCTGTTGTTGGCACTCCGATCGCCTTACAATGAACGCAAAGGCTGGTGACATTCATTTGAGTGAAAGAATCATTCGTAGTTTTGGGCAGGAGGACATGCCTCTGCTAGGCGAGTTATATCAGGCGGTATCCGCCGAGAATGCGCTGTTCTGGTGGGTGGGTGACCGGGAGAATTGGGAAAACGTGTTCTGCGCTATCGAAGACGGGAAGATGGTAGCTAAGGGTCAGGTCGGGATCATAAACGTGATTCCGCCGGGATGTGCCCCGAACTGCAAGCATCATATTTACGTGAATCTCAAGGCGGTTCCGCATCGTGAGCGGGATTATGGCCTGTTGGACGAATTGTATCAGGTCCTGTATGAACGGGCGGTTGTCTTAATGAGGACTTTGCCGAAGACGTACGAGACGTATTTGTGCGTGGGCAATTATGTCCATGAGAGCGCAAATAATGCTTTTTTTACGGAGAAGAAGGGGTTTCAGCCGCTGGAGAACCTTTATGCCATGAAACGATCGTTGGAGGAGCCCATTCCTGCCTTGCCATTAGATGATCGCTATCAAAATCGGTTGTGGAGGATCGAGTCTGCGGAAGAGGAAGTGGAGTATCTAAAGCTCGAAGCTGAAATTTGGCCGGAAGCGCCGCTGGGTCTCGAACGATTACGGGAATATAAGGGGCATTCCAATTGGATCGCCATGAATGTTCTGGAAAAGGATACGATCGTCGGCAGTACCATGGCATGGCAGGAGGAGGGGGATGGCGTGATTGAAGATGTGTTTGTGCGGGAACCGTGGAGACGGCGGGGGATCGCCAAATATCTGCTTTGCCGCGCCATGTCTTATCTTCAGGCTCATGGGTCCGCCACGGTCAAGCTGCAAGTAAAGGCAGCCAATGATACGGCGTTGTCACTTTATCAGTCGGTCGGTTTTGCCAAAGACCAAGAGGAGCACCGGTTTTACCTGCCGCTGGAGCAGGAAAGCCACTAAGAAGGATCGACAGCCATGCGTGCGTCAAGCATGTTGGCCGATTAGCCATCGAAGCCTGCCCGGACCACGCACCGTAAGCATAAGGAGTAATACGCACGATGTACAAAACAAAGACCACGCCAGACGAATCCTGGCGTGGTCTTTTCTATATGAAAATAGAGTTATGAGGTTGATTCTTCGCCGCCGGATACATTCGGATTGGCATCCAGAATGCCTACCGTGACATCCCACAGCTTCGGCAGGAAACGGAGGGTCTCTTCGGCCCGCTGGAGCAGGTCAACGGTGGACGTTATGCCGAGATCGGCCAGAATCGCATCGAAAGCGGGTACATACTGCTCCTGAAATTCAGGAGTCCCGTCAACCTCCAAGATGTTGTGGCAGCGGGCGAAGGTGGCCACCATCCAGAAGACGGCTTCCCGATGGCTTCCGTTTAGGATCAGCTCGCGGCTGCCGTCAATGGCAATCGGTCTTGCTTCCGGCGTAATGTCACTGCTGAAGAAGAAGGGCGTATTGGCAATCGCAGCAGCGGCGTCGAAGGTGCGGGCCAGTCCGTTTAGATGATTCATGGCTTGCTCGGCAGTCATGTCTTTACAGCCCAGCAAACGTAACAGCTCCTCGTAGACCTGCTCTTGGTTATATTCCTTCAGCACGTCGCGAACTGCCGCATAGCGGAGTCTGACCGTGGGGTTGCGAAGCGCGGCGACCAGAAGCATATGGGTGGTTACGCCGGTAGGAAACAGCCACGAGGTTACCTGGCGATGCCAAGGAGCGGAAGGATCTATGGATTGGAGGCCGTTCATGATACGTTCGCGCACGTTCTCACAGCGGCGGGTGACCCAGATCCGGTCGGCAAAATGCCGCGAGACGTCCGTCTGCAGCTTGCGCAGCTGCCCGGTCGGGTCGGACATCAGGGTGTCTACGCGGAAGCTGCCTGCCAGATGGTAGGACGTTAATACTTGCTCGGGCGAAGCCAGGTCCTGCCAGGACAGATAGGTGACCTCGATCAAGGCGTCCTGGTAGATAAACTTCCCCGGTTTCAGCGGGGGCTCCGGATCCGCGGTGACTACAACGACGTCAATGTCTGATGACGGAGCCATCTCGGCATCGTCCGGCTTGCCGACCGTGGAGCCGCTGAAATAGGCACCCATGAATCCAGGCTCCCTGCTGGCATGCTGCAAGACCCAATCCGTTGCCGCTGCTCGTGCTGATCCAACGTTCATAATCAGATTCCTCCTCTATCTGCATGGTGTCGCAGAACATAACAAAAATATCCTAATTTTCATTCCTTCATCATTATATGGACTTCCCTTCTAATGTACAACCGCTTACAAAGGAGGCTTGGTCCGTCATCCACATAATAAAGAGATGGAGATGCATGCAAAGAAGATTGGTCCGTATGGATACGGGATACTGGAAAAGGCTCGATACATATAAGTTAGCACGGTCTCCGCAAGTGTGAAATAAAAAACGGACATTCCCATACTCGCTGTCGTTCGGCGATCGGAAATGTCCGTTTTTGGCGTGGTTCTCTATTCTATTCATCTGCAATCACAAGCGTTGTATTGGTCTTCTTGAAAGTTGGAATAAAGCTTGGACGGACGTTCGCATCCGTCACGATGGTATCGATTCTGTCGAGCGGAGCGATGGAAATGGTAACGTCTTTGCCAAACTTGGTGCTGTCCGCCATGACAATCACCTCTTTGGACAGCTCGATCATTTTTTTGCGCGTGATGGCTTCTTCCAGGTTGTAGTCGGAGATGCCTTTTTCGATGGTGATGCCGCTGCAGCAGATAAACGCCTTCAGCACATTCAGCTCATGAAAGTTGAAGATGTATTCATACGCGACGACGGATTGCTCCTCCCGCCGGATTTTGCCGCCGATCATAATCAGCTCCACGTCGCTGTCCATCAGTTCGATCGCAACCGGAAGTGAATTCGTAACCACCGTCAGCTTCTTCTTATGCTTCACGTATTTGGCGATTTGGTACGTGGTCGAGCCGCTGTCGATGTAGATGCAGTCGCCGTCATGAACGAATTCGCTGCATTTGCGGGCGATCCGGTCCTTCTCTTCCAGCTGGCTGACCATGCGCTCATCCATGGAGGATTCGCCGAACCGGGACTCCACGAGCTTCACCCCGCCATAGATCTTCTCAATCCGCCCTTGCTTGGTCAGGGTGTTCAAATCCCGTCGCAGCGTATCCACGGAGACGTTCAGCTCTTCCGTAAGCTCCGTGATCTTCAGTACTTTTCGAATCGTAAGCAGCTCAAGTATTTTCTTTTGCCTCTCCAATGGAAACATTCGCTCACCCATTCAATCCGCATTAGTGGTTGATGCCTGTATTCATGTCTAGTTTACCGATTCGCACGGCCATGTTCAATACAGTTACCTATATTATTCATAAGTTAGGCATCAGTCATGAGTGAATATGGTCAATAGTTAGTATTGATTTATGAATGATATATGCATAATTTACTTACATTTAACAGTTCCCATGATTCTTATTTACATATGGTTTCTATACTGAGGATGTGTTTAAGGAGGTGAGCCGTTTGCTGAAGCTAGAGCATATTTGCAAACAATTCGACGATAAAGTGGTTTTGGATGACATCAACGTAGAAATCGGCACCGGCGAGATAGTATCGCTGCTCGGTCCGAGTGGGAGCGGGAAGACCACATTGCTGAATATTATTTTGGGACTCACCCGAATGGATCAGGGAAAAATCGTGTTCCAGGGTCAAGATCTGAGCAACGTACCGATGAAGAAGCGGGGATTTAATATCGTGTTTCAAGACTATGCCTTATTCCCCAACTTGAATGCCTACGACAATATCGTATACGGCCTGCGCAATAAGAAGGGAACCGTGAGCGAGCAGGAGGTCCGGGAATATATCGATTTTCTCGAGCTCCAGCCCCACTTGGACAAGCGGATCGGCGAACTGTCAGGGGGGCAGAAGCAGAGAGTAGCCCTGGCCAGAACGCTAGTCACGAAACCGAAAATCCTGCTGCTCGATGAGCCGCTCAGCGCGCTGGACGGCGTGATCAAGGAATCGATCAAGCAGCGGATCCAGTCGATCGCCAGGGAATTCAAGCTGACCACGATCATTGTGACGCATGACCCGGAAGAGGCGCTGACGCTCTCGGACAAAATCCTGATCATCCATCAGGGACAGATTGCCCAATTCGGCACGCCCCAGGAGATTGTCCATCATCCGAGCAATGATTTTGTGAAGCAGTTCATTATCAAGCAGCTGCATATCAAAAGGCAGAACATCTACAACCTGTTCGGTGAACAGTATGCGTAGCACGAAGCCGGAAATGCGGGTTATTTTCACCGTCATCCTGTTATTGTTCGCCGTGTTTCTGTTCCTGCCGCTGCTCATATTGCTGGTCCGCTCCTTCGGATCCGATCAGGGATTTACCCTTGGACACTATGCATCCATAGGGGCGAATCGGGAATTCGTCGAGGCGATCGGCAACAGCGTGAAGGTATCGGGCGTAACGGCCGTGATCACGACCGTTCTGGGGTTCATACTCGCGTATTCCATTCATTGCACCAAAATATACCGGCCCGTCAAAGGCCTGCTGAAAACCGTCATCATGGTCCCCATGCTGCTTCCGACCATTACCTATGGGTTCGCCATCATGTATTCGTTCGGTAACCAGGGCTTGATCACCCGGCTTGCCGGGCGCAATCTGTTCGACATCTATGGATGGAACGGGCTGCTCATCGGCTACGTCATTTATACGCTGCCGCCGGTATTCCTGCTGATTCATAACGCGTTTAAGTACATTGATAAAAAATTCATCATCGTATCCAAGTTAATGGGTGACGGCACGATGAGAAGTTTCATGAATACGATTTTGCGTCCCCTTGCGGGAGCCCTTGGCGGGGCCTTTGTGCTGTCCTTTATCTTAAGCTTTACGGATTTTGGGATTCCGGCTTCCGTCGGCGGTACCTATCCGGTCGTGGCGACGCAGCTGTACCAGGTGATGCTGGGTTCCATTCCAGACTTCAATCAAGGCGCTGTCATTGCGGTGATGATGCTGATTCCGGCCGTGTTCGGCATCTGGCTGCTGAATTATCTGGAAAAGTGGAATTTCCACTATGACAAGCTGTCGGATATCGAGCTGCCGCGGCAGCGCGTTCGGGATATCGCCTTCGGCGTGATGTCGTCGGCCATTGTGACGGGCATGCTGTCCATTTTTGCGGTGATGTTCATCGCTCCTTGGTTGAGCAGTTACCCCTATAACATGACCTTCACGTTCCAGCATGTGCGGGATGTGATTCAATCGAGTGATTTGACGGGGGTATATCGCAATTCGCTCTGGGTCGCCTTCTTGACGGCGCTGTTCGGTACCTTGATGGCGTACTTATCCGCGCTGCTCAATGTGCGCACATCGTTAAAAGCCCGGTCCGCGGTAGACATCATATCCATGATAACCAATACCGTGCCCGGCATGGTGCTCGGGATATCCTACCTGCTCTTCTTTAACGGGAGCAGCCTGAAGGGGACCTTTATCATTATCGTTCTGTGCAACATCGTTCATTTCTTTACGACGCCGTACCTGATGGCCAAGAACTCTCTGTCCAAGATGAATCCCTCCTGGGAAACCACGGGAGAACTGCTGGGGGACAGCTGGTTCAAGACCGTGTATCGGGTGATCCTGCCGAACTCGGCCTCAACCGTCATCGAGATGTTCAGCTACTATTTCATCAACGCCATGGTAACGATCAGCGGCATTATCTTTCTCGTATCGGCCCAGACGTCGCTCGTCGCCAGCAAAATCAAAGAGCTGCAGCATTTCGCCAAGTTTAATGAGATCTTCGTGCTGTCGATGCTGATCTTCTTCACGAATCTGATCATCAAGCTGGTGTGCGACGCATGGCAGAGGAGAACGGCGCAGCGCTGAAGCTGCCCCATCACGCCTGTCCGCTACGATGCCGGATCGTATTTCCGATCGCTGTTGTCTTCGGATTTCTCGAATTGAGATGACTAAGCGGTAGAAATGCGAATACAAAGGCGAACGCATTCGCTTCTCCAATACGATTCCGTCCTCTCCGCTGGGTATTGACACTTGAGGTGAGGAGCTCCCTGCTCGAAATCGACATCTGCCATTTGACGTGGGAATGCGCAGGCTAATTCATTTTTTCACATCATTACTAAATAAAAAATTCAAGGAGTGGAGTTAATCATGATGAAAACGCTGAAGGGAATGCTGCTGTCATTGATCGCAGTTAGTATGGTGTTTGCTTTGGCCGCCTGCGGCAGCGGCAGCGCGGGGGAAGCGAAGAAGGTAGTCATCTACACCAACGGGGATGAGGAAGCCGTTGCAGCAATGGAAACCTCGTTGAAGAATGCCGGATATGAAGGACAGTACCTTGTCCAATCCCTGGGCACCTCCGAACTCGGGGGCAAACTGATGGCGGAGGGGAACAAAATCGAGGCCGATCTCGTCACGATGAGCTCCTACTTCATCGAAAGCTCGCAGAGCAAGCATTCGATGTTTAAGGATCTGGCTTTTGACGCAGACGCTACCGATTCTTATCCGGCATATTACACGCCGATTCTGGCGAATACCGGCTCCATCTTCGTGAATACGGAAGTGCTGAAGGATAAAGGATTGCCGATGCCCACCTCCATCACGGACCTGACCAAACCGGAATTCAGCGGACTCGTATCGATTCCGAACATCATGGATTCTTCCACCGGCTGGCTGCTCGTTCAGGCCATTATTACGCAATACGGCGAAGATGCGGGACGTAAGGTGCTTCATGACCTGATCGCCAACGTGGGACCGCATCTGGAGAGCTCGGGTTCCGGTCCGATCAAGAAAGTGCAGGCTGGCGAAGTGGCGGCCGGGTTTGGCCTTCGCCATCAGGCGGTAGCGGCTAAAGCCACCGGTGCACCGATTGACTACGTGGATCCGGTCGAAGGAAACTTCTCGCTGACCGAATCGGTTGCGGTCGTGGACAAGAAGAATGCAACGACGGATCTAGCGATGAAGATGGCCGAGACCATCGTAAAGGATGCCCTCAAAGATTTGATTGCGAACTACCCGGTGGCCCTGTACGAAGGGGAGACCGTCGATGAAGTCAACAAACCTGCATACTCGATGACCTTCGAGAAGCCGCTGACCGTGGAGCTGCTGGAAGAGCATCAGCAATTCTTCAACGGATCCAAAGAATAAGCCGACTTAGGAGCGATGCGACATGAAAACCTACAAGCTTTTGACACCGGGACCTTTGACCACAACCAAGGCGGTAAAAGAGGAAATGCTCTTTGACCGCTGCACGTGGGATGATGAATATAAATCCATTACGCAAAAAATCAGATCGCAGCTCTTGGCACTGGCCGGAGCGGATCCAGAGCTGTACACCGCCGTGCTGATGCAGGGAAGCGGCACGTTTGCCGTTGAAGCCGTCATGACGACCGCCATTTCGAAAGACGATAAGGTACTGATCGTAACGAACGGCGCCTACGGCGAACGGATCGTGAAGATGGCGGAGTATATCGGACTGAATTACGCGGAGTACAAGGTGAATTACGATGAACATCCAAGCGAGGATGAGCTGCGGGCTAGGCTCCAGGAGGATCTGCAGATTACGCATATCGCGATGGTTCATTGCGAAACGACCACCGGCATTCTGAACCCGCTGGAGATGATCTCGAAGCTGTCCAGGGAATATGGAAAAACCCTCATTATCGATGCGATGAGCAGCTTTGGCGGCATGGAGATCGATGTGCAGGGGCTCGGCATCGATTATCTGATCAGCAGCGCGAATAAATGCATTCAAGGCGTTCCGGGGTTTGGCTTTGTGATCGCCAAGCTGGAGAAGCTTACGGCCTGCGAAGGGATTGCGCGCAGCCTGTCGCTCGACCTGTACGACCAATGGAAGGGCATGGACAAGGACGGCAAATGGCGTTATACCTCGCCGACCCATGTCGTGGCGGCCTTCTCCAAAGCGTTGGATGAGCTGAATGAAGAAGGCGGCGTCCCTGCCAGGTTCAGCCGTTACCGGAATAACAATCGACTGCTGCGGGAGAGATTGGAGCAGATCGGCATTCGGTCGTATATCACCGATGACAAGCAATCCCCGATCATCACCACGTTTTTATTCCCGAGCGAAGGGTTCAGCTTTGAGCATTTTTACGCTTATATTAAAGAAAGGGGTTATGTGATTTACCCGGGCAAGCTGACCGACGTGGATACCTTCCGCATTGGGAATATCGGGGAGATCTATGAGCAGGATATCGAGCAATTATGTACGATTATTGAAGAATATATAGGGGTGACGGCACAATGAACCGAATCGAAGGCGTTATATTGGACTGGGCTGGAACGGCCGTGGATTTTGGATGTTTTGCGCCCGTGAACGTGTTTGTCGATATTTTCAAGAATGCGGGTATTGAGGTAACGATGGAGGAAGCGAGAGCGCCGATGGGGATGCTGAAGATCGACCATATTCGTGCCATGCTGTCTATGCCGAGAGTGTCTGCGCTATGGGAGGCGAAGTACGGCAGAGCTTTCGGTGAGCAGGATGTAGAACGGCTGTATGCGGAATTCGAGCCGGCCTTGATGGTCTCCTTATCCGAGTACACGGACCCGATTCCGGGTGTCATTGAGGCGGTTGAAGCGCTGAAGGAGCAAGGCTTGAAAATCGGTTCCACGACCGGTTATACGAGCGTCATGATGGAGGTCGTGGTTGCCAATGCGCGGCAAAAGGGGTACAGCCCGGATGTTTATTTCACGCCGGATGACACGCGCTCCCAAGGAAGACCTTACCCCTACATGATCTACCGGAACATGGAGTTTCTTGGATTATCGGCTTCATGGAAAGTCGTTAAGGTCGGCGATACCGTCTCCGACGTGAAAGAAGGCGTGAACGCAGGCGTGTGGTCGGTTGGCGTTGCTATCGGCAGCTCCGAAATGGGCTTGGGCTTGGAAGAGTTTCATGCCCTGTCAGAGTCGGACCGGGAAGCCGCGATCTCGAAAACCGAAGAGACGTTTATCCGTAACGGGGCGGATTTTACGATCCGGACGATGAGCGAGCTGCCGCAGTTGATCGAGAGCATTAACGGCATGCTGGCTGAGGGAAAAAGACCGGGCATTCAGCGCTAGGATGGTATTTAATGAAGAAACCGCGAATGGTATTCTTCGGTGCATAAGCTCTGTCTCGGTTTCTACTGTACTTTTTTGTTGACTTCCTTCATTGAGAGGGTGCTCACTTTAAACCTCAATAAAACAGATCCGGCAGAATTGCCGGGTCTGTTTTAGATTGAGTTAAGTTTCTAACGCAAATCGCTAAAAATGAATGAGGTAGCATTTAGATTTCTTTATTCTTACGATCCCCAAGTGTTTTTTCCGAATGATCTACTAGCAATTTCTTTATATCTTTCAATTCGTTCTTGAGACTATCCATTTCCGATTTCAACCCTGAATTTGAAATAGCATTACTAACAATCAGGTAAATTAGTAAGTAATTTGCTGCTAAAATAATGATAAAAAAAATGAGCTCTTGTACTCCAACAACCATGAAGAATCCATCCTTTCAACAATGGAACTAAAAACCTTATAATTTATTTACTCATTCCAAAAACAATGTGTGTTTACAGAATATTCTAATTATAGCATGATTCTGAATCTAAACAGGAACATGTAGTTGATCTCTTGAGGGAAACCAGGTCAAGTGGTCTCATATCATGCATCCAACATTTATGTTCTAAACCTGAGTTCGCTCAGAGGGTATAGCTCACCAACATGGGCTTAAATGTGACCACAAAGCTGATCAGGGGTATATTCACCTCACCAAAAAAGAGCAGTCCGCATGGACTGCTCTTCTTTCAATTTATTGCACATACGTGCCGATAAACTCCTTCACTTCCCGGTCGTACCCTTCTGGATCGAACTGGCGTGCCAGGCCGTGGCCTGCATCGGGGACGATGAACAGCTTCTTTTGCTCCGGACCGTTCTCGTACAGCTCATACACCATCTCGGTAGGGACGAACAGATCCCCGCCGCCGTGTATGAACAGCGTCGGCGTCTTGGATTTCTTCACCTGCTCCAGCGCGGAGGCCTCGCCGAAGGAGTATCCGGCCCGGATCTTGGTGAGCAAGCTCGTGGATTGAACCAGCGGGAAGGATGGAAGCTTATACATGCGCTTTAGCTGATAGGTCAGCTCATCCGTGACCGAGGTATACCCGCAGTCCTCGACAATGGCTTTTACCTGGGGCGGAAGCTCTTCGCCGCTGGTCATCATCACCGTTGCCCCGCCCATGGACACGCCGTGCAGGACAATCTGGGCGTCTTCCCCTGTATGCCGGATGACGCGTTCAATCCATCTGAGATAATCCATCCGCTCCGGCCAACCGAAGCCGATGTAATCGCCTTCGCTCTTTCCATGGCCACGCGCATCGGGAAGCAGGACGTTGTAGCCCAGGTCCTCATGGTACATTTGGGCGAATCCGCTCATCTGCTCCGAATGGCCGGAGTATCCGTGTGCGATCATGACGGTTTTATCCGTAGGCACTTCGGCAGGTAAATAGTACGCATGCAGTTTCAATCCGTCGTCTGAGGTAAGACTCCATTCCTCGAAGCTTTGCTTGGCCCACCAATCCTTGCTATCCGCAAAGGGGTTGTCGATATTCGAGTTGGCTTCCAGGTCCGGGTTGCCGTTCAGGAAAGCCTTGTCGGCCCGGGCAATAGCGACGTTATAAAAGTAGAAGCTGGCTGAAATTATAATGATTGCTAGTAATGCGATAATAGCTGCAGACATGGTCATAATCCTTTTTTCTTAATGATGTGTACCCTCCCCGTCAGTGTTGATCGCGCTGAAGGCATGCCGAGAGGAAGAATGCGCCGAATCGATAGCTTCCTTCCACCTATCATATCGTACGTATCTTGATTCATCCATATGGCAGATCACGTTCGATTCGGATGGCGTTACATCAATCTTATCGGTTGGGAGAACCTAATCCATAAGAACTGTGGCAGGAGGTGCGAAGAGAGGAAGATGAACAAATGCTTTATCAGCCTGATCCTTGCCGTCGTCACGATTTTCGGCTTGCCTCTGCCGTCCCATGCCGAGGTGACCGATTATACATCACCGAAAAAGGATAGTGCCCAGCTGCAGTATCAGGATTTGCTGATGCTGTTTCTGCTTCCCCATATCGATGAAGTCGTCAATCGGCATTATAGCCATACGTTGAAGGAGCTTCCGGTTGTTTATCCCTACTTCGTGGACGTGATCCAAGTGAAGAGAGTGAACGGATTCCGCGGCTTTCATTTCGTCATCACGCTGGAGGCCCGCCCGGTGGTCGGCCCCCATATCCCGGTGGGAAAGGACCGCCTTGTCTTTGAGGTCGCCCCGACGATTCCCGGCGGTATGGTGAAGCTGGTAGAATACAAGCATCTGAATACGTATGAGCTTCCCTCGCATTGGCAAGACATCGTGAAGTAACGGCGGCTGGGCTGTTCCATGTAAAAAAACAAGCAAACGCGGTGTTCGCGTTTGCTTGTTTGGCATGCAGGATAGAGTGCACTTATCAGGTGTAACAACTATCAGCTGCTCTAGGAGAACCCTATCGGCTCTCATAAACCGGCCGATCCGGCCCGGGTTCAGCTTGGCTCCAGCCGATGCCGAGCAGGACAACGATGGCGATGAAAGCGGCCGGCAGCACCCATTTCCAAGAATGCGCGAGCATTCGGACTGCCGGGGACATCAGGGCCAGTATCAGTCCGATCAGCACAACGCTGAACAGATGAATTCCCGGCGGGAGCAGAAGGAATACGATGTGAAAGACCGACGTGAACATCAGAACCGGGATAAGCGATGTTCCCAGCACGACGGCCGGATGGGTTAAGGTTTCGCGCGGGTCCCGGGTAAATGCCGCCCATGTCAGAGCCGCGAAATGAACCAGCAGCGGTATCGCGAATAAATAACTTGCGCCCGGCAGAAGCCAGGTCGAGCCGATGAGCAGCAGCAGGAACAGGAGTGCGCCGCTAAGCAGCATCTCCACTTCATTTGCTTTTCGCACCACCCAGCGGGTAAGCGCGACATGAACGATGAGGGTCACCAGGACAAAGCTGACGCTGTATAGAAGCGAATCGTAGGTTGCGCCTGTAGGCTGCGTCATTTTGCCTGCCCACAATGCATCGATGAGCGTCCACAAGCCATAGCTGAGCGCGGTTGAGAGCACGACGGCCAGAATCGGAGTTCCGAGCCCGATCAGGCTTCCCTTAACGGTAAGCAAGGAGAAGCGGGCAAACAACCAAGCAAAAGCCAGCCATAGCGCTGCGATCGCCACAGTGATCGGAATCGCCCATTGCGCCGGGTAGTGAACCAGCAGGCCAAACAGATTGAAATAGATGCGGTCGCCTGTGGAGGTCAGGTCAGCCAAGTCCAGATTGCCAAAATGCTTTGCCATGGCGAGCGCATTCTCGCCTTGATGCTGCATGGTCTCAAGGGAGACATTCTCCGTGTTGTCCATCGGGGTATGGTAAGCTACCCACCCGTCGCCATAGGCAAAGTTCAGCCCCGGGAGGCCATGCTCCAGCGCCACCGTCAGATCGGTATCGTTCGGCAGTTGTTTGTAGAGATCCACCAAGAGGGAGTTGCTGACAGGATTGGATACGGCCCGGGCATATTCTTCAATGATCCGTCCATTGCTGTCGCTGGTCTGGAACATGAAGGACGAACCCTTCGATCCCCGGGCTTCAAAATTCGCAATCATGCCAATCTCACGGTGCGCCGGATCCTGAAAGAACACCTCGGCACCGAGCAGGCCTCTTTCCTCCCCGTCTGTCAGCAGGATCCAGATGTCATTTTGCGGCGGAGTTCCGGCCTGGATCGCTCTTGCCGTCTCCAGCAAGGAGGCTACGCTGACCGAAGCATCATTCGCCCCGGGGCCGGTAGGGACCGAGTCATAGTGCGACATCAGAAGGAGCGGTTTACCAGATCCGGTTCCTTTAATGACGCCAAGAATGTTCGTAAGCTGCACGTCGGCGTCGACGTACTTGGTTGTCAGACGGTCATTAAACTCCTGAACCTCCGGGTTCAAGCCGAGCTGCTTCATCTGTTCCACCAAATAAGCCCGGACTTCCGCATTGGCAGGGGACCCCATCGGGTGGGGCTCTTGGGCAATCCGTTCGACATGTGCCATGGCTCGTTCCGCCGAGAACTCGGTTGCGGGTGCATCGATATTTCTGGCTTCCGGCGGCTTCTCGAACCACAGCATGAGGGAGATAAAGAGTATGACGGCCAGGATGGTTGTAAGCGGCAGCCAATAAGGAGGTCTGCGGTCCGGCGGTCTGCTCAATTGAATTTGCATGATCAATACTCACTTCCTTTTAGGATCATTCAGGGTCATTCGCGGTGTGATCTTTCATCATATGTAAGAAATAGACCCTTACACAGCGTAGTTCCAGAATATGACATGTGTCAATATAAGATTGAGAACGATGGCTCCTTACCCTAACAAAAGAGCCTCCATCAGAATGGAAGCTCCTTTAATTTATATTCGATATTCATCTGTTCATACCATGCGTTTAGTCCGGTCCAGAGCTGCTCGCAGAGTTCATAGACATGATCGATTTGGAGAAGCTGTCCACGCATGACCAACTGTGCCAGCTCGTCATAACCGGAAGGTCGGGATGGGAGGGTAAGGGATTCCTCCAACGTCCGGGCCCTAGTATGATAAAAGGTTCGGTTGGCAAGCCCAATCAGCTTGGCCGTCTGCCAGGTCAGGTCCTTAGCGCCAAGCGGGAGATAGTTAAGGTTCCCGGACTGGACGTTGTTTCGGATTTTGCCCATCGTTTCGTAAGGCTCCCAAATCATGAATTCCCGCATCGTTTCTTTGATCGCCTCGTCCGAAACCTCGAGGGGGAGCTTACGAATCTCGGCGAGCAGGTTCCCCGGATCGTAGATTTCCTGCAGGTGTACATAGGCGCCGGCTTTAATTGCCCAGGAGTCATCCACTGACGCGGCAGCCTTGAAGATGTCTTGTTTCTGTTTCATTCCGATTTCGATTTTGAATGGGGGATATATGAATTCGTATCCGGGCAGGGAGACTCCGTCCTGCGTAACAACCCGAAGCTCAATGTCCGAGTAAGGGCCATCCATTCCTTGCGCAATCGAACCGTATAGGCCGATGGCCAGAATGTCATCGCCGTGCAAGTGAAGCAGCCGGTCTTTGATGTGATGAATGATGTTCATTTTCTCTTCTCTGGTCGTAGCCGCAGGATAAGATAGCATAAGGAAATCCCCTCCGAAGAAAGTTAGTTATCTATATTATAGTATAAACAGGACAGTTGTTTTAGGGGGTGACTGGTTTTTGAAGTTTAAGAGTGTTCTAACCGGGTTCGTCTTGGCGATGGTGATTGGTTGTTCTGGATTAAGCAAGATAGCTGTGCCTGAGGATCTGCTGGCGGAAGAAGATGAATTACGAATTCATTATTTCTATGAAGATGCGAATGCCGCGAAAGGGCCGAATGAGAAGACGCATGTTGCATGGTGGAGTGAAGAGGTCCGTATGTCCGATGCCGATCGAGAGGTTTTGCAGGCTGCCATGTTGCATAATGTAAGGGACGAGACCGGCAGGCAAAGGGCGGATGCTATAGGACTAACCAGATTTCCGATTATTGTATTGGTGAATGATAAGGAAATCGTCTTGAAAACGGATGACTTAGATGATGTTATAGATTCTCTTAAAAAGAACAGGCAGGGATCATAATATTCCAATTCCCTTACCCCATATTATGGTAGTATATCCTTGCGGAGTGTGCAGGAGCTGCCGCATCCGCAGCCAATCTATAGCTGAGGTGAGAAGAGATGAGTAAAGCTGAGCAGAGTAGAGGCAAGACCAAGCAGGAATTGGACCGGGTTGTATTCATTGGCCGCACATTTGAAGAGTACGCACACATGTTTGATTTGAAGATGCCGGAGCTTGCCGGTAAAAGGGTGCTGGATTGCCCTTCCGGCGCGTGTTCGTTCACCGCTCACGGTTCGAAGCAGGGTCTCGGTATAACGGCCAGCGATATTGCTTATGATCACAAACCGGATGATCTGGAGACGAAGGGACTGCAGGATATCGGGCATGCCATGGAAACGATGGAGCAGGCAAAAAGCAATTATGTCTGGGATTATTACGGGGATGTGGAGGGGCTCCGCCGGCATCGCGAGCAAGCGCTCCGCGATTGCGTTAGGGATATGCGGGAGTTTCCGGATCGCTATGTCGCTGCGGTACTGCCGGAGCTGCCTTTTGATAACGAACAGTTTCACTTGGTGCTGTCCGCCCATTTTCTGTTCATGTATAGCGACCGATTGGATTATGACTTTCATGTCCAGACGGTTCGGGAGCTGCTGCGAGTGGCCTCGGAAGAGGTGCGCATCTTCCCGTTGACCGATTTATCGGGGAGCCGCTACGTCCATTTGGACCGTCTGATTCATGAGCTGGAGGCAGAAGGCTTTCGGGTAGCGGAAGTTAAAGTACCTTATGAATTTATGAAGAACGGCAATTCGCTGCTAAGCATTCGTAAGATATAGAAGCTTGAGAAGGTAAGAAGCGAGGAAGCCGGCAATGTGCCGGCTTCCTTTTTCTCTGGGGATGGTGATTGTCGCCAGAGCAGCAGGATCTGTCGTATTCATTGATCCCATATATGCTTCAATCCTACAGGAGCACGGAGAATGGTTTTTCATAGTGGTGGAGGACAAATGACAAAAACTCAATATTGATATGAAGAGGTTGTTTGCTATAATGTGTTCAACAGAGAGGGGGCGTGATGGTGGGCGGTCGGGTGTTAACGTAAACCCCGATGCTCATGAACCTATGGCACATGACCAACCACTAACGAAAGAAGCTATATTAGATGCGGCTGAGCAGACGCTTCGGCGTTATGGCCCCGACAAGACTTCGGTTGTCGATGTGGCCAAAGCGCTGCAGGTGAGCCACGGCTCGCTTTATCGGCATTTTCCCAGCAAGGCCGCTCTCCGAGAAGCCGTCACGGAGCGGTGGCTTCAGCGGATTGCGGATCCGCTGCAGATCATTGCAGACGGGACGGACGGCAGCGCCACCGATCGCTTGCGGTTATGGACGGATACCCTGATCCGGGCTAAGCGGACTTACGTTCTCGAGGATCCCGAGATGTTTGCCATGTACGCGTCCGTGACGCTGGAAGCCGTCAAGATCATTGATACGCATGTGAATTTGTTAATCGGGCAGATCACCCAGATCATGGATCAAGGGATGCGTGCCGGTGAATTCAAGCCAGGCCGGCCGGAGTCGGCGGCGAAGGCATTTTTCATGGCAACCTCCTTGTTTCACCATCCGGCCCATGCCTACCAATGGACTTCGGATGGGATCGAAGCCGCCTTTGAGTCGGTGTGGACGTTACTGTTGGTCGGGATTTCGACGAACGGTTAGCGGGAATAGGGATATGGCCAACCGCCGTCATCAGAATGCGGCAGGGTACTTTGGGAGCTAGCATGATGAGATCATTCCTTATGTAAAAAAGATGCTATTCTTGGCGATACTCGCATGGGATAGCGTCTTTTTTGTTTTGATTCGTTTACAAATGACAAAATTATAAATCTGTCACTTGTAATTTGTTATAAAGCGACATATAATCAAGTTACTAATAAGAGATTGCAGATCTGAACATCCATCTGGGGCAATAATCGTGTTTTACAATTCATATGCGGGAGGTTTTATCATGACAAAGGGCTTATCGGGCAAGGTTGCTATCGTAACGGGAGCATCCAGAGGCATCGGGCGTGAAATTGCAGAGAGACTTGCGGAGAACGGAGCCGAGGTTGTCGTAAACTATGCAAGCAGTCCGGCTAAAGCCGAGGAAGTGGTGGGCCGCATTAAGCAGGGCGGCGGCGAAGCCCGGGCCATTCAAGCCGATATTAGTCAGGTAGCGGAGATCGAACGGCTGTTTCGTGAAACGATCGAAGCCTATGGCGGAATCGATATCCTCGTGAACAATGCCGGCATCATGACCACCAAGCCGATTGCGGCCATGACGGAGGAGGATTTCGATCAGCAGTTTGCGATTAACGTGAAGGGGACTTATTTTGCGATCCAGCAGGCTTTTCACCATATGAACTCCGGCGGGCGCATTATCAATTTCTCGACGTCGGTGTCTGGGCAGATGTTCCCGACTTACAGCGTGTATGCAGGGACGAAGGGAGCTGTAGAGCAGTTTACGCGTCAGTTGGCCAAGGAATTCGGGCCCAAAGGGATCACGATTAATGCAGTGGCGCCCGGTCCGGTTAATACGGAGCTATTTACCGTTGGCAAATCGGAGGAACAGATTGCGGGGATCGTGAGCATGAACTCCTTCGGGCGCATGGGCGAACCGGCTGATATTGCAGGGGTCGTGCTGTTTCTGGCAAGCGAAGAGTCAAAATGGATCACGGGTCAAACGCTGCGCGTGAACGGCGGGTTCGTGTAATATCAGCGTTATGGCTAAGGAAAAAATAAAAATGCACCGGGATTCCGGTGCATTTTTGAATGACGGAAGGCCACGCCAGTGCGTCATAATGACCTTCAACACATTTTATACCCAAGGATTTTTCTCTAGAGGGCGCTATTTCCCTCAAGACCCTCAAAACACTTTAAGCCCCTCAAGGCATCCTTAGTCCAGGTCCTTCCACTTCAGGTCCAGTGTCGGAGGCGTGTAGCTATCCATAAGCTCTAACAACTTGAGCGGATCATCGGACATGTTGATCAGGTTCAAGTGAGAGGAGTTGGAGAAGCCCTCGGTAATGCTGTACTGAATCAGCTTCATGAACGGTTCGAAATAATCGCGGATACTGAGCAGCCCGATCGGCTTCTGATGAATGCCGATTTGCGACCAACACAGCACCTCGAACAATTCCTCATAGGTTCCAAAACCGCCCGGCATGGCGATAAACCCGTCGGCCAGCTTGCCCATCGTCGCTTTGCGTTCATGCATGTCGGCGACTTCAATGAGCTGGGTCAGCTCGGTATGTACGATTTCCCCCTTGAACAGCCCTCTCGGCATGACCCCGATCACTTCGCCGCCATTTTGCAATACGGCGTTGGCTACTTCACCCATCAATCCGATGTTGGAGCCGCCGTAAACTAGTTTGTATTGGTTATGGGCAATATGCCTGCCAAGTTCGGACGCTTTTGCTTTATAGTCCGGATGCTCGCCCATGTTCGATCCTGCAAATACGCATATGGATTTCAATTTGCACACTCCTTGCCCAGATGTTGATATTTTGTTTGAGTAATTATACTATATATAGTGATTTGTGTCATGGAATGTTCGGCATATCCTTTCGGCGCCGACATAGCACCTTTTTATTTTATGGCATGCATGTTCGTTTTATCATGGATTTAATCTCGGATTGTGTAAAAAGAAGATGCAGTCATCCCAAGAAATCGCGGAGGTAACACACGTAATGGATATGAATGTAGCGCAGCAATGGATTAAACAGTTCTACGGTGAAAGAGGCTGGGCCGGGTACGGTCCCTTTATCCGGGTCGGATTTTTGATGGAGGAAGCAGGAGAAACGGCGCGCGCCGTACGCGCTTATGAGATCGGCAGGGACCGCCCCGATGAGGAGGTTCAGTCGAGGGAACGGCTCAAGCAGGATCTGGTGGAGGAGATCGGCGACGTGCTCGGCAACATTTCGCTGCTGGCGGATCTCTATGATATTTCGCTGGAAGAAGCATTTACGGCTCATCAGCAGAAGCTGTTGAAACGGTTTGGTTCTTAAAGTTGACAGGCTAGTGCCGGTTCCCATTCAGTTTGTGGTAGTCCTTCGGAATGCTTCATAGGCGAAGGACGCTGCAGGCGCAAAACTTACGAAGGAAAAAGGCTGCTCCAGGTTCCCGGACCTTTTGGAGCAGCCTTTTTTTGAATATGATAAATCGTTATGAAATCCTAGGATACCAGCACCTTGCGGAATTCCTGCGTCAGCAGCGGGACGACATCGAACAGATCGCCGACGATGCCGTAATCGGCAACTTTAAAGATTGGCGCCTCCGGGTCCTTATTGATGGCAATGATGACCCGGGATTGGCTCATGCCGGCCAAATGCTGGATCGCGCCGCTAATGCCGCAGGCAATATAGATCTCGGGCGTGACGACTTTGCCGGTCTGCCCGATCTGGAGCGCGTAATCGCAGTAGCCGGCATCGCAGGCGCCGCGCGATGCGCCGACAGCCCCGCCGAGCAGGTCGGCGAGCTCCTCCAGCGGCTTAAAGCCGTCCGCGCTCTTCACGCCGCGCCCGCCGGAGATGACGATTTTGGCTTCCGATAGGTCGATTTTTCCCGTGGTTTTGCGGACGACTTCCTTTATCACGGAGCGCAGGGAAGGAGCCGGGTAAGCGATGTCCTCAATGCCGGCGCTGGCGCCTTCGATGGCTTCCGCGGCGGGAATATTGTTCGGTCGAACCGTGACCACCCACGGTCCGTTCTGAAAGACGCGTTTCTCAAAGGCTTTACCCGCATAGAGCGGACGCGTGAATACCGCTTCTCCGCCTTCGTTGTCAATGGCGGTGACGTCGGAAATCTGTCCGGCATTCAAGGAAGCGGCCACCAGCGGTGCCAAGTCGCGGCCGATGGCCGTATGCCCGAAGAGGACGGCATCGGGCTGAGCCTGACGGATTACCGCTTCGATAGCGGCCATATAAGCTTCGGGGTTATAGCTCTCCAGATCCTCATGCTCGACGGTATAGATGGTATCGGCACCATAGCCGTTCAGGGCCGATACGGCCTCCGTAATGTTGGAGCCCGCAACCAGAATACGGATGCTGTCGCCATCTTCTGCAATTAAACGGGCAGCGCCAAGCGTCTCGAGAGCAACCTGACGCAGCTTCCCATCCCGGTTCTCGGCATACACTAATATCGTTTTGCTCATATCATAACCTCCTAAGATCCATTTGGGGTTGAAAGTAAAGAGAGTTTTACGATGTCGGCCAGCCTGAGCGTCCAAAGCGAATGCGGAACATTCCTCCAATCGCTGATGCCCCGGATTTCCAAGGCGCATTAAGCGAAAAGCGTGCATGACGGACATCCCGTAAACCATACAATCAGAATACATAAGGCACGATGACATCGGGCTTTGCCGCTGCCATGTAACCGCATTCAATAGTGGGAATCGAAGGAAATCACACGTTCAATTTGTCCTTTTATCTAAATCACTTTCGACTGCGTGCGCAGCAAGGATACCAGCTCATGCGCCACTTCGGCAGGCTCGCCCTTCAGAATGCGCCCGGCGCTTCGCTCCGGCGGCAAGGACAGCTCGCTTTGCTTCGTTGCCGGCTGAATCTCGGGTTCGGATAACCCGAGATCATCCAGGGTCAGCGTCTGAAAAGGCTTCTTCTTGGCCTTCATGATGCCCGGCAGCGACGGATAGCGAGGTTCGTTCAATCCCTGCTGTGCGGTGAAGATGGCCGGCAGCTGAACCTCAAGCACTTCCAGATCGCCTTCGGCATCCCGATGCACTTCAGCGGTGGTCCCGTTAAGCGTAAGCTTGGTAATGGAGCCGGTGTGCGAAATGCCGAGAAGCTGTGCCAGGCGGATGGCCACTTGGCCCGAACCGCGGTCCACGGAGAAGTTGCCGCCGAGGATCAGATCCGGGCTTTCCTTGGACAAATACGCATGCAGCACCTTCGATACCGCATATTCATCGTCCGGAATCCGTTCGTCGGAGATCAGCACCGCATCGTCCGCCCCCATCGCAAGGGCGGTCCGGAGGGCTTCTGCCGTACGGTCGGGTCCGACGGACAGGAGCGTCACGCTGCCGCCGTGGTCATCCCGAAGCTTCACGGCTTCTTCTACCGCATATTCGTCATACGGATTGATGACGAATTTCACCCCATCCTCGGCAATCGATCCATTCTCAATCGTGATTTTTTCCTCCGTGTCAAAGGTCTGTTTAAGCAATACCACAATCTTCATCGGTTAAACTCTCCCTTCAATATGAATATCAGCAGGACTTATTGTCCGCCGGAAACACCATTGAGAAAAAAGCTTAGCGTCTCATCCGCTTGATCGGACAACGAATATTTACGGCCCGAGATCAGCCAAGAGGTTACCGCTTCGTCCATCGCGCCAAAAATCAGGTTGCGGACCAGCTTGACGTTCAGATCGGAACGGAATTTCTGTTCTTGGATGCCCTGTTCCAGGATATTCTCGATCAGTACGATATATGGCTTGAGCGCGCTGCCGATTTCCTTGCGCAGCTCCAAATCGCTCTGCCGCAGCTCAATCTGCGTGACATATGCAAGTTCGGGATTGCTCTCCAGCTCCGAGAAATGGATGCTGCACACCGTCCGCAGCGCTTCCACGGCGTCCGTGGTTCCTTCCACGCTTTCGTGGAATTTGCCGACCAGTTCCCCAAGCTTTTCTTGGAACAGGCGGATCAGAATATCCTCCTTCCTCTTAAAGTACAGATAGATGGTGCCGTCGGCCACGCCGGCAGCCTTGGCGATCTTGGATACCTGGGACCGGTGATAGCCGTTTTCGGCAAAAACTTTCAGGGCGCCCTGGAGGATCAGGTGGTATTTTTCATTTTTTTTACTTGTCATATGCTCACCCCGGTGTTAGAATACAGTTAAAATTATGAATGAATACTCATTCATTTCTTGTATCCATCATAAAATACGTTCATGTCATTGTCAACGATGGGTTATCGAAGACGCGTAAAATGGATGAAGCAGACCTGGAAGAGCAGCAAAATAAGGCGTTCATATCAGAGCAATAGACGGCAGTTTAACCGGAAGAAACGAATAGCTGGGTATCCGCAGGCAAGTACACAAATACGGATGTAGCGTTGTACAGAGGAAGAGATGCAGCTAGCAGTCATGATGTTCGGTTTAGAGTGGTCGGCACGGCACGATGTGGAGGTCTTATTTTTGTCTCTATAATGAAAGCGCTTCATATATTGTCCCAATCTTGACACAATGACGAGCCGGTTCTGGAAGGAGTGACAGGAGCTGTAGAATTGGACGCTGCAGAGACGAAATGAAGGGTGTGGAAGAAGGATCTTTTAACGCAAGGGGCTGAGAGGGATGATTCCAACATTAATCAACGCGCTGCTCTTTGTCTTGATCACGGGCTGGGCAGTGTACATGTTCGCCACCGTGGTGTATCGCCGTTACCTGTATATCCGTTTGGGCAAGCCGGCGAATCTGAAGAAGGATCTGAAGGAGCGCCTGAGCCAGTTCGCCATCCAGGTGTTCGGACAGAGCAAGCTGTTCAAGGACCGCAAGAGCGGGATCATGCACTTTATCGTGTTTTACGGATTTATCATTTTGCAGTTCGGGGCGCTCGATATCATCTGGAAAGGGCTGTCGGGCCACAGCTTGCCGATTCCGGGCCAAGCGGGTTTCATCCTCATGCAGGAGATTACGGTTGCGCTGATTCTGCTGGCCATCGGTTATGCGGCATATCGCCGCTATGGCGAGAAGCTGAAACGGCTCAAGCGAGGCTGGAAACCAAGCATTGTCGTGTTTTTCATCACCACGCTGATGGCTTCGGTGCTGCTGACGATGGCCTTTGAACGGCTGATGGAAGATCTGGCGTGGTCGGCCATGGCACCCATCTCCTCGAGTATCGCGGCCGCGTTTGCCTGGATGCCGTCGGTGGCAGTAACGGTGTGTTATTACGTATTCTGGTGGCTTCACCTGTTGATTCTGCTGTCTTTCCTTATTTATGTGCCGCAATCGAAGCATTTTCACCTCATTACGGCGCCGATCAACATTCTGGTTCGTCGCACGGATCCCCCGGGCAAACTCAGCAAGCTTGACTTGGAGGATGAAGAAGCCGAGGAGTTCGGGGTAGGCAAAATCGAGGACTTCACGCAGAAGCAGATGCTGGATTTCTATGCCTGCGTTGAATGCGGACGATGCACCAACGTGTGCCCGGCCTCGAACACGGGCAAGCTGCTGTCGCCGATGCACATGATCGTGAAGCTGAGGGATCATCTCACGGAAAAAGGTGCCGCGCTCACCTCCAAATCGGCGTGGATGCCTGCTTCCGTGTTTGGGTCGCCGGGCGTTCACTCCATGGGCGCAACGGATCTGGCGCTTGTCGGCTGGAAGGGCGAGGGGGTCACCGACATCGGGCCGACGATGGATGTGCAGAAGCGCTCCTGGCACCAAGTCGAGGGCGTCGACCCGAAGGACATTCAATTGATCGGCGGCGTCATGACCGAGGAAGAGATCTGGGCATGCACGACCTGCCGCAACTGCGAGGATCAGTGTCCGGTCGCGAATGAGCATGTCGACAAAATCGTGGATCTCCGGCGACATCTCGTTCTGATGGAGGGCAGCGTGCCGCAGGAAGGCCAGCGCGCCATGCAAAACATCGAACGACAAGGCAACCCTTGGGGAATCAGCCGCGCGGACCGGAGCAAGTGGGTGAAGGAGGTCGATCCGGAAGGGACGTTGGATCTGAAAATCCCGACCGTGAAGGAAAATCCGGACTTCGACATTCTGTTCTTTGTCGGTTCGATGGGTTCCTACGACAATCGCAGCCGCAAGATCACCCGTGCCTTTGTCCGCCTCATGAATGAAGCGGGCGTCAACTTCGCCATCCTCGGCAATGAGGAGAAGAACTCGGGCGACACCCCGCGCCGGATGGGCAATGAATTTCTGTTCCAGCAGCTGTGCATGGAGAACATCGAGACGTTTCAGAAATACGATGTGAAACGAATCGTCACGGCTTGTCCGCATACCTTCAATATTTTCAAGAACGAATATCCCGAATTTGGATTGGAGGCCGAGGTCATCCACCATACGGAGCTGCTGGATCAGCTGGTGAAGGAAGGGCGACTTAAGCCCAAGTATCAGGTTCAGGAGAAAATCACCTATCATGACTCCTGCTATCTTGGGCGGTATAACGACGTATACGATCAGCCGCGCAGCGTGCTTCGCGCCATTCCTGGCGTCGAGCTCCTGGAGATGGAGCGGAATCGCGAGAACGGGATGTGTTGCGGCGCCGGCGGCGGTCAGATGTGGATGGAGGAGGACGCGGGCAAGCGCGTGAATCTGGCGCGTACCGAGCAGGCGCTGGCCGTATCTCCGACGATGATCAGCTCCGCCTGCCCGTTCTGCCTGACGATGCTGGAGGACGGCACGAAGCTGAAGGAAGTGGAAGAAAGCGTGAAAACGCGAGATATTGCGGAAATTTTGGAGTTATCCGTATTCGGTCTATCCGAAATCCATGAACAGGAGGTCGTTGTGCAATGAGTAATACCATTACCAAAGAAGCCGTCAGCGGTTCCGGGGTCGCAATTCGAAACATCACCAAAGCCGCCGTGATCGGCTCGGGCGTCATGGGGTCGGGGATCGCCGCCCATCTTGCCAACGCAGGCATTCCCTGCCTGCTGCTCGACATCGTTCCGAATTCCTTGACCGCCGAGGAGGAGAAGGCCGGCCTGACGCTGGATCATCCGAAGGTACGAAACAGGCTTGCCGCCAAGGCGATAGCGGCTCTGCCTAAATCAAGCACCGCTCCGCTCTACAGCGCTGATTTTGCGGATCGGATCATGCCGGGAAACACCGAGGATCATCTAAGCCTGTTGAAGGATGTGGACTGGATCATCGAGGTGGTTACGGAACGCCTGGAAATCAAAAAGAGCATCTTCAAGCAGATTGAAGGCGCGCGTAAGGAAGGATCGATCGTCAGCACGAACACCTCGGGCATTTCCGTCAATGCGATGGTCGAAGACTGCAGCGAGGAATTCCGCAGCCACTTCCTGGGAACCCATTTCTTCAATCCTCCGCGTCATATGAAGCTGCTGGAGATTATTCCGGGCTTTGATACCGATCCGGCCATTACGAAGTTTATGGTTGAATTTTGCACGAAGCGCCTTGGGAAAGGGGTTGTGCTTGCGAAGGACACGCCGAATTTCATCTCGAACCGGATCGGCACCTACGGACTTCTGGTCACGCTGCAGGAGATGGTGAAGAACAGCTATACCGTGGAGGAAGTAGATGCGGCCACGGGTCCCGTTCTGGGACGTCCAAAGAGCGCCACCTTCCGCACGCTGGATCTGGTTGGCATCGATACGTTTGTCCATGTGGCCAGAAACGTGTACGACTCCGTACCGGACGGCGAGGAGAAAGACGTGTTCACGGTGCCTGACGTCATGAATGAGCTTGTCGCCCGCGGCTGGACCGGGGAGAAGGGCGGCCAGGGCTTTTATAAAAAAGTAAAAGGGGATCAAGGCAGCAAAATCCTATCGCTCAATCTGTCCACGATGGAGTACAACCCGAGCGCCAAAGTGAGCTCCGCTTCCATCGAAGCCGCCAAAGCGGTAAAGGGAGCCAAGCGGAAGATCAAGGCTTTCCTGGGAACGCAGGATCGTTACTCGGAGCTGGCCTGGAATGTATTGAAGCAAGTGCTCGTCTATGCAGCCGGCAAGCTGGGAGAGATCGCCGATTCCATCCAGGACATCGACAATGCGATGAAATGGGGTTTCAACTGGGAGCTCGGTCCCTTCGAGACCTGGGATCTGATCGGACTGCCGGAATCCGTGCAGCGCATGGAAGCAGAGGGCGTGACCGTCCCGGCGTGGGTGAAGGAGTGGGTTGCCGCAGGCAACAAGTCCTTCTATCAGGAGAAGGACGGCGAGGTGTTCCATTATTTCAAAGGCGAATATAAGGGCGTTGAGGTTCAGCACGAGCTGATCTCGCTGCAAGCGCTCAAATCGCAAAACCGGATCATCCGCTCGAATACGGGGGCGAATCTGATCGATATTGGGGATGGCGTTGCATGCCTTGAATTCACTTCGCCGAACAACGCGATCGGCGCCGATATTCTAGTCATGATTCAGCAGAGCGTGGAAGAGGTCAGGGCCAATTACCGCGGGCTGGTGCTGGCGAACGAAGGCCGGAACTTCTGCGTCGGCGCCAATCTGATGCTCATGCTGATGGAAGCGCAGAGCGGCGACTGGGATGAGGTGGATGACATCATCCGTCTGTTCCAGGGCAGCATGATGAAGCTGAAGGGGCTGGAGAAGCCGGTTGTGGCCGCGCCTCACCGGATGACGCTGGGCGGCGGCGTGGAGGCGTGCCTGCCGGCGGACCGGATCATCTTCTCGGCGGAGACCTATTTCGGCCTGGTGGAGACGGGGGTCGGTCTGATACCGGCAGGCGGCGGCTGCAAGGAGCTGGCGCTGATGACCAGCAACCGCCATCCCGACAAGGACAGCGACCTCCAGCCGGAGATCAACAAAATCTTCGAGATGGTGGCGATGGCCAAGGCATCGACCAGCGGACATGAAGCCATCCGCATGGGGTATGGACGCAGCGGTGATACGGTGGTCATGAATCAGGATTACCGGATCCATGAAGCGAAGCAGGCCGTGTTAGCGATGGACCAGGCGGGTTATGTCCCGCCGCAGCCGGGCAAAGCCCGCGTTGTCGGCCGCGATGGCCGGGCCGTGCTCCAAATGGGCGTGATCGACATGAAGCGAAGCGGCTATATCAGCGATCACGATCTGTTGATTGCGAAGAAGCTGGCGCATATCCTGACGGGCGGCGACGTCCCTGCAGGAACGGTCGTGAGCGAGCAGCATCTGCTCGACCTGGAGCGCGAAGCATTCCTCAGCCTGCTCGGGGAGGTCAAGACCCAGCAGCGCATGCAGCATATGCTGGCAAAAGGCAAGCCGCTGCGGAATTAAGGCGATTCAGCTTGGACTGTACTTCCTTGGCAATTTTGAGCGTCTTGCCTTCCGGTCTCTCCTTGCCTTCGGCATCTTGAAAAGCAATCAGGACATGACGAACGCTAATGTTGGTATAGTCCTTAAAACTTCACAGCTAACAGATCAGCTATCATCCGCAACGTAGGATTCGCCAAATCAAACGTGCATACGGTACATGTGGCAAACTGTCCGCACTGCTGGATGTTTGGGTGATGGCGGCACTTTAATCAGTCCCACCCGTTACGTACTCATTTCAAGGCCGATGAACGGCCAGCAATCATATCGGTATTGGATCCAACCATTTCTAGTTGATGAGGTGAATGGCATGAGAGAAGCAGTCATAGTATCCCTTGCTCGCACCCCGGTGGGGAAGGCGAAGAAGGGCAGTTTTGCCCAGACGCGCGTAGAGGATCTCGGCAAAGCCGTACTGGAAGCCGTCATTGAGCGTGCGCCGGGCCTGAAAAAAGAGGACGTCGAGGACATTATCCTCGGCTGCGCGATGCCGGAAGGCGAGCAGGGCCTTAACGTTGCACGGATTATCTCGTTGTATGCGGGTTATCCGGTCACGGTGCCGGCCTTGACCGTCAATCGCTTCTGTTCGTCCGGACTTCAGGCGATCGCTTTTGCTGCGGAACGCATTATGCTCGGCCATGCCGAGGTCATCGTCGCCGGCGGCGTCGAGAGCATGAGCCATGTGCCGATGACCGGCTTCAAGCCGGCACCGCATCCGACGATCGTCGAAGAGATGTCGGAGGTTTACATCGGCATGGGCCATACGGCGGAAGAGGTAGCGCGCCGCTTCGGCATCACCCGCGAGGCGCAGGATGCCTTCGCGGCCAGCAGCCACCGCAAGGCCGCAGCCGCTATCTCCGAAGGCAAGTTCCGGGACGAGATCGTACCGGTGAACGTAACGCTGGCTGCCGCCGATGAGCAGGGCAAAGTGCGCAGCAAAACCTTAGCCATCGATACGGATGAAGGAGTTCGTCCGGACACAACACCGGATGTGCTGGCCAGACTGAAGCCGGCCTTTGCCCTCGGCGGCTCGGTTACCGCGGGCAACGCGTCGCAGACGAGCGACGGCGCGGCGGCGGTAGCCGTCATGAGCCGCGAGAAAGCGGAGGAGCTGGGCCTTACCCCGCTGGCTACCTTCAAATCGTTTGCCCTGGCAGGCGTGGAGCCGGAGATAATGGGCGTCGGCCCCGTCGAAGCGATTCCGAAGGCGCTGCGCATGGCGGGCATCGAGCTGGATCAGGTGGATGTGTTCGAGATTAACGAAGCGTTCGCTTCGCAATGCCTCCACATCATCCGCGCGCTGGGGATCGACGAGAGCAAGGTCAACGTCAACGGCGGCGCCATTGCGCTTGGCCATCCGCTCGGCTGCACCGGCGCCAAGCTGACCGTCAGCCTCGTCTCCGAGCTCGCCCGCCGCGGCGGCGGCTACGGCGTCGTGAGCATGTGCATCGGCGGCGGCATGGGCGCAGCGGGAGTGTTCGAGGTGCACGCAGCCGGGGCGTAATTGCCTCTTCCGTAGGAGTCGTAACTCGTTCGTTATTGAAATAAATCTTGCTAAATGACAGCCGCAGGGAAGAAGCCTCCTTCTTGACTGGGGGAGAGCTGGAGCAGGTCCCGAGGAGGGAAATGTGGCCCGCCAAGGTCACCAGGGTCGACAGCCAATCCAAGCATGCCCCGGACCACGCATCGTGCGCACGGGGAGCAGTGCGCACGATGTACCCGTGTCCGCTCCGTACACGGACCGGACACGGCACCACTCACTCCATCCACAGGGGAGTGCAATGATAGCCGGAGTAAGGTGTTGAACTAGGAGATTCATAGTGCACGCCAACCTAGCGGAGAGGGCGGAATTGTACTGGAGAAGCAGCAGCGGTCGCCTTTGAGTTTGGATTTCTACTATAGATCAATTCATTCCCGGAAATCCAAACTCAACAGCGATCGGAAGTACAATCCGCACGCGGAGCGCCAATATTGCGCCGGAGTAACACATACACCATCTATGATCAACCAGCAAGTTCGCAACCTAGCAACACCAAGGCCACCATTGCACTCCACCTTATTCCAATTCCGAAAGGGGAAACCAATCATGAGCGATAACCAAACCAAAGAACCGAAAATCAAAGGCGGCAGCTTTGTCATCGACAATCCCGACATGCAGCGCCTCCTGACACCGGAGGATTTTACGGAAGAGCATCGCATGATCGGCGAGACGGTGCGCGATTTTATTGACGGCGAAGTCGTGCCGCACGATGAAGAGCTGGAGAAGCTGAATTACGAGATGACGGTAGACCTGCTTCGCAAAGCAGGCGAGCTGGGCCTGCTCGGAGCCGATGTGCCGGAGCCGTTCGGCGGGATCGGACTGGATAAGGTCAGCTCTACGATTATTAACGAAAACTTGGCGAAGGGATCGTCCTTTGCGCTTTCCTTCGGGGCTCATGTGGGCATCGGAACACTGCCGATCGTGTTCTTCGGCACCACCGAGCAGAAGCAGAAGTACCTGCCGGATCTCTCGACCGGCGCGAAAATCGCGGCTTATTGCTTGACGGAGCCGACCTCCGGCTCGGATGCGCTGGGCGCCAAAACGACGGCACGCCTGTCCGACGACGGGGAGTATTATATTTTGAACGGATCGAAGCTATATATAACTAACGCCGGATTTGCGGATATCTTTATCGTCTACGCCAAGATTGACGGAGAGCACTTCACCGCGTTCATCGTTGAGAAGGAGATGGAAGGCTTCACGCTCGGGCCGGAGGAGAAGAAGATGGGCATCAAGGGCTCGTCGACGCGTCCGCTCTTCTTCGAAGACGTGAAGGTACCGAAGGAGAACCTGCTTGGCGAGATCGGCAAGGGCCACCGGATCGCCTTCAACATCCTGAATATCGGCAGGTACAAATTGGCAGCCGGCACCGTCGGTGCAGCGAAGGAATCGATCGAGCTGAGCGCGAAATATGCTAACACCCGCAAACAGTTCGATACGCCGATCTCGCAGTTCCCGCTCATGCGCAAAAAGCTGGCCGACATGAACATCACCGCTTTCGTGATGGAGAGCATGGTGTACCGTACGGCAGGATTGCTGGACGAAGCGATGCAGGACATCGATTACAACAGCGAAGATGCAGGCATCCATTCGGCAGCCGCGATCTCCGACTATGCCATCGAATGCTCGATCAACAAGGTGTTCTGCTCAGAAGGACTCGATAACGTGGCAGACGAAGCGGTACAGATTCACGGGGGCTATGGATATATCCAAGAGTACAAAGTGGAACGCATCTATCGGGACTCCCGCATCAACCGCATCTTCGAAGGCACGAACGAGATCAACCGGCTCCTGATTCCGGGCACGCTTGTGAAGAAGGCCATGAAAGGCGAAATTGCACTCCTGCTAAAAGCGCAAGGCCTCCAGGGTGAGCTGCTGCAGCTGGTACCTGGTCAAACCTTCGAAGGCACGCTGGAGCAGGAAGCGCACTTTCTGGACATGAGCAAGAAGATTTTCCTCCTTGCAGGCGGTATGGCGGTACAGAAGTTCGGCACAAAGCTGGAGAAAGAGCAGGAGGCCTTGTCCAATCTGGCGGATATGATGATTGATATTTATGCCCTCGAGAGTGCGCTGCTGCGTACCCGCAAGCAAATCGAACGCACCTCCGAGGAAAAAGCAGCCAGCATGATCGAGATGACGCAGGTGTTTGCATACGAGGCGTTCCAGCGCATTGAAGCACTCGCGAAAGAGACGCTGGCCTCGGTGGAAACCGGGGATATGCTGCGCATGCAGCTGTCGGTGCTCAAGAAACTGACACGTTGCACGCCGGTTGATACGGTGGCCCTCAAGCGAAGCATCGCAGCCCGCGTGGTCAAGAACGAGCGGTACACGGTGTAACACGCATCAACGCCAATACGATGCGTAAGTAACCTCAAAAGAGAGAGATTTTTCTTGGAGTAGGAAAGAAGGAGCATTCCTTAGGAAAGGGTTGGTTTTGTATGGATACAAAGCCTTGGCTGCCGTTTTATCCGCCCGAAGTAGCCCCCGCTTTTGATTATCCGAAACAGAATTTGGCACTATTTCTTGTAACGTCGGCGCAGAAGTTTCCGAATCGTCCGGCCCTGTATTTCATGGGAAAGGCGATCAACTACAGAAGTCTGCTGGATGCGTCCTACCGGATGGCGAACGCGCTCCGCAGCAAAGGGATTAAGAAGGGCGACCGGGTAGCGATCATGCTGCCCAACTGCCCGCAGGTCGTTATTTCCTATTATGGCGTGCTGCTCGCAGGAGCCGTGGCCGTCATGACCAACCCGCTCTATATGGAGCGGGAAATTGCGCATCAGATGAAGGATTCCGGTGCCAAGATCATCATTACGATGGATATGTTCGTATCCCGCGTTGAAAAAGTCATCGAGGAGACGGAACTGGAGCATATGATCGTCACGTCCGTGGCGGATTATCTGCCATTCCCCAAGAATCTTCTCTACCCGATCAAAGCCAAGAAGGAGGGCCCTCTTCCGGTCGTCGACTATGGAAGCCGCGTCCATGCTTTCAAAAAGCTGCTTGCTGGCGCGCCGAATGATCCCGTCTGCGAATCCGTGAAAGCGGAGAAGGATTTGGCCCTGCTACAGTATACAGGCGGCACGACCGGCGTTCCCAAAGGCGTCATGCTGACGCATATGAATCTGATCGCCAACACCGTGCAATCCGCAAACTGGTGTTTTCAGGTGGAGGACGGAAAGGAGCGGTATTTAGCCGTTCTGCCGTGCTTTCACGTGTTCGGTCTGACCGTGCTGTTGAACCAGGCGATCTATCGTGCGGGCATGCTGATATTGGTACCGAAATTCGAAGTGGCGATGATCCTGAACCTGATCAAAAAAATGAAGCCGACACTCTTTCCGGGCGCCCCGACCATGTATATCGCGCTGATAAATCACCCGCGGATAAAGGAATACGATCTGTCTTCGATCAATGCCTGCGTCAGCGGCTCTGCCGGGCTTCCGGTCGAGGTGCAGGATAAGTTCGAGGAGTTGACCAAAGGTCGGCTGATCGAAGGCTACGGCCTGACCGAGGCGTCCCCGGTTACCCATGTGAATCCGATATGGGGGAGGCGGAAGATCGGCACCATCGGCGTCCCCGTTCCGGATACGGACGCGAAGGTCGTGGATCCGGAGACGGGCGAAGAAATGCCGGTCGGCGAGCCTGGCGAGCTGATCGTGAAGGGACCGCAGGTGATGATGGGGTACTGGAACCGGCCGGAGGACACGTTCGACACGCTCCGCAACGGCTGGCTGTTCACGGGCGACATGGCTACGATGGACGAAGAGGGGTATTTTACGATCATCGACCGCAAGAAAGACATGATCATTGCAAGCGGTTTCAATATTTATCCTCGGGAGATCGAGGAAGTGCTGTATGAGCATCCGTCCGTGAAGGAAGCCGTCGTGGTCGGAACGAAGGACGATTATCGCGGCGAAACCGTGAGAGCTTATATTGTACTGAAGGATGGCGCGTCTCCGGACCCTTCGGGCCTGGAGAAGTTCTGCCGCAGCCAGCTGGCAGCCTATAAGGTGCCGCGCGAGTACGTGTTCCGCGATTCGCTGCCAAAGACGATGGTAGGCAAGGTGCTGCGCCGCAAGCTGCTGGAGGAGGAAGAGGAAGGCAGAACGGGCTGAAGCGAAAGAACGGCCGCGGCAGGCACGACCGACGATTCATGTTATCCCGCAGGAATGGATACAGTATCTAACAACGTCAGAAGAAAAAAGGAGGCGGCCTGATGAATCATACCAATGTCAACCCCGACGCGAAGGCCGAACAGCCGGCATTCGACCGGGAGGCGTACATCGAGGACATGACCAAAGCGGCAGAGCCCACCTTCTGGGGATATCTTGGCTGCAAGCTTGCGTCAGCCAGCTCGGAGGCGGTTGTTGTCACGCTGGATGCGCAGCCTCATCATATGAATATGATGGGCATCGTGCATGGCGGCGTACTCTCCTCGCTGATGGATAACGCCATGGGCATTGCCGTCATGCTGGAGCGTCCCGGCGAATCGACGGTGACAAGCAATCTGAACGTGCATTTTGTCATGCCGGCCAGGGCCGGGGTCCTTACGGTTACGGCAAACATCGTGCATCAGACGCACCGTTCGGTCACGACGGAATGCAGGATAACGAATGATAAGGGCGAGTTAGTCGCGATCAGCACAGGGTCGTTCCGAGTGAAATAATGCAGCTTTCTAATGCCAAGAAACGGATGGTCTGTCATCTCAGCAGGGGGCAGGCCATTTATTTTTTGGCGAGAGCGAATCATGGTGCTGCCGGATATAAAGCGTCTGTCCATGCCGCCAATCGACGATGTTAGGCGACTTCCAACCGGCTAGCCGATCAGATTTTCTGTCGGGATTGTTCTCCGCACTTCTTGTCAGGCCACTAAAGCTGTGGTACAATAAGAATGCTGTTTTTCATGTAGAATCTAGAATGTCTCTTAAGATCATAAATTTAGATGTTTACATACGTAGGAGGTGGAAGTCATGGTTGTATTTTTTGAAGTATTGCTCGTTATTTTCTCCATCGGGTTGATTACTGTCGTTCTTCTCCAAAAAGGGAAAAGCGCAGGTCTTGCCGGTGCCATCTCCGGCGGTGCGGAACATCTTTTTGGTAAAACGAAGGCTCGCGGTATGGATCTCGTACTGCAGCGTACAACGGTAGGTCTTGCAGCAGGATTTATGATTTTGGCCATCGTTGTTGCCATGTTGAAATAACAATTGCGTTACCCTCGCTTTTTCACTCTTGGAAGAGCGGGGGTTTTTTATTGCCTGAATTTCGGATTACATAGGTAAGGGCGGTGTTCGGAAGGATACCGGGGATTAAATTCGTGTATACTAGGGTATGAGTATATAAAGGTAAAGAATGGATAGAGGAACGATGAAATTGCAGGTTCCCGAGGTGATAACATGATAACTGAAGAAACATTACTGAACTTTATGCGGGAAACTGCATACAAACCGATGACGTACCAGGAGCTGGAGCAGCATTTTGCGATTGAGGATGCCCATGAATTCAGAGAGTTCCTGAAGCTGCTGAATGAACTTGAGCAATCCGGAAAAATCATTCTGACGAGCACCGAGCGTTATGGCGTGCCGGAACGGATGTCTTTGCTGCGCGGACGGCTGCAGGCCCATGCGAAGGGTTTTGCTTTTCTGATTCCCGATGACCGCGAGCATCCGGACGTGTACATTCATGCTAATGACCTGAAGAGTGCGATGAATGGAGATACCGTGCTGGTTCGGATCAGTTCAAAAAGCAGCGACGGCGGCAAAATGGAAGGCGAAGTGGTCCGCATCGTGACGCGCGCCGTTACCCAGGTGGTGGGCGTGTTCCAGAACCATGAAGCTTATGGCTTCGTGCTGCCGGATGACAAACGGATTAACCGGGATATTTTTATTCCGAAGCATGCGATCAACGGCGCTGTTGACGGCGTGAAGGTCGTCGTGAAGCTGGTGAGCTATCCGGAAGGAAGAGCTGCCGCGGAAGGCGAAGTAGTGGAGATTCTGGGTCACAAGGATGATCCGGGTGTCGACATCCTGTCCATTATCCGCAAGCATCAGCTGCCGGAGGGCTTTCCGGAGGAAGTGCTGGCCGAAGCGGACGCAGCGCCCGATGCCATCACGGAAGAAGAGATTATGCAGCAGGGCCGCCGCGATCTGCGTGGTCTGAACATCGTGACGATTGACGGCGAAGATGCCAAGGACCTGGATGATGCGGTCAACGTGGAGCGTCTGCCGAACGGGAATTACCGTCTGGGCGTTCATATTGCCGACGTAAGCTACTACGTGCGCGATCGGTCCGAGCTGGATAAGGAAGCGTATAACCGCGGCTGCAGCGTGTATTTGGTGGATCGGGTCATTCCGATGCTCCCACATCGCTTGTCTAACGGCATATGCAGCTTGAATCCGCAGGTGGATCGTCTGACGATGTCCTGCGAGATGGAATTCAATGAGCAGATGAAGGTCGTGAAGCACGACATCTTCACCAGTGTTATCCGCACGAAAGAACGGATGACGTACAACAATGTGCGCAAAATTTTGGTGGATGAGGATCCCGAGCTGATCGAGCGCTATGGCGATCTCGTGGAGGATTTCCGCTTGATGCGCGAGCTGGCCCTGAAGCTGCGGAACCGCCGGATGCGCCGGGGCGCGGTGGATTTCGACTTCGTGGAGTCGAAGGTCATCGTGGACGAGAACGGCAAACCGGTGGATATCGTCAAAAGAGAGCGTTCCATTGCGGAGCAGATCATTGAGGAATTCATGCTGGCGGCCAACGAAACGGTGGCGGAGCATTTCCACTGGATGAAGGTTCCCTTCATTTATCGGATCCACGAGGATCCGGATCAGGAGAAGCTGCAGAACTTCATGGCGTTTGCGGCGAATTTCGGGCATCACGTGAAGGGACGGGGCAATGCGATCCATCCGCGCGCCCTGCAAAACCTGCTGGAAGCCATTCAAGGCACGAAGGAGCAGACCGTCCTCAGCACGATGATGCTCCGTTCGATGAAGCAGGCGAAATACGATGCGGAGAGCACGGGTCACTTCGGCCTCGCCGCGGAATACTATTCTCACTTCACGTCCCCGATTCGGCGGTATCCCGATCTGGTCATTCACCGGGTCATCCGGGAAGTGCTGGAGAGCGGCGGGTCGCTGAATGAGAGCCGTCATGAGCAGCTGGCCGGCCGGATGGCCGACATTGCGCAGCAATCCTCGGAACGCGAGCGCGTAGCCGTGGATGCGGAGCGCGATACGGAAGCACTCAAGAAGGCCGAGTTTATGCTGGATAAGGTCGGTGAAGAATTCGAAGGCATTATCAGCAGCGTCACCAGCTTCGGCATGTTCATCGAGCTGGAGAACACGGTCGAAGGCTTAATTCGCCTCAGCGCGATGACCGACGATTATTACCATTTCGATGAAGGCCATATGGCTCTCATCGGGGAGCGTACGTCGAAGGTATACCGCATCGGCGACGATGTGAAGGTTCGCGTGGCGAACGTGAACATGGATGAGCACACCATCGATTTTGAGATGGTGGACATGAAGCCGCGCCGCCAAGGGCGCGGCGAAGGCGACCGCGGCGGCAATGGCGGCCGCGGGTTCGGTGCCCGCGACGGCGGAGGCCGCGGGGGCAAGGGCCGCGGCGGTAAACGCGGCGCGGCTGAAGGCGGCGCGCCAGGCGGGCGCCGCAGTGACAGCGCCGGCGGCCAGGGCGGCCGCGGCAAGCGCGGCGGCGAGGTGGCCGCTGGAGCAGCGGGCACTGCCGCTGGAGCTGGCGCTGGCGAGCAGCAGGCGTCGAACTTCGCCTTTGGCTCCGGCAAAGGCGGATACAGCTCCGCCAGCGGCGGCGCCCTCGGCTTTGACCGCAACGCGCGCTCCGGTGGCGCTGGCGGGAAGAACCGACGCAAGAAGACGTCGGGCAGCGGCATTTTTATAGGCGAAGGTCCAACGCCGGGCGGCGGTAATGCTGGAGGTAACTCCGGCGGCGGTGGCCGCAAACGGAAGAGCAAGGGCGGAAACGGCACGGCCGCTTTTGTCCGTAAGAAGAAAAAGTAACATTCTCCTCCTGATCTGTCGCTGGATGCGCTTGCCCCACCTTGCTTTTGGAGGCTGACGTTTGATACAATGGACTTCTGGTGAGATTGCATATTGGCGGTCTGCCGGAAGTCCTTTTTCCATTATCATTGTTGATGACAAGGGGTGAGACCATGGGTAAGAAAAGTGACGGGAAGGTTCTGGCCCAGAACAAAAAAGCTTCCCATGATTACTTCATCGAGGATACGTATGAAGCCGGGATGGTGCTGACCGGAACGGAGATCAAATCCATACGGAACGGCCGTGCCAATATTGGAGACGCGTTCGCAACCATTCGGAATGGTGAGATTCATATCCATAACATGCATATCAGCCCGTTCGAGCAGGGGAACCGTAACAATCCAACTGATCCAACGCGGACACGGAAGCTGCTGCTGCACAAGGAGCAGATCCGCAAGCTGCTGGGCCTGTCCAAGCAGGAAGGCTACGCGATCGTACCGCTAAAGATTTATATCCGTAACGGCTATGCGAAGTTGTTGCTGGGCCTCGGTAAAGGTAAGCGTCAGTACGACAAGCGCGCCGATGCCGCCAAGAAGGATGCACAACGCGATATCCAGCGTGCACTGCGCGAGAAGCAGAAGATTGCAAGGTAATTACGGTTATCCGTGGCATGTCGTTTAAGAAATCGGCATCATGTGTAATGAACGTTGTGGGATGGCAGCTTTTAGCTGTGTTACCTGCAATGTATATATCATTTTGATATCAAGTGTGATATACTAAGTGATGTAAGAGAGATCAATAAGATCTTTGACAATCAGCATACAGCTTGCGTATTCCTTTCTTGGAGGGAAAGAATGCGCAATAGATGGACTGCTATGACTGAATACATTCTTTGATTTAATCCGATAGCCCTTTTTGGCAGGAACGCCAAGGTGCGAAGCACCGGCATTTCTCCAACTTAAGGGGGCGTTTTTGGATTCGACGGGGATAGTTCGGGCATGAGTAGCGGGTAGTGGGGACGCGTCCACTTCATCAACGCTAAAGCCAATTAAACGGCAAACAACAAAACAACTACGCTTTCGCAGCTTAATAACCTGTGAGCGTGCTCTCGCTCTGTATCGCCCATGTACCGGGATGAGGGCTCAACTTTAGTGGGATACGCTGTCTAGTCTCCGCCTGGGGCTAGCTGAAGAAGACAATCAGGCTGACCTGAAGGGAATCCGGTGACAGGGAGTTCCTAGGGTGACATCAAATCTGTCACTACACCCGTAGAAGCTTGTGTTGTCGTTATCTTCGGACAGGGGTTCGACTCCCCTCGCCTCCATACATACCATCATAAAGCGACCGTCTTAGGTCGTTTTTTTGCGTTTTCTTATGCGTTGTGCTGTAAAACTTCGTGATTGCTCGGGTTTTGTTGATTGTGATGATGAATTAGTAATGTTGAAGGTTTTAGACTAGAGAACAGTACAATAATAGATGTAAGAGGTTGCTAAAAATAAAATGGAATTAAAGGAATTTGGCGATAAATGTAGAATCTTTTACTAACCGATCTGGCTGCTAGCAACATACAGATCACCTGGAGGGAAATTTCATGTCTTGGAATTCAGAGGCGGAGTTTGTACAGTCCTTCCTCTCGTCTACAGGCTTTCTTAATCGTTCAAGCAAATATGATTATGAGGTATGGACAGAAGTAAGGACGGGGTTTGGCAGACCAGATGTCCTTATAGTTGAATATAAATCCAGCGTACTTAAGGAACGCCGCGAGTGTGATCAGGAATCTTTATCAATTCCATTATCCACAAAAACGGCTTTTGCTCTTTCATACTTATCGACTTGTCGTTGGGTTAGAAAAGAAAGTCTTGGGCGATTTCTAAATATAACGCCTTCGCAACTAATATCTGTCGTACAAGAACTTCAAAAGCGAGGACTTGTTGAAGTTAAGGATCATTTAATAAAGCTCAAACCAAAGTCTGAAATATTAGCTGTCAAACGTGTTAGGGTGTTTGAAGCAAAATTGACTCATTGGATGGATGCCATAGAACAGGCAGAAAGACACCTTTGGTTTACTAACGATTCATATATTTTAATGCCTGAAGTTGAAGGGAAGAAAATCACTTCGATTACACATGAATGCGGTAAACGTGGAATTGGATTGAGTTTCTTTAATGAAGCGAAAGGGTTTAATACTGTAGTTAAGCCTGCCCAATCAGGCTTGCAGAATTCGCCTATGCTATGGCAAATTAATGAGAAGTTAGTTGGAGGTGCCCGTGAGCGAGAACTTATTTACAGTTAATTCTATCGCTTTGTCCCAAGTTTTCCCCGATGTTGTCTTTGAGGCCAAGTTAGGTGAAGGTGGACAGAAGTACGTATACAGAGCACGTACGCAGTCTGAAGGGCTTGTAGCCTTTAAAATAATTAAATCTAACCAGCAGAACGAGAGAACAATTAGAGAAATCGACGCAGCATCTAGTTTTTCTCCACCGAGGTTTCCGCAAATATATAGATATGGTAATGCAAATGTTGCAGATTTTGATGTTGTCTTCATTGTAGAACAATTTATTGAAGGAGTTAGTCTTAGAAACCGGATTAATCTTGGTCCAATTAGCGAAGAAGAAGTGTTAAAAATTGGATCGGATTTATTGCTGGCGTTAATAGAAACTTCAAAGAAAAATCTAGTGCACCGCGACATTAAGCCTGAAAACATTATTATTAGTAGTGATGTTGGTGCTGTTTTGCTCGACTTTGGAATTGCCCGCCATCTTGATCTAAACAGCCTAACACAGGATGTTGCCATGTTCGGACCAATGACACCGGGTTATGCTGCACCCGAGCAAATTAATAATGAGAAGAGAAGTATCTCAGTCAGAACTGATTTATTTGCATGGGGAATATTAATGTATGAGATGTTATCTGGATTTAATCCTTTTACTCAGGGGTGTAGAACCTCCTCTGAGGCTATAATCAAAACATTAAAGTATGAGCCAGAGTTACTACGGGATTGCAATTCAGAGTTATCGAGAATTATTAGCTGGTGTATGAGAAAGTCGGCTCATCGTAGACCACCTAGTCCGAACCATGTATACGAATTACTAAAGGGGGTAGTGCTATGACAAGCTTCTACTTACAACAAGGACATGGAATGCTTTCAATGAATAAAGAGTTCGTAGAAAAAAACTTTGGTACAGGGGTAATAATGTCCCCAAGAAATTGCACCAGAGAACAAATTGAACGTCATGCCAATGAATTGCATGAGAGAAATGTGGCGGTTCTGTTCGATCCTCAATTCTATCAACCACGGACAGAAAGAGAGAATATTTTAAATTATCCTTATTGGAATGATCTAAGTTTTGAGACGTTTGAATTTGCAACGAGAGGCGCAACAGAGTTGTGTAGCGGCGTAGTTACATATCAGGTAGAGCAACTGAATGTCTCTGAGATAATACTACCAGGTCGATTCAGCAATGTAGTTTCTGAAGATTGGTTAGATACTCAATACGCGTTTGCAGATACGGCTAATTCAATGCATACAGGAAGGCAAGTTTATTCGACAGTTGCAATTGGACCCGATGTTGTAAGAGACAGAAATGCATTTGATCGTCTTTTAAATGAGGTTGTTAGTTACCCTGTAGATGGGATTTACTTTATTGTACAATCACCACGCGACTTTTTAGTTAACGATGAAGTGTTTTTATATAACATTCTCGATGGCTTGTTGAGTATCCGGCTTTCAAATAAAAAAGTCTTATTAGGATATGCTAATCAACAAAGCTTAGCTTACAGTGCTGCAGGAATAACAGGTTTTGCGACAGGTAACTTTCGTAATGTACGTTCATTTAATCCGGATACATTTGATGTTCAGGAACAAACTGATAGACAAAGGGCAACTTGGTATTATGACGGAAACACACTCTCTGAATTTCGTTCACAAACACTTGGATTGGCATATCAGCGAGGACTTTCTGGTAGATTTGGTCCGGTAACTGAATATAGTAGTTCATTACTTGAGGCTGCAAATCCGGCGATTGTACCTTGGAGAGAACCGCTTGCCTTCCGTCACTATTTAACGGTAATAAATCGTCAGTGGTCGGAGGTGTTTAATATACCTGAGTCGCAAAGAGTTAGCTATGTTATAGAACTAATCGAACACGTTGGCGAGCAACTTGCTCAACTCGAACGTGATGGTGTTAGGCTTGGAGACAGGTCATTTAAACAGGTAGTTGAACCTACTCTTAATGCATTGGTGTCATTTAAGGCGGATAGACAACATGACATTGATATGTTAAGAGGTTGAATTAACAATTCTACATAAGGATTATATCACGCTGGTAGATAAGTGCTAGATACGATAGTACTAATACGCATTACCTAAAGGGGAGCTACAAGCTTGTTTCAAAAACCATCTAAAATGATGCCTGTAAGAGAATTCTGGTTTTTATTTGTAATATCTTTGCTTATACTAGTCACAATTAATGTGCTGGCGGTTTTATTTGGTACGGACAAGACAGCTGGTGCAGTGCTAAACTTCACTGCCACTGCAATTTCAATTGTATTAGCAGTTATAGCTATTTTAATCACATTACTTGATATCGCAGGACAAAAAAATAGTGTTCATCAGTTAGCTGAATTATCACAGGAACTCCAAAGTTCATCTGATAATATAAAGGATCGTATTAATGAAGTAGCAGAGTTGAAAAATGAGTTCCTAAAAAGCATAACTGAAAATGAAGCTTTTCGTAAGGAGATAATTAGTCAGTTAGAAGAACTAAAGGCAGATATGAACCCCTCAAAATACAAGAATAAAGATGATAGTCAAAAGGACGATAATAACAGTGAATTTGTTAATGAAAAGTTAAATAAAATAATTGAAAATTTACATAAAAACAAGTCATTTACCTGGTTTACTAAAATAAGAATTAGAATACATGATGTTTCTAATTTTTCGTACCATCGCTTTTATCAAAGTATGGGGTTCGTAGCACAATCATTTAATGCGAAATATTTGATTAGAAATGTAGGAAATAAACCAAGGACATATGAGATACAATTTGATGAATTTTTGAAAAGGGACGAGCTAGAAGCTGCAATCTCCGGCATTGATGAAAATGGAGTCTTAGAAGTTTTTGATTTTGATACAATATTTTAATATTTCCTTCATCACGAGCTAGCGGAGGCAGGGACGCGTCCACTTCCTCAACGCCAAAGCCCATAGTAACTGGCAAACAACAAACTTCTTACTCTGTAGCAGCTTAATAAGCTGCACGCGATGCTCTCGCTCTGCGTCGCCCATGTACCGGGATGAGGCCACAACTTTAGTGGATACGCTGGCACATCTCAGCCTGGGGTGTTCTGAAAAAGACAATGAGGTTGTGGATTTTTGCTGTGTTCGGTTAAAAATGTAGAATCCTTAGCTATAAGTTTGCAAAGCAAGACACCTTACTCAAAGAGTGTCAAATGCACGTTATGCTGAAGAAGGGCCTAGAGGTCCTTCTTTTTTTGCTTTCTTTTTTCTGACATTTGTCATAACCGGCTTGTGACAACCCACACTAATTGATTCTCGCGCTTTTTCATTATAATGAGGACATCAAGTAACGAAAGAAGAAATTAGCGGAGGTTAGGACAAAATGACAAAGGCGATTGAATGTATAAATCTAGTGAAGAAATTCGGTGACTACTGTGCCGTTGATCATATGAATCTATCATTTGAGAAAGGTCAAATATCAGCATTGCTCGGACCGAATGGGGCAGGCAAGACAACAACCATTTCCATGATACTCGGAATGATCAAGCCAACATCAGGAGAAGTCAGGGTCTTGGGGATGCCGTCCGGCACAAAAGAATTGCGGCAGCGTGTTGGAGCGCTTTTGCAGGATGTTAAAGCAGCAGATGGACTTACGGTGAAAGAAGTGCTTCAATTGTTCCGCAGTTATTATCGTAATCCGATGTCGCTAGAGCGATTGTTAGACATTTCGGGTCTCCACGCGGATCAGAAACGACGTGCATCCTCGCTGTCTGGAGGACAACGTCGTAGATTAGCTTTCGCCCAAAGCTTGGCGGGAAATCCAGAGCTTCTCCTGCTTGATGAACCAACCGTCGGAATGGATATCGAGGCTCGTGGCCGCTTTTGGGACACCATCCAAGCGCTGGCAAATGACGGACGTACGGTACTCTTAACTACACATCATTTAGATGAAGCTGATGCTGTCGCAGATCACATCGCACTCATCGCCAGGGGACAGGTTGTTGCGGAAGGGACTCCAGAACGTTTAAAGGCTCAAACAGCGCTTAGAACCGTTTCATTTCGAGCGGCGAACGCGCCAGCCCAGCAGGAATGGCTCACATTACCTGGTGTAGAAAAGGCAGAATGCAACGGCGAGCGAATTCGTCTGTATGCTCAAGAGACCGATGTATTGTTATTTACACTGATGCAGTCTGAATGGGGAATTTCAGATATTGATATACAATCCGCCAGTTTAGAAGATACATTCCGAAGTCTTACAGGTTCACATAAACCAACGATTATACGATAATAAACATTTTTAGGAGGAAAATAGCCATGTTACATATGTTTGTTGCCCAGACCAAAGCAGAAAGTATACGAATTATCCGCAGTCCATTTTTCTTACTCTTCTCCATTGCGATGCCGCTTGCTTTCTACTTTTTATTTGCGAGTATGAATGGGGTAGATCAATCGATTCAATCAACAACTTGGGGTGTCTTTTCATTGATGTCAATGACTGCATTCAGTTTGATTGGTACAGCCGTATCTCAATTCGGCATCCGTCTATCGTTCGAGCATCAAGACGGGTGGGTACGCTTGTTGAAGCTAACTCCACTATCTCCTGCAGTCTGGATTGGCAGCAAAATCGTATCGCAAATGGCTGTTCACTTAATCGTCATTGTAGTTATATTTTTATCTGCTGGTCTTGTTCATGATATACAATTGACAGCCGGGCAATGGATTTTATGCGGATTATGGTTATGGATTGGGAGCATATCTTTTCTGGCGCTTGGTGCCTTGTTAGGAACGCTTAAAAATGCGAATACCTCCGTTGCCATCGGAAATGTATTACAGATGGGGCTTGCCATTGTGGGGGGGCTTTGGATGCCGCTTAGTACTTTGCCAAGTTGGATGGGCTCGGTCGGGGAATGGCTACCATCTCACCGTTATGCCAATGGGGCATGGAATATGATCGCTGGAAAAAATCCAGCAAGTATCGATTTCATAATTTTGACAGGATGCGGTCTCCTCTTTATGCTACTATCAATCTATATATATAATCGACGGGATGCGGTCTAATTGAATAGAGAAAAGTGGCGTCTCTTTCCAAAATCGGAAGGAGTCGCTCCTTATATTTTGTTAACAAATTTAATGATACCCATGTACTTTTTACTCTATGAGTCATCAAGTATACAGTGGCTTGGCTTTGTTCTGTTAGGCATATTCGTTCTATCGTTTCGACAATCCTACTTTTATGCGAAGTGGGCCACGCCAATATTGATCGTTCAGGTGGGTATACTATTAATTTTAGCAGCTGTATTTCACCCTATGTATACGTTTATGGGTTTTATGATAGCTGCTCCGCTGAGCAAACAAAAGCTGCCGATATTACTCTCTATAACGATCGTTTTCACTGTAGCTATGGGATTTATTGCTGTTCCTTACTTGGATCGGATGGGCAGCCTAGTATGGATAGGGCTGGTGCCTATGTTTGGCATCTGTATTCTGCCGTATATTATTCGAACGTCGACCAGATTTCAACAGAAGTCTGCTCGGCTGCGGGCAGAAACTGCTGAACGAATGGCACAGCAGGAGGAGCGCCAGCGGATCGCACGTGAATTACATGATACATTGGGACATACGCTGTCATTAATCGCACTAAAAGGCGAGGTTGTTGAGAAATTGGTCAATCGTCAACCCGAGAGAGCGATAGAAGAGGCTCGTGAAATACGAGAAACGGCACGCGCAGCCTTGAAACAAATGCGAGAATTGGTTACGGAGATGAAAGTTACATATCTCGCTGACGAATATAAGCATGCTGTATCGTTATGTTCAGCAGCGGGCATACCGCTTTTATTTCAATATCAATCGATTTCAGATCCCAGACCTTCTAATGTAGGGACGGAAGACGCTTTTGTGAACAATCCGCTTCCGTTAACACCCTTGCAGGAGACGATCTTGGCGATGTGTTTTCGGGAGACGATTACAAATGTGGTTCGTCATAGCCGAGCAACAAGTTGCAGCGTTCTTCTCGACATTCAGGAAGGGGAAGTTCGTGTATCTGTACGTGATGACGGTATTGGGGCAGATACGGAACAATTCTATACTAGCAGTAATGGCCTCGCCGGTTTACGGCAACGGTTGGTTATGATCGATGGTCGTATGTCGCTGTCTTCGTCCCCAGGCAAGGGGACGGAAGTCACCTTACATATACCTAGGGTAATACGAAATGAAAAGGTAGGTAGTGCTTAGATGATTCGTATTGTTTTGGCAGAAGATCAAAAGTTATTAAGGGGAGCACTGGCAACGTTACTCTCGTTAGAAGATGATATTGAAGTAGTCGGTCAAGCTGAAAATGGGGAAGAAGTGATGTCCATGATTCAGCAATATGAACCCGATGTAGCTGTTCTGGATATTGAGATGCCACTGAAAACGGGGTTAGATATTGCGGAATTAATTCAAAAAAATAAGTCAGCTTGTCGTGTCATCATCTTGACGACATTCGCGCGACCTGGATATTTCCAGCGGGCTATGCAGGCAGGAGTTTATGGATATCTTCTTAAAGATACGGGCAGTGAGGAACTGGCTGATGCGATTCGTCGGGTCTATGATGGGAAACGTGTCATCAATTCAGAATTGTCGCTCGCGGTATGGGATGATCCATGTCCATTATCACCCAGGGAACGTGAAGTCATGAAGTTGGCTGCCCAAGGCTTAGTTCTTCAAGATATTGGAGCGCAGCTGTTTCTATCCTATGGAACGGTACGGAACTATATGTCAGAGGCGATTGGGAAGCTCGGGGCGAATACACGGATTGAGGCAATCGATATCGCACGTAGCAAGGGATGGTTGGATTAAGGAGAACTCCGAGATATGGTGGTGAGCGGATCACCCCATTCAAGGGATGATGCAGCCTAGGGAGCTTCTAAGCTCTCTGCTGTTATGAGGTGGAATGATCTAAGTAGGATAACGGTGAGTTACCAGTTATCTCATTTAATGCTCGACTCCTTGTTTCGAACGAACCCAGGAGTTGGGGAGAAGCTGGCAGCTACGCTCGTGGCGGAACTTGGAGACATTCAGCAGTTTGAGAACCCGAAGCAGCTGGTGGCCTATGCCGGACTGGATCCGGGGGTGTTTAGTTCAGAGAAATTTACATCATCCAGCAACCGAATTACCAAGAGGGGCTCTAAGCGTTTGAGGAGAGCCTTGTTTTTATCCGTACAATGCAGTCTCAGACGAAGTGAATGCTCCAAGTTGAAACTATTACGACAAGAAAAAGAAAGAAGGCAGCCTTACAAGGCCGCGGTGATTGCTTGCGCCAACAAGCTACTTCATCACATCTATGCGATCCTAAAGAAAGGTGAGCCTTACCATAGGTAATTCCACATTTATCCGTCAACTCTCCGCGACAACGGAGGGGTTCTTTGCTGTTCTGTAAATAACTATACCAGCAAACTTTAAATTATCCAAGCCCGGGTGCTTGACAAACATAAGCTGGTTTTTGTTTTTCTCATATAGGTTCTTGTTTTAATTGAGGAAATGAATTTTATCCAGAGTCGATTAATAAAATTTCTTTCTAATTAGGAATAATTCTATAATTTATTCGTCTTTTTTAAGTTTAGGATCTTGCCATCCCATTATTGGAACTAAGTTTAATAAGTACAGTTTCCAGCTTACAAAATCCCCCCCTTTATAAATTAACTACAAAATAAAAAAACAATAACTAACAAGAAATCCGAAACGTTAAATAATATGATATAAAGATTATTCATGTAATTTATTGATTGTTAATTATAAAAATTGTAAATAAAGCGTTTACAATAACTTTTCTAATGATATAATATAGTTAATCTAGTTATGAAAGGAGGGTGAGGCATAAATCATTTTAAAAATATATAAATTCTGGAGGTAGTTATGAAATCTAAAAAAATTGTTTTGCTAACTATTATTTTTTCTTTTATATTCTCCACTCAAGTAACTGCAGCAGATTATCTGTTTCATACTGAAGGGTATGGTTACGCTAGTTGTCCTGAACCTGCGTCTTCATGTAATGACTATTATTCCAATCATTTTGAAGCTACTTTCATTGCGAGTGGACAACCTGGACAAAGTCAGTGGTTTGTAGATAGTGCACAATCTCGTTTAAATCCTACATACATCAACCAAAATGGTGACCAATGGACGACGGAAAATTTTAGAGTGTATGGAAGCGGAGCAAACATCGCTCATGAAAATAACACGTACCGCAATAATAGAAACACGGGATACACATGGCAAACATTTAATCCTGATGTAAATGTACCGCAGAAAAATAATATGGTCTGGTTTTACTATTATTACCAACTAAAATATCCGAATGGATCTAATGCTGAATTGTGGCATCCGATGAGGAACCGAGTGAATTTTTGACAGGAGGTTAAAAAATGAGAAAATTGAGATCAATTGTACTGCCGATAATTACACTAATTGTATTTATAGTTGTAGCACCTTATTCTTCTGCTTCAGAGAAAAACATTACTAATAATAAGTCAAAATATATTACATTCACAGAAACATACTGGAGAAGTAGTCCTTCTACCATATTATTGTCAGGTGAAGGGGAGGAAATCATACAAGAAGATCTCAAGGGTGAGTATGTCACGACAAAATACGAGGTATGGTTTAACAAACTAGGCCACTATCGATTTAATGTAATTGAAGGCTTAAACGCTGGAGATTATGAGGTTTGGGATGGAAAAAAATTGTATCAGTATAACAAATTAACAAATGACATTGTAGTTAGAGATTATTCTAAAGATAAGGTAAAACCAATTCCCCATCTATTTTTAAGTGAAACAATTTCAGAAAGAATAAAGGCAGATATTATGAATGGGAGATTACTGACTGAGCAAAACTCAATAAAAATCTCAGAATTCATTAAAGATGGAGTGGAAGATAATAAAAAAACTAAAACAGAAATTACATTTGATAAGGATCAAGATATAGTGTTGAGGAGTATATATAGTGTCAACAATATCATTACTCACTCATTGATAATTGATGATTACAAGACAGACATTGAGTTTAATGAATCGTTACTTTCAATTCCCACACATGTGTCCGTGGTTGAATTAAAATAGTTCTTATAATATGCACTCATTAATTTAATTGAGTGCATATTATAATTTGATCGGGATTACTACAACAGGAGGTGCTGTGATGAGAAGAAAGTGGATTCTTGGTATTATTTTGATTTTTCTAATGTCGGGATGTTCTACAGATAAGACATCCACGGAGAGCATAAACAATTCAGAAAAACCGAAGGTATTAAAAACAGTTGACTATAAAATTGACAATATGAGCCGGCAACGATCAGAATATCACTATACTGAAGATGGTGCGTTAGTAATTGACTCGGAAATTGACCGTATGATCATGAAGCCGGGCGATATTGTTTATTTTATACCTCCAGAGTTCGAGGGATTTAAAGATAACCCTGATTTTAAATTAGCTGATCATTATATTTCTAGACTTATCGCAAGTGAGGGAGATAGTGTGGAAATAAAAAAGGGAGTAGTTTATGTCAATGACAAAAAACTTGATGGTTTTTACGGTGTGGCAGCAAAATACGGTCTAACTGAGCAGGAATACATTGATAAACAAAAAGAAAGTGACTCAAATTTTAAATTAACTCAGGAAGAAAATGATTTTTTTAATCAGAGTATGGTTAAAATTAAAATTCCTAAAGAACATATATTTGTCTTAGGTGATAATTGGGAAAGAAGTGTGGATAGCCGTCATTTTGGGCCTGTTCCCTTAAAAAATATTCAAGGGAAAGTACTAGGGGTCACGAAGGAATTTTAATTGATAAATTCTATATACTTTTTAACGAGCGATGAGTGATAAAATGCGGTTCCTACACCCGTTACTTGCCGCAGAGTATATAGCTAAATCTAGGTTCAATGACAAAAGTCATCAATCCGTGTGTTCGGGTTGGTGGCTTTTCCATTTGTGGTATAATAACCCGAAATGTCCACATTAACTGAAGATTGGCTGGTGAATTGAAATGAGCGAAAAATTCTGGTTAGTGGTACAGTATCCTCTGAAAAGTGCAAAAGGCAGCCAACGCGACCACTGGTTAAGAGAAAAAGTAATGGAATATTTAGAATTATCTCTGGCGGATGCTGATTTGGGCCATGTCGACGGCTTTGATATGGGGACATGCATTTCCGATCCGAAGAAGTATGCGCTTAATATATTTTGTGTTGTTACGGAGGAAGAACGGGGTATAGCCTTGGTAAAAAGAGTGATAAAAGAGAGTCGGCTTGATTATACTCGCATAAAAATGGCTACCATGCCCTATGGAAAAGAAGAAGAAACCTATACTCTGAAGTATGCCTATAAGAAGGACGTTACCGATTTTTCACTATAGCCTATACGGTGTTTAAATGTCGTTCGGCGAGTTGGTCATAGTGTCTTCGCTTCAATAAATTCACCAGAGCCAGGCCCATTCCTAGTCTAAGGTCTAGGTTCAGATACCCCCTAAGACGGTTATGTCAGCCAAATAACGCGGATATAATGGATTTATAAACTCGGAGCGTGACTTATGAAGCCATAAGGGGTGTTTGAATATGAAGGCAACAGAAGCGACTGCAATGTCGCGGGCAGGCAAGGTGAATTGGGTGCTTTTTAATCCGAAAACCTATGCAACGATTCTCTATTTATTGCTATCTCTCCCGTTAGGGATTATTTATTTTACAGTAGCGATAACGGGACTAACATTATCCATCGGTTTGACCCCGATATTTATCGGAATACCGCTGTTTTTTGGAGTAGCTAAGCTGTTCAACGGGATTGTGATTTTTGAACAAAGCATGATTAGACAAATTTTAGGTTTACCTAATCCTACTGTATCGTATACCTACAATCACCAGTCTGAAGCTGGGCAGAATTGGTTGAAACGAATGGTGAGCGGATTTGACGGAGCGCTCTTTATTCGAAATCTGCTGCTCGTATTACTAAGATTTGTTACTGGCATCGTATTCTTTGTTATTATGGTAACGGTGATTTCACTGGGACTCGGATTGATTGCTCTTCCGGTCGTGCATATCATTTTGATGAATGAATTGCAGCTTGATATTTTGGAAAATAGCTTGTTCAGTTATTTTCATATCGATTGGACCTATAATCAGCAATACCTGCTGTACGTAGGCGTAGGCCTTATCCTGTTCTGGGTCGCGCTGCGCGTTGTGAATGGGCTTATGCAAATTCTGCGCAGAATCATGTATGTGGATGAGCCCTATCAGCAGCCGTCAGTGCCGCCGATGGAAGCACAAATCCATGCGCCCGTTCAGTCGCAATATTACGAGTACCAAGAGGATCACCCCACTCAAGGGATGATGCAGCCAGCCCATAGAGAGCTTTAGAAGCTCTCCCCAAAGCGACCTTAACCGGTCGCTTTTTCGTTTTTGCGTCCGGTTTAAGCCTGAAATACAACCCGATCTACGCCTTGTATCTGCAGCTTTCAGTCGTTCACGACCGTCCCGGATGGATGTTGTCCAAGAGGAAGTGTCATTTCCCCGACCTATAATCATTAACTCAGAATATCGCGGAATGCGCAGGTTATAACAAAATGATTGTTTCGGAACTGTTTTCGCTGCTGATAAGCTGTGGGTGGAATTCCAAAATTTGTTGATTTAAACAAGGACATTTTTTGACAGACAGGGTCCATAAAGCGAGGAGGCTGATAAGAAAGCTCTAATTTATTGCAAGCGATTACAATAGCACAAGTGAATAAAAAAAGGAGGAGATGAAATGAAGAACAGCGTTGCAAAGGTAACCGGCATGGTGTTGTTGTTTTCTCTGGCGCTAGCTCTCATAGCGGGGGGATGGGTGAATAAGACAACGGTCCATGCTGCCGGTCTTTCGATAATCGGCGGCGGGGGCTGGAATGAAACGGCGTATATAGAATGGTCACCCGTGAGTAATGCGGAGGGATACAATGTCTACGTGAAACACGCCAATGCGCCGGATTCCAGCTATCAACAAATGGATAATGAGCTGATCCGGCAATACCCTTCCTATTGGAGAGCAGATGCCGTTGGACTTGCAGCAGGAAATTATGTGATGAAGGTTGAAGCCAGGCTGTCGGACGGTTCAACGGTAAGTGTCGTTTCGAATAACCTATCCGTAGCGCCGCATGATCGATCCGGATTTGCTTTTTCCTCAGACTCGCCATACGGGACTGGCTCGGGTGCCTACAATGATGACGGTACGCTTAAAGATGGTGCACAAGTTATTTATGTGACCTCCGAAACGGCACGAACCGTAACCCTTGATGTGAAAATCAACAGCTCAGGCGGGGTTCAAACGGGCGTGGGGATCGGCGAGATTTTGACGCTAAGACAAAAAGGCCATGATACAACCCCTCTTGCGATCCGGTTTATTGGAAAAGTTACCGATGACGACATGAGCGGACAGCTGAATAGCAGCGGCTACCTTCAAGTAAAAGGCAAAAACGATGACTCGGAAATGAATATGACGATCGAAGGGATCGGAGACGACGCTTATGCTTATGGGTGGGGATTGCTCCTTAGATACGTAGGGAATGTGGAAGTAAGAAACCTCGGGCTCATGTTGTTTCCTGATGATGGAATTTCCATGGATACAGGAAACGTCAACGTGTGGGTGCATAATAACGATCTATTTTATGGAACCGCAGGAGGAGATGCCGACCAGGCCAAGGGCGATGGTTCAACGGATCTGAAAAAAGGATCGACCTATATTACAATCTCCTACAATCACTACTGGGATTCGGGAAAAGCGGCTTTGGTCGGTTTGAGTGAATCGGAGGAATTCTTTGTCACCTTCCACCATAACTGGTTTGATCACTCGGACTCCCGCCATCCGCGAATCCGATTGGCATCGGTTCACATCTATAATAACTTCTATGACGGAGTCTCAAAATATGGGGTAGGTGTGACAACGGGAGCTTCGGCCTTCGTGGAATCCAATTACTTTAGACATGCCAAATTCCCGATGTTGAGCTCCTTGCAAGGTACCGATGCTTTAGGGGAAGGGACCTTTTCGGGCGAAGACGGAGGCGTGATTAAGGCCTATAACAATAGGATCGTAGATGCGGACAGTCTGATTTATGCAAACTCCAATACCGGGACAACTCCGGCAAATGCAACCTCATTCGATGCATACTTGGCTTCGTCAAGAAATGAAACCGTACCAAGCTCGTACAAAGCATTCGTGGGAGGAACGGCTTATAATAACTTCGATACAACCGTCGATACGGGTGTAAATAGCGCCGATATTGATAACGTGAGCGATGTGGAACAGATCGTTACCACACAAGCCGGACGCCTGAATAACGGGGACTTCACCTGGGAATTCAATGATGCCGTTGACGACACATCCTATGCCCTCAATACAGCTCTTATGGCTAAAATAAGCAGCTACACCAGCGGGCTTGTATCCGTAGGCGGGAATTCAACCGGGGCGGAGCCGGAACCAGAACCTGAGCCGTCCACCGGAGAACAAGTTCACAACTTTACAACATCCGGATTGGCAAGCGATTTCTTTCATATTGTAGGGAATCTCTCCACAACCAAGGGAACTGCGGTGTATAACGGCTTAACGCTAACCCAATGTTTGAAAATCGAGAGTTCAACCCGCATTACCTTTACCTCTACGGAAACCGCTACATTAACATTAGTGTTTAATTCGGCAGACGGAACCAAGATCAAGATTGATGGAACGAGTTATCCCATGACGAATGGTATGGTCAGTGTGCCACTTGCTCCAGGAGCGCATACGATTACAAAAGATCATACGACGAATCTCTTTTATATGGAGTTGGAGTAGAGCAGGGCGGGGTTTGTGCTCCCGCGCGTCTCTCATACGAATATAAAAAGCGACCGTGATTCGGTCGCTTTTTATATTTTATCTGTTGATTTGGTTATTGGGACACCATGCATCTGAATGGTAGCTGCTAAGTCGGGAAACTGATATTTATGATTAACCATATTACCGTAAAATCCTCCGCTTTCTTTGGGTTCATCCTAAAATACAAGTCATTATAACGCAGGAATATGACAAGTGCTGTAAAAGCGGTGCGTTTATTAGCATTGTAGAAAGGATGATTTTGCCCTAATGACTCTAACAAAGCAGCAGCCTTTTCGAACACGGTCTGATAAGCCTCCTCCCCAAAAGCGGAGGTCTGAGGGCTTAGTACGGCGGATTCGAGAAACCTGGGTTCCTTTACCCCGATTTGTTCACTTGGACTGTAGCGTTGAATCATCGATACATTAATAGCCATGACTTCTTGGACGGATAGATAACGATTTGATGTCATCTATCTTTTAGTCCTTGCAGTGTTTGATCGTACTCCTCAATAACATTTGTTAAAGTATCCAAGAAGTCTGCACTAATTCCTTCAGGTAATGAAACTCTTGTTGACTTCTTAATTATAATATCTCCTGTTTCCGGGCTAACATCAATGCTGACGTTGTCACCTTGATCCAATCCAATTTGCTTCAAAGCGTCAGTCATGGTTATACCTAAACTGTTGCCGAATTTGGTCACTTTTCGTTCCATCAGAGCCACCCTATTCATAAAGATTCACTCCTTATCAGCACATTCAATCGTTATAACAATTATACAATTATGAAATCGATTTCACAGTCTAACTTTAGCCAACTTCGGAATTCGATTTCGTATCCCATAGTCATCCCCACCATGTTCCTGTACAATGAAGTGAAAATAAACGGGACTGGCGGAAGGGGGTGGCCAGCGTGTCTTTCAGGTTCAAACCGCTTAAGTCCTGGAGTCTTCGTGCTAAAATTTTGCTGATCTTCCTGCTGCTCATTTCGATTCCGCTCAGCCTGCAGGGCGTGGCTACCTACGTGGGTTTCTCCAACTCCGTTGAACGAAGAACCTCCGATTATACCGCTCAATTGGTGGACCAGATCAACCGGAATTTAGACAGGACCCTGATGGAGATGCAGAGATTGACGTTGATGCCTTTATACGATTCGGGGGTATTGTCCATCTTGCGCAAGTACAGGGAGGAGGATAGTCTACATCAGCAGCCTACGGTGGAAGAACGCTCCAAAATGCAGCTTTATATCGCCAGCATGACCTTCGACAGGCCAGAGATTGACAGTATCCAGATTTTCGCCGGAAGCGGTTACACCTTCTCGAGCCTGGCTCCTAGCGCGATCGCTGCCTATACGGACGTGGAGCGGCAGCCCTGGTACCCTGGCGTGGTGGAAGCGAGAGGGGCTTGGGTGCTGCTTCCGCCGCATCGGCCTTCTTACTATCTGGACGGCAATCAAAGCTATTTTGCCGTAGCCCGGCTGATCCGTGAGCCCAATACCAACCGGACGCTCGGGTTAGTCAAAATCGATTTGAAGCAGACCTTGTTCAAGCAGCTTGTCGATAATGTCAGGCTGGAAGAGAACGGCGGCATCGTCGTGCAGAATAGCCGGGAAGAACCTTTCTACACGGCGACCGCAGATGGGGATACGGAGGCGTCCAAGCTGCTTTCGGATCGGATCCTCGGCCTTTCAGGGCGTTCGGAAACGGCCAGCGAGATTCTGCATATGGAGGGCAGCAAGTATTTGGTTGTCTCCAACTATTCCCGATATTCCGATATTAATATCGTCAGCTATATTCCGGTGGCGTCCCTGCTTGTGGAGACCAAGGAACTTCGAAATTTTACGCTTCTAGCCGGCCTGATATGTCTCGTTTTGGCCGGGGCCTTAGCTATCTACTTCTCTTATCGGCTGACCCAACCTCTCGGGACGCTGGTTAGAAAAATGCGACTTGTGGAGCTCGGCGATTTCAAGCAGAGTGTGCCGGTAACTGAGGATGAAATCGGTCGGCTTGGTTCCGGCTTCAACCGGATGGTAGAGGAAATCGACCGGCTCGTCCATGAAGTGTACGTGCTCGGCATGAGGGAAAGAGAGGCGGAGCTAGCAGCACTGCAAAGCCAGATCCAACCCCATTTTATATATAATACACTGGAGTCGATCAGCATGCTTGCCCGGCAGCGCAATAATGAGGACGTCTCGGAAATGGCCACGGCTTTGGGACGACTGATCCGCAGCGCAGTGGAGCAGGACCGAAGCCTCATCCGGCTTGGCGAGGAGCTTGAGACGGCGGAGTCGTATATTCGCATCCAAAAAATGCGCCATGGTTCCAGGCTGCAGGCTATGTTCGATATCGAAGAAGGGTTGGACGATTGCCTGGTTCCGAAGCTGCTGCTCCAGCCGATCATTGAAAATGCGATTATGCACGGGATTGGAGACCGCGAACAAGGGGGCACGGTATACGTTACGGTGGCGCGATTTGAGGATGAGGTGCTGTTGACCGTTCGGGATGACGGGCGGGGCTTGTCGGAGGATGAATTGGCGGCTTTGCAAGCCTCATTGGAAGAGGCCGGGGATGATGTGGCAGCAAAAACTCCGGCGATGCCATTACGGGGTCATGGAGTGGCGCTGAAAAATATTAAACAGCGTTTGCGGTTGATTTACGGCCGGGACTGCGACTTCGAAATCGATGGAAGCTTGGGACAAGGTACGGCTTTTACCGTGACGCTGCCGTTCGCGAAACAAGAAAAGTAGGAGGTCATCCATGATCAAGCTCATGTTGGTGGAGGACGAGGACATTATCCGTAAAGGCATCCGCGATTTGATCGGCCGTGTGGCTCCTGATGTTGAGGTCGTATACGAAGCCGCTCACGGCAAGGAAGCGCTGACTTATCTGGAACGCAATGTGGTGGATGTGCTCATTACGGATATTCGAATGCGGGAGATGGACGGGCTTCAGATGGTGGAAAAGCTGCGGATTGCGGGCCATGAGATGCCGATTGTCATTATCAGCGGTTATGGAGATTTTGTATATGCCAAAAAAGCGCTGCAATTCGGGATCGCCGATTACCTGCTGAAGCCCATAGACCGTAAGGATTTTACGGTTGCATTGGACAAGATTCGGCTAACCTTGAATTCTTCAAATCGATATGCGGGTGGGACTGAGCCTCATAGCGAGGCGGACGGGGGGCCGCCATCCAGCGAGGGGCGCAGGATGATCCGGAAGCTGAAGGCGTATATCGCTGAAAACCCCGATGGTGATTTGCGTCTGCAGACGTTAGCGGAGATGGTGCATTTAAATCCTTCCTATCTAAGCCAGCTCTTTAAGCAGGAAGGGGGCGGCAATTTGTCCGATTATATCGCCGAAACGCGCATCCGGCGTGCCTGCAAGCTGCTGGAGACGACGAACCTGAAGGTTTACGACATCGCCCGTTTATCGGGATATCAAAGTCCGAAGCATTTTATGCTGGTATTTAAACAGCATACCGGAATGACGCCGGGAACCTATCGGGAGTTATACAGTGTGTAATACTACATAACAAATTATGTTATGTAGTTCTTTTTTATGGACTAAAACGGAAATAACCTAAAAAAATCGTACCTTTTCTGAACGTTTAGTGATTTTTTATATGACCATATGTAAATATAATTAACCTCATCACAACCTTAACTTGAACAATGCAGAGGGGGAAGCGGTATATGAAAAAATGGTTGACCGGTTTATTGGCATTAACACTTGGTGTGGGGCTCATGGGCTGCGCCGGGAAAGAACAGCCGAATCATACGCCAGGCGAAGCCAGTGGCGAGAAGGTACTGCTCAAATTCGCGACATGGGGAAATCCGGCGCAGCTTGAGCTGTACAAAGGGCTGACCGACGCCTTCACACAGGAGCATCCGAATATTGAGGTGCAAATTGACACGATCCCGTTTGCGGACTATCAGCAAAAAATGTCCGTACTGGCGGCAGGCCAGGAGCTGCCCGACATTGCCTGGGTATCAGAGCGGATGGTACCGCAATTTATGGCCAACGACATTCTGGCCGATGTCACCGATATCGTTCAGGATGATGCTTTTGACATCGATGACATTATACCTTCGACGCTTGAACTGTTTCGCCAGGACGACAAGCTATATGGACTGCCGTTTTCCACTCCGCCCAGCGTGGTGTTCTACAACGAAGATTTGTTCAAGCAAGCGGGTTTAAGTACGCCGAACGAGCTTGCGGAAAAAGGAGAATGGACGTGGGAAACGTTCGAAGAAGCCGCAAAAACGATCAAGACGAGCGCTGCTTCACCGAACGTTTACGGGGCTAACTTCTTCCGCGATTGGAAGACATGGATTATTCTCGCTTCGTATTCTTGGTCAAACGGGAGCGGACCTTTTAATCCAGAGATGACGGAATACACATGGAATGATCAATACGGGGTTGAAACCTTGGACATGCTGAAGCGCATGATGTTTACGGAAGGCTCGCACCCGAAGGCGGGAGAGCAGGTTAATTTTGAATCTGGGCAAATCGGCATGATTTTCGACAACTATAGCTTTGTATCCAAAGCCAGGGAGATCCAAAATTTCAAATGGAGCATTGCGCCAATGCCATCGGGCTCGAAAGGCAGCGTTCCGATGATGGGTCAGGCGGGTTACGTGCTATTTAAAGAGGGAAAACATCCGGAGGAAGCCAAGGAACTGCTGAAATTCCTTGCCGGCAAAGAGGGTGTGCAGAAAACTTCGGCCTTCTTTGTGCCGCCGCGCCAATCGGTGTTGAACTCGGATGAGTTCCTGAGCGTGGAGGGCAATCCGGATGCCGGGCACATCAAGCAGGCGGTCATCGACGAAATGCCTAAAGCGGTTGTGCAGCCGGGACATATCCGCTGGCAAAACATCGACACGGAGATTTTGACGGGCTTTGACGAGTTATTTGCCGGGCGGGGCGAATCGCAGAAAATTCAGGATGAGGTAAAAAGCAAGGTGGATGCTCTGCTGAGCAAATAGAGGCAGTTACGTTAGGAGGAACGGGCATGAATCGTTTGGATAAAGCATTAAACGAAGCGCCGGGGCTGCAGCTGTTCGTCAGCCTCCCGGCCAATGACATCAAGCTTGCAGAGGCAGCCTTGGCTTCGGGCGCCGACGGATTGAAAGTCCATATCAACGTAGGGCACCGGGCCAGCGGCAATCGTTTCGGCACGCTGGACAGCTATGCCGACATGTTCAAGGACATTCGCTCCCGCTTTATCGGCCCCCTTGGAATTGTGCCCGGAGGCTCGGTGGAAGAGGTAAACGCGGAGGAAATCACCCGGCTCCCTGAGCTTGGCGTCGATTTCTACTCGATTTATGCCTTTCATCATCCTGCTTTTCTTCTGCAGGCCCCGGGATTGGCAAGAACGTTTGCGATCGATAGCGAGTTCGACCGGGGCCTCGTGGAAGGAGGCCGGACCTTCGGCATCAGCGCGCTTGAGGCTTCCATCGTTCCCGGCCATGAATATGGTACCAGGCTTACCCTTGCCGATCTGCTTCATTACCGCTGGCTGGCGGCACACGGCGGTTTGCCGGTCATTGTGCCAACGCAGCGTAAAATCGGCCCGGAGGATATCCCGGCCTTGGCCGATAGCGGCGTCAAGGTGCTGTTGGTCGGAGCGGTGGTCACGGGCAATGAAGCGGAAGGCATCCTTAGGGAGGTTGCCGCTTTACGGAATGCAATCGATCGTCTGTAGAGGTGCCCCACAAGGAGGAAAGCGACATGACCACACTTGAAACGATAAAATCTGAAGGGCCCGGCCGTCCATTCCGAAGGAAGGCAAGGAAGACCAGGTCTTTAAACCGGGGAGACCATTTGGCGGGCTGGCTGTTTGTGCTGCCGATGGTGCTGGGGTTCGTTCTACTGCTGCTTGTCCCGCTCATAATGGCGCTTTATATGAGTTTTACCGATTGGCCGCTGCTGGGTGAGGCCAAGCTCATCGGATTCGAGAATTACCGCACGATTGCGGGGGACGCAGAATTTTGGCGCGTGCTGGGCAATACGCTTTATTTTGCCGCCGGACTTGTTCCGCTGAACATTATTTTGGCATTGCTGCTTGCAATCCCGTTATCAAAAAATATTCGCGGAGCCGGCTTTTTCCGGACATTGATCTTTATTCCGGTTATGACCTCGCTGGTGGTCTGGTCGATTGTCTGGAAGTATATGTTTGCCACGGATTCCGGGTTCATTAACCAGCTGCTGCGTATGATCGGCATTACCGGACCGGCCTGGCTGTACGATACCCGGCTTGCCATGCCCGTTGTTATCGTGACCAGTCTCCTGAAAAATGTCGGTTTGAATATGGTGTTGTTCATTGCGGCGCTGCAGCAGGTTCCGGCGCAGCTCTACGAGGCGGCCAGGATCGATGGCGCAGGGAGAATGCGGATTTTTTTCCGAATTACCGTACCCATGATCACGCCGACGATTTTTTTGACCCTGATGATGACCATTATCGGTTCGCTGAAGGTGTTCGGACAAATTTACGTGATGACACAAGGGGGGCCTTCCGGAAGCACCAAGGTGCTCGTCTACAACATTTGGGAACGAGCCTTTAAGCTGTTCGAGTTCGGATATGCTTCTGCGCTGGCTTATGTGCTGTTTATCATCACCCTGCTGCTTACGCTGGCACAATGGCAGATGAGAAAAAGGTGGGTTCTGAATGAAAGCTAGTCTATTTGCTAAAAGGGGCAACCCGGCAGGCGGGAACCTGTTCCATTATCTGCTGCTGCTTGCCGTTTCCGTGGTCATGATGGCCCCGTTCGTGTGGATGGTCTCTACTTCGCTCAAACAGCCGGCCGATGTGTTTGTTTTTCCGCCGCAGCTGATTCCGTCGCCGATACGATGGGCGAATTATGCGGAAGTGCTGGAGACGATCCCGTTCCATCTGTTTTATGGCAACAGCGTATATATCGCCCTTCTGGTTACCGTGGGCACCGTGCTTTTCTCTTCCATGGCGGGGTATTCGTTCGCACGAATTCCTTTTTGGGGGAGAAGCCTGGTGTTTCTGCTGCTGCTGAGCACGATGATGATTCCGAACGAGGTCATTGCCATTCCGATGTTTCTGTTTATGCGTGAGCTGGGTTGGATCAATACGCATTTACCGCTGATTATTTTGCCTATATTCGGCGCGGGCGGTGTGTTCGGGGTGTTTGTGATGCGGCAATTTTTTCTGGGGATTCCGAAGGAGCTGGAGGAGGCAGCGATGATCGACGGCTGCTCGCGGCTGCGGATTTATTCCACAATCATGTTGCCGTTAGCAAAACCCGCGATCGCCACGCTGATCATTTTCACGTTTTTGACGAGCTGGAACGATTTTTTTGATCCGCTGATCTTTATTAATGACCGTAAGCTGATGACCTTGCCGCTGGGATTATCACTGTTTACCGACGAGTCGGGGACATCGTGGCATCTGCTGATGAGCGCTTCGGTTATGGCGACATTACCACTGCTCATTGTGTTTTTCTTTGCGCAGAAGCAGTTTGTCGAAGGGGTATCCATGACGGGTCTCAAGGAATAGGGGAAATAACGCTTAAAAAGGAGGAGTAAAAAGAGATGGACAGCAGGACACGGATCATGGAGGCGGACGTGGTAGTTATAGGTGCGGGGCCGGCGGGCATTGCCGCCGCCATTGCCGCCGGCAGGCAGGGGGCAAGCGTCATCTTGATTGAACGGTACGGATTTGTCGGCGGGATGTCTACGGCTGCCGGAGTTTATCCTTGGATGACGTTTCATACACAGCGAGGGGAACGGGTCATCGGCGGCATTGCACAGGAAATTGTGGAGCGCCTGATGGAGCGTGGGGGCTCGCCCGGCCATCTTCGCGATACCGTCGGTTTCGTGCATACGCTGACGCCGTACCATCCAGAGATATATAAGGTGCTTGCCGTCGATATGCTGCGCGAAGCGGGGGTGAAGCTCGTCTCGCACAGCTTCGTTGACGAAGTGGGACGTGAAGGCGAATACATCCAGTCCGTGACCCTTACTGGAAAATCGGGGCGAATCAAGGTGGATGGGAAGATGTTCGTCGACGCGTCCGGGGATGCGGACGTCGCTTATCTGGCGGGAGCGCCGACGCTTCAGGGGCGCGAAGGCGACGGGCTGTCGCAGCCGATGACGATGAAATTCCGGATGCGGGGTGTTGACGTGGAGGCGATTCGGAAGGCGATGATTGCTGATCCCGACAACTTTTATCACAAGACGCCGTTTGCCGAGCTAGAGAAGGAGCTTATTCCGCTCACGGGGGTTTCCGGCTTTTATAAGGAGTGGAAAGCTGCCGAGGTCCCGATCAACCGCGATCAGGTTCTGTTGTTTATCGGACCGGAGAAGGATGAGGTGCTGATTAACTGTACGCGGGTACAAGGCTTAAGCGCGACCGATGTCGAGGAACTGACTTTGGCGGAGGAGGAAGGGCGCAAGCAGGTGCTGATGATGGCGGAATTTTTGAAATCGCGGGTGCCCGGATTTGCCGAGGCCTCCATTTCCTCGGTTGCCCCCCAGATCGGAATTAGGGAGTCGCGCCGAATCGACGGTCTGTATCGGTTAACGATGGAGGACGTGGTGACGGGACGACATTTTGAAGACGGCATTGCGCGGAGCGGTTATCCGGTTGACTTGCATGATCCGTCAGGCAAAGGGATCATGGAGGCTACCATCGAGAATGACGGTTCCTACAGCATTCCTTACCGCTGCCTGGTGGCCCGAGGGCCAGTAAATCTGCTCGCGGCAGGGCGCTGCATTTCCACCACGCATGAAGCTCTGGCGACCACGCGCTTGACGCCAAGCTGCATGGCTACGGGAGAAGCGGCGGGCACGGCGGCGGCCCTGGCCAGCAAGGCGGGAATTACCGCGGCGGAAGTCGATGCATCGCAGCTCAGGGAGATACTGCATGCCCAAGGGGCGATTGTGTGAAGAGACGCGGGCTAGAAGAAGCAGGTTGTTGCTACTCTTGATTTTGATTCTCCAATCTGCACTGTTATTTTTTGGAGTCCAGCACATTGAAAGATTAAGTAATGGATATTATAATATTTTCAAACCAACTTTCACCTATTAATGGAAAATAAGTCCTCTAGATGATTAGGGGGCTTTGTTCGTCTTCCTTGGGATTGAGTGAAAAAAGGGCAACTCATTCTCAGCAGACACTTGCTAACAAGAACTCTAGGAATAAATTCTTTAGTTAATTTCATCCTTACTCTTACACAGGAGGTACAAGTAGATGTCCAACATAATCAAAGTCGGTGGGCTTAAACTACTGTTCTTCTGTGCAGGCCTGGGATTCATTCTGCTTGGCTCCGGGTGCGAATCGAAGACGGAAGAAGAGGTGCAACCAGAGGTTGTAAGCGTATCTGCGGAAGAAATGATAGCCATACCTTGGAATGAAGGATGGTCACCGGCCATCAGCGTCACCCCGGGCATCCCGTTTGAACTGAGGGGCAGCGATGAAATAGCGTATGACCTATCAGGCGATACCGACTACTTATGCGTGGAAATCGAGGGCAGGCTTGAAAGCATACGCAAGGCGGGAACCTCAAGGAAAGCGGGAGAGCGTGTTTACTGGAGTCCCCTTTGCGGGGAACCTTCAGCTGATCTCGCCGAAATTGAAGCCTCATGGGTAACCCTCGTGCGGAAGCAGGAGGGATATTCGACCGGATTGGTTCTGGTCGGGATTTCGCCAGAACGGGAGAACGGGAATGGAGGATCGACGTTCAAGGCAAACATCATCGCAAGCTTGGCTTTTCCCCAACAAGACGGGGCTTACCAAGAGATCTCCGACGAGGATTTAAGGGATCTTGAAGCCGAATATAAAAAATAATCCCATCGAATAGTGCTGGTTACGGGATGCTTCGGTATCACATACGATGTCGGCTAGAGTTGCGAAACAATGTAATCCAGGTGACATCAAAACTTGACTAAGCCCGTAGAAGCTTGTGTGTTGTCGTTATCTTCGGGCAGGGGTTCGACTCCCCTGCCTTCACCATGATGAACATCATCCGCATGAGGATGGTGTTTTTGTTTTATATTAATACTATAGGCTAGAGCATGTCGTACAGATGGAGTGAAACCGATGAATCATAGTCATGATGGAGAGGAACCATTGATAACGGTACTCAATATGGATGGTCAGCAACTGACACCATGTTTGCCCCATCGGGCTTGGCGGGAAGTTGAGCGATCGCGGGCTGTCTGGGTTGATGAGCAGACGATCCAATTGCTTTATAATCCGTTCTTATTTCGGGACTATCGCAAAGCTGCACTGAAACGAGATCATCACACTTGTTTGTGGTGCGGACAACACGCCACGACAGTGGACCATATGATCCCCTCAAGCAAAGGCGGCTCGGATCTTCCGTACAACCTGATCGCTTCATGCAGCGAATGCAATACGAAGCGAGGAAACCGTTCTGCACTGTCCTTTCTCAAAGAAAACGCACACGCTGTTCCAAATCTTATGAAGCTTAGCTGGCGTATCTTTATAGCTAAATACAGACATCGTCAATTGAAAAAAAGAGGCACTTAAGTAAAGGCTTAGAATTGTTGTTTTGACCGACCGAAGTCTATGCAGAAATCGTGACGCGCTCATTCATTTTGCCGACATTAAAACTGTGGCCTATGTGGTGTTGTCTTCGGACAGGGTTAAGCTCCCTCGCCTCTCTCATACCGATATAAAAGCGGCCGTGATTATGTTAGGAGGGGAGATAGTTCGGATTAGACAGCGTGCAGGAAATACCTAGAATACAGAGGTAAGTTGGAGAAAGACTTTTCGAAGAAGTGGAATTATCTTCCTTTGTTCAATGAATTTTCATTACCTTTGTGCTTTTAATCACAAGTGATGGGGCATGAGAATGCTAGTTTAGAGAAGTAAACAAGATAGAGCTTCATCATGATATATTGAGAGTAAAAGAAACGGCTCTTTGATACAATAGAGGTATCACCAGGCACAGCTAAAGCAGTCGAAAGTGGAGTTAGCTGGATTAAAGGATTGTTCAAATAATTTTTGAAAGGCGCTAAATCATGAACGCGATATCTTATCGAAAATCCGTGGCATGGGGCAAAGCACTTGGCAGTTTACTGTTTGTGCTGGCCTGCCTGTTTCTGCTGTACGCGGCCTTTTTTATGGATACTTCCTTTATTCGTAAATTTTTTTGTATCACTTCAGCCATAATAGGGATTCCGTTTTTTGGAGGTTATCTGTTTGTCAGCTTGCCAAAGGCGCTGAAATCAGACACGCAGCTGTTGATCTACGATCAAAATTCCATTTCAGATGGAACGCGGACCATGGCCTGGACGGAGATTACAAGTGTCAGCTATAGCGGCCCATCCATTCGGAAGTGGCTGCTTCCGAAATTCCCTGTGCTGATTTTTCATTTGAAAAACAGAAAGACCTGGACCGTGAATACGTATTATTTGTTGACTGATACCGAAATTCAGTCTGTCATGAAACGCCTGCGGGGGTTGATCAGCCGTAACGGGAAGGAAATGAAATAGATCTGATCGAATCAGACTAAGAGAGCACCCTTTCGGTGCTCTTTTTTTGTTTTTCAAACAGACCGTCTTACACCAAGCATCTTCCAAATAAACCCAGCGATGTCTTATCTTGAACTTTGCGCAGTACTAGAATCTCCTCTATAATAATAGGCTAATCTTAAACTGCGTCAGGAGGAAACAATGGACTTTATCAAAAATCAACTAGACGGAAATGGCATGAGCGAACAAACCATTGGATATCTCTCGAATATGATCATGGTCGTTTTTATCGCGGTGGTCTCCATACTGGCCAATTTTATTACCAAAAAAATCGTGCTGAAGACGATTATTCATATCGTCAACAACAATCGGTACACATGGGACAATATCATCGTGGAGAAAAAAGTGTTCCACAAGCTGTCGCATCTTGTGCCGGCAATCATTATTTATTTTTCGGCGTCCATCTTTCCGGCGTACCAAATTCTGATTGAAAAAGCGGCCATGACGTACATGATTATCGTCACCATCACGGTGTTGAATGCGCTGCTTAATGCTTTTGATGACATTTATCGTTCATTTGAAGTTTCCAAAATCCGACCGATTAAGGGATACATTCAGGTGGTGAAAATCGTTTTGTTCATCATCGGCGGCATTGTGGTGATCTCGAACCTCATCGGGCAGAATCCTTTGATCATTCTCAGCGGGCTTGGTGCTCTATCGGCTGTTCTGATGCTGGTGTTCAAGGACTCCATACTGGGCTTGGTGGCAGGCGTTCAATTATCATCCAATGATATGGTGCGTGTCGGCGATTGGATTGAAATGCCGAAATACAATGCGGACGGCGACGTCATCGACATTACGTTGAATACGGTAAAAGTGATGAATTTCGATAAAACGATCACGATGATTCCCAGCTATGCCCTCATCTCGGACTCGTTCAAGAACTGGAGAGGCATGCAGGTATCCGGCGGCCGAAGAATTAAGCGAAGCTTCTATGTCGATACGAGCAGCATCTGCTTTTGCACCAAGGAAATGATTGAGGAATTTCAGAAGATTCACTACCTTACCGATTATGTCACGACCCGATTACACGAAATTAATGCATACAACATCGAGCATCAGATCAATACGGAAAGCAACGTGAACGGCAGACAGCTTACGAATGTGGGCGTATTCAGGGAGTATATCCATCAATACCTGCGGAATCATCCGAAAATCCATAAGGATATGACGCTGATTGTCAGGCAGTTAGCGCCGGGAGATAACGGACTGCCCTTGGAAATCTATGCGTTCAGCAATGATACCAACTGGGGTGTGTATGAATCGATTCAAGCGGATATCTTTGACCATATCTTTGCCGTTGCGCCGACCTTCGGGCTCCGTGCCTTCCAAAATCCAACCGGTCACGATATCGTCCATCTCAAAGAAAGCCCGGAATATTCCCGGGGATATTGAGAACGATTCCGAGGGTAGTTCAACGAGTTACAAGGATTTCACGCGGGAGGAGATTGGCTATCCGTTGTAGAAGCAATGGTAGAACGAGGCTATCGCTCAATCGAGCGCCATTGGTCGGCGGGCGATGCCCTCTCGCTCGAACTCGACATGCCCAGCACAGGAAAGGAGTGTCTACCATTGAACATCAACAATCCGATCATACCCGGCTGGTATGCAGATCCCGAAGCCAGAACGTATGAGGGGAAGCACTGGATTTATGCAACGCGATCCTTCACGGAATATACGATGCAGATGAATCTGGACGCATTCAGTTCCGACGATTTGATCCATTGGGAGAAACATGAAGGCATTATCGAGATGGCGGATTTCCCATGGATATGGAGGGCGGTTTGGGCACCGACCCATATCGAGCACCAAGGGAAATATTATCTCGTGTTTGCATCGAACGATATCCAATCGAACGAGGAAACCGGCGGCTTGGAAATTGCCGTTGCGGACCGTCCGGAGGGGCCGTACAGAGGCTACTTGGGGAAGCCGCTCGTGGATAAGTTCATTCATCAGGCACAGCCGATCGATGCGCATCTATTCAAGGACGAAGATGGAACGATCTATCTGTATTATGGCGGATGGGGGCATTGCAACGTTGCGCGGATGAACGAAGAGATGACGGGATTCGTTCCATTGGCCGACGAAGGTAATGAAATTTTCCGTTCCATTACGCCGGAGGGATACGTGGAAGGTCCTTGTATGATTAAGAAGGACGGACTTTATTATCTGATGTGGTCCATGGGCGGATGGACGAATGGAACCTATCGCGTAGCCTATGGCGTAAGCGACAGCCCGCTCGGTCCATTCAAGAATGAAGGCACGATTCTGGAGCGTCAGGAGCCGATTGCCGAAGGACCCGGCCACCATGGCTACTTGCATTTGCAGGAGAGGGATGAATGGCTTATCGTGTACCACCGGCGAATCATTGGAGACACCGAGCCGGGCCATCGCCAGTTATGCATCGATCGCATGCGGATCGGCAACGGCAAGATTGAGCCGGTCATCATGACTTGATGTAGGGGAATCGATCAACATCCGTGGCCGAAGGTGGATCTGCTGAGCTATAATTCGCCTCCATATACAACCAAATTGAAAAAGCGACCGTAATCGGTCGCTTTTTTGCGTCTTCGTGAGGGTTAGGTGTCAGGAAAATACCGAAAATAATCCGTATGATATAATCTAGTTATATCTTATTTTTATGACCATGGCAGGAGGAAAGAACCCGAAATGGCGATATTGAAGAATGACTGGGCGACATATTTAGAGCAGGAGTTTACGAAGCCATACTACTTACAGCTGCGGGGATTTCTTATTGACGAATATCGGACGAAGACCATTTTTCCCGATAAATACGATATTTTTAACGCGCTGCACTATACGCCGCTGGCCGACACCAAGGTGGTCATTTTGGGCCAGGATCCTTATCATGGACCGGGACAGGCTCACGGCCTAAGCTTCTCTGTCAAAGAGGGCGTCAGCACGCCTCCTTCCTTGCAAAATATGTATAAGGAGCTTCAGGATGATCTGGGCTGCTTCATTCCCAATAACGGCCATCTGATAACATGGGCGAAGCAGGGGGTACTGCTTCTAAATACGGTGCTCACCGTAAGGGCCCATGAAGCGAATTCTCATAAAAACAGGGGATGGGAAAGCTTTACGGATAAGGTTATTGAGACGATCAACCGGAAAAATGAACCTGTCGTGTTCCTGTTATGGGGAAGCCACGCCCAGAAGAAGGCGGAGCTCATTACGAACCGGCAGCATAAACTGATTCGTTCGCCGCATCCGAGTCCGTTGTCTGCGCATCGAGGCTTTTTTGGCAGCAAGCCGTTTTCTCGCGCTAACGAATTTCTACGCAGTATGGGGATTCAGGAAGTGGATTGGCAGATTCCGAACTTGTAAGCGGAAGGAGAGGGCATTAGCGAAACCTCTGCATTCTGCAAGCGATAGTATCTAAACAAAAAACCACATCCGCATCAGGATGTGGTTTTCGTTTACTATTAAGGATGGACTTTTGCTTTTCTAACGGCCCGATTCGAAAGCGTAGGCCCACAGATATCCTTTCGATTCCAATAGAAGGGCATCCGGCCTTTCTTTCGGCTTCATGACGATGCTGTTGTTCGCATTCATGATGTAACCATCATTCACTCGTTCGATGACGATGGGCATATCGAGCTCCATAAACAGCTGACGCATCCGGTAAATCGTATTATACAGATTGGAAATTGCGCGTTTTTCCTCCACGTTCGTCCAGAGATCATCAATGATTCTCCACTTCGGGCACAATTTATTCTCATGCAGCAGCAAATAGTAAAACAGCTCCTCCGTGATGCGGGTAGGCCATTTTACAAGCTGCTCGCCTTTCGTAACGGAAGCTTCCCCATATAACTGGACATCGAACTCCTTCTTCTGTGCCTGCTTGGGTCTCTGGCCGTAATACTTCTGAAGGCGTTCATCCAGCTGCTTCACCATATTGATGGTCATCGGTTTCAAGAGATAATCCAGGGCTTGAACGCGAAAGGCTTGCACGGCATATTGCTGGTGAGCGGTCGTGAAGATCACAGGCACGTCGATCCCATTCTCCACCAAGTTCTGAGCCAGCTGAAGTCCCGTCATTCTCGGCATTTCAATGTCGAGCACGAGTGCGTCCAGATCCAGCTTCGGTATTTCCTGCAGCGCATCGAACGGCGATTCGAAGCAGCCTACAACCTGAAACGGGCCATGCGTTTCAAGCAAACGGGCATGCAGGCCCAGAATCGGTTTCTCATCCTCCACGATAATGATCTTCCACATTACCCTTGTCCCTCCTTCACGGGAATCGTTATTTGAATGGTTGTTCCGTTGCCCGGCGACGAGTGAAGTTCCAGGCTTCCTTGGGTAAGATCATGTACGCGACGACGTACATTCGTGAACCCGATTCCGGCATTGGCGGCCGTTCCCCCCATCAACTGAGCGCACTGCGCGGCCGACATGCCTACTCCATCATCGGCGACGCGTATGTTCAAGCAGGATGCGTGCAAGGAAATGGTGACCTGGACATGTCCCGGACCTTCCTTGTCGAATAGGCCGTGGCGTATCGCATTCTCGACTAAAGGCTGCAGGAGCAGGCTAGGAATCCGAACATGCTCCGCTACAATGGACGGATCGATGTCATAAGCAAAGGTTAAACGTTCGCCGAATCTGGCTTTTTCCACCTCGACATAGGCCTCGATAATCTCCAGCTCCTTCTGCAGGGTGGAGAATTGTCCATCCCGGCTCGTCTCGAAGATATAACGCAGGAATGAGCTGAGCATCGTTAGAAGATAGGCTGCACGCTCCCCATCCGTATAGCAAAAGGCAATGATGTTGCTAAGCGCGTTGTATAGAAAATGCGGTTTAATTTGGGTCTGCAGAAATGCCATTTCATACTCAATCGCCTTCAGCATCGACTGCTTTGTTTGTTCCGCAGCGTTCAAGCGGGCCATCAAGGTCTCTTTGGAAAAAGGCTTCAGCAAATAATCATTGGCGCCGGCTGCAAAAATCATTTCAACATGTCTGGGATATTCGGAAGAAATCATCATCAAGATCGGCAGATCCATTAAGGATGCCTGTATACGGATTTGCCGAAGCAATTCCAGACTATCCATGTCGCCTGGAATGATGTCATCCATGATCATCATCGCGATTTCCGGATGATTCCTGTAGTAGTCAAGCGCTTCTTGAGCCGAATAAGCGATTCGTACCTTGTAAGCGTCCCCCAGCATATCCCTCATGACTTCCGCATGCATCACGTCATCATCCACAATCAGGAGCGTTCCTAACGTCCGATCTTCTGCGTGCGCCGCAGACTGTAGATCGTATTCATGCTCCGCTGCGTTAACCGGCTCTTTACATTCGCTGAAAGCCAGGGTGACCGTAAAGCGAATGCCGCGTTGCAGGCGTTCATATGCGATGCATCCATTCATCTGTTGGACGAGTTCCTCCGTCATCATAAGCCCCGAAGAATGCGGGCGTTCCCGATTCGCTGCCATGGATTCGCCGCTTGACGTCACTCGAAGCAGGACTTCCGTGCCCACCTGTACGGCTTCAATGCTCAGCTGATCATCTACGGTATCGTGAGAGATCTCGGTCATGATTCGGATGAATACCTGCGTCAGGCGCTGCTCATCCGCCCATACGTAAAGCTGCTTCGGAATCTGTTCGTTGATTGCGATCTTCTTCTTCGTGAAGGTAAACTGCATCAGCTGAATGACATGGAGCATGACCATCCGAACATTGGTGGACTTGAGCTGGATCGCGTAATCATCAAACCGAATGCGGGTGAAATCATGCAGATCCCTCAATAAATACACCATGTTCCCCATCAGCTGTTCAGCCAAGTACAATTGCTCGCCTTGCTTCTCGCGATGGGGCTCCCGGTTGATGGACCCCACCAGATGAACGGCATCGTGCAGAGGCCTCTGCAGGTCCTGCGTCGTGACCTTCAAGAAGGCATCCTTCGCATCGTTAGCCTTCTGCAGCCTGGTGCTCAGCTTCTCCGATTCCTCGGCCCGGTTCATCAGGCGTATGCCCAGAAAAACATTCATCGTCATGACAAACCCGACCAGCCCGATTCGGTTCATATAGTTGCGCCCGGTGAAGAATAAGCTGTCCGATGAAGCGCTTATCGCGAATACGGCTAGAAACAGAAGCATTGACATGAGAATGACGGCTTCATTCTTACGGATGTTGATTCGCTTCTTCATCGTCAGATAGAAGATGCGAATAATAATGCCTAGGATTAATCCATCGTTGTAATAAAAGAGCGGATACTGCGTAATCGACATGGTTCTGGCCGGGAGAACCGCATTAAAGAACGCGTAGGCCAGGATCGGCAGAAACAGCAGATACATCGTCTTTCGGCTCATGATGGAAGGAATCATTTTGACGATAAAGACAATCAGCAAGGTGGAGGCCAAGAAGGTCAAGCTGTCCTGCAGGCGAAAATAGAGCTCAAAGGGAAATGACGGAAACTCCCGAATGAACAGCCGCTCTCCTCGCAGCACGATGACCCATGCCAATAGCAGAAAGTGCAGACCGCTGTACAAGAAAGCCTCGTCCTTCGTTCGCAGCATGTAGATCGTGATATGGAACATGCTGAACAGCAGCAAACATAAGGTAGCCGTCCATTCCAAGGAAAGATCCCGCTGTACGTCTTCCTTCATCTGCTCGGCGTCGCCGAAATCGATCGGCAGGACGATGCCGCCTCTCGTGTTATAGAAATTGGAGGCATGAATGGTAATCAGCAGCTGCCGGCCCTCCGGTTTAAAATACGCTTCATAGGCAGGATTGTCTGGGGTTGTCGCATGTTTGGTTGCTGCCACGGTCCCTATTTTCGATAGGGGTACGCCATCAATATAGATGGTATGGGCAGACCAGATATTCCGAACACGGAGACCGATCTCATCGGTCCAGTGGTCCGGCAGGTATACGATTAACTGGTAGGATCCCCACTCGACATCCGATGCCCAGGGACCGGGTACTGAAAGATAATCGGTTTCGCTTGAAAAGTCGGCCGGGTCGACAAAAGATTCGGCGGTGAATTTCCAATCGCCGGCTAGCGATACAAACGGCGAATCCTTGAGCTCTCGCAAGTCAAGCACGCCGTCTACGGCTTTGATATGGACGGCACCCGTATCCCGGTCGCTAAAAATCATATAGAGAATGGCGATTAAGGCGCAAATTGCACCCAGATAACCCATCCATTTCTTCATGTATAGTCACACCCTTATGGACTCTATCATATGGCAAAGATCTCTCAAAAATCTACCTGTCGATAATAGTCGAAATTTGAGAGATTTTTGAGAGATGCTTCTGATATGTTGAAATTAACAATTTTTACAATCTGCTTCGTTGGAGGGAGTTATCCGCACAAATTTATATATCTGAATGGTACAAGGGGTCAAGGGTCGTTGTTGGATGTCATACGATTACTAACTTACAGGATGGGTGAAATAGTTGAAGAAAAAGATAATTTCAATGATCGTGGCAACGCTGTTAATTGTTACGCATATGCCAATGGCATATGCGCTCTCGCCGGTAGCAGAGGTTTACTATAATGCCGGAACGAGCATCTATGATTCCAGTGATTTTGAGAGCCAGTTGAATGATGCAATTAAAGCCCGGTTGAGCGCACAAAGCGTAAATCCTAAATATGTGTCCATCATGGACGCGAGCGCAGACCGGACAACGGTAACAGATACGACGTATGTGCATGCCGGATATGACAGTTGGTATATAGATCAATTTGGCTATGCGATTCCCCCGGCGGTTGAAACAGCCGATTACAATCACGTTCAAGCTTCCAACGGCGGTAACACGTTAACCTTCTATGGTTATACCTCGCCCGCGTATAAGGATTTCATGCTGACGCAGGAAAGCCCTTCAGGTAAGAAGATCATTACCTTCGACATGGATGAATCCAAAGTGGATTACCACAGCATGGAAGGCGGCGGTTTTCTATTTAATACCCAAATCGACGTCAGCGGGAAATTAAGCGGGTATGCGATTTTATATGTTCAAGGTGCCATCAATGTATATAAGATCGATGGCGTAGACGCAGCCGCTCTGCACAATGAAACGTGGAGTCCTTTGAGTTCCATGTCAGGCGTTACCTCCATCGGAAGTTTTCCGAAAGGGGCATCCACCCACCACAGCATTAAAATCGTCGTAACGGATACGACGCTGAGCATGTGGGATAATGGCGACCAAATCATTCGTAATCTAGCCCTTCCGGACGTTTACGGAGATGAATTTGGTCCGATCGTCAGCCATATAGGCCATGGCTGCGAGATCATTTCGATTTTTTCATTCGACAATATGAAATTATATTCAACTTCGAGCAAGCCGTTGGATGTAGCGGTCGATAATATCCTGTGGGGGACGTCGCCGCTGCGCTATGTCGTGAACATTAACGATGACCCTCGCGGGGATTTGGATCAGGGATCGAATCAAACCAAGCTGACGGAAGCGTTCAATAACAAAGGCACACAGTATATCGGCGTTACGGAGTCGACTTATACGGACACCAACGATGATTTTATCCGCGGTTTGAACGAAGGCGGACTGCATGTCGATTCCGACAAATCAACCGACGACATCATTCAAGAAATTGCGAATCGGATCGCGGATCAACTGATTTCCGATTATAAAGAAGCCATTCAAGCCATTGAAACGGCAGAGGACAAAACCGATATCGAGTATCATTTTGCCGACACGAAAAATTCGGTGAAAAACAATCTAACATTGAAGCAAGACGATGACGTCACCACCGTCTGGTCCTCCGACCAGCCGTCGGTCATTGCACCTGATGGAACCGTGACGAGACCGGTTACGAACCAGTCGGGAACTTACGTGACCTTGACGGCAACCATCACCAAAGACGGGCTGACAAGCGAGAAGACGTTTACCGTCTATGTTCTTGCCGCAGATCCGGCTCCTTTAAGCACATTGAGCGCTGTTGCGGGCAATCAGCAAGCGACATTGAAATTCCCTGCTTTAACAGGTGCAACAAACATCGTGGTCGAACAGTCTACCGACGGTACCAACTTTACGCAGGTAAAACCATTGGAGGCGCTGGATGCGGCTTCAACAAGCGCAACCGTAACCGGATTAACGAACGGTGAAACCTACTATTTCCGACTGAACGTCGAATCCGGACTATATGACGGCGTATCCAACGTAGTCCAAGCCTCGCCGTCGAAATCGTTAACCACGTTATCGGCAGATGCAGGCAATGGGCAAGTGACATTGACTTTCCCGGCATTGACAGGGGCAACGAGCATTGTGGTTGAACAATCTACGGACGGCACCGCGTTTACTGCGGTTAGCCCGTTGGAGACATTAGATGCTGCTTCTACAAGTGCAACCGTAACCGGATTGACGAACGGCGAGACCTATCATTACCGATTGAACGTCAAATCGGGTCCATATGCTGGCTTGTCCAATGTGGTTCAGGCTTCCCCTTCGGAACCGATCACCACGTTGTCGGCCGTTGCGGGCGTCGGACAAGTGACATTGAATTTCCCTGCTTTAACGGGGGCAACGAACATCATTGTGGAAAAATCTACGGACGGCACCACCTTTACGCCGGTCAGCCCGTTTGAGACGCTGGATGCCGGATCAACGAGTGCAATCGTAGCCGGTTTATCGAGCCGCGAAACCTACTATTTCCGACTAAATGTCGAATCAGGTCCACATGCAGGTTTGTCCAATGTGGTTAGCATCAAGCCGAACGCGCCTGCGGTACCGGCAGAAGATCCGCCTGCAGGGAATACAAACGTTGTACAGCAACCTGCACCTACTATGAAAACGGACGTTGTTGTTTCCGATCAAGCCAACGGGGGCAAAGTCGTTCAGGACAAAATTACGAAGCTCGTCGGAGACAGCCTGAAAGTATCGGGGAAAATAAAATCGGCAAACGGTCAAGAATTGAATCTGCCGAATATCGCAATGAACCAGGACGGCAGCTTTACGCTTCCGAAAGTTGCACCTGGCGAATATACGTTGTCGCTGAACGTGATCGCGCCTAACGGGGAGAAGCTGGCTGGTCCTGCCGGCAAGCTGAGCGTCGATAGCAATGGAAATGCCAAGTTATCGGTTGATCTAGTCGATCCATATGGCACGATTCTCGATAAGGTGACGGAACAGCCTGTTGCAGGCGTGAAGATGCAATTGTATTGGGCAGATACGGAGCTGAATCGTTCCAAAGGCAGAGTGCCGGGAACGCTTGTCAATTTGCCTGAGCTTCCTGATTTTGCACCCAACAAGAACCATAACCCGCAAATGAGCTCAGACAGCGGTCAATATGGCTGGATGGTTTACGCCAATGGCGATTACTACTTCTTGGGCGAGAAGAACGGATACGTTGTTTTTGACAGCCGTACCGATAAGCGTGAAGAGCGCTTTGGCGCTGACAGCTATATTAAGGACGGAGTCATCCACGTCGGTGACACGATCGTGAAATTCAGCTTCTCCCAGGAGCCGAAAGTGAAGGCCGCAGGCGATCATCGCGCATACATGGTCGGATATCCTGACGGCACGTTCCAAGCGGATCGTGGCATTGTCCGGTCCGAAATGGCTGCGATCCTGTCTCGTTTGTATACATCCGCAGCGAGCTCGAAGAAAGTATCGTATTCGGATGTGAGTGCGAAACATTGGGCAACGAACGCGATTACGACCGCAACCAACAATAAATGGATGGTCGGTTTCGGCGACAATACATTCAAACCGAAGAAGCAGATCACGCGGGCGGAATTTGCACAGATTCTCATGAATTTGTATAAATGGGACGCTGTCCAGGAGATCACATACACGGACGTAGCGGGACACTGGGCTGAAAAAGCCATTGCAACGGCTCAGGAGCAAGGTGTGCTGTTCGATTTCACGGAGGAGACCTTCCATCCGAATCAGCCGATTACGAGATTAGAGGTTGTTCGAATCCTGAACCAACTGCTGGATCGTAAACCTTGGGATATCAAGGTTGAACCGAAGTGGACCGATGTTCCGGAAAATCACGACTATTATTCAGACATTATGGAAGCTTCGATTCCGCATGGGTTTGAGCAGCTTGAGACCGGAATTGAAGATTGGAAGGAATAGGGGCGTCAGTGAAATGTGGCTGTAAATAGTCACGGTTCGCCTCCACGCATACTTTAAAGACCACCTTTTTAAGGTGGTCTTTTGCCGTTGGATATACATTTTTGTTCTGCGAAACGACGTATATATATAATTTGAAGACGACAGCATCATAAGGCTGTCGCCTTTAAGTTTTAGAGTTGGGTATAGATGCAGATATATTAATATCTTTTTATTCTTATAAATAAGTTATTGGTCCAATACTATTTTCTCCTTCGATCATATGATACCAAGAATACGATTAAAGGAGGACTTATCATGGCTGAACAGGTTAGAGTGAGCCCGCAATTCAAAAGGCTTTGCAACCAATTTGGAAGAATCCTAGGCGGCGAATCGGAAATCGAAGAAGGTCCGGTTTGTTTTGTCACGCGGATGACGAACTTAAGAGAGACGATTTTGGGAAGAAGAACGCGTTCCCCTTTGGTTCAAATGCAAATGTTTTCGTTTGAATCGCTTGATCAGTCGGGCCGTGCGCTTTGTTTGGGTGAGACTGCCGTGCATCAAAACCAGGTGAATCGATTGATGTCGAATCTCCGCAAACGGGGAATTAAAGTAACGGCGCTCCATAATCACTGGCTAAAAGAACAGCCTCGTTTAATGTATATGCATTGGGAATCGATTGACAATCCGGTTGCGTTTGCCAGAAAAACAAAAGAATCCATTGCATTCTTGGGTTAATGCGGTTGAGTCATATCGTTCATATTTCTATCATTTCATGAGAGGATGATTACGTATGGCGGAAGTGCAAGCAAGTCCTCGCTTTAGAAGATTATGTGACCAATTCTCAAGTATTTTAGGCGGAACGGAGCATGAAATTACAAAAGGCCCAGTTTGCTTTGTCTCCAGAAATAGAAGAGTAAACGCATCTATCTTAGGTAGACGTACCACTTCTCCTTTGATCCGTTACCAACTCTTCTCGTTTGAATCCCTGGACAGTTCCGGTCGCGCGCTTTGTTTGGGAGAAACGGCTCTCTTCCAAGGCCAAGTGAATCGATTGCTGTCGAATCTTCGTAAGAACGGGATTAAAGTAACGGCCGTCCACAATCACTGGTTGTTTGAAAATCCCCGCCTGATGTATGTTCACTGGGAGTCCGTCGATGATCCCATTGCATTTGCAAGAAAAGTAAAGCGTTCTATTGCATTCTTAGGTTAACTATCGGATGGAAAAATATTAGAAAAGCGACCGTAATCGGTCGCTTTTTTACGAGGTTACTGCCCTAGTGATAGTTCTTGGACTCATTCTCCTTGTATTTGCCGTCGCTGTCATGCAGAGCCTGTTTCCGGCGATCATTGCGGGCTTGCTGCTGTTGCTGGGCCTCATGGCTGTTCACGGGTGTCTCTGCCAGTTGTTCCACCGTGTTGATCAGATTTTTGTCCGGTTGGTTCGTGCTCAATGGAAGGGTCCTCCTTATTTACTGGAATCGATTGTGATGTTTATTATGTGCTGGCGGTCGTGCAGCTATTCGTACTCCAGCTTTGGCTTGAACGAGGGCCTAGATTTGTTCTCTCCAGGCATAGAAAAAAAAGACCCGGCGGAAGCCGGGTCTTTTACATATGACATCTTCGATCGTCAAACGATTATATTTGATCCTTCGGGGCAAGCTCAATGGCAGAACGAATCGCGGCGAGCATGCTCTTGTCATCGGCGATGTTCTTCCCTGCAATATCGAAGGCTGTGCCGTGGTCGACCGAGGTGCGGATGATGCCGCCTTTCAGTCCGACCGTTATGTTCACGCCCTCTTCGATGCCCATGACCTTGATCGGCGCATGTCCCTGGTCATGGTAACAGGCCACGACGATATCGAAATCGCCTCGGCCAGCTCTGAAGAATAACGTATCCGCAGGGAGGGGGCCGACTACATTAATGCCTTCCTGCTGGGCGCGCTGGATGCCCGGGAGCAGCTTTTCTTCTTCTTCGCCGTTACCGAACAATCCGTTCTCGCCCGCATGCGGGTTGATTCCGCAGACCGCGACTCTGGGATTGTCGAAACCGGCCTTTTTCAAGGTATCGTGGGCCAGTTTGACGACGGTATACGTTCTTTCCGGGTTGATGCTTTGAATGGCCTCGATCAATCCCATATGCGTCGTCAGATGAATGACCCGCAGGTTCGGGGTCGTCAGCATCATCGAGAAATCCTTGGTATCCGTGAGATCAGCCAAAATTTCGGTGTGACCCGGATACATATGTCCGCCTTGATGCAGAGCTTCCTTGTTCAGCGGAGCCGTGCAGATGGAATGGATCTTCCGCTGCTTCGCCAGATCGATGGCTCTGGCCAGAAACTGAAAAGCGGCATCTCCCGCGACGGCCGATACCTCGCCGAATGCAAGGTCAGCCGGCACGAGGTCCAGATCAATGACGTCTACGGTGCCGAACTCGTATGTTGCTTCGGCTGGCTCTTGAATGGCGTTCACCTTCAGGCTTGAGCCGATAATCGGAAGCACGCGTTCTAGTATTTTAGCGTCGCCGATCACGAGCGGGTTGCAGTTATCGTACATCTCCTGATGGGATAAGGCCTTCATAATGATTTCGGGTCCGATGCCTGCCGCATCGCCCATCGTAATTCCAACCGTCGGTTTCATGCTGGATTACCTCCTTTTATCGTTTGAATCGCATGGATAAATACGTCCGGCTTGCCGAATCCGCCTGCCTTGGTGACCACATACAGATCGTCGATCCCCAGAAATTTCGAGATCGGCACGCCGATTTCCAGCTCGTCCAGCAATTCGAAGCCGCTAATGCTCCATTGCATGCAGATTTGTTTGGCCGTGTCTCCGCCTGTCATGGATACGCCCTTGAAATAGCCGTGCTCCAGCAGCTTGGCACAGATCTCTCCCATGGCGCGCACAATCTCATTACTGACCTCGGTGTGATTGAGCCCGCGGGCTTCGCCTACGGCACGGGCCTGTTCGATGTCGGAGGACTCCGCCGTGGAATAGATCACGATATCTTTGCCTTCCAGTGCGTGCAGCTTGACTTCTTGATAGACGCGATTCATTTCTTCCATACGCTCCGCTGAATCGGACACAGCCTTATAGGACTCGAAATGCACGGGAACCACGTCGGTATGTTCCAGCAAAAGCTTTAGCTGGGCACGGGAGTTCTTATTCACGCTGCCGACCACGGTAAGGATCGGTCCCTGATTCTGCGCGATGGCAAGCTCCCTCGGTTTGGACGAAATATGATAATGGGCTGGCAGATAGTTGGCAATGCCTGCGGAGCCTGCCCACGCGAACTTGTAGGGAAGCTGACCGGTGATGTGCAGGATGAACTCCAAATGAGCTTCTTCCGTGGAATCGATCAGCACATACGGTATGTTATGTTCTTGAAACTCTTTTAATTTGCCTTCAATGCGGCCTGCTCCAGCTTCCAGGTCACGGACTGAGATCTCGCCGACGGCATACTTGGTTTGCAGCTTCAGCAAGTCGGGAAGATAGGAGTGGGTGACAGGCGTTTTGGGATCATGGGCAATCTCGGTTTCGGCTAACGGTACTCCATTCAAGTAATGGGTAGCGTTGAGAATGGTTCGATTGTTCTTGGGATAACCCGGAGCGATCATCATAAAGTCCGGCTTCACCACATCATATAACGCATCAATTTCGGTCCCGATATTGCCGCGCATGGTGGAGTCCATTTTTTTGAAAATCGTATCAAACCCGGCATCGGTTAAAAATTGAGCGGCCCGGCTTACTCGCTGATAAGCTTCTTCAGGTGTTATGGAACGGCTGTCCGTATCAAAAACAACGGCATCGTAATGACGAATGTTGTCTTGGTCCATATCGAACAGAACGCTTGTTTTAAGGCCATGACGAGCGAGTTGGACCCCGCTGTCATTGGCACCTGTCAAATCATCTGCAATGATGGCTAATTTCATGCAGTTACCTCCTCCTTGAGAAAAACGATGCAATCGAGGGGTTAGGGATAACCTCTATGCTGCAGGGTTGTTGTATTTTTCGACGCCGCCTGATTTCTCCAGTCTCTTGGACAGGAAACCAATGAAGACAGGCAGCAGTATGGCGGTCGTCACGACGCTCGCGGCGATTTGCACGGTCGCGATTTCGGCAATCGGCGCGAAGGAAGCATTCGCGGCGACGATCGCAGCCGGCGTGCCTACCGCATTACCCGCCGTGGAGCCTTCGGAAGCACCGACAATCGGATTCCAGCCGATTGCCTTGAACAGCAGGAAACCAATGCCGCCCGTGAGCAGTACCGTCAGCACGCCAAGCAGAATACCGCTGAGTCCGCCTTGAATGATGGATGAGAAATTGATGCCCATACCGAGCGAGAAGGCAAAGAACGGAACCAGCTTGTCGCTGCCTTTATGCAGCCAATCGGCCATATTCCGGTCCAGGTTCCCGATGACGACGCCGACGAGCAGCGGAAGCAGTACGGCAACGAAAGACATCGGCGAGAACATGCCGTTGGCAAAGCCCATGGCGCCGAAGATTGAGAGCGCCACCATCGTCAAGAACGGTCCGTCGCTTAATGCGAGGAAAGGATAGGCAGCTTTGTCATCCTCTTTTCCGTATTGTCCGGCTAACGCAATATACAGTCCGCCGTTTGAATTCGTCATCGCGGCGATAATGGCAAGTGGGGCAAGACCCAGGAATAATCCATTGGAATCCGCAAACAGGATGGCGACCAAACCTAATAATGCGCCTATCGCCCATTTAAACACAAGCAGCGTGACGCCTTTTCCGACCGACGAACCCGCTGTTTTGAACGTAATTTGCGTGCCGGCAATCAATAAGAAAAGGGCGATGAGCGTACTCGAGCTGTTCACGAATAAGGCTTCCGTAAACCCGCCGATCCGCAAAGCGTTTGGTGCGAATGTATTGATGCACGCTCCGATGAGGAGGGGAACAACCATCATACCGCCAGGGATACGATCTAATGTCGCTTTAATTTTCATAATGTTAGCTCCTTGTGTAATCGTTTTATTGAAGCGCTTGCAGTAATTATACTAGTTCAAATTGTTTGTTTTAGCAACATATAATTTCTGTAAATGAGATAAATCTAATAAATTGTTTAAAATTGCAACACTAAAGATAAAAAAAGACGTAAACTTAAATTTATTCTTTAAGTTTACGCCAAAGCGTGGCCCGATTAATCCCTAATCGTTCGGCTGCTCTAGATTGGTTATTCTTTTCCTCGAGGAGTACGTATTGAATAATGCCTTTCTCGATCTCTTTAAGCGTCCCTTTCAACGGAATAGGGTTTGAGGCTGGAGGCTGATGATCGAGCAAGCGTGCTAGTGTATCGGCTGAAATCACATAGTCGGTTTCGTTCATCGCAGCCTGTTTAATGAGCTGCTTTAATTGGCCGATCGTCATGTGCGCAGCATTCTGTCTTATCAGCTGCAAGGCATCTTCCTTTATTTTGACCGCCGCCGTCCCGTATTTTTGATGGTATCGGCTTAAAAAGAGCTGAATAAGCGAAGGCAGATCCTCCAAACGGTCCGAAAGCGAAGGCATGATGATCGTATTCAGGCTCATGTTCGGGGTTTCGTGTAGGTCAAGTGCCCGATCGCTAAGTATGAATACGCCAATCCGCCTATTTAGGCAGGTCTCCACAAATGCTATCAAACTCGGATCCTGTATGCATTCTTCCACATGGATGAATTCCACGGTCCTGGCTTTGGACAGCGGAAGGGTTCCTAACTGATCCGGGGAAACCTGGGCTAAATCGATCTGGAGCAGCAATCCGCCGTCCGCGTACAATTGATGAATATACTTCACGATGAAAGATTTGCCCGTATTTTCCCGGCCAAGCAGATGAATGGGCTCATGATGTTGATACAGAGCTTGGATGCTTGCCAACGTGGTGCGCATGGCAGCGGATTCGGCAATCATCGGCTCTGCTAATGGTTCAGCGTAGGCTTTGATGCCTGACTGCGCAAATTCATAGGGCCGCCCTTTTTCCAAGGCGTATACTTTATAGCTTCTGTTATCCAATGTGGTTTCATAGGCTGTGACCGAAAGCTGGTAATCGTCCATCGTAAAAACATTCTGCACTTGGGATTTGTGGAATTCTACATTAGTATTGATCAGATAGATATGGTTATCCGTCAAAGGGCTGTGCTTAAAATCGGCTAATTGCTCATATACGATTTCATTCTGATCGTTAAAAATCACGAGATTGGGGTGTTCTTTGGCAACCAGGTCGTTCAGAATGGCCGAGACGGTATGGTTGTTGCTCAGGTAGCGGTAGATGAGCTGGGCATCGTCCAGGGCTCGCATGATGGATTCTTTGCCGGAATGGATGAGGAGGCCCTTTAACCCGTAAGCCTCGGCCGTATGGACGGTGATGACATCCCCGACTACCTGCCGGTATCCGGCAGCTTTCAGCTCCAGCAATAACCGTGCAACATCTTCGGAGCTGTGTATGGTATACACTTTTAAAGGCAGATCCATTAAATCAATAATCGATTGGGCGCCCGATGTAATATTGGAAAAGCCGACAATGGCGGTTTTTCCGTTAAACTGGCTCGCCAGCGTCAAGGAACGGATCATGTCGTATCCGGACAGGTGGACGTCAATGACGGGGATGGATACCGCGGCTTTAATCAGCTGGGCCGTTCCGCCGCGGCTGATAATCACCTCGGCTCCGTTGTTTTGAGCCGAAGCTGCCAGCTCGGCCCCTTTTTGCAAATCGCCGACGGCGTATTGTATGTCTAACTGGGGAAACAGAGGAATGCATTCTTGTATGATGGGAACCATCGCTTCATAAGGAGCGATCATATGGACACGTATACGCATAACTGATCCTGCCTTCATTCAAAATCATCCAATCGCATATCCGTGTTGACGGAATATAGATGTTTACATTATTATAGCCAACTTCATCGCATCCTGCGAACATTGCACTGTATTCCCCTACGGAATTTGTTACTATGATAGTACATAGATGCCTAATACCTATTATTGGAATTCGTCAGGCATTTACAATCTTTCTTCATATGGCTTGGTGATTTGGAGAAACAAACAGGAGGGAACATATTGAGTACACAGAGAGTGGGAGCTCCTTTGGAAGGCTTTGCGGAGTTCAGCCGAAAAGTTGCCGCCGAAGGTGCCGTACTGTTAAAGAATGAAGGACAGGCTCTGCCCCTGCAGTCGAACGAAACCGTTTCCGTTTTTGGCAGGACGCAGATCCATTATTACCGCAGCGGTACGGGGTCGGGAGGCAGCGTTCATGTTTCCCATACAACGAATCTGCTGGGCGGTCTTCGGGATCAGAAGGGCATCGCCGTCAATGAAGAATTGGCTGCTGTTTATGAGAAATGGATCGAGCAGAATCCTTTCGATAACGGCGGGGGCGGCTGGGCGGCTGAGCCGTGGCATCAGAAGGAAATGCCTTTGACCGATGAGCTGGTCTCCGCGGCAAGACGGGTATCCGACAAGGCGATCGTTGTCATCGGGCGGACGGCCGGTGAAGATCAGGATAATGCCAATGAGCCGGGCAGCTACCAGTTAACGTCCGAAGAAAAAGCCATGCTGCAGCAGGTGACCGCACACTTCGAGCAAACCGTTGTAGTCCTGAATGTATCCAACATTATCGATATGAGCTGGATGCTCGATGAAGGTTATGTGCACCCGATTTCTGCAGTCATTTATGCTTGGCACGGCGGCATGGAGGGCGGTAACGCCATTGCAGACGTATTGGCGGGCAAGGTGACGCCCAGCGGCAAACTGACCGATACGATTGCTTATTCGATCGAGGATTATCCATCGACCCGCAATTATGGCAATGAGCTTAAGAACCTGTATCAAGAGGATATTTATGTGGGCTACCGTTTTTTCGAAACGTTTCGACCCGCAGCCGTCCAGTATGAATTCGGGTTTGGATTATCCTATACGCAGTTCCGAATCGAGCCGCAAGAAGCCAGGCTCGCGGTTAGAGAGGGAGCACAAACCGTTGAGATCGGCGTGAAGGTGACCAATATCGGGACCGTCTATGCAGGTAAAGAGGTTGTGCAAGTTTATTATGAAGCACCGCAAGGATGGCTGGGTCAGCCTGCCAAAGTTCTGGCCGCATTCGGGAAGACGCAGGAGCTACAGCCGGGGGAATCGCAGCAGCTAACGCTCCAGTTCCCGGTTCATGCCATGGCCTCCTATGACGATGCAGGCGTGACGGGCCACCGTTCAGCCTATGTATTGGAGGCCGGAACGTACCGTCTGTACGCGGGAACCAGCGTGAGAAATGTGCAGCCTATCGGCTTGGATGGTCAAGAAGGTTATGTTGTAGAAACGCTGCAAGTTGTCGAGCAGCTTCAGGAAGCCATGGCGCCAACGGAGAGCTTCACGCGAATGAAGCCGGGCGTTCGCAGGGAGGACGGCTCGTACGAGCTTACATTTGCGGAGGTGCCGAAGCGCACGATTGCCATGGAAGAGCGCATTCACTTGAACCTGCCGCCGACCTTGGAGCAAACGGGCAATCGAGGCTATACCTTAAGGGACGTCCATGAGGAGAAAGTCAGCATGGAGGCTTTCATCGCCCAGCTTAGCGATCAAGATCTGGCGGTCATCGTCAGAGGAGAAGGCATGAGCAGTCCGCTGGTTACGGCAGGGACGGCATCGGCTTTTGGCGGCGTGAGCGACCGCCTGCTCGACTACGGCATTCCGGTGGCTTGCACCGCGGATGGACCGTCCGGTATTCGGATGGACAGCGGGCAGCAGGCAACGCAGGTAGCCATTGGCACCCTGCTTGCAGCTACGTGGAATACGGAGCTGGTCGAAGAGCTCTATGTGATGGAAGGCCGGGAGCTGCTTAGCTACAACATCGATGCGTTGCTTGGTCCTGGTCTGAACATTCGGCGCAGCCCGCTGAACGGTCGCAATTTCGAGTATTTCTCGGAAGATCCGCTCATCTCCGGCGCCTTTGCTGCGGCGTGCACGCGCGGGATTATGAAGGGCGGCTCCAACGCCACGCTGAAGCATTTTGCCTGTAATAACCAGGAGAAGCATCGGAGCAAAGTCGACGCCGTCGTATCCGAACGGGCCCTTCGGGAAATTTATCTGAAAGGCTTTGAAATCGCGGTGAAGCAGGGCGGGGCGAACTCCATCATGACCTCGTATAACCCAATCAATGGGCACTGGGCGGCATCCAATTATGATCTGAACACCACGATTCTGCGCGGAGAGTGGGGATTTCAGGGCATCGTCATGACGGATTGGTGGGCCATTATGAACGACGTGGTAAACGGAGGCCCGGCCGATCGGAAAAACACGAACTGGATGGTCCGTGCCCAAAACGATTTGTACATGGTGGTCATGAACTACGGAGCAGAAATCAACGCCTGGGAAGACAATACGCTGGCATCCTTGGAAAATGGTACGCTGACCCGTGGAGAGCTGCAGCGCAGCGCCATGAACATCTGCCAATTCCTGATGCATGCGCCGGTCTTCTCTAGAAAGCAGGTGATCGAGGAAGCCGTGGGTTCATTTAAAGCCGATCCTTCCCTCGAGTCGGTATCAGCGCAAGCCTTATCGGAGAGCACGCAAGTGAAGCCGGCTGCAGCGGGATCAACATATATGAAGGTGGAGGAATCCGGTGAGTACCGAATCATTGTGCGCATCATGTCGCCGGAATCGGAACTGGCCCAAAGCGCCTGCAACGTCACGCTGAACGATCAGCCGGTAACCACGATTCAAACGAATGGCACCGACGGCAGATGGATTCGGCAGAAGCTTGTCAAAGTGGAGCTGGAAGCGGGTTATTACGAGATGAAGCTGGACTTCGTCAAGCCGGGCTTGCAGATCGAGTGGATTGAATTTAAAGGGGTTTAGATCTAAACACTATGGGATATCGCAAAGTACCGTTTAGCCTGATTCATTGATACATGAAATTAAATGGTAAGTGTCCGATGCTTCTCTTTTGAAAATAACGAAGGCGGCCCGCTCATGGAGCGGGCTTCTTTTAGGGTTTCTTAAAAATTTCGGCAGTGAATTGGAAAACATTCGTCGTTTGCTATTCCACATCCATTGAGGTATAATAAGTTTATTGGGATTTTGACCTGAGATTCACATATTGCAGAGGGTTATTATTTTGATTAGGAACCTTGTGCAATATGTGAATTTTTTGTTTTTTAACCAAAAATGAGAAAATCATATAAATTTAGGAGGTGTTTCTATGCAAACAGGAACAGTGAAATGGTTTAACGCAGAAAAAGGCTTTGGTTTCATCGAGGTTGAAGGCGGCGAAGACGTATTCGTACACTTCAGTGCAATCGCAGGTGACGGCTTCAAGTCGCTTGACGAAGGACAGCGCGTTGAATTTAACGTAGTCCAAGGCAACCGCGGACAGCAAGCCGAGAACGTTGTAAAACTGTAGACTCGTGAAAGGATCCCCAAACGTATCGTTTGGGGATTTTTTTATAAGATATCAGAAAGTATAAATTTCGGAGGATCTGCTGCCTGATATCGCAAGAAAAACTACCGCTAAACGCGGTCCGTCTTCTTTTAGAGTACGTCGATTGACGTATTTCTTATAAAGGGTAGGCTTGCTAGTTTAAAGCACGAAAGTATTAAAAAATGTAGCTGAGGGGGAAATGCATTGTCTTATTCTTGGAATAAACCACTGGAAAATCTGCCGGAAGAGATGACCGCGATCTGGTCTTGTACGAAGGAAGGGTGTAACGGTTGGATTCGAGACAATTTCTCGTTCAAGGATGTTCCCGTTTGTTCACAGTGCGCCTCGTCCATGGTCAGCAGCAATAAAATCCTGCCGATTCTCGTTTCGTCGGATCAGCAAATCAAGCTTTACCGCAAGAATCAGCGCAAGGACGCGAAGTCGTAGGGCGGTTCTCACGGTCCCATAAACATTCTGCCCTCGTTCGTTGCGTACAAGAAAGGTTGAGATTTCATGCAGGCATTCGAAGATTGGAATCTAAAGGTGAAAAAAACGTTTAATGCTACAAGTAACAAGGAGGTATTAACCGTTTCTGAGGCAGGTCATTTGTTAGGTCTGTCCAAAGATCAAATGAAGATCTATGTCGATCAGAATAAGCTGACTAAGGTTCCGATCATGCGAAGTGTGCATCGATACCTTTTGTTGAAAAGTGAAATCGATCGAATTATGGAAAAGCAATAAAACAGAGCAGTATTGTGCTTATACAGAGACAGAGCCTCAAGCTCTTCGATCAGTATCGCCTTCCATATGAATATATAAGAGAAGAGGGTGCCCTAAGGGCGCTCCTTTTTTTCATGCTCCCAGTCGATCGGTGGAACTTTTAAACGAATCACATTAAAGGTCAAAAAAGGTCAAATTTAAAGATTCAAACAATTCTCTTAATCAAACCGCCCGATAACGAGCTGTTTTGGCGCAAATTCCTGCATCATCGGTTTTGGCATTTAAACGTTCCGGGCATATAATAAAAGCGTAAGGTCAAATAAGGTCAAAGAAAGGGGAATTCATGATGTTTGAATTGATGCCATTCGGCAAGCGCAGAGAGGATGCCTTCGGACAACTGATGAAGTCATTTCATGATGCCTTTAACGACGCTTTTCCTGATGATGTATTCGCGCCGTTCAAGGGTTCGATGATGTCGTTTAAGACGGACGTCAAGGAGACGGAGCACGCTTATCTGGTTGAGGCGGAGCTGCCCGGTTTTCGAAAAGACGACATCGAAATCAGCTACGCTGACCCTTACTTAACGATCAAAGCCGTGCGCAAGGAAGATCAGAGCGTGGAGGATACGAACCAGCACATCGTCCGCAAGGAGCGCCGTTACGGCGAGTATGTGCGCAGATTTTACGTTCAGAACATAGCCGAGGACCAAATCGACGCTTCCCTGAAGGATGGAGTCCTTAAGCTTGAAATACCAAAAAAGCCTGAACCTGGTAAGAAACGCATCCAGATCCGGGATGATGTCTAATATATATGCCCTCCGATCCATAAGGTCGGGGGTATTTTTTTGTGCTTTCTTAGTCATAAATTTACATATATGCCAATGAATTTCGGCAAATGAAACCTATCTGGAGTATATAGGGTATTATAAGTTAAATGTAAACTTTTCGAGGGGGACGCACATGATGGGAATCTTATCGAGGTTTAAGGATATTATGAGGGTGAATGTGAATTCGTTATTGGAACGGACGGAAGATCCGGAGAAAACGATCGATACCTATATGCGGAGTTTGAACGGCGATCTGGGTAAGGTGAAAGCGGAGACCGCTTCCGTGCTCTCGGATGAGCGGAGAGCGAAGCGGGCACTGGATGAGTGCAGCGCCGAAATCCAGAAACTGCAGCGATATGCGGAGAAGGCCGTGGAAGCGGGAAATGAAGGCGATGCCCTGAAGTTCCTGGAGCGAAAAGCAGCGCATGCCGAGAAGCTAAGCGACCTGCAGGCAGCTCACGAATCGGCTTCCGCAAACGCCGTCAGGATGAAGCAATTGCAGGATAAGCTGGGGTCGGATATGAGTCAGCTGGAAGCTCGCTATGCCGAGTTGAAAGGGAAGATGGCCGCTGCGAAAACCCAGCAGGAGCTGAATGCCGGCCGATCCTCCTTGGGCGGTGCCAACGCGGCATTCCATACCATGGAGGAGAAAGCGAGCCGCGCTTTGGATGAAGCGGAGGCCCTGGCTGAGCTGCGCGCAGGAGCGAAGGAAGATGACCTGGACGATTTGATCGCGGAGTTGGAGAAGAACATGGGCAAGGACGGAGCTGCCCCGACTTCACCTCCTAATGCCGAGGATGAACTGGAAGCGATCAAAGAAAAGCTGAACAAGAAGGAGTAACCATTTCATTGTTATCGAGGTGAGCAAATGCCGGTAATTGAATACAAATGTCCGAACTGCGGCAGCGGCATGGTTTTTGACGGCGATACGGGAATGTTGTCTTGCCCCAGCTGCGGAAGAAAAGACAATATCGAGGAAATCCCCGACCCGCTGAAGAAGCAGGTGTTCGCGGAAGACGAGGTAAAGGAGTACCATTGCAACAGCTGCGGAGCCGTGATCGTGACCGAGCCGGAGACCAGTGCCACGACCTGCAGCTTCTGCGGATCGGCCGTCGTGCTCAGCGACCGGTTGAGCGGCGAGCTGGCACCGGTGAAGGTCATCCCTTTTTCGATTACGAAGGAAGAGGCGATGAAGGCGTTCAAGAAATGGTGCCGGAACGGCCTTTTGACGCCAAGCGGATTTATGACAGCGGACCGGATCAAGGGCATCACCGGGATCTACGTCCCCTTCTGGCTGTATGAGCTGCATAATCGGGTTGAGGTTCATGGCCAAGGCACCAAGGTGAGAACTTACACGCAAGGAGATTACCAGTACACGGAGACCGAGCATTTCGACATCTACCGGAAGATTCGCTTGAATTACGTGAAGGTGCCGATCGATGCTTCGGAGAAAATGAACGATGAGCTGATGGATAAGCTGGAGCCATTTCCCTATCAGCAGCTGAAGGAATTCAAGACGCCGTATCTCGCCGGGTACATAGCGGAAAAATACAGCCATGACGACGAACAGCTTCTTCCGCGCGCTAAGGAAAAGATCAGCTCCTTCATTGATTCGTATATTTCGTCGGCGGTCTCAGGATATACGACCGTGAGTTATACCAACAAACGGATCGATACCACCAAGAAACAGGCGGATTACGTCCTTCTTCCGGTATGGATGGTGCACTATGACTACAACAAATCGGAGTATACGTTTGCGATGAACGGACAGACGGGCAAGGTAGTCGGCAAGCCGCCGATCAGCAAAGCGAAGGTGGCCGGGTGGTTCGCGGGCATTTCGGGCGTCTCCTTGTTATCCTTGAAGCTGATCTCCTGGGCGATGGGGGGAGGGTTCCTGTGAGAAGACGATATGCGTTATGGGCGGTCTTATTTTTACTAACGGTTAATTTGATAGCGCCCTCCGGGATCGTCAAAGCCGCGGATGATAAGCCTTTGATCTTTGATGAAGCGAATCTGCTTAGTCCGGAAGAACGGAATGAGCTGAATGCGATGGCGAATGAGTACGGCGCCGAACGCGAGACGGATTTTATGATACTTACCGTTAACAGTGTCCCGAATGATGATTATGAGTTATGGACCGAAAACTTTTACGATGAGTATGCCCCCGGATATGATAAGCCGCACGGGAATACCGCTATTTTAACCATTGTAATGAGTGCTCGTGACGGTTCTCGTAACGTGCATTTGGAAGGTTATTATAAGGCTGAGAAGTATCTCGATTCCGGGAGACTGACCAAAATACGCAGCAAGATTACTCCGGACTTGTCGAGCGGCAATTACAAGCAGGCTTTTGAAAAATACATCAAAACCGCTCATCGGTACATGGGCTTTGAGCCGGACGTGAACCCGGATAATATTGTATTTAATCTCTGGTTTCAGCTGGGAGCTGCCGCTGCCATCGGCGCGATCGCCGTGGGCATCATGGCTTACCGCTCCGGCGGGCGGGTCACGGTTAACAGCCGGACCTATGAGGATGCCAGCACATCGGGGATCTTGAATCAGCAGGACCGATATATCAGAACAACCGTGACAAAGCGGAAAATAGAGCGCAACACGAGCAGCGGCTCGGGTGGCGGAGGCGGAGGCGGCGTCACCGGCGGCGGCCATTCGCACAGCAGCAGCAGCGGGAAATTTTAATGGGAAGGGATGGAGCATCAATGGGATTTTTCAAGAACCAATTCTCCAACGTAGTGGAATGGGAAGAGTTTAGAGATGACATGATTTTCTGGAAATGGCGCAATCGGGAGATCAAAAAAGGAAGCAAGCTGGTCATTCGCTCCGGTCAGGATGCGATATTCATCAATAACGGCAAAATCGAAGGGATTTTCGAGGATGAAGGCGTATATAACATAGACTCAGACATCATTCCGTTCCTTTCTACCCTAAAGGGTTTTAAATTCGGCTTTAACAGCGGTATGCGCGTGGAAGTGCTGTTCGTTAACACCAAGGAATTCACCGTCCGATGGGGGACGCAGAACCCGGTCCTGATCCCGACGCCGCAGCTGCCGGGCGGCATGCCGATCCGTGCCAACGGCACGTTTAATTTTAAAGTGAACGATTACGTAACGCTGATCGACAGGATTGCCGGGATCAAAGAGAGCTACCTTGTGGAGGACGTGAAAATCCGGATCAGTTCGGTTCTCGATCAATTGTTGATGAAGTGGATCAGCCGCGAAGGCAAGGACATGTTCAATCTGCAGGCGAACGCTTCCGACATCGCCAGAGGGATTCGGGAAGACCTCGACATGGAAGTGATGGACAACGGGATGACGATCACCGGCTTCCAGGTGATGAGCTTCAATTATCCGAAGGAGATTCAGGATATGATCACGAAGACGGCCTCCCATGAAATGATCGGCAATCTGCAAAAGTACCAGCAGGTCAGCATGACGGACGGGATCGCGTCCGGCAAGGTGAAAGGCGGCGGTGCGGCTTCGGATATGGCAGGCATGATGATGGGGATGAACATGGCCAATGAAATGATGAAAAATATGAATCAGAACCAGGGCCAAAACAATCAAAATCAAAGCCAGCAGTCTCCGGCCGCGAAGGAGCAATCCGCCCCAGCAGCCTCGTCCTCTTCCGAAGGAAACAAGAAGCCCAATTTCTGCCCGAACTGCGGCGCGAAGAACGAAGGGGCGAACTTCTGTCCAAATTGTGGTCATAAGCTGGGTTGAATGAAAGCCAACAGCACGAATAAACGCACAACCTTGGGATGGACATAAGGTTTTGATGTCACGGTTAAAACGATGCGAACTGCGTTATTTCTTCTATTAAAAGTCAATTTAACTCACGACCCCCTCACTCATAAAGTGAGGGGGCTTTTTTGCTATGAACGCCGTAGCTGAGTTATGTATCTACCTTTCCGCAGGAAGTGGCTCACAACTGGAATGAAGAACAGCCTCCGAGGGCAGGAAGGAAGGTGCCGCAGCGCGAATCCGGAGAAATAGAACTTGACGGACAAATGAGAACTAGGCAAATGGAAAAGGGGTACATTATGATAGGACATATCGGTCATAAGAGAACTCCGAAAGACGAAGGGGGACAGGGGGATACTATGTTCAGATCGACATCCTGGCGCATATTTGTGATTAGCGGCATCTTTTTTGCAATGACCATCATACCGTTCTCGTTGTTTCTGGCCAACCGGTTTTCTCATTTCGCATACTCGCAGATGGGAACGTTTAATCAGGACCGCATCGACGAAATGGCGGAGCGGGTCGAGTACATCCTGGCCAAGCTGAAATGGTACAGCCTGACCATGTACGAGGATCATTCCGTGCAAAACTGGATGTATGCTTCAGCCGACAACCTGCTTCAAAATGCCAGCACGATGGGGGTGTTATCTAAATATTTATCTCACGAGCCTTATATTGAAACCGCTTACTTATTCAGCATCCGCAAACGTGAGGTGATCGACGCCAAAGCTGGATTAGTTTCGTTCGAGGAATTTGCCGATCAGGCGATGCTGCAGCGAATCGAGCGCACTCCCGGGAATTTCCTCCGCTATTTTGATCACCGGATAGGAAACCAATCGTATTTGGCGCTTCAGCTTCCTTCGACACCTGTGCAGAAAAGCCGGGACGGGTATCTTGTCGTCCTGTTTGACAAGAAGGAGCTGCAGAAGCATTTGATCTCAGGCGACGAGAGAGCTGATACACTGCTCTCGATCGTGGATGATCGAGGAAGATTGATTCTGGGCGAAGGGGATGGTCGGCTCGAGGAGACCATCGATAACATCCAGACAGGGCAGAAGCGGGGATCATTCGAGATGAACAGCGCCAGAGGAAAAGCATTCGTCAACTATGCGCGGATGGGATCGCCGGAGTGGACCATTATATCCGTCACTGAAATGAAGCAATTCCGCGAAAAGGCCGGGGCGTTCAAAACCGTCATCATCGTCTGCTCGCTCCTGCTGCTCGCGGCGCTGCTTCTGGTCGCCTATTGGAATTCGCGCCGTTTCGTCGGGCCATTTCGCCGGCTGGCGGATCAACTTCAGCGGAAGCTGGGCGTAAAGGGGGAGAACGATTACGGCGTCATCGAGCAGGGCGTCGTTATGCTTCGCGATCATTATCCGCTGATCAAGACCGAATATTTGCGGCAATGGCTGCTGCAGGGCAGGCTGAGCGACGGCGCCAGAGCGGCGATTGTCCGCGAATCGTGCCTGCTTGACTATGAGTGGCTTCGGTTGGCTGTTATCAAGATCGATTCCTATTACGAGATATCCGAGCGGTATGATTTCTTCTCTCGCAAGCTGCTCAAGTATGCAATCGGCAATATCGCAGAGGAGCTGCTTGGCACATCAGAACGGCCGATCGAGGTGGTCGATTTTGGGACCGACCATCTGGTCGTGCTGGTTGGCACGGCCAGTTCCCTCCCTGATCCCGAGTTGACCCAAGAGCTCAAGGAGCTTAGCCGTCAAGTCAGCCGTTACGTAAAGCTGGACGTGACGATCGCCGAAAGCGAAGCGCGGCGCGTACATGACGATTTACGCAAAGTATACGACGACATGAACGAACTGACATTATTCAAGTTTGTCAGCGGTGATGACAAAATCTACGTCGAACAAGACTTTGAACGGTATGCGGATTTACAGGCGCCGATCGACTCCGCCGTGCATGAAAGCTTGATCCAGACGATTCGCACCGGCAAAGAAGAGAAGGTGCTGGCCATGCTGGACGAGGTGTTCACGCGCCTGCAGACGATGAAATATACCGAGTGCCAATTCCAACTGAAGCTGCTTCTGTTTGCGATCGTCAAGTCGTTCAGCAAAGTGATGTCTATCCAGAGTGTTGAAGGGATTGAGCGCCATTTGAGGCAGTTCGCCACGCTTACCGAGGTTCGCGAATGGCTGAAGGAAGAGACCGGGCGGATGATCCGGCAGCTTAGCGACCAAAAGGGATTCAATCGCAAGGAAAAGCTGATTGGGGAAATCATCGAGTACGTCCGCTACCATACCCATGACCCGATGCTGTCGGTAGACGATATCGCTGACCATATCGCTTTGTCGGCCAAATACGTCCGGCAGCTGTTTCACGAACATTATGGCATGCCTCTATCGAATTTCATTTTGAACGAGCGGCTCGGGAAGGTTAAGGAGCTGCTGGAGCAGACCAGCATGCAGATCACCGAAATTGCAGAGCAGTCCGGTTTTCAGACGAAAAGCCACTTTTTCACCGCATTTAAAAAAGCGACCGGCATGACGCCGAGCCAATACCGCGACAGCAAGGCGGACGAGCGGATGGAGCGGACGCGGCAGATAGCCGGGAACTCTGCGAATTAGAAAGGTCAGCGGGCGATTGAGAACTCGCCAGACCAATAACAATCGGCCGAACGCTCGCGAATCGGCCGCGCGAGAACCGAATCTGGCCAATGAGAACTAGGCAAGCCGCAACCGTGAATGCTACGATGGCTCCGTTCGAATCCTGCAAGCCGCACAAGAAAGGAGGGGCGCTCTTTGGAGCGACGTAGAAGGTTCGGCGGGTCGTTTGTGCGCGAGCTGTCGCGGAACCGGTATTTGTACTTACTGGCGCTGCCCGGCATTGCGTTTCTGGCCGTATTTGCGTATATGCCCATGGCCGGGCATCTGCTCGCCTTCCAGAATTACCGGCTATCCGATGGAATATGGGGGAGCGAATGGGTCGGATTTAAAAACTTCGAGTTTTTCTTCAATGGGAAAGACTGGCTGCGGGTGACGCTGAATACCGTTTTCCTGAATGCACTGTTTCTCGTAACCGGACTCGGCAGCGCGGTCGTGCTGGCTATCTTTCTGAACGAAATCCGTAACAGGCTGTTCAAGCGAATCACGCAATCGTTTATTTTTTTACCGTATTTCATTTCTTGGCTTGTCGTCAGCATGATGACGTTGACGCTATTCAGCACATCCGAGGGGCTCATTAACCGCGCGCTTGCCGCACTTGGCAACGAAGGAGTGGACTGGTATTTGACGCCTGGCGTATGGCCGTATATCTTAACCGTCATTAGCGCCTGGAAGATCGCCGGCTATAATTCCATTATTTTTTTGGCCGTCATTACGGGCATCTCCTCGGAATACTACGAGAGCGCCCGAATAGAAGGCGCGAGCCGGATGCAGCAGATGCTCTACATAACGCTGCCGTTGATGCGGCCGACCGTGATGATATTGGCGCTGCTTGGCATTGGCCGTATTTTCTACGGCGATTTCGGCATGATTTACGCGATCATCGGAGATAACGGCATACTCTTTCCAACGACAGATGTCATCGATACGTATGCGTTTCGTGCGCTGAGGCAGCTGGGGAACTTCAGCATGTCCGCTGCCGTTGTCGTGTACCAGTCCTCCATGGGGCTTGTCACGATTCTGATCTTCAATGCGATCGCGCGCAAGGTGGACGCGGATTCAAGACTATTCTAAAAGGAAGGTTGGGCGAGTTGGCATGAGGCCGGATTCGGGCTTCCGATCGCTGTTGTTCCCGAATCGTTATGATCGTATAAGCTCGTTAAGCGGATACGATTCGGGAACAAAGGCGACCACTTGCGTTTCTCCAGCTCCGAACCGGCCCTTTGCTTCAGTCCCAACCAGTTAAGGTGTGATCGAAGTGAGAGAACGGTTGTTTCTTGTTTTGATGTACGCGGTGCTGGGCGCTTTTGCGCTGTTTTGCTTCATTCCGTTCTGGATTGTGTTCATCAACTCGTTCGCCGATGAATCGCTTCTGCAGACGGCGGGATACCAGTTGCTGCCGAGCAAATTCAGCCTCCATGCGTACAAATTTCTGCTTTCCGGCAAGCAGGTGTTTCTAAGCTACGGCATTACGATGATCGTGACGATCGCCGGCACGGCGCTGGGCGTACTCTTGACAGCTGCCTATGCGTACACGCTGAGCCACCGGAAAGTGAAGTACCGCCATATTTTATCGTTTCTAACCTTCCTGACGATGCTGTTCGGTGCAGGACTTGTCGGCTTTTACATGCTGATCGCCAACTGGCTGCAGCTGAAAGACTCGGTGTGGGCGCTCATTTTGCCCTATCTGCTTAATCCGTTCTATGCCTTCATTCTTGTCTCATACTACCGGACGCTGCCGTATGAATTGAATGAAGCTGCGACTGTGGACGGCGCCAATGATCTCTATATTTTCTTTCGCATCATCTGGCCGATTTCGCTGCCTGTTATCGCCACGGTGAGCCTGTTTTACGCGCTGCAATATTGGAACGACTGGTACTTGTCATTGCTGTTTATCGACAATCACAAAATGCTGCCGCTGCAGATGATGATCCGCCAGCTTATGTCCAATTTGAATGTTATGGCTTATGTGAGCGGGAGCCAGACGCAGTACAACGTCGTCGTGCCGACCTATGGCATGCAGCTGGCGATCGTCTGCGTTACCATCGGCCCGATCGTGTTCGTCTATCCCTTCATCCAGCGCTTCTTTATAAAAGGTTTGACGCTTGGTTCGGTAAAAGGGTAGAGCCGCAAACGTGAAGGCGTTTGGCCGGTTCGAGCTTTCCATCGCTGCTGTTTATGAACCGGCTCATCCGCCTATTTTCTCTATTATTGATTCAGGGGGAAGGAACCATGAAAAGATTATTGTCCATCGCGCTTGTGTTATTGATTGCGCTCATCGCGATTGCGGGTTGTTCGGGCAAGAACGAAGGGGAAGGGAAGACGCCCGGACCGTCGGGTCAAACCGGAGACAGCGCCAGCGATGACGCCAAACTTGAAGAGGTGACGCTGAAAATCATGATTCCCGGCGATCGGCCGTCGGATATGGATTTGGTCATCGCCGAAGCAGAAAAGCGGATGAAGGATACGATCAACGTCAAACTCGACGTCGTCTTCGTACCCTGGTCCGATCTGGCGCAAAAGACACAGGTAACGCTTGCTTCCGGCGAAAACATCGATCTCATCTTCGATGCGCCATGGCTGCACATCAATCAGATGATTGCAAACGGATTCTATGAACCGCTGGATGACCTGTTGGCCAAGTACGGCCAAACGGTGCTGGAGAAACGGCCGCAGCAAATGTGGGACTACAACAAATACGGCGGCAAAATTATGGCCGTTCCGCTCGGCGTCAGCTACATGTCCGGCAATTCGTACATGGTGCGCAAAGACATTCGCGAGAAGCTGGGCGTACCGCCGATCAAGACATATGAAGAATTGATCGCTTTCGCTTACAAGGTAAAGGAGCAAGAGAAAGGCATTATCCCGATGAGCGCAGGCTCCGCCACTTATTCATTTGTCGCTCACCATGCGCTGAACGATTACGAAACCCATGTCAGACCGACCCACGCCCTGGGCAACAGCCTGATGCTCTACTACAAGAACAATGACGGCAAAGTTTACAATTTGCTGGAGGATCGGGAGCCGATCGGAACGTGGCTGGCGAACACGCACAAGTGGTTTAAAGACGGACTGATCTTCAAGGACATTTTGACGACAAAAGATTTTCACCAGCCAATATCGGCAGGCAAAGTAGCAATCGTCACAAACGGCGCGTTCGGCATCGGCGATTCCCTCAAGAACACGTTCAAGAACAACGTACCGGGAGGCGAGCTGGAAACGGTCACCTTCTTTAACCCGGAAAAAGGCGCGAATTTGACCAATTTTAAACAGTGGAATTTCCTCGCTGTTCCGAAGGTGAGCAAGAACAAGGAGCGGGCGATTATGTTCCTGAACTGGGCGAATGAGAAGGAAAACTACGACCTGCTCTCTTATGGAATCGAAGGAAAGCACTGGGAAGCGGTAGGAGAAGACAAAATGAAAAACCTGGATACATCCGGCTACTCCGCATTCGGCTATGTCTGGCTATGGAATCCGGTCGATGAGCGCAGTGTTGTAGGCGGTGATCCGCAGAATGATGAAATGGATGCCGTGCTTCGCGATGCCGACATGTTCACCACCGACATTTTGGCCGGCTTCGAATTCGACAGTACCCCGGTGCAAAACGAGGTCAGCCAGTACAATACAGTCGACGGGCAATACTACACGGCGTTGTTTAACGGGGTTATTGATCCGGAGGACACATTGAAGAAATTCGAAGCGGAAGCCGGCCCCGCCCTCCACAAGATTCAGCAGGAGCTGCAAAAGCAAATTGACGAGTTCCTGGCGGCGAAGGCGGAATAAAACAGAATCACTTGAACAAGGATAACCGAAGTTTGCTTATCCACTGCCTATCCACGCCTCAGATCGCTTGAAGTGCGGAGTGTTTGGCTGCGCAGTATTACTGCCGTTGCCCACCTGGAAACTTCGTGCCGCGGCACTGGATGCGGCGGTGACGGCTTCCTCTTCCGGAGGAAGCCGATCTTATACACTTTGCTGCTTGCTTATGCGGAATACGCGAAAGGGGGGATTAAAATCTAGCGTTCACCCGGAACAGAAATAAGGGTTTAAAGTTTTTGATATTTCTGTACTCGAGAATAAAGAAAAGGAGCTGGCCTTGATGAATTTGAATAAAAAATGGTTATCCGGATTAATGGCAGCCGTATTACTACTGACTCCGCTCTCTGCGGTTCAGGCGAAATCGCTTGTTCCGGATGTGACTGTCCTGCAGGCGGCAGGTGCAGACCAGATGGAAGCAGGGAATGATTCGGGTAATCTACAGGTCGATCTGGATCAACTGACGGATGCTGGTGAACCGACAGCGGAACAGGCACCACAAGCAAAAGGCGATCAAGCGGTAGTATCTTGGGCTGTGCAGGAGACGCAATTCCGCAATCTCGCGGCCGGCCTTCCGTATGAATGGTCTGAAGCTCCGGAAGCTTCGCATCCCGATGACGGATACAAGCTTACGGACGGAAAATACGGCGCATTGGATATGAACGACCCGGCATGGGTAGGACATCTGCGCGGAAAGGCTCGCGAAGTCGTGTTCGATCTCGGTGAGGAAAAGTCAATTGGAAAGATCACGGCTAATTTCTTTCAAGATTTTCCTACGAATTCGATTCTCGTGCCGCTGTCGGTATCGATGTATGTCTCCGACGATAAGGAAAATTGGGGGCTGCTTTCCCATAACGCTACGCAGCTTCTGTGGGGAGAAGGACCGCCCAGACAGGAGACCTTTGAATGGGATGGCAGCCGGGATGGAATCAAAGGCGGGAATACGGATGGCAAGCTGGCTTATGCCCGTTATGTGAAGGTGACCTTTTTTATGCATCCTACACAGTGGGAATACATTGACGAAATCGAAATTATGGGTATGGACGGCAAGGTTGACGGTTCGGTAAAGGTTCCTGCCGAGCAGCCTCATTTCTTGGAGCCGGGGGAAGCTACGGCCGGGATCCGGAATCTGAATCTGCTGTATAACGGACAATACGCGAATGGTTTGGGCGATTGGAAGAAGGAACGGATTATCCCTAATATCAGTTATGTAAATAAAGACGGCGAGCCGGTCGATTGGCTTTATGACGGCGTTCTGTATCTCGGGATTGCTTCGCCTGCCGGTCGCGATTTCGGTCAGGGACAAACGAACCTGGACGATTGGAAATGGTATTTGGATAAAACATTTGCAGCCACGGGCGATATGCAGCAGTTGAATGAGGCTGCCAAGGAAGTTGGGGCCAAGCTGAAACAGCCCGATCATCAAGTCAAGGTTGTGTTAATGATTCCGAATCCAGGGGAATCCTTAACCAATTTTGGCGACATTGACGGTAGCGGCTCCTTAAATTTCAACGACTCCGTCGTAGGCAAAGAAAAAGCGTCTGAAAACAGAGGAAAAGCGGTGCAGTGGTGGCTGGACCAGACCCGGCAAAGATGGCAGGCTGCCAACTACTCGAATCTTGAGCTTGTCGGCATGTACTGGATGCCGGAACAAATCGACATATCCGAATCGGGACCGGACATAGCTCGCATGGTGTCGGATAAAGTGCACGCCATGAACATGAAGGTTTTCTGGATTCCACACTCATATGCTTACAAAATGTTTATGTGGAAAGACGTAGGGTTCGATGCCGCGGCGCTTCAGCCTAACTATTTCTTTGGCGGAATGGATTCCGACCGTCTGGACGATGCTACGGATACTGCAAAGCGATACGGAATGGGGAACGAAGTTGAATTTGATGACGGAATGCTGACAGATCCCGTACTTCGTCAGCGTTTTGTCGAATACTTAGACAGCGGCGTCAGATCCGGTCTGATGCAAAATGGCTTCAGAGCTCACTATCAAGGCAATAATGCAGTATACAACTTAGGGGTAAGCAAGGATCCAAGTTTGCGTTTAATGTATGACTGGCTGTACCAGTATTTGAACGGAACGTACGCCATCGATAGCAGCCCGGCGCCGGAGACGATGGCGGAGGTTGTGCAGCGTTATGTCGCATCGAACGAAATCAAGCCGGCTTTTGGTAATGATTTGACGTATCGATTGCAGACCATCAAGCTTCTTTTGGACGATAACAAGCCGAAGGAAGCCGTGACGTATATGCAGGATTTTCTCGCGCACATTCACGACCCGGCCGTCCAAGCGCAAGGGTTGATTTCGGTCCCGGCCGCAACGGTGCTTGATTCCTACGCCCAAGTTCTCATTCATACCTGGTCTGACGGAGGGGGACTCAGCAATCTGGTTCTTGGCCAAAGCTATACAATTTCACAGCAGCCTAACAGCAACTATCCCGATTCCGGGAACGAACTTACGGACGGCCGATTCGGCGGGACGGATTACCGCACCGAGCAGTGGCAGGCCCATGCGGGAAGCGACTACCCTGACGAACGAAGCCGCACCATCACATTTGATTTGGGCGGCAACAAATCGATCGGGGCGATTAGAGCCCATTTTCTTCAGGATAAAGGACCCGGCATCTATTTTCCTCCGAACGTTACTTTTTCCGTTTCATCTGACGGCCAATCCTGGAGCACGCTGGCAACCGTTTCTCCGCCACCGGCACAGGATGCTGCCTCGGCCGAGTTCGTGGGTTGGAGCGGGATAACAGACGGTGTGCCGGGGGAAGCGGGAGCCGATAAAGTGTCTGCCCGCTACGTTAAAGTGGAATTCCCGGTCAACGTCTGGGTCTTCCTTGATGAAATCGAAGTTCTTGGCATTGACGGCCATGCGGGGGGTGGCACTGCAATCGACGGCGCAAGAGCCCTGGTGGATGCCGCTGCGAAGAAATTGACGATCGACGGTCTGGTCGTGAACGGCAGTCAGTCCCAAGTGAATTTGAAAATACTCGATTCGAAAGGGAAAGTTCGGTACGAAGGCCAGACGACCAGTACGGAAACGGGAAGTTTCCAATTCACGATCAAGCTTACCGGCAATTTAAAGGGAACCTGCGATGCCTATCTCTCTATGGAAGGAATGTCGGCTCCCGTTAAGATTTCATTCGAGTACAATAAAAAGGACTGATGAGTTATTCCAGCACGAGCTCAAATTCCGATGGCATGCGGCCTGATTTCCATGATGTTGATTTAGGATGAGGGCATTCCGTGATAAATTCTGTCGCGGCATAATGCATGATAATTAATTTATGTTTCGTAAAAAAGCCATGGATGCAGCGTGATTTCCACGCTGTGACCTATGGCTTTTACTTTCGAATCGGTCTTGATGACCGTATGATAAATATCTGATGCATCCCGATGTTTATGAACACGTCTCATATAATGAAGTAATTGCGGGCTATCTAAAAAATTCATACTGCGAAAGTTAAGATTAATGTAAACGCATACTTATTCATGGTATAATGCATCTAATAGATGAAGCTAACCACTTAAGTGGTTTGTGTTTGAATGGTTTCGAAACTGCCTGGGGGTGTTGCGAGGATGAAAAGGTACAGCGTGTGGCGTCCAGTCATGCTGATTGCGGTGGCGCTGCTTACGAATAACTTGGTCACGAGTTTGGCGGGCGTGTTTGGCATGTCGCCGGAGTCGGCGAGCAATCTGGGTTTTATCGCGATGATTATTGCCGCATTCATTACATATAACCGCATGATGAAAATCCGTCGCAAGTGAATAATCATTCACAGCCATTCATCGAATGAACAGCATGTCTATAAGCACCTTGGCCAAGGTGCTTTATTTTCGTAATGCGCATTTATTTTTTTCCAAATTGAAGGGTCTGAACCCTTGCCCACGCTTCGTATCACACCGCCTGTAACCCCCGTGTTATCTATAAAAACTGTTAAATCAACGATACGAAAATTACGTCTTCCTATCTCTACTAGAATTGGAATAAAACATGTCTTAAACGTTTCACCGCGGCACAGATGCAGTTTGACAGATTCACCCAAATTTATGTTGAAAAGGGTCACTTTTATTAATATATTGTAAATAGCGCGAATCTAGTATTCGGGCATATATACCTAGGAGGGTTATCCTTAATGAAAAAAGGGGTCATATCTTTAATCAGTTTGGCGTTATCTGTCACAATGCTGGCGGGTTGCGGCGACAAACCAGCGTCAGAGCCAAGCGGCGGCGCAGGCGGCGACGCACCTAAGGCAAAATTCAAGGTAGGGATGGTTACAGACGCTGGAACGATCGATGACAAGTCGTTTAACCAAGGCACATACGAAGGTATCGTGAAGGCGAACGAGGACTTCAAAATGGAGTATAAATACCTGAAGCCGGCCGGAACCACAGAAGCCGACTATTCGAAAGAGATCGGTAACCTGTACGATGCCGGATTTAAATTTATCGTAACGCCAGGCTTCAAATTCGAAACAGCCGTGTTCAAAGCACAGGACAAGTATAAAGACGCTAAATTCGTAATTATTGACGGAACGCCTCAATCTGGAGAAGAAGGCGCAACACCGGTCGTTAAAGAAAATACCGTATCCATCTTCTTCGCTGAGCAAGAGTCCGGCTTCCTGGCTGGCGTAGCGACTGCCCTTCATGTGAAGGATGGACAAGCAGGCTTTATCGGCGGCATGGAAATTCCGCCTGTACAGAAGTTCAACTGGGGCTTCCAGCAGGGTGTAGCTTATGCTAACGAGAATCTCGGCACGAAACTAGTAATTAATAAAGAAAACGTGGTGTACCAAGGATCTTTTGACGACGTTGCGGCAGGCAGCCAATTGGCGGCTCAAATGTATGACCGCGGCGTAAACGTGATCTTCGCTGCTGCAGGCGGCGTTGGCGTCGGTGCGATTAACGAAGCGAAGACTCGCGTGCAGAACGGATCCGAAGTTTGGATCGTCGGCGTCGACGTTGACCAATACCAAGACGGCGTTTACGAAGGCGACAAGTCCGTTGTTCTGACTTCCGCTGTCAAGAAAATCGACCATGCGGCTTACGATATGATCAAAGCCGAAACCGAAGGCAAATTCCCGGGCGGACAAACGCTTACGCTGGATGCCACAAATGATGGCGTCGGACTTCCTGAGAATAACCCGAACTTGAGCGAGGACGTTCTGAAGCAAGTAGACGAAGTGTTTGGCAAGATCAAAGCCGGCGAAATTAAAGTAGCCGCAGAGCAAGGCGAATTGATTAAGTAATTCAAGACACCAAGTTATCTACGGAGCGTGGATAGGCTTACTTGAAAAGCAGCGATACCGCATGAAAAAAGACGGATTCCTTCCGTCTTTTTTTAAGGTATTAGAATTTATAGTTGTTTCAGTGAAGCGTAAGCAATTCTGTAATCGCATCTATATGTTTTGGGGCCCCTGCAAAGTATTTGGAACAAGCATCGAAGCATAGGCTCCACTTTGTGGGGCTATTTTAGGTAACAGACCGTATCACCGGCGCAAGCGATTGCATCCTGAAATTGAATGTAGAATGATCTCTATGGAACTGCGTTCTGGCTGTTTGGAAGTGAGTCGATCCGCGTTTTTTTAGCGGTTAATGATGAACAGGAAGATATCCAACAAAAAAGAAGGAGAGGACCCAAAACCATGGACTATGTTGTCGAGATGGTGGGCATCCGCAAGGAATTTCCGGGAATCGTGGCCAACGACGATATCACGATTCAACTGAAGAAGGGCGAAATTCATGCGCTGCTCGGCGAGAACGGCGCGGGCAAGTCGACCCTGATGAGCATCCTGTTTGGCATGTACCAGCCTGACCGTGGCGTGATCAAAGTCAACGGCAAGGACGTGCGGATTTCGAATCCGAACGTCGCGAATAAACTCGGAATCGGGATGGTGCATCAGCATTTTAAATTGGTCGAGCCGTTTACCGTGACCGAGAATATTATTCTCGGCAGCGAGACGCGCAAGTATTATTTTGGTTTAGACGTGAGATCCGCAGCCAAGCGGGTCGAGGAGCTGTCCAAACGATACGGGCTCAACGTAGACCCCTATGCCAAAATCGAGGATATCTCGGTCGGGATGCAGCAGCGCGTGGAAATTCTCAAAATGCTGTACCGCGATGCGGAAGTGCTCATATTTGACGAGCCCACGGCGGTGCTGACCCCTCAGGAAATCGAAGATCTGCAGGGCATTATGAAGAACCTGGTCAACGAAGGCAAATCGATCATTCTGATCACGCATAAATTGAAAGAAATTAAAGCGGTTGCGGACCGCTGTACCGTCATCCGCCGGGGGAAAACGATCGGTACCGTTGACGTGGCCGATACGAGCCGCGAAGCGATGGCCGAAATGATGGTAGGCCGCAGCGTTTCCTTTAAAGTGGACAAACAGGAGAGCCGTCCGGGCAAGACCGTTCTTCAGATCCAGTCGCTTACCGTGAAGAACAGTAAAAAAGTCGATGCGCTCAAAGGCTTCAGTCTGGATCTGCATGCCGGCGAGATCGTGGGCATTGCCGGCGTGGACGGCAACGGTCAAACGGAACTGGTGGAAGCCATTACCGGCTTGCGTCAAGCGGAGAGCGGGACGGTGATCCTGAATGGTAAGACGCTTAATGGACTTTCCGTCCGTCAGCGGAACGAGAGCGGAATCGGCCACATTCCGGAGGACCGCCAGAAGAGGGGCCTCGTGCTGGATTACACGATTGAAGAGAATCTGATCCTTGAGGTGTATAACCGCCCACCGTATTCCAAGAACGGGCTGCTGCAGCCGGCAGCGATCCGCAAGCATGCGGAGCATATCATTCAGAGTTTTGATGTACGTTCCGGAACGGGCGGCCGGTCGATCGTGCGTTCGATGTCCGGCGGTAACCAGCAAAAGGCAATCATCGGCCGCGAGGTAGAGCGCGATCCGGATCTGCTTATTGCCGTTCAGCCGACCCGGGGCCTTGACGTAGGCTCGATTGAATATATTCACCGTCGTCTGATCGAACAGCGGGACAAGGGGAAAGCCGTTCTGCTGGTTTCCCTGGAGCTTGATGAAGTGCTGAATCTGTCGGACCGCATTGCCGTTATCAATAACGGTGAACTGGTAGGTATCGTAAAAACCTCCGAAACGAACGAAAGAGAACTCGGACTGATGATGGCCGGGTATCAAAAAGAGGAGGCACCACATGAATAACAGCGTAAAATCGTTGCTTGCCGTCCTGTTCGGACTCATCGCGGGGGCACTGCTTATGGCGCTGACCGGGCATAATCCGATAGAAGGATATAAGTATCTCCTCCAAGGCGGGCTTAAAAATCCGGAGCGGATCGGAAATACGCTGGCGACGGCGACTCCGCTTATTTTGACCGGTTTGTCCGTGGCTTTTGCCTTCCGTACCGGGCTGTTCAATATCGGTGCTGCGGGCCAAATGCTGTTCGGTGGTTTCTGTGCAACGGCTGTCGGCCTTTCGCTGGATTTACCGCGGGCTCTGCTCCTTTTGGTCATGGTGCTGGTCGGTTTCATCGGCGGCGCACTATGGGCGGTGGTTCCCGGTTTCCTGAAGGCAAAATATAACGTGCATGAGGTCGTATCCACGATCATGATGAACTGGACGGCCTACTGGACCGTTTATTATGTCATTCCGGGTTACTTCAAAGGGGCGAGCCTGGAGACGGAATCGCGCCAGCTTCCGCCGGAAGCCATGCTGCATCAGCAGTGGCTCACCGATATGTTCCAAGGTTCTTATGTCAATCTGGGCTTTTTTATCGCGGTGATCGCCGTTCTGGTCGTCGCTTTCCTTATTAACAAAACAACGCTCGGATACGAATTGAAAGCGGTCGGATTCAACCGGCACGCTTCCGAATATGCGGGGATCGCTGTTAAACGCAGCATCGTGCTGTCCATGTTCATCTCCGGTGGGCTCGCGGGCCTCGCGGGTGTTGCACAGTATGCGGGGAATGCCTCCAGCATGCAGATCGGCATTCTGCCGAGCCAGGGATTTGACGGGATTGCCGTAGCCCTGCTTGGAATCAACGCACCTATCGGTGTTTTGGTGTCGGCCCTGTTCTTCGGGATTCTCTACTCGGGTAGAGGGTTTATGAATGCCATGACGGAGATTCCGCCGGAAATCGCCGATTCGATTATCGCCATCATTATCTATTTTGCGGCAACCAGCATCTTGATCGAGCGTCTGTACCGTAAATTCAAGCTGCGTCGCGCGGCAAATAAAAAGCAGGGGGAGTAAGGACATATGTGGACAACGATTGAACAGATTTTTCCGTATGCCATCGCTTACACGATCCCGCTTTTGATTACCGCCCTGGGCGCACTGTTCAGTGAACGAAGCGGGGTCGTCAATATCGGCCTTGACGGCTTGATGATTGTCGGTTCTTTCATCGGCGCTTTTGTCATATTCAAAATGCAGGCCCAATGGCCCGGCCATTGGTGGGTATTATGGGTAGGCCTATTGGCGGCGGCGGCAGCGAGCGCGCTATTCTCGCTATTGCATGCGTTTGCCAGCATCAACCTCAGTGCCAATCAGATCATAAGCGGTACGGCGATCAATATGATCGCGGGCGCCCTGACGATTTTTCTTGCCCGCAACATTACGGGCAGCGGCAAGATCAGCATCACCAGCGGATTCAAACCGTTTGATTTCCCGGGTCTCTCCAAGATTCCGATTATCGGGGATTTATTCTTCACGAAAACCTATGCCACGACATGGCTGGTTCTGATTTTGCTTTTGGTCAGTGCATTTGTGCTGTACAGGACACCTTTCGGTCTGCGGCTCCGGTCCTGCGGCGAGCATCCGCACGCGGCCGAAGCAGCCGGTATTAAGGTACAGTCCATGCGGTATGTCGGCGTCATGATCTCGGGTGCTTTTTCAGGACTCGGTGGGGCTGTCATTCTGTTGACATATTCCGGCGAATTTACGGGGAACGTTGCGGGACTCGGGTTCCTGGCTCTGGCATCCTTGATCTTCGGACAATGGAAGCCGCTCGGCATCCTGCTGGCGACCTTGTTCTTCGGATTTGCCACGACGGTAGCCAACGTATCGCAGGTCATTCCGTCCTTGGCGGTGATCCCGCCGGTCATTCTCAAGATTTTCCCTTATATCGTCACGCTGATCGCGCTCGTGATTTTCTCCAAATCCTCGAATGCGCCGAAAGCGGTAGGGGAGCCGTTCGATTCAGGTAAACGGTAACGAATTGCGCAAGTCGATGTAAGACAAATAGAACCTCTGATATGCCTATCCAGCTTTGGGTTTAGGTCTATCGGAGGTTTTTTTACATCTAGCATACTTTAGGTTAGAACTCCCAAAACATATCTGGTATATATAGTAAATAAGGTAAGAAAATTTAATAGAATAGAGGAGTGAACACCTGAATGCGCATTCGATTACATAGGTGCCAAAGGCCGTTAAGCATGCTTTTGGCTATCGTGATGCTTCTGAGTATCATCGTTCCTTTCAGCCCCGTGAAGGTGGCGGAGGCTTCTCCACGGCATGATCAGGTTGTGATCAGCCAAGTGTACGGTGGGGGCGGGAATAGCGGGGCATCTTTTACTCATGATTTTATCGAATTGTTCAATCCGACCAGCAGTCCGGTCGACCTGACAGGCTGGAAGGTGCGTTATGCGAGCGCAACAGGCACTTTTAACAACACGGCCTCTTTAACTGGCATCATAGAACCATATGCCTATTATTTGATTCAACTACAGAGCAGCGGCTCGGTAGGTGCTTCTTTGCCGACAGCTGATGCTGCAGGAGCATTGAACCTGAGCGGCTCCAATGGCAAAGTAGATCTGGTGAACACCGCTGGCGATCGCATCGATCTCATTGGCTATGGGTCCGCTTCAGAGTATGAAACGAGTCCGACCGCAGCTCTATCCAACAGCACGGCAGCGATTCGCAAGGAATTGACCTTTGGTCAAAAGGATCGCGGCCTTGACACGGATAACAATGCGGCCGATTTTATCGTTATAACCCCGGATCCCCGGAACAGTGCGAGTCCCGTTACGCCGGTCACGCCTGGCTCTGGCCTTGGAGCGGTAACGGCTAATCCGGAGCCTAATGCCTGGCCAGCCGGAACGGAGATTACGCTGAATCCGCCTACGGTGGGCGCTTCCGTTTATGCGGATGTATATCGGTCCGGCGGTAACGGGTCCGGCTACCAACTCGTCAACGGCCCGGTCATCCTTAACGAGCCTACGCGGGTGGAAGCCTATGCAGCCCAGGATGGCCAGCCGGATGGGCCGGTCTCCTCGTTCCAATATGATATATTAACGCAGACGTCCGTCGCTGATGCCCGCAGCAAGGCAAAAGGCGAGCATGTCTGGACGGAAGGCGTCATTACGCATATTGAAGGCAGAGAGACCTACATTCAAGATGACACGGCCGGTATTGTGCTCTATGATTACCCGCTTAATGCCAGCGTTGGCGACCGGGTGAGCGTGGCCGGCGTGATGGAGATTTACAACAATCTTCAGGAGATCAAACCGCATGCCTTGCTGCCGCACGACGTAACGGGGAACCAAGTCGGAGTGCCGCAGGCTCTCCAAATCACCGGAGCAGATCTATCTGCGGCTGCAGGGGAGAATTATGAGGCAAGATTAGTCTCCCTGAATGATGTCACCATCAAGTCCGAGAATAGACCTGGGGAATACACAGCCGAGCAAGGCGGGCATGAATTCATCATCTATTCCGGATTGTCCAAGCTGAAGACGGTGAAAACCTTCAGCCGCATCACGGGCGTGGTCAAGCAGTTCGGAAACATCTATGAGCTGATACCGTTAGGCGAGGATGCCTTAATCGAAGAGATGTTCTCCGTAATCGCAAGTCCGGGTGCCGGACCGATCATTACCGGGGGAACGGTGACGCTGTCCAGCCCTACGCAAGGCGCAAGCATCTATTATACGCTCGATGGATCGGTTCCTACGGCTGCAAGCACACTGTACAGCGCACCGATACAGATTGACCGTGACACGACCATCAAGGCGATCGTCGTCTCGGGTGCGGATGTGAGCAAGGTATACGAATTTGCTTACAAGGCCACTCAGCAGCCGCGTATTGCGGATATCCAAGGCGAGGACCATGCTTCGCCGTATAACGGACAGACGGTAACCGATATTGAAGGCGTTGTAACCCAGTACGGTTATACGTTCTCTAACGGCAGCATTAAGGGATTCTATATCCAGGATCCGAAGCCGGATTCCAATCCGAATACCTCGGACGCCATTTTCGTGTATTCCACGGATCCAAACCGGCCTCAAATCGGAGATCTGGTAAGCGTAACAGGTAAAGTGGCCGAGTATAACGAGGGAAGCTCCAGCAACCTGACTTCCACTCAAATCGAGCTGCAATCGTTCAAGAATCTGGGTCAGGGTCAACAACTGCCGGACCCTGTTACCTTAGGTAAAGGCGGGCGCCCGATTCCTGACGCCATTATCGATAATGACGGCATGACCACGTTCGATCCGGACGAAGATGCCATCGACTTCTATGAGTCGCTGGAGGGCATGCTGGTCAGACTTCCGCAGCCAACGATCATTAGTCCGTATTGGACAAGCGGCGGCACCTACAACATTGCGACCCGGGTCGACAATGATGTCGCCGATGTCATTACGCCAGCGGGCGGGCTGGTCCTGAAAGAGAACGGCAATTTCAACCCGCAGCGTCTCTTGATTGCTTACGGCAATCCGGGTCAAGAAGTGAGCACAGGCGATACGTTTGCCGATGATGTGATCGGCGTGATCGGGTATAACGGCGGGAACTTCAAGGTGATCCCTGCCAAAAACAGCTTGCCTCCAATCGACAGCAGTTCTTTTAAGCAAGAGGTATCTACTATTGACGTGAATGCCGAACAGCTCAGAGTAGCGACGTATAATATTGAAAATTTCTACCCGGGCGTAAGCTCTGCCAAAATCAACAAGCTTGCGGAGTCGATCGTAAACAACATCAAGTCTCCGGATATTATCGGCCTTGTGGAAGTACAGGATAATAACGGAGAGCAGAACAACGGAACCACCGCGGCCGATCAAAGCTACCAGACCTTGATTAACGCCATCAAGGCAGCCGGCGGACCAACCTATAGCTTTACCGACATTGAACCAGAGAATAATAACGACGGGGGAGCGCCGGGAGCCAACATTCGGGTCGGTTTCCTCTACAACGCGGATCGCATCCAGTTATCGGACAGCGTTCAGGGCAAGAAGGGATCCCCGACGGAATCCGTGGCGTATGATGCGGCGAAGGATCAGTTAACCTTGAATCCGGGCCGAATTGATCCGCAGAATGCGGCATTCAACGCATCGCGCAAGCCGCTGGCAGCACAGTTCGAATTCCAAGGGGAAAAAGTGATCGTCATCGCGAATCATTTTAACTCGAAATCCGGAGATCAAGGGCCATTCGGCAATACCCAGCCGCCGGTTCTCTCCAGCGAAACCCAGCGCCATCAGATCGCAGCGGTCGTGAACGGTTTCGTGAAAGACGTGGTGTCTGCTAATCCTGATGCTAACATCGTCGTGCTGGGGGATTTGAATGATTTCCAATTTACCGAGACGGCGAACATTTTAAAGGGCAACGAATTAGACAACCTGATCGAGACGCTTCCGCTTAAGGAGCAGTACACGTACACGTATGACGGAAACTCGCAGGTGCTGGATCATATTCTGGTCAGCAAGAACCTGACCCGTTCTACGCAAGTCGATATCGTGCATCTGAACGCCGATTTCCCGGCCTCCAAGGGCCGCGTATCGGATCATGATCCGGTCGTCGCCCAGATCGACCTGAAGGAAGAAGCCGTGGACGGCTTCCCGCTGACGATTTTGCATACCAATGACACGCATGCCAATCTGGACACCGTAAGCTCGCCGGATAATATTGCGCGCCGGGTTACGGCGATCAAGGAAGCCAAAGCGAATGTGGTCAATCCTCTGCTCGTGGATGCGGGAGACGTATTCTCAGGCACGCTGTATTTTAATCAATATTTGGGACTCGCCGATCTGGAGTTCATGAATTTGGTTCAATATGATGCCATGACCTTCGGTAACCATGAGTTCGATAAAGGCTCCGAGGTGCTGAACGATTTCATCGAGCATGCGGAATTCCCGTTTGTTTCCTCGAACGTGAATTTTTCGGCCGATGCTTTATTGACCCAGAAATTCAAAAATGAGGTAACCCGGGATGCCAAGGATGCAACCATCTATCCGGCCATCATCATGGAGGTAGACGGGGAGCAGGTTGGCCTCATCGGACTGACAACCGAAGACACGGCGAACATCGCTTCGCCTGGAGACGTAACCTTTGAGAATGCGGTGCAAAAGGCAAAAGATACCGTAGCGATGCTCAAGAATGAAGGTATCAACAAAATCGTCGTACTGTCGCACCTCGGTTATGACGTGGATGTCAACCTTGCGAAGGAAGTCGAGGGCATCGACATCATCGTGGGCGGTCACAGTCATACCAAGCTGGATCTGGCGGTCGTGGACCGTTCGGACAGCGAACCGAAGCTGATTGTCCAGACAGGTGAAAAAGGTCAATTCTTAGGCCAGCTGGAGGTCGTATTTGACGACGAGGGGGTTCTGCAGGAGTGGAACAGCAGCCTCATTTCCGTTGACGAGAAAGATAGCAATGAGCAGTATGTCATTCAGCCGGATCCCGAAGCCTTGCAAATTCTGAACACCAAATATAAGCCGGGCGTGGAGGAATTGAAACAAACGGAGGTGGGCACGACAGAAGTGAAGCTGAACGGCGTCCGCGCCGATGTCCGCACGAAGGAAACGAATCTCGGCAATCTGATTGCCGATGGCATGCTGGATGCGGCGCAAGCCGCCGGAACGAATGCGGTCATCGCCCTGCAGAACGGCGGCGGCATCCGCGAATCGATTGAAGCAGGCAAAATCACGATGGGTGACGTCATGACGGTGCTTCCGTTTAACAATGATCTCGTCACGATCACGTTAACGGGCGCTGAGATTAAAGAAGCCATGGAGAACGGGGTTTCCAAAACCCCGGCTCAGGACGGGCGCTTCCCGCATATCGCGGGCATGAGGTTCTATTATGATTCGACCAAGCCGGTTGGATCACGCGTCCTGCGTATCGAGGTGAAAGGCAAGAACGGATATGAGCCGATCGACATGAATAAATCGTATGAAGTAGCGACGAACGCATTTACCGCTAAGGGCGGCGATTTCTATGCTTCGCTCGAGAAGGCGTATCTGGAAGGGCGCGTGAACCTGCTTTATAAGCCTGACTATGAGGTGTTCTCGAACTATGTGAAAAAGGTAGGCACCATCACGGCCAAGACCTCCGCTGTCGAAGGACGGATTTCGGACTTGAAGGGAGCGCCGCTTCCCGGTGGTCCGGGAGAGCCTGGTCCGGGGAACCCTGGAACTCCAGGAACTCCAGGGCCGACGACGCCTCCCGTAAATCCATCGAATCCTGGCACAACGCCGCCGGCGGAACCAGGCAAGATCAAGGTGCCGGTTAAGGTGGAGAACGGCGCGGCGGCAGGCAGCGTGACCGGAGCGGCCATGAAGGAAGCCCTGAAACAGCCTGTTGGCGGAAAAGTTACCGTAGAGGTAACAAGCACGCAGTCCATCTCTTCTTCATCCGTCACCATCGAGAATGAAGCGCTGCGTGCGTGGCTTGATCAAACAAACGCGCAGGTGCTGGTGGTAGCGACGCCTTACGGAAGCTATGAGCTTCCGAAGGCGGAGATCGATCTTCAAGCGCTGGCAGCCCAAGCCGGCCCAGACATGAACAGCCTTCAATTGGTCATTCAGCTTGCTATCGATGCGGATGCCCTTAAATCAGCAGCGTCTAAAGGATATAAAGCGCTGCAAGCCGTGAGCTACACCGTGACGGTGAAGTCCGGCAGTGGCAAGACTTTCACGCTGGATTCGTTCCAAACGTATGTGAAACGGTCCCTGAATGTCGACAAATCGCATGCGTTGACAGACATTGCGGTCGTTCGAGTGGATGGAAACGGCGAATACACGCCAGTACCATTCAAGGTGAACGGCCAACGTATCGATATTTATAGCCGCACGAACAGCACGTATCTGGTGTTGCAGAACCCGGTAACGTTCCAGGACATCGCGTCCCACTGGTCGAAGGGTGACGTTGAATCGCTTGCAGCCCAAATGATCGTAACCGGGCGCACGGAGCAGACCTTTGTTCCGAACGCTCCAGTCACTCGGGCCGAGTTCGCAGCGCTTGTCGTCCGGGCATTGGGACTTTCTGCAGACGCTGCGTCAGGCAGCTTCCAGGACGTGGCTTCATCCGACTGGTACGCGGGAGCGATCCAGGCAGCCGTCGATGCCGATATCATTAACGGCTACACGGACGGCACTTTTAAGCCGAATCGGACGATCACGCGCGAAGAGATGGCTGTAATGGCCTACAACGCGCTGGAGTATGCCGGATACAACCCCGTCGACGCGGCAAAAGCTCATTTTGCCGATGCGTCCGCGATCGGAGCTTGGTCTCAGGCAGCGGTGTATGAATTGGCGGCACTTGATATTCTGAACGGAGATCCGAAGCAGCGCTTCCATCCTAAATCGAATGCCACCCGCGGCGAAAGCGCCGCTGTGCTCCATCGTTTGATGCAGGATTTGACGTACGTAAAATAAACGGGTTCTATAGCGGCTGGATGCATTTTGGGTTAGCCTCTTGGTTATAAACGAGAAGGGAACGTCCAACAGCAAATCTGCTAAAGAACACTCTATCGATCAACAAAATGGAAAATAGAAATGGCGGTGCTAAGGAGGCGATCCTTGCACCGCCATTTCTTGTTTTTTACTTTCGTTGCACCGCTTCTTTCGTAAATGGGTCGCACACGGAGCTTCTCCTAACAGAAAAAGGAGATAGCCATATCTATTGGGACACCCTCTTTTTTTTAATCCGAAAAACTTAAAAACAAAATGTGACCGATCCGCGTCCATAACTGTGTTAAGGGTAAAAGGAGGTCTAAAGGCGATGCAGATCGATTCGCTCCGGCCGGGCGGAGATATTACGGAAACCTATGAATTATATGGCGATATGCTTTTTAAAATAGCAATGGTGTATCTTGGGAACAAACAGGATGTCGAAGAAGCCATTCAGGAGACGTTCATTAAATTGATATATAAAGCGCCTGACTTCAGGGACCAGGAGCATAAGAAAGCTTGGCTCATTCGGGTGATTACGAACCACTGCAAGAACATGCAAGGGAGCCTGTGGCGCAAGCGGGTAACCAAGATGGAGCATATGAACGATTATTTTGTCGAACCGTCGGAACGGACGCTGATGGACCACGTCATGAGTTTGCCGTTCAAGTATAAGTCGGTCATCCATCTGTTTTATTACGAGGATTATTCCGTTAAGGAAATCGCCGGGATTTTGCAGATTAACGAGTCTGCGGTCAAGATGCGTCTTCAGCGCGGCAGGAAGCTGCTGCGCATGGACTTGGAAGGAGAGGACGATTGATGAATCGGAATGACTACAAATCATTGATAGATCGAATAGAACCTGATAAGGGATTGGAGGAGCGAATTATGAAAGGAATGAAACAAAATCAGCGTCAAACGACAAGAATGAGCCGAATGGGGGTCGCCGGCGTCACCGCGGCCATTATGCTGGGGCTGGTGGTAGTGACTTCGCTGGTATTGAATCTTGAGAACGAGCCAGCGGTCAGCGATATCCCGGTGGTTCAACAAGGGACTGGGGCGAATACCCCGCCGACCGCGAAGGTTGGTCACGATCCAATAACCATTCCGAAAATCGAACTTCCGGGCGAGAGCAACGTCAAAGCCGACATGATCGGTTTGGTTGTATACCAGGGCAATATCTACACCCAAACCGGTACGCAAATCACGCCGGAAATCGCCAAGCAGCTGCGGGGCGACAAGCTCGGACGGTCAAAGTCGGGGATTACGGAATGGAGCTCCTCCGATGATTATACGGAGCTTGCTTCGACGATCGGCGAAATGGATATATTCACGGTTAAGGGATATGACGCCGATTTTAGAATCATGTCCTACATGGAGCACGACGGGGAAGTCTACGCCGAATTGTATGAGCATTTGAACGGGATTACGGTGGCCAAGGGCGAGGATATCATCGGCAAGCTGAATCTGATGGGGAACATGACTTCGGTCAAATGGCAGGATTTCGATAGCTGGAACATGGGCGAGAACAAACTGCGCGAGCTTTCCGCCGATGCGGAGGTGCAAGCCTTCGTTGACGCTTTATATGAAGCGAAGCCGATAGCGGCAGAGCCTCTGTTTGAGCAAGGGATCTACGAGACCGGGCCTAGCGAGCAGAAATTTCTGTATATCCAGCTGCAGGACGGGACGGAAGTCCAGTTAAGACTGTTCAAAGGCGGCCAATATGTGCGATATGCCAATGCGCCTGTGTTCTTTCATTTGGAAGGCGCGGCATTCACCACGCTCTGGGAGCTGATGGAGGAGTAGGTTGTCCTGCCGTTTGTAGCCACGAAAAATAGGTAATGTAAAAAGACCAGAGGCTATCCCTAATCGGATAGCCTCTTTTCGTTGCTGTAGGGTCGATAACGGCGATCCCTTTATCGTTTATCGTATGGCGGTTCCTTGTTATTCGCTTGTTCTCGATGATGGGCGGTTCGCTTTCACGAATGCGCTCGGCGTCATTCCGAAATACCGGGTAAAGGCGCGGGAGAACGTAAACAAATCCGAATAGCCCAGGGATAAAGCGGTCTGCGTGATGCTGGTTCCCTCGGCGGATAACAGGCGGGTCGCTTTCTCCATGATCAACTGCTGCATGTAGCGGGACGGAGAGATGCCGTATCGGCGGGTAAACGCGCGGGTGAAGTGACTGCGATGCACGCCGGCCCAGGCGGCAAGCTCCTCCACGGACAGGTTCTCCGTGCAATGAAGCCCCATATATCCGGGGACGGACTCGAGCCAGTCCGAAGCAGCCGAAGCAGCGGGGAGGTGCTGGTCCCGGTTGGGATCGATGCTGTGGATCAACTGGAATCCCAGCGACATCAGCTGAAGGCTATGGTCCTGCTGGGGCTGCCGGAGCAATCGCTGAATGTCCTTGATGACAGCCAAGGCATCGTCCCTGAAGGCATTTCGTCGATAAGGCCGTTCCGGACATAAATCGACATGGTTCAATATGGACGGCATCAACTCGCCCATAAAGGCCGTCCAGGTGATCATGGTAGACGGCTCGTCGCAGTCCTTGACATACGTATAGACCGAGCCGGGGAAGAGGCAGAAGAGGTCGCCTTCCGAGAGGGAGACGCTGCTGCCGTCCCATCCGAACCGCACCTTGCCGCTGGCAACGAAATGTATACTGTAAAATTCGACGGACCGGGGACCGACTTTTTCGGTGAAAAAGGGGTGGGATCCGGATTTGAATATCCATAATCCCAGTTGTGTCTCAAAGTGAGCCGGGTTGTTAAAGTATTCTTCTCGGGATGGCCGCTGATTCACTGTTAAACTCATGTGTCCTCCTTCTACCTATAGCGATCATTTCTTTTTTGTTACTGCTATGATGCAACATATTGTATAACATTTGCAAGGATGGAGCATTCCGTATTCGTCGGCCAAAAGGTACGATGATGAGGAACAAGTCGAGCATAGTAGAGGTGAATGGAGATATGAAGCAACCGAATTTTATCGTGATTTATTGCGATGACTTAGGCTATGGGGATCTTGGATGCTACGGTTCGGACACCGTGAAAACCCCGCATCTGGACGGGTTGGCTGATGAAGGCATTCGTTTTACGAATTGGTATTCGAATTCCCCGGTCTGCTCTCCGTCACGAGCCTCATTATTGACGGGCAAGTACCCGGCCCGAGCGGGAGTCGGCGAGATTCTTGGGGCGAAGCGCGGTTCGCATGGACTGCCTGCCGACGAGGTGACGTTGGCCAAGGCGCTCAAGCCTGCCGGGTACAGGACGGCACTGTATGGAAAATGGCATCTGGGCTTGTCCGAGGAAACCAGCCCGAATGCGCATGGATTTGATGAGTTTTTCGGATTCAAGGCAGGCTGCGTCGATTTTTACTCGCACATTTTTTATTGGGGCCAAGCCCATGGCGTCAACCCCCTGCATGACCTATGGGAGAACGAAACGGAGGTTTGGGAGAACGGCCGGTACATGACCGAGCTGATCACGGAACGATCGGTAGATTTCATTCAGCGGTCGCGGGAGCAGGAGGCTCCGTTCTTCTTGTTTGCGTCGTACAATGCGCCGCATTACCCGATGCATGCCCCGCAGGAATACATGGACCGGTTTGCGCATTTGCCTTGGGATCGGCAGGTCATGGCCGCCATGATTGCCGCGGTGGACGACGGCGTCGGGAAGATCGTAAAGGCACTGAAGGAAGCCGGCTGTTATGAGGATACGGTCATATTCTTCTCCAGCGATAACGGACCGTCCTCCGAGAGCCGGAACTGGCTGGATGGGACGGAGGACGTGTATTACGGGGGAAGCGCGGGGATTTTCCGGGGGCATAAAGCAAGCCTGTTCGAGGGCGGAATCCGCGAACCTGCCATATTGAGCTGGCCGAACGGATGGGAAGGCGGGCAAGTGCGAGATGAGGTGGCGGCTATGATGGACCTCGCACCGACCTTTTTGGATCTGGCCGGCGTCGATCCGGCGGCAGGACCGCTTCAAGGCGTTGCGCTGGACGGAAGCAGCCTGAAGGAGATGCTGCAAATGCGCGAGCCGTCGCCGCATAAGCAATTGTTCTGGGAATATCAAGGACAACTGGCTGTCCGGGAAGGGGATTGGAAGCTGGTGCTGAACGGAAAACTCGATTTTGACCGCGTGGTTCCGGATCAGATTCACCTGTCCGATCTGTCCAGGGATCCCGGGGAGCGCTCCAACCTGGCGGACCGTTACCCGGAGATCGTGGAACGGCTTAGCCGGGATGTGCGAGACTGGTATGAGGAAGTGCAGCGGCACGGATCCTGAGCGTGAATAGAGCATATCGCCTAAGCCTCAGCGATAAATGCAAAAAAAGCCCCGGCAACCGGGGCTTTTTTTTATGTGTTGATGACAGGGTATCAGCAGAATCCGACAGCCGGAACCCTTAAAAAGGATTCAGCACATGGTAGAACACGTTCGGCGAAGCCATGCGGTAATAATGGCTGCACCAGCCGACGCCCTTGTGGTTGTCGCGGTTGGTCGTGCTGAACACCAGCCGTTCCTGCTCAAGCTCCTCGATCCGTGCCGTCCGTCCCTCCACGTATTCCAGAATGCGGAACGATGCAGTGTCCAGGCGGGTGATGACGCCGCCATAGCGGATATCGATGACCTCCCAGCCGAAGGGTTTGAACATCCGATGCCACTGCGTGCGATGGGCAATGCGCAGCTCTTGCACGGCTTTGGAGATGGCAGGGAGCACGTTCTTGGCCATATGCCTTAAGGTATCGACGTCCTTGGCATCATAGGCTTGCTTCAGCAGAATGCCGATTTCGCTCTTGCGTTTGAGGACGGCGCTCAGCTTCTCCGGCATTTCGAACAGATAGTCCAGCTCGGCCGTGCTATCGCGCTTCGCCCGCAGGTTTTGCTCCAGCTCGGCATAGTGGTTCGAGAGGTCCAGGCCTTCGATCTGTTTGTCGAACATCCCGAGGAGCACATCCTGATACAGCAAAAATTTCGACGGGTTGCTCTGCTTGGCGTTGTTTGGCTCCTGGCCGGGAATCTCGTCCAGATCCTTCAGCAGGAGGAACGCCTCCATGTCGATGCCCGTACAGAATTTCACCCGTTCCGCCAACTGAGCCGGGGAAGGCTCCTGTTTCGAGTAGGCATGCTCGGCATAAAGCTGCAGACCGAGCAGCGCCGCGAACGGATTTCCTTCGTTGCCGTCGTCGCCCCACATCGTGGCGTATACCTCGCGGATTCCTTCCTGCTTGCACACTTGAAGCGCAACATTCGATGCGTTCAGGGACAACCCGTAGTTGACGCCGAATGTGTTAAAGATCCAGACGGCTCCGGCAAACACGAGGTTGCAGCCCAGCGGGCGGTGATTGGCGATCAGCTGCTCATAGTCCGCCGGCTCCATGTGGGTGTAATCCCAGTACACCATGTCCACATCCTTCGGGATGCGGCGGGCCATATCCTCCGGAATCGAGGTGTCCTTGTCGTAATACGCCGCATCGCCGCCTCCGCCGGCAGCGAGCTTCAGGAACATGTCGCTCCACATCATCGGCTTCAGGCCGCGCTTGCGGACGGCAGCCAGGACTTTGTCCAGATGGGCGATCATAATGTCGAAACGGCTCACATAACCGTTGTGATCCAAATATTTACCACGTCCGAGCTCCTCCGCTTCGTCCATCCCGATATGAATCTTGTTGCTGCGGAACGGAGCGCTGGCAGCCTCGATCATCCGTTCGATCAGGGAATCGGTCTGCTCGCTGCCGACGAGCAGGGCACCCTTCGTATCGCGGTAATGCTTGATGGGCTCCCACTTCAGAAACTCCTCCAGGTGCGCCAAGGTTTGGATGCTTGGAAAAGCCTCGATGCCGAATTGATCGGCATAATCGTCCATCTCTTTCAGCTCCGCCTGCGTGTAGCGACCGCGCATATAACCGAAATACGGCTCGCCTTCGATCTGGTAGATGTCCTCCATGTACAGCATCACGCTGTTCATGCCCATCAGGGCCATTTTATTCAGCATGAGCTTAAAGCTGTCCACGGTCAGCACGGCGTTGCGGGACAGGTCGAACATCGGGCCGATTTGGTCAAATTGCTGGCGTTCGTGAAGGTGGAACGAATCGCTTTGGCGGCTATGTTGAACCAGCAAGCCGAGTCCCCGGAAAAATTGATGTTTTCGTCCGTAACGAATATAGGCGTGGTCTCGGTCCCTGCCGACCTCCAGATCGCCATCGGACAAGGCTACCTCAACGGGGATGCCGTTTTCCAAAAGTTCGACGCCAAGCTCATCCAGCAGCAGCTCAATGCCTGGCATGACATCCGTAACAGCGCCCTCGAAACGAAATTTCATATGAAATCCCCCTGTATCCATGATTTTGCGAACATTAAACATTATATCATTATAATGTTTAATGTTATGGGAATCGCCGCTGGAAATCAATCTTTTGTTTGCGAAGATAGAGGAGTTATCACGACCTACTTCAAACGTACAGCGGTTCGTGGATGAGCTATTCATTTACGAAATAGATAAAAAAAGAACAAAAAACAGGATTGACACTGCCGATAACCCGGTGTATTTTATATACAAATCGTTTTTGCAAAAACGTTTTGCATCATGAGGACATCAATCATTGCGTCATTCGGTGATTCTTTCCTCAACGCGATAGCGCCGTAATCGGCTAAGATCTGATAGCGTTTACATAAGTGGTTTGTACTCTGCAAATATTGTTTGCAACACCGCGTTTATAGTCTAATTAAATGTTCCCCTATAATTTTGGATAAGGATGATCATGATGGCAGCAACCATAAAAGACGTCGCCCGTGAGGCCGGCGTAGCGGTTTGTACCGTGTCGTTTGCGGTCAATGGCTCCGCGCATGTAGCGGAAGCGACCAAGAAGCGGATATTCGATGCAATCGAGAAGCTGAATTACCGGCCGAACCAATCCGCGCGCGGATTGGTTACGAAGAAGACGAACAACATCGGCCTGGTGGTCGAGGATACGGTGGACGGTTTGGAGAATACCATTCTCCTCGACGTCGTCAAGGGGCTTGGGGAGGCGACGGGAGACAACAATTACGATTTGCTGCTGTCCTTTCAGAAGCCGAGTACGAATAAATTGGCGGATCACCTGCTGGACGTCTACCGCAAGCAATCGGCGGATGGACTGATCCTGATGGGGGCGGCCATTAACCAGCCGTATGGGGAGCTGATCAAGAACCGGTTTCCGTTTGTCCTGCTCGGGAGGCCGACGATGCCCGGCGTGTGTCACAGCGTCAATGCGGATAACGAGCAAGGCGCCTATGAAGCCGTTAAATATCTGATCGGCAAGGGTCATCGCCGGATTGCGCTCATCACCCCATGCTCGCTGGAAGTGGATGCCTCGCTGGACCGGTATAACGGCTACCGCCAGGCCATGGAGGAATTAGGCGACGGATTCGACGAGCGGTTGGTTGAGATCGGTTCCTTCGAAGAAGACAGCGGGTATACGGAAACGGAGAAGCTGCTGAACGGAGCCGAGCGTCCTACCGCCATCATCGCCGGACGCGACGTGATCGCTTCCCGCGTCGTCGAGAAGGCTCAGGAGCTGGGTTACAAGGTGCCGGATGACCTGGCGGTGATCGGATTCGATAACACAGCCGTGTCCCAGTTGGCCCGGCCATCCATTACATCGATCGAGCTGCCGATGCGGCAGATGGGCCTGGAAGCAGCGAAGCTGTTAATGCAGCTGATTGACGGCGAAATTCGTTTTGACGATATTCAGACGATCGTTTTGCCGTGTACCGTCATTGAAAGAGAATCGACCTGAAAACGGATAGTTTCGTTGGACGATTCTTTTTTTTGAAGGGTGCAAAAACGTTTTTGTACCCTGTTATCCTTGAAGGGAGTGATGCGGGTCCAATTTAGACATCTAAGACTTCACATAAATGTAAGCGAATTCATTAAACGCTTAGGGGAGTGAACGTCATGATCCATTTTAGAAAAATCGTAAGCCTCATTTTGATTTCCTCACTAATGATCATCATCGCAGCGGGCTGTACCAGCAGCGGACCCAATACCGCCAGCCCGTCACCATCCGAACAGCCTACCCCAACGGATAACAAAACACCAGCCGAACCAGCCGGAGAAGATACGGAAAAACCAAAAAGCGGCACGATCCAAATATCCTTGCGCGGTGCCTCAGCCGAGGTTTGGGGCAAGGTAGCCGACGCTTACATGGCTAAGCATCCGGACGTGAAGGTCGTCGTGGATATCAAGCCGGCCGAGGGCTACCGCGAATGGCTGCAGGCTCAGTTTGCCGCCGGAGAGCCGGAGGCCGATTTTGTGAACACGAATGAAAACAGCGACCTGAACGAAGACCAGAAATTCGTGGACTTCAAGCCTTGGCTGGAGACGGAGAATCCCTACACCGGAAAGCTCTGGAAGGAAAGCTTCAACCTGGACGGCATGGGCGTCAATCTGGATGACCCTAACCTGCAAACTTTGCAAGCGCTTAACTTTGAATCGGTTCAAATCCTCTGGATGTACAACAAAGAGATGTTCGAGAAAGCGGGGATTACCGATACCCCTAAAACGTTCGATGAACTCATCGCGACCTACGACAAACTGAAGGCGGCGGGTTATATCCCGTTCACGATCGGCGGCAACGCGCTCTCCCTGTGGAGCGGTCAGGCGGGCTGGCTCATGCGCATTTATCCGGACCAGTACTTCCGCGATTACGTGGAGCTGATCAAATCAAAGCCGGAAGATTATACGTACATGCCAAACATCGACGATAACTGGAAGTTCGACCTGAGCGACCCGTACAACGATTCCCGTTCCAAAGTATCGACGAACGAGCTGCGGATGTACCAGGCGATCAAAAACAAAGTCGGCCCGTATAAAGTCGAGGGCAATCCGGCGTGGCGCGAAGTCATGACAAATCTGAAAACCTTGTTCGGTTACGCTCCGGACGGTTTCATGGGCATGTCCGAGGAGCAGGCCTACAAGCTCTTCCTGACAGGCAAGGCCGCAACCATGGTCGCGCTTCCGTCCTCCTACTGGCAGCTTCCGAAGGATTTTGCCGATGCGGAAAAAACGGGAGAGAGCGGTGGCGTGAAATCCTTCGACTTCGGATTCTTCAACATGCCTTCCATGGAAGGGGAGCTGGTCCAGGCTCCGGCGAGAACGATTCACATCTACACCGGCTTCTACGGCTTCGTGAAGAAGAATGCGGAGCAAACCGCCCTGAACGTGGATTTCATGATGTATTTGACCAGCCCGGAAGGATATAAAGTGTACCTGGAAGCTATCCAGAATTCCAAAGACGCCTCCTTGAACGGCGCGCCGCTGCTTAACGACATCGAGCTGCCGGAAGAAATGAAGAAGACGTTCGAATCGTTTGACGCGATCGGGAATACGGAAGGGCTGAACAGCCCGGGCAACGTGTTGGCCCGCGGTCTCCATGACTATCAGCCGTCCGTGCAAAGCTATATCGGTCTGATCTCCAAATACTTCAACGATGAAATCGATGTGGATCAGCTGCTGAAGCAGTACCAGGCGGATATTGACGCCAAATTCGAAGCCATGCTCAAGGAACGCAAAAAAGAACTCTCCGATATCGAGAATCCGGAGCGTCAGCCGCCTGTCAGACAGTAGCATTAGAAGGCTGTAAATAACTGTAAGGTGCAGGACTTCGCCTTCATCGGTGGAGTTCTGCGGGTTCACTTGGCATGGAAGGGAGTGTGAACACGAAGGTGATGAGAACAATATATTCCTGCCTGCTGGCTTCGCTGCTGCTATTTCTATATGCCCAGCCGATCCATGCCTCTGAGCCGATCTGGACGATGGAGCAGGGCCTTACGATCAAAGCCTTGTCCATATCGGAAAACGGCGAGCTGGTGGCGGTCGGTACGCAGAATGCGAGTGCCATTCTTCTTCAGCGTGACGGCACCCAGCGATTCGAATTCATGGCAAACAACGTCGTGACCGGTGTCGCCCTCCTGAATGACGGCCGCATGCTCGTCACTTCCGATGACCGGCATCTTTATATGCTGAGTGCTGACGGCAAGGAGCTGTGGAAGCGGGATTTTAAGAAAATGATCAAGAATCTGTCGGCAACGCCCGACGGCAAGCTGGCTATCGTGACGCTGCATAACGAAAGTTTGGTGCATGTGCTGGACGAACAAGGACAAACGCTGCGTGAAATTCCGATCGGCATCGCGGTGAAGAGCGCCGCGGTATCCCCGAACGGGCAATGGCTGGCAGCCGGAGCCGCGAACCAGTATGCCTATTTGTTCAATCCTGCCGGCGAGCTGCAATTCCAGACGCCGCTGGAGGGCGACATTCTTCATGCTTCCGTTGCGGATAACGGAACGATGGTGGTCGGAACGTCCAGCAATAAAGCGGTCTTCTATTCGGCGGAGGGCAGCAGGCTTGGCGAATTGTTGACCAAGGATAAAGTGACCTCCGTTCATGTCACCCATGACGGGGAGTTTATCGGGGTAGCGGATTACTCGGGCAATTATTACGTGGCCAATCAAGACGGCGATTTGTTGTGGAGCACGAAGGAGGCCGGAGCCGGCCAGCAAATCCGGTTCAGCAAAGACGGCACGCGGCTCTTCGCAGGCTCGGATAAAGGAGCCGTCTTCCAATATGAAGTCGGGGCCGTGCTGGAGCAAGGCAAACAGGCGGCGATGGTCAAAACCGTGGTACAGGTAGCGGCCGTGATCGTATTCGTTCTGTTGACGGCCCTGTTATTTTTCTGGTTATGGCGCAAAAAACCTTACATTCTTCACCGGTTGTGGAAGAGCAAACTGGCGTATGCCATGCTGCTCCCCAGCTTTACGCTCCTTATCATATTTCTGTATATCCCGGCGTTCTCCGGCTTGATTCATTCTTTGTACGACTGGAATCCCGGGGCAAGAAGCGAGTTTATCGGGCTGGACAATTTCAGGCGCATGGCGAACGATCCGTACGTCACCAAAGGCGTGGGCAATCTGCTCATCCTCATCGCCACCGGATTGTTCAAGGCGCTCATTCCGCCGCTGATCGTGGCGGAGCTGATCTATCATCTGAGAAGCAAAAGGTCCCAGTATGTATTCCGCACGTTTTTCGTCATTTCCATGGTCATTCCATCCGTTGGCATGCTGCTGGTCTGGCAGGACATGTACGATCCGAACATCGGCCTTGTGAACCAGCTGCTGCGCATGATCGGACTCGGCTCGCTAAGCCATCCTTGGCTGGGTGACCCGAATACGGCGCTGTGGGCCATCATAATGATGGGCTTCCCGTTCGTCGGCATCCTGCAGCTGCTGGTGATGTACTCGGGGCTGATTGCCATTCCGGAAGAAGTGATCGAAGCGGCGAGAATCGACGGCGCCAAATCCTTCCGCATTATCCGGGCGATTCACCTGCCGCTGCTGGCGGGACAATTCAAGCTGCTGATCGTGCTCGCGCTGATCGGCATCATTCAGGACTTCGGCTCCATCCTGATCGTGACCGGCGGGGGGCCTGCCGACTCGACCTATGTGCCGGCGCTGCAGATGTATTTTGCCGCAACGAAATTCAATGACCTGGGCTATGCGTCGGCGCTTGGCGTCAGCATGTTCGCCATCATCATGGTGATTACGGTCATCAATATGAAATTCATCAAAACCAATACGGATTAGGAGGGAAACGGCATGAATGCTAAGGCTAGACTCGTTCATCAGTCGGGGCTTTATGTGCTGCTTATCGTTTTTGTTGCGTTGACCCTCGCCCCCATCGCTTTCACCTTGATTTCATCCCTCAAAAATAACGCGCAGATTCTGGGCGGCATCTGGACGCTGCCCATCCCGGCGCAGACCGCGAATTATGCGGAAGCCTTCGCGGCGATCTGGCGGTATACCTTGAATACGGTGCTCTATGCGGCGGTGGGCGGCACGCTGGTCGTGGCCCTGTCCGCCGTTGCGGGCTATACCTTTGCCAAGAAGGACTTTCTCGGCAAGGAGGTGCTGTTCATGCTGATGCTGGCCATCATGATGATACCGGGCGTCATGACGCTTATCCCTTCTTACGTGCTGTATGCGAATCTGGGGCTGGTGAATACGCCGTGGGTCATCATTATCAGCGCGGCCGCGGGCGGCCAGATTTTCGGCACCTTTCTGTGCAGGAGCTTCATGGCGGGCATTTCCAACGAGCTGTTTGATGCCGCCAAAATCGACGGTGCGGGAGAGTTCGTGGTGTTCACGAGAATGGTGCTGCCTCTGTCCGTTCCCGTCCTCATGACCTTGATGATCATGCAGTCCGTCGGGATCTATAACGATTACATCTGGCCGCTTTTGACCATTAAATCGAACAGCATCCAGATGATTGGCGTCGGGCTTACGCAATTCACGAACCAGTTCGGCATCTCCAACATGGGCGTGGAATTCGCGGCGTACATCATTTCGGCGATTCCGCTGGTGCTGCTGTTCAGCTTCGGGATGAAGTATTACATTCAGGGCGTTACGCAAGGAGCTTTAAAAATATAAAACGACGGACCAAATGGAGAGAGATGGATGAATATACACAGACAAGCGGAGAAGATACCCAGCTGGATCTGGCACAGGGAACGTGAGGGCCGGCGGCATGTCGTACTGGAAAAAACCTTTGTCCTGCATGCCGCGGTTGAGCAGCTAGAGATGAGAATCGCCTGTACGGGAGAAGCCGAGATCAGGCTGAACGATGCCGTGATCGGCCATTTTCCGGAGCATGCCAGGCACACGTCCGCATTTTATCCGGTAGAGGGGCTCCCCGGCGGTTTGGAGCCTGGAGCCTATACGCTCCGAATCGAGCTCCGAAATACGGAGCCGATGCCGATGCATCCCATCAATATGCATCTGCATGACCGCTCGGTGGGATGCATCGCCTACTTGAGCGGAAGCGAAGGCTTATGGCTGGCAACGGATGATACCTGGGAGGCCGGGGACGGCCCGGCGGAGGTGGTATGCGTTTGGGGCGAGGAGCCTTTCGGAGACCTGGATCATGCGCCTCCTTGGTTTATTGCCGGAGGATACGGCGATATCGTGGTCGAGCCTGTTCAAGGCATAAGAGTCATGTCCGCATCCGGAGTGGAAGCGGTCAGCGGCATAGATGGTGTAATTCAGATGAATGGAACAGCCGGAGGGCGAATCGTCCTAGGCGAAGTGGAGTCCCGGAATGAACGGCATATTTTTTATCATCTTCTGAAGCAGGGCGAATGGAAGGAACGCAGGACTCAGCAGAAAGGGCTGGATTTGAGCCGGATGCCGGAGCTGCTGCTGGAATTGCCCCATGAGCTCAATGTGCGGATGCAGGTGACCAACCACGGCGATTCCGAGATCGGTTTGCTGTGGAATGGCGCTGAATCCTTGCAGGAGCTGCGGCATTATGACGGATGCATGACCGAGTGGTTGGCGATTCCGCCGGGGAGCCTGTCGGCAACGAATCCCCAGGGCATGCGGTACGTGCAAATTTACGTAAGCGGGGACGATGGAGGAACATTCCATATCGAGCTCCGATTGGAGGCTGCCGGTGCTGCGCTGAACCAGGCGGGGCAGCTGCAGACGGACAACGACCTTATGCAGCGCATCTATGACGTGTCGGTGCATACCAGCCGGGTCTGCCATCAAATCGGATTGTGGGACGGCATCAAGCGGGATCGCCTGAATTGGGCTTACGATATTTACCTGGCCGCCAAAACCGAATACTCGCTCTGGGACGATTATTCGGTATTGAAGCGGTCGCTCCGGGAGCTGGGGCGGACCCCTTACGGCTATTGGATGAACAATCTCCCCTCCTATACGCTGTGGTGGCTCAGCAGCATATGGGATTACTACTTCGAGACGGGAGACCGCGAATTCGTATGGGAAATCCGGGAGGATCTGCAGCGGCATATCGCTTGGGTGAAGGCGAATGCGGATCCGTGCAGCGGGATTTTCATGCCGGATGCCAGAGAGGCACATTCCTTTATCGAATGGTCGCCCATGGGGACGTCTGAATCGTGGGCGTGCCTGAACGCGATTTATGGCATGACGAAGAGCCAAATGAAACAGCTGGCGGATTACATGCCGGAGCTCGGGCTGCATTGGGATGAACCGCAAGCGGAGCTTAAGGAGGAGCAGTTCATCGGGCCATCGTACGCGCTGCTCACTTCTGTCATCGGCATTAAGAGCGGGTATGTGGGAGAAGACAGCGCACGCAAATTTCTCCTCGACTATCGGCTGGGGGACCCGCTCACGCCATTGTCCGCTTACTGGCTGGCGGAATGCTATTCGGAGTACGGCATGCACGAACGGGCGTGGGCGGTTATCGCTACGGTCTGGGGAACGATGCTGGATGCAGGAGCAACCACTTTCTGGGAGGGGATCAGGCTGACGCCGAGCAGCGATATTCACCATGCCCTGACCACGTATACCGCGTACGATTCCTACCGGATGAGTTTGTGCCACAGCTGGTCGAGCACGCCGGTGGTCTGGATTGCCAGGTATGTCCTGGGGATTCGCGCGCTTGAGCCCGGATATGCCCGCATCGCTTTCGAGCCTCATGCGATCGGAGGGCTCACGGCCGCACGGGGCGTGATTCCAAGTCCCAGGGGCTTGATTAAGGTGGAATGGAAGCTTGAGCATGGCCGCATGATCAAATCAGCTCGCATCGGGGAAGCCGAGCTGGCAGGGAGGGCATGATGAAAGATCACTGGCAAGCGAGCTGGATTTGGGGAGATTTCCCCCCGAATACGGCCAACGTGTATCTGGAAGCGAGAAGGAGCTTCGACTTGCAGGAAGCGCCGATGGCGGGCCGATTGTACGTGTCAGCCAACCAGGAGTACTTGCTCTATGTCAATGGTACCGTGGTCGGGAGGGGCCCTTCACCTGCCGACCAGCAGTGGAAATATTACGACGAGATCGATGTGACCCCGCTGCTTCCGAAAGGTAGGAATGTGCTGGCCATCGTCGCCTACAATTTCGGTTCGACCGATATCGTGACAGGCCAGATGCAAGGGCCGGGGGGATTGATTGCCGAGCTTGAGATCGAGAGCGAGAACGGAGTGTTCTGCGTGGCCGCCACGGATGCGGATTGGAAGGTCCGGCGATCGCCAAGATGGATGGCCCAGGTGTCGCGCCAGCATCAGTGGAACGGATTCCGCGAAGTTTATCTCGCGCAGCAGGAGGACGGATGGGAGGAATCCGCCTACGACGATTCCTCCTGGAGCGGGGCGGTGGTTATCGCCAAAGCAATGGATCCGGATTCGCCATGGCCGCGACTGCTTCCGCGGGAGATTCCTCCGCTGCACAGGGAATGGGTTAGTCCGGCAGCGATCGTGCGGACCGAGGCCAATTTCGGCGTCAGCCTGGGGGAGTCGGGCATGCTGCGGAATCGCTTAGGCAGCACGGAAGCGTTCGGTTCGCCGGAGCATGCCCCTTCGGGTCAAGAAGTTATTGGCTTGCAAGAGGACTCAGCGGGAACAGAAAGAGATCCAGGCGGGTTAGCGGCAGGTACAGCAGACTGGACGCTCGATGCTAGCACGCCCGGCTCGCTGCCGGGTGTTGTGTATGACTTTGCTAGCGAAATCGTGGGGTATCCCGAGCTGGAGCTGGACGCACCCGAGGGCGGCGTGATCCAGCTGTCGTACGGAGAATCGCTTGAGCTGCAGTTGTATGACACTTTCATCCTGCTCAAGGGGCGAAATCGGCTGAAGCCCTTTGGCCGCCGGGCTTTCCGTTTCCTTCAGGTTACGGCACAGGCGACGCCGGCCGCGCTGACGATATCGCGCTTCGGCGTCGAATCCGTCCACTATCCGTTTGACGAATCCGGCTTTTTTCGCTGCAGCGATGAGCGTCTGAACCGGATTTGGGAGGTCGGGGCGTATACGACGCTGGTGAACAGCCAGGACCATCTGGAGGATTGTCCGCTTCGCGAGAAGGCGCTCTGGGTAGCCGATGCCGTGGTCATGGGCAAAGTCATCTACCACGCGTTCGGCGATGATCGGCTGCTGCGCAAATGTCTCTTGCAAGGGGCGCGGATTCAGAACGACGACGGCTCCATACCCGGTACCGGCCCGGAACGAAACTCGTTTCTGCTGCCCGATTTCTGCGCGCATTGGTTGTTCGGCGTGCATTCCCACTGGCGGTATACGAAGGACCGCGGTTTCCTGGAAGAAATCTGGCCGGCCATTACACGGTTGATGGCGTGGTTCGCGCTGCAGGAGGATCGGGATGGCCTGTTTGCCGGCGCCGACCGGCCTGGCTGGTGGTGCTTTATCGACTGGGCCGATTACATCGATCGACGCGACCGGGTGACGGCCGTCTCCTGCTTCTATTACAAGGCGCTCGGGTTGGCGGCGGAGCTGGCGCAAGAGACCGGACGCGACGAGCTGGCAGGGCAGTGGAAAGACCAGGCGGTCCGGCTTCGCGCTGCCATAAGGGAGCGGATGCGGCCCCCTGGCGAGATCGTGTTTGCGGATTGCATCGGATCGGACGGATTATCGAAGCAGATCACGGCTCAGACCAACTTTGCGGCGATATGGTCGGGCCTGATGGACCCGGCGGAAGAGGACCGCTTCCTGGACGAATGGTACGACGGCGGAAAGCTGCCGCCGTTAAAAGGCGCTTTTTTCTATCATGTGGTTCTGGAGACGCTGATGAGCAAAGGACGCGTAGACCGCGCTTTGGAGATCATTAGAAGCTATTGGGGCGGCATGCTGGACCGGGGAGCGACCACCTGGTGGGAGACGTATGATCCATCAACGCCGGCCTGTACCGTGCCGAGCGCTTATCAAGGCAATACGCCAACTTATTTAGTTGATCATATTCCCGTGAGCTTTAGTCACGGCTGGGGCGCATCGCCGAGTTATATTTTGACGCAATCCGTGTTGGGCCTTGATTTAAGCAGACTCGGCGAGCAGGAGGTATATCTTGCCCCGCATGCCGGTGATCTCGATTGGGCGGAAGGCGCTGTGCCGACGCGCTTTGGCATGATGGAAGCAAGCTGGAAGAGGGAAGAGGGAGAGAAGGGAGGAGGAAGCCTGAAATACGAGCTGACGATTCCGAAGGGAATTACCGTGAAAGCAATCGACGGGACAGAGCTTGTGCTGAAAATCAGAGATTAAGGCATACCGGCTTGGTGCTGAGCGAATATTCGGTTTGGAAAGGGGGTGAATGGCGTCAAACTGCGGCAACCGTATCATCAGAATCCATTTTGAGGAGGAACAAGCGTGATGAAGTTGAAGAGGCTTAAGACGCTGCTGCTGTATTCCGTCCTGCTGGCGCTCACCCTGCAAGCGTATCCCGCCGGGATCGTGTTTGCGGGCACGTATGATCCGGATTTAAAGGCATCTCCCCATGTGCTGAACGTGACGGGTTACACGCCTTCGATTGTCATTGACGATTTTAACGAGTCTGATGCGGTAAACCAGCCGGGTAAATGGACCAGCGGAGCCGGGGCGGAGAAAGTCACCTACGCCGACCGTTATGCCAACGGCCCGAACTCTCCATATGAGGGAAGCCATGTGCTCGAAATATGGTCGGATGAAGTCAAAGCCTATGAATGGAGAACGGTATCCAGGGCTTTTGATCAGCCGCTGGACTTGTCGGGCGTGAACTATCTGACGTTTGCGGCCAATTGCTACGGGTGGCAGACGGAGGACTATCTGATCAAGGTTACCCTGTTCAGCGGCGAAGATTCCTATGAGAGCATTGCCCAAATCAATCCGAACAGCTGGAGCAAAGTGGCAGTGTCCGTCAAGGATTGGGCCCAGAGGGACCACGTCACCAAGATCGAATTCGCGTTCATGCTCAACTTCGATCACGGCGGACTGAAGCCGGGCGATCCGGGATACGAATTCTGGGGCGGCAATTACCAGATCGATTATCTCAGCGGCTCGAACGCCATCGGCATGGATTTTAACGTGGACGGGGAAACGGAAGGGTTTACCGCTCAAGGTGCCGAGGTGGACGCAGCCGGCGGAGAGCTCCGATTGGCACTGACAAGTGCCGCTCCCGTATTGCAATCTCCGGTGATCATCCAGGATATCGATCATTACAATACATTAAGCGTCAAATGGAGGAACGAGTCGCCATTCAACAAAGTGAAGGTCGAATGGATTACGGAGGAAAGCCCCGATTGGGATGACACGAAGTCGGAGGTGTTCGACATCGAAGCGAATAACAGCCAATCCGTTGAACAGGAATTTAATCTGTCGCTGCATCCGGAGTGGAGCGGCAGCCTGAAGCAGTTCCGGTTGACGTTCTTGAGCGACGGAGGGGCAAGCACGGGAGAAGTCGGCATCGATCAGATCCGATTCAAACAGCTGGCTCCGATCGAGGTTTTCCCCGGGGAGCTTACGAGGCATGAGATCGCGGCCTCCCGGGATCGGATCGTGATCGAGGGCGCATTAAAGCCCGGGGAAGCGGAGCTTTATGAAGGCGGAGAGCTCCAATTGTTTGAGCTGCAGCCCTATGAATCCGAGAGGGATCTGGCGAATCGAGAGCCGATTGCCGAACAGGGGATTCAAGAACAATTTATGTTTGAGCTGGATCTGGCAGGAGAAGAGGGACGTACCCGCCTGCAATCCAAATTTGCAGTCGCGGCCATGCTTCCGGACGGATCGCTGGAGCTCCTGGACCGCGCTAAATACGTAAGCAATCCCGAGATACTTGCGCCGAATACGTATCCGTTCCCAGTGGCGAAGAGCAAGAAGGGGCTGCAGGTGCAGATGGTCGGCGATGCGGAGGACCTCGGCATCAGCCATGCCGCACTGAACGTGGATTACAATAACGCCCTGTACATGAACGGGGCCGTCAATCCGGCCAATACGTTCGAATATTCCTACGAAGGGGAGACCTTCTACTTCAAGAAGGATTGGATCGAGGAGCGGGATAATTCCATCAAGAGTTTGTCCGATAACGGAGTGACGGTATCCCTGATCCTCCTCATGTATAAGGGGGGAATGGACGATACCACGCCTAACCGGTATTTGCTCCATCCGGATGCCACGGAAGGCATCGTCTATGCATTTAACACGACGGATGAGCTAGGAACGAAATATTATAAAGCCATCACCGCTTTCCTGGCGGAGCGCTACTCGCGCGAGGACGAGAAATACGGCAGAGCCGTCAATTACATCGTTGGCAACGAGGTGGACGCCGGGGAGACCTGGTACAATATGGGCAACGATAAAACGGTCAGGGAATTCGTTCAGGACTATGCCCGGACCGTGAGAATAACGAATACCGTCGTAAAAAGCTTTTACAGCAACGCCAGAGTGTATATCTCACTGACGCATAACTGGGATCAGCAGCTGCCGTCCACGCAGATCGGCTCGTTCGACGGCCGATCGATCATCGATACGCTTCAGTCGGAGATCGCCGCAGCGGGCGACATTCCGTGGCATATCGCTTATCATCCTTACCCGGAAAACCTGTTCGATCCGAGAGCCTGGGTTGCTCCGCAGTCGCTCGAGCAGTTCGATACGCCGAAAATTACGTTTAAAAACCTGCACGTCCTCGTTGATTACATGAAGCAGCCGAAGTTCATGTACGGCGATGAGGCGCGCCGGATTATCCTGTCCGAGCAGGGCTTCCACAGCGGCGACAATTCGCCGGAAGGCCAGCAGCTGCAGGCGGCAGCCTATGCGTACGCCTATTACATTACGGACTTCCTTGACGGCATCGACTCCTTCATTCTGCACCGGCATGTGGACCATGCCGAAGAGTACGGCTTGAATCTCGGATTGTGGACGCATGATCCGGATACGAGCAGGGGCGCCAGCATCCCTGCGGAGCACAAGCTGGTGTATGATGTCTTTAAGTATATCGATACGGAACGTTCGCTGGAGGTGACGGAATTCGCGAAGCCGATCATTGGCATCACCGACTGGGAGGATATCGCGCCATCCTTCGATGCTGGCATGCTTGCTCGGCGGGAGATACCGGATAAGGCGCAAGCAGCTGTCATTCCTCCGGAGCAGCTGGAGGGCGCGGAAATGCTGTTTGATTTTGAGAACGGCGATGAGGGCTGGACCCATGCAGAGTATGTATCCGGCGTCGAAACCGATGCTTCCGTCACCTGGACCGGCAGTCAAACGCTCAAGGCTACGGTGATGACCAGAGATCAGCTGGGCGACAGCAAAGGCATCGCCAAGCGGTTCGACGAGCCGCTGAATGCCGAGGGCAAACCCTACCTGTTCTTTGGCATCAATCCTTCGAACGGGCCTACGGCCGAATCCTATACCGTTCGGGTAAAGGTGTACAGCGATCAGCATGTGCTGGAAGCAGAGGGGAATGTTCCGCCGAAGCAGTGGAGCAACCTGGCGGTTGACTTAGGGGATTGGGCCTATAAGGACCGGATTACCAAAATTAAAATCGGGCTTGTCCCGGCAAGTCGGGTGCATTGGCAAGGAGGATATTTCCATGTGGACGGCATCGGATTAGCCAACGGCATGGAGGCGGCAGAGCTTACCGCCGCTTTGACACCGGAGCAGCCGGACGGCAACGACGGCTGGTACCGAAGCCCGGTAACCGTGAAGCTCGGCGCAGCGAATGGCATGCCGGACGGCTACGGCATTCAGTATCGCGTGAATGACGGAGAATGGCAGACGTACGGTTCTGAAATCATCATGAATACGGACGGGATTCATGGGCTGGACTATCGGACGATGAGTCCAGCCGGGGAACCGGGTTCCATCAAGTCGTTGACCTTGAAGATCGACCAGACCGCGCCCGTGGCGACCGTAACGGCGGATCCGGTTAAGTTGTGGCCGCCTAATAAGAGGCTGGTCCAGGTCACGGCTTCCGTCGACGCCAGCGATTCGGGCTCGGATATCGGTTCCGTCGTGCTGTCCTCCATTACAAGTAATGAGGAGCTGCAAGCGGAGGATATTCAGGGTGCGGAGCTGGGCACGATGGATACCTCATTCAGCTTGCGCGCGGCAAGATCGGGTGCAGGTTCCGGCAGGATCTACACGATCACTTACACGGTCACGGATCAAGCCGGCAATGAAACCGCGGCCGTGACCCAGGTGAACGTGCCGCATGATCAATCGAATCCATGATGGATGGATTCTAACGCCCGATAGACAGTCTGGAAGGGGAGAGGCAACGTGCTTACGATACAAAAACCGCTTGTGCATGGTCTGGAGAATCCATTGGGGCTGGATGTGTCTTCTCCCCGTTTTTCCTGGCTGCTGGAGAGCGATCGGCGCGGAGAGGCGTGCACGGCTTACAGAGTGAGGGTTTGGGTGTCCCTTTCCGCGGAGGGTCTCACTAACAGGGACGAAGATTTGGCGTGGGACAGCGGCAGGCGAAGTGGCCAAAGCCTAAGCCTCCTGTATGATGGTCCGCCGCTGCAGAGCAATACGCGTTACTGGTGGCGGGTTACGGTCTGGGACCGTCAGGGTACGGAAAGCGAAAGCGTACCGGCATATTGGGATACGGGCTTGTTTCCCGGCGATTGGAGTGCTGAATGGATATGGCGGTCCGAGGAGATGAAGCCCAATGATTTTGCCTATTTCCGCAAATCCTTTGATCTCCGGGGAGCCGTTGCGCGGGCCAAAATATTCGTATCCGCCCACCATGTATTCCAATTGTTCGTCAACGGACAACGGGTTGGAGGCTATGGTTCACCCGCACCGACGGGGGTGCCTCACCGCAAATATTATTTGGCTTATGATGTAGCCTCCCTCTTGTCGACCGGTTCCAACTGCATCGGCGTTGCCGCTCATTATTTGGGCGGAAGCGGCCAGAACTATGTGAACGGCGTCCCGGGAATGCTGCTCCAGCTGCACGTGGAGCATGAGGACGGGACGGAGCAGCTGGTTGTATCGGATCTGACATGGCAGGCCTTAAGGCAGATTCCGCATCGCATCGGGTCTCCTTATCAGCAGAACCGCCGCTTATCGGCCATAGAGGACTATGACGCGGCTATTCTGGAACTGAACTGGCTGCAGCCCGATGTTGGAGAGGAACACTGCAGTTCGGTTGTTCTTGCTCATCCATCCGCACAGCAATGGTCACTCCATTGGCAGCAGCTCCCTGAGGCGGAAGAGCTGGAGTCTATCATTCCATCCGTGGCAGCGGCGCCGTCGTTCGTAAACGGGGAAGAGGGGCTCATTCAGGTATTCGACGCTGGGAAAATCATATCGGGCTGGCCGCAGTTGGCCTTGCCCGGTATGGCAGGCGTCACGGTACGGCTGCGGTACGCCGAAACGCTCGATGGCGACGGGCGGGTCGTTCATCAAGTGTGCAACGAGACTTCGCATCATTATTACGACGTGTATACGATGCATGGACGCGGAGGGATCGAATATTGGCAGCCGGATTTCAGCTTTAAAGCCTTTCGTTATGTGGAGGTTACCGGCTATCCGCAACCGATTGAGGAAGGCCAGCTGCGAATTTGCTCAGCGGGTACGGCCATGGCACGGACGGGACACTTTCGGTGTTCGTCTGACTTCTTAAACAAGCTGTACGACGTTTGCCTGCAGACGCAGCGCAACAATGTGCTGGGCCAGGTGGTCGATTGCCCGCATCGGGAACAGGCGCAGTATCTCGCGGATACCGATCTCCAAGCCGAGACGCTGCTCTATAACTTCGATGCCTATCCGGTATTGGATAAGACGCTGCAGGACTTTGCGGACGGCCAATTGGAAGACGGCTCCTTCCCTTTTGTGTTCCCATCGAACTACGAGCATCCAGACTTTTTCATTCAAATCCCGGAATGGGACCTGCATTATGCGACCTTGCTGTGGAAGCTTTACCAGTTTAGCGGAGATACGGAGCTGCTCTTGCGATATTATGAACCGCTCCGGGTCATGATCGAGGGTTATCTATCGCTGATATCGCCAGCAACAGGCCTGATTCCGGTCGGCCGCGGATGGCATATTAGCGATTGGCCCTACCCGACGGTTGAGCATGAAGGCGAACATCTGACCGTGCAGCAGATCAAGGCATGGCAGGCGTTGCGCATTCTGTCCGAAGCCGCTGCCTTGCTGAACCGGGCAGATGACAGCGCAGCGTATGCTGCCTATGCCCAGAAGCTGCAAGTCAGCGTCCTGAATGGGCTGTACGATGCTTCCGGCAAGCTGCTGCATGACAGCTCGGGATCGACTGCCACCCACCAAGGCGTTAATGCGTTGGCATTATATGCAGGGTTGCTGCCGCAGAAAGACCGGGGGGCTGCATTGAAGGCCGTGGCAGGCAAACCGTGGGAGAGCAAGACGGTCTTGTCGCTCCCGCTGCTCCGTCTTATGTTCGAGGAGGGATTGCAGGATCAGGCCTACCATTTGCTGAGTAAACCGGATTATCCGGGGTGGGGCTACATGATTGCACAAGGAGCCGAGACCATGTGGGAAGGCTGGGATGATATCGAGTCCCATTGCCATGCATGGAACGGTTATCCCGCCCGCTTGCTGCAGGAGTATGTCTGCGGGATTCAGAGCGGAGCTCCCGGATTCGCGACGGCACGAATTCGCCCCTTTTTCGCGCCGGATCTGGACTTTGCCGAGGCTTCCGTTTCCACCGTAAGAGGCAAGATCGCCGTACGCTGGGAGCGGGTCAGCGAAGCCGGCATTCGGATGCGGCTTGAGCTGCCCTGCACGATGAGCGCCACCGTTGCATTGGCATCACCGAGCTCCGGCCCCATAACCGGTCTCCTGATCGATGGTGTTGAGATATGGGGAGGAGCAGCTTCAAGCTGCATGCCGGACGGCATCGTCCGCTGCGGACTGGACCATAGCATGCTTGAACTTGAGCTGCTGTCCGGACGTTATGAGTTAACGGTTCGCTATTAGTAGGCAGCGTTATGCTTGCGGCCGACCATACCATACATGTAAACCTTAGTAGGGGGATCCGTCATCTGGATGACGGATTCCCTTTATTTGTTAGAGCTAGATGCTGCTGGAGAAAACCCGCTTGAGCCGTAAAATTCATGATGAAAACAGGTCAAAATGTGGTTGACGAGAAGGAGACTCGATACTACAATAAATGATGCAAACGTTTCCATTGTAATCGCTTTCATCTATTTTTGTTTCATTCTATATTTCGAACATATTCTCTAACTTTTGTCAGTAATTGTCGTACTTTACTTGATGGAAGCTCAAACCTGTTTATGCAAGCGTTTGCGCAATGATTGGCATCAACATCGTACCAGCTGTACCTAATCCAAGAACAGAAGGAGGTTATTTGTTTCATGAGAATGACGGTTTCAAGCAAACGAACGTGGTCCATCATCATGATTGTTTCGCTGATTTTCTCCATGCTCGGCATTCCGCCATCAACGGCCGATGCCAATAGCGCGCCAAGCCAGGTTACGCTGGTGGGGACTCTGCAATCCGAATTAGGCCATAGCGGGGATTGGGATCCGGCTGCCGCCGCGACAACCATGAACGATATGGGGAACGGAGAATACAGGTTCACCGGCAGCTTGCCCGCGGGATCGTACGAATACAAGATCGCGATCGACGGCAAGTGGGACGAGAATTACGGCTCCGCCCACTATTCCAATCCGAGCGGAGCAAACAAGGATGGCAACATCCTCATAACGCTCGCCCAAGATTCCCAGGTTACCTTTTATTACAACCATGGGACCCACCGGATCGCGGATTCTACATACTACGCTCCGATCGAGGCGGATAAGCTTCCCCGAGTGATCGGCAGCTTCCAATCGGGCATCGGCGAAGCGGCCGACTGGTCGCCTGCGGATGCGAGATTAATCATGCAGGATTCCGATTATGACCATGTATACACGGTGACGGCCGACGTGTACGAAGGGGATCATGAGTACCAAATCGCTTTGGGCAGCGATGCGGCAAGTCCGGTTCACCCCGCTAATCGGGAGGCCCTTCAGCTGCCGCAGGATGTTAAGGTTACGTTCAGCTACGATGCGGCCAATCACGGCGTTGCCGCTCATTTCACGGTACCCGCCGATCCGGGAACGCCGGTGCCGGCTAACCATCTGCGCGTCCATTACAACCGGGCTGACGCGAATTACGGGAGCGTCGGACTGTGGATATTCGATGACGTCGCATCTCCGTCCGCCAATTGGCCGGCAGGCGCAACGCCATTCCCTGGCGGGCAGCAGGACGCCTACGGGGCCTTCGTCGACATACCGCTCAAGGACGGCGCGCAAAAAGTCGGCATCGTCGTTGTCGATCGCATCAGCGGCAATAAAGACGGCGGCGACAAGAAACTCACCCTAGCCTCGCCGGACATGAACGAAGTCTGGCTCAAGGAAGGCTCCGATACGGTATACAGCTTTGAGCCTGTTGACCTGCCGGCGGATACCGTGCGCATCCACTATCAACGGCAGGATCAGAACTATGATCCGTACGGTTTATGGTTATGGGGCGACGATGTCGCTGCGCCTTCGAAAGACTGGCCGACGGGGGCTACCATGTTCCCTTCAGGCCAAACCGACCGATATGGCGCTTATGTGGACATTCCAATGAAGCCGGGGGCCCAGAAGATTAACTTCCTCGTGCTGGATGCGGCCAAAGGAGACGCCGGCAAAGACGGAGGCGACAAAGGCTTCACCCTGGTAGACCGATACCAGCATTTGTTCATTCAAGAAGGCGACAACACCGTCTACACATCCCCGTATGGGGAAGTGCCTACCGGGTTGGTCTCGGCCGAGGTATTGGCTCCCGGAAAGCTCCAGCTCGGATTTACCATGACCGATGGTTTGGAAGCGGATACGCTGAAGAATGAGCTGCAGATTAAGAATAAGGACGGCCATCCGGTTGCCATTCAAAACGTGAAGATTACCGGAAACACGACCATCGAAGTATCGGCATCATTTCAGCTGGATCAGATTCCGCTAAGCGTAACTTACGCCGGAAAAACCGTATCCGCCTCCACCGGCTGGAGAATGCTGGATGAGATGTACGCTTACGACGGCGATGACCTCGGGGCGACTTATCAGGCTGGAGGAGCCGAGCTTAAACTGTGGGCACCGACGGCGACCGAAGTCACCGCAAAGGTGTACAGCAAGGATGATGCCACGCAGTTTATCGGCAATGTCGCCCTCCAAAAGGGCGATAAAGGGGTATGGTCGGTTCGGTTGAAGCCGGGAGACCTCGGCATCCAAGATTTTAGAGGATATTTCTATCAATATGAAGTGACCAACAACGGCGTGACGAAAACCGTGCTGGATCCATATGCCAAATCCATGGCGCAATTCAGAGTGAATACCAAGGGCGAAGTTGGACCGGACGGCGATGCCGTCGGCAAAGCCGCGATCGTCGATTTGAGTCAAACGGATCCCGCCGGCTTGGATTTTGCGGACATTCCGGGCTACGAGCAGCGGGAAGACGCCATCATCTGGGAGATTCACGTCCGGGATTTCACGTCGGATCCGACGATTGAGAATGACCTGCATAACGCGACTTGGGGATCCTACGACGCGTTCAAAGAGAAGCTCGAATACATCAAGTCCCTGGGCGTTACCCATGTTCAGCTGCTGCCCGTGATGGCTTGGTATTACGGTGACGAAGCGGCCATGAAGAACAGGGAGCTGGATTATTCGGCCAAAGACAATGAGTACAACTGGGGGTATGACCCGCACAGCTATTTCTCCCCTGACGGTGCTTACTCCGAGGATCCAACGGATCCCGAGCTTCGCATCAAAGAATTGAAGGCGATGATCAACGCCATTCACGAGGCCGACATGGGCGTCGTATTGGACGTGGTCTACACCCATATGGCCAAGGCGGATTTCTTGAATGATATCGTGCCGAACTATTATGCTTTCCAGGATGCCAACGGCAATTTCATCGGCGGCTTCGGCAACAATCTGGCGACCAACCACAAGATGGCCGAGAAGCTGATGGTGGACTCCGTGAAATACTGGTTCGACGAATACAAAATCGACGGCATGCGCTGGGACATGATGGGCGACGCCACCTATGAGGCCGTGCAGAAAGCCTATGATGCCGCTGCAGCCATCAACCCGAAAGCGCTGTTTATCGGCGAGGGCTGGGTCACGTTCGGCGGTCATCTGTCGGATCCCTCCCTGGCAGGCAAGGGCGCGGACCAGAATTGGATGGATAAAACGGACGACGTCGGCGTTTTCTCCGACGAGTTCCGCAACGAGCTGAAATCCGGCTTCGGCAACGAAGGCGAGCCGCGATTCATTACGGGCGGCGCGCGCGACATCCAAACCATTTTCAACAATATCAAGGCGCAGCCGAGCAACACGAAGGAAGATGATCCGGGTGACATGGTTCAATACATTGAAGCCCATGACAATTTGCCGCTATACGACATCATTGCGCAGTCCATCAAGAAGGACCCGTCGATTGCAGCGAATGATCTGGAGATCCATAAGCGCATTCGCCTGGGCAACCTGCTCACCTTGACCTCGCAAGGAACGGCTTTCCTCCATGCAGGACAGGAGTACGGGCGGACCAAGCAATGGCTGGGCCCAGGGGTTCCCGAGCAGAAATACCATGAATTAGAGGACGAGGCAGGAAACCGCTTCGGTTATTTCATCCATGATTCCTACGACTCCTCCGATGCCATCAACATGTTCGATTGGGAGAAAGCGACGGATGAAGCCAAATATCCGGAGAATAACAAGACGCGGGAATATACGGCCGGACTGATCGAGTTAAGAAAATCGTCCGACGCTTTCCGTCTCGGCGATCAGTCGATGGTGAATTCGAACGTAACGCTGCTGCAGATTCCCGAAGTAAAGGCGCAGGATCTGGTCATTGCATATAAGAATAAAGCGACGGACGGAACCGGCCATTATTATGTGTTCGTTAATGCGGATAACCAGTCGAGAACGCTTACGCTAAGCGAAGATCTGAGCTCCGGCACGGTGGTGGTCGATAACGATGAAGCCGGCACGACCGGCGTCAAAGCGAAGTCCGGCTTCACGTTAACCTCCGGCTCGATCACGCTTGAGCCTCTGACGGCCGTTGTGATCAAGGCGGACGCCGCGGCGGCCGTACTCCGCGCGATATCGGTAGATCAAGATAGTTACTCTTTGCAGACCGGTAAGACGCATCAAACCGCGGTATACGCTGAATACGAGGACGGCAGCAAACGAGCCGTAACGAAACAAGCAACCTATGCATCCAGCAACCCGCAGGTGGCTTCGGTAACGGCCGCAGGCGTGGTGAAGGGAGTCGCGGAAGGAACGGCGGTCATAACCGTTTCCTATCGGGGGTTCCAAAAAGAGATTATCGTAACCGTTACAGCCGATGTAGTGGACAATAAACGGTATGTGCAGCTTAACTACATTCGGCCGGATCAGGATTATGCGGATTGGAATTTGTGGGTTTGGAATACGGGGGTAAAGAACGATCAGATCGACTTTGAAAAGATAGAGAATGGCGTGGCTACCGTTCAGATTGAGGTGGCACCCGAAACAACAGGCGTTGGTTTCGTTCTGCGCAAAGGAACGAATTGGGATACGGCCAAACAGGATATCCCGGATGACCGGATCATTCCGCTTCAGCCAGGCGAGGCCTTCACGAAAGTGAATGTGACCAGCATGGTGCATGAGCTGGGGATTTTGCCGAGCATTGCGGGGCCGACGCTTGAAGGCGGTAACATTACGTTCCATTATCGGGACGATCAATTGTTCAGGGACGGCCGGATGGATAGCATCTCTGACGTGAAAGTGAAGATTAACGGGAAGCTGGAAACGATGGCCTATGTTCCTGACAAGGAATGGTTCAGTTATACGCTTAAGGGCGTTGCTCCCGGAACGTATGATTACACGTTTATCGTCAATCATAACGGAACCACGAAGGAAGTCACCGATCCGAAAAACACGGTGAACGGAAAGTCGCAGGTGGTTTACCGCGATCCGACCGTGACCATCGGGGCGAAGGTAACCCCTGGTTCCATCTCTTATGATGAAAATGCGGTGCTAAAATTGAATGTAACCTCTTCGGAGCCCGTTGCTTACAAGGAAGCGTTCGTCGACTTGACGGAACTGGGCGGACCGGCCCGAGCGAAGGTTGATACAGAGCTGCTGGAGCACAGCATTGCCGTAAAAGATACGGTCACGGCCGGCAGCAAGAAAATTGGAATCACGCTAGTCGACCAATACGGCAATAGGCATACCGGCGAAGCCGCGGTAACGGTGAAGCCAAGAATCGCAGGCGGCAAACTCGATTTCGATTGGGACGAGGCGCGCATTTATTTTGTGCTGACCGACCGTTTCATGGATGGGGATGCTTCCAACAATGCGAATGTTGACAAGGATCACCCGGAAGCCTATCATGGCGGGGATTTCAGAGGACTGATCGATAAACTCGATTACATCGAGGATCTGGGCGTGAACACGCTGTGGATCACGCCGATTGTGGATAACATCGATTTTAATCAGGGTGCAGGCTTCGGCGGCAAGCAATATGCGTATCACGGCTATTGGGCCAAAGATTTTACGAAGATCGATGAACATTTGGGCGATCTGGATACCTTTAAGGAGCTAATCGACAAGGCGCATGACCGGGGCATCAAAATTATGGTGGACGTCGTGGTCAACCATACGGGATATGGTCTGAAGCCGGGAGACAGTGCGCCCGGTATCACGCAGGAAGATAAGGACCGGTTTAAAGATATGCTCCGTACAGACGGTCTGTCGGCCGATACGGATCCGATCAAAGGCGAACTAGCGGGGCTTCCTGATTTCATAACGGAGAATCCGGCTGTTCGCCAGCAGATCATCGATTGGCAGGCAAGCTGGCTGGAGCGTGCCAAAACCGACCGCGGGGACACGATCGACTACTTCCGCGTGGATACAGTGAAGCACGTGGATGAAACGACATGGAAGGCGTTCAAAAATGCGCTGACCCACCTCGATCCGAGCTTCAAAATGATTGGCGAATATTTCGGAGCAACGGTTGACAGCGATGGCGGAACGCTTCAGAGCGGACAGATGGACAGCTTGCTGGACTTCGGTTTCAAAGGAAAGGCCAAGGAATTCGTGAACGGCAGCGTGGAATCGGTTGAGGCCTACCTGGCTGACCGCGAATCGAAGCTGGATAACACCCGAATGATGGGGCAATTCCTGAGCAGTCATGACGAGGATGGCTTCCTGTCCCACTACGTGGATGGCGACAAGGCGAAGCTGATGGCGGCCGCAGCGCTGCAAATTACATCCAAAGGCCAGCCGGTCATCTATTATGGCGAAGAGCTTGGGCGCTCCGGTAAGAATGCCGGTAAAATGGAAAACGGCGAATTTTCCGAGAACCGCGGCGATATGCCATGGGACCAACTGGAGGCCGAGAAGAAGCTGCTCACGCATTACCAGAAGCTCTTGAACATTCGAGCGGCAAACTCGAAAGTATTTTCAAAAGGAACGCGCACATCCATTGCGGCTTCGAATGCGGATGGTTATATCGCATTCGACAAGCAGTATAACGGAGAGCATATCGTTACCGCGATTCATGTGAAGAACGAACCGAAAGAAGTCGTCCTGCCTGTGCCGTTTAAGGCGGGCAGCAAGGCGAAGGACTTGTACGGCGGCAGCGTGTATAACGTAACGGCCGATCAGAAAGTCACGCTAACGCTCCCTGCCATGTCGGATGGCGGTACCGTCATTCTGGCTGCAGTGCCAGCTGAAGGCGGCGGCAACGGCAGCAACCCCGGCAGTGGAAACGGAAGCGGAGGAGCAGGCGGCAATCCGCCTAACGATCCGGGAACGAAGCCAAATCAGGGTCAGCGGATCGTTAACGAAGAATCGCTGCGCGGCGGGCAAGAGAAAGTAACGATTCAGCTCGGTGCCGAGGATATCGAAGTTCTCCTGCCGCTGACGGCAGGGGATATTCTGGGGGCGAAGCCGCTGGAGCTGAAGCAGGACGGCGTGATGGTACAGCTTCCGTCCGCGCTGCTCAAAGCGCTGCGCCAGCTCGTACCGGCCGAGCAGGCTAAGGATGCGGTCATCTCGTTTAAGCTGAAGGAGGTTGGAACGCAGACAGCCGCCTCTCTCGTAGCCAAAGCAGCTGCTGCCGGGAAGGCTAAACTGAAGCAGGGCAGCAAGATGTACGAATTAGATCTTAACGTCCGTACGAAAGACGGCAAGGCATATAAGCTGGAGCATTTCATAGCACCTGTAACAATTGCTTTTCCCGTCGACAGCGCCATTCACGGCGAGCTGGCCGGCATCTACGGCATTTCGGAATTGGGACCATTGAAATATGCCGGCGGCAAGCCGGTAAACGGGCAGCTGACGGCTGAAGTCAGTCAATTGAGCTACTATGCTGTGCTGGAATACGACAAATCGTTTGCCGACCTTGCCGGCCATTGGGCTGAGCAAGCGGTAAAAGAGCTGGCAGCCAAGCATATTGTGAATGGCACCGGCGATACGAAATTCAGTCCGCATCAGCCGCTGACACGCGCGCAGTTCGCCGCGATGCTCGTTCGTGCCCTGGGCCTTGAAAGCACGCAAGACGACACGACCTTCACGGATATGGACGGCGATGCTTGGTATGCTTCGGCGGTTGCGGCGGCTTCCCAGCACGGGCTGGTGAACGGCAGAGGCAAGGACACGTTCGCGCCGAACGCGGCCATCACCCGCGAGGAGCTGGCTGTGATGCTTTATCGTGCTTACCAGACCAAGGGAGACGCTTCCTCTTTAGAGGGAGCACCTAACCTGAAAGATAAGCAGCGAATTTCTTCATGGGCACTCCAAGAGGTGAATGAAGCCTTGGCCCTTGGCTTGATGAAGGGGCATGCCAATGGCATGTTTACGCCTCAAGCCAAAACCACCCGTGCGGAAAGCGCGCAAGCCATGCTGAATCTGTTGGATCGACTGCAGTAATTCCGCCCATCCCACCGATTCGTGCAACGCTGGAATGGGGTTAGAGAGCCGGTTCGGGAGGGAATGACATGGGTCGAGTCGCAATGTAACAATCTTTCGGAAACGCAAGGAGCCTGGACATGGATACATGACCAGGCTTCTTTTTCGTACATGAATGTAAATGAATACACGGCGGGGCGGCCTATCGAACTTTGGCGTAGTTCACGTTTCACTAGCTAGATGACGGCTGAGGGGGACTGGAGGCGGATGATCTCCTTCATGAGCTTTTTCAGCATGACGGATGCTTTGACCTTAATAGGCAGGCTGTCCGAGACATGAATCTGGTAAGCGCCTTGCATAATGGCATCCTTGAGCTCGGCAGCGGATTCGCAAGGCATTTGCAGCTCGTTATAGACGCTTCCAAATTGGAGGCATTGATGCGTATCGCTTCCCGCCGTAACAGGTTTGCCGAGATCGGCGGCGAAACGTTGAACCTGATCTTGATTGGCTTCGCTGCCGTACTGGTACATATCCTTGGCATTGAGATCAAAGGCGTCCAGGCGGCTCAACTGGCTGCGCGTGAGATGGCGGAGCGGCGTGCTCTCTCGGAACGGATGGGCTCCGATCTTGAGCAGCGGGAAGCCTTCGGCCAAGTCCATCAGATCATCGAAAGGGATGAAGGCGCCCTTCTCCGTATACCCGTCCAGGCGACGGCGGGTTTCCAGAATGAACTCCTTCCGGCCGATCAGCAGAATGTGGCCGGTTTCCCGGATGTCCACTTCCATCCCCGGAAAGATCTTCAATCCGCCTGCATCGTAGTATTCGCCGTTATAGGGGAACATGCTGTCAAGCTGCCGGTAGACCTCGTCAAAATGGCGCGTGTTAAAATGCTCGGTCAAAGCGAGCGCATCAAGTCCGTTGTCCAGCGCCTCCCGGATCATCTCCTCATAATAATGTTTAGAGAAATCGGACGCTTTGGACAATTTGGCGTGGGTATGGAGATCAATTTTCATATTCGAACACTCCTTGTCGAAGTCAGTAATTTTAAGGTCAGCCGAACCAGAACAACAATGCGGTATATGCTGCCGTTCCGGTCAGGAACACCGCATCCCGGGCCGACAGGGTCAGGTGGGACAGCTTCAGCTTCTTGGCAGCCGGATTCTTCATGCCGTAGGAGAACCCGCGGGTCTCCAGCGCTTCTACCGTCGTGCGGGAACGTTTGGCGGTGGCCAGCATCAAAGGAAAAAAGGATAGCATCAGCAGCTTCATGTAATAGGCCGCGAGCCGCCAGTAGAGAAAACCGGGATGTTCCGGCGCTTTTCCCCGAAGCCGGTAAGAAAGCAGCACATGTCGAAATTCTTCGAACAATACGGGGAGAATCCGATAGCCGTACGACAAGCTGAACGAGAAGGCGGCAGGCATGCCGAGCGCAAGCAGGCCGTCGCTGATTTTCTCGGGATCCATGCCGGAGAACACCGTAATGCTCGCAAGCGATACAACCGACAGCTTTAAGGTGAGTTTCAGCAGCGGAAGCGCCGAGCTGACGTCCCCGCCGAAAAAGAGGGACACCACAAACAGCCATCCGACCTGGCCGATCAGGCCCAGGCATAGTACAACGATAATAAACGGCGTAACCCGGGACAGAATGGTGGTGACCACCATCATGAGAAACAATCCGGTCAGCACGGTAATGCTGGAAATAAACCAGGGCGCAATGGCAAAGAACAGGTACCAGATCAGCATGCATCGGGGATCGAGCCGGGATAGGGCGGCATGGCCGCTCCCGTAGGCGGTATTCATCAACTCGAGCTGAATCCGTTCAATCGAAATCTTGTTAAACCAGTTGCGGACTAGCTGCATGACGGTGAATCTCCTTTCCGTTCAGAATGCCGTCCATATGCCGGGCAAACTCGTCCGGCGAGCTGGTCGGGGGCATGACGCCCAGCCTTATAGATAAATCCATCATCTGGGTCGGTGCGAGCCCGGCCCGGGAAATAAGCTCCGAATCGGCGAAAATCTCGGAGACGGTGCCATCGCCGGCCACGACGCCTTGATTTAAGACGATCACTCTGGTCGCCCATTCGTGAACCAGCTGCATATCATGGGTGGCGATGACAACGGTACGGACATGGTCCTCCAGCTCCTGCAGCGTATCCAGAAGCTCTTCACGAGTGGACATGTCCAGATTGGCCGTCGGCTCATCCAGCAGAATCAGCCGGGGCATCATGGCAGCTCCAATAGCAAGGGATACGCGGCGCTGCTGACCACCGCTGAGGAGACGGGCATCCCGTTCCTGGAGAGGCTGAAGCCGGAAATGGGTCAGCATGCGATGAACCCGATCCTCCGCTTCCGGGTGACGGCGGCTCTTCAAACCGTAGGCCACTTCTTGATATACATTGTCTTCAATGAACATATCCTCGGGATTCTGGAAGACGTAAGCCACGTTAGCGGATATTTGCTCCATCGATACATCCTTTGTTTTCCGGCCCATGAAAGAGACAGAGCCGCCGGAAGGCTTGGCGATGCCGGCAATCAGCTTCAGAAGCGACGATTTGCCCGCGCCGTTGTTGCCAACAAGAGCGATGCGTTCGCCTTCATACAGGCGAAGATCAATGCCTCGAAGAACCTCGTACTCCGTTTTGTGAATCGTTCGGTAGCGAAGTACGGCATGGTGGAACTCCACCAGTGCACCATGCTCTCCTTGCCGTTCTGATTCATCGCCCTTCAGGATGCGGCGCTGGTCGGAATCCGGGTTTTTCACGGTGGTGTCAGCGGGGGAAGCATCGTCTGCTCTAGCGTCGGTTAATGGATGATCAAGCAGCGCTGGGCTATCCGCGAGGCTGTGCAGAAGCTCTCCGAAATAGACTTCTGCTTCTTCGGCCGTAATAGGGTAAGGCTGCTTAAGCTGATATCCGGACAACCCCATAGAGTAAGAGTCGGAGCCGACCGTTATCGAGTGTCCATCCTGCGGACGGCCGGGAGCCATGCCGCCATTCAGCAGAATCGCAGACAGCTGTACCGCGGCTTTGGTCACCTGGGGCGGCTGGATGCCAAGCCGCTCCAGATCATCAAGGCTGTTCAGCGCTTTGATGACCGGGCGCTGCCACAGCACCTTCCCCTGCTCCATCAGGCATACTTCCTCGCAGTAGTCCGCAATAAACTCCGCATGATGCTCAATCACGATAATGGTCTTTCCATGGACGTGATTTAACTGGCGCAGCACATCATATACTTGCCTGGCGTGCTGGGGATCGAGCTGGGATACCGGTTCATCCACCACCAGAATGTCCGGTTCCAGCGAGAGGGCTCCCGCCAAGGCGAGCAGATGCTTCTGCCCGCCGCTCAGCTCCCAAATATAGCGGTCCTTCAGATGGGTTAATCCGCACATATCGAGTGCCCTGGCGCCCATGGCCCGGTAGTCCGGGAGCCCGTAATTGAGCGGAGCGAAATGCGCTTCATCCATGACGGTGGGGCGGACTAACTGGTTATCAAAATCCTGATAGACGTACCCCACCATTCGTGACAGCTCGGAGACCGTCCGATTCTCGGCGGAAACCCCGCAGATTTCGACGGTACCCGTGAAATCGCCTGAATAATAGTGGGGAATCAATCCGTTGAACAGCTTGCAAAGCGTGGATTTGCCGCAGCCGTTTCCTCCGATGATCGCCGTAAAGCTGCCGCGGCGAATATATAGGGAAGCTTCCTTCAGCACAGGCTGCTCCGAACCGGGATAGGCAAAGGTGACGCCTGCGATTCGGATGGCCGGGTTGTCTTGAACGGACGGCTTAAGCATAAGGCGGGTTCTCCAGCATTTTCTCTTCTTGAAGGCTGCGGTTTTTTCTGGCCCGCATGAACGCCAGTACCGCAATAGCAACGATGGCGGCTGCACCGATGCTGATCCAGATCGCGCCGATGCCGAACCGGTCTGCAAAACCGCTGTCCCACTCGCCGAGGTTCCAGTCCGTTTCCGAAAGGGATTCCGCTCCGAAGGCAATCAGCGCCAAAACGATTCCGACCAGGACCAGCTTGGGCGAGACGATGCCGGCGGCTTCGTATTGGGTAAGCTTCTGGCGGGGTTTGATGCCGAGCAGCGGCTCGATTTTTCCATACAATCTTGGAACCAGATATAATGTAGGCAGAAGAGCGAACAGAATGCCGGAGAACAGCACATCGTTCAGGAAACCGATGCCTTCGACCAGGACCACGCTTTGTGCAAGCCCCGGCACGGCTTCGAATTCCTCGACGCCGATCCAGACCTTGCCGATATCCACCAGAGAGCTGCACAGCTGGTGGATGATAACGCCCGACATGGCGGCGATGCCGACCTGAGCGCGGCTGAGGGGGTTTTTGACCAAGCGGCCGGCAACGTACATGGCGAAGGAGAAGGTAAGAAACTTCTCCAGCTCTCCGAGACCGCCGAATTGCCCGAGCATCAGTTCACCGAAGATAACTTCGCCGAGGGCAGCCCCTACAGCAGCATAAAAAGGATGAAACAGCATGCAGAGGGTTAGGGGAATGAATGCGAAATATTCGACCGAAAGCTCGATCGGACCCAGGCGAAACGCGGGAATGAGCTCGGTGAACATGTTGGACAGGCCGTACAGCGACATGGACAGCACGAAAATCATCATTTTCTGCGAAGAGGTCAGGGTATAGACCCGTGAATTGCTTGCCATTAGAGAGAAGCCTCCTTGGGAATGGGATTTGCTATCAGTATAGGAGGCGATTATTAAAATGAACGGAGTACTATGTCAACGCATTGTAATATTTTTTACATAAATATAATCATGAAATAAAATTTACATAACAATCACAGCGTATGATGAACTCATGCTCAATTACGAGGATTTCATTGCAGAAGGAGTGCATCACCATTGAAAAATTGGTTTCCCGATACATCCGGGCTGTCGCCGAGCCAGCTCAAAATCGCCGATTTTATCGAACGTAATCCCGAGGAGATGCTGTTCATGACCGAGCAGGAAATCGCCGACAGGCTTGGCACAAGCATCGCGACCGTTTCCCGGTTTTGGCGTGCCGTCGGGCACGAGAATGCCAAGGCGTTCAAGCTGAAGCTGCGGGAATCCTCGGATACGACGCCTGCCATAAAGCTGGAAAAAACGATATCCCGGCTGGACGCGTCCAGTCTGCCCGCGAAAATGCTGGAACAGGCGAAGCATCATCTGCAAGACACGATGGAGAAGAACCGCCCGGACGAGCTGGAGGAGGCAGCCCGTCTAATGGCTTCGGCAAGACGCGTGTATGTGCATGCGCCTGGTCCGTCCCTCTCGCTGGGCGAGCTGTTATCGTACCGTCTAACCCGGTTTGGCATGTCGGTGCGAATCATGGCCGGCAGCGGTCATGAACTGCTGGAATCGCTCGCGCATGTAGAAAGAGAAGACGTCGTGCTGATCTTCAGCTTTACTCGGATGCTCCCGGAAACGGAGGTCATCCTGGACTGCGTAAGCCGCGTGCAGAATGCGGCGATCATGATCACGGACCGGGAGGAGTTCCGGTATGGAACGCCGGCGCAGATCTCCTTTTTTGTCAGTCGGGGGGATATGGGCGAATTTCATTCCATGGTGACGCCATTGCTGCTGATCGAGCAGCTCATTCTGAGCATGGGCATGCTGAATAAAGAGAAGGTGCTCGGCAAGCTGGATTACTTGGGCGAGTTGCGGACCCGATATGCGGATAAGCTGCCCAGAGGCAAAGCTTGAAGGTTTATAGTCCCGTCGGCAGGCCATCCATAATAGAAGTCGTTCAGGCAAGCCCTGAAGGACTTTTTTTGTGTCTTTTGTCGCAGAACCATTGGATTATTTATGTAATTTTGATATAGTTACCCTACCTCTATGAACTTGCTCGCCTCGGCTTGGCTCCTCTGTTTTTGCTGCGGTTCTCTGCGTATTCGCCATGGCTTTCTTAAACACGGGACGGTCATGCCCGCATCATGTTATCCAAGTGAAAATCCGATAAAGAAATGAATGGATTACATATCGGCAGGGCTGCCTGGAGAGGAAAATGCATCTAACTTCGAATTGAGACGTAGTATGTGTTATATCCTTTAATTACCTATGTTTTTACGGATGTTTTATAAGCGGTTATAGGTCGAATCAGTCATCGCTCTATAGGAGTAGGGGAGGTGTTAATTCTTGAATGGCTCGAAGTCCGCGAAGCTGCTCCTGCTTATGGCGGTTATCGCGATCGTGAATATTGTCCTGGTTTCGCCCGGGCTGCTCGGCTTCCAAGTCGGCGGCGATAACGCTTTCCAGTCTGCACTGGTCATCACCGTATGGGTGGTCAGCATGCTTGCACTCTTTTATGGAAGTTATGTTTTGTTGTTCAAGTCTCCGGCTGCAAAACCGATCCAAACGATTCAGACCCGCGAGGATTACATAGAGGCGCTTCACCATTACCGCAACGTGAAAGTGCTGAAGAATGATATCGCTCTTGCCCTGGACCAATTGGAGCGAATCGAGAAGAAGAGAAACGCGCTGCTGGGCGTTCTGGGTCAGCGTTTTCAGCCAACGGAGCTCAGTTACAAGAAATTCATGGGGGTCATCGATGAAGTCGAGAAGCTGTTCTACCTCAACATCAGAGGGATACTGAACAAGCTTGGCGTCTTTGCCGCATCCGATTTCGCCCGCATGGCGGATCAGCCGAAAGCCTCCCAGCTGTCCAGCAAGGTGGCGCAGAAAAAAACGGCGTTATACCAAGAGTACTTGGCTTACGTGACCGGTTATCTGGAGGCGAACGAGGAAATCATGCTCAAGCTTGATAAGCTGCTGCTGGAGATCTCTTTGCTCGGCAGCACCGATTACCGGGATGTGGAAGATATGCCGTGCATGAAGGAAATCGATGCGTTAATCAAGCAAACCAAATTATACAAGCAATAAGAGAGGGAGATGATTATGCGAAGCAAGGGTAGTGCCTTTGTCGTATTAGTGGCCATTGCAGTGGTCGTGTTTGTTCTAGTGTACGCGGGGATCACGTTAACCTCCAATCTGGGCAAAAGCCAAGCCGAGGTCGATTCGGAAGGCGCGGCTAAAAAGATCAACAAAATCTACAAGGATATAACTGTCACGACAGCCGATCCCATCAAAGGCCAAGTCGATCTGGACCCGGTGGCCGTCGCGGATTCCCTGCCCGATATATCCAAGTTCCCGATCTCGGTCGAGAATACGACGGACTTGTACGTGGAGATTTTCTCCTCGCCGGAGAAGGCGGGACCGGGCATTGACGGATGGCTGAACGAAGTGGCAGAGGAATTCAACAAATCCAAGCCGGTAGTGAACGGCAAGCCGGTATCCGTGAAGATCCGCAATATCGCTTCGGGAACCGCAACCGATTACATAACATCCGGGAAGTACGTGCCGGACGCTTTTACGCCTTCCAATGAGCTGTGGGGGGAGATGGTCAAGGAATACGGCGTCAAAGCCGAGCTGGTATCCAAGCGCCTGACGGGGAACGTCACCGGCGTCGTCACCCGAAAAGCCAAATACGACGAGCTGGTGGAGAAGTACGGCTCCTTGAACGTCAAGACGCTGACGGATGCGATAGCGAATAATGAATTGGCGATGGGATACACGGATCCTTTTGCCAGCTCCACGGGTCTCAACTTCCTGATCACGGCCCTTGAAACGTTCGACAGCAACAACATACTGGGTGAGAAGGCGGTACAGGGCTTCGAGAAATTCCAAGCGAACGTTCCTTTCACGGCTTCCACCACGATCCAGATGCGCGATGCAGCGAAGTCCGGCATGCTGGATGCCTTTGTCCTGGAGTATCAGACCTTTGTCAACGCGGCGGATATGAAAAGCGGTTACGTCTTTACCCCGTTTGGCGTAAGGCACGACAGCCCTTTGTACGCGCTCGGGAAATTGCCGAAGGAGAAGCTGGACATCATCAAGAAATTCGCGGAATTCGTTGAGCAGGACAAATACCAGCAGATGGCCGACAAAAAAGGGTTCAACGGTCTTAACGATTACCAATCCGAGCTCGAGGTCGTCGACAGCAGCCTGCTGCCGTCCGCCCAGAAGCTGTGGAAGGAGAAGAAGGACGGCAACAAGCCGGTTGCGGCCGTGTTCGTGGCGGACGTATCGGGGAGCATGGACGGCGAGCCGTTAAACCGTCTCAAGGAATCGCTGTTGACGGGACAGAAATATCTGGGCCGGGACAACAGCATCGGCTTTGTATCGTATTCCACGGACGTTACGATCAACCTTCCGATCGGCAAGTACGATTTGAATCAGCAGTCGATGTTTGTCGGTGCGATCAACAGCCTCGAGGCCAGCGGGAATACCGCGACCTTTGACGGCATCGTCGTGGCGATGAAGATGCTGCAGGACGAGATGGCGGCGAATCCGGACGTGAAACCCCTGATTTTTGTGCTGAGTGACGGGGAAACGAACGTCGGGCATTCCCTAGACGATATCCGCGGACTGATCCAAGCCTTCAAAATCCCGGTGTATACGATTGGCTATAATGCCGACATTCAGGCGCTCCAAAGCATTTCCAGCATCAATGAAGCTGCCAGCATCAACGCCGATACCGATGATGTCGTATACAAAATCGGCCAGCTGCTGAATGTGCAGATGTAGCAATTTTTCATAACGATGTGAATCTGGTATATCAGAAACTTGTAGGAGGGGTTATATTGTCATTTACGATGGAAGTCATTCGTCCCGAAGAGATTAAGACGGCAATCGAGGAGCAGGTGAAGCCTGAGCCGGAAGAAGTCACGCAGCTGAAGGAACTGGCAGCGAGCAATGTGCAGGCCATCATGGAGCTGGATATCGAATCGCTCGAGAAACGGAGACAGGTGCTGCAATCCATTGACAGCTTTGGGATCAGCACGATGAGGTCCTCCTCGGAGAAGAACGCGCTTCTGCAGGTTCAGGTGGGGAGATTATCGAAAACCGGGGACGAAGGCGGTCAAGTGGCCAAAGGGTTAACGGAACTGCAGCTGCAGCTGAAGGATCTGGATCCGAGCGTCGTGGATTTTGCGAAGAGCGGGCTGCTGGGCATGGTGTTTAACCCGCTGCGCCGATATTTTGCCAAGTTCCAAAAGGCGGATGCCGTCATTTCGGACATCATCATTTCTCTGGATAAAGGAAAAACCGTATTAAAGAACGACAACACCACGCTGGAGATTGAACAGCAAACCCTCCGCGAGCTCACCAAAAAGCTGCAAAAGGAAATTCAGCTGGGCATGCTCATGGATGCAGAGATCGAATCCCAGGTCGAGGCGGCCAAAATACGGCAGGAGTCGGAGGATAAAATCCGGTTTATTACCGAAGAGGTGCTGTTCCCGCTGCGCCAGCGCGTGATGGACCTGCAGCAGATGCTCGTCGTGAACCAGCAGGGGATCATGGCCATAGAAGTCGTCATTCGGAACAACAAGGAGTTAATCCGTGGTGTGGATCGGGCAAGAAACGTAACGGTATCGGCGCTGAAAATTTCGGTCACGGTCGCAAGTGCCCTTTACAACCAGAAGATTGTCCTGAAGAAAATCGAGCTGCTGAACGAAACCACCAACAACCTGATCAGCGCCACCTCCAAAATGCTGAAGGATCAAGGTGCGGCGATCCACAAGCAGTCGCTGGAAACGAGCATTTCCGTCGATACCTTGAAGCAAGCGTTCACGGATGTGCTGTCGGCGCTTGATTCCATCAGCACTTACAAGCAGGAGGCTCTCCCGCGCATGCGCGAGACGATCCATCAGTTCAGCGAGCTGGCGGTCACGGGCGAGCAGCAGATTCAGCGCCTGGAGCGGGGGCAGAAGCTGGGCCTGTAGGAGAAGCCAGGGATACCAACAAGAAAAGAGTGTGCAGTTGTGATGCTGCGCACTCTTTTTACTTGGCTCCAAGTCCCTTATGCCCGCAAATAATTAAGCAGAATGTGCTTGAGAATCGCCAGCTGCTTCTCCGGCGCGAGGTCCGGCTCGACCACCAGAATGTTTTTCTGGAGGGACAGCTTTCTGGCAAAAATGCCGAATGTATTCACGATGGTGGTCAGCGTCTCGGCAATCGGAAGGTCGGCTTGAACCGATCCATCCTCGATGCCCTGCTCCACGATGGTCGAGAATACCTGGGATATATCCCGGTAGACGGCGTTAAACAGCTCGATATCCTCAAGAGGCTCCGTGAACTGAGCCGCATAGCTCTCGAAGTTCTCAAGCAGCTTGACGTTCGAGCTGGTCTGCTGCTCCAGCAGGGAAATGAAGTGGTCAAACAGCAGCTCCAGCTTCTCCATGCAGGAAATCGGCTGTTCCGCGACGGAGCGGAAGGTCTCGAGAACGGTTTCCAGCATTTTCGTGGCAACGGCAACGACGAGTTTCTCTTTGCGGGGAAAAAAACGAAAAACGGTGGCTACGCCCATGGCAGCCTCGGTGGCTACATCCTGCATGGTGGCTTTTTCAATGCCTTTATGTGTAAATACGCGCTCGGCTGCTTCGATGATGAGTTGGGTTCGGGCGTTTCGGGTTTCGGGATTCATAATAAGGCCCTCTTTCTTGCATGACGATTTTATTTTACCCGTATTATATCCTCCCGCCCTTTTGACGACAACAAGAGCGTATACATCGGCGGAAAAAGCGGCCGGCACAAGGACCGCTGTTGATGGCGTTATTTCAATGGAATATTCATGAGGACCGGGCTTTGCATGTAGGAGCCGCTTACATATTTGTAGAAATCATTCATCATTGATGTCAATATCATCCGGCTTGAAGGGAGGCGCTGCAATTGGAACGACGGAGCGAGCTTATGGCCGCGGCTGCGAGCAGGTTCGGACTTTTGGAGCGGGATAGACTCCAGACGCATTTTTCCGAACACAGCCTTGTCCGTTCTTATCGAAGGGACGAGAAGACCGTGTATGTGCGCTTGACCGACGAGTCCCACAAACCCTATGCGAAGATTGCCGGGGAGGTGCAGTGGGTAGAGTTTCTTGGGAGTAAGGGCGTTTGCGTTTCGAGGCCGCTCCATTCGGCAGCCGCGAACCTTGTGGAGCGGATCCGGATGGAGGACCGGGAATATACGGCGGTCTGTTACGAGGAAGCCAAGGGGCGTCCGGTTGGGGAGAACGAAGCCGGCGAGGATTTATACAGGCGAATGGGCCAATTCATGGGAGGCATGCATCGTATCACCCAAGAGTATATCCATCAGGACCCCTTCACGAGACGGCCGAATTGGTCGTACGAGGCAGAGAAGGTTCGACATCTCGATTTACCGTCGTCTGAGAAGGGAATTGCCTCTCGTTATCAAGCCTTGTGCCGGTATATATCGAAGCTCCCGGTTTCTAGGGAGACTTATGGATTGATTCATGCCGATTTTCATTACGGCAATTTTTTTGTCCAGGGGGATGCGTTGTGCCTGATTGATTTCGATGCGAGTCGTTATTCATGGTTCGTGGATGATATAGCCGTCGCCGCCTTCTTCTCGGGTTTGACCGAAGGAGCCGATCCGGACAGAGGTAAATTCCTGATCCCTTTCCTGGAAGGATACCGTCTGGAGCGTTGCCTGGAGGAGGAGTGGCTTCGGGAAATCCCCTATTTCATGAAGCTGAGAGAAATGGGGCGGTATATGAAGCTGTTCCATGCCTGCCGCGGAAATTTCGACAAACTTCATCCCTGGGGACAGTGGTATATGAAAGGGCGCAGGGAAAAGATTTTGCAAAGCGATCTGCCACTTTAATAAACGAGCCTTGGTTCGAAAGACGGACCAGGGCTTTTTTATATTTCGGGGGAGGGCCGGCTGCGGCGGTTAAGGCGATGGAGAGGAACGAAGTCCTTGCAACTCAGATCTATTAATTTTCGCCAATAGGAAATTAATTCTAGTGCGATCAATTATTGCATTGACAGCCCATAGCGAATCTATTAGTATGTGCATAGCTTATTAAACCTACCAGATAACTTAGATTTATGGGGTGCGTTTGTTTTACGAGTTTTTTGACAGAGCATGATGCATACAATTCGTATGCATATGTCTACTACATGGGGGGATTACAATGAAAGCCAGAAAGTTAGGTTTACTCTTATCGTCGATCGTGCTGATGCTGTTGATCGCGGCATGCGGCAACGGCTCCGATCCGGCGGCAGAGGGCGCAGCCGAAGACAAAGGAAGCGAGAAGCAAGCCGAACAACAAGAGTACAAAGACGAGCTGAACATCGCGCTTACGGCTCAGCCGCCAACGCTGGATACGGCCTTGACGGTATCGGCGGTTGCGCTGGATACGGCCGGCAATATCTTCGAGCAGCTCTACACGCTGAATGCAAACTATGAGCCCGTACCGGCTCTGGCAGAGTCGGTCGAACGAAGCGAGGATGGTTTAACGTATACGTTCGCCCTTCGCCAAGGCGTGAAGTTCCACAACGGGAAAGAGATGACGTCCGAGGATGTTGTAGCCTCGATGAACCGCTGGCTGGTGACTTCGTCCCGGGCGAAGGTGCTGCTGACGAATGCCAAATTCGAAGCCGTCGATACGTATACCGTGAAGCTGACCGTAGAGTCGCCTACGTCGGACGTGTTGATTCTTATTGCATCGCAAGCGCAGTTCCCTTCCATCATGCCGAAAGAGATCGTGGACGCAGCGCCGGCTGACGGAATCAAGGAGTACATCGGCACAGGACCTTATAAATTTCAGGAATGGAAGCAGGATCAATACATCCATTTGGTGCGAAACGACGATTATCAGCAGGTGTCGGATGCGGAGCCAAGCGGATTTGACGGTCGAAAAGAAGCTCCCGCCAAAGACCTGTACTTCCATTTCGTCACGGACCACTCGACGCGCATTGCAGGCGTGAAGACCGGCCAGTACGATGTGGCGGACAGCATTCCGATCGAAAGCTATGATGAGCTGGCTGCCGACAACAACATCAACCTGCTCTCGTTCCCTGGCGGTGCCCTGACGGCATTTTTCAATACCAGCGAGGGATTGTTAAAGGACGTGAAGATTCGCCAGGCCATTCTCGCCGCGTTCAATAATGAGGAGATCATGTTGGCGAGCTTCGCCAAGCCGGATTTGTACTCTTTGGCGCCGGGTTACCTGAATACGAATCAAGTCCAATGGTCGACCGAAGCCGGAGCGGAGTATTACAACCAGTCCAATCCGGAGAAGGCCAAGCAGCTGCTGCAAGAAGCCGGGTATAACGGCGAAGAAATCACGCTGCTGACGACCAAGGATTATAACGAGATGTACACGGCTACGTTGGTCATCCAAGAGCAGCTTCGTCAGATCGGCATGAACGTAAAAGTGGAGAACTTCGATTTCCCGACGTTCCTGGAAACGAAGAACGACCGTTCCAAGTGGGATATCTTTGTTGCCAGCACGGGCTATCAGCTTACCCCGCCGCAGCTGCTGGCCGTTAATCCGGATTGGGCCGGACTCGACAATGAAACGGTCAAGCAGGCGCTGATCGATATTCGCGGCGCAGCCACGCCGGAAGCCGCCAAGCAGGAATGGGAGAAGCTGCAGGGCTTCCTGTACGAATTCGCTTCCTCCACCGTAATCGGCCATTATAATGGCGTCGTCGCCACATCGAAGAAGCTTGAAGGTTTCGAGCTGTTCGAAGCACCGGTGGTTTGGAATGCCAAAGTAGCGAAGTAAGCGTATATGGAGGGTGTTACAAGTTACCGGAGTAACTTCGATAACACCTTCCTTTTTTGAAATTGGATTCATAGACCATGTACAAATGAGGGATTTGCCGTGCTGGCTTATATTACGAAAAGACTTTTGTCGCTGATTCCCGTACTGGCCGTTGTCACCATCGCTATATTTCTGATCATCCACATAACGCCAGGGAATCCGGCGGCGGCCATCTTGGGAATGGAGGCGTCGCAGGAGGAAATAGAGCAGCTGAATCAGGACCTTGGACTGGACCGCCCGATACTCGAACAATATACGAGCTGGGTAGCCAACGTGTTCAAGGGGGATCTGGGGGATTCGATTTTCATGAATCAGCCGGTCAGCGAAGCCATTGCGGAGCATATTACCCCCACGCTATCGCTGGCCATTCTGGCACAGGTCATCGCGATCCTGCTCGCGATTCCCTTCGGGATTATCGCCGCTTACAAGCGAGGGTCCATCGCCGATTATACATTGATGGGGATATCCTTGCTGGGCATGGCCTTGCCCAGCTTCTTGCTGGGATTGTTCCTTATGCTGTTCGTGGGCGTCAAGCTGCAGTGGCTGCCGGTCGCTGGATATGAACCGCTTAGCAGCGGGCTATGGGAACATATGAAGTATCTGATTCTTCCCGGCATTTCCCTTGGAACCATACAGGCGGCCCTGATTACGCGGATGACCCGTTCGTCCATGCTGGAAGTGCTGAATTTGAATTTCATCAAGACAGCCAGATCCAAAGGCCTGCATGAAATGAAGGTGCTGTTCAAACATGCGTTTCGGAGCGCGTTTCTGCCCATTCTGACCGTCATTGGACAAACCTTCGGCACGTTGGTGACGGGAGCGGTGGTCGTGGAGGCCATATTTAACATTCCCGGTCTGGGTCAATTGATCTTGAATTCCATTGCCAGAAGGGACTTCGCGGTGATCCAAGGGGTGGTACTCGTCGTCACGCTGATGTACGTCACCATCAACTTGATCATCGACTTGCTGTACGGCGCGGTGGATCCGCGCGTTCGATTGGATCGCAAATAAAAGAGGTGTAACGGGATGGCTACAGTTCAGGAAAAGGAATATGTCGCTCAAGTCAGCAAAAAGCTGAAAAAAGAACAGCGAGCCTTAGGATATCGCCGCCTGAAGTCCAACTACGGGCTTTTGATCGGAGCGACCATCTTTGTTGTATTGGTGATTCTGGCGCTGATCGGACCGCTCTTCACGAACTACGGTCCGTACGATATGAAGGTTGTGGACCGTTTAACGCCACCCGGGGCCGAGCATTGGCTGGGTACCGACGAATTCGGACGGGATTTGTTAACCCGGCTTCTCTACGGGGCCAGGGTATCGATTAGCGTCGGACTGGCGGTTGCGCTGCTGTCCTCCGCTCTGGGACTCGTGATCGGCGTCTATGCGACGTATTACAAGACGTTGGACCATATTCTCATGCGCATTTGCGACGGGTTGATTGCGATTCCGGGAATCTTGCTTGCCATTGCCTTAATGGCCGCGCTCGGCGCATCCGCTTTGAACGTTATCATTGCGCTGACGATCGTGTTCACGCCGAATATTGCCCGAGTCGTCCGCTCGGCAGCACTGGTGGTGCGCGAGCAAACCTACATCGAGGCGATGCATGTCCAGGGGGCCAGCTCCACGCGCATTATATGGCAGCACATCGTGCCGAATGTACTGTCTCCTCTATTGGTACAGGCGACATTCGTATTTGCCGAAGCGATTATCTCGGAGGCGGCTTTAAGCTTTCTCGGTGCGGGCATTCCTGCGCCCGAAGCCAGCTGGGGGAACATTTTGCAGGCAAGCAAGCTTGTTATTTACAAGGCATGGTGGATGGTCGTATTTCCCGGGGCAACGCTCGTTCTGTCCGTCCTCAGCTTAAATTTGCTGGGAGACGGGCTGCGCGATTTGCTGGACCCCCGCGTGAAGCAAAAGTTTAGAAAGCGATGAATATAAGGCTGGAGGTGTTTCCATGAATAAAGAGCCTCTATTGGAAGTGAAAAATCTTAAAACGCATTTTCATACCGAGCGCGGAAAAGTGACAGCGGTGAACGGGGTCAGCTTTTCCATGAATACTGGCGACATCATCGGTATCGTCGGGGAGTCCGGCAGCGGAAAAAGCGTGATGTCCCAATCCATCATGAGATTGCTGGATCATACGGATGCGATCGAGTACGAGGGAGAGGTCGTATTCGAGAATCAGAACCTGCTGTCCCTCCCGCATTCCAAATTACGGGCGATCCGGGGAGATCAAATATCCATGATATTTCAGGATCCGCTAACCTCCCTGAGCCCTGTCTACACGATTGGAAACCAAATCGGAGAAGCGATACGCCTTCATCAGAAGAAGTCCAAGAAGGAAGCCCATCAGCAAGCCATCGAAATTTTGCGGATGACGGGCATTCCTTCGCCCGAAATCAGGGTTAACGAATATCCCCATCAGCTGTCGGGGGGAATGCAGCAGCGGGCGATGATCGCCATGGCGCTCTCCTGCGAGCCGAACCTGTTGATCGCGGATGAGCCGACAACCGCGCTCGATGTGACGATTCAGGCGCAGATTTTGGAATTGATCGCCGACTTGAACCGCAAAATGGGCATGGGCGTGCTGTTCATTACGCATGATCTGGGCGTGGTCTCGGAAATTTGCACGGGCGTGAAGGTGATGTACTTGGGGCAGATCGTTGAGGAAGCTCCCACGGAACAGCTGTTCCAAACGCCGCTGCATCCTTATACCCAGGGGCTGATCCAATCCATCCCCAAGCTGGAAGGGGACAGGGACGATGAGCTTTACGTCATTGAGGGAACGGTACCATCCCTGACGGATATTCCGCAGGGCTGCGGCTTCTCAACGCGGTGTCCTTATGCCGACGAGCTGTGCCGTACCTCCGAGCCCCCGATGCAAACGGCCCAAACGGACCATCGAGTGAAGTGCTGGCATTATGAGGCCCTAAACAAGCCGGAAGGGAGGGAGACAACCGTTGGAACAAGCAGCTGATCATTCGATTTTAAAGGTCAGCTCCCTTCACAAGCAGTTTCCGGTGTACGGATCATTCGGCAAATTAGGGGGCGCCAAAGCATACGTCAACGCGGTCTCGGACGTTTCCCTGCAATTGAACGAGGGAGAAACCTACGGTCTGGTCGGCGAATCAGGCTCCGGGAAAAGCACCACGGGACGCACCATCCTCGGATTAACGCCGGCGAGCCAAGGGCAGGTCCTGTATCGGGATCGGGAATTGGCGGCCATGACGAGGGAGGAAATGCGGAATTTCCGCAAGGATGTGCAGCTTGTTTTTCAAGATCCGTTCTCTTCGCTCAATCCGAGGAAACGAATCGGCCGGATGCTGGAGGAGCCCTTGATCATTCATAAAATGGGGGACAAGGCGGAGCGTCAGGAAACCGTGTTCCAAATCCTGAAAACCGTCGGCTTGCAGCCGGAGCATGCCTTTCGCTTTCCCCATGAATTCTCGGGCGGTCAACGCCAGCGGCTGGGCTTGGCGCGCGCGCTGATCATGAATCCGAAAATCATCGTGTGCGACGAGCCGGTCTCCGCCCTGGACGTGTCCATCCAGTCGCAAATTCTGAACATGCTCAAGCGCCTGCAGCGCGAAATGAAACTAACGCTATTATTTATAACGCATGATATCAGCGTGGTTCGGTATATTTCGGATCGGATCGGCATTATGTATCTCGGAAAAATAATGGAAGAGGCTTTGACGGACGATTTGTTCCATGAGCCGTTGCATCCCTATACGAAGGCGCTGTTCTCGGCCGTACCGGATTTCAACCGCAGCCGATTAAAGGAACGGATCATGTTGCGGGGGGAAATCCCGTCCCCGATATCGCCGCCGAGCGGCTGTGTTTTCCACACGCGCTGTCCCTATGCGACCGATGTATGCAGAACAGACATACCGGCTGTAAGAGAAGTGCGGCCGGGCCATAAGGTCGCCTGTCATCTTGTTGACTAGAACAGATAAGTTCGCAACCCCAACCAAAAGGAGAGAAGGACCATGACAACGTTGCAAATCGTAGAAGGCCAGGATCGGATATTCAATGAGGCCGGGTTTCAGATTGCAGGAAACCACGGCCCGAATTTGGAGGGCGGCTTGTCACCGAGAGAGCTGCTGGAAGCGTCCCTGGCGCTGTGCGTATCCATCTCGCTCCAAAAAATAATGGCTTACGACGGCGTGGAATATGATAAGTCTTCCATTCATATCGAAGTGTCATCAGTAAAAGCAGAGGATAAAAGCAATAAGTTCTCGCATTTCAACGTCCTTGTCTCGCTGCCGCCAACGCTGGAGCCTGCCTACAAGGAGAAGCTGAAATCCGTCGTAGAGCGTGCATGCACGATCGGCAATACGCTGAAAAGCGAGGCCGTCGTTGAACTGATCGAAGTGAATGAGCCTATCGAAACGAGCAGCAATGCGTAAAGGATTAGATGAAATATTAACCATTCAAGTCTATTCAACAAGAAAAGCCTTAGTCCGTGTTTCACCGCGGACTAAGGCTCTTCTGTTCTTAAGGGACCGTACGAATAAAATACGGAGACGTGATGCTTCTTCATTTTTATATTGTAAACGCGTCCGGTCACGACTGCGGCTGCATATTCCGCTCAAACGCGACGATCCAGTCGCCCTGGATGGCGGCATAGCCGGTATCCCCCTCCACGACAAGACCGTACAGATTCTTGACGTCAAGATACTCGTTTCGTTCTCCATTATCAAATTCGAGGGTGATGTAATAATACGTACGGGATGAATGGTTGGCGTGCATCATTCCGTTATCGCTGTTGTGGTGATTGGTATGATGGCGGACATCCATCCGTTTGGAGACGACCCGGGCAAACTCGGAAGTGCGCGGGGACTTGGCGTTCTTAACATAGCGGGCGCCATTGGAGATGAAGCCCACGATCACAATGACGAATACAATCCCGATCAGAATGGGAACCAGCGTAAACATAAAATCAAAACCTCCGCCAAAAGACGGGCCTTGGGGCATCATCGACGGCACTCCTCCTGTTCCGTTATTTTTCCATTGATTATATGTACGGTAAAAATGACTAAAATGTTTCAAATTTTGGTTGGGGCAATGGATGTTCCGAGCAAGTAATGACCAACGGTTGAGTTGTGGCCAACCTGGATTCCGCCGTTCCTTATTGACGTATCAATGACATGAGAGCGAGCGATCCGAAGCGCGGTACATAAAAATCGGCCTCAAGAGCGAGGCCGATTTATTTTTATTGTATGAACAAAGCTCTAACTCCACTAGGGAGCCTTCACTTCACATGTACTCCCGAGCCCGCATAATGCAGCCCCAGTTGATATGCCCGCTCCAGCAGGCTCTCCATGTGCTCCGGCCTGCCCTCTAACGTATCATAGAAGAATTCCACTCGGGAATCTTCGATTCCGGAATAGTTGGCCATGCCGACGTTGAGGGAATGGGACAGCATCGTATCATAGCTCCGCTTGGCAAAATGGTCCTCCGACGCTCCTGCCAATGCGATCCATAACGCCTTCTTGTGATGGAGCTTGGAACCGCCGCCATATGCGAAGCCGTGATTCCAGACACGGTCGATATACCCCTTCAGCATAGCCGGAACCCCGTACCACCATACCGGGAAAATATAGGCCAGCGCGTCGTGCTGTTTCATTCGCGCGATCTCATTTTCAACCTCAGCGGAAAAAACCTTGCCAGCATCAGACCAATCGGGTTCGTCCGCCTCCCACAGAACCGGATCGAAACCGATGCGGTGAAGATCCAGAACCTCCGTCTCATGTCCGGCATCTTGAAGCCCCTGCACAAATCGCTCCGTGACAGCAAATGTAAAGGAGTTCACTCTGGGATGAGTGACAACGGTCAGTACTTTCATCATGAATCACCTTCGCTTTCTTCTATAATGTGTTGAATGTGCTTTGTTTTCTTGCAGTACTGGTATAAGGGGATTATGTATCATATAATGGCTGGAAGGAAGTACGCACTTATTTGTTCTATAGGTACCTAAAGGTGCTATTAGCACCCTAAAGTGCCCTTCATAGTCGCAGTAATTTTACGTCCGGGAGGTGAGAGGATCTTATGAATCGCGATCGACAATACCATATTCCGTCCGAAGCCACCATGGAGGTGATCGGCGGCAAGTGGAAGATCGTTGTGCTGTGCCACCTTAGTTATGGGCCCAAGCGTACGAGTGAAATTAAGAAAGAGATGCCGGATATTACGCAGAAGATGTTAACCCAGACCCTTCGGGAGCTGGAGGAGGATGGGATTATTACGCGAACGGTCTTTAATCAAGTGCCGCCGAAGGTCGTGTACGAGCTGAGCGAATTGGGCGTTTCACTGCAGCCCATCCTGGATCAAATCTGTGAGTGGGGCGAGAAGTATATGAATGGAGAAACGAAGGTAAGTGCTCCATGAAGTCATGATAAAAGCTGCTGACCTTAGGGAATGAGTCGGCAGTTTTTTTGTTTTTCACGTTATCCATCCGGTTGAAATGTCCGTTCTGCGTGCCATTATTTTAAATCGGTTAGAAGGAAAGGCAGGGATATTGTGGAATATATAGTCCTTTAGACTCATGCGGGTTCTGAAAGTTTCGGCCAAAACGGAGTTTGTCGAGAAATTGAATAGTTACTAAAGATATAATAGGTAGAAGACTCAGGGCCGGGCGGGCTGTAACCATAAGAATTATCATCTTAGGGTATGCAGGGAGAGCCATCCTTGAATTAATAGAAACGTTTGTCTCTCGGGTAACGTATGAACTTCATAGGACCTAAGGATTACTCACAAAAGGAGTGTGCACAGCTCAGATGGACGGCAATTATAACTTGTATATTGTTGGGCTTTCAATTGCGATCGCTATACTTGCTTCATACTCGGCTTTGAATATTACGTCCAAAATTTCGGACGCGAACGGCAAATCCAAGTTTTTTTGGCTATTCGGGGGAGCCATGGTCATGGGAAGCGGCATTTGGTCCATGCATTTTGTCGGCATGCTGGCGATGCACATGAATATGAACGTGAAGTACGATGCCTTTCTGACCATCATGTCGATGCTGGCCAGCGTGATTTCCTCATTCATCGCGTTTTATATCACCATGCCCAAGGATATTAACTGGTCCAAAATCGCCATTGGCGGTTTCGTTATGGGAAGCGGCATCGTGACGATGCATTACATGGGAATGGAAGCCATGGTCGTACACGCCGACATACGTTACGATCCCGTCTTTTGGATATTGTCCGTCGTCATTGCGCTGGCGGCCTCCTATGCGGCCTTATTATTGTTTCTTCGTTTTCGCAGCCATTCCAAGTCCAGCTTTCTCAAGTGGGGCTCGGCGGTTGTCATGGGATTCGCCGTGTGCGGGATGCATTATACAGGGATGAAGGCGGCGCGCTTTGAAGCGCATGCCGGCATGATGACGCATCAGCCGCAGTCTGTGGATTTCTTCCTTTTGTACTGCGTGACGGTCGCGATTTTTGCTATTCTGTTGATTTCCTGGGGCGCGATGTTCTTTGACCGGCATGTGCTGGAAAAACTGGCCTATCAGGATACGATCACGGGATTGCCCAACCGCAATGAGATGAACCGGTTCTTCAGGACGAATGCCGAAACGGATAAGATTACGATCCTGTTTCTGGATCTGGACCAATTTAAGGCCATCAACGATACGCTGGGTCATAATGTCGGGGATTTGCTGGTCCAGGAAGTGGGCAAGCGGCTGCGCCAATTCATTCGAAGCGGCCAGCAGGTGTTCCGGATCGGGGGGGACGAATTTCTGGTTATTTTGAAGCAAAGCGACCCGAATTATGCCCAGCGCTTAGCCGATGATATACTCCAACAAATTAAAAAGGTGTACCATATCGACGGCAACGAGCTGTATGTGACGGTTAGCATCGGCATCAGCATCGGTTCCGTCCATAGCTCGGATCGTACGACGCTGCTGAAGAATGCCGACACCGCCATGTATAAAGCGAAGGGGCTCGGCAAGAATCAGCAATGCCTTTATGACGAGGAGATGGGGCTTCAAGAGGTTCGCAAGATGGAATTGGAGAAGGACCTGCAAAGAGCGCTGGAGATGAAGGAGTTCTTCATCGTGTATCAGCCGAAATGGAATGTGCAAAGCGACCGCTTGGTCGGATTCGAGGCGCTGCTCCGCTGGAAGCATCCCCGACTCGGCGTGATTTCTCCTCAGGAATTCATTCCGATAGCGGAAGAGACGGGGCTGATTATTCCGATGACCCGCTGGACGCTTGAAGAAGCATGCAAGCAGTGCAGGGTGTGGCAGGATAGCGGGGTTGTCCAGCCGGTCTCGGTGAATCTATCGGTCCGTTTATTTCATGGCGACAATCTGCTGGAGCTCATTCAAAACGTGCTGCGCAAGGCGGATTTGGAGCCGCGGTTGTTAGAGCTGGAAATTACGGAGTCCATGGTGCTGCACGATGTGAACGATATCATCCGTCAGCTTGGGAGTATCCGATCCTTAGGGGTTAAGGTCTCCATGGATGATTTCGGAACCGGCTATTCCTCGATTGGGCTTTTGGACCGGATTCCGATTGATGCCCTGAAGCTGGACCGCCAGTTCACCAATGATTTGGACACGCCCAGCAAGCGCGCCATCGTCAACGCCGTCGTTCTTATGGCGGAAAAGCTGAATCTGGACGTGATCGCCGAAGGCGTGGAGAATAAGGAGCATATCGACTTTTTGACGGGGCTCGGGTGTCATGTCATGCAGGGTTACTATTACGGAAAGCCGATGGATATCCATGAGATTGAGGTCTGGATGTACGACCAAGATCATAAGGCCGAAGAGTTCGCGGTCCTTCGATGAAGGGCGGAAGGGAATAGATACGGTTCATAAGAATAACGGGCACCGGGAGGTGTCCGTTATTTGTTGCTTTTGGGTACATCAAATGACTGGCGTTCCCAGGTATTTTAGACAAAATAGGCAATTTCCGCGCGCGGGAAATATTCTTGGATTCCCTTTTCGAACAGCTGCTGAAACTCCTCGACGGTTTCGGCCTTATAGACATACTTGAATTTTCCATACCTTCCCCACTTTAACTGCCGGTCCTCCTCATCCATGTCCAGCTTGGTTTTGGGGTACCGTTTCAAAATGGTGTTTTTGGCCGTTTTGGTAAACCGGTGCTGAATGAGCTCAAACGTCAGATCCTTAACCTCCACATGGCTCAATCGCTCGTGGAGCTTCTCCAATAAATGCCAGTATCCTTCCTGCCATCCGTCATATTTGACGATCGGGGCAATGATGAAACCTAACGGATATCCGGCTTCGGCAATTTTCCCTGCGGCTTCAATGCGTTCTTCGAAGGAAGAGGTACCCGGCTCGAAATAACGGATCACATAATCGGAATTGATGGAGAAGCGTACCCTGGTATGGCCGCCGTGATCGATATTGAGCAGGGAATCGATGTTGGCGAATTTCGTCACGAATCGCAGTCGGCCATGTTCCTGCTTGGCCATAAATTCAATGTAATAGGCCAGTGCCCCGGTCAAATGCTCCAGAGATACGGGATCGCCGGTACAAGCGGCCTCGAACCGGGTGATTTCGGGCGACCGCTCAGCGATGTACTGCTTCGCTCGGCCCAAAATTTCATCCAGGTTGACATAAATCCGGACATAAGGCTTCGAGCTCATGGTGGTTTGCAGGTAGCAGTAATGACAATGCCCTGCACATCCCGTGGTCAGCGGGATGGCATACTCCGCAGAAGGCTTGGACGTGTCGAAATCCAAGGTCTTCCTAATCCCGACGACTAGGGTGCGTTTGGCGTTTCGGTATTTTTCGGTTTCGGTCTCCCCCGGAATGCCGGTTACCCGATTATGGGAGGTGGTCATTTTGATGGGTGTGCCTAATTCCTCAAACCATGCATGCAGCTTCTTCCCAAGCGGATACTCCAACGCATCCGGCTCAAAAAAGACGAGTTCCGGGTCAAAACGCTCCAACGAATCTTCCTCCCCCGCAAAAATTTAAGGATATGGATTATAGGATGGGCAATGGTCAGGTTGAACATGCATTGTACAAGTTATGAGTTTGTATGGTGCTGTTTTAAGCAAATAGGGGATGTGATGAATCTGTGAGCGATCATCGTTCAACATGGACAATTTAAATATATCATGTTATATTGTTATATAAATTAGCAGGTTTTGGAGTACCGTTGGAGGGATATCAATTTGAAAGATGCAGCTTCCACGAAGCCGATGTATGAACAGATTTTTAACGAGATGAAGCGAAAGATCTCAACCCATATGTTTCGGATTGGAGATAAAGTTCCATCAGAGAAGGAACTTGCGGATGAGTACGGAGTTAGCCGAATCACGAGCAAGAAAGCCTTGGATCTGCTGGCGGCAGAAGGCGTGATCGTGCGCAAGCCGGGCAAGGGATCGTTCGTAGCCGATCCGGATGAGCCTGTGGTACACAGGGAACCCATCTCCTCAGAGAGCACAGAAACGGGAACGGCCGGCCGGGAGAAAATGATCGGCCTGGTCATCACGGATTTTTCTTCAAGCTACGGGACGCGGCTGATCTACAGCATGGAGCAGTATTCCAGGGAGAATGACTGCTTTCTGGTCCTGCGCAGAACGTTCGGGGACCAGGATAACGAGGAATTGTCCATCCAGAAGCTGCGCAATCTCGGCGTGAACGGTCTTATCGTATTTCCCGCGCAGGGTGAATATTTTAATGCCGAAATATTGAAAATGGTCATTGCCCGCTTCCCGCTCGTCCTGATTGACCGCAAGCTGAAGGGGGTCGCTGCGGCTTCCATCAGCACGGATAATCTTGGGGCAGCCGTGCAGGCGGTGGAGCATTTATTCGATTTGGGTCATCGCCATATTTCCCTGCTGTCTCCTCCGCCGAGGGATACGACGGCGGTCGAAGAGCGGATTGAAGGATTCGTTCAGGCTCATGCCGCCCGGGGCATCGCGTTTGACAAGGAAATCTGGATCAGTGACGTAACGGCCACGCTGCCCAATGCTTTCTACGAAAGCAATATTGAACGGGAAATACAGCGGATCATGCAGCATTTGCAGGATCATCCGTCGATTACCGCTTTTTTTGCGATTGAGTACAATATTGCATTGCTTGCTAAGGTTGCGGCTGAACGCCTCGGTTTGCGGGTCCCGGAGGATCTATCGATCATATGCTTCGACAGTCCGCAATTAAATATCGGTGAGGGGTATTTGTTTACCCATATGCGGCAGAACGAGGAAGAGATGGGAAGGCTGGCGATCGAGACGGTGCTGGGCATCATGAACCACGACGCGGTTGCGGTCGAGAAGAGATTGCCTGCGGAATTGGTGGTTGGCGCATCTACCGGTCCCGTCAAGGAATAGCAGAAACTTGTTCAAACGTCTGCGCAGCTGGCGCAGCCTTCGATGCATAGTGTGTTGGAAAGTGACCGGCGAATTGGTAATTCCCTGACCGACCAAATGAAAATTCGAATTCGATAACGAAAACCTTGGAGGTTGAACCTTACAAACAGGAAACGTGAATACGGAATGTTTGTAATGTCTTCCCTTACCCATGCACGCATGCAAACCATGCGCTCACGAAGCTGTGAGCACATGGTTTTTTTTGTTCTTAATTCGGTGAGGAGCAGCGTTGTTTTGTGTCGACGTTTACCAAATACCTAATATAACATTTAATTTATTTTATATATTGACATATTAACTAGATAACAATATACTGATTCGTGATAGCGGTTTCATAATTCCATCAAGTGAAAGGGGAACATCACGTGCAATCCATAACTGAACTGCCAGAGGCCATTAGGCGGTTATCGGACATGGTTCGGGCGAAGCAGCCGAAACGAACGGCTGACATGTTCGAGAGATGCCTAGCCAATACCTGGAATACCACCTTGAAGCGAATGGAGGACGGCACGACGTTTGTCATTACCGGGGATATTCCTGCCATGTGGCTGCGCGATTCGGCTGCGCAGGTCAGGCCCTTCCTGGTGCTTGGAGAGGACCGCGAGATCGGCGACATGATCCAGGGCGTGGTCAGACGCCAGTTTGACTATATTCTGCGGGATCCGTATGCCAATGCGTTCAATGAGTCTGCAAATGGGATGGGACATCAGGATGATGCAACCGAGATGAGTCCGTGGATTTGGGAACGCAAATACGAGATCGATTCGCTGTGTTACCCGATCCAGCTCAGCTACCTGCTGTGGAAAAACTCCGGAAGAACCGGCCATTTTGACGAAACCTTTCGGGCAGGCGTGCGGCAGATTATCGAGTTGTGGACGACAGAGCAGCACCATGAACAGAAATCGGCTTACACCTTCGAGCGAAGCAACTGCCCTCCGTCGGATACGCTGGTCCGTCGCGGAAAAGGAGCGGAGACGGCATATACCGGCATGACCTGGTCCGGCTTCAGGCCGAGCGACGATGCTTGCGCCCACGGTTACCTGGTTCCGTCGAACATGTTTGCGGTCGTTGTGCTGGGGTATGTGACGGAGATTGCCGAGGAGATTCTGAAGGATCGGGAGCTGGCAGCGGCGGCGGAGGGGCTCGCGGCACAGATCGAAGCCGGCATACAGCGGTACGGCATTGTGGAGCATCTGGAATGCGGCCCTATCTATGCATACGAGGTGGATGGATTGGGTTCGGTTAACCTGATGGACGACGCGAATGTGCCCAGCCTGCTGTCCATTCCGTACTTGGGATACCGAAATGCGGAAGATCCGATATACGCGAATACGCGGAGGTTTATCTTGAGTGAGCGGAACCCGTACTACTTCTCCGGGACCGCTGCATCCGGCATCGGCAGTCCGCATACGCCCGATCAATACATATGGCATATTGCGCTTGCGATGCAAGGGATGACCGAACAGGATGAAGCCGAGCGGCAGCGCCTCCTTGAACTGCTGCTGGCAACGGACGGAGGAACCGGGCTCATGCATGAAGGGTTTCATGTGGATCGGCCGCAGGAATATACCCGGCCTTGGTTTTCATGGGCCAATATGATGTTTTGCGAACTGGTGCTGTTGTGTTCCGGTATCGCGGTTAAACGGTAAAGCTAGCAGCGGGATGAAGCGGCGAACCAAGCTTGGAATTCATAAGGGAGGGTTAACGAATGAAAAAGCAGTGGAAGATCGTATGGTCGATGATAGTTGTGATTGGGCTTCTGGCGGGATGCTCAGGAGGCAGCGGCGGCTCCTCCGGCGGAGAAGCCAGCGGCGGCAAAACGGTGCTGACCTTCTGGGGAGACTGGGGCGGAGAAGGGCAGGAACAGATCCAAACGATGGTGGATGCTTTTAATAAATCCCAAGATAAAATCGAGGTGAAGTATGCCCTGCAGCAGGACGTGGTGACGAAGTTTCTGACCGCGGCCACGAACGGGGGGACGCCGGATGTCGTGTTCTGGGACCGGTGGCGGACCGCGCTCTATGCACCTAAGAACGTGCTTCATCCCGTGGACGAATACCTGGAGCGCGACGGCGTCAACAAGGAGGATTTTTACGAAGAGGCTCTGAAGGAGCTTACCTATGAAGACAAGCTGTATGGATTGCCGTTGACGGTGGATGCGCGGGCCCTGTTCTACAACAAGAAAATGCTGGAGGAAGCCGGGCTTGAGCCGCCAACCACCTGGGATGAGCTTGAGGCGGCAGCCAAAGCCACGACCAAGTGGAACGGGACCAAGCTCGAAACGGCGGGGTTGTCGATGGGGGATCCCGGACTGTTCAACATGTATTTGCAGCAGGCGGGCGGAACGATGCTGACCCCGGAGAACACGATGAACGTGAACAACGAGAAGGGCAAAGCGGTATTGGACTTCTGGGGACGTTTGCTGAATGAGGACAAGGTGTACAAGATCGGTTTCGAGGACGGCTTGGGCGAAGGAACGGATGCGTTTGTAACCGGAAAAGTCGCCATGCTCTACACCGGCCCGTGGATGCTGAGCACCTATGATAAATACGGCAAAGACCTGGAGTACGGCATCGTGCCGCCACCGGCCGGACCGAACGGCGACAAGGGGAGCGTTATGGGCGGCTTTGGGCTTGTCATTCCGCAAGGCTCCAAGCATCCGGAGGAGGCTTGGGAGTTTATCAAATGGTGGACGGCCAACAAGGACAATGCCGTGTTATGGGCCAAAACGAGCCTGAATATGCCGGGCTTCAAGCCTGCCTTTGAAGATCCGTTCTTCGCGGACGATCCGAAATGGATTCCGTTTATGGAAACGCTCGAATTTGCCAAAACAAGGCCGACGCATCCGGGGTACTCCGTTATGGAGGAGAATGCCGTCATTCCGAATCTGGAGCTGTTCATGCAGAACAAGCAGAGCGCCGAAGAGACCCTCCGGCTCAGCCAGGAGCAGGGCGATAAGCAGCTGAAGGAAAATGCCGTTGCCCGTTAACGCATTCGGGGATTCTAGGAGCTACAGAAAGGAGCATGAGGATGACTTCCGCCACGAAGCCAGTCAGCGCCAAGCCTGCCTCCGTCACGAGGCTCGGCAAACACCAGGCCAGGATGGGCTACCTGTTCATTATGCCGACAATGCTGTTATTTGCGGTATTCATGGTGATCCCGGTTGGAATGGCACTATACCTGAGTTTTACCAATTATGACGTGCTCAGCTCGAACGACTGGGTCGGCATGGACAATTACAGGCGATTGTTCGGCGATGATTTGTATTGGAAAACCTTCGTTAACGTGATGATCTATGCGGTGGTGTTCGTACCGCTCAACGTACTGATCTCCCTTCTGCTGGCGATCCTGCTGAACCGGGCGGCGAGGGGAGTCAAGGCGCTGCGGACGTTTTACTATCTTCCGACTTTGACGTCGGCGGTCGCGGCGGCCACCGTCTGGATCTGGATGCTGCATCCCGAATACGGGCTCGTTAACGGGATCCTGTCGCTGTTCGGCATCACGGGCCCGGCCTGGGTGTCCCAGACCGATACGGCCATGCTGTCGATTATTATGATGACGCTGTGGCAGAGCGTAGGCTCCAATATGATCATTTACCTGGCCGGACTTCAGGGCGTGCCGGATTATCTGTACGAGTCCGCTCGTCTGGACGGTGCCAGCAAATTCGATTGCCTGCGTTACATTACCTGGCCGCAGCTGCGGCCGACCACGTTCCTTGTCAGCACGATGTCGATTATCGGCGCGCTGCAGCTGTTTGATCAGGCATTCGTGCTCACGCAGGGCGGACCCGCCAATGCAACGAAAACGCCGGTTTATCTCATTTATCAGCAGGGCTTTAACCAACTGCAAATGGGGTATGCATCGTCGCAGGCCTTCGTGCTGGCGATGGCGATTCTGGTCTTCTCGCTGATCAGCATGAAGATCAATAAATCGGAAGAATCGATTGTGTAATCGGGGCTTAGAGGAGGAAGACAAGAGATGAGAGCAATTGAGAGTCAGGCCAAGCGGCAGCGAATCCTTACCGCGAGCGTCTTCTATATCGGTGCCATTCTGATCGCCATCGTCATGTTTCTCCCGTTCTACTGGAGCGTGATGACCTCTTTTAAGCCGGATGAGGATATGTTCTCGATGCCGATCAAATGGTTCCCTACGGACATCACGCTGGAGCACTATAAAAAGGCGTTCACAACCGTACCCTTCGGCCTTTATTTCTGGAATTCATTCTTTCTGGCCATTACCGGCGTGCTGCTCAACCTGTTCTTCGGTTCGCTCAGCGGCTACGCTTTTGCCAAGCTGAAGTTCAAAGGCAACTCGGGACTCTTCCGCGTGCTGCTGGCCGCGATGATGGTCCCGGGCATCGTCACGATGATCCCGAGCGTGTACGTGCTGCGCCATATACCGCTGATGGGAGGCAACGACCTGTTCGGAAGCGGGGGCATGGGGCTGATGAATTCCTTCTGGGGGATCATTCTTCCGGGGGCTTCCGGCACGTTTGCGGTGTTTTTCATGCGGCAGTTCTTCCTGACGCTCCCCTCCGACATGATGGAGATGGCGCGGATTGAAGGCTGCGGCGAATTCAAAATTTTTTGGCGCATCTATTTGCCTCTGACCAAGCCGGCGCTGGCAACCCTGAGCATCTTCACGTTTCAGGCGGGCTGGAACAGCTTCCTGTGGCCGATGATCGTGCTGAACGATCCGAACAAGGCGACGATCCAGATGGGGCTCCAGGCGTTCTCGTTCAATTTCCAGACGGATTACGGCCCGATGATGGCCGGGGCGCTGGTGGCTATTTTGCCGATCCTTGTCCTGTTCCTGGCTCTGCAGCGGTACTTCATTCAGGGCATCGCATTTAGCGGGATCAAAGGCTAGCGGGATGGAAGCTGGATATCTTTGACGGAATGGAAAAAGAAACTTGCATATTGAGATGTCAGGAGTGATTTCGACAATGATAACGGTGTCCGGTATTTGGACCAAAAGGGCCGATGAGGCGCAGCGCGCGCTGGAACGTCATTTCTGGAATGATTCGATCCGTATGTACAATATAGAAACGCCGTGCCCGGACGGGGCGTGCAATACGATTTTCCATTATTGGTGGATGGCGCATGCGGCGGATGTGCTGGTGGACGGTTATGTTCGCACGGCAGATCCGTTGTATGCGGAGCGGCTGGAGCAGCTGTATGAGGGAGTGCTCCGCCGAAATAACGGCGAATGGCCGAATGAACTGTACGATGACATGGAATGGATGGCGCTGGCATGGCTGCGCGCCTATGAGGCGACGGGGCTGGAGAAGTACAAGCAAGCGGCGCTGACGCTCTGGGAGGATATTCAAACCGGCTGGAACGACATTCAAGGCGGGGGAATTGCTTGGCACAAGGAGCAGCTCGGTTATAAGAATACTCCGGCTAACGCGCCTGCGGTTATTTTGGCGGCACGGCTGTATCGGGCTTTCGGTAATCCGGCGGACCTGGAATGGGCTCGGAAAATCTACGCTTGGCAGAAGAATGCCCTCGTGGATCCTGCCACAGGTTTTGTCTGGGACGGAATGAACCGTACCGGGGACGGGGCCATCGATAAAGATTGGAAATTCACGTATTGCCAAGGCGTATTTATCGGAGCAGCGGTCGAGCTGTTTCGGGTTACGGGTGATTCGGCGTACCTTGAAGACTCCAAGCGGACCTTTCAAGCGATGCGCGTAGAGCTGGCGGATTCGGCAGAAGGCATCCTCCCGGACGAAGGCGGAGGCGACGCCGGATTGTTCAAAGGCATCCTGATCCGTTATGTAACGGAAGCCATCAAGGTATGGCCTGAAGCAACAGAAGCTGCAGGGTGGCTGAGCCGGAACGCCAATGTGCTCTGGGAACAGGGAAAGACTGCAGATGGCGCGTTGTTCGGGACCGATTGGAAGGGCCGCCGAACGTCTGAGGCTATCGTTCAGCTCAGCTCGCAGCTGAGCGGCGTGATGCTGCTTGAATGTGCGGCCGTGCTGGAATCCGCAGGGCAGGCCGGGGGGAGCGATGGTCGGCATTCTGCGGCGAACTGGGATGAGAGAGCGGACCTGCTGCAGGAGGCAGTGTACCGAAATTACGGAAACCCGGACAGCGGCATTATGGATCAATGGTTTCCGCGGGAACATGCCGGGGCAGGCGAGAATTTCTATTATTGGTGGCAGGCGCATGTGCTGGATGTGCTGGTGGACGCTTATAAGCGCACGGGAAAACCGATGTATGCCGACCGAATGGAAGCATTCAGCCGAAGCCTGTATAAGTACAACGGCCATACGTTCACCCACAATTATTACGATGACATGGAGTGGACGGCACTCGCGCTGCTGCGTGCGCATCAGGCTACCGGAAGCGAGTGGTATAAGGAGCAGGCGCTTACGCTGTGGGAAGACATCAAGACCGCATGGAATGATCACTGCGGGGGCGGCATGGCGTGGAAGAAGGATCAGCTGGATTACAAAAACACGCCGGCTAACGCGCCTGCCGCCATTTTTGCGGCGAGGCTGTATCTTTTGGAGCGAAACGAGGAGGATTTGATATGGGCAAAGCGCATCTATGAATGGAACAAGAGCCGGCTTGTCGATCCATCGACCGGGTTTGTATGGGATGGCATGAACCGGCTCGGCGACGGTGAGATCGATTACGATTGGAAGTTCACGTATTGCCAGGGCGTGTTCCTCGGTGCCGGAGTGGAATTATACCGTTGTACGGGGGATAAGTCCTATCTCGAAGACGCTAAACGGACCGCTGACGCGTGCATGCTGGAGCTGTGCGATCCAAAAACCCTGCTTCTGCCCGATGAGGGCATTGACGACACGGGTCTGTTTAAAGGCATCCTCATCCGTTATCTGCTGGTGCTGCTTGAAGAGGCGCCTGAAGAGGACGCCGTACGCCGAATGATCCAGCGTAACGCGGAAACGCTGTGGGAGAAGGGAATGCTTGAGGATGCTGGTTTATGCGGCCCTGCCTGGGATGCTCTGCCGACTCTTCCCGTTCAACTGAGCGTGCAGCTGAGCGGAATGATGCTGACGGAGGCTGCGGCCGTGTTGAACAAATAGCTTTGATTTGCTGTCAGCGATGCTGGCGTCTTGTGAATGATTGGAGAAGAGCACGCGGATCAGCGTGCTCTTTTTTCATTTTATTCCCAATTCAACCAAATCGAGATGATTGTCATATGACAATATTCATGACAACACACACTGTTGGTCGCACGGGCCATGCGTTATATTTATGAGGTAAATCACATCCTGGCTTGGATACGAAACATGATTTCAGATGCTCTGTGAAGTAAGGTCATATCCGTTCATGAGGTGATGTATGTCCATTAATCTGAAAATAGAAGACGTTTGTATTCAGCTAGGAATTGACATTCATAAATTCAACTTGGAGAACCCTGAAATCAAGACCGAACCCGAAGTCCCCTACCCAGGTTACCCTCATCAACCGTCACCGCGATTTGGCAAACCCCTGTCATTACCTAAAATCTGATCGATGTCATATGACAATTTAATGACACCACTCACTATTTGTCGAGCTGCCCTTCTATTATATTAAATATGTTCGGTACAACAACGACGATCGTCATGAATAGGCAGTGCTTGTTGCAGATGTTTCACAACGTCCATACATACGGCAAGCCATGAGAACAGACCACCGAAGGGGATGGTCTGTTTTCCCCATTCGTTCTGTCGAAGATTTCGGAGCCGAGCCTTCTGCATATCAGAAGCAAAGAAAAACCGCGAGCTTTTTGCGATTGATATAGCGCGGCAATGACGAATGCTATAATAGCCTTAATTAGCCTGCGATCATTAAATACGCTGTTACATATAATCAGGGAGTGGAACTTTATGTTTGAAATGCCAGGATATCAAACATTGGACGTAATCCATACTAATGGAGACATTCAACTCTTTAGACTTTCGCGTTCTATCGACGGTATGTGCGTCTTAGCCAAGACAACGCGCGATGCAGGTCCGGAATCGGCCATGGTGGCTGCTTTTCGATACGAGTATGACGTATTGAAGAAGCTGGATGGCCGTGGAGCCTTGGAAGCGTACAGTTTGGAGATGATCGAAGATCGGCCGGTTCTTCTCCTGAAAGAGATGGCCGGGGTTACATTGGAACAGCTGCTGCGGGCATATTCTGACGTTCCGGAACTTCCGGATCTCCTGCGCATGGCTGTTGCCATAACCGATTGTCTTATTCGGATTCATCGAGAGAATATGACGCTGAACGAAATCACGCCCTCTCATCTGATGGTCAATCCCCGCACCTTTGAAGTGAAGCTGATCGATATCCGTATGTGTTCAACCGAAGCGGGCAAAAGCCCGTTGTCTTCCTTAAGCCGGCCGGATGCGTTTCTTCCTTATATATCGCCTGAACAGACACGCAGAACGGGAATGACGCCGGATTACCGATCCGATTTTTATTCCCTCGGGATCATATTATACGAGTGGTTGTCCGGTACTTTACCCTTTGAACATATCGACCCTGTAAATACGGTATACCGCCATCTTGCCGGCACCCCTGAGCCTCTGAACCGCAAATTCCCATTCATCCCCAAAATAGTGTCCGATATTATACAGAAATGCATGGAGAAGATGCCCGACGATAGGTATATCAGCGCATTCGGTATTCAAACGGACCTTGAGGAGTGTTTCAATCGGCTTCAGGTTACAGGCGAGGTGGAACCATTCCGACTTGGAAGCCGGGATATACCGGAACGATGGGTGGAATCGGCCCAATTCTACGGACGGCAAGCCGAGCTGCAGATGCTGCAGGATGCAGTGCGGAGGGCGGCTAGCGGGTCTGTTGTGCTGGTTGGCGTTAGCGGTACGGAGGGGATAGGAAAAACTTCTTTTCTCATGGAAGCTCTGGAACAGGCTGCATCTATGGACTATTTCTTCATCAGGGGCAAGTTCGGCACCCATCAGACGGCTCAGCCTTACGATATTTGGATTCAGGTGATCCGTAAACTGATTCGTCAACTGCTGACCGAGGGCACACTGCAGGCCGAAGTATGGAAGCTGCGGATTCTTCAAGCGGTTGAGGATTACGGGAAAATTCTGATTGAACGGGTTCCCGAGCTGGAATTGCTGATAGGCCAACAGCCGCCTGTTCAACCGCTGCCGCCCGTGGAAGCCCAGGAACGGTTTCATCTGATCATGAACCGATTTATCCAGTTGTTCCTTCGTCCGAACTGTCCCCTGGTTCTATTTCTTGACGATCTTCAATGGGCGGACGAAGCATCTCTTCGATATCTGGAATTTCTTCTGGACGACAGAGCAACCAAGCATCTGCTGGTTGCATTGGCTTACCGTGATCAAGATGCAGACCCGATCCGTCGATTAGAAAACCGTTTGACTCATGATCGTATACTACGGAATCGTATCGACCTGCAGCCGCTTGCCTTGGAGGATATAAACCAGCTGTTAAAGGATGTCATGCGTTATAAAGATGGCGATGTAGAGGAGCTGGCTGTTGCCTTGCTTAGGAAGACAGACGGCAACCCCTTCTTTCTCAAGCAGTTTCTTGGAGATTTAATTGCCCATGGCCATGTGTTCTTTGATCCATCGAGCAAAAGCTGGTCATGGGATTTGCCGTTTATTGCCGAAATGAACATTCCCGATAATGCGGTCTCCTATCTGACGGATCGATTGCAGGTAATGCCACCATCCACAAAGATTGTAGTCGGCTATGCTTCATTTCTCGGGAGCCGATTTGATCTGGAAACCCTCTCCATTATATCCGGGCTCCACATAACGAAACTGGCGAAGGAACTGGAGATGGCAGAAACGATGTCATTGGTGCAGCTCATCAACGACGGTAGCCGAAGCTCCTATAAATTTCAACACGACCGCATCCAGCAGGTGGCTTACACGCTTGTTCCGGAAGAAGAACGCTCGGAATTGCATTGGAGCATCGGCTTGCTCTTCCTTGACCGAATGAATCTCGGTCAGGGAGATGGTACGGAGGCTTTATTTGAAGCTGTTAATCATATGAACCTTGCCGTGGAGGGGAACCGTCAACCTGAACAGAGAACAAGGATGGCGGAGCTGAACCTTAGGGCAGGCTTGAAGGCGAAAGAATCGACCGCCTACGAGACTGCTCTGCGATATATGCGCCTTGCAACGGCTTATTTGGAGGCGGACGGGGATAACTGGGGGACAAATTATGGACTCGCTTTTCAGGCCAACCGGGAACGAGCGGAATTGGAATATTTATGTGCCCATTTCCAGCTCGCCCACGACTTGTTCCAATCTTTGATGGAGAAGGCGGTTACCCCTTTGGACAAAGCATCGGTTTGTGTACTGAAGATGCATCTGAAGGCAAGTCAGGACCATTATGGGGAAGTGATCTCGTTAGGTCAAGATGCCTTAAGGCTGCTGCAAGTTGATTTTCCGTCTGATTTCGGTTCATTCGGATTGACTCTCCAGTGGTTACGGCTAAAGCGGAAATTAGGCAAGTATTCGATGAAAGAACTGGATCAATTGCCTCCCATGACGGATGCGTCCCGGCAGCTGGCCATATCCGCGTTGGTTCATATGAGCAATGCCTCGTTCTATGTCAATCGGAAGGGATGGCTTTCTTATACTCTAACGATCGTCGATATGACGCTGCGTTACGGCATGACCCCGGAGGCCTCCATCGGGTTTATGGGCTACGCCCTGTTCATGTATTATCGCTTTCGTCATGAAGAGGCATTTAAATGGGGAATGCTCGCATATCGCTTGTCGAAACCATATCCGCAGCTGCATGTGAGAACGCTGACCGCATTTACTTTGTGTTCCGATAGTTGGCGGCGATACGACCCGGCTCTGCTCGGGGTATTTACCGAGAAGGCAGGCAAGATCGGGTTAGAATCCGGCGACTTGTGGCAAGGGAATCAAAGCGTGCTGATCAATTGTGGTTCCCTCTTACAGTTTGGTCATCCGTTAGGTGAGATATATGACCGGCTAATCGCAAGCTCAGGGAATATCTTAAGACATCATAATCATCTTCATTCCAAGCAGCTTAAAGTATTTATTGCGCTTCTCATTCGGTTGACGGGCGTTCGATCACCTGACGATCCCTTCGATACCGGGCAGATTACGGATGCGGAGTTTGCCGAGTCGGTTCACGGGGATTCATTCCATGTGATTGAAGAGTTAGTATGCATTTATCGATATTTACCGGGGTATCTGTTTGGCGAGTATCGGGAAGCGAATGAAGCGTTAGCGAGGTCAGCCGTTATCTTGGAAAAGCGGAAAACGGCCGGTGATCCGATTCTTCAATACTATTACGAGTCGCTGGTATGGGCACAGCTTTACGAAGAAGCGCCGATGGAAGTGCAGAACGATTATATGGGGAAATTGCGCAAGCGGCTAAGCAAAATGAAAGAATACGCCATTCGCTGCCCAGAAAATTATCAGCATAAATATTTGTTGATGAAAGCGGAGATATTTCGGTTGATGCGGAGGAACCTTCAAGCCGAGGAGTTATACGAGCAATCGATAGAGGCTGCCCGCCAATATGGACATATTCACGATATGGCGATGGCGGCGGAGTGTTACGGCAAATATGGCTTGCGTCAAGGCAAGCCGCGTCTGGCCAGAATATATATGACGGAGGCTTATGAAGCTTACGTGCAGTGGGGGGCTTTGGCGAAGGCAGCGGTCCTTAAGCAGGAGCACCCTCATCTGCTGCAATTGAGACCCGAGTCTGGATTGGAACGCGTGGATACGCTCTCGGTCATGATGTCCGCACAGGCTTTATCGGGTGAAATGGAGATGAGCCGGCTGTTGGATTCGCTGATGCGAATTATGCTGCACAATGCGGGCGCGGAGTATGGGGCGGTTATTTTCGACGATGAGGGCAAATGGACAATTGAGGCTTGGGGCACATCAGCGGATATCCGGATCGAGTCCGTGCCGTTGGGGGAGGAATCCGAAATCGTACCTGCCCCCATTGTCGGTTATGCAGCCAGAACGCAAGAGGTCATTGTTCTCCATGACGCGTCTAATGAAGGAATGTTTGTACGCAATACGTATGTCAGGAACAAAGGGTTAAAATCGGTGCTGTGTCTACCGATTATCCATCAGAATCAACTGACTTGCGTTCTATATATGGAGAATAAATTATCGCGCAGCATATTTACGCCCCAGCGGCTCGATATATTGAAATTGCTAGGCTCTCAATGCGCAATTTCGATCAAAAATGCCAAGCTGTATACCGGGATTCAATATTTGAAGGAAAATCTGGAGCTTCAAGTGGAAGAGCGAACGCGAAGTCTGGAGCGATCGATGAGGGAAACATCGGCCGCGCAGGCTGAGGCCTCTGTCTATGAGGAACGGAATCGTATCGCGCAAGAGATTCATGATATTGTTGGGCATACGCTTACTTCGACGATTCTGCAGATTGAAGCAGGCAAAAGGCTGCTTCATAAGGATATGCAGGCCGGAGTTCAGCGGCTGAACGAGGCACAAGATTTGGTGCGCCACAGCCTCAATGAAATCCGGGGCTCGGTACACATGTTAAGGGAGGACAAATATGCCCATCTTCCCAATATGCTTCAGGAGTTAATCCGGGATACGGAGCGAAACGCTGGAGTTACTATCCATGCGTCTATCCATGATCTGCCCGAATGGTTGTCTACAGCATGTAAGAAGACGATCTATCATGCGCTGCAGGAGGGATTAACTAACGGAATACGCCATGGTGGAAGCATGGTGTTCCATTTTAATCTGATGCTCGTGGGGTCGGAGCTTGAGTTCAGGCTTCAAGACCAAGGTATCGGGGCTCGCACAATCGTTAATGGTTTTGGACTGAAAACAATGAGAGAACGCGTTGAACAATTGGGAGGCAGCTTGACGGTGGATTCCAGACCCGGTCAAGGTTGTCTGCTTCGGATTAATTTGCCTTACCAAAAGCAATGGATTGGGGAAAAGGAATGGAAAAAATCACGATTGTAGTGGCTGACGACCAGCTGTTAACACGCGAAGGGCTACGGACGATACTGGATCTGGAAGACGACATGGAGGTTGTAGGGGTAGCCAAGAACGGGGAAGAAGCTTGTGAATTGGCGGATGCCCTCCAACCCAGACTTGTACTGCTAGATATTCAAATGCCCGTCATGGATGGAATCCAAGCGCTGAAGCATATAAAACAGAGCCATCCGGATATCTTTATTCTTATTTTAACTACGTTCATTGAGACGGATTACATCGTAGAAGGAATGGCGCACGGAGCGAACGGATACATGTTAAAGGATATGGATGCGGATAAAATGATTGCATCGATTCGGGATACGATTGCGGGACAGTTCATTCTTCCTGCTCCGGTTGCTGCTAAATTGGCGGCAAGAATGAGCAGAATGTCAGAGGGGCATTCTGGTATGCTAAGAAATCGGTTGGATCGAATCCGGTTGACCGAAAGGGAAGAAGAACTGGCAAGACTGATGGTCCAAGGGTTGAACAACCGGGAAATCGCGGATATGCTGCATATTGCGGAAGGCACAGCCCGTAATTACATTAGTAATCTCTATAGTAAATTGGAGGTTGTCGATCGGGCACAGGCTATCGTCCGGCTTCAGGCGATGTTGTGAACGGGTGCGACGAAATACTAACTGCTAATTGATTTTAATGCTCAATATGTAAAAATAAGTAATTCGGACTTCTTTAATTAGAAGTCCTTTTTTTGTTTCATTTATGGTTATCCCTTGTCATTATTTCTCGGGAAATAGCATCTGCTAGCGAATGATCCGAAATAAATAGTAGTTTCATCCAAATCATTCCATTAAAATAGGACTGTTGAATCAACAATCTAGGGGGATACAAAATCAGATGAGCGCAGTACAGCTACGACACGTGCAGAAGACATCCGGCAGTACCGTATTAATTCCACACATCAACCTTGAGGTGAGCGCAGGTCAATGCGTTGCCATTCAATGCAATCACGAATTCGGACATCAATTGCTGCTAGCCATGATCGGGCAGACGCCGATATCGGAGGGCTCCATCTGGATTCTGGGAGAGGCGCTGACACCGGAACATACACGGAATATTAGAGAAAAAATAGGGATTCAGCTGTTATCGGATGCGGCATACGAGCGTCTGAAGGTTCGTGAATTTCTCCATTTTTATGCTCGTCTCTATGAGACGAAGCCGGACATGGAGCTGTTAATGCAGCGCTTAGGACTAGCAGAGAAGCAAAACAGCCGGGTGTTGCAGTTGACAACTTCGGAATTGCGCCGATTGTCCATCGCACGTGCACTCGTACATAATCCGCCGGTTTTGCTCATGGAAGACCCGGAGCAAAATGTCGATCTTGAGACAAGTTATATCATTCGTAATCTGATACCGGCTCTGATAGAGGAAGGCAAAGCGATCGTCATCACGACCATGGTGCTGGAACAGGCCATATCGATGACCAATGATGTGTATTTATATAGCCATGCCGGGTTTAAAAAGCTGGAAACGGCGGAAGAAGAGTTGGACCCCATTAGCGATAGAGATGGAGATGGAGATAGAGAGCCATTCCATTCAATTGAGGTAGAGGATCAGGGAAGACTATATACAGCAGCTGATTCCAGGATTGAAAATATAATGCCCGCTGAGGCTGCTGCGGAGACTGTAACTCAAGAAACAGAAGCACAGGCTCCGTTGACTGCGCCTAAGACCGCAACAGAAACGGAATCCGCCGAGGCTAAGCCGAAATCCGCCAAGCTAAGCGCTTTCCCTGATCAATCGCAATCTTCCGAAACCTTTGACGAAGCCGGGGCAGGAGGACAACCGGTCCCCGCGGGAGCTCAAGTGCCGGCCTTCGTCCAGCCCGTACGCTTCGAGAAGATTCCGGCCAAGGTGGGGGACAAGCTGATTCTGTTTGATCCGACAGAAATTGATTATATCGAGAGCCATGAAGGCGTCGCGAATCTCCATGTTCTCCAAGGGATCTATGCCTGCTCCATGTCGTTAAGCGATCTGGAAGGGAGGCTCAAGGGGTTCGGCTTCTATCGCTGTCACCGCTCGTACCTGGTGAATCTGCAGAAGGTCCGTGAAGTCATCACATGGACACGGAACAGCTACAGTTTAATTCTGGACGACCATTCCAAGAGCTCCATCCCGTTATCCAAAGGCAAATACGATGAGCTAAAAAAGATCATTGGCATTTGATTTGCGTTGCATTCATCCGAATGTTTGCTCCGTTCAAGGCTGATATCGCAGGTTTCGATAGCGGATATACTCCTTTCATCCCTATTATAATGCGGCGTTTTCGACGTTACCTTAACATGAAGGGTGTAAGGCGACAACGACAACGACAACCTGAAGGGATGGATCAAACGTGCAACCAATCATTGAAGTCAATCAGCTGCTGAAAGCGTTCGGAAACAAGAGTGCGTTACAGCATATCCAATTTAATGTTCATCAAGGCGAAATATTCGGATTCCTGGGTCCAAGCGGATCGGGCAAAACAACGACGGTGAAGATCCTGACTTCCCAATTGCTGCCAACCTCCGGCACCGTGAAGGTGTTCGGTCAACCTATACATAAAATGAACGATGCCAGCCATAAGCGCCGGATCGGCATACTGACCGATAACAGTGCATTATATGAGAGGCTCACCATTCAAGACAATCTGGAACTGTTCTGCAGGCTGTATGACGTGGAATCGAAACGGATTGCCGAGGTGCTGGAAGAGGTTAATCTGGCCAATGACCGTCAGACGATGGTGAAAAAGCTCTCCAAAGGGATGAAACAGCGAGTGATGCTGGCACGTGCTATTCTTCACAAGCCGGATCTGCTATTCCTGGACGAGCCGACGTCAGCGTTGGACCCGGTTAACACCCTTCATATTCATGAGGGCCTGCGGAAATTGAATCGGGAAGGAACCAGCATTTTTCTAACGACCCACAATATGATGGAAGCGGAGAGCCTGTGTGATCGCGTGGCCTTTATCCATGATGGCGTGATCAAAGCGATCGATACCCCGCAGCAGCTGCGGCTGGCGCATACCGATCAATCGATGACGGTTCTGGTGAAGGGCGAGGGCAAGCGGGTGCTGCAGCAGAATGAAGAGAGCGCGCAGCGCATCGGACAATGGATGCTGGAAGGCAGGCTGTTATCGATCCATTCCAATGAACCGACGTTAGGCGATATTTTCGTAAAAATGACTGGGAGGGAATTGCAATGACATTTTCCATGAAGAGACTGCAAGCCATCATAAACAAAGAGTGGAAAGATAGTATCCGCAACCCGCAAATCCTGTTGATGATGGGAATGCCGATCATGTTTGCCTTCCTGTTCAGCAAGATGGGGAGCGGCGGGACAAAGGGCGATGACATGATGATCCTGAGCTTCCCGATTTTGCTGGCCTTATCGATGACAGGCGCATTCGTGCTGGCGATGATGGTGGCGGAAGAGAAGGAAAAGCATACCCTGCGCGTATTGATGCTCTCGCCTGCGAGCACAACCGAGATTCTGATGGGCAAAAGCTTCCTCACCTTCGTATTGACCCTGATCGCGGTGATCGCTTCGGTGGCCGTTTCGGAGGTGCCGGAGGTCAACTGGGGAATTCCGTCCCTGCTGATTCTCGTCTCGCTCGTCATGTTCATTGCGCTTGGTTTAATCATCGGCTTGATGTCACGTACCGTACAAGAGTCCTCCATTATCGGTTTGCCGGTACTGATTGTCTTCGTTATGGGCCCGATGTTCGCTCCCATGTTAGGCAATGAATGGATCATGAGCATCGTGAATTATCTGCCTACGCAGAAATTTATCGATGTGATGGGCAGCGTCAGCCAAGGTGCCGCTATCAGCGAAATGACCCAGGATCTGCTGATCTGTGCAGGATGGACGGTCATCTCCATTGTTGCAGCTGCCGCGGTGTACAGCCGTAAACGGTTCGATCGATAGCATTGCTGTCGTCGGTACCGGCCATTAGGTTCAATAAAAAAAGGTCTTTCCCAAAGCGAACCGGGGAAGACCTTCTTGCCTTTTAAACTTCGCCTCAACCGGATCCGGCGACCGCAATGCCGCTGAAGGAGACCGGTCCGCTGAGCAGTAGTGAATTTTCGCCGGCTGAGACTATATAGAGAGTATAACGGATCAATCCTTGGTTAACGACCGCGGCGGGAGGGAAATCACCGGTCGTCAGGGAGATGGGAAACATATTGAACGAGAGGTTCCCGGGATCGACGACCTGCTCGTAAATGATCGTTCCGGAACCTGGCGTTCCGCTACCGTCGCGTTCAATCAATAGAGTCATGGAGGAAGGCGCTGCCTCGGTTGTGGTCGGACGTAACAAGGATACCGTGCCGGACAGCCATACGCGCACGTCCGTGACGTTGACCGTTCCAAGCGCCGGGATGGTTTGAAGTCCGATATCTCCGATAAGGAGCGGCTCGGAAATATCGATGGGTTCACTGTCGCTGGCCCGCATCGGCATATGGACGGATAGACGCATGTCCAACAATTGAATCGGCATGGAGAGAAAACACCTCCTTTTAGGATAGTATATGATCCGCTTCATGGAAGGTGTGCTTATCTGCAAGTGTCCGGTCCATCTCCGGCCGTCCGGGTGGCCAAGTCCATAGAAAAGGCAGCCTCCTCGGCCGGGAAGGGCCAAGGGGCTGCCGAAAGCATGATTATTCGAATGTGATAACACCCGTGGTATGAAGCAGCACCAGAAATACGAGAACCGGCGCAATATAACGGAGCATGAACAGCCATATCCGGAACCAGCCTGCTTTCAGACCTGCGGCATCAGCGGCCTTCTTCCAGAAGTATCCCGCAAAGAGGGTGGTGATCAGGCCCCCGATCGGAAGCAGGATGTTGGATGTAATGAAATCCAGCCAATCAAAGAAATTTTTGCCGCCGATATCGGTAAGTCCTGGCACGATGCCGAATGACAACGCGGAGGGTAAGCCGACCAGCAGAACCAGTGCGCTGATAACCACAACGGCTTTGGTGCGTCCCCAATGCCAGCGGTCCATGACATACGAGGTCGGAACCTCCAGCAAGGAGACCGCGGAGGTTAAAGCGGCGATGGCTAGAAGGACGAAGAACAATCCTCCGAAAAAAGCACCCAGCGGCATGGCCGAGAAGGCAGCCGGCAAGGCAATGAAGACAAGGGAAGGGCCGGCATTCGGCTCGATCCCGAACGAAGCGGTTGTCGGGAATATGATAAGCCCGGCAATAAATGCATAGATCAGGTCGCCTGCGCCGATGGCGAGGGTAGCCGGACCAAGGGATTGCCGCTTATCGACATAAGCCCCGTAGGTCAACAGAATCCCCATCCCAAGCGAGAGGGAGAAGAAGGCATGTCCCAGCGCGACAAGTGCCGCTTCCGGGCTCAGCTTCGAGAAGTCAGGATTCAAGAAGAACGATACCCCTGCTCCGGCCCCTGGCAAGGTTACAGCACGGATCATTAACACAATTAACAGAATGATCAGTCCCGGGATCAGGACCTTGTTGAATTTTTCGATTCCGCCGGAGATGCCTTTAGCCACTACCCAACCTGTGATCGCAATAGCGACAATTTGCCAAATGATCGGCATGTAGCCTTCCGTAAACGCGGTGAATTGACCGCCGAAATCGGTGTTGCTGTACAGATTGCCGCTAAACGACATGACGGCATAATGAAGCGTCCAGCCTGCCACAATGACATAGAAGGTCAGGATGAGAAACGGCGCGATAACCTGGAGCAATCCAAGCTGTCCAAAGACTTTCGGTCCGCCCGCTTTAACGAAGGAAGTCGCGGCACTCCCGCGGCCGGCTCGTCCGATGGCAAGCTCCGCCAGCAGGACGGGCAAACCGATCACGATGAGACAGATAATGAAGAGCAGGAAGAAAGCTGCGCCGCCGTGTTCTCCCGTAATGTACGGGAACTTCCACATGTTTCCAAGGCCGACAGAGCTCCCGATCGCGGCCAGGATGAATCCAGCAGAGGAAAAACGATCGTTTTTTCCCGGTGAAGCTGGGTTGTTAAGCTGAGATTTCATAGATGTTCCCCCAGTTGTTTAAAGTTAAGTTCCTCTATTATATTTCATGTTCTGCCAGAAAGGCATAAGCAATTTTTCCTAAGGGATGAAGACCTGCATTTGTATTATGCTGCGAACACCAAGTTTTCAATACTAACATTAACCACGATTTGTAAATAATTAAACCTTAAACACCAAGTTTAAGGAAAGGAAGGGACTTTCGATAGGAAAATAATCACAAATGCGTCTGACGGAAATGAAGGTTGGCAGGGGTTGACAAATACCTTAAAATAATATATCTTTATATTAAGATAAATAAACAAACAAATAACGGAAAAGAGGGATATCATGATCCAAAGCTTAACCCGGATTAACGAATTGGCACAAAAACAGCGGGAAGGAGTGCTCACTGCTGCGGAAAGAGCCGAACAGCAAGTTTTGCGCACGGAATACCTGCGCGAAATTCGCGGACAGGTGCTGAGCACCTTTTCGGGATTAAGCATCGTGGATCCCGCCGGTAATGACGTGACGCCTGAGAAACTTCGCAATGAGCAAAAGAACTGGAAAATCGAATAGCCATGACGATGTAAATGCTTTTACACAGCATGGTGAACATAGTGGAAAAAGAAGAAGGATCGCCATGACATGGCGATCCTTCTTCTTTTATTTTTCTAACACCTAATACGAATGACTCCCTCTATCCAAACCGCTCCGTCTTATACCACTTGGATTCCCTGCCCGTAATCTTGTCCACGATCATGGAGTAGAACGCCTTGATGGAGATGACGAGGAACAGCTGAGCGTAGGTGAAGTACGACATGCAGGATAGAATGAAGTTTCGCGTGGTGCTTTGGCCGATGTCCGTTGCGAGCGCCAGGTTAATCTGCAGGACGTAGATGTAATACATTAAGGCCCAGGCAATGACGAGATACATGTAGACATCCCCTTCAAACCGGAAAGGAGAGACGACGGCCGGATTAAACAGCGCGATGATCTGATACACGATATTGGCGATAAATATAATATCCGAGATGATGATGGCAATCATAAACCAGAAGTAACTGGCCGCGTAATACAGCACATGCAGCTTAATCCGCCAGCTGCTCCGGTCGAACAGATGATGAATATTATCCGTGACGACGCTGTAGTTGCCTTTGGCCCAGCGTTCGCGCTGCTTCATGTACACCTTCAGATCCTCGGGCTCCTGCTGATAAGCTTCGGCTTGGGGAGCCAGGGCAATCAGCTGCCCTCTCGTCAGGATCTCGAACGAAATCGCGGTATCTTCGGTGATCGCATGCTCATCCCATCCGCCGATGTCCTGAATGAGCGCGGTTTTCACGATAAAGTTCGTGCCGGGAATGGTACCCAGCTTAAACAGCTGCCATAACCCGGTATGATGCACGCGCTGAATGGTCACCAGCTCCAGATTGATGCAGCGGGACAGGAAATTCTGCCCGCGGTTTCGGGCCTTGTTGCGTCCGAAGACGGCCCCGTAGCGTTCGGGCTGCTCCATCGCCTTCTGCGTGAGGAACAACAGCGCATTTTTCTCGGGAGCGGCGTCGGCGTCGTAGACACAGATCCATTCGCCCGTTGCCTGCTTGAGCGCGTCATTCAAAGCGCCCGATTTGCCGCCGGTTCCCGTTCTCTCCAGGATCAGAAAGTCGCGGTCCCGGTAACGCTCATTCGCTTTCAGCGCTTGTAACCGCTCGGCCGTATGATCCTTGCAATTGTCGGCGATGACAATCAGCTGCATTTTGTGGTGAGGGTAATTCATCTGCAAAATGTGCTCGACAGTTGCCTGGATGACCATTTCCTCATTGTGCGCGGGCACCATGACCGTCACGGTGGGATAATCCTCCAAATTGCCGGGATTCACCAGCTTCTGCCGGCTTTGTTTATGAATGAACACGATGGCGCCGGCCATGATAATAATCGACTCCAGTACGGCAATCCATATGCTGATGATGGAGATAACAAGGAAAAAGTCAGTCACTAAACTTCCCCCGATCGTACTTTCGTTTGATTTTCGAACGGAAGCTTAAGGTGGCGATCGTCAGGATCATGATGGCGATGGAGAACACGATGCTGACCCCGATGCATAGAGGGATAAACCACTGGGTATACGACATCGGCTGCAAGCCTCCTTTTTCAAGGTGATGATAACTGTTAAATATATTCACCGATGAGGTCGGTCTCGGTATTACGTTCTAAAGCGGAGATGACATCATCGATATGTTCGTATCGGCTGAACTGCTCTTTCTGGAATACGAGGCCGCCGGCTCGGACCACTAGCTTGAGGGACATGCCTTTTTTATCCCGGAAGGGGACGTTCATCATGGCGACTTTGATGCGGTCCATGAGGCTTTTGAGGTATTCCGGCTTGGTGAGCGGACATAGAATGATAAACCGCCCTTCGCCGATGGAGAACTTATAGTCTTCGTAACGGATCTGCTTCTGAATCGTATTGGACAATTCCACAATCAGCCTGGCAAAGCGGTGGGAGCCGACGTTTTCTCTGGTCAGGGGGAGGAAATCGAGCTTGAACATCATAATGCAGAATCCGTATTGATCGGAATACCGGTTTGCCAGATTTGCTTGTTTCACCAGCGTGCTTTCAAAAGCCTCCTTGCTGCCGAGCGAGGTATCGATGTCGATGTCCGGGTTGGTTTTCCTCAGTTGCTCGAGACGGCGGATAAATCTTCGGCTTCGCACGAGGGCCAGCTTAATGAAGACGGCAATGGCGGTATTGGCGGGCAGCAGCAAAATCCAGGACAGCGTAAGCGCGTGGATCGGAGCCAGCGTGGACAACCAGACGAAATACGTAACCAAATACACAAAAACGGCAACCGTCGAAACGCCGACCGGCAGGAAGAAGCCGATAAGCAAAGCGGCCAACGAGCCGATGCTAAACATAAATTCCATGAAAGTAAAACTTTGGTTTACATGGATATGCCAAAATAATAACGCCTGCTGGACGATGGCAAGAGCAATCAGCAGAAAATAACCGAATTCGACGCGACGTAAAGGGGTGGATTTTTTCATGTGTTTCCCTACTTTCTAAGCTCTTAAACCTTTTACGTGTGTGGTGAGGTCATTCCATATGTTATTTAAAAATTACCCAAATGTCGATAGATTTATCGTACCTTGTCCACAATGTTCATATTGGATCGCGAACGCAGCGTTCGTTGACCCTCAAACTCTCCGATAAACTGCCCCTTTTAGAGATCGGGATCTATAGGATAGAGTAGGATTAGGGCGTCTTGATGTCACAGACGGTAGTGTTCATCTGTCTTATATGTGGTGTAGCTTACTGCCGACAATATACAGAGTAAGAAGGTGTGCCTGATGTTATGGGATCAAATCTATATCGAATACAAGCCGATGATGTTCGGCCTGGCCTACCGGATGCTGGGGAGTGCGGCGGATGCCGAGGACATTGTGCAGGATGTTTTTTCCCAATTCGTGCAGATGGATCGGGGAGAGGTGATAAACGAGAAGGCATATTTGGCCAAAATGACAACGAACCGCTGCATCAACCTGCTGAAATCGTCCAGGCGCCAGCGCGAAACGTATACCGGTCCCTGGCTGCCGGAGCCGATGCCGGATTATGACATGATAAAGCGGTCCGATCCTGCGGAACGCCGCGAGAATATCGGATATGCCTATCTGGTGCTGCTTCAACGCTTAACGCCGCTGGAGCGTGCCGTCTATATCGCCAAAGATACGCTGGGTCTCGAATATCATGAAATCTCGGAGATGCTTGGAAAGACGGAGATCAGCTGCCGCAAGACCTTCAGCCGTGCCCAGCAAAAAATGGGCCGACATACGGAGAGGCCGGTGGGAGAAGGGACCCGTACGGAAAAGCAGGAACGCTTCGTTGAAGCCTTCCTGCGGGCGTCCGATATGGGTAATTTTAAACCGCTGCTCTCTTTCCTGAAGGAAGAGGTTACGCTGCTGTCGGATGGCGGCGGCAAAGCGAAAGCAGCCATCAATCCGATACTGGGCGTGGAGCGGGTACGGGCTTTCTTCGAGGGATTGTCCGCCAAAGGCTCGTTCCGGGAAGGGTTTGAACCCGTCTCCATCAATGGGGAGCCCGGCGTATTGCTGAAGCGGGAAGGCAGGGTCTCCATGGTGCTTACGGCAGAGTGGGAACCCGACTTATCCCGCATCAGCCGGATCTTTCTTGTGGTCAATCCGGATAAATTGCAGCTGTTTAATCAAAACAGCCCGGGAACAGCCCTGTAGCGACGCCGATCCGGTTCCAGGCATTGATGGTCGTAATCGCCATGACCAGATCGACGAATTGCTTCTCGTCAAAATGCTTGCGCACGCGTTCGTATACCTCGGTCGGAACGCCGGCTTCGGACAGCTTGGTCACGCACTCCGTCAATTCGATGACGGCCCGTTCCTCGTCGGAATAGATCGGCACTTCGCGCCACATCGGCAGAAGGAGGAGACGGTCCACGCTCTCGCCCATGGAGAGCAGATCCTTCGAATGCATATCCACGCAGAAGGAGCAGCCGTTGATCTGGGACGCCCGGAGCTTGATGATCTCGTACAGCTTGTGATCCAGTCCGCTTTTTTGAGCCGCTTGCTCCAGGGCAAGCAGGGTTTTGAAGGCTTCGGGATTGGCCGACCGGTAATTCATTCGCAGTTCCATGTTCAGTTCCCCTTTACGGTTGATGGTTGATGTTCACCAATATGACAGTCTGCCGCCCAGAATTGTGACATGTGAACGAAAAAAAAGAAGAAACCCTTCATTGATGGGGTACGAAAGATACGAAAGGTGCAGCATTTCTTGGCAGAAATGCTGCACCGGGTAACGTTTTCGTCTCTGCATGGGGTTTCTTTATCGTTTATAACGCTTGATAGGTTTATTTCCCGGTTTTGAGCGGAATGCGCAGGACATCGTCCCGCTTATGGGTGGTATAGTTCCAAACATAAACCTCGAGCTCGGTCTTGTCGAAATTCTTATACACGTCCATATGTTTATTACTGTCATCCCCGAGCAGGCCGATGATGGCCGGCATGCCATAGCTCCGATCTTCGCCGTCCAGATAATAAGTCTGGTTGACGCCGCCGAACGCCGGGTCGGAGCTCAAGGATTCTACATAGAGATTATGATCCTTCATGTAATAGGTCCATGTAATCGGATAGCCGGCAATGCTGGACGTTAAGGTCTGATGCTCAGCCGAAATATCGGTTAAGCGGATCGGACTATTGTCACCGGCGAATTCGTCGACGCGGTGCTTGGCGATCAGAGACACCGGTTGGTTCGCCAGAGAGGCTGCATCCAGCCCGGTCATCTCAAAGCGCAGCTCCGTTTTCTTGGACTGGCCGGGCACATGCCACATGCTTCCGCTTAACAGCGTCCCGCCTACGTCCAGCTGATAGTCCATGTATGGAAAACGGGTATGCTTTTCCTTATGGGTCAGGATTAGCCGGACTTGGGTTGGCGTCACGATCATTTCATGGATATTCGTTTCGCCAGGCACCTGATCTACAGGGATATTCAGCACGTCCTTCCATGTGCCGTTGGCCATTTGTTTCTTGGATAGAGCCATATTCAAGCTCCAGGTTTCATCGACGCTTTGCAGCGTGCGATCATAAGCCAACTGGAATGTCGTACCTTCCGCACGCAGGGAATCGGACTTGAATATTTGCTGGCTCAGGTATTCTCCGGTGGCTGCCGGAGTTCCGAAAGTAGAAGGTTTAACCTCCTTAATCATCTCATTCTTGTCATCGGCCGCTTGAATTCGCACCCAGCTTCTGCTGTTCATTTCAGGGTCCGTAAATTTAATGGCCGATTGAAGCAGGACATTGCCTTCGGCCTGCTCGAAGGACTGCAGGGTCACGCTGTCAATGCCATCCTTTTGAATGGGGAATACCTGCGTATTCGGGTTTTGAGGGTCGTAAGGGATGGACTGTTTTCCATCGCCGGTAAAACGAATATTCTCCATCGCAAACTCGATATCCGCGATCTGGCCCTCAGCAACCCAATCGGTCTCGAAATACCCCTGGAATACGCCTAACTCCTCGTTCCACTGATGCGAATAATGGCCCTCGACGGAATGGCCTTCCTTATCTTTAAGCCCGATTCGATCAAAAGCGATTTGTTCGCCGGCCAGCGATGAGCCAGGATCCAGGCTGTAGAGCAGGAACGTGCGGTTCTCATCGATAAACGCCGTGTGCACCGTTAGCGTGATGCCATCCTTCGTAACGGATTTCTCAATTGCCTGGCCAAGCCCTTGTTCTAGCGCGGTCTGGATCCCGGCCTTGTAAGATAGAAGATGGGACCAGTCATAATTCAAGGCTGCATAGACCGGTGTGGCCATCAGGGCGACGGATATCCCGGTAATGATCGCAATTCGCTTTCGCTTACGCGGACGAAGCGGAGTCGATTCCCCTCCGGCCACCTTCAATTCGTCCTGCTGTATGCTGCTCCACATCCGGTCAAAATCAGGATAAGACACGTTATTCGCTGTGTTCATCTGATTTTTCAGAATATTCTCAAAACGTTCCAAATTGTTTCTCCCCCTTCAGCCAAAAGCCGTTATGATGCTCGAGCTTTTTGCGCATGATTTTCAATGCTTTGTGAAGCCTTGATTTAACCGTTCCTACAGGGATCTTCAACGTTTCGGCGATTTCCGCCATCGACAGCTCGCCGATATAGCGGAGCGTGACCACGGCCATCAGTTTGTCCGGGAGCTGCCGCAGCAGGCTCTCCCATTCCGCCGCCGCTGCTTTTTCCAATACGATGGTGTCCACGGATTTAACCGATGCCGCGGTCTGCTCGTGGAGCCAAGCGACCTGGCTTTGCTTTTCCCGCTGGGTCTGATTCCTTCTAAGCAGGTTCAGGCAGTGATTCATCGCGATGCGCATGATCCAGGCGCGTGTATGCTCCACGCTTCTCCAATCCTGGCGAAATACGGTGACGAATACGTCGTGGCAGAGATCTTCCGCGTCTTGGGCGTTCCGCAGCATGTAGTAGCAGGTACGGTACACGTCCTTGTTGTATGAATCGAATAACTCGCGTTCCGTCAATCCAAGGCACTCCTTTCTTTGCGTTATGTCTAATAAACAAATGACCCTTGGAAAGGGTTCACATTTTTTGTGGTGGTGGCCTGTAACGAAGGCGGAGACATTTTCTTATATTTTCGGATTGACTTCATTCTAACAAAAAAGAACATCTGCCCATCGTATAAAACGTAGGGCAAGATGTTCTATGGATATCTGTAAGATAGGGTGCCGCTGACAGGCTCGTTAGAACCATCGATTAAGCATATTAGAGAGGGTTATCACTAGATCGCTGGCGGCTTAAGCTATGCCGAACCAGCTGATCTGCACCTCGCCTTTCATGATCAGGAAGACGTCGGCCCGTCCTGCTAACCCCGTCAGATCGGCCTCTACCGTCGTCCAGGCCTGGCGCCCTCCGGTCGGCAGGACCCTGCAGCTTCCGGCTGCGGGGCCATCCGGGCTGCCGGTCGTAACGACGATGTCGCCACCCTTGATATGTCCGCTCACCCTGGCCTCGAACGTGGCCGGAGAATCGCCGAGATCGGCGTCATGGAAGGCGATCCATCCCGAGTCGCCGATTAAACGGATGCTTTCGCCGCCTTCGCGGCATTCATCCAGGAAGACACCCTGGTAGTCGTCATAATTCACTGCTCGAACAGGCTCCCGCAGCGTGCGTGGCGGGATCGTTTCTCCTTCGACTTGAAGGACTGCGGTGACCGGCAGCCGGCCGGAGGATGGTCCAGCCATGAGCGTATAGGTCCCGCTTTCCACGCAGTAGCGCTCCCGGGTGACATCCCAGAAGGCCAGATCCTCGGCTTTGAGCTCAAAGGTTACCGTTTCCGAAGCGCCTGGAGCCAGATGAACGCGGCGGAAGCCCTTCAACATTTTGAGAGGACGAATGACGCGGGAGGAGTCAGCCTTCACATACAGCTGAACCACCTCATCCCCGGCCAGCTGGCTCTCGTTCCTAACCGCAACGGTGACGGTTACGCTGCCTTCGGCCGTGATCTGCGGACGGCTAAGCGATAGACCGCTGTATTGGAAGCGGGAATAGCTGAGGCCGTGACCGAACGGGTACAGTACATCCCCCTCGAAATATTGATAGGTCCGCTTCCCTTTGATAATGTCGTAATCCATGATGTCCGGAAGCTGTTCGGTTGACTTATACCACGTCATGTTTAAGCGGCCGCCCGGATTATAATCTCCGTACAGAACGTCGGCCACCGCGTGGCCCAGCTCCTGCCCGGCGTGAGACGTAAAGAGGATGGCCGGCACATGCTCCTGTTCCCAGTTCACCGCGAACGGATACCCGCCTACGATGACCACCACCGTATGGGGATTAGCTTCGAACACCGCCTGAATCAAAGCCTGCTGAGCAGGCGGAAGGGTGATGTCGGGACGGTCGATCGTTTCCTTGCCGTTAATGAACGGGCTGTTTCCCACGAAGACGATGGCGGTTTCAGCCGATGCTGCCGCTGCAGCGGCTTCAGCGATGCCGTCCTGAACCGTTTCGATGGTAAACGGCGTTCCCGTTTCCTCGATGCCGCCAACAACAAGCCGGCCATGCTCATCGAGCAGGATCGGTTTGCCTTCCCAGTTTTTCATCAGGAAGCTTCCATCCGGCAACGCCTCGAAGCCGAAAGCCTCCTTCACGAACCAGCCGCGAGCTTCGTCGGCCGCAGCTTGCAGTCCCGTTTCCGTTTCCGTCACGAATTTGCCGCTGCTGACCAGGCGGAGCGTGACAGAGCCCCAGCCCCAGTCGTTTCGCTCGAATACGGCGGCATCGGCGGATGCTGACGTGCCTGCAAGCAGGATGCCCTGCTCCTCGGAAGACAGGGCGACATACGTGCCGCTGACGGCAGAACGAAGGCGCACCTGATCCAATCCCGTATGGAATTGAACGTAACGGTCTCCCGCTTTGGCCTGCACGCCCTGAAGCGGCGTAATCCGGTAGGGAGGCGTGCCGCTGTACCAATCCGTGAACGCTTCGTTGGCGAGCGGTCCGATCACGGCCGCGGATTTGAACGGATCACGCGGAAGGGGCAGCAAACCGTCGTTTTTCAGCAGCACGATCGACTCACGGGCGGCTCGAAGAGATAATTCGGCATGCTCCGGCGCGCAGAGCTTCGTCTCCGGTACGCGGCTGTATGGATTCCGCTCCTCCGGGTCGAATTCGCCAAGGCGGAAGCGGACGCGGAAGGTATTGCGGAGGGCATGGTCCAGATGCTGCTCCTCAAGCAATCCTTGCTCCAAAGCATCGCGGAGAGCGCGGAAGGAGATGTCCTGATCGTCGGTGATGCTGTCGATTCCGGCTTTGACGGAACCCGCAACGGCCTCTGCGTAGGAAGCGACATAATGATGGTCCATGACGGTACCCAGCACGTCACCCGCGTCCCCTACGACGAATCCGTCCATGCCCCATTCCTGCTTGACGATATCGTTCACTTCATGGTTCAGGTTGCACGGCGTGCCGTTGATGCCGTTATACGCGGTCATCATGGAACCGGCTTTCCCTTCCCGGAACGGAGCCTCGAAAGCTTTCAGATAATATTCGCGTTTGTTCCTCGGATCGATGCTTACCGAGGCGCTGCCGCGGTCGGCTTCATTGTTATTGCCGTAGAAGTGCTTCAGGGTAGCTACCGTTTTGTAGTAAAAGGGATGGTCTCCCTGCATGCCCTTCACCAGCCCGGTGGATAGCTCCCCGGTCAGGTGCGGGTCTTCCCCGTAGGCTTCTTCCGTTCGTCCCCACCGGGGGTCGCGTTCCAGATCCACGGTCGGCGCCCAGATGGTCAGTCCGTTGATGGCCCGGTCGCGCTGGTAATAGACCCGGGCTTCCTCTGCGATGACCGAGCCGATTTCACGCATCAGCTCGGGATTCCACGTGCACGCAAGTCCGGTGTTTTGCGGAAAGACGGTCGCTTCGCCAAGCCATGCCACGCCGTGGGCGCCTTCGGTGCCATGCTTATATTTTTGCACGCCGAGACGGGGGATTTCCGTCTGGTATTGGCACATTAATTCGATTTTTTCGTCCAAGGTCAATCGGGATACCAGATCGTGAACCCGCTCTTCCAGCGGTAGATCCGGATCCTGGAACGGATATTTCATGAGCAAAACCTCATTTCTAAGCAGAGTTGGAATGGAAACGCTCTCAGATATACATGCAAAAAGTGTGCGTTTCCCTTAAACCGTTAAATCAACTCCATCATAGCGCGCAAGGCGGAGTCATGATACACCGAGAATTAGCGCAGTTTTCATGTGGAAATTTCGAATGTTTGCCGAACCTCTGCATGCTTGAAGGGAGGTCGTTAATCAGACGGCAGTATCATTTCAGGAGAGAATTCGTTTTTCTAGAGCGGGTAATGGAATCATGTGGTGATCACGAATCCTTGGGTGCTGGCGTGTAAATGAAATTCATGAAAGGGGCCATGAGAATAAGAAACCTCTGTTTGGGCACGGTAGATTGTTGTTGACTCCGTGTTCCATTCAGAGGTTTTTTTGTTTGATGTCCGTTACATTCGGCAAATCTCTTTGGGACAGTCCTCGCAGTGGCAAATATTCCGCAAATAGCCGGGATCATTCAGAACGATGCGCCCCCGTTCGGTAGAAATCACGCCCAGATCCTTAAGCTCGTTCAAGATGCGGTTGACGCTTTCGCGAGTAGAGCCGATCATCTCAGCCATCTCCAGATTCGTGATCCGCTTGCCGATGATAGCCCTGTGATCCTTGGCGGTCCCGCAGGTGCCGTACATATTGTACAGCCGCAGGAGCAGAGAGCATAGGGCGCCGGATTTGCCATGCAGCAGCAGATCGCGCAGTTTGCTCTGCGTGGTACGCTGCATGAGCGCCATCCAGCCCATATATTCCACGGCAAAGTCACCGTTGATGCGGATGATTTTATCCAGCTCGGTCTGGGGCACGACGCCGACCTCGCTATCCTCCATGGCCCTGGCTTCGAAATGATGCACGGCTCGTCCGAACGGATCGGGCTCACCGAACAGATCGCCCGGGATGTGGAGCGACAAGGTTGCCGACAATCCGCCTTCCAGCAGCTTGGATACCTTCAGGCTTCCCCGGTTTACGAAGTACAGCCGGTCGGCAGGATCGTTCTCCTGATACAGACAATCGCCGGCAAACAAACCGATTGGCTCGGCCATTTCCCGGATTAAAGCGAGATGCGGCGGCGAAAAGACGAAGGAAGTGCCCGCAGGAAACAGCCCTCCATCCTTCGCATCGGACCTTGCAGCTCGATTCTGTTTCATACGATCTTCTCCTTTTCGTAACTTATTCGGCAAGCTGATAATTGTCATTCGTCAGTTTGAATGTATCGGTCAGACCTGAAGTGAGATAGATTTGATGGTCGGTGGTGACGAAAATGGCATCGGCGTCATCCCGGCTCTCGACGAACTGCCGACCTTCCGTAAGCCCAAGCGAAAAGACGGATGTCGACATGGCATCGGCGTCCATGGACGTGTCGGTCACGATCGTCACGCTGAGCAGGTCGTTATCGACCGGATAACCGGTGAAGGGGCTCAGAATATGGTGATACACGGTTCCCTCTGCTTCGAAGAAACGCTCGTACACGCCGGAGGTCACGATCGTCTTATTGACGACTTCAAGCGTCCCCAGGGATTGCCCGCGATCCTTCTCAGGGTCCTGGATGCCGATATTCCACGGTGAGCCGTCCGGCTTTGAACCCATGGCCAGGATGTTGCCCCCGAGGTCAATGATGGCGGAGCGGAAACCCTGCTGCTGCAAATAGTCTGCGATAACATCTGCGGCATATCCTTTGGCGATGGCGCCTAGATCCAGCGACATTCCCTCCTTCTCCAGCCGGATGGCATTCGATGCCGGATTTAAAATCACATCCTTGTAGTTCATTCGCTGCATGGCGGCAGTCAGCTCATCTTTCTTCGGTACAGCGGGATGTTCGCCTCCAATGCCCCAGAGATCCACCAGCGGGCCTACGGTCGGTTCGAAATGTCCGCCGGAAGCCGCCGCGTAATCGATAGCGGTCTGGACCACCTTGAAGGTTTCTTCCGAAACGCTGACCTCGGATTTGCCCGCCGCTTGATTGACCTGATCAATCTCGCTACCGGCCAGCTGCCGGTTCATGCGCTGGTCGATCCGTTCCAGCAGAGCCCTAACCTCGTCGAAATGCCGGGTTGTCATCCGTTCATCGTAAACGCGGAGACTGACAATGGTATCGAATATAAAGTAACGTTCGGTTGCCGGTTCGGTGCTGGCGGCTGTCTTCTGATCCGCTTTGGTTGTGCAGCCGATCGCTCCCGTCATCAGCAGGGTGAGCATGATCAACAGGCTGCCGCAGGAAAGAAACTTCCTATTCATGATAGTGCCTCCTCTTCGAATTCTGATGCTGATTTCGCATCGAGTTCCGATGATCTCAGCGTATCAGACCCTTACCCCGCTGAATGTGAGAAAAATCATTTCTGGCACTTGGTGCAGCCCTGATAATGAAGATAAGCAAAGCGAAGTGGAGAGATGCTGATGAAACGCGGAGATATTGGAATAGCGCTTGTGCTGATAGCGGCTGTCGCCTGGTTTGGAATATCCAAGTTTATGGGGGAAGACGGAACGGCAAAGGGAACCTATGCCATGATCGAGGTGAACGGAAAGCATTATGATACGGTGGCGCTGACGGAAGAGCCCCGAGACATAGAAATCCGGACGGAGCGGGGATACAACCTCTTGAGGATCTCGCGCGAAGGGATCGAGATGGTGGAGTCGGATTGTCCGGATCAGCTCTGCATCGGGTTCGGCCACGTTCACGACATCCATGGCACCATCGTATGTTTGCCTAATCGCGTGTTCGTTGAAGTGACCGGAGAACAAATTAAAGGAAGTGAGCCGGATGCCGTTGTCTCCTGATCCTTATGCGCTCCGCAAGCTGGTCGTGATCGCCATCTGCGCATCATTATCGGTGGTGCTGGGCATTGTGGAAGCCCTGATTCCGTTCGCGGTCACGATACCCGGCGCCAAGCTGGGGCTCGGCAATATTATGGTTCTGACCTGTCTGGTCTGTCTTGGGGGCAGGGATGCCTTGTGGCTCATTGTCTTAAAAACATTGTTGACCGCCTTTATACTCGGCAGCTTCTCGACCTTTCTGTTCAGCATGTTCGGCGCTCTGGCGAGTTATCTGGTGATGTATGTCATGCTGAGGCTCGGGGGGAGCAATTTCAGCTTAACCGGGGTGAGCATCGCGGGCGGCATCGCTCATAATATCGGACAATTGACGGCAGCCTCGCTGGTATTGGGGACGGCAAAAATCTATTATTACCTGCCCTTTCTGCTCGGGGCGGGCGTGGTGACCGGGATCTTCGTCGGATGGGCCGCAAAATATCTGATCGAATCCCTGCGGCGTATTGATCCGTTCGGCATGTTTCACACAGAAAGCTAAGGGGGAGGCGTTAGGCATGGCGGGCATAACCGATAAGTCAGAACATGCCGTAAAGCTTAAACATGTATATTACGGACAGGGCTGCACGAACGTGCTCAAAGATGTCTCGCTGGCGATCCCCCATGGACAGTGGGTATGCATCGCCGGGAGAAACGGGGCAGGCAAGTCCACGCTCATTCGGCTGTTGAACGGCCTGCTCCTCATGAGCCGGGGACGCATTCTGATCGATGGGCTGGAGCTGAACGGCCGCACGCTGGGCGACATTCGCCGTCATATCGGCATGGTGTTTGCGAACCCGGACGATCAGTTTGTCGGCCTCACCGTAGAGGATGATATCGCGTTTGGCCTGGAAAATCTGTGCCTGAGCCGGGAAGAGATGCTGCAGCGGATTCGAACCTATGCGGAGCGGCTGGATATCGTCCATCTGCTCCAACGGCATCCGGCCACTCTGTCCGGCGGACAGAAGCAGCGGGCGGCCATCGCTGCCGTGCTGGCGATGGAGCCTTCCATCATTGTCATGGACGAGGCGGCCTCCATGCTGGATGAGAAGGCCAAGAATGAGCTGCTGGGCCTGATGCGGGCCATGCACGCCGAAGGCAGGTACACGCTCATCTCCATCACCCATGATGTGGAGGAGATGGCCGAAGCCGACCGGATGATCGTGCTGGACGGCGGCATGGTGACCGCGGACGGCAGTCCAAAGGAGCTGCTTCTGCAGGACGACTTGCTGCAGCGGTGCAGGCTGAAGGCGCCTTTTGCCCTCCAGTTGTGCAGGGAGCTGAGAGCGAGAGGAATCGATATCGGCGAGCTGGTCAGGGAGAAGGAGGTGCTGGAGGCATTATGGTCATATCATTCGAAGAGGTTTCTTACCGCTACCGGGACCGGGGGATGAGTCCGGTTCTTGGGCTTGACGGCCTGAATCTGGAGCTGGAGGAAGGCCGAATGATTGCCGTCCTTGGTGCGCCGGGCTCGGGGAAATCAACGCTTCTCCAGCATATGAACGGTTTGATTCGGGCGGATGACGGCCTGATTCGCATTTTGGATTTCCGCCTTGAATCGGGTGACGGCAAGAAAATTCCGGCCGGGCTGCGGCAACGGGTCGGCCTGGTGTTTCAATATCCGGAGCAGCAGCTGTTTGAAGAAACGGTGGAGAAGGATCTATTATTCGGACCGCTTAATTTCGGGCGGAGTCCTGCCGAAGCCGCAGAGGCGGTCCGCAGAGCGGCATCCTTCGTCGGATTGGACGAGGAGCTGCTGGGGCAGAGTCCCTTCAAGCTAAGCTCGGGCCAAATGCGGAAAGCGGCGGTTGCCGCCGTATTGGCGGCGGATCCCGACATTTTGGCTTTGGATGAGCCAACGGCCTCCCTCGATCCTGCCAGCCGGGAGGATCTGATGCAGCGGCTGCATGGATTAACGAGGACGCAAGGCAAAACCGTCCTCGTTGTCACTCACCGATTGGAGGAAATCGTGCCCTTTGCAGACGAATTCGTGGTAATCAAGGACGGCAAGGTCTTATTTCAAGGAACGGCCGGGGAGCTCGTACACCGACAGGAGGTGCTGGAGCAGGGAGGTCTGATGGCTCCTTCCTCCGTGCGGATGGCGGGTATGCTGGCCGCACAGCTTGGAATCGAACCCGCGGAAATGCTTCCGGATGCGGCAGCATTGGCGGAATGGTATGCGGAACTGCTGGGATCATAGGACAGGGCTGGCAGGGCTAGGCAGAGGAGATAGGAGGGAGCCGACATGAAACGAAAAATCATCCTGGGCCGATATATGGAAGGCGATTCATGGGTTCACCGTCTGGATCCCCGCGCCAAGACGGCGGCCATGCCGCTCTTTATGGTGGCTGTGTTCCTGGTGGACGGATATATGGGGGTACTCGCGCTGCTGCTGTTCACTGCTGTGGTGATCCGGACTACGCGTATCCCGTACCGCTATTACATCAGAGCCATGAAACCGCTGATGTTCCTGCTGTTGTTCATCCTGGTATTTCACATCCTTTATGATGCGGGAGGCGGGAAACTGCTGGATGTGGGCGCGTTCAAGGTATATGCCGGCGGATTGGAAAAAGGGATCGTGTCCGCTTCGCGGATGGGACTCTTCATCATGCTGGCGGCGGTGCTGACCTTCACGACCCAGCCGGAGCAGCTGGCCCAGGGACTCGGCAGCCTCTTGCGGCCTCTGACCTGGATCGGCGTGCCGACGGATCGGCTGGTGCTGATGCTCGGCATAGCCCTCCGGTTCATTCCGACCATCTTCGAGGAAGCCGAGCGGCTGTGGAAGGCGCAGCATTCCCGGGGACTGGACCTGTCATCCCACCCGCTGAGGGAGAAGGCGCGGCTGATCATTGCCCTGCTGGTCCCGGTAACGACAGGCGCTTTCCGGCGCGCGATCGGGCTGGCCGATTCCATGGAGGCCCGGGGCTATCGCCTGGGTGCGCGGCGAAGCAGGTTCAGGTTGTTTGTATGGAAGCGGGCGGACACGTTATTCGTGGCGGCATTTCTGCTGCCCGTGGCCGCAGCCGCGCTGCTGTAACGGCGGTCTGAAGAGCATGAAAACCGCAGTCCTAAAGGACTGCGGTTTGGTGGTTTATTGTTACTCGAATTGGATAGAAAAGGGCCCGCAAACGCTGGTGGACGAGTTGCTGCAGCTTTCTGGCTCTGATTCGTTTTCAATGTCCTTTAATAGCTTTGAGAATTCACCTAGGTAAGGCTGCAGGACATGCTTCTTGTTATTGATTTTCCCTTGAACGATCCCGGCAAACCGTCCGTTCTCCGGTACTTCTCTTGCAGAGGCGAGTCTCCCGTTCTTGTAATTCTCTACTCTATAGTGCTCTTCGTCCTCGAAGCGTTGATTCAGTCCAGTGTAGAGCTCCATCACCCCATAGTCACCCGTTCGATATACGCCTTCGCTGATGGAGCTCCCGTAATCCTCCATTTCGCTTGCATATGCGAACCCTTTGTAGTCAGGCGTGGACTTATCCCTTTTGTAATAATTCAGCAGTTGAATGCGGCCGCAGGCCAATTTTGATAGCATCAATTCATTTGCCTGCTCCTGATCCGATACGGAAAACTCCAAGAGAGTGTTCCCATTCCGGTATTCAAACGAAAGGATGTCCATGGATTGCATCACGGTATAACCTGACAACAAGTCATGATCCTTGAAAATGCCCTTCGAGATTACATGAAATTCAAAATCAGGGTTGCTTTCGCTCCGAATTCCCGTTCCGTTAGGACGATCGTTTCGCCATTCCCCCTCGTAGACGATTTTCATATCCTCGGGAAGCTTGTCCGATATGTATTTGCCTGTACCGGATCTTTGTCCATTGTACCACTCGCCGCTGTATACTTTGGATGGTCCCCATCGCATCGTACCTTTTCCGTGAGGTTTGTTGTTCTTCACTTCACCATAGTAGGTGGCCCCGTTAGGGAGGGTCAAACTAACTTTTTGGCTGGAGGCTTCCGTCTCTTCATGGGCAAACATAAGAAACAGCAATGCCAGTGTTAAAAAGCTTAGGTATGTTCTGATCACGTTGTAATACGTCTCCTCTAATCTGCCGATTTTTAATTTTGGCGTATCCCATAAGGTGGATGATTTACCCAGTCAAATCATAGATGAGATGCATGTCTGCCGTAAAGTTATAATATGGGAATTATATCAGTGAACTGGGATTTGACCGATCTTTTTTGTGAGCTTTACAATGCATCTCATAGAAAATATAGATAAAAACACCGATCCTTTACGGAACGGTGTTTTTGTCATACCTATTCATTCATCGGCATCGGTGTATCCGTCGGCTTGATCCCCTCGTAGGCCCGGTCCACGGATTGCCGGATTTCCTTCAGACTCAGCCCCTGCTGCCTGCCGCCCAGGTACATATTCGTGACGTCCAGGCAGGTTTGGCAGAATTTCGCGTGCGTGGTTGGCGTGAGCCTGCCGTCTTCCTCTTGAGCATAGTAGCAATTGAGGTTGCTGCTATGGCCGGCATCGCCGCATCCGCAGAAGCAGGGCATGAAGGCCAAGTGGCCGGCATGGAGGATGGCTGCATTGTATTCCTTCACGCTGGACATATGCGGAAGAGGCGTATCGGGATGCAGCAGGTATTCGGTTTTGCCGTCGGAACGGCCAGCAAGGGCTTCCGCATAGAGGATGTCGCTGCGATACGCGCCGCTTACCACTTGAACGCCGTTCACGCCTTCAAAGGTCTGCAGCGTAAGCGCGATGGCTTCTTCCGCCCGTTCTCCCTCCTTAGAGCCGGTAAAAGCACGAAACGATGGGGACAGCTCCACCACGGTTACCCCGTGTTCGGTTCGGATTTCGGCGAAGCTTACGCCGGCCGGGATGGCGCTTTCCAGCTCGGGCGGCAGCAGATCCGAAAGCTGGGTCAGCATCGTCATGGCACTGACCTTCGGATAGCGGACGGAGGTATCCGTCTGCACGTACTGGGATACCGGCGTGAATAGACCGGAATGCGGGTCATAGGCATGGAGGGTTACGCTGGGCATCGTGCCGGGGATGGCCGAGAGAGTCGCTCCCTCGGGCGGGCGTGCACCGTTCGCAGCGATATCTTCCAGCTCCCGCAGGATCCTGTCGCTTGATATATCTTCGGTCAGTCTTCCGAGTTCTTCCTCCTGAGCGTTCAGGAACAGGATCGTTGGGTGCTCCGTAATACCGTACCGGTTAACGGCCTCCGTATCCTCCGAAATGCTGAAATACTGGTAACGGTAGTCCCGGGAGGTTGCTTCCATCTGCTCCATGACGCCCAGCGCCTTGGAACAGCCGCCGCAGCCCTTGAGCGCAAAAATGGCGATGGAGCTCACTTGCGTGTCAACGGTCTCCTGTTCCGCAAGAGGAGATGTCCTGAATAGCATGAAGCCCCCGGCAGCAAGCAGGAGCAGGAAGGCCGTCAGCGCAATTCGCCACCGCCAGATTCGTGTGCGATGCATGTCGATTAAACATCCTTTCATATCGAACAGGGATGCATCCATGATGGACGTATCCCTGTTCGTTTGGAGTATATGGCTTCATGTCTGTCTTTTAGGGCAGGAAATAATGGAGCAATGCCTGCAAATCACGCTGAGCCGGGTGATCCGCGAAGTCGCCGATCATACGCTGGGCATGTTCCGCATAGGAACGGGCAAGCTCTTCGCTCTGCTCGATCGCGCCGGTTGCGGCGATGCGGTGGATGACGTCATCCATGTCTGCCGCGGCGGAATGAGGGCCGAGCTGCCTGATTCTAGGTGCAAGGGCAGGATCGTTTAGGGCGTAAAGCACCGGCAGCGTAATGTTGCCGTTTTGCAGGTCTGCGCCAGCCGGCTTGCCGATGGCCTCCCTGGGCTTCGTGAAATCGAGCAGGTCATCCCGGATTTGAAAGGCCATGCCGAGCGACTCCCCGAATTGAAAGAGCCGTTCAGCAGTTCCGGCATCCGCATGGGCTGCTTCCGCGCCCGCTTTCAGGCAGTGGGCCATCAACAGGGCCGTTTTGCAGCGCGTTTTCTCCAAATACTGCTCCATCGTCAGTCCGAAGTCGAAGCGGTGTTGAAGCTGATCGTATTCTCCCATGCAGAGCTCGGTGACCAGCGCCGCAAGCTCGGCTAATCGGTAGGCCTCGTCTTCGGAGACGTCTTCGCTGTTCCCGTCCGGGTCGCCGCCCGGATGACCGGCGGCCCATTCGATGGCACGGGCAATCATGTAGTTGCCGATGTGCACCGCCGTCTGGACATCGGTCGTCTCGTGCAGGGTCGGCATGCCGCGCCGCATATCGGATTGATCGATAATGTCATCGTGCACCAGCGAGGCCATGTGCAGATATTCAAGCAGTACGGCGGTTTTCATGACGGCCGGCTCATGGCCGCTTTCCCCGAAACGGCTGCCGAGCACGACCATAAGCGGGCGCAGCCGCTTGCCGCCGGCATTAATGAGATCCATGACGCTGCTCAGCACCACGGAGGAAGGGGGGAGGTCGCGGTCTGAGCTGACGACCTCCCGGAGCAGGCGATCGAAGGAAGCGAGATCCACTCCGATTCGGTTATGAAGGTTCATCTGTATCCGCGCCCCTTTCCATGGATGGCTCCTTACGCGCTCCGCTGCTCCAGATAGCTGCGGATTTCGCGCTTAAGCTCGTTGAATATCCTTTCGGGTGAAACGTTCTTGAGCAGGCTGAGCTGCATGCGCTTATGAAAGGGGAGAAGCCGGGACAGCAGCTTCCATTCCTTTCGCTTGACGGCAATCCGGTACATGAGTCCGGTCAAATAATCGCCGTCCAGCAGCAAACGCGTCAGTCTCTCGTTATCCTTCGCTTGCAGCTTGCCATGCTTGTTTAGCGCAGTATGAATCAGGATGCAGCAAGCCAGCACCGTCATTTTGCGTGAATAGGCGAGTTCATAAGCGTTGAGCATATCGGCGATGTCCCTCACCGGTCTGTTATCCATCTCCATCCAATCGATATCCGTTCCGGAATCGATATGCGACCGAAGCAGGTCGATCGTATCCTGTAATAGCTTCATATCCATCGTTATTGACTCCTTCCGGAAGGCTCGTGTTGATCAGAATGTGAATGTCGGCAGAACGGTTAGGGCTTGAGCTTGTTTCGGCAAAGCCGATACGATCAGCCCGTTCTATTGAATAGAGAAGAATTAGTCCGTATACACGTACCAGCGCCTTACGATCGGTATTCGTTTCCATACCTTTTTCAGCCAAGGGTACACATAGTAGTCAAGACCGAACGTGCTGCCCGATCCGCCGATCAAGGCGATTCCTGCTGCCAGATACCACAGCATTTCGTTAGGTGCCATACCCGATACCCAAACCATGGCGCCCATGGCGACGCTGGCTACGGCTGCAGGTGCCGTGAACAATCCGACGATCAGCAGGATGCCGACGATCAGCTCAGCCAATACCATCGAGGTCTGAAACACATAGGCAAGCGAAGTATAGCCGCCGTCTCCGGTATAGAACATCAGGTCCATCGACCAGTCGACGATGGATTTCAAGAAATCCGGCACCGGAAGGGCGGTGACCGCTTCTGCGGTATAAGCGGAGGCGGCGGACACCGCGTCTGCCGCTCCGGCTGCATCGGCGCCTGCAGCGGAAGCTGCGCTTACGCCGTCGGCTGCTTTGGCAGGAATGAGGAACATTTTATTCGGATCGTCAATGATCTTATGAATCTTATCCCACCCTTGGGACAGCCACATCCATCCGGCAAAAATCCGCAGCGGAACGAGCCAGAAATTCGGCGAGCGCTTGGCAAAATGCCCGCCCACGAAGCTGCGGTTGTTCCGGACATGGAAGAATTCATGCAGCATATAATGGTATACCTTGTTGAAGCCGCAAACCTGGAACAGATAGAGCATGTTGATCAGATGTTTGACCAGCATGGCCGGGAAGCCGCTGAGCCTGAACATATGGCCCGGCACGCCCACGTTGGCTACCCCGTAGCGGCTGCCGATACAGACCATCGTGCCGTGGAACGTCGGCTTGTAGGATTTCATCGGTTTGTTCGATATTTCAGCGACGATGTTATGCGCAATGACCGGGGCTGCGAGTTCCGCGTTTTCCACCATTTGAGGTACGGGTGCAGCCGCGCCCTCAGGAATGTAGAAGATATTGTCCCCGACGACATATACGTTCGGATGAGCAGGAACTTGCAGCTTGTCGTTGGTCAAAATCCGCTTGCGGCCTTTTTGCTCGACATCCATGCTGCCGACCACATCGGAGCCTTCCACCCCCGCGGTCCAAATAACGGTGCGGGATTTGATATCGCTGCCGCCGACGGTAACGCCGTCCGGCTTAACCTCCGTAATCTTGGAACCCGTGATGATGTTGACGTTCATTTTACGCAGCCGCTTCTCGGCTTTGCGTATTAACGGCTCCGGCAGGATCGGAAGGATCTTGTCGACCATGTCGGCAACGTGAAGCGTAACCTCGCTTGGATCCACGTAGAATTCCTTGCATAATTGCTGCGTGAACTCGGCCAACTCGCCGATCATTTCCACGCCGGTGAATCCGCCGCCGACAACGACGAAGGTCAGCATTTCCTTGCGGACCTGCGGGTTGCGCTCAAGAACCGCTTTGCGGAACATATTCAGGGTATGTTCTTTCAGGCGGACCGCATCATCGTAAGACCACAGGGTAAAGGCGTGTTGATCCGCACCCGGTATGCCGAAGAAGGTTGGCTTGCTGCCTGTACCGATGACTAAATAGTCGTAGTTGTAGGTCTGTTTCTCTCCCTGGAGCGTCTGGCCGTCAAAGTCGATGCCGCCGATTTCATCCAGCACCACGTCCACGTTCCGGAATCCGGAAAATACTTTTTTCAGGTCGATTTTGATGGAATCCTCCTCGACCCGGTTGGCGGCCACTTCATGAAGCTCGGTCAGCAGCGTATGATACGGCTTGCGGTCGATGAGCGTTATCCGCAAATCCTTCTGTTTGCGCAGTCGTTTAGCCAGCTTCTTGGCGGTAAGTATACCGCCGTATCCGCCGCCCAGCACGATAATCTGTTTCATGCGAATCTCCCCTCAAGGAATAGTTGTCTTCTTTCTATCGTACTTGTGGCTTATTTGGCGCCTTCGAGCGCTTTCGCTGCCAGTTCTACGAATCCGTTGACGTGGATGGATACACCGGAGATGGCATCGGTTTTGCCGTCTTCACCCGTTACGATGGCCTGCGGGTCTTGCTTTTCGATCAAATACTGCTCGGCTTGATAAGCCTGCTCGTGCCATTCGGATTGAGCCCCGCCGTTCTTCATGCCGTACTCGCCTGATTTGGAACGGGTGACTTTGTCGGTGCCTCCGTCTTTATGAACGCCGTTCCAGCTGACTGCGGCGATTTTACCGTTAATTACGGTAACGTCGACGGTTTCCTTCCAGCCGGATTTGGCATCGAAGTCAGCCGCTTCCGCGTGGTAGCTGCCGTCTTTGTATGGTCCTGCTTCAACAGGTCCCGCGGCCAGTGCTTTTGCTGCCAGTTCCGTAAAACCGTTGACATGGATCGATACCCCGGATACGGCATCCGTGCGGCCTTCGTCGTTCAAGGCGAGCCCTTCAACGGACTGCTGAGCCACCAGGTATTCCTCCATCTTGGCTGCCTGCTCATGCCATTCCGCTTGAGCGCCGCCTTTTTCCTTCATGCCGTAGAAGCCTTTTTCGGAAAATGTCTTTTTGTCCAACCCGCCGTCCTTATGAAGACCGTTCCAATTGGCGCTGACGATTTTACCGCCTTCGACTTTAATCGCGACGAGTTCCTTCCAGCCGGAATCCTCGGCAAATTCGCCTTCGGCGTAATATAAGCCGTCCTGCAGGGCCGTTCCTTCTTGGGCCGGTTGCTCCGCGTTTCCGGCATTATCCGTGTTTTGGCTCTCTGCCGGTTTGTCCGTGGTGACAGGCTCTTTGTCTCCGTTGCCTCCGCAGCCTACGAGCAGCGCGAACATCAACATGACGGAGAGGGATAGAGAGAGTGTCCTTTTCATTCTGGTTTCCTCCTATGATTTTGTGAATTACTTCACAAATATTGTTCTTGAGTTCATTGTATTCTGAAAAAGAATAGTTATCGGTGAAAAAAATCACAAACTGACGCGGTGCTTCATGTTCAGGCGAGCATGCTGAATTTCAGGAAGTTGAGCATCCGTCAAATAATGCCTCGAATGTCATCCAGGGATTGAATGCCCTCGTTCTCCATCAGTTGAATCAGTTCTTCAGCCAGGGTATCTCCCGCACGGAGGTTGATGAAGTTGTACGTACCGATTTGTACGGCTGCGGCACCTGCCATGATGAATTCGAGGATATCCTCGGCACTGCAGATGCCGCCGATTCCCACCACCGGGATGGACACCGACCGGGCCACCTGATGGACCATCCGCAGGGCAATCGGCTTAATCGCCGGCCCGGATAATCCGGCGTACGCTCTGTCAAAAACGCTGCGACGTTCCCGAATATCAATCGCCATCGCTTGAATCGTATTGATTAGCGAGAGGCCGTCGGCCCCTTCGGCTTCACACATCCGTGCCATTTCCCTCAAATCCTTCGCCCCGGGAGAGAGCTTGACGAGCAGAGGCAGCGTGGTGGCGTTGCGGACTGCGCGAACCACCTCTCGAGCCTGCTCATTCTCGATGCCGAAGGCAAGCCCGCCTTCCTTGATGTTGGGACAGGAGATGTTAAGCTCGATCATGTCGACGGCCCGTTTGCCGGCTGAGCGCAGCTTGCTGCTGGCTTCGGTAAGCAGCTCGGCGCCCTCCGCATATTCCCGTACAGTGCCGCCGCCGAGATTGACGATGACCGCTGTCCCGTGCGAAGTCATGTCGGATAATTCGTGCTCCAGAAAAGCCCGGATTCCCGGATTCTCCAGGCCGACGCTGTTCATGATGCCCGATGGCGTTTCATAGATCCGCGTACCCGTATTGCCTAGCCGCGGGGTCAGGGTCAATCCCTTGGAGACAATGCCCCCGAGCTTGCGAAGCGGATACAGATCCGCATACGGTTTGCCGAAACCGAACGTGCCCGAGGCTGCTAATATCGGATTCGACAGCGGCACTCCCGCCAGTTCACAATCGATGGAGATCATTCCAGTTCACCTCCTTCGCCAGAAATACGGGGCCGTCGGTGCACGCCTTGCGGTTCGAACCCGCGGCAGTTAACGTGCAGCTGTTGCATGCCCCGATGCCGCAGCCCATTCGCTTCTCGATGGAAACGTGGAGCTTCGCGTTTGTACCTTCGGCTTTTTGCGCCAAGCTGTGCATCATCCCAACCGGGCCGCAGGCAAGTATCGTGTCATAGCGGCTCGGGTCCACTGCATCGACGATGGTGCCGCCGGACTTCACCGTGACATCCCGGCTGATTTCGTGGAATCCGTTGACCCCGAAGGGAACGCCGGCGTATCCCAGATACACGCTGGCTTCGGGAATTTCCTTAGCTGCGAGCAGCAGCGGAGCCACTCCGATACCGCCTCCCACCAATGCCGTCCGTCCTTGGGGTTCAGGAAACCCTTGCCCGAAAGGCCCTTCCAGCTGTATTTTGTCACCCGCTTGAAGCGCCGACAGCAGCCACGTACCGGTTCCCTGCACGCGATATAAGAAGGAAACGGAATCCTCCGTCAGGTTATGAACGCTGATCGGCCGTGACAGCACGGGATAGGCATCCCAGCAGCGAAGCATGAAGAACTGTCCCATTCGTGCCGAATAGCTGCCTTGAACGGTAAGTCGATAGATGCGATGGGCCAGTCTGACATTTTGAATAACAAGGGCCACGTTCTCATTCTCCTCCCTTGGCGTACTTTTTCCGCCCGCTATGTTCCTTGCTACAGTATCACAGACAGATAAGGCTACCTGTGACATTTCTCATATTCGGACGTTGCCGAGGCTTGATACTTTTTGTATACATAACGCTAGGCGAGAAAAGGGTGGGGATCATACATGAAAACACTAGTGATCGTTGCACATCCGGGTCTGCATGAGGGATCACGGATCAATCGCGAGCTAACCGAAACGGTGGGACATCATCCTGAGGTGACGGTGCATGACCTGTATCAGCGGTATCCGGATGGCATCATCGACATCGCGGCCGAACAGCAATTGCTGCTTCGGCATGACCGCATCGTGTTTCAGTTCCCTTTCTGGTGGTACAGCTCGCCGCCTCTTCTGAAGCATTGGTTCGACGAGGTGCTGACCTTCGGATAGGCTTATGGCCCGGGCGGCGACAAGCTCCGGGGGAAAGAGTGGGGCGTGGCCGTGACGACCGGCGGAGCAGCGGAAGCCTATGGCAACGCAGGATATAACCGATACACGGTGGAAGAGCTCACCCGGCCTTTTGAAGTGACGGCCAGTCTGGTAGGGGCGGTCTACTTGCCGGTATTTACCGTGCATAATGCCATGCAGCTGACAGATGAAGAGCTGCGGCGTCATGCTGAGGATTTTGCGCTGCACGTGACAGGCGCGGTGAGGGCCGGATAAGGGTTACTAATGAAAACGAAAGTTCCTGTCTTCTAAAGTGATAGTTCGATTATCGGTGATGATGGGCAAAACGGCAGGTTGTATGCTCCAAACTATAATTGGTGATTATGGGCGGCGGATGCTCATTAAAAGTGAAGAAAAGAATGGCTGATACATGAGCCTGGCGGCAAAAGCTGCCGGGCTTTTCGGTGTTCTGGCAAATTGACGAATCGCCCGATCATTCGAAAACATGCGTTGCATTGTGGAGTCGCTTATTCTATACTCATATACATAGTTATACGATACATAGATTACCTAGGTATTGGAGTGATAGGGAAATGGGCATTAACAAAGAGCTGCTGAAAGGCAGCACCGTCATTTTATTGCTTACCGTGTTGAACAAGCGGGAAATGTACGGGTACGAGCTGATCAAGGAGATTGAGCAAAGCTCAGATGGGGTGTTCCTCATGAAGGAAGGCACGTTATACCCGATTCTGCACACGCTGGAGGCGGAAGGTTGGCTGGATTCCTCCTGGAGCCAGCATGATGGACGCAAACGGAAATATTACCGGATTACCGAGCGCGGCAGGGAGCAGCTCCATGAGAAGACCAAGGAGTGGGTTAAATTCCGGACGGCGGTGGATACAGTCATCGGGGAGGGAAGCTAGCGTGCGATCGGTTGAAGAATACAAGGTTGTCCAAGACTTCCTGACCCAGGTGTGCAAGCAGGTACGCGCAAGAGCCATGCATCCGGAAATCCGCGAAGAACTGCTCGGCCATATTGAGGAGCGGACGGAGCTTCTGATGCTGGAGGGAAATGCGGAGGAGCCGGCGGTGCAGGAAGCGGTGAAACAGATGGGGGATCCGGGGGATATCGGCAAAAGCCTGCATTTGGCCCATCGGCCTCAGTTGGATTGGAAGCTGCTTATCCTGCTGGCTTTGCTTTCGCTGATTGGGTTGTTCGGGGCACTGAGCGTGGATTATTCCGGTACGGAAAAGATCACAGATATGTTCGCGAGAAAAGTTGTGTTCTTCGGTATCGGCTTGATCCTTCTCATCGGTTTCTATTTCTTGGACTACAGAAAGCTGAAGAAGTATTCCGGGGCTTTGTTTTTTATCATGCTATGCCTGATGGCGATGACGGAATTTTTCGGGACGAATATAAATGGAGCCAACCTCTATCTTCACGTCGGGCCTATTGTGATTCCCATGCTTGGAACGGTGTCCGTCTTTATTCTCCTCTTCTCCTTGGCAGGCATGAAGCCTGCGAATCGGTGGGGACCATGGGAGGCTGTATTCCACATCCTGTATCGGGGTGGGCTGCCGATCGCACTGTACAGCATGAGTGGTTCGATGGTGTATATGTTCATTTATTTGCTAGGATTCCTGATACTGACCTGGACGACGAAAAGGAATATTAAACAATTTGCGGTACTAACATTACTGTCGTTTATTGGTGTGGTTTATATTCTGTTTACTAAAAGGATATACCTCATGTGGAGATTGGAGGGGCTCGAAGACCGCGAGGGGGATGGCGGTTATTTCATGCGGGTCATCACGGATGCCGTTTCTTCCGCCGGCTGGTTCGGTCAAGGCTTTGCTGCGCCAAATCCAGGGATCCCGTACGTTTATAGCGACTCCATATACCCCTATCTGATTTATTGCTTCGGTTGGATGTTTGGCATCGTGGTGGGCATGGTCGTTCTTTTGTTCCTCGCCAGAATGTGGAGCATAGCCCATGTACTTCACGATTCCTACGGGAAAAATATCGTGACCGGCGTCATCGTAGTAATGGGACTGCGCCTGCTCATGCCAATCCTGATGGGACTGGGAGTGGTACCCATTGTGAGCCTGGACTTTCCTTTTATCTCGTATGGCGGCGTCAACAACATGCTGGATTTTGCCATAGTCGGCCTGCTCCTCTCCATTTACAGACGCAAAAACATGATCCCAAGCGAGGTGGGAGAAGCGGCTCCTTTGAAGGCGGCTTAGTGGAGGGTCAATATCTACGCAGCCGCTTCTATTTTAATCGGACAGACTTATCGAACAACACCTGCTGTTTTAACTTACAAGATGACCAGATAACTCTCTTCGGATTGGCTCGGGAGGAACGGGATTCAATAAACCACGGATGTTCATCCGAGGTTTGATTGAGCACCGCATCCATCTTGAGGAGAGTTATCTTTTTTTATCATAAAAAATTGTATAAATATTCATTTTTAAACTAATAACCCCTATTTATATTTGAGCCTATGCCATCGAAATTTATGGAATTCAAACGATAACTTACATTCTGGTCAAGGAGGAACCGCATGCGGCAAATGGAGGGAAATATAGTTGTCCGGCAATTTTTGGACCGTGTGTGCAAGCAAGTGCGCACGAGGCAAATGCATCCCGAGATTCGAGAGGAGCTGCTGGGTCATATTGAGGATCGGACCGAACTGCTGATGCTGGAGGGACTTCCAGAAGAGTTCGCTATACAGGAAGCGGTGAAACAAATGGGGGATCCGGGGGATATCGGCAAAAACCTGCATATGGCTCATCGGCCACAGTTGGATTGGAAGCTGCTCGCTATGCTGGCTCTGTTTTTAATCATTGGACTGGTTGGCATGTTGAGTGTTTATTACGGGGATGAAAGGTATTCCGTTAGTCTTGTAGAGAGGAAGTTGTTTTACTTCGGAATCGGAGTTTTATTCCTGATAGGCTTTTATTTTCTAGATTATCGAAAGCTAAAGAAATACGCGGCCCCTGTGTTTTTCTTTATCGTTATTTTAATGGCCGTTTCATTGGTCTATGGGCAACTGCACAATATGAGAACTGCCTATATTAACATAGGTCACATTGGAGTCAATATCATCACTTTTTCCTTGATACCGCTTCTGCTCGCTTTGGCAGGGATGAAGCCTGCCAGTCAATGGGGACGGTGGGAGACAGCCTGGAACATCCTCTATCGAGGAGTACTGCCTGTAGTTCTCTATAGCATAAGCAGCTCTATTATCTACACGTACATCTATGTGATCGGGTTCCTGGTTTTAACATGGAGAACAAGTAACAGCATGAAGCAATTCGTTATGATCGCCGCGCTGTCTCTTACAGTACTACTTAGCTTTCTCTTCACTCAGACGGATCATTTACTGTTTCGGTGGAGAGAATTTATGAATCCTTCTGCAAATGAAATGTGGTATATGGGGAATAACGCCGATGCCATCCAAGCAGCGGGTTGGTTTGGACAAGGTTTTGGCCAAGCTGCACCAAAGATCCCATATGTCCTTTATGATAACGTGTTTCCATACCTCATCTATTGCTTCGGCTGGTTGTTCGGGGTTGTGGTTGGCGTACTGATTCTGCTGTTCCTCGTTAGACTATGGAATATTTCTACGGTTCACAAGGATCCTTATGCGAAGCATATCGCTGCATTACTCATCGTTGTCTTTGGATTTCGGCTGCTATGGCCGCTGCTCATGGGGCTCGGCATACTTCCAAAGGTTACATTGGATCCACCCTTCTTCTCTTACAGCGGGATGAACCAAATCCTGGACATGGCGGCAGTCGGCCTGCTCCTCTCCATTTATAGGCGCAAAAACATGATCCCAAGCGAGGTGGGAGAAGCGGCTCCTTTGAAGGCGGCTTAGTGGAGGTCGCTGAAGATCATTCTTCGATTTCGGTTAGCAGGCTAAAATTTATTAAAAGAAAAAGCGAGATCTTGGGCTCTCGCTTTTTTCTCGTTTATAGAGAAGCGTCATCATTCGTTCGGTGGCGTATAAGCTATACCTTCTCCAACGTACCGGCCGCAATCTCTTCAATATAGTGACAGGCCGCCTGATGACCTCTCTGCTCTTCGACTTCCCGAAGCATCGGCGCCTCGGATCGGCAGCGATCCGTGGCATACATGCAGCGGGTATGAAACCGGCAGCCGGAAGGCGGGTTGATCGGGGACGGAACATCCCCTTTGAGAATGATGCGTTCCTTCTTGCGCTCGGGATCCATTGTGGGGATGGCCGATAGCAGAGCGCGGGTGTAGGGATGCTGCGGGCGCCGGAAGAGAGAGTGTTTATCCGCGATTTCCACGATCGTCCCCAGATACATCACGATAATTCGGTCCGAAATATGCCGGACGACCCCAAGATCATGAGAGATGAACAGATAGGTCAGCTTGAATTCGGTTTGCAGCGATTTCATCAGATTGAGTACCTGTGCCTGGATGGACACGTCGAGCGCGGAGACCGCTTCATCACTGATGATCAGCTTGGGGTTCACGGACAAGGCACGGGCGATCCCGATTCGCTGCCTTTGTCCGCCGCTGAATTCATGAGGGTACCGATTGGCTTGATAGGCGGCCAGGCCGACCGTTTCCAAAAGCTCGATGGCACGGGACCGACGATCCTTCTTTGGCACGACATTTTGGATGTCCATCGCTTCTTCGAGTACTTGGAGGGCTGTTTTTCTGGGATTAAGCGAAGCGTAGGGGTCCTGAAAAATCATCTGCAGGTCTTTACGCCTTCGGGTCATCTGCGCTTTGTTCAGGGTGAGCAGATCGGTTCCCTCGAACAGCACCTCACCGGAGGTCGGTTCGTCCAGTCTCAGAATAGCCCTGCCCGTGGTTGATTTACCGCAGCCGGATTCACCCACGATACTGACGGTTTCCCCTTCGTGCACAGAGAACGAAATGTCATCCACGGCTTTGACGACGTTGACGGTACGGCCCAGGATGCCGCCTTTGATCGGAAAATACTGCTTGAGGTTTTTGACGGTTAACAGCTCTTTGCTCATGACAGTACGTTCACCTCGCTTTCCGGTTCCCACTGATCGGTGTATTTCCAGCACCTGACTTGTTGGTTATCATCCAGTACCTGAAGCTCCGGCAGTTTGTCGTAACACAGCTTGGCTGCATGGGGGCAGCGGGGGGCGAAGCGGCAGCCTTCCTGCGGATCATAGGGGCTCGGAACCGAGCCCTTAATCGGCTCCAGCGTTTCCTTATCGATATCATGCCGCGGCAGCGAGTTCATTAGGCCGATGGTGTAGGGGTGTTTCGGATGCTTGAACAGGGTCCGCACATCGGAATATTCCACCACCTTTCCGCAGTACATGACCGCCACGTCATCGCAGGTTTCCGCAACGATGCCCAGATCATGGGTGATAAAAATAATCGACATCTGCAGCTTCTGCTGCAGCTCCTTCATCAGCTCCAAAATTTGAGCCTGAATGGTCACATCGAGCGCCGTGGTCGGCTCGTCTGCAATGAGCAGATCCGGATTGCATGCCAGCGCCATGGCAATCATGACACGTTGACGCATACCCCCGGACAGCTGAAAAGGGTACTGCCGGACTCTTTTTTCCGGGGAGGGGATGCCGACCAGCCTCAACATCTCGACGGCTTTGTCCATGGCTTGTTTTTTACTCAGATTTTCATGGATTTGATAGGCCTCCGCGATCTGGTCGCCGACGGTGAAGACCGGATTGAGCGAAGTCATCGGCTCCTGGAAGATCATCGAGATTTGATTGCCCCGGATTTTCCGCATCTGCCGGTCCGATTGTTTGAGCAGATTCTCGCCGTTATACAGGATTTCGCCTCCGACGATTCGCCCCGGATCAAAGATCAGCCGCAGGATGGACAGGGACAGTATGCTTTTTCCTGAACCGGATTCGCCCACGATCCCGAGCGTCCTCCCCTTGCGTACGGTTAGGCTGATATCATCCACGGCTTTCACTTCGCCCAGTTCGGTAAAAAAAGAGGTGCGCAGGTTCTTGATCGTCAGCAGGTTTGGTGCGTGCTCTTCCATCTTGTCGTAGCTCCCTTCGCTTTTGAATGGTCTGACTGTATTTGCGATGATGAGGACTGTGGTTCTGTTATTTTTGATTTTCAGCTTTTGTGTGCATGGACTGAAAACGGCTCAGTTCGCCGCTTTAGCTTAGTTGAGGACTCTGGTTCCGCTATTACTTGATTTTCTGCCTTTTTGCAGCAGGTTGAGGACACCAGATCCGCTATTGCGAGATATTTTAGGATTAATCGGTGATTTCGGGCGCATTAACGGATCGTGTGTCCGCATAGCCTCGAAAATAGGTCGATTATTGGCAAATAGCGGAACATGTGTCCGGATGGGCTCCCCAAATGGCTCGATTAGCAGATCGTAAGTGCGCACGGGCTACCCAACGGCTCAATTACAGTAATTAGTGGGTTGAATGTCCGCATGGATTCGAAAAATAGTCGGTTATTAGCAAATAGCGGATCGTGTGTCCGAATGCCCCCCAAACGGCAGGATTACAGTGATTAGTGATGACCCGTAGCTTCTGTAATCTCGGGTGTACATGGACTTAAAATGAACTCAGTTGGCCACATTAGCTAGTTGAGGACTCTGGTTCCGCTATTTCATTAAATTCCGCCTTTTAGCAGCAGGCTGAGGACACCAGATCCGCTATTGCGAGATATTCCGGGAATAATCGGTGATTTCGGGCGCATTAACGGATCGTGTGTCCGCGTGGATTCGAAAATAGGTGGATTATCGGCAAATAGCGGATCATGTGTCCGGACGGGCTCCCCAAATGGCTCGATTAGCAGATCGTAAGTGCGCACGGGCTACCCAACGACTCAATTACAGTAATTAGTGGGTTGAATGTCCGCATGGATTCGAAAAATAGGTCGGATATCAGCAAATAGCGGATCGTGTGTCCGAATGAGCCCCCAAACGGCAGGATTACAGTGATTAGTGATGGCCCGTAGCTTCTGTAAACTCGGGTGTGCATGGACTTAAAATGAACTCAGTTGGCCGCATTAGCGTAGTTGAGACTCTGGTTCCGCTATTACTTGATTTTCTGCCTTTTAGCAGCAGGTTGAGACACCAGATCCGTTATTGCGAGATATTTCAGGATTAATCCGTGATTTAGAGCGCATTAACGGATCGTGTGTCCGCGTGGACTCGAAAATAGGTCGGTTATCGGCAAATAGCGGATCATGTGTCCGGACGGGCTCGGGCTCTCCAAATGGCTCGAGTACACTAATTAGCGGGTTAAATGTCCGCATAGCCTCGAAATTGTACCAATTATCGGCAAATAGCGGATCGTGTGTCCGGATGGGCTCCCCAAACGGCTCAATTACAGTAATCAGCGGTTTATAATATAAGTCCGCAATGAGCCCAAAACAGCTCGATTTTCGGCAGATAGCGAATCCCGCCGTGTCCGCCTACACTCAACCAGCGATCGACGAAAAATCGCCAATCAATCGAAATCAATGCGCTTGTTGAAGTACCGGTAGGAGATGTCCACGAGCAGATTCACGAGTACAAACATGATCGAGAGCACAAGCACGGTTGCCTGTACGACCGGGAAATCCCGCGCCCGGATCGAGTCGATGACGTACCGTCCCATGCCGTTCACGGCAAATACGGACTCGGTCAGCACCGCCCCGCCCAGCAGGCCTCCAAATTCCAGGCCGATGACGGTAATGACGGGAATCATGGCATTTTTCAAGGCATGCCGGTAGATGATGACGCGCTCCCGGACGCCCTTTGCCTGGGCGGTTCGGATGTAGTCCTGGCCGATGACCTCCAGCATGCTGGACCGGGTCATTCGGGCAATAATCGCGGCGCCCCCGGTCCCGAGCGTGATCACGGGCAGGACGGTTTGCGACCACGTGCCCCAGCCGGAGGGACGGAACCAGCCCAGATCCACGGCAAAATATTGGATCAGCATGAGCCCCAGCCAGAAGTTCGGCATCGACAGCCCGAACAGGGCGATGAACATGACGCCGATATCGGCGGGGGAGCTTTTTTTGACGGCGGAGATGATGCCGGCCAGAATGCCGAGGAATACGGCCAGGATCGTTGAGTACACGGCAAGCTCAACGGTGATCCAGAACCGGCTTTTGAAAATTTCATCGGCGATGGGGCGACTGCTGCGGATCGAATCTCCCAAATCCCCCTGAAGCAAACCGCTGACGTAGTTCCAATACTGAAGCGGCAGCGGATCGTTCAATCCGAGGTTCTCGCGGATCTTCTCGACCTGCTCCTTGGGCGCCCCTTCCCCGATAATGACCTGCGCCGCATCTCCCGGAATGAGGTGCATCAGCAGGAAGACAACGATGGTCACGCCAATGACGACAGGTATCGTTTGAATCAGCCTTCGAATGGAATAGATGAGCATGGCCCGGCAGCTCCCTTCATTATTTTTTCATTTTCGGGTCAAGGACATCCCGCAAACCGTCACCCAGCAGATTAAATGCGATGACAACGAACACGATCGACAAGCCGGGAAACAGGGCCACATGAGGGTGGTCCATGATATAGTTGCGCCCATCATTCAGCATGGCTCCCCACTCCGGCGTGGGCGGCTGCGCGCCAAGACCGAGGAAGGACAGGCCGCTGGCGGTCAGGATCGCTACCGCAATCCGCAGCGTCGCCTGCACGATGATAGGGGATGTGATATTCGGCAAAATATGCCCGAAGATGATTCGGCCATCGCTGGCGCCCAACGAACGCATAGCATCAATATATTCGAGCTTGCGGACGGCCAGCGTGGAGCCCCGAACGACTCTGGCAAAGGTAGGGATCGAAAAAATACTGACGGCAATGATCACGTTGAACAGGTTTTTTCCAAGGACGCTGACAACCGCCAATGCCAGCAGAATGCCGGGAAACGCCAGCATGACATCGGTCACTCTCATAATGATCGCATCCCATTTACCTCCGTAATAGCCCGAGATGATTCCGAGCACGACACCAAAGGCTGCACCGATGATCACCGAGATAAAGCCGACCGAGAGCGTGAGACGCATGCCATGAATAATCCGCGTGAAAATATCCCGCCCGTTGTGGTCCGTACCAAACCAATGGTCGGCGGACGGCTTCAGCAGTTTCGTAGAATAATCCACTTTGGTCGGATCATACTGGGTGAGCAGGGGGCCGAAAATCGCGATAAGGATCATCAGCAGGAGAAAATAGCCCCCGAATAAGGCCGCTTTGTTCTTCTTCAGACGGTGGTAGAAAGATTTCCATTGTACAAGGCGGGTTCCACTAGGGAGCGATTCTGTTGTTCTGGCATCAGCGGTCATGTTAGGCACGTGAAATCATCCTTTCTCCAAGTATGGATGTCAGCATTGATGTCGTATAAACGTGAGGTAAATCTGGCTTCTTCTGGTATAAATATCAAATAGTAAAATATATGTTAACTGTGTATAAAATATTTTCCTATTTTGATTGAGAAGGGGGAGTTTGTTTCACATGACAGGAAATAGAAGATTCAAATGGCTTGTCTGCATTCTGGTCATGCTGACCGTACTGATGTCGGCGTGCGGCAGTCCAAGCAAGAGCAGTAACCCGGAAACGCCGCCAAGCGGCACCAATACGCCGGCACCTGAACCGGGGGCTAAAGATCCTCCCGAAGCAACAACCGACACCGGTGCGAATGAGCTTGTGATTGCCTGGCTTTCTGATCCGCCATCCATGGACCCTCATATGTCGACGGACCAGCAAACGAGCGTAATGACAACGCATATTTATAACACGTTGGTGATTCATGATAAGGATCTGAATATTCAACCGGGGCTCGCCGAGAGCTGGAAGGCAATCGATGAATTGACCTGGGAGTTCAAGCTGAGACAAGGCGTGAAGTTTACGGACGGCTCTCCATTCAATGCAGAGGTGGTCAAAGCCAACATCGACCGTATGCAGGATCCGGAGGTTGCTTCTCCGCGCGCTTCGCTTGTGGGCATGATTAAAGAGGTTAAAGTCGTTGACGAATATACGGTACAGCTCGTGACCGAGTATGCTTTCTCGCCGCTGCTTGCCCATCTGGCCCACTCTGCGGTCAGCATGGTTAGTGCGGAAGCCATCAAGCTGGATTACGAGAAGCTGAAGGCAGGCGAGAAGGCAGGCGCTTATCTGGCGCAGAACCCTGTTGGCACGGGCGTATTCAAACTAGAGAGCTGGAACCCGGGACAGGAAGTGAAGCTGGTGGCGAACGCTGATTATTGGGGAGATAAAGCGAAGGTTGAACGGGTCACGTTCAAGGTGGTGAGCGAAGAGGGAACGCGGATCGCGGAGCTGGAAACCGGTTATGCGCATATTATCGACCCGGTGTCGCCGAGCAGCATCAGCCGTATCGAGAGCACGGACGGCATGTCCCTGAACCGCCAGGCTTCGCTCAGCTTGTCTTATATCGGATTTAATAACAACAAGGAGCCGTTTAACGATGTGCGGGTGCGGCAAGCCTTGTCGATGGCCATCAATAAGGATGAAATCATCTCGGGCATCTACGAAGGCACGGGCATTCCTGCCGTTGGTCCGCTGGCACCGGACGTGAACGGCTATGATGCTACCGTTAAGCCGATCGAACATAACATCGACAAAGCGAAAGAGCTGTTGAAAGAGGCCGGATACGAGGGTGGCTTCTCAACGACCATCTGGACCAATGACAACCCGGAACGAATTAAGATCGCCGAGTACGTACAATCCAAGTTGAAGGAATTGAACGTCGAAGTCAAAATCGAAGTGGTCGAGTGGGGTGCGTATTTGGCCCAAACCGCAGAAGGCAAGCACGACATGTTTGTTCTCGGCTGGTCCACGGTAACGGCCGATGCCGACTATGGCATGTATGAGTTATTCCATTCCAAGAATGTAGGGGAGCCGGGTAACCGTACCTTCACGAAGGATCCGGAACTGGATAAACTGCTGGATGCCGGGCGTAAAGAGAACGATCCGGAGCAACGCAAGCTCATCTATAAACAGGCGCAGGAGAAGCTGGTTGAGTTAGCGCCGATGCTCTATATCCATCATCAGGAGTATTTAAACGGAGTCAGCAGCAAGGTGGAAGGCTTCTGGCGGCATCCGAACGGCATCATGCAGCTGCACCAAGTGTCCATTCAGCCATAAGGATGTCCTGAAAGCTTTATAGCTTTGAATCGTCATGATATAAAGAGGATTTACAGCAAGAGGCTCCTATCCGGGGGCCTCTTGTTTGATGTTGTTCGGTGTTGGGACAGGAGATAGGGTTAACCAGCCAATGGTTCATGATCACCCTCGTCGGGCATCCGCTAGATCATGCAGCTTGCGAGCGAAGGGAGTTGATGTGCTGTCTCGTTTTTTGATGTCAAAAGCATATTGAAAAAAATAATATATACATTGACGCATATATACGCATTGGTGTATATTATAGCCATGAATACTTCAGCTATGCAATTAACCCTCTTCACGATCTCGGAGCCGAACCGCTTCAACATTGTTGAACTCTTAAAGCAAGGGTCGAGATCGGTCAGCGACATCGTAGAGGCTTTGGGTATCGGCCAGCCTCAAGTATCCCGCCATCTGCGGATACTGAGCGAGGCCGGGCTCGTAAAAGTCCGCAAGAACGCACAGCAGCGCATTTATAGTCTCGAAGCCCAGCCGTTCCAGGAGCTGGACGTCTGGCTCGATTCGTTCAGCAGATTGTGGGAGGAGCGACTCGACAAGTTCGAGGACTATATGAGCGACTTTAACGGAGAGGAGAGTTAAGCCAATTCTTTTACTAGCTCCACAGGAAGATGCGGCTCTGCACGCAGAGCCGATTTCACAGATAGGAGGAATTCACATGGGCAGGAAGACCATCATCACGAAAGACCGGGAGCAGCGGAAGCTGACCGTGGAGCGTGTCGTATCGATACCTCTGAAGCTGTCCTGGCAGGGATGGACGAAGCCGGAACACATCGAACGCTGGTGGGGACCAAAAAACTGGAATGCGACGGTATATGAGATGGATGTCAGACCGGGCGGCGTATGGCGCTACAGACTGGCTCCCGATGCGGCGGGAGAAGGGGAAGAAGCCTTCTGCAAGGCGACTTACTCCGAAGTGGCGGAGTTATCGAAGCTCGTTTATACGGATACATTTACCGATCAGGACTGGAATCCCGTTGCAGGCAGCGACATGTTGACCTCGGTTACATTCGAAACAGTCAAGGATGGGACCCGATTAAGCATCATCACCCATTTTGCGAGCGTAGAGCAGCTGGAGGCTGCTGAAGGCATGGGAATGGTGGAAGGATACGCGGATACGCTGGAACGGTTTGAGAACGAAATAAGTTTGTACATAAAGGACAATAAAAGGAGAGATGATCATGAATTACGTGATGTCTAATGACGGTACCCGTATTTTTTATGAAAAGAAAGGGACTGGTCCGGCTGTCATTCTTGTAGCTGCCGCAGCTTCGGATCACAACGACACAACGCGTCTTGGAGAGTTTCTGTCTGAACATTTCACCGTCTACAATTATGATCGGCGGGGACGGGGCAGCAGTACGGATGCGGTTCCGTATGCCGTTGAACGTGAGATCGAAGATATCGATGCCCTTATTCAGGAGGCGGGCGGCAGCGCGTATGTATTCGGAAGTTCCTCGGGTGCTGTTCTGGCTCTGGATGCAGCGAGCAGACTTGGCGGCAGTAAAGTTAGTAAACTGTTTCTATACGAGCCGCCGTTTATCATTGACGACAGCCGTGCACCCGTACCGGCGGAATACGTGCAGCAATTGAATGCGCTGATGGCAGGGAATCGGCGCAGCGAAGCCGTAGAATATTTCATGACAGCCGCGCTGGGGATCCCAACGGAATATGTAGAATTCATGAAGGCAGATCCTTCTTGGCAGGTCATGGAGGGCATGGCGCATACATTGGCCTATGACGGCATGATTATGGGGAGCACGCAATCCGGTCAACCGCTGCCGACGGATCGCTGGGATGTCGATGTCCCGGTCATGGTGATGACGGGCGAGAACAGCGGGTCCATGTTCCATGGGGCCGCTAGCGCATTGGTCGACTTGCTCCCTCAGTGCGAGCACCGGATGCTGCCTGGTCAGGACCATTCTGCCGTCGTGATGGCGCCGGAAGTGCTGGCTCCCGAGGTGTCGGATTTTCTGTTGCCTTCGGCAAATCGAATTCCGGGATAAGCGTGCTTGGCTCATCAAGAAACCGTGACCCTTAGGGCCACGGTTTCTTTGTTTCCTGTTCCGGTGGAAGTATTTATTCGGTCTTCTCAAACGGCTTAATAAAATGATTAAAGGCGCTGGTGCGAAACAGGTCGCGCCGGAATACAAAATGGACCTTGGAGCTGCGGTAACGCTTGGGAATTTGGAAGGCCTGCAATTTCCCGGCATCCACCCAGTCCTGGACGGAAGAACGCGTTAACAGCGAGATACCCAGCCCGGCGGCCACACCGCCCATGATGGCTTCCAGCGTGCCAAACTCCATAATGTTCATGGGCCCCACATTCTCCTCATGGAGCCATTGCTCCAACCGTTTACGGTGGTAGCAGCCCCTGCCAAAGAACAGCAGCGGTTTGGTGAGCAAATCGCGAAGCGCAGCCTCCGTGGGTTCCGAGATGAGGACAAGCTCCTCGTCAAAGGCCCGGATTTCGTTAAAGTCCGGGTAATCCAGAGGTCCGCTGATAAACGCCCCGTCCAGTTCATATTCGTTCAGGGCTCGAATCAAGTCGGCCCTATGGCCTGTAATCAATGACAGTTTCACATTAGGGTAGCGTTTATGATAATCCAGCATGATACCGGGAAGATGTACCGCGGCTGTGGTTTCCGATGAGCCGATTCGCAGCGGTCCCGTCGGTTCTTCCGAGAATTGCGTCGATTTCACGGCTTCGTCAAGCAAACGCGTAATCTGATCGGCATACTTGAGCAGATTACAGCCGGCCGTGGTTAAGGCAACGCCGCGGCTGAGCCGATAGAACAGGGGCGTGTTCAGCTCGGATTCAAGCTGCCGGATTCTAGCGGTCACGTTCGATTGCACGTAACCCAGGCTTGCGGCAGCCTTGGTAATGTTTCCTTCACGGGCAACAGCCTGGAATATCTTCAGATCTCCACTCTCCACCTTAGCAGCCTCCTTATATCCATCATTCACAGTGATGGTTCGAATCTTATTTAATTATTTTACATGATACGAAGGTCGGAATAAACTGTGGATACACCTAGTTAAGGAGAGGGGAAATCATTGGCATGAGCAAACCGCGTATGCTGTTTCTGACGATATTTACGATGCTGGTCGCGGGACTTAACTTCCCGATCGGCAAAATGGCGCTGTCCTTCGGTTCCCCATTCGTGCTGCTGGCGATCCGGTTCGTGGGAGCGGGGCTTCTGATGCTGCCCTTCATTGCAAGGCGGCCCCATCCCAGGAGCGGCGCTGCCTGGCTGAAGCTGGCAACGATCGGTCTGTTTCAATCGGCACTCGTGATGAGTGGCATCTACCTGAGCATGCAGACCATTTCCTCCGGCAGCTCCTCGGTTTTATCTTCCAGCAACCCGATCTGGTTCATCGTGTTCAGCTTCCTGATCTTCGGTATGAGGTACCGTCTTCTTCAGTGGGCGGGCGTGATCATCGGTTTTATCGGCGTGTTCATTACGCAAGGCTTGCAGATGCAGATGCAGAGCGGATTCTGGTTTGCGTTGGGCGCGGGGATGGCTTGGGGAATGGCGACGCTGCTAAGTTCCCGTTGGGGCAAGGAGTTTGACGCTTGGGTCATGGCTGCCTATCAGATGCTGATCGGAGGCATCCTCCTGCTCATCGCAAGCCCGCTGCTGGAGCAGCCGCATTTTGTATGGGATTCATCTCAGATCTTGAAGGAGCTCTTTGTTCTAGGCTGGATGATTCTGATGAGTTCGATTGCCCAATTCGTCACTTGGTATTATGTGCTGCGCAACAGCGATCCCAATAAAGCTAACGTGTATCTATTCCTCATTCCCGTGTTCGGCGTATTATCCGGATGGCTTATACTAGGCGAGCAGCTGCATTGGTACACCTTGGCCGGAACAGTCTGTATTGGGCTTGGCATTTATCTGGTGAACCGGCCTGGACGAGTGGACGTAACAAAAGATCCATTCATGATCAAGGAGCGGTGCGGTACCGCATAAAGGCAAGAAACCTAATATATTCGAATTTAGCAGGTCGCGACGATGCCATTCGTGCGGCCTGCTTTTTGCCATGACAAGCAAAGGTTTTCTGGCCTGAGCAGGTATCACGATAAGTTATGACAAGGGGGAAATCCAAGAAAAATCTTGTCCCAGCAAAATAAGTAAATTTTATTAAAAATAAATCCATGTTATATTAAATTTACTAACGCCTTTGGAGAGGGGATAGGATTCATGAGTGGTTTGAAGGAAATTGCAAAGCTCGCGGAGGTCTCGGTGTCTACGGTGTCCAACGTGCTGAACGGGCGCAAGAACGTGGGGCGGGAGACGAGGGAGCGGGTGCTGAGGTTATGCTCGGAGCACGGCTATTTTCCGCATAAGTCAACCAAATCCGATAAAAGCAACACGATTATATTCGTCTTCAGCGACTTTGATCGCGATTATTATTTAAAAATCATCAAGGGGATCAGCCATTGCCTCACGGAGAATGGATACGACCTCATCATCTGCACGAATAAATCCAGCACCAATTTTATGCGCAGCAAGTTTGCAAGCGGTACCATAAGCCTCGACCGGAACATGACGGACGAATATTTAGTCTCGGTAGCCACGCCGCAGTTCCCCGTCGTTCTCATGGACCGGATTATCGACAACGAGTATGCCAATACCAAAAGCGTGATCGTGGACAATTACCCCGTGATGTGCGAAATGGTTCAGGCGCTGGTGGATAAACAGTTCAGAACCTTTGGATACATTGGCGGACTGGAGTTTACCCTGGATCATAAGGAACGCTTCGCCGGATTTATGGATACGCTTTCGAAGAATGGCATCGCGTTTGACAGGCGGAATTACTTCCATGGCGATTACAGCGAGGAAAGCGGATATCAGGCGGCCAAGATCCTGATCCTTAGCAACGCATTGCCGGAAGTGCTGGTCTGCGCTAACGACAATATGGCTCTGGGCGCGATCAAAGCTTTGGAAGAGAACGGCATACGGGTGCCGGAGGACATATCGATCACCGGCTTCGATAATTCGGACGCGGCGGCGATGGCCGGCTTGACGACCATTGCGATCCCGCGTTATGAAAGCGGTTATTTGGCGGCGAAGGAGCTGCTCGAGATGATCAAGGGCACGACGGGCAGGGAGCCCTTTAAACTGAATGCCACGATCCAGTGGAGAAAAACGGTGAGATAAACTTTATTTTTACAGCTAGTAAAATATCATAGATTTTACTAGTTTTTTTACTTAGTATTTTTATGAAAACGTGTACATTTTTTATTGACATTCTAGGTAAACCGCCCTATGATGGGTTTGTAAACGTTTTACTTTATAGAGTCCTTGAGGGGGAGGCGTGTCACTTGAAAAAAGTAAAAAAGGTATTGAGCATACTTACGGCAACGGCTTTGGTTGCGACACTCGCGGCCTGCGGCGGTACATCTGACAAAGATTCTGGAGCAGCAGCCGGAGGAGATGGGGGAGATAAGCTGAAGAAGATAACCCTCTTCCAATCGAAAGTCGAAATTACGGAACCTCTTGAAGCCTTGGTTAAAACCTATAAAGAAGAAACCGGCAACGAGGTTGAGGTATGGGGTGCCGCGGGCGACGCTTATTCGCAGCAGCTGGTGGCGAAGCTCAGCAGCAACCAGGGCCCAACGATATTCAGCGTGGCTCCTGGACCCGAGTCCGAGAAGCTGAAATCCTATTTTTCCGATTTGAGCGGCGAGGAGTACGTTAAGAACATTGCGCCGGACATGGAATTGAAGGTCGAAGATAAGACCGTCGGCGTTCCGTACGGCGTAGAAGGCTTCGGTCTCGTATATAACAAGGATCTGGTGGATCCGGCCAACATGAAGGACCTGGACTCCTTCACCAAGACGCTGGAGCAGCTGAAGGCTGACGGCAAGAACGGTTTGAGTCTGTCCCAGGAGGCTTACTTCCTGATCGGACACATCATCAACACGCCGTTTGCGCTTCAATCCGATCCGCTGGCCTTCATCGACCAGCTGAACAAGGGCGAAGTGAAGATGGCCGACACGAAGGAGTTCCAGGAATGGGCGAAATTCATGGATGTCATCAAGGCCAACACCAAGAATCCGCTGGAAGTGAAATACGATAGCCAGATGGGCGACTTTGCAACGGAAAAAACGGCCATGGTGCATCAGGGCAACTGGAGTTATTCCATGCTTGCGGACTTCGGCGATTTCGGCTCCAAAGTCGGCATGATGCCGTTCCCGCTTGCCGGCAACGATAAGATCGCCGTAGGCGTAGCCAGCTACTGGGTCGTCAACAATCAGGCGGACGCTGAGGAAGTCAAAGCCGCAAACGCTTTCCTGAACTGGCTCTTCACGAGCGAGACGGGCAAGAAGGCCATCGTGGACGATTTCAAATTCATCCCGGCTTTAACGAACATTGAAGCAGGCGATCTGGACCCGTTGTCTCAAGCGGTGCACGAAGCAACCACGAAGGGCGAGACGATCACTTGGGCGCTGAACTACTTCCCATCGGGTATCATCACCAATGATTTGGCTCCGGCTACGCAGGAGTACTTCATGAATCCGGGCATGACAGGCGAGCAGTTCCTGCAGAAACTCGATGAAGTATGGGCGAAAGCATCGAAGTAATCTAATTGAAGCCGAAAGGCAATCATCTGATATCACAATTCCATGAAAACGAAAGCCTAGCCTCAGACGTTCTGATGATGAGCGTTAGGCTTTTGTTTTTTCTAACACGACTTCAAGGTTTGATGCCGCCTTGCGGGAATCATCCGGAACGGAAAGAAGGTATGGATTATGAGCAAAAGAAAGGATAAAGCCTGGTTTGCCCTGTTTACGGTGCCGCTTCTGTTTATTTTCACGACCGTGGTCATCATCCCGTTCATTATCGGGATCGTGTACTCCTTCGTCAATTGGGACGGCATTCCGGCGAATCCGAAAGTATTCGTAGGGTTCGACAATTACGTTCAGCTGTTCCAGGACGACCGATTCCTGTCATCGGCTTGGCATACGGTTCAATTCACGCTGCTCGCGCTGGTATGCGTCAACGTACTGGGACTGGGCTTTGCGCTGCTGGTGACGACAAAGCTCCGCTCGAGAAATGCGGCGCGGACGATGTTTTTCATGCCGAACCTGATCGGCGGCCTGATTCTGGGTTACATCTGGCAGTTTATTTTTACGGATGCGTTCAGCTTCCTGGGCGAGAAGACCGGATTCGACAGCGTGTTCTTTAACTGGCTGCTGCATCCGCAGTTTGCGCTGTATGCGATCGTTGCGGTATTCACCTGGCAGCTGGCGGGTTATACGATGATCATCTACATCGCAGGCATCCAGGGGATTCCGGATGAGCTGATGGAAGCGGCGAAGGTCGATGGCGCCAACCTGTGGCAGCGACTGAAGAGCATCGTGTTCCCGCTGTTAATGCCTTCGTTCACGATCTGTCTGTTCCTGACGCTGTCCGGGGCGTTCAAAATCTATGACGTAAACCTGTCGTTGACCAAGGGCGGACCGAGCAATGCGACGGAGATGTTTGCGATGAATATTTTCAACGAAATTTTCGCTTACGGTAATTATGGATTAGGTCAGGCGAAAGCGATCATCTTCTTCCTGATTGTGGCCGGACTCACGCTGACGCAAGTCATCATCACGAAGAGAAGAGAGGTGCAGATGTAATGAAGAAATCAGGGAAATGGCTGCTCGATATCCTGCTGTTCCTCGCCTCGCTGGTCTTCTTGTCTCCGGTCTTCATCATGCTGATCAACTCCTTTAAGGATCGTGCCGAGCTGTATGAGAATGCGCTTGCGCTGCCTTCTTCCTTCAGCTTTGAGTACTATAAATCCGCGATGGAGAAGATGAATTTCTTCACGGCGCTAGGTAACTCGCTGTATGTCACCGTCATCTCGGTGATCATCGTCATCGTGCTCGCCTCCATGACGGCATGGATGCTGGTACGGACGGACAATAAGCTGAGCAAGGTCATTTTCTTCACGTTTGTGGCAACCATGCTGATTCCGTTCCAGACGCTGATGATGCCGCTGATGCAGGTGATGGACTGGATTCGCACCAATCTGCACATTCCGATGCTCAACACCCATGAGGGCTTGATCTATATGAACGTCGGCTTTACGTCCAGTATGGCAGTCTTCCTGTACCACGGGTTCATCAAATCCGTGCCCGTTGCGCTGGAGGAGGCGGCTACCCTTGACGGCTGCTCCAAGCTGGGCGTGTTCTGGCGGATCGTGTTCCCGCTGCTGAAGAACATCAGCGTGACCATCGCGATCCTGAACGTCATCGCGCTGTGGAACGACTATCTGCTTCCATCGCTGACGCTGTCGGACAAAGGGCTGCGGACAATCCCGCTCTCGACCTTTTATTTCTTCGGAGAATTCACGATCGTGTGGAACCAGGCGATGGCCGGTCTGACGCTGACGATCATCCCGGTTGTCATTTTCTACGTTTTCGCGCAGAAATACATTATCAAAGGGATTGCCGCAGGTGCTGTGAAATGAGGCGGATCATTACGAGAGCCGACGACTATGCTTCCAGCCGTTCCGCCAATGCTGCGATTGCCAGGACCGTTGAGGCCGGATTCATCAAAAATGTGTCCATTATGGCGCCCCGTCCTTATCTTGCCGAGGCCGCGCAGCTGCTGGCGCATCGCAAGGACATCTGCTTCGGCTTCCATATGACGCTGAACGCCGAATGGGATAACGTACGCTGGGGACCTGTTGCCGCGAAGGAACAGGTTCCTTCGCTTGTCGATCGGGCCGGGTACTTCTATCAGGACCCGAGCTTGTTTCAACATCATCCGCCTTCGCTGCAGGAGATCCTTATGGAGTGCGAAGCGCAGCTGGATAAACTGACTGCGGCTGGCTTTAACATTTCTTACGCGGATTCCCATATGCTGCCCGAGCGCTTCATTCCCGGGCTGCAAGAGGAGCTGGACCGCTGGATGGAGGCGAAGGGGCTTATCAACCACCGATATTACTACAACTTTTTCCCTGGCGGCGTTCCGGACGGGGCCGAGTCGTTTGAAAGGGTGCTTGGCGGCCTGACGGACGAACAGTACTTTTTCCTGTCCCATCCGGCGCTGTATTCGGAGGAAATGGTGCAGTGCGGCAATGCTCAAGTGGATGGGGAGGAGCTGGCACGAGGGCGTGATCAGGAGGCCGCCTTCCTTGCTCGGGAGGACTTGAACGAGATTAGCGAACGTTGGGGCTTCCGTACCGTGCGATATGATGAAGCGGCGCCGATATCTGGTGTATAATGGAAGGGTCATGATGAATTTATCTTGTTATACAGGGAGAGGCGGAATAGGATGAACACGAACACGGTTCGATTATTGCCAAGAAGTACCCCCGAAAACCAAGGAATCTCATCTCAGTCCATCAAACGTTTTATCGGCTCGATTCAGGAGAAGGAGCTTGAGCTGCACAGCTTCATGCTGGTTCGGCACGGGCATTCCGTCGCGGAGGGCTGGTGGAAGCCGTACGACGCGGACAAACCGCATATGCTGTTCTCGCTAAGCAAGAGCTTTACCTCTACCGCGATTGGACTCCTGGTCCAGGAGGGCCGGATTACGCTGGAGGATCGGGTGATCGGCTTTTTCCCGGAAAACAAACCGGAGGATCCGTCCCCGAATCTGTCCGCGATGACGATACGCGACTTGCTGATCATGGGCACGGGACATGCCCAGGAGCCTGCCATCCAGTCCGATATTTGGGTGGATGATTTCTTCAAGCAAGCAGTCGAGCATGAACCTGGAACCCACTTTGTATATAACAGCGCAGCGACGTACATGCTCTCGGCCATTCTGCAGAAGGTCACCGGCATTACGCTGCTGGATTATTTGCAGCCCCGTCTGTTCGAACCGCTCGGCATTCAGGGGGCTGCATGGGAAAGCTGCCCGCAGGGAATCAACACCGGCGGCTGGGGTCTTAAGCTGAAGACCGAGGACATCGCCAAGTTTGGCCAGCTCTATCTTCAGAAGGGAGAATGGGATGGTCGGCGCTTGATTCCGGAGGCTTGGATTGAAGAAGCGACCTCCAAGCAGATATCCAACGGACCTGCGGATTCCACTTCGGACTGGACCGAAGGATACGGCTATCAATTCTGGATGTGCCGCAACGGCGCTTATCGAGGCGACGGCGCGTTCGGGCAATTCTGCATCGTGTTCCCGCAGCAGGATGCGGTTCTGGCGATTACTTCCGGCCTTGGAGATATGCAGGCCGTGCTGAATGAGGTATGGGAGCATTTGCTGCCGGCGATGGGAGCAGATCCGCTGCCGGCCGATGCCGATGCGGCAGCCTCCCTTGCCGAAACGCTGCAAGCGCTTAAGCTGGATCCGCCAAGCGAGGAGGCGTTATCTCCGATTGAGAAGGACGTATCCGGGATCGTCTATGATCTCGAAGAGAACGAGGAGAAGCTGCATTCGTTCTCCGTCCGGTTTGAAGAGGATGGCGGGGTGTTGGAGCTTACGGGGGAACATGGCGTCAACTCGATTGCCCTTGGCCGGAGCGAGTGGAAGTCGGGAACCACGAAGCTGATCATGATGACGGATCAAGCGTATGCTGCCTCCATGACCTGGAAGGATGACCGGACGCTGCAGCTGATCGTCAGGCTGACCGAGACGCCGTTCTACTTAACGACGGAATGCACCTTCAGCGAGGAAGGCATTCATCTTGCCTACTGGATGAACCAATCGTTTGAAGGCAAGGTAGTCCGGGAGATTAAGGGCAAAGCCAGGGCATAATGCCGATAAAACAAGGTACATCAAAAACCTCTCCATGATCATGGAGAGGTTTTTTGGCATGCCGTATTCAGAACCGTTCTGACACCACCTTCGGCTGCGTGAACAAGAGCAGGTAGTCGCGGCCGCCGGCTTTGGAATCCGTGCCGGACATATTGAAGCCGCCGAACGGGTGGGTGCCCACCAAGGCGCCGGTGCATTTCCGGTTCAAATACAGGTTGCCGACATGGAAATCGCGCCGTGCCTGCTCCAGATGCGCGCGGTTGTTCGAGATCACCGCGCCGGTCAGCCCATAATCGGTATTATTGGCGAATTGAATCGCTTCGTCGAAGGAGGCTGCCTTCGTGAAGGCCACCACCGGGCCGAAGATTTCCTCTTGGGAAATACGGGCAGTGCTGTCCACATCCGCAAAAATCGTAGGCTGAATGAAATACCCCTCCGGATCGCCCGGAAATCCGCCAAGTACCAGCTTGCCTTCGCTTTTTCCGATTTCGATATAGTCGAGAATTTTACGGTACGCCTTATCGTCGATGACGGGTCCCACCTGAGCCTCGGCATGGGAGGGGCTTCCGATCACCAGCTTCTTGGAGCGCTCGATGACCTTCTGCAGCACGGTATCATAGACGTCCTCATGCACGATGGCTCTGGAACAGGCGGAGCATTTCTGGCCGGAGAAGCCGAAGGCCGAAGCGGTAATCGCATCCGCAGCAAGGTCCAAATCGGCTTCGTTGTCCACGATGATGGCGTCTTTCCCGCCCATTTCGGCGATGACGCGCTTGATCCATCGCTGCCCCGGCTGCGTTTTGGCCGCACGCTCTTGAATTCGCAGTCCAACGTCGCGGGAACCCGTAAAGCTGACAAACCTGGTCAAAGGGTGATCCACCAAATAGTCGCCCACTTCCTGACCCGGACCAGGCAGGAAGTTAACGACACCCGGAGGCAGGCTGACTTCTTCCAGAAGCTGCACGAATTTGGCGGCTATGACCGGGGTGGTGCTCGCCGGTTTCAGCACAACGGTGTTGCCGGAGACGATGGCCGCCGTGGTCATACCGGCCATAATCGCGAGCGGGAAGTTCCAAGGCGGAATGACGATGCCGACGCCAAGCGGGATGTAATCGAGATGATTCTCTTCCTCCTCGTGGACCGTCAGCGGCTGGGGCGCGCTCAGGCGCTGCATTTCGCGTGCATAGAACTCCATGAAATCGATCGCTTCGGCCGTATCCGCGTCCGCTTCGGCACGCGTCTTGCCGGCTTCGAGGGTCATCAGCGCGGAGAACTCGAGCTTGCGCCGCCGCATGATTGCCGCGGCCTTGAACAGGTAGCGTGCCCGCTCGTTCGCCTCGGTGTGCTTCCACGTCTCAAAGGTACGCGCCGCCGTCTGAATGGCTTGCTCGGCAAGCTTAGTATCCGCTTGGGACACGACGCCGATGACTTGGCGTTTGCGCGACGGATTGACCGACTTAGCGGTACGTTCCGTATGGATTTTGGCACCGCCGATAACCAAGGGGTACGATTGGCCAAGCTCGGCTTCGACCCCGGATAACGCCGCATCGTATAACTTGTTGTTCCACTCGTTGTTGAAGTCCATAAATGGTTCGTTCCGAAAAGGTGCTCGCATGGGGAGGCCCCTCCTTAACATGATATGAATCGAAGCTTCAGGCCAATGGTCCAGCTGCGGATCGTCATGGTGGCATGGTTAGGATCTCCTGGTGAAAACCTCTATTTAAATATGTATGTCTCCCTGCATGCCGTCATGATTTTTGCATATGAGTTAGATAGAGTCATTTTGGTTACCTTGCAAAGGGGGCGCGCGCATGGACGGAACCGAGCTTTACCGTAAAGTGATCCTGACGGTGTCCGGCAATAAACTCGTGAAATGGCTGTCGATCAAGTACGGCCGGAAATTGGCTGGCCGATTCATTGCCGGCGATACCTTGGATGAGGCGCTGGACGAAATCGAGAGGCTGAACGCGAAAGGCATTCTCGTTACGCTGGATCATTTGGGGGAGGGCATTACGACGCTGGATGAAGCGGCCGGGTACCGAGAGGAATATTTGAAGCTGGTGGAAGGGATTGGGAGGCGCGAAGTGCAATCGAACGTATCCTTGAAACCGACGCAGATGGGCATGGCCCTGGACCCCGAGAAGGCTTACGAAAACATCAGGTCGGTGGTAAGAAAGGCTAAAGAGCACCGCAACTTCGTTCGCCTGGACATGGAGGATTCGCCGTATACCCAGGCAACCATCGATATGACGCTCCGCCTTCATAAGGAGGGGCTGACCAATGTGGGGACCGTGATGCAGGCCTACTTGTTCCGTACGGAGGAGGACGTGAAGAATCTGTTAAGGGCCGGCGTTAATTTACGGCTAGTAAAGGGCGCGTACAAAGAGCCGGGAACCATCGCCTTTCAGCAGAAGCGGGAGGTCATTGACAACTACAAGAAATTGGTCAAAATGCATTTCGACCAAGGGGCCTACGTCGCGATTGCCTCGCATGACGACAACATCATCGACTGGGTGAAGGTATTTGCCGAGCAGAGCCGCATAGACAAACAGGACTATGAATTTCAGATGCTGTATGGACTGCGGATGAACGATCAAGCAGCGCTTGCGCAGGACGGCTACCGTATCCGGTGTTATATGCCCTATGGAACGATGTGGTACCCGTATTTCACCCGGAGGCTGGCAGAGAAGCCGGCCAATCTGATGATGGTGCTCAAAAATATGTTCAAGTGAGCGGGATCCGATTGCAGAACCCCGTCAAAATGCCTGATGAAATAAGTGGCTTTTTGACGGGGTTCTTCATGGTTTCAAAAAACATCAGGCTGCTTAGAAGTGCCCAATCCAAAGGAAACGGGGATAGTAGCTCTCTGTAGCTGCTGCCCCTAGAAATGATAATACGCCTCCGAGCAATCCATCAGGAAGGAACGCTCCAGCGGCAGACTGCCTAACCGCTTCCGGCTAATGTGCTGATGCTGATTGGCCTCTAAATCGGCGAGGGCCGATACCGCCAACAGCATCCGTACGGATCCCCATTGCTGCTTTTGGACATAGCGAATGGCTTCCATCACGTGCATGCCTCTCAGCCTTGAGAATACGGATGCCCAGCGAACCAGATCCGCAAACTCTCTTGTGCTGGGCAGCGCATATTCGGCATACCCGGATGCGTTTTTACAGCTGATTTTGAACAAGCCGCAGTTCCTGCTGTGATCGCTCCAGGGGATAAAACGTTCGGCCGAACCCCGGTCGAAACGAAATATCTCCATATGGCGGATAGTCTCTTCACCTAATGCAGGCACTGCGGTTTCGATGACGGGTGTAAGCGCTGCCTCGATGAGTTTCGTCATGATATGATCTACGCTCCTTTATAAGAATGTTATATGCACGGCAAATAGGCCTGGTGAGCAGAGAAACCCCGCTCTCCAGGCCTATTTATGGTTAGAGCCCCAATTCCGGCGGCCGCTATGCCAAAGCTTGGATGGTATTCTCTCTCAACAACGCGCCTACGAGGTTAGCTGACGGATTCGGACTGAGAGCACCCTACCACTGGGCCCTTCGATCCTAGGCGCAGCGGATTCACCCCATTCACCAATCGAAGACTGGTGACTTTGGTTCCCCCGTCTCCCGGTCTGTCGGGAGCTCGGCGTATAACGTGTTTCGAATAGATGGATGAATCATACGCCGGAGGAAACGAAAAGTAAATGACCGTATGGGACGAATAGATTCCGAAATGTGATGAAAACGGTAAAAGAAAACGCGTACAATCGGCCGTGTCATCTATTATCGTGGCAAAATCTCGGTATCTCGTTGGATTGCGATAAATAAGAGAAAACAAGAGAAATACATAGTATAGAGCAGTATACGGAAGATAAAGACGAAATACTGCTTGGTTCCTGTTCGACATAACGCCAGATGTGTTTTTGCTCACATTTACATCCTGCAGGGCCGGACGTATGATACGAACTATGAATTGACGGTTATCAACGACCAAGGCATACGGGCAGCCGTTCCATGAAGGTAAAGGCAGTGTGAGAGCTGCGCCTGGCGCTTTATGGATCGAATCTTAGGAGAAGGCACCATGGGCCTTGCTGAGATTTGAAGGTAGAGGCGACTCTCACCGCGTGAACCTCCTGTTGCTGTGCTGTTATGCCCAGTCTGGATGACAAGTCAATGGCTAATAGAATAACATGCTACTCGTTTTTAATTTTCGCTGAGTCCTTGAATGGAAAAGGAACGGGGGAACCAGTCGGGAGATGAACCTGATCTCTCTGGGGTGAATCCTGTAGACAAGATAACGGTCTATGGGTAGGGCGACTCTCACGCCCGAATCCGTCAGCTAACCTCGTAAGCGTATCGAGAGAGGCAACGATTGTCGTGGACTTGGGCCACGGTGTATTTCACCGTGGCCTGTAAGAAGCCTGCGGGAAGAGTTCTTCTCTTTCCGCAGGCTTCTTTGTTGTTGCCTTCTCTTTCTGACCTTAGGAGGAGAAACGAAGATGGAGAAACCACAGGAATTCATCCTGGTATCCGCGCCGAACAAGGCCGGGGAGGAATTCGTCCGCCAGCTGATTCACAAACGTGTTCCGTTTGCGGCCATAGCCAACAACCGGGCTGAGCAGCAGAGGCTGCGAGAACTGGGCTGCAGACCCATCATTTTGATTGATACAAGAGACGAGCAGACCTGGATCATTCCCGAGTTTCCCGTCAGCAAGGTGTTTCTGTTCGAAAGCAGCTTGAATCTGTGCTGCCGCTATTTACGGATCTGCCGGACATGGACCTCGGAGTCGATTTACGTGATCACCCATTCCGGCAATCCGCGCTTGATATACAAAGGGCTGGGTGCCGATGTGGTGCTTCATACGAATCATCATCAGGTGTCCTTTCTGATGGCATCCGTAATGAGCTAAGCGTTTGGACTGACGCCACAAGAGTTAGGGGAGGTTACATTCATGCAGGATTTAGTTATGGTGCTCATTTTGGGAGGAACCTACGGACTGCTCATGCTGTTTATGTCCTGGTGCGGGCGCGTGGTTTCGGAACCGGAGGCTGATCAGCCGTGATGATCATGTTGATATTCACGATTTTTATTTTTCTCTATTTGATTTATGCGCTGATTCACCCTGAAAAATTCTAGGGAAACGGCTGAAGGAGGAAGGCATTCGTCATGGGCATTTTACAAATTGCCATCGTTATACTCGTTCTGGTGCTGCTGGTCAAGCCGCTGGGAACTTATCTATATCAGGTGTTTCGTTATGAAAGCAATGGAACGGACAGATGGTTCTCCTGGGCGGAGAAACGGATCTTTGCTCTGATCGGCTTAAAAGAACGCAAGGGGATGACATGGAAAGGATATGCCGTCAGCTTTGTGTTAACGAATATCGTGCTGGTTGCGGAGGGCTACTTGATTCTGCGGCTGCAGAAAGTGCTGCCGTTGAACCCGAGCGGTATCGGCCATATGGAACCAACCTTGTCGTTCAATACGATTATCAGCTTTATGACCAATACGAATCTTCAGCATTACAGCGGCGAGTCGGGATTGTCTTATCTGGCCCAGATGGCCGTCATTACGATGATGATGTTTACGTCCGCAGCGACCGGGCTGTGCGTGGCGATTGCTTTTATCCGGGCGGTGACCAGCAAGGGCACGACCGTCGGCAACTTTTTTGAGGACTTCGTTAAGGCGCATACCCGTGTATTCATTCCGGCTGCTTTCATCATTGCGATGGTACTGGTGGCGCTGCAGGTGCCGCAGACCCTGAAGCCTACGCTCAGCGTCACGACGCTGGAAGGAAGCGAGCAGCAAATAGCGGTGGGCCCGGTGGCTGCGCTCGAATCGATCAAGCATCTGGGCACCAATGGGGGCGGTTTTATGGGGGCCAACTCGGCGCATCCGTTCGAGAACCCGTCCCCGCTGACCAATGTGATCGAGATTCTGTCCATGTGGAGTCTTGGGGCGGCGCTTCCTTACACATTTGGTTTGTTCGCGAAGAGCCGCAAGCAGGGATGGATCATATTCTCGGTAATGATGACCTTGTTTATCGGCTTCCTGTCCTTGAACTATGCTGCGGAAACCAACGGCAACCCGGCATTAAACCAGCTGGGCATCGACGCCTCGCAAGGCAGCATGGAGGGCAAAGAGGTCCGGTTCGGGATCGCCCAATCCTCCCTGTTTACGACGGTGACAACCGCGGCTACGACCGGGTCGGTCAATAACATGCATGATACGCTCACGCCGCTCGGCGGGATTACGCCGCTGTCCCTGATGATGCTGAATTCCGTTTTTGGCGGAAAAGGCGTCGGGCTGATGAATATGCTCATGTACGCGATCCTGGCGGTGTTCCTGGCCGGTCTTATGGTTGGCCGTACCCCCGAATTTCTCGGCAGAAAAATCGAGGCCCGGGAGATGAAGCTGATCGCGATTGTCATTCTGGTACACCCATTGATCATCCTTGCTCCGACGGCGCTCGCGCTCATGACGGATGCGGGACAGGCGGGCATTGCCCATTCGGGCTTTCACGGCATCTCGCAGGTGCTTTACGAATACACGTCATCCGCGGCCAATAACGGCTCCGGGTTTGAGGGCCTTGCGGATAACACGCCGTTCTGGAACATCAGCACCGGACTGGTCATGCTGATCGGACGCTATATTTCGATGATTGCCCTGCTCGCTGTAGGCGGCTCGCTGATGCGGAAGCAGTGGGTTCCCGAGACGCTCGGAACGTTCCGGACAGATAATAAGCTTTTTGCAGGCATTCTCATCGCGGTGGTCCTGATCATCGGTGCCTTGACCTTCCTGCCTGTGCTGGTGCTGGGACCGATTGCCGAGCATCTGACGATTCGTTAAATAGAAAAGGTGGCCTATTACCATGAATAATACGAGAAAAAAAGCGATGTCCCAAGAGATGGTCCGTCAGGCGCTGAAGGAAAGCTTCACGAAGCTGAATCCCGTCCTGATGATGAGAAATCCGGTCATGTTTGTCGTGGAGGCCGGGACTCTGGTCGTGCTGCTTATGACGATATTTCCGTCCTATTTCGGTACCGAGGGCAGTATCGGATTTAACCTGACCGTATTCGTCATCCTGCTGTTCACGCTGCTGTTCGCAAACTTCGCAGAGGCGCTTGCCGAAGGGCGCGGCAAGGCGCAGGCCGATTCCCTTAAGCAGTCGAAGCAGGAAATGACGGCTCGCAAAGTGATGGAGAACGGCGGGGTACAATCCGTGTCGTCCACGGCTCTGCGCAAAGGAGATATCGTGATGGTCGCGCAGGGCGAGATGATTCCCGGGGACGGGGAAGTGATTGCGGGCCTTGCATCCGTTGACGAATCGGCGATTACCGGGGAATCCGCCCCCGTCATTAAAGAAGCCGGCGGCGATTTCAGCTCGGTCACGGGGGGGACCCGGGTTGTCAGCGATACGATCCGCATCCGGATTACGAGCGATCCGGGGGAATCGTTTATCGACCGGATGATCTCGCTGGTCGAAGGGGCCTCCCGGCAAAAGACGCCAAACGAAATTGCGCTGAATACGCTGTTGATCGTCTTAACGCTGATCTTCCTGATCGTGGTTGTGACGCTGGCACCGATCGCGAAGTATCTTGGCATCGAGTTGACCGTTCCGGTGCTGATCTCGCTGCTGGTATGTCTGATCCCGACCACGATCGGGGGGTTGCTGTCAGCGATCGGGATTGCCGGCATGGACCGGGTAACGCAGTTCAACGTGCTGGCGATGTCCGGCAAAGCGGTTGAGGCCGCCGGGGACATCAACACGATGATTCTGGATAAGACGGGTACCATTACGTTTGGTAACCGGATGGCCAGCCGGTTGATTCCCGTCGGCGGCGAGTCGCTGGCATCGGTGTCCCAGTGGGCCGCGGTGAGCTCGCTGCAGGATGAGACGCCGGAAGGACGGTCGGTGTTGGAGCTGCTGAGGAAGGAAGGTTTCGCAGTGGATGAGAGCATGGCGGATGGGGCGGAATTCATCGAATTTAAGGCGGAGACCCGGATGAGCGGCATGGACCTGAGGGATGGCCGGAAAGTCCGCAAGGGCGCTGTGGATGCCGTCAAGGCGTGGGTGCAGTCGCAAGGAGGCCCTATCCCTTCGGATTTGTCGCCAAATAGCGACGCCATCGCCACAGAGGGGGGAACCCCGCTTGCCGTCGCCGTGGATAACCGCATCTTTGGTTTGATCTACCTGAAGGATACCGTGAAGCCGGGCATGAAGGAACGGTTTGACCAGCTGCGCCGGATGGGCATCAAGACGATTATGTGCACGGGCGACAACCCGCTCACCGCGGCGACGATTGCCCGTGAAGCGGGCGTCGATGATTTCATCGCGGAGAGCAAGCCCGAGGATAAGATTGCCGTCATCCGCCGAGAACAAGCCGAAGGCAAGCTGGTGGCGATGACCGGGGACGGGACGAACGATGCCCCGGCGCTGGCCCAGGCCGATGTGGGGCTGGCGATGAACAGCGGTACCACCGCAGCCAAGGAAGCGGCCAATATGGTGGATCTGGATTCGGATCCGTCGAAGATTATCGAGGTGGTTGCCATCGGCAAGCAGCTGCTGATGACGCGCGGCGCGCTGACCACCTTCAGCGTCGCGAACGATGTCGCCAAATATTTTGCCATCATTCCGGCGATGTTTGCAGCTGCTATTCCAAGCATGAACGTTCTGAACGTCATGGGACTGGGTTCTCCCATGTCGGCGATTCTGTCGGCGCTGATCTTTAATGCCATTATCATTCCGCTGCTGATTCCGCTTGCGATGAAGGGTGTGGCCTATAAGCCGATGAGCTCGTCGAAGCTGCTGCAGCGCAATGTGCTGGTCTACGGATTAGGCGGCGTGATCGTGCCGTTCATCGGGATTAAGCTGATCGATATGATCGTGCATCTCTGGATTTAGGCCGGAAACAGCAGCCGTCCTATCGAGATATCCCGGAGGCTGCTATTTGAGGAAAATATGAAAGAAGGGATCGAGGAACCATGAATAAGCCATTGCAGAAATCATCGCCGGCCCCTCGCGCCGGGGTGGGCGCGGCCCGTGTCTCGCTGGGCATGGCCCTGAGAACAAGTCTTGTATTTATCGTGTTATGCGGAATTCTTTATCCGCTGGTCACGACGGGAGCGGCGCAGCTGCTCATGCCGAAGCAAGCCGGCGGCAGTTTGGTCACGGATCGGGGCGGAAAGGTGGTCGGATCGGAATTGATCGGCCAGGACTTTACGGAGCCGCAATATTTTCACGGCAGGGTGTCCAGCATTGAATACAACGGGGCCGGCTCAGGCAGCAATAACTATGCCCCTTCCAACCCGGATTTGATTGAACGAACGAAGGCATCAATTGAAGCGTGGACGGAGAACAACCCGGACGTTCCGGTGAGCGAGGTGCCGATCGATCTGGTAACGAATTCCGGCTCCGGGTTGGATCCTCACCTATCGCCGCAGGCCGCGTATATTCAGATTCCGCGGATCAGCAAGCAAACCGGAATTGCGGAAGCAGAGCTTGATCAGCTGGTAAAGGAGCATACGGAGGGACGGGATTTGGGCGTATTCGGTGAACCGCGCGTGAATGTGTTGAAGCTGAATCTGGGGCTCCAAAAGCTTCTTAACCTTGACTGATCATGGATCCCTTTCGGAGAAAATCGCCGGAGGAGCTCTTAAGGTCGATTTCCAAGCTCCATCAGGGACGGCTCAAGGTATATATCGGGGCTGTGAGCGGATCGGGAAAAACCTATCATATGCTTCGAGAAGGGCAGACCTTGAGGCTGCAAGGCATCGATGTCGTCATATGCGCGGTATCCACGATGCAGCGGCCGGAAACGGTGGAGCAGGTCCGTGATCTGGAACGGGTGCCCAGCATTCATTGGATGGAGGACGGCGTAGAGAAGAAGGATCTTGATCTTGATCTGCTGGTGCAGCGCAACCCTGAGGTAGTGCTTGTCGATGGGCTTGCCCATCGCAACCGGAAGGGAGCGCGGCATGCTGCGCGGCTGGATGATATCCGATTCCTGTTAAGCCGCGGAATCAGCGTCATCACAACGGTCAACGTGTATGAGCTTGCGGATGTGCAGGACATTGCCTCCAAGCTGACGGGCATTAAAGCCAGCCATACGGTACCGGCCGATACGCTGGAGAGCGCCGACGAGGTGGTGCTTATTGACGTAACGCCCGAAACGATGCTGGAACGGGCACAAGGCGGCCTGCTTGGAGACGGCAGCCTATGGAAGCAGGGCAATCTGGCGGTGCTCCGGGAGTTGACGCTCCGCCTCGTTGCCGAAGGCGTGAGCCATTCCCTGGAGCGGTACCGCAAAGAACAGGGACTCGTCGGCCCATCGGGAGCCGATGAGCGAATACTGGTGTCCACCCAATACCATTGGAACGGTTCCATCTATATGCGGCGCGGGCAGCAGATCGCGAAGCGTTTAAACGGCGAACTGTTGGCTGTTACGTTTGTGAAGCCGGAAGTAGAGCTTACGAAAGAACAGGCCGCCTTTAAGCGCTCCATGGTGAAGCTCGCGGTGCGGATCGGCGCCAAGCTGGAGGAGCTGCCCCTCCGTTCCCGGAGGGAGCTCGCTGACATGCTGGTTCAGTATGCGCTGGAGCACCACGTTACACGCATTGTGCTTGGCCATTCGAAGCAGACGCGCATGCAAGAGCTTTGGCAGGGTTCGATTATTCAGGATCTGCTCAAGAAAACGCGCGGGATTGATATTTTTATGGTGGCGGATCGGGCGGAACATGACGGGGAGCGGATCATTCCGGCCCGGCTTCATCCGCTGCGGCTCCCTTCCGAATCGTTTCACCGCTTGAACGAACAGGAGCTGGATCAGAAGATTGAGCAGGTCAAGCGGGGACGGTTCAAGGTATATATCGGCGCCGCCCCGGGCGTAGGGAAGACCTATGCGATGCTGCGGGAAGGCAACGATCTGCTGAAGAAGGGATTGACGGTTCTCGTCGGTCTGCTGGAGACGCACGGCCGGAAGGATACGCTGTCCCAGGTGGGCAATCTGGAGGCCCTTCCGCGAAAAAGGGTGGACTACAGGGGATCGCGCCTTGAGGAGATGGATACCGATGAGATCCTTCGCCGGAGGCCGGACGTGGTCCTCGTGGATGAGCTGGCGCATACGAATGTGCCCGGAAGCAAGCGCAAGAAACGGTATGAAGATGTGCAGGATATTCTGTCGGCCGGCATCTCCGTCATTACGACCGTGAACGTGCAGCATCTGGAGAGCTTGAATGATGCCGTCGAGCAGATTACAGGCGTCCGTGTCCGCGAGACGATACCGGATCATATTCTGCAATCGGCCGATGAGGTTCAACTGGTCGACGTGACGCCGGAGTCGCTGCGGCAGCGGATGAAGGATGGGAACATCTATGCGAAGGAGAAAATTCATCAGGCGCTCAGCCATTTTTTCAAGACGGGAAACCTGATCGCCCTAAGAGAGCTTGCCTTAAGGGAGATTGCGGATGATGTGGACGAAAGGCTGGAGTCCTGGCAGCGCAGCGGCTCGCTTCGGGGGCCGTGGCGGCGCGAGGAAATTATCTATGTCGTGGTCGGCAGGGGGCCGCAAGCGGAGCGGCTCATTCGCCGCGGCTTCCGGATCGCCCATCGGCTGAAGGCAGCCTGGTATGTGGCATTCCCTCTGGAGCGTCATGACAGCCTGTCTCATGACGAAGAGCAGCGCTTGACGGCGCTCCAGACGTTAACGGAGCGTCTTGGGGGCACCTTCACGATGCTGCCGCTGCCGATAAAAAGGGGACCGGCATGCGCCTGTTCTGGCCGATTGGTCGCCGCAGCAGACGAGGTCAAGGCGACCCAATTCATTATCGGCCAGCCGCAGATGGCCGGTTGGAAGCTGTTCGCTCGGCGAAAAAGGATCAGGAGGCTGCTGCGATCCTCAAGGCATATGGACGTGCTCGTGGTTGCGGATTACGATCCGCGCGTATGACGGCTGAAGCGCCGGGAGCTGAATGTTTTGAGAGGACCGGTGACGCAGGAGACTTGGGAATGCTGAAAGTGCAGGAAAAGCAGTAAACGCAGGAATCGCAGAAAACGCGGATAACGCAACAATCCGGAGAACAAAAACACCGGACGTACATTCCGGAGAAAAAGAACGTACAGACCGCAGAACGCTCGGAAACGGAAGAATGCAAGCCATACGCGCAGGCTGGCTTACTAGCGCGTAAGCGAACGGACAACGTCAAGAAGCCCGCTGACCTGTCATTACAGATCCGCGGGCTTTTTTCATGCTGCCGACATGCCTAAAGGCTGACGTACAAGCTTGTCTTATGATTCGCCCGACAGCGTGCGGTCGCCGGTCAAATATTTCTCGGTCAAGACGGAAAGCAGGCGAATGCCGACTTCATTCTCTCCGCCTTCGGGAATGATCAGGTCGGCGTATTTCTTGGAGGGTTCGATGAACGCCTCATGCATCGGCTTGACGGTTGTCAGGTATTGATTATGGATCGACTGGATGGTTCGGCCGCGGTCCTCAATATCGCGTACGACCCGGCGAAGCAGGCGCACATCGGGATCGGTATCCACAAACACTTTAATGTGAAGCAGCTTGCGCAGATTCTCATCGGACAGCACATGCAGGCCTTCGATGATGACGATGTTGTTCGGCTTCAGCTCGATGGTCTGATCCGTGAAGCGGGCATGGGCGGTAAAATCATATACCGGTGCGAAAGCGGGTTGTCCGCTTTTTAAAATGCCGAGATGCTCGACGAGCAGCTCGTTGTCAAAAGCGAACGGATGATCATAGTTAATCGCTTCGCGTTCCTCGAAGCTGAGCTCTTTATGATCCTTGTAATAGTTATCCTGCGAAATAAACGTGACTTTATCTGAACCAAGACGGTCAATGACAGAGCGGGCAACCGTTGTTTTGCCCGATCCGGTGCCGCCGGCGATACCAATTATGAGCATGGCGAATCCATAACCCTCCCTAGAGTTTGCAATTTTATTATTGTAGCACAGCATGCGCTTCTTTTCACTATGGGAGCATAGAACAAAAGATGGGATTTCCGTATGTTCTTTATTCTTACCACGGAATAGCGAACCGAATCTGTATGACTTATCATAGAGGATATTATGACTACAATTGAAAATGTTTCGGAGGGATGATCATGCGTTATACCGCTATTTACCCATGCAAGCCCGCCATATACCTTCAACAGGGAGAGAATCGGGGAAGCGTCGATTGGAGCCGCTATGAAGCTGTGGCCCTGAGCGACACCGTGACCGGGCTTGCCGCGAAGGAAGCGACGGAGGTGCGTGCCTGCTGGAGCGCCGAATGCTTCTACGTGCAGTTTGTTTGCCAGGATTCACATATCGTCTCGGAGTATCGGCATCGGGATGACCCGCTGTATGAGCAGGATGTCGTGGAGCTGTTTATGGATGATGCAGGGGAAGGTTTGGAATATATCGAGCTTGAGGTGAGCCCGAACAATGTTGTATTTGATGCGCGGATCCGTAACGATGGGCAAAAGTCGATCACGGACAGCGATGTCGAGTGGGACCTTACCGGCCTTCTGACCACGGTAGAGAACGATGGTAAGGGAAATTTGGTTTACGAGATTCGCATTCCGGCGCAGAACTTTCAGAATCCGCCGCAAGCGGGACGATGCTGGAACGTGAATTTTTACCGCATTGACGAGGACGACCAAGGAAACCGGGAATATCAGGCGTGGAGCCCCACCGGAGAGGTCAATTACCATATCCCCTCGCGTTTCGGAAGGCTGGAGTTTGTGGATGCCACATAGCATGCACGCCCGGAATCGGTTGAACCGATTCCGGGCGTGCAGCGTTGAACGTAGCTTTTTTGGTTGGGTGATGACTTAATGCCTTACGAGTCCGGCTCAAGCTCACTTAAACCGGTAAGCACGCGGTTCGTTGAACCAGAAGCTGCCGTCCTGGGAGAAGTCCCGGTATGGGCTTGGGGACACCTCGTCCACCAGCTTCAAGTCTTCTTCGGTCAGCTGCACGTTCAGTGCATGCAGATTGTCCGCAAGCTGCTGCTCGTTGCGGATGCCGACGACGGGAATGATGTTGCGCTGCAGCAGCCATGCGAGCGCGAACTGGCCCAGCGTGATCCCTTTGTCCTCTGCACGCCGGGCGAGCCATTCAACCTTGTCCAGTTTGGCACGGTTGCCGGGAGCATCCAAATCCATGCGCTCGCCCCGCGAATTGCCCGGCAGCGGCTGCCCGGCACGGTATTTGCCGGACAGCCAGCCGCCGTCCAGCGGGGAGTAGGCCAGCGTAGCCAGGCCGTGGCGCTGTGAAGCCGGCAGGATTTCCTGCTCGATATATCGGTTGAAGATGTTGTATGAAGGCTGATTGGTAACGAAGCGCTCCAGGTTCATTTTCTCGCTGGTCCACAGGGATTCGACGATACGCCAAGCCTCGAAGTTCGAGCAGCCGATATATCGTACCATTCCTTGGGCAACCAGATCATCGAGCGCGCGCAGCGTCTCGTCCAGCGGGGTATGAGGATCCGGTCTATGCACTTGGTAGAGGTCGATGTAATCCGTATTCAACCGTTTCAGGCTGGCCTCGACCTGTCTCATGATGCGGTAACGGCTGGCGCCTTCTCCGTTCGGTCCTTCGGCGGTCCGCACCTTGAATTTGGTCGCGACGATCACCCGGTCTCTTCGTCCTTGAAGGGCTTTGCCTATAATTTCTTCGCTCGTACCCTTGCCATAGGTATCTGCCGTATCGATAAAATTAATCCCCGAATCCAGCACCTTGTCGATAATGCCGAGCGAGGTCTTCTCGTCCAAATCCCAATCTCCGTAAGTCATGGTTCCCAGACAGAAGCGGGATACCTCAAGTCCGGTTCTTCCCAAATAGACGTAATCCATCGTTTAGCCTCCCCATCTCCAAGTGATCTTCGTGATCGAAATCTGCTTCCATTATCGGCCTTTTACGAATGGATGACAAGCGCAGCAGCCGGAAGCGAAAATACCCGGGGCTTTTTCATAAAAGAACAAAAACGGACATCTCAACAGGGATTTTGTCCCTTTTTTTGCATGCCGCTGGACATGTTGTTTTCATTGGGGCGGGTTCTATATACTTTTTAGTAAAGGGAAAGCGTTCCGCTTAGAGTGAGCGGACATGCTGTAAACGGAGGGGATGTTAAGATGAATGCTGTCATCGATGGTCTGATGACCGAGCTGGAGCAGCTGCTGGAGGAGAAGGTGGCCGAAGATCTTCGGGATCTGCTGGGCGAGTATAAACAATTGGAGGGAGCGCCCTCGGATCGATTGAAGCAATTTGAAGAGGAGTTCGGGATCGCTTTGCCGGAGGATTTCCGTTCGTTCTACAGCAAGAAGGACGGCAGCGGGTACGCATTCCACGTGCTCTATCCCGGTAACGAGGGAGATGGCGAATACACCCCGTTCTATCTGATGAGCCTGGATGAGATGAGGGAAGTCAAATCGTATTTCTGCGAGCGGGACGAACGGCTCGATGCGTACTACGGTCCAGAGGAGGTACAGCGGCTGGATCCTGAAATTAAACCGTACCTGTTCCACAAGGCATGGTATCCGTTTGCCACGATGGCGGGCGGCTCATTGTATCTGATGCTGGATTTCGATCCGGCTGAGCCGGGAACGTCCGGGCAGATCATCATGTACGTGCATGATCCTGATTTTGTGTACTATATCGCGCCTTCCTTCACGGAGCTGCTTCAGGCGTCCAACCGCAATCTGCGCACCGACATTGAAGAAGTGGACTACTAATTGAAGCAGAAGACATAGAACCACTCCTAATGCCCATAACTTTGCCTAAAGGCCGTGTGTTAGGAGTCGGATGAAGAACCGGCGAGGAGAGGTGACAGCATGAACAACAGACGGGTCCTCTGGGGAGTCATCCTGTTGGTGGCGGCCGTGTTGTTGACACCCGGCTATTTTATTGCGCGCACGTATGGGCTTTTTCAGCATGAGGTGGTCTTGACCAAATACCAGCTCGCCGTTGAGTTGGATGGTGAACAAGTGGATGCTTGGCCGCTGCTGGCTGGCTTCGCCGCAACCGATAAGAAGGGGGAGCTGCGCCCGCTCTATTACAGACTGGAAGGGTCGGACCTCAACATGCTGTATCAATTGGCATATGGGCAGTTCGAGGTGGAGGCTTCGGAGGACAATCCGTTCTTGGCAGGGAGGGTCCAGTATGACCATCTGGAGAACGACTATATCGAGACCCGGAAAGAGTATGTGAACGCAAAGGAATATCGGCAGGACATCATCTTTTATAATGACCGTAAAGAGCCCGTATTTACATATGACCCGGCAGCCAAAGCGGACGGGGATATAGTGAAGGGGATTATCACCGCAGGCATGACGCGCTCCAACGGCCAAGGAGGGTCGGGCGTGGTGGAGGATAAGTATCTGAATGTCACCCGGTTGTTCGAGGAGAAGCTGGGCATCAGCATGCGGGTTAAGGTGGATAGAGAGCGCAGGCTGGCCACGATCCATATGGAGCAGCTTAAATAGAAATTTTTTAAAACGAGGTGCGGAACAATGCAGCATACAAAAATGACCCAAGAGGTGGATCTCACCATCTCGCACCACCAGATTCAAGTCCGATCGCGGGATTTTGACGAGGAGTTGTGCCAGTGGGGAGAAATCAATATCAAGCAGGGCGCGGTCATTCATCCCGGGTATCTGACCTTTGATCCGATTCCGGACGATGCCTTCGGCGCTTGGGTGAAGCTGGCCTTGACAGAGTCGTTCACGGAAGACCCGAACGCGCAGCGCCGAATGGTCGTGCCGTTTGACGTTTTGGATTCTGGCAAGCTGGAGCTGCTATCCGTCATGTCGGACGCCGTCATCGAGCTTCCGCTGCAAGAAGGGCGGTATGCCTTGTATTTTGAGATTTGCGAGGATGAAGAGGTGTATTACCGTCTGACTTTCGTGCGTGAAGGAGAGTATGTCCAAGCCCGATATTTGATGGACGATGAATGGGGCGGCAGGGCTGGAGAAGCCTTGGCGGAGGGGTATTGTTGACCAATTCATTGCAGAAAACGGGGTACTGAAAGCCGCGTCAGGCAATTCCCCTGTCATTGAAATAAGAAGAGGCCTTCTCCGTGTTGGAGAGGCCTCTTTTGTTGCCGCTATGCTGCTCTGCCGTTGTCCCGTCTTGCTAGCTCTTTACGGGATTCTGATTGCGTGGAAAATAGCTATTGTGCTGCCGTCACCGTAATGTCGCCATATGGGCTTTGGTCAGCCTGCAGCTGCAGAATGTCCGTGAGGAAAGCGAGCGGAACATAGACGTGGCCGTCTTTCATTGCTGGAGACGCGCCTAGCGAGCGCGGAGCCATTTTACCCAATGCGTACGCATCCTTGTTCAGCGTCACCGCGCTCCAGACGGCGCCTTTGGAGATTTCCGCGGTTTTGCTCTTGGCGTTCCACTTGACGTCGAATTGGAGCTGACGCAGCACGCGGGCCGCGGGAACCATCATCTTGCCGTTGTTATCCTTGTAGTAATCGCCTGTCTTCAAGACGGCGGAAACGGGCTTTTCTTCGGGTGCTGTATCCGGCAGCTTCACGGCAAATTCCGGCGTTCCCGTGGATCCTGGAGCGATGCTGTATTTTTGGAATACGATGTAGGCTGTTCCGTCCGCGACATAGAAGGATTGCTCCGCGTCTATGCCTTGAAATCCGTCTTCGTTCGCGAAGTAATGGTCCTGATCCGCGGCAATCGCGGTTTTGACCGCCGTATCCACGATCGATTTGTAATTCTTCCCGAACAGGTCCTCCAGCGTCACGCGCTGGGCTTCGGCTTCGTTCGTGAAGTTATACGTATCCACGCGGGGATCGCCATTGTTCATTCCCATGCCTTCCGTGATGACCTTAAGGGATATCAGGCTGTCGTCCGTGCCATCCGATGTAAGCTCATAGGTGATCGTCAGCTGATAAGGGTGCATGGTATAGCCGTTCTGTTCCGCATTTGCCGCAGCCTCGGAGGCCTCCTTTTCCCATTTGGCGATATCCTTGGAAGCATGGGATTCGATGATGTCATTTAGCTGATCTTGGTACTTGGTATCGGCCAGACCCTGGAATACAGGAATCTTGATATCCGTTTCGAGCCATTTTTCCTTGGAGTGCAATGTTTTGAACGTTATCCGTTGCGGGGCAGCAGTCGAAGCCTTCACCTGATCGGTGCTCGCTGCAGTTTTGGTTTCGGCATGGACATGAGCGGATGGCAGACCCGAAGCGGAAATCATCAGGACGCCCGCTAATCCGGCAGCCGCGAGTGTTTTGGCCAGTGGGCTTGTATGCTTCATTGTTTTCATCGTGATTACCTCCAGGGTTAGGTTTGATATCTTTAAAGTGAGAAGACAGAAGCGTTTTGGAGAAGCGAAGCGGTCTCCTTGTCCTCCGGATTCCCACGGACTCATAAAGTTTCAAAAGAAAATTCGGGGGCAACGGGGATCGGAAGAACGATCTGCACTCGTAGGTTGGTGATGAATGGCGGATCTATCGAATGTATTCGTTGCTGACGAGCTGATCCGCGATGGCCTCCGTAGGGATCGTAAATTCCACGACGCCCATATAGCCGGGAGCCACGTCGTATTCGTTGAAGCTGATGACCAGTTTGCCATTCTTATCAATATAGAAATTGTGATCCTTGGCGATCGATTGGAATAGATCCTCCGGTATATCGGATTCGACGCCAGGCTGCTCTACCCAATAGACGATGTCCGGGTTATCCTGCATCTGCTGTCGCATCTGCTCCTTGATATTGTCGCTGATGACTTGGATGTAGGAATCATCCTTGAACAGGCTTGGCAGCGTGATCACCAAATGGTTGATCTTGTCGATCGTATCGTATTGTCTGGACTCGGCGGAGCCACCTGCGGACTCTACGACGTAGCGGGAAAGCGTCAGCAGCTGTTCATTGTCGGTCACGACTTCATAACCGCTATCGAGGCTGAGATGCCCGCCGCCTTCATGATTTAGCTGGGCGACTTCGTCTTTGAAGTCCTCATACAGCTTCTTGTTCTCTTCCAGGTATTTGTTATTCAGCGTTTGCTCAAGCTCCGGATTGCCCAGGTTGGCAATGCCGGGCGTTTCGATATGCACTTCCGTGCTGCCGTCCTGCTCGGCATATTCGCGGATGGTCATCACCTTGACGATCTCGCCCAGAACGGGCACATCGGACATGGCCTTGGCGAAGGCGGGACTTGCGTTCACGCCGGCAAACAGCAGTGCGCATGCAGCGGCCACGCCGGCGAGCCAGGGCAGGGCTCTATTTTTTGTTCGTCTGGCTGCAATGGCTTTGTTGACCACCGAGCTTAGTTCGTCGGGAATAGGAGTGCTCTCGTACTGCTCTTTCATCCTATTCAGCTTGTCATGCATTATCGTTGTGCCTCCTCTTGGTCTTCCTCGCTTAGGTTTACCCGCAGTCTCTGCAGTCCTTGGTATAGCCTCGTTTTCACCGTGCTGACATTCTCATGGAGAACTTCGGCAATTTCGTCAATCTTCATATCTTCGAAAAACCGGAGAATAATGACGACCCGATACTTGTCAGGCAGATCCTCCAAGGACTGGGCCAGATCCAGATTCGGATAGTGGTCATGACTGCCGGGTAAGATGAACTCCAGGTTCTCGTCGTCCATGACGCGGACTTTTTTCTGTTTTCGAATGAGATCCAGGGAGGTTGTGACAATAATTCGGAAAAACCAGCTTTTTAATGAACCCGTCTGCTTCAGCTTTTCCATGGATAAAAATGCTTTGTGGATCGCGTCCTGAACGATATCGAGGGCATCCTCTTTATTTCTGACGTAGCTGTATGCCAGCCGGTAGGCGCTGTCCTGATTTTCGGTTATGCATTGGATAAGAAGCTTCTCAAGCTTCCGGCCGCCTCTCATGTAAATATGACACTCCTTTGGGCCCGCGCGGGTAACCATCAATTGCAATTGACTTACGGAAGCAAGACGTGCGAGTCTTTCAAAAAGTTTGATTCTGCGAAAAAAATTTAAAAAAGCCGTTGTTTCTGTTTCTGTTTCTGTTTCTGTCCCATTATTCAGCCCATCTTCCAATTATCGCAACAAGAAAAAGACCCCAGTTCAACTGGGGTCTTGTAGACTCATGGTTATTCGTTCTCATATCTCTTTAAAATAATTGCCGAATTATGTCCGCCGAAACCGAAGGAATTGGACATGCCGATGCGGAGCTTGGCGCTTCTCGCCTCGTTGGGCACATAGTCCAAATCGCAGGTTGGATCGGCATGATCCAGATTGATCGTCGGCGGTATGATGCCTTCTTGCAGGGATTTCACGAGGGCAATGGCCTCCGCGCCGCCGGATGCGCCCAGCATGTGTCCGGTCATCGACTTGTTGGCTGTTACCGGGATACGGTATGCCTCCTCGCCGAATACCTGCTTGATGGCCGCCGTCTCCGAACGGTCACCGATGACCGTGCTGGTGGCATGGGCGCTGATGACATCCACGTCGGCCGGGGAGAGGTCCGCTTCGGCCAGTGCCAGCTTCATCGCACGTGCCGCGCCGCTGCCGTCTTCCGGCGTTGCGACCATATGATAGGCATCCGAGCTGGCACCGTAACCGATAACCTCGCCCAGTATGACGGCGCCTCTGCGCAAGGCATGGGAAAGCGACTCCAGGATGAGGATGCCGGCTCCTTCCGCCATGACGAATCCATCGCGGTCCGCATCGAACGGCCGGCTGGCACGGCCCGGTTCCTCGTTGCGGGAGGACAGGGCGGTGGCATTCGCGAAGCTGGCCAGCGAGATGTCGGTCAATGCGGCTTCGGATCCTCCCGCGATAATGACGTCGGACCGGCCGGCTTGGATGTTAAAGAAAGCCTCGCCGATCGCCGTATTGCCGATCGAACATGCCGTAACCGGTGCCAGCGTGGAGCCCAGCGCCTTGTATTTAATGCTGATGAGTGCGGCCGCCATATTGGGAATCATCATGGGTACCAGGGTAGGACTGACCCGCTCGGGACCCCGCGACGACAGCGTGCCGCTCTGATTCATCAGGGTTTGGATGCCGCCGATGCCGGAGCCTACGTAGACTCCCATGCGCTCATGATCGATCTGATCAAGATCAAGGCCCGACTGGCTTATCGCTTGATCCGCCGCAGCCAGCGCAAACTGGCAGAAGCGGTCCAACCGCCGGGCTTCCTTCGCACCGAACAGCGCGTTTGCGTCAAACCCCTTCACGGCGCCTGCTATTTGTACCTTTTGTCTTGATGTGTCCAAATTTTCTATATGTGCAATACCGGATTCTCCTCGTACAAGCCGGGACCAGAACGTATCCACATCATGGCCCAGCGGCGATATGACGCCCATACCGGTGATAACGACTCTTTCCATGGATGAACAGCCTCCTTAGGACTTTATAACTTGTCAATCTTAAGGTTATAATGTCACGTGTAGTATCCTATTACAAGATACCGTTTATCCTAGTATAAAAACTGCTATCCTTGTTGAAGGAAGGAGGATGATAGATGAATTCCCAGGTTAGGCTGCAAGCGTTATCCGCTTTTTTGAAAGGGCAGCGTGCCAAAATCTCTCCCGAGTCCGTCGGGCTGCCACCCGGTACCCGGAGGAGAACACCGGGCTTGCGCAGGGAGGAGGTCGCCCAGTTGGCCGGCGTCAGTACCACTTGGTACACCTGGCTCGAGCAGGGGCGCGACATCCAGGTGTCGTCATCCGTGCTGGACTGCGTCGCAAGTGCGCTGCAGTTGAACGCGGACGAGCGCAGATATCTGTACTCCCTGGCGCTGGAGAGCGGGGCGGAGCCGTATACGGTCAAACACGAAGCGGTGCAGATCAGCCCGTCCCTACAAAAAATCATCACCGAGCTGAAATATTGTCCCGTCATGATATCCGATCGGAAGTGCAATATCGTGGGGTGGAACCGCGCGGCTGCGTACGTGTTCCTAGATTTTGACCGGATCCCGCCCGAGGAGCGGAACATGATCCGGCTGCTCTTTACCCGCAGGGAATTCCAGCGGCTGGCGGTGAACTGGGAGCAGTTTGCCAGCGGCTTCTTGTCTATGTTCCGAAGCTATTACGGTCAATATGTCGAGGATGAATGGTATGATCATTTTTTGGAGGAAATGAAGAACGGGCATCCGGATTTCAACCGCATGTGGGAGCAGAGCCAGGTCAGCTACGCCCCGGAGGTGCATCTGGAATTCCGGCATGCCAAGGCCGGGAAAATGGTATATGAGCTCACGTCGCTCAAAGTGTACGGAAATGATGACCTGCGGTGCAGCATCTATACGCCGGCTCCCGACACGACCACGGAAGCGAAGCTGCGGCAGCTGATGGAGGAGAAGTGAAGGGAGGTAGCGGGGGAGCGGCGAGTTTACTTGCTGCGCCAGAGGTAACGGATTTGATGCTGGATACACTTGTTGTGCCAAAGTAATCGGGCTCCGTGCCGTTTGCACTTGCTGCACCTGATGTAACAGATTGCGATGCTGATGGCACTTGTTGCGCCAAAAGTAATGGACTCCTGTGCCTTTTGCGCTTGCTGCAGTAATTACAGACTCCGCGCCGGCACTTACTGTTCTTGAAGTAGCCAAACTACTTGTTGTTCCCGACTAAACGGACTCCAGTTCCGTTATTTGACGAGATTACGCCCTAATTACAACTTTATCGGACACAAGATCCGTTATTGGGCTCATAACCGGCATATTCATCATATTTTGGAGCAAATAACGGACTCACGGTCCGGTTCGTCTTCCAGAATAGTGGGTTTTGGGTTAATAGCGTATTCTGTGTCCGTTAATAGAAAACATCGCCCTGTCATACAAGCTTCAAACGCGTAACAATGTAAATCTTCTCGCAGCTCGTCAACCTTGCATATAACAAAAGCCCCGTGTCTGCACACGGGGCTTTTTGCTACTCCATGATGTTGTTATAGAGCTGCAACTGGAACACGCCTAGAGTTCCACAGGCATTCCGCGCTGCGCTCCAATGGGGCGATTGTTCACAATCGCCTAACAGCTCACTCCTTGACGCAACGATTACGCCCAATCGCGCCGCAGCGTGAAGAGATCCTTCAGCTCATCGGTAGACAGCTCGGTAATCCAGCCCTCGCTGCTTGCAATAACCTGATCGCTCAGCTGCTGCTTGCTCTCCAGCATCTCATCGATCCGCTCTTCGAGCGTTCCCATGGAGATGAATTTGTACACTTGGACGTCCTTGGTCTGCCCCATCCGATAGGCCCGGTCGGTTGCCTGATTCTCCACGGCAGGGTTCCACCAGCGGTCAAAGTGGAACACGTGATTCGCCGCGGTCAGATTCAGGCCGACGCCGCCGGCCTTGATGGAGAGAATCATGACATTTGGCTGCTCTTCGGGCGGCAGGGTCTGGGACTGGAACTGCTCGATCATGCGATCGCGCGTCCGCTTCGGCGTGCTGCCGTTCAAGTACAGCACCGGCTCACCAAGCTCCTGATGCAGCACCTGCCGCATCATCTCGCCCATGCCGATATACTGGGTGAAGATCAGGCAGCGTTCGCCCTCGTCCCGCAGCTCCTTCACCATGGACAGCAGCCGCTCCAGCTTGGCCGAACGGTTGACCACGGCCTCGGTGTCAAGCAAGCCGCCTCCCCCCGGGAGTTCCGGGAGCGGCTCCTTCGTGAGCAAAGCCGGATGGTCGCAGAGTTGCTTGAACTGCGTCAGAGCTGCCAGAATGGCGCCTTTGCGCTCGATGCCCTCGAGCTTTTGCATGCGTTCCAGGAGGCTGTTCACGGTCTGATCGTAAAGCGCGCCTTGCTCGGCCGTGAGATGGATATAAGTCTTCATCTCGTTCTTGTCCGGCAGGTCGAGCTGAATCGCCGGATCTTTTTTCTTGCGGCGGAGCATGAAGGGCTTGATCAGCTTCTGAAGATCGGCCGTGCGCTGCTCGTTCTTGTCTTTTTCGATGGCCTGGATGAACCGGAGATTGAATGCCCGCAGGCTACCGAGATATCCGGGGTTGATGAAATCGTAGATGGACCACAGCTCGGACAGCCGGTTCTCAATCGGTGTGCCGGTCAGCGCAACGCGGTGCCTTGCCGGGAAGCTTCGCACGGCGGCGGATTGCTTGGTGTCGGCATTCTTGATGTTCTGGGCCTCGTCGATGCCGATCGTTTCCCATTTCATGTCTCTTAACATCTCTTGATCGAGCGTTGCCGTCGCATAGGAAGTAAGAATAATGTCCGCTTGGTAAGCCTCATGATAGAAATCCTCGCTGCTGCTGCGCTTCCCGCCGTAGTGCAGCATGATCCGGAGCGACGGGGCGAACCGTTCAAGCTCCTTCTGCCAATTCCCAAGTACCGAGGTCGGACAGATCAGCAGGGAAGGGAGGCGTCTCTCTTCCCGCTCCATCGTCGTCTCCTTCACGTGCAGCAGGTAGGCGATAAACTGCACGGTCTTGCCAAGGCCCATATCATCGGCAAGGCATGCACCGAGCCCGTAACGCCGTAAAAAGGCAAGCCAGGCAAAGCCGTCATGCTGGTACGACCGGAGCTCGGCTTTCAGACCGATGGGGACAGGGAGGCTCGGCCATTCGCTTTGCCGGCCGAGTTGGCCGATGAGCTTCACGAGATGCTCGTTCAGCTCCACTTCCAGTTTGATCCGTTCCGGATCCCGCGTTTCCTCCGCATCCTGACGAACCTGCTCCGCCTCATCGCTGTTCCCGAGCAGATGCAAGTGCAGAATATCCTGGAACGACAGGCCTTCCTCACGGTCGACGCCCGCCATCATCTGGCGGATTTGGGCGACCAGGGCCGGGTCCAGCGGAATCCACTGGCCCCGGAACCGTACCAGCCGTTCGTTCCGGGCAACAAGCTCGGCGAACTCCGCTTCGGACAGGGTAGCTTCGCCGATGGCGATGCGCCAATCGAAATTGACCAGCGCATCCAAACCGAACAGGGAACCGCCGCTGCTTCGTTCCGCGCTCTCGCCTTCGCCGGAGCGGACTTTCGCCCGCAGCTTGGGCTTCTTCCTGCTGGCGGCTTCCCACCAAGCCGGCAGCAGCACCAGCCAGCCGGACTGGAGCAGCCACTGGCTGTCGACGGTCAGGAACTGCCACGCGGCCTCGTCGGACAGCGGGGCGCCTAGCATGTCTTCAGCCGGAGCGTGAAGCACCCGGGCCGGCAGGGCTGCCCGCAAACCTTGGAGCCAGCCGGAGGACCGCTCCTTGATATGGGCGGTCCATGTCTCCGGCCACGATCCGTATGCCTGCCCGTCTTCGGCCAGACGAACGGCTGCAAGCGCCGCTGCGTCCAGCTTGTCCTGCAATACGAGCCGAAGACGCCACTCGGCTTCTTCTTCGTCCGGCTCCAGCAATTGCAGCAGGGGCCGGAACGGAGCGGTATCCGGCCGCCATCCGATGGCGATCAGCCAGGACTTGTCATCCATGCCTTCGGCCGCGGTACGGCTCGGCGAGAACAGCAGGGGATACTCCCTGCGCAGGTCAGCCGCCGCTTCTTCGCTGCCGTACCACTGTTCTTGAACGGCGGCGGAGAACGCGGCGCGCAAGCCTTCATTCCATATCTCGTCTTCATCCAAGACGGAGAGGCGGGCCTGCTCTTCGGCTGAGAAAGCCTCCGCATCCCAGATCCATTGCAGCTTGCCATTCTTGAAGGCGCTCAAGCTGGGCGCGTACTGCTGATCCTGAATGCAGGCTGCCAGCGAAGGCGCAAGTTCAATGAAGGGAAGGCAATCCTCGTCCCAAACCCATTCGATATGTTCGAGCAGCCGGCCGTCCGCGAAGAACGGTATGACTTGTTCGGAAGGCAAGATGATGACTTCCATATCCTGAACGGATTGGACGATAAGCTCTGTTCCGTAGAAGGAGGCTTCATGCCACGCGAATAAACGGTGCTTCAGGTATTGTCCGGATACGTAACCCCGCATGACGGTAGAGCCGTAGATCACGGCATCTCCGTATTCGCTTAATGCCATATGGACCGTGATGGTTTCCGTGTATCTGCTCATGATATCAGCTTTCCTCTCCGAAGCTCTTCCTGGAATGCGCGAAGCCGGCTGTTGCGTACGGACAAGGACATAATGAACAGATCCCAGCGCTCCTGCTGTTTGAGCTTTTTATATAACTTAGCTAGCCGTTTGAGCAGCTTGACGGCTGCTTTGTAGCCGGCTCGGTTCTTATGAAGGATATATCGTTCGACGGCCTGATGGTAAAAAGGCAGCAGCAGCTCGGGCGCGTTCTTCTCAATCGGCGCGAGCTCGCTGACCCGGAGCTCCAGCGGCTCCCGGCCTGTGCTTAATTGATAGTCGATCCATTCCCGCCATCTGCCGTGCGTGATCAAGGCATTCTGATAGATGTCCTTCGAATAAGGGAGCATGTCGGCAAGACTGCTCCACATCCGTTCCGTTTCCCCGGGCAGGTGCTCTATGACGGCATCCCAGTAGAATTGATAGCTGTTGAGGTGCTCGTTGCGGTGACTGCCGAGCAGCGGGCCGATCTCCGGCAGCCAGCGGGCCAAGCGGTCCCAGTCTTGTCCCGAATGCAGCATGTCGAAGAAGCCCAGGACGGAAGCCGGGGGCAGGCTGCTGACCTTGTCCGCTGCCCTGATCAGGTCCCAGGACGATTCGTCTTCTCCGAGATAGAAGGACATGAAGCTCTGCGCCATATACCATGAGGCGCGCGAAAGGCTGCTGCCGAGCTCCGATTCGGCTGCCTGCAGCTGCTCCAATTCCTCCTTGATGAAGCCCTCGTTCTTTTTTGCCAACGGATGAATCCAGTGCATCCAGAGCTGCATATAGACCTGGGCGTAAAATTTACGGTTCCGCGGTTCGCTTAGCATGCTCCGCCGGACAAACGAAATCGTCTCGGTCAGCCGCTGTCCGAATGCCTCTTCGGGCTCGTTGCCCTCCAGCCCTTCATGAAGGATTCGCTCGATTCTGGCCAGGATATGATCCGCCGCCACCTGCGTATGATAGCCGATGTAAGAGCCTGAGGTATTCCAAGCACTGGCTGGCTGCTTGACCAGCTTCTCGAGAATGAAGAGATGGGCATGGAGCTCGTATAACGGATCCATATCCGGCGGCAGCGGCGGTTTAATGTGATGGAGTGAAGCCAGCGCGTTTTTGGCGTAAAACGAATTCTGCGTATTAGCTCCCAGCGAAGCCGTGCAAACCTCGAACAGCTCATGCCATGCGGAGATCGGCAGCTCGGGCAAATGGTCGGCCTTGACTCTCCATTTCGAAACTCCGGCAGGCGGCCGTTCATGGCCCTGGCTCAAGCCGGAATCGCTTCGGTCATACGAGGAAGATGCGGCATACGTAGTCGAATGCGCATTAACCAAAGCATGGATGGATCGGCCCTGAAGCTGGGCATAGTCAAGCAGAACGGCCACCATATGCTTGCAGCCCCCGTTAACGGGACAGCTGCATTCGCTGTCGCTCAGGGAATGCAGCTGAAGCCTGATGCGGTAGGTTTCCGTTCCATCCACGGAAGCCTCGATCACACCGGAAGCATCCGCCTTTTCGCTTGCGTGGACACGGCCCTGCTTGTAATATTGAAATCCCCGTTTAATGGTCAAATCGCTGAAATAACCGGCAGTTTGCCGAATGAGCGTTTGCCACTGCAGATCATCTAAAGTTAAGTTTGGGTTCATCATCGGACGGTCTCCTAAGAGAAATAATTCTAAGTATCCATTTAATCTATCACATTCCCCTAGATGAAGAAACCAGCCGGAGCAGCTTCGCGCTGGAAAAGCCCGGCAGCGGGCTGCACGGGCTTTTCGGCGTGGAGCGTTCGATCAGGAATCCTCATATTGAACGATGAAACGGCCGATCTGATCGCATTCCTCGGCGAACCATACCTCGCCGCCGGAATCCACGGCAATGCCGTGAGGCTCGGCTGAGGGGGTGGGGATCGGGTACTCGGTAATGTCCCCGGTACATGTCATTCGTCCGATCCGGTTGGCTCCCCACTCCGTAAACCATAAATCTTCGCGAGCTCCCGCCGCGATGGCATGGGGTCTGGCATTCCCGGACGGGAGCTTGAATTCCGTAATCTCCCCGGCCGTCGTGATCCGTCCGATTTGATTGCCGTTGATTTGAACGAACCACAGGGCGCCATCGGCATCTGCCGTGATGCCGACAGGCCCTGATTGTTCGGTTGGAATCCGGTACTCGGCGATCTCCCCGTCTACCGTAATCCGGCCAATGCAGTTGTTTTGGTTTTCCGTAAACCACAGCGCGCCGTCCGGACCGGCCGTAATATAGGAAGGGGACGAGCCTGCGCGCGGCAAATCGTATTCCGTGATAACGCCTGCCGGCGTAATCCGGCCAATCCGATTGCCGATTAGCTGGGTGAACCATATGGCTCCATCCGGGCCCTCCGTCAAGCCGTAAGGAGACGAGCCTGCTTCCGGCAGCTCGAATTCCGTGAATGTCCCTTCCGTTGTCATCCGTCCGATTTTATTCGCTTTGTACTCCGTGAACCAGAGGTCCCCGTTAGGGGCAGAGAGGATGGACATGACTCCCGCATCCGGCGTCGGGACATCGAAAGTACGCATATCCCCTCCCTTGGTGATTCGTCCGATCCGGTTTCCTTTTTGCTCCGTGAACCAGATGGCCCCGTCTCGTCCTGCCGCAATGCCATAAGGTCCCGACTCCCGGTTCGCTGCCTTGTACTCCTGTGCCGTGATCTGCATGCAAACATGCCTCCTTGTAGAAAGTTGTTAGGATGTTTAAAGCGGATTCTTCATTTGTTTAAGCGTGTTCAAATCTCGCGTTCGGGTTTCCCGGAATGGGGAAGTCTCTTCCTTGGATGCTTGGATGAGTTCCTGTCATCGATAATCTCTAGCCTCTCAATTGGTGTTGATTTAATAGAAAAACCCCCCACTCCGAGATTTCGGAATAGGAGGCGAATACGAACAAAGAAGATGCGGACTCTACATGGAGAAGTCTCAAACATCCACCCGTCACATATAAAAAAAGCCGCACGAATCCTATCCCGAAAACCTCGTATCGTGAAATCGAAGTGTTTTCCAAATGCTTGGGACAGGATTAGTAGATCATTGGCTTTGGGTTCACCCTTTCATTTCTGGTTGCCTAGACTTTACCATAGGATATTCGGTGGTTTCAACCTCGGTTTATCCGAAGTTTGCCTTTACAACCGTCGGTTGCGCTTCTCGTCGATGTAGAGTTCAAGCGCGGTTATGGCCCGGATCATCAATTTGATGAGGAGATACAAAGCATATAAACCGAGAAGTGCGAATAGCCCGTATACGATAATGCTAAGCATGGAAAACATGCCGAAAAAGGATATCCCCTGGTTCAAGGAGCTCACCTCCCTTCAAGGTACTGTTTTACGAATCATATCGAAGATTCCAGTTGTCGTATCCTTAAGACCAGGCGATGGCTTAGCTCCCCACTGAAGTATGTTCCATAATATAACAATCATTTCTGATTCTAACATATCATCTGGAATGTGGTCATGAATTTAAGTTTAAAAGCGGCAATTTTTACTGATGATGATCGAAAAAAATCGAAATAGAGACGTTTTTCGTCATTTTTCATGGATATGCACGAACCAACTGCGTTCACCTTGCGTCTTAGTTATAGATGCATTGCTGAATATTACAAGCCAAGGAGATTAGCGAACATGATAACCCGGAAATGGACGAAAATGGCTGCAAGCGGCGCTATAGCGGCCGCAATGCTGTTAAGTACGGCGGTACAGGCCCAGGCCGCGCACAAGAAGGACTTGGAATTTTTAAACGTCAATCATTATGTAATGACGCCGGATGTCAAACCCGTCATCGTGAACGGCACAGTGCTGGTCCCCCTGAACACGGTCAAGGAATACTTGAAGCCTATGGGGCTCCGCTGGGATAACAAGAATAAGACGCTAACCGTCAACACGGGCACCGATCAAGTCACCCTGAAAATGGGAAGCGACGTTGCCGAGGGAAAAGAGAAGACCTACGCCCTGTCCGTTCCCGCGCAGCTTATGGATGGTCGCGTCATGGCTCCCGCCCGATTCATGACGGAGCTGTACGATGCTGAAGTCCGCTTGGATACGAAGGATGGCATGGTTTACATTTATACGCCGGAGGTTGACCTGTTGACGGCGGAGGAGAACAGCAATGTGAAGCTGTATCCGGTCAGCGCATCGAAATATGGCAGATATGAAGGCATGGTGGTCGAGGTAGAAGGCAGGAAGCGGGTCTTTAAGGACTGGCATGGAGGAGAGACTACGCGTAAACCGGTCATTCATTACCAGGATGTCACAGGCGATGGCAAGCCGGACGTTGTTGTGTTCTACGTGGATGGGACGGGCACCGGTCTGTACGCGGGGGAGATGCATGTAGTGGATGCCGGTTCTCTGGAGGAAATCCCGATCGAATCGCTGGAGCAGGCCGTATCGAGCCATGTGAAATCCAGCATCGAGAAGGAAGCGGATCACTTTACGGTTAAGGTTACGGTTGACGGAAAGGAAAGCGTCCAGAAGTTCAAGGACGATTCCAAAGATAAAAGCTATCTATTTGATAAGCTTGGCTTCGGAGCCGTTGTCAGACATCGTTTGGCGGAAGGACGGCTTCTTACGGAAGCGGCAGGAAGCATGAGCCCGGCCGGTTTTGCCGGGGATCTCCGAATAACATACCGATTTAATGAAGAGCTGAACCGGTTTGAGGTGGATGACATGGAATATCGTCGTTTGGAAGAGCGAGGGCGATAACGGTTTTTCATCATAAAGCTTTAGGACTACACATAAACGCATGTTGGCAGGATGTGATCAACATGGGTTAGAAGCGGAAGGTTTCGGTCGGATGATGTGAATTCCGAATGTGAGGGCGCTGCGGCGCCCTTTTTGTGCTGTGCTTTTATAGATTTCAACGCCGTTTTCATCTCCGTAGCCGATCGCCGAAATGGGGCGTATACCATATGCTTCAAGAAGATTTCATTCCTCCTCATAGGACTTTATTACCATTTACTTGAGTCTTAAGATTCCTCTAAGATAGTTAATAAACCTGACACATTTTAGCGAAGAATGGAGATTGATTTTGAAGTAAACGCATTCAATGTTAAGTAATATAACAAGCCCATACCATGGGGGCTTTGAACGGGGTGTATGTATGCAGCAATGGCTTGGGAAATCGCTAAAGCATAAATTGTCGTTGCTTATCATTATCGCTACGCTGGTGCCGCTGCTGTTTCTGGGTATTTTCTCTTTTAACATAGCCAAAAGCCTGACTGAGGAGAAGGCCAAAATTACGGGGATGAATACGCTCCGCCAGCTTGAAGCTTACCTGGATACGATGGTCAAGGACGTGGAGAATATCTCGCTGTTTCTCATCGGGCATACCGGTGTTCAGGCCTATCTGAAGACCGAGCAGAGCAACTACGTTCAGCAGACGACGGTTATTAATTTTTTGACGAACCTGGCCTTTTCCAAAGATTATATCGCCAACATCATCGTTGAACCGCTCGGCAGCAAAGATGCGATTTCGCATAAATCCTTGGTACGCTCCGAGTTCCGGAATATTACCGAAATGGTTCCCGATTATTACGAACACCATCCCAAATGGTGGTCATTCGTTCACCGGCAGTGGACCTTTGAAGGCGTCAGGAAGGTCATCACGCTGGCCCGGCCGATTCGGAGCACGGATAAATACAAGCCGATCGGGAACCTGCAGATCAATCTGGATCAGGGCGTCATTGCCAATCAGTTCCGGCAGGCCGTCCTGGAGAAGACCGGATTCGTCCTTCTTCTTGACGAGAATAACCGGATTATCGCCGGTCCGCCGGATATGGAGACCAATTTGACGCTGGCGGATTATTATCCTGCGATTGGAGAGTTCGAGGGGCTCAGCGGCAATATTGACTATGGCGAGGGAAGCAGCAAGAAGACCATTCTCTATAAGAAAATGTCCAGCGTGAACTGGAAGCTCGTCGGCATCATTCCCTCGCAGGAATACCGTTCCCAGAACCAGTATTTCATCAAATTGACGGCGGTTGCGGTCACGGTGGCCATCCTGCTCGCCATTGTTCTGGTTCTTTTCCTGATCCAGAAGATTACGAATCCTCTGTCCGTCTTAACGAAATTCCTCAAGAACTCAAGCCCGGAAGAGCCGCTGCCGGCGCTGCCGGTCAAGACGGTCGACGAGGTCGGGCAGCTTATTATCAGTTATAACCGGCTCAGCTCCCGGATCGTGAAGCTTACCGATGAAGTGAAGCTGAACGAGTCGCTGAAGAAGGAGGCGGATATGCATGCGCTGCAGGTGCAGATCAATCCGCATTTCCTCTACAATACGCTGTCATCGATCCATTGGCTGGCGCTGATGAACCAGGATGTGAAGATTGCCGAGATGGTGGGATCGCTCAGCGATTTTTTGAGGTTCAGCCTCAACAACGGGCAGGAATACTGCACGATACAGCAGGAGATCATGCATGTCCGCCATTACGTGAACATCCAAACCATCCGCTATCCGGAAAAATTCGAGTTTGAGGATCATGTGGAAGAGGATTTGTATCAGCACACCATGCTGAAGCTGCTGCTGCAGCCGTTGGTGGAGAATTCCATGCTGCATGGCATCCTGAGCCGTGACGGGATAGGGACGATTACGATTCGCGGACACCGCGAACCTGAGGGGATCCGCTTCGTGGTGGAGGATGACGGCATCGGGATGACGGCGGAGCGCCTGAAATGGCTCCAGGAGCAGTTGGTCGAAAATCCGCTGCAGTACGAGAAGGGACAAACCCCGCGCGGCAGCTACGGGCTGCGGAACGTCCATAAGCGGCTGCTCCTTCATTACGGGAAGGATGCGGGGCTGCGTGTGGAGAGCACCGAGGGTACCGGGACACGGGTGATGTTTACGATACCTGATTTACCTGAAATTCAACAATCGGAAATATCCGGCAAAGGGGATGGCGACATTGAAGGTCATGATCGTTGATGATGAAGTGATCATTCGAAATGGTTTGAGTACCGTGATCAATTGGGCGGATAACGGCTTTACGGTGCTGACGCCCGCGGCTTCGGCGGAGGAAGCCCTTCAGCGTATTCCCGTTGAAATGCCCGAAATCATATTTACGGACATACGCATGACAGGCCTGAGCGGATTGGACATGGCGCATCAAGTCAAGCAGCAGCATCCCGAGATCGAGATCATCGTCATTTCGGGATACGATGAATTCGCGTATGCGCAGCAGGCGATGCGGGAAGGCGTGAGCGATTACCTGCTGAAGACGAGCAGGCCCGGTGAAATTATCGAGGCGGCTGTCCAAGCCAGGGAACGGCTGTTGCAGCGCAGGCTTACACAAGCGAAGGGGCAGGCCCAGGAAATGGTGGTCAACCGGGGCTTTCTGCGAAGACTGCTTGCTTCCGGGACTCCGCTGGATGAGCATGCCGAGGCCGAATTGTGTGAGCGATACCCGGAGCTGCGTTTGGAATCGAACGATTCGGTGCTGCAGATCTGGATGCTGTCGGTCTATCCGCTGCATCCAGAAGAGGCGGAACAATCGAACGTCAGCAGCGAGCTGCATCGATTAATCGGCACGGAGCTGGCCGAAGTGCTGCCATGCGCGTGGCTGGAGTGGAACGGCTCGCTGCTTCTGTTGGTGCGGGCAGAGCCGAATCATGGCTGGGGGCGGGTAGATTCCGCTCTGCATAAGATGGAATCCACGCATGCCTGCCGCATCACGGCTGCCAGCGGCCGACGGGTCGCAAGCGCCAGGGAGCTGCACATTGCGCTGGCTACCGCGGTAGAGGCCTGCTCCTACGAGTGGCTGCTGCAATCGGAACGGCATATCCGTTATGAAGATATCGAAGGACGTACAGGCATCCGCACGGTATGTTCGATGGAAGAAGAAACCAAGCTGTCATCCCTGCTGCGTTCGGGGGAATCCGCCGACTTGCAGGCATGGGTGGCGGATCTGCTGCGGCGTATCCAAAGCCAGGGCCAGGCAACGCCCGGCTCGGTTCAGGCTTACCTGCATTCCCTGATCGTCTCGGCACAGCGCTGGCTCATACGGGCTGCGACGTCTATCGGCTATACCAGTCCGGTGAAAGTGGAAGAGACGTACGATATCCGCGAGTTGACCAAGAATCCGGAGAAGGTGCTGGTCGATTCGCTCGGGCTCATCATGAAGGAGTACCGTGATATGGTGTCGACGACAAGTCCCGTCCAGCGAGCGATCTCCTTCATTCATGAGCATCTGGGACAGAGCTTGTCTCTCCAACAAGTGGCCAAGCATGTTCATATGAACCCCAACTATTTCAGCGAAATGTTCAAGAAGGAGACCGGGCAGAATTACATCGAATTCGTAACCCAGGCGAAGCTTCGGAAAGCGATGCACCTGCTGCGGGAAACGCCGGCCAAAATCAGTGAAATCGCGAATGAAATCGGCTACGAGGATATCAAATATTTTAACCGCCTGTTCAAAAAGTGGACCGGACTGACCCCTTCGGAGTATCGGACAAATCCCGAATCCTGAATTTTGTCCCTCTATGGACTGAATTATATCCCCTATGTAAGCGTTACATCCTCTTTTATACTTGGGCTAATCATCTTGAAGCTTCATCATTTTCGTATATTAAAAGGGGGATTGACCATGAGACCAAAACGTAAAATAGGTCTTGTACTGCTGATGATGACACTGGTTCTTGCAGCTTGCGGAGGCGGGCAAAGCAAAGAGCAGGCCGGAGGGAACGAAGGCGATCAAGAAAAGGTCAAGCTGACCATCTGGCATAACTTTGCCGGTGACGACCTGCGCGCGAAATCAGTCCGGAGTTTTATCGATCAATTTGCTCAGGACCATCCTGAAGTTACGCTCGACGCGCAAGCGATTCCGCCGGACGGTTACCGTCAGCGTCTGAGCACCGTTGCGGCTGCAAATGAAATGCCGGACGTGTTCTTCGTTTATGCGGGAAGTCAGTCGGCCGAGCTTCATCAAGCGAAGCTGCTTCAACCGATCACGGAAGTGTTGGACGCCCATTCCGATTGGAAGGACAAATTCCTGCCGGGCGCATTTGATCCATACGAGTTCGAGGACGGCCAGATTTACTCCGCTCCATTGGGCATGTCCGCAACTTCGATTCTCTACTACAACAAAGCGTTGTTTGACAAACATAACGTAAAAGTTCCGACGACTTGGGAAGAAATGATGGCGGCGGTTAAAACGTTCAACGATAACGGCATTACGCCGATCGCCCTCGGAAACAAAGCGCCGTGGGTTGCGCAATCCACCATTATCGGATCGATTGCCGACCGCGTGACCGGCACCGAATGGTTCAAAAAAGCGGCAGCACAGGATGGCGCGAAATTCACCGATCCTGAGTTTATCGAAGCACTTGGCTATTTCAAAGAGCTCGTCGACAACAAAGCATTCCAAGAAGGTGCCAACAGCATCGACAACACGCAAGCCGAGCAGTATTTCATCCAAGGCAATGCAGCGATGATGATCAGCGGCGCGTGGACGCTCACCAACTTGGCGGCTTCTTCCTCCGAAGAGCAGATGAAGGATATTGAAGTGACGACTCTGCCTGCGATCCCTGGAGGCAAAGGCGAAGCTAACACCATCTCCGGCGGAGCTGGCGGCGGTCTGGCCCTTAGCAGCAGAACGGAAGGGAAAGCGAAAGAATTGGCGCTCGAACTGATTTATGCCGTGAGTGGACCGGAAGCGCAAAAAGCGATTGCCGAGAGCAACTCCATGGTCATGTACGATACCGAAATCGATGAGTCGAAAGTTACTTCCCTGTACTACAAAGCCTTTAACCTGGTGAAATCCACAGGCATTACGCCGGTATACGATGCTTATCTGTCTGCAGAAGCGGCTGAAGTCATCAACAACGGCCTGCAGGAAATCATGATGGGCGGTGCCGTCGAAGGCGTGGCCCAGAAGCTGCAGGATGCGCAAGCCCGATCCGCTACTCCATAAGAATAGATTCACTGCTGCATAAGGATTAGGAGGGAGGAGGCTGCCATGCCTACAGCGATGAGAAGCAAAGGATTTATAGCCATAGCTCTTCTTCCTGCGCTTCTGTTGTTTCTGATATTTGTCATCATTCCGGTTTTTTGGTCAGCATACTACGGATTTTTCAGTTGGAAAGGGTTCGGAGACGCCACGTTCATCGGCCTTGACAATTATAGAGAGATGTTCAAGGACCCGATCTTCTGGCGGGCGCTTCGAAACAACCTGATTCTGGTCGTATCGTCCATTATCGGCCAGGTTCCGATCGCGTTGATTCTGGCTATCGTATTGTTCAAGAATTCGTTCTTCTCCAGGTTCATCCGGTCCGCCGTCTTCATGCCGATGGTTCTCTCCACGGTGGTTGTCGGTCTCATCTGGGGTTACATTTACCACCCGCAGTTCGGGATTGCCAACTATGTGCTGGAGATGCTCGGCCTGGAGTCATGGACCCGTGCTTGGCTGTCCGATCCGAAGGTCAACATGCTGGCGATATCGATCCCGATTAACTGGGCGAACATCGGCCCTTATCTGGTCATCTTTATCGCAGCGCTGCAAAATATTTCGCCAGAGATCCACGATGCGGCCAAAATCGATGGCTCCACCGGCTGGAACAAGCTGATGCAAATCACGCTGCCGATGGTCTGGAGCACGGTGGTCGTAACCATTGTGCTCTGTATCTCGGGAAGCCTGAAAGCTTTTGACCATGTCATCGTCATGACAGGCGGCGGACCGGCGCAATCGACCGAGCTTCTTGCTACCTATATGTACAACAGCACGTTCAGCGTGTACCGCTACGGTTACGGCTCCGCCGTTTCCACGATGATCATGATCGTCAGCGCCATTCTTATCGCGCTTAACTATTTCGCAACGCGCAGAAAGTCAAGTTGACATGAAGGAGGGAGCGATGTGAATTTACAGACGACCGGGACCGGAAGTACCTCAGGGAAACGCGTCATCACGAAGGGGTTAACCGGATTCGTAAAATTGCTGCTGATTGTGTATGCGATTCTTACGCTCTATCCCTTGTACTGGCTTTTTACGAGCGCGTTTAAATCGAACCAGGATTTCTTCAACAACCCTTACGGCTTGCCGAAGGAGTGGATGACCGAGAATTTATTCCGGGCATGGGAGCTCGGAAATATGGGTCGAGCGATGATCAATTCGACGGTTGTAACGATTACGGCCGTCGTGCTGACCATCCTGCTAAGTTTACTAGCGGCGTATGTGCTGTCCAGATTCCAGTTTCGGTTTAAAAAGCTGGTGGTCGTGTTGTTCACGACCGGACTGCTGATTCCGATCCACAGTACGCTGGTGCCCCTGTTCATTATGATGAAAAATATCGGCCTGCTCGACACGTACGGCGCACTCATCCTGCCATATACGGCGTTTGAGCTGCCGATCGCGATCTTCCTGGCGATGGCGTACATGTCATCCATACCAAGAGAGATTGAAGAAGCGGCCATGATCGACGGCAGCGGCTGGTGGGGAATCTTCGGCCGAATGATTCTGCCGCTCTGTACGCCGATTGTGGCAACGATATCGATTCTGGCATTCCTCCGATTCTGGAATGATTTCTCTTTCGCCCTCGTATTCATCAATACGCAGGCATTGAAGACGCTCCCGCTCAGCTTGTCCCTGTTCTCGGACGGCTTCGGCACGGATTACAGCCTGACGATGGGAGCGATGGCGATCGCGGTCATTCCGACGATCGTGGCCTACCTGATCCTGCAGGAGCAGATCATGAAGGGCATGGTGGCAGGATCCATTAAAGGTTAAACTTCAAGCGAAATTCATATTCTTGAAAGAAAAAAGCCTCTTCCGGTCAACGGAAGGGGCTTTTCGTATGATTAGGTCAATCAGGGTCATCGGGGCGGGCGCTTTTTTACTCTCGAAAATATTCATGCACGTTTTTCGGCTACGTCATGCCGGCAAAAGAAATATAATAGAAACACGGAGAACAAGAGAGCATGATGATCAAGGCCAACAAGCGTATGGCCCCTTAGAAAGTACATCAGAGCGGGGAGGAACCCAAGTGATATCGGCTGCCAATCAGCAGGAGTATTACCAGGCGCTGCTGGAAAAGAAATCGGAGTACGAAGGCGTGTTTTATGTAGGCGTGAAGACCACGGGGGTGTTCTGCCGCCCGACATGCCCGGCCCGGAAACCGAAGATGGAAAACTGCGAATTTTACGAGACGGCTCAAGAAGCGCTGCTTGCATCCTTCAGGCCTTGCAAACGCTGCCGTCCGCTATCGCACCCCAATCAGGTATCGGACTTGGTCCGGCTGCTCGTAGAAGCCGTTGAGGAGAATCCGGAGAAAAGGTGGACCAACCAGGACTTTCAGAAGCTGTCCGTGGATGCTTCGACGGCAAGGCGCCAATTCAAGAAGCGGTTCGGGATGACCTTCGTTGAATACGCACGGGCACGGCGAATGGGACTTGCCCTGAAGCAAATCCGGGAGGGGCATGCCGTCATCGATGCGCAGCTGTCGACCGGATACGAGTCGAGCAGCGGTTTTAGGGATGCATTTTCCCGCATCATGGGCGCGGCGCCTAGCCGATCGGGGCACCATAACATCTTAAAAGCTTCATGGATCGACACGCGTCTCGGGCCGATGATGGCCATCGCGGATGAAGAGGCGCTGTATCTGCTCGAATTCGTGGACCGCCGGGGCCTGGAGCGTGAGGTTGAACGTCTCCGGCAGAGAACCAAGTCGGCGATCATTCCGGGCCATACGGCTCCGATCCGTTCAATCGAGCTGGAGCTCGCAGCGTATTTTGAAGGGAAGTTAACGGAATTCAAGACGCCCTTGTTCTTGCTGGGTTCGCCGTTTCAACAAGAAGTGTGGGGCCGATTGCTGCGGATTCCCCCCGGCCAAACGTCTTCGTATGGCGAAATCGCAGCGGTGATGGGAAGACCGACCGCATATCGCGCCGTTGCCCAAGCGAATGGCGCCAATCAGCTTGCGATTGTCATTCCATGCCACCGCGTGATCAATACGAGCGGTGAGCTCGGCGGATATGGCGGCGGCCTATCACGAAAGCAGTGGCTGTTGCATCATGAGCAGTCCATGAGTACCGGAACCATACATGAATAGTGGACTTTCGTCGTAGAAAATGGTCTTACCTATAGGTAAGACCATTTTTGTATTTTTATCCGAGCTCAGCGAGCTGGGAGGGGTCATCGATCAGGAGTTTCATCTCCCCAAACTGCCTGTTGAAGATGCCGTGAAGGTTCTTCAGGAACTCGGATTTGATATTTTCAAAGGCAGCGGTCTAACCAATTCTCTGGAGCAATCTGTAATTATTATCCAAGTAAACGGCTTATCGCCTCCATCCTGCTGGTGACGATAAGCTATAAAGTAAGCCCCGGGATACAGGAGCTCTATGCTATAATTTGGAATGTCCCTATCTGGTTTCAAGATACCTGTTTCTGAAACGGGACGTTTGTTACATCGGTTCCTGTACATCGAAAGAAAGCGTGTTGGATCAAGAGTTCAACTATTTTATGCTAAGACCGTACGGTTCAGCAGGTACGAAAGAGAGGAAAAGACGAGATGATGATTCCGATTCTAGCCTTGGCAGCTGCCATTTCCGGAGGCATTGTCGCTTCAGGAGCAGGTGTGGCCATTTTGGTCGGGTTTGTATTCTTTTTGATCGGCTTTTCCGGAAAGAAGGGGAGACGGCCGAATTTTCTGACTTCGGACGGGCTCAAGGCCATCGGCACGCTCTTGGTCGTGGCCGTGTTCATGGTGTTGGCTTATTCCTGTACCTTGACCAGCGGCTCCCTGATCCGTTTTAACGGGATGGACCCTGTCTTCCAATACGAGCAAGGAAAGAAACTGCTGTTTATCGGATTGGCCTCCGCTGCATGGTTTGTCGCCAGCTTCCTGTGGCTGCTCCCGTATATCGTCGAGATCAAGCCGCGGGATTGGAATCGCAATCATCTGATAGGGGTCGGCGTTTATTTCACGCTGGTCTTTGCCGCCGCCGGGGCTGCGATGCTATGAATGTGGCCGGAAAAAGCATTTTGCAGAATACTTTCGAGTTACTAAAGTACAAAGCAGCCTAGCCCCTGCCTTTAAGGAGGAGCATGGCTGCTTCTTTATATTATAGTAGAAAAAAATTAGCGGGGGTTTTTCTCCTGCCCCGGCCTTGCCGGCACCGTTGCCGTTTCCCGGAATTTCACCGGGGACACGCCATAGTTCGCCCGGAATACCCGGTGAAAATAAGAGTAGCTTGCGAAGCCGCAGGTTTCCGCGATTTCCTCCAGCGTCATCGTGCTGTATTTGATGCGTTCGACGGCTGCGTTCAGCCTGATCTCGAGTGCGTACTGGATCATGGTTTTTCCGTAATACTCCTTGAACAGTTTGACCGCCCGGGATAAGCTAAGCCCGACATGGGAAGCAGCTTCCTCCAGCTTGAAGGTTAGGGTGGCATGCTCCTCCACGAATCGCTTCAGCCGCAGGGCAGTGAAGGCAAGGCGATCGGTCGGCTTGATCTCGGTGATGGCGCGGTCCAGGCAGAGGCAGAGACTGCGCAGCAGGTAGTCGGTCAGTTCCCCGATTTCCCCTTCGAGGCCGCGCCGCTTCTCCAGCAGCATCTGTCTCCACAGACCGAGCAAATAATCGTCGAGCCCGACATGACTGACGACAGGGCGGGGGATGCGGTTCCACCAATCATCAATCCAGGAGCCGTCGCAGAATATAAAATAATCCCCGCTGGACACGCGGCCATCCTCGCCGTCTTCCTTCACCCGCAGCTCGTATTCATCGCCGGGCTTCAGCAGCAGCAGGTCGCCTGCCTGCACATGGTGCTCGATGCCGTTGCAGTAGATTTCGCAGGAGCCTTCGGTTTGAAGTCGGAACAGATAGGTCGTCAAGCCGCCCCGATGGCTGTTGCTGAATTGCTGAAAGTGATAGGAATAGTCGCAGATGAGCAGCCTAGCTTCCATAATGGTAACAACCCCCAGTAAAAATATAAGCAGATAGTTCATGTTGCAGCAATATTGTTTATGTTCATTTTAGCCTATTTGCATGTATGATAGTAGCAGATAGAGCAGTAACTCATTTTTGGAATCGAGGTGCGCTATAATGAGAAGAATGAACATTGGTTTGCAAATGTATACGCTGCGCGATGAAACGGCACAGGATTTCCGCGGTACGCTCCGCAAAGTTGCTGAATTGGGTTATGAAGGCGTGGAATTCGCAGGTTATGGAGACATTCCGGCCGAGGAAATGAAAACGCTTCTTCAAGAGCTTGGCCTGAAAGCGATCGGCAGTCACGTGGGCCTGCATCTGCTTCGTGCAGACCTGCAGAAGGAAATTGATTACCTGAAAACCATTGGCGCTAAATATATGATGTGTCCATATGTGGCCGAAGAAGATCGTAAAGATGCCGAGGATTGGAAGAACCTCTTCTCCTTCCTGGAGGAAGTAGGGGCCGAAGCCCGCAAGCAGGGACTGATCTTTGGATACCATAACCATGCATTCGAATTCGAAGCCGAGGTTGATGGCCAGTTCGTTTTTGATGCGATGTATTCCGCAACGACGCCGGAAGCCGTGCAAGTGGAGATGGACGTATGCTGGGTACAATTCGCCGGACAAGATCCGCTTACCTACATTCCGAAATACGCCGGACGTCTTCCGCTGCTTCACCTGAAAGACTTCAGCAAGGATGCGGAAGGCAACATGAAGACGCTGGAGCTGAGCCAAGGCTCGGTTAACCTGCCGGGCGTCATTCAGGCTGCATCCGATGCAGGCACGGAATGGCTGATCGTCGAGCAGGACGTATGTCAGAACCCGCCGCTGCAAAGCGTGGAGAACAGCATGAACTGGCTGAAGCAGAACTACCTGAACCAATTTTAATCTATAAGCAAAAAAGGAGACTTTCAATGAGCAAAATTAAAGTGGCAGTGTTTGGCTGCGGCGCGATCGCCCAGCGCAGACATATTCCTGAATACGCGAACAATGCTAACGTGGAGCTGGTTGCTTTTGCCGATCCGGTGAAGGAACGCGCCGAAGAGATGGCAGCCCAGTATGGCGGTAAAGCCTACGCAGACTACCAAGAACTGTTGAAGAACGAGAAGCTGGACGCCGTTAGCGTATGTACGCCGAACTATCTGCATGCTCCGATGAGCATCGCGGCTGCGAATGCCGGCCTTCATGTGCTGGTGGAGAAGCCGATGGCTACGACGGCTGAAGAAGGAGAACAAATGATCGAGGCCGCCCGTAAGAACGGGGTATACCTGATGGTAGGCCACAATCAACGCCTCATGCCTCCGCACGTAAAAGCGAAGGAGATTCTGGATTCCGGCAAGCTCGGCAAAGTGCTTACCTTCCGTACTTCCTTCGGCCACGGCGGTCCGGAGAGCTGGAGCCTGGATGGACGCGACAGCTGGTTCTTCCGCAAGGAAGAAGCGATTATGGGCGCCATGGGCGATCTCGGCGTGCACAAATCCGACTTTATCCGTTACCTGCTGAACGATGAGATCGTGGAAGTGGCAGGTTTTATCGGAACGGTCCATAAAGAAGGAACCGATGTGGACGACAACGCGACGTGCATCGTTCGCATGAAGAGCGGGGCCGTGGGCACGCTGATGGCAAGCTGGACGCATTACAGATCCGGCGATAACGGAACGGTATTGTGGTGCGAGAAAGGTGCCATGAAGATCGGTACCGTTAACGGCGACGAGGTGGTTGTAGAGCTGACCGACGGTACGGTGGAGACCTACAAGGTAGGCGCCATGGCAACCAATGAGAAGCAGGTTCCGAGCGGCGTCATCGACGCGTTCGTCGAATCCATTCTCACGAACACGCCGCCTAGCATTTCCGGTGAGGAAGGACTTCGTTCCTTGAACGTGATCCTGGGTGCATTCGAATCCCAAGAGACCGGTAAAATCGTAAAGCTGTAATAAATGAGAGTAGAGGGAGGCCGTATGCGTACGGCTTCCTTTTGTTTGTACTGCAAATCAAAGCAAAGCATAGCTTAGGAATGCAAAAAAACTATTAAAAAAGTCCGCTCTGCCATCTTCATGGAGAGCGGACTTTTTAATATGGATTTTACTTGGGCATACGAGTTGTCCGATACATCCCATCCACCTTGATGCTATCACCGTCCTCCGCGACGGGAATGAAGATCGGTCGTTCATCCGGCGTGCGGTTCGGGGTATGCACGGTCAGCATCAGCTGGCCGTTCCAGGTACGGAACATCATGCCGTGCCCGCCGTCGCTGGAATATAAAGGTTCGGGTTCTTGGAGCCAAGGCCCGCATAGCTTGCCGGTTGGCGACTTGGCAACGCCGAGCGCGTATCGGCCATCCACAAAGCTGGCCCATAATAGGAGCAGATTCCCCGACGTTGTTCGAAACAGAAACGGGCCATCCGTCACATAGTTGCCCGATCCGGGAAAACGGGGCGAGTGGAACGGCGTGGCCCAAGCGGCTTCGGAGGCTCGGAACAGGGTTACGGGATCAGAGGCGGCCTCCGTGAGATCGGGACTCAGGCGCATGGCGCAAATCTCGCCGTCGCCGACCTGCTGCCACTCGTGGCAGAACACCATCCACGGCTGATCCCTTTCGTCGACATAGAGCGTGCCGTCCAGGGAACTCCAGTCGACAGGGGTCACGGGCCCATCGCTATGAAGGGAGAAGGGCCCTGTCGGCTGTTCAGCCGACAGCACCGCAGTGCCCAGCAGATCGTTATCTTTTCGGCGGAAGGTGGCAAACATGATGTAACGCCCGTGGTAATAGTAGACTTCGGGTGCCCAGAAGTTCACGTCCGCGAAGAAATCGTCCGGTTTGCGAAAGACCGGATAAGGGCCTCCCCAATCGATTAGATCCCGGCTGATATAGACATCGAAGCCGTTTCCTTCCTTCCATATATTTTTGTCGGTGCTGCCGTACATGTAGTATGTTCGCTGTGTCGGATCAGGCAGTACGTAGGGGTCCCGAAGCTGAATGTCTGCAGTTTTCACGCTTAAGCGTTCACCTCCTTCAATTAACGATAGCTAGGATAGATGATGCCGATATCCCTCTCCGTCTTCAAATCTCCGTCTGAATACTGCTGCATTTCATTGCCTTTGATCCGGATCGGAATGGATGTGCCTTGATAGCGGAGCTCGCCTTCAATAATTCGCGCGCTCATGCCGATCACGCCCTCCAATTGTCCGCTGCGGTCCGTGACCAGCCGAATCCCGGCGGGCCCTTGAATATGAACGCGGCCTTCCCGGTATACGGTGACGTTGTCCGGGGTATTCACCAGTTCGTAGTGCAGCCCGTTCACAGTTCGGCTATAGGCCGTGTTGCCGGCGACTTCTTCGCCATGGTCCATATCGACCGGAAGCAATCCCGTAAACGACAGTCGATCCGATCCGATCGGCATGATGCCGCAGAGCCGTTCCACGTAATCCAGCAAGCACAGAATGGAGGGGGAATACGCCTCGGTAAAGCCCTCAGCACCTGTCCAAGGGCTCAAGGTTTGCGGGAAGCGCTTCGCCTTGGACAAGGCTGACAGAATCGGTTGCAGCACCCAGGTCAGCTCGACATAGCGGTGATGATGTTCAAAGGCATGCGGCGCCCGGATCAAGCTCAGGAAATTGGACGGCCCGCCCCAGCTGTTGTAAGAGGAGGACGGATCGAACCGCGGGTCGTCCATCGCCATGGACGTAAACGGATATTTGGCGAAGAATTTGCCGGTATTCAGCAAATACCGCCGCAGCATGTTGCCAAACAGCTCGGCGTCGCCCACCTCGCAGGCCATCACGCGCAGCAGCACGTCGGATTGGACCCGGACCAGCCCGTCGTTCCGATCCCGGTCATAGAAGAATTGATCGTCTTCGTCATAACAGTAACGGAAAAGGCTGTTCAGGCTGGCTTCGGCTTTGGCCCTCCAATCGGCTCCGGATTCGCCGAGCTCTTCGGCCATGCGGGCCAAATACATGCGCTGACAGTAGATGTTGGCCGTCAAATCCGGTGCCAGGAAGGGCAGAACCGGGGAGTCCGGGTGGAAGGCTGCGGCATCGTTCCTATAAGGCGTGTCCGGAACATGCCAGAACCTTGGCGACAGATCATGCCCGGTATCAAAGGTACTGAAAGCCTCCACGCAGCCGGTTCCCCGGGTGTTGCGGTAACGCGCGATCCAATCGTCGTAACGCGACATGGCTTGGTACATGGTCTTCAGGAAGGAGAGGTCCCTTCCATGAAGCTCATAGTGGTTCCAGACGCAGCGCGCCAGCGGCGTGACGAGCTGGATCTGGCGGAACGAAGGGCCGTTCTCCGTCAGTTTATAAGGGAGCAGCCCATCCTCTCTTTGCTGATCGGCAAAGGCGAGGTAGGTTGTTTCCGAGACCGAGGGAATCAGTCGCGATAGCAGCTCCGCATTGATGGTGCCGGTGCTCTCCAGCCAGCAGCCGAGATAGATACCGCCCTCCTGCAGAATCGGATCGCTGCCGTTCATCGGCACGATGCAGGTCAGCAGCTTCTCCAGCGCGGTATAATAAGCCGTTTCCAGCCGTCCGCCCGATGCCGCGAATCGGACGCCTGTCGCCTGCCACTCCTGCAGCAGCTTCCGATCTTCCGGTTTGCCCGGCTGCACCCGATCCGGTATCGAAATCCGTCGGAGCCGGTCCAGCATAGCTTCTGTCATGTCCGCCTCCTTGAAAGCTTGTTATTGATTCGATTCAAATATGCGCACGGTGCCGTTGTAGAAGTCCGCAACGGCCTGCTCGACGTTTTTCCGGCCGAAACCGATCTCCTGGGTCGTCGTCTGGGCCAGCTTGGAGAACTCGGCGAATCCCGGCGGATTATAACTTACGTCAAAAGGCTCGGTCTTCGTGGCTTCCGATACGAGACTCGTGTAATTGTACACAATCTCTTCCACGGGGCCTGCTTCTTCCTGAAGAAGGTTGCGGTTGGCTTCCGTCACCGGCACGCCGCGGTCGTTTCCGAGGATTTTGGCCGCTTCGGGATCGTTGATCCAGAAGTCCATGAGCGTGGCGACCTCCTTCGGATGCTTGGTGTTGGCATATCCGGATAGTCCTTGGCTGGACTCGAATACCACGCCCGTACCCTTCGGTCCTCTAGGTACCGGGTGGAGGATGAGCGGATCTTCCGTCAGGCTCTGGAATGCGGCCAGCTGATTGGAAGGGAGGAGGCTCATGGCGGCTTTACCCGTAATCAACAAGGATTTGCTGGTATCATCGTGCGGATTGGACACCTGAAGTTCAGGCGTAACGACACCGCCGGCCTTCGAAGCCTGTTCCCAATACTCGAACCATTCCTGAATGTCTTCCTTCGCGAAGCCGAGCTTTCCGTTCTCCATATCATACAGCTGTTTTCCGCGCTGCTTCAGAAAGATATCCATTCCGTCGACGGTGAAATTATAGGTACCGTATACGCCGTCGCCAAGCTTATCGGACAATTCTTTGCTAATGGCGGCAAAGTCCTCCCAATCCCAATCCTGCTCCGGCAGAGGAATGCCTGCCTTTTCGAACAGTGCCTTGTTGATGACGATTCCCCGGGCGTTTGCGCCGGCCGAAATATGCTGCAGCTTCCCATCCAGCCGGCCGTATTCCACCATGGTGGCATCCATGCCGTCCAGCTTCAGTTCGCTGCCGACATACGGATCCAGGTTCAGCAGCACATCTTTTTTGGCATAGTCCACCACATTTCCGCCCAGGAAGAAGATATCCGGCGCGGTGCCGGAAGCCAGCTGGGTGTTCAGCTTATCGAAATATCCGGAGGAAGGCGAGAATTCGCCGACGATTTTGATGTTCGGATGTTTGCTTTGGAACACCTTCAGGGCTTCGTTCGTAATATCGGCCCGTTTCTGGTCGCCCCACCACATCATGCGCAGCTCGACTTGGCCGCTCGGCTCGGCCCCTGCGTCCGCATTCCCGCCTTCTCCCGTGTGATCCGTTCCGGAACAGGCGGTGACGAATAATAGGAGCGAAGCCAACATGCCAACGAAACATTTCTTCAACATGGATAATCCCCCAGTCTAATCATAATTGGTTCATTTGCAGCACGCCCTCGCACGTCGGCAGGCAGCTTCTGAGGCTACTTCAGGCCGGTTGTGGCAATGCCTTCGAGAAAATACCGTTGAAACACCAGAAAAATGATCGTCACAGGCAGCAGCGATAGCGTGGACATGGCGAGCAGCGCCCCCCAATCCGATTGCCCCGAAGGATCGAACAGGGATCGGATCCCCAGCTGTACAGTGAACAAATCAATCTTGCTTAAATAAATCATCTGGCTGAAGAAGTCGTCCCAGCTCCAGATGAAGGTGAAGATGGCCGTCGTAATCAGCGCAGGGACGAGAAGCGGCACCACGATGCGGAAGAAGATCTGCGATTGTCCGCAGCCGTCGATGGTCGCGCTCTCGTCCAGCTCCCGCGGAATGCCGCGGATGAACTGAACCATCAGCAGAATGAAGAAAGAGTCATGCGCCAGCCATTTGGGCAGGATGAGCGGGAAATACGTATTGATCCAATGAAGCTCGTTATACAGAATGTATTGAGGCACGAGCGTTACATGGTAAGGCAGCATAATCGTCACCAGCATGATGCTGAACCACAGGCCTTTGAATTTGAACTTCAATCGGGAGAAGGCGTAGGCTGCCAGGGAACAGGAGACGATGTTCCCGATGACGCTCATGACCGAGATCAGCACGGAGTTGCCGAAGAATCGGCCGAAGGAAATGCCCTGGAGCCCGCTCCAGCCGTTCACGTAATGATCCAGCGTGAAGGCAGTCGGAATGAGGCTGCTGTTGGTGAAGATAAGATGATTCGGTTTAAACGAGCTGAAGACGAGCCATAGCACCGGATACAGCATGAGCAGGCCGAGGAGGATAATGGCGGCATGCCTCCCGGCTTGAACCAGTTGTCGCTTAAGCGGCATATCCATTACCTCCCTTCCTGGTTATCCCCGTAGAAGACCCAGAATTTTGATGTAAGAAAAACGATTCCGGTGAACACCCCGATGATGACCAGCATGATCCATGCCAGTGCCGAGGCATAACCCATATCGAAGAACGAGAAGCCTTTCAGATACAGGTACAAGGTGTAGAACATCGTGGCGTCGAGCGGTCCTCCCCGCCCGTCTCCGATGACGTAGGCCGGCGTGAAGGCTTGGAACGAATTGATCATGCTCATGATCAGATTGAAAAAGATAACGGGTGACAGCATCGGCAGCGTGATGCCGAAGAATTGACGGATCTTTCCGGCACCGTCTACGCCGGATGCTTCATATAAATCAGTCGGAATCTGTTTTAGACCGGCAAGGAAGATGACCATGGCCGATCCGAACTGCCAGACGGACAGCGTGATAATCGTATACACCACATAGTCGGGGTGGGCGATCCACGAGGGGCCCGTGATGCCGAACCAGCCGAGGAACTGATTGACCAGCCCGCTGCCGTCAAAGATTTGGCGCCAGACGATGGCAATGGCAACGCTGCCTCCCAATAGAGAGGGGATGTAATACACGGTCCGGTAAATGCCGAGTCCGCGGATGCCCTTGTTCAAGGCCATGGCGATCAGCAGCGCGAACGCAAGTCTCAGCGGCACGGACAAGAACACATAATAGAACGTTAGCCACAAGGATCGTTGAAACGTATCGTCTTCGGTAAAAATCTGGACATAGTTGCTGAGTCCCGTCCAAGTCGGCGATGACAGCAGGTTGAATTTGGTCATGGACAAGTACAGCGATGCGATCATCGGCCCCAGCGTCAGACAGAAGAAGCCGATGAGCCAAGGCAGAAGAAACAAGTAGGCTGTCTTATTCTGCTGGCCGTATAAGGGCTTGGACAGCTTTCTCATAATGTGCCTCCCTTCAGGATGAATGAGCATGGGCGGTTACCTGATGGCCTGAAGCGCTTACAATCGGTATGTCGGTGCGCCCGGTAAACACATCATACCGGGGGAGGAGAGAGGGCGGAATCTCATTTCTTCGGATCATCGTGTTCGATTTTTTCGGATTGCGACAGTCGGAACTCGGAAGGGCTTTGATTGAACATTTTTTTGAATTTGGAGCTGAAATAGCCGGGTGAAGAGAAACCCGTCAGCTCGGCTATGTCCCATACCGTCAATCGGGTCTCCTGCAGCAGGCGTACGGCGTGTTTCATCCGAACCTCCGTAACGTACTGGATGAACGAGACCCCAGCCCCTTCCTTGAACATTTCCGAGAAGTAGGTAGGGTGGTAGTTATACTGCTCGGCCAGCGAGGTCAGCGATAATTCCTGCATGTAATTTTCCTCGATATACCGCTTGGCGGATTCAATCAGGGTAGCGTCTCTGTCTCCGGATTCTGTGAGGTTGTCAACAAAATCCTGTGCCCACTGCATCAGCAGGCGTTCCGCCTGCTCCGGGGTCTCCAGCCATAAAACCCATTCGGGTGAAATCCATAGAGGCCCCCCTCCCCGTGAATGCCGTATGTTGTCGAAAGCGGCGGATTCCATAATCAGCGTGATTTGAAAAAGGCTCCGTACCAAGCGGGCAGGCGATAGCCGGAATGACTCGCCCAGCTCCCTCCGGATGATGCTGCGGAAGGATTCCAATTCGCCCCGGATCAGGCAGCGATGAAGCGCGCGGCTTGTTTCGTCCGGCAGCAACGGACTTTGGTCGGTTACGGGTGCCTGATCCGGTCCGTTCTGGCGTCCTGCCAGATTCCAGGCCAGGAGGGAGTGGATATAACCCTCTTTCCAGCGCTCAAGCCCCGACACGGGCAGCCCTAATCCTACCTGCACCTCCACGGTTAAATACGAGGATGCCTGCGCGACGAGTTTATCCGCGAATGCATGCTGAATGCCGTCAAGCGCAATGAAATGCATGATACCGGGATGAGCTGCGTCATGAAACACTTGAACGCCGCCCGGATAAGATTCGGCGATTTCATGGCAGACCATTTGAAACGGAAGGCGGAGCTGCTCGGGCGCTCGGCCTTCGGGTGCTTTCTGCATGCCGGATTCCCTCATGCCCGCGGTGATGAAGCATACGCGGCCATCCTGCCAATCCTCCAGGTGAAACAGTCGAATCCGTTCCGGCATGGAGGCGGAGGGCAGGCGGTCGCCGCGAACGAGATCCAGCAGGAAGCGTTCCTTCATTTCTTTGTAATACTGGGATAACCGCCACTGCAGCATTTCCGAATCGTCCCGTACCTTGCGGTTCTTATCCAATTCGTGTTTGATTTTGCTTAAGGCGGATTTCAGGTCGTCCCGGGCAACGGGCTTCAGCAAGTAGTCCATGGCCTGGCTGCGGACGCCCGCTCTGGCGTATTGAAAATCCTCGTATCCTGTAATGATGATGATCTGTATGGTCGGATTGTGGCTCCGGCAAACGTCCAGCAGCCGGACGCCGTCCATGACAGGCATGTTCATGTCGGTAATGAGCAGGTCATACGAATGGGATTTCAAGAGCTCTTCAGCTTCCAGGCCGTTCCCGGCCTCCCCCGAAATGGCAAAGCCCATGCTTTCCCAGTCGACTTTCAGCTTCAGCCCTTCACGAACCTCGATCTCGTCATCTGCGATCAATACGTTGTACATGATATTCCTCCTGTACCGGTAGAATCAGTTCGATGCATGTGCCGGTTTCGCTCCCGTTCCGAATATGAACGGCAAATAAGTCGCCGTAATGCAAGCGGCAGCGAGCAATTACGTTGCCAAGTCCAATGTGCCAGCTCTCGCTTCGGAGGATCGGCTCCAATTGGGAGGCCGCCGCGGGATCTTGGAGCTTGCGGATGATCTCGGAGGGCATGCCGGGACCGTTATCCGCGACGCGGAGAAACAGGCGGTTGTCCTGCCTGCTGATTTGGATGTCGACCTGTGCCGTGGTTTGATGCTGAAAGCTGTATTTGACCGCATTCTCGATCAGCGGCTGCAGAATGAACTTGATCATCACCAGCGAATCCAGCCGGCCTTCCTCGTGGATGGAGATGTCGAGTTTATGCCCGAAGCGGGTTTGCAGAATGGAGATATAGTGGCGGACATAAGCCAGTTCTTCGGTTAAGGGGACCCGGTCGTCGCTGGTATTCATGGAGAAGCGCATCATTTTGCCCAGGTCCTCGATCACCTGCACGGTATCGTCCGTCCGGCGCTGCATGGCAAGACTGCTCACCAGCTCCAGGGTGTTAAACATGAAGTGGGGATTGATCTGCATGAGCAGCGCTTTATATTCCGCCTGCTGGCGGAGCAGCTTCAGCTCGAATTCGTTCTGGATATGCTGCCGCAGGCGGCTGATCATATAGCGGAAGGTGGAGATGACGTAACTGACCTCGCTCTTAACGTTTTTGTCAGGAGGCAGAACGGACTCCGCCTGGTCGAAGGCTCCGCGCTGCACCTGCCTCATCGCCAGCACCAGACGCGTTAAAGGCTTGGTGACGCCATAGGAGAGCCATGCGGCGGCAAACAGGGAGACCAGGATCAGAACGACGGTAACCAACAGAATGGTACTCTGAAGCTTGTGAAGAGAGGAGTACAGCTCCTTCTCCGGCGCCAGGCCGGCCAGCATCCAGCCGGTGCGCCCCAGTTTCTTGTAAACCAGAATGTCCCGCTGCCCCTCATCGTTGGTCAGATAGATGACGCCCGATTTCAGCGGGCCGTTTCGAATGCGATCGATCTCCGATAGGGCTCCGGCGCCGAGTTCATGCGCCTGTTGAGATAGAATCGGGCTTCCTTGTTCGTTCAGCAGAAAAATCGTGCTGTTCTTGGCCAAATGGATCCGGCTGAGCGGCTCCAGAAAATAAGACTCGCTGACGTTAACCTTCATCACGTTTTGTGCCGTGGCATGATGGAAGGTCCCGATGGGCATCAGCAGGCTGACGACGGGATTGCCGTGATCCCGGACGCGTTCATGCTGGTCCGTATGCGCTGGCAGCCAGCGGTCTCCGGACGCGAAGAAGTTCGTGTACCATGATTCCCGCAAAAAGGCAGGGTCGGTTTCGACTTGGTTCTCGCCGCCGATTCGAAGCCCGCTGCGCCGGTAGATGGATACGTCGGAGATACTGGTGTAGCTGTTGGTCGCTTGGGTCAGAAATCGGCTCATCGCAAGATTGGCCAGCATTTTCTCCCCTTCGGGCAGCAGCGGATCGCCGATGGCGTTATCCCAGTTCTTGGCCGTGTCACTGTTAAAGACCAGGGAAGCGACGTCATAAATCTGCATCTGGACCATATCCACGTAGGAACCGTATTCCTCCATCTTTTCAAGGGCCGAGGATTCGATGTAGGAGCGGATCACGGTGCGCGATTCCGTAAACAGCAGGAAGGAGAGCGTGCCGAAAGAGAGGACGAAGAGTGCGACGATAAAGGCGATCAAACGGCTTTTTAATGAGAAGAACATCCATTTCCTCCTTTACGAAAAGCGGATTTCTAGGCGGTCTGCGACATGTGAAAAAAGGCTGCGCAAAATACGCAGCCTTTGAAGGAAAAATGCTTGGAGCAGCCGTGTACGGCTTAGAAACGAACCAAATTACCGATTCGTACAGGCATGCCGGTGGCGATGGCGCGGTTGGCTGCAATTCCTGTCAGTATGGATCTCGCCCCATCGATATGGTTGGCCGCGCGGGCATAAGGATCTTCCACCGGTTCCCCGAACAGATCATTCAGCAGCACCGGGTCGCCTCCGCCATGTCCGCCCTGCTGCTCCTCGACGTGAACCTCGTACGGGGCATCGAACATCGGAAGCACCCGCAGCGTTTTCCCGATTAACGCGCCTTCCAGGCTCTTGTCGCCCAGTGAATTGACGTAGGATTGTTCGACGATGTTCATCTCGATCCGGCCTTTGGTGCCGTTGATGGCGATGCGATAGCCTTCCCACGGCTGATAGGCGACCAGCGAATACGTTAAAATGGCCTTGTTCTGATATCGCACGAGGACGCCCATCGTATCTTCAATGTTGATGCCGTCCCCGAATACGCTTTGGTCCCGCTGGTAGCCGTCCTCCGGCTCGGCATCCAGGTACATGGCTTTGAGATGCGCATCGGAATCCAGATGGAGCGCAAAAGGGTCCTCTTTCGCAACCTTGTTGCCGGTCGCGCGATTATAGAATTGCGTAACGCCCCGGGCTTCGGCATTCTCTCTACCATAATACATGAGATCGCCGAATGCGAAAACGGTTTCAGGATGGGAACCGATCCAGAAGTTGACCAGGTCGAAGTGATGGGTGGATTTATGAACGAGCAATCCGCCGCTGTTCCGCTTGTCCCGGTGCCAGCGCCGAAAGTAGTCCGCGCCGTGGCGGGTATTCAGCAGCCATTCGAAATGAACCGAGGTCACCTGGCCGATGGTATCGTTCATGATCAATTCCCGTACCTTGGTATGGTGGGGGGCGTAACGGTAGTTGAAGGTGACCCTGATGTTCTGTCCGGTCCGCTTGGCGGCATCCAGGATGGCCTGGCATTTTTCCTCGTCGATCGTCATCGGCTTCTCGGTCACGACATCGCATCCAAGCTCCATCGCGCGGATAATGTACTTGTGATGGGTCCGGTCGATGCTGGTCACGATGACGAAGTCGGGCTTTTCGTTCTCGATCATCCGGTCGAATTGGTCCGCGGGATAGGTAGGCACCTCGGTGTACTTATATTTTTCCCGCAGCAGCTGATTCGCGTAATTCATGCGGGTTTGATTGATATCGCAAAAGGCAGCAAGCTCAGATTTGTCGCGGAAGTTTTGGGCCAGGGCGCCATAAAAAAATTCGGCGCGGCCGCCGGTACCGACCAATACATAACGTTTCTTGTCACTCATCTCTATCGCCTCCTTGAATATAGCTCTAGCCTATAACAAGGGAGCATTGCTTTCGCCGCATTTCATGCGTAATCGCTTTCAAATACCGCATATTTTGCTATAATCCAAGAAAAGGGGGCAGCCCGCATGACCAAGCCTTTTCGAGCAGATTATCATGATCCCACCGGATATTTGAGCATGGAGTATGACCGCCGCATTGGCTATTTCTCGATGTCGGCCGACCATCTCCACGATCATTATGAGCTGTATTACCTGTTATCGGGCGAGCGGATCTACTTCATCAAGGATCGCTCCTACAGGGTTCGGGCCGGTGATCTTGTCTTCGTGGACCGGAATGCCGTTCATAAGACGCTGGACAGCGGCCGGCCCGACCATGATCGCCTTGTCCTCTATATAAACCCGGAATTGTTTGCGGATTTGGCCGTACCGCCTGAGCTGGCCGAAGGGTTGAAGGAGCCGTTCGGTTGGGATGTTCCCATTCTAAGGCTTCCTTCGCCAGCGAGTGAAGCGGTGGAGCGAATGGTCGGCGACATGGTGAATGAGATGATCCATCCTCAAGCGGGAAGCAGCTGGCTGCTTCGGCACCGAACGGTCGAATTGCTGCTCTTCGCCTACCGCAGCCGGCATTTGGGCATGGTTCGTTCCGCCGATACGGAGCCGGTCCTTCATCCGAAGACCCAGGCGGTCGTCCGGTATCTTAACGACAACTACCGGCAGGCCTTAACGCTGCCCGAGGTAGCGGAGGCGTTCCGGATCAGCCCGCACTATCTCAGCCGGCTGTTCAAGCAGACGACGGGATTTACCTTCAGCGATTATCTCAACCTGCTTCGGGTCAAGGAAGCGCAGCGTCTCCTGCGGGAGAGCGATGATTCCATCACGGATATCGCCTGGCGATCGGGCTTCAGCAACTTCTCCCATTTCGGGAAGATGTTCAAGCGGACGGTTCAGCTGTCTCCGAGGGCATACCGGCAGCAGTATCGAATGCGAAGCTAGAGGAATATGGCTGTGTCTTCTTTCTGGTTCACTAGAAAAAGCTGAAATAAAATAGATAGTCTCTATTTTATTTCAGCGAGGATGTGAGGGGATTTGTAATTGAACTTGAAGAGAAAATGGATCGACTTAACATAACTAATGACGGATTAAGCTTACTCGGAAAGACGAAAAAGAGATTGCTGCTTAGGTTCGTCTTGATCGAGAGTTTAGATGGTCTTCTTGTAATAAATAATCTAATAGAATATCAAGATAATGTTTTATATACTCTGTTAATTCAATTCGCTCATATTGCAATTCACGTATAGAGACGATCACTTTTCCAAAGTCGTAAGATTAATGTAAACCTTCGAGTCAGTTCCTCATTACTTTCTACAGTATCCGCCATTTTTTTCGTCTTTTTATTCAATACTTTCACAAAAAATATGCATTATATTTATTATATGGAACTATTACCCTTTTATAGAAAAAAATATATCATATTTTATGAGTTATTGTTACCATCCAATAAAAATAAGGAGTGATCAAATGTCTTTGGTGAAAAAGTTTTTCATTAAGAGGGGAAGTGCTGTCTTAGCAACAATCTTAGCACTAGTTTTATTGGTATCCGCTCCCCTTAAAGTAGGAGCTAGTGGATCTGCCGGGTTATTCGCCCAATTATACCCAGGTAATTATAAAATTGATGTTATTCAACTACACAATGGATGGGCAGGTCCATGGAATGAAACACAGAACATACTTCATACAAACATTCACGTATGGGAAAAAGATTCTCGTGGAAACTACTCAATACATAAAGCCAATCTTCATATCTCAGCGAGAACTAATCTAGCTGGAAGCATTTGTTGGTATGTTCATGACACTGTAAATAATACCTCTAAGACGAACTGCCACCCCCTACTTGCCATAACTGAAGCCAAAGAAGCTATGCAGGAAGAAGTTAAGGCGCAACTGAATAAAGCAACAAATTGGGAAGTTGCTGTAACTGTTGGTGTAGTTGTAGCAATAGTTGTAATCGCTTGGGCTACATGGCCTGCAAGTGCTATAGCTTTGGTTGCTGCTGCTAGATCAGCGGGAGATCAACCGGAAGGAAATAGTGAGCAACCACCTATCGATACTGGATCAGATGAACTTTCTGCTCCTCCTAATGAGAAGGCACAAGAACCAGACGAATCTAAAAAAGCTCCAGGAGTTCCGGTTGAATCTGAAACGGTTCCAGGGATACCACCAAACGAAGATATTCCTGAAAATGAATGACAGTATATAATGATAAATAGAATGTTAGTTGTCAGAAATGAGGTGAGTTCAAAGAATTGTACACACATATACTGAGTAGCAAACTTGAAACAGAACAAAGAAAAGATCTGGTAAAAAAAATTATTTTGTTTTTTTGCAAAGAATGTAAGTATCTTAAGATAAGATGTTGGGCACAAGATGATGCTGACGCCCCCTTTCTGAAAAAACAAACGGTTCAAAGGACTTTTGGTGATGACGGCCTACTTGAATTACGTGTACCTATTGATAAGGAAGTTGTGGATTTCTTCAATCATTATGAGATGAGTGAAACTGAAAGCTATATCCTACCGTTCTTCCATCTTGAATTTCTAGATGAACAAAAGAATGTACAATTATATTGTGGCGATTCTGGAAGTGATGTTCTATTTGATGAAGCTACCTTCAATGCCCCACAGTTATTCGATCTAATAAGTGAAGAACACTTCAATAAATTAAATTGATTCTGATTAACAATAAGACGGACTGCTTCTTATCAGAGTTCGTCTTATTGTTTTTTTGTACTACCTTGAGACACCTTGAATAACCTGCCTTCAACTTTCTACTTGCCTGATCCTGTTCCAACAATTATATTCGAGAATCAGTTATTATGGGGCCTTCGGTCGCATGCGGGAGCACGACAATCAATCCACCCTATGTGAGACGGGGGTAATAGAGGCCGTAGCCCTAGTCGCTAATAAAATCACCACGTCCATCGAGTTGAATCAGCCCGTGAATGTGGTGCTTTTTGGTGTGCATATGGTATCTTGGAAGTGAACGAAAACGCCATGTTTGATAGATTCGTTGAGAGGATCGACAGTCATAATGAAAACAAAAATACAAGAGCTGCCGCTGTCGCCGGGCGTATATCTCATGAGAGATTCGCGTGGAACGGTCATTTACGTTGGCAAATCCAAAAGTCTCAAGAAGAGAGTACAATCGTATTTTTACAACAATAAATCGCACTCCCCAAAAGTGAAGAGGCTGGTTCAGCATGTCAAAGACCTCGAGCATATCGTCACCGACACGGAGTTTGAGGCGTTCATGCTGGAATGCAGGCTTATTCAGGACATAAAGCCGATGTATAACCGCAAGATGAAAAATCCGCTAGGTTATAGTTATATCGTATTGCGGCAAAAGCGAGATTGGCGATGGCTGGAAATTACAGATACACTGGATGAAGGCACACACGAACCGTCTCGTTTTTTCGGTCCCTATACAGCCAGCAGACATAGTCTTGAACATGCAGTTCAGAAGGTTAAGGAATGCTGTAAAATCGCCTGCAATCATGCACCTGCTGCTTCTTCGGCAAATACTCCCTGCTTGAATTATTCGATTGGCCTCTGTCTTGGCAAGTGTCTTGGCGGCGAAAGCGCGCGGCAATTTGATGAAGTCATGGATCGATTCATTGCTCTGCTTCAAGGGGACGACCGACGTTTATATGATGAAATGGAGCGAACCATGCTGGGCGCCGCAGAGCGTTTCGATTTTGAGCAGGCTGCAAAATACAGGGACGGCATGGAGGCGGTGAACTTGCTCTTAAGTAAACGGGATGTGATCGAGTTTGCCGAAGAGAATCACAGCATCGTTGTCTACGAGTATTTAAACGAAGATACGATCAAGTTATTTCTGATTAAGGGGAACGTTGTGCTGCACAGCGAGCGATGCTCTGTGGCTACCACGGCGGACATTGAATCGTTGAGGCAGAGGGTCAAAGCCTTGATTCTCAGCTATTTCACGAGGGATCCGGAAAGCGATGCTGCCGAGGTTACCCGGCAAGACATCGATGCTGCACAAATCATCTACAGCTATTTGCAGAGCAGCGCCTGCCGCTATCTTGTTCTTCAGGATTCATGGCTCGAAGACGGGGGGGAGCCTGATATGGAGGCTGCGCTGCGGGATTTTTTGAATCATCATGTTGTGTCATTTTAATTTGAGCATGAGCCGGGCTGCAGCAGCCCGGTTTTTTATCGCCTATATTTCCAATCTTATTTTGTGGAGACGTTATCCCGGAAAAATCGCCCCATCGGCATCTCTCTCGTAAAAGTGATGCCCCCATACTTATATTTCACTTCAATCTGCGTGATGGGCTGATTGTTATAAAGACGGATGCCGTAATTAAGCGGAATCCGCGAACCTTGATCAAGGGCGGCTCTCTTCTCGTCCGGCATGAGCTCGGGCTTTAGCGGCACCTCCCGAATATCGACGAATTCGATATCGGGATCTTCATCAAGGCCTTCGCCTCCGACCAGATGAAGGGAATAACTGACGCCCAACTCGGCCTTGGCGGGCTTCATGCCATCGTTCACCCGCACGTCCAGCAGCTTCACATCGGCGAATCCCTTATTTATCACTTCGAAGATCATGGTATTTTCATCCGCGGAGGACGTAAATCCACCCACCTTGATGGGCGTGGGGCGAAGGAACAGCAGGTATAGAAGGATGGCCGAGAGGAGCAGCCCCAGGCCCAAATACCCGAGCCGGCGGAGATGTTTGGATTTAGGTTTCATGGCAGAGCAATCTTCCTTCTCTTATTAAATAGACAGCTTTACAACGGATTTGCCTGCCTCAATATCCGCTTTCATCGCTAACAGATATTTCCGGGTGCGTTCATCCATCTCATTCCAATTTACGAATTTGGCGAAGTAGACATAGGAGTAGATATTACGAAAGTCGATGAACAACGGGATCCGCTGGATCCATTCCTCGCTCAGCGTATTCTCTTGAAGATAGCCGGATAAGAACGAGTCGAGGAACCGGGCCACAAACTCGGCTTTCCGGTTTTCCGAAACCGTCTGAACCGCATGATAGATGGCGATGGCGATATCGTAGGCGAACCAATGGTACGAGACGTCCCCGAAATCGAAAAAGATAATCTCCCCGTTATGTACGTGAAAGTTGTGATGGTGGAGGTCATTGTGGACGATGCCGTAGCCTTCTTCATTCTGCGGGAGGGACTCCAATTCCTTAAGATACTGCTTCCACTGCGTATGGACTCTTACACCTGCAGCCTCCGGGAACGCATCGGTAAAAATCACATGATCATTCCATTGGGGAAACGCCATTCGGTGCACGAGTGACGAAGCGGTGGCGTCCTTTTTGCCGAGCTTATGCATACGGCCCATCCCGCGTCCCCACTGCTTGATTATCGCAAAATCCGATGTTACATCCGTTAACGGGCTGCCGGGAGCCTTCGTAAAGGCAACGACATGGTATCGCTTGGAATCGTGGGTTACCTCTTCAATAAGAAGATCCTGTGCGGATCGAATGGACACCGCCATGTTCAGACCCTGCTCGGCGAGATAGGCCATCCACGTCAGCTCGCGAATGATCGAGGCTTTGCGGTATTTGGACGCGTCCAGGAATTTCATAATGAAGCTGCGTCCGTCTTCACCGTTGTATTCAAATACATTCTGATCGAATCCCCCGAGTAACTTCAGCGAATAAGAACCTCGGCCGAATCGTTCGGCCCCTTGATCCAAGACAGCCTGTTCCATGGAAAGTCCCCTTTATCGTATTCTCGATATGATGCTTATGCTTACATACCGGAAAGTTACTGTACTCACTACCAATTACAGTCTAACGAAGATGGCGGGTGGTTGCAAAAAATGGGAGGGCATACGAAAAAGGGCGCTCCCTTAGGAGCACCCTTACATTTTTCTCTATCAACCTTGGAATTTCTGCGCCAACTCACGGAAATTCAGCTCTACCGTGCTGGACAGCACGACATCCGCATGCGGGAAATGCGCGGCGTTGCCGATCGCGACGGCGAACATGCCGGCGCCCTTGATGGCGTCGACGCCGGAGGCGGCATCCTCCACGCCGATGCAGTCGGCAGGCTCTACGCCAAGCTCTGCGGCAGCGGTGAGGAAGATCTCCGGGTCCGGCTTGTTGTTCTTCAGCTTGGTTACGTCGACAATCACGTCGAACTGGTCCATGACCTCAAGCCGTGTAAGCACGGCGATGGCGTTTTTGCTGGCTGACGCGATGCCGGTCTTCAGGCCGGACGACCGGATGTCTGCCACAAACTCCGTAATTCCCGGCAGCAGGTCGGCTGGCGTGATCGTTTCGATCAGCTCGACGTACAGCTTGTTTTTGCGGTCAGCCAGCTGTACCAGCTCTTCATCGGAATAGTTTACAGGCGTCTCCGCCTGGCTTAACAGGAGCTTTAGGGAATCCATGCGGGATACCCCCTTGAGATTCTCGTTGAATTCTCTCGTGAAGGGAATGCCCAGCTCGGTTGCCGTGGCTTTCCATGCCTGATAATGATACTCCGCGGTATCGGTAATGACGCCGTCCAAGTCAAAGATGACAGCCTTCAGCTTGCGTGTTTCTTTCATATCTTATAGCTCCTTTGTGAGAAAACGGAAAGTATAAACCCGAAACAGGGACCTTCCGGATATCGCAAGAAAAATGCGTTATTTGCTCTGCAGCGCATGTTTCACAGGTTTCCCGGCTTCAAGCGTTACGGCCTCGTCGTACAGCTTGATCTCGATGGATTCGCCTTCGACGATCTCCAAGGTCACGCCGTCCTTCTCGATGGAGACGCCGATGAGACGGCCGCGGAAGTTCAAGCGGAACGCATACTTCTCCCAGTCCTTCGGAATGGCCGGGGAGAGGGAAAGTCCGCTTTCCTTCAGGCGCATGCCGGCAAAGCCGTAGACGATCGACATCCAGGTACCGCCCATGTTGGCCATGTGCAGGCCGTCCTTCGTGTTGCCGTGCGTATTGTCCAGATCGAGGCGTGCCGTCTCGATGAAGTACTCATACGCTTTGTCCATATTGCCGATCTTTGAGGCCATGATGCTGAAGATGCAGGAAGACAGCGACGAATCATGCGTCGTGATGCCTTCGTAGTAATCATACGAACGCTGGATCGTTTCCAAGCTTTGCTCGTCTTCCAGCAGGAAGTGGGCGAGCACCGTATCCGCTTGTTTGCATACCTGATAACGGTAAATGGTGAGCGGGTGATAGTTCAGCAGCAGCGGATATTTGTCCTCCGGCGTGTTCTCGAAATCCCATACCGCTTTGCGGAGGAACGTATCGTCCTGCGGGTTAATGCCGAGCGCTTCATCATACGGGAGCAGCATGGCGTCCGCCGCTTTCGCCCAAGCGGAAATTTCATCCGCGGTTACGCCAAGCCGGTCACATAGGGATTTGAAGCCTTGCGCATCGTAGGATTCCAGAATGGCGCAGCTCTTGGCGGCCCATTTCAGGTTATGCTTTGCCATGACGTTTGTGTAATAGTTGTTGTTCACGCAGCAGGTGTACTCATCCGGCCCCGTCACCTCATCGATATGGAAAGCGCCGTTATAATAGTGGCCGATGTCGGCCCACAGGCGGGCGGTTTCGATCAGCACCTCGGCCCCGTAGGACAAGAGGAAATCCCGGTCCTGCTCGGCGAGATAATACTGAATATAGCTGTAGGCGATATCTGCGCTGATATGGTATTGCGCCGTTCCCGAAGGAAAGAAGGAGGAGCATTCCGTTCCGGAGATCGTGCGCCACGGGAACAACGCCCCTTGCCGGTGTCCCATTTCCCGCGCTCTGTCTCTCGCCTGCTCCAGTGTGGAATAACGATACAGCAGCAGCTGGCGCGCAATGTCCGGCTGCGTCATCAGAAATACCGGGAACATGTAAATCTCCGTGTCCCAGAAATAATGGCCTTCATAACCTTCGCCGCTCAGTCCTTTGGCGGAAATGTTGCTGTGCTTGTCCCGTCCGGCGGATTGCAGCAACTGGAATAGATTGAAGCGGATGCCTTCCTGGAGCTGGTCATCGTTCTGAATCACGACGTCGGCCGATTTCCAGTAATCGTTCAGATACTCGCCCTGCTCGGCAAGCAAGTCCTCGAAGGAAGTATCCTTCAACTCCTCCTGCAGCTGAATGCCGTGCTCGAGCATGTCTTGCCCGTGACGAAGACTGTCGGTATACAGATTGTATTTCGTAAAGTGGATCGGTCCGGTCAATGGAAGGACAGCCGTGAGGGTAACCTCTCCAGTTCCGGCTTCGAGCTGAATGTCCGCATCAGCATTCAAGCGGTGACGGGTCACGCAAGCGGCACGCAGCTTGGACGCCATCGTCTCGTCTACGACATAGGCATCGCTGCCCTTGACGCCGGCATCGATGACGGTCATCCGTTCCGCATGCCCTGCGCCTACCCGGGGATCGTTGGCATTGGTGTAGTTCTTCACTTTGCCGTTCACGGTGGAAACGATGCGAATCTGGCCGTTGAAATTGACCGGCTCCATCCGAACGTCGATGGCGAACAGCTCCCGGTGCGCAAAGGACACCAGACGGCGGAAGGTCAGCTTGATCTCTTTGCCCTCGGGCGATTTCCACTGCACGATTCGTTCGGAGTACCCCTTGTCCATATGCAAGCGGCGTTCATGGGCAGTGATCGTTCCGTGATCCAGGCGGAAGGGTTCTTTCTCGTCGCCTAAATAGATCAGGACCGTTTGGGCATCAATATTGTTAACGAGCTTTTGCTGTGTATCGGGAAAGGCGAAGAGCTTCTCGCCGTAAGGGATTTCAATCACGTCGTGGAAAGCGTTCAGGTAGGTGCCTCGAATGGTGGACAGGCGCTCGCCGTAGCCTTCTTCGAAGTTGCCACGCACACCCAGGTAACCGTTTCCGAGTGCAAAAATACTTTCCATATTCAGCAGGGCTTGCTGCGACAAATCAGGATTTGATATATTCCAGGTCATGGTCTACACTTCCTTCCTAGCATGGTTATGCTTGAATTTTAGAGCCAATCGGAGTTATGTTATACTAAAATATCAAGGTTTTTATCAATATTTTTAGGTGGTGGGGAAATAATGAAAGAGGCTTCACGTTCTGGAAACCAACCCTTTTACCTTTCTTCCCGCATGTTTTATTTGCGCGAGAATTTTATCCATCCCCCGTTCGACTATGAACACGAGCTGCTGGAAGCGATCCGCTTCGGCGATGAGAATAGAGCCATGGACATGCTGCGCAAAATTAACGAGCTGGAAGCGGCCGTGCTGGCGACGTATCCGCTTCGATCGAAGAAGAATGCCTTGATTGCCTCCTGCACCTTATTTACCCGGGCCATCATCAAAGGCGGCGTGGATCCCGAGATCGCCTTTCATTTAAGCGACACGCTGATCCTGGAGATCGAGCGAATGAGCGATGTAGAGCGGCTGGTTCATTTTGAATATGAGATGCTGGTGCAGTTTGTGTCGATGATCCGCTCCGAGAAGGAAGACGTGTCTTTCTCTCACATTGTGAACCTGGCGATCTATTACATCCGGGAGCATATTTTCGAGGAGCTGACCCTGAGGAGGGTCGCGGATTATTTGAAGGTCCACCCGAGCTACCTGTCCGATCGTTTCAAGCGGGAGACGGGCGAAGCCATAACCACCTTTATTAATCGGCGGAAGATTGAGGAATCCAAGCATTTGCTGGCCAATACGAACCAGTCGATATCCGAAATCGCGTTTACGTTCAAGTTCTGCAGCCAGAGTTATTATACGCAATTATTCAAGAATTTTACGGGAATGACGCCGAGAAAATTCCGGATAAGCGGCACGGCGCGGTAAAGGACGATCCTATCGAACAACGAGAAAAGAGAGACGCGGCCCATGAAGAAACTAAAGCAGAAAATGCTTCACTTAAGTCTGGAGAAGAAACTGATTGCGGCGTTCTCCGCCTTCATCATCGTTCCCCTTCTTCTGATCGGCGGGATCGTATCCTGGGTCTACGTGGAGAATAATCGGAGCACGATGATTGATGCCGCCGTGGAAAACAACAAACAAATCATTAAAAATATCGATACCTCCCTGCAGCCGCTGCTCCGGCTGTCCATGTTCCCGATCCAGGATTCCACGGTGTATCCCATTATGCGGAAGGATTACGGCAAGGTGACGTATCCATTGCTGGAGCGGGGGCAGGATTTCGATAAAGTGAACGGCTTGATCCAGAGCGGGATCATGCTGTATTCGGACTTGATTGACTCCGTGGTTATCTACCACGAGAACAGCCGGACCATCATCGGCCGAAGCAACCGGGAATATATGAACTTCGCTTATTTCAAGGAGCAGTTTACCCGCGAGCCTTTTGTCCGGAAGATCAGGGAAGCGTATGGCGGCTTTGTCCCGATAGGGATTCATCAGGAGCGACTGCTGTCAACGAAGGGAATTCCGGCCGTGTCGGTGGGCAGGGCCATCTTGGACCCGTACACGAAGGAGGATCTCGGGTTTATCCTGTTTAATATTTCGGTGGATAAACTCAAGACGCTGTGGAGCGATTCGGCATTTTCCGAGAATACGAATTTTTACTTGATCGACGAAAGCGATCATATCGTGCACAGCGTTCACCCCGAGGAAATCGGACTGGCGGCGTCCGAGGTATTGGGAAGCGATTTTCAATATAAAGCGGACGGCCAGGTCAACACGCAGATCAACCGGGATACCTACATGATTTCTTCTTCCTCTTCCATGGCGAATTGGAAGGCGGTCACGGTCATCCCGAAGAAGGATCTGTTCTCGATCGTGTACCTGATGGTGGCTATTCTGATCGGTGCGTTGATCTTACTGCTCGTGCTGTCCATCCTGATCTCGGCCCGGATCGCCACCACGATCATGAAGCCGCTGGCGGTGCTGAACAGCAAAATGAAGCTTGTCTCCCAAGGTCAGCTTGACGTAAGCTTTGATACGAAGCAGCACGGGGAAATCGGCGTGATTAGTCATACCGTGGACCAGATGCTGCACGAAATTCGCGATTTAATCGAGCGGATTTACGTAGAGGAAGAGGAGAAGCGGAACCTGGAGATGAATGCGCTGCAATCGCAGATTCGTCCGCATTTTATCTACAACACGCTGAACGTGATCAAGTGGATGGCCAAGATTCAGGGGGCAACGGGCATTGAAGAAGCGCTGCAGGCTTTCTCTTCGGTTATCAAGTTTACGGTGAAGAAGGAAGGCGACTACGTGACCATTGCCGAGGAAGTCGAATTCATGGAGAACTATACGAAAATTCTTGATTTCCGCTATTTTAATAAATTTGATGTCACGTACGAGGTGGATCCGGCCGTAATGAATCATAGGACCCTGAAGTTTCTGCTTCAGCCCCTTGTGGAGAACGCGGTTTTCCATGGCTTTGAAGGCATCGATTACAAGGGCAGCCTTGTCATATCGATTTATGAGGAATCGGATGCGCTGATCATGAAGGTATGCGATAACGGGCGCGGTTTTCCGGAGGGCGGACAGGCGAAGGTGGAGCAGGACGGTCCGCAGGATACCTTCAACTCGATCGGACTGAACAATATACGGAACCGGATATCCCTTCATTTCGGGCCCGAGTACGGCCTGTGGATCCAAAGGGGAGAACAGGGCGGAACGGTCGCATGGCTTCGGGTTCCGATCATCACAGAAGAAGCAGGGTGATAGCAAGTGCGAATACTTATAGTAGATGACGAGCCGCTCGTTCGGATCGGGATCAAATCGGCGATTGACTGGGAAGCTCAGGGCGTGGACATTGTCGGTGAAGCGGGGGACGGTGAAGAAGCGCTGCGTCTGATAACGGAAACCGTGCCGGACGTGGTGCTGCTGGATATCAAAATGCCGAAGATGGACGGGCTCGAGGTGCTCCGGACGATCAAGGACCGGCAGATCCCGGTTCAAACGGTCGTGTTGAGCAGCTTCGATGATATTGCCTACGTGAAGGAAGCGTTGAAGCTGGGGGCTTTTGATTATTTCCACAAACCCGACATGAATGAACGCGAGCTGACTGCGATGCTGAAGAGCGTCCGGGAGCAGTTCGGGAGCCGGGGGATTCCGGCCCAAGTCGGGCCGGGTACGGCGGGCAACCGGAAGGAGCAGATATTATATGACGCTCTCCGAGGCCATGTTCATGATCTGCATGAAACGGAGCTCAAAGAGGGCAATATGTACGTCGTTCTTTTCAGAATCAAGGATTATCACGCGGTTATCAAAAGGTACCCCAAGGAAACCGAGTCGATCCTGCCGAATACGGTGCAGAACGTCGTCAGCGAGATTCTGTCCACGGAGAAGGAAGTCGAATATCTTCAGCTGGATGAACAGTGCACTGCCGTATTCATCAGCAACAGCGAGCTAAAAAGCCTGCTGGCCTCGTTGACGCGCGTCAATAAAATGGTGCAAATGATCAGTTCGGCGCTCAAGCGGTTTGTCAATATCGACATCGTGCTGGGCATCAGCGACTGGTTTGCCGATTTCAACGGCATTCAGACGGGCTACGAGCAGGCGGGCAAAGCGCTGTCCCATCAATTTTACCACCCGGATACGTCGATCTTTTATTATCAGCATCTGAAACAGAAGGGTGAGCACGTATATAGACAGGCCGATGCCTATTTAAGCCAGATGAAGTCTGCCCTCAGGGAGGAGGCGAACGAGCGCTTCCTGGAGCTGCTGTCCCAGTGGGAGAAGTTTCTCGCGCAAGAAGAATGCATGGAAGAGAAGGATGTCCGCAAGGTATACGAAGGTCTGCTGTTTATGATCGGAGAGGGCACAGGCGTACCGGGCCGGGGAGACGTTCAAGAAGAAACATCGGCCTTTGAAGAGATCCATGAATTCAGGCAGCTATCGGCCGCATACCGTGCCTTGTTCGAGGAACGGCTCAAGAATCGCAGCCATCTGGAGCTGAGAGGCTACAGCCAGCTCACGCGCAATATTATGGAATATACGGAGGAGCACTACCCGGAGAGTCTTTCCTTGAAATTGTTCGGGGATTTGTTCCACGTCAGTCCGAATTATGTCAGCCGATTGTTTAAGCAAGAGGTCGGTCAGGGCCTGTTCGATTATATTAACGAGCTTCGGATCGAGAAGGCGAAGGTGCTCCTCAAGGACTATCGCTACAAAATTTATGACGTTGCCGAGATGGTGGGATTCAATAATCAGGCCCATTTTGCCATTGTATTCCAGAAATACACGGGCTTTTCTCCTAAGCAATATAGGAAAGATGAAGTGTGATATTAGAGAAGAAAGTGTGATTTTTCATAAAAACGCTCGTGCAGCGCAATCTATTTATAAAAAAATAGTCAATTTTAAAAAATTAATCATCATTTGATTAATTTTTTTTGTTCTCCCGGCTCTTTATCATGAAGATGTAAGGTAAAACGAAAAGAAACGTGGGGGGTAGCATCATGGGTAAATGGAACAAGAAGTTTTCGGCCATGCTGGTTTTGTGCCTGGCTCTTGTTGTGGGTTTAACCGCTTGCGGCGGCAGTAAAAGCGCTGACAATACAGATAATGGAGCCGGAGACGCTGCTGAAAAAGTAACGGTGAATTTCGGATTCTGGGGTACGGCGCAGGATTTGGAGATTTATCAGAAAGCGGCTGACACCATCTCCGAGCAGTATCCGGAGATTGAACTGAAAATCAAGCAATATCCGAGCAGCGAGCAGTTCTGGAACACGCTTCCGGGTGAAATTGCTGCGGGCGTAGCGCCTGACTTCATTAAGATGTCCAACGAAGGTGCTTACGAGTACATCAATAAAGGGCTGTTCTCGCCAATCGATGACCTGGTTCAAGCGACGGGCGTGGACATGAACCGTTTCCCGGATACATCCAAGAAGATTTGGAACGTGGACGGCAAGCAATACGGCGTACCGAACAGCGATATGCCGGCGATGTTCTTCATCAATGAGCAAATGTGGAAGGATGCCGACCTCGGCGAGTATCCAACCACATGGGATGAAGTGATCGAAGCGGCCAAAGTGCTGAACAAAGGCGATGTGAAGGGCATTATCGTGAACCTGGACGCTTTCCATATCACGAACTACGTGAAGAGCTTCGGCGGCGGCTGGGGTAACGGTAAGACCATCAACTCCCCAGAGAACGTCAAGGCGCTGGAAATGATCATCGATATGTACGACCAAGGACTGGCGGTTACGCCGAAATCGCTCGGCTTCGGCTGGGACGGCGAAGTATTCAGCAATGAGCAGGGTGCTATGAGTACAGGCGGTTACTGGTACAAAGGGTATCTGAAGGATGCGAATCCGGACCTGAAAATGGTTGCCATTCCGGTTCCGAAAGGAACGACGAACGGCAGCACCATGAGCTCTGACGCTTACATGGTATTGAAAGACGCGAAGAACAAAGAAGCTGCGCTGAAGGCTGCTTATTACATGACCAACGACGATACGCAAACCGCATTCATGGAGCTCGGCTTCAATCCGGCCGTATCCTCGCTGTCCGAGCAGTATTTCGAGAAGAACCCTGAATTCAAGGCGCTGCAGCCTGCGCTGGAGTACAGCACGGACTATGGGTATCCAACGGATACCAAGCGCTTTACGGATGAGCTCGTGAAAGAATTGGAAGGCCTGATTCTGGGCGGCTCCGGTAAAACGGCTCAGCAAATTCTCGACGACATTCAAAGCCAGTTCAAATAAGAAAGAGGCAACGCCCGCTCCCGCTCCTTGTTCTCAGGGGAGCGGGAGCCTTTGTTCACACCACTTTGTGGGGGTTTCTCATGAACCAACCAATTTAAGTTTGGAAGCGGGGGATAACTTATGTCCGATTACAGCAGCAAGCACGCTGATATGAAGGGGAACAAGATCAGGCAATCCTGGTTCCGTTCGCTGGCAGACTCCGATAAGACGCTGGGCTGGTTGTTTACGCTGCCCTTTTTGATTTTGTGGGCATGGTGGTTTCTGTATCCATTCATCCAGTCTTTCGTAAGAAGTTTTCAGGATGCGAACTTCGCTGCCTTGGACCAGGCCAAATTCATCGGCCTCGAAAACTATGTCACCATTCTGCAAGATAAAGAATTCTTCCGGGCGCTGCTTCACTCCCTGGAAATCGTCGTCATCTCGATTCCGATTCAGACCCTGCTCGGTCTGCTTTTGGCGATCCTGGTGAACCAGAAGCTGAAGGGCAAGGGGATTTTCCGGACCGTGTTCTTCATTCCGTATATTACCTCGCAGATCGCGATCACGACCGTGTTCATGATGCTTTTCAAGCAGGGCACCTTCCTGACGAAATTTTTCGGAGCTTTGGGCTTCGGGAACGTGACTTGGTTTGCGGATACCAGCTATGCGCTCTTATTCGTATGTATTCTGTTTATCTTCCAGCAAGCCGGCTTCACCATGATTGTGTACTTGTCGGGCCTGCAGGAAATTCCGAAGGATCTGTATGAAGCGGGCGAGATCGACGGCGCGTCCAAGTGGAACAAATTCCGCTACATTACGGTGCCGTTCCTGAAGCCGATCACGTTCTTCATCGTGTCGGTATCGACGATCGCCGGCTTCCAGATCTACGACCAAATTGCCGCGATTTCCCGTTATGGCGCGCTCGGCTCGCCGGCCGGCGCTACCAGCACGGTGGTGACGTATTTCTACCAGCACGGGATCCGTTACATGAACATTGGATACGGAAGCGCGGCGGTGGTGCTGTTCTTCATGATCATCATGCTGATTACGTACCTGCAAAAAAAATTCCTGGATGAGAAGGAGTGAGAGTAATGTTGACCCGAACGAATAAAGGTCGGCCGTTTCTGTACATCGGCACGATCATCCTGGGGCTCTTATTCGCCCTTCCTTTTCTCTATACCATCTATACGTCCGTCATCCCGATGCGCCATGTCAATACGCTGACGTCGCCGGCCAACTGGACGTTCGAGAATTTCAAAATCTTCTTCACGAACGATGCGTACAACGTGCCGAGATGGTTCATGAACACCGTGATCATGACCGGCGTCGTTGTCATCGGGAACCTCATCATTAACCCGATGGCCGGCTTTGCGCTGGCCAAGCTGAATTTCAAGGGTAAAGGACTGATATACTGGATCGTCGTGGCCACCATGATGGTGCCGTACCATATGATCCTGATCCCGGTATACGTGAACGTGGCACAGCTCGGATGGCTGAACACGTTCTGGGGATTGACGGTGCCCTTCCTCTATCAAGGCTTGTATATCTTCATGCTCCGCCAGTTCTTCATCTCGGTTCCGAACGAGTTCCTGGAGGCTGCGCGGATGGATGGCTTGACGAAGATGGGCGCTTTCTGGCGGATCGTGTATCCCCTGGCCCGCTCATCGCTGATTACGATGTCGATCCTTGCATTTGCCGGGACCTGGAACAGTTACCTCGTTCCGAGCACGCTGGCGAATACGCCGGAAATGTATGTGCTGGTGGTCGGCCTGAACAGCGTGAAGGATATGTTCTTCGAGAATACGCCGATGATCATGGCAGGGGTCGTTCTGTCCACGCTGCCGATCATCCTGTTTTTCTTCCTGTTCCAGCGCCAATATATCGAGGGGATTTCGAACGCAGGCGTCAAAGGCTGATATCGAAGCATCGGGAGGGATTAGACATGGATAACGTGGAACAGCGTGCAAAGGAGCTTCTCGCGCAGATGACCTTGGCCGAGAAGATCGGTCAAACGGTGCAGTACGGCCGGTGCGAGGCGCGGGAGCTGAAGCTGGTTGCCGAAGGCAAGATCGGGTCGCTGTTGAATGTGCATGGTCCGAAAAAAATCAACGAGCTCCAGCGGCTGGCCGTGGAGGAAACGCGGCTGGGGATTCCTCTTCTCATCGGGGATGACGTCATTCACGGTTTTCGCACCATCTTTCCGATTCCGCTCGGCGAAGCCTCCAGCTGGGATCTCGAAGGGATGGAGAAGAACGCCCGCATTGCGGCAGAAGAGGCGGCAGCTGAAGGCATCCGCTGGACTTTTGCCCCGATGGTGGACGTGACGCGCGACCCCCGGTGGGGCCGCATCGCGGAGAGCACGGGGGAGGATGCCTATCTGTCCTCCCTGGCCGCTGCCGCGAAGGTAAGAGGATTTCAAAGTCCGAACGGGGACGGCAACCCGACCGTAGCGGCATGCGTGAAGCATTTTGCCGGTTATGGCTGGATTGAAGGCGGCCGGGATTATGATACGACGGACATGTCGGAGCGGACGCTGCGGGAAACCGTGCTGCCGCCGTTCGAGCACGGGATTCGAGCAGGCGCTCTGTCGGTGATGAGTGCTTTCAGCGAACTGAACGGGGTTCCCGCTTCCGGAAGCCGCTATCTGCTGCGGGATATATTGAAGCGGGAGTGGGGCTTTGACGGCATGGTGGTCAGCGACTGGGAGTCGATCGAAGAGCTGATCTACCATGGCTATGCGGAGGACCGGAAGGATTCCGCGCGGAAGGGGCTGAACGCCGGCGTCGACATGGACATGCATTCCGGCGTCTATCTCGATCATCTGGAGGCGCTGGTCCAGGATAACCCCGAGCTGCTTCAGCTGTTGGATGATGCGGTGCTTCGCATTTTGAGGGTGAAAATCCGCCTCGGATTGTTCGAGAACCCGTATGTAAGCGAAGAAGCCGAAGAAGCCGGAGATCTGCTGAAAGGGCGAGCCATTCCAGCGGCGCATCTGGCCCAGGCCAGGGACAGCGCCCGGAAATCGATCGTGCTCCTGCAGAATCGTAGCGGAATTTTGCCGCTGGATACCGGCAAGCACAAGAAGCTGGCCTTGATCGGGCCGCTGGCCGATGATCGCCATAATTCCATGGGCTGCTGGGCTTGGAAAGGCCGGGATGAGGACGTTGTCACGGTGTGGGATGCCTTTCAATCGGAAATCGCACCGAAGGCCGAGGTGTTCTACGAGCAGGGCAGCGGCATACTGGAGGAGTTGGACGGCGGGGTCGATCGTGCCGTTCAACTTGCCAAGCAGTGTGATGTCGCCGTGGTCGTTGTCGGCGAATCCGAAGCAATGACGGGCGAACATTACAATGTGACCTCCATTACGCTTCCGCCCTGCCAGGAGCACCTGATACGGGAGCTGAAGCGGCAGACCGGCACGCCGATCGTCGTCGTGCTGATGAACGGCCGTCCGCTTGCCACTCCATGGCTGCATGAACATGCAGACGCCGTAGTGGAAGCTTGGCATTTAGGAACCGCCACAGGCCATGCGCTTGTGGACGTGCTGACCGGCGCGTACAATCCGAGCGGTCGCCTGCCGGTTACCGTTCCGCGCGCGACGGGACAAATTCCGATGTATTACAACCGGAAGAATACCGGGCGGCCCCATCTGTACGAAGATTACATTGATTGCGACGATTCTCCGCTGTATCCGTTCGGGTACGGCCTCAGTTATACAACGTTCGAATATACGGATCTGAAGCTGGATCGGCATCAGATCGGCCGGGACGAATCCGTGCATGTATCCGTGAGCATCACGAATACGGGAACCAGAGCCGGCGAGGAAACCGCGCAGCTCTACATCCGCGATTTGGTGGCGAGCTCGACCCGGCCGGTCAAAGAGTTGAAGGGGTTCTCCAAAATGCAGCTTCAGCCTGGTGAAAGCCGGGAGGTGCATTTTACGCTGGGACGTGAAGCATTGGGGCTGCTGGATGAAAGGCTTGAATTTACGGTAGAGCCCGGAAAGTTTCATGTCTGGGTCGGACCGCATTCGGAGGAAGGACTGCAGGCTGAGCTTGAGGTTGTTGAATAAAGGGGGATTTATGCATGGACTACCGCGTAATTAAAGAAGGGGACGTGTTTTTTCTGACCGGGCTTAACGGAGATATCGTCCAGGGGGACGATCAGGGCCATGGTTTGTATACGAAGGATACGCGTTTTCTGAGCCGCATGGAGTTGTTCATCGATGGCGAGAAGCCTTCGCTTCTGTCCTCCACGGGGGATAAAAGCTATGTGGCCTCCTTCCGCCTGATGAAGGACGCCAAGGATGAAGGGGCGATCGAAGTGCTTCGGGAACGCTTCATCTATGATGGCGTCCTGTATGAGCGCTGTACGCTGACCAATTACTTTGTGACCGATTCGAATATCGAGTTCGGGGTTTCCTTCGATGCGGATTTTCAGGATATGTTCCTGGTCCGTAAATACCGTACGGGCGAAGTCGGCAAAATGGAGGGGATTCGGACAGGCGATCAAGAGTTGACGCTGGCCTACGTCGGCGCCGACAAGTTGAGAAGGCAGACGCGCATTGCCTGGGATGCGGACGGCGTCAAAGCGGATGATACCGGCACGGTTTCGTTCTCCTTGTCCCTGAAAGCCAAAGAGCAGAAGGTGATTACGTTCTTTGTCACGCCGATGACGGAGCGGCAACCCGCAGCAGAGACGCTGACTTATGAAGAGGGGCTGAAGAAACTCGAAGCCTCGTACGAAGCTTGGTACGGGAACAGCTCGCAGGTCCAGTCGGATTCCGCGCTGTTCAGCGGCTTGTACCAGAGAGGATTGCAGGATCTGCGCATGCTGACGACGGATGTAGGCTTCGGCGATACAACGGTAGCCGGATTGCCATGGTTCGCGGTTCCGTTCGGCAGAGACAGCTTGATCACGGCGCTGTTCATGCTTCCGGCGAACCCGCAGCTTGCCAAAGGAACCTTGAGAACGCTGGCGGCTTATCAAGGCGAGAAGACGGACCCTTGGCGGGATGAGCAGCCGGGCAAAATCATGCATGAGATCCGCTATGGAGAGCTGGTCACGACGAATCAGTCCCCGTTCTCGCCGTACTACGGCACCATCGATTCCACGCCGCTGTTCCTGGCGCTGATCGGCGAGTATTACCGCTGGACGGGCGATCTCTCCTTAGCGGAGGAGCTCAAGCCGAACGTGCTGCGGGCTTTGGATTATATCGATGCCGCCCTCGAAGCGGGCTCCGGCTTCATGGCCTACAAGCAGGAAGCCGAGAAAGGCTTCCCGAACCAGGGCTGGAAGGATTCCGCCAACTCGATCATCCATGAGAACGGCGAGTATGCGGAATCGCCGATCGCGCTGTCGGAGGTTCAGGGTTACGTGTATCAAGCGAAGCAATCGCTGGTACCCGTCTTCGCGGAGCTGGGCGAGCCGGAACTGGCCCGCAAGCTGGAAACGGAAGCCGAGGAGCTTCGCGTCCGTTTTGAAGCGGCCTTCTGGATGGAGGATGAGCAGTGTTACGCCATTGCGCTGGATAAGGATCAACGCCAGGTACGAAGCGTAACCTCGAATCCCGGGCATCTGCTCATGAGCGGATTGCCGGAAGAGAGCCGCTCGAAGGCGCAAGCCGAGCGGATGCTTAGAAGCGACATGTTCAACGGATACGGCATCCGCACGATGAGTACTGGCTCCACCGGCTACTATCCGGTGAGCTATCACAATGGGAGCGTATGGCCACATGACAATGCCATGATCCTGCTGGGTCTCGGCAAGCAAGGATTCAAAGCTGAGGCAGGCAAGGTGATTTCCGGCCTGCTCCAGGCATCCGCGCATTTTGAATACCAGCGTTTGCCGGAGCTGTTCTGCGGTCATGATGCGAAGCTGGGCCATCCCGTTCCGTACCCGACAACCTGTTCGCCGCAGGCTTGGGCGGCGGGAACCTCGATCGTCTTCCTGCAGGCGATGCTCGGATTGTATCCGAACGCGGCGAAGAAGGAAATCGCGTTGTCCCCGTTCCTTCCGGAGGGGATGAACGAACTGAAGGCCGAACGGATTGCGATCGGAAGCGGGCACCTGTCGGTTAGCGTTGTGCGTAAGGCTGACGGCAGCGCGTTTCATGTGGAAGTGCTTGAGAATACAACCGGATTTGACCTGGTTAGCTGATCTTTTGCAAGATTTGCTTCTGAACAACCTGACTCTTAGTGCTTAAGGGTCAGGTTGTTTTTTTGTTGAAATATTAGGAACGTATGTTCTATAATAATGAGGTGATTTTGAACAGATTACTGTATACATACCGGATTGGAGAGAACCTATGAATTCCTATTGTACATATGCCCTACATCAGATCGAGGTGGCTGTCGTCTCGGTTGTCGCGATTATCGATAAGCTGGATGAACGGGATTTGCTCGTCAAGCCGACGGAAGGCAAACATTCGGTCGGAGAGCTGCTCAAGCATATCGCCGTCATCTGCCGGGCCGATTATCATATATCCGGAGGAGCCACCCAAGAGGAGATGAGCGCCTATTACGCAGGCGTGTCGTTAAATAACCTGAAGGACATACAGGCGGAGTTATTGAGCAACTATTCATATCTGGAGCAGGCGTTCCGAGAAATGACGGAAGAGGAGCTTCATCAGGAGATGACCTCTTATTGGGGCGTCACCTATTCGAGGTACGAATGGTTGCTCGAAATCGTGGCGCACCTGTATCACCACAGGGGGCAGCTGCACGCGATGCTGGTTCACTGTAACGGGAAGGACCCGAAGGTTCCTTTGTTCGAATAGCTAGTGCTCGACGGGATGGATCAAGGGGGGCCGGCCAAGAAGTTTTCTTGGCCGGCTTATTGATTAAGCTCGTGCGCCTGCTGAGTCAATGAGTCCGGATTACCCCTGCATCCAAGCCTCCGGAAAGCCCGCTGTCCTGAAACTGCCTTCATGGGTCTTTGAATCGCTGTACGATCACAAAAACGAGCTTCCTGCCATGATATTTATTACATTGAGCAGACATTCTTTTAAATTCGACAAAATAAAACAAATTTCGCTATAGACTCTAGCTAAATAATTCCTCTATGATAGATACTAAATAGCTCGACAAGCTATTTTGAAAGCGCTATCCAAGACTCCGCAGAACCGCATGATCCTGAATCTAGGAGGGAATCCATCAAACAGGGATATAGCAGAATCTGTTGTTAACTGAATAGAAAGCGTATTCATGATATGCAGATGCCTAGAAGAGGGCCGTTAACACAGATTTTACATATCGTTAATACTCGCATGATCTTATAACTCTATCATAAGAGGTGTTCATAATAAGGAGGACACGCACTTATGACAGATCAAGGGAGTCGCCGTCTTCCCGTTATTGCTTCGATTACCAAGCTGGAACAGATCGACGCGGCTGTGAACAGCGCGGTGGAACGGGTGAACCTGATGACAGGCGACATCATGAAACTAAGGGATATCGTAAACCGACTGCACTCCTCAGGCAAAAAAGTGTTTGTCCATCTGGAAATGGTAAGCGGCATCGGCCGGGATAATTCGGCAGTGCAGTATTTGGCGGATTCGTACAAGATCGACGGGATCATTACGACGAAGACGAATACGGTATTGGCTTCGCGCCAAGCAGGCATCAGCTCGATACAGCGCGTGTTTGCGATCGATACGACAGCTTTGGGAACCGCAGTGAAGATGATCGGACAAGCACGTCCGGACGAAGTGGAATTGATGCCGGGACTTATGCCCCGCGTCATCCGCGATCTGAAGAAGGAAATTCACTGTCCGCTCATAGTGGGAGGTTTTTTACGAAGCGAAGAAGAAATCGACGAGGCGCTGGCGAACGGCGCAGACCTCGTATCTACGGGAGACACGCGTTTTTGGACGTAACGGTCTTACGTAGGAATGACGGATTAACCACAATTACATATTTGCTAGGGGTGGAGACGATGAGATAACCCGAGTAGCAGCTACTTTAGCTTTTATAGGAGGTGGTGGCTCTTAGGTTGCGCTCTTTTTGACGTCTCTATTTTTGTGCGCTTTTTAAGGGATAGGCGGGCTGTTTGGATGGGGATTCTCCCGTTCCTATGGGATCCGCGTGCCGTTCCAACCGGCATTTGATGAAGTGGATCGACGGTAATTTTGGATGATGAATGATGAATAGATTCGAAAGGGGACAACAGATCATCTATGAAAAAGAAATCATGGTTGTTAATGTTATTGACCATATTTATGGTGATTACCACGGCTTGCGGAGGCGGCGGTGGAAGTGAAAGTGCCGGAGGAGAGGTCTCGCTGGATGACGTGGAAGCCGCTTCGATGGATATGAAGAACGACACGACACCCGTTAAAATCCAATACTGGCATGCCCACGCGGATGCCCAGCTTGAAGGCTTGAACTACATGATTGCCGAATTCCAGAAGAAATACCCTCATATCACGGTTGAGCCGGTGTTCCAAGGCGGTTATCCTGATCTTCACAAAAAATTATCGGCTGCAGTGGCTGCGAATGACGTGCCGGCCGTTACCAACGTCGAGGTATCATCGCTCGCCAATTTTGCGGACAGCGGCGTTTTTGCCGACTTGGGCCCGTGGATCAAGCGCGACGAAGTGAAGATGGACGATTTTGCTAAAGGGATGCTGAACGCCTATGCTTACAACGGCAAGCAATTCGGATTTCCTCTCATCGTGAGCACCAGCGTATTTGTCTACAACAAAACGATGCTGGACGAGCTGGGTGTAGAGCCGCCTGCGAAGTGGGACGAAATCGAGGATTTCAATGCAAAAGTTACGAAAAAAGAAGGCGATAAAACGACTCGCTATGCCTTCTCCGTTCCAGGCTGGGACACATGGTACTATGACCCGTGGAACATTAACGGCGGCGGACAAATCCTGACGGAGGACCTGAGTGCTTCCGCTGTCGAGACCGAGGATTCTCTCCGGTACCTTCAGAACTTCTACAAGTGGCAAAATGAAGGCAGCATGCATATGGGCTTCGGTAAAGGGGCTTCCGACAATATGCGCCAGATGTTCCTGAACGGCGAAATCGCCATGGTGCAGCATACTTCCGCTATGCTGAAGATGTACCGCGAGAATGCGGACTTTGAGGTTGGCGTATCCTTTATCCCTGGCGATAAAGTGCGGACCTCCAATATTGGCGGCGCGGGGATCGTCATGATGGACGGCGCAGAGGATCTGGAGAAAGAAGCGGCTTGGAAATTCATCGAGTTCATGACTTCCGCGGAGCACAACATTAAATGGGCGGAATCCGTTGGATACCTGCCGACAAGAAAATCCGCGATCGAATCCGAGGAAGGCGATCAATATTTCGAAAGATGGCCGCAATACAGAGCGGTATACGAGCACTTCGACGAAGTAACGCCGCGTCTGCAGCATCCGGCTTATCCTGAATTCAGCGAAGTCTACAAAGAAGTCGTAGGGGAAATGGTATTGAACAAAAAAGATCCGACATCACTTATGCAGGATGCAGCCAAGAAGATCAACGATATTCTGGCTGACTATGAGTGATGCCTATGGAGACCAATAAAGCAATGACAAAGGCGGCGTCCGATCGGGCGACCGCTTCGGTCTCTAAACGGATGTCTCATACGTTGATCGAGAAGTGGAAGGACTTCTCGTTCGCAGTTCCGGCCTTGCTGTTTATGGGCGTGTTCCTGTATTATCCGCTGGGTTATTCCGTCTACATCAGCTTCACGAATTGGAACATGACCCGTCCCGTGAAGAAATTCGTGGGCGTCGATAACTATACGCGCCTGCTGTCGAACTCGGATTTCTATCACTCCTTGAAGGTCACGTTCCTGTATACCGTCATGGACGTTGTATTCACGCTGGTCATCGGGCTGCTGCTGGCCTTGCTGCTCAACGTGTCATCGTCACGGTTGTTCGGCTTCATGCGCGGTGTCATCTTTATGCCGTATTACGTATCGATGGTTGTCGCGGCCATGGTGTTTACATGGATTTATAATGGACAGTACGGGCTATTGAATTCCATTGTTTCCTGGTTCGGCATGGAGCCGGTCGAATGGCTGACCAACCCTTCGACGGCCTTGCCGGCGCTGGTTGCCGTTTCGGTCTGGAAAGGCGTCGGCTTTGCAATGATCCTCTTTATTGCAGGCATGCGGGGGATTCCGGCCGAGTATTACGAGGCGGCCTCCATTGATGGAGCCAGCAAGTTCCGGCAGTTCCGCAACATTACGCTGCCGCTCTTGTCGCCGATGACCTTGTTTCTGGTCATTACCAGCTTTATTTCCTCCATGCAGGTGTTCCAGTCGATTGACGTCATGACCGATGGAGGTCCGCTCAAAGCAACGAATGCGATCGTGTACTGGATCTATACGATGGCCTTTGATGAATTCAAAACAGGAAGAGCCTCAGCGCTTGTCATGATTCTGTTCGTAATCATATTGCTGTTAACATTGGTACAATGGGTGGTCAGCAGGAAGAAGGTGCACTATGAAGGATAATTATATGGCTGGATCCGCCAAGAACCGAAAGACCATAATGACGCTCCGCGTAATCGGGGCCGTGATCGTGACCCTCGTCATGTTCTTTCCGGTGTACTGGCTGCTGATCAGCGCGCTCAAGACGCAGTCTGAGATGCGGATGGCCGTTCCTACATTCTGGCCGGAAACCTTTGCCTGGCAGAACTTTGCCGAAGCCTTCCGGGTTATCCCTTACGCGCGGTTCTTCGGCAATACCTTGCTCATGGCGGTCGGAACCATTATTCTGCAGCTGAACGTGGCGCTCATGGCCGCTTATGCATTCGCGAAGGGGAAGTTCTGGGGACGGGACGCGCTGTTTCTGTTGGTGCTTGCCGCGTTGATCGTGCCGGAACAGGTAATTTTCGTTCCCGTGTACGTCATGATGTCCAAGCTCGATTGGTTGAATACCTTCTGGGCGCTCATCGTGCCTCACGGGGCGTCCGCCTATGCGATATTCCTGCTCCGGCAGGCGTTCAAATCGATTAACAACGACGTGCTGGAAGCGGCGCGCGTGGATGGAGCCGGCCGATTCTCCATTCTGTACAAGCTATTGTTCCCGATGGCGATGCCGACGATCGTCACCATGGGCGTGTTGATCTTCATCTCGTCCTGGAACTCGTATTTCTGGCCGCTGATCATGACCAACAACAACGACATGCGCGTGCTTACGGTCGGTATCGCGATGCTGCGGGATTCCATCGCCGGGAATGAAGCGATGTTCTTCAACGTCATTATGGCGTCCAGCGTCATGGCGATCATCCCGATCGTGCTGGTCTTTACGGTGATGCAGAAGCATATCGTGGCCGCGATGGCGAACTCGACGTTTAAATAACCGCATAATCATATGTTGCGGAATTCAGGACGGTGTGGAGACGGTGGGTAAGGAGACACCGCCATACCGTCTCTTTGTTCGAGCGAAGGACATAAAGCTAATTCCTGCGGTGCGCAGCAGGGATCGGGAAGCCCACGGCGAACAAACCTATAGAGCTGCAAACGGCCATTTCGATTGCGTAAGTCCGTCTTCTTGCGGCGGCAGTGTGATCGAGGCCGTCAATCGACTTATATATGGAGGGAATGGCACATGGAAGTACGGGGATTAGCCCATCGAGGTTATCCGCTCAAATATCCGGAGAACACGATGCTGGGCTTTCGGAAAGCGCTGGAGCTTGGCTTCTCGCACCTGGAGCTGGATGTCCAGCTGACGAAGGACGGCGTGCCTGTCGTGATTCATGATCCCACGGTTAACCGGACGACCAACGGAACCGGAGCGATCAATGCCTTCACGCTGGAGGAAATACGCAAGCTGGATGCAGGCCGGGGGGAAGTCATCCCCACGCTGGAGGAAGCGCTGCTTTTTGCCAAGGATCGGATGATCGTTGACATCGAGCTGAAGCAGATGGGGGACACCTATCCCGGGCTGGAACAGAAGGTCATTGACGTGATCAAGGATACGGGCATGGAGAAGCAGGTATTCCTGACCTCCTTCGATCATTATTCGATAGAACGGGCCCGTTCCCTTGATCCTGACATCGAGCTGGGGCTTGTGATTTACGGGGCGACGCCATCGGTCTTTCCTTATCTGGAACAGATCGGCGCTCGCTATGTGTCCGTCAAATATGTATACGTGACCCCTTCGTTTATGGAGGAAGCGCGCAAGCGGGGGATTCAGCTCATCGTCTGGACGCCGGATGACGAGGCGGTATTGGCATCCCTTGCCCAGTATCCTGAACTCTTGATCGTAACGAACAACTTGGAAGGCTGGGCCAAAGTGTACAAAGAAAAGATTGCACTGAATGCTTAGCGTTTTCAGGGACTGACTTGCGCGCAGCGGAGTGACCTATTAGGACACTTGCATTTAGGAAATGCCAAGGGTCTTTCGGGGCAAGGCGAACCTAAAGTCGAAATGTGCATAGAAAAAGGATCTGCCCTAGTCTCGATTTAGGGGCGGATCCTTTTATTATGAATGGCCGAATCCTGCTTGTTTCGGCTGCTTATGGCAGCGGAAAACGCCGCGGGCTTCATCTGGGCGGACGAATTTGAAAATTTAATGAAAATTTTCAGTTGACCTGCGGACAATTGTCCGTTAGAATAAAAAACGCGTTACCGGACAATTGTCCGTATAGACAAAAGACAGGGAGGATAAGGTCTTGGATATGGGAGTGGGGCCAAGTTCGGCCAAGATTGATTTAAGCAAAATAAAGAGAGGGCCGATCGTTGCCGCACTGATTATCGGCGCGTTCGTGTCCATCTTGAATGAGACACTGCTGAACATCGCTTTCCCAAGCTTGATGGAGCAGTTTGGCATTGGGGAGTCGACGGTGCAGTGGCTTTCCACATCTTACATGCTGGTTGTCGGTATTCTGGTGCCGGTCACGGCGCTGCTGCAGCTTTGGTTCACGACAAGACAGATGTTTATTGGCGCTATGTCGCTATTCCTGATAGGTACGATTATATGCGGCTTCTCGCCGGTATTCGGGGTGCTGCTGGTAGGCCGTATCCTGCAAGCCGTCGGAACGGGGCTTATGCTGCCGGTTCTGATGAACACCATACTTAGCATTTATCCGCCTCAGAATCGCGGAGCCGCTATGGGGATGATCGGTCTGGTCATCATGACGGCACCGGCGATCGGGCCAACGCTTTCCGGTTTGATCGTGGATGCGCTGAACTGGCGCTGGTTGTTCTACCTGGTCATTCCGCTCGCTGCGTTCTCCATCGTGTTTGCCGCGGTGTTCCTGAAGAACGTATCGGAACTGACCAAGCCGAAAGTCGATTACATTTCGATTATTCTGTCTACCATCGGTTTCGGGGGAATCGTATACGGATTCAGCAGTGCCGGCGAAGGCACTTGGTCTGATCCGAAGGTCATATGGTGCATTACCGCCGGGGCTATCAGCTTACTGCTCTTCGTATGGCGTCAGCTGAAGATGGAGGAACCGATGCTGGATCTGCGTACCTTCAAATTTCCGATGTTCTCTCTCGTGACCTTGCTGATGTTGGTACTTATGATGAGCATGTTCTCCACCATGATCATGCTGCCGCTGTTCCTGCAGAACGCTCTGGGCTTGACTGCGCTATCGGCGGGTCTGGTCATGATGCCGGGCGGGATCATCAACGGATTGATGGCGCCGATTACAGGAAAGCTGTTCGATAAATTCGGACCGCGCGTTCTGATTATTCCCGGCTTGGCGCTGCTGAGCATCGCCATCTTCCTGTTCTCGCGCATCGACGCTTCATGGACGGGTGGTTATGTCATCTTCCTTCATGTTATGATGATGATAGGGATTTCGATGGTTATGATGCCGGCCCAAACCACGGCTTTGAATCAGCTGCCGCGCTTGCTGTATCCGCATGGAACGGCGATCATGAATACGCTGCAGCAGGTCGCGGGAGCTGTCGGTATGGCGCTCTTTATCAGCATCATGACTGCAGGTGCTAAAAATTACGTTGAAACAACCGGGGATCTCAATCCGGTGCAAAGCATGGTTGCCGGTCTTCATAATGCTTTCGTAATCGGGCTTGTTCTTGCAATCATCGCTTTCGTGCTGGGCTTATTTGTTAAACGTACGTCTTCACCCGTTGAAGAAAAACAGTCTGCCGCATAAGGTTCCCGTTTGTTTAATTAGAAAGGGATGCGTGCATTGCCGAAAGAGAATGACGAGTTGGGTCAAAAGATTTTGGATACGGCTCAGGCCTTATTTAACAAATACGGAGTCGAGGACGTCTCCATGCATCAAGTGGCCAAAACGGCGGGAATCGGTCAAGGTACCCTTTACCGCCGGTATCCCAGCAAGAGCAAGATTTGCTTCACGCTGATGGAAGCCAAGATCGACCGGTTTATGGAAGGGCTGGACGTTTATCTGCGCAATAGCGAAGGTGAAACGGTAGCACACCGGCTTCGGACGGTAATGACGAAGGTGATTCTGCATTTCAACGAGGATCTGGAGTGGCTCAGGGTGATGCTGACCTCTGACCGTTTGGAGGAAACCAAGAACATTATGTGCGAGAACCCGCCCTTCACGTATTTGCGCTTACAGATCAAGCGTCTGCTGGAGCTTGCGGCTGAGCGGGGGGAGCTGATGCCCCTGGATCCTCTGTTCACCTCCGTGATGCTTGCATCCTTGCCGCGGGCCGATATTATTCTGTACATGCGCGATATGGGATACAGCGCGGAACAGATTGCGGAGGAGTATTGCCGAAGCTTCGTGGACCCGCTATTCATACAACGCTAATTGATATATTCACTTACAGTACAAAAGCCGTTTCGGGAGATTGGAAAAGTCGCCCGGAACGGCTTTTTGGTTTATGTTCGGCCCTTGGACTTTCGATTTCAATGCAACATTTGGCAGATGCGTCCGTCAGTATAGTTGTACATGATAATCTAAGGCACCTAGAAAGGATGATGAACATGAACAAACAATGGAAGAAGCAAGCAGCGACGCTGATGGTTGCGGCCATGGCGGTTTCCGGCGGCGCAGCGGCTTATGCGGCACCCCAAACCGGAGACATTCAGGAACAGAAGCCGGTGGTGATCTCGGCGATCATTGATTATGGTGTTCTGGTCAACGGCAAGGAAGTGGCTGGAGCCGGATTCATGAATGCCGGCGCGAAACAGGTCATGATCCCGCTGCGCAGCGTATCCGAGGCGCTCGGATTCGAACTGGAGTGGAATCAACAAGACCGGTCTGCGGAGCTAACCCAACCGGGATCGCCGATCTGGACCCTCGTGCAAACGGGCAAAGATCAGTATGCGGTTAACAAAATGTATAAGTCCCTCGGCGCTGCTCCGGTGAACGTAAAAGGCACGCTGTATGTTCCTGCGAGCTTCTTCAGCGAAGTGCTCCGGGTTAACGTCGCGGTTGATGGAACGAAGGTAAACATCACGTCCGAGGAAGAGGTTAAGAAGGAAACCGTGGTCGGAACCATCACGGAAGTTATCCATAACGAAGAACGCCAAGCCGTTCATATTAACGGCACGGGCACCGAAGGAATCGTGCTGAACGTGGATGAGAACACGGTCATCCGCGATGCGGAAGGCAAGAAGATCGAGCTTAAGGATCTTGCAAAAGGCATGAAGATCGAAGCGGTGCACAGCCTGGCGATGACGATGAGTCTGCCTCCTCAAACGTATGCTTACGAAATCAGCGTGAAGTCCGACAAGGAAGAGACGGAGCAGCTGGCTACGGCCGGCGCCATCACCGACATCAATGCGGATGGCGGCAACCTGCGCGTAACGATCAATGGCAAAGGGTTGACGGAACAATCCCCCAATGAAGTGATCCTAAATCTGACGCCCGAGACGGTTGTCGTGAATCAAGACGGCAAAGCCTTGAAAACGAGCGACTTGACTGACGATGCGGAAATTATCGGCTACTACGGTCCGGTACTGACCAAGAGTCTGCCGCCAATCGGCAATGCCATCAAAATCGTTCTTCAATAAGTCATAAACGGGAAGAAGCCTGGCGGCAGCGCCAGGCTTCTTTCGGAATCCTTAATGATACAAGGGAGGGAGCGGAATTTCCTTATCGTAAATGGTGATATTTAAACGCTTCTGTTCATCGAGTGAAGCGAAGAATACCTGATCGAGGAGAATTCCCCGCTCACCCAGCTGAGTCTCCAGCCATTCTCCGGTAAGGTTTAATTTTCGAAGGGTAATCGTTTGAATGCGACCTTCTTTGACGACGGCGTAGGACAGGCCGGCATTCTGCCGCTTTAACTTCAGGTCCTCCAGCGTGACGGCGATCTTCTCCATCTTTTTCAGGATGGATAAGGCACCGCTTGGCTCCAGCACCGCCATATCGACTTCCGCCATATCGAAGATCTGTTCCTTGCGCAGCATTTGCAAAATGTTATCGATCGAGTAACGTGCTTTTTTCATATTCGGATAAATGAACTGCCCGTCTTTAACGACAATCAGCGGTTCAAATGTAATCCACTTGCCGATGCGCCGGCTCTTCACAAGCAGAATCGAGGCAAGCTTCTGTAACAAGCCGATGGCGATGATCGCAAAGGCGGTATGGATATGTTCGATTTTGGGATCCGCGATGTCTGCTCCGACCACGGAGCCCAGGGACAGGATAATGATGTAGTCGAAAACGGGAAGCTCGGCGATGGAGCGGCGGCCCATGAATAGGGTAACGCCCAAGAGCAGCGGGTATATGGTATAAATTCTCCCAAGCACTAGCAGAAGATCCTTAAGGAGTTCCATGGCACAGACCCTTTCCGAAGATTTTGTGGTCCTTAACTAGAAGGGTGGGCAGTTGTCATGAAAAATATGTATATGCGTCCATTTCCAAGTCTCGATCATGGCTTTTTCTCCAATCTATAGACGAGATTACCTAAGCCTTCGTTTGCGCAGGTATATTCCCTTCGCATGCCGAATACTGTACAACAAAATCGTCCATGACGGATGGAGGGAAACGGATGAAGCGCAGTTGGGTGAATTCGCCGTATTCATTTTCGCTGGGCATGTTTGCCATGATGGTTCCGAGTCAGGCGTTCAGCTCCTTTTACATCTTTTTTTACGTCGATACCTTGGGTCTTGGCATAGGGCTGGCATCTCTGGCACGAACCGTATTTCTGATCTGGGATGCGGTAAACAATCCGCTCATGGGGTATTGGTCCGATCGCACCAGAACCAGGCTGGGACGGCGCAGGCCGTGGGTATTCGGGGCGATTCCGCTCTTCATGCTGACCTTCGTGCTCGTGTTCTCGCCGCCGGAAGGATTGTCTGAGAACGGGCTGTTTATGTGGTTTTTGGTTGCCCTTATCCTGTATGAAGCCGTGGCAACCGTATTATGGGTCAATTATGGGGCGCTGTTCCCCGAACTGTTCCGCGGAGACCGCATCCGGGCGAAGGCCTCGGCCATCCAGCAGGGCTATCAAGTGGTGGCATTGTTGATCGGTACTGCGCTGACTCCGATCATCTATGACGCCATGGGATTTTCGAACATGGCGATTCTGTACGCGCTGCTGTTCGGCGTGTTCATGTTCCTGTGCATGATGAGCGTCCGCGAGGAAGAGGCGTTCAGCGCAAGCGAGCCGCTCAAGCTTGTCCACGCGTTTCGTGAAACGCTGCGAAACAAGAAGTTCTGGGTGTTCAACATCTCCAATTCTTTTGCCCAGACGGTGAATGGGCTGATAAGCTCCACGATCCCTTTTTACGCAAAATACGTGCTCCGTATCCCGGACAATCAAGTGTCGATTCTGCTGGCGGCCGTGTTTGTATCCGTCATCCCCTTGGTGTTCGTGTGGTACTGGATGATCCGCAGGATGGACGGCGTGAAGGCATGGCGTTTGTCGCTAGGGATATATGGGTTATCCGTCATCCCTCTGTGGTTTGGCTATGATCTGATGAGCGGCATTCTGGCAGGGATCGGGGTAGGGTTCGGTCTGGCGGGATTTCTGGTTACGCCGGCCATGGTTAGCGGAAACATCATCGATGAGGATGCGGAGCGGACAGGGCTTCGCAGAGAAGGGATTTATACGGCGGTCAGCGGGTTTATTACGCGTTCCAGCGGATTGATCTCCGCCCTGGCGTTTTTTGTCGTAGGCATGATATTCGGATATGAAAGCGGCGACAACCCGGGAAGCGATCCGGAATCGACCTTTCGGTACTTAATCAGTGTCGTTCCCTTATGCCTGTTGGCCATTTCCTTCGTGCTGTCGTATGCAACCAAAATCGAATTCTCAAAATCCATAGGAGGCGGGCATGACCATGGAGCGAAGACTGATCATCAACTGTGACGATTTCGGCCAGAGCAAGGCCATGAATGAGGCGATCCGGCATCTGCTGGAGGAGAATAAAGTTTCATCGGCGACCATCATGACCGTGGCCCCCGGCTTTGAGGAGGCAGCCTCCTGGGCCGCACGCCGGCGCCAACCCAATGTGGGGCTGCATCTGACCTTGACGAGCGAATTCGAAGCTTTGCGGTGGAAGAGCTTGACGGGTCATTCTTCGTTGCATGACGCTAGCGGTCATCAATACCGGACGGTTCAGGAGTTTGAACGGGGAGCGGAGACGGGCGCCGTGCTAAAAGAGCTGGAGGCGCAATACCGGCTGGCGAAGAAGGCCGGCATCCGCATCAGCCATGCGGATAACCACATGGGAAGCCTTTACGGGATGGAAACGGGGCGGAGCCTTATCCCGCAGATGCTGTGGAAGACTTCCCGCTGGCGCCTCCCCGCGCGCTTGTTTCGTTATATTCACCCGGAGGATCCGCTGCTCAGCACGCTGCCGAATATCGAGCGGCCGGTGGCGCTCGCCTCGAGCCTGGCCGATACGTTCGGCGTGCCGATCCCGGATTATCTGCTCTCGCATCCGTTTCCCGTCGTCGAGGGAGAGACCTACGAGAGCTTCAAACAGTCGCTAATCGATAAGCTATACAGACTCCCGGAAGGGGTCAGTGAAACGTACGTTCACCCGGGAGCGGAGGATGAATGGATGCTGGCGAATATTCCGAATTGGGAGAAGCGGGTATGGGAGTACCGCCTGCTGTTTGATGATGATTTTGCTTATGGTCTGCGGGATGCCAAGGTGATCCTGACGGATTATCGCTACGTGGAGGAGCACTTGAAGCGTCCCCGCGTGCGCTCGGCGGTGAAGCTGATGAAGGCAATGGCCAAAAAAACGTAAGCCTATGCTAAAAACAAGCCCTGCCGCGGCACCGGCAGGGCTTGTTTTCGGTTAAGTACGCTGGGCTCGCACTGTCATGTACGGTCTCGTATCGACGTTACTTCGCTTCAGCTTCCAGCTTGGCAATCTGTGCCTTGTATTGGTCCAGCAGTTTCGCAAGCGCTTTTTTAATGGCGTCGGCGTCCTTGGAATCCATTGCTTTGAAGAGGTCGATTCTGGCATGGATAAACGCCAGATCCTCATCGTCGATCTTCACTTCCAAACTTTCTGCATCGCGGATCTTCACTGCCTTCACGCTGGCTGTCTCGAATCGGATCACGTCGTGTTTCCCGTCGCCGGCATCGGTTTTAACAGCTTCGGCTACTTTGATGGCTGTGCCTTCCAGAGGGACAAGCTCCTTGATCTTGGTAATCTGGATATCCTTAATATCCCCGCTGTCCACGAATCCCTTGGCAGCTTCAGCCGGAGCAGCTTGCACGGCAATGGATATCCCGAATTCGCCTTCTGCCGCTAACGGCTTTACCTCTCCGTTATCTGCAGCGACAGCGGCGGCCTCCGAGAAAAAGAAGGTTGCCTCGGTTCCGGCAAGCTTGCCGTATTTCGCCAGCGTTTCCTTCCAGTCTTGAACCGCTTCCGGCGCGTATTTCTCAGCTAATTCCAACGGATTCGGCATAACGGAAATGGTTGCAGCGGTGGCAACGGGCGCGCTTTTACCTGTTTGGTTCGGTGCATCGCTTGGGGTTTCGGCACCCGAGGCATGGACGGGAAGGGCTGCTGTTCCAAGAAGGGCAGCGGATAGGGCGAGCTTGCCAAATAGTTTGTGTTTCATCGTATTAACACTCCTTATCGGGGTTGGTTTGTCTTACAGTACCCAGTGTACGAATCAGCATTGGCAGAACATTGGTGTATTTGTGGAAAAACAATGGCATTCCCCATTCGCTTTGTGCCGATTGGTATACTAAAGAGGAGATGAAGCTCGGAGGTACTGATTATGAACCAAACCTATCTCATCGCCGTTGTGGATGATGATTTGCATATACGAAATTTGGTGGAGGCTTATTTGCGTAAGGAGGGTTACCGGACGGTGGGCCTTGGCTCGGCGGAGGAAGGCTGGGACATGTGGAGAACGAATCCGCCGGATATGTGGGTGCTCGATATTATGCTGCCCGGCATGGACGGTTTCGAACTGTGCCGGCGAATCCGTGCGGAAGCCGAGGTCCCGATCATCATGATCTCGGCCAAGGACAGCGAAGTGGATAAAATATTGGGGCTTGAGCTGGGAAGCGATGACTACATGGTCAAGCCGTTCAGCCCTCGCGAGTTGGTTGCCCGAATCAAACGGCAGCTGAGCCGATGGTATAAATTCAATCAGGCGGAGACTGTCCCGCGGCTTGCGGCCGCTTCCCCGGAGCTTAGCAATGGGCGGCTTCAGTTACTGCTGGAGGAGAGGCGCGTGTTCTGGAACGGGGAAGAAGTGGATATGACCAACAAAGAATTCGAGATGCTGAGAGTGTTTGCCGAGCATCCGAACCGTGCGTTTACCAGGGACGAACTGCTGACCTCCGTATGGGGGGACGATTATTTTGGGAGCGACCGGGCGGTTGACCATCTCATTAAACGGCTGCGCAAGAAAGTGGAGCAGCTGCCGATCGAGGCCATATGGGGACATGGATACCGAATGAGAACGGATGGGGAGGAATCATCGATATGAAGCTGGTCCATCAGATCAATCTTGCGTTCGCCTTGTCGCTTATACTCGTGCTGTCCGTGACGGCCGTCGTCATTCATTATGTGCTGCTGGACCACTTTATCGGCACGCAAAGAAAGGACATGCAGTCCATTGGGGCGGCGCTGACGGCAAAGCTGGAAACCGCGGCTGCACAGAGCATCCCTATCGAGAGCGAGCCTTTGACCGTTAGCGGGTTTGCCTCTGCGCAGGTTGCCGAGGTAGGCGTTATTATTCAGGACAGCCAAGGGAATATAGTCCGCTCGACTCCTGTAACCCCTACCGCCCAGTACATGGGCATAGCAGCAGTCAGACCCGATAGCATAGCTTCGTTTAAATCGTCATCGGTGGACGGGCAATTCCTAACCGAGGTCACGGCAGTTCCCCAAGGGACGATGACGCTGATTACGCCAGTGAGCAAAATCAAGGCGATTGAGCAAGCGCTGCTGGGGCGCTTGATGCTCGTATTCGGCGCAGGGGCCGTGGTCATGGTGATCTTAAGCCTATTCATCACCAAGAGGCTGATTAAGCCGCTCATGCATCTGCAGGAAGAATTGAAGAAGGTGAAGGAACGCCAATTCTCCGATGTCCGGCGCGTGTCGGCAAGCGGGGAGCTCGGCGCCGTGGCAGAGTCCGTCTACGAAATGGCCGGTGAGCTGGAGCGGTACAATCATGTGCAGAAACAATTTTTCCAGAACGCTTCGCACGAGCTGAAGTCGCCGCTCATGTCCATATCCGGATATGCGGAGGGAATCCGGGACGGCATATTCGAAGGGGAGGATATTCGCAAAGGGCTCGATATCATTATGAGCGAGAGTGGCCGGATGAGAAACATCGTGACCGAGATGACGCTGCTGGCCAAGCTGGACAGCGAAGATGATATTTTCAAGGCCGCAGAAGTCAATATGAAAGAGCTTGTAGAGGAAACGATCGAGAGGATCAATCCGGTTCTGGTGAAAAAAGGGCTGTTCGTGCATCTTTCGTACGGGGATAACGAATCGTTGACGGTGTATGCCGACCGGGATAAGCTGCTGCAGGCGCTTCTGAACATCGTTTCGAATGGGGCGAGGCATGCAAGCAAGCATATTTACATTCAAGCCGGTCTCCAAAAAGGTCGGGTGGTGCTCACCGTATCCGATGACGGCGATGGGATCTCCGAGGAACTGCTGCCGCATCTGTTCCACCGGTTTGTGAAGGGCAAGAACGGGGAGACGGGACTCGGTTTGGCGATTGCCCGGGCCATCGTGGAGCGCTGCGGAGGCCTGATCACGGCGGGGAATCGCCAAGAGGGAGGCGCCGTGATTTCGTTAGGTTTTCCGGAGCACAGGAAGGCTTCCGTGGCTTAGGGTCTGTAACCATCCATCTTAACGGACGTCAATGGAAATCAAGCCGTTTGGGGTAAGAGGGGCTTTTTCTGGGTAATTATACTTAGAGAAAGCCTCATTTTTTGCGCAATCACACATATTATTCAATATTCCCTAACAAAACGCGTAAGCTATAGAGGATTTCAAGTTGAAAGGCAGAATTCTGTATATATCCGGGCAAGCTGGATGATAACAGGTGACAAGCAAGATACAAAATAATCAAAGGCGATGGTGATGTTGTCCATGGATATGCAGTATCGAGTGGAGAAAGATTTTCTGGGGGAAAAACAGCTTCCTATAGATGCCTATTACGGCATCAATACGGTCCGGGCGGTAGAGAATTTTCCGATCAGCGGGGTGCCCATTCATGCCGAGCTCATCTCGGCTCTCGGAGAAGTAAAGAAAGCGGCCGCGCTGGCTAATATGGAACTTGGCCTGCTACCGAAAAAGATAGGCAGCGCCATTATAGAGGCGGCAGACGAGATCATCGCAGGCAATCTCCGTTCCGAATTCATTGTCGATTCCATTCAGGGCGGGGCGGGCACTTCGATCAATATGAACATGAATGAGGTATTGGCGAACCGGGCGCTGGAGATTTTGGGAAAACAGAAGGCCGAGTATTTCTACTGCAATCCTAATAATCATGTCAATATGTCGCAATCCACGAACGATGCCATTCCGACGGCGATCCGCATTGCGTCGTACCGTCTGACCCAGGATCTCCTTGGCGTGTTCCGGACCTTGGTCGCCGGCATTCAGGACAAGGCCAAGGAATTCGACGATGTCATCAAGATGGGACGCACGCATCTGCAGGATGCGGTACCGATCCGGCTTGGACAAGAGTTCGGGGCTTATGCCAACGTGCTGACAAGGGACATCCACCGCATCGAGCGGGCAGCGCAAGGGTTATTGGTTGTCAATATGGGCGCGACGGCCGTAGGCACGGGATTAAATGCAACGCCGGACTATATGCAGAGCGTCGTCCAGCATTTGATTGAGCAGACAGGCTTCTCCTTGAAGCAAGCCGAGGATTTGGTGGACGCCACCCAGAACACGGATGCATACATGGAATTATCTGCTGCGCTTAAAGTGTGTGCGGTGAACTTCTCGAAAATGTGCAACGATATCCGCCTGATGGCTTCCGGACCGAGAGCCGGCTTGAACGAGCTGAACGTGCCTCCGAGACAGCCGGGCTCGTCGATCATGCCGGGCAAGGTCAATCCCGTGATGGCGGAGGTTATGAACCAGGTGTCGTTCCAGGTGATCGGCAATGACCATACGATCAGTTTGGCTTGCGAGGCCGGGCAATTCGAGCTTAACGTCATGGTACCGGTCGCCGCCAACAATCTGATGCACTCCCTGAAAATCCTGAAGAACGGCATGGACGTGTTCTACAAGAATTTGATGGTTGATCTTACAGCCAATAAGGAACGCTGCAAATACTTCGTGGATAACAGCTACGGCATCATTACGGCATTGAACCCGCATTTGGGCTATGACGTAGCCTCCAGGCTGGTGAAGGAAGCGCAGAAGACAGGCCAAAGCATCAAGGAGATCATCCTGGAGCAGGGACTTTTGACAGAGGAGCAGATTCTGGTCATTCTGGATCCTTACCACATGACCTCGCCGGGCATTGCAGGAGAAGAGTTCCTGTTGAACCAATAAGGATGTCTTTAACGATAAATAGAGCTGACCCCGATCAGGGTCAGCTCTATTTTTTGCGTTTATGGATTGTCGAGTGCCGCTATGAGGGAGGCGATGACGTCCTTCTCGGCATCATGTAGCACCTTGTTCGTTTGCCACTGATGGATTTCTTGTTTCACTTGGGCAACATCCTGGTAACCGAGATGGTACGCTATGCTTGAGATGACGCTTTGCCTACTTGCTTCGTCACCCAAATCAGCAAGTGCCTGCACCACGCCCTCCCTGTCTTTCGCAAACAATTCACCGACGATGGCGGCATATTGCTCGGCTGAGGCACCGTCGAGATTCGTTGTTGCGAGGAACAGGCTCGCATAATGCTCGGGTTGGATGAGGGAGCGATGGGTATACAGCAGCTCCAGCGTTTCCAGCGTTTTGCCGCTGCTCAGGCGGTTATATTCCGTCCAGTCCATGCCCTCCAAGTGAGCCAGCATGTTCGTGGCTTTATCCTCGGCACTCATGTCCTCTCCTTCGTACAATGACAATACGCGCTCCGCCGGACTTTCATGGTCCGTCACTGCACTTGTCGCAGGTTCGGAGGGCGACGAAGCCGGCGCTTTGGATGGGGTGCTCGAACAGGCTGTTACAAGAATCAGAAGAGCAAGGACGAAGCCGTAATAAGCTGCATGACGTTTGAACATGGATTCTCATCTCCTTTATAGTCTAAACGGATATTTCCTGTAAATAGTTACATAAAAAGGAGGGAGATATCGAGCTCTTTCCCATGATAAGATGAAGGCTGCATATTCGCATGCTCATTAAGTTTACGGTTGGGCTCCATTTGCCGATAAAAGTGTTAGAATAAACATATGTGACATGAAAGTGGCAGTATGATAAAAAGGGGTATGTGATTTTGAACAATCGATTTGGTGTGATAACCGATCAGGAGATCATTCAACAAGCAAAGCAGCAGTGTATAGACAAGGGGATGAACCCGGAGCTTCTTCCAACACATACTTATCGATTGAATGCTGAAGCACTGGCTGCAAGGCGTGCCAAATATAACGAATATATCGAAGTGATCCAAGTCTTCGTGAATAAATTCCTTTCCTCCGGATCCGGGAACCCTGTCGTGATTACGATGACGGATAACGAGGGCTTCATTCTTGATATGGAGGGGGACCCGACCATTATAGAAACAGCCCGTTATTTGGGCATCATGGAGGGCAGCGGGTATTCCCAAGAAGACGGCCCCAGCTCGATAGATCTGTGCCTTCGGTACAAACGGCCGTTTACGTTGATAGGAGAAGATCATTTTCATCACATTCTTCACCGCATGGCCTGTTATTCGGCTCCCTTTCACGGCGAAGACGGGAAGGCGATCATAGGGACGATCTCCCTAATGACGAACAAGGAGTTTGTTCACCCGCATTTATATGCCTTGCTCTGCACGATGGCCGATTCCCTGGAACGGGAGATGGTGACCCGCAAACAGAACACGCAGCTGCAAACCTTGAATCAGGTGCTGCTGGGAACGAAGCATTACGGCGTGATCATCACCGATGCGGAGGGACAGATCCTGCAGATGAACGAAACCAGCTTAAGCCTGCTGTGCCCGGATGCCGGCGACCGTGACCGGACGAAATACGTGGGCCGCCCGGTGTTCGGCATCAAGCCGATTGGCGAGTATTATGAGCGGGTGATACACGGACAGGAGATTTGCATCGGAGAAGAGCTGTCCCTTGAGATATCCGGAAGCATGCACCACTATATCCTGGATGTTCAGCCGGTGTATGACCGGGAAGGGCAGCTTATGCGGGTCGTGGGCTCTCTGCGCGACATTACGGAGATGAAGCGTACGGAGGAAGTGCTGCGGAATACGGAGAAGCTGGTGTTTGCCGGCCAGGTTGCCGTCAGCATCGCCCATGAAGTCCGCAATCCCCTCACGACGGTAAAAGGAATGCTTCAGCTGGCCAATAAGGATGCCGCTCTCCGGCACTATGACCTGATCATGTCCGAGCTGGAGCGGGCCAATCTGATGGTAGGGGAATTCATGATCCTGGGCAAGCCCCAGGCGGCTGTGTTTAAGCTTGAGAATTGCGGCGAGATTCTGGAGGAAGTGCTTCATTTGTTTGCCATTCAGGCAAGCCTTGGCGGCATAAAGATGACTCAATGTTTCGGCCGGAATGCAACGATTCTGTGCGACCGGAACCAGATCAAGCAAGTTTTTCTCAATATTCTGAAAAATGCGATGGAGGCCCTGCCGTATGGTGGAAACATACACATCCAGATGGATGTGGAGGATGAATATCAGCGCGTGACTTTTACGGATAACGGCTCCGGCATGACGGAGGACGTGCTTCAACGGATCGGGGAACCATTCCATACCACCAAGCCGGACGGCAATGGGCTGGGTATCATGATCGTCCAGCGCATCATGGAGAGCCACAATGGCCGGATCGTCATCCGGAGCGAGGAAGAGCGCGGAACGTCGGTCGAGATCCGTCTGCCGATCTCGTAATATGTCGATACTTAGATAGGTATATCTTGTTGTGATATTGTGCTAAATTATTAGAGGGTTTTAATGGCCACACTACGAGATTGACATCTAAAGGAGGACTTATTTCTTGGATTGGCAAGATATCCTATTTAAGTTTGTAGGCGGCTTGGGCATTTTTCTGTTCGGCATCAAGTATATGTCGGACGGGCTGCAGAAGTCAGCAGGGGACAAAATGCGCGGGTTGCTGGAGAAATACACATCCAACCCGGTACTGGGCGTGCTGGTCGGTGTCGGCGTTACGATTCTGATCCAATCTTCATCGGGAACGACCGTGATGGCGATTGGACTGGTTAACGCGGGACTCATGACCCTTAGACAAGCCATAGGCGTCATTATGGGTGCCAACATTGGCACAACGATGACTGCATTCATCGTGGGGATTAAAATCGAAGAATATGCACTGCCAATTATTGCGGTAGGAGCATTCTTTTTATTTTTCTTTAACAAGAAAAAATTTCAATATGTAGGTCAGGTGGTCTTTGGCTTCGGTACTCTTTTCTTGGGGTTATCCACCATGGGTAGCGGCGTAAAGCCGCTAAGTGAGCTGCCCGCCTTTACGGATTTCATGATCCATTTACAGGATCAGCCTATTCTTGCGCTCGTTGTAGGCACGGTCTTTACGATGGTCGTACAGAGCTCCAGCGCAACGATCGGTATATTGCAGACGATTGCCGATGAGGGCATGATCAGCTTGAAAGGATCGCTGCCGATCCTGTTTGGCGATAACATCGGCACCACGATAACGGCAGTACTAGCTTCAATCGGCGCAACGGTCGCCGCGAAAAGGACGGCCTTAGTGCATGTTATCTTTAACGTCGTGGGTGCCGTAATCTTCATGATTTTGCTGATTCCTGTGCATTCCCTTGTGTTATGGCTGGGCGAAGGCGTTAATATCCGGATGCAAATCGCGTACGCCCACGGCATCTTCAATACGACCAATGCCCTGATTTTCCTGCCTTTAATTCCGGTTCTGGCATGGCTCGTCACCAAGATCATACCCGGCAAAATGCAGGAAATTGAATTCAAGGCGATCTATTTGGATGAGCGTTTACTGGCAACGCCGGCTGTCGCTTTCGGACAAGCCCAGCATGAAATATTGCGTATGGGGCAATATGCCCGTGAGACGCTCAATGATGCATCCACCTTCTTTTTTACCAAGGAATCCCGGGTAGGGGAACTTGCCTTGCAGAAGGAAGAGCTCATCAATGAATTGAATCGGAAAATTACGGATTATATGGTGAAAATCCAGCAGCAGAATGGATTGCCCGAAGGGGAGTCCGAAAAAGCCTCCGGTTGGTTCCAACTGGTGAATGATATTGAGCGTATCGGCGATCATGCGGAAAATATCGTGGAGTTGTCGGAATTCAGCATCAATAAAAAGGTTGATTTCTCTGAGGAAGCCGGGCGCGAGTTGAAAGAAATGCTGTCCCTGGCAGACAAAGCGGTGGAGCGGGCACTTGCTGCGTTAGAACATAACGACGTGGCTGCGGCGCAAGAAGTGCTGGACTATGAGCGGCAACTGGATGAGATGGAGATCAAGTTCCGTAAGAGCCATATCCAGCGATTGAACCAGAATCTGTGCACAGGGAACTCCGGGGCGGTTTATCTGGATATTCTGAGCAACCTGGAACGAGTTGGAGACCACAGTAAGAATATCGCTCAGTTCGTCATGCACGAGGAGCAGGCTTAATCGATATGGATTCCATAGAAACAGCGCTGGCCAAGCCAGTCCTTAGAACTCAAGGACAGGGCATGCCAGCGCTGTTTGTTATAGGATGAATTATTTCATCCTTATTCCCAGTAACGGGACATGATGTCCGTAGCCCATTCGGGCTGCTTGGTCTTTGTCTTCGGCAAAAACTCCTCCATGACAGGTTTGATATCGACGACGGGAGTCCCGTCTATGGCATCCAGCCCTTTTACGAAAACGGACTTGCCCTCTCTGCTTACCAACTCCACTATGGTGGCTCCTAGCTTGTTGGGGCGGTTCTTGCCCCGCTGGGCGAAGATACCGACCTTGGGAAAGCTCGGATTATTCCGCGGATGTCTCGCCGCATGTTGGATGCTGTCGTCCTGGACGAGATGGAAGACATAGATGATTTCAAGGTGGCTGAACGTTTCAACCCCATCCAGGGAGCTTTCATTCCATTCTTCGCCAAGCTTGATCTCCGAGATGACATCCCCCCAGTAATCATCCTGAATCGTCTTTCTTTCGTTATGGATCGTTCCGATCGCCTGGAGCGTATACATGCTGTTACCTCCCTTAGATTTATCGTTCCTTCATATAAACTTCGGGCGTTTTACCGATCACCGCTTTAAAATCCCGGATAAAATGCGACTGGTCATAATAACCCATATCCATGGCCAGCTCCAGCATATCCTGATGATCCAGGCCTTCGAGCATTTCGGCGGCATTCTGCAGCCGGTACAAGCGAATCACCCATTTAGGGCTTACTCCAACGTATTGCTTGAACAGGCGCTGAAGTGATCTCGGGCTCATCTGGAACCATTCGCTAACCTGCTCGACCCGAATGATGTCCCGGTTGTGATGAATTTGGTCGATCATGGCATGAATCCGTTCGATCTGTTCATCCTCTTCGGGAAGAATGCGGCGAATAAGCTCCTCCATGTACCTAACCTTGTGCTCCGGCTCCTCTGCGGTCAATAGCTCCTGCTCCAGCTTATGGGGCTCAACTTGGAGAATCTCCATGGTTCCTATGGAGGAATCCGTCAGGCGGTCCATGGAAGTGTTCATGAACGGATAGAATCCGCCGGGTCTGAACTTGACGCCGAATACTTGCCCCCTGCCCTCCAGATGGTGCGAATGCCTCGTGCTGGCTACGCCGTAAAAAGCGGTCCGACGGGGTTGAACGACCAGATTGGCGCAAGGATTAGGAACAACATCCTGCAGATGAGATTCGTGATCGGTTAAATCCCAATGAATGATCCAATAATGCTTGATGAAATAGGAAAGGTCCTCCGACGGGGGGACGCGCAGGAGCTGGAATTTCTCTCCGGCTTTTTTCATGTTCAAGATGCCGAGGCTGGGCTGATGAGAATGCTGAATCATGGATATAAACACCTCCCATAACCCCGTAGCAGGCCTGGATTGATAGACCACTGGCCTCCACGGGACTTGAGCTTGAAGTGCTTCCGCAGGTTGCAGCCTGTCGCATTTTTACAATACTTGGATCGCGGCTGCTTGATAACATCATCATATCACAGTAGGACAAGCTGGTTTTACTTCGTACTTCAAGATGGGAGGAAACTAACATGGAGCCGTTACATTATGAGTTTTATATCGGAGCTTCGCCGGAGAAGGTATGGGATGTCTTAACTTCGCCGGAGGGAACGCGGGCCACCTTTTTCGGGAGTGAACTGAGATCTTCTTTTCAAGTTGGGGAGCCTTACGCTTATGTGGGACCGGGGAATGACGGGGAGGAGACGGTTCATGTCTATGGGAATGTTCTGGCTTATGAGCCGCAGAAGACACTGAGCCTGTCCGAGCACCCGGGCCCGTCGTATTACGCGAATCATGAGGAGCTGGAGTCCCGCATTACGTTCACCCTTGAGCCGATAGGCAATTGTACCAAGCTAACGCTCGTCAATGATCAATACACGCCGGATCATCCGTCCCGCGCCAAGGCAGCGGACAGCTGGTGGATGGTCATGAGCATTTTGAAGACCTATGCGGAGACGGGAAAAACCCTGGATCTGGGCTGGTAGCCTTATAGCAATAAATAGGCATATGAAAGGCAGCATCCAAGGATACCTCAAGACCGCGCACCATGCGCATGATTTATGAATTCGTTATATATCTGGATAAGAAAATCGATTAAGAGCCGTAATGGCTCTTTTTTGTTGCTTTTGGGTATGTGATTGTTCTGGATCGCGATGTCATGATGGCTCTCGCAAGAGGTACGGAGTCAACGCTCGGGGCAGCACGCAGGTTCATTCGTTTAGCAGGGAGGACCGCGTTCCGCTTGCCAAATTTTCGATAGCGGGTATGATTTAGGTATCCGTACCGGCCTGCTCATGCACGGCTTCTCGGAAATGGGAAAGATGGGAGTGAAGGCATCATGATGGAGCGGACCCGCCCCCCTGTCCAGCAAATCCGCATCGGTATTATCGGAACCCGGACGATCGTTGACAAGATCATGAAGGTCATTGAAACCTTTCCTTCCTTTGACCCTGCGCCGCTGGTTTTCCAGGATGAAGACGAAGCGCCTGCACTGGCGGAGCGGATCGGGAGCGAAGTCGAAGTGTTGTTCCTCTCGGATCCGTTGTCCCAGCGCAAGGTGAAGGAGCTCGGTCAGGTCAAGATCCCTGTACATTACGTTCCCGTCACGGACGCGGGTTTATATAAAGCGCTGTTCCATGCCGGACAGCAGGAACGACTGGATGGAGGCATATCGGTGGACACCCTAACCGAGACGATGGTGGTTCGGACCATGAAGGATCTGGGCATCCCTGCTGTACAGGCTGTCGTCTACGACGGGCCGGCTTACGCCCCGAAGAGCAGCCTGATCGCGTTTCATCGCCATCAATACGAATCCGGCGGGTGCTCTGTTGCATTCACGGGCGTGGAATCCGTGGCCCAAGAACTGACGCGGCTCGGAATACCCAATGAATGGCTGCTTCCTTCCGATCAGGATATCGTGGTATCGCTGGAGCGAGCCCTGCTGTCCACGGCATCCCGCCGCAGCTGGGAAGGTCAGATTGTGGTCGGGATGATAAATATAGACGATTTCGGCACGCAGGCGCTGAGACGGAACAATGAGCATGAGGTGCAGAAGTTGAAGCTGGATATTCACCGGATGGTGCTCGATTACGTGGAATCCCTGGATGGTTATCTGACCCATCTGGGCGGGGACGAGTATCTGTTTTTCACGACGCGCGGCATCTTTGAACGGGAAACCGGAGGTTACAAAACGATTCCCTTAGCCAAAGACGTGAACAAAACCTACGGCATTTCGCTCAGCATCGGCATGGGATTCGGCCGGTCGGCCAGCATGGCTGGAACCCATGCGCGCATCGCGATGCGGAAGTCCAAGGAGGTTGGCGGCAACGCCTGTTTTATCGTGCGTGAGGATGGTACGCTGATAGGGCCGCTGGAGATGGCCGATCCCGTGCTGGAGGTGCTGTCCTTTACGGATGCAGGGCTGATCAAGCGAGCAGAAGATGCGGGCATGACGAGCGCCTATTTAAGCAAGCTGCTGAACCAGCGCGCCCGTTCGGGTAAATACGAATATAAGGTCCATGAGCTCGCCCACCTGCTGGACATTACCGTCCGCAGCTCGCATCGCCTGCTTCAGCTTTGGACCGACAACGGGTTGGTGGAGATTTCGGGGATCGAGAAGGTGCCGAGAGGAAGGCCGAGGCAAATCTTCCGATTTACATTTTTAGAATAAAATATTAGTTATGTACTATAATGGAATTCGAGGTGATGAACTTGAAGCGAACGAGAGCCCCGTTTTCCCGCTTAGAGAAAATCTTCATTTTTACGCTGATCGGACTGGCTTCCCTTTTTATCGCTGCCTTCTTCGTGCTTCGATATATCGTGCTGAACGTTTCGTTTGCTCCCTGACATCAGGGAGCTTTTTTTATGTGTCGTTTATTTAAAGACGATTTAAAGATTTGTCTTTATATCAAACGGGGCCGTATGATGAAGAAGAATCATCAATCGGAGGAGGAGATTGTTCATGTTAACCGTTGCAGCATTAGAAGCGAAGCTGGCGGAGCCTTCAGCACAGCTTGTTGCCGATTTGGCGTCTTTGGAAGGGGATATCCTGGTGCTTGGCGTCGGCGGAAAAATGGGTCCCAGCCTTGCAAGGCTGGCCGCCAACGCCGTGCGCGAAGGCGGTGGCGGCAAACGGATCATCGGCGTATCCCGGTTCTCGAACCAGGAGGCCAGGCGCGAGCTGGAGGAGGCGGGCGTACAGACGATTTCGTGCGACCTGCTGAACGACGGGGAGCTGCAGCAGCTGCCCGAGGCTCCAAACGTGATCTATATGGCCGGCAACAAATTCGGCACGACCGGCCGCGAATATTTTACTTGGGCGATGAACTCGTATTTGCCGGGCCGGGTGGCCGAGAAATTCAAGCAATCCCGCATGGTGGTGTTCTCATCGGGGAATGTGTATCCGTTCTCGCCGGTGGGCAGCGGCGGAGTCAACGAATCCGTTGCGCCGGAGCCGGTCGGGGAATATGCGCAATCCTGTCTCGGCAGAGAGCGCGTCTTTGAATATTTCTCCCACCAGAACGGTACGCCGATGGCGATCTACCGTCTGAATTACGCCATCGATATGCGGTACGGCGTTCTGCATGAGCTCGCCAGATCGATCCATGAGGACCGGCCGATTCACCTGGCGATGGGGCATGCGAATATCATATGGCAAGGGGATGCCAACGAGATGGCGCTCCGTTCGCTCCTGCATTGCAGCTCGCCTCCCGAAATCATCAACATTACCGGACCGGAGACGATGTCGATCCGCTGGGCGGCACAGGAGTTGGCGGCACGGATGGGCAAGGAAGTGACCTTTACAGGTACGGAATCCGAGACCGCACTCCTGAACAACGCCTCGAAATCCCACCAGCTCTTCGGTTATCCGAAGGTGTCTCTGCTGCAGATGCTGGATTGGACGGCAGCATGGGTGCAATCCGGCGGCGAGAGCTGGAACAAGCCGACGCACTTCCAAGAGAGAAAGGGGAAATTCTAATGAGCGGACAGATTCCTGCAATGCAGAGGTTGGCCCCCGAGAAGCTGAAAGCTCTTCACGAAGGGCTCGTCATACCGGCGCATCCGCTGGCTTTGGACGAGAACCGGAAGCTGGACGAACGCCGCCAGCGGGCATTGACCCGCTATTACGCCGCATCCGGTGCGGGCGGTGTGGCGGTCGGCGTTCACTCTACCCAATTCGAGATCCGCGATAAAGGCATTGACTTGTATGAACCGGTGCTGCGGCTCGCGGCGGAAGAGGTCCGCAGGGCGGAACTTGACCGCCCCTTCTTGATGGTGGCCGGCGTGTGCGGCCCCACGGAGCAAGCCGTGGAGGAAACGGAGATCGCCCGCAGGCTCGGCTATGATGCCGTCCTGCTCAGCATGGGCGGGTTAAGCGGCTGGAGCGAAGAGGATATTCTGAAGCGCACGGAAGAGATCGCGCAGAGAATGCCGGTGATCGGGTTCTATCTTCAGCCATCGGTTGGCGGCAACATCTTCTCCTTCGAATTCTGGCGTGCCTTCGCAGAAATTCCGAATATCGTAGCGATCAAGATGGCCCCCTTCAACCGCTACCAGACGATTGACGTCGTTCGTGCCGTCTGTTATTCGAGCCGCAGAGACGATATTGCGCTCTATACGGGGAATGACGATAACATCGTCAACGATTTGCTGACGACCTATCGATTCCAGGTGGACGGAACGCCGGTCGCCAAGCCTATCGTCGGCGGTCTGCTCGGTCACTGGGCGGTCTGGACCAGGAAAGCGGTGGAGCTGCTGGAGGAAATCAAAGAGGCGCGCAAGCAGGAGCAGTTCGCGAAGGAATGGCTGACGCGCAACGTCGAGATTACCGACTCCAACGCGGCCTTCTTCGATCCCGCGCATCAGTTTGCGGGCTGCATCCCGGGCATTCATGAGGTGCTCCGCAGACAGGGACTGCTGCAAGGCACATGGTGCCTGAATCCGCATGAAACGCTGTCTCCCGGACAATCGGAAGAGATTGATCGGGTCTACCGGGATTATCCCCATTTAAACGATGACGATTTTATTCGGGAGCACTTGGAAAGTTGGCTGGCAGACTGATACAATGAGGGCAGAATAGTCGAAAGTGGGGAATCGCGCATGCGGTTTAAAGATGTGTTTTCTATTATTGGGCCCAGCATGGTGGGGCCTTCCAGCTCCCATACCGCTGGGGCCGTGCGGATCGGAAGAGCCGCGCGGCGCATATTTGGAGCATTCCCCGATCAGGCGGAAATTGTGTTCTATGGATCTTTTGCCGAAACCTACCGCGGCCACGGCACCGATCTGGCTGTCGTCGGCGGGCTGCTTGATTTTGCCACGGACGATATGCGCATCCGGAATTCGATCGAGCTTGCCGAAGCGGCAGGCATTAAACTTACCTTCAAGACGGCACAGAATGTGGCCTTTCACCCGAATACCGTGGAGCTGAGGCTGAAGGGCGGCGATCATACCGATGTCATTGCGGGCGCCTCCATTGGCGGAGGCAGCGTGGAAATGCTGCGCGTGAACGGTTTCGACGTCAAGTTTACGATGAATTATCCGGTGCTGCTGGTCTTTCATGACGATACGCCGGGCATGGTCGCGCATATCACCCGGCTCCTGGAGGCCGGCGGCGTCAACATTGCCTATATGGACGTGGACCGCAAGGGAAGGGGCGGCGATGCCATGACGGTGGTGGAGTCGGACGAAGCGGTTCCGGCCGAATTGATGAAGCATATCGAAGGACTGCCGAGCGTGCATCGGGTCGTCATCGCGGATTTGACAGTAGAGGAGGCGCAGTCATGAAGTTTTCTACGCTGGAGCAGATCATTGCATGCTGCCGGGAGGATCAGGTGACGATCGGCCAGCTGATGCTGAATGAACAGATCAAGGAAACGGGGAAAAGCCGGGACGAGACGTTCAAGCTAATGGCCGATTACTACGGCATCATGAAGGAAGCGGTGCACCGAGGAATCCATGAACCCGTCCCTTCCAAAAGCGGCCTGACCGGCGGCGATGCCGTGCGCGTCCATCAATATATGAGCAGCGGGGTACCCGCGCTTGGTACCGACGCTTGCACGGCGCTGGCCTACGCCCTGTCCGTGTCCGAGGTAAATGCCTCCATGGGGCGCATCGTAGCGACGCCGACGGCGGGCTCATGCGGCATTATTCCCGGGGTGTTCGTCAGCACGCAGGAACGCTTCGGCTGGGAAGACGAGCATTTGGTGATGGGGCTGTTCAGCGCAGGCGCAATCGGCTACGTCATTGCCAATAACTCGTTTATTTCCGGTGCGGAGGGCGGCTGCCAAGCTGAAGTCGGCTCAGCTATCGGTATGGCGGCAGGCGCTTTGACGGAGCTGCGGGGCGGCACGCCGGAGCAGGCCGTTCACGCCGTCGGGCTTGCGCTCAAGAATTCCTTGGGACTTATCTGCGACCCGGTGGGCGGGCTTGTCGAGATTCCTTGCATCGTGCGCAACGGCTTCGGCGCCGTGACGGCGCTGGCGGCATCGGATATGGCGCTTGCCGGCGTGCGCAGCGTCATTCCATCCGACGAAGTGATCGACGTGATGCTGGAGGTTGGCACGGCTATGCCGTCCAAGCACAGGGAAACAGCGAAGGGCGGACTTGCGCAGACGCCGACCGGCAAGAAAATCCTGAAGGATCTATACGGTAAGGAAGGGAAAAAATTGAGGGAGCAGGGTGCCAAAGCGAAAAAAGAAGAAACGAGTGATTGAATTCACACCCGTTTTGATAGATCGCCGATGACGTTCTGATTCAAGAATATACGATGGGGAAGAGAAGAAATTTAACATCTTCCGTGAGGGATTTCGTGATGAAATCCCTCTATTTTTTTATCTATTTCTACCGCTTTAGCATTTTCCACATGCTCAAAAAGCCTGATGTTATGCGGGTTTTCGGCATTTCGCCCGCTTGAATAAGAAAAAACGCCATCTCGCAGAAATACGCTTCTTTACGAATCGTGGAAGCGTTTTTATGATGTGGATGGGTAGAAAATTCCGTGCCGGACCCTCGGCAGCGGATGCCCGATCATTTTAGAATATTCCTGCGACAGGCCGGGATCTTCGTCAACAAGGAGGCATGATAGGAAGCATCTTGATTTATAAACGTAGAACGGATGAGTAAGCAGACACACAGATGAGGAGAAATGACGGGGGTAGCGTAGCGATCGCACAGATTCAGTCAGCCGCATTCAAATGATCGATTTAGAGGAGGAACGCAAATGACAAAAAAATGGTTTCGTATGGCACTCGTGTTCACATTAATCATTTCAATCTTGGCCGCATGCAGCGGGGGAAATAAAGAGGCAGCTCCCGAAACAGACGGAGAAACAGCACCTCCAACGGCACCGGCAGATCCGGATCAATATGGGGATACTGGCGGTCTCGCGCTTCCGCTGGTCGATAAACCGACAACGATCAATTGGATGGTCGTCAGCGAGAAGACCAACCTGAACGATTCCTTGCTTGCCAAGGAGATCGAGAAGCGTACCGGTATCAAAGTGAATTTCCAACCCTATTCTTCGGCTACGTTTCAAGACAAGCTGAAAGTAACCGTTGCATCCGGCAAGCTCCCGGACATCATCCACGGATTGACGCCTCCGGAGCTGAAGAAGATCGGCAAGCAGAAAGCGGTCGTTGCCATTAACGAATATGTCGACATGCTGCCGAACTTCAAACGAATGTATGTGGACGAGAATCCTTGGGTCATTCCGTCCTACGGAGACGAATCCGGCAACATCTATACCTGGCCGGTTGCAAACATCAACCGTGACGTGAACCACGGCTTCCTGTACCGCAAAGACATCTTCGATGAGCTGGGCATCAAGGAATGGACGAATACCGACGAATTCTATCAGGCACTCAAAAAGTTGAAGGAAGCCTATCCGGATTCCTATCCTTACGCCTCGAAAACGAAAGAGAACATTTTCCGCGATTGGGCCTTCGGCTGGGGGATCGGCGGAGCCAACTATCCGACGTATTACGACGAGACGGCCAAGGTATGGAAGTACGCTACCATACAGCCTGAGCACAAAGAAATGCTCGATTTCATGAAGAAGCTGTACAACGAGGGACTCCTCGATCCGGAATTCATGACGGACACCGACGATTCCTGGACGGCGAAAATGACGTCAGGCAATAAATCCTTTGTCACCTATGACTGGATCGGACGTTTGGACCTGTTCTACAACCAGGTCAAGGACCAAAATCCGAACTATGACCTGCGATACGGCAATCCGGTCGGACCGACCGGCAACGGCAAGACGATCGAGAGCATCACGAACGGCTTCAGCATCGCGGTAGCCAACAACGACAACAAGGAAGCTTCCCTGAAGCTGCTCGATTACCTGACGAGCCCGTCCGGCGCCACGCTGGTGACGATGGGCGTGGAAGGCGAGACGTTCAAGATGGAAGGCGATAAAGCCGTCTATCCGGAGCTGACCGACGTGCCGCTGGTGGATATCAGCGTGCTGGAGGACCGCTATGGCCTGTGGCTGCAAGGATTGTATGTCAATTCCGACAAGCGCAGCGTGTACTTCAACTATACGGAGAAGGAGCAGGAGGCTCAGGATAAGCTCCTGAACGGCAATAAATTCGAGCCGCTGGATCCGGTCGTGAACTTTACGGATGACGAAACCGCAAAGATTGCGGAAATCCAAACCTCCCTGAAGAAATTGGCGGATGAATTTAACGCGAAATACATTCTCAACAAAAACTACGGCGATGCGCAGTGGCAGCAATGGCAGGCGCAGGCTGAGAAGCAGGGAGCCAAGCAGATCGTCGATATTTTCAACGCAGCCCAGAAGAGATTGGATGAAGCCACGAAATAATTCGCAGAAGAAATAAGAGTGATGGCGGCATCCGGGTACGACGCTCGGGTGCTGCTCATCATCTTAAGGAGGGAACACCATGTCAAGTGCAGGGACAGAGACAAATCTCGCCAAACCCCGCGGCGGGTTTGGGAGAAGAATGGTTTCGGCCTTTCAGCATATGAAGCGGGACAGACAGCTGTTGATTCTGTTTATCCCGTGCCTGTTGTTTTACGTTATTTTCCGATACGGGCCCCTGTACGGCTTGATCATTGCCTTCAAGGACTACAGCGTATTTACCGGCATTATGGAGAGCGAATGGGTAGGGCTCAAGCATTTCGAGAAATTTTTCGGCAGTCCGGATTTCTGGCTGCTGTTCAAGAATACGCTCCTTCTTGGCGTATACAATCTGATTTTCGGCTTTCCTTTTCCCATCATTCTGGCGATTCTCCTTAACGAGGTCAGAGTGAAATGGTTCAAAAAGTCGGTTCAAACGCTCAGCTATCTGCCTTCGTTCCTGTCGGTGGTCATTATAAGCAGCATGATTATCGACTTCCTGTCGCCCAATCAGGGGATCATTAATCAGCTGATCGCGGCGTTAGGTTTCGAGAAGACGTATTTTCTCATTGAGCCGAGCTGGTTTAGAACCATCTATGTTTCATCGGATATCTGGGCAACCGTCGGTTATGAAGCCATCATCTATATGGCTGCGATTGCAGGGATCAGCCCGTCGCTTTACGAAGCGGCCAAGGTGGATGGTGCCAAAAGGCGCCACATGATTTTTAAAATCACGATTCCCGCCATTCTGCCAACGATTATTATCATGTTTGTCTTGAAGACCGGGTCGATGCTTCGGATCGGATACGAAAAGGTATTGCTGCTTTACAATCCGATGACTTACGAGGTGGCGGACGTATTCTCGACTTATGTCTACCGGAAAGGCCTTCTGGAGAGCAACTATAGCTATGGCGCGGCCGTGGGCTTGTTCGAAGCCGTTGTCGCCATGATATTGCTGCTGTCCTCCAACTACTTCAGCAAGCGGCTGGGAGGTAGCGGACTATGGTAAACAACAAACGATTCAGCCTTCGAAACATCTCGTTATTCGGCATTATCAACACGCTGATTCTGACATGCCTTGCCATTATTACCGTGTACCCCGTCGTCTATATCACCGCCGTTTCCCTCAGCGCGACCTCCGAAGTGGTGCAAGGGAATATCACCTTGTTTCCCAAGGGTTTTAATCTCGACGCCTATGCCCAGGTGCTGAACGACGACCGGGTGCCGCGCGCCTATCTGAACACGATTTTTTATACAGCGCTCGGTACGGCCATTAACCTGCTGCTTACGGCGGTAGCGGCTTATCCGCTCGCTCGCAAAAATTTCTTCGGGCGCAAGTTTTTCCTGTTGGCAATCATCATGACCATGTTCCTGAACCCGGGGATCATTCCGAACTACCTGATCGTATCCGAGCTTGGCCTGCTGGACAGCGTATGGGCACTCGTGCTTCCGAATGCGATCTGGACCTTTGAGCTGTTGATCCTCAAAAGCTTCTACGAGAACATGTCGGAATCCCTGCGCGAGGCAGCCGTCGTCGACGGCGCTTCCGAGTACCGCATCCTGTTCCAGATTGTGCTTCCGCTGTCCAAACCGGCACTGGCCTCGATCGGATTGTTTTATTTCATGGGCCATTGGAACAGCTTCTTTATCCCGCTGATTTACCTGAACGACGCGAATATGTACCCGCTTCAGGTCGTGCTTCGGGATATGCTGATTTTCAGCGAGAACGGAAGCAATCCGAGCCTGGTGGATGCGTCGGCGCTTGCTCCGCAGGCCATGAAGAATGCAACGATCGTGTTGTCGATGATTCCGGTGCTGCTGATCTATCCGTTTGCCCAGAAGTATTTTGCCAAAGGGGTCATGCTCGGTTCCGAAAAGGGGTGATGGGAAGGTGCCGGGGGCTATCATGTTGAATATGAAGGGATGACATCCAAGAGAGGTGAATCCGTATGAATCGATTGATCGCCAACAGAGGCTTGCTCCAGATTTTCTTCGCTCTGCAACTGGTCATCGGCATCATGTTCATATTCAATTACATCGTGTACAAGAATTCCATTACCGGAATTTACGACAAGGTGAGCGAGAACAACCGGATGGTGATCAGAAACATTATTCAGTCGTTTGATACCAGTTTCTCCTCCATTAACAATTTGATTTTTAACATTCATGCGCTTCCTTCGGACCGGATGCAGTTGGATAACGGCAAACTTGACATGGAGAAAGTCATCACTCTGCAGGACAGCGTCACCAGCATCGTATCCAACGTGGATATCGTGGAAGATGTGGTCATTTCGTTCGACAATCACGATTTGGCCATTACGACACGCGGAACCAGCAATCTGGACGCATTGTTTGACAGGCGGTATAAATCCCAGAAGTTCAACTCGATGTTCTGGAAGACGTTTACCCGATCGGAGCACGAGCTTACGGTTTTTCCAGCGGAGGTTTATGCGGATCAGAGCAGCGGGTACGGCCGGAACCTGATGATTGCCGTAGACGGCAACAAGGTCAGAATGTCGAACAAAAACCTGATGATCCTGATTAACGTGAACCGGCTGCTTAAGGGGGTCGATTTGAATTCCATGATTCCCGGGGCCTCGCTTATCGTGCTGGATGCGAACCGGAACGTCATCTTGAGCACCGAGAAGGATCTGGATCTGGTGGGCATTCTGAACGACGTGTACTTTAACCCGTCGCAGGAAGCCTCCCTCACGCATGACGATTTTGAGTACAATTTCTACAAATCGGACTATAACGGATTTATATATATCAATAAAATGCCGTACAAGTTTCAAAATATCGATTCTGTCACCGATGCCAATACGTGGATTATGTACGGGGCGATTGCGTTAAACGTCATTCTGTCGGTGCTGCTCAGCATTTATCTGTACCGGCCGGTGAAGAACATCGTGCAGCTGCTCGGGGGCAGTTCTCTTCGAGGGAATGATTTCGTGAAAATCCAGAGCGGCATCGTCAAGGTGCAGCGGGAGAACGAATCCCTCAAGAAGCAGATGGATCTGGTGGATGAGGATATCCGCCGAAGCGTGTTCCTGCAAACGCTGGACGGCCATCACCATTCGCGCGAGCAGGAAATGCAGATGCAGAAGCACTACACGCATTTCTTCCAGTGCCGGCATTTCATGATGGCGGCCGTGTATTTGCAGCCTGCAGGCAAGGGGGCAACCAAGTCGGATTTTGTCCTGGAAGAGCTGACGTCTCAGATCCGGGGCGGCCTGGAGGAGCGCTATGGACATGTGGTGGTTTATCATGTCGAAGAGCTGAAATTCCTAGCGTTAATCGGTCTGGATCAGCCGTCCGAGCGCAAGCAGCTGGTCAGGAAATTCGAGGAGTATATTAGGCGGTGCAACGAGGATTATCATGATACGTTCACGGTGTGGGGCTGCGTTAGCCGCACGTACGAATCCAAAATCAGCAATTGCTCCGAAGCATACCGGAATATTAAGGATGGGCGGTTGTACCGGAATGTGAATGCGGACACGGACATGGTCGATGCGGAGCAGATTCGGTACGTCCCGGATATTTATTATCCGCTTCAGAAGATCGAGAAGCTGAGCAATTGCATGCTAAGCGGCAAGGTGGATGAGGGACTGCAGATCGTGAGCGATATTTTCCAGCAGAATGCGGATCTTCGCATCCATCACCATCAGATGGTGCATATTGCGAAGAGCATGTTCTTCCTCGTCATGAAGCAGGCGGATTCGCCGTCCGTTGACCGCAACGAGCTGTTCCGGCTGGAGAGTGATTTCATCCGCAAGGTCGATCAAGCCTTCACCTATGAAGAGATTCAGAAGGCGCTGATGGAAGTAATGCGCGTGGTGGCCAATACGCGGAACCACGATCCGCGAAGCAAGCTGAATCCCGCATTCATCTCCCAATACATCGAACTGCATTACATGGAGAACCTCTATTTGGACCATATGGCCGAAGTGCTGGACACCAGCTCGAAATACTTCTCCAATTATTTCAAGAAAACATTCGGCGTCAATTATGTGGAGTACTTGAACAAAGTCCGATTATCGCATGCGCGTGAATATCTGCGGAACACGGACCTCAGCATTGCCGAAATCGGAGAGAAAACGGGGTACTCGAACTCTTCCACATTTACGACGACCTTTAAGAAATACAGCGGCGTCTCGCCGAGCGAATATCGGAAAGCATCAGGAAAATAAGGTGGAGCAGGAGGGTCCATATGAAGGCTGTTGCCACGATTCATGGAAACGTGATCGTTGATCATATCGAGAGGCCGGCGGAATTGCCGGCAGGTCATGTGCGGATTCGCACCGAATACTCGGCGGTCAGTCCGGGTACGGAAATGATCTTTATACGAAAGGCTTCGGATCAAAAAGTCATTATGGGTTACAGCGCGGTGGGGATCGTCGAAGACTTGGGTGAAGGCGTGAAGGGGCTTGCCGTCGGTCAACGGGTGGCCTGTTATGGAGCACCATACGTGCGCCATGCCCAGTGGCTTACCGTGCCTTCGAACCTGACGGCCATCGTCCCGGACGGGGTGGATCCGCAGGAAGCCGCTTTTGCGGGGCTGGGAGCGATTGCGATCCATGCCCTGCGGGTTGCGGATCTGCGCTTCGGCGAATCGGCCGTGGTGGTCGGGCTGGGCATCCTGGGACAGATCATTGCCCAGATCGCGCATGCGGCGGCTTGCCCCGTTGCGGGATTTGACCTGAACCCGGAGCGGGTGCAGGGGATGAGGCAGCATATTGCCTATGCTTATGATAACCGGGAGCAGCTTGAGGAGCAGGTCGGGCGGATGACGGGCGGACATGGAGCCGACAGCGTCATCCTGTGCGCAAGCGGTCCCGGTGAAGAGCTTATCAACGCGTCCATGGGATGGATTCGGGATAAGGGGAAAATCGTCATCGTCGGCGATTTGTCTACAACCTACTCCAGAGGGCTGATGTTTGGCAAGGAAGCGCAGGTGCTCATATCACGGGCCGGCGGTCCGGGCCGGTACGACGCAAGCTATGAACTCAACAATACGGATTATCCGATCGGCTTTGTGCGCTGGACGGAAGGGCGCAACATTGCGGAATATATTCGTTTGCTGGCCGAAGGGAGAATCTCGATCAAACCGCTGATCTCGCATGTGGTTCCCGTAGATGAGGCGGGCAAGGCTTATGAGCGGTACGGCCCCGGGTCAACGACGCTCGGAACGATATTTAAATACGATCATGAGACGGTTGGTGCCAAAGCCGAATAGAATACAGCGATATCGAGGTGCGGTGCATATGGAGAATCATATAGAGGCGGATATCATCATTCTGGGCGGAGGACTCGGCGGCTGTGCCGCTGCGCTTGCGGCGGCGAAGGCGGGAAAACGCGTGGTTATGACCGAAGAGAGCGATTGGCTCGGCGGCCAGATTACAAGTCAGGGCGTACCGCCCGACGAGCATCCCTGGATCGAGCAGTTTGGCTGCACAGCCAGCTACCGTGAATTCCGGAATCGGATCCGCGATTATTATAAGGAGTTATTTCCGCTCCGGGCCGAATCGCGGCAAGAGCGTTACCTGAATCCAGGCAGCGCACTGGTCAGCGGCATTGCCCATGAGCCGAGAGCGGCGCTGGCCGTGCTGCAGGGGATGCTGGCACCTTACGTGCACAGCGGAAGGTTAACGATCCTTACGGAGCATGCGCTGATGGAAGCGGAGTCCGGCGGGGATCAGGTAACATCCGTCCGGTTGCGGGACAGCAGATCCGGCGACATCGTCAAGCTGACCGGCGCATTTTTCCTCGATGCTACCGAGGAGGGGGATTTGCTTCCGCTGGCCGGCATCGAATACGTGACGGGTTCCGAGTCGGCGGAAGAGACCGGTGAACCGCATGCTTTATCCGGTCCGGCGGACCGGGCGGACATGCAGGCTTTCACTTGGTGCTTCGCGATGGATTACCGGGAGGGCAAGGATCATACCATCCCGAAGCCGGATCGGTACGATTTCTGGAAGAGCTACCGGGCAGATTTCTGGCCCGATGCCATGCTGAGTTGGACGGGGCTAGTACCGCATACGCTGGAGCCGGTCACCTACAGCTTATTTCCGGATGGCCGATCGTTTTCCCTGTGGAAATACCGGCAGATCCTGAATCCGGAGCATTTCGAAGGCGGGTTGTTTGACAGCAGCGTCACGGTCGTGAACTGGCCGCAGAACGATTATTGGCTCGGCTCCATTATCGATGTCGGCCCGGAAGAGCGGGAACGGCATCTGGAGGAATCCAGGCAGCTGAGTTTGTCCCTGCTCTATTGGATGCAGACGGAAGCCCCGCGGCCCGATGGAGGAAAGGGGTATCCCGGACTCCGGCTTCGGCCGGACGTGATGGGAACGAAAGATGGCTTGGCAAAAGCCCCTTATATCCGTGAATCCCGCCGGATCCGCGCCGAATTTACCGTGAAGGAGCAGCATATTGCCGCCGAATGCCGTCCGGACGGGCGGGCGGAGACGTTCCACGATTCCGTTGGCATCGGCTGCTACCGGATCGATCTGCATCCTAGCACGGGATTGCGGACGTATATCGATATTTCGAGCCTGCCCTTCCAAATTCCGATGGGGAGCCTGATTCCTGTACGGGTAGCCAATGTGCTGGCAGCCTGCAAGAATATCGGCACGACGCATATCACGAATGGGTGTTATCGTCTGCATCCTGTGGAATGGAACATCGGCGAGGCAGCCGGTTTTTTAGCCGCTTACTGCATAGAGCATGGACTGAAGCCGCGGGAAGTACGGAATACCCCGGACCACTTGGAAGCTTTTCAGCGGCGACTGACGGAACAGGGGATCGAACGGTCATGGCCATCCATTCATGTCGTTTGACGTCTTGTCAGAGATAAGGGGAATGCCTACCGAAATAACGATAGCCGTCTTTCCGGGCAGTGGGATACTGCTTGCGGAAAGACGGCTATTCATGCTGGTAGACGAATCATGACCGGCAAACTATTAATTTACAATAATATACAATTCTATTATACTTGTAGTAGATATGGATCCTACCTTTTTGTATATGGAGGCAGTTGCATATCGGACATCAGCTAACTTCGTGGTACTTTACATACGGGCAGTCTCCTCGTTTCCATCGATCATGGGAAGGGTGGTGGTTTATACCGAAACCGGTTTACCAGGCTGTAGCGGTCATGGCTTTCCAATTCGAAAACCAAAGGAGCGAAACGTTGATGAAAGTATTCCGAAATTCGATTATCCGTAAGTCGGCGGCGTTGGTCTGCGCTGTTCTGCTGATCTTGCCGGCCGGGTTGTCCCTGGCGGCCAACAAGCCCTTCCCCCAGCATACGTCCTATACGAGCGGTTCGATTAAGCCGAACAACGTAACGCAGACCGCGATGGACAATGCGGTCAAGAGCAAATGGAACAGCTGGAAAGGGTCTTTTCTGAAGCCGGCTGCAACCGGGCAATATTACGTCAAATACAATTCCGCGGGCGAGACGGTATCCGAGGCTCACGGTTACGGAATGATTTTCACCGTTCTGATGGCGGGATACGACAGTAATGCGCAGTCGTATTTCGATGGGTTATATCGCTATTACAAGGCGCATCCGAGTGATAACAATCCATATCTGATGGCGTGGAAACAGAACAGCAGCTTCCAGAATATAGAGGGGGCCAACTCGGCAACGGACGGCGATATGGATATTGCTTACGCACTCCTGCTTGCGGACAAGCAGTGGGGAAGCAGCGGATCGATCAATTACCTGCAGGCCGCGAAGGATATCATCAATGCCATCATGAGCAATGACGTCAATCAGTCGCAATGGACGCTGCGTTTGGGCGATTGGGCTACCAGCGGCAACTACAATACCGCCACGCGGCCATCGGATTTCATGCTGAACCATATGAAGGCGTTCCGTGCGGCTACCGGCGATGCCCGTTGGGATAACGTCATTAACAAAACCTATACGATCATCAACTCCATCTATAACGGTTACAGCTCCAATACCGGTTTGCTTCCGGATTTCGTTGTCATGTCGGGCGGCAATTATCAGCCAGCGGCAGCGGGATTCCTGGAGGGGGCGAACGACGGAAAATATTACTACAACTCGGCCCGGACTCCATGGCGGATTACGACCGACTATCTGATGACCGGCGATACGCGCGCGCTGAATCAATTGAATAAAATGAACACGTTCATTAAGTCGGCTGCAAACAGCAATCCTGCCAATATCAAGGCAGGGTATAATCTGAACGGGACCGCGCTGGTGACTTATAACAGCGGAGCGTTCTATGCACCATTCGGCGTAAGCGCGATGACTTCGTCCAGTCACCAGAGCTGGCTGAATTCGGTATGGAATTATACGGCGAACGCATCTGCAGAGGGATATTATGAGGAGAGCATCAAGCTGTTCTCGATGATGGTCATGTCGGGAAATTGGTGGACATATTAACGCATAATGCCCTTTAACTTTATATAAATATAAAACAAAAACCTGATCCGTATTGGATCAGGTTTTTTTGGGTATTTCCTACCATTAATTGATTTATGGAGAAAAATATTAAAAATTAGCATTGATATTTCATAAGGCTCAGTGTTAATATCTTATCAAATATAAAATGTTTTATATTATTCTAAATTAAACAGCCAGAGGTATCGCCATAATGGACATCTTGTTTTTTTATTTATGAAAGGGTTTACAAAAAATCGAGGCGAGGGAGAATCGTATGAACAAGAACATGCTGCGTAAGACGGCTGCCGCAGGAATTGCCGCAATGTTAATGGCAGGAGGCTTAAGTACGGCAGGCCAAGGACCTGCGGCTGGCGTTCCTGACGTGTACGCCGAAGCGGCTCCGCTGAAGAAGGGGGAGAAGGCACCGGTATTCCGGGAGGCTTCCGTGCACGATCCGTCCGTGATCAAAACAGGGGATACCTACTATGTGTTCGGTTCCCATCTGGCCGCGGCCAAATCGAAGGACTTGATGAGCTGGGACATGGTCGCGTCCGGGGTCGCGACCGGCAATCCGCTGATTCCGAACGTAACGGAGGAATTGAGAGAAACGCTGGAATGGGCGCAAAGCGACACATTGTGGGCGGCCGACGTGATTCAGCTGGCAGACGGTAAATTCTATATGTACTATAACGCCTGCAAAGGGGATTCCCCGCGATCCGCCATGGGGATCGCCGTTGCCGATCAGATCGAAGGCCCGTATAAGGACACCGGCATCATTCTGAAATCCGGCATGTGGGACGAGATCAGTGAGGATGGAACCATCTATGATGCAACAAAGCACCCGAATGTCGTCGATCCGGATGTGTTCTTCGATAAGAACGGCAAGCTGTGGATGGTATACGGCTCCTATTCCGGCGGCATTTTCATTATGGAGATGGATCCCAAGACCGGAAAACCGCTGCCTTGGCAAGGATACGGGAAGAAGCTGCTGGGAGGCAATCACAGCCGGATCGAAGGGCCTTACATGGTTTATCACCCGGCCACGGACTATTACTACCTATACCTGTCGTACGGGGGGTTGGATGCGGTTGGCGGCTACAATATGCGGGTGGTCCGATCCAAAAATCCGGATGGTCCTTTCTACGATGCGGAGGGCAACGATATGAGAGAGGTGAAGGCTGATCCTTCCCTTCCGCTTTTTGACGACCGTTCGATTGAGCCGTATGGCGTGAAGCTGATGGGGAACTACCTGTTCAAGCGCCTGGTCGGCGATCCGGGAACGGGGATCGGCACCGGGGCCGTGTCGCCTGGCCATAACTCCGTCTATTACGATGAGCGGAGCAAACGAACATTCCTTATTTTTCACAGCCGCTTCCCGCAGCGCGGGGAAGAGCATGAGATCCGGGTGCATGAGTTGTATATGAATCAGGACGGCTGGCCGGTATCGGCTCCATACCGTTATGCAGGCGAGGAGGCCAAGGAGGCTAAGAAAATCACGCCGAAAGATGCGGCCGGAGACTATAAGCTGATCCAACACGGGAAAGATATTTCGTCCGTCGTCAAAGAATCGGTGCCGATCGAGCTTCATAAGAACGGTAAAGTAACAGGTGCAGCAGAGGGCGCATGGAAGATCAGCGGAAAGCGGGATGTGACGCTTACGCTGAATGGAGAGAGTTATAAGGGCGTAATGACTCCGCAATGGGACCCCGAAGCGAAGCGGCAGACGATGACCTTCACGGCCCTTTCGGCGGACGGTACCGCGGTGTGGGGCGCGCGTCAGCTTGATCGCAGCGACAGGGAACTCGTGGATGCCGTGAAGAGAGACCTTTCCCTCGGGGACGTGAGCCAAGTTTTCTACGATTTGGCTTTGCCGTCCGAGGCTTCCGGAGGTGCCGTCATTCGCTGGACCTCCTCTCATCCCGAAGTCATATCGGCGGAGGGAAAGCTGAATCGTCCTGCTGCCGGGGCGGGGGACGCGAGGGTTACGCTGACCGCTCAGATTACGAGCGGTAAAGCAAAGGCTGCCAAAGCGTTTGACGTAACCGTACTGCAGCAGTCCGCAGGGCCGCTTCTGCTGGGCTATCCGTTCAGCGAGAATAAAGAAGGCACGGCGTTCGACGTCTCGGATAACGGATTTCATGGAAAGATCCTTGGCGGAGTCCGGTGGAATGAGAAGAGCCGGCAGGGAGGCGGAATGGACTTTAATGGCTCGGACGGCTATATTGAACTGCCGAATCGGGTCACCGATACAGAGGACTTTACCTTTGCGGCCTGGGTGTATTGGAAGGGAGGAGCACCGTGGCAGCGGGTGCTGGATGCCGGCAGCGGGCTCGCCAGGCATATGTTCCTGACGCCATCCCAACACGCCGGTGTCCTTCAGTTTACGATTCACGGCAACGGCGGAGACCAGAGCCTCCTTGGCAGTGCCCCGCTTCCGGTGAATGCGTGGACGCATGTAGCCGTGACCCTTCAGGGGGATACGGGCAAATTATACGTGAACGGACAGATGGTTGCCTCTGGCGATCACATGAAGCTGAACCCAAGCGGGCTGCTGACAACGGAAGCTTATTTAGGGAAAAGCCGGTTCGCTGCCGATCCTTACTTTAACGGAAGCTTGGATGAGGTGCGGATGTACAGCAAGGCGCTGACCGACAGTGAAATCAAGAAGCTGGCCGAGTAATCGGCCGTCGTCATGAGGCTCCATCGCGGCAGCTGTGAAGACGCTGATGGTCGGGGGAGCCACCCTGATGCAGGATCTCAATCCGAACTTTGCCTACAAAATGGCCGGGGCTACGGTGGCGGCCATACCGATGCTCATCATCTTCATCATGTTCCAGAAATACTTCACGAGCGGCATCTCGATCGGCGCGGTGAAGGAATAATTCACCTGTGCTTGATGGAACGAAAGAAGGGGTCCCCAAAGATTCTTTGGCAGGGGATGCCCTCTTTTGCTGTTATAAGGCATTCCGCTATGTGACAGTGAGATAATAGACATACGAAGCATCCTTGCCGGAAAAATGGCAAGGATGTTTTTTTAGCGCTTATTTTTTAAAAATAACGGTTGACAGGAGAGCCCACATCATATATCTTGATATTAAGTTAAGTGACTATATAAAAGTTAGTCAATTGAAAGGAGTAAGTGAAAGTGCATAAACGTTAGCGAAGTAAAGCAGGTTAATCATTCTACACCTATATATCTTTATACTAAGATATTAATGAACTGGGTCGATGAATTTCTATAAATAATGAACATGAATATGGAGGCGTACAAAATGGCTATAGATATTGGATTGTTGATACTTCGTTTGGTGGTTGGGTTATCGTTCATGGCGCACGGCGCGCAGAAACTGTTTGGTTGGTTTGGCGGTTACGGGCCGAAAGGGACCGGCGGCTGGATGGAATCGGTGGGCATTAAACCCGGCGTCGCGATCGCGGTGTTGTCAGGTCTGATGGAGCTGGTTGGGGGGCTGCTGCTGGCAGCCGGATTTCTCACGGTGCTCGGTGCAGCGCTGATCACGCTGACGATGCTGGGCGCCATCGTGAAGGTGCATGGCCGGAACGGGTATTGGTCCACAGCGAATGGTTACGAGTATAATTTGCTGTTGATCGCAGTAGCCGTTGCATTGGCACTCACGAGTGCAGGCGCATATTCGCTGGATGCGGTAATCTTTAACTAATCATGATGGGGGCGCGCAGATATGAGTGATTTGACGACATTAATTAAGAGCCGGAGATCGGCTAATCTGTTTATGGAAGGGATTGAAATCCCGGATCAGGATTTAAACGATATCTTTAATGAGGTTAAATATGCTCCTTCGGCTTTTAATTTACAGCATACGCACTATGTGGTGGTTAAGGATCCCGATATCAAGCACACAGTTTACGAAGCCGCCAACAAGCAGCATAAGATACTCACCGCGTCGGCCGTCATCGTGGTGCTGGGGAATAAGCAGGCCTACGAGGATATCGGAAGAATGAACGAGGGCTTTCTGAATTTGGGCGTGATCGACAAGCTTGAATATGACATGACGGTTGAATCGGTCACGAACTTTTATGAAGCGGGCGGAGAAAGCTTTATGAGGGATGAAGCCATTCGGAATGCCAGCCTATCCGCGATGTTATTGATGATGGTGGCCAAGGACAAGGGATGGGATACCTGCCCGATGATCGGATTTGATCCCGATGCCCTGCAGAAGGAACTGAACATTCCGGACGCTTATGTGCCCGCCATGCTGATCGCGATCGGCAAGGAGGATGCGCGCAAACCGCGTCCCCGCGGCTACCGCAAGCCGGTACTGGAATTTGTGAGCTATAACCGATTTTAAGGGATGCAAGAGAGGAACAGAAGCTCTCGAACAGGTTTTTAAACCTGGCGGGAGCTTTTTTTATGTCCATGATAAACATTCCACTCCATAATGACGATGATGAATATAAAGAGGTCGGTGTCGGTGTTATGCCGGTTTTTCGTTATATAACGGGGGTGAACGAAATGAAAAGGGGGAAGCAGCCATATCGGCGGAATGGACAGCTCATGGTTCTGGCCGTCATCATGATGATGCTGACAGCTTGCGCGAAGGAGGCGCCGATAGCCGTACAGACAACGCCATCGACTGTCGCCGCACCGGGTGCAGGGGAAGCCGCGAAACCAGCGGAAATGCCGTCGGCGGCTAAGGAGAGTTTGCGTACGGCATTCCCGCAGGAAGATCCGGACCATCGCCAGGTCAAGCAAGAGGCTGAGCAGCCGGAGGGAGAGCCTAATCGCGATCCCGTCGAAGCGGTTCTCGACATGTACGAAGCGCTTCAGGCTAACGATTCCGCTTCGTATTTCCGTCATGCCGACATTCCGAGCGTCCGAATGTCCCCCGCCATGCTGAAGGTGCTGTTCGAAGAGGCGGGCAAACGTGAAGTGAGAGCGGAACGCTTCAAGCTGTTTGATAAAGAAGGGCTGGATGAGGTAAGCAGCCGGTTGTTATCCCTTACGTACGGGAGCCAGGCCGAAATCGTACTGGAGGAGCTCAGCCAGGGCGATCAGAATCTGTGGTTTGTGACGGCGTTCGCGGATGGGCTTAAAGTGGTGGAGCAATCCACGGTTTATCCGGGGGCTTACGAGCTTGGAAGGGAAGCGACGATGGAAGAGCTTATCGCGGTAGAAATCCAGCATACCGCTGAAGACAGGGCATTCTTTGCCGCGAAAGCGAAGCAGCCCGTATGGAACCCGGTGCAGACCGTTTCCTTGCTGTATCAGGCAGCGCAGGCGGAGGATGCAGAAACCTTTCACGCGATGTCGGGCGGGGTCGAGGGATATTTCTCAGGTCAGTATGACCGGGACATGGTGGAATTTACGGAATGGATGAAATCTTTTGAAAGTGTTCAGCATACGCCCATCGAATCGGTTTCGCGCGAGAATATCGCAGACGGTTATAGCCAAGAATACGATGAACGCTTTGGCGACGGTTGGCAGTTCATTGTGGCCTGGGACCCTCGGGATGAAGGAGGTTACCAAGGGACATCCTGGATTATGGCCCCAAGCGAAGACGGGACGCGATATGTCGTAAAGCAGACGCTTACCGCCAATCTGGAATCCTTCTTTAAGTGAGGAACGAAACACATACATAACAAAGCAAACATAGCAGCCCTGCTCCTGAAGAGCAGGGCTGCTATGCTGTCGGCAAGGGATTGCATGATTATGGCTGGAGATTCTGGAGCATATCCATCGTTTCGTTAATTTTATTGACGGTTTGAACGATGTTGGAATTCTGGAAGTCGGTCACTCCGTTCTGGATTTGATCCATGTAACCGTTGATGTCGGTCAGCAGCGTGTCGTTTAATCCGACCAGCTGTTCATGGATCGTCTGCGCAAAGGCAGGGGCCTCGATACCGTTAAACTCCGAGATCCGGGTTTTCATCGCTTCGAGTTGCTCGGTCAGCGTTTCCTTGGCATCCGTATTAGTGGCTGCCTGCTGGGCGAGCTCCGGGATGGACTCGGCAAATTGGGAAGCTTCATTGATAAAGGTTGTTGCTTCCTTCGTATAATCCAAGGAATTGTTCACGCTGTCCACCAAGGAACATCCGGAGAGAACTCCCAGTACAAGTGAAATCAGCAATAATCGTTTGATCATTTCTCCTCCTCCTGTCGTTTATAACGCAGTTCTTTTACGTTGTATACGGATGACATGGAGAATGGTTGTATTTTTTTCGCATGAGCGGGCAGGTACTTTCAGGCAGCTTCGAACAGAACGCCGGTTGCCGGCAGGATTAATATTTCCCCTGCAGGAAACGAATGAGTTCAATCAAACCTGCCAGGATGCCGCCATGCCTTGGGCTTTCGGCTGATGGAGCGGCCTTCTCGGGCTGGATGCCTTCTCCCAGGGAAGTTACGTCAACGGATGAGGAAGGACCCGTATTCCCGCATAGATGGGGTTTGAGCTTTTGCCCGCTTTTGTCGGCGAACACGATATATTCCTTGCCTGTTTCAAAGGATTCCCAGCCATTGGAATATAGGGTGACGGTAGGGGCATCCGATTCTCCCTTCCACCACTCGGAAACCTGGAATACATATTTGCTTTTGGATATATCGGCTTTAGGGTGGGATGAGGCCAACGTGCCCCTGAATACCGCATCCGAGGTTTTTAACTCCTCGGTAACCTTGCGAGGCTCCGCACATGACAAGGCGGATGCCGTGGAGTGATCTGTGCCAAGCCATAGTCCAAGCGTAAGGGAAAGAGCCATCATGGCGAGAAAGGCTTTTTTCATATCGGCGTCTCCTTTCGGGATGATTATGTATTTAGACGAGGAGAGTATCGCCATTGTTGCAGGTGCTAGCCAAAGAATGGCTGGGGGGCGGTAGAGCCTGGTATAGGATGCGCAGGGGGCTGGCTGCTTAAAAAAACGGCAAATACCCCGCAAGCCATAAATGGCTGCGGAGCAGATTGGACGTACACGCTTATGGTGGCAGGGCACCCATTTTGTAACATGATGGTGGCAGCCCATATAGAAAGTTGAGAACGCTTAGAGCAGGGGCTATATCTGCCTTGCTTCCAGCCGCTTGGCGATGATGGACAGCAGATAATTCAGCGTAAAGTACAGCAAGGATGCGAAGACAAGGGCCGGGATGACATAGGAATAGCTGGAACCGCTTAGGATTTGCACGTTGCGCATCAGCTCAGGCAGCGAAATGATCACGGCGAGCGACGTGTCTTTAATGAGCGAGATGAACTGGCTCACCATGGGCGGGGACATCCGGCGCAGCGCCAGCGGAAGAATGACGTGCCGCAGTGTCTGCATATAAGAGAGGCCCGAGGCCCGGGCCGCTTCGATTTGGCCTTTATCCACCGATACGAGGCCGCTGCGTACGATCTCGGCGATCATGGCCCCTTCAAAAATGCTCAGTCCGACAACAGCCGCCCAGAAGGTCGGGATTCGAATCCCGGTCTGGGGCAGCACCATGCCGATGAAGAATATGATCAGCAGCAGCGGCAGATTGCGGATAATATCCACCAAAAAAGCCGTGGTCCTCGACAGGAAGGGGGTCTTCGTATACCTCACGGTCCCGAGCACGGTTCCGATGATGAAGCTGAATATAATGGATAAGCCGGCAACCTGCACCGTGATCCAAAAGCCTTGAAGGAGATATCGCAGGTTTGGCCAGGAGTATGCACCGATAAAATCCATCTCATGCCACCTCCTGTATATTAGGCAAACTTCGAACGTAACATCAATTGCTTCTCGCGAATCGGCGCTCCATATAGTGGACCGCGAGACTGAGCGGAACGGTCAGGAGCAGGTAGAACAGGGCCACAAACGTATAGACGGGTATGCCTTTGAAGGTGCTCAGGTTAATGAGATCGGCATAATACATCAGGTCGAGTCCGGCGATAACGCCCAGGACCGAGGAGTTTTTGACCAGGTTGATCAATTGGTTGCCGATGGCCGGCAGTACGATTTTGACCGCCTGCGGAAGAATGATGTAGCGCATATTCTGGATATAACTCAGCCCGGAGGAGCGAGCCGCTTCCGACTGCCCTGACGGTACCGCCTGAATGCCTGCCCGAATGGCTTCGGCGATGAAGGCAGCCGTATACACCATCAGCCCGAGCGTGCCCGAGGTGAACGGGTCGACCGGTATGCCGAGGGCGGGCAGGCCCAGGAAAAAGAAAAAGACAACCACGAGGAGCGGGATATTGCGGATAAACTCGACATAAATGGTGCCGATCGCCTTCAAGACGCGGAATGGAGCAATCCGCATAATGGCGATGAAGGTGCCCAGCACCAAGCTGCCGATCAGTCCCAGCAGGCTGGCGAGAATGGTCTGGCCCAGGCCGGCCATGAATTGATCCCAATGCTCGACCAGAATGTTGAAATCCCACAAGGTCACAAGGCTTCACCTCCAATGGGGATGATGATCGTTCGGCCGGTCGAATGAAGGCCGGGCCATTCTGGGAGGAGAGCGGGATGGCTCCCGGTTAGGGGCACGCCTCCTTCGGCCCGGCCCGGCCAAGTCTTGCGGCGGTTATTCCGGCTTTACGCCCATCCATTGCTCATACAGTTTGTCGTATTCGCCGCTGTCTTTCAGCTCCTTCAACAGCTCGTTGACGGTCTTCACGAATTCCGGGTTTCCTTTCTTGATCGCCATGCCGTACGGCTCATCGGTAAAGTTGCCGCCGACCAGCTCGAAGCTCGGGTCCTGCTGCTGCATGCCGAGCAGGATGGAATTGTCGGTGGTCAGGGCATCCCCCTGTCCGGCTTTGAGCGCGGTGAAGGCATCCTGATAATTCTCGAATTCGAGAATGACCGCGTCGGGCGCTTTCTCGCGGATATTTTGCGCGGACGTGGAGCCTTTTACCGTGAGCACCTTCGTATCCTTGTTCAGGCTTTCCAGACCCGTGATCGGGCTGCCCTTCTTCACCAGCAGGGATTGGCCGGCCTCAAAATAGACATCGCTGAAATCCACCTGTTCTTTACGTTCCTCCGTAATGGTCATCGTGGCAATAATGATGTCGATGTCCCCGTTCTTCAGCATGTCGATCCGGGTCTTGGAGGTGACCTCCTTCAGCTCGACCTTGGTCTCGTCGCCGAGAATTTTTTTGGCGAGCGCTTTGGCGATGTCGATATCGAAGCCCTCTACATTGCCAGTGGCCGGGTCCTGCAGTCCGAACAGCTTCGTATCATATTTCACGCCGGCCACCAGCTTGCCCCGTTTTTTGATCGCCTCCAGGGTGTCCGTGCTGCCGGACCCCCCGCATCCGGATGCGATCAGCATGATGACGAGCGCCAGCAGGGCCGCGCTCCACCTGAAGGTCCCCGTAAATCTTCTCTTCATATCTTTCGCTTCCCCCTTAAAAAAGTTATTTTCTCTTCATGCGTTTGGCCCCGAAGGAGCAGCATTGGTGAAGTTTCATCTTCGTCCGTACATGCCATATCCGATTTCTTCACCGGCTAGTGATGCAGCAGGCGGCTCAGAAACGCCCGCGCTCTTTCTTCCTTCGGCTGATTGAAGAACTCGGCAGCCGGGGCGTCCTCGATGATCCGGCCTTCGTCCATAAAGACGATCCGGTCCGCGGCTTCGCGCGCGAAGCCCATCTCATGCGTAACGACGGCCATGGTCATGCCTTGGTGGGCGAGCGAGCGCATGACATCGAGCACCTCGCCGATCATCTCCGGGTCAAGCGCGGACGTTGGTTCGTCAAACAGCATGATCTTCGGATTCATCGTCAATCCGCGGGCAATCGCGACCCGCTGCTGCTGCCCGCCCGAGAGCTGGGAAGGGTAACTGTTCGCTTTGTCGGCGATCCCGACCCGCTGCAGGTACGTCATCGCTTTTTCCGTCGCCTCCGCTTTCGACATTCCCAGCACCTTCATGGGCGCGAGAATGATGTTGTCGATCACCTTTTTGTGCGGATACAGGTTAAAGTGCTGGAAGACCATCCCGATATTCCGCCTGAATGTATTGATGTCGATCTTTCTGTCATGCAGCTTGACGCCATTCACGACGAGCTCGCCATCCGTAATGCTTTCAAGCCGATTGATGCAGCGCAGGAGCGTGCTCTTGCCGGAGCCGGAAGGTCCAACGATGACAACGACTTCCCCCTGGGAAATGGTCAGGTCGATTTCTTTCAGAACATGGAAGGTTCCGAAAAATTTGTTGACGCGGCTAAATTCAATCAGTAGAAATCCCCTCCTATTCACTTCGAATTGGACGCCTGCATGCATGTAAGCTATTGTCCTGTTTGGGTGCCAGGCCCTTTTTACACTGGTATGGCAAAGGGAGCTTGTTCCATGCCACTTTTAGGAAAATTTAGTATCCAAGCGGTGGGGAGTGAGATATAATAGGGGGCGTAATCTTATGAAGGAGGCAACATGGAGAAACGTGCAAAATTAACCGAAATCGACCTGGTTCGGGGCTTTGCGATGATGGGTGTGCTGATGGTGCATGCGACGTCGTTCGCCACAGTTCAGATGCGCGGGGACGATTTTTTTGGCTTGTATAACTTCCTGAACATATTTTCGAAGGTTGGAACGACCACCTTCATATTTCTGAGCAGCTTCGTGCTGTTCTATAACTATTATCACCGCCCGTTCAAGGGCCGTGACCTTGGGCGCTTCTTCAAAAACCGGCTGATGTATATCCTGGTGCCGTATGTGCTGTTCTCGGTTTTGTTCTTTACGGTGGCCTGGTATCATCGCGGGGGCGAGTCCGATCTGGCGGCGATGCTGGAGAGCTTCTGGCCCAAGCTGGCGACGGGAAAATCCTACACGCACTTGTATTTCATTTTCATTAACATTCAGTTCTACGTGCTGTTCCCGCTCGTATTGATGCTGCTCAAGCGATTCCGCGGCTTCGCGGCGGTCTGCGTGCTGGTCGGCATTGTACTGCAGTGGTTGTTCTACATCGGCAATGATGCCTGGTGGGACGTAACGAACCGGAACAGCTGGTCGCTGTCGTTTCTGTCGTATTATTTTCTCGGGGCATGGATAGGGATCTACTATGACCGGGTTAAGAACTGGCTGACATCAGCGCAGCAGGCAGCAAGACCGGCGCTGCGCAAGCTGGGCTGGATCTTGCTCTGGGCGGTATGGCTGGGCGCCGCGCTGGTGCATATCGGCCTTCGATACAATCAGCGGCTGCTGGGGACGGAATATCACCCGTTGCTCTACGATGCCTTTTGGAATGTGCATACGTTAACCACCGCCCTGGTTATGCTCCAGGTCGCGCTGCTGTTCGGGAATAAGAGCGCTTGGTGGTTGAACGGGTTCAGACGGCTCGGGGTATATTCCTTCGGCGTTTATCTGGTGCATCCGCTGGTGCTGCTCTTTTACCGGGACTTTCCTCCGCGGACGGAGAACTCCTGGCTGCTGCTCGCGTGGTATGCCGGCGGGCTTGTCAGCGCGGTGGCGGTTTCGTATATAGCGGTCTACGGCATTAGCCGCCTGGGAGGCTGGACCTGGATCTTCTTCGGTAAGCTGCCGGGCAGCTTGCGGAAGGCAAAAGCATCCATTCCTTCGGTTCCAGTCAAGCCAGTGACGGAGGTATCATCCTAATTTTGGAATATGGGAAAGGCGTTATCCTCGATAGGAGGAGAGCGCCTTTTTCGGTTGGCCGGCGGCCGATATTTCAGGATGATTCCCTGATTTTCGGAATGAGGCTTATTGCCCTGCATGACATGTTATATTTTGTTTGATGTTTGGCCTATGGGTGGAATATCGTCGTTGATAGGTACAGGTCAATTACATTCGTTACAGACATGGAAGCGAGGGAATGCCAATATGAATGATAGCGGAAATCCTTTGGTAAGCGGTTTTGTTAAGGCGGACGGCAAACGCGTGGTGAACGGGGACGGGCAGGAAATTCTGCTGCAGGGGGTCGGGCTTGGTAGCTGGCTGCTGCCGGAAGGCTACATGTGGAAGATGCCGGACCAGGGAGACCGCCCGCGGCGCATCGAAGGCATGATCAGGGAGCTGATCGGCGAGGAGAAGGCGGCCGCGTTCTGGAAGACCTATTATGATCGGTATATCTCGGAAGCCGATATCCGGCAGATCGCCGCGGAAGGCTTCAATTCCATCCGGGTGCCGATCAATGCCAGGTTTATCATGGAGGAAGGGCAGCATCCGCCGTTTGCCTATCATGAAGGCCATCTGAGGCTCATCGATCGGGTGATCGATTGGTGCAGGACGTATTCGCTGTATGTTATTCTGGATTTGCATGGCGCGCCCGGCGGGCAGACCGGCGCCAATATCGACGATTCCGAGCGGGATTTGCCGGAGCTGTTCACGGATCGGCTGAACGCGGAGCGGACCGTGGCGCTGTGGCGTATGCTGGCGGAACGATATAAAGACGAGTGGATCGTTGCCGGTTACGACCTGCTTAACGAACCGCTGCCCGACTGGTTCAGCGAGTACAATGACCGGGTGATGCCGCTGTATAAGGAAATCACCGCGGCCATACGCGAAGTGGACAAGCGTCATATGATCATTCTGGAAGGCGTGCACTGGTCTACGGACTGGAGCATATTTGACGATAAATTCGATGATAACCTGATGCTGCAGTTCCATAAATATTGGAACAATCCCGACACGGAGAGCATTCAGAAGTATATCGATCTGCGCGAGGAGTGGAATGTGCCGATCTTCATGGGCGAAGGCGGGGAGAACAACCCGCAGTGGTATACGGGGGCCTTCCGGATGTTCGAGGACCATAACATATCCTGGAACTTCTGGACCTGGAAGAAGATGAACACCCGGAATTCGCCGTTCTCGATCCGCATGCCGGAAGGCTGGGATAAGCTGACGGGTTACCTGGAAGGCGGTGAGAAGCCGTCTCCAGCCGAAGCGGAAGCGATTCTTGGCGAATACCTGGACCGTCTTCCGCTGGAAGCCTGCGATGCCTACCCGAACGTAGCCCGGTCGCTGCTGCGTCGGCTGCCCATTCAGATTCCGGCGGAGTTTTACGGGTATCGGGGCGAGGGCGTTTCGTATCATGTCGAGAAGAAGGCCAGCCAGAATATCGGCTTCCGCATTTCTGACGGCGTTCCGATGCGGATGATGACGGGCAAGGCGGAGAAGCCGAGCTACGCTTCGGAAGGCGGCAAGCCGTGGGCAGAGGATAACCTGGTATGCGTGCAGCTCCGGGAGGGCGATTGGCTTGCTTATGATGCGCTTTGCGCTGGCGCAGGCATCTTTCATCTGGATGTTCGGGCCCTGATTCCGGAGGGTGCGGTGGATATTATGCTGCAGGTCGGGGATCGGGAGCCTGAAGCCATTTCCTTGTCGGGCACGGGCGAAGGACAGTGGCACGTTCATAGGCTGGCCGGGGGGATGCCGATTGAGGAAGGCCCCGTGGATCTGGTGTTCATGGTGAATAAGGGCCGCATCGAGCTGGATTGGCTGGAATTTACCGAAGCGCGTTAAATGGATAAGGTGAAGGAGAGATGGTGCTGTGACGGAACAGGCGGCAATATCAGAAGGATTGTGCCGATGGCTGGACGGCTCCGATCTGGAGTCGAAGCAATACGAAGCGATGCTGCTATTGAGCGTAACGGAAGATGGATGGCCGAATACGGCCATGCTCAGCGTAGGGGAGGTTCTGGCCTTGGACCGGAACCGGCTTCGGATTGCATTATGGCAGGGGACGGTTACGACGGGCAATCTCCTTCGGTCCGGACAGGCTACCTTGGTAGCCATTCATGATGGAGCGGCTCATTATGTTCGGCTGCGCCTCCAGGCGCTTCCCGATCTGCCCGATGCCCGGCATCCGCGGCAGCGTTTCGATGCCGAGGTCGTCGCCGTTCGCGAGGATATCGCGAAGTATGCGGATATTACGTCGGCTATCAGGTTTCAGCTTCACGAGCCGGATCAAGCGTTGGAACGGTGGAAGGAAACGCTTGAGGAATTGCGGAAGTAACGAGGGTTGTTCGTATAATTCCTGCTCCATATATAACTCCCGGGATATGACGGGAGTTATATATGCCTGCTCGTGCTTAATCGGAATGATGCCGAAGAAGACAACTTTAATTTTTCCGCAGAATCTTTTGCTTAGGTATTTGCTATCGTCGTTCAAATGTGTTAAGATATGAATATCGAAATCGACCTGAATTCACATATTGTAGAGGGTTGTCATTTCTGGTAACCTTGTGCAATATGTGAATTTTTTTATTCCGTCTGCGAAGAAAAAAGGTCATGTAAATATATATCAAGGAGGATTCCCCCATGCAAACAGGAACTGTTAAATGGTTTAATGCTGAAAAGGGCTTTGGTTTCATCGAAGTTGAAGGCGGTAACGATGTATTCGTTCACTTCAGCGCGATCCAAGGCGACGGCTTCAAAACGCTTGACGAAGGCCAACGCGTTGAATTCAACATCGTTGAAGGAAACCGTGGACCACAAGCTGAGAACGTTGTTAAATTGTAATTACAATTGAAGACTGCCCTTAATGTGCGACATTAAGGGCAGTTTTCTTTTATACGGCGTTTCTATTTTCTAAGACGAGAATAAGGAGGAGCGTTCATGTATTCGCGTAAAAACTCGATGGAGAGTATTCCTGAGGAAATAACGGAAGTGTGGGCATGCACGAAGGAAGACTGCAAAGGGTGGATGCGGGACGATTTTGCGTTCGACACGGAACCGGTATGCCATTTGTGTCATTCCCCTATGGTCAAGGAAACGAGAAGCCTGCCGCAGCTAGTTAATACCAATAAACAACAGAAATCTCTTGCTAAGGGGATTCAGATCGAGCGCAAATAGCAGCTAATACCTAGAGAAAGCGCTGGGCAAACACTAATTCTTCTTGAAGCTACCTTCGGATTTTATGGTAAATCCGTCTATTTCTGTTTCATTGGAAGGAGAATGGTTAGTAATACGTGTACCCTTACATTCTGGGTCAGAATGATTTCGCAGCATAAGGGACGCAAAATTCAAAGGAGTGAAATGTATTGAACACGCAAACCGAGGTACTGAAGCGTAACATCGACAACATGATCATTCAGGAGAACCAAGGCGGCTTGAACGATCAGGAGAAATTCATCATGCAGAAGCTGATGCGTGAGAAATACCAGCAGGAACACGAAAGCAAACAGGAACAGCGCGAGGAAGACAAAGAGGAATAACGGGGAAACCGTTTGATATACGTTAGAACAAGGATGACATGGAAGCCTTGCCGATCAGAGAATCGGCTTGGGGCAGTAAATCATCCAAGAGAGAAGGCATGAATGGCAGCTACTGAGGCGGCTGCTGTTCATGCCTTTTTTTTGTGTCCCGGTCAGGAATGGGAACGATATTTCGTTTGGGGGGCGCAATTTTCGTTCTTGCCGTTGTTTACCCGAAAAATGAGCCCCTTGATACGAAATCTGAAACCTTACATGCAGACCATGTACGATTTACAATAGAAATATAGAGAATGTAAGGGTTTTCAAAATGATAGGATCAACTTGGAGGTCATAACCATGCAAAATCAACTTCATGCCGACGTTTCCGAAACCGGTGTCGGTCCCTCGATGGAGCCTTCTGTGCAGGATAAGAGGAAGCTTGACAGAAAAAGGTGGCTCAGAAAGCTCTACGGCCAACGACATCTTCAAATTATGGCGCTGCTCGGCGTTGTGTGGATGATCATCTTCAACTACATTCCCATGTACGGTGTCATCATTGCATTCAAAGAATTCAACATCGTCAAATCCATCGGCGAAGCTCCCTGGGTAGGGCTTGCGCATTTTAAGGAATTTTTCTCGGACGAGGACTTTACCAACGTCATGCGGAACACGCTCGGGATCAGCTTGCTGAAGCTGTTCATCGGATTTCCGCTTCCGATTATCTTTGCGCTCTTCCTGAACGAGATCCGGTCGGTTCGCTACAAGCGAACGATCCAGACGATCTCTTATCTGCCTCACTTCTTGTCATGGGTCATCCTGGGCGGCATTCTGATGACCTGGCTTGCGGATATCGGGATCATCAACAATATCTTGCTGGCCCTGCATATTATCGATGAGCCGATCACGTATTTGGCCGAGCCGAAATACTTCTGGGGAATCATTATCACTTCGGATATCTGGAAGGAGCTCGGGTGGTCTGCAATCATCTATCTGGCGGCCATTGCCAGCATTTCGCCGGAAATGTACGAGGCCTCCACGATTGACGGCGCCGGCCGGTTTCAGAAAATGTGGTATATCACGCTGCCAAGCATCAAGTCGACCATATCCATCCTCTTCATCCTTGCGGTCGGCGGTGTGCTGAACTCCAACTTCGATCAGATTTTGGTGCTCCGGAATTCGCTGAACGAAAGCGCGAGCAACGTCATCGATATTTTTGTGTACCACACCGGGATGCAGAACGGACGTTATTCCTACGCGCAAGCCGTCGCATTGTTCAAGTCCGTCATTGCGATCATCCTGCTGTTGATTGCGAACAGGGTGACCAAAAAACTGAACGACACCTCGCTGTTCTAACGAGAAGGGAGAATGATATACCATGCTTAAACGCAGAACCAAAGGCGAAGCCTTCTTTGATATATTCAACAACTTCGGCATGCTGATCGTATGCTTCCTGACGATCTACCCGATCTGGTACGTGCTGGTAAATGCCTTCAATGACGGGCAGGACGCCATGCGCGGAGGAATCTACTGGTGGCCGCGGATGTTCAGCCTCGAGAATTTCAGCGCGGTGTTCCAGAGCTCCGGCATCATGACGGCGATGGGCATTACCGTAGCCAAAACCGTCATTGGTGTGTTCATCCATGTCCTCTTCACCGCCATGGTGGCTTATGCATTCTCGCGGAAGGGTCTGATCGGCGGCAAATTCTATATTTTGCTCGGAACGGTGACGATGTTTTTCACCGGCGGACTAATTCCGACTTATCTGTTGATCAAGGATTTGAATATGCTCGACAGCTTCCTGGTGTACATTATTCCGTTCATGTTCAGTTTCTTCGACCTCATCATTTTCATGACCTTCTTCAGGGAAATTCCGGACGGTCTGGAGGAGGCGGCGAAGATTGACGGGGCTAATGACTGGTCCATCTTCCTCCGGGTTGTGCTGCCGGTATCCATGCCGGTTATCGCGACGATTGCCTTGTTTCATGGGGTGTTCCAGTGGAATGACTATTTCACCGGCGTCATTTATATCAACAATACGGATCTGCAGCCGATCCAGACGTATCTGTATAAAGTCGTCGCACAATCCAGCTCCAATCAGATGATGGCACAGGTTCCGGGCGGCGTTGCCAAGACGGTCACCTCCCAATCGATCAAAATGGCGACCATGGTCGTAACGACGGCGCCGATTGTCTTCGTCTATCCGTTTCTGCAGCGGTACTTCGTCAAAGGGATGATGATTGGCTCCATTAAAGGTTAATTCACAGGATGTTCGTAGATGTTTCCTTCCCATCTCCCGGAGAGAACCGGGGGAGGCGAAATCTTACCGGTAGCTTCTCTTGCCTAATATGGCGGGAGTTCTATATAATCATATTTTTAAATAAGAAAAGGGGTAAACACATGAGCAAGATGCTTAAGCCAAAGAGCCTTCTGTTGTTGATGTTCGCACTGGTCATGGCCTTTACAACAGCATGCTCGTCCGGCGGTGATAATAGCGCGTCGGAAAAAGAGGAAGACAAACCGGCAGAGGAAGTAAAACTGACTCAGGACCAGCCGGGATGGGAAGTCGATACCTCCCCGATTACGTTTGATTGGTACATCAACTTCGCCTGGTTCCCGAACAAATGGGGCGAGGACATTACGTCGCAATACGTAACGAAGAAGACGGGGGTTAACGTCAACTTCATCGTGCCGGCAGGGAACGAAGCCGAGAAGATGAATACGATGATCGCTTCCGGCACACTGCCTGATTTTATTACGCTGGGATGGTATGAAGACGCTGTCAAAAAAATGATCGAAGGCGACCTCGTTCTGCCGCTGAACGAACTGGCCGACCAATACGATCCGTATTTCTATAAAGTAACCGACCCTGCGAAGGTGTCGTGGTACACCAAGGATGACGGCAATATTTACGGTTATCCGAATGCCTCCTCTTCACCGAAGGACTATGAGAAGTTTGGCGATAACATTACCTCCAACCAAACGTTCCTGGTCCGCAAAGACATGTATGAGGCACTCGGAAGCCCGGATATGCGCACGCCGGAAGGTTTCCTGAAAGCGCTTGAGGACGCCAAGAAAATGTTCCCGGACGTGAACGGACAGCCGCTCATTCCGTTTGGATTGCATGATTTCCATGAAAAAGGCAACAGCTCCCTTGAGGGCTACCTGCAGAACTTCCTCGCCATTCCGCAGGATAAAGACGGAAAGCTGTATGACCGCAGCACCGATCCGGAATATGTAAGATGGTTGAAGACGTTTCGGATGGCGAATGAAAAAGGTCTGATGTCCAAGGATATTTTCGTGGATAAACGCCCGCAGATGGAAGAAAAAATCGCACAGGGTCGCTATTTCGCGATGCTGTACCAACGCAGCGATATGGCGAACCAGCAGAACGCGCTGTATGCAAACGATCCGAACTCCGTCTACATCGCAGTGGACGGACCGGCTAACTCCAACCTGGATCAGCCGACCTTGTCGGGTCCTTCGATCTCCGGCTGGACGGTAACCTTGATCTCCAAGAACGTAAAAGACAAAGCGCGTGCCATTCGCTTCCTGGATTACCTGATCTCCGAAGAAGGCCAGCGTGATACCTACTTGGGCGAAAAAGGCGTGACATGGGATACGATTGACGGCAAAGACCAATTCCTGCCTGAGGTTGCAGAGCTGCTGAACAGCGACCGCGGCGCATTCGACAAAAAGTACGGAGCATCCCACACCTTCTGGATGATGATGGATAATAACGTTACGCAGCCTTGGATGCCTGCTGCAGTCGAGCCGTTTAAGCAAATGGAAGACTGGACCCGCGGCAAGACCCAGAGCTTCTCGCAATTCGATCAGCTGGATCCGGATGCCGGCTCTGAGGAAGGCATCATTAACGACAAGGTCATGAGCGAGTGGGGCAAAATTCTGCCGAAGCTGATCTTTGCCAAAACGGATGCCGAATTCGATCAAATCTGGAACGATTACCAAGCGAAACGCGAATCGCTCGGATTCGCGAAGGTTCAGGAATACAGACAGAAAGAATACGAAGAGAACGTCAAGAAGCTTGAGGAATTCTTGAAGTAAGGATTTTCTCTAGAGCGCGAAAAAAACAGAATGCAGGCGCAAGGTACCCTATGATCGATTTTGTCGAAATAGGGTGCCTTTTGTCGCATCACGAGCTAATATAGGATGGTATCCGATCGGCTGTTGCTGCCTTTCCATCCAGGACTCGGTTACGGTTATTTCATGAAACGGGATGTGACAGTCATGATGAAACGAATGGCATCGCTTATACAATCGTTTACCTATTGGATTGGCCGCAGGTCGATGCAGAGCCGTTTGGTTGCTGCCTATATTTTGATTTTGCTGATTCCGAGCATGATCGTGTCGAATTATTTTTTCAAGCAGATTCGGGATACCTATATCAGCGATGCGCTTAACCAGAACTCGTTCCTGCTGGAGATCGAGAAGATGAACATGCTGAACCAGATCGAGGCGATCGAAATGGCCGCACAGCTGGCGATTTCGGACGACGGGATCAAGGATTATCTTCGGATCAATGAAGAGCCCGAGCCGGCATGGCTGATCGATTTGGCATGGGGGCCCTTCAAGGATATACAACGGATCCAAACGAACAATCCGAATATTACGCATCTTCGGTTATACACCAACAACTCGTACGTGACGGAGATGTGGCCGATCATTTTCCATGAGAAACGGATCGCAAGCGAGCCGTGGTTTCCCAAGGTCAAGGAGTTGGATGGCGGGGAGATGTGGGTATTCAACCACCGCGATCCCGATATTCTGCAGCGCTACGCCGCCGACGTGTCCGAAGAGCAGCCGAAGGTGTCCTTGATCCGCCAAGTCCATAACGGGAATTACAGCGGCGTGATTCAGGTGGATATGCTGCTCAAGTATTTTGCTCCGAAGACCTTTGCCGGTATCGTGGATAACAGCTCGCAGATGGTCATCGTGGATCAGGAAGGGAAGCTGTTCATGGATCGAAGCCAATCGTTCATGACCAGTCACGAGGGACTCCGGGACGAGGTGGAGCTTCAATTCGCTAAGCTGAAGCTGCAGACGGGCGACTCCGAGGAGACCATGCATGCCAGGTTCAGCCTGGACGGTTCCTCGTTCCTGCTGATTGCGACGCCGATGGAGCGGCTTCATGCCCACGTGCTGAATGTCGTTTCCCTGGAAGGGGCGCTGAATAACGTATCCAAGGCCCAGGGACAGATTATAGCCGCGAACGTCGTGCTGATCATTCTGTTGTCGATTATTACGTATTACTTAAATTCCATTATCCTGAAGAGCCTGCGTCGTTTAACGGAAACGATGAAGAGAGTCCGCAAGGGAGAGGTTACCGCGGCCATTGCGATCCGGGGCGGCGGCGAGGTGGGCGAACTGGCGCATCATTTTAACAAATTGATCCGCACCATCAATGAACTGATTGCCCAAGGGGTTCGCAAGCAGGCGGTGACCAAGGAGGCGGAGCTGCGCACGCTGCACAGCCAGATCGATTCCCATTTCCTGTACAACACGCTCGAAAATATTAAAATGCTGGCCGAAATCGAGGGACAGCGGACGATTTCGGACGCGCTGACCTCCCTAGGCGGAATGATGCGTTATAACTTCAAATGGTCGGGAGAGTACGTCAAGCTGAGGGATGAGATTCGCCATATCCGCAACTATATCGATGTAATGAATATCCGGTTCGACGAGCCGATCCGACTTGAACTCAACATTCCATCCGAATTCATGGAGCTCGAGGTATTGAAAATGTCGCTGCAGCCCATCGTGGAAAATGCCGTCAAGCATGCCTGGCCGGAGTTCCCGGATCAGGAGAAGCAGATCAAGATCGATGTCATCGCATGGGAAGAGGACCAGATTACGATTAACGTCACGGACAATGGAATCGGGATCGAGCCTTATCGGCTGGGCAGGCTGGGCGAGATTCTGCGAACGGCGGACGACGAGGAGCTCCCTTCGGGAGATTATGGGCGCGGCGGCGTGCAGGCCGGTGGAATCGGGCTTCGAAACGTGCACCAGCGAATCCGGTTGTTCTATGGGAATGAATATGGAATCGAATTGAAGAGCGAAAAGGGGAAGTTTACGCAGGTGACCATGACATTCCCTAAAGTGCTGTTAACAGGAGGAGGCAGTGGACATGAGAAGTCTGATGATCGTGGATGATGAGAAGAATATCCGGTATGGCCTGAAAACGATGATTGAACGGGAGTTCCCGGATCAATACGAGATCCGTTTGGCTGCCCAAGGGCAGGAAGCGCTGGAAGCCTACAACGAACAACCGGCCGATATCGTCATTACGGACATCCGGATGCCGGTCATGGACGGAATACGCCTGATCGAGGCACTGGCCGAACGGGAGGGTCCGCTGGGCGTTAAACCCGTCTTTCTGATTCTTAGCGGGTATGACGATTTTGAATATGCGAAGGCGGCGATCCGGTACCAGGTGAAAGAGTACCTTCTTAAGCCGATTCGACGGGACGAACTGTTCGCTGCCCTCCGAAAGACAGAAGAAGTTTTGATCCGGCAAGCGGACTTGCATGACCGCATGGCGGCCAGTGACGCATATCTTCAACAGCTGCAGACCCATCGGCTGAAGGAACTCCTGGAGCGGCCCCAAGGTGTGAATGGGGAGCCGGAGGCTGCCGCGGCTGAAATCGGATTTGATTCCTTCGTAAAGCCATTTCGGGTAGCGGTGATGAAATACAAATACGAAGACGGCAACTCCATGAACAAAGATGAGCTGAAGCAGCTGATTGATAACATGACGGCTTCGGTGGAAGGGCGGATCAATGCGTGTTTCCTGGACGGTAAGGGGAGGGTCGTGCTCATCGGCAGTCCGGACGGACAATTCGAGAAGCTGGCACGGCAGTTTACCGAGCGGGAGATGGACGGGCTCTTCGTCGGAATTAGCCGGAAAGGCTTCCGGTTCGAGGATATTCGGAGCTGTTACAACCAGGCGCTGACCGCTTTGAGTTATACGTTCATTCACCCCAACGTCAAACTGATGAGCCATGATGACATTCAAGGGGAGCTGAACACGTACCCGGTGCCGGAAGAGAATATCCGCAAGCTCGGCAACATGCTCGGCACGGAACGGGAACGGGAGATCAAGGCGCTGCTGCTGGACATTTTCCATATCGATGACATGCCCCATGTGGCCATCGATTATTTGGAGTTTGTCAGCAAACGGATTAATGAACGGGTGCTGGACGAAGTGTTCCGCGTGTACGGAGACTCCATGGTGGAAGTGTTGAAGCTGTACCGCAAGGTTGGGACGATGGACAATTACCGTCATTTCCATACGTATTTCAGGAATCTGGAGCATCTGCTGCTGCACGTGAACGAATATGTGAAAGGGATCCGTTCCGCCCACAGCGAGCATTCCGAGATCAAGGCAGCGGTCAGCTACATGGAGGAGAATTATCACAGGCCGCTGAACATGGCAATGGTCAGCAATTATGTATCGTTGAATTATTCGTATTTCAGCGAAGCGTTTAAGGCACATACGGGCGAAAATTTCGTGGTTTATCTCAAAAAGCTGCGAATAACGAAAGCCAAGGACCTGCTTCAGGACGGTGACATGAAACTTGCCGACATCGGCAAAGCGGTCGGGTTTGAGAACACCAAGCAATTCTCGCGCGTCTTCAAAGAGCTGGAAGGCATCTCGCCGCATGAATACCGGATCAAGGTGCAGACGGATGCAGGCTTGCAGCAGGAATGATTTCAAAAAAACGCTGGGAGGACCAGTCGCCAAAATGGTATTGTCTATGAAGGGAGAACCTTGTCCGTCAAGCGGCAGGGTTCTCCCTCTTATATGAACCGGGGACTGTTATTTTACATCCGATCCCCTTTTCACGGTTGACGCCACTATTGACTAGTGAGCGTTGAGCCCGTTTCAAGTAAGGTCTTCAATCCCGACAGTACGATCGGCAAGCCTAACTTCAGCGTGTTAGCCGTATGCAGCGCCTGATCAAACTCATCATGGATAACCGTTACCAGGGTTACGCCGTTAAGCTCGGCATGGGGATCGATTTCCCACGTAATGCGCGAGGGCTTTTCGCCGGCAGTATCATCGGTTATTAACATCCTCCAACTCAGAACCAGCTTATGCGGCGGATCTATACTTATTATGGTCCCCTCTGCTTGAACCTTGCCCTCGGGGTTCTTTAGGTTGAATGGCGAACCGATTTCCCAGTTGGATTGGATCGAGCAGTTGTACCAGAACTTTGATGTCTTGGCTGGATCGGTTATGGCGCGCCATACTTGCTCGGGTGCTGCTTTAATAGCAATCTGGTTTACATGACGGGGTTTCTGTTCCATATCCGGTTCACGCTCCAATTCATTTTTAAGGGATGTTAATTCCAGCGCCCAGGGCTCAGCGTATTTGCTGACCCACCGGTCGTATATTTGACGGATCGGCACGGAATTCAGATAATGCAGCTTCTCCCGGCCTACCTTTCTCGTTGTGACAAGGCCGGCTTCCTCCAGTATATGAAGATGCTTCATGACGCCGAATCGGGTCATCGCAAGGGGAACGCACAGCTCGCTTAAACTTTGCCCATCTGATTTATACAGCAGATCCAAGAGAGTTCGCCGGCTGGGATCCGCCAGTGCTTTAAATATTTCATTTTCCAATCGTGACATCTCCTTCTTAACAGCATGCTAAGAAAATTCAAATGGCTATTGACACGTGACCTAATGGTAACGTATTATAAACGTGACAGTATAGTCACATATTATCATACAACGAATCGTTTGTCAGCTTACGGCATTTTGAATGGACGAATGGGGAGGTATGAAAGTGACGAAGCAGCATAGTAAAGAGCATAGTAAACAGCATAGGTCTGGATGATTAAGAATCCATAGTGGTTAAAAAGTACAGGGAGGATGAGGAAACATATGAAAATTGTTATGATCGCGGGCAGTAATCGTCAAGGAGCTACAAGTACGTTATTGCTTCGCTATATCGGGAGGCTGCTGCAAGGTCATCAAATTTCAGCCGCATGTATCGAATTGAATGAATTGGAATTACCGCTTTATTCGCCTGACAACGAGGAACTGAGCCCGAATGTCCAGTATGTATTGGATATAGTCAAAGGTGCGGACGGATTGATCTTCGCGACACCGGAATATCATGGTTCGATTTCAGGGGTGCTCAAAAATGCCCTGGATTACATGAATGTAAGTCATATATCGGGGAAACCGGTGCTTTCCGTGAGCTCTGCAGGCGGACCGGTCGGGGTGAGCTCGCTGACCCATCTTCAGAGTATTATGCGCAACTTGCATGGGGTTAACAGCCCGGAGTGGATTTCTATCGGAGCGGGATCGCAAGGCTTTGATGCGGAGGGTGTTCCATTAGATGCTGGGCTGAGGGAGAGGGTTGATGCTGCTGTAGAGAAGTTTCTCGTTCTGACCCGGTCGCTTTCTGTTGGCGTCATGTCATTACGGTAACAGGACTTCACGGATTTCTAAACTGCGATCCATCCTATGGGTAACTGTGCATTTTACGGATGACTGTATAACGATGCGCCTAATACGTGACCATTTAGTTACGTATTAGGTGGAAAGGAGAATACATGTGAAAGCAATTCAGCCAGGTATAAAGAAGACGGCAGGAACAACTGTAGAGGCAGGCGAACGTTGGTTGGGTTCCTGGTTTGCAAGCCAGACTTACTACGATGCAAGATTCGCCGCCTTCGATACATTGGATAACCAGACGATTCGCATGATCGTACACCCCCATACCGCCGGCTCTACCATACGATTGAAGTTATCCAATCTGTATGGTTCCGAACAGGTAGTATTCGGCAGCGTAAACTTAGCGCTTTCCAATAAAGATGGGTATACGATTCCAGGAAGCGATAGACATGTCACATTCGAACGGATATCAATCATCATCATTCCTGCCGGACGAGAAATCTATACTGATCCCGTGGATCTTAACGTGAGTGGAGCTGTGGATGTAGCCATAAGCATATATGTTCCTCAATCAACTAAAACATCTACTTGGCATTTTTCCCCACCCCAAATCAGCTATATCGCCGATGGGGATCACGCTTCGGATAACAGTGCAGAATTTTTCAAGCAAAAGACCCACTCCTGCTGTTGGGTATCCGGTATGGAGGTATTATCCCAGGGAAGAAATTCACGAGTGATTGTTGCTCTAGGCGACTCGATTACAGAGGGGAGTACGTCTACCGCAGGCTCTAACCACCGGTGGCCAGACTTGTTTTATGATCGTCTTGTCCGGGAAAAGACAGACCGGGAAATTTCAGTCCTTAATTCCGGCATCGTCGGGAATCAGATTCTAAAGAGCGGTCCAGACGTTGGTCTGCCCGTAGCCGGAGAAAATGTGCTTTCGCGTTTAGATCGCGACGTTTTCTCTCACCCTGGAATTACAGACGTGATTTTTTTTGAAGGTATCAACGATATCGGCCTTGGGAATGCGACCGCGAATCAAATCATCGCGGGCATGAAGAAGGTGGCTGTCGAAGCGCATACCAAAGGAGTACGCATATGTATAGGCACCCTCACCCCGTTCGGCAATGCAAATTATTACTCGGAGGAAAGGGAACGAGTTCGCCAAGAAGTGAACCAGTGGATTCGTACTCAACATGTATTCGATGGAATGATTGACTTTGACAAGGCCTTAGCTAATCCCGAAGCTCCAAACGAACTGCTTCCCGCCTATGATTTTGGCGATCATCTGCATCTTAGCGATGCAGGATATAAGGCATTAGCTGATAGTATCCCATTGTCTCTATTTGAGAGATAGGAATCAGCCTGCTTTCCTAATGCAAATAACCAACAAAGGAGATGTTTTTCATGAAGACCATAGAGCAGAACAATATCGAAATGGTGACCGCAAAGATCGAGGAGTTGTGGAATAAAGGGGATATTTATCAGACGGATCAGTTTTTTGCCGAACAGATCGCAGAAGCCTTCGAGGATCAACACTATATGCTAGCTGATACCTTAGCCCAAGGGGAGAAGGTCATAGCAAGAATTGTTATTACAGGAACGCATAATGCCAGCTTTGCAGGAAATCCGCCGACGGGCAAATCCGTTCAGATTACCCAGTTCCGGGAATTTCATATCGTAGATGGCGAAATTACGAATCACAGTGGTTGGTTCGATACAGGGACGCTGCTGCCCCAAATCCAGGCAAAGTAGCTGCGGATGTTAACGGTAAAGCAATCGGAAAACCCAACGAACAAAGGAGATGTTTTATGATGAAAACAATAGAACAGAACAATATGGAAACGGTATCCGCGTTTATCGAGAGTTTCTGGAATCAGAGTGATATGGACAGCACGGATCAATTTTTATCGCCCGGTTATCAAGAGTATTCTTATCAATCCAAAGAAGGCCTGAAACAATTTGCCTTAACCATACTGGGGGCATTTCCAGATAAACACTATACCGTGGAACAGATGATCGCCCAAGGGGATAAGGTATTAGTAAGAATGGGGGTAAAAGGCACGCATACCGGCATGTTTTTTGGAAACTCTCCAACAGGCAATACCATTGATGTGACACTGTACCGTCAATATCGGGTAACCGATGGTAAAATAACCGAACATCGCGGTTGGATCGACATGGTGACGATGTGGCGCCAAATTCGAGGCGGCTAAAGACTCGGCACGATCCAGTCTTATTGACTGGGTCGTTTATTTTGCCCTCAGACTATGATATATTCCATCTCATTTTATCCCTTATATGGTAAAATAGAGGAGTCGGAGGTGCGTTATGACGAATTCAGCGAAATGGATCTGGGTATGGATGGTAGCATTGGTGCTGGCCTGCACCGTGTTTCTGATTGAACATCAGAAGAAAATCGAACAGGGAACGAAAATGACCTTGCAAAGCATTTTGGGCACATCTTTATTTCAAATATGGAGCCATTACACCGACATTCTGGCTCTGAAATCCATGCCCCTTCATGAAGCGCGCCTTGCGGAAGTGCGGCTGAAGCTGGCGGCCATCGAAGCGTATTCCAAGACAGCGGATGAAGCCGTCCGTTCGCAGCTGCTTAACCCCATCGCGGGAAAGTTCCTGACTCTGTCCGACAGCATACGGGAAAGCTATGCGGAGAACGGGGAGTTCTCGGAGGAAGACGTCAAGAAATACGCGATCATCATGAAGGATTCGGAAGCATTGATTTCCCTGATGTACAAGGTGTATTACGATTCGGATTCGTTTGAGGGGGGAGAAGTCAATCTGGACATCTCCGATTACGACGAATTGGTAGCGCTTAACAACCGGTTGAAGCATGATTTGGATGGTTTTGCGATGAAGTAGTTTAGAGTGCCGGAACCCGGAGAAGAAACGATAGTAGACGGAAAAAAGACACCTGATCGGCTTTCCAAGGACATGCCTCGGAATAGCGATGGGGTGTCTTTCCTATATGCAGGATTATGTAATCCCTGTGTTATTTATTGAGCTGCGGTCTCTAATGTGGACAGCGTCATTTCCATTTTGCGGGTGATTTCTTTCTGCCACTTCACGTCTCCAAGCTGGATCGCGAGGTTCAGCAGGTCCAAGTAATCATCCATTTGCAGAGAACAGCGGCGGGAAGTCGTTTTCATAAGTCAATCGGCTCTCCTTTGTATATAAACTCTTCAAGCGAAAAGCGTGTAAACCTGAGTGTAAATACATTCTCAACACATTCTCACTTGTCCGGTAATGATAATCATTATCATGTGGTTAATTCTCATTATAAAGGCTTCCCGCCCAGGTTGCAAGCCACTTTCTTGGATTTCGCGTAAAAATGAATTAATTCATGAAGAACCGCTGCCTGTATTTGCGCGGCGAGATCCCTTCCTGCTTCGTGAAACAGGAGGTGAAGTAGGCCGCATGATTGAAACCGACCTCTTCCGCGACCCGGCTGATGCTGAAATCCGTCTGCATCAGCAGCATCTTGGCCTGTTCGATCCGATAGCGCTGCAAATATTCAACCGGCGAGCAGCCGAATTCCTTCTGCATGCAGCGTGCGATATAGACAGGGTGGAAGTTAATGCGGTCGCCGAGCTCCTGTACCTTGAACTCCTCGCGATAATGCTTCCGCAGATAAGCTGCGGCCCGTTCGGCACAAGCGGAGGAGGGCGAGGAGAGTGGCGTATCCAGTGCGGCGGCCAGCAACTCGATGAGCTCTTGGAACACCACCTGCTGCCGCCACAGGATTTTGGCCTGGTGACCGTACTGAACCAGCGAAGACAGGGTAGCCAGGAGCTCCATGGCCTTTTCCGGCTGAGGCAGGGTGCCGAACTGGGGAATGTTAACGGAAAAATAGTTCGGTGTCATCGCCTTCAGCTCCGGAACTTCCTCTCTTCTAGGCGCTTGGCAAGCCTCGTCCGGGTGCCAATCCCCGGAGGTCTGGAAATGGAGCCAGTAATAATCGGTCTCCTCGGTGCATCCCCTCGTGCCGAAATGATGTGTATCGGGACGCAGGATCAGGAACATGCCGGGTTTGATCTCATAAGGACTTCCGTTCTCGGTGACATACAGCTGTCCCTTCCTAACGACGAGCAGATCAAAGATGCCGATGTTTTTGCGGTTGGGGTGTCCACTGTGAATCGGAGCCCGGGTAAGCCCGCTATTGATGTATTCCGGCAGCGGCGGAACGGTAAAATTCAGGATCGTCATAAGAAAGCCCTTTCGTGGTTCGCGAGGTTTGAATTTTGAAAGTTTTCGTTCGGAAAATGATATTATAACTCCAGTATACCATCTATAATTTGAAAAGGTTAAAGACCGTTTCATCATGAATTGTGTTTAACCCTTACATCATGGGTGGAGGTTGGAATGTTGGATAAAAACACAAACAAATTTACATTATGGGTTCTCGCATGGCCCATATTTATCGAGCTGTTCCTGCAGTTTCTGCTGGGAGCGGTGGATACATTGATGGTGAGCCGGATTTCCGACGATGCGGTGGCCGTGGTCGGCTTCTCCAATCAGCTGTTTCAGGCGATGACGACGCTGTTCATGACGGTCGCCAGCGGTGCCGGCATTCTCATTGCCCAGAAGATCGGGTCGCATCGGACGGGGGATGCCCGAACGATCGGCATCATGGCGGTAAGCGCCACCACCATCATCGGCTTGGCGTGCAGCTTGATATTGTTTGCAATGCCGGAGGCTATCGCCTCGGTGCTGCAGCTGCCGGAGCGTCTGCTTCCGCTTGCGGGAACGTATATCTCCATTGTCGGCGGCGGAATGATATTGATTGCCATGATGGCTACGATGAGCACGGTCATCCGCAATACCGGCAACACGCGCGGGCCGATGTACGTGGCCATCGGGATGAATATCATCCACGTCATTATGAACTATGGGTTTATATTCGGGGCTTTCGGCTTCCCGCAGTGGGGGCTTACCGGCGTTGCGGTTTCGACGGTGGTCAGCCGATTGCTTGCCGTTCTCTTGCTGCTGTACATGTTCCTTCGTTCCTTTGAATACCGAATCAAATGGAAGGAATTCCGGGTGTTCGACCGCCCGCTGTTCGGCGAAATCCTGAAGATCGGATGGCCGCTCGGCATCAATATGTCCTGCTGGGTTTTTACGCAGCTGATCATCTACTCCTTCATTGCAACGCTGGGTGCCGCCGAGCTGGCAGCCCGTACGTACATGAATACGCTGGAGTCCTTCTGCTTCCTGCTAGGCTCGTCGATCGCGATGGCGGCCCAGATCCAGATCGCGCATCTGTTCGGCGCAGGCCGGATCCGGGAGGCATACCGAAGCGCGTACCGCGCACTGGGTATCGGGGCAATTTACGTGGTCGTCAATGCATTCATCCTGTATGTTTTCGGAAAACAGCTACTGGGGCTGTTTACGGACGATAAGACGATCGTTGCGATCGGGGCATCGCTTCTTGGGATGAACCTGATTCTCCAGCCCGGCAAAATGCTCAACATGGCGCTCGGCAACTCGCTCAATGCCGTCGGAGATACCAGGTTCACCATGTACATTTCCCTTGGCTCGATGTGGCTTGTCGCCACCGGGCTGTCCTATGTGCTTGGCATACACATGGGATGGGGTCTTATCGGCATCTACTCCTGCATGATTGCCGACGAGTATTTGCGCGGCGTGTTGTCTTTCTTCCGCTGGCGGGGGCAGAAGCACCTCCGCAAGGCAGAGCAAGTCGAACCGGTGAGCCATCAGGCACACTCAATGGAACCGATCCCGGCGCAAGCTTAATGATTGGTTATAATATAGAAAAAGGATACTTCGGCCGTGCGGCATCGGGGTATCCTTTTTTTTACATACTAAAAAAATAACGTACTCGAAAACTTTTTGCCTGCATGCCGGGGTATTGTAAGTGATTGGCCAAGTGAAAGGAGGCAAGCACGGTTTGGTACACGACCTTATACAACGATTAAAGACGGAGTACAGCGATGAACTGTTTGAACAGCTGTATCGGTTATATGCGGATCGGGCGATTCGAACGGCAGCCGCAGTCACCGGAAGTTCGGCAGGCGCCGCCGACGTGGTCCAGGAAACGTTTATCCGGGTTTACCGCAATCTGGGGTCCTATGATTTGAGCAGGCCCTTTGAGCCGTGGTTCAACCGGATTCTCTATAACGAGTGCAACCGGTATTTGAAGAAACATGCGAAGATGGTGCCTTCGGAAATTTCCGAGGAGAGGGATCTTCCCTCCGAGAGCGACACCTATGAATTTGACCGGCACGGCGAGGTATATGAGCTGGTGCAGCGGCTGGATGATCCGCACCGGATTCCCGTTATTTTGAAATATTTGAATGATGTAGCCGAGAAGGATATCGCGGACATGATGGAGCTGAACGTCAACACGGTGAAGTCCAGGCTGTTCAAAGCGAGAAAGAAATTAAAGGAATGGATGCTGCAGAATAGGGGAGGGAATCAGCATGGGACGTGATCCATGGGATCAAGAGATTGCAGACGGCCTGAAAAAGGGGACGGATGACGCGATGCGACATAAAGACGAGATTTGGATGGCGATCAAGGAGCGGATTCATAGCGAGCAAGCCCAGCAGCCTGCAGAGTCGGAGACTTCCTTTGCGCCGCGGGAGTCGAAAGGACGCCGCCGTTCGGGACGAAGAGCGGCCGGATGGATTGCGGGCACCGCCGCTGCGGCAGCCATCGTGCTGACCGTCAGCTTTCAGACGGCGCCTGTCCAAGCGTTCATTGATCAGGTGAAGGAATGGTTCGCTCCTCAGAAGACGGTTGAACAGGAGCTGGAGGGCATGCCGGAAACAAGCGTGGATCAGCTGCATGAGGGAGCGGATTACGTGATTTATATGGATGAGAGCCGGTTTAAGATGGTTCATGAATCGGGCGTGGACCGCATTGAATTGAAGGAGAAGCCAACAGATGACCGCTATCCGGAGGTGTTCATGGAAATTTCGCAGGAGGGCATTGATCCAAAGAGCGCAGCGGAGCAGCTTCAGAAAGAGCTGCAAACGTATCCGAAGGTCGAGGCGAACCTCGTGGATGAACCGATTCAAGGCTGGGAGGTGCGTGCGGTAGGCGGCACCGGCGGCAAAGAGTGGGATGATCCGGTCATACGGTATTATGTGTTCGATAACGGGCAGGGCGGCAGCTTTGTCGTGAAGCAGCAGTATTTCCTGGAGGCCTCCGAAGGCTTCGGTGCACGCTTCCATAACATGATGAAGGAATTCCATATTACCTCCAATCATAATGGAGAGACAACGAAGGAGTAGTGAGCAATGAACAAGATTAGCATGATATGGGTTGCAGTGGTGGCCGTGCTGGTGATCGGAGGCTGCAGCAACGAAACTCCCCTGGTGGAGAACGAGCCGGTGAACACATCCGTGCAAGGGCTTGAATTAACCAAGCAGCCGCAGCCGGAAGAGAAGAAAGAGGCAACTCCTGCCGGAGAGAGTGACGAGGCTTCAGAAGATCAATCGGTAGCGAAGGTAGCCGATCCGTCGCCGTCTGTTCCGGCCCCTTCCGCGGAAAATGCAACCTCTCAAGCAGACGCTTCAACCTCGAAAGAGCAGGGAGAAGATGTTGTTTCTTCCCTGAAAGAGCTGTCACTGATAAGCAAGACGATGGAAGAAGTCCGGCAACAGCTTGGGGAGGCGAAGACGACGGCTAAAGGCGGGGGATTCACTTCGTGGCAGTATGATCATCCAGGCAAGGAAGGCTACCATTACCCCGAAACCGCCGTTTCGGTAGATGTTCAGGGCCTCGATAGCGGAAGCATGAAGGCGCAGCTCATGATTAGCTTTAACGAGAACAACTTGGTGGACTCTTATTCCATCTATCACGTGGTGGATGGTGAAATTATGGTGTACCGTGTCACCGAAGCAGGGGCTGTGGAGGAACCGGGACAGGCGGATTAAGCAGAAGGCGTTTATACAAGATAATCGCCAGCAAGCGCAATGAATGATAACAAGTGCAAGGGATAGTCCGACCGGAAGGTGATGGACTATCCCTTGTTATTGTTTATAGTTCGGATAGAATCGTTTGCAGATGGCTTCATATGTTAATTTATATAACATTAATTGATTTTATTCTCATGATGTGCTCTTTTTATTTCTGGATTATATTTATTTAAATCTATTAAAAATGGCAAGAAAAGAGGGGTTATCATTCATAAACTATCATTGTTAACGTTTTCTCTACTGCATGTAATATTTGTTATATTAAATAACATTAAATAGAATAACTCTAACGAATACATAGATTTATGTTAGATAATATCACATACACATCAGAGGAGAGTGCCATGATGAAACCGAAGTCGAAACGCCCGTTAGCAGTTTGGAGTACCGCTGCATTTACCGCTTTTGTGATTACTTTATCGCCTGTTGGGACGTATGCGGCACATGCTGCAACGGTAACGGAAGTGAAAGGGACGGTTAGTGCGGTTTCACCCGTGCAAACCCCTGCGGCGCCAGGAAGGAATACGACGGTTCCTCCCCTGTCGGAGGCCTCTAAACAATCGGCGAAGCCGAACGTGCTGGTGGTTGCGACTGGCGGCACTTTGGCGGGCCAATCGACGGATGCTACCAGCTTTCAATCCTATCGGGCAGGAACGCTGAAGATTGAAGATATGGTAGGCGAGCTTCCGAATACGGACAAGATTGCGGATATCAGCACGCTTCAGTTCGGCAACTCCGGGTCGAGCGCCTATACCATGGCCGATTTATACGATCTTTCCCGGACCGTCGACAAGGCGCTGGAGGTGTACGATAGCGTCGTCGTGACAACAGGGACGGATACGATGGAAGAGATTGCGTACTTCCTCGATCTGACGGTGCAAAGCGATAAACCCGTCGTTATCACCGGTTCCATGAGACCTTGGACGGTGATCGGTTCCGATGCCCAAGCGAACTTGTACAACGCCATCAAACTTGCCGGGAGCGGCCGCACGGAATCCTTCGGCACGGTGCTGATGCTGAATGACACGATTCATCTGGCACGCGGCGTAACCAAGACCAATGACTACCGCACCGACACGTTCGAAACGCCTATGCTGGGCGCGGTCGGATATATCGATGACGAGAATATCCGTATCTACCGGGCTCCCCTCCGTGCAATGAAAGACGAAGGCCAGGGTAAACCAGTGTTTGATCTGAGCAAAATCACGAAAGGGGATCTGGCGAAGGTCGAAATTGCGGTTTCTTATCAGGAGGCCGGCGGCGGGGCGATCAAAGGCTTTGTGGCAGACGGAGCTAAAGGCATCGTCACCTCCGGTACCGGCGCAGGCGGCATCTCGAGAGAGATGAGTGCCGCCCGCAAAGAAGCCATCGAAAAGGGGGTGGTCTTCGTAACTACGACCCGTACAGGCTCTGGCAGCGTATACGGCGGCGGAGAGGGCATCATTTCAGGCGACAACCTGAGTCCTCAACAAGCCCGCGTTCTGCTGCTGCTCTCCCTGTCCTTTACGGATGATTTCGATACGATCAAGGGTTGGTTCGCAACCTACGGAACGCCTGAAGTGTAATCTCAGACTCAGTCATTTTTTAGCTGCTCCTTATTCCTACTGAACGATGAAATTCCTTCCACCAATATATTTGCCGCCGGGGATGACCCGGCGGTCTCTTTTTTTGTTCGCAAGCACGTAAGGCAAATCGATAGCGGGATTCGTCACATTCAGCGGCTGAACATAACGTTTCGGGCAATGGGATTTAGCCGAGAAATGCGGGATCTAAGGATATAACGGGGGCATGAACGTTTAGGATATTTTCATCGGTTTATTGCTTTCTATGTCAGCTATTTGTATACTTTACAATAGTAAACGATTACTATAAGTGAGGGATCCTATGAAGAAGCCGACCACAATACATGATATAGCAAAGATGGCGAATGTTTCTTCGGCAACGGTTTCGCGCGTGTTAAGCAACAGCAGTTATCCTGTCAGCAAGGAGCTTAAAGAGCGCATCCAGCAAATCGCGAAGGAGTCCAATTATATTCCGAATATGCTCGGCAAACAGCTGAAGAAGAATAGCAGCAATACGATCGGAGTCATCATTCCTTCTATTGTGAACCCGTTTTATTCTTCCGTCATTTTCGGGATCGAAGAGGTGGCTCGGCAGAATAGCTTTACGGTTATCGTATGCAACTCCCTGCAAGATCCGGCCCTGGAAGACGAATATTTAAGGACGATCATGGAGAAGCAGGTCAAAGGCCTGATCATCTCCTCGATCTCCAAGGATAAGAGCCAGTTGACCCAGTTGATGAAACTTGGCCTGAACGTCATCGCCATCGATCAGAAGATCGATGAGGACAACATTAACCAGATCGAGTTCGACTACCACAAGGCCGGTTACATCGCAACCAAGCATCTGCAGGAGAAGGGGCATGCGCGCATCGGTTACGTCACTTCCAAGCTGGATCGCCCAAGCCGCCGAAGCATTCATCAGGGCTATATGTCGGCGATGAAGGACGCGGGTCTCAAGCCGCTGGTGGTCGAGTCCCCGACCGAGGAAGTGTATAATGCGGTCACCGAATTCGATACGGGCAAGCAGCTCACGCAGAGACTGCTGGAACATTCGCCGCAGCCGACGGCGATATTTGCGTGCAACGACATGATGGCCTTTGGGGTGATCAACGAATTGTCGCAGCGCGACATTCAGGTGCCGGAGCAGATTTCGGTGATGGGCTTTGACGGCATTGACGTGGGACAGATGATTCATCCGCCGCTCACAACCATTAAGCAGCCCGATTACGAGATGGGGAAGATGGCCTGCAAAATGCTGCTGGATATGATGCAGGGCGAGGATAGCCCGATGTTCGATTTGATGCTGCAGCCTAAATTGCTGGAGCGAAAATCGGTCCGGGATATCCGGGAGAACAAGTGAATACAAGGATGGTTTAAAGCCCGGGCATAACAACAACGCTCGGGCTTTATTAGTTGTTATAAAAGATATCGATTACTAACTTTTTTCTATTCGTTTCTTGATTCAGCATGTGGAAAACAATCCCTGTTAAACCTTGGAATACCTTATACAACGCTCAAAGTCAGACTTATATTATAAAAATAATCGATGGGAGCATAGAAAACTCTATTCAAGAAAGGGCTTCCATGCTATACTCGTTACAGAAATCGATTACTATAGAATCAATACCATTGGAATGAGCTGGAGCAGAAAACACGCAATCTCTATTTGCAACTCAAAAAGGAGGGTTTTCAATGTCTAAAAAGGTAAAGGTAATCTCTTTGATGCTGGCGTTTATGATGATGTTCACCGCTTGCTCCTCATCCGGCGGGTCAACCGATGGGGAGGTCTCGCCGGGGGAAGCGGAAGGCAGCAAAGAGAAGGTGACGCTCAAGATTGGGCTCCCTGGCAGCTATGAGGTGACGAGTAAAGAAATTATCGACGGTTTTATTGCGTCCCACCCCCACATCAACGTTGAAATCCAAGAAGCGCCTTGGGGGGACTTTACGTCCAAGATCGCCACGCAGATTGCAGGCAACACGATGCCGGACGTCTGGTTCCAAGAGAACGCCACCATACTTAGCTACGGGGAACGAGGCGTGGCAGAGGACTTGTCCTCCTACATTGAAGCCGACCTGAAAGCGGACGAATACATCGACGGCCTGTTCTCCGCCAAAACGCCTGAAGGCAAGATCTGGGGCGTGCCTCACGGCATTAACCCGATTGCGCTCGCGTATAACCAGGATGTCTTCGAGAAGGCGGGCGTACCTGTACCAACCGACGACTGGACCTATGACGACCTGATTGAGGCCTCCAAGAAGCTGACGGTCAAGGATGGAGACAACACGAGCCAATTCGGATTCATCGGTTCCTTTTCCATCACCAACGGCTGGTTTCCTTGGATCAAGCAGGCAGGCGGCTCGGCCTTGGACGACACCCTGACGAAATCGCGGTTTGACGATCCCAAAACCGCGGCCGGATTACAGCAGCTGTATGACGGTTTGGATCAAGGCTATTTTGCCGATATCGATTACCTGAAAGCGAACGGCGGCGAGCTCGAAGTATTCGCGAGCGGCAAGGCCGCGATGTATTTCCTTCAATACAGCCTGCAGGTGAATATGAACGAGAGCTTTGCCGACACGAACTGGGATGTCGTCAAAATTCCGAAAGGGGTTGACGGCAAGCGCTATGTTCCGATGGTAGCCAACACGTGGCTGGTCTCCTCCAGAGCCAAGCAGGAATCGAAGGATGCCGCCTGGGAGTTCCTGAAATATTATCTCGGCGATGAAGTGCAGGATATCGTCGTCAAGACGGGATCCACGCTGCCCGTTAAAAAGTCGGCGCTGGATCAATTGAAGGACAGCACAACCAAACCGCTGAACAAAGCGGCTTTCACGGACGGCATTAACGAAGGCGGCGTTACCCTTGACGAGAATGCTACCTGGAGCGAATGGCGCATTCTGGTGCAGCAGGTGGTCAATGAAATCATGGTGGGCAACGTTTCGGTGGAAGACGGCGTGAAGGATATTCATGCCAAGGTTCAGGATGTGCTGGACTCCGGTAAATAACTTTCATGGGATCAGGGCGATGCAGTCTTGGCGACGTGTCGGATTGCATCCCTTGCTTCGTTAACGAAAGGCAGGTGTGTCATGCAGAAACAAGGATACTGGGGTTATATCTTCACATTGCCGTTTGTCATCAATGTCGTGGTTTTTCTCTTATTTCCGATCCTCTTCTCCACGTATATTTCCTTCACGGAGTGGGATTTGTTTAACCCCCCGCGGTGGATCGGACTGGACAACTGGGTGCGCGTCCTGAACAAGCACGAGTTCTGGGTGTCCATTCGGAACGTGTTTGTGTTTGCGCTCATCTTCGTGCCGATTCAGACGATAATGGCGTTCGTGATCGCATTCATGCTGAATCAGGCCATCCGGGCCAAGGGCTTGTTCCGGCTGTTCTATTTCCTGCCCGTCGTGACTCCGTGGATCGCCGGCGGTGTGGTCTGGGTGTGGATGTTCAACTATCAATACGGCGTGATTAACTGGGTGCTGGAGTCTGTCGGCCTTGCCCCCGTCAAATGGATTGACAGCAGCCATTGGCTGATGGTCATCTCCAGCATCGCGATCGTTCAGGTATGGAAGGGCGTGGGCCAATCCATGATCATGATTCTGGCCGGCATGCAGAACGTTCCGAAAGAGGTGCTGGAAGCCTCGCAGATCGATGGCGCCAATGGCTGGAAGCAGCTGACGAAGGTGGTGTTCCCGATGGTAACGCCGATGGTGTATCTCGTCATGATTTTGTCTACCATCTCGGCATTCCAGGCATTCGACGTGTTCCTCGGTCTGTTCGGCTCCATCACCACGGGCATACCGGAGAGAAATATGGTGCCGAATCTGCTGGTGTACCGGGATGCGTTCCTGCTCTTCAAAATGGGACCGGCATCGGCAACGGCCTGGCTGCTGTTTGTCATCATCCTGGGCTTCACGTTGTTTCAGAAGTATTTCGAGAAAAAGTGGGTGCACTATGACTAAGACGACTCACCCCTTGCTTAAGGTGCTGATGTACCTGCTGCTGATTGCCGGTGCGGTTTTCATGGTGTTCCCGTTCATATGGATGCTGTCCACGTCGCTGAAGACGGTTGGCGCCATCTCGCAGATGCCGCCGCAGCTCATCCCGAATCCGCTGAATTGGGATAACTATGTGACGATATGGAATAAAGTCGACTTCGGTCGATATACCTTGAACAGCTTTTTCATCGTTTCGATCGAGATGGTGGGATCCTTGGTCTCCAGCGCTTTCGTGGCCTTCGGGCTGGCGATGTTTACCTTTCGGCTGCGGGGGCTCATCTATATGATCATGCTGGCTACCCTAATGATTCCGTCGCAAGTGACCATGATCCCGACCTATTTCATCTGGAAGGAATTCGGGGCGTTGAATTCGTACTACCCTTTGATCGTGCCCAGCTTCCTGGGCGGGGCGTTCGGTATTTTCTTAATGCATCAGTTCATTAAATCCTTGCCCAAAGAGCTGTATGAATCGGCTACGATCGACGGCTGCAGCCCGCCGGGCATATTCTTCAAAATTTATTTGCCGCTGTGCAAGCCGGCGCTGGCCGCGCTGGGCGTATTCACCTTCATGGGCGCGTGGAACAACACGCTGGGCCCGCTGATTTACCTGCAAGACAAGGAATTGTACACATTGCCGCTCGGCTTGCTCTACCTGAAATCGGAGAACGTCAATCAAGCGCTGCTGATGGCGGGGGCCGTTATTACGACGCTGCCGGTCGTCATCGTCTATCTGTTCGCGCAGAAGCAATTTGTTCAAGGCATCGCTTCGACAGGGATGAAAGGCTGAAGGAGGAACTTACGATATGAAGAAGTACGTGCTGGTCGGCGCTGGATCGAGAGCGCTGTATATGTTTGCTAAGCCGATGGTTACCGACTGGAGAGGCGTCCTTGCCTTTGAAGGCGTGTATGATGCCAATCCGGTGCGGGCGCGCTTTCTGAGCGAGGAGTGCGGGGGGATCCCCGTCTACGATGATTTTGACGGAATGATCGCCGCCGCGAAGCCGGATGTCGTGATCGTGGCGAGTACGGATTACACGCATCATACCTACATCGTGCAAGCCTTGAGGGCAGGCTGCGACGTCATTAGCGAGAAGCCGATGACGATTGACGAAGACAAGTGCCGAGAGATTCTGCAGGCGGAGTCGGAGAGCGGCAAGAAGGTGACGGTCACGTTCAACCTTCGGTTTGCGCCTTATTTTGCGACCGTGAAGGAACTGCTGCTGCAAGGAGCCATCGGAGATGTTTACCATATTGATCTGGAGTGGTTTCTGGACCGCCGGCATGGCGCGGACTATTTCCGCAGATGGCACGCCGAGATGAAGAACAGCGGCGGGCTGCTGGTTCACAAGTCCACGCATCACTTCGACATCGTGAACTGGTGGATGAACAGCCGTCCCGCGGAAGTTCATGCGTTTGGGACGAGACGGGTGTACGGGGACGACCGGCAGGACCATGGAGAACGATGCCTGACTTGCCACCGGAAAGACGAGTGCGAGTTCTATATGGATATCGAAAAGGATCCGTTTCTTGAAAAATACTATCGCCAGGCGGAAGAAGCCGACGGCTATTTGCGGGACCGCTGCCTGTTTGACGGCCGGATCGACATTTATGACACGATGTCGGTCAATGTCCGGTACGACAATGATGCGATGCTGACCTATTCCCTCGTCGCCTATAGCCCGTATGAGGGCTGGCGCGCCGCGATCAACGGCAGCAAAGGCCGGATTGAGGTCTCGAATGTATACAGCAACGCGGATATGAAGCAAGGGGAAGCGAGCCGGATTCATATTTTCAGAGCCGATGGCACGGAAGAGCTGGTCGAGGTCAATACATCGGCCGCCGGTCACGGCGGCGGGGATGCAAAGCTGCGCAAGGCGCTGTTCGAAGGCGGGATCGAAGATCCGCTAGGTCAACAAGCCGACAGCTCGGTAGGCGCCGAATCCCTTCTGATCGGCGCCACGGCCAATCGCTCCATTGCCGAAGGCCGGGCGATGAAGCTGCCGGACGTATCGCCGACGCTCGTCAACAGGAGTTCATCGAGATGAACAGCGTTCAGGAACTGGAGCAGTATGTTTGCACGCTATACGACACGCGGGATCAGTTGAAAGCGCATGTGTTCGAGCGTTCCGATGCCGCATTTGCCGCCGGGGATGCTATCCGCGATTCCATCGTCACGGCCGAGGCGGCAAGAGAGCGGCAGGAGGCCATAAGGGCGGCCTTCCTGAGGTCCATCGGCGGTCTTCCCGATGCATTCGCGAACCCGGGACGGGAGGAAGGGGCGGCATTCGGAGAGGAAACATCGCCTGACAGGTCTCCGCTTAAGGAACGTTCGCGCTGGTCCACGGGGAACGCCGGCAACATGTCAAATGGTAGAACCGATACCCTTCTTAACGGACGCACAACGGGAAGTATTCGCGGAACCGGCTTTCATATAGAGAAGGTGATGTTCGAGTCCCTTCCGGGGTATGCCGTCACGTCGAATCTGTATCTGCCCGATCACCGGGAAGAACGCTCCGCGGCCGTCCTGTTTCTGAGCGGGCACGAGCTGGGGGCGAAGCATGATGCCTATTATCAGCGCGTCATCCAGCACTTCGTCCGGGCGGGCATCATCGTGCTGGCCATCGATCCGATCGGGCAGGGCGAGCGCCTTAGCCTTCATGATTTCGAGCATCGGGAAGGGAGCGTCCTATGGGGAACGAAGGAGCATCAGCAGTACGGCGTTCAGTGCCATATGCTCGGCGACAGCGTAGCCCGATATTTCGTTCACGATGCCATGCGTGCCATCGACTACTTGTGCGAACGGCCCGAGGTCGATCCGTCGCGGATCGGCGTAACGGGAAATTCCGGCGGCGGAACGCAGACGGCCATGATGATGGTCTGCGATGAACGCATAGCGGCGGCGGCTCCCGCCACCTTCATCATGAATCGGCAGCTGTACATGCATGCCGGCGGCGTGCAGGATGCCGAGCAGGTATGGCCGGGCCTGTCCGGGCTGGGTTACGACCATGAGGATCTGCTTATCGCTTTTGCGCCGAAGCCGCTGATCGTGTTGGCGGCAGAATACGATTTCTTCCCGATTGAAGGCACGCGGCGCACCGTTGATCGCTGCAGGCGCTTCTGGGAGCTGCTCGGTCACCCGGGCGACCTGCAGCTTGTGACCGACGCCTCGACGCACCGCTATACGGATCGGCTGGCCGCGGCGGCCGCGGCATTTTTCGTCCGGCATCTCGAGGTGAAGGTTGTTCCCAACGATGCCATGAAGATCGAGGCGCTGCCTCCGGAACAACTGTGGTGCAGTCCCAGCGGTCAGGTGTACCGGGATAAGGCGGACGGAAGGACGATCCGGGACTTCAATGCCGATCGCTGCGACCAGCTGGCAGCAGCCCGTTCGCTGCTGCCGACGCAGCAAAGACAGGATCAAGCAAGGCAGTGGCTGCAGGAGAAGATTTACGCCTCCCGGAAGCCTTGCGAATTGAACCCGCGCATCATTGGGCTGGGCACAGTGGAGGGCCTTGAGGTCGATTATCGCTTGTGGTGGTCGCAGCAGGGCATCATGAACAGCGGTTATGTATTCCGACTGGCCGAGGATACAGCCGAACGAAGGCGGCTGCTGACCGTTGCCGTTTGGCGGGGAGGGACCCGCCATCTGAAAGCGCATTGGGCCTGGATTCAGGAAACCTGCCGATCCGGCCGCGCCGTGCTGGTGCTGAACACGTCCGGGGTCGGTCCTCATGAGCCCTATCCGATCTATGGTAAGCCCGCGCGTTCTTATTTTGGGGTGCTGCATAAGCTTGCCGATGATTTGATCTGGCTCGGGGACAGTTTGGCTGCGCTGCGCACGTACGATGTCATCCGGTGCATGGAGGTTATCTCCCACTTTGATGAGTGGCAGGCGGGAGCGATCCCGTTCTATACGGTAGGTCGGGAAGGGTTGTATGTGCAGCTTGCCGCGGAGGTTGACCACAGAATCGGCACGATTACGGCCATTCATCCTGTGTGTAGTGCAGCCGATCTGGTCAGGGCGCGGCAGCTTGAGGAGGAGGAAGCGATGAGCGTCGTGTTTCCCGGCATTTTCAAGATGCTTGATCCCTCCGAGCTGAACGAACCAAGGGTAGAATATCGCGGGCAACTAGAGGGAAAGGATGTGGAAGGACATGAGTAAACCAAAACCACTAACGGTCACGCTGGTCGGAGCCGGCCTTCGCGGCATGATTTACAGCGGATATGCGCTCCAGCGACCGGAGGAGATGCAGATTGTTGCCGTTGCCGATCCGGATGAGGTGCGGCGCAGCCGCTGCCAAGCGAAGTTCGGGATAGCGGATGAGCAATGCTTTGCAAGCTGGGATGAGCTGTTTGCCGGACCCCGTCAATCGGATGCGGTCTTCATCTGCACGAGGGACCGGGACCACTATGAGCCGACCATGAAGGCGTTGGCAGCCGGGTATCATGTGCTGCTGGAAAAGCCGATGTCCCCGGAGTGGCAGGAATGCATCGATATGGGCCGGCAGGCGGAAGCCTTCGACCGTACGTTAACGATTTGCCATGTTCTCCGGTATGCGCCTTTTTTCCAAGAGCTTAAACGGCTGCTCAATGAAGGACGAATCGGCCGCCTGATGTCGATCCAGCACAACGAGAACGTCGGCTATTGGCACCAGGCCCACTCGTATGTGCGGGGATATTTCAATAACAGCGAGTCATCCAGCCCGATGATTTTGGCCAAATCCTGCCATGACTTGGACATCATGCAATGGCTGGCGGGAGGCCGATGTCTAAGCGTGGCCTCCTATGGCCACCTGTCGCATTTCCGTCCGGAATCGGCTCCGCCCGGCGCGCCGAAGCGCTGCCTGGATGGATGCCCGGTATCGCACGAATGCCAGTACTATGCGCCGAATACGTATTTGATCGAGAATGCAGGCTGGAAAGGCGAGGCTGCGAGCAACGACCCGAGTTACGAAGCGCGTTACCAAGCGATGCTGGAGGGTCCTTTTGGCCGGTGCGTGTACCATTGTGATAACGACGTCGTGGATCATCAGGTCGTCAGCATGGAGTTCGAGCATGACATTACGGCGGTGTTCACGATGAGCGCGTTCACGGAGAAATGCAACCGTACCATCAAGCTAATGGGCACCGAAGGCGAAATACGGGCCACGATGGAGACTAATGAGATCGAGATCCGCCGTTTCGGCAGCGGCAAGCAGGAAGTGATCCAGCTCGTCGATCCGGAAGGCCATGTAGGCCATGGCGGCGGGGATATGCGTTTGATCGCCGATTTTGTGAAGTCGGTTCAATCCAAGGGACAGCATAACAGCACAACCTCTGCCCAAGCATCGATCCAGAGTCATCTGATGGCGTTTGCCGCCGAGCGTTCCCGCGTAGAAAAACGCATGGTGAGGCTGGAGGAATTTATGAATAGCGGCGTTCTGGCCTAATGGCTTACATTTCTACAATGTTGTACAACAAGGAGGAATTATCATTATGCAGTTGAACATCTTGGAACATGCGGATCAGGCAGGCTTGGAGGCGGCCCGCGCTTGCGAGGCGATTCTTCGCGATACAATCGCGGATAAAGGAAAAGCGCGAATCGTCCTGTCGACGGGCGCGTCGCAGTTTGAGTTTTTGTCGCATTTCGTGAAGCTGAATCTGGAATGGGAACGAATCGAAATGTTCCATTTGGACGAATACATTGCGCTGCCGGAATCCCATCCGGCGAGCTTTCGCAAGTACTTGAAGGAGCGCTTCCTGAAATATGTGAGCGTCGGTCAAGCTTGGCTCATCAACGGGGAGGGCGATCCCGAGGAAACGGTGAAGCGGCTGAACGAGGAAATCGTCAAAGCGCCCGTGGATTTGGCCCTGATCGGGATCGGGGAGAATGCGCATATTGCCTTTAATGATCCGCCGGCCGATTTTGATAACGATTCGCCTTATACGATCGTGAATCTCAGCGATACCTGCAAGAGCCAGCAGGTAAGGGAAGGCTGGTTTGCAACGAATGAGGAAGTGCCCAAACAGGCGATTACGATGACGGTCAAGCAGATTTTGAAGAGCCGCCATATCGTATCGGTCGTGCCTCATCAGGCGAAAGCGGCAGCCATTCAAAATACGATTCAAGGCGGGGTCGATAACCGGGTGCCGGCTACCATCCTGAAGACGCATTCCAGCTGGATGCTGTATCTGGATAAAGCATCGGCAGCGCCGATATATCAATGGGCTTAGGCAGGGGGCACCTATGATGTGGCGTGGAAAGCTCCCGCACACCGGCGAGCCGGTTGAGGTAGAGTCGTCAGACGGACGGATCGCGGCTATACGACGGTTAGGTCAGGGGGATAAGACGGCGTTGCTGCCCTGGATCAGCAGCGGCTGGATCGATGTGCAGGTCAACGGCTTCGGCGGATACGATTTGAATGGAACCGTGACGTCGCAAAGCGACATTGAAGGTGTGACGCGGGCGCTGCATCGGTGCGGGGTCGCCGCCTACTTGCCAACGGTCATCACGGGCAGCTACGACCGGATGCGTCAAGCATTTCAGGCATTATCCAAGTATGCCGGGTCCAAGCAGTTCGGGAGCGCCTCGATAGTCGGCATTCATATGGAAGGCCCCTATCTATCCGATGAAGACGGCAGTCGCGGGGCGCATCCGAGGGAGTATATCCGGAATCCGGATTGGGATGAGTTTCAACGGCTTCAGGATGCGGCTGACGGGCTTATCCGGATGGTGACACTCGCGCCGGAGCGCGAAGGCTCGGTTCCATTTATAGAGAAGGTAGTCAAGGCAGGTGTTATCGTCGCGATCGGGCATACGATGGCAACCGGCGAGCAGATCGATCGGGCAGTGCAGGCAGGGGCGACGGTTTCGACGCATCTGGGGAACGGCTCGCAGCCCGTTTTGCCGCGCCACCCCAACTATATCTGGCACCAGCTGGCGGACGACCGTTTATGGGCCACCTTTATACCGGACGGCCACCATCTGGCGCCCCCTGTGCTGAAAGCGATGCTGCGGGCAAAACGGAACAAAGCGGTGCTTGTCAGCGATGCCGTCATGTTCGGCGGCATGGCTCCCGGAAGGTACAGCAGCCTCATCGGAGGCGAAGTCGAGCTGACGGCGGACGGGCGCCTGCATACGGTAGCGAATCCGGCGATACTGGCCGGATCCGCTTCTTCGCTGGAGGTTGGCATTGCGAATGCGATTCGCTATACGGATATGACGTTGGCGGAAGCAGTAAGCGCGGTCACGGTCCGCCCGGCTATGGTGCTGGATATGCCGCAGTTGGGCGAGCTTGCGCTCGGGAGCCCGGCGAACCTGACGCTGTTCGACTGCGATACGGACGGATCGGGCATGGTGGTCCGGGAGACTGTTGTAGCGGGCGAGAGGGTGTACGGTCCTGTTTGATGAACCAACACAAAAAAACCATCCCTGTCGAGCGTTCATTGCGCCAGCTCGCACGGGGATGGTTTTTCTTTTGATGTTATTTTTCGATATGCTCCACGAACCAGCGCACGATGTGCCTGAGGCGCCGGACCCGCAGGTGCGGCTTGCCGCTGCGGGACAGGTTATGGTCCGCGCCGGGGAAGCGAATCAGCTGGGTTTCACGGCCCAGTCGCTTCAAGGCGATAAACAGCTGTTCTCCCTGCTCGATCGGGCAGCGGAGGTCCTGTTCGCCGTGAAGGATAAGCAGCGGCGTGCTGACATTCTTCACGTAAGCGAGCGGGGAGTGCTTCCACAGCTTGTCGAGATCGTCCCAAGGATTGCCCCAGATTTGATCCTGGGTAAAGGTATAGCCGATATCGCTGACGCCGTAGAAGGAAATCCAGTTCGATATCGAGCGCTGGGTTACCGCAGCTTGGAATCGGTCGGTATGACCGATGATCCAGTTGGTCATGAAGCCGCCGTAACTGCCGCCGGTCACGCCGAGACGGGAAGCGTCGATATAAGTGTAGGTATTCACAACATAATCCACGGCTTCCATCAGATCCTGGTAATCCCGCCCGCCGTAATCGCCTCTGACGGTATTGACGTGGACTTGACCGTATCCATGGCCGCCCCGCGGGTTGGTATAGAAAACGGCATAGCCGGCTGCCGCCAGCAGCTGGAACTCATGCATGAACGTGTGTCCGTACATGGCTTGCGGACCGCCATGAATCTCCAGCACGGCCGGGACCTTGGAGCCTTCCGCGAAGCCGGCAGGCTTCATGATCCAGCCTTGGATCGGCCAGCCGTCCGACGTACGGAACGTAAAGGACTCCGGCGTGCTTAACGTAAGCTCGTTCCACAGCTCCTCATTGCAGTTCGTCAGACGGCGTTCCTCGTTGCTGCCTGTAGTGAAGCTGAACAGATCGCCTGGCTGCAGCGGGTCGGCAGCGGCAAATACCACGTTTTCTTCCGGTGTCAGTGCGAATTGGTACACCTCGCGTTCACCTGCCACCACCAGCTCGAAGGAGGAGCCGTCCAAGCCAAAACGTCCAATATGGACGCCCCCATCCTGGCTGAGCTGAACGTAAACCGATCGGCCGTCCTTGCTGAACAGGGGAGGCGTTCCCGCCCCAGCTCTCATGTCGCTGACAGCGGCGTGCCCGAGCTGAACGTCCATGTCCGTGAAGAGGACGCGGGCTTCTCCGCCCGAGAGCGGAACCAGGTGGATTTTGGTCAGCGTGGCAAACCCGCAGCTGAGATCGCTGGCAAGCATGAGTACATGCTGCCCGTCCGGGGTGAACGCAATGGAACCGATCGAGAGGGTTCCGTCCGTGATTTCGGTTACCGATCCGCTGGACAGGTCCATGACAAACACATCGTTCGTCAAGCGAAGATCCGGGTCCGGGAAATGCTCCGTGGCGAGGGTGCTGCTGTATGCGATGCTACCGCCGTCGGGTGACCAGGCAAAGGCATATACGTCAAAATCGCCTTCGGTGATTGGTTTGCATTCTTCCGTAGCCGGATTCACGATAAATAGATGATGTCGGCGGTCATTCCATAATCCGGGGCCATCGGCTTTATATTTAATGCGGTTAATGATTTTTTCTTCCGGCAGCTTGTGCTTGTCGTCTTCGTCTTTCTCTTCGCTTTCGGTAGATTCAGCCGCTTCGGCTTCGCTCCGAACCAGCAGACGCGAGATGTCCGGCGACCATTTAAATGCGCTGACGCCGTGCTTTAGGTCGGTAGCGGGGCGGGCTTCCCCTCCGTTGGCAGGCATGATCCATACCTGTGGCTTATCGCCCTTTTTGCGCAAGAAGGCAAGCTCAGACCCGTCGGGGGACCAAGCGGGTGCTGCATCGGCCTCGCCGGAAGTGAAGGGAATATCCTGATCGCCCCCTGCGGGAAGCAGGCGGATATGGGAACGGTAACCGTCGTGCTTTTCGCTGACGGACTTATGTACATAGGCTATGGCCCCGCTTGCGGGGGATACGACAGGGTCATTCACCCAGTGCATCCGGTACAAATCCTCGGGCGTTATAAGTCGCTTATCAGTCATGAATCATCCTCCTAATCTTCTTGTGTGAGTTAAACCCCATTATCCCAGATAATGGCATGGAAATCTAGATAAAATAGAGGAGAAGGATGTGAACGTTTCGATCCAAATGCTAGTAAAACAGAGGAGGATTTACAATAATTCTAGGCTGTAATCGAGGATTTGGAGACAGAGAAGAGCTTGTTATTCTTCAACTGGTCAATTTATGACATGAACCGTACCCGAGAATCTCGATAGGTGTCCCCTTCTCTTTTTGTTATAATTGAGATAGACTCTCAATTAGGAGTATGCAAATAAGACCAACTATATATAGCTCGGGAGGAAATCAAATATGAACGTAAGTGAAGCTATCCGCACGCGCCGCAGCCTTGGCAAGGTCAAGCCTGACGCCGTACCGCAGGAGTTGATCGAACAGATCGTCGAAGCAGGAACCTGGGCGCCGAACCACAAGCTGACGGAGCCGTGGAAATTCTTTGTCATGCAAGGGGAAGGCCGCGACGTGCTCGGCAATGCCCTGGGTGATATTCAGGTGGCCGGCGGCGACGATACGAGCGAAGAGGCCGTGAACGCAGCGCGCGAATCGGGACGTACGAAGGCGTACCGCGCTCCGGTCGTCATCGGTGTGGCGGTTGAGCCGTCGACGGATCCGAAGGTGATTGAGCTGGAAGAGTACGGAGCGGTATTCGCCGGCATCCAGAACATGCTGCTGCAAATTCATGAGCTGGGTCTTGGCGCCGTGTGGAGAACCGGCGAGCCGTGTTTCCATGCGCTGATGAACCAAGCGTTCGGATTGAAGCCTGACGATAAAATGCTGGGTTTCCTGTACATCGGGTATCCGGACATGGAGCCGAAGCAGGGGAAACGTCAACCGGCCACGAACAAGACGGTATGGCTGAATAGTGCTGCAGACCTGTAGTTGATCTATCCCCGGCCGCAAAAATCCGGTATAATGGACCCTAAGTTTATCGAAGGGTGCTGGGCATCCGGGGGGATTGACACTAGGGGAGTGTACATGGATGAAATTTCGGTTTAAACAGTGGGATCTGGGGAGCAAATTTATTTTTATCGCAACCTGTTTGGCGATAGCCTCTTTCTTTTTTAAATGGCTGGATATCGGCGTGGCTGCGGAGAACGGCTTTATGCAGGGTGGCGTGTTGTTCATCGTATGTTTCATCTATCCGTTTTTGAAAGTGGTTCGCGAGAAGAAGATGAACAAGCTGATTGCCTACGCCTTTGCGCTGGTCGCTATTTTCCTGACCATGATGTATGTGTCGTCCAAGACCATTGATTTTTTTGGAGAGACGATCAGAGGAGCGGCCGCTGGGCCGTATCTGTTTCTGGCGGCATGCGGGCTGCTGACCTTCGGTATTTTTAGACGCAAGGTTTAAAACGATAGGTTACATGCAAATGCCGTAACGATTAATAAAGGGCCGAGCCTATAGCAGCATGCTGCCCATAGGACGGCCCTTTTTGGCGATGAATGATGGGATTAGCTATGGTGGAGAAGCGCGAATCCGCTGATCGAAACGGCGTAGACGATGATCAGCACGACGGCAAGCCTCTTGGCGCGGCTGTTCAGTTTGAAGGCGGCGGACAGTCCGTTATTCACGATATTTCCGACGAAGAGAACGAATGTAATGGCAAGCGCGGTTAAGGCAACGATAAGCATGAGTTTTTCCATGGGGTATTAATTCCTCCTGATTAAACGGCCGCAAAGCCTGTTTTTCCTGTATCTGTTCCCATTGTATCCGACGAAGTTTAAACCCCGTTTAAATGGAGTTAAAAAATGTCCGCAGCCCTCGCAAGGGCTGTAACGTTGAGCGGGATACTGGGATTTTGATATACTGGAGAAAGCGGCCAAATATCCGCTGCATTACATAAACAGGAGGGATTTCAGAATGGCCAATCAAACTTTTACCGATGGACCTACTTTGAATGACGGCGTAAAAATGCCGTGGCTGGGCCTTGGCGTATGGAAGACCAAAGAAGGCGAAGAGGTTATTCAGTCCGTAAAATCAGCAATCGCTGCAGGGTACCGCAGCATCGATACCGCTGCCATCTACGGCAATGAAGAGGGCGTAGGGCAAGCCATTCGCGAATCCGGCGTTTCGCGGGACGAGCTGTTCATCACCACCAAGGTATGGAACGATGACCAGGGTTATGAGAAGACGCTGCAAGCTTTTGAGACGAGCCGCAAGAAGCTGGGGCTGGATATCGTTGATTTATATCTCGTGCACTGGCCGGGTAAAGATAAATACCTCGAGACGTGGAAGGCATTGATTCATTTGCAAAAAGAAGGCCTCGTTCGTTCCATCGGCGTCAGCAATTTCCAAATCCGCCACCTGCAGCATATCATTGAGGATACCGGCGTGGTACCTGTCGTCAACCAAGTGGAATTGCATCCGCTGCTTTCCCAGAAGGAATTGCTGGGCTATGCACGCGAGAATCATATCGTTCTGGAAGCGTGGAGCCCGTTGATGCAGGGCAACCTCGATCAACCGGCGCTCGCGCAGATCGCGGAGAAATACGGAAAAACCACGGCGCAAGTCATTCTGCGCTGGGACATTCAGAACGGCGTCATCGTCATTCCGAAATCGATTAAAGATCATCGGATCCGTGAAAACGCCGGCATCTTCGACTTCGAGCTTTCCGCAGAAGATATGGCGGCCATTGACGGCTTGAACCAAAACAAACGTTTCGGCTCCAACCCGGATGAGTTCCTGTTCTAAATTTCGTTTTCATATAAAAAAGCGAGCACCAACCCTGAGTGAGGGAAGTGCTCGCTTTTTTTGCGTATTCAAGGAAGTGGGCGATAGAATCCCCCGGAATTACCTGTTCCGGTCGTCCTCCGGAAACAACGGCTCGCCGATCGTGCCGAGCTTCCCATGCACCAGGTCCTCATGCAGCCGTCTTAACCAGTTCAGGTCGGTCTTGGCGTGCTCATACATCCCGATCATCAGGTGCTGCGTGCTGCGGGGGACGATATGCTGGTGCTCCACGTATAGTTGGTACGCCTGGTTCACCCGGTGTTCGGCTTCCCGGATCCGGGTCTGCAGGATGGGGGCCAGAACGGCGGGGTCTGCGTGGCGAGAGAAGGGCAGCGCCATATACAGCGGGTGGTGCACGGGCTCGATGTCCCTGAATTTCTTGAGCAGCAGCTGTTCAAAAAGCTTGCGTCCGGATTCCGTGATCCTGTAGATGGTTTTATCCGGACGGCTGTCGCTTTGGATGGTTTCCACGGCCTCGATGTATCCTTCCTCGACGAGCCGGTCTACCGCGTAATAGAGGGAGCCCATCTGGAGCTTGGTATATTGATCCATGCCCCGGTCCTTCATCTTGATCCGGATCTCGTACGGATGATGGTCTCCTTCCAGCAGCAAGCCCAGGATGGCCAGCTTCATGGACATGCCATCAGGCTCCCTTGGCTTTGGCGGGAACGGTCACCCGTTCGTTGCCCATCATAAGGACGAACACGAGAGCCAGCACCGCCGGCACAAGCGCCCACATGAACGTGTTCGCGATGGAATCGGCCAATGAAGCCGTGATCTGTTCGCGCACGTTCGGCGGGAGCTGCCCCATCACTTCAGGCGAAAGGACGGCATCCGCGTTTAACTCGGCACCGGCCGGCGCGTTTAACTCGGCACCGGCCGGCGCGTTTCCTCCGGCTTCCGCGAGCCGATTGTTCAGGCCGTTGCGCTGGATGATCCCGAAGATTGTAATCCCCACCGTCATGCCAAAGGAACGAAGGAAGGAGTTCGTCGATGTTGCCGCGCCGCGCTGTCTGGCATCAAAGTTATGGATGGAGGCCATGCTGAGCGTGGAGAACGAGAACCCGACGCCAAAGCCGGTCAGGACCATGAAGAGCGTTAACAGGTAGCGCGGCGTATCCGGGCTTATCGTGCTTAGGCAGAAAATGCCTGTGATAAAGCACAAGACGGACAGGATCATGATGTTTCTAAACGAAGTCCGGGTCGTCAGCATACCGCCGCCTTGGCTCCCGAATACGCTGCCGAGCATCATCGGCATCAGAATGAGGCCCGAATTGGTTGCCGATCCACCGTACACTCCGCTCACAAAGATCGGGATGTAGATGGTTGCCACGATAAACGTTGCTCCATAGAACAAGGCAACGATATTGCTTGAAGCAAACAGGCGTTTACGGAACATTTGGAACGAAATAATGGGTTCGGCTGCTCGGGTCTCTGCGAACAGAAACACGATAAACAAAGCAATGAATCCCCCGAACAAGCCCAGAATTTGCGGAGAATCCCATGCATAGGTTTGCCCGCCCAGCTCCAGACCGAACATCAGACAGATGATGGCGCCGACAAGCGTCGCTGCCCCGGTCCAATCGATCTTCTGTTTGGCATGGGAACGCGATTCCTTGTAAGACGTCATAATGAAGATAAAGGACACGATTCCGATCGGAACGTTGACATAGAATATCCATTCCCAGCCGATGCTGTCGGTGATAAAAGCACCCAGCAGAGGTCCCATGATGCTGGAGGTGCCGAATACGGCGCCGAGAAGACCCGTCATCTTGCCGCGCTTCTCCGGCGGGAACAGGTCAAACACGATGGTAAACGCAATCGGCATAAGAGCACCGCCGCCGATTCCTTGAATCGCCCGGTAAATAATAAGCTCTGTCATATTGTTCGCCATCCCGCAGAGGGCAGAACCAATCAGGAAGACAACCAGTCCGAATATAAAGAACCGCTTCCGTCCGTACATATCGGACAGCTTTCCGAATATCGGCGTGCCGGCCATAACGGCAACCATGTAGATCGAGGTTACCCAGACGACTTGGTCGAAGCCCTGAAGATCGCGGATAATCGTCGATAACGCGGTCGCTACAATCGTGTTATCGATGGCGGCCATGAAGATGCCGAGCAGCAGACCAGCGACGACCAATTTGATGTTGCTTTGTTGTGCATTCATGTTAAGGATACTCCTTTTCCTTATTCAACTATGTACATATTATTCAAATTTGAATAATTCGGTGGTTATATTGTAGCCGGATTAACAGAAGTTGGCAAGATGTTGAATGCACGGCCTGTCTCTACATTTTGCACAAGAAAAAACAAGGTCAACCCTGTATACGGGATGACCTTGAGATTATCGGGTGATAGCCGCCGGAATGTCGTTGCAATCAAGACCCTTGTCGGCAGATTCGTTTCGGGAAGCGGCCGCATGGTTCGGATGTTTTTTCAGCTCTGCATGTTTCGTGTGGTACGGCGCACAGGATAATAAAACGGCGATCAAGCGGATGCTTGTTTCCACAGGGGCCACGGGTAAGGTATGACAGAGATTCGGCTGGCGATGGCAGCGTCTAACAGTTCATCTGGGGCGATTTCGGATCCAGCTGCATGAATTCGATCCGGTTGCCGTCCGGGTCCCTGGCCCAGCACTGCCAGTTGAAGTCTTTTCCTTGAACCGGCTGGACGTCCAGCTTCACGCCCTGCTTGCGAAGGTGCTCCGCGATGCGCTCGATGTCTTCAACCTCAAGGCAGAGATGGGAGAATCCGACGGGCCGCTCTACACGGGCCGGTTTATTTTGTCCGCCGTAAAACAGCTCGATAAACTGTCCATCACGCACCTTAATGTACTCGATCCACGGTTCGCCCTGATCATTGGGAATATCAAAAGCACGGGTAAAACCAAGCACATCACAGTAAAAATGCAGGGATTTCTCCATATCGGCAACATCGAACGCCAGATGGGCAATTCCTTTAATCATGACGGCATTCCTCCTCGGTATGTATTCGAAGCATGAGATAAGATGATTTCCTAAGTTCATTGTAACTTATTTTGTATACGCTTCCATATATATTTGCGGCATCGGGGAAATAAAACCGGGATCCTGGCTGAGCCACTCAGGCATGCAGCGGAAGCCTGTCATGCGGATGCCAAAAAACCCGAGGCCTGCAATAACCAGGCCTCGGGTTTTGGGGGGAGGATCCTCGTGACATGGCGACACGAGGATCCATTTGGCATATCTTCTGCTCATCAACGATCATTTCAAATGCATCGGCCGTTATCAAACACAGAGATCTTATACATAGGTCAGGCTGTCCAGAATTTCTTTTACGCTCAATTCGGCGCAAGCCATGGAGGTATCGGCTACTCCATAATACATCCTCACGACATCGCCATCGACCAATGCGCCGCAGGAGAAGACAACGTCTCCGAAGAATCCGTTCTTCTCATAATCGGCCTCGGGCTCCATGATCGGTTGATTGGAGCGGGCGATGACTTTGGATGGATCGTTCAGATCCAGCAGCAGGGCACCCATGCAGTAGCGGTGATCCAACGTTGCGCCATGATACAGCTCCAGCCAGCCTTTATCCGTGCGGAATGGTACGGCCCCGCCGCCCATGCGGCCGCTGTCCCACATGCCATCGCGCAGGCCTGCGAGATGTTTATGGTTGCCCCAGTATACGAGATTATCGGATTCGGCGATCCACATTTCCGGGTTGCCCGTGCTCTTGGTCGTTGGACGGTGCAGCGCATAGTATTTGCCGCCTATTTTCTCAGGAAAGATCAGCACGTCCTTGTTGTCCGGTCCGAAAATCATCCCGTGATGCGTGAAGTTCACAAAATCTCGCGTCGAAACCATGGATTCGCCAACGCCTACCGAAGATACGGCGGAGAAGTAGATATAATACGTATCGCCGATCTGCGTAACGCGCGGGTCTTCGATTCCGAACGCTTCCAGCGACTGCGCGGGATATACCAGCGGCTTGTCGTCGATGGTAAAGCTATGACCGTCCGTGCTGCGTGCCACTCGAATATAGGATAAGGAAGTCAAATATTCGAAGGTAGCGCTGTGATTCACATTACGAATGACACGCGGGTCGGAGAAATCATAACGAGCATCGTCGGTACGGAATTCCAAAATGTCCAGCTTCTGTGTATCTGCATCGAATACAGGCGCTTTGACAATCATCGGATCGGCGCTGATCGGGCGCTCCGCGACCCGAAGCAGCAGCAGCACTTCGCCGTTATATTCGGCAACGCCTGCGTTGAAGGCGCCAATCACTTCGAAGCCGTCATGATACGGCTTCACGTCGGCCGGTGTAATCAGAGGGTTCTCCTCATATCTGTAAATATTCATGGTTGTTTACCCCTATCCAATGTTCTTATTTATTTGGAAACTGCTTCTTACTGTTCGAATTTGAGGAACGGATCCTGAATGGTTATACGATGCGCTTCCGCATCGCTGATGCCGGCATAGAGATCGGCGGTACCGTCAGCATGGCGAACGAGGCCTCCGCTAAACACGACGTCAGCGAGATCCGGACGCTTGGTTTCACCCGGCAGGAATTCGGCGCGTACGGCAATCAATTCCATATCGCTAAACTCGCCCGTCTGCGGATCTAGCGCAAACGCCATCGGATAATAGTGGCGATCCCCGGCTTCGTCGAAGCTGGCAACATGGCCAAGCACGCCGACAAGCCCATTGCTCAACAAGTGCAGCTCGTTGGCCCCGCCCCATTCCGAATCGATGAATTGGTCACCCAGAAGGGGGGCATCGTTAACGAGCTCTACCGTCACGTCTTCCAGCGAGCTCACCTTGGTAAACCCGATTTTACCTCGGCCGCCTTTTTCGCCTTGAGGACGAGTAAATACGCCGATTTCGCCGCCTGCCAGCTCCGTGAGACGCAAATCCTTCATCGCGTCGGGACCCGTGAAGAAAAGGGAGAGCTCGTTCAGCGTTTGGCCTTTCCGGAATACGGTTCTCCACATCAGCGCATTCTCCATCGTGGGGTGAGGGAAGATTTCAACGCCACCCAGAACCAGTTCGCCATGAATGAAGGTAAAGAACGGATCCTGAAGCGTAAAGACAGGGGCGCCTTCTTTCGGTACCCAGGTGCCGTCCTGCTCCACGAAGAAGCGGATTTCGGAATGCTCGCTGTCTCGCGACTCCACCCGGCCTGCAATGACGGTGACTCCGTCAATCCTGAAGGGAGCCGTGATATTATATACGTCTTTGTCGCCTACACCCGAAAACGAAAGCTTGACCGGGTTCTGGACCGTGGATTTTTTGCATTGATATTCTTGCAGCAGGGTTGCGCAAGTTTTTACAGAGGATTTGTTTAATGCCACCGTATGATGCCTCCTTATATAAACCATAAATAATTGCGTCTTAGGATACCCATACCGCAGCCGTGTGCGGTGGGACTTCGATTACCGATCCGCCGAGGGATACCATCTCGCCGCTTGCAGCAGCCAGCTCCAGCCTCTGGTCTGACCAATCGGACAGGTCCAGCCGAAGCGGCTGATAACCGAATTGAAGGACAATGACGGCTTCCTCGCAGCCGGATCGTTTGGTATAAGCGATTGCCGATCCCTCCAATTGCTCCAGCTTTACGTAATCGCCGGAAGAGAGGGCGGCATGCTGGACACGAAGCGAAAGCAGCTTTTTATAAAAAGAATACATGGAATCCGGCTGCTCCCGTTGCGCTTGCGCATGGATCTGTTCGTGCCCGGGCCCCATCCCGATCCAAGGTGTTTGATCCGAGAAGCCGCCGTAACGATCACCGTTCCATTGCATGGGGGATCGGGAGTAGTCGCGGCTCTTGGCCCGGGCCAAGTCCATAGCCTCCTCTTCCGTTCTTCCATTCTGAATTGCGGCTTCGTAGTGGCCGAGGCCCTGGATATCCCTCATGTCCTCGATCCGGTGCGCGATATGGTTCCTCATCCCGATCTCGTCGCCATAATAGATGAACGGAACGCCCTTCGCCGTTAACATGAGGGCTGCCATCAGTTTGGCTCGCTGCTCCTCGAACTGCGCATCGCCTTCGCCAAATCTCGAGATGTGGCGCTGCATATCATGGCTGCTGAAGAACAAGGTGGGGAGCTGATCGGATGCATGCTGGTCTTCCATGCGTTGAATCTCCCTATATAAATCCTCCGGGCGAAATTGCTCCTGACTTCCCAGGTTGAAATTGAAAACCACATCGAGAAGGCCGCTGCCGCTGTAGCGGAGCAGGATGTCCATATCCTCGGAACCGACTTCACCTACCATAAAAATGCCTTCGCGTTCATGCACATGACGGCAAATGTCGCCGATCGCCTCCACAATCCCGTCCTGGTTCTGATCGTACCGGTGGATCTGTTCGCCGTTATCATCTAACGGATTATCCTGAAAATCACCGGAGACCTTAAGGAAATTGATGACGTCCAGCCGGAAGCCGTCGATCCCTTTATCCAGCCAAAATCCCATAACATCCTTCATGGCTTGCCGGACTTCCGGGTTGGCCCAATTCAGATCCACCTGTTCCTTGGCAAAGGCATGGTAATAATACTGCCCCGTGCCTTCATCCCATTCCCAGGCGCTGCCTCCAAAGAAGGACTCCCAGTTATTCGGTGTCTCTTGATTAACGGGAGACTTCCAGATATACCAATCGCGCTTCGGAGAAAGGGTGGAGGATTTGGACTCCTGGAACCAGGCATGGGCTGATGAGGTATGGTTCAGCACGAGATCCACAATGACCCGGATACCCCGCCGATGGGCTTCATGAATGAAACCATCGAAATCTTCCATCGTTCCGTATTCCGGATCGACGGCATAATAATCCGAAATATCGTAGCCGTTATCGATCTTGGGCGATTGATAGAAGGGAGTCAGCCAAATTCCGCCGATTCCGAGTTCCTTCAGGTAATCCAGCTTGGAGGTGATCCCCTTAAAATCTCCGACGCCATCCCCATTGCCGTCACAGAAGCTTGGCATGTAAATTTCATAAAAGACGGTTTTTTGCCACCACTTTTTTTGGTTTCTGTCCATACGTTTCCACTCCCGGATGAAAGCTGTTTTCATCCCTTTATTTAAGAGAAGCCCGGATAGGCAGGTTGTAAAGTACAGACCCTCATATTCGAGCTTCCTGCAACGTTCTGATGCGTCATTTGAAGCCACCAGCGTTTTATTTGAGACTGAACTGCATGCCTTCCTTGAACTTTTTGCCGAAGATCGCGAACATGATAATAATCGGCACGGTAAGCAGGACGGATGCCGCATAGAGCGGACCCGGGTAACTGCCGTATGGCCCGAACATCTGGGACAAGAGTACGTTGAGCGTCAGCATGTCGTCGCTGCGGACAACGATCATGTCCCATAGAAGCTCGGTCCAACGCTCCATCAGCAAGAAGAGGAAGATCACCGCAGTGATGGATTTGGACATAGGCAGCATGATTTTGTACAAAATCTTGAAATCCGATGCCCCATCCAGCTTCGCTGCTTCGATAAAAGCATCCGGTACGGCTTTGAAAAAGTTGGTGTACATGAAGATCGCCCATAAACTGACGGCCTTCGGAATGATCATAGCCCAGTACGTATCGTAAAGTCCTACCTTCTGAATAATGAGAAAGTTCGGAATCAGCAGAATGATCGCCGGGAAGAACATATGGAACAACACGAAGTTATTCACGGTGTCGCGTCCCCGGAATTTCAATTTGGACAGCGCATAGGCCACCATGATTCCGAACAGCATCATAAGGAAGGTGGAGGCTACCGAGACGATGACGCTGTTGAAGAAGGCGTTCATCCATGGCCGGGCAATGCCAACCTCGCCTCCGGTAAGAAGCCATTCATAGGATTTTAACGAGAATTTGCTTGGAACGAGCTGCCTGTCCACCTGCGCCCAATCGGCAAAAGAGTTGAGCACCATGTACAAGTAGGGGTACACCATGACGAGAAGCAGAAGGGTTGCCAGTACATAGCGGCCCGCGAGACGACGTTTACTATTTTTCTTAGACCCAACCATTTCGTTTCCCCCAGCTTTCCAGCAGTTTACGAATCACGAAGATGGAGATGAACGTTACGATGGATGCCATAATGGCAATCGCAGACGCGTATCCGGCTTGCAAATTCGTAAAGGCTTGATTAAAGATTTCCATCTGCCATGTATTGGTTGCAAAGTTCGGCCCGCCGCCTGTCAGCTGGTAAACTTCCGTGAAGATACCGAAGGTTACGCCGAACGAGAGAATGAGCGTTGTATACAGGGCAGGGTACAAGAGCGGCAGCGTGATTTTCCAGAATCGCTGCCTGTCGGTTACCCCATCAATGGCAGCTGCTTCATAAACTTCCTTATCAATGCTTTCAAGCCCCGAGGTCAGGATCAAGGCATAATAACCCGTGAACTTCCAGGCCAAAATCAGACCGACGATAAACAGCGCCGAGAACGGTGAGCCGAGCCAGTCGATATTGATCCCGAATGTGCCTCTCAAGAATTCATTGACCGGACTGTTGTAGGACAGAAAGCCCTGTACAATCAGGGATGCAACAACACCAGAGGACAGATACGGCAGAAAGAAGCCGATCAGGTACACGCTTTTGAACTTGGGCAGTCCCTGTATAACAACGGCGACGGCGAGCGACATCGCGGTTACCAATGGAACAAACAGCATCATGAACTTGTAGGTAACCCAGAACGCGGATTGCACCCCGGGTGCGGCCATGGCTTTTCGGAAATTATCCAGCCCTACAAAATCAAATTCGGGGGCAATCAGGTCCCAATTCGTAAAAGAAAGGTACAAGGACCAAAGGAGCGGCCCCAGGAAAAATACCAATCCGAAAATAATGTAGGGACTGGCAAAAAGCCAGCCCAACTTATTGTTTTGCTTATTAATCATGATTAAAGTTCACCTTCAATCGCTTTCTTCATGTTATTCCAACCGGTTTGCGGATCGATCTCCCCGCGGATGACCTTATTAAATGCTTCTTGTCCGATCAAGGTTTGAAGCTCATTGAACTTCGGATTATCCATGGCTGGAACGCCTTTGGACACCGCTTCCGCATAAGGAGCCAGTTCCGGTTTCTCGGCGAGGATCTGCTTGAAGCCTTCCACTTCGTTCAGATCATCGCGCGCCGGAGGCAGGTTGGTTTGCTTGAACCATTTCACGTCATTTTCGTCGTTGGAATAAACCCATTTCAGAAATTCAGCGGCGGCTTGCTGCGATGCTTCGGGAGCGGCGGAGAAGATAACCAGACCTTTTGCATCCGCGTAGGTTTTTGCATCTGCCGGATCCATATGATCCGGTACCGGAGGCAGGGTCAGGGTGAAGTTTTCTCCATATTTAAGTTCAGGATACTTCGTTGCCCACATATCGAATGTCCAAGGACCGATATCGGTGAATACCCCCGCACCGGTTTCGAAAGGATCGGTTGCATTCTGCGCCAATACACCGCCAGCTTTACGAAGGTCATCAACGAAAGTCAGCATTTCCACGCCAGCTTTATCATCCGCAACAAGGCTTTGGCCTTCGATAAATTTGTTGCCGTCGGAAGCTGCGTTGTAGAGCAAGAAGAAATCGAACCAGCGTTTCCAGGCCGTAGGGTCTGCAAGGTCGGCGCCTTTAGCCCACATATATTTATCCGGATATTTCACTTTCAGCTTCGTTGTGGCTTCCAGAACTTCACTGTACGTTTGAGGCGGCTCATTATATCCGATCTCTTTCAGGAAATCCGTTCGCCATCCGATCAGCATCGGGTTAGAGTAGATCGGCAATACATATTGGTGGCCGTCCGCGAATTCCCAAGGAGCGATCGTTTCGGTCATGTTACGGGACTCGACCATTTCCTTAAATTGCGGCAGTTCATCAAGAGCTACAAGCGCTTTACTGTTGGACAGCTGTGCGGCGAATCCACGGTTGATATTCTCCGCGACCGTCGGTGCATTCCCTCCTGCGATGGCAGCCTGAATACTTGCCTCAGAGCTTGGTGATTCTTTAATTGCACTAACGTTAACTTTTACGTCCGGATTCACGGTTTCGTACTCTTTGGCCATCTCTTGCCAAAATGCTTGCTGCGGAGGGTTCGGTGCCGCCCAGAATTCGACGGTGGTAACGCCGTCTGCACTTTGACCGCCGTTGCTGCCGCCGTTACCACAAGCAGCGAGTACCGTTCCACCTACCAATGAGATTGCTAGAAGCAAAGAAATTCTTGATTTTTTCATATTGACCCTTCCTCCTAAATGCAATAGGTCTTCCAATAAAGGAAGTTGACATTGCTAATTTTGTAACGTTACAAAAATATAATTACAAATTACTGAAAGCGTTATATTCACATTATTGTTCATTACACATAGGTTTGTCAACGCTTTAACCCCCAAAATACGACAAACAATTAATTCCTGTGAGGTAAATCACATAAATATAGTGCTTTACATAATTATTTTGTAACGTTAAAATAATGTTTGTAATGTTCGAGCGTGAGCTTTCAAATCTCTGATTGTTTTCGGTATAGTATGATGAGAATCCATTCGTCCTATACAACTATTCTTACTATAAAGAGAAAGGAACGTTATCCTTGACCAAGCCAAAAGTTACGATGCAGGATATCGCAGACTACTTGCAAATCTCCAAGAATTCGGTTTCGCAAGCATTATCAGGTAAAGGCGGTGTCAGCGAGGAGACGCGCAAGCTCATCATGCAAACGGCTGATGAGCTCGGCTACGTCTATACCGGAAATCGCAAACGATCCTCGGATCAAGAGGACGAGGAAGAATCTACAGGCAGTATTGCTCTAGTAGCAACGGATTTTGCCTTCTCTATGCGGGGCTTTTTCGGGGAAATCTACCTTACTATAGAAAATGAAGTGCAGAAGAGAGGGAAGAAGCTGCTGATCCAATCCATTTCCCAGCAGATGATGAAGGATCAGACGCTGCCCCCTTTTATCGAGGGAAGGGAAGTCGACGGGATCTTGATCCTTTCGCATCTTAGTACCGAATATATGAACACCTTGATCGATACCGGTATTCCTACCGTGCTCATCGATCATCACCATCCTGATGTGCAAGCCGATGCCATTCTTACGAACAACCGGTTCAGCGCCTATCATGTCGTTAAGTATCTCTATGAGCTGGGACATGCACGCATTGGCTTTGTTGGCAATACGTCCTTCTCCCCAAGCTATTATGAACGTCTGGAAGGTTTCAAGCTTGCCCATCATGAACTCGGCATGGAGCTGCACCCGAAATGGATTCTTAGCGATGCGCTGGAAGATCAGGAATTTATGGAGAAGCGGCTGCAGGGGCTGGACGAACAGCCGACTGCCTGGTTCTGCGTGAATGACGGTCTCGGGTTTATCGTGAATTCGACCATTTATAATATGGGCTATTCGATTCCGGGCGATATTTCCATTGTCAGCTTTGATAACGGACAGCTTTCCAGATTGGCTACGCCCAAGACAACCACCATGGGAGTGGACCTGAGACTATTCGGTCAAACGGCGATCCGGCAACTGTTTTGGCGGATGAAGCAGCCGGATGCGCCGCATATGGAGCTGCTGCTGCCGACAACACTCATTGAACGTGATTCCACATCGGCCCCGCGCAATTAACATAACGAATCGATGATTTCGGGATGGAGGCTTATTTACAACATGACCATTCAAGCACAAGAACAAGCTGTACAGGCATATAAACGATGGCTGAACAGCCGGGTGATTGACGAAGCGTCCAAGGATGAGCTTCGCGCTATTGCACATAACGAGAGCGAAATCGCAGACCGTTTCTATAAGGAACTGGAATTCGGAACCGGCGGACTGCGGGGAGTGATCGGTGCGGGCAGCAACAGGATCAATATCTATACCGTGGGGAAAGCAACCCAAGGGCTTGCTGCTGTGTTAAAACAGGAGTACGAATCGCCATCGGCGGCGATTGCGTACGATTCCAGGCAATTCTCTCCCGAACTTGCGCTTGAAGCGGCACTTGTGCTCGCAGGGAATGGCGTTAAGGCTTATGTATTTGAAACTCTTCGTCCGACGCCCGAATTGTCGTATGCCGTGCGGCATCTGAACGCAGAGGCGGGAATCGTGATTACCGCAAGCCATAATCCGCCGGAATATAACGGATATAAGGTGTACGGTTCGGATGGGGGACAGATTACGCCCGATACGGCAGCCAGAGTGATTAAGGAGATCGGGCATGTCGCTTCTTTTGAAGAAATCCGTAAGCTGGACCGGGCAGAGGCGGAAGGGAGCGGCCTGCTCGTATGGCTCGGCCAAGAGATCGATGATGCTTATACCCTCGCCGTTGCAGGCGTAAGCCAAAATCACGGAATCATACCTGAAGCCAGCAGCAATTACCGAATCGTATTTACGCCGCTGCATGGAACCGGTAACGTTCCTGTACGTGCGGTACTGAAGCATCTAGGTTTTCAGCATGTGGATGTCGTGCCGGAACAAGAACAACCGGATGCCAATTTCTCAACCGTGCAATCGCCTAATCCCGAAGAACATGCCGCATTTGAGATTGCCATCTCCCAAGCCAAGGCGAGCGCGGCTGACCTCATTCTCGGAACCGACCCGGATGCGGACCGCATGGGGGCCGTCATTCAGGATGATCAAGGACAGTATTTCATCCTTAGCGGCAACCAGTCCGGTGCCATCATGGTGCACTACTTGCTGGAATCCATGAAGAACAAAGGTACCCTTCCGGAGAACGGCGCGATCATCAAGACGATTGTGACCAGCGATATGGGAGCTGCCATTGCGGATGCATACGGTATGACCGTGTTCAACACGCTGACCGGGTTTAAATACATCGGGGAGAAAATGACGCAGTTCGAGAAGACCGGAGCGTTTGAATTTATTTTTGGTTATGAGGAAAGTTACGGTTATCTTGCCGGCAGCTATGCCCGTGATAAGGACGCTGTCGTTGCAGCCATGCTCATAGCCGAGGCGGGTGCTTACTATAAAACGCAAGGTAAGACTTTATATGAAGTGCTCCAAGAGTTGTACCGAACCTATGGCTATTTTGCCGAGAAGCTGGAGACGAGAACGCTTAAGGGCATTCAAGGCGTACAGCTGATTGCAGGTATCATGAGCGCTTGGCGTGAAGCGGCACCAAGCGAAGCGGCGGGGATTGAACTCAGCGAAACCGAGGATTTCAGCCTGGGACTATATGGTCTGCCACAAGAGAATGTGTTGAAATTCCATCTTGCCGACGGTAGCTGGTTCTGCCTTCGTCCGTCCGGCACGGAGCCGAAGATCAAGTTGTATTTTGCTGTTCAGGGCAGCACGTATGAAGAGGCGCAGGCTAAGATCGCTGCGCTTACGCAAGATGTAATGGCTCGAATTGATGCTTATATCGAACAGCACCAGAAATAGAAAAAAAGGACTGAACCCGATCGTTCGCTTCGGAACGGAAGGGTTCAGTCTTTTTTGGATATCGGCCAGCCTTTGGAAGGCAGGCCGATATTGTATGGCGTAAGAATGGCAAAAGCTGCGATAATCGTTTGAATTCATGATTCCAGAAACCGCTCTCGCTAGCGCCTGTGATGCACCGGAACTTCTTTACGACCCTGTTTCATGGGTGCCTGGCATAATGGACAGGCCTTGCTCTCCCGATCCCTCGTCTTAGCAGGGATACGTGCGTTGACTCGCTGCCAGCCCTTGCAATTAGGGCTGGTGCACAGCCATACGTCGACGATCTCCGTCGCAGCGGGAGCAGCCGGAGACTGCGGCTCGGGAGCAGAACTCGACCCTGACCGTGAACCTGAACCGAAAAGTTGGCTCGTCTGGTTAACGTCGCTCCCGGTCCTTCGTCTGGCAGAAGCGGAAGGCGATGAAGGCTTGGCCGAGGTTTCTATGCGGATCGTACGTTTGGCCGTAAAGGCTGTGCGGGTCGTTGACCCTGCGCCCTTGTTCGGTATGCTGTTGCCCTGTTTGCTCTGTTCATCCGTGAGGAACACGTCCCGGAAGAAGCGGGAAACCTCCGCTTTCCGTCCGCGATAAAAGCCCGGGGAACTGATCACCAGTTCATCCCGTGCTCTGGTGATGGCAACATAAGCCAATCTGCGTTCCTCTTCCAGCGCATCCAAGGCCTTATCCTCTTTGTCCGACAGCGGGCGCTGATCGTCCCTGCGCTCGGCGTCCAAAGCGGACGTATGCGGCAGAATGCCCTCGCTCGCTCCGATCAGGCACACCGAGGGAAATTCCAGCCCCTTGGATTTATGGATGGTCATTAAGCGGACGGCATCGGCATGCTCATCCCGTTTCATGGCTGCCATTTCCTTATGGATAATGATCAGCCGGTCGACAAATCCGACGAATTCAGCGATATCGCCAAAGCGCTTGGCGGAAGCCTCCAGTTCATCCAGCCCCTCTTGAATGAATTCCTTATGGAGGGTGATCTCCTGCCGCTCGTCGGCCTCCAGGAATTTATCGTAGAATTGCCGCCTCATTTCCTGCACGGCCTGAAGGGGCTCCATCGCCTTCAGGCCCTTGATGAGTTTGGAGCGTTCCCTTATATTCTCGATCTGGAAATCCTTCAGCCCGGGGAAGGAAAGAAGGTGCGAAAGAGGCCCTTTCTTGGGCCGCGGAGCATCCTGCTGCCGGATGAAAGCCATGCCCTTGTCGCGGTTGATGTACAGCGTATGAAGCATGCCCTCCATCGCCGTGAAATTGCGCCGGTCCAGCGACAGCCGCAGATGATCCATGAGCGGCTTGACGATCCACTGCTCGTAGAACAGATCCCCGTTCTCATAATGAATGAACGGAATTTCCCGCATCACGAGCTGCTCGAAGATCGCCCGGCTGTTGTTTGCGGTGCGATAGAGAATGGCATGGTCGCGGTACTGCTTCCCGTGCTCCCGGACCTGCTCGGTGATATGGGTCAGCAGCAGCTCCGCTTCTTGATCGGGATCACCGGGTCGAAGGTAGAGCGGCACGCTGCTGCTCTTGCGGGTCGACCGCAGCTGCTTGGGGCGCCGCCGTTCATTGACGCGGATAATTTCGTTCCCCAGCCCGACGATCGAGGAGAGGGAGCGGTAATTGATATCGAGCGTCACGACCTTGGCCCCGGGAAACGTCTGGTCGAATTCCAGGATGAATTCGTTGCGCGCCCCGTTGAAGCCATATATGGTCTGGTCATCGTCACCCACAACCATTAAATTGCGGTGCGGGGCGACGATTTTTTTGAGCAGCTCATAAGGCAGCAGTCCCGTATCCTGAAACTCGTCGACCATGACATAACGGTACCGGCTCTGAAGGGAGGCGAGCAGTCCGGAATCATGGGACAGCAGACGATAGGACAAGACCAGAATGTCGTCGAAATCCATCTGGCCATGCTCTTCCTTCCATGCTTCATACCGGGCAAAAATCTGCCGCTGTTCAACCTCGGCAGGCGTTTTGACAGGCAGCTCGTCAAGTCCGGTCATACTCATCCGGTGGGCGGACCACAGCGATAGCAGCGTCTCGGCTTCGTAGCTATCCTGCAAGCCCATTTCCCGCAGGATGCGCTTCATGATAAATTGCTGATGCCTGGCGTTGCTCAGGATTTCCTGCTTGTAGCCGCGGGTTCGCAGCAAGTACAGGAAGAAGGAATGGAAGGTTCTTGCCGTTACCTTGGCGGTTTCGCTGGACCTCAAGCCGGGAAGCGCCATGATGCGCTCCTTCATCTCGGCCGCCGCCTTGGAGGAGAAGGTGACAAGCAGGATGGAAGACGGCTCGACGCTCTTGGCGGCAATGAGGTAGCCTGTCCGGCTGACCAGCACGGAGGTTTTGCCGGAGCCTGCGCCGGCAAGCGTAAGCAGCGGTCCTTGCGTATGTCGTACGGCCTGAATCTGGGCGCGGTTCAGCAGCAGTCCCTGGGATTCCAAGCCGCGAAAAAAAGCCGCATCCGGCGCGTCATCGCGGATCAGGTCCCGGCTGTTCTCGAAAGAAGCCAGCTTCGCAAACGGAATATCCTGACGCTCACCGCCGTACGGGCGTTTATAAAAGGGTATGGATGTCATGAAATTCACCAATCATTTCGTATTTCGTTTATCGTCTTACCAGTTTAACGGATTCTCGGAAGTCTGGCAAAGTGGAGGATATGGGTAAGCGCATGGGCGAAGCTCTTATGATTCATGGCATGTATCATCGTTCATGAGGGTTATGACCATAAGCTTCACTCCCAACTTGATAGAGGGAGAAGGTGTTATATTAAGTAGGAATGTTCAAGAGTATCCATAATCCATGTAGAAGGAGGGATGTCATGCTGGTTGTTATTGCTTTGCTGCAGCTCATCATGATCGGCATTTTGCTGAACATCAACAGCAAGCTGAAACCGCGCGATTATATTGCTGATGCGATGGAGAGGGACCGCCGGATCCGGGAAGAGCGGGAGAAGAAGCAGCAAATGGAGTTATGGTCCCACGAGGCAAGCGCAGGCAGCAGGGATCATTCATGACCTGAATCTTTTATATGACTAACGAAAAATCCCGGAATTGCCATGAAGGAAGAAGTCCGGGATTTTTTGCTGCCCTATGTCATTGTGCATATCGTGCGCATCGATCTCTGGACGCACGGAGCGTGGCCGGGGCATGCTCAGAGGGCCGGCGGCCTCATTTCATGTTAGCCAGCCAGTTGCAGTATATGGCACTCGCCATAAGACCATCACTCGATCCAATTCCACAGCCGCACTTCCCCGACCCGCAGATCGTGGACCCAGGATACCTCGCGCAAGGTCAGCAGCTCTTTGACAGGGCCGGTAATGACGGCGCCATAGAGGCGAACGCCGTTCTGTTCCACGTAAGCTACGGAAGCGTCCACGTCAATGAAGGGAGCCACCCGCTCGGCAATCAGGTCATACTCCTGCAGAAGCCGCAGCGATTTGATGAAGTGCTCATTCCGCAGCTCCCCGTCCCCGTAGGTGTCTACAGAAGGGTAATGTCCGCCGCTAAATGTGGTTTTGCTAAACCATCCCGTTTTTTGCTCCTGATAAGAGGTCACTGTCAAATCGTCATGATGCCAGACGGGATAAGAAGGAAAGCCGACAGGATGGGAGATTACGCCGTCCCCGCCGCCGAATCGGTTATCCGGCCCGGTATCGACGGCAAACCAGACGGCCTCCATATTCCGGTCTTCGAATTGTTTCAGCAGCTCGTCGGTCGTGAAGAAACGGTTAAACGATACATAAGCCTCGGCCACGGTGCCTTCGGGAAGCTTTTCAAGCCTGGACCAATCGCCGCTCTTTGCAGAGGAGGTGCTAACGTTCTGTTCATTTGACTGTTCGTTGGGTTCTTCTTGATTCGCGGAAGAAGTCGCCGCAGAGCTATCCGGCCGGTAGAAAATCTGCGATGAACCCGAGCTGCCATTATTCCAATCCACATCGACGGACGGCAGCCCGAACAGGAAGTTGACGGTGTATTCGCCGACGGTCACGCGTTCACTCCCTACCTGTTTGTCTATATCTCCGTACACTTCCTGCCGGAAGAAGGCTCTGACCTGGCTATTTAAACGTACGTCGATATTAGGCTTCGAGATCGAGATGGCGGAAGCGATGGCATCCCGATATTTATCGTTGCGGCTGGGATCGCCGACCCCATAAAACAGCGCCGTTATGATCGAGCTGATGACGAATATCGCCAGAAACGCCGATATCACCGTCAACGTATTGGAGATTCGGGCCCGCCATTTGCCCCGGCGAACGATTCGCTTTTCTTTCTTGGGCGAGAGGCCGGTCTGGCCGTCAGCGGCATGCGGGGTGCCGGCATCGCTCGAACGCTCGTTATCCATGATCTCGTTCACGTAAGCCTGGTATTCCTCCAGCTTCTCCATTTCCCGTTCGATTTCGTTTTTTTCCTCGTCGCTCAGCTTGCCCTCCGCATAGTCCTTCAGCCGCTGCCTGAATTCTTCGCTCATAAATTCCCGTCCTTTCGTTTCATGTCCCGCAGCCGCTGCCTGGCCCGAAATAACGTGATCTTGATATGGGATAAGGTGATGCCCATAATATCCGCCGCCTCCTGGTAGGTGAATTGATGAAAATCGACCAGGAGCACCGCTTGCCGCTGCCTCTCCGGAATATCGGCCAGCATCCGTCCGAGTTCTCTGTGGACTTCTTGCTGGAGCAGGATGTTCTCGGGCGTATTCCGGTCTATCATCTGATCGAAAAATTCCGCGTCCCGGACGATGCTGCGGCTCGCCTTGCGCTGATAGTCCACGTAAGCGTTATGGGCAACCCGAAACAGCCATGGCTTGATTCGTTCTTCCTTCCAATCCTCGAGATACAAATAAGCCCGGTAAAAGGTTTCCTGCACCAGGTCCTCGGCCGTATGGTGATCGTAAGAGAGGGAGTACAAGTAACGATACACGTCTTTCACGTAATATTGATAAATCGATCCCAGACTGTTCAGTTTCATGTCCTCCCCTCTATGTAACACACGTATAACCAGGGCATAAAGTTACAGCTAGGCTGTGAAAAAATGACACGGGGCTTTAACCCGTAAATCGCAAAAGCAAAGGCAAAAGCAAAAGCCCGCCAAGTGAGCGGGCTTCCGATAGCATATGAAGGGCTGCATAGAGAAGGAGGCTGCCGTAAACGGTGGGGCTCACGCGCCTCTGCAGCATTCGGACATCACTGGCTGTTCTTGTTGATGTAGGCCGTAAGCAATTTATACTGCTTGCTGTCTTTTTCGGCATAGTCCAGCGCCGTCTTTCCGGAAGCGTCTTGAAGGGAGGCATCTGCCTTGTGCTGGTTCAGCAGCTTGTCGATGTAGAAGTCATTCTTGTGGATGACCGCCAGATGAAGCGGCGTCTGACCTTCGAAATTCGGCAGGTTGTAATCAAGCTCTCCGGCTTGTCCGTCCATCTGTACAAATGGGTCGTATAGGGAAGAATCGCCGTCTAGAATCAAATAATGCAGCAGCCCGTTGCCGGTGGTTTCATCTTGCGAATACAGCCTCGCTTCACCGGCAGCGATAACGATATAAATCTTTTGCATATTCAATTCGCCGTTGACTTCGATCAGCTGGCCGAGGTTTTTCACCAAATGACGCTCGTGAGCAGGTGCTCCTTCGGACTCGGAAGGCGCAGTCGGGCCGACCGGGATCGCCTCTCCACTCGAGGATTGGGGAATAATTCCGATTCCCTCGGGACCGACAGAGCCGACCCGATATCCAAGCGCTTCCGAGAAGTCCCGCACGGGGACATACAGCTTGTTCTGTATGACTACCGGTGAATCCGACAGCCGGGCTTCCGATCCGTTGACCACAATTTTGGATTGGGATGGAAATGCCTTCAGATAAACGGCGGCACCAACGGCCGTACCGGCTGTCAGCGCCACGCCGACGATCGCGCCGAGTGCAAAAGCAGGAACAGAAGAGAAGCGTTTTTTCATAATATCCTCCCATGATCACATATGGACTTTTACTCCATTATATACCAATGCGGCGTTATCTCCATTGAATATCCGGATCCAATACGACGATTCTCTGCTCATCGACAGCCTTTTTCAGCAGATCTTCCTTCAGCTGCTTCGTGCTGGTTATGACGTCAGGCTGGTTTGTCTTCATTTCCGTTGTCCGTTTATTCATGAATCGTTCGATCGATAGCATGTCCCGATATTCCGGCGGGGAGTAGTCTTCCCAGTACTGATCTTCGCTGATGCCCATCGCATCCAGCATGCGCATGTGCTGCTCTTGCACTTGTCGCGGCTGGCTCTCGAGCGTTTCCCGAAGCTGCCTTGCCCTCTGAGCCCCATCCTCCAGACTTGCCGCAACGCCCTCTTCATCAGCCAGCTGAAGCATCAATTCCTTTGCTGCCATGTCTTTAAGGAGCGCGGAGTCATCAGGTAGGGGGGTGTCACTCTTTGTGAGGTTATCCTTGTAGGCGGTTAAATGTGTACGCGTGATGTAGGTGGCGCCGACTTGAATCAGCGCCTGACCGTTCAGGCTGTCGTTCATGCGGTGCTTCCCGCCTGAGCGATCGGAAGCATCGGTAAAGTACAGGATGGTGCTTATCGTCAGGACGCTTGCTATGGCGATGCTAAGGATGGCGATGAATTTACGGTTTAATTTCATGCAGTCATTCCTCCTGGCATGAATGTATGGAAGCTTCGATACTAATATAGACGTTTTACCAACCTGAAAGGTTCTACAAAAATATGAAAAAAACGCCTGAAAGCACAACATCAAAGTGCTTTCAGGCGCAGGCGGCCACCGTGATCGGACCGGCTTCGGGAGCGATGCTTATTTGCGAAGCAGGCGAGTCTTATGCGCGTAAATGATCGCTTTGTCCGCGAGAAATGCCGCGTAGAGCAGCAGGAAGACCGCATAGGGAAATCCGGTGCCGTCCAGGCTCGGAACGAGCCATTCGGCGGCAATGAAATACAGCAGCGTCAGGAGCACCGGCAGCTGCCGCTTCAGACGGTATTTCCAGACGGACCAGATGATGCCGGCGACCCCGGCAAACAGCATGACCAGACGGACTGCATCCAATGCGGATTGCACGATTTTTCTTGCTTCCTCGTTTCCGATGGCAGCCGCATATTTGGAGGTGCGGCCCGCAAATATGCTTCGGAACAGATGAACCAATGGATTGCCCTCGATGTATCTGGATTCCAGCCACAGCGCGGCGAGATTCCACGGACCGGACATATACCTCAATTTATTGAACAGCGGGATGTTCAGCCACCATGGAGACAAGATGAGCAGGTATCCCGCGCTAATGAGAAGGATCCCCCCGGTTACGATCTTGACCGGACTGCGGTATTTGATCCAGAAGGCAATGAACAATACAGGATACAGCAGCGCCTGGAGGTTGTAGCAGGCCATAAGTGCCGTAAGCGCGCCGGCAGCCGCGTACCATCCCGCCTGCTTCAATTCAAGCGCTCCGATGACGGCGCAGACAAGAAGAAGCATCAAAGTTTGCATGGTCGTATCCGGCAGGATCAGGCGGACGGCGCCATAAGCCGGCCAGAATAGCGCATAGATCATGCAAGAGAGAAAAGCGATCCGCGTATTGAACATGTAGCGGGACAGCACAAACACCAAGTAGACGGAAAATGCATGAAACAAGCATTGGAGCAGCTGATAGCCGATCAGGGCAGCCTCCATGCTTCCGAATATAGCGGAAAGTCCGGCAATCATAAGCGGCACACCGGGCATGACACTGGAGGCATGCTCTTCCAGGTCTCCACCGGGGTGGCTGATCATGGCCGCACTTTGGATATACCGTTCTTCGATCACGCTGCTTATGCTGGGTGAACGTTCATGAAGACCGGTCAGCACCAGCAGACATGACAACACCAGAACCGTCGCTATCAGTACCAGCAGCATCCTTCGCTGCACACGGTTTAAAGTCCATATGGAAAACAAAGGGTCCACTCCACTCTTTATATAATCTCTAGGGTTTAGATCAGAATACATACCCTTCTATATTAAAGAAAAAACGGGGAAATCAAAAGGCTCCGCCAAAACGGAGCCCATAAGTTCAAGTTACGCTGCAGTGATAAGGCCAATCCCATTTTTAAAAGCCGCTGTGATACTTATCGTCGCTGGATGAACGCTTCTTCGACGTCCCATCCCGCTGCTTTTCTTCCTGGCGCTCCAGCCTGGCGTCTTCCATCGGAATCGGGTCCACATGCTGCTCGCTCTCAAATTTGTCGAACAGGCTTTCTTGTTCCGTCGGATATTGTTCAGGGTGATCCATGTTGCCGGGACCATTGTGAAGCGGAAGATCCTTTTTCTTGTCAGCCACCGATCTCACCTCATTTAACGTTGTGATACTACCTTTATACCTTATTTGAGGAAGTATCAAACATCCCAAGAGATGAGAAAGGCAGAGGGGAGGTGGTCTTTAAGAGGTCTCCAGGCCGGCTGCAGGCTGCTGCTGCGCTTCGGCTTTGAGCCTTAAATAACGGATAAACAGCTCAACGAGCTCCGGATCGAACTGCGTGCCCGAGCAGCGGAGCAGCTCTTCAATCCCTTCCTCGAAGGTTTTCGTTTTCTGGTAAGGGCGTTCGGTCGTCATCGCGTCGAAGGAATCGATAATGGTCAGCATCCGGCACAGCTTGGGGATTTGGCTGCCCCTGAAGCCGTGAGGATAGCCGCCGCCGTCATACCGTTCATGATGAAGTTCGATGTAAGGAACCAGTTCCTTGAACTTTTCGTTCGTTTCCGCGATGCGCTTGCCCCAGCTGACATGCCGTTTGACGGTTTCCCATTCGCCGGCTGTCAGCTTGTCCCGTTTATTCAAGATTCCCCAAGGAATCTCCAGCTTGCCGATATCGTGAATGAGTGCCCCGAGCACAAAATTGCGGCGCTCCACGCTGTCAAGCCCAAGCACTTCGCTGATGTCCATGGCGTAGCGGAAGACCCGTTTGGAGTGCTTGAACGTATCCACGTCTTTATACAGGAACAGCTTCAGCTGCTGCTCGATGTCGCGGACGTCCTCCGCAAAGTCGATCTCGGATTCCTTTTCGGCGCCACTTCCATATACATGCACGTTGTTTTTGCCCTGTTTCTTGGCATAATACAGCGCTTGGTCGGCAAGCTCGACAAGCTGCGACTTGTCATGAATATCGATCCGGTACGAGGCAACGCCGGCAGAGAAGGAGAGACAGCCGGACGGAAAAATCTCGACGCCGTCGAAATAGGTATCGTTCAGCTTTTTGCGGAGCCTGTTAATGAAGGAACGTGCCTTATGGTCATCATAACCCGGCATCAGGATCGTGAATTCCTCGCCGCCGAAGCGGGAGGCCACCACCTCGGCCGTTTCGGATTCCACCTTGAGGTAATTGCCGAGAAATCCGAGCAGCATGTCGCCTTTCAGGTGTCCGAATTGATCATTGTATTTTTTGAAATCATCGATATCGATCATGGCCAGCGACAACGGCGTTTCATTGGTTTTGGCCTTCTTGATTTCGTCTTCCAGCAAATTTTCGAAATAGCTGTGATTGTATAATCCGGTTCGTTGATCCTTGATGGCTTTTTCTTGTACCTGTTTATACATCGTGAAGAGCTGCTTGAAGGAATAGGACAGCATCACGCTGAGACCTATAAACAGGGTCAGCCCGAAAACGCCGTTATGTACGATGAGTATGGAGAGAACCAGCGATAGAATGAGCGTGCTGAGGTAAACAAGCAGTGTATCTTTCATGAAGGTTTTCAAAATATCATATAACGATCCCTTGTACAACAGGTAATAGTAGAAGCCGACAAGAAATACGTTGATAACAAAATAAACAACCAATGCTGCAACATACGCACCAAATTGATCATTGTGAATAGGACCTGCTTGTCCGCCCGCCATTTTGAAAATGAAGGAGGATCCCACGATCATCACGGTATACACGGAGAAATTAACAAAATGCTTCCAGAAGGGGATTTTTCTGTCGTAAAGCGCCATGGCAAGGGAGACGAACAGGATGACGGACAGCGCAAACGGTGCTCCATAGATAAAGATGCATGCCAGGTAAACAGAGGAATCCATGGACTGTAAATTACCCTCTGGCGGCAGCTGGAAGGTGAAGTAGTTTAAGATGAGGGCGGCGCCTAACATCGCATAGACCCATACCCACTGGGAAGGAGTATAATGGAAGATTTCCCCTTGATGCACCAGCAGGAAGGTGGAACAGCCCAGAAGAGAAAGAAAAACAAAATACAGCTGTCCCGCAAAGCCTTGAGAGAACCTAGGACGCTTAAATATGGACATAAATGATTTCTCCTCAATAAAATCAATGGTGTATTCTCCACATTTTAAGGTATATTGCGATGCAAAACAACGAAAAAGATGTAAAAAAACAGGCTGAATTTTCCAGCCTGTTTCTTATGGAAGTCGATTATCCGAATCTGTAACCGGAAGTCAGAGCGACAACAACAGAAGCAACGATGATGGCATTCAATACGATGCGGGAATACTTGATTTTATCAGTTTTCTTCACAGTTCTCCCTCCTTTCCAGGTGGTATGATGTATGATCAATTTTGTGGTTCCACACGTTCATTGGTATCGGATTTCGGTCCTAATGTTTGCACGTTGGCGGTATTCTTCCCCACGGTCATCAGGTTGAAAATGTAGAGAAAGATGCCGACGTTCATGATGATATCTCCGATACTGATCACCTGTGTTCTTGGATACGGCGGGGATAACGGTATAATGTCACCCAGGAACGGAAGGCGGGTAGAAGCGTCCATCAGATAATGCTTGGTGATAACGGTGCTGTTGCTCAGCATGTCCACGTAATAAGGATCCAGAACGGAAGCGGCGCTCATCGATACGGGCATTCTGCCGCCGTTAACCGCCATGACGAGGAAATTGAGAAAGACGCCGGCCAAGATGCTGCCAAAGCCCTTCTGGTCCCGGTTCATCCAAAGGAAGATCATGCCGGCGACGTAGATGAACATAAACACGTAGCTGCTTGCGGATGCCAGCCAGTCGGAATTCGCTTGAAAACGGAATATGAGCAGCTGTACGATCAGGAGAATTGGGAAGATGAGGCCGCCCTTCAGGCGGATCTTGCTGAATTGCTGCAGTCCGTGACGGAAACCGCCGCGTATCAGTCCGACAATTAACCCTAGTATAATGCCGTCAAATACCATGATAGAGTTCCTACTTTCATAGTTCGTTATCTCTGTAATAAGATAGTTCGACAGCGAATTGGTAATTCCTGCAACAATAATCAAAATTTATGGAAAAATTTCGGAGGGGAGTAAAAAGCTTGTCCCATCCTGTATAAATCTTATGATTCATGTACATTATAACAGATTAAAAGGATAAATCTTCCTACTTTTTTCGTGTTTCTGTTGCAGAAAGGAGCAAATTCGCCAACTTTACATACCTACGGGGGGTATAGTAAAGTGATAATGTACGACATTTTACGATAGGAGGGCGACAGCATGAAACAAGTGACATTGACGGTGGAAGGCATGTCCTGCAATCATTGCGTAAACTCGGTGGAAGGCGCGCTGAAGAGTGCGGGAGCTTCTGGCAAAGTCGATCTTGCATCCAATACGGTGGCCGTCGAATACGACGAAACCAAAGTCAGCCTTGACGCATTGAAGGAAGCGATTGAAGAGCAGGGCTACGATATCGTGTCTTAACGACAGATTTCCTGCCATATTCCCTAGCCGCGAAGTTTGGCTGAAATAAGAGCCGGCTGCTGAAGGCGATCGACAGCATGCCGGCTTTTTTGCGCTGCGGTCGCAGGCAACCCAAGCTTGCACTGCCCAAGCCGAAGTTTCATAATAAATGGAGCGATTCTTAAGAGCCTAAGGAGTGGATACCCGATGAATGACACGATTTCACTGCTGATGAACCATCGATCGATTCGTAAATATTCGGATCGGCCCGTGTCCGAGGAACAGCTGAGGGCTGTCGTGGCAGCAGGCCAGATGGCATCGACCTCAAGCAACGTCCAGGCATACAGCGTGATTGCCGTGACCTCACCAGAGAAAAAGCAGCGGTTGGCCGCTTTGGCGGGCAATCAGGCGTATATCGTGGAATGCCCGGTATTTCTGGTATGGTGCGCGGACCTGTATCGTTTGAAAAAAAGCGCAGAGGCGCATGTGGCGGATCAAGAGACGTACGAAGATTCGACCGAGAATTTCATCGTGGCCACGGTGGATGCCGCTTTGGCTGCGCAGAATGCCGCGATCGCGGCGGAATCGCTCGGTCTTGGTATTGTGTATATCGGCGGAGTCCGCAACTCCATTGCGGAGTTCTCCGAGGCATTGGAGCTCCCGGATTTGGTTTATCCGGTATTCGGCATGTGCCTCGGCTACCCGGATCAGGAGCCGGGGCTGCGTCCCCGGCTTCCGGTGGAGGCTGTCCTGCACCGTGACAGCTATGATCCGGCGGCCCTGGAAGAAGTGAAGAGCTACGACCGAATCTCTTCCGATTATTTGTCCAAACGCACCCATGGCAAGAACAGCGCTCCTTGGTCGGAGCTTATGGCCAAACGACTGGCGGAGCCGGTCAGGCTGCACATGAAGGACTTCCTGAAGGGGAAGGGGTTTATGGGGCGTTAGAAATGAGTAGAGGGAGGAGCGGGTACGTCGCTCTCGTAAATCAATAGAGAGGGCTGGTGCCGCTGCTCTCGTGGGAATACTCCAAAGGCACGCTGTACATCGCGCCAGCTCCCTGTGCGCACGGTGCGTGGTTCGGGGCATGCTTGTACGGTCCAGCTCTAGGAACTACGCTTGGTTGGGAAAGCCAAGCCTAGCTGGCGTGGGATCGGTGGCGTTGGCGACGCAGTGCTCTCTGTGCGCATGGTGCGTGGTCCGGGGCATGCTTGTACGGTCCAGCTCTAGGAACTACGCTTGGTTGGGAAAGCCAAGCCTGGCTGGCGTGGGATCGGTGGCGTTGGCAACGCAGTGCTCCGAAAAGTTTGCCGTAGCTTCAGAAGCTGCAAGCCGGAACGAGTTACGGACGGCAGCAGCAGTATCTATCGGACCTCAGATCCGTTATTTTCATTATGGGCTCGTGTTTACCGGATCTATCGGACACATGATCCGTTAAGTAGCGTATAATCCGAAAAATGAGAGCCTAATTCGGTGAATAGCGGACCTCATGTCCGCCAATATTCGAAAAATGGCGCTTTTGAACAAAATAAGGTCCGCTGAGTCCGCTAATGTGCAGCTATTTTGTACATCGTGCTCCCTGCTCCCTGTGCACACGATGCGTGGTTCGGGGCATGCTTGGATGGCTGGTCGGCGCTAAGCCTGAACGTAAGTCGCAACACGGGAAGCGTGGCGCAATGTACAACGCCTGAATGTAAGTCACAACACGCTAAGCGTGGCGCAATGTACAACGCCTGAACGTAAGCACAACACAGGAAGCGTGCCGCAATGGACGACGCTTGAACGTAAGTCATAACACATAATAGGGGCTGTCCCACAAGGTCATGAAATACAGACCAAGGGACAGCCCCTTTTTCAGAGGGCTCTTTTTATACGAGATTAATTGATCAGGATGACATGCCGATTCATTTGCCGATTCCCTGCTGGCGGTATTGACCCGGGGTGATCCCTTCCAGCTTCTTGAACATGCGATTGAAGTAGGGAGGCTGATATCCTGCGGCCTCCGCGATTTCATGAATGCGAAGATCCGTGGTCAGCAGCAATTCTTTGCAGCGGTTCATGCGCACGGTCGTCAGATAGTCCATATAATTCGTGCCCGTCATCTGTTTAAACGCTTTGCTCAGTTGGGATACGCTGACGCCGGCCTCCATGGCCATGGCATCCAGGGACAAGTCCTGCATCCCGTTCTGCTCGATTTGCTCCAGCACGTTTTCGACCAGCGATTTCATGGAGCTGTTGAAGTTCTTGGTCAACTGATCGAGATAGGGCTCGATGATTTCTTTCTGGAACCAGTCCACGCATGCCTTCGGGTCGCGAAGCAGGGACAGCTGCTCCTGCAGGTTGGAGAAATCGTACACCTGGTACGGATTTAAACCGGCCTGCAGCATGGAGCGGTGAACGCTCGTGATTAAACGCATGAGCCCATGGTGGACATGCCACTCCGAGCCGCCCCCGGCTTGAAGCGCCGTGACGAAGCGGCTCAGGGATCGCAGCGCGTCCCCCTGCAGCCCGAGGTTCAGGGTGTGTATGAAATCCTGCTCCAATTCCAGCGGAAAGTCGATCCAGTCGTTTTTCTGGGACAGCACCGTGTCCGCTTCCAGCAGCTGACTGCCGGCATCGAAGGATCGGTAATGCAGCGCCCGCTTGGCCTGTTCCAGAATATGGGGAACATCGGTCCAGGTCGAGCTTGGCCCGCCCAGCACGATGGTTGCCGACATCCGCAGCGTATCGCGCAGGGCCCGCAGGATCTGATCGCACAGCAGCCTCATCATGCGTGTCTGTTCGTCGGCTTTAGGAAAGGCCGGGACGATCAGGACGACGCCAAAGGAGCCGTCGAAGAAATTGATAGGGTGCATATAGGCGCTAACGTCCTCTGCCAGCTCTTGAATCACGTTCAAAGCGGCATAGGTGAGAAGATGCTGATCGTTCTCCGTTAGCGGCGTCCGATCCTCCCCGTGGGTATGCTGCTGGAGAACGATCGCCGAGAATTGTTTATTCGTGATGTCAAGCTCCATCTCTTGCAGCTTAAGCACGTACTCGGACTCCGTCAGGTGGGCGGCTTGCCCGCTCAAGAATTGATTGATATAAGCCTCCCTGATCGCGGGCAAGGATCGCTTCCATTGATTTTGAAGCGTGTCATGCGAGAACCGGTACTGCTTCCACTCGTGTTCAATATATTCGAGCTCATTGTACCGCGATGTCTGTTTGGCCTGATCGCCGCCAATCATATGAAGCATCTTGCGGATTGGGTGATACATTCTCTTGGAGGCAAACCAGCTTGCGCCCAGGGATGCCGCGAGCGCAAAAGCAAAGCAGATCAGGATGATATGGGTATACGGCTTCGTCGGAGCGATGATCGTGGACTGCGGCGTGCCGGATACATAGGTCCAATTCCGCTGCATTTTTTCAAATTGGACGGTATTCACCAGCCACACATCCTGATCGACCGGAACCTTCATCCGCAGACGATTCGTACGCTTGGCATTCTCCGGAAGCTTCAGCTGTTCCTGGATCGCGCTCATCGCCTTCGGCATGCTGCGGCTCATGCCTGATTCCCCGATGATATGGCCTTGATCGTCGAGCAGGAACGATAGATTCTCGCTGTTGCGAATCACGTGCAGCTTCGACGGATCGATGTAGATGACGATCGCCCCGTAGGGCGTATGACCGTTGAAGGGAAGCCGCATGACGAGCGCGTGGGAAGATCTCCCCTTATTGAAAGGCCGCTCCAGGTCATGTACCCAGAACATGTCCGAATCTCCCTCCATGAGCCGGCCGAAGCCTAACGCATCCTGTTCCTGATCCAATGTCCGCAGCCCGAGATCGGGCTCCATGATTTTATTTTGCTTTTTGATGTAGAGATAGACCTGATCCACAAGGGGATCGGCATTTTCCACCAGGTTCAGCGTATTAAACAGCTCGTTCGTCTCCTCGATATTCGACACAAAGTCCATATCGGACAAGGAAGGCTTGAAATGGGGCTTCACCACCATATTGAGCGCATAGTGGACCAGCTGGGTGAACTGCTCGTCCACTTGCCTCGCCGCGTCCACCAGGGCTTCCTCGTTCCGCTGCTGATATTGGTTGATCATATGCTGGTTCCCCACGTATAGGTAAACGGCCGTAATGGCCGATATGGGGAGGCATGTCATCAACACGGCGAGCGCGATGCTTCTCCAATACATAACACCTTTGAAACCGGATTCAGGATTCTGTTGCCTCATAACACTAACCCCCTGTTGGCATAGACAAATCCAAGGCCTGATCGAAGAAAGCCGGGAAAATCATTAAATACTATCATAGCGAAAGAGGGGATTAGTTGAAAAGATCACATTTTCCTATTGATGCCGATGAACATGGCATTCCGGCACCAAGGAAAAAAAGTGCAATTCGAGGAAATGGATGATGCGAAACGCTTTGGCAGGCAGGCATTTTTCCGTATGGTGCACCGAAGGGAAAGGGGAAGGGGCCGCGACGGAAAAAAAGTGGAATTGCAGGCAATTCTGCAACCGTTTACATTAGGGATACGTTCCGCGAACGGTAGGTTTGAACGAGACGACAAGGCTGAAAGTGAGGGAGTATCGATGAAAGCACAAGAAACCGTTCAGTCGGCAAAAGGAAGCGGGAGCGCCCCTATTCCCGCGAAATCCAAAACGAAGTGGGGGCGGATCCGGTCGGATGTAGCTCGCGACAAGTATTTATACATGCTGGCGTTGCCGGGTCTTATCTTTTTTATCATTTTCAAATATATTCCGATTACGAATCTCGTCATTGCTTTCCAGGAGTACTCGCCGTACTTCGGAGTGTTCGGAAGCCCTTGGGTAGGCTTCGAGCATTTCGCCCGGTTTTTCTCCAACGACGACTTCTGGATGCTGCTGCGCAATACGCTGGCGATTAGCTTCCTGAGCTTGATTTTCTTTTTCCCGGCGCCGATTATTTTAGCCTTGATGCTGAATGAAGTACGAAGCTCCTTCTATAAACGGACCATTCAGTCCCTGGTGTATATCCCCCATTTTCTATCGTGGGTATTGATCTATGGGCTGACCTACCTGATGTTCTCGCAATCGGAGGGCTTGTTCAATAAGTGGCTCGTCACCATGGATTGGGGAACGGTCGATATTCTCTCCAATCCGAACTATTTCTGGGGCATGCTGACGGCACAATCCATCTGGAAGGAGGTCGGATGGGGGACCATCATCTTCCTCGCGGCCATCGCCGGAGTGGATCCGCAATTATACGAGGCAGCCGTCATGGATGGCGCAGGCCGTATGAGACGGATATGGCATATTACCCTGCCCGCGATGCGCAACGTGATCCTGATTCTGTTGATCCTCCGCCTGGGAACGATCATGGATACCGGATTCGAACAGATCTATCTGATGATGAATGCGCCCGTCACCAATGTAGCCGAAGTGTTCGATACCTATGTATACCGGGTGGGGATAAGGCAGGGAGAATTCAGCTACAGTACGGCCATCGGGTTGTTCAAATCGATCGTCGGCGTCATCCTGGTGGTCTCGGCCAACCGATTGGCGAGGCGATACGGTCAAGAAAGCCTGTACTAGAGGACGGGCGAAGACAAGGAGGAGTAAAGCATGCATGAGAAAGGATGGAAAACCGGGCTCTTCGGCTTCGTAAACAACGGCCTGCTGCTGATCATCGGTTTGGCAACGATATTTCCGATTTACTATACCGTTATTCTGTCATTTACCGATCCGGTGGAGTATTATCAACGAAGCTTGATATTATGGCCGCGGGATTGGACGCTGGATGCTTACAAGCATTTACTGTCCAACGGGTTGTTTGTCACCTCGATTTCCATAAGCGTGTTCCTGGCCACGGTCGGCACGATGCTCAGTCTGCTCGTTACCGGGGGGATGGCTTACGCGGTGTCCCGAAAACGGCTTCGGTTTCGCAAGGCGATCATGATTATGGTGTTAATCACCTTTCTCTTCACGCCGGGGCTGGTTCCGCTGTATCTGGTCGTCCGAAATGTGGGGCTCATCGACAGCGTCTGGTCGCTGATCCTGCCGAGCTTGACGAGCGCGTGGTATGTGCTGCTCATGAAGGGATTCTTCGACAGCATTCCGGACAGTCTGGAGGAAGCCGCGATGATCGACGGCTCTAATGATATCGGCGTGTTCTGGCGAATCATTCTGCCCTTGTCGCTGCCGGCGCTGGTGGCTTTCGGATTGTTCTTCGCAGTCGGCTATTGGAATACGTACTTCAACGCGCTGATGTTTATTAATGACCAGAAGATGTGGCCGCTGCAAGTGCTGCTCCAAAATATGCTGGTGGATCCCACGACAATGGGATCGGGAAGCGGCGGGGGATTTGCCTTCCAGGTGAACCGTCCGGTTCCGACGGAAACGTTGAAAATGGCAGCGGTCGTCATTGCTACCGTTCCAATCATGTTAGTGTATCCATTCCTGCAGAAGCACTTCGCCAAAGGGGCGATGGTGGGCTCCGTCAAGGAATGATCCGATATACGGTTTTCTTTTTCCAACATGGTCAGTCAGGGAAGAGGTATCATAAACAGGGAGGTCTAATGATGAAAAAAATGGATGCAAAGCCGAGCAAGTCGTTTTTGAAAATGTCGGGGGTGCTGCTCTTAGCAAGTTCGCTCTTGCTTAGCGCATGCGGCAGCCGCGGCGGGAGTCCCTCGAGCGGCAGCGAGGGCGGGACAGACAGCAGTGAACCTACAAGCATCACGATACAGACCTTGAATTATGCCACCGAATTCATAGACAACACGAATCCGCTTTGGAAAGAGCTGGAGAAACGCACCAATACCAAGCTGAATATTACGTGGCTGTCCCCATCCACGGCCGAAGAGAAAATCAATGTCATGCTTGCGTCCGGCGACCTTCCGGAGGTTACTTTCGTGGAAACGATGCAGAACCCGCAGCTGCAGAAGATGCTGAAGCAGGGAGTCTTCTGGGATCTGACCCCTTTTCTCAAAGACTACCCCAATTTAAATCGCGAAGAGCTGAAGGAAATGTGGGAAATCACCAAGGTGGACGGCAAGAACATCGTGATTCCGCGTTACTACCCAAGCTATGGGGGCGGGGTGTTCCCGATGATCCGCAAGGATTGGCTGGATGCCCTTCAGCTGGAAACGCCAAAAACGCTGGATGAGTTCCATAATGTGTTAAAAGCTTTCAAGGAACAGGATCCGAATGGTAACGGACAGGCGGATGAGATCCCATATGCCGCTAATCCGAGCGCGCTCGCGTATATTTATAATATCTTTAATGAAACGCAAGGGGCCTGGAAGCTCCAGCCGGATAACACCCTGTCTCCGATTATTACGTCGGACGCGTCAAGGGAGGCCATGCTGTGGATCAAGCAGGCTTATGACGAGGGCCTGTTCCCCAAAGACTTTGCCATCATGAAGTTCTCCCAGGTGATGGATACGATGCGCAGCGCCAAGGCAGGGGTTGGGGGCATGTCCATGAACCATGCCTGGGTAACCGGCAAAGCCGTGAAGGACGTTGATCCCAAGGCGGATTTGATGCCGCTTGCTTACTTGGAGAATGCTAACGGGGTGAAGTATACGCCTTCAGGCTCCCCGTACTATGGCGTGTACCTCATTCCGAAGAAAGTGCCTGAGGCCAAAGTCAAGAAGATCCTCGAGTTCTTCGACTATGGCTACAGCCAAGAAGGAAACGAGATGCTGACCTACGGAATCGAAGGCGTCCATTACAATCTGGAGAACGGAAAGAAGGTCGCAACGCCGCAAGCCGTCACCGATAAGACGGGAGATGGAAATCTGAACAATATGATTCACCTCGTCAGCGACGATATGGCTATCAATGCGGTAGGGATGCCGGACGAGGTGTATGAACGAAACGTAGAGATCGTTACGGAGCGCAAGACGGTTAAGGTGCCGAATCCTTCAGGCGAGCTCTACTCCGAAGCCTATAACAAATACTATCCCGAGATTTCCAAGAAAGTAGAGGATATGCGGGTCATGGTCATCACCGGCAAGGAACCGGTTGAATCGTACGATAAATTGATCGAAACGATTAAAAGCGATCCGAAGATGAAGGAGATTACAGAGGAGATCTCGAAGGCGTATCAGGAGAAATTTGTGAAATAACCGAAATCCAAACCACAATGCGAGTGAGCTCGCATTGTGGTTTTTTTTGTTTCTTGGGACCTGTCCCTTTCAATTTTAGGCCCCTGATGTCTAACATCAAACATCCTATAATTTTACATTAAAGCATAAAATATTACATGAGGGGAGGACAAAAAGTCATGAAAACGAAGGAAGGCATTAGGTTTGATATCGAGCAGGAAAGAAACAAGCTTCATAAAATGAAGCAGCGGTATCGTGATTTTAACCATCCTAAAGTCCTCAGGCAATCGATCGTGCTCGATGAACTGATTAACCAATATAACCGGTTCCTTAAAGAAAACAAACCGATTGCGTAAACAACCGGCTTGAATGGAACGGGAATTCTTTTTTTTATAGATCGTAAAGTCTAACCGCATTCTCGTAAAAAATCCTGCGAGCCTCGGAAACGGTCAGCCCGCGAAGCTCGGCCCATGCCGCCGCTGCGGAAGCCGTCATCTTAGGATGGGTCATCTGTCCGGTGAACGGGCCATCGAACGGCCAAGGGCCGTCGGTTTCGGTCATGACAAGATGCTCCGGATACATACGGGCAATATCGCGAATTTCATCCTCATAAAGAATGTCGGGCGTGAAGGAGATATAACAGCCTTTATCCGCCATCCGCTGCAAGGTGTCACGGGAGCCCTTGAACCAATGGAAATGGGCGCGGGTGACGCCATGTTTGTCGAGCAAATCACATGCGGTATCCGCATCTTCATATACAGCGTGCAGTATCACCGGTTTATGATGCCGCTTCGCAAATGCTATAAATTGCTCAAGCAGGCATTCGTAAGGGCGGTTATCCCACGGCCGACCCTCCGTTTCGGCTTCCAGTCTGGCATAATAGGGCAGGCCGACCTCTCCGACGGCAATCATGTCGTCGACATGATTAGCCATCCAATCCAGCAGCTCCTTGGTTTCTTCAGGGGAAGGGACGGGCTGTTCCGGATGATAACCAAATGCCGGCCGCACCAACGGTCCGTACTCCCTGGCCAGCTCCAGGTTTCGCTTGCTGGAAGCCAGGTTCATGGAAACGGAGATGATGGTCTTAACTTCGCTTTTGCGGATATCCGCAAGAATCGTTTGCTGATCGGAGAAGGCATAAGAATCCAGATGAATATGGGTGTCCAGCAGAGGGAGATTCGTTTCCGTCTGCGTGAATGATTTCATCGTTATATCACCTCGCTTGTTCGCCTCCAAGGAGCGCTCTTGAATGATGGATACTGGAGCTTAGGCAATTGTATCCTGCCTATGCGGCTCAACGCTTGTGCTGTTCTTCGCGCATGATGGCGGAGATTTCGGTTTTTAGCGCGATAAAGGACGGGTCGTTCAGGATGTCTTCCCTGCGCGGACGGGGAAAAGGGACCTCCACCCGTTTCAGGATCGTGCCGGGCCGCGCCGACAGGATATAGATGCTGTCCGAGAGCAGCAGCGCTTCCTCGATATGATGGGTAATCATCAGCACCGAACGGCGCGTATCCTCCCAGATATCGAGCAGCCAGCGCTGCATATCGCTGCGTGTCAGCGCGTCGAGCGCGCTGAACGGTTCGTCCAGGCACATAACTTCCTGCGGACTCATCAGCGCGCGCAGAAAGGCGGCCCGCTGCTGCATCCCCCCTGAAAGGGTATGCGGATACGCCTTCTCGAAGCCGGCAAGTCCGGCCCGTTCCATCCAGCTGCGGGCATTTTCCCTGGCGGTGGTTTTCGAGGTGCCTCTCAGCTCCTCGGGAAGGAGCACGTTGTCCTCCACCGTACGCCAAGGGAAGAGGGCCGGCTGTTGAGGCATATAGGCGATGCGGCCTTTCTCTCCGGTCACGTCTTGACCGTCCATGAGTACGGAGCCTGCATCCGGAGCCGTTAACCCCCCGATGATATGGAAGAGCGTGCTCTTTCCGCTGCCTGAAGGACCGATCAAGGAGACGAATTCCCCGGGCTGCACCTGAAGCGAAAGGCCATCCAGCACGTGCACTTCGCTGCGCCGTTCGCGGAAGGTGATATGAAGGCTGCGAACCTCAAGGGCAGGCGCTGGCGGGACCGCGGTAGATGACTGGCGCTGCCAGTCATGATCCGGCAGGGATACTTGATGTGTCATGTCGCTAAACAGCCTCCTTTTATATAGGTTGGAAAATGTCTGTTCACCGTGGTTTTAACCTTTTCGATTCCAGCGGATCAGGCGCTTCTCCAGCAGGGTGATCAGCAGCACCATCAGCAGGCTGAGCAGGACGATGATCAGAATGGCAACAAACACCCGGTCCGTGCGGTAGCCGGATTTTTGCAGCATCATATAGTAGCCGATGCCCCGGTCCGAGCCGATCCATTCCCCGATCACGGCCCCCATGACCGAATAGGTGGCCGCGATGCGGATCCCTGAGAAGATGGAGGGGAGCGCATGCGGCAGCTCCAGCTTGGTGAAGATCTGCCATGAAGTGGCTCCCGCCATCTGCATGTAATTCATCATGGTGCGGTCGGTACGCGCCAGTCCGTCCAGGGCGGCAACGGCTACGGGGAAGAAGCAGACCAGGGTAATCACGATAACCTTGGGCAGCATGCCGAAGCCGAACCAAATCATGAGGAGCGGGGCGAGAGCGATCGTCGGCACGTTCTGGCTAAGAATAAGAAGCGGATAAAGGGCGGTTTTGAGAAAAGGCACCAGATGCAGGGCCAACGAGATGACAAGGCCGATCGCCGTACCGATCATAAATCCGACCAGGGTTAATTGCAGCGTGGCCAGCGTATGCTGAAAAAGGCCGGAGGCGCCGGTGGCGCCGGTGGCGGCTTCATGCCCGATGGCCGTCGGCGCTGGCAAAATATACGGCTCTATATCGAATACCGATACCGCGGCCTGCCATACCGTCAAAAAGAAAAGGACCGCCGCAGCGGGCGGCCAAACGGAGCTCCACCAGCCTTTTCTCATGGACGGTATTTCTCAGTCAGCTTATCCATGCTGATGCCGCCCGGATGGTGCGCGATTTTGACCTGGGATATGACGCTGGGACTTCCCGCTTTCACCAGCGCCTCATGCATGCGCTCAACGATCATCAGCAGCTCGGAAAGCTCTCCTTCCAAGGTGGTTTCGAGCGCATGGACCTCGTATTTCACGCCCGACTCTTGAATGACCCGAATCGCTTCATCCACATAAGGAATGCTGTCGCCTCCATCCGGCGTTCTGGGTATCACTTGTATGCTCAAGAGGGTGTTTGCCATCTAAACTCATCCTTTCATGCAAGCTATATTGTAATGGAAGAGAGCCAGCCTGCCGGACAGGCGTCTCTCTTCCTAATTAAATGCATCCTATGGTTTCTCCGGTAAAAATTCATTGGTGAAGGCGCTGTCCGCATCAAGCTCCTTCTCGAGCAGCTTGCGTTCAAACATCCAGTCTGCATACCCCGACCATACTTCGGCTTTCTGCTCGCCCCAGCGGGCAGCATCATCCTGATAGCGGGGACTCAGCCATTTCTGGCTGGCAAGAACCAGCTCGGCATCCAGTTCGGGAACGGCCTTCGTCAGCAGGGCAGCCGCATCCTCAGGATGTTGAATCGCATAGTCGTATCCTTTTGAGGTCGCCCGCATGAATGCTTTGACAAGCTCCGGGTCCTCCTGGATCAGCTTCTCGTTCGTTACGATCACCGGCGTGTAATAGTCAAGCTGCTCGGAGTAGTCCTTCACATAGATCATGTCAAGTGGCTCGTTCCGGAGCTCGGCTTCGATACCGGTCCAGGCATAGAAGATCCAGGCAAAATCAATATCGCGTTTGACGGCCGTAAAATAATCGGCATCGCCCATGTTAACCATATTTACTTTGCTGACATCGGCACCGTCGATCTCCATGATGGATTTCATGACGGCTTCCTCAACAGGCGAGCCCCAGCCGCCGTAGGATTTCCCTTCAAAATCGCCAGCCTTGACGATCCCCTTGTCCTTGGGGGCGGCAAAGCCGGATGTATTATGCTGAATAATCGCCGCAATGGAGACAAGCGGCAGGCCTTGGGTTCTGGCAAGCGTGACGCCTTCCTGGTAGCTGATGCCAAACGGCACCTTGCCGGATGCGACCAGCGTATCCGTTCCGCCCGCCCCCGGCTGGACGATCTGGACGTTAAGCCCTTCTTCCTCATAATACCCGAGCTCCTTGGCTGCATACAGTCCGGTGTGGTTTGTGTTGGCCGACCAATCGAGCATCAGCTGTACGTCGCGGAGCTTTTCGGCTGCCTGGCCGTCTGCGCCTTCGGTACCTGTATTTTCGTTCTGTCCGCCTGTACCGCATCCCGCCGCAACCATCAGCAGGGCGCAAGCGAGAAGCAGTGCCATCCATTTTCCCTTCTTCATCGTGTCTTCTCTCCTTTGAATTCTCTTTCTCTTTCTATGACCTCGTTAACTCCACAAAAAAAGCGCCCTGAATGATATCAGGACGCATGACGGCGTAAGTGTATACCACGGCAAATCATAGCTGCCGCAAACATGGACTTCCTACGCTGGCATTACCCAGATCAGGTGTAAGGGTCAGTATCATCGGATACACTCTCAGCCGGCCAAATTCCAGCTCCCCCGGGATTTATGAAGTTTCGGACGTTACATCCGTTATTATAGTCCTAACGCAAAGACCTGTCTAGTTCGGAAGGGATGCGAACGAGGCAGGTCTTCGTATTGGACATGGCTTGTGCAGTTGGAAGAATGAACCCCGTTAACCATTCACGGGATGAAGCAATTAAAGGATCCTGTTCGCCAGCGGTTAGCGCTGGAAGAACTCAATCCATTCTCCTTCGGGACCGTGCACGAAGAAATAGCGGTACCCGTTCGGAAGCGTTACGATTTCCTCGTCAAGATGAGGTACGTCCAGTCCCTGAACGCGCGCATATTCCGCTTCGATGTTATCGGTGCTGACTGCGAAATGATGGACGGTGCCTTCTGCAGGAAGCGTGTCGCTGTAACCCTGGATAAGCTCGACTTCCGTTTCGTCGCTGCCGTTAAATCCGAGGAATGCCAGCTGGATGACGCCATTGGTATGGGTAAGGCGATCCTTCAGTTCAAGTCCGACGACGGTTGTGTAAAAAGCAATCGTGGCTTCAAGGTCCCGGACGACAATGCCGACATGATCCAATCGTTTCTGTGACAAGGCTAAACCCCCTTTCCGATTCATATGAGATATGACTGAAATGTTATCACATAATCCCTATACGTCAAGTGGGTCTTGAGGACGGCGATTTTTTGGGGCGCGATGGTTTAATAGAGTAGAATCGATGGTCTTTCTTTCATTTCCTCATCTTTACTTTTAGGTGGGTAAAAAGTATCATGAGAACTATAACTATTAATTCAAAAGACCTAACAAACAAGCGTTGAAGAAAGCTTGCCTTTTGGCCGAGGAGGAATGCTTATGAGTCCAACTCCAGCAGATCATCTGTGGATTCGACTCGCCATCATATATGCATTCATTCAGATAATGACCGTTCTGTGGATGCCTGATGCTTTATTGCTTCAGCGTGTTCTAGTCATTATGGCTTCCGCTGCCGCTTCCGTCTATTTACTACGGATCAGTCGGCATTACGAGCCGCATCTTCGAAGGTTTTGGCTTATCGCAAGTGCCGGGCTGATGGCGGATGCCTCGGCTCGAATCATCGATGCTTGTTATTTTTGGCTGGGGAAAGAGAGCGCTTCCCGGACAATATTGACTCAATTATTCTGGGGATTCGAAATCATCCTGTTTGCAGGTTCCCTCATTTATTTGTTCCGGCACGTTCAAGGTTCGTTTCGGGGAGTTCGGTTTATGCTGGATATCGTGATCGTTGGCATAACGGTCATGACGGTAGGCTGGGAATATTTCATCAAGCCCGAGCTTAACGGTTTGGCGAATGAAGCCTTGTGGGGAAAGCTGTGGGTGGACATGCTGTACCCGCTGTGCGCAACGGTGCTTATTTTCTTCACCCTGGTGTTGTATTTTAACACAGGGCAGCTAAGGAAACGGGCAGTCTTCCTGATATGCCTTGGCGGGAGCATGTACATTGCCGCCGATGTTCTGCATATGTATCTCGTCGATTATAAGGGTGTTGAAGTTCGTTCATACCTGTACCCACTGTATACGTTATCGGTATTCATCATTGGTTTGGCAGGAGGGCGGTCAGCTCCCGATGCCCGAAATCAATCGTTGGATGAGAGGGAGCCCCGTTCGTTCGGAAATCTGATCGTAAGATATCTGCTTCCTTACAGCGTGCTTGGCGGGATGTTTGCCCTTATGGTGCAGCGGTTCGGAGGATGGAACGGGCTTTTTACCGGCTTATCCCTCTGCGTCATCCTGATTCTGATCAGGCAGATCCTGATCCAGTTCGAGAATGACCGCTTGTTTGACCGGCTGCATCAAAGCTTGATGCAGAGCGAGACCTTGGCGCATCGCGACGATCTTACGGGACTCTATAACCGCCGCTACTTTAACGCGAGGCTGTCGAGCTCGCTGCAGGAGGCGGACCGTGCGGGTTCCCGCGTTGGGCTGCTGTATATGGATATGAACCGTTTTAAACGAGTGAATGACCGCTACGGCCATCGTGCCGGCGATTTGCTGATTCGTAAGGTCGCGACCCGTCTTCAAACCCTTGAATCCAAAGGCGTTCTGGTTTCCCGTTTAGGAGGGGACGAATTTACGGTAGTGATTCATCCGGCCGGCGAGGATCAGGAACTGATCTGGATGGCGGAAGAGATCTGGACGATGCTGAGCGAGCCGTATGAGCTGGAAGGGCATGAGGTCCGAACCACGCCGAGCATCGGCATCGCGGTCTATCCGGATCATGCCAGGAACGACCAAGAGCTGATCGGTCGCGCGGATGCAGCGATGTATGCGGCGAAAGAGCGAAACGCCCGCTGGCATTTCGATGTGGAACGAACGATGCTGCTGCAGCTGTTGGATCAAAAAGTCGAATAGACAAAAGACTCTGGTATCGACAATGTGTTGTTAAGAGCAATATAAGTCGATTATTGTAGAATTTAGCGCAATCATTGCACGAATCTTGCGCATTTCTCGCAAAATAGGTCATAACTTCGATATAAAATCCATAAAATGCAAAGAAATCATATTCAAAATGCCGATAAGAAGCATAGTGAGAGCTAGCTTGCCAAGGAGGACGAACATGATTTGCGACAATTGCAGCACCTTTGAACCGATTGAGGACCAGGGGACCATTCATATGAAGCCTGCAAGTGGTGAGCTTATTCAATTGCTGGCAGTGAACGGCTACGCGGTACAAGAGAACAATGAGGGTTGTGCTGTGAACTACAAGGTACGAGCGGACCTGATCTCCATCATCGAGTGTCTGCAACCCCTTCCGCTGAAGATTCGTCAAGAGCTGTCCTTCTGTGTTACCCGTGGAGGAGCTCCGCAAATCCGGCATTCGTGGATCCCTATGCAGAAGTTCGAACTGCAGATGGAGCATTATGATATGGTGAATGTCATTTTACATAAGCAGTTTACGAGCTACATGCAGCCTATCGTGGATCCATCCGAGCAGATCGTGGCCTATGAATTTCTCCTTCGACCGGTAGAGTGGGGACTCCGTTTCCAGCCGTACGAGCTGTTTGAGACAGCCCGAAAAACCGGACTGCATTCATTTCTGGACCAGGCGGCACGAACCAGTGCGATTGAGACCAGTGCCGAGTGGCTTCCGATCGGCGTGAAGCGGTTCGTGAATTTCCTGCCGTCCTCGATATACGATGCGCAGATGTGTCTGAGCCACACCTTCAATACGATCGACAGGCTCCATCTGGATCCGAGGGATTTCGTATTCGAGGTGGTGGAAACCGAGAGAATCGACGATGTGAAGCATTTGCAGTCGATATTCGAGGTATATCGAAGCCACGGCATCTCGGTAGCCATGGATGACGTCGGCGCAGGTTATTCCACATTGGAGCAGATGATTAAGCTTAAGCCGGATTATGTGAAGATCGACCGGAGTCTTATCGACCATTGCGATCGAAATCCCGCCCAGCAGAAGCAGCTCGAAATGATCACGAACATGGCTCATGATTTCGGGGCCATGGTGCTTGCAGAAGGCATCGAGAGACGGGAGGAGTTTCATTTTTGCCGAGATATCGGGATCGAGCTTTCGCAGGGGTATTTGTTTGGGAAGCCAGCCGAGCGCCCTCCGCGTGATCCTCATACTCAACTGATCTATTCATAACATACATAATCGGCATTTCCCCCGCACGGAGGCGCAAAGCGATGGCATTTATCTGATCCCGGCTTATGGCTGAAACCGAACCTGCAGATGATGCCTGACATGGACGAAGACGGGTTCTTCAAGAATGAGCCATGATGTAGAGGAGCCCGTTTTCTGTAAAAACAAGAGCCCTGGAAGATTTTCCAGGGCTCTTGTTTTTGTATGGGCCGGCGCATTGAAGCTCCAGTGCCTTTTATCTTGCAGCCGTTACCTCTCCAAATCCGCTGATGGCGTATTCCTTGCCGTTCACGTTCAGGACAGCGGGCGTATCCGTTTCGTTTACGATGAGGGTTTCATGGCCTTTGACGTTAACCTTCAGGCGGGATCCGCGGAACATCACCTTGAAGGAGAAGGAGGACCAATGCCCCGGAATGAACGGGTTCAGATGCAATACGCCGTCCTTCACGCGCAGGCCGCCGAAGCCATGCACAACCGACATCCAGGTTCCTGCCATGCTGGTCGTATGACAGCCGTCCTCGGTATCGTTGTTGTAGTTGTCCAGATCCAGGCGGGCTGTACGAAGGTACATCTCGTACGCCTTTTCCTGGTACCCGAGCTCGCACGCGAGAATGGAGTGTACGCATGGCGAGAGGGAGGACTCGTGTACCGTGAACGGTTCATAGAAGTCGAAGTTGCGTTTTTTTGTAGCCAGATCGTACCGGTCGCCAAGGAAGAACAATCCTTGCAGCACGTCGGCCTGCTTAATGTACACCGAACGCAGAATGCGGTCCCAGGACCAGTTCTGGTTCAGCGGCAGGTGGGCAGGGTCCAATTCCTTCACCGGAACCAGCTCCTTGTTAAGGAAACCGTCCTGCTGCAGGAAGACGCCGAGTTCCTCGTCTACCGGGTAGTACATTTTGCTGATGATATCCTGCCATTTGGCCGTTTCGGCATCCTGCAGGGCAAGCTTCGCCGTAAGCTCGGCATAGCGGGAATTCTCATTCTCTTTCAAATACTCCAGCACGTCGAGCGTGTATTCCATCGTCCAGCTGGCAATGCGGTTGGTATACCAGTTGTTGTTGACGTTGTTCTCGTACTCGTTTGGGCCGGTAACGCCCAGCATCATATACTGGTCCTTCGCCGGCACGTAATTCACGCGCTCCTCCCAGAAACGGGAGATTTCCACGAGCACTTCCAGACCGTATTGGCCGAGGTAAGAGAAGTCGCCGGTATAATTGACATAGTTATAGATGGCATAGGCAATCGCGCCGTTACGGTGGATTTCTTCAAACGTAATCTCCCACTCGTTATGGCATTCCTCGCCGTTCATCGTCACCATAGGATAGAGCGCCCCTTTGGTGAAGCCGAGCTTTCTGGCATTTTCCTTCGCCTTTTCCAGGTGCTTATAACGATAGATCAGCAGGTTGCGCGAGATGCTGGCATCGGCGGTGCTCAGATAGAACGGCAGGCAATAAGCCTCGGTATCCCAGTAGGTGCTGCCGCCGTATTTTTCCCCGGTAAAGCCCTTAGGCCCGATGTTCAGGCGGTCGTCTTCGCCGCTGTAGGTTTGGTTCAGCTGAAAAATGTTAAAGCGGATCGCTTGCTGGGCCGCCACATCGCCTTCGATGACGATATCGCTTTCCTTCCATTTGTCGCCCCAGGCATCTGCCTGCTCCTTCAGCAGCTGTTCAAATCCGGTCTCCACCGCCGGTTCCAGCACGGCACGCGCAGCATCCACCAACTCGCCGAATCCATGATTGCGGGAAGTGACGTTGGCCACGTATTTATAGACGGTAACGGCTTCGCCTTCGGATACGGGGACGCTTACGCGGTTCGCGGCATATTTCTCCTTCTCGATCAGCTCGGCTTGAAGATCCAGCTTCGCCCCGTTCTTAACAAGGTAATAAGACATAACGGAGGTAACATGGAAATCGAGCTTTTTGGTTTTTACGGTCAATGCGGCCGAGCCTTGCGCGGCTTCCTTGAATACCTCCAGCCAGAACTTCTCGTCATAGTTGGAGTCTTTGTTCTTCACATCGCCATCGAGATAAGGCGTAACCGTAAGTTCTCCAGCGAAATTAAGCGGCGTTACGGCATATCGGATGGCACCGATCTCGTGGCGTACAATGCTGACAAAGCGAACCGCCTCGATCTGGAGCTCCTTGCCGTCTTCCATGACAACGGTGAAGCGGCGGGAGAGGAAGCCTTCCTTCATATTCAGCTCGCGCACAAAATCCTTCACCGTGCATTTGGCCAAATCCAGCGGCGTGCCGTCGATTTCAATGCCGATGCCGATCCAGTTGGTGCTGTTCAGCACTTTGGCGAAGTATTCAGGATAACCGTTCTTCCACCAGCCTACGCGGGTTTTATCCGGATAATACACCCCGGCCATGTAACTGCCCTGCAGGGAGGAACCGCTGTAGGACTCCTCAAAGTTGGCGCGTTGGCCCATGAATCCGTTACCGATACTGAAGATACTCTCTGAGATTTCATGCGTGTGAGGATCAAAGCCCTCTTCAATAATTGACCATTCATCAAGCTTTAAATATTGTTTCACAATCATCGGCTCCTTTAGGTTTAGGAAAAATGGTTGCATATCTATATGGGATGATGCTGCTGAATGCTGTAAACGCATGTGCTCACACGCTTATAACTCCAGCAGTCGGTCCACCGTTAACTCTTCCAGGGAAGGAAGGACGAGGTTGGCGCGCCCCAAGGTTTCGGGCGAGCCGATGCCGACGCTGCGCATTCCCGCGCGGATGGCGGCTTCGATTCCGGCCTCGGCATCCTCGAATACGACGCAAGCGTCAGGGTCGGCGCCAAGCTCGCGAGCTCCCAGCGTAAATACCTCGGGATCCGGCTTCGCTTGGCTGGTCTTCGTTCCATCGATGATGGCGTCGAAGTAAGGCGTCAGGCCGGTATTGTTCAGGATCAGCATCGCGTTCTTGCTGGCGGAGCCCAGCGCAACCTTGATGCCGCGGTCCTTCAAAGCTTGGATAAATTCAAGGGCTCCAGGCAAAATCTCGGATTCGTCCATGTTGGAAATATACTCGACATACCAAGTATTCTTCTTCTCGGCCAGCGCCAGCTTCGCGTCTTCATCCAGCGATACTCCGCCAACCTCAAGCAGAATATCGAGGGAAGCCATGCGGCTAACACCCTTCAGGCGTTCGTTGTCCTGCTCCGTGAATTCAAAGCCAAGCTCTCCGGCAAGACGCTTCCAGGCAATGTAGTGATACTTAGCGGTATCCACCAGCACGCCGTCCAGATCGAATAAACAAGCGGATAGGGTTGACATGATCATCCTCCTTAAGGAATTAGTGCAAACGTTTGAACCAAGCTGCAAAAATAAAGGAAGCACCAGGATGCTTCTTTATTTTGAAGTACTTCTTGCTATGCTCCGCATATTCGTCGGCACTCAAGATTTCGGCGGCGAAAACATCGAGGATTCGCGGATCATCAATCGATGCGGAATGATATAGCGGTGCGGCAGGATCGTGTTGTCATCGTTGCGAATGGTCTGGATCAATGCCTGCGAAGCGGTATAACCCAGGTTATAGATGCCGATGTCAACGCTGCTCAGCGGCGGTGTCGATAGTTCGGTCAATGAGATGTTGTTGAAACTGATGATCGATACGTCCTGGGGAACTTTATACCCCAGCTCGTGCAGTCCGCGAACCACGCCGAAAGAGACAATGTCGTCGACAATGACAAGGGCCGTCGGCCGCTCGGGCAGGTTCATGAAAAAGGACATGGCGCGATAGCCGCTCTCCTGCAGGAACTCGCCTTCCACAATCCATTCTTTTCTCATTTCAAGGCCTGCATCGGCAAGTGCCTTCCCGTAGCCCTTCATCCGGTCCTGGGATACGATCAGGTTTGGCGGCCCGCTGACAAAACCGATCCGCTGATGCCCAAGCGAGATCAAATGCTTGGTTGCATCATAGGCTGCCTGCACATTATCGGTATCGACCGATAACAGGTCAGGATATTTCTCGCTCCGGCCGACAAGCACGAAGGGGTAGTTGTTCGATTTCAGAAAATCAACGACCTGGTCGTCCTGCCTGGAGTAAAGCAAGATGGCGCCGTCGACGCGGCGGCCGTTAAGAAGGCGGGATACGGCTTCGACTTCCTCTTTCTCGTTGCCGCCCGAACTGAGAACGACATCGTATCCGGAACGGTTCGCTTGGGTGACGATACCGCGGATCAGCTCCATGAAGAATAAGTTGAGGAACAATTCCTCCGCGGGTTTCGGCAGAATGACGCATATGCTTTCTGTCGTTTTGGAAACAAGGCTCTTGGCCATAATATTGGGATGGTAGCCCATTTCCTCCATGATCTCTTTCACCTTGCGCGAGGTTTCGCGGCTGATTCTTGGATGGTTGGAAAGCACCCGAGAGACGGTGGAGGGGGATACGCCCGCTCGTTTTGCGACATCTTTTATCGTTACTGACATAATAGGACCTCCAGTGGAACCGTTTGCGTTTTTTTGAAAATAAGAAAGCGACTACTGGAGTCTCCCTTATTTCACAAGAGTAACTTTCCGCTGTTCGCCGACCGTTCCTCTTTATTAAATTGTGGGTCTGTCAGGCCCTGTGTATACGTGGATACCTATTGATCTAAAGGCATATTGATCCGGTATGTTAAACGGTTTCACACTGCTATATTAACGTTAATCGATAGGCTTGTAAATACGTATCCAAGTCAGTCCAACGCAATTATTTCACAAATGCATCAAAAAAGAAGCAAGGGTTAGAAAACGGAAGAAAGGCCGGTATTATGGCCAGAAAAAACCGGAAAACAACTTAAAATGGCATTGTGCAAACGATTTAACAAAACGAAAGTGTGGGTTATGATAGAGTGGGATCCAAAACAGGCCGTTATCAACCGATGAAGATGGAATTAAAGCCAGACCTTATTATGTAACCGTTTTATTGGAAAATTCTAGTGCTTTTTGATTCAAACGTTTGCGCTTTCTGATTATACATGAAAATACTTTAGATTACATAAGCGGAATGACTCGATGAATATCAGCTGCGTGAGCGAACAGGGGGTAACAGCGTGATACGAAATACATGGGGAAGACGCAGGGCTCTGCCGTTATGGCTTACGGCCTTTGCGCTTACGGGAAGCCTGCTTGCAGGCTGCAGCGGCACCGCGGTTGCGCCTCAAGAGGAGGCGAAGCCGCCGGCGGCTTCGGAATCGAAACAACCGGATACGAAAGCGCCTGCGCCAGAAGGAAAAACGGAGGTGGATGAGCAGCCTTCCGACGTCTATTATGAAATTTTCGTGCGTTCTTTCTATGATTCCGATGGGGATGGGATCGGTGACTTGCAAGGGGTCATCGAGAAGCTGGATTATTTGAATGACGGAAATCCGGAAACCTCGGAGGATCTTGGCGTGACGGGGATTTGGCTGATGCCGATCCATCCTTCGCCGAGCTATCACGGCTATGATGTGACCGACTACCGTTCCATTCACCCGGATTACGGGACGCTGGATGACTTTAAGACGCTGCTTGCCGAAGCGGATAAGCGCGGGATCAAGATCATTATGGATCTGGTGGTCAATCACACAAGCACGAAGCATGCTTGGTTTCAGCAGGCTGCGAAAGACAAGGCCTCGGGCACCCGCGATTGGTACATCTGGGCCGAGGATCAAGGGAAAACGCCTTCCGGATCCAGCGCGGCGGGAAGCGGCTCCCCTTGGCATGAGATGAACGGGGCGCATTACATGGGCACGTTCTGGGGCGGGATGCCGGATCTGAACTTCGATAATCCGAAGGTCCGCGAGGAGATGAAGGATATCGGGAAGTTCTGGCTGGAGCTGGGCGTCGACGGCTTCCGGATCGATGCAGCCAAGCATATTTACGAGGATCTGATGTCCGATAAGGGCGAGGCGACCACGGCCAAGAATACGGCTTGGTGGCAGGAATTCCGAGCCAGCATGAATGAAGTGAACCCGGAGGCTTATATCGTCGGGGAGATTTGGGATAATTCCGCTGCGGTCATCGCGCCGTATTTGGAGAATGCATTTGATTCCGGATTCAACTTCGGCTTGGGCGAGAGCATCGTCGGTGCCGCCATGAACGAGAAGGATAACAACCTGGCCTTCACCCTGGAGCGGACATATGGCTTGTTCAGCCAGGTATCGGAAGGCAAGTTTACGGATGCTGCCTTCCTGACGAATCATGACATGAACCGTGTCATGTCCCAGCTGAAGGATGACGTGAACCACGCCAAGATGGCTGCCGGCATCCTGCTGACGATGCCGGGACATCCGTTTATCTATTACGGCGAAGAGATCGGGATGAAGGGAGCGAAGCCGGACGAGCAAATCCGGGAGCCGATGATCTGGTCCAATACGGGCAGCGATAAGGGACAGACGAACTGGGAGCCGCTTACGCATAACCGCGGTGATCAGGTCCAAGGCGTAGAGCAGCAGACCGGAGACGAGAATTCCCTGCTGTTCCGCTATCGCACGCTGATCCGGTGGCGGAATGAGCTGCCTGCCCTGAACAGCGGCACGATTGAATCTTATGCGTCCGGGAACCAGGAAGTGATGGCCTATATCCGCCGGACAAACGAGAGCAGGGCCCTAGTGGTTCATAACCTGTCAGGCGCGGAGCAGACCGTGGACCTGGCATCAAAGAACGGATCTGCGGATTTCCGGTCATTGGCGAGAACCACCGACGACAGCGCGGCATTGAATGGCAGCAGCTTGACGCTGCCGCCATATACGACCGTTATTTTGGAATAGGCTGCGATTCTGCCTCATCCAGCAAAACCCAACAAGACCCCGAGCCCCTGGAAGGAGGCATGCTCGGGGTCTTGTTTGACATCCGTTATAGCCCTAAGGCTACTCTGAGGACTAAGCACGAAACTGCCGCAAATAATTGGCCGTCACGGAATGCGGGCTCTCCAGAAGCTCCGCCGGTTTGCCGGAGAACAGGATATTCCCGCCGTCTTGTCCCGAGCCGGGTCCCATGTCGATAATCCAATCCGCCTGGCTGATGATATCCAGGTTATGCTCGATCACAATGACCGTGCTGTCCTGTGCAACAAGCCGGTTGATGATGGACATCAGCCGCTCGCAATCGGACAGATGGAGCCCGGTCGAGGGCTCGTCGAGCACGTAAATCTCACCTGAATTATCGAGCTCCGCCGCCAGTTTCACCCGCTGCCGCTCTCCTCCCGACAGCGTGCTTAAGGGCTGACCGAGCGTCAAGTAACCCAGTCCGACCTGCTGAATGCGCAGAAGCGCAGCTAGGATACCGGGCTCCTTGAAAAAATCCAGCGCTTCATCGGCCGTCATGGCGAGTACGTCGCTGATGCTGCTGCCTCGAAGGCGATATTGCAGGACGTCATCATGAAAGCGGCGGCCCTGGCAAGCTTCGCAAACGCTAACCAGGCTGTCCATGAAGGCCAAATCCATCGTGATCGTGCCGGAGCCGTTACACTCCGGACAGGCTCCCTTGGCATTAAAGCTGAAAAGGGAAGGGCTAACCCGATTCTCCCCGGCAAATAACTTGCGGATATCGTCAAAAATGCCGGTAAACGTCGAGAGATTGGAACGGCTGGACGCCTGGATCATGTCCTGATTGATAATGACGGCCTCCGGATAAACGCCAGGCAGCACCTGGTTGATGAGCGTGCTTTTGCCTGACCCGGCGACGCCCGTTCCCGCCGTCAGCACCCCGGCGGGAATGCTCACGGACACCTGCTTCAGATTGTGAAGGGAGGCGTCCCTAATATGCAGCCATCCGGTCGGCTCACGGACCTCGGACTTTAACCGGGCGCGCTGACGGAGGCATTTTCCCGTCAGGGTATCGGCGTGCCGCAACCCCTCCCAATTCCCCTCATATACGATGGTGCCGCCGGCTAGGCCGGCTCGCGGTCCCATATCTATGATATGGTCTGCAATCCGGATGACGTCCGGGTCGTGCTCCACGATGATGACCGTATTTCCCTTGTCCCGAAGCTGCAGCAGCAGGCGGTTCATGTTATGCACATCGTGAGGATGGAGGCCGATGCTGGGCTCGTCAAAAATATACGTCAGGTCCGTCAAGCTGCTCCCCAGCTGGCGTACCATTTTGATGCGCTGGGATTCGCCGCCGGACAGGGTTGCGGTTTCCCGGTCCATCGTCAGGTAACCGATCCCGACCAGAAGCAGCTGATGCAGCCGGGTTATGCAGGTATCTACGATGGTTGCCGCCGCGGGATCCTTGATGCTTTCCAAAAAAACGATCAGCTCATTGACCTGCATCCGTGCGCAGTCGGCGATGGAGGTTCCGTTGATTTTGCAGGAGAGCGCCTCCTGATTCAGTCTTCCGCCATGGCATAACGGGCAGGCCGTTTCGGCCACCACCTGCTCGATGGCTTCCCTGTACGCCCTCGAGTCCCGCGAATCCTTGCTCAGGAAGGTCCGCTCGATTCGCGGGATAATGCCTTCGTAATACGAGGTAGGGGGCCATTCCTTGGTCGGGTTCGGCGGTTTAAAGCCGGTTTTGTACAGCAGCGTGTCCCATTCCTCCTCGCTGTAATCCTTCAGCTTCTTATCGTTGTCAAACAGGCCCGTGGCCACATAACGCTTCCAGCGCACTTCCCCCGGGTGGAATGTCGGAAACCGGATGGGCCCCTCATTCAGCGATTTCTCCTTGTCGATCAAGCTTTCGATCCGAAAGGCGTTCACTTTGCCCAGTCCTTCGCAATGAGGGCACATGCCTTGCGGGTTATTAAAGGAAAACACGTCCGAATATCCGATGAAGGGCCGGCCGATCCGGGAGAATAACAAGCGCAGCAGGGAATGGATATCGGTGATGGTCCCCACGGTTGAACGGGCGTTGCCGCCGATTCTTTTCTGATTGACCACGATCGCGACCGACAGGTTCTCAACCGAATCGACTTCAGGCTGTCCGCAATGAGGAAGCCGATGGCGGATAAAGCTCGAATAGGTTTCGTTCAGCTGGCGCTGGGATTCTGCCGCAATCGTATCGAAGACCATGGCGGATTTGCCGGAACCGGACACGCCGGTGAACACCGTGATTTGTTTTTTGGGAATGGCCAGGCTTACGTTGCGCAGGTTTTTGTTTCGTGCGCCGGTGACCTTGATGGACTGCTCTAAACTTTGGTTCATCAGGGGGCTCCTTTCTTGTGTTGTTTTTGACCTTGTCACGGCAATAGCATATCTTATAAACATGACAATTATTGTCTAGTTATAACGCATAAGGAGGACATGATGTCAAAAGCGAAGCAGCTCATGGATGTCATGATGTATGCCAATGCCAAGAGAATCTTTACCGCTCAGGAAGTGGCCGATGAGTTCGGCGTTTCCGTTCGCACGGCTCACCGGTATCTGACCGAAATCAGCGATATGGGCGTACCCTTATATACCGAGCAGGGACGGCACGGGGGATACCGTACCTTGAAGACACGCGTTCTCCCGCCGATCCTGTTCGATGAAGACGAGGTGTTTGCCATATTTTTTGCCTTTCAGGCCTTGAAGCGTTATACCTCGTTACCGTTCGAGCTCAATATCGACTCCGCTTCCCGTAAGCTGCTGGCCGGATTTCCGGAGGACACCAAGATGATGATCGACCGCCTGGAATCGGTGCTGACGTTCTGGAGCCCAAGCAGAACCGCAGGGTCCCCTTACCTAAAAGACGTCATTGAAGCAGCGCTTCACCAACGGGTTGTACGGATCAGATATCGATCCAAATCGGGGACCGGCGACCGGGAAGTGCTGCCTCTAGGCGTTTATGCCCAGAACGGTTTATGGTATATGCCCGCGGTGGAGAACGAGAAGGGAGAAGTGCGTGTGTTCCGCATGGACCGGATGGAAACCCTGACTCTGACCGATAGCGCCTATGAGCCTGCCATTAGCATGCAGGAATGGCTCGACGCGTATCCCGTGCGGGAGCCGGTTCGATTATATGCCGAGCTGACCAGGGAAGGGGCGAGGCAGTGCGAAAGCATTCCGTGGCTGGGAGAACGAGGTGGTCATGCAGGATGAGCACCGCGGCATCGTGGATACGATCGTCGATCGGAATGATCTTGAATATGTGGCCCAGGTTTTTCTGCGTCTGGGGCTGGAGGCGAAGGTGATCGAACCGCCGGAGATCGTTGACAATCTGAGGGAGAAGGCCAGGCAGCTGAGCTTGCATTACGGAGAGGCGGAGGGTTAGGCTGTCCGGGCGGCAGCTTGCCGGAGAACGGATGGCATGATGTGAAGGTGAGGTAAGCTTCGTGAAGGCCCAGTGAGGGAGCACGGCAGGTTAGCAAATCGGATGCATGAACATCGGGGATCCCATGTTACAATGACAAAAGATGAATTTACGGCATACATAAAAGCTTGCAAGGGCCTTTTTTTGACTTAAAGGCTATAGAATAACCCCTCATGGGGAGATACGAATGTTCGTACGGAAAGGAAGATTTACCATGAGCGCATGCATTCTATATATTGAGGATGACCGGGAGATCGGCGGATGGGTCAGCGAATTCCTCAGGGACAAGGGATACGAGGTGCGGTGGCTGCTGAGCGGAGAACAGGCCGTACAGGAAGCGGCTCCGTGCGCGGTCGTTGTTTTGGACGTCATGCTTCCGGGGCTGGACGGCTTTACGGTCGGGCAGCGTCTCAAAAAGGCCTATCCCGGACTGCCCATCCTGATGCTGTCGGCGCGAACCTCCATTGACGATAAGCTGCAGGGGCTTGAGTTCGCCGACGATTACCTGACAAAGCCTTTTCACCCGGACGAGCTGGCTGCCCGTCTCGAGGTGCTTCTGCGACGGTCTGTCGTGAAATCCGCGGAGCCCATCCGAGTGAAGCACTTATCGGTATATGAAGACGAGAATCGGATCGTGAACGAGGATACCGGCGAGGAGACGCTGCTGACCGGCAAACAGCATCAAATCTTTATGTATCTGCTCCAGCACCAGGGGCGTGTCATGACCAAGGAGCAAATATACGAGTCGGTCTGGGGAGAATCATATATCGAAGGGGACAAGACGCTGATGGTCCACATCCGGTATCTCCGGGAGAAGCTCGAGCGGGACCCCGCCAACCCGGAGATTATTGAGACCGTTCGCGGGCTTGGCTACCGGGTGAGGGCATGAGATGGAAAAGGAAGAAGGGAAGGTTCCGCAATTCGCTGACCAACCGGTATTTGCTGCTGATTTTGATGGCCATGATTTTCATGCCGATCATGTTTCCGTTAGCGTCGATTTTTTACTGGTTCGTGAACGATACCTTCTCGGATCGGCCGCCGGCCCCGGCCGGGAAATATACCAGCGGTGCCGCGTTAGAGAGAATGTGGCACGAGGAAGCAGCCGGATTAAGCGGAGCTTCGCCGGAGGCCATTGAGCAGAAGCTGAATTCGATACGGCAGGAGTATCCGGAGATCTCCATGTTCTGGGTGGATGGCGGCAATACGACCAGGCTGCAGCTGCCGGTGCAGCCTAACCTGCCCGAGGTATGGAGCGCGCCCTATACCGTGCAATTTATGAAAAACTCCCTGGATAGCGACCCGTTCACCTCCGTGGCTTTTATCGGGGGAGAGGGATCGGGAGAAGGCTTCATGGTCATGCAGCTGCCGAGAAAATACCTTAATGTCCAGCAGCCCATTGCGAGCGAAACGGCGCTGTACGGGCTGTTCACGGCGTCGATGTCCGGCCTGTTCATTCTGGTCTCCTGGCTGTTCTTCGTGCGTATACGCAAGCGGCTGTTGCGGCTTCGTTCGGCCATGACGTCGTCCCATGCGTCGACGGGCATACCGCAGCCGGTTACGTTAACCAAGTATGACGAGATTGGACAGCTGGAAGAGGGCTATAACGATATGGTCATCCAATTGGAAGAGGGGCAGCGCCGCCAGCGCGAGGAAGAAGAGCTGCGCAAATCCCTGATCGCCAATCTGTCCCATGATCTCAGAACTCCGCTGACGGTGATTCGAAGCCATATTTTCTCCATGGAAAGGGAACCGCTGAGCCCGAAGGGGAAAGAATCGATGTCACTCATTGAATCGAAAATCGCCGATTTGGGCGGCCTGATCGACAATCTGTTGTCCTACAACTTGCTGACCAGCGGCAGAGTGCAGCTGAACATGGAATCAGCAGACGTGCTGCGAATCGTCAAGGAAAGCGCCGCAGCCTGGTATCCGGTATGGGAGAAGGCGGGAATCGAGCCTGACATCCAGGTGCGAGACGAGCCGCTCCACTGGAACGTAGACGTGCTGTGGTTCCGGAGGCTCCTCGATAATCTGTTCCAAAATGTCGCTCGCCACGCCCGATCCGGGCAGTACATCGGCATTCATACCGAGGAGAGGGAAGGACTTGAGGGCGTCCTTGTCATTTCGGACCATGGGCCGGGGATCGCAAGCGATTCCGGCAACAAAGGCACGGGCATCGGCCTGGCCATCGTGGACCACCTGACCAGGGAGATGGGGCTGGAAAGCCATGTGGGAAGCTCGGAGGAGGGAACGAGGATCCGCATCTGGAAGCGTTGAGCAATCAAGCGCCGGGCTATCAGGCATTTTATCCGGATGGTGAGGGCTAGGTCGAATATATAAAAAGAGGAGCCGGCTCGATTATCGGTTCCTCTTTTTTTTAGCTGCCAATAACAGAAAAAGACGCCCTGTCAGGCGTCTTCGTACCATTGCTTTTCGCTCGAGTTTCACGAGCTCGTCAGTGAACTAGGTTCATAAGCAAGGCAGGCTACAGCTGTTAGACTAAGAGAGAGATTCATTCTGAAATCCAATTGAACAAGAACATTCATATTCATCGTTAACCACACTCCAATCATAATGCTTAGTCGATTCATGTGAGAGAAGAGTGATCGGCATGCCATCATCAGCGTCAGGTAGCCCCCCTGTACGGACGCAATAAGCGTTTCGGCAAAGATATTATATCATATTCGGACACTTGCTAAAACGGTGGATAGGCTGCAATCGATGCGATTTCTATAGCTTTACCAGCCGACAGAAGCAAATGCAAACGCAGGCTTTTTCATGCGTATTAGCTTATGGGAGGAAACCTCTTGAACTAATGAAAATGCACCAGCGGAGGGAACGGAATCGTTGCTGGAGAAGCGAAGCGTTCGCCTTTAAATCCGGGAAACCACCCCTGGGCAAATTCCAGTTTCCTGGATTTAACAGCGATCGGAAGAACGATCCGGCACCGGAGCGGCCTTAGCTGTACCAAGTGACTCTTAGCTCTTTTCACGAAATAACCGTTTGGATAGGCTGCCAGCTTTTTTAAAGAAAATTTAAACTTGGGGCCGACCGGCATTTAACCTTGGACATGTAGGATGTATACCTGAGGTGATGAACGTGACGGAACTCGTCATTCAAACAAAAGGCTTATATAAAATATACAAAAAGCGCGCAGCGGTCGTGGATTTGAATCTGGAGATCGCCCGCGGCGACATTTACGGCTTCCTCGGCCCGAACGGTGCCGGGAAAACGACGACCATTCGCATGCTGCTCGGACTCATTCAACCGACGCGTGGCGCGATTCATTTGTTCGGCAAGGATTTAAAGAGCGAAAAAATGGACATTTTGCGCCGGACCGGATCGCTTGTGGAATACCCATCCTATTACGGCCACTTGACGGCCGTAGAGAATCTGGAAGCGATCCGCCGGATTACCGGCGGCCCGAAATCCCGCATCGCGGAAGTGCTGGAGATCGTCTCCTTGACGAAGGAGGCCAAGCGCCCGGTCAAGGGATACTCGCTAGGGATGAAGCAGCGTCTTGGCATCGCGGCCGCCCTGCTGAACAATCCGGAGCTGCTCATTCTGGATGAGCCGACCAACGGCCTGGATCCGTCCGGGATACATGAAATCCGGGAGCTGATCAAGAATATGCCGCGCCAATACGGCATTACCGTGTTGGTATCCAGTCACCTGCTGGGCGAGGTCGAGCAGATGGCGGACAAAGTCGGCATTATTCGCGAAGGAAGGATGGTGTTCCAGGATACGATCGACAATCTGGTATCCACGGCGTCCAGCGGTTTCCGCTTATCGGTATCCGAGCCAGAGGCAGCGCTTGGACTAGCCCTGGACTTAGGCTGCGAAGGCGTCCTGCGGAACCAGATGCTGGAGCTGGAGAGCATGCAGGATGCCAAAATCGCGCAACTCGTGAAGCGCCTGGTGGAGAACCAGCATGCGGTATACCGGGTGGAAGAGCAGCGGAGGTCGCTGGAGGATATCTTCATGCAGATCGTAGGGGAGGGAAGCCGGGTATGATGTTCCGTGCGCTTTCCGCCGATTGGCTGAAGATCCGGGGCAAAGGCATTTGGTTTCTCGCTGCGCTCGGCCCCGTCGGGCTGGCAGCGATGCAAGGGCTGAACTTCGGACTTCGATACGATTACCTGATGAAATCCTACGCGTCGGATCCTTGGGGCGGGCTGCTGGAGAACGTGCTCTTCTTTGTGCCGATTGCCCTGTTCCTCGGGATCACGCTGGTCTGCTCGCTGATGGCCAACGTGGAGCATCAGCTGAGCTCGTGGAAGCAGCTGCTGGCACTGCCTATATCCAGAACGGCGGTATTCAGTGCCAAGTTCGTGCAGGCCTTCCTGATTCTCTGCGTATCCTGTTTCCTTCTGTCGATCAGCACCGCCGTCCTCGGCATCATACTGGGGATGAGGGCAGATCAAATGCCGTATGTCGATCTGCTGCGCATTGGTTTTGTGCAGTTATTCGCGGCGCTTCCCATGCTGGCCTTTCAGCTGTGGATGTCTTTGACGCTTAAGAACCAGGGGATCGCGGTCGGAATCGGCATTACCGCCTCGGTCGTGTCGATGTTCGCCCTGCAGTTTCCTGATTGGATGCCGCTAAAATGGCCGCTGCTGGCTTACATGGGGCCGGGGGAAGCCCGCGTCATCGGAGCGGGTTTGCTGCTGGGCGCGGTGATCGCATGCGCTGGCCTGATTCATTTTAACCGAAAGGATGTGGACTAAGATGGCATCCTATCAAAGAGCGGTATCCGCAGAGTGGCTTAAGCTGTCGAAATCGAAGCTGTGGCCGCAAATCTTCCTGTGCGCGATCCTCGTCATGCTGCTCGGCATATTAAACGGAAAGCCTGAGGAGCTGGCTCCATGGGAATATCTGATCAGCATTATGATCGTTCTGCATGCCATGCTGCTGCTCCCGATTCTGACGGGGATATTCAGTGCCATGGTATGCCGGTATGAGCATTCGGGCGGGGGATGGAAGCAGCTGCTCGTCCTGCCGGTTTCACGCGGCGCCGTCTATTTTGCGAAGTTCTCGGTGGTAGCCATGCTGCTGGCCGTCGTCCAGTTACTGTTCATGGGCGCCGTACTGGGAGCCGGTTTGATCCACAAGGTGGATGCTCCGATTCCGTGGGAAATGCTGCTGCGCTGCCTGCTTGGCGGTTGGGTCGCCTGCTTGCCGCTTGCCGCGCTGCAGCTTGGAGTCTCAACGGCCTGGAGCAGCTTTGCCGCTCCGCTGGCATTGAACGTCGTTTTCACCATACCGAACATGCTGGTAGCCAACTCGCAGACGTATGCCCCTTACTATCCGTGGACGCAGCCGTTTCTTGCGATGATGCCGGCGGGTCAAGCCGATTTCGGCGCATTCAACCTGCCGTTCGAAAGCCTCATGACCGTCGTGGTGGGAGGGTTTCTACTATTCTTTCTCGCCGGATTCGTCTATTTTCAGCGGAAAGAAGTGTAACTCTTCAGAACGGGATCTCCGGCTGGCGTGTTACGTGAAAAAGAGCTGCCCCGGGCCCTTACGGCCTGTTGGAGCAGCTCTTTTTATATATTCCTATGTGTAACGAACCCTTGGTTTTGCTATTGAGGCAAATCCACCCACACATAAGGGGTGTCAGCCGCCTTCAATCCATACTCGATAATCGTGATGACGGCGACCGTTTCTGCCGGGTTGACGGCAGGCTCGCCCGTTTCGAAGAAATTCACCAGATTCTCGATGAACAAGGCGAAGAAATTCGAATTCGCGGTGACCTGCTTGAAGCCCCCGTCGCCATTTTTTATCCCCAAAGTAAAAGGACAATTATCCCCGAGATGATTCACGGTGGCTTGCCGTCCGTTCCCGAAATCGATCAGCAGGGCAGGGGAGTCAGGCGTTCCGATGTACATCACCCGCTTCGGGCTGGTCCCCATCAGGCTGACGATCGGCTCGATTTGATGGATCGAATAATTGGCGAAGGCACCCGGTCCCCAGCTGCTGATCGTTTGAATATCGCTTCGGTCCAGCTCACGGTATTCGCTGGCAAAACGCAGGGCGGACGTCGAATACATCGGCGTTCCGTGCTTTGCCGCCAGGTCGAACAGGCGGATGGCCGTTTCGCGGTCAGGCGCGAACGTTTTATCGATATAGGTCGGCTTGCCGGATTGCAGCGGCAGCTCGGACAGCTCCTCATGGAATTCCGGATTGTCCGGGGACAGCACGATCAGGTAATCGCTGCGCTCCACCACCTCTTCGATCGTGGGCAGCAGCTCAATTCCAAACTCCTTGCTCCAGGCGGCGTTCGTGAGCCCGTTCTCTTTGTCTCTCTTGCCGTAGGCGTACATGACCTTCATGGCATGTTCCGATGCCTGCTCAATCCACCCGGGATATTTGTTCGCGTGGAACTGGTCCAAATGCAGGTCGATGAATCCGATTTTTTTCATGATAAAGGGCCTCCCTGGCGTTCGAACTATAGGTTATAGGCTGTTCTGGGCAACGGGCTGCAGCGAAACCTCCGCGCCTTGGTCGGACGAGTCGTAAATCGCCTGGATGATCTGGGAGGAGAGGATGACCGTATCGATATGCGAAGGCTGTTTCTCCCCGGTTTGAATGCAGCGGATGAACCCGTCGATCTCATTCTGGAACATGCTGCCGAGATTGAATTTCGGCGTGGTTTCGATCAATGCGCCGTCCTCCGTGGTGTAGAAGGTGAAGTCCGCGCCGTATTTCAGCCGGATGCCGCCTTTGTCGCCGAGGAAGTCGATGAACATTTCTTCGGCGCCGATATTTTGCGCCCATGCGCCGTTCAGGGAAATGGTCGGGCCTTCCGTGCGGACGAGGGCCGTGACAAAATCGTCGACGTCATACGTGCCGTCATATTTCGGCGGACCTGCCCACATTTTGAGGAAGGTGTAATTCTCCATGTCTTTGCCCAGCTTGCAATAAGCCTGACCGGAGACGGTCTTCGGCTTCGGATCGCCCGTACAGTACATCACGACATCGAGGAAGTGAACGCCCCAATCGATCAGCGCGCCGCCGCCGGCAATGGCTTTGGTCGTGAAGGCGCCGCCGAGACCCGGGATCGAGCGGTGGGAACGGAAGCTGGCATAAACGTGATACAGCTCGCCAAGATCGCCGTTTTGAATCATTTTTCTGATTCTGTTTACGCTTTCATTGTAACGGTTGACCACCCCGATATTGAGCGTTTTGCCCGTTTCGTGCTGAACCTTCTGCATTTCCAGCGCTTCCGCGTAGGTGCGGGCTGCCGGTTTTTCGCATAATACATGCTTACCTGCCCGCAAGCAATCGATGGCGATGGAAGCATGAACGTCATTCGGCGTACAGATCGATACCGCGTCGACCTCAGGGTCGTTCAGGATTTGGTTGTAATCTTCGATGGCTTGGCCGCATTCGTATTTGGCGACGGCGGCATCGGCCCGGTCCTTCAAGATATCGCAGAAATATTTGATCTCGGCATCTTCGTTGGCCATGTAGGCGGGGATATGGGCACTGTTCGCAATCGTGCCGCAGCCAATCACGGCAATTGTAATTTTGTTCATCGGTTCTCCTCCAAAATCGTGGATTGATGATGCAGTGATGACATGAGCCTGTCGCTTGATTCTTCGTTATTGCTTGCCCCGAGTATAGCATGTGAGCGATCGCTTCGATTTCACTATCGTGTTTATTTATTGGATTATCGTACCGAGGCGCTAGTCCACGGTTTTAAAAGCGTTCTTCTTATAGTAAGCGGGGGTCGTGCCCGTGTATTTCTTGAAAATGCGGCAGAAGTATGGAAGCTCGTTAAACCCTACCTTGAAGCACACGTCGGTTACCGTCAGCTCGGGCTCCGTCAGCAGCCGCATCGCCATTCGTATCCGGTAGTTGGCCAAGTACTGGCTGAAGGTCCAGCCTGTCACTTCCTTGAAACGTCGGCAAAAGCTCGTCCGGGACATCATCGTCCGCGCGCAGAGATCCTCCAGCCACAGGGGCTGATCGAAGTGGTCGTGGATATATTGAACGGATTCCAATATGGGCTCTCGATACGGGGCGCTGCCCGCGGTTACCGATATATGCTTGCTTTGCTCGGCATGCTCGCGGTTCACGATCGCCAGCAGCTTCAGCAGATTGGCCTTCAGCAGAATATCGAAGAAGGGGCCCCGGCCTCCGAACTCGTTCAGCATTTCGGTCAGGAGTTCCTTAACGACTAGGTCACTGCCGCCGGTCAAGGTGATTTTGAGCGGGACGCGGTCTTCGGTCGTGACAAAAGGCTTGATGAAGGAAATGTCGAACAGCTGCGGCTCGTCCGGCATCCCCTCCAATCGTTCGTTAATGAAGGCCGGCATGAATTCGCACCCGAGCACCTCCAGTTCTTTCCCGGGGACCATCTCCACGCGATGGACGCTGTAAGGAGGGAGCACGAATATATTGCCCTGGACCATCCGGTATTTTTGGCCATAGAGCGTATGGATGAATTCGCCTTTGCTGACATACCAGATTTGAAGATAGTCATGCATATGATCGGATAAACTCCCGAACTTCTCGGTAATGCGGTACATTTTGCAGGGCAGGCCATTCGCCATCTCCAGCTCCGACGTAAAGTAGGCGATTCCTCTTCGGGTGCATTCGGCGATATCCGGTTCCAGCCAGTGAATAGCCATCGTTTCTTTCCTCCTCGTACGTTTCGATCCTGTTATTCATAGCATAACTGATTAAGGACATGAAGGAAGAGAAAAAGTTGAAAAAAGTGAGCTGTTTATGCGCATTCCGTCCATGATGATGTGATGAGGAGTCCCAGGGTAAGAGTACGGCAAGAGGAACGTTAGACAGTACGAAGAAAGTGGAGGCATTATTTATAAATATCCAACAGTATGCATGGACAGCGTGCAGCGTAAAGAGCCGAGGTATCCTGAAACACAGGATTAACCTCGGCTTTTTTGCGTTACGGGCAAAACTCCTTCAGCATCTGCTCCTTCACTTCTTCAATGGGGAAGTGCAGGGGATAGGTGGATATCATCAGCATGATGCCCTGAAGGGTAGAAGAAAAGTACAAGGAGCGCTTGCGCGGCTCGGGTACTCCGAGACTTTCGAATATGCGGCATTGAATCTCAAATTGCCGTGCAGCCTCTTCCACAAGACGCTTGCTGTAGGGAAACAGCTCTTGATCCGCTTCAGGTTGTGTTTGAAGATGCAAGTAAAAACGGAATACTTCCGGCTGCTGATAGACGTTGTCGATGGCTTGCTCCAAAATATATTTCAGCTGATCCGCAGGTGCTTGGAGTGAAGCGGAATTCTCCATGACTTCGGCAACGCTTGCGATTCGCTCCTCGACCATAGCGGCAAGCAGTCCTTCCTTGCCTGAAAAATAATTATAGAGCAGCCCTTTGGATGTGCCGGCTTTCTTGGCTACATCGCTAATGGAAGTGGCATGGTACCCCTGATGGATAAACAAATCCATGGCGGTTTCCAAAATCTTCTCTTTCGCCATCTGGCGTATGCGTTCGTTCTCGCTAGGTGAGCGTGGCATGAAATCTTCATTCCTTTACGAATGGGGTGATATGAAGGGATAACTCCTCCGGATGCGTTAGCGTGACCATGTGATCCGCTCCCGCGATGGTGGCAAATCGAATGCCCGGAACCCTTCGAAATTGTTCTCCTACCTGCTGGTTATCGGTCAGTTCATGATCTCCTATGATGAACAGCGTTCTGGCCGAGATATCCTGTAATCGGTCCATCGCCGGCGGCTCCGGCCAAACCGAGTCAAAGGTGGACCAGGTAAACGTCCGCTCGAAATGGTGGCGAAGCATTTGGACCATCAGCTCCCGCTCGGCGCGGTTCCTTGTAATTTCATAAGAAGGCGGCTCAATGCACAGCTCGATCATTTTCTCGATATCAGGGGCAGCGGCGCTTACCCCGAGCATGTAAGTTTGCATTTCCTCAGAATAAGGAAAACCGGACAGGGCGGGTGCAATGACAATCAGTTCCGATACTCTATCAGGATAATGGATCGCGAACTCCGTGGCAATCCGGCCGCCCATAGAATGACCGACAATCGCAGCTTGCGAAATATCCAGATGATCAAGAAGAGATAACAAATCTTCAACATAATTCGGCGGCTGAGCGGGAGAGGGAGAGCGCCCGGCTCCGCGACCGTCAAAGGCTATGACGCAAAAATGCTCCGCTAAAAGAGGGACAAGATAACTCCAGTCCCGCAGATCGGCTCCACCGCTGTGAACAAGGACGATAGGCTTACCGTTTCCATGAACTTCATAGTGCAGATCCAATAGAATACCTCCATTCGATTATCAATGATGTGCAGCGCTTGATGAACATTATTTTATTATTGAATGAACGTTTGGTCAATATAAAATCGACTCGTATCTTGATTTTCTTTTCAAAGCTGGGATCCTACTGTGAATATCGCTGTGAATTAATTCACTAATCTTATTTGTGAATTATGTTACAATCGAAAAAAATATATTTTTGGGAGTAGGGGGAACGGACTGTGGCTCGTTATTTTAACGGTAAAGAAGTGGAACTGTTGGCTCCAGCCGGAACATTCGAGATATTCAAGACCGTCATTGACGCAAACTGCGATGCCGTATATTTCGGGGGGCCATCGCTGAACATGCGCATGATGCGCAAGGGATACAACTTAAGTTATGAGGAGGTCGGCGAGGCCGTCCAATTGGCGCATGACCGCGGGAAACGTGCCTACATTACAGTGAACAACCTGATGAATGAAGAGGACTTGGAGGAAGCGAAGCGCTACTTCGCCTTTCTGAACGAGATCGGCCCGGATGCCATTATCGCGCAGGACCTGGCCGTGTTTCCCCTGATCCAAGAGATGAATTACACGAATATTCCGGTTCACTCCTCGGTCATGATGAACGTGCACAACCTGGAAATGATCGAAGCGCTCAAAGCATTGGGCGTTTCCCGCATCGTGGCTTCCCGCGAAATGGACCTGAAAACGGCAGAGGTGCTGCAGGCCAGGAGCGGGATGGAGTTCGAATATTTTGTGCACGGCGACATGTGCACGGTTCACGGGGCCAACTGCCTGTACAGCTCGATGCTGTTCGGCAACAGCTCCAACCGCGGGCGCTGCATGAAGCCTTGCCGCTGGGATTACCGGGTGAAGAAGGACGGCTATCTCTATCCGACCGAGTATCCGCTCGCGGCGAAGGATATGTACATGTACGAGAGCATTCCTGAGCTGATCAAGTCCGGCATCACCAGCTTCAAAATTGAAGGACGCATGAGAGACACCGAGTTTTTGCTGATGGTCGTGAATTCGTACGGAGACGCCATCGATCGTTATATTGCGGATCCGCTGGGCTACAATCGCGAGGCGGGGGCGGACACGCTGCATAAACATCGCAAGCGCGATTTCACGACGGCTTATGCCTTCGGCAAGCCGGGACTGGGCTTCATTAATCGCCGCTATGAGGGAACAGGCAAGTTTTACAGTACGGGGAAGGTGTTCAGTACGCCTACCGCCGAACGCGAGACGAAGGAGGAACGGGTGCTCCAGGTGAAGGAATCGCTTCGCCATGCGAAGCGGGAACGGCCGGACACGTCGATTCCGCAAATTACGGTGCATGTCAACACGGTAGAGCAGGCCCGTGCGGCATTAGAAGAAGGAGCAGGCGTCATTTACCTGACGGGGGACGTATTCCAGCCGGATCGTCCGTTTGGCCGCGAAGACATCGAAGCCTTGACGGCGGATAAAGGGGACGCGGAGATTGTCCTTGGCATGCCCCGCATGATGAATGAGCTTCAGATGGAGCAGTACCATCAGTTTCTCAGCGCAGGCAAGGAGTTTAACCATTATGGTCTTGACGGCCTGCTTGCAACCAACATCGGCGCGATGCACAAGTTTCAATCCATCGGGCTGCCGCTGATCGCCGATTTCAGCCTGAACATCTACAACCATATGGCGGCTTCGTTTTATCAGGACCATTTTGGCATATCCCGAATCAATCCGTCCCTTGAGCTTCAGCTCCATGATTTGACGAAATTGCTGCGTCATCCGGGGATTCCCCTTGAGATCATCGTTCACGGCTCGCCAATCGTCATGTATCTGGAGCATGATTTATACGCCAATGCCGCAGAGTTCGAGCCCATAGCGGAAGAGGACAACCGTTTCGTGGATAACCGCCATCTCGTGCTGCTTACGGATAAAGGGGAGAACCCCGTTTACCGGGACGCCGCAGGGCGCAACCACTTGGCGCTGGCGAAGGAGCTGTGCTACATGCCGATCCTGAAGGAGCTGTATGAAGCCGGCGTCGATCATTTCCGCATCGAAGGAAAAACGTATACGACCGAGCAGCTTCGCAGCCTGGTGCGGTTATATCGTCAAGCTGCGTCGAACCTGGATGCGTGCGGCAGGCTGTATCAAAGCATGGCACCGGTATACGCCGGGTTCACGCTCGGTTCGCTCCAGTTCGGCCATTCCCTGGAACTTGAGCTGACGGAAGCATGAGATCCCTTAGAGACGGGGCAGGAAGATGATCCGATGCGAGGCACCGTTTTCCTCAGTCTCTATCACGGAACATGGAAAAACGGAAATAATCGAAAGAGGGGGAGCATCCATGAAACATGATGGCCATAACCATATCGGTCCGGAAGCCGTCGCTGCCAAGCGCCGGCGGTACGGCTATCCTTGCACGGCGCATTTCTACAGCGAACCGCCCCAGATCGTCGGCGGCAAGATGCATACGCTTTACGGCCATGACGGCAAAGCTTATGTCGACTTCTTCACGGGCGTGTCGGTCGTTGCCTGCGGCCATTGCAATGAAGCCATTACGGCGAGAACGATCGAACAGCTGCAGACGCTGCAGCATACGTCAACCATTTACCTTACCCAGCCGATGGTGGACCTGGCGGAGCGGTTGGCGAACGGCGTTTTGCCCGGCAACTTAAAGCGAACGTTCTTTGTGAACAGCGGCTCCGAGGCGAATGAAGGCGCGCTGCTCGCCGCGCGTCTGCACACGAAACGCCGCAGCTTCCTGGCGCTGGAATACGGCCTTCATGGGCGCACCTTCCTGACCATGAACGTGACCGGCATCCCGATGTGGCGTGCCGACGATTTCCTGGATGAAGACGTGGCTGCGTTTATTCCACGACCTTATGATCCTGGCATGGATCAGGATGCCGCTGCCCGCCGCTCCCTGGACGCCTTGGCGAGCGTGCTCGCTGCGAAGGGAGACAGCTTTGCTGCCATGATCGTAGAGCCGATCCAAGGCAACGGGGGAATGATCGCGCCGCCGGATTGGTATTTCCGCGAGCTGAAGGCGATGCTGGAGGAGCACGGCATTCTCCTGATTGCCGACGAAATCCAGACAGGCTGCGGCCGCACCGGACGCATGTTCGCGATCGAGCATTACGGCATCGTGCCCGATATTCTCACCATGGCGAAGGCCTTGGGCAATGGCGTGCCGATCGGCGCGTTCTGCACGACGGATGAGATCGCCGCCAGTCTGAATCGGCCTTCGGCTTCGACCTTTGGCGGCAATCCGGTGTCATCGGCGACGGCGCTTGCCGTATTGGATTACATCGAGCAGGAAGGCTTGGTCGAACGTTCTCTGCGCGTTGGCGGGCGGCTCATCGAAGGCTTGAGGGAGCTGCAGGGCCGGTACGAGCTTATCGCTGATGTCCGAGGCAAAGGGTTTATGGCCGGAGCCGAAATCCGGGGTGCGACCGACGAGGAGAGCGCAGCATGGACGGATATTATTCTGGAGCGCATGAAGGATGAGGGCTTTATTATCGGCAAAAATGGGGTGGGCCGAAACGTGCTGGCCTTTCAGCCCGCCATGATCATCCCGGAGGAAGAGATCGAAGCGATGCTCCGTGCCTTGGATAAGGTGCTGGCAGGGTTATCGCAAACATAAACGAATGAGGTTGGATCCGGATGCAGATGATGTATAAAGTCGTTCATAAGACCAAAATGTTCGGAGAACTGGTGATGTTCTCCCACACGCTGTTCTCGCTGCCCTTTGCGATCATATCCATGGTCTGGGCCGCCGGCGGCGTGCCGTCATGGCATGTCATGCTGTGGTCGTTGATTGCGCTGGTGGCCGCCCGCAACGGGGCCAATGCCTTCAATCGCGTCGTCGATTTGAAGTTCGACGCGGCCAACCCGAGAACGGCGGACCGCCATATGCCAAGAAAGCTTCTGCTGCCTCGCGAGGTGTACGTATTTGTGGTCGTTAACTTTGCCGTCTTTATTCTCGCGGCAGGCATGCTGAATCCGCTCTGCTTGGGGCTATCACCGGCAGCGATTGTGCTGATCTGCACGTACTCGTACACCAAGCGCTTCACCTGGCTGTGCCATCTGTACCTGGGCTTTACGATCGCTTCGGCTCCGATCGGGGCATGGTTTGCCGTAACGGGGGAGTTGGCCTTCATTCCGTTTATCATCGGCACGGTCGTGATGCTGTGGATTGCGGGATTTGATATCATCTACGCCACGCAGGATATCGAATTCGATCGCAGCACCGGCTTATGGAGCATTCCCCGCGCGTTTGGATTCGAAGGCGGACTGCTCATTTCCAGAATGCTGCACGGGATTATGGTCATGCTGCTGCTTTCCCTTTACTTTATCCAAGGTTTGGACTGGCTCTACTTGACGGGAATTGCCATCTCGGTGCTGCTGCTGGCCGTGGAGCATCGCATGATCAAGCCTTCCAGCCGCAGACGGATGCAGCTTGCCTCCTACAATCTGAATCAGGTGATTAGTCTGACGATTCTGCTGTTTACTTTGGCGGATCAGTTTTTGCTCGGATAAAAAAGACTCCCTTCGACTGCCGGCCCGCATACTCGGGCTCGATGGCATTCAAAGGGAGTTTCGTGTTTATTGCCCGGCTTTCAAGATCGCAAAGCCGTAAGCAGGCAGCTTCACGGTCAGCTGGCCTTGCTTCGCGCTGAGGCCTTCGCCGTTCCACAGGTTCGTCCACTGGCGGTCCAGCACAGGGAGGGTCATCGTGTTGCCCGCCTTGTCGTTGTTGACGGCAATGAGGATCGTTTCATTGTCGTCCTCGCGCAGGTAAGCGATTTTGCCCCCGTTCTTCTCGGCCTTCAAAAATTTGAAGGTTCCCGTGCGGAGAGCGGAATGCTCTTTGCGGAGCTTAATGAGCGTTTGGTAGAAATGGAAGAGGTCTTTGTCGTGTTTCGACTCGTCCCACTCCATGCATTTGCGGCAGCCCGGATCGTGCCCGCCGTCCATGCCGATTTCGTCGCCGTAATAGATGCAAGGCGTGCCGAAGTACGTGAACTGGAACATGGCGGCCAGCTTCATCAGGCGTTTGTCGCCGTTCGCCTGCGTTAACAGTCTTGCGGTGTCATGGCTGTCCAGCAGGTTGAACATCACTTCGCTGGCCTGTCTTGGATAGCCGGCAAGCTGCTTGCCGAGCATGAAGGAGAACTTCTCGGCATCGGCGGTACGGTTGATGAAGAAATCCAGTACGGCATTCGTGAACGGGTAGTTCATGACGGCGTCGAACTGGTCGCCTTCCAGCCAGATGGAGGATTCATGCCACACTTCGCCAAGGATGTAAGCATCCGGGTTGGCTTTTTTTACGACTTGGCGGAATTCGCGCCAGAAGCTGTGTCCCACCTCGTTGGCTACATCCAGGCGCCAGCCGTCGATGCCCGTTTCCTTGATCCAGTACTCCGCCGCCTTGAGCAGATAAGCCCGGACTTCCGGATTCTCCGTATTCAGCTTCGGCATCAGCGGCTCGAACGCAAACGTATCGTAAGTCGGAATGCCGTCCACCACTTCCAGCGGCAAGGAGCGGACGTAGAACCAATCCTTGTATTTGGAGTTCAAACCGTTCTTCTGCACGTCGACGAACGGGGCAAACGTTCTGCCGGAATGATTGAAGACCGCATCCAGCAGAACGCGGATTCCGCGCGCGTGGCACAGATCAACGAGTTTCTTCAGCGTGTCCTTGTCGCCGAACTGCGGATCGATTTCCATATAGTCTTCGGTATCGTATTTATGGTTTGTCGTTGCCGTGAACAGCGGCGTGAAATAAATCGCATTGACGCCGAGCTCGCTTAAATGGTCGAGATGGTCGATAACCCCTTGCAGGTCACCGCCAAAGAAGTTCTTCGGCGTCGGTTCGGCGCTGCCCCAAGGCAAGGCGCCTTCCGGGTCATTGCTCGTGTCCCCGTTCGCGAAGCGTTCCGGGAAAATTTGATAGAAAATCGCGTCTTTGACCCATGCCGGCGGATGAAAAACGTCATCCGGATTGATGAACGGGTATTCGAACAGGCGGTCCGGATTGGCCGGCGGCTCCGTCAGGAAATCATATTCGGTCATCCAGCGCTTCTCGTCGCCCTGCTGCAGCAGGAAGCCGTATTTCAAGCGGCGGTATGGAGGAGTTGCCTCACACTCCCAATAGTCGAACATTTCATCCGAGGACAGCTTGGTCATCGGAATGTATTCCATCGTTTGATCCCACAGGTACTTGTCGCCTGCAAGGGCATACACTTCGGTAAGATCGTCCTTTTTGGTGCGGATTCTGAGATGGATGGTCGTGCCGTTATAAGCGTAAGACCAGTTTTTGCGCGGGCGGTGATAGATGGCTTCCAGAAACATCGATAATTCCTCCTTAAATAGTAAAATAAAAAAAAGGCACAGCCAGGACTATGAATAGCCGAGGTTGTACCTTTGTAAGATAACATTGCCTTTAAATTATGAGGTTTGAATCGGGTTGCTTATGAATTCATTAGCTGATTAAAAATATACCACGCGCTCTGAGCGTATTCAAGCCCTAAGTACAAGCGGCAGATCTCCATGCTGCATCGAAGCCGGAACGACCAGGTTCTCAGCGAGATCTTGCCGGGAGGGGCAGTCAAGAGGAAAGAGCCGGCGTTTGTTGTATAATAAAGGGATAAGGGCAAGCCTGACAAGCAGATACGCAATGAGGAGGACAACATATATGCAATACGACGATCAGATGAAAAACCGGATCAAGCGGATTGAAGGACAGCTTCGCGGCATTTTGAAGATGATGGAGGAAAACAAGGACTGCAGGGAGGTCATCACGCAATTATCCGCTTCGCGTACGGCAATCGACCGGACCATTGGCGTTGTCGTAAGCTCCAATCTGGTGGACTGCGTGCGCAAGGCCGAAGCGAACGGCGAGGATACGGAGAAGCTTGTGCAGGATGCCGTTAATTTGCTCGTAAAGAGCAGGTAGGGGATGAAGGACGGGCGCGGCAAAGGCTAGGAAATTGGTAAACGGACAAAATGGGTAAAGATAAGATGACGGCTTTACTAAAAGGAGGGTACTCAGATGTCCGTGAATGAACGAATTTTACTAGCCAAGCGGCCGCAAGGCATGCCGGAGGAGTCGGATTTTACGTTTGAGGAGCAGCCTTTGCCCGTACCTCAAGCCGGAGAAGTCCTTGTACGGACCGTGTATTTATCGGTAGACCCGTATATGAGGGGCAGAATGAGCGATGCCAAGAGTTATGCCAAGCCATATGAGGTAGGGCAGGTTATCGCCGGAGGCGCAGTAGGGCAGGTCATGGAATCGACGGATCCGACCTATCGGGAGGGCGATTTTGTTGCAGGCACCTGGGGCTGGCAGCGCTTTGCCGCCGTACGCACCGGGACGCTGCGCAAGGTCAACCCGGATCTGGCACCCGTCTCGACCGCGCTGGGCGTGTTGGGGATGACCGGTTTGACGGCTTATTTCGGACTCCTGGATATCGGTCAGCCGAAGGAAGGGGAGACAGTGGTTGTATCGGGCGCCGCTGGCGCCGTTGGCATGATTGTCGGGCAGATTGCCAAGATCAAGGGAGCCCGGGTGGTCGGTATTGCCGGTTCTGACGAAAAGACCGGATACCTGACCGGGAAGCTCGGCTTTGACGTTGCGATCAATTACCGGACCGAAGATGTGGCTTCGGCTTTGGCGGAAGCTTGTCCGGGCGGGGTTGACGTCTATTTTGACAATGTCGGCGGCGAGGTGTCGGATGCGGTTCTGCGCCTGATCAACAAAAATGCGCGGATCCCGATTTGCGGCCAAATCGCGCTCTATAACCTGGAGAAGCCGGATACGGGCCCAAGAATCCAGAGCCTGCTGCTGACCAATACGGCACTGATGAAGGGCTTTCTGGTCGGCGATTACGCCAGCAGGTACAATGAGGCACTGCAGGAGCTGGCCGAATGGCTAAGGGATGGCAAGATTCAGTACACCGAGAATATCGCCGACGGCTTCGACAAGACGATTGAGGCGTTTCTGGGGCTGTTCTCCGGAGAAAATCTCGGGAAACAGCTGGTGAAGGTAAGCGAAGAACAAAGCTGATCCTTTGACATACAAAAAATAAAAGAGTGTCGATTTCACGACTTCGCAAGTCTCCTCTGAGGGAGCTTTGCGGCCGGAAGGGCAATTGCCTCCCGGATGGCGTGATCATCGGCACTCTTCTTTTTGCGCTTAACTAAGTTTCATGACTGGTTTACGTTGGAACATGTCCGCTATATCGCCGCCTCCGGCGTCATGAACTGCTGATACTGGCGGTACATCGAAATGCGCCAATGGACAATCATGCCGTAAGCGAGCATGAAAAACAGCGCCGCGGTCTGCGGAATGGAAATATGCTGTTCAATATATCCATGGAGCAGGAGCCTGACGGCCAGCAGGCCAAGCAGAATATACACGAAGCTTTTCGATCTCTGCATGAAGATCTGGCCGTCGACCTTCTCGAATTTGGTGCTGCGGATCAGTGGGTACGAGAAGATGAACCAGCCTACCAAAAAGGCGATTCCCGCCCACCATAAGGGGATGCGTACCTGCGGCTCAACGAACATCAGGAATCCGGTGCTCATCGCTACGGGAGGGATGATAATCTTCTTGACGGTTACGGGACGGTTGCTCGCTTTCATTCGAATGAAAATAACGGCCAACGCCATAACCAGCATCGCGATCGTAGAGCCTATCTGAAGAATTGGGGAATCGAAATTAACCACAATTCAGACCTCTTTCCATAAATAAAATGACATCACAATGTGCTGCCTTATGATTATAGCACATTCTGATGCCAGGCAAAATCAGGCAGGCGCAGGAGGTACGGCCCTTCTAGCGCCGTCCGTCTTGTAGATGGAGCCCGGTGACGAAACTCCGGATCATGAAATCCAGGCTGTCGTCAACACTCAGATCCATGGCGAATTGGCCTGCGCGTTCCAGGGAAGAGAAGCCGTGGCATAGGCTGCGAAGGGTCCGTACGGCATGCAACGCTTCCGCCTCGCTGAGCTGGTAAGGGGCCAGGATTTGAAGCAGCAGCTCGACAATCTGATTCCCTACTTGCTGCGTTTCCTGCTCTTCGGGACGGACCGGCTGCAAGGCGGCTTCGTACAATCCGGGGTGTGTTCGAGCAAAGTCGACATAAGTAAGGCATACAAGGCGCAGGGCATCTTCGCCCGACCGGCCGGCGGCAGCCTTCAGCAGTTGGTCATGGAGCGTCTGGAGGCCATGCCGCATCAGGGCGGCATGCAGACCGGAAAGCCCGTCTACGTGGTTATACAGGGAAGGGGAGCGAACGCCCAGCTTGGCTGCAAGCGCAGCCAGGGTCACCGCGTGAAGTCCCTCCCGATCCGCTAATTCGGCAGCGGTTTGAAGCAGTTGAAGCCGATCGATGCCTGGTCTTGGACTCATCGTGCATTCCTCCTCAACGTTGATTCGGCTTCCGCAACGGCCTGCTGCATGGCACCCGCCGGATTTCTCAGCATCCGTCCATGGCCGACAGCCAGAACGGCGGGCTTGAGCGCGGTAAGCATTCCGGCGCTTTCCAAGGCCTGCTCCTTGCTCCAGGTGGCCATGGCAGGGAACGGAAACCATGGTTTCATGACGCCCGATACGGCCAATCCGCCACGCGTCTGCCAAGCATCGCCGGCGATCAGGATGCCGCTGCGCTCATCGAGAAACGCCATATGCCCCGGCGTGTGGCCTGGAGTCGCGATGACCTTGAGGGAACCAATGGAGTCCCCGTCCTCCAGAAGAACGTCCGGAACGGTGGTAATGTTCTTCGGGATATCCCCGCGTATCGGCGTTTGCGGCTCTCCGGGCTGGAGCTCGGCATTTCCTTTCAACAGCAGCGCATCGCGCCTCGAGATGCAGACCGAGGCATTCGGAAGCTCCTTCTTTAACCCGTCGAGCGCACCGACATGGTCGCCGTGGGCATGGGTCAACACGATCCGTTTAATGGGTTTTCCGATATCGGCCGCAGCCTGCAGGATTCCCTTTTGGGAAAATGACATCCCCGCATCGATGAGGGAAAACCCGTCGCTTTCTTCTACAAGGTAAACATTGATCGGAAAAAGGCGAGGAAGAAAAGAAATTTGAGTCACCTGTTCAATCGTCGTTCTTAACATAAAGCCGTACCCCTTTCGCCTAAAACTAATGTTATTAGTATAATAACTAATGATATTAGTTTTAGCAAGCCTGATTTTAACATTTTCATGAATAGAGCCTTTGAACCACTAAAATTTTTATATATTTACCAAATTTTGAGTGCAATTTTCGTCGGTTTGCGTTACCATAAAGATAGATATACGGAAAAAAATGTAGGTTGTTTAGATAAGGGTGAGGAGCGGACGATATGGATATGTTCAAACGCATCGTACTTCTGATGGTGATGTATGCCTTCTCCGCAGTTCTGTTATACGTAGCCAGCCAGCACACGCCATATCTGCTTCCTGTCATCTGGATCTCCGCTCTGATGCTGCTGTTATGCGGCATCGGTTATCTGGGATACCATTATTTCTTTAAAGGACGCAGAAGACGAAGTTAATTGGGACTGACATACAAGTCTGCCTTGCCCGGGCGGGCTTTTTTTGTGCATAAAAATAAAAAAACCGTTTGATTGGCTTCGCAGTCTTTATATAGAGTGAAGTAAACAGCGAGGCAGGTCGAACGAGGGGAAGGTATATCGGATGTTGGAAACTAAAGAGCTGGCGGCTGCGGCATGCAGGGGAGACGAGGAAGCGTTCTATGCACTCGTCACGGAGCATCGGAGGCGCCTATATGGAATTGCGTACAGTTATCTGCATAACGAGAGCGACGCTTTGGAGGCATTGCAGGAGACGGTATGCCGGGCGTGGATGAAATGCCGGAAGCTGAAGCATCCGGAGGCGTTCGTCCCTTGGCTCATTCGGATATTGATTAACTGCTGCGTGGATGAACAGAAACGGAAAAAGCGCATGCTTCCCGTAGAAGAAGTGCGCAGCCGGGAGACGGCTGCGGAGATGGTCAGCGACAGCAAGCTGGATCTGGAGCGCGCGCTGAGCCGCATGAAGCCCAAATATCGCCATGTGCTGATCTTGAAATATTACCAGGACATGACGATCAGCGATATCGCGCATATTCTCGATGTACCGGAGGGAACGGTCAAAACCCGGCTGCATCAAGGATTAAAGCTGCTTCGGCAAAAAATCGAGCCAGGAGGTGCCGTATTCCATGTTTGAGAAGGAAGAGCGGATGCTGAACGAGATGAATAGGGATGCGGGGATCTACACGGCGGTTGTGTCCGATGAAGCATTGGATGCGGCCGTTCGAAGCGGAATGCGGAGAGGACGGCGCATGCAGCGGAGCCGGAAGCGGATGGCTGCCTTTTCTGCCGTGATCGCCACCGTAGCTGCCGCACTGCTGTTCGTGGTATGGGGCGGAGATGGAGGCATCGTGGAGCCGAAGGAGCAAATGGCGGCGCAAGGGCCGTACCCGCCATTGACCGGGTTTGATCTCGGAGAAGATATTACGCTGAATACGGCTAACCAACACGGCATGATCCAGCCGGTGAATCAATCGGTGACCCGGGGGGATTATACGGTAACGCTGAACGGGATACTTGTCGGCTCCCAGCAGATGGAGGTGTTTTATACGATCCAAAACGATGCGGAGTATCACGCGGACCTAAAGCGGGTCGAGATGAAACGTAAGGGCTCCAGCCAGTCGCTGCCATACAGCATCGGGTCGTCGGGTGGAACCCAGATTAAGCCCGGCCAAACATTCCGTTCCCGATCGGACATTCATATGGGCGAGAACCAATCCGTGCCCGAAGAAATGACGTTATCTTTTAGCATCGCCCCCTATTCAACGAATACGGTGCATCAATCCTCGGCAGAGGGCGAGCAGGTTCTCGATATCGACGTATCCGTTGATATGGAGACCGTCCAAAAGTTTACCCGCACGATTCCGCTCAACAAAATGCTGCAGATTGAGAGTCAAAGGTTCTATTTGAAGGAAGCCGTGTTATCCCCTGCCGGCATCGTCTTGAAAGCGAACATCCCTTCGACCAATACGATGAAGGTATCCGGTTTATGGGACGTGTATTTGGAAACTGTGGTTAACGGCGAGCAGATCCGATTGAACAGCGATTCCGCATTTTTGCCTGGTGCGGGAGGAGGGGACATGACGTACTTCTTCGACAGCAATATATTGGAGAATCCGGATTCGATCACGCTGAAAGCGAGCGGATTCCAAGCGGTGGACCCCTCCGAGATGAAACTGGTGATCGATACGGATAAGAAGGAGATTCTCCGTGCACCGGACGGCGATCTTCGGTTCGGAGCATACACGGGACATACGCTGACAGTGGAATACGAGGAGCGGGCTGACCGGCATATGGGCAGCGTATCGATTGAGCCGGAGTTCGTGGACGGGGAAGGGAACAAGCATACGATCAACGAGGACGCAGGGGGACTCAGTTCCTCGTCCCGATCTTCTACGGATACCGGAATAAGCCTCATCACGCAGTATATCCACCTTAAACCCGGGGATTACCCGCAGCCGCTCACGTTTACGTTAAGCAGCTACCCTGGCGTTATGGAGCATGCATTCGAGGTACCGATTCGATGAGATTAGAGATGCTGAAAGCTCATCAGAATGACCAATGCGCCGAACGCCAAGGTTACTGTACCCATAAGTTTTAAGTACCATATTCTCAGATCGCTGGGTTCCGTGTCATCTCTCGTTCTTCTGAACCACCAAGAGTACGGGTTGCGGATGGCATATAGGCCGATCCCGATGAGTGCCAGACCCATGAGCAGCACAGAAATGAAATCGAACATTTGATCAGCCCCTCTCTTAAGAGTTACTACGAATGGATTAAGCAGTAAGTTCCGTTACATGAAAAATAGGATGGTCCGAAATTTAGGACACGAAAAAGGAACCGTCCCCGACCATGAAGGCCGGAGGACGGTTCCTTTTTCTCTTTTATATAAATCCTGGATCATGGGTCGATGCCGCTATTCCCTGCGCTCGGTAGGGGAGCTTCCTGCCGGTCCTTTAGCATCCAGCAGCTCGATCAGAGCTTTGGGCACGCCGTTGAGGATCAGCCATTGGCGAAGCGTTTCGATGGCACGGATATGGCCGTTGCCTTCATCCCGCCAGGTCAGCAGCTCGACGACCTTAATGACGAGGAGCATCAGCTCCATTTTGTCATGCTCGGTTTGGTCTGCGCGGACTTTTTGGAATACGGCTTCTTTCTCCCAATCAAGCAATATCTCTTCCCCGATGGTCGGTCGCATGAGTGAATAGCTGTAATCGCACTGCGGGCAGTGAACCGTGGTGAACTGTTCGGATGTGAACGTAACCCCGATTTCCGTTTGACACTGGCGGCAGTGGAATTGGACTTGAATTGCCGAGTTCGTTTCCATGTCTATGTTGCCTCCTTCAAAGAGAAAGGTATCTACTTTTACCCAATAGTCGGTAACTGTGACCCATCTTCCCTTAAGGAGCAGTTTGAAACATGAAAAAGAATCGTCCTCAATAGGCGATTCTTTAAGGAAAAAAGTCAGCGTTTCCTTCTACTCTGCGAGCTCTTCACATGGGTGAACACATTATAGAGGAAAGCGAGAACGCCCAGCGTTACCAGAACGCCTCCCACGGCAATGACCGGCTCTACCGATTCGATGCCGCTCATCAGCAGGGCAAGACCGATCATCATGACGGGAAGACCGATATTGTGCAGCCAGAAATGCACTTTGCCGGCAGTGGACTCCCCGGCAGCCGGGAACAGAACATAAATAACGCCTGCAAGAGCCAGGGACGCCCAGCCCAGAAGATTGACGTGTGCGTGAACCGAGGCGTAATCGTAGCTGTGGGTGATCGACATGTACATGCCGAGCAGCACCCCGAGCACAAAGTAAACAGCAGCGATTTTGATTAATTTAATCCCCATAAAACCCCTCCTTTATGGATTACTATTATGATATATGTCACCTGGGGCGAAGTAGACCTAGACGGAGGAGGATTTAATTAAAGAAGATGCAAAAAAAGAAACCGCGAATTTCCCTTGCCGGGAATTCACGGTTATTTCGTAAGCTTTCATGATATCCGCAATCTATTCAAGCTCCAGCACGTCATAGATCAGCCATTTGCCTTCGGTTTTCTTGAGCCAGTAGAGCGACGTCGAATAAATCGTTTCGCCGTCCGCATCATCGCTTTCTTCGGCATAAACGACGGCGTCTTCACCTTGGAAGAAGACCGTCCGGAGCTCCTCCGATTTGAGGTTGAAATTCACCTCATCGAAGATGCCTTCCTCAATGCTGGTTTGGAACATCTCGTGGAAGACCGAGTCCGGGTGAATGACGGACATGAGCAGCGGGCCATTCTCCTCATTGAAGCCCTTGTACTGAATGTCGATAGACTCCAGGATGGCTTTCAGCTCCGCTTCCGGCACTACGGGACGAGCTTCAAGCAGTTTGTCTCCGAGGAAATATTCTGTCTCGTACAGGTTCAAATCATAGATTTTCCATGCGCCCGACGCATCCTTCTTCAGGAGATTCTCGTAATGGAGCGTAACATCCCATGCAAACGGCCCGCCGATGCGGTCTAGGCTCACACTGGTGTAGGCGTGGATCGACGTTCCGGCTACCGCTACATCCCATACGTCCGCGGATACATGTTTATCGTTCTTGAATTGATCCTGATAGTTTTGCTTAACCTCCGCAAGAACGGGAGATTCGGGGTGGAATACGCTCATAACTTCGTCCAGTTTCTTGGCGCTTCCAGCCTCTTCAATGATATGGTAAAGCTTCTTCACCTCGTCTTCGGCTTTGGCGGTCGCACCCTCGCGGTCAATCTTGACGGTACGCGCCTTGGAATCCCACTTTACCGGGAGTCCAGTGGCCTCAGCCACAAAACGAAGGGGAACCAGCGTATTGCCGCCTTGAGTGAAAGGAGCGATCTGCAGCGTGGTTTTTGCGCCATTGACATAGGCGGTCTTCTGCCCGATCGTCATCTGCAGCTTCTGATCGAGATATGTACCCGTCACCTGCTTGTTCGCGCCGTTCCAATGGACCTTATAATCCAGGGCTTGGAACAAAGGGCGGAATTGAACGAAAGTGACTCCGTTCTTCATGATCGGCGCCGCCGCAAATTGAATTTCCTGGTTATCGAGATAGACCCGGATTTTCCCTTGATCCTTTGCCGGAGCGGCTTGGGCCGCGCTTGCGAACAAGAACAAGAAAGCGATAGCCAGTAGGCTGATTTTTTTCTTCAATGTGCTGTCATCTCCTTCAACGAATGATAGAATAGAGAGGTAATTGTGGTAATCGTACATGATAAAACCAATGGTAGCAATACATTTCTTTGCGTGCAGTAATTGGTAGAGACAGCGCGGTGACGGCTTGCCGGAACGACTTGAAAAAAGGCGGTAGGCATGGGGCTCCGATGGGTAATACATAGTAAGAATCAGGCCGGGCCACCGGATCATTCATCAGACAAAGGAGTGGATCACATGACAGCAGGACAGGAACTGATATTTTACATAGGAACCTATGGTTCGGAAGAAGAGAATCGCATTCATTGGGGGGCGATGGATCGGGCTACCGGGGAGCTGCGCCTGTTAGGCGGTACGGCAGGCATCGAGAACCCGACCTATCTGGATTTCGATGACTCGATTTCCGTATTGTATGCAGCGAGCGAGAAGGGCGAAAGCGATGTGTCGGCTTATTCGGCCAATCTGGTCACCGGCGAATTGACGCTGCTGAATGTTCAGTCTACCGGCTCGTCCGGCGCGTGTCATGTATCCCGCACAACGGACGGGAAGCATCTGCTTACGACAGGGTACGGCGATGGACAGATTTCGGTGCTGGCATTGGAGCAGGACGGACGGGTCGGCGAGCTGGCCTCCAAGATCAAGCACAGCGGACGCGGCCTTCGCGATGACCGACAATCGGAGGCGCATCCCCATTCGATATTCCAAGACCCGGTCAACAAGTATATCCTGGTCAGTGACCTGGGGATGGATGACGTGATTGTGTACCGGCTGGAAGACGGAAAGCTGGTGACCCACCGCGAGATCAGCCTGCCGCCAGGCTCCGGCCCGAGGCATGTGGCTTTTCATCCGTCTGGCAAGTGGGTATACGGCACAAACGAGCTGAACAGCACGGTAACGGCATACGCGAACGACGCAACGTTCGGGGATCTGAAAATATTGCAGCATATCTCGACCTTGCCGGAGGACGTCGTGATGGATAGCAATACATCGGCCCATCTGCTGGTATCTCCTTGCGGCCGTTACCTGTATGCCTCAAATCGGGGACATGACAGCATCGTCCAATATGTAATCGACCAGGAAGCCGGTACGCTCCGTGCCGTCAACTGGGTGTCTTCCGGCGGCAAAACGCCGCGCCACTTCAATATACTGCCGGATGGCTTCCTGCTTACGGCGAATCAGGATAACGGATTGATCGCAAGCTTCCGGATCGACCCGGATACGGGGAATCTGGTCTCTACGGGCTATACGTTGGAAGTCACGCGCCCGGTGTGCATTTGTCCCGTGGAGAAGGCAAAAGCAAACAAACGTTAACTTATATGAAAGAAGAAGCAGCTTGAAGACCCGGGAAGGGAATCAAGCTGCTTCTTTTATGCGTCTCTCCTTGCCCGCAGCGACGGACAAGGAACAAGGCGTCGAAAATTCTGTCTTCGTTTGTTTCAGCTAATGAAAGATTAACTGAATGAATCCTTAATGAGCAAAAATATGATTGCCGATCTGCAGCACTTGCGGCCTGGACCAGATCCAGTCGCTGGTCGCGGTTTTAGGATTGAAATAATACAGGGATTCGTAAGTCGGATCCCAGCCGCGAACGGCATCCAATGCGGCAAGATAGGCGGAACGGTTCGGCGTCAGCCAGTATTGTCCGTCATCCACGGCCGTAAAAGCCCCTTTTTGAAAGACGACGCCCCGAATGTCATTCGGAAATTCGCTGGATTGAATGCGGTTCATGACAACGGCCCCGACCGCAACCTGCCCTTTGTACGGCTCACCGCGGGCTTCGCTGTAAATGACTTTGGCCATGACGTCCATTTCGGATTGATTCAACGTATATTTTTTCAGCTGTCTCCAGGTTTGCGCACCGGTAATTCCATCGGCTGGCACGCCGTATTCTTTTTGAAAACGGCTAACGGCTGCTTTCGTGTTTGCGCCATATTTGCCATCCAGCGGCTGCGTGTAGAAGTCCAGCGTTTTCAGGCGATATTGAAGGTCCCAGACATCCCCGTTTTCACTGCCGGGCTTTAACGTCGGAGCGGCCTCCGTCGTTTGGGCGAATGTCGGCAGGATCAGAAGAACACTAAGGAAAAAAGCGGTTATGATTTTCCGTATTGGCTTTCTTATCGTGATCAACTCCTTTGGGGTAGAATTATAAGGTTGGAAACGGGTTCATACAACCATCAGTAAATGGAAAACCGCGCCGTGACTGCGTTTGTTGTACCAAAAATGGTTCTATGGTCCGAATGGTCCTAAACTTGAAATTTTTTGAAAAAAAGGTTTGACAGCAGAAGGGGGACTTATTACAATAGCAACATAACATACTAAACAGGTAGGAATTATAATATATTGTTCTCACCGTATCGACGGAGGAACGCTCGAAGAACAAGGGCAGGCACGGTTGCAAACCGGCTTGACTCTGTTCCGATGAGCCTTCCTCCGTCTTTTTTTGCCATGGGGCCTGTTTAGTAGAGAAGAATAGGGGGAGTGATCCATATGAAAAAGGTGTTGAAGCAAGGGGTTCTCATCGGATTAACAGTCATGCTGACGGCGGCGCTTACGGCTTGCGGCTCACAGAAAACAGAAACGGCCGCAACCGCCGGCGAAGCAACGCCTGCTTCGGGTTCAAGCAAGCCGAGTGTGGAACTGCTTAATGTTTCTTACGATCCGACCCGGGAGTTATACGATCAGTACAACAAGGCATTCGCGGCGCATTGGGAGAAGGAACAAGGCCAGAAGGTGACGTTTAAGCAATCGCACGGAGGTTCGGGCAAGCAAAGCCGTTCGGTTATCGACGGTTTGGAGGCGGATGTGGTGACACTGGCCCTCGGATACGATATCGATGCGATCCGTCAAGCCGGATTGATCAATGAAGGCTGGGAGAGCAAGTTTGAGCATAACAGCGCGCCTTACACCTCGACCATCGTTTTCCTCGTCCGCAAAGGAAACCCGAAAGGCATCCAGGATTGGCCGGATCTGATTAAGGAGGGCGTGGAGGTCATCACGCCGAACCCGCAGACCTCCGGCGGTGCACGGTGGAACTATCTGGCGGCATGGGGTTATGCACTCAAGGTTAACAACAACGACGAAGCGAAAGCACAGGAATTCGTGAAAGAGCTGTTCACCCATGTGCCGGTGCTGGACAGCGGCGCACGGGGAGCGACAACCACCTTTGTGGAACGCGGAATCGGGGACGTGCTGCTGGCTTGGGAGAATGAAGCCTATCTCTCGATTAACGAGCTGGGACCGGATAAATTCGAAATCGTGAACCCGTCCGTCAGCATTTTGGCAGAACCGCCGGTTGCCGTCGTGGATAAGAACGTTGACAAGCGCGGCACCCGGGAGGTGGCCGAAGCCTATCTGGAATACCTGTACAGCGAAGAGGGGCAGACGATTGCGGCGGAGAACTACTACCGTCCGACGCTTGCCAGCGTAGCCGACAAATACAAGGAGAAATTCCCGGCCATTGAATTGTTTACGCTCAAGGACGTGTTTGGAACATGGGAAGAGACGCAAACCAAGCATTTTAATGACGGCGGCATCTTTAATCAGATTTACGTGCCAGGCAGCTGATCGGCATAACCGCCGAAGGCAGGAAAGGATGAGTGGATATGACGGTACTCCCCGTACGGAAGCAAGGCAGAAATCATCGCAGGGTGCTCCCGGGTTTTGGAGTCGGCATGGGACTGACTGTCCTTTATATGAGTTTAGTTGTGCTCGTGCCGCTGTCGGCGCTGCTTCTTAATCAAACCGGATTGACCTGGGAGAAGTTCTGGTCGGTTGCAACCGATCCGAGGGTTCTGGCATCCTACCGGGTTAGTCTGACGACGGCGGCGCTGGCCGCATTGGCGGATACGATACTGGGGCTGCTGCTGGCCTGGGTGCTGGTGCGGTATGATTTTCCGGGCAAAAAATGGTGGGATGCCCTGATCGACCTGCCCTTCGCCCTGCCAACGGCCGTGGCGGGGGTGGCATTAACCGCGATCTATTCCGCGAATGGCTGGATCGGATCGCTGCTGGAGCCGCTTGGCATTAAGGCGGCGTTCTCTTCCTTGGGCATCACGCTGGCCCTAATGTTCATCGGCATACCGTTCGTCGTGCGGACGGTACAGCCGGTGCTGGAGGACGCGGAGCGGGACACGGAAGAGGCGGCAGCCACGCTAGGGGCAGGCCGGTGGCGCACGTTCCGCACCATCATTCTGCCGACTCTGATTCCGCCGCTGCTGACCGGGTTTGCGCTCGCTTTTGCCCGGGGGATCGGAGAATACGGCTCCGTCGTCTTCATATCGGGAAATATGCCGATGAAGACGGAGATTGCGCCGCTGTTGATCATGACGAAGCTGGAGCAGTTTGATTATGCCGGCGCTACGGCGGTTGCCTTGATTCTGCTGCTCATTTCTTTCGCGCTGCTGCTCGGAATCAATCTATTACAACACTGGACGCGGAAAACCGCGCGCTAGGGAGGGGGAACTATATGGCTGGAACCGTACCCACTGCCGTCCCGGCAGGGAAACGAGGTACATCGCCCTCTCCGGCTGCAGCGGAGAAAACCTGGGTGAAATGGACCTTCATTAGTTTGGCTGGCCTTGTGCTTCTGTGGCTTATTGTGCTGCCGCTCGTTACGGTGCTGTCCGAAGCGCTAAAGAAGGGATGGGAGGTTTATATCGCGGCCTTGTCCGATCCCGATGCCTTGTCCGCGCTGCGGTTGACCTTACTGGTGGCGGCGATTGCGGTACCGCTGAATTCGATATTCGGCGTCATCGCGGCTTGGACCATAACGAAGTTCCGCTTTAAAGGCAAAAATCTGCTGATTACGCTGCTGGATTTACCGTTCGCGGTATCGCCGGTTATCGGAGGCCTCATCTTCGTGCTTATTTTCGGCCGTCAGGGTTGGTTCGGCCCTTGGCTCGAAAGCCATGATATCAAGATCATATTTGCCGTGCCCGGCATCGTTCTGGCTACGTTATTCGTTACGTTTCCTTTTGTGGCCAAGGAGCTGATTCCGCTGATGGAGGACCAAGGGACGAAGGAAGAGGAGGCGGCTGTAACGCTCGGCGCCAAGGGCTGGCAAATCTTCTGGCGGGTCACCCTGCCCAATATCAAATGGGGACTGCTGTACGGCATCATTCTGTGCAATGCCAGGGCCATGGGCGAGTTTGGGGCCGTGTCCGTCGTATCCGGCCATATCCGCGGAGAGACCAATACGCTGCCCCTTCATGTCGAGATTTTGTACAATGAGTATCAGTTTTCGGCATCGTTCGCGGTGGCCTCCTTATTGCTGTTGTTAGCCGTGATTACGCTGCTGCTTAAAAATTGGTTTACGCGAAAAAATGCCCATTGACAGTCGTTTCCAACCCATGCTAAGGTTAATTCATACTATATAGGTTGGAAAAGAATGAATAATGATCGTTTAGATTGTGAATGTGTCTTCGGCTGATGAAGATGAGTGAATAAATGAGGGCTTTGCCCGGTGAGGAGGCGTATCCATGGCTAAACCATTAAAAGTGGATGAAATGTGGCTCGAGCGCATAGCAAGCCTGCTGAACGACATGGAATTCGGTTCGCTGCAAATCGTAGTGCATGAGGGTCAAATCGTTCAGATGGAACGAACGGAGCGCAAGCGTTTCGAGAATACGGCCTCCGGAGCGGTCAAGACGTCAGGATCGTCCCGGGCATCCGGCCAACAGCGAAGAACGAATACAAGATGATCAAGCAAAAGCTATCAGGTACCTTAAAAAGAACTTCCGCCAGATAACGTGAAGTGCAGCCTGTCCAGTCGACATGGAAAAGACACCAGGGGTGTTGACCAAGTAGACTAGGGGAACGCGCTTCGGTCATCATGCGGGAGTTCTTTTCTATTAGAGATAGAGTATATGAATAATACAAACAGCCCGGCCGTTGAATCGGCCGGGCTGTTTGTCAATCGTATTCAAGTCGCAGGCATCTTATCGCGACCGGAGCGGGCTGCTGCCGATCTCCGGCTCGCCTGAGCCTGTTGTTTCGCTTAGAGGATCGTGATCCCCAGCAGGATGAAGGAACTGCTCCATCAGCTCCGGATGGCCGGCGTAGGGCCGCTCACGCCGCTTACGGGTGGCCGTTACCCGGAAACCCGCCAGATAGAGCAAGCATTGGGTAGCCAGAACGTAAGGCGAGGCTTCGCCGCCGATCAGATTAAATAAGGCCGAAGCCACAATCAGCAGATGCAGCACGCTATAAATCATGCCATGCGTTTTTCTTCTCGAATCCATCAATAAACGGTAGAAAGAGATCGTGGCAATGATATTGGAGAGCCATAAACACCAAACCTCGGGGCTTGCCCAGGCCGATGTTTGCCTGAGTTCCTCCGCAAGGACCGCCGTCCATAGGAGTGCGGCACCCAGTGAAAGGGCAGGTACGGCAGGTTTTAGGAGCAGCCACAAGCCCATCCCCCAGCCGGGCTTCTCCAGCCGTCCAACCAGCTCGTCGCGCTCCTTCATGAGTCTGTTGATCTCGCGTTCCAGCAGCTTGTGAAGCGTCGCCAATCGGGATTCATCGCGATCGCTTAGAAAGATATCCATTTGTTCGTGGAGCTCACGCGTCAACAGGTCAGCGGATTTGCATTCCTGCAGAAGCCGGATCAGCAGATCCTCGGGGACGGCCGTCCGGGTCGGTCGATGGATCAGCGTGCCGAGAAGCCCTGCCAGCCTGGTGTAGACCGTCAAGGTCTGACGAATGCGAGCGAGCGAATCCTTTCGTGCACCGAGCAGCCGGGACGCACTGTATATGTACAGGCCCGCAAATACCGCAGTGGCAAGAAGCGCGGCCACGAGCCCGTCCAGCGAGCCAAAGATATCAACCATCCATTCCGTAAGGGACAAGCGGATCCCTCCTTCAATATTCTACCTTTCACTATTGCACAAGAAGGAAGGGATTTCAAGCCGATTCGGTAACAGGCAGCTATAGAGCGCATGGGGGTTGCGTATAACGTTACGTCATAGCTTATAGTCGCCTTAGGAGGGGATTAAAGTGAAACGAAGAAAAGGATGGATTATCTTGGGTAGCATTCTCATTGCGATACTAGCTATACTGACGGTAGTAGGCTTTCTATTAAGAGATGACGGGTCGTTAAGCGGTTTTGTTACAGAGGATGGAAAGAAGGAATATGCGGCGGCTTATGAGGAGGCGATGAGTCACTTGCCAGAACCGGTTGAGTCGATCAAGGTTCATACCGATTTTGGCGTGGTTCAGCTCTACAAGTTCCAGGGGAGCGATACACCGCACAAAACGCCTTTGTTGCTGCTTCCCGGAAAGGGATCTGCTACACCCATGTGGGAGGCCAATCTTAGCGGCTTTTTAGAACACCGGCCTGTATACACCGTTGATTTGATAGGAGAACCGGGTTTAAGCACAGAAACCAGACGGATTGAAACCGCTGCGGACCAAGCAGCATGGTTAGGGCAAGTATTGGATCAGCTGCCGGAATCAGAGATCCACCTATTAGGGCTGTCGTTCGGCGGGTGGAGTGCGGCGAATCTGGCGCTCAAGCATCCGGAGAAGATTCACTCGCTCTTATTGCTGGACCCTGTCTATGTGTTCGGCCCCATCCCATTGAACATGATACTGGCCTCCATTCCGGCGACTGTGCCCATGGTGCCCAAACCGATCCGGGAGAAAATGCTCAGCTATATATCCGGCGGGGCTGAAGTCGATGACAGCGATCCGACCGCCAAATTAATCGAAACCGGTATGCGGACATTCAAGAGCAAGCTGCCCATGCCGGAAGCCATCCAGCCGGAACAATTAGCTGAGCTGACGATACCGGTGCTCGGTATTTTAGCTGGACAATCGACGATGCACCATGCTGAAAAGTCGTATCAAACGGGGATGGATGCCTTGAAAGACCCTAATAGCGAGATGGTTTTATTTGAAGAGGCCTCGCATGCGATTAACGGGGAATACCCTGAAGAGTTACTGGAAACGATAGAAGCTTTTTTAGCGAAAATCGAGTAAGGGACAGGAAGGGATGGGTTCATGGGGGAAAAATATTCCGTAAAAGAAATCAGCCAATTGTCGGGAATAACACCGCGAACCATTCAGTACTACGATAATGAAGGGATTCTTAAAGCGGAGCGAGATGAGCTGGGGCATAGAGTATATTATGATAAACAGCTGTATGTACTTGAGCAGATTATGTTCTATAGAGCCATCGGTTTCTCTTTAAAAAAGATCAAAGAACAATTGATTGTGGGCACCGAGGAGCAGGATATCGAGAACATTCTAGATTACCAGGCATCGGTCCTTTATTCACAGAAAGAGAGCATCCAAGCCAAGCTTGACGGATTGCATGTGGCAAAGGAAATGATGAAAGAAGGGTACAACGTACCCTGGGAGCTGTTAGCCCTTCTTATGCGTTCGTTGAATGAGGTCGATATGTCGGCTTGGAAAGAATACGAATTTTCGGAGGAAGACGCGCGGCTGTTTCAAAAAGTATTTGACTCTGAGCAGGCGGTATTGGATTTTTACAATACGTTCAGAAAAATATCGCTGCAAGCTGCAGCTTATAAGGCCTCAAACGTCCCCATCGAGTCCCGTTTAGCCGGGGCCTTAGCCCAAGAATGGCAACAGATGGTTCAACGTGTGACCCATGGCGACGAACGGATTCATGCTGCTTTTTTAGCGGTCGATAACAATCGGGATCAATGGAACGCCGGAGAGCGTCAGCTTGTAATGGAAGCAGAACAATATTTGCAGGACGTCATAGAGCACTATGCTGATCGTAAATGAGCCGCATGCTGCCCGGGTTCGCTTCCAGAGCAGGAAGCTTGATCGTATGCTACTGTTCACATGACGGATCGGTTTTTCTCTTGGTAAACAATGTTTCCTCGAGGTAACATAAGGGGCCGAGCCGCATATAGTATATGAATAAGACATCGAAGAGAGGGAGGGGCCGGGGTGATGGAAGTGCAGGTAAAAAAAGCGCCGCTTCAACGCGCGAAAATGACGGTCGGTTATGTACTGCTTCTCATGTTGACGGTTTGAAAGCGATCAGGCCTTTTACCCAAAGGATAGGATAAGTTCCTTCATTAAACATAAAAGATGGCGCCAGAGGACACACCCTCTTGAAACGCCATCTTTTTTTTAATGCCATAATGTAAGGATCGCAACGTTATCGATCGGAGTCATAAAGTTCCTTCCAGTACCTGTAGTCGTGAATGCCGAACCCGGAGAAGGAAGGGTGCTTTTCCGCCTTGGTGCATACCTTGCTCAGCTGTTCCTCCATATAGGACGTGCCTTCCTCGAAAAAGGTAATGTAAGCCCCCTCATTGCTGGACTTGGTCTCCACGGCAATCAGGGCCTCCTTGCCGAGTTCGTCGGCTTCCTTTAGCTCGGTTGCGGCGAGGTTGTATATGTTATCCGCTTGATCGCGATAGGCCATAATGACGATCTGGTCGAACTGCTTGATCATCCAGCGGCTGATCGACATCGACTGATCCGGCAGCTGGTAGGTATGCAGCCAGAAGGTCATGTCGGAGCCGATCGGCAGATTCAGCTTGTGCGCTTCATCGACCAGATAACGGACGCTCGCTTGCCACTGCTTAACGACCGAGGACTGGTTCGTTTTCCATTCGGCCAACACATGCGGCTCGATATCGACATGGATGCCGGTGAAGCGCTCATTCGGGGCAGCGGACGCTTGATATTCGGCGGTCCATTGAATAAACGTCTCCAGCCGGTGACGTTCCGATTCCAGCGCCCAGTTCGGCGCCCCGCCGAGGACGTGAACCTCGATCCCTTGCACTCCTGCCTGGCGGATAAAGCTGCGGTAATACTCGGGACGGACGTCGCGGTTCATCTGCAGGTAGAGCACGTTCACTCCCTGGCTGCCGGCAAAGCTCAGAATGTCATCGGCGGAGTCTTTGATTTGCGGGGTATCCCAGAACCAGGTTGCCTTCTGGCTGGGTTTCGCTTCCGCGGCATCAGGATGAAGCGACAAACTGCTTAGCAGCAGCAGGCCGCCAGCGAGACAGAGAGCCAGCAAGCGGACATATTGTTTTTTCATAGGATGGATGTTCTCCTTTTCATTACGATTTAAACATAAGCATTAGGACAATCTTCGACAAGCGTATACCATTAGTATTGCGTTAGAAGTCATTACGCCAAATATATATTTTCATAAATGTGCACTTATGTATTCTATCGGTGAAAACAATATCTTGTTTCATAGGTCTAAAGATCTAATGTTTTGAGGAAAAATGAATAAGTGGAGTTTGAAGAGGTCTGCAAGGGGATAAGTAAATAGGAGGTGCGATCGGCCAAGTATGGCTATACGCGGCACCGGGTGTTCATACTACTACTTAAGATATAAGAGAACCCTTCCCCATCCTGGGTGATGTAGTATAATTTTTAAACGAAGGAGCGATGAACATGAAGGTAGCATTGATTGGAGCAAGCGGGACGATCGGGAAACGCATTACGGAAGAAGCGCTGCGCCGGGGACACGAGGTAACGGCGGTGCTGCGTAATCCGGATCGCCTTGAAGCGGAGCATGAGCGATTACAGAAAGTCAAAGCGGATGTGATGGATCCTTCGTCATTGGAAGAGGCTGTTCAGGGACACGATGCCGTGATCAGCGCTTTCGGTCCGAAGTTCGGACAAGAAGAGGAGCTTGTAGCAGCCGCGCGGACCATTGTGGAGGGAACGAGACGCGGCGGCGTAACCCGCCTGTTGATCGTTGGCGGCGCAGGCAGCCTGATCGCCGACAGCGGGGTACCGCTTATGGAAACCCCGGAATTTCCGGAAGAGATCAGACCGCTTGCCCGTGCGCATGCGGATGCTTACGATCTTTATAAGGAAAGCGATTTGGAATGGACGTATATCAGTCCGGCGGCTATCATCGAGCCGGGGAAACGTACCGGACAATTCCGGATCGGCATGGACCGCCTGGTGACGGATGAGAGTGGAAGCAGCCGGATCTCGGTTGAAGATTTTGCGGTAGCCGTGATTGATGAGCTGGACGATCCGCAGTTCATTCAGTCCCGTTTTACCGTTGCTTATTAATCGACAGGCATCAAGCGAAGTCGTCAGAGCGTTTGGGTAGGATATATCGAAGCAAAGGGGAGAGCTTGGATGTATGTTGTGACGTCCGAACAGATGAGGGCACTCGATAACTACACGATTCGCCGCATCGGCATTCCGGCCATCGCGCTTATGGAAAATGCGGGTAAAGCGATTGCCGAGGAAGTCCTGAAATTATGCCTGGAGCGTAATGGCGCGAGCCAGTTACCGTCCACGGCGGTCGCTCGGACATCAGGGAGCGATCAAGCCTACTTGCCGGAGGATGAGAGGTGCGACCGGCCGACTTCCTTATTGGGATATTCGGCAGCGTCAGAGGGCCCTTTCACCGGAAATGAGCGGGTTATCGAGATGAGCCGCCCGTCGCCTGTCATCGATGGAGACGCTCGATTGCCCACCGCGCTGGCGGCGCAGGAACGCTGGCTCATTCTGGTGGGCAAAGGCAATAACGGCGGCGACGGCGTGGTCGCCGCACGGCATTTGCGTGACGCCGGCATAAGCGTCACGCTGCTCTACGCCGCCGAGCCGTCCGCGCTGGCCGGCGAGGCGACGGTGCAGCGGGATGCCGCGGCAGCGCTCGGCATCCCGGCTCTGGTCCACGGCCGTGCCGCCGTGGACTACGGCGCGTACACCGGCATCGTGGACGCGCTGCTCGGGACGGGCGCGACGGGCGCGCCCCGCGGCGCTTACGCCGCGCTGATCCAGGCCGCGAACGACAGCGGCCTGCCGATTGTGTCCGCCGATATTCCGAGCGGACTGGACGCCGATACCGGCGCGCGGCACGAGCCGTGCATTTCGGCCGCGGTGACGGTATGCCTCGCCTTCCTGAAGCGAGGCTTGGTGCAGTACCCCGGCGCCGGGGCCGCGGGCCGGGTGGTGGTCCGCTCCATCGGCATTCCGGCATCGCTGTGCCGGGAGCAGGGCGTCAGCACGCATCTGCTTACCCCGCATGTCCTTCGGACAGAGCTGGGCGCCGACGTATCGCGCCGCCGGGCGCCGGACGGACATAAGGGCACCTACGGCCACGTCCTGACCGTAGGAGGCAGCCGCACGATGAGCGGCGCAGGCCTGCTCGCTTCCCGGGCGGCGCTCCGCGCGGGCTGCGGCCTGGTAACCTGGGCGCTCCCTGCCAGTCTGGTGCTGCCGCTGAGCGGAGCCGCGCCCGAAGTGATGCTCGCCCCTGCGACAGAGGAGGAGAGCGGCGGCTACTGGAATGAGGCCTCCGCGGAGCAGGTCCTGGCCCTCGCCAAGTCCCGCGATGTGCTGGCCGTAGGTCCGGGGCTTGGCCGCTTTGAAGGAGACGCCAGGTGGCTCCGCCGGCTGTGGGAAGAATGGGAAGGGCCGCTGGTGGTGGATGCCGACGCGCTGAATATGCTGTCTGCGGCTGGCGATTTCAGCGCCTGGAAGCCGCGTGCCGCGGCCACGGTGCTGACCCCGCATCCCGGGGAGATGTCCCGGCTGCTGGGCATTCCTACTGCCGAGCTGCAGCGGGACCGGATCGGTGCCGCCGCAGGGTTCGCGACCGGGCACGGGGTTACCCTCGTGCTCAAGGGGGCGCATACCGTCGTGGCTTCGCCGGACGGACAAACCTACATCAATACGACCGGCACCTCCGGCATGGCGACCGGAGGCACCGGAGACGTGCTGACCGGCATCATTGCCGGCCTGCTGGCGCAAGGGCATGCCGGTCCGTCTGCAGCCGCGCTTGGCGTGTGGCTGCACGGCCGTGCCGGCGAGCGGGCGGCGCGGCATCGGGGGCATCCCGCCTCGGTCATCGCCGGGGATGTCATCGAAGCGCTTTGAAACAACGAGCCAAGGGCCCTCATCAGAGGGCCCTTTTTCCATAGGAAAGAGGCTATAGGCTCTTGAATCAGATCAACCAGCACAGCAGGGGAACGGCCAGGGCAAAGAACGGGGTGGCCAGCGAATTGCTGGAGAATGCATGCTTTCCCCACAAGAACAGAAGCAGCGTCAGGGTTCCGGCAGCGGCACGGAGCCAGAGCTGCTCCGGATGACCGCCCGTGAACAAGGCGAAGAACAGGAAACCGACCGCTCCATACACGGCAGCCTGTTTCCCCTTATGCAGCGAAGGCAGGAACGCGAGTATGGCATCGGCCGCGAGAGAGGCCGTCAGCGCGTAACCGTACACCCAGTGTTCTTGCGGCATGTAAAGGCCTAACCACTCCGAGGCCTGATCCGCGCCGGACGGCCACGCCCAATCCAGCAGACTCAGCAGCAGCACGACGATACCGGCGCTGGCCAGCTTGTTTAATGCATAAAACCCCATGTCCATCCGGGCGGACCGTTTGGGAATTCCGGTGTTCATTGTACACATCCTCTGCACGTTATTCGTGGAATCCTCGGATGCTTGCGGCATCCATGCTAGCTGGTTACCATCTGCCCTCCGTTGACGTGAATAGCCTGACCCGTGACAAAAGAAGAAGTGATGGACGATGCCAGGTAAACATAAGCGGGTGCCAGCTCATAAGGCTGTGCGGCTCGCTTCATCGGCGAATTCGTTCCGAATACGGCAACCTCATCGGCGGAGAAGCTGGAAGGGATGAGCGGCGTCCAGACCGAGCCTGGCGCGACGGAGTTGACGCGGATGCCCTGATCGACCAGCGAAAGGGCCAGGGATCGGGTAAGGGAAACGATGGCGCCTTTGGTTGAGGAATAGTCGATGAGCTCCTTTAAACCGTCATAGGCCGTAATAGAGGCCGTGTTGATGATCGATGCCCCTGCTTTCATATGGGGCAGCGAAGCCTGGATCATGAAGAAGAACGGAAAGATATTCGTCTGATAGGTGTGATGCAGCTGTTCTTCCGTAATGTCCAGAATGCTGCGCTGCACATACTGGACGGCATGGTTGTTCACGAGAACATCCACTCTGCCGAAGCAGGCGATCGTCTCGTTAACCACGGCTTCGCAGTTTTTTTTGTAGCGCAGATCGATCTTCATTAAGAGGCATCGTCTGCCGAGTGATTCAATCCGCTGCTTCGTCACTTCCGCATCCGAAGTCTCATATAAGTATGGGATGACCAGATCGGCACCTTCCTTGGCGAAGGCAATGGCGGCCGCTTTGCCGATACCGCTGTCCCCCCCGGTCACAATGGCGATTTTGCCATCCAGTTTACCGCTGCCCCGGTAGGCGGGATCTTCGCTGATCGGACGCGGCGACATTAGGCTTTCAAGGCCCGGCTGGCAGTTTTGATGCTGGGGAGGGAAAGCGATGGGCTGCTCTTTGCATTCGGTTTTGGAGCCTACGTATGGAATGGGCTGTTGGGGATTCATTTCATTCCTCCTTTGGTATACGGGATGTTATTCATGGAACGTCGATGCTTTATCTCTATGCATTCGCCCAGTCCAGGGTGCCGGTTGTGAACAGAATAGGTGAAAGGTCGTGCGCAAATGCGCGGGTTACGGATTTTTAACGATGTCCTTTGGGCTATTGTGGTAAAATATTTCCAATTACATCAATACGGCCAAGGGGGAACGGTCACGGATGAAACCCGTCAAGCGTTCAAAATTCCGCCTGTGGGCAGGCAAGCAGTATTTTACGTACCGGCGTTATTGGGAATGGATGAAGAAGGGAGGCGGCATCGCCCGTACGCAAAGTCCTGAGCCGCTGCGATATTCGGTGTTCACACACCAAACCCCGCTGAAACGCCAGCTCAAGGACGTTGATATGTGGTATCAGCATCATAAGGTGATCAACCTGCGTCTGGCCGTGCGCCATCTGGATGGATTGCTGGTTCGTCCGGGAGAGACGCTGTCCTATTGGAGGAGCATTGGACGCCCGACCCGCAGGAAAGGGTATGTCGACGGCATGGTCCTGTTCTATGGAGGCTTTAAGGCCGGCGTGGGTGGAGGGCTGTGCCAGCTGTCCAACCTCATATACTGGATGACGCTGCACACCCCTCTGGAAGTGAAAGAACGGCATCGGCACAGCTATGACGTATTTCCGGATGCGAACCGGACCCAGCCGTTCGGGAGCGGCGCTACGTGCGCCTATAATTATTTGGACCTTCAGATTTATAATCCGACGAACGATACATACCAGCTGTCGGTATATGTATCAGAGGAGGATTTGATCGGGGAATGGCGATCCAGCGCCGCTCCGCTGCATCGCTATGAAGTATATGAGCGGGACCATCGCATTACCCAGGAAGTTTGGGGAGGATATGCGAGGCATAACGTCATTGGCCGCAAAGTGTTCAACAGGGAAGGCGAACGGATTCGGGATGAGTGGATTACCGAGAACCATGCGCTCATGATGTACTCGCCGCTGCTTGCCGAACAAGGAAGCGGGACGTCCTGATCAAGGGAGGGACTTGGTGTCGATCTTAAACCTTATTCGCTTGGGGGACCTGGTTCGTGATCGGTTATATGATGCGAGCAATAAGGAAACGTCGGTTTGACGCGTCTGCCGCATTGACAAAAGCGCGGACACATTGATACGATGATACTAATTCTGACAAGTTTGCTCTGATTTATGCTGATTGACGTCGGATGTTAGAGCGACTGCTGACCGGAAGACTTTGCCGTATCCTGTAAAGTCTTTTTTTTCTGAGATACAGGCTATGGCGGTCTGACTCTATATCGAGAGGACCCTACATAGCGATCTGAAGCATGCATGAAATGGTGACATTATAAGATAAGCTGAGGTGAATGATTATGGCGAAAGCTGTTATTATTAATGGGAGCCCTACAGCCGGATCCCGATTGAATGCGGTTATGGATTTTGCGGAGCAGGCACTAGCTGCGGCCAATTTCGAGGTGAGCCGGATCGACGTGGCCGGGCTGCCCCCTGAGGATTTGATTCATACGAAGTTTGAGAGCGAACATATCGTCAAAGCCAACGGGCTTGTGGCTGAGGCCGATGCCGTGATTGTGGCAAGTCCGGTTTATAAAGCTTCGTTTACCGGCGTGCTTAAGACGTTTTTGGACCTGATTCCGCAAAAAGGCTTGGCTGGCAAAATCGTGCTTCCGATGTTCATTGGCGGCAGTCTCGCGCATTTGCTGGCGATTGATTATTCGCTCAAGCCCGTGCTGTCCTCGATCGGGGCCCGGCATATTCTGGGCGGCGTGTACGCCGTGGATGCCCAGGTGGCGCGTACCGAGGATGGCGGGTTTGACGTAGCGGAAGTGCTTCAGGAGCGTTTGGCCTCCGCGATGGAGGAATTGATTGAAGAAACCCGTTACCGGACAGAACGCGCATAGGGATAGCGTGAGTGACGGCAGGGGTGTTCTAGCGATATAGATCATATGGAGGGATACCATTTGCAAAAGCTAGTGTTTTTTGTCGGCGTGGCCGGCACAGGCAAGACAACCGTAGCGAAGAAGCTTGCAGTCCGCATACCGGCTGCATTCCTCGACCGTGATACGGTGGGGGGACGGTTTGTCGAGAAGTTCCTGGAGAGCAACGGACTGGATCCGAACGACCGCGATTCTTCCTTCTATAAAGAGAATCTGCGCGATCTGGAATATGATACGACCAAGGATATTTGCATCGAGAACCTGGGTGCCGGGCAAAATGTCTTTATGATCTCGCCGTTCACGGCGGAGCTCAAGAACCGCGAATGGATTGAAGAGGTCATCGCATCCGCGGGATTAACGAAGAACGACGTTGACGTGAAGGTCATCGTGGTTGCGCTCAAGGACATGGATTTGCAGAAGGAACGGATCATTGACAGACAGACCGAGCGGGATCAGTGGAAGCTGGATCATTGGGACGACTTCAAGAAGCGCGTCGATTTCGTTCCGGAAGTGAACTGGGATATTCCGCAAACGTCCATCAAGGTGTTTGATAACAGCGGCGATCTGACGGAAGAGAAGGTCGAGGAGCTCTATGAATTTATCGTAAGCGAATAGCATATCGTACCAACTGATTCAATATCGGATGAAAAAAGTGCGTCATTCCAGGTGCCGGCATGCCCTGTGATGGCGCATTTTTTTGAATATCAGGGCATCCACTGCGTGAAGGAGCTTCCTACCTGTTATCGACAGAGCAGCAGGGCTTCCCGGGTTCATTCCTTCAGGAATGCGTCGTAGAATGCAGCCTGCATCGGGCGATGATCCTGAATTGGAACCGAAGCTGGAATGTTATATAGTAGACTATAACTATAGGGTTCCGTATATCAAGGAGGGAAAGCGCTTGGATCACACGGCTATGCTTGCCTATCTTCGCAGCGTTGCGTTGATGAGGGATCGTGTTCCGACATTTCATGAATATCCTTTTAATTTGCCGGCCGTAGCAGCTATGGACGGTCTTCATTTTCATCCCAAGGTTACTTATATCGTAGGCGAGAATGGCATGGGCAAATCCACGCTGCTGGAGGCGATTGCCGCGGCCCTCGGGTTTAATCCGGAAGGAGGCACCATCAATTTCTCTTTTTCTACGGCGGAGACGCATTCTGTGCTGTATCAATATATCCGTACGGTTCGAGGAGTCCGGAAGCCGCGGGACGGCTTCTTTTTCAGGGCGGAAAGCTATTATAATGTGGCCTCCGAGGTCGATTCGCTGGGGCTTTGGCAGTCTTATGGCGGAAAGTCGCTGCATCATCAATCCCATGGGGAATCCTTCTTTGCGACGTTTCTGCACCGCTTCGGCGGCAACGGGTTGTACATCATGGACGAGCCGGAAGCGGCCTTGTCGCCATTTCGCCAAATGGCGCTGCTGAGACGCATCCATGACCTGGTTCATGAAGACTCGCAGTTTATTATTTCCACGCATTCGCCGATTGTCATGGCTTATCCGGATTCGATCATCTACAAGCTGACATCCGAAGGCGTGGAAGAGACGAGCCTGGAGGAAACGGATCATTACATGATCACGAAGGAATTCGTGAATCGCCGGGAAGCCATGCTTCATGAATTGTTTGCAGATGATGAGGAATAAACGGGAAGGATAAGGGCTCGCGGATCGCTAGATCTTGCGAGTCCTTTTTGCATTTGTCCTACCTATTATTGTACTGAACGTTTTTTGCTAAGGAATGAATGAGAGATTTTTCTCCTTAGATGCTTCTGATTTTAAGAATTAGAATGGTTCAATTTCTCGAAATAAACTTTGAACGATTTAAGTAATTATTCAGTTACACCTCTATAATTGGGATGAATTAGAATGAAAATCATGAAAATGGTGTTTACAAGTTAGAATGATTGAACTAAAATAGGAAACGAGGTGAAAAACTCTGGAGAACGGAAGAGAAGCAAGCGTGGAGAGACTCATGGACATGTATCGTGAGTTATCGGATAAAATGACGAGGCATCGTGTCGTGTCTTTCTTGAGTCATTTGAGAAAGAACGATTTGACGATGAATCAGTATAAAATCCTAAGTTTGATCGAGCAGGAGGGACCGTGGCTCCCCAACCGGTTGGCTGAACACATGGAGCTTAAAGCTGCAACGATTACCTATTTGGTCGATGCATTGGAACAGCGGGGATTGGTGATTCGAACGCCGAATCCGAAAGACGGACGCAGCCACTATGTCAATTTTACGGCAGAAGGGCGGCAGCTGGTACTCGACGCGCGCAGCGAGGGGGACTATGCCGTTATGGAATCCTTCAAGCAGCTGGATGAGGACGAGGCGGATAACCTGTATATTTTGCTGCGATTGCTTGGCCGAAAGTTATTTCCAACGGAGTAAATGATAATATTATGTTTAAGTAATCCTGCCACCAGTTCTGTTCATCAGATCCGGGCGGGGTTACTTTGTTTAGGAGGCTTCTTGTGAACACAGACGAAAAATCTTCATTTTGGCTAATTATGAGCGCCGTGTTTTTCGGCAATTTTCTCGCGGTGCTGAGCATTACCACTATCAACGTAGCCTTTCCGGTGGTGATGGAACAGTTTCATGCCACGCTGAGCACAACCCAATGGCTGATGGCCGGGTATTTGCTGGCAACGGGGATCGTGGCCCCCATCGTAGGCTACATGGGGGACCAGTTAAGTTATAAAAGGCTGTTCGTACTTGCATTGACGGGGTTTACCCTCTCGTCGCTGCTATGCGTTGTCGCCTGGAACATCGAAACATTGATCGCATTCCGGATCACGCAAGGCGTTTTCGGCGGGATGATCATCCCGATTACGATGACGATCATCTACCAGGTGTTTCCGCGCGAGCGGCAGGCCTATGCCATGGGCCTGTGGAGCCTGGCTTCCATGCTGGCGCCGGTGATCGGGCCGACCCTGGGCGGATGGCTGGTGCAATACTTCGGGTGGAAATCGATCTTCATCCTGAATGTCCCTATCGGCCTGATATCGATCGTCATCGTAAGCAAATTCATTCCTTTTTATCGACTGACCGGGAAGAAGACTTTCGATCTCCTCGGCTTCTTGACGGTGGTGGCGGGCAGCTCCTGTTTGCTGCTCTCCTTCAGCCATGGCAACGATTGGGGCTGGGGATCCTGGAAGACGATCTCCTTGCTCGTCGCCGGAATTCTGCTGCTGCTGTTCTTCATTAAGTGGGAGCTGCGTATTTCGTCCCCGCTATTGCAGCTGAAGGTCTTCAAATTTCCCCGATTCCGGTACAGCTTGATCTTGAACTGTATCGTGACGATCTCCCTCTATACGGGAACCTTGCTAGTGCCGCTCTATTTGCAGACCGTGCTGAAGCTGTCCCCGATGGATACCGGATTGATCATGCTGCCGGGCGCGATCGTCATGGCGGCGGCATCGCCGATTATCGGCAAATTTTATGACCGGATCGGTCCGTTCCGGCTGGTCATCACGGGTGTCCTTATCATTGTGGCCGCTACGCTGGCTTTCAGCGGGATCGGCACGAATACGTCGGTTCTGTACATTTCCATGCTGCAGCTGGTTCGCTGCCTCGGCATAGCGCTGTGCAACATGCCGTTAACGAACGCCGCGATGAGCGCGGTGTCCAGCGAGTACTCAGGCCATGCATCGTCCATTACGAACTGGGCGCGCCAGGGACTGGCTTCGTTATCCATCGGCATTTTCAGTGCGCTGGTGGTAACCAGAACATCCTATTACATGGGCGCCGGAACTGTGACTCCGCGTGCGGCAACAACCATGGGCATTGATGACGTGTTCATGATCGGCACGATGGTGGCGGTGGTAGCCATACCTCTTACATTTTTGTTACGGGTCAAAAAGAAAAAATCGACTCGCCATGTCGCTCTCTGACCGGGCATGCCCCGGCTGTATGAAGAGGATGAGCCTTCAGGCTGTTGAGACCGGCGCAAGATGCCGGGAACCCGAATATAATCTAGCGATTGAACAGGGTTGAACCTAAGAGCATGCATGACGCATGTATAACCTTAAGGATCGTCGGATAGGCCGTTAACCGATGAGAGAGCAGCTGTAGGGGCTGCTCTCTTATTTTGTTTATCCGCTCCATGGCTTGGATGAAATATGACAAAGCTGTTCTTTTATTCAATTCGCGGTCTGTGGTAGGGTGAAGTATACGATTGTAGGGGCTAGGAGGAGCTTATGGAATTTATACGGAAGCTGTGGGTTTTCGGTTATCAGCAGGCTTTGTCCTGCCTATTTCCGGTGATTATCTTCGGCGCGCTGGGACTGACCAAGGTGGTTGAGATTCCGGGTTTGCCGCGGTATGATCTCATTCTTCTCATCTGCGTCTTGGCGCAAATCGGGATGCTGGTGAGCAAGTTGGAGACATGGGATGAACTGAAGGTTATCTGTGTCTTTCACGTCATCGGATTGATGCTGGAGCTGTATAAAGTGCATATGGGCTCATGGTCTTACCCGGAGGAGGGCTGGAGCAAAATCGGCGGCGTTCCGCTGTACAGCGGCTTTATGTATGCGAGCGTAGCCAGTTATATCTGCCAGGCTTGGCGGCGAATGAATTTGCGCATCACCGGCTGGCCGCTGCCTGTGCTGACCGTGCTGATCAGCGCGGCGATCTACGCCAATTTCTTTACCCATCACTACGTATGGGATGCGCGCTGGCTCCTGACCGCATTGTTGTTCGTGGTGTTTGGCAGAACCATGGTGTATTTCGACGTTGACGGAAAAACCTTGCGCATGCCGCTGGTGCTGTCGTTCCTGTTGATTGGTTTTTTTATTTGGATCGCTGAGAATATCTCCACGTTTCTCGGGGCCTGGACCTATCCGGGACAGGAACGGACATGGAGTCTGGTGCATATCGGAAAAATCAGCTCGTGGTTCCTGCTGGTGGTCATCAGCGTCATCATTGTGGCCCAGCTGAAGCATATCAAGCAGGGGAGAGGCCCGTCCAAAGGCAATCCGAAGGGAACGGTCATGTGAATGTAGCTTAGCGGATTTGATCCTTCATGCAGATTCATGTATCCTATGGGTAATCGAGACGATGGAATTAGCGAGCCATAAGGCAAGATACTTGTTATGAACATAGATGGTTGAAATCTTGGCAGGGAGGAGTATTCACATGAAAAAAAGATCATTGGCGTCGTTGTCCAAAGGCATGGGATACTCCACCGCTGTTTTCTTTGATCGGTCCGATGACGGGAGAAGTCTGTCCAAAATCGGATATTCGGCGATCAAGGATCCTTCATGCTATTGACTGAAATGAGGGAGCAGTGGAATTAAAAACACCACAGGTCGCTGGCTTGTGGTTGCATAGATCGGCATGTACACCACAGGTACGCTGTGGTGTTTTTTGCGTTTCTAATGATACGAGCAAAGGAGAGGTAGACCATGTTCATGCAAGGAAAACAGATCTATGTCAAGTCGGTAGAGGAATCGGATGCGGAAGCGCTATGGAAGCTCGAGGTGGATAACCGGGATTTTTTCCAACGGTTCACGGGCTTAAGGGACGACGAATTCTATACCTTTGAGGGACAACTCGAACGGATTCGAAAGGCCCGGGAATCCAGCAAGGCGGATCAGGCGTATCTCTATATGATTGGACTGCGGGATACCGAAACGATCATCGGCGAGATCATGCTGACGGAAGTGGTGCGGGGGAATTTGCAGAGCTGCTGGATCGGTTATTTTCTGGACCGGGACCATAACGGAAAGGGGTACATGACCGAGGCCGTTCAAATGGTGGTGAGGTTTGCCTTTCAGGAATTGAAGTTTCACCGGATTGAAGCGGGCGTGATGCCGCATAATTTAGGCTCGATCCGAGTGCTCCTGAAATCCGGCTTCCATAAAGAAGGCATCGCCAGGAAAAACGTGAAGATTAACGGGAAGTGGGAGGACCATCAGATACTGGCTTTGTTGAATGAAGAGGATGAGGAGGCCTCGCCCCCGATTCAGCGGTTCAATCCGACCGTCATCGCCCCGCCGATCGGTCCGTATACCCATGTAACCAAGGTTGCGAGAGGGGCGGAGCTGCTGGTGTTCTCCGGCCAGGTGGGGACCGACAGGGAGGGGAATCTGCCGGCGGATATGAAGGAGCAAGTAGAGAACACCTTGGCGAATATTCAGCGGGTATTGGCTTCGGAAACCATGTCGGCGGATCATATCGTCAAAATCAACATTTGGGCGGTTCAGGAGGTCGACTGGGATCATTTCCACCGGGTATGGGAGAAATTCCACGGGGGAAAGGCGCCGTCCATGACGATGGCCTACGTGCCCGCGCTGGCGATGCCGTCCCTTCAGGTGGAGATTGAGGTCTGGGCCGCGAGGGGGTAACGCTTGATGTAGAGGAACGGATTGCAGCCGTCATATAAAGGCATAAAAAAACCTCCGGGATCCCTGTTTAGGGGACCTCGGAGGTTTTGTGTATATGAAGGAAACTTATAGATCGTCAAAGCCGTTGTCGTCGCCCACTTTGCCGTAGTTACGGGATTTGGCTTCGAAGAAGTCGGTTTTCGTTGCGTTGAGGGCTTCGTCGGAGAAAGGCTTGATCCATGGCATGCAGTTGACGTCCACGCCTTCGTAAGCTTTTTCCAGACCCATCATGGTGATGCGACGGTTCGCGATGTACTTGATGTAATCGCTCAACTCGTTCAGATCGATGCCGCGCACATTGCTGAGCGTGTAGTGGGCCCAGTTGGTTTCGAGCTCGACGGCACGGTCAATGGTGCGGTACAGGTAGTCGATGTTCTCTTTAGTGTTCAGCTCAGGGAAATCCTTGAGCAGCTGCTTGAACACTTCGGCGAAGAAGTAGCAGTGCTGGTTCTCGTCACGCTGAATATAGGAGATCATCTGGCTGGTTGCCATCATCTTCTGGTCACGGGCCAGGTTGTAGAAGAAGGCAAACGTGCTGTAGAAGAAAATCCCTTCCAGGATCAGGTCGGCGACCATGGCTTCGAAGAAGGATTGCGGCGACGGATTGTCGCGGAAATTCTGGTAAATGTTCGAGATGAACTGGTTGCGCTCCAGAAGTACCGGATCATGCTTCCAGTATTCGAAGATTTCCTTCTGCTCCTGCTCCGACACGATGGAGGAAAGCACGTAGGAATAGGATTGGTTGTGAACCACCTCTTGCTGACCGATGATGGCCGAGATGGCTTCGAGCGACGAGTCGGTGAAGTAACGCTTCACATCGCTGACAAACATCGTCTGCATGGAATCGAGCACAGCCAGCAGGGAGATGTTGATTTTGAAGGTGCGCTGCTCTTCAGGGTCCAGGCGCGGGAACTGCTGCGCATCCTTGGACATCGGGATTTCATCCGCGATCCAGTGGTTCAGCAGCAGAACCTTATACAATTTATACATATGAGGCATCCGAATGTCGTTCCAGTTCAGGATCCCGGAGCATTCACCTTCAATGACGCGAGTGGAGCGGTTGGGTGCTTCGGTGTTAAATATCTTTTGCATTTGCATGCCGATTTTCTCTCCTTGTATTTCATAATAGGGCGGCGCAGAGGCGAAGCCGAGGGAAACCTCCCAGCATATTCATGGGACGGGTATTCACACCGGGACGGGTATCCATCTCCAGCCGCTGTTGTCCGCCCTTTGCCTGAATGTATTGTAAAGGTTGCAAAGGGCTCCCAAAGGCGGACGTAAACTCTTCCGATTGGATACCCTTACCCTTGTAGTCTTTTAGTTAGAAAGCTAATTCCCGCCTGCAATGCGTGAACCCCCGCATGCAGCTGTTCGATGCTTGTATTGAACCAAGCCTCCAGCGATTCCCGTAGGGAAAGCGCTCCTAGCAAGATGTAACTCAACAAACGCTCGAAGTAACTCAATGGTCCCCGCACCGCATGAAAAGCGATTCCCAAGGGGAGAGCGGTCCCAGCAGACAGTAACTCAACAAATGGCACGAAGTAACTCAGAAGTCCCCGCGCCGCATTCCAGCGTTCCCGCAGGGAGAAAGCGCTCCTAGCCACTAAAGTAACTTAAGAAGCGCCTCATTCACATCTTACCCACCTTGCGGGTGTCCAGAGGGCAGAGCCCTTGGGGCCCTCCCTTGGAAGGGAGGGTTTGGGTGGGTTCGAAAAAGGTTAATCTAAACTCTTAGCTTGCGCACGACTCACACTCTTCAATCGTTAACGCACGGCTGCGTACATAGTACGTGGATTTGATACCGGCTTTCCAGGCATGCAGATGCAGCTCCAGGAATTCCGAAGCCCGGATATCAGGGCGGACGTACAGGTTAAAGCTTTGCGCTTGGTCAACGTGACGCTGACGTGCGGCAGCCATTTTGATGGACCAATGCTGGTCGATCAAGAAAGCCGTTTTATAGTACCAGATCGTTTTCTCGGACAGATCCGGAGCAGGGTTCGCCACTTTATAAGTGGTTTTTTCTTCATAAGACAGAAGTTCGTACAATGGATCGATGCTCGCCGTGGAACCCGCGATGATCGAAGTGGAGCCGTTCGGCGCGATGGCAAACAGCCATGCGTTACGGACGCCGTTCGCTTGCACTTCCTGCTGCAATTCACGCCACTGTTCGGTGGTCACGAACTTGCCTTCATGCTCGCCGTCGGTATAACCGCGGAACGTGAAGTACTCGCCGCTCTCCCAGTCGGAGCCTTTGAATTTCGGATAGTGGCCTTTTTCCTTGGCCAGCTCCATGCTGGATTTGACGAGCAGGTAGTTGATGTGTTCGTACAGATTGTCATTATAGGCAACGGCTTCGTCGGATTCCCAGCGGATGCCTTCCAGCGCCAGCAAGTGGTGCAGACCGAAGGTGCCGAGACCGACCGCGCGATATTGGCTGTTGGTGTATTGAGCTTGCAGAACTTCAATATTGTTAATGTCGATGACGTTATCCAGCATGCGAACCTGGATCGGAACGAGACGCTCCAGCACACCGGCAGGTACGGCACGAGCCAAGTGGATGGAGTTCAGGTTGCAGACAACGAAATCGCCAGGGATTTTGGAAATCACGATCCGGGTTTGGCCGTCTTTCGTAACCAGCTCCTCTTGCTCAACGACCGTCGGAGATTGGTTCTGCATGATCTCCGTGCACAGGTTGGAAGAGTAGATCATGCCATGAGCCGAGTTCGGGTTCGCACGGTTGACCGTGTCGCGGTAGAACATGTACGGCGTACCGGTTTCAAGCTGGGACTTCATGATGCGCTTCATAATGTCGATGGCTTGTACGGTAATGCGCGGCAGCAGCGGGTTCGCTACGGCTTCCGCGTATTTTTGGCGGAATTCGCCTTCGCCTTGAGTATGGTCATAGAAGTCCTCCAGACCTAGCGGACGGCCGTTCTCGTCTTTCCAGCCCATGATTTTCTTCACTTCATGCGGACAGAACAGGCTCCACTCTTCACGAGCTTCGACAGCCTCCATGAACAGGTCGGGCAGACATACGCCATGGAACACGTCATGCGCTCTCATGCGCTCGTCGCCGTTGTTCAGCTTCAGATCCAGGAAGGACAGGATGTCTTTGTGGAACACATCCAGATAAACCGCGATGGCACCTTTACGAGTTCCCAATTGGTCAACGCTAACAGCGGTGTTGTTCAGCTGGCGAATCCAAGGGATGACGCCGGAACTGGTATTCTTGTGACCACGGATGTCAGAGCCGCGTGCACGGACTTTACCGAGGTATACCCCGATGCCGCCGCCCATTTTGCTGAGACGGGCGATGTCCGTATTGGAATCGAAGATTCCTTCCAGGGAGTCGTCCACGGTATCGATGAAGCAGCTGGACAGCTGGCCGGCTACTTTTTTACCTGCATTGGACATGGTCGGCGTAGCCGCCGTCATGTACAGGTTACTCATGGCCCAGTAGGCTTCCTTGACAAGGTCAAGACGCTTGTCGGCAGGCTCGTTATGCATGAGGAACATCGCGATGACCATGTAGCGTTCTTGCGGAAGTTCCATGACGCGACCGTCAAAGTCGTTTGCCAGGTAACGCTCAGCCAGCGTCAACAGACCGATGTAATCAAACAGCAGATCGCGGCTTGGATCGATGCATTCGCCGAGTTCTTCGATTTGTTCTTTGGTGTAGCTGGTCAGAAGGTCCTCGCGATAGATGCCTTTCTGTACAAGCTCCGTAATGAGCGGGTAGAAGGCACCGTATGGTTCTTCCGGGTATGCTTTGTATCGGCGGTTGGTAGCCGCTTTTTTATATAAAGAGGTCAGAAACGAACGCGCAGCCGCAAACTTCCAATTCGGCTCCTCTTTGGTTACAAGCTCAAGGGCGGACATCGTGAAGGCGCTGCTGATTTCTTCGCCGGTAACTTGCTCACCGCGCAATTTGGCATTGACGCCGCGAAGCAGACGCTCCTTATCGAGCATGTCCAATCCTTTCAGAGTCCGGTCGGCATAGACGGAGAGGCGAATTTCATCAAAGGCGAGCTGACGGTTGTTCGGTTTAACTACGAGCTGGGGCATGAATAAATTCCTCGCTTTCTTCGGGGGAAATATGAAAAAGGACATCAAAAAAACATTTTCTAAAACCCGCGGGCAGGCTTGAAAATGTCCGTGCGCTGTGATCGGAAATGACGTTTGACATAAGCCCTTGAACGGGCATGATGTTATGTACAGACGCAAGTTTAACGAACACTTACCTAAAGCCCCGTAGGTTGGTGTCTGCTGTATATAGGCAGGTCTCTGACTCGGGCTTCTGCCTTCCGGCGGTACCTTCCGAAAACCTTGATCCGATTCTTCGGTGGCTATGCCGTATGAGGAAGGCTGAAAAAATGATGAACAGCCTAAGAGCCCTTACAGTGGCGGGACCGTGATGGATTTACACCATGCTTCCCTATTAAGCCGGACTGCCTTATGGGTTGATCCGGCACCTATATACACTATATTTGGTTGTTGTTAATCTAATTTAACCCAATATATTGTGTTTGTAAACCATATTCTTAAAATTGAACGCAAAAAGAATTATAGCAAACGAGCGGTCATTGTGCCAGTTAAGAAACTGTCAAAAGGCGATAAGATTTCCTGGATTGTGACCAAATGCGACCTTTTCTGCGCAGATACCGCGTATATTCTCGTTTTGACAAAATAGGATATTACCGTATGGATGAGGCGGGCAGGATACACTATATCTTGTGTGAAGCTAAAATTGAAGGGCTTTGATATGGCGGACCGAAATTGGTATGATATCCGTATCCGGCATTGGAATTGAAGGGTCTTACATGATTGAGATATGACGAGGGAGGTTGTTCAGATGGCAATAGCAGAGGTAACGGTGATTCCGATCGGAACCGCAACCACGAGTTTAAGCGCTTATGTCGCCGAGATGCAGCGAATATTGAAACAGCAGGACGGGATTTCCTATGAGCTGACATCGATGAGCACGATCATCGAGGGGGAGCTTAACATGATCTGGCGGGCGATTGAGGCTTTGCATGAAGCGCCTTTTCTGTCCGGGGCAAAGCGCGTATCGACTTCCGTTAAAATTGACGACCGCAGGGACCAGGTCTCCTCGAGCAAACAGAAGATCCAATCCGTTCAGGAGAAGTTAGGCGGGTAATGCCACCAAATTCGGTGGATATTCCCGTTAGAATAGGACTTGCATTTTGCTGCCGAAGTATTATAATAATTTTTGTTGTTTCGAGAGGAATATCATCGAACCACATGTGCTGGTGTAGCTCAGGGGTAGAGCAACGCACTCGTAATGCGTAGGTCGGGGGTTCAATTCCCTTCACCAGCATCTTCATAAAGTCAATAACGGCGCGGCTTTCCGTCATTCGGGAACCGGGCCGTTATTTGTACGTGTTGGCGAATGCACAATATTATTCGTTCCCATCAAAATGATAAATTAGTTGCACAACGCCTGAGGAGAACGTTCTTGTATTCACCATTTTTAAATTCAACCTCTGTTTTATATCGACAAACAGCGGTTTTCCTTCTCCCAAAACGACAGGGTGAACGGATAATCGATATTCATCAACAAGCCCTAAATTGATAAAAGTCGTAATAAGACTTGCTCCACCGTACAGCCAGATGTCTTTACCAGGCTTATTCTTTAATTTATTTACTTCTTCAAGAATGCTATCATTTATGAATATTGCGTTATGATCAGTCCCCTTTTGCGTCCTGGAAAATACATACTTTTCTTTGCTGTGAACCAATTCCCAAAATTCTTTTTCAGAATCCGTATGTCCAATTTCCGGAGTGAATTGCCCCCATAAATCATAGCTTTTTCTTCCATATAGAATGGTGTCGATTTGATTTAAAAAATGATTAAACCCCATCTCAGAGTCCATAATGCACCAATCAACTTCACCATGTTTCCCTTCAATAAAACCATCCAAAGTAACCGCTAAATCTAAAATTATTCTTCGTGTCATGATGTATTGCTCCTTTCGTTACGTTTATCTACATCCAGTATAGACCTCAAATACGTCACCTTATGTCATAATCTGCCCAACCTCGTTAAAATGGCCTTGTTCTTCCTCTCTAGTAAGTACGATGCTCTTAAAGAGCGAAAAAATAAAAGAAATATTTAGGAGGTTTCATGAACAAACTAAAAATTGTTATTGGTTGTATTTTGTCATTTTTGATTATGATTTTATGCTTAAGGGCAGGTTATTTAAGTCTCAATCCGCCTATTCCGGAGACTGGACCAGTAGGTGAGAATCTACCGATACCTAATGGAGGAAATGCCTTTTTATATTTTCTAGCTTCTGGGCTTTCATTAATTGCATTGATCATTGGTATTTATAGATTCCTTAAGAAGTAGAATACTCAAAATAATTTGCAAGTAGCTATCTGTAAGTTAATATAACAAGCTATAGCTAAGTCTTTTCATGAGCACTGTGCCGTTACCTTAAGGCTGTTTGATGAGTATAAAGAATATAGAGTTAACAGATATTGTCGTACTGATCGGCAAGTCCAGACGTGAGATTAAAGTGTCTACTGGAGAAGGTGAATGCAACTTTTTCTTAGGTGATATTTTGGGCGATAGACCATTTAAAGCTTTGAGATATATATTCACGTGGATAGCTTTTATTTTTGTTATATGCGTTTGGTTCAGTTCTCACAAAACGTTATATTTAGGGTTTGTAACTCTGTCTGTAAGTGCCGGATACCTAATGCACATTGTAGGAGTGAAAAGAGGGGAAAGTGAAGATAGCAAACTGTTCTTATCCATCATTTCGTGTTGTTTATGTTTTTTTGTCTCGTTATATATTTTTAGTATAACACTTTAGCCCGCCAGCATTAAGCTGACGGGCTTCAGTTTTCTAACGGCATATAAATTTGCAAAATCCTAAGAATAACAAATTCTAATCAGCAGACATGGCCTCTGCTTTTGTTTCGTGGACCGTGCCAAATGGATGCTCTGGAGGGGCATATATCACGTATATTTTTAGCGGTACGCTGCCCATATTGGTTACATTGTGCCATTTTCCAGCAGGTATCATGATGGCATAGCCATTATAGGCCATTTGTTGAAAATCTAAATTATGTTTGCTATCGCCCATTTGAACAAGCCCTTGACCTTGTTCAATGTGTATGAATTGGTCGGTTGTGGGGTGAACCTCTAATCCAATGTCATCTCCAACATGAATGCTCATTAGGGTCACTTGTAAGTGCTTCCCAGTCCATAAGGCGGTTCGGTACGTATTGTTTTGTTTCGCAGCTTGATCAATATTCAGTACAAGTGGTCCTCGCCCATAATCCGTTATTTGAATATCTTCATCATCACGATTCCAACGGGCATCATACCAACTGAAATAATGAGGATTCAAGTTATGAAGCCGGTTGTAATCGTTCCAGTATGGATATCTTGGATCAAACACTTGATAAGGGTAACATAGATCGCGGTACATGTTCATTCTCCTTTTATCGTTTCATCATTTTCCGATTATCCTATGCTGCTGCCTAATTAAACGATTCGAAAATGGGCTAGGGCCTATAACTTAAGACAAGCGGTAAGCTAAGACATGGATATCGTCTTGGACTGCCGCTTTCAGATTTTAAGTTACCTTGCGCCTGAAATGGAAACAGAAATATAGCTGAAAACAAAATGGATGAATCGCCACTAACAACGCCTAACAACAAATAAGCCAATATTATGGTTAGGACGCCTTTAATCCCTTTCAGATTAAACCTCTTATAAATGGCGCTATCAATCATAGGTGATAGTATCAGACCTAATATGATAAAAATAAAAAAGTTTGGTACGAAATTGAACGCAAAGATGCCGCTATAAGAAGAATAATCAACGTAAGGAACCCTTTCAGAGATGGGTGTGTATATTCTCCAAGAGCTAAATAGGGTATATGCAATGACTGAGAGCAGCGCTGCCCCCAAAGCGGTATTTAGCCGTACCGTGCTGGTCCCGTGATATAATTCGGATAAAAAAGCGGAGCGTGGGCAGATGCTTAGACTGGAGAGTGTAGAGAAGAATCAAATAGGCGTTTATGCAGCAGCCTTGATATCAGGTGCAGTAATGGGCTTATTAAGCCCCGCCATAGGCATGTTTGTTGAGCCTGCCATATCATTCATGATTGCGATTCTTCTTTTCAGCATGTTTTGTCAAATTCCATTTCTTAAGCTGAGGGAGGCTTTAACCAACGGGCGTTTTATGGGGGCTTTATTGCTTGTGAATTTTGTTCTAACACCGGTTCTCGTCTATATTCTAACCTCGGTATTTCCTCAACCGGCTCCCGTTTTACTTGGTGTTTGCCTTGTGCTTCTGACGCCATGCATTGATTATGTTATTGTTTTTACACAGTTAGGAAAAGGGAATGAGCGATTGATTCTTGCGTCCACACCGATCCTTTTTGTAGTACAAATGATTATGCTTCCGTTTTACTTGTGGCTTTTCCTTGGCTCGGAAGCAGCAGAAATGGTCAAGGTGGGCCCATTTGTCGAGGCATTTATCTTCTTGATTATCGTCCCGTTGCTTCTTGCTTTGGCTGCACAGTTCTGGGCCAAGAAAAGTGCTAAGGGTTCAAAATCGTTGCAATTAACCGCATGGCTCCCAGTACCCTTTATGGCGTTTGTTCTTTTTGTAGTCATTGCTTCACAAATCGGGAGGGTGTATGAAGACCTTAGCGTTATCATAGCGGTTGTTCCCATTTATGTTCTATTCCATATCATGACGCCGTTTATTTCACGGGCGACTTCGGCGTTTTTTCGAATCGGACCCAAGGATGGGAGAGCGCTTATATTTAGTGCAGGGACACGGAATTCATTAGTCGTGCTTCCTTTAGCACTTACCCTGCCTGAGGAAATGGCTACGATTGCAGCAGCGGTAATCGTCACTCAAACCGTGATAGAGCTAATTGCCGAGCTTGTTTATATACGTATCGTGCCAAATTTGATTTACCGGGATTGAAAATAAGTTACCGCCTGACTGAACAGGAAATATCGTCGCTGAATGACACTTCGGTCGCCGACAGAGGCTGGTTGGGTTATTTTTTTGTCTATGAGCAGTACGTGCGCCCTGACACTTCATGAATTATTGAATACGTTATATCGTATCGTAAGCAAAGGAGGGAATCTCATGGGCGAAGTTGGATACGGCGGGTATAACTCTGTCGGAGCGATTCTTGTTCTCTTCATCTTGTTGGTCATCATTACTGCTTCTTTCTGGGTATAATTTCGTTTCTTTCGCGTAACAAAAAGCCCTGCCGACTCATGTCGGCAGGGCTTTTTAAATCCTAAAGGGATGATCGGTAATGGGGCTCAAAATATAACCATCAGGATCCCGAATACGAGTACGATCGATCCCAGAACCACCAGAAGAATCCCGCTGGATTTTATATAGCGAATGTAGTCGGAATCAGGCTCCGACCCATACTTTATGTTCCACATTTTATATAAGGACCCCCATGTGGGTTTGCGTATCCTCATGACACCACGAATGATAAAAGCTGCAGCGAACACGATAAGTACAAATCCAGACATATAACCCGTCTCCGATCGGTTAGAATAGAAGTAACACGGATGAAATCACCGCCTTGCCAAACATGAAGGCAATCTCCGGGAAAGTTCCATTGTATGCATAATATCAGGGATTCCGGATGAAATGAAGCTTGGGCCTGGGGCACAAGAGGTCAGCTCAAAACCGTAACCGGGCCATTCGATATAGGCTCCAGCAAACACCGACCGTACCCCATTGGAGTATCTTATATATTATACTCGTCCTTGCAGTAGGATCTATAGTTGCCTTGCCTAGTAAACGTGGAAGCATGAGCGGAAGGAAGGGACGCGGCCCACTTCGCTGTATTTAGCCACCAGGCTATTCAACAACCTACAAAGGCGGTGAATGATCGTGAAAAAGGTTTGGATTGACGCAGGACATGGCGGAAAGGATGCCGGAGCCACCGGAAACGGGCTGCAGGAAAAGGATATCGTATTAGCGCTGTCCCTAGCCGTGAAAAAACGATTGGAAGCCGAATACGACGGCGTTCAGGTAAACCTCTCCCGATCTTCCGATGTGTTTCTGGAATTGGCGGAACGGACCAATAAGGCAAACGCCGCCGGTGCCGATATCCTGGTAAGCATCCACTGTAACGCAGGCGGCGGTGCAGGGGGCTTCGAGTCATATCGATATACCTCCCCAAGCCCTGGTTCGGTAAAACTCCAGAGTGTTATTCATTCGGAGGTCATGAGCGCGATTACATCCTACGGAGTAAGCGATCGAGGACAGAAGGCGGCTAACCTGCATATGGTCCGTGAATCTAAAATGCCTGCGGTGTTGACCGAGAACCTGTTTATCGATGTGGCAGCGGATGCAGCCAAGCTGAAACGGCCGGACGTGCTGGACGCTCTGGCGAGAGGCCATGTCAACGGCATTGCCAAATACCTGGGACTTCAGAAGAAAGAGGGGGCTGCTGCGGTGAGCGATAAGGTCAATGTCATTGTAAACGGTAAGCAGATCGAAGATGGCAAGCTGGAGAATGGCGTGACCTATGTACCGCTCCGGGCCATCGGTGAGGCATTAGGCGCCAAGGTGGAATGGGATAACAAGACCAAGACGGCTACGGTGACGACCGAATAGACTCAAGTCCGGTGACTTTTAGATGAAGTGCCTTCCTCGCCGTACCTTGATGCAGATGCACAAGGATGCGTTCATGTTGAACAATTTATGTCTCTTTAATCGTAATTTAAGCTCCCCTTAATATTTCGGGCATAAGATAAAAGCACCCCTTTTAAAAAAATATATCAGAAGCCCCTCTAACATCGGTTAGAGGGGCTTCTTTGGTTGTCTTCCCTTATTAGAGGAAAGACCCGGGGTACGGTACTGATGGAATATTTACAATCCCAGCCATTTCGTAATATAAGCGGATACGGCTAATTCCTGAAAATCCTGCCAGCTGCGAAATGGGGTATGCTCAACGATAAACGGGTTAATCGTGCGACCTTGTATGAATTCGTCAAAATCTTCATCGGTGCTTCCCTCGTATCCAGCGGCCTTCAGCAAGTGATCGATGGAAGAAAACTTCGTATGTCTTTGAATGAATGATTCCGAGAACAGTTCTTCCACGGGCACCTCTTGTTTCATGTCCGAGAGCCTTGCGGCATTTTCGCGAATTTCTGATAGCTTCTCTTCATCCAGTCCGTCTAATCCACTGATCCCAGTATTCATTATGCCCACCTCCAAAAAGTTGCACGTCACTCTATTATACATATACGAGTATGCTGAATTATCGGATTCGCTTTTTTTTGAAGCGGGTATTGACTCGCTAGATTTATATAGAAAGAAAAGACGGAAGCGGCTCCTTCAATTGTATATAATCGCAGAGAGGCCGTGCAGTTGTGCGGTTTATTCTTTATGCACTTAAGAATAAACGATCATCACATTATAATTATTCTTTACCTAGGAATGATCGGGGTTTTCATGTAGACTGGTAATGATTTACTGCCGGGCATGCCTGTGTTTGGGGAATGACGGTCCGTACATACTTGCTTGCATATGGGGGTGGGCACTGTGCCCAAAAAAGAAAAGGTATCCATGTCATGGCTGCTGCGGTATTTGAAGCCGGTAAAAGGACGGCTGATCCTGCTGCTGGCCATGCTGCTGACGTCGACCGGCTTGCAGCTGCTGAATCCGCAGATTGTCAAACGCTTTATCGACACGGCAGCCGGCGGAGGCGTGATAGCCACGCTGATCCAGCTTGCGGGATTATTCCTGGTCGTGGCTGTGTTGAACCAGCTGATTACCGTAGCTGTCAGTTATCTGGGGAATGATATTTCATGGCGCGCGACGAACCGGCTCCGCGGCGATCTTTTGAAGCATTGCTTACGGCTGGATATGCGGTTTCATAATGTGAAAACGCCCGGCGAGATGATTGAGCGGATTGACGGAGACGTGACGAATATCTCGAATTTCTTTGCGATGTTCATCGTGCAGGTGATCGGCAGCTTCGTGCTGCTTGCCGGCATATTGGGATTTATGTTTACGGTCAATTTGCCCATCGCGATCGTTATGACGGTGTTCACGCTGCTGTCCATTCTGTTCATGGTGTTCATCCGGAATATGGGCGTCAATTCCTCCAAGAACGAACGGGAAGCCAGCGCTTCGCTGTTCGGATTGATTGAGGAACGCATCGCCGGCATCGAGGATGTTCAGGCGAACGGCAACGTGCCGTACGTCATGAACCGGTTTCACCGCTTGATGCGCAGCGTGTTCCTGAAGGGGAGAAAAGCCTGGATGCTCCGCGTCGTACCCTGGAACACCACGGTGATCCTGTTTGCCCTAGCGGTTACCGCAGTCCTGTTACTGGGGGTACGCTATTATTTGATCGATGAAATTACGCTGGGAACCCTGTTCCTGATCTATCAATATACGCAGATGTTAAACGATCCGATCGAGATGCTGGGCGACCAAGTGCAGGAGTTCCAGAAAGCGAAATCCGGCATGCTGCGTTCCAGAGAGCTGCTGTCCAACAAGAGCGAGATCGTGGACGGGGAGCAGGAAGAGCTGCCCGAAGGCGCGCTCGGTTTGGAGTTTGAGGGCGTCAACTTCAGTTACAACGCGGATAAACCGGTATTAAAGGACATTAACTTCGAAGTGAAGCCGGGTGAACGCCTGGGGATCATCGGACGTACCGGCAGCGGGAAGTCGAGTCTCAGCCGCATTCTGCTTCGACTGTATAACATCGACAGCGGGGTCATCCGCGTCGGAGGCACGGATATCACGAAGCTGAAGCTGCCCGCGCTTTATCGCCGGGTGGGGATGGTTACGCAGGATGTGCAGCTGTTCGACGGCTCGCTGCGCGACAACCTGACGCTGTTCGATCACGGCGTGTCGGACGAATTCATCCTGGAAACGACGGAGCGTCTCGGGCTTCGGCAGTGGATCGATGCGCAGCCGGAAGGTCTGGATACGCATCTGACCACCGGCGGGGCCTCGTTGTCCGCCGGGGAAGCGCAGCTGTTTGCGTTAACCCGGGTATTTTTGACGCAGCCGAGCCTGGTGATTCTGGATGAACCCTCTTCACGCTTGGACGCCGCAACGGAGACCATGCTGCAGGCAGCCGTCGATCAGCTGATGAGCAGTTGTACGGGCATCATCATCGCGCATCGGCTGGCTACCCTGGAGCAGGTGGATAAAATCATGGTGCTGGGTGACGGACGGATTCTGGAATTCGGCGCACGGGAAGCACTTGCGTTAGATCCGGCATCGCATTATGCGAGACTGCTGAGCACAGGCAGAGAGGAGGAGCTGGCGTGACCATCACGGGTTTTATAGGGCGGCTGTTTCGATTTAGGCCCTCATTATTTTTAATCAACGGTTTATTGTGGTGCATCTTTCATTCGCTACCGTTATTGATCGGGCTCGGAATGCAGTGGTTTTTCGACCGGGCCACATCGAATTCCACGGATTATGTATGGCTGGCCGTTCCTTTGATTTTTATTGCCGTTGTAAGGGTCGCGCGGGTGGGGACGTTCTTTGCAGCCTTCTATCAATGGGTAACGTATATTTATCATATCCAGGCTATCTTGCGCACTAACATGCTGGCGGGGATCATGCGCTGGCCGGGACGGAATTTGCCGGCTTCTCCAGGGGAGGCGATGAGCCGCTTCCGCGATGACGTGGATGAAGTTGTGGAATACGTGGAGTCCTGGGTGGATTTTTGGGGACGTCTTGTTTTTGCGCTCGTATCCGTTGTCATCATGGCAAGCATTAACTGGAAAATCATGCTGGTGGCCGTGCTGCCGCTCGTGGTGGTCACGCTCCTGAACAATTTATCCGGCAACCGCGCACGGCGTTACGGCCTGAAGAACCGGGAAGCTACGGGGCGCATCACCAGCTTCATTGCCGAAACCTTCGGCGCGGTTCAAGCCTTGAAGCTCGGGCAGGCCGAAGATCATGTCCATGAACGCTTCACGAAGCTGAACGAGGACCGCCGGCAGGCAGCGCTGAAGGATAATCTGTTCAAACAATGGATGCGGTCCCTGAACCAGCATGTGCTGAGCATTTGTACGGGACTGATCCTGTTGATGTGCGCAACCGAGATGCAGGCCGGGCATTTCACCGTCGGGGATTTCGCGTTGTTTACGACGTACCTGGCCAATATCGGGTTCAGTATTTCCTTGTTCGGATATATGGTGTTTCAGCACAAACGGCTGAAGGTTTCCTTTGACCGTATGCGCTCGCTGTTCCGCCCCGGCGAGGAGGACCGGATTATTGAAGCGAGGGAAACGTATCTGAACGAAGATCCTCCGGAACTGCCTCTCATTCGCAGGGAGCCGGGGGAGAAGCTCAAAGAGCTGGAGGTAAAGAATTTATCCTATCATTATCCGAATTCGGAGAATGGGATATCGAATATCAACCTCCGCCTGGAGCGCGGCAAGTTTCTGGTGGTGACCGGCCGAATCGGGGCCGGGAAGTCGACGCTTGTCCGGACCCTGCTGGGGCTGCTGCCCAAGCAGGCGGGCACGATTCGCTGGAACGGGGAAGAAGTCGATCCGGCTACCTTCCTGATGCCCCCTCGGGCGGCTTATACCCCGCAGGTTCCAAGGCTGTTCAGCGATCCTTTGAGAGAGAACATCGTGCAAGGGAAGAAAGAGCGGGCCGAGGAAGCGCTGGAACGGGCCGTCCGGCTGGCCGTCATGGAGAAGGACATCGAGAATCTGGATCAAGGGTTGGAGACGTTTGTCGGCCCGAGAGGCGTCATGCTGTCGGGGGGACAGATCCAGCGCGCGGCCACGGCGCGCATGCTGATGACCGGCGCGGATCTGTACATCTTCGACGATCTATCCAGCGCGCTGGACGTGGAGACGGAGCAGCTGGTATGGGAGGGAATGTTCAAGGAGCGTGACGTCACCTGCATTGCAGTATCGCACCGCAGGGCGGCTCTGTCCAAGGCCGATCATATCATCGTCATGAAGGATGGACGGATCGAAGCGGAGGGAAGCTTGGCGGAGCTGCTCGCCACGAGCGAAGAGATGCAGCTGTTATGGCAGGGTCAGTCCACGACCGAGGCCGCGGTAGCGGATGAAGCCGAGGTTAGCAAGGTATAACATTCAATGTGGTTTGGAATTGGGGATGCTTGAACAGGTTTAAGAGCAAGGCAGCTTCCGTTGGTGAGGAGGCTGCCTTGTTTTGTATAATGATGGGTGGAATATATTGGAATTATATCGGTCATATAAGGGAGAGTTCCGCATGAAGAATCGCAAGTTCTTGATCACTTTCGGTCATAACCTGGACCATAGCAACATGGATGATCTGGTGTCAGATCGCCTTTCCCGTCATAAGGGTCGGATACAGAAGGATTACTTCGATCCGGTGCTGCGCAAAGGGGCTGCGTTTATTCTAAACTATCAGATCATCGACACGAATGCGGACAGAGTCTCGCAGCGGTATTACTTGGATGACTACCACATAACGGAGGCCCAGCTGCAAGGCTTTCTGTACTCATTGAACAAGCTGAAGGGCACGCATGTGTTGTGCAATCCCAGGAGGCAGGGACATCACTGGACCGTCATCGACGAAATCGAGTACAGCTGTTATGCCTATCAGACATTGGACGGAAGGGATCTTCGTTTTATAGAATACCAAAATGATACCAGGGCGGATGCCGTCATGAAGAAGGGGATACCCCGGATTCCCGAGCATCAGCACTACCTTGCCTTTCCAACGGACTGCAGTCAGGAAGAGAAGGATCGGCGGTTGACCGATTGGATCTGCGGGATCATTGAAGCGGCAGGCAATGACCTTTAGTTTCAACGCCACTTCAAAGAATACCTTCGCGTATTCCCTCCACCCGGGAATACGCGATTGGCGCTTCGTCTGCCCATCCATGAACCTATCATGAATTCCATCGGCAGATTCTATTATTTTGCCTGCGGGAATAAGGATATAAGTACAAGCCGATCGATAGGCTCTAGGAATGGGATGTAGAAAATGAATGGAAAGGGTGGGTTTGTCATGGAATGGAGCGTCATTTTTCAACTGATCGATCCGCGGCTGTTCATGGTCGTTGCCGCTTGTTGGGTGATCGGATACGTGCTGAAGCAAACGCCTAAGGTTCCGAATTGGAGCATCGTATATGTGGTTATGGTCGTATCCATCCTGTTGACAACCGGCTTGATCGGCTGGAGCGTGGAGAATATCATCCAAGGCATCCTTGCGGGGGCGTTCGCCGTATTCGGGCATCAGGCCGTTAAACAAACGGCAGAGGCGATTGCGACCAGAAAGAAGTAAGAACGGCTGCAATGGGCCCCAGGATCATTTTGGTCTAAACCGAACGTTACCTTGTAGCCTGCGTCTCCCGCCTGTTATCCTAAAGTGCATGAGATCATGAGAGGGAGCGTGAAAGACTTGCAAAGGAAAACGTTGACCGTTGAGGCGCTGCCTGGGTTTGAGCCGGAGATCGGCCGCTGGATATGGGGACTCGAGGACGTGCGGCGGACGATATTGAAACGGCTGGCCGGGATCCGATATGAGCATCTGAATCATAAGGCGGCCGGCCGGCAATCCATCGGTTCACTGCTATACCATATTGCCTTAATCGAAGCGGACTGGCTGTACGTCGAGGTGCTTGAATCCGATTGGGACCCGAAAATAAAGGCATGTTTCCCCTGGGATCACCGTACGGAGGATAACCGTCTTTCCGAAGTGCCGGATCAGCCGCTCGCTGAGCATCTCCACCGTATGCACATGGTTCGTCAGGAACTGGTTGCCCATTTCCGAGGCATGGACCTTTCGGACTGGAGAAGACCCAGACAACTGGAGGCGTACGATGTGACGCCCGAATGGGTCATCTATCATCTGATTGAGCATGAGTCCCATCACAGGGGACAGATATTTCAGCTGTTAAGGGAATTGGAGCAAGCGTGAGCATCGTCCCGACGCTGGGAAGCTTCGGCTTCTTCGCGGAGCCGCGCATCGCGGCATTTTAAGCGAATGTGCCTATAATTTTTATAACCACGCAGGGCAGGGAGCATTCCTTGCTCTTTTTGCGCATATCCTGCAACGTTTCATTCCGCCATACGTATAAAGCCAGATAGAATGCGGTTCGGAGGGGATACGATGAATAACGAATTTTACGTGGGATGGGGAACGCTGGCGCTGATCAATGCCGGGCTGGCCCAAGGAAAGAACAGAACTGGATTAAACTGGTTTCTGTTATCACTGTTGTTAGGCCCGCTCGCAACCCTGTTTCTAGTCTTGTCGGCTAAAAGGTAAATCGGGCAATAAAAAGAGCCGCCTCCCGGCAAGGGAAGCGGCTCTTATCGTATTTTACATCCGCTGAAACATCGCGGTATCACGGCTGTAGTGCGTCAAATAACCTGTTTCTTCGTTGCGGATGCGGACGACATCCGGCGTGTAGCATTCAATGTAACCTCGCTCGATCTCCACGTATACGCTTGCGGGGTCTTCCTCCCACACGGAAACCAGCGTTTCCGACAGCGCGGCAGCGAAAAAATGGATGTCTTGCGATAGGTACCGGCTATTGCGGTCTATATTCATTTCATTTCCCCTTGATGATTAGAATCGGATAACATGCGGTCTACTAACTCGTTCATTCCCTTCCAGGAATCCTTCAGAATAAATTCATGCTGAATATGCGCATTCCATGGGCGCGGAATCAGGATGGTCTGTTTTCCGGCTTTTCTCGCAGCAATCGCATTATGGGGACCATCGTCAATCAGAAGGTCAAACTCCACCAGGTCCTTGCGCTTGGCCACGAAAAAATTCTCGAACGGAATAAAAGGCATATGCCTCTGGAGCCATCTCCATTTCTCGGGCACCGAGGAGGGTCGGGCTGCGGTAACGACAATGACATCATAATCATGTGTCATTCTGTGAACCTCGTCAATCGTATATTCGTCAAATAGTTCGAGCTCTTCATACAAACCGGGCTTTCCGAAGAAAAATTCTTCCGAGCATTCAGGATGCCAGATTTGGTGCAGGTTGTAATCGGTAATCTGATCGAGCGTAAGCTGGGGATCCTTGTACTGCAAATTGTGATAATGGATGGCTTTGGGAATCAGATGGCAGATCGTATCATCCATATCGATGGCGACTATTTTTTTGCTCATATCGTCATTACTCTCCTGTAATCATGAAATCTTCGAAAGATGATGTTCCGTAAATTGTAATGGACAGGATGCATATTGGCAAACCAAAATCAAAAATGGAAGGATGTTGCATTTCTTTCCCCTGACTCATTATAAACTAAGTATAACATTAATAGGCCGGCAACCCTTCTGATATTTTCCCGGCGTGGGTTCGACCGGAATCATAGCACCTTTCCTTCATTATGACAGTACATGTCATGAATGCCCTTTTATAATAGGAGCACTACAGGGCACAAAGGAGGAACGGCCATGCCGCAAGAATATATCCGCATTCGCGGTGCCAGGGAGAATAATCTAAAGAATGTTTCGCTCCAAATTCCAAAACGAAAAATCACCGTCTTTACCGGCGTATCCGGCTCGGGCAAATCGTCCATCGTGTTTGATACCATCAGTTCCGAGGCCCAGCGATTGCTGAACGAGACGTTCACCGCTTTTGTCCGGAACCGGCTTCCCCGGCATAGCCGCCCGGACGTGGACTCGCTCGAGAATTTGTCGACCGCCATCGTCATCGACCAGAAGCGGCTGGGAGGGAACTCGCGTTCCACGCTCGGCACGATCACCGATCTGTACGCCGTTCTTCGACTGCTGTTTTCGAGGGTGGGGCAGCCATTCGTGGGTTACTCCAATGCATTTTCTTTTAACGATCCGCAGGGCATGTGTCCGGAATGCCAGGGAATCGGGAAGAAGGTGGAGCTGGATCTGACAAAGCTGCTGGATACGACCAAATCCTTGAATGAGGGAGCGGTCCGGTTTCCGATTTTCTCGGTGGACAGCTGGTATATGAAGAACTACACCATGTCCGGTTTCTTTGATAACGACAAGAAGCTGGCCGATTATTCCGAAGCGGAATGGAATCTCTTCCTGTACGGCAAGGAGGGGAAAGTGACCTTCCCGTCCAAAGGCGGACCGGTGCAGTCCGACTTCGAAGGCCTCGTGCTGAAATTTAACCGGCTGTATATTCAGCGAGACAGCAGCGAATTGTCCGAACGAACCTTCAATCACGTGAAAAATTTCATTACGCACGGCACATGCCCGTTATGCGAGGGGACACGGCTCAGCCAAGCTGCGTTAAGCTGCAGGATCAACGGATTCAACATCGCCGAGTGTGCGGCCATGGAGATCGGGGACCTAAGAGCGTTCATCCTGGATATCAAGGAGCCGATCGCTGCCGGCATGGTAGCCAGCTTAGCGGAGCGGCTGCAGCATTTGATGGATATGGGACTGGATTACCTGACACTGAACCGGGAGACGACCACGCTCTCCGGAGGCGAGTCGCAGCGGGTCAAGATGGTCCGGCATCTGGGCAGCAGCCTGACGGACATGATGTATGTTTTTGATGAGCCGAGCGTGGGCTTGCATCCGCGGGATGTTCACCGTCTGAACGGCATGCTGAGGAAGCTTCGCGACAAGGGCAACACCGTGCTGGTCGTGGAGCATGACCGTGACGTGATTGAAATTGCCGACCATGTGGTGGATGTGGGGCCGAATGCCGGTACCCGGGGAGGGGAAATTGTCTTCGAAGGGACGGTCGAGCAGCTGTGCGACCAAGCTTCCACCTTAACCGGGCGGTATATGAAGCGGTGGATGCCGATGAAGGAACAGTTTCGCGTACCTACAGGGCATATGCGCATTGCCAATGCGAATCATCATAACCTGAACAATGTGACGGTGGATATCCCGGTAGGCGTATTGACCGTGGTCACGGGCGTAGCGGGATCAGGAAAGAGCTCGCTCATACACCATGCCTTCCTGTCCCAGCATCCCGAGGCTGTTGTCATCGACCAGTCCGCCGTCAGCGCCTCGATCCGTTCCAACCCTGCCACCTACACGGGGATCATGGATGACATCCGGAGCATGTTCGCCAAGGCGAACGGTCAGAGTCCATCCCTGTTCAGCTTCAATTCCAAAGGGGCCTGCCCCGACTGCCACGGGCTCGGTTTCATCTATACGGACCTGGCTTTCATGGAAGGCATCAAGTCGCCGTGCGATACCTGTGACGGCAGACGTTTTAAGGATGATGTGCTCCAGTACAAGCTCCAGGGAAAAATGATCACCGAGGTGCTGGACATGACGGTGCTGCAGGCGCTGGTTTTTTTCGAGAAAAAAGAAATCAAGCGGCGGCTGGAAGCATTGCATGACGTGGGCCTGCACTATCTGACCCTCGGACAGCCGCTGAGCACCCTGTCCGGGGGCGAAAGCCAGCGCATCAAGCTGGCCAGCGAGCTGCACAAGCAGGGTCAGATTTACGTCATGGACGAGCCGACGACGGGGCTGCATATGTCGGATGTCGGGCATCTGCTGGACATGATGAATCGGCTCGTCGATAACGGCAGCTCGGTGATCGTGATCGAGCACAATCTGGACGTGATTCGTCAGGCGGACTGGATCATCGATCTCGGGCCCGAAGGCGGCAGCAGGGGAGGGAGGGTCATATTCGAAGGAACGCCCGCCGAACTGATCGCGGCGGAACACTCCCTGACCGGTAAATACGTGAGAGGATAGACTTAGAATGGCTGTGCCGCATATCCCCGCGGCATGGCCATTCTATGGTTATCAGGCTTATATGATCGTTTAAACGGCAATACTGTATGCTGCCACAGACTGCGGCTTAGGCAGGAGTCGGTTAATAAGAATGTATAAACGACTAATGTCCGTATACCGCGATGGGCAGCATTTTGATTGTAAACGGGGGATCAGGCAATGCGGAAAGCATGGTGGAAAGAAGCCGTTGCGTATGAGATCTATCCGCGCAGTTTCATGGATTCGAATGAAGACGGCATCGGGGATCTGCAAGGGGTGATATCCCGTCTGGATTATTTGAAGGATCTCGGGATTGACGTCATATGGGTATGCCCTATCTATCGATCCTCCAATAACGACAACGGCTATGATATCAGCGATTATCAGGATATTATGACGGAATTCGGCTCGATGGCCGACTTCGACCGGCTGCTGGCCGAAATCCATAAGCGCGGCATGCGCCTTATCATGGATCTGGTGCTTAATCATACCTCGGATGAACATCCGTGGTTTATGGAAGCCCGCTCCTCCCGAACGAATCCGAAGCGGGATTATTACATCTGGCGGGATCCGAGGGACGGGGCCGAGCCGAACAATTGGGAATCGGTGTTCACCGGTTCCGCTTGGGAATACGACGAACTAACGGGTCAATATTATCTCCATCTCTATTCGAAAAAGCAGCCTGATCTAAATATGGAGAATCCGGCGGTCCGGGAAGAGCTGGTGCGGATGATCCGCTGGTGGCTGGATAAAGGGATCGACGGCTTTCGCGTGGACGCGATCACCCATATTAAGAAGCTGCCGGGTTTGCCCGACATGCCGAATCCAAACAACCTTCGATATGTCGATTCAAATCCCGGTCACCGGAATATCGCGGGAATTCATGAATTTCTACAGCAATTCAAACGCGAAGCGTTCGCCGATTATGACATTATGACGGTGGGCGAAGCCAGCGGCATTCCGATCGCCGAAGCAGACCGCTGGATCGGGGAGGAGAACGGGGCGCTGAACATGATTTTTCAATTTGAGCACGTCAATCTCGATTTCGGACTCGAAGGGCGCTGGGATTACGCCGTCTGGGACTTGGCCGAATTGAAGCAGATCATGCATAAATGGCAGACGGGCCTGGAAGGGACAGGCTGGAACGCTCTCTATATGGAGAACCATGATCAGCCGCGCTCCGTATCCCGTTTTGGCGATCCGGTCCACTATCATAAGGAATCGGCCAAGATGCTGGCTACTTTTTTTATGCTGATGCAAGGGACGCCGTTCATTTACCAGGGGCAGGAAATCGGGATGACGAATGTCGAGTTTCCGGAGCTGAGCGATTATCGGGACGTGGAGATCTACAATTATTACCGCGAGCGGCTGTTGGACGGAAAAGACGTGTCCGAGACGATGCGCAGAATCGCGTACCGGGCCCGGGACAATGCAAGAACGCCGATGCAGTGGGATGGCACGCTTTATGGCGGTTTCTCATCCGTCGTGCCGTGGATTCGGTCCAATCCGAATTATCATGAGATCAACGTGGAGCATCAGCTGGCCGATCCGGATTCCATTCTGAATTACTATAAGGCCTTGATCCGTCTGCGCAAGTCCACCGAGGTGCTGATCTACGGAAAATACGAAGCCGTGCTGGAGGAGCATCCGGAGATCTTCGCTTATTCCAGATCATTAGGGAACGAGGTATATCTGATCGTATTGAACTTTTACGGCAGGACGCCGGAGTTTCAGTTTCCAGCGGAATGGAGCGGCCGTCATCCGGAAGTGGTGCTCACCAATTACGAGCGGTCGGACCGGAGTTTCGGCCAATTCACCTTAAACCCTTATGAAGCGATAGTTTATCGTGTAAACTAAGTGGGTAAGCGATTTCTTGAAATGAGAGGTGAATGCAGCTTGTCGCAGCCTAATTTGATGTCTGCCGCCGTTCTTGATCGTCCTTTATCCATTGGGGTGAAGCAGGTGCCCATTCCGGAGCCGAAGCCAGATGAAGCCTTGATTCAGGTGTATTGCATCGGCATCTGCGGTTCGGACGTGCATTATTATGAGCATGGACGGATCGGAAGGTATGAGGTGAAAGAGCCGTTGATTCTGGGACATGAGCTGGCTGGAGTCGTTGTGAAAACGGGGGAGAAGGTGACGAATGTCTCCGTCGGTGACCGCGTGGCCGTGGAGCCGGGCGTTACGTGCGGGCAATGCGCCTATTGCAAAAGCGGACGCTACAACCTGTGCCCGGACGTGGTGTTCATGGCGACTCCTCCGGTTGACGGTGCCTGGGCCGAATACGTTGCGGTTCGCAGCGACTTCCTGTTCCGGCTGCCGGATGAAATGTCCTTCGAGGAGGGCGCATTGCTTGAGCCGCTGTCCGTTGGCCTTCATGCCGTACGCCGCGGGCGTATCCGGCCGGAGGACCGGGTGCTGGTGCTCGGTTTGGGCCCGATCGGCCTGCTTGCCATGGAGGCAGCCAAAATGTCCGGAGCTTCACAGGTATTCGGCAGCGACGTCGTGGATTACCGGCGCAATCTGGCCCTTCAGATGGGAGCCTCCGGCGTGATCAATCCCATGGACGAATCCGTGCCCCAGCGATTGGTCGAACTTACGGGCGGCAAGGGAATCGATCTCATCATCGAAACATCGGGCAATGCCGGGGCCATCGCGGATTCCATCGGTTATGTGAACCGCGGGGGCCGCATCGTGTTTGTAGGCTTGCCTGCAAAGGATGCCATTCCGGTGGATATCGGCGCTTTGGTTGACGCCGAGCTGGATGTATACGGTGTGTTCCGCTATGCGAATACGTATCCGGCCGCTATTCAGATGCTGCAGAACAAGGGCAGCCGCATACGGGACATCATCACCCACCAGTATTCTTTGGATCAGATCGAGGAAGCCGTGGAGCTTGCCCGCACGCAAAAGGACACCAGCGTCAAAGTCATGATCTATCCTCATCAAAACGCATAACGTTTCTTCGCGGCAGGAAGAGCTGCTTCCGGAGCTGGCGGTACAATCGAACCTGAATAATATGATATCAAAAAGCACCGCTCCAACACTTGTCGGAGCGGTGCTTTTTTCAACCGGTTAGTCCGGGCGCTCATTGCTCATCCAGCTGTCGATGCGAAGATCATCGCCGTAGGTCTCGCGCGACGAAATTTCGCCGAGCTTCTGCTCGGCAGCCTCGCGGGTATCGAATCCGCCGATGACCGCGATAAAGTCCCCGCCGGCCGCCTTAATGAAGGTCACGTCGTCTTCCAAGTAAATCTCTTCAAGAATGGCAAGGGATTCCCCTTGCGGCATCGTCTCACTGCGGATATAGAAGACTTCGCGCGGAGTTACCGGCTCGCCGGTGGAAGTAAGCCTCAGCTCCAAATAGCCGGGATCTTTATATTCCGATACGGAATGCTTCACGCCGTCCTTCAGCTCAACGACAAAACGCATGGCCGAATCGTCCAGAATCACATTTTCATAAACATCCTTCACCAGCGGAAGCGCCAGCATGTCTTTCTTGATGGTATCATAGTCAAAATATCGAACCCCGTTAAACGTGAAAATAAGGCGGTTCGGGGCATCTCTATGGTCGACGGTATAGGCAGGCACGCTGGAAACGGACTCGCCTTCCTGATCAAAATGAATCTTGAATACATCCTCGGAAGCTTCCGTTCCTACGGTAACGCCGTCGGTCCGCTCGCCGCCGCCCCCGAATTGCAGCACCTGAACGATGCTGCCCACCACGGGTACTTTGGATAAGGCATTGGCTACCGTTGGGATATTGACCACGAAGAGCAGGGCAGCGGCCGCTGCAACAACGGAAGAATACCTCATCATGCGTTTGGATCGTTTACGGATGGCCGCCTTTTTCTGCGCAGCATCTATGACGCCTGTTAACTGAGCGGGAATTTCAATGTGTTCGTAGCGTTCTTTTCCTGTCATAGGCTATCGACCTCTCCCTCGATTAAATAAGATTTCAATTTTCCGATAATGCGATAAAACCTGGTTTTGACGGTGTTCTCGGACAATGACAGCACATCCGCCATTTCCCTAAAGCGCAGGTCCTCAAAAAACTTCAAAATCATGTAGGTTTTCTCCTCCGGCGGCAGTTTGTCCAGCGCATCGTACAGATCCATTTTCTCCTCCAGCGGGACCGCATGCTCTGCAGCCGCGTAGTCCTGAGCCTGGTCTTCCATATAGGTAAACCGCTTCTTGCGACCGAGATGGTCGATGGCAGTGTTAATGACGATCCGGGTCATCCAAGAATCAAAATACTGCGGCGCGTTCATCCGCTCATAAGCGAGGTATCCCTTATAGGTCGCTTCCGAGACGATGTCCAGTGCCTCCTGCTCGTTTTTGACATAGCAATAGGCCACCCGGTATAACTTGTTCTTGCATTTCTCGATATGTTCACTGAACTGTTGTTGCTTCGATTCTTTCGCTCTCAGTTCACTCACTCCTAACTACTAGCACTAGTATACATGTCATGGCACGAATTCGTTGATCTGTTCATTCATTGGCCGGATTGATGGGATCAACTCAAGTACTTGAGTGCGCTTGACTGATCATTAGACCGTGGAGAGGGCCAAATAGTTTTAGCCCGGGATAAAAAATAGACGAATGGAGGGATATACCAGGCCGATTACGCCGTATGTGCGAATCCAAGGCTGAAATGAGGAGGGATTGAAAAATACCGAGCAGCTTAACAGAAGACATGAAGGATGTTACTATATGAGTCATATGAAGTGAACGGAGGCCAGAACATGTAGGTTTTTCTACCCAACCCGCACAACTAAATACAGAATTGGGGTAGAAAGATGAAACGGAAATCCTTTCGATATCTCTGGATAGGCCAGGCGCTCGCCAATAGCGGCGATTTATTTTACATTGTCGGCCTGATGGCTATGATCCATGGGATTACGGGATCCGCCATGTTGATGGCCATGATCCCTTTCATTACGACGACGACACGGTTTATAAGCGGGAGCTTTGCGCCCGTTTTAATGGACAAATACAGCCTCAAGTCGCTGCTTGTTTCGTCTCAGATCGGAAAAACGGTCGTGCTGTTCCTGTTGATGGTAACCTGCTATGCACTGGGAGAGCAGGAGGCGACGGTCTATGTGATTCTCGGATTCGTATTTCTCATCTCCTTGCTCGATGGCTGGGCTGCACCTGCCAGCCATGCCATGCTGCCGCGTCTGGTGGATGCCGCCGAGTTAACGAAAGCAAACAGCTTTGTTGCCATCGTGGATCAGATGATCCAACTGGGAGGCTGGGCGGTTGGGGGACTGCTGGTCGCAGTCTTGGGCGGAAGCAGCGTGATAGGACTGACCTTTGCGCTGTCCCTGGCAGCGGCAGTCTTCATGAAACTTATAGAGGATCGGCATGAAGCCGCCCCGGAACCGAAAGAGAAGACGCGCGTTTCGAAAGGGCGCTCCATTCAAGAAGGCTGGGCACTCATTTGGAAGCAGCCTTCCCTTCGGGCGATTCATGTGATTTATGTATTGGAGACGATGGCAGGCGTGATCTGGATCGCAGCGATCATCTACGTGTACGTGGCTGATGCGCTGCACAGGGAGGAGGCGTGGTGGGGATATATCAACGCAAGCTTTTTCCTGGGACTCATGCTGGGCGGACTGTTTGGAATGAGAGGCGGGGGGCTGATCGACCGCAATATTCGCAAGTTCGTCATCTGCTCTTCCTTCGGCATCAGTCTGATGACGCTCGGTTTTGGATTGACCTCGGTGCCTTGGCTGGCCCTTATGTACTCGGCAGGCTTCGGCGTTTTTGAACAGCTGAAATCCGTCTCGCTGCAGACCACTCTGCAGCGGAGCGTATCCGTTCATCTGTTGCCGAAGGTGTACGCGGCTCAAAGCGCGATGGTTTCGCTGGTATTTGGCCTATCCACGCTGCTGTTCGGGTTCATCACCGACGAATACGGCGTCCGGACTACGTATATCATTGCAGCTGCGGTGTTGTTCATCTCGGGCTGTTACGCTGCAATCATACGAACGAGGTGGCCGGGGGCAGGGGAAAGCGCAGCACAAGGAGGAGGACGCGCGGTATAATTGGCATATAGGTTAATCCTCCCGCCGGACTTGATGACTGCAAGTTTCATACATGCAGACAATTTCGAAAATAAAAAAGGCGAGCGTTAAGCTCGTCTTTTTTATTTTTGAATACTACGGGGACTCGCGTTATGAACAGGCGTTTCATCCATATCCTTATGCAAGGCTTTAATTTCGTAAGCCGTATTTGAAACAATCCACGCCCTTTTCCTTCGGAAACATAGGCTGGTAGAGCATACGATTCATTAGAATTAGAATGACGATGGCATGAATAACGTGTAAGCGGCTCTCCTATCGCTATAGGAGAGCCGTTTTTGGGCTTGATATTCTGGTTACAGTGAAGGGCCAAGGGCAATCCAGGACACGAAGCCGTAGGAAAGGCTGCAATTCGGCTGGCGGATCACTTCCAGAACTGCTGCATCCTCGCGCTGGGATTTCAGTGAGATCTGGAAACCAGGATTGTTGCTCATCCCCACGATAACATAGTTAATGCCGGCATAAGGTTCATCGAATAGGACGGTTACCTCGGTCTGAGTGCCGGCCCCTGTCAATACAAAGGGGGTCATTCCAAATTGCTGAAGTTTCGGCTTCCCGCTTGAGCTGCGCACCGGCGTGAAGGCCAGATGCTGTGCAGTGACTGCTGATTCAGCCAATTGCTGGCCGGTAACAGCCCCGTCGGAAATATGAACGCTAGCGACAGCCGACTTGCCTAATTTGTCGCCGTCAATGCTGCCGTCAGCGAGTGTAAAGGTATCAAAAGCGTCCGGTCTAAGATGTCTTCTCTCGATGGTCCCGTCAGCGATTTGGTTTCCGGTAACAGCCCCCTCGGCCAAGGTGAAGGTATCAAAAGCATCCGGTCCAAGGTGTTTACTCTCAATGGAACCTTCGGCGATCAGGGAACCGTTTAAAGATCCCTCAGCCACGTTCGCGCCAGTGATAGTACCTTCAGCGATCTGGCTTCCTGTAACAGAACCGTCAGCTAGGGTAAAGTTATCAAAGGCATCCGGTGCGAGGTGTTTACTCTCAATGGATCCCTCGGCCAAGATGAAGTTATCAAAGGCATTCGGACCAAGGTGCCGGCTCTCGATGGATCCCTCTGCTATCTGTGAGCCGTTCAAGGACCCGTCGGCCACGTTCGCGCCGGTGATAGTACCTTCAGCAATTTGGCTTCCTGTTACTGAACCATCGGCCAGGGTGAAGTTGTCAAAGGCATCGGGTGCGAGGTGTTTGCTCTCAATGGACCCCTCGGCCAAGGTGAAGTTATCAAAAGCATCCGGTCCAAGGTGCCGGCTCTCGATGGAACCTTCGGCGATCTGGGAGCCGTTCAAGGATCCCTCGGCCACGTTCGCGCCAGTGATAGTCCCTTCAGCGATCTGGCTTCCTGTTACTGAACCATCGGCCAAGGTGAAGTTATCAAAAGCATCCGGTCCAAGGTGTTTACTCTCGATGGATCCCTCGGCGATTTGTGAGCCGTTCAAGGACCCGTCGGCTACGTTCGCGCCGGTGATAGTACCTTCAGCAATTTGGCATCCTGTTACTGAACCATCGGCCAGGGTGAAGTTGTCAAAGGCATTGGGTGCGAGGTGTTTGCTCTCAATGGACCCCTCGGCCAAGGTGAAGTTATCAAAAGCATCCGGTCCAAGGTGCCGGCTCTCGATGGAACCTTCGGCGATCAGGGAGCCGTTCAAGGATCCCTCGGCCACGTTCGCGCCAGTGATAGTACCTTCAGCAATTTGGCTTCCTGTTACTGAACCATCGGCCAAGGTGAAGTTATCAAAAGCATCCGGTCCAAGGTGCCGGCTCTCGATGGAACCTTCCGCGATCTGGGAGCCGTTCAAGGACCCGTCGGCTACGTTCGCGCCAGTGATAGTGCCTTCAGCAATTTGGCTTCCGGTAACAGAGCCGTCAGCCAAGGTGAAGTTATCAAAAGCATCCGGTCCAAGGTGTTTACTCTCGATGGATCCTTCGGCGATTTGTGAGCCGTTCAAGGACCTGTCGGCCACGTTCGCGCCAGTGATAGTCCCTTCAGCGATTTGGCTTCCGGTAACAGAGCCGTCAGCCAAGGTGAAGTTATCAAAGGCATCGGGTGCGAGGTGTTTGCTCTCAATGGATCCCTCGGCGATCAGGGAACCGTTCAAGGATCCCTCGGCCACGTTCGTGCCGGTGATGGTGCCTTCAGCGATTTGGCTTCCGGTAACAGAGCCGTCAGCCAAGGTGAAGTTATCAAAGGCATCGGGTGCGAGGTGTTTGCTCTCAATGGATCCCTCGGCCACGTTCGTGCCGGTGATAGTACCTTCAGCGATTTGATTTCCGGTAACAGAGCTGTCAGCCAGGGTGAAGTTATCAAAGGCATCCGGTGCAAGGTGTTTGCTCTCAATGGATTCCTCGGCGATCAGGGAACCGTTCAAAGATCCCTCGGCCACGTTCGCGCCAGTGATAGTACCTTCAGCGATCTGGCTTCCTGTTACTGAACCATCGGCCAGGGTGAAGTTATCAAAGGCATCCGGTGCGAGGTGTTTACTCTCGATGGAGCCTTCAGCAATTTGGGAACCATTCAAAGACCCGTCGGCCACATTCGTGCCAGTGATGGTCCCCTCAGCGATTTGGTTTCCTGTTATTGAACCATCGGCCAGGGTGAAGTTATCAAAGGCATCCGGTGCAAGGTGTTTGCTCTCAATGGATCCCTCGGCGATCAGGGAACCGTTCAAGGATCCCTCGGCCACGTTCGCGCCGGTGATGGTACCTTCAGCGATCTGGCTTCCTGTAACAGAGCCGTCAGCCAGGGTGAAGTTATTAAAGGCATCCGGTGCAAGGTGTTTGCTCTCAATGGATCCCTCGGCGATCAGGGAACCGTTCAAAGATCCCTCGGCCACGTTCGCGCCAGTGATAGTACCTTCAGCGATCTGGCTTCCTGTTACTGAACCATCGGCCAGGGTGAAGTTGTCAAAGGCATCCGGTGCGAGGTGTTTACTCTCGATGGAGCCTTCAGCAATTTGGGAACCATTCAAGGACCCCTCGGCCACGTTCGCGCCAGTGATAGTACCTTCAGCGATCTGATTTCCTGAAACAGAGCCCTCGGCCAGAATGAAGTTGTCAAAAGCATCCGGTGCGAGGTGTTTACTCTCAATGGATCCTTCGGCGATCAGGGAACCGTTCAAAGATCCCTCGGCCACGTTCGCGCCGGTGATGGTCCCCTCAGCGATTTGGCCTCCTGAAACAGAGCCCTCGGCCAGAATGAAGTTATCAAAAGCATCCGGTCCAAGGTGTTTACTCTCAATGGATCCCTCGGCGATCAGGGAACCGTTCAAAGATCCCTCGGCCACGTTCGCGCCGGTGATGGTTCCCTCAGCGATTTGATTTCCCGTAACAGAGCCCTCGTCTAAGGTGAAGTTGTCAAAAGCATTCGGTGCAAGGTGTTTGCTTTCGATGGAGCCCTCGGCAATCTGCTCCCCGTTCAGTGAGCCGTCGGCTACGTTCGCGCCAGTGATGGTTCCCTTAGCGATTTGTCTTCCGGATACAGATCCGCCGGCCAGGGTGAAGTTAGCAAAAGCGTCGGGTCCAAGGTGCTTGCTTTCGATGGAGCCCTCGGCAATCTGCGCCCCGTTCAAGGAGCCGTCGGCTACGTTCGCGCCGGTGATGGTTCCCTCAGCGATTTGATTTCCCGTAACAGAGCCCTCGTCTAAGGTGAAGTTGTCAAAAGCATTCGGTGCAAGGTGCTTGCTTTCGATGGAGCCCTCAGCAATCTGTGCCCCGTTCAAGGAACCGTCGGCGACGTTCGAGCCGGTGATGGTTCCCTCAGCGATTTGATTTCCCGTAACAGAGCCCTCGTCTAAGGTGAAGTTGTCAAAAGCATTCGGTGCAAGGTGCTTGCTTTCGATGGAGCCCTCGGCAATCTGCGCCCCGTTCAAGGAGCCGTCGGCTACGTTCGCGCCAGTGATGGTCCCCTTAGCGATTTGCCTTCCGGATACAGATCCGCCGGCCAGGGTGAAGTTATCAAAAGCGTCCGGACCGAGGTGGCGGCTTTCAATGGAGCCTTCGGCGATCTTCGAACCTTTCAGGGACCCATCGGCGACGTTCGCGCCCGTGATGGTACCTTCAGCAATTTGACTTCCCGTAACAGAACCCTTTCCTAAGGTGAAGTTGTCGAAAGCATCCGGTGCGAGGTGCTTGCTCTCGATGGAGCCTTCGGCAATCTGCGATCCGTCTAAGGAGCCTTCGGCGATGTTCGCGCCGGTGATGGTTCCCCCAGCAATTTGACTTCCTGTTACGGAGTTTTCGGCTAAAGTGAAGTTATCAAAAGCGTCCGGTGCGAGGTGCTTGCTCTCGATAGAGCCCTTGGCAATCTGGGACCCGTTCAAAGCACCAGCCGCAATGTTCGCACCCGTGATGGTTTCCTTGGCGATTTGGCTCCCCGTAACGGAGCCGTTAGCCAGGTTGAAGTTATCAAAGGCGTCCGGACCGAGATGCCGGCTTTCAATAGAGCCCTCGGCTATTTTCGAGCCGTTCAGAGAACCTGCCGCAATGTTTGAGCCGGTGATCGTTCCATGGGCAATTTTTGCTCCTGTAACCCCGTGATCCTGAATAAGCTCCGTTGTAATCGCACCGGCTTCAATATGCTTCGTGTTGATGCTGTGCGTCTGCAAATGATGGGGAAGCACGGCACCTTCTGCCAATTGTCTTGATTTGACGGACCCAGGCTGCAGCTGATCGACTCCCACACTATCCGGTTGCAAGTGGACATGGCCGACAGACTGATCCGCCAGATGGGCCATGTTGACGGAGTAAGGGGCGAGATGGTGACTTTGAATAGAGAATAATTCTATATGCTTGGATGCCACAGCCCCTTCACTGAGATGGTTTCCATGGATCGATTCTCCGGCAATATGCTCGGAAAGAACGGCACCGTTCTCGATGTGCGACGATTCAATGCTTTCGTTCTGGATATGCTTTGCGCTGATCGAGCCTGACGCAATATGCCGATCGGTTACAGCGATATCCTCAATATGCTGTGATTTGACCACTTCCAAACCAAGATGGTCCGAAAGGACGCTCGCTTCTTGCAGATGCACTGCCGAGATGGAGAGCGGTTTGATTTTTTCTCCGCTAACGGCGTTTGTTTTCAATACGGTCCCCGACACAGATGAAGGGGTAAGGTGGTCTTCCGTAATCGATTGCGATTCAAGCTTCGCTCCTGGAATGCTTCCGTCGGCAAACAGCATATCGGGCGATCGGCTCTCGTCAGCCAAATGGTTTAGCGTGATGGATTTCTTTTTCAAATGGTAGCCGTGGATTGCTTCCTGAGTGATATGTTTGCCCAAGATGGATTCCAGTCCAAGATGCACTCCCTCAACCGACTGCTGGGCAATTTTGTCTGAGGTAACGGCTCCATTCTGAATGGCTTCCTTGGCGACGGAATGGGTTGACAGGTGGGTGGAACGAATGGCTTGGGATGCTATTTTGTCACCAGTGATGCTGCCTTCGGCAAGTTTGGACGACGTAACGGAAAGATCCGCCAGCTTGTCGGTCGACACGCTTTCCGGTGACAGTTTCAGGGACGTTACAGCATGGTCTGCCAGATGCCGAGGTGCAATAACGCCTTCACCGATAGAAGATTCGATTACGCTGCCTTCGGCAATTTTGTCGCTTGTTACCGCTCCGCGTCCAAGCGCTTCTGTCCCTACGCTCTCGGTCTGTAAATGGCAGCTGGCAACCGAGCCGTTGGTCAAATGCGATGATTGGATCGCCCCGTCTTGTATTGCATGTGCTCCGACGCTGTCCGCAGCCAGATGCTGCTGCAGAATGGATTGGCTTGCGATATTGCTGGAAGTCACGCCACTCTGCCTAATGATGCTGCCGCCAACCGAGCCCAACGCCAGCTTGCTGCCCGTTACACTTTCGGGTGCAAGCTGTTCTTCCCCAACCGATTCTCGCTGAAGATGCTGTCTCGCGATGGAACGGTCCGCCATGTGCTGCTCTCCAATCGTTCTGGAATGGATTGCCGCACCGAGCACGCTTTCAGGAGCAAAGTGCTGTGGCAAGATGCTGCCGATTGCGATATGTTTTGCTTTCACTGCATCTTGAGAGAGATGCCGGGCTTGAACAGCCTCCGAAGCGATTTGGGATGATTCTACGGCCCCTTTAGCCAAATGACGGGTTTGTACAGCTTCATTGGCAATCTTACTCGGGAGAACACTCTGATCAGCAATTTTTGAGGCCGTAACAGCCTGCTCGACCAGTTTGGCTGTATGGACTGACTGATCGGCAAGTTTGGAGCTCGTTATACTGGAATCGCTCAAGTGCCGGGTGGACACGGCGCTGACGTCGATCTGTTCGGGACCGATGGAACCAGGCTGAATTTGATCAGGCCCTATTGCACCGTCTTCCAGATGGCGGGCGCCCAGCGATCCATTCTGAATATGGTCGGCGCCAATGCCTCTAACAGCAATTTGGTCGGGGCCGATGCTTCCCTTGGCAATATGCTCCGATGTCACGGCCCTGCTGACGAGATGGTCGCTGTTAATGGATTTCTGCTGTATATGGGAGCCGTCTACGGCGCTATCCGCTATTTTGTTTCCGGTGATGGCGCCATCGCGAATTTTGGATGACGTGACGGCATTGTCGGCAAGCTTGGAAGTGTGAATCGCCTCATTGGATATATGCCGGGTTTCTACGGCGCTTGATGCGATTTTTTCTCCAATGACAGATTGGTCGTCCAGCAGCTCCGTCGATACGAGCAGCTGCTCGAGGTGCCTTGCTGTAATAGCTCCGTCGGCTATTTTCTTCCCTTCAACGGCATGGTCCGCCAGCTTTTGGGTGGTTATGCTGCCATCCTTGATTTTGCTTGCGTTGACCGAGCCGTCCCTGAATTTGCGCGTCGATAAAATTCCATCCATGAGATGCTCGCCCGTGACTGACAATGGAGCAATTTTGCTTGAGGTCACGGCTTCGTCTGCAAGATGAAGGCTGGAAACGCTATAGTCTTGCAGTGCTTCGGGACCGACCGCTCCACGAGCAAGCTTGGAAGCCGTAACCGACTTGGAGGCGATCCGGTTCTCGGTTATGGCATATTCACCTATGTCCTCTGTAAATATAAATGCTCCCTTAATTTCTGGCATTTCCTTTTCAAGAATCAACTGCTCCGGCTCGATTTCCGTGTTAGGCAGAGGATCGGAAGATAGCGTCAAATGGTCAGAAGACAGTGTCATGGAAGAATCTGCAGAAGACAGTGTCACGGAATCCGTAGAAGATAATGTTGTGGAGTCAGTTGCTGCCGCGGCGGAGTCGGAATTTACCGTCACGGCATCAGAAAATGCAGTAGCCTCTGTTGATACAGAAATAGCTTCGTCTGATATTACGGGTTTGATGACTTCTTCTCTTTCTTGCTGCCTTAATTCGAAAATGCCGATGAGATCCTCTTCCGGATCCGCGAGAGGTAATGTTGAAAGAATGCGGGCTTCTTTTTCTTGTTCTGTTTCTGTTTCTTTTTCTTTTTCAGGACTGCGTCCATTACCGCGCCCCAACAGGTCGAGTTCCCTGGTACTAGGGTCGACTCTGAAGGGTTGGTTAGAAGATGTTGACGAGTTTTTTTTCTTTTTCTTCAAAACTGCACGCTCCTTCCGAATACTGATCGTCTCCGGTATCATATGCAGCCGTTTAGGCGGCTGTCACTGGTCTTTTGGGATTCGAAGAATCGAAATGGCGGCGCATCCATGGAAAAAGGACCCGGCAAAGGCCGAGTCCTTCATTGTGCGCTTAATAGCGCTTATAAAATTTAACCCCTGGCGCCTTTACGGCTGCACAGTCGGTTCCGTATTTGAAGTTTCTTCAAGAATCTTTGCTTCTAAAACGACAAAAGCCCTGCCTCTCTTTCGTCCTTGCGGCTCCGATGACCGCTCCAGTGTGAATCAGAAAACCGTTCCATAAAACTCATACTTTTAGGGTCATAAAATAGGAATTTGCACTTCAACAGAGATGTAAATAACCATGTTTCGAGGAACTTACGGGGTTAAACTTCGTGTAACAATTACTAATTATAGCACAGCTGCATGTAATAAGCAAAGATATTCAAACGAATATTAGAATGAGATGCAAAAACGCTTGATTTTTTCCTGAAATCCTACGATATTCATATTAACAGTTTTTTCTTGCGAATTCTGCTGCCGAGCTCTTAAACTTGTAGCATCATGTCGAATACGTTCGGATTGCATATGCCTTGCCGATATTTATTATCCGTTAATGAAAGTAGGCGTTCCATGCAACTGTATAAGTCTTTTCTTAAGCAGCTAATCCGGAACTATATGATCGGGTCCATTGCAGCTGTGCTTGTTGTGGGTGGCGTATTAATGGTAACGACCCTCGAGATTCCCACCTCTGAAGGCGTGCGTCTAATGCTCATATTGGCCATTTCGTTCATGGTAATGGTCGCATCGGAGCTGACGGTCTTTCTTCGCCATTTACGGCCGATTCACGCGGGATTTAATGAAGGCCATACGGATTTGGAAACGTTGGAAAAAGCGTATTTGAGCATTCACCGTATGCCGCGTTTGGCGGTATATCGCATATTCGGACCGCATCTGCTCGGTTTATCGCTTCCGGCCATTCTGCTTACCGTTTGGATGATGGAGCAGGGGAAGCTGAATTTCCCGCCGTTCTACATATGGCTGGCTTGCCTGGGGGCGGTCCTGCTGGCCAGCTGTCATGCCATGATCGAATTTTTCCTGACCATAGCCGCCATTCGCCCTTTGATCAAGGAAGTTCGGCGGCAGGCGCTGTCGCGTTATGGCGTGGATTTCTCTCTTGAGGGCCATGTGTTCATGGCGATTCGGACGAAATTTCTGCTGAGTACGATGCTGATCGGCACCTTTCCGCTATTTCTGTTCAGTTTGGCTGTGCAGATCCGGTTGGAGGGGCTTAGTCAGATTGTAGCTCAGCAGTATTGGGGCTGGGCCGGATTTATATTGCTGCTTGGGGTCGGATTTGCTTATATCGGCGCCTGGCTCTTGACCCAGGATTTGCAGCGCCCCATCCGTCAGCTGTACCGGGCGATGAATGAGATCAAGGAGGGCCGTCTGATTCAGACCTCCAATCTCTACTCCGATGAATTTTCCAATTTGATCGCGGGTTTTAATATGATGGTCCGCGGGCTGCAGGTGCGCGAGGAACGGAACCGCAAGCTGCTGGACAGTTATTTTGCCGCTTTGGCGGCGGCGCTGGATGCCAGAGATCCATACACGGCCGGCCATTCGCTTCGAGTAGCGGAATATTCGGTGTTGATCGGCCGTCTGGCCGGACTAAGCGAAGAGCAGGTTGATCTTTTGCATAAGACGGCATTGCTGCATGATATCGGCAAGATCGGGGTCAGGGACAACATTTTGCTGAAGGAAGGGAAACTGACGGCAGAGGAGTTCGATCAGGTAAAGGCTCATCCGGCGCAAGGGGAGAACATTCTGCTGCAAATCGAGCCTGCCGATGCGATGGCTCCTTACCTGGAGGGGGTGCGATCCCACCATGAGCGCTATGACGGAGGCGGGTACCCTGACGGGCTGAAGGGAAAGGAAATTCCGCTGTTCGGCAGGATTATTGCGGTGGCCGATGCCTATGATGCCATGACGTCGGATCGGCCGTACCGCAGCGGCATGAAATCCGCGGATGCGTTGAGCATATTGGAAGCCGGTAGGGGAACCCAGTGGGATCCCGATTATGCGGGCATGTTCGTGAAATACATGAAAGCGGAGAAGAAGGTCATTACGATCCGTTAGCGGGGGACCGGCCAAGGAACGCAGCTGCACGGATTCTTTGATGAGCAAGTAAGAGGCCGTACCTGTGCAGGTATACGGCCTCTTTTTTGTGGGGATGTCGTCTACATGCTGCCAAATGCTCCAGTCCAGCACGTTTATCATGCTGATTCATTACAGGAGCCGACAGGAAAAAAACAAGGATATCAGATCATCTGGTGAGCCGTATCGATTTCCGTACCTTCTTCATGCTCTGCATGCTTCCCCTTGCGATGCATCCAGCCTGCCAGCCATGTGCTGATTTCATATAGACCGATGAGCGGGACGGCAACCATTAGGTGCGATACGAGGTCAGGCGGCGAGATCAGCGCCGCAACGATAACCAAAACGACGTAGGCGTAGCGCCTCATGGTATGCAGGATAGCCGGGCTTAATATTCCTATTCGCGTCAGAAACAGGACGATGACAGGCAGCTCGAAGGCAAGAGACAGCGGGATGATGATATTGAACATGAAACCGAAGTACTGGGCGACGCCGTACGTCTCGACGAGGTCCATCTGACTGTTGATCCCCGTCGTAAAAGCGAGGCTCATCGGAAAAACGACAAAGTACGCAAACGCGACCCCTATGAGAAAACATAACGCAGAGAAGGGGATAAACCGAAGGGCTGCTTTCTGCTCGCGGCCGTTCAGTCCCTGATTGACAAACAGCCAGATTTGATGCAGGGCGAACGGCAAGGTAGGAAGCAGAGACAATACGATGCTGATGCTCATATAGATGCGGAGACCGTCCCAGGGCGAGAATACGTTCCAGGTTACCTGAAAGGCCGGCGAATGATGCTTTAACATGGATAACACATGGGGTGCGGCGAACAGGCCTGCCGCCATGCTTAGGAGAAAGACGGCGGCTACCAGAAGGATTCGCTTTCTAAGTTCGGCGATGTGCTCGAGCAGCGTCATGGTATTCTTGAACTCCATAGACTTCGTCACTCCTTTGGTCATCATCGGAAGATCGGCGTGCAGCGCTGTTTTTTCGATTTATTCAATTCCTTCAGTTCAAACGTATTAAATCCCTCCTGCATTTTTTGATGGATTTCCTGAATGCTCTTCACATCCTCAAAGGAATATCTGCGGTTTCCTCCCTTCGTTCGCTCCGGAAATATGAGCTTGCGTTCCTCGTAATACCGGATTTGCCTTTCCGTCAATCCGGTCAGTTCGCAAACAACCCCAATACTCATCACCTTACTCTCCATGCTCTTTACCTCCTATGTAAGTATTGTTAACCCTGAGCTTTTGTTAATGGCTTGGGATTAAAACCAAAGAAGATAAAACGGTAATAATTTGGGTGGGTTCATTCCTTTTTGGAAGGATTTATGACATGATTTTATGAAAAAGAAAGTGAAAAAGCAATCATTTTTCAAAAAATAAAAAAAATGTGTGAGGAATTCTAACAAGGTTTAAGTCAAACTTTGTTTTCTCTGCTAAGATCGGCTCATGAATCCAATCCAATCCCAAACTAGCGAAGGAGTGAACGAGGGTGGCTACAAAAGAACAACCAAAAGAGATGACCCGGAGACAATTTCTGACGACCGTTGGCAAGGTGGGCGGATCTGTCGCCGTCTTCAGCTTGATGGGTACGATGGGGCTCCTTACGCCGGAAACGTTGAAAGCCGCGGAATATACTCCACCCGGAAAGAATGATCTGCATCTCAGCGGCCGGGGCGGCAAGAAGATTGTTATTCTCGGCGCAGGGATCGCGGGCCTGACGGCAGCGTATGAGCTTGGTCTGGCAGGTTACGACTGCACGATATTGGAGGCAAAAAGCTTTGCCGGCGGGCGTAACTGGACGATCCGCAAAGGAACCTCCGTGTCGGAGATCGGATCCGGCCGTCAGACTTCCCGTTTTGATAACGGACTGTATTTCAATGCAGGCCCGATGCGGATTCCGCAGTTTCACGTCACGCTGGATTATTGCAAGAAGTTTGGCGTAGCCATCGAGCCCTTCAACAACGTGAACGAGAGCGGCTATTACTATAACGAGAACGTGGGGGCTTTGTCCGGACAGCGCGTCCCCAAGCGTGCAGCCAAAGCCGACGTACGCGGTTACGTGGCCGAGATGATGGCCAAAGCCGTGAATCAAAATGCGCTGGATCTGCCGCTGACGGCGGAAGAGAAGCTGAAGCTGGTGGATTATCTGAAGGCCGAAGGAGATCTGAATCCGGACCTGTTCTACAAGGGATCGGAGCGCGGCGGGTATAAGGATGAACCGGGAAGCCGCCTGGATGCCGGCGTGCTCCGCGATCCGTTCGATTTAAAGGCCATCATCAATTCCGGCTTCGGCAAATATTTCAGCAACGAATACGGTTACGACCAGCAGATGATGATGTTTCACCCCGTAGGCGGCATGGACGCCATCATCAAGGCATTCGAGAAACGGGTAGGCAGCCGAATCAAGTACCGGGCCGAGGTGAAGGAAATTCGCCAGTCCTCCTCCGGCGTGCGAATTGTGTATGTGGACGGCCATTCCGGCAGAGAGCAGGAACTCCGCGGCGATTACTGCATCTGCACCATACCGCTGACGGTACTGAAGAAGATCCCCGCCGACTTCTCGCCGGAGATGTCCAAAGCCATCGGCAGCGTGGGCTACGCCTCCGCAGGTAAAATCGGTTTGCAGTTCAAGCGCCGTTTCTGGGAAGAGGACGAGTATCTGTACGGCGGCAGCAGCTTGACGAATATGGACATTACGCAAATCTACTATCCGCCGACAGACTATTTCGGGAAGAAGGGGATCCTGCTCGGCTATTATGCGTACGGGGGCATCGCCGATAAACTCGGCGGCATGTCGTATGCCGAGCGCGAGAAACTGGCATTGACGCAGGGGGCCAAGATCCATCCGCAGTATCCGAAGGAGTTCGAGGCCTCCTTCTCGATCGACTGGAAGAAGACCAAATACCAGGAGGGAGGCTGGGTATCCTATTCCGCCAATGATAGGAAAACCTACTACCCGACCCTCTGCAAGCCGGATAACCGCATTTACCTGGCAGGGGAGCATATCAGCTACATTACGGCCTGGCAGGCAGGCGCCATCGAATCCGCCCGCGAGGTCGTAACCGATATCCATCAACGCGTCATGAAATCATAATGGAGAAGGGAGTCCATAATCCATGAAAAATAAACTGAAGACGTTCCTGGCACTCGCCATGCTGTTCAGTGCCGTAAGCGTAACCGCATATGCCGACGGTGCTTCTGCCCATAAGAAGCCGGCCAAAGCTTTGCCGGCCCCCAAATTTTACGGCAGTCCTACATCCTCGATCTCCAGCGGGGTAGTCGTGCCGGAGGGTTCCTCTTATCTCTATACGAGCGGGACGGTTCCGCCATTGTTGAACAAGGACGGCAAAACGGTGTATGAACGCTATGGGGATACGAAAACCCAGGGGATCGGCATCCTGAAGGAAATCGAGAAGCAGCTGAAGGAGCAGGGATTGACGATGAAGGATGTCGTCTATTTGAGAGTATACCTGACCCCGGATGCAGCGAAGAACGGGACCTTTGATTATACCGGCTGGTTTGACGCATACGCCCAATTCTTTAATACGAAGGAGAATCCGGTTAAGCCTGCGCGTTCCACCGTGGGAGTTGCCGGTCTTGTGAATGCCGATTGGTTGATTGAGATTGAGGCCGTAGCCGTATACCCGAATAAGGAAAAGAAAAAGTAAGTTGTTCTCGTTCGCAGCGGTGGATCGAATGGCCGCTGGCTTTCAACATGAACCGTTACCATCACATATTAAAGGAGTTGGGTTCTATGTTCCAAAATGTCGGTTTTGTCGGATTGATGATGATCTTGATTGTCGTGCTCATTCTGTTCGGACCTTCCAAGCTGCCCGAGCTCGGCCGGGCGGTGGGCCGCACATTGTCCGAATTCAAAGCCTCCGCCAGAGAGCTGGTTGGCGAGGATAAAGAGGAGGAGAAGGATAAGGAGAGGGAGAGGGAAAGGGAGGGAGCCGTCATCAAACTGAAAGGCTGATAGGGAAGTTTAATTTCTCCCTTATGCTATGAAAATGGATATCTCTATACAATCCAAGCTGCTGCCACGGATGATTGAAGTCCACGGCGGCAGCTTTTTGCATGCGGCGCTTGAGGTATGGTTCGAGAGCGGAACTCCCCGTTGTCATCGTTTGCCAGGATTCAGAGAAACTCCTGACGGGTATACACAAGTACAGGCAATGATACAATTCATCATCCATTACGCTAAGAGGAGCTGATACTTATGGATAGCAACGTATTTAAAGGGAAATGGAAGCAGATGAAGGGTGAAGCGAAGAAGCAATGGGGCAAATTGACGGATGACGATCTTGATGTGATCGACGGCGAGAAAGATAAATTGGTTGGCAAGCTGCAGGAACGCTACGGGCATACGAAGGATGCGGCAGAGCGCGAATATACGGATTGGAGTGCAAGATACCGCGACTAGTCCACAAGACGATAAGGGAGGCAGTACGAATCATGTTGGAATCCCGTGTTGTGACCGGCAAGGTGATCGATATTCGTGACGGCAAGGTGTTTACCTTACACGGAGATATGGTCAGCACCTATCATTTGGGATACTACGAGATGACGAACGAGGAGATTCTCCCTGTCACGGACAGTCAGCAGGCGGCAGCGCCCGCCGCGGGCTTCATGGCGGAAGAATCTTCCGTGTCCTCCGGCTGGCTCGGCAGGGAATGGAAACCGCTGGCCAGTTTCATAACCGCATGGAGAAAGAGTGCAAATCGAGCCTGATTTGCGCTCTTTTTTTGACTTTTTAAGCCTGTCTGTCCAGGTAATATGCAATGAGAAATTCATGTGAGTTTTATATTTCAAAAGTCATATTGACTTGGGTCCGATGCGGTGTAGAATGAGGTCAAAAGGAAGTTTGATCAGCCCATTTGAAGACATCGAAGGAGTGTATCAACATCAAGGCTGTCCAGGTTATTCACAAGCCGCGCAAACAGGTTTCGCATCAACGCAAACATTTGATGACGGCCACATGGGAAGGGGTTCCGGCGATCATTTTGCAGACGCTGCTGGGCGGTCCCTTCTTGACAGGATACTTATTGTACTTAGGCGCGGAATCCAGTGAGGTTGGTTTTGTTCTGGCCGTCACCACGCTGTTCAACGTGCTTCAGATTCTGGTTGCGTACCTGATCCAGCGCTTGCAGTACCGCAAGAAAGCAATGATTGTGTTTACCTTTATGCACCGCATGTTGTGGGGGGCTACGGGCCTGATCCCGTTTATTTTTCCGGAACGATGGTGGGTTCCGGTGTTTATGATCCTTTATATGGGCGCCTTTATTGCCAATACCGTATCCGGCATGCTGTGGACCTCGCTGATTAGCGACATGGTGCCGGCCAAAGTGCGGGGGCGTTATTTCGGCATACGCAATACCATCCTGAATGCGCTCGGAGCCCTGACCCTGTTTGTTGGCGGGATCATCCTGGACCGTTATCCCGGCGGCGGGGGCTTCCTGATTCTGTTTATGATTTCTTGGATTGCCATCGCTGCGAACTTATCCATGTTCTTCTTGTATCCTGATCCTCCCTTCGAGCATTCGAGCGAGCGTCAGTTTAGGGCGATGATCCGCAAGCCGCTGTCGGATACGACGTTTATCAAATCTACGCTGTTTCTGGCTGGTTGGCTCTTTCTGCAGACGTTGATTGTTCCGCTCTATTCGTACGCCATGCTGGACGTTCTGCATATTTCGTATTCGATCGTATCCATCATGACCGTTGCGCAGACCGTGATCATGATGACCGGTTTCTACGTATGGGGAAATTTGAATGCGCGTTTCAGCAACAGAACCTTGCTCTATTGGACATTGCCGCTGATTGCGGGGTCGTGCTTGACATGGGGCTTGCTGTCCGTCCTGCCCGTAATTCCGGTGCTGCTGTTATCGCATATGCTGCTTGGTGCCGGCGTAGGCGGCTTTAACCAGCTTGCCTTTAACTTCATGATCGGAGATACGCCGAAAAGCGAACGGCCGATGTTCATTGCCGTATACTCCTCCATCACGGGGTTTGCCTCTTTTCTCGGTCCCATGCTGGGCGGTCTCATATTCAAAGGGATTGCACATGCGCCCGACTGGGTATCCCGATATGGTTTTCAAACCGCGGTGGGCGTGTTGATGGTACTGATTGCTTTGACGGTGGGGCGGAGAGTGCTTCGTTCCGCTTAGAAGAACGGCAGGCAGCCGATGTCTTTCATGTCATGGATATTTCATATGATGAACGAAAAGGAGGGGTTTCGTTGGGAAAGGTTGCACTCGTAGTCGGGGCCACGGGGCTTGTGGGGCGTTCGGTAACCGACGAGCTGCTGGGCCGCGGGGAGCTTGATGAGGTGCGCGTGCTGGTGCGAAGACTCCCGGAGGTCACGCATCCCAAGCTGCTGCCCATCCTGGTGGAGTGGGATCAGCTGGAACGATACGGCGACGCTTTTTCCGGCGTCCATAGCGTGTATTGCTGTCTGGGGACCACAATCAGGAAAGCGGGGTCCCAGCAGCAGTTCCGTAAAGTGGATGTGGACTATGTCATCAAGACGGCAGAGCTGGCCAAGCAGAACGGAGTGAGGCAATTTATGGCGGTCAGCTCCGTAGGCGCCAATCCGAAGGTTCGTAATTTCTATCTTCGCACCAAGGGAGAGGTTGAAGAACGATTGGCCGGAATCGGTTTCCGAGGACTGCATCTGTTCAGACCGTCGTTATTGCTGGGGGATAGGCCCGAACGGCGGTTTGGGGAGCGGGCGGCTTCGCTTCTAATGACTTCCCTCGACTTTGCATTCAGGGGTCCGAAGCTTGCCCCATACCGGGCCATTCCGGCGCAGAAGGTCGCCAGGTCCATGGTGAACATCGGTCTAACGGATATGAAAGGCCATCATGTATACACCAATGAAGTGATGCATGTTCTAGGCGAGGCCGCTGATTAAATTTGCCAGAGAACCCGCGGCGGATTACAATGTACACATATAGGAATACATAGAAAGGGTGATATATCATGAGTAAACATATCATATCGACCGACAAAGCCCCGGGAGCCATCGGACCATACAGCCAAGCTGTAGAAATCAACGGATTCGTATATACTTCAGGCCAGCTGGGATTGAATCCGGAAACAGGAGAATTCGGTGAAGGGGTCCAGGAACAAGCGAAGCTTTCGCTCAGCAATGTCAAGGCAATCCTTGAAGCTGCCGGGACAAGCCTGGATCAAGTGGTTAAAACCACGGTATTCCTGAAGGATATGAACGATTTCACGGCGGTGAACGAAGTGTACGGCAGTTTCTTCTCCGAGCCGTATCCTGCGCGCAGTGCCGTGGAGGTTGCTCGTCTGCCGAAGGACGGATTGGTAGAGATCGAGGTTATAGCCGTTAAGAATTAAACGATATGAACGTAAAAGGAGCTTTGCCTGCGTCGGCAAAGCTCCTTTTGCTTGTTCTAAATCCTTTCGATGAAAATTCTGAAGAACGAGCCGATGAATCCGCGCTTTAATACCGGGATCGTCTCCGATTGCGCGTGAAGAAGAGCCATACGGCAAATACAAACAAGATGATCGAGAGCACGAAGGCGGTCATTAAAATACTGTCGGTCTCCCGATGCTCGGCGGCGATGGCGATGTAAGCCCAGGTGAAGACCAGCGGCACGATGCCGTCCCGGTATCGCAGTCCGATCAGGATGGCGAGTAAAGCGCCTACGCAGAGCAGGGCGATACCCAAAGCGGACTCGCGCAGCCCGAAGAGGCTCCAGCCATTCTTTTGGAACACGATCCCGACATTAACGATAAAGGCAGGGCACACCCAGCCGATATATAGGCTGAACGGCAGCTTCAGGCAGAATCTCTCGCCGGGCGTCGGATAGTCTATCGCATGCGTGCGCACATATAGAACCCATAGGGTCAGCAGCAGCAATAACATCACAACGACAGACCATTCAATATACAAATAGTGCCATAGTACAAGCCATGCCATATTGAATACGCAGCTGAGAATAAACCATGGACCGATGGATTTGACGGAATCCCGGTTTCCGGAGTCGCGGCGCAGCTGGTAGATGACAAAAAAGAGCAGCAGCACATAGATGACGGACCATATGGAAAAGGCATACCCTGCGGGAGTGATCGCCGTATAATACATATCCGATATCTCCCCGGTCGTTCTGCCGCCCAGCGGCAGCATGCCCGATAACACGTTCACGGTGATAACCCCGAGGAAGAACAGCAGATTCCACCAGCGGTACGGGTTCGTGCGGTACATACAATCTCCTCCTGATATCAGTCTGGACTATATAGAATATACCCAAAAGAATGGATAACGAGCCAGCAGCCAAAAGAAAGGGGGGGGTATAGTTTCCTTAATTCATATGCTTCTTGCGATATTCGTTCGGCGTGAAACCCTCCATCTTCTTGAACACTTTGCTAAAATATTTCTCGTCCTGGTAACCGACCATCTCCGCGATCTGGGCAATCCGAATTTGGGGATTGAGCAGCAGCGTTTTGGCTTTCTCGATTCGAATCCGACCGAGGAAATCCGATAACGTCACGCCGAATTCCTGCTTGAATTTACGGGAAATGTACTCCCTGCTAAGAAAGAACTTGCCTGCGATCTGCTGCAGCGAAATCTCATCATGATAGTGCTGCTCCAAATATTGGGCTATGTCATGAATGATGTGATTGTCCTTCGAATGGATCTGGGTAAGGACCCGGGATGCCGCATAGAGCCTTCCGCTGATCTGTTCGCGCCAGCGGTCCCAGCAAATCATGCCATCCTCGCTGTAAGGGAGGGCGGAGGGAAGGTCCTGCGAAATTTCAGCGTCCTCAACGGGCTCCTGCGTGCTTTTCACTTCATTTTCCGTCCAATGATACTGGATCCAGTCCCATTCCGAATTCCACCTCATCAGATGCTCGGGAGAAACAAGATCCCTCTCGCGAACCTCCTGCAGCCACTCTGCCGTGGCCGCCTCGATGCGCTCCTTGCTCCCGCTGAGCGCGGCCAGCTTGAATTCCTCCTCGTAGGAGGAGAGCCGCAAGGTGCGCGAGCCCTCGCTTTCGACGGCGCGCTCACGATGGATGTGGCACTTGCCGGTCAATAGATTACGGCTGCACAGCGCTTGGACTGCAGTCGAATAAGCCTTGGGCAGATCTTGGGGAAAAGCGCCCGCTTCGGCGGCGCCGAAATGGCTCCGCCTGCGAAGGGTGGAGAAGAACCCGTCATTGATTCGATCCAGCAGGTCGTTAAAGGGAAGACGTGGATTCCAACAGAGCAGGATGATTTCTCCGGGCTTGTCGATATGCCGGAAGGCTATTCCGCGATCCTTCAACAGCTCATTACAAATGTTGATGAGGGTGAAGGACAGCAGATGCCGCCTATTGCGGAATTTGGACAGCAAAGCTTCGTCAAATTGATCGTCGCGGAGCACGGCAACGTTGCAAGCCATGCCGGTTTCGGGCAGCGTCATCCGTTTCCGCAATTGAGAGACGACGCTTTCCCTGCTGCCGTAGCCGTTCACGAGATCCGAGAGCAGGCGGTCCATATAGAATGGGGTCATCTGATTCATTTCAATATTTTGATTGGTCATATGCCGCCGTTTCTCTTCCTCAAGCCGCCAGGTTTCAACCGCTTTGGCCAGCGCCTCGTTCAAGCTGTCCGGATCCACGGGCTTGAGAATATAATCGATGCCTCCCGAACGGATGGTATGGCGCACATATTCAAAATCATCGTATCCGCTGATGACAAGCACTTTAATATCCGGTTTCGTGGCATGCAGCCAGGTCAGCAGCTCAAGTCCGTTTTTGCGGGGCATCCGCATGTCGGTCAGGACAATCTGCGGTTTCTTCTCCTCGATTAGCCTTACCGCTTCCTCGCCGTCGGCGGCCTGGTCGATCTCCGTTATGCCATGCCGTTCCCAGTCTGCCAGAAGCCCTATAGCTTCCCGAACGTGCTGTTCGTCATCTACGATCAATACTCTCATTCTAGTGTTCACTCTCCCGTGGTTTAATATCGAGCGTAACCTTGACGCCGTGGGGCTCTGCATTCTCTATGGTTAATTCAGCATGATTGTTGGAGTACAGGTTCAACCGCATGTATACGTTCAACAGCCCGATAGAATCTTCGCCGGCATCGTTTCGGTCAGGGTGATGAAAGGCCGTCTCAAGTTTGCCGCGGATCGAGGCGAGCTCCGCCTTCTCGATGGAAGCCCCGTTATTCTCAATGACAACGATCAAGCGGCCATCCTCCGCGATGCGGGTGGAGATGGAGATGCGGCCGACGCTGGCGTGCGTGTTCATGCCATGCTTGAAATAATTCTCAACGATCGGCTGCAGGATCATCTTCGGAACCGGGGTCGTGAGGCTTTCCGGATCCACATCCCAGATGATTTCCAGCTGATCGCGGAACCGCTGTTTCTGCAGCTCAAGGTACAGCCGCACATGGTTGATCTCATCCTGAAGCGTCACTTTGCCCTCGCTGTTGCGCATATTGTAGCGCATCATATTCGCCAGCGAAGAGAGCAGGGAATAGATCCTCGGCACGTTGTGCTGCAGGGCCAAGGTGCCGATGGACTGGAGCGTATTGTATAGAAAATGCGGATCGATCTGGGCCTGTAGCGCCTTCAGTTGGTTGGTTTTATTGGCGATTTCCAACCGGTACTCGCGCAGGATCAGGTTGTTGATGGTATCCATCATCGTTCGGAAGCGTCGGGACAGAATTCCGATCTCATCCGGGCTTGTCACGTCAATATTCACGTCGAGCCGCCCGGTTTTCACCTGATTCATATAGGTTGTGAGCTGTTTAATGGGTTTTGTGATTCGAATCGATATCCATAATGTGCCGAATATGACAATGAATAGCGCTAAAATCGCAATAATCGCGTTAATGCTCGTTAATTCCGTCGAATGTTTGTACAGCGTTTGGTGCGGAATTTGCTTGACGAGCGTCCAGGGTGCGTAAGGCAAATCGAGCTTCTCATAGACAATCATCGCATCCTCGCCGTCATAATATCCTCTTTCCGCTTGAGCGATGACGTCCATAAGCTCAGGATCGTCCAGTGCTTGACCTCTCTGCTGCGGATCCGGACCGTATATGATGCTGCCGCTGCTATCAATCAAGTATAGCGCCTCTTCCCCTTTAGCATACAGCTGATCGCATATGGCCAAGATACTGTCGAGTTTCACGTCAATGGCCATGAGGGCATATTGGTCCGGCGCAGGCACGTTGGTGATGGATCGGTAGAAGGTGATCACCTCAAAATCCAGGATGTCCGCGGGCCGCGGAGGGAACCCGTAACTATGCACCTGATGGACGGGCTCGATGGCTGTATTGCCTTCGCCGAACTCTTCTATTTTGCGGTACGGAGCCTGCCGGAATTCCCTTCTTGGCAGATTGCTGGATATCTGGGTGGATTGTCCCGTCAATTGATTGTGCAGATAAATCTGGTGAACGTCCTGCGTGCCCGTTTGGATGGCCTGCAAGGTTGCATACAGCTCGGCTACGACCCGGTGGTTATCGGGATCCAGGGCAAGGTTGCGCAAAAAATGGGGATCCGAATAAACGGACAGCGACGCGCGGTCGATGCCGCGCAGATAGTTCATCAGATTGGTCGCTCCTTGATAGATCAGCCGCACATTTTCGTTCACCGTCTGCTCCTTCACGGACTCCCGCGTATGCGTAAACGTGATGATTAACGAGAGCAGGAGCGGGATGGTCGTGACGGCGAGCATGAACGTGATCAGCCGGGTCTGGATGCTGCGATATTTCATGAAGGATCACCTCGGAATTATCGAATGGGCATAAGCGCGTATGGTCAATATTTTACACCTAACGGTTCATGATTCTCCGTGTTTATTGTTTACAGGTTACCGCATAATAGCTGTACATCATACAACAACTTAACGAAAAGGGGAGATCAAGGGATGAATCGAAAAAAATCTTCGGCGCTGCTGCAGCAGTTTCTTTTCGTGGGGCCCTCCACCATATTTTTCATCCTCATCATGATCATTCCGTTCCTCCTGGGTCTTTATTATTCCTTCACGAACTGGAATGGCGTGTCAAGCAAAATCGATTTTGTCGGCTTTGATAATTTTGTTACCATCTTTACCAACGATGATAAATTCCGGGATGCTTTCTGGTTTACGACCCGGTTTACGGTGCTTGGCGTCATCCTTACGAATCTTCTAGGATTTATTCTGGCGTACTTTCTGACGAAGCCTTTGAAGACACGAAACGTGCTGCGGACGATCTTCTTCATGCCAAACGTCATCGGCGGCCTGCTGCTCGGTTTCATCTGGCAGTTTATCTTTGTGAAAGGGTTTGCGGCGATCGGCAATGCCACGAACCTCGGATTCTTTAACCTGCCTTGGCTCGGCACGAAGGGAACTGCCTTTTGGGCAATTGTAATCGTTTTCGTATGGCAGACGGCGGGGTACCTGATGGTCATCTATATCTCCTCGCTTAACAATGTGCCAAAGGATATTCTGGAGGCTGCCGAAATCGACGGGGCGAGCAGGGGACAGGTACTGCGGTCCATTATCATCCCGCTTGTCATGCCGGCGGTTACGGTATGTTTGTTCCTGGCGATCTCCTGGTCATTCAAAATGTTCGACCTGAATCTATCCCTGACCAAAGGTGGTCCGTTCGGCTCGACCGAGTCGGTGGCCATGAATATTTACAACGAGGCCTATACGAATAACCGTCTCGGACTCGGAACGGCGAAGGCGGTCATATTCTTCATCGTGGTTGCCATCATAACAAGCCTGCAAGTCCGATTCACGAAGAGCAAGGAGGTTGAAGCCTAATGGAGACTACAAGAAAATACCGGCTGAACACCATGGCCACCGAGATCATCATGGTCATCGTGGCATTGCTCTTCCTAGTCCCGTTCTACTTCCTGTTCGTGAACTCCGTCAAAACCTTCGGCGAGCTGTTAACGGATTCAGCGGGGCTTCCGACTACGTTCGAATGGAGCAACTATTCACGGGCGTGGGACATCACGAACTTCCCGCAGGCGTTCTGGAATTCGCTGGTCGTTACGGTGGCGAGCAACCTGCTGCTGGCGATGTTAAGCGCCATGACCGCTTATCAGATGGTTCGCCGTAACACGCGTTTTAACCAGATCATGTTTGCGCTGTTTGTGGCGGCGATGGTCATTCCGTTCCAATCGATCATGATTCCTCTCGTGAAAGTGACGGCAACGCTCGGCATTAACAACAGCTTGTACGGACTGATTATCTGTTACCTGGGCTTCGGAGTTCCGCTGAGCGTATTCCTGTTCCATGGCTTCGTGAAATCGATCCCGATGGAGATCGAGGAAGCCGCGACCGTGGATGGCTCCAGCGGGTACGGCGTATTCTTCCGGGTGGTTTTCCCGCTGATGAAGCCGATGTTCGTGACGGTGATCATCCTGAACACCTTGTGGATATGGAATGACTACCTGCTGCCGTCCCTGATTCTGCAGTCTGCCGAGCTTCGGACGATTCCAATTGCTACTTTTGCCTTTTTTGGGCAGTATACCAAGCAGTGGGACTTGGCCCTCCCGGCGCTGGTGCTGGGGATTATGCCGGTCATTCTGTTCTTCCTGGCCATGCAGAAGTACATCATTGAGGGAATTACGCAAGGAGCGGTGAAGGGATAACCGCCAAACGGTCAATTCCTTCCCCCTCAAAGATCAATATAATACCTGATCTAACGAAAATAGGTTGATTATACTGAAAAAGTAAACGCTATCAACGCATGCTGGACACGATGTTATAGAAGAAAAGGGAGGTTTTACAATGAAGAAATACGGTAAGCTGCTCCTGGTCATGGTTTTGGCTTTCTCCACGCTGCTTGCAGCCTGCGGCGGCAACAACGAGGACGGCCAAGGTGCTGAAGGCGGTGCCGAGGGCGGAACGAAAACGATTAAGATTTTTCAATTTAAAGTCGAAATCGCCGAGGCTTTGAACAAACTGAAGGCCGAGTACGAAAAAGAGCATCCCGGCATCAAGCTGGATATTCAAACGGTTGGCGGCGGCTCCGATTACGGTGCGGCGCTGAAGGCGAAATTCGCTTCCGGCGATGAGCCCGACATTTTTAACGTCGGCGGATACCGCGATCTGGAGACATGGTTTGAGAATGTCGAGGATCTCTCGGACCAGCCATGGGTGAAGGACGTTGTTGACGTTGCCAAAGAACCCATGACAAAAGACGGTAAACTGTACGGACAACCGATGACCATCGAAGGTTACGGATTCATTTATAACAAAGACTTGTTTGAGCAAGCGGGAATCACCGAACTCCCTAAGACACTCACGGAGCTTGAGGAAGCTGCCAAAAAGCTGCAAGCGGCTGGGATTACGCCATTCGTGAACGGATACCAGGAAACCTGGATTTTGGCCAACCACTTGCTGAACATTCCGTTCGCCCATCAGGAAGATCCCGATGCATTCGTCAAAGGAATGAATGAAGGCACGGAGAAGCTGGTTGGCAACGCGAAGTTCGATGAATGGATGAGACTGTTCGACCTCACCGTCCAATACGGCCAGAAGAACCCGCTGACGACGGATTACAACACGGAAATCACGACCTTTGCCAGCGGTGAAGCGGCCATGACCCAGAACGGGAACTGGACGCAGGTGCAGATCGACGGCATCAACCCGGACTTGAACATCGGCCTTCTGCCGATGCCGATCAATGACAACGCCGAAGAGAACGACAAGCTTCCGGTCGGCGTGCCGAACAACTGGGTCGTGAACAACAAATCGAAGGTGAAGGACGAAGCCAAGGAATTCCTGAACTGGCTCGTCACTTCCGAGACCGGTAAACGCTACATTACGGAAGAGTTCAAATTCATCCCGGCACTGACCAGCATCGAGGCGAACAGCGAGACGCTTGGCGATCTGGGGAACGATGTCATGAAGTACAGCCAAGAGAACAAAGCGCTCAGCTGGGAATTCAACAAATTCCCGGACGGCGGCATGAATGAATTCGGCAGCCAGATGCAGGGTTATGTGGCTGGCAACGTGGACAAAACCCAATTGTTCGAAGGCATTCAGAAATCATGGGACAGCTTAAAGGCGAAGTAATCGCGAGGTCGGCACGAGTGCCATCCGAATGATTATGGACGTCAAAAAAGACGGTGCAGGACGAACCTGCACCGTCTTTTTGTTGTGGAGGCTAATAATTATTGCGAATCAGCAGGTAAATAATAAGACCTACCACAGGGAAGAACAATAAACCCAGCACAACAAGAATCGCGAACTCGGGACTGCGCCCTTTCCGCCGGGCATCGTTATAACCCCATACGCAGACGGCAATGTGAAGAAGAAAGAAGAACAATCCCAGCAATAAAGCCGCAATCCCGAAAATACCAAAGCCTATAAAACCCATAAATGCAAGACCTCCCGAACTCTTAATGTATGATCTACATACGCCGGATCAGCGGAAGGGTCGCATAAAAAATGCAGGCTTCGAAAATTTGGGCGGCAAGAATCAACGGGAGACTGCATAAGAACAAGGATTTTTCATTACTCTATATAATAGAAGAATTCGCTATGCAATACATAGATCATAACGAAATAGTAAATACATGGTATGATAAAGGTTGACGTTATTTTGGCGATGGCCATAATCCGTATCGTTTTGAAATTAGGTTGCTATCGTATAAGATAGTAATAATATCTATAAAGCAGGAAAAGACGGGAGACAACGATGAATCAACCGCTCTATGGCGTATGGTTAGGTGACGTATTCTTTTGTTTTTCCGGTGAGGTTTCGGAGCCCCGAGTGGATGCATGGAGCAGAGTGGTCCGAACCTTTCGCAAACCGGATGGAACCCGTCCCTTCGCTAACGCTTCCCTCCGGCTTGCCGAGCTCAGATATCCGGCCAAAGTCCTCGGATCGAAAAGCGCGCGGCGTCCGGAACGGAAGACGCTTGGCGGACGGACGATGGAAGGGCTTGCGCTGACACCGGGAGACGCATTCTCCATGCTGGTTTCGCTCGATCCCGAGCATACCCAAGCTCAGGGTTTGGCCATCGGCGAAGAAATGGAATATTGGGTGCAAGCGAGCAGATTCGCATTGGAGCTGTTATTGCAGGGGAAGTTTGCACCAGGGACGGCGGAGGTACCTTCCGCCGGAAGGCGCAAAACGTCGATGCACACGATAAAAGCGGTATGGAAACCGCAGCTGAATACCGAGGATACGGCCCGTTTTCTGCAGCTGGCGGCGAATATTCCTCCTATTGCCATCGGGACGCCTGCAGCGCTTGCCGGAACCGATCCTTCCACGCGGGAGGAAGCGGGGGCGATCGTGCTGTATTCTTTCCTGTGCGGCGTGATCGACAGTCAAGCCAGGGCTGCCGTCCGCGAATCGGAGGACAAGCTGAGGGCCTATCTGGCGAACTACCGGCGGGGACAATCCCCGCTTACCGAGCTGTGGTGGAACAGTCTGTTGACGGTCAGTCGGGATATTCCCATTCAAGGAACGGCGGAGGAAGTGGGCGAGCTTGAGGAAGCCGTAGAACGGGTCGGGGGGACCGTGTTCCCTTACGCCGGCGGGGAGGATCAGCCTCCTGAGAACGGAACCCTTGCCCTTGGGCTGCGGCTCGAACCGCCGCTGGAAGAGAGCCGGAAGGACTGGAAGGTAACCTTCTGGGCACGAAGCCAGGAGGATGAAGGCTTATTGATGCCGGTCCGTAGCGTATGGGGAAGTCCGGAATCCGATCAGCTGCTGCGCGGACGGATGTATGCTGGGGCCCAGCTGCAGCTGCTCATGAGGCTTGGAGAAGCCGCGGCGCTTGCTCCCGAGCTGGCGGAAGGCTTGTACGGGCGCGCTCCGGAGAGCGTCAACCTGCCGCTGGAGCGGTTGTCGACGTTCATGAAGGAATCGGTTCCGAGATTAACGGTGAGCGGCGTTACGGTTCAAATGCCGTCTCGCTGGAGCAGGGAAGGACGCCGCCGCGTCGGCTTATCCCTCAAAATGATGCCGGATGCAAGATCGTCAGGCGAAGCACAGTCGACGCCGGTGCTCGGAATGGAGCATCTGGTCAGCTTCCAAATATCCGCTGCGATGGGCGGCCATACCCTGACGCGAGAGGAATTGAAATTTTTGGCCGAACAGAATCTGCCTTACGTCCAGTTCCGCGGGGAATGGGTTGAGGTGGATTTGAAGGAGATCAATCAGGTGCTGCGCTTCATGAAACGCCATGAGAAGGGCGAAATGGAGCTTGCCGAATGGATGCACCTGAGCGCCGAAATGGATGGAGAGCGCCTGTGGAAGGGGCTCTTCATCGAAGAAGTGGAGACAACGGGCCTGCTGTCCTCCCTGCTGGACGGGGAAACGGTGCGCAAGCTGCCGTCCCGCCCGATCCCTTCCTCGCTTCACGGAGAGTTGAGACCGTATCAGGAACGGGGATATCAGTGGCTAAGCGTGATGCGCGATTTGGGATTTGGCGTTTGCCTTGCAGACGATATGGGGCTTGGAAAAACGGTGCAGGTCATCACTTGCCTGCTGGAGCGCCTCAATACCGAAGCCGCGGGAGACCCAGTGCTGATCATTTGCCCGACCTCGCTTCTGGGTAACTGGCAGCGGGAGATTCAGCGATTTGCGCCGGATCTGACCTTGCATGTGCACCACGGCGTCCGTCGTCTGCGCGGAGACGATTTCCTGCAGGAGGCGGCCGATCATGATATCGTGCTGACGACGTATCACTTGGCCGGAAGAGACGGCGGGGACTTATCCGCGATCCAGTGGTCGAGCGTGGTGCTCGATGAAGCCCAGTATATTAAAAATTATCGTACGAAGCAGGCGCAGAGCGTCATGAAATTATCCGCGCCGCACCGCATTGCGATGACGGGGACGCCGGTGGAGAACCGTCTGGCGGAGCTGTGGTCGATCTTCCATTTTCTCAATCCGGGATATCTCGGATCGTTTAACAGCTTCCGTCAGCGCTATGCGCCGGGTGAAGGGCAGCAGGAGAGATTCCGGGAGCTTCACAAGCTGGTTTCTCCATTCATGCTGCGCAGACTCAAGAGCGATCCGGACATCCGCAAGGATCTGCCGGAGAAGCTGGAACTGAAATCGTATTGTCCGCTGACCGAGGTTCAAGGCGCGATGTATCAAGCCGTCGTCGACGAGATGATGGGACAGATCGAGAGTCGGACGGGCATGGCGCGCAAGGGGCTTGTGCTTTCATCCCTCACCAAGCTGAAGCAGATATGCGATCATCCGCAGCTGCTTCGACGCGACGATGGACGCGCTGTGCGTCCCGAGTCCTCCGGCAAGATGGAGCGCATGCTCGAAATTCTGGACAGCATCGCGGATGTGGGAGAATCGGCGCTGATCTTTACCCAGTATGTGGGCATGGGCGAGCTGTTGGTGAGCATGCTTGGACGTAAATACGGAAAACAGCCGTATTTCCTTCATGGAGGGGTGCAAAAACGCGAACGGGATGAGATGGTACGGGCGTTCCAGGCAGGCGAGGGGACGGAGTTCTTTGTCCTGTCGTTGAAAGCCGGGGGCGTAGGCCTGAATTTGACCCGTGCGAACCATGTGCTCCATTATGACCGATGGTGGAACCCGGCGGTCGAGAATCAGGCGACGGACCGCGTATTCCGGATCGGGCAGAACCGCAACGTTCAGGTGCACAAACTGATTTCCCAGGGAACGCTGGAGGAGAGGATCGACGAGCTGATCGAACAGAAGAAGGCGTTGTCCGAGCAGGTGGTCGGGTCGGGCGAAACCTGGCTGACGGAGATGTCGGACGGCGAGCTCCGCCAGCTGATCGAGCTTCAGGAGCAGGATTGGATGTAACCGAAAATGCCGGTCCGCGGATGGCATCATGCCTACCAGGCGTACCGGTACGCGAATGGAATGTAAGGAGGTGCGGGCTATGGAAACTGCGGGATTAGGCGAAGGGATCAGACTCGAGATCGAACCGGGATGGTTGAAGGGAAAAGCGGACGGAGACATCGAATCTTCGGAGACTTATGAGGTCAGCGTGCAGGTGGAGAAATGGGATCCTGCCGCCCGCGAGGCGGTTCTGGCTTATCTGGAGGAAGACCCGCAGGCGCTGTACCGCCTGCTTGCAGGTCAGGGCGCCCCTTGGCTGGATGAACTGGCGCCATCCCCCCTGCGGGGCGGAGAGCTTGCCGCCGAAGCGCGCTGCACATGCGGCCGAGCGGCTTGCGGGCATGCCGCAGCCTTGTTGGCTGCCGCAGCCCGGCGCCTGGCGGCAGAGCCGCTCCAGCTGCTGACGCTGCTGGGGCTGCCGCGGGAAGCGCTGCTGGCCGGCGTCTTCGACGCCTGGGCCAAAGCAGCCCCGCCGCCGGCAGGCGGCTCCGCCGCGGAGTCGGCCGCCCGCGCGAAGGAGAAGGGACCGTCCGGTCCTTCTCCGGGCGAATGGGTGGCCGAAGCGGCGGCCGAGGGCCGCTTGCACCGGCCCGGCCCGCAGCTTAGCGAGCTGGCGGTGCAGCTGTCGCCGCCGCCTCCGGCGGATCAGCTCGGCCCGGCGGGCGACTGGACAGGCTTGCTGCCGGGCGTTCGCGGCGCGTCCAAAGCGCTTGCCCTGATCGCTCGCGGGGCGGCCAAGCAAGCGGACCAGAAGCGCCGCAGCTTGGAGCCGCCTTCGCCATAGCTTGGACATCCATTGCAGAATGGTATGGAATTCGATAAGAGCAGCGCCGTAAATCGAGGCAAGCTGCCGAATACCTGACGTAAACGGTGTAAATCCGTCATGATTCGTCAGCGGCTCGTTTGTCCTGTTTATTCCGAATAAGGTACAATGGGGGCAGGACAAACTGTGGGAAAGGAAGTAGCAGAGATGAATGCATTTTCGGGAAGAGGAATCCGGTTTACAAGCGTAATGCTGTCATCCCTGCTGTTAGCAGGGGCCATTCTGGCGGGATGCCAATCCGACGATGCCGGCTCCGGCAAGGAACAGGGGCAGGAATTGCAGTCGCCGGCCGAGGGCCAGGAAGGCAGCACGCTTCCTGAAGGCGGATCGGAGAACGGGGAAACGGGGGCTGAGAATCAGCCGGCGGATCCGGTCATGGCAAAGCGCAGCGAGAATGCACTCCAGGCCACCATCCAGGAGAGCGGGGGCAAGCAGGTCGTGACCAATGCGGAGGCCGTGACGGTAGTCGTGAACAAGCAGCGCAGCTTGCCGGACGGTTATGAGCCGAGCGATCTTGTAGAGCCGGATGTTCCGTTTTCTTTTGATGAGCCGCACGAGAAACGGCACCTGAGACAAGAAGCGGCGGACGCGCTCGAGGAATTGTTCGACGCGGCCAAAGCGGACGGCATCGAGCTTCGGGCCGTATCGGGATACCGTTCTTATGCCCGCCAAAAAACCATATATGAGAACAATGTTCGTACCAAGGGGGAAGCCGAGGCTAACCGCGTAAGCGCTGTGCCGGGTACGAGCGAGCATCAAACCGGCCTGACCATCGACGTATCCAGCCCTAGCGCGGGCAATGCGCTGGAGGAAACGTTCGGCCATACGGAGGAAGGACAGTGGCTGGCGAGCCGCGCGCCGGAATTCGGCTTTATCATTCGTTATCCGGAAGGGGCCGAGGATATTACCGGCTATGTATACGAGCCTTGGCATATCCGTTACGTAGGAAAGGATTTGGCACCGGATATCGCCGACAGCGGCCTGACGCTGGAGGAGTATTTCGACGAAGCGAACATTAAACTGTAAGCTGTGCTAATAGTCGTAGGATAAACGGGACTTTTTATCCTTGTACCGCGGCTTGCGAATCTATAAAGTAGAACAGGACCTGCGCAAGACCGGGCGATGTTCTAGTTATACAAAGGAATCCCGGAGCGGCTCGCTCCGGGATTCCTTTGTTTTTGGACTGAAGCATTCGGATTACTTATTCAGCGGCGAGTCTTCATAACCGGGATCATCGTAGCCGGTATCGTTCAGCTTGCCGATGATGTTCATATCCTCGATGGTTTTGCGGGTGCGTTCATCCCCATGTTCATGGAGAAAGGTGTAAAGATTAATCGTCCGTTCATCGTATTCCTCGGCGGCATCGTCATGATCTGCCGATTTATATGGGACGAACGTCCGTTTAAAAGCATACCGGTCGCTGCTGCTGACCTCATGGAGCAGCCCCCTCAGCTTCGAGACCTCTTCATCATCCATATATACGACATATTCGTTCGTATCGTTCGGTACATCCTGGATCAGGTTGTGATTGACTGAAACATAATACGTCTTTTTATCGTTTGTCATGATAAATCCCTCCAGACTTCGGCAGCTCAAGGCTGCACGGAATAGGATACGGGGTTTAAACCGGCCGCCGCCCCTTACTGTGCATTTTTCTAATCATATACACGTACGGGGGCCGGATGAATCAGAAGCGAAGTTGGAAGGGGCTTCCTTTTTCACATGGGGCAAGGAATTTGGTATGATAGAATCACCATGACGGCAGTATACTGGACGATGAGGATCATATCATGACACATGAGCAAATCTGCGAACTGCAAAGAAACATGGGGCAGCCGGTTTATGGCTGGCTACAAATCGTTTATAACCTTGATGAAGAGATATGACAATGTGCCGGCCGACCGCCGGTGAATCGGGATATGAGAAAGAGGAGGATTCATAAATGAAGATTTTACAGAAGCTCAAGGATGGAGCTAACCGTGCAACGGAAAAGGCGCAGCACGTGGTCGAAGTGAATAAGCTCAACAGCCAAATTTCCGAAATCGAACAGCAGAAGAACTCGTATTACCTGCAGATGGGTAAAGTATTCTATGAGGGCTACCGTCAGCAGGATATGACGATTGCGGAAAAGGAAATGGTCGAGCTCGCGCAAACCTGCGATGGATTGCAGGAGCAAATCGAAGCGATACGGAACCGCATCGCGGTGCTCAAGAATGAACGGGTCTGCGAATGCGGACGCGTGGTCGCGCTGGACGCGAATTTCTGCCCGTATTGCGGAAACAAGCTTGCCAATTTGATTGACCCTGAGGAGTCAGCGCCGGAAGAGCCGCGGGAGCCCGAGCGCAAGAGCATGTTCGATAAACGCGAATATGCGGCGGCTGAAGAAATCCAGGAGGAACAGGACGATGTCCAGACCTATGATTATCGTCCGAATCCGGATCCGTACGAGCCCGACCTCTATGATCCTGAACCGGAACGCCAGCGCGAGGAGATCATCGAGCGGTCGTCTGAACCGGAGGTTGATCCTGAACGGCTGCGCCTCGAGCAGGAGGAGCAGGAGAGGGACCGCCGCCATTGGGAAGAGCTCGAGCGCGAGCGGGAGAGACAGCTGGAGTTGGACCGCCGCATTCGTTTCTGGCAGGAAAATAATCAAAGTCAAGACTACGTCGGAGACGATGAAGCGACCCGCGACATGGTGAAGTGCCAAATTTGCAGCGTCGACCTGCCGAAAGGCTCGAAATGGTGTCCGCGCTGCGGAGCTGAACAGATTTAAGAGATAGGGATTCGGACGATCATGCCCTTGCGCGATGAATAAAGGACAGTGTGAATGATAGAGCAAGCGTTCGAGCATCTATGGGAGGACTAATATTATGGAACAATTGCTGCATCATTTGCGCAATTTGGGATTTACGGAAATTGAGTCGAAGATTATGGTGGACCTTGCCGAGCATGGGCCTGCAGGCGGGTATGAGGTAGCTAAACGTTTGGGCGCTTCGCGTTCCAACGTCTATGCGGCCATGCAGCGTCTGGAGCGGCAGGGAGCGCTTGAGCGAATGGACGGGGAACCTGTCCGTTACCGTTCGCTGAAGCCGGAGGAATTGACGCGGATGATATCCGGGCGCGTGGAGGCATCCCTCGCTTTTGTTGAGAAGAGCCTGCCGCGGAGCAGCGGCACGGCCGCTCCCTTCCTTAGCATGGAGGGGGATCAGGCGGTGCTTGATGTGCTTGTACGGGAGCTGAAGCGGGCGAAACGGGAGATCGTCGTTGACGTCTGGCGCGAGGAAGCGTCGCTGCTCCGTGAGCCGCTGGCGGAAGCGGAGGCAAGAGGAGTGAAAGTGCTGTGGGCTTGCGACGGTCCGGATCAGGGACTCTCAAGAACTTTGGCGTGGCCTGGGTGGAGCGACCTTGCGGAGCGAAGGGCCGGTGGCCGGAAGTTCTCGTTTGTCGTCGATCGGCAATGGTGCATCTTAGGGATGCGCGGCGGGGACTATGATACGGGAGCGGTCATCACGGAGCATCCGGTCATGGCAGAGCTGCTCTTGCACCATTTTACGCAGGAGATGGTATTGTTCCAGTTGGAACAGGACATGGGCGAACAGCTGGAAGCGCGTTACGGAGAACACTTTGGCCTGATCCAAAGCGAGTATCTAAATGCTGAGCCGGAGACTGAAGAGCAGGAAGAGCAGGAAGACCTGGCTGCGTCATCGATAACCCGCCCGCTGGCGGGGCATGAAGGCGATCCCGAAGAAGTGAACGGGGACTCCAATCGTAATACGGCCTAGGGGCACGTTGTAGATCATTGCCTTTCCGGAAGTGACTTTTGTCACAGTTAAGCATCATGTTTCATCGTAGAATGGAATAGACATAATGATTAGGAACGCCGGGATTCATCTTGGCGTTTATTTGCTTAAGACCGGCAACCCGCGTGAATGAAGGCCGAGATGGCAGGAGAACATGAATGAGACGGGTGTGAACGGATAACATAACAACCAAGAAGGGAGATGGATGAGCATGGAATGCATCGTTCATTTTACAGTCGGACATAAAGAAGGCCCCAAGAAGCTGCGGGGATTGATTTTTGTTGATAAGGGAGAGACTCCTACAGGTGAGCAGCTGCTCGATATGTTTCATGAAATGGAGTATCGGGTGGTGCCTGACCCGCATGATGAACTTCTCTTTAAACCGGAGAACGGCGCCGAAAGCTATACGTATATACGCGTGAATGAATTGGATATGGGGCAGGAGCGATATACGGAAGACCGTAATTTGAAGGCGCTGCTGAACGAGCTGCTGCCGAAACAACGCACGGGTTTGTAACGGCTTCTTGATGCTATTAGAACCATGCGAAGATCATAACCCTCCGCCTTCCGCCAACGTCCGCTGGGATTTGTAAAATCCGCTTGCTATAATGGATGTACGGAAGGGGATGGCGATGTTTATTATTGCAGGAATCGTGGCGCTTTTGATATACGGCTTGCTGGTTTATTATATTGGCCGAAGCGTATGGAGCTGGTTGAGGCCGGGGCCGTCCATGGCGCTCAAATGGGTATACATAGTCGTGCTGACCGTGGTATCGACATCGTTTATATCAGGACGGTTTTTCGGTAATCCAACCGTGCTGAATATTATAGGATCGTATTGGATGGCTATTTTTTATGTGCTGATTATCCTTCTACCGTTGATGCACATCGTGTTATGGCTGCTGAGGATGACGGCATTGCGAAGAGACGGGCTGGAGAAGGCGGCGGTATCCGTCGTGCTGGTGCTGATGGTGATCGCGATCGGTTTCGGCTCCTTTAACGCTTATAGTCCAACCGTACGTGCTTACGATATTCAGGTGGACAAGGATGCGGGTACCATGGAGAAGCTGAATATCGTCATGGCGTCCGATATGCATTTCGGCGTCCTTTCTGGCAAGGCGCACGCTGAGCGCATGGTGAAGGAGATCAACGGCTTGAAGCCGGATCTGGTGCTGTTTCCAGGCGATATTATTGATGATGATCTGGATGCTTATTTAAGTCAGGGGATAGATCGGATTTTGACCGGTATCCAGGCGACCTATGGCGTATATGCTTCGCTTGGCAATCATGACCGATTCGAAGGGGAGATTACGGAGCTGATATCGGCTCTCGAGGACAGCGGCATGACCGTGCTGTATGACGAGAAACTGACGGTGGAGGGCTTGACGCTGGTAGGCAGGCGGGATAAACAGGATCAGGACCGCGCAGATTTGTCCATGATCATGGAAGGGGCGGATTTATCCAAGCCGGTTTTTCTGCTCGATCATCAGCCGAATGCGCTGGACGAAGCACAGCAGCAGGGCGTTGATCTGATCGTGTCGGGGCATACGCACCGCGGTCAGGTATTCCCGGCGCATTTGATTACGAGGGCCCTGTTCGAGAACGATTGGGGATATCTGCAAAAAGGCCGGATGCATTCCATCGTGTCCTCGGGCTACGGCTTCTGGGGACCGCCGATTCGGCTGGGCTCCCGTTCCGAGATCGTGCAGATCCATGTTACGTTTCAATAGATGAAATTGTCGGAGAAAGCTACCGTTGAGGTGGCTTTTTTTTGATGTCAGATATATTAGGAAAATTATGTATCCAGATAGGACCGGATTATTGTATGATTTTTGCTAGAAATATCACTTAGGTATAGGGGGGTTAAGGGTTTGGGTTTGATTAGGTTTAGAAAGATGGGCATGATGGCATTAGCCGCTGTCCTTGCGGGGAGTGTATTTGGGGGAGCAAGCGACGCCATGGCAGCATCAACTGCGCCTCTTCCAAGCAAAGAGAGGCTCGTCGCCGGCAATGGATTACCTTTAGGTCAATCGACTACGATTGCAGGGGGGCCGGGGCATGCAGCCGGGCTATCCTCGTCACTGGCTTCGGAAGGATTGCGACAACCGGGCAGTGTGGCTTGGCTGCGTGACGGCTCCGTTATCGTATCCGATACGGAGAACCATGTGATTCGCAAAATAAAGGACGGGAAGAGCAGCATTCTCGCAGGCGCCTCCTTGTCCTACAAGCGGGACGGCGGGGGACTTCCGATCGGCGGGCTCCTGGATGGCCAGGGCGAGCTTGCGTTTTTGAATCGGCCGTCCGGGATTGCCGTTGACGGAAAAGGTCAAGTGTACATAGCCGATTCAGGCAACCATGCCATTCGTAAAATCGATCAAGCGGGCAGAGTAACCACCATAGCGGGCAACGGACGGATTGGGCTGAAGGACGGGAAGGCTCAAGATGCCTTGTTCCACGAGCCGCAGGACGTTGCGGTTACCGAGGACGGCATTCTGTATGTGGCGGATACGCTGAACCACGTCATTAGGCGGATCTCTCCGGATGGGGAAGTAACGACGATTGGCAGCCCGTCGACGCGTGCTGTCCAGGTTCGCGCCGGAGTCATCGCTTTGGCAGGGGACTACAAGAACGGATCGCTTGCTGAAGCGCAATTTAACGAGCCGGCAGGTCTTGCGCTTGACGGTAAAGGCAATTTGTATGTCAGCGATTCGGGCAATCACGCGATCCGCTATATCGATTTCGGGAAAGGGACCGTTTCGACGGCCGCCGGCAGCGGTCCGTCATCCGATGGCTACACCAAGGACGCGTTATACGCAGACCCTGGCTATCTGGACGGAGCTGCGGGTGCAGCCCGCTTCAACTCGCCTCGGGGATTGGCATGGAGCGTGGAGGATGGACTTCTCATTGCAGATTCCCATAATCATGCCGTGCGTCAACTGAAAGACGAACGCGTATCCACCATGGCCGGCGGAACCAGAGGTTACGCGGATGGAATTGAAAGCGAGGTCCGATTCAACGCGCCGGCGGATATTGGGGTCGCTTCGGATAGTGGGGAGCTGTTCATCGCGGACCAACGCAATGGGGCCGTCCGGGCATGGTCCAGCTATAAGACGCCTGATGCTTGGCAACCAGGCCAAGGGATCGCCGCAGCTTACGGAGATCAGGTGGCCCAACTGGGCGACTTGGCCGTTATGAAACAGGGCCAGATCGTGGTGCCTGTCAGAACGTTAGGCACGCTGCTCGGAACCCGTTTGAGTTATGATGCCAAGAATAAGGAAATGACTTTAACCCTTGGCGAGGATGTCATCACGCTGCAAGCCGGAGATCCCTATATGACCCGGGATCAGGCGGGCAAAGAAGTTTCCCGAGCGGCGACGGAAGTTGAGCCGTATATCGCCAACGGCCAGATGATGGCTCCGCTGCGAGCGGTGGCCGAACTGATGGGCAAGGATGTCCAATGGAACGCCAGTACAAAGCTGGTTATCATCCGGGATTTGGCTGAACGGGAAACGAAGCCGGGGAATGTTAGCTTCAGCACTTCGAACTTTACGCCGAGACGCATGCAGGTCGTGGAAATCACCGGTTCGGCCAAGCTCCGTTACGGCGGGTATGCGCAGGTGGACGCCTACAAGGGGATGATGCTGGGTGAAGACGATGAAATGGTTACCGGCTCCGGCACGGGAGGCGCCAAGCTTCGGATCCTGGATACGGAAGATGTCATTACGTTAGGCAACGACACGACGTTGGTGGTCGAGCAGCTTCGCAAGATTGGCATCTCCAACGTAACTCGGCTGAATCTGGAGGCTGGGCAGGCTTATTATGATGTTACCGACCTGGCCCGGTCGACGGATCGTTTCGACGTGCGGACCGGTTATGCGGACAATAGCGTACAAGGCACGCATTTTATAATCACCGTCAACCCTTTAACAGGAATGACAAACGTAGTGACCGCTAGCGGGAAAGTCAGCTCTTCGCTGGTGCCGACGGGCACAGAAGGTTCCTTGCTGCCATCCGGCCCGGTCACGATCAGTCCCACGCAACAAATATCGCTAGGCGGTTCACAGGAGGGACGACCCCCTGTACAATTCATCGATATTGAGGATTTGATGGGGAACGCTTCGCCGGGAATCATTGCTCAGATAATTAAGAATAAGAACGACATCGACCGGGAGAACGAGGAATTTCTCGAGAAGACGCGGCAAGAACTACAGTCCGGAGAAAGCGGAACCGGCACTCAAGACTTGATTATGAAATCGCCGGACGATTTGGCAAAAGTCGCGGATAATTTGAATAACCTCATCGGAAATATCGCGAAAGAGGCGCTTGATAAGAAAAAAGCCAGCCAAGAAGAATTAGATAAACTGATGAAAGAAGCAAACCCGGATTCGGGGAAGATATTTGATCTTGGCCAAGTGAAAGATTTGGATAAACAAGCCGGCCTCGACCCTGCTCTGGAGCAGGCGCGCTTGGAAGCACTGAAGCGCAAGCAGGAAGAGGTACAGAAGAAGCAAGATCAACAGCAGAATCAGCTGGATCAGCTGCAGGAGAAACTAGGCGATATGCTGGCTAAGATCGAGCAGCAGAAGAAGCAGCAGGATGAAGCGAACCGAAAAGCACAGGAGGAAATGAAGAAGAAGGCCGAAGAGCAGCTTCTTCAATCCTTAAATGCAGAGGAGAAGGCACGCTTTCTCCAGGGCAAGAAAGAAGCGGAGCAGGAGAAAGGCGTTCGCCAGCCGCCGCCGGTTAGTCCTGGCGGCGGCTCGGGATCAGGAGGCAGCGTATCGCCGCCTGTAACCGGTCCGCCTGTGACCGAACCCCCAGTGACTGAGCCTCCGGTAACGGAACCTCCTACGACGGAGCCGCCTGTGACCGACCCTTTCGTGAAGGTTATATATAGCGATGATATGAGGAGTGAACTGTCGGCCCGCCCAGACAATTATTTTGGATCCATTCATTTCGAGACGAAAGGCTATGACGATGACATGGAAGTTCAAGTCAGGGTGACGCTGACAAGGGATGGAATTCCGGTCGAGGGTCTGCCTGTCCGTCATGGCGAGCAGACGGTGGAATCCAACACAGAGGGAAGCTTTGCGCTGCAGTCTGTTGATGGTACCGGCTTTAAGTTAAGCGAGGTTGCTTCGCCGGATACTCCGCTGGAGTTCTATGCCGAGCTGCTGGAGCCGGGCGGCTATACGGAGAAGATCGAGCTGCTCGAGATCAAAGAAGGCCAATTGACTGTGCTTGGAGAAGGCGTCCGTTCCATCCAGGTCAGTCCCTTCTCGCAATTCGAATTCATTGGCGAAGGGCCGTTTCCGGCAGCCCTTGATATGTATTGGGGGTTTTCTTCCAAAGCGTACGGACTGAGCGAGGATACCCGGGTTGGCTACGAATTGACGATACTCGATGACCATGGTCAGCCGGTAAGTCTGGGCGTACTCGGATTCCGGATGAAGCCGCATGAGCCGGGAACGATTCCGACGGAGGGGTATGAGATCGCAACTCCGGATCGTGAAGGGGTATACCGAGTGAATGCAGGGTTAACGGCTGGGGACATGGATCTGGGAGGGAATGGGAGCGATATCCTGTTCCGCTGGCAGCAAGCTCATGTCGGGACTTATACGCTCCGTATCCAGCTGGTTGATATAAACAGCGATATGTCGGTGCCCATCGGTGAGCCCCTGGAATGGATAATCGAAGTGATACCTACAAGTTGATGCAAGGGAAGGCTGTCCCATTAATCGTATGGGGCAGCCTTTTTTCTCTTTAATTGACCAGTAGTTTATTATTTCCGTAAATTTTCACTTTATTTTTTCATAGGGAATGCGTTATACTTCATTCATTCGGAAATATATCATTTATACGTAAGCATTCTAAGGAATTCGGATATCATACATTTTCTCGTATAGGTGCAGGAATCGGCCTGCATGTCTCTACCCGATCACCGGAAATGATTGGACTACGGGTTATAGCAGCAGCGGACAAGCCAGGTCAATTCCGTTTGATCGGACGGCTAACGGTGCGTTTTTGCTGCTTATGCCCACTTGTTTCTTTCCCGGCGATTCGGTGAAGGGAGGAAGTGGGCTTTTTTGCTTGGAATGCGGACAACAAATTTAAGGGGGAGCATCATGCAATTACTGCAGAACAAAGTGAAAGAGGAAGGCATTGTATTAAGCGGACAGGTACTGAAGGTGGATTCGTTCCTGAATCACCAGATGGATCCGGTATTGATGAAAGAGGTGGGAAAGGAATTTACGCGATTGTTCAAGGAAGCGAACGTGACTCGCGTATTGACCATCGAATCCTCCGGCATCGCACCGGGCATCATGACCGCGCTTGAGATGGAAGTGCCTCTCATCTTTGCACGGAAGCAGAAATCGCTGACGCTCCGTGAGGATATATTCGTGGAGAAGGTGTACTCCTTCACGAAGCAGGAGACCAACGAAATTACGGTCGCTAAGAAATTCATCAAGCCGGGCGATAAAGTACTGATCGTGGATGACTTCCTTGCCAACGGCGAGGCGGCATTCGGGCTTGCCCGAATCGTCGAGCAGGCGGGTGCCGAAGTGGTAGGCATCGGGATCGTCATTGAAAAGGCTTTTCAACCGGGAGGACGCCTGCTGGCCGAAGCGGGCTACCGGGTAGAATCGCTCGTACGGATTGCATCGCTTGAAGACGGCGTAGTGACATTCGCATAGAACGAAAGCTAATAATTTATTGGGGGGAATCAAGAAGCCATGGAACAACAGAAACAAGCGGTGCAAGAACCGATTTTCGATAAAAATCGGAGTCCGGGCAAAACCTTTTCGCTGGGTTTGCAGCATGTATTGGCAATGTACGCAGGGGCAATCATCGTACCGCTTATCGTCGGTGGCGCACTCGGTTTAACGACGGAGCAGCTGACGTATCTCATCGCCATCGACCTGCTGGCATGCGGAGTCGCTACTTTGCTGCAGGTGTTCGGCAACAAGTATTTCGGTATCGGTCTTCCAGTCATGCTCGGCTGCGCATTCCAGGCGGTAGGCCCGATGATCATTATCGGACAGCAGCATGGCATGTCGGCTATTTATGGAGCGATTATCGCTTCCGGTTTGTTTGTCATTCTGTTCTCCGGTTTATTCGGTAAGCTGATTAAGGTATTCCCGCCTGTCGTTACAGGCAGCGTAGTCACCATTATCGGTCTGACGCTGATCCCCGTAGCTTTGAACGACCTTGGGGGCGGTCAAGGCAGTGAGGATTTTGGCAGCGCACTGAACATTTCCCTTGGTTTCGGCGTTCTTGCTTTCATAATCATCATGAATCGTTTTGCCAAAGGCTTCTTGCGTTCGATTTCCGTTCTTTTGGGTCTCATTCTCGGCACCCTGGTTGCCGCGTTATACGGCGGGGTTGATCTCACCCCATTGCGCGAAGCCGGCTGGTTCCGCGCGCCGCAGCCTTTCTTTTTTGGCACGCCGGAGTTTAAAATCGTTCCGATCATGACGATGATTCTGGTAGCGATCGTCAGCGTTGCCGAATCGACGGGCGTATTTATGGCGCTTGGCAAAATCGTGGATCGCGATATCACCTCCAAGGACTTGTCCCGAGGTTACCGCGCGGAGGGTCTTGCGATTGTGGTAGGCGGTATTTTCAACTCGTTCCCTTATACCACGTACTCCCAAAACGTTGGCTTGATTCAGATGAGCCGCGTGAAGACGCGCGACGTCATCGTAGTGGCAGGCGGTTTGCTTGTATTGATCGGATTCGTGCCGAAGATTGCCGCCATGACGCAGCTTGTGCCGACGTCGGTTCTGGGCGGGGCGATGGTTGCCCTGTTCGGCATGGTGGTGTCTTCCGGCATTCGGATGTTAGGGGATCAAGTAGACCTTAACCGTCATGAGAATCTGTTCATTATCGCGTGTTCCGTCGGCATGGGTCTTGGCGTCACAACCGTGCCGGGCCTGTTCGCCAGCCTGCCCGACAACCTGCGCATTCTTGCCGATAACGGCATCGTGGCCGGCAGCTTGACCGCGATTGTGCTGAATCTGATCTTTAACGGCTTGAAATATACGAAGCCGACCCGCACTGAGCGGGGTGAAACGGCAGAAGGGCACGCAGCTTAAAATAATCTTCGATAGCAGCCGGATCCGTTCCGGCTGCTTTTTTTGATCCTGTTCGGTTCTCGGCTAAAGCCCAAAAAAACGGCTTCCTCCTAATATGGGGAGGAAGCCGTTTTTGCATGACCTAGCTTAGATGCGCTGCATTTGTTTCTCCGCAAAATTGCCGATCCATGGTAGCTTGAACCATTTTCCTTGAATGGCGTTAAACATAAGCACCAGCCACATCAGCACGCCGACCAGCGCCAGGAGGGCGGAGGCCAGAAGGCCGATGATGGGCACCGCGCTCGACAGCAGGTGGGCGACGGCCAGGAGGCCGAAGGCCAGCAAGGACTGCAGCGCATGGAATATGACATATCGGCTTCTCTTTTCTAATGAAAGAAACAGAATTCCTCCGACCATGGGAAGAAGATAGCACAGCGTCGCGGCCAGATTCTCGGGAAGTCCTGTGGACGATTTGAAAGGGGACATCTCATCAACTCCTTGTCTTAGACCGGTTCTGGGGTAGGGCAAGCTATATACCTTACCTTATGAGCCGATGGGACAAAGTATGATGGTTATATCCCGGACTTATTTCATTTTCAATTGGAGCAGATATTTGACGAGCGCATCCTGCTGCTCCTGCGTGAACCCGCTGCTTTCGTCGACCCAATACTCATGTCCCTGACCGGTGACGTGGGTATCCCTGAGTCTCGAATCCTTGCGGTTCGCCTCAACGACCCGCAGCCTCAACTTGCGGTCGATCAGGGCTTTCAGGCTGTTGTAGGGATCCGGGTGAATGCCCTTCATAAGCGTTGCCGGCACTCCGGCTTGCGACAGCTCCGGCCCGACCGCGACGCCCCCGTCGTGCAAATACGGTGCCGACCAGCGGAGGCCGATCAATCCTTTGACCTTATAACCGCCGCCCGATTTATGGCCGAAGCCCAGCCGAATCTGCTCCGGATCTATTCCATCCAGCGGGACTTTAGTCGCCTTGGCGTCCGGAGGAATCGGGACAGGCGTGTCGGGCGGGTAGAACTCCGCCTCGCCAAAAGCGTTCTGCGTAAAATGGAAGGCCTTCGCCCTTGCAGGCTCGGTGCCGATTTCTGCCGCACGCAGAATGCGGTTGTTGGTAAAATAGTCGCCTGCGTGGCAAGTGATGCACTGCGCTTTTTTGAAAACTTCCGCCCCGAGGCTGAGGGTCTTGGCATCGGAGGTTTCAGCCTTATCGGTTTCAGGCGGACGGACGGTATTCTGATAAGCGGACATGGCATTAACCTGCTCCCCGGCCTTAAAACCCGGCGAACTGATATACAGCCCATTCGGCGCTATGGCCGAAACCTTGGGGAAGTTCGGAATCTTGATGACCTCATTAACGCCGGGGGTTCCGGGATTCGGGTCCAGGCGGTCGAAGAATTCGGTCGGCTTCAGCCCGCTGCTTGGATCATAGCGAAACTTGCGATGGGCCGCATTTTGCAGGATGGTGCCCACATAAATCTCTTTGTCGATCCCCATTAGCGGCTCGCTGACCTCGGTTTGGCTCAAGGTATCCGTATTTTGGGCGTGAACATTGTTGCTGAAGGTGCTGAGTCCGTTGAAGGGACCCGCGATGGCGAAGCCGCTCCAGCTGTACGGATGGTCGCCCTTTGTAAACATATCGGGAATTTGGGTCACGTCGCTGACCTTATCGACGGTGGTATCGAAATTGCCGGGCGCCCATTTGATCAGATTGTCGTCAACGGCTTTTTCCAGCAGGGCGGGATCCGGGAGGGCTTCGGCTTGCCCTTTGGAATTTATGACGGTACGCTGCCCGTTCTTGACATAATCCACGAGGTTCGCAACGTCCGTGTGGGTGAAATACGCTGCGCTATTCGGGGCCAACGCCAGCATTAAACCGAGGTTCAGATCGGAATTGGGCGCGCCCTCCACGACCCTTCCCGTATCACGGTTCACGGTGGCATGGCAGGCCATGCAGCTAACGCCGATGCGGGTTTTGCCTTCGGCATATTTGAACGTTACGCCAATGGGGGAATAAGCTCCTTTGGCTACGTCAAAGCCGGTATCGATTTTATCCCCCTTGCGGAAGGTTTTGCCGCCGATGGTCACATCCTGATCAAGCTCGACGCGCAAATTGGTGGTTCCCCGTCCTTTCAGCTCGGCAAGGGCTTTAGCAACGTTTTTGAGCTTCATCGGACCGTCGACGATTCCCAAAATATCGGTCAAGAACACCTCATTGCCAAAGGATTCCTCATACATCGTGCGGCGCCCCAGGGCAAGCAGCTCTTTGTTAACCTCAACTGCGCCATTGGCCGCTGTCAAACGGGGGTGCTGATCCTGCAAAGCGGTTCCCGGGACCGTAAGCGTCTTGCCCCACAGGTCATACTGGCGAATGACATCGGTTTGCCGGGCTTGGATTTGCGTGGAATTGGAATTTTCCAATTTATGCGCAGGCGGTACATAGGCATACTCCGGTTCCACGACATTAGCTATGAGCCATAAGGCTGCCACTATGGCGATTGGGATCAGCCACAGCAGAAGCCGCTTCGATTTTCGCATATCAAATCACCCTTTTATTAGCAGGTCTGATGAATCATCTCTTCGCTGCCGTATGCAAGGGCTTTAATCTACTTCCACGTCATGGCGGAGCGGAGATTCGGCATTCACCTGTTTATCCGGACCTTTTTCTTTCGGAACCAGACGCTCGTCTGTTCTGCCTTGATGGTGGTTGTCGAAGTCATACTCCGCCAGCCGCCACTCCGTGGAGCCCATCTGCGGATCGAACGGGAATTCCTCTCCTCGCTTCAGGTACTCCTCCCGTCCCCATTCATTCGTGTACGTTCCGTCCACGTCAACCCCTTCTCTCGAAATCGGGTGAAGATTCTTGTCTTTACCGGACATGTCGCATGCTCCTCTCAGCTTGATTTTAAGAAATGATTCATATGGCATAAAGTAACCAGAAAGAGGGGGGACTATCCGCCGAAATTTGCATGTTAGCCAGTGAATGGGCTTGGAAAAGGCACAAACGCTTCTTGCGAAGAAAGAACGAGGTTTGCGATTTGCCAGCTATTCGGCGGAAGCCGCTGCGGATTTCAGGGTCTCGAGGATATGGCGTTCCAGCAGTACCCGCGGGTTCTTCCAGCGGCTGACCTTGCTGTCGGCCGTAAATACGACGACCGCATCCAACTGGGGAAAAAGGTAGATTTGCTGTCCTCCATGGCCGTGGGCGAGCGCATAAACCGATCCGTTCTGAATGCCGGTCCACCATTGGAACCCGTAATCGCCGAAAGCCGGATAGCCTTTCACCTGCGGAGTGAGCGCCTGCTTAAGCCAGGTTTCAGGAATGACGGGCTTGCCTTGCCACAGTCCCCCGTCCAGGCAGCATTGACCGAATATGGCCATGTCGCGGGAGGTAAGATACAGGCCGATATGACCCATGCTGTGGCCCTCGGGGCTCGGGGACCAGGCGGCATGGCGAATGCCGAGCGGCTCGAACAGATATTTCCGGGCATAGGTGTAGGCGTCCATTCCCGTGGCCTCGCTAATCGCAACGGAGAGCAGGTGGGAATCGGTGCTCCGGTATTGGAATCGGCCCATTTCCTGTTCGACGACAGGGAGGGATAGGGCGAAGCTCGTCCATTTCCGGTTGCGGTGGAAACGGTGGATGAGCGGTTCCCCGAGCTTTTTACCGGTTTGCCACGCAAAGCCCGAGGTCATCGTCAGCAGATGATGAAGGGACACGTTGCGCAATAACGGATGAGCGCGTTCGGGAACATATCGCTGAAAGATATCGGTCACGGAGGCTTTCAGTTCAGGCAGTTCGCCGCGTGAGAGGGCGATGCCGCAAAGCGCAGACGTAAAGCTCTTGGTGGCCGACCTTAAATCATTCAGCGAGGATATGCCGTGGCCGCCGTAATAGCGTTCGTAGATAAGTTTGCCGGCATGAAGGAGGAGAAAGCTCCGCATTTTCGGATATTGCTTCTGTATGATCAGGTCTACCCGATCGAGCGCGTCGCGCCGAAGGCCTGCGTCTTCAGGCTCCGCAACGGGAATAGGCGGGCTTGAGGCAACGGGGGAATGCAGGATAGTCTGTGACTTCACCATGATATAACGGCCTCCTTGTATCTCATCTTCTCAATCTTTGATTCCGGTGACGGCATTCGCCGCTTGCAGCCGGCAGGATCGTTTAAAAGTATCTTAACCAATTCTGTGCGCAACCGATGACGCGGCGAAAAAACATAGTACAGAAAAACAATTTTTGGGAAAGATGAAACAAACAGAGGAATATGATATAATATATTAATGATTCAGTTGCATGCTGTTAGGGTATGTATAGTGTCAGGTGCATTGGTAAGTTGCTGAATATCAACCTAATGGTCACCGTAAGAACTGCAATATGGCTTCAACTTAATGAGGTAGATCTTTTCGGCATTCTCTTTAAACGGAGTAATTTATTCCACACGTTTTGGGAGGGATCCATCATGGCAACGAAAGGTCACAATGAGGTTAAGGAAAGTCTGCGGGAAATGACACGAATTTTCCGGCCTAAAGATCCGAAAAAATTTGTAAAGGAGTATGTCCGGAAGTACCATATTATGGGGGGCTACGAAGAAGAGCTTACTCTTGTTGTTGAGCATGAACTTGGCAAGCTGAATTCCTCCGTTTCGTAACCTGTAACAGCACCTGGTCTATAGAAATATCACAGACACGCATCGCATCTTCACCTTGTTAACGACTAATGACATGAACCATTTTAGCGCCTATGGTTAAACCGTTTTTGGGACAAATGTCCCGAAAGCGGTTTTTTTGCGTTTAGCCATTTTGTCTTCGTGTTACGCGGAAAGTCTGCTTCTCGGGGCATTTTGCATCGGTCCCTACATATATTGTTAGCAATCGATCCGATAAGGATATAAGGGAGTGGACAGATGTGAGGATACAGCTTAGACGGAAGGAAGAGATCGGACATATCCGCGAGGCGGGGCGCATATTGGCCGCCTGTCACCGTGAAATAGCCAAAGTCATCAAACCGGGGATCACGACCAGCGAGATCGATGCCAGGGTCGAGAAGTTTCTGGAGAAGAACGGGGCCTTCCCGGAGCAAAAAGGATACAAAGGTTTTCCTTACGCCACTTGCGCATCGGTCAACGAGGTGGTGTGTCATGGCTTTCCCGACCAGCGTCCGCTGCAATCCGGGGATGTCGTCACCATTGATATGGTGGTGAACAAGAACGGCTGGCTGGCCGACTCCGGCTGGACTTACGCGGTGGATCAGGTTTCCCCGGAAGTAAGGCAGCTGATGAAGCATACGCACGAAGCTCTGTTTAAAGGGATCGAGGCCGCGCGGCACGGCGCAACCTTGGGTGACGTCGGCCATGCGATCGAGCGGGTTGCCGAAAGAGAAGGCTATGGGATCGTCAAACCGCTGGTCGGTCATGGCATCGGCCGCGCCATCCACGAGCCGCCCGATGTGCCGAACTATGGAAATCCCGGAAGGGGCCTCAAACTCAAAGCAGGCATGGTCATTACCATCGAACCGGTATTTACCCTGGGCCGTTCAGGGGCGGTGTTCTGGGGGGATGACGGCTGGACCATCTCCAGCGCGGATGGATCGGTGGGCGTCCAGTATGAGCATACGATTGCCATTACGCGTGGAGATGCTGTTATTCTGACGGATTAAGATGCCGAAAATATACCATAATAATAGGAGGCGTTCTTTGCAGGCCCGGTTGCGGCTTTCGAGGAACACCTCCTTCATCATGTTTGTCCGGGTTGATAGGGGAACGGCTGCATACAGATTCAAAAAGGCGGAAATGACTGTATATATAGCTATGAAGGCTGTCGTTGACGGGATGTGAAGAATGTCGAATGCGGGGTCGCGGGGTGGAAGGTGCGCTTTGAAAGCGATTGCAAAATCAGTAACGGCGCGACTTTGACGACTTTTCGAACAATTTGTGAACTCCCTGTGAATGATTGACAAAAGCAACCCATGAACTTATATTTAATAAGTGATTGCTTTAATTGACAGGATTACTTCATCCGTGATTGTGCAGGTAGATTACCGCTGTTTGCGCCGGATGGTAGTCTACGAAAATCGGAAAAGTGGGGTAGATCAATGATGAAACGGTGGCAGGCTGTAAAGCGTCTTCTTCCTTTGATGGCCATGTTTGCTTTGGTGTTATCCGGCTGCGGCCGAGAGGATTTGTCGGTCTTAAGACCACAAGGTCCGGTAGCACAAGGTCAACTGGATTTAATTAAGCTCTCCATTTCGATTATGATCGTCGTAATGGTTGTGGTATTTGGAATTGCCGCATACGTGCTTGTTAAATTCCGTAGAAAAAAGGGACAAGATGAAATTCCTGAGCAAGTGGAAGGTAACCATAAGCTTGAGATCATTTGGACGGCGATTCCGCTGCTCTTGGTGCTCGTGCTTGCAGTTCCTACTATTCAAAAGGTATTTGCTTACGGAGAGAACGACTGGAACAATCCAGATGCAGTTAAGGTGGAAGTTACTTCTCACCAGTTCTGGTGGGAGTTCAATTATCCAGACTACGGCGTAAGAACGGCTCAAGAACTGGTTGTTCCCGTAGGCAAGAAAATTGCATTCCAATTAAAAACGAATGATGTGCTTCACTCCTTCTGGGTACCATCGCTCGGCGGCAAGATGGATACAAACACGGAAGGCAGCGTTAACTACATGACTCTGGTTGCTGACAAAGCGGATACATACATTGGTAAATGCGCAGAGTTGTGCGGTCCTTCCCACGGTTTCATGGAATTCCGGGTGAAAGCGGTTGACGATGCGGCATTTGACAAATGGGTGGCGGCATTCAAAAAGCCGGCCGTGCTTCCTGCGGATGCGGCACTCGCCGAGAAATTCAAGACCAACTGTCTTTCCTGCCACGCTGTGGGCGACCAAGGCGGAGCGATGGGTCCTAACCTGACCGGCATTGGATCCCGTGAGACGATTGCGAGTATCTTGCTGAACGACATAAGCGGCAAACCAGGCACTAAGCCGACGAAAGACAACCTGGTGGAATGGCTGATGGAGCCTCAGGCTGTAAAACCTGGCAACACGATGCCTAATCCGAAGGATCTCGGCTTCAGTGACGAAGAAATCGAGCAGATTGCCGATTACTTGGCCAATTATAAGTTGGATTATTAATACAGCAAGAACTTTAAAAGGGGGTACAAACCTTGGCTCACGCTCATGCTTCTAGCCATAGCGTCAAACGCTACACGGGGATCATGGATTGGCTGACAACCGTCGACCACAAGAAAATCGGTATATTATACCTGATCGCGGGTGGTTTCTTCTTCGGGATAGGCGGTATCGAAGCGATTCTGATCCGCTTGCAGCTGATCAAGCCGATGAACGATCTGGTATCGGCTCAAGTATTTAACGAATTGATTACAATGCACGGAACGACGATGATCTTCCTTGGCGTAATGCCAGTTATCTTCGCCTTGATGAACGCGGTCATCCCGCTTCAGATCGGCGCGCGCGACGTCGCGTTTCCGTTTCTGAACTCGCTCGGATTTTGGACGTTCTTGTTCGGTGGACTTTTGCTTAACCTGAGCTGGATTATGGGCGGCGCGCCTGATGCGGGCTGGACGTCCTATACGCCGCTCTCCACCAACGACTATTCGTCCACGCACGGCGTAGACTTTTACACGATAGGACTTCAGATTGCAGGTCTCGGTACGTTGATCGGTGGTATCAACTTCCTGGCTACCATCATTACGATGCGTGCGCCTGGCATGTCCTTCATGAGAATGCCGATGTTTACATGGACGGCGTTCATCACTTCGGCCATGATCCTGTTCGCATTCCCTGCCATTACGGTAGGTCTCGTATTGCTCAGCTTTGACCGTTTGCTCGGTGCCAATTTCTTTGATGTTGCGGCAGGCGGAAGCCCTGTATTGTGGCAGCATATTTTCTGGATTTTCGGTCACCCTGAAGTTTACATTCTGATTTTGCCGGCGTTCGGTATTATCTCGGAAGTTATCCCTACATTCTCCCGTAAACGTTTGTTCGGATACAGTTCCATGGTATTTGCGACCATCCTGATCGCCTTCTTGGGCTTCATGGTTTGGGCTCACCATATGTTTACGACAGGTCTTGGACCTGTAGCGAATGCGCTCTTCTCCATCGCAACGATGCTGATCGCCGTTCCTACCGGTATCAAAATCTTTAACTGGCTCTTCACGATGTGGGGCGGCCAAATCCGCTTCACCAGCGCAAACCTGTTTGCGATCGGTTTCGTACCGACCTTCGTAATGGGTGGGGTCACCGGCGTCATGCTGGCTTCTGCTCCTGCAGACTTCCAGTTCCATGACACGTACTTCGTCGTAGCTCACTTCCACTACGTTATCGTTGGCGGTCTGGTATTCGGTCTGTTCGCCGGCCTTCATTACTGGTGGCCAAAAATGTTCGGCCGTATGCTGAACGAAACGCTGGGCAAATGGACGTTCTGGTTGTTTGCCATCGGCTTCCACATGACATTCTTCGTACAGCATTTCCTTGGATTGCTAGGTATGCAGCGGCGGATTGTCTCGTACTTGCCGAACCAGAATTTCGACGAACTTAACTTCATCAGTACCATCGGTGCAATCTTGATGGGGATCGGCGTATTGCTCTTCTTGGCTAACATTGCCGTCACTACAAGAAAACCGGTTGGCGTTGCAGCGGATCCATGGGAAGATGGACGCACGCTCGAGTGGAGCATTCCTTCTCCACCGCCAGAGTACAACTTTAAGCAAATTCCGCTCGTTCGCGGCATTGACGCTTACTGGAAAGAGAAGATGGCAGGCAATAAAGAGATGACACCATCCGAGCCGGTTGGCCCGATCCATATGCCTTCGCCAAGCATCCTTCCGTTTGTGATGTCACTGGGTCTGTTTATCGCGGGTCTTGGTTTCATGTTTAGCACGGAAGACTTCTCGAATTCGTTCATGAGCTTAATCTTCAATAAATATATCGTTCTGATTGTTGGTCTTCTGATTACGTTCGCGGCAATGATCGCTCGTTCCCTGTACGATGATCATGGATATCACATCGAAGTTGAAGAACTGGAAGGGGAGGGTAAAGCATGAGTCACGCTGAACATGTAAACGGCGAACTTCCTCACGAGCCCGAGAAGGCAACACTCGAAGGCCGTAATAAGGTTCTTGGTTTCTGGCTCTTCCTCGGTGGAGAGGCCGTGCTCTTCGGTACGTTGTTTGCAACGTTCCTGGCGCTTCGCGGCCAGAACAACGAAGGTCCAACTGCTGCTGAGCTGTTCTCACTGCCGATCACGGCAGCAGCAACCCTGATATTGCTTGTCAGTTCCTTGACCAGCGTGTTCGCCATTCAGGCGCTGCACCGTCATAATATCGAGAAGCTGAAGCTGTGGCTGATCGTGACCGTTGTCCTGGGTCTTGGATTCCTTGGCCTTGAGATTTATGAATTCTACGAATATGTTGTGCATGAATCGTTTAACATGAAGACGAGTGCATTCTCGTCTGCATTCTATACGCTGGTTGGCTTCCACGGCGCCCACGTTGCTTTCGGGGTCGTGTGGATCAGCCTGTTGATTGCTCAGCTGTACAGAAAAGGGTTAACCGTGGTTACAGCACCTAAGGTTTATGTGTCTGCTATGTACTGGCACTTTATCGACGTTGTATGGGTGTTCATCTTCTCGGTCGTATACCTTCTTGGAAAGGTGGGCTAAGGAATGACTGCGAATCAACAATCCAATGAGGGGCCTACAGTGAAACACCGCCATCGTGTGGAAGGTCCTGAGAAACACATTGTCGTCTTTATTTTCTCCATCGTCTTGACTGCGATTGCTTTTGCGGCTGTCGCGGCCGGAGGCATCAACACAGCATTTACGATCATCCTTTTGCTGGTTATGGCTGTGTTGCAGGTGTTCGTGCAAATGGGTTACTGGATGCACTTGAAGGACAAAGGGCATCTGATGCCAATCCTATTCATGATTGGCGGCTTCTTCGTAGCTAGTACCTGTATTGTCATGGCACTGTTCTGGGTTTGGTGGTAAAATGAAAAAGAGGTGGGCTACTTCAGCCCCCTCTTTTTTTAAGTCGTAGGAAGGTGTCACAATTTCGACAGAATTTAACCCGTTTAGGGGAGGTTTTTGCATGCTGGGCTTAGAATATTTTAGTTTTGCAGATAAATGGAGTCCCTTGTTCCTGGCATTTATGCTGCTCGTTACGGCAGGCTACTTCCTGTTGACCGGGCCGCTAAGCAGTCGCTTTGAAGGGAGTGCTCCGGTTTCCGCAGGAAGGAAAACACTGTTTGTAGGCGGTATGCTAACGTTCTATCTCGCACAGGGTGGACCTATTGAACTGCTCGGGCATACAATGTTCTCGTTTCATATGGTCAGTATGGCCATGTCCTATCTAATGGCAGTGCCGCTCTTGATTCTGGGTATTCCTGTTTGGATGTGGCGCGCCTTCGACAAGGTCAATCCGTTTAAGAAGCTCGGTTTCCTTGCGCGTCCGATTGTTGCGGCGGTTCTGTTTAACGGCTTGTTTTCGTTTTATCACATCCCGGTCATCCATGACTTTGTCATGTTAAACTTCTGGGTGCACCGTCTGTATTACTTGATCCTGTTTATCGCCTCGCTGCTGATGTGGTGGGCCATCATTAAACCGATTCCGGAGAAGGACAAGTCGTCAGGGCTTATGAAGATGGGGTACATCTTTCTCAACATGGTCTTGCTGACACCGGCATGCGGGCTCATTATTTTCTCAAGCGAACCGATGTACGCAACTTATAGCGATCCAGTGGTATGGGCGAAGGCGATGGGCTATTGCGTTGCCGGCGATACCTCCGCGTTGCTCAGCCAGTTCGGTGGGCCGGAGTTCTTCGGCTACCTGGAGCCCGCGATTGACCAGCGAGTGGGCGGGATCATCATGAAGTTTTTCCAGGAAATCATTTTTGCCTCGATGCTGGCCTATGTGTTCTTTCACTGGTACAAACGAGAAAATCAGGAGGACGATCCTTTGCCTGGCGAGATTCCTCCGGGCAAACTCAATCAGGCGTAACAGGATTATTGAAGGGGGATCCATATGGATTGGTTTTTTATATTTCCCACGGTCAGTACAACGTTCATCGTCATCAGCGCCGTGCTGGTGGCGATTGGCTGGGGACTTATCATTAAAGGGAAGCGCGAGGCCCACAAGAAAGTGATGATCTGGGCGGCCATCGCAGCCGTCATCTTCTTTATCATCTATTCCTCGCGCACCGTATTCATCGGCAACACGTCATGGGGCGGACCTGATGACCTGAAGCCGTATTACCAGATATTCCTGATCTTCCACATTGTACTGGCTACCGTAGCCGCTGTGTTCGGGATCACGACGCTGGTCCTCGGCTTCAAGGAGAAGTTCTCCAAGCACCGCAAGTGGGGCAAAGTTACGTCGATCATCTGGTTCTTTACGGCCATCACCGGCGTAGCCGTGTATACCTTGTTGTACCTGTTGTACCCGGGCGGGCATACCCAGCCTGTATGGAAAGTCATATTTGGAATGTAATTGGAGGAGAACACCCGTCAGAGAAATCTGGCGGGTGTTTTTTTGTTTTGGCGGCTCAATTGTGGGCAGAGGAGGGGGAGTGTATCCATTTCCGGTCGCTGTTGAAACCAGGATAATCATAAAATTTTACAACTTCTATTGACACTGTTTATATGCACACTATATACTGTGTATAAAGATATACACAGTGAGCACAGTAATCACACTAAGCACAGTGAGATCAGACTGCGATAATAAACGAAATGAATATATGAAGGAATGAAAGGGTGAGACGCATTGCAACAGGTTATCCATAATGCGATGAAGATCGTAAAGAAAGACTTCACAAGCGATAAGCTCCAAATCATATGGACGATACTGTTCATGCTGTACATGGGGTTCGCCACGAGCGTCGTCATAAACGTTCAGTTCGAGCATCTAGACGAATACAATAACCCGTTTGTCGATTTTATCATGGTGCTTTTTGCTCCTTTTGTAGGTTTTTTATTTAACCGGAAGTCCTTCAAATATTTGAACGAGGATTCATACACCCGAATGCTGTACTTCTACCGGAGCATACCGGTGCCGGCTTCCGCGATTTTTGTTAGTCGGATCATTAATTCCCTGATCGCTTTTGCCATCAACAGCATCGTGTTTTACGGAATCATCTATGCTATCGGGAATCACCTTAGAGGCGTGATGGATATTCCAAGCTATATCGCCTTTATGCTGACATGGGTCGGGGTTGGATTTTTATTAACGGGACCTTATATCTACTGGGAAAATATGTGCAGCGGCAAGGTGTATCTAAGGAATACCGTTCTTATGAGTCTGCTCCTTTCGGGATTGATCGCTGTACTGAGCCTGCTGGGTTACAGCATATTCGAATTCGCAGCGAACGCCGCCATGAAATGGAGCCTGTTATCTCCGGTGATGTGGGGTTCGCTGATTGCGGGATTGGTGTCCATGCTGCTTATGAGCAAGTTAACCTACACGCGGCAGCAGACCAGGGATTTATCATGAAGGACCTAAAGATGAATCCGTATGGCATGCAATGGCACGGGCTTATGCACAAAAGAAAAGCGAGGTGGTAAAAGGTGCGACTTCTGATACAGATCAATGAAAATAGCGCAGAGCCTTTATATCACCAGATTGAAACACAGCTGCGCTCGCTCATTATTAGCGGTCAAATCGAGGAGGGAACGTTATTGCCATCCATTAGGGAATTTGCCGGAGATCTGAAGTGTAGCGTCATTACGGTGCGCAGGGTGTATCAGGATCTTGAGAATGAAGGGCTGCTGCGAACGAGGCAAGGCACGGGAACCTTTGTTGCCGGCGTCGGCGACCAAGCCCGAGAACAATATAAACGCGATGCGGTCATTGAGGCATTAAGGGATGCCGTAGATAAAGGGCTTGCCGTTCAATTCAATGAAGATGAGATGAAAGAGATGTTCATGGAAGTTGTCCGGGAAAAATATGACGCCAAAGGAGGTCGCTAACATTCCATGGAACCGCATGTTATTGAGTTTCGTAATGTCATTAAACGGCGAAGAACGAAAACCATCGGCCCGATCCAATTATCGATTCCCCAAGGATATATCGTTGCCCTGGTGGGACCTAACGGCTCGGGAAAAAGCACGCTGCTGAACATGATGATGCAGACCGTGTTTCCGGACGAAGGCGAAATCACCTGGTTCGGCGAGTCTTACCGGGGAGAGCTTCCGGTCTCGATCCGTAAACAGATGGGCTTCGTTCCTGAACAGCTAAGCATAGAAGAACAGCATATGACGGTGGATGAAGCGGCCAGCTTCCGCGCATCCTGGTATGACGATTGGGACGGTTATTTTTTCGATGAGCTTCTATCCCGGTTCGATGTCCCGCGGGGCGTCAAACTGCGCAAGATGTCCAAGGGGGAACGCCGCAAGTTCGAGATCGCCGCTGCGCTGGCGCCAAGGCCCAAGTTCCTGCTGCTGGATGAACCTTCCTCGGGCCTGGATCCATTCGCATGGAAGCTGATGATCGATCAGCTGCACAAAGTGATGAAGTCCATGGATACGACCATCGTGCTCTCCACCCATGTGGTGGATGAAATCCGGCGTCTGGCGGACTATGTCATTCTCATCCATCACGGGAAGATGCTCGGCATGGTGGAGAAGGATTCCCTGCTGGACAACTGGAGGGAATGCTGGATTCAGGGAGATGCCTCCATTGTAAAGGAGCTGCCGGGTATTCTGAGCTTCAAGCAAGAGACAGCGAGCACGATATCTTTTATAACGACGGAATGCTTGGAAGTGGAGAAGATCCTGCAGTCTGCAGGCATCCCGTTTATTCAGACCCGTTCCTTGGAGCTGGATGAAGTGCTTCGATTATGGATTGACGGAAACATGCCTGCCAATGTGCAGAACTAGGATAGAGAGGGGTTTTTAGGAGATGCAACGATTGCAATTAGACAATGTAGTTAAGATTTATGCAGACAAAACGGCAGTAAACCGGATTTCGCTTCAGGTTGAGGAAGGTGAAATCTACGGGCTGCTCGGGGCGAACGGCGCCGGCAAAACAACCTCCATGCGGATGGTGCTTGGACTGATCTACCCGGATGACGGAACGATCCTGTACAACGGAAAGCCGTACAACAAGGAACTGCGTCACATTATGGGTTACTTGCCGGAAGAGCGCGGGTTATACCCGAAAGTGAAGGTCAGCGAGCAAATTTCCTACTTGGCTCAGCTGCGGGGCATGTCCGCGAAAGACGCGGATAAGAGTTTGAAATACTGGCTGGAACGGTTTGAAGTTCCCGACTATTACGACAAGAAGATCGAAGAGCTGTCCAAGGGCAATCAGCAAAAAATGGGCTTTATCGCAGCGGTTGTCCATGACCCGCAGATTCTCATTCTCGACGAAGCCTTCAGCGGACTGGATCCGGTTAACGTCGAACTTCTGAAATCAACGGTAAAAGAACTCCGAGACAAAGGAACGAGCATTCTGTTCTCCACTCACAGGATGGAACACGTTGAGGAACTGTGCAAAAACATTACGATTCTCCATCGCTCCAATACGGTGGTAAAAGGGAATTTGAAGGATATCAAATCCAAGTATCCTCGTGAAGAGGTGGTGCTCGGTACGTCCGGTGAAGTTCGGGGTCTTGAAGCCCTGCCTGGCGTAACGGCGGTGGAGCGGACAGAGGACGGTTACTCCATCCGAATCAGTCAGGTTGATGCAGCGCAGAACATTTTGAATACGGCCATGTCGCAAAGCACGATCCATCGGTTTGAAGTGAAGGAACCGACACTCAATCAAATCTTCATAAAGGCGGTAGGTGAATCCAATGAATAATATGTGGACCGTTATCCGATTTACGTTCATGAATAAAGTAAGAACGAAGTCGTTTCTCGTTTCTACCTTGATATTTGCACTCATTATTACGATCGGGATCAATCTTCCTTTTCTGATCCAAATGTTTACGGGGGATAAGGCTGGATCCGACGAGACCACCCGCATCGGGCTGGTATATGGACAAGAACAAACGCTTGCCGAACAATTGGAGACCACTTGGAGCAGCTTACCGGCCAATTCCTACGAATTCGTCAAATACGAAACGGCAGATGAAGCTGCCCTGAATCAAGACATTAAAGACGGCGTAATCGAAGGCTATTTGAAATTTGAAGCACAAGAAGGCAATACGTTCCCAACCGTGGTCTACAGCTCCGAAGACGAGGCCATGAGCCCGGAACTGCAATCCAATCTGCAAGCAGCGCTGCAGGTGGCGAAGACGCGCAGCATCGTAGAAGGACTCAATTTGTCCGATGCCCAGATCAATGAACTGAATATGCCGGTTCAGATTGATGCACGCAGCATAAGCACGAATCCGTCTGGCAATGCAGACGGGGCTTCGGATGAGAAGGAAGGGGCTTCCGAGGTTATCAACTACATTGTGGTGTACGCTCTGATTATTCTGTTCTTCTTCACCTTGATGGGTACGGGGAACATGATCGCCTCCGAAGTGACGACAGAGAAGAGCTCCCGTATTATGGAGATCTTGATTACAAGCGTATCTCCGCTGAGCCAAATGTTTGGCAAGGTCATCGGCATGTTCCTGTTGGGTCTGTCGCAGATCGCCGCATTCGGCATCGTGGCCGCCGTGAACCTGATGCTTCCGCACAACCTGGATACATTGAAGGACATGAATCTCGACCTGAGCGCGATCGACCCGATGCTGCTGGTGTTCGGTTTAATCTTCTACATCCTTGGTTATTTCTTGTACGCGATGCTTTATGCGGCCATTGGTTCGATCGTCAGCCGTACCGAGGATTTAGGGCAGGCGGTCATGCCGATTACGATGCTGTCGCTGGTGGCGTTCTATATCGCGATTTTTAGCCTGAGCGCTCCAAACTCGATGCTGATGAAGGTGTCCTCGTACATTCCGTTCATCTCGCCGACCACGATTCTGGTACGGATCGGACTAGGCGACATTACCGTATGGGAGATTCTTCTCTCGCTGGCGATCCTGATCGCGGCCATTCTCGTCTTCGGCTGGCTGGCTGCGAAAATCTATCGCACCGGTGTCCTGATGTACGGTAAACGCCCTACGTTCAAAGAGCTCAGAAAAGCAATGAAGGCTTATAAGATGTAAAGCAGTGGAAGTAGTGTTAGGGCTGCCGGAACAAAAAGTAGAGTTAAGGGGGGCGCCATACCGGCATCGGTATGGCGGACATAACCCCATAAAATAAGTAGAGTACAGCACGGTTATTCTTTGCCGCATAAGACCACACCAACATAAAGGAGCTTACATACATGAAAAATTGGAAACGCATGCTCTTGTCTCTCACGATTTCGGCGGGATTGCTCGCCACGTCAGTGCCTGCCATGGCAGCGCCGCAGCAGCCGGCTGTGAAAGTGAATAACCAAGTTGTCGAATATTCGCTTGGCACACCGGTTATAGAAAAAGGCACGACGCTTGTTCCGCTTAGAAGCACGCTCCAGGCTTTGGACGTGAAGCTGACGGGAGCTGCAGATGACACCATTACTGCAGTGGTGGACGGTAAGACCATTACCCTGAAAGGCAAACTGAAACGAATCAATGGCTTAACCTATGCACCCATTCGGGTTGTCGGGGACGCAGCCGGCTATGAGGTCAAATGGAATGCAGCAACCCGTACCGTTCTGCTAGTTTCCAAGGCGACGGAAACCGCACAGACCGGCGGCCGCGGGTTTATGTGGGAAGTAGAGAGCAATGGGAATACTGTGTATCTGGTGGGCTCCATGCATATCGCGGATGACAGCTTCTACCCGCTGCGTCCGGAATTTGAGGAAGCCTTTGCCGAAGCAGACTATCTCGGCGTCGAGGTTGATGTCAGCAAAGCAGCTGACGAAGCGCAGCAGCAGCTGATCATGGATATGGGCATGTATAAGGATGGAACAGCGCTCAAGGATCATGTGTCCGGCGAGACGTACGCCAAGCTAGGCAAAATCCTGACGGAGAGCGGCATGAAGCCGAATGCCTTGGATGCATTCAAGCCTTGGGTAGTGGAAACCACGATCAGCAGCTTAAAAGCGGTGAAGGCTGGATACGAAGCCGCTGCCGGAATCGATCTGTATTTCGTCCAGAAAGCGATCGAGCGCAAAATTCCGGTAATCGAGCTAGAATCCTATGAATTGCAGCTCGGCATGTTTAATGGCTTCTCCAAAGAGCTGCAAGAAAAGAATCTCAACATCGCCTTGGATAATTTCGACGTCCTGGATGACGGTGTGGAGCAATTGGCTGAAATGTGGAAGACGGGTAATGATGAGGCGCTGCTGGAGTTCACCAACAGCATGGCCGTTGATGAGGAATACAACAAAGCGATGCTGATTGACAGAAACATCGGCATGGCCGAGAAAATCGACGGATACCTGAAGAACGGCAAAAAAGAAGAGTACTTCATCGTGGTTGGCGCAGCCCACTATCTGGGTGAGCATGGCATCGTGAAGCTGCTTGAGGATAAAGGCTATACCGTTGATCGTAAATAGATAAAAGCCATTGCTTGCGAATTATGACTCGATTCTAACATTCAAAAAGCGAAAACCTTCCAATGATCGAATGACGAACATTGGAAGGTTTTTTGTTGTTTCCGTATTTTATAAATAACTAGAAGCTGTTCGAACAGTCCTTACAGCAGCAATATGGCAGCGCCGATCATCGGGGTAAGGACCATGCAGGTTTTCAGCCAGACAACGGGTACGCGCTTCGTAAATTTTGCTCCGACGTACGAGCCGGACATCGTCCCGACCACAACGGCGGCGAGCAGTTGAACATCCAGGTATCCGATCGAGAAGTATCCGGCGCCTCCGGCCAGCGCAATCGGCATGATGACCAGCATGGTCGTGCCGGCGGCAAAGCGCATCGACATGCCAAGGACAAGCATGAGCCCGATCTGGATGAACGGAGTGGAGCCGATTCCGAACAAACCCGATAAGGCACCGGTGATCAGTCCGATGAGCAGCGCCTGCAGCCAGTATCGGAAACCCTGGACAACCGGTGGAGCCGAGACCTCGGAAGCCTTGGACCGCCGTGAGACGTACATCATCCTGAACCATAAGGCCAGTCCGGAGGCGAAGAGCATCCCGGATGTCATAAAGCCCAGTTGATCCTCGGGAATCAGCGAGGACCAGCCTGAGCTGACCCACGCCCCTGCCGCACCGGCTAAGCCGACGACGGCACCCGTTCTCAGCACCATATTCCCTTCCCGATAATGGCTGACCGAACCGGAAAGCGACGAGAAGAACATCGCCGCCAGTGCGGTACCCAGCGCGGTATGGATGGGATAACCGAATACAACCGTCAGGATGGAGATGATGAAACCCGATCCGCCTGCGCCCACGAAACCGAGGAGTAGTCCGAGCAGCACCATAACGAGGGCGATCTGGATCAACAACATCAGGCCATCCTCCAAACCTGATGGGGCACGCCGATTCCGGCGGGAACCGGCAGGTCCTCTCGAATGCAGCTGTTTTGGTCCAGCACCATGGTAGGGTGCCCGCTCCCATAGACGGGCCAAGCCGGCAACGCACGAATATTCGGCTCTCCGCTTTGTACGAATGCGACCCATGCTTCCCGCATGGCGCGTGCCAGCGCATAGCTCTCGGCGGCTACGGAATAGGGATCCTCATTGGAGTGCCATTCAGCGGGCATCGCATTTCGGTTGAATGCTGCGCCGATGAGACTGCCTTCATACCCGTGTATCGCGCCGAGCGAGCCGCCGCATTGGAGCCGATACATCCATACAGGAGTTCCTGACGATGCCACGGCTTCTGCAAACTGCATCGCTCCGATCGTATAGAGATGTTCGGTCAATGTTTTGCTCCACGCTTCACCCGATGCCATCGATTGCTCATAACAAGCATAAGCATTCCACGCCACAGCGGCATTCTCACCGAAGAAACGTTCGAGCGTCTCGAAAGCCGGGGACTGAAGCGCCGGATCGTTATGGATAAAAATAGCCGCTTCATTCTCATTCGTGCCGATCAGCAGCGGCGGGAGGCCGGCGTTCCCCGCCAGACTCGCCAGTGGATCCAACGGAATGACATGGCCGTCGGCAACCGGGCCGAACATATGCAGGCTGCGCGAGGTGTCGGAGCCGATCACCGACTGCGCTTCGATGATTCTCTCGGCAGGAAGTTCAAGCAGCTGATGCGCCTGTGCTAGCGGTAACCCCAGCTCTTCAAGCAGCCTAAGAGTCGTGACATTGGCGGTTTGGCAATCCCGTATCGACTGCGTTGCGCCGCTTTGGGCAATGGCCCGGTGAAATAAGCCCTGTGCCGCTTCCATCACGTAGAGGGTGGCGGTACATTTGGCCCCGGCAGAATTGCCGATGACGGTTACCCGCGACGGGTCGCCGCCAAAAGCGGTAATATTCAACCGAACCCACCGGAGGGCAGCCGCGATATCAAGCATGCCATGGTTTCCGGAGGTTTCAGACTCGTTGCCGAGCAGGTCTCCCAAATACAAAAAACCTAACGCGCCCAGCCGATAATTGATCGATACGTAGACGATCCCATCCTCTGCTGCGTAACGGAATCCATCGCACTCCGCTCCGTTCCCCGACACGAACCCGCCGCCGTGTATATAAACCATGACCGGTTTTAATTTCTCATTGACGCCCGTTGTCCACACATTTAAGTTTAGGCAATCCTCGGACTGTGCAAGCCCGGGCACGTTCCCGTTCGGCTGATGCTGCTGGGGGGCGATCGGCCCGAATTGCTTGCACGGCCTTACGCCCGTCCAAGCGAGCGGAGGGGCCGGAGGCTTGAATCTGCGATTGCCTACAGGTGCGGCAGCATAGGGGATGCCCCGGAATACATGCACGCCGTTTAAATCGGCGCCTTCCACTGTGCCAGATAATGTTTGCACGATCAAGTTGACCGTCTCCTATCCTTACAAGATGAGATTATTATATCTTGTTTCTATGATGAGCCCTAATATATATTAGATTATATAAATGATAACTGATGAGTTATGTATCAAAGAAAGTTGGAATGAGATGGAACTGTTGCAATTAAAATATTTTCAGACTGCTGCCCGAATGCAGCACATGACGAAAGCAGCCCATAGCCTTCATATATCGCAGCCGGCATTAAGCAAAATGATCGCATCGCTAGAAACCGAGCTGGGAACCAAGCTGTTCGAGCGGGAACGCAAATCCATACGTCTGAACGAGCATGGCAAGCTGTTTCTCCATCAAGTGGATATTGCGCTGCAGGCGCTGGAGGACGGAAAGCTGCAGCTGCAGGATGCCAGCGGCAGCACCTCCGCCGCCATCACGCTCGATGTGCGCGTCTCCTCGCATTTGCTGCCGGATCTATTGGCTGATTTTCGCAAAGAATGCCCGAATGCCGAGTTCCAATTGCAGCAGCATGTTTTGTCATCCGTAGGGATGCCGAGCTTCGATTTATGCCTGTCCGATGGCGCAGAGCCGCCGAAGGGAACGACCTCGGTGTGCTTGCTCGAAGAGGAGATCGTGGTTGCGGTACCCGCCGACCATCCGCTTGCGGATCGAGATCGGGTCAGCTTGCGGGAGCTTAAGGAAGAGAGCTTCATTACGCTGCCTCCGGGCAAATCGCTGCGCGAAACGACCGATGCGTTCTGCCGTCTTGCCGGCTTTACCCCCCGCATCCGATTCGAAAGCGACGACCCCGCCACCGTCCGCGGTCTCATTCGAGCGGGTCAGGGCGTCGCCTTCCTGCCGGTCGTGACATGGGGCGGATCAACCGGGCCCGATGTCGTCCAGCTGAGGCTCGAAGAAAGCTGGTGCAAGCGCTCGATTTCCTTGTCTTGGCCCAAGGACCGATACCTTATGCAGACGGCGGTGCTGTTCCGGGATTTTGCCATTCGGTACTTTGCTCGGCTGGCCGAATCGCACCGGCAGAACATGGCTCGGGGAGGGCTCTAGCCTGTACCGACCTGACCGTCCCCGGCGTGAGATTTTAGTGAATTCGAAAGCGAAAAGGAGCGTCACAAGAAGTGGAAACCAAACAGCCTCCCAGGCTAACCAATGAGGATTACCGATTGCAGCCTCGCGCGCCTGTTCAAGTATTTCACGGCATTCATCCGGGGACGATTCCGCTGCATTGGCATGAATTTTACGAGCTGAGTTATGTAGTTGGGGGAGAAGGGGAGCATAGGCTCAACGGCTCCGCGTATCCGCTGTCTTCCGGAACCCTCTTCCTGCTGACGCCGGCCGACTTCCATGAGCTGGTGTCCGTGGAAGACAAGCCTCTTGAAATATACAATGTCATTTTTACCGAGGCCATGATGGACGATAACCTGTATCACTGGTTGTTCGGAGGCAAGCTGGTGCTGCATGCACAGCTCGAGGAGATGCAGCACCGGCAGATATTCGCCGATTATGAACGGATGAGGGAAGAAACCGGAGCTTCGCGCGAAGGCAGCGAGATCGCGATTCGGGCTACGCTTCAGCGGCTGTTGGTGGATCTGAATCGGGGCAGTACCGCAAACTGCGCTTTGCCCACGAACGGGACCGGGAATCGGCAGCTCAACGTAAACCTGCAAAGGGCCTTGATCTACATTCACCACCACTTCCGGGAAGATTTGAGATTGGAAGATGCGGCCGCACAGGCCCAATACTCGGCTACGTATTTCAGCGAGTGTTTCTCGAAGTCCGTGGGACAGTCTTTTCAGCGTTACCTGCAAAATGTCAGAATGCAATTTGCCGAATCGCTGCTTCGGGTTTCCTCGCTGCCCGTCACCGAAATTTGTTACGCCTCCGGCTTCAATACGTTAGGGCATTTTGAGAGGGTGTTTCGTCAGCGAAAAGGGATGTCCCCCAGGCAGTACCGCCATCATGCAGGGATAGCCGAAGATATGCAGTATTTTTCCTAACGAATGCGCAGTATGGCTGTCACCGTCCGGGATATAATGGCCTCAGTTCGTGAAATCCTTACTTGACTGGAGGTTATGATGATGACAACGCAAGCGCTTTCGAAGCAGGAAGTTGAGTTTTATAAAGAGAACGGGTATTACCTATACCGGAAACCGCTCTTTAGCGCCGAAAAAATGCAGGTACTGACCTCAATCTTTGAAGAACAGCTCGAGGAGAAGGGCAGCAAGCTATCGGACGAACTGGATACCCCGCATTTCCGTGACGAAAGGCTGCTGGATTTCCTATTGGCCGATGAAGTGCTTGATCTGGTCGAACCGATCATCGGGCCGAATATCGGGCTGTGGTCGAGCCATTTTATCTGCAAAGATCCGCATGTCGGACGCGCTACGCCTTGGCATGAGGATTCGGCGTACTGGAACGGAAGATTAAGCAGCTTCGATAAGATTATCACCGTATGGCTGGCGATCGACCGCAGCTGGAAGGAAAATGGATGCATGCGCGTCATTCCGGGCACGCATCATAGCGGGTTCTCGGACTATGAGGAGGTGGACGGGACAAAGAATTTGTTCGACACCCAAATCAAGAGCGGCTCGGTTGATGAGTCTAGGGCAGTTTATTTCGAGCTAGAGCCAGGGGAATGCTCGCTTCACGATTCGCGCATCATTCATGGCGCGGCGCCGAATACAAGCCCGTACCGGCGCTGCGGGTACACCATGCGGTATTTCTCGACGGACGCGCTGGTTTATCCGGATAAGAATCCCGGTTTTAAGGTGTGGCTGGCCCGCGGAAAGAACATCGCCGGAACGAAATTCGTCAACGAATAACCCGGATGGGAATAAAGGAGCGTGCATGAATTGAGCATTCAGCTGTATAAGGCCCTGTGGGGCATGGAGGGAAGCTGCAGGGACCAATTGACGAGGGCTGCACAGGCCGGTTACGCGGGAATTGAAGCTCCGCTGCCGCCGGCGAATCTGGAAGCCGAATTTAAGGAGTTGCTGGAGGAATTTCAGCTTCATTACATTGCCCAGGTGACTACATCCGTGCCCCATCAAGAAACCTTTGCCGAGCAGACGCGCCGGGCCGCAGCCTTCGGCCCGAAGCTGATCGTTTCCCATAGCGCCCGGGATGGCATGAAGATCGAGGAGCAATTGCGTTTTTTCGAGGCTGCGCTGAAAATAGAGCAGGAGGTCGGCATCACCATCGGGCACGAAACCCACCGGTCGCGGGCGATGTTCACGCCGTGGACGACGCGCACCTTGCTGGAGGAGTTCCCGGAGCTGAGCATTACGGCCGATTTCAGCCATTGGTGCTGCGTGACCGAGTCCTTGCTGGAGGACTATGCGGAAGACATGGAAGCCGCCATACGGCGGACCGTCCATATTCACGCGCGCGTAGGCTACGCTCAGGGCCCCCAGGTTCCCCATCCCGGGGCGCCTGAATACAGCCGGGAGCTGACAGTCTTTGAAGCCTGGTGGTCACGTATTGTCCAATACCGAAGAGAGCAAGGGTTCAGTCATACCAGCATAACGCCTGAATTTGGTCCGGCCGGGTACATGCACACCCTCCCTTTCACAGGGGCTCCCGTCGCGGATCTCTGGGACGTAAACGAGTGGATGGCCAAACGCATTTCGGAACGATTGGCGCCATAATAAAGATACGAGAACAAGCCGGACCATATGAAGGTTCCGGCTTGTTATTCGTTTCTTGGGAATTCCATCTCTGCCGAATCACTCATACACCCGCAGCCAGCCATCCAAGCATGCCCGGCACGCACCAGGCCCGCAGGGAGGGACCCGTGCGCACGATGTACAAGAGAACCATACTGGGATGCTGTTGGAGCCATCTGAAGCTTCCCGCCTCACCGTCAAGCGTTAGAATAAAACGATGCCGGCAGCCCCAGCCATAAGGAGAATCAGCAACGGGTGGAGTTTGTATTTGAGCAGGAGAAATAAACAAGCTCCGCAAATCAGCAGCGTGGGAATGAGTCCTCTTAAAGCCCCGTCGCCCTCATCGGGATAACCAAAATGAATGGCCGCATAGACGATGAGTCCGGTCGTAACCGGACGCAAGCCGTATAACGAAGATTTCACCCATGGATTCCCCCGCATGCGGTAGAAGAAGGCAGAGAGCATCACGATGACGACCAGCGACGGCAGGATGATGCCGACGGTCGAGACGACGGCCCCGGCATAGCCGGCGGTCTGATAGCCGATCAGCGTGGCGGCATTGGTGGCGATCGACCCGGGCGCCATGCCGGCCAGCGCCACGGTCTGCTGGAATTCCGCTGCGGTCAGCAGCCCTTTTTCCGTGATCTCCTTCTGAATGACCGGGATCACCGCATATCCGCCGCCAAAAGACACAAGGCCTACGCCAATGAATATCATGAACAAGTCCCAATACATTTCCTTCGCCCCGATTCGTTTCGCTCAAATGTAATATTCCAATTCCGGGCAGCTATCGGCCGCAGCCTTCTTCTCGGTATCCGCTCGCAGTCCCAGCCGTATTTTGATCTGGATGACGGCCATGCCGCCGAGCAGGCTAAGCGCAATCAGATAGAGGGGATGGACGCCGGTGAACAGCATCACGATTACGGTGGCAAGGGCGGTGATCGTTGTGGTGGCATCAAAGACGGCATATCTAGCCATCCGGTAAGCAGCCACGGCGATCAGCGCGATGATGGCCCCGTGCATACCCTTTAAAGCGGCTTCAACCTTAGGCTGATCCCGAAAAAACACCGCGGCCGTGCTGATCAGGAGCACGATGATAAATGTGGGGCATGTCACGCCCAGCACGGCCGAAACGGCCCCGGCCATGCCGGCTTGGCGGTGCCCGATCATGGCGGCGGCATTCACGCCGACGCCGCCGGGAGCGGAACCGGCAAGCGAGATCAGCTCGCCGATTTCCTCTTCGTTCACCCATTTTTTCTTGCTCACCACTTCGCGCTCAATCATAGGAAGCATTGCGTAACCGCCTCCGAAGGTGGAAGGCCCGATGCGAAAGAAGGTCCAAAACAGCCGGGCCAGCAGCATAAACCGTTCCTTCGCGCGGCTCATGTACGCGTTTAGCTTTTCCATTAGGCGTGGTGGATTCTCGGCATCGGCATCGGCTCCTTGCCAAGCTCGGCCCAGATATATTTAAGCAGCAGCTCCGCCTTCAGCTGCTCATATCCCGGTTCGTCCCACAAATTGTGCAACTCTCCGGGATCTGCTTCAAGGTCAAACAGTTCGCCGTAGGTCTGATTGTAATAAACGGTGATTTTATAACGCTGCTCGATGTACGTTTTTTGATGAATCGTTGAAGGCTCATGCCGGAATTCGCAGATGGCGTGCTGCCTTGCGGTATCGGCAGCCCCGAGCCACACGTCCTTTTGGTCGATGCCCGTCATCGCGTGCGGGACCGGTATGCCGCAGAAGGATAGGAAGGTCGGGGCCAGATCGACCAGAGACTGTATCGCATTCGACCTTTTCCCGGCGGGCACCCGTCCCGGATAACGCACAATGAACGGAAGCTTGATCAAATCCTCGTAATGGAACCCGCCCTTGGCTTGAAGGCCGTGCTGGCCGAAGAAATGTCCGTGATCGGTGGTGAAGACAACGATCGTATCCTCCGACAGTCCCAGTTCGTCCAGTCTATCGAGTATTTTGCCGATATATTTATCCATCATGCTGATCATGCCGTAATACACGGCGACCAGCTTTTTCTTGTCGTATTCCGTTAGCCTGGATTTCGAGCCGTATTCGTAATAGTGATGGGAACGGTAACCGTGAATGCCGAACCCGGTCTCAGCGAGATGCGAAAAATCAGGCTCCTCTTCCTGCGTCAATCCGAAATGCGGCGGATTGCGGTCATGCTCTCCGGGCGTCAGGGACGGGATCGTGAGTTTCTCCGGATCATACATCGAATCCCAAGGCTCGGGCACCAAATATTCCGGGTGCGGGTCGAAGAAGCTTGCCCACAAGAAGAATGGCTCCTCCGCCTTCTTGTATTGGTCCAAAAGCGAATGGGTCCGCTCGGCGATCCAGGTATTGTAGTGGTATTTTTCCGGGATGGGCCATGTGTACGTTTGGGTAGGGTCCATGGTTCCCGTAGGCGGCAGGAAGTAATCGCGCCAATTGGAGCATCCTTGCTCCTCCAGCCATAGGGCATAATGTTGTCCGACATGGGCCTCGTTCGTATGGTTACGCGCCAGCTCGACGTGATCGAAGCCGTAAAAAGGACCGTGAAAATTTCGCCAATACGCCAAATCCTGAAGGATCGGGTAAGCTTCGACGGACGGGTAGTCTTCCGTGGATGTTAACGGCTGAAAATGTGCCTTTCCCACCAGCGCGGTCCGGTATCCGGCTTCTTGGAAGCTTTCGCCGACGGTATGGCGGTCTTCCAGCAGCTTTGTCCCCAAGGTCCAGGCTCCGTGCTGACTCGGGTACTGCCCCGTAATGATGGAAGCCCGGCTCGGCGTGCAGGTCGGATTGGGACAGTATGCCCGTTCGAACGCCGTCCCTTGACGCGCGAGGCGGTCCAGGTTCGGCGTAGAGATTTCAGGCTGAAACGCGCCGATCGTATTCCAATGCTGCTGATCGCTAGTGATTAGCAAAATGTTAGGTCTTCTCGACAAGTGTAATCCCCTCCTAGTATGATGATATTGAAAAATAGGGGTTATCAAAATAGCACCGTGTTATATTTTTGTTGTCATTTTGTTATTCTTGATGAAAAAATGAAGGGAAGAGGGGAAGTCGAGTTGCAGGAGTACGAATACGAGTATGCCGAGTTTATCTACTATACGCCGGGATATTTGGATAAAGAGGCACAGATCTGGCCCGTCCGGGCGGGGCGAAGTTTAGCCAAGCCCAATTACAGGGTCGGGCCGAAACGGATCGAGTGTTACAGTCTGCACTTCGTGCATGAGGGAACGGTGCGGCTGGAGTTCGACGGCAAACGAGTGGATCTGCAGAAGAATGATCTGTTCTGCCTGTTTCCGGGCCGGACTTATTACTATCACCTGCTTCCCTCGGATGCACCGCTCCGGATGAGCTGGCTGGCCTTGGACGGAAGCAGGGTAAGGCCGCTGCTCGAGCTGGCCGGCTTAGTGCCGGAAAGCCCGTTCGGCAGACAAATGATCTCCTCCCGGGTCGAAAAGTCCGCCGAATGCGTGATTGATGCCTTGGCCGGCGTCGAGCGCTGGAAGCCGTCGGTATCGCTCGAGCTGCACGGTTTGGTTTATGGTCTGCTCGCCGGCATGGTTCCCGACGCGGCTTCCGCAGAGCCGACGGAGCTTGCGGGATGGATTAACGAGTGTTTGGATTACATGGAATTGCATGCTACCGAGGGGATATCCGTGCAGCAGGTTGCCGAATTCGCGGGTGTGCACCGCTCGTACTTCTCCAATATGTTCACGAGCCAGGTAGGAATGCCCCCGCTGAAATACCTTCAGCGCATCCGAATGGACAAGGCCAAACGGTTACTAACGGAAACGGACGCGACGATTACCGAGATTGCCCTGTCCCTGGGTTATCCCAATTTGTATTCATTCACCCGGGCGTTCAAGATTTATTTCAAGGTGCCTCCCATAACGATGCGTGAAAATCCATGCTGATTTCAGGAAGCGTTATGTACTATTGAAAACGGTTACCGACCCGGTTCTACGGAACCGTAAAAAGGAGACACTCGCCATGAAGCTCTCTACGATTCAAAGATGGCTATCGCCCAGACGAAGCATTCAAGGGAAAATATTCATTGCGTTCAGTGCGGTGACGCTCCTGTCCATCGTCTCCATTACGGTCATCGTGTATATGAGCATGCGCGAGACGATCATGCAAAATGCCGTCACCTCGGTTTCGGACAGCATCCGGCAGGCGGATGAATCGCTGAATATGATGCTGGAGGAAATCGACCGGCTGAACACCGTCGTGGTGACCAACAAAAACACGGTGATCGACACGCTGCTGAGCCCCCATGAAGAGATTAGTTATGAATGGTTTCAGGAACAAAAGCGGATCGACGAGTTTCTCTCCGTCCTGATCGATTACAAGCCCTATATTTCGCGGATTGCGGTGGTCGGTTTGAACGGGAAGGTGTATTTCTCGGGCGGTCCGTGGCTGGACAAGACGGTCTTGGGCAGCCCCATGATGGATTACATGCTCCACAACGGATCGCGCCATGCGTATTTCAAGCAGTCGGGCGTATCGGATGCCATCACGATCGGCCGTGAGATTCGATATAACCGCGAAACGATCGGAGTGGTCATGGTGGATTTGAATTATGATTTTATCCAAAAAACATACGGCGTGAAGCCGACCACCGATAGCATGATTTATGTGCTGGACAAGCAGGGCGGTTTCGTCTATGAAGCCGAATCGGCGCCAGCCTTTGCCCCTTCGTTCGATAAGATTCTCCGTATCCATCAGGACCTTGCAGGAAATGGGGATGCCATCAAGCAAAGCATAGACGGCAGAGATTATATCGTCGTGAGCCGTCAATCCGGGTATACGGGATGGAGCACCCTGGCTCTGATACCAATGGACTCGCTGCTGAGCGAATCGGCAAGGCTCCGCAAACTGTTGGCGGAGGTATCCATCATCGTGTTTGTCGTTGTCCTGATCGCTTCGCTGCAGGTATCTTCCCGAATCACCCTCAACATCCGGCGATTGAAATCCCTGATGATGTTCGTGAAGGAAGGGAATCTGACGTTCCCCAAAAAGGAAATCAAAAGCGAGGACGAGACCGGACAGCTGTACCGTGTCTTCATCAGCATGGTGGAGGATTTGAAGCGGCTGCTGGAAGGGATCCGGGTCAGCGAGAAAGAGAAGCGGGAGGCCGAATTAACGGCGCTTCAGGCGCAGATTCATCCTCATTTTTTATACAATTCGCTGAATACCATCAAGTATTTGGCCAAGATGAACGGCGTGCCGAATATCGAAGAGGTGTCCGGATCGTTGATCGAGCTCATGCGCGGCGTTTTGGGCAATTCGAGCGAATTTTTGACGGTGCGGGAGGAGCTGGATTATGTGGAACGCTATATCTCCATCGTGAAGTACAGGTATATGGAGCCGATCCGGATGGTCACCCAGGTGGAGGACGAAACTTTGCTGGAATGCCGGGTCCTGAAGCTGATGCTGCAGCCCCTTGTGGAAAATGCCATCATTCATGGCATCGGACCGCTGGAGCAGGAGGGACTCGTGCTGATACGCGTATGTGAAGAGGGCAGCGACCTCAAGATTGAAGTGATCGACAATGGCAAGGGGATGACGGCGGGGCAGCAGGCGCAGCTTCTGGGGGAGACGTGCAAGAACGGAAATACATCCCGTTTCAGCGGCATGGGGGTACGCAATGTGCATGAGCGGATCGTTCACATGTACGGAGATGGCTACGGCGTCAAATTGTACAGTGAGCCGGGTTTATACACGAAGGCCGAGATCCGGCTTCCGAACATAGTGGAGAATAAGGATAAATCCCGACAAGAGGTGATATAAAGCCATGTTTCAAGTGCTGCTTGTTGACGACGAACCGCTGGTGCGGCATGATCTGCGAACGCTATTGGACTGGAATGAGCACGGATTCGAATTATGCGGCCAAGCCCATAACGGTATCATGGCGCTCGCGATGATCGAGCAGTCTCCTCCGCATATCGCGATTATTGACGTGAATATGCCGGAAATGAACGGCGTGGAGCTCAATCGGGCGATTAAGGCGCGGTTTCCGTCCATTCAGACGATCATGCTCAGCAGCTTTGATGATTATGACTACGTGCGGGAGTGCCTGAAGAACGGCTCCATCGATTATTTATTGAAGCATCGGCTGGACGGTGCGACGCTTGCTGCCTTGCTTAACAAAGCGGTCCTTGAATTGCGCCGGGCGGATCGGCTGCTGGAAGAGAGCGAGGCCCGCAAGGTTAAGACCGAGCGGATAAATCCCGTGCACATTCGCGACTACATCGCGCATCTGGTCAGGGGACGGAAGGAGGCAACCCTGGAGGTTGAGGCATTTTCGCGAGAAAACAGCCTGTACACCGGTGCGTCAAGCTATGCGGCCGCTGCCCTGCAGATTGTTCCGTTCCTGCTGCTGACGGAGTCATACAGCGACGTGCAGACGAATCGGCTGGTTCAGCAGGTGGTCGATATGATGCAGCAGAGCCTTGGCGATATCCGTGAGCGGACGGCAGCTTATGTGGAGGATGGACGGTTCATGATCGTGTTTGCGTTTAAGGAACGGAGCGAGCATGCCATAAAGAGCGAAATCGACGGACAGATGAGGAAGCTTCAGCATGCGCTTGAGCTGTTCCTCAATTTAAAATGCGTAAGCGCCGTCGGACATGTGTGCACCAGCCTGACCCAACTCGGAACAAGCTACGGCTCCGCCGAACGGTTACTCGATGCTTCCCGCTCGGAGCCGTCCGGCAGCAGCGCGGCCCCCAGGATGCCGGGCCGGGCCGGCGGGCTTGCCGATGAATACCACCAGCGCGTGTCTCTAACGATCGAGGAACACAAACAGCTGCTGCTTTCGATTGAACGACTGGACATCGAAGGCGTGCACGGTTTAATCGACTCTGTTTTTGCTTCCATCCACCATCTGCCGATCCATTCGCATACGGTCCAGATGATGGTCAGCGAGCTCATGCAAACCGGGGACAAGGCACTGAAAACCTGGCTGCCAGGGACGGAAGACGCCAAGGAAAAGCTCCCTTCCCGAAGCGAGCTCGGAAGGATCGGCAGCGTCGGGGAGCTGGTGCAGTGGCTGCAATCCTTCTATGCAGGCTTGCTCGGACTGCTGAAGCAGCACCGGGCTGGAGGGCCGTATTCCCGGCATGTCACGCAGGCCATACACTTTATTCTGGAGCGGTACCCGGGTTACGTGACGCTGGAGCTTGCCGCGGGCGCCATCGGCCTGAACTCCTCCTATTTGAGCCGAATATTCAAGGAAGAGACGCAGCGGACGTTCTCGGAGTATCTGAATCGGGTTCGGATCGATGCGGGGCGCAAGCTGCTGGAAAGCGGCAAATACTCGATCAAGGAAATCAGCGGACAAGTGGGGTTTACGACCCATAATTATTTTTTCAAAGTATTCAAGGAAATGACGGGCCTGACCCCGCAGGAGTATTTGAACCGCCTGGGAAGAGGATAAGGATAAAACCAAGTATTCGGATCGGCAGGGAAACGAACTCGAAAGCCGCCTTGTTATAAACCGTAAAATATGTGGAGTAAATGGTCAAATTTTTGTAACGGGCCGTCAAGGCGGCTGAATTATAATAATCACACACACCAACGGTAAACGCTTACAAATAAGGTTGGTGAATAAGAAAATATGGGGGTAGCTGATACATGCGTAGACGCTGGGGAAGAAACGCGGTCATCTTCATGATCGTTTCCAGCTTGATGCTGGCCGGATGCAGTTCCGATGGAGGATCGAAGAAGGAAGCCGCACCCGAAGGTGCGGAGAATGTCGTACATACCACGGGGTTTCCGATCGTGGATCAAGCGGTGGAACTGAAAATGTTCACCCGGATTGCACCCGTGAACGGTCCGTTCAAGGAGATGCCGGTATTCCAGGATTACGAGAAATTGAGCAACGTCAAGGTGGAATTCATCGAAGCGCCAACGGACGGCTTCCAGGAGAAGAAAAACCTGCTGTTCGCTTCCAACGAGCTGCCTGACGCCTTGTTCCGTTCCGGGCTCTCGCCGCTTGAAGCCGTTCGCTACGGATCGGCAGGCCAATTGATTCCGCTGGAAGGCCTTATCGACGAATACGCGCCGAATCTGAAGAAATTGATGGAGGAATATCCCGAAATCCGTTCGGGCATCACGACGCCGGAGGGGCACATCTATGCGATTCCCGGCATTGTGACGCTGGGCGCGGCGCGTACGGATAAGAAATGGATCAACCAGATGTGGCTGGAGAAGCTGAATCTGAAGGTGCCGGAGACGACGGACGAACTGTATGAGGTGCTGCTGGCCTTCCGCGACGGAGACCCGAACGGCAACGGGAAGCAGGATGAGCTTCCGATGACGGCACGTGTCGGATTGTCGATTGTGGCCGCGATGAGCGGATCATTCGGACTGGATACGCAGCTCGGGTATAACATCAATATCGAAAATGACAAAGTGAGCATCTGGATGGGCAGCGACAAAAATAAAGAAATGTTGATGTATTTAAACAAGCTATACAAGGAAAAGCTTTTGGACCCTGAGATATTCTCGCACACGGAAGCTCAGTATTTGGCCAAGCAAGGGTCGGGAAATACGGGATTCTTCTTTGACCAGACCAACAATAACTTCTTGTCGATCCAGGATCAGTATACCGGAATCGCGCCGCCGGCAGGCCCGAACGGAGACCGGATGCAAAGCCAGGCCTTGCCGATTGCGCGGGACTTTGGAGCCTTTGCCATTACGTCCATCAACAAGTACCCGGAAGTCACGATGCGCTGGATCGATTATTTTTACAGCGATGAAGGATCTACTCTTCTGCGGTTCGGCAGAGAAGGAGAGCATTACGAACTCAAGGATGGGATCCCGTACTATACAGAGGATTTCCTGAAGGATATTACCAATCAGGCCAAAATCACGCCTTATGCGGGAGGAGGGGCCCCTCACATCATCAGCGAACAGGTTGCTTCGTTCATCAACCCGCCGCAGGTGCAGGAGGCGCAGCAGCAGCTGGATCCGTTCATGCCGAAGGTTCGTTACGCCGCCCCGATGTTTGACGAGCAAACCGCGCAGCAGGTCAACATTCTGCGCAACGACATCGACAAATACTACGAAGAGCAAAGCACGAAATTCATTGCGGGCGCGCTTAGCTTCGACAAGTGGGGAGAATTCCAATCCACGCTCCAAAAGATGAAGATCGGCGAACTGGAGAAATTGTATCAGGATGCTTATGACAAGATGGAGAAATAAAGCTGCCACATCATCGTGAAGGAGTGGATGCCCATGAAGAGCGCCAACGCCGATAAAGCGATGGTTCTGCCTCGAAGCGATTCGAGGCGGGGCCCCCGCCTCTTAAAGCAAATGGCCAAGCGGTATGATCTGTATCTCATGCTGCTACTGCCCATCGTCTGGTATTTGGTGTTTCACTACGGTCCGTTGTACGGGCTGCAGATTGCCTTTAAAAATTTCAATCCGGCCAAAGGCATTCTCGGCAGCAGCTGGGAGGGCTTCGGACACTTCGAACGCTTCTTCGACTCGTATTATTTCTGGCGGCTGCTGTGGAATACGCTGTCCATCAATTTGTTCTCGCTCTTGATTGCCTTTCCGATTCCGATCCTGCTGGCCTTAATCATCAGCGAAATACGCAGCAAGACCTTCAGCAAATGGCTGCAGAACATTACGTACATACCGCATTTTATATCGGTAGTTGTAATCGTCGGCATCCTGAATGTGTTCCTGTCGCCGACCAGCGGTCCCATCAATCTGTTGATCGAGGCACTCGGCGGCACGCCGATCCGCTTTCTGGAGGAAGCGGGCTGGTTCAAGACCATCTTTATCGGTTCTAACATATGGCAGAGCATGGGGTGGCAGTCCATTATCTACATTGCGGCGCTGAGCGGAGTGAACCCGCAGCTGTACGAGGCGGCGAAGATGGACGGGGCTTCAAGGCTGCGGCGCATTTGGCATATTTCCTTGCCGGGCATCGCGCCAGTCATCATTATTTTGCTTATTTTGGATATCGGCCATTTCATGAACGTGGGCTTCGAGAAAATATTATTGATGCAGAACAACTTGAATCTGGAATCAAGCGACGTCATCTCCACGTTTGTCTACACGACAGGCATTTTAAAAGGGGAATACAGTTACACGGCCGCGATCGGGCTGTTTAATTCCGCCATCAATCTGGTGCTGCTCCTGCTGGTGAACCGCATTGCGCGCAAGACGTCGGAGACGAGCTTATGGTAAAGGGGGGACCGACATGTCCAAACCATCGACAGTAAAGGAAGCCTCGAGTGAACGGCTATTCGACATCCTGATCTACGCGATCGCCGCTATCATTATCGTCATCGTGCTGTATCCGCTGTTGTTTATCGTCAGCGCTTCGTTCAGCGACCCGGCACGGGTATTGAACGGCGAAGTTTGGCTGCTGCCGAAGGGCGTGACGCTGGATGCCTATGAGAATATTTTGCACAACGACAAGATTTGGACGGGATACCGCAATACCATCCTTTACACGACCATCGGCACGGCGATCAATATCATCATGACGATATTGGCGGCCTATCCGCTGTCGAGACCCGATCTTCCCGGACGCAACGGGATCATGGTACTGATCACGCTGACCATGTTCTTCAACGGCGGGCTGATTCCGACTTATCTGTTGGTCAAGGACCTGGGGATGGTCGACACGATGTGGGCGCTGATCATTCCCGGCGCGATCGCCACGTACAATCTGATCGTAATGAGGACGTATTTCCAATCGAGCATTCCCTGGGAGCTGCAGGAGGCGGCCCATATCGACGGGTGCTCCAATTGGAGGCTGCTGTTTAGCATCATCTTGCCCTTATCGAAGCCGATCCTGGCGGTCATGGTGTTGTTTTATGCGGTCGGCCATTGGAATTCGTTCTTTAACGCACTCATATACATCCGAAACGAAGATCTGCACCCGCTTCAGCTGGTGCTGCGCGAAATTTTGCTGATCAGCCAATCGGATGCCGTGGACGGCAGCGTGGGACTGGAAAAAAGCATCCTGCTGGCCGAAAGCATCAAATACGCGGTCATTATCGTATCCAGTTTGCCTGTACTGCTGATGTATCCTTTGGTGCAGCGGCATTTCGTGAAAGGCGTCATGATCGGCTCGATCAAGGGGTAATGCCGGTATGATCGCACGGCTCACCCTAAAATTCCATTGGAGGTTATATTCTTGAATACGAACGCAACGATTACCATTGATTGCAGCCGCAAGAGCGAGCATGAGATTAATCCGTATCTGTTCGGTCATTTTGTGGAGGATATCCGGGACCATATGGAGGCGATGCTCGCGTTTCCGCTGAAGGACATGGATTTTGAGAGCGAGGCAGAAACGATGACGCCGGTATCGGGAAGCTGGCGCGCGTATTCGAACGGACGCAACACCCAGTACGCGATGGAAGCGCCGGCGCCCCGGCATTCGGGAAGAGCCCAGCGCATCCGCATCCTGAGCGATGACGAAGCTTATGCCGGCATAACGCAGAAGGCGGCATTAAAGGGGCCGATGAACTATACGGTCCGGCTTGTCGCCCGCGCCTCCATTGAGCTTCAATACGTGATGGTGGAAGCTGTCGACCGGCGCACGGAAGAGACGCTTGGACGGCTTCGCATGGAGCTTGGCAGCCATAACTGGCAGCACTATGAGGAGCAGCTGTCCATATCGCGCGAATGCACAGATGCCGAGATCCGGGTATATGTTCCGGCTGAGCATCCAAGGTGGATCGATCACGTGTCCACCGGCATGCTCTGGATCGATCACGTCTCTTTGCTGCCCGTCGACAGCATCGCCATGGTCAAACGCGAAGTGGTCGAGATGACTAAAGATTTGAATGCGGGCATGATGAGACTCGCAGGCAATTACATCAGCGCTTACCATTGGGAGCATGGCGTCGGTCCCGTCCTGGAAAGGCCGGTCATGTACAATGAGGCCTGGGGAGGGTGGACCAGCAAATATTTCGGAACGGACGAATTCATCCGTTTTTGCCGAGAGCTGCAGGTGGAGCCCCTGATTTGCGTGAACGACGGATCGGGCACCCCTGAAGAAGCCGCGCAGTGGATCGAATATTGCAACGGGAGCGCGGATACGCCGATGGGGGCTTTACGTGCCCGGAACGGCTTCCCTGAGCCGTATAACGTCAAGTACTGGGAGATCGGCAACGAAGTGTGGGGCCAATGGCAGGTCGGAACTTGCACGGCAGAGCGGTTTGCGGAGCGTACGATATCGTTTGCCAAGGCCATGAAGGAGGCGGACCCCTCCATCGTGCTGCTGGCCTGCGGTCATTACGAGCAGAACTGGAATAAGGCCGTGCTGGACCTGGCCGGCGAGAGCATCGATTATTTGACGCTGCATTTGTATCACGGCTACGGCCCTTTCGGCATGAACCGGGATACGCCGGCGGAGGATCGCTATAAGGCGATTGCCTCTTATCCCGAGTGGACCCGGCACCATGTCCGGCAGACGACGGAGCTGATCCGGTCCCGCCCGGAGCACAGCCACGTCAAGCTGGCGATCACCGAATACAACACGATGTATTATCCGAATACGGTGCGAAAAGGGCTTCCGAACGAGCACACGCTGGGAGCCGCGGTGGCCAATGCCGCCAACCTGAATGAAATGATGCGCTGCAGCGACATGGTGCACATCGGCAGCTTCTCTGACCTGGTAAATGGCTGGCTGGGCGGCTGCATACGCGTCGGGGACTATTATGCGGACCAATACTGCGGCAAGCAGCCCGGCTGGAGCGGGCATCCCCTTACGATCTACGGGACGCCGACCTATGAAGTGCTGAAGCTTTACGCCAATCGGGACGTTCGGCGCGTCCTTCCGGTCCAAGCGGAATGCGGAACCTTCTCCGTGGCTTCGATGAAGGAGACGCCTATGGCGCTTGACGCGCTTCCGGACCTGGACATCGTGGCGGGGACGAATGACGACGGCAGCATCGTCACCGTGTTGATCGTCAATCGAAGCCTGGAAGCGGTTAGGGCCGTGCTGAATTTGAAGGCCTTCAAGGCTTCCGGGGAAACGACCCTTTACGAAATCACCGGCGATTCTTACGATGACATCAACTCCGTTTTCCAGCCGGAACGTATTATGTGCAAGGAAAGCAAGGTTCCTGCAGAGGCGTGGCGCCAAGGCTACGACTTACGGCCTTCATCCGTTTACGCACTGGAATTCAGAGCGCAGGTGTGATGATATGAAGCCGTCCTTTTAAAATGAATGTTTTCGTGCGAAAAAGTCGGACTGCGCTTGCAGTTTCCGGCTTTTTTTGCGCAGGGAACGGTTGCGTTCCGGCCTGAATCCATACAGGAAGATCGTACGAATGGACACGAAATGTTTCATGATTCATCGTTTAACTTATTTATGGGAAGTGTAATTAGAGACTAAATACAAGGATGGGGTGATTAAGATGTCAAACGGAACCGTTGTGAATCAGGAAGCGGTCGAGACCGTGAAGGATATTATCAAGGATATCGAAACGGCGATGTTCTCCACGATATCGGAGGGCGGGATCAATGCCAGACCGATGCAAACGCAGGATATCGAATTCGACGGCGACTTGTGGTTCTTAACAAAGCGGGATACCAGCAAATACGAAGAAATCCTGGCGAATCCCAACGTGAATGTCGCTTATGTGGGCAAATCCTACGTCTCGATCCGAGGCAAGGCCGAAGTCGTGGATGATCTGGAGAAGAAGAAGGCGCTCTGGAATGCGGCGTACGAAAAATTTCTGCAGACGTCCTATGACGATCCCAACATTATTCTGATCAAGGTGGACACGGACACCGCGGAGTATTGGGAAACCGGAAACAAAACGAAAACGGTGAAAGCCTTCTTCAAGAAAATGGTGGGCCAAGAGCCCAAGGGCGACTCGGATATAAACAAAACCGTAGATCTCCATTGATAACGAAATTCGTTCATTAGCAGTGGCAAAACCGCAGGATCCTGCATCACGATCCTGCGGTTTTTTTATATGTTAGCCGAACCCGCATGCGCATATCCTTCAATACGGATCCCGTTTTGGTTATGAATGGATGAGCACCGGATGGGGTGGGCACTTTAATACATAACAGGGCATATTTAGCACCAAGAAGGAATATACCTCATCAAACAAGTGAGAATTATGTGAATTCGTGCTGGAATTCGCCTGCAAACCATAACGTGCAACTGGATGGTTTGATTACCGTCATGATATAATTTTTTCATAAATATGAAAAGTAGATTCCAGGAGAGGAGGTAGTACATTGGGAAGGCGTTATTGCAAATGGATCAAATTGCGGAATTAGGTTGTAATATTCTCTTCTGCGAACTACCTCTTTTTCATGGAAATATCGTATATAGAATGACCTGTTCAGATGCAAAAGCACATGGCCTTTAATTCAATTTGGAGGTGAATCCCTCTGAAGAGGGAAATCATTGGACATTATTACCATCGTTAATTTAATCATACTTGCCATACTGATTGCGTTGACCGCTTTTTTCGTGGCGTCCGAGTTTGCCGTCGTTAAAATCCGCATGTCGCGGATCGATCAATTAATAACGGAAGGAAACAAGAAGGCGGTTGTTGCCAAAAAGGTAGCCGGCGATCTCGATTACTATCTCTCGGCCTGCCAGCTCGGCATTACGGTGACGGCGCTGGGGCTCGGGGCCATCGGCAAGCCGGCCGTTGAGCGTTTCATGTACCCGGTATTTGATTGGTTTGACGTATCGGCTTCAACGGCTTCGATTGCCTCATACGCCATTGCGTTCATTCTCGTGACCTTTTTGCATGTCGTGGTGGGAGAGATGGCGCCCAAGACCTTGGCTATTCAATTCTCGGAAAAGACGACGCTGCTCCTTGCAGCCCCGCTGTATTGGTTCGGCAAGCTGATGTATCCGTTCATTTGGGCGTTGAATGGAGCCTCGCGCGTGCTGCTTCGTGCATTCGGCGTAAAACCTGCGCCGCATGAGCAGGCTTATACGGAGGAGGAACTGCGCATCGTCATGGCGCAGAGCTTTCAGGGCGGCGAGATCAATGGGACCAAGCTGGCTTACATGGAAAACGTGTTTTCGTTTGATGAGCGCGTGGCCAAAGACATTATGGTACCGAGAACGGATCTGATCACCCTGGATAAAAGCATGGAATACCCGGACATCGTCCGTATCCTGGATGAGAACAACTATACGCGGTACCCTGTCATCGAGGACGGCAGCAAGGATCGGGTGGTTGGCGTCGTCAACGTCAAGAAGATGCTGCCCCATATCGTGGCCGGACGAGACCGCAAGCTGGAAGAATTCGTTCGGGACCTCCCGGTCGTGCTTGAAATTACGCCGATCCAGGATGCCATGCTGAAGATGCAGCAGGAGCAGATGCATATGGCTTTGGTGATTGATGAATACGGCGGTACGGCGGGGATCCTGACCCTGGAGGATATTTTGGAAGAGATCGTAGGGGAAATTCGCGACGAATTCGATGAAGATGAAGTAGCGGATATCCGGAAGATCGGGGAACGCGAATATCTGATAAGCGGACGGGTTCTCTTGGAGGAGCTTGAGAAGCGCTTCGGCTTGGTATTCGAGGATAACGAGGAGATGGATACGATCGGCGGCTGGATACAGTACCAGAAAGGCACGACGGCTCAGGACGGCGATGAGATCCAGCATGGCGAGCATATATGGGCCGTAGCGGAAACGGATAATTTTCAGATCAAACACGTCATTCTCAGACACGGATGATCTAGGGCATGGCATGATCCCGTGTACATTTAGACCATAACTTTTTTGGAGGTGAATCCCTCGCAAGAGGGAAATCATTGGACGGAATAATCGCGTTGAATTTATTTTTGGTAGCCGTGTTCATCGGACTGACTGCATTTTTCGTAGGGGCCGAATTCGCCATCTTGAAGGTGCGGCTGTCCCGGATCGATCAATTGATCGCCGAAGGGAATAAACGGGCGGTCACGGCCAGGAAGGTAGCCCATGAACTGGATTACTATTTGTCCGCCTGCCAGCTTGGAATTACCATTACGGCTCTCGTGCTGGGCGCGCTGGGCGAACCGACCGTCGAAAGGATGCTGCATCCGCTGTTTGAACGATTCGACGTGCCGGCGGCGGTGGCAACGGTACTCTCTTATGCCATTGCCCTCGGGATCATCACGTTCCTGCATGTCGTCATCGGGGAATTGGCACCTAAAACATTGGCGATCCAATTTGCCGAGAAAATGACGCTGCTGCTGGCGTCTCCCTTGTATTGGTTCGGGAAGATCATGTATCCGTTCATCTATGCATTGAATGGAGCTTCGCGTCTCCTGCTTCGAGTATTCGGCGTAAAGCCGGCAGGGCATGAAACGGTCCATTCCGAGGAGGAACTGAAGTGGATCGTGGACCAGAGCTACGAGAGCGGCGAAATTAACCAGACCGAGATGGGGTATTTGACCAATATATTTGCTTTTGATGAGCGTACCTTGCGCGAAATCATGGTCCCGAGAGATCGCATCGTTACGGTAGAACGAGGGTGGCCCCTTGCCAATATCCTGGAGGTTCTGGGCGAGTACGACTATACCCGTTACCCGGTGACGGAATCGGGACGCGCGGAGGATTTCATCGGGTTTATCCATACGAAGGAGATGCTGACGGGCATAGCGGCCGGAAGAAACTGCAGCGTGAATGACTTTATTCACGACATGCCGCGTTTCCCGGAGTCGTCTTCGATCAAGGACGTCCTGATCAAGATGCAGCAAATCCGCGTGCATATGGCCGTCGTGACGGACGAATCCGGCGTGGCCATCGGGCTGGTGACGATGGAGGATATTCTGGAGGAGATCGTGGGCGACATTCGGGACGAATCGGATCGTCGCGAGCTGCAGGGTGCACACGCCTAAGCGATGACGAACTAGCATCGGGCACGATCCAGGAATAGGGTTCAATGTCCTTGTGGCCACCCATCCGCGGTGAGAGGGCATGGAATTGCCGAAACATAAAAAGAGCAGCTTCAACACGAAGCTGCTCTTTTTGCATGTGTTCTATCGAGTAGGTCTGCGTGCTGCCCCCATCGTAAAGCCGAAGCTGTACGTGCGGTTGGAAGGCAGCGTGAATTCTTCATGGATCGGCGCTCCCCAGCTGTCGTCGCCGCCGACGCCCATTTGCTTGTAATTGATGCGCAGGACGGTTTTATCGCTTGGCGGGAGCTTGTACGCATGGTCGCTGCCCTCCAGTTCCTCCGGCGTCCACGGCAGTGCGCATACCTCCATGAGGGAGGAACTCTCGAATTCCAGTCCGTCCCCGCCACTCTCCCCGGTTAGCAGTGCGAAGCGCACATCCGTTTTATTCCCGCACTCTTGAGGCCTCAGATAAGGGACGAACTGATCGGCGACCTTGCCCTCGTATCGGCCGATTTTGGCTCCTGTCTTCCGGTCCCAATAATTATCATGCGGTCCCCGCCCATACCAGCTGAGCGTATCGAGTCCTTCATCCAGCAAGAACAGCATGCCGACTTCCGGAATGTCGGGCAGACCGGCACCAGGGATCAAGGTTTCATGCACGCGGACAGTGCCGTCCGGATAGATTCGATATTCCAGCGTCAGGCTGGATACGGGATTGGTTTCGATCCGATAGTGGCTGGAGACCACGACGGCAGGGCCTTCCGCATGCCAGCGCAAAGACAGCAGCTTTCGCCGATCATGGGCCGTTCTCCACACGCCGCTGCGTTCAGGAAGCCGGTTGCCCAGATCGTTGTCGGTGACGGCCCGCCAGAAATTCGGTCTTGCGGGGGCCAGCAGGCATTCCCTGCCGGACAGTGCGTAGGATGTCAGATCGCCGGTGCCAAGGCGGAAACGCAACGAGACGGCGGAACCCCTGATGATAAGCTCTTCATCCGACTCGGCAGCTTCCAGAGCCTGCACGTTTGCAAGAGCGTCCGTTTCGGGTTGCTCGGCTATATACGGCGTCAGCACAAACTGCTCCCAAGCCTCCTCATGTCCTGCAGGCGCCCACTTGGTGCTCTCCTTCCGAACGAGGGAGACGGTGAGAATCGCTTCTTTTCCTTCGTCCTCCACAGGGGAGTACGGAACGTGAATTTCCGCTTGCTCACCTGGCTGAAGCGAGAGCTCGAGCGTGCCGGATTGGCTGACTTTGCCGTTTAGCGTTACGTCCCATTGTACAAGATACGAATCGAGGCTGGTAAACAAGAAGCGGTTGCTGACCCGAATCCGGCTTGCGGCAGGATCCAGGCTTTCGAACTTGACGTTCTGGTAGCATTTTTTCACTTCGTCCAGCTTGGGGGTTTTGGTTCGATCCGCGAAGATCTGGCCGTTCCCGCTGAAGTTGCCGTCATGCGGCGTTTCGTTGAAGTCCCCGCCGTACGCCAAATATGGTATTCCGTCCGCCGTTTGGGTGAGGATCGCTTGATCGATCCAATCCCATATAAAAGCCCCCTGCAAAATGTCGTACTTCTCAAACAGCTCCCAATAGAGGTGAAGCCCGCCGCAGGAATTCCCCATCGCATGACTGTACTCGCAAATGATATAAGGCTTATCCGGATTGCTGTTGGCATACTTCTCCACATCCTGCGGCCTTGCATACATGGTGGATTCCATGTCGCTGGCCGCTTCGGACGCCCTGTAATGAAAGATTCCCTCGTAATGAACCAGCCGCGACGGATCGGCTTCCTTCAGAAAATCGTGCATCGCAATGAAGTTGTCGCCTCCGAACGATTCGTTGCCAAGCGACCAGATGATGACCGAGGGGTGATTCTTGTCGCGTTGGAACATCGAATTGCAGCGGTCCAATACGTTGTCGCGCCACTCCAGCTTGCTGCCGGGCACCGTTTCTTCCAGCTCCTGCTGCCCATACCTCCAGGTTCCGTGCGTCTCCAAATTCGTTTCATCAATAACGTATAACCCATATTCATCGCAGAGGTCATACCATACGGATTGATTCGGGTAATGGGAAGTCCGTACCGCATTAATGTTATGCGTCTTCATCAGCTCAATATCGGTGATCATGTCTTCACGGCTGAGAGCCCGTCCGGTATCCGGGGAGAATTCATGCCGGTTTACGCCTTTGAACAGAATGCGCTGACCGTTGATTCGCATCAGCCCGTCCTTCAGCTCGAAGCGGCGGAATCCCGTGCGGCAGCTTACGGCTCCGCGGCAAGCTCCGTCCGTATTCTTCAATGCCAAGACAACGGTGTATAAATAAGGCGATTCCGCGCTCCATTTCTCGGGTTCGGGGACGTTCATGCTCAGGGTAAAACTGCCCTCGTCAATGATGTAATCCGCAATGGTGAGTGTTTGTTTCTGGACCAGCTGCCGGTCCTGATCGTAGAGAAGCGCCTCCAACTGGAGCGTGTCCTTGTCGATGGTCTCGTTATAATAATTCGTGACGGCTGCATCGATTTGCAGCTCGGCATGCCGGTACTCGTCATCAAGAACCGGGCGTACGAAGAAATCGGAGATATGGACGGCAGGGACCGAATAGAGATAGACCTCGCGGAAGATCCCGCTAAGCCTCCAAAAATCCTGATCCTCAAGCCAGCTCGCGTCGCACCATCGGTATACTTCAACGGCCAATTTGTTCTTGCCCTCAACCAGATAGGGGGTAAGGTCGAACTCGGCCGGCGTAAAAGTATCCTCGCTATACCCGACCATCTCGCCGTTCACCCATACATAGAAAGCGGATTCAACACCTTGGAAGCTAATATAAACGGGTTGTTCCTTCCATGTGTCAGGTACCGTGAATTCACGGATGTAGGAGCCCACGGGATTGTATCGGGTCGGTGCGAAGGGGGCTTTCAATTCAGGCTCCGATTCGGCCCAGGGGTATCTTACATTCGTATATTGAGGATAGTCATAGCCTTGAAGCTGCCAATGGGAAGGGACGGGAAGATCGGCCCAGCTCTCGGAATCGTAATCGGCCTCGTAGAAATTTTGGATGCGCTCTTCAGGCGTTTTGGCGAAAGCGAATTTCCAGGTCCCGTTCAATGACTGATACCAGGGGGACATGGCGTGGTCAAGGCTCAGCGCCTCGGACTCCGTCGGAAAATTCATCATGTAAGCATGGGCCTTGTGACGGTTCAACTGAAAAATATTCGGATTATTATTCCATTCGGGATAACCGTTTGCAGGTGCCTGGTAAATGAATTTGGTACGCAATGTGCTCAGCTCCTCCTAGATTATGGTTTCCTTCTACTGACAGTATAGAGGTTAATTCCGCCCAAGAGTATAAGGAAGTTGCGCTATTTCTATCAAACGATCAACAAAACAGCGAAATTTCGATCACTTAGATGGTCATTTGCATATCTTGCTGCCAGGGAAGCCGCCAGTTATGTCCAGCGCCATCAACATGACCAATATTACATTTACATGGAATAACGTTTATGAAATAATAGTTAGTAAATGATCATTCACTAACGATGGGAGGAACGTGCATGGTAAGACCTCGCGAATTTCAAGATGAGGTGATCTTCCACGGCGTCTACCGGGCACTATGCAAAAAAGGGTACGGCCAGTTAGCCTTAACCGACATCACGCATGAAATGAACATCTCGCCGGCAGCCTTAATGAAGCGATTCGGCTCGAAGAAGAATCTGCTCCTGGCCTACAGCGATTATGTCATTCAATTAACCAAGCAAGCCTTCCATGATGCGAGTTTGTCCGGCCAATCCCAAATCGAGGCGCTTAAGACGGTGTTCAGGGATGCCGTCTCGCATATGAAGGATCCTGTGGAATTGGCCAACCACACCTCCTTCTATCTGGAAGGGACGAATGATCCGGATTTGTTAGAGAAGACCCGGTACCGGCTGCAGCTGATCGATGAGTTTACCCGAAAGATGCTGGATCAGGCGATCACGAATAACGAGATCGTGCCATGTGACGTGGCACGGGTCAGCCGGGTGCTGCAAGCCGCGATCAGCGGCGCCATGCTGATCTGGATCAAAGAGTCGGACCGAAGCTTGGACGAACTGTTTGACGAGTGCTTTCAGGTCATATTCGCCTCGCTCGTTCAAGGCGGTACGGAATAATGCCCATTTTATTATGGAGAGGTGGAGGGCTATGCCGGTTTACAAAGGAAGGGAAGTCGATTTGTATTATGAAGTGAAGGGAGAAGGGAAGCCGCTGGTATTTACGCACGGAGCTTCCTGGAATCATAAACAGTGGCGGCCTCAAGTCGATGCCTTCTCCCGTCGGTATCAAACCGTGGTGTGGGATATCCGGGGGCATGGCTCCTCTTCCTTGCCGCATGGCAAGGTGGATTCGGAGGATTTCAGCAGGGATTTGGCGGATTTGCTAAGCGAACTCGGCATTGAACAAGCGACGCTTTGCGGGCTGTCCCTGGGCGGTCATATTTCGCTGCAGACTGCCGTTCGCTATCCGGAGAAGGTTGCGGCCCTGGTACTGATCGGCACGCCGTTCACGAATGCGTTTAATTGGTTCGAGCGCATGTTCGTGCCGGTAAACCGTTTAACAAGTTATCTGATGCCGATGTCCTTATCCGGAAAAATACAAGGCAGGATGTTATCCAAATTTAATAAGAGCAATCAAGCCTATATTGAGCAAGCTTTTGGCTCCATTGCTCATTCCGATTGGATTCGGATATGGGATGCGGTGACCCGAATGGACAGCACGCATGATCTGCACAAAATCCAGTGTCCGGTATTGCTGCTTCAAGGCGAAAGCGACACGATGATCCGAAGGCAGCAGGCATACATGCAGGAACAAATAGCGAACGCGCAATTGAAAATCATCCGAAACGCTCATCACGCAACGAATTTGGATAACCCCGACGAGGTGAACGAGGCGATCGCTTCATTTCTGTCGGAACACGCGATTTAGCGGTATTCGAGCACTTTCATTGACACCCCAAAACAGGGTTGCTACAATTTTAGGCATATATCCATCGGAATACAAGGGTTATCAAGGAGGGGACGAACTTGAATCGATTCGGTTCCACAGATCCATTCATACGTAATGAACGCGAAGCGGTGATCGCGGCCCGGGCCGACAAGCTGGGAGCGATATTCGCGGAAAGAGCACCTCAGCACGATCTGGAGGGATCGTTTCCGTTCGAGAATTTTGATGATTTGAAGGAGTCCGGTTATCTGAAGCTGACCGTTCCGGCAGCCTTTGGAGGAGAAGAAGCCTCCGTATACGAAATGGTGCTTGCCCAGGAACGGCTCGCCCGAGGAGACGGGTCTACGGCGCTGGCCGTAGGCTGGCATATCGGGCAGATACTGCAGCTGCGCCTTTCCGGGGCTTGGCCGGAGCCGTTATTTGAGAGATTGTGCAGAGACGTTGTAGCAGAAGGCACGGTCATTAATGAGCTGGCGAGCGAGCCTGCGACGGGGAGCCCCAGCCGGGGCGGAAGGCCGGAGACGACGGCACGGCGGGTGTCGGGCGGCTGGCGCATCACCGGACGCAAAACCTTCAGCACGTTAAGCCCGATCTTGAAGCAATTCGTGGTTACGGCCGGAATCGAGCATAGCGAGAAGGTCGGCGCGTTCCTCGTTCGCAGCGGGCCCGGGGTCAAGGTTGAAGAGACCTGGAATACGATGGGCATGCGGGCAACGGGAAGCCATGACGTGATTCTGGAGGACGTATTCGTGCCGGACACGGAAGTCATTCGGGGACCCGATTATGAGAAGCCTGAGTTTCCCGTGCCTACGGAAGGCATTCTGCTTCATATTCCGGCATGTTATATGGGGATTGCTTATGCCGCGCGGAATTTTGCCATCGATTTTGCCCGTCGTCATCAACCGAACTCCTTGACGGTGCCCATTGCCGAATTGCCGAATGTCCAAAGGCAGATCGCCCAAATCGAAGTGGACCTGCTGACGGCCCGCAGTTACCTGTACCAAACCGCCGACCGCTGGGACAAGGAAGCGGAGAACCGCGCCGCGCTCAAACCCGAGCTTGGGCTTGCCAAGTACGTCGTGACCAATGCGACGGTCCGGATTGTCGATCAGGCCATGCGGATCGTTGGGGGATTGAGTCTCTCCCGGAAGCTCCCGTTGGAGCGTATGTACCGGGATGTCCGGGCAGGTCTTCATAATCCGCCGATGGATGATGTCGTGCTGACGAATTTGGCCAAACGGGCCCTTTCGGAAGCGGAGGAGAAGGAAAAGCAGGAGCCTTGATCTGATCGGACGAGAGAATAGGCCACTTAGCAGGAAATAAGGATAGAAACCGCGGGAGAGCTGGCTCCGGCGGTTTTTTTTGCGCTTCGCGTGCCGGACATTCCTTCTTGCGGCTCCATTACATAATCGCGGCATCTTCTGCAGCCTCTGCTTCATATACATACACTTAGGTTAGGATGGCGGGCTAACGGGTATAAAACCTATCAGTACGACTATATGAGTCGATCGAAATTCGCTCATGAGGAATTAGGTTGAAAGGAGATATGTAACCATGGATTCTGTGCTGTATTTGGGCTTGGCCGTTATATATGCCGTGCTGTTTCTGTATGGGTGCGTGCTGCTGAGGCGGGATGCGTCACCGGGGCTTCGGTACTTGCTGCTGATCGTAACGGCCGGACTGGTCTGGGATAACGGCGTGATCGGCATCGGGAAATACATGGGGGAAGGAGATCTGCTGGAGGGGCTTAACGTTGCGCGTTTCTGGGTGCATGCGTTGGCCACGCCGCTGCTTGTGCTCGTGTCGTTCGACCTGATACGCAAGGCCGGAAGCCCTTGGGCCAGCAGGCCGGCCGCCGCATGGGGGGCCTGGCTTTTCACCGCAGCGCTGATCGTGCTCGAGGTGGTGACGGAGACCTTGCCGCTCAAGCTCCAACCATCCATGGAGTACGGAGCGCTGCGTTACGTTTCGTCCGAATCCGGGGGGCCGCCGCTCATGGTGATCCTGATTTTGATCCCGCTGCTGACGGCAGGCATTATCGTATGGCGGAGAAAAAAGACGCCGCTGCTGTTCATCGGCACGGTGCTGATGGCTGCCGGGAGCGCCATACCGATCCCGATCGAAAGCTCGGCTGCCACGAACGTGTTCGAGCTGCTGCTCCTCTTGTCCCTGTGGCTGACGGTACGCAAGCTGGCCTCCGCCCGTACGTTGTCTTTTCGCTAGTTCCTGCTGACACCGCGCTCGCCATCCAGATGTGCGCGGTTTTTTGGCATGTCCCGCCTTCTTTCGCTTGTTTAGCTCCCGCACCCATTTCCGACTAGCATCTGGATGTACCCCGCAGCTTCATGATGTACGTAAGCCGATTGGCATAGCGCCACATTCAGCAAACCTTCAGCTTAGCCTAACCCTGGCATAACCTTCCCCTAAGACTGCTTTCAGATTCCGTCCCTATACTTCAAATAGCAAGACAAACCATGATCCTAGAAGGAGAGATGACGATGAATCCGATAAGCAAAAAAGTATTAGTAAGCAGTATGGCGGCAGCGATCGTGCTGGGGGGAGCCGGGTATCTTCAGAACAAAACCATTGCCGCGGCGAGCACGGATACGGCAGCCGCGGCAGCTCAGGACGGTCAGACGGGAACGGACACAACGGCTTCGGATGCAGCGAAGAACCGGGAAGGGAAGTGGATGGGTCATAAGGCGGGCGGACCTCGGGGCGGCAGCATCGTGAAGGAAACGGCCGAAATCCTTGGGCTGACGGAGGCCGATATCCGGACGGCGCTTGAAGCGGGCAGCACGTTTGCCGAAATTGCCGAAGGCAAGGGAATGGCCCAATCCGCGTTTGTTCAGAAGCTGATCGAGCTGGAAACCGTCAAGATCGAGGAGCTTTTGAGTGAGGGCGGCATTACGGAAACTCAAGCAGCCGAGTGGAACGAGGGTCTGAGCGATCGTCTTACCCAAATCGTAGAGAGCAGCGACGCCGGTTTGGGGAAAGGTCATGGCAAAGGAGGACGAGGGTTCGGCAAATTCGGCAATCCGGAAGAAATCGCGGCATTGCTCGGAGTGTCGGAGGACGAGCTGAAGGCCGGAATGGAAGAAGGACAATCGTTGGCCGAGATCGCGGCGGCGAAGGGAATGACGGAGGATCAACTGATTCAGAAGCTGAAAGATCAAATGACCGAGCCCTTGAAGCAATGGGTGAACGAGAAGCATACGGACGCTGATAAGTCGACTGCGGCTGCGGGAGAAACGGATGAGGATACGGAATAACGATTGAATCGAGATTGGATTGCTGAAGAGACTGGATGGTATTCTATTAAGAATACATTCAGTTTCTTTTTTTATATATAAGAAAGTCATCATTTTTTTTCTCACAAAGTGTTGACCTTAACGTTACGTAAAGGTGTACATTGAGTTTGTCAGGAGGTGAAACCATGGAATACACGGTGCAGAAGCTTGGGAAGTTGGCGGGAATAAGCACGCGAACCCTCCGTTATTACGATGAGATCGGGATTCTGAAGCCGGCCAGAATCAACTCGTCGGGGTATCGGATTTACGGGCAGGAGGAGGTCGATCAATTGCAGCAGATCTTGTTTTACCGGGAGCTTGGGCTGCAATTGGACGGTATCAAAGAGATTATGACCTCACCATCCTTCAATCGGACCAAGGCGCTCCAGGAACACCATGCGCAGCTCCTAGACAAGAGAAGGCAACTGGATTTGCTGATTACCAATGTGGAGAACACGATAGCCTCCGCCGAAGGGAGAAAAACGATGAGTGACCAAGAGAAATTCGAAGGATTCAAGCAGAAGCTGATTGATGATAACGAGAAGAAATACGGTAAGGAAATTCGCGAAAAGTATGGCGACGAAACTGTAAATCAATCCAATGCCAAGCTGAAAAATATGACGCAAGCGCAGCATGATGAAGTAACGCGTCTGGCGGAGGAGCTGTACGAAACGCTGGCCGAAGCGTTTAAGCAGGGCGATCCTGCCGGCGAGCTGGCCCAGAAGGCGGCCGATCTTCACAAGCGTTGGCTCACCTTTTATTGGAATGAATACAGCAAAGAAGCCCATGCCGGCCTAGCCCAGATGTATGTTGACGATGAGCGGTTTACCGCCCATTATGACGAGAAGCAGCCTGGAACCGCCAAGTTCCTCCGCGATGCGATTCTCATCTACACAGGTATGAATCCCTCGTCATAAACAGGGATGAATAGAGGATTATCATATTTTTTGTAAAAGCCCTTCCTGCGGTTAATCCGCTTCGGAAGGGCTTTTTCATTTGGAATTTCTTGAGCATTTCATGCCAAGTTGTCTTTAGAGCAGAGGAAACTGATGATGGTACGACCTCGTATTTCAGATAGATTTTATTGCGCATTTCACAGAGACTTATTATTTCTCAAGGTTGAGAGAGATAATAAGCATATTCCAATGGTCTACTATAAATTTTGCGTTTAATACTTTTAAGGTCTTTGTATATATTTTTTTGGGGTTTTCCGTTAAGTTCAATAATCCATAACTCTCTTTGCTCGTCTAACACAAAATCGACACTCAATTCTCCCAATGAACCCATATGAATGTCTGCTTCATGTGCGGCCGCTACACTTACCTCATACAGAGATCGGAGGATTTTATTCATTTTCTCCGGCAAAAATAATCGCGGAAGAATTTCTGAAACTTCATAAATGCTTTCACACATACTCGTGTTAAAGTAATGTTCATAAGCCACTCTACATGTAATGATGGAAACCGTCCATTCTCCAAGAATATCTTTTTGAACAAGGACCCGGATATCAAAATACTGATGATCAAATTGACTCATATGGATCCCTTGCTGAACCATGTATTCCGTTAGTCCGAGAAGTTTATCCAATTTTTCCTGAATGCTTTCGTTTTTTCTGCAAATATATCTTGGAGCCAAGCTGTGCAAAGAGATGTGAATATCTCCATTATCCGTTAGTTCAACCCGATACACAGACTTCCCCTTAGATCCGTATAAAGGCTTAATGTATAGTAGTTTATATTTCTCTAATAGTTCTGATACATTCACTTCATTATATAAAAATGTGTCCGGCACATAAGCTTTAAGATCTGACTGTTGTAATAGGTTATGGAGATCCCATTTATTAAAAAAATTGATATTGTTGAAACATTTGTTTCTACCAATCGCCTTCTCTAGTCGTTGAATGGTTATTAATTTTTTGTTAAAACACCGGTTATAGACAACATGAGGAAATGGGAACGAACTTTGTTTCCATATGCCCTTTTTCAGGCTAAGTCCAATAATACGTTGTTCATCCCAAAGAATATCTGCCGGTGTAAAGGCGTAAAGTTTCAGGTTTAGATTGTGATAACGTTCATAAAGCTCCAAAATTCTTTTTCTGCTGTTCCTTTTAGCTACCAGAATACCTATTAAAGGGCCATTCTCCAATCTCATCACTCCCATGACTTCGATATCTCGTATTATCTAATGCCAGCAGAGACATAATGCTATGGGACAAGAGCATAGGTGAACAGAAAATCAGCAATTGTAGTGCTCTATTTGCCTATTTTTCAGTTGATAGGTATTTGCCGTGTTTACCTTTTTAAGCTCTTAATATGATAAATTACTTTTGATAACAGGGAGATGAGACCATGGGAAGGTGTAATTGTCCACCAGGACCTCCAGGACCACCAGGACCTCCGGGACCTCCGGGACCTCCAGGACCCCAAGGACCGCAACTGCTTCAAGAACTTGGAGGAGCAATTGCAGCAGCTGGACCCGCAGGACTTGCAGGAGCACTTGGACCCGCTGGATTAGAAGGACTTGTAGGAGCCATTGGCGAAGCTGGACCTGAGGGACTTGCAGGGGCACTTGGACCCGCAGGACTTGCAGGAATCGCAGGAGCACTTGGACCCGAAGGCCTTGCAGGGATTGCAGGAGCAATTGGCCCTGCAGGACTTGAAGGTATTGCAGGGGCAATTGGCCCCGCAGGACTTGCAGGAATTGCAGGAGCGATTGGCCCCGCAGGACTTGCAGGAATTGCAGGAGCGATTGGCCCCGCAGGACTTGAAGGTATTGCAGGGGCAATTGGCCCCGCAGGACTTGCAGGAATTGCAGGAGCGATTGGCCCCGCAGGACTTGCAGGAATTGCAGGAGCAATTGGCCCCGAAGGACTTGCAGGGCCAGCAGGGCCAGCGGGGCCAGCAGGGGCAACGGGTGCAGCAGGACCTGCGGGGGCAACGGGTGCAACAGGTGCAACAGGTGCAACAGGTGCAACAGGTGCAACAGGGGCAACAGGGGCAACAGGTGCAGCAGGAGGTGGAGGATTAATTCCATTTTCAACGGGTATCATCCTCGTTGGAGCTGAAGTAGTATCGGCTGCTCCAATTTTAATGGGTTTTGGCAGTAGCACGGTTGAAGTTATTAACGCTTCTGGAGAATCAACTATGCCACCCGAAGCAGGTGGTTTTGCTTTCCCAATTCCCTTTGCGGGTACCGTTCAAGATTTACAAATAAGTGTAGATTTATTGGTTGCTTCTGAGGTTTCTATAAACACTCTCGGTCTTCAATATGATTTTACAGTATTCCGCGCACCGTCAGTTCCTAATAATGGGATTGATCATAGTTCTTCACCTTACCTGACAACTTCGCTGACTAGTTCAGTTAGATTCGGAGCTCCGAATACGGTCATTACACCTGGTAACCCAACCGGTTTCCGTACCGCAACGAATAGAAATGTTGGGGGATCATTGGTGGTCGCTGAGGGTGATCGGATTGGTATTCGTGTAAGGACGCTTGCTGAGACTGATCCCTCGGCAGCTGATATTACCCAACTCTCATTCAGCGCCAGTCTATCTTATACTCCTTTTTAATAAGAGTCTCCTGTATTGTACTCCTCTATTTGTTACAGGGGAGGTAAATGATTCAGGAAGTGAATCGCCACTGCCTTTGTATAATATTGACATCATACAAAGGCAGTAGTCCCCTATGTTACACAATCCATCCTCTGATAAGCAATGATATATAATGAATGTGGAATCGTTACGGTTGCAACGTGTTGCAGCTGCTGTAACGATTTTTTTGATTTTATTGTAACATTTGCGGGATCGCCCGTTGTCTATGTGAGTACCAATGTGGAGAACACGATCGCCTCCGCGGAAGGGAGAAAAATCATCAGTGACCAAAGCAGCCTTGTCATACCGACAAGACCCTTTCCCTGCGCTAAACCCGCGGAGGAGAGGGTCTTTTTTTATAGAGATCCCTTGAAGGATCTTGAGCTGTTCACCCTGCCTACCTCTTCCACAATTAACCTCTTGTCTCCAAGGGGGGAGTAATGGTTAGATGTAACATGGGCTATTTTTCACAAACCTACACCATGGGTGATGACATATATATAGTGAGGGTAGAGAATGGATCAAATTGTACAGCAGGTAGTTACTATCTTTAACGATTTTCTATGGTCTAAACTGCTTATCGTATTGCTGATAGCGTTTGGCCTTTATTTTACGGTGGGCACCAAGTTCCTGCAGTTTCGCCTGATCGGCGAGATGTTCCGGGTCATCCGCGAACCCAAGAGCAAAACGAAGGGCAGCATTTCCCCGTTTCAGGCGTTTGCCATCAGCATGGCGGCCCGCGTCGGGACCGGGAACATTACCGGCGTTGCCCTGGCTATCTCGCTTGGGGGGCCGGGGGCCGTATTTTGGATGTGGATCATCGCGATCATCGGATCGGCCTCCAGCTTTATTGAGAGCACATTGGCGCAGATTTATAAGGTAAAGGATGGAGCGGGCGGATTCCGCGGAGGTCCCGCCTATTACATGCAGCAAGGTTTAAAAAAGCGGTGGATGGGCGTGCTGTTTGCGATCCTGATCACTTTGTCCTTCGGTCTTGTGTTTAACGCGGTTCAATCCAACACGATTACGATTGCTTTCCAGAATTCCTTCGGCACGGATCGTTTAACCCTCGGAATCATCATGGCGGTTGTTTTTGCGGCCATCATCTTTGGCGGAGTGAAGCGAATTGCCAAAATGTCGGAGCTGATCGTCGTGATTCTGGCTGTGCTGTATGTCGGTGCCGCGTTGTTTATCGTATTGGCGAACATCACCAAGCTGCCGGAGGTTTTTGCGCTAATCGTCAAAAGCGCATTCGGTTATGAGCAGGTCGTCGGCGGATCGATCGGTGCCGCGCTCATGAACGGGATCAAAAGAGGCTTGTTCTCCAACGAAGCCGGCATGGGGAGCGCACCGAACGCAGCGGCGACCGCAACGACAAGCCATCCGGCGAAGCAGGGACTGGTTCAGGCGCTGGGCGTCCTGACCGATACGCTGGTCATATGTACAAGCACGGCATTCATTATTCTGTTTACCGGCGCATACCAGCAGACCGGCCTTGATGGAATCGCCCTGACGCAGGCTGCCCTGGCCATGGAGATGGGCGCGTGGGCATCCGACTTCCTGGCAGTCATGATTTTCCTGTTTGCGTTCAGTACCTTGATCGGTAACTATTACTACGGGGAAACCAACATCGAATTTTTGAAGTCGAATCGGGTTAGGGTATGGATCTATCGGGTTTCCGTGCTGGCCATGGTCATCTTCGGATCGGTGACCAGCGTGAAGCTGGTGTGGGATTTGGCCGACCTCTTCATGGGATTGATGGTAATCGTGAATCTCATTGCCATCGCGCTGTTATCCCGAACGGCCTTTGCCGCGCTGAATGACTACTTGAAGCAGAAGCGGGCAGGCCTCGATCCGGTCTTCACTAAAGACAGCATCAAGGGGCTTCAGGATGTGGAGTGCTGGGATGAACAAGACAGCCCAACCACGAAAAGCGCCATAATCGAATAACGTAAACGGAATCGCTACGGTAGCTGTTGTTCTAGCTGCTGTAGCGATTTTTTATTTTACCGTAACATTTATGGGATCAAACCGTTGTCTAAATGAGAAGGGGGAGAAGATACGAATGCTGCATGTTAATCGGATGACCTGGCGGACAAGGGCAACGCTGCTCTTTAATGCTTTATTAGCTGCGTTGGCCGTGTTTCTTACTTATGTCTTGTATTATATAGCCGTCCAAATTTACTATGAAAAAAATGACCTGAACGATAAATTTATAAGGTCTGTCATGACGACGGTTGAATTGCATGAGAGTGGACTTATGGTAGATAAACGCAGCTTGTCTTCGGTAGAAGTGACGCCCTTCCTCACACAGAAGAAATCGCTGAAAGTGTATAAGGATGTGGGGGAATGGCAGCTGATTGTCGGAGAGCTTCACGCGAAGAAGAGGTTATGGGGAGAACTGACCTATTCCGTTGAAGAACAGGGGCCTTACCTGAACCGCGAAGAAAGGGACCCTTATGTTCTGCATTCTGCGCTTCTGGATGGTGGGAAGATTACAGACTCCTCTCATCCGAATGGTGCAATGAACCAGTTAGAGAAACTGGAGGAAGGCAACGTAGCGGAATTATTCTTCTCGCTTCGAACGTTGAAGTCACCGGAGCAGGTTTTGGAGCTCCTGTCGGATTATGATGTTCGAGCGACCAATATGGCTGTTTATGCTGGTGAACTGAGGGAAATCAAACTGGGTACTTATAGCTCTAGCGGGGCTGGTCACACGATCCCCCATCTTACGTTAAGACCTAGACTTCAGTTTGACGATAACCATTTCCTTTCTGCATGGCATACTTTTTTCTCATTGGAGGCAGGAGTATCGGACGATGTGCAGCAGCTGATCGCCGACGTTGAATGGATGACCAACAATATCAAATATAACGGCGTGGATGAAGACAAACAGCGGCTGGCTTACTTAAAGAAAAATGGGGTTCAAGTTTACGGAGCGACCGTTACGGGACCTGTGCGGGAGCTGGAGAAGCTGAAGGAGGAGTCGGAATTCTGGGGATTCCGTTTGGGCCGCATCGAGGTATGGAATTGGAGCTAAGCCAGCTTGCGCTGGCAACCTTTGCATATGTCCCCGAATTTCTTCCATGCTATGATCCATTCCGAGAAAATTTGGGGGCAACAGTGATGGGAGGAACGATTCGTACAGGGAGCGTCTCCTAACAGAAAAAGGGGGACCCGTCAGATCTAAGATCTTTTGGGCGCCCCTTTTTAGTTCAAGAATAAGTAATACTAGACCATGCCGCTAAGCAGCTCTCATCAATTACGTTAAATATTTATCCCGCAAAATATTCATATGATGAAGCTCATGCCCTGCAATGACATAGGCGGCCGCCCGGGCGGAGAGCGGGTAATTGTTGAACGCGCCCTGACGCAGCAGCGCTTCCTCCGTCAAGCTCCCAACCAGCGTAATGGTGGACTGCCTGACGGCAGCGTAATCTTTAAGGGCCTCGCGTAACGGAAGCTGGCCGAACGGGGAATTCTGAACAAAAATCTCCCGGTCGTACCCTGAAAATTCACGGGCATCCCCGCGCGCAATGTAGAGAATGCGGTAGCTCCATAAACGCTCTACATCGGCGATATGGCCGACCACCTGCTTGAGACTCCATTTTCCTTCCGCATAGCGGAAATTAGCTTGTTCTTCCGTCAGATCGCTCAGCGATCTTAACGTCTCGTCATGCTGCCGCTGCAAGATCTCGGCAATATGGCCTTCAGGGACAAGCGATACGTATTTTTCGCCGAGGGGCAAATATTCGTTAGCATTAGGCCTTGTATTCATAACAAGTTCCTCCATATCCAATGATTAAGAGCTCATGTTAAAATTATGCCGCCAGGTCCGAATGAATGTATGTATGAACGGTCAGGTTGCTTGGGCCCAGATCAGATGGATGATGCCGTTCCAATAGCGTTCCGTCTTGACGATGTTCAGATCCGAGGCATTCACGATATCGATCATGTCCCGGTTATAATGACACCCTGATATCCGCCGTGCCGCGGGGTTGACGAAATGCTGCACGGCGCCGAGCAGCCGGTTCGTGCTCATGCCGTGCTCCAGCAAATAAATGCGGCCGCCGGGTTTGGCCCAGCGGTTGATGTTGTTCAATGCCTTTACCGGGTCTTCATAGCCGCATAGCGACAGGGTGGAAACCACGCAGTCGTAGGAACGTTCCGGCAGCTCCAGGGTCTCGATGTCCCGTTCCAGGAAAGTGGCCCGAATGCCAAGCTCGGATGCCATTTGGCGCGCCCGGGTTAACATCTCGGGACTAAAATCGACGGCCGTTACGTCCACCGTATCAGGATGATAGAAGGGGAAGTTGGCGCCGGCGCCGACAGCTACCTCGAGCACTTTGCCCTCAACCCCCTGAAGCAGTCGCTGTCTCCATTCTCCGAGTTTGCGCTGCCTGGTGTTCCTTTCATATATAGGAGCTTGTTTATTGAACTTTCGGATGAGGGAATTCTTATTCACGCGGAATTCTCCGGGCAACCCCTGTCTTGACCGCTGCTTTCACGACAAGCTCACGAATGGCCTTTACGACGTTCTGGTTGAACACGCTCGGAATGATATACGACGGGTTGCGTTCCTCGTCCGATACGGCGGATGCAATGGCTTCGGCTGCGGCCAGCTTCATTTCCTCATTAATCGTAGTTGCTCTGCAGTCCAGGGCTGCGCGGAAAATACCCGGGAAGCAGAGGACGTTATTGATCTGGTTCGGATAATCCGAACGTCCGGTCGCAATGACGCCCACAATATCTTCGACCTCTTCGGGTCTGATCTCCGGCGTAGGGTTGGCCATCGCGAATACGATCGGTTGATCAGCCATGGCTTGTACGTCTTCGCGGCGAAGCAGGCCGCCTGCGGAAAGGCCGATGAACACGTCGGCACCTTGGATCACTTGGCGCAGGGAACCTTCGACTTTGTTCGGGTTCGTATGCTCAGCATACCATTGCCACATACTATTACTGTATTCTCTTCCAGCAACCAGCGCACCTTCGCGGTCGACGCCGATGATGTCCTTAACGCCGGCCGACAGGAGGATTTTACTGCATGCCACCCCGGCAGCCCCGATTCCGCACACAACGACCCGAACGTTATCGATGGATTTTCCGACGATTTTCAGGGCGTTGATCAGCGCAGCGTACAGAACGACCGCCGTACCGTGCTGATCATCGTGGAATACGGGGATATCCAGCTCGTCGCGCAGTCTCTGTTCAATCTCGAAGCAGCGCGGAGAGGAAATGTCCTCCAGGTTAATGCCGCCAAATGCCGGCGCCATCGCTTTGATGCAGGCTATAATCTCTTCGGTGTCCTGGGTGTCAAGGCAAATCGGGAAGGAGTCTACGCCGGCCAGCTGTTTGAAGAGCATCGACTTCCCTTCCATGACCGGCATGGCCGCATAAGGGCCGATATTGCCCAAACCGAGCACGGCGCTTCCGTCCGAAATAACGGCCACCGTATTTCTTTTAATCGTGAGCGTGTAGGCTTTTTTCGGATCCTCCTGAATGGCCGAGCATACGCGGGCCACATCAGGCGTATAGACGCGAGATAGGTCATCGCGGTTTTGGATAGGGATTTTGGGCTGGGTTTCGATCTTGCCGCCGAGATGCAGCAAGAAAGTGCGGTCCGAAACATTGACGAGCCGAACGCCTTTTAAATGTTTTACTGTATTTGTAATTTTTTCGATATCGACGCTGTCGGTGACCGTAATGGTAATATCGCGTACGGTAATGTGGCCGCTGGCTTGAATGACGTCGATGGCAACCATGTCTCCCCCGGCTTCAAATATGGCGGATGCAACTTCACCGAATTTGATCTCTTGAGTATTCATTTCTAGTCTGAGGATAATGCTCTTTCCTCCGAGTCCGTTGTTTTCCATTGTTACCTCCAAATGTTTGATCGATTTCGTCATTCTCAGTGTATGTAGTTATGCAAAATGTTAACGTTATCATAGTTCGCTGAGCAGTGGTCAATTTCCTGTTTCACCGTAAAGAAACCGTGATATATATAAGAAGAATTTATTGGAAAAGGGGATTCCAAGGAAGTATAATCGAAAGCATCTTATTGCGAAGGAGAGAGCTGCCATGAATGCCAGAATCGAGGAGCTTGAAAAACGTTTGACCACCCAGCATCATAAGGATCTGTTCCTTCAGATGAAACATACGCTGCAGGCCGTCGACGATTTGGCCGAACAGCACCGGGTTTACCAGGCCGTTCAGGCACTTAGTGGCACACGCATCGTTGGAGCGGAGGAGAACGTGTATTTTGACACGTTGAATCAGGTCAAGGAACAGATTATTCATACCCTGGAGCTTACGATCGAGGATTTGGAGCATAAAGGGGATAAACATTACAAGAAGCATTTTAGGGACGGCGTGGAATAGAGTTGCTTCGCGGTCTGAACGGATCGAACAGCATGGATGAAAGCATGATTCCCCCAGGGGAGGCATGCTTTTTTTTGCGATTTTATTCTGCAAGTTCCGTGTGTTTTCATAACATTTCAGGTTACATATTTATCCAATTTCATTGAAATGTGTAACAAATCGTTGATTAGTGTTATGGGATACGACTTCCAGATGCTTTAAAATAATGATAGTACTGGTAAAGCTTGGACAATGATTGTGGAAGATTTCCAAGTTCAGTCAAGTTATCTGTAAGTTAAGAGGGCAACTACTGTATCAAAGAAGGGGAGGTGGCCTGAGCAGCCGGAGGTTGTGTAAACGCTTTATTTATTATCTTTTATATTAAAGGAGGATTAATTGTATGACTTTAAGTTTGCCGAACAAAGCTTGGCTCAAGAATTTGATCATTGCTGGTTCCACGATGTTGTTGATGACCTTGTTCATGGTTTTATTTGCGGATAAAGCTTCTGCCCACGGATATGTCGATTCTCCAGGAAGCCGCGCCATTCTGTGTAAGCAGGGGCAAAACACCGATTGCGGCGCCATCGTGTATGAGCCGCAAAGCTTGGAAGCTCCTAAAGGCTGGCCGAACGCAGGTCCCGCCGATGGCAAAATCGCGAGTGCAGGCGGCGCGTTCCCTAAACTCGATGAGCAGTCCGCAACTCGCTGGAGCAAAGTAAGCATTTCCCCGGGAACCACGACGTTCCAATGGCATTTGACGGCCAACCATGCGACGGCAAGCTGGAAATACTACATTACGAAAGACGGCTGGGATCAAAATGCTCCGCTGAGCAGAGCTTCGTTCGATCTGACGCCTTTCTGCTCCATTAACTACGGCGGCGTAAAACCTCCGACAAACTATGCATCCACATGTAACGTTCCTGCCAAGTCCGGTTACCATGTCATTCTGGCGGTATGGGAAGTAGCTGACACGGCTAACGCTTTCTATAACGTCATCGATGTAGACTTCGGCGGTGGCGGCGGAACTCCGAACCCAGGCGTTCCTGCACCGACGGGACTTACTTCCCCATCCCAAACAAGCAGCAGCGTATCCTTGGCATGGGCAGCTTCCACCGGGGCTTCCAGTTATGAAATCTACCGTAACGGATCCCTTGTGGGTACATCGACTTCAACCTCTTATACCAACACGGGGTTAACCGCAGGAACGTCCTATACGTACACTGTAGTAGCCGTCAGCAGCTCAGGCAGTAAATCATCGGCATCGGCTCCGCTTACGGTTTCAACATCCGGAAGCTCCACGACCTATCCGGCATGGAGCGCAACGGCCGTTTATTTAGGCGGCAGCAAAGTCAGCCACAATGGCGTGAACTATGAAGCAAGATGGTGGACTCAAGGCGAAACACCTGGATCTGCCGAAGTTTGGAAGGTTATCCCTTAAATCGATCGTTTGACAGGATCCGGCGTCTAATGACTGCCGGATTTTTCTTAGGCTTTAGCCAGTTGAGTGCGTGAACCGCGCGAAACAAAGAACCACCCGCTATGCGGGTGGTATATTTCCTTTTTTTACTTCCACTAATAAGTATAGAGGAGATAGCTTCTAATAAGCGTAGAGGAGATAGCTTCCGTCGGCTGCGCATTGACCCTGATGGCTTGGAATTACCTATAGAAATATTGTGGGTTCACTGACCGTCGATGTTCTTCCTTCGATGATTTCATGACTTTCGCCAACTTAAACGGACCCTAGTTCCGTTATTCAAGATCATAACCCGATTTTTCACAATGTACCGGACTCCAGATCCGCTATTATGATAAATACGGGAGCAAATACCGATTAAAACAGCAAATAAGGTCCGCTGGGTCCGCTAAAGTTACTAAAAGGGTTGTTTTCGATGAAATAAGGTATTCTGAGTCCGTTAGGAAGTCCTTATACCAAAGAACAAGTACATCGTCCGCACTGCTCCCTGTGCTCCCTGTGCGCACGGTGCGTGGTCCGGGGCATGCTTGGATTGGCTGTCGAGCGTTGAGTTTTGGACATATTGAATGACATGGCGATTTATTTATGGACGTTCCGTGAATTTCTGCTTATTGCTCTTTTGGTCTAAGCAGGGATCGCGAAAAAAGCGAGTATGGATGGTAAACATAGCAGTGGAATATAAATGAGCAAGCCGCTGGCGAGCAGCAGCTTGAAAAAGGCACCCCCGGGGTGCCTTTCGTGCTTTCTGCAAGAAGTATGTTCAGGCAATGCCAAGGTATGCAAAGGTACGAAGGTATGCAAAAATATGCCGGTACGCCAAGGTACGCAAAGATACGAAGGTATGCCAAGGTCCGCCAAGGTCCGCAAAGATACGAAGGTATGCAAAGGCATGCCAAGGTACGCAAAAGTACGAAAGTATGCAAAGGTGCCAGGTACGCAAAGGCATGCAAAGTTTGCTAGTCTCAAACCCTGTAAACGGTGATGCCCCGATCCTGAAAAGGCTTGACATCCGAGTCGGAAGCCTCGCTGCCGGTAACGAGGGTATGAATGGCGCTGTTGGGAGCGACCGTATGCAGGGACAGCTTGCCGATCTTGCTGTGGTCGGTGACTACGACAATTTCACCGGCGGCCTGAATCATGTTCTGCTTGGCCGGGACGAGCAGCGCCTCCGGGTGCATGAGGCCATGCTGGGGATGCAGGGCAGGGGTGCCGATGAACGCTTTCTCAACATGCAGGGATTTCAGCACATGGTCGGTAAACATGCCGTTTAGCATATAGCTCGAGGGGTACAGCTCCCCGCCGGTCAGGATGACTTTGATGCCCGGAGCATCGCGAAGTTCGACGGCGACGTTCATATCGTTGGTTATGACGGTAATGTCCGAGCGGTGCACAAGATGCGTAGCAATATGAAGGGTGGTTGTCCCCGAATCGATGATGATATTTTCCCCGTCTTCCACGAGTGAAGCCGCGAGCTGGCCGATGCGTATTTTTTCGTCCCGATGAAAGTTGGTTCGTTCATTAAAGGATGGCTCGTTATGCGTCCATTGCTCCATGATGACTCCGCCATGCGTGCGCTTCAAAGCGCCTTCCTGTTCAATCTCCGCCAGATCGCGGCGAATGGTGGCCGTGTGGACGCCGAATTCGGATGCCAGGGCGGCAACCGTTGCCGTACGGTATTGCCTTACGTAATCAATGATCCTTTTCTTTCGTTCGTGTGCCAGCAATCGATAATTTCTCCCTTCCTATTTGGACAATGAGCAGCAGAGTGCGTTTGTACATACAATGCGCACTTTTGCTTTTTTATGCTTATGGGCTCCATATCTATCTAGTGTACTCCCGTTATGTTAATGCCATGTTAAATCCCTTGCTGCGAAGCGAATTTACACAATCCGTACGAAGGCCTAACACTCTCCTAATATTGCAGATCTACAATCGAATTAAATAAAAATGAACAAAAGTGATCATTACATGTGCATTTGATGCGTACTTATTATCAGGTGCATGTAAGGGATTTCATGTTATGGAATCGTTCATTTTTTCGCTTGTCATGACAGCATCATTACACATTGGTGAGGGGGATCGCTCTTGGCATCCATTGAATTTGTGAAAGTGAGCAAGTCGTTTGATCGTCAAACCGTCATACAGGACTTGGATCTTACCATCGAGGACGGAAAATTCACCGTGCTGGTCGGCCCTTCAGGGTGCGGGAAAACAACGCTCCTAAGGATGATTGCGGGCATAGACCCTCAAACCTCCGGTTCCGTTCTGATCGACGGCAAGGATGTCACGCGCATTGCACCGGGGAAGCGCGGCGTGGCCATGGTGTTTCAGAACTACGCCATTTACCCGACGATGTCGGTCCGCGAGAATATCGAATTCGGCCTCGTGAACAATAAGGTTCCCAAAGCCGAGCGTAAGCGCCTGGTGGAAACCATAGGGGCAACCGTGGGACTGAACGATTATTTAGACCGCAAGCCCTCCACCTTGTCCGGCGGGCAACGGCAGCGGGTGGCTTTAGCCCGGGCCATGGTTAAGGACCCGTCCGTCTTCCTGATGGATGAACCGTTGTCCAATCTGGACGCCAAGCTGAGGGTTCAGATGCGGATCGAGCTGATCGAGCTGCACAAGAAGCTCGGGACGACCTTTGTTTACGTGACCCATGACCAAATCGAGGCCATGTCGATGGCGGATACCATCGTGCTGATGAACAAAGGGGTCATTCAGCAGGAGGCGCCGCCCGAAGTGGTGTACCGCAAGCCCAGCAATCTGTTTGCGGCCCAGTTTATCGGGGTTCCTCCCATGAACATTGCGCCGCTGGGGGACGATCGCGCGACGTTCGGGTTCCGTCCGGAAAGCGTCGTGATAGGCACGGAACCGGAATCGTTTCACTACACGGCCAAGGGCGAGGTCATCACGCGAGAAATGCTGGGCTCCGAGACGATTTATCAGGTGAAGACGACCGATGGTCATGCATTCATGGTGAAATGTCCGGATGACAGATACCATGTCGATCAGCAAGTCTGTCTCGGCGTGCCGGCCGACCAATTGTTTTTCTTCGGTCCGGATGAGAACCGGGTGGACGAGAAGGACAACCGCCACAGGGAGTTCATGGAGCGGCTGAGAGGGCTGGCCCATGGATAAGAGAAGGATCTGGGAAGGGATCAGGCCCTATGTGCTGATCGCGCCAGCCATGGCGGGTATCCTGCTGTTCGTGATGTATCCGGTAGGTTATTTGATTTACTTAAGCTTGTTCAAATACAACCTGATGAACAAAGACAAGAGCAAATTTGTCGGATTGGACAATTTCACGCAGATTCTGGGGCGCGGGGATTTCTACAAAGCACTCTGGAACACCTCCGTCTATACGGCTGGGGTCGTCATTTTGACCATGCTGCTGTCCCTGCTGATCGCCGTATGGCTGAACAAGAAAGGTCGTTTCAATTCGATCGTCCAGGCCGGGATTTTCACGCCGCACGTCGTATCCATCGTATCGATCTCGCTGGTCTGGCTGTGGCTGATGGAGCCGAATCAAGGACTGCTCAACTATCTGCTCAAGCTGGTTGGACTCCCGCCGTCGGCATGGCTTCAAAGCTCCAAGACCGCGTTGATGTCGGTCATTATCGTGTCGGTCTGGCAAGCCATCGGCTATTACACCCTGATTATCGTGGCAGCCTTGCAGAGCATATCGCCGAGCATTTATGAAGCGGCGGCGCTGGATAATGCGAGCAAGTTCAAGGTGTTTTACAAAATCACACTGCCGATGATTTCGCCGCAGCTGTTTTTTATTCTCATCATCATGACGATCGGCTCCTTCAAGGTTTTCGATACCGTTCAGGTGATGACAGGCGGAGGACCAAACAATGCAACGACGACGCTTGTGTACTACATATACGGATTCCGAACGACCAATATCGGTTATTCGGCCGCGACAGGCGTTGTGCTCATGGCCATTATCGGATTGCTCACGTTCATCTATTTCCGGCTCTTATCCAAGAAGGTCCACTATCAATAAGGCTATAAGGCTTTGGCCACGAAGAAAGGAGGCACGGTTTGAAGACCTTTGACTTAAAAATCGTATGGACGGCGCTGGGCTATTTGCTGAAGGCTGCAGTGCTCATGATTTTCATCTTTCCGTTCCTGTGGATGATCTCCACATCGCTCCAGACATTCCGGGAGACGATGACGTTTCCGCCGACGTGGATTCCGGCTACGCCGCAGTGGGGGAATTTCGCGGAAGCGATGAATGCGGGGCCTTTCCTGACCTATTTCAGGAACTCGGTTGTCGTCACCGGTTCCATCATCGTACTGCAGTTCCTGATCATGATTCCGGCCGCGTATGCTTTTGCCAAGTATAAATTCCCGGGAAAAACGCTGCTGTTCGGCATGATCCTGCTGGCCTTCATGATCCCGGGACAGGTTACGTTCATTCCGGTTTATCTGATGATGGCGGATTGGGGATTGGTCAAAACCCTGCTCCCGCAGATTATTCCGTTCGTTTCGAATGCCTTCGGCATCTTCCTGCTGCGGCAATACTTCATGCAGATTCCGGAGGAAATCATCGAAGCGGCCCGCCTGGATAACGCCAGCGAGTTCAAAATCATCCGGAAGATCATGATCCCCATGTCGAAGCCGGCACTCGCCACCATTGCGTTGTTCAGCTTCGTCAGTCATTGGAACGACTATTTTTGGCCGCTTGTCATGACCGATTCGGCAGCCGTCCGGCCGCTGACCTTGGGGATCGCCATGCTGCGGGAGACCGAGGGCATCAGCAACTGGCATATCATCATGGCCGGCAACGTGATTCTGGTGGTGCCCATCCTGCTTGTATATTTGTTCTGTTCGAAGCACATCGTGAAGGCTTTTGTTTATTCAGGCATTAAATAATTACAGGAAATGACAGGTTTCAGCCATTCATAATCGAATAATTAATGGAGGAATGAATCACATGAAATCCAAATGGTATACACGCCTATCCGTCATCCTGCTGTTCAGTTTGCTTGCCGCATGCGGTGGAGGAGGTTCGGCCGAGCCCGGCGAAGCACCGGGAAGCGGGGGAACCGAAGCCCCGTCCGGAGACAAGGGGAAAACCACGGTGCAGTTCTGGCACTCGCTGGGAGGCAAGAACGGGGAATACATGGATGCGCTCATTCAGCGCTTTAATGCATCCCATGAGGATATCGAAGTCGTAGGCACCTTCCAGGGCAGCTACGACGAAACGGTAACCAAGCTGCAGCAGGCGATTGCATCCGGCACCGGCCCGGATGTCAGCATGCTCGAGCGAGCCTACATCCAGATGTTCGCGGATTCGGAGGTCCTTGAGGATCTGACGCCTTTTCTTGAAGGCTCCGGCATCAGCGCAGACGACTTCACTGCCGGTTTAATGGGACACTCCACCTTCAATGATCAATTGGTGTCGCTGCCGCTGAACCGTTCCACCCCGATCCTGCACGTGAACAAAACCTTGCTGGATGAGCTCGGGCTTCAAATCCCGACGACATGGGAGGAAATGAAGGAGATCGCGAACGCGCTGGTCGTCAAGGAAGGCAGCGAGTATAAGCGATACGGCGTCACGATGCCCTACGACACTTGGTATCCGATTGCCATGATTTCGCAAGCCGGCGGCACGTTCTTCAATGACGACAATACGTCGATCGGCTTTTCGGATAACGGTGCCGGTGCCAAAATGTTCACTTACCTGAAAGACCTGCAAAGCACGGGCGCTTTGTATTATCCGCCCGCTCAGGATTCCGGAAACATCGTAAACAGCATGTTTGTGGAAGGCAAAGTCGGGATGATGTACCAATCCACGGGATCGATCGGCGGATTGTCCAGCGCGGTGGATTTCGATTACGTGACGGCATTCCTGCCTAAGGACGAAGTGTATGCGAATCCGACCGGAGGCGCGAACGTGACGATGCTGTCTTCTTCCAAGAACAAGGAAGCGGCATGGGAGTTCATCCGGTGGATGGAGATGGAAGAGGAAGGCGCTCTTGAATTTATTTTGCAATCCGGTTACCTGCCTTTCACGAAGAAGATGGTGGAGTCGGAGAAGATCCAAGAACTTTGGGCCAAAGAACCGAACCGCAAAGTAGCCTATGATCAGCTGGAATTCGCTACGGATACCAATAAGGATGTGGCATGGCCTGAGATTATGCATGAGTTCTTCTCGGCCATGGAAGCGATCATGTATGACAGCAAGGATATCCCGGCAACACTGGATACCTTCAAGAAAGAGACGGAGCGGATTTTGGCCCAATAACAACAGGTAAAGGAGTGGCAGGATATATGATCGAACGACTACGGGAACCATCCTCTATGATGGTGGCTGCACATCGCGGGTATAAATCGGCTTATCCGGAAAATACGCTGCTGGCCTTTCGCAAGGCACTGGAGTTAGGCGTTGACATGCTGGAGTTTGATCTTCGGCTGACGAAGGATAAGGAGGTGGTGGTTATCCATGATGCAACGGTTCAGCGTACGACCAATGGTGCCGGCGAGGTAAGGGATTACACGCTTGCGGAGCTGAAGGGCTTAGATGCGGGCGGCTGGTTTGCCCGGGAATTCGAAGGCTTGAAGATCCCGACGCTTACGGAGCTTTGCGAACTGCTTCGGGAATACCCCGAGGTTCTGTGCAACGTGGAGATTAAGCCCAGTCCCGATGCCCAAGAGGCCGCCGACCTGGCGATGGACATACTGAACCGGTACGGGTACCTGCCGCGCTGCGTATTCACCTGCTTCGATGCTCAGGTTCTGACCTATATCCATGAAACGCATGGCCAGAAGACTCAGGGGTTTCCGGGCGAGAAAATGTCCGGCTTTGACTTCGGGGAGGAGGGCACCTACGCCAAAATGTGGGGGATCGGCGTGGAGATGTCACTGCTTACGCCGGAACTCGTTGCCCGGTTCCAGGCACAGGGTCTGCTGGTCTGGAGCTATTGCCCGGACGATGAGCAGGGCGTCCGGTATTCGCTGGAGTGCGGGGTTACCGGCATGACCTGCAATGACCCGCTGCCGGCGATGGCGGTTACCGGAAAGAAGGGTACGCGGATATGACCTCCATTTTATCGAACGTCCGGAGTCTAGCGGCGGATTTACCGGCCCATCAGCTTGCGAATCTGGACGAAGTAGAGCTGGTTCAGATCCAGCACGGAGCGTTAGACGAGGTGGCGGGCTACCTTGAGACGAAACGGTGGACCTCGGTGGTCATGGTCGTGGACGATAATACCTATGACCAGGCGGGCCAGAAGCTTTCGAATCTGCTCGCGAAATCCTCGATTGGGGTCCAGGTCACCCGGCTGCTTCCGGATCGGAAGGGAGATGTCATCGCGGATGAAGTATCCCTGGTCCAGGTCATATTGGATATCCAGCATAGCGGGGCGAAGGCGGTGCTGGCGGTAGGCGGAGGGACGATTCACGATATTAGCCGGTACGCCGCCTATACCGCGGGCGTTCCGTTCATCTCCGTACCTACGGCCGCATCGGTGGATGGATTTAATTCCAAGGGAGCGCCGATCATTATACGGGGCGAGAAGATAACGATTCCGGCCATCGGACCGAGCGCGATATTCGCGGACGTCGATATTCTCATGGCTGCTCCCTCCCAGTTAACCGCGGCCGGATTCGGGGATATGCTGGGCAAGTACACATCGCTGTTCGACTGGAGGTTTGGCAGTTTGGTGGCCGACGAGCCCTATTTGCAAATTTCGGCGGATATGACGAAATCCGCGCTCAGCCAGTGCGTGAACGCGGTGGAACAGATTGCGAAGCGGAGCGAGGAGGGCGTACGCATCTTGATGGGGGCGCTCGTCGAATCCGGACTGGCGATGCTGCTGTTCGGTCAATCCCATCCGGCTTCGGGTTCGGAGCATCACCTGTCCCATTATTGGGAGATGGAGTTTATCCGTCTAGGGAAGAAACAGCTGCTGCACGGTGCCAAAGTAGGAGCCGCTTGCGTGGAAATCTCGAAGCTGTATCATCGTATCGGAGAGCAGGGGATCGAGCTGAACGGAGGCTCCTCCCCGGGTGCGGAAGATATAAAACGGCGAATGGCGCTGCAGTGGAACGACATCCGGTGGCATATTACGCATCTCCCGGAGCCGGATGTGCTGGGCGATCTGATGCGCATGGTAGGCGGACCGGCCGGGGTGTCGGAGCTTCCGATCGGCGATGAGCTGCTGGAACGGAGCCTGGCTGAGGCCCACAAGGTTCGATACAGCCGCTACACGCTGCTCCACGCTTACAACGAACAAAGATCCTTGTTTGTCCATTAAGGCAGGTTAAGGGTCGACGAGTGAAATAAGGCTGTCCCTCAAGCAGATCCTTCTGCTTCAATGGGGCAGCCTTTTTGGCTTTTCTGCAGCTGTGCTTTGATTCCGCCCGGCCTTACGAAGACGGCCAGCGCCCCAAAGACTGAGGGTGGTGCCGCCGATGCCGATCACTAACAAGGTCTAAAGATATATGTAATTTCTTTCATTTGAATAGGCATTTAGAACCATCTCCCATCTATTTTTACATAAACGACCTAAAAGTCGAATTATGTAAAAAGTTTCGCCAAACTCTCAAAAATTGGACAAATGCTACCGATAACTTATAAAGCGGAGTCTTATCTCCCATCTTACACCAACATTTTTCGACATTGCCTGTTCGTTTTTGTATGTAGAGAGAAAGTCCTTACAGAAAAAAGAGCACTTGCAAAAATTTTGGACGAATGATCGGATAGGACCTAAGCGCTACTTATTGGGGGAGGATTTACAGCATGCTAAAGAGTCTTAAGCAAAAGATGATTACAATGATTTGTTTGCTCTTGCTAGTCAGTCTTGGATCCGTTTTTGCCGTAACTTACAGTCGGTCATCTGACTTGCTGCAGGAGAGCTTGGACAAGGAAGCTCAGCTTAGCGCGGAGAAGCTTGCGCTTCAGATCGACCAATTTCTTGATGTGGAGATTGCCAAGGTGGAAAGCATCGGGAAATTCATTACGGGTAACAAAGAGCAGGATCTGCAGTTGATTCAGGCTGCGCAGGAAGTGAACAAGGAATTTGAGACCTTCTTCTTCTCGTACGATTTGACGGGGAAGAACGTCATTAACTTTCTGGGCGAGGTGACCGACGTGTCCGACCGCGTCCATTATCAGGAAGCCGGGAAGGGCGAAGGCAAGCTGGTCGTGTCGGAGCCGGTGCTTTCCAAACGGACGGGCAATAACATCGTTACGATGATCATTCCGCTGATGAAGGATGGAAAACAGTACGGCTACATGGGCTCCACCCTTCCGATCAACGAAGTTCAGAAAACAGTCTCATCCCAAACGTTCGGAGACACCGGATATGCCTTTCTTCTGAGCAAATCGGGGACGTTCATGTGGTATCCGCAAGAGGAACTTGTCCTTCAATCCAACGTGAAGGACGTTAACAGCGCCGGATTAACGAAGGCCTACGAAGAGGTCAGCCAGGGCAGACCAGGCGAGTTCGATTATGTATTGGAAGGTACCGAGTATTCGGCGGCTTATGCACCGTCCAACTTGAACTGGGGGGTCTTCGTGACGGCACCGACCCATGAGCTGAATGCTCCAATCAAGGAGATGTCGTTTACGTTAGTCATTATCTCGGTTGCGGCCCTGGTCGTATCCGCCGCTGCAGCAATTTGGTTCACGGCCCAGATCGTCCGGCCGATCCGCAGGCTCAACACGGCTGTGAAGGAAGTCGCAGCAGGCGATTTGACCAAGACCATTCAAGTTAGCGGCAAGGATGAGGTGGCCGTTCTTTCCAGCGATTTCAACCAGACGGTATCGCATCTGAAGCATCTGGTCCTCGGCGTGAACGATTCCTCCCGCCAGGTCATGTCGGTGACGGAAACCGTCTCGAGCGGGGTCGATACGGCCATGGACAGCGTGGACCGAATCGGATCCTCCATTCGCCAAATTGCCAGCGGAGCGCAAGCTCACGCCTCAAGCTCCAACGAAATCGCGACATCCATGAGCGACATGGCCAGCGGGATCGTCAAAATCGCCGAGACATCCTCGATGGTGTCCGAAGCCGCGCAGGAAGCTGCTAGCCAAGCGGAGACCGGATCGGTTGTCGTTGAGCAAGCCGTGAAACAGATCGGCAACATCGGCGCGGGCACGTCCAAGGTCGGCACGGCGATTGAGCGTTTGAATGAGCGCTCCTCGGAAATCGAGCAAATTCTGAGCTTCATCACGGAAGTCACCTCTCGAATCCGGTTGCTGTCCCTGAATGCTTCCATCGAGGCTGCCAGAGCGGGCGAGCATGGACGCGGCTTTGCGGTCGTGGCTGAAGAAGTCAAGAAGCTGGCGGGACAGTCCGAGGTTTCGACCGATCAGATAGCGAAGCTGATTACGGAAATTCGCGAGGACACAATCAACGCCGTACAGGTCATGGACGTCAGCCGTAAGGATGTACAGGACGGCATTGCGTTGATTGAAGATGTGCGCGAGAAATTCGATAACATTCTGAATGCGACCCGCAACGTGGCGGATCACATTCTGGAAGTATCGGCAGCATCCGAAGAAATGTCCGCTGGATCGGAACAGGTCAGCGCTTCGGTTGAAGAGCTGAAATCCATTGCGGATCTGACTTCCAATGATGCACAGAACGTGACGGCTGCCATGGAAGATCAGATTGCAACCATCAAGGAGATTTCAAACTCCGTAAAACAACTGGAGACGGTCGCCCAGGAGCTCAGCAAAGAGCTCGGCAAATTCAGTCTCTAGCATTCCCTGGATCTTACGGACCGCGCGTAAGGGTACTTGAGAGGGGGGATGCCTGGAAGGAAAACGGCTCAAATCGCAAGCGTGCAAGGCAGTAAGTCAGAGGAAGTACAGGCAAGAAGAGGTTCGACGTTTCAAGGCAGATCGATGCCGCTGCCCACCAAGGGGCATCAGGAAGTACAACTAGAAGAAAACTGGAGGAAACGAAAACATGGCTAAAAATTGGAAAAAGGTATTACTGGCAGGGGTAGTCAGCTTATCATTGGTAGCAACGGGCTTTGCGGCAAACGAGGTCCTCACATCACCGGAGGTATCTGCTAAATCCGCTTCGGCCAATGCACCTGGTCAACTGAAGAAGCAAGCGGCTTCCCAGCTTGACGAAATTATCGAAAGAGGCTACATCCGGGTTGGTATGACAGGGGATTACAAACCGTTTACATATTTGAATCCTGCTACTAAAGAGTATGAAGGTTATGACGTTGACGCCATGGAAGAGCTCGGTAAAGACCTTGGCGTGGAAGTACGCTACGTCAACACGACTTGGTCCAACATGATGAAGGACTTGCAAGCTGATAAGTTCGACATCGCAGTGGGCGGCGTTACCCGTAACACGGCTAGACAAAAAACGGCTTATGTATCCCAAGGGTACATTTCCTTCGGCAAAGCTCCATTGATCCGTGCAGAAGACAAAGACAAATACCTGACGGTTGAAGACATCAATAAACCTTCGGTTCGCATCGGCGTGAATCCGGGCGGAACGAACGAAGTATTCGTGCGCGAGCACTTGACCAAAGCGAATGTGACGGTTGTACCGAACAACCTGGATATCCCGCATTTGGTAGCAGACGGTACGTATGACGTGATGATCACCGATACAATCGAAGCGATCACGTATGCGAAGGCGGATTCCAGACTGTATGCCGCTTTGACGGACAAGCCGTTCACGAACAGCGAAAAAGGCTACATGATTCCTCGCGGCGACTTTGAATATGCAAGCTATCTGGAAATGTGGATCGACGAAATGAAGCTGCAAGGCAAGTTTGCGGACATTCATAAAAAATGGCTGGAGTAGGTTGGATCAGGCTATAAACAGATAGCCAATCCCTGCCAGCAGATCAGGTTGAAGAACCTGATCTGCTGGCTTTTTTGTTTTGTTCAATAAGGGGAAGAGAGCGCCGCCTCGGCGTCCGGGAGGTTTACCAACCAAGCAAATAGGGTAGTAAATTAACATGGACATCGACCATATAACATCAGGATAGGAAACGGGGGGCAGACCATGAAGCTAGCTAAATGGATTGCGGCGTGTTTGATGACCGTATGGATACTGACCGCTTGCGGCGCTCAAGAGGACTCAGGACGCGTGCAGATTGAGTTTTTTCAGAACAAGCCTGAAGCTAAAGGCTCCTTTGATGCACTCATCGAGAAATTTAACGAATCCCAGTCCGAGATCAAGGTGGTTCAGGTAAATCCGCCGGATGCGGAGACGGTGCTCAAGACAAGAGTCGTCAAGAATGACATTCCCGACATTATCGGCATGGGTGCAACCGATACGTATTCATTGCTGGCCCAAAGCGGCATATTTATGGATTTGACGGATAACCCGCTGCTGAGCCGGGTGGATGAGACTTATGTCCAGATGCTGAAGGACGTAGCTGGCATGGACGAGGTTACGGGCATTCCCTATTCCACTAACGCTAACGGCGTCATGTACAATAAGGAAATTTTCAAGGAGCTGGGGCTCAGCGTTCCTAAGACCTGGGACGAGCTGCTGGCTACGGCGCAGAAGGCCAAGGATGCGGGGAGAATCCCGTTTTATTTCACATATAAAGACGATTGGCAGACGGTGCTGCCGTTTAACGCATTGGCTTCCAACCTGGAAGGCATTGAATTTTACATGGATCGGCGGGAAGGCACCGTAACGTTTGCCGAGAAATACCGGGAGATTGCGGAGAAACAGCTCGCGCTGATGGATTATGGCCATGGGGACAACTTCGGCAAAAACTATGCGGACGGGAACCGGGATTTCGCGAGGGGAGAATCCGCCATGTATATCCAAGGAACCTGGGCCATACCGGAAATCCGGAAGGCGAATCCGGATGCGCCGATCGGCTTCTTTCCGCTGCCGACCGGCGATCGTCCGGAGGAGAATAAACTGATTTCGGGCGTAGATACCTTACTGGCTATTTCCGAGGATTCGAAGCATAAAAAGGAGGCTCAGCGTTTCATTCAATTTTTGCTGGAGCCTGAGAATAGCAAGCAATATATAACGGAGCAAACGCTGTTCTCCACCGTGGAGGGCGTGAAGCAGGAGGATCCCGCCGTCGCAGAGCTGCTGCCTTATCTGGAGCGGGGCCAGGTCATCGATTTTGCCGACCACTACATTCCCGCGGCGGTGCAGCTGAACTCGGTGATCCAATCCTTCCTCCAGAACCGGGATATCGACGGGTATCTGAAGAAGCTGGACACCGAATGGGACAAGGTAGCTGACAGGCGTTAACGGGCGGAAGGCGGTATTTTCTTCACACGATATCCAAGAAGCATTGAGGAGGACCCAACATGAACAAGCGGCTTATGCCTTATTACTTGATGACCGTGCCGGCGGTCGTGCTGTTCTTCGTATTTCTGACGCTGCCGGCTTTGCAGGGGGTGTATTACTCCTTCACGAACTGGAACGGATTCGGAGAAAACTTCGATTTCATCGGTTTCAAGAATTACGTCAATCTGTTTAAGGATGGCAACGTGGGCAATGCGTACTGGTTCACATTCAAATTCGCGGTCGTGGTCACCATCCTCATCAACATCTTCAGTCTGCTGATTGCCATGGGACTGAACGCCAGAATCAAGGCGAGGAATTTCTTTCGGGGCATCTATTTTCTTCCGAATATTCTGAGCGTGCTGATTGTAGGTTACATATTCAACTACCTGTTCTCGAATGTGTTCACCATTTGGGGACAGAACCTGGGGATCGGGTGGCTGTCGACCAATATTCTGGGCAGTGAACAGCATGCTTGGATCGGCATCGTGGTGGTCGCGGTATGGCAGGGCATTGCCTACAACACGATTCTGTATCTTGCCGGACTCCAGACCATTCCCAGTACGCTTTACGAGGCTTCCAACCTCGATGGAGCGAACCGCTGGCAGGAGTTCTGGAAAATAACGTTTCCTCTGATCGCGCCGTTCTTTACGATCAACATGGTGCTGGCGATGAAGAATTCCCTGATGGTCTTTGATCAGATCGTAGCCCTCACCAACGGCGGCCCGGGGCGGGCAACGCAGTCCATCTCCCATCTGATTTATACCGGCGGCTTCGAGGGAGGCGAGTTTGCTTACCAATCGGCTAACTCCGTGATCTACTTCATCCTGATTGCCACGATATCGATTGTGCAGATTCGGTTCCTGCAGAGAAGAGAGGGGGACATGTAATGCGGACGAAAACCAACTGGACGGTGATGATTCTCATCACATTGGGTACGATATTAATCCTGTTTCCGCTGTATATGACGATCACGATTGCGCTCAAAACGCCGGAGGACATGCTGGCATCTGTGTTCGGCCTGCCGAAAGACCTGCATTTCGAGAATTTCGCGAACGCCATAAAAATGACGAATTTCTTCCATGCGCTGGGCAACAGCGCCATGGTGACAACGGCAACGGTGGTGCTGACCCTGCTGACGAATTCGCTCGTCGCTTATGCCATTGCCCGCAATATGAACCGGAAGTTCTTCAAAGGCTTGTACTTCTATTTCATCAGCGCGATGTTCATTCCGTTTCCGATCATTATGCTGCCGCTGGTCAAGCTGACGGCCGGGTTCCATATGACGAATCTGGTCGGGCTCACCATCCTGCATACCGTCTATGCCTTGGCGTTTAACGTATTCGTGTACGTAGGTTATATCAAATCCATCCCGGTTGCGCTGGAGGAAGCGGCCCGAGTGGACGGCACGTCGACTTGGGGAACATTCTGGAGAATCATATTCCCGATTATGGCCCCGATCAATGCGACGGTGGGCATTCTGATCTGCCTATCGACCTACAATGACTTCCTGCTGCCGCTCATCATTATCAGCGATACGAATTCCTATACGCTGCCGCTGGTGCAGTATATATTCCAAGGGCAGTTCAACACGGACTTCAATCTGGCCTTTGCCTCCTATCTGATGGCGATGCTGCCGATGATCATTATCTATCTGTTCGCGCAAAAGTGGATCATCAACGGCATTACGCAGGGGGCTGTAAAATAAGGCAGCTTTGCATTTCCTAGGAGCACTTAGTCCTCTCAGCCCTTCGCTGCAGCAGGGGGCTGCGGAGCCCGCAATCAGCAGCATGTCCTTGTGCGACCCATCATAACGAAAAGCTGTATTCCGGCATGATGTCATGCCTGGAATACAGCTTTTTTGCTGCCGCCAGGGTTCCAATAGGCGAAGGATCCCCTGGTTTATGGCGTGTCCTTATTATAATTGCAGCATTTCCCGCTTCTTCGCATCCGGGTCCTCGATGATCCTGCTGTCGTTGTTGAATATCATCGTGGAACGCGAAACCGGATCATAAGCAGGCCACGGCAGCGCCTCCGTATCCGGCGAGCCGCTGCGCGCAAATGCAATCCAGGCATCCTGCATCCGGTCGGACAGGGCTTGCGTGGCCGCATCGACTTGAACGCCGATGTTCTCAAACAGCGCCAGCGTGTTGAATACAAACGGGATTTCCAGGGCATGCATCGCTTTGCCGAGCACCGGATGGTCCGGCAAGGTCCAATCGAACCGGTACATCCATACCGGCGCGTGTTTGCACTGCGCGGAAGCGAATTGCAGGGCCGAGCGCCAGAAGTACAGGTCGGTCATAATCTGGGCATGCCCGTCGATGCTGTACGGGTATTCCTTGGTGATGGGAGAGGCATCCTCAATGCCGGTCATCATCTCCACGGTGCGGACTAGAACGTCTTCCTTCACAAGCGGCATGTCCGGCCGGAAGAACAAAGCCCCCTCATCAAGATTCGTTCCGATCAGGATCGGCACGTCCTTGGCCCATCCCGATTGAACGGCCTGCAGCGGATCATGCGGCAAAGTGTCCGGTTCCAGAACCGGTTGAAAGATCATGTTGACGCTGGGTCCGATCCGTTTCTTCAGCCGTTCCCCGGCTTCGAATATCGACTCGCCCGTCAGGGAATCCAGCTGATGGATATTGTCAGGCGTAATGTCCAGCTCCTTAAGCAAGCCGGCTGTTATCATCCGTGCCTGTTCCGGAACCATGACCTGGGCAGCGCCGCTCTCCATGATCGCCCGGTGGAACAGTCCCTTGGCTGCAGGCATCGCCAGTAACGCTGCAATGCTCATGCTGCCCGCTGATTCCCCGAATACCGTAACCCGCTCCGGATCGCCGCCGAAGGCCGCGATATTGTCCCGGACCCATTCCAGGGCAGCGATCTGGTCCAATAAACCGGTATTGGAGGAATAGGTTTCACCGTATGGAGAGAGATGGAGAAAGCCGAGGGGACCCAGCCGGTAATTGAGGGTAACCACGATCACGTCTCCGCGGAGAACGAAGGGCGCGCCGTTATAGCTTGGCAAGCTGCCCGAGCCTGTGACAAAAGCGCCCCCGTGAATCCATACCATGACGGGCAGCGGCTCCGCTGGCATGTTCCGGGGTGCCCACACATTGAGATATAGGCAATCCTCGGATACCGTCTTGGTCACGCCGCCGCCAAGCATGCTGGATGTGGATTCAAGCGGCTGAAGGCACATGGGACTGAAAGCGGTGGTTTCTCTAATCCCGTCCCATGAATCGGGGGGCACAGGAGAACGGAACCGCAGCGGGCCAACCGGTGGCTTCGCATAGGGAATTCCCTTCCATACGCGCACTCCGTTTTCCGTAAGGCCTTGAATGCGCCCGTCTTTCGTTTGTACGACAAGTTCTGACATGTTCTCGCTACACCCTTTCTCTCTGCTCTATATATACACTTTACCAAGTTAGCGGCATAAGTTCAAAAAAGCACGAATCCTGAGGAATACAGGCAGGAATGTCATGTTACATGAAGAATGTAACAGGGTGGGCGGTATCGCGGACGGCGGATACGGCATCACCTGATGATCCATGTCATTATAGGCATACTGGAGGGATAAGCATGAACATAGCGATATTGGGCTGCGGCACGATGGGGACGGCCTATGCGCACAATTTGGCGAAAATGCCGGGAGTAACGGTGACGGGCGTGGTCGATATAAACGCCGAACGAGCGGAGCGCGCTGCAGCTTTGACCGGGGCGAAGGCATACACGGATGTAGAGTCGCTGTTTGAACAAAAAGATTTGGAAACGGTTGCGGTGTGTCTGCCCACCTATCTCCACAAACCGTCTGTACTGAAACTGGCTGAAAAAGGGCTGCACGTCATCTGCGAAAAGCCGGCAGCATTAACGCTGGAGGATGCGCAGGAGATGAAGGCGGCCTGCGAGAAGCACGGAGTCCGGTTGTTTATCGGACATGTCGTCCGGTTCTTCCCGAACTATCACGATGCCTATCGGCAGGCCCGCTCGGGGAATATCGGAACGCCGAAGATGGCTCACTTTAAGCGGTACGGTTCCTACCCGCAGGGAATGGATGGATGGTACAACGACCCTGGCAAGAGCGGCGGCGTCATCATGGATCTGATGATTCATGACATCGATTTTGCCTGCTGGCTGTTCGGGGAAGTGGAGTCGGTATATGCTTCGACCGTGAAGCGGACCGAGCCGCAGATGGAGTACGCCCAGCTTACGCTTCATTTTAAAAATAGCGCCATCGCGAGTCTAACCGGATATTGGGGGTATCCCGGTCCATTTACGACGCAGTTCGAGATCTCGGGAGACCAAGGCATCGTACGATTCGACAGCAATCAGGTACAGTCCCTGGACTTGAAATTGGCTAGCGCCGAGGCCGGGGAGGGAGCTGCTGTGCAGGTTCCTTCCAGTCCGAGCCTCCATGACCCTTATTATAACGAGGTGCAGCATTTTATCGAGTGCATCCGAAACGGCAGCGAGCCGCTCGTCAGCATCAAGGATGCTTGCTACGCCGTTGAAATCGCTCAGGCAGCGGAGCAATCGGCACAAACTGGACAGCCCGTGATGATCGGAGGGACGGTTTCATGAAAAAGGTGAAAGTAGGGTTTATCAGCTTTGCCCATATGCATGCGGCAAGCTATCTCTTCGGCATGCTGAAGCGGGATGACGTCGAGGTAATCGGAATCGCGGATGAAGACGCGGAGCGCGTTCGTCCTTACTCCGTGGACCGGGGGATTCCGTATTATGCCGACTATAATGAATTGCTGGCACAAGAACTGGATGCCGTAGTCATCTGTTCGGAGAACGCGCGTCATGCGGAAATTACCAAACGCGCCGCTGCGGCGGGCAAGCATGTGCTTTGCGAGAAGCCGCTGGGCCTATCGGAAGCCGAGATGCTGGAGATGATTCAGATATGCAAGGATAACGGCGTTCAGCTCATGACCGCTTTTCCTTGCCGATATATTTCGTCCGTACGTCAGGCGAAGGAAGCGATTGACGCAGGGCAGATCGGTGACATTTTGGCTATGAAGGGAACCAACCGGGGAACCATGCCGGGCGGCTGGTTTATTGAACGGGAGAAATCGGGCGGCGGCGCCGTATTGGATCATACCGTCCATGTGATGGACCTGATGCACTGGTTTACCGGCAGCAAGGCCGAGGAAGTGTACGCCCATGCGGAAACGCTGTTCAACGATACCGAGATTGACGACGCCGGCATGGTCCACGTCAAATTCGCGAACGGCGTCGTGGCCGTGCTGGACCCAAGCTGGTCGCGCAACCGCACCTTCCCGACATGGGGGGACGTAACGCTTGAGATCATCGGCACCAAAGGCGTGCTGAACATTGATTCTTTTGCCCAGAAGAACGATGTATACAGCGATGTGACCGGTAAAGCGTCGTGGAGCTTCTGGGGCGATGATATGGACGAAGGCCTCGTCAACAGCTTTGTCGAAAGCATCCGCGACGGCAAGCCGGTCGAAATTACCGGGGAAGACGGCTACCTCTCCGCCCGGGTTGCCATTGCAGCGTACGAGTCTGCGAGCACCAAGCGCACCGTTCAGCTGAAGCCGCAGGGATAGTGCGGTTTTGCCGATAAAGCCGGGGAGCGGGAAATTCCCGTTATGTAATGTGAGCGTGCAGGGATTCGTCCTTGAAGAATAAGCAGCAGCGCAATCGTCTTTAGGATGACATGCCTGCTTCCGGCCGGAAGCGCCGCTGCCTGTGAAGTGCGGGTCTATGCCTTTGTTAGAGGCGCAGTCTGGCCTCTTTAGGATAGGAAGTCATTCCATCTTGAGGATGGATTGATGGCAGAGAACCTTGCAATTTAAGCTCCTTCGATGTTCGTAATCGAGGGGGCTTTTTTATATGAGAACAATGGGACTTCAAGGGACTTCAAAGGATGAGCGTCCCTGAATCGCAAGCAGAGGGACTCCGCTATCTCCGCTATTTCCGGCAAGACCTCCGAGAACATGCGCGGACCGACGGTTTTCTTAAATTGGCAAAAAAGATCAAAAACGCTTTGCTCCCTTTTGGTATCCTTAATAACAAAGGAGGGGCCTGACCTTGAGTACCCAGCGTATTATCCAAAAGAGCATCGCGTACATGGAGCAGCATCTGGAGGAGCAGCTGACCCTCGCGGATATTGCATCCTATGCCGGTTTTTCGCCGTATCATTTCCACCGATTGTTTCGGAGGGAGGTCGGCATGAACATCGCGGATTACCTTAGAAAACGAAGGCTCTGTTATGCGGCGCAGCTCCTGCTGCACACCGAGGCTGCGATTATCGACATTTCCCTGCACTGTCACTTCGAGAGCCAGGAGTCGTTTACGAGAGCATTCAAAAAATTGTACGGCATGCCGCCGGGGCGTTACCGGAAAATTTTTGCGGTTCATGCCCATCATTCACATTATCCAAAAGGAGAGGATCACATGCAGCAGCAAGCTCAATCCCCATTAAAAGGCTGGTTCCTAAGCGGAAGCCACCCTCAAGATTATGAGATCGGCGTCGATCGGACCACCGTCCACCAGGGAAGTACCTCGGGTTTCTTAAGAGCCCTTACGCCGATGGAGGATGGCGCTTTTGCAACCATGATGCAGCAGTTCAAAGCCGGCAAGTATGCGGGCAAGCGGATGCGGTTCTCCGGATTCGTCAAAACCGACAACGTGAAGGACTATTGCGGACTGTGGATGCGCGTCGACAATCGTGCTGAAGACGTGCTCCAGTTCGATAATATGAACAATCGGCGCATCGTCGGCAGCACGCACTGGAATCACTATGCCATCGTGCTGGACGTGCCTGAAGATAGCGCCACGATCTCGATCGGCGTCCTGCTTATGGGGACAGGCAAAGTGTGGGTGGACAGCTTCCGCTTTGAAGAGGTAGATCTCAGCGTACCGACGACGAACCTTGACGTTCACTATGAGCTGCTTGAGGAGCCCGCCAATTTATCGTTTGAAGAGTGAAGCATGCGGGGATGCGCCCGCCTACGGAAATGATTGATCTTGGCTCGTCGCTGGATAGGGGATTCCCCATACAATCATTAGGCAGAAGTCTCTCCATACCGGAGGGATTCTGTTTGTTGCCTTGGACGATGGCTTGCATCATGATATTCCTGGGGGGATGTTTGACCGCTGAATATAGGCCAGATCGAGAACCATTTAAAGCATGAATATAGCCAAAAGGAGGGTGTGCCATGCAGGTGATTACACTATGCGGCTCCACCAAGTTTAAAGCGCAATTTCGAGAAGCCGAAGCTTCGCTTACGCTTAGCGGACATATCGTCCTTAGCGTTGGATTTTTTGAGCAGAGCGACGGAATCGAGATCACGGAGGAGCAGGAGCGCAGGCTCAAAGAGCTGCACTTTCGCAAAATCGATATGTCCGACGAAATCTTTGTGATCGATGTGAACGGGTATATCGGCGAGAGCACGCGGGCCGAGATCGAATACGCCAATGGGCATGGTAAACAGGTGCGATATTATTCAAAGGAGAGGTTAGGTGCAGCGACCCTGTAATCGTGCAGGCAGTGCAACCGATATTGCGCACTAGGCTGGTATCTTATAGGCGCTGCAAAAGCGATACAACCCCGGGTTACGCGGTCAGTTTGAAGATCGTTGCTACGATCCATCGGTTTAAGGCGCCAATACATATTTAAGCCGATATGATGCGCGTGCTGCCTTCGGTCACGGTGCGAGGATCGTGATCTTCTGCAGGAGAATAGCTAATAGTTGATGTAGCTTATATGGGATTGTTGCACGATCCCCTGGTTTTAGGCGCCAATACACATTTAAGCTGTTATGAAGCGCGTGCTGCCTACTGTCACGGTGCGAGGAGTGTGATCTTCTGCAGTAGAATAGCTAATAGTTGATGATGTAGCGTCAAAATAGCTGGACAATTGAAATTACCTAATGAAGGAATTGTACGATGAATCATGGACTAACCAAATAACCGGATGAATTGACTCATTATGTATCAGAGTAACTGAATTTATAATCTGGAATATAGAGTAACTGAACTTGTTATCGTGGAGTATTGAAGTAACTGGATCTTAGCTCATCAGGTACAAATAAGGGAAATAAAATGGAGTATAACGTTAAAGGAACTAAATAATCGATGGTTTGTGTTTTAAAGTAACTAGTTCTTTGATCATAACGTACCAAAATAGCCGAATATCTCACACTGCGCATCGCTAGCGGACACAGCGGACCTTATTTGATGAGAAATAAGGGGCTTCATAAATGTTTCGGACATGAGATCCGTTATTCTCTGAAAACAGGCGGTTATCGAACCGGAATTCGTAACATAACGGATCTGGTGTCCGCTTATATTGAAATTCAGGCGAATTATTGAAAATAACGGATCTCTGGTCCGGAACAGCCACATCGTGCGCACTGCTCCCTGGCCGACAGCGCGTGGTCCGGAGCATGCTTGGACGTCTGTCGTCCGGCCGCTCGCCTGACACCATCCGGTTTTCACTCCTTCGTCGCCAACCCCGCCAAAAACCGATCGGATACCCGTATCCGTGTCAATCGGCTTTGCGGTCATGCCACCGTGGCAAAACCAATCGGCCTGTGCGGCCATGCTGCCGTAGACTAAACCAATCGGCCTGTGCGGTCATGCCGCCGTAGACTAAACCAATCGGCTCCGGGTCGAAACCACAGCAGGTGTCACGACTAATAACGAGCGTGCAGCAACGCCGATAACAAAAGGCAGGTCAAGATATGAAATCTTGACCTGCCTTTTTTACCCCAAACACAGCTGCTATTATGAAGTGCCGCTCAGCTCGAAGCAGCGGAGCGAACGAATCGATTCCGGAAAAGCGGAGCGGTCGGCTGAAAGCTTTCCAACGGAAAGCTCGCTTCGGAAGCATATGCTTTGTCCCCGGATTTCTTCTTCTAATCAATTATTTCGGAAATCTGGGGACAACAGCGATTGAGGAACGATACGTGCGCAGAGCGTCTCCCAAACTCTAATGGTGCTGTAAGGCTGAGCTACTAATTACAGATAAAGCACCAACGCAATAATGGCAGCGAGCACGATTCGATAGATCGCAAACGGCACCAGCTTGATCCGGTTGATCAGCTTCAGGAAGAAGCGAATGGAGATCAAAGCGAAGACGAAAGCCGCCACGAATCCGGCGATGAAGAACGGAAGAGCCTCCAGCGTGAAGTATTCCCAGTTCTTCAGCAGCGACAGGAAGCTGGCCCCGAACATGATCGGCACGGCCATGATGAACGTAAAGTCCGCCGCCGCGCGGTGGCTCATGCCCAGCATAACGCCTCCGGAGATGGTGGAGCCGGAGCGGGAGAAGCCTGGCCAGAGCGACAGACACTGAATCAGCCCGACGCTGAATGCCTGCCTGTACGTAATTTGATCGACAGACACCACTTTCGGCTCTTTTTTCGAGCTGACCTTGTCGGCAACGATCATAAAGATGGCTCCGATCACAAGACCGATCAGCACCGTTTCGGTGGAAAATAAATGCTCGTCAATGAGGTCCTCGAACAAGACGCCCAGAACGCCGGCCGGAATCAAACCGACGATAACCTGGCTGAGTCTCAGTCTGCCCGTACCGGCCGGAACGCCGGCTTCGGGCTTTTTGCGCTTGAGTCCCAAGAGATCCAGGAAGCGGTCCTTGAACACCACGATGACGGCGAGAATGGAGCCGAGCTGAATCACGACCTTGAACGTGTTGGCTACGTATTTCGTCAGAAACTCCTCGGATTTCAGCCACATGTCATCCACGATGATCATATGGCCGGTAGAGGATACAGGAGCGAACTCGGTCAGTCCCTCGACGATTCCCAGAATAATTGCTTTGAGGATGGTTAAAAAATCCATGACCTGCGGTCTCTCCCTTACTTAAAAATGTAAAATGTAATGATATGAATGATGCATGGCATGAAATGCGTGGTTCCAGCTTAAGCCGATTTTCTCCGCTTGCGGAAGAAGAAGAACAGGAATGCGATCACGGCCACGGCTATCACAGCATAAGCGATATTGGAATAGACGTCCATGAAGGCGACGATATTTTCCCATGAATCGCCGACGGCGGCTCCGACGGATACCAGAATGACGTTCCAGATCAAGGTACCGATGGTCGTAAAGAGCAGGAACATGCCGAACTTCATGTTGGACATCCCCGCCGGGATGGAGATCAGGCTCCGGATCAGCGGAATCATGCGGCAGAACAGCACGGTCCAGTAGCCGTATTTATCGAACCAGGCATCCGCCTTGCGGATGTCTTCTTTTTTGACGCGGAGGATATGCCCCCAACGGTCCACGATTTTCTCCAGCCGTTCGACATCGAGCAGGCGTCCGATCCCGTACAGGATGACGGCACCGACCACGGAGCCGATGGTAGCTGCGATAATGACGCCGGGCACCGTCAGTTTCGTGTAGGTTGTCATGAATCCGCCGAAGGTCAGAATGACCTCGGAGGGAATCGGCGGGAACACGTTTTCCAGGGCAATCATCAGCAGGATGCCGACATAGCCGAACTTCTCCATAATGTCCGTAATCCAGTTTTCCAAAAGTTACACCTCTTTCAAAAGATAAGGAGGCCTTTGCCATCCTTTATATAAGGGTCTGCTTCAGCTTGCGCAGATATTGGCTGCGGATGAAGAAAAAGTACAGGACCTGCATCATCAGGAAGCTGATCAGCACGATGCCCATTTCAGCCGCAATGGATAAATAGAAATAGCTTTGCAGCGCGATGAAGGCAAAGATGCTGTGCACGATCGCAAGTCCGATCGGTACAAAAAACAGCAGCGCGAGCTGTCCGGTAACGATCCGCCTGAACTCCCTGTCCGTCATGCCGAGCCGGGATATCGTGGCATAATGCCTGCGGTCAAAATCCAGATCGGCATAGAGGCGGAAGTACAGGAAACTTCCAGCCGCGATAAAGAACACCGTGCCCACAAGCAATGCCGCGAAGAGCAGCATGTTGTACAGGCTGTCCCGAAGGGCGAACAGCGTACCGCTGACCGCCAGCGCAAAGGTCCGGTCCATCTCATAGCGCACGGCACCGCCCGGAGCCAAATGGGGAACGATCCCCTCTGTCTCCGTAAAATCGTCCACGTAGAAGCCGGTGTACCGTTCCTGCCGGACCGGATCCGTGACGGCGGCAAAGATGTCGTCGCTGACGACAAGACCGCCGAAACGGGAATCGTCATCCATCTCCGGCAGCAAGTATTCCGGCACGCCGACATGATCGGAATAACCGATTTCACGCAGCCGGATGCCGGAATCCCGAAGCCGGTAAGAAGCGTAATCCCGGTTGCGGGTATAAGCCCTGTCGTTTTGCGAAGCAATGAGGACAAGGGCCTCCTCGCCGCTCGGCGGCTGCTCGTCAAACGGCAGTCCCGCCATCACGACGGCCGCCTTATAGTCGGAGAACGCGATCAGCGTCAACGGAATCTCCGATGGACCGGCCTGTGCGGATGCCGGTTCGGCATCCGTATATTTAACGCGAAACGATAGCGTTTCAAACGGTATTTTCCTCGACTCCAGATCCTGCCGGATTTCGTTCAAATGCTGCTCTTCGGAGGTATCTCCCGTTTTGGCGAGATAACCGATGGCGGCCGGGAAGTCCTCGTTGAACTGCTTCGTGAGCACCGGAATGGAGGCGAATACGCCTACCGAGCAAAAAGACACGGCCAGCACGATCGTTACCATCGAAAACATCTGGGCATGATCCTTCAACCGGTACTGCAGGCTGGATAGCGAGATCAGCTTGGTTCTTCTCCAGGTGAACCGGCGGCTTTCTTTCAGCCTGCGGACGAGAGCAACCCCTAACTGCGAATAAATCAGATAAGTGCCGATCATCGTCATCAAGGTAACCGGGAACATGCGCAGCGCGAGGGTCGATGCGCTTGTCGTGGCTGCCAGGCCGTAGCTGACAAGCAGCAGGACAGCCGCCAATGTAGATAACCACGGCGATGTTCTGGGCGCTGTTTTCGGCCGCTGTCCGGACTGGAACAAGTCGATGAGCGCTTTGGGCCGCAACAGCCAGGACGTGCACAGCGAGATGATGAGGAATAGCAGCGCGTAACTCGCGATCGTCAGACCGAGCGCGCGCAGACTCAGCCGAAACGGCAGGGGCGGGACTCCGAGAAAGGCCGAGCCTGCCATCAGGAACAGCTTGCCTGTAATGATGCCGAACAGGATGCCCGTGGCGATCGCGCTTACGCCGATGATCATATTTTCAAGAAACACCATCTTGTTAAACTGGCGGTCCGTCATGCCGTGCATGAACAGAATGCCGAACTCGCGCTTGCGGGTCTTCAAGAAAGCCCCGACGGAATACAGCACGAAGAAAAACGAGAATACGTACATAATCAGCTCAGCGCCAACCATCGCCTGGATCACGACCGGATAGAACATCTCGTCCGTGATGGAAGGGTGAAACAGGAACAGCGCGCACACAAAGAAAATCATGACGGAGAATGCGCTGCTCAAGAAATAGGCCGCGTAGGTCCGCTTGTTCCTCAGGACATTCCTAAAAGCGAATTGTCGAAAGGTCATGACTTCCTCCTCCCAGCAGCGCCAGCATGTCGATGATTTTCTGGAAAAAGGCTTGGCGGTTGTCACCGCAATACATTTCATTATATAGTTGACCGTCCTTGATGAACAAGACGCGGTCACAGTAGCTGGCTGCCACCGGATCGTGAGTGACCATGAGAATCGTTGCGGAAGCTTCTTTGCTCGAAGCGGAAAGCGTCTGCATCACTTCTTTGGAGGCTCTGGAGTCCAGGTTCCCCGTCGGCTCGTCAGCCAAAATCAGGGAGGGCTCCTGAATGAGCGCCCTCGCGATGGCGGTGCGCTGCATCTGCCCGCCGGAAATCTCATAGGTGTGCTTGTGCAGAATGGACCCGATCCCGAGCCGGTCTGCGATCCGGTTCAGCCGGGTGCCCATTTCGTCCAGCGGCATGCCCTCCAGCGTCAGGGGCAGGACGATGTTTTCCTCAACGGTCAGCGTATCCAGCAGATTGAAATGCTGGAAGACGAAGCCCAGCTCCCTGCGCCGAAACAGAGCGGTATCGCTCCTGCCGAGCAGATGGGGATTGCGTCCGGCTATGATCACTTCCCCGGCCGTGGGCTGATCAATGGTCGCAATCAGATTGAGGAGCGTCGTTTTTCCGCTGCCGGAAGGTCCCATAATACCGACGAATTCGCCTTTGGAGATGTTGAAGTGAATATTGTTCAGCGCTTGGAACGCCACTTTGCCCTCATAGATTTTGGATAGATGCTTGACGCTCAGGATGGGCATATCTTCACTCCTCTATAACGATGTTATCATTGTAAAAGATTCGTTTGCGTCCATGCCATATTCGTAACTTACAGTTACCTTACAACCTTGTAAGGTTTCTTTTGCCGGCGTAAGCAGATCGGGAATAAGCCACAGCGGCCTTAAATAGCTTGTACTGCCGAACCCTGCCATCTGCCGGTGGAATTCATTGTGCGATATGGCCCGCAGCATCCGCAAAAATGATGCGGACCGTCGTTCCTTCATCGACCTTGGATTCGATTTCGAAGGCATGTCCAAGCTTGTCGCATATTTGTTTAACCAGAAACAGGCCCATGCCTGTCGATTCCTGGAATCGGCGCCCGTTCTCTCCGGTGAAATAGGGATCGAACACCCGCGGGAGATCGCTTTGGGGAATGCCGATGCCTTCGTCCCTTATCTCAAGCACGACTTGATTCTCCCGGGTGTAGCCGTTGAAAAAGAGGGTGCCTTGTTCCTTCAGCGTATATCGAACCGCGTTGGTCAGCAGCTGCGTCAGCACAAAAGAGAGCCATTTCTCGTCCGTGGCCACCGTTAATCCGGAATCGATCCGGATGGACGGGTACATTCTCCGCCGGATAAACAGCCGCTTTTGCTCGGACGTGACATTTCGGACGATTCGCTGAAGCGGCAGGTTTTCCACATGGAAATCGCGCTCGAACGTATCGAGCCTGGCGGTATACAGCACGAGATCGAGCCCTTTTTTGAGGCGGTCCAGCTCGTCGCCGATCGCGGCAAAACGGGGGTCGTCATCATCCTGGAGAATCAGGTGAATGACCGAAATCGGCGTTTTCATCTGGTGGGCCCATTGGTTGATGAACTGCAGATGGCCTTCAATTTTATGCTTATAGTTATGCAGATCCGTGGTGTAATGCCGGAACTGGGTTTTCAGCAGCTGATGAAGCGCTTCGGCGAGCGGGGTGTGGGAGGATTCTGCCGAGGATTCGCCTGTGAGGGATTCTCCCGGAAGCGGCTGCTCCAACCGTTTATAGAAGGAACGGTTGGCAATGAAACGGAAGGCGAGATAGCCGACGAGCAGCAGCAAGCTGATGATGCCCGCGTACAAGCTGACCGTCAAATTGCGATAACCGTCCAGCCTATAGATCAGGGTAACGACAAGAAGCTGGGCGATGTAGACAATCATTAAGGGACGCTGTTCTTGCAAAAATAGTCTCATGCTTCGTCCCTCCAGCTCGGTACCAGTCGGTAGCCGCGCCCGCGCACGGTTTGAAGGCCATCCTCGATTCCGAGGGCGGCGAGTTTCTTACGGACGCGGGTGATGTACACATTCAGCGTATTATCGTCCACAAAGGCCTGATCATCCCATATTTTCTCCAGAAGCCGGTCCCTGCTGACGATCTGCTCGGGCTTTTTCATTAATTCGTCCAATATTTTGGCTTCGGTATGGCTGAGCTCCGCTTGGGTCGGTCCGAGCGAAACGGAGAGACGCTCAACGTCAAGCGTGAGTCCGGCGATGCTGAGGACCCGCTCATTCTGACCGGCAGCATAGGACCCGTAGGCCCGCCGGAGCTGGCTCTTGATTTTGGCCATGACGATCTCGTAGTCAAAGGGTTTGGTTATATAATCATCGGCACCGTTCTCCAGCGCCATCACCTGATCCATTTTCCCGTCGCGGGCGGAGATGAAGATGATCGGGCAGGTGGAGAGGCTGCGGAACTGCCGGCACCAATAATAGCCGTCGAATTTAGGCAGATTGATATCCAGAAGCACAAGATGAGGGTCATACGATTCAAATTGATCGCGCACCGTCTCGAAATCATGAACGGACTGCGTCGCATAACCGAATTTATGAAGATATTCTTTCAGCAGGCCGACCAGCCCGGCATCGTCTTCGACAATGAAAATTTTGAACATATCGATCATAGTCCCTTCATTTGACATTCTCGTACCGTCTGTATTGTACCAAATTGTCAGGATATAAGGAAAAATTGCGTGAGCGAAGACAGCAGGGCTTAGGAAAGTTCGGGAGCGAATGTCTCGCTTTGTTAAGCGATCCCTCCCAAAAATAATCTTGACGCTTGTGCCATCAGCTGATAATATACTTGATAATTCCAATCGAATAACTATGATAAATAAATTTGAATCGACCAGTCTGCTGGAGATCATGAGCATCCTTCATGATCTCCTTTTTGTCGTATGGACCTCGATTTACTATCAACCAAGGAGCGGGGGGATCAACGATTGCGTGCACAGGATGAATTGAAACTGACGGCGGATGTCCTCGTCATTGGCGGCGGTCCCGCAGGGGCTTGGGCAGCCTGGAGCGCGGCGTCCCAAGGTGCCAAAGTCATATTGGCCGATAAAGGGTTTCTGGGCTCCAGCGGGGCAACGGCACCCGGAGGAACCAATCTGCTATATTTGCCCCCTGACCATAAGCTGCGCGATGAAGCCGTGGCCCAGCGGATGAAGGAGGGCGGTTATTTATCGGAACCGGATTGGATCCATCGCGTGCTGGATCAGGTATACATCAATCTGGAACGCGTGGAGGCATGGGGATACCCGTTTCGCCGCGATGAGAACGGGGTCCCCATGCGAGACCATTTGCAGGGCCCGGAATATATGAAGCTGATGCGAAGCGCGGTCAACCGGGCGGGCGTACGGATCATGGATCAGTCCCCGGCGCTCGAGCTGCTTGCCGACGAGCATGGGGTCGGAGGAGCACGAGGCATATGCAGGCAGAAGAACAAGCATTGGGAGGTACGGGCACAGTCGGTTGTCATAGCTACCGGCGGCTGCGCCTTTCTGAGCAAGGGCCTTGGCTGCAACGTGCTCACAGGCGAAGGACTGCTCATGGCGGCGGAGCTTGGCGCCGAGCTATCCGGTATGGAATTCAGCCGCCAATATGCGCCGAGCGCGGCGTTTGGCACGGTGACCCGGGGGCGGCTTCTCAACTGGGCGACGTATTATGACGAAGACGGGAATACGCTGTACAGCCCCGGAGGGCCCAGGCCGCATGATTTTCTGCCGACGATGCTCCGCAAAGGACCGGTATACGCCATGCTGAATCATGCCGACACGGAAGAGAAACGGCGCATTTTAAGGCAATCGCACGCCATCTTCTTTGTTCCGTATGATCGGGCGGGAATCGATCCCTTTAAGGAGCGTTTTCCCTTGACCCTCCGCTATGAAGGGACGGTCCGCGGAACCGGAGGCATCCGGATCACCGGCGAAGATTGCGCGACGACGGTACCGGGTCTGTACGCCGCCGGCGATGCCGCAACCCGGGAGCGGGTGACCGGTGCCAAGTCGGGCGGAGGGGCTTTTAATGCCTCTTGGGCGATTTGCTCGGGAACGTGGGCTGGCGAATCGGCGGCGAAGCATGCGCTGAGTACGCGTTCTTCTGCGGACGGCCGTCGCCTGCAAGGTGCGGGGCGGGCCGGAATGTCCCATCCATCCGCAGCACATGGGCAGGGAATGGATGCATCCGGCCTAATTCAATCGGTACAGCGGGAGGTGTTTCCGCTGGATATCAATTATTTTCGCAGCGAACCGGTCCTGCAGCAATCGCTCGAACGGCTGAACGGGCTATGGCCGGAAGTGTACGCGAAGGTAACCGGGGGTTCGCGCGAGCGGATCAAGGCAAGGGAAGCGGCGGCCATGGCGGCAACGGCAAGATGGATGTATGCGGCTGCGCTGACCCGGCGGGAAACCAGAGGGATGCATACCCTTCTGGAATACCCGGATCCGAATCCGGACCAGCAGCATCGTCTGACCGTAAGGGGGATCGATCATATCCAGGTGTATCCTGAGGGGCGGCCGCCCCGGCAGGCAAGCCGAGGTACCATGGACGCTTGCCGACACTATGGTGGTTCAAGAAATAGGAGCAGTGAAGCCGTGGGGGCTGCTGCCTGGATCGCGGCAGCGGCCGGGGAGGTGGAAGGCTCATGATCGAGGTTGTCAGTCAGCAGCGGTGCATCGAGTGCGGCCTGTGCGTCAAGGTCTGTCCGACCAATGTATTCGACCGGACGGAGACTGGGCTTCCGGTCATTGCCCGTCAGGAGGATTGCCAGACCTGTTTTATATGCGAGGCTTATTGTCCTGCCGATGCTCTGTATGTTTCTCCCTTTGCGGATATGGAGCAGAAGGTGACGGAAGAAGAGCTGATCGCGGTAGGGATCATCGGAAGCTGGAGGGAGACGGTCGGCTGGGGACGCGGGCGGACCCGGCTGGCCGAGATCGACGAGACCCCGTTCATCGATCGGATTCTCCCCCGGCGAAGTTAAAGCAGGAACTAAACCAATAGCATTCATACTGTCAACCATTCTAATGGAGACATTCCTTCGGTTTTTCGAAGAATGTCTCCTTTTGTATTCGAGGAGAGAGGTGCGCTTATGAAACGGGTTTGGCTGATGTTCAGGTTAGATGATGGAAGATTTGCGTTTCCCGAGCCGGAGCGTGATCGCAATGAGTGACCATGCACGATTGTACCGGCATGACCCTCCGGCTCCGGTCCACGGCAGCGAGTCGCTGGTACCGGAGCCCGCCGCCGGGCAGCGGCAGAGGCTCTCCCCGGGCGAAGCAGGTGCCGGGATATGGAGGAAGTCGCTGGGCACCTTTGCTGCGGGCGCGGTTCTTCCCGTGTCGCTGCTGGTTTTATGGCAGGTGCTCGGCGACCTTGGTTACATCTCGGAGCTGCTCTTCCCGACGCCGCTTCGCATTGCGGAGGCTTTTGCCCACTTGGCGGGCTCGGGTGACCTTGGCGGTCATGTGCGGATCAGTTTGGTTCGTGCCGCAGCGGGTTTCGCCCTTGGAGGGGCTCTCGGCCTAGCCTTCGGTATTCTGGTCGGGGTATTCCGCATATCCGAGCGGGTGCTCGATCCATCCATCCAGATGGTCCGCATGATTCCGCATTTAGCGGTTGCGCCGCTGTTCGTGCTTTGGTTTGGAATCGGGGAGTCGTCCAAAATACTGCTGATCGCCAAAGGGGCTTTCTTTCCGCTCTATATCCAAACCTATCTGGGCATCCGCGGCGTGGATAACAAATGGTTCGAAGTAACAAGGGTTCTGGGTTTCACGCGTATCCAGCAAATCTTCAAGCTGGTCATTCCGTCCTCCCTGCCGCATATCTTCCTTGGGATCCGGCTGTCCCTCGGGCTTGCCTGGCTCGGGCTGGTCGTTGCCGAGATCATGGGCTCCACGTCCGGCATCGGCTATTTGATGACGGATGCCAGACAGTTCAGCAAAACCGCGACCGTGTTCGTGTGCATCGTCCTGTTTGCCGTCATCGGCAAAGCAGCAGACGCCGCGGTTAGGCTGATGGAGCGCAGGCTGCTGAAATGGAACGACAGCTATGAGGGTTAAAGCACGGCTTCTGTTTCCAAGAGAGAGGAGGAGACACGATGAATAACGCGAACGAACTTGCGCTGCCTGCGGCGGGGCAGCCACCCGCTGTATCGCAGCCGCCCAATCCTGCTGCCGCGCGCTCCAATCGCCGGCGTGCATCCTTACTACGGGCCATTGCGCTCGGATCGGCCCTTCCGGTTCTGGTGCTGGCCATATGGCAGCTGGCAGGCAATCTTGGCTGGATCGATGCGTTCTTCCTGCCGACGCCGGCGGCGATTTTCGAATCCCTCTGGAATCTGATCGCCTCGGGCAAGATGGCGACCCATCTGGGCATAAGCATCGGCCGCGCCGCTGCGGGCTTCGCCCTGGGAGGCAGCCTGGGCTTGATATTCGGCCTGCTGACGGGCTTCTCGCGCAAGTCGGAAATATTCCTGGATCCGACGGTGCAGATGCTGCGGATGATCCCGCATTTGGCGATCGCCCCGCTTATTATTTTGTGGTTCGGATTCGGAGAAACGTCGAAGGTGCTGATCATTGCGAAGGGAGCTTTTTTTCCGCTGTACGTCAATACGTTTCTCGGCATCCGGAGCGTCGACAAAAAGCTGTTCGAGGTATCGAGGGTCCTGCAGTACAGCCGGGTTCAGCAGATCATCAAGCTGATCATCCCGTCTTCGCTGCCTAACCTGTTAATGGGACTCCGCTTATCGCTGGCGGTATCCTGGCTCGGGCTCGTCGTTGCGGAGCTGATCGGTTCGCAGTCGGGGGTCGGGTTTCTCATCAATCTTGCCAAGCAATCCTCGTTAACGGAGCAAATTTTTGTGGGTGTATTGGTTTTTGCCGTCGTCGGCATGATGGTGGATCTGTTCGTCCGTTCTCTGGAACGCCGCTTGCTGAAGTGGCGGGATAGTTACAAGGGATGATCCGGCTTATGAATGAGAGAACCGAGGGACAATGATGATTAGGAGGGGAACATGCATGAGTTCACGTATTCAAGGCAGCACGCTTCAGTTGGAAACGGATGTGCTGGTCATTGGCGGTGGCCCGGCCGGAGCATGGGCGGCTTTAACGGCCGCGGCGAAAGGCAGCAATGTCGTGCTGGCGGATAAAGGGTTCTGCGGATCAAGCGGGGCAACGGCGCCGTCGGGCACGGGCGTATGGTACGTGGAGCCTGAAGGGCGGCAGCGCCAGGAAGCGAAGATGAGCCGGTATTTTATGGGCGGACGCTTAGCCGAGAATGAGTGGATGGATCGGGTCCTGGATCAAACCTACGAGAATATGAACCGTCTTGGCGACTGGGGGTATTCGTTCCCGGTCGATCCGGATGGCGGCATATTCCGGCGCGGCTTGCAGGGACCGGAGTATATGCGTCTCATGCGCAAACTGGTGAAAAGAGCCGGCGTCAAAATACTCGACCACAGCCCTGCGCTGGAACTTCTGGCGGATGAACACGGAGTGGGGGGCGCCGCTGGCGTAAGCACGCAGGGCGGCGATCCCTGGAGAGTCACGGCGGGTGCCGTTGTCATCGCAACCGGCGGCTGCGCCTTTCTGAGCAAAGCGCTGGGATGCAACGTGTTGACCGGTGACGGCTATCTGATGGCGGCCGAGGCCGGGGCCGAAATGTCGGGCATGGAGTTCTCCAACGCCTACGCCATATCGCCAACGTTCTCCTCGGTGACCAAAACGGCGTATTACCGTTATGCAAGCTTTTACTACGAGGACGGCACGGTGGTAGAGGGAGCGGGCTCGACCAAAGGACGTTCCGTCATTGCCAAAAAACTGCTGGAGAACCGACAGGTATATGCCCGATTGGATCAGGCGCCCGCCGATCTGCAGCCGCTGCTCCGGGTGGGGCAGACGAATTTTTTCCTGCCGTTTGACCGTATGGGCATCGACCCGTTCAAGGATATGTTCCCGGTCACGCTTCGGCTCGAAGGGACGGTGCGCGGGACCGGGGGCATTCATATCGTGGACGAAACGTGCGCCACGAAGGTCCCCGGCTTGTATGCCGCCGGAGACGCCGCAACGCGGGAGCTGATCTGCGGCGGATTTACCGGAGGCGGCAGCCACAATGCCGCCTGGGCGATGTCTTCCGGCAGCTTTGCGGGCGAAGGCGCGGCGGACTATGCCAAATCGCTGGGACGGCATGCCGCTAGACGCGAGGTGCACGGATTGTCTTCGGCTCCGATCGTATCTTCCGGTACCTTCGGCTCGCTGCAGGAAAAGCCGCCGATTGCCGCGGAGGAATACATTCGGGCGGTGCAGGAAGAGGTCATGCCTTATGACCGGAACCTGTTCCGTACGGATGAGGGACTTCGGGATTCGTTGCAACGGCTCGACGGCGTGTGGAAATCGATCCGGCAGGAACCCATCCATCTTGATTATCAGGCGGTGAAGAAACGCGAGGCAGCGGCCATGGCTGCAACGGCCCGCTGGATGTACCGCTCGGCGCAGGCCAGGACGGAAACGCGGGGAATGCATAAGCGGGTTGATTATCCGGAGCTGGACGAGACGCAGCATTACCGCCTGATTACATCCGGGTTGGATGAAATCAGCGTCCGGGCGCAGCGCGTGAGCGAGGAGGCGGTTTCCCTTTGATTGAGCTGATCAGCGATGCCAGATGCGTGCAGTGCAATCTGTGCGTCTCCGTATGTCCGACCAACGTATTTGATAAAGTCGATAACGATGTGCCTGTCATTGCGCGCCAGAACGATTGCCAAACCTGTTTTATGTGCGAGCTCTATTGTCCGGCGGACGCGATGTACGTCGCGCCTCATCCGGACCGGCTCAGCGGGCTAAGCGAGGCGGAGCTGGAGCAGGCCGAGCTGTTGGGGGGCTACCGCGAGAAGGTGGGATGGGGACCCGGCCGAACGTCCATATCCAGCCATGCGTTTCTGGCTCAGCTCGCGAAGCGATCTGTTCCTTGATCGTCAGCCTCCCCCCTTTTTCAGGCAGCTCCACTCTTCCCGTCTGCATGGGAAGCATGATCTGCGGGCTCATTGAGGCCAGGGTTTGCCGGGGATTCCATGAAGCCCCGTAAGAAGCAAGAGGCGTAAGAAGCGAAAGCGAGGCAGTGTCATATCGAGATGGGATCTGTGAGGGGAGAGAAATCGAATGGAGAATCGAAACGTTAAAAAACACAAGCGAAAGCGATACGCGATTTTATTGACGCTGGTGGCGGCGGCGCTTGCTTTTTCGCAGGGCTGCGGCACCAAAGATCAAATAACGGAGGCATCAAGCTCCGGCGTGCCGAAAACGCTCAATTACGGATATATAGGAACCAATGCCCTGAATGTGCCTGGAGGCGCCGAGGGCTGGGGGTTCCATAAGGGCATTATTCAGGAAGAGCTCAAGAAGCACGGGATTGAAACGGTAAACTTGACCGCCTTTCCGAACGGTCCGGATTTGAGCGAATCGCTGATCAGCGGTCGCCTGGACTTTGGCAGCTTGGGCGATACGCCGGCCATCCTGTCACGCTCAACGGGAGCGAAGACCAAGGTGATTACCCAAGGCTCGACCGACAGCATCGGGTACCTCGTGGCGAAGAAGGGAGGCCCGGCTTCCCTGGAAGAGTTAAAGGGAAAAACGGTAGCCACTCAAAAAGGTTCCTTCCACCACCGATACTTGGCCGGTCTTTTGAAGAAAGAGGGGCTGGCTGAGGATGTGAAGGTCATCCACCTGCTTCGCGTGGATGCGGAGGCTGCCCTGGCCCGCGGGGAAATCGACGCGATGACCAATACCGGCGTGTATACGCTCAAACAAATCGATGAAGGCTATACGCTGCTGGACGATGCCACCAAGCATCCCGAGCTGTATGGAACCAGCGTAACCGTGGTGTCGGAGGATTATCTGGCGAAATATCCGGATTTCGCCAAGGCGTGGAATGAAGCCCGTTCCAAGGCGCTAGAGGATTTAAAGCTGCATGAGGAAGAGTACTATGCGTTTCTGGCCGAATTGCAGAGCGCGAAGGTGGAGTACGTGAAGAAGGTTAGCCCGATCGAGCTGATCAAAGAGGTTCCTTTTACCGAACAAGGGCTGCAGCTGCTGGAAGGAACGAAGGCCTTTCTGATCGAAGAGAAGCTGGCGGAAACCGATTTTGCATTGGACGATTGGCTGATCAAGCCTTAACCAAGCTTAGACCAAGCCGTATTACAATAACCCGCAAGGGGTAAGGAGAGATGATCGTATGACCAGACCTGATCCAACCGTAATCGTATCAGCCCTGTCGAAGAAGACGGTGGCGGAACAAACGCGCCGTCCCGAATATCCGGTGCATGCCCACTTTGTGAATCGATGGTCTTCGAGGGCCTTTGACTCCCGTCCGGTCGAAGAGGATGTGCTGTATACCGTCTTGGAGGCGGCCCGGTGGGCACCCTCCTCGGGCAACGGGCAGCCGTGGCGGTTTATCGTTGCCCGAACACAGGAGGAGCGGGAGCGATTCCGGTCTTTTATCCGTCCCGGAAACCGCGTGTGGAGCGATCGCGCGCCGGCGCTTGTCCTGCTCGTTTCCTACACGCTGAATGCCAATGGGGAACCGGGCGGAAGCCACGCGTTTGATGCGGGGGCTGCTTGGGGAACAATCGCTTCGCAGGCTGCTTTGCTTGGGCTGAATACTCGCGCGATTGGCGGCTTCGACCATGGGCTTGCCCGCGAAGTCCTGCATATTCCGGAAGAATATGATCTGCATGCGGTCATAACGCTTGGATACCGCGGGGATAAATCGGTGCTGCCGGAGACGCTGCAGGAACGGGAGGTCCCTACGGACCGACGATCCTTGAATGAACTGGTGCATGAAGGAGTATTTCAGGCTAAGGAATGATGCCCGGCCACTCCGCACGAAAAACCGTTCCTTGGTTAACCGTGCTGTCCACGCTCATTTGGCCGCCATGCGCGTTCATGATGGACTGGGTGATGGACAGTCCAAGACCGGCACCGCCGTGCTGCCGGGTCCGGGATTCATCGATGCGGTAGAACCGCTCGAACAGATGGGGCAGATGCTCCTTCGAAATCCCGGCTCCATTGTCGCTGACCCGCAGTACGGCGTGGTCCTTGGTTTTATCCACCGTAACGGTAATCCGCCCTGTGTCGGAATCGGTATGCTGTACCGCATTATGGAACAGGTTGTAGATGACCTGCTTGATCTTGTCGGGGTCACACCGGCACAGCACGGCTGCCGCTTGAATCGTTACGTTTCTGCCTTGAGCCAGCATCCTGAGATGGGGCTCCATCTCTAGCAGCAGCCGATCCAGCCGGGTATCCTGCAGATGAAGCTCCGGCTTACGGTCAAGTTTGGCCAACAGAAGCAAATCCTCGACCAATTTCTTCATGCGCTTCGATTCGCCGTGCATGCTGGACAGTGCTGCATGGAGCTGATCCTTGTTGTCGGCGGCGCCGCGTCCAAGCACCTCCAGAAAGCCGTGAATCGAAGTAAGCGGCGTGCGCAGTTCATGGGAAGCATCGGCAATAAACCTCCGCATCTGCTCTTTCGCCTCGCGTTCCGCTTCAAACGCTCCCTCAAGCCTATTCAGCATGCCGTTAAACGATTGGGCCAAGCGGTCAATCTCCTGCTGACCCTGCATGGCCGGAAATCGCTCCGCCAAGTTTCCGGCATCCGTTCGTTCCACTGTTTCGACCATTCGGCTTAGCGGGTTAAGCGTCCTGCGCAGCAATGGCAGGTACAATGCAATCCCGCCAGCCATGGCAAGCAAAGCCAACGCGGCAAATATCAGCAGCTGCCGCAGCAGAACGGCATGGAGCGGCTGCGTATCCATTCCAAGCTGCAGTATACCGGAAGGGCTGTTAGGGCTGCCGTAAGGGCGAAAAACAACGATCTGCTCGGTGCCTTGGGCATCGTCAATCACTTCGTACGGAACGGGCCGACGCTCTTTGAATTGCTCCAGAATCGAGGTATAAGCCTCTGCTGCCAGCTGCGGCGCGGACAGACCGTTGTCACTGGCCAGGTCGGTGTAGCTTCCGTTCGTTGCGATCTTGGCAAGCGACATATTCGGCAGAAAGAGCAGAGGTCTATCCTCCTGGCGGGGCATGACCGCATGGGCGTCGTTATTCGGAACAGAAGGCCGGTTATGTTGCACGCGACCAGGCTCCCACATCTCCACGGGGATAGAGCGGACCTGAAGCGAAAGCGCCTCGGCCTGATTGCGGAACAGGGCGTTTTTCATCAGTACATATTGCAGCGCTCCGATCAGCACGAGCAGAAGCGCCAAGACGAGAAGGGAACGCGACAGGAGCTGCGTGCGCAGAGACGTTGGCCGAGATGCGCGTATACGGTTTCGGAAACTCATGGCAAATCCACCCGGTAGCCGGCTCCGCGAAGCGTGCGAATGACCCGATGCTCCTTGTCCCCAAGCTTCTCTCGCAGGGATCGGATATAGACCTCCACGATGTTATCCTCTCCCCCAAAGTCATAATCCCACACAATATTCAATATGTTCGATTTGCTCAGAACGCTGCCGTGTTTGGTCACAAGCAGTTTGAGCAGTTTATATTCCGTTGGGGAAAGCTCCAAGGCTTCCCCCAGGTATGAAATTTCTTTCTTGCGGTCATCGATGGTGAATGGCCCAAGCCGGATTTCGCCCAGCAGGCTCGGGAACTGATTGCGGAGTCGAGCTTGTATGCGGGCCAGCAGCTCTTCGAAACTGAAGGGCTTGGCCATGTAGTCGTCCGCTCCGGTCATAAGGCCCGTTACACGGTCATCGATCTCATCCTTCGCGGTGAGCATAATGACCGCAACATCCCGGCCTTCCTCCTTCAAACGTCTGCACACCGCAAGACCGTCCATTCCCGGCATCATCACATCCAGAACGATAACATGCGGCTCGAAGCTGGCTGCTTCCCTTAACGCACATTCTCCATCGGAGGCCGTGCGCACCTCAAACCCTTCATTTTGGAGACCAAGCTCCAGAAATTGCAGTATGTGCGGCTCGTCATCCACAAGCAAAACGCGAATACGATGCATGGATCCCATGACAAAACTCCTCTTCTTTCATCCCTTCAACTTTATCATACGTGCCGTAGCTGAATGAATTCTGAACGCGAACTGAAAATAAACTGAAAAATGATTCGCAAATATGCATTCTCAAATCAGGGAATTTAAGGATGTTGATATCTGTTCGGTTATCGTTAATACTATCTTAAAGCCAAGACAATCAATGCAGCACCTGTTCAAGATCCATCATGGATGGGTGAAAGGAGGAGACTGGACATGATAGGAAATGTATATCCACCCGAGAATCAGGGCAAGGGCTCACTCGATGGAGGAAGGATAACGGAGTTGAAGCCGATCGGTTTCTCCGGAGAAGGGTCAGCCGTGACCCGGGTAGGGCCGCTTTTCTATTGGTCCTGGTTTCGTGCGCCCGTCGAAGGCTATATCGCGTCTCATCCCCATCAGGGTTTTGAAATCGTGACTTATATGATTCAGGGAAAGTGCGACCATGAGGATTCGCATGGTACGCACAGCATAATAGGGCCAGGAGGCCTGCAATTGATGAGGGCCGGTTCCGGACTTACGCATGAGGAACTTCTGACCGGGCCGGATGCAGAAGGATTCCAGATTTGGTTTGAGCCGTATCTTCGCGATTCATTGAAGCAAAACCCTGCCTGTCGTCAGTATCGTCCGGACTCCTATCCGGTAACCCGTATCCAGGGGGGATTGGTCAAAACGATGATCGGCGGTTCCGCCCCAACCGATCTGTCCGTGGACGTGAAGATGCTGGATATTCAAATTCTGGCCGGGCACGAAGCACGATATGAACTGAAAACCGGCAGGCGCGCGGCTGCGCTTGCCGTAAGGGGAGCCGGCAGCTTTAGCACGGAAGAGGATAGCCTCCTGTTTCATCATCGGGACTTTATGGTAATCGATACGGTGCCAGGTGAGACGATAAGCCTTAAGGCGCAAGAGAATGTCAGGGTCATCCTGATTGACGTACCGGAAAACCCTGGATATCCGCTCTATTCCAAGCGGCCATAGGGTCAAAAGTTTACAATATTGTAGTGGAATGAAATTGAGAAGGTACGATAAACTAGAGCCTGTCAGATGGGGTATCCGTCTGATCAGGCTTTTTTTTAAAAAAAGTATGACAGGGAATAGAGGTCATCTTCCAGGCAGCAATCGCAAGGAAAAATACATATATTTGGTAAGCAGAAAGACCCAACAAAGAAATCCGGACTTCTTTAGGCCGGACTGGTTGGGTTATTTTGGCATGTTTTTTTCTATAATAATCTATTTATACTAAATTCAAGTATAATAAGAGACTAAAGTCCTCCTCTTTACCAATAGTTGGCATGTGTTTTTGTGAGGATGGTAGCATGCGTCCCGAGACACAGCCTGTCTATAATGATTGCGGGATCACGAAAATGACATTTTCGTCATTCCACAATCAAACGAGATGGGGGAGATCGTTATTTTCTCGAAAAAAAGATTTAAACAATTGATGGCCGGAGCGCTGTTATCAGCAGCGGTTCTTGGTTCTTACGGATATGGGTCTGTGAATGAAGTGTCTGCTGCCAGCGTGCAGTCTGTAACCAAAGGTGTAGCAAGCTCGAATGTGTACATGCGCAATAAGCCTTCGACTTCGGGTAAAGTCGTTGACCGCGTGCATAAGGGTGAGCGCGTTCAAATTCTGGGCAAGAGCTCAAGCTGGTATAAAATCAAAACTTCGGACGGCAAGCAAGGATATGCTTCGTCTAAATATATTAACCAAAGCAGCGGATCTTCTAACACTTCCGGCAATTCGGGAAGCACGGCGCCTTCTGCGAGCGCAAGCGTTGAAAAAGTAATCAGTGCAGGCATGAAGTATCTGGGCACGCCGTACGAATTCGGTTCTAACCGCAATTCAACGAGTACCTTTGACTGCTCGGCATTTGTTCGCCGCGCATTCATGGACGGCGCTAACATTACGCTGCCAAGCGATTCCCGCAAGCAAGGGCAGTACGTCAAAGATAAAGGAACGGCTGTTTACAACGTCAATCAATTAAAGCGCGGGGATCTGGTATTCTTCATGAGCTACCGAGGTTCATCGGCTTCCGCTTATGCCGGATTGGACAAGTCCAAACAGCGGATTACGCACGTAGCGATCTATCTGGGAGACAACAAGCTGCTGCATACGTACTCGAAACAATCGGGCGGGGTCCTCGTAGGTAACTTCGGCGATTCTTGGAAACACCGCTTCATGCACGGCGGAAGCGTACTATAAAACATCGTTCCATGGATAAGATTTATCCATGGTTAGAATAAAAACAGAAGGACTGTCCGGTTGGGAGATCTGAACGATCTTTAACGGGCAGTCCTTTGCGTTATGCGATTTGCATTTCGCTTTCGATTTCAGTAAGGTGGACAGTAGGGACGGGACAACAGCATGAAGATAGGAACAGGAGGGACGATGATGAACGGTGGGCAGCGTTCCAATATCAGACCGGGGCTTGAGGTTGATATCGTACTGAAGCAGGACCAGAGAACGGGAAAATTAACCCGCGGCGTGGTCAAAGATATTTTGACCAATTCGCCCAACCATCCGCACGGCATTAAAGTACGTCTTCAAGACGGCCAAGTGGGACGGGTGAAGAACATTTACGAGTCGTAACATTCGATGCGCTTCGAGACTAAAGGCCATAGGCTGCCTGGGATATAGCAAACCATTTGCTGTATCCAAAACTTCGCAAATCTGAGGAGTTTTGGATGCGGCTTTTTTGCATTTCCATGCAACATTGCTCACAATCCATCCGTCTGGAGGTTGAGGTGAACAAAAAAGATGAGAAGATACCTTTATATGGGGTTTATCTTGATGTTGATGTTAACGGGCTGCGCGAAGCAGGAGCTACAGGGGGCAGATCCGACTGGACCTTCATTGAATAAAGCTGCCAGGGGGAGTCAGGCGGAAATGACCGACGGGGACTTCGTGTATCGACTCGTTAGCGAGAAAGAGGAGTATGAACAGGGAGATCAAGTTCAAGTATACGGGGAGCTGGAGTATATCGGCAAAGAGGATGAGATTACGATAGGCCATGCGGCCTCCGCTTTTTATTTCCCGATGAAAGAGCTCACAAGAGACTACAACATCAGTTATGCCATGAACGAGCCCTATATTACAACCAAGCTGAAAAAGGGCGAGCCGCTGCGCGAATATTACAAAATCGGCGGTGGATACGACAGCAGGGACGATAAGACATTCAAAGATTTCATCCATTCGCTGAAGGATGGTTTTCCGGGCGGGCGCTACGTCGTCTACGGATCCGCGGATTTCGTGATTGATGCCATGTCGCAGGGCGCGAGTCAGAGCGGTTCGGAAGGGGAAGAGCCAAAGCGCTATAAGATACAAGCCGAGATCGAATTCAGCGTAAACGAAGAGAAGGAATAAAGCAATAGAGGGGTAACCCGCAGATTCTAGGAACCTGCGGGTTACCCCTTTTAGCATGCTTATTGGAAGCCTTGACCCTGATGTGTGTTAGGAAAACCTTGTTGGCCGTATGAAGGCTGAATATGCTGTGTTTGGTTGTGGGCTTGTACAGAGTACTCCACTTGTTTAACGATCTGGGAGATTTGCTGATACTGCTGCATCGCCTGTTGATGGCCTTGAAGGGCAGTTTGGATCATCTGCGCCGCTTGACGCTCACGCTGAGCGAGTTCCTCGAGTCGGGCCGCATTTTGCTGCTCTTGCTGCATCAGCTGCTGGTACATAGCCGAGCCCTGCTGCGTTTGCTGGGTCAGCTGCTGAAGAATTTGCTCGCACTGACGAATTTGCTGCGAAATTTGCGAATTGTTGTTATTCATTGGATACATGGCGTGTATTCCTCCTAAGAATTGTGGTTTCAATCCTCGGTTAGTGTACGGAAGAATACGTCAAATCATCCTGAATTATAATGTGAGCTGCCCTTCCAATATATGGACAAATCCCTCCAAAAAGGCTTGATCCTCTTGGTCGAAACGGTTCTTGAGCGGACTGTCGATATCCAGAACGCCATATAATGCGCCATCCACCATCATGGGCACCACAATCTCGCTGTTCGAAGCCGCATCGCAGGCAATGTGCCCCGGGAACTCATGTACGTCGGCTACAAGCAGTGTCTGCTGTTTAGCCGCAGCGGTTCCGCAAACTCCGCGATTCATCGGAATCCGGATGCAAGCTGGCAGTCCTTGGAATGGCCCGAGCACCAGCTCTTTGCCATCATAAAGATAGAAGCCGACCCAATTCGTATCGGACAGGAACTGCTTAAGCAGCGCAGATGCATTGGACAAGTTGGCAATGGCATTCGGCTCGTCGTGGATAAGTGCTTTCAACTGATTCAGGACCTGGGCGTATTGCTCGCTCCTAGTGCCTTCATAGGGTGTGTTTTGAAACATTGGATATCCGCCCTTCCTTCATTTGCGTTGATTCATTCACCTTAGTATAAGTATATGATATTCGTCAAGGGACAAGCCATGGGAAGAAAGGCTCCGGCGAATCCGGCTGATTCCTGACCATGTCGCAGGGGTAATGTATGACATGACCAGGTATCAATTCAATCAGGTGGAGGGAGAGAAGATCGAATGCGCGCAGACGTTCAAAATTTGTTTATCGGTATTCATATGCTCTATCACGCCCATGAGCGGGACCTTACGATCAGCGAGATGCAGCCCGAGCTGGAGCGTCATGGATATAAGGTCGGCGACCGGGAGGTTAAGCATGAACTCGAACGCTTGACCGAGGAGAACTTCCTGACGGCGCACGGTGAGGGGTACAGCCTCACGGGAGCCGGGATCGAGGAGTTCAAGGAAATCCAGATCAGGCTTAAGGAGCTTTGCGATGAAGTACTTAAACCGGTGAACCCGAAAAAGGCCGATTCCATGGCGTAGGGCAGATAACAGCATAACAATTGAAAAAAGCCCCCGACTCACGCGGATCCAGCGTGCAGTGCGGGGGCTTTTTGAGCCGCCGTCCTATACTGTCTCAAGGGATCCGTCCAGTTCCAGTTGGAAGGTATTTTGGGCTGGCGCTTCTTCCGGCTGCGCTGCGCGGGCAGCTGCCGGCAGCGGTGCCTGGACGGGTTGATCTATATGTTCACGAAGGAAAGAGTGCACGCCTTCCCGATATTGCTCGGGATCCACATGATAAGCGTTCGCATGGATAGCGCCTTCGATAAGAAGAAGTTTTTTCGGGTCCGGTTTGGCTTCGTACATCTCGATGCTCATTCGGGTAGGCACGTAATTATCCTTGGTGCCATGGATGAACATAACCGGAAGCGTGCTGTTCCGAACAGCACGTATCGGGCTGACCTGATCGAGGCTGAACCCGGCTTTACGCCGAATTCTGGCGTTCACCCAGGACAGGAACGGCACGGAGGGGATTTTGTTGATGCGCGTAAGCTGATGCCGCATTAAATCCGTCAAATCGGAATACGGGCAATCCGCGATGACAAGCTTGACCTGCGGATCGGCAATGGATAAATACTCCAGCACGGTTCCGCCTCCCAGCGATTGTCCATGAAGCCCGATTGCCACATCCTCGCCGTATTTGCGGGTAATCCAGCGCACCCACGCCTGCACGTCGTGTTTCTCATAATAACCGTAGGTGGTATAGCGTCCTTCGCTTCGTCCATGCCGGCGCTGATCGATCAGGAGCACGTTGTACCCCTCTTCCGTAAACAAATCAATGAATTGGGTGGATACGGCTCGCGAACCGGTATAGCCGTGGGCAAGAAGCATCCAGTGCTTGGAGCCGGGATTGTTTAGAATGGCTGCGCCGCACAGCTTCAACCCGTCAAAGCTCTTGATCGCCACTTCGTTCTTTTGAAGCGATTCATATTTCTCTCTGCTGTACAGTCCGGCTTTTTCCAGCACCGTGAACAGCTTGAGGTCATTCTTTACGCGCATCCGCGTAATCTGCAGATATCCGATTTGCGTAATGGCAGCGGCAATGACAACGACGGTGAACAGCAAGACAATCGCGATATACATACTCAGATGACTTCCTCCTTCTTCCGCACTGTACAAGGGAGCCGTGACAAGCATATTGACGGAAGCCTCCCGAATCCATCAATATATATACATCCAGCTCTAAGATGTTGATGGGGGACCAGGATACGGATTGATTTTCGCTATACTCTTTTATACACGCACATAGTATCACCGGAAACAGCCAATGCAAGTCAGTTTTTTTGCGAGGGGGTGGAATGCCATGTACAGATGCGAAGGAATCGTTCCGGAAATGAAAGGGCGGCGGATCCGGCTGCGAAGGATGGAGAGGGAGGATGCGGAAGCGATGCTGGGCTGTTGGTCCGATCCCGCCGTAACCGCCTTTCTGGATATGCCCGTCATGGATTCAGCCGAGGACGCAAAGGCACTGATTGAGTGGCTGCAACGGCTTGCCGAGCAGGACGAAGCCATTCGCTGGGGCATCGAGATCACCGAAACAGGCCAATTGATCGGCAGCTGCGGATTTAATATATGGCAGCTGGAGGGCGCGTTCAAGGGCGAGTTTGGGTGTGAGCTGGCAAGCGGTTATTGGGGGAAGGGCTATATGACCGAGGCGGCCGAACTGGTTGCGGCTTTCGGGTACGCGTCCATGGGACTAAATAGAATCGAGGCTTTCGTCGATTCAAGAAATGAGCGTGCATGCCGATGGTTTGCGAAGAACGGTTATATGCGCGAAGGAGTGCTTCGCGATTATCGCCTTACGTCCGGCGGTTATGTCGATGCCGTCGTTTTTTCGCGATTGAGAAGAGAATGGAACACGCTATAAGAGAGGCAGTTGGTGGAATATGCTGATTCAATATGAGAAGGGCGGCACGCTTCTTCATCGATATGATCCTTTAAGCAAGCTGGTGATCCTGTTCTGTACAGCGGTAATCGCCATGCTGCTCGACCAAGCCTGGCAGCAGGCGTTGTTTCTCCTGTTATGCATCGGCCAAGCCCGATTCGCCGGCCAGGTGTCTTGCAAGCGTCTGCTGGGAGGGATCCGGCTCATTGCAATCGTTGCGATACCCTACTTCATTCTGACCAGCTTGACGGTCCAAGGGGACACCGTATGGCTGCAGTGGGGACCCATCACCCTGACGGTTGAGGCTCTGAACGCCGCGGGTGCCATGTCGCTCCGGATGTTTACGTTGTTTTTGACCTCGATGGCGTATATCTTGACGACGGATCCGAGAGAACTGGTTGCCGAGCTGACCCGACGTCTTCGAATCCCTTACCGGTTTGCGTTTGGCGTATCCGCTGCGCTGACCTTCATTCCGCTGTTGGAGGAGGAGGGTGCCCATATTCTGGCTGCCCAGCAGGTAAGGGGCCATCGACCGCCCAAGGGACTCGGAAGTCGCATCGGCTACGGATTGAAGTTTGTTTCGGCTGTCCTGCTTAATGCGCTGCGTCGTGTTCAGCAAACGGCGGGCGCAATGGAATCCAAAGGATTTGGCGCATACCCGGACCGAACCTATCGCACGGAGGTTAACATTCCTTCATGGGCGGTCGCATCGGCAGTTATGTATGTACTGGCAACGGTTTTCGTGTGGTGGATTGCCTAAATTGTTAACCTTAAAGAACGAAAAATGGGTTGACGTTAAGAGCCGAAGTGTGCAAAATATGAAAAGAAGCGTTGACGTACGCTAGCACAGCCGCCGACGGCGGCTGGTATGAAGGAGGACTACCTTTGAATTCATCATCACAGAAAAAATGGTTTGCTTTTACGACGCAGGAGATTATCCTGATGGCAATGCTTGCTGCCGTTAATGCCGTTCTCACCGTATACATAGGGCCGGTTAACAAGCTGTTGAACAGTCTGGGCGGACCCATCGCCACTTCGACGACGACGGGAATCTACATGGTTTATGGACTCTTGGCTTACTACATCATTCGTAAACCGGGAACGGCGGTTGTCACGTTTGCGATCGGCGGCACGATTCAGGCTCTGACCGGTACGGTATACGGCATTGCTTCGTGTTTTGTGGCCGCAGGCTGCTACATGATCGTGGCGGAGACGATTTTCGCGATCTACCGATACAAAAAGTGGAGCGCCGGCGCTCTCATGCTGGTTGGCGGGGCGATGGTACCGCTCTGGTTCCTGTTCGCGGCCAACATGTTCGGGTATACGTCCTGGCCGGTCGAAGTGCTTGGCATTGCGCTGGTGGTGCGTATTCTGAGCGGCGTTCTCCTCTGCGGCCTGTTAACCAAGGTTTTAGGCGAGGCATTAGTGAAGACGGGCCTGCTTCGCCGTTTCGCCGTCGCGGTTAAGGGATAGCCCGATGTCGGGAACAAGGGTGACATGCCGGGGACTGGGATTTCTCTATGACGGAGAGGAACGTCCGGTTATCCACGATATGAATCTGGACATAGCGGAGAACGATTGGGTCGCGATTCTTGGTGCCAGCGGCAGCGGGAAGTCGACGCTGTGCCAGCTGTTATGCGGCCTTCTTCCGCGGAGCGGCGGAGGCGCAAGAACGGGGGAAGTGCTGCTGGACGGCATGGATCCTGCAGCCGCGCCGATAGCCGACGTAGCGGATGCGGTCGGGGTGCTGTTTCAGGATCCGGATGCCCAGCTCGTTCAGGGGATCGTCGAGGACGAAGCGGCCTTCGGTCCTGAAAATATGCGGGTTCTGCCCGCGGAAATCGAGGAGCGGGTGGTGCAGTCCCTTGCGGCGGTCGGGCTGCTTCACCGGCGGACCGATCCGGTGCGCAGCCTGTCCGGCGGACAGCGGCAGCGCACGGCCTTGGCCGCGGTACTGGCGCTGCGCCCGCGGCTCTTCGTCTTCGACGACGCCTGCGCCAGCCTGGATGCCGCGGCGCAGGCGAACTTCCTGCAGCTGTGTCATAAGCTGCAGGCGGAGGGCCGGACGCTGATCACCGCGTCCGGCCGCTTTGACGATGTCGCGCGCGCCGCGGGACGCGTCATCGTCCTGGACGGCGGCACCGTCGTGCTCGACGGGCCGCCGGAGGAGCTGCTGCACCGCTGCGGGGAGCACCTGGTGCAGCTGGGCTTGCTGCCTCGGCCCGCAGGCGAGGCAGCGAGTGCCGCCGCCGGGGACAAGCCTGTCCCGGCAGCAACTCCCCCGCATCCGGCAGCGCGCCATGCGAAATTGCCGGTCCCCGCAGGTTCCGCGAGTGCGGCGGTATCCCATGCGGGCAAGCCAGTTCCTGCAGGTTCCGTACCTGCGGGGAGATCCCATGCAGAAGGCGCCAGGCTGTCTGCCGTCTCCCCGCTGCTCCGGATCGATTCGCTGACGTTTGCGTATCCCGGCGGCCGGGAGGCGCTGCGCGATATCGATGCGAAGATTGATCCCGGCGACTGGGTGCTGCTGACCGGCGAGAACGGGTCGGGCAAAACGACGCTCAGCCGCCTGATCATGGGCCTGCTGCCGTCTCCGGCAGGCAGCATTCGCTGGCAAGGGGAAGATACGAAGGGAATGGCCGTTTACCGCAGGGCCGAGTTGATCGGCTACGTGTTCCAGCAGCCGGAATATATGTTTACGGCCCCGAATGTTTGGGAGGAGCTGATCTACAGCCTCCATGGCGGGATGTCCGTGAAGAAGCGCCCGGAGCTGACGGCCGGCCAGCAGCAGCGGGCGAGGTTTCTGTTAGAGATGGCCGGACTTACGGATCGTCTTCAAATGTCTCCTTATTTGCTTAGTCAGGGCGAGAAGCGTCTCTTAAGCATCATCAGCCAATTGATGCTGGAAAGACCGCTGTATATCCTGGACGAGCCGACCTCGGGAATGGACTATGCCGCCATCGATAAAGTAACCGAGCTGTGCCGTTATGTCATCGGGGAAGGCTCGGCCATCCTGATGATCACGCACGATCCTGAACTCATGAAGCAACATGCCACTTCCTTTATTCATCTGCGGAGCGGGAAAATGTCTGTGCAACCTTAGCGGTAACCTTTATAATAGAAATGTTACATGATGTGAAAGCGCTCCTGGTATCGGGAGGCGCTTTTATGCTGTTGGCCCCGTGTTTGTCCTAATAGGATCGGCAGGGACAGGAGTCATGCCGGGGCCGTCTAGAGTAAAGGGGACGAAGGAACGTGGGTGTATTAAGACAAGACAAACGCAGTTATATCCTGGTCGGTATTCTGTTATCCACTTTTATGGCTGCAATCGAAGGAACGGTTGTCGGCCCGGCGGGTCCGGCCATTATCAGCAGCTTCGGCAGCGTAAGCCTGATGAGCTGGATTTTTACGGCCTATCTGCTGACGATGGCCGTAACGACGCCGATCTTCGGTAAAATAAGCGATTTATATGGACGCAAGCCCGTATTTTTATACGGCTCGCTGATCTTTCTCGTAGGCTCATTGCTGTGCGGCCTGTCGCAGAACATGACGCAGCTGATCATTTTCAGGGCAATCCAAGGGATCGGAGCCGGCGCGGTTATACCGGTGACCTTCACGATTGTCGGAGACATTTACAATCTGGAGGAACGAGGGAAGATTCAAGGGATGATCAGCTCCGTTTGGGGAATTTCCTCGCTGATCGGACCGCTGCTTGGCGGGTATTTCGTGGATTACTTGTCCTGGCACTGGATCTTTGTTTTTAATGTTCCGTTCGGGCTGTTATCGATATGGCTGATTTTCCGTTATTTCAAAGAGGAGCGCAACGCCCGCGAAGTATCGATCGATTACGGGGGGGCGGCCCTGTTTACCGTGGGAATGACCGCGCTGCTGTTTGCGCTCGCGGTCGGCGGCGGAGAGAGCTATTCCTGGAATTCTCCGTTCATGCTCGGTCTGATGATCGGTTCCGTGGTGCTGCTCGCTGCGTTCCTGGTGGTGGAGAACAGGGTGAAGGAGCCGATGCTGCCGCTCCATCTGTTCAAGATCCGGGATATTATGGTATCGACGATAGCCAATATTCTGGTAAGTGCGCTTATCATCGGGTTGACCACGTATTTGCCGCTGTGGATTCAAGGCGTTCGTGGCGGCAACGCCACCTTGTCGGGTCTGACGCTGGCCCCGATGTCGATCGGATGGCTGATCGGCTCGATCATCAGCGGTCGCCTGATCGTTAAATCCGGCTCCCGGAAAACGGCGCTGATCGGCGTCGTGCTCCTAATCATCGGAGCGGTGGGATTGGCGTTCATGCATAAGGATACGGCGCTGGGCGTACTGCTGGTCTTTACGTTCATTTATGGCATCGGCTTCGGTTATATCTCCACCTTGTTTCAGATCATTGCGCAATCCTCGGTCGGCTATGAGGTTCGCGGAGCTTCCACGGCGCTGAACTCCTTCATCCGGACGTTCGGTCAGACCGTGGGCGTAGCGGTGTTCGGATTATGGGTCAATGCGGGAATCGCGGGCAGGCTTGCCGCTGAGCCGGATGCGGCCGGCATTACGAGCGACGACATTAACAAATTGCTCTCCCCGCATGGAATGGCCGAACTGCCGGAAGGGTCAGGCAGCCTGTTGAGCGGAATACTGGAGGGAAGCCTTAATTCCCTGTTCGTGGTGATGGCCGTGATGGCGGTGATCTGTATGTTGATCGTGGCCGCCTTCCGCAATGCGCCCCCTGAACCGGATGCGGGAGAGGAACAACCGTCAAGCCATTGATCGATGGACGCATGTAAGGCATATATTTCATAATAAAAATGTAACAGGACCCCGGTCTCTTTGAGGCCGTGATCCTGTTTTTTTGTTGGATGCGCTCTTTGTGGGCTGCGCAAACGTCCATGTCGTAACAATCCCTTCGAAAGTGCCCGAAATCTTGCTTTTATGCCCTACACGGCACAGGGCGAACTCCGATATAATAAACATATTTCGCTATAAATGACTTCTCACACTACATAAACCAAGGGGCTGCCGATGTATGTCCAAATTTAATCTGTTCCGAAAAATCGTCCTGTTCATTTTTCTGATGTTGATTCCGATTGTCGGCCTCTATTTCTATTCGAACCAAACCACGACGAACGTGCTCAGCAAGGAGCTCAGCCAATCGAATACGAACCAGCTTGTTTTTTTTCAGAATCAGGTGAATACCAATATCGATATTTTGGCATCATGGCCGAATTTGCTCCTGCATGACCCGGACATCTCAAGCTTTCGGGATATCTATTTGCAGGATAAGTATCTGAACCTGGACGCGATTAATCTGGTGAAGCAAATTCAGACGAAGCTGAGCATACAGGAGAGCTCTTCGAACTGGCGGAGCCATCTGGCCATTTATTCCCCATCCCTCGGGCGGGTGGTCACCGAAAGCGATGCCGGGTTTTATTCGCCCGAGGAGCTTGCGGAGGACGTGAAGCCGGGGTGGCAGGTCACTCCTTATTACGAGGGGAGCGACCGGCGTTTCCTGTTTGTCTGGTATTCGGTGGCACCGTATTCCACCCAGCATCGTACGGGCAAGTCGAATACCGTGATCAAGGTTGAATTCGACAGCACCAACATCCAGGATATGCTGGACCGCTTTAAGAGCGACGGAAGGAGCGATCCGTTCTACTATAAACCGGATTCGGGCGTGATCTACAACCGTACCGCAGACCAGGAACTGATTAACCATATGATGGCGGAGCTGGATCGGGAGCCGCTCGAAGACGTGGAGAACCGCGTGAAGGAAGTGGGCGGCAAAACCTATTCGGTCAGCATCGTATTATCGGAAACGACCGGATGGTATTTGATCGACTATATTCCGCTATCGGACATTATGAAGCCGATCCATACGTCGAACAGGCTCTTTTATATTTCGATCGCAGCATTGCTCCTGATGAGCTGCCTCGCCGCATACCTGCTGTACTCCCAGGTTCAGGTTCCGATCAAGCAGCTGGTTTATGTGTTCCGAAGGCTGCAAGCCGGGGATTACGGGGTGAGGATGAAGGTAGCGGGCCGTAACGAGTTCAGTTTTCTGGCCACGAGATTCAACTCGATGGTGGAGCAGATTCAGGAGCTGTTCGAGCATGTATACATGGAGAAGATCCATGTCAGGGAAGCGAAGCTGAAGCAGCTGCAGTCCCAGATCAATCCCCATTTCTTCTACAATTGCTTCTCGTTTATTACCAGCATGGCGAAGCTTCGGAAATACGAAGCCGTAGTGGCGATGTCGCACAGCTTATCCCGGTATTTCCGCTACACCACGCGTCAGGAAAGGGAACTGGTTCCCTTGTCGGACGAAGTGGAGTTCGTTACGCATTATCTGGAAATCCAGCAGATGCGGATGAGGCGTCTCCAATATCATCTTGTTTTGACGGAGGAAGCGGAAGGCATGGAGATCCCGCCGCTGGTCATTCAGCCCTTGGTGGAGAATGCTGTGCTGCATGGCATTGAACCTCACTCGGGCGACGGTGAAATCAGGGTAACCTTCCGGATTGTGAACGGTCTGGCCTGCATTCAAGTGGATGATAACGGAATCGGCATGAACGGGCAGAAGTTGGCCGAGCTGGAGGCCCGGCTGAACAGGCCGATGGATCAGGAGATGGGCTGCGGCGTCTGGAATGTTCACCAGCGCATGCGGCTGCGTTATGGCGAAGAAGCCGGCTTGCGGTTTGCGGCATCTCCGCAAGGCGGCGTACGGGCTGTACTCTACTGGCCATTGCCGGAACGCTTGGGAAGAATCAAACAAAGTCAGGGCAGGGGGCAAAGAGTCGATGAATATCTTATTGGTTGATGACGAGAGTTATGTTACGGAAAGTTTATACCAGACCATACCATGGCGTGAGCTGGATATTGAAGAAGTGTATCAGGCTTCTTCCGCCCTGGAGGCGATCGACCTGCTGGAGGAGCAGGACATCGATGTGGTGGTTACGGATGTTCGGATGCCGGTGATGACCGGCCTGGAGCTGATGGAGACCATAACCGAGCGCTGGACGCATATCCGCTGCATTTTACTTACGGGTTATTCGGATTTTGAATATGCCAAGCAGGCGATTCGGCTGCAGGCATCCGATTACATTTTGAAGCCGGTGGACGATGGTGAATTCATGCGAAGCGTGAGCTCCGCCTTGGCGTCGATCCAGGAGGAGCGGAAGGAGCTTGGGCACTTCCATCAGCTGATGTACAGCCGCAAATCGGATCTCGGCATTCTGCGAAACAGCCTCATGCATGATCTCTTGCTGGGACGCGAGATGCCGCGTCATTCGCTTGATCACAAGCTTCATGAATATGAAATTCCGCTCCGAACAGACCAGCGGACGATCATGCTGCTGATACAGCTTGGGCAGAGGTTTACGGGAATGGACGACTATTCGGTGGGACTGATGGAATATGCCATCGGCAACATTGCTGAGGAGGTATTTGCCGAGCTGCTCCATGTGTGGTCCTGTAAAACGCCGCATCATTGTTTGATTCTATTGGCTCAGCCCAAGAGAGTGCCGAACGCTGGAGATATGGAAACATTCGCGGATTCCCGCGAATTGAAACGGTATATAACCCAGTTTCAACAGGATGTGGGCAGCTATTTAAAGGGAAGCATTTCGGTTTTCGTGTCAGACTCCTTTGATTTTCCGGGGGAACTGGGATCCGTTTATCGGTCGGGACTAAGCTCGCTTTACCTCTGGGGAAACGGAGATCATGAAGCTATCCGATTCGCCGAAGACCATGATGACCGGCTGCATGAGCCTGTATGGGACGTTACCCAGGCGTTTGCAAAGCCGCCCAGCCTGCTGCATCTGCTGGAAACAAGGCAGTGGGATGCCGCCCGGGACAAAATAGAACAAGTTTTTGCAGAAGTTGAAACCGCATTCATCGGGCAGACGGCGTTGTATGAAATATTTTTATCGGTTGCGAATGCCTATATGTACCTTGCTCACAAGCAGGGGCATTACATTCATCAGCTGGACCAGGCCGGCTGGGACCCCTTATATATTCAGCAGGTGGTTCAGTCGGCTGCCAAGCTGCGCTCCTGGTCGCTTGATATGCTGAATAAACTTCATGATATCTCGTCCGAACAGGAGACAACGAGCAAGAGCCATATCATCAAGCAGGTCCAGGAGATGGTGACTGCCGATTCGGGTCACGACCTGTCCGTCAAGACGATTGCGGACCGGGTATTTCTGCATCCGGTATATTTATCCAAGATTTATAAGAGCGAAACCGGAGAGGGACTCGGCGATTATATCATCCGCAAGCGAATGGAGCGGGCGTTATATCTGCTGAAGCATACGAACAAGAAGATTTATGAAATTACCGCTGAGCTCGGATACCAGAATCCGCAGTATTTCAGCAAGATGTTCCGGAAGCACTACGGAATGACCCCGAACGAATACAGAGACCAAGGATGTTGCTAAAGGTGCAGAAATCTTCAATTCGTGACATAGGATGCGGCTGCCGGCCCCTCTATAATTAAACATGTAATCCATAAGGTGGTAGAAGGGGGATTTAACGATGACCGCTAGAAGAAAGAAATGGTTCCCGATCCTGGCCGCGTCCTTGCTCCTGGCCGGATCCTTGGCCGGATGCTCCGGCGGCGAGCCGAAACCGGAAGCGGCGCAGCAGCCGGCCGAATCCAAAACTGAAAACGTCTACAAAGAGAAATACGATCCGGAAGTTACGATTACGACGGTGTGGGGCGTCGATCCGACGCTTCAATTCAAGAATGGGGAAACGATCGAGAACAATGTGGCTACGAAGTGGGCCAAGGAGAAGTTTGGCATCAACATCAAATCGTTGTGGTCCATTACGGATACCAACGGCGCTTTTGCAACCAAACTGCGGCTGGCCATGTCATCCGGACAGGAAATGCCGGATATCGTCACGCTCGGCACCGAAAATCAGCAGCTGGCCCAGGATTTGATCGATTCCGGCATGTTTGCCGAGGTCGGCACGCTGTTTGACCAGTATGCATCGGAAACGTGGAAGAACGCGATGAATCTGGATCCCAACGTGTGGAATCAGTACAGCCGGGACGGTAAGCGAATGGGGCTTCCGGTTCTGGATTTTGCCTATAATCACGACTATGTATTATGGATCCGGCAGGATTGGCTGGACAAGCTGGGGATGAGCGCACCGAAAACGATGGATGAGCTTGAGCAGGTCATGGATGCTTTCAAGAATCAGAACCCGTCCGGTCTTGCTCCGGATAAAGTCACGCCGCTGAGCATCGGCTTCAAAACGTCCATGAGCACCTGGATGGGCGATCCGTCATGGATATTCGGCGCTTACGGAACGCTGCCGCAGCAGTGGAACGTGGCTGAGGACGGAAGCCTGGTATACGGCTCGGTCCATGCGGGCATGAAGCAGGGCTTAGTGAAGCTGAACGAGTGGATGAATAAAGGATACATTCCGAAGGAAGCCGCACTGTGGGATGAGAACAAAACGGCGGAGCCGGCTGTAGCCGGAACGGCCGGCATCATTCCGGGGCCTTACTGGATGAGCGGCTGGCCGCTGATCGATACCGTGAAGAATGCGCCGGAAGCCGTCTGGAAGCCTGTCCAGATTCCGGCTGGCCCTGACGGCATTGCGATGCGCCATGGAACGCAGTATACGAACGGCGTTACCCTGATCCATAAAGATATGGAGCATCCTGAGGCCTTCTTCACGTATCAAAACTACTTGTTCGATAACTTTGCTGTATCCAAGGAAGGCGGCGAATTTGCCAACGGGCTGTTCGAGGGCTACGACTTCGAGCTCGATGCCAATGGCGAAATGGTGCCCAACGATCAGATCCAAGGCGGTTACGTGAATGTCGTCCGTTACTTGCTGGTCCGCGACGGTGCCCGCATTCCGGACGAGCAGATGAAAGCGCTGCTGAAGCTGGCGAAAGGCGGGAAGCCGGAGAGCCGCCTCGAAAAGGACGTGGCGGTCAACTATGGCAAGGATACGCCTGCCGCTGCGGAAGTGCTGCTCTCCCAAGAGGAGATCTCCAAGAAGAACATGTTTACGGGACCGGTAACCGCCACTATGAAATCGAAGTGGGATTATCTCCTGAAGATCGAGAACCAAACCCTGAACGAGATCATTTACGGCAAACAGCCCGTTGAATCTTTTGATACGTTTGTGGAAACGTGGAAAGCCGGAGGCGGGGAACAGATCACCAAAGAGGTTAACGAATGGTATCAAAGCGTGAAGTAGTTGTGGTTACCGAGTAATGAAGGGCGGCCTGCTTAGGGCCGTCCTTTTTGTTCCATGTAAGACGCTGCAAAATGATTGCTATCGTGCCATGAATATTGGTTTTGTGGGCTACTGCGCCCCGTGGGACGGGTCCTATAATCAAGAGGTAGATTGATTTAACGGGAGGATCTTGGATGAAGAGGATGAAAAAAACGTGGCCTTTCCACGTCATGCTGCTGCCGGCCCTTATCTGTCTGTTCTTGTTCAGTTATTTGCCGATGGGCGGCATCATTATGGCTTTTCAGGACTATAAGCCGTGGGAGGGCGTTGGCGGCTCCGCATGGGTGGGCTTGGACAATTTCCGATACTTGTTTGAAAGGCAGGACAGCATGCAGGTCATATGGAACACCTTTGTCATCGCGGTGATGAAAATCGTGTTCAATCTGCTGATTCCGTTCGTGTTTGCCATTCTGCTGAATGAAATCCGAAAAACGGCGCTTCAGCGGAGCATCCAAACGATGGTGTATTTGCCCCACTTTTTGTCCTGGGTCATCCTGGGCGGAATTTTGATCGAAATGCTCGCCGTCGACGGCTTTGTTAATCGAATTCTGGCCGCTGTCGGCATCGATCCGATCTTTTTTCTTGGAGACAATAACTGGTTCCGGTTCACGGTGATCGTATCCGACGTATGGAAGGAGTTTGGCTACAATACGATTGTATTCCTGGCTGCGCTGGCCGGCGTTAGCCCGACCCTGTACGAAGCCGCGGAAATCGATGGAGCGGGACGCCTGAAACAAACGCTTCATATCACGATCCCTTCCATGATTCCCATCACGATCGTTGTCGGGACCTTGGCGCTCGGCAACATCCTGAATGCCGGGTTTGACCAAATCTTCAACCTGTACAATCCGCTGGTATACGAGAAAGGCGATATCATCGATACCTTTGTATACCGAACAGCGATCCTGAATGGCGAGATGGGGTTCGGAACGGCCATCGGCTTGTTCAAATCCGTGATCAGCATGGTCCTTATTCTCGTATCCTATCGGCTGGCCTACAAGTGGGCGGGCTACCGTATATTCTAGCAGAGCGAAAGAGGGAGAGCCATGTACCATAAAACGATGGAATACCGCATATTTAACGTGTTTAATACCTGCTTGCTTGTCGCGCTGGCCATTCTCTGCATCATTCCGCTGCTTCATGTGCTGGCGATTTCGTTCAGCTCCAAAGCCGCTGCCGACGCCAGTCTGGTGGGATTATGGCCGGTCGATTTTTCGCTGGAAGCTTACAAAAAAACGATCAATAACCCGGCATTTCTACACTCGATCTGGATCTCGATTGCACGTACCGTACTGGGAACGGCTTTGACGCTTGCCGTGACGTTTCTGGCCGCATATCCGCTGTCCAAAGAGAACCGCGTCTTCCGCAGCCGCAGTGTTTATTCCTGGCTGTTTGTGTTCAGCATGGTGTTCAATGGAGGCCTGGTGCCGTTCTATATCGTGATTCAGAAGCTGGGCCTGATCAACTCCTTCTGGGTGCTGGTGATCCCCGGCACCGTGAACACCTTTTTGGTGATCCTGATGCTGAACTTCTTCAGGGGAATTCCGAAAGAACTGGAGGAAGCGGCTTTCATCGATGGAGCCGGCCATTTCAAAACGCTGTTTAAGATTTATTTGCCGATCTCGTTGCCCTCGATTGCCACGATTGCGCTGTTCAGCATGGTGTTCCACTGGAACTCGTGGTTTGACGGGCTGCTGTATCTGAACAATGCCAAGGATTTCCCGCTGGCGACCTTCCTGCAGACGGTCATTATCCAGCGGGACATGAGCTCGATGAGCATGAGCCCGAAGGAGATGGAGCTGTTGTCCCAGACGACGGTGAATGCCGCACAGATCTTTATCGGCGCGGCGCCCATCCTGCTGGTTTATCCTTTTTTGCAGCGTTTTTTCGTTAAAGGGATGACGCTGGGTTCTGTCAAAGAATAAGAGATGCGATCCTATCAGGAAACAGGAGGTTTAACCTACTATGAAACGAATGTTTAATCCGATTAGCTCGCGGGTTCCGCACATGCTGCATGGCGCCGATTATAATCCGGAGCAATGGCTCCGTTATCCCGAAGTGCTCGAAGAGGATATCCGGCTGATGAAGCTGGCGAATTGCAACGTGATGTCCGTCGGCATATTTTCATGGGTTTCATTGGAGCCCGAGGAAGGGGTATTCACGTTTGATTGGCTTGACGGCGTATTGGACCGCTTTGCCGACAATGGAATTTATGCTTTTCTGGCTACGCCAAGCGGCGCAAGACCGGCCTGGATGTCGGAGAAGTATCCCGAGGTGCTGCGCGTAAGCGAGAGGCGCGTTCGTAACCTGCACGGCTTCCGTCATAATCACTGTTATACTTCGCCGGTCTATCGGGAGAAGGTCCATACGATCAACAGGAAGCTTGCGGAGCGGTACGGCAACCATCCAGCCGTGATCGGCTGGCATATCTCGAATGAGTTTGGCGGCGATTGCCACTGCGACTACTGTCAGGACGCATTCCGGTCTTGGCTGCAGGCGAAGTACGCCACGCTGGATGACCTCAACCATGCCTGGTGGACCGCATTCTGGAGCCATACGATTACGAATTGGAGCCAGGTTGAATCTCCGTCGCCGCACGGGGAGACGCAGGTACATGGAATGAACCTGGATTGGAGACGGTTCGTAACCGATCAGACGGCGGATTTCATCCGGCACGAAACGGAACCCCTCCGCAGGGTCAATCCATCCCTTCCGGTGACGACCAACCTGATGGAATATTTTGAAGGACTGAATTACTGGAAGTTTGCCGATTTGCTGGACGTGGTATCCTGGGACAGCTATCCGACCTGGCATGATCAGGGCGGGGATGAGGCCGCGCAGGCATCCCGCGTTGCCATGATGCATGATATCGTCCGCTCGATCAAAGGCGGGCAGCCGTGGATGCTGATGGAGAGCACCCCAAGTTTGACGAACTGGCAGCCGGTGAGCAAGCTGAAGCGCCCGGGTATGCATTTGCTGTCTTCCATGCAAGCCGTTGCCCATGGTTCGGATACGGTGCAATATTTTCAATGGCGCAAGAGCAGGGGATCGAGCGAGAAGCTGCACGGCGCCGTCGTCGATCATGTCGGTCATGAACACACGCGGGTGTTCGGCGACGTGGCTGAGGTCGGGGACTATCTCAACAAGATGGATGCCGTTGTAGGAACGGGCATTCCGGCGGAAGCGGCCGTCATTTTTGACTGGGAGAACCGCTGGGCCATCAACGATGCGCAAGGTCCGCGGAATAAGGGAGTCAAGTATGAGGAGACCGTGCAAGAGCATTACCGGGCTTTATGGAAGCAGGGAGTCCCGATGGATGTCATCGATATGGAGCAGGATTTCTCCGGATATAAACTGGTGGTCGCCCCCATGCTGTACATGGTGCGCCCAGGCGTGGGCGAACGGATTCAACAATTTGTGGAAGCGGGCGGCACATTTGTTGCGACGTATTGGTCGGGAATCGTCGACGAGTTTGACCTTTGCTTCCTTGGCGGATTTCCGGGTCCCCTTCGTAAGACGCTCGGCATATGGTCGGAGGAAATCGATGCTCTCCATGATCACGATGTCAATGGGATCGTAACGAATGACGGAGGGGGGCTTGGCTTGGCCGAGGCCTATGAAGCCGTTGAGCTGTGCGACCTCATTCATCTGGAGACGGCGGAGGCGCTGGCCGTTTACCGGTCCGATTTCTATGCGGGACGGCCAGCATTGACGGTCAATCAGCTTGGGAAGGGCCGGGCCTATTATATCGCCTCCCGGAACAAGGAGCCTTTTCATTCCGATTTTTACAGGAAGCTCGTTGAACGGACAGGCGTCCGCCGGGCGCTGCCGATGGAGCTGCCTTCGGGCGTAAGCTCATCCATTCGTACGGATGGAGAGTCAGATTACATTTTTGTGATGAACTTCTCTGGCGAAGCGAAGCGGGTCACGCTGGACGGAGCCGATTACCGTGATTTTATCTCGTGCGAAGCCCTAGGGGCAGAGCTAGAGTTGGCGCCTTACGGAGTGAAGGTGATCAAAAAAGGGGCGAGTGCGTAAGCCGGCTCAGCCTTCCATGTTCCGATTCGTTTCAAAACATGCCTCTTCCAGGGACAGGTGCCTTCGTGATGCCTGTCCCTTCATCATGCACCGCGCCGCTCATTTGCCTATTCCATGTGATCGTCCTTTCCGCACCGGATCTGACATTTCGGGCCCTTGCGCCCGGGTTCATTTTGCTTGGAAAAGGACCGGAAATGTTGGCATTATGCCCTGTGGCCCCATTTGGAAAACGCTTACAATAGGAGTGTCACTTGCGCAGTGAACGAAAAACCAAGGAGGTATCGTAATGACTGGAGTCGCGAAAGGAGTTTGGTTCAGAATGTTTCTTTGCGTGTCGATGCTTGCGTTAACGTTTGGCTTTTCGGGTAACGACGCCGCCGAGGCGGCGCCTGCCTTTGCAAAAGGTGCGGACATCAGCTGGGTTCCCGGTATGGAAGCTCAAGGGTATAAGTGGAAGGACAAGACAGGGGTTCAGCGCGATATTCTGGACATTCTGAAGAACGATTACCAGATCAATTCGGCAAGGATCCGTGTCTGGGTCAATCCCAACATGAATGATTACATGAACGGTTATCTGAATGCGGAAAAAGCCGCCGAGCTGGCCCAGCGTGCCAAGAATAAAGGCATGAGCATTATGCTTACGCTGCATTACAGCGATTCCTGGGCGGATCCGGGACAGCAGAACAAGCCCTATGCTTGGCGTAATTTTACTTTTCAGCAGCTGATGGATGCGGTCTATTCCCATACCGTCTATGTGATGAACACCATGAAGAACAAAGGCGTGACTCCGGATTGGGTACAGGTCGGCAACGAAACCAACAACGGAATGCTGTGGGAGGACGGCAAGGCCTCAGCGAACATGAAGAATTACGCATGGCTCGTCAATACGGGGCATAACGCGGTGAAGTCCGTCAGCGGCCAGGCCAAGACGATCGTTCATTTATCGAATGGCTACGACAATGAATTGTTCAAGTGGAATATTGGCGGCTTGATCAGCAACGGCGCGAACTTCGATATTATCGGCATGTCGCTGTACCCGGAAGCGGGCGATTGGTCATCGAAGGTCGATCAGACGATAGCCAATGCCAAAGACATGACCGCCAGATATGGAAAAAGCATCATGATCAGCGAAATCGGCATGGATTACAATCAGCCGGCGGCAGCCAAGAGCTTTATCCAGAGCATCAAGACCAAGGTGAGAGGCTTAGCGGGAGGTACCGGACTGGGCGTGTTCTACTGGGAGCCTGAAGCTACGCCGGGATACAATGCGGGATACAACAAGGGAGCCTGGCAGGCGGACGGGAAGCCGACCATTGCCTTGGAAGGCTTTAAAGACTGAGCGTTTCTAACCGGTATATTGAGCAAGAAGAACCCTGTTTCCGAGAAGGAGGAAGGGTTCTTCTCTGTGTTTTTTCAGCCCTGCTGGCGCACGATCTGCACCTGTTCCGCATGTTTTCCCATTTTGCCCAGCAGTCCGATCAACTGGCGCTTCTCTTCCTCGTCCAATCCTCCCAAGGCATGCTGGATGTGTTGTTCATGCAGCGGGTACAGCTTCTGCATCAATTGCTCTCCGGACGGAGTCAGCTCGGCATAGATCACTCGTCTGTCCTCGGGGCAGGGTCTGCGGCGCACGTAGCCTTTTTCAACCAGCTTATCGACCACGTAAGTGACGTTTCCGCTCTGCAGGAGCAGCTGTGCCCCGATCTGCTGGATGGGCTGGCGGCCTTTATAGAACAGTACTTCCATTACGGCAAAAGAGGTTGGATTAAAGCCTTCGATTTTACTGCCATTCACGACATGTTCGTTGACGCTCTTGAATGACTTGGCAAACACCCGATACAGGTGCATCGCAAGCTGTGTATCGCGTTCATGTGACACCTTCATACATTCTCCCGCCTTTGGTATGGACTCATGTCCTGAATTACTTCAAATCTAAGATTACGCTGAAATGTACAAATGCAACATGTGATTTGTCACAATGCGGACGAAACATTTTCCATCCTCCGGCTCCGGCAGCCACGATGCCTCCAGCCCGATACGCCCTCCGTGCGCCGATCCTATAATGAAATTCAAATGGGAAGGGTCCCTGAAACGACTACGATATAATGCAAGAATGTTTCGCTAAATGCAACTAATCCTTGCCCTGATGCGTAATACTGGGAATAGAGACAACGGATGGGGTGTTAGGATGCATAAGATTCAAGAGAATGGACTTGGGCCTGAACCGGTGCTGAAGGTGGATATTCAGGAGGCAGGATACGAACCAAGCCGCCCGCGCATACGGGATATATCGTTTCAAGTGGTGCCCGGCGAGCTTCTGGGTTTGATCGGACCGAACGGAGCGGGGAAAAGCACGACCATTAAGACGGTGCTGGGGCTTCTTAAAGATAGCAAGGCCGACGTCTATATTGCGGGCAGTCCTCCGCGATATGCTTACGTTCCCGAGCAGCCCGTGTTTTACGAGGACTTGACGCTGTGGGAGCATTTGGATCTGGCAGCCGCTGCTTTTGGAATGGACGATCAGCATTTTGAGGAGCAGGCCGCCCAGCTGCTTCGGCAGTTCGGCATGGAGTCGGTACGCCATGAACTGCCGGGAGGCTTCTCCAAAGGAATGAAGCAGAAGATGATGCTGATGATCGGCTTTCTCTCCAAACCCGACGTTTATATCGTAGACGAGCCGTTTATCGGTTTGGATCCCCGGGCAACCCGCGACTTCCTGAATTTGCTGCTCGAGGAGAGGCACCGTGGCGCAGGTGTATTGATGTCTACCCATGTGCTGGACACCGCGGAGAAAATTTGCGATCGATTTGTGCTCATATCCGGAGGGCGGATTGCCTCGGAGGGCACGCTGGACCAAATCCGGCAGTCCGCTGAACTTCCCGGCGCATCGTTGTTTGACTGCTTCGATGCGCTGACATGAGGGGGATGATGGATATGGAACGATCACATCACTTCAGACATCCGGGCTCCCTTTTATGGCGAAGGGTGACCGCTCATTGGAAGAATCAGCGCGACAATCTGGCGACCGTGGTCGACTGGGTCGTGATGCTCTACATTATTGTCCCCGGCCTTCTCTTGGGAGGCGGGTTATACCGCGAGTTATGGACGAGCCCGCTTCCCGGATGGGTACAATTCCTGCCGCTGCAAGCGGTGGTAGGGATCCTGCTCTTCATGTTTTCCGGCAGAGTGCTGCTATTCTTTGAAGAGGCCGACACGTTGTTTCTTCGCCAGCAGCGGGAATGGATGAAGGGATTAATGATCGGAGGCATGGCGTACAGTCATGCGGTTTCAACGATCAAGGGATTGATCATCTCGGTGCTTGCGCTGCCGATTCTCGTCAGGGAACATGAAATTACCGGAACTGCCCTGATGACATTGCTGGCAGTTACAGTCGTTTGCGCCTGGTGCGCCAATCTATGGACGGCCATGATTCGTTCCCGTTATAAAGGCTGGCGGAAGCATCTGATGACGTATGTTGTACGCTGGCTATCATTCGGACTGCTGACGCTGCTTGTTACGTTTTGGCTTCAGTCCTATGTTGTGATATGGGCGGCGGTTTTGCTTCTGCTCATACTGCTTTTTTTTCTCAGCCGAAAACGTCTGGCCATGCAGGGGACCTTCCTGGCCGATGCGCGCGAAGATGCAAAGACTCGGGTGCAGCTGACGGAGAAGCTGCTGGTTCAAGCCGTCGGGAAACCGCCCAGCATACGAAGCAAAACCTGGTTTATGCGGAAGTCCGGCCGATTGTTTAAAGGCACGGCGGAGAAAAGGCTAGCCGATGCGGGGCTTAAAGCGATTTTGCGCCAACCTGAGAGCCTGTTATTGTACGTTCAGATTACGCTGGTCGGCATCCCGGCCATCTGGCTCCCGCCGCTGATCATCAAAATCATCGTTTATGTTGCCCTTGTCTTGATGATGTCGTATTGGCTGAACACAAGATGGGCGTTGTTTGCCAAAGCCGAATTCATGCATGTGCTTCCGTTTACGAATCAGCAGCATCGAGCCGCCGGCATTGTTGCGGTACGAGCTTTGCTCGCCGTTCCCGCATTTCTTTATTCGCTCGTGGCAGGGTTAACGCTTTTTCAGGGCGTAATGGGATGGCTCGCCGTGCTTGCATTGACCGTGCTTGCTCTCATGGTCGCGCCATCGCTCATGTCTTGGCCGGTATACAAGGAGGAGAAACGCCAACCTCAGGAATAATCAAAGCGCGCCGGAATGCTCCCATCTACAGGGCATTCCGGCGCGCTTTTTTAATCGGCTATGTGCGATAAGGACTCGGCGGCATGCTTGCCTGCCGTATATCCGGTCGCAAAGGCGGCCGTGATGTTGTAGCCGCCGGTGTATCCATGTATATCCATAATCTCGCCACAGAAGAAGAGGCCGGGCATCAGCTTCGATTCCATGCTTTTGGGCTGGATTTCCTTGAGGCTGACGCCGCCGCCCGTCACGAAGGCCTCCTTCAGCGAACGGGTGCCTGAAGCGCGGAACGTAAACTTTTTAAGAACGGAGGCCAGGTTTTCCTGCGCGGCTTTGGATATGCCGCTGCAGATCATGTCGCTATCGATGGACGATTTGGATAACAGCAGCGGGATCATCCGCTCCGGCAGCATGCCCTTAAGCACGTTCTTGATGCTCTTTCGCGGCTCCTCCTCCAATCGCCCTTTGAGCTCGGCCGCAAGCTCCGTTTGAGAGCGCTCGGGGAACATGTCGATGGCCATGTCCACGTTGACGACATCGAATTTCCGCTGCACCTGGCGGATGAACTGACTGCAGCGAAGCGCGATCGGTCCGGACACCCCGAAATGGGTAAACAGCATATCTCCCCGGTGGGCAATCACTTTTTTTCCTTTCGGATTCCAGACGGACAGCTCCACCTCCCGCAGTGACAAGCCCTGCAGCTCTTTAGAGGCAATAAAAGGCTCGGTAGACACGATAGGCACCTCGGTCGGATACAGCTCCGTTATCGTATGGCCTGCGGCTTCAGCCCATGGATAACCGTCTCCCGTCGAACCGGTCTGGGGCACGGATTGCCCGCCGGTGGCAATGATCACACAGGAAGATTGGATCACTTCCCCGGATTTCAGCTCGACCCCGGCCGTCCGGCCGTTCTCATAGAGAACGCGGTTCACCGGGCTATTCGTCCGGATATCGGTACCGAGCTCCTTCACTTTGCCAATCAGGGCATTCACCACGCTGGAGGCTTTGTCCGTAACAGGGAACATGCGCCCGTTGTCTTCCTCCTTCAGCCGAATGCCAAGACCCTCGAAGAAGGTCATGATGTCCCTGTTGTTCCAATGCTGAAAAGCGCTGTATAAAAAGCGTCCGTTCCCCGGAATGTTGGCAATCAATTCATCCTGTTCTTTGGCATTCGTGACATTGCATCTTCCGCCGCCCGAGATGCCAAGCTTACGGCCTAGCTTGTCCCCTTTGTCGATCAAGAGGACAGAAGCTCCTCTTTCCCCTGCAGCCACGCAGGACATCAATCCGGAAGGTCCGCCTCCGACGACGATAATATCATAATCAAGCATGTTTGCTCATAGCTCCTTTGGGGGTATATCAATTAATAGATGGATCTTATTATATAGGATATTCACGAATTATCCCAAACCTCATGAATAGGACATAAGACGTGGGACTCCGTCGCCGCTGCAGGAATTTACAAGATATTGTAATATGATGTCGCCTGTGCTTTAATCAGAAATATTAGATGCGTTGTCCAATTGAGGTGATGGATCACTGTGCTGAGCCTATGGAAAGATATTTTGCTGCAAGTTTTGCTGTCTGGTACACTCATCTTTCATCTGCCGCTTCTCCTCGACAGACATCTAAAGTGCCTGAACAAGAAGAACCCGGATGATCTGCTTCGATTTCGCAAGCATATTGTCATTGCCAGCGGAATCAGTACCGTATTGTGCGTCTTGATTTCTGCAATGAGCGATTATTACGTTCCGATCCATCTTGGCGTGATCCCGTTATTTTTAGGCATATTATATGGAAGCAGGAGTTCAGGGCTATGTCTTGCAGTAATTTATTTCACAAGCCATGGGCTGATTAACGGCTGGTCAACGACCGGCCTCGTTCTGAATTTGCTTGTCTTGGGATACTCGCTATTACCTAGGGTATCCTCCAATTTCAAGAAAGGCTCCATGACCGAAAAGATTTATTGGCTCTGGAGCGCGCTCGTTCCGGCTATGCTGATTATTGTAGCCTGCCACGCGATGGAAGGAAAGGCTAGGAATGACGATCTGAATCCGGACACGATTCTGGTGACCATTCTGTATATGCTGATCGGCATTTTTTATTCGGGAGTGATCGTGTATTGGATCGAATTAACCTCTGGGCGTCTGGCTTCGGGCCAGTACGACGTGAAGGACGGAGAGATTGCTTCATTAACGAAAATAATGGAGATGATTCCTTTAGGGATGGTTGCGGTGGATCGCAGCGGCAATATCATCGCCTTTAATCAACCGCTTATCCGCAGCTTTCGAAGCGTGTTTCCCAATCTGACCACCAAGGATGTCATCGGCAGGCCGTTGTTCGACTTGTTGGAGGGCATGATTCAAAAGGAACATCTGCGCAGCCGATTTCAGAGAGCCATAAACGGTGTCGAAAGCACAGGGGAAATTATGCGCAGCGCTACTAGAGTGTATTCTACCGGCATTTATCCGCTTATACATAATGGGAACGGCGACATCATGGGTGCGGTAGGCATTATGGAAGACATTACGGAGCTTGAGAAGCTCCGCACGGAATTTATTAATGTAGAACGGTTAAGCTTGGTCGGCCAAATGGCGGCAAGCATCACCCACGAGATTCGCAACCCGATGGCTGTCGTGCGCGGATTCCTGCAGCTTATGAAAGAGAAGAGTCCGGATACGCTGGATCATTATTACCGGATCGTCATGGAAGAGCTCGATCGGGCCAATGGCATCATCAGCGACTTTTTGTCCCTGGCCCAGAACCGGGCAGCCGAGAAAGAAGAGTGCCACCTTCATGACATTATCCATGAGCTCAGTCCGCTTTTGTGGGCGGACGCCAATTTGCGCGGACAGAACATCGAGCTGAAACTGGGAACCGGCATTCCCGAACTGTATCTGAATGCCAAGGAAATGAAGCAGCTCATTCTGAACTTGTGCCGCAATGGGATGGAGGCCATGGATGACAAGGGGACGTTGACGATCGAAACCCGGCTGGAAGGGAACCTCGCCCAGTTGTATGTGGCGGATACCGGAATCGGCATACCGGAGAATGAGCTGGAGCGCTTGTTTGAACCTTTCTTTACCACGAAGAGCAAGGGGACGGGGCTTGGACTCGCCCTGTGCATGAGCATTGTACAGCGTCATCATGGAACGATAGACGTAAAATCGCACCTAGGTGAGGGCACGGTGTTCATCATTTCTTTTCCTGTCCGCTCGTACCCGCACGGCCTGCCGGAATCCCAGAGCGCTGCCGCTTCCGAATAAACGGTCTGTTAATTACGCATCATAAGGCAGAGCTCAGGGTAAAGGAGGGATTCGGATGAGTAAGAACGATTCCAAGCAACAGGAGCAGCAGGAGCGTGAAAACAAAGATCGCCGTGGCGAGCCCATCGTTGACAAGAAAAAGGACGGGGTAAACTATCCTGCTACCTAGTATGATGAAAATGAAGCAAGAAGACGGGCGGTATCCCATTTTGTGATGCTGCTCGTTTTGTATTTTCTTGCTTTCACTCTTTAGGATTGTATAATATAGATATCGATGAGCTGTTATAATTCGAACAATCTTGTTTATATAAGGAGTGAAGCAGTTATGGGTATGTCTTTTGACCGATATATGCGCGATATGGTTCAACCGATGCGGGATGAACTGACCAGTTTGGGAATCAAGGAGCTCACAACACCTGAAGAGGTGGAAGAAGTGCTTCCGGAGGCGAAAGGCACAACGCTGGTCGTTGTAAACTCCGTATGCGGATGCGCAGCGGGGCAAGCACGTCCTGGTGTAGCCATTGCGCTTGAGAACCAGGTGAAGCCGGATCATTTGTATACCGTGTTCGCCGGACAGGATAAGGAAGCAACGGCGAAAGCCCGTGAGTATTTTGCTCCGTATCCTCCATCCTCCCCATCGATTGCGCTGCTGAAGGACGGGGAATTGGTACACTTTATTGAGCGTCATCAAGTGGAGAACCGTTCCGCCGAGGAAATCGCCGCAGATTTGACCGACGCATTCAATCGCTACTGCCAGTAATTCGGCAGTTACATAGGCCCCGAAGCATTCGGCATATTCCGAAGCCGCGGGGCTTTTGTTGTATGAATGAAGTACTTAAGTTAGAGAGAACATACTGAAAGGAGTCATCTATCATGAGCCTGCAAGAACAAATTATCGCTGAACTCGGTGTCAAACCTACGATTAACGTGGAGGAAGAGGTACGCAAGCGCGTGGATTTCCTGAAAAACTACGTGAAGAACTCCGGCACTTCCGGACTGCTGATCGCCATTAGCGGCGGGATCGATTCGGCCGTGGCCGCCGGCCTGTGCAAGCGGGCTACAGACGAGCTCACAGAGGAGAACGGCAAGGAATACAAGACGCTCGGGGTGTTCCAGCCATACGGCGAACAGGCCGATATTTCCGACAGCTACGCAACGGCGAAGGCCTTCGATTTGAAATATACCGTCGAGACCAATATCGAGGAGGCGGTGAACGAGGTTGCTTTGGAAGTGGAGCATGGCCTGAAGAATATCGGCGTCCATCAACATATGAGTATCCCCGGCAAAGGCAACGTGAAGGCCAGAGTGCGTATGGTGGTACAATATGCGCTGGCATTCGAGCAGAATTTGATTGTTGTCGGCACGGACCATGCATCCGAGGCGATTACCGGCTTCTATACCAAGTGGGGGGACGGTGCAGTGGACATTACGCCGCTGAGTTCCCTCAACAAGCGTCAGGTTCGCATGCTTGCATCCTATTTGGGGGTACCGCAATCGATTCTTGACAAAGCGCCTTCTGCCGGACTTTGGGAAGGACAAACGGACGAGAAAGAGCTCGGAATCAGCTATGATGATAACAGCGACTATCTGGAAGGCAAAACGATCAATCCCGAGGTTCAGCAGAAGCTTGAGAGCTATTACGTCAAAACGGCGCACAAGCGCAATACGATTCCAGGCATCTAACATAACCATATCCCAAGCGCAACAAGCCTTTCGGAGGATCATCCATCCCCCGGAAGGCTTTATATTTTTTATGAGAGACTAGGTATACATGATGTTGTAGGTCGGTTTGAGAACGCCGTTGGCATATTGCTTCGTATCGATCAAATCGAACTTCAGCCTGGGTTTGACACCGCCGAATAACGGAACACCGTCACCAACCATCACTGGATTAATTTTTAAAACCAGCTGATCGATGAGTTTATGCTGGAGCAGGTTTCCTGCCAATTCTCCGCCGCCGCACAGCCACAGCTTGCCGACTGTCTGCTCTTTGAGATGACGGATGAAGGGGATGGCGTCCTCCTTGATCAATTCAACCTCATCGTTGGATTCGAATTCTAACGAACGTGAGAATATATAATGCTTAAGACCTTGGTAACCTGGCTCCCCCGGCTTAGCCCCCATCTTAAAACCAAACGCATACGTTTTACCGCCCATGAGGACCGCCTCATAATCCTGGATTTCAGCTACGAAGTCCGGAACATGTTCACCATCGAATAAAAAAAGGGTCTGATCGATTCTCCCCTCCATCATAGCTTGATCTGCGATAAAATAGTCAAGCGAAACGGCAACGTGATAAATTAATGTACCCACAAGATGATTCCTCCTTCGTTTTATATGCTGTTCTGTTCAGTCTATATGGATAAAATTTGAAATACAACAAATATATATTTAATTTCATCCTGTTGTAACACCGTAGTCTCGCGTTGGCGGACATCGACTGCTACAATAAGTAGGAGCGTGTTTATTTTTTTGGAACAGGAAGACTGGATCAACGAAGGGGAGCAGACGATTGTGATCTACGGAATCGGGCATGATGTGCTGGATATGAAGCGAATGGAGACGTTGATGACAGGCCCGCATGGAGAGAAGTTCATTCAGCGCGTGCTTACGCAGCAAGAGCAGGCCGTTGCCGCTAAGAAGGGGGCAAGACGGACGGAGTTTGTTGCCGGGCGTTTTGCTGCCAAGGAGGCGATATCCAAGGCTTTTGGCTGCGGAATCGGCCGCCTGATCGGGTTCCATGACATGGAAGTAATGCCGGGTGCTCTCGGCAGGCCGGAAGCCAGTCTGTCCAAGGAAGCCTGGGACCGTCTGGGCTTGGGGGGCCCCGCCCATTATGCGATTCATTTGACGATTTCCCATCAGGCCACGCTGGCTTCCGCTTTCGCCGTGGTGGAGAGATCAAGTAAGGAAGACGAAGGAGATTACGAATAGATGCATAACACGGAACACAAACGATACTTCAGCCAAGAGCTGCTGGATTGGTATGAAATCAATAAACGGGATTTGCCATGGCGCAGGCATCGCGATCCTTATTATATATGGGTATCTGAAATTATGCTGCAGCAGACCCGGGTAGACACGGTGATTCCGTATTTCCATCGGTTTATCGAGCGGTTTCCGACGATCCAATCGCTTGCGGACGCGCCGGAGGACGATGTATTGAAATGCTGGGAAGGTCTGGGCTATTATTCCCGCGCACGCAACCTTCAGGCTGCCGCTAGACAAGTGACGGAGCAGTACGATGGCGTGATGCCCAGCGGCAAAGATGAAGTGTCGGGTCTGAAAGGGATAGGTCCCTATACTTCGGGCGCCATTCGCAGCATCGCGTTCAACATTCCGGCCGCGGCCGTGGACGGCAACGTGATGCGCGTGCTTTCCCGTTATTTTTTGATCGAGGAAGATATCATGAAAGTGAAAACCCGTACCAAGATGGAGGATCTGGTGCTGACGCTGGTACCGGATGGACGGGCCTCGGATTTCACCCAGGCGCTGATGGAGCTGGGGGCCTTGATCTGTACGCCGAAGTCGCCCAAATGCCTGGTATGTCCGGTCATGGAGCATTGTTCGGCCAGGCTGGAGGGCAAAGAGGAATCGCTTCCTATTAAAACGAAGGCCAAGCCGCCGCGTCCTGAATACCGTCTTACCGCGATTGTAGAGGGTACCGGCGTGCACGAAGGCAAGATCCTGATCCGCAAGCGTCCAGCCGCCGGTTTATTGGCCGGTATGTGGGAGCTGCCGCATGTGATCGTACCGGCCGATGGGAGCAGCGTACCGGCCGCAATGCCCGAGGAGACGGCGATGGTCCGCTTGCGCGATGCCTTGCTGGAGGAAGGGGTACCGGTCCAGCCGATCGGCCATGTGATGGACGCGGAGCATACCTTTAGCCATATTCAATGGAATATGGGCGTATACCGCTGTAAGTGGCAGGATGTGCCGCCGGCAGCCCTGCAAGCAGCGGAAAGCGCGGCTGCATATGAGACGGGCGAAGAGAATTTCCGGTGGATTCACGTTCAGGATATGGAGCGTTACGCATTTCCCAATGTATTCATCCGGATTCTGAATGCCTATTTCTCATCTTGAAGCCGCTTTTGCCTTTTTCATTAGGATGTAATGCAGAAGAGGTTTGTAAGGAGTCGTGAAGCTTTTGCATAGTTGGAAGAATGCGTTGTTGTACATTTTTGGCATCGGGATCTCCAATCTCGGGAACTGGATCTATCTGGTTGCCATCAATTTGCTCGTGCTCCACATGACGGGGTCTCCCGCGGCAGTGGCCGGATTGTTCATCATCCGGCCGCTCGCTACTCTGTTGACCAACTCCTGGGCGGGCAGCATCATCGACAGGGCGAACAAGCGCAGGCTTATGATGATCACCGATGTGATCCGAGGGGCCTTGATCGCCCTGATTCCCTTCATGTCCTCGGTGTGGGGCATCTATGGCATCATGTTTCTGATTAACGTGGCGGGCTCTTTCTTTGGGCCTACGTCCATGACGTACGTAACGAAGCTGATTCCGGCAGAGGAACGAAAGCGGTTCAACGCATGGTCCAGCTTTACGACTTCCGGCGCGGTGCTGCTTGGACCCGCCTTATCCGGCCTGTTGATCGCCTACACGGATATTCGAGTCAGCATCGTCATCAATGCGGTATCCTTCCTGATCTGTGCGCTTGTCATCTACTTCCTTCCCGATGTGGATGGAGAGGAGGCGGCAGACAGCAAGCGGGAGGCCATGACGATGAGAATGCTGCTGCGGGACTGGGCCGCGGTGATCGATTTCGGAAAGGCCGCGAAGTATTTTATGCTCGTATACGTGCTGTTTCAATCCGCCGCGCTGCTCGGTTTTGCGCTTGATTCCCAGGAGGCCACGTTCATTAAGCAGGTGCTGCTCCTCGGCGACGAGGATTACGGATTGCTTGTCAGCGTTGCGGGAGCAGGGTATCTGGCAGGCTCGATGGCTGCGTCTTTATCCGTTAAACGGCTGTCGCTGCGTATGTTTATCGGTGCAGGGATGCTCCTGTCGAGCATCGGCTATATGATCTTCTATGCGGCATCGGGCCTCATGACGGCCGTAATCGGTTTTATCGTGTTTGGTTTCTTCTCTTCGTATGCCAACGCGGGCTATACCACCTTTTTTCAAAACCAGGTACCCGTTGATCTCATGGGACGCTTTACGAGCGTGACCCGACTGCTGGAAGGGATGCTGCAGATTCTCTTCACGCTCCTGCTCGGTTTTGCCGCCGATGCCTGGTCGCTGCAGGCCGTATGCCTGATCGGGGCAGGCGCAGCGGTTCTGTCCTCTGTCATGCTGCTGGCGGTCATCTACTCTCCGTCCAAAGCGCGCTATTATGAGTCCGGCCCTGCAGCAGCGGCAAACGATGCGTAGGAGGAATAAAATGAATATGAAAAGGCTGCTTTCGCGATAGACAGGGTCTACGGCGGAAAGCAGCCTTTTTGGTGATATGAGATCGGTTTTAGTCAGGCGTTATTACTTCGCGTTGTCGTAACGTTTGCCGACTTCTTCCCAGTTGACTACATTCCAGAATGCGGAGATGTAATCCGGGCGTTTGTTTTGATATTTCAGGTAGTAAGCATGCTCCCAAACGTCCAGGCCGAGGAGAGGAGTTTGACCTTCCATGATCGGGCTGTCTTGGTTAGCGGTGCTGGTTACTGCCAGTTTGCCGTCTTTAACAACGAGCCAAGCCCAGCCGCTGCCGAAGCGAGTTGTAGCCGCTTTAGCGAAATCTTCCTTGAATTTATCGAAGCCGCCCAGCTCGCTGTTGATGGCATCAGCCAAAGCGCCGGTTGGTTGTCCGCCGCCGTTTGGTCCGATCACTTCCCAGAACAGGGAGTGGTTAGCATGGCCGCCGCCGTTGTTGCGAACCGCTGTGCGGATGCTTTCCGGTACAGCATCAAGGTTGCCGATCAGATCCTCAAGGGATTTGCCTTGAAGCTCAGGAGCGTTCTCAAGAGCAGCGTTCAAGTTGGTTACGTAGGTATTATGGTGGCGATCATGGTGGATCTCCATCGTTTGTGCGTCGATGTGAGGCTCGAGCGCGTCGTTAGCGTAAGGAAGTGCTGGTAATTGAAATGCCATAGTAAAAACCTCCTGTAAATTTAGTTTTTGGTTATGATGAAAGGTCTTCCTTCATCAGGAAGTCTTTATCATCCCGGAGCAATGGAATATGTAATCCGGCTACACTACATATATTAAACCGTTTTGGGTGATTAAATCAACTTTTATGTTTGAAAAGTCCGCGAGAGCCGATTTATGGCCTAAAGAATGTTGTTTCGCCGCAATGGAAAATGATGAAAAACTTTCCTAAGAAACTTGTCGTTATATATATAGCCTTGAAGAAATCTGTGACTTATAGATGGAGCATGAAAGGGATAGATCGAGGTAGAAAGGAGTCGTTTCATAACATGAATAGTACAAAGTTCAGAGTGACGGCCATTTTGATGGCTGCGATTCTGGCTGCGGCGCCGCAAGTGGAAGCTGCTGCATCTAAGACGGAGACATCGCAAATCGCGAAGTCGGCCGCGCAGAAAAATGCAAATCTAGCCTGGAGCGTGAAGCTGGGCGGCAACGTCACGGCGAAGCTCGACCATGCCGACGTATGGCAGCAAAACGGGACGCATGCGGCGGTATTTACCCTGACTTATAAAAATGGGGGCAAGAGCGCGGCGCGCCTGGTATCTTATTTTCCCAAGGTGGTCCTTCCCGGCGGTTCCGTGAATGCGGCCAACCCCATTTCCAAGGATCTGGCCAAGAAGAAGGTAGAGCCCGGGCAAAGCGTGAGCGTCACCTACTATGCGAAAACCGACAGCAGTTCTTTGGCCGGCATGAAGCTGGTCATGGACGTATGGAATCCGCAGGTCAAAGGCTACCTGCAGCGCGTCGGAACGTACAGAATGCCCGCCAATTATTCCGCAGCCGTCCCAACGGGCTCAAGCACCAAGCTGAAGCTGGGCGGAACGCCGGTTACCGTACAGGCGGAATCGCTGGAGATCATCAAGTACGACGGCAAAGTCATCGCCAAAGTCGGGATGTATATGACCAACCATGGCGGCAAGGAATGGAACGATCGGGGGTTCGAGCCACATTTGGTGACGGCCGGCGGCAATTCGTTCCCTCTGCGTCATGAGGCGGGGGCAGAGGGGGTGCCTGTCCAGCCGAAAGAAAAGAAACTGGTTTACTACATAACGGAAGTTCCCTCTTACCTGAAGACGGCCGGCCTGCGTTTCTTATGGACCGAAAACGATGACACGCTGAAGCTGTCCCTGCCTGTCGCCTCATTCAAGCTACCGGCGGCAACAGCTCCGAAGTGGGACGTCAAGGCGGGCGAAGCCAAGAAGTTGACCATCCGGGGGATTCCGGTCGATGCCAGAATCCGCCAGTCTTCGCTGCGTGCCTCCGGCGGACAGGGCATATGGACCATCGAGATGGCCTTCAAGAACAAAGGAAAAAAATCGGTGGAGGTTCCGGCCTACGAGTTCGCGATTAAAGCGTCCGAAGGCTCCTTCCATCCTTATACGCCGGATGGCAAAACGGGCTTGACGCTCCTCCCCGGGGAAGAGAAAACGATGGTGATGGAGATCACGCTTCCGCTTGATCTCAAGCAGGACCGGCTGAAGCTGCAAATGATCGGGGCATCAGACACGGCCGGCGCATCCAAACCGCCCGCGAATCCGGGTGAGTCGGGCAGCGAGCCGACCTCCGAGGTTCAGGAGCCGTTGACCCTGCCGATTGCATACTTTGCCATCCCGTACCAAACGGAACGCAAGTCATCCATCGGCGTGGAATACGGCGCGCAGTCGGCCAAAGGATTTGCGTATACGCTGGAATCCATCCAGCGCCTGCCGTGGCAGGACCAGGACCTGATCGTGGCGAAGCTGCGGCTACGGAATACCCAGGAATCCAAATCGCTGCCGCTGCCTGAGCTTAAAGCGAACGTCACGGCGGATGAAAAAACAAGCTTGGCCGGCCCGGAGGTCATCGCTGAGGAGCAGGGCTCCCTGATTGCGCCGGGGGCATCAACCGAGGTGTACGTCATGGCGCGGATCCCGTATACGAAGGATATCCGTTCGCTCCGTTTCGAGCTGTTTACGCAGCAGGAGGCGGCCAAAACGTCGTTCCTGACCATGACCACGTCCGGGATGATGCAGTCGATCGGCGTTCTGGAGAAAGGGAAGCCGTATACGGTCACGGCTGCGGGTAAACGTGCGGAGGCACAAGAACGGCGGACGGTCATCTATGAAGGAGCAGACTCCGATATCGTCTATTCGGAGTTCGTGCTGACCAGCAATGAACAGCGCCGCGTTCAAGCCGCAGTGCTGAAGGGATACTTCCAAAGCGCCGACGGCAGGATTTATGAAGCGGAGACCATTCAGCCGGAAGCGGCCCTTCAGCCGGGATCCAGGCAGTCGATCGTCTTTTGGGCCCGAGTGCCGAAAGGGGCTGCCAGCGAATTGGGCCTGGCCCTCGGCACGGCGATGTCCGGAGGCAAGCTTGCGGAAACGGGCAAGGACGCTACGGGTGTGCTGGGCGTGAAAAAATTGATGCTGAATCCGGCCAGACCTGCCGCAAGCTCCGGCCTGACGCAGCTCGATTGGTATCCTTACAGCGTTTCGGTCACGAAAGCGGCTGGACATTTACAGGAGGGCAGTTCCACCATATCGCTCAATGCCACGTTCGATGTGAAACGGAGCGAGAGCATTGCGGCCGCGGATTCCGGCCGCAAGCTGATACTCATCATCAAGGACAGCCTCGGACAAACACAGGAGCGGACGCTTACGCCAGGCACCGATATCCAAGTGCCGGGCACCCGGTCGATATCGATGGAGCTGACGGACGAGCAGTACAAAAAGCTCCGCGGCGGCTGGTTTAACTTGACCCTTGTGGACGAATTCCAGAACGAGCGGATCACGCTGGGCAGCCAGAGCTACAACCTGACGTTCCAGCCCCTTCTGGACCCGAACGAGGAGAGATAGACTAAGAACCGGAAAGGAATAGCGAACATGCTGCGTTTGGAAAATGTATCGCACAGCTTTAAGAACGGCAACGAAGTGTTAAAGGTGCTTCATAACATCCAGTTCGAAGTCCAGAAGGGCGAGATGATTGCGCTGCTCGGCAGCTCCGGATCGGGCAAGTCCACGCTGCTCAACTTGATGGCCGGGCTGATGAAACCGACGGAAGGCCATATTTATATTGCGGATCAGGATATCGTCAAATACGGGGAAAACAAGCTTGCCGTTTTTCGGCGCAAGCATATAGGATTTATTTTTCAAGCTTACGAATTGATTCCGACACTCACGGTCCGGGAGAACGTGGAGCTTCCGCTTGTTTTTCAATCCGTTTCTCCGTCCAAGCGCCGCAAGAAAGCGATGGAGCTTCTGGAGATGACGGGGATCGGCGATAAGGCTTCGCTGTACCCGTCCCAGCTGTCCGGCGGACAGCAGCAGCGCGTCAGTATTGCCCGCTCGTTAATTACCGAGCCTTCCGTCATTTTTGCGGACGAGCCGACGGGCAACCTGGACACCAAAACGGAAGAGGAAATTATCAGAATCATGATGTCGCTGAACGAGTCCATGAAAACGACGTTTGTCATCGTTACCCATGAGATGGAAGTCGCCGCCCAAATGAAAAAAACGATTATGCTCCGAGACGGTTATTTGGTTCAGCCGGAGAACTACGGGACTTCCACGGGAGGGGAGCGGGGGCCGAGCGCCCCTTCGCCCCTGTCCGGGGTCCCGGTTCATTCGGAGGAGGCAGGTGAGGTCAGCTGAGATTTTTAGACAGCATACGGCTGGCATGGGGACAGATCAAACGCCGTAAAGTGGTAACGGCCCTGTGCATGACCGGCATTTCGATCGGATGTGCGGCTATCATCGTAGCGATCAGCATTGGCAACGGCGCCCAGAGTTATTTGGAGACGGAAATCATAGGCGGCATGAAACTTGACGAGATTACGGTGACTCCGCAGAGCACAGGCGGGCCCGGGGAAGGCGGCGGCCAATCGGCGGGAGGAGAACGGGGATTGCTTACCGATGATAAGGTTCAGGTCATTCAGGGCTTCAATCACGTCAAATCCGTTGTAGCCACCAAGCAGCTCGGTTATTTCCGGACCATATCGTCCGACAACCTGATCCATGAAGGCATCAACGTCGTGGCCGTGGACCTGTCCAAGCTTAAAGAGCAGGGGAACCGGTTCAAGGAAGGCGGCCCGCTGGAGCAGATCGGTGCCATGGTACTGAATTACGGAGCGACAACCGGATGGAAGGACGCGGAGACGAGCGAAAGATTGAACAATATGATGAATTCCGATCCCAACAATCCGCAGCTATGGGAAGAGTTCCAGAAGTATGAGAGCACCGTTTCGGAAATGATCGGAAAGAACGTTCAGCTGGAGCAGATGGACAACGACAAGAAATTGCTCAGCCCGCAGCTCTACGTCGGGGGCGTGCTGGATGTGCCCAAGGGGCGGGATGCCCAGTTTGCATTCTATGACCGTCAGGCCTACATATCCTTTGACACGGCAGATTGGCTGACGGACAGCTTGAATCTGCAAAAAGGGCCAGCTTCGAAACAGCGGATTTACGATAATCTGACGGTCAAAGTGGAGGATCTGCAATATATTAAACCGCTCGAGGACCTGATCTCCAAGCTTGCGCTGAATGCGAGCGACAATCTGGCCATGCGGGATCAGGTTGCTTCCCAATTGGATACCTTCAAGGCGATCGCTCTCGGCGTAGGCGTATTTATCCTGTTGCTGGCCTCGATTTCGATCATCGTCGCCATGACGATGTCGACGCATCAGCGCCGCCGGCAAATCGGCATCATGAAGGTTCTGGGAGCGAATATGCCGCAAATCCGGAACATGTTCATCGTGGAAGCCAGCCTGCTCGGTTTGCTTGGCGGCTTGCTCGGCATCGTATTCGCGTATTTGATCATCAAAGGGCTGAATTCATTCATCATGGCTTCGGCAGGCATGTCGGGACTGCAAATCGCCGTGACGGCGGAGACGCTGCCGATCGGCATTGCCTTCGCCGTAATGACGGGCATCTTCTCGGGGATTTACCCGGCGATCAGCGCAGCAAGAACGAATGCGCTGCTGGCCATCAAGCGGGATTAGGATCATGAGTTTCGGAAAGGAAGCTAAATCGGTATGATAAAAAAAATCATAAAATGGACGGTTATCGCTGCTGTGCTGGGTCTGGTGGGGTATTGGGGATATGGGCAGGTGAAACCCAAGGAACCTGAGATTCCCATGATGGAAGAGCCGCAGGTCATCTCATTCCCCGTAACCGAGGAAACGATTCTATCGACCGTGCAGGTCAAGGGAACGTCCGAATACGGAAAGGAAACGAACGTATACGCGCCTTTTGAGGCGAAGGTGGAGTCCTGGAACGTCGAGAACGGCCAGCAGATCAAAAAAGGCGACGCCCTTTTCAAATTGGAGCAAAAGGCGATTCGCCAGCAGCTCCAGCAGAAGGAGGCGGAGCTGCAGAAGCGGAAGCTGGAGCAGGAGCTGAAGGAGTTTACGCTGAATCAGGATCTCGACAACGCGCCTGTAGGCGCAACGGAGGCGGAGCGCCTGAAAATGCTGGCAGACCAGGAAAATGCGCGGCTGAGCAGTCAGCTGGACGAGGTGAACAACGATATTGAACGTCAGACGCTTGCCGATTTGAACGACAGGCTGAGGCAATCGACATACGTATCTCCGGCAGCAGGCCTGTTCCTGTTCGACCCGACCCAGCAGCGGCCGCAATCGGTGACGGCCAACCAGTATATCGGCAAAATCGTCGACCTGGATTCCCTGCGGTTAGTGGCATACGTCGGGGAAAACGACATCTTCAGCATTCAGCCGGACATGGCGGTAGAGGTCAAGCTGCCGTCCATCAAGGATTTGAAGCTAAAGGGCAAGGTGCTGGAAGTGGCCAAATTCGCCGAGGCGACGGCTCAGGAGAAGCAGACGTCCCAGACGCCGCAGTTCAAGGTCATCATCTCGCTGCCGAAGAATGATCGCTTGATCGGCGGATTGACGCTGAACGGAGAGATCGTGACCAAACGGAAGAACAAGGCGGTTGTGGTTCCCAAGCTGGCCGTCATGACGGAGGGAGATAGCTCTTATGTCATGGTGGACAAGGGAGGCGGCCAGATCGAGCGGCAGGATATTGAGACGGGGATGCAGACGCTTGATAAAATCGAGGTTTTGTCAGGGCTGAAAGCGGGAGATACCGTCGTTCTTCAGTAAACATGGATGTACGAAAGCAGCGTTCCTCCAAAGGCACATGGCCGGGGGGCGCTGTTTTTTTACATCAAGTTCCATTACAGCATGTGTCGCCACAGGAAAGGTAGCCCGGTGGATTTCAAAAATACATGGAGACAATGATGTAAACTCATTGGTAATTAATGGGGTTCATTTTACCGTGAGCTAATGGTTTAACGGCAGGAAACGAATCAATTATTCAACAAAAATATGGAATTTTATCCATCGAAATTAATGAAAACGCTTCATATAAAGCGCTTTCAGAAGAAAACTCGTGAATTTACGAGAAAGATGTGGTTTAATGGACAAGGAAACAGGATTTTCGGGTTTTTTGTAGTAAACTTAAATGTCAGGTTTGCGTTAACGGAATACTAGATCTTTGTAAACCGGGTAAACCGCATCATGCTAACGAAAAGGGAGATTTTGAAATGCATGTTCGTTCCTTTCAGTTGAGTGACTGTAACCCCGTAACCGAGCTATTACAGATTGCTTTATCGGAAGAATGCTACGAAAACACGATGGAGCCTTTCTCCAGGCAGCTCGCTTGGGACTCCGATCTGATTATGGTGGCAGAAGAAAACGGTGAAATCGTTGGTGCCTTAATCGGTACGATCGAACGCAATCATGGTTGTTATTACCGCATCGCCATTCATCCCGACTATCGCAGGAAAGGGATTGGCAAAGCCTTGATATCAGCGATGGAACAGCGTTTTCAATCACGGAAAGTCAGTCGGATCATGGTAGCCGGAGATGAGCACAACGCCGCAGCCATGCCATTTTATGAAGCCATGGGATACGGTGCCAGCCAAATCCTGCGGTCGTTCCAGAAGCTCAGTATCCTTGGTCAATAGTTGCAGCGACTACAGCGGTACATACGAGCAGCGCAAAACGGCGGCCTTAAGCTTCGACAGAGATAAGAAACGACATTTTTTCGATATGAAGCATATCTTTCAGCCGTTGCAAATGGGTGGGAGATATGCTTTTCTATTAATGTACCTGTTTTTGAAGGTGCCGCCCTCGATGCTCGAAGGTGAAATCGAAGTAAAGTAGGTGTAGCATGGGACAAGTGATTCCTCCGGATTCAACTGAGCATGGCGAGAACAACGGGCCTCAGAATCAACCGGCCAAGAAGAACGGCTGGGCCGCCGAGCTGTGGGATTGGGTAAAGACGATTGCGATTGCATTTGTTATTATGGTGCTTCTAAATATGTTTGTGTTTAACCTGTCTATGGTTAAGGGCGAATCCATGCAGCCGACGCTGGTGGCATCGGAGCGGCTCTTTATTAATAAAGTGGTCTATCGCTTTTCGGAACCGAGCCACGGCGACGTCATTGTGCTTAAGGATCCGAGCGACGGACCGGACAAGAAGGAGTTTCTTGTTAAGCGCGTCGTCGGCGTACCCGGGGATACCATTGAGGTAAAGGATCAGAAGCTGTACGTGAACGGCGTGGCCCAAGAGGAAGGGTATACCGATGTCCCGATCGAGGATCCTGGCTTCGAGCCCGTTACCCTGGAAGAGGGAAGGTATTTTGTTATGGGGGATAACCGCCACCTCGGAAAGAGCAAGGACAGCCGCATGTTCGGCAGCGTGAAGGAAAGCGACATCGTGGGCAGGGCCGAATTTATTTTCTGGCCGTTGTCCGAGATCAAAAAGCTGTAGCTTAAGACAGAACATCATCCCAGAAAAGGAGGCGCTGGAGAATGACCTACACACTCGGCTCGTACGCTCCTCCGCCTTCGGTATGGGAGGAGCTCAAGCAGGAGCTAAAAGCCGTTGCACCCGAGCTCGGCATAGATGATATCGGCTTCGCCTCGGCGGAGCCGTTCCAATCCCTGAAGGGGATTTTGCAATCCCATCGGGATAAGGGTTATGAGTCCGGGTTCGAGGAGCCGGATCTGGATAAGCGGGTGACTCCCGCACTCCCCGGCACCGAGCCGAAGTCCCTGATCGCCATCGCGATAACGTACCACTCCAAGATGGAGAACCCGCCGAAATCGGAGCCTGGCAAGTACAGGGGCATCATGGCGCGATCCGCTTGGGGAAGGGATTATCACCATGTGCTCCGGGAGGCGATGAGCCGCCTGGAGGCGTACATCAAGGAACGCGTGCCGGATGCAAAGCTTGAAAGCATGGTGGACACCGGCGCGCTTGTCGACCGGGCCGTCTCGCAGCGTGCCGGCATCGGTTTCAGTGCCAAGAACTGCGCCATCATCTCTCCGAAGTTCGGCTCCTGGATATTCCTTGGCGAAATGGTGACCAATATCCCGTTTCCGCCGGATTCGCCGGTAACCGAGGATTGCGGGGAGTGCACCAAATGCATCGATGCATGCCCAACCGGCGCCCTTGTCGGTCCCGGGCAGCTGAATGCCCAGCGCTGCGTTTCTTTTCTGACCCAGACCAAAGGATTTCTGGACGAAGAAGCCATGCGCAAGATCGGCAACCGGCTGTATGGATGCGATACCTGTCAAATTGTTTGTCCGAAGAACCGGGGCAAGAGCTGGACTCATCAAGAGGACTTCAAGCCCGATCCTGAAAAAGCCAAGCCGCTGCTCCTACCCATTCTGGATATGAGCAACCGGGAATTCAAGGAGGCCTTCGGAGATACGTCCGCCGCTTGGCGCGGCCGTAAGCCGATTCAGCGCAATGCCGTCATCGCGCTCGGCAATTTTAAAGATATTTCAGCCGTACCGAAGCTGAGCGAAGTACTGCTGAAGGACCCGCGCCCGGAGCTGCGGGGAACCGCTGCATGGGCTCTGGGCCGTATTGGAGGCGAAGAAGCGTTGAACAACTTAGAGAAAAGCATGAAATCAGAAGGGGATTCCCGAGTACGAGATATGCTGCAGCAAGCCTTGAATAAACTAAAGCCTGAACCGGCTGGAAATGAAGCACCTGCCGAAGCGCAAGCCGCGGCCGAAGTTTCATCCGCCGGGGTTTCGGGTTCCTCTAATGGGGGCAATCCGGAGCAGGAGGGTCCTGTCATTCAGGGGGTCGAGCCGATGGCCATCCCTGAAGGAGGACCGGAAATGCTGTATTATGATGAAGTTCAATCTCCGATCGGACCGTTGACGGTCTGCGCCACGGAGAAGGGCCTTTGTCTCATTGAATTCGGCAGCTTCTATGTGAAGGAAGCAGTCATCCAGCAGTGGTCGCGGACTTGGGCCGGCAACGGCGGATACCAACGGGACGAGGGCAGACTAGCCCCCGCGATCACGCAGTTGAAGCAGTACTTTGCCGGGGAACTGAAGGCCTTCGACGTACAGCTGGACATGCGCGGAACCTCATTCCAACTGCAGGTATGGGAAGCGCTGAAATCCATTCCCTATGGAACGGTTTGCTCCTATAAGGATGTAGCCGAATCCATCGGGCGTCCGAAAGCGGTTCGAGCCGTGGGCGGAGCGAACAATAAGAACCCCGTTCCGATCATCGTGCCGTGCCATCGGGTGGTAGGGGCCGACGGAGCGTTGATCGGCTATGCCGGCGGCCCGGAAATCAAACGCACCTTGTTGACGATCGAAGGAGCCATGCCGGACCGTAAAGGGTCGTAGTTGACCAAGCGTAATCATCGGAACTGCCTGCTGCCGAACATCCGTTATTTTCATTTGCTGTGACGAAAAGGACATGCTATGATAGGTTCGTGTATGCGCCATGAAATGGCAGATATTAGTAGAAGGTGGTCAAGTGATGGATATTGTCATTCCGATTATTACATTGATCGTGGGTCTGGTCGGCGGATTCTTCATCGGCGTATTCTATCTGCGCAAGCAATTGGAGAAGATGCAGAACGATCCGCAAATGCTGCAGAAGATGGCAAAACAAATGGGGTATAACATGAACAGCAAGCAGATGCAGCGTGCACAGCAAATGATGAAAAATCAGCCTATGCCGGGCAAAGGGCAAGGCCGCAAACGCAAATCATAATGCAAGAAAGCCCGCTCCCGTCTAAATGGAACGACGGAGGGGCATTTCTATTTAAAAAGACCGCTAACAGCGGCTATAAGTTAACCGTTTGCTTTTTTTTGGAACGGAAAGGGGGATTGTACTGTGGCGGGCGTAAAGGACTATGTGAACCATAAAGTAGGCCAAAACCGGGAGCAGATCGAGTACCATGTAGAGCAAATATTGAAGCTGATCGGTGAAGATCCCAAGCGTGAGGGTCTGCTTGAGACACCGGCCCGCGTGACGCGGATGTACGAAGAGATCTTTGCGGGGTATGAAGTCGACCCCAAGGACGTTCTCGGGGTTACCTTCGACGAGAATCACGAGGAACTGGTCATCGTGAAGGATATCGTGTACTACAGCCAGTGTGAGCACCATATGGCGCCGTTCTTCGGCAAAGTCCATATCGGATATGTCCCGAGCGGCAAAATCGCCGGCTTGAGCAAGCTGGCGCGCTTGGTAGAGGCGGTAACTCGCCGTCTTCAGGTGCAGGAGCGCATCACCTCGCAAATCGCCGATATTATGGTGGAGGCGCTACAGCCTAACGGCGTTATGGTTGTGGTGGAAGGCGAGCATCTGTGCATGTGCGCACGCGGCGTGAAGAAGCCGGGCAGCAAGACGGTAACGTCGGCTGTACGCGGTACGTTCCAGAGCGATTCCGCGCAGCGCTCGGAGTTTCTGTCCTTGATTAAAGACTAAGCTGGATTTTCATGATATCAAAAAGGCTTCGCCCACGGAGGCGAAGCCTTTTTTTTGATTATCCCTGTGACGATATGAAGCCATCTGATCATCCAGGACAAGCAAGGAAAGATCAAGATGCGCCATCGACTTGTTTCATATATTGCACATACTGGACGAGGGCGCTTTTTTGCTCCTCGATCTCCCGGATTCGACGGGACATCTCCATGAAAAAGAATTCGATCTGATCCCTCAGCACATTAGCCGATTGTCCCTTCCAATCATGAAGGCGGGCATACATGACCCGCGCCTCTTGTTCGTCGGCCCGAAGGGCTGCAAGCAGCCCCGTCAGCTCGCGTTCGGCTTGAAGCAAATCATCAAGCTCCAGCAGAATCTCTCGACTCATCCCCATTCCTCCCGGTGGTTGCTAATAGATGTTTACCCGCTGTTATCTGTACGTTCAAACAGATCCGCCTTAAATTTAATGTACTGCACGATGTCGGTGGTATGCTGCAGATGCCACTGACTCATCGACATGATGGATGTATCCAGCTGCTGGACGATCGGCTGCAGACGCCGGCTGTGGCTGGAGAACATGTATTTGGAGAGACGCTGCCGGATTCCCTGCATTTCGGCATCGCTCTGATGGGCATGCGATCGCCATTTCTCGGCTACGCTTCGCAGCTCGGCAGGGGTAACCTGGATGGTACCGGAGGAGCCTCCTGCCGATCCGGCTATGGCTCCCAGCGAGCCGCCTAAACCTAAGCCCAAGTTGCTCAACGGCCCGCCAAGACCAAACAAGAGACCGCTGTGGGAAGGGATTCTGGGCGAATCCACGGACTTACCGGTAGCGCCGTCATACAGACGGTTCGAAATGTAACCATTCTCGAATTGATAGCGGTCCAACTGGTGATAGTTGGGGCCTCCCAGCGTATTATCGATTTTTTCTTTGATGCTGAGCCCGTCATTGGCATCTTTGTAACTGGAGTCTATGTAATAGGTAGAGCCGACGTGACCGTCGTAACCTCCGAGCGCGCCGCTGGCAATAATGTCGCCGGGATGGGCGAAATTAATGATCTGGGAGTCGAATTCCCCATTCTCGGCTTTTCTTCTGGCTTCAGGGGAGAGGCTCCCGATGACGGACGGGGCGCTGAAGGTGACTGCTGACATGCCCGTATAAGCTGCAGCATATTGCGCGTTGGCTCCGCCCAGCGAATGACCGGTAAGGGAAAAATCAACGCCCTTGTACTTCTCCTTCATTTCCAGCGCGTAATCCTCAGCTTGATACAACTGATTGGTGCCCAAGATATCCGTTTTCTTATCGATTTTCCTCGATTGTTCGCCGAACCAATCCGTGACATCGTTAATGCCCGTCACTTCTTTGACTTTGTCTACATGGTCGGCCCAAGGAGCCCGGAACTCCGGGATTTTTCGTTTGATCTCTTCAATGCCAATATCCGCATCGGCCAGATAATCGGGGAGAGCATGGGATAAATCTTTGCCTGCTTCGGTGCCGCGGTATGCGATAACGGCCTGGTTCGTTTCCTTGTTGTAGAAAGTTACCGCGTCAAAACCGGATATGCTGTTGCTCTTATAGTCCTCAAGAACCTCCCATCCCGGCAGGTCCTCAACGGTATCTTCTTTTTTCAGATCGAGGTAAGCCGCTTCCGACATAAGTCGGTATGTCTCGTCATCCACTTGCGGTGAACTCAAATATATTCCCTCCTTAACGTGATCTTTCAGGTTCAGAGCCTATGGTTGCTGCAAAGAGAAACATAGGTCCGTCACTCGCCCTTAATAGCTTTTCTAAGCTCCGGGTTCATCACGAAATTGGACGTTTCGCCTGTGTTGAAATCTACGGATATTTTAAAGGTTTGTTCAGGATGATCCACGACATACCCTTCGAGGTTGACCTTGTCCGCTACGATCGAAGGCATCATCTCTTCTTTGGTAATCTCTACATCCAAATTGTATTTTTCCTTAAAATACTGAACGGCCGTGGTTTTCGCCTTTGTTATAACCTCGTCCGAGCTGCCGTTTGCAGTGGCTTCGTTTTGATTATGGTTCACGGGCTGGCATCCTCCAACAATTAGAATAATGAATACAAAAGCAAAAATGAAAATACGCGATTTGAACCTACTGTTCACACTGACCCATCCCTTCAGTCGTGATGTCCTGCTCCCACAGGCACGCCGGATCTTTCGGTTGTTGCCTTAGACCAATGCTGAGGCTGCGTACCAAGCTTACTGTCATATCATAATCCAGCATATGGTAGCGTTCAACCGAATAAATAACCAGATATGTGGTAAAAAAGACCTAACAATAAGGTTGGGTTACTCCTTAGCTTGAATAATCCTGTTCAATTCCGGGCTCATGACCAAGTGCCCCTCTGAACAGGGAAGCCCTCCCTAAACCCCATAAAGGAAGTAAGGAGGGCTATAGACTTCATACCCAATATTAACCAATCCGAAGCAGCTAATGCCGACTGAGAATTAAAACGGTTTCCATTTCAGCTTGCTGGCATGCTTGAAACGCTCCGCAACTTCCGGCCAGTAGACCACGTTCCACCAATCGTTGATGTAATCCTTGCGTTTATTTTGATGTTTAAGGTAATATGCATGCTCCCATACATCCAGGGCGAGGAGAGGGACGACGTCCCACTGGGAGAGATTTTGATGTTTCTCGGCCTGCAAAATTTCAAGCCGATGGCTGCGCGGGCTCCAGACGAGGATCGCCCAGCCGCCGCCTTCCACTTTGTCTGCTGCTTCGGTAAAATGCTTCTTGAATCGATCGAAGCTTCCGAAATCCTTCTTGATCTGCTGTGCAAGCTCTCCGCCCGGTTCGCCGCCGCCCCGCGGGTTCATGATGTTCCAGAAGATCGTATGCAGATAGTGGCCGGCACCGTGGAACGCAAGCTCGCGTTCCCAATGCTTCACGAGCTCGAAATCGCCGCTTTTACGGGCCTCCTCCAATTTCTTCTCCGCCTTGTTCAGGCCGTCGACGTAGCTTTGGTGATGGATGTCGTGGTGAATCCGCATGGTTTTCTCGTCGATATAAGGCTCGAGCGCATTATAAGCGTAAGGCAGTGGAGGGAGGCGGTGTCCGCCAATCGGCACAGCTTTGCCGCCGCTGTCTCCCATGCCTTGAATGGACAGCTCGGCTTCGGGAGTAGACGGCGGAGGAGACGTGGCCTCGTGCAGCGTCATCGACTGCAGCGGCATATCCACATCCATGAATCTCTCCAGCGCTCCGGCGGCGTTCAGTGTTTCGAGTGCATTCAGGAAATATTCGGACTCCCGAATCACATGGTGCAGGACCGTACCGGCAAGCGGTACTTTCTGAACGGCTTCACTGTTCTCTTTTAAGCTGTGCAGCTGGCGAATGAACTCCCTGGACTGCTCGCAGGAAGCGCCCAAGAGCTGCTCGACCTGGGCCAGCATTTGAGGCGTGGGAGAAGCATTATAACTTAGAATATGGCGCAGAAGTTCGTCTGCCGCCTTCTCCGTGTCGGAGAACACGACGGCCCATTGATCCAGCATCTTGACGTAGACCGGCTCCAGATCGGGCACCACGGCTTTGATCAGCGCGAGGTGTTTTCTTTCCTGATGCTTCCAAAAGCGAATTTCCTCCAGTAATCGCACCGGGAGCTTCGCTCCATAATGAAATAACATGTCCGTTCCCTCCAGTATCAGGTTCACTAAACACACTATATTCATTTGGCGGCCTGTATTATGAAGGAAAAATAAAAACCCCCGCTGCATCAGGCAGCAGGGGAGTAGAATCTTATACTGAAAGGCACGGTCTCTTCGCTATATAAACAACTGATGAAAACCTCAGGGTTCGTCCGGCGTTTCGAGTTTGCCGAGGAAGGTCGATACTTTGCGCAGATATTCCCTAGGGTGCTCGCGGAAGATAAGCTCATGATGGGCATCCTCTACAATCCAGGAATCGGAATCCGCATGCGTCTGGTTGGAAGCAATTTTCTCGGCGATCGGGTAAGGGGCCTTATCGTCCTTCGTTCCGTGGATGAACAAGGTCGGGAACGGGTAATCGTGCTTCTTCACTTCATTGTACGGGATTTGGTCCAGACTTGTGCCGTTAAGCACAGGGAAGAGCAGCTCCAGAATCTCCAGCGAAGGATGACGGGGGAGATCAATCTGGTTGTGGATATTGTGGTAAAGCGTGTCCGGCTCCAATAAAAAGGCGCTGTCCAGAATCATGGCATCCACGTCCTTGGTCTCAAGCCCTGCCTGCAGCGCGGTGCCGGCCCCCATGGAGAACCCCCAGACGACAATTTGCTTCGCGCCGCGTTGCTTCACATGCTCAATGGCTCCAAGAAGCTGGCGTTTCTCCTCCTTGCCCCCGGTCGCCACTTCCTTGCTGGTCTGGGAGGCAAAACCGTAATCAAACATGAGCACATTGAAATTCATATTGTGCGCGTAGTGGGCGATATCGTACATCGGTACCCAGGTTTCCTCCCGGTTAGCGCCGTAACCATGGCTGAGCACGATGGTTTTCGAGGAATTCTCGGCCGGGATATACCATCCATTGATATTTCGTTTCCCGTCAATCGAGTGGAACGTGACGTTCTCGTAATTCATATCTTTCGCAAGCTTGGGATTGGAATAGAGCGGAGCCACCGTCGGATTCGACAAAACCCAAGCGATATAGGCATGAAGCGCAATAAAACAGAAAATGAGGAAAAAAACGACAGATAATAACAGCGCTAATATAATATGCTTTAGACGGACCAAGCCCGTGGACAGCTCGGTCGGCGCGTCATTCAATTGGGAGAGTGGGGCATTACTACCAGTCGTAGTGCTCATAAGTGGCCCCTCCTTACCATATAGTCTGAGTGCGTTTCGTGAACATGAAAAAGTTGAAATTATAATAATCGTATGCCCGGATGCCTATAAAGTCAATGCAAAACCATAGATTGTAAGACAACTGTAAAGTCCCTGTCCCCATGGTTTACTTTTGAGAAAAATTCTCATATAATTCTTGTAACCAGGTTTCATACAATGAAACAGGAGAGGAGCTGATCGGGATGGAAGACCGCAAATTGACGGTACGCGCCGTAGAGCGAGCCCTTGATATCTTGATGTGTTTTACGAAGGATGGCGAACTTGCTCTCACGGAGATTTCTTCCCTTATCGGATTACATAAAAGCACCGTCCATCGGCTGCTAACAACGCTGGAAGACAAAGGATTCGTTGTGCGGAACAAAGAGACGGAGAAATACCGGCTCGGCTTAAAAATATGGGAGCTGTCGATGCATCTGTCCCAAAGCGATGACCCTGCCATTCGCCTTCAGCCGGCGATGGAGGCCTTGCGGGATCGGCTTGGGGAAACGGTAAGTCTGTATTTAAGGGACGGTTCGGATCGCCTTCGGATTCAAGCGGTTCAGAGCAACCAGGGGATCCGGCGGGTCGCCCAGGTCGGCGTGCGGCTGCCGCTCTCGGTGGGCGCGTCCAGCAAGGTTCTTGTGGCCTTTGCGCCTGAGGCGGACCAGGAGGAGCTGCTGAATGCGCCGGATTGGCCGGAGGCGGTCGATAAGAACGCGTACCGGCAGCAGCTGGCGGAAATACTGGAGAACGGTTACGCGATCAGCATCGAAGAGCGCGAACCTGGAGCGGCTGCCGTATCCGTGCCGATCTTCGACCGCAGCGGCCGCGTCGCCGCCGCGTTGTCGATGTCCGGGCCTGTAACCCGCCTGTCGGCCGAAACGCTTCGCGAGCATGCGCCAATTCTGATGGAAGCGGCACGGGAAATGGGAATGATGATTTAATTTATTCTATTGCCGGGTCAGAGACAGCATCACTATAAGTTATTGAATGACCGGGAGGCTGCATGTGATACAGCCGTCCGGCATAACAAACCGTCCAAGCGCTGTCCGTCTTCAGAGAAGGCTCGCCCATAAACGCTATTTCTTATAGGATAGAAAAGGACCGTCCCCCATGATCTTGGTGATCGCGGGGAACGGTCCTTTTGCCGCTGCAGCTCAGTATGTAACACGTAAGCGCAACTTAGGTCAGCTTCACGTTCTTTTCCTTCATTTTCTGGTTAAGGATCTCTTGAAAGGTGAGGGCTTTATCCGTCGTGTCCTCCTTCTTAGGCGCTGCTACCGGCTGCGGCCGTTGGTATTGATATTGGAACGAAGCCATCGTATGTATTTTGATCATAGGTACTTTCCTCCTGGGCATGGATTTCCGAAAATGTTTTTTACCAATTAACCTTCTTGGCATCATTCGAAACGGAATATCCAATATTCAGGAAAGAAGTACCGAAAAATAACAAAATCCCCATCATCCATAAGCGGATGATGGGGATTTGTTCCTAAGGCTAAAGCGCCTATAGGGAGTGTCTTATTGGTTCGATGCGATCATTTGACGCAGTACCGTTTGGAGGATACCTCCGTTATGGTAGTAATCCACGTCCACCATGCTGTCGAGACGAGCGATGGCTGGGAACTCGAATTGGGTTCCGTCTTCGCGCGTAGCGACAACCGTCAATTCCTGGCCTGGCTTCACATCGTTGCTGAGGCCCAGAATATCGAATGTCTCGCGGCCGTTCAGACCGAGGCTCTTCCAGCCGTGACCTTCCTGGAACTGGAGCGGCAGAACGCCCATGCCCACCAGGTTGGAGCGGTGGATACGCTCGAAGCTTTCAGCCAGCACAGCCTTGACGCCGAGGAGATACGTACCTTTTGCGGCCCAGTCGCGGGAGCTTCCCGTACCGTATTCTTTACCTGCGATAACGATCAGGTTCTGTCCGCCTGCTTGATAATTCATCGATGCATCATAGATGGACATCACTTCTTCCGTTGGCAGGTAAGTCGTAACGCCGCCTTCCGTACCTGGAGCGACCTGGTTACGGATCCGGATGTTAGCGAACGTACCGCGCATCATGACTTCGTGGTTACCGCGGCGGGAGCCGTAGGAGTTGAAGTCTTTGCGCTCCACGTTGCGATCGCTCAGATATTTGCCGGCAGGGCTGTTCGTTGCGATGTTGCCCGCTGGAGAGATGTGGTCCGTCGTAACGGAATCGCCCAAGAGAGCCAGCACGCGCGCTTCCTTGATGTCCTGGATGTCGTTCAGGCCGTTGCCCAGGCTTTCGAAGAACGGCGGGTTCTGAATGTAAGTGGATTGATCGTCCCACTCGTACAGCTCGCCTTCAGGCACAGGAATCTTGTTCCAACGCTCATTGGCGGTGAACACGTTCTCGTACTTGGAGCGGAATGCTTCAGGGCTGACGGACAGGCCGATCGCTTCGCGGATTTCCGCGCTCGTTGGCCAGATGTCCTTCAGATACACAGGCTCATTGTTCGGATCGTAACCGATCGGATCGTTCTGAAGATCGATGTTCACCGTGCCTGCCAGGGCGTAAGCAACAACCAGCGGCGGCGAAGCCAGGTAGTTGGCTTTGACTTGAGCATGCACGCGGCCTTCGAAGTTACGGTTACCGGACAATACGGCAGCTACCGTCATGTCGTTGTCGGCAATCGCTTCGCTCACTTCATCCGGCAATGGACCGGAGTTACCGATGCACGTTGCGCAGCCATAGCCTGCCACGTAGAAGCCAAGGGATTCCAGATAGTGTAGGAGACCGGCTTTTTCCAGGTAGTCGGTTACGACGAGGGAGCCTGGAGTCAAGCTGCTCTTCACATAGCCAGGCTTCTTCAGTCCGCGTTCAACGGCTTTCTTGGCCAGGAGGCCTGCGCCGAGCATAACGCTTGGGTTCGACGTGTTTGTACAGCTGGTGATGGCCGCGATTACAACCGCACCCGTACCCATTTCGCTGGTAGAGCCGTCTTTATGGTTAACTTTAACGGTCTCTGCGATTTTCTCGTCGCTGAGTCCATATCCGCCCTTATCGATCGGCGTACGGATGATGTCGTTAAAGTTTTGTTTCATGCTGGTAAGCTCGATACGGTCCTGCGGACGTTTCGGTCCGGCCAAGCTCGGCACAACCGAAGCCAGGTCCAGTTCGATTACGTCGGAGAACTCAGGGTCCGGCGTATCGGCCGTACGGAACATGTTTTGCGCTTTATAGTAGTTCTCCACAAGCTCAACCTGCTCATCGGAGCGGCCCGTGTTGCGAAGATAAGCCACCGTTTCGTCGTCAACCGGGAAGAAGCCGATCGTAGCGCCATATTCCGGAGCCATGTTGGCAACCGTTGCGCGGTCAGCCAAGCTGATGTTGGCGAGGCCTGGACCGTAGAATTCTACGAATTTGCCTACGACGCCTTTCTTGCGGAGAAGCTCGGTTACCGTGAGGGCAAGGTCAGTCGCGGTAGCGCCTTCTGCCAGGCTGCCTGTCAGCTTGAAGCCGATAACTTCAGGGGTGACAAAGTACAGCGGCTGGCCGAGCATGCCGGCTTCCGCCTCGATGCCGCCGACGCCCCAGCCCACAACGCCAAGACCGTTGATCATGGTGGTATGGGAGTCCGTGCCTACGAGGGAATCAGGGAAGACCAGCGTTTCGCCGTCAACGGTCTTCGTAGCCGCAACGGAAGCCAGGTACTCCAGGTTAACCTGGTGAACGATACCTGTTCCCGGAGGAACCGCGCGGAAGTTGTTGAATGCCGTTTGAGCCCAGCGGAGGAAACGGTAACGCTCCTCGTTGCGCTCAAATTCAAGCTTCATGTTCGTTTCAAGCGCTTGGTCGGTACCAAAAGCGTCGACCATGACAGAGTGGTCGATAACGAGGTCGACCGGAACGAGCGGATTGATCTGTTTAGGATCGCCGCCGGATTTTTTTACAGTGTCGCGCATGGCTGCAAGGTCTACGACAACGGGTACGCCGGTGAAGTCCTGCAGTACGATACGGGCAGGGATAAACGGAATTTCCTTGTTGTTGTCGCGTCCTTCGTTCCACTTGGACAAGAGTTTTACGTGATCTTCGGTAATCGCGCGTCCGTCAAACTGACGAACGGCAGCTTCAAGCAGCACCCGAATGGAGAAAGGAAGCTTGGACACGCTGCCGTATCCTTGCTCTTCGAGCGCCTGCAGGCTGAAATAGCGGTAACTTTTACCGCCCACCTCTAGGTTGCGAGAGATGGAGAATTGATCCTTTGCTGGCATTGATGAACCTCCTTAAGTCATTTCATAAATCGAATAAAGACAGTTAGGGTTAAATCCTTTTCGGTTTCACTAGATGAAACCTAATTTCATAAATTGACTACTTTAAGTATAACGTTTTCAACTCCCCGCGTAAAGCATTTTTTATAGAAGAAACGCATTTCAAAAAGGTGAAAACAAGCCTGTTTTCTTACCGGAAAGCAGCCGCTGCAATCCCGCGTTTCTGCAATCTCTTGACCGAAGCTCATAGCCTGAAGATTTGCTTCATATAGTTGTGATAGGGAACGGCGTGAATGGCAAGGTTAGAGGAGGAGAGAGGATGAACAGTTTGAAGCAAGCCGAGAAGCCTTGGAAGCAAGCTCTATATATTTACGTCAATCAATATAACCAAAATCGCGTGGACTATTCCTCAGGCCTGAAAGAGCAGATTGTGGCGGACCTGAACTACCTGGTAGAGAGAGGAGAGAGGCAGTTTCGCCTGCAATCGTGGTATGCGGAGCGGGAGGCAACGCCGCTTAAGAGCGAGACCCGTGCCCGTCTTCAGCGCATCCTGAGGGAAACAGAGGATGATGTGGTCGCCGACGTGCGGCTCCACAGCGTCTTTTATTATGAAAAAAGAGGGATGACGCATCGGGAAGACACGGTTTTCAGGGAGCGGCTGACGCTGATTCGGGACGGGGATGCCTGGCTGATCGTCGGCATTGAACGTCTGCAGGATGAACGCCATCCTTTGCAAAGGGCCGACATACCGGGAGCAAGCTCGGACGCGGCCGGAAGGGAACCGTCCACTCCTTTCATGAACGGACGCGTATACGCCGCTGGCAGCAGTCCGCGGTCGGGACGTTACGAACGCGAAGCCGCGGCTGCCTATGCCGACCGTTGGTGGGATTCGGGGAATCCGGAGTTTGAGGAATTCGACGTGGATTGCACGAACTATATCTCCCAGTGCCTCTTTGCAGGCAAAGCCCCAATCCACTATACTGGTAAAAGAGAAACGGGATGGTGGTACAAGGGATACGTCAACAAACGGGAGTGGTGGAGCTACAGCTGGGCGGTGTCGAACAGCTTCGCGCATTATCTGAATGCCAGTACCACGGGGCTTCGTGCCGAGCGGGTGGAGCGTCCCGAACAGCTGATGCTGGGGGACGTCATCGTGTACGACTGGGACGGCGACGGCGCGTTTCAGCACAGCACCATCGTAACGGCGTTTGACGCGGGCGGGATGCCGCTGGTTAATGCGCATACGGTGTCAAGCCGCCACCGCTATTGGGACTACCGGGATTCCTATGCTTGGAACGATAACACCGAATACCGGTTTTACCATATTCCCGATTATTTTTAAGATGACAGCATGTCATGCTGCAATACGGACAAGAGAGAGGTTAACATGGGACAGGATAAATTGACGGTTGGTTTAGTATACGGGGGGAAATCCGGCGAGCATGAGGTGTCGCTATCCACGGCATTCGCGGTCATGAACGCTTTTGATTTTGATAAATACGAGATTGTCCCGTTTTATATTTCAAAGCAGGGAACCTGGAGAATCGGCAGCAAGATGTCGGCTCCTTTCGCCCGGCAGGAGGAATTGAAGCTGGCTGAAGGGGAAGGCACGCAAACGGCGCTGAACGCCGTGTTCAGCAGACTGTACGGGGAAGAGAATCAGGCGGTCGATATTATGTTCCCGCTGCTTCACGGGACGTTCGGCGAGGACGGGACGATCCAGGGGCTGTTCGAAATGGCGGACATCCCTTACGTGGGAACCGGCGTGCTTGCATCCGCTGCCGGGATGGACAAAGTCGTCATGAAGAAGCTCTTTGCCCAGGCAGGATTGCCGCAATGCGAGTACTGCTATTTCAACCGCACCCAGTGGGAGCGGAGCCAGCATGAAGTGCTCAAGAACATCGAGGACAAACTCGGATTCCCGAGCTTCGTGAAGCCGGCTAACCTCGGCTCGAGCGTCGGGATTTCCAAGGCCAAGAACCGGGAGCAGTTGAAGGCAGCGATTGAATCCGCGCTGCGCTTCGATGACAAGATCATCGTTGAAGAGTTCGTCGATGCGCGCGAAGTGGAGGTCAGCGTGCTCGGCAATGACGAGCCGATGGCGTCCGTTCCGGGTGAAATCGTCTCTTCCAGTGAATACTATGACTACGCGGCCAAATATACGGATGGACAATCGCAGATGCAAATCCCGGCCGAGATCGACCCGGATACGGCGGATCGGCTGCGCGACCTGGCCATTGCCGCCTTCAAAGCGATTGAGGGCGGGGGCATTACCCGCGCCGACTTCTTTGTTCGCCGCTCGGACGGTGCGATACTGATCAACGAAGTGAACACGATGCCGGGCTTCACGCCGTTCAGCATGTACCCGCTCTTGTGGCGGGAGACGGGCGTTTCCTATCGCGAGCTGCTTGACCGGATGATCGAGCTGGGCCTTGAGCGGTACCATCGCAAGCAATCCCTGATTTATGAGAACCAGGCGTAAGCCGTCACAATAGGATATGAAACACCAGGGGGAGTCCGCGCTATTCATTACGGCTCCCCTTGAGTCTAATATTTTGGGATGAAAGGAAGAGACATGATATGGGATTTCAAACCGAGTTCAATTCCGTTTGTAAGTTTAAAAGCGAGCAGGAGCTCTACGAGCTGCTGGAATACGGCCGCGGCAAAATGCTGAAGGACGGGCTCCGGGTGTTTCCGACGGGACAGAAGGTCATTGCCTATACGCCGGATAACCGGGCGGTGGCCATCGTCCTGATCACCGCATGCGTATCGGAGATCAACTTCCAGGGGCGGGAGGTCACTTCGGTCGAGCTGCAGCTCATCCGCAAATTGACGGATGAGGAAGCGCGCGTACAGACCGCGCTCGCGCACGAGATGTTCTTCGGAGACCATGCATGATTGTCCGTTTCGGTTATGTGGCCATGTCCACGGTCGTGCAGAATGCTTCTCCTTCCAAGACGATGACGATGAAGAGTTTCATGAAGCTGAATGACCGTGAGGCCGGCCTGCACAAACTGGAGCGGATCGCGAATGAGAACCTACATAATACCCTTCGGCTTCTGAAGCATAATGCGGCTCACGATATCAAGGTATACCGCTTCTCGTCCAAGCTGATTCCGCTGGCCACGCATAACGACATGCTGGACTGGGACCCGTTCCCGGCTTTGCGGGAAGGCTTTCAGGCCATTGGGGAATTCGTGAAAAAACACGGGATGCGGGTTTCCTTCCATCCGGATCATTTTACGGTGCTGAGCACGCCGCGTCCCGAAGTGCTGGTCAATTCGGTTCGCGACTTGGAGTCGCACGTCCGCATGCTGCAGGCGATGGAACTGCCTGCTTCCATGAAGAATAACATTCACATTGGGGGAGCTTATGGGGACAAGCCTTCGGCAGGGGCCCGATTCGTTGAACATTTTCATGAGCTTGACCCGCACATCAAGGAACGGCTGACCCTTGAAAATGACGATAAAACCTTTACGGCCCAGGAAACGCTGGCCGTATGCAAGCAGACCGGGCTGCCGATGGTGCTGGACATCCATCACCAGTGGGTCAATAACGACGGCAAGGCGTCCTGGGAGCTGTGGCCGGATATCCTTCGCACCTGGGAGACGCCGCTGGCGCAGGCCGATTCGGAGCCGGCTCAGCCGCTCCCGCCGAAGATTCATGTCTCCAGCCCCAAGAGCAAGACCGATATCCGCAGCCATGCGGACGGGGTGGATGTCGTGCCGCTGCTGGCTTTTTTAAGGAATATTGCCGGGGTTACGCCGAAAGTGGACGTGATGATTGAAGCGAAGATGAAGGACGGCGCCTTGTTTGACCTGATGAAGGATCTGGGAAATTATTCGGAAGAGGGCATTACCATTCTCGACGGTGCTTCCATCGAAGTGAACCCTTAACCGATAAGTTGAGCTTGTTGACACTTGCAAGTTGATGGGTTTTGGGTTACGTTGGAAGTAGCCAAACAGAGATTCCCCTCAAGATAATGACATTGGACTAAAAAGTTCGTTCTCGCCAAGCATTCAGGTGCACAGCATAGGACGGACTTTTATTGAAATAGGCGGAATTTTCGCGTGGCTGCCCTTTCGGCTACCGTAATGACGGAATAGGATGTAGAGATTCCCAAGATTACTAGATTTATATAGAAAGTAGAGTGAGTGCTTTGAACGAGAATGAAAAGATTCCTTATGTTGTCAGCAGTAAGAGCTATACCGCCGTTGCGATTAATTGCGCCGCGAAAGCGGGAGAATGGATTAAGAGCAAACTGGGCACCGTCAAGCAGCTGAGCACCAAGTCTTCGGCGCAGGATATCGTAACCGAGGTCGACAAAGGCGCGGAGCAGATGATCCGCAAGCTGATCCTGACGCATTTCCCGGATCATGCGATCCTGGGAGAAGAAGGGGTTGCCCCGGGTACGGATGCCTATGCGAAGGCGCTTGAGGAAGCCAAAGACGAAGAGTATCTTTGGATTATCGATCCTGTGGACGGCACGACGAACTATGTTCACGGATTTCCGTTTTACTCCGTATCCATCGCGCTGGCTCATCATGGAGAAGTGATTGTCGGCGTTATCTACGACCCTTCCCGGGACGAGTTGTTCGTGGCGGAAAAAGGCAAAGGGGCTTACGTTCACGGCAATCCGACCTATGTCTCCACGGAGGAACAATTGTCGGACAGCTTGCTGGCCACGGGCTTCCCGCTGGACAGCAAGGTCAACTTGCCGCTCAACATGGCGGAGCTTCAGGCGCTGCTGCCGATGGTACGCAATATAAGAGCGGGCGGTTCCGCCGCGCTTCATCTTGCTTATGTGGCGGCCGGCCGGCTGAGCGGATACTGGGAGCACGGCTTGAGTGCCTGGGACGTTGCCGCGGGCGCGCTGCTGGTTCAGGAGTCCGGCGGCAAAGTAACCGATACGGAAGGACGGCCCTACGATCTGTCGGTGCGTCATTTAGCGGCAACCAACGGGTTGATTCATCAGCGTTTTTTGGATACGCTAAAAGATGCGGGCGAGGCTTTGGTCCGCTAAACGGTCACCATCCGCAGAGAGAATGCCGTTCACTATGAACCGCTTGATAAAAGGAGTGTGCGTACGATGAATGAGAAGTCGGATCAGGATTTGGAGCGCCAGCTCAGCGAGATGTTAACGGACGGTGAAATGGAGAAGAAGGATCGGGAGAAGGAGGAGCGCAGGCTGCTCTCTCCGAAATACGAGATCCGGATTCAGACGCAGCTCGATCCCATCGTGGAGGAGACGCTCAAATACCGCAGCATGGCAAAGGAATTGGATGACCGCTATGACAAGTATATCGATAAGGCGGTAAAGAAGGAGAAGCCTGAGGATTCAGGCGAAGACGTGTGATAGCGCTTCAAGGAATATTGCGTTATTGGAGCCTAACATCATCCTAGTTCGGTATCAGGAATGGACAGCATGAAACGGGCTGTCCATTTTTTTGTTAATTCGCTTATCTTCTCATGAAGCCGACTCGTCCGGCTTGATTCGGTACCATTCGCCTGATGGTGGTGGTAAAATAAGGCTGTATCAAGATATTCGACGTTAAGGGAGTGAAGTCATGTTCAAACAATGGAAGAAGGGGCTGGCGGCAGTAACCGGCAGCTTGACGCTCGCGGTGGCGCTAGTCGGACCGGGCGTTGCGCCGGCTTATGCCGATGAGGCTGCGGCTAAGAATACATATCGTATCGTAACGCTGGGGGATTCGCTGACCGTCGGGTATGAGCCGGGAATGGATCTGAACAGCAAACCGTACGGTTTTGTTGACCGGCTGTATGAGCAAGGGCTGTTCCATGGCCGGACCGAAGTCACGAATCTGGGGATCGGCGGGTTGAAGACCGACGGGCTGAACAACTACGTCAAGGCCGTCCTGGATGAACGGGCGATCACGCCGGAGGAGCTGCAGCCGGGACTCAGCAGCATCGATCCGCGGACCAAGCAGATCGGCGCCGATGCAGCAAAAGCCAAGCCGATGATCGCCGAAGCCGATCTGATCACCATTACGATCGGCGGCAATGACATGATGAGTCTTGTCAGCACCGTGGAAACGTTAAGCGATGAGCAGCTGCAAGCCAAGATGCAGGAACTGTTCCAGATCTATAAGGACAACGTGTCATCCGTCATTACGGGCCTGCATTCCCTGAATCCGGATGCCGCGATCGTAGTGGCCGACCAGTATAATCCGGTTCCCAAAATCGCCGATGACGTCGCGTACGCGAAACTGCTTGCGGCATCCGGTGAGTTCACGAAGCTGGTGGACGGGGTGGCCGGCGGTTTTGCAAGCCAGGGCGTAGACATCAAGGTAGCGCATGTCGCGAAGAAATTCGTGGGCTCCGAGCTGACGATGACCCATATCCTGAAGGATGACATCCATCCGAACCAATACGGATACGAAACGATGGCCAGCGTATTTGCCGAGACAATCTGGGGCAGCTATCAGAAACCTCCTGTTCAAAATGAGGGGCAGCCGATGCGCATCGTCGTGAAAGGGCAGGAGCTGAATACGCCTTACAAGCCGATCCTCCGCGACAACCTGAATTACGTAGCCATACAAGACATCGTGAACGCGGTGGGGGCGACTACCAAATGGGAGAATAAAACATCCAGCGCAACGATTACCTTCGGAGACCAGACGGTCGTGGTGAAGATCGGCGCCAAAACCGTTCAAGTCAACGGAACGGCCGTACCGATCGATACGCCGGCTTTTCTGCACAAGGTAGGAAAAGAGGATAAAACCTACGTGCCGCTCGCCGTGATTGCATCCGGCCTGGGCTTTGACGTTCAGTACAGTTCCAAATTGCGTACCGCATTCATCAATTTGTAATTCCAAGGGCAAGCTGCACCGGCTGGAAGGAGCCGATGCAGCTTTTTTTTGTGATTCCTCCGTGGCGGCCTACGAGAGAAGTCCTTTGTTTACCCCTCGTTATGGTCGACGGTGCGATAGAGGATCGGATGGGGATATCGCCTAAAGATTTGCACACAGGGTTGTGACGTTTTTAACATGAGATGCTCCCGGCAGGTGTTACAATACTACATCATTTCCCTTGAACGGGTGGTGTGACGTTGGCGCAGATTGGCCGCCCGCTCCGGACCGGAAAGTGGCGGATCCGTGAAATGGGCAGGGAAAGGTTTATCGAATGTCGAATCTTGGAAGAAACATAGATATGGCATTATAGGGGGATCAAGGAATGAATGGACCGATGATCATTACGTTGTCTGTTTTGGCCGTGGCATCCGTATTGTTCATGTCGGGAAAAGCGCGGTCGGATTTGGTCGCGATCGGCGTGTTGATGGTACTTATGCTAACGGACATTTTAAGTCCGGCTGAAGCCCTGTCGGGCTTTTCCAATTCGGTTGTCATCATGATGATCGGTTTGTTTGTTGTGGGGGGCGGCATTTTCCAGACCGGGCTGGCCAAGATGGCCAGCGGGAAGCTGCTGAAGCTTGGCGGAGGAAGCGAGACCCGGCTCTTGATCATGATCATGCTGGTGACGTCGCTCATCGGCGGATTCGTCAGCAATACGGGCACGGTAGCTGTGATGCTGCCCATCGTTGTCAGTCTGGCATACAGCGCGGAGATCAATCCGGGGCGGCTGCTGATGCCCCTTGCGTTTGCAAGCAGCTTGGGCGGCATGCTCACCTTGATCGGAACGCCGCCGAACCTTGTGATTCAGGAGACGCTGATTAACGCAGGGTACGAACGGTTGTCGTTTTTTGCTTTTCTGCCGATCGGCCTGGTGTGTCTGGCAACCGGGATTCTCGCGATATTGTTCCTTCGCCGTTATCTTCCCAGCAATGAAGAAGGAAGAACGGGGAACCAGGGCGGACGCTCGCTCAGGGAGCTGGCCAAGCAGTATCGGCTGACACAGAACCTGTATCGGATTCAGGTCGGAGCCGATTCCTCCATTCGCTCCAAGACGCTGCGGGAGCTGGATATTCCGGCACAGTTCGAAATCAACATCATTGAAATCCGCCGTAAAATGTCGGCCAAGAATCAATTCTTCAAAACGATCAACCAGGAGATCGCAGGTCCTGGGACCGTGATAGAGGAAGAGGATATTCTGTACGTGAATGGTCCATTCGAGCGGGCCTCGGAGTTTGCGGAGACATACGGGCTTGTCATGCTGGACCAGGGTGTGCCCGAGCATCGTAAACATGCCGAAGAGTCGCAGTACGCCACAAGCGACGTCGGCATTGCGGAAGTGATGCTGACGCCGTCCTCGCGCCTGATCGGCCGGCTCGTCAAGCATTCGGGATTCCGCGAGAAGTATCGGGTGAACATTCTGGGCATCCAGCGTAAAGAACAGTATTTGCTGCATCATCTGAAGGAAGAGAAAATGCGCTTTGGCGACGCGCTGCTCGTGCAGGGCACGTGGAAGGACATTGCCCTGCTGGCAGCCGAGCAGACGGATGTCGTGGTGGTGGGGCAGCCTGCAGAGGAGTCGCGCAAATTGACGATGGATCACAAAGCGCCGATCGCGGCGGGGATCATGCTGCTGATGGTGATCCTGCTCGTGACGGAATGGATTCCGGCGGTAGCCTCCGTGATGATTGCCGCGGTGTTGATGGTGGTGTTCGGCTGCGTGCGCAACATGGAGGAAGCGTATAAGACGGTCAACTGGGAGAGCATCGTCCTTATTGGAGGGATGATCCCGATGTCCATTGCCATCGAGAAGACGGGAGCCGCCACGCTGATCTCGGATATGCTGGTTCATTCCCTGGGCAGCTATGGATCGCTTGCCCTGCTGGCAGGGGTGTATTTCACCACTTCGCTGCTAACGCTGTTTATCAGCAATACCGCCTGCGCGGTATTATTCGCGCCGATTGCGTTATCGGCTGCGATCCAGATGGGAGCCAGTCCGTATCCGTTTCTGTTCGCCGTTTCGATTGGGGCGAGCATGTGTTTTGCGTCCCCGTTCTCCACGCCGCCGAACGCGCTCGTCATGTCGGCAGGACGTTATAAATTCAGTCATTACGTGAAGGTCGGCCTGCCGCTTCAACTGACGATCGGGCTCGTCATGATGGCGGTACTGCCGCTGTTCTTTCCGTTTTAAAAGGGAACCGGCACCTAACACCCGCATGTTCAATCCGATGAGGATAGCGCATGCGGGTGTTATTCCATTTTGAGGGTAGATAGCGTGGAAGACGGGCGGTTAATACTCCCTCACACCTCGACAGATCGACTCCTGCCAGATGCCCCTGCCCCTTTTGCAGGAAATCGCCTGCCGCAGGGCTAATACATCCACTTAGGACATCCTGCCTAATCGTAAAAATGCGCATCATTTCCGTAGAAATGACTACGCTGATCCCACTGGATTGTTGCTATGCTTGAGAAAGCCGGAGGTGCAAGGGCCGATGAAGAACCGCTTCAAAAATCCGCTGGGCCGCATGAACATCAAACAGCAGATGATTCTGCTGTTCCTGGTGCTGGTCATTCCGTTATTCGGGCTGAACGCCTACGGGAATTCCATGGCCGGTCAAATCCTGAAGCGCCATGTGACCAATGCTTATATTGAACTGAACAAACAAAATTTCAAGCTGATTAACCGGGACATTGAAACCGTTAACAAAGTAACCTCCACGGTCATCCAGAACTCGCAGATCCAGCAGCTGGACCCCTTTGCCGAGGTTACCGTACTGGAACGCGTCAAAAATTACGAGCGGCTCGAAAAGATGCTGATTTCCTTCTCCCAAGAGACGGATGAGCGTGAACCGGTCTATTACTCGCTTTATGTGTACGACCCGGACAACAGCTACTTCTTTGCCCCGTATTACCCTGACCGCAGAAAAGCAGGGGTATATTTTTTCTCCGACGAGAAGGAGAAGCCCGCTTGGTTCGATGAAGCCGTGGCGATGAAGGGGAACGGATACCTGAAGCGCATGGCCAATCTGTCGCCGCCGGTGCAAGGGCGCCAGGATCTAGAGACTTTAAGCTATGTGCGGGCCGTTAACAATATCTATCGGGGCGGTACCATCGGTGTACTGCTGGTTACCAATTTGGACGCGCGGATCGGCGAGTCGTTATCGACGGTCTCGATTCCGGATGGGGAGCTGTATTTTACGGATTGGGACGATAATATCCTGACCTCGTCGGTACAGGGCATGGCGGGCAAGCTGGAATTGCCGCCCGAAGCGGATCCGGGCCATTCCACGATCGGCGTGATGGACGTGATCACGTCGGATTTCATCTATGTCATCGATTACAATTACGTGCTCCAGCAGAAGCTGGTTTACAAGGTGCCCGTCAAAACGCTGCTTGCCCAGCAAAGCGAGATGAAGCGCGTCATACAGGTCATTTCCGTCGCTTATTTTGCCGTGGGCCTCATTATCGTCTTTTACTTCTGGCAGTCGCTGATGACGCCGCTCCAGAAGCTGGCGCACTTCGTGAGGAGGTACGAACCGGGAAACGTCGTGCCGGAAACCCCTTATCGGCGCAGAAAAGACGAAGTCAGCGTCCTGATCTCCACGATCTATGACATGGCCCGCCGACTGAATGACCTGATCCATTACAAATACAATATGGATTTGAAGCAGAAGGAGGCGCAGCTGCAGCTGCTCTATCAGCAGATCAATCCCCACTTGCTGTACAACACCCTGGAGAGCATTTACTGGAAGAGCACGATGGAGGGCAATACCGAGTCCGCCGAAATGATCAAGGATTTATCCAAATTGATGAAGATCAGTCTCAGCCGGGGCCGGGATCTTATCACGCTTGGGGAAGAGCTTGAGCATGCGGGGGCTTATATGAATCTCCAGCTGAATCGTTATGATTATCAGTTTACGATCCGATGGGACGTTCCCGAGGCATTGCTGGCGAATCATGTGCCGAAGATCACGCTGCAGCCGCTGCTGGAGAACGCGATCATTCATGGCATTAAAAATATGGGCGAGGACGGAATGATCCGCGTATCGGGTCATCTGGAGGGTGATCGATGCCGGATCGTCATTGAAGATAACGGCTTCCGCCCCGTGAACTACGAATCCATTCACCGGCTTCTTCATGATGATGCACCCGATCATTCGCTGGGCTACGGCATCCGCAATATCCAGGAGCGGATCCGGCTGCATTTCGGCAGCCGCTACGGGCTGCAGTATGAACCCGGGGAAGAAGGGGGAACCCGCGTGACGATCACGATACCGCGAACAGAAGCAGCAACCATTACAGCAACCGGACAGGAGGTTTCCTGATGTACAACATTTTGGTGGTAGATGACGAACGTTTGATATGTAAGGGCTTGGCAGGGCTGTTAACGTCCTCGGGCCTTGCCATCGATGGCATAACCACGGCCTACAGCGGGCAGGAAGCGCTGGACTACATACGGATGGGGGACATCGACCTGCTGGTCACCGATATCCAGATGGGCGAGATGAACGGCATTGAGCTGATGCAGCAGGCGAAGATCGTGAAGCCTTGGGTACAGACGATCATTATTTCAGCCCATGAAACATTTCAATACGCCCAGCGGGCGCTTCAGCTCGGAGCCAAGGATTATTTGATCAAACCGCTGAACAGCGAGCAGTTTCTGGATTCGGTCCGCAGCGTGTTGCTCAAGATGGACCGGCCGGCGCCCCAGGTCGAGCCGTTTCTCATGGCCGATAATGAGCATTTCCGGATGGAGGAGCCGCCGTCCGAAAGAATAGAGCGGCTGAACGAGCGGCTCTCCATGGAGCCGGATCCATCGGCCACTGCCGGTCCCGACGAGTCGGAGCTGGGCCTGGTCGGCCCCTATTTTGCCGTTATCAAAATGAAACTGGGCCTGGCGGAAGAGCGCAGCGCTTCTTTTTCCAGTCATGATATAAACCTGATTCAATATGCCGCGCTGAATATCGCCAAGGAGCTGCTGGAGCAGGAGCCGCACACCTTAGTGTTCTATTCGCCGGAACGGGACGTCAACATCATCCTTCAATGGAGCGAGCAGGAAATGGAGGAGAACGCCAGCGGGAAAATCCATCATCTGGAGATGATCGGCCGGAGTCTGCACCACCATGTGGAGCTGCACCTGAAACGGAGCTGTACCGTGGGCATCAGCCAAATATTGAGGGGACGGGAATTCTTGAGCGTGCTCAGCCGCCAGGCGGACAAAGCGATGCTGTGGAGCGAGCAGCTGCATGATTTCCATGTCTTTTATTACGGGGATTTCAATTGGCACAATTATGCCCAGGAGACGTCGCAGGAGGTGCTTTCGAGCCAGAGCAACCGGATCGTGGAGAATACGAGGCAATATATCGACGAGCATTACCGCCAGAAGGGATTGACCATTCATGATGTAGCGAAGAACAATCACGTGAGCCCCAACTATTTGAGTTACCTGTTCAAAAAATATACCGGCAGCAGCCTTTGGGAGTATGTGGTGAAGCTACGAATGGAGGAGAGCAGGGCATTGATCCTGAACACGGATCTCCGCCGGTACGAGATAGCCGAGCGGGTGGGGTATGAATCCCCGGAGCATTTCAGCAAAATCTTCAAAAAATACTACGGCGTCAGCCCAAGCGAGCTAAAGAAGTAAGATCCGTCATACTTCACATAGTTTTAGACATGTTCGAAGGCTCCCCGGCTTTTTTACAATAAAAGCTAGACATTGAATAAAGGAATGAGGGAGTCGGATGGAAGAAACGATCATGTCACAAGGCCAGGCTCTGGTCAAGCCCGGCCGCCGCGCCGGGAAGGAGCATAAGCGCAAGCCGCTGTGGAGGAAGTATGTATGGGGGTATTTGTTCCTTGTCCCGGCCATAGCGATCTTTATCGTCTTTTTATGGGTGCCGATTTTCAAAGGGATCTTTTACAGCTTTTTTCATATCGATTTCGTAAAAGGCAATACCTTCGTCGGGTTCGATAATTATGCCAACGTTCTGAGCAATCCCGACCTGCTGCTATCGGTCAGAAATACATTGTATTTCATGCTGTTAACGCTTGTCATCGGCTTCTGGGTGCCCATCGCCGCATCCATTGCCATCTCGGAGCTGAAGCTGTTTCAAGGGTTCGCCCGGATTGCCGCGTATCTCCCGTTTGTCGTGCCCGGGGTCGTGCTCTACGGCATGTGGCGATGGATGTACGATCCGGTGGGCCCGGTCAATGCGTTGTTCGGCTTCTTCGGGGCAGAGCCGGTATCGTTCATATCGGATAGCCGCTTCTCGATGGTATCGCTGGTCGTCATGGAGACATGGCAGCAATTCGGCTCGGCGATGCTGATCTATCTGGCCGGAGTGCTGAGCATACCGAAGGATTGGTATGAAGCCGCCGAAATCGACGGTGCCGGCGTGTGGGCCCGGATTAAATACATCACGCTTCCCTCGATGCGCAACCTGATTGTGCTCATGCTGATTTTGCAGCTGATCGGCACGTCACAGGCGTATCAATCGCAGCTGGCGATGCTGGACGGTGGACCGAACAAGGCCACGCTCACCTATGCGCTCCTTACCGTAAAATATGCGTTTAACCAACTGGATTACGGGGCCGGAACCGCGATGGGCATCTTGATGTTCCTTGTGCTGAGTTTGCTGGGCATCCTGCAATTCAAGATGAACAGGGAGGAGTACTAGGATGAAAGAGAGAGGCATTTTGTCCGCTTCGGATTTGAGAAAACCGTGGAATAAGGCGGTTTACGGATTTATGGTGCTGTGCATTGCCGTGATGACCTTCACGATGCTGTACCCGATCGGCATGACGATGTTCAACGGATTGAAGAGCAATCAGGAAATCAACACGTTTCCGCCGCGCTTTTTTCCGTCGGAATGGCATTGGGAGAACTTCCCGAAGGGGTGGGCATACATCGATCTGCCGATGTTTCTGAAGAATACGCTGCTGATTTTCGGCGGTAATCTGCTGGTCACGATTCTGGTGCTGGGCATGGCGGCATTCAGCATTTCCCGCATCCGGGTTCCGTATCATCGGGCCATCTATTTCTTCATTCTCATGACCTTGTTCATTCCGGCGTCGAGTTACATGATTCCGAATTTTGTCAATTTGAAGGAGCTCGGCCTGCTGAATTCCTACTGGGCCTTCTGGCTGCCGGCCGGAGCGAACGCATACTTCTTCCTGCTGATCAAAAACTTCTTCGACGGCATTCACCCGGAGATCTTCGAGGCGGCGCGCATCGACGGCGCTTCGGAGATGAGCAGCTTCCTGCGGATCGCCATACCGCTATCCGTTCCGATCTTCGCGACGCTGGCGATTTTTACATTCTCCACGGCATGGAACGACTGGTTCTGGCCGTCGCTCGTCATGCAGACCCAGGACAAATATACGCTGGCTACGGCCATTTACAAGTATGTCATCAACGCAAGGAGCCTGGACAGCAGCGTTAAATTTTCGATCCTGTTCATGGTGATGGTGCCGCCGATCTTCGTATTTCTGGTGTTCCAGAAATTCATCATGCGCAGCGTCAGCCTCTCGGCCGTCAAAGGGTAGGGCAGCAGCGGCGCACATCGTAGCCCTGCACACGATCGTCATATGAATGCACATCGTCCTTTCCGGATTTGGCTTTTATGATGGAGAGAGGAAAGGACATCATTATTTCTAAAGAAAAGGGGAGTATCCATGCGCAAGTTCTCAGCATTACTGATCTGCCTTATGCTGTTCAGCTCCTTGCTCGCCGCATGCGGCGGCGGCAAAGCGTCGCCGGAGGTCACGAATACAGAGGGAGGGACCGCCAATTCCGGAGGGACGGCCACGACGCAGACGGAGGAGCCGAAGGAGGATATCGCGGATCAAAAGATCACGATCAAGATTCACTATCCGCTGCCGGATGATACAACGCTGCGTCAGCAGGAGGACGATAAAATCGCCCGCTTCCAGGCGAAATATCCGAACGTGACCATCGTGAAGGACGACTGGCAGTACAGCGTCAACGAAATTGGGGTGAAGATGGCTTCGAACGAAGCGCCGACATTTTATAACACTTGGGCCACGGAGGCACAGCTGCTCGTGGAGCGGGGCTGGGTGGCCGACATTACGGAGTTCTGGAACGACTGGGAGTACAAGGACGACATGAATCCCGTGCTGCAGGATCAATTCATCGTGGACGGCAAGGTGTACGGCGTCACGCAGAACGGTTATATCACGTCTACGATCGTGAACAAGAAGCTGCTGGACGCGAAGGGCGTGCCCGTACCGCCGATGGATTGGACATGGGACGACATGTATAACACGGCGAAAGGCGCTGCGGACCCGAAGGCCGGCATCTCCGGAATCGCGCCGATGGGCAAGGGCAATGAGGCAGGCTGGAACTGGACCAACTTCTTGTTCGAAGCCGGCGGGGATATCGAAGTGAACGAGGACGGCAAAGTGAAAGCGGTGTTTAACTCGGAAGCCGGCGTGAAGGCGTTGGATTTCTACAAGAAGCTGAGATGGGAAGCAAACGCCATTCCGCAGGACTGGGCCCTAGGCTGGGGCGATGCTGTCAGCTCGTTCCAGCAAGGACGGACGGCGATGGTCATTGCAGGCGCATTTGACGTGATCCAGCCGGCATTGAACGAGGGCGGCATGAAGCCTGAGGACGTGCTTGCGTATCCGATGCCTGCGATGGAGAAAGGCGGAGCGCACCACGGCATTTTGGGCGGCAACTATCTGGTCATCAATCCGAATGCCACGAAGGAAGAACAGGAAATGGCATTCCGCTATATCACGTTTGATTATTTTACGGATGATGCGCTGAAATCGGTGGAAGATACGATCAATGCCCGCAAGGCCGAGGGCAAATATTTTGTGCCGACGCCGTTGGAATATTTCAGCGACGATTCGGAGTATGCGGCGAAGGTGAAGGCGATCTACGATAAGTACGACAACGTCTACGAATATGATCCGCAGCTCTTCAGCCTGTTGGAAGGAAAGCCTGAAGCGCAATTCGGCACGCAGGATTACTATGCGGCAATGTCGAACGTGGTGCAGGAATCGTTCTCGAAGGAAGGCACGGATTCCAAGAAGCAGCTGGACGAAACGGCCAAACTGGTTCAGGAGAATTTCTTTGATAAGATCGAGCAGAAGTAGGAATGCGGCTACCCAGGATGGGATTGGGGAACATGGCAGTACAAAAGAGAGACGTCGGTGCGGCGTCTCTCTTTGCTTTCTCATATCCCCGGCAATAGTTGCTAAAGCTGGGCGAAAGGTCAGCCCTTCAAGCAAGGACGCCTGATTGGTGTTCCGATTCCCAGACCGCCACAGGCAACTTTTTTTGTATTATCTTTCATTTTCAGCGTTCCAACGAGAAAAGAGCCATATTGTCTAATGATTGCTATTATGACGGCCTTACCTGGAATCCGCCTTCGGAATGATCGTCTTTGCGATGCGAATCAGCTCTTCGACCGCGATGTCACCCGTGGTAGAGTTGAGCGATAACATGTAATGATGTCCGGTGGTTGGTTCTTCATAGACCCAGTCCAGCTGCGCCAACTGCGCCGAGTTTCCGCCGTTCCACGTTTTTTGCAGCACGTCCTGCCCATTGATCTTGATTTTCCGGCTGGTCATGCCCATGCTCTCATCCCAGTAGGAGGTCACGCTTCCGTGGTCCCCGTTATTCAGAATGGTAAGGGAGACTTTTTTGTTGTGGTTGGCATAATATACCGTCGAAAGCCAGAATTGATCGGTGAACTTCACCGGCATCAGTGCATATTCCTTCCCGGAAGCCTTGGCTTTCTCAAGCAGCTTTTTGGCGATGTCGGCTTTCTCCTGCTCGGTCAGCGGGTTCACGTCAGTCTCACGTTCCATGTGCACGTTGGCGTTTGTGAACGTATACGTGCCCGAACCGGACAGCTCCTTGGCTAGCGGTAAGCCAGGCACATTCACCATGTTTTGAAGCTTGGCGAAATCCTTGACGGCATGCGGAGTGGATTTGATGTCGATGACATGCTCGGGATTGTCCGGTACGACATAAATGATGGCGGCTTCGCCCGGCTCGATCTGTTCGTCCCAGATGGTGTTCATGAGATGTATGCGGTTCAGTTCCTTTTTCGAATAGCTTTTCGGCGAAGGCGCCTGAGCGTTCGATTTCTCCTCATAAAGAACTTCTCCCTTGCTGTTGGTTAAGGAATGGTACTGTACTGCGGCAAATCCGGTCGACGCGGTAAGCAGCATACCGACCATCATGAGAATGCTTACTTTGTATTTCACGATAAATCGCTCCTTTTTAAGTTGTTTTTCCCGAATCTGGTTCATGACACGTTCCTGGAGGGCCGTCCCGGGCGGCTCAACCCTTTGAAAGAGTGGTTTCAGGTCCTGGCCGTTGTCCATGCTCATTCGTTTCTTCCCCCTCGGCGATGGCGTAATGTTTGCGGAACTTGGCTGCGGCCCGCTCAAATTTTTTCCTAAGATAGGTCGTGCTTTGTTGCAAAATAAGACTGATTTCATGATAGCTCTTGTCCTCGACAGAGCGCAGGATGAGCAGGCTGCGTTCCTCGGCGGTCAGCTTGGCCAGCGCCTGGAGTACAGACGGATTGTAGTATTTGTGCTCGATGACCTGATCGACATGCCTGTTATCCTGATCCTTCTGATATAGAAAGGGGAGGTATCGGGATAGCTTTCGCTTGCGGAGCAAGTCGATGCACTGGTTACAGGCTATGCGGTACAGCCAGGCTTCGAAGGGCTTGTCCGTTTCGAATGTAGATAGATTGCGGTAAGCTTTCAAAAAAGCTTCCTGGGTGCAATCTTCTGCTTCGGCATAGTCGCCGAGCATGTGATAGCAATAGTTGAAGATGGCTTTATGGAATCGGTTCATGATCAGCTCATATTTGTCGATCTCTCCCTTCAAAACATCAGCAACGATCTGATGGAATGCTGGTTCATCCAAGTGGCTTCACCCCTTTACAATTTGTATTACGTTTGGGCAAAGGATAAATGTGACAACGGATTCAAGAAATCTTATTGGCAGGAGAGTGTATTCGGCAAAATCGAGTTGGAGTAAGGGTACGGCTGCCAGGATGGGATTCTGCAAAATAAAAAAAGAGACGCCGGAGTGGCGTCTCTCTGCTGACTGATTTCCTCAGCAATCGGGACTTAATTTGAAAACCAGTGGTTCGTCCTCGTTGAGCCCGACTGCCTGATTATATTGGGAACCAACGGGAACCGCAACTTCCGGCAATCTTAGTAGATCTCGCTCGCATCCGCCGGCAGCTGCCGGACATGCTGCAGGAAGCCCGTTACGCGCTGATCCTGCCCAATATCGTATTCAAAGCCCAGCAACTTGGCGACATCCAGCGCGGTTCTGCGGAACAGCGCTCCCATCGTAAACAGCGCCTCCCACACCTCTTCGTAGGTTCCGCGAGGGTAGGTGGACATCAGCTCGTTCCAGCTGTCCGCAGACAGGTGGTTTTTCAAGTACTTGCCGTTCTTGCCTACGCTTAGCGAGAAATCGGTCTGGGTGCCCACCTGCCACTCCAGCATTTTCATCAGCATCGGCCGCATGATGTTGTGAAGATGGTCCTGGGCATACAGGATTTCTTCACGCCACAAGCCTTTGGCGACATACGTGGATACCCACCAGAACTCGTTGCAGCAATCCTCGAAAAAGGCCGCCGACGGACGCTGTACCCAGAAATCCTCGTCGGACGGAGCAGGAACCTTGGGAAAGGTTTGATCTTTATCCATTAAGATCTGGATCAATTTATCTTCCTTGCAGTATTTCTCCTTCTCCTCGATGGGGATCAGGGTCATGTCAATCCGGTTCCCGTCGGTAAATAACATCAGGTACGAGAACCAGCCTCCAAGATCCGGAGGGAACAGGGCCATATCTTCCGGCGTCTGCAGAATCAACCGTTCCCCGAAGACGTCGATCCAGTTTGGATCCTGGATAAAGCTTTCCATATCCGTAACATGAAAGCTGATGTCGTAATCTTGAAAAATATCCTTCGGGACGTTAGGGTTCGTTCGGGAGCCTTCCAGGGTTACGGCCCGAACCCGCTCATCGCGGGCTGCATAGCCCAATACCAAATCCATCATTTCTTGCTCGCTTCTCATGTGTTCGTAGCCTCCGTATTCATATTTGGACTACCGATGATTCGAATCGAACAGGTCAGGAGGTCCACGGATCCGGATCGTAGAAGCATGGCATGGATGTGGAGCAGGTTATAACTTGTTCAACAGCTTTTTCATGAGGAAATCTCCTTTCGCGTTCTTTGAATTTATCTAGGTTAATTCTTCATGGCCTTAAAAGATTCCTCCGCGGCCTCAAGCGTTGCCTCGATGTCCGCCTCCGTATGGGCCGTGGTCATGAACCAGGCTTCGTATTTGGAAGGGGCCAGGTTCACGCCGCGGTCCAGCATGTGGCGGAAGAAGGCCGCAAAGGCTTCGCCGTCGGTATCCTGCGCTTCGTCATAGTTCGTGACCGGATGATCGCAGAAGTGCGTGGAGAAGGAGCCCCGGATGCGGTTGATCGTGAGCGGAACGCCATGGCGGTCTGCGGACGCTTGCAGGCCTTCCGTCAATTTGATGGTCAAGCGCTCCATCTCCTCATACACGCCTTCGCCCTGCAATACCTCCAAGCAGGCGATTCCAGCCGCGATGGAGGCAGGATTGCCAGCCATGGTTCCCGCCTGATAAGCCGGGCCGAGCGGGGCAACCTGCTCCATCACGTGTTTCCGGCCGCCGTAAGCGCCGATCGGCAGTCCGCCGCCGATGATTTTACCGAGAGCCGTAAGATCCGGCTGAATCGCCTCGTGATTGGCCAGACCCGCATAGGTTTGGGTGGATCCGTAATGGAAGCGGAAGGCGCTGATAACTTCGTCATAGATGACCAGCGACCCGTTGTCGTGCGCCATCTGGCACAGGCCTTCGAGGAATCCCGGCTTCGGCATGACCATTCCGAAGTTGCCGACGATCGGCTCGACCATCACGGCGGCCACATCTTCGCCCCATGCGTCGAGGGCAGCGCGCAGGCCTTCCAGATCGTTGAAAGGAACGGTAATGACTTCCGTGGCAATGCTGGCCGGGATGCCGGCGCTGTCCGGAATGCCGAGCGTGGAAGGCCCGGAGCCCGCAGCCACGAGGACCAGATCGGAATGGCCATGGTAGCAGCCGGCGAACTTGATGATTTTGTTGCGCTTGGTGTAAGCGCGGGCGACCCGAATCGTGGTCATGACGGCCTCGGTGCCGGAATTGACGAAACGTACCTTGTCCATGGACGGGATGGCTTCCTTCAGCATTTTGGCCAAGGTAATTTCAAGCTCCGTCGGCGTTCCGTATAGGGTGCCGTTTTGGGCAGCCGCCGTGATCGCCGCCGTAATATGCGGATGGGCGTGTCCGGTAATGATCGGGCCGTAAGCCGCCAAGTAATCGATATAACGGTTGCCGTCCTCGTCCCAGAAGTGGGCTCCGCTTGCGCGTTTCATGAAGACGGGGGCACCGCCGCCTACGGCTTTAAACGAACGGGAGGGGCTGTTTACGCCGCCTACGATATGCTGCAGCGCTTCTTGATACAGGGCTTCGGAACGGTATCTTGAGGTTGACATGATAGTAAAACTTCCTTTCTTCATGAAGCAGGACAGGAAGCTAGATTGACGTAGCGCCCTGTCCTGATTGCTGTAAGTGTATTAGTTGCGATCCGTTGTCGCAGATGGTGTTGCGGAGCTTTCAGAGTCGCTGTTCTCGGAGTCGGTATTCCCGGTATCGGTGTACCCGGAATCACCTTCCGTGCCTTCGCCGTCTTCGGTCTCAAGGTCTGGCGTCGGCGGGTTCATGATGTCCTGGATATACTGCTTCAGCGTATCCGGATTGCCGACCGTTAAGACGGCGGCGCCGCCGATATGTTCTTCCTTCAGTAGTTTCATCGGAGGTACCTGCTCGCTGCCGCTCATTTTGCTCTTGTAGGCGACGTTCGCAAGCTTCCACATATCCTCGACATCGAGATTCGTATCAATATAAGGGCTGACGGACTTCAAGATGTCCGGAAGCTTCATGATGGAAGTGGTGGTCTGCATTTTCTTGGCTACGGCCTTCAGGAGCTCGCGCTGCCGCTCGGTGCGGGTGAAGTCGCCCATCGCATCATAGCGGAACCGGACGTATTGCAGTGCCGCATTGCCGTCCAGATGCTGCATGCCTTGCTTCAAATCAATGTCGTACTCGTTCTTGTCGGCTTTACTTGAATAACTCATGTCCTTCTCCACGTAGAAATCAACCCCGCCGACGGAATCAACCAGCTTCATGAAGCCCTGGAAGTCCGTATAGACGTAGTATTGAATCGGTATGCCCAGCAGATCGCCTACCGCCTTCATGGCCGTGTTCGGGCCGTGCGTGATGGCCGTATTGATACGGTTTCGGTCATACCCGGGTATTTCTACGTAAGTATCGCGCAGAATAGAGAATAAGTGCATTTTCTTCTTTACGGGATCAATCGAGGCAACAAGCATACTGTCGGAACGAGGAATTTCCCCTTCCTCGAAACCGCGCGCATCGACGCCCATCAGCAGAATGTTAACCGTCTCCTTGCCTTCCCACTCCGGCGGGGCAGGGACTTTGGCATCCACCTTCTCGATTTCCCGAAAAGGGGAGGCTTCGCCAGTTTTCTGAAGACTTTGCAAGCCGTCATAAAACGAGGCCGCATAATAGATGCCGTAACCAATGACGGCGGCCAGTATGATGCTGACACTCCATATAATCGTCTTCTTTGTTTTTTTGGTCATTGGGTTCTTCCTTTCGGATTACGCTGATGAATAAATTCGATAGAACATTTGAACATTCGACATTCATTCTATTATAATTTTTTTCGAAAAGACAATCAATTTTACGGGCCTAAAGTCCGTATAGCAGGAGTTGAGCCTTATCGCAGACCAAAAGCAGTTGAAGATTGGAAGCAAGGTGCCGGATTTTTCACTTCCGGCTTCGAACGGGGAGAAGGTAGCATTAAGCGATTTTCGTGGGCGCAAAGTCGTGCTGTTCTTCTATCCGAAAAATATGACCCCAACCTGCACCGAGGAGGCTTGCAGCTTCCGGGACAACTATGGTGCGTTGGAGCAAGCCGGCGCAGTCGTGATCGGGATCAGCCCCGATCCGCTGAAATCCCACGCCAAATTCATCGATAAGCATAGCCTGCCCTATTTGCTCTTGTCTGATGAGGAGCATAAGGTAAGCGAAATGTTCGGCGTATGGCAGATGAAGAAGATGTTCGGCCGTGAATATATGGGTATTGTACGCTCAACCTTCTTGATTGATGAGAAGGGGAAGCTGGCCGGCGAGTGGCGGAAGGTGAAAGTGAAAGGCCATGTCGAAGCGGTTCTCGCAGCCGTGCTGTCATAGCTATATATGAAGAACGGTCCCTCGGCATGCCTGAACAGGCATGGTAAGGGACCGTTTTTTTTGAATATATCTTGCAAGCAGGGAACCTCCAATGAGGAGCTTATCACCTAAATCAGAGGATTTGGCCAACCTGAATGAATCAGAACTTCAAGAACGTACCCGTCCGATATTCGCGGAAGGCTTCGTTCACTTCTTCCTCCGTGTTCATGACGAAGGGACCGCGGGCTGCCACGGGCTCCCGCAGCGGCTCGCCTGCGTACAGAACAAAGCGAAGAGGCTCCGCAGCCGCTGCCCGTATTTCGCTAGGTTTTCCGTCGATTCCAGCGCCCAGCCACAACACCTGGCTTTTAGCCGCGTTTACGCCATTGCCTCCGAAGGTTCCGCTGCCCTGAAGGATGTAGATGAAGCCGTTATAACTGCCGGGCAGGTCCTGCGCGATGGAAGCGCCGGGCTCCAGCAGCACCTCGACCATCGTGACCGGAACATGATTTTTGGTGGCGGATACGACATCGCCGGAAGAACCGGAGAAGACTCGCACAACCGCGCCATCCTCTTGTCGGATCGGCATATCCGCGCCTTTCAGGTTCTGGTAGCGGGGAGTCGTCATCTTCTGCTCGCGGGGCAGATTGATCCAGAGCTGCAGGACGTGGGCCGTTATGCCTTCTGACGGTACTTCGTTGTGGATGACGCCGCTTCCCGCCGTCATCCACTGCACGTCTCCAGGCCCTAGCACGCCGCCCTTGGAGAGGCTGTCATAGTGTTCAACGGTTCCATCGATGACAAAAGTAACGGTTTCGATTCCCCGATGGGGATGGTCGTCGAATGAACCGGCCTGGAACTTGTCCTCCATCATCCCGAGAAACGGATCGGCTTTGCTCCAGTTTCCAAATTCGATGACGGGTCCTGAGGCATGGATGGAGCTGTGCCGCCGAAGAACGACATCCCGGACTTCCGTAATATCACGCTGAATGACCGCTTGGTGATTCATATGTCTATCATCCCTTCCGAGTTCTGGATTTGAATTCAGTTTACTAGTAATGTGAATAGGAATCAAGGGACGTAAGAAAATATCAGATTCTAGTCTTTTTTTGAATCGCCCTCCATATAATCTATCAGGAAGCCGAACTCATAGAAACGATGGAGGTAGAGTTGATAATGAAAAATATGGTGCGGGTTACATCGATAGCGGTATTCTTCGGCGTTGTGGCAGTGCTGATCATGATCGGCATGGGACTTGAGGTTCAGGCGCCGATGGCAGACTATGCGGAGCAGGCCCCTTTAGCAGCGGCACCCCTGACAGCAGTGCCAGAGCAGAATGTTCAAGCAAAGACCCGGGAGGCAAGCAAGCCGGTCGTCACCACTGCATTCAAGAAACCATCGGCTGTGAACGCCGCACCTGTTCAATATAAGAAGAAGCCTAGCGACAAAACGGTATACCTGACATTTGATGACGGACCATCGGATTTAACGCTCGACGTGCTGGATATTTTGAAGCGGGAAGGAATCAAAGGCACGTTTTTTGTACTGGGCAAGGAGGCGGAGACCCGTCCCGAAATTATCAACCGCATCTATGAGGAAGGCCATGTGATCGGGAATCATACATATGATCATCGTTATGACGAGCTCTACGGGCATTTTCAGGATTTCTGGGGACAGATTAAGAAAACCGAGGAAATCATCCGTTTGATTACAGGGGAACGGCCGCAGCTGGTCAGAGCTCCCGGGGGGACGGCCGGACATTTCGACGAAGCTTATTTTCAATACATGAAGCAGGGGGGATATCATGTATTCGATTGGAATGTCGACAGCGGCGATTCCAGGTATAGGGGCGTCCCGGCTAAGGACATCGTAAAGGGGGCGACCACGAAAGTGAACGGCAAGGAGGCGATCGTGCTTCTCCATGACGGTAAAGGCCATGCCGAAAGCGTTAAGGCTCTGCCTGACATTATTTCTTATTATAAAAAGCAAGACTATGCCTTTGACGTGCTGTCTCCGGAAACCGAGCCCGTTCAATTTCGTGCTCAGCAGACCGCCCGCAAGGCTTCACAGCCTTCACAGCAGTGGATTCGCGAGCACGTCGTCGTCAACGCCGCGCTATTCGGGACCGGGCGAACGCTGGCCGTGGAATTCGGAGGGCTTGAAACCGCGTTTGCGGCAGGCGAATACAAGCTGGTCGACGGCCGGCTGATGGTTCCGCTGCGCGCTTTGGTGGAGCGGCTTGGCGGAAGCGTATCCTGGAAGTCTCACAACAAGACCGTGCAGGTGACGCTGGCAGGGAATCGCTGGGAAGCCGACCCGGTGGGAGGCTTGCTGTTCCCCATGCAAACAGGCGGCAAGCCGGTGTCCTCCGATGTTCATTTAATCGGCGGTACCGCTTGGATTCCGCTTCGGGAAGCGCTTGACTTTTCCGGCCGGCCTGTTACAAGAGTGACATATGAAGAAGGCGAGTATCGCGTTCTAACTTTGTAGTCGAAAATTGTATTTTATGTTTGTAATTATGCTTCACAAGTTATAGACTAGTACTTAGAGATATTTATCACAATCCCTAAGATTGTTTCAGATAAAGGAGGGGGAAGCTTCCCCCTGCTTTATTTTTGGCGATAGTGAGTCACCCATAAGTTCGCACTTTTGTAAGTGATGCATAATAGATACCGGTTATCCCAAAATTAAAGCTAGCCGGTACGATCGTCGCCAAGTTCATCTTGGGAATTCACTTAAAGAAAAGGAGGCAATTCATTATGACAGAAACATCTTCTCCACAGCCGTCCGAAACTCCGGAAAATGTTGTAGGAAACCAAGAAGCTGCGGCGTCCAGCCGTCCTGATGTGCTGCTCGAACAACTGCTCAAGCCCGAGGTTCAGGAATCCCTCACAACTCTCGTGGACAATCTTCCAAAACTTACGGAAATGCTGACCGTCATGACTAAGGCGTATGACTTCGGTAAATCCGTAGCTACGGATCCCGTGCTAGCGGAAGACACCATGGCTTCCCTGAGCGGATTCGCGAAGCCGATCACGACAACAGCAAAAAGCGTTGCATCTGCAGCCATCGAAGCCGGAGACCGCGTACACGCTCAAGGCGACCAAGCTCAGATCGGCGTATTTGGTCTGATGAAAATGCTGAAAGATCCTCAGGTTCAAAAGGGTCTTCGCTATGCTCAGGCTTTTTTGGACGTTCTTAACGAGCGCGACCAACAAAACAAGCGTTAATCCATAAATCATACGAAGAACGGAGGATGGTCATGTCTAAACATATTTTAATTTTGGGCGGAGGCTATGGCGGCTTGCTTAGTGCGCTTTCTGCACGCGAGCATTTTGGTGCTGCCGCAAAAATCACGCTGATCAACCGTTTCCCAACCCATCAGATCATTACGGAATTGCACCGTCTGGCAGCAGGCAACATCGCAGAGAAGGCAGTAGCTTTGCCGCTCGACAAGCTTCTGCGCGGCGCGAACGTTGACCTGCGCATCGGCAACGTTAAGGAAATCAAGCCGGATGAGCGTTCGGTTTCCCTGGACGACGGCGGAAACTTCACCTACGATGCCCTGGTTATCGCACTGGGCAGCGAAACGGCATTCTTCGGCATTCCGGGACTGCAAGAGAACAGCTTCATTCTGAAGTCCGTGAACGATGCTAACCGTCTGCGTGCTCATGTGGAGTCCCGCATTGCGGAATACAGCAAAACCAAAAACAAAGCGGACGCTACCATCGTGGTTGGCGGCGGCGGCTTGACAGGCGTTGAGCTTGTTGGCGAATATGCCGATATGAGAAGCGAGTTGGCTCGCAAATACGGTATCGACCCACAAGAAATCACGCTTTATTGTGTTGAAGCAGCTCCTTCCATTCTGCCGGGCTTCCCTGCCGAACTGGTTGACCGCGCGACAACAAGCCTGCAAAAACGCGGCGTGAACTTCCTGACCGGATTGCCGATTACCAAAATGGACGGCACGACCGTTGAACTGAAAGACGGCAGCACGATTGAAACCAGCACCTTGGTTTGGACTGGCGGCGTACAGGGCAACTCCGTTGTGGCTAACTGCGGCATCGAAGTCAACCGCGGACGTGCGGTTGTCAACGAATTCCTGCAATCCGCTTCCCATCCTGACGTATACGTTGCAGGCGACAGTGCGGTTGTTATGGGACCGGAAGGCCGTCCATACCCGCCAACGGCACAGCTGGCATGGCAAATGGGCGAGCTGATCGGCTACAACATCTTCGCTCAATTGAACGGCGGCGCACCGGCTTCCTTCAACCCGGTATTCTCCGGTACGCTCGGCAGCTTGGGACGTAAAGACGCCATCGGCACCATCGGCGCCAACAAAACCCAATTGAAAGGTCTGCCTGCAACCTTGATGAAGGAAGCAAGTAACATGCGTTACCTGTCCCACATCAACGGTTTGTTCACGCTGGCTTACTAAGCCTGGAAGGCGACATTATATCCAAATACAAGAGATGGACCCGGAATGATTCGGGTCCATCTTTTTTTATTGCGCAGCCCAAACATAAGCGCAGAGACTTAGGGACAACGTCAGGAAAACATAATACGATGGATACACCCGAAGCGAGGATGCAAGCAGGGAAGGGATTCCCGGGCGCCGCTCCCGACGGGATGTGGGAGAAGGAGGTAAGAAAGGCAGAATGGATGAGCGTCCAGAGCGAAGAAGAAAGAAGGTCAGATAGTTATGTAAGCGCTATCTCAAATGGTTCGCAATTTTCATTTCATGAAACAGGAGGGAGCATGTATGCGGGGATACCGTCGTCTTCATTCGATCGTGATTCAACTGTTTATGTTTTTTTTCATCGGCACAACACTCCCGGTTCTCATCATGGGTTTCCTTTCGTATCACAAATCGGCATCGATCGTGGAGGAGCAGGTCAGTAAAGTGGCTTCCCTCACGATCACCCAAGTCAGCGACAAGCTGAATATGTTCTTCAAGAAACTGGACGACTCCTCGATGATGGTGCTGAACAGCAAAGTGGTTCACGGCATACTGGAGGATCAGGATATCAGTAAATACGACCTGACGTTGAAGGTGAAGGAGGGGAAGGACCTGCTGACGTCCATCATGATCAATTCGCCGGAGATCTTGGATGTATACGTGTTTGACGTGCAGCGGAACAATTCGGTCCTGAGCGCGGATTCCTTGATGTCCATCCCGGACCAGTGGGATTCTCCTTGGTATCGGGCGATATTGGAGGCGAACGGGCAGGCGGTATGGTTCGGCTTGTCGGATACCTCCTACCTGAAGCAAACGGGAATGGGATTTCCCGTGTTCGGGCTGGGCCGGGCAATCCGGAGCTGGGATACGGGGGAGATCGTCGGGGTGATGTTCATTGAAATTATGGGGGATGTCCTGATTGATGAATTAAACCATGTCCAATTCGGCGACACGGGGTATATGTACGTGGCGAATGACGAGAATCGTTACTTTTACCATCCCGATCCATCGATGTACGGGAAGCAGTCCAGGATCAAGCTGCCCTCGGGTTTGACGGAATACAACCTGAATAACAACAAAACGCTGATGATCCCCTCGCGCCTGAACAACGGCTGGCATGTGGTCGGCATGGTGCCGCTTAAGGAACTGACGGCCGATTCCGCCAGCATCCGGAGTTTCACGGTCTGGATCGTATTCGGATCGATTCTGGCCGCGATCGGCATCGGATATTTCATGACGCGGAGAATCGGCAATCCGCTCGTTCAGCTGAGCCGCTTGATGCGCAGAAGCGAGGCGGGCGATTTATCGGTCCGCAGCAAGAACGTAGGTCCCAGCGAGATCGGTCAGCTGGGCCGAAGCTTCAACAAAATGATAGAGCAGATCGACCTGCTCATCAGGCGGATCGCCGCGGAGGAGTCCGAGAAGAAAAAAGCCGAAATCCGCGCGCTGCGGTATCAGATCAATCCCCATTTTCTCTACAATACGCTGAACTCGATCCGCTGGATGGCCAAGCTGAATCGAACGAATGACGTGGACCGATCGGTCACGGCCCTGGTTCATCTGCTGGAGGGGAGCCTGGAGCGCAACGGTGTGTTTATAAGGCTTGGAGATGAATTGGAGCTGCTTCGGAAATATATGATCATCCAGAATTACCGTTATGACCACCCAATCGAGCTGCGGATCGATTGCCCCGAGGAAATGGAGGATCTCCACGTTCCCCGGATGCTGCTGCAGCCGATCGTGGAGAATGCGATCTTTCACGGGATTGCCCCGCTTGATGAAGGGGGCGTCATTCAGATCCGGATAACACTGCAGCAGCAGGATGTCATGGTGCGGATCGAGGACAACGGAATCGGCATTAAGCCTGAACGGATCAAGGGACTGCTGTCGTATGAGCAGGATCACTCCAAGCAAGGCATGACCCATATCGGCCTGCGTCATGTTCACCAAACGGTCCAGCTGTATTACGGCAGCAGGTACGGGGTATGGGTGGAAAGCACGGAAGGCGGAGGAACGAGGGTCACGGTCACGTTTGCGAAACAAAGGGGGGACGATTATGTACAGAGTGCTGCTCGTGGATGACGAAGCGATCGCGCGTACGGGACTGCGCTCGACCTTCGATTGGGAGAAATACGGTTACCGGCTTGTCGGGGAGGCCTCCAATGGACAACGGGCCATGAAGTGGATCGTAAACGGGGATCTGGACATTCTGATCACGGATATCGCCATGCCGGTCATGGACGGCCTGGAATTGACCCGGCGGACAAGGGAGCTTTGTCCTTGGGTGAAGGTACTGCTGCTCAGCTGTCACAGCGATTTCGAATTCGTGCGGGAAGGCATCAGGCTTGGCGCATCGGATTATATCCTCAAGCCGACGCTGGACGCGGACTCCCTGGTCGCCGTGCTTGATCACATGCGATTGAAGCTGGAAGAGGAGAAGCAGATGCAGCGGATTCTGACCGAGCATGAGCAGCAGCAGCGGCTGAATAAGAAGAAGGCTGCCGGAAAAATGCTCTTTCAGGCGCTGTCCGGTGAGCCGGATGCACTCGCGAAGCTGGAAGCATGGAACCATAACGGCTCGTATCTGCTGGCCGTGCTCCAGCTAGATTCGGATCTGGGCGCTGCTGCGGCCGGCGTACAGCCAAAGGATTGGCAGGAGGAGATCGAACGGTTCATGGGGCAGTTATATGACCAGGCGCCGGAGGCGCTGGCAGCTCGGCTGGAAACGGACCGGATCGCAGTCTGCTTACCGTTAAGGGATGAAGCAAACGGGCAGGATTCAGGGTACGAAGGAGCTATCCGCCTGCCGATCCGGAGCACGATGGGGCTCAGCAGGAGATATAACAGCATGGATAAGCTGCAAGAAGCGTTTAGAGAAGCCGCTGAAAGCCTGGAGGGCCTCTTCTTTCATCCAGATCAACAGATATTGCGGGCAGAGGAGCTTCCCCTGACCGCCGATTCGGCTCAGGAGAGGCCGGCTGCCGAGCTGCATGCCCTAAGGGCCGCGCTGACCGTCGGGAACATGGACATAAGCCAAGAGCGTCTCCAGTCCATTATGCAGAGCTGGCGTCCCGGACGGATGAAGAAGCCGGCGGTCCTCCGGGAAGCAGAGGAGCTTCTGAGCTTGCTTGCTATGTTTCATCTTCCCGGCGGCCCGCCGCTTCCGCAGATCGGGGAGGTGGGCAAGCTTCGCTCGGTGGAGGAAGTGAAGAAGCTGGTGCTTCAAGGCTTCCATGCGCTGCGGGAGGAAGCCATGCGCCACCCTGTACCGGAATCCACGCTGCATGAGCGGATCGTGCTGCAGGCCGTCCGATATATTAAGGCGCGCTTTACCGAGCCGATCTCCCTGCAGGAGGTGGCGGACGAAGTGGCCGTCAGCCGCAACTATTTTAGCGAATTGTTTAAGCGCGTCACGGGACACAACTTCATTGACTATGTCATTGATCTCCGCTTGAAACGGGCCAAGGAGCTGCTTTCCACAACATCGCTGCGTGTGTATGAAGTGGCGGATCGTTCCGGATTCAATGACGTCAAATACTTCAGCAAGCTGTTCAAGAAAATGGTAGGCATGACGCCAGCTGAGTACCAGGGACAGCATCGAAAATAAGGGGAATTTCATAGGATCGGAAAAGAAACCACTTTTTCGGAACATAATCCGTTCAAAAGCTTTTTGCCAAAATTTTATAATTAAAGCGTTTACAAAAGCTGTGCCAGCGAGTCCAAATCTGGTTTGAATGGAGGAAATGAAATGACAAGGAAACAGGTGAGAGGGTCATTGCTTGCAATCATTCTTCTACTATCATCCATACTCCAAGCGTGTGGAGGCGGCGGAACATCAGAGGGCGGGGAGTCCGGAAGCGGCGAGAAGGTCAAGATCAAATGGGCGACCTGGGGAAATCCCGGCGAGCTTAGCCGCTTTCAGGAGCTGACGAAGGAATTTAATAAGAATCACTCGGACATTGAGGTCGAATTTATTCCGATTCCGGGCGAGTATGATCAGAAAATATTAACCCAATTAACAGGCGGGACGGCTCCGGATATCTTCTATGCAGGCGACGCCCTGGTCGTGAAACTGATCGAGAATCAGAGCATTGAGAATTTGACGACGTATATGGAAGCTCCGGAAAGCGTGATCAAGAAAGAGGATTATTTCGAAGGCTTGTGGGGCGCAGCCGTGCGGGATGACCAGATCTTCGGGGTACCGGTGGATTGTAACCCGATGGTGCTGTGGTACAACAAGAAGGTGCTGAAGGAAGCAGGGATAACCGAGATGCCGGCCGATCTTCAGGCGAACGGACAGTGGACCTGGGACAAATTCAAGGAGATGGCGGACAAGATCAGGGACAGCAAAAAGTACGGCTACGTGCTGGATAACTCCTGGAACAGCTACCACAGCTGGGTTACTTCCAACGGCGGCCGGGTGTACGACGACGAAGGGAATTTCGTAGCGGCTTCGGATCCGAAGGCGATGGAGGCTTTCCGCTTCCTGTACGACAACGTGAAATCCAAAAACATCACCTTCTCCGGCACGCTTCCCAAAGGGCAAGGCGGGGATGCCATGTTTATGTCCAACCAGGTCGGATTCGTTGCTGCAGGCCGCTGGTACCTGCCGCTGTTCAAGAAGAATCAAGGGCTAGAATATGACGTGGTCACATGGCCAACCAATACCGGCAATAAGATCGAGCCGGCCGGTATTCCGACCGCCTACATGGTGATGAACAAGGCATCGAAGAATAAGGAAGCGGCATACACCTTCTTCTCCGAGTACGTAAGCAAAGAGGGCCAACGCTTCCGCCTGCAGGGCGGCGGCAATGCCGTTCCGTCGGTACAGGGAACGGATGAGGTGGTGCTGGAAGGGAATCTGCCGGAGCACGCCCAGTTATTCCTGGACGCGCGCGAGATCGGGTATTCCCTGACTCCGTTCGAGGCGGGCATTCCCGGACTAAGCCAGGATATAACGTCCAAGTTCGAGGCGCTGTGGCTGAAAGATCAGGAGCTTGAAAGCTCCTTGAAGGATATTCAGGATATGGCCAACAAGAAAATACAGGATTACAAGAGCGGCAATAATTGATCCAGCTCTGGGGAGGAACGGTGAGATGAAATGAACACGCAGCCTGCTGGAAGCTCCGGAGCCGCTCCTTCTCCGGAGCGGTTTCCGGAGAGGAGAACAACCTTAAAGAGCAAGACGTCCGACGGTTTATGGGGCTACTTTTTTATCTTTCCCCAGATGATCGGTTTGATCGCTTTTTCATTGGTTCCGCTCATCTCGGCTTTTGTCATCAGCATGATGAACTGGGACGGCATGGGGGCGAAGAAGTTTATCGGACTCCAAAATTTCGTGTCCCAGCTTCAGGATGAGGAGTTCCACATCGCTTTGGTGAACACGGTGTATTACACGATTCTGTCGGTACCGACCGGCATCGTTCTCGCCATGCTGGTGGCGGTGGGCTTAAACCGGGTTCGCGGAAAGATTCTGTACCGGCTGATCTACTTCATGCCGAACATTACGATGTCCGTCGCCGTGGCCGTCGTGTTTATGTGGCTGTTCAACGCAGACTTCGGCCTCATTAACATGTACCTGCAGCAGTGGTTCGGGATAACGGGCCCCTCCTGGCTGACGGATTCCAGGTACGTGATGCCTTCGATTGCCCTGCTGAGCGTCTGGATGGGGCTGGGAGGCAACATGGTGCTGTTCCTGGCCGGACTTCAGGGCATATCGAGAAGCTATTACGAGGCGGCTGAGATTGACGGCGCCGGCAAATGGCAGCAGTTGATCCATATTACGATTCCGCTGCTGTCCCCGACGACCTTTTTCGTGACGATCATGTCCATCATCGGTTCCTTTCAGGTGTTCGACCAGTCGTTTGTCATGACCTCCGGCGGACCGGCGAAGGCCAGTTATACGCTTGTCTATCACATCTACGAGACGGCCTTTGCGGACTTTACCTTTGGCAAGAGCACGGCGTCGGCAGTCATCCTGTTCGTGATGATCCTGTCGCTCACCTTGTTCCAGATGAAGATGTCCAAGCGGTGGGTGCATTACGAAGACTGACGATTCGAACCTAGGAAGGAGGAAAACGAATGATACATCGGGGATTGAGGATGTCCACCGTGGTGCTGCATATCGTGCTGATTTTAGGCGCCTGCCTGATGGCCCTGCCGTTTGTGTGGATGGTGCTCAGCTCGCTCAAGGATTTGTCGCAAGTATTCGTCGTGCCGCCCAAATGGATTCCGGATCCGTTCATCTGGTCCAATTATAAGGATTCGCTGACGGCCCTGCCGTTCGGGCGCGCGTATTTCAACAGCTTCTATATCAATATCATCGTGGTGGTTTCACAGCTGGTTACCTGCTCCATGGCGGCTTATGCTTTTGCCAAAATCACGTTCCCGTTCCGGGAGCCGCTGTTCGTCCTGTTTCTGGCAACGATGATGGTTCCGGGACAAGTGACCATTATTCCGCTCTATCTGATCATGAAAAATATCGGGTGGCTGGATACGCATCTGGCGATTATCGTCCCTTCTGCGCTGCTGAACGCCTTCGGGGTATTTCTGCTCCGGCAATTCTTCAGGGGCATTCCGAAGGAAATGGAAGAGGCGGCCATCGTGGACGGCGCGAATCGCTGGACGATCTACGCCCGGATCATGATTCCTCTAATCAAGCCGGCTTTATCGGCACTCGGGATTTTTACCTTCCTCGGGATGTGGAACAACTTCTTTAACCCGCTGATTTTTCTCAGCAGCACGGATAAATTTACCGTACCGATGATGCTGAATTTGTACCGGGGCATGTATGCAACGGATTGGACGCTGATGATGGCGGGGGCTTCCATTGCGCTCGTCCCGGTGCTCATCGTGTATATCATTGGGCAGAAATATATTATTGAAGGCGTTACGTTATCCGGGATTAAGGGATAGGCCGGCTTGAGCAGCCCGTAAGCGGGGTTCCTTTGTACAAAGGAACCCCGCTTACGGTTATTTGTGTTTGTGTTCCTGTAGTATATTCTCATAGATATACTAGTATGGTAGTATAAGTAAAAATGAGTGCGCTTACATTATTCGCTTGGTAAAGGAGGACGAGGGCGATGTTCAATGTGCTTCTGGTGGACGACGAACCATGGGTCTTGGAGGGATTGAGAACGATGATCGACTGGGAGCGGTTCGGATTCCAAATATGCGGGGAAGCCCTGAGCGCTCCCGAAGCGCTAAAGCTAATGGAACAATGGAAGCCTGAACTGGTGATGACGGATATCCACATGCCAGTCCTGAACGGCCTGGAATTGATTGAGCACAGCAAACGGATACTGCCTCTTCCTCCGAAATTCGTTATTTTGAGCGGATATGATGATTTTGGATACGCGCATCAAGCCATGCGCCAACGGGTCGCCGAGTATTTGCTGAAACCGATTGATGACGAGGAGATCGAGGCAGTGCTTGCCAAGCTCAGCCATGAGATCCAGGACGAACGAGACGCTGAACGCAGCAACCGGAAGAAAGCCGGCCTTGCCGTCCATTATTTGTTGAACCGGCTCATTCGGGAAGAGTTGAGTCCTGATTTGGCCGAGCAAGCCAGCAATGCGATGCAAATCCAGGGCGAGCCGCTGCTGCAGTGCCTATTGATTGAAACAGGGATTACTGAAACGGGAGTGGATTGGATCGAATGGATGACCGATTACGGGCCCCCGAGCTTACTGGGATGCTTCCAGGACAATAGCGGGAGCATCGGAGTGGTGCTGCATGTCGAGCATTCGACTCCGGATGAGGTCATGGAGACTGCGCTGCTGTTGCAGTCTGCTCTGGCCCGGGAGCTTGAAGGGCCGGTTATCGTGGCGTTAAGCGGCACAGGGGAGGGAATCCAGGCGATCGGAAAGCTTTACAGGCAAAGCGCGGAGGTGCGCGACGATAAGCGAAGCCAAGGCCGAAGCGGCGTGTTTTGTTGCCAAGAACCGAGAGGAGCCGAGCGGCTCCGGGGACTTCCCTGCGGATGGATGGACGAATTGCTTTCCATGATTATGGCGGGGGAGCATGCGTCCATCGAGTCATGCTTGGCGCGGATTTTTACGGCCATGCCCGATCATCTCCTCCACCTGAGGGCTTTTCAAGCCGATGTGGCCGATCTGGAATTGAAGCTGTGTCGAAGAATCGCGGAAATGAATGGAGATCCGGATCTATTCATGAACCGGCTGCAAAGGAAGCTTGGTCATCTGAGTGATGCTTGCCATAAAGCGCCGTTGAAGAATTATATGCGGTTGCTCGCGTTTGAGGCCGCTTCGCAGCTGGAAGAGTTAAGCAAGCTTAACGAGCACAACACCATTTTTCAAGTGATTCAGTATGTCGACCGGGAGTACCGGAGCAGGCTTCAGCTTCAGGATTTGGCACGACATTTCCATATGAACGCCACCTATTTGGGGCAGCTGTTCAAGAAGCATGCTGGCAAGCCGTTCAAGGAATACCTGAATGACAAGCGGATCGAGGAGGCCAAGCTGCTGCTGAAACGGAGCGGAATGAAGGTTTCCGAGATTGCGCTCCATGTCGGGTTCCCGAACGCGGACTATTTTATCCATAAGTTTAAGTTGACAACCGGGATTCTGCCCTCGAATTACAAGAATCATGTTGAAAGCAAGCAGCGCTAAACCGGGAGGGTGCCTTCATGAAGAGAATGTTCAGGCTGGGGAATTTCGTGAACGATATTCCGTTGAAAACTAAATTTTTTCTTATTTTTGTCATTGGTGTACTGCTGCCTATTCTGGTGGTCAACCTCATCTTTATGGATCGGATGTCGGAGCTGATCCGGGAGAGAGAGGAGCAGAACCTCGATATCTCGATGGAGCGGGCTAGGAAGGATATTCATAATTTCATCGACGGCGGGGTGGCTGTAAGTCATGCGCTGAGTACGGATAAGACCCTTTACGAAATGCTCGATCGCGAGTATGAGTCCCAGCTGGACTTCTACGAAACCTTTGATGAGCAGCTCCGGAATCGGGTAACGAGCTACATACCGGTTAACAACCAGATTCAGCGGATTAGCATCTTCACCGAAAATTCCACCATTGTGTCCGGCGGCAATTATCATGTGATCAACGATAATGTGCTCGAGAGCGACTGGTATGCATTATGGAGCAGCTCGGCCCATCCGGTGCTGGTGGCGGCGTACAGGGCGGCAGAAGCGAACAACTCGGCATCGACGGTTCCGTACTTAAGCGTGATTGAGAAGATGGATTACTACGATACCTATGACACCTATGAGAAGCTGCTTCGAATCGATATCGATTTAAGCAAGATTTATGACGTCATTGTACGGGAACGCGATTATCTGGATATGTATTTGGTGAACGAGAACAATGAGATTATTATGTCGGCCAGCAGCGGTTATGAAAGAGGGAAGTACAGCGCATATTCGAAGCTTGACCTGGAGCAATACGACGAAGAGGATCGGCATGTGTTCTCGATCGGAACGGCCAGGTACGTGAAGGGGTGGAAGCTGATCGGCATCAACCGGGGGAGCCGGATTACGAGCGCCATGCTGGATATGCAGCTGTTTACCGTTGTATTGGCAGCGGTTGTTACGCTGGTTGCGGCGGTCTTTATTACGGTCATGCTGAGATCCTACAATTACCGGGTGAAGCGTTTGGCGCGTCATATGCAGAAGGTGAGCAACGAGAAATTCGACTTGATTGAACTGGACGAAGGCCGGGACGAAATCGGCGGACTCATCCGGAATTTCAATCAGATGACAGCGAAGATGAACTCCCTGATCAACAATGTGTACAAGCTGGAGATTCAGAAGAAAAGCCTGGAGATGGAGCGGGTTCGGGCTGAATTGAACTTTTTGCAGAGCCAGATGAATCCCCATTTCCTGTTCAATACCCTGAATGCGATATTGGTGGTCTGCACGAAGAATCGATACACGGATGTGACGGATATTATCAAAAGCTTGTCCAAGCTGCTTCGCAGACTCCTGAGCTGGAGAGAGGATTTGGTCTCCGTGGAGGAGGAAATCAGATTTATCGAAATGTATCTCAAAATCGAAAAATTCCGCTTTCGGGATAAATTCGAATATCAATTCAACATCGATATGGAAGCGCTTCATTATAAAATTCCAAGAATGAGCATTCAGCCGCTCGTTGAGAATGCATGCAAATATGGCTTGCAGGCGATGGATGGAGCGGGTCTGGTGACCATAAGCGCTTCGGTTGCCCGTGATTATCTTCGCATCGTCATTACGGATAGCGGTAAGGGCATTGAGCAAAGCAAGCTACGGGACATTATTCTCTCGGTTCGCAACGAGCAGTTCTCGGGCAACAGCTTCGGCATTCGAAACGTATATCGGCGGCTGGAGCTGTACTACGACGATCATGTCATTTTCAACATTGCCAGCACCCCGAATCAAGGGACAACCGTTTCATTCGAGATTCCGATCCGGCTGTTGGAGTCTCGGGAGCATGAAGGCGGAGAGGGGGAGAACCATGCCTTTCAAAGTGCTGTTGATCGATGACGAACCGGGTGCGCTGGAAGGGCTGGCGCTGTGGATCGATTGGGAACGCTTGGGGTTTAGCGTCTGCGGAACCGCGGGCAACGGAGTGGAAGGCTTGAAGATGATTCATGGGCTTGCGCCGGATTTGGTCATTACCGATGTAAACATGCCGCTAATGGACGGGCTTCATATGATTGAAACCTGGCAGCAGCATCACCGGGATAGCAGTGTGAAATTTGCCATCATGAGCGGCTACAGTGAATTTGAATATGCAAGGAAGGCATTGCGGCACGGCATCCATCACTACATGCTGAAGCCTATTATTGCAGAGGAAGCCGAGGAGGAGCTCGGCAAGATTCATGCTGAGCTGATGCAGGAGCATCGCAGATTAAGCCTGAGTGCGATTGCTAAGAGGGAAGAGGATGTTTCGCTGATCATGCAAACGCTCTTGGAGATGCCGCTTAGGGCTAGCGGCCTGTCGAGGCTTCAGGTTTTATCCTCCGCCCATCAAGAGTGGAACGTATGTCTGATCCAAGCAGAGTCTGCCTTGTTTCCTGACGTCAAGGAAACCGTCGCCCGCTTGTCAGCCCACGCGAATTCGGAGTATGTCATCGATCTGGAATCGAACCGGCTTGGTTTGGTGAACGGTTATTCCCCTGACAACGGGAGCGTACCCTCAGGCACGATCCGCGAGCTGGTCCGCCATTATGCAGGACAGCGGCTGTTTATGGCTGTAGGAGAAGGCCAGCAGTCTCTGGTGCATATCCGTCGCTGCTACGAAACCGCCAAGGAAGCCATCGAGCATCAATTTTACGATCCGGCGTACGGCGGGATGATTTCATATGAAGAGGTACGGGATCGGCCGTTTCATTATCGTTACCCCACGAACCTGATGGATGATGTCATCAGGTCCGTGGAACTCCTCGACAAGAAGGGATACCGCGAGGCTGCCGGATTGGCTGCGTCCAGGTTTGCGGAGCAGCGAATCGCGCCGGGGATCGTGAAGAAAATGGTGATCCATGTTTTGTATAAAATCATGGATTTGGTGAGGGAGGCGGAAGGTGCGGAAGCTCGAATCCTGGCAGCCAAATCCAATGCAGCTGGATTAACGGACGGAACCTTCCATTTGAACGACTTGATGGGAGAGCTGCTGCGCTTCGGGGAAGAGTGCATCGAGCTTCTTCTCAAGGAGCAGGCCCGGCATTCGCAAGGCATAATCCAGGAGATTAACGATTATATTCGGCAGCACTACCGGGAGAATCTGACCATTAAGCGATTGGCGGAGCTTTTTTATCTGCATCCCGTCTATCTCGGCCAGCTGCTGATGCGTAAGAATGGGATTGGCTTCAACGAACTCATACATAATTTGCGGATTGAGGAAGCGGCCGCGCTGTTGAAGCAGAACAAGCTGAAGAACAGCGAAATCGCCGAAAGGGTCGGCTACACCCACTACAACCAATTCCTTAAGCATTTCGAAAAAAGATGGGGCATGGCACCGAATGAGTTCAAGAAGAGGATGTTCTAAAGTTTTTAAGGTTAATGCTTTAATTATAGTATAGTCCGCCTTTGAAAGCGCTTTTAAAATAAAGGAAGGTTACATGAAGAGGCGTATCGACCAACGATGTAACCACATTATGACGGAGGTGCTTTTATGGGGGGTAAGACAAAATCATGGCTTCGGCTCAGCACGGTGTTGCTGTTGTCGCTTTGCATCGTCCTTACGGGCTGCGGGGGCGGAAACGGGAATAGCGGGGCCAAGCCGGAAGCAAAGGACTCCGCAGAACAAACAACACCCGGGACGGACGGGGATAAGATCGAACCATTTGAGGTGAGTGTTTTTATCGGTCAGCCCGACCAGCAACCAACACCTGACAACAAGATTTATAAATTAATCAGGGAAAAGACAGGAGCATCCTTCAAATTCGAGTTCCTGGCAGGCGATATTGACCAGAAGCTCGGCGTTATGATTGCAGGCGGCGATTATCCGGACATGATGACAGCGAATCAAAAGCTGACAGCTGCCGGTGCCTTTATCCCGCTCGAGGATTTGATTGAAGAACATGCGCCAAACTTGAAGAAGCATTATGAGAAGTACTGGAACATGATGAAAGACCCGAATGACGGTCATATTTACAATCTTCCAAACTATGGTGTAACGAATGCTGATGTTACCTCGTCTTATTATTCGGGCCCAGCCTTCTGGATTCAGAAGGACGTATTGGCAGAGGCAGGATATCCAGAGGTTAAAACCTTGGATCAATATTTTGACATCATTAAACAATACAAGGAAAAGCATCCGACCATCGACGGTACCCCGACGATCGGCTTTGAAATTCTGAACTATGACTGGAAAAACTGGGGTCTGTTCAATGCTCCTCAGCATTTGATCGGTCATCCGAATGACGGCGGTGTAGTTGTTAAAGACGGCAAGGCGGAAATTTTTGCCGATAAGGACTATGCCAAACGTTATTATAAAAAGCTGAACGAAATGAATGCCCTGGGTATCATCGATAAGGAAACGTTTACCCAGAACTTTGACCAGTATATGGCGAAAATCTCCAGCGGTGCAGTTCTTGGCATGTTTGACCAGCACTGGAACTTCCAAAGCGCAGAGGACGCGCTGATTACTCAGAAGAAAGATGAAAGAACGTATGTCGGTCTTCCGCTTGTATTTGATGAAAGTATCAAGGATCATTACAAAGATCGTCCGGCTCTGAACCTCAACAACGGTTTCGGGATCACGGTCAACGCATCCGAAGAGCAGGCGATCAGAATTATCAAATTGTTGGATACGCTGATTCAAGAAGATTGGCAAAAAATCTTGTCCTGGGGGATCGAAGGGGAAGATTACATTGTCAAGGACGGCCGCTTCATGAAAACGCAAGAGCAGCGCGATCTGTTTACCGATGCAACCTGGAAGCTCGCGAATAAAGCCGATTCTTTCCACGGTCAAGCACCAAAAATGGAAGGTTTATTCTCGGACGGCAACGCTACGGACGGCGCTGCACAGCCTGAAGAAATGGTAGCCGCTTTGAGAGAGTATGACAAGAACTTCCTTGCCCAATACGGTTTCAACAGCTATGTTGACTTCTTCAGTCCGGCTCCCGAGAACGACATCGCTTACCCGGCATGGTCTGTCGACCTGGTAGACGGATCTGAAGCGAAAATCGTGAATACGAAGCAAAATGAGTTGTCCACGAAGTACTTGCCAAAAGCCATTCTTGCTAAACCGGAAGAATTCGACAGCGTCTGGGGTGAGTACGTCACTGATATCCGCAAGCTCAACATCAAGGCTTATGAGGATCGGATTAATGAAGTGCTGCAATGGAGAAGAGACACTTGGTCTGTTAAGTAAAGCAGCGGAAGGTACATGAATCGGAAACGGGAAGGCTTCTTGCCTTCCTTGTTTACGAAATATGGGGTTTTGGGGAGAACAAACTTATGGAAGAGACCGTAGTCAAAGACTCTGCCGTCCGCAAGCCTAAGACAAACAAGAAAATCACCTGGGCCGTACTCAAAGAACAGAGACAGTTGATCTATATGTCGGTGCCTCTGATGGCTTACATCATCTTGTTTGCCTACGTTCCTATTTGGGGATGGACCATGGCTTTCCAGGACTACAAGCCGGCTAGAGACTTTAGTGAACAGAAGTGGGTAGGCTTTAAACATTTTGAATTTCTTTTTAAGGACGATAGTTTCCTGCAAGTGCTTCGCAATACGCTCGCAATGAGTGTTATCAATATGATTCTCGGCTTTACGACTGCAATTATCCTTGCATTGTTACTGAATGAAATCAGAAAAGTATTTTGGAAAAGAACCGTACAGACGATCTCCTATCTTCCGCACTTTCTATCCTGGATCATCGTAACCGGGATTGTGGCGACGAGCTTGGCTTCGGACGGAATCATCAATGATGTCCTTATGAAGCTGCATCTCATCAAGGAGCCGATCCAATGGCTCAGTGAAGGCAAATACTTCTGGGGAATCGTCGGAGCGTCGCATGTTTGGAAAGAAGTCGGCTGGAATACGATTATATATTTGGCTGCGATGGCATCCATCGACCCGGCGCTTTATGAGGCTGCCGATATGGACGGGGCAAGCCGCTATCGGAAAATGTTCCATGTTACTTTGCCGGGCATTAAGCCAACGATCATTATTCTGTTGATCATGCAGGTCGGTCACATTCTGGAAGCAGGCTTCGAGGTTCAATACTTGCTGGGCAACGGTCTTGTTGTCGACTGGTCGCAAACGATTGACATTTTCGTGCTGAAGTACGGGCTTGCCCAAGGCAATTACTCATTAGCAACGGCTGCCGGTATATTTAAAACGGTCGTTAGTGTGACGCTGTTATTGATTGCAAACGGAGTCGCGAAACGGCTAGGGGAAGAGAGGCTGCTATAGTGGACAATCAAACAATCAGCCCTGGGCCAGCAACTGCTGCCGCAGCGACTAAACCTGTCAGAAAAAAAAGCGTTGAGTCGATCCTATTTAATACGTTCAATACCTTGTTTATGATTGGTCTTGTCGTTGTCACATTATATCCTTTCTTGAATACGATCGTCGTTTCCCTGAATGCGGGGAATGATACGATCCGAGGCGGAATCTATCTCTGGCCAAGGGAATTTACATGGCAGAATTACAAGGCGGTATTCGCTTCTGGAACGATATATGACGCGTTCTGGATTTCCGTGGCAAGAACGGTGCTGTCGACGCTGCTGAATCTGGGTCTGACCACGATGCTGGCGTATACGCTGAGCCGCCGGGAATATGTATTTCGTAAGCCGATTACCTTGATCTTTATTTTGACGATGTACTTTAACGCAGGTTTGATTCCTGGATACTTTCTGATGAAGGACTTGAACCTGATTAATTCGTTCTGGGTATATGTGATCCCGTCGATGATCAGCGCATTTAATATGATCGTTATCCGGACGTATATCGGAACGATTCCGGAAAGCTTGGTTGAATCGGCAAGAATCGACGGAGCCGGAGATTTCAAAATCTTCATCCGGATCATCTTCCCGCTATGTAAACCGGTGCTGGCAACCATTGCACTATTCGTGGCCGTGGGGGCTTGGAACTCCTGGTTCGATGCATTCATCTATACCTCCTCCCGTCAAGAGCTGAGTACTTTGCAGTATGAGCTGATGAAGCTCCTATCATCCAGTATGAACGCGAACAGCAACCCGGCAGTAGCTGCCGGCGCGGGGATGACGAAGGACTCTGCGGTGAATATGGTAACGCCGATTTCGATTCGCGCTGCCGTAACGGTCGTGGCATCCGTTCCGATTCTGCTGGTCTATCCGTTTCTGCAGAAATATTTCGTTGTCGGGTTGAACGTGGGCAGCGTCAAAGAATGAACAAGATTTTGCTGGAGGACAGATCATAACGGCAACCGATGAGGAGGCAAGCATTTCGTGTCTAAGAGAACGATCATTAGAAAGATCAGCCTGATGCTGATCGCGTTCTTGCTGCTTATTCCGCCTAGCTGGAGCGCGGCGGCAGTTGAACCGGCCCAAACGCCCGCTGATCAGAATCTTGTGATTCACCATCATTTCGATGGCGGGACGGAGGGGTGGTTCAAACGGGGGACGGAGACGGTGACTTCCGCTACCTATGCTTATGAAGGAACAGGGAGCTTGCTGACGGAGGGAAGGACAGCGACCTGGAACGGACCGGGGTTTAATCTATCCGCCACGAATCGGCTGGACAAGGGAGCGACATATGAAATTTCCGCTTATGTCCATCTGAAGGAGGGCACCCAAGGGTCTCAGAAGCTTCAGCTTGCCATGCAGCAAACCGGGGCCGAGCCGGAATACGTGAACTTCAGCAGCCCGGTCGATGTAACCGCCGACGGGTGGGTGGAGGTAAAAGGCCGTTATAAATACGATGCCAATGCATCAGCCCTGCAGGTGTATTTGCAGAGTCCGAGCAGTCCGGACGCCGCTTATTATATGGACGACTTCAAAGTCCGGCTGATTGAGCCGGCACCGGACCCGGGCAATGGGGTGCCGGGAGGAGAGAATACGGTCGTATGGGATTTTGAAGACGGAACGACGATGGATTGGGGACCTCGCGATTCGGAGACCGTAGAAGCTGTGCCAGAAGCAGCCCATAGCGGCGGCTACGGTTTAAAGGTCCATGATCGGACGAACAACTGGAACGGGCCCAGCCAGGACGTCAAAGACATCATGGTGAGCCAAAAAACGTATACGATCTCAGCCTATGCCAGGCTTGAGCAGGCTCCTGCCGCTGCGGTCAAACTATCGCTTTCGATGGAGAATAAAGCGGCGGGCGCAGCAGAGACGTCTTATACGACCCTCGCCTCAGCCTCCGCGAGCGGCACGGAGTGGGTGGAACTGAAAGGAACCTTCGGCTTCAGCTCGGATATGGAAACCTTGAAGCTGTACGTGGAAACCTCGGATCTTTCCAATTTCTATGTCGATGACATTAAGCTCGCTCTGCCGGGCTCCATTCAGACGGATATTCCCGCCCTGAAGGATGTGTATCGGGAGTATTTCGAGATCGGGGCAGCCGTGGAGCCCAAGCATCTGTCCGGCGTGCACAAGGAGCTTCTGGATTATCATTACAACTCGCTTGTTGCCGAGAACGTGATGAAACCGGAATCTCTCAATCCGAGAGAGGGAACCTATAACTTTACCAACGCGGATCTGATCAGGGATTATGCCAGGGATCATGATATGAACCTCCGGTTCCATACGCTGCTGTGGCATCAGCAAGGCGCCGAATGGATGCTGAAGGATGATCAGGGCCAATATCTTGAAGCCACGCCGGAGAACAAAGCGCTCGTCCTTCAGAGGCTGGAAGCTTATATCCATGAGGTGGCCGGCCGTTACAAGGGAGATGTCCGCGATTGGGACGTCGTGAATGAGGTTATTGACGAAGGGCGTCCGGACGGCATGCGGGACAGCCAGTGGTACCGGATAACGGGACTCGACTATATCCGGACCGCATTTCATGCGGCGCGAGACGCAGCCGGACCCGAGGCCAAGCTGTACATCAACGATTACAGCACGCACAACCCGAAGAAACGCGATTATTTGCTGAATCTCGTAAAACAGCTGAAGGCGGAAGGCGTTCCGATCGATGGCGTGGGCCATCAAACGCATATCAATATCAGCGGGCCCTCCATCCAGCAAATCTCGGATTCCATCCGGATGTTCGGCGAGGCGGGCTTTGATAATCAGCTTACCGAGCTGGACGTTTCGGTGTACACGAACAATACCGACGCCTTCCAGACCGTTCCTCAGGAATTGCTCGACAAGCAAGGCTATCGGTACAAAGAGCTGTTTGAAGAATTGAAGCGGCTGGACCAAATGGGCGTTGATGCAGGCGTGGAGGGTGGCTGGATCAGCAATGTCACTCTTTGGGGGATTGCAGACGACCATACCTGGCTGCATGACCGTCCCGCCGGGACGGGCCGCCAGGATGCCCCGTTTCCTTTTGACAAGCAATATCAGGCCAAGCCAGCTTATTGGGGAATGGTCGATCCCTCCAGGCTAACGATTGTGAGAAAAACCGGAATGGCTGTGGAGGGTAAGGCCGTCATCGACGGACAACCGGATGCTGCCTGGAATCTGGTTCCGTCACTTAGGACGGAGAAGCTAGGATCGTTGTCTGCCGAATTTAAGACGCTATGGGACAAGGACCATATCTATGTCAGGGTTGACGTGAAAGACGGATCGATAGCCCCAGGGGATCAGGTTGATATCTTCGCGGTGGTGAACGGTACCCTGCAAGAGGCCCGGATTCAGCGTGGAGCCGCCAACACGGCAGAGACCGCGGGAGGTTACGCGGGGGAGGCTCTTCTCCAGCTACACGGAACAGGGGCATTGGGCGGCGACATTTATTTCGATGTCAGGGTAACGGATTCCGGTTCGGATGACGGTTCCGAGCATGGCAAGAATGGAGCGGTGGTGTCCTGGAGCGATCCAAGGCATGCCCAGGAGAGCGATCAAGACGGACTCGGCATTCTTACGCTCGCTGCTGCGCCGAAATCGGCCCAGGCCCGCTACGGCACCCCGAAGGTGGACGGCGAGCTGGACGTGGTCTGGAAGGACGCCGCGGAACTGGCAACCGACGTGTGGGTCGAGGGTAACAGCGGCGCGACCGCAACATTCCGGACGCTATGGGATGAGAATTACCTGTATGTTTACGCCATAGTTAGCGACAGCTTGTTGTCGGATGCGAGTCCCAACGTATGGGAGCAGGATTCGGTAGAGATTTTTGTGGATCAGAATAATGGAAAGACGGATGCTTACCAAGAAGATGATGGACAGTACCGGATGAACTTCAACAATCTGCGTTCCTTTGGCGGTTATGCGGGCGAGGATAACTTCACTTCGGCAGCGAAGGTGATCGACGGGGGATATGTCGTTGAAGCAGCGATCCGCCTCGACAAGATCAAGCCTGAGAAAGGGACGGTCATCGGATTCGATTTGCAGGTGAACAACGATGAAGACGGCCAGGGCACAAGAGACAGCGTGGCCATCTGGTCGGATCCGACGGGCCAGTCCTATCAGAACACGTCCAGGTTCGGCGTGCTGGAATTCACGAAGAGCTCCGCTCCTGGCGGAGGAGACGGAAACGGCGGAGAACATAACGGCGGCGGTGACGGAGGAAGCGGTGCAAACGCGGGCGGAGGCGGAAGCAGTACAAGTCCAGCTCCAAACACGCCTTCACTCGAAATCCGGAACAACGACGGGCGGATTCTCGCTGTAGTCTCGAGCCAAGTCCTTCAGCAGGCATTGGATAGGGCGGCAGCCGGTGTGGAAGGACCGAAGCGAGCAATCGTGGCTATCCCGGCTCAAACAGAGGCCCAGTCCTACGAAATTCAATTGCCGGGCAAGTGGCTGCTGGGGAACTCGGAGGTTGTGTTGATCCTCCAAACGGAGTTCGGCGCACTGGAGCTGCCAAGCGCATGGGTTCGGGGAGCCGGAGTAAAGGATACGGAAACCGTCGCGCTGCGTCTGGCGAAAGCTTCGGGCAGCAATCTGGGTGCAGCCCTTCGCGAGGAGATCGGTGATCGTCCGGTGTTCCGGATAGAGGCTCTTGCCGGCGACCGGGCCCTGTCGTGGAAATCGGGCAAAGCTCGCCTGATCTGGTCGGTGCCTTACACACCAACCAAGGAAGAGCTGGCACAACCGGATCATATCTTTGTCAGGGAGATCGATGCCAACGGGCAAGGCGGGCCTCTTGCTAACAGCCGTTATGATGCGAAACAGGGGATCGTTCGCGCAGCGCTGCCGCATGGCGGCACGTTTGCAGTCGCTTCCGCATTCAAGACGTTTCATGACCTGAAGCATGTGCCGTGGGCGATCGATGCGATCGAAACGATGGCATCCCGCGGATTTATCCAAGGGGTAAGCGAAACGATGTTCGATCCGCAGAACGAAATCACCCGGGCCGAATTCCTCGTTATGCTCGTACGCGTGCTGGAACTGGAAGGCTCGAGCGAAGGCCGGGCAGCATTCGGAGATGTTACGTCTGCGGCCTATTATTACAAACACGTGCAAATCGCCGCAGAGCTTGGGCTCGTTCAAGGCGTCGGCGGAAATCGTTTCTCGCCGGACACGCCGATGACGCGCCAGGACATGATGCTGATCACGCAGCGTGCCCTGGAGGCGGCAGGCAAGAAGCTGGAGGGCGAAGGGGCGCTGGATGCTTTTGCCGATGGGGATGAGGTTGCCGAATATGCCAAATCGAGTGCAGCTCTGCTTGCAGGGTCGGGCATCGTGAACGGCATGAACGGCAAAATCGCGCCGAAGGCTTACTTTACGCGTGCCCAGGCAGCCGTGATTCTGGACCGGATTTGGAATTGGGAACTGATTAAGGCCGTGAATCGTTAATGCGATGATCGGACGTGAACGATGAAAAGCAGCATGTACGTATGAATGAGATGGAGGCCACCCGTTGCTACGGGCTGGCCTTTTTCGTGCAGATCCTCCAGGCCAGGCGGGCGACGTGCTATGAATCATGCGGGACAGGCGAATCCTTTTCTAGCAAAAGACGTCTATCTTCGTGCTTTCTTGGAAAACCTATTCATAGATTCAAGATTCTAAGCTAGCGCTATTAAATAATCTATGAATATAGGTTGGAGGTTGATGTACTTGTATCGTTCATCCGTTCATGCTGAAGAAGCCGATCATCCGGAGTGGGCGCCAGATCTTCTGGGGAGGGTTACCAAACGGGTCGGCAGCGTCATCGTCGGACATGAGGAGCAAATCTCGTTAACGATGATTGCCTTGCTGGCCGGGGGCCATGTGCTGCTGGAGGACGTGCCGGGAGTCGGGAAGACCATGCTGGTGAAGTCGGTGGCTGCGTTAATCGGCTGCGATTTCAGCCGCATTCAGTTTACTTATGATCTGATGCCAGGGGACATTACGGGCGCATCGGTCTATTATCCGCACACGGGAGAATTTGTATTTAGGCCCGGACCGGTGATATCCAATATCGTGTTGGCCGATGAGATTAACCGGGCATCGCCGCGGGCGCAATCCGCGCTGCTGGAGGCGATGGAAGAGGGGCGCGTCACCGTGGACGGTCATACGTATCCGCTGCCTGCCCCGTTCTTCCTGCTGGCAACGCAAAATCCGTACGAATATGAAGGCACAAGCCGCCTGCCGGAGGCGCAGCTGGATCGCTTTTTGATGAGATTATCGCTGGGCTACCCCAACATGGAAGGCGAATTGGAGCTGCTGGAGCGGGGAATGGGCAGTTCCAGACTGGATGATCTGAAGCCGATCATGATGGGCTCCGAGCTCATCCGGATGCAGCAGAGCGTGTCCCGCGTCTTCGTGGATGACACCATCAAACGCTACATGGTCAGTGTGGCCGATGCTTCCCGAAGGCAGCAGGGCGTATCCCTGGGCATCAGTCCGAGAGGGACATTAGCGTGGCTCCGTGCTTCGCAGGCAGCCGCATTCTTGACAGGCCGAATGTATGTCATCCCGGATGACTGCCTGCGCGTTGCCGTACCGGTGCTGACCCACCGGATTCACCTCGGTCATGATGCACGCGCAGCCGGCGTGACTCCTTATGAAATGGTAGAATCCATCCTTACGAGGTTTGACCTGCCGCGCCAGCGCAGCCGGAAGGGAAGCACCTCATGAGACGGCGTCTGCTGGAATGGTTGAGAGGCATAGCCATCTGGTCGGTGTCTTTGGGGCTCTATCTTTGGTTAGGCGGGGAAGCGCTGCGGCTGGTTTGGTGGGCATCCACGATTCTATTGCTGGGAGGGGCTGTGACGAGCTTGCTCGGTCCGACCCGAATCACCATCTCGCACACAAGCTCCCCTTTGTGCATACAGGCTGGAGACTCCGTCCAGATGACGGTTCATGTTGCCTATCGTTGCATTCTTCCCCTGCCATGGCTTATCATCACCGACCGCATCGGCAGCAGGACATATCGCAAACTGCTGTTCCCGGGCATGCGGCGACGACTTGAGTATACCTACCGACTGAACCAGGTTCCCCGCGGAGTCTGGTCTTCGATCTATAGCGAGATGGAATGGGGTGATCTGTTCGGCTGGTTCAGGACAAACCGAAGTCTCCTCAGCGATTCGGGCGGCCTGATCGTGCTGCCAAAGCCCGCGGAGTGGCCTGTGGCCCAGATGCCCATGCATGGAAGCGATATGGATACGGAAGATGAACGCGTACGCTTCAACGTTTGGAATGAAATGAGAGGATCGGGCGTGCGCGATTATGTTCCAGGGGATCCCATGAATCGGATTCATTGGAAGAATTCCGCGAAGCTTGGCCGCTTGCAATCTTTTATGCCTCATGAGGGCTTTGGAGCAAGGCAGGGCGTTGTGCTGGATACATCGCTCCAAGGGTATGAGGGCCATGAAGCCCGGAAACCGCAGGAAGTATTTGAAGAAGCGGTATCGGCTGCAGCGGGAATGGTATCCCGGCTTATACGCCATAGAATCCCCTATCAATTATGCATGGATGGGACGGATTTAGAGGGTTCATCGATTGAACGCAAAGGCAGGTCCAAGGGGCAGCCGGATTCGTTGGTGCCTCTGGCCTCTGTTCAGCTAACCGGGAATGATCCGATGCGGAACCGAAGATTCCAGCAATCCTTCAATCCCTCGCAAAAGAATACGGATTGGGCTATCATCACCGGGTACTTCCATCAGGGTGCCGCTGTCGCCGGCATAAACCTCCTGAATGCGGGCTGCAGAAAGGTGACCATTTATTGCATTCAAAGCGTAAGCCGGTTGAAATCGGCTGAAAGCACAGCGGCGGCTCCATCGGAGAATCAGGCGCATCCGCCGTGGGCGCAGGAATTTTTCGGCAAAGGCGGGAAGCTGGTGTATGTACATGAAAAACCAGCAGTAGAGGTAGAGCACCCTATCAAGATCGGAGGTGCCGTCCATGACAGGACCGGACAGCTCGCCCGTTAGGGCTGGCGGCAATCGGGAAGCCGGGTCATTCGGATCACGGAGTGTGCCTTCGGTATTCGTTTCCAGATTGTCGCACGGAACGCTGCTTCATCGCATATTAATCACGCTGCCGGTGATGGGACTTCTGTCAGAGTGGCTCTTGCCCCTTCGGAATGCGGGTGAAACAGGCGGCCGGTTTGTGCTGGAAACCTTATTCCTATGGGCTTTGTTTCTGCTGCTACAAGGGTTGTTTACATGGCGAGGCTGGGTGTGGCTGCCGCTGAATGCCGGGCTGGTGGTCTGGCTCTGTTCCCGGTTGTTTGAATATAGCGATCCGCTCGCATGGCTGTCCGATTACGCTTCGCTGATACTTCCAGGCGACGCTTCGGCTTTCAGAAATGCGTGGGAGTTTACGATCTTAAGCCAGGAAACGAAGACGATCATCCTGCTTGTCGGCTGGGGCATCATGGTATCCGCAGTGCATATGCTGGCTCTGTATCGCCGGACCGTTTGGCTGTTTGGCGGTTCGACGCTGGTTTATTTGGCGGTGCTGGAGTCTGCCATGGAAGAAAGCGTCTATGGGGATATGCTGTGCGCGGTGCTGTACATGTTGCTGGCCCAGGGCATGATGCTGATCCTTAAGCTGAAGCAGGAAACCGTTGAGGGAACCTCTTCGGAAATGGACCTCCCCGAACCAATGCGAACCGGCCGCTTGTCCGGGCTGCCTCTGCTGCGCTGGAGCCTGTTTGTGCTGCTGGCCTCCGTTCTGATCGCGGGGATTACCCGAGTAGGAGGGGGCTTGGGCGAGCCTTCGCCAGGCATTGGATTGAGTGTGGCGGAAATGGCGGAACGACTGGCGGGATGGGGGGAGCGGCTCCGCGGAAATACGGAACCGTCGATTCCTGCCTCCCAGGTTGCGGGATATGCTTCCCAAGGAGAAGATTTGGGAGGCCCTCTGACGCTCAGCGATGCATTGTATTTTACGGCGCAATCGCCTGTACCGACGTATTGGCGCGGAGACACGTATAATCGATATGACGGCCGGAAATGGGATACAGATCCCTCCATCCGCAAGCCAGTCAAGCTATTGGAGGACCTGAGCGGTTTCCTGCCGTATTGGGAGCGTCCTTCTGGAGAGACGATCGTGCAGTCGCTGACTTTTGTACAGGAGACCCCCGTCCCATCTTTGCTGTCGGGAGGTATTATTACCCGCGTTAAGGAGATGCATTCTTCCAAAAAGAGAGGTGCGCCAAGGTTGGCCGTCGACAGGCTGTCCGAAACGATTTCCTTGCAAGGCGAGAGGGCGGTGTCCGGTTATACCGTAGAGACTTTATACGTGCAGCCGGAGGAGCAAGCGCTCCGCAGGGCGAACGGGGACGATCCCGAATATATGGAAGAAATGTATCTGGAGCTTCCCGAGGAACTGCCCTCCAGGGTGAAGGATTTAGCGCGGAAGATTACATCGGACGCCGCGGGCAGGTATGAAACGGCGCAAGCTATCGAATCCTATTTGGAGCAGAACTATACGTATACGCTGCAAACCTCCGTGCCACCGGAGGGCCGGGATTTTACGGATCATTTTTTGTTCGATGCGAAGGAAGGGTACTGCGTTCATTTTGCTACGGCGATGACCGTCTTACTCCGATCCGAGGGCATCCCCGCACGCTATGTGACGGGATTCGCGCCTGGCGATCGGGTGGCCGGCACGATGGATCGTTACGAGGTCGCCCAAAAGAATGCGCATGCGTGGGTGGAAGTGTTTTTCCCGGGACAGGGGTGGGTCCTGTTTGATCCGACTCCGGGCTTTGGGGTCGAGGGGATGTCCCCGCCTCCGGCTGCCGGCGATTCCGGCTCCGCCGGAATGATGTCATGGCATACCTTGTGGAGTACCATGATCTACGCTGCCGTTAAAGTGCTCCTTGTGATATCCGCCATCGGTCCCGTGATGTTTGGGGTCGCGCTTTTGTTGATCTTCCCTCTTATTGTGGCCGTCATTTGCCGAATTCCGGCCGTACGCCAAAGTTGGGCCTTCATGAGGATGGCCCGGACGATAGCGGTCAGCGGGCGGGAGGGACTCGTATCGGCGGCGGTATGGGTCTGGGACAAGTTGCAGCGCAAGTATGGGGATCTGGAAAGAGGGCAGACCATGCGTCAATACGTCAGCGCCCTGTCGATTGCCGATGCCGAATTCAGGGCGGAGCTGGAGGCGTTCGCGTCGCGTTGGGAGCGGGCGGCGTACCAGGATGAACCTTGGTCCCGTACGGAAAAAGTACTCTTTTTGCGCCAATGCATTCGAATTGTCAAAAAACTGGCATGAAAACAAAGGGCCCTCTTTCTTGACGGTATGAATTGGGGTTGCGTATAATTAATTTCATTAATCAAGGGAGGCCCGGTAATGAATAAGCCTAATGAAATCATCGTCGTTTTGGACTTCGGTGGACAGTACAACCAACTTATAGCACGACGCATTCGCGATCTTGGCGTTTATAGTGAGCTTCTGCCATACAATACGCCCGTCGAGAAGATTAAAGATCTCTCCCCGCGCGGCATTGTTTTCTCAGGAGGTCCTTCCAGCGTGTATTCCGAGAATGCACCGCATGTGGATCCTGCCATTTACGATCTGGGACTGCCGATCTTCGGCATTTGCTACGGCATGCAGCTGATGGCTCAGCAGCTGGACGGAAAAGTAGAGCGTGCTTCGAAGCGCGAATACGGTAAAGCCGAATTGGAATTCGCTCCGAACTCGACGCTTGTCAAAGGGATTGAGCAAAAACAAACCGTATGGATGAGTCATGGCGATCACGTGGTATCGCTGCCTTCCGGCTTCAAGCTGGATGCAGGAACGGAATCCGCTCCGATCGCCGCGATGAGTAACGAAGACAAGAAGCTGTACGCCGTGCAATTCCATCCGGAGGTTCGCCACTCCGTCCATGGTAACGAAATGATTAAGAATTTCCTGTACGAAGTATGCGGCTGCGAAGGCAACTGGAGCATGGAGACTTTCATCGAGGATCAGGTTCGCGAAATCCGTGAAGTGGTCGGCGAGAAAAAAGTGCTGTGTGCACTGAGCGGCGGCGTTGATTCATCCGTTGTGGCCATGCTGATTCACAAAGCCATCGGCGATCAGCTGACATGCATGTTCATCGATCATGGACTGCTGCGCAAGGGCGAGGCCGAGAGCGTGATGGAGACCTTTGTCGGCAAGTTCGACATGAAGGTCGTCAAGATTGACGCTCAGGAGCGTTTCATGTCCAAGCTGAAGGGCGTGGACGATCCGGAGAAAAAACGTAAAATCATCGGCAACGAGTTCATCTACGTATTCGATGAGGAATCCAGCAAGTTTGATGATTTCGCATTCCTGGCTCAAGGCACGCTGTATACCGATATCGTGGAGAGCGGAACGGACACGGCACATACGATCAAGTCCCACCACAATGTCGGCGGGCTGCCTGAAGACATGAAATTCGAGCTCATCGAGCCGCTCAAAGCCCTCTTTAAGGACGAAGTTCGCAAAGTCGGCGAAGAGCTTGGCTTGCCGGACGAGATCGTTCATCGTCAGCCTTTCCCTGGCCCGGGTCTTGCGATTCGCGTACTGGGCGAAGTAACGGAGGACAAGCTGCAAATCGTCCGCGACTCCGACTACATCCTGCGCGAGGAAATCGCGAAAGCTGGTCTGGATCGCGAAATCTGGCAGTATTTCACGGCGCTTCCGAACATGAAGAGCGTCGGCGTTATGGGTGATGCGCGCACGTATTCCTACACCGTAGGCATCCGCGCCGTAACCTCCATCGACGGCATGACGGCGGACTGGGCGCGCATCCCATGGGATGTGCTGGAGAAAATCTCCGTCCGCATCGTGAACGAAGTCGAGAACGTCAACCGCATCGTGTACGACGTGACTTCCAAGCCGCCAGCAACGATCGAGTGGGAGTAATTTTTATACTGCTTCACTAAACATAAAAACCTTCAAATCCACATCCGTGGGATTGAAGGTTTTTTGCGTTGGTACCATACGAGCTTTCCTCTTAAAACAATGGATTGAGGCCCTGGTTTATTGCATGCATCTTTTGTCCAATAAGATAAATAATACGTTAAGGTGCAATGGGTAAGAGCGAGCTTTAGGGAAGTTGAACCAAGACCGAACCTGTGAGGAGGAAAAGAATGAAAGCTATCGTCATTGACCGTTATGGTGGCAAGGAAGAGCTTCAGGAAAGAGAAGTACCTACTCCTGCACCGCAAGCGCATCAGGTCTTAGTCAAAGTGGCCGCTACCTCGATCAATCCAATTGACTGGAAGCTTCGAGAAGGCTATTTAAAACAAATGATGGATTGTGAGTTTCCCATTATTTTAGGATGGGATGTTGCCGGGACCATTTCGGAAATCGGGAGCGAGGTAACGGATTGGAAAGTGGGGGACGAAGTGTTTGCCCGCCCGGAAACGACCCGGTTTGGCACATATGCCGAATTTACTTTGGTGGATGACCACCTGTTGGCACGCAAGCCTGCTGCTATCTCATGGGAGGAAGCGGCATCCGTTCCGCTCGCGGGACTCACTGCTTGGCAGGCGCTGTTTACACATGGTGAACTGACCAAAGGAGAGAAGGTATTGATTCATGCAGGCGCTGGCGGCGTCGGCATGTTCGCTATCCAGTTTGCCAAACAAGCGGGTGCTTACGTCATAACGACCGCCACCGAACGCAATCATGAACTGCTTGCCTCACTCGGTGCTGATCGGATGATCGATTATCGGACGACCCGATTTGAAGATGAATTATCGGATGTGGACGTTGTGTTCGATACGATGGGCGGTGACGTGCAGAAGAACAGCTTTAAAGTACTGAAACAGCATACCGGGCGAATCATATCGATTGTCAGCGATTTTGATGAAGAACTGGTAAGAAAATACGACGTGACCGCCAAAAATATATGGCTGGATCCCAATGGCCAGCAGCTTCAGGAAATAGCCGATCTGTTAGAGCAAAAAAAGGTAAGAGCCGTCGTGGGAGCTACGTTTCCTTTTTCGCGAAAAGGGCTCTACGATGCCCACGCATTAAGTGAGACCCACCATGCTGTCGGTAAAATAGCCATAAGTTTCTCCTAAGGAGATAGACGATTCCGATTTCATCCTGCGTGTCCGGTTTCGACCCGCGTCTGCCACCATCGGATGTAAAACACCTCACCGGGCGGATTTCGATGAACATGTGCGCATCTTCCCAGGTTTTGGGTTATTTTTAGCCGTATGTAGGTCAGTCGTCCTAGAGCGGAAAGCTTTTGGAAAGGCAATTCCCGAACGTTTCTTTAAATTGACAAGTTTAATATTCGTTTTTGTTGTTGACAAGGTTGGGCTTCTCGTCCTAGAATATGTGTAGAAACCGACACGACAACTACAAATAACGAGCTTTTTCGTATAATCCCGGGAATGGGCCCGGGAGTCTCTACAGGTCACCGTAATGATCTCGCTACGAAAAGAAGAGCGGCAATATAATGATGCGGACTCGTCCAGCATTCGAGACCGGCCTGCAAGCTGGAGCAAAGCTCCAATGCAGCAGACCGGTTATTCGATAAGGATGCTGCCCGGCAGCATGCGAAAGATTGTTTTGCGGCTCTTTTTTCAAGCGACGGCCCTAGGGATCTATCCTTAGGGTCTATTTGTATGTTGCCGGTCATTAATTTAAGGGGGATATCTCTACAATGGAGCGTTTCTTTAAACTAAAGGAACACGGAACGAATGTAAGAACCGAGATTATCGCAGGCTTGACGACCTTTATGACCATGGCTTACATCCTGCTGGTCAACAATCTGTTCCTGGGTCCTGACGGCGCGGGCATTCCACAAGAAGGCGTATTCTTCGCTACCGCTGTTGGTGCCGGTCTCGTGACCATGGCCATGGGCTTTTTCGTTAACATTCCGGTTGCGCTGGCACCAGGTATGGGTTTGAATGCGTATTTCATGACAGTTGTATTAAGCTCGAACGGTGCGATTACTTGGCAGGCGGCGCTCGGTGCCGTATTCATCTCCGGTATCGTCTTCATCATTCTTACGGTAACCAAAGTCCGCCAAATGCTGTTGACGGCGGTTCCGAACAACTTGAAGATCGCCATTACCGTTGGTATCGGATTGTTCATTACGATCGTTGGCCTGAAGCTGGGCAATATCGTTACGGCTTCCATCAACCCGGGAACGGATATCTCTCATCCGGTACCAGGCGGTGCCTTCAATCTTGGTCTTGGAAATTTCGTTGAAAACAAGGATACGCTGCTTGCGATCATCGGGCTGTTCCTGATTGCCATCCTGATGGTCCTGAAGCTGAAAGGCGCACTGCTTATCGGTATCGTGCTGACGACGCTGATCGGTATTCCGATGGGCGTTACCGATCTGTCGGGTCTGAGCACCGCGAGCTGGATTCCTTCGTTCGATAATCTGGCTGTCGGTCAGATGGACTTGAAGGGTGCGCTCGGGATTGGTCTTATCGAAGTTATTTTCATCTTCACATTCGTCGAGCTGTTCGATACGTTCGGAACGCTGGTTGGTACGGCCGGCCGTGCCGGACTTCTGAAGAACAAAGAAGAAGGCGAGAAAAAGCTCGGCAAAGCGATGCTCGTGGATGCGGGCGGCGTAAGCGCAGGCGCATTCCTCGGAACTAGTACGATCACGGCCTTCGTAGAAAGTACTTCCGGTGTTGCTGAAGGCGGACGTACAGGCTTGACTGCGGTTACCACAGGCGTACTCTTCATTCTGGCATTGTTCCTGGCTCCGATTGCACTGGTTGTTCCTTCGGCCGCTACGGCACCCGCACTTGTCATCGTCGGCGTCCTGATGATGAGCCAGGTACGCGATATCGAGTGGGACGATTTCATGCAAGCTTTCCCGGCATTCTTGACGATCATCCTGATGCCATTCACAGGCGGTATCGCGAACGGGATCTCCGCTGGTATCATTGCTTATGTGATTCTTGCGGTATTCGGCAAATTGATTGGCCGCACGGATACCAAGGTACATTGGCTGATGTGGATCTTGTTTGTGATCA
>NZ_CP150293.1:1060000-1810000 GCF_038051935.1 Paenibacillus sp. FSL H8-0457
AAGAGTGCAAAGGCATAAGGGAGCTTGACTGCGAGACCTACAAGTCGAGCAGGGACGAAAGTCGGGCTTAGTGATCCGGTGGTACCGCATGGAAGGGCCATCGCTCAACGGATAAAAGCTACCCTGGGGATAACAGGCTTATCTCCCCCAAGAGTCCACATCGACGGGGAGGTTTGGCACCTCGATGTCGGCTCATCGCATCCTGGGGCTGAAGTAGGTCCCAAGGGTTGGGCTGTTCGCCCATTAAAGCGGTACGCGAGCTGGGTTCAGAACGTCGTGAGACAGTTCGGTCCCTATCTGTCGTGGGCGTAGGAAATTTGAGAGGAGCTGTCCTTAGTACGAGAGGACCGGGATGGACGTACCGCTGGTGCACCAGTTGTTCCGCCAGGAGCATGGCTGGGTAGCTACGTACGGACGGGATAAGCGCTGAAAGCATCTAAGCGTGAAGCCCCCCTCAAGATGAGATTTCCCAATTCGTAAGACCCCTTGAAGACGACGAGGTAGATAGGTTGGAGGTGGAAGTGCAGCAATGCATGGAGCTGACCAATACTAATCGGTCGAGGGCTTATCCAAAAACACCCCAAAAAGTGAAGCGAAGCTTTTGTAGCAACGCCGAATACTTTCTGGGGACCCCGATACCACATCGGGTGAATGCTACGGATTCTAATGTGCTGCAAATATCGTTTCGTATCTAGTTTTCAGGTGATCAAGCATCTGAACCGTTTGGTGGCGATGGCGGAAGGGTTCCACGCGTTCCCATACCGAACACGACCGTTAAGCCTTCCAGCGCCGATGGTACTTGGACCGAAGGGTCCCGGGAGAGTAGGACGTCGCCAAGCGAACAACCATAAAGACCGTTATCGAGTAATCGATAGCGGTCTTTTTTGTTATACAATCATGAATCATTAGAAAGTAAAATTGCGGGATCCCCACATCCAGATATATTCCATGTCGATTGGTGAGGAAGTCTGTTTCTGATTCTAATTAGAGAACCTTTATCGCTTCAGCGATAAAGGTTTTTTCATGTAAGAGGGACCACGTGTTTAGATGGGGGCGAAGATGGTGAAGGCTGTAATAATCATATATAAAAATAAATTAGTACCAAGTCCTAATACTTGGTGTTATAATGGTTATAAAATTGGAGGTGGGAATGATGAGCCAATCGAAGTCGAGAATAACGGCAATCGGGACGTACGTTCCTGAACGGATCTTAACGAATGCGGATTTAGAGAAGATGGTGGAAACGAGCGATGAGTGGATCGTCCAGCGAACAGGCATGCGGGAACGCCGGATTGCGGCTCCCGATCAGTACGTGTCCGATCTTGCCATTAAAGCTGTGGAGGATATGGTTGAACGGTATGGCGTTACCGTGCAGGATGCAGATATGATTCTTGTGGCCACGAGCACGCCGGAGTACTCTTTTCCCAGTACCGCTTCCCGAGTGCAATCAAAGCTGGGCATCGCAAGCACGGGTGCGATGGATCTGAATGCCGCCTGTGCGGGATTCGTATATGCGCTGCAGATGGCTGACGGATTGATATCCGGGGGAGCCTACCGTAAAATTCTGGTTATCGGCGCGGAAACGTTATCGAAGATTACGGATTACACCGACCGAACGACATGCGTATTGTTTGGGGATGGCGCAGGTGCCGTATTGTTGGAGAGAGACGAGTCTTCGGCTGGGATCATCGCTTCCGTCTCGGGCACTTTTGGCGAAGGCGGCATTCATCTGTATAAAACCGCGCTCTCCGAGCAAATGGACGGTACGGAATTAAAGAGCGGATGCCTTGTCCAAAATGGCCGCGAGATTTATAAGTGGGCCATTCGGAACATTCCGGACGGCGTCCGGGCCCTTTTGTCCAAAGGGGGCATGACCGCGGACGAAGTCGATTGGTTTGTTCCGCATAGCGCCAATCTCCGCATGATCGAGGCGATTAACGAGCGGGGGCCGTTTACAATGGACCGCACCTTGACCAGCGTCGAGTACCGGGGGAATACGTCGGCAGCTTCCATTCCGCTTGCGCTTCAGCTGGCCGTCGACGAAGGGCGCCTGAAAGCGGGAGACCACGCACTGCTCTACGGATTCGGCGGAGGCATGACCTACGCGGGTTCCATCGTCAAATGGACGATATGACAAATCTAAGCTATTTAAACCGCTATCGATAATCGATATGCGGTTTTTTAGTGCTGCGATTTTTCGAGATGTACGTGAATCGTAATATATTCAACTCAAATTCGAAAGTTTGCCTCCTCAAAATTTGGCTCCGCTTTCATTAGACTAAAGAAGAAAAATACGTTCCATGGAAGAGGGGTAGAAGAATGAAAAGGTTTAAATCATGGAGCTTGCTGCTCCTGAGTGTCATCATGGTATTCACGCTGGCCGCATGTGGAGGCGGTGGCGGGAACGGAAGCAGTACGGCTGAATCTCCGGGGGGAGGCAGCAGCAATGAAGGGACGGACAATACGAAAGAAGGAACCGAATCCACAGAGAAAATCGAGCTCTCCTTCTGGTCGCTCGGAACGACCAACTATGAAGATCTAGCGAAGGAATATACGAAAGAGCATCCAAACATCACGTTCAAATTCCAGAATACGTCGGACCAAACGGCGCACCACAACAATCTGACGACGGCGTTGTCCGCGGGCTCTGGCGCACCCGACATTTTCCAGCTGGAAATTGCCTTCATGGAGCGCTTCATTAATAACCAGGATAAGTTCTATAACCTGTACGACCTCGGCGCCAAAGACTTAGAGGGCAACTACCTGGAGTGGAAATGGAAGCAGGCCACATCGGTTGACGGCACCTTCCAACTCGGGCTGCCAACAGACATCGGCCCTACGGTCGTCTATTACCGTACGGATCTGGCAGAGCAAGCAGGACTGCCAACCGATCCGGACGGCTTCAGCGCTGCGATCGATTCATGGGACAAATTCGCCAGCGTGGCCAAGGATTTCACAAGCAAAACAGGAAAGCCTTTCGCCGATTTGACGGACCTGGTCTACAACGGGGTGCGTGACCAATCCCCGGATCAAATCTACTTCAACAAAGAGGACGGCTCTTTTATCGGAGATACGAACCCGCAAGTGAGAAAAGCTTACGACTTTACGGTAAAAGGAATTCAGGAAGGCTGGATCGGCAACTGGATTCTATGGTCTCCTGAATGGCAAAAAGCGATCAATGACGGCGACTTCGGCGTCATGCTCGGCCCGGCTTGGATTGCCGGTACCATCCGCAATGCGAAAGACACTTCAGGCAAATGGCAGATTGCCCAGCTTCCTGAAGGAGCAGGCAACTGGGGCGGTTCGTTCCTGACCCTGCCGAAGGAAGGCAAGCATTCGAAGGAAGCTTACGAATTCATCTCGTGGGTGCTGAACAAGGAGAATCAGCTGAAATCGTTTAAGGACAGCGGTTTGTTCCCGTCCATCCCGGCGGTGTACAGCGAGCCTTCGTTCACGGAAGAGAAGGACGAATTCTTCGGCGGCCAGGTCATTTCCGAAGCGTATGCCAAATCGGCGGAACGCATCAAGCCGGTTTACTACGGACCGCTTCATGACCAGACCGACACGATCATCAAAAACGCGCTCAAAAACGTGCTGGAGAAAAAGGCCGACCCGCAAAAAGAATGGGAAAGCGCAATGAAGCAAATCAAGACGCTGGTCGATCGCAGCTAGCTTAAACAGACGGATCATTCCAGCTAGCCCGTTCATATCCAATAACCGTCCGAACCCGAGAAGGGATAAAGCGCCCTTCGCGCGGGTTCGGATTTATCCTTACCTACCTGGAGGTGCATCATGGCTGACACAGCAACGGCAGAATCGCCGCAGCCGGTGCCGCAAAGGCGGCGCTTGTTGACGGAGACCGTGCGAAGCCGGTTTACGGCTTATACGTTTATATCGCCATTCTTTATATTGTTCGCAATCTTCGGTCTGTATCCGATCCTGTTTACCATCTATTTGTCCTTCTTCAAATGGGATGCGCTCGGACCGATGAAATACGTCGGCTTCAAGAATTACGAGCTTATTACAAGCGACCCGACCTTCTGGATCGCATTTAGCAACACGCTCATAATGGCTCTGATGGGAACCGTGCCGCAGCTGATTGTGGCATTATTTGTTGCGGTTATGCTCAACTCGGCCTTGAACAGATTCAAGAACACGTTCCGCATCCTGTATTTCATGCCGAACATCACCTCCATCGTTGCGGTGACGCTGGTGTTCAGTACGATGTTCGGAAACAACGGGATGGTCAACTGGCTGCTGAACACCTTTGGTGCGGAAAGCGTGCCGTTCAACTCCGGCTGGTGGGGAGTCAAAATCGCAATATCGTCCATGGTCATGTGGCGGTGGATGGGCTATAACGCCATTATTTTTCTGTCGGGGCTGCAGAGCATTCCGACCGATATTTATGAAGCGGCCAAAATCGACGGGGCCACCCGAGGCCAGCAGCTGCTCTATATCACGCTGCCGCTTCTTCGCCCATTCATTCTGTTCGTCACCTTGGTATCGACGATCGGCGCGCTCCAATTGTTTACGGAGCCTTATGTATTCCTCGGTCAGTCCGGCACGGGTTCTACGCGTCAGGAAGGGGTCACGATGGTCACCTATTTGTATAACGAAGCATTTAAGAACGGATTCTTCGGTACGGCTGCGGCAACGGCGGTTCTCTTATTCATCGCCACCATTCTGTTCTCGGTATTAAATATGATATTGGGCCGCGAAGGCAAAGATTCGGGAGGTAAAAAAGCATGAGCACAGTCGCCATAAGCCGAAAAAAGCCGGATGAACCCGGTGTTGTCGCGAAATTCTTTTTCTATCTTTTCATGGTCCTTGGCGCGCTGGTCTCGGTCTTCCCGTTCTACTGGATGTTCGTCGTGGCTACCAATGACAAGGATGCGGCATTTCACATTCCGCCGCTGCTTACGCCCGGCACGCAGTTTTTCGATAACTTCGCGCGCGTGCTGGAGCGGACGGATTTTTTCAGGGCCTTGTTGAACTCGGTGGTGGTGTCTACGGCCGTGACCTTGTCCGTTGTGTTCCTCTGCACGCTGGCGGGTTATGCTTTTGCCAAGTATGAGTTTCCTCTGAAAAAGACGCTGTTTGTTTTTGTCATTGCCACGATGCTGGTGCCTGCCCAGCTGGGCGTGCTTCCACAATACGTCATCATGGCCAAGCTGCACTGGATCGACAGCTACAAAGCGCTGATCGTGCCGGCCATGGTCAATGCCTTCGGCATCTTCTGGATGCGGCAGTACATCGCCTCTGCCGTTCATACCGAGCTCATCGAAGCGGGGCGGATCGACGGCGGCGGACATTTCCGGATCTTCTGGAACATTGCCATTCCCGTTGTTACCCCGGCGATGGCCACGCTCGGGATTCTGAACTTCATGAACGTGTGGAACGATTTCTTCTGGCCGCTCGTCGTATTGAAAAACAGGGAGAATTACACCATTCAAATTGCGCTGCAGCAATTGTTCACCAATAAGGACGGCCTTGATTTCGGCATGATCATGTCGGCCACCTTCACGGCGACGCTGCCGCTTCTCATCGTATTTCTGTTGTTCAGCCGATGGGTGATCGCCGGATTGACATCAGGCGCCATAAAAAGTTAACAAGCAAGGTGAAGTCGACAAGGAATGCGGCCTGTCATGAAGAATAATAGACATAGTAGAGTGGAGGGAGGAAGGATCCATGAAACTCCGCCGAAAGATATTGCTGGCTATTATTCTTCTGGTCTTCATTCCGGTCATCGCGCTGGGCGGGGTATCCTATTACAGCTTTTCGGAAGCGATGGAGAAGAAGTCGAATGATTTCTACTGGATTTCGCTCCTGGAAACGGATCGGAAACTGAAGTTCGCCTTGAACGAAATCACGACGATTTCGAACTCGGCGATTACCCAGCAATCGGTTCAGCAGATGCTGAAACAGCCGGAATACGCGGTTACCTATGAACGGCGGCAGGAGATCAACAATCTGATCAATCATCCGATGATTGCGTCGTTTGCTTTTTATTCGAATGACCGGTTGATGTATAACACGAATGGCGGAATGGAGCTTCAGGAACTGAGGCAGCAGGCATGGTATGAAGCGGTGGAGAAGGCGGAGGGGCGTCCCGTATGGGTCGGACCCGGCGAGAACGGCTCCGCGGCTGACGGCGCTCCCGTTTTGATTCAATCCAGGGTCATCAAGGACTATTACTCGCTGGAGGATATCGGAACCGTGGTGATCTACGTGAAGCCGGATCTCCTGGATCAGGTGTTCTGGGAGGCGGCAACGCTGAAGCAGGGAGATATTTTGCTGGTCAACCAGCAGGGGCACATCGTGTTCAGCAAGTCAGGCGGGCATATCGGGGAGCGGACGGAATTCCCGTTTCTCTCGGATAGTTATAAGACGAATGGAAAAGGCTACTACATCGATCAATATGCAGGCGAAAAATCGCTGATCACATATTCACCTTCCCATAATAAAGATTGGTTTCTGGTCGCCATCACGCCAAGCAAACTGATTTCGGCCGAATCGGTCCCGATTCGCAACCTGGCCTTGATCCTGGGACTGATCTCGCTCGTGTCGGCGTTCCTGTTCGACCGTTTTTTTGTGCGCAGAATGGTGCGCAGCATCATTAGCGCGGTGAACGGGATGAAGCGCGTCAAGCAGGGCATCTTCGTTCCGATCCCGTCGCATAACGTGGCGGAGGACGAGACGGATTTGTTAATCGACGGCTTTAACCGGATGAGCACCCAGATCCAGGAGCTGATTGGGCAGGTCGAGACGGAGCAAGCACGAAAAAAGGAAGCGGAGCTGCAGGCGCTGGTCGCTCAGATCAATCCGCACTTCATCTATAATTCACTGGAATCGATCAATTCGATGGCCGTGCTTCAGGGCAATAAGGATATCAGCAAGATGGTAGTTTCGCTTGGAAAGCTGCTGCGTATCAGCATCAGCGAGCATCATGAGCTTATCCCCCTCAGCATGGAGCTGGAGCATGTCCAGCATTACATGCGGATACAGAAATTCAGGTTCGAGGAAAAATTCGATTACGGCATTGAGCTTCCGAATGAACTGAGGCACTACGTTACGCAAAAGCTGATCGTTCAGCCGATTGTTGAGAACGCTTTATATCACGGGATCGAGCCGATGGAGGAGAGCGGACTCATCTCCATCCGGGTGTCCGAGAACGGCGAGGATATCGTGATTGACGTGGAGGACAACGGTCCGGGCTTCGATCCGGAAACGCTGATGAAGCTGTGGAATTCGGATCCGGGACAGCTCAAAAAGTACCGCGAGAACGGGGTCGGATTGAAGAATGTCCATGAAAGGCTGCGGATCCGGTTTGGCAGCCGTTACGGCCTGATGATCTGTTCCTCCCCGGGTTACGGCTCCTTGATACGAATTCGAATACCGAAAATACTGACATGACAGGGGGGGCTGCAGGGTGAGATGGTTTTGGAATTGGGGCTGGATCGTCGGATATGCCGCTCTGTTGGCGCTGTCTGTCGTGTGGGTGACGGTACAGAATCAGGGACCGGCCCAGGAGGAACAGCCCGAGAAAATCACGCTAACGTTCCGGCATTTCTGGAACAAAGAGCATGACAAGCCGGTGCTGGCCGTATTCGAGAGCATCGTCCGCACTTATGAGAAAGCGCATCCAAACGTAAAGGTGAACTTCGAGAGCATCGATCAGACGATTCACCGGGAACAAAAGCTGAAGAGCGAGATGGTGACCGGCACGCCGCCGGATATGTTTGTTTTGTTCGGAGGGGCCGAGATCGTGCCTTATGCCAGATCCAACCGGTTGATGGATTTAACGGATTTTTTGCAGGATACCGGATTGAAGGAGCAGTTCAAGGATCTGCACCATTGGACCTTCGAGGACCGGATCTATGGCCTGCCCTTCGAGGGACACGCAGAGCCGATCTATTATAACCGAGCTTTATTCCGGCAGCTGAAGCTGGAACCTCCAAAGACGCTGGGAGAGATGGACGAAGCTATTCGTGTCCTTCGGGAGAACGACATCATCCCCTTTGCGGTCGGCAACGAAGACAGGTGGCCGGCGGGAATTTTTGCCCATTATTTCATGGATCGCTACGCCGGGCCGGAACTGATTGACCGCCTGGTTGAAGGCGATGATCAGGCCAGCTTTGTGCAAGAGTCGTATTTGGAGGCGTTTGAGCACTTGGAGCTGTGGATCGAAGAAGGGGCGTTCAGTCCGAACGCAAACGATCTTTCCACGGAAGAAGCGATTGCCCAGTTCACGGAAGGAAAAGCGGCGATGTATATGAACGGCAGCTGGGATATCACGCTGCTGCAGAATGAGGATTACCCGGATTTTCAGAATGAGATCGGCGTCATTCCCTTTCCGTCGCTTTTTCCCGGCGAAGAACGCTCCTTGGCAGGGGGATATACGATCGGCATCGGGCTGTCATCGGACTTGGATGAAACGAAAAAGCAATCGGCTCTGGAGCTGCTGGGCATGTTCTATACCACGGAGGTGCAGACTCGGCTGGTGTATGAAGGGCTGCGCGTCCCTTCGATGAAGATTGACTATGATTCGAAGAAAACCGGGCCGGTTTTTGCCCAAGTCACGGAATTGATGGAGGAATCCGCGAGCACCTTTCTGCCTTACGACAACACGTTATCACCCGAGGTGAACAGTTCGTTCCTTAAGGTGATCGAGGATATGATTGGAGGACGGATCGATGCTGCCGGCGCATTGGAGCAAATTCAGAAGTCCTCGGTAAGGTATTGGAAGCTTAGGCGGAATACGGCAGCAGAGTAAACAGGAGACAGGGGGGAACGTCATGGGCGGATCGGAAGGCAAATTCAGAGTCATGCTGGTCGATGATGAGCCGATCATTCTGCGCAGCCTGAAGGCGGCTATTCCATGGGATGAGCTCGATCTGGAGGTCGTTGGGGAGGCCAAGAGCGGAGACGGCGCATTGAAGCTGGCGCGCGAAGTATCGCCGCATATCATTATCAGCGATATTCGGATGCCGGGGATGGACGGCATTACGCTCATGAAGGAACTGAAGGCGGATCAGGCAAGGCGAATCATTATTTTCATCAGCGGGTACGGCGAATTCGAATACGCGAGGGAAGCGCTGCGCGAAGGGGCTTTCGATTATTTGCTGAAGCCGATCGACCACGATGAACTGACCGAAACGATTGCCAGGGCGGCCAGAACCCTGGAGAAGCAGATTGCGGATGACCAGATGCTCCACTCGATCAAGGTTCTGTCGCTGCTCGCCCGGGAGCGGATGCTGACCGAATTCATCGAAGGGAACCGTAGTCCCCTGCAGCATATGCAGTGGCTGGAGGACAGCGAGCTGGAGCATGGATACACGATGGCCGTCATTCAATTGGATCAATATTTGCGGCTTAACGAGCTGTGGAGCATGGACGAGAAGCGCCTGTGGCTGTTTGCCGTACGGAACGTCCTCGAGGAGTGGTCCTTGCAGCATGGCGGGCTGACGGTATTTCCTTTCCGCAGCGGGGAATGGGTGCTGCTGTTTCCGAACCTGACGAAGGAGCGGCAGGAGGATATCGGCCGGGATCTGGTGCAATTGATCAAGCGGAACACGAAGCTTTCCTGCTCGGTCGGCTTCAGTCCCAGCATGGCCGGGATCGACCGACTGGGAACGGCTTACGAGACGGCCGTGCGCGCATTGTACCAGCGGTTTTATTCCGGGGAAGAGGGCGTGTTTCTCGGGACGCCCGATTCGGTGCTGGAAACGGCCAGCGAAGCGAAGTATCCGAAGCATCTCGAGTCGCTCATGGTGGAAAGCATCCGCACGCTTCATAAGGAGCGGCTTTTGGAGCTTTTTGACGAAACCAAGGCTTATATCGAGGAGCATGCGTTCAGCAGGGAGATGACCGAGCGGGTGCTGCTGGAGATGAGCGTCGTGCTGTATCGGCAGTTTGAGCATATGAAGGTGCTGTTTGAGTGGTCGCTGGAGGAACTGCTGCAGGAGCTTCATGCATCCGGCACGCTTCAGCAGCTGATGGACGTCATCAAGAGCCACTTTAGCAAGTGGATTGCCGAAAGCCGGTCCGGGCAGGCCAAAGACAATGTTCAAGCCGTGATGGGCAAAGCCAAGGAGTATATCGCGGAGAATTACCAGAAGGATCTGACCATCGAAGAGGTTTCGGAGCTGGCGGACTTAAGCATCAGTCATTTCTGCACGCTGTTTAAGGGAACGACGGGCTATACGTTTCTGGAGTACCTAACGGAGTGCCGGATCGAGAAGGCCAAGAGCATTCTGCTGAATACGGACGTGAAGGTGTACCAGGTAGCGCCGCTGGTAGGATATCAGGATCCGCGATATTTCACCCAGGTATTTAAGAAAATCACGGGGAAAACGCCATCCGAGTATCGGGAAGAGGCGGTCTCCAAGACATAGAATGAACCTTGATCCCATGATATCGAAATCGGATATTTTGCGGATAGGGTTTAACATAGGAGGGAATGAATAACAGATCATTTTTCCGGGTTCGATCGGGGAAAAGGAGTTCTGTTATTTTTATTTTAAATATCTTAATATTAAGACTTGACGATTTAAGGTTTAAATACTAAACTGAGATTAAGCAAACGTAAAGAAGCCAGCGAAGAACGAAGCTGCTCCCGAATCAGACGGCAAATATGAATATTGAAGATGGTTAACATGCTATTAATAACGAAAAAAACGATAAATGGAGGTTGAAGTCATGAAGTTTAAAGGAATTCATCACGTATCCGCCTTAACGGCTGCGGCTTCGCGGAACTTCGAATTTTATACAAAGGTTCTGGGCATGCGATTGGTCAAGAAAACGGTGAACCAGGACGATGTGTCGGTGTACCATCTGTTTTACGGCGATGAAAAAGGAAATCCCGGCACGGAGCTTACCTTCTTCGAAATTCCGATGGCCGGCCGGACCCGTGAGGGAAACAACAGCATATCGGCGACATCCCTGCGCGTGCCGAACGACCGCGCCTTGGAATATTGGACCCGGCGGCTGGACGAGCACGGCGTAGAACGCGAGGAGATCAAGGAACGTGCGGGCCGATTGACCCTTCTCTTCAGGGATTTCGAGGGCCAGCGCATCATTCTCGTTTCGGATGAACATAACGAGGGAGTTCCAGGCGGCGTTCCATGGGAAAAGGGGCCGGTTCCGGCGGAATACGCCATCATCGGTTTAGGCCCGGTGCAGCTGACCGTGCCTAATCCCGTGCAGACCGTGAAGGTATTGACGGAGCTGATGGGCTTCCGCTACAAAGGGCACTATGCTTCGCCAGTGGACGGGCAGCCGGATATCCTGGTCTTCGAGACGGGAGAAGGCGGTACGGGAGCGGAAGTGCACGTGGAGGAACGAACGGATCTTCCGCAGGAGCGGCTTGGCCGCGGCGGCGTTCATCACGTTGCATTCCGCGTCGAGGACGAGGAAGAGCTTCGGTCCTGGATTGACCGGATCGGCGATGTGGGCTTTTCGAATTCGGGATTTGTCGATCGCTTCTACTTCCGTTCCTTGTATTTCCGGGAGCCTAACGGTATTTTGTTCGAGGTAGCTACCGATGGTCCGGGCTTTGACACGGATGAGCATATCGACCATCTCGGCGAGTCCCTTGCGCTGCCGCCGTTTCTGGAGCCGAAGCGGGAACAGATCGAAGCCAGCCTGAAGCCTCTCCATACGATTCAATGAAGATGGCGCACATCGCGCAGGCAATACACACGACACCGGGTAATCCTCTGTTTTTGGGGCGATTGCCCGGTGTTTTACTTTGATCTATTCATATAGCCGCGATATGGCATTTGCCGCCATGCTGACATGCTCCCTAAGCTCTTGGGGAGCCATCACCTCGATTTCCGCACCGCAGCTTAGAAGAAATGCCGAAGCCGATTCCAGGGTGTTGAACTCCAAATCGGCCGTTATCCACCCGTCGTGCTGGTTATCCGTATCGCATCGGAGTATTTTTACGTACCGCTCCCGCTCAAAGCGTTTGATCAGATCGACGGTCATGCGAACCTGTGCGGGATACTGCGGGAGATTTTGCATGAACCGTGCCAGCGACTCCTCCCAATACTCGGCTAGATTAAAACCGGCCGGACGCTGGAATGTATCCTCGGACATGACGGCATCCACGATTCTCGATACGCGATAGGTTCGCAGCTCGCCTTGGGATTCGGCCACCACATACCAGGTGCTCCGTTTGGCAACCAGCCCGAGCGGATGAATCCTTCTTTCGACTCGTTCCTCTCCCTTCATGTATTGGATATCCATGATGCGATCCAACCACAGCGCCTCCTGCAAAACCGTAAGATACGGATGCGATTCGCGGTAGGAGTGCCAGCCTGCGCCATCGATATGGATCTTCTCCCGAATGATTTCGGCATCCTGCCGAATGGAGCGCGGGGAGGAAGCCAATAATTTTTGATAGGCAGCATCAAACTGTTTACGGATCCCCAAATCCCCGATCAGCGGGCTGTGGCTGGAAACCAGCAGGGAGATGATCTCGTCCGGCTTCATGCCGGTCAGGTTCGTTCGATAGCTCTCCTCCAGCACCCACCCGCCCTGGGATCCTCTTTCCGCATACACGGGGATGCCCGCCGAGCTCAAGCTTTCCATATCGCGTATAATCGTTCGCTCCGATACCTCAAGCTGCTCCGCCAGATAACGGGTGTTCTTCTTCCCCCCGTTCTGAAGCATCAGCATAATGGATAATAGACGATCCGCCCTCAAGTTATGTCACCTCTCTGTATCTATAGAAGTTAATTGTATTGTAGCATGGATATAAGACAACGGATGTCATATATGTCTGATACGATGAAGGCGTTGAGATACTTCAGTATATAGTTGGAGGTAGCGCTATGAATAAGAATGATCCTAAGCCATTGCAAGGAAAAATCGCCGTCGTGGCCGGAGCGACCCGGGGAGCAGGCCGCGCCATTGCGGTGATGCTGGGTGCCGCGGGGGCAACGGTGTATTGCACGGGACGGAGCGTACGCGGCCAAGCGTCGGATATCAAGCGTACGGAGACGATTGACGACACGGCGGAGATGGTGACGGACCGGGGCGGCACCGGCATTGCCGTGCAATGCGACCATACCGTGGAAGAGCAAGTGAAAGCGTTGTTTGAACGCATTCGTGAAGAGCAGCAAGGCCGGCTGGACATCCTCGTCAATGATATATGGGGCGGCGAGAACCTGACGCATTGGAATATTCCGTTCTGGGAGCAATTTCTGTCCGATGGACTGCTGATGCAGGAGCGAGCAGTGACAACGCACATGATCACCAGTTATTACGGCGTTCCGCTGATGGTGGAGAACGGCGGCGGATTGGTCATTGAGGTCACGGACGGCTCGACGTACCGGTATCGCGGGAATTTGTATTACAGCCTGGCAAAAATTTCGGCGATTCATCTGGCGGCAGCCATGGCGGAAGAGCTGCGTCCCTATCAGGTAACCGCACTATCCGTGACGCCGGGATTTCTGCGCTCGGAGCAAATGCTGGATCACTTCGGCGTTACGGAAGAAAATTGGCGGGATGCCACGGCACAAGAACCGCATTTCATCGAATCGGAGACCCCATATTTTCTTGGGCAGGCGGTTGCGGCGCTGGCAGCCGATCCGGATGTAGCCGACAAGAGCGGGAAGGCGCTGACCAGCTGGGACTTATCGGATGAATACGGGTTTAGCGACATTGACGGGCGTAAGCCGCATTGGGGCAATTACGCGAAGAAGCAGGGACTTCCCATTACTTAAACATGTAAAACAGGGTGACCTATGCCATGATGGCGAATAGGTCACCCTCTTTGGTTACGGAAATTGTCCGTTGCACTTGCGAATACCGCTGTAAGTACGTCTAAACCATGTCATAGCGGAACATCGCAGAAACTACGCATCAACGTTCAATTTCAAGTGGTTATGAGCGGCCGCGTCTCATCGAACCCATAATCAGGCTGACGATAAAGACCAGGATGACGGCACCGATCAATGCAGGCAGGATGTAGAATCCACCCATTTCCGGTCCCCAGGATCCAAGCAGAAGACCGCCCAGCCAAGCACCGACGAAACCAGCAATGATGTTACCGATGATACCGCCGGGGATGTCTCTGCCCATAATCAAACCAGCAATCCATCCAATGATACCGCCAACGATTAATGACCAAAGAAAACTCATGTTAATCACCTCGTATAAGTTATAGTTGTTTGTGCCTTACTATTAACCAAAGACGTGACTTTTAAACCGGGTTGACCAGCAACTTGGATAAAATCATTATTTTCCATTGCAATGATATGCCTCTTCGTTCTTTGATAAATGCGATTTTTTTGATTATGCTTGAAGAGAGTGGTTAGGTTGAGAAAATAAAGGAGCTGGCATGGAACTCATGATAGACAAATGGACAGAAGAATATACAATTCAATCCGTTGACGCAGACTTTAAGGGAGACTGCCGATGGTCTTCGCTGCTCAGTATTTTGCAGAGAGCGGCTGACCGGCATATTGAGGCGCTGGGGATCAGCCGCGAGGAAATGATCGAGCGTGGCATGGGCTGGATGCTGATTACGCTGGAGCTTGAGATGCGGCGGATGCCAAGGGATATGGAAAACGTATATGTGGACACCTGGAGCCGCGGGTCCAAAGGGGCGCTGTGGCATCGGGATTATCGGATCAAGAACGGCGATGGGGAATTGCTGGGCGAGGGCCGCTCGGTATGGGCGCTGGTGGACATTCATAAAAGGAAAATTCTGCGTCCGTCCATGTTTCCGTACGAGGTGCCGATCGGTCAGGAAACGGTTGGAGAGCTGCCAAGCAAAGCCGTATTGCCGGAAGGGGTACAGCTTGATGATGCGTATACGTATTCGGTCCGGTATAGTGGAATCGATACGAACGGCCATTTGAATAACGCCCGGTATGCGGATCTGTGCTTTGACGTGCTGGATGAGCAGGAACTTCGGGAAGGGCTAGTGACCGGCTTCAAGATTACATACCTTAACGAGGCCAGACTGAAGGATACGATGCTGATCAAGCGTTCGGCCGAGGAGAACAATCGGGTGTACGTGCAGGGCACATCGCCGGACGGAACCAACTTTTTTGAAGCGGCTATCGTTAGGGAATCATAAACCATCAGGTTGTTCTTTCGGAGGGGAAAGAGCGGCCTGACGCTTCATGGAGGGTGAACGGATGTACAAAATCATGATCGTTGAGGATGACCCCAAGCTGGCGGGGCTGCTGCAATCGCATATCGAACGGTACGGAAATGAAGGAAACATCGTCGAGGATTTCGATCATGTGCTGGAGCAGTTCCATAAGATGAAGCCGCATCTCGTTCTGCTCGACGTGAACCTGCCAAGCTTTGACGGATATTATTGGTGCCGCCAGATCCGGTCGGTATCGACCTGCCCGATTATTTTCATCTCGGCCCGTAACGGGACGCCGGATCAGCTCCGGGCCTTGGAGAACGGCGCGGATGATTATATCACCAAGCCGTTTGCTTACGATATCGTCATCGCCAAAATCCACAGCCAGCTGCGCCGCGTATACGGCGACTATGCGGCAGCATCCGCCGAGCGTACGGTGGAGAAGGACGGGCTTGTCCTCTATCCCGAACGGATGGAGCTGACTCTTCACGATCAGACATCCGTGCTCACGAAAAAAGAAACGGTCCTTCTGGAAACGCTGCTGAGCCGGAGCCCCCGGCTTGTGACGCGCGAGACGATTCTGGAGAAGCTGTGGGACGATACGTTCGTGGACGATAATACGCTCAGCGTGAATATTAACCGGGTGAGGAAACGGTTAGGGGAGTTAGGGATTGAGAATGCGCTGGAAACGATTCGCGGTTCGGGGTACAGGCTGCATACCGTATGGAAGAGGTAGGTTATGAAGAAGCTGTTTTGGCGTGAGCATTTGCCCCTCATTCTGTTTGTAACCGCGGCCTTGTTCGTGGTGCTGCTCGTTTTCTGGTATGACGGCTATGATCATCCGGTGACAGCGGCTTATGCCGTTTTCCTCGGTCTGACTATTCTTGGCGGGTACTTGGCATTCCGGTATTTCACGCACCGGGATTTCTATGAGCGGCTGTCGCAGCCCATCAGGTCGTTGGAGGAATCGATCAAGCATAACGAGTCGGCCCCGCTGCCTACGGCCCTTAGCGAACTTATGGAAGAGCAGTACCGTCAATACCGCACGGTCATGGAAGAGTGGGAGCGCCGGCGGAAAGAGCATATGATCTTCATGAATCAGTGGGTGCACCAGATGAAAACGCCGCTGTCCGTCATTGAGATGATCACGCAGGAGGATGACAACGACGCCTTCAAGAGTTTATCCGAGGAATCCGACCGGATTCGGCGCGGGCTGGAGATGGTGCTCTACATGTCCAGGCTCGAAACCTTCGAGCAGGATTTCAGCGTGGAGCCCGTGAAGCTTCAGGAGGCGGCAGTCGAGGCGGTGCACGAGAACAAGCGTTATTTTATTCACAGTCATGTGTATCCGGAGGTCCGGATCGATTCATATCTCACCGTTCAGACGGATGCCAAATGGCTTCGGTTCATCATGCTGCAGCTGCTGTCCAACGCCATTAAATATTCTGCCGGAACCGGGCTTAAGGTGACGATGCAGGCCCGCCGGACGGAGGACCACCGCCATGTGGTACTGGAGATCACGGACCGGGGAATGGGCATACCGCCATCCGACATGAAGCGGGTGTTCGACCCGTTCTATACCGGGGAAAACGGCCGCAAGCTGAAGGAATCCACCGGCATGGGCTTGTATCTCGTCAAAGAAGTGGTCCATAAAATGAACCACCAAATCGAGCTGGAATCCGAGCCGGGAAGAGGAACGACGGTGAGGCTGATTTTCTCGGGGTGAGATCTGCTTTGTACAGACGTCTCATGGAGGCAGAGTTCAATTATGGCTGTTGTAGGTGACATTCACGACATTGAAATTATATAAGGCAGTAAAGCATGGGCTGGTAAGATTTGGTTTAATCTCTTATTGAACTTTGGATTGAATCACCTAAATACGTTACCGAAAGCACCTTATCACGGGCTTCATGATGGATGTTGACCCATCATGAAGCCCTGAGGTAAGGTTCTTTCTTTTGTTTTAAATAATGAGTAGGTATCGGCACGCACCAGCGAAAGAGGACGAAACGATTCCGAAGAAGCGAAGCGGTCGCCTTTGCCCCCGAATTTTCACCTCGGTGTAATCGTTCAGAAAATTTGGGGGCAACAGCGATCGTAGGAACGTTACGTACTCGTAGCGGCCTGAGAATCGCAACAGTGACATACTCGTAGCGGCCTCTAGAATCGCAATCGTGACGTACACGGAGGACCTTTAGAATAGCAACAATGACGTACACGGAGCACCTCTGGAATCGCAACAATGACGTACACGGAGCACCTCTGGAATCGCAACCGTTACGCACTCGAAGCGCCCTTTAGATTGCGACCGTGACGTACCAAGAGCGGGTCTGCGCATGAATCTTACACCGATGTAAGGTTGGCGAAAGAGTGATCGATAGGAGATGGCCCGCCGGATGCTATACACTAACCTTACAGGAACGAAATAACGAAAGTGAGGTTTACAACAAGATGGAAATACTAAACGTGCGCAATCTGGGCAAAGTCTATAAGGCCGCAGTGTCCCACGAGGCGCTTTCCAATATCAATCTGAGCATCAACCAAGGGGAATTCGTCGGCATCATGGGCCCCTCCGGCAGCGGAAAAACGACGCTGCTCAACATGATCTCCACCATCGACCGACCTACGTCCGGGGAGATCACCATCGGCGGGGAGGACCCGTTCCGATTATCCCAGGATAAACTCGCCATGTTCCGCCGGCGTGAGCTGGGGTTTGTCTTCCAGTCCTTTAACCTGCTGAATACGCTGACGGTGAAAGAGAATATCCTGCTCCCCCTGGCGCTGGACGGCGTGGATCTGGATGAGATGAACCGCCGGGTCGGTATTTTGGCCGATAAACTGGGCATCACATCGATACTGGATAAGCGGACTTATGAAATATCGGGGGGACAGGCGCAGCGGACGGCGATAGCGCGGGCCATGATCCACGTACCGAAGCTGGTTCTGGCCGATGAGCCGACAGGCAACCTGGACTCCAAGTCGGCCCGCGACGTCATGGAAATGATGGACCGGAGAAACAAGGAAGACCAAGTGACGATGCTGCTGGTCACCCATGACCCGGTTGCCGCAAGCTACTGCAATCGGGTGGTGTTTATCAAGGACGGGCAGTTGTACAACGAAATCACGTACGGCGACAGCCAATCGGCCTTTTATCAAAAAATCATCAATGTGTTATCGCTGCTGGGAGGTTCGGGACATGAATTTTCGCCAGTTCGCCATTAACAATGTCCTGCGCAGCAAGCGCACATATATTGCCCACTTCCTGAGCAGTGCTTTTTCAGTCATGATTTTCTTTACCTACGGGCTGCTATCGTTTCACCCACAGCTGAAGGACGGCCTGGTCTCCTCCAGCGGTACCATGTCCATGCTGGGTACGATGGGCATGACGGTATCCCAGTACATCGTATTCGTTTTTTCATTTTTCTTTCTGCTGTATTCGGTGGGGGCTTTCATCAAGGTCCGGAAAAAGGAGTTCGGCATTCTGCTGATCCTCGGCATGTCCCGCAAGCAATTGAACCGGATGCTGTTCATCGAGAATATCCTGATTGGCGCTGCAGCGATTGTAGTCGGCATCGGAACGGGATTGCTGTTCTCCAAGCTGATTCTGCTAATCAGCGCCAAGCTGCTGGCCGTGGATAAGGGACTTCCGTTTTATTTTCCGCTCGAATCGCTGATCATTACGGCTGCGGCTTATGCCGTTTTGTTCCTGCTGATTGCGTTGTTTTCCTCGTTCATGCTGCGGAAGGGCACGCTGCTCGCCCTGGTGAAAGCAGAGGAAAGCCCGAAGCCGCAGCCCAAAGCATCGCCTTGGCTGGCCGTGCTGGCTGTCCTGCTGATTGGAACCGGATACGGCATGGTGATGGCTTTTGCGATTCTCCAAATTTTCAATCTGTTCCTGTTGCTTGGAGGCGTTGTATTCGTCATCATCGGCACTTATTTTCTCTTCACCCAGTTCAGCGTGTTTTTCATGCGGTATCTGCAGAGGAAAGAACGGTTCTTCTTCCGCCGAACCAATCTGCTGACGATCTCGGAGCTGCTGTACAGAATCAAGGACAATGCGGTGATGTTCTTCCTCGTATCGGTCATCTCGGCATCCGCCTTTACCGGGATCGGAACCACGCTTGCGATCGGAGATCCGGGCCTGTCGGCCATGGAAAATCCTTATGCCTATACGTACACCATGTATGAGGAGGACGCTGATAAAGGGAATCGTCATCTTGATATGATCAGGGAGGAGCTCAAGAAAGGCGGATTTCAGTACAAGGAGGCGGAGGTTACTCCGATATTCTCGGATAACGGGGTGAAGCTGATCAAGCTTAGCGAATATAACAGTCTCATTCAGTCGCTGGGTTACCCGGCAGAAGCATTAGACGACCTGGAAGGGATCTTGACTCCGGGAACGGTCTCGGAGAAGAACAGCTACCGAATAGACGGTCCCTTAAATGATCAGTTCGAGGTAGTAAACGGCAAGAAATCGGAAATCGTCAAGGTGCTCAAAGCCGAAACGTTTATTGCCGTACCCGCGACCTACGGCGATACGCTGGTCGTATCCGACCGCTTGTACGAGGATGTGTTCCAGACACAACAGGATCAGGAATACGGTTATGCGGCATTCCATACGTTTTACGTTCAGGATTGGAAGAATACAGGGGATGTGTCCAGATCGATTCAGGAACGTCTTAAAGAGCCGGAAGACTACAGCTATTATCTCAAGTCATTGTACTTGGATTGGAAAAGCGCTCAGCAGCAGAACGGCATTCTGCTTATGGTTAGCGGCCTGGTCGGCATCGTGTTTTTTACCTTCGCGGCAAGCTTTGTATATTTCCGGCTATACGCGGATCTTGCCCGGGACGAACAGCAGTATCGCATGATTGCCAAGGTGGGACTCAGCAAAAAAGAGCTTGGCACCATCATTACCAAGCAGCTTGTCATTATGTTCTTTTTGCCGATGTTAATCGCACTCATCCATAGCGGCGTTGCCTTTGTTGCGCTTCAGCAGCTGGTAGACTTCTCGATCGTAGGGCATAGTTTGAAGATCTTCATCTTCTTCCTGAGCATCCAGATCATGTATTTCTTTATTACTCGCTGGCGTTATCTGGAGCGTCTCAACAAAATCATTCAGTAAAAACCGCCATTTCTTCGTTGAAAAGGGCCAAAACGGGTATGTTATTACAAGAAGCACTTCACAACGAGAAATGGGGGCGATTCCATAATGAATGATCACAGCATGTTAAAGACGGGTGCCGTAGAGACCGAAGAGGTTACGACCGATATTCTTTCCTTGCGTACCGTCATGGTGAACGTCCAAATGATCGGTACGCCGGGAACCGGTGACTGGGTGCTGATTGATACGGGACTCGGAAATTTCGAAGGTTCCATTGCGGAAGAAGCGGAGAACCGATTCGGCAAGCCGCCGGTGGCCATCGTGCTGACGCATGGCCATTTCGACCATGTGGGCAATGTGAAGGAATTGGCCGATCGCTGGAACGTTCCCGTCTACGCACACCCGAGCGAACTGCCGTTTCTTACGGGACAAGAAGACTATCCTCCGGGGGATCCGAGCGTAGGCGGGGGATTGATGGCCCGCGTTGCTCCCATGTATCCGAACAAAGCCATCGATCTGGGATCGAGGATACGACCGCTGCCGGAGGACGGAAGCGTGCCCGGTCTTCCCGAATTCAAATGGCTGCCGACGCCGGGTCATAGCCCCGGACATATCTCCCTGTACCGCGAACGGGACCGGGTCCTCGTAGCGGGAGACGCGGTCATTACGGTGAAGCAGGAGTCGGCGCTTGCCGTCATCGGGCAGGAGAAGGAGCTTCACGGTCCGCCGATGTATTTTACTCCGGATTGGGATCTGGCGCGTGAATCGGTTCGCCGCCTGGCAAGCCTGAATCCCGAAATTCTGGTCACGGGGCACGGCGTCTCCATGCGCGGTGAAGAGCTAACGACTTCGCTTTCGCGGTTGGGCCGGGACTTTGACCGTTTGGCCGTTCCCGAGCAAGGTCGGTATGTGGATAAGGAACCAAATTGAATGAGAACGGATCAATCATCCGTTTCATGATATGATCGTTTTATAGGCTGAACGAGACACCGTGAGGGCGATGACCTTGCGGTGTTTTTTATATGAGACAGATGAACAGACCGGCAAAGTTAATCGCGTATTTTTTATTTTATCGATATAATTCTTATACTAGGCATGCGAGAAGATCTTATATTCATAGCTACGGAGCTTAAGAACTTGTAATACTATATGACCGTATTACAGGGTTTGAACTCGGCGCGGATGATTATATTATTAAACCTTTTGAAATTTTGGAGCTGCTTGCACGCATAAATGTGGTTTTACGTCGAAACACACAAACAACGTTTGGTGATTTATCACAACCACTAGCCTCGGGATCTATGGCTAAGTTGGATGTTAGTGGTCAACCCAATGTATCGGAAGTGAGATATTCGTTATTTAATCGTGATCCAGATCAAATCAGAATCGTCATTGAAATGAATCGAGATAGTATAATTCAAGTTAATCATGAGTTTATCGGTGATCAACTGATTATTGATTTAAATGATACATGCGATTTCGATTCTCCTATTCAAGAACCCTTGGCAGGTGAGCGGGGGAAAAGGATTGTAGTGATCGATCCTGGACATGGAGGGAGTGATCCGGGAACGACAAGTATTTCTAATAAATATGAATAAGATTTTAACCTTGCTTTATCTCTAAAAGTGCAAGAACTCCTGTTGAAGGAGCCTGAAATCGAAGTATTGATGACCCGCGATAGTGATGTGTACCCTACCCGAACAGAACGTGTGCAGCTTGCCAATACATTAAATGCCGACGTATTTGTATCTATACATGGAAACAGTGTTCTTGAGTCACCTCAAGCCAATGGTACAGAGACTTATCAGCGAAGCAGCAGTAAACAGCTGGCTAACGCTACTCACAAGCGCTTAATCAAAGCAATGGGGCTGAAAGACCGCGGTGTGAAAGATAAAATAAAAGTTTCCAAGTCATTAGAGAAACGAAAATGGCTGCGGTCCTATTGGAAATTGGATTCCTGAGTAATATCTCCGATTAAAAAAGCAATGCTATCCAATACCGTACAATACAAAGCTGCTCAAGCTATTGTCGATGGAATTAAAGAATATCTGAGCCTCAAGTAAGGAAAACTGACGGGCTGCCATGGATCATTCAGTAAGGAGTGATACACATTAAGGAGTTTATTTCTTTACAGTATAAGAAGTTTGGACATCCTCTTGAAGTGTTGGAATTAGAACAACGAGTAGACGATAAACAACTTCAGCACGACGAAATAGTGGTTCGAATGATTCTTAGTCCAATTAATCCTTCTGACCTAATTCCGATTCGGGGTGCCTATAAACATCGAATTCAGCTGCCAGCAGTACCAGGATATGAAGGGGTTGGTGTTGTTGAAGCTGTTGGTTCATCCGTAACAGCATCCCTTTTAGGTAAACGGGTACTGCCTCTACGTGGTGAAGGAACTTGGCAACAGTACGTGAAAACGAAAGCCAATCTTGCAATTCGGGTTCCCGTTGAAATTGATAACGAAACAGCAAGCCAAATGTACATTAACCCTATGACAGCGTGGCTTATTTGTGCAGAAGAATTGCGGTTAAAGTCTGATGATGTGTTGATTGTAAATGCTTGCGGTTCTGCTATAGGACGTATTTTTGCACAGTTTTCAAAGGTGTTTGGATACAGATTGATTGCGGTGGTAAGAAATGATAGCCATACCCAGGAACTGTATTCGCTTGGTGCTTGGGCGGTAATTGACACGTCTAAAGAATTGCTTGTCCATCGAGTTTTGGAATTGACCTGTGAGATGGGGGCGACGGCGGGTATTGATAGCATTGGCGGGCAAGATGGACACGACCTGATTGAGTGTATCCGTCCAGGTGGCACAGTATTAAATATTGGTCTTATGTCAGGAACTCAATTGAATTGGGCTCGGATACACCATAAACATTCTAATATCAGAGTGAAACCATATTGGCTTAGGAGATGGATTGAAGGTATCTCCGATGTTCGGTGGCATGAAACTTTTGGTGATGTATTCCAATTGGTGATAGATGGGGAATTGACTATTCAAGCACCAAGAACGCGTTTTAGTCTACGGGAATATGAGAAAGCAATTATAGAAACACAACAAAGTGGTCACACAGGGAAAGTGATTTTGGAACCATTTTCATTCAACTAACGTGCGAATGGTCTTCGAACGTTTCGGCTGTCAATATGGAAATTAACGGATTTGTGCGAAAATGAAAGTGATGGAAACACCAGATTTTTTAAAAAAAGATGAACTGGCGTGAACCTAAGCACGCTCTCAGGCATCTAACTTATGTAAGGCCAAGGAAGTGCTGCAAAGGAGGTCTCCCAATGTGAACAAGAAATCCAATATAGAAGGCGATGTCCAGCTTGCCAAGCATGGGGATCGCGAAGCCTTTAGCAGGCTGATCCACGCTTGCGAGCGTAATTTGTATGGCTTAGCCCGTTTGTATCTGAGGCGGGAAGAGGATTGCGCGGATGCCGTACAGGAAGCGATCGTTAAATCCTTCGCAGCGATGTCGACCTTAAAGCAGCCTGCTTATTTTAAAACATGGCTGTCCCGTATCCTTATTCATGAATGCCTGCAACTGCTGCGCTCCCAGCAGCGGCTGCGGACGGTTGAACTTGCCAATGGGGGTGCCGATGCACTGCCGTATGAAGCGATCGAACTCAACGAAGCCGTGACCCATCTGGAAGACGATTTACGCAGAGTTATTCAGCTTCACTATTATCGGGATATACCGATCAACCATATCGCCAAGATGATAGGTATACCGGAAGGAACGGTGAAATCCCGGCTGTACCGGGCGCGTGCCATATTGGCGGAAAAATTGGATCCTTCCACGGAAAGGAACGTGAGCCATGACCCGATAGTATGTAAGGAGCCGAGTCTGAAGAACTTTGCTCCTATACGTATGGCGATTCCGGCGGGAAGGCTTGCCGACTTCAACATGATGCAAGGATCATGGGGGGCAGCCGCTTAATGGGAAAGAATCCGAATGTCAGATGGATGGACGAATCCGATCTTGTGCCATGCTCCGAGCTGATGCTCAAGGTGTTTAACGGCGAACCCTGGTTCGACCAGTGGGACTCCGTGCTGCATGTACAGCAATACCTCAAGGAATTTATGGACAATTCGGTGTTCCTGGGATTCGTTATCGAACAGGAGGGCAGCATCCTGGGAGCCTCCTTTGGCCATACAAAGAGCTGGTACAGCGGCAAGGAGTACCATATCCAGGAATATTTCATCGATACCGGTTTGCAGCGCAGCGGTTTAGGCTCGGCGCTCATGAATGGAATGAAGGCCTACTTACATTCGATGAACATTCATTGCATGGTGCTGCTAACGGGAAAGGGGCTTCCGGCCGAAGATTTTTATCGGAAGCATGGTTTTGAAGTGAAGCAGGACATTATTTTTATGTCCAACAAGTTTTAAGCGGTTTGATATTTCGATTGAAATAGGGGAGTTGTCTTGATGTCGGTGCGTGTTCTTAACTAACCAAATTTTATAGGACTCTGGCAAGCGCTTTGCGAAAAAACCTTACTTATGCGAGGTTTATTTGCGATGGCTCGAGCTGGAGTCCACCTGGTTAAGAACACAACAGCCATCCATAATCATATTGACTGTACATAACCGTACCCTTGGTACGGCTTCCCGCTGAAGGGGCAGAAGGTGGACGATGGTTCATGGACTTCTGTCCCTTTTTCATGTCGGTTTATCAGCACGCAGGGGGTCATGTGTGTTCTTTTCCAGGGAAATGCAACCCATACTCAGGAAGAGAGCGTGATTTCACATGATCCAATATATAGAAGAGGTAAAAAAGAAGGTTTCCCTGCAAGAAGGTACCCAGGTGATCGAACAGCTGCTGACAGCAAGTTATATGCGCCCGGGCATATCCACCAAAGAGCTGGCACGCCATACCTGTCTGCCGATTCCGGTCGCTGCGGCGATCAAGAAGGAGCTCATCAAAGCCGGAGCACTCGTTCAAGAGCGGGGAGTACGCTGCACCTCTGCCGGAAAGCTCTATGTCGAACGAAAGCTGGGATACGAAGGCATCGATATCGATCTGTATCATACGCTGCTGGCCGGCGAAGCCGATTGGCGGACGGAGCTTTCCGATGTGCTGGCGAGGCTCACGGAGATTCTGAACCAGCGCCCGCAGGTCGATGTTCAAATCGACCAATCCCAATGCACGGTCGAGACGAGTCTCCGGAGGGCGATTCTGTGCCTGAGGGAGCACAGCCTGATCGGAAAAAACATCCTGTGCGTGGGCGACGACGATCTCGTGAGCATTTCGCTCGGCCTGCTGCTGAAACGGCTCTTCCCGAACGCGAAGGAGCAGAGAGCGGGCCTTACCGTGATGGATATCGATGAACGCTTCCTGCGGTTTATCGGTGACGTGGCTGCAAGGGAAGATGTATCGGTTACATGCAGGCATGTCGACCTCAGACAGCCTCTGCCCCAGGAATGGAAAGGGCAATACGATTGCTTTTTCACGGATCCGCCGTATACGCTCCAAGGCTTGACCTTGTTCTTGTCCCGTGGCCTCAGCGCGTTGAAGCCTGAGAAGGGCTGCCCCATCTTTCTCTCGTTTGCGCATAAATCACCCGACTTCACATGGTCCATGCAGCGCGAATTCGTCCGCATGGGGTTGTCGGTCAGACAGGTGCAGCTTCATTTCAATCAATATATCGGAGCGCAGATGATCGGCAATAGCGGCCAAATGATCGTGCTGACAACGACGGAATATACGGATCCGCCGATGAAGGGTTCTTTTGAGGATGAGCTTTATACAGGCGAGGTTCGGCGGACCGTCCGAACTTACCGATGCACCCAATGTCAGAGCGAGCTGCAGGTAGGCGTGCAGGGCGATTTTACCACGATTGAGGATTTGAAGAAGCAGGGCTGTCCGGCATGTGCCCATCATGCGTTCACCCGGCTGGCGAAGAAAATGATCTGATTCGTTTTTGTGGAATCAATCGCTGGGAGGTTATAATAGGGGAACAGAGGAAGGGGAGGGCTATGAAAGTATTAGTATTGGCTGAGAAGCCGTCCGTTGCGAAGGAAATTGCGAGAGTGATGGGCAGCCGCGAGAAGCAGAAGAATTATTTTGAAGGACCGAAATATATTGTGACCTGGGCGCTTGGACATTTGGTGGGGCTTGCCGAACCCGAGGATTATGATAAGAAGTATCAGACCTGGGCGCTGGAGGATCTGCCGATCCTGCCGGACAACACGAGGCTTAAGGTGTTGAAGGAAACAAGTCACCAGTTCAAGACGGTGCAGCATCTGATGAAGCGTTCGGACGTCGGCGAGATGATTATTGCCACCGATGCCGCCCGCGAAGGGGAACTGCTTGCGCGCTGGATCCTGAAAATGGCGAAGTGGAACAAGCCGTTCAAACGGTTATGGATTTCTTCCCAGACGGATAAGGCAATCAAGGAAGGTTTCGCATCCCTCAAGCCGGGGCAGCAGTTCGACAGGCTGTACGAGTCCGCACGCTGCCGGGCTGAAGCGGATTGGATGGTTGGACTGAACGTGACGCGCGCGCTGACGACCAAATTCAATGCGCAGCTGTCCGCAGGCCGGGTTCAGACGCCGACGCTCGGAATGATCATGGACCGCGAGAGGGAGATCGTGAATTTCCGCTCACAGGAATATGAGACGCTGCAGGCGGATCTCGGAAGCTTTGAGGTTTCGTGGCGTCCGGCCGGCGGAGACGGCCGTTTATTCGAGAAGGACAAGGCCGCCAAGCTGAAGCAGAAGCTGGAAGGCAGCACGGGAAAAATCGTGAGCGTGAAAAAGAGCGAGAAAACCGAACCGCATCCGCTGGCATACGATTTGACCGAGCTTCAGCGGGATGCCAACCGCCGATTCGGGTTCTCGGCCAAGCAGACCTCGAATGTGCTGCAGCGCCTGTACGAGCAGCATAAGCTGGTCACCTATCCGCGCACGGACAGCCGTTACCTGACATCCGATATGGTCGGGACGTTGAAGGAAAGGCTGTCGAGCATTGCGATCGGACCCTATGCGTCCATTGCACGCCCGCTGCTTCGCAAGAATTTGTCGCCAAGCAAACGGGTCGTGGACGACAGCAAGGTTACGGATCACCATGCCATCATTCCTACCGAACAGACCGTGCTGCTGAATCAGTTGTCGGTCGATGAACGCAAGCTGTACGATCTCATCGTGCGCCGGTTCATCAGCTTGTTCTATCCTCCTGCCCGTTACGATAACGTATCGGTAACCGTGCAGATTGAAGGTGAGCAGCTCTATGCGAAAGGGACAACGATCAAGGACAGCGGATGGCGCGAGGTGTATGGCGGCGACTATGAGGATGACACGGACGACGAGAGTGACGATGGTCAGGGCCCATCTTCTTCGGGCAAGCTCCTGCCGGAGCTGAAGGAAGGAGAATCGGTGAAGGTGGTCCGCTGCGTGCTGAAGCCGGGACGGACCCAGCCGCCGAAGCGGTATAACGAGGCGGCGCTGCTCTCCCAGATGGAGAAGCACGGCCTTGGAACCCCGGCAACCCGGGCCGACATCATCGAGAAGCTGGTCAGCTCCGACACGATCGAACGGCAGGGGCAAACCCTCCATCCGACAGGCAAAGGCAAGCAGCTGATCGAGCTGGTTGCTCCGGAGTTGCGGACGCCGGAGCTCACGGCGCGGTGGGAAGCCGAGCTCGAGCGGATCGCGAAGGGGCAGGGCAAGCCGGAACCGTTCCTGCGAGGCATACGGGATATGACCAAGAAGCTGGTCACGGACGTGAAGGGAAGCGAAGCGGAATATAAGCCGCATAATGTTTCGAACAGCCACTGTCCGGATTGCGGCACACGGCTGCTCGAGAAGAAGACCAAGCGCGGCAAGCTGCTTGTCTGCCCGAGTGACGATTGCGGGTACAAGCGCTCAGGCGAGAAACGCCTGTCCAACCGCCGTTGTCCGCAGTGCCATAAGAAGATGGAGATGAAGGAAGGCAAGGCGGGGCTGTTCGTGCAGTGCCTCGGCTGCGGCATTACGGAAACGCTGAAGAAGGATGCCAAGCACGTGAACAAACGCGAGGAGCGGAAGCTCGTGCAGCAGTACAGCAAGCAGGAGTCGATCGGTTCCAATCTGGGTGATCTGTTGAAGGCAGCGCTCGAGCAGAAGGGGAAGGAATAGTCTCTCGAGCGTTAATCTCATAGAGCTAAGATGGATTGCGTTTTTCTTGCCGTTGTTAGCATAACCTCGGGTGCAATGGCCCATTCTACGGACAGGGGGTGATTTGCATGCCGAACCATAAAGCGAGAAAGACCGAAAACCAGCAGAATAAATCAAGCATTCTGGAGGAGAGCAAAACCCTCAAGCCGAAAAAGGCTGCAGACTATGTTCCGAGCCTGAACGAAATATCCAAGAACGAATCTTGATGGCTCGTGGCGGTTAAGAAATGTTTGGGTTGTCATTATGCCGGGCACGGGCCCGTCGGATCTTACGACCGCCGGCCGGTGTCCTCGTAATGGCATCAAGGACAGCGCTTGTCGTCATGCCCCTAGGGCATGGCCGGGCATTGTCTTCATCAGCCTGCGGTTTTATAATAGCGGTAGAACGTATAGCTAATGGCTGATTGGCAAGATCGATCAGTTGAAATGGGGGTGCGTGAACCAACGTGAGACCTGCACTGATCGTTTGGTTTATTTTTATCAATGCGGTAGCCTATCTGGTCATGTCCGAGGATAAGCGGCGTGCCCGGCTGGGACGGGATCGCGTTCCGGAGAGGACGCTTTTTCTGTTGGCCGCCATAGGCGGGGCTTTGGGCGTATGGATCGCGATGTACCGCAAGCGTCATAAGACGAGGCATTTATCATTTAAAGTCGGAGTACCGCTGCTGCTAGTCGTAAACGTTGCATTATATACGTATTTCTGGGGTTAGCCTCATTGCCATGATTTACATAGGGATGTCGCCGACAGTTAGTCGGCAAGCTCGTTTCATACCGGTATGAAGCTGTTTAATAATAAGTAGTAGGTCTTTTAACAACAGAAAGAGGTGGCCTGTATGCTTTTTACTAAAATTCTTCTAGCTTACGACGGCTCCAAAGCAGCGAATAAAGCGCTCGGACGTGCGGTGGAACTTGCCAAGGTAACGCCGGGAGCAACGCTGGATGTCATTCATGCTTACGATTTTCCTCGTTTCTTCGTTGGGGAAGGGCTTGCCCCGATTCCAGCTTCACTCAATAAAGATGTTTACGATCTGGCCGTGCAGACGACGGAGGAAATCCGCGAGCGGATCGAAAATTCGGGCGTTAACGGTCAAGTGGAGATGATCCAGGGTCCTCCGGCCGAAGTCATCCTGGAGTATGCGGATCAGAACGGGAGTGACCTGATTGTCATCGGCAGCCGCGGTCTTGGGGGCATCCGCGAGTTCGTGCTGGGCAGTGTCAGCCATAACGTGGTGCAGCATGCAACGATTCCGGTACTTGTCGTAAAATAATGGGGAAGGGACGCGAAGGCGTCCCTTTTTGATAGGAACGTATACACTTCAGTCGACTCACCCTCCTGATCTCGCAAGAAAAAAATTCCGTCAAATGCGGTCTATCTTCTTATGAGATCCGTCGATCGATTTTTTTCTTATAGCGCAGTTCATGTTGGGTGTTCGTTCGTGATTATTTGGTCAGAGGAGGCTCCTATGGAAATTATACTTCTTATCATCTTGGTCGTTCTGGTCGGACTTATGGCTTCCAGCCGAATGACGGACTTGGAGAAGCGAATGAAACGGCAGCAGGCCACGTTGAACCAAATCTCAAGCCATTTAGGAATACCCGAGCGGCCGGTGCCTGCGGAAGTCAAACGGCTGGTGCAGGATGGGCAGGATATTAAAGCAATTAAAACCGTAAGAGAAGAATTGGGATTGTCTTTGGTTGAAGCCAAACAATATGTAGATGCCATCAAGCATGGGGAACGGTAGAACAGGCATGACGGAAAATGTCCGATGCTCGATTACAAATGAGGGGTTGCATTCTCCATGGTAAGCTCCCATCGCCCGTCGCGAGACTCGATTCGGTGCAGCCCGGTGTTCGCCGCCGGAAAGAACGGATTCTTATTGGTCCATGCCATATCCTTGATTAGATGATAAATGATGTTAATCACTCCGCCGTGAGTAACCACCAATACATTTTCATGATGATTCGCCGATTCCTGATCCTGGCATAGTTTGGTGAAGGTATCCTTGATCCGCTGGAAATTTTCTAGCGGGCTCTCACCTCCAGGGTATTTCTCGTCCATCCGTAAGCTGGAAAAATACAGCCCGGGAAATTTCTCTTCCGCTAATGCGTGGGGCATTCCGGCGAGCAGACCGTTGTTGGTCTCCCGCCAATCCTCGGAGCCGCTCAAGGGCAGGCTAAGTTTATCAGCAATGATTGCGGCTGTCTGACAAGCCCTTTGCAGATCGCTGCAAATGATCCGGTGGATATTAAAATCATGCTTGTGTTCATCCAAGTACTGCCCCAGCTTCTCCGCTTGCCTGATCCCTTCATCGATGAGCCCGCGCTGGCTCCATCCTCCGCGATACCCTTCTTCGTCCTGACCATGCCTTACGAAATAGATAGCCATTGGTTCCTCCTTAGAAAATAGATTCTGATTTTGCGAGATTCAAATTTAAACGTCGGATAAGATGATTCGTCGTATTAAATTCTATTGACGGATGTTAAGATTTCGACACTCGACTCCATCTTCCTTGCAAGTAATTACAATTAGAGAGCAGAATCCGATCTTATTTTATTCTGCGATAATACTTTTCCCTTACCCTCAATGCAGCAGCAAAAAAGGTTCTCGCTCCAGCGGAGCGGACGAATCGTGGATGGAGAAGCGCCAGCGTTCGCCTTTAAACACGGGAAACATCCATTATAGTTCAATCCAGTTTCCCGTGTTTAACAGCCGATCGGAATCACGATGCGTCAGCGCAGCGCCGACTATGCTCCACATGCACAGCTCATGCCCTTTAATGTTCAGTAGTTGTCTACGTTTTTTAATGCCGCTGTCTCCCGGAAGTTTTGAATCAGCGGCTTTCATCTGCACATACTTTTTGCTGCTGCATTGCTCACTTGCCAGATACGAACATTATTTTTTCTGTAAATCCGATTGTTCGTGTTTAGGTTGACATTAGGTGTCAGAAATTGATAAACTGAGGATGTTGAGGTTCAAAATAACTTATGAAGCATGATTGATGAAATTGAATATGTCTCGTATAAAGCCGGGGATATGGCCCGGAAGTCTCTACCCGAAAACCGTAAATTTTCGGACTACGAGGGAATACAAACGGTGCGGCAACGACGGGGCTTGGCTTCATGTTTGCTTCTTAGGCGGCGGATGCGCAAGGCTCTTCTGCTTGACGCAGGCGGCAGCGTTCGTAATCCTTGTATGTCCGAGACCTGCACAGAACTTTGTGTTTACGGGATCGGACTTTTTTTTCAGCAGTCATATGAATGTCGAATTTCGCAGAAAGCGGGGGTAACTCATGACAGCACAAGTAGGAGTCATTATGGGAAGCCAATCAGATTGGGATACGATGTCCCATGCATGCCAGGTGCTAGACGAGCTTGAAATTCCTTATGAGAAAAAAGTCGTATCCGCTCACCGGACGCCGGACCTGATGTTCCGTTATGCCGAGGAGGCGGAGGGCCGGGGGCTTCGCGTCATCATCGCCGGAGCCGGCGGAGCCGCCCACCTGCCCGGGATGGTCGCTTCGAAGACGGTGCTGCCGGTCATCGGCGTTCCGGTTAAATCCAAAGCGCTGAAGGGTCTGGATTCATTGTTGTCGATCGTGCAGATGCCAGGCGGCATTCCGGTAGCAACCGTAGCGATCGGCAAAGCGGGAGCCACGAACGCGGGGTTGCTCGCAGCGCAAATTCTCGGCACCTCGGATGCAGGGATTCGCGAAAGAGTGCAGGCGCGCCGGGACCGGATCCGGGACGAAGTGCTGGAAAGCAGCGATAACCTATGATGGAGAACGGAGCACAGCAGACGCGAGCATCCGGCAGAAAGCTTTTGCCGGGTTCGGTCATTGGCGTACTCGGCGGCGGGCAGCTCGGACGAATGATCGCGCTGGACGGAATCCGGATGGGATATTCGTTCGTCACCCTTGATCCGACGCCGAACTCTCCGCTCGGCCAGATGGCCGAGCAGGTTACGGCCCGTTACGACGACGTCGAGGCTGCCCGGCAGCTCGCGGCGAAGGCCGATGTCATTACCTACGAATTCGAAAATGTCGATGCGGGCGTGGCCCGGCTTCTGGAGGAGCAGTCTTATGTTCCTCAGGGAAGCAAGCTGCTGTACACTACGCAGCACCGCTTGCGCGAGAAGGCCGCGATCGAAGCGGCCGGCGTGCCGGTTGCACCGTATCGTGAAATAACAAGCTTGGAAGATTTGTTGTCCGCCGCCTCTGAACTTGGACTTCCGTGCGTGCTAAAGACCGCCACGGGAGGTTATGATGGTAAAGGGCAAGCGGTTCTCCGCAGCGAAGATGAACTCGAATCGGCTTACAAGGAGCTGGCTGCCAGCGGGACTGAGCTGGTATTGGAGAAATTCGTCAAGTTCGCATGCGAGATCTCCGTCATTGCGGCGCGTACGCCCAGCGGCATCGTGAAGAGCTTCCCGCCGGCAGAGAACGTGCACGTCAACAATATTTTGCACTTGTCGATTGTGCCTGCGCGCGTGCCGAGCGAAGTAAAGCGCAAAGCATGTCAGCTCGCGGAACGCGTGGCAGAAGGTTTGGGAGCTGTCGGCCTGCTGGCCGTCGAGATGTTTGTGACCGAGCAGGGGGAGCTGTTCGTGAATGAGCTTGCGCCTCGTCCGCATAACTCGGGGCACTACACGATGGAGGCATGCTCAACCTCTCAATTCGAGCAGCATGTGAGAGCGATTTGCGATCTGCCGCTCGGGGATACGACGCTGCTGAGCCCGGTCGTCATGGTGAACCTCCTGGGGCAGCATCTGGAGGAAGCGGTACGGCGTTTTGGAGAGCACGACGCGCTTGCAGAGTCTCTCGGCGTTGTGCCTAAGCTTCATCTTTACGGCAAGAGCGAGGCGAAGGCTAACCGCAAGATGGGACATATCAACCTCTTGTGCGGGGACGTCGATGACGCGCTCGAATGGGTAGAGAAAATAAATATTTGGAGGCAGGATTAAACGATGATTGAACGTTACAGCAGACCGGAAATGCGGGCGATTTGGACCGAGGAGAACAAGTTCAGAGCATGGCTAGAAGTGGAATTGTGCGCATGCGAGGCATGGGCCGACCTTGGCGTCATTCCGAAGGAGGACACCGTTAAGCTTCGCCAGAATGCGACCTTCAATATAGATCGGATTTATGAAATCGAGCAGGAAACCCGCCATGATGTCATCGCTTTTACCCGCGCCGTGTCGGAAAGCCTTGGCGAGGAGCGCAAATGGGTCCACTACGGCTTGACTTCGACGGATGTGGTGGATACCGCGATGGGATATCTGCTCAAGCAAGCCAACGATATTTTGGAGCAGGACATCCTGCGCTTTATCGGTATTTTGAAAGAGAAGGCACTGGCTTACAAGCATACCCCGATGATGGGCAGAACGCATGGCGTGCATGCAGAGCCGACGACCTTCGGTCTGAAAATGGCGCTGTGGCATGAAGAAATGATCCGCAACCTGGAGCGTTTCCGCCATGCGGCTGACGGCGTGCAGTACGGCAAAATTTCGGGTGCTGTCGGCACGTATGCCAATATCGATCCTTCGGTCGAAGAATTCGTTTGCCGCAAGCTCGGCACGAAGGCGGCGCCGATCTCGACCCAGACGCTGCAGCGTGACCGTCACGCGGAATATATGGCGACGCTTGCCCTTATCGCTACTTCGCTCGAGAAATTCGCTACCGAAGTACGCGCGCTCCAGAAGAGTGAGGTTCGCGAAGTAGAAGAGGCATTCGCCAAAGGACAAAAGGGTTCCTCCGCGATGCCGCATAAACGGAATCCGATCGGTTCGGAGAACATCTCGGGCCTTGCCCGCGTCATTCGCGGCCACATGGTTTCCGCTTACGAGAACGTGTCGCTCTGGCATGAGCGGGATATTTCCCACTCCTCGGTAGAACGTATCATCCTGCCGGACGCTACGACGCTGCTGAACTACATGTTGAACCGCTTCGGCAACATCGTGAAGAACCTGACGGTCTTCCCGGAGAACATGAAGCGCAACATGGCTCGCACGTTCGGCGTTCCTTTCTCGGGCCGGATCCTGACGAAGCTGATCGACAAGGGCTTCAGCCGCGAGCAAGCGTACGATACCGTTCAGCCACGCGCCATGCAGGCGTGGGAAGAGCAGCGTCAATTCCGCGAGATCGTGGAATCCACGCCTGAGATCACCGAGGTGCTCAGCGCCGAAGAGATCGAAGATGCCTTCAATCCAAGCTGGCATCTGAAGCATGTGGATACGATTTTTGCCAAGCTGGGGTTGGAGTAGGGTTAGAAACGGATAAATCCGCATTCATAAAAGATCTTGAGAAGATCATTTTCTGCAACGGAGAAGGCGGAATTATTTTGTAGAAGCGTTAGCGGTCCCCTTTGCCCCCGGATTTCAACATTTGAATCATATTTTCAAGGGAATCTGGGGGCAACAGGGATCGGATAAATAATCCGCATTCGTAGTGATGATATGCAGACAATCTCTAGTCTAAGGGGAGGAACTCATGACATTACCGGCATTATCGACCGCCACTCATCTGGTCAACGTACCGCTGCTGTACAAGGGCAAGGTTCGTGAACTGTACGACCTGGGCGAGCACGTACTCATTGTAGTAACCGACCGCATTTCCGCTTTTGACTATGTGCTGGAGCCGCCCGTGCCGGCTAAAGGAACCGTGCTGAACAAGCTGAGCGCCTTCTGGTTCGAACAAACGGAGCAGCTTATCCGCAATCATGTCGTGCATACCGACGTGAACCTGCTGGGCGATGCCGTCAAGGACAAGGACCTGCTGGACGGACGCATCATGGTGTGCCGGAGGGCCGAGCGCATCGATATCGAATGCGTCGTGCGCGGGTACATCACCGGCGGAGGCTGGAGGCAGTATCAGTCGTCGGGGGAGGTCAACGGCATTCAGCTGCCGGAGGGCCTGCGCAAGAACGAGGCTTTTCCGGAGCCGATCTTCACGCCGGCGGCCAAGAACGATGTCGGTCATGACGAGGACATCCCGCTTTCCCGCATGAAGGAGCTTGTCGGCGAGGAACTGGCATTGCAGCTGCAGGACAAAAGCCTGATGCTGTACAAGTTTGCCCGCGATTACTGCCGCAAGCAAGGCATTATTTTGGCCGATTGCAAGTTTGAGTTCGGATTGATCGACGGAGAGATCGTTCTGATCGACGAGATCTTCACGCCGGATTCCTCCCGTTTCTGGGATGAGAAGAATTATGCGCTCGACATTGAGATCGACAGTATGGATAAGGAGCCGGTACGCACGTATCTTGCTTCGTCCGACTGGGATAAGAACAGTGAGCCGGATCCGCTGCCGCAAGCCGTGGTGGAGGAGACGACGCGCCGCTACAGCGATATTTACAGCCGAATCACGGGTGTTAGCCTGTAAGCTTTGATAAACCATTTCATTCATATATACCGAGGAGGAACAGGATACAATGTTGAAAGCAAAGGTCTACGTCACGATTAAGCAGAGCGTATTGGACCCTCAAGGGGTAGCGGTGCAGGGGGCGCTTCATTCGATTGGGTACAAGGAAGTGGAGAGTCTGCGGATCGGTAAATATATGGAACTTGAGCTGGGTACGGACAACCGTGAGGAAGCCGAGCTGCGAGTGAAAGAAATGTGCGAGAAGCTTCTGGCCAATACGGTGGTAGAGAACTACCGTTATGAATTGGAGGGCTAAACCAATGAGATTTGCAGTGCTGGTCTTTCCTGGCTCCAACTGTGACATTGACTGCTATAAGGCGGTAGAAGAGACGATCGGTCAGCCGGTGGATTATGTATGGCATACGGCAACGGACCTTTCCCCATACGATTGTATTTTGGTGCCAGGCGGATTCTCCTATGGAGACTATCTGCGGTGTGGTGCGATTTCCCGGTTCGCCCCGGTCATGAACGAAGTGGCGAAAGCGGCGGAAGAGGGCAAGTATATTCTGGGCATTTGCAACGGATTTCAGATCTTGACGGAAGCCGGACTTCTTCCGGGAGCCCTGCGGCGCAATGATTCGATGAAATTCCGCTGCCATGACACGGTGCTTAAAGTGAACAATAATACAACGCCGTTTACCCGCGATTACGCGGAGGGACAAGAGATTGTCATTCCGATCGCGCATGGCGAAGGCAACTATTACTGTGATGAAGAAACGCTTCAAAAGCTCCGGGACAACCGGCAAATCGTATTTACGTATCAAGACAATCCGAACGGCTCGATCGAGGATATCGCGGGCATCTGCAACGAGCGCGGCAACGTGATCGGCATGATGCCGCATCCGGAGCGCGCGGTGAGCAGCCTGCTCGGCTCGGATGACGGTAAAGCAATGTTTACATCCATATTACAGGCATGGAGGGATACTCATGGCGCAGCAAACGTCCGTTAAGGAACCGACGGCAGAACAGATCGCAGAGCATCAGATTTACAAGCAGATGGGAGTTTCGGACAGCGAGTATGAGCTGATCTGTTCCTTCATGGGACGCAAGCCGAATTACACGGAAATCGGCGTATTCAGCGTCATGTGGTCCGAGCACTGCGCCTACAAAAACTCCAAGCCCCTGCTTCGCCGCTTCCCGACAAGCGGCCCACGGGTCCTGATGGGACCGGGCGAAGGCGCAGGGATCGTCGATATCGGCGACAACCAAGCGGTCGTATTCAAAATCGAAAGCCATAACCACCCTTCCGCTGTAGAGCCTTACCAAGGCGCAGCTACGGGCGTAGGCGGCATAATCCGCGATATTTTCTCCATGGGGGCAAGACCGGTAGCGATTCTAAACTCGCTTCGTTTCGGCAAGCTGGAGAGCGATCGCGTTAAATATTTGTTCGAACACGTGGTATCTGGCATAGCCGGCTACGGAAACTGCATCGGAATCCCGACGGTAGGCGGCGAGGTGGTATTCGACGAGAGCTACGAAGGCAATCCGCTGGTCAATGCGATGTGCGTAGGCGTTATCGACCATGACAAGATTCAGCGCGGCGTTGCAAAAGGGGTAGGCAATCCGGTCTTTTATGTCGGACCTCCGACAGGCCGAGACGGAATTCATGGAGCAACCTTCGCTTCCGTTGAGCTGACGGAGGAATCCGAAGCGAACCGTACGGCCGTTCAGGTCGGCGATCCGTTCATGGAGAAACTCGTGATGGAATCCTGCCTCGAGCTGATCGATTCCGGCATCGTGCTGGGCATTCAGGATATGGGCGCAGCCGGACTGACTTGCTCCAGTGCCGAGATGGCAAGCAAAGCAGGCAATGGCCTGGAGCTGTACCTGGATCAGGTGCCTCAGCGCGAAGAGGGCATGACGCCTTATGAAATGATGCTGTCGGAATCCCAGGAGCGCATGCTGTTCGTCGTTGAGCCGAAACATGAAGCGCAAGCGCGCGAAATCTTCGAGCGTTGGGGCGTTATCTGCGCCAAAGTCGGCAAGGTAACGGACGATGGCCGCCTGAAGCTGATCCACCACGGCGAGGTGGTTGGCGACATGCCGGTTAAAGCGCTCGTCGACGAGTGCCCGATTTATAACAAACCATCCCAAGAACCGGCTTATTATCAAGAGCAGGCTGCGGTGGATACGCTCCGTTATGAAGAAGTGAAGGACTTGGGCGGCGCCCTCAAGAAGGTGCTCGCTTCGCCAAGCCTTGCGAGCAAAGCATGGGTCTACAACCAATACGATTATATGGTTCGCACCAGCACGGCCGTTCGTCCGGGCTCGGATGCAGCCGTCGTAACGGTGCATGGAACGCGTAAAGCCCTGGCGATGACAACGGACTGCAACGGACGTTACGTCTACCTCGACCCTGAGCTCGGCGGCAGAATCGCGGTCAGCGAAGCGGCGCGCAATATCGTGTGCTCCGGTGCCGAACCGCTGGCAATTACGGATAACCTGAACTTCGGAAGCCCGGAGAAGCCGGAAATTTTCTGGCAGATGGAAAAAGCCGTGGACGGCATGGCGGAAGCTTGCCGTGAGCTTGAAACGCCGGTCATCGGCGGAAACGTCAGCCTCTACAACGAGAATGCCAAAGGCGCGATTTATCCGACGCCGGTTGTCGGCATGGTCGGCCTGATCCATGATACGGATCATATTACGACGCAAGCCTTCAAGGCGGAGGGCGATGCCATCTACGTTCTGGGCGATACCCGTGCCGAACTGGGAGGCAGCGAGTTCCAAGCGATCCTGCACGGGGTGTCGGAAGGCAGACCGCCGGAGCTGAACCTGGATACCGAGAAGAAATTGCTCGGCGGCGTACTGAAAGCCATCCAATCGGGTCTGGTCCAATCGGCGCATGACGTGTCGGAGGGCGGACTTGCAGCAGCGCTTGCGGAAAGCTGCATCAGCGGAGGCATCGGCGCGAGCGTGAAATGGGCAACCGATCTGCGCAACGACGTGGCGCTGTTCAGCGAGAGCCAATCCCGGATCGTGCTGTCCGCGTCTCCTGATGACAAGAATGCGCTGGAGAAGCTCCTGCAAGAAGCGGGCGTTCCATTTACCGCGCTTGGCGTAGTCGGCGGAAACAAGCTTAGCATTAACATTAACGGTGCTTCTGCGCTGGAAGAATCCGTGGAGGCTTTGAAATCCGTCTGGGAGGATGCCATTCCATGTCTCATGAACTGATACCCGAAGGACTGTGGACAGGGGATTACTACAATGAGGGAACAGGTCAGAGCGATATTTTCGATACCTTAAAAGAAGAGTGCGGCGTATTCGGGGTGTTTGGGCATCCCGATGCCGCCTCCCTTTCCTATTACGGGCTTCACGCCCTCCAGCACCGCGGCGAGGAGAGCGCGGGAATCTGCGTGGCCGACGGCGAGAATTTCAATTATCACCGCGGTATGGGGCTGGTAAAAGAAGTGTTTGATAAAGACAAGCTGGAATCGCTGCAGGGCAGCATGTCGATCGGGCATGTCCGGTATTCGACCAGCGGGGACAGCAGGCTGACGAATGCGCAGCCGCTCGTCTTTAAATATCGTGAGGGCAATCTGGCGATTGCTACGAACGGCAACATCGTAAACGAGCCGAAGCTTCGGCGCGAGCTGGAGATGGAAGGCTCCATTTTCCAAACGACCAGCGATACGGAGGTCATTGCGCATCTGATCGCGCGTTCGCCGAAGGATTTTGTCGAGGCTGCCAAGGATGCCTTGCAGCGCCTGGTGGGCGGCTTTGCGTTTCTGCTCATGACCAATGACAAGCTGCTCGTCGCCTCGGACCCGAACGGACTCCGTCCACTCACGATGGGTCGTCTGGGCGATGCGTACATCTTCACCTCCGAGACCTGTGCGCTTGAAGTTATCGGAGCTGAGGCGATTCGCGACGTCGCTCCCGGGGAGCTGCTGATCCTCGATCGGAACGGGCTTCGGGAAGAGCGGTACACGGAAGCGGGACGCAAAGCGTTGTGCGCGATGGAATATATTTATTTTTCCCGTCCGGACAGCGATCTGAACGGCTCCAACCTGCATTCGGCCCGCAAACGGATGGGCAGCAAAATGGCCCTGGAATCGTTCGTGGATGCGGATGTGGTCACGGGCGTACCGGATTCCAGCATCTCGGCCGCCATCGGTTATGCCGAACAGACGGGCATTCCTTACGAGCTGGGATTGATCAAGAACAAATACACGGGCCGGACGTTCATTCAGCCGAGCCAGGAGCTGCGCGAGCAGGGCGTGAAGATGAAGCTGAGCGCGGTACGACGCGTGGTCGAAGGCAAACGGGTGGTCATGATCGATGATTCCATCGTACGGGGAACCACGTCCCGCCGGATCGTCAATCTGCTTCGCGAAGCGGGCGCGACCGAAGTGCATGTGCGGATTACGTCGCCGCCGTTCAAGAATCCATGCTTCTACGGCATCGACACGCCGGATCGCAGGGAATTAATCGCCTCCGAGAAAAGTGTCGAGGAAATCTGCCGGGAGATCAATGCGGATTCCCTGTCGTTCCTGAGTCCGGAGGGACTGATATCCGCCATTGGCGGTTATGATGAGCACAGCCCTAAAGGCGGCTTGTGCATGGCATGCTTTGATAATGAGTACCCGACGCAGATTGATTTCAACGGGGAAGAGAAGATGGGCTGCAGCTGCTGATTCTGCAGCGGACAGCCATTTTTTCTCGGATACACCCATTAAGTGCGTGTTCAAAAAGGTCGGTTTTCAGCACCGAGAAGGTTGGTTTGAACAACCTCTTTAAGCTGATTATTGATTAAGCCCATAAATGATGTGTGAACTGAACTGATACTTTCGTCATAACGAAAAAGGAGTGTTGAGCGCGTGTCTGATACTTACAAACAAGCAGGCGTGGATATCGCTGCAGGCAACGAAGCGGTAGAGCGGATGAAAAAGCATGTCAAAACGACTTTCAGGCCGGAAGTCATGACGGACCTCGGTGGTTTTGGCGCACTGTTCAAGCTGAATAAAGACCAATATGAAGAGCCGGTACTCGTCTCAGGCACGGATGGCGTCGGCACAAAGCTGAAGCTTGCATTCGCGATGGACCAACATGATACCATCGGCATCGATGCGGTAGCGATGTGCGTGAACGATATCGTGGTGCAGGGCGCAGAACCGCTCTTTTTTCTCGACTATTTAGCGTGCGACAAGGTCATTCCGTCCAAAATCGAGTCCATCGTCAAAGGGATCGCCGACGGATGCAATCAGGCGGGCTGTTCCCTGATCGGCGGGGAAACGGCGGAGATGCCGGGCATGTACAGCGAAGGAGAGTATGACATCGCGGGCTTTACCGTGGGGATTGTCGACAAAAGCAAAATGATCAACGGGTCGAATATCGCGGCAGGCGACACGGTGATTGGCTTAGCATCCAGCGGCGTGCACAGCAACGGCTTCTCGCTCGTCCGCAAGCTGCTTCTGGAGGATGCCGGCTACTCGCTGCAGCAGGAACTCCCGGAACTGGGCGGACGTCTTGGCGACGTACTGCTCGCACCAACCAAGATTTACGTGAAGCCGCTGCTCGAACTGATGAAAGAGATCGAAGTAAAGGGCATGGCGCATATCACGGGCGGCGGATTTATCGAAAATATTCCGCGCATGCTGCCGGATGGCGTCAACGTCGATATCGAATACGGCTCTTGGCCGATTCTGCCGATTTTTAAGCTGATGCAGGAAAAAGGCGACATTTCGAACAAGGACATGTTTACGACATTTAATATGGGGATCGGCATGGTGCTTGTCGTTAAGGAGCAGGATGCAGACGGGGTGCTTCAATTCCTCCGCTCCGCAGGCGAAGAGGCTTATGCGATCGGCCGCGTGACCGAAGGCGAGCGCATCGTAACCTTCACGGGAGCTGAGGTGTAATGAGAGCGTTTCGGATGGCGGTGTTCGCTTCCGGAAGAGGCAGCAACTTTCAGGCTTTGGTCGATGCGCAGCAAAGCGGAGTCATGGGCGGCGAGATCAGCATTCTGGTATGCGACAAGCCTCAGGCTCCCGTAGTGGAGCTGGCTAAAGCAGCGAAAGTGGATGTATTCGCCTTTCAGCCGAAGGAATATGCCTCAAAGGAAGATTACGAACGGGAAATTGCGGCAGAGCTTCAGCAGCGCGGTGTCGAATTAATTGTCCTTGCAGGATATATGCGGCTATTGAGTCCTTCCTTTGTCGAGTTCTATAACGGACGGATTATCAATATTCATCCTTCGCTCCTGCCTGCTTTTCCAGGCAAAGACGCGATCGGCCAAGCGCTTGCGTATGGCGTGAAGATGACCGGCGTCACGGTGCATTTCGTGGATGGCGGCATGGATACCGGGCCGGTTATCGCTCAGAAAGCCGTTGAAATCAAGGACGGCGATACGGCGGAAACGCTGGCAGAACGCATTCACGCCGTGGAGCAGAAGTTATACTCTGAAGTCGTTTCCTGGTTTGCCCAGGGGCGGATTTCGCTGAACGGGCGGAATGTGACGATTGCCTAATAGGCTTTTGTAATAAAAGCGGACAAGGTCTTACAGTGAATCGACATGTTCGATATTTCTCGGGAAATAATTTGCAATTATGGATCTTCGACAGCATCTACGGTATCAAGACAGGCCTAACTTAGTAGATTTTCATTCAAAATAGGGGGTATGAACGTGGGTATCAAAAGAGCTTTGGTCAGCGTGTCGGATAAAACCGGCGTCGTGGAATTTTGCCGCGAGTTGTCTTCATTGGGTGTAGAGATCATTTCGACAGGAGGGACGAAGAATCTCCTAGCAAAAGAAGGCGTTCCTGTCATCGGCATTTCCGATGTGACCGGATTCCCGGAAATTCTGGACGGACGCGTCAAAACCCTCCATCCAGCGGTGCACAGCGGCTTGCTTGCCATTCGCGACAGCGAGGAGCATCAGCGTCAAATGCAGGAGCTGGGCCTCGATTACATCGATCTGGTCGTGGTGAACCTGTACCCGTTCCAGGAAACGATCGCGAAGCCGGATGTCGAGTATGAAGACGCGATCGAAAATATCGACATCGGCGGGCCGACGATGCTGCGTTCGGCTGCGAAAAACCATGCTTTTGTGAGCGTGGTTGTCGATGCGGCGGATTACGGCAGCGTGATCGAGGAAATCCGCGGCGGCGGCGATACGACGCTGGAAACCCGGAAGCGCCTTGCAGCCAAGGTATTCCGTCATACGGCTGCCTACGATACGCTCATTTCCGATTATTTGTCGAATGTGACAGGGGATCCGCTTCCTGAGCGCTTTAGCGTCACCTACGAGAAGATCCAGGATCTTCGCTATGGCGAAAATCCGCATCAAAAGGCGGCATTTTACCGGAAGCCGCTGGCTCCTGCGGGAACGTTGACGACCGCCGAGCAGCTGCACGGCAAAGAGCTCTCCTACAACAATATCAATGACGCAAACGCGGCTCTGCAGATCGTGAAGGAATTCGACGAGCCGACCGTGGTGGCCGTGAAGCATATGAATCCTTGCGGCGTCGGCATCGGGACGAATGTATTGGAAGCTTATCAAAAAGCTTACAATGCGGATCCGACGTCCATCTTCGGCGGCATCGTGGCCGCAAACCGGACGATTGACGCTCCGACGGCCGACCTGCTGAAGGATATTTTCCTTGAAATTATCCTGGCACCGGACTTCACGCCGGAGGCACTGGAGATTCTGACGAAAAAGAAAAACATCCGTCTGCTGAAGATGGGCGAGTTCGGCTCGGCCAAGGAGCGCCAAAGCACGCTTGCCGTAACAACCATCGAAGGCGGCATGATCGTCCAAGAAAGCGATGTGCATTCCCTCGATGCGGCTGACCTGAAGGTCGTGACGGACCGCGAGCCGACCGAAGCCGAACTGAAGCAGCTGCTCTTCGGCTGGAAGGTGGTCAAGCACGTCAAGTCGAACGCGATAGTACTGGCGGCTGACGACATGACCGTCGGCGTTGGCGCAGGCCAAATGAACCGTGTCGGTTCCGCGCGCATTGCGGTGGAGCAGGCGGGAGAGAAAGCCAAAGGCGCCGTTCTTGCTTCCGATGCCTTCTTCCCAATGGGCGATACCGTGGAGCTTGCGGCGAAAGCCGGCATTACCGCCATCATTCAGCCGGGTGGCTCCATTAAGGATGAGGAATCCATTAAGGCTGCCAACGAATACGGGATCGCCATGGTCTTTACCGGCGTGAGACATTTCAAGCACTAATTCATGAGCATATAAAGGGAGCTTTGCTACAGCCGTCAGGCTGCTGCTGAAGGATCACCTTTGATTCAGCAACATATAGAGGCGACGCCGCGCTTAGCGCGCGCCGCCTTTACGTTTAAGGGGCGAAAGGTCGACTTATCGCTTTGCCCCGTAAATGATTCATGCGGTGAAACGATATCGCGGGCAATATGAAATGATTCGGGAGGGGTAAACCATGGATATTTTGGTTATCGGAGGCGGCGGAAGAGAGCATGCCATCGTATGGGCACTGGCAAAGAGCCCGAAAGCAGGCACCATTTACTGTGCGCCGGGCAATGCCGGAATCGGGCAGCTGGCCGAAAACGTGCCGATTGCGGTATCGGAATTTGATAAGCTGGCGGCTTTCGCCGTAGAGAAGCAGGTGGGTCTCATTGTTGTCGGTCCGGATGATCCGCTGGCGGAAGGCATCGTGGATGCGTTTGACGCTACGGGCATCCCGGTATTCGGTCCGCGCAAAAACGCGGCCGAAATCGAGGGCAGCAAAACCTTCATGAAGGATCTGCTCCATAAATACAGCATACCGACAGCGGCTTACGCGAAGTTCGACAATTACGAGGAGGCGCTTGCTTACTTGCGCCAGCAAGGCGCGCCGATCGTCGTGAAAGCGGACGGGCTCGCAGCAGGCAAGGGCGTTACCGTTGCGCGGACCATCGAGGAAGCCGAGCAGGCACTCAGCGACATCATGCAATCGAAGGTGTTTGGCGATGCCGGAAGCCGCGTAGTTATCGAGGAGTTCCTGGAAGGCCAGGAAATGTCGATCCTCGCCTTTGTGGACGGAGAAACCGTGAAGCCGATGGCAGCCGCGCAGGATCACAAGCCGGCCTATGACGGGGACCAGGGGCCAAATACCGGAGGAATGGGAACGTATTCGCCATTGCCTCATATTCAGCCGTCCATCATCGAAGAGGCCATTGAGACGATCATCAAGCCTACGGCAAAAGCGATGGTTGCCGAAGGACGTCCGTTCCGCGGCGTTCTGTTTGCCGGATTGATGATCACGCCGGACGGCAGACCGAAGACCATTGAATTCAATGCCAGATTCGGCGATCCGGAAGCGCAGGTTGTATTGCCGCGCCTGAAGACCGATCTGCTTGACGTTTTCCTTGCTGCCGTGAACGGAACCCTGGCTGATCTTGAGCTGGAGTGGGGCGATGAAGCAGCCGTATGCGTCATTTTGGCTTCCGGCGGTTACCCTGCATCGTATCCGAAAGGAATCGCGATCACTGGTCTGGACAATGAGCAGGACGGGACGATCGTATTTCACGCGGGCACTTCTCGTGATGCTGATGGAACCTGGAGAACGAACGGGGGACGTGTCCTGGGCGTTGTCGGTTTAGGCGCAGATATCGCTGCGGCACGCGCGAAAGCCTATGAACGGGCAGAAGCGATTGCGTTCGAAGGCAAGTTTAACCGGACGGATATTGCACTGAAAGCACTGCAATAAGCAAGCTCATTCACTAACAACCATACGTAAAAATAAAGGACTGCCGCAGATCGGTTTCTAAAGATCACAAGCGGTAGTCCTTTCTTGCTGTTATCGGAAATGCATGGGGAAGCCAAGCTTAGAGGCAAGATCCGCTCATGGCAGACCCGGGCACATCTGTTTCTATTTCCCACTATTGTGCAAACGTTTGTTCAACAAGCAGGCATTTATGATGGCTTCTTGTCTCAAATAACGTGCAGAATGACCGGATTGCACAGTATCTGCACAACTATTTTTATGATAACTTACGAAATACAGTGAATACCGAAGGTAATAGAAGATTATATGCCTAAAATGGGGAAAAATGATCTGTGCAAACGTTTTTACATTCGATATTAAATGTTGTATGATGTTTTCAGTGAATGAAGCGCTTTCTCAACGAGATTTTTCCTAAGTATCTCGCCAGATGCTACATAGAAAAAGAGACGCTGAAAATTTTCTGAAATCGTTTGCGCAGATTTCCAACATTTTCTGATCATTTATTGAGAGGGGTAATCATGGAATGAAGATGAAGAAGTTACTTACGCTAGCTGCAACCTTCACGTTGGCGTTCTCCATTACAGCGTGCGGAGGAAATACGGCCGCTCCAGCTACGGAGGCACCTGCTGAGACTCCGCCAGCACAGGAAACGCCGGCCGAAAATACAGAGACACAGGAACTTAAGCCAGAAGAAGGCGCGAAATTGGTCGTATGGGAAAGCCGGGACGAAAGAGCTTACACCGATGCGGTCGCCAAAGAATTTACCGAGAAATACGGCGTTGAAGTGACCATTGAAGAATTGTCCCCAACTGATCAAGTAACCAAGCTTGCGCAAGACGGACCATCCGGCTTGGCTGCCGACGTTGTACTGTTCCCTCACGATAACCTGGGTAAAGCCGTAGCGACAAACCTGGTTCTGCCTAACGATTTTTATGAAGAAAAAACGAAAAGCAACAACACGGAAGCAGCCATCCAAGGCGTAAGCTATGACGGCGTTCTGTACGGATACCCTCGCGCTGCGGAAACTTACCTGATGTACTACAACAAGGACTTGGTAAAAGAAGTTCCGACAACGATGGAAGAGGTTATCGAATTCAGCAAAACCTTCACCGACAAATCCAAGAACAAGTATGGATTCATGTTCGAGACAGGCAACCTGTACTTCGCTTATCCGTTCCTTGCTTCCAACGGTGGATACATCTTCGGTAACGGCGGTGCCGACGTCAACGATATCGGCTTGAACAACGAAGGCGCAGTGAAGAGCATGGAAGTATATGCAAGCCTTAAGGAAATCCTTCCGGTTAAATCCGGCGATATTACGCCTGATATCAAACGCGGATTGTTCACGGCCGGCGATCTGGCGATGGACATTAACGGACCATGGGAGCTTGGCGGATACAAAGAAGCGCTTGGCGACAAGCTCGGCGTTGCTCCAATCCCGACGATCGGCGGTCAGCCTGCCGTATCGTTCTCCGGTATCAAAGCTTGGTACGTAAGCTCGTTCACGAAGTATCCGCAAGCAGCTCGTCTGTTCGCCGACTTCGCAACGTCCAAAGAAGCACAATTGCAATTGAGCGCATTGGTTGGTTCGGTTCCGACCAACAACGAAGCTCAAGAAGACGATCAAATCAAGAACGACGAGTATGTATCGGCATTCACGGAGCAGTTCAAATCTTCCCAGCCGATGCCGTCAGTACCGGAAATGGCTAACGTATGGTCTCCAGTAGGCGCTGCGCTGGCTGAGATCTGGGACAACAACAAAGACGTGAAAGAAACGCTGGATAAAGCTGTAACTCAAGTGAAAGACCTCAACAGTGGTGGAGCTGGCGAGTAATAGCGTTCTTATATAATACGAGACAGATGAAGAAGTTCACCCGCCGAACAACCGGCGGGTGATTCCTCGATTATACGGAGAGGAGAATGGAGGGAGCATGCGTCAACATCGTATCACAGCGGCCGTATTATCAGCCATCTGCATGGGTCTGGGTCAGCTTTACAATCGGCAATGGATCAAAGGCGTTATTTTACTTATCGTAGGCGTATTCAGTCTGTATTACTTCATTAACAACCTGGGTGATGCCATCTGGGGAATGGTAACATTGGGAGAACAGGGGAGCCATTTAGAAAAAGTCAACGGCTTGACCCAAATGGTAGCGGGTGACCATTCCATCAATCTCCTGATTGAAGGACTTATCACCTTAATTATGTTTGCGCTCTTTCTTATTGGCTACTATGCCAACATCAAAAACGCATATAACGCTGGAAAACTAAGGGAAAAGGGTGTAACGCCCAACAATTTCAGACAGACCCTTTACTATATTTTCGAATGGAAATTTGCGCAATCTTTCCTGACACTGCCGGCGATCGGTATTTTGTTTTTTACGGTCATGCCGATCATCTTCATGGTCCTGCTGGCGTTTACGAACTATTCCGCTCCAAACAATCTGCCGCCTGCAAGCCTGGTGGATTGGGTTGGCTTCAAAACCTTTACCAATCTCGTTGCACTAAAATCGTGGAGCCACACCTTTTTCGGGGTTCTGACCTGGACGATCATCTGGGCGGTGCTCGCAACGGTTACCACGTATTTCGGCGGCGTGCTCGTGGCGCTGCTTATCCAACAAAAAGGAATTCGCTTCAAAGGCGTATGGCGCGTCATCCTGATCATTCCATATGCGATCCCGCAGCTGATCTCGCTGCTTGTCATGCGTAATATGTTTAACGGACAGTTCGGCCCGATCAACCAGTATTTAAGGTACTTCGGTTTGGAAGGACTGCCTTGGCTGACCGATCCGGTCTGGGCTAAAGTGACCGTTATTGTCGTTAATATGTGGGTCGGTATCCCTGTATCCATGCTTCTCGTGATGAGCGTTCTGACCACGATTCCGAAGGATCTCTATGAAGCGGCGGACGTGGATGGAGCGACCGGCTTCCAGAAGTTCAAGATCATTACCCTGCCGATGATTTTGTTCTCGACGGCACCGGTACTGATTACGCAATTTGCCGGTAACATCAACAACTTTAACTTGATTTTCCTCCTGACGAACGGTAACCCGGTGGTGGGCGACTATCAATACGCGGGAGCGACGGACCTGCTCGTCACCTGGCTCTATAAACTGACGCTGGATCAGCAGCGTTACAGCATGGCATCGGCCATCGGTATTATCATCTTCATGATTATTGCGACCTTCTCGATTTACAATTATCGTCGTACCAGATCATTCAAAGAGGAGGATATGATCCAATAATGGGAATTAAAATGAGAAACGCGATCCGCCTGACGGCAAGCTACATCACGCTTGTCATCATCGCGATCGGCTGTATTTACCCGGCGCTCTGGATTGTTCTGGCCTCTTTCCGTCCCGGAAAGTCGTTGTACAGCAAATCCTTGATTCCAGAATCCTTCACGCTCAGTCATTATAAAGAGCTGTTTACGTCCCAAAGCTTCCTGTTTGGCACATGGTACATGAACACGTTGAAAATTGCGGTGTTCTCCATGATTATCGGGACCATTCTTGTCCTGCTTACTAGTTATGCGGTATCCCGCTTCCGGTTCAAAGGCCGTCAGAATGCGCTATCGGTCATTCTCGTGCTGGGGATGTTTCCGGGCTTCATGAGTATGATCGCCCTGTATATCCTGTTGAACTCCCTCGACCTGCTGAATACGCATGCCGCGATGATCATCGTGTATGCGGCCGGGGCGCCGCTTGGCGGAACCCTCATCATGAAGGGCTTCCTGGATACGATACCGCGAAGCTTGGATGAAGCGGCGAAGATTGACGGAGCCACCAACTTCCAGATCTTCCGCAAAATCATTCTGCCGTTGTCGAAGCCGATGATCACGTATATGGGCCTGACGCTGTTCGTCGGCCCATGGGTAGACTTTATCTTTGCCCGACTCGTGCTCCGGACCAAGGAAAACTGGACGCTTGCCGTCGGTCTGTGGGACCTCGTCAACTCCACCCAGGACAGTAACTTTACGTTATTCGCGGCGGCATCGGTGCTGATCGCACTGCCGATCACCCTGCTGTTTGTGTTCCTGCAGCGTTTGCTGGTCGACGGCATGACGGCCGGCGCAAGCAAAGGGTAAGCCCAAAAAACGGATAGCCCAACGCACCGATTTCATCATAAGACACATAGATAGAGAACAGCGAAGAGACACAGCCGGTAATTGCCTTGCTGTGTCTTTTTGCATGTATGCATGCAATCAGGGGGTACATAACATGAACATGACAAAGCGTTTTCAATTCAAGGCGGTCGGCATGAAGCTGTTTGTTATCTTTTTTACAACGATCGTGCTGTTATCTTCGGCGCTGGGGTTATTGTCGTATTCGATCTCCAAGGACACGGTAATGGATCAGGTATCCGAAGCGACCTCGGGGCAGATGATGCAGGCGGCGGACAAGCTGGATTTTCTGTTAGCCCAGTATGAAGCCGCCTCTCGCCAGTGGGCGCTGGACACGGTGCTTCGCGAAGATCTGGTGACGGTCAGCACGGCGGATATCGGCATTCGGGATAAAACCCAGGCCGAGAACCGGATCCGTGAGAAGCTGAACGGGATGGCATCTTCGGATAAACGTCTGCAGGGCATGCGTCTGGTCGCGCCCAATCTTCAGGCTCAAAGCTCCTATAATTCCACGGGCTATTCCGGAATGTCTTCTTCGGACGGGGTGAAGGCGAAGATCGACCGGATTATTCAGGCCGATGGCGAACCGGTATGGTTCCCGACAGAGATAAAGGGTTTTATGGAGAATGAGAATACCGCCACCATGACGATGGGGAGATTGCTGAAAAACCTGAAAAATCCGAATGCGCAGTACGTCCTGCTGATGGATGTCAAGGACGAAGCGGTCGGCGAGGTGCTGGCGAATCTAAAAATAGGGAATAACGGACAGATGCGGATCGTGGCCGAAGATAACCGGATCGTGCACGACATGGACCCGGCCCAGCTGATGCAGCCGTCCGCCATTACGGTTCCTTCAGACGCCGAGGAAGGGGGGATCTATTATACCGCCGACGAGCAGATGGTGGTATATACGCCTTTGAAGACCGCGCCATGGCATATGGTCGGCTTTGCTCCCGTTAGCGATTTCGTGCAGGCCACTGACAAATTGCTTGCCGTGACGCTTGCGGTCATTGTGGCAGCGGTTCTGGTTGCTGTTCTGATCGGCTACTATATGATGCGTACCGTCGGCCGACCGCTGAACCAGATGTGCAGCCTGATGGAAGAGGGAGAGCAGGGGAACTTAAGGGTGCGGACGGAATTCCGCCGTGCCGATGAGATTGGCCGTCTGGGTCAGAGCTTCAACCGGATGATGGGGCAAATCTCCGCTTTGGTCGATCAGACGAATGCGTCGGCGAAGGAAGTGCTGGTTACGGCCGAGGAATTGGCCGAAGCCTCAAGAGGAACGTCGCTTACGGCCGGCGAAATCGCGGCCGCCATGGAACAGATTGCCCAGGGAAGCGGAAGCCTGGCCATGGAGGCCGAACGCGAGAACCAGCTGGCCGAGAACATCGGCGTCCGGATGAGCAAGGTGTCCGATACGAATCAGGTGATCGCGGCCGCGGCGGATCGCGTGCTCCGGGTAACGGGAGAAGGCGCGCAGCATATGGACAGCCTGGTGGAGAAATCGACGCGGATTAACCAGGTGAACCGGGCGATCGTCCAGAATGCGGAGAAGCTGAAGGATAATACCGCATCGATTCACAAAATATTGGAGCTGATGTCGGAGATCACGCATCAGACCAACGTGCTGTCCATTAACGCGACGATTGAAGCGGCCCGCGCCGGAGCGGCAGGCAGCGGCTTCATGGTGGTTGCCAATGAAGTGCGGAGCCTCGCGGATCGTTCCAAGGAGTCGATCCAGACCGTAGGCGCGATGATTCTGGACATTCGGCGCGAGGTGCAGGGCTCCGTGGATGCTTTGACGTCGGCATCGCCGCTCTTTGACGAGCAGCTGCATTCGGTGCAGGAAGCTCAGGGCGTCTTTGATAACGTGCGTCACGAGATGGATGCGCTCTTAACCGAGATCAGCGAGTCTACGCATGCGGTGGAGGTTCTGATCGATTCCCAGCTGGCGCTGACCGACTCCATATCGGAGGCGAGCTCGATTGTCCAGGAAACCAGCGCCGCCACGGAGGAGGTCGCTTCGATGTCGTCCGAGCAGTTCAAGGTGAGCGAGAAGCTGGTCGGCCTGTCGTCGCGATTGGAGGAGCTGTCGGAGGGCTTGCGTAAGTCTTTGGTGATGTTTAGGACGTAAATGGTTTTCTCTATAGTGAGACGCTGCGAGTACGTATCGTTCCTCCAATCGCTGTTGCCCCCAATTTTCTTTGAACGTTGATTTTTCGGTAGAAAATCGGGGGCAAAGGCGACCACTATCGTTTTTCCGGAATCGATTCGTCCTCTCCGCTAAGTCGTGCTTTGCGAACAACCATTTACGCTATAGTTGGGGGATGGAAAAAAGCCGATGAAGGGGAACATCTTCATCGGCTTTTTTGCTGGTGTGCGTGGTGCTCGGATGGCTGGAAATTAGCGCGGGTCCGTTGAGTTTCCTCGTGCGCTTGGTGAGTTACTACCTGCTGAGCACGCTCACCCTTTGGGAATCGCTCATGCAGTGCAGAGGAAATGTTGAGGTGCTTCCTGCGTAACTAGCTACTGCCTGCTGGAATTATGAACTGCATGAATAAAAACCAGCTCCGGGATCATATCCGGAGCTGGTTTTGTTTAGGTGCCGCTCTTCTATAAGAGCTAGATGTTCTTGTACTTATGGCTGCCAGTTTACGTTAATGGTGGCCGTGCCGCTCGTTGGTGCGGTAAAGGTATGGTTCGAGCCGCCTTCCCATGTTACCGTCGAGCCCTGTTTTTTCAGGAATTTGAATTCGATGGTTTTGCCGGCGGGAACGCTGACGTCATAGTACCAGGTTGGGTATTGGTAGATGACCTGGTTGTACAACGGACCGATGGCTTTGGCCGGGTCCCAGTTGCCGAGCTCGCTTACGCTGCCTGCCAGGTACACGTTCTGGCCGAGCGCGGTGGTGGCGTTGTTCACCACAAAGCGCACGCTGACTTGATCCCCTGTCAGCACTTCGAAGTTGTCATGCACATTGCTTGAAACACCGGCGCTGTTGGTGATTTTGATGTTATATATGCCTCCGGCAACGGCAGGGATTTTCACTTTGATCTGCGTGTCTTCCCAAGCCGTAATGTTAGCGCCGGTAACTGCCGTCGTGCCAAAGTATACCGTGCCTTTGGTTGCTCTGAAACCGCGGCCGTCAATGGTGACGGTTGCGCCCGGTTTAGCCATCATCGGTCCTACGTGCCCGATGGTTGGCGTAGTCACGGCCGTGGTGTACTGCCATACGGCCGTACCGCCCGCTGCCAGCGTGAAGTTGGAAGCGGATCCGCCGGAGCCGACGGTCAGGCTGTTACCGTTCAGGAGGCCGCCCAGCACGTCGGTGTAGCTGCCGGCCGGCAGTGAGGTTACCAATCCCGTAATAGACGCCGGCGTGTTCACGTTGCGGTTGACGGCGATGACGGCCACGTTGTTGCCGAACTTGCGCTCGTAGATCAGCACGTCGTTGTTGATCCAGCGCTCCTGCGTCGTTCCATAGGCAATGGCCGGATTGGATTTGCGCAATGGCGCCAGCTTTTTAATTACCTGATAAGCCGTAGTCGTGGTAGAGAAAGAAGGAATTCGGGCCCGGTTGTCGGGATCGTTCCCGCCGGACATGTATTGCTCGGTTCCATAATAGATGGCTGGCACGCCGCGGGAAGTGAGCGTGAAGGCGAGCGCTTGCTCCAGCTTCCGGCGGTTGGCGCTGTTATTGTGGAAACGTTCCATGTCATGGTTATCGATGAACGTGACCTGATCCTCCACCTGGAGGTAATCGGCCGCAGAGCCCTCCAGCATGGATTTCAGTCCGTACATATTGTCGGTGTTGTCCCTGAATACCTGGCGAACCTTCTGCGCGAATCGGAAATCCAGCAGGCTCATGCCGGATTCGTTGGCGAACTTATGGTTCTCGGCACTCACTTCGTTCACCCCGAGGAACCATTCGCCGAAGGTGAAGACCGGCTTGTAATTGTTGACGGTGGCCATGAAGCTCTTCTGCCAGCCGAACGGCATATGTTTTACCGCATCCATCCGAATGCCGTCAATGCCCAGATCAAGCCACATTTTAATGGCATCCTTCAGGTAGGTATCCACCGTGCTGTTGTTGTGGTTCAGATCGGCAAGATCGTACAGGTTTTTGTAAATCCCGTTCTCTGTCGTCGAGAAATCGGTTCCCCCGTTATGATGGAACAAATTCTGCGTATCGCCCGTGTATCCGCCGAGGAGGGTGCCGTTGTTGTACAGCTTGCCGTTCTCCGCGAACGACGGCTGGTCCGAGGAAGCGGGAGACGTGTGGTTCGGCGCGAAGTCGATGATGACTTTGATGTTCTTGGCATGGGCGGCAGCGATGAGATTCTGGAAGTCGGCGATTGTGCCATACGCCGGGTTCGTTTTTTTGAAGTCTCTGGCCCAATAGCCGTGGTATGCGGTGTTGTTCACGCCGGAATAGTTGATGACGCTGTAGATGTTCTCGACCGGCTGGGAGATCCAGATGGCGGTAACGCCCATGCCGGTCAGGTAGCCGTCGTTGATTTTGTTGATGATCCCTTGCCAGTCGCCGCCGCAGTACAGCCGCAGGTTGGTGCAGGTGCCGTCAAAGGCCGGGCCGGTCGGGTTGTTGGCAGAATTGCCGTCGGAGAAACGGTCCGTAAAGATTTGATAAATGACATCCGTGCTGAAATTTTGCTTGTTGGATACCGAGGTATCCGGAGCTGCATGGGCTGGGCCGAGCAAGCTCAGCGCCAGGGACAAGCTAAGGGCAAGGGCGGTTGTCAGTTTGTAGAATTTTTTCATCGTATTCCTCCTATGTAACAGTTATTGAATGGGGGGTGGTTCAATGAGCAAACCGAAGCTGCGGGGAATCACCTCCTGTACCAAAGATAGGGCAACAAAAAACCCCGGCATCTCCTGAAGAGAAACCGGGGTTGTTCCATACCGGGTGTGCGGTGACGGAATGCATAGCCCTTAAATTATGCGAGTGTTTGATTTCAACAATATTGTAAATGAAAGCGTATTCAGGTGTCAATATGTAATATCCAAATAAAAGGAAATTAATATTTTATGATATGAAATTAAATTTTATAGTCCTTATTTATTATTGAAACAAAATTTTACAGGCCATATAATAGGTTTAGCAAGCGTTTACAATTTGAAGATCAGTTCAGGCGAAACTGGCGTGTTTGTTGTTCAGTTGATCCAACTCAAGGCTTGGAAGCAAAGGAGGGAAGTTCAGTGGAGACTCATGTGAAGGCCGGTGCAGAGCAGCTGGGCTTGGGAATCAAGGGAGTGAAGGCGGCGTGTGCTGCCATTGAACGCGAAATAGCCGCGGGTACGATGCCGGGTGCCGTACTGGGCGTTCTGCATGAAGGCAGGACATGGTTCTACACAGCAGGTTATGCCAATCCTAATCCGGTGCAGGGCCAGCCTGTGCCTGTTTGCGAGGATACGTTGTACGACTGTGCATCCTTGACCAAGGTGGCGGTCACGCTCCCGTTGATTCTGCAATTGATCGATGATGGAGTTCTGACCTTGAGCACAAAAGCGAGCGATATGCTGCCTTCATTCGGAACGGCAGGCAAAGAAGAGATAACGGTAGGCCAGCTGCTGACGCATACTTCCGGGCTCCAGGCGGATATGAACCTGCATTCCCATGGCTGGGACAGGGAGCAGATGTGGGATGCCGTTTTTTCAGCGCCGCTTGCAGCCAAGCCGAATACCGAAGTGATTTACAGCGACTTGGGATATCTGACGCTTGGTCGCATCATAGAACGGTCGCTCGAACTGCCCTTGGACCAAGCGTTTAAGCGATGGGTGGCGGATCCGCTGGGCATGCATCACGCAACGCTGACTCCTTCGCCGGGTCAGGCGCACCGTTATGCCGCAACGGAGCATGATGAATCCATCCAGGATCATCTGTGCGGGATCGTCCATGACGAGAAGGCGCGGGCTTTGGGCGGCGTGTGCGGCCATGCGGGATTGTTTGCCACGGCAGGGGACCTGCTGCAGTATGCCCGAATGTGGCTTGCACAGGGCGCGGTTCCGGCGGTGGAAGCTGCGAAGGCGAAAGCCGGCGAACCGAGGCTCCTATCTCGGGCTGCGGCGGCTACGGCCACCCGTCCCCATACGAGTCATATTCAGGGCTCGAGCCGTGGTTTGGGATGGGTGCTGAAAGGGGATAAGATGGACGCCTCGGGAGATTGGATGAGCCCATACTGTTACGGGCATACCGGCTTTACCGGAACCAGCCTGTGGATCGATCCCGAGTCTGATCTTGCGGTCGTTCTGCTGACCAACCGCGTATATGGGGGGCGAAGCAGCAGCGTGGCTCAGCTGCGCGAACAGGTCCACAACGCTTTGAAGGGAGCCGTGTCATGGTAAGACTGGAATACGGCATATGGTTGTCCAGCCATGTCCAGCCATCCAAGCATGCCCCGACTGACGTACCGTTTGCATAGAGAGCAGTGCGCACGATGTACAAAATATGTGTCGTTCGATTCCGCAGCGGCAGCAATCCGAAGCCGAGCTAACGCCGGATGGACATTAAGCAACACCACCTGATGTCGGTACATTTATGGTAACTGCTGCATAGATATTCCGTCCAGCCTGGAGGATTGGTGAATGGAGATCAACCGGTCGCATGCCGTTAAGCGGCAATCGCTGCCGATCCAAGATTTACGACTATAAGGAGGGATAACGCAATGGCGAGTTTAACCTACAGGTCTTACCGGCCTGGAGACGAGGAAGGGATAACGGCTCTGTGGAACGCCTGTCTGCCGGGAGATCCCGTCACCCGGCTTCGTTTTCGAAATCTGGTGCTGCTCGACCCGAACTTTGATCCGCAGGGACTGCGGATCGCGGAGCAGGAGGGCCGCATAGTGGGCGTCCTGTATGCGGTGCGCCGGAGATTGCCGATGATCGGCACCGAGCTGGACCCGGATCACGGCTGGATCACCTTCTTCTATACCGATCCATCGGTTCGAAGATCGGGGGTTGCGTCGCGGTTGCTGCAGGAAGGCGAAGATTATCTTCGTCATCATGGGCGCAGCAAAGTCTTTTTCTCCTCGTATGCCCCGAATTATATCGTTCCGGGCATTGATGGGGAGCGCTATCCGGAGGGCTTGGCATGGCTTGCGGCCAGCGGGTTTACCCGCAATTACACGGCGGTTGCGATGGACCGCTCCCTGGTTGGTTTCCATATGCCGCCGGAGGTTGCGGAGCTGAAGCGGCAGCGGGAGCATGAAGGCTTTACTTTCAAGCCGGCTCAGGACGGCGATCTAGTGGAGCTGATCGAGTTCGCGACGGACGTGTTTAACCCGGATTGGGGCCGGGCGATTCGCGAAGGATTGCTGCAGCGATTAACAACGGATCAGATTCTGATCGCGCGCGATCAAGGGAAGCTGGTGGGCTTCTGCCTGCATGGCGGATATGAGGGCGTAGCTGAACGATTCGGTCCGTTTGGCGTGGATCCGTCGATGCAAGGGAAGGGTCTCGGAAAAATTCTCTTGTATGACTGCCTTGCCCTTATGCGTGCTCAAGGACTTCACGGTGCCTGGTTCCTCTGGACGGGCGAGCAGAGTCCCGCAGGCCATCTGTACCGCAAAGCTGGCTTCGACGTGACGCGCCGGTTCGATATTATGAGCAAGCCGCTTCAATAGATAGCTTCGACTACATGGATATACAAAGGAGAGATTATATTGACGGAAGCAAAGCAGCATCACATTTTGGCGATTGGCGGGCATGCGGGCGACATGGATCTTACGGCAGGGGCCGTGATCGCCAAATACACGCAGGCTGGCCACAAAGCGACGTTTCTTCATCTAACGCCGGGAGAGAAGGGACATCCCCGTCTGACGCCGGAGGAATACGCAAAGCAAAAGATTGACGAAGCTCACCAATTTGCCGATATCGTCGGCGCGGATGTGCGGTTCCTTGCTTACAAGGATGCCGAGCTTCCGCTGGACGAGGAAGTGAAGTATCAGGTCGCCGACGTCATACGGGAAGTGAAGCCGGATATCATCATTACGCATTGGAAGGAGAGCATTCATAAGGATCATTCCAATACGCATTATATCGTGGAGGACGCCCGCTTCTACGCGGGCTTGAAGACGATTGAGCGCGAGCTTCCGTCCCACTATGCCCAGCATTTATACTATGCGGACAATTGGGAGGATCCGTACGATTTTCATCCCGAGGTCTTCATCGACATTCCGGACGAAGCCTATGAAACGTGGGTGAGAGCCATGAACGTGTACGCTTATGCGCGCGGGGAAACCTACGGCTTCCCGTTCATTGAATACTACAAGGCGCTCACGATCGTACGGGGAGCGCCAATGAACTTCAAGCGCGCGCAGGCCTTCGCTGTTCCGAGAGGCGCGTTGACCAAACGGTTACAATTTTTCTAAATATATGGTTTTTCATCCAATCAACTGGAATAATCGCTAACATTCTCACAAAAAAATTGTGAGAAATACCAAAACATCCACTGACATTATACCTATCTTTTGATATAATGAGTGATGTTACGGGGGAACACGTACGGAATCATATATAGAGAATACAAACAGGAGAGGAAGTCTTCCATAGTGGAGGCTTCCTCTCTTTTCGTTTCGTTCGTCAAGAATTGCGAAGAATGGGGACATAGCGTTTCCGAATGCAGCTCTGGCGGGAAGGCGAGACGGAAGGGCAGCTGTTGCATTTTTCAAAATCCATGGTATGATGTATTTAAAGAATCTTAAATTAAAGATATTTAGGCAGGTTTTAGGGCAGCCTATGATGGGGTTCCCGCCTAGTTTATGATGTGATTTTCAGGGCAGTCTTTGGTCCTATTGAGCTATTCCAGGGCATTCTAACGAACATTAATGGTGTCAAACGGATTCGAAATTGAACCATATCACCAATCGAAGGGAGACTATAAGTATATGGAACATATGCATATTTACCGCCAGGGCACCTCTCCGGAGGCACCAACCTTACTATTGCTGCACGGCACCGGGGGGAACGAGGAGGATTTGCTGCCGCTGGCCGAGATGATCTCGCCAACGTCGAATGTGCTCGGCGTCCGCGGGAACGTGCTGGAGAACGGCATGCCGAGATTTTTCCGCCGTCTGGCCGAAGGAGTGTTTGATGTAGAGGATCTCGTGAAACGCACGCACGATCTGAATGAATTTCTGAACTGGGCAGCCGCCGAGTATGATTTTGACCGCAGCCGCATCGTGGCCGTCGGGTATTCAAACGGCGCCAATATTGCCGCCAGCCTGCTGTTCCACGAAGGGGACGCGCTGCAAGGGGCCATCCTCCACCATCCGATGGTTCCGCTGCGGGATAAAACCTTGCCGGATTTGACCGGCGTTCCGGTCTTTATCGCGGCCGGCCGGCGCGATCCGATGTGCACGCCGCAGGAGAGCGAGGATCTGAACGAACTATTGAGCGGGGCAGGCGCGGACGTGAAGCTGCATTGGGAGAACGGGGGACATCAGCTCAGCCGTGCAGAGGTCGGGATGGCCGCTGCCTGGTTTAAGGAGAAGTTCCTGTAATACCGGGCATGCCAAGATCCATGATGCGTTCCCTGTCTAATCAAGTAAAAATGAAAGCGAATATGATCAAAATACCGTCAATACGTTGGCGGTATTTTTTTTATACTTAACCCATCGAATAAGAATCGAGGGGGTCCGACATGGCACAGACAATGGAGACGATGAAGAAGCCTGGCGCCCAGCCGACTCGGGAGGACAAGTCCAGGGGATCCTTGCAGCGGGGAGAGAACCTATGGGGGATCGCATTCGTAAGCCCGATGCTGATCGGCGTTATCATTTTGGTGCTGTTTCCGATATTGGCTACGCTCGTGCTGGGTTTTGCCGATTGGAATTTCGTGCAGGGCTGGGACGGCATCCAGTGGGTCGGGTTTCAGAATTTCCGCCAGCTGCTGGAGGATGACATGTTTATCAAGTCGGTACGCAACAACATCTTGTTTCTCCTGACGGTTCCGGTCTACATGATGATCTCGATGACGCTGGCCATTTTGATCGACCGGTTTGTCTATATGAAGGGCTATTTTAAAGTGGCTTACTTCATGCCCTACATATCCAACATCGTGGCAGTAGCCGTCGTATGGCAGGTACTGTTCCAGCCGTCCTACGGTCCGATCAACGAAATACTCCGGACGCTCGGGATGTCCGATCCGCCCAAGTGGATCGCGGATCCCAATTTCGCGCTGATTTCCATCATGCTGATATCGATCTGGATCTCCATCGGCTTCAATCTGATTATTTATATCGCCGGCCTGCAATCCATTCCGAAGGATCTGTACGAGGCGGCGGACATCGATGGAGCCAACGGCTGGACCAAGTTCAGGCGCATTACGCTGCCCCTGCTGTCGCCGACGTCATTTTTCCTGCTGGTAACGGGGATTATCTCCACGTTCAAGGTCTTTGATATCATTGCCGTCATGACGCAAGGGGGACCGATCGGCTCGACGACCATGATGGTGTGGTATTTGTACGATACGGCATTCGTCAACCTGAAGGTCGGTTACGCATCGTCCATTGCCGCGGTTCTGTTCGGCTTTGTCATGCTGATCACGCTGGGGCAGTGGGCCGCTCAGAAGAAGTGGGTCAACTACTAAGAGGGAGGGTGCTATATGGGGACAAGAGTCGGCGTCGACTGGCGCAAGCTTATCGTCACGATCGCGATGTTCGCGGTGAGCATTCTGTTTCTCCTTCCTTTTATCTGGATGCTGGTGACATCCTTTAAGGTGGAGCGTGACGTATTCGTATATCCGATTCAATGGATTCCGCGGGAGTGGAACGCGATTCAGAATTACAAGGAGGTATGGTTCGGGGATTATCCCTTCTATCTCTATTATTGGAACTCGATCAAGGTCAGCATACTGACCACGATCATCTCGGCCATGGTATCTGCCCTGGCAGCCTACGGCTTCTCCAAAATCCGGTTTGCCGCCGGCAATTGGCTGTTCATCATCGTGCTGGTGACCTACATGATTCCGGGCCAGGCCATCCTGATCCCGCAGTTTATTCTATACCGCAACATCGGGCTGTTCGATAACCATTTCGGGCTCATTATGCTGGGAAGCTTCAGCGTGCTCGGAACGTTCATGCTCAGGCAATTCTTCATGGGGGTGCATCAGGAATTCATCGAATCCGCCAAAATCGACGGCGCGAACCATCCGCGAATCTTCTGGTCCATTGCCCTGCCGCTGGTAAAACCCGCTGTTGCCACGTATGCGATCCTGCGGTTCATCTGGACGTGGAACGATTATCAGAATCCGCTCATCTTCCTGCGGACGGACCGGCTGTTCACGATTCCGCTGGCGATGCAGAAATTCACGTCCTTGAGCGGAGAATTCTACTCCCTGATCATGGCGGCTGCCGTGTCGGCGATATTCCCGCTGCTGATCGTTTTTATCATCGGCCAGAAGAGCGTCATCGAAGGTATTGCGCTGGGTGGGGTCAAGGGCTAAGACTCTCGGGAATGAACGGGGTAAAAATAGTTCCAACATCAGTAAAGATTGTTTTATGGTTAAGATGTAAGCGCTCTATATAATGTGGATAGTCACAGCTAGAATCGTCACGACCTTACATACCGATATCAATGGGGAGGGTTATAGACAATGATGAACAAGAAATGGTGGTCAGGCGTTCTCACGGCCGCAATGGTGATCGGCTTGCTGTCCGGCTGCGGGGGAGCGAAAGAGGATGGGGCGCAAGGTGATTCCGCGCAAGGCGGAGGCAAGACCAATCTAAGGCTGTACACGTATGGCACGGAGGAAGCCTACAATTGGAAGAAAACGATCCAAGCCTATGAAGAGGCAACGCCGGGCGTGACCATTGAGCTGGTCCAGCTCAGCGAGAAGGGGGATACGCAGGAGGCGTTCAAGAAGCTTGACCTGGAGGCGGCATCCTCGGCCCAGATGGACATTCTGATGTTCAGCGATCCGGCGGGCTATGCGCAGCGGGTGGCGCTCGGCATGGCCGAGCCGCTGGACGACTTTATCGCGAAGGACGGCTACAGCGTGGAAACCGATTATAAAGTGGATACCCGCCTCGACGGCAAGGTCTACGCGCTGCCAGGCAAGTTCAACCCTTGGTATGTGCTGCTGAACAAGGATCACCTGGAGGAAGCGGGGCTGCCGGTTCCGACGGACTGGACCTGGGACGAATATGCGGACTATGCCAAAAAATTGACCCAGGGCGAAGGAGCGTCGAAGCGCTACGGGACGTACTTCCACGGTCCGCAAGGGGGCGGATGGCTGGAATTTCTGAAGCTGATGATGGCCAATCAGCCTCAGGATACCGACTATTTGAAGGCTGACGGCTCTTCCAATCTGGATAACCCGACCTTCAGGCAGACGCTGGAGCTGCGCGTGCGGATGGAGAAGGAGGACCAATCCTCGGTGCCTTATACGGACATGATCTCCCAAAAGCTGAATTACCGGACCCAATTCTTCAATCAATCCGCGAGCATGATCACGATCGGCAGCTGGATGAACACGGAGATTGGCGGAACGGATAAAGTGCCGCTGGACTTCAATGTCGCCGTAGCCCCATTCCCGAAAAACGAGGCAGGCGATCCGACGGGACTTACGCCGGTAACCACGGATTACGTGGCGGTGGCGGCCAAGTCGAAGCATAAGGAAGAGGCCTATAAGTTTGTCCGCTGGTATACAACGGAAGGGCAGATCGTGCAGGGCAAGAACATTCCGGCCTGGCAGCAGGTGAAGACCGAGCAGGTGGAGGAGATCATCGACACCATCCTGTCGGGCACGAAGAGTCCGGATAAGGTAGACAAAAAATCGCTCGTGGACACATTGGTTGCCTCGAAGGCCTCGGCCATCGTCCCTCCGGCGCCTTATCAGGCGGAAGTGTACGAGGCGGTGAACGAGGAATACGAGAAACTGATACTGGGCAATCAGGATATTGACCAGACCATCGCGAATTCGCAGGAGCGAGTGAACAAAATTATAGAATCCAACAAAAAATGATCTGGTATAATAGACAAAAAAATCGGGACGAAACTCTTCGTCCCTTTTTTTGAATTCGCGTACATTATTCCCGTCACGCCATACCCGAGGTGGATTCTATGCCCGCACGATTGAAGAGCCTGATCCCGAGCTCCATCAGGCATAAGCTGATATTGGCTGCCGTCACCTGCATCGTGGTTCCTGCCATCGTCAGCTTGATTCTGTATAATTCGTTAACGAAGGAAGCCTTGAGGCAGCAGGCGGTATCCAACGCAAGCGATGCCCTTCAGCTGGTCCGCGGATCGGTGACGAATCTGCTCTTAAGCAAAATCAATATCGCCAACTATATCCAGATGAATTCCGGTTTGAATTCCTATTTCAAGCAGGTGGTATCCGGCAACGAAGACCCGGATCCTTATCGCAGGTTCATTGAATCCAACCGGGTGCTGGAGCATCTGGACAGCTTGACGGTCGTCGGCGAGAAAAGCTATGTCACCGTCATTCTGGAGAACGGCTCCTATTACATGAATTATTCCGTAAGCGATTACAATCCGCTCGATTACAGGCAGCGGCCTTGGTTTGGCCAGATTTCGGAGCTGCAAGGCTTGGAGTCCCTATGGACGGAGCCGGAGGCCACGATGTTCCGCTCCGACCAGATCGATCATCCGACGCAATTATCGGTGGTTCGAACGCTCCGGCTGCCGGATTCCGAAATTTACGGCTACGTGATCGTGACGTTCATGGAGGATCAGATCAGCGGGATTTTCAACTCCCTTTCGGAAGGCAACGATATGGTGCTGCTGGATGCCAAGGGAACCATCGTTTCCGGCACTCATCAGAGCCAGATCGGAACGACCTTTGCATATCACGATGACTTGGATCAAGAAAAGCCGTATTCGATCGTGCCGATGAAGGGGGAGAAGCAGCTGATGGTACACCAGGACATCCCGTTTGCCGGGTGGCGCCTGGTGCTGATGCAGCCGTACAAGGATGCGATCGTCAATATCAACTCGATTTTCAACCGCGTGTTTTGGTTCCAGATGTGCTCCTTCTTGATCTTTCTGCTGCTGCTCATTGGACTTGTCCGTGCGTTTACCAAGCCGTTAGTCAAGCTCGGTAAAGTCGCAACCGCCGTGCAGCGCGGAAATCTGGAAGTGAGGTCGCATGTTCATGGCAATGATGAGGTTGGACGGCTGGGGCATTTATTTGACGACATGCTGGACCGGTTTAAAGCCATGATCTCGGAAATATCCGAGAACCAGGCGAGAAAACGAAAAGCGGAGCTCCGAATGCTCCAAGCCCAGATCCATCCCCATTTTCTGTTCAATGTCCTGAATTCGATCCGGATGAAGGTCATGAAACGAGGCGATCCCGAAAGCGCGAAGATGATCGGCTCCCTGTCCGTGCTGCTCCGCATGACAATCAGCCGCGAAGAGGACGAGATTGCGCTACATGAAGAAATCGACCTGATCTCGCATTACGTCGCCCTGATGAACCTTCGGCAGAAGGAGGAGGTCAGGCTGGAGCTGGATATCGCGCCGGAGGCTTTCCTCTTCAAGGTGCCGCGCTTTTTTCTGCAGCCGATCGTGGAGAATGCATTAATCCATGGGCTCAACCAGCAGGCAGGGACGATTCGGATTGCAGCCGCCATGAAGGGCAGGCATCTCGTGCTGGCGGTGAAGGACGACGGCATCGGCATGGATGCTGCGATGAGGGAATCGATTGCCCGGAGAATCCAGGGCGGAACCGCCGGATCTTCGATGCAGGAGGAGGCAAGCGGAGGCAGCTTCTCCCATATCGGTCTGCAAAATGTGATGGAACGGATGAGCATGGTGTTCGGCGAGGCTTTTCAATGCCACGTCTACAGCGAGCCTGGCCAAGGAACGGTGATCGAGATGTATATACCGGAAAGAGGGAATGCGGATGTATAACGTGATGCTGGTGGACGATGATTACCCGGTCATTGAGCTGTTGTCGGAGGCCATCTCGTGGAATGAGCTGGGCTTGAATCTGATGGGAAGCTATGAGAACGGAATGAGTGCTTGGGAGGAGGCGAGATCTTCGCCCCCGGACATTCTGATTACGGATATCGGCATGCCCAAAATGAACGGGCTTGAGCTGTCCGCACGCATCAAAGAAGTGAAGGCCGATGTGCGGATCGCCATTCTGTCCTGCCACAACGAGTTCCAATATGCCCAGCAGGCCATGCGCCTGAACGTGCAGGATTATCTGCTGAAGGATACGCTCGATCCCGAGGAGCTGGCACAGCTGCTGAGGCGGTTCAAGCAGGCGATGGACGAGGAAGCCCAGAAGGGCTGGGAGCGGTCGCGGATGATCCATCTGGTGGACGAATCCAAGGAGCTGCGGAAGGAGCAGAGCCTCAAAAATTTCATACACCAGCCCCTGCTGTCCCCCGAAAAATGGCGGCATGAGCTGTCGGAGTACGGGGTGCTGAAGCCGGGTTTTCACTGCCTTCCCGTGGTCGGGCATCTGGAGGATGTCCGGGAGATCAAACACCGCTTCGCTTCCAACCAGACGCTGCATTTTGCCCTGGGCAACGTGCTGCGGGAGGTGCTGGATCAACTGAATCCGGATGCGGTGCATGTCCTATACGATGCAAAGTCTTCGCTGCTCCTGTTCGCGTATCGGCCCGGCTTGGGCAGCAACATTTACGATGAGGCCGCCGCCTGCCTGAAGGAGGTGCAGCGAACGCTCGAGCGCGTGCTGCGAATCCGCATGTCGTTCCTGATCGGCCGGGGCTGTGCCGATCCAGAAGGTTTAAAGGCAGGGCTCAATGAACTGCTGGCCAGCCGGCATCAACGATTCTATCTGGAGCCGCTTGAGATATCCAAACTGAACGGAGCGCTTGAACAGAAAAGTCTGCATGGGGATCCCGATCTCTTCGTTTATTATGACCGGGCCAGCTCGGAGCTGCGGGAATCGCTGCTCGGCAAAGAGGGCTCCGGCGCGGCGCGCGATACGGTTGATCGGTGGATCTCATGGATTCAAGGCAAGCGGTACGCACCGGAATCGGTCAAGGACTGGGTATTGAAGCTGCTGCTGGATCTGAAGCTGAGGCTTCATCTCCTGCATTCGCTGTCACCCGCCTATACGGCGGATGCGCTGCACAAAGAGATCATGGACATGGATTCCCTGAACGAGCTGAAATCCTGGCTTCACGATTATTTGGAATCAACCCTGCAGGCTATGGATCGAGGATTCGGGGGCAGCAGAAGATCGGAAGTAGCGGAGGCCTGCAAATACGTGTCTCTTCGGCTCGACCAGAGGATCACGCTGGATGACGTTGCCGGCTGCCTGCACCTGAATCCGAGCTATTTCAGCCGCATGTTCAAGAAAGAAACCGGCGTCACCTTCATCGAATACGTTACCCGGATGAAGATGGAGCGCGCCAAGGAGCTGCTGCGGCAGACAGACCGCACGGTCGGGGAAATCTGCGAAAGTCTGGCCTACGACAATGTGAGTTATTTCAGTAAGACATTCAAGGCGTATGCGGGAGTAACCCCCGTAGAGTTCCGGAACGGTTGAACGGGAGTTGAAACGGGCGTCTGAACGGGCGTCGAAATGGGGAGGAGGTTTTAGTCCGATGAACAGGATGCAGGAGCTGACAACGATTGCGAACGGGATGGCTCCCGCCGATCTGCGGATGTATTACCTAGGCGGGGACCAGAGGTCATTCTGGGAAGGCATTCAGCGAAGCGGGGATTACGAGCAGGACATATCCGAGATTCGGGAGGAAGGGGAGCGGCTGCTGTCTGTCCCGAACCCGGCGCTGACGTATGACTTATTCACCCGGTTTGCCCGGCAGGGAACGAGGCTGGATTATGAGAAGGTGTATTTCGAGCGTAGGCGCCGGCTGAATACCTTTGCCCTGCTGACACTTCTCGAGCCGGATAAGGAAGCGTACCGGATTGCTCTCCAGGAGATGATCTGGTCCATCTGCGATGAGTATACCTGGTGTTTGCCGGCGCATCTGAACGCGGAATCGCCCGGCGGCATCAAGGGGACGATTGATCTGTTCAGCGCCGAGACCGGGTTTACCCTCAGCGAAATTCGCGTGCTGCTGCGGGACTATCTGCCTTCGCTGCTGATCTCAAGAATCGAGGAGGAAGTTGAAGCGCGGTTGTTCCTCCCTTTCCTAAGCCGTGAGCACGGCTGGGAGACGGCGACACATAATTGGTCTGCCGTCTGTGCAGGTTCCATCGGCTCCGCGGCGCTGCTGCTTATGGAAAGCGGGGAATCTCTTGCGAAGGTTCTGCTGAAGACGGAGCGGTGCATGGACTATTACCTGCAGGGCTTTGGCTCCGATGGAGCCTGTCTGGAAGGGCTGGGATATTGGAATTACGGGTTCGGGTATTTCGTGTATTATGCCGATTTGCTGCGCAAGCGCACCCGAGGCGAGATGGACTGGTTCCGATCGGAGAAGGTCGGCCGCATCGCCTTGTTTCAGCAGCAGGGCTTTTTGGGAGGCAAGGCCGTCGTCAACTTCTCCGATTCGCAGCCGGAAAGCACGGTACATATCGGCTTGTCTCATTATCTGGCCGGATTGTACGAGGACTTCGAGTCTCCGCCGCAGTCTCTCCGGTCGGGTTACCGCGACGACCATTGCAGCCGCTGGGCTCCGGCTTTGCGCAACCTGATCTGGCGGAACCCCTTGCTGGCGGGAAGCGATTGGGAAGAGGCAAGTTATTATTTGCCCGATGCCCAGTGGCTGATCTCCCGCATTTCCCATGGAGGCGAGGTGTACGCGTTTGCCGCCAAGGGCGGCAGCAACGGCGAGCCGCACAATCATAATGATCTTGGGCATTTTATCCTGTACGGCGCCGGGGAAGTTTGGTGCTCGGATCTCGGCTGCGGCGAATACACGGCAGAGTATTTCGGCGAAGGACGGTATGGCTATGATTGCAACGGCTCCCAAGGCCACTCCGTGCCGATCATCGACGGCCATGTTCAGCAAGAGGGCCCGGATAGCGCCGCGGTTGTATGGGAAGCGGTGACGGGTGAAGCCGTGGATCGGCTTGCGCTTGAGCTGACCTCGGCCTACCGGGTTCCTGCGCTTCAGTCATTCACGAGGACGCTGGAGTGGAACAAGCAGGGGAACCGGCCGGAACTGACGCTGAGCGACCGGTTTACGTTCGGTTCGCCCCCGGAGAGTCTGGTGGAGCGGATCGTCACCAGGATACGGCCCGAGCTGGTACTGATCGATGGCCGGCAGGCTGTTAGGTTGCGGGCACCGGGTACTTATGAGCAAGCAGAGGCAGGAGGACCAGAAGTCGTTCAGGCCTTAGAAAAGAAGAAGGAGCCGATTGCAGCTGAAGAAGGGACCGGGGAGCAGCCTAAGGTACAGGACACAAAGCCGGATCCTGCCTTTTCCGTGGATGACAGGCCCGGCCTGCTGATCCACTATGATAACGACCTTGTGGAGCCTGAGCTGACACGCCATGTTTTCCGTGATCACTTCGGCAAGGAAGCAGCTTGGTATGCCGTGGATTTTAAAGTGAAGGCCCTTGGCTTGCATGCGAATATCGATTTCAGATTTCAATTCATATGAACAGAGGAGTGGAGAGGAATGAAAACGGAGGTCGCTTTGGATTGGTTGACGGAGGCATGGGAAAAATCGCTTGCGAAGACGCGGCGGAACGTAGCGCGGATCGGCGCGAGGTTTCCGCATGCCAGCCAGAATGGCGTCTACCAGCTGGAGCCGCCGCATTGGTGGACGGCCGGCTTCTGGCCGGGCATGCTGTGGCTTCTGTACAACGATAGCGGGGTGGCGGAGCTTAGAACAACCGCCGAGCAGTGCGAGCTCATTTTGGATGACGTACTGAACCAATATGTGCGTCTGGACCATGATCTCGGCTTCATGTGGACGCTGACCAGCATGGCTTCCTACAAGCTGACCGGCAGCGAACAGTCCAAGGTACGCGCGCTCAAGGCAGCCAACTACCTGGCTGCACGCTTCAACCTGAAGGGACAGTATATCCGAGCCTGGAATCCGTGGTCGGAAGGGGAGGATAACTCGGGCCTCGCGATCATCGATTGCGCCATGAATACGCCCCTGTTATTCCTGGCGTCGCAGATCAGCGGCGATCCCCGCTACCGGCATATGGCCGAAGCGCATATGGACACGGTGGTCCGGGACTTCGTCCGGCCGGACGGTTCCGTCTATCACATCGTACGATACGATCCGGTTACCGGTGAGCGCCTGGAAGGGATCGGCGGGCAGGGCTTTGCGCCGGAATCCGCCTGGTCCAGGGGAACGGCGTGGGCGATTTACGGCTTGACGCTTGCCTACCATCATACGGGCAAGTCGATCTACCTCGATACGGCCAAAACGGTGGCGCATTTCTTTCTGGCGAACCTGCCGGAAGACCATGTGCCGTTCTGGGATTTCCGCGCGCCGGACGATGCCCGCATCTACCGGGATTCGTCCGCCGGTGCCTGCGCCGCCAGCGGGCTGCTGCTGATGGCTGACAAGGTGGAGCCGGGACAGGCGGCCGTATACCGGACATCAGCGGTCCGGATTCTGAAATCGCTCTACTGGAATTACGGCACATGGGACAACGATGGGGAGGAAGGGCTGATACTCCATGGAACCAGCCACTATCCGGAGGGCAAGAATATCGACGTGCCCCTGATTTACGGCGACTTTTTCTTTGTGGAAGGACTGGCGCGGCTGAGAGGGAAGGGGCCGTTTTACTGGGAATAACGGAGATTGAAGCGGCGCTCTGGAAGGAAATAGTAGAAGTAAGGCAAGGAAGAGGATAAGGGAATTAGAAGAAGCATTCCGGAAATGGAGTGAGCATTTAAGATGAGCATTCAGGTTACTTGGAATTCCGAGGACGGCTTGATCCATCCGGTCGCGCGGAATCCGCTGCGAACAAGACGGGACGTGCAGGAGGCGCTCTCGCAGCTGCTGGAGCCTTTAAGCAAATGCTACAGCGAGGGCAGCGCACGCTTGATCCTAGAGCGTTCGGGCGCCGATGCCTATGCCGATATTGCGGAGATGGAGGGTTTCTCTCGCGTCTTGTGGGGGCTCGTTCCCGCCGCTGCCGGCGGCTCCCATGACGAGCTGTGGGAGCTGTGCCTGCAAGGGATACGCGCAGGGACGGATCCGGAGCATGCGGAGTACTGGGGGCAGGTTAATGACTATGATCAACGGCTGGTGGAGATGGCGGTGTTCGGATTGGCCTTTGCCCTGATTCCGGACCGCATCTGGCAGCCGCTGAGCGAGAAGGAGAAGGCCAACCTCTATCAGTGGCTCGATCAAATCAACCATCATCCTTGCTATGATTGCAATTGGCTGTTCTTCCATGTATTTGTCAACGTTGGTTTCCGCAAAGCAGGCTTACCCTACGATGCCGGACAGCTGGAGAACAATCTCCAGCGCATTGAGGAATTTTATCTGGATGCAGGCTGGTATAGCGACGGGATCGGGGGGCACTGTGATTATTACGTGCCGTATGCTTTTCATTTCTATGGCTTGATCTATGCGCAGCTGATGGGAGACGAAGATCCGGAACGCGCCGGGCGCTACAGGGAGCGGGCGGCATTGTTTGCACGCGATTTCATCCAATGGTTTGCTCCCGACGGGGCGGCCGTTCCTTACGGACGCAGCTTGACGTACCGCTTTGCGCAGTCGGCCTTCTGGTCGGCTGCGGCTTATGCCGGGCTGGACGGGTTTAGTCCGGGCCAGCTGAAAGGACTGGTCCTTAGAAATCTCAGATGGTGGTTTCAGCAGCCTATATTCGACCGGGACGGCGTGTTGACGGTGGGCTACGCTTACCCGAACCGAATCATGTCGGAGAACTATAACGCGGCTGGCTCCGTGTACTGGTCGCTGAAGACGTTCCTGATCCTGGCTTTGCCGGACGGGGATCCGTTCTGGGCGGCAGAGGAGCAGGAGCTGGCGGAGACAGGACGTATTTCGGTACAGGAGCCTGCACATCTGGTGCTTTGCCGCGAGCCGCAGACCGGCCACGTGGCTGCGTTCAATACGGGCCACCCGTCTACCAACGAGCATACGCATACTTCCGCCAAGTACGAGAAGTTCGTCTACTCTACCGCCTTTGCGTTCAGCGTGCCGAGGGCGGAATGGGGACTGGCCCAGGGAGCTTTCGATTCCATGCTTGCCCTTAGCGAAGGCGATCGGCTGTTCCGGGTCAAGCGCTTATGCGAGGAGACGCGGATTCAGGAGCATGTGCTGTACGCAAAATGGAAGCCGTGGAGAGACGTCGAGGTAAGGACCTGGATAGCGGCAGGGCTGCCATGGCATATTCGCATCCATCGGATCAGTACGGAACGAATGCTCGATGCTGCCGAGGGCGGGTTTGCTTTAGGCTTGGGATTACTGAACAGCTCCCGAACGGGAGACGGGGCAGCATCGGCTTCCGGCACCTTCGGCACGAGTGCCATCTATGGCATGCTTGGTTACGATACGGCAGAGCTCATCTATCCCCATGCCAATACCAATCTCCTGCGTCCCCGCACCGTCATTCCTACGTTGAGGGCGGCGCTCGAACCCGGAACCCATTGGCTCATCGCGGCCGTGCATGGCACCCCCAGCGCTTCCGGCACTCCCTCCATTGAGGAGCCTTCCATGGAAGACGTGAAAGAAAGGCTGGGCGTAGAGATAGGACAGCGTGAGATTAAAATTACGACGCAGACGGGGAATATCATCGTGATTCCGATGGACTAACGGGCTTGCCGTCATACGCCTTCAATATTAATTTAAACCACGAAAGCCGGGGGAATGATGACCCCCGGCTTTCGTGCGCTTCATATAAGCACCTCATCCTCCCTGATCGTGGCGATGGGCTGCAGAAATTGGTGATCAAAGGGCCGCAGCTCTGTCCCTGCCCGAGCTTTATTCACCCAATCCGGGTTGACCAAGGCGCTGGTGCCGATCGCAACGAAATGCGCATGGCCAGAAGCCAAGATTCGTTCTGCGACCGCCGGCTCGCCGAGTTTGCCGTTCGCGATGACGGGAACGCCGCCGTATGTTGCGGCAAGCTCGGCCAAGGTGGTCTCGCCCTCAGCGAAAGCGGGGGCGTAAGCTTTGTACTCCGTCGTGTGAATGTAAGATGGCGATGCCCCGCTCAATTTACCGAATATCGTTTGGGCATCCTCCACTCCCTGTGCCCACTTATGATGGAAATCGTTCACTTTGCCTTGGGAAACCCGAACGCCCACGATATAATCCGGGCCAACGGCTGCCCGAATGGCTTCCAACACCTCAACGACAATTCGAATCCGATTCTCCGTGGCCCCGCCGTATTCATCCGTTCTGCGGTTGGTGTAATCGGTTATGAATTGATCGAGCAGATAGCCGTTTGCCGCATGGATTTCAACCCCGTCGAATCCAGCAGCCTTGGCTCGGAGTGCCGCTTGCGCAAAATCTTGGATCGTTTGTTTAATCTGAGGCTGCGTTAACTCCCGAGGGGTGGCGAATTCGCCGCTTCCTCCATGATCCTCAAGCATGGCGCCCACCGGCTTCACCGCAGAAGGCGCAACCGGGACGAATCGCTCATGCTGAACCAAGGCGCCGGCGTGCATCAGCTGCGCGATGATTTTGCTCCCCTCCCGATGAACAGCTTCGATGACAGGCTTCCAGGACGCGGCCTGCTGGTCATTGGCCATGCCGGGTTGGTTGAGATAGCTCTGGCTCTGTACGGCATCCGGATAAAGGCCTTCCGTAATGATCAGACCGAACCCGCCTTTTGCGAATCTCTGATAGTATCGGATCATTCGGTGGTTAGCCAGGCCCTTCGGATCTGCGCTCGTTCTAGTCATAGGGGAGAGCACGGCCCGATTGGGCAGTTTCAAAGATCCTAATGAAGCTTCGGTTAGCAGGTTGGGATATGAATGCATGGTTTTGTCCTCCTCAATTGCTGATCAGTCTTATGGCGACCGACGCTTGTAAGTGTATGATCTGATTGTATTTCGCATGGTCTATACTGTAAAATGATAGAAATTAATATATGTATCAATAAAAATGATACCGAGAAGGTGAACTGGATGGACTTAACGGATCTGAGGATGATTGCCGCCATTGTGGAGGAAGGCAGCGTATCAGGCGCTGCCGAGAAGATGGGGTATGTGCAATCCAACGTGACGGCGCGCATACGCAAGCTGGAATCCGAGCTGGGTGTTCCTTTGTTCGATAGGCATCCCAAAGGAGTCTCGCCCACGGAGAAGGGGCTCGTTCTCTACCGATATGCCAAGCAGATTCTTGACATGGCTGAGGAAGCTGTTGCCGCCGTGAAGGAGCCGCTCTATCCAAGCGGTCCGCTTGTGATCGGCGTCGTGGAGACGATGGCGACATCGCAATCCTTTATTCAGGCCTTGTCCCACTTTCAACGAACCTATCCGGAGGTCGCGCTATCTCTCGTTAGCGGAACATCTCCACAGCATTATGAAGGCATGCTCAGCCGAAGATTAGATGGTGCGTTCATTACCGGTGATTATGATATGTCGCTGCTGGAGAGCGAGCTGGAAATCCGGGAGGAGGTGTCGCTGCTTGTTTCGTCGGAGGAATCCGAAGCAGAGGGGGCATTCGAGGCATTCGCACTAACGGGCGCTTCTTGGATCGTATTTCCTAAGGGATGTCCGTTCCGGAAGTCTAACGAAGAATGGCTTAGCAGCGAAGGGATCGCCGCAGCGAACATGATCGAAATCAGCACCTTGGAAACGATGCTCAGTTGCGTACGGGCCAAACTGGGCTGCGCGCTTCTGCCGGCATCGGCGATTCCTTGGTCCGATCCAGGATTAAGGACCTACCCCGTACCGGAAGAGTATCGCAGCGCCACGACCCGGCTGCTCCGTCGCAATGAATCATTCCGCAGCAAGGCGTTTGCCGCTTTCGCGGAATGCGTCAGAGAAGCGGGCGGTCTGAATTCCACTGGAATTCATGCCTCCTGAACTTGAAAACATCACCAGTTTGCGAAAGCTTGCCAGAAAAGGGCGGGATATTTTCATGAAAAGTGATACAATGATAGAAATACGTAAATAAGGGTAGCGGATGGATCAACGTTTACCTGGCAGCGAAGTGGGAGTGTGATCGAGAGAATGGAAGAGACGTATACGGCAAAACGGGCAGTCAGCATGGAGGACATCGTGCGCGCACACCACGTGCTTCGCGAAGTGATCGTACGCACGCCGCTGCAGCGGGATGCAGTACTGTCAGCCAAGTATGACTGCGAAGTGTATCTGAAGCGCGAGGACCTGCAGGTGGTTCGCTCCTTCAAGATCCGCGGCGCTTACAATATGATTCGCAGCTTGTCGGAGGAAGAACGCAGCAACGGCATTGTGTGCGCAAGCGCGGGCAACCACGCGCAAGGGGTGGCTTTCTCCTGCAACGCGCTGAATATCAAAGGCAAGATTTACATGCCGAGCACGACCCCGAACCAGAAGGTGAAGCAGGTGAAGCGTTTTGGCGGGGGCAGCGTCGAGGTCATTCTGACAGGGGATACCTTCGATGATGCATATGCCGAAGCGATTAAGGCATGCGACGAGTACGGCATGACCTTTATCCACCCGTTCGATGAAGCGAAGATCATCGCGGGCAACGGCACGATCGGGATGGAGGTTATGGAGGAGCTGGACGCGCCTGCCGACTATATGTTTGTCACCATCGGCGGCGGCGGTCTTGCGGCCGGCGTGGCAACCTACGTCAAAACCGTCAGCCCAACGACGCAAGTCATTGGCGTCGAACCGCTTGGCGCAGCCTCCATGATCGAGTCCAAGAAGCAGGGCGAAGTCGTCACCATGCATGAGATCGACAAATTCGTGGATGGCGCCGCCGTGAAGCGCGTCGGGCAGTTGACGTATGACATCTGCTGCGAGTTGGTGGACGACATCGTGACGGTACCGGAAGGCAAGGCGTGCACCACCATCCTGGAGCTGTATAACGAGAATGCGATCGTTGTGGAGCCGGCGGGGTCGCTGGCCGTAGCGGCGCTGGATATGAACCGGGACCGGATTCGCGGGAAAACGGTCGTCTGCATCATCAGCGGCGGCAATAACGATATCGACCGGATGCAGGAAATCAAGGAACGCTCCCTGATTTACGAAGGGCTGAAGCATTACTTCATGATCAATTTCCCGCAGCGTGCGGGTGCACTCCGCGAGTTTTTGGAAGAAGTGCTCGGTCCCGACGACGATATCGCGCGCTTCGAGTACACGAAGAAGCATAACAAGGAAGACGGACCTGCCCTGGTGGGCATCGAGCTCTTGAGGCCGGAGGATTACGGCCCGCTGGTGGAGCGGATGCAGCGCAAGGGACTGGATTACACGGAGCTGAACAAGAACATGAATCTGTTCAATCTGCTGATTTAAGAGGTACACAGACCACCATAAAAAGCCGGATTCCCCTAACGGGAACTCCGGCTTTTCTAGTTATTTCATGGTATGGCCCTCTAGCGGACCAGGGCGTCACCCGCTGTTAACTTCAGATGGCTCATTCAATCGGAACCGCCTTGGCACGGTACCGCTCCACTTCCTGGTTCAGCTTGTCTTTGTTGCTCTCCAGCACGTCGGACCAGGACTTGAGCTTTTTGAGGAGCGCGCTTTTGGAGACAGCGTCGCTGTCCTTCAGTGCTTTATCGAATGCTTGCCGCACTTCCGGGTCCAGCAGATTGTCCTCGTATTTGAACAGCGGCGTGTTGTTATAACCGTAGTATAAGCTAAGCTCGGTGAATCGAAGCTTCAGCTTCACGTCCGCAGTCCGATTGGATTTGGGGTGCGCACTGATAAAGGCCTCTTGCGTTAGTCCCCGATCGATGACCTCGCTCCATGGGATCACCAAAGCGGCATCACTGACGGCAGGCTTCTCGGATTCAACGACCATGATGTCGATATAGGCCTGAATATCCTTGTTGATATAAGGCTTGTATGGCTTCAGCGTGGTATAGTCGATGATCGGGAAGATCACGCCCTCGGTCGTATACAGCCTGTAGCCGCTGTCGCGCAGGTTGATGAGCACCTTTCGGAGCGTTTCATCCTTGGTTTTGTTAATGGTGGTATTAATCGGCTCCCCGAATTTGTACAAGTTCATCAGTTTATCCTGAATGCCGATTTCGTACACCTTGTCGGTTTTTGCCGGGAGCGCATCATTCATCGCATTCTCCAGCTTAAGCACCAGCATGGTCGCCTGATACGCGGTCACGCTGCGGATATGCTTGGTGATGTAAGACTTGGCATAAGCCACGTCGGATTCCTTTAGCAGTTTATTGGCTTTGTTGTACACGGCATTGCCGAAGGCGGTAGCTTTGCTTGAAACTGCATTTGAGCCAGCTTGGGATGCAGGTGCTGCGCTAGCGATAACGCCGGTCTGGATCGATAGAATAAGTGCAAGGATGGCAGCAATCGCGGATTTTTTCGACTTTAACATGGTTTTTCCTCCCTTACCACACATTACCCTTATCCTATCATCTTCTATAGAACATTAGTTTACAAAGAACGAAAAAATATTAAAGATTTTGTTAAGCGCCGCCCGCGAATTCATGACGAGTTTGTATTATTTGCTCGAAAAAAGAAGTTTGGTCCCTGCGATTCCGATCAGGAATATGACGAGGCTGATCCATGGCGCAACCGTCAGCACCGGCAGCAGCCGTCCCAGCCACACGCCCGCTACCAATATCACTACCGTGATGGCGACATAAATCCCGATATTGCGAGCATTCACCTTGCGTTTGTCTGCGTCCGGCTTGAAGGTGTCGTTCTTCATCCATCTCAGCAAAGCGTGGATCAGCACATAGGAACCGCCTGCGATCAGAATCAGGGTCGATATGCGTACCTGCGTCATGCGCTCGACCGGACCCCCGGCCCACATCGTGATGAACCCGACCAGAGCCTGAACGAAGAAAAACCAGGTTAAGGCCACCCACGGGATCATGAGATGGAATTGGAGGCTGCTGAGGCCTTTCATTTTTGGCAGCTGCTCGACCAGCTCCTTGCAGTAGGATTCGGGATCGCTGCCGAATACCTCCTCGGCGCTTTTGCCTTTGGCTTGCGCGTCCAGCAGGTGCTGGGCGATTTCGAGCAGCAGCTCCTCGCCTTTTTGCTCCTGCACGGAGCTGCTGCGGATATAGACCACCATGTCTTGGTAATAGCTCAGGTTGTTTGGCTTCATGGCATCCTGGAGTCGGTTGTTCTCTTTGATCATCTGTTTGGTATTCATCTTTACTGTCCTCCGCGGGTTAAAATGTGGTCCACACTATCTTTAAGCGTTCCCCAATGTTCCTTGAATTGTTGAAGAACCTGCCGGCCTTTATCGGTCAGATTGTAATATTTGCGTGGCGGTCCCCCGGCACCGGGCGCGGGCCGTAGGGTGCCTTCGATGAGCTGCTCTTTCTGCATGCGCAGCAGCAGGGGATAGATGCTGCCTTCGCTCACAAACGTTAGCCCGCTGTCTTCCAGCAGCGTGCTGAGCTCGTAACCATAAACCTCCCGATGCTCCATGAGCGAGAGGATGCAGCCTTCGAGAATGCCTTTTAGCATTTGACTTTGGGTGGTCATGAATGTGGGAATTCCTCCTTCAGGTATATTGCAATGCAAGGTAGTGAGGCGCAAAGGGCTGGGCTGCGAGTAGGCACGATAGCAGACTACCTTGTTATGCAATATATGATAGCAGACAACATGCTTGCAATGCAAGGTAGTGCTGCTGAATCTTGTCACCTTCGTGAACAAGGTATAATTCTCCGGCTCCTATTTCACAATAATAAGCATTCTGAATCTATACACAACGCCCTGATCATTCAGGGATAAGAAGGAGGAGTTCTCAGATGAGCGCTAGCTTTTTTGACGATGAATTGCACGGAGGAGACGCTGTGCCGGTACAAGGGCAGGAGGTAATCGCAAACAGCGGTGCTCTGGATGTGACACCGGCCCAGCCTGAAGGAGAATTCGTCTCCGAGCGTGAGGACCATGATCTCTCCGCCGCATCCTTATGGGAGAATGATCCGGTCGGGAAGACCTGGATGAACGATTGGAGCGGGCGCGAAGAAACTCATGCGATGTTTCGCCAGAGTTACGAGTAAGGCTGGAGGTGCGGGCGTCAGCGGGATGAACGACTTGGCAAACGGATGCTACGTTAGTCCGTAATACAGGTAGAGGGCAGAATGGCCGTTTCTTAACCGCCAGCTTTAAATAGGCTGAATCTCGCTGCATACCGCCAATTCAGCGTTCATCGCACCGTCACACCTATGCTCAGTTTGCGTTTGCCGATGCTCAATTGCGTTGACAATCCATAATCACGATGCTAAGATAAGTTTAATTAATTCATATTAATCTTATCGGAATTATTAATATTATGATTACGGCGCGTTATCGCAAGGAGGAATCGGCATGGAGCGGCAAATTACAATCCGGCATAATCAAGAGGAACTTACGGCAACCATCCATTACCCATTGAAGGAATCGGCTCACGGAAGCCGGTGCAATCGGGTCCCGCTGGTCATCATCTGCCATGGCTTTGTGGGAAGCCGGATCGGCGTGGATCGGTTGTTTGTCAAAACGGCGCGCGAGTTTGCCGAAGACGGGTACATGGTGATCCGTTTCGACTATATCGGATGCGGGGAAAGCTCGGGCAATTACGGCAGCGAAGGACTCGACTCGATGATTGCCCAGACGCGTTCCGTTCTTGATTACGGACTCAGCTGCGCGGATGTCGATCCGACGCGAATCACGCTCCTCGGACATAGCCTGGGCGGCGCCGTCGCCCTGCAGACGGCCGTTCGCGATCGCCGGGTGAAAAATCTGATTCTGTGGTCTGCGGTAGGATACCCGTTCAACGATATCGTCAAAATCACCGGTCGCGACGTGTACGACACCTCGGTTAAGTCGGGTTCCGCCGATTATTTGGGATACTCGTTTACCCCGGTCTTTTTCGATTCGCTGGCTCAGGGGCAGCCATTCCAGGAAGCGATCAAGTTTACGGGCAATGTGCTGGTCGTCCATGGTACCTCGGATGAGGTGATTCCGGTGGACTACGCTTTCCTGTTTCAAAAGGTGTTCTGGATGCGTCAGGAAGGCCGCTGCGACAAGGAGATTATTTTCCAGGCCGATCACACGTACTCTGCCGGACCTCAGCGCCAGCTGCTCCTTGAGCGGACGCGGGATTGGTTAAACGGGCAGGAGAACATTCAGCAGGAATGGCAGAACTGGATGATTTAAGGGAGTTATTTGGCATAATGGGCGATTTAACGGTACAATAGAGTTGTCCCTTGATTTTGAAGCTGGAGGTGGCATCGATGACGTTACCTGCTTTATTTATTGCCCATGGTTCGCCGATGATGGCCCTGGAGGACAACGAGTACACCCGCTTCCTTGAGCAGTTGGGGCGGGAGCTGCCTGCACCTAGAGGTATTGCGGTATTTTCTGCCCATTGGGACGATCCGGATCAACGGTTGACTGAGGACGCCGAGCATGGAACCATGCATGATTTTTACGGATTTCCGGAAGAGATGTACAAGATTACGTACCCTGCCCGAGGCAGTGCGGAGCTGGCATTTCAGATCCGTCAGCGTTTTGAGGCAAAGAATCTGCACGCCAAAGCCGTAACCGGCCGCGGATTGGACCATGGGGTATGGGTCATTCTGCGCAAAATGTACCCCGATGCGAATATCCCTGTGGTGGCTTTGTCCGTGGACTCCAAGCGCTCACCAAGCGAACAATATTCCATCGGTGCGATGCTGTCCGATTTGCGTGATGAAGGCATTCTGATTATCGGCAGCGGCGGCTTGGTGCACAATCTGCGGATGGTGCATCAGAGCGATGAGCCGGATGCATGGGCAGCTGAATTCGACGAATGGGTTGCGGAGCAGCTGTCGAATTGGGACCTGCACAATCTGTTTGCGTATGACAAAAAAGCGCCTCATACCAGCGACGCCGTACCTTCCTACGGACGGGAGCATTTTGTCCCCTTGTTCTATGCGATGGGGGCTGCGGACAACGGCCGCAAGGCAAAGCGATTGTTTCAATCTTACCAATATGGCAGTTTGAGTCTGAACTGCTGGTCATTCGAATAATGAGAAGCCGAGCTTGGATCACAAGCTCGGCTTTTGTTGTGTTTGGGCTGTTTGAGCGCGTGAAACGTGTGAAACAAAAAACACCCGCTGTGCGGGTGCCGGAGAACCAGAACGTAGCGCCATAGGTCTTATACACAAGCCCATGCAGTCTGAAATAAGATTGCATGTTTTTTTTTGCCATGATCCGCAGGCGCCTCGGCTATTTTTTGTATTCAACCAAACCCAAAAATTTTTCTGCACAAACCGTGTTGACATTATTGAACTACAATTGTAGTATTGATTTGTAACTACAGCTGTAGTTTATTAATGAAGATTATAGGAGAGGAGCATTACCGAATGAAAGCAGCAACGAAAGTAGCAATCGCGACCCTAAGCAGCATTCTATTACTGGGTTCTTCCGCAAACCTTGCGGCGGAGGCACAATCCGTCAAGAAAGCCCAAGCATCCGCTGTTAAAAAAACAGCCGCAACAGCCAAGTCTATATCTGCAGAGGAAAAAAAGTTTATCGAAAAAGAGATCCAGAGAGTAAAGGAGTTAACCCAAGAGTCGGGTGATATGTATGTTTTGTATCATAAATACCCACAGTTAAATAGCGGATTTGATATTAGCTATTGGGGAGGGGTGCATGAATTCACAACGTACGAGGACTACTTGAAAAAAGCTTCAACCCTGAAAGGATCCATTCTGCAGCAGCCTGCGAACCTGCCAAAGGGATATAAGTTCTTAACAGCGGTCATTGAAGCCCCGATCGAAGGGAAGTTCGTTGATGAAGTAAGAGCCGAAGGCAAGAAGAGCGGAAAGCCCATCTACATGAAAAAGATAGATTGGAAAGAAGCGGCAACCATCCGTCTTAAATATACGAACGGAGAAGACACGCTGGGCTTTTCCAAGTATGCGGTAGATTCGGTGGGAAGCAAGAAAAAAGGTTTCTTTAACGATAAGCTGCCGGCGCATGTTTTTCCAAAATACGTTTTTTGGAATGACGGCGGCAAATATGAATACAGTATTTCACTAACCTCATTGAATCTGTCCAGGAAACAGAAGATCGAGATTCTGAAAGCAGCGGTGAAAAAATAACATTCGCGTCAGCTATAGGTCTTGCGGACAAGCCCATACAGCTCTAGAAATAGGATGGCATGAGTTCTTTTGCAGATCAACATGCCCACAAGCGGTACAAGTATACTGCATGTAACTAAACCAAGAATATTTTCTTCACCAAACATGTTGACATTATCAAACTACAATCGTAGCATTAACATAACTACACATGTAGTTTGATTGAATTAACATTGGAGGTTTCATGCATGAATCATCAAATACCACCGATTACGGATGCAGAACTGGAAATTATGCGCGTATTGTGGGCTAATCCGGACTGCCCTTCCAGCGAGGTCGTAAAGAAAATGACGGATCTGATGGGGTGGAACCCCAATACAACTCGGACTCTCCTCAGTCGTCTGGTGCAGAAGGAAGCAGCGGGTGCGAAACTGGAAAAGGGTTCAAAGCGCACCCAACTATTTTATCCGATCATCAGCGAGCAGGAGTATCTGCAGTCTGAAACCAAATCCTTCATGAAAAAACTTTATGGGGGGGCCTTAAAGCCAATGCTGGCCAACTTTTTGCAGGATAAAAAACTGAATGCGCAAGAAATCGAGGATCTGAAGGCTTTGTTTGACGAGAACAGCAGCGACGGGGAAGCAGAAAAGAGAGAGCCCTGATGAGTCATACATTGCATGAAAATTTATTATTGTTTTTCGGCTGGGTCATTCGCGGATCGTTCATGGCCGGCATCATGATCGTCCTTGTCCTGATCCTGCAATTTCTACTAAAAAACAAGATTGAAGCCAGATGGAGATACTGGCTTTGGTTTCCTGTGGCCATTCGCTTGCTGCTCCCTTGGGCCCCGGAATCTTCGCTTAGCCTATACAATGTGTTGTCTCTGGAGGCCATCGTGCCCGGCATTCATCAACAAACTCAAGTTCCACCGCTCTGGATGGAAACGGGGAGAATAAGCGAAGCGGTGGTTCGCGCTGAGAGTTCTTTAAATCTGGAAGCAGGCGGAACTTCGGAAGTACCTGCTCCATCCCTTGAATCAGGACCCGTGCAGGAGAGCCGCTTTGGGTGGAATGGGTTCAAGCAAATAGGTTTCACCAATATATTGCTGTCGGTTTGGCTTGCGGGCGTGCTGATTTTTGCCGCGAAAACGGTCTACGACCAGCTTCGATTGAAACAAGCCCTGCGCGCGGGCCGAAAAATGGATACGCCTTATTTATCGGCAGTGTTTCACGAGACGAAACAGCAATTAGGCGTGAAACGAAAAGTTCAGTTTTTGGCCAGCGAGCGAATTCCCGGACCTGCCGTCGTCGGTTATAGTAAGCCGGCGATCGTCATTTCGCCAAGTCTGCTCATCACATTGAAACAGGAGCAGCTTCAATATATTCTTGCGCATGAGTTCGCGCATATTCAGCGGCGGGATGTGGCAGTGAACTGGTTGATGCATATCATCCTGATCATCCACTGGTTTAATCCGTTATTATGGCTAGCCGTACATAAGGCAAGGCAAGACCAGGAGATGGCTTGCGATGCATGCGTCTTGGATCGGATGAGCCCGCAGCAAAACAATGCATACGGACAAACGATCATCCATGTGTTGGAGCATTTTTCAGGATACCATCGCCAGCCGGGGCTTGCCGGCCTGTCCGCCACGCATAAACAAATGAAAAGGAGACTTAAAATGATTAAGCATTTTAACAAAAAATCCTACCGCCTGTCCATTTTGGGGCTGGGAATGATTCTCGCGCTTGGAAGCGTGACGTTGGTTAATGCAAAGGAAAGCAATGCGGGGAACGCACCGCAAAAAGCTCCAGTGCAATCGGAGAAGGATTCAAAAGCTGCTGTGAATAATGATCAGGATATGATCTATCCCGAGGGGGATATAGACCGCGAGCTTTACAAGAAAGAACTGGAACAGGCCCGGAAAAAAGCAGAAGCCGCAGCCAAGGCTCTAACTCCAGAGGAAAAGAAGTATATCGAAGATGAGACCAATCGAGTGAAGAAACTAAGTAAAGAGACTGGTGATATGTACGTTCTGTATCATAAATATAAGGATCTTAACAGCGGATTCGACCTAAGTTATTGGGGAGGAATAGAAAAATTCTCTGCTTACGAGGACTACCTGAAAAGAGCTTCCACGCTGGAAGGTTCCATCCTGGAGCAGCCTGCCAACCTGCCGGAAGGATATAAGTTTGCCAAAGCGAGAATTGAAGGTCCAACCGAAGGAAAGTTCCTTGAAGAAGTAAGGTCCGAAGGCAAGAAGAGCGGAAAACCCGTCTACGCGAAAAAGATAGACTGGAAAGAGGCGGCAACCATCCGTCTTGAATATACGAACGGGAAAGACACGCTGGCCATTTCTAAATATACGTTGGACTCAGAAGGAAGTAAGAAAAAAGGTTTCTTTGAGGATGACTTACCGGCGGATATCTATCCAAAATACGTTTTTTGGCATGAAGGCGGCTTCGAATACAGCATTTCAACCACATGGGATATGTCCAAGGAACAGAAGGTCGAAATTCTGAAAGCAGCGGTGCAGAAATAACATTTTGAGCTAGCTATTTTGCGCGATAGGCCCATGCAGTCCTGTAAATGGGATTGCATGGGTTCTTTTGTTGATCATGATTTTTCTGCAGTCCGAAAGAAGAGAATCCAAACTGGGAAAGGAATATATAATCAACTTGCTTTTCTGGATTGAAAACGGCAAGTCATTTAGCATCACAACCGCTCCGGGACATCCGTTGACGAATGAAGACCTGATCCCATTGGCTTAATTTGCGGTCAAAAAATAGAGCCCACTTTTCAATTTTGAGGAATTTAGCGGTTCGTAAATCATGATTCGAAATGCCAAAAATGCGATTGCATGAAAAAGCCTGGCTTTCCAGGCAGCGCTCTAAAGAGAGTTCGTAGGCTCCCAAGTTGTATGTCACACAGTTACGGCCTGGCCGTATCGGACCTCAGATCCGCTATTTTTGCTTTTTGCTCGCAATTGGGGGATCTATCGGACACACGATCCGTTAAATAGCGGATATCACGTAATATGAGGGCCAAATTCGGAGAATAACGGATCTCTGGTCCGTTAGCATTAAAGAAAAGGTGGTTTTGGTCAAAATAAGGTCCGCTGAGTCCGCTAAAATTGTAAGTAGTTAGTTAGTGCCGTATAAATTAACGTTCGAACGTAAGCACAACGCTCGAACGTATATTAAAGCTCAAACTTATGCTAAGGCTCGAACGTACGCCAAAGCTTAAAAGTAAGCTAAAGCTCCAGCCGTATGCCAAAGCTCAGACATATGCCAAAGCATGAGCAGCATGCCAAAGCTCAGATAAAACCCTAAGCTCAGACATATGCCAAAGCATGAGCAGCATGCCAAAACCCAAACGTATGCTAAAACACGAGGTGATATGCCGTAACTCCAACGTGCCACAACAAAAACAACCCGGCTTGATTGCTCAAGTCGGGTTGTTTAATCAATAGGTTAGTTGTTTAGGTTTCAGTTGCTTACAATGTTATGCGGTTTGTTTTTTGAAAGGTGTGTGGGTGGTGCCGTCGCCTTTCGTTGTTCTGTGCGTCATTTTGTTCCACAGGCCGCGGAGGTAAGGGAGAACCCAATGGTCTAGACCGATTTTACCGGCGTTGGCAGCAGCGACGATGATCAGCACTTCAAGCAGTAACATTTGGGCGTTGGTGCTCACCGTACCCGAGAAGAGGAACGCGGCGTTCATGACCAGACCCATCAGGGCAGCGAAGGTGGTGAAGGTACCGAGGATCAGTCCGACACCGACGAGGAACTCACCGAGCGGGATGATGAAGTTGAAGAGCTTCACGCCCGGCAGTGCCGCGTGCTCCAGGAACGCTGCCCACCAGCCTTGGACGGCGGGGTGATCGCCGGCAGCTTTGGCAATCGCGCCTTGCAGGAAGCCGCCTGCTTCGAAACCGCCCGTCAATTTACCCCAACCTGCGGTCATCCATTCATACCCGATGTAGACCCGAATGAATGTCAGTAACCACATTGCCACTTTGTTTGTTCTCAGCCAGTTGTTAAACATATAAACCACTCCTTAAAAGTATGATTTTCTTTTTTATGAAAGCTTCCTTGCCAATTCTCGGATGTTGAAGTTCTGTGATGTTGTTCTTTAGGAAGATGATCATCTCTTTCATGTCTTTATTATAAGTGAAATAAATCACAATATATGTGATTTAAATCACATTAGTGATAAAAATCATAAAAAACTTTAAATTCGTGAGTTGGCAGGGGGAGTGACAGGTGAAAGGGGTGGAGAAATAGGAGCAGTATATGTAGAGGCTTAGGAGAAAATACGGGGTGTGATGGAGATTAACCAGTATGATACGTGATGTTAGCATGGTTGTTTGGAGTATTGTAGGAGGGAAATAAGTAGTAAATAGTAAGAAATGTGCAATGAGCAGAACTGTATGTAGTGGCAGTAACCAGTATGTAATAAGTAAGGCAAAGTGTTCAAATGGCAGAAGAAATAGAATAAAGCAAAAGACATCAAACGGTAAGAAACACACGCACAACCAATATCAATCAGCAGAGCATAAGTAAGTTTTACGTATAAAGCCAGTAAGTAATAAGCAAAGCAATATGCAGTAGACGTAAACCGGTAAGTGATAAGAAAAAGCTGCATGGAGTAGGCACATATCCAGTAAATGATATGCAAAATAGGAAGTGGTAAATGCAAAATCAGCAAGCGGAGTAGTAAATCGTCAGCGAAAACTCAGCTAGCTGTTAGCAGTAAGCGTAAAAAAGCACCTAGTGCCTGGAGCGAGTAGATAATGCGTAACGCATTGGGAGATGCCATTCCCTGGACCATGAGGTTCGTCGTGAATGTATTACTAGGCAAAACCGCTTATAAAACACGGATGACCGGTACCGGTGGCCGCGGTCACCCGATGACTTATTGAAAAGGCAAGCAGAAAAAGTACGGATAGAGGAGAAACATTCAAATCTTACTGTTAGGAAGAAGAAACGAGATGGATTTAGCTATGGGACGCGAATTTAGCTGACGAGAAGCGTATGACCGGATACGATCTAACTTGAGATCACTCTGAATTACTTTTTAATTCTATTTTACTCCCGCATTCCTTATAAATCAGACTGCCTGATTCTGCAGAGGGGAGGAGTCGCTGCTGATTTTCGCTTTGCGCGTGAATTTATTCTGAAGATAAGGCATGAGCCAACGGTCGATGCCGATCTTACCGCTGTTTGCCGCTGAGAGGATAATCAGGAATTCGAGCAGCAGAAGCTGACCGTTGATGCTGATCGAACCGGAGAAGAGGAACGCCGAGTTCATCACCAGTCCCATCAGTGCCGCGAACACGGTGAACGAGCCGAGGATCAGGCCGAGCCCGACAAGGAATTCGCCCAGCGGAATGATGACGTTGAACCATTTGACCCCGGGGAGTGCGGCATGCTTGAGGAATACGGCCCACCAATCTTGAACCGCCGGATTTTCGCCGATGGATTTGGCGATGGCCCCTTGCATAAATCCGCTCGCATCGAAACCTCCCGTTAACTTGCCCCAGCCTGCCGACAACCACTTATACCCGACGTACACCCGAATGACCGTCAGCAGCCACATCGCGATTTTGCTGGATTGCAACCATTGAATAAACATCAACACCACTCCTCCAATGAATAATCATTCTCTTTTTTGTTTTCAGATTTTTGCAAATTTGAAATTCGTAAGCGCGACGGAAGCTGAAAAAACAGCAACGATCTATATAATGTCGCATCATCACAAATTATTCATATTTGCAAAAATCTGTATTTAAATACAGTATTCGCATAGACTGTGATTTGGCATAGGTTCTTGGTATGAAAAAAAGACGATGGAGAACCGAGTTCTCCATCGTCTTGCATGGATCGTTACGAAGTTAAGCGGTGCGTTTTTTTAGATGAGTCGTCGGCGCTTTTGGCTCATGATCACGGTGCGTCATTTTGTTCCACAGGCCGCGGAGGTAAGGGAGAACCCAACGGTCGAGACCGATTTTACCGGCGTTGGCAGCAGCAACGATGATCAGCACTTCAAGCAGCAGCATTTGGGCGTTGGTGCTCACGGTGCCCGAGAAGAGGAACGCGGCGTTCATGACCAGACCCATCAGGGCAGCGAAGGTGGTGAAGGTACCGAGGATCAGTCCGACACCGACGAGGAACTCACCGAGCGGGATGATGAAGTTGAAGAGCTTCACGCCCGGCAGTGCCGCGTGCTCCAGGAACGCTGCCCACCAGCCTTGGACGGCGGGGTGATCGCCGGCTGCTTTGGCAATCGCGCCTTGCAGGAATCCGCCTGCTTCGAATCCGCCCGTCAATTTGCCCCAACCTGCCGTCATCCATTCATACCCGATGTAGACCCGGATGAATGTCAGTAACCACATTGCCACTTTGTTTGTTCTCAGCCAATTGTTAAACATATAAACCACTCCTTAAATGAGTTTTAATTTTTTGGATTAACATAATTGCTTGTTTCTGATGCCGATGTTGTTTGTTCATGTTGCCTTGGGAAGTGATCACCTTCTCTATGTCTTTATTATAAGTGAAAATATTCACAATACACGTGATAAATATCACAAAGTTGTGAACATTCAATCTAATCCTCCCATTGACTAGATTAGTCAATCGTTTTCGTTTTCAGGAGTGCAGGGATTCTCTCGCTGTGGTTATTCGATCCGATGTGCCCGCTTTGAGGGTCAAACTTCAATCATTTTTGATTCTCCGGCTCCAGAAAAGCTCGAAGGGCGCTGCTTAGTGGCACGTCGCGGTGATAGATAAAATATACCACGACCTCGCGGTAGGACTCCGGCAGTGTCATGGCTGCAATGTTTTTCTCGTTGGAAAGCGAAACGGCATTGGACCTTGGGAGAAGCGCTACGCCGAGACCCGAAGCAACCCCGCCTAACACGGCCTCGAGCGAACCGAACTCTATGATTTGCGGATGTTGAACGCCAGCTTCGGCCAGGAGGCGCTCCACTCTGGATCGGTGAGTGCAGCCTGTCGACAAAATAAGCATCGGCTTCTGCAACTGCTCCTGCTGGCTTGCCGCTCCGGATTCGGAGATGAGTACCAGTTCCTCATTATACGAAGGAATCTGTTTCAGCATAGGGTGCGTCAAAGGTCCGTACACGAAAGCGCCGTCCAGTTCGCGGTCCAGCACTTGCTGCATCAGCACGCTGGAGTTGCCCGTGGTGAGGGACAGGCTGACCTCGGGGTGACGGGCATAATAGTCGGCCAGGCGTCCTGGCAGATATGCAGCGGCGGTGGATTCAATCGCACCGATTCGTAGCGGTCCCCGCGGCGTATCCTCAGCCTGCACGGATTTCTCCGCTTCATCCAGCAAATTTAAAATTTGACGCGTGTATCCAAGCAGGCGCTCGCCGGCCGGGGTCAGATCCATCCCTCGATTGCTTCGGATAAACAGGGCTGTCTGGAGCCTGTCCTCCAGCTGGCGGATCCGGCCCGTGACGTTGGAGGGAACATACTTCAGGCGTTGGGCCGCCCGCGTAATGCTGCCTTCCTCCGCTACTGCGCGGAATATCCGTAAATCTCCGCTTTCCATTAGTCTCACCATCCTGACTTCATTCTGACTGAATGCCATATTCAATACTACTCATTTTACATGCTCCGAGGCGATCTATACAATTGAACCTAACATGGCCTACACAAGCCGGAAGAAGGGGAGAGATTCATGTGAAAGCAGCCATTCATCGCGGCCGGAGCGGACTGGACGGACTTCGGGTCGGCAATATGGAATCGAAACAACCGGGCCCTGGTGAGATCCGGGTCCGTTTAAAGACGGCCGGACTCAATCACCGCGATCTGTTTCTGATGAAGGGACGTCATGCGGCGGATGCACCGCTCATTCTGGGCTCAGACGGCGCAGGCATCATTGATGCCGTAGGTGAAGGAGTGGGTTGTCTGACGGTCGGCACGGAAGTCATCATCCATCCGACGATCGGTTGGGATAACACCGAAGAGGTCCCGGTGGTGCCGCAGATCCTGGGCGGACCCACGGACGGTACGTTTGCTGAAATGGTCGTCATCCCAGCGGACAATGCCTTCAGAAAGCCAACATACCTGACATGGGAGGAAGCGGGAGTACTGCCTTTATCCGCGCTAACGGCCTACCGTGCGCTGTTTACGAGGGCGCATATCAAGCCTGGCGAGCATGTGCTTATACCAGGTATAGGAGGCGGGGTTGCAACCTACGCCATGCTCATGGCCCAGAATGCGGGGGCTGTCGTCAGCGTCACTTCCCGAAGCCAAGCCAAGCTCGAAGAAGCGCGGCGCTATTCCGTGCATAGGGCTTTTTCGAGCGGCGGGGATTGGAACGAAGAGCTGCAAGGGGAGAAGGTGGACGTGATTCTGGATAGTATCGGTCCGGCAACCTTTCCCCGATACTTGGAAGTGATCAAGCCGAATGGGCGGATCGTCAGCTTTGGGGCCAGCTCCGGCGACGCGGTCGAGGTCCCGCTGAGGGCTTTATTTTTTCCGCAGCTGTCCTGGATCGGTACGTCGATGGGGAGCCGCGAGGAGTTCGGAGAGATGCTTCGGTTCATGGAGGAGCACACCATTGCGCCCCTGATCGACCGGATGTACCCGCTGGATGAGATTCTGGATGCGTTCCGGCGGATGACGGCGGGCGAGCAGTTTGGCAATATTGGTTTGCGGATCGAATGATAGTCGGCTTCTCGTTTCCCTTCGGAAACTTCTGCGGCTAAATAAATGGATGGAAGCAGGAAGTCTCTTAGAAGGCATACGCACTGTACGTATGCCTTCTAAGAGACTTTTTTATGTCACAAACCGGGTCATTAAGAACCTCACCATGGTTTGAGTTGGAACTGCTGCCAAGGCCATGCTGTCAAGGTGATTCATTAAAGGATAGTATCTCTTCTATATACAGACAAAGCACGGATTTTGTGATTAAATGTAAATTAAAGTTGAAACGTCGGTTGGAAAATTCGGGTAAGTGGGTTGGAAATTTAGGGTAATAAGTAATGGGAGCGTTCATAGGGGGAAACAATATGTTTAGCAAAGGGTCTTTGTCTTTCCGAAAATATGCGTGGAGGACAAGCTTGTTGTCCATGGCGACAGTATTGCTGTTGTCCGGTTGCAGCGGCGGTAAACAGCAGGCGGAACCAACGCCAGCACCAGTGGTGGAAGCTCCGGTCGAGCAGCCGGTCGAAGTGCCTCAGGAGGAAACCTCTTCTCCATATAAGGCACCTCTGACGGGATTGCCGTTAGAAGCGTCACTGACGCAGCGCCCGCTGGCCGTTATGATCAATAACGCACCGGCTGCTAGGCCGCAGTCGGGTCTCAGTCAAGCGGACATGGTGTATGAAGTGCTGGCGGAGGGAGGAATCACGCGGCTGATCGGTATCTTCCAAAGCCAGAGCGACATTGAGAAGATCGGGCCGATTCGCAGCATCCGACCGTATCTGATCAATCTTGGCGAGAGCTACGGAGGCGTTCTGGTGCATGCGGGAGGAAGCCCGGAAGCCTACAGCATCATTCAGAGGCAAGGCAAGCAGGACATGGACGAAATCGGGAATGCAGGCGCCTACTTCTGGAGAGCCAAGGACCGCAAAGCGCCGCATAATCTGTATTCCAGCGACGAGAAGCTTCGTGAAGGAGCCGCTAAGCTGAATTACGGCAACGATGTGAAGGTGCCAGAGTATACGTTCTATCCGGAGGCGATCGCTGCAAGCGCCGATGGTGAAGAGGGCACTGAACCGGTTGAGGTTATTTCAGGGGAGGCTGCCGAGAAGGTAGAAATCAAATTTTTATTGGACAGCTATGTCGTGGATTATCAATATGACGGTTCCTCCAACACATACAAACGGTCGATTAACGGATCGCCGCATGTGGACCTCAACGATAACGTTCAGCTGGAGGCCGCGAATGTGATCGTGCTGGGGGCGGACCATAAGGTGCTGGATGACGTGGGCCGGCTTGCCGTGAACGTGGAAGCGGGCGGGGAAGCGATGCTGTTCCAGCGCGGGGAAGTCATTAAGGGGCAGTGGGTACGCGCTGCGGGCGATGCGATCCGTTTCGTGAAGGACGGCAAGGAAGTGCCGCTGGTTCCGGGAACGACATATTTCAACATTGTGCCCAACACGCCTTCTTTTGAAAGCCACGTGACGATCTCGAATCCTTAGATCCGGGGCAGCGGATCAAGGCTATCGTTTCGGGATAATTTGCACGCATACGGAGATGTTAATAGGCAAGGGAATCGAAGGGATATCCATGCATCTTCTGTTTTGTTAGTTCCTTACATTTTTGAGTGTTACTTTTCTATACACACCCTGCCATGGATGTGATAAGATAGTCAAGGTTGTCTATCTTTTCAGGGCGTTCGCGGCAATTTATCGAAAAAAGGGGTTAAGAGTATGAAAATGAAGAAAAAGGATATATTCTTCCAAACGCTGGAGAATATGGCCGATACGGTGGTACAAGCCGCAGACTATTTTTCGCAGCACGTTTCCAATCTTGAAGATGTGCTTGAATTTGCCAACGAAATGAAGAAGTACGAGTCGCAGTGTGATACCTACACGCATACCATCATTACTGAACTCAACAAAACATTTATTACGCCAATCGAACGCGACGACATCATGGACCTGACAACCAGCATGGACGATGTAATGGACGGATTGGAAGCGACCGCATCCCGTTTCTATATGTATCAGCTGGGCAAGCCTGACGAGTACATGGTGCAGTTTGCAGAGATTCTGCGTCAATCGGCTTATGAAATCCAGAAAGCCATTCATTTGCTCTCCCAGAAGAAACTTCTGGCGATTCGTGAATACACGATCCGCTTGAACGATCTGGAGAACCAAGGCGACGAGCTGCTGCGGATCTGTATCAAGGATCTGTTTGCCACCGTCTCTGACCCGATTCTGCTGATCAAAAAGAAAGAGATTTACGAACGTCTTGAGACGACCACGGACACCTGCGAAGACGTGGCAAATATGCTGGAATCCATCATTATGCGCAACTCGTAAGGGAGTCCTGAACAATGGATACAACGATGTTAGTATTAGTAATAGTTGTTTTTTTGGCGCTTGCATTTGACTTCATCAACGGGTTCCACGATACGGCGAATGCCATCGCAACGTCGGTATCGACCCGGGCCCTGAAGCCGCGGGTAGCCATACTGCTCGCAGCGAGCATGAACTTCGTCGGCGCGATGATGTTCACGGGCGTTGCCAAAACCATCGGCGGCAGCGTCGCGGATCCGACCAAGCTGGATAACGGGATCGAGGTTGTTATTGCAACATTGCTTGCAGCAATCATCTGGAACCTGGTTACCTGGTGGTTCGGATTGCCTTCGTCCTCTTCCCATGCCCTGATCGGGGCATTGGCCGGCGCAGTATTCGTCGGTGCGGGAAGCGACATGCTGAATTACGGCGGATTTAAGGACATCGTGCTCGCGTTGGTCCTGTCGCCAATTATCGCATTCGTGATCGGTTATCTGGTCATGCAGCTGCTCAAGGTCATCTTTGCCAAGCGCAGTCCGCATACGGTGAACAAGGGCTTCCGTACGATGCAGATCTTCACGGCAGCGCTGCAATCCTTCACGCACGGTACCAACGACGCGCAGAAGGCGATGGGTATCATTACCTTTGCTCTCGTGACGTCCGGTCAATTGCAGGAGATGGAAGTGCCCTTCTGGGTTAAAGTCTCTGCAGCAACAGCGATGGCGCTCGGTACGTCGGTAGGCGGCTGGAAGATCATCAAGACCATGGGTACGAAAATATTCAAAATCGAGCCGATCAACGGGTTCGCTGCGGACTTCTCGGCCGCTTCCGTTATCTTCTCGGCAACATTGCTTCACTTGCCGATCAGTACGACGCATGCCATTACGTCGGCAATTCTCGGCGTAGGCTCGGCGAAACGCTTCTCCGCCGTAAAATGGTCCTTGGCAGGACGCATCGTGGTAACCTGGTTTATTACGATTCCGATTACGGCCGTACTGGCAGGAGTCATCTTTAAAATTCTTTTCTAGACATGAATCATTACACATAGAGAAACGGATAGTTGTGGGGCCAATCAGGAATCGATTGGCTTTTTTTGTTTAAAAGAATCGATGGAACAGGGGAAGGGGACATCCAATCATGATACGCGTACTGGCGATTACGCCAAGCTATGAATCGGTGACCGGGCTTACGCTGGAAGAGATCCGAATGGAGGACTATGCCTGGATCTGGGCCGATTTCAGCAATCCTACGCCGGAGGAAGCGCGGAAGCTGGAGAGCTATTTTCACTTTCATCCGCTGGCGGTTGAGGATTGCCTGCACGTCCTGCAGCGGCCGAAGCTGGATTATTACGACAACATGCAGTTCTTTGTCCTGCATGCCCTTCAGCCGGATACGCTGCAGGCGGTCGAGGTGGATGTGTTCCTGGCCCCTTCGTTTGTGGTCTCCTTCCACCAGCAGGCGCTGCCGGAAATGGACGAGGCTTGGGAACGCGTGCTCTCGGCTGCCGGCAAGGGGCCGCTGGGCCAGGACGGTCCGAGCTTCACGGCGTATACGATTATGGATAAGCTGGTGGACCAGTATTTTCCCAGCCTGTTCGCCATCGAGGACGAGCTGGCCGAGCTGGAAAGCCAAGGGGAGAAGGATTCTGTCGAGGACCTGATGAATCAGGTCTTTGCGCTGCGTTCAAGGCTGCTCCGCCTGCGGCGCACGGTGGTGCCGATGCGGGATCTGCTGTACCGGATCGTGAACTCGCAGCATATGGAGCATCACGCGCATCATGCTTATTTTTCCGACATTTATGACCATCTGCTGAAGCTCGCGGACATGATCGAGGCGGACCGCGAGATGACGGCGGATCTACGGGACAGCTACATATCGGTGAATTCGAACCGGATGAATACAATCATGAAGACATTGACCGTTATCACGACGATCTTCATGCCGCTCACCCTGATCGCCGGGATCTATGGGATGAATTTCGAGAACATGCCGGAGCTGGGGTGGCATTACGGATACTTCTTCGTGCTCCTCCTCATGTTCGTGTTGGGCGGAGGCATGGTGTTGTGGTTTATGCGCAGAGGCTGGTTTAAATAAGGAGGTTCATTGCGGTAAATACTGTTAAGCCAACCGAAGCGGAGATTCCAGCCGGACCATCTGGGTCGGCCGAAGTCCTGGGTTAGTAAGTCATTTGAAGAGAAATGAGCGGGGAAGGTTGTCCCATATCAGAGGGTGAATGCTAAATAGCTGTCGTTTCTTGTTCTTCCGTAAGGGGTAAAGGCTTGCTGAGGAGGGACTGCATATGAAACTCGGGCTCAAACGACATCCCAAGAAGCGTTCATCGCGTCAACCAGACGAGCCTTTGCGTTCCCGGCTGCTGCGCCGGATGCTTCGCTTGGCTAGGAAACGAAAACGAAAGCTCGCCGTCACGAACCGTTACGAGGTAGGCATGGTCATCAGCGAGATCGCCACGGGCCTGCTGTTCATCGCAGGGAGCATCATGATGTTCTATCCCCAGATGAAACGAATCCCGACGGTGCTGTACCTGCTCGGCAGTATTACGATGCTGCTGCGTTCCGGTTTGCGCGGATCATATTGGTTCCGGTTAAAATCGCTGGAAAACGTCGAGAATAAAGAAGCCGGTCCCGAAGGGGATTGGACGCGATGATGAGGATATACAGGCCGTAAAAAAGATAGGGCTCCAGTCTGGGGGTACAGACTGGAGCCTGCGTGATGTATGAGGGTTCCGTGCATACCGCCATGGAGGGCCCTAACGTATCTGATGGACCCATCCCGACAGATCTGATACTTCGCTGATCAGAACCTGCACTGTTTGATTAAAATTGCACGGCATATAAAGGGTCGTGTGCACCGATTACATAGGTTAACGGCGCCGTCTTTTGCCGGAAGACGATTTGCGCGAGCCGGAGCGGCGTCTGCTTCCCGAGGACCGCCGTCTTCTCGGTCTGTATTCGTAGCCGTCTTCATTCTGATCCGTATAGGCAGTCGAAGACGATCCGCTACCCTTCTTCTTAAGTGCGCCTGCCAGCACGGAGAACATGGGCGCAAGCTGCTGGAAGCCCTGCATGACCTTTTGTACCTTGCCGATGTTGTTGACGATGCCGTCGATGCCGCCCATCCGGTCGATGAGGCCCTTGATGTCGCTCATATTGTTGACTCCGAGCCCGCCGAGGAGCTTGCTTAATCCACCGCCGCTGCCGCCTCCTCCGCCGAGGAGACCTGCCAGCCCGCCGCCGCCGGAATTCGTGGAGGGAGCGAGAGCCGAAGCCGAAGCCTCCAGATCCGTTACGCCGTCGGTATATGGATATAACGCAGTTTCACCGACTTCCGGATAATCGCCGTATGGCGTGATGCCAGGGTACGGTGTTGGATCCTGCGGCAGTGATTCATATGAATTGAGGGAGCGATGGTTATTCGTGGGTCGGCGATGATAATAGTGAGAATGACGCGTCATGATATCACTTTCCTTTTTGAGTTAAGATACTATACTGTATGATACGGGCGGGCGATGGGTTTAGGCGGATGTCCCGATTTTCGGGATAGGAGCGGAATCGGGCGATGGCCCAGGAAGATTTTAGCGCGTGTCTTTCGGCCGTGAATGAGAGCGTTTATGCGGGATGAGCCCCCCTAAGGGGTGGTTGTCCTGTAGTGCGTGAAATCGTTAATGCTTGAAAATACTATATCCGCTCGGGTACAATGGGAGTGCGAGTGTTATACACACAGTAACAATAGGGGATGATCATCCAGTGCAATTAAAGAAGCTAAATGATAAAAGCATCGATCAATTATTCGAAGCGATATTAACCCTGGACAGCGTGGAGGAATGTTATGTATTCTTCGACGATCTCTGTACCGTGAACGAAATCCAATCCTTGTCGCAGCGGCTGGAAGTGGCGCGCATGCTGGGCAAGGGATGCACATACAACCAGATTGAAGCAGAAACGGGAGCCAGTACCGCCACGATTTCGCGCGTGAAGCGCTGCCTGAATTACGGCAATGACGGTTACAAAATGACGCTGGAGCGTCTGGGACGTTAATTCATGACGAAGCCGGGTGTGCTGGTCATCAGTCATGGCTCACGTGAACGGAAATGGGTGTCGCTTGTGGACGAGGCCGTCCACGAACTGGCTTCCCGTATGGATATACCGGTCGTATCTTCGTACCTGGAATTGGTAGAGGGCCGTCTGATTCAGGACGGCATCACGGCCTTGGAAGACCAGGGTGTCACCGACATTGTGGTCATTCCTCTATTTGTCTCGTCCGGCAGCACACATGTCGACGAAATAGCTTATGCTATAGGAGCGAAGGCCGTTCCGGACATGGAGACGGACCTGGCGCCGTATCGGGTTCGGTCCCGGGTTCATTTCGGTACGCCGATGGACGACGATCCCGAGATTGCGGCCATGGTATGGGATAAGGTGAAAGAGCTGTCCGCGAACCCGGCGAAGGAGGTCATTCTCCTCGTCGGACACGGCAGCAGGCATGATCTGTTTCGCAGCCGCTGGGAAAAGGGTATTAACTCTTTGGCACAGCGAGTTAGCGAGGTAAGCGGAACCGGCGCGGATTATGCCTTACTCAGTCCCGGCGATGTGCGGGACAAGGTGACAGCATGGATGGAGCGCGGCTGCGATGTGATCGTAGCTCCGCTTTTTTTGAGTGAGGGGTATTTTACGGAGAAGGTAATACCCGATCGGCTCCAGGGGCTGGAATGCCGGTATTCCGGCAGGACCTTGCTTCCGCATCTGCTGCTGCCGCAGTGGATGGAGTCGCAGGCCAAACGTCTTCTTCAATCCTTGAAATCATAAGTAGGTGGCGTATCGTTAATGAGAAATGCAAGGTTAATCTATAACCCAACCTCCGGCCGGGAGGAAATGAAGCGTCGGCTTGCTGATATATTGCACCGTCTGGACAGTGCTGGCATCGAAACCTCCTGTCATGCAACGACCGGAGAGGGGGATGCGACTCGCGAAGCGGCGGATGCCGTGGAGCGCGGGTACGATCTTGTGATCGCGGCCGGCGGAGACGGTACGCTTAATGAGGTCATCAACGGGATGGCCGGCAGGGATAACCTCCCGCCGCTGGGCATATTCCCGCTGGGGACCACGAACGATTTTGCGCGGGCGCTCGGCATCTCGAAGAACTGGGAGGAGTACTGCGATCTGGTGATTCGGGGCGAGACGCGTCCGATTGACGTGGGCAAAGCGAATGATCGCTACTTCATCAATATCGCGGGCGGCGGTACGCTCACCGAGCTCACGTACGAGGTGCCAAGCAAGCTGAAGACGATGATCGGGCAGCTGGCGTATTATTTGAAGGGGATCGAGAAAATGGTCAGCCTCGCGCCGCAGGAGCTCATCATCAACGCCAGCGGTCATCCGGCGATCCATGACGAGTTCATGGTGTTCCTCATTGCGAACAGCAACTCGGTTGGCGGCTTCGACAAAATCGCGCCGGGCGCGAGCATCGACGACGGCTTGTTCGACGTCATTGCGCTGCGCAAGTGCAATCTGGCGGAGTTTGTGCGCGTGGCTACGCTAGCTCTTCGCGGCGAGCATATCAACGACAAGCGAGTCGTGCATTTCCGCACCGACTATATGGAGGTCGTCTCTCCGGGACCGGTTCAGCTGAACCTGGACGGCGAGTTCGGCGGCGTGCTGCCGGGCACGTTCCGCGTGCTGCCGCAGCATTTGCGGATTTTTGGCTGAGATGGTTGGCTGGTAGAGATGCGGAAGGCAACGGGCGCTTAAGGCGTGATGGTTGTTGCCGAAGGCTCAGCGGGGACTGATCACATTAGAGATGGGTAGGCGATTGGGGCGATGGGCCATGGAACGAGATGGAACAGGCCGAGGATCGCCGCTTAGGCTCCAGGCTCTTGTAAGTAAATGATTGGATTTGCAGGCTGAATGGATTGAATAACATACGAGGCTCCCGTATAATGATGGACGTGAGCTTGTGCGCTAAGCTCCCTTGGGGGAGCTTTTTGTTGTTTAAGCGAATGAAGGTTAACGGAAGATCATCCGTTTTGATTATGGATGGGTCTCCGGTGGGGAATATAGAGTGGTAAGGGACAAGTTGAACGGAAAGAAGTGAACAGCACATCATGAAGAAGAACCGCAAGGGAAGCGACACGCGCCGCAGCGGCAAGCCCGCGGCTTCGGCGGCCCTCCTGGACCTGCCGGTGGCCAAGAACGACGAGGTCGTGATCGATATTATAGGAATGAACCATGACGGGGAAGGGGTTGGCCGTGCGGACGGCTACACCCTGTTCGTTCAGGGTGCCCTGCCTGGCGAGAAGGCCCGGGTGAAGGTGCTCAAGACCAAGAAGCAGTATGGCTACGCCAAGCTGCTGGAGCTGGTCGATCAGAGCCCGAACCGCATCGCGGCTCCGTGCCCCATCTACGACCAATGCGGCGGATGCCAACTGCAGCACATGAATTATGCCGGGCAGCTGGAGTGGAAGCGCCAGCTGGTGGTGGACAACCTGGAGCGTATCGGGAAGCTGCGGGTGGTGCATGAGGCGGAAGATGCTGGAGCGACGCGTGCGGGCGACGAGCGGAATGGCACAGATGGTGGAGGGGACATTGAGAATTCTGAAACCAATGGGGCGAATCCTGCCGTGTCCGGCGTTGATTCAGATCAAGAGGGGATCCTCGTGCGGCCGACACTCGGTATGAGCGAGCCTTGGCGCTATCGCAACAAGTCCCAGGTGCCTATCGGCGTAACGGAAGGCGGCCTTGTCGGCGGCTTCTACGCCCGGGGCAGCCACCGGATCGTGGACATGGAGACATGCCTCATCCAGCATGAACAGAACGACGAGGTCGTTAGCCGCGTCAAAGCCATCGGCCGGAAGCTCGGTATCACCGCGTACAATGAAGAGACAGGTCAGGGCCTGCTTCGCCATGTGGTGGTTAAGATCGGTTTTGCTACCCGAGAGATGATGATTGTACTCGTCACGAACGGCGAGCGGATACCGCGCGTGAACGAGTGGATCGCTGCCATCCGTAAGGAACTCCCGGCTGTAGTGAGCATCTGCCAGAACGTGAACACACGCAAAACAAACGTTATTTTTGGAGATGTGACTCGCGTCCTGTGGGGTCGTGAGGTCATCCATGACTATATCGGCGATGTGAAGTTCGCGATTTCCGCACGTTCCTTCTACCAAGTGAATCCGGCTCAGACCGAAGTGCTCTACGGTAAGACGGTGGAGTATGCGGGATTAACTGGGGAGGAGACCGTGATCGATGCGTATTGCGGCATCGGGACGATATCCCTGTTCTTGGCCCAACATGCCAAGAAGGTGTATGGGGTCGAGATCGTGAAGGAAGCGATCGAGGATGCTCGTGCCAATGCAGAACTGAACGGTATGAAGCATGTGGAGTTTGAAGTCGGCGCGTCCGAAGACGTGATCCCGCGCTGGAAAGAGCAGGGCATCGAGGCGGACGTCATCGTGGTTGATCCACCGCGTAAGGGCTGCGATCCGCGACTCTTGGAGACGATTCTTGAGATGAAGCCGGAGCGCGTGGTATATGTGAGTTGTAATCCGTCTACGTTGGCAAGGGATTTAAGGATACTCGAAGATGGTGGGTATCGGACGGTGGAGGTTACGCCGGTGGATATGTTTCCGCATACGGTGCATGTGGAGAGCGTGGCGGTGTTGGTTTGGAAAGACTAATAGTTGAGATGTATTGGCGGACATAGCATAGAGGGGGTGAACCCCTCTCTTTTTTTTGCACATGAAGGAAAGTTGGTCATAGGAGGTTAATCTTTAATAGCGAACCGCCGTCCGTCCACGAGTCCTTCTCAAGGATTGGTGGTTGACTATCGTTGAGTTTCCCTCCTATGAAGGATATCAATTCTTGAAGTCCCGTATCCGCCAGTTCAAGAAGAATGGAAAGCCTGAACTACAGCACCGGTTTATTTCCTGACAATCAACATTTAAACTTTAAGGCTACATAGATAGGAACAAAGCAACCCAGGCATCTTTTGGACCAACTTTACTTCGTCCGAAAATGATTTCTAGGAATAAGATATTCCATGAATGGAAAATTCACAATCCGTAGGACATCCTAGGTCCTCGAAAACTTTACGCGCGGCAGCATCGACCGGCAGGAAAACCGCGATCTGCGGATATAAACGGCTGCCTGCAGAAATAGAAATCTGTCTGTAGCGAATGGGAACAAGCTCGCCGGAGCTTTCGATTCTGGCTAGTATGGTTTGCACATGATCAATTTCTTCCCCTGCATCCAGCACATTCGGATATTCGTCCACGTTATATTTCTGGAATTTATGAAACAATTTTTGATACCACGCATCGTAACGGGAAAGTATGTGTTCTCGCTTAAACGCATTTATCCCGTTTTTGGCGTGTGCTTCCCACTGCTCGAACGAAGCTTTATCGAAAGTTGAGCGGGACCGGATAGGCAAATCGGAATTAAAATGTAAATCAATCCTGTTCATTAATCCACCGTAATTACGGTCCAATGGGATATCGAACAAATGGCGAAACGGCTCGTTAACCCCCTTGATATCCTGTGTGTGTGTTACAATCATCGCAGGAAAAGGAATGCTTCTCATCGTTAGATGCGACCATTCCAATGCACGCTCCAGCGCCCGTCCCTCCAGTTCAGTCTGGATCGGAAGGTAACCGGCTGCCATTAGCAGATCGTTACGCTCGTCGGAAGTACAATCAAGATATTCTGCAATATTTATGATCGTCTGACGATCCGGTATGCGCCGGGAACGCCCAACCAGCAGATTTTTATACGATGGAAATGCCTCGTCGTTCAGCTCTTGTTGGGTAAATCGTTTTAAGTACGGGTGAGGCCGGTCGGCAAGCTCGTGCTGGCGTTTCATCCGCAACGCTTCGATCTCTCCGATTACGATTTTAAGTCTGGAATTCTCCGTAGTAGGTATATCCATCTTCTCTCCCCCTCTTTATGAAGTGTAGTTCTGCACTTGGGATAATCATTTAGTTAAATTATACTCCTCAATGAAAACGAAAGTCATCTAATGACGCATAACGAATGGAGGAGATACAATATGATTCGTGCCATAGTAGTTGATCCGCTTGCTCCGTCACATTTGGCGTTCAAGGAAGTTGAAGCACCACAGGCCCAGCCTTGGGAAGCACTCGTGCAAGTGAAAACCGTCTCTCTTAATCGCGGAGAAGTGAAAGACGTCAAGGAGCAGGAAGCATCTAGGCGCCCCGGCTGGGATTTCGCCGGAATTGTCATCGAGCCGGCCAAAAACGGTGCAGGTCCGCAGAAAGGGGCCCGGGTTGTCGGTTTGCTCCCGATGGGAGCTTGGAGCGAGCAGGTTGCTGCTCCCGTGTCGATGTTGGCCCAAATCCCGGACAAGCTCACTTTTACGGAAGCGGCTACCTTACCCGTAGCGGGCCTGACGGCGCTTTATGCACTTAGAAAAGGCGGCATGCTGCTCGGAAAGCGCATTTTCATTACAGGATCTACTGGTGGGGTTGGACTGTTCGCTCACCAGCTGGCGGCACAGTCCGGCGCATACATTGTAGGTACGGCCAGCACGGAAGAGAAGGCCGAGCTTGTTCGAGAGGCGGGAGCTGAAGAAGTTATCATTGGATATTCGGCAATTTCATCAGCCCACCAATTCGGTCCGTACGATCTGATCATCGATTCGGTAGGCGGGGATACACTGGCTGCCTTGCTGCCGCAGCTTGCGCCGCAAGGCATTTGCGTTGCTTTAGGATTTTCCTCTTCAAATATCGCGACGATCGATATGAGTAATCTGGTGACGAGAGGAGGAAGAACATTGTACAGTTTCTTTCTCGGAGACGAACTTAATCGTCAATCAGCTGCGGACGATCTGAGCTTGCTGGCCGGATTGGTCGCAGATGGGCGGTTAACGCCACGGATCGAAGTGGAGACGCCTTGGACCGAAATTGACAGCGTGGCCCGCAGTCTGATGGAACGGAAATTCTCAGGAAAAGCCGTGCTTCACTTGGGTTAATTGGTAAAAATATTTGATCATCAGCATATAACCCTGATTCTTTGCCGAAGATATAGCTAATATCGCAAATCTTTCGCACACGATTCATGTGGAGTGTTGCGCACTGTTAGTGCGTTAGGAGTAGAACGCAATTAAAGTCATCTCAAAGCCTATAAAGTCGTGTTAAAGCCTAAAGTTGTGTTACAAGCCGGGCGAAATTCAGGTATCCACTCCTGTTTTTCCTCGGTTTTTTTATTGAATCAGGGAGGAGCTTCAACTCGTCAACATAGTCTTTCTTCTGTTTAGTACGACTTTAATTGCTTTTGGGTCCCGATCTACATATATTCCTACCGTAACATCAAAAAATTGCGGAATTAATTTAGAAAATGTAAATAAAGTAAGATAATAGCACAGTAAAAATCTGTGGCATGTCTCATGGGAGCGCTACAGATAAATAAAGAAACAAGGAGGTTTGAAAATGACTAATAAAAGGTTTTCTTTTAAGCCCCTATCACTTTTGCTAGTTCTAGTAGTATTTCTATCTACATTTTGCGCAGCCTTACCGTCAGTAAACGCAGCCGCTAGAGGGACATGGGCTCCAAATACGGCATATGCAGTAAATGACACAGTAACCTATAGTGGAAGCACTTATACCTGTCTTCAGGCACATACTTCTCTCGTAGGTTGGGAACCGTCCAATGTCCCTGCTTTATGGCAGAAAGGCGGTAGCGGCGGAACTACGCCACCAACGACACCACCGACAACGAACGGAGTAACATTCTATGCAGATATAAACTATGGAGGTAAAGCAGTGACACTCGGAATAGGGAATTATACACTGTCTCAGTTGAACGCAAACGGAATTCCGAATGACTGGATGTCGTCTCTTAAGGTTCCAAGCGGTTGGACGGTTGAAGTATATGAGAATGATAATTTTGGAGGAACCAAGTGGACCTTTACTTCAGATTCTTCCTGGGTTGGCAACACGATCAATGACAAAATGTCATCGGTCAAGATTTATACGGGTTCACCACCTCCTACAGTAACAAAGCCTGCCGAGGTTCCAAGCCATATATGGACATATGTCATGAATGCGGACAATGCCTATGGGAAAGGCGGAGATTTTGCTTTATTGCTAAGTGCTGTTATCAAAAAGGAAAGCAGCTTTGGAGCAGGTTTACCAGGTAGTCCATCGGCCGGCGACGGATTGATGCAGGTAGAACCAAACACACGCAATGCGTATTTATCTCAATTCAGCTCAAAATTTGGCCGTGCGTATAATCATAGCAGTGAACAAGATCAGGTATATCTGGGCGCGTTGATTTTAAATGAGAAGATTACGAAGTTTGGAAATATCTACAACGGATTATTACACTACAACGGTGGAGATAACTGGTATCCGGGAGCTACGGATTCTTATGGCCGTCCGATTCTGGCAGATCAATATGCAGATGCAGTTTACGCTACTTATAAGGGCTATGGCGGTAAGAATTAAGGTGTTACATTGATAGGTAAATTGAAAAATAGCGAGACGTGGAAGGATTTTCTTGTTGAGTGGAAGCGGCTTATTTAATTTGAAAGGGCATGAGTTACCAAGCAGATCATTGCTTGCGTAACCCAAGCCCTTTTTTCTTTATCAGGTTTTCTTCGACTACTAAATTAGGCGCCAAGGAACATCTTCATGTCATCTTCCACATTGGTAATGCCGCCGATGCCGAAGTTTTCCACGAGGACTTTGGCAACGTTAGGCGACAGGAATGCAGGGAGCGTAGGGCCCAGATGAATATGTTTAACGCCAAGATATAGCAGGGCAAGCAGCACGATCACCGCTTTTTGCTCATACCAGGCAATGTTATAGGAAATCGGCAGATCATTAATATCCTCAAGGCCGAATACTTCCTTCAGTTTCAATGCAATCACGACGAGGGAGTAAGAATCATTGCATTGACCAGCGTCCAGGACCCGCGGAATACCGCCGATTTCGCCTAGATCCAGTTTATTGTATTTGTATTTGGCACAGCCTGCCGTTAGAATGACCGTGTCTTTTGGGAGTTCAGCCGCAAAATCGGTGTAATAGCTGCGGGATTTCATTCGTCCATCGCAGCCGGCCATGACGAAGAAACGGCGGATCGCCCCGGATTTCACGGCATCGACGACTTGATCGGCCACGTTCATCACAGCAGCATGAGCGAAACCGCCGATGATCTCACCCGTTTCAAGCTCCGTTGGAGCGGGGCATCCTTTCGCTTGCTCGATTAGTAGGGAGAAGTCTTTGGGAGCACCGTCTGTTCCTTCTGGAATATGGCGGACACTCGGAAACCCCGTGTTGCCTGTTGTATAGATACGATCCTTATAACTGTCTTTCGGCGGAACGATACAGTTGGTCGTCATTAATATCGGTCCGTTAAAGGCTGCGAATTCGCTATTCTGCTTCCACCACGCATTTCCGTAATTGCCTACAAAATGCTCATATTTCTTGAATGCCGGATAATAGTGGGCAGGCAGCATTTCACTGTGCGTGTACACGTCCACGCCGGTTCCTTCCGTCTGCTTCAGCAGCTCCTCCAAATCCTTCAGATCATGGCCGCTAATGAGAATGCCGGGCCGGTTGCTTACCCCGATATTGACCTTCGTAATTTCCGGATTTCCGTAAACCGAGGTGTTCGCTTCATCCAGCATCGCCATGGCGTTTACGCCGTATTTACCGGTTTCCATCGTCAAAGCGATCAGATCCTGCACTTCAAGGCTGTCGTCAAGCGTGACGGCAAGCGCACGGCGCATAAAACGGTTTAATTCGTGATCATCCTTCTCCAGATGCAGCGCGTGGTACGTATAAGCAGCCATCCCCTTCAAGCCGTAAGTAATTAATTCGCGCAGCGAGCGGATGTCTTCATTGCGGGTTGAAAGGACACCCACCGTACGTGCTTTTTCATCAAAAGAAGCTTCGTTATCCGCTTGCCAGACGGCAGCATCAGGGAGATTGGCGGTTCCTTCCGGAAATTGTTCGTTATAATAGGTGCGCACCTCGCCGCGGAGCTCGATCGCTTCCCGGATTCTTCCCACAAAAACCTCGCGGTCAAAGTTGGCGTTCGTAATCGTTGCAAACAAGGAGTCCATCATAAACAGCGATACGCGCTGTTCAAGCACCTCCGGCAGCCGGACATCCAGACTGAGAAAAGAGATACCTTTCAGCAGATAAATCAGCAAATCCTGCAGGTTTGCCACATCATGCGGTTTGCCGCATACGCCGACAATGGTGCAGCCTGTTCCTTTGGATGCTTCCTGACATTGAAAGCAGAACATGGACGGCTGATGCTGTAAGCTCTCTTAGGCGTTATTATTCATGATTTCTCCTCCAATTTTGTGATTATTAGTCGTAAGGTCAGTAAATGATTGCCTCGCAATTGGACTGTTGAAGACAGTATACTTCGCTCCCACAACCGACATAGTGATTGGAATCACAATTTTTTGAGTAGTGAGTTTAATCACAAACCCGGTCCGTTTCTTCTTTTAAACTGGAATTAATGACCTAAGAAGAAATGAGGAGAGAACATGTCGATTTTACCTCAAAAGAATGAACTGGGATTTTTCGAGATCCGTCTCGAATCCATCGGCGGGCTTGGCGCCAATCTGGCCGGAAAAATGCTGGCCGAAGCTGGGGTTACCGGTTCCGGACTTAACGGTTCGAATTTTTCCAGCTATGGTTCGGAGAAAAAAGGGTCGCCGGTGAAGAGCTTCGTAAGGTTCTGCGATTCCGAGGTGGAAATCCGCGATCACAGTCCCATTGAGCAGCCGCATGTCGTCGGCGTATTTCATGAAGCCTTGTATAAGACGATCGATGTCATAAGCGGATTACAGCCTGATGGAACGGTACTTGTGAATACGGCGCGAGCCCTTTCCGAAGTGGCCGTGGATCTGAACATGAAGCAGGGAACGCTGGCCGTAGTTGATGCGCTGAAAATTTCCGTTGAGGAAAAAACCAAAGTGAATACGGCCATGCTGGGGGCTTTGTTCCGGATTTGCAGCTTTCTAGACCCGGACGATATGCGGCAGGTGATCCGCACAACATTTGAGAAGAAGCTGCCCCACCTCGTGGAAGCGAATGTGCGGACCTTTGACAGAGGATATAACGAAGTCCGGTTCCTTTCCTTAGGAAATGGCTCAGCGCTTATAGACCCAATCGCTTTTGCAAGACCGCAGCCGATTCTTGGATATGACACGCAGGAGCTGGGCGGGATTCTGAACGTTACGGCGAACAGTGTCCTGAAGGATCTTAGCGGCTCTCGGCAGGGATATTTGCCAGAATACAAGATCGAGGACTGCATACACTGTGCCGCCTGCGATACGGTATGTCCGGATTTCTGCATCGTGTGGGAGAAGAAACCGGATAAGCGCGGCAACATGCAGATGTTTATGAAAGGTATCGATTATCAGTATTGCAAAGGCTGCTTGAAGTGTATCGAAGCTTGTCCGACCACCGCTTTAGCTGCCATGTTAGAAGAGCCGCATTATGCGGAGCAGCACCGTGTGCCGCAATCATTTCCCTATATAACTGCGGAGGGAGTCCGATCATGAATATGCAAATTCAAGAAACAACGGAGAACAAGCTGGCGGCCGCTCAAACGGCAGTTTTCGAATCGGGAAACGAAATGGCTGCCATGGCGGCTGCCCAAATTAATTATCACATTATGGGTTATTTTCCGATTACTCCTTCTACGGAAATCGCCCAATATCTTGACATGATGCGTACACGCGGCGAACATGACATCAAGCTCATTCCAGCTGACGGCGAACATGGATCGGCGGGGATTTGCTACGGTGCGGCCGCAGCCGGAGCACGGGTATTCAATGCTACCAGCGCAAATGGTTTCCTGTATATGATCGAACAGCTTCCTGTGCAAGCGGGCACACGTTTCCCGATGGTCATGAATTTGGTGACGCGTGCAGTCAGCGGACCGCTGGATATTCGCGGTGACCATTCGGATCTTTACTACGGCCTGAACACCGGCTGGGTGATTTTGACCGCCCGTTCACCGCAGGCCGTGTATGACATGAATATTATGGCGCTGCGAATCGCTGAACATGAAGACGTACGCCTGCCGGTCATTGTAGCTTATGACGGATTTTTTACATCGCACCAGAAACGCCGGGTACAAATATTCACGAACCGGGAAACCGTTCAGGGGTTTGTAGGGGAACAGGCGCCTGAATATCCGCATGTGCTGGACGAGAACAACCCGATCGTTGTTGGGGCTTATATGAACGGCGACGATTTGATGAACAACCACTTCCAACAGTCAAACGCCATGTACCGTGCGGGCGAGGTATTCAAGGAAGTGGCAGAGGAATACGCGGCTTTGTCCGGAAGATCCTATTCGCCGCTTGATCTGTACCGCATGGAAGACGCGGAGGTGGCTTTATTCCTCCTCAATTCGGCGGCCGAATCCTCCAAAGACGTCGTGGATCGGCTGCGGGCGAAAGGAATTAAAGCAGGCATAATCAGCCCGAATATTCTTCGGCCGTTCCCGGCAAGAGAAATCCGCGAGGCGTTGACAGGTGTCAAAGCGCTGCTGGTTGGCGAACGTGCCGATTCTTACGGCGCACATGGGGCCAATCTGACCCATGAGGTCAAAGCGGCCCTGCAGGAAATCCGTGGTCCGCAGCCTATTGTGCTGTCGCGCATATTTGGACTTGGGGGGAAAGACTATTACGCGGATGACGCGGAAGCTTTTTTTGCCTTGACGATCGAGGCCATGGAGCTCGGTTATGCCAAAGTGCCGTTTGATTATTACGGCCAAACACCAGGAGCTGAGGAGCAAAGACTGCAGCCGGTCATTGCCCCGATGAATGGAGACAGCTTTAAATCTGGACTGATCACCGTAAAGGTGGATGAAGAGACAAGTAAACTAGCCGTTAAAGTGCCGCCGATGCGGGCGCTTGCCGCGAAACCGAAACGGTTTGCTTCCGGCCACGGAGCTTGCCCAGGCTGCGGTATTTTCCCGGCGCTGGAGCTCTTTTTCAAAGGGATTGAAGGCAATGTCGTTACTTTATTCCATACCGGCTGCGCTTATATCACAACAACGGGTTATCCGTATAACTCGCATAAGCAGAGCTTCATTCATAATTTGTTCCAGAACGGACCGGCTACTTTATCCGGCACGGTAGAAGCGTTCCTTGAGAAGAAACGCCGCGGGGAAATCGAAGTTCCCGAGGATTTCACTTTTGTGATGGTGACTGGCGACGGCGGCATGGACATCGGGATGGGCTCGGCCATCGGGACGGCGCTGCGGGGCCATAATCTGATCATTCTGGAATATGATAATGAAGGCTATATGAACACCGGTGCACAGCTTTCGTACTCTACGCCATTAGGGCATATGACCAGTACGTCCGGTGTCGGCAAACAGCAGCAGGGCAAAGCGTTCCATCATAAAGATACGGTGCAAATGATGGCGGCGGCGCATATTCCGTACGTATTCACGGGGACGGAAGCATTTCCGCAGGATCTTGTGAAAAAGGCGGCGAAAGCGCAGTGGTACGCCCAGAATGTAGGTACCGTCTACGGCAAGCTGTTGATCACATGCCCGCTGAACTGGAAATCGAGCGACAAGGATGGGGAGAACATCGTCCGCGCGGCCGTGAATTCAAACTTCTTCCCACTGTATGAAGTGGAGCAGGGAGAAACGAATATTACGTACGATCCTGAAGCGAAGAAGAAACAGGTGCCGCTCAGCGAATGGCTGAAATACATGGGCAAATCAAGACATCTGCTCAAGGAAGAAAACAAAGAAATGCTTGGCGAATTTGAAAAAGAAGTGGAGCGGCGCTGGTCGATTCTGAAAGCGAAACACGAGAACCCGCTGCTATAAAATATTCAATTCAGCATACTAGGTTTACAACAACGGAGCGGGCATTGTCCCGCTTCTTTTTTTGTTTAGGTATGGGCGTATCGTTATGACTATGGAGAACTATAACCCAAAAGGCGCTTTTTAAGTTATAATAATTAAAAATTTGTGAAAAAACGGTGGGAGGGTTGATCATGCAGAGATCCTGGTACAAGCGTCTATTGCTCTCCTATATGCCTATTTTTGTCATTGTGATTACCTTTATATTTTTTGTTTTCTTCCAGTTGTTCAGCGAACAGAGCCGGCGGGAGGCGCTTAATGCCAATAAATCGCTTTCCTTGCAAGCGATGCGCATGGTGGACACGTCCCTGAAGGTGATCGACAATATGATCGTCCTCGAAAGTATCAACAGCAAGGCTTTGAATGATTTTTTTAAATCATCTTCCGTTGGCGATCCCTATATTAATATTCAAGCTGTTCAGAAGCTCAAGGAGATTATTAATTATTATCCCTTGATCGATTCGATTTATCTGGTGAGGAATTCGGACGGCTATGTGCTCAGCAATGCCACGAATGGATACGTAAGTACATATCCGGATCGTGGTTTTATCGAGCAATATCAATTATCGAAAACGCCGAAATGGACAGGCGCGAGAAATTTCGAACAATTTAAAATGAAGGGCGGCAAGCAGGTGGTCAGCCTGGTCAGAGGATCGCCTTACATGAAAAACGACTTAGGCATGATCGTTGTCAATGTGAGCACGGAATCCTTGAACAAGCTTACCGAAGAGATGCTGGATTCCAACATGAGCTTCATTCAGGTTCAGGATACCTTCGGAAATCATTTGTTCGGCACCAAAGCGGATCGTCCGCCATCCCAAGTCAATTCCCAGTATGTATCAAGCTATACGAATTGGAACTATGGAAGCGGTTTGTTGAACAACGGTTTTGTAAGCGCTATCTCTTATCTCTATAATCTTTGGTTTATCATAGGTCTTGGCATGATTGCCATCGGCTTCCTATGGATGATTTATGTTTCCAGGCGAAATTCCAAGCCAATTGAGGAGATCGCTGCCCGTTTCAGCAGCTATTCGCTTCCTGTGGTGAGCAGTGGCCGACGTAAGGGGAAGCTGGATGAATTCGCATTTATCGAATCCGCCTTTGACAACATACTGGAACAATCCAAGGAATATCAGGAGAAATACCGGGAGGATCTCCATGTCAGGACCCGGTTTATGTTCCGCCAGCTGATCGAAGGTGACTCGCCTCTATCTGTATCCGAATGGAAGTCTGAAGCGGCTCGACTGAATTTGCCGCTGCCACTGGACCGATATCGTATGCTCATCCTGGAGATTGATAAGTACGGGGATTTCTGTCGGGATTATTCCAAGACCGATCAAGATCTGCTTAAATTCACTCTGCGGACGGTCGTGGATGAGATCGCTTCGAAATGGGACTGCCGGCTGTGGTCGGAATGGACATCACCTTCCAATCTGTCCATTATTCTGTTTGAAGAACGGGATCAGGACAAGTTTGAGGAGGCCGTACTGGTTCCAATTGCGGAACAAATCCTGGCATGGACGCACCAAAACTTGAAATTTACAATTACGATGGGAATGGGTCGGTCGACAGATCAGATTGGCGATATTCCGCAATCCTATAAAGATGCGATGCAAGCCTTAAAGTATAAAATCGTGCTCGGTGAGAATCGTTTGATCCGCAGCGAGGATATTTCGAGCCATGGCATTGTCGAGGTTTATACGCATTTAGGTGAGATTCGTGCAATCATCCAGTCCTTCAGAATGCAGAAGGAGCAGTGGAGCGAGGATTACGATCAATGGTTTGAACAGCTGAAGAACAGCTTCTTGACCAATGATGAAATACTCAGCCTGATGAATTATCTGGTTTATTACACCGGCCGCGAAATGTCGGGACTCGGCAAGGAAATTTATAACAAGTGGATACAGGAGGGATTGCCGAAGCTGACGGTTAAGGTAGATAATTCCCATTCCCTGGAACAGCTGAGACAGGAAATTAAACAAGTGCTGACGGAGCATTATGAACAGATGAAGCAGATTCATAATGACAACCAATACTCCAGCATCATTAGAAACATATGCGATTTAATTGAGCGTGACTATGCGAATCCGGATCTGTCCCTTGAAATGCTGGGCGATCGGTTTCAGCTGAACGCCAAATATGTGAGCAAATTGTTTAAGGAAAATACCGGACAAAGGTTCGTTGATTTCCTTATTGATATCCGTATGAAGGAAGCGAAGCGGCTGCTGACGGAAACCGATTATTCCGTGCAGGAGATCGCAGAGCGGGTCGGATATGCCCATGCTATTTCGTTTACCCGCGTTTTCAAGAGGACGGCTGGAGTTACCCCGGGCGAATACAGGAATGGCCGGAAGGCCAAGGAACGGGGAGAAAATGATTCAGCAGTAGAAAACGGTTAAGGCGGCGATCATGGATCGCTGCCTTTTTTGATTGAGAACGAACCCGTTGTTAAGGCGTTCCGTCCGCCTGGAATGAACCCTGATTCGCTTTTTATGAGGAGGCCCAGGCGAAAATGGTTAGTCGTTTTTATTTTTGTTTCTTGTTGCCGGATGACATTGTTGTATACACTCGGTTTACATCGCAAGGACCTGAAAGTAGGAATGGACGAAAGGAGCTAACCCGCATGCCGAGACTGAACGCTAGGCTTCAAACCGAACCAAGCCTGGAACCGAAACCTCCCATAATATTGAAAGCGCTGCCAGAAGTGAAGAAAGGAAGGTCCAGAGGAAAACAAATTAAGCGTCATTGGCAGTTGTATCTCGTTCTCTTGTTACCCGTTCTTTATTTGATTATTTTCAAATACATACCGATGGCCGGTATTGTAATCGCATTCAAGAATTATAACGTCATCCAGGGAATTTGGGGCAGCGACTGGGTCGGGCTGAAATATTTTCGCCAGTTCTTCGATTCGCCGAACTTCTGGCTCTACATTAAGAATACGCTTGGCATTAGCTTCTACGGATTGATTGTAGGCTTTCCCGCACCGATCCTGCTGGCACTCGCGCTGAATGAAATCCGCAACGGCCTATTCAAGAAGACGGTACAGATGGTTTCATATGCCCCTTATTTCATATCTACGGTGATTATGGTTTCGATCATTATCGTCAACTTGACGCCAAATGTGGGGATGATCAGTAAATTTTTCGAGATGTTAGGTATGAGTAATACGAATTTTATGGGTATACCGGGCCTGTTTAAGTCCATTTACGTCTGGTCCGATGTTTGGCAATTTACAGGTTACGGAGCGATTATATACATCGCAGCACTGTCCGGCGTTAACCCGGAGCTGTACGAATCAGCCAAAGTAGATGGCGCGTCCCGCATCCAGAAGATTCTGAACATCGATATACCAAGCCTTATTCCCGTATCGGTCATTCTGCTCATTCTCAATCTGGGCAACATCATGAAACTAGGATTTGAAAAAATATACCTGATGCAAAATCCGCTTAATTTAAGCACGTCGGAAGTCATATCCACTTATGTGTACAAGGTTGGCTTGCTGGGCTCCAGCTTCAGCTTCTCAACGGCGATCGGTCTCTTCAACTCGGTCATCAATCTTATTCTGCTGGTGTCCGTCAATTACATCGCCAGAAAGCTGTCGAACAGCAGCTTGTGGTAGGCCTGTTCTACGCAGCCAGTAAACAATAGCAACTTTGGAAAGAGAGGAGACCCTATGTTCAAAAAAGCCGCTATACGTGAATCGAAAGGCGACCGCCTCTTCATGTTCTTGATCTATCTGTTCTTGACCCTGGTTCTTATTGCCGTAGCTGTACCATTAATCTACATCGTAAGCTCGTCCTTCAGCTCGCCTCAGGCGGTTACATCGGGCAAGGTTTGGCTGTTTCCCGTAGATTTTACGCTGGACGGCTACAAGGCGGTATTCAATAATCCGCAGATCGGCGTCGGCTATCTGAATTCCCTCTTTTATACCGTTGTCGGCACCCTCATCAATGTAACGCTCACGATTATGCTGGCTTATCCGCTGGCGAAGAAGTCGCTTTACGGCCGCAATTTCTTCATGGTTCTGCTGGTGATCACGATGATGTTCGAAGGAGGACTGATTCCTTATTACCTCGTCGTTAAGAATCTCCATCTGCTGGATACGCGGTGGGCCATGATATTGCCGGGGGCACTGGGGGTATTCCAGGTTATCGTCGCAAGGACGTTTTTCCAAACCACGATTCCCGATGAATTGGCGGAAGCCGCGGAGCTGGACGGATGCAGTGACATCCGGTTCATATTCAGCATTGTCCTGCCGCTGTCCAAACCCATTATTGCGGTCATGACCTTGATGTATGCAGTCGGGCATTGGAATGCTTATTTTGATGCACTGATCTTCTTAAGGAATCCTGACTTGTTCCCGCTTCAAATCATTCTCAGAAACATTCTAATTCTGAATTCGGTCGATGCTTCCATGATGGCGGATGTGAGCCAGATGCAGGCGCAGCAGGGGCTCAAGGATTTGCTGAAATACTCCTTGATCGTTGTTGCGAGCTTGCCTGTGCTTATCATATATCCTTTCGTCCAGAAACATTTTGTCAAAGGCGTCATGATCGGCTCGCTAAAGGGCTGATCATGACAGAGCAATTATGGTTTCAAGGAGGTGAGGCCGTACATTATTCAGATACGGCAAAAGCTGGTGGAGGCAAAAGCATAGGAAAGGGCCAAACGCCCGAAATACGGATGATAAACGGGGGGTATATTGGATGGAAAAGAGCATGAAGAAGAAAAACTGGCTAGGTATCATTAGCTGCCTAATGGCCGGCATGCTGCTGCTTAGTGCCTGCGGCGGAACCAATTCCGGCAATCAGTCAACTGGCAAGACGGACGACAACGGTGCTGCTAATGAAGATTTATTTAATGCCGTTGGTTCCTATCCGATCGTGAAGGAGCCGATGACCATTAAAATGTTCGCTCCGCAGCTTGCATCAATCGAAAACATGGATACCAACCTATTCACCAAATATCTTGAAGAGAAGACGAACGTCAATATCGCTTGGGACCTTGTACCGGAAAATGCTTTGAACGACCGCAAGCAGCTCATGCTGGCCGGCGGCGATTATCCTGAAGTCATTCTCCAAGGGAATTTGACCAAGGAAGAGCAAATGAAGTATGGGTCGCAGGGCGTGTTTATCCCTCTGAATGATTTGATAGACCAATATGCACCCAATATCAAGAAAGCGATGGAGGATATTCCTTACATGAAAGCCTCCATCACGACTCCGGACGGCAACATCTATGCATTGCCGCAGGTCAATGAATGCTACCATTGTGACAATGCGCTCAAAATGTGGATCAATAAAAAATGGCTCGATCAAGTGGGACTGCCTGTTCCAACGACCACTGACGAATTTTATACTGTGCTGAAAGCGTTCAAAGAGAAGGATCCGAACGGCAACGGCAAACAAGATGAAATCCCGCTGACAGGCTCGGATGAAATGTGGGCAGGCAACGTCTCCGCCTTCCTGATGAACTCGTTTATCCTTGATGATTACGTCGACAAGGGTTCGGGTACGTTCCTCCGCGTCATGGATGGCAAAGTTGATTTTACGGCAAACAAAGAAGAGTGGAAGCAAGGCCTCCTTTATCTGAATCAATTGTACAAAGAGGGATTAATTGATCCCGCAGCCTTTACCCAGAATGCCGATGCGGTTCAGCAAATGGCCAACCGGGAACCGGACAATATTATGGGTACGTTATCAACTGCTTTAATTAGTTATGCTTACAGCATGGATGATAAGGCGCCGCGTCATAAAGATTATGTTGCCCTGCCGCCGCTGAAAGGCCCGAATGGTGTGCAGCAGACGCTGAATTTTGCGGGAATCGGTGTCTCACAATTTGCGATTACGAATAAAGCGACGAAAGAGCAGCAGATTGCCGCCATCCGGTTAGCGGATTATCTGTATACGGAAGAAGCGATCGTGTTGCAGGAACATGGCCCTGAAGGCAAAGGGTGGCGGAAAGCTGAATCCGGAGAAAAGGGTATGGATGGAAAGCAGGCTAAATATACGGCTATTCCTATCCCCGATAAAAAGCCGACGCATAATGACGGTTGGGAGCAGATCGGTCCATCACTGAGAACCTACGCTTATCGTGCGTCCTGGACAGCTCCTCAGGATCCGCTCGCTCCCGATGGATACGGTACCCGTCTGAATAAAGTCTCCGAGGAATATGAACCGTATCAATCCAAGGAGCAATATCCATCGGGATTGTTCATCGCACTTGAAGATGCCGAGCTCGTAGCTCAGATCAAGACAACGCTTGTCGACTACGTGAAATCCAATATGGCCCAGTTTATTACAGGCTCCAAAGATATTAACAAAGAATGGGATGCATATGTGAAAGGGCTGGATGGCATGCAGCTGAACCAGTACCTGGAAATCTATCAAAAGGCATTGGATGCCGGAAAATAATGCTAAATCGGTTCCCTGCGCACGGGTTTCCCTTTCGCAGGGGATCATCATTTTCATAGAAAGCAGGTGTATGATTCAATGAATGAACTTGCAAAGCCATCTCCGCAGCAGCTGGCATGGCAGGATATGGAGCTGGGTATGTTCTGCCATTTCGGTATGAACACGTTTTGCGATCAGGAGTGGGGAGACGGAACGGATTCGCCGGAGATCTTCAATCCAGAGCAGTTGGATGCCCGGCAGTGGGCCAGGACCGCAAAACGCGCAGGCTTTAAGTATCTGGTATTGACCGCAAAGCATCATGACGGGTTCTGTCTGTGGCCGACGAAAACGACCGATTACTCTGTGAAGTCCAGCCCATGGAGGGGCGGCAAAGGAGATGTCGTCCGTGAAGTTGCCGATGCCTGCAGAGAGGAAGGGCTCCAGTTCGGGTTGTATCTGTCCCCCTGGGATCGGCATGAACCTTGCTATCCCGATAAAGAGGCTTATGACGATTTTTACGCGGAGCAATTAACGGAGCTTCTGACCGGGTATGGACCCCTGGTCGAAGTATGGTTCGACGGAGCCGGTTCCCAAGGCAGGGAATACGATTGGAACAGAATCATCGGTCTGGTAGATCAATATCAGCCGGATGCAATGGTCTTTAATATGGGGCGCCCAACGATCCGCTGGGTAGGAAATGAAGACGGCGTTGCGCCTTATCCCTGCTGGAATACGGCCACCACAGCGAGGGAGAGCATGTTCACCAGTGACATGATGACCTGGATGGAAGGAACCCCGGCCTGGGTACCGGCCGAATGCGATGTTCCGATACGCAAGCTTCACTGGTTCTGGCATCCTGACGATGAAGCAAGCTTAAGAAGCCTGGAGGACGTGCTGGATATTTATTACCGTTCGGTCGGCCATGGCGCTACGCTGCTCTTGAATATATCCCCGGACAACCGCGGGCTGCTGCCTGAAGTGGATGTGGAGCGTGTCATTGAATTCGGAGATGAAATCCGCCGCAGATTCGGGCAGCCGGTTGGCCAAACGAGTGGAGAAGGAACCGAGCTGCTGCTGAAGCTGGAGTATATTCAGCCAGTCAATCACGTCATCATCATGGAAGACATTGCCCATGGGGAGCGTGTGCGTGAATACGTGCTCGAAGCATACAGCCAAGGCGAATGGAAAGAGCTTGTACGCAGAAGTGCGATCGGGCATAAAAAAATCGACCGGTTCGATACCATCGAAACCGATCAATTGCGGGTTCGTATTCTTTCCAGCGTGGAGCAGCCCTTGATCCGCAATTTAGCTGCATATCACGTGGAATGAAATTAGTAAAACCAAGAACAGACTGCCACGGCAGTCTGTTCTTGGTATTTGGTACTTTGTCTATATTTCTTAAGTGGAGCTTAGAAAATACGGCCTGGGTATCTTGAGTTTACGCGCTAATCACGTTACCGCAATAGTCGCATTTCTTCTCATCGTTAGCATGCACGATGATCCTGGCTCCGCAGCTCGGGCATTCCATGGATCTAGATCCGCGCCCCCGATCCTCGCTTTCGTCTTCATATTCCACATCATCGTATTCGTCAACATATTCTTCATCGTAATCATCATCATATGCTTCATGATACCCTTCGGGCTCAAGTTCGAGGATGCCATTTTGGATTCGACCGATTCCATTCAATAGGTGGGACATGTTATGGGTTGTTTTTTGGCAGGGGTTTATTCATACTGAATAAGATGTGCAGATTGATCCCGCCCTCAGGGTTTGAAAACATAGGAGGAACCATGTCCTGGAGCAAATTGAAGCAACAGCTGGAGAGCTTTCTCAGTCCTGCATTAGCCGGAAGGGTTGAATATCGCGCAACCGGTTATCGTTATTTACCTGATAAAGCAGGGCTTTGTTATATTTCGGTTGATAAAAAGAACGTACTCCATATGAGTGATAAAACCAGCTCCATAAGGTGGTATCAGACGGAGCTGGAAATTAAGAATGATCCCCATATCCAAATTCCGATCAGCGACGATGAATTGGAAGCCGTCAGAAAGGAAACCAAAGGGACCGTTCCCGAGGATCGTCTCAACGTCATTGCAAGAAATAGAAAAATATCGGTCCTCGCAAAGGAGCTTTTGTCAGCACAGGCTGCATTAAGTAAATCCAATTTTGTTGCTACAGCGAATAAGTTCTTATCTACTTCTATAGAAGAAAGCATGGAGAGCGATGATATCTTATTGAATATTCTAGCTTTGGTAGACAGACGGGTTGGCAAAAAGCGGATTGTAAACATGGCAGACAGGATGAAGCTAAAGCATCCGATTGTGCAATATTTTTATGAACTGCGGCGCCGTGCGTGATGAGCATAAATAATTTTCGTTAAAAGAATTTTCAAGAGCAGATCAAGTAGGGTGGTTGGGGAACGAGAATGGGGATGCGCGTCAATCGCGTCTTCGTTCTAATCGTTACGATGAATTGCAAAACGGCATGCAGGACAGGAAGTCAGTCATTGCACGCCGCTTTCATGTACATTAGAAGTTCATATAAATAAATTCCTGCGTTTCTCCGGAAAAGAACAAAATACCAAGTACGATGGCGATCAGGACGATGGCTCCGCCAAGTGCCACTCCCACCATGATCAGTGCCCTTCCGACATGATGAGTGAGGCTGCGGGCTTTCGTTTCGGCCGATGTGGTGCTATGGGGCTGTAATTTCATAATCTTTCATCCTCATATACAAGATTTCGCCAAACATGTTATTCCCTTTGTCGATTAGATGGGCCGAGTCGCGATAATATTCATGCGGGATTGTATTGTTCTCCTCTTGATTAAATTCGATATAGGGGTATCCTCTAGACTCTACCAGCTGCTGATAAGCGCCCATCGCTTCGGTATATTCGCTCCAACTGAAAAGCTTCTTGTTGGCAATATGCTCTTTATCCAGCGGAGCCGAATAGAACACGGCTTTCTTATGATGCTCCTGCAGCAGTTCAAGCGTTTTTTCAATCATGAACAACCCGAAGCTGTGATCTTGATCAAAAGGCTTACTCCACCGATAAAGCTCCGCATAGTGCTTGTCGATGCCTTCCTGTTGAGCGTCATTCATTTTGTCATAAGGGGTAAACATCGGCGTATAGCTTTCTTCTATCCCTTTTCTTTCATTTTCGTTCTTTTGGACTTCCTGGCGGATTTTCTCCATCGGCGTACGAGTCATGAACAGACGGTAGCTGATCGCATCGCGATCATGATAGAGAGTCCACTTATTCAGGAAATGGGACGTCACCCAATTGTGGGCGTTGCTTGGGAGCGATTCGCGGTTTTTGTCCGGGAAATCAACCAGCCAGCTGCGCGGGATGGGTTGACCCAGCTTCTCCACCAGCGACGGATAGACGACAACGTCCGGCTCATTATCCGAGACAACGACGATCCCATAATTGATCTCATAGACGACAAAATCAATCTCGTCAATCATCGAGGCGAGCAGGGCGTAAGTCTCCGTAAATCTTCCGCCGGAAATCCCCAGGTTGATCACGCGACTGTCTTTCAAATGAGCCTGAAGGACACCGGCCGAGGTGTTCTCCCCCTTTTTTACGGTCGTGCCGAAGACCGTGGAGGGCCCGAACATGCCGATCACCTTTGTGCCGTCATTCGGATGCTCCTTCAAGTATTCGACCCATAACGGCGTAAAGACAATGGCATCGTATGTCGGAACGCGAAGCTCTTTTTCCGCATGCGTCACGACTTCTTGTCTCATTTGATCGACCACTTGATCGGCTTCAATGCTCAAGCCAAGCAATCCGACCAAGGCAAAGGAGATCAGCATGACGGACACGGTTTTATTAAAAACTAATTTACGCAATATATCTTACACTTCCATTTCCATCCATATTAGGGAATCGGCAACTTATCGCATACCAAGCAGCCGGAGCATTAAATCCCATCCGTCTGCGATCGGCAATATGAAAAATACGCGGCTGATCGTTACACCGAAGAACGTGATCAACATCGCGACAGTGACCGTTACCGGCTTCAGCCATTTCGGAACAGGCTTTAATGCAGGCTTTAGCTGCTTCATATAATAGCGATGAATGCACAGCATCACGCCATGGAACATGCCCCAAATGACGAAATTCCAGGCGGCTCCGTGCCAGAGGCCGGAGACAGTCATCGTCGCCATCAGATTGAAATAGACCCGGGGAGCAGGAACACGACTTCCCCCGAGGGGAAAATACACATAGCGGGTCAGCCATGAACCGAGCGAAATGTGCCAACGGTTCCAGAACTCGGCTATGCTGCGTGCCAAATAAGGGAAGCGGAAGTTCTCCGGGATGACAATGCCGAACAAGCGAGCTGTCCCGATGGCAATGTCTGAATAGCCAGAAAAATCAAAATAGATGACGAACGTATAGGCGACAAGCGAAATCCAGAGTCTGGCGGTATCTGCCTCAGCTATGCCGGACGCCGAGTAGACGGGCTGCGCCAGCATATCAATGGATCCGGCGAGGACGAGCTTTTTGAAAAGGCCGCACCCGATTCGGGCGACTCCGATCAGCATGTGGTCCAAGTGAAATTTCGATGTTAGCTGCGGATGAAACATCTGAAATTGCTTAATTGGGCCCGCCACCATCGACGGGAAGAAGAAAATGAACGACAACAGACCTTCCGGCCGATGCTCCGGCAGCGTTCCGCGTTTGCGTTCAACCAAGTAATGAATCAGCTCGAACGTAAAGTAGGAAATGCCGAGCGGGAGCACAATCTGCTCTGCCTTAGGCAAGAAGGGCTGATGAACAAAAGCAAATAACTCATTTAACGTATCCAGCATCATGTTGGTGTACTTGAAATAACCAAGCACGAGAATGGCGGTAAGGATACCAGCGGGATAAATCCATCGCTTTCTCCATTTCGCCGCGGCTTTCGCGACAACAATGGCAATGACAACTTCCGCAAGCAACAGGAACAGGTAAGCACCTGCATAATTGTAGTAAAATGCGACGCCTGAGGCAAAGAGCACCCAGGGTCTGAGACGATGCGGCATGAGGTGATACGTGACGACAGCCACGAACACGAACAGCCAATAAAACCAATCCGTATACATCATAATTTTCCGTATCCACCATCCGAGTTGCCAAAAATACTTATCTCTGAAAGCACTTATCCATATTACAGTATCCATCAGTTGAAACGTATGGGAATTTTATGAATATATTTATTTTTAAGTGGTTATCGAATCCAAAAACCGATTCAAGTTCATGCCCCTTAGAGGAAGCACATAGAATAGACGATCATCATTCTACCAAAGTTGCAACTGGCTGTTCTAAAGCATCATGGAGGGGGAGCGGGCATGGCAATCGAACCCTAATAATCAGTGCGGGACGACTTTTTAGTTCGTTGCCAACGGAACCGGACGAAATTAAAGCCCTTTCTTCTAGCGATCGCCCTCCTTTTTTCGAATCTATGGGGAGTATGCTCCTCTCTGGATTATGATATATTCATTGAGGTGTCTACGATCTAACATAAACTGCCGTTTGATTAAGCTGATTAAACATGCTATAAGTGAAGAAAAAGTAAGAACATCAACAGGTTGTATTTACTATTTCGGGATAAAGATTTGTCCTGGTATGTATAGAGGAGTATTGGATATGACAGATAATTTTTGGCGTGATTTACCGCGGCCTTTCTTTATACTGGCGCCCATGGAAGATGTGACGGATGTTGTGTTTCGCCATGTCGTAAGTGAAGCCGCCAGACCGGATGTGTTTTTTACGGAGTTTGCGAATACAGAGAGCTATTGTCACCCGGATGGGAACCACAGTGTGCGCGGACGTTTGACTTTTACAGAGGATGAACAACCGATGGTAGCCCATATCTGGGGAGATAAGCCGGAATTCTTTCGTCAGATGAGTATCGGCATGGCGAAAGAAGGATTTAAAGGCATCGATATTAATATGGGGTGCCCTGTAGCGAATGTAGCCGAGAATGGGAAGGGAAGCGGGCTGATCTGCCGTCCCGACATTGCAGCGGACATTATACAGGCCGCCAAAGCCGGGGGATTGCCCGTCAGTGTAAAAACAAGGCTCGGTTTCACTGCCGTAGACGAATGGCGCGACTGGTTGACCCATATTTTGAAGCAAGACATTGTAAATCTGTCCATTCATCTGCGGACAAGAGAGGAAATGAGCAAAGTCGATGCGCATTGGGAACTGATTCCGGAGATTAAGAAGCTTCGTGATGAGGTGGCGCCCGATACACTGCTAACCATTAACGGGGATATTCCTGACCGTCAGACCGGTCTGAAGCTCGCTGAACAATACGGTGTGGATGGCATTATGATTGGGCGCGGGATTTTTCATAATCCATTTGCTTTCGAGAAGGAGCCGAGGGATCATAGCAGTGAAGAATTGCTTGATCTGCTGCGGCTGCATCTGGATCTCCATGATCAATATTCGGCACAGATGCGGCGTTCCTTCAGCGCCCTTGTCCGCTTCTTCAAAATTTATGTCCGTGGATTCCGAGGGGCAAGTGAACTCCGAAATAACTTAATGAACGCAAAGTCAACAAGTGAAGTTCGTGCGCTGCTCGATGAGTTTGGAAGCAAGCATTCTGATGAGGCAGATGAACGAGGAAATTAAATGGACAGGCTGGAGAACACCAGCGCTTCAGGAGAACAAATAACACTTTTGGAAAACATGGCCGACTTGGCTGTGTTTTTTCTTTTGGACAATCTCAGCCCGTCATTCTTGCTATAGCTTTTAGCTATAACTAGTTATGAGATTTTGGTATGCCTTATAACTCTGCTCGTCGTGATATGATATCGCTATACAACGAGGGGGTTATGTACATGACTGATAAGTTCCAGATCGTAGGAAGTTTGTTGCGGCCCGAAGAGCTGCTGAAATATAAAACGCAAATTGAACATCGTGATGATATCCAGTATCCGTTCTATGAAAACTTCGAAGGGTATGCCGAGTGCGAGACCGAGGCGATCAAACAGGTCGTGAAAAAGGAAATCGAGCATAACCTGTCGGTTGTTACGGACGGCGAATTCTCCAAATCGATGTGGCATTTGGATTTTGTATGGGGCTTTGATGGGGTCGAGCGTTATATCGCGGATCACGGTTACTTTTTCCGGGATGTGGACGGAACTTCGAAATATGAAACACGCAAAGATATCGGCCTGCGCATTACTGGCAAACTGAGCGGAAAGAATCATCACTTCATTAAGTTGTTCAAACAGCTGCAAGATACGGCAGGCGATCAGCAAACGAAGCTTTGCGTACCGTCACCTTCCCATATCTATGGTGAACTTTCCTGGTCGGATAACATTGGCGGCACGGATGCGGTTTATCAGAACAAACAGGAGCTCAAAGCGGGCCTTGTGAGCGCGTATAAGGAATTTGTGGCGGAATTCGCTGCGGCAGGCGGCAAAATCCTGCAGTTCGATGATTGCTTGTGGGAGCTGTTTGCAGATGACAACCCGAACTCTCCGTTTACAGGGGAGCATATTAATCAAGCGGAAGTTCAGGGTCTCGCCACCGAATTTATTGATATAAACAATACAGTCATTGATTTCGGTCATAGCCTCGGCTTGAAAATGTGGACACACAACTGCCGCGGGAACTATGATTCCCGTAACATGGGCGGTGGATCTTATGCGAAAATCGCCAACCTGTTCCTGAAGCAGTTGAAATATGATCGCTTCTTCCTGGAGTGGGATGATGATCGTGCGGGTTCGATTGAAGCACTGGAGGTTTTCAAGGACAGACCGGAAACGGAGATTGTTCTGGGCTTGCTGTCTTCCAAAACCAATACGCTGGATGATGAAGCACGCGTCATCCGTCTGCTTGACGAAGCATCCAAAATCATTGATAAGGATCGTCTGCTGCTCTCGCACCAATGCGGCTTTGCATCCTGCGATGGCGGGAACGAGCTAAGCGAAGCCGAGCAATGGGCAAAAATCGATCAGGGTCAACAGATTGCCAAGCAATACTGGGGTAGCTAGACAATAAAACGAGATTTAAATATGAACGGCGACCTTTTCCTGGAGTTCAATCAGGGGAGAGGTCGCCGTGTTTTTTTGGATGGTCCCTAGTTGTTCAATGTGATCAAACGATCAATTCTGGTCTTTGCATGAGTCATACCTCCAAGATCAACTTAGTGAGCAGAGTCCTTTATCAAATATTCCATGTTTAGCATACCGTTAATCCGCTGTCTGCACCGCCGAATGCCGTGATGCCATGCTGGACAATACAAACACGGCAATGATGGCGATGAGAACGCCGAATACCCCGAACCAGGTAATGGATGCCAAAGAAACACGGTTAACGATCAGCCCGCCGATTCCTGCGCCGACAGCCATGGCAAACTGCATCATGGAACTGTTCAAGCTCAGCATGATGCCCGAGGATTCAGGAACAAGCTTGACCAGGTTAAATTGCTGCGCTGGAGCGGATGACCAGGCGGCAAAAGACCAGAGGATCAAAATGGCGAATACGGCAATGACCGACTGTCCGACTAAGGATAGCAATATCAACGAAATGACGTGAAGCACCATCCCTGAAACGAGCGTAAATATAATGCCCCGTTTATCCGCGCTGTAGCCGCCGACTTTCGAGCCAATCAAACTGGCAATGCCGAACACGAACAGAGCTGCGCTAATCAATGATTCATTTAAATGAGTCACCTCTAGCAGAAAAGGGGAGATGTAAGTATAGGCAAGGGAATATCCGCCCAACCAGAAAAAAGTAATCGCTAAAGCAACCAAAACCTGAGGTTTCTTTAACAAAGCAAATTGTTTGATCAAAGGGACAGGCTTGTCGCCCTGCATACGTGGAAAAACCGCAGCAATGACGAGCATGGCGATGACCCCGACAATTGCGATGGCCAGAAATACCGCTTTCCAGCCAAAAGCCGAGGCTACCATTCTGCCGAGTGGGACGCCGATGATGAGCGATGCGGTAATGCCCATGGTGACGTTGGCGATGGCGCTGGCTTGCTTGCCTGGCGGAGCGATTTTGGCGGCGATACTGAGCGCGTTAACGGTGACTACCCCGGCGCCTAACGCCGTAATGATTCTAGCGGCAATGAAGAGACCGAAGCCGGTCAATATAAATGTCAGCAGATTTGCGATAATAAAGAGGCCCAGCGAATAAAGTAGAAGCTTACGCCGGTCCATTTTGGCCGTCAGCGCCATTAAAATAGGCGTGCCGACCGCATAGGCAAGGGAATAAACCGTAATGAGCTGGCCTGCTGCCGCAACGCTTGTTCCCATCGTCTCTGCGATCCGGTCCAATATCCCGGAAATGATGTAATTGGATGTTCCAACTAAAAAGCTGACCAAGGCTAGAACGTAAACTTTCCATGTGCTCTTCATAATTCACTCTCCTGATGTGTTTAAATAACGATGTTTTTAAAAATATCGAAATAAAAATATAAATCAAAATTTATGCTTATATCAGCATATACTCATATATAGGTTAATTGTGATCATCAAATCAAAGAAGCCCGCCAATTTATATCACTCCAAATCTCCGAGTACCGCAATGACAGCCGAAGCCTCGACCACTTGCTGTTGATTGGATGCGATCGGAAGCAGCTTCTGCTTCAGCTCCGGCGAGTCGATAACGAGAAACCGCCACGGCTGCAGGTTAGCGGCTGAAGGGGCCAGCGTGGCTTGCCGCAATATTCCGGTCAATTCCTCCCGCGAAATCTTGATCTAGGGATCATAGCTACGAACCGACCGACGTTCTCGAATAACATCAAAAAAAAGTTGGTGCTCCATCGTTAGTGACGGTTGTGAAACCGACATGGTTCTCTCCTCCTTTTGGAAAAGCGGTATTCTGCATTTTGTTTCAATACAACATTAGTTGTTTGAACAACATCTGTTGTATTTATATGTTATGATAACAACAGAATGGTGCGCAATCATCAAAAACCATAAACCGTTGTATAGACAACACCATTTCTATAATGTCGTTTTATTAGGGGAGATCTTAACCATGGCAATTAAAAAGAATGAAGCTGATCCTCGAGTGATACGTACACGGCGACTGCTTCAAGACGCTTTTGCTTCATTAATTCAAGATAAGGACTTTGAATCGATAACCGTTAAGGATATTGCAGAGCGGGCTACTGTTAACAGAGCGACTTTTTATGCGCACTTTGTAGATAAATTCGAAATTCTAGAGGCCAGACTAATGGAATCCTTTATGACAATCATAAATCGTAGAATAAGCGGTCACGAAGTATTAAATGAAGAAACCATCCAGAGTATTTTTCTGGGTGTATGCGATTTTCACAAAGATCTAAGCACTATGTGCAAAAGAAGGTATACATCGCTTGGAGCTGTATTCGAAATTCAAATAAAGGAAAAAATTCAAACGATACTTCTTTCCTTTATAGACAAAGACAAGATGCTGTCGAGTCCAAACGCGCAATTCTTAATAAATACAGCTACTAACATGTTAAGTTGGGGGATGTATGGGGCGGCTTACGCTTGGAATAATGAGGGGCGTCTAATAAGTGCGGAATCATTCGTTAAACAGACTATGCCCTTAGTGATGAACGGAGCTAAAGAATTGCTGGGATAGGTCCTGTCGCTATTGCTCTATCCTGCGGAAGAAACAAGATGCAATGCGGACAATTTGCGAATCCTTATTCAGGAGCGAGGCTTGTACCGACCGTTTAAGAGCGTACCGGAATCATGAGTTTGAGGCGATTCGTCTGACGGCACTGGATATTTGGACCGTTCTTGAATAGAAAGGCTGTTTGGGTCGGATGGTTGCATCCATAGAATGGCCAGGTATGAATATCAAACTTGAATCATTTCATTTTCCGAGAGGGGAGCAAGGGCAATGCTATATTTAAGTAACTTCAAACTCTCTTCTACCATTTCCGGCAACCCGAATATCTATCCCGATCATGTGTTCAGGCACATGGCAGGGGAAGTTCTGCTGTTTGATCGAATCACGGTATTATACGGCAGTAACGGCTCCGGCAAGTCCACCTTGCTGAATCTGATCGCCAACAAATTGGGAATCGCGGGCGCTGAGCGAATGACAAGCTATGGTCACAACGCTTACGCGCAGCGGTTTATCGAGGAAAGCAGCTATCAACTCGGGCATGATGATCAGGAGCGTCCCCTATATAAGCTTCCCGACGGGAGCCGGTACATCAAGTCAGAGGATCTGTTGTATGAAATCAAGAAAATACAGCAGGAAAGCGTGCTTCGCGAAGGGCTGCTGCATGAGCAGCTCGTTCAGGGAAAGAGCAAGGCCGAGGTAGAAGAGCTGGAGCAGTCGTATGAGTTCAAGAAGAAGATGGACATTATTCAATTCGCTCAGGAGAAGTATTCGAACGGGGAAAGCTCGATGCAGTTTTTTGAGGAATATTTGCTTCCCGGGAAACTGTATTTATTGGATGAACCGGAAACGTCGCTTTCTCCGGCAAATCAAATTAAGCTGGCCGAGCAAATGAACGATTTGGCGCGTTATTTCGACAGTCAGTTTATTATTGCTACGCATTCCCCTTTTGTCCTGGGTACGCTTCATGCAAAGATCTACAATCTCGATGCCAAGATTTTGCAAACGGCAGAATGGTTTGAGCTGGACAATGTCCAATTCTTTTATCGATTTTTCCATAAACACCAGAGGTTGTTTGAATGAATAGGGTTGAGTTTCCGGAAGAGGTATCCTTCGAGTAAGGATATCTCTTTTTTGGTATGGGGATTTTATCCACTTTAGTACATTGTCCTGCTTGAATGTTGAACGTATAAGGATGCGAAGGCAAATGGCCAGACTGAGTATAACTGATTGATTTTTATGCAAAAAGTTGTATAATCTACTTAATTAACGTTAATTAAATGGCGAAAAGGGGATGAACATGACCAGATCGAAGCTGAAAGAGGCTGCGCTTAGGTTATTCGGACAGAAGGGCTACGACGGAACGGCATTATCGGAAATCGCGAAGGAGGTTGGCGTCAAAACACCAGCAATCTACGCCTTTTTCGAGAGCAAGGAAGATCTGTTCATGACGGTCTTCGAAGAATCGATGAGCGCCTATAACGAATATATCCAAGCGATGGCAGAAACCAGCAAAGGAATGAGCACGGAGAAAAAATTGCACGCGCTGCTGCTTCGCCAATACGATTTCCACCGGGACAAGCAGGAGCTTGCCGTATTTGCCTTCCGGTACTTGGTTTTCCCGCCGGATTTCCTAATGGATCGGATGCAGGAGGCGTTTGGGCGTTTCGATACGCTATTGAGCAGCATTATCGGCGAGATCATGCAGGAAGGCCTGGATCGCGGCGAATTAGCCATCGTCCCGATGGAGACGCTGGTGGATTCGTACCTCACCTTGATGGACGGGCTGGGCATGCAATATTACTACTATAAATCGCCGGAGCTGTTCGAACGGAAACTGAAACATGCCTTTGAGATGTTCTGGAGATCCGTCGAAGCTTAGGCAATCAACAAGATGGTACAGAAAGCAGAGGGTGGAACATGAGCAACGATACGAAAATAGAAGATTACGAACGGGAGCCCGTACCCCAGCATTTGCGGAAATCATGGCTCTCGATGGCATTCGTCTGGATTGCGATCGGCATTGACCTGTCCGCGATGTTTCTGGGTGCGCAGCTCGGCGCGGGCATGAGCATCGGCGACTCGCTTACGGCGGTCATCGTCGGTTCAGCCATATTGGGCATGATCGGGGCTGTCTGCGCATATGTGGGAGCCAAAACGGGCCTGTCGACGGCCATGATCAGCCGGTTTCTGTTTGGGAACCAAGGGGCGCTCATCGTCTCGGTCATTCTCGGCATTTCATCGCTGGGCTGGTTCGGCGTTCAGGTCGGCTTCTTCGCCTCCAACTTCCAGACGGCGTTAAGCGAGCTATGGGGTTGGCATTGGTCGCTCTGGGTACTGTCGATCATTGGCGGGCTTCTCATGATGTCCACGGCGATCTGGGGCTACAGGGCGATTGAAAAATTAAGCGTCTGGTCGGTACCGCTGCTCGTCGTGTTTATCATTATCGCGCTGGTGATGGCGCTTAACGGGGAAGGCGGAAGCACCGTCTGGGCACCGTTCGAGGGCGAGGCTGTGCCGATGGGGACGGCGATTTCGCTGGTTATCGGTATCTTTATCCTTGGAACGGCGCTGTCCCCTGACATCGCGCGCTGGGCCAAAACGCCAAAGCATGCCGTTACCGCAGCGTTTATCGGTTTCTTTGTCGGCAACAGCTTCATGACCATCATTGCGATTTTCCTGTCGCGTACGATGGATTCCGACGATCTGACGGGCATTCTTCTTACGCTCGGACTTGGTATTCCGGCGATCATCGTGCTGACGCTAGCACAATGGACGACCAATACGAACAATTTATATTCCGCGGGGCTGGGCTTCTCCGTTGTTTTCAAACGGGTGCCTAAATCCGTGATCACGATTATTGCAGGATTCATTGCGACGGCACTTGCTTGCTTTGGCATTTATGACCGGTTCATGACGTTCCTGACGTACATTACGATGCTTGTCGCACCGCTAGGCGGCATTTATACGGCTGAGTATTTGTTGGTGAATAAAAATAGATTCTCGTTTGACGGACTGGACAGCAATCGGGGCTGGATTCCCCGCTCCATCGTCGTATGGGTCATCGCCACGTTCTTCGGGTTCATGACAACGATGGCCCCGGATGGGCTCGGATGGTTCCAGGTGACGCAGGTTCCGGCGCTGGACAGCTTCTTGATGGCATTTATCGTACAAGCAATCATAGGCAAATGGGTAGTAAAGAAGGGATGAAAGCATGAACAAGGCAACCAGATTAACCACATTGGATGAACAAGCCATTGAATATATCGCGATCGGAGCTGCGGTGCTTGGCACGGGCGGAGGTGGAGATCCTCATGTCGGAAAATTGATGGCCATGGAGGCGATCCGCAAGTTTGGCCCGGTTCGAATCGCCCAACTCGAAGAGCTGGACGATGAAGGACTTATCGTGCCGGTATCGATGATCGGAGCACCGACGGTGATGCTGGAGAAAATCCCTTCGGCTGAACAGCTGACCAAACCGCTTGACCTGATGGAAAAAGAGCTCGGCCGCAAGGTGGATGCCGTTATGCCGATCGAGGTCGGCGGTGGCAACTCGCTCGTTCCGGTCATTGCGGCGGCACAGCGGGGAATTCCGCTCGTCGATGCCGATGCGATGGGGCGTGCGTTTCCCGAATCGCAGATGGTGACGTTCCATCTGGAAGGCATCCCGTGCAGCCCCGTGGCGATGGCGGACGAACGCGGCAACAGTGCGCTGATGCATACGATTGACGGCGTGTGGGAAGAACGGATGGCGCGTGCGCTGACGGTGGAGATGGGTGGTTCTGCCTCCATTTGCGATTATCCGGTATCCGGCGCGCAGGCGAAGCAGAGCGCGATCGGCGGGACGCTGACGCTCGCCTATGAGATCGGGCGGACGCTGTTCGAAGCGAAGCAGCAGAAGCTGAATCCTGTGCGCGAATTGCTCGCGAAGCTGAATGGCCATGCCTTGTTCCATGGCAAGGCCGTGGATATCCGTCGCCGCATGGACGGCGGCTTTACGCGCGGCGAAGCCGTATTCGAAGGTACCGGCGAGAACAAGGGAACAACGATGCGGCTGTTTTTCCAGAATGAGTTCCTGCTCGCCACCGTTGACGATCAACCGCTCGCCATTACGCCTGATCTGATTACGCTGTTGGATCAGGATACGGGCATGCCGGTGACGACGGAGAACTTGAAGTATGGTGCCCGGGTGACGGCAGCAGGTTTGCCGTGCGATGACAAATGGCGCACGCCAAAAGGCATCGAGACGGCCGGCCCGAGATACTTCGGTTATGACTTTGATTATGTGCCGATCGAGACGCTGGCTTCGAAAGGAGGTGCGGCGAAATGACCGAGGTTACAACGGCTAACGCAAACCGGATTTACCGCATCGGCATTGATGTGGGGGGGACGAATACGGACGCCGCCCTGCTGGATTCCGACTTGCGCTGCGTGCACAAGGTGAAGGTCCACACGACTGCCGACGTCAACGAAGGCATTGTGGAGGCCGTTCGCCGGCTGCTGCACGAAAGCGGCGTGAATGGAGCAGAAATTCGCTATGCGATGCTCGGTACCACGCATTGCACCAATGCCATCGTGGAGCGCAAGCATCTTGGCCGGGTCGGCCTGATTCGCATCGGCGCTCCGGCAACGACGGCGGTTCCGCCGCTGGCCGGCTGGGACGAATCGCTGCGCGCGGCAGTTGGGCCGCATAGCTATGTCGCCTCTGGCGGTTATGAGTATGACGGCCGCAAGATCGCCAATCTGGATGAAGAGGAGATCGCCGAGCTGTGCCGCCGGATGAGCGGAGAAGTTGATGCCGTGGCGGTATGCGGGGTATTTGCTCCTGTGAATCGTGAGCAAGAGAAGCGTGTTGGAGAAATTGTGCGTGAAGTGCTGGGTTCGGACATGCCGGTTACCTACTCCAGCGAGATCGGCAGCATCGGATTGCTGGAGCGGGAGAATGCCTCCGTGCTGAATGCGGCGCTGCTGCAAGTCATTGCGGGCGTAGTGCGCGGATTTCAGGAAGCGCTGAACGGCTTCGGCATCCATGCCCAGCTGTACATTTGCCAGAATGACGGCACGTTAATGAAGAGCGAATATGCGCTCCGCTACCCGATTCTGACGATTGCGTGCGGACCGACGAATTCGATTCGGGGCGCTGCGCACTTGTCCGGGCTAAGTGACGCGCTGGTCGTTGACATCGGCGGCACGACGACGGATATCGGCGTGCTCGTGCAAGGCTTTCCGCGCCAGTCGTCGGCAGCGGTGGATATCGGCGGCATTCGCACGAATTTTCGGATGCCGGACATTTTGTCCATTGGCCTCGGCGGCGGCACGATCGTCCGGCTGGACGATGCAGGCGGCGTGACGGTTGGCCCGGACAGCGTGGGCTACAAGCTGACGACACGGGCCCGCATCTTTGGCGGAGATACGCTGACGACAACGGACGTAGCCGTGAAGATGGGCCGGGCCGCATGGCCGGGCACAAACGCGGATGCCGTGGACGAAGCTGTATGCGGCAAAGTGGATGCCGTCATGCAGCAGATTCTGGAGGATGCCATTGACCGGATGAAAACGAGTGCCGACCCGGTCGATGTCATTCTGGTCGGCGGCGGCAGTCTGTTGGTGCCGGATACGCTGGCAGGGGCGAGCCGTATCATCCGCCCGGACAATTATGATGCGGCTAATGCAATCGGCGCAGCGCTGGGAGAGGTTAGCGGCGAGTCGGAGCGGATCTATTCGCTGGACGACTGGAGCTATGACGACGTCATCCGCGATGCGAAGGAAAGCGCCATGAACGAGGCAACGGCAGCTGGCGCGAAACCGGAGACCATACAAATCGTGTCCGTCGAGGACATTCCGATTGCGTATTTGCCGGGCAATGCGCTGCTCGTGAAAGTGAAAGCTGCGGGTAAGCTATAACGCGCTCAAGGTATTAGCCTCGCTCGGCAGCTTTGCGGCCAATTGAGAAGTGTGTTCATAGCCAGTGAGCATTCGTATATCGGTGCTAGGCGGCAACGGCGTGCGAACAGCGTAACATGAAATGGTGATACGGAACGAATCCCGTATCACCATTTTTTTATTCCGAAAGCATGACTCCCCTGATGAACTTCGCGCAAGAAAAGCAGGGAACCACCCTTAGAGGCGATAATCAACCGGCTTGTCTTCCTTTTTGATATTTTCCATGATGATGTGGGTCCGAGATAAGGAAAATACACACGGTGAAGTCAGATGTTTTTTCAAGGAATATCCTCGACTCAGTTATTTAAATATGCCACAATAAAGGATCAGGGCCACAGGGGAATGGACCCTAGGCACGACAATGCAAGCCAAGATCACTTACCAATTTGCGTTCCAATAATTTATACTAATTAAGCCAGATTATATTGAAGGAGCTGCCGAATCGGATATGAACAAAAAAGAAGTCGCCAATATACGCAAGCAATTTAAGCTGGATCACGATTTAATGAATATTTACGATATTCTCAATGTCTATATTACGAAGGAAACGAATGAAATCTATCATTGGGAGCGCCTGCCGTTCGAGCTGGTGGATCGGGAGAAGCAAGAGTTATACATGGGGAATTTCAAAAAACTGCTGACCGGCGAGCTGGATCAAAAATTGTTCGAATTGAGGTTTCAGGAAGCAGCGGAGGAACCGGCGCAGGTCATGCTTCACCAAGCGCTCGTGTCGGGTGATCCGGAAGAATGGCAGGACTTGATGCTGATGCTGGTGGATCGAATGCTGAAGGATGCCCAATATGAGCGGGATATGGTGGTCACGTTCGTTCGGGGACAGTATTATTTGCCGACCAAGGCGAGAAACGATGAAGCGGAAGAGAGCGAGAAGAACGAGGTGTTCGCCCATCCGTTTATTTTATGCAGCATGAATTCTACGGAGAAACAACGGAAGACGCTCTTGTTCGATTATGTGGAGCGGGAGTTCAAGTACAATGTCATTGTAGATCCGATTATCAAGTTAAGTGCGCCAGAGCAAGGATTCCTGTACCCTAGCGTGACGGACAATTATTCCGATGTGAATCGTATTTTGTATTGTACGGGAAAATCGAATTTTCCGGATCCGCATTTTGTCGAGCAGGTCTTGAACGGAGAAAGATCCGTGACGGCACTTGAAGAGCGAGCGATCTTCGAGGATATCGTCAAGGAAGTGGCCGGCGAACAGCTCGATTCAGCCACCATTGCCCAGGTGTACGAGGAAATCAACCGCGTGATCGAAATTAACGAAGAGACGAAGGAGGAAGAACCTCCGAAGCTGGATTATAAAGATCTGGAGCGCGTACTGAACGCAAGCGGCGTAGAGGACGTGACAACCGAGAAGGTGGAGCGGGCATTCGAAACCATCGTAGACAACAAGAACTATGAGATGAAAGCAACCAGCGTCATGCCGAAGTATACTACCAAATCCATTAAGATCGAAACCAAGGTAGCTACGATCTCGGTGAGCCCGCAGGATTTAAGGTATGTTAAACAGGTGAATTTCCAAGGTAAACGCTGCATCATGATTGAAGTCGACGAAGATGTCGCGATTGAAGGGTTTACGCTGGCTTCAGAGACGCTTTTAAGTTAAATCAGTTCCATTTCAGACAAGATCAGGTATCGTACGCAGGAACAGACCGCTATCCACAGTTGGATGGCGGTCTTTTTGTTTTTCTTGCCCACTTTGGAAAATTGCGTCCGGAGTCAGTAATCGCATTCCCTTTGCCCGTCGCTAAAGCGAAATCCTTCCTGAGGCTGATGATGGAATACATCGCGTGTCGGGTGTCTCTTGTACCGTAAGGTGTAATGATGAGATTAAACGCATCAAGGCCAACTGAAAAATCCAATACGGGGAGATGTACGAAGTGACAACGCTAATCGAATTTAAAAACGTAACCAAGGCCTATCCAATCGGCGAAGTGACGATTCAAGCCCTTGCGGGCGTTGATTTCTCCATTTTAGAGGGGGAATTCGTCGTGATCCTAGGGGCCAGCGGGGCAGGGAAAAGCACGATTTTGAACATTCTCGGCGGGATGGATACGGCTACCTCGGGACAAGTGTTTGTTGGAGATCAAGAGATTACGGGATGGAGCGAGAAGAGATTAACCGAATACCGCGGCGAGCAGGTTGGCTTCGTATTTCAATTCTATAACCTGATTCCGAATTTGAATGCGCTGGAGAACGTGGAATTTGCGACAGAGGTATGTAAGCACCATTTGGATGCCCGTGATATTTTACATAAGGTTGGACTAACGGATCGTTTGAAGAACTTCCCTTCCCAGCTCTCTGGCGGCGAACAGCAAAGAGTTGCGATCGCAAGAGCGGTTGCCAAGAATCCCGCGCTTCTCCTCTGCGACGAACCCACCGGAGCTTTGGATTATGTGACAGGGAAATCGGTCTTAAAGCTGCTTCAAGATTTAAACCAGGAAACGAAGACATGCGTAGTGCTGGTCACCCATAACTCGGCCATCGCGCCGATGGCGGATAAAGTGATCCGCGTCAAGAGCGGGAAGATCGAGAGCATCACGATCAATGAGCACAAACAAAGCGTTGAAGGGATCGAGTGGTGATGAAGATTTTAGCGTTAAAATTGTTAAGGGACATGAAACAGTCGGTAGGACAATTCATAGCCATTGTTTTGGTAATCGCGGTGGGAGCTTTTTTCTACACGGGGCTGGTCACCTTGAGCGACAATCTTAGCGGCTATACGAAGGGGTATTTTCAAGAACATAATCTAAGCGACTTGAACGTCTATTACAGTCAAATTTCCGCAGAGGATGTGGCGGATTTACGGAGCATTGATGGCATTCAAAATATTGAAGGGCGTTATACCGTCCAGGCCGAACGGGCTTTTGAAGATGATAAAGCTACTTTAACGGTGCATTCGATCCCCGTACCGAATGAAATCAACACGTCCAGGATGATGGAGGGCAGGATGCCAGCCGGGCCGAATGAGATCCTGTTGGACTCCCACTATGCCGAGGCGCATCATTACCGTATCGGTGATTCCATCCGCATTCGTGTGAATGACAAGGATATGACGTTCACGATCAGCGGCTTGATTGAGAATGTGGAGCATGCCAAGAAGAACGAAACCCAGGACCATCAAGCTTATGGAATCGCTTATATCCCCGAAGAGACCATTCCTGAAATCGCTGGCGGCATGTTCTACAATGAGATCCTGATTGATGCCAAGGACGGTTACGACATTGATCAGTTAGGCCAGGCCATTGAAGCACATTCCCAGTCACTCCCTTATATAAGCCAGGTTAGCAAAGAACGGACCTTCAACTATTCCCAGACCCAGCAAACGATTCATAATAATAAGCTGATGAGCAGGGTGATCCCGATCGTACTTTTTTTGATTGAAGCGGTGATCCTGTTTCTGATCATGTCAAGGATTATCGATTCCCAGCGAAATCAAGTGGGCATTATGAAGGCATTAGGGGTGAAAAAAAGAAGCATCATGCTGCATTACATGGGTTACCCCGTGCTGGCTGGCGTCATCGGCTCCATCCTGGGCTATGCCATCGCCGCCGCCCTGTTCATTCCACTCATAACAACGTCGATTGGAAGATCCTACTCTCTACCTGACCTAACGTTCTCCCTTTCGTTCTTTACGCTCCTACCTCCAATGATTTGCTCCAGTGCGTTTGGCATGCTGTCCTGCTATTTCAGCGGCAGAGCGATCTTGCAAGAACGTGCTGCGCAGGCGATGCGTCCGAAACCGCCCAAGAAGATGAAAAGACTGCTCATCGAGAACATTCCAGGGATGTGGAGTCGGCTGTCCTACAGCAACAAGATTATTCTAAGAAATATCTTCTTAAATAAACAAAAAGCATTCGCGAGCTCCGTTGGCGTTGTGGTCAGTACGGTTTTGTTGATCACGGCTTTCGGCACGCAGACGGCCCTGCTCAAGGTAGCTGGCCAGATCGAAGAGGTAAATACGTATGATTTACGAGTCGATTATGCGATCGGATCGTTCCCGGATAGGGCAGCACTGCCCTCCGGCATTGTAGACCATTATGGGTTGTCCACCTACCCTGTGGAACTCATCCAAGGGGAAAACAAAGAAAATGCTACGCTCGTGGTAACGGAGCAGGATAATGAGCTGATTCGTTTTTATGATGAACAAGGCAATCGGCTATCGTTAGAAGATCATGGGGTGCTGGTACCGAAATCATACGCGGATCAGTATCAAATTGCTGAAGGGGATGCGATCCAGCTTCAATTCACCGCACCGGTGTATAATCAAACCATCGTCGATATGAAGGTTCTGGATATCTCCACACAATACTCGAATCCGTCGTTCTACAGCACACCGGGCTATATGAAGAGCTTGGGTATCGACTACGATCCATCCTCGCTGTTAGTTAACGTCCATAGCGCTGCCGATCTGGCGGGCGTTCGCAGCTTCTTCGAACAGGACCCGCAGGTGGAGGCCATTACGGACAAGGATGAACTGAAGAAATCAGCGCAGTATATGCTGAAGCAAAACAGCTTTATTTTCATCATGTTTATCATCTGTGCCGTTATTCTGTCCTTCGGCGCCATCTACACGATCTCTTCCATCAACATTTATGAAAGGAACCGTGAGCTTGCCACCCTGAAGGTATTAGGCTATCCCAAACGTAAAATCAACCGGCTGATCTTCTCTGAGAACATGCTGTTAACCGCTTTTGCGGTCATTGTTGCTCTGCCGATCAGCGGTTATGTTTATTCGATTATCATCCAGGCGCTGTCGAGTACGCATCAGCAAATTCCGGATCAATTAAACCTTGTGATTATGCTGGCATCGGTTGTGCTGGCATTCTTCCTGACCCTTCTCTCCAACCTTATGCTGCGGAAGAAAGTGACGCGGATTCATATGATCGAGTCGTTGAAAGGTGTGGAGTGATTTGGATGCCCGCAAGTACCGAGTACTCCATGCCGCTAAAATATCGGTTGTTAGATATAAAATGAGGGTATTGTGAGTGACACCATGACATAAGAAAGCGCCACGCCTTTTTCATGAGACGTGGCGCTTTTATAAATCTAGGGGCGATGCGTTGACATCCCTAATAATCATCGTTTTAGTAGAAATAACTACTTTTGGTGTAGTCGCATGTCTACCCGCAAAGAGAACTTAAGGGGATTAACAATCAACTACACTCATTTGCACACCAGCTGCGGTTAGCCTTTGGACATTAAAATGAGCCCGTTGAATATTTTCCCTTCTATTTGTAATGGGGTTTGTACTGTGGTTTAGAGAAGGGGGACATTTTAGTGGCCAAGCAAAAATTTCGATTATAAAAAAGACTTTCGGATCCTAAAATGTCCTCGATGGGTAGCCTAGCCTCCTATCCGATTTGATTCAATGCAGATTGGTGAGCTTCATTCATAGCCGGCTATTTCAATAAAATAATAAATAGAGACACCAAACGTACCTCTTGTAATTGGTGTTATCAATAATGAATGGATAATATTGAAGAATATAGGAGATACATAATGGACTACTCGTCAATAGCAAAGGAACCGCGTATCTTATCCAGAAGAATTAACATATAACATGTCTGGTAATTACGTCTAAACGAGAGGTGATTCATATTTATGGTGTTTAGCAGTAATAACTCTAAAAAAAACCAAAAGGGTTTGTTTATCGGTATAATCGTTGTTGGTTTATCAACAATCATTGCTTGTAGTCCTAAAGAAATAAAAGAAACAGAGTTAATAACTGATTATAATCGGCATTTGATTGGAAAAGAAACAAGTGGCGATTATATGATATATCGAAACGGGGTTTATATTGATTCTAATGGAGTCGAGTACTCACCAGAGGAATTAAAGAATAGAACACGAAATGGTCTTCCTGAGAACCGGATTATCACAAAGATAATGGAAGAAAATTTTATGCCTCCCTCTATTTTTGAGTTAGAAACAAAAGAAAAAAACGGAGTATATATTTCCCCTGAGATAATTACTGTAAATGGTTCATTAAACGTCTTAACAGATACTAATGGATCGGGGTGGGAACTAAAAGCGGGTGACTCTGTAGAATATGAATTTGAAAAGTATAAATCGGAGGTGGTCGAAAATCAAAATATATTAATTGGTTACGTTAAAGACGGCGTTCTATATCCATCGCAAAAATTCGATCAATTAAAGGGGAATTACAATTTAACTATTGAGGAATCAGGGCAATATTACTTTTACATAATAAATGCAAGTTCTGATACGATTGCCTTGAAAGAGGGAACTTTAAGGCTGACAAAAAATAACTGATTTTTTTATTATTGATTCTACTCTTTTAATTTTAAGGGCATTTTACTACCAGCATAGAAAGAAAGTGCCCTGTGCTTTGAATCCAAAGGAATAACGGAACAGTACCGTTTTGTACATCCAAGTGTACGGGCTGCAGTCCCTTGATCTATAATAGGGGACATGCATGCAATGGCAAAATTCAATCGCGAATGGAATAGGAGAACAGAATGATGAAACAAAAAATGGCCGTCATCGGCTTAGGGCATATGGGCCGGCATATGATTCACCGCTTACTGCCTCAATATACGGAGAAGATCGAAGTGGTCGCCATTTGCGACAGTGATGAATCCAGTTTGCATCGTGAAGCTGCGGAAGCTGGGATTCGCCCAAGGCTGTACACCGACTATCGCCAGCTGCTGGATGAGGTGACGCTTGACCTGGTGTATATCGCGGTTCCGCCGTCCCTGCATTATGACGTGGCCCGGATCGCATTTGAAAAAGGCGTCCACGTCTTCTGCGAGAAGCCGCTGGCCAATAGCTTGACCGAAGCCCGGAGTCTGGTGGAGCTGGCCGAGAAGGCCGATGTGCTCCATGCGGTTCATTTCTCGCTTCCGCTCGATCCGGCCGTTCTGAAGCTGCAGGGATTGCTTGAGGATCAGGCGATCGGCCGGATCCAAAGCATGGATCTGTACCTGGAGTTTCCGCAGTGGCCGAGGGCCTGGCAGCAGAATCCTTGGATCACTTCAAGGCAGCAGGGTGGATATCTGCTGGAGGTCGGCATTCACTGGATCCAGATGATCCAGCAGGTGTTCGGGCCGATTACGCATGTAAAGAGCGAGATCGAGTTTCCGCCGGATTCGAATCAGTCCGAAAGTCGTGTCCAGGCCGTACTCAGATTACATCATGATATCGAGATTCGCCTGTCGGGAACCGACCAACGGGAAGGGGAGGAGCGTGTCTCCCTAGTAGTGCACGGTGAGGAAGGAACCTTGTCATTGGAGAACTGGTGCAATCTGTACCGAAGCAGCAAGAATACCGATCTGCAGCCCGTACCTGTGGACGACGTCGTCAGCCCGCTGCCGATCCTGAAGCAAATCGTTCAGATTCTAAACGGAGAGTCCGGTTTCATCTATGATTTCTATGACGGGTATAACGCGCAGGTTGTTTTGGAAGCCCTGCGTAAGCCGGGTAAGGGCTTTACGGATGTAAGACCTCAATTGATGGAGGACCAAACGGAAGGGTTTATTGTAACGACCTGATGGGTGAATTGTTCTGTCATAACAAGGACGCCATCTTAGATGGCGTCCCTCTGGTGAGGCTGTTCAATGCGATAGCGAGTTTGTGTTTCGGTACCTTGAAGCAGGTTCATGACGAGGTTTCCGCATAGGGTGCATGTGGAAATTATAGCGAGTTGGTAAGAAAGTAATACAGGTTGAAATCACATCGCGTTGAGGTGATCCATGGTGTTCGTGCAACTTAGCAGTTTCATCACGCTCGGCCTGTAGAGGATGACATAACCCTCTTGGCTCCTTTGCAGGCTGGGCCTTATCCCAAGGGGCGTGATGGAATGAAAAGCAAAGGCAACAATCGTACTCGTTCGTATTACCGTCATCATCGACGGAGAGTGATCCAGCGTAAGAGCAGGCTTGCTAAACAGCTTGGTTGGCATGCCAAGTTTACAGGTGAGTTTGCTAAGGGGAAGATTCATTGCTCTTGCAAATATTGCAGGGTGAAATCGAGAGAAATCGGATGGCCTAAATCTGATCTTGTAAAACTTGCACGTATGAATGAGTTTAGTAGTTTGGAGTAGAGTGTTAGGTTGAATGTGGGAAAGGCCGTAGATGGTAATGTCTACGGTCTTTATTTTGCTCAACGATGTTCAATAAAAAAACGGCAGGGTATACCCTGCCGCTTGCTCTACTCAAGATCTTCTAGAATGTATGTGAAAACATCGTCTACAAGCTTCACGATACTGCGTATTTCCTTATCGAATGTCGAGCTCGTGATTGTTCCTTTATTATAAGAGTCGACGTTCAGCTTGACTCCGGAAGTTTTGGCTAAAGAAATTTCTTTAACTTGTCCATTGAGTTCTTTTTTCGTTTCCGCTGTTTCCTTATTGCAGACTTTCTTTGCTTCACTAAGACTTTTCTTAGCCTTATCAAGTGTTGCCTTCATCTGACTCAGTTCCGTCTTGCTGGCTTTGGACTTCTTAAGGTTGTTGTACTTGGATGTCAGCTGCTTGGATTGATTCGTGAGGGTGGTTACATCGGAGCACACAGGAGCTTTATATGTCCGAATAGCAGACTTAACCTCCTTTAACCTCTTGTTGTAATCCTCAAAGTAGATCTTATTAACCTCGGAGATCGACATTTTGATGGAGGGTGGGGCGGCATATGCCTGTGACGGGAGAATTAAGATAGCGAACATCAACAAAAGGGCTAAAGTCTTCTTCATTTATGTATGAACACCTCTCTATAAGTAGTAACATTATCATACCTTAATTTGGGTCTAATCAATAGATAGAGAAAAGGATATTCACAGGCTCCCACAGAATACATGAAGCTGCAAACATTTTTTGAGATTTGAAGGGGATTTGAAATGAAGACGAAATTAATCATGGTTGAGGGCCTGCCGGGGTTCGGCAAGTCAACGACGTCCCGTATGATTCATGCCATTCTTTCCGAGCACAACATCGAGTCCCGGCTGGTGATGGAGGGGGATACCAACCACCCGGCGGATTATGAGGGAACCGCGTGTCTGACGGAAGAGGAATTCGGGCAGTTGCTGGAAGTCGCAGGCCCTTTTAAAGAAATATGGATCGAACGGGCTGTCAAAAAAGGCAGCTGGAATCTCTTGCCCTACCAGAAGCTGAAGAACGAATATGGCGCTTCTTTTCCGGATGATCTATATCATTCGTTGGCTAAGAAGGATATTTACGAGCTCCCGCTGGACCTCAACCGGTGGCTCATCACCGATCGGTGGGAGGCATTTGCCGAGCAGGCGCTGCATGAGCCTACCGTCACGATTTTTGAGTGCTGTTTCATTCAGAATCCGGTGACCGTCGGCATGGTGAAGCATGATGCGCCGGAAGATCAAGTGACGGACTACGTGCTGGGGCTGGAAAAAGCGGTCCTTTCGCTAAATCCCCTCCTGTTCTACATTGAGCAGAACGACCTGGAATACGCATTCCGCAAGGCCGCCCGGGAACGCCCGGAGGCATGGTCCACAGGGTTTGCCCATTACTACACTGGACAGGGGTACGGCAAACATCACGGCCTGGAAGGCGTCGAAGGGACTCTGCAAGTATTGGAGGCCCGGCGCGAGTTGGAGCACAGGATCTTGGACAAGCTCGGACTGAACAAGGAGTTAATCAATAACTCCCTTTATGACCAAGAGACGTTCAGAACCATGCTAATGGACAAGCTGAAGCGGCATGGAATCATCCCATAATATTTTCATAGATAAGGAAGGATTGTTTAATGAAGCGATTACTCATGATCATGATGCTCTACATAACGGCTCTATTGGTAGGCTGCGAGAAGGAACCCGGTTGGGAGACGATGCAGCTTCTGGACGAACAGGTTGCCGAAATCCGGATTTCAGCGTTCGAGACATGGGACGAGATGAATGGGGATACACTGTTGTCCTTTAAGGAAGCGAAAGATGTAAGAGCGTTTGAGGAAGCGATCCGTACCGCCCGCAAGCAGCCGGATGATGCCAAACGAACGGACCCGGATTACGATGTGATGGTCGTCTATGCCCAGCAATCTCCGATCCATGCCGTCAAGCTGTGGTTAGGGGAAGAGGGTCAGGAAAGTGTATTCAGCTATGGGTTCAAAGATTGGGGAGAAGATGTATATGTGGTTTCCGCCAAACATACAGATCGGATGAGAGAACTCATTTTGCCAGAGGGGCGTTAAAGCCGTCATCGGAGCCCCTCTCTGACCAACGCCGAATGCCTCATATCCCATAAAATAACGATTTGGATGTATAAAATCAGAGGATTGGGAGATGAATGATATCATCATTCAGGAGGCGATGAAGTGAAAAAGTTGACCAACAAGTTAAAATATATGGCTGGAGCGTTTCTTGCCGGAGCCCTGCTGATTATAGGGATTATGTTCGCTGCTGCGAATCCCGAAGGCACCTTAGATACGATTCAACACACGATGTCTAAAATAAGCCATTTCGTTAACGGCAAGGACAACGCCACCGCTGACGGTCCATTTGCGGAACAAGAGACGGCGACCTCTGATCCTAAGATTCCTACCGACAGCAGCGATGCGCCAGCTCGCATGGTTTCAGATCCGGTTAACCAACCCGTGTACTGGGGCGAGGCTTCCAGGAAAGAATCCCTGGGGCAGCCTGTAGTCAAGCTGTACAATGCGGCGGGCGAGCCAGTTGGCTCTGCTACCTTGGAGCAGATCAATGACGGGGTGAAGGTGAAGATTACCGCATCCGGCCTCACTCCAGGCAAGCATGGGTTCCATGTGCATGAGAATGCCATTCAGGGAACGGATTTTAAATCTGCCGGAGGGCATTTTAATCCGACCCACAAGCATCATGGCCTGGAGAATCCGCAAGGAAGCCATGTCGGCGACATGCCGAACCTGGTCGTGGGCGCGGACGGCACCGCGGAAGCGGAGACGATCATTCAGCATGGCACGCTGGAAAAGAACCAGCCGAACTCGGTGCTGGGACGCTCGTTGATCATACATGCCGGCGAGGATGACAATGTCACCGACCCGGCGGGCAATTCCGGCGATCGCGTGGCGGGCGGGAATATACCGGAGTAATCTGGCAAGTTGATAGTACATCCGTTTGCAGCATATGAAATTCAGTGAAAAACGCATCTCCACGGGGAGGTGCGTTTTTTTGTTAAATTATGCTAGTTCAAGTGCACCTGGAGAATTAACCCCGCAGGATAAAATTGAATTACTCGCTTCGACGCGGTGGGGTTCTTGGTCGTATTCATTTCTGATGACACATTCTGAAAATATTGAATGATTTTGAACAATTGTCTCATGTAGTTCCCGGCGGCTCTCCTTCTATACTTAAGGTACTGAAAAGGAGAGTGAATTCATGGAACGAGCAACATCTTTAGCATCCGAAATACCTGTTCGCAAAAAGCCATTTCGCAAGCGCTGGGACTCTCCCCTTGCAGGTTATCTGTTTATTTCCCCTTGGCTGATCGGATTTCTGGCGTTGACAGCCTATCCGATGCTGTTGTCCCTGTACTATTCCTTCACAAATTACACCCTCATGAAGCCGATCGAGTGGGTCGGCTTAGACAATTACGAGCGCATCATTACGGCGGACGACAAATTTGCCCAATCACTCAAGCTCACGTTTTATTATGTACTCGCCTCGGTGCCGCTGAAGCTAATTGCCGCGCTGATGGTTGCTCTCCTGCTAAAAAAGGCCGTGCGCGGGATATCCGTCTATCGAACGGCCATTTATTTCCCTTCCTTGATCGGGGCGAGCATCGCGGTTTCCCTGCTATGGAAAAATATTTTCGGCGTGGACGGCTTCTTCAACCAAGTGCTTGGATTCTTCGGAATTCCCGGAACGGGCTGGGTCACGAACCCGGATACCGCATTATGGTCTCTCATTGGCTTGTCGGTATGGCAATTCGGTTCATCGATGGTGATTTTCCTCGCAGGCCTGAAGCAGATTCCGAATGATCTATATGAAGCCTCCGCGGTGGATGGCGCGGGCAAGCTAAAGCAATTTTTCAAAATCACGCTTCCGATGCTGTCACCCACGTTATTTTTCAATCTCATTATGGGGGTCATTAACTCCTTCCAGATGTTTACGCCTGCTTACGTCATCACCGGCGGCGGGCCGATGAACTCTACCTATGTCTATGCGTTATACCTGTATGAACGGGCATTCAGCCGCTATCAGCTGGGTTATTCCTCTTCCTTGGCCTGGATCATGCTGATCTTGATTGTGGCTGCCGCCGTGATCATTAACCTGACTTCGAAATACTGGGTATTCTACGAATCCGAGAGTCAAGGAGGGAAAGGAAAATGACCAGACGCAAATGGAACCCCGTGATCCGCCATTCGGTCCTCATTATGTTCAGCTTGATTATGGTTTATCCGGTCATTTGGTGGATTGGCGCCTCACTGAAAACGAACCAGGAGCTCAGTTCCCCGTCCATCTTCCCGTCCGTGCCGCAGTGGTCCAATTACATCAACGGATGGAATTCCGTTCCGGGGTTCACCTTTACCGACTTCTATTTGAATACCTTCTATTTAATTACTGCGGTGATCATTGTAACGGTGATTTCCTGTACGCTGGTTGCCTTCGGATTTGCAAGACTGGACTTTCCGCTTCGAGGCTTCTGGTTTTCTCTGCTCATGCTCACCCTGATGCTGCCGGGCCAAGTGCTCATCATTCCGCAGTATGCGATGTTCCACCAATTTGGTTGGGTCAACACCTACCTGCCGTTTATCGTGCCACATGCATTAGCGGGAGGGGCGGGAGGAACCTTCTTCGTCTTCCTGCTCGTTCAATTCATACGCGGGATCCCGCGGGAGCTGGATGAATCGGCCAAGATCGACGGATGCAGCTGGTTCGGGATTTATTGGAGAATTGTGATGCCCTTGATGAAGCCTTCCATCGTAACGGTAATCATCTTCTGCTTCTTATGGAACTGGGATGATTTCCTTGGTCATCTCCTGTACATTAATTCCGTCGACAAATACACGGTAGGCTTGGCTTTGCGGATGATTAACGATTCACAAGGAGGCGCGGAATGGGGACAATTGCTCGCAATGTCGCTCGTATCCATTCTGCCGGCTACATTGCTGTTTATATTTGCCCAGAAATATTTTGTAGAGGGTGTGGCTACCACAGGACTAAAAGGGTAGTAGCTAGCCCTACCGTTATATTATAAAATGAGGAAACATTGAGGCAGCGGTACGCCGCACAGCTTCAATGTTTTTTTCTGATAGGAATGTAAAGCATGGAGGATGAGAATTATGATCAATCCCTTCAAAAAATACCGGATCGATTCCCTGTTTATTATTTGCTTTGCAGGGCTGATCACGATTGTGCTGGCGATCACGGTATGGACCAGTTATGTCATGACTTCGCGAGAATTGGCCGAAAACACGTCGTATTATCAAAAAAGACTGCTTGAGGAGCTGAACAACGAAATTACGGGCCGCCTGACGTCGATCGAGCAGATATCGCTGACCACGTCCAGGGACAATGATTTACTTACGTTTCTGTCGGGAAAAGAAGATGAGTTCAACCACTACAGGAGGTCCAAGGGTATACAGGAAGCGCTGGCTCATCTCACCTATTCGATTCCGCAAATTCAGGCCATCGATTTATATATGGAACAGCCGGAGTGGGGGGATCGGCAGAGCTATATTCAGTTCCATGGATTAACGGAGGCTGCGACAAAGCCATGGTATCCTTTGCTGCAGAACAATGACTTCTCCTGGTCAGAGGAGCATGATTTAACGACCTATAATGGGAACGTGCCTGTGCTCAGCTTTTCCCGCAAGGTGTACAACAACTCCCGGTACTTGGGTATTCTTGTCGTGCATGTGAAAGCGGATTGGATCCGCGGGATTCTCGAAGGATACTCTAAAGATTCGAACCGGATGCTGCTGGATCTGAACGGCAGGGAGCTGCTGAGCGTCGGGAAATCAATGAGGGATGCCGGATTACAGGAGCAGGATTTGCGGTTCACGGACCAATCCGGTGTGTCACGGCTGCATACACAGCCGCATGGCGTCGAGTCTCTGGTCGTCTATTCCAAAGTCGCCGACTCCAACTGGATGCTGGTTGAGATTACCCCTTGGGAGAGAATTACGTCAGGCAGCGTCAAGCTGGCTGGAGCCATTATTACCATCGGCATCGGAGCCCTATTGCTGGCTTTCTTGTTAACGCTCTGGTTAAGCAGGCAATTGTTGAAGCCGATCGCCCAGTTAGTGAGAGCGATGAAGAATTACGATGTTGGAGGGAAGCAAGCGGAGCTGGCCGGCGATTACACGAATGAATTCGGCATTCTGTTTGCAGGGTTTCGCAGACTGAATGAGAGAATCCAGGCATTGTACGCATCCCTTGCGCAGCGTTACGAGCAGCAGCGCAAGGCGGAAATCGAAGCGCTACAAGCCAATATTAACCCACATTTTCTATATAACACCTTGGACCAGCTGAACTGGATGGCGATTGCGGAGGGACAGGAGAAGATGAGCCGCATTCTGGAGCTGATGGGCCGCATGTTCCGCATCGGGTTATCGCATGGAGAAAGCTTTATTACGATTGAAGAAGAGCTGACTCACGTCGCATGCTATTTGGAAATCCAGCAGATCCGGTGGGAAGACGGTCTGGAATACGAGGTGCATGCCTCCCAGGAAATCCGCAACTTATTCATTCCCAAAATGACGCTCCAGCCTTTCGTCGAAAATTCAATCATACACGGATTTAATTCAAGGCAAAACGGCCGAATTCAGATTAAGGCAGAGGAAGAGGGCAGCCGGGTCCGAATGACGATTATCGATGACGGGAGCGGGCTTGCTCCTCTGAGCAAAGGGAACCATCGCCGCAAAGGAGGTTACGGGATCCGGAATGTGAGAGAGCGGTTCTCGGCGTTCTTCAACGATGATTATGAGATCCTCGTTAAAGATGGAGAGAATGGAGGAGTGGTTGTATCGATCGCCTTTCCAAGGCTTGAGGAAGCACAGCGGTAAAGCATAATCAGACGATTTTATAATAAATTGTGCATCTCTCTTATACTCCAGTCATCTCTGAATTGATAGGATACATATTGACCACAATATATTGTTTTTAGGGGGAAGTCGGCATGAACAAATGGAAGCGATTGCAGATTGTCGCGTTATGGATGGTGTTCTCCTTGCTGGTGGCGGCATGCGGCGGTAACGGAAGCACCAACTCAAGCACGGGAAGCACAACCTCAACCAAGAACAATACACAGGCCGAAAGCGGTTCGGCGGCGGAAAATGTCAAGCTTCGGATTATGTGGTGGGGTTCGCAGCCGCGTCACGAAGCTACACTGAAGGCATTGGAGACCTATACGCAGAAAAATCCGCACGTTACCTTCGAGCCCGAATATTCCGGGATGGACGGTTACCTGGATAAACTCTCCACGCAAGCAGCGGCGCATAACGAGCCGGATATTTTCCAAATGGACCCGGGCTGGGTTTCGGACTGGACATCCCGCAACCAGCTCGAAGAGCTCGACACCAAGGTTAAACTGGATGAATTGACGCCGAGCCTGCTGCCAATCGGGCAGAGAGACGGCAAGCAATACGGCGTGCCGCTGGGATCGGTTGCTTTTGGGATGATCTACGACAAGGCGGCTCTTGAGAAGCTGGGCGCGACGATGCCGAATGACGGCTGGACATGGGATGATTTCTTCGCATTGGCGGAAGAGGTAAAGCCTAAACTGGCGGAAGGCCAATATTTCACGCTGGATTATGCCGGCAACTACTTTATGTTCAGCGCTTATCACTATGCCAAGGGCAAAGGTACCTTGATTACGGAAGACGGCAAATTCAATATTGATGAAGCGACTTTCCTGGAATGGACCAAGAAGTTTGAACAGCTGCGCAAGGACGGACTTATACCTCCAGCCGATTTGAACGCATCCGACAAGGAAATGGATCCGACGGCAGACCTGCTGGTCAACGGCAAAATCTTATTCCGCTACTCCTTCTCCAATAACTACACCACATGGGACAGCATGAAGGAAGGGGCGTACGATCTGGTTACGATGCCGCGGGCCGAGGAAGCGGGAGGCTGGCTGAAGCCGTCCATGTACTTCAGTCTTTCGCCTAATTCCAAGCACAAGGAAGAAGCGGCAAAGTTCATCGACTGGTTCATCAATGATCCGGAGGCAGGGGCTATCCTTGGAACTGCTCGAGGCGTGCCTGCCAATGCCAAGATCGCCGAGTCGCTCATTCCGAATCTTCCGGAGGGCGAAAAGGTCGGGATGAAGCTGATTGACGCAACGACGCCGGACGGACAGATATTTACGACAGGGCCGGAAGGCTGGGTGAACTTCATCGATAAAGACTTCCCGCTTGTCCGGGATGAGCTGAGCTTCGGCAGAACAACACCGGAGAAGGCCTATGAATCGTTGAAGAAGGCCGCGCAGGAATATGAATAGATCATATAAAATGAGATGAGAACTAGATGGATGCTAGCAAGGGAGTAAAATGATTCGGTAAAAGCTTTCTGAAAGAAAGCTGCATCGAAAGCTGCATCGGAAGCCTAAACCCAGGGGGCGCCTTTGTGACCGGATTTTTACCACTTAATATAAAATCCAAAAATCCGGGAGCAACAGCGATCGTAGGAACATTTTACGTACTTGCCCCCGCATCCAAATCATTATTTCAGCTTTATTGTTCCGGTCTACTCCCGGTTTACGTCATGCCTGAGCGGTTTCATAGCCTATCGGGCATGGCGTATTACCGTTAGGGTGAAGCATTGCCTTTTTGCAAATAAGAAGGAGGATCTTCAGATGTGGAAGATAGGAATCGTTGATGACGACCGCGCCGTGCTACAGGGAATCCGAAAAGCCATCCCTTGGGATGAACTGAATGCAGAGTGGGCGGGAGAAGCCTTGAACGGGGAAGAAGGGCTTGAAATGATTGAATCGGCCAGCCCCGACATCGTGATTACCGATTTATATATGCCTGTCATGAATGGTCTGGATATGATCGAGCAGCTGCGGAAGAACACCGGCTATTCAGGAAAAGTGATCATTCTGAGCGGTTACTCGGACTTCGAGTATGCCCGTCAAGCCTTGCGCCTGAACGTGAGCGATTACTTATCCAAGCCGATCAGCCTTCCGACGCTGAAGTCTGTTTTAAATGAAGCCATATCCGATTTGGAGGAGCAGGAAGAGCTGCGCATGAAGCAGGATGAACTGCTCCAGAAGCTGCAGCTTTACGAGCCCTTCGTGGAGAAGGAGTGGGTCAAATCGGCCGCAGCGGGTGCACTGCAACATTCAGGTCTCCAAACGGAAATCCCGGAGCCTTATCGGTATTGGTCCGATTTCGATCATACGGTCATTGGCATCGAGCTGATTTCCGATCAACGGGCAGCTAATCTAAGCTTGCCGGACTGGAGCCTCCTTCGATTTGCAATCAGCAATATGGTGTGCGAAATTACGCAGGCGGCATTCCCCCGCTTCGACCATACGGATCTCCACACCAACCGCTCCGTGGTCATTATTCATCATGATCGAACGGGGTCTGTCGAGCGAGTGCGGCAGCAGCTGGAACAGCTGGGTGTCCGATTAATCGACTGTGTGCAGAACTACTTGAAGCTGAAGCTCCGAATCGGCATCGGGGATCGCAAGAGCAATATAAGGGAAATCGGTATCTCGACAGAAGAAGCCTTTCGTGCGATCGATGTGAATACGCAGCCGGCGGTTCCGGAGTATGAGCTGTATTTCTACTGTGCACAGGAGCCGGGCAATGCGGAGGCCAAGTCTCCCGTTCGTCCTGTTAAGCTTTACCTGGAGCTGGCCGGTTCGATTCGAACCTCGCAAGAACATCAGGCACAAACGATCATCAGGGACTATATGAAGCGATTGGAACAGCAAGGGGGCATCACCAAACCATACGTCAGTATGCTGGCAGGGGAGCTATGGGGAATTATCGCCTTTGCTTTCTATGAGACGGGGACCATCGTTGACGATTTCTTCCCGAATGATAGCATTACGCGCGAAATGGCGAAGCTACAGCGTCCATCCGAGCTTGCGGAATGGCTGATCACCAAGATCGGGCTCGTGTTCGGCAGCCGCGAATGGGGCGGGAACGGAAAGCATCGCCAGGCTGTCGACTTTATGATCGAGTACATTCACGAGCACTATGCCGAAGATCTCACACTTGGGGGACTGGCGGATAAGGTATATATTTCGAGAAACTACTTGTCGATGATTTTTAAGAATATGACGGGGGAAACGTTCAACAATTATCTGACCAGAGTGCGGGTCGAGAAGGCCCGTGAGCTGCTGATGGAGAAAAATGCATTGGTGTACCAAGTGGCAGAACAGGTCGGATATAAAAACATTCCGTATTTCAGCACGGTATTTAAGAAATTCACGGGCATGAACCCGACGGAGCTCGTGAAATGATCATGAGGAGGCATTATGAATAGCAGTTATGATCCGGCATGGTTGCAGGTTGATGGGAGCTCGCTGAAGCATGCTGTGGCAATAAAGCCGCTGGAAAGCTATTTGGGCAAGATCGTGACCGCGCAGGCGGTTTCTTCGCAAGTATTTCGTACAGCGATTCAGGAGTTGACCACGGGCATTGCTCTGCTGACAGGTAAACAGCCCTTCATTAGTGAAGAGATGGAAGCCGGCCCCTGCTTGGTCGCAGGGACGCTGGGGAGCATCGAAGGGAAGTTGCTTGACGGCTCGCCGGAAGCCGAGGAAGCCGGACGTGTGGGAGATGAAGGTTACATCATACGCCGCGTCGTAAGAGAAGACCAAGATTTCATATTCATTGCAGGAGGATCGGATAGGGGACTTCTGTACGGGGTTTTTCATTTTATGCGTCTGCTGCAGACGGGCCAAGCGAACGAAGCGCTTGATCTGATCGAACATCCGAAGTACCGGCTTCGCATGGTGAATCAGTGGGACAATATGGACGGAACCATTGAGCGCGGATATGCGGGCCGATCGATATTTTATAAGGACCATACCATCGCTTCGGATCTGACTCGTGTCCGGGCGTACGCCAGAATGCTGGCCTCTGTCGGGATTAACGGAATCACGATCAATAATGTGAATGTGCATCAGACCGAGACGAAGCTGATCACGCCGCAATTGCTACCGGATGTGGCACGCGTAGCGGATGTGTTCCGCGATTACGGCATCGTCCTCTATCTCAGCGTGAACTTTGCTGCACCGATCGAGCTGGGGGATATGTCCACGGCTGACCCGTTAGAACCGGCCGTTCAGAATTGGTGGAAGCAGAAAGCGGCCGATATTTACCGGTACATTCCTGACTTTGGCGGATTTCTGGTCAAGGCCGACTCGGAGAACCGTCCCGGCCCGTTTACCTATGGACGCCATCATGCGGATGGAGCCAATATGCTGGCAGAAGCGCTGGAGCCTTACGGCGGACTCGTCTTATGGAGATGCTTCGTGTACGATTGCCATCAGGATTGGCGGGATCGCCAGACGGACCGCGCCCGCGCCGCATATGATCATTTCAAGCCGCTGGACGGCAAATTCAAGGACAATGTGATCCTGCAGATCAAGAACGGTCCGATGGACTTTCAGGTCAGAGAGCCGGTATCGCCATTGTTTGGAGCGATGGAGCGAACGAATCAGCTGCTGGAATTCCAGATTACGCAGGAGTATACGGGACAGCAAAGGCATGTATGCTATTTGATTCCGCAATGGAAAGAGGTGCTCGAATTCGATACGCTCTGCCAAGGGGAGGGCAGCAAGGTAAAAGATATTGTAGCCGGACAAGTGTATCCTTATCAGTACAGCGGCATAACAGCCGTGTCCAATATTGGGGATGACCTCAACTGGACCGGTCACTACCTTGCCCAGTCCAATCTTTACGGCTATGGCCGCTTGCTGTGGAATCCGGAGCTGACGGCGGAGGAGATCGGCGAGGAATGGACCCGGATGACCTTTGGACCCGATCCGGATGTGACGAGGACCGTGATGGATATTCTGATGGAATCGTGGCCGGCTTACGAGAATTATACCTCCCCGCTTGGCGTGGGCTGGATGGTCGTGCCGCATGTTCACTACGGTCCTGACGTGGACGGTTACGAATACTCCAAATGGGGAACGTATCATTTCGCGGACCGCGACGGGATCGGCGTTGACAGGACGCAGGCGACGGGAACGGGGTACGCCGGCCAATATATTGGCGCCAATGCGTCGATGTATGAGCGATTGGAGACTTGCCCGGATGAATTGCTGCTATTTATCCACCATGTTCCGTATACCCATGTTTTAAAGTCCGGCAAGACGGTCATTCAGCATATTTATGACACTCATTTTGCAGGAGTCGAGCAGGTAGAACAGTGGCTCGCACGCTGGGATGCCTTGGAGCATAAGCTTGATCGGCAGCGCTTCCTGCATGTTAAACAGCGCTTGCTGAAACAACTGGAGAGTGCAAAGGAATGGCGCGATGTTATCAATACGTATTTTTATCGAAAATCGGGGATAGCAGATGAGCATCATCGCGTGATCTATTCGTAGGGGGAAGGGCCTTGAATTTCAACCTGGGTTGGAATTCGGGGTCTTTTTTGTTGGGGGTGTAGAACATATATTATGAACCAAGCTGTGCTTCCGTCGTATATCATGTTTCAGGGGGAAATAGTAGACTTTGTTCGAGCGACTCTTTGAAATGATATCGGTGGCGGTTTGGAATTGCAACCGGCCGAGCAGCTCCGCAAGGATCCGGAAGGGATACTAGGAAGGTAGCCACGCCAAGAGCCATCGCCGCTGGAACGGCAAGACTCTCGGACAAAAAGCTGTGGTCGAACCCCACGAACGCAAAGTAATGAACTAAACGGAACCCTCTGTCAGGCGACCTACCGTACACGATGGGTTTTCGCTTGCTTAACTTCCGCCTAATCCATCGATAAAGCTTCAAATGACGACGGTCGGCGTCCGGAGTATGACCATTCAGGATTTAATTCTGGAGACTCTAGAAACGGTGGGTATATACCTGCACTTCATACTGATTGGCCGTGATCATCCACGGACGCCCATCCACATATGACTCAAGGTTCGGTCTATAGGGTAAACGATACATTAATGGAATAATATTAAAGTATTTTCTTTTATTTGCTAATTCATTGTGTTATATTTGGATTGTAATTTAAAACTAAATTAGGAGGAAATGTTAATGAAAAGATTGACTGCTCTATTTCTCTCTATGTGCTTATTGGTTGTTTTTTCTGTTCCACTTGCTGCTGATAACAACGAAGAAATTACACCTCCTCAAAATGAAAGAGTTATTAGTGTCTTAGAGGAAAACAACATTGATTTCCAAATAGTAGATGGTGTGCTAAAATTAGTTGAGACATCACCTGAAGCTTTAGCCAAGGCTAATGAGTCGCTTGTTTCCGAATTTAGTATTGCTGCTTCATACCCGACTGCTTGGACACATATGGCACTATATGATATAAAATCAGATTCGAAATTCAGAGCAGCAAGTAGAACGGCTTTAGCGGCAGCCGTAGCTGAATGGGCGAAAAATAAATTCATACCAGATCCATGGAAAATTAGTGTTGCCGCTGCGGCTGGATTTGGAATCTATTATTTTGTGAATGCTGAACAAGAAACTTTATATTTTTACATTAAATACTCTTACAGAGAATTAGGCCCTGGATTCTTTGATCATAACGGCACTTTCATCGGAGATTATGAACTAAAAAAAGAAATAAGGGTTACAAAGAATTCTAACTATACTGGCGGTAGCCTTGAATTAGATATTCGAAAAAGCTCTGTCATCGAACCTTGGTACTGAAATGAGTTGATTTAACATTGGGATATTTTATTACTTTCATAATTAACTTTATACTAGCTTACTTTATTTACAATGAATCCAGCTATGTTAAGCCCTTGATACATTCTATTCTTATAACAATATTGATTTTTTTAGTGGATTTATTTAGGAGTATCAAAAAAAAGAAGAATAGCACACACAATAGGTAAACCGGGTGTCGCCGCTCACCTCCGCTGTCGGAGGATGGGCGGCAATTTCTTATGTACGGACTTACTTTGTATTATGTACACACTGGCGATGATTAAGGTGGGCAGTTTCCGTAACCTGGCATGTCTTCTGGCCATAAACTCCGGCGGCGGCCGATGTAACCGGTAGGGGCCCTAAAGCTGCAGCTGGTCCGAGTAGCTCCGCGAATCCGGATGAGGTACCAAGAGGAAGACTCCATGAAGAATGCGCCCGTCGAGCAGCCGAGGTCATATATCGGCTCCCTTTCATAAATGGAGAACTTTTCAAATTAATGAGCTGCCCGTTGAAGCGTGAAACAAACAAGTTTCATGAATACAAGTCCAACATTTCTCTGATCGTATTATGTATCTCTAGCCGAAAGTGTGCAGGTTCTAGCACCTCAATCAGTGTGCTCTGACTCAATAACCACATTTTGATCTCCTGCTCGAGGACAGATTCAAAGTAAAAAAAGCCGCTAATTAGCGGCTTCATTAACGTGTTTATCTTAATACGGGAGCTTTGTCCCAATCCAATTTAAATTCAGAACCAAACTTTCTTATAGATTCTATATCAGCCGTAAGCTTGAAGTCTTGATCAGCCTCCCTAAAAAACAAATTATATATTCCATTCGAATTGCTTTCTTCCCAACTTAATTCGTAAAGATGTTTTTCGAAAGACATAAATAATCCATCTAATTTAATTCCATGGAGTGTTTCTATAGGAAATTCCGAAGTTACTGCAATGTAATTTCTAATGGTTATATTTGTCCAACCAAAATCTAAGTCATAGATTAACCTATTAGAATTAAAGAACTTAAAGTTGATCTGGCAACCTTCGTCTTCACCTGGTATCCGGGATATGAAACTAAACTCTACCCGAGTCCCCTCGTCAAAGTTGTCGTTAAGTACTGCCATATCTTGATCTCCTTTATGTTAATTAACATTGGCATTCTGTGCCCCTGTTTGGATATCGTAATATTTCTCGCTTGCATTCATGCCTGATGATTTACCTACAAGTAAGTTATCACTCATTGTTGTAGTAATTCCATCGACAATGGCCTCTGCAATAGCATGGGCCTTGTAGCCACGTTCCTAGTCGTAGTGGAAACAACAACCGCTGTTCCTCTTTGAGCAAGTTGTGACATTATAAATCTGAGAATATGCCTCAATATTAGCCCTCTTAATGTATTGGGATTGAAAGTCGGCCGACTGAATCTCTTAATTGTAGTTTTATTACATAATTTATTTAATTAGGTTTTTTATCACAAATTAATTACTTGCATATTATTTGGTGGCTTGATCTTAACATGCTGCGACATATGCGTTTAAACCTTTCGGTACCGAATGATTGCTGTATAAGCTGGTTTACAAGTGCATGACTAATCCGACGTTGATGAGGATTGGACTAATATTCTGTTCTAGGTTCTATACTTCGTTTAACGCCAGCAAGCTTCTTCGAACTTTTGTTATGATACAATAGGATTACATAATTAACCATGTAAAGGATGAGAATCTATGCCAGTTTACAATAAGCTAGTTCGGGATCTGATTCCCCAAGGGATTGAAGCTACAGGCAAAGAATTTCGCACACGGATCTTGGATGAGGAAGAGTATAAGAAGGAATTGATCATAAAGCTTAAAGAAGAGTCGGAGGAATACTTTGCTGCTGAAAGTTCAAAGGAGTCATTGGAAGAGCTTGCAGATATGCTTGAGGTTATCCGGGCGTTGGCGGTCGTACATGGAGCAACATGGGAAGAGCTTGAAGCCTTGAGAGAGAAGAAGGCGGAAGCTCGGGGCGGATTCCAGGAACGGGTGTATCTAATTGATGTCGACGACAACGCTTAATGTCAAGCTGATTACGGAAAACTTAGCAGACGATTTAATCACCGGAATGCAGAATGCTTCCGGAATCTATATTATGACTTCCTTCGTCATGCAGTCAGGGGTGCGTTTATTGGCGCCACATTTAAAAGGTGCGATCGAACGGGGTGCTGAAGTAAAGGTTCTCGCTGGGGATTATTTATTCGTTACGCAGCCTGAAGGTTTGCAGGCATTACGTAATATCGATCCCCGGTTGGAGGCAAGATTATGGCGCAGTATGGGAACTTCCTTTCACCCTAAAGCCTATTTGTTTGACTACGAAAATGGTGAAGGGCTCCTTATCGTCGGTTCCTCTAACTTTTCCATGTCTGCCATGAGAATGGGGATGGAGTGGAACCTGGCTATGAATGCAAAGGCCGAGCCATATACGTTCCAAGTCGCGCTTGAAAAGTTTATGCAAAACTTTTATCACGATTCTACGCTGCCGCTCAATTACAACACCATTTCTCTGTATGAGGAAGAATATCGGACGTACCACCGTAAAAATCCAGAGTTTATTCGAATGATAACCGAGATGGAGGAGAATGAGTACCGAACCGAAGACGCTAGCGACCCTATTGAGGATAAGGCCTCTGAAGACGAACAAGTGTCTATTCATCCACGTTTTGCTCAGATTGATGCTCTTGATGCTCTAGAGAGAACGTTAGAAGAAGAATATGACAAAGCTATGGTCGTCATGGCTACCGGACTCGGAAAAACCTATCTAGCAGGCTTTTTTGCACAGCGTTTTCAACGCGTACTGTTCATTGCGCATCGAGAAGAAATTCTCCATCAAGCCAAACGGTCATTCCAGCGCATCATGCCGGACAAAACTTTCGGTATCTATAACGGTGTCAAAAAAGAAGGGAACGCGGATTGTGTGTTTGCTTCTATCTACACGCTCGGGATGAAGAAGCATCGTGAATCGTTCGCACCGGACGGATTTGATCTTATCGTGGTGGACGAATTCCATCATGCAGCTGCAAACTCATACCAATCGGTTATCCAGTATTTTAAGCCGAAGTTTTTACTTGGCATCACGGCAACACCAGACCGAATGGATGGGAAGGATGTGTATGCCCTTTGTGATGGCAACGTCGCCTACCAGATTCATTTCATTGAAGCCATCCGTCGTGGCTGGTTGTCCCCGTTCCATTACTATGGGGTCTATGACGATACAGATTATTCATCCATCCAGTGGCTAGGAACGCATTATGATGACGAGCAGTTGACTGCAGCACAGTTGAGAGAGTCGCTGGCTGACAAGATCTACGATGCCTGGAATGAGCATAAGCAAACACGGACGATTGGCTTTTGCTCATCGATCAAACAAGCGGATTTTTTGGCGGGCTATTTTCAAGACAAAGGGGTAGCTGCAGTCAGCCTTCATTCGGGAGCCATAGGAACCACGAGGGGAGAGGCAATAGACCGTCTAGATAGAGGCGATTTAGAAGTCATATTTACGGTAGATTTGTTCAATGAAGGAGTAGATATTCCTAGTGTGGATACCCTGCTTTTTGTCCGACCGACCGAATCCTTAACCGTATTTACACAGCAAGTTGGCCGGGGACTGCGGTTAACGGAGCAAAAGACGCACTGCACAATCATTGACCTCATCGGTAATTATCGTAATGCAGACGTGAAGCTTCGATTATTCGCAAATGACGGTGAAGGGAAGAAAACGGCAAAGGAACCGATCATCCCGACGGTGCCCGATGGATGCGAACTCCACTTGGAGACGTCTGTTATTAATCTGCTGGACGAATTAAGCCGTAAGAAACTACCACATCGCGAGCGTCTGCACCGTTCTTTCCTGGATCTCAAGAATGAGCTCGGTCGAATCCCTACATATTTGGAGCTTCACCTGCATGGGAGCTCGAACAGCTGGGAATATCGGAATGAATTCGGTTCTTATATTGGATTTCTCCTCTGGTCCGAATGCTTAACGAAGGAAGAAGAGGAGATTTATTATCAATATGAGGCTTGGATACGTGATGTCGAGAAGACCACTATGACCAAGAGTTATAAAATGATAGTTCTCCTTTATATGCTCGAGCGAGGGCCAGAACACTGGGCAGAATCGGTTATTCCTCAGGAAGTAGCGCCATTCTTTCACAGATACCTAACGGAAAAGGAATATCGGAGAAGAATCGATTTCTCCGATAAGGATTCGAAGCGACTCTGGGAATACAATGAGACCGGAGTTAGCCAGCTCATCGAGCGGATGCCAATGACAAAATGGGGATCGGCTAAAGGAAGCATGACCCGCTTCGAAGATGGGATGTATAGTCTAAGATTCGAACCTGCCCCTGAACATCGATCCATTTTGCACCGGTGGACAAAAGAAATCTGCCTATATAGGCTGCATCATCATTTTGAACGTAAAGAGCAGAAGCAGGAACCCCTTCAGTGATGAGGGGGTTTTCAAATATTAAATCGCTTGCTCAAACAATTAAGGAGTTGCTGCTATATGAAACAGGGCCTTTATGAGCAGATTATAAATAATCTTACTAGAAGACAGTTATTGACTTTGGATAGTTCCTTATACGAAATTGGGATTGAGCCATTAGATCCGGAGGAAGCGCGCAAGGTACTCTCTAATTACTTAGGCACCGTGATTCGTAGAGCTTTGAAAATCATTCGGGAAAGTAGCAATGATGATGAGGCTCTCCTTTTACAGGTACGTGCCTGTAATGAAATTATTGCCACTCTGCGTAACACTCTGGACAATGAAGAATTAAGGGAGTGGCAGCTTGATGAACAGGGTGAGGTTTTAACCTATGTCTATTCCAAACTAAATCATATTCGAGGCATCAGGGAGTCTGAGGTTCATCGTCCTACAACCCCCTTGTCTCAAAGCTCATTGTTTACGGGTTCCCATTCGGAACCTAATATGATGAGTGAGCTTAAAGCAGAGATTATTACTTCGGATCAGGTTGATCTGTTGGTATCTTTTATTAAATGGAGTGGGCTACGCTTCCTAATGGAGCAGTTAGAGGAGTTCACGGCAAATGGTGGCCGTTTACGGGTCATAACAACGACCTACATGGAAGCAACGGATTACAAGGCTGTGACAGAATTAAGTAAACTCCCGAACACAGAAATCAAAATCTCGTACGATACAGAGCGAACACGGTTACATGCGAAGGCATATCTGTTTAAAAGAGACACTGGATTTACTACAGCTTACGTCGGGTCTTCTAATCTTTCAAATCCTGCTCTTACGAGTGGCTTAGAATGGAACTTAAAGGTTACGGAGAAGGATTCTTATGACGTCCTACGGAAAATAGAGGCAACCTTTGAGAGTTATTGGAACGATCGTGAATTTAAAAGTTTTTCCTTTGCGGATCAGGAGCATCAATTGCTTCTCCAGCAGGCACTGGACAAAAAGAAAGAACATGAGCGAAATCAGTTAACCTTCCCATTTACCCTTACGCCTTACGATTACCAGAAGGAAATCCTTGAGAAGCTCGAGGCTCAGAGAGTGATATATGGAAGAACGAGAAATCTACTAGTAGCGGCTACGGGTGTAGGAAAAACGGTTGTTTCCGCTTTCGACTACAAACGGTTTGCCGACCGGAATCAAAAGGCGAGATTACTCTTCGTGGCCCATCGTGAGGAAATTCTCAAGCAAAGCCTGGACACCTTCCGGTTTATACTGAAAGACCTGAATTTTGGAGAACTTCACGTAGGGAGTAACCAGGCCGATTCGATTGATCATCTATTTATTAGTATTCAGAGCTTCAATACTTTAAAACTTACTGAAAAAACGACTCGGGATTTTTATGATTACATCATCGTTGATGAGTTTCATCATGCCGCGGCGCCCTCTTATCAAACGTTATTGGCATATTATCAGCCACAAATTTTATTAGGTTTGACAGCTACGCCTGAGCGAATGGATGGGAAAGATATTTTGCACCACTTTAATGATACAATTGCAGCAGAGATTCGCCTAACAGATGCAATTGATCGAAAACTGCTCTCTCCCTTTCATTACTTCGGTGTGACGGATAGTGTCGATTTGTCTCAGGTCAAGTGGTCAAGGCGAGGATACGATCTAAATGAGCTTGAAAATTTATACTCCCATAATAAAATTCGGGCAAGCCAAGTTATAAACAGTCTAAAGAAATATATAACCGATTTGGATGAAGTGAAGGGCCTCGGTTTTTGCGTGAGTGTTGCTCATGCACTTTACATGGCTAAAGTTTTCAATGAGTCGGGGATAGCCGCGATTGCCTTGCATGGAAAGTCAAGTAACGATGAGCGGAGCTCAGCAAAGAGAAGATTAGTGTCAGGGGAAATCAAAGTGATCTTCGTTGTAGACCTTTATAATGAAGGGGTAGATATACCGGAGATTAACACGGTTTTATTCCTTCGTCCCACAGAGAGCTTGACCGTATTCTTACAACAGCTTGGCCGTGGACTTCGTTTGGCAGAAGGAAAAGAATGTTTAACGGTTCTTGATTTTATTGGGCAAGCCCATAAAGAATATAATTTCCAGGAGAAGTTTAGGGCTTTGCTTGGTAAAACAAAGCATTCTATACAGCATTATGTCGAGAATGGTTTCTCGAGCCTGCCACGCGGAAGTTTTATTCAGCTTGAGAAGCAAGCTCAGGAATACATCCTGAGAAATATTAAGCAAGCCACAATCAATAAGAGAAGCCTTATCGAGAAGCTAAAACACTTTACAGAAGATACTGGATTAAGCCTGACACTAGATCATTTTACTCGATATCACGGAATGAGTCTTTACGAGTTTTACGGTGGACGTAACGGGAAACGGACATTCCGAGGATTGATGGCTGAGGCGGGTTTGATCGAATCATTCGAATTCGAGAATATGGAGTATCTGACAAAACGTATTCCAGCTTTATTAAGCATAAACTCCCGGAGACTTCTAAGTTTTTTAATCGACTATCTTGAGGATCCTGGGAAATCCGCACGTACAGAAGAAGAACGACTGATGTTAAATATGTTTTACTATACCTTCTACCGATCAGAACCGAAGAAACAAGGGTTCCAGGGCATTAACCAGGCTGTTCAGTCTATTGTTTCCTGTAAAGAGTTCAGGGATGAGATCATTGAGATATTAAAGCATAATTACGCACATATTAACTTTGTCGATAAAAAGAATGAGTTTCCTTTCGTATGTGCATTAGATTTACATTGCACATATTCGACGGACCAAATTTTGGCGGCTTTTGGTTTTTGGAATGAAGAGAAGGCACCAGCCTTTCGCGAGGGTGTTAAATATTTAGAGGATAAGAAAACGGATATTTTCTTTATTACGCTAAATAAATCCGACAAGGACTTTTCTCCTTCTACTTTGTATGAAGATTACGCCATAAATGAACGGCTGTTTCACTGGCAAACACAAAGTCGTATTTCGGAAGAAACGAATACGGCTAAGCGATATATCCATCATAGACAGACGGGGAACAGAATTGCATTATTTGTCCGTGAATACAAAGAGGAGAATAACTATACTTCGCCTTTTGTTTTCTTAGGGGAAGCCGAGTATGTGAGGCATGAAGGCAATAAACCAATGAGTATTGTGTGGAGGTTGAAAGAAGAGATGCCTCCGGAATTAGTACCGGCAGCAAATAAAGCTATTGGATAGGGGGGAGTCGATGCTCTCGGTAGCAGCGGCCATCATTGAAAATGAAGTCGGCCAAATCTTAATAGCCAGACGTAAGATGGGAAAGGCGCAAGAAGGCTTATGGGAATTCCCCGGTGGCAAAATCGAGCATAATGAATCGGTTGAAGATTGTTTAAAGAGAGAACTGCAAGAAGAAATGAATATTCAAATTCAACCGTATGAGTCGTATGGTGAACATGACCATTATTATGGATCGACACATATTCGCTTGTATGCCCATAAGGCTAAATTTGTAAGTGGAGTAATCATGTTAGTTGATCATGACGAGTATATGTGGGTATATCCAACAGAGCTTGGAGAGTATGAATTTGCTCCGGCTGATGTTAAATTCGTAGAGATGTTAATAGGATATTCAGCAGAGTCCATGGATTAATCCATGGGCTTTTTAATTTCAAGAAGCCGGGGATGGTCGTGCAGCTTATTAAAGATCCGGGCAATCCGTATGACGAGGAGGCAATTCATTCGGTGATTCCTCCGCTTGGAAAGATCGGTTACGTAGCGCATAGCACGCATTCGGTGCCGGAGTGATGGTCGGATCTATGATTCATTGAACACCAAGTTTACGGAGTGATCCGGTTTATTATGAAGGATTTGGCCATTGTTGAGCTTATGGAAGGAATAGCATCACTCGATATATTCCCCCAAACAGAACATCAATCTTTTCCCTGGAAGTGAGAAAAATTGGCGTATTTTGTTTTTTTGTTGCGGATTTAGGAAGGGGACAACGGAAAATTTGGCGAATGTAGGTATATAGAATTATAAGTGGGGGGGGTTGGCATGGACCTAATAGATCGATTGTATCAGAAAATAAAAGAAGATCCGCTGTCCTCTAAGATGCTGATTGTTGCATCCTATTCGCAAGGCCATCAATCGCTAGAGCAAATTGCGAACGTTTCGGCTCTGTTTTTAATGTGGAAGTTGAGACACTTCAGGGCATGTGTGCATGCCAATACGGCATTCGAGCTGTCGTGTCGAAAGATTCGTTTTCTTAAGGCCAAGCAAGTGTTCTGGGTGGTTCGACAGCTGATGCTGAATCAGGCCGAAGCAGACCCGTGTAGTTATATTACGCAAAAGTCAATGGTAAACGCTGGGGTGGTCCGTAAAGTTCATCAGTCGCTCGTTGAATTGCGAATAGCTGGGGTTCGGTCCGGAGAAATACATGAACGAGAAGAGGCTTGTATTTCCAACAATTGCTTGACCATTATGCAAAAGTTAATTGCAGGGATTGGGCGGTATGTAGTGCTGAGCTAACCCTTATATCAAGTTCATTTGCACGGTCGTAGATTACGGGTGACGCTTCGGCATGAAACGCAACATCTTTACTAAGCGTTGAACTTTAACAAAATACTAGTAGTGAAGAAGGCTTGATTTTTAAAATCAGGTACTGGAGGGTTTATATGTACTTCATTCAAGGTGCTAGGGCTGAGAAGATTGAATCTGTGACGTTTATGGAACTAGGTATGGTGGAGAGTGATTTGGAGGAAATCTTGAGGAACAGTGTCTTTATGTTATGCGATGAAGAAGAATCTATGCTCATCGTAGGGAGACAAGTTAAAAATGAAAAGAACGGCAGAAGCGACTTAACTGCTATCGACAACAATGGCAACATAGTATTGATTGAGATCAAAAGGGATCGTAGAGATATAGGGAATCGAAAGGAAGCCTTTGAATTCCAGGCTATTCGTTACGCTGCCAGTTATGCAACTATTAAGTCCACAGATGAGCTAGTTAAAAAGGTTTATGCCCCATATATTGAAAAGTATCCAAATGAATTCGAAACAAGCGAATTAACTTCATATGAAATTGGTATCAGAAAGTTAAATGAGTTTTTAGAAAGAAACGGAGCAGTGAATGCTTTTAATAATAGGCAACGGATCATATTAGTAGCCTCAGAGTTCGATGATCAAACACTTTCCGCAGTTGCCTGGTTGAATAGCAACAACGTAGATATCAGTTGTTTTAGATTAGTTCCCTATAAAATTAATGGTGACGTTTATATTAACGCAGAGAAGCTACTTCCTGTTGCGGATTATGATGACTACTATATTAATTTTTTGGAAAAGTCATTAACCCCCGTCTACAAAAGCAAGAAGGATGTTACCAGAAGAAACCTACCTAAGATCGATGCTATGCTCAGCTGGGGAGTAGTAAGAGAGGGAGATATTATCGTTGCTAAAGGGAAAGGGGACGAGGCAATCCTTTTGTCGAGTGGAAATGTCAAAGTAAACGGGAAGGAAGTATCCATGCAAACCTGGTTAAAGGAGATTTATGGGTGGTCAAGCGTTCAAACTTATGTCTTTGCTGTACATAAAGAAAGTGGTAAAACGTTGTCACAGATACGAGAGGAATATATGTTAGAGGCGGAAAATGAACATTAATAGAAGTAGGTTGGTTTATACTAAACTTATTAATGGTATGTCTAACATTGAAGAAGATTTTAGCCGTGTTAAGGCATAATCTGTTGCTGGCTGCAGCTCCCTGATGAATGGAAGCCGGAGAGGTCAAGGGCTCTTTTCAATTCGATCCTCTGTCGAAGTTCCGATTGGTGAAGTCGAGTAAACGCTAGCTGAAGGTCGTTATATTCTTGCAGTCAATCCAAGGAAACCTGATGATATCGGGAATGCTGTATAAACTGATAATTATTATCCATTCCGCATGCGCATAGATAATAAAGTACCTCGCTGGTCCAATCTTCCCTCATTGAGGGCTAGATAAATGATTTGCTATTCTACAAAGATTTACTTTCAATGTTTTTATTATCAATCCAAAATTATAGAGGTGGTCAGTGTATGATAGTAGGTTTGTTGCAACTAAGTGATATACATATAGAAGCTCAAAACAATAGTATTCTTAGTAAGCACGATAAAATTCCATGGGCTTTACAAGAGTATATATATCAGTTGGACCATCTTTTTATCATTATTACAGGTGACAGCGCATTTTCAGGAAGAGAGATAGAATATCTTCAAGTTATGCAAATGATAGATAACATAAAAAAAGATATACTTTCAATAAAAAGGATAGAGCTCTCTATTTTAATTATTCCCGGCAATCATGATTGTTTCTTACCAGAGCTACCTGTTCGAAGTATTCTTATAAAAAATATTCAATCAGGAATGAGTAGTATTACTAAGGATGAAATTAGTATTCTTACTGATCCACAAAAAGAATTTTTTGAATATCTTAAATGTTATGAGGAAACATCAGCTTTAATTTTTGATGAACTACTATTAAAAACATATTCCTTTGAATTAAACGGTAAAAAAATTGTATTTAACTGTTTTAATTCTTCATGGATATCAGAAAGGAAAGAGACACCAGGCACCTTGTACTTTCCGGTAGAGAGATATACAGAACATTTGTCTAAAGTTGAAGGAGATTTAATAATTTCTGCTATCCATCATCCGAACAATTGGTATATACCAGAGAATGGACGAGCACTTAGGAGTGTATTAGAGAAATATTCTGATCTTATTCTTACTGGCCATGAGCATGTTGCAACTGCAAAGAAAATTGAAAATTTTGATGGGGAGAGAGTGCAGTATATCGAAGGGGGGGTTCTGCAGGAAACTGGTGTAGAACATATAAGTAATTTTAATTTTATTTTGTTCGATTTAGAAGAAGAATTGCAAAAGATTACCCGATTTACTTGGAACGAGGATTACTACTCTAATAGTTACGCCTCTGGCTGGATGAATTATTACCATGCCAATTCAGCCCGTAGTACTCATTTCATATTGTCAGATAATTATCAAGCAAAATTAGATGACCCAGAAATTAATCTTAAGCATCCTCGGAAAGCCAAAGTAATACTAGGTGATATTTACATATACCCGGACGCTAAAATAGTTATATCTGATGAGAAAACAAGTAAATTTGAGCAAATTATAAATCTAGAAAAAATAACATTAGATTGTAAACTTAATGTGATTGTTTTTGGTTCAGAGAGGTCAGGTAAAACATCTTTATGCAAAATGATATATTCCCATTTTTATAACAAGGGATATGTTCCGGTCTATATAAATGCGGTCGATATTAAAGCTAGATCTCTTGAGGACTTTAATAAAACAGTATATAAAAATTTCTCAATACAATACTCAAAAGAAATGATTGAACGATATAAGCAATTAGACCATAAAAAGAAAATTCTTATCATTGATGATATGGAGAAATTCAAACAGCCAAGTGAAGTTATGTCAAGGCTTTTAAAGCAAATTAAAGAAGTATATCCGAATCTCATCATAACTGGCAGCGAAATGTTGAAATTTTCAAATATAATTGAAATTAGCGAAGAAAAGAATGAAGTTTTTGAGCAATTTGAAAAGTATGAAATTCTCCAGTTTGGTCATTATCAAAGGTCCAAATTGATTGATAAGTGGAATAATATCGGTAATAGTGCCCTCTCTGAAGTTGATTTGCTGGAAAAAAACGATAGGATTACTGCTGACATAAATACTGTAATAGGTAATAATTTTGTCCCGTCGTTTCCTTTCTTTTTATTGATTATTATACAAACAGCAGAAAGTGATATCCCACATTCATATAAGGACTCTGCATATGGTTATTATTATGAACTTCTTATAACACAATCTTTTATTAATATTGACATTCAACCTAAAGAACTTGACGCATATTATACCTATATTTCAGAATTAGCATATTACGTTTATAAAAACGAAGTCTACGAAATTTCAGACACTGAGTTATGGAGATTTAACAATTACCTATGCCAGAAATATGATCTAGATCATGAGTATGAAAGAACCGTAACAAGGCTTGTTGACTCATCTATACTTGAAAAGTTAGGTGATTATTATCGTTTCAAACTCAATTATATTTATTATTATTTTGTAGCAAAATATCTCTCTTCTAGAATTACTAACCCTGATATAAGGGCAATAATTAAGGACATGTGTCTACATCTTCATATTGAAGAAAATGCCAATATTATCATGTTTTTGACTCATCTATCAAAAGATCCATATATCCTTGATAGTTTATATGAAAAGGCACTGGAAATATTTGATGAGTTCACGCCTACAAAATTAGAAGACGATATTGGTTCACTAAACACATTGGTTAGTGAAATCCCTAAACTTGTTTATCGTAACATTGAAGTGAAGAAGCATCGTGAAGAGAGGCTAATTGCAAAGGATGAGGCGGACCTAGGCAGACGTGAATCAGCAATTACTAGTCATTATCCCCGCAGAAAAAATAAAGATTCAGTAATGGATGTTGTAACTAAACTGAATGTAGCTTTTAAAACAATCGAATTGTTAGGACAGATTTTGAAAAATTATTATGGTTCAATCGAAGCGGAGCAAAAGTATATTCTTACTGAAGAAGTTTATATGATTGGGTTAAGAACACTTAATTCATTTTTATCACTAATTACCGATAATGTAGAAAATGTAGCGATTAATTTACAGAAAATAATTGAAAAACAAGAAACTAATGAAAGTCACCATGACTCGAAATTAGCTGGTAAATTACTTTTCAATATTTGCTGTGTCCTCTCATATCAGATATTCATCAAAATAGCAGAGTCAGTTGGTTCAAAAAATATGAGAAATACCTTCAGTCAGATTACAGAAAATAATAAATTCACATCAATTAGATTAATTGAAATTGCTATAAAACTTGATCAATTACGTTCTCTACCCTATCCAGATATAAAATTACTGAAGGAAGATGTAGAAAAAAACGTAATGGCTCTAAGTATTTTGAAATTGTTAGTAATTAATCATCTCTATATGTATGATACCAATCGAATAGATAAACAGAGAATATGCGATTTACTAGGTATACCAATAGATAAACAGATTACTATAGACTTGACTTCTAGTCGAAAAAAAGACAGATGAATAGTCTGTCTTTTGTATACTAAAATGCTTATTCCTTAGTGTAATAAAAGGAATAATTAAAAGCTTAGAAAGTGGTTTTGAATGGCGAAGTATCAAATATTTGTGGATGGAGGATTCTCGGCGCAATACATCTAAGGCTGATGTCATCGACGAAGAATATTGACCGAACGGAACAAGGAAGTTTGCTAAGGCCAAGAAGATCTGTGCTTATTGTTATTGCAGACAAAGACGAGAGAAAAACTTAGATGTCTTGAAGAGTCTAATTGGTTTTGGAGTAGGTTGCATATAATCGAGTAGGGCCGTAGCTGCTTTAAAGTTTACGGCCTTGTATGGGGGCCAGTACTGTAGAGAAGTTGTTCAAGCAATTGAAAGAGAAGCAAAAAGAAAATAGAAATATTTGAAGAAGTTATGACAAACTTCGAATCGTGTGTGATTTGTAAGCACGAGATACATACAAGTAAGCAGATATGTTAAACGGGGGGATTTTGCAATGGATGCAGGAAAACGTACAATCAACGAAATTTTCAACGGAAGCCGAATACTTGAGATTCCGTTCTTTCAACGTGCCTATGTATGGGGGGAAACCCAGTGGGAACGTCTGCTCGAAGACGTTGAGAACGTAAGCCGGACACGAACACCGTACTTTATGGGGTCGGTGATATTGAAGCAACAACTTACAGACACATCAAGCACAGTTGGGGATGTTCGTACTGTAATCGACGGTCAGCAGAGGCTCACAACGTTGAGTATTCTGCTTAAAGTGCTGTGCCTTAAGAACAACAGCTTAAAGAAGTTCGACAAACGTTTTCGACTTGATGATGAAAGCAATGTCCTAAAACACAATCACAACGATATTGAGGCGTATAACACGATTATGGATTTGAATAGTATTCAGACAACTAACCGTAAAGACAACATCTCCCTTGCGTATCAATACTTTGCGGACAACCTAGACCCGAGCAAGATAGATTTCGATATAGTATGCCATGCTATTTTGTTTGTCGGCATTGATCTTGCTTCTGATGAAGATGAGCAGCAGATTTTTGATACTATCAACTCGCTCGGGGTTCGTCTGACTACAGCTGAACTATTGAAGAATTACTTCTTTGGCCGAAACGATATTGCGGAATACGAGAAGTATTGGCTTAATGTTTTTGAGAAAGACGATGAAACTAAGGAATATTGGGATAGAGAGGTTACAACCGGTAGGCTGAAGAGGACATTTACCGATCTGTTTTTCTTCTCATTTCTCCAAATAAAAATACAAGACCCCACGTTTAAAGTTAATACTGATGACAAATTGGCGTTCTCGAAAGTAGATAAACTGTTCGATTCCTATAAACGTTTCATTAAGGAATACTGCGGAGGTGACAAGCTTTCTGTTCTTGAGGAAATCCGTGAATATGCCGCTGTCTTCAAAAAAGCGATTAACGCAGATATTATTGATAATGAACTATCATCAGCAGCGGGAATCGAACGTCTCAATGCAATTATCTTCGCTTTGGACACCGCCACTCTAATTCCTTATGTTTTGTTCGTTGAACGTAACGTGCCTAATATAACAGTGCGGAACGATCTGTATAGTTACCTAGAATCATATATAATGCGACGACTAGTAACGAGGGAGACTACGAAAAATTATAACCAGCTATTCTCTGATCGCTTAATACTGAATCGCGTATTCTCAAAAGATGAGTTTATTAGCTACCTTAGTAGTCAGGATGACAAAATTAACCGTATGCCTACCGACGATAATATCAAGACGGCCTTCAACGAGTCGTTGTTGACGAACAAGTATGCGGCAGGAGTTCTTTACTTAATAGAATCTAAAATCCGTGATCGCCGCCGCCACTCCACACAGTTGCTCGGCATCAGCAAATATAGCCTTGAGCATATAATGCCTAAGAAATGGCGTAATAACTGGTTTTTTACAGGGGATAAAGCGGCCGCAGACTTCCGTGACAGAAAATTACTCACGCTTGGGAATCTTACGATTATCACTCAAGCATTGAACGCCTCCATCCGTGACTCTGACTGGGCGACAAAGAAAAACGGTAAGGGTGATAAAGGCGGACTAAGAAAATACGCGGAAGGAATCGAAACATTCTCAACCTATCTTAACGAAGATGCTTGGGATGAAAATGCAATTCAGGATCGAGCAACTTACCTAGCGAATAAAGCACTTGAAACTTGGGGCATCTAGATTCAGCTTAGGCATGGGTAGGGAAAGGGAGATCAGTCCTAGCGAAGGTTGTATGTCGTTTTAGTCAAAATAAAGTTGTTTGCTCTTTACTGGGCAGACAACTTTTTTGGTTAGAATTGAGCACAACCTCCCATACGTAAAATGTAATTTGTAAAAATTAAAAAAAATAAATATTGCCATTTCAATATCAATCAGATAGAATGGAAACATCAAGAAAAAATTAATTTAAGAAAGGCACGAATTCATATGAATAAATTAAAGGATATGGTAGAGTTTGTAAGTGGTTCGCCACAATTTAGAATTATAGAAACATCTGATATTTCGGCTCCACAGTATACCTATTATGGACAATCCGATCTTGAAGCAGATTTGGTTGATATGGATTCTAATGGTAGTGACGGCAAACAAGTGCGAACTTTTGATAAGGTCAATACACTATGTCATGGTGATGTTGTTTTCAGTCTGATATCGGGAAAGTCAGCTATCGTTGGTGTGAAGCATCGGGGGTATCTCTACACACAAAACTACGTCAAGTTAGTGGCTAGTAACAAGGTTGATTCAAAATATCTTGCCTACTTGCTTAATGAAGATCCATTCATCAAGAAACAGTTTCAAATGGGATTGCAAGGTTCTCAAGTTCTAAAATATACGCTGAAACAAGTGAAAGAACTTGAGTTACCCGACTTGCCACCAATAGACAAACAGCGGATGATCGGTGATATTTATTTCTACCAACTGAGACTAGAAGCGTTAAAAAAAAGAGCGGCAAATTTGGAAATTTACATATTATTAGAAAAGCTTAGGGAGGCAATCCATAAATGACAGAGAATCAATTTGAAACGGAGTTAATTCAATACCTTACAAGTGGCACCATTACGAAACAAGAACATCTTGAAGGAATAGGCAACCTTGTTGCCAAAGAATCAAATGTTGATTACATAGTAAAAACTAAACTATGGAAATATGAACCACATATTAAAACGACAGAACAGCTCTGGGATAATTTCAAGGCTATCCTGGAACAACACAATCAGAACACGCTTGAACATCCTCTAAGTGTTGTGGAATTCAATCAAGTGAAGAAGATCATCTCGGATATTAAGACCCCTTATGAAGCAGGGCAGTTCTTGTATGGTTTAAATGGGGTGTCGCAAATCGAGATAGATTTAGACGATGGCCGTCATGTATTCCTTACTGTTTTTGATCAAAAACAAATAGGAGCGGGAGATACCGTTTATCAAGTGGTCAATCAAATTGAACGTCCAGCAGTGATCACAGGGAAACTCAATCGCCGGTTTGACACGACGCTTCTAATTAACGGTCTGCCAATCATTCAGATTGAGGAAAAGAGTGACACGCGTGATGTCAATGAAGCTCTCAATCAAATGAAACAATATGCGGATGAAAATCAGTACCGTGACATTTTCTCGACATTGCAAATTCTGGTGGCCATCACACCAAACAATGTGAAGTACATGGCAAATACCACCCCAGATAAATTTAATAAGGACTTCGCGTTTAACTGGCAGCGCAAGAGTGACAATACCATCGTACGCAGTTGGAAGGAATTTGCGGATTCCATGCTTTCGATTCCCATGGCGCATCAAATGGCTACCAACTACATGATATTGGACGGAACAAAGAACAAACAAACCTTGAAAGTAATGCGTCCTTATCAGGTGTACGCGACACAAAATGTGATCGAGAGATTAAAACGTGCTGATTTTGAATTCGGGATAAATAAAATCGGCTATATATGGCATACAACCGGATCAGGTAAGACGATTACAAGTTTCAAGACGGCCTGGCTTGCAAGCCGTATGCCGAAAGTAGATAAGGTTGTCTTTGTGGTGGATCGAATTGCCTTAACCAAGCAAACGAATGAGAATTATAGAGCCTATGACCCGGATGCGTCAGAAGAAACATTTGGCAGTGTTCAAGACACCAATAACACAACCGATTTGAGTCGTAAGTTGAAAAGTAAAGACAACGGCATCATTGTGACGTCCGTTCAAAAACTGGATACGTTAGTGAAACGTAAATCTTTTCAAGCTCCAGACAAGAATATCGTGTTTATCGTGGATGAAGCACATCGTTCTACAGGCGGCGACTCCTTCAAAAATATCCAGAATGCCTTTAAGAGATCGGCCTGGGTTGGTTATTCCGGAACGCCAATGTTTGATGAGACAACGACCGGGCTTCGAACAGAAGATATTTTTGGCCCGTTATTACACGCATATACCATTCGTGAGGCGATTGCGGACCGGAATGTTTTAGGCTTCAAGGTTGATTTTGAAACAACGATTGACGAAAAACAGATGAAGGAAGTATATCTTCCTGCGTTTTACCGTGAACGTTATCCAAAATGGACGGATGAGCAAATTCAACAGAAAATCAACCATCTCTCCCAGGAAGATATGGATGATGCCGTTGAACCCAGCTTCTACGATGAGAATCCGGATCATGTCAAACTGGTCGTGGAGGATATTTTCAAACATTGGCGCAACCGTTCTAATGAAGGTAAATATAATGCTTTGTTTACGACGCACGTGGGCGGTGGGAAAGCAAGCACGCCCATGGCGATGATGTATTTTAAGGAGTTTCAACGTGTTAATGAAGAAAATAAAAAGAACGGCGGACAGACTCTAAAAGTTGCCGTGACGTTCAGTCAAAATTCATCGAATAATGATAGCATGCTTGCTACAAATCAAGGTTTGTATGAGGCCATCCAAGCTTATAATGCTGAATTTGGTACAGCTTTCGGGATGGATGATGTTTCTGGCTATACGCAAGATGTGACTTCACGTTTAAATAAATCTGCCACAGATGGTAAATTCCTCGATTTGGTGATCGTGGTAGATCAATTATTAACAGGATTTGATGCGCCTGAGCTGAACACGCTTTATGTGGATCGAACCTTAAAAGGTGCCGGGTTAATCCAGGCTTATTCACGAACGAACCGGATTGCGGATATGCAAGAGAAACCTTGGGGGCGTGTAGTCAATTACCGCTGGCCGGCGCACAACGAGAAGTTGATGAACAAGGCGCTCGCGGTATATGCCAATAAAAATTCAGCTATTTTGTCTGATGACGAACAACGCGATTCTAATGAAAAAGACGGGATCATTGCCAAACCGTTTGAAGATGTGTTTAACGAAGTGAAGCAAATTGTTGAAAAATTAAGCAGCATGACGATGGAGTTTCAACAGCTACCGCCTTCTGAGAAACACAAGGATGATATGCTTGATTTGCTTCGTGAATACAACAGAGGCATGGCCAAATTAAAGCAATATGATCCTGAAGAAGTGGATGGCGAAAAAGTTGGATTTAACTATGACGATCCAGATGAGTTGCTAGAGAAGTTAGGGATGACTTCCGAGCAAGAAGTGATGTTGACCACCGTCTTAATCAATGAACTTAAGTCTCATATTGCTAAAGAGAAGAAGATTCCTCTTTATCAAATCGAACTGCGGATGACTCACGTGAAGGATGTTAAAGTGGACTATGATTATCTTACGGAACTCGTAGAACAATTACTGAATCAGGTTCACGAAGGTAAGAAGGAAGAAGCTAATGAAACGCAGGAGAAAATCAACCAATTTGCGAATAGCTTGGATGATCGCAGTTATGCTACCAAAATTATGAATGCAGCTGATGCTATTATCAAAGGTCACTTCCCACCTGCAGGCTCTGACTTCAAGTATCCTGTAAAGCTAACTGACAGTGAACAGATCATCCAGCAAGCGAACAATGTTAGCCTGGAGCGATTGTTCCTTGACTTCCGTGTGAAGTGGGGAATCACCGAGATTATCACAAGTGCCGGGATGCGTGAATTGTTCAGTCGCCATCGTTACGGTGAGAAAGATTTGGATGATACCGGTCAAATCCGTGACATCATCGCTCAAGCAAGTTCTAATTACACGACACTTGCGCTTGACAAAGGAGTTCAATCTTTGCCTAAAATGAAATATCGAAACGGTTTACGTGATGCAATTTACAAACTGGCGGATGAATTGGCTGAGAGGTAATCGGAGCGAAATCGATTAGTGAAAGAATGACATCAATAGATTATAGTGGAATTATGATTGTTTCTAAGTTTGGGAAATAACATTCAACCATGAAAAAGTGGTTAGTGCAGAATAGCACATACCACAGAGAATACAGGAAAAAGGTTTTAAATTAAGGATATTCAAGGAGAGCAAAAATGAGCGGAGATAAAGTTAATGTACCCAAAATAAGGTTCCCGGAGTTCACGGATGCTTGGGGACAGCATAAGTTGGGGGAATTATACACAGAGAGGAAAGAACGAGGACACGATTCATTACCTATCCTTTCTGTTTCCATACACAATGGCGTTTCAAACGAAGAATTAGACAGTGATACTTTAGGGAAAAATGTGCGCAGAAGCGAAGATAAGTCTCTATATAAACATGTATATTTCGGTGATCTTGTTTTTAACATGATGCGTGCGTGGCAAGGGGCGATCGGAGTCGTAAAGTCAGAAGGGATGGTAAGCCCTGCATATATTACTGCTATTCCTAGTTCACAACTTTACCCTTCATTTATGGATTACTGTTTACGACGAGATGAGGCGATTAATCAGATAGACAATCTCTCTTACGGAGTTACTGACTTCAGAAAAAGACTATATTGGGATTCGTTTATTAACGTTTTATGTCGCATACCTTCAGTGCCTGAGCAGGAGATGATTACGGCCTTTTTCACCAACCTCGACCACCTCATCACCCTTCATCAGCGTAAGCTAAATAACGTGAAAAACATGAAGGCTGGATTGCTTAAAAAAATGTTTCCGAAAGAAGGCGAAGATTTTCCTGAAGTTCGCTTCCCTGGATTTACTGACGCTTGGGAACAGCGTAAGTTAGTTGATAATGTAGAAGAAGTGTTAGATTATCGCGGAAAAAGCCCTACTAAATTTGGAATGGAATGGGGTAACGAAGGATATTTAGTTCTCTCTGCATTGAATATTAAAGATGGTTATATTGATAAGTCTGTTGAAGCTAAATATGGTGACCAAGAACTTTTTGAGAAATGGATGGGAGAACGTAGGTTAGATAAAGGTGACGTACTTTTTACTACTGAAGCACCACTTGGAAACGTTGCACAAGTACCAGATGATGAGGGATATATCCTTAATCAACGTGCAGTTGCATTTAAGACTAACAGTAGAAAAACAAACAATGATTTCTTTGCTCAACTATTGAGAAGTCCTCTTGTTCAAAATAGTTTAAATTCAAATGCCTCAGGTGGAACTGCAAAGGGAATCGGTATGAAAGAGTTTGCTAAATTAACTGCCTATGTCCCAACTCATGTTGAAGAACAAACTATAATAGGAACTTTTTTTAAGCATCTCGACCGCCTCATCACCCTTCATCAGCGTAAGCTGGAACACCTGCAGCAACAGAAGAAGTCATTACTTCAACAAATGTTTGTTTGATAGGAGGATTAAGTCATGGCTTTAGAAAACAAGCTAGGGATTAACGATTCTTCGGAACTTGCTCGTGTGGAGGAAAAAGTCAGCAAGCAAAAAGCGCTTGAAATGTTTGAAACGGGTTTGTTAGATACATTTAAGGTCGGAACATTTAAGTCTTTATCCGAAATTCACAAGCATCTGTTCGAAGACATTTATGACTTCGCCGGAAAAGTGCGTGATGTGAATATCACAAAGGGTGGGTTTTCGATTCGTACCCGTTATGTACCTTGAAGCTGCACTTGATAATATCGCAAAAATGCTGCAATCCACCTTTGACGAAATCATAGAAAAATATATTGAGATGAATGTGGCTCACCCCTTCAGAGAAGGTAATGGAAGAAGCATGCGGATATGGCTTGATACGATATTAAAAAAGGAACTGAGGCAAGTTGTCGATTGGAGTAAGGTCGAAAAAGAAGATTATATGCTTGCCATGGAAAGAAGTGTTAAGGACGTTGAAATCAAGCTGCTTCTTAAAGCAGCGCTTACAGATAAGATTAATGACCGTGAAGTTTATATGAAGGGCATCGACGCAAGCTATCTTTATGAGGGGTACAACGTATATAAAACGGAAAACCTCAAAAACGAGCAGTAAATGCGGCGATTGTATATCTAGGAGGACAACAACATTATGAGCAATAAACTACAAACCATTACAACAAAACTGTGGGCGATGGCAAACGAGCTTCGTGGAAGCATGGATGCTGCAGAATACAAGAATTACATTTTAGCCTTTATGTTCTATCGTTATCTGTCCGAGCATCAGGAACGATATTTAGTTGAAAATAATATTCTTGATGTTGCCGAAGGCGAATCGATCAACCAGGCCTATTTAGAGCAAGCGAAGGGCGACGATTTGAAGGACTACCTGGAGGATATCTCCTCAAGTTTGGGTTATGCCATTGCACCGCTTGATACATGGGCATCCTTAGTTGACAAAATTAATAACAGTATGGTGATCCCAAGTGATTATCAAACGATGTTTGACAACTTCAATAAGAACGCCGAATTAAACAAAGAAGCCGTGAATGATTTTCGTGGTGTGTTTAACGACATCAACCTTGGAGACTCTCGTCTTGGTTCTTCTACAAATGAACGTGCGAAATCACTGAACCGGATCGTAAAGCTGGTTGATGGTATTGATTACAAAGGTGAAGATGGCCAAGATATTCTTGGCGCGATCTATGAATATCTGATTGGTCAATTTGCAGCAAGTGCAGGTAAAAAAGGTGGAGAGTTCTACACACCTCATGAAGTTTCTAAAATTCTGGCTAGAATCGTCACGGATGGTGTGGAAGAATCGGACAAGACTTTTGCAGTGTATGACCCGACTTGTGGATCTGGATCCTTGCTGTTAACCGTTCAAGGGGAGCTGCCTGGTGGAGATAAGCCAGGGGCGATTAAATTCTTTGGTCAAGAAAAGAATACGACAACCTACAACTTGGCTCGCATGAACCTGATGATGCATGGCGTTTCATTTAACAACATGACGCTGTCTAATGCGGACACGCTTGAAGGCGATTGGCCTGACGGACCGGATGAAAAGGGAATCGACCGCCCGCGCTCTTTTGACGCTGTGGTTGCGAATCCCCCTTATTCTGCGCATTGGGACAATAGCGAAACAAAATTGAAAGACCCGCGTTTTAGTGAATACGGTAAACTCGCTCCTAAAACCAAGGCGGATTATGCTTTCATTTTACACAGCTTGTATCATCTAAATGATACGGGAACCATGGCGATTGTATTACCGCACGGTGTCTTGTTCCGTGGTGCAGCAGAAGGCGTGATTCGCCAAACCATTATTGAGAAGAACTACCTTGATACCGTTATAGGGTTGCCTGCCAACTTGTTTTACGGCGTAAGTATCCCGACTACGATTCTGGTATTCAAGAAAAATCGTAAAACAAAAGACATCTTGTTTATCGATGCAAGCAAAGAATTTGAAAAAGGCAAGAATCAGAATAAACTTACGGATAACAACATCAATAAAATCATTGAAACTTACCGGAATCGTGTAGATGTTGATAAATACGCTCATGTGGCATCGCTTGAGGAAATCAAAGAAAATGAGTTCAACTTAAATATACCTCGCTACGTAGATACGTCTGCCGAAGAGCAAACCATCGATCTTGATGAAGTGATTAAGCAATTAGAGCAAGACAAACAAGAAATTGCTGATCTTGAGGCTAAGATCAATGAACAGTTGAGAATCTTGGGTGTTAATGTGTAAGAGTTGACGAAAAAGGGTCAAGGATATTAGGTTGGAGGAAATATAGAGAGGAAAGAACGATGATACGATTCGTTACAGCTCCTCTCCATTTCTATCCATCATGGTGTTTCCAACGAATTAGACAGTGATACTTTAGGGAAAAAAGTCGCAGAGGCGAGGATGAGTCTCTATATAAACATGTTTATTTCGGTGATCTATTTCTTAACATGACCAAGGAGCATTCGGAGTCATAAAGTCAGAAGGGATGGAAAGGCATAAGAACTTGTACCGATAAAACAAAAAGCCGCTAAATTAGCGACTATCTATATGAGGCCAGTTCTTGTCTCTGTCTATCGCCATTCACGAAGGCTTATAATCTGCAATTGAATTTAACTTACTGATATTAACTATTCGCATCGATTGTTGCTTTAATAACCACTTCAATAATCAACTGCAATATCAGCCAATAGCTTTTTTGCATTAGATTGACTCGCTTAGATTTTTTGAAAAAACATCACCAATAAATAGGCAGGGATACAAATAAACTTCCAGCGTTCTAAAGATGATTCGTCTTTTACGAATCATCTTTTATTTTCTCGTGTTTTCATGTCGAATAAAGCAGATACACCCATTATTTAGTGTTATTATAGAACTAATTGGCAATCGGTGTAGGTCTATAGAACTGAGAAACAAGAATTATAGGAGGATGTGGAAGTGGAGAGCAGAATATCATGCGAATGGTTGTACAGCGAAACCGTGAACTACGCTATGCAGCAGAACCATGTTCCTGTTATGAAGAGCATCATCTTAACGAATACAACGGGAGAAGAAATCAAAGGAATCACGGTGAAGCTAGAATCTGAGCCGCAATTTGCATATGAATGGAAGAAGGATTTTGACATGCTTCCAGCAGGGCAATCCTTGGACATGGGTGCGATTGATTTACATATGTCGACCTCATTTTTGGGGGATTTGTCGGAACGCATATCAGGTACATTGTCGTTGACGGTATGGCAGAATGACACCGAGTTGTTCAAGCAACGCGGCTCAATTTCCGTCCTTGCCTTTGATGAATGGAGTGGGCTTGCCGTATTGCCTGAGATGACCGCTGCTTTTGTCACGCCGAATCATCATCAAGTGGCCGAGATCGTACGGGAAGCGGGCACCATTCTGGAGCAATGGTCGGGAAGCCCTTCGTTTACAGCTTATCAGAGTAAGGATCCCAACCGGGTACGTATGCAGGCCGCTGCGATCTACTCGGCTTTGCAGAATCGCGAGATTTCCTACTGCGTAGCTCCTCCTAGTTTTGAGTTGATCGGTCAGCGTATTCGTCTTCCTGAGACCATCTTCACGCATGGCCTGGGGAATTGTCTGGATCTTTCCATGCTATATGCTGATTGTATGGAGGCGGTGGGTCTACATCCCCTGATCATTTTTACGAAAGGGCATGCGTTTGCCGGAGTCTGGCTTGTAGAGGAGACGTTCTCGGAGACGGTTCAAGATGATATATCGTTATTAACAAAAAGGCTCGCAACGGGAATAAATGAAATCTGCGTGGTGGAGTCTACGGCTATGGTGAAGGGCGATCGTATTCCATTTGATCAAGCGGCTATGCTTGCCGAGGAGCATCTGAGAGATCCCGATTCATTCGATGGCTTGGTCGATATTCGAAGAGCACGCGCAGCAGCCATACGACCGTTACCACTGCGTACGAAGGCGACAAATGGATGGGTCATTGAGGAGACTCGTGAGACGAAGATCCATGAAAGTGCTGCTCCGGAACTTCTGGAAGTGCTGGAAAAACCATTGGAAGTTGATTCGTTGCAGCCTACAACGCGTCAAAAGCAATGGGAGCGTAAGCTGCTAGATTTGACGCTTCGTAATTCACTGCTCAATTTTCGCTTAACCAAGTCGAGCATTCCGGTCATTTCTGCTCAGTTGGGAGATTTAGAAGATGCGCTGGCTGACGGCGATGAATTTCAACTGTTGGCAAGGCCCAGTGACTGGGAGGATAACGGGCGAAACGCCAGCTTGTATCAAAATGTGAATGCCAATCACCCACTCGTTAAATTGTTGCAGGAAGAATTCGTCCGGAGACGACTGAGAGCCGATTTGAATGCTCAGGACTTAGAGAAAAGAATTGTACATATTTATCGGTCTGCCCGAACTTCATTGGAGGAGAATGGGGCTAACACGCTTTTTCTTGCTTTGGGTCTCTTGAAATGGTATGAATCACCGGTTAGCGAACTTCCTCGATATGCGCCGATTGTGCTGATTCCTGTAGATATTTTGCGAAAATCTTCACGACAAGGATATGTCATTCGGGCGAGGGATGAAGAACCGCAGATTAATATTACACTGCTGGAGATGCTCAGGCAGGATTTCGGTATCGGCATTGATGGCCTGGATCCGCTTCCGAGGGATGAGAAAGGCATTGCCTTGAAACAGATCTTTAACGTTATTCGACATGCATTAATTCAAGTATCCCGCTTTGACATCGAGGAAACGGCTAATCTCGGATTGTTTTCTTTCGGGCAATTTGTAATGTGGAATGACATTCGCACGAGAGCTGATCAATTGGCCGAGAATCAGGTGGTGGCAAGCCTTATTCAGGGGCAATTACAGCTACAGGAATCTGTGGACATCAAGCACGAACCGCTCGATGAAGAGCATCCGGCTCATTCGTTGATTCCGGTCAGTGCGGATTCTTCACAATTGTCGGCCATTCGCGCGGCGCTTAAGGGGCAAAGCTTTGTGCTGCACGGCCCTCCAGGAACCGGGAAGTCCCAGACCATTACGAATATGATTGCTAGTGCTTTGGCCAATGGGAAAAGAGTGCTGTTCGTAGCAGAGAAGATGGCAGCACTGTCCGTTGTTCAGCGAAGATTAGAACAAATCGGTTTGGGTCCTTTTTGCCTGGAACTTCACTCCAACAAAAGCACAAAGCGAGCAGTCCTTGACCAATTAAGCAATGCGATTGATGTGCAACGGATTCAGTCTGGCGAGTCGTGGAAAAGACAAGCAGATCGTTTGTTCCAATTGAGAAAGACGTTAAACGGTTATGTAAAAGCCCTTCATCGAAAACATGCTTTTGGCTTATCTTTATTTGAAGCGATATCGGAGTATGAGAGGGCGGGTGAAGCACCGGATGTCGTTACATTCAACGACGCAGCGATTGAAGGACTGAACCCGGATACCTTGGTTGCATGGAATGACATGGTTGCTCAATTAATCGCAGCCGGGGCTGCCCTTGGCAATCCGGGCACGCACCCTTGGGCGGACTCTAAGGTTACATCCTATACACAGGAGCTGAAGGCAAACGCAGAAGTATTAATAAAGAGCTACATCGTAGAGCTTAAGGAACGTCAGAAAGCGATGAATGAAGCGCTAAAGCATTTCAAGCTTGGAGCTCTTCCGATGACTCAAGACAAAATCTCCATATTTGCACAGTTGTGTGAGCTGGCTAGCCGTGTACCGGATATTAAACCTGCCCTCATGCAAGAGATCAATCTCGAAGAATCGGTTGAAAGGCTAAAGGCCGCAGCACTTCAGGGCAAACGACGAGACCAGATTAGAGATAAGGTTGCCAAATTATTCACTTCAGAGGCTCATCGATTAGATGCCCAAATGATGTTATCTACTTGGGATAGCTTGGAGCTAAAATGGTTCCTTCCGAAATGGGCTGGTCAGAATCGCATTTTAAATATGCTGAAGAAAATGACGGTTTCCGGTCAAGGGATAGCCAAGCAGGATGTCCGATCTCACTTGCTGGATATCATTTCCCTGCAGGAAGAGGAACAGAAGTTAAGTCGAGCAAGGGACGAATCCGCTCCATTCCTTGGTTCCCTGCTGATCTGGGATGACGAAGGCAAGTGGGACGACATCATGGAGACTTGCGAGTGGCTGAATCGATTGCATGCAGCGTTAACGGCTTGGTGTGAAAATACTACCGATGCCCATCACGCAAGAACACAGATTGCGGAATTTATGGTTGATCTTCGTGGGAATGCTGCGCTGAACCAATCGATACAGTCTGTACTCCGTAGTCATGAACAAGTGAAGAAGCAGGAAAAGGAGCTCCGCGATCTGTTGCAGATTGACTTTGAGCGCATGGCACATCAGTCTCAGGATTTGGACTGGCACGATGATCTCCTGGAAAAAGCAAATGGATGGATATCTCATTTAGATGTATTGAGAGATTGGTGTACGTGGCGAAGAGTGCGATCGCAGGCGGAGGAGCAAGGACTTCTCCCACTTGTCATTCCATACGAAGAAGGGCGTCTATCTAATGACCAGTTGAAGGACGCTTTTGAACGTGGACTCTATAAAAAAATAGCGAATTACATCATTGCGCGTGATGAGCAATTCGTGTCATTCTCCGGCAATGTATTTGAAGAGACCCTCCTTCGCTTCAAAGAAGCCGACGAGGAATATACGAGACTAACCCAACAAGAAATTGTGGCGAGGCTTTCTTCGAGAGTGCCTCAAATGACGCAGGAAGCATCGCAAAGCTCGGAAGCCGGCATTCTTCAGCGGGCGATTCGCAGCGGCGGGAGAAATATGTCGATTCGCAAACTGTTTGAACAGATTCCGAATTTGCTACCACGATTAGTGCCCTGTATGTTGATGAGTCCGATTTCTGTAGCACAGTACCTCGATCCTGAACGATCCCCATTCGATATGGTGATATTTGACGAAGCCTCTCAGGTGCCTACGGCACAAGCGGTTGGGGCATTGGCACGGGGACAACAGTCTGTTATCGTAGGTGATCCGAAACAGCTGCCACCAACGAGCTTCTTTTCGAAGAGCCGTCAGGAGACGGAGGAAGAGGAACCGGCGCTGCAAGACATGGAGAGCATATTGGATGATTGTTTGGCGCTTGGAATGCCGGAGCGACATCTGACCTGGCATTATCGTAGTCGGCATGAAAGCCTGATCGCTTTCAGTAACGCTCATTACTACGAAAATAAGTTAATGACCTTCCCATCTCCGGATGAACCCGTTTCAAGTGTGAAATGGTGCCCTGTCGAAGGATATTATGATCGGGGACGTACGAAACAGAATCGAGCGGAGGGTGAGGCTGTCGTTGCTGAGATTGTTCGCCGCATTAAGGATCCGGTCTTGCGCCAACAGAGCTTGGGTGTCGTCACGTTTAGCTCCATTCAGCAAACCTTGATTGAGGATATGCTTGAAGAAGTACTGAAGCAAGAACCGGAAGTGGAAATGCTGATGATGCAAATGCCGGAACCACTATTCATCAAAAACCTTGAGAATGTTCAAGGGGATGAACGTGACGTTATTTTGTTCTCAGTAGGATATGGGCCTGATGCAAACGGTAAGGTAAGCCTGAATTTTGGCCCGTTAAACCGGGAGGGAGGTTGGAGACGGTTAAATGTTGCCGTATCAAGAGCTAGGTACGAAATGCTGGTCTTCTCAACACTGCACGCCCATCACCTGAATGCGAGCAGGATCAGCAGCGAAGGTGTACTAGGCTTAAAAGCGTTCCTTGAGTATGCGGAAAAAGGAAAACGGATCCTGCCTGCAAGCGAGGCATCGTCTCAAGCGATTCAGGTTTCGCATGTTCACCGAAGTCTGGCCGATGAATTGAAAAAGCGCGGATACCAAGCAGATCTATATGTCGGGGCATCGGGATATCGCATTGATTTAGCGGTATTGGACCCTGAGTCCGATCATTATGCATTAGGGATTCTCCTTGACGGACCGATGTATCAAAATGCAGAATCTGCCCGGGATCGAAATATTTTGCGGGAGGAAGTGCTTAAGCAGCTTGGCTGGAATTTGTTGAGGGTGTGGAGTCCGGATTGGTGGGACAATAGAGAAGGCGTAATGAGCCGTATTGTGGAAGCTGTTAAGCGAGGAAGAGAGGTCAAGAAGTTACGGGTTCAGTCCCAAGCAGAAGTAGCAGTGACTCATGAACAAGTGACATTTGAACGCTCACAGAATCCTCCGGTAAGCAAGGATCATCATGTTCAACCTGTACAGCTTCAGAAACCGAAAGAGATGCAGCCTTACCATGTCTGCGTTTTGGATGCTGTTTCTTTAGGGGCGGATTGGTTCCATTCCCCAGAATCGACGGAGCTCCTTTTGGTTCAAATCCGAAAGGTCATTCAAGAAGAGGGACCTATTAGCCGGAGTTTACTTACAAAACGCATTTTACAGGCATGGGGAATTACCAGACTTGGGGCACGATTGGATCAGAGGTTTACAGAGTTGTTGATGAAGATACAACCTGCACATACGGAAGTGAATGGAATGGCCTTCTTCTGGCCAGAGGGAATAAAACCATCCGAGTATGGCATTTACAGGGTAGCCACAGATGACGCTCAGCGGCGAATGGCCGAGGATTTACCGCCGGAAGAAGTAGCGGTTGCCGTGAAATCCATTCTGTCTTCTCAAATTAGTCTTCCTTATGATGAGTTAACGAAACAAGTGGTTAAGGCGCTCGGATACGCTAGATCCGGCAGTGCTCTGGAGAAGACGATTAAATCGGGGATTCAAAGAGCTATTGAGCTTGGCTTTGCTTATGAAGATGAAAACCAGCGGGTGGTTGTGAAGTAATTAAACCAAGTTACTCTCAATGCTAGCATAAGGCTAATCAAAGGCTGCTCAATGAGCAGTCTTTTTTTATGCCGATTTTGGGTTCCGAACTTACGTTTGCTGGCATTCCCATCACCACTATTCTTTAAACTATGGATAAATGAGGAATTAGTGATGGAGGAATCCCATGAAACCAAGAAACCGTGCAATGCATTTGGAGATTAAACAAGTCATTGAGAAGTTAGGTTTAACGAGTGATAAAGTCTCAGAGTTTTATGATGAAATGAAGGAGAAGTATAGGGAAGAGGAGCAAAAATCTGATGAAAGCTGCGATTCCGATACACATAAAGAGGATTAAACAAATAAAGATTTGGTTGTTCGTAATAGGTCATTAGCAATGGTGGTGATGTTAAAGAATAATCAGCAATGGTTCTATAGAAGGGATTCATAGATTTCTGCCGAATGAATGTATAAGTTGACGAGGATCGTCGATTGATGTTGTGAAAACGATAAAGAGGAGTTTGAAAATGTAAAAATCGGCCATGCTAGTGCGTATCGCTTGAAGGAATTTATTCTCCACATCATATAAGAACGGAGCTCCAATATGCTAAAGAAATTAATGTCGATATTCAAATCAGATACTTCATATAAAAAGCCTTCCCAACCCAGTAAAACCAAAACATCCAGCAGCAAACCTAAGCCTAAAGTTCAGCCAACCCGAATCGGAGAGCTGGGAGAGCATAAGATTAACATTCAGCTAGATCAGCTCCCTAAAGGGTGTAAATACGTAAGTGATTTAATGGTGGCAAATCCGAAGTCCCGTACCAGGTATTCGCAGATCGACCATGTGGTCGTTACCCCGCAAGGACTCTTTGTGATTGAGACAAAAAACTATAACGGAGAAATAAAGGGGACCAGAGACAATAAGTCTTGGACAGTGAGCAACCGGTTTAAAATGTACAACCCGTTTATGCAGAATTACGGTCATATTCAAGCGATTAAAAGCTTGCTTCCCGACTATCAAGAGGGTCGATATATATCACTCGTTTCCTTTACGATGCGTTGCCGATTTAGTGTGGACCCAGAATTGAGAAAAATCCAATCAGATGAGCTCATCGTGTACGATGTTGAACTATCCGAATATATTCAGCGTAAAATGAACCGAATTCAAGCCGAAAAGACGGTACCCGATTTAACAGAGTCGGATATTCAGAAGATCTATCAAACTTTGAAAGAAGCCAACTTCACTGATCCGAAGATCCGGGCTGAGCATGTGGATAAGGCGGGGAGTGTGGGGAAGGCGGAAAAATAGTCAATAAAAAATTGCCGCTGGACCACTTAAGGAAGTGGTCCAGCGGCAATTTTAATGGAGGAGGTTATACTTAAAAGTAGACAACGAACTTAGTAAACGAATTGCATAAACACCTTATCCACATATTTATAATACTCGAATAATCCTTGAGATCCATAGAGGTCATCTTGTATGAGCTATTCCGTGCGAGTCGCTTTGCCGAAGGCGGTGAGTAAGCGAGCACTTTTAACTAATCACCAGCCACCCTCACCATGGCTGTTTGTGGTAGACATCGGGATGGTAGGAATAGGCTTTGATGGATCGGTTATATTTAGGCTACCCGGTAATACCAAAGTTCCAGTGAAGCTAAGGATGAGTGAAAACACCACTAACTTTTTTTTCATTTTGATAATAAACCTCCTTCATTATGGCGGCGTATTTTTGGAGATCTGAATAACTTAACTTATGTCGGATATGCTCAATCGTCGTGCAGCATCTCACGATGTTAGCTGTACTATTAATTTTATATGAGATTTCCAAACTCTCCAATATATATTTCGATCCTTTTTGAATGTTATCCTTCCATATGTAATACTTTCCGAGATCGGTAAGAAAATTGGCAAAACGGTCATCTATTATATATTCTGTATAACTTCCGACTCCTCCCCCGCGTTTGAGATGGTTTAAGATCAATTTTTCGAATTTATCGAGATATTGATCGATTTCAAAATGATACATATTAGCAGCCTGAATGATTTTAAACAAAGCTTTTAGTATTTCGTTTTCACGGGAGGAGAGATAATCGATATACGGTTCTAGCACATCTGTATTACCTTTCATTAGTTCATATAAATAACGGTTTCCTTTAGCCCATTCCCGAAATTGTTCTTTGGTTATTTCGGCAGCTTCATCTGATTCTTTAACCCAGCTTTGATCCTCGTAACAGGATACATAATAAAGTGCTTGATCATAGTCATCGTTTTCAGCTGCTATCGAACCTAACAGCAAATCAGAGTACAAAATATAGCCGAACAAAGGCTTGGCTGGTCGTTTAAGTCTACTGCTAGGTCTGGCTTGTTTATGTTTTTGAGAATATAGTACTCTGGAGATACGTCCCATCTCCTGAATATAGTATTTCGCCTTATTCCATTTACGTAAAGATAATAACGTGTTAGCTAAATCTTTTAGTGCATCTAATTGTACTGCATCAGGGAGCCGTTTGACATAGTTTTCAAACTGTATTGTGCAGCCCAGGTTATGTTCCTGATCCGAGTTTAAGGAGCAAGTAAATATTCTGTATTGACACATACCCAATCGCTCGGCATGTTGGTATTTTTCACTTTCGGCAACTTTTTTGTAAATGATCAGGGCCGCTTCTCGATTTCCCTTATGGTATAGTGCTTCTGCGGTATCAAAGAGCAAAGATGAATACGTTAAATTATCCATCATCATTCCAACAAGCTGATCTAAGCATTTGAGTTTATTTAGTTCGGCACAGCGCATGATAAATGGGCCAAGTCGTCTCCAATTGGGGGATGACTGAATCATGTATTCATACGCATATAAGGAATAAAAATATCCCTCTTCCAAATTCATAGCTTCAGTAACTAAATCAAGGTTGGAGACGGAAAGGGGCTGTTGCCCTTTGATGAATCGGCTCAGTGTTCCTGAATTAATCCTTGATTTATTTGCAAACGAGGAAATGCTGAGGTTTTCCTTCTTCAGGTATCGTAATAGTTCCGTACTTATCGTTGTGTCTGTCGGTAACAAAGATATCCCCCTCCAGATTCATATTCCATATTCAGGAAAATGACGTATATAAGTAATTTAATGTATAAATACACCATTGGTCAATAACTTTATTGGGACTTGATTTAGAACTGCTTCTGTTAGTGTTGCTACACGTAACTTTGAAGGATAGGAAAGAAGGTTTAATGCAGCACTTTTTTACGATCTTGCTGCCCTATATGACTCTAATCTATTAACAGGCGTTGATAAGGAGCCTAGTTGGGAAACGATGCAGTTTCTAGACGAACAGGTGGATGAAATATGGATTTCAGCTTTCGAGACATGGGGCGAGATGAATGGAGATACACTGGGCTTTTAATGTTTTTAATTTACTATTTGCTTGTTTATATTTGTTTAGTAAAACGTTAGGGAATGGATTTTATAGATGGATTGTCCATGATAGTTAAATATTGCTGGTGTGGATATTAATGAAAGTAACGCTAAAAACAAACATTACTTTTTATTTTTTACCAATGCTATCTTGTGTGTGAAAAACAGAAGGTGGGCTAGCTGGTAAAGTGATAGGATCGTGGTTTCGTAATCGCGTGTCCTTATTTCTTAAACCTCTCATTGAGGGGATCATTCAACCTAAAGTTGTTGTAACATTGGGGGAAAAGGCTACCAAGTCATTATTACATGAGTATGGTTATAAAGGTGTAAACTTTAAGAAATTGGTTGAAAGGGATTCACCGAACATCGTCGGTAGGAATACAGCAGTATTTCCGTTGTTCCATTGATACCTAGGGACAAGTTATTTTTTTCTAAACAGATATTCAGTGCAAGCAAGCAGGGCGAGAATAATAAAGGATAAATTAATCCATCTATTCCCACCGCTTTTTACAGTATGTCATGTTCCGTGACTCCCTTCATCCTACATCTTCTATAATAGTGATCATATTATTGAAAATCCCGCTCGTAATAAAGTCCCGTATCTAACTGAGAAAAAGATCCTAGTTTTAAGTGACATAGCAAGGCCTCGAGAACCTTTTCCATATAATTCAAGTAGAGTAAAATATTTAAGTTAGCTATGATCGGAGATCGGGTTCAATTCCGAAAGCAAGATGGAGAGGTTGTTATGAGTAGAATTTTGGTCACACCGGAGATGTTGCTGCACGTTGCACAGCAATGCTCCAGGACGCATGAACAGCTGGAAGCGATGATACACATGCTGAATCAGAACATCCATATGCTGGAGTCTGGGTGGGAAGGTACGACGAGATCCCGTTTTTACGCGGATTTTCAGCAGGCGCATCGAGAGATGACACTGACCACGGAGCATATCCAGCGGACAAGCCTGGAGCTGAGAGGGATTGCCCAACGATTTAAGTCAGCAGATGAGCGGGTACAACCGATTCAAGTTGCTGGGCATGTGCTGGGAGCATTCCCTATGATGAGGGGACCCGCAGGCCATAGTGCCGTAGAGGATGCCGGGAGAAAAGCGGAGGAAGCCTGGAATTCGGTGCAACAGGAAGCCGGGAAGGCATGGGACACAGTGAAGCAAGAAGCAGGGGAACTATGGGAGGGCGTAAAGATCGGAGCTGCCCAGTTCGGGAACTCGTTAAAGGATACGGCGATATCCTTGTACGAAGATCCGCTTGGAACCGGGCAAGAGATGCTCTATAATGCAACCATCGGGACGGTCGAGGATATTTGGGACACAGCTGTATGGGCTGGCCGAATGGTTTTTAGTAACGAATATCGTGAAAAAATCGTGGCAGACACCATGAATGAAGTCGATTCAGCAGGCGGCTGGTCCAATTACTTGGGTCAACAGTCGGCTATGATCCTTGGAGGCGCTATTCTCAACCGTGCTGGAATTAGGGGGAGAGGCCCGCTGAATAATAAGCATGATGATCTTGGTGGCGGAAATGGTGGCGCTAGTGGTGACGGTAGGAAGTCGGGGGATGAGGGTGCCGGTAATGTTAAACCGGTAAAAGAAGTAGAAATTGTTGATAAGAATGGAAGACCAATCGGTGAGTTAGACGAAATCGATTTGAAGAACGGTGTTTTTTATGAAGATAAAACAGCTAAAGGATTAAATATAGTAAATCCTAAGACAGGGTTACCTGCCCAAACTCCTCAGCAGTTTGCTGATAAGCAAATACTAGATAAGACTAGAAAAAGGATAGTTAACCTGGAAGAAGCTATTGCAACTAGACCGACAAAAAATGGTACACCGGATGTACCTTCACTAGACCAAATCCAAAATATCCGTAAGTTCGTCTTTAGATTGGACGGAGATACACCTGAACTAAGGCAGGCAGTCGAGAACAGCCTAAATCAACTAAGAAAAGAATTTCCTGACCACACATTTGAAGCAATATTTGGAGGGAAAGATTAATGTCTATTGCAGCTATGATATTAAACTCAGAAAACGAGTTCGAGGAAAAATTTTATATTCCTGTAGCATCAGAAGCTTTTTTCGAAGAATGTTGGATACCTGCTATTGAAGAACTGAACTTAGAATGGATTAATGTTTTTTCCGTTGGATTAGATATGGAGAAGGAAGACTTGCCTTTTGTGATGAAGGAGCTATCCCAGATAAAGGAGTGGGCAAAAACAAATTTACCCAGCGAAAAACAAGATAAGATAATTGAAAGAATTGAATTACTTGAAGCTGAACTTCCTATCGCTTTTCGAAGAGAAGGGGCAGTAGTGTTTATTGGCTAGGTTTCAATAAGTACTGGTGGGGCTACCCAGTGCCGAATAAAACATTATACCTATGTTTGGCTAACCTACCAGGGGTTGATTAGTGGCTATTAAACAGCCGTGCCTATTTCGGAAATATTCTGCCCGCCGTGCACCACGCATCGCCCGTTAATCGGCCGGGAGATAACGAAGCCAAGCAAATTCATCTTTCATGCAAGAGAGGATCGTTCCGTTGAGCTTCTAAAAGAGCGAATGAGCAGTGAAGGATGGAGCTATGTCCAGCAAGAAGGCTCTAATTATTTTTTTGAAAAGGGAAATGGAGAAACGATTGTTACCGTGCAACAATGGAATCATAAATATATCATTTATCAGGTTAAAGATAACGTCATCAATATAGCGGACTAGTAAGCAATTAGGTTGTACATTTTAATGAACAGACCCCTATCATTGTTATTTGAAAATGGTGGGGGTTTGTTTAATTAATTCTTTATCAACTTTAAATAAGGCTGCATCATAACGTTTATAGAGGCGAATGAGTCACGGAAGTATATAGACTCATAGAGGGATGATACACTATGGAAAAGATGGTGCTCATATAGTACCAGCTAAACCATCAGAATAAAAAATAAGAAAGAGGATGTCTATGGAAGCAGATTCTTTATTTAAAACATTAAGAGAGTATGAAGGTGTAGAAATCATATTAGAGTGGGACAGTGGATTAAGAATTGTAGGCAAAACAGACACATTTTTTGAGACAGATAATGGATTAGATGATGATGATCCCGAGTACGCAGAATATTATGCAACTGCATTTCAAGTAAATCAAATTTTATCCTATCCTTCTATTAACGAAGGTAGTGTATATAATTGGTTGAAAGAAGGAAAAAGTTCATTGGTTGAGATTTCTCTCTATGAAGATCCACCAAGTTCAGTAAATTTAATCGACGGAAAGAAAGTATGGGAAAGGGGAAATTTATAATTAGTATTCGGGAAGGCGAAAGGGGGCAAGCGGATTGAGAAAAAGAACTAAGAATATTCTGATTTCTTTCTCTGTAATAACATTGATTATCTTTTCTATACTTTTGATTAATCAAAACATCAAAAACGATAGAGATTTAAAAATGAAACTGGAATCTATAATAGGTAATTCCGTATTTTGGAATTTTTATCATAATCTTGGCAACTTTCAAGATTTGGATGGTAAAAGCATTCAGGAGATAAATAATCGGCTATATCGTGTAGAGGGCTATTCTAAAGTTATAGATTCGGGAGTATCGACAGAGTTATTAGTTCCTATTGCCAATAAAATGAATACAAAAATTAGCGCAATATCTTCTAACTATAATGAAACAGAGGAAATAACTGAAGCTGATCAGGAAGTATTCAATCAAATGGTCCAAGATTCAAGAAAGATCTCTGAGCTGATTACAGAAATTTATTATCAAAATAACATTCATCAAGAAGGGAAAATCAAACTTAAAATTACGAACTATGAAGAGTTAACGAAATTTAAATAATTTAAATGACAACTAAGATGGAACAACGTAGCGTGTAGATAGGGGTCGTTATCCGATTACGGGCGACCTACTTCTTTTGTGGTTCAATTCTAGGTCAATCGTTTAAGCAAAAAAAGGACACCAAGTCCTAAGCAGACCTCGTGCCCTCGAAGAGTTGCATACTGGAATTTTTACCGAACAATGCCCGACGCTCACCACTCCTCACAGCTTACCTCAAACAGCTTCACTTCAACGTCCTCACATCTACCGTATTGGATAGGACATCCACTTCATTCGGAATAATCCCTTTCTCAAACATATAATCAGCTACCGCTTGCCAGCGTTGGCGGACGGTGTCATCAATCGGGTCAAACGGGTATAAAGAGCCTTCCAGCTGCTGACGCGCAACAGGTTCGGAGACGCCTTGGATGTCCTGAATTAATTGGACGGTGTGATCGACGTCTTTGGATAGAAGCGCGGACTCTTCATTCAAGCTTTCGAACACTTCATGGACGAGCTCAGGATGCTCCTTCAGGAAGCCGTTTCGCAAAGAGGTTATGTTAAAATATGGTGTAATGCAAATTCTCTCTTACGGAAAATACGTACTTGAGTTTAAGATGATATGTAGGAGTATTTTATATGAACATGTTGTATCTTCTTCTTGTTACGTTGCTCATAACTTCCTGTTCGCCAAGAAACCCGGATCGAATAGAAGAATCCGGCTCGTTGGAGATGGTAAATATCTATTTGTATCGTAACGATACCCATCGCGTTCAACCCGAACTGATCAATGTTCAAAGTGACCCTGATTTGCTTAGGAATGCCGCACAATGGCACAGAGTGGGGAACCCGAACAACTGCCTAAAATTCAAGAAATTAAACAAATGTATGTCTTTCAGTTTCAATTTCGCAACGGAGATACGATCCAAGATGTCTATTATATGTACGTTACTGATACGAGTAATGAGCAGTACATGAAGGAATTTGAACGGAGTCTTAAAAAAGATACGGACAAATTTGATGCTTCAGAAAAAGAACGGATATTAAATTTAGTAGGACTTGAAGGCTGGAAAAAGGTTTCAGCATCAGACTTATTCAATTCATGATTGTTAGATTGAATAAATTAGATTGTATTTGTTGCGAAGCGTATCAATATTCTCTAGAAGAACTCGCAGAAGCTTGTTGAACGATATACGTTGAGGAGGTTGACCCAACTAAATGAAAGCAACAATCGAAGGACTTCTCCGCGTATTAGGAGAGCATCACAAGGAGGCCCACGGCATTCAGGAGGCAGACATTCAAGCAAAGGAACAGAGCCTGGGTTTCCCGTTGCCGACGGTGCTGCGGGAATATTATAAAATTTTGGGACGATCCCCATATATCACGCAAGGGTGCAATAACCAATTTGAACCGCTCCCTCTGCAGGATGTGTTCATTCCGGATGAAACGTTTTTCACGACAGACAAGGCATTTTTGGTCTTCTATCAAGTAGAGGAATCCGTGATCTATTGCGGGATCCGCCTACAGGAACTGGAGATGGAGGATCCCCCGGTTTACCTGTGCGCGTGGAACTTACCCGACTGGCAGCTGGAAAATCGATCGCTTCAACGTTTTCTCGCTGGCAAGGGACTCGTTCAGCTGGGCGTTGAGGATCGGCTGCCGTATTGGGCTATATTCGATGAGAGCATGTGGAGCTTGTCCGACTACCGCAGATGCATGCGTCTGGATGAAACAGAACATGAGATAAATGAGGGATCAGAGCTGAACGCATGGAAAATCTATCTGAAGGACGATGTGCTGATCGTGTTTGAACTTGACGTATCCGAAGAGGAGACGGATGAACTGTTGGCTGTATACCTGGCGTCCTTTCAGAGAGCGAGCATGGAGAATTTGTTGAACGAGATGAGTAAGGCAACTGACTTGCCTTCATTTCGAACGAATCTGTCAGCGCAGTGATGGGTTCAGGTGGACGTAGGAAGTGGAGGGATGGCGTAAACCATTTGCATATTATTGAAGTAAGATTCTCGTTTGCACAGCCTCGAACGCTGACTTCTGAAAAAGATTTTGAGGCAACTAATGGCTGTTCTTGAAGAATGCCTATCATTAGCGCTTCCCGGTCCTTTGGGGAAATATATTATAAATTCGTTTGCATCTCGAGAGAGGTGCTTTTTTCGTTTTCAGATCCTTACGATCTCTTCACCAATTACAGCAAGATTTGAAAAGTAAGGGCAGGCTATATTTGTTAAGTTATATTCGACAAACATAATAAGGAAGGGGCCGTAGCGAAAAAATTCAAAATAACCTCAATGTTGGTTGGAGTCAAAACCTGTCATGTCGAGAAAAGACTTGGCGATCATGTTATTAATACCTAGAAGTGGAGGAATCATCGTGAATATAGAGCACAATAAAGAGGGAAGTAAATCAATAATAACACCACATGTTCTCAAACGGTGGTCAGGATTTATGGCAGTAATAGCAGGGATTCTATATATCGTCATTCAGTTTATCCACCCGACAGATGATATTTCTTCTGTGCACACAAACTTTTGGGTAGTGGTTGCATGCCTGACTATAGCTATGTCGCTCTTTAACCTGATCGGAATTACGGGATTCTATATAAGCCAAGCGAAAGAAGCGGGGTGGCTTGGCTTGGTCGGTTTCCTTTTGTTCAATCTGTTCTGGTTAATGTCAATCATTTTTAGTTTCATCGAAGCATTCGTTTTGCCGTTGTTGACAAGTGATGCTGAGAAGTTTGTAGAAGGAATGGTTGGGCTCTTTGGAGGAACGGTTAGCGAGGTTCATCTGGGGATCTTCCCAATATTAGCACCGCTCGCGGGAGTATTGTATATGCTAGGAGGTCTGCTGCTAGGCATCGCCACATTACGTGCCAGAGTCTTCCCTCGCCCAGCAGCAATTCTGCTGGCCTTCGCTTCTGTAGTGACCATTGCTGCTGCAATAATCCCCCATCCGTTTGATCGGGCATTGGCGATACCTATGGGATTAGCTCTTATATGGATGGGATATGCTGTTTGGTCGGAACGCAAGTAAGCATCGAATTAGAGATGTCTTTCGATCTTCCCTAATTGAATGAAATAAATAGTTCCTCTGACGGTTTGGCTCCTCGGTGCAACACATTAAATTTCCAGATCGTCAGGGAGTTTCTTGATTGGTGCATAGATATGGTAGGTTGAATCCAGATTGTGGACGTCATTAAAAACCTGGATAAGCTCAATATCCGATTGATCAGACTCTTGCTTGGAAATCTTTAAGAATCTTGCATAGTCTGTTTTGAGCACTTCTCCAATATCAAGCAAGTCGCCAAAATAGTTGAACCTCGCACAAAAAATAGTCGGTACATCAACCGTGAAATAAAAGGGTTTATGAATTTGAATGTCACTTGGGATTCCGAACAGAACTTTGAACCGGGTTGAATTGGGTTGACAGTTTGAATAAATGACAAAACAAGAACCATTTATGTTGTCATCAATATGATTCAACAGCATTTTGGAATGAGAGTGAATCTTCTTCTTGTAATCATCAGTGGCTAGGTCTACTTCAAAGGCAATCCCGCTTATTCGGGTCTCTTTGAACTCTGTCAGTGTGAAATCCGTGACGACATCACCATTCATATTTTTAAATGGTCTTTTAACCACAGTAGGTATTGGAGTCGGAGAGATTTTATTGAACCCTGCTCTTAGCGAACTTGGAGCTACGCCGTAATGTTGTTTGAATGACCGGGTGAATGAGGCTTGCGTACCAAAGGCTAACTGATAAGCAATATCGGTTAGCGACAAGTTGTTGTTATAAATGAGTGGTAAAGCGGCATTCAATCTTCTAGATAGGATGTACTGATTTAACGAACAGCTCATCATGGCAGAGAAAAGCCTATGAAAATAATATTTAGACATATTGAAAGTAAGAGCAACGGATGACACGGATAAAGGCTGTTCTAAATTCTCCTCGATATGAATCAATGCTTGTTCTATTATCCTATGATGGTTCATACTAACTCCCTCCGTCACCGCTCTAATTTTTTGTGCTAAGTATACCACACGCGTTATACCGCTTAGAAGGCAATTCGCAATCCGCGAATTGTTAAACAAAGGCTCCTCATTATTTGTATAGAATTAGGGGGGGAAAACGGTCAGAATGACTGACCGATTCTGTCAGGGATAAGGGGTTATAATTGGTTATAAATAAGACGATGTGTTATGAGCGGTGCTATATATTGGATTAGGAGGAACGAAAATGGATTGGAATTACTATGATACGTTTATTACCGTTGCCGCAGATTGCCCCGTTGAGACTGGAACGAAGCCGCCAGACAAGAAAGACGGAAAAACCAAGCCGGGCATCGAGTTTGAGTTAATCACGAATCATCCGTATGGCTATACCCAGGAGGAGCTCTTGTACGAAGTGCATATCCGGCACAAAAATATTCCGGAGGCAGAGTTAGCCGAGAGAGGGAACCAGATTCGAGACGAGTTTTATATGAAGCCGCAACCATGCTTGAGAGCATCGATGCTCCCGAAGAAATACGGGTGGGGTATTCATTTCAATGCAAAGGGGCAAATCGCGATCGTTCCGGTGGAATCCCCTGATTATCGGCGCTTCGTGGAAGGAGCCTATGGGAATGTGAAGCTGTTAGCCGCGATGAGAAACAAAAGGAGATGAGTGCAATCACAGGTTCAGTAAACACATGTTTGATTTGATCAGTGTCCCCCATATACAAAAAACCACCCCCAAAGCCTACGACAAACGTAGTCTCTCTAGGGGCAGCTCCGTAAACCTTACATATAACTCCAATTGCCTCGCTCTACAACCTACTTCGCACTCGGCAGCAATTTATTCAACAAGATCGCTGCAAGCGAAGCAGCCAGAATCGGCGAGCCCAGCAAATACTGCACGAACGTAGGCAGCGTGTACAAGAAGTCTTTAGGAATGAGCACTAACGCCAACGTCAAAATCATCGGGATGGCGATAATGTACATTTCTTTTTCTCCGATCTTTTCGTTCTTCATGACCTGGATCCCGTTAATCGAGATGATGCCGCAGACGATGGCGAATACGCCGCCGATGACCGCGGTTGGGATCGAGGAGATCAGCGCGGCCAATTTGCCGGAGCAACCGAAGAGGACAAACCATCCGCCTACCGCCAGGAAGACTCGACGACTGGCCACACCCGTGATGGAGATGATGCCTGCATTCGTGGAATAGCCGGTAACCGGCGTGGAGCCGAGCCCCGAAGCAATCAGGCAGCTAATCCCTTCACCAACAACCCCACGGTTAATGTTCTTATCCGTTAACGGTTTATCAATGACATTGCTGATGGCAAACCATGTCCCCGTCGTTTCTGCCAGCAGGACGAGATAAATAATGATCATGGTGATGATCGCCGAGAAGTCGAAGGAGAAGCCAAAATCCTTAAACGGAATCTGCGGCATGCTGAACCACTTGGCGTTTGCGACAGCGCTGAAATCCAGCACACCCATAAAGTTGGCCGAGATACACCCGATAATTAATGCGACCATCACAGACGTAACGCGGAATATCGCGCCTCTCGTGCGGAACAAAGAACCCAGGATCACGAACAGAATAAGCGCAGCCGCTGAGATCAGAGCCAGCAGCACGTTCTGATTGATGGTAGCGTCCGTGGCGCCATAGATATTGTCTCGGATGGCAACCGGCAATAACGACAGACCGACGATGAAGATGATCGTGCCCCCGACAATAGGCGGGATGAAGGAAGTAACGATTTTATTGAAGATTCCTGTATACCCCAAAATAATCACGAGGATCGCGCCAATTAAACTCGCGCCCAGCACGGAACTCCAACCCATCTCTCCGCCGCCGCTGGCGGCATAAATGGCGACAATCGCGCCGAGTGGAACATAGGAAGGACCCTGCGCCATCGGCAGCTTCATACAGAAATACGTTTGTACGATCGTGGCAAGCCCGGCCGCAATAAACGTGGATTGAATCAATGCGCTGGACTGATTGGGCGCTAAGCCGATTAGCATGGCAATCAGGAAAGGGACAACATAGACATCCATCGCGACGACATGCTGTAAACCGAGAATGGCGGATTTTCCGAAAGATATTTTGCCGTCGGGCGGAACCGTTAAATGCTGTGTTTTTGTTTGCGTGTCATTTAGCTCTTCTGCTTGTGTTTTCACTCCGTTGGACACCTCGAATGTTAGGATGAATTGCGTTTTGAACAACCTCTATTCTCTTAACGCGTATGAACCTTTTCCCCTTGCACCCACACCTCGCGGATATGCTCAGGCCGTGCCAGATACATGATTTTCTGAAAAATATCTTGTATGTCTTCAAACTCGTCAAAAATCGGCAGCTTCGCGGATGGAAGTCTCGTATCGATCACCTGCACATCCCATGCGTAGTTTTCTTGAATGCGACCGATCGGCAGGCTCAAACTTTCACCGCCCCCGGCCGTAGCCAGATAGAATGCCTCATGGACCGTAATCCTCGACTCGGGTACGCCGCGAGCTTCCGCAGGAAGGGAGGTGTTCACGCCATCTTCCAGCATTCTCGAGGACATTACGGCTTGTCTTATATTATCGAAGAGACTGGGTGAGAAGCCGCCGGATAGATCCGAGCCTAAACCGATTTCGACATTTTTGGCATGGAAGCGGGCAACCGGGATGACGCTATTGGCGAAATACGCGTTGGATATCGGGCAGTGCGCGATCGCGGTGCCGGTGTCAGCGAACAATTCGGCATCCTGATCATCAAGGAAATTACAATGAGCCATGACCGATTTATCGCGCAGCAGGCCAAAATCATGCAGGGCAAACGCATCATTTTTCTGGAAACGATCTTTTACATACCCGTGCGCCCAATCGCTTTCGCTGCAGTGGGACTGCACATACGTGTCGTATTTGGCTGCCAGCTCGCCTAGACCCTTCAGCCCCTCATCCGTACAGCTTGGAATGAAGCGTGGGGTGACGACGGGATACACGCCTTGTTTTGTGGTTTTGGCGAGTTCCTGTACAGCGATAATAAATTCCTCCGTATCCGCCAGTGCCGTGGATGTGTCCGCATCGCGGTAGTAATCCGGATTCTGCTCGGGGTCGTCCATGACGACCTTTCCGACAAGTCCGCGCTGGCCCTTGCTCGCACAGATTTGGGCTAACAACAAACTGGCTTCTTTATGCACCGTGGCAAAATAAAGGGCTGTCGTTGTTCCGTTGGCCAGCAGGGTGCTTACCACATCGTCGTAAACCTTTTGCGCAAACTCCAGATCGGAGAATTTGGATTCCAGCGGGAACGTATAGGTATTCAGCCAATCATAGAGTGGAATGTCCAATGCGGTTCCGGATTGAGCCCATTGCGGGGCGTGAACATGCAAATCGACAAAGCCAGGCAGGAAATACTGCCCTTCCTCTAGTCGGTGAAAGCTGTCCGTGCCTTGATACGTATCCAGCAAGGATTGATAGTCGGCATCTTCCGGTGCCACGACTCGCTCAATCATGCCGTCCGTGTTGACGCAGTAAAGATAGTCTCTCAATACTTGAATTTCTTTGGGGGATTTGCTTGAAAAAGAAGTCCCTTGAAATAATAACATATATTTACTCATTTTTACCGCCTTAATGTTCGTTTTTTGGAGCGCTTTTGTCATTATAGTCCGTTAAAAAAGAGATGTCCATAGTTTAAAGACGAATAGATGGGAGTGGGTAAAATCGGGTGACTGCTATGTTTGAGGAGAAGTCGTTGTGGAATCATGAGGGGCTAGGTTGAAAATGGAGTCTGATTATTTGTACGTGTTAAAATAGAACCATCATACGCTGTTATTGGAGGTATCTTCATTGAACATTCAACTGGGCCATTTTGAAGTGAATTCCGGACAATTGGTTGTGGCCGATCCTTGTTATGAATTGGATACGAACATTATTATCATGGGCGTGTTGGAAGCCGTATTAAATGGAACGTGGGTAGGGGAAGTGGAGAAGGTGGAGATCCCGGACTGGGGCGAAGCCAACGCCAAGCTGACGGCTTACCATCACTCGGTAGCAGAACAAGGGGCATTCCTGGAGTGGATCAAGTGTCCTTTTGTGGCTGGAGTGGATAGCGGGCAGGCGGGGATTTTTGATATTCAAAAGTACCGAATTCCGGATGCGAATTCAGCATCGGATAGCTCCGACACCACGGATACGGAATGGTATTATGCCTGCTGCGACATCACCGAGAGCGGGGAAGAAGCGGGTGTCCTGGATGGGGGCGTCGTATCTCGTACCGGCATCGGTGATGGTGCATACGGCGTGTATAAGGCCGTGAATGAGCAGGATCAGGTGGTTGGCGTGAAAATTGTGTTTATTAAGAAGTAGTCGAGCGCTAACGGAAAAATGAATAAGAGCAAGTATAAACAGTCATAGAAGGTAACCCTTTTATGGCTGTTTTATTAGGGATACACCATGATGCCAACCAAGCCTGTCACTATACTAGAGAGAATAGAGGCATATTGGGGCTTCTGTACCATATGGAAGCATGAAGGCTTCGCTTCATCCAACTGGCATACTCCAATACTTTCAATATGAAGGACTCTGGAACCATTTCCATATCCTAGAAGATGGATACAATAAGGTCCAATGAAACGTTGGAGAGGATGCGAATGCCTAGAATACTTGTCCCGCCCGAGGTACTGATGCGGGTATCGGAGGAAGCCGCCAGGGCAGCGGAAGAACTGGAAACGACCAAGAATCGGCTGGACCAGCAGATTACGTATATGATGTCATCGTGGGAAGGAACGACCCGATCGCGGTTTTTCGAAGATTTTCAGCGTGCCCATGGCGAATTGAAATAAAACGATTGAGCATCTACGGATCATCGGCCAGGAATTGAAGGCCATTGCTTACCGGTTCATCTCAGCGGATATGCGTGAAGATATCATGATTGCGGCATCGGCAGCGAGCGCTGCGAACGAGCCCAAAACGTTCTGGGACCATGCGGGGGACTTCTGGCAGGGGCTGCAGACCGGGGCGAAATCCGTAGCAAATTCGGTAAAGGATACGGCTACATCCTTGGTGGAAGACCCGCTTGGCACTGCCAAGGACATGGCCTATAATGCAACTATCGGGACGGCGGAAGAGATCATCGACACGGCGGTTTGGGGAGGCAAAATGATCTTTGATGCCGATACCCGGGAGAAATTTGCGGCAGACGTCGAGGCGTCGGGTGGCGCGTCCAATTATATGGGGCAGCAGGCTGCCATGATCCTGGCCGGCTTGGCCACACGCCGGATCGGCGTGAAGACCCACCCGCACCTGAAGCATGATTCGGGTGGGGATGGGGGGAAGGTTGAGGGGGCGGGGAATGGCGGTATACCAAAAGGTTTTGAAAAACTTGCAAAATCAGCAAATGATATTAGCAAGAAAGCCAAAGAAGGAAAAATTAAATACGCAAGTAACTATCATGGCCGACTCGGAAAAGAAAAGGAGTTAGAAATACTATCTAATCCTGATGCGGTTTATGTAGCAGGTAATAATTCACAGAACTATATCTATAGGAAGGGAGGAAATGTGGTAATAGTAGAAAGCAAAGGGAGTTCCAAAGGAAATACAATTACCAGTTATGGACCGGATGGAGCAAGAGGAGAAAGTGGTGCTGCAATTTTTGGTGGTAAAGCCACAGAACCAGGAATGCCCGTCACAAATGAGGCAATTGTAAATGGAACCATCCCAACTCCTGGTGGAGGGACTTTGCCCCCTGCTAATCAAATATTACCATGAAAAATATGAAAATTAATATTGATGTTAAACAGTCTTTAAGTAATACAGAGGTTAGATGGTACCTGACGAGTCAAATTGTATGGATTGGTAAGGAGAAGAATTACAATGAAATTGAAGAACTAAAAAATACAAGCTATGGTAGCTTTAATTGGTTGTGGTCTGATGCGGATACTATATTATTTAATGAGGAGGACTTGGATTTTAGAGGAGCAGTAATAAATTTAAATGAGCCGATAGCAGTAAAAAAAGGTGGAATGGATATAAACTTGGTTGAAGAGAAGGTTGGGAACATCAAAATAAGTGAGAAGAGGAATTTTAATTGTAAGTTATCGGATTTTGCCGAGTACTATTTTGAAGATGATATATTACTGTCATATTCAGATAAATGGAACGGAACAAGCCAATCCATTGAAATAAAATTGACCTCAGACTTTTCGGTTGTTCTACAGAATAATGAGATGTTGGGGATTGTAATATATAATGCTAGTAAACATCTACTACCAGATGGCATGCACCAAGTAGTTGAAAATGAAGCTGTTAACGCAGACTTATGTATAAAACTTTGCAATTTTTTTGAATTGCTTGAGAAAATGGACGATGATTTGGCTGAGGAATCGGAATTGAAAAATGCTTTTATGGAAATTTACGAACAAGCATTGCCTTATGATGAACCGAATTATATTGCTCTAAGAGACACTATAATAAATGTAGTAGACTATATGTGAGCTTGAAAAAACGATTACCCCTTGGTAAAGTTTGGTTGGCTGTCCAGTACTGAATGAACCGCTTTACTTCATCACTATCAAAATTTACGCAATAGACTTACATAAAACAGGTTAATGATGTGACCTGTTTTTTTTATTTTCGCTTTTCTTGCGCCGCAAAATGGTTAGGAATAAGTCTTTTTGCACGTGCAATCTATGGGAGTGTATTTTATCTTGTTTGATCCATGTGGGGGGAATTTTAAAAAATTTTGACCGCTTCCTGCTCCATACCTGAGTAGAGTAGAAGTTAAGCAAGTCAACCCAAAATGGAAATGGACAATGGATTCGGAAGGGAACTTTCATAAAGAGAATGTCCTAAGAGAAAACAGTCCTCATTATGATGAGTCAATTGCTAATGATACGCATATTCCCTTTACTCCATAATATTGAATGAGGTGAAATAATTGAATATAGAAGAACTAAAGGCAACACTCTCTGGATCGACCACCGAGGAAAAAACAGAGATATTAAGCCACTTTTGTGATATTTTCGAATCCTATAACAATTCAATTGAAAATTTCAATGATATAGTTACAGTATTACTCCATTTCGGTATTAAAGAAGAGAGTTTAGATATGAAGGAAGAAATATTTAGTACAGTACTATCCGCAGCAACTTATAAAAACATTGAGGGGACAAATTTCGATATTTTAGCTGACAATCTTGAACGTCTGCCTGAGGAGTGTCTCCATTCCGCATTGACGATACTAAGCTTTACTTTCAAAAAGGAGTATTTACCCTATCTAACCAAGTATTTAGCACATAAAAACAGTAGCATCAGAGCAGGTGCAATAAATGCGATTAATGAAATCGAAGGTTACTGGTCTAAAAGGCAAAATTAGAGTAACTTATATATTTGCTTCTTAGCAAGGAAATCTATTGTGACCATTAATCCAACAGTAACAAATGTTTTTTGATGTTTAAAATGGAGTTTGGGGATAGAAAAATGGATACGCTTGATAAACTTCCAAAGGCTTACTCCAACTTAAAAATGTGCAAGGAACAATCTTTCTTACGTGTATTACATGAAACAATCTAACATATGGATTAGAGTACGCGATTAGGGGTGACCGCACATGTTTGCTATTTCTTTTAAAGCATATGATAATTTTGATGATATTAAACAAATGTCAGCTTAACAATTTGACCAGAAAAAACAAGATATTGAAGGGATCATTGAACTAAATTTTAACGGCAATAAATACGGGTTATTCTTTGATGATTGTCCTTTTGGCGAGGAAAGGCTTGTTCGATGATTTGTTGACTTATTAACGATAGCCAAAAAAATAAAAGAGCATAATTACGTTGCGTATCGAATTCCGGATAGTGCAAACCTATGGCTTGAATTTATTTTGCATGAAAAAGAGCTGAGTGTGAGCCTGGTAGAGGATGTTGATCGAGAATCAATAATAGATCTATTTATTGATAAACCATACAAGGAATTTAAATATTCACAGTGGAACGGAAGTATAATCAGAACAGTTTCTTTTGTGGAGGAAGTAATAATAAATGCAAACAAGTTGTTGAATTTTATATCGGTGTTGAATCCTCAACTATTAAATAGCGAGAATATTCAACTATTAAAAAATAAAGTGAGTGAGCTAATATTTTTCAAGAGTGAACAATATATTTTAGAGGCGAAAGTAAACGGGGTGCCAAAACAAGTGCATGATGGTGGAGATGGTCGTACGTATGATCAAATGATAGATGATGCCATTTATAATGTAATTATTCTAGGTTAAAAGAGAGGGTCTTCGTCATGAAAAACTCATCCAGAACTACATATTTGAGAAGACGGCTTATATCGGACGTTGTTTATTTGGTGCTTTGTATTTTAGGGATAATTCTAGTTGCGAATACTAGACATTACTGGCTTACATTAGTCCCTATATTAGCATTAGTTCTTGGAATATTCATAATAAGATATCATCTAAAAGAATAGAAAGATAAATCTGATAATGGATGATTTAACGAGCCTTTTAGAGGCTCTTTTTTTTCATGCTGGAGTCCGACAAAAGCTTTTGTTTTAGGGTAATTCGACCTGTGCAAGGATGGAGTGAAACCGGCTCACACCATACAGGAGATCTATACCGTCGCGAATCCAGAGAAGTTAAGCAGCCTCTAGGACGATTTCCGTTTTTAACACGGTATATTATTTGATGAATTCCGTATAAGCAAAAATAGCCGAGCGAAAACTCAGGGCCGTTCCCTGTATTCGCTCGGTTTTTCGTTATGACAGTCTCTCTATGAACTTGAAACAAAATTGAGACAGTCTCTGTTCCATTGTTATATTACACTTAATTGAAGATGTTGAAATTTATCAGATCACGTCGTGTTTCTATGACTCATCGATGATTGTACTGATGCAAAGGAGAAACCTGTTTATGAAAAAAATGTCCATTATGCTGGCAGTAACGCTCATTTTTTCGATGGTGCTTGCTCCCTTGGCTTCCGCTCAGCCGGTGGTCCGGGCTGGTAACAACTCGGTTCCGGTTGAAGCGGACGGTTGGGTGTGGGTCGGGACCGCAGAAGAACTGGCTTATATCAATCGGAATCAAGCGTCTTACCTGGATCGGAATATCCGATTGACCGGCGACATCGATATGACCGGATACGATTGGGTGCCCATAGCCGATGAAGCGACCGTCTTCAGCGGTATTTTTGACGGAAGGGGGCACTGGATTGAAGGTCTCACCATCGAGGGAGGGTCTCGGCAGTATGTCGGTTTTTTCGGCCGCGTATCGGGGACCATCCGTAACCTGGGCATTTCAGCTCAAGTCAACGGCGGCAGCTATGCCGGCGGATTGGTGGGCCATCTGTTGGGCGGTAGCATCATCAACTCGCATTCGCAGGGCTCTATTGCGAGCGGGAATATTACTGGTTACGGAGGCGTGAGCGTAGCAGGCGGCTTGGCCGGGGCGGCCAATGGCGATTCGACCATTCTTCGCTCATCTTCATCTACTGCCGTAAAGAGCGGCGATGCTTCTAATCAGTATGCCGGAGGGCTTGTCGGTTCCCAAGGTGCAGGCTCCATTAGTGACTCTTATGCCACAGGAACGGTGACCAATTCGGGTGGCGATCACTTTTTCTTTGGGGGCGGATTGGCCGGACAAATGATATACGGAACGATCACCAATAGTTATTCTTCAACTGCAATCATGCAATCCGGAAGCGTCACCTATTACACGGTGGGCGGTTTTATCGGAATCGTGACGTATTCATCCATCGACGCCTCATATTACAATAACACAGCATCGGGCCAAACCATTGGCGTGGGGGTTGGGGATATCATAGTCTCACCTCATCTCACGGGCCTTACGACCAACGAAATGAGGGAAGCATCCAATTACCAAGGCTGGGATTTCACCGATATCTGGACCGTCGATGCCGGTATTAATGGCGGATATCCTTATTTTCGTCCGGACATTTTGTCAACCGATTTACCGCGGGCGGACAAGGACACCCCTTATTCCTTGGTCCTTGAAGCTTTCGACGGCGCAAGGGGGGGCTTGACTTGGAACGCCTCCGGACTTCCTGACGGCCTAGCGTTGACGGATCACGGCATGCTCAAAGGCAGACCTACGGTGAGCGGTACGTTCCCGGTTACAGTTTCTGTGACCGATGCGGGCCAGAACACCGTTAGCGCAGTCTTAACTCTGTATGTGGATGAACCGGCACCGGACATCGACGGGCTTGCTATTCGTCCAGGCAGCGCGAACGGTTCGACGAGCGTGACGGCGGTTCCGGGTAATTCGGGGCATACGTTTGCTTATTTGCTCGGGCCAGATGCCGGTGAGCGTCCCCTATTGGGAGATGCTCTGCCTGGCGAAGCAGCCTTGTATTCGTTAGGTACGGACATTGTGGATCCAATCCCGGGTCAATATCTCCAGGTATTTGAACTGGATGCACAGCAGCGCATCCAAGCGTGGAGCGTTATCCAAGTGGAAGCGAGCCATATTCGTAACACAATCCCCGTTACGGGGGTGAGTCTGGATCAGACGACTCTGACCCTTACGGCAGGAGGTGCTTCACAGAAGCTGACATCCGTCCTTTTGCCGGCGAATGCGACGAATCAGGCGGTATCCTGGAGTTCCAGCGATTCAAGCGTCGCCCAGGTGGATCAGAGCGGTGAGGTGACGCCGGTCGCTGAAGGTACGGCGGTCGTTACGGTGACGACAATCGACGGCGGGTTCACGGCCACCGCAGCAGTGACGGTACATCCGGCTCCAACGGATACGGGGACGGTGACCGGCGCAGTCTACGGTACAGGGAATACACCGCTGGCCGGTGCAGCGGTATCGGTGGGCGGAATGAAGGATATGACCGACGCCGAGGGGAGATTTGCGCTGAATAACGTAGCGGCAGGCCGCCATGAACTCACAGTGACAGCAGCGACGTATAACGATTATGCGACAACCGTAAATGTCTTAGCTGGGGAGACGGTCGACGTAGGGCGCATCGATCTGAGAGCTGCCTATACCCCAGAACCGGAATCCCCATCCTATAGCTGGGTTCCGGTTCCTGCCCCTTCCCCTGCGCCGGACCCAAGAAAGATCGTAACGATCAACGGCAAACAAGTTCGGGTAACCGCCAAAAAAGAGCAGGAGCATGACGGGCGCACCGTTCTGAGACTGATACCGGACTCCGATCTGGTTCGGTCATGGGCCGCTGGCGGGGAGGATATCGTCATCGACATCGACAATGAGGATCCGGTGGTGAAGGTCGATCTTCCGGCTGAAGCGCTGCAGGTTCTCCTTGCGGCGAAGCCGAATGCAGCCATTCGGATTGGGGTGAACGGGGCAAGCTACAGCGTTCCGCTGCACGTGCTAAGCGACCTCCCGAACCGAGCGACCGTAACGGTTGTCATTGCGAGAATGACGGATTCTGCAAGCCGTGAGCTGGAAGAGGAATTGACCCGTCAAGGTTATGACATGCTGGCTAGGCCGACGATTTTTGAGCTATACAGCGACGGCAATGTAAAAATCGAAGCGGAAGGTACGTATTTGGAGCGCACATTCTTAATGGACGGTGCGACAGAACCCGACCATTCCACCGTCGTGCGGGTGGATGGCGCAGGGAAGCCGCGCTTCGTCCCTTCCGTTTTTGAAGGAGAGACAGCGACTTTTTATGACGTTTATAACGGCGTGTTCACCGCGGTTCGCTCCAACCGAACCTTCGGGGATATCCAGGGACATTGGGCGCAAAGCGACATCGAGCGGATGGCGAACAAGCTGATCGTGAACGGATCGGCTGACGGCACGTTTGATCCTAACCGTACGGTGACCCGCGCCGAGTTCGTCGCGATGCTCGTGCGTGCGCTCGGACTGGCCGAGAAACCGCAGCTAGCTTCCTATTCGGACGTGGGGCCGAACGAAGTTTGGTATGCCGGTGCGATAGGGGCCGCATCCGCGGCTGGTTTGATTGAAGGCTACGCCGACGGTTCGTTCCGACCGGACGCTGTGGTCACGAGAGAGCAGGTGGCGGTGATGCTGGGCAGAGCCATCCGATATGCCGGTGAGCTTCCGTCGCAGGATGCCTCTGCGTTGGAACGCTTCTCGGACCATGCCCAGGTATCCGAGTGGGCCAAGAGATCGGCTGCCGACCTGTTGGCCGCGGGCATGATCGAAGGGGTCGGGAAGGCTGCGTTCGCTCCGCAGGCGTTTGCCACGCGCGCCCAAAGCACCGTTCTCTTAAACCGAATGCTGCTCTACTTGAATTTCATGAACTGATTGCAGCCGAATAGCTGGCGCGCACATTCCAACCGAGAATGTGCGCGTTTTTTTGCGTTTATTCCGTAAGGGAGCCTATTCGTAGACTCGTAACATAGTATAGTATAAAAAAATAGCAGGTTTACTAGTTGTAAGATTCAACGGGCGAAAAGCGGATGGAGTGAGGATGTAACGAATGGAGAAGATTGCAAAACATCGCATCATCGGTTTGGATCGGGAAATGATGAGTTTCACGGATTGGCTGGCGGATCCCCGGGCGCAGACATCCATTTTTTCAATATCTGGAATTGGCGGCATTGGCAAAACAACGCTGCTGCTGCAAATGGCCCGAATGGCAAGGCAGTCCTCCGTGCGTTCCCTTTGGCTGGACGGGCAAGGAGGCTTAACGACGTCGGGCGCTTTTTTGGCGAGTCTGGAGATGAGTCTTGCAACGGAATACGGCAGAACCAGGGCTCCGGAATCCGCGCTGCTGCCATACATCGTTAACGAGCTTCAGCTGCAGCGTACCGTGTTGTTCATAGACAATGGCGAGGAGATCGAAAAGCTGGAAGGGTGGCTGTTCTCCAGCTTTCTTCCTGAGTTGAAGTCCGCCCGCGTGTTGATCGTATGTGCCTCGCGCAATGGACTGCCGCTCAAGTGGCAGACGAATCCGGAATGGAAGTCCCAAATCCAAAGGTTCCCTTTGCGGCTGTTTACGCGAGAAGAGGTCTACGATTATTTAGAAGGCAGCGGCTTGTCTGCGGAATGGCAAAGGGCTATTGCCGAGAAGACGGAAGGCCATCCGTTGTCGCTTGCCTTGACCGTGGATATGCTGCTTTCCGAGTCTGTGGCGCAGTGGGATGTATGGCGAGAGGTTCCGGCTGTATTGAGCGCCGAATTTTTACGGGAAGCGGCTTCTCCTGGCGTGTACCGCGGGCTGACGGTTTTATCGCTTCTGCCTGCAGCCGACGAGAACATGCTGAACCGGATGTTGGATACACCCTTGGAAGGGACGGACTATTACCATCTGAGGGCACTTTCGTTCGTACGGAATACGGCGGATGGGATAACGCTGCACCAGGTCGTTGCTCGGATGTTACGGGATGACTTTGCGCGCAGAAACCCCGCACAATTCGAAGCGGTTCGCCATCAGGCGTTCGTTCTGCTGGCGGAACGATTCCATTCGGTCGATCAACGGATGCAGATGCGTCTGAGCGCCCACATCTTGGAGCTGTACCGCGAATTTTTGCCCTCGGCCCATGCATATGCCAATTTCTCGTCAAGCCTGAAACCAGGCGAACAGAAGCCGTTCCGGCAGGAGGATATGCCGTATTTGCAGCGTTTTTTGAAGGCGTCTATTCGGGGTTCCGACTGGCAGTCTGAACTGGTCGACTCTGCCGATTACCCGATTTTGCTGGAGGAGATTGCAGCTCATTTTCCTGAGGGAATCTTTATCGTGCGGGACGAAAAAGGGATGCCGCTGGCGTTTTGCGCAGGCGTATGGCTGCATGCCTTAAGTATGCCCTTGTTGGAACGATATGCGCCTGGGTGCAGGGGGATGCTGGGAGAGGAGGCTTCCTCGCTGCATCGGCTTCCTCCGGAGGCGGCCGATACGATATTTGTGCTGTTATCTGCGGTAAATGCCGAACAGTCCCTGTATCGTCCCGAAGAGCTGGGAGCTTTGCTGATGCAGCAATGGCTGGTTCGCATGACCGGTGGTCTGCGGGGGATTTTGGCGGCGGGGGATCCGCAGTTGAATTCCTTATTGTCGATCCTGGGATTCAAAGCGTGCGGGAAAGCGACGGGATATGCGGGCATCGAATTGACGACATGGGAGCTAGATTTTAGGCAAACGAGCTTTGATCAGTGGATTCAGCGGATCATCCGGCAAACGGAGACAGCAGCAGGACAACCGGCATATCAGCGGGAGGATGAGTATCCCCTGGCTATTGATAGAAGCGTAATGAAGCAAATGCTGGAACGGCTGTTCGACCCGGACAAGCTGGAGGAACTCCCTGTAATTCGGCGTTTGGGTTTAGACGGGATGCAGGTGAGGGACATCATTCAAGGGATTCTGGCCGACGGACGTCCGATGGAACCTTTGACGCTGTTGGAGAAGGAAATTCTCATCGCAAGTTATCTGCGCAAGGACCGGAACAAAAGCCAGCTCGCAGCATCCTTCCATATGAGCAGAGCCACCTTTTACCGCCATATGCGTTTGGCCGAAAAACATCTGGCTTTTGTGCTAAGCGATTTGATGAGGTCCGGATTCTGAGCACGCATATACTGGGGCTTCTGTACCATATGAGAGCATGAAGGCTTGGCTCCATCCAACTGGCATACTCCCATGCCTTCAATATGAAGGACTCTGGAACCTTTTCCATATCCTAGAAGATAGATACAATAAGGTCCAATGAAACGTTGGAGAGGATGCAAATGCCTAGAATACTTGTCCCGCCCGAGGTACTGATTCGGGTATCGGAGGAAGCAGCCAGGGCAGCGGAAGAACTGGAAACGACCAAGAATCGGCTGGACCAGCAGATTACGTATATGATGTCTTCGTGGGAAGGAACGACACGTTCGAGGTTTTTCGAAGATTTTCAGCGTGCTCATGGCGAAATGAATAAAACGATTGAGCATTTACGGATCATCGGCCAGGAATTGAAGGCCATTGCTTTCCGGTTCATCTCAGCGGATATGCGTGAAGATATCATGATTGCGGCATCGGCAGCGGGCGCTGCGAACGAGCCCAAAACGTTCTGGGACCATGCGGGGGACTTCTGGCAGGGGCTGCAGACCGGGGCGAAATCCGTGGCAAATTCGGTAAAGGATACGGCTACATCCTTGGTGGAAGACCCGCTTGGCACTGCCAAGGACATGGCCTATAATGCAACTATCGGGACGGCGGAAGAGATCATCGACACGGCGGTTTGGGGAGGCAAAATGATTTTTGATGCCGATACCCGGGAGAAATTTGCCTCAGACATCGAGGATTCGGGCGGCGCGTCCAATTATATGGGGCAGCAGGCTGCCATGATCCTGGCTGGCTTGGCCACCCGCCGGATCGGCGTGAAGACCCACCCGCACCTGAAGCATGATTCGGGTGGGGATGGGGGGAAGGTTGAGGGGACACCGAAGGCTCCTATTGTGGAAGAGCTATCAAGGGCTCAAAATAGAAACCTTGAAACTTTAGATAACATAGTTGATAAGCATCTTACTGAAATGGACTTTTCGGGAACCTTAAGAGATTTGCAAGGGAATCCTGTTCCCAAAAGAGACGGAGGGTATTGGAACCATCTTCAGGAAATGCAAGATTCTTATAAGGGTCTTAGTAAAATAAAACGCGGGCTTGAAGGGTCTTTACAAAACCCGAATTTATCAGACTCCACTAGAAAAACACTGCAAGATGCTTTAAACAAAGCAAACTTAAATCTGAGAAAAATTGAGGATTTATTTGAACCGTTTGGAGGATTGAAATAAATGAGTCAAACCATTAAAGAGATTTATTCATTGAATCAAAACAATCAGAATGCTGAACCTGAGTATGCATTGGATACATGGTATGCTAGACTAATTAATAAAACAGCGGACGAGATTGATTTGGAAGATGTATCGAGGATGTTAACTCAGAATGTATTTATTGACCTTGGCATAAAAAAAGCGATGGAAATCTTATCGGAGGATCCGATTGCTGGCGTATTTTATGATGGTCAATTGCTGGAGTTACTTAGTGCTGTCGATTTAGATGACTTTAAAGATTTGTCCCAGCTTAAACTTCTTCTACAGAAGATTAATAACAATCTTTCTAATTTAGATTGGAGTAGTGAAGAGGATCAGATAGAGTTCAATGAGTTGTTAACCAATTTTTTGAATAAGATTAATCTGTAATAAAACTTGAGAAATACGTGAAAGTTCAAAAAGCTTATTCCAACTTGACGATGAGTTAGGAATAAGCTTTTTTTTTGTAAGTTAGTAAAAATGATAACACATTCTTTATTTTAATCTGATCAATTTGGTAATCGTCGTGATAATCCCGAAATGGATGACAACACAGGCAACATTTTTACCAAGTGAAAATCCAAGACTGCTCCCTGTATCGTTCATTTTTTTGTTTTGGTAGACTTTCTTGAAGTTGAAAAAGATTGTAAGGTAACTAGATTGAAGCCCTGAAAAAAGGAGACAAGATACATATTTGGTTCTATTTTATCTCGGAAGTTGCCTCGAGTTATCAGGGGTAAAGGAAATAGTTGAGCGCTTATTTGAGAATGAACAGGTCTCCCCCAAAAAAGACGTGACATGGAAATGACCGCACGGCGATCCTTCCCATCACGTCTTTTTGCGTGGACTATCCTTTATTAGGCAGCTGATAGAGCTGTGCCTGGTCCTCGAAGAGTAACCGATGCAAAACATGAGAAGTTTTATGCTTGCTGTCGATGCCAATTAAGAACTGCGTTTGTGCCGATAAAAAGAGGAAAAAACATCATATATTCGAATATACTCTAGAAACCATAAGAAGAGAGGGATACGCTGATGAATATGCAGACGCTAGCAGAGAAAACGAGTGCCGGCGTGTTTAACGATATCCTACAACGTGACTTTTCGCAGGACATGATTTCGGAATTGGAACAGATGAACGCAGTCCAATTGGAAAACAAATTGAAAGACATATTAGCAGTACCAATAGATATATCCAAGGAGAGAGTATTCGAATATCTTCAACTGTATTATTCAGCATCCTGGCAGAATCTCTTCACGGAGCTGAATGTGCCCCGTGCTTTAAGTCTTTTGGAAGTCGGTGCAGGCGATGTCATTTACATTCCCAAGGCATTAGACGCCTATTCTCATGAAGCGGGGTCATACGTGACGGCCAACCTCAATAGGGACCTGACACGAAATTTCCAGGAGAAAACGAAAGGAATGGACGTCAGCATACGGGTTGTCGAGGACGATGCCGCCAATATCGGTTTATATTATCCGGAGTCCTCTTTTGACGTTGTCGCTTATCACCACGCTATTAACGATATCATCCAGACCATTATTGCTGAACGTGAGGGCATTGATACAGTAAATCAAGATTGGTGGACGATCGAACCTCTCATGCTGCAAGCGGTGATGGATTATCACCGCAAAGGTACGCTAAAAGATGCAGCGTATCAGGCGTTTATCCAAATCATAGACACAAGCTGTAAGCAGTTAAAAAGCGGAGGATACATGATATTCGATAACATTACCTATGCCGGATATGATGAAATGGGTTATTCCTCCGAATTTCACAACGACTATATACAACTGGCTAGAAGTTGGATCAGCGAAGCGAATCTAGGTCTGGAAGAGATCGAAGTCGATTCGTATGATAAACAATGGTGGATGATATGGAGAAAAGTATGAGCTCCTTATCGAAGTCATTGTCAGGAGGGATTTAGTAGTGAGTAAGCCGGTTATGCAGGTCGCTCTGGTCGTCGGACCGGATTGCGATATGGAGAGCCAAGCCGTAAGGGCGGCTCTGGAGTATTTCGGGGTGCGCGTCTTTACATACTGGATCGGGAGGCCGAATGATCTGATCTCCGTCTTGTCAGGCGATGATCTATATGAAGGCACCGATATGATGTTGTTGAACTTTCACGGGGATGAGGGCAGCATGATCATGCCGGAGCTTGGCGAAGAGGTATACGATGAGGATGAGCCGAGGGGCGGCTTCGGGCCAAGCGAGATTATGCGATATGCGAGGCTGGACGGGAAGACGGTCATCGCGAACGGCTGCTCGCTGGGGGATCCAGCCCTGGCCGACGCTTTCCTGGATCGGGGCTGCAGGATGTATATCGGGCCGGATGACTATCCGGACGGCAACGATGCGCTGATGTTCGTTCTCCGGCTGTTCTATGAGATCGTTCAGCAAGGACGGGACGTGAGGGAAGCCTTTGCGCAAGCGGTGGCGATGAGTAGTGAGCTATCCATGTACCGGCTGTATGAACGACAGGAATCATAGATAAAGATTCTACACCCCTGCTCATGCCTAGCAGGGGTGTGTGTGCAAATATAAGTACGATAGAGTACCTCTAGTAACTAGATTCCCCGTTCTATCCATTCTTCTCCTCGAAATATTCCTGATACTGGCTCGGCGTGACGTGGGCGTACTTCTTGAAGATGCTGATAAAATACTTGTAATCACTGAATCCGATATCCTGCGCGATGGTATAGACCTTGTTGTCGCCTGACTTCAGTAACTCGATCGATTTCTGGATACGGTAACGGTTAAGAAATTCATTGAAGGTATAGCTTGTCTCTGCCTTGAATTTCTGGTTCAGGTAATAAGCGCTTAAGCCGAGCTCTTCCACGAGGTCATGAATGCTGATCTTCTTGGCATAGTTCTCCTGAACATAGGCGATCATTTTGGACACGTATTTCGAGGTTTTGGTTTCCTTCTCCAGAAATTTGCTGTTCAAAATCTCTTCTTTTTCCTGCGGATGATTCGAAATTACTTCATATTTGCGGATTAAATCCACTTTGGCTTTGGCTGATTCGAGTGCCGCTACCAGCTGATCATCCTCTAAGGGCTTCACCAGGAATTCGGTGACCCCTAGCTGAAGTGCCTGCTGCGCCAGGTGGAATTCATTATAACCGGAGATAATGATGCTGCTGAAGGTATGCTGCCGCAGTCCTTCCCGAATCATCGAGATGCCGTCCATAATCGGCATGGTGATGTCGGTTATGACGATATCCGGCTTCAGCTCGCAGATCTTCTCGTAGCCGTCCTGTCCGTTCAGTCCTTCTTCAATGACGATGCAATCGTATTGAACCCAATCGATGCTGAACCGGATGCCCCGGCGAATCATTTCCTCATCTTCGACCAGCAGTACTTTAAACATGATATTCACTCCATTCGTAAGGAATCGTAAGGACGACACAGGTGCCTTTTCCTGGGGTGCTGTCAATCTGGATGCCGGACGCTTCGCCATATAGAAGCACCAAACGGCGATGAACGTTGTACAGCCCGATATGCTGCGTCGTGTTTGTCTGGCTTTGCAGTATCTGGTTCACTTCCTGCAGTCTCTCTTTACTCATGCCTTGCCCGTTGTCGCGAACCTCGAGAATGAGCTTGCCGGCGGAGGTGTAGATGTTAATCTCGATCAGCACATCACTTTGATTCTCATACCCATATTTGATAGCGTTTTCGATAATCGGCTGCAGCAGAAGCTTGGGGACGTATACATCCAGCGTTTCCTCCGCAACGGTAATCCGATAGTCCAGCCGGTCATTGAACCGGATTTGCTGCAGCTTCAGGTAATCCTGGACATAATTCATGTCATTCTTCAACTGGACGCTGCGGTCATGTCCGATGCTGTAACGAAGCAAACGGGATAGGATCAGCACGATCTCCTGGGCTTGATTCGCGTCAATCTTAATGGCATAGCGCAGCGTTTCGAGCACATTAAAAATAAAATGCGGATGGAACTGCGATTGCAGCTGCTTCACCTCGATAATCGTGCGGAGCTCCGACAGCTCTTTATTTTTCTCGATCAATTCCTTCAGCCGATCCAGCATCACGTTGTACTCATTGCCGAGTATTTGAAACTCGTCATTCGTCTGAATGTCGACATAACCGTTAAAGTTCCCTTCGCGCAGCTGGGCCAAAGCGTGTATGAGTTTATCGATCGATTCGGAATTGCGCGCCGACATTTTGTTCGCCAGGAACTGGATCAAGACCCATAGCAGCAGGCTGGCTGCAAGAACAAAGAAAGAAACTGTATAATAGGTGTATTGCTCCGATTTGTAGGAATTCAGCGTAATGACTTGAATCGGCGTGCCAGGAATTCGTTTGGAATATTTGTAGTACTTGCCCCCGTTCAGCAGAACATGTCCCTTGTTATCGACCTTTGGGTTGAATTTATTAAGCACGCCTTTGGTCACATTGCTTGTCGTGGCAATAATGGTGTTGTGTTCATCGGTGATCAGGGCGATTTCATTATTCTGCTCGAAAATCACCTTCTGAATGTCCGATTCGTACAGTTGATAGATGATATAACCTATCGTCTGCTGGTCCTTCACGATGGCTTTGCCGAACGTGTAGCTCGTATCGCGGTCATGCGAATAGCGGAAGCTGTTCATTTCGGTTAGCGTGTCGCCGGGCCGCTGTTCAATCCGGTGAATGAGATTGCCGAAGGCAAAGTTGGAATACAGCGAATCCGCCGGGGCGGAACTGGCGAGGAAGACGCCATCCGTATTGACGATATGAAAAATACTCTTGATCTTCTGCCGGTTGTTGAAATCATAGAACTCGGAATATACTTGTTCGCTGCCCAGATGGGAGCTTACATAGTTGATTACGGTTGGAGATTCGGCCATCCGCTGAATCTCCTCCTCATACTGCCGATATACGCCGGATATGGACTGGCTGATGGACTGGGCGGCTTCGGTCGTTTTTTGGGTTAAGTTCAAACGGCCGTTCATAATCGTGAACGCCAAGAACAATACGATTAAGATGGAGAAGGGGATCATCGCATAGACGCGAAACAAATGACGGGTGGATTCCTTGAAATTACGATAAGGTGTTGGTTTCATGCTGCCCTCCATCTGCGATAAGAACCTCGATCCTATTATACCGACTCGCGGTTAACCGCAGATAATCCAAATACATCCAAGCGGCCCTTCATGCTGCAGGCGCCGGCTTGGATGTAGGTCTACGATATGATGACATTACATTTACATGGAAACTTCCTTTTGTCCGGATAGCTTCAGGAAGACGAGCAGCGACACGACCGTAATGACGGTAAGAATCGTGGAGAGTGCTGCCGCCACGCCGTAGTTTCCGCGAATGACCTCGGTATAGATGGCGACCGTGACGGTCTTGGTTTTGCCTGTATACAGAATGATCGAAGTGCTTAATTCGGTAATGATGGTAATCCAGCTCAGGATCGCGCCGGAGACGACGCCTGCCAGCATCATCGGAAGCGTAATCCTGAAGAACGTCTTCATCTGGGAAGCGCCCAGGCTGATCGCCGCTTCTTCGATCCCGTCGTTAATCTGATGCAGGATGGCTGCGCTGGATCGTATCGTATAGGGCAGGCGCCGGATGACAAACGAAATGATCATAATGACGGCCGTCCCGCTTAACGCCAGCGGTTTATTGTTGAACGTGATCAATAGGGCGATCCCCAGTATGGAGCCAGGAACGATATACGGGAACATGGTGAAGATATCCAGCGTATTCGTCAATGCATTCTTTCTTCGAACGGTTACGTAAGCAATCAGTATCGCTAACAGAATGATGACGACCAGCGACACGATAGCCAGGAAGAACGTGTTCAGAATGACGCCGCCAATATTACTGAAGGCATCACGGTAGCTTTGGAGCGAGAACCCTTCCACGAAAATTCTGCCGTTGGATTTCAGGAACGAAGTATAGATGACATAGAGCTGCGGCAGCAGCGCGATTAACGTATACAGATAGATAACCGCATGAGCCGCGATATTGCCGATGCCCTTCTTCTTCTTGGCTTCGATCGGATGCAGTGCGCTCATCGTAAAGGATTTGCGATTGGCTACGAATTTTTGCAGCAGGAATATCGTGGTGGCGAACAGAACGACAATGACGCTAATCGCCGCCGCAAAGCCGTCATCGCCGCCGACCTCACTGATGAACTCGTTAAAGATCAGCACGGGCACGGTCTTATATCCCTCGCCGATCAGCATCGGCGTACCAAAATCGGCAAGCGCGCGCATGAAGACGAGCAGGCCGCCCGCCAGCAAGGTAGGCGTAATGAGCGGAAGGAGCACTTTGCGCATTTTGGCTAAGCCTGTATAGCCCATGCTCTCGGCAGCTTCCATCAGCGATTGGTCCATATTCTTAAGTGCGCCTGATACATACATGAAAATCAGAGGGACCATCTGCAAGGTCAAGACGACTAAGATCCCCGTAAATCCATAGATATCCGGCATCGTGATGCCGAATGTGCTGCTGACGAATTTCGTAATGACGCCGCTTCTTCCGAGCAGCAGGATCCAGGAGTAAGCGCCAATGAACGGAGCCGACATCGACGAGATCAGAATCAGTACGCGAATGGCCGAGCTGCCCTTTATCTTCACCGTCGCCATGATGTAGGCTAGTGGCGTTGCAATAATGGCCGCAAGCAAGGTTACGCTGACGGTCACCTTAACGCTGTTGAACAGGGCATTCAAATAGTAGGGCTTACTGAAAAACTTCGTGAAATAGGCAAGGGAAAAATCGCCTGTCGTGCCATTGTACACACTCTTGAACAGCATCGTAAACAATGGCAGGGCCAGAAACAGAATATAGAACACAAAGATCAGTAACGAAATGTTGGTCCAGACATCAAATCGTTTGCGAGTCTCTCTCATAGCCGGGCGCCCCTTGTATAGTTCAGTTCGCCGGATGCATCATAGACATTAATTTTATCTTTTTTCACCTTGAGATAGATGTCTTGACCCGGCTCGAGGATCTGTGACGTTTTCGATTCCTGCGTGATCTCCACGCGTTGACCGGATGCCAAATCCACAAAATAATGGGTGTTCTGCCCCAAAAATACGCTGTGTACGATCGTTGCTTTCATGCCGGTCTGGTCCTCGGTCAGTATGAACTCTTCCGGCCGAACCGAGATTTGAACGTTTAGCGTATCAGCCTTGGCATCTAACTTCGGCACCTCGATGTTCGTCATCTCTTCCGAATAGCCGGAGCCGAATTGCAGGGCATAGCTGCCTCCGGATTTCGTTATATTGCCATCAAGAATGTTGGTCCGACCGATAAAGGTTGCAACGAATACGTTTGCAGGACGCTGGTAAATCTCCTGCGGCGTTCCCAGATGCTGAATCACCCCGGATTTCATGACCGCGATGCGGTCGGAAACCGCCATGGCTTCCTCCTGATCATGCGTGACGTAGACGGTGGTAATTCCGACTTCCCGCTGAATGTCTTTAATCGCGTTACGCATGTCGACCCGAAGCTTGGCATCCAGATTGGACAGAGGCTCATCCATCAGCAGGACGTCCGGCCGGATGACGATGGCTCTGGCTAGCGCAACGCGCTGCTGCTGGCCGCCGGACAGGTTCTTTGGCATGCGGTCTTTATAGGGCTCGATCTGAACGACCTTAAGGATGTCATCAACCTTGGCGTTAATCTCTGCCTTCGATAATTTCCGATTCTCCAGCCCGAACGCGATGTTTCCTTTGACGGTTAGGTGAGGGAAGATCGCATAGCTCTGAAAAACCATCCCGATATTCCGCTTGCCCGGTTCCACCTGGTTAATGACGCGCTCGTTAAAATGTATGGTTCCGCCTTCAATGCTGTTGAAGCCGGCAATCATGCGCAGCAGTGTCGTCTTGCCGCACCCGGAGGGCCCGAGAAGGGTGAAGAATTCACCCTTCTTGATCTCCAGGGACAGCTCGGGAATGACGGTTGTGTCGCCGTATTTTTTGATTAAGTCTTGAATGGTTATGGTTACGCTCATGGTTGTCACCTGATTCTATAGTTTATTTAACGCTAGTGAACAAATCGACATAACGCTCAACGATCTCGGATTTATGCGCGCTGACATAGTCCGTGTCTTCATCGATCATGTGGATCTCTTCATAAGGCTTCATGTGGTCGCCAAGCTTGGTATCCTGGCGAAGCGGGCGGTTCGTTAATTGCGTGCCGAACGCATCCTGCGCTTCTTGGGACAGGATGAAGTCGATGAATTTCTTGGCGTTGTCCATATGCGGCGCATCTTTGATGATGGCGGATCCCGCATCCAGGAATACGGCGCCTTCTTTCGGATACACGATTTCTACCGGTGCGCCGTTCTTTACATAAGTGCTGGAAGGGTCTTCGTAAGTAAGGCCGACTACGTATTCTCCGTCCGCCACGCTTTTGTGAACGGCGCCGGAACCGCTGGCGATTTTGCCGTCCAGGTTCTCGATCAGTTGACCGACGTAATTCCAGCCCTGCTCACTCTCATAATCGCCGCCCATGGCTTTCAGCATGTTCGTTAACTGTGCGAAAGCGGAGCTGGAGCTTGCCGGGTCGGCGGAAGCAATTTTCCCTTTAAGCTGCGGGTTCAGCAAATCCGCATAACCTTCGATTTTGATATCGCCGATCAGGTTTTTGTTCACGAGCAGCACGCTGCCATCCGAGATATAAGGGGTAGCGAAGCCCGACGTATTGCGGTGTCCTTCCATTAAATTCTTGTCTTCAGGCGATACGTAAGGCTCGTATAAAGCTTCGTTTTCGCGGAAGCCGGCCATGGAACCGCCGAACATCACGTCAGCGTATGGGTTCTGCTTCTCGGACTGTAAGCGCTTAATAATTTCTCCGGTGCCAGCCGTTACAAGCTCAACCGTGATACCGGTCTGCTTCTCGAACATCGGAATGATGGTTTTGATGATCTCCTCGCTGTTCGGACTGTAGATCACGAGCTTATTCGACGAACCCGAATCGGACTCGCTGCTTGCACAACCGCTCAGCGCTCCTATAATGAGCACGCAGGTTAACAGTAAAATCGACAGCTTTTTCATGAATAATCCCCCTTGAGCAAATGTTCGTTTCGTAATTGCACGTTCATTGTAGCAAGCTTGGTACCGTTTACATAATCCCATAATCCGCAAACATCGTCTAAAATTCGCAACCTATTTTCGATTAGAAAGGAATCCGAACCGGCATATTTTAAAGAATTCTTTTAGATCCGTTAGGGCAAGATATGGTTTGGAACAACGTCCGGCAAGATGGAGCTGTTCCTGTCACAAATTTCGAAGGAGTGAGATGGATGGCTAATAAAAACGATCGTAATCATAAGGCTGATGCTGACCGCGACACGACCAACATGGGCGTTGACGCTGGAGAAGCTATCGGAACCGCGGGCGGCGGCGTCGTAGGTGCTGCTGTAGGTTCCATACTGGGTCCGATCGGCACGATTGCCGGTGGTATCGCAGGCGCAGCATTGGGTAACAAAGCTGGCGAGGCTGCAGAAAATGACGACAACGATTCAAAATAAACGGCGTTAAACTACCATCTGCACGAGTAAAAATAAGGGGGCCTGGTGAATCCGGTGCGCCTTTAATTATTTGTAGCTGTATGGTTGGGCAAAGAACCGCGCTCCTGCGCGGTTCTTTCATTTTACATATAAGTTCTATGCAGCAGTAAACTTCATTTCCCTTCGCTTGACATACCACTACGTGATGTAGTAGGTTATAGTTACTACATCGTGTAGTAATTAGTTCGTTATGGACGCATAACGACGTAAAGAGGTGTTCACCGTGAACCAGGTTCAAAAATTATCGGATACTGAAATGGAGCTTATGGAGGTGATTTGGGAGTGTACGCCGCCTGTCACATCCACCGAATTGCTCGCACTGTTCGCCCAGAGAGGAAGAGAATGGAAGGCACAGACCATTTCCACCTTCCTGTCGCGTTTGGTGGACAAAGGGGCTCTTACGGCTGCGAGGGATGGACGGACCAATAAATATACGCCGCGCATTTCGCCTGAAGATTATAAGCTGATGGAAGCGCAGCACGTCCTGGATGGATTATATCAAGGCTCGGTTAAAAACCTAATTTCGGCTTTGTATGACGGCGAAAAGCTTTCAGATGAAGATATTGCAGAGCTGAAGCAATGGTTCTCGCAAAAGTAGGGGGTGCTTATGAATACTATTCTTGAATTGCTGTTAACCCTTACCGTTGCTGGAAGTGCTGTTGTAGCCTGCATTCTTGTACTGAGGATCGTATTCGTCAATACCTTTCCTACAAAGTGGCGCTATGGAATTGGCAAAATGGCAGTAGTCTTTTATCTTTTACCCGTCGTCCTGGGTATTCGGTGGATCTCACCGCTTTTTACATTTAGTGCAACAGCAACCGTTCCCATTGTGAACGAGTTGCCTTCGACTGTGCAACATGCGATGCCCGGTCCATATTCAGGGACTGGTTTGGAGCCGCTTATTCCGGCAAAGACCATTTCAGTAAACGTAGCCCTGCCCCTTATTGTCTTATGGGCAATCGGCGCTATAGCTTTTGTTGCATGGCAGATGTATTGTTATCGCAGATTTTTAAAGAAACTAGAACATTCGCGTGTCACCGTTCCGATAAGCAGCGAAGCAGCGAAACAGCTTTCCTTCATCAAGGAAGCCCTCGGTGTGAAAAGCAGCGTCGGGCTTGCCCACAGCTTCATCATTCGGAGCCCTGTTCTTGTCGGCCTATGGAAACCTACCATTTATCTCCCTATAGAGAATACCGTTAACATGGACATGGTAATCCGTCATGAGTTGATCCATCTGAAACGGAAAGATTTATGGGTCAAAGCGTTCACGCTCGGAGCAAGCGCCCTACATTGGTTTAACCCTTTGGTGCATATTCTTCGCAAGGACCTTCATGTATGGAGCGAGTTGTCTTGCGATGAAGAAGTCGTAAAAGAGATGTCCTATGCCGAGCGGAAACGCTATGGGGAGACGATTTTAAGCGTCATGGCAGGGTCAAGGAATTTACCCGTGCAATTTATTGCCTCCTTATCCGGTGACGGCAAACAATTGAAAAGGAGATTAATGATGATGCTGAATGTAAAGAAACAAAAAAAGAAAACAATGTATCTCACGTTAACAGCGGTGTTTTTGGTTGCTGTAATTAGCACATCAGCAGCGGCATGGGCTTCTAGCAATACGCCTAAAGTCATTGAAAAAGAGGCTGGTCATGCAGAAGCTCAACCAACAGAAGCGGCCCCTAGAGCGGTACCTTCTGAAGTCGTAGTTGAGAATAAAGGAAACCATGTTGTAGATTATCCCAAAGAAGCTCGTCCTGAAGCTGCCGCTGAGAATGAAGAAAACGAGGTTGTAGCTTATCCAGAAGAAGCTCGTCTTGTTGCTGTCGCTGAAGGAAGCAATGTCGTGGATTATCCAACAGAGGCTCGTCCTGCAGCTGTAGTTGAGAAAGAAGGAAGCGATGTTGTGGATTATCCAACAGAAGCTCGTCCTGTGGCTGAAGTTAAGAATGAAGGAAGCAATGTTATAGCTCCTCCAACGGAAGCTGCCCCTTCGGAGATGGTCGTTGAGAGTGAAGGAAACCAGGTTGTAGCTCCTCCAGCAGAAGCTCGTCCTGTCGATCAGGGTTATAAGTCTCATCCAAACGAGACCCCCCGACTACTTCCATTACGATAAGATCACGACGCTTGAAGAACTTGCTGAGTGTGATTGATGCTGATAAGTGATGCATTCAAACATAAACGATGAACGTTAATTAGAGCAAAAACGAAAGAAGAGGATTCTCCCTCTTCTTTCGCTTTATATGGAATGGCCTCAGATCGCATTTATAGCTGTAGCTGTAAATGCCAGCCTATGGTACGATGTGAAGGATTGGCAAGCGAGCAAGCTGGCAAATCGTCATACGATCATAGACATGGGATTGGGGATAACATCTTGAAGCAGTTTAAGAAAGTTTACATAGAAATCACGAGCATTTGTAATTTGGCCTGCACGTTCTGTCCGCCGACGGAGCGCAAGGCCAACTTCATTAAAGTGGAGGACTTTGCGAGAAGATTGGATGAGATCAAGCCGCACACGAGTTACATTTATCTGCATGTGAAGGGAGAGCCGCTGCTTCATCCGAAGATCGACGAGCTGCTGGATATCAGCCATGAGAAGGGGTTCAAGGTCAACATCACGACCAACGGCACGTTGATCGCGAAGAACCGGCATAAGCTGCTGGGCAAGCCGGCGTTGAGACAGATGAACTTCTCGCTCCACAGCTTTAATGGACATGTCGGCTCCACGGACCGTGAAGGATATTTGCGGGACATCCTCTCTTTTGTGCGGGATGCGGAGGAGCATAAGGTCATCTTCTCCTTCCGTTTGTGGAATTTGACGCAGGACAACCAAACGAACCTGGAGAAGAGCCGAAACCGCCAGACGCTTGAAATTTTAGAGCAGGAATTCAATTTGGACTACCGCATCGAGGAAAAGGTTGAACCCGGCGGTGGCGTAAGGGTAGCCGAACGCGTCTACCTGAACCAGGATTATGAGTTCCAGTGGCCGAGCTTGTCGGCCCCGGAGGATGACGGCAAGGGCTTCTGCCACGCGCTGCGGAGTCAGGCGGCCATTCTTGTAGACGGGACGGTCGTGCCTTGCTGTCTGGACGGGGAAGGGGTCATCAACTTGGGTAACCTTCATCAGAAGTCCTTCTCGGACATCGTGGATGGGGAGCGGGCGAACAACCTCGTGGACGGATTTTCGCGCCGGGAAGCGGTTGAGGAATTATGCAGAAAATGCGGATATCGGCAGCGGTTTGGGGCTTAAAGGGGAGGCGGAGGAAAATTCCGCTTCTTTTTTTATGCCGATCTGTGGTATCGTTATATGTTATGACGTAAATATAGATATTCACCATAAAGGAGATCCCATGACATTTGAAGATTTAAATATATCCCCTGTCATTCTCAAGGCTTTGGCCAAGGAGAATTACAAAGCGCCGACGCCGATTCAGGCTCAGGCGATCCCGGCTGTGCTGGCCGGCAGAGATTTGCTGGGCTGCGCCCAGACCGGAACGGGGAAGACCGCCGCTTTTTCGGTGCCGATGATCCAGCTGTTGAATCAGCAACCCCCTAAACCGGGCATGGGGCGCCGCATTCGCGCATTGGTGTTGTCGCCGACCCGGGAGCTTGCCCTGCAAATTTCGGATAACGTCAAAGCTTACAGCCAGTTCACCAAGCTGCGTTCGACGGCCATTGTTGGCGGCGTTTCGCAGAAGACGCAGGAGCGGGCGCTTCAGCAAGGAGCGGACATCCTGATTGCGACCCCAGGCAGGCTGCTGGACCTCATGAATCAGAAGCACGTCGATTTGCAGCATGTGGAGATTTTGGTGCTGGATGAGGCCGACCGGATGCTGGATATGGGCTTCATCCATGACGTGAAGCGAATCATCGCCAAAATGCCGAGCAAAAAACAAACGCTGTTCTTCTCGGCCACGATGCCTGCGGAAATCACCCAGCTTGTCCAAACCTTGCTGCACAATCCCGTAAAAGTCGAGATCACGCCGGTCTCCTCTACGGCCGAACGGATCGAGCAATCGGTGTACCTGCTGGAAACCGGGAATAAGCAGCAGCAATTGAATGAGCTGATGAAGGACCCTTCCATCGTGTCGGCATTGGTCTTTACCCGTACGAAGCGGGGAGCCGACCGGGTTGCGCGCGGACTGAACAAGGTGAATATTACGGCTCAGGCCATTCACGGCGACAAATCGCAAACCAGCCGCCAGACGGCGCTCAACAATTTCAAAAGCGGGGCGACCCGCGTCCTGGTGGCAACGGATATTGCCGCGCGCGGGATCGACATCGACGAGCTGTCGCATGTCATTAACTTCAACCTCCCGAACATTCCGGAAACGTATGTGCACCGGATTGGGCGCACGGGGCGCGCGGGACTGAGCGGGACGGCGATATCGTTCTGCGAAGTGGACGAGGTTCCTTTTCTTCGGGATATCGAGAAGCTAATCGGAAAGTCCATTCCGGAAGTGAAGGACCATGCCTTTCCGATGTCCGGGGCGTTAAGAGCCGCCAAGGTGGACCCGACGCCAAAATCCGGCTCGTCCAAGCCCGGCAAAGGCAAGTCAGCTGCATCGAGACCTGCTAAACCGAAGGCGGATGCGGCCCGCAAACCAAAGGCCGACGCGGCACGTAACCCGAAGACGGGTGCACCCCGCCAATCAAGACAAGACGCGGGAAATAAGCCGAAGACGGACGCCGCCCGCCAATCCAAGACGAACTCGGCGCGTAAGCCCATGACGGAAGCCGTCACGAATCCATATTCAGAGATGGCACGCAAGCTGAGTTCGGAAGCAGCTTCGAAACCTAACAACGGCCAGGCCCGGAAACGCAAGTCCGGCGGATTCAACAAGGGAAGCAGAGCCGGCAGACCTTCATAAGTGGAAGCGGCGATTGGGGGATGACTTCTTATCATGGCCAACAGCCATTCATGCATGCCCTAAACCACGCACCATGCGCATGAATTATGCAGCCGTTTCCGACGAACCCATTAAACATAAAAAGCACCCTTTTCCAGGGACTGACCCCCGTTTGTGAGACAGGGATCAAAACACCTTGCAAGTTTAAGCAGCCAGTTGCCGGAAATGAAGCGGCGACTGGTTGTTTAGTTTTGTTTGAATGCGAATTGAGTTATAGTAAGTAATGTAGTCTCGAACGGTCTGCTCGACGATGGCTGTCGTCGTACAGGTTAAACCTTCGAGATAGAACGTTTCAGACTTTAGCGTGGAATGAAACGATTCAATGGGGGCATTATCAGCGGGCGTACCCTTGCGGGACATGCTCATGGTAATGCCTTTTCCCTTCACAGCTTCTTGATAGGCCTGAGATGTGAAGACGCTGCCCTGGTCGCTATGGAGCATAGTGCCTGGCAGAGTGGGCAGCTGACCCAGCGTGTCCAGGACAAACCCGGTGTCTTGCTTGTCAGAAATACTGTACGCCACAATCTCTCCGTTAAACAAGTCCAAGATACTCGACAGGTATAACGTTTTTCCGCCAAACGGCAAATACGTAATATCTGTAACGAGTTTTTGCATGGGGGCATCGGCTGCAAACTGGCGCTTTAACAAGTGCTCTGCGATATAAGCTGGCTGCCCAGTAGGTTTGCGTTTCTTCACTTTGACACGACATTGGAGCCCCTCGCGCTGCATAATCCGCTGCACGCGTTTATGGTTTATCTTACGCTCCATCCGAAGCAGAGCCGTGATCTTCCGGTATCCATAACGAAATTTATGCTGACTACAGAGTTCTCGAATCGTCTCTACCATGTGATCTTTACATGGGTTCTTGTAGGCGTTCTTCCAGCGATAGTAGGTGGAGCGAGAAAGCCCGATCCATGCACACGCTTGAGTTACACTGATTTCTCCTCGAACAGACTCCACCCACTCCACTACAGCCTTTGGCGACACCTCCTTTGCATTTCCACGAACTTTTTTAGCAGATCTAATTGTTGCTTCAGAAACCGATTTTCCGCCTGTACCTTCTCGAGTTCTGACGTATATTCAGGGCCTTTACCGTAGCTGTATTGTTTACCGACAGGTTGCTCCAACCGGTTCCATTGGCCGCTGCGATACCATCTCATCCAGGTCTCCACTTGTGTCTTATTTCGTATGTTCAGTTGGTCCATGACTTCTTTCACTGGAATGCCATCCAACCTCATTTCAATAGCTTTCTTTTTCACTTCTACTGGATAGCTGACTCTTGTTGCCAACGCAAAAACACCTCCAAAGTTGTCCCCATATCTTACGACATGGTTGCATTCTCTTGAAGGTGTTTTTTAATTTGTCTCACGTTATGGGGTCAGTCCCCCACTTGTGAAGTGGAAGGGTGCTTTTTTTTCTTGATGCCGCTAGTGAGCTACTCGCTCTTTCTCCCCGCAAGAAACAGAAACAACGGAATTCTGCGCCGGCGCTCATAGGTTTCCTCGTTGACAAAATACTCTCGCACAGGATGGGACTCTCTCAAGTGCTCCACGATAAAGCCGGCTTCCTGCATCGCCCGGAAGTAATCCTCGACGGTTCGATGGTACTTATGAACGGTGCCGCCGAGCCATTGCTGCTCCCGGTAGCCTTGGATGAAGTAGTTGTCCACCACCCAATTCGTTCTGGTGCCGGACGGCTGCAGCGTGGAGGTAATGACGGGATGCTCGACGGAGAAGATGAACCTTCCGCCTGGCTTCAAGGTCTGGTGAACGCTTCGAAAGATACCCCCGATATCCTGCAGATAGTGAAGGGCAAGCCTGGAGAGCACTACATCATAGGTGTCGCGCGAATACGCGTAATCCTCCATCCTCATGTGTTGAACGGTCCCGTTCTTGTAATCGGCCAGGCTGCTCGAAGCGGCTTCCACCATGTTGCGGGAGCCCTCGATTCCGGCATAGGAGGCACACCCTTGTTGAAGCAGTTCCACGCCGAAGCCGGCATCCCCGCATCCCAGGTCCAATACATGAAGGCTCGCGATATCCCCCAGCAGCTGCCGGATGACGGGCTTCTCCAACGTATCGTTGGCATTCTCCTGCCACTGCCGCCGTTCCATGTATTTCTCGAAATTCTTGTCGTTGTCGTAAAAATCGGATCCGTGATAGCTCATAAGTCCCTCCTTCGAATATCAGGCTGCATCCATCTTGATGTACTGTACCATAACGAAGATATGAGATGAATCAATAAGGCAAAAAAATCTTATCTCAGGAAATCCATGATGATGCAAACATGAAACGGCGGCCAAGGTTGAATCGCACCAACCCTGGGACCCCTTCATATGGTACATGAGCCGACTTTTTTATTTGAAAGGGGATATTTCCGATGTACGGCAATTACTATCACGTACCGGGGCGGGTAACCAGGCAGAGAATTTCCATGCAGCAGGCCCAAGAAATTGCGCTGGCCCGCGTGCCGGGCCAAATCGTTCATGTCGATATGGAGCTGGAGCATGGCGTGCTGGTCTACGAAATTTTTATTATGACTTCCGACAACAGGCTGTTCGAAGTGGAGGTCCTCGCGAAATCGGGAAGGATCTTGAAGGTGGAGGAAGAAGACGACGAGGATTAAGGTCTTCAGGCTGAAGAACAAAGCAACCGGGCGAGACGAGGAGAAGCACATCGTTTCGCTCGGTTTTTTAACTGGAGCGTGCTTTTAGTTTCGGTGGCTCCGCCACGTCCGGACAGCGGATAGAGCTAGGCATGGTATTATTCCTCCTTATAGATTCAATGCTGGAACCTATTTTAAGGTCTCCTGTAAGGTGAGAGTCAGTGGTATGATCATATAAAGCAAGATAGAAGAGGTTTATGGAGGGGAGAAAGCTCATGTACATCGTCAATGTGGAAGGTGCCGTGCATAAGGACGGGCAGTGGCTGATGATAACACGCAGCTTGAAGGAAGAGAACGCCGGCGGAACGCTTTCGTTCGTGGGAGGCAAGGTCGACAAGGAAGGCAGCACGCTGGATATTCTGGAGCGCACGGTGAAGCGGGAGCTTTACGAAGAAGTCGGGGTTGAGGTGAAGGAAAACGTTACATATGTCTACAGCTCTTCGTTTGTAACGGGCGATGGCCGTCCCGTCATCAATATGGTGTTCTTGTGCGAGTATAATGGAGGAACGCCGTATTGCAAAAGCCCGGACGAGGTCGATTCGGTGCAGTGGATGACGCTGTCGGAAATTAGGGATCATCCCCAGACACCGCCGTGGACGATGGAGAGCGTGCGGCGGGCGGAGGAGGCGCGAAGGAGGTTCAAATAAGCATGGTTTTCGAAAAGCAAAATCCTAAGAAACGGGGTTAGGGTATGAGCAGCCTATTGCAGGTTCGAGTCACCGGAATTTTGATCGAAGACGAACGGATTCTGCTGGTCAAACAGAGCGTTTCATCGGAACGCGGCTGGTCGCTTCCGGGAGGAAGGGTAGAGCAAGGGGAAACACTGGAGGAAGCCATGATTCGGGAAATGGAAGAGGAGACCGGGCTTGTTACAAAAGTGACGAAGCTTCTGTATTTATGCGATAAGCCGGATTCATCGCCATCCCTCTTGCATATTACGTTTTTGCTGGAACGCTTGGAGGGGGAAATCCGCCTCCCGACGAATGAGTTCGATCTCAATCCTATCGGCGATGTGGTCATGGTCCCGATCGCAGATTTAGCAAACCACGGGTTTACCGAGAAGTTTATGACGATCGTTCAGCGCGGATTTCCGGAGTCCGGAAGCTATCAAGGGCTCAAGCGCAATATTGGATTATAGGGAGGTGCCGATCCTATGAAAAAAATATACATCGTACGCCATTGCCAAGCGGAGGGACAAGCGGCGGATGCTCCGTTAACCGAGCAGGGGCTTCAGCAATCGCTTGAACTTGCTGAATTTCTGCACGACAAAGGGATTGACCGTATTGTTTCAAGTTCTTATCGCAGAGCTCACGACACCGTTACACCTTTGGCTGATCGCATAGGCGTGGCCGTTGTGCTGGATGCGAGGTTGACCGAGCGAATACTGTCGGGTCGAAATGCTCCTGAATGGCGGGAGATGCTGCGCAGATCCTATGAGGATCTGGACTTGTGCTTTGAAGGCGGAGAATCAAGTCGTACAGCCATGCATCGTGCGGTAAGCGTAGTCCATGAGGTCCTGCAGAGTTCAAGCCGAAATGCCGTTATGGTATCCCATGGCAATCTGATCTCGCTTCTGCTGAAGCATTACGATAATCAGATCGGCTTCAACGAGTGGGAGGCTTTCTCCAATCCCGACGTGTATAAGCTCAGCTTCCGTTCAGATGTACCGGAGATCCAGCGGATATGGAATTCATAGCCACGAAAGAAGGCGTATGTAAAAAAGACTTCATAAGCATTTATTCCCTATATTTGGCGACGGCCCGTCCCCTATAATGGAGTTGCACGGATATCCGGCTTGTCCATCCTAAGGATTGAGATTCGCATAACAAAGAATAATCGCGGCGGAGGCAAGCGGCGTGCATGGGTTCGACATACCATTGGAGATTATGAAATAAAGGGGATATGAACCATGGCCAAAACAAAACGGGGCCGCGCACTATGGAACATGCCATCGCGCGGCCGCGGCACATGCCCGGTATGCAGCACGTCGCGCATCAAACTTCTCTACGTCGCCAACAAATCGGACGGCACGGCACTGAAGGTATGCAAACGATGCCAGAATGCCGATCAGTCCAGAGTGGACGCAGCGGTAGTGTAAGAAGCGGCTTAGCTAATATCTAGGTCGACAGCAACAGAGCAACCGTGTTCCGTACGTGGAGCCGCAACATCCGAAAAACCCGTTCCTTCATGAAGAAGGGCGGGTTTTTTATGGTGCCAGGGCCTTCATTCTCCATGAGGAGGTTTACTTTGTAATTCGGATGGTTTAACATCTGATTTAACAAACTATAAATTAGATGAATGTTAAATTTATATAAGGAGTTGAGTCGATAACCGTGCAGTTGGATAAAGTGGTCAGTTATCACAAGGCGCTCGCAGACCCGACCCGAATCAAAATGCTCATCCTGCTTGCGGAAGGCGAAATGAACGGCCAGCTTCTAGCCGAGAAGATCGGCGTCACGCCGGCTACGATTACGCACCACGCGGCGAAGCTGCGGGAAGCGAGCCTCATCAACGAACGCAGGGACAAGAACACGATCTTTTTTTCGCTGAACGATTACTTTATTAAGAACAGTGCGACAGCGACGGAGAATCTGATTTACCAAAGAGTCCGGTCCGAGGGCGTAACGGAAAGCTTGCAGGAAGAAGAACGGCGGATGAGGGATTCCGTAATCAAGAACTTCTTCACCTCCGACGGGAAGCTGAAGAGCATCCCTGCCCAGCTAAAGAAGAAACTCATCGTGCTTACGCATATGGTATCCCGGTTGGAGAAGGGACAGAAGTACAGCGAGAAGGAAATGAACGAGTTTATCAAAGAGTATCATGAAGACTTTGCGACGATCCGGAGGGAGTTTATCATGCATCACTTCATGTTCCGGGACAATGGGGTGTATGAGCTCAATCCGGAGAAGATGTGGGCACGGTGGGAGGATCTGTCCTAATGAAAGAACATTCGCCGCTAACCCATCAACGGATCGAGGATGCCAAAGCGGGGGATTTTGATGCCTACCGGATGATCGTCAACGAGTATTCCAACGCCCTGTTATCCGTTGCGTACAGCGTGCTGGGAGATTTCCACGAGGCACAGGATGCGGTGCAGGAAGCATTTCTGAAGTGCTATCGCAACCTGCATACGCTGAACGATCCAGCGAAACTGGGCAGCTGGCTGTATGCGATAACGCGCCGGACCAGCCTCGATTTTGCCAAACGAAGCAAGCGGGCTCTCCCCCTGCACGAAACGACTCCAGCATCGGACGATATCACGCCATGGCTGGAACAATATGTGATCCATGATTCCGTCTGGGGAGCCTTGCAGGGATTGGAGGAGAAGAGTAAATCCGTTGTCGTGCTGCACTACTTAAGCGAGTGGTCCATGAAAGAGATCGGACAGTTCCTTAACATGTCGGTATCTGCGGTTGAAAGCCGAATACGACGTGCCAGAGAAGTTTTGAAACAGCATCTAGCCCGTGACTTCGAGCATTATTTCCTTACTCATCGTTTGGGGAGGGATTTCGAGCAGCAGGTCTCGGAACATGTCCTTAAGCGAGCCGGTCATTTCTATATTCCAGTCACGGATAAGGGGCAGGCCACCGCCTGGTTTATCCTGCATTTTCATCTAGGAACCAGCAGGCACGGCAATCCGGTGCTGGAATCCGGACAGGAATTGTATTTGCTCGAGTGTCAGCACCACGCCCCGGCGAGCATGCCTGTACTCACGTTCGAAGCAGCGAGCGTTGGGGAGTTAGAGCAGCGGCTGCATCAACATGGGATTGGAATCGAGCCGATCCGGGAAGATGCTTTATTCGGCAAATTGCTGGTATTCTATGATCCCGACGGCAATAAGTATCATGCAATTGAACCGAATTGATAAAAAAATGGCTCTCCGTGACGGAATCGGTCCGGTTCCATCGTCTATATATTGAAACCACATTGAACAAGAGGTGAATCGAATGACGACAGACAACCAATTAAACGAAGCACCCAAGCTCCAATCCGTGAACAAGCCGTTGCTAAAGAAGGTTCATTGCAATTATCTCCCGGTAAGGGATCTTCCGCAGGCGGTAAAATGGTACACTGAGCTATTTGGCCTTACGGTGAGAAAATGCGACGATACGGGAGCCATCTTGATCTTAGGGGACGGACAGTGGTTATTCCTGCTGGAAACACTGGATAACCGAACAGCCAACTTCATAACCAACCAATGGGAAGGGGAGAATTATGAGATGTTCTCGTTAACCTTCGAGGTCGAGAATATTACGGAACTGCATAAGCGGCTGCGGGAAAATGGAGCACAGGTCGAGCCGCTGGTAGATCACGGTTCCTGCGGATTGCAGTTCAAATTCAAGGATCCCGACGGCAACAAGTTTAATGTTTGGCAGGATGCACCCACGAGCTGACCCATCGAACCACAAGAATGGAAAGGCGAGCGCTGGCTTGAATGAGTCAGAGGGCTTGCCTTTTTGTATTTTCGCGATTCCGATTGGAAACGGCGGCATCTTATGACGTCTTATGAATGTTCACCCCAGGGCCATCTGTCGTTATAGGTGGTGGTCTAATTCTCTGTTTACGTTTACAATGGGAAATATTAGGGCTAAATCCCAAGTGAGGTGATTGGATGGAAGTTTACCGCTGCATGAACCATCCCGAAAGGCCGGCCGTCGCTCAGTGCACGCGCTGCGGAAAGCCGGTGTGCGACGAATGCCATAATCCGGAGACAGGCCGCTGCCGCTACCGATGCGGCGAAATGAACCCTGCTCCCGGCATGCCCGGACGGTCCAAGAACATTTGGGTGACCGTGATTGTCTCCATACTGGCCATCCTGGGCGGGCTTGCGCTGCTGCTGCTCGCGATTTGCGGAACGATCCTGTTTTCCTATTAAAGAACGCGTTTCGAACTCGAACATGGTCTTATTTTCAACTCAAGTTTTCATTCAAGGAGTGGGCGGATGGAATTTCCTGTTTATGTGTACCTGGGCTCCTGGCGGATTCATCCGCATGTGTTATTTGAATCGCTGGCCTACTTTATCGGCTTTCGGGTGTATTTATGGACCCGCCGGCCGAGCGGCATGACAAAGCTGATGAGCCTGCAGCTTCTGGCCGGCATCATCGCCGGGGCTGCCATTGGGGCCAAGCTGCTGTACTGGTTTGAGGATCCGGCGGCCACTTGGGAACAGCTGCGCCAATTCCATCTCCTCTGGGGTGGCAAGACGATTGTCGGCGGTCTTCTCGGCGGATTGATCGGCGTCGAGCTGACAAAACGCTGGGTGGGCTGGAAGCATTCCACGGGCGATGATTTTGTGTACCCTCTGATGCTGGGCCTGGCCCTTGGGCGAATCGGCTGTTTTCTGACCGGCCTCGACGACCACACCTATGGCACGCCGACAACCTGGTTCACGGGCGTGGATTTCGGCGACGGGATCTATCGCCACCCGACTCAGCTGTATGAGATCCTCTTCCTGATCGTGCTGGCCCTGCTGCTGATGCCGCTGTACCGTCAAAGCCGCGGCAGATCGACTCGCGAGGGCTATGTGTCCGGGCGGATGTTCCAGTGGTTCATGGCCGGGTATCTGCTGTTCCGCCTGGCGATCGAATGGATCAAGCCGACGCCGCATCCTTACCTGGGATTGAACAATATCCAGCTGGCCTGCATCGCGGGCCTCATCTATTACGCATGGCTGATCGGCGGCAGAAACCGGCTTCGCCGCTACACGCCGGGTTCCCGTCTTCCAAGCTGACCAAAGGAGTTTTGATTATGCCAAAAAACCGGCCTTATCTGTATCATGAACTGACGAACAGCATATGCACCACCTGTTATCGCAAAGTGGAAGCCAAGATCATCGAGGAGAACGGCATGGTGTATATGCTCAAAAGATGCCTCGTGCACGGTCCGGAAAAAGTGCTGATCGCAACCGAGGCCGAGTATTACCATCAGACGCGAAAGTTCATCAAGCCGTCCGAAATGCCGCTCGTCTGGAATACGCCGATCCGTTACGGCTGCCCTTACGACTGCGGACTGTGTCCGGACCATGAGCAGCACAGCTGCCTCACGCTGCTGGAGATTACGGATCACTGCAATCTGCAGTGCCCGATCTGCTTCGCCGAATCGTCGCCGCACCGCACCTCCTACCGGTCGCTGGCACAGATCGAATTCATGCTCGACCGGATCGTGGAGAACGAGGGGGAGCCCGACATCGTGCAGATCAGCGGCGGCGAGCCGACGACGCACCCGGATTTCTTCGACATCCTGGATATGTGCAAAAGCCGTCCCATCAAGCATATCATGGTGAACACGAACGGCATTCGCATCGCCCAGGACCGCGATTTTGCGCGGAGGCTGGCCGAATATATGCCCGGCTTCGAGATTTACCTGCAGTTCGACAGCTTTGAGGAACATGTGCTGAAGGAGCTGAGAGGGGCCGACTTGCGGCGCATCCGCCGGCAGGCCATCGAGCACCTGAATGAATTCAACATCTCCACGACGCTGGTCGTCACGCTGAAGAAAGGGCTCAACGACGGCGAAATCGGCGACATCATTCAGTACGGGCTTCAGCAAAAGGCGGTGCGCGGCGTCACCATTCAGCCGATTCAGGCGGCGGGACGGCTGGAGGGGTATGATCCGGCAACCGATCGCCTGACCGTAAGCGAAGTCCGGCGGATGATCATCGACCAGTCCGAGGTGTTTACGGACGCGGACATTCTGCCGGTGCCCTGCCACCCGGATTGCCTCGCCATGGGTTATGCGTTGAAGCTGGGCGGGGAAGTGCTCCCGCTGACGCGGATGATCGACCCGGAAATCCTGCTTGAAGGCGACAGCAACACGATTGTATTCGAACAGGACCCGGTCATCCGGGGCAAGATGTTTGAGCTGCTGTCGACGGGCCACTCGCCGCAATCCTCGGCGCTTTCCCTGAAGAGCCTGCTCTGCTGCCTGCCGCTGGCCGCCGTGCCGGAGCAGATTACGTACGACAACGTCTTCCGGGTCATTATCATGCAGTTCCTGGATGCCCATAACTTCGATGTCCGGTCCGTCAAGAAATCCTGCGTGCATATCGTGCATCCCGACGGGCGGATGATCCCGTTCGACACCTATAACATGTTTTACCGGGATGACAAGGAAGAGCTGCTGAAGGAACTGAAGGAAGAGGTTGCCACCGCATGGGACAGATAAGCCGTTCTATGGCAATGTACTTCAATTCGAGCTTACATAGGGAGGCGATACATTGTGCAGGACAATAGCCCTGAACCTGAGAAGGTGTCTCCATTTCAATTGGATCAGAACATGAAGATCGATCACGCCGAAGCGGACGAATGGTTATGGTATTCCCCATTGGAAGAGCCATTCCGAGTATCCGGCTTTGCCTGGTTCGACACCGAACGCATCTATCGCAGGCTGCCTGCCGTACCTGAGGTCCCCGTCCGACCGGAGGTGGATACGCTTGCGAACTGCACATCGGGCGGTCAAATCCGCTTCCGAACGGATTCGCGGAACGTATCCGTCCGCGTGCGGTTGACGGCAGGATCCGGCATGTACCATATGCCCCCCACCGGGGAGTGCGGAGTGGATGCGTATATCGGCGGCCCGGGCGAGTGGAAACATGCAGGAACCGCCCGTTTCCAGCCAGGTCAGGCAGAGTATGAGAGCAGCCTTTTCACTGTCGGAGACCGCAAAGCACGCTCGTTCCTGCTCAACATGCCCTTATACCAGGGCGTTGAGGAGATATGGATCGGAATGGAGCCGGGAGCCGAGGTCCTTGCGCCGGAGCCCTATGATTCCAGCTCGAGAGTGGTCATATACGGAACCTCCATCACGCAAGGCGGATGCGCGTCGCGGCCCGGCATGTCGTATACGAATATCTTAAGCCGCAGGCTCCATCTGGAGTTTATCAACCTGGGCTTTTCGGGGAACGGCAAGGGAGAGCCGGAGCTTGCCGAACTGGCCGCCCAAATCTCGGAGCCGGCCTGTCTCGTGATTGATTATGAGGCGAATTGCGGAGGGACCGAAGCTTATCGTCAGACCTTGCCGCGGTATATCGAGACCTACCGGAAATTCCATCCGGAGGTTCCCATCATCCTGGTATCCCGCATCCCTCATGGAGCCGAGTCGTTCATGCCGGAGTTTCGCGAAGGACGGCTTGAACGGAAAAAGTTTCAGATGGAGCTCATTCGGGAACTGACGGAGGCCGGAGACCATAACCTAACGTTTGTGGACGGATCGGATTGGTTAGGCGACGATCCCGGGGAAACGACAGTTGACGGGGTTCATCCGACGGACCTCGGCTTCAAGCTGATGGCGGACCGGCTTGAGCCTGTGCTAAAGCAAGTGATCGGCGATATGGCTCCAGCAGCAAGGCGATAGAACCGTTAACAGGGTAGACACTTAGCGTGCAAACAGCGTAACGAAACGCGTAATGAAACATTCATAAGCTAGAATCGTGAGAGAGCCCGTTCCAGGTTGGAACGGGCTTTTGTCTGCGCCGTCGCTGCATTCAAAAGTTTTAATTGTTTACCTAATAAATGAAATGTTATGATAACAATTAACTAATAACTTATCGATTACCTTAAAGGATGTGTACAGGTTATGGCAGGAAAAGTCACGATGCAGCAAATTGCCGATCATCTCGGCCTTTCGAAGTTCGCTGTTTCTAAAGCGCTTTCAGGTAAATCCGGCGTCAGTCTCGAGACCCGGGAGAAAATCGTGAACCTCGCGACCCAGCTCGGTTATTTTGCCAATAAGTCGCCGAAGGCCGGAAGCAAGAAGAACGAAGCCAATGCCGACGGCAGCCAAGCCGCTAAGGAGACCGTCATCGTGCTTGTGCCGAATGTCCGCTACCAAACGCGGGATTCCCTGTATTGGGGACGGATTATCGACGGCATCACGAATGAGCTTGAGGCAAGGGACACGGGGATGGTCATCGTGACCGATCAGTTCAAGGACAGCTTCGCGAATTTGATTAATCCGAGCGGGGTGAGAGGCATCATCGGCGTCGGATTCATCTCTTCGCAGCTGCTGCTCGAAATCCGCAGCCTGGATATTCCCTTTGTCTTGATCGATCATGAGGATCCGCTGATACCGTCGGATGCCCTGTTCATGAACAATGTGGAGTGCATGAGACGGGTGACCAATTACTTGATCGGCTGCGGGCATCGAACCCTTCAGTTCGTAGGGAACGTCCGGTTCTCGCGCAGCTTCGCCGATCGTTATCAAGGCTATCGCTCCGTCCTCGTCGAGCAGGGGATCCCGCTGGATCAGAACGAGGAGCTACTTAGCTTTGAAGGAGATAACCGCTCCGAGATGACGGAGGCTCTTGAGACGATACTAAGCCGGATGGAGGAGCTGCCTACCGCCTTTGTGTGCGCGAACGACTCCATTGCCATCTGTATCATGACGGTGCTCGGCAAGCTGGGCGCCAAGGTGCCGGCAGACTGCTCGGTTACCGGCTTTGACAATATTGAGGATGCCGCTTATGCGGCTCCGTCACTGAGCACCATCCACGTCAACAAGGAGGCGTTCGGACGCAGGGCGGTGGAGATGCTGGCGAGACGGGTGGAGCAGCCGGACAGCCCGCTGGAAAAAATACTGCTGGCCGGCGACTTCATCCTCCGCGAATCCACCGCTTATGCAAAGAAGGTCGACTGACGTGAACCTGCGCGGCTACATTACCCGTCTATGGAAGGAGCGGCCGGCCGGACGCTTGGACCGCAAGCTGTTTGTGGTCTTTCTGTTTCTGATTATCCTGCCGATCGGACTCATCACGTATTTTGCGGCAGAGCGTTATACGGCCACCATCGAGAACAATACGGTCGCCTACGTGTCCCAGCTGTCGAGTAAAATGATGGGCAAGCTGGATGATTACGTGACCGATATGATGAAAATATCGATCATTCCTTCGTACCTTAATGAAATTCAGTCCGGGCTCGAGATGTCCAACCGGCATTACCAGGCGGAAGGGAAGCCGAAGGAACCGGCAAGCTTGAACGAGAGCGAGCTGAAGCTCCAGATTACGCGCAAGGTCGAGCGGAGCATTTATTTCATGAACAACATCAAAGAAGGCACAAGCAACGTATACCTGTTCGACCTTTTCGGCAACCCGTATTACGTGGTCAAAAGCGGAGGCAACCGTTCGAATCTGCAGCAGTACTATGACAACTGGCGCAAGCTGGCCACGGCGGCCGGCGGCCGGCCCGTGCTGGTCAGCACGCAGGAGATCGCCGTGTCCGCCGGCAGCAAGCAGTATATGTTCACGGTCGTCCGCGACATCATCGATAAATCGTACCATTCCATCGGCACCATTGTGGTGGATGCCAACATCCGCGTGATCGAGAACATCGTCACCGACCTGGAGGAGACGACGCACGGCACCACCTTCATCCTGGATGACAACGGGACTGTGATCTATGACAGCGAGAAGAAATATTTGTCCCGCAGCATGACCGACAATGCGGCGCTTGCCCAGGCCACCGGCAACGAAGGAAGCTTTCGCCATAAGGTCGACGGGGAGGAGCAGCTTGTCGTTTACCGGAAATCCGAGCAGACCGGCTGGCTGATCCTGATTACGGTGCCGGAGCGGCAGCTGATGCAGGATGCGCTCAAGACCCGCAAGATAACGATCGCGGCGGCTGTCGGCGTTACCAGCTTTGCCCTCATCATTTCATTGATTCTGATCTATGCGCTGACAAGGCCGCTGCGGTCCATCGTCCATCTGATGAAGCAGGTGCAGACCGGCAAGCTGGATGTGGTGTTCCCGGTCCGAAGGCGGGACGAAGCCTCGTTGATCGGGGTCTCGTTCAACCGGATGATGGCACGCATCAAACAGCTCATCGACGATATTTACGCGATCGAGAAGCGGAAGAAGGAGGCGGAGCTGGAGCGTCTTCAGCACCAGATCAATCCGCATTTTATTTACAATACGCTGGAAACGATCCGGATGACGGCCGTCCTTCACAACGATCAGGAGGTGGGGGACATGGTTCAGCTGTTAGGGCAGCAGCTTCGTTACAGCATTCATGCCGGCAGCGAGGTCGTGGTCGTGAAGCGCGAGTGGGAGCATGTCAAAGCCTACATCGAGCTGCTGAATTACCGGTACGGCGAGCGGTTCGTGCTGACGCTGCCGGATGATCCGGGGGCTGATTCCATTCGGGTGATGAAGCTGCTGTTTCAGCCGATCATCGAGAACGCCGTCAATCACGGCTTCGACGAGAACAAATCCGTGCTGCATCTGACCATTACCTATGCCATGGATGGCATGAACCACGTGTTTACCGTTACGGATGACGGGCTGGGCATGTCGGCAGAAGCGCTTGCGAGGCTGCGCAGCATGCTGGATCAGGCGCAGCCCCCAGGAACGGACGGCCGGGGAGTCGGGCTGCGAAACGTGCACGAGCGGCTGCAGCTCCGATACGGAAGACCCTACGGCCTTACCGTAGACAGCGAGGAAGGACGAGGAACTGCCGTCCGGATTACCTTTCCCGCGGAACATGTAGAAGAACCGAGAACAGGAGGACTTGCAAATGCTTAACATCGCCGTGGTGGATGACGAGGAACGGATCAGGCTGGGTCTTGGCAAGCTGATACGGGACGCAGGCGAGCAATATCGGGTCGTGGGGACGTTTGCAAGCGGCCAGGAGCTGCTGGATCAATGGCATGAGCTCCAGCCCGACCTGGTCATTACCGATATCAAAATGCCGCAAATGAACGGGCTCCAGCTGATGGCGAATATCAAGCAGATGGCCAGCCGCACCAAATTCGCCGTGCTCAGCGGTTATAACGATTTCGAATATGCCCGAACCGCCATGCGGCAGGGAGCGCTGGAATATTTGCTTAAGCCGGTCAACATGAAAGAGCTGCTCCGCATGCTGGAGAACGTCGACGAGCTGGTGAAGGGCGAGCAGAACGAGCGCAAGCTGGAGTCGGACGATCTGGTCAGCTTCCTGTTAGGCACGGATCAGCGAACCATGCCGGAGCATCTGTTCGAAGAAGTCTGCGACCGGCTGGATCAGCAGGCGCTGTTCCACGGACATTACGCGGTGCTCCTGCTTCGCACGTTCCCGGAGATCGCGGAAGAGAAGCTGCTGGCGTGGACGTCGGTTTGGAGGACGGAGCGGAGAATCATCGGCTGCGAAGGAGGAAGGCAGGCGATCTTGGCGTCCATCGCAGAGTCGGGCCATGCGGATATGGCGAGAGAATGGGCGGCCATGCTGCTGCAGCAGCTTCCTGCGGGCACTTCGGCGAAGCTGGGCATCAGCGGCGTGTTCAGCGGGAGCCGCTGGCTCCCGCAAGCCTATAGGGAAGCCGCGAACGTCCTGGAGCAGGCTTGGTACAGCGATGAACGGCGCAACTGCGGAGGCGAAGGCATAGCGGCGGTTCACCGGGAAGAGCGCTACCGGCTTGTACGTTCCTTGGATAAACAGCTGCTTCCGGCGCTGCGTGCAGGCGAGTATGCACGCTTGCCGGCGGCGATGGGCATCTGGCTGGAAGAGACGGCTTCCCTGCGGCCCGGCTGGACCGAATTGAGAGAAGCTTGCCTTACCCTGGAGTCGCATGTGGCGGAAGAGATGAAGCAGCGCGGCATTGACGCAGGGGATGCAGATTGGAACCTGGAGCCGGGGGACAGCGAGAATTGGCGTTCGTTCGCGGGCCGGCTGAAGCGCGCTGTGGAGGCTGCTGCGGGGCTTCTGGATCAAGGGAAGAGCGAGCATCGGGCTGTCGAGACGATCAAGGCCTATATTCAGCAGCATTACACCGAGGAGCTGGAGCTTCAGCACCTCGCCGACCTGGTCTATCTGACTCCGAGCTACTTGAGCAAGCTGTTCAAGACCGAAACGGGCGAGACGATTACGGACTATTGCATCGCCGTGCGAATCGAGCATGCCAAGCGGCTGCTGAAGGAGGATCACGGGCTCAAGACGTATATGGTCGGCGAACGCGTGGGCTACCCGGACCCGGCTTATTTCAATAAAGTGTTCAAAAAAATGACCGGAAAAACGCCAAAGGAGTACCGCGATTTTGTTAGGTGACTGTTATCTAAACTGAGGACAATAAAAGCAAACAAAGTCTATTATTTTTCGGGGCGCTGTCTTTTATAATGATTGAAAACGGTACCATTTCATCCAGAAAGCGAGGAAGGGAACGTGTTCAATTTCAGTTATAAAACGCAGCGCTATCTTATTCTGTTCGGTTTCCTTGCCATTCCCGTGCTCCTGTCACTGACCTTCTCTTATTATCCGGCGCTCTCGCTGTTGTATTACAGCTTGACGGACTGGTCGGGTCTCGGCTGGGATATGAACTTTATCGGCTTTGACAATTACGTCGAGATTTTTACGAAGCCCGAAGTGTTCAGCTCACTCAAGAACAATCTGTATTATCTGATCGGGGGTCTCATCCAGGTCGTCTTTGCCCTCTATTTTGCCGTTATTCTGACGGGCAAGCTGAAGGGGAGAAACGGCTTCCGGGTCGCCTTGTTCCTGCCGTACGTGCTGCACAGCGTGGCTACGGTGATCATGTTCAAGAACGTGTACCACATGGAATACGGATCGCTGAATACGCTGCTCGGCGCGCTGGGACTCGAATCCTGGCAGCAGAGCTGGCTGGGCGATAAAGGGATCGTGAATTTTGCGCTGGCCTTCATCTCGATGTGGAAGTACATGGGGCTGAACATGGTCATCTTTATCGGGGCGCTGCAGTCGATACCGGGCGACCTGTACGAGGCAGCATCCATCGACGGGGCATCGGGCTGGCAGAAGTTCCGTTACATCACCTTGCCTAGCATCCGGGGCGTGCTGGAGCTGATGCTGATCCTCACCTTGACGGGCGCGCTCGAAGCGTTCGATATTCCGTTTGTGATGCTGCTCGGGGCGAACGATACGTCGACCTTCGTCATCAAGACGGTGGATACGGCATTCAAGTATCAGAACTTCGGACTGGCCTCGGCGATGGCGGTCGTGCTGCTGATCATCGTGCTGCTGTTCATTGTCATCCAGCGGAAGCTGCTGTTCAGGGAGGAGAAGCAATCATGAAAAGGGAAGGCTCGATCGGCTTTAGGATTTTCAATTATTTCACGTTGGTTGTCGCCTTGTTCGTGGTGTTCTTCCCGATTTACTCGATCTTCGTGGGGGCGTTCAAGACCCAGGTGGAGTATTATCAATCCGGCCTCAGCTTGCCTGACAATTTCTTTAACTTCGAGAACTTCAAGCGGGTGATCGACATCGGGGATTTGGGGCTCGGATTTCGCAATATCCTGATCGTATTGGTCATTTCGGTGGTCGGCAACATCCTGTTCGGTACCATGGTCGCTTATGCGGTCGGACGGTTCGAATTCAAGATGAAAAAAGCGATCATGGGCATGTACCTGGTCGCTCAGGTCATTCCGATGGTCACGACGCAGGTGGCTACCTTCAGCGTCATCCAGAGCCTGGGGGCCTACAACACGATGTTTGCGCCGATTCTGCTGTACTTGGGAGCCGACGTGCTCCAGATCGTCATCTATCTGCAATTCGTGAACAGCATCCCGCGGGATCTGGATGAGAGCGCCATGCTGGAAGGGGCGTCCCTGTTCAAAATCTACCGTTCCATCATCTTCCCGCTGCTTGCGCCGGCTACGGCGACCCTGGTCATACTGAAAAGCATTTCGATTTACAACGATTTTTACACGCCTTACCTGTATATGCCGAGCCAAGACCTGAAGGTGGTATCCACCGCGATTTATTCCTTCATCGGTCCGAACGCGGCGCAGCTGAACGTGATCTCGGCAGGCATTCTCATTATTTTCATTCCGACGGTCGTGCTGTTCTTGTTCATGCAGCGGTACATTTTTGCGGGGGTTACGAACGGAGCGGTCAAATAACGAACACTAGACGATGAAGAAGAGGAGACTCGATATATGAACTCGACAAACACGTGGACGGAAAAAGTATGCGGCATGACCTGGGGGTGGACCGGCGTACGGGGTTCCTGGACGGGACCCGAGGCGGAATTCTCCATGGAACGCATGGCGGACATGGACGTGAATTGGGTGGCCATCGCGCTGTCGGCCGTGCAGGCAACGCCGCAGTCGACGGAAATCCCGTTCCGGGAGGAACCGACGGTGACGGACGATGAGGTGCGATGGGCTATCCGCAAGGCGAAGAGCCTGGGCCTCAAGGTGTGCTTGAAGCCGGTCGTGAACGTCGCGAACGGAACGTGGAGGGCCCATATTAACTTCTTCGACGAGGAGGTTCCGGGTGAACCGAGCTGGGCGGAATGGTTCCGCTCCTATGGGGAGTTCATTCGCCATTATGCCGAAATCGCGGAGGAAGAGCGATGCGAGATGCTGTGCGTGGGCTGCGAGATGGTGCAGGCCGACAAGCGGGACGCGGAGTGGCGGGCCCTGATTGCAGATGTACGAAACGTCTACGGCGGGCTGGTGACGTATAATTGCGATAAATATCAAGAGGAGCGCGTGGGCTGGTGGGATGCGGTAGACATCATCTCCTCCAGCGGCTATTATCCGATCGACCAGTGGGAGGAGCAATTGGATCGGATCGAAGGCACGGTCCGCCGATGGAACAAGCCGTTCTTCTTCATGGAAGCCGGCTGTCCGAGCCGCGAGGGCTCCGCGGCCCGCCCGAACGATTGGTCGCTGCCCGGCGGCCCGTCGGAGGAGGAGCAGCGGCAGTATTATGAAGCGATGTTCGCTGCTTGCGCCAAGCGGGAGTGGATGCAGGGGTACATGCTGTGGGATTGGCCGGCGCGGCTGTATGGCGTGGAGGAAGCGTCCCTGAACGATGATTATTGCATGTACGGCAAGTTGGCCGAGGAGACGGTGAAGACATTTTATGCGGCCGGCATCCGGGTTTAATGCTGGATCGGACGGGCGTACCGGCTCGGTGCGCAAGGTAGCTGAACATAAACATAGGGTTAACATCGCACCGCACGTTGTTAGGACGTACGGTGCGATTTTTGCTGTCGGCCGCCGAGAAGCAGGTTATATCGAGCCTAACAAGAAAATGATATGTTAGCATAATTTATGACAATAAAAACAAAAACAATTCATTTGTTTTGAACTTGTTAGCGATTATCATTTAAAATGTAAGCGATATCAGTAAGCGCTTCATGAAGATGCGAAGAAACGCAAGTACATTCAACGTACAGGGGGAAGACGAAATGAAAAAAAGATTTACGATGGCATTGCTTCTGCTCTTAACCGTATCATCCATTTTGGCCGCCTGCGGAGGAAATAAAACGAATAACGCAGGCACCGAGGCACCGCCGAGCGGCAACGCCGGCAGCGAGCCGACCGAGGCATCCGGCGAAGCGGAGCTGGGCGGCAAGCTGAAGGTGCTGACGCACCGCACCGACCTGGTAAACGATGGCACGCTGGACAAATACGTGGAAGCCTTCAAAGCGAAATATCCGAAGGCGGAGATTGAATTTGAAGGCTTGACCAACTATGCGACGGACATTCAGGTCCGTCTGACCACGGGCGAGGCCGGCGACGTGCTGATGATTCCGACTGGCCTTGCCACCTCGGAGTACGGCAAGTACTTTGAGCCATTGCCGGATACGATGTTCGAGGACGTTTATTTTGCGGACAATACCCTCTTCGAAGGGAAACGCTATGGAATCTCCACCGGCGTCAATACGCAAGGCATTGTATACAACAAGAAGGCGTTCCAGGCTGCAGGCGTCGACAAAGTGCCGACCACGCTGGATGAGCTGTACGCAGCCGCAGAGAAGCTGAAAGCGGCGGACATCATTCCGCTGTACATGAACTTCGGAGCCCAATGGACGATGGGTAACTGGGCGGATAACTCCGCATGGTACGTGAACGGGGATCCGCAGTTCGCCTCGAAGCAGGTCGCCGAGGAAGCGCCGTTCCAGGTGGATAATGCTTGGGGCATCCTTGCGAATATCGGACGCACCTTCGTGCAAAAGGAATGGGTAGAGAAAGACTTGTACACAAACAACTGGGAGATTTCGAAAGGCGAAATGGCTTCCGGCAAAGCCGCGATGTACTTCCTGGGCAACTGGGTGATTCCGCAGGTGATCGGCGCCGGCGCGGCTTCGGAGGACATTGGCTTCTTCCCGCTCCCGTACGATAATAGCGGCAAGTACAACGCGCCGCTCGGTTCGGATTACTTCATCGCCGTCAGCAAAGACAGCAAGAACAAAGAGCTTGCTACCGCGTGGGTCGATTTCTTCGTGAAGGAATCCGGCTACGTGGAAGATTCCGGCTTCATGCCGATCATCAAATCGGCGGAGTCCTCCATCTCGCAGCTCGCCGAATTCCAATCGTTCAATCCGACGCTGATCGAGAGCGAAGCGACCGATCCGAAGTTTAACGAGATCGCGAATAAGGCGCAGATTGGCATCGGTACCGGCGATTACGTACAGGAATATATCGTGGCCGACGATCTGCAGGCTGCATTTGACAAGCTGAACGCGAAGTGGAAGGAAGCCAAAACCGCACTGGGCTATTAATTCGAGAATCAACGGGTTAATGTCGAGATGCAGCTCTAAGCGGCCTTACTCTGGATGATCCAGAGTAAGGCCGCTTTTTGCGTATGCTGATCGGTTGTACAACAGCTTCACCACAGTATGTATGCCAGCAGGTATTGTTTAGATCCTTTGAGAGGGTAATCCTATTAATTTCCGGGGAAACGCCGGACTTTGAGGATTAACCTGGAAAGATACTTAAGAGTATTTTATAGTAACAGTAAGACTTGGAGGTGACTCACATGGGAGAAGGGACTGTTATTCTAAGAACTAAATTGCAGCCGCCAGCATTACGGGATTCATGGATCAGCCGTTCTGTATGGGATGTGAGGGAGAATCAGGGCAGCGGGTATCGGATCATCACGATTGTAGCCCCTGCCGGCAGCGGAAAGACCACCGCATTGGTCCAGTATATGCACCATGAAGGGCAGCACAGACTGGCATCTTGGTTAACTTTGGATGAGCAGGATAACGATTTGCGGAGATTTTGGCGCTATATGATCCATTCACTCTTGCCCTACTTACCTTCCGGGATCGAAAATCGGCTGCTGCCCCTGCTGGTTCCTTATTCAGGTCAAGTGATTTATTCTTTCTTGGATCAATTTATTATGGAGATGCATGGCATCTCTCTGTCTATAAACGTGGTACTGGACGATTATCATTCGATTACCCATCAGGAAATTCATGAAAGTCTGAATTATTGGATCGAACATTTGCCGGATTCTGTCAGGGTGTTCATCGCTTCGCGCGCGGAGCTGCCCCTCGAGGGGATGGGGAGATGGCTGTTAAGCGGAAGATTGCAGCGGATAGGAGCGCAGGAGCTAGCATTCAACGAGGAGGATGCGGGCTCTCTGTGCCAACATACACTGGGGCGTTCCCTCGCCCCTGAGAAGCTGAATAGCTTGGTTCGACGTACAGAAGGATGGGCAGCCGGACTCCAATTAGCACTTATTGCACAGCGGCAGAACGAAGCTGCTGGCATACCGGGCTCTGATGCTTTTAGCCAAAGTAACAGGCAGTTGAGTGATTACTTGAGTCATGAAGTCATGCGCGGGCTGGACAAGCCTTTACGGCAGTTTTTGCTGGAAACCTCGGTTATGAGGCGATTTCACGCGGACATATGCGCTGCCGTCACCGAGCTGCCCCAATGTGATGGCATGCTGGAGGTGCTAAAAGCCAAAGGGCTATTTCTGATTCCCTTGGATCACCAAGAACGGTGGCATCGTTATCATCATGTGTTTGGCGATTTCTTGAGCAGCTTATTAAAGCAGCAGAACCCCGAGCGATGGATTGAGCTTAACCGGAGAGCAAGCCAGGTATATGCTCGCGAAGGATGGCATGAGGAAGCGATCGATTACGCCTTGTTGGCGGAGGATTACGAGATGGCAGCCGCTCTGGTGGATCAGCATATGATGGAGCTGATCAAGAAGGGAGAATTCGACCTTCTTCAGCTGTGGCTTAACAGGTTTCCCGAAGGAATACGTTTGCCGGACAGATTGCTGTTTGTGAAGATCTTTGTATATTCTCTTCTAGGGAAGCGTGACCAAGCACGGGATTTGCTTGAACGATTGGAAGCAGGTTTGTATGGACTGCCAATAATGGAGCGGCAGCTAGAATGGCTGAGCGGGCTTTTTTTTGTAAAAGCCAATCTTGCTTTTAATTCCAGACAATTTGATGAATGGTTCCAGTTTGCTCAGACGATTGAACATCGACTGCCGGAGGATCCCATATTCTTTAATTTCAATTATAATAACCGGGAACCTTTTGTGCGCAATACACCGTTCGGGCTTCAAGGCGTTCTTACGAATACCACGGCACAGGTAGGCACACAAATTGTCTCGATTCTGGAACGCCATGGCTGGGAGGATTCCTTGATGTGTCAATATGTCATGCAAGCCATGGCAGAAGGCTTTTATGAGAAGAATGAGCTGGATGCATGCGTATTCTGGCTGGATCGGCTTTTAGAAGGAAGACGATACAAAGACGTTCCAGGCTTGTTCATTCCGATCCGACTGACTATGGCTAAGCTTAAACGGAAGGAAGGAAACCACCATTCGGCAAGGGCGATCGTGCAGGATGCGTTGAATATCATGGAAGCAAGAGAAGATATATTATGGTGCAGTGCCTTGCGGGCTTTTTTGGTAGAGATCGATCTTAGAGACGGAGAGTTGTCCCAGGCAGAGGCTGGCTTTCAGGAGCTAAACCTTTCGTCGATGCAGCGGATAAGCCTTGAGTATTCATTGGAAATCATGACCTGGGCGCGACTGCTCATTCATCAGCAGAGAGCCGATCAAGCGCAGGCTATGCTTGCGGCCCTCCGGATTCAAGCCGAAGAAGCTGGAAGCATTAATATTACCGCATCTGTCATCGTCCTGCAGGCCTACGCGGAATACACTCGCGGAAACGTAAAGGTAGCTACCTTGTTTCTTCAAGAGGCGCTCTCGCTTGTCATGCCGTATCGATATAAACGCACATTTATGGATGAAGGGAATTGGGTGTATCAACTACTGCAGGAGCTGAATACTAACGGTGATGCTATGAAGACAGCTCCATTGAAGGATTATATGGCTGAACTGATGGAAGAGATGAGACAGGAGAAACTGGCAAGCCTGGATCTTCTGGATCATTTCGGTACATATGGGCTAACACCCCAAGAAACAACAGTGCTGGCCCTGCTTCACCGGGGAGATACCAACCAGTCCATCGCCGATGAACTAGGACTCACGGTGGGGACCGTGAAGGTGTACTTGAACCGGATATACAGTAAGTTAGGTGTCAGCTCAAGAGTACAGGCGGTACTGAAGACCTTCTCGGGATCTGAAATGGAACGTTCGAAATAGAGGAGCATTTATTTCATTGTACGTACTTCTCCTTGGGTACACGATGTGTGGGTCGGGGCATGGGTGGATGGCTGTCGATCATATGTATTACTTCATAATGTTTATGCACCATAGCCGTGGATCAGGGGATGAGCCGCGGTTTTTTCTCGTTTGTCCCCCTTTGTTAACTTTGGATAATAGGCAATGGTCCCGGGGTTTTGTATACTTTTGTCGCATTCATACGAAATCCATAGAAGGGAGTCGACGCATTGCAACGTAAAATATGGCACATATGTCTCATCGTACTCTTGCTGGCAAGCCAGATGGGTACCACAGGGCATGCGGATACGGGAAAGGCAGGCTTACCCGGAGAGACTAACATCGTTTCGATATCCTCAAAAGGGTACCATACGTTAGCCTTGCTGGATAATGGAACGGTTTTGTCCTGGGGATCGAATATGGTAGGACAGCTGGGGAATGGGAAACAAGGTTCGAATTTCAGCACCAGCTTTGCGCAGCCAGTTTATGAGAAGGTGAACGGTGAACTTAAAGTTCTTGCGAACATTGTAGCAGTCGAGGCATCACTACAATACTCGCTTGCTCTATCCGCTGACGGAACTGTATACGGCTGGGGTTTAAATGCAAGTAATGAATTGGGGCGGCCGTTCGAGGGAACCTATTATTATCCAACGGCAATTCCGATTGCAGGCCTGCCTCCGATTGAACAGATTTCTGCCGGAGTTACGCATGCTGCCGCTTTGGCGAAAGACGGAACCGTGTGGGCTTGGGGAGATAATCAGTCGGGTGCAGTGGGTAACGGGAACAATGGCCCGCTGGAGTATGTCGAAAGACCGGTTCAGGTGAAGAAGAACGCTTCCGAATTTCTAACAGGAATTAAGCAGATTCATGCAGGGAATTGGTTTACCATGGCCGTAACGGAGAATGGGGAGTTGCTGGGCTGGGGGTATAACGGAACTTATCAGCTGGGAGACCTCACGACAAATAGTCGTTCATATCCCGTCCATGCGCTGGATAAGAACAAGAATCCTCTGAATGGAATCAAGAAGGTATCTACCGGTAATGATTATACCTTGGCCTTAAAAGAGGACGGAACCTTATTAAGCTGGGGGGTCAACGGTTATGGGCAGCTAGGCTCTGACACACTCCAGGGGACTTATTCAAATTATCCCAAGCCTGTATTGGACAAAGCATCTGGAGATGCTTTCGGCCATGTTGTTGATATATCGGCAGGGATTGCACACGTCGCAGCGATTCGCGAAGACGGCAGTGTGTGGACCTGGGGCGGCAATACCATTTGGGGTTCAGGGGACATTACAGGACAGCTTGGCCGTGGAGATGATCGGTTGGAGGAGCGGCCAGGACGAGTCACCAGGCTGCCGGGTAATGCTAAAGTATTGCAAGCCGAGACCGGCGGTCATCATACGGTAATCATGCTGGATAACGGCACACTCTGGAGCATGGGGAGTAATAGAGAAAAACAGCTCGGAGGCGGCTATAAAATGGACAGCGCTATAGAGCCTAACCAACTGTCACTCAGTCATTATGACAAAGCTTACTGGCCTAAACAAGGCATCGGACCGGTTATGGGGCAGCCATACCGGTTGACACTTCAGCTGGCCGGCCATGAAGGACAGCCAGTCAGCTTCGGTACGGACGTCGTGGATATGCAAGCTGTAGGGGCGACGATAGTAGGGCCTGTAAGTTACGTAGGAGAAGGGCGTTATGCGGCTGATATGCTGGCAGACTCTCCAGGGCCTGTTCAGGTAACGGCCAGGATCAATGGCCTGGAGGTTCCAGCAGCGCAAATTGTTGTACTCTCCGGAGAGCCTCACCCTGCCCAGTCAGAGCTGACAGCAACGCCTTCCATGTCAGTCGTTGGCAGTGCCGATCCGGTCGTATTGAGATTGCAGATAAGGGATGCTGACGGAAATGAGCTGAACCGAAGCGGCGGTAAGGCGGCATTCACCAGCTCGCTTGGAACGGTCAGTGAACCGGTAGAAACCTCTTATGGCGTTTATGAAGCCGAGCTTCGATCCGATACAGCAGGTATAGCTAATATTGGTGTGACTTTGGATGGCAAGCCTTTTGACGTGTCAGCCAAAGTATCGTTTAGAGCCGGGACTCCCAACAGAGCTTATTCCACATTAACGGCGAACCCGAAAATCGTGGTGGCAGATGGCAAGCAATCCACAGAGATCAAGCTTCACATCAAAGATGTCCATGGCAACGATCTGGATGATTATCTTGGCCCTATTGAGTTAATTTCTTCTTTGGGGCAGATGACGACGGTGACAGAGTCGACCTATGGCGTCTATGAGAGCACCTTGGTATCTAATCAGCCGGGGATCGCCACAATCAGTGCATCGTCACTTGAAGGTCTGCTGCTCGCGGATCCCATTACGGTTGAGTTCGAGTTATTCATCCAAGGCATATCCTTCAACAAGCAGCAATACGAACTGGAGAGAGGCAGCTCGCTGCAAGCCAGTCTTATCGCAGCGGATGAACATGGCAATTCGAGAAACATTACATCGAATAGCAAGTTAACGATAGAGGACGAGACGATTGCGACAATCAGTCCTGAGGGGCTGATTACAGGAAAAGGGAAAGGACAGACCGTTCTAAACGCCGTTTATGGCACGCATTCCACTAGTGCCGTAATCAAGGTTACGGATAAGGATGTTGACCCGGGTCCTGCTCCGAATCCCGATCCTGGATCAGGGTCGAATCCGGGTACGGTCACTGAACCCGAGTCAAACTCGGGCTCTGGTTCCAATCCCATTCCGACTCCTGGAACCGACAAGAAACCGGACTCTGAGTCAGGGAAAGGGGACAAACCAGCGGTGCCTCCGGCAATCGAAGATCAGGATCCGGTGCCTGGGAGTGGGGATGACGGAGAAAGAATAGAGACTGTAAAGTTCTCTGACGTGAAAGGACATTGGGCTGAGGATGCTATCATGAAAGCAGTTAAAGCAGCTAAGATTAGCGGGTACCCAGATAAAACCTTCCGGCCCAATTCCTATATTACGCGTGCCGAGTTTGTCGTTCTGCTGAATCGTTGGTTTGGGCCGTTCGCTTCTGTCGAGGCCGACAGATCCGACACAAGTGAATATTGGCCTAATTGGTCTAAGGATGCCATTTCGGATGCTATGCAAGCAGGCATCTTGAAGGGCTATAAGGATGGCACTATACGTCCGAATCAATCGGTTACCAGAGGAGAGCTTGCCGTGATGCTGCAGCGTGCCATGAAGCTTGCAGGAGTCCCGCTCCCTGTGGAAGGAAACAGCAGCCTGTCTGCTTACAATGACCATGCCCTGGTGCCAGCCTGGTCAAGGGAAGCCATGATGGAACTGTCTGCCCGTGGATTGATCCAAGGTGACAGCCAGTCTAATCTGAGGCCAGGGAATCCGGCAACTCGGGCCGAGACAGTGGTCCTGCTCACTCGCCTGGAAGCGATATTAGAGCAAGGAAATTAATCGGATTTCACCGAGTATGGGCAAGCAGCCGCCTCTCTATAACGTATAGGGAGGCGGTTATTTCATTATCGCCAACAGGGGGCATCTATCGGAAACAGGTTACTGTAGATCAGATTCTATTTATGGAATCTTTACCAAAAATGGCACAAGTCTATTATAGGTTCTAACAAATTTGTTACATCCTACTTGCGTTATGACGATATTATAGAATAATATGAAAGGGCGCGGCTTTCATAGAGGGAACCCGCGCTTTTTTGCTATCTGGCTTGCCTCGGCACCTTCTTATCGGAAGCCCCCCCTGTAAGAGAGTGTAACGACGCGAAAGGCCGTCAACCTTAAGGATCTGTAGGCTTGAGGTGCGCATTTTCATATTTTCCATGTATAATAGAAGAAATCATTCAAATAGGAGCTAGGAAATGAAAAAGCTAGGAAGAAACGATCTATGTCACTGCGGAAGCGGGAAAAAGTACAAAAGATGTTGTCTTGAAAGAGATGAACGCACGGTATACGGTAAAGTCATCCAGTTCCCTGGTGCGAAAGCAGCAGAGCCTAAGCTACAAGTCGATCAGTTGCGACAGATGATCAACGACAAGCTGGGGTGGATGGATTGGATCGCCGATGAGCATCGCGAGCTTGCAGAGTCTGTGTTTCCTCAGATCTGCCGGGATTACGAACTGCAGGATGAGCAGCAGCTGTTTCAAGTGTTCAGCCTCCTGATGGTCTGGAACAGCTTCTCCAGAGAAGCCAATCCGAAGTACCGCAAACAGGGTGGATATGCAAGTGCGATCGAATATATAGTAACTTCATCGCTTAACATTCCAACAACGAAGTCCGATATCGCGAAGAAACACGAGGTTTCGGTAGCCACGCTGACTCGCAACAGCGGCCAGATTCAAGATTTCATGGATGGCGTAGCGGCATCCGCAGACGACTCGTTCGCCGAGGATGAGGAATCCGCTGGCGAAGAGGATAAGGACTTGTCCTTGGGACGTTAATTGCCAAAGAGCCAAAAGTGAAAGATCCATAGCAATAGTACAAGCATTTGCGCATTCGGTTTCATAGCTTGACCGCTCCCACAAGGGGGGCGGTCATTTTGCGTTGAAGGACCCAATCAAATTCCAAAGTTGTTTATACAAGTTAAGCCTATATGGTTTATGTAGGCCTTTGTGATCCAAATCTAAATGTCGAACGAGTAGGCCGGCAGAGTACGTCAAGGGGGTCACCACATCCCTGCCGAAGATATCATGCACCGGCATCATTCTTCTATGCAAAATCTTCTCTAATACATGAGCCTGGTTGATCATTTGCTTGTGATAGATAATGGCGCACTGAGTGGAGAAATTGTGCTGGAGGCAGAATTCGGGGTAATTAAGCATAGGGAATTTAATTTGCCGAATTAGGTTTTACCTATCGTTAATCAGCTGAAGCCTTGGAAAATTAATTCTAAAAAATTGTACTAAATAAAACTTTACACTCAAGCCGCTCCACTCAAGTGGAGCGGATATTTGCATTAATCTATAAACTGGCGTTTTCGAAAGACTGCTTTCCGTACTAGGCAGAGGCTCTGCGTGACTTCGTCAGCAGCCAGCCCAAAGCAATGCCGTACAGCAGATGACCGGCCAGCCAGAATAGAAGGGCAGCAGGGTCGGATAATTCCGGGGTACGGTCAGACAAGACGGTGGTCGGATATAGGAGAAGTCCTACGGCCAAACAGGCCAATGAAACCCAGGACAAGATTCGCCCGCGGGACCAATTCTTCTGCTTCAAAAAGATGGCTAGAGCGATGCTCAGCAGGACAGAGATGACGAGATGCAGCGCAAACTCGACAAGTTCGGAGAGCTTGAGTTCCTTCAAGAGAGGCACGTAATCGACGTTCAGGAGCAGCGTATAGACCTCCAGCGAGGTGACGTGCTCGATGATCTTGAGGAACAGCCCGAGAAGAATGCCCGCCGCGATGCCTGCCCAGACCGGCCCGTTCAGCTTCCATGTACTCCGCATGAGCGACGCCCCCTTTTTTCGTTTATTGTATAATACCTGTCGTTCCGATGCGAAACGAACATTCTCGCTGTACAACATTGGAACGAATGAAGCGAGTACGATGACAGGCGGATAAAAGTGAATCTTGATTGCCAGTTTTTTTCTAAGCCCTTGAAGGTGAGGAGAATCAGGCTCTTCTTCGGCGAAGTCAGCAAGTCGTTGACACTGCCGGGCCTCAGCTATGCAGGAGCTACCATGCTTAGGGTGTAACCAATCCTTGTTGAGAAATTGTATAGTTCGTTCTTATATCCTAGTTCTATAGACTTATACAGCAGGGGGATAGGATGACAGACGAGTACTTTGACGAAATGCGCAAGTTCGGTCACGAGGATGAGATGAGGTATCGTATGTTGATGCGAGGGGTAAAGAAACTGCTGGAACAACGGAAGCGTGAAAAGTCCAAGCTGTTCGGAGGACTTCCGCTTCGACAGAAGCATAAAACCCCGCGTGCAGGCAAATGGTCATAAGCGGTCGGTAACCGAGTGGTTAGCGGAACAGCATGTGTACAAGTGGTGCAATGGAAGACGAAACCTATGTATTTAGCGTTTATTACAAATATAAAAGGCTGCCCCGACGTTTTTGGGGCGGCCTTCTTTGTGCCTCTACAGGCCTTGATATGTCTCTGTAGGCCTTGATATGTCTCTACATACCTTGATGAGTCTCTGCGGGCCTGATGTGTCTCTGTAGGTCTTGATGTGTCTCTGTAGGCCTTGATATGTCTCTTTTGTTTCTCGACATAGATCCAACAGATACAACAGATTCAAAGGTCCAAATAATTAAAAAAGCCGGCTTTCCCGCATAAAGCGAAAACGAAGCCGGCTGTATGTTTGTATATGCTAGACCGTTGCCAGTTCAGGGGCGGGCGTCGGAGTTGTTGTTGGTTGATTCGGTTCTGCCGTATTCGGCTGGACAGCCGAAGGTCGGCGTTTGCCCTTCCCGCGCGGAACGCACATCGGAGTCCCGTACAGCGGGTCCGGAATAATTTCGCATGGGAGCTGGAATACGGTCTGCATCAAGTCGGAATTGATGATATCTCCCGGTTTGCCCTCAGCCTTGATGCTCCCGTCGCGGATGGCCACGATATGGTCGGCATAACGGCAGGCCAGATTGATATCATGCAGCACCATGACGATGGTCCGCTGTTCTTTGGCGTTTAAGTCGTACAGCAGATCCAGCACTTCGATCTGGTGCGTTAAATCCAGATAGGTGGTCGGTTCGTCCAGCAGAATGAGCGGCGTTTCCTGCGCCAGCGTCATCGCAATCCAGGCCCGCTGCCGCTGGCCGCCTGACAGCGAGTCAACTGTACGATCAGCCAGCTCGGTCAGTCCCGTGGATTCCAGAGCTGCTGTGACCGCTTCTTCATCTTCCCGCGACCATTGGCGCAGCCAGCTCTGGTAAGGATAGCGCCCTTGCTTCACCAGCTGCATGACCGTCAGCCCTTCCGGAGCCGTTGGTCCTTGAGGCAAAATGGCGAGCTTCCGCGCCACGTCCTTGGTGGACAGGCTTGCGATGTCGGCCCCGTTTAGTACTACCGAGCCGCGCTGCGGCTTCAGCAGCCTGGCCATGGAGCGCAGCAAAGTGGATTTGCCGCAGCCGTTGCTGCCGATAAACACGGTGATTTTACCTATAGGCACGGTTAAATCCAGATTTTCGAATATAAAGTCTCCCCCGTAAGACAGACCCAATCCCTTTGCTTCCAGCGTATTCATGACGCTTTAGCTCCTTTCGGTTCTAGAATCGATTGCGATTACGATACAGCAGGTAGAGGAAGAACGGCGCGCCGATCGCGGCGGTGAATACGCCTGCCGGCACGTCGCGCGGCAGAAAGGCCGTCCGTGCCACCAGGTCCGCGACAAGCAGCAGAATCGCACCGATCAGCGCGCTGACCGGAAGCACGCTTCCGAAGTTGGGCCCCACGAGCCTGCGGGCCATATGCGGTGCCATTAATCCGATAAAAGCAATGGCGCCGCCGATCGAGATGGCCGCCCCGGCCAGAGCAACGCTGAGTCCGATCAGAATCAGCCTTTGCTTCTGAACCTGCGCGCCCGTGCTGCTGGCCACGTCGTCTCCCAGGGCCTGAATATTCACATTTCTGGCTTGCAGCCAGGTTAGCGGAAGAAGAACGGCGACCCAAGGAAGCAAGGTCATGACGTCCTTATCCCAGGACATGCCGTAAATACTGCCCGCCATGAAGGTAAGCGAACGGTCCGCCAGCTGCAGCGGTCCGGAGATGATCAGCATATAGGAGATCGATTTGATCGCGGCCGATACCCCGATTCCGATCAAGACGAGGCGCAGCGGCGATACGCCATTTTTCCAGGCAAGGACATACAGCAGTCCGGTAATAAAAAAAGCGCCGAGAATGGCGAAGAGCGGCATCCAATGGATGGATACGGCGCCCGTAAATATGAAGATGAAGAGAACCGCCCCCAGCGATGCTCCCTCCGTAATGCCGATGACATCCGGAGAAGCAAGCGGGTTGCGGATGACGCCTTGCAGAATAGCCCCCGCCACCGCGAGAGCCGCGCCGATCAGCACAGCAATGATAATACGGGGCAGCCTTAGCTGCATGACGATGACCTGCTCCATCGGGGGAGCGTCACCGAATAACGCTTTGACGACATGCAGCGGCGAAACAAACTGGCTGCCGGTTCCCGTGCTGATAATCATGGTGGCAATGCAAAGCACAGATAGGATCAGACACACCCATAGGGTTCTTCGCTCCAGCATAAACGAGACTTTGGCGTTCCGGGAACGGAATATGCGGTGTTTACTCATTGTGCTCGCCTTCCTTTCCTGGCTATGTACACGAAGAACGGCACCCCGATGATTGCAGTCATCACGCCGACAGGGACTTCCTTCGGCATGGCAATGTATCTGGAGCCGAAATCGGCCGTCACCAGCAGGAGTGCGCCAAACACCGCACTGTAAGGTAGTATCCACCGATAATCATTTCCTATTAAATACCGAACGATATGAGGGATGATGATCCCTACGAATGCGATGGGTCCCGCCGCCGCTACGGAGCCGCCAGCCAGCAGGATGACGGCTGCAGCAGCTAACAGTTTGATGAGTGCGGTTTTTTGCCCGAGGCTCTGAGCGATGTCGTCTCCCATGGAGAGGGCGTTCAGATGCCGTCCCAGCAGCAGCGCAGCCAGCATGCCAACGGCCATGTACGGCCATACGGCGGTTAGCTGGTTCAAATCGCGTCCGGCTACCGAACCGACCAGCCATACCAGCACCTGATCAAACATTTTGCCGTCGGAGAGCATTAATCCTTGGGTCAGGGAGTGGAAGAAAGCGGCCATGGAAGCTCCTGCCAAGGTGATTTTGACCGGCGTCATGCCGTCCCTGCCGATGCTGCCGAGGAAGAATACGATACCGCCGCTGACGGCAGCTCCGATTAACGCGACCCAGGTAAGGGACTGGAGTCCGCCAATGCCCAGCCAGCCCGATGCCAGAATAATGAAGAAAGCCGCGCCGGAGTTCACGCCCAGCGTGCTCGGCGATGCAATCGGATTGCGCGTGATGACCTGCATGAGCGCACCCGCAACCGCAAGGCATGCCCCCACGGCGACGGCAATGAGCGCTCGAGGAAGCCTTGCCGTGAGAATGATCAGATGTTCGTTGCTTCCGTTAAAGTGAGTGAACGATTCCCATACCTGATGAAGAGGGATGTTCGTTACTCCGAATGCGATGCTGCCCATGACGGCAGCGGCCAGCGCCAATAGCGATATCAATAGTCCGAATACGCGCATATATGCTCACTTTCTTAAGTCCATGAATAATTAAGTTCATATGAATTTTAGGTGAAGGGACGTTATCTGTCAATGAGCTTGATAATCATTCTCACAAATATATTGATATTTTTCACGAAACCCTTTATAGTTTTGAATCAGTGATTGATAATGGTTTTCAAATAGAGCGATATGACACAAGGGGGATTTAGATAGGAATGGGAACAGGAATGGCAAAGAAACGGGCAAGAGGCCTCAAGTTTAGCTTGCTGGCTCTGATCATGATCGTGATTCTTGCGGGGTGCGGAGCAAGCCCGGCGCAAGAAGGGACAAGCAACGCGGGCGGCGACACGACGAATACAGCAGAGGGCAACAGCGGCGCTGCTGCCGGCGGCGAATCGTATGAAGTTACGCATGCCATGGGGACGGAAACGATCAAAGGAACGCCTCAAAAGGTCGTCGTCCTCACGAACGAAGGAACCGAGGCGCTTCTGGCCTTGGGCGTGAAGCCAGTAGGTGCCGTTAGATCCTGGACGGGCGATCCATGGTATCCGCATATTAAAGACCAGATGGAAGGCGTTACCGTTGTCGGGGAAGAGAGCCAGCCGAACATCGAGCTGATCGCCGGTCTGCAGCCTGACCTAATCATCGGCAACAAGATGCGTCAGGAGAAAGTATACGAGCAATTGAAGGCGATCGCGCCGACTGTTTTTGCCGAGGATCTTCGCGGCGAGTGGCAGAACAATTTTGAATTGTATGCCAAGGCGCTGAACAAAGTGTCGGAAGGCGAAGAACTTTTGGCTGCCTACGACAAGCGGATCCAGGAGTTTAAAGAGAAGGCCGGCAGCAAGCTTGACGAAACCGTCTCCGTTGTTCGTTTCATGGCAGGCAAGACCCGGGTGTACCACACCAATACGTTCTCGGGCGTTATTTTCGATAAAATCGGCATCGCCCGCAACGACATGACCAAGAACGCCAAGGACGATTTCGTGGACGAGATCACGAAGGAACGTCTGCCTGAGGTGGAAGCCGACAGACTGTTCTACTTCACTTATGAGACAGGGGACGGCGGCGCCAACCAGACCGAGCAGGAATGGATCAACGATCCGCTGTGGAAGAACCTGAACGTTGTGAAGAACGGTCAAGCCCACAAAGTGGATGACGCGATCTGGAATACGGCGGGTGGCATCCTGGCGGCCAACCTGATGATCGACCAGCTGCAGGAGTTTTACGGCATTCAGTAAGGAATGAAGACGGATGCTGAAGGCTAGTATCATCATATAGCGGAAGATGCTAGGAACAAGTTAAAAAAGGAGGCATCCCTCAAGATCTGAGATCTTGCGAGGGTGCCTCCTTTTTTAGCATCGCGCGTCGGTAACATCGCGCGTCGGTAACATCGCGCGTCGGTAACATCGCACGTCGCCGGCATCGCAACGTCGCCAGTACCGCAACATCGAAGTACCGCCGGTATGCAGCTGCATGTCACATTGCTCGCCAGTACAGCTTAACCAACTCCGGGCATCATGCCGCTAACCATGACCTGTTAACGGACACCAGATCCCTTATTTCCCTGATTAATCCCCGATTCTCAGATCTAACGGACACAGGATCCCCTATTACCTCAATAAGGAGCCTATTTGCGATCAGATTCTATGATTAACGTATCTGGTGTCCGTTAGCCATCAAAAATTACGCCTATTCAGCTAAATAACGTATCCTCAGTCCGCTTGTCCTTGAGCGGTCGCCCCAAGACCAGTAGTCGCACAAGACCAGTAGTGTAGTGCACAAGACCAGTAATAGCACCAAGACCAGTAGTAGCATCAATACCGTAGTCGCACAAGACCAGTAATAGCACCGACCAGCCAGTCACCAAGGTACTCGTTAACGGACACCAGATCCCTTATTTCCCTAATTAACCCTCGATTCTTGGATCTAACGGACGGACACAGGATACCGATCCCCTATTACCTCAATAAGGAGCCTATTTGCCATCATACTCTACAAATTACGTATCTGGTGTCCGTTAGCCATCAAAAATTACGCCTATTCAGCTAAATAACGTATCCTCAGTCCGTTTGTCCTCGAGCGGTCGCCCCAAGACCAGTAGTCGCACAAGACCAGTAGTAGCACCAAGACCAGTAATAGCACCTACTATATACTACTTTGTGTCCCCCAGGTTTCTACCTCTAATCCATAGCTGCTTTAAGTTATGCTGTTCTAAGTTGTTTTGGTCGGCAGCCATCCATGCATACCCTTGGGACACCGAATCCACCCATGTCCTCCCTGTGATAACGCTCGCTTCACGGTAACTTTTTACGACATCTTCACCACGATCTCCGCCCCTGCAACATAGGTCATCGCTTGGATGTATTCCGGGTCTTGGGCACGCTGTTCCATTTCCACCGGAGTGAGGTCCTCCATTCGTGTCTGTACCCACCATAAGTTGCCGAACGGGTCCCGTACCCGTCCCACCCGATCGCCGAAGAACAAGGTCGTTGGCTCCGTCACCGAGACCGCTCCTGCGGCCAGCGCTTGCCGATACACGTCATCGCAATCCTCAACATACAAACGGAGGTATGCCGGGCTATCCGGCCATTCCGGCTTTGCATCAAACATCATGACGACGGCATCTCCGATTCGGACCTCGGCATGGCCGATGACACCATCGCCAACATAGACGCGGGCAAGCTCTTCGGCTCGGAATGCTTGTTTGAGGAAATCGATCAGCGCTGCGGAGTTTCTTGAGATGATCCACGGCGTCACGGAGGTGTAGCCATCCGGAATGGGTTTAACCGCTTTCGGTTGGTTCGTCATAAATACGCTCGCTCCTTTAAACTTCATTTATTTGAATTGCGCTTATGCACTCATTATGCGGGGGCATATATGACAGCCGAGCGTCAGTGTTTCCGGTATGAGTTTGGGGTAGCCTGCGTTTTTATCTTGCGAAAAGACAGCCGCCACCGTACATCGTCACAATCACGCGGTCGGAGGAAGGTTCGAGCTTGAGGTTCCGTCCACAAACTGTTAACGTTTGACACCACCCCCAAACCTATGTACAGTATTAGACAAAAGAATAGGAAGTCCACTAGGGGAGCCGTTGGCGGCTGAGACAAGAGCGTATCTTGGACCCTTTGAACCTGATCTAGTTCGTACTAGCGTAGGAAAGTGGAGCCTTCGAATATGAGGTCTCGGTGCGTTTTTTTGGCGCACCCGGGCTTGTTGACGAAGCCGCTCCAGTTTTCGGGGCGGCTTTTTAGCGTTGTCTGAAAAGTCGTGTCTTACGGACTTCCTGCTCTTCAATATGTTGGAGGTGGGGACAAACATGAGTTTCACGCAAGCGCTCCGTCAGCAGGCGGGAGGCATTTTTCAAGCAATCTTCGATCATCCCTTCGTAAAAGGCATTGCCGAGGGGAATCTGGAGCGGGAGCAGCTGATTCACTATGTGAAGCAGGATTTTGAGTATTTGAATGCCTACATGCGGATTTACGGAATAGCCATATCCAAATCGACCAGCCGGGAAGAGATCGCGGCCTTTAACGAACAGATTTCATTCATCCTGCACAGCGAGGTGCACCCGCATCAGAATTTTTGCGCAGCCGCCGGGGTGACCTATGAAGAGCTGCAGGGATATCCGCTGGCTCCGTCCGCGCATCATTACATCCGTCATATGCTGACGGTGGCGCATGAGGGTAGTTTGGGCGAGATTATGGCCGTGCTGCTGCCGTGCCCATGGACGTACCTGGAGATTGGCCGCAAGCTGTTGAATGAGGTGAAGCCGGATGCCTCCCATCCGTTTTACGACTGGATTTCTTTTTACGGAAACCGGGGGGAAGACGCAACAGCCAAGTTCTGCGACCGTGTCGATGCATGGGCGGAGGGTACGACGGCAGCCGAGCGGGAACGGATGAGGGAGCATTTTATGCTGAGCAGCCAGCTGGAGTATCTGTTCTGGGACATGGCTTATAAGCAGGAGGAGTGGCCGGTGCAGCTGGAGGCTGCCGTGCTGTAAAGAGCGATGTTCACAAGCACATGGAATTCCATTATAGCGAAGAGAGGCTGATATAAAATGCGTTCATGGGAAAAAGAGGTTTCGGCGCTTTTAACGAAGGTACAGCAGACGAGCCCCCTCGTTCACAATATGACGAACGTGGTGGTTACGAATTTTACGGCTAACGGCTTGTACGCGCTGGGCGCGTCGCCGGTGATGGCTTACGCGCCGGAGGAAGTGGCGGATATGGCCGCCATCGCGGGCGCGCTCGTATTGAACATCGGCACGCTGAACCGCGAGCTGGTGGATGCGATGATGATCGCGGGACAATCGGCGAATGCCCATGGCGTGCCGGTGCTGCTGGACCCGGTCGGCGCGGGAGCGACCCGTTTGCGGACGGAGTCGGCGCTGCGGATCCTAAGCGAGGTGAAGGTTTCGCTCGTGCGCGGAAATGCGGCTGAAGTCGCTTACCTTATCGGGGAGGTCCGCGAGATCAAGGGCGTAGACGCAGGCAATAGCGCAGGCGGCAATCATGCCGAGCTGGCCGTGCGGGCTGCGCGCGAGTTAGGCACGATCGTGGCCATTACCGGTGAAGAGGACGTGATTACCGATGGAACGGAAGTGCGCATCATTACCGGAGGGGATGCGCTGCTTACGAAGGTGACTGGCGCAGGCTGCCTGCTGACCTCGGTGCTGGGAGCCTTTGCCGCGGTGGAAGCGAACCTGCTGCTTGCAGGTACGGCGGGTCTGGCCTTCTATGGGGCCGCGGCGGCGAAAGCTGCGGAGCGAACGGCAGATCTGGGACCGGGAAGCTTCCAGATAACCTTCCTGGACGAGCTGGCGAAGCTTCATCCAGGATCGCTGGAAGGGTATGCCGCTGTGTTGGAAGCGGGAGCGGCGGCGGCTGGAGGCACGCGATGAGCGAGGCTAGCATACCCCGTGCCCTGACGATTGCCGGGTCTGACAGCGGTGGCGGCGCCGGCATTCAGGCCGATCTGAAAACCTTCCAGGAACTCGGCGTGTACGGCATGTCGGCGATTACCGCGATCACGGTGCAGAATACCTTGGGGGTTCACGGCGTATATCCGCTGCCGCCCGAAGCAACTGCGGAGCAGATTGAAGCGGTTGGCTCAGACCTCGGGGTAGATGCATTGAAGACGGGCATGCTGTTCAATGCCGAGATCATTCGGCTGGTTGCTGACCGGATTCGGGCATTCGGCTGGGGGAAGGTCGTTGTCGATCCCGTGATGATCGCCAAGGGCGGAGCGGAGCTGCTGCAAAGCGAAGCGGTGCAGGCTTTAAGAGAAGATTTGCTGCCGCTGGCGTTGATTGTCACCCCCAATATACCGGAGGCCGAAGCATTGGCGGGGATGCGAATCCGCACGATGAACGATCGCAAAGAAGCGGCGAGACGTATTCATGGTCTGGGGCCCAGGATCGTAGTGATCAAAGGCGGTCATGACGAGGGAATGCTAGGCAGCGGTGAAGATGCGGATCACAAAAGAGACAGGGGAACAGCTATAGCGGCGGGTATGCAGCAGGAAGAGATGCCTCAGTTCGAAAGGACGCACGGTCAAACGAGAACTGCCATGCCTGCTGGGGAGTATAGGGGGGGGCGTCCGCTCTTTTCCAACGATGACGGTAATCCGGAAAGTCCTCCGGTCATCGACATCGTTTATGATGGTACGGCCTTCACAGAATTATATGGCAAACGAATTGATACCGTTCATACACATGGGACCGGCTGTACTTTCTCTGCGGCCATTACGGCAGGTCTGGCCCAAGGCTTGAGTGCATTCGATGCGATTCAGAGCGGGCGCTTATTCATTCAAGCGGCCATTGAGGACGGCTTAAACCTGGGGCAGGGACAGGGCCCGACCAATCATTGGGCATACAATCGCCGCCGTCAGGCGGTGCTGCGATGACGGGCAGAGTGGCACCCGAGATCATGAGACGGCATCTGCGGATGTACCTCGTGCTTGGCAGCGTGAACTGCAGCGTCGAGCCAAGCTTGGTCGTGCAGGAAGCACTGGCTGGAGGCGCAACCATGTTCCAGTTTCGTGAGAAGGGGCAAGGAGCACTCGCCGGGGAGGCGATGATTCGGCTGGCTCGCCGGATTCAGGATCAGTGCCGCCAAGCGGGCGTGCCCTTCATCGTCAATGACGATGTGGAGCTGGCACTGAAGCTGAACGCCGACGGCGTGCACGTCGGCCAGGACGACGAATCCGCGGCTTCCGTCCGCGAGCGGATCGGCAACCGGATTCTCGGCGTTTCCGCCCACACGGTGGAGGAAGCGAGGCGCGCGATTCTCCACGGCGCCGACTATCTTGGCATCGGGCCGATCTATCCGACCCACTCGAAGGATGATGCCAAAACTGCGCAAGGCCCAGCAATTTTCCATGAGCTTCGCGAAGCTGGAATCCACCTGCCGATCGTTGGGATTGGCGGGATTACCGTGGAGCGCGTGGAGGAAGTGATTGGAGCGGGTGCGGATGGCGTCGCGGTGATATCCGCCGTGACGGAAGCGGAGTCGGCGCGGGAAGTTGTGGAGGCTTTTATAGGTAAGATACGATGTACGACCGAAAGAATTTCTTAAGATGTAAGAGGGATTATAATCGGATCATGAAACAAGGGTGCCGACTTCTTCGGCACCCTTGTTTTGTTTACGTCAGATTTTAGAATACTGTATATGCTGAGCTTTTCCGTCAACATGCCATTTCTTTTGATCCACTCGTGTAACCTCCCAGATCAGTTTGCCATAGAGACCCGGATATGATATACGTAGGACAATGTACCCGCTCTACGATGAGTGAGCACTCCCATTAAGTTGAATAGGGGATCGGAATGAATAATAGGCAAAAAGAGATTTTTCGCAATTTGTTAATGGAACCGAACCGGCTGTGGCTCGTTCAGGATCTGGCGGATCAGACCGAGTGCTCGGAGAAGACGATCCGAAACGATCTGAAGGTGATTGAAGAATATATAGCTAAGCACTCCAGCGGCCATCTGGTGAAAAGGCCGGGACTTGGCGTCTATCTGGAGATCGGGGAAGCGGATCTGGCTGATTTATTCCACCGCTTGTATTCCAACGAGAGTACCGCCGAGGATGAATCCGATGAGGAACGGGTGCTGCACCTGGCATATCGGCTCTTGATGAACGCGAAGCCCGTAACCCTGCAGAACCTGGCTTCACCGTTTTACGTGAACAAGGCGATTATCCGTCGGGATATGGAAAAGATTGAGGGCTGGCTGCGGAGCTTTGATCTGAGCTTAATGACGAAGCAGCGAGTAGGCTTCATGATTGAGGGCTCGGAGAAGAACAAACGGATGGCGCTGGCGCGGTTGAACCAATTGATCAACCGTCCGGAATTGACGGGACAGATGATGCGTAACCAGTATGAACCGCACGAGATCGCAACCGTATACCATGAGTTGAAGGCGTTGCAAAAGCGGCATCAGCTTCGCTTCACCGATGAAGCCTTTGAAAGCCTGATGCTGCATATACTGCTTATGGTCAAACGGACCAAGCTGGGACAGCCGATTTCGCTCTCTGCGCAGGACATAGCCTTTTTGGAGAACAAAGCGGAATTTGCATGGGCGATAGACTTTTTGAAGCAACTGCAAAAACTGTTCGCCGTCCCTTTTTCCAAGGAAGAAACCGCTTATCTAACCCTGCACCTGCTTGGCGGGAAGTTCCGATACACGCAGGAGGATGGAAGTGCCCGGCGGGGCGATCTGGCAGACAGCCACCCTCTGCTGCCACAGTTGGTTGAGCAACTGATTCGGCGGATGTCGGAGCTGAATATGATCCCTTTTTCCAAGGACCCGGTTTTATTGAACGGGTTGAAAGTGCATTTGTACACGACCATGAACCGTCTTCTTTATGGTCTGGCTGTGTCCAATCCGATGCTGGCCGAGATCAAAAAGATGTATCCCTATATGTTCGATCGCGTCATCATGGCACTGGAAGAGGTGGGGGGAGCGCTCCAACTGAACTTTCCCGAAGAGGAGGCCGCGTATTTGACTTTGCATTTTCAGGCGTCTGTAGAACGGCTTCACCAGAACGAAAGCCACCCTCAGAAGGTCATAATCGTGTGTCATATGGGCGTTGGGATGTCCCAATTGCTTCTCGCGAAGGTGGAACGGAGATTCCCGTCCGTGCATGTAGAGACAACGATGTCCAAAGCGGAAGTTGAGGATTATCTGGCAGCTCATGAGGTGGACCTTGTCATTACGACCGTTGATTTGCCGGAGTTAAAAACACCTCATATCCTCGTTTCCCCTCTGCTCGAGGCCAGTGACGAGCGGAAACTGGAGCAAGCGATCCGAGGGCTTGATGAGCCGGACAGCAGGGCGGCTGAGGAATCGGTCTTTTTGAAATATACGACACCTTTTCTCATCTTTCCTCAGCAGGAGATCGAGCGTCCAGAACAGTTGATCTCCAAGTTTGCGCAGATGCTGGTGGACAAAGGATATGTCCAGGCAGGATATACGGAAAGTGTGCTGGATCGTGAGAATATGTCTGCTACGACGATTGGAGGAGGCATTGCCATCCCTCATGGCAGCTCGGAGCGGGTTAAACAGTCCTGCATCGTTGTTGTTACTTTGAAGCAGCCGATAACCTGGGGAACCGAGATGGTAGAGCTTGTGTTCTTACTTGCTATCAAGCATGATGAGCGGAAAGAGATGCGGCAGCTGTTCAGGGAATTGTCACGGATCAGTGAGCAGCCGGCATTGGTCAGTGCGTTGTCTAAGGAGACGGACGCGATGCGATTGCTGAATACGTTAAAAGGGTAAAATTAGTAGTAGAGGTTGTTCAAAAAGTCCGCTTTTGATCACGAAGCGAATCAGGAAGCAGCTCGGCATCGAATCTTGAATCAGCCGGGCCTTCCGGTGCTCACGTACCCAAAACGTACGCTCCGCTCCTGACGTCCCTAGCTTCATCCAACCTTCTCGGTGCTGAAAATCGACCTTTTTGAACACGCACTATTTGAAACTGTGATGGTGAAGCAGGACGGTATACGTCCTGCTTTTTACATTTTTTTGGGGTCCCCGCAAAGTATGTATTTCGAACAAGCATGACAGGCTCCACTTTGTGGGGATATTTGTTTGTTTGCGAAATAAACCTGTTTTTCCGGAAGTTCCGGTAAAAAGTTCATCCGATAACAGCGTTTTCAGCGTGTACACTATAAATGTAAGCGGGAACATGACAGCGAAGGAGAATGACGAACATGAAAATATTAGCGATTACTTCATGTCCTAACGGAATTGCACATACGTATATGGCCGCTGAGAATCTGCAGAAGGCAGGCGCGAAGCTTGGCGTTGAGATGAAAGTGGAGACCCAAGGCTCCATTGGCGTGGAGAATCAATTCACGGAGCAGGATATCCGCGAAGCCGATGGCATTATTATCGCAGCGGATAAGACGGTGGTGAAGGACCGGTTTGTAGGTAAAAAACTGCTTGTCGTTGGGGTGCAGGATGGTATCCGTCGTCCAGAAGAGCTGATCCAACGGATGATGAAAGGGGATGTACCCGTCTATCAGGCACAGTCCAAGTCGGCTGAAGCTATGACAGGAGAGAATAAACCCAAACAAAATCCGATCTATCGTCACTTGATGAACGGTGTATCCTATATGGTGCCGTTTATCGTGATCGGTGGGCTGCTTATCGCAATCGCCCTGACGATGGGCGGCGTGAAAACGCCGGGTGGCCTGGTGATACCGGAAGATTCGATCTGGAAAACGATTGAAAGTATCGGCGCGGCTGCGTTTACCTTCATGGTTCCGATCCTTGCCGGATTTATCGCCATGAGTATTGCGGACAGGCCGGGTCTTGCACCAGGTATGGTCGGCGGGTTCATTGCTGCGAACGGCAGCTTTTATGGAAGTGAAGCAGGAGCTGGATTCATCGGGGGGATTATTGCCGGTTTCCTGGCGGGTTATGTCGCACTTGCTATTAAAAGGATCAAGGTTCCTCGGTCGCTGCAGCCGATTATGCCCATTATCGTTATCCCGGTACTGGCTTCGCTAGTTGTAGGGTTAATCTTCGTCTTTGTGATTGGCGCTCCGGTTGCGGATCTGTTTGAAGCGTTAACCGTCTGGCTTGCGGGAATGCAGGGTACTAGTTCGATTCTGCTCGCGCTTATTCTGGGCGCGATGATTTCTTTTGACATGGGTGGTCCCGTGAATAAGGTTGCGTTCCTGTTCGGCTCGGCCATGATCGGTGAAGGAAACTATGAAATTATGGGCCAAATTGCCGTTGCCATCTGTGTTCCTCCGATTGCCATGGGACTGGCGGCCATGATGAACAAAAGGAAGTTTACGCCTGCGGAACGTGAAGCTGGAAAAGCAACATTTACGATGGGATTGTTCGGTATTACCGAAGGAGCGATTCCATTCGCGGCGCAAGATCCTCTACGCGTCATTCCGAGTATTATGGTCGGTTCCATGACGGGTTCGGTGATTGCCATGCTGGGCAGTGTCGGTGACAGCGTAGCCCATGGCGGTCCGATTGTAGCCGTGCTCGGTGCCGTGGATCATGTGTTGATGTTCTTCATAGCGGTCATGGTCGGTGCAGCCGTATCGGTTATCATGGTGAGCCTGCTCAAGAAAGATGTTGCAGCTGTGACTCCGGCAGTTGTTGGAGAAGGAGCAGAAGCGATAGAGGATCCTGCCGGAGCAGGTGAATCGTCGACAGTAGACGCGGCTGCACCCATAGCTGCGGACTCAGCTGAAGTGGATTCAACCGTGATCAATAGTGCTACAGCAACGGAAGTTTCTGCTATCCGCGTTGAGAAATTGACGGATATTGTGACACCGGATCTCATTAACCTGAATCTGGTCGGAACAACACAGGATGCGGTCATCGACGAAATGATCGGTGTATTGGAACGGAATGGGGCGATCAGAGCGGACGGAGATTTTAAACAGGCCATATTAGCCCGGGAACAAGAAAGCTCCACCGGCATCGGCATGAATATTGCGATTCCTCACGGTAAATCGGATGCTGTCCTGAAACCAAGCGTGGTTTTTGGTATCCAGCAGGATGGCGTCGACTGGAAGAGTCTGGACGGGAGTGAAGCCAAACTGATCTTTATGATTGCCGTGCCGCGTAATAGTAAACAGAATGCGCATTTGAAAGTGCTGCAAATGTTGTCACGAAAGCTGATGGACGATGATTTCAGGGAAGCGCTCTTGGCGGTGACAACCAAGGAAGAGGCCTATCGATTGCTCGATCAGGTGCATTAATTCAAGACGCTGAGTGAATTCACCTAGACCAGCCCCGCACAGAAATGAGCGGGGCTGGTTTTGTACGTTTCTCGGCTTGCTTTCGCAAAATCCACGGATTTGCTTGTCAGCCGGCGCCATGTCAATCGTCTTCACAGCAATAACTTCATGGCTGCGCGTTCTTTATCTGCAATCTCGAGCAAGAGGTCGGACGCCTGCTGTAGCTCCTGGGTGTTACCTGATCTTCCCGCACGGTCGATCGATGCGGAGACACTGGTCCACATTGGCGCGATCTCCGTAAACAAAAGGTAGGCTTGTTGGATTCTCGAGTCTTCCAACCGATCGGCGCATTCCTTCAAGTAATCCCGATACAGATTCCGAAACAAAGCACCGCCGGTTCCCGCACGCTCCATCAGCAATGCGGTCAGACATAAATCATGTTCGAAATGGTTGCTGCGGGAAGGCCACTTCAGAATCTCTTTGCTCATTTTTACAATGCCTTTATTCCCGATATTGCGAATGGGCGGGTTCAAATAGTCATGCGCATTCTTGGTCAAGGATGCGCGTAATGCGGGAACGAGCGGCGGTAAGGCGTCGATTGGCTCGAGCGTAAAAGAGCGATTTCGGGAACTCATGGCTCCCTTTGCGTTTCTGGCTGCGGCCAAGCTTGTCAAACGTGTCTTCACCAGACCGCCCTGTTGTCTGGTATCTGCCATGTAGGCATATTCGTCATCCACGCCGTATAGGACTGCATAGTGACCGGCAAAGTGCACTTTGTTCGTGAAATAATCCAAGTAATAGGAATCCAATTTCAGCCCAACCGGGATTCCGCGTTCGATGCAGCTCCGTACGTTCCGCCACGCTTTGTCGACGGACGACGTTTCTTGAACATTAACGGTCAAACCCAGCCTGTCGGCGAGGTTGGCCGTCAATTTATCCACTTTCACCCTTCCTCCGATAAACGGAAAATCCATTCCCTTCGAGTCCCAATAAATGAATCCGAGCCCTTGTCCGAGCCCGAACAGCATCGGCTCCGATAGCCGGACTCCCGCATGTTGCATTAAATTGCCCATGGTGGTCGTTTCGCAATGGTCGCCTTGGTAAGGAACAAAACCTTCAATGTTTGTGGTCATCTTCCCTGGTCTCCTTCGACAATTCGTTAATTAGACTGGCAACGAACGCCTGCTCACTCTCCATTAGGCTGATCGGATGCAAGAACAGCGCTCTTACGTTCAGCGGCAATCGAACACCGCCCTGGGATTCGAATTTTAGCTTTATGCCTTCTGAAGCCTCCCGAAGAAAATCCAACCGTTTCCGCAAGGCAGCTATGGCCATGTCGTTCCCGATAAGAGGCAAAGCGGCCAAACCGAGATCGAAGCGGTTGTCGCGCTCCCGTGCTGACGAAAGACTGTCAAGGACTTCATCTTTCAGCTTGACCATACCGGCTTCGGTGAGGACAAACCGGGTCGGCACGGGTCCCTTACCGGATTTTTCGTCGGATTCCTCGGATGCTATCCATCCTTTATCGCTCAGTTTCCTCAGTCCTACGTAGATCGAAGTCGTGCCGATGTTCGCCCATTCCCGATAGCCTCGTTGATCGACTAGCTTCTTGATATCGTACCCCGAAGCTTGACGACATTCTGCGATCATTTGCAGCAACATGAATTCGACGTTTGAAATAGGGTGCATGAAGGACCCCCTTGTCTTTAATATTTCACATATGGAATATAACACTAGTGAAATAAAAGATCAATCACGGGATTCATGACAGGCTCGTATGGCCAGCCAGGAGACGGTTGGTTTTTTATGTCGCATGTCGAGTTCAAGGTCAGTGCTCCCGAAGAACGCCTAAGCGGGTTGCTTTCTCATTCCTGACTCGATCTTGGAGGAGAAGTCATCGATTACACACCAATTAAACGTTATGAAACTTGCTGCGATTGCGTCCTCAAGGCTACACTAATATCATCATGAAACAGACAACGACGGATGAAAGGAGCGGATAGCCTTGAAGCATGGAAGCGGCAAGACCTCATTGGCGACATTTGCCGGCGGTTGTTTCTGGTGCATGGTGAAGCCGTTTGACGAGCTGCCCGGCATCCTTTCTCTGGTTTCCGGCTACACGGGCGGCCATACGGAGAATCCGACCTACGAAGAAGTAGGAACGGAAACGACGGGGCATTACGAAGCCGTGCAAATCCGGTTTAATCCGGATGTGTTTCCGTACTCACGGCTGCTGGACATCTATTGGCGCTTGATTGATCCAACGGATGCGGAAGGCCAGTTCATGGACCGCGGGGCGTCTTACCGGTCGGCGATTTTCGTGCATGACGAAGCGCAGCGCGAGCATGCGGAAGCCTCCAAGCGCAGCCTGCAGCTTAGTGGCCGGTTCAAGGGGAAGATCGTGACGCCGATCCTGCCGGCGGGTCCCTTTTATCCCGCGGAGGATGTCCATCAGAACTACTATAATACCCACCGGTATGACTATAATCGGTATTATGAGGGTTCCGGCCGGGATTCTTTTGCGAAGCGGCATTGGAGCCGCAAAGAGGATCAGGATAAGCTGCGCAGGCGTCTTACCGCGATCCAATACGCGGTGACGCAAGAAGGCTTGGACGAGCCTGCCTACGATAATCCGTATTGGAATCACGCAAGCCGGGGAATTTACGCGGACGTGGTGAACGGCGACCCTCTATTCAGTTCGACCGATCAATATGATGCGGGTACGGGATTGCCGGCTTTTAGGAAGCCGCTGCACGAAGGATTTATCAGCAAAAAGGGGGATCTCCGCGGCGGCAAGGTACGCACCGCGCTCTACAGCAGGCTGTCCGGCTCTTACCTGGGACATCTGTATCATGACGGGCCTCAGCCGGGCGGCCTGCATTATCAGGTAAACTCCGCGGCGCTGCGTTTTATACCGGAGGAAGTGCTGGTCCGGGAAGGCTACGGTGAATTCGCCGGGCTGTTTGAGTAGGGAACGGATGGAGGCCCATCTTATGATAATCAAACTGCTGTACCTTGTAGTGAATTTGTTTTTTCTGGCAGGGATACTGCTCTCCCCGTATAGCACAGCTTCCAAAGTGTTGTTGTATATCGTCATGAGCCTGATTCTGGCGTTCGCATTCAAAAGATTATCTAATGAAGAAGGCGGGGGAGAAGGATAGTGCCGTAAACTTCACCTATACCCGTTCTCTCCCACCCGCATGGCTGGCGCCTCCGTTAGAATAGGATTGGGCAAGACCAATTCTTGCGTCCATGTGCGGAAAGGGGTGACGTTGTTGAATACGATTCATATTCACAATGGGATACAGATGAGAGGGCTTGTTACTTAGGATAAGTCGAGGTTTAAGTCCTCTCACGCTGTAGCGGGAGGAAAAAGAGCAAATGATGAAGTTAACGACGATGGTTCGCGGACTTGCTGGTGACAAGGCGGCCCGCGAGCTGATCCGCAACTGGGAGTTTGACGAGGGAACGCTGAAGTTTTGGCGGGCCAGCTCCAACTTCGTGTATATGTTTAACCGCGATGGAGAGCGTTATTTCCTCCGGTTTAATTTTGAGGAAGAAAATACGGCCCAGCAGCTGGCGGCCGAGCTGGAATTCATGCAGTATTTGCTTAAGCACGAGTACCCTTGCGTCGTGCCGATTTCTTCCGTGAACGGGAAATGGATCGAGACGATTCAGGTACCGGAGGGGCAGTATCACGGCGTCGTGTTCAGCGCCGCCGGAGGGATTGCATTCCATGGCACTCCCTCCGCGTCCCAGTGCAGGGACTGGGGGAAATCGCTCGCAAGGCTGCATACGCTGTCCAGCCGATATGAACCTGGAGCCGTGAGGCGAAGAAGCGTGGAGGACATCCTGCGTTTGATCGATCAGGTGCTGCGGCGGCATCCCGGGGAGCAGGATGCTATGGATGAGCTTCATCGGATCAGTCTATGGCTGCAGTTCCTGCCCGCGTCGAGACAGACGTACGGCTTGATCCACTATGACTTCATGCTGGATAACATCTTTTAAGGAACGTTCATTTCACGTGATCGATTTCGACGATGCCATGTACCATTGGTATGCGGCGGATATCGTCACGGCTCTTGCCGATGCCGAGTCGGAGCATGACAAGCAGGCATTTCTGAAAGGGTATCGCTCGATCCGAAGCCTGGATCACGAGCTGGAGGCAGAGTTTTCAAGATTTCAAAGATTCAGCCGTTTGTATCGTTTTGCCAGCGTGCTGCGTTCCCTGGAGGACAGCGAGTTGGCCGATGTCCCCTCTTGGTATGAGGGGCTTCGCACGAAGCTGCTGCGCGATTGCGAGCAGGATAGACAGGGGTTCAGGGAACCGTGGTAACCGCACGAGCCATGACGCGCAGCTTGGATGCTGGCTGCTAGCAACCGGACGGCTTTAGTGGGCTAATCGAACCAGGAAAACCACATCGGGCACGGTGTGGTTTTTTGTCGTGGCTTCAAGGCGGCATCAGCCGAAATCATCCCCATGGATGGCATTGGGCAAGCAGCGAGCGGACGGAAGCGAAAAAAATACCTTCAATTTTATATAAATTGTCGAGAAATGGTAAATATTGCTTTGTTCGCCGTTCAGGCATTTGCTATGATTTTCGTACTAGGCACAAAGAATTAGAGGAATGGAGTTGAAACGATGAATCGAAAAATGATTTTATCCACGGCCGCGTCTCTTCTGGTCGGGGTAGTGGCAGGCACGGGCATCATGATGAACGACCAGGCTTACCAGTCGGTCAAGCAGGCCGTAGGAGGAAGCGCAACGAACAATGCCATTGGCGGGATCGGCAACGTCGCACAGATCGATCTGTCCAGCATGGATCTTGAGAGCGCATTGATGGTCGTGCAGCAGCAGCGGACACAGATGCTGGATGCGCAGCTTAACAACCAGATTCAGGACGTGCAGAAGCGGAACGAGGAAATCGCCAAGAAGAACGACGCCATGGCAGGCATTAACAGCGCCTTGACCGGAGAAGCGGTGGACGGCAAATATTCGATACCGGACGATCTTGCCGGCAAGCTGGCAGCGGAAGGCATCGCAGATGCATCCAAGAAGGAGTATACCGCCGAAGAGCTCAATCAAGCCACGGAGAAGCTGAAGGGATCGATCGACAGTCTATCGAACTCCCAGCAAATGGACATGCTTCGCCTGCAGTCGATGACCAACAAGCGCAATGAAGCCTTTGACGTCATGACGAATTTTATTAAGAAAATGGAAGAATCACGCAGCAGCATCATCGGAAATATGCGATAATAGAGTCGTACATAATGAATAGAGAGGAATCTGCCGTCGGGCGGATTCTTTTCGTCTATGGAGAGAATGCAGATGACGACGAAGGCGATGGAGTTTTTGCGTAATCATACGCTGTTTCGCGGGGTGCCGCTGCATGAATTGGAAGGTGCCGTCCAGTCCATGCATGAGGAGCTGTTTCATGACGGGGATCCGTTGATCGTAGAGGGAAGCTACGGCAATTCCTGTTATTTCATCATGAGCGGGCAGGTTCAGATCGTTTCGAGGAATCTGATCGGCCACACGGTGACGCTGGACGTTCTGGGCGAAGGCGCATTGATCGGGGAGGTCTCCCTGTTTCTTGAGGAAAAAAGGACTTCGGGTGCCCAGGCGATCGGCGAGGTAACGGCATTGCGGCTGGAGCAGAACGCGTTCAGCCGGCTTGCCGCGGCAAGCCCGATGTTTCACGAGAGCCTGTCGTTCTCGGCCCGAATCCGCACAATGCATGCGATGCTGAGCAAGGCGACGATCTGGGCCGCGATTCCGAACGCGGAGCTGCGCGGTCTTGCCGAGGTCACGGTCAGGCGGAAAGTATACAAAGGGGACGTCATTGTCGCGGAAGGCACCATGGCGGACCGTTTCTATATGATTGCCGAAGGACGGTTCGAAGTGCGCAGCGGACGCCGGAAGAAGGCGGTCTATAAGCCCGGGGATTATTTCGGCGAGATGGACCTGCTCAGCGGCGAAGCCCATACGGGCACGGTGACGGCGCTTGAGAACGGCGAGCTGATGGTGATGGGACGGGATGAGTTTCATTTTGTCCTGCAGCAGTACGAACCGGTCAGGCGGCAATTTCATGAGGTGCTGCGGATTCGAAGACCCGAGCTTCTCAATGAAGAGGTATCGGCGAAGCTGCAATTCACGGAGGCGGAGACGGAGCAGGCGCCGGAAGCTGAAGTCGAGGCTGCCGCGACCCTGGAAGCCGTCATTCCGGCCCCTCCCAAAAAAGATCGCTGGATGGATGTGCTGCTGGCGCTTGGCGGCATATTCGTTGCGTTCACGGGGCTAGCCATTTGGCTGAAACAGCCGGTTTGGATATATGCCGCATTGATATCCGGCGGATTCGTTGGACCGGTTTCGTTCGTTGCTTATATGCGCAGCTCCCAGCTGCTCGGATTCAAGCCCATTCGGCTGGCAGCCGTATTCGCGGCTTCCGGCATCATCGCCGTGCCGGTTGCGTGGGTGCTGGAACGATTCTGGTCCGTCGGCAGCGGCCTGGAGACAACGACCATCGAGCATGTGCAAGCAGCGCTTCTGATCGGCGTTATCGAAGAAATGGCCAAGCTGCTCGTATGCTTTTTCTTTCTCCGCGGCCGCAAGCAGCGTTTCCTGATGGATGCCGTAGTATTCGGAGCTGCGGCAGGCATGGGCTTTGCCGCGGTTGAGAGCATTCTGTACGGCTTCATGTATCTGCAGCAGCATGCGACTTCGGGGATGCTGGCTGTGCTGTGGGTCCGGGCGCTGCTGTCCCCGTTCGGACACGGCACCTGGACGGCCATTGCCGCAGCCGGACTGTGGTATGGCCTGGGGAGATCCGCCAAACGGGGCTCGACCGCGCATCGGCTCCTGAGGATGGCTGCCCTGCTGCTGATCAGCATTCTGCTGCATGCGGCTTGGGACTATCCTTATGCGGCGGGCTTGTGGAAAATGGTCGGCATGGTCATGGTCGGGGGCATCGGTATTGCGCTGCTCTTTTCGCTCATTCGTCAAGGCACGAAGGAGGAAAGGGCGATGCATCGGGCCGTCAATCCCGCCCAGCAGCTAGAGGAACGGCTCCGACAAGCGGTCGGAGCCGATTCGAAGCGCAGCGGTTCCGAAGGACCGGGCACCGCCCCGCCGTCTTTAACCTGCGAGGGTTGCGGCACCGTGTCGCCTGCAGGGACGCGCTACTGCGGCCGCTGCGGTCAAGCATTGCAGTTATAATACGAAAAGGGTTAGGCAGAGGGCTTGATAGCCCGAACTGCCTAACCCTTTTTTCATAACCGTCAACCATATAAATACGACTTCACATCCCGGCCGATGTAGGCTCTCCATATAATCAGATTGTAAGGATCGTCCCAGTCAATGTTCTGCGGCTCCCCGAACATGCGGTGCAGGCGGTTGTTGTTGAAGATGATCGAGCCGCGCTGATCGAAAGCCACCCCGTCCACCCACAGCATTCGGTCATCGGACAGCAGCTTGTGAAATGAGCGCGTGCAGGGCGAATAATAACCGATGCCTTTGCCTTCCAGCATGGTGTAGAAGACATGGCCTTGATTGTCGGCATACATGCCGTCGGTCGTCGTTCCTTTGCTCCCCAGAGCTATAACGGAATTTCGAATGAGCGGATCGGGGGTATCGAAATTACGCAGCAGCCCCGTATCGATCGCATACAGATTGCGTCCGGTTACCTGGCAGTAGAAGAGCGTTTCGCGATCCGCCGCCAGGGCGATGCCGTCCGCGCCGATCCGGACCGGCTTGTTGCGGTAAACCGGCTCCGAATCGATCTCGAACCGGAACCTTGGCACGTCCTGCGTGCTGTAATGGCTGTCCAGGACCCGGCGGAATCTCTTCGTTCTCATATTGTAGACGATGATGCCGCCGTATACCTCGTGATCGGGCCAGCCGGAGCCCGAATCGGTGATATAGGCGTAACCGTTCCGGTTATCCACCACGATATCGTTAAGGAACGATGTCCGAGGCGGTGCAATATCATCCGGGATGACGATGGAGTCGATCAGGCGGTTTGCGCTCAGGTCCCAGATGACCAGCTTTTGCGAACCTTCGGGTGAGGTATTATACGCGATTTTTCCTTGATCCAGAATCCACATCCGGTTATGTTCATCGATCTCGTAACCCAGGACGGATTGCAGCGCTCGCACATCTCCCGGCGTATTCCACTCCCAGCTTGGAAAAGCATTCAGCACCGGCTTGCCGTTCACCATCACGATGGTGTTGAGCGTGGCGGGAACTCCTTCCGCCCAGCGCGGAACCGAAACATAGAAACGCCCCTGTCGGTCCACTTTGACGCCTGCAGGCATGCAGTGCTTCCAGTATTGATGCAGCTCGAACCGCTGCTTCATCGCAACATTCGGAAAGTTCCAGTCCAAGCGGTTCCAGTGGAACAGCATTTGGTAAGGACTTGTTGGGTGATGAGCTTTCCTTGCATGGGGAAGGGCAGTCTGCTGCTGCATCCCCATAGGATGATAAGGTATATACATTCTGGCAAGACCTCCGGTAACGTGTTCGGTTCACCCGAAACGGGCAGCGCCTTCCTTACGAGCTTATTCCTCTGAGTTCGTTATATGCCCAGAAGGTCGGATTGGCGCTGCTTAAATCATCGGAGAGGTCTTGTTGTGTTTTTCGTTACACTTGGAGAACCTTAATCAGATTCGTGTTGCCGGATTGACCGATCGGCACGCCGGCAGACAATACGATAATGTCGCCTTTTTCGATGTAGCCTGTCTTGATGGCGTTGCGGGTCGCGGACTCGAACATTTCGTCCGTTGTGGTAACCTTGTCGCCTTTTACTGGGATGACACCGGAGAGCAGGCAGATTTTGGCCAGCACTTCTTCATGCTGCGTGACGGCGATGATCGGTGCTTCCGGACGATATTTCGAAATCATCCGCGCCGTAAATCCGCTCTCCGTTGACGTAATGATGGCTTTGGCATTCAGCACGAGGGAAGAGCTGACCGCGCCTTGGCTGATGACCTCGGTAATATCGGCTACTTGTTGTCTGGATTTGAAAGCGAACTGGTCCTTATAATCGATCATGGTCTCGGCACGGCGGGCGACTGCCGCCATCGTACGCACGGATTCCACCGGATATTTGCCGGCGGCGGATTCTCCGGACAGCATGACCACGTCTGCGCCCTGGATCACGGCGTTAGCCACGTCGCTCACCTCGGAGCGGGTAGGGCGGGGATTGACCTGCATCGATTCCAGCATATGCGTTGCCACGATAACCGGCTTGCCTGCCAGATTGCATTTATCGATCATTTCTTTCTGCATCATCGGCACTTCTTCGATTGGCACTTCTACGCCAAGGTCGCCGCGGGCAACCATGATTCCGTCGGAGGCTTCAATGATGTCGTCCAGGTTCTCCATGCCCTCTCCGTTTTCGATCTTGGAGATGATCTGCACATGCTCCGCGCCGCGTTCCTTCAGGATGCTGCGGATTTCGCGGATGTTGTCGCCATGGCGCACGAAAGATGCGGCAATGATCTCGATGTTGTTCTCCAGTCCGAAGCCGATATGCATGACATCACGCTCGGTGACGCCAGGCAGCGTCGTTTTGATGCCAGGCAGGTTGACGCCTTTGCGCGGTTTGAGCACGCCGCCGCTGACGATTTTGCAAAGAATGTCCGGTCCGTCGACGCGAATGACGTTCAGGTCGACAAGGCCGTCATCGATCAAGATGCGGTCTCCCGGTTTCACGACTAGATTCAGCTCGGCATAATTGACCGAGATGCGCTGGGCGTCTCCCAGAGTTTCTTCGGTCGTCAGGATCAGTTCCTCACCGGGTTTCAGAAGGCAGGAAGCCTCTTTCAGCTTGCCGATCCGGACTTCGGGACCTTTAATGTCCATCATGATCGGGACATACGTGTTTAATTCGGATGCGGCCTGGCGAACATTCCGAATCCGGGCCACGTGATCCTCCGGCTCGCCATGTGCCATATTCAATCGGGCGACCGTCATCCCCTCCTGAATCATATTTTTCAACAGCTCGATGGAATCGCATGCCGGCCCCATCGTACAGATGATTTTTGTCTTAAGCATGGTTGGTTGTTCCTCCTTTGTATTTGCACCCTGCGGCATTTTGCAGCACTCGGGCTTCTAGAAATGTAAAGCTCATGAACTACCCTAATGATCACATTGTAGCCTGTCTTGTCGAATCATGATATGAACTATAGTACAATGAATGGATTATAGTAACGCAAATGAGGTGGGATTATGGTCACTCCGGTTGAAGTTCGGCAAATTAGCGGCGTCGATTGGTATGAGGAAGCAGACCATGGGAATAGCGCATGGCGGCTAACCGTGGCGACTTATGGAAAATGCGTATATTGGGTGAATGGAGATAAGCAGATTATGGAGAAGGGGGAACTGCTGCTTATTCCGGCCGGCGTTCCGTATTACGGCAAAAGCATCCCTACCGTGACGCACACGCAAATGGTCGTTCAATGGACGGGAGAGCCGCCCACGGCTTTATCGGCGCTTGAACGGGAAGAAGCGTTGAAGCATAAACCGGGCTGTTACGAATTGATCCACGAACGTTTGAAGGCGATCCACCAGCAGTGGCGGGAGCGCCCCTCTTATTATGCGATGATGATAGAAGCATTATTGACAGAAGTGTTGATTTATATCAGCCGAGAGCTGGATCGGGGCGTTATCACGCCTGAGAAGCACTTGCATGCGGAACGGATGAAATCTTACATTGAGCGGCATTACCGGGAGAGAATAACGAAAGAGGAGCTCGGCGATGCCATCGGCAAAACGCCCAATTACGCTGCGGCGCTCTTCAAGAGCGTCACGGGACAGACGATCAGCCAGTACGTGCACGCCCAGCGGATGAAACGGGCAGCCTATCTGTTGACGGAATCGCAGCTGACGGTACAGGAGATTGCGGTATTTCTCGGCTATCAGGACCTCTCCTACTTCTACAGAATCTATAAGCGGTTCACAGGCAGCGCTCCGTCGGAGCTGCTGCATGAGCGTCCGCGGACGGTCTAGCCGAAAAAAAAAGAGGGCATACGCCCTCTTTCGTTTGCTTGCTGGCTTTATTCAGCGGCATCGCTTTCGAACAATTCCTTTACGTACTGCCGCAATTTGTTTTTATCCACGCCGAGCACCTGGGCCCGTCCGACCTTCTCGTTAGTCAACAGCGAGAACGGCGGGATCTGCTGCTGATCGACTTTGTCCAGGTTCACGTCAAACCCGAGCGCCATCAGCTTCAGCATTTCCTTCGGGCTTAAGTCCGTCTCGATATAAGGCGCGATCGAATCCAGGATGCCGGGCAGCTTGATGAGCGAGTTCGTGGTCTGCATTTTCTTGGCGACTTCCGTCATGAGAATCCGTTGTCTTTCGGTACGGGCAAAGTCGGACCTCGCATCGTGCCGGAACCGGACATACTGCAGCGCCATTTTGCCGTCGAGATGCTGCAGCCCTTGTTTTAAATCGATGTCGTACATGTGCTTGTCGGCTTTGCTTGTGTAATACATGTCTTTCTCTACTTCAATGTCGACTCCGCCGATGGCGTCGACCAGGGCAATGAATCCGACAAAATCGGTGTAAACATATTTATGTATGGGCAGGTCCAACAAATCGCTGATGGTCTGTCTGGTCAGCTCGATGCCGCCGTAAGCAAAAGCCGAATTCAGCCTTCCTTTGCCATGACCGGGGATGTCCACGTAGGTGTCCCGCAAAATTGAGAACAAATGGGCGCTTTTCGTAACGGGATCGATGGAGGCCACCAGCATGGTATCGGATCTTCCGGCATCGTCTCCCCGGGAGTCTCCTCCGATCAGAAGAATATTGACGCGTTCTTTGCCCTCCCACTTCGGAATTTCAATGACCTCTTCCTGTGCGGCCCCCGTGCTGCCCGTTGGCTTCACCGGATTCGAAGCGGTCGAGATTTGGTTTGAGAATTGTATGATAGCGTAGGTATAGTACGAGATAATCCCCAAGATTCCAACGGATAATAAGAGCATGGCGTATTTGAACCATTTCCTTTTCATCGTTTCCTATAACATCCTTTCTGTTGAACTGAGTGCATAATGGACCATTCTAGCAAATTAATGAGCAAAAATCATATTTTCTTGAGAAAAGCGATTCCGGAGATTCGAAGGATCCGGGATCCATGATCATGTTGACTCTCCTCCAAGGGGAGGCCTTAGACTGTAGATCGAAGGAGGGAACAGCATGCTGTACACGGTAAAAGAGGTTTCGGAACTGTCCGGGGTAACCATCAAGACGCTGCATCATTATCACAAAATCGGACTGCTGCAGCCTGCCGAGATCAGCGATGCAGGGTATCGCTTGTACGGCGCGGCGGAACTGGAGCTCTTGCAGCAAATCCGGTTCTACAGGGAGATGGATTTTCCGTTGGAGCAAATTAAAGAGCTGATGGAGGAAACGCCGGATCGGCTCTCCATTCTCACGGAGCAGGAGAAGCTGCTTCTTGCCCGGTGGAATCGGCTGGAGCGCGTTCTGCAGACGTTGAGGCAGTCCATAGAATACGTTGGGGAGGGAAGACGCATGGAGCCGGAAGAAATGTTCAAAGGTTTTGATAGCGAAGAAGAGTGGAAGGATGCCTTGGCTGAGCAGAATCAACATTTGAAGGAGCGGTACGAGGTGGATTTGCTTGACGGTGCACCGATGGATGTTCCCAATATGAACGAGCAAGCGAAGGAAGCGGCAGACTTCATGGCTGGCATGGCCAATGCTTTGAAAACGGGAATCAGGCACGATGATGAGCGTGTTCAAGATGCGATCCACGAGCATTTGCGATTTATGAACGAGCATGGCCACGCTTTTACCGCCGCCGATTTTGCCGGGCAAACGAAGTTTTTCCTGCACGATGAATTCCATCTTCGGATGCTGGAAGAGCAGCAGACGGGGCTGGCTTATTATCTGCATGCGGCTGCAAAGGCGTATGCGAATCTGACGTAAATCCTATGATGAAGCCGCGCGAGCCGCGGCTTTTGTCATTTCTGACGCATACATGGATTCCGCATGAACCAGCCGGTACGGTTTCAGCGGCGAGGAGAGCCGCGAATGGCGCTGGGCGAGCTGCCCGCTGCCAGACGGTACCGGCAATTTCGAATACGTGGCGAATCCGGCGGCTTATGGCGACGTTCCCGTATTAAATCCTCCCGCCAAACCAGCACTCTACGCTGGGAACAGGTCCCTATGTGGTGAGCGAAGGAATCGAAAAGTAATGTTTAATTTTTTTCCGAAGGGTTAAATAGATGACGTAGCAGCAACAAAAAACAACTTAGGAGTGATGAACAATGGCTAACAACAACGGCAACAAAATGAGCAGAGAAGAAGCCGGACGCAAAGGCGGCGAAGCAACGGCCAAGAATCACGACAAGGAGTTTTACCAAGAAATCGGCCGTAAGGGCGGAGAGGCCACATCGGATTCCCACGATAAGGAGTTCTACGAGGAAATCGGCCGCAAAGGCGGAGAATCCCGCGGCAATCAAAACAATAACGATTAAATGAAATCTACAATCTAAAAATAGCAAGCTTTTAACAAAGCAGCGGCGGTTCCCGTTGAACGGAATCCGCCGCTGCTTTTTTTGAGCTGATCCCCCGGGCCCGGCTTGTTAGTCGGAAGGGGATCCTGGTTATCTTGAATTTAAGTCCACCGTGCTGCCCACAGCTTCATTTCCTTGCAGATGACATGCAGGTCCATGCCCTTCGGCGTTAGGGTGTATTCCACCGTAACCGGAACGGTAGGGAATACTTCGCGCTCCAGCACGCCCTGTTCTTCCAAGTGGCGAAGCGTCGTGGTCAGTGCCCGCGGGCTGACATTCGGGATTTGCCGCTGCAGCTCGCCAAATCGTTTCGTGCCTCCAAAGAGCTCCCGAATGACGAGAAAAGCCCACTTTCCCCCTAGGACCAGCAACGTTTTTTCGATATTGCATTCGATATGTTCGGGAGTTTTCGGTATGTAACTGCTCGCTTTATTTCCCATAACCATAGGCTCCTTCCGGTATTCTATTAACTATACTCCAGTATATCAGCTATCCTTCCTATAATATAGTGAAGAACATTTCACTTCTTCCGTGGGAATAGGAACTACTTTAGAATAGTTCATGTAGCATCCAAGTTAATCTATTGAAGGAGGATTTGCCATGAAATACAGAAGATTAGGACGCACAGGTCTCAAGGTCAGTGAGGTCAGCTTGGGAAGCTGGCTTACATACGGAGGTTACGTTGAACGCGAGAATGCGGTTAACGCGATTAAAACGGCTTATGATCTGGGCATTAACTTCTTTGATACGGCGAATGTTTACGAGAAGGGCGCAGCCGAAGTATTGGTAGGCGAAACCTTGAAAGCGTATCCGCGCGAATCGTACGTGCTGGCCACGAAGGCCTTCTGGCCGATGGGCGACGGCCCGAACGATCGGGGTTTGTCCCGCAAGCATATCATGGAGCAGGCGCATGCCAGCTTGAAGCGTCTTGGCCATGATTACGTGGATATTTTCTACTGCCACCGCCATGATCCGGAAACGCCGCTGGACGAGACGCTTCGCGCGATCGACGACCTTGTTCGCCAGGGCAAGGTGCTCTATGTCGGCGTCAGCGAGTGGCAGGCATCGCAAATTGCGGAGGCATTGACGGTAGCGGATCGTTTCCTCCTCGACCGCATCGTGGTCAATCAACCCATCTACAATATGTTTGAACGTTATATTGAAAAGGAAATCATTCCGCTCAGCGAGCGCTCCGGCATTGGGCAGGTCGTATTCTCCCCGTTGGCACAAGGCCTGCTGACAGGGAAATATACCTCTGCCTCCGATATTCCGGCTGACAGCCGAGCTGCGAAGCTGGAATGGATGCGCAAAGGCATTACCGAGGAGAAAATCGCGAAGGTTCGCGAGCTGGAGAAGATTGCGGCAGAGCTTGACGTGTCCGTGGGCAATCTGGCGCTTGCGTGGATTCTGCGTCAGCCGAACGTAGCCAGCGCACTGGTCGGCGCAAGTCGTCCGGAGCAGGTAACCGAGAATGCGAAGGCATCCGGTATCGAACTTAACGAAGATGTTCAGACTCGCATCGAGGAGATTCTGAAATAGGAATCGAATGCACCCTATCTCAGTGATCTGGGAGACAAGAGAAACCCGGGGACAACATAATAGATTGGTTTAATAAGGTGGCTTCTGACTTGGTTCAGGGCCATCTTTTTTTGCATACTCCTGATCAGGAAGTTTTCTTCACTCAGCTTGGCGGATGTTTAGATGCTTGAAAAATACCGATTGTCCTTTAATACTCTCTAGTAATATTATAATATTGATTAGTATTATAATAGGATAAATGCATTAGGGGGAGAAGTTGCAATATGCAAAAACGAAGGCAGATGGCATCCGCGAAATGGTTGAAGGTGATGTTGTCCATTCTAATAGGTTTGGAGGTTGTACTGGGTGTGTTCGCATCTCCGAAGACGGTTAAGGCTAATCTTCCAGACGCTCAATATCTGGGGGAGATCCGTCTATTTCCTTACCGGGATGGTCCCGAAGGGTGGATATACTGTGCAGGGCAGGTGTTAACGATAAATCAGGAAAATTCGCCTTTGTTTACTCTACTGGGCAGCAACTTTGGCGGGGATGGCACAAGGACGTTTGCATTGCCTGATTTACGGGAGGAAGAACCGGTACCGGGCATGGGATACTATATCGCGGCTGAGGGATTATTTCCGAGAGGCAGTGGATTGACCTCCAATACGATGCTGGGAGAGCTTCGGCTCTTTCCCTACTATATGGAGATGAATGATAACTGGGTCGCGGCTGACGGGACCGCTTTAAGCAATTCTGACCCTCTGTACGGCATCTACGGCACTGCATTCGGCCAAGACTGGCAGGGCAGCTTTAAATTGCCGGAGATTGACCCTGTGCAGCCCAAGATCCGGTATTTCGCCGCCAAGTCCGGGATCCAACCCAGTACGGCTGGTGCCGTATACATGGGCGAGACACGTCAGTTTCCTCTGGATATCCCTGCCCTCGCTTCCTTTAAGGCGGACGGTAAACTGCTGAATGTTGCCTCGAACATGGCGCTGTACGGCTTAATCGGCAACGCTTTCGGGGGATCGCCGGATCAAACGTTTGCGATTCCCGATCTTGGAGTCGATCCGCTGACAACGTATTATGTATTCCAAACGGGAATCGTTCCTGTCTTGCAGCAGGTTCAGCCCGTTAGCGTGCCGGATCAATACACGACGGCGGAGTCCACCGTATTAAGCGTTCCTGCACCGGGTGTTCTGAAAAATGATTCCGATGTCATGATCGCCAACATCGTGGATCTGCCTGCTCATGGAAAGATAACATTTCATAAGAATGGCTCCTTTACCTATACGCCGGATGCCGATTTTGTTGGCACAGATTCTTTTACATATATCGCTAGCAATAATAACAAGAGCGGCAGCGTAACCAGCGTTACCATCCACGTGGCAGAGCCTGAACCCCGGATAAGTGGTGTAACCGATGGAGGAATTTATAATCACGAAGTGACGCCTGTTTATACCCATGGCACGGGAACGCTGGACGGGCAGCCCTTTGCCAGCGGTACGACCATCCGCAAGGATGGCCAGTATAGACTGGTCGTCGAGTCGCCTCGCGGAAAAACGGTCAAGGCCGATTTTGAGATCGACCAAACCGCGCCTCTGGTTTCAGGCGTGGCAGATGGAGGCCAATACGATCGGGAGCTGCAAATCTTCTTCAATGAAGGGAGCGCAACGCTCAATCAGCAAGCGTTTCAAAGCGGAGACAGGGTTAACACGGAAGGGGAATTCGATCTCGTCGTAACCGACCGTGCAGGGAATAAGTCTGAGGTTCAATTCTCGATCTATTTCCCTAAAACCGTGACGTTCGACAGCAACGGGGGTTCTCCCGTGGCAGATGAGGTCGTCCCTTATCATACAACAGCAACGAAGCCCGTTGATCCGGTAAAACCCGGTTATGCCTTCGGAGGGTGGTATATGGATCGAATCTTTCAGCTTCCATTTGATTTTAAGACACCCATTCTGGCTAACCTGACGCTGTATGCCAAATGGAATGATGCGGATGCGCCTGTCGTGGTCGATCGGGCTCCTCTGCATCTGGCGGATGACGTGCCGATCGGGACGAAACTTGAATTCACGTTCGATGAACCCGTAACCGCAAGCAGCGGCAAATACATATCGATTATGAGAGCGGCGGACCATCAAAAGATCGAGTCGATCGACGTAACCGATAGCTCCCGCGTCAGCGTGATCGACGAGAAGGTTGCGGTAAGTCTGACGCGACAGCTGTCGTATCTTACGCGTTATTACATCCAAATAGAGGATGGCGCATTTCAGGATACAGCAGGCAACCTCTATGCAGGCATGAAGGGCCCTGGAGATTGGAACTTTACAACGGAGGCTGGGCCTGTCGCAGCACCGTTAGCACCTGCAAATTTGACGGCTACTGCAGGAGATGGTGAGGTGACCTTACTGTGGTCCACCGTCACGGGTGCGACTTATTACGATATTTATTCCGGGACGGAGTCCGGCGTATACGGGAGCTCACCGATCGCAACGGTTACGGGTTCGACGTATTCGGCAGGGAATTTACTGAACGGAACGACTTATTATTTTGCGGTGAAAGCCGGTAACGTCGGGGGTTCCAGCGCATTTTCGGAAGAGGTGAGCGCAAGACCGGCCGGTGCCGAGATACCCGTTCCGGGCGATGCGGATTTAAGCGGATTAGCATTATCGCATGGAACGCTTGCTCCGGCATTCAACCCTGCTGTCACCAGCTACATTAGCCATGTTGGAAACCGTATAACGGAGATCCGCATAACGCCGAGCGTTTCCGATCCTCAGGCAACGGTGACGATAAACGGTAAGGCTGTCTCCGCCGGACAGGCATCAGATTCGATCAGCCTAGCGGTAGGAAGCAACACCATTCATCTTATGGTTACGGCTCAGAACGGAGCTGCGAAAACTTACACGGTGGATGTGACCAGAGAGGCAGCCGCTTCTCCTGAACCTGAACCTGAACCCGGAAATCCTTCCAATCCGGGGACGCCGGGGGGCGGATCAGGATCTTCGGAAGGTCAAGGACCTGCCGTAAGCGGGAGTTCTCAAGCAGGTCAAGGGGCAGGCTCAGGGAAGAGCCCGACAGGCAGCAGCCACGTCACGTCGTATTTCAATGATGTATTGCAGACCGGCTTGATATTATCGGAGATAACGAAAGAGAATGGACAGACCGTGCTGACCGTCAAGATGAACGGAGACAGGCTCCAATCGCTGCTGGCACAGGAGAAGAACAGCCGACCGATCGTCCGGCTGCGCGCCACGGAGGGGCTTGATCAAGCCGTGGTGGTTCTGGATGGCAAGTCAGCCAAAGCGCTTGAAGCAAGCGGAGCGATGATTGCATTCGAGACCTTGGCAGGCAGCGTCCGTATTCCGGTTCAAGCCATTTCCGAACAGATCGGCAGTCTTGCCGGAACGAAGGAAGGCACGATTCAACTTGGGCTAGCCGATGGCAACGCCGCGATCAGCGCAAAGCTGAAGCAGGTCGGGAACGGGAAGTATTTTGGTGAACATTATGGCTCCATAGACGTTAGCGTCGCAGCCTATGATCAAGGAAAACGGCTGAGCGGAAATACCTATTCCTCTTATGTGGAGCTGGAAGTTCCCGTGGCAGAGGGGTCAGCTGCCATCGTGACAACGGCCGTCCTGCTGGATGATCAAGGGAAGGTTCATCACGCACCAACCCGGCTGGTTACGAGGGAAGGCCGTACTTACGCCATAATAAAAGGTTTATACAGCGGGACGTATGCTTTAATCAGCCACGACGAAGAATTATCGGATATGAAAGGCCATTGGGCCGAGGCGGCGGTGAACGAGATGGCGTCACGCCTTCTCGTTGGCGGCAGAGGCGCCGCCGGATTCCATCCGAATGAACCGGTAACCCGTGCGGAATTCGTCACCATGATGGTACGCTCGCTCGGTTTAACGGAGCAAAGCAATACAAGCACGTTTCAAGATGTAACTTCCCGGGATTGGTATGTGGGGGCCGTATCGGCGGCAAGCGGAAGCGGACTCATACACGGTTATGCCGACGGGACCTTTTTGCCGAATGGCTTGATCTCCAGACAGGAGGCGATGGTTATTTTCGCAAGAGCGTTAAAGTTCGCTGAGGTTTCCCCAATGGTAGAGGCCATGGATTCGGAGGCTGTGCTGGCTGCTTTCCAAGACCGTGCCGAATTGGCAAGCTGGGCGAAGGCGGCTGCAGCCGAAGTGGTTCACGGCGGACTCATGAGCGGTTACGATACCAAGCTGAGACCTCGGAGTGATATGACCAGGGCGGAAACGGCAACGATTCTTCTACGGATGCTATCAGCCTCGGGGATGATCGGAGATATGCCGTCTAAATAGTGGTTTTCGAGTATAGAAGAAAAAGAGCTGCACCGAAGGACCGTTGGTCCCGGAGCAGCTCTTTGTATTAGCGGAACATCGCAGCTTACCCCAGCCGATACGTCGCAAACGGCTTGGCATGAACAAAGCCGTCGCTGATTTCATCCAGGCTCGAACGCAGGGACTCGTCCAGCTTAATCTCGAGGCTTTTCAGGTTATCGTCCAGCTGTTCGGTCTTCGTAGCCCCGACGATGACGGTCGAGACGGCAGGGCGGTCCATCAGCCAGGCAATGGACAGTGCGCTGGGAGAATGGCCGTGCTCTGCTGCGAGCTGGCTGACTTGTTGACCGAGCTTCAAATTGTGCTCTTCGAGGAAGCGATTGAAGTTCGGGTCCGTTTCCGCGCGGGAGCCGGCAGGCTTGCTTGCGCCCTGACCGTATTTGCCGGTGAGAATGCCGCCGGCCAGCGGGAAATACGGAATGATGCCAACGCCCTGATCGAGACAGAGGGGGACAAGCTCCAGCTCCGGCGTACGGTCTGCCAGGGAATAACTCGTTTGGGTCGATACATAACGGGCATATCCGCGCAATTCGCTGATTCCGAGCGCCTTCATGATTTCCCAAGCGGCATAGTTGGAGGCGCCGATATATCTGACCTTGCCCAATGTTACCATGTCGTCCAGCGTGCGCAGGGTCTCCTCAAGGGGAGTGTCCGGATCAAACGTATGGATCTGATATAGGTCTACATAGTCGGTCTTCAGCCGCTTCAAGCTGTTCTCCAGCTCTTGCTGCAGATGATAGCGGGAGGAGCCCCGTTCGTTCGGTCCTTGGCCGTTCACGAGTCCGGCTTTCGTGGCTAATACGACGTTATGACGTTTGCCCGCCAGCGCCTCACCGATGATGCGCTCGGATTCCGATCCGGCGTAAATATTGGCGGTATCGATGAAATTGATGCCACGGTCCAGCGCGTGATCCAGGATCCGGGTGGATGTTTCTTGATCGGCTCTTTTGCCAAAAGCGTTCGTGCCGAGCCCCAGCTCTGAAACCTTGAGGCCGCTGCTGCCAAGACGGCGATAATTCATGCTTGATCCCACTCCTTTATGTATAGATTTCCTATAGTATAAACATGATCCAAGAGGCGCTTCAAATGGAAAGTTGCGATAGGCAAAATAGTACGATAGGATAGTTACGTACGAATTGGAAGGGGGATTATGATATGAATGAAGCGATTTTCAACCAATTGGATTTTGCCAGAGGAGCAACCTTGAAATCGGTGGAACACGTAACGGAACAGGAAGCGGATATCATCCCGGAAGGATTCGCGAATAGCATTCGCTGGAATCTCGGGCACATCTACACCGTAACCGAGCAGTTCGCTTTTGCGACCGCGGGCGAGCAGCCGCGTCTTCCGGAAGGATTCGAAGCATGGTTTGCAACCGGAACCAAGCCGGCCGATTGGACGTCGAAGCCGCCTGCGCTGTCCGAGCTGGCAGAGCTTTTGCAGGAGCAAACCGCCCGAATCCGCGAAACCTTCTCGAATCGCCTGGACCAGGCCTCTGCCCACCCGCTGACGATCGGTCCCGTGACGTTCCAAACCGTCGGCGAGTTTCTTACGTTCAGCTTGTACCACGAAGGCATGCACACGCAGGTGATCAAGGCTTATAAAAAATTGATAAAGTAATGCTTGAACTCGAAGCGATAGAAGTATGTCCCAGCGTATACCTTCTATCGTTTTTTTATTTGTCGCTGGGGCAGCGGGTCCTTATAATGGAATCAGCAGAATGGGAATGACGAATGGAGGACATCACACTCATGGCGATTGAAATCGAACGCAAATACCTGCTGGAGGCTTACCCTGATGAGTTGATTCAGGAAGGAATCATCGTGGTCGAGAAGGAGCAGTTCATCGAGCAGACGTATTTGGCATTGGATGGGGACCAGGAGCTGCGGGTCCGCAAAATAACGGATCTGACATCGGGTCTGCTCGAATTCACCCATACGTTCAAAAAAGGGTGGGGAATTGCCCGGGAAGAAGTTGAATATGCGATTTCCAAAGGTCTCTACGATCAGATAGTCAAGGCGCATGGGGCAATTCCGTTGACCAAGAGACGGGAAACTGCCCGATGGGGCAGCACGCTCATCGAAATCGACGATTATGCGCAGATAAGCTTGCTTGTGCTGGAAGTCGAATTTCCTTCGCTGGAAGCCGCTGACGGCTTTGTGCCGCCGGCTTGGTTCGGACAAGATATCAGCACGGACAAACAATACAGCAACAAGAAGGTATGGCGGGATCTGCAGCTTCAAGCAGGCAGGGAAGCCTGAGCGGAATAAGGCTCGAATAAGGCTCGAATAGGGCGGCAGGCGCTTGGGACAAGCGCGGTCAGTTCAGATGCGACGAACAACGCCCTCACCATACGGTTAGAACAAAGGCTCTTGCGGCAGGTTCGCAAGAGCCTTTTTCTATGGCATGCAGCAAACAGAGCCCGCAGCTATCGAGATACACCTTCGCCGGATGCCTGCTTATTCGAGCATTCGGACAGTCATCGACTTTTTTTGACAAGAATATTGTAAACGGTTTATTATTATAATATAATATTATCATGATAATTAATTATTATTCTTCAATGGACGATATCCATAAAAATGATGGCGTATCAGAGAAGGGAGAGGCTCTTTATGAATGAAAACCAGCAGCTGCTTGAAAGCTATTTTCCGATCGCTTCTTTTATCGCGGCGATCATCGGACCTCAATGCGAGGTGGTCGTGCACGATATCAGCGATCCGGAACGCTCTATCATCTTTATCGAGAACGGCCATATTAGCGGACGCCGGGTCGGCGATGCCTCCACCGACCTCGTGTTGAAGATTTTGAAGGCGGAGGCCTACCGCGAAGAGCAGTTCATCGCGAACTACAAAGCTTCCGGCGCTCGGGGGCAAACCTTCCGATCGTCTACGTACTTTATTAAGAACGGAAGCGGCGAGCTGGTCGGACTTATGTGCTTGAACATCGACATCACGCATATGGAGGTTGCGGCTGATTGGATCAACAGCATTTTGCGGGGAGGTTCGCTTACGCCGCCGGCCGCCCTGGATGCGCCCAAGGACGACAAGCCTTCTACCGAATACCTGCAGGGGAACGTGGACGATTTGCTTCAGCACATCATCCAGACCGTCCTAGGCAAAATCAGCATTCCGGCGGACCGTTTATCTTCGAACGAGAAGATCGAGATTGTGAAGGAATTGAACGAGCAGGGCGTATTCCTGCTGAAGGGCGGGGTTTCCAAGGTTGCCGCTGCTTTATCCATATCGGAGCCTACCGTGTATCGTTATTTACAGAAGCTGAAATAAGCGGCCGTTTATCCTGTTAAACATGCATTGCATCCTGAGACAATGGAAGGTGACATCATGACATATAACTTTGACAAGGTCGTCAGCCGGTTTGGAACGAACAGCGCCAAATGGGACGGCATGGCGCAGAGCATGGGGAACGACACGATCGCTCTCTCCGTAGCGGATATGGATCTGCCGGCACCGCCCATGGTGGTGGATAAGGTAGCAGAGGCTGCACGTCACGGCATTTACGGATATACCGATCCGTTTCCGCCTTACTTCGAAGCGGTCCGTGCCTGGCTCGATAAGGCCTACGACTGGCAGGTCGAGCCCGAATGGATCGTATTTTGTCCGCGCATTGTGCAGGCTGTTTCGGTCATTATTCAGAAATTCACGGAAGCCGGCGACAGGATTCTTGTCCACACGCCTGTTTATCAGCCTGTTGCGAAAGCGGTTACGCTAAACGGCCGGATATTGGTTGAAAGTCCGCTTGTGCTTGCGGACGGGCGATACGAGATCGATTTTGACGATATGGAACGACGGATGCAGGAAGGGATCAAGATGGTCCTGCTCATATCCCCCCACAATCCGGTGGGCCGCGTATGGACGAGGGAGGAGCTTGAACGCATGGCGGAGCTTTGCATTCGGTATGACGCACTGATTGTGTCCGATGACATCCATGCCGATTTCATTCATGAAGGTCACGAGCATACCGTCATCGCCAAGCTGTCCGAAGAGGTTGCGAACCGTTCCATAATCTGCACGTCGCCGGGCAAAACCTTTAACCTGGCGAGTCTCGAAATCGCCAACATCATCATTCCCAATGCTGCGCTGCGGGAGCAGTTTCAACAAGGTTTGCTGCAGGCGGGGATTCATAATCCCACATTCTTCGCCGTGCCCGCGCTGGAAATTGCGTATACTTCGTGCGATGAATGGCTGACGGCGCTGCGCGCTTATATCAAAGACAATATTGCTTATGCTCAAAGCTTCATTGCCGATTATATGCCTGAGCTGAACGTCATCGATCCTGAAGGGACGTACCTGCTATGGATCGACTGTAAGGCAGTGAGCTGTCATGAAAAGGATCTGGTGGAGTGGATCCAGGAAAAGGCGCGCGTCAGCGTCAGCTTCGGCTCATCCTTCGGTCCCGGCGGTGAAGGCTATATCAGGGTCAACGTGGCTGCGCCGCGCCCTGTGTTGCAGGAAGGCCTGAAGCGGCTTGCCGCGGCTTATCCGCTGCAGCGTTAACAATCAAAGTCTAAGAGATCAGAAGGAATAAACTTCAAAGGCTTACCAACCTTATCACGCAGGAAAAACTTCCGCTATATGCGGTATGTCTTCTACAGAAGGTTACGTCGATAGACGTTTTCTTATTTACATCCAGGGGGAATTCATAATGGCTAAGCCAACAGAGGAACGAATGATTAAGCAGCCGACCATGTTTCTGGCGCTGCTTCCGATTTTCACCATGGTAATCTTGCTGTGCCTTGGTTACGTATTGTTCGAGCTGCCGCCCGAGCCGCTGATTATTGTATCCGCCATCGTCGCAGGTTTGATCGCGATTAAGCTGGGATACAGCTACAACGATATATTGGAATCCATTTCGCAGAAAATAGCGAAAACCATGCCCGCCATCCTCATCCTGATTGTGGTCGGATTTATGATCGGCGCGTGGATGGTCGGCGGAACCATCCCGATGATGATTTACTACGGCCTGAAAATCATCGATCCGCAGTTTTTGCTGATCACCGCTTTTCTCGTTACGTCCGTGGTCTCCGTATGTACGGGCACTTCCTGGGGATCCGCGGGTACGATCGGGGTCGCCTTCATGGGCGTTGGCGCCGGAATGGACGCCAATCTCGCGGCTGTGGCCGGCGCGGTTGTAGCAGGGGCTTACTTCGGGGACAAGCTTTCGCCGCTTTCGGATACAACCAACATCGCGGCCTTGTCGACCGGCGTTAACCTGTATGAGCATATCGGCCATTTGCTGTACACGACGCTGCCGTCCTTCTTCGTGGCGGGGATCGTCTACGTGGTCACGGGTTTGAACACGCATGTGTCCAGTACAGGAGTTCCCGAGAAGGTAACCGACATCATGAACACCTTGGCAACGATATACGACTGGAACCTGCTCCTGATCCTGCCTGTGCTGATTGTGCTGTACGGCTCGATCACCAAGAAACCTACGATTCCCGTCATGCTGCTGTCGTCGATCGTGGCGATGGCGAACGGCATGATCTTTCACGGCTTCACGCTGCATGACGTGGTAACCTCGGTTGTCAGCGGATTCGATATCGCGATGGTTCATGTCAGCGGATTTGATCCGAATACCGTCATTGCGGACATACCTCGCCTTATTAATCGGGGCGGCATGAGTTCCATGATGGGAACCTTGCTTATCTGTTTCAGCGCAATCACATTCGCCGGCACGATATCGCTGACCAAGTCGCTGGAGCTGATCGTGGACAGGCTCTTGAAGCATGTGCGTTCCACAGGCTCTTTGATCCTGGCGACGATTGCAACGGGGCTAACCATGATCGGCGTAACCAGCAACGGACAAGTCTCCATCCTGATGCCGGGCGAGATGCTCCGCGAGGCTTACATCCGCCGCGGTCTGCATCCGAAGAATCTGGGACGGACGGTGGAGGATTCCGCCGCCATTACCGAACCGATTCTGCCATGGACGGCAGCCGGTGCTTATATGGCCGGAACGCTTGGCGTAGCAACGCTATCCTATTTGCCTTGGGCGGTGCTGTGCTGGACAGGCATTATTTTTGCAACGATTTGGGGCTTTACCGGGTTCGGCATTGCCAAACTTACGCCTGAGCAGCAAAAGGAAATGCTGAAGGAATACGATGATCCGCATCACGGAAGCCGAAAAGACGCTGCAGAAGCTGCATCGGCCCATTAATACAGATGATGATGTTTTGGAAGATGGTAACCAACCATAAATATAAATGCGTAATACTATGCGCTACAGAGGAGAGAACACCATGACGCAACAAGAAAGAAAAACCATCGCAACCCAGCAGGCTCCAGGAGCAATCGGTCCTTATTCCCAAGCCGTGCAATACGGAAATCTGCTGTTTACCTCCGGCCAGCTCGGCATGGATGCGTCGGGGCATTTCGCGCCGACGGTAGAAGAGCAGGCGAAGCGCTCCCTGCTCAACGTGAAAGCGATCCTGGAGGCTGCCGGCTTCGGCATGGAGCACATCGTCAAGACGACCGTGTTCCTGAAGGACATGAACGATTTCCAAGCGGTCAACGAGGTGTACGCTTCTTTCTTTGCAGAACCGTATCCGGCACGGAGCGCCGTAGAGGTAGCCCGATTGCCGAAGGATGGCTTGGTTGAGATTGAAGTGGTAGCCAGCAAGCCGTAATAATAAGCGCTCTTCCAGGTATCTTGATAATAAGTTTTTAAAATGAGATTACAGCCAAAAACGGCCGGGCATGATGCCCGGCCGTTTGGTTTAAGCGGCTGAAGTATCCTCGTTTATTTCGTACGCCCATAATGCTTACCGTAAGACAGCACTCTATGGTAGAGGCTGCGGTCCTTTAGATTTTTGAGCGGATAAATTTGCGGTCTGGTGTTGACCTCGAGAATCCACGGTCTGCCTTTGGAATCGACAGCCACGTCCAGGCCAAGTTCCTTGAATCCTTTATAATGGCGGTCAAAGTTTTTGCCTACGGCAACGCCGAGTCCCTTGAGTTCAGACTCGAGCTGCTGGATGAAGGCCGAGTCGAAATTGGCGCCGCTCATCGTTTTCTTGAACGTGCCGATGGAGCCGCCTTGATTATAATTGGTGGCAACTTTGCTCGGGTTGCCGACCTTCGTGAACAGGGCGGTGCCGACCCAGGCGCCCTCTCGGGTTTTCTGGACCATCACCCGGATATCGAAAGGCTTGCCATTGCTTTTGGCCAAGCGAATTCCTTTTTGCAGCAGATAAGGTCTGCTCCCTGCAAAGCGATTCAGGTCGCGGTACAGCTGAGATGAGCTCGAGTACGACGTTTTCGTCGTGTTCAGCTGGCTTTGGTAGCCTCCGCCGGTTTTGCGGATCCGGATAATGTTATTGCCGCCAGAGCCATCCGTAGGTTTGAAGAAAACCGTGGTGTAGTCCGCCAGCATAGCATTCAGGTTTTTTTTGCTGAACGGCAGCGTGTGGGGCACGTACTGCCTGAAGTAAGCATCTTCGTTCAACCATTTCGTTTTCTTCCACTTGCTTTTGATGGTACTGCTTTTATAGCTCATAGTTAAGAGGCTCACCTCTCTTTTTTTGTTCAGCATATGCCGATAAAGTAGAGCAAGCCTCCACGATGGCCTTGAGCCAAGCTATGTGCTCGAAAACAATTTTTTATCGAAAAACAATAAGGTGATAAATAAAACTGCTGCAACTAGCAAAATCGACGCTGGAATGATAAAGGCCAGCAGGGTTGCCGTATTCTGCATTTGGTAATACATCAGCATGCCCAGCGGCATGATCCCGCCCCCGAGCAAACTCGTCCAGAAGTGCATCGCGGCGGTTCTTTTCATGCTGAGCTTGTCCCGAAAGACGTAGTAGAACATGCCATAGGCAAACAAGGTCAGCCAGCCTACCACCAGGATATGGGCGTGGCCTGCAACCATGCTGTAGCTGCTTCTGCCTGCCATGTCCGCTCCGATCAATGCGCCGATGAGCATATAAATGGCCGCGATGCGCATCAGCCATTTGCTGTATTTCAACATGGATAAATTCCCCCCTTGCATCTTGAATCAGTCCCAATATACAAGAGTTGTATGAACGGAGCATGAACAACATATCAAACGGAATTGAACAGGGAAACATCATCTACTATAATCAAATAGATCTGATCTTGAAGGAGAGAATTTCCAGGTGCGAAGCCCACTCATTGCTTATTGTCTTTCGAAGAAAGCCGCAGCCGAGGATTATCCGTTCGGACCGCTTCCGATCGTCATGAAGGTCGGCGGCAAAATGTTTGCCCTGATTACCACCACGGCAGGGGAGAAGGTCAGCCATATTTCCCTGAAATGCGATCCGGTCATCGCGGAGAATTTGCGCGAGCAGCATGACGCCGTGCAGCCCGGATACCATCTCAATAAGAAGCACTGGAACACGGTGACCGTCGATGGCTCCCTAACGGAAGCAGACCTGCACGATATGATCGACCATTCCTACGATTTGGTGCTGAAGAGTTTGCCGAAAGCGCAGCGTGTTGCCATCTCCCAGCGACTGGTATGAAGGCTGCTCCAAAACATAATCGCCCTATGGCAGCGTGGTGGCTGCAAGCCATCCATCCGCCAAGGGCGATTTTGCATGATCCATCAAACGTGATGGATCCGAGCTTCAGGCGGGTTCCGCATCAGAACGGTTTCATCCCTAATGTATCGACCTTCTCTCCGGTAATATCGACGCCCATACGGCCCGTGATATCGCGGTAATGCCCGGCGCGCCGCTGCACGGGACTGCCCTCGGTTTCCCCGAGGTTCGCTTCCAGGCCGTTCAAGACCATCACCGTTGTGCCGAAGCCGGGACTGCCCAGTCCCCTGAACTTCTCGAGCGGGGAAGGCTTCCATCTGCCGACCATCACGTCATGGGCGGAAGGTTTCGGGTCCTGCGGCGTCATCCAGAAGAGGATGGCGGTCATGTAGCCGATCTTGCCGTCGGCGGCAACGATCTCGGGATGGTCCAGCAGCACGCTTTTATCCCCATAGATAATGGAGCTGAAGAGTCCGTAGTTGAAGTTCCAGCTGAGCATGATCGGTCCCCGCCCATAATAGCGCTTGTCCGGCGATCCGGGATACAGCTCTGCGCTTGCCGGATCAACGAAGGTATCCATGTTGACCCCTGTCCGGCCGGCGATGTTTTCGTTCCAGAACAATCCCCAGCGAAGCGGACCGCCGGGAGCGGCAGCCCAGCCCCCGCCGGTTTCGTGGGAGAGATTGGCCAGGAAGGCGGCCAGTTCGCGCTTGCGGTCCTTCTTGAACCCTTCCTTGAGAAAGGTGCCGCCGTCAATGATAACGGTTTCAATCGCTTGGTTAAGGTTCTCGGCCGAATGGAAATCCGCCGAACGCACGACGAGTGTTTCGACCCGGGCATCTTTGTCCAATCGGTAAATCTCTTGGGCGGAAGGGGCTCCTTGCCGCGTGCGGATCTTGATCTTCAGATTGGACACCTCGGCCACCGCGTGAATCAGGTTGTCGTAAGAGAAATAGTCCGTCTGATCGGCTTTATAGTATTCTTTGCCCTTGGCGACGTTAAACCATGCGGCCGAACCTAGCCTGTAAGGAAATAAAGCCTCGAAGTCTTCCTCCGACAGCAGCGCTTTAACCGCTTCGATCGACTTTTCCGGCGTGTAATCCGGATCAAGGCCGTCCCAGTGCCGGTCGATCTCCTTGCGGCTGATCAAACGGTGCTCCCCAATCGCCAGGGAATCGGCTGGATTCCCCGTGAATTGTGGGAAAGCCGTGGTGTCGGTCGGGATGCTGGACGGCGTTTTCATTGGCGATGCCTCGGCTTGGGGCGCCTCATCGGCAGCAAGGGCTTGAAGCGGGGTCATAAGGAGGGCAGCGCTGAGGGCTGCAATCATGCTGCGCTGAACCATGTTGCGGGATAACGGATATTTCCACACGGTCATACACATTCTCCTCTATATCGTTGGGATGGAATTACATTGCCATCATATATACGGCATGTCCTTTTGTACATAGTCAGGAAATCCCACGGCATAACGCAAATTAAGCATGTTACATGACCTTTAGGGCGATCAAGCGGGGAGAGATGAGACAAGGGGCAGGGGATTTGCTGCGGAATCCTCCAGGATGCCGTCGAAGTTCGATAACCGGCTTTCGTAATGTAGTGCAACCAGACGACTAGTTTTTTACCGTAAAACATTATAATGTTATTATGTTTTTGATTCTATGAATCTACTATACGGCAGGAAGGATGTTTCAACTTCATTTGGTTCTGTTCATTTGCATAATTTCGTATATATTAGAGATTCATCATCTTATAGTCGAAGAAGGTTAGCTGACATGAGTTTATTTGTTCGGGAAAAAGGATTCTACAAAAGTTTTTTCTGGCTGACGCTTGTGATCGGGATGCAGAACCTGATATCGGTCGGCGTGAATTTGTCGGACAACGTCATGCTGGGAGGATACAGCGAATCGGCGCTGTCGGGCGTCGCGCTGGCGAACCAGATCCAATTCCTGCTGCACATGCTGGTTCTGGGCGTATGCGAAGGCTTGGTCATCATGTCGTCCAGATTCTGGGGAGCCAAGGATTTAGGCTTGATCAAAAAAGCGGCAAGCATCGGCATGCGCATGGCCATCCTTCTCAGCATCGTGTTATGGGTCATCGTGTTCTTTTTCCCGCACGAGGTATTGTCCTTGTTTACCAAGGAAGAGAATGTCATAGCTGCCGGCGTGGAATATTTGCGCATCATCTGCTTTTCTTATATCTTCTTTGCCGTCACCAGCTCCTTGCTGGCTTCCTTAAGAAGCGTGGAAACGGTGAAAATCGGCTTCGTGGTATCGCTGTCCACCTTGGTTATCAACATCTGCTTGAACTACATCCTGATCTACGGGTATATGGGCTTTCCGGAGCTGGGCGTGTCCGGATCGGCTATCGCTACCCTGACGGCGAGGATTATTGAATGCGTGATCGTCATCGTGTATGTTAAGCGGTTCGATCGCAAGATCCTGTTAAAGTTGCAGGATTTCCTGAAGTTCGATATGGAGCTCTTCAAGCAGTACATTCGCGTAGGCTCCCCGATTCTGATGTCCAATACGATATGGGGGCTTGCCATGGCGGCACAAACCGCCATCCTGGGGCATATGGGGGAATCCGCGATCGCCGCCAACAGCATTGCCACAACGATTTTCCAGATGGTGACGGTCATCGTGTACGCTTCCGCCAGCGCAACGGCCGTGCTGATCGGGAAGACCATCGGCGAGGGCATGATGGATAAAATCATATCGTATGCCAAAACGTTGCAGATTCTGTATATCCTGCTCGGTTTATTGACGGGGGCCGTGCTGTTTGTGATCAAGGATTTCGTGCTGGGCTTCTATTCGATATCCGATGAGGCCAAAACGCTTGCCCTGCATTTCATGACGGTGCTGTCGATCACCGTGGTCGGAACGGCCTACCAGATGCCGGCTTTAACGGGCATCGTGCGGAGCGGCGGAGACACCCGCTTTGTGCTGTACAACGATTTGATATTTATGTGGCTGATCGTGCTGCCCTCATCCGCCTTATGCGCTTTTGTGTTCCATTTATCGCCGCTTGCCGTGTTCATCTGCCTGAAATCGGATCAAATTCTGAAGTGTTTTGTGGCGATCGTGAAGGTGAACCGGTTCAAATGGATCCGATCCTTCAGCTCATGATGGTGCGGACGGGTATGATAAGGTAAATCCATAGCGTAAAAAAAACCTCGGGAACGCGTGTCCCGGGGTTCTTTTGTAGGGTTATCCAATTAATCCTCCAGCAGGTTCAGCGACTGGGCTTTAACCAGAGCCTGCGTGCGTGTCGTCACGCCGAGCTTACCGTACAGTCTGGACAAATACACCCGGATCGTTCCTTCAGACAGGCCGAGTGCTGCGGCCATCTGTTTATTCGCGGCGCCCTGGCGAATCAGATGCAGCAAATTCATTTCGTTCCGATTCAGCCGTTCGGGAAGAGTTTGCTGGGGTGTCTCGGCGGAAGAAATATCCGCTTCGGAATAACCCGGGAAACGCTTCACGAGCGTGCGTGCATATTCAAGCGTCCGAAGCTCCTCCAGGCTTAAGCCGTCTTCCTGTCCGAGTCGGCTCGAATACAGCTGCAGCAGCTGGCACATGTCCTCCCCTTCGTCGAGGAAGGTGCGGACATAACCGTTCTGTGCCCCGACACGCAAGGCTTCGCCAAGAAGATGAAGCGACTGCTGCCGCTGGCCGCGCTGATGTTCCAGCAGCGCCTGCAGGCTTGTGATTTCAATGATGCTGGATCGCTGCTGTTCGCGCTCCGCCTGAGGTTTCAACAGCTCCAGGAGGCGCAGCGCCTCGGTTTCCCTGCGCTGTCTGCCTAACATGCGGACCAACGCCAGGTATTCCGTTTCCCGGCTATAGGCGGGCTTGTCCTTGACGGAAACGGGGAGCTCGGCCACTTCCTTCCGTGCTTCGGCTATGCGCCCTTCCCGGATATAGATCAAGCTTCTGACGGCCTTTAACGGGGCGAGCCAAAGGCTCGATTTCCTGGCAAGCGCAGCGGAGCACGCTTCATCCAAAGCATAATGGGCTAGATGGAATTTGCCCTCGGCAGCGAACAGCCTGGCTTCGGTGATATGCAGCGGCACGAACAGCCCCATCGTTTCTTTGGCGGGCGGCGCATTACGGATCTGCACCAGCAGCTGCCGGCTTTCCGCCAGCCGGTTCCATTCATAATATCCCTCGCACAAGGATTGTTTAACATATAAGTTCATGAGCGAATGCGCCCACCCGTGGGATTCCAGCACACCGGTAAACAGATGCGCGATTCTTTCCGTATCGGCGGAGAGAGTTCCCTTCATGCCGAGCGAGGTACGCCTGACATAAGGCTCCCGCCGATTGTAATCGAACTGGTAGTACATCGGATTGTCGGGCATCAGGTTGTCGAGGATGCCTTCGCTGAAGGCGAACCATTTGCCGAAGTCACCGTTCAGAAAAACAAGATTGGACCGCACGAACAGGATGGAACTCATAAGCTGCTCCCTTCGTTCCGATGATTCTAGCGCAGCGCAGGCTTCCTCAATAAGGATCAGCATGCGCTCGGAACGTTCGAGATCTCCTGTAAGTACCAAGACAAAAGCATGCGCCAGCGACATTTCGGGTGTCATCGGATAGCTGGGGTGGATGCGGTCAAACCATTTCAGCAAGGTGGCAATCTCTCCAAGTTCGAGCACGGATTGCATATGCTGCTCGAGCAAGTTCACGGCATGCCCGAAGTCCTGCGCTGCCAACATATGGTCAATCGCTTCATCCATGGAGCCGACGGAGGCATAATACTGCCCGGCGAGCCGATGGCGCTTGGTATATTCCCCGTCAAACTCGCGCTGTAGCAGGTCGAGCAGAAACTGCGAGAATAAATGATGATAACGAAAGAAGGTTTGGTGTTCGTCCAGCGGAACCAGAAACAGATTCAGCTTCTGCAGCTCCTCCAGCATCGGACGGCTGTCGCTGAGATCCGTTACGGCATCGCAAACCTGCGGATGCAGCTCTGAAAGGACGGCGGTCTGGAGCAAAAAGGAGAACACGTCGGGTGACAGCTTGCTTACGACTTCCTGAAACAGATATTTGGATACGAGGAGCGGATTCCCCTTCATATCATCCACGAATCCTTCCAGTCCGCTGCCGGTTCGCATGGTAATCACGGCAAGCTGGAGCCCGGTAACCCAGCCTTCCGTTTGGTTCCGTAACGTATCGAGCTCCATCGAGGTCAGATTGGAATGGCCACCGTTTGACGCATGGCGGAACAAACGCTCCGTCTCCTCATAGGTAAATTCCAACTGCTTCATGCCGATAAGATGGACCTCATGGTTTACCACGCCCTTGATCGTGGGGAATGGAAGCTCGGTCCGGGACGAGATGAGAAGATGAATATGTTCGGGGAGGTAGTCGATCAAGTAGGAAATCCCTCCATGGATGGTTGAAGAGTGAATACTGTGCAGGTCCTCAAGAATGAGATTGAGGGGCTCGGAATCCTCGTATAATTCACTGATCAGCGTATCCAGAAAGGTTTCGATCGAGGCGCTTGGCAGCAGCTGCGTATGGTGCATGAGACGAGCTCCTTGCGCCTCGGGAAGAATCGAGGCCAGCGAGGCCGCCACGTATCTCCAAAAGCGGACGGGATCGTTATCCCGTTCGTCCAGCGAAACCCAGGCGCTTCGTTCGTCGGTCTCATGAGCCCATTGGGCGAGCAGCGTCGACTTGCCGTATCCGGCAGGCGCGATGATGGTTGTCAGCTGACCCTTATGGCCTGCTGCCATATCCTGCAGCAGCCGGTCCCGGCGAATCAGATGCTCCTTCAGACCGGGAAGGCTTATTTTCATTTTCAAAATGGGTGAGTCGGTCAGTAGTTTCATAGGATACCCTCGCAATATACGAAACGTTATTTTACGGAAATTGAGTCGCGATAACTAGATTATATGAAAAAAAAGATGAAAAGTTAACGTTTGTCAATCGTTTCCCTCCCATAAATTTGATAGCATCCTTGGTGCCGCGGTCCTAACCAGGCCGCAGCTATCATTACGCTGATGAAACGAAGGAGGAGATTATGCTAAGGCGTTCAGGAAAAATCCTGCTGTGTGCGGCTTTGCTGCTGCTGCAGCTGGATGGGTTATTGGGATATCGCCAAGCCTTTGCGGCTGCGGCCGTTGCACCAAAGATTGTAGCCGGGTACTATCATACCGCTTCGCTCGTAAGCAGCGGTGAAGTTTACTCATGGGGATACGGAGACAGGGGGCAACTGGGTGACGGCACCTGGAATACCCGGACGACTCCGGTCATGGCGAAGAATTTGAACCATGTCATTGACATTCACTCCGGCGTCCGCAGTTCGATGGCGCTAAGGCAGGATGGAACGGTATGGACCTGGGGGGCAAACGAGAACGGACAGTTAGGGATTGGAACGATAACGAATGTGAACGCGCCCGCGCAAGTTCCGGGTCTGAGCGGGATCAAGGCAATATCGGGCGGATTGGCCTATCACGGCATGGCGCTTTCAGAGAACGGCACCGTTTGGACTTGGGGGAAGAATGACAACGGCGAGCTGGGAAATGGAACGACGATACAACAAAACTCCCCGGTTCTGGTGGCCGGTCTAAGCGATGTGACGGCGATTGCGGCTGGAGGATACTACAGTCTTGCCTTAAAATCGGACGGCACCGTATGGGCCTGGGGCGTGAACGGAAGCGGGGAGCTTGGAGACGGGACAACGACGGACCGGCACGTTCCGGTACAGGTTGCCGGGCTGACGGACGTCATGGCGATCGCCGCCGGCGGTTCCCATAGTTTGGCCATTAAACAAGACGGCACCGTGTGGGCATGGGGAAACAATACGTACGGTACGCTTGGCGACGGTACGAGAACGCACCGGACGAGACCCGTGCAGGTTCGAAACCTGCAGCATATCGTTGCCGTTGCGGGTGGAGGTTATCACAGCCTTGCAGTGGACCGGGCAGGAAACGTATGGAGCTGGGGAGATAACAGTCAACAGCAGCTGGGCCTAAACTCGAATGCTTCCAGCCTCATTCCGGTCCCTGTGCCGGGGATCGAGCATGTACGCGAAATTTCCGCCGGCGGCTTTCATAGCGTGGCCATGAAAAAGGATGGGACCGTCTGGGGATGGGGCTATAACTCCGGAGGACAGATCGGAGACGGGACGTACAACAATACGAGGGGAATACCTACCCTGACCAAAGCCGTGCTGGATACGACGTCTCCGGATACGGGCAGCGGTAGCCTGAATCCGCACAGCATCACGTCAGACTCCGTTGCATTGGAATGGCCGAAAGCCTCGGACAATATGACGGAGCAGCACGAATTGCAGTATTTGTTATATTCGTCCGGCAGCCCGAATATCGGGGACGTCAGCCAAATGGAGAGGAACGGGAAGCCCCTCGAAAACTACGCGGCGGATCACACCGGGATGGTGGTGAACGGGCTTGCCGCAGGAACGGATCATTATTTTAACGTCATGGTCAAAGATGCCGTAGGCAGGAAAAGCGCATACCGCATGCTGAAGGTGACAACCCTATGGCCGCAAATCTACTCGTTAACCTATGACGGCAACGGACACACCGCAGGGAATGTTCCGGTAAGCAGCGGTTTGTTTGCCAGAGGCGACGAAGCGGTCGTGGCGGGCAATACGGGGCAGCTGGGCAAGGATGGACATGTCTTCGACGGCTGGAATACGGAGGCCGACGGAAGCGGAATCGATTATCCTGCCGGTGGCAAGCTTATATTCGGTACGCAGGACGTCACGCTGTATGCCCAATGGAAGGCGATCCAGGCACCGACCGAGCTTAAGGCCGTATCTTACACGCCATCCCACCAGTCTGTCGGCGTGGAAAAAGATGTAACCTTGCAGGTTGTCTTTAATGAAGAAGTGACGGCGATGTCCGGTAAATCGATTGCGATTAGGCTGGCCTCGGATCATCGCGTCGTCGAGACCGTCGATGCAGGGAGCGTCACGATTCTCGGGAACGCGGCGAGCATAGATCCGCTGAATGATTTTGATGCGGGAGCAGCCTATTACGTCGAGATCGAGCCGGGTGCTTTTATCGGTAACCATTCGGGTACCGGCTTTGCCGGCATTCAGGGGGCGGATGCTTGGAGCTTTACGGTCAGGGAACATGAGGCTCCGGCCTACGACACTGATTTGCAAGCATTGGCGCTGCGATCGTCGAGCGGAGAAGTAGCGCTGAGCCCTGTGTTCGCCAGAGATCACTATGATTACAAAGCGCAGATCGCCAGCGATACGGACCGCCTCACGATAACGGCACAGGTATATGATGCGAGGTCGTCGGTAACGGCCAGCGTGTACGGCGAGGCCGGAAATTTGGTATGGGGGCCGATGGCTCTCCTCTCCGGCCAGGAGAGCCCGTCCTTCCCCGTCGCCGTAGGCAGCCAGGCCATCGAGGTCGTGGTGACGGCGCCTGACGGCCAGCACATGAAATACAGAACGACGGTAATTAGAGCTTCATCCGGAGGCGGTGGCGGAACGCCTGAAGAACCGGAAGGTTCGTCGCCAGGAGGTTCCGGCCAAGGATCGGCTATACCGGGCCCATCAGGCAATGCCGCACCTTCGAATAGAGTAGACGTCAAAGTTACGATAAACGATGAATCTCAGGAAGGGATGGTTACAGGTTTGTTCCATGAGGCCAATGGACATACCGTCGTATCGATGAAATTGGATACGGCTAAGCTGGAAGCCCGTTTAGAGACAGTGGACTACAATCCGGTAATCGTCATCGCGTTGGCACGGCCCGCGGATCAGGTCTCCCTGGAAACCAGCGGAGCTGCTCTTGACCTGCTTAACGCCAAGCAGGGCGCCATTGAAATCCGATCGGCGCTTGGTCATTTCCACGTTCCAGCGGCCGTGATGGCATCATCGCGCTGGAGGGCGCCAGGAAGCATGGACTTGCCGGCCGCGGATCAAATTTCGGTAACCCTGACGATGGCTGCCAGCGACGCTGCCAAGGTAGAGGCCGTTAAGAAGGCCGCATTGCAATCCGGCATTACGCTTATCGGCTTGCCTATCGAGTTTGATATCACGGCTAAAGCTCAGGACACGGCACTGCAGTTAGATCCATTCCCGCAATATATGAAGCAGCGAATCATTTGGCCGCAGGGAATGCCGGGCCGCATGACAACGGCTGTCTTGCTGGATCGGAACGGCAGCTTCCACCCGATCCCGACGCGCTTCGAGCTGAAGGAGGACGGAAGCAGCGAGGCGATTCTGCATTCCTTATCAGCAGGTACGATTGCTTTTATATCTTATCAAGTGCGAGTTGCTGATGTATCGTTCCACTGGTCCAAGGATGCGGTGAACGATCTTGCTTCGCGGATGATTCTGAACGGAACCGGACTTGCCGAAGGTGGGACAGACACAAATGCGAATCAGCCCGGGGCGATTCATTACGCGCCGAATGTCCAAGTGAGCCGTGCCGAGTTTGCCGCCATGATCGTGAGGGCGCTCGGTTTGGATGAGGTGAAGGACGGAGTTCCTGCTTTCCGGGATGTCGACGCAGAGGACTGGCATAACGGCGTCATAACGCAAGCTGTGCAGTATGGGCTTCTTCAGGGGTATGAGGACGGCCAATTCAGGCCGGCCCAAGGCATTACGCGTCAAGAGGCCATAGCGGTTATGGCGAGAGTGATGGAGCTGGCGGGAATAACGAGCGCAGTGAATGAGATGGAAGCGGCAGCCATCCTCTCCCCTTACCAGGACCGTGAAGACCTGTCCGACTGGGCCACACCGGCTGCGGCCGCCCTTGTGAAGCAAGGAATTGTCCTGGGGTCGGGCGCAGGGCTTAAGCCGCTCCAGAAGTTATCCCGCGGCGAAGCAGCGGTCATGCTGCAGCGATTATTGAAAGGTTCAGAGCTGATCGATTGAATCGGCGGTGGAAGCAGGCTGGAGTCGAAGAATTCAACATTTCGTATGTTGCTTCATCTAAATAGAAATCATGCAGAGCGAGGATGCCGAACGGCATCCTTTTTTATATAGATAGAGAGAATCCAGGTTTGCGTGATGCCAGGAATTTGAAAATAATGCGTTTTCATCCCGGATCCATGCCGGAAGCGTTTGATCAAATGTTGGCAATTCCCGAACATTATCGACATTTTGACAAGGTAATGTTCTGTGATATACGCAGTTTTCCACCAAATTTTTGCTAAAAAACACATTAAACTACATAAAACGCTAAAATTTTTGTTTTGACATCTGCTTGTCTATACCATAGGATAATAGTATAAAAAGTGCTCACTTAGGAGGATAAGGTCAGGAAATGAAAAAGACATGGTCAATTCTATTAACACTCGTATTATCCGTTGGATTGCTTGCAGGTTGCGGCAACGATGATAAGTCTACTGACAGTGGTGCAGCTAATGGCGGTTCCGAAGGATCTCAAGATAAGAAACGCATTGCACTAGTTCTTCCTGAGAAGATCGGCGTGAATCCATTCTTTGCCTTGATGGACGAAGGATTGCAAAAGGCTGCTGCCGATTTCAACGTTGAAGTCAAAACGATTGAATCGACAGACCCTGCTTCGATCGAGCAGAACCTCCGCACGGCGGTTGCCGAGAAGTATGATCTGATCATCACATCCACCTTCCAGATGGAGGATGCATTGAAGAAGGTTGCACCGGAGAATCCGGACGTGCCGTTTGCGATTATTGACACGGTCGTGGATTTGCCGAACGTCCGCAGCGTCGGATTCCGCGAGCATGAGGCTGCTTATCTTCTGGGGGCGGCTGCAGGATTGGCAACGAAAACGAACAAGGTCGGCAACGTTGTGGCCAACGACATTCCGATTATGCATAAATATATGACCGGCTTTGAGGAAGGCGCGAAATCGGTCAATCCGAACATCGAAATTTTCGTTAACTTCGTAGGCGGATTCGACGATCCGGCAAAAGCGAAGGAGCTTGCGCTTCTGCAGAACTCCAAGGGCGCGGATTTCGTAGCCGGCATGTCCGCCGTTGGCGATCTGGGCGTGTTCGAAGCAGCGAAAGAGAAGGGCTTCTACACTTCCGGACAAGATACGGACAATACCGAGCCTGAGCATGTGGTGCTTGCGCAGTTGAAAGGTACCGACGCTGTCGTATACGAAACGGTGAAGGATTTTGCAGAGGGCAACTATACTTTCGATATTCGTGACTACGGCCTGAAAGAAGGCGCCGTAGGTCTCACTTACGTTACGCATGAGAGTAAAACGCCGCTTAACCCATTCATTGGACAAGACATCGTGGATCAGCTTAAGGTGATTTCCGACGATATCATCGCCGGAAAGATTAAAGTAACGAACGCATTGGAACAAAATTAGTTCTTACCTGGACCGGCTGCACATGGGCAGTCGGTCTTTCATTCAGAAACGAAAGGAAGGCATGACTCGATGCTACTCCAGATGGACAATATTACGAAGAAGTATGGCGAGTTCAGCGCAAACCGCGGCATTGATTTTTCGCTGCGCGCGGGTGAGGTTCATGCGATAGTCGGGGAAAACGGTGCAGGCAAAACGACGCTGATGCGGATATTGTACGGGATGGAGCAGCCAACCTCGGGTACGATTCGGCTGAATGGCAAGGAAGTTTCGTTTGCAAGCCCGCTTGACGCGATTCAAGGCGGAATCGGCATGGTGCATCAGCACTTCATGCTGTTTCCTACGTTTACGATCGCCGAGAATATCGTGATCGGCAATGAGCCGGGCTCAGGTGCCGGGTTTGACCGCAAGCAAGCCGTGAAGATCGTTGAAGGACTCTGCGAAAAATATGGCATGAAGGTGGACCCGCGCGCCACCGTAAGCAGCAGCGCCCCCGGCGTGCAGCAGCGGGTTGAAATATTGAAGGTGCTGTATCAGGGAGCCGAAATCATCATTCTGGATGAGCCGACGGGCGTGCTGACGCCGCTCGAGGTGCAGGAGCTCCTGGATGCCATTAAACAGCTCTCCAAACAGGGAAAAAGCTTTATCCTGATTAGTCATAAGCTGAACGAGGTCCTTGACGTGGCCGATCGCATTACGGTGCTCCGTGACGGTGCCGTCACGGGCGTGGTGGAGAAGGGGAACACCGATGCCCACCAGCTCTCCCGTCTCATGGTCGGCCGCGAGCTGATGGAACTGGACCGCAAGCCGATCACGCCGGGCGAGAAGGTGCTGGAAGTATCGGACGTCTCGATCCGCGGAACGAAAGGCAAGCCGGTTCTGGACGGCGTAAACCTGGAAGTACGGGCCGGCGAGGTTGTCGGGATTGCCGGTATTTCAGGCAACGGGCAATCCGAGCTGCTTCAAGTGATCTCGGGCCTGGCTCAGCCGGACAGCGGCCGGATTGCCGTGTCGGGCAAGGACGTAACCGGCATGTCGACAAGAGAAATACGGGAGCACGGGTTAGCCCATATTCCGGAGGATCGCTACGTATGGGGTGCCAATAGAACGGCTACCGTGATGGATACCGGGCTTATGGGGCACCAACGTCGCTTGCAGCAGGGCGGCTTCCTCAAACTCAAGGACATTCGTTCGCTTGTATCCGGATGGGTTCAGAAATTCTCCATCAAGACGGGCTCTCTGGAGACCAGCACGCAGTATTTGTCCGGCGGCAATCTGCAGAAGCTGATCGTGGCACGGGAACTGGAGCAGGGAACTCCGTTCCTGATCGCGGCGGAACCGACGCGCGGCGTCGATATCGGTGCCATGGAGACGATTCATGGCGAACTGCTCAAGCGGCGCGAAGAGGGCACGGGTATTTTGCTGGTATCGTCGGAATTAACGGAAATCTTGAAGCTGTCCGACCGTGTTCTGATCATGTATGAAGGCCGGATCGCGGGCGAACTGTCGGCGAAGGAAGCGACAGAAGAGAAATTGGGACTGCTGATGGCGGGAGGAACTCTGTAATGAACAAATGGACTAAATTTACGCTTCCGCTGCTTCAGCCGATTGCCGCAATCATCGTGGGGCTGCTTGCCGGAGCCATCGCGATCATGATTGCCGGCGGCGATATCCTGCAGACCTACGCGGAGATGTGGAAGGGTGCCTTCGGCGGGATGTATTTCTTTACGAATACGCTGTCCCGCGCGACCCCGATCATTCTGATCGGTCTGGGTGCGGCGTTTGCCTTCCGTGCAGGCTTCTTTAACCTTGGCGCGGAAGGACAAATGGTGTTTGGCGCGCTTTCCGCCGCGTTGGTCGGATTGTATATGCCGGGTCCGGGCTGGCTGGTGTGCGTCGTTGCGATTCTTGCCGGCGTTGTCGCAGGGGGATTATGGTCGGTAATGGCCGGATATTTTGATGCCCGGTTCCGGGTGAACCTGCTGATCTCCACGCTGCTTCTGAACTATGTGGCCGTATTGTTTGCGGGTTATCTGGTCGCCTATCCGCTGAAGGATCGCTCGGGTTCGGCCGCGATGGCGCAATCCGAAATGCTCGATAACAGCGTCTGGCTGCCGAAGCTGATCTCCGGCATGCCGCTGCATGTCGGCTTTGTGCTCGCGGTGCTGGCCGCGTTGATTATATTCGTCTTGTTGAAGCGCTCCGTGATCGGCTACGAAGTACGGATGCTAGGCGGCAATCCGCTGTTTGCCCTGTTCGGCGGGGTTAAGCGCGGACCGATGATGCTTGGCGCGATGTTCTTCAGCGGCGGCTTGGCCGGACTTGGCGGGGCCGTTGAAATTCTGGGCTCCCAGTATCGTTATATCGATGGTGCGTTATCTACGGCCGACTATGCCTGGACGGGCATCATGGCTGCCTTGTTGGCAGGGTCGCATCCGATCGGCACGCTGATTGCATCGATTTTCTTGGCCGCGCTTCAGACGGGCGGCATGGGCGTGGAACGGAATACGGAAGTGCCACTTGAGGTAGGAGCGATCATCCAAGCCGTGCTGATTCTGTTTATCTCCGCCCGATTCACATACAGCTTCCTGAAGCGCAGAAAGGGGAACAAATCCGATGGAACAGCTGTTTGACCTTGCTTTAATCAACTCGGCCCTCCGCGTGCTCACTCCGATCCTGCTTGCGGCTCTCGGCGGTGCCCTGTGTTCGCGCGTCGGATTGTTCAACGTCGGTTTGGAAGGCTTTATGCTGCTGGGGGCTTTCTCAGCCGTGGTGGGGAACCACTTTTTCGGCAACGTGTTTTACGCGATTTTGTTCGCGATTGCGATCGTGTCGGTCTTTTCCTTTATCTTTGCTTACCTCAGCATTAATCTGCAGGCCAACGTCATCGTGGTCGGTATCGCGATGAATGCGCTGGCGGCAGGATTGACCACATTCAGCTTGCGGGCTATTTTTGATGTGAAAGGTGCTTTTTATGATAATACGATGGTCGGGCTGCCGAAATGGAACATTCCGATTATCGAGGATATTCCGGTGATCGGTCCCATTTTGGCGGGCCTGACGCCGCTTGTGTATCTGTCGTTTTTGATTGCGGGCCTCATGTGGTATTATTTCTATCGCACGAAGAACGGCTTCCGTTTTCTGGCTGCCGGCGAGAATCCGCTCGCTGCCAAAAGCGTGGGCATTCGTGTAAGACGGTATCAGTATGGAGCCGTACTCGCGAGCGGCGTGTTATGTGCGCTTGCAGGCGCGCAGCTGTCGCTTGGACAGGTGACGATGTTTACGGAAGGCATGACGGCCGGCCGCGGCTTTATCGCGCTCGTCGCCACGATGCTGGGCCAATCGGGTCCGCTTGGGGTGACGGCGGCAAGCCTGCTGTTCGGCTTTATGGATGCACTCAGCATCCGGTTCCAGGGGCTGGCGCTGCCTACGCATTTTACGCAGATGCTGCCTTATGTCGTAACGATTCTGGCGATGTTCTTCTTTAAGGATAAAAGCTTCCAGCAGGACGCGCTGAAGCAGGGATCCAGCTCCAGATAAGCGCGTAGTCCGCTACGCGACAACCTGTAAATGAAGTCATCCCGTCGATAAGCGGATACGAAAGCGATCAAGCGTAAAGGAGATGAACTTGGTGCATAAAAAAGCAGAACGTTTGAAGAAAATGAAGCCGGTGGCGGTGGGCAACCTGACCGAAGAGCAGCGGGCCAAGCTGCCGCCGGGGCAGACGCTGACCGAGAAGTTCCCGATTTTGCATGAAGGGGAGGTTCCCCATTACGACATGTCGGAATGGACCCTCAGGGTTTTCGGCGAAGTGGAAGAGGAACGGACCTTTACGTATGAAGATATTTTGGCGCTGCCAACGGTAACCGTGAACACCGACATTCACTGCGTTACGCGCTGGTCCAAGTTCGATACGGTATGGGAGGGCATCCTGTTCCGGGATTTCCTGGCGGGCTTGAAAATCAAGCCGGATGCCAAATACGTCATGTTTCATGCCGATCCCGATTATGACACGAATGTGCCGATCGAGGATTTGCTCCGTGACGATGTGCTGCTGGCCTATCGTTTCAACGGCGAGCCGCTGACGGACAAGCACGGCTGGCCGCTGCGCACGGTCGTGCCGCACCGCTATTTCTGGAAGAGCGCCAAATGGCTGCGCGGCATCGAGTTTATGAAGGAAGACCGCCCGGGCTTCTGGGAACGCAACGGCTTCCACAACGAAGCGGACCCGTTCAAGGAAGAGCGGTTTAGCGGCGAGGCGCTGGATATACCCGAAGACGAATGGACACGTAAGGAGTTTGACTAATATGTTGATGCCTATTTTGCAAGTGAACTCAGAGGATATACCTGAATTTGTGATCGTCTGCGGCGATCCGAAACGCGCGGAGACGATATCCCGTAAGCTCGAAAATGCGCGCGAGCTGGCGTTCAGCCGCGAGTACCGCACTTTCGTGGGGACGTATGAAGGCGTTGAACTGGCGGTAACCAGCCATGGCGTCGGCTGCCCGGGAGCGGCCGTTTGCTTCGAGGAGCTGATCCGCGCGGGGGCGAAGACCTTGATTCGCGTGGGCACCGCCGGGTCTTATCGGGCGGACACCCCTGCGGGGAGCCTTGTGGTCAGCACCGCGGCGATCCGTACGGACGGTCTGACGAAGCAGCTGGTACCGGACGGTTTTCCGGCGGTTGCGGACAGCCAGGTGGCGGAGGCGTTGTACGAATCCGCGCTCGCGATCGGCGAAGGCGTTGTGCGCAAGGGCATAACCGTCACGCTGGACGTGTTCTTTAACGGAGTCGAGGAAGTGCCGCACCAGAAATATAAAGCGGCGGGCGCGCTCGGCGTCGAGATGGAAATTGCGGCGCTGTACGTCGTTGCGGCGATCCGCGGCGTTCGCGCCGGCGCGATTGTGGCCATGGACGGCTTTGCCGACGCCGACCTTGCGGCCGAGTACGATCCGAACACAAACGTGGTTGCCGACGCGGTGGAGCGCGAGATTAACACCGCTTTGCAGGCCGTGGTGAAGCTGGCGAAGCAAGGCTAACCAGGGATAGAAGAAAGCCGGATTTACCTCAGCATAAGCTGCAGGAAATCCGGCTTTCTATTTTGAGTAAGAGGTAATTCCTTTGATAACTTAAAGCGGCAATCCAGCCGTGTCTTGTTTCTACTGCTTTGCCGGCTGAAGCGTGAAGAAGGGAACCTTCTCGATTCCGACTGCCCGCACGTAAGTAAACAACTGCCCTTTATGGTGGATTTCATGGTCGACCATATTGTTTAACCACACTTTGCCGGGCGCTGTGAACCCATTGAAGTCCAGCGGCTGCTCAAGCTGGCTGTCGGACAATTCGGCAAAAAGGGTCGTAGTCGATTCGGTCGACGCTTGCACGATATTTCGAATGTCATCGATGGTCTCGAATTGGGTGGAAATCGAGGGTGGAGTAAACGAGCCATTTTGGATGGAACGCAGGAACATATCCGAGGCTGCCGCAATATGAACAGCTAATCCGCCCAAGGTATAGGCATGATCCCACGGTTTATAATCCAAATGCTCGCTCTGTACGTCCTGCAGCAGCTGAAGCAAGACCGTACGGTGTCTATGCCATCGTTCGAATTGCTGTTGACCTTCATGACTCATGGTTGATCCTCCTTGATCGATTACAGGATAAAGTCTTGGAATAGGCTCCCGTCTTATTTGCGGTTCATAAACACAATTCGATAAGAAATAGCGGATTCCTCCCCTATGCTCAAGCTATCCCAGGTGTTGAATTCAATAATTTTGGAAGAAAACAGTTGCAAAAGGAAAATGGACCGTATATACTGAGTTCAATTAGCGATTGGTCAATCAATAATAAATTAAAACGAGTGAGAGGAGGTTGGTTGAATGGCTAGAGCTTCAACTTCTGCGAATCGGCGAAATGAAATCGTGGCAGCAGCAATCGAAGTGTTTGCAGAGATCGGATACTATCGCGCGACCACGGCTCAGGTTGCCGAACGGGCAGCGATATCCCAGCCTTACGTCTATCGGTTCTTTACCAAGGAATCGCTGCTCGTGGAATCGCTGACGGTCTCCTGGAAGCGCATCGTGCAGGCATTTCAGGGGGTCATCGATTCCGCTGCTCCGGAGGAACTGGAGACGGGCCTGATCCGGGCGTACGAAGGGATCGTGCAATCCCATCGCAGCGAAATCTTGCTGCAGATGCAGGCGCAGACGATCCAGGAAGCGCCCATCCGCGAAGCGATGCAGCAGGGAATGAACGAGGTGAAGGACCTGGTCCAGAATGCTTTCGTGAAAGCGGGATTCGAGGATGCCGACAAGAAAACCTCCGATTTTCTGGCCCGGGGGATGCTGTGCAATGTAGCCATGGCGATGGATATGCCGAATATGATGCCCAAAAGATAAGGCGCGCGTCGATGTGCCGCACCGCGTACTGCATCAGGTTGTGCGCGGTGGAGAAAGGGCATTTCTTTTTTAATCAATTGTGATTGATCAATCAATTATTTTAATGTGAGGAGAGATTAACGATGAAAAAAGCGATTGTTTTGGGTGCAACAGGCGGCGTAGGGGCCCCATTGACGGCGGAACTGGTGAAGCGCGGAATTCAAACGGTAGCCTTCGGCCGTTCCGTTAAGAAGCTGAATGAGCTGGCTGAGCGGTTGGACTATTCTCCTCTGCTTACGCTGGAAACGGGAGATGCCTTTAAACCGGAGGATATCCGAAGAGCCGCGGAAGGGGCCGATGTTATTTTTCACAGTGCGAACATGCCTTACCACGAGATGGAATCCAGGCTGCTGCCGCTGGGTGAATCGGTCATGACGGCTGCGGAGAAGCTGGGGACCAGGGTTGTGGTGGTAGATGGAATTTATCCGTATGGCAGACGCTTAATGGAAAAGGCAACGGAGGATCACCCCAAAAAACCGCATACCCGTAAGGGCAAAATAAGATTGGCCTACGAGCAGCTGATCTTCTCGTCGCGCTGGCATAAAGCAAACCCTCTTATCGTAAGACTGCCCGACTACTATGGCCCTTCTGCGCAGGCATCCTATTTATCCGTCACGATGGAAGCCATTGCTGCCGGGAAGCCAACCGCCTTCATCGGCAACATGAGCGTTCCCCGAGAATACGTCTATTTGCCGGATGCCGCCCGCATGATCGTAGAGATTGCCGAGAGAGAGGAGTCCTACGGGCAGAACTGGCATATCCCCGGACCGGGCGTGATTTCAGGCCATGAGCTGGTGCGGATTGCGCAGCAGGCTGCCGGAAAGCGCAAGGCGGTAATGCCGCTCGGACGAATCGGGCTCTCCCTGATCGGGTTATTCAATCCGGTGATGAAAGAGGTGGTTGAGATGCTGTATTTGACCGAGGAGCCTTTGGTGCTGAGCGGCGAGAAATACGAGCGCCTGATCGGTCCGATTCAATGGACGCCTCATGAGCAGGCGATTGCGGCGACTATGAGGAGTTTAATGAAAAAACGCGCATGAGCAGCGGAAGCCATAAAGAGTGGCGCAGCAGCGATATCATGATATGCGAAGGGATTATTTTTTGGATATTAGTAATTGATCAATCAATAATAAGTCGAGGGTTTCTCTCTCGAGTTGTTGTCTCCTCGAAGGAGGTGAATCCAATATGGCTAAACTTCAGCTCAAGTTTATGGACGGTTTCTTTGCGGCTGTTATGCTGGTGTGCATGCTTAGCTGGTGGGATTAAGGCATCAGGGAAGAGGAGTTGTTAGCGGCTGAATGAAAATAGAAGGAGGATGCAAGCATGAAGGAAGAGATGCGTTCGATATGGTTTTCCAGGCACTCGCTCTTGCTGGGCGCAGTAGCCGTACTGCTGGTGCTGTTCTCCATGTGGGATTAATGTTCGTTAACACGCTGACCGCGAAGACGGTCGGCGTGTTTTTGATTGGTTGAAAAATAATTTTGAGAATATCCATCAGTTTCTTTTTCCCAAACGTTATATTAACAGAAAAGACAAAACGAAAAGTGAGAGGTTGGCTAATGCAAGTATGTGATCTCTATGAAAACCTGAAGGACGATGTCCAGCGTTATGCCAGATCCATCGCCAAGCATGCTTACGAAGCGGATGATCTGGTCCAGGATGCCTTTATGAAAGCCATCAAGGAGCCGAACCTGGCAGCGCTGCCCCTTCACAAGCAAAAGGCCTGGTTCTTCAGAGTCGTCAAAAATCGCATGATCGATATTAGCCGCCGGGAGAAGCGGCTCGTATCGTGGGAGGATGATCTGGTCTTCGCCGAGCTCCCCGTTTCAAGCCGCAATATAGAAATGACGGAATGGCTCGCCCGTTTGCCGCAATCGCAGAGCGATATCGTGTTTAAGCGCTTTTGGCTCGGGATGTCCAGCCAGGAAATCGGCGACCAGCTGGGTATGCCGGCAGCCACGGTTCGTTACAAATTGCAAACCGCCATCAAAAAATTGAGAAAACTATGGGAGGAAGATATGAAATGAGCAGAATCATCGAGAATGTAGGGATGTTGGATCTTACGCAGGCAACGGAGGAAACCGTAACAAGCATCGAACGGATCGGAAACGTAGGTCTCGTAATATACCGAGCAGAGACGGCACACCTCCTCACGCTGTTGAAAAACACAGGCAATATCGGCAAGACGATTGAAATCCCCGAGGGACACCGTTATTACAGCGGCACGCTGCGGCTGAACGAGGAATATTTTCAGCTCTTGGAGCAGCCGGACCGCGTATTCGTTAACGGCACGGTCATCATCGATAAAGGAGTATCCCTTGAAGCATTCCAGAGCGGCACGCTGCACCTGGTGGTTAACGGCGAGGTCTATGCTCCACGGCATCTGGCCGCTGCCGTTACCTCTGCATTCCTCAAAGTGGGAGGCGCCAGCGCGGAGATTCACGCTTACGAATACGAACCCCGGTTCGAGACCGGGAAAGTGCAGTTGAACAATGCATATCTGGCTTCCAGCAGCGAGCCTATGGAGCTGGTCTTGAACGGCATGGTTCATCTGGATAAGGAGCTGGATATGGAGCAGTTTTCGGCCCGGATTGAAAAGATCCAAGTCAACGGCAAGGCGATTATCCATGAACATCAATCCCCTTATTTCTACGATAAATTGAAAAAGATTAACGGCTTGGTCGAGGTGATCCCGGCAGGATTCGAGTATGTAACCAAACCGTTACGGCTAAACGCAAGAAGCGTGCGTCGATTTAAAGGCCATAAGCTCTACACGAATAAGCCGCTCATTCTCGAGGCGGACGTGACCCGGGACGCCTTCAGCCAGGCCGTGTCGGAGATACAGTCCACTTCGTTCATCATTTGCGGCGAAGAGATCGAAGATCTGGTCTGGGAGCGCTGCCCCAACCTGAATACGGAAATCGTAAGTTATGAGCGGCTGTTTGTGTTCATCAGCGGCGAGGAGACCTGGTCGAGGGATCAGCTTGCGGCTTTGGGCCACCCGGCGAGCTTCATTGTTGACGGGACGCTGACCTTTGACGATGACGTCACCGAGGAAGATATTAAGGCTTCGATGTCCTCCCTGGATCTCTTCGGCGAAGTCGTTGTAGGGGAAAAAAGAATTAAAGGCATTTTGTACCCTTACCTTCGAGCAAACAATGGAAGTATTATAGTGAAGGGGACGGAAGAAGAGCTTGCAGGTATTGGTAATGTCGGAATGTTGTCGCTATAAAAAGAAATGAGGAATGAAACATGAATATCAATAATGAAGATATTGCCAAACAGCATGTTCGCGATCTCCGTCAGGAACTGGAACGATGCCGGATGGCAACGAAATTGCGCTCGAAACGCAATGCAGCGGCCCACGCCGCAAAGACCGCACGCACGGTCGAAGGAAAGTGGAAGGCGCTGCTTGAAACCATCATCATGATGGGAAGAAGAATGCTTTAATCGGTTGAGCCGGTTAAGCTACAAATCCTAATTCTTATGAATCGTCGATGCGATAAGCATCGGCGATTTTTAGTTTTTTTTGCCTACCGGTAGTTAAAAAACATTGACATCCTTCGTCATCCATCTTAAAATTCTACCTATCGGTAGGTAAAAAAGGGGGCGGGTGACAGCGTGAAAAAGAAGGATTTAACCTCGCAGCAAATCGTCGAGGCTGCCATCGGATTGTTTGCGACACATGGCATCGAGAAGACCAGCCTGGCGATGATTGCCGGCGAAGTGGGCATTACGAAACCGTCGATTTACTATCACTTTGCGTCCAAGGATGAACTGGTGGAGCGGATCTTTGAATACATGTTCAGCGATTATCATTTCGATCATTATTTCTCCCTGACCGGGCTAAATGAGTTTAACTTTGCAGAGCAGCTGTACCAGGGCGGGCTGCGCATGTTTCCCGAGGAGGAAGAAGCCTTCGTGCCGGTGATGCGCCTATTGAACGAGTTCATGCTGACCGCAAACCGGAATGCCAATTACGGCCAGCGGGTAGCTGCTATGCAGCAATCGTTCCTGGACGGCTTTCGGGAATTCATGAAGCTGGGGGTCGACTTCGGGCTCGTCGATCGTCAGCATGCGGATTCCAAGGCCTATGTTCTGGCTCTGGTCATCGATAATATCACGAGTTATATCCTGATGGAGATTCCACTGGACTATCAAGCGGTCTGGAAAGAAGCGGTGAACAGCGTTCTCAGGAAAGGAGCGGATGCCATTGAATAACGAGAGGGAATACAGTGATCTCGGATTATCATGGGCAGACCGGATGCTGGTATGGGCGGTGCCGCCTTTATTAGGCGCGGTGGTCGGCTGGTTTCTGCCTGCGATTGCGGATTGGGCCACGGGCCTGGCTTGGGTTCCATTTCAAGGACCCTTGGAGTTGATCGCATCGATCCAGGGCCCATGGGTTGTTATCGTAACCGCTGTTGTGGGACTGCTTGCTGGTACGGTGCTCTCTCACTTAGCCATTAAAGAAAGCCTTGCGGTTCGCCTGTCGGACAAGGAGATTACACTCCGCGTTCATGAAGCTGAACAAACCTTTACGAGAGAAGAAGTTTCCGCTGCCTTTATGGACGGCAAGCAGCTGGTCCTCCTGGGCAAGGAAGGGGAGGAGCTCTATCGCGAGAAACCCGAAGCCAAGCGGGAAACGGTGGCCGAAGCCTTCAAGCGGCACGGTTACTCCTGGAAAGACCGCGATCCGTTCGCCGATCATTACGTCAGATGGGTTGCCGATTCGCCGGAACTGACGCCTAGCATGAACGCGCTCTTCCTGGCACGGGAGAAGGCCATCGAGAACGAGGATCGAGAGGACGCGGCTGATCTGCGCGGTGAACTATCGAAGCTGGGCATTACCGTGCGCGATGACGGAAAAAGACAATATTGGCGTCAGCACGGGCAGAAGCCATAACAGGCATAGCAATCATGAGGGCTGACTGGTCCGATAAACGGACGATCCCGGACGGAGATTGAATCCGTTCCCTCCGACCGGGATGACCGTCATCGGCTGCGGTCACCCCAGACATTCGCCCGCACATTTGTATCCCCTCATATCGAACAAAATGACACCTCCCTCGCTAAAGCAAGCGTGCCCCGAACAATATCCCTCTATCGGCAAGACATCCGTCAGTCCTCTCCTTCCTTGGGAAGTTTTACAATGAAAGCGATACCTCAGCGAAGGAGATGTCCTATGAATTTTGATCTGAATATCGTACCTTTCAGCCGAAGAGAGTCCTTCTTGGCGATATCCCTCCTGCCAGCGGCCAAGGATCGCAGACAAGGTCTTTACCTGCGAACCGTCCGCGGAGGGGATGACAAGTTTGGCGAGGCGTTTCTGATAGAACTGCTAAACCGGCAGAACGAGCCGGTTCCGTTTGAACCTATTGCATCACCCGACAACATCAGGCTAACGGCATCCGATTCGTTAGGCCATGCGGATATTTGCATATCGGACTCCCGGACCGTGCGATTCCGCTCGGAAGGCTGCGGCATCCGGCTTACCTTTTTCCCCGCCGCGTATGATTACGCCTATGAGACCCATCCGGACAGCTGGGAGGTGAACAGCTTCACGCATGGCTGCCGCTTCATGCTGACCCGGCTTGCGGGCCAGATGGGCATGGAGGTTGAATGGAACGAGATCAAGAGCTCGCGGGTGACCGCCGATTTCTTCGTGGATCCTGCACACAATGTGGCCGAATTTGCGGTCGAAGAGTTCATGACCGTCTTGAAGCCGCGCGGCGAATGGGAGTCCTTCGACGATGCGGTTGTAAGCGCTCGCGAGGATTACGCCAGATGGCTGAACAGCACCCTTGCCGTTTCTGAGCAGTGGCAGGAAGCAAGGGAGCTCGCCGCCTATATTACCTGGTCCTGCGTGGTTCCCGCCGAAGGCTGCCTGACCCGCCCGGCCATGTATATGTCCAAGAATTGGATGACCAACATCTGGAGCTGGGATAACTGCTTTAACGCGATGGCTCTCGTGCGGCATCAGCCGGAGCTGGCTTGGGACCAGCTCATGATCTTTTTTGACCGGCAGGATGAGAGCGGCCTGATCCCGGACTTCGTGAACGATAAATACGAGCTTTGGAATTGCAACAAACCGCCGATTCACGGCTGGACGCTGGCCTGGATGATGCGTCGGACGGATTACATCAAGGAGGCCCAGCTGCGCGAGGTCTATGGCCCTCTAGCGAAATGGACGCAGTGGTGGTTCACGCACCGGGATCATGACGGCGACGGCATTCCCCAGTATAACCACGGCAACGACTCGGGCTGGGACAACAGCACGGCGTTCAATAACGGCATTCCCGTCGAGAGTCCCGACCTTGCCGCTTATCTGATTATCCAGATGGAGACGCTGGCCGAAATCGCGGGTTTGCTGGGCCTGTCGGAGGAGTCGGCCGGATGGAGACGGAGAGCGGACGATACGCTGGACCGCATGATTCGGCACTTCTGGAAGGACGGCCGGTTTACGGCCTGCCGTTCGGGAACGCATGAGCCGTCCGAAGGGGACAGCCTGCTGCTGTTCGTTCCTATCCTGCTGGGTAAACGCCTTCCCGAGTATATCCGCACGGCTCTGCTGGAAGGGCTTCGGGATGAAAGCCGATTTCTGACGAGCAACGGCTGGGCGACCGAAAGCGTAAGCAGCCCATACTATAAGCCGGACGGATATTGGCGCGGACCGATCTGGGCTCCTTCCACGATGCTGCTGGTCGAAGGGGTGGCGGCGGCCGGCGATAAGGAGCTGGCCATGGAGATTGCGCAGCGGTACTGCCGAATGGTCAGTCTCAGCGGCATGGCCGAGAATTTTGATGCCCTGACCGGAGCCGGGCTGCGCGATCGGGCGTTCACCTGGACCTCCAGCGTATTTTTGATTTTGGGACATGAATACACGTTATAACTGTCACGGAATGACACTTCTTCCCGGGCTTTTGACCTTGCGGAGGAGGTGCTTTTTCCGTTTCCTCTCATTTTCCAGTTGCCGCCTAATTACAAGCCCTTTGTTCAGGTTTATAATGAAAGCGGTATCACGGGATCTCGTAAGCAGTACAGCCGCATGGCGAACGATCGGATGGATGTTCACGATACGATTCGATACGACAATGGGGAGAGTAATCATGAATTTTCAGGGAATCAAAGACCGAGCCGGACGGATGTTCACCGGCACCTATCACAGTATAAGAACCAAGTTGCTTACCTGTTTTTTAGTCGTCACCTTGATTCCGCTGTTCTCGCTTGGCGGACTTTCCTATGTGCAATCCGCTAAAGTGATTAACTCCCAGTTCGGCAAATACGGCGATAATGCCGTAGCGCAGCTGGAGCAGCAGACCAGTTCGGCTTTGGGGCGGATGAAGCAGACGGCGGAGACGATTTATTCCTACCTGCTGGACCCGAGCCATTCGGGAATCGGGAACGGGACGCCGTCCACCTATGGCGACATCATGGAGAAGAACGATTTCGAATCGTTGTTGAAGTCCCTGCGGACGCAGCTGACAGCCGGAATCTACATCATAACGAGCTCCGGTTATTACTATGGGGAGAACAACCTGGACGTGAACAAACTCGGCAATATCCCGGCGTGGAACGCCAGGCCGAAAGCCTATGCCGGCACCTATTGGCTGGGCTTCTATCCGCAGGATCATTCCATTAATAACAGCGATAGCGACAACGTGCCTGTCCTAGGATTGGCGGTGCCGATCCATCACCCGGACAAGGCTCAGAACGGCAGCGTCATCCTGATCGAGGAGAACGCCGAGGAGCTGCTGCGAAGTTATGCCAAGTTCGAGGCCGACACGCATGCCCACCTGCTTATTACATCGCCGGACGGCACGGTCGTGTATGAGACGGACGCTCCGTATACGCCCCATGACAGCGATGTGGCCTGGACCCGGACGATTGACGCCAACCAATGGACCATGGAAGCCAGAATTCCCGCCAAGGCGTTCTATCAATCCTCGGACGTGATCCGGGCGAACACGATGGTTGTTGCCATCGTCTCCTGCCTGCTCGCTTTTGGCATCGCCTATCTGTTCTCCTCCCGGTTCACTTCGCGGATCCGGACCTTGAAGGACTCGATGCAGAAGGTAAGCTTCGGCAAGCTGGATACCCGTACGCCGATCGAGGGGAGGGATGAGCTGGGCAGCCTCGACATGAGTTTTAACCGGATGGTAACGGGCGTGCAGACCCTGATTGGCGAGGTGGAGCAGAGCGAGCGGCTGAAAAAAGAGGCCGAGCTGCGCGCATTCCATTATCAGATCAACCCCCATCTGCTGTTCAACACCCTGAATTCCATCCAGTGGAAGGCCCGGCTGCAAGGCGCGGAGGACATTCGCCAGATGCTGTACCATTTGACGATGGTGCTGGAGGGAAATCTGGATATTTCCCAGGAGCTCGTTACCCTAAACAGGGAGCTGCGCATGATCGGCCACTTCCTGAAGATTCAGGAAATCCGGTACGGCGAAGTATTTCGTTATCGCCTGGATTGCGATGATTCGCTTCTGCCGTATTTGATTCCGCGGATGACGCTTCAGCCGCTGTTCGAGAATATATTTTTCCATGCCTTTACGGACGGGCAGGGAGAGATCCATGTCAAGGTCGAGGAGGATCATGACGAGCTTGTGCTCACACTCCGCGATAACGGAGCCGGCATCAGGGAGGACAAACTGGCGCGGTTGTTTTCGCCGGAGACGAAGCGGAAGGGCCGCGGCGGGCTTGGCGTGCGGAACGCCGACCAGAAATTCAAGCTGCATTTCGGTCCGCTCTACGGACTGAAGGTGCATTCGGTTAAGGGAGAAGGAACAACGATCATCATACGCTGGCCGAAAAGGGAGGAGTCTTTCTATGATGAATACAGGGAACATTAAAGTGATGATTGCCGACGACGAAAGCATTGTGCGCAAGGGACTCCGCTCCACGGTGCCCTGGGAACGGTTCGGGATGGAAGTTGTGGCGGACAGCCCCAACGGCCAGGCAGCTTGGGAGGCTTTTCTGGAGTTTCGGCCGCAGGTCGTCATTACGGATATCGTCATGCCGGAGATGGATGGGATCGAGCTCTCCCGGAAGGTGAAGGAGGCTGCGCCGGAAACCCGGATCATTCTGCTCAGCTGCCACCGGGATTTCGAATATGCCCAGGAAGGGATGCGGCTTGGCGCGTCCGGATATCTGCTGAAAACCGCCTTCGAGGACGAAGAGCTCGAAGCGATGCTGGGTAAATTTCAACGCGAGCTGTCTGATGCGCCGGCCAACGTGTACGGGCTGGAAGAACAGGTTTCCGCCCATTTGTTTGCTTGGCTTAACGGGCACAGCGACCGTTTCCCCGGCGAACTCCGGGAGCTTTGCAGCCGCGCCGGGCTGGGAGAGGGCAAGCGCATTTCGCTGTATCTGATCAAAACGGCGGGCTGCAGCGGCAGTTGGGAGCACCTGCTGAAGGAGCAGGGCTCCGAGGAGCCGGGATTGCGCAGCAGCAAGCGGGTCCCGTACGGCGCGGACAGCTGCTATTGGGCCGTGCCGGATGAACATAAGGAAGCGGCGGACGGGCTGCTGGTGGAGATCAAGAGCCGATGCGGGAAGCTTGCCTGGAATTGGAGGGGAGGCCTTCAGGACTCGGAGGATGTGCAGAAAGCCTTTCAATCCTTGCACAAGGAAGCCGAGCTGGAGCGGGTGTACGGTCTGAGCGGAGAGCAGTGGCCGGAGCCGATCCTGCAGGCGGTTCATCTGCTGCACGAACATCCCGCGGACGAGTGGTCGGCAGCGGAGCTGGCCCAGCAGGTGGGGCTGAGCCGCAGCCATTTTTCGATCCTGTTCAAGAAAACGGTCGGCGACAGCTTCATCGCGTTCCAATATAAGCGCAAGCTCCGCCTTGCTTACGGCCTGCTGCGCGAAACCTCCTTAACGATGCAGGAGATCGCCGAGAAGACGGGACTCGGAGACAGCAAATATTTCAGCAAATGGTTCAAGCGCTGCACGGGTCAGACGCCAAGCCAATACCGTGCCGAACAAAAAGGGGAATCATCGTAAACAAATGAACACCCGCGGGCTAAAGTTCGAACAAAAATACGATCATCTGCGAATCAGCGCACGTTTTGAACCGCTTTCATCCGAGTTATGATGAAAGCGGTTCAATTCATATCAACTCAATACTTTAGGGGAGCTGACAATATGAAAAAGAGAATGTCATGGATCGCAATGGTTTCGGTTATGACGTTAATGGCATCGCTGCTGGCCGCATGCGGCGGCAGCGGCGGGACCGGCAGCGCGAAGCAGCCGGACGGAAGCTCATCGGAGGCGGCAACGACGCTTCGTTTCGCGACATGGGATACGGGAGATGCGCTGAAGATCGAGCAGGAGATCGCCAAGAAGTTCGAAGAGTCGCATCCCGGCACGAAGGTGCAGGTCGAGGCCTATGCCGACGGATTCGATCAGAAGCTGGCCGCCGGATTCGGCGCAGCCAATCCGCCGGACGTGATGTACATGTGGGATTTTCCGACGTATCACCAGTCCTTGGAGCCGTTGGACGGTTACGCGTCCAAGGACGAGGATTTGAACATCGATGATTTTTACCAGGGATTGTTCAACTACGGCAAGATCGACGATCAGCTGTACGGAATCCCGGCGGGCTTTACGACCCGGGTGGTGTACTACAACAAGAAGATGTTCGACGATGCGGGCATTGCTTACCCGAGCGATGGATGGACATGGGCGGAATTCCAGGAAATCGCCCAGAAGCTGACGGATAAATCGAAGAAGCAGTACGGCTTCGGCGTACGGGCCGAGAACGATACGTATGACCTTCAAGGGTTCGTATGGAGCAACGGCGGATCCTTCATCTCGGAGGACGGCACAACGATCGAAGGCTACATGAACAGCAAGGAAACGGCGGAAGCCATTCAGATGCTGGGCGATATGCTCAAGAACGGCTCGGCGGTCCTGACCGGAGGCAAAGGGCAGCAGAGCGGGGAGGATATTTTCAAAGCGGGCAAGATTGCCATGTGGGAGAGCGGCATCTGGCCGCTGGAATCCTTCAGGGAAGCCGGAATCGATGTGGGCACGGTGGAGATGCCGGCCTTCGAGGGCAAGCCAGTGAAGGGCGTATTGGCCGAATCCGCATTATCCATAGCGAAGGATTCCAAGAACAAGGATCTGGCGTGGGAGTTCATCAAGTTCTACGTATCGGATGAAGCGATCAAAATGCGCGTGGCCGACCTTCCGGTCCGGGTCAGCGTGGTCAACGAGCTGAAGAAGGACCAGGATCCGCTCTACAAGCCGTATTACACGATGCTGGAGCGCTCGGACAATACGCCGGCCTTTCTGCTGAATCCAAAATGGAACGAAGTGAACCGCCAGCTGTCGGCAGCCGTGGAATCCGTCATGTTCGGCAGCGATGCGCAGGAGGTTCTGAACCAAGCGGTGAAGGATAGCGAACGCTATTTGAAATAAACGAAGAAAGAAGGTTCGCGAATATGGCCCAAACGCAAGTGCCTTACCCACAACAGCAGACAGCGGCCCCGAAGCGACTTGGACCAAAACGTTGGGGTGGGGCCGTGCCCTACCTCTTCATTTTTCCATGGATATTCGGATTCCTGGTTTTCACGCTTGGCCCGCTGCTGTTCTCCCTCGTCATTTCGTTTTTTGATTGGCCGATCGTAGGCCAAGTGACCTTTGTCGGCATCGACAACTATGTGGAGATGTTCTCGAACGATCCGCTGTTCTGGAAATCGCTGCTGGTTACGCTGAAATTCGCGGCTTTGTTCGTGCCGTTGAACATCATCGTGGCTTTGGGGCTTGCCATGCTGCTGAATCAGAAGGTAAAAGGAAGCGCGTTCTTCCGCACCGCCTTCTACCTGCCGTCGGTCATTTCCGGCGTGGCCCTCGCCATGATCTGGTCCTGGGTATACAGCGGGGATTACGGGATCCTGAACTATTTCTTATCGCTGGTCGGCATCGAAGGGCCGGACTGGCTGAACGATACGAAGTGGTCCCTGGTCGCCATGGTCATTGCAAGCCTATGGGGACAGGGCTCGATGATGCTTATTTTTCTGGCGGGTCTCAAGGGAATTCCGAAGGACCTGTATGAGTCGGCCTCGATGGACGGGGCGGGCAAGATTCGGCAGTTCTTCAATGTGACCATTCCGATGATCACGCCGACGCTGCTGTTCAACCTGATTACGTCCATCATTGCCGCGTTCCAGCAGCTGACGCTGGCGCTTCTGCTCACGGGCGGGGGCCCGCTGAAGTCGACGTTTTTCTATGCGATGTACATGTACGAGAATGCGTTCAAATACTTCAAGATGGGGTACTCCGCAGCCAACGCCTGGTTCATGTTCCTGATCGTGCTGACGCTGACGTTCCTCGTGTTCAAGTCTTCGGAGGCCTGGGTGTTCTATGAGGGCGAGATGAAGACAAAGAAGGAGAAGGCGAAGCCGAAGCGTGCCAAGCAAGGGGTTCAAGCCAGCAGGGAGGGAGGTTCTGTATGAAAAAGGTGATCACGTACGCACTGCTCATTCTGTGCTCGCTGCTGTTCATTGCTCCGCTCTTCTGGGCCGTCACGACGGCGCTGAAGTCGCAGCAGGAGCTGTATCTGTTTCCTCCGAAATGGTTTCCATCCGTGTGGAGGTTCAGCAATTTCGCGGAGGCCTGGAGCATTCAGCCCTTTAACCTGTTTTTGAAAAATACGCTGATTGTGACGCTGCTGTCGACGCTCGGGCAGCTCGTCTCGTGCACGCTGGTAGCTTACGGGTTTGCCCGGTTTCAATTCAAGGGGCGGGACGCGCTGTTTCTGATCGTGCTTGCCACCATGATGATTCCTTGGGAAGTGACCATGATTCCGCAGTATATGGAGTTCAATTACCTGGGCTGGATCAATACGCTCAAACCGCTCATCGTTCCGTCCTGGTTTGGCTCCGCTTATTTCATTTTTCTGCTGCGCCAGTTCATCATGACCTTGCCGAAGGAGCTGGATGAAGCGGCAACGATTGACGGGGCGGGCAAAATGACGGTTCTGCTGCGGATCATCGTGCCGCTGATGGGTCCGTCGCTCATCCTGGTGGCCGTGTTCCATATGATGAGCTGCTGGAACGATTACCTGGGCCCGCTCATCTTCCTGAACGACCAGACGAAATATACGCTGACGCTGGGGTTATCCCAATTCAAGGGCATGCACGGCGTCGACATGCAATCCATTATGGCCATCACCTGTCTGATCTCGATTCCGCCGCTGGCCGTCTTTTTCTTCGCGCAGCGTTATATCGTTGGCGGCATCGCCACAACGGGGATCAAGGGGTAAACGGTGCTGGCGATAAGAGGCATCCACAATGGATATGGAGCTTGAAGCAGCATCAGAACATAGAAGTGCGTGTTCAAAAAGTCATGGAAAGATGGCTTTTTGAACGACCTCTAGAAGCTTAGACCGCTTGGGAAAGGATGGAGAGACATGATGAAAGACCATCGTATCGGCCGCGACTGGGATGACCTGAGCGTGCTGGAACGAAATCGGGCAAAAAGCCGGGCCTATTTCATTCCGTTCGCGGATGCGGACGGAGCGCTCAGTTATGACAGAGGCAGCTCGGCCTGGTACCAATCGCTGAATGGGGTGTGGAAATTCCACTATGCCGAGGAGCCTGAGAGCGCTCCGGAAGCATTTTATGGGGAGGATTATGATGTATCGGCCTGGGATGACCTCCCGGTTCCGGGACACTGGCAGCTGCAGGGCTACGGGCATCCGCATTACACGGACCTGTACTATCCGTTCCCCGTGGACCCGCCGCATGTGCCAAATGCGAATCCGACCGGCAGCTATGTCCGCGAGTTCGAGCTTCCGCAGCATTGGGACGGCAGAAAAATTTGCGTCAAATTCGACGGGGTGGACAGCGCGTTCCATGTGTGGCTGAACGGGTCGTTTATCGGCTACAGCCAGGGGAGCCGGCTGACTTCGGAATTCGATCTGACGCCTTATGTGAAGCCCGGCGTAAACAAGATGTCCGTCCGGGTATACCAATGGTCCGATGGAAGCTATCTGGAAGACCAGGACATGTGGTGGATGAGCGGCATTTTCCGGGACGTATACCTGATCGCGGAGCCATCGGCTCTTCGCGTCAACGACTTCCGCGTAACGACCGAGCTGGATGCAGAGTATCGGAACGCGAAGCTGCAGGTGCGATTAGAGCTGGAAGGCACGGAGCGCGGCTCCGTCCAGTTGCGGCTGTTGAATGGTGCTGGAGCGGAGATGGGGTCAACCGGCAAAGACGTCGGACACTCTTCCGTGGAAAATTTCGAGATCGAGGTGGCGGGCCCGGATTTATGGAGTGCCGAGTCACCGGCGCTGTACCATCTGGTGATCACCCTGCTGGATAATCAGGGGGAGACGCTGGAGACGGTGGCGCAGCGCGTCGGGTTCCGCTCCATCGAAGTAAAGGACGGACAGCTCCTCGTTAATGGCAGGGCGATCCTGCTGAAAGGCGTCAACCGCCATGACCATCATCCGGATACGGGCCGAACCGTCACCCTGTCCACGATGCTGGAGGACATCCGGTTGATGAAGCAGCACAACATCAATGCCGTGCGGACGGCGCATTATCCGAATGACCCCCGATTCTACGAGCTGTGCGACGTGTACGGGCTGTACGTCATGGAAGAAACGGATTTGGAGACCCACGGCTTCGAGCCGCTCGGCAACATTTCCCGTTTAAGCGACGATCCGGATTGGAAGGAAGCGTACGTGGACCGCGTCCGCCGGATGGTGGAGCGGGATAAGAACCATCCGTCCGTGCTGTTCTGGTCCCTCGGCAACGAATCCGGCTTCGGCTGCAATTTCCGAGCAATGGCGGAGTGGTGCCGGGAGCATGATCCGACGAGGCTGATCCATTACGAGGAGGACCGCGAAGCCGAGGTGTGCGACGTGGTGAGCACCATGTATTCCTCCGTCGAGAAGATGGAGGGCTTCGGCAAAATGGCCGATCATCCCAAGCCGCATATTCTGTGCGAATTCGCGCACGCGATGGGCAACGGGCCCGGCGGACTGCGCCCCTACTTCGATGCCTTTGAAGCGCATCCCCGGCTTGCGGGCGGCTTCGTCTGGGAATGGATCGATCACGGGCTGAGCAGAAGGACACCCGATGGCCGGATGGATTATGCGTACGGCGGCGATTATGGCGATGTGCCGAACAACAGCAATTTCGTCATCGATGGTTTGGTCCGTCCGGACCGGACGCCTTCACCCGGACTTCTGGAATACAAAAAGGTCATTGAGCCTGTCCGCATGTCGATGCGAAGACACGGTGTGCTTCATATCATGAACCGCTATGATTTCATTTCGCTGGATCATTTGCAGGCCCATTACCGGGTGCTGTCCGATGGAAAGCTTGTCCACAGCGAAGCGCTGGACCTTCCCCGCATCGAAGCAGGCACAAGCGCGGAGCTAAGCCTCCTGAAGGCCTTGGAGCAAGCGACAATAGGCGTGAATCCGTTTGCCGAGCTGTGGCTGGAGGTATCCCTCTCGCTGGCCGCGGACTGCCGCTGGGCGGAACGGGGACATGAAGTGGCATGGTCCCAGTTTCTGCTGCGGGAATCGTCGAAGCCCGAATTCGAGCCGACGGCTGCCTTACAGCGGGGAGCTTTGCAGATTAGCGAGGAGAAGCATGGCCTGCACGTTGGGAATGGAAGCTCTCAGCTGTCCCTCAGCGCCCTTCATGCCGGCTTCGAAACCTTGTCCATGCATGGCAAAAGAATTGCACTTGGCGGACCGGCGCTGAATTTCTGGCGTCCGCCGATCGATAACGACATGTACGTGCTTCCGGATTGGCGCAAGGCCCATCTGGACCGGCTCTCCGAGCGGGTCGATCATTTCGAATGGAAGCGATTGGACCGGGAATGTGTTGAGGTAAAGCGAGTTTCCCGCATCGCTCCGCCGGTATACGACTGGGGCTTCCGCTGCGAAACGACATATACGATCACTTCCAGCGGCCTGATCATCATAGACGTGAAGGGTGAGCCGATCGGCACGCCGCCCGGCATGCTGCCCAAAATCGGATTGCAAATGCAAGTCGCGGGCGACATGGAACATGTCCGGTGGTACGGCAGAGGACCTGGGGAAAGCTACCCGGACAGCCTGGAAGCGGGACGGTTCGGGGAATACCGCAGCACCGTGGACGGATTGTTTACGCCCTATATCTATCCGCAGGAAAACGGGAACCGCTCGGATGTCCGCTGGGTCTCGCTGGCGGATGGTGCGGGGTTGGGGCTTCTTGCCGTAGGCGACCTCTCCCTTAATTTCAGTGCGAGCCGCTACACCGATCAGGACGTGGAGTCTGCCGCGCATGCCAGCGATCTGGTTCCGCAGCGTTTCATTACGCTGAATCTGGATTACCGGCAGAACGGGCTTGGCAGCAACAGCTGCGGTCCGGCACAGGCTCCCGAGCACTCGATCAAGCCGGAGCCGTTCTCGTTCCGCATGCTGTTGAAGCCTTACGCTGCCGAGGATACCGATCCTGTAAGGCTGAGCCGGCGGATGCGCTCGGAAGCGGGATTATACGAGTAACCCGGTGATGTTCATCTCATATCGTTACCGGATTTTCTGGAGAAGGGGAATAACATGTCCTTTTACATCAAAGACCTGCTGCAGCTGTCTACGGGGGTGCGCCGGTTCCTGATAAGCGAGGCCTTCTACGGCATCGGGATCGGCCTCTATACACTCGTCCTGAATCTGCATCTGCTCTTCCGGGGGCTAAGGGAAGACGAGATCGGCGCGTTGGTGTCGACGGGCATTCTGATTATGGGCGTGCTCGCCATTCCGGTATCCCTGCTCGCCAACCGGACAGGAAGAAAAAAACTGCTGGTTACCGGCGTATTCTTTATCGCCGCAGGCAATGTGCTGTTTGCCGTCAGCGATGATTTGCTGTGGTTCTATGCCGCTCAAGTCATGGTGTCTGCCGGGTTGACGCTGGTGGAGACAACGGAGATCCAGCTTCTCTTCCATTATTGCCGGTCCCGTAAAGAGGAAGCCCGTGCATTCTCCCTGATGTTTGCCGTCTTTACGGCTTTTACGGGACTCGGAACGCTCGCGGCCGGATATATCTCGAAGGGGTTCGAAGGAAGCAGGGGCTATGAAGTGTCGCTTCTGCTGACCGGGCTGGTGCTAGTGCTTCACGGCATCATCCGGGCGTTCTGGCTGCCTGTCGAGCACAAGGCTTTGGAAGAGGCAGCGGCGGCAGCTTCGCCTTCAAGAGGATGGTCCAGGTTAATGGGACCTCTATCCTCCGGAACCTTGTGGCTGTTCGCCGTGTTTACGGCGCTGCTCGGCGGCTGCATCGCGATGACCGGCTCCTTCCTGAACGTCATCGTGAAGTTCCGCCTGGATTGGATGGACGACCAGGTATCCCTGATTCTGGCCATCGGCGCGATCCTGCTGTTTATATGCTCATTGATGACGCCGTACGTCATGGAGCGGTTCGGATATAACACGGCCATCATCTCGGTATTTATCGTTAATATTTTGCTGTTTTCCGCGCTGTACATGATACTCCCCGTTTGGCTGTTCGTCGGGCTGTTCCTGCTGCGGGGCGGTGGCGTGACCATGCTGTCCAATCTGCTGGACAGTCTGCTGATGTCGGCCTTTAATGAGAAGGAGCGAAATTTGTACGCCGGCATGCGGTCGGTATTCCGGAGTTTAGGCTCGTCCGGGGCAACCTTTGTCGCCGGACTGATCCTGGCCCGGCAGGATTATCGGCTCCCCTTCCTGGCCACGGCCGGAGCGCTGCTTCTATGCGGCTTGTATTACGCATGGTGGATTCGTCCGGTTTTATCCAAGAGAATAAATAGCAGCATCGAGCCATGAATGTGGAGGGCTGTCTAAAAAGGGGATTCCTTTTTAGACAGCCCTTTCGGCGCTTGCTGCCCGTTCTCCAGGGATTCATCCGAAATCTTCTGCATCGCCGATCAAAGGTTGCTGCCGCGTTTGAGTCATGAAAGTCTCCAAACATATTGACATCAAAAATTGGTACATGTTTAAATAGAAGAAGTGTTAGCACTCTGTTGTAAAGAGTGCTAAAAGAAACCTCGTTCAGATTGGAAAGGAGATTTTTTCATGGCGAAAAAACAGTTTAAAGCTGAATCCAAACGGCTGCTCGAGATGATGATCAACTCCATCTATACGCAGCGCGAGATATTCCTGCGCGAGCTGATTTCGAATGCCAGCGACGCAATCGACAAGATTTATTATAAAGCGCTGACCGACGACAGCCTGACCTTTAATAAAGAGGATTACTACGTTAAGATTACCGCGGATAAAGCCAACCGCACGCTGACCATTGCCGATACGGGGATCGGGATGACCAAGGAAGACCTTGAGAACAACCTCGGCGTCATCGCGAAGAGCGGTTCCCTTGCATTCAAGAGCGAGAATGAAGCGAAGGACGGACACAATATCATCGGTCAATTCGGCGTGGGCTTCTACTCCGCCTTCATGGTGGCCGACGTCGTTACCGTGACGAGCCGTGCCCTGGGCAGCGACGAGGCATATAAATGGGAATCCGAAGGCGCGGACGGGTATACCATTACGCCTGCCGAGAAGGATTCCGTCGGAACCGAGATCGTGCTGAAGATCAAGGAGAACACGGAAGACGATCAGTATGACGAGTATTTGGAAGAATACCGCCTAAGAGCGATCATTAAGAAGTACTCCGATTTTATCCGTTATCCGATCAAAATGGACGTGAAAACGCAGCGTCCGAAGGCAGATGCCGAGAACGAGTTCGAGGAAGTTCAGGAAGAGCAGACCATCAACAGCATGGTGCCGATCTGGCGCAAGAACAAAGGCGAGCTGACGGACGAGGATTACGTCAACTTCTATAACGAGAAGCGTTACGGTTTCGATAAACCGCTCAAACATATTCACGTCAAAGCGGATGGTGCCGTGGTATATAACGCGATTCTGTTCATTCCAGAGAATACGCCGTTCGATTATTACACCAAGGAATACGAAAAAGGGCTTGAGCTCTATTCCAACGGCGTTCTGATCATGGACAAATGCGGAGACCTCCTGCCGGACTACTTCAGCTTCGTGAAAGGGATGGTCGATTCGGAGGATCTGTCGCTGAACATTTCCCGGGAGATGCTGCAGCATGACCGCCAGCTGACGCTGATCGCGAAGAACATCAAGAACAAAGTGAAAAGCGCGCTGCAGGGCATGATGAAGGACGAGCGGGAGAATTACGAGAAATTCTTCGCATCCTTCGGCCGAGGCCTGAAATTCGGCGTTTACAACGATTACGGCATGAACAAGGAAGATCTTCAGGACCTGCTGTTGTTCACGTCCTCCAAGGAGAAGAAGCTGGTTTCGCTGGATGAGTACGTGTCAAGAATGCCGGAGGATCAGAAGTATATCTATTATGCTTCCGGCGACTCCATCGACCGGATCGAGAAGCTCCCGCAGACCGAAATGGTGCTGGACAAGGGCTATGAAATCCTGTACTTTACCGACGATGTCGACGAGTTTGCGATCAAGATGCTCATGAAATACAAGGAGAAGGAATTCAAATCGGTATCCAGCGGGGATCTCGGCATCGATTCCGAGGCCGACAAACAGGAGAATGAAGCCGAGGAGAGCGACAACAAGGAGCTCTTTGAAGCCATGGGCAGCCTCTTGGCCGGCAAGGTGAAGTCCGTCAAAGCCTCCAAACGACTGAAATCCCATCCGGTATGCCTGTCCACGGAGGGCGATGTCTCGATCGAAATGGAGAAAATCCTGAAGGCGATGCCGAACGGGCAGGATATCCAAGCCGACAAGGTGCTGGAGATCAACACGAACCATGAGGTGTTCCAGTCCCTGAAGGCGCTGCAAGCGGATCAGGATAAGCTGAAGCTCTACACGAATCTGCTGTACAATCAGGCGCTGCTGATCGAAGGCTTGCCGATTGCCGATCCGGTGGAATTCACGAACGATATTTGCAAAATCATGGTGTAAACCGTAGTAGCAAAACTCATGCGATGATAACTAACAAACCCGATGCTTTGGCGTAAGGCGCCAGGGAATCGGGTTTGTTTTTTTTTTTGCTGCATATCGCCTGAATGCGCTGCTGCTTCCTACGCCACGTCCGCGGCAAGATCCGATAACAATCCGTTCTCGGGCGCCAAGCCCAAGAGGTCGTATACCGATATGGGGAACATCGGAAAGCCGACATAGTATGGCGTGATGGCATACAGCGGATAGAAGATGACCAGCGACTTATCGGCCAGATAGAAGTCTTGATTCGGCGAAACGGTAACCGGAACGTTCTCCAGCACGGGAATGCCGCGTTCCTTGATCTGACGGTTCACTTCGGCGGCCAAGACGGCTTGATAGCCGGAGCCCGGGCGGAACAGATCGGATAAGGCATAGGATTGTCCGGTGGCCGTGGAGAAGGTCAGTCCTTTTGTCACCGTATACCCGTGCGCCATATGCTCGGAGTAGGTGTAGTTGGTCAGCACAAGGCTAAGAATGCCGCGCTCGTTCGTTTTAATCTCAAAGTTGCCCGTCGTTTGCGGGTTGGTGCCGGTCTGAACCTGCTGCTGTTCACGCTGCATATCCTGGATTTGAAGAATAATGGCCCGGTTGATGGCTTCTTCTGCTCCAGGATTCATGAGGCCGTATACCTGCGGATAATGAATCACGAGACCGGGTGCCGTATGCGTGAGAGTATGGATGCTCACCGGCGGTACATATTGCGCCATGCGTACCATCGCTCCAATCTAACATCAGATAGGTTAGCCTATTCGGAAGCGGGCTCGGAGGTTACCAAGCCGGAGGGGGCGGAAGTTCGGACTTCCGAGGCTGGCGGGTTTAGAGGGACGGCAGCTCGGTCAACCCGGCAGAACGGCTTCGGTCAGGCAGAGTGCTCCACTGCGACAGAACGCTCCGATACGACGCGGCGGTCCAAGTCCGCGGGCGTTTGCTTGAGAATGGGTAGCCTTCACTCCTTCTCTGCAGCGACAGACGTAAGCAGACTTCTTACAAAGACCGCAAATATGACCAAGGATACGACAACAGACACTGCCGTAACCGTAAACAGATAGGCATAGCCGATACGCTCGGAGACCAGGCCCAACAGGATAGCGCCAAGTCCGATGCCGAGATCGAATGCCGTCATGAACGAGGCGTTGGCTGCGCCTCTCCGGTTCTCGGGCGCAATGCGCAGGGTGGCTGCTTGAAGGGCGGGCTGGGCCGAACCGAAACCGATGCCGTACAGAATGGCGGCGGTAATCAGTCCGGGCAATCCGCTCGATTGGCTTAAGACGATCAGGGCACCGGCCGTTATGACAAGGGACGGAATGATGACGGCCGCTTCGCCGAAACGGTCCGACAGCTTCCCGGCAAAGGGCCTGATCAAGGTAAGAGCGACGGCGTACACCAGGAAAAAGGTTCCCGGATTGACCCGGATGGACTCGGCAAACAGCGGGAGAAAGGTCGTAATTCCACCGTAGGCAACCGCCAGGAAAAAGATGGCGGCCGTGACTGGCAGAACGGATTTCTCGACCAGCTGAATTCGCCCTGCCGAAGGTTTGGCTTGGTAAGGGGCTCTGGTCATGTAGGCCAGTATGAAGGCAATCAGGGAGAGCCCGGTAGCGACCAGAAACAACGTCCGAAACGAATACCCGCTCACGATATAAGTACCTAGCATCGGGCCGATGGCCATCGCTACCGTCATCGCCATACCGTACCAGCCCATGCCTTCCCCGCGGCGGGAGATCGGGATTAAATCCGTGATGACCGTCCCGATGGAGGTTGTCGAGAAAGCCCAACTCGCGCCGTGCAAAATCCGCAGCGCAAGCAGAAGCAGGATGCTGCCGACCCAATCGTAGAGGTACATCGAAAGAACAAAGAAGATAAGACCCCAAACGTAAAAAGCTCTTCTGCCGTACCGGTCCACCAATCCCCCGACCATGGGGCGAAAGACCACCGCCGTCAGCGTAAATGCGCCGGCCGCCAAGCCCACCTGGGTCTCGGAGCCGCCCAGATGCTTGATATACAGCGGAAGCGTGGGCAGCAGCAGATAGAAGCCCGTAAACAGAAACAGCATTCCGACCGTCATCTGAATAAACGGCTTCGTCCATAAACGTTCCATCCAGTAATCCCCTCCATGATATCAAATGCGACAACGCTTGAAGGCTAGTCCTCTTCGGACTTAACAGCCGCTATTTCTTTCTTGATCCACTCGATATTCGTCATCCCCATCTGCTTTCGGTGATCCAGCACCCTCAGCAATTGTAATCGCTGTTTCTCCGGTTCGGGTTTATAGAACGCGATCTCCGCTTCAAAATCCGTCACATGCTTCAGGTTGGTCTCCAGATAAATCAAATACTGCTGCAGGCAGTCGAGTCGAACCCTTTTCGGAACATACCGGAAATAGACCATTTTGAAATGGAACATCTGCTCCGTATCCATATTGTATTCCAGTGGTTTCTCCATGAGCTCGAAAAACTTCCGCCGGCCGGAATCGGTAATCCCGTAGATTTTTCGGGGGCGTTTGCCTCCGCCGGACCCGTCCAGACTGAGATGGATCCACTCGTGATCCACCATCCGGGAGAGCAGGGGATACAACGTTCCGGAACTGATCTGGCGGTAAGGCCCGCCTGCATTTTTTAGAATCTCTTGAAGCATGTAACCGTGTTTGTCCCCGGTCATTAATTCGCCCAGAACAAAAATTTCATACATACAGACCGCCTCCAATGATATGTCGATTCGATATAAATATATATCGTATCGACGCAAAAAAGCAATACGTGGAAGTGAATTTCCGTGATTCATTTTCAAGCTGCGGTCCACCCGCTTGCCCCTTATTCATTCAGACATGTGACAGGTGAAGATAAGCAGAGAGCGGTTTGAAATGTTTTTTCGATACACGAAAAAAGGTAAGGGAGTATTTGTGGGTTAAAAGGGAGTTTTATGATGAAACGCACTATACGAAATACCCGCCTGCAGAGGAGCAGCCGGTGAAGCCGATCCCAAGAGGAACGGCTTGAAGAATGCGAAGAGATCGATATTTCGAGCAATCCCCGGCCCCTTGTTCCGGCTTGCTATTTTCGTTACAGTCCGCCTGCATTTTTTCCTGGGCTCTCATCAGACTGTTCGTTGACCTTGTTGACATATTCCTGATGCTGAAATCCCCAGGTGCACATGTCGGTGAGTACGCTGTCCAAGCTCTTCCCGTGCTCCGAGACGGAATACTCCACCTTGGGCGGGATCTCCTGATATACCTTGCGTACGACCAGCCCATCCTGTTCCAGTTCACGGAGCTGATTTGTCAGCATGCCTTGGGTCACGCCCGGAAGCAGACGCCGAAGCTCCCCGAACCGTTTGGTTCCGTCCTGCAGCAGAATGAACAGAATCAGCGGTTTCCACTTGCCTCCGATTAATTGCAGCGTGGTCAGGATGCCGTCGGTGTTAGGCCGTTGATCGTTTGTTCTCATATTCTCATCTCCCGCTTGGAAGTGTGTGATCGATCTTGTTTCTTGGATGATAGTAATGTAGCACAGGATTCCGTTTAAACCCAGTACTATTCTTATTCGTACTTAGTACGTTTTATCGTACTATGCATGGGATGATTAGGTACGCCAGAGCGGACTAAGTACAGAAAAAGAGCGTACTTTTCAACGAAACCGATCCGAAACATAATGGGGGTGTCAAACAAATCAACTGAGACAGGAGAGACCTGAGTATGAAAACCATGGTGATTGTGGCTCATCCGAATTTAGACAACTCGCGAGCGAATCGGATGCTGATGGAGCACGACGGGCTGTATGCGAATGGAAATGTAGATGTCCGGGATCTTTACAAGGAGTACCCGGATTGGACTATCGATATCGAGCGCGAGCAGCAGCTCCTTCTTCAATACGATCGGGTGGTGTTCCAATTCCCGTTTTACTGGTACAGCTGCCCGCCTCTGCTGAAGAAATGGATGGATGACGTGCTGACCTTCGGTTGGGCGTTCGGGCCGGAAGGCAACAATCTGAAGGGCAAGGAATTCATGCTGGCCACGACGGTGGCAGGATTGGAGCAAGGGTATCAGGCAGGTGGGGACAATTGGTACACCGCGAGTGAGCTGCTGCGGCCGATTCAAGCCACGTTGAAGCGGTGCAAGGTCCATTATCTGCCTGCCTTCGTGACCTATAACGTAGAACGGGTAAGCGATGAAACACTTCGGGCGGAGGCCGGGAGGTATGCGCGGCAGGTTCTAGCACCTGCCGTCGTGGAAAGTCGATATTAAGGCATGCTTGACCATAAAGCATAGCACACTGGCTCTTGTCGATTAAAACCATATAGGGCATGATGGAGTCATACTGATTACGTGAGCGTGGCCTGAAGCTGTACCCTACGCCCTTTTACGGGCCCGCTACTTTTGGCTTGAGGAGCTTCACCAGCACGTACGTACCAATTCGAAGGAGGTTCCTTCATGACCATTGACGAAGCCATTCACTTGGAGCCCTATGACAAGCAGTGGGCGGATCGGTTTAACGACGAACATCGGCTCTTGATCGGGGAGATCGGTCCTTATACGGCTGCGATCGAACATTTCGGAAGCACGTCCGTACCGGGCATGACGGCCAAACCCATCGTCGATATACTGGTGGGCGTGGAGAACACCCGGCATACGGATGAAATCCTTCCCAAACTGGCTGCTATGGGTTACGAGAACTTGGGCGAATCCGGGATCACCGCCCGCATTTACCTCCGCAAAAGAGGAGAGCTCGCCTATAACGTTCATATCGTGTCGTACCGTGGCGACATCTGGAACCATAACATCATAATTCGGGATTACCTCCGGGCTCATGCCGTGGAAGCCGAGCGTTACAGCGAGATCAAGCGGCGGATCGTTTCGCAAGGAGCCCGGACCCTGCTTCGATACTCCGATGAGAAGAATGCGTTCGTTGAGCAGCTTCTTGCCAGAGCAAAGGAGTGGAAGAACGGGAGAACAAGCTAATCAACACCCGCCTGCTTTATCCTCCATTCATGGCCTTGCACTGCTTTCGGTACGCCGAAGGGGTGAGGCCATGAAATTTTTTGAACGTCTTGCTGAAATGGACATAGTCCGAAAAGCCGACGCGGTAGGCTGCTTCCTGAGCGGAAAGCTCAGATTCCGCAAGCAATTCCCTCGCTTTTTCCATGCGAACCTGCACCAGGTATTTCACGAAGTTCATATTGGTTTCGCTTTTGAAGGTACGGCTTAAATACGTCACCGACATCCCCACCGAATCGGCTACCTCCTGCAAGGACAAATCCTCCATCGCATAGTTTTCTTCAATGAATCGTTTGGCTTTTTGGATATTATGGCGGGATCCCAGATTTCTGGAGCCTTTAATCAAAGCCAGCATTTCCTTGACCTTATCCTCTGTTTGGCGGCGGCAGGCAAGGGGATCATCCTGCGCCCACTGCTCCTCACCGGTGTCCATGTTCAGCATCAACCCGCGTTCTTCAAGCGCAGACAGCAGTTCCGATATCAGCATATGGGCGTACCGTGACAGGCTGACCTCTTTCGGTCCCATCGTCTCAAAAAGGGCCATGATCTCATGGGTTTGTTCCAAGGCCTCCCGCTCCTCGGCAGACCACAGCAGCTCGGCGAGCCTGGCTTTATGGCGCTGCTGCGCAAGCGTCCATTTCGTCTGGCGGGAGAATCGCGCTTTCCGCTCATCCAGCTCCCTGCAGGCACGTTCCAGCGTTGCATGGAACTGCGCCGGGTCGATGGGCTTCAGCAGGAAATCCGATACGCCATAACGCATGGCCTGACGCGCGAATTCGAAGTTGTCGTGGCCCGACAGGATAATGAAATGCATCTGTGCATGGGATTCACGGACACGGCGAATAAATTCCAGCCCATCCATTTCAGGCATGCAAATATCGGTCACGATGATGTCCGGCCGGCTGTTCTCCAGCATTTCCAAGGCTTCAACCCCGTCCTCGGCTTCGCCGGCAACCTCAATCCGAAGACCCGACCTCTCGACAAGCTTTCGCAAACTCAAATGAATGGCGTATTCGTCATCAATCATCATGATCCGGTACATGATGTCCCTCCTCGCTAGTCTTATATGGCAGTCTGATTTCAAATATCGTGCCTTCCGAGGGCACGGATTCCACAAGGTACAGCCCATACTCGTCCCCGAAGGTAAGCTGGAGCCTATGATGGACGTTTAAGAGGCCGATGCCGCTGGTGGTTTCGTCCCCTTCGTTTCGCAGGGTGCCACCTTCCGGCTTCTTGCCGGATTGCAGGATTCGCCTGATCTGCCGCAGCGTTTGCGCCGTCATGCCCACCCCTTTGTCCCGGATCACGATCGCATAATAACCCGCCTCCGCGCGTGAGCTTATTCCGAGGTAGGAAGGCTTTTTGCCCCGGTATCCGTGGATGAACACATTCTCCACGATCGGCTGCAGCGTCAGCCTGACGGCGTTCACGCGATCCAGATCCCGTTCGTTCACGTCCATATCGATTCGGAGCTTGCGGAACCGGGCGCTTTGAAGATCCAGATAATACTGGACATGCGTCATTTCCTCCCGGAGCGGCACAACGGATCCGGCATGGCCGATATTGTAGCGGAACATATGGGCCAGCGCCCGCGTCATGCGACTGATTTCCATATGATCGTCCGCGATGGCATATGAATTAATAATCTCCAGCGAATTGTACAAAAAATGCGGGTTGATATGGGACTGCATGGAGCGGAGCTCGGATTCCTTCTGCTTGATTATGAGCTCCCGCTCCTTCAGCTGGGAATCCTGGACCTCCCGGATCAACCGCTTCAGCTCTCCCGTCATGCTGTAGAAGCTTTGAAACACGGCCGTCATTTCATTGTTGCGGAACCGGTTCATATGGGTGGGAAGAACGAAATCGCCCCGCTCGACGCGGGCCATCAACTTCTGCAGCATGGAGAGCGGCCTTGTCAAGGACAAGGAAAAACCGCCAACAAGCGCTAATGCTATGATCAAGAGCATCGACGCGGCCGCAAGCGAGTAGTTCCGCTGGGTGATTAAATCGCCGATGAGATTGTTCAGCGGCAGATCGGCGACAACCGTCCAGCCGGTGATCTGCGATCGTTCATGGAGGACCATCTTCTCGGTGCCCGATACCGCGTCTTGATGCCGGAAGAAGGAGGAGTCCCGGTTCTGAATACGCGATAACAGCCCGGGCTCGACTTCGGCCCCGATCTGTTTCGGATTCGGATGGTAGATCATATGCCCGTCGCCGCCCATAATCCAGACGTCAAAGCCGCCCAGCGAATCGTTGGAGCAGATGGCGCCAATCTGCTTCAGATTGAGGTCGACGATCAATAAGCCTTTATAGAGAAAGGATGAATTGTCATAGAGCTTCCGGGCGACGGTGAGGGAAGGCGTGTTTCCTACCCGGCTGAGGCCGATGATCTGAAAATCGTTGTATTGGTCCAGCTGCGCTTGAAAGGAGCGGTTGCGTTTGCGGATTTCGCTCATATCGAGCAGTCCCGGCGCGCTTTCGTAATCGGTAATTTGCCGCTTGTTCTCGGCGACGAGCGAGATCCCGATGATATCCGATCTCCCGTAGATCATCTGGGCGAACAAGTCGTCCTCCACTTTTTTGGCAAGCTGAAAATAGGCATACGGAGTGAGCTCCGTGGTCGAGAGAAATTGCTGGATCTGCGGGTTATGGATAAAGGGATAGGTGGAATTCTCCAGATTGGATATGTAAGAATCCAGCGAGACGTTGGTTTGCTCGATGATACGTTTGTTGGCGCCTGCGGCAAACTGTTCAATCGCTTCGGTAGACGACTGGTACCAGAAGCTGCCGAGCAGAAAGAAGGGGAGGCCAATGAATAGGATGATCAGCACGAACAATCGTTGGTTAATGGTCAGATTACCGATGGAAACGCCTTGGATGTTCATCGCTCTTCCGCCTTCCTGGCTTTGAAGTAAGGAATGTAAGGAACATTGTAGCAAAAAAACACAAGTTGTAAATAAAAAACCATGATGCCGCGGCAAGAAATCACAAGTGGGATAAGAAAGTACATGGGCGCTGACGGTCGTTATCAACTACAATCTCATTAATCCATTTCAACATTAATAGGGGGCGACGATTAGTGAAAAAGAGAAAAGGGTTCTACAGCTGGGTAACGGCCTTATTGCTGATATCCATCATTGTAAGCGGATGCGGCAATGCCGGCGATGGTAAGACCGGCACCGCATCTCCCGGCACCGGAGGCGGCGGGGAAGATAAGAAGGTAGAAATCCTGCTCGGATATTATTCGAGCGACAGCTCCGATGCGAAGATGAAGGAGCTGATCGAGCAGTTCGAGGAAAAGCATCCGAACATTACGGTGAAGACGCAGAGCGCGCCTTACGGGCAGTTCTATCAGAAGCTGGATACGCAGATCGCGGCCGGCCAGGCGCCGGACGTATGGCTGTCCGACGGCGTCTACGTCATGAAATATGCCCAGCGCGGTGCAGCCAAGGATCTGACCGATTGGATTGCCAAGGATCTGAAAGCCGACGAGTACTACGGTCTCGATTTCAACAAGGACGCGGACGGACGTTATTGGGGCGTGCCGCAGGGCATTCAGGTCGGCGTGCTGTTTTACAACAAGGATTTGTTCGATAAAGCAGGCGTAGCGTATCCTACGGACGAATGGACCTGGGAAGACCTGAAAGCGTCGGCAGCCAAGCTGACGGTGGACGCCGGCGGAAAAACAGCCGAGGACAGCGGATTTGACGCAGCCAGCGTGAATCAGTTCGGGCTTACGTTCTTCAGCATTACCGAGGGCTGGTTCTCTGTGATGAAATCTTACGGCGGCGGTGCCCTTGACGAGAAGGCAGAGAACTCGATCATCAATTCCCCGGAGAACAAGCAGGCGTTCGAATGGATGGTCGACGGCATGCAGCGCGGCATTATTACCGATCCGGTCGACCTGAAGAGCTTCCAGAGCAATACCGCCGTGTTCCCAAGCGGATCGGCCGCCATGCGGATCGGCATTTATGCCCGGGTGCAGGCAGCGAATGAAGCCGGCCTGAATTACGACGTGACGCTGCTGCCGAAGGGACCTGACGGCAAGCGGGTGTCCCCGGTCATCGCCAACTCGTGGGTGATTAACCAGAAGTCGAGCGACGAGAAGGCGCAAGCTGCCTGGGAGTGGATTAAATACTGGGCTACGGAAGACGATGTGCAGAAGCAGTGGACGGAGCTTGGCGAAGCCGTGCCCGTGAAAAAATCCGTAGCGGAATCCGAAGTGTTCCTCAAGGCGGGAGAGCAGCCGGCTAACCGCCAGGCCTTCCTGGACAGTCTGGAATTCGCCCAAACGCTCGACAACAACGCGGTATGGGAAGAATGGGTGGGCAAATTCAACGAAAATGCGGAGCGAGCCTTCTTGGGCGATGCAACCGTCGATCAGGCGTTAAGCGAAGCGGACGCAGCCGTTCAGGCGGTCCTCGATGATTTTTATAAAAAATAAATCAAGGGTAGAAGAAAGGCGGGAGTGAAATGGACAATACGCTAAACGACAATGCAGCACTCAAAGCCGATCCGATGCCGCATGGAAAGCCCGCCCGAAAACGGAAATGGGATCATGAGGGGAGATGGGGGCTGCTTATGGCCTCCCCTTATCTTCTCCACTTTATCATTTTTGTGGCGGGTCCCCTCGCCGCATCCCTGTACTTCAGCTTTTCCGATTACGATATGCTGAATCCGCCCGAGTGGAGCGGATTGGATAATTTCCGGCGCATGGCCGAGGATTCGATGTTCTGGCGTTCCTTGTGGAATACCCTGTATTTTGCGGTTCTGTTCGTGCCGCTCCAGACCTTTCTCGCGCTCGTGCTGGCTGTCGCGTTAAACCAGCGATTGAAAGGGCTTAAATGGTTTCGGATGGCCCATTTCATCCCGGTGATCTCCTCATGGACCGTCATCCTGTACGTCGCCGACGCCGTATTCAATCCTCGCTTCGGCTTAGCCAATACGCTGCTTGCCAAGCTGGGGCTGGAAGGGCAAGGCTGGCTGCAGGATCCGAAGCTGGCCATCCCGCTGCTTGTCTTCATTGCGGTTTGGAAAGGGATCGGTTATATCATGGTCATTTATCTGGCGGGGCTTCAGAGCGTTCCCGGCGATTTGTATGAAGCCGCGGAAATCGACGGCGCAGGAGCCCTGCGCAAATTCCGGTACATTACGGTTCCATTGATCTCGCCGACCACCTTCCTGGTTGTCATCATGAGCACGATCTCTACCTTCCAGGCATTCGAACAGATCTACGTGCTGACCGGCAGGGGCGACATCAGCTCGGCGGGAGGCCCGAATAACTCGAGCCTGGTCATGATGCTGTATTTATATCGCGAAGGGTTCACGTTTATGAGGATGGGCTATGCTTCCGCCATTGCCTGGGTGCTGTTCATGATCCTGTTCCTGCTGACGCTCATACAGCTTCGCGCTCAAAAGAAATGGGTGCATTATGACTGATCCGGCGTTCAAGATGGAACTACTGCAAATGCGGAACTGCACCTGAGGAAGGAGGAGCCTCAAATGAGAAGAAGACTGCTGGGAAAAAGTATCGGATACGTGCTGATCGGGATCAGCTCGCTCATCATGATCGTGCCGTTTCTGTCGGCGCTTATGAATTCATTGAAAACTTACAGGGAATATACAACGGTTCCGCCCCGCTGGATTCCCGAAGTATTCCAATGGTCCAATTACGCCCAGGTGTTCCAGCTTGGGAATATTGGCGGCTACACGCTAAACAGCATCTTCGTGGCCGCGTTGTCCGTCATCGGCGCACTAATCTCTTGCTCGATGGTCGGCTATGCGTTCGCGAGGCTGCGCTTTCCGCTGAAAGGCGCGCTGTTCGTGATGGTGCTGGGGACGATGATGATTCCGGCGGTGGTCATCATCATCCCGCATTTCATCATTTTTAACAAACTGAACATGCTGGATACGCTCACGCCGCTGTGGATCATTGAATGGCTGGCTCAACCGTTTGGCATTTTCCTCATGAGGCAAGCTTTTATGAATATACCTAAAGAGTATGAGGAAGCGGCCAAGATGGAGGGCTGCAATCCGTTCCAGATTTATCTGCGGATCTTCATTCCGATGGCCAGGCCCACGCTGGCAACGCTGGCGATCTTTACGTTCATGGGCAAGTGGAACGAGATTCTGACGCCTGTCATTTATTTGACCTCGAACGAGAAGTATACGCTGCCGATCGGCATACTCTCCTTGTCCGGACAGTGGACCGGCAATGAACAGCTCATGATTGCGGCGGCCTTGGTCAGTCTCGTTCCGATCCTGCTGGTATTCCTGTTTGCCGAGAAATATTTTGTGCAGAACCATAATATGGCCGGGATTAAATAACGGCGTATTCAGCGCTTGAGAAGGCGAAAATGCAGACGAAAGGATGAAAGACGAGATGAAAATAGCGGCATTCAGCGGGTCACTCATCGATTACAGCATCCATGAAGCGATGTCGATCGCGGCCGAACTCGGTTTTGACGGCATCGAAATCGCCTGCCGCGAACCGCATTTGAGCCCGGAGACATCGCTTCCGCGGGTTCGCGAAATGAAGGCACTTGCGGATGGGCGCGGTTTGGAGATCCCGGCATTGGCGGGTTACATGGGGAATTTCTCGACAAGCGGGGATGCCGAATGTACCGGAGCCTATGATCAGTTCATGGGCCTGCTTGAACGCGCGGTGATGTTGGAGGCGGGCATGATCCGGATCTTTCAGGGAGGGCCGAATGCCTTCCTGGCGGAGGATTATCATTATGCCAAGGCGGCTTTCTGGATTCGGAAATGCGCGGAGGAAGCCCGTGCTGCGGGAAAACGGATCGTCCTGGAGATTCACAACCAGAGCCTGGTGGAGACGACAGACAGCGCACTGCGGCTCTTGGAATTGATCGGCGATGATCAGGTTGGCCTGATTCATGATGCAGGAAATATGTACATCACGGACACGGAATTTGGGGAAGAGTCGGTCCGGCAGCTTGGAAGCCGTTTGTTCCATGTGCACATCAAGGATGAACGGCGGATCGGGCAAGGGGGCGCCCCGGGAACGTTCAAGAATTTGACCCGTCACGGGGAAGAGTTCTTCCTGCAATGCCGCCTTGGCGAAGGAGAAGTGGATCACGGCGGGCTGCTTAGGGAATTACGGGAACAGCGGTACGCGGGTTGGCTTACGCTGGAATGCGCAGCTCCCTATCCGCCGAAGGAACGGCTCGCTTATGATCTGCTCGTCATTAAGGAGTGGCTGCAGGCTGTGGAGGTGTCGACCGGATGACGGGAAACGCACGGAAATTTGGAATCATCGGCTGCCAGCATGCCCACATCGGCATGTTTATCGAGGAGATGCTGGCTCTGGGCTACGAATGCGCAGGAGTGTACGAACCGGACAATCAGACGTTAGCCCGCACCCTCGCCGACCGGTACGGCCTGGAGCTGACGGGGGATCGGGAGTCGATGCTGGCAGACGAAGGCGTAGGAATCATTGGCTGCGCGGCCATCAACGATGAGAAAATGGATGTCATGGAGCTGTGCGAGCTGCACGGCAAGCCGGTCATGATCGATAAGCCTGCCGTAACGGATCGGGCCGGACTCATCCGGCTGCGCGGCTTGTTGGATCGAGGAAGAATCGAGGTAGGCATGATGCTGACCGAACGTTTCCGTCCTTCTATCCATACCGTCCACGGGATGATTCGAGCGGGTGAATTGGGGGACATCATCCATATCTCGATGCGTAAACCGCATCGGCTGAATCCGGAAACCCGTCCGGCCTGGCATTTTGACAGAGGGCAGTCCGGCGGCATCATCAACGATCTCTTCGTGCATGACTTCGACCTGTTAAGGTGGCTGACGGGCCGGGAAGTGGAGACGTCATCCGGTTATCTGGCGAAGCATATTCTGCCTGAATACCCGACCTTTTACGATGCCGCCGGCGTGCAGGTATTCATGGCTGGCGGGATCACGGCACAGCTATACGCGGACTGGCACACGCCCGCCGGCAGCTGGACTTGGGGAGACGGCCGGATATTCATTACGGGGACGCGCGGCATTGCCGAAATTCGGCTGGAAGGAGATCCCTTGCTGTCCAACGATGAGGTAGCGCTTGTGATCACCGATCAGGAGCTGCGTTCTTTGCCTTTAACGGCTCCGGCGTTCTCCCTCTCGCAGGATTTTCTGAATCGGGTGGCGGGAGAAGCGGGCCTGATCACGCATGACGATATTTACAAAGCCTCGGAGGCTACGGTGATGGCCGATGAGGGAGCACGGATCCTGATTAGGGAATAGGAGAAAGCACGGGCTTCGATGCAAACAGAACGGGTATGAGGGGGCGTAGGGAACATGACGAAGGAAAAGCTGCCGGTTCGATTCGGGATCATCGGCTGCGGAATTATTGCGGATATCCATGCCAAAGGCATCATGAACACGGAGGAAGCCGTGCTTGCCGCCGTGTTCGATACGAAACGGGAATCGGCGGTCAAGCTGACTGAAACGTATGGAGGAGATGTCTGCGACACATTGGAGGAGCTGCTGGCGCGCGAGGATGTGGAAGTGGTCTGCATTTGCACGCCAAGCGGCATGCATGCAGAGCAAACGGCGATGGTTGCCCGGGCGGGCAAGCATGTGCTGGTGGAAAAGCCGATGGCGATCAAGCTTGACGATATCGAGCGCATGATCGAGGTATGTGCGGAGAGCGGGGTGCTGCTCGCCACCGTCTTTCCGAGGCGCATGTCCCCGCAAGCCCGATATGCCCGCCAGGTCATTCAGGAAGGGCGCCTCGGGAAGCTCAGTTTATGCTCGGCGTATGTCATGCTCTACCGCGATCAAGCCTATTATGACAGTGCAGGCTGGCGCGGGACCTGGGCGATGGACGGCGGCGGGGCGATGATGAATCAGGGAATACACACGGTGGATATGCTGCAATGGCTCGTTGGACCTGTTGCATCCTTGTCTGCCAAAGCCAAAGCCGTGCTGCGCAATATCGAAGTCGAAGATACCGTGATCGCAGCCCTTGAATTTGCGAGCGGCGCGCTTGGCGTCATGGAGATCACGACGACAGCCTGCGACGGGAAAGGGCAGCGGCTGGTCATTCATGGCGAGAAGGGCGCGCTGGTCATCGAAGAAGATACGATCGTATCTCTTGAAATCGATGGCGAACAAGTTCAGCTGCCTGAATTCGATGCGTTCAAAGTTATACCTGACGGCCACCGCCTGCAAATTCAAGATATGGCGCTTGCCGTTCGCGAAGGCCGCGAGCCTATCGTCACCGGGGAGGACGGCCGGCATTCCCTGGAGATCATTCTCGGTACCTACGAGGCTTCCAGGCAGCGCAAGGAAATTCAATTGTTGACCGGAACGCCGGCGTTGTAAGGGATGGAGGTGACTTTATGAGGACTGAGCGAAACATCGAACCTGTACTTGAAAAAGCTCAAGATCAACTGAAGGTCCGCGTTTATGACCAGCGCGAAGCGATGGGGAAAGCGGCGGCTGCCGATATCCGCGAGGCCATGCGGCGCCTGCTGGCCGAGAAAGAGCGCATTCGCATCGTCTTTGCGGCCGCCCCGTCCCAGAATGAGTGCCTGGCCGCGCTGGTTCAAGCGGAAGGACTGGACTGGAGCCGGGTAACCGCATTTCATATGGATGAATACATCGGCCTCCCCCCGTCGGCCCCGCAGCGGTTCGGGAACTTTTTATCCCGGCGGCTGTTTGATCGGGTATCTCCGGGAGAGGTGCATCTGATCGACGGTTTGAATGATCCTGAAGCAGAGTGCGATAGATACAGCCGACTGGTCGCCGCCGCCCCGATCGATATGGTGGTCCTGGGCATTGGCGAGAACGGGCATATCGCCTTCAACGATCCGCCTGTTGCCGATTTTACCGACCCTTTATGGGTGAAGCGGGTCGAGCTGGACGAGGCTTGCCGGCTTCAGCAGGTGAATGACGGCTGTTTTGCGAGCTTGGAGGAGGTTCCGGCATACGCGCTTACGCTCACCGTTCCGGCGTTGATGTCGGGTGCCCATCTGTTCTGCGTCGTGCCGGGGGCAAGCAAGCGGGCAGCGGTGCAGCGGACGCTGCAAGGCGAGATTAGCGAGGCTTGTCCTGCCAGCATTCTTCGGCGGCATCCGGATTGCACGCTTTATGTTGACCTGGAGTCGTACGGGGAAATTCGGAATGGATAGCCACGATCGGATTCGGGCAGGCCGCCATTATGCAACAGGCGAGCCAATGGAGCTGGCATGGAACCCTGAAGGCCGGATCGAGCGAGTCCTTCCACGCGGCGGGGACGAAGAGATATGGGTTGCTCCCGGATTGATCGATCTTCAGATTAACGGCGGTTACGGATATGACTTCAATTCGCTGCCGCTTACAACGGATACGGTCATCCAGGCAACCCGGCGGTTATGGGAGAAGGGGCTAACCCTGTTCTACCCCACCGTCATTACCAACGGAGACGAAGAAATCGAACAGCTGCTGCGGGTTATCGACGCGGCTTGCCTGGAGGATGAAGCGGTCGGTTCGTCCATAGGCGGGATTCATTTGGAGGGCCCCTTTCTTTCTCCGGAGGAGGGGCCAAGGGGAGCCCATGATTCCCGGTACATCAAGGCGCCGGACTGGGCATTGTTTACGAGATGGCAGGCGGCATCGGGGAACCGGATTCGGATCGTCACCCTATCGCCGGAGTGGCCGGAAGCCGCGGGTTTTATCCGGGCGTGCGCCGAATCGGGAGTCGTTGTATCGATCGGGCACACCGCTGCCACACCTGAGCAAATTCGGGAAGCCGTGGATGCTGGAGCGACGATGTCCACCCATCTGGGCAATGGCGCGCATCTAACGCTGCCGCGGCATCCGAATTATATATGGGAACAGCTTGCCCAAGATCAGCTGTGGGCAGGCATGATCGCGGACGGGTACCATCTGCCGGATTCGGTCATCAAGGTGATGCTCCGCGCCAAGCAATCCAAAGCGGTGCTGGTCAGCGATGCCGTCTATTTAAGCGGAATGCCGCCAGGCGAATACGAGACCCACATCGGCGGTCATGTCGTCGTGACTCCCGAAGGCCGACTGCATCTCGCCCGCAAGCCCGAGCTGCTGGCCGGCTCGGCCATGATGCTTGCCGATGCGGTTTGGCGGCTGGCTCGGTCGGGGCTGTGCGCGTTTTCCGAAGCATGGGACATGGCTTCGGTGCTGCCCGCCCAGGCCATGGGGCAAGGGGAACGCCATGGGCTGATGAGAGGAGCCCAGGCCGACTTCGTGCTTCTGGAGAAGCGCGAGGAGGTCTTTCGCATCCTGGAGACCGTCAAGGGAGGGCGTTCGGTTTACCGGGCGGATCGATAGATGTTGAAACATAAACAGGATGTTATGAATTTGAACGATGATCACAAGTTTGAGGCCAAGACAACGAATATCCCTTCTTGAATTCAAGAAGGGATATTCGCATTCCTATTTATAGTGAGGCATCTGAAATTTAAACGCAGGGTTTTATTTCTTTTTGATAATAGTCATATAATCGTTGGACGGAAGAACTGGACAAGATATGTGCTGCTCGTTCAATTTGCTCGCGTTCCCAATCGTACCATCGCATTTCCATTAACTTTTCGATGTCTTCGTCCGCAAAGCGTTTCTTTATCTCTTTGGCAGGGTTACCGCCTACGATACTGTAGGGCGGGACATCTCTAGTAACAACCGAACCAGCCGCAACAATGGCGCCTTCGCCAATGGTCACGCCTGGCATAATCATGGCATTCATTCCAATCCAAGCATCGCTTTCGATGACGGTATCGCCTTTTGGCGCGTAAGAAGCTTCAATCTGATCGACAAACGGGTATACGGTTACCCATTCAGGATGATGGTTGTGATTTCCACCCATTAAAATAATGACGCCGCTTGCGATGCATACGTAATTTCCGATAATCAATTTATCGATATTCCAACCATAGTCTTCAATGGGGTTAAACAACCTTTTGGATTTTGCATCCCCCCATAGATACCTAACGCAGCCATCTTCAAAATCATGATGATCGTAATAACCGGAATAGTATGAGTATTCTCCTACGCTTATCATCGGGTTTGTGACGATATCCTTCAGATACTTAATTTCGGACCAGTGTTCAAATCGATGTTGTTTCATTCAATTTCCTCGCTTCTAAGTAGAATAGATCATTTTTACTTAGAAGCTGAATACAGTAGCTACATTCTTAAACCTGATCAAACGACGAACCATCGTCCTCATCCTTTTCCTAATTGTTGATGAAATTGTAGCAAGGCGTGTTCTTTTCGTCAAACGTACGCGGGTGCAAGATTCCGATAAAATAATCCATACTCTTAGCCCAAAGGAGTGTCAGCTGCCTCTAACCATACTTCGCCATCATCTCCGCGAGCATCCCCTTGATGCGAACCACCAACTCCTGCGGCGCCTTCACGGTGGCTTCATTCCCTAATCCGATAAAAAATTTAGCAAAATACAAAAGTTCGCTGGCAGGGACGTTCTGATCAAGCCGGCCGCTTCCATCCGGCCGCTTAGCAATATGGGGGACAGGACATAACTCAGATTCGCAGCGCTGAACGCCTTCCCGGCTCAAATCCACGACCATCCGGACATAGACCGATTTCTCCGTCCCGTATTCCCTCCAGTTCCCCAGATGGATGTGCCGGTGATCCCGCGGCTCGATGCCGGTTGCATCCTCAGCCACGGACTGCATGCGGTCGCAGCGGAACAGGCGGAAATCATCGCGCAGAAAACAATAAGCGGGACAATACCAGAAGCCGTTGCTTGCATAGATGCCCACGGGCTGGATGCTTCGCGCGGCATAGCCGTCCCTGCTCTCGTATAACACCGTAACGACCCGCTGGTCGACGGCGGCATCCAGCAGAGCCCCGAGAGATTCAGCCTTCTGCTGTCTGGTATGCGTCAGAAAATCCACGCGGTTCTTCATCTGGTCAATCCGGTCGCGCACATCCCCGGGCATGTAATAATAAAATTTCTGAAGTGCGGTAGAGGACTCGGCTTCAAAGGGAAGAAATAGATAGTGACGCAGGGCGTGGCTGGCAAAAAACATCGCGACGGCTTCTTCCTCGCTGAAGGCGATCGGCGGAAGAACCCGTTCTTTCAGCACCTGGTAGCCGCCGTGCGGTCCTACCTCGGAATAGAGGGGGACTCCCAGTTCGCTAAGCTCCTGCAGGTCCCGCAAAATCGTGCGAGACGATACGCCGAATTGATCGGCCAGTTCTCTTACGGTAAATTTTCGCATTCGGTTAACGGTCATCATCAGTTCGATGAGACGTTTGGATTTGGACATAGGATCAGCTCCGAATGGTGGGATGACTATGACAATAGTTGTCACTATTATACGCTATACTTGCCGTAGAACCCAGAGCCCCCACATAACTAATAAATGGAGTGATGAAACGTGAGTCAATTGCATGAAATGAAGCAGCTGTTGTTCGAGGAGCTCGAGCTTATCGTTCGTACCAGTTCGAATCTGATCGGCAAAATTTCAGAAGCGCATTGGGATTACAGGCCTGCCCATAATATGAGATCGCTTCAGGAACTCGTGCATCATCTGGTTTCGGTGCCTGCGACGGACCTGTTGATTCTGCAAGAGAAGAGCGAAGCGGAGATCCGGGAACTGGAGGCAAGCATCGCCGCTGACGGCACGGACAAGGACAAGCTGATCTCTTGGATGACAAAGGGACTTGCCGATGTAAAATCCTATATGAATGAGCTGACAGATGAAGAATTTATGCAGAAGACAACGAGACCCTTCTATTTGGAGCACGGTTCAACCCAAGCCAAGTGGCTGATTGAAATCGTCACGCATGCCCAGCATCACCGGGCGCAAATGTTCAATTACCTGAAAGCCCAAGGCTATGAAGTAAATATGTTCGATTTATATTAAACGTCAGGTATGCAGAGTGAGAACAGGGGTGAGAAGGATGCAGCGGCATGTACCGAGAAAATCGCCGAAGCTGCCGTTAACTGGCGAGGAGTTGGCGAAGCTGCGGTCAAACAAAATGAAGCTTATCGATATTGCGCAAATGGATATCGAGTTATTGTCCGGCGTGCTTGGTGTTTCGGATAGCCGCGCCCAATATATCCGGGGACTGGCACAGTTTCAGACGGTTCCTTCGATCGGACCGAAAGTGGCTGAACGCGTAGTCCAGTTGGGGTATTACGCATTGGAAGATATCAAGGATGAAGACGCTGCCTCTTTAACGGACCGGATGGAAGCGAGCAGCGGTTTCTGGGTGGATCCTTGCGTGGAGGATGCGTTTCGCTGCATCGTACATCATGCCAATCATCCGGGGAGCGGGAAGAGCTGGCATGACTTTACCGAAGTGCGTAAGCAATTCAGGGAGCAGCACGGATACCCTCCAACCCGTCCAACTTTATCGTGGTACGACAACGATGGACAACCGTAGGGGCCCTACCTTGACCTAGCAGGAGGCACTGCCACATGGCGGTGTCTTTTTTCCTGTTGTTTACCAAACTTGAAAAAACGCTTGAAAGCGACGCTGCGTCATCCTGTACAATGACTTCAAAGTAGAAAAGGGGTGGAGGTAAAGCAATGAAACGATATGCACCAGCTGCAATCCTATGGATCCTCGGCATGTTCTTGCTCAGCGCATGCGGTCCGAGGGGCGAAGAAGAGGAGCTCCAACGCGTAACGCTTGATGAGGTTGAAGTGCTGGAGATCGACCATGGCAGCACGACCTTGTTCGTGGAGACAGCGGATGTGGAAGCATTGGAGGTTTCGCTGCTCCGAAGCGGCAGTTCCGCAGGAGCCGTTGTCGATCAAAAAGATAATCGGGTGAGGATTTCTTTAGATAACGATATCACTCGGATGTTGAATATCGGCCGGATGCCGCAGCTTCGCGTAAAAATTCCTGCGGATTATGCAGGGAAGGTCGAAATTGACGGTTCTTCCGGCAAGGTAACGGGAACCGGCTTGCAGAATCACAGCCTTCAGGTGAAGGGTAAAAGCGGGAATATCTCCCTTGCGTTCGCCCGTTTGAACAACAATGTGGATGTATCGGCGACAAGCGGAAACGTGAACATACAGCTCGATGAAGAGGCGCCTGATGCGACATGGGTGCTGCAGTCCCGGAGCGGACGGAGGTCCATTGCCGTTCCGATCCAGGACAGGAACGAGAGCAACCGGAAGACGGAAGGGCGCACCGGTGACGGGGAGTTTGAGGTGAAGCTCAAAACCTCCTCGGGGAACATCTCGATAAAATAACCATGCGGAACTGAGCGTAAGAAAAAAGCATCCCCGATTAGTCCTTTCCAAGAGTTCATTGCTTCCGGACTCTTGGAGCAGACCATCAGAGGATGCTTGTCATCTCAACCTATGAAAGATTCTTATATGACAACAAGGAATGAAAGCACCTTATTCTTCAACAGGCACAGAAGCCTTGGATGAAGCGGAGGATCTCATATATTGGGGCGGGTTTACGTCATCGATCAGCAGAATACCGTCGTACTGGTCGCGGGCGATTAAGCTTTCCGGAATCATGCCCCAGCTATAGGCAAAACGCGGCTCGAACATCCACGAGTTGCCTGCCTCGCGTTTTTGGTAACGCAGGTCAACGAAGGTATACGGCGAGCCTGCGGCCGAGAGGATCGATTCCATGGAGCCCGGCTCTGCCGGCAGAACGTCATGCACATTCCCCATATTATCCGCGGTTTGGCCGCTGGCCGGATACAGGCCAAGCACGTAACTGTATTTTTTCATTTCATCCGAGAGTTTCTCTCCCATTAAAGTCACCGGATATGGCGTACCCATCACCTCGGTTTGAGCTTTGCGGATGTGGTCGTTATGTCCCCACACGATGAATTTTTCCGTCGGGTATACTTCGGTTGCCAGCCACATGAGATTGTCATGCATCGCCTGGTCCCGCCATTCCATCGATTCCAGGAACGGGACATAATCCCCGCTTTCCATGCCAAGCGTTGATTGAATGGAGAGCTCCACGTATTCCCGGGCTACCCGAATCCGGTCGTTCAGGGTCCGCTCGAGCAGCATGGACAGTTTGGGGTTATCCGGGTACAGCCGTTTCAGATGAGCTTCGTTTGCCTCCGTCTTTAAGGATTCCAGAGCATCCTTGTACACTTGAATCAGCTGATGTTTCTCTTTGCGGTAAGCGTCTAGATCCATACCAAGAGAGTAGTCGGACAGTTTCTTCTCAGCTTCCGATAGACGCTTAGCCATGGCCTGATCCTGCAGCCATTGTCCGTCCAACAGCGGATGCTGCAGCTGCATGTCAAAACCGGTCAGCACGAGCGGCTGCTTGCTCTGTTGTGCTGTTTTAATGTAGTCGAACAACGGCATAATTTCCTTGGACCACCAGACGCCGAAGATGGAATCCTTCATCGTTTGTTCCGCGCTCCGCTGCCCGGCCCTGCCGTAAGCCAAGGAGCTGTTGCCAAGTCCGCTCTCAAAAGCCAGAACGTTGTACCCCATCTCCTGATGCAGGAACTGAATCAAGCGGGTCTTCGCCAGGTTGAACTCGCCAACCCCGTGGGAGCTCTCCCCTAGAAACACGAAACGTTTGTCATGCAGCAAGGGCTTCAGCATAGCCAGATCCTTATACTGGTTAGTGCCGTTGGCTGTGTTGGCCGGGTGAATCGTATCCAGTCGATATACATGGTCTTTGGCCCAATTCTCCCACTCGGCAATTTTTTCATCCGACGTCCGAGCAGTCTTAACCTCCGTAACCTGGCCTTGGATGGGATCGGCGGCAGAAGCATATGTTTTTCCTTCAGGGATGAAGGTTGTCCCCAATAGGGAAGCGGTGAGCAGAAACACGGTGAATGCTTTTCTGGCTTTATGTAATGGCATGATAGATTAGGTCACTCCTTATTATGATGATTGGTTATTAGTTCTTGCCTTGAAGCGTTGGCATCACCTCCTTAACCTGGTCGCAATTACTGTCTGGCGGCGTTAGTGAATTGAAATGCAGCCCTGCCCTAGTCTTCTTCCCAGAACAGATCGTTCAGCGTACGCGATAATGCCTTGCATATGGCAACGCACAGGCTGAGGGACGGATTATATTTCCCCAGCTCGATCAGGCCGATGGTCTGCCTGGAGACACCGACGATCTGGGCCAGTTCTTCCTGCGATAAATCCTTTTCGACGCGGGCCATCTTCAATTTGATGTTTTTCATGCGGCAGTCCCCCTAATATCCCTTTCTACGAGTCGAATGGATCGTTCTGCGACATTTTCTGGCTTACCTTGTTGGCGCCGTAGTGGATCAACCAATTCCCCCCGACAAAGAGCGGGATGTAGATGATCAGTGAGACGAGGAAAACGCTAAAGAAATATTTGAGCTCGGTCGCGCTGTTGTCATTGCCAAACAGAACCGCGCTGCGGATACCGAAAAAAAGAGCAAGTGCGACACCGATAACAAGCCCCCATATCGCCGTACGCATGCTGAACGAAATTTTGCTCCGCTGGTCATGGACCTCCACTTCATCCGAGTAAATCCCCAGCGCCACGCTGCGTATCCCGAAATATAAGCTTCCTCCCAGCATGATCAGCATTTCCAGCCAGACGGGTTCCGTTCGCGGCAGCACAAAAGATTTGATGATGACGGAAATGCTGCAAATGACCATGATCAAGGTATACACCTCTTTATATAACTTGTTCTTTAAATTGACGATACGCTCATCCTCAACCGAGTTTTTCTTAAACCAATTCAAGCTCATCATTCCTTCCTTTGGTTAGAGATACGTTCCTGAGATTTTCTGGATACATGAATTGTAATAGTATTTACGTCTTTTTGCAATATATATATGTCATTTTGAATTTAATATTTGTCTTTTAAGGTTAGGAGGTGGATAAAAGAGTCTCAAACACTCATCCTAGTCTATAGGAGGAACTTATTCTTGATATATTTTGCTGAACCGGACGCTTGCAGAGGTTTACATTCTATGCTCGCGTGTTAGAATTGAATTAGGGCATCTTTCTTGCCCGAATTGATGTCGGGAGCGTGTTTTTTCATGATCCATTTCATTCGTTTACGCTAATGTGAGGTACAGATCCAAGTAGGCTCGGCCCTTTTTTTTGACAACTGCGGCTTGAGTTTATTTATCTGTGCCTTTTTCATTGCGTTCAATCGAATGAAAGGGTGATTTGCTGTGTCCAACAACGAAAAATGGTTAAAAAAAGCACAAAAACTTTCGATACACGAGAAGATGTTTCAATGCCCGATCTGCGGCGGTGCCATGAAGGTAGAACGCATGGCCAGCCTGGAATGCGAGAACAGGCATTGCTATGATATATCCAGACAGGGATACGTAAACCTGCTGAACCATTCATCCAAAACCAAATATGATAAGGCTTTGTTTGAGGCCCGAAACACGATCAGCGGCAGCGGCTTCTTCGGCCCCATGGTAGAAGCGGTAACGAATCGCCTGATCCAGGAGCTGAAGTCCCGGGAATCCGTGAAGCCTGTAAAGCTGCTTGATGCAGGCTGCGGGGAGGGCTCCCATCTATCCGCCATCGGACATAAGCTTCGGGAGCACCCTTTGGTGCCGGATGTTCTCGGCGTAGGCATGGATATTGCCAAAGAGGGCATCGTTATGGCCGCCAAGACATCCCCTGACTCTATATGGTGCGTGGCCGATTTGTCCCGGAGCCCGTTTGCCGACCAACAGTTCGATTACATCCTGAACATTCTGTCCCCGTCCAATTATTCGGAGTTCAGGCGGCTGCTTGCGAGTGGCGGATCATTGGTGAAGGTAATCCCGGACAGCCTGTATTTGCAGGAGCTTAGAACCTTGTTCTATACGGGCACAGGCAAGGAGAATTACTCCAATGACAGCACAATAGAGCTGTTCAGCCGTCACTTTGAGCAAATCGAAGCCGAGCGGGTGCAGTATCGAGTCGTCCTGGATAACGATCAGATGAAACAGTTGATTCGCATGACGCCGTTATCCTGGAGCGCTTCGCCCGAGGCCATCGGACAAATGCTGGATGAAGCGATGGAGGTCACGGCGGACTTCAAGATCCTGTATGGATGGAATGAGGAATAACCATAACGGTCCTTCAGCCGAAAATGCCTCATATTTTGCTAAAGTGATCCTGTTGGGAGATAATAGGAGTAGCGTTGTAAATATAAAAATAAGGTGGTTGACGATCATATGGCACTTCGAATGAATCCATATCTCGTGATGGACGGGAATGCTAAGGAAGCTATTCAATTCTATGAGAAGGCGTTGGATGCCCAGGTCGTCATGGTTCAGACCTTCGGCGAGATGCCGGCGAACCCTGATTTTCCGCTGCCGGATAGCGCGAGGGATCGCATTTCCCACGCTTTGCTGAAGGTAGGAGAGACGGATTTGATGTTCTCCGATACGTTTCCCGGTCAACCGGTTCAATCCAGCAATCAGGTTCAGATCTGTATCATGACCGATCAGGCCGAACAGGCTAAGCGGATATATGAAGCGCTGCGGGAGGGCGGTCAAGTGGTTATGCCCCTTCAGGAGACGTTCTGGAGCCCGGCGTACGGCATCGTGGCTGACAAATTCGGCGTGAACTGGAATATCTCCACGGAAGCGGAAGCGTAGAAGCTGATATATAAATGAACAAAAAGCCCTGACGATTTGCCGTCAGGGCTTTTTGTTCGGTTGCAGCGCAGTCGAGTTTCCTGAATTATGCCCGAGATCCGTCCCACCACTTATAGTAGATATGGACATGCCCGGCGGGGCTTGCCACGAGCGGATCGATAACGAGTGTTTTGCCGCTCACCTTCAACTCGATCACCTTCTTGTTCTTCTCCGCGGAGTCTATTTTCGCGAGGAAGGCGGAATCGACCTGGAAGCCATACAGCTGGAGGAGCTCGATCAGCATGCCGCGCTGGGTTTTATCGGCGGCATTGGAAAGCGCGATTCCGCTGAACTGCATAATCTGCGGCTCGAATTGAACGGACACGGCGTAATCCGTCTCACCGGTTTGCTTCGTGCTGGTCATCACGATTTTATTCGATCCGTCGTCATAAATGCGGTAGCCGCTGTACTTCGGAAATACCTTCTGGCGGATCACGAGGTACATCTCGTCCCGGTAAACGTCCCAAGGGGTTGGCAGCTTCGGCAGCATGGCCTCCGCGCTTGGCGCGGTAGGGCGGTCGTACAGGTTCGACATTCCGCGATCGGTCAGGTTTTTGATCAGCTGAAGCACTTCGGCCCGCGTGATGGTGCCGCTGCCTACATAGCCTTCAATCGTATTTTCACCTTTGATCCGGCCCTGCGCGTACTTTTTCCCCAGAACGTATTGAATGGCCTGATTCCCGCCGTAGTTCACGCCGTCGGCGCTGGATATCAGCTCGGCCACATGGGCCCGCGTTATGTATTGGCTGCGCTTGGTTTTGTCAGCGAATCCGTGTACAGGATAGTTCTTGAAGTGCAGAAAATGATAATATTTATCCGACCATAGTTCGGTCAAATAGTTCTCCTGCAGGTCCTTGCCCGTAATGCCGACAACCAGCATGCGGATGAATTCGGCCTCGGTCACATTCTGGTTAGGCATGAACATTCCGTTCGCATAGCCGTTGACAATCCCCTTGTCGACGCCCCATTCGATGGTCGTTTTTGCCCAGTGGTTATCAATATCCCGAAAAGTAACCCCGGCAAAAGCGCTGCCAGCTCCTACGAACAAAGAGACAGCCAGGAGTATAGGCGCACATAGTGTCCTGAACTTCAACATCTGCAATCCTCCATCTATAATTTGCTAAAATACTACAAAATACATTGTATAGGCCTATTTTTCGGGCGGTCAAGCATCAGAAAGCGGTTCCGAACAAAGATGGGCTGTTATAACTAGCTAACTAACTTTAGCGATACTAAGGGACTACAGGACCAAGGAAGTGCATAAATCTTCTGTTTTTGATGTGGGATATACGAAGGGAAGACATGTTTTTCATGAAGCATCCAGGGAGTGAGACACGCTGCCGTGCGAAAATATCCGGAGGTTCCAGAAATCGGTTCTAGTCTAAAAGTTAGGGGTTCGGAGTTCCTATTGGAAGATGCCTTGCCATTAGGTAAAATATCCCTTGTTTACTATCTACAGAAGAGAGGCGAAAATCGATGAGATTGATGCGAAAATCGTTATTAACCTTATGCAGCCTTTTGCTTGCCGTCTCGGTTTTGGTGCCGCTAACAACGGTTCATGCAGCGGATCAGAAATGGATCAATCAAGTATGGAGCGAGTATAAATCCTATAACAAGAAGACGGTAAATGCGTATAACAATTACCAGAAACAAGTAGACAAGAAATATAAGGCGTTTTATAATGCCAGCCATGCCTCCCTGGACCAGCTCGAGAAAAAAGTGCTGGAGGATCAAAAGCAGTGGGACGAGAAGCTTCGAGCCGATTTGGAGCAGCTGAAGCTGAAGTATGAGGGAAACCGCGACGTAAAGGATAAGCTGGCACAATATGAACGGTTCATCAATCCAAGTTATTTAAACGGTCCGATGTGGAAGTATGCGAATGCCGCTAACCGCAATTATTTGAACAGTACCCTATGGAAACTAAGCAAAGAAATGAACGAGGATTATTTGAACAGCTGGATGTGGACATACAAGAAGACGATCACCCCGAGCTATTTGAACAGTTCCGCATGGAAATTCAGCAAAACGGTCAGTGAAAGCTATTTGAACAGCCCGATGTGGAAGCTCCGTAACGGATCCAGTACGTCGTACCTGAACAGTCCGATGTGGAAGTACAAACAAGGGAAAATCAGCAAAGCAACAGCTAAGAGCCAATACGGCAAGCTGTTTAAGGAACAGACTACCGCGATCTCCAAAGGCAATGCTGCAAGAAAATCCGAAATAACGAAAATGGCAAGCGGTACGCAGAAGAAGATAGACGAGCTATATAAGGAAACGGTGGTTATACTTGAGGCACGTCGCGAGGAGGCGTTGAAGAGCATCTCCGACCTGCGGATCGAAATTGCCGGAGAAGGCTTGAAATGGGAAGCGCTGCTCGTGGAGAAACCGTAATTATCTATATTTCTAAGCCTACAAGAAAAGAGCTGCCCCAGATGGTCCGAACATGACCATAGGGGCAGCTTTTGATTTTTGTAAAAATGAAAACAAGAAAATGCAGGATATTCTTTGACTTTAACGATTGTTTCACATAATATTATGTCAGTAACCTAACAAAAACTAACATAAATAACACGGAAGCTGAACGACAAATTCGCACTTAAGTAGGTTGATAACGATGAAAACGAAAGTGACGATTCAGGAAATCGCCGATTTCACGGGCGTGTCTAAATTTGCGGTATCCCGGGCCTTGTCGGGGAAATCCGGTGTCAGCCCGCAGACCAGGGACATGATTCTGAAGGCCGCCGGACAGCTTGGGTATTTCAAGGATCAGCCGGGCCAAGCAGCGGGAAGAAACCAGCAGCTCCAGGAGCCGGAGAACCGAAAATGGGCGGGGGCGGTACTGGTCCTGTTCCCGAATGTCCGATATCAGAATCGCGAATCGCTCTATTGGGGGCCGGTTTTTGACGGAATATCGACCCGTCTTAATCAGAAAGGGCTCGACATCCTGACGCTGACGGAGCCTTCGAATGACCACATGTTCTCCCTCCTGAATCCCCAGGGCATTCTCGGGATCGTAACGGTGGGAGCCGTATCCACGCAGAATTTAATGGATATCAAGAAGCTGAACATTCCCGTGGTCATGGTAGACCACATGGACCCCGCGTTCCAATCGGACACGGTATTCACCGACAATATGCACAGCATGAAACAAATCATGACCAAACTGATCAGCAAAGGATATAAAAAATATCAGTTCATCGGCAACATCGAAGATGCCCAGAGCTTTTACGAGCGCTGGATCGGTTTCTCGTCCGCGCTGGCCGATTACAAAATCGAGCATCGGCAGCTGCCTTCTCTGATCAGCCCGGAGATAGAGAACATACACGAAACGTTAGGCAAGGCTCTTGCCGGAAACGAGCTTCCGGAAGTGTTCGTTTGCGCTAATGATATCACCGCCATGTTTGCCATGGAGGCGCTCGGTAATCAGGGTATCGACGTTCCGGGTCACGTACAGGTGACCGGGTTCGATAATACGTACGACAGCCTGCCGATTATGGCAACGGTGAACATTGACAAGGAATTGCTGGGGATGCGTGCCGTCGATCAATTGCTCTGGCGGATCGTGAACCCGGATTCCAATTATGAGCGTCTCCTTATTCAAGCCGATGTCATTGTTAGGGAATTGAATAACGCTGCGCGGGATACGGACGAACCATAAGCTGTGCATGTAATGTTAAGTTAGCCCCGATGTCTTAAAGACATCGGGCCTTTTTGTATTCATAACAAACAAATAACAAATATGCGGATTTTATGATAGTCAATCAAGATAGAATAACAGTAATTTCAGTTGATATATAGGGATTTATAGCGAATAAGGCCGATTTTTGCTGAAGTTAAATGTAAACGCTGTCGCTAATTATTTAGGTTATTTATAAAATAATATTTAGGTTCATTGTTATTATTATCATAAAATATATTGACGTAATTACGATCCTGGTGTTATATTTTTTGGCAAACAGGGATAACAGATTGGGGGCGGGGAACAACAGGATTGCCGGGAATGAAGCATCCAACATCATCTTGGGGGTACTTGCATGACGTTAACAGGGCGTTAAACAAATAGGGGAGGTTTTTAGCGTGAGAAAAATGAAAGGGCTTTCTTTATTGCTTATCTGTTTGTTATTTTTGATAACCGCCTGCAGCGGCGGAGGGGCCAAGCAGGCGGAGGCGCCGCCGGCGACCCCGGCTCCCAGCACGGAGACCGCGGCAGAGACTCCTAAAGAAGAACCCGCCGAACCTGAAGCAGAACCTGTTGATCTGGGCGGCCGCGTGATTAAGGTAGCCGCTTGGTGGGACCTGAAGCCGGCAGGCACAACGGCCGGAGAGAAGGCACGCCTGGAGAAGATCGCCGAAATCGAGAAGAAATACAATTGCAAAATCGAATTCGTCAACGTTCCCTTTGAGGAGTATATGAATAAATTCACGACAAGCGTGCTGGCAGGCGAGCCGTTCGCCGATATCGTGCAGCTGGAGTACAAGTCGGCATTGCCGGCGATTATAAAGGGACAGATCCTGCCGATCAGCGAATTTACCACGGACAAAAACAACATCAATAACGATGCGGATCTGCAGACGAAATATCCATCCATTGGCGGAGGGGAATACGGCTTCGATAATCCGACCTCCATCGGGCTCGGACTTCATTACAACCGCGATCTGTTTAAGAAGAACGGGCTTCCGGATCTTCAGGAGCTGTATGCCAAGGGAGAATGGAACTGGGATAAATTCATGGAGATCGCCAAACAGGCAACCAAAGATACGAATAACGACGGGAAAACGGACGTATGGGGCTTCTCCGGCTGGGCCATTGATGCGGTTAAGCATTTCACCGCCGCTAACGGGGGCAAAATCGTAGACGATTCCAACGGCAAAGAAGGCTTGTCCGATCCGAAGACATTGGAAGCAGCCGAATTCGTGAACCGCCTCTACAACGTGGAGAAGGTTGTGAAAGTCAAGAGCGGCAACAAAACGAATTGGGAAGAAAGCAACACTTTTAAAGACGGCGACGTAGCCATGTTTACGGCGGCAGAATGGATGCTGGGCGACATTACGTTCGAGGTTGGCGTGGTACCGATTCCTGCCGGTCCGCAGGGCTCGGCAGACACAACGTATGCCAATACCGCCGCGTCCGCGAAGTTCATTGCCAAAGGCGTAAAAGATCCGGCTATCGTCTACCAAATTTACGAGGAGACGTTCGATATACCGCCGACCGAGGAATACCCGGGACAGGATTACCTGGAGAGCATCTATACCAATCAGGAAGACATCGACATGATTCGTGAGCATATTGCCGGAACCGGCGTCATCACGGTGGACGAAGCCTACACGGATTATCCTACGAACGCTTTCATAGAGGATATCATCGTGAACAATCAATCGGTAACCGCTACGGCCGAGAAATATAAACAACAGGCGCAGGCTGCTGTCGATAAAATGGGCAAATAAGATGGACGGGGGCGTTAAGGCGCAAGGCCGCGCCCCCTTCTCCTGAACAGGGGGATGAACATTGACACTTCAAACGCAGCTAAAAAAATGGATGACCCGGTTATTGGTTCTTGCGGCAATCTTGGCCGCTTTGACGGTGTTCTTTAATAGAGGGGGAAATGAGTCCGGAGCCGGTGGGAGACCGGAAGGCGGAGGGACGGAGCTTACATTGGAACGTCCCCCATCGCTGGTCAAACTCGGCATGCAGCCGGGGAAAAGCATTTCCTATACCGAGTATTTGTCGGAACATGACGGAAAGGGTCGGCCGGATCGTGAAATCACGATTCCTGCGGCGGATTACAGCCGTGCCGAGGGCGGGGAATTCCGAAGACTGGAAGCCTATGAGGGCCAACCCGGAACCTCGCTGTTTACGGGGGAGAAGGGTGAGGTGGAATGGAAGGTTCATGTAGAGGAGGAGGGATTGTACAATCTGTCCCTGCTCTATTATCCGGTGGAAGGAAAGAGTTCCTCCATTGAGCGTTCCATTCGCATCGACGGGGAGGTCCCCTTTCAGGAGGCCGCCTATTTGCAATTCGACCGGATATGGGACAACACCAAGGACGGCATCGATCAGGATAACCAGGGCAATGACCTGAGGCCGAAACAAATCGAACGTCCCGCTTGGACTAGGTCAGTGCTGCAGGATGCGGATGGTTACATCACGGAGCCGCTTCTTTTTTACTTTGAGGAGGGGGAGCATACCCTATCCTTGACGGCAGCGCGGGAACCGATGGTTATCGGGGAACTCAAGCTGTTCCAGCAGGAGAGCCCGCCGACGTATGCCGAGCTGTACCGGCAGTATGAGGCTGAAGGGATTCGAAGAAATGAAGGCACCTTGCTGGCGATTCAGGGAGAGGACGCAGTCGCCAAATCCTCGCCGACCCTGTATCCGCTAAGCGAGCGTTCGAGTCCGAGCGTCAGCCCTTACAGCGCGTCGAAGGTCCGAATCAACACCATCGGCGGCTTCAACTGGCGGCTGCCCGGACAGTGGATCGAATGGGAGCTGGACGTCCCGGAGAGCGGGCTCTATAAGATAGCATTCAAATCGCAGCAAAATTTTGTAAGGGGCATATACTCGACGAGAAAGCTGACGATCGACGGGAAGGTTCCGTTTGAAGAAATGAACCACGTCGCTTTCCGCTTTAAGAACGGATATCGCATGGACGTGCTTGGGGGCGATGAACCTTATCTGTTCCGGTTGGAGCAAGGTAAGCATGTGTTACGCCTCGAGGCGAGTCTGGGTGAATTCGCTCCCCTCATTCATGAGGTGGAGGACAGTCTGCTAAACCTGAATGCCATGTACCGCAAAATATTGATGATCACCGGCACGAATCCGGATGAATTCCGGGATTACCGTGTAGAGCAGCGGATACCGGAGCTGCTGGAAGTTTTCCGGTACGAAAGCGGCAGACTGAAGGCGGTCGCGGCCAGATTGGTTGAGCTGTCGGGTCAATCCGGCGACCAGGAGGCACTGCTGAAGACCATGGCGCTTCAGCTGGATGAGATGATCGAGAAGCCGGATACGATTCCGCGCAGGCTGGAGGCCTACAAGACGAATACCGGCGGACTCGGAACATGGCTGCAGCAGGCACGGGAGCAGCCGCTGGAGATCGATGCCCTCTATGTTGCATCAGCCGATGCCAAGCTGCCGATGAGCGGACTGGGGGCGGCCGATAAGGTGAAGCATGAGGCGTCGACGTTCTTCAGCTCCTTCTTCATTGATTACAACAATATCGGTAACGTCACGGATGAGAAGAATCAGCGTTCAATCACCGTATGGATCGGCAGCGGCCGTGATCAGGCCAATACCATCAAGGCGATGATCGACGAGACCTTTACGCCGGAGACCGGCATCAACGTGAATCTGAAGCTGGTGAACATGGGGACGCTGCTCCCCGCCACTTTGTCGGGACAGGGACCTGAGGTCGCGATGCAGATCGGCAATGACCTCCCGGTGAACTTTGCCATGCGGAATGCCGCAGCGGACCTGACGCAATTCCCTGACTTCGAATCGGTGGCTGCCAGATTCCGGGACAGCGCCTTGGTGCCATACCGATACCGCAGCGGCGTATATGCGCTGCCGGAGACGCAAACCTTCAACATGATGTTCTACCGGAAGGACGTGCTGGAGGAGCTGGGTCTTGAAGTTCCGAAGACTTGGGACGATGTGGCCAGCCTGCTTGCCGTATTGAACAAAAATCATATGCAATTCGGTCTTCCCGTCGTGGCGCAGGCACCGGATCAGTGGACCACGCTGCCGCCGAATTCGATGTATGCGGCGCTCCTGATGCAATCCGGCGGGCATTTCTACCGAAACAACGACCGGGAGTCGGATCTGGACTCCAAGATCGGGCTGGAAGCATTTAAACAGTGGACGGAGTATTACACCGACTACAAGCTGGAGCGGGAATACGATTTTGCGAACCGGTTCCGTACCGGACAGATGCCGATCGGCATCTCCGATTACACCACCTATAACCAGCTGTCCGTGTTCGCGCCGGAAATCCGCGGCGTATGGGGTTTCGCCCCCGTGCCTGGAACCGTTCAGGCGGACGGCACGATTGACCGCACCGTACCGAGCGGCGGCAGCGCCGTGCTGATGCTGGACGATGCAAAGGACAAGGATGCGGCTTGGGAATTCTTGAAATGGTGGACCAGCGATGCGACACAGACGGATTTCGGCCGTGAAATGGAAGGGTTGATGGGCGCGGCCGCCCGCTATCCGACCGCCAACATCAAGGCGCTGGACAGTCTGCCATGGCCGGTAGCCGACTATGAGAATTTGAAATCCCAATTTGAATGGGTTCAGGGAATACCCGAGGTGCCGGGCGGCTATTCGACGGGCAGGCATTTGTTCAATGCCTTCTATCGTGCGGTCATCAGCGGCATCGAGCCGCGGGAGGCCTTGATGGATTCGGTGCAGTATATTCACGACGAAATCCGGACCAAGCAAGCAGAATTCGGCGAGCTGCAGGAATAGGGGGAGTCCAAATTGCATAATGCCAGCCTTCAGGATCCTGAGGTTACGATGTCTGCCGCTATCCGCCCCGTCAAGCCGCAATCCTGGTGGAAGCGGAAGCTGGCGGAGATGAAGGCCAGCAAGCATTCCTATATATTGCTTGCGCCTTATATGATCCTGTTTACGCTGTTTACCGTTTTTCCGGTCGTCATTTCGATGATTCTCAGCTTTACGTATTTCAATATGCTGGAGTTTCCGCGGTTTGTCGGCTGGGATAATTATACGCGCCTGTTCCTGGAGGACGATATCTTTCTGGTCGCGCTGAAGAACACGCTGCTCTTTGCCGCCATAACAGGACCCATCAGTTATTTGGCCTGCTTCCTGTTTGCCTGGGTCATCAATGAGCTGGGTCCGCGGCTGCGGGCGTTCATGACCCTGATCTTCTATGCGCCTTCGATCTCGGGGAACATTTACTTCATCTGGCTGATGATCTTCTCGGGTGATCGCTACGGCATAGCGAACGGCATGCTGATTAAGCTGGGCCTCATCTTGGAGCCGATCCAATGGCTGAAAACCGAAGCGTTGATCATGCCGATTATCATTTTGGTCCAGCTGTGGCTCAGCCTCGGAACCGGCTTCCTGGCCTTCATCGCCGGACTACAAACCGTAGATAAAACGCTCTACGAAGCGGGTGCCGTGGACGGAGTCCGCAACCGCTGGCAGGAGCTGTGGTTCATAACGCTGCCTTCGATGCGGCCGCAGCTTATGTTCGGCGCGGTCATCCAGCTTACGACATCGTTTGCCGTGGCCGACGTATCGATTGCGCTGGCCGGTTTCCCGAGCGTGAACTACGCGGCGGAAACCATCGTCACGCATCTCATCGATTTCGGCACGACGCGCTTCGAGATGGGTTTTGCGTCGGCGATTGCGACCGTGCTGTTCATCCTGATGGTGGGAACCAACCTGATCGTCCAAAAATTGCTGCGCAAGGTAGGTGAGTAGACGCGTGAGGGTTACATACGAACTTCCGAAAAAACGGGACGGCCGCCTGCTGAACGTCAGGCTTAAAGCTCGCAGCAAACGGGTAAACCGCTCGTTCATGGGCACCTTCTCCCTGTTTGCGCTGCTGGCGGTGTTCGGCGCTTTCATGGCGCTGCCCCTGGTGTACGCCATCAACAACGCGTTCAAGCCGTTGGACGAGATTTTCCTGTTTCCGCCGACGCTGTTTGTCCGCAATCCCACATGGAATAACTTTTCCGATCTGATCAATCTGCTCGGCCAGTCCTGGGTGCCGTTCTCGCGGTATATCTTCAATACGGTCTTCATAACCGGTGTCGGCATTGTCGGACATGTGATCTTTGCATCCGCCGCGGCTTACCCGCTGGCCAAACACAAGTTTCCGGGCAAGGTATTCCTGTTCCAGGTCGTCGTGCTCTCGCTGATGTTCACGCCGGTCGTTACGGCGACGCCGAATTATATGATCCTGTCGTGGCTGGGGCTCATCGACACCTACTGGGCCGTCATTATACCGGCTTTCGGCTATTCGCTAGGGTTATATCTAATGAAGCAGTTCATGGAACAGATACCGGATGCCTTGCTGGAAGCGGCCAAAATCGACGGAGCCAGCGAATACCGGATCTTCTGGTCCATCGTGATGCCGAACGTGAAGCCGGCATGGCTCACGCTGATCATTTTGCTGTTCCAGATCCTGTGGGGAACCGACGGCAACGGCTTTATTTACAGCGAGCAGCTCAAGACCCTGCACTATGCATCCAATCAGATCATTCTGGGCGGTATTTCCCGGGCCGGCGCAGGCGCGGCCGTGGCAGTCATCCTGATGAGCGTGCCGATTGTGCTCTTTCTGTTCTCGCAGAGCCGGATCATCGAGACGATGGCGACCTCCGGGATGAAGGATTAGGGAGGGGATCAGATGTCAGCAAAAAAATGGTTGCTAACGCTCGCGGCGGCCTCCCTGCTGCTCCCCGGCCTAATGCCGGGGAGCGTCTCCGCCAGTGCTCCGTACGAGAGCTATATCTACAACTATTGGGAGGAAACGGTTGCCGTGCCTGCCGCTTATTTGCCGGAACGCGCCGTTACGGGGAAGGAGCTGGGCATTGGAGATTTCTTGGATCCGAGCGATATGCATGTGTCGGAAGCCGGAAACATCTACGTGCTGGACAGCGGGAACAAACGGATCGTCGTCCTGGACGATGCGTGGAACGTGATCCGGGTCATTGATTCTTTCATGAACGAAGGGAAAGAGGACGGTTTTGCAAATCCTGCCGGCATCTTCATTGACGGGGATGAGCAGATCTATGTTGCGGATACGGATCATCAGCGGGTTGTCGTGTTGACGGCGGAAGGGGCGCTTGTCCGCATCATGGAGCAGCCGGAGTCGGATGTGCTGCCACAAGGCTTTCAATTCATTCCCCTGAAAGTGGCGGTGGATGAGGCCAAACGGGTATTCGTCGTCGCCCGCGGCGTTTACGAAGGCATTATGCAGTTCGAGGAGGAGGGTACCTTTCTCGGCTACGTCGGAACGATTAAGGTAAAGCGCGATTATGGCGATTATTTCTGGAGATTGGTATCGACGAGCGCGCAGAAAGCCCAGATGAGACTGTTCATCCCGACCGAGTTCTCCAATCTGGATATGGACGGCAAGGGGTTCGTCTATGCCACGAATATTGACGTCGGATCCAGGGAACCGTTGAAACGCCTCAATCCCTCGGGAGAGGATGTGCTAAAGCGCTTCGGCTACTTTCCGGTTGCGGGAGATATTTATTATCGAAGAACGGTAGGGCCATCCAAATTCGTTGATATTAAGGTGCTCGGCGACGGGATGTACAGCGCGCTGGACTCTACCCAAGGACGCGTCTTCACCTATGATGAGACCGGAAACCTGTTGTATGTCTACGGCGGCATCGGGAATCAGCTGGGCCTATTGAAGACGCCGGCGGCGATTGAACGGCTTGGAGACCGCCAGCTTGTGCTGGACCGGGGAAAGGCAAGCATCGTCATGTTCGAGCCGACCGAGTTCGGGAAGCAGGTTAACCTTGCCGTCCGCCACCATTACCGGGGAGAAGACGCGGAGGCGGAAAGGTATTGGGAACGCGTGCTTCAGCTCAATGCGAATTATGACATCGCGTATATCGGCATCGGGAAAGCGAAGCTCATGAAGGGGGAGAACAAGGAAGCCCTTCAATATTTTGAGCTGGGCATGGACCGCAAGAACTATTCCGTGGCGTATAAACGATATCGCAGGGAGGTCATGAAGGAGCATTTCGGCACCTTTTTATCGGCAGGGACCGGGGGCCTGCTGCTCTACGCGGTCTATAGAACGGTAAGATATCGAAAGCAAAGGAGGGCAGGAAAGCATGAAGCAGGACTATCTTAAATTCCCCCTTCATTTGATCGTTCACCCCTTCGACGGATATTGGGACCTGAAGTACGAAAACCGGGGACGGCTCGGGGTGGCTTATCTCGTATTGGCGCTCGTGGTCATTGCCACGATTCTGCAGCGGCAGTATGCGGGATTTCTGGTCAACTACAATGATCCGCGGACGCTGAGCAGCATCGACGAACTGATATTTATCGTCCTCCCGTTCTTCCTGTGGTGCGTCTCCAACTGGTCGGTCACCACGCTCATGGGCGGGGAAGGGAAGTTTAAGGAGATCGTGATGGCCAGCGCATATGCCCTCATTCCGATGGTTCTGATCTATCCGCCCATGACGCTGGCGAGCCGGTTCATGGTCCAGGAAGAGACCGTGTTCTATTATCTGCTAACGACGGTAGCAGCGATCTGGTTTATCGGGCTGCTCTTTGTCGGCACGATGACGGTCCACCAATACTCGGCCGGCAAAACGGTCGTCACGATGTTACTGAGCCTGATCGTCATGGGCATTATCGTGTTTCTGGGCACGCTCGTCCTGAGCATGCTGCAGCAGATTTACACGTTCGTTGTCAACGTTTACCGAGAGATCATTTTCAGGCAATAAGGAGGCCGTAGGCCGTGAAAAAAAGAAAATGGCTGTACACGGTGCTTGCTTGTACCGTTATAACGTGCATGGCTGCGGGCTTTCTGATCTACGCGAACCGGGGAGCGCCGGCGGTCGACGTCGCTGCGTACAGTACTGCGGCGACCGAGACGGCGCAGGGCAGGGAGCTCTCCGCCCTGAACGATTTGACGGGGGGCGTGCCCGGCATGGATCTGGTAGCGGAAACGGAGGCGCTTGCGCTGTACTATCATCCGGACACGACCGAAGTCGCGGTACGGGATAAGCGGAGCGATACGGTATGGTACAGCAATCCGCCTGACCGGATGGAGGACGGAATGGCTTCGCCTTTTGAGAAGGAAGTGCTGTCATCGCAATTGACGCTGACGTTCCGGGACGGGATCGGCACGCTTGAGACGTATCCGAATTATACGTGGAGCGTGATGAACGGGAACTATACGGCGGAAGGCTTGGACAACGGCGTTCGCGTCACGTATACGCTGGGAGATGTCTCGCTCGGGATCGACGCCTTGCCGAAATACATCTCGCAGGACCGGCTGCAGGAGAAGGTGGTCAGCAAGCTGGATGCGTCATTGGCCAGATACGTGCAGGCCCGGTATTACCCCATGAAGGATAACCCTGCGATGCTGGAGCGCCTGGACGACCAGATCAAGAAAGAGCTGGTGCTGAAAAAAATGCTGGGCGCTTTCGAGCAGGCGGGTTACACCGCGGAGGATCTTGCCTATGATAACGAAACGGGCGGAGGAGCCGCCGCAAGCGCCTCTTCGAAGCCGCAGTTCAAGATTCCGCTCGAATACCGGCTGGAAGAGGATTCGCTTGTCGTTACGATACCGCTTGACCAGGTAACGGAAAGCGAGAGTCACCGCCTGCGCAGCGTGGAGCTGCTTCGCTATTTCGGCGCGGCGGGAACGAAGGCCGAGGGTTATATGCTGGTGCCGGACGGCAGCGGCAGCCTGATCCACCTGAATAACGGCAAAGTGAAGGAAGAACAGTACGTGCAGCGTCTATACGGCACCGATCCGAATAATAACAGCAGCAGCCGCGGACAGGTGGCCGAGCAGGCGCGGATGCCCGTGTTCGGCATGAAGAACGGGGACGGCGGCTGGTTTGCCGTGATTGAAGAAGGCGACGCCATCGCGAGCGTGTCCGCCGATATCGGCGGGAAGCAGAATTCGTACAATCATGTATTCAGCAGCTTTGCCGTGCGCGGCGAGGATATGCTGGAGCTTTACACCGGAAGTACGGTGCAGGAAATCCAGCTGTTGAATGACAAGCTGTACAACGGGAAGCTGTCCGTCAAATACCGTTTCCTGTCCGGTGAAGAGGCCAGCTACTCCGGCATGGCCCGCTTGTATCAGGAAACGCTTGCGAAGGAAAACAAGCTGGTTCCCCTGAAAGAAGCGGAGGGGATTCCATTCTATCTCGATATGCTGGGAAGCGTGGATAAACGGAGATCTTTTCTGGGCGTACCGTATGATGCCGTCGTCTCGATGACCACCTTCGAGCAGGCAGGCGAGATCGCCGCTCTTCTGAACGGCGAGGGCATCGCCAATCTCCGAATGCGTTACCTCGGCTGGTTTGGCAAAGGCGTCCATCACAAAACCCCGGTGAAGGTAAAGACGGACAGCGTTGTCGGAAACGCCGCCGGGCTGAAGGCGCTGTCCAAGCAATTGCAGGACGCCGGCGGCGGGCTTTATCCCGATGTTGCCTTACAGCGTGTCTACCATGACGATGGGGCGTTTACGCCGTCATCCGATGCCTCACGTTTCGTGACCAGGGAAACGGCAGCGCTGCATCCGTATGACCGGAACACGAACCGGATGAACTCGTATTACGGCACGTACAACCTGATGTCGCCGGCGAAGCTTCCCTATTTCGTGGACCGATTCACAAGGCAATATGAACGGTTTGGCATGGGGGCCGTGTCATTGCGGGACCTGGGCGATGTCCTGAGCTCCGATTACCGGGTGCAGCGGGTGGTTTTCCGAGAAACCGCGAAGTTTATCGTGACCGATCAGCTGAAGGCGCTGCACGAGGCATACCCGGATACGATGGTTTCCGGTGCTAATGCTTACAGCTGGCCATATGCGGGCCACGTGCTCGATGTCCCGACGTCGAGCAGCGGATTCGGGCTGACGGATGAAGCCGTGCCGTTTTATCAAATGGTCATTCACGGCTACCTGGATTATGCGGGAGCGGCGGTCAATAACCTGGATGAACAACATTTGCGCAAAGGGCTCCTGCAGTCGCTGGAATTGGGATCGGCTCCGCATTTCCTATGGTCTTATGAACAAAGCTCAAAGCTGAAGTATACGCGTTTCGATGACATGTACTCCACGCATTACAAGGATTGGTTCCAAGAAGCGGTTTCCTTGTACCAAGAGTTGAACGAGGTGCTGGCGCCGCTCCGGACACAGCGGATGGTGGAGCATAAGCGGCATGAAGGCGGCGTGGTGGAAGTAAGGTACGAGAACGGCGCCTCGATTCTGATCAATTATACCGATCAAGCGGTTGAGGTTAACGGGGTCCTGGTGGAACCGCAAAATTACGCTGTAGGTGGTGACCGGGCATGAAAATGAGATTGTCACTGACTCAGAAAAGATCCATACTCGGAATCCTCTTCATCGCGCCATGGTTGATCGGCTTTATCTTTTTGTTTGCCGGGCCTCTGTTTCAGTCCATATTGTTCAGCTTCAGTAAATTGAACATCTCTCCCACAGGCTATGAGCTGGAGCCGGTAGGTTGGGGCAATTTCAACACCGCGCTGTTCGTGGACGCGAACTTCAACCGGATCCTGACGGAATCGATACTGGGCATGGTGGTGGACGTTCCGCTGATCTTGTTTTTCAGTCTGTTCTCGGCCGTTCTGCTGAATCAGAAATTCCGGGGGAGAGCCCTTGCGAGAGCGATCTTCTTCCTGCCGGTCATTCTGGCGTCAGGCGCGATTTCAGCAGCGGAAACCTCGGGTCTGATCAACCTGGTCGGAAACGCGACGGTGGCGGAGGAGCTCGGGCAAGCCTCCGGGCAATTCAATGTGCTATCGATGGTGCGCATCTTATCCGAGGCCGGATTTCCCATTACCGTAACCGAGTATATTATCGGGGCGGTCATGAGGATCTACGATATTATCAGCAGCTCGGGCGTGCAGATTCTGATCTTCCTTGCCGCCCTGCAGGCCGTCCCGGGCTCGATGTACGAGGTCGCGAAGATTGAAGGGGCGACCGCTTATGAATCGTTCTGGAAAATCACCTTTCCGATGGTGAGCCCGCTCATCCTGACGAACATGATTTATACCATCATCGATTCGTTCGCGGACAGCACCGTGACCCGAACGATTTATGAGACGGCCTTCAAAACGCAGAATTTCGGGCTCAGTGCCGCGATGGCGTGGCTGTATACCATCGTTATCAGCTTGCTGCTGGTGTTGATGGGAATCATCGTCTCAAGGAAAACCTTTTATCAAAACTAATGGCAAAGAGATTCCTGACTGACGGGTGCAGGAAAAAAGGAGGTCCTTATGGCATCGATTCGGGATCGCTCGGACGAAACGGCTCAGGAACGAATGAACCGGTTCAAGAACAAGGCGCTGCCGATACTGTGGGCAGTGTTCCGCTATCTGCTGATCATCGGCATCACATTCATCATCATCTATCCGATCATCACCAAATTCTCCGTCGCGTTCAAAGACAAACAGGATATTTATAACCCGACGATTTACATGATTCCGGTGCATTTCACATTGGATAATTTCAAGCTCGTGCTCGACCTGCTGGATTATTGGCCGCTGCTGCTGAACACGATGATTTACGTATTCATCACGATGCTGCTGACCACGATGTCGACGGCGCTTGCCGGGTATGGCTTTGCCCGGTTCACCTTTCCAGGAAGCAATCTGCTGTTCGGCCTGGTCGTGCTGACGATCTTGATTCCGATGAGCACGCTGATGGTGCCGATGTATTTGCATTTTCGCAGCTTTGATATTCTGGGGCTGGTTCACATGTTTACCGGAAAAGAAGGTGTTAATCTGCTGAACAGCTACTGGCCCTCGATCATTACTTCGGCTACGGCCACCGGGCTTAAGGCCGGACTGTTCATTTATATCTTCCGTCAATTTTTCCGGGGGCTCCCGAAGGAGATTGAGGAAGCGGCGTTGATTGACGGTGCAGGCGGGATTAAGACGTTTTTTGCGATCATGCTGCCCAATGCGATTCCGCCGCTCATTACGGTGACCCTGTTCTCGTTCGTCTGGCAGTATAACGACACCTTCTATACCTCGCTCTTTATGAGCGAGCAGTCGCTGATGCCGCTGAAGATCGCTTCCCTGCCCGCGGACGCGAACCAGTTTCTCCCGGCGCTGATGGGACTCGGTTCATCGGCCAAAGCCGATCCGAACTATGTGGCCCTCGTGGTGGATACGGGAATTTTACTGGCCATCCTGCCGCTGATCGGACTGTATCTGTTCGTGCAGCGCCATTTTGTGGAGAGCGTGGAGCGTACCGGTGTTGTCGGGTAGTGGCTGCTGCAGGACAGGTGGTTATGTCGCAGGATAGATATCGTGTTACAGGATAGACGTTATGTTGCAGGATGGATGCCATGATGCAGGAGAGATGCCGTGTCGCAGGATAAGTGCGGTACGTGAGACAGGTTTTGTGCTTGTCTGATGGGTATGCCGCAGGAATCGGGCTGTGCCATTTGTATGACGGATGAAGGAAATCTGTAGGATCTTTCATCCATACGGCAATTACAGGACAGGAGTGAATCGCATGACAAAAGCAAGCAGCACCCGCTTTGAGGTCCAGCCGAACCTGATCAACCCGGCCGCTTCCGATCAAGCCAAACGGTTAATGGGGTATTTGTGCAGCATCTACGGCAAACGGATGCTGACAGGGCAGCAGATTGGCGTTGTATCCACGCCGGAGTTCGAGATGATCCACGAGGTCACGGGAAAATACCCTGCCGTCGGCGGATTCGATTTCATGAATTACTCGCCTTCACGGGTGGAGCGCGGAGCCGAGTGTCAGGACACGGATCTGGCGATAAAGTGGTGGAATCGCGGCGGGATCGTGACCTTCTGCTGGCACTGGAACGCCCCGAAGGATTTGGTGGATTTGCCGCCGGATCGGACCTGGGGCAGAGGCTTTTATACCAATGCGACAACCTTTGATATCGCACGGGCGATGGCGGAGCCATCATCGGAAGAGTACGGCCTTATCATCCGGGATATCGATGCGATCGCTGCCGAGCTCAAGCGTCTGCAGGATGCCGGCATCCCGGTGCTGTGGAGACCGCTTCACGAGGCATCGGGCGGATGGTTCTGGTGGGGGGCCAAAGGCCCTGAGCCTTGCATCGCGCTTTGGAAGCTGATGTACGAGCGCATGACGCATCACCACGAATTGAACAACCTGATCTGGGTATGGAACGGGCAGCACAAGGATTGGTATCCGGGCGATTCCTACGTCGATATCATCGGAGAGGACATTTACCCGCCTGCCCGGGATTACGGTTCGCAATCCGAGCTGTTCCGCACGGCTTTATCGTATACGGATACGGCAAAAATCATTGCGCTGACCGAGAACGGCGTCATTCCCGACCCCGATCTCATGCTGGAGGACGGATGCCCGTGGGCATGGAATTGCACGTGGTATGGAAACTTCGTGTTCACAGAAGAAGGAAATAAACGGAGGTATTCAGAAGAGTATACGGATGAGCAGCAGCTGATCCGCACCTATCATCATCCGTTCACGGTCACGCTGGATGAACTTCCGGATCTGAAAGGCTGACGGCTTGATCTGTAAGGCATGCCAGTTGTAGGCCGCTGCCGCTCGCCGGGAAGCTGATCGTAGATTAGAAAACGAGCTGATGCTCGGACAGTCACGTCTGAATGAAGTATGACCCGAACCGCATCAAAATCAATATATAGAGATGGAGAGAGACTATCATGAATTTTAACGTTATGACTTTAAATCAATGGAAATTCAAAGCGTGCGACGAATCCGAGTGGCTGCCGGCCCAGGTGCCGGGCTGCGTTCATACCGACCTGCTGAAGAATGGCATCATCCCCGATCCCTTCTACGGGACGAATGAGCATGACCTGCAGTGGATCGATAAGAAGGATTGGGAATATGAGACGTCGTTTGATGTGGATTCGAATCTGAACGCCCAATCCCGCATCGAACTCGTATTCGACGGATTGGATACCTACGCGGATGTGTACGTGAACGGGGCCAAGGTGCTTTCCGCCGATAATATGTTTCGTTCATGGCGAATCGATGTGAAATCGCAGCTCAAGGATTCGGGAAATGTGATTAAGATCCGCTTCCGTTCCCCTATTCAGGAGGATTTGCCGAAGCTTGAGAAGCTCGGATATCCGCTGCCTGCTTCGAATGACCAGTCCGAGGTTGGCGGGATGGGCGAGCAGAAAGTGAGTATTTTTGCCCGGAAAGCGCCCTATCATTACGGCTGGGATTGGGGACCGCGTTTCGTGACCAGCGGGATCTGGCGGGAAGCCAGGATCGAGGCTTGGTCTGAAGTCAGGCTGGATGATGTGTTTATTCGCCAGGATGAGGTTACGGCAGAATTGGCCAGGGTCACGGCCGTTGCCACCATTGCGGCGGAGCATGCTTGGCAAGGCGTGTTTCGGGTAAGTGCGGGCGGCCAGACATGGGAACAGGATGTTCGGCTGGAAGAAGGCCGTCATTCGGTTGAATTGAGCCTTGAACTTGCCGAGCCGAAGCTGTGGTGGTGCCGCGGCTTGGGCGAGGCTCATCTGTATTCGTTCCATGCCGAGCTGGCGGAAGCGGAGCGGACCGTATCGGAGAAAAAGGTTCGATCCGGCCTGCGCAGCGTCAAGCTGGTACGGGAACAGGATAGCCGCGGCACGTCCTTTTACATCGAGCTCAACGGCACGCCTGTGTTTGCTAAGGGAGCGAACCATATTCCGAACGACAGCTTCATAACGGAAGTGACGGCGGAACGCTACCGCCATGAAATTGCGTCCGCAGCGGAATCGAACATGAATATGCTGCGCGTATGGGGCGGCGGTATTTATGAAGAGGATGTCTTTTACGATCTGTGTGATGAATACGGGCTCATGGTATGGCAGGATTTCATGTTTGCTTGCAGCATGTATCCGGGCGACGAGGCATTTCTGGAGAACGTGCGGCTGGAAGCGGAGGAGAACCTGGTCCGTCTGCGGAATCATCCGAGTATCGTGCTCTGGTGCGGCAACAACGAGATTGATTCCGCTTGGGCGCACTATGAAGAGAAGGGCGGCTGGGGCTGGAAGCAGGACTATACTGAGGAGCTCCGCGAGAAGATCTGGAGCGACTACGAAAAGGTGTTCCATGAAATTCTTCCTGAGGTCGTAACCGATTATGCGCCGGGAGCGGAGTATTGGCCTTCCTCCCCGCTGGTATCGCTCAGCCATGACAAGGAGCAGCATGCCAATCCGTCCACAACGAGCGGAGATATCCATTACTGGGGCGTATGGCATAACACGGAGCCGTTTGACAACTACAACGTTTACGTCGGCCGATTTATGAGCGAATACGGGTTCCAGTCCTTCCCGGAACCGAAAACGGTGCGGACATATGCAGAAGATCGCGATATGGAGCTGGAGTCGAAGGTCATGCTGGCTCATCAGAAGAACGGTGCCGGCAACCGCTTGATCAAGAGTTACATGGATCAATATTATAACGAGCCGAAGGATTTCGAGGCTTTCCTGTACATGAGCCAGATCCAGCAGGCCGAAGCGATGAAGACGGCGATCGAAGCCCACCGCCGCAACAAGCCCTATTGCATGGGCACGCTGTATTGGCAGATGAACGACTGCTGGCCGGTCGCTTCGTGGGCAGGCATGGATTATCTCGGCAGATGGAAGGCGCTGCAGTATGTGGCCAAGCGCTGCTTCCGGGATGTCAGTCTCTCGATCGAATCCAAGGAACAAGAGATTCGGGTTCATCTCGTATCCGATATTTCAGAAGCGGTCCAGGGCACGCTGAAGGTTCAGTTATTCGATTTTAACGGAAAAGAGCTCTATGGATCCGAGCAGCCGATCCGTGCGGAAGAGCAAGCGTCGCTCGTCGTATTCCGGGCTGCGGCCGATGAGCTGCTCCACGGACATGATCCATCCGAGGTTGTGCTCCTGGCGCAATGGCTTCAGGATGGAGACGTGATTGACAGCAAAACATTCTATTTCGTGAACGACAAGCATCTTCGTCTGCACAGCCCGACCATCAGCGTAAAAGAAGTCGAGGGAAGCGACGGCGCGACGTTCGTGCTGGAGAGCAACGTGCTTGCCCGCCACGTATGGCTGTCCGCCGAAGCGGAAGGCTTCTACAGCGATAACTTCTTTGACCTGATTCCGGGCATCCCGGTGACCGTATCCTTCAGCCGCCGAGATAACGGAGAGCAGGCATTTGTAACAGATAAGCCGGGCCGGGCCGAGGTTCGGTCCATGGCCGATTGCATCGACCCGGCGATGGTGCAGACCGTGTAATTCATCCTGCAATCATTCGCTAAAAAGAGCCGCCCCTACAACCGATTCCGGTGCAGGGGCGGCTTTGTTTGTCTTTAATGGAGCCATGAATTTGATGCTGAAACGGCAAACCATTTCTTTGTTGGCGTCATCATAAGCGGGGGATCCCGGGGTTCGACACCTTGAACTCGACATACCTTTATATGGTAAAGGGTATGCCAAGGGTTTCTGATACAGGTCGGATGGGGTCAGATGTCAGCAAACGAAAAGAAGTCCGGCATGCTGCTATCGGTTATTCTAGGTTGGTACACATCCTGTTGGACATGCTCATACCCATTAACAAAGCTCGGGAAGGAGACGAATCATGAAAAAACAAGTTTTGTTCATCCATAGTGCCGGCCCGCAAGGCAACCGCCAAGGAAGCAGCGGCTTGATCGACCATTTACAAGAACAGCTCGGTGAAGCTTATCATGTCTTATCTCCCGGCATGCCGGATCCGGATTACGCTCTGTGGAAAGCGCAGATTGTCAATGAAATCAAGGCATTGGATGGGGAGGTGCTGCTGGTAGGTCATTCCCTCGGCGGTTCCATTCTGTTGAAACACCTCTCGGAAGAAGACGGGCAGCTAACCGTCTCTGGATTGTTTTTGATTGCCGCCCCTTATTGGGGCAAAGACGACGATTGGCAAAACGAAGAATATGCATTGTCCGATTCATTTGTTTCCAAGCTGCCGCAACTCCCGAACCTCTTCCTATACCACAGCCGGCACGACCCGGTGGTGCCTTTTGCACATGCTCAGCACTACGCGAAGCAGCTTCCCGAGGCCGTCACCCGGGTATACGAGGGTGACGATCACTACTTCCGCGAGGGCTTGCCCGAGCTTGTAGACGATATCAAGCGGATATAAAAAAGGGACGACATTTGCTGCGCGTGGCTAATCATCGGTCCTTTTGATCTTTAAAAAGCAACTTCGAATATGCTTCCAAAGTCAGCCCGTCCATGCCAGACTTCAGCGGAGAAGGCGGAATGATTCTGGAGAAGCGAAGCGGGCTCCTTTGCCACCGGATTTCTACATTTAGAAAATCCATTCATGGAAATCTGGGGGCAACAGAGATCGGAAGAATCATCCGCATGCGGAGCGATGCAAATAACCAGAGCGATGCAGAAGAATTTCTCACTCCCATTGCGATGCTATGGGAGCCACCCAGAAGTAAAGCGGCCGTCCATATAAATCTCGCATAAAAAAGACGACATCAGCTTTTCGCTAATGTCGTCCTCTTTTTTTACTTGCTCGCTTTGTATGCGCTCAAGAATTCCTTCACCTTCGCCGGATCGGCTACCAGCTCGTTGCCCGTTTTGACGATCGGGCTGACGGTGGAGTAGGCTTTGATTTTGTTGTTGTTGTAGTAGGCCAGGATTTCATCCTGGTTGATCGAGTAAAGCACCGCTCTTCTCAGATCGTCGCTTGTGGCCACATCACGGTTCTTCGTATTGAACAGCAGGTAGGATACGGCGTTGCTTTCGATCGTTTGCAGCTTCAGCTTGCCGTCGCCTTTCACTACGTCGTATTTTGTTTCCGGAACGCCGTAGTACAGGTGGATTTCGCCGCTGCGCAGTGCGGAGAGCGTGCTGTCCGCATCTTTGATAAAGCGTACTTTCACTTGCTCGATTTTCGGTTCGTGCTCCGTGCCCTTCATGTAGCCAGGGTTTTTGAAGAAGGTGGCTTCATAGTCATTCTTGGAAGACAGGATATACGGACCGCTCGCATACAGCGTGTTGTTGTATTTATCGCCTTCAGTTACGGTGTTCTGGTCGCCGTAAGGGATGTCTTTGTTCACGTCGAATTTCTCAACGTCATACGTATTGATGGATTCAACTTGCTTCTTCGATACGATACCGGCCGATTGGTGAGCCAGGTAGTTCAATACTTGCGGGAACGGCTCGGTTGTCGTCAATTTGATGACTTGGTATTTGCCGTCTTTCGTGCTTGCTTGATTCTTGTCGCCCACGAGGGAAGCGATCTTGGTATCCAAGCCGGCTTCCAGTGCTTCCTTGACGCTTTCGCTGCCGCCGGAAACCTTGGTGTTTTCCAGTACGCTCAGGTCGGTTACGGCTTCAACGGTGTTGATGTGCTCGTGAAGCGTGTAGGTACGATGATCAGGCACCGAATTTTTGTCTTTCGCTCTGTTCATGGAGAAGATGACATCGTCCGCGCCTACGCGTTCGCCGGAATCTTCCGCTTTTTTGTTCGTGATTTTTGCAAAGTTAATGTCGTCTCTAAGAATGAAGTAGTACTCCGAGTTGCCTTCGCCGATGGCATGGTTATAAGACAGCGAGCCTTCGGACGTGATCTTGTCATCGTCGGTCAGGTTGATCAGACGTACGTTCATGTTGGTGTTGATGATGTTAATGGAACCGTCGTTGCCCTTGATCGGGTCAAGCGAAGTCAGTTCAGAGATCGATTGGGACAGAATCAGCGGCTGCGTCGCACGCTTGGATTGGTCTTTGAAATCGACGGCTTCCCAAGGCAGGGAACGGGATTTCGAAAGACGAACGGAATTCTCGTCCAGCACATCCTTGTTGAACGCTTGGCTCTTCAGGGAGATGTACAATGGAGCAATGTAAGCTTTGTCCGTTACCAGACGCTGTTCCAGCTGCTTGTAAGTCTCAACGGCGTCTTCCGGCGTTTGCGTGGCCGCTTGGTCGATCAGCTTGTCCACTTCCTCGTCGGACATGATGCTGTAGTCGCCGCCAGTTTTGAACAGGGAACGAACGGCATAGTCAGGGTTACCCGTTACGGTTGTCCAGCTGGACAGCGCGATGTCGTAATTGCCGGCATCCTGCTGTGCCTTGAAGCTGCCGTAGTCCGGCTGCAGATTCAGCTTCACGTTGAAGCCGTTCTTGGTGAGCTGGTCGCGAATGATGTTGACATCGGATTCGTTAGAGCTCATGCCAAGCAATTCAATATTAACAGCGGATGTGTCTGTAGCTGTATCCGCTGGTTCTTGCTGATTTTGCTGTGCATCATCTTTGGTTGTTACGTTGCATCCGGCCAGTACGATGACTAGCGAGAGGAACAATAACAGCAAGGAACTCTTTTTCATTGGTGATACCCTCCTGAGTTGTATATATATAAAATATTTTTTGAAACCAACGTTAGTGTGCCCAGGGCACGAAAAGCTTTAATCTAGCTTCGGATCGAGCGCATCCCGCAGTCCGTCGCCCAGAAAGTTGAAGGACAGGACAAGCGCGATGATGGCCAGACCCGGATAAATCGCCAGGTAGGAATGCGTCTCAAGGTACGTGCTTCCGATCTTCAGGATATTCCCCCATTCCGGGATATGCGGCTCGACGCCGAGACCCAGATAACTCAAGCTGCTCGTCGAGATGACGGCTGCACCAATGGTTAACGTCGATTTGACGATCATGGGCGCGAGCGAGTTGGGAACGATATGCTTGAAAATGATCGAAAAATTGCTCGAGCCGAAAGCTCTGGCCGCATCGACGTACTCAAAGGTGGAGACCAGGAGCACATTCGCCCTCATGGTTCTTGCATAAGTCGGTATAGCTCCTACGCTGAGCGCCAGAATGAGGTTGACGGTATTGGCTCCGAATGCGGCAATGATCGCAATGGCGAGCAGGATGCCCGGAATGGCGTACAGCACGTCCAGCAATCGCATGATGATGTTGTCGGTATGGCGGCCATAGTAGCCTGAGACGGCACCGAGAATGCCGCCGATGACAACCGGAATCGCCGTAGAAGCGAATCCGACGATCAGCGAGATGCGGGCCCCGAATACGATCCGGGAGAACAAATCCCGGCCGAAGTTATCCGTACCGAAGGGGTACGCCAGGCTTGGCGGCTGCAGGATGGCGCTGTAGTTGTTATCGATCGCAATGCTGTAATCGAAGGTAAACAGACTGGTCACCGACAGGCAGAACAGGAAAATCACGAAGAACAGTCCGGACATGGCCGTCGAATTGGCAGTAAGCTTTACCCATACGTCGCCCCAGCGGGTCATCGCGGGATTGCCGTTCTTGCGGATCTTCGCAAGCAGGTTGATGCCGAGCACCAGAGCAAAAATATTGCCCGTTGCCGCAGTCAGAATGATCGGAAAAGCAAGCCAGGTCAATGCCGGATGCGCATAATCCGATTTTACGTACCTGGCAACGAGGATAAGCGCGATCAGCTGAACGACGGCTATAACCAGAAGCACGGCCATGGCCGGCAGGAACGTATTCGAGACGTAAGGCTTGAACAGATTCAGCGCCGATATCGCGATGGCAAACAGCTGGGTTAGCAGCATGTAAACGGCAATCGTATATTCGGGAGGCTTCTGTTTTTTGATTAGATTGAAACCGAACGTGACGGTAAACAGATTCCCCGTAACGATGCTCAGCAGCTGAACGTAACCCAGGATCCTGGTCAAGCGCCGGATTTCTCCGTCCCTTTGAAGATCCCTTCGGATCAGCAGCGTAATGATGATCTGTATGATCGTAAACAGTGCATATGCCGCAAAGGCGGCGAACACCCACGGTTTGATGGTTCCCCCAGTGAAATCAAAGCTGTTCAGAAGCAGGATCACCGTTAAGGTCAGAGAGATAACCCATGTGAAGCTGGCTTGACTGTACTCGTGTGAGGATTTCAGCTGGTGTTTGGTTTCTGGTTTGGAAAGAAGCTTCTTAATCATGAGTACACCTGCTTTAGTATTGTTTCATCTTGGACCTGATCCGTGGATCGAAGAATGCGTACAAGATATCGATGATGACGTTCACCAGCGATATGGTGATGGCGGTGTAAACCACGCCGCCCATGATGGCCGGGATGTCAGGGATAAATTGTTTATCCACGATGTAGCTGCCGATACCGCTGATGTTGAATACCTTCTCCGTAACGGCGGAACCGCCGAGCATCCCGCCGAACTGAAGTCCGATGACGGTAATGATCGGAATGATGGCATTGCGGACAGCATGCTTCATCAGAATGGTGCGCTTGCCCAGCCCCTTTGCTCTGGCTGTGATCATATAATCTTCATTAATGACTTCCAGCGTGGAGGAGCGCGTCATTCGGGCCACCGAAGCGGTAAGTCCCGTCCCGAGTACGATCACCGGCATGATCATGGACAGCCAGTTCTCCGGATTGAAGGTGGCGGGCAGCCACTGCAGCTTGATCGAGAAATTTAGGATGAAGATCAGTCCCTGCCAGAAGTTCGGAATGGACAGCCCGATCAGCGCTATGAACATAAACGTATAGTCAAAGAACGAATTCGGTCTCGTGGCCGAGATAATCCCGATCGGCAATGCGATCGCAATCGCGATGATCAACGAAATGACCGTAAGCGTCAGCGTGATCGGAAACTTTCTGGCGATGCTGGAGGTAATCTCTTCGTTGCCCGAAAAGGATTTGCCGAGATCGAAGTAGGCGATTCCTTTAATGTTGTTCCACAGCTGCGTCAGATAGCCCTGATCGAGTCCGTGCATTTTGTTGAAAGCCGCGATCTGTTCCGGCGTTGCCGTCTCGCCCAATATGTTGGCCGCGGGGTTGAACGGCGACAAGTGAAGAATCGTAAAGACGAGCACCGCTACGCCAAAGATAACGAATACCGTCATCACGAGTCTCTCCAAAATATATTTCAGATAGGGATTGCTGTACAAAAAAATAAGGATGTACATCAGCAGGCCCGGAATAAGTGATATAATGAAGAACAACGGGTTCTCGATAAGAGAACCGAACGTATCGGCCAGAGTCAGCCGTTTGCGATTGTTCAGCTTCAGGTCCTTGGCGGTCCGATCCTTGAGGACTTCACGGAACCTTGCCTCTGCGATCTTGTCGACTTCCTGTCGGAGCTGAGTCTCGCTGATTTTTTGCTTGAAAAACTCATGCTTGCGTTTCTGCTGCTCCATCATCTCGGAGCGAAGGGCCTCCAGATATCCGGCGGCCAGCATCTCGCTGCGTATGCGGTTCTCAGCCGCCGCGTAGTCATCCTTCTTTCTCTGGACCAAATAAAATAGGAAGACCACGAGATTCACGGGCGCTCCCAATAATAATAGTAAGTATCTATAAGAAGGATTCAGAAGGATCTTACTGTATGTGCTGCTTATCGAACTTATGAGTCTGTTTGGTCTTGCTGCTTCTGTCCCCCTCATAAGGTGCCTTTCCTCCTTGTTTCAAATTGCATTATTCCGAGTGATATAGTATATTTTATTTTAGCCTATTTTAAAAGTCAATAGATTATAAGAGTTGTAGAGTATATTACTTTAATGACATAAGCATAATGGCAGGTGAGCAGAGTTGGAACCGATATTGCAGGTTAAAAATTTGAGCGTGGCCTTTCAATCCCGTGATTCAGAATTTCACGCGGTGCGTGGGGTCAGCTTTGAGGTGAAGAAAGGGGAGACTCTCGGTATCGTCGGAGAATCCGGGAGCGGCAAAAGCGTCACGGCACGCTCGATCATGCGGCTGCTGCCTTCCCCGCCTTCTTATATGAAGGATGGAGAGATCCTGTTCCTTGGCCAGAACCTGGCCGAGAAAACCGAGAAGGAGATGGAGAGCATCCGGGGACGCGATATCGGGATGATTTTTCAAGACCCGATGACCTCGCTGAATCCGACCATCCGCATCGGGGAACAAATATCGGAAAGTCTGGTCAAACACCAGAAGCTGTCCAAGCAGGAAGCGAAGCAGCAGGCGCTTGACATGCTCAAGCTGGTCGGCATCCCGAACAGCGAAGCGCGGTATAATCAATACCCGCACGAGTTCTCGGGCGGCATGCGGCAGCGGGTGATGATCGCCATCGCCCTGGCGTGCCGACCTGCGCTGCTGATTGCGGACGAGCCGACGACGGCGCTTGACGTAACGATTCAGGCCCAAATCCTCAATCTGATGAAAAATATGCAGGAGCACTTCGGTTCCTCCATTATATTGATCACGCACGATCTCGGCGTTGTGGCGGGCATGTGCGACCGCGTGGCCGTGATGAAAGACGGTGTGATCGTGGAGACGGGAACGACGGAGGAGATCTTCGAGAATCCTCAGCATCCCTATACCTTGAAGCTGTTAAACGCGCTACCGCGCCTCGACGAGAAGAAGAAAGCGAAGCCGGCGCCGATCATCGTGCCAAGCACGGATTACAAAGGACCGCTGTTAGAGGTGAAATCCCTGAAGCAGTATTTTGATATGGGCAAAGGGAATGTGCTTAAAGCGGTGAATGATATCAGCTTTCATATTCAGGCGGGGGAGACCCTCGGGGTCGTCGGCGAATCCGGCAGCGGAAAATCAACGACGGGACGGGCCATCCTTCGACTTCATCAGCCGACGGGCGGAGAAGTGCTGTATCAGGGGATGTCCGTGAATCGCCTCTCCCCTTCGGAAATGAAGGCCATGCGGCGCCATATGCAGATGATCTTCCAGGATCCGTATGCTTCGCTGAATCCCAGATTGAAGGTCGTGGACATTATCGGCGAAGCGCTGGATGTCCATAAGTTAACCGGCAGCAAGCAGGAGCGGAAGAAGCGGGTCGAGGAGCTGCTGGATATGGTCGGACTGGATCCGGCTTATGCGACGCGCTACCCGCACGAGTTCTCCGGCGGCCAGCGCCAGCGGATCGGGATTGCGCGGGCGCTGGCGGTCGAGCCGAAATTCATCGTGTGCGATGAGCCGCTCTCCGCGCTCGACGTGTCGATCCAATCGCAGATCGTGAAGCTGCTGGAGGAGTTGCAGCACCGTCTGGGCTTGACCTATCTGTTCATTGCGCACGACCTGTCGATGGTGAAGCATATCAGCGACCGCGTTGCCGTTATGTATATGGGCAAGATCGTCGAACTTGCGGAAAGCGAGGAGCTCTACTCCAATCCGCAGCATGATTATACGAAGTCCTTGCTTGCGGCGATTCCGGTGCCCGATCCGAAGATCGAATCCAAGAAGAAACGGGTCCTGCTGGAAGAACGCACCGGAGAGGATAAATATAATCTGGAGCATTCCGAGCTTGTGGAAGTATCGGAAGGCCACTGGGTGGCCATGCCGACCGGAGCCTAATCGAATAGAACAAACCTGTCCCGACCGGAGTCGGGGCAGGTTTTTTTTATCCAAAAAAATCGATGCGAATCGACGATTTGCAGGGTTCATAAAAAGGAATTGAGCCCTGCACGGCAAATATTTAAATGTTAGGAAGCGTTCTCACTACACATGAGCCTACGAATTTCCAAGTGTACGCACAATAGCAACATACCGATGAGGAGGAAGTGGAATGAATCGTTTGCAGCAAGGGGATGTCGTATTATTTCAAGGGGACAGCATTACGGATTGCGGTCGCGACCGCAACTTTTCCGGCAGCTTGGGGAACGGCTACCCGCTATTGATCGACTCGTTGTTCGGCATGAAATTTCCTGAGTTGAACGTTACCTTTTTGAATAGAGGGATCAGCGGAAACCGGGTCGTTGACTTGAATAACAGATGGCAGGAGGATTGCCTGGACCTGAAGCCGGACTGGGTATCCATCTATATCGGAATCAATGACACTTGGCGCCGATATGATAGCGGGGACCCGACAAGCACCGAGGATTATAAAGCCGGGTACCGCAAATTGATCGAACGGACGAAAGAAGCGCTGGACGCCAAGCTGATTCTGGTTGAACCGTTCGTGCTGCCTCATCCGGAGGATCGGAGAGCTTGGCGCGAGGATCTGGATCCGAAAATCACGGCGGTCCGCGAATTGGCGGTGGAATACGGAGCCCTCCTGGTGCCGCTGGACGGATTGTTCGCTGCGGCGTCGGTGCGTCGCGAAGCTGCCTTCTGGGCGCCGGACGGCGTGCATCCGTCACCGGCCGGACACGGCCTGATCGCGAAGGCCTGGCTCGAAACGATGGGCGTTTCTTTGGGCTAACGCTTAACGGTTGGTCTTAGAGCTGAAGCTGGAAGCAACAAACGCTGGATGCACGGGATCCGTGCTCCTAATGGAAAGAGCTCGGGCGCGAATATCGTGCCCGAGCTCTTTTTTAAATGAGAATGGCAATAGGTATGAAATATGGGTTCATAGCTGCCGATACAATTAGAAATGTTAGAAATCACTTTCATTTTTTTTGCGTATGTGGTGTAATGCATTAAAGCGAAAAAATAATGGTTGACGCCTCCTTTTAAATCCTATAGGATTACTTGTATTAATTAATATTCGTCTTTTTTACGGAAAACAGGGGGAGAGAGAACATGAAAGCCATGAAACATGTAAGGAAATTATCGGCGCTGGCGCTGGCGTTTGTGATCGTATTGACCGGATGTGCCGAATCGGGCAGCGGCGGCGGCAGCGCGTCGGGCAATCTGGCGGACAAGGTCGAGAACCTGCCGGCAGGCATTGCCGAGAAGGATCCGGTGAAATTGATGGTCGTTCGGAAAATCGGAGGCGATGACCACACGGCTCAATTTTTGGCTGGGGCGAAGCAGGAAGGCGAGGCTCTCGGGTTTAAGGTGGATACCTTCTCGGCGAATGGAGACTCCGCTAAATTCCATGACGCGATCGCACAAGCCATTGACAGCGACTACGATGGATTTATCATATCGCATGGCGACGATCCTGCATCGGTTCAGGACGTGAAGAAGATTACCGAAAAGGGAATTCCAGTCGTCACCTTCGACTCTTTGCCGGAGATCGGTGACATTGCAGGGGTAACCCAGACATCGCAGGATGACGAGCAGCTCGCAAAGCTGGCGTTGGACAAGCTGATTGAAGAGCAAGGGCCGGAGGCCAACATCGTTTACCTCTGGGTAGACGGATTCCCGCCGATGGTGCGTCGTAATGCCGTATACCAGGAAACGCTGAAGAACAACCCGGGCATCAAGGAAGTGGAGCGTTTCGGCGTAGCGAGTGACCAGACTTCCTTGGAAACGCAAAATGCGGTATCCGCTATCCTGACGAAATATCCGAAGGGCGAAATCGATGCAATCTTCGCAACCTGGGATGCATTCGCCATCGGCGCGGCCAGAGCGCTGGAGGAAGCGGGACGCAGCGAGGTTAAGATTTACGGCATCGACGTATCCAACGCGGACCTGGAGCTGATCCAGAAACCGGACAGCCCTTGGGTGGCTACCGCAGCCGTAGATCCGAAGATGATCGGCGCCATCAACGTTCGTTTGCTGGCTAAGAAGATTGCAGGCGAGGAAACGCCTGCTACGTATAATCTGGAGCCTGTATTGATCGAGCGCTCTGGCCTCGAGGGTGCTACCGAAGCGGTCAACATGGTTAATTTGGCCGATATTATCCCGAGCTGGGGAACAAGCACGGAATTCGAAGAGGACTGGATGAAGGCATTGAAAGAAGCAGGCGGCAAATAAACAGCAATATTCATACAGGCGCTCTTGTCGGTCATCGATAGGGGCGCCCTATCCTATTTGAAGGGAAGAATACACTTGCGAAGCGTGATGGAGCCAACAACTGCCAGCTCGACCGACAATTCGGGAGCGGCACCCTTACTTCAAATGAAGCACATATCGATCTCTTTTCCAGGCGTTAAGGCGTTGACCGATGTTGATTTTCAGACGACTGCGGGGACGGCTCATGCGTTGATCGGTGCGAATGGCGCGGGAAAGTCTACCTTAATGAAGATTCTATCGGGAGCGTATACCCATTACGAGGGCGAGATCTGGATCGACGGAAGCAGGGCGGACATCCGTTCACCGAAGGAAGCAAAGGACCTGGGCATTCAGATCGTCTATCAAGAGGTGGATACCGCGCTCATTCCGAACCTGACGGTCGGCGAGAACATCATGCTCGACCGGACGGTTCACGATATGGGCAAACGGCACTTGATCCGTTGGAAGGAGCTCCATCGGGAAGCCGAATCGATTCTTGCGCGGATGAATATCCGGGTCCCGGTCAAAAAGCTGATTTCGGAGCTGACGCTGGCGGAGAAGCAGATGGTGCTGATCGCCAGAGCCGTTTCCAAACAGTGCCGCATTCTGGTGCTGGACGAGCCGACCGCGCCGCTCAGCCATAGCGAGACGGAGCAGCTGTTCAAGCTGGTGCGCAAGCTGAAGCAGGACGGAGTCGGCATTATTTTCATATCTCACCGGCTGCCGGAGCTGTACGAAATCTGCGATGACATTACGATCATGCGGGACGGTTTGCTGGTGAAGAGCGACCGCATCGCGAATATCGATCAGCCGAAAGTGGTGGAATACATGCTGGGCTCCAAGATGGACCAGCAGTTTCCCCACATCGAGCGAGACATCGGTCCTGCGCGGTTAGAGGTAAAAGGCATGTACGACCCGGGCAAAATCAACGGCGTTAATCTGAGCCTCCGCCAAGGGGAGATCGTCGGTTTGGCAGGCCTTGTCGGGGCCGGGAAAACCGAGCTGTGCCGGGCGGTATTCGGGGCTTCCGGCACGTCAACCGGCGAGATGAGACTGGATGGAAAAAAGCTGCGCATCCGCTCGCCGCATGATGCCGTGCGGAACGGCATTGCGCTCGTACCCGAGGAGCGCCGCCGGGAAGGCGTGTTCGTGGAAGAGCCGGTGTCCGTCAATTTAACGGCCGCGGTGCTGTCCCAATTTTCCAAATGGGGTTCCTGGCTAAGCTTTGGCAGGGAGAAACAGGCGGCGAGAGAGATGATCGAGTCGCTCGGGATCAAAACTCCAAGCGAGAGAGCGCGGGTGAGAAACCTGTCCGGGGGCAACCAGCAGAAGGTGGCGATCGGCAAATGGCTGCTGGCCGATGCGGACGTGTATATTTTCGATGAGCCGACCAAGGGCGTTGACGTTGGCGCGAAGCGGGATATTTTCAAGCTGGTGGCCGAGCTGGCCAAGCGGGGGAAATGCGTGCTGTACGCTACAAGCGAGCTGTCGGAAATCGTGGGCATCACCGACCGGGTGTATGTAATGTATGACGGCCGCATCACGAAGGAGCTGACAACGCGGTCAACGAATGAAGAGGAATTATTGCTTTACTGCACAGGAGGCGGGTTGACATGAATACAGCAAGACCTGTTAAGGAGAAGCCGGCGGCTAGCTTCGCATTCGATTTTCTGTATAAATACGGCACGTTGATTACGGTATTCGTACTTATTCTCGTATTCGGGACCGTTGCCGACAACTTTTTGAATACAAGCAACATTATTAACATTCTCCGTTCGATCTCGATCGTGACGATCATTGCCGTTGGACTGACCGTATCGCTCGCCGTTGGCGGCTTTGACCTGTCCGTCGGCTCGACGGCCTCCCTGGCAAACGCGCTGGTCATATCCATGTTCGTCTGGCACGGGCAAAACATCGGCATCGGCATCGGCCTCACACTGCTGTTCTGCCTGGCCGTCGGGCTGATCAACGCGTTTCTGGTCATCAATTTCAAGATCGACGACATGCTGATGACCCTGGCGACGATGTTTATCTTCCAGGGCGTTGCCCTGACGTATACCCGGGGGGCTACCATCTCCCAGAATATGATCATGCCGAGCGGGGACTTTGCGACCGGTAAAATTCCGGCGCTGTTCGAGAAGATCGGGCAGGTGCCATGGATCATTATCATTATGGTTCTCGTGGTCCTCGTGGTCCATCTGTTCCTGACCTATACGAAACACGGACGGTACATGTACATGATCGGGGGCAACCGCGAAGCGGCGGCTTTATCCGGGATCCCGGTGAGTAAATACCGTCTGATCGCTTATCTGGTCTCCGCATTGTTTGCCGCCATCGGTGGCATTATCCTCGGGGCTCGCGTCATGACGGCCGAGGTCAACTCCGGCGGGCCCTATCTTATGGATGCCGTTGCCGCGACTTTCATCGGATACTCCGTATTTGGAGCCGGCAAGCCGAACGCGCTCGGGACCTTTGTCGGCGCTGTGTTGATCGGTATATTGCAAAACGGTCTGATCATGCTGTCCGTGCCGTATTATGCGATGGATATCGTCAAGGGCTCGGTGCTGGCGCTCGCGCTGGCCCTAACCTACTATAAGAAGAGACATTGATGGCGAATCGGCACGTGCTATGACCCAGCTAGTTCCATTCATACTATCGAGACCATCCCTCCCGTGATCCTGATCGGGGGCGGATGGTTTTTTTCATGGTTTGTTTCTATAGGTGGCAACCTATGGGAGGAAAATGAATTCAAGCCATATTCCAAGGGCGTCAGGGATAATATCCATCATTTGGTTATTTAGTTGACGGACGCAGCGGGTATTCATTATCCTTGTATAAGACTGGTTTAGCATTGTACATACATTTCCCTCTTATAAAGAGAAAGGGGACTCATCATGAAAAAAACAACCTTCATACAACCGGATCCCAAGTCCTGGCTGGACACGTTTCACTTTGAAATTCCGATAAAGATTAGGTACTGCGAAACGGATATGCTGGGTCATGTCAATAACGTCAGTTATTTCATGTATTTTGAGCAGGGACGCATTGAATATTTCGAGAATCTGGGATTGACCGACGAGCTGTTCGGCGATCAAAAGGTGTCGGTTGTTGCGGATCTGGAGTGCCAGTATTTGGCGCAAATGTATCTGAAGGACCCGCTTAGGCTTCATGTGCGGGTGGCTGAGATCGGACGCTCCTCCATGGACATTCAATATGCGATCGTAGTGGACGGCGCCTTGAAGGCAGCCGGCCGCGGAACCATCGTGCTCATCGAGACCGCTTCAGGCAAGAGCACGCCGATTCCGGATTCGGCACGCGAACGAATTTCGGCTTTTGAAGGATGGATGTAAGCCAACGACAAAGATCAATCAGGATAAACCATGAAGGGAAGGGATAAGGGATGAACATCCGTTTTGCCATTATCGGCACAAACTGGATCACCGAGAGGTTTCTCCAGTCGGCACTGGAGACGGAAGAATTTATTCTAGCTGCCGTATACTCCCGTACGGAAGAGAAAGGCAGGGCTTTTGCGGCTAAGTACGCGGATCCCAAGGTCTACACGGATCTTGAGGCAATGGTGCAGGATGACGAAATTGATGCGGTATACATTGCGAGTCCGAATTCCTATCACGTGGACCAGGCAATATTATGCATGAACCACGGGAAACACGTCCTCTGTGAGAAGCCGATGGCTTCCAACGCGGTCGAAGTGGCCGCCATGATCGAAGCCGCGAAGAACAATGACGTTCTGTTGATGGAGGCATTGAAGTCGACGCTGATGCCGAACTTCAAGACCGTCCGGGACAACTTGTACAAGCTGGGCCCGATACGGCGTTATTTTGCAAGTTATTGCCAATACTCCTCCCGTTATGACGCGTTCAAGCAGGGGACAGTACTGAATGCGTTCAACCCTGAATATTCCAACGGCTCTCTAATGGACCTGGGGATTTATTGCCTGTACCCGATGGTGACCCTGTTCGGAAAACCGGACACGGTGAAGGCTTCCGGCTACATGCTGTCTTCCGGGGTTGACGGCGAAGGCAGTCTGCTGTTGTCCTATCCCGAGATGGATGCCGTCATCATGCATTCCAAAATCAGCGATTCCCTTGCCCCTACCGAAATTCAGGGCGAGAACGGCACGATGATCATCGACAAAATCAATCAGCCGTACGATGTGAAGATCCGCTACAGAGACGGCACCATCGAGAACGTGACCCAGCTGCAAACGCATGAATCGATGTATTACGAAGCCCGGGAATTTATCGATTTGATCCGGTGCGGCGAACGGGAAAGTTCAATCAACACCCATGCCAACTCGCTCATTACGGCCGAAATTATGCAGGAAGCCAGAAGCCAGATCGGACTGCGGTTCCCGGCGGATTCCCGCACTGATATATGATATTTGTCATACTCCCGAAATGACGTTTATGACTACGACGCGCATGACATTCTAACTATACTTAAATTAGACAAGTGCGTGATAGCTTGATAACGTCCTTGCGCTTCATTTCGAGGAGGAAGACAACTATGGCTAAACCCGATAACAAATTGTCCAGCTTGAAAAAGAATGTTGCCCCTTATGAAGAAATTGACACAAAGGCGAGTATAGGTCAGCTTTTCAATACACTGGTTCCCTTGATACTGCTATGGTATGCAGCCTATTTAAGCTTATCCGTATCGTACTGGCTAACCATTCCCATAGCCGTGGTTGCTTCGGGTTTTGTTGTCCGGACGTTTATCATATTCCATGACTGCTGTCACGGATCTTTCTTCAAGAGCCGCAAGGCTAACAAAATTCTCGGCACGATTACGGGCGTGCTTACGCTGTGCCCTTACGAGCAATGGAAGAACACCCACGCGATCCATCACGCGACGAGCAGCAATCTCGATAAGCGGGGAATCGGCGATATGTGGGTATTAACCGTTGAAGAGTATGGGGCAGCTTCCTTTTGGCAGCGTCTGTACTACCGGGTGTACCGTAACCCGATCGTGATGTTCGGTCTGGGTCCCATCGCCATATTTCTGATCTCCTACCGTTTCAACCGCAAAGGCGCGAGACGCAAGGAGAAGATAAGTAACTATACAACGAATATTTTGATTGTCGCTTTGTATGCATTGCTGTGCTGGGTGATCGGTTGGCAGGCATTTCTGCTCGTTCAAGCTCCGATCTTCATGGTTTCCGGGATGCTTGGCATTTGGTTGTTCTACGTGCAGCATCAATTCGAGGAAACGTATTACGAGCATGATGAAGAGTGGAGTTATATCAATGCAGCCGTAGAAGGCAGCTCTTATTACAAACTTCCGAAGGTTCTGCAATGGATCACCGGCAACATCGGCTTCCATCATGTTCACCATTTAAGCCCGAAGGTGCCTAACTATAACCTGGAGAAGGCGCATGAAGCCGCTCCTCCGCTGCAGAAGGCAACCACGATTACGCTGAAGACCAGTTTGAAGTCCATTCGTTTCCGTCTGTGGGATGAAGAGAAAAAGGTGTTTGTCACCTTTAAGGAAGCGCGTCGGTCGCTTCGTAAACCGCAGGAATCCGCACTGGCGAAGGCGGAGAAGAACCTGGCGAGCCCAAGACCCAGGGTCCAGCGCGAATAGATTCCTGAGTCATGATGCTATAATGGATCACGGATTCGCTAAGGCTAGTAAATGAATTAAGCTTGAACCGACAGAAGGTGGGACTCCATGCAGAAATGGTATCAGATCTTTCATAAAAGCACGGGACTGAGCCCTTACGTATGGGTTGTCTTCTACATCCTTCCGTTCTATTTCATCTTCCGGTCGACCTCGACCTATCAGATCGTGATCGGCGTTCTGATGATCGTGATGTTCTTCGCTTTCTATGTGCTGTCATTTCTGTCCAAAGGCTGGCTCGTCTATTTCTGGACGAGTCTGCAAATTTTAATATCGGTTACGATGTCCGTGGTATTCGGATATATCTATTTTTCGCTGTTCCTGGCATTCTTCATCGGGAACATCAAGAATAAGGCCGGGTTTATCACGCTGTACTCCATCCACTTGGTTACGACCATTATTACGGTGAATTATGGATTGTTAACGCGGAATCCGTTCTTCATCACGCAGCTGCCATTCGTGCTTGTGAGTGTGGTAGGGGTCATTCTGCTGCCCGTGACAAACTATAACCGGAATAAGAACGATCAGCTGCAGGGCCAGCTGGAGGATGCCAACAAACGGATTTCGGAGTTGGTGAAGCTGGAGGAACGCCAGCGCATTGCCCGGGATTTGCATGATACGCTGGGGCAAAAGCTGTCTCTTATCGGCCTCAAAAGCGATTTGGCCGGCAAGTTGATGAAGCAGGATATGGAAAGGGCCCAAGCCGAGATCAACGATGTCCGTCAGACGGCCCGAACCGCACTGAAGGAAGTGCGCGAGATGGTGACGCGGATGCGGGGGACCCGGCTTGCGGATGAAATCTTCCGTATTCGGCAAATCTTGAAGGCGGCGCAGATCGAGTTGACCTTTGAGGGTACGTTGGAGCCGGAGAATCTGTCGTTAATGAATGAAAATGTGATCAGCATGTGCCTGAAAGAGGCAGTGAATAACATCGTGAAGCATAGCAATGCCACGGCCTGCTCCATTGTGATCGAATCCACGGAAACGGATCTGATTGCCAGGGTGAAGGACAATGGAACCGGGTTCGTGACGGACGCGAAAAACCGCGGCAACGGGCTGCGGGGAATGAGAGAGCGGCTTGAATTCGTGAACGGAAGCATGGAGTTTGCTTCAGGCGAGGGGACTACGCTTGTCCTTCGAGTCCCTAATGTGCTCAGAATGCCGGATAAGGAGGCGGGAATATGATCCGAATCGTCATTGCCGAAGATCAGCGGCTGCTGCTTGGAGCCTTGGCCTCACTGCTGGATCTGGAAGAGGATATGCAGGTGGTCGGGACGGCGGGCAACGGCAAGGATGCCGTACAGCTTGTCAAACTTCATATGCCGGATATCTGCATCATGGATATTGAGATGCCGATCATGAACGGGCTTGAAGCCGCCGAGGAGATCAAGGGTTATGGCTGCAAGGTGATGATCCTGACGACCTTTGCCCGGCCCGGGTATTTCGAGCGTGCCGTGAAAGCGGGCGCCAACGCTTACCTGCTAAAGGACAGCCCGAGCGAGGAGCTGGCTGCGTCCATTCGCAGCATTATGGCAGGCAGGCGTATCTACGCCTCCGAGCTGGTGGATGAAGCGTATTCCGGTGAAGAGAATCCGCTGACGGAGCGGGAAAAGGAAGTGCTGGGCCTCATCGCGGACGGCAAGAATACGAAGGAAATTGCCAATCAGCTGTTTATAACCACGGGAACCGTGCGTAATTACATTTCCGTTATTCTTGATAAGCTTGGCGTCAGCAACCGGATCGAAGCGATCACGCGTTTCAAGGAAAAAGGCTGGTTTAAATAGTGCAAAGAAGAGCAAAACCCCGCGGTTGCAGCCGCGGGGCTTTTTTTCGTGCGCATAAGAAAAACGAAAACCAGGAAGAAGGTGAACATGCCGCTTAAAATAATGGATTTTTTTACCTGGTATTGTATGCAATAAAGTGTATATTTATTCATTTGATGAAGCTTGAATGCGATTGTGGATAGATTTTATATTTTTTGGAAACAATGAAATCGCTAATAAAAATAAGCCTGTTTTTAAATGACGCCATTTCCTGCATAAAAGGCAATCAAGCAAATATATTGCAGTTCCTTTGTAAATGTATGCATTTTTATGTATAATAGTAATGATTGCCAGAAGTCAAATTTGAGGAGGAGGAGGTCTTCTATGGACCATATGATGTTTGAGGTTGGAACTGCTCTGATTCTGGTTGCTATAGCCTCCGTAATTGCTGGAAAGCTCAAGTTCTCGATCATACCGTTCTTGATTGTGCTCGGGATGCTTGTCGGTCCGCATGCACCAACGATAGGGATTCTTGACTTTAAGTTCATTGAGAGCCAGGGGATCATCGATTTTCTGGGACAGATCGGTATTCTATTCCTGCTCTTTTACCTTGGTCTTGAATTTTCGGTTCAAAAATTGATCAAGTCCGGACGAAACATTGTGGTAGGCGGAACCGTATATGTAGTATTGAACTTCGTGCTGGGTGTGGCTTACGGTTTCGTGATCAATATGCCTCTGTACGAGACGCTGATCATTGCAGGGATGCTGTCGGTTTCCTCCAGCGCCATCGTCGCTAAGGTGCTTGTGGATCTGCGGCGCACGGGGAATGCGGAGACGGAACTCATACTCGGCATGATTTTGTTCGATGATATTTTCCTTGCCGTGTTCTTATCGATTATGTCGGGACTGCTGTTAGGCGGGGCTACATCGATAGGGGCAACGATCCTCTCGGTTTGCATTTCCATAGGTTACATGCTGTTGTTCTTTGTTATTGCGAGAAAAGGTCCACCCATACTTAACAAATTGCTGAATATTACGTCCAGCGAGATTTTCATTATCGTAGTGTTCTCGTCGATGTTCTTTATTGCCGGGTTTTCGGAGACGCTGCACGTAGCCGAAGCGATCGGCGCGCTGCTGTTCGGACTGGCTTTATCGGAGACGGATCATAGCGAACGGATCGAGCAACTGGTCATACCTTTCCGTGATTTCTTTGGAGCGATCTTCTTCTTCAGCTTCGGTCTCGGCATCGATCCGACCACGCTGGGGAATGCGCTATGGCTGGCTCTTGGCGCCGTGGTACTGACCATAATCGGCAACCTGGTCGCAGGCATGATAGCGGGGCGCAAGGCCGGACTATCGCATAAATCGTCGCTTAACATCGGATTGACTATTATGGCGCGCGGGGAGTTCACGATTATCGTTGCGAATCTGGGACTTGCAGGCGGACTGTCCGCGATGCTGAAACCATTCTCGGCACTCTATGTCCTGATTCTCGCGATTCTTGGGCCCTTATTGGCCAAGGAGTCGAAGCGCGTGTACCGTGGAATGAATAAAATATTCAAATGGAGCGATCCAGTGGAGAAAGTGAAAAAAAGGAATGCATAGGGAAGCCCGGGATGATTTACTTTCTTCCAACTAATCTATATAATCTAGAGATTGAATTAACCCCAGAACGGAGGATTTACACATGAGTATTATTCGCGAATCTGATCTGCCGGGTATCGGGAAGAAGTTCCTTATTCAGGCGAGATCAGGGGATAAGCTGGTTGTTGTTATTCATGACGATGGCCGTAGAGAGTTGTACCACTTTGAAGATGACGATCCTGAGGAGACCATCTCCCAGATTACATTAGAGGATGACGAGGCAAGACAAATCGCAGGCATTATCGGCGGCATGACGTATAAACCGAAAGCGCTGGAGACCATCGAAGTGACGCTCGAAGATTTGATCATCGAATGGGCGCGAATCGAGCCGCATTACAAATGCGTGGGACAATCCATTGCAGGGCTTCAGGTTCGTCAACGTACTGGCGCTAATGTATTAGCGATTGTGAACAAGAAAGAGCAGAAAATCAATCCGGGTCCGGACGACATCCTGACAGCAGGATCGACGCTGGTGCTTGCGGGCGAGCGCAAGCAGATCAAGCAGCTGAAAGAACTGCTGGTCAACGGCTAATAACGAATAGCTTCACAGGTCTTTAGTTGATCCTGTCGTAACACGTAAGCAGCAAGCTCCTCCATGGGTGAGGGGCTTGCTTTTTTTTGCATGGATCCTTTAAATTTGAAATTTTTCGCGAAATGATCTATCTTTGATAGTGAGGCTATCATTTTCGAGAAAGAGGGCGTATACAGCATGAAATTGAAAGACAAAGTAGCTATAATTACGGGCGGTGCCGGCGGAATCGGCAGCGGCATGGCTCTGGCCATGGCCAAGGAAGGCGCCAAGGTCGTCATCGTGGACGTGAATGAGGATAAGGGTCGCGAAACGGAGAAAGCGCTGAGGGCATATAGCGATTCGATGTTTATTAACGGCGATATTACGAATAAAGCCTCGATTAAAGGAATCGTGGATGACGTTGTGAACACCTACGGCAGACTGGATATTCTCGTTAACAACGCGCATGTGTCCAAGCAGGTACCCATTGTGGAAACAACCGATGAAGTGATGGCATTGTCGTTCAATACCGGATTCTATCCGACGTTTTATTTCATGCAGGAATGTTATCCTCATCTGAAAGCAGCCAAGGGCAAGGTGATCAATTTTGCATCCGGTGCGGGACTGTCCGGCATGGTGAACCAGGCCTCCTACGCCGCAGCGAAAGAAGCGATCCGGGGGCTGTCACGCGTGGCTGCCAACGAGTGGGGAGCGGACGGCATCAATGTCAATCTGATCAGTCCGATCGCGCTGACGCCGGGCGTAGAGCAGTGGAAGCAGGCATTTCCGGAAGCGTATCAAGAAATGGTCGATAAGATTCCGCTCAAAAAAATGGGCGATCCCGAGCAGGATATCGGACGCGTGGCCGTGTTCTTGGCTAGCTCCGATTCCGATTACATGACCGGCCAAACGCTGATGGTGGACGGCGGTTCCATCATGCTGAGATAATATACGATGCCGATTTCTAAAAAAAAGCGCCAAGGGCTGTGCCCCTTGTGCGCTTTTTCTGTTTAATAGCCGTAGACTGCGGGTTATAACCAGGGAGGACCGGCTATTTCCGTGCCACGATCATAAACCGTGCGGAATTCGTCCGGATTCCGCGATCTGTGCGATGCTCTTCGATGAATTGCTGCAGGATGCGGAAATCCGATTCCTCCTGTCCGAATCCGGGAATGATGGGCGTGTGCTTGAGCAGGAAGATAAGATCCTCCTCACGCTCATAGTACTCGACGGCATCATATTCAGCGCATTGGATATTGCGAAACCCTGCTAGCTGAAGTTCCCTCTTGTATTCCTCCATTAAAGCGCCGTCTTCGCGGGAGGATTGTCCTCTGCCGAAGGCTTGGGCCAGATTAGCTTTATCGCATTCGCGAACCTGCTGCGTTAGAAACACGCCATCATCGGTTAATACCCTGGCAACCTCCGAAGCACGGAAAGGGGAGTGCCGGCATGAAATCAAATCGAAAAACGCCTCCGGGAATTGAAGCACCCCTGCATCCATCTGGACAAAGCGTACGTTGGAAGCCGCAGCCTTCCGTTTATTACTCCGGGCAGTCTCTATCATCGCATGGGAAAGATCGATTCCAATCAGCAATGCCGCCTTCGAGGCGATGGACAACAAGTTCTCTCCGCCTCCCGTGCCGATATCCAGCAGAACGTCGGATGATGTGCACCGCTTGCTCACCTCATCGTAAAAATTCCACTCCACGTCTTCCGAGATCCATCTGACCTTGCTGAAATCCCAGCCGTTTAAGGCTCCTACGATATCATAAAATGACTTGTATTCCTGTGATTTCATATATATGGTTCACCTTTTCAATTGAGATAAAATGGGATGCTGAAAACAGATCGTCTCTTATTCGTTCGCTCAGTTACTGTGATTCTGGCTGGGCCCGGTCCAGTATGATAGACCGGGCCTAGCTACTTCGAACGGCAAGGATCCTAATCAGCATCCAATTCACCCCAATTCTGAAAGAATATTTTTAAGAGATAAGAAAGTGTAAGCTTCAGAGGTTTGCCATCCTTATCTCGCAAGAAAAACTTCCGCTATACGCGGTCTGTCTTCTGAGAAAGTACGTCGATAGATGTTTTTCTTATTGTAAGAGCAAGGATATTTTGGGATCAAGTAGAATTTTATTAGGAGCAAGAACCAGAATCTTAAGCAATTGTTAAGAATTTGGAAGTAAGACGTTAAGAAATGTCTACTATACTGATTGAATTCGTTTCGGTTAGGAACGAGAAAAATTCGGACTTTGAAATGAGAGGGTACTGCCATGAACAAAATGAATTCTCTGCCAAGGGAGCGTCTTCCCGAGCTGCAATTGGTCCGCGCATTCGCCATTATCGGCGTGCTGTCCGTTCACTCGACATCGTATGCCGTATCGGCCATGACGGACTCCAAATACTTTTTCATCTACAATTTTATGAACATCTTCATGAAATACGGAACGCCGACGTTTATATTTTTGAGCAGCCTGGTACTCTTCTACAATTATTATGACCGCCCTACGACCAAGAAGCTGATCGGCGGATTCTACAAGAAAAGATTGCTGTACATCATCATCCCGTATACACTCTTTTCCGTGTTTTACTTCGGGCTGCTGCACTATCTGCATTATCAAGGCAGGCCGTTTGGCGAGACGATGGAGAGTTTTATTCAAAAGCTGTTGACCGGCAAAGCGTATACGCATCTGTACTTCGTGTTTATCAGCATTCAGTTTTATGTGCTGTTTCCGCTGGTGCTGTGGTTGTTCAAGAAGATGCCGCAGCTTGCAAAATGGGCGATTCCGATTGGACTGGTGTTCCAGTGGACGTTTATACTGATGAATAAGTATTATTGGCAGGTGCCGAATAAGGGAAGCTGGGCCTTGTCCTATATAGCTTACTTCATGCTGGGCGCTTTTATCGGCATCTATTATCCGAAACTCAAGGCCTGGCTTGTGATCAGCCGTTCCAACGCACAGCCTTACCGCATCGCGGCTTGGACGATGCTGTGGATCGCATGGGCAGCTGCCGGTCTCGGCCATGTGTACATTTATTACAACAACCGTCTTCACGGAACCGGATATAATTCAACGCTGTACGAGCTGCTGTGGAATATGCATACTTACTTTGGGGCGCTTGTCCTGCTCCAGTTCGCCATTCTGTTCTACCGGGCCGGGGTACGCGGATGGACGCCCGCGCTGGAGAGACTGGGGGCCGTATCCTTCGGGATTTATCTCATTCATCCGTTCTTTCTGCTCGTCTACCGTCAATTCCCGTTAACCACGGGGAACTCGATCCTGACCCATCTGTGGTATGCAGGCGGTTTTGCGGCAGCCTTAGGCTGTTCATGGATCGTCGTGGAATTGACGGTTCGCTATATACCGGGCTCATGGGTGATTTTCGGTAATATTCCGAAGGCGAAGAGATCGGGTAAACCAACCGATACGCCGGCTGTGCCGCTTTCCGGTTCCTAGCCTGTTTCGCAAGAATAGGACGTATACCCGACGAGGCATGGCCATGGCGAAAGGAAACCAAAACAGCAGCATCGCCCGGCCTGACAACATCCATGGAGCAAGAGAACGTAAAAGGCGTTATGCTGACTGCCGCTTTATGATCAAGGAGGAGCCATGTCTGGAGTTACGATACTGATGGTTGACGATGAAACCGAAATTTTGAAATTGATGGAGATTTACGTCAGGAATGAGGGCTATACGCTGCTCACCGCATCTCATGGCCTGGAAGCGCTGGAGATTCTAAAAAACCATAAAGTGGATTTAATCATTCTCGATGTCATGATGCCGCAGATGGATGGCATCCAGGCATGCATGAAGATTCGGGAGGAGAACAACACGCCCATTATCATGCTGTCCGCCAAGAGCCAGGAGATTGACAAGATCGCCGGACTCAGCATCGGCGCGGATGATTACGTGACCAAACCGTTCAGTCCGCTGGAACTGGTCGCAAGGATCAAATCGCAGCTCCGCCGGTACAAACAGCTGAACAATCAATCGGTGCGGGACGAGAACGAAATCCAGATCGATGAGCTGATCCTCAATGTCGCGTCCCACCGGGTAACGGTGGCCGGCAGGGAGATTAAGCTGACGCCGCGCGAATTCTCCCTGCTGCATACGCTGGCCATCAACCGCGGACTCGTGCTGAGCATGGACAAGATTTATACCGAGGTATGGAACGAGCCGTTCATGGAATCGAAGAACACGGTCATGGTCCATATTCGCAAGCTGCGCGAGAAAATCGAGAAGGATCCGCAGCAGCCGGAATACATTAAGACGGTATGGGGGATCGGTTACAAAATAGAGTAAACTTAACCAGAGGTGACTGACTTGAAAGGATTGAAGCTTCATAGCATCCGCCTGAAGATGCTGCTTATGCTGCTGGCCAGCATCGGCATCGCGGCCGCCCTGCTTATCATACTCTATGCGTTAAGCACGCTGGTGCTCTCCATTCCGGCCATCAACCCGCCGCTTGCCTGGATCGTCAATAACCTCGGTTCGAAGCCGGTTATGTTGTTCACGGGCATCATTCTTTTTTTGGCAAGCTATTATATGGGCACGAGGTGGTTTGCCCTGGATCTGCGGAAGGTAGAGACCGGTCTTCAGGACATCACGGCCGGACGATTCGATTCCAGAATCGAGCTCGACACCCGGGACGAAGTAGGCGCCGTCGCTGCCGGCATTAACCGCATGACCGAGCAGCTGAACGCGTACCTGGAGGAAATCACGCATGGCCTCCGCGAGATTGCCAAGGGGAATTTCGATACCGAGATTCCTGTTCGTTCAGGCAGCCAGCTGGGCGAGGTCGCCGAGAGCATCAACCAGATGAGCAGGCAGCTTCACCAATCCATTCTGGAGGAGCGCCATGCGGAGAAAACGAAGAATGATCTGATCACGGGGGTATCCCATGATCTCCGGACGCCGCTGACATCGATACTGGGGTTTCTGGAGGTTATCGAGGAAGACCGGTACCAGGATGAAGTAGAGCTGCGGTATTACGTGAATATCGCTTATGAGAAAGCGCAGAATCTGAAGAAGCTGATCGATGACCTGTTCGAATACACGAGGATCAATAACGGGCTTCCGCTGGATATTAGGGAGATCGATATGGCTCAGTTCATGAGACAGCTGATCGAGGAATTCGTGCCGTCCTTGGAGAAAGCCGGGATGGAATGCAAGCTTGCGGCGGAGGAAGGCCTCGTTATTCGGGCAGACGGCGCCCAGCTTGTCCGGGCTTACGAGAATCTGATATCCAATGCGATCCGGTACGGAGAGTCGGGACACAGGATCGACATCGCCGTCCGCAACGTTGGCGGTCAGGTGAGCATCAGCTTCACCAACTACGGCGATCCGATTCCCGAGCGGGATTTGCCTTTCATCTTCGATCGCTTCTACCGCGTGGAGGCTTCCCGTTCGAAGCAGACCGGGGGCACCGGTCTGGGACTGGCGATCACGAAGAGCATCGTGGAGGTTCAGGGCGGCGAAATCCGGGTTCGGAGCGACCGGCAGCGGACGACCTTTGAAACCCGCTTTCCCCAAGTCGTATAACAGCAGTTCGCTTGCCGCACGGTGGTCGTTCTGCATTGCGAAGCAATTGAGGCAGCCCAAGCGAACGCTCCCTTCGAGGGAGCGTTTTTATATGATCCTGAGAAGGGCTCCCCGATCGCTGCTGCAAGGACCCTATGGAATTGTTCAGTTTTATTTAAGCATTCGTTAAGAACTTGCCCCGCTGATTGATAAGATATGTTCCTTATACTTTCCTTCAGAACGTACATAAGGAGGAAGTCGGATGGAATCCTTGGATTATTCGAAACGGAACGCTAGGCTCGTGGTGGCGTGGCAGATTATGATTGTGATGGTTGGTGTCATTTTATTATCGGGATGCGCAGAGTTCAGTGCATTCCGTGCTAATATGCAGATGGAGGAGCGATCCATCGGCGGGGCGGCATCAGGAAGCAATCGAGACTCGTCTATTGCCCCCGCATCCTTTATCGGTCAAGTATGGGAGGAATTATCGGACGGCGTGTCTGATCGCGCCAGAATCATGACAGGCAGGCAAACGCAGAGCCGCAGCGTACCTGATTCAGCCTGGCGAATGAATGTCCGATGATGCTGAAGAGAGCGAGCCTGCGTCGGATCAGCCGCGGAAGCATCACAACAGGAATAGCCCGTTCATACACGCGTTAGAAAGAGCTCCTTTTCTGAAAGGGAGCTTTTTTGTTTTGATTTTGGAACATATTGTCTTATAATAGCGTTTACAATATATATGCTTGTATGGGAGAGGATGGTTTCTTGTGAGTACACGCGTTTCGATCCGTAAGCGACTATTCATCGGAATAACGGCAGCCGCCTGCATTTCACTCGTCGGACTTCCGGCTCAGCAGACGCAGGAGGGCACTCGTCCCGTATTCGCCGATGCTGCCGGAACCGGGGGCTTTACATCCGGTCAACGCGTCACGCTTCAGCAGAGGGCTGCTTTTTTCCCTAATGCGCTTAGCAAGAACAGCCATCTGAGGAATCTCAAGGCCAGCTATTACGGGGCCGATGGAGAATCGCTCCGGCTTCACTCCGTGAAGGGGGAAATGGCATTAATCAAGTCCGATTCCCGTGGGGACCTGTGGCTCCCGACATGGTATGTTTCCAAGGAAGCTGCCAAAGTGAACGATATTTCCCCGCTCTCGCTTCAACTGCGCAGCAGCGGCAGCATATACCTGGCTCCCGGAAGCGCGGTGAAATGGCCGGTATCCCAGACGGGAACGTCCCTCATCGCCGTAGCCCAGTGGAAGGACTGGTACGGCGTTATGGTCGCTCCCTCCAAGTGGAAGGAAGATTACAGGATCTATCGTCCGGCGATGATGTGGGTACAAGGGAAGGACACGACAGCCAAGAAGGCGATGCCTGAAGCGCTTCTCGGTGGCAGTTCAGAAGTATCGACGGATGTGGTGCGCAACTTGACGGAGTTTCTTTTTAAGAAGGGGACCCCTTCTTCGTACGTGAAAAAGCTGCTCGGCGAACCGCAGGCGAGGGAGACATCGCGGAATCAGGAATCGAGCTCCAATAAACCGATGAAACTCGGGGAGACCTGGAGATATGAGCAGCGGGATGCCCATTATACCGTGACGTTCTCCCCATCCGGAAAGCTGACGTCCAGCGAGTGGGTGATCCCTTCGGCGGGATCCTTCGAGCGGAGTTACAATCCTGGCGATGATTACGAGTTTACCTATCGTTTGGACGTCCTGCCGCTGCGCAAGACCATAACAGCCGATCCCGATTGGCGAAATCAGGGTAATCTGAATTTCACCTTCCTGCTGGAGGCCAACGAGGATGTCCTGCTCCTCAAGGGAGATGACGGCGGGTTCAGCGGGATGCACGATAACTCTTCCTTGTACGCAATCGACCGGGGCACCGGCAAGAAGCTGTGGCAGGAGGATGCCGGGTTCGGCTGGTATACGGCCATTACAGATCGGGAGCGGCAGCATGTCACGATGTACTCGGCATATAATCCGGAGGTTAAGGATTATGTGGCCCGCGTGCGGCATATCCGGTTGTCGGATGGCAACGTGTTATGGGAGGTTAAGCCCAAGAACGAATTCGGTTTGACGATGACGGCTGCGGCTGATGCGATCGTACTGGTTGAAGCTTTGAACATGAACGAAACCAAAAGCGTGATGAGCGTCCTGGATCAGGATACCGGTAAGCTGCGTTGGAAAAAGACCTTGTCCGGCGAACACCGCTTGTTGAATGCAGGAACAGACGATCCGTACGTGCTCATCGAGCAGAACGGACAGCTTACCGCTTACGATCCGGTCACCGGCAAAGCGTCATGGAATGTGAAGGTCGGCAAGAGGGTGATGGACGATCCGTCCCGAGATCCGTATTTTACCGGAGGTTATCGTTACGATCCGACTGCGCCAACGGATATGACAACACGATGGATGCTGCTTGGCAAGGAATGGGTTCTGCTCAATACGGAAACCGGCGAGCGCGAAGACACGTATCCGGCACTTGAGATGGAAAGGTTCGAGGTGCTGAATGAGCGGTATCTGCTGGTGCAGCGTGCGCTTGGCGGGGAGTATTTCAGCGGGGCCGCCGCTTACGAAAGCGTACTATATGACCGCCTTGAAGATAAGGAACTATGGACAATAAAAGGGAAGGCCACCCGTGGCGTCATCGAGGGAGCGCGAGTCTATCTTGCCTTGAACGGCATTCCGGCTGCGGTAGATATAGAGAACGGCAGCATCCTATGGAAGATGGAGACCACGTCCAAAGCGGGTGACGATCTGTCCCATCTGGTTGGCAGCAGCTACGGAATCCTGGATTCGTACCTGCTGATAAGTTTGGGAAGCGATCTTGTGGTGTTGCATAAGGAAGACGGCAGAAGCTTGGGCAGATTGCATGACGTGATCACCGGCAACGTCGATTTGCGAGAGGCCTATGCCAAAAACGGCGCGCTGAACGTAACGGATCAGGAAGTGCTCGTCGGCACGGTCAACGGAGCTTTTATTCGTTATGATGCCCGAGCGTTAAAGGAACGCTTGGATGAGCTGTTATAGCTTTTATTGATAGATGACAAAGACCGTAGGGAGACGTCCGAAAGGAGGAAGACTTATGGGCAAGAGGCTTAAGATAGCAGGGATTCCGATCATCAGCCTATTGTTGATCCTATGTTTGGGCTGCGGCAGCAAGCAGTCGGCCAGTTATGCGTCTCTGGTAAAATACGATGACCAAGAGTATATCGGAAAAGGCACTGAGGGTGCCGAGGCTTTTGCGGAGGCGGATTTGACCTTGGCGGGCACGATCCAGAAGCGGCTCGAACCGGATCAATATCCGGATACGCATTTATCGTCGAACGAGCTGCCCGAAGGCACGGAAATCTATGTAGTCGATGAACATACGTTGGTGGCATTGCAGGAAGGCCGAAGGTTCAAGGTGTTTGAGCGCATGGAATAAATGCAGGTGAATGACAAGCGTCCCTGGTGTCTGGAAACAGATGCTGGGGGCGTTTTTTGGTCTTATGTTATCTTGCGAATTTTGATATTGTTTCGTTTCTATCGAGTGGTATAATATTCCTGGTTCAAATTAACTAGATTTGAAAGACTTACATTCTGATAAGAGATGAGGTTCATTCATGTTCAAGAAAATGTTGGTTCTGCTATTGGCGGTTTGCGTGATGGTTCCCAGCGTGGCCGGTGCAGCATATGGCGAGTCGGGCAAGGCAAGCGCCAAGATTGCAATGCTGCTGCCCGATGGCACGCCCTTGATGGAGGACGGCACGGTCTGGATTACGTACAGCCGTCTTCCCATCAACCGAATCCCGATTCCGATGGGCGGAGATCTGAAGTTCATCGCGGGCTCCAGCGGATACGGATTCGGCGTCAATAATACGGGCGGATTGGTCATGTGGGGGGAATCGGGATATCAGTCCGTAGCGGGTGCGAATCATGTGAAACAGGTTGGACAAGGTTACTGGTTGACTTCTGACGGCATCGTCCATCGCATGGTTGATTCCAAGCCGCAGACTGTAAAGGGGTTTGAGGGAATGTCCGTTTTTGACGAGAACAACGGGATTATTGGTGGCGTTACCCAGTCGGGGACGGTCTTATACCATAATCGTGCCTATACGCCGGAACCTGTGGTTCTGGGTCAAGCAGCGGACGTGGGCGCGATCCGCAAAATCAAGGTCGCCGGAGACTATGCCGCTATTTTGTACAATGACGGAAGACTCGTGCTGTTCAGTACGCTTCGTATCAATGGCAGCACGACTTACCTGTCCCAAAACTTGATTAGCGACGGGGCTGATATTTCTTTCGGTAAAGAACAGAAACTGATTTTCGTCAAAAAGGACGGAACGGTGTGGAATGCCAGATTGGATGTATTCTCGCAAACATTTGAAATGAGCCCGTTGAAGGGAATCAGCGGAGTACAAGAGATTGTAGGAATTGAAGGCTCCAAGAGCTTTTTCGCCCGGTTATCGGATGGGACTTGGACCGAGTATGATCATGGACAATTATATGATGTGACGGTTCCGAGCATTACGGGCGTTACGCTAAAGGTAGCGAACAGCAAGCCGAAGGTGGGAAGCTCCATCACGCCAACGGTTGAGTTTCAGTACAGCAGCGGAGAGAAGCACAAGATTCCGGCGAATATGATCGCTTTGTCCGTAGACAAGCCCCATTTGGTCAAAGCAGCGGATAAAGGCACATACAAAATCATGGGCGTAGGCGAAGCCACGCTGACGGTGGAGGCCGCGGGCAAGAAGCAGTCCGTGAAAATCGTTTCAGGACTTGGCAAGCCGCTGGAGAACGCCAAGCAGGAAAAGGGGATTACTTACCTGCCGTTGAAGCCGGTATTCCAAGCCGTGGGAGGCTCGGTCCAATATCAGGCTGCTTCCAAGACCTTCGACATTACCGTAGGAGAAACCAAGCTTTCCGTTAAGGCAGGAAGCAAGCAGGCGAAGATCAACGGCAAAACCGTGAACATGAAAGGCGCTCCGATCCAGAATAAAGGGGAGACGCTCGTATCTGCGGATCTGCTGACCGCAGCACTGGGTGCAAAACTGAAATGGGATGCATCCAAACAGCAAATGACCGTGACGCTGGGCGCGGCACAATTCGTCGTAAAGGGCGAGCCGAAGAAAGCCACGACCAGCGGCAACACCGGAAACGCCGGGAAAAGCAAAATGTCATCGGTTCCTGCGACCGGAAGCATGGCTGGTTGGAGGCTGCTAAAAGGCCATGAATATGAAAAATCCTTGCGCATTTATTACCAATACAAGAATGGCATCCTGTCGACCAAAACGGAAGATATCCGCAAAGTGGATTTGAATAAAAAAGTGACTTGGACGGATGATTACGGCCGCAAGCATACCAATACCGTCCGTGAAATCTACTCCCTGTTCACCCTTTCGAATGAATACACCTCAGAATGGCTCCACAAAAAGTTCGGAAAGCTTTATGAGGACTGGCTGCTTAGCTCTTTGGTAGATGCCGCTCGGATTGTTGAGCAGTATTTGCAGGAGACCGGCCAGATGCCGAGTTATGCACCCCATGTCACCCTGACGCCGGATGCGGTATTCGAATACGAGTAAGCGAATGTGAGCAAGCAAAAAAGATATTCTCGTTTCGGAAAAGGGCCAGGAGATTCCTGGCCCTTTTTGCTATGGAAGCAATCCTTTCTCGTGGACGAATACCATCCCACTGCAAGCTCCATCCATCTCCCTTATGCGGCGAATATTATAACTTACATCAAAATATAGTAAACGTAAATGCAAGCCCTGTTACTTGCAATTTTAATTACAAAGGGGGGACATTCATGAAGCGAAGGATACCGCCTGACCGATTGTCTGAGCCGGGGGCGGCCGATACTCCGCCTCCCAGAAGGCACACCCTGTTTTGGAGAATGTTCGCGAACTATTTTCTCCTTATTCTCATCCCCGTCATTGTTGCTTCGGTTCTTGCTCAGGTGCTTGTCGTTCGCATTATCGAAAAGGATGCCGAGCGTTTTAACCAAGTGGTGATGAACCGGTTCTCCGAGCAGACGGATGCCGAGCTTCAATCGCTAAAGACAAGCATGATTAATATCCTGAGCACATCCAGATTACGGAGCGTGCTGCTTGCTCCCATGTCTTCGTCCCCGGAAAGCCAGCTCCTTCCGGAGCTGCTTCATTCCCTGCGGGAGCAGCTGCAACAGCTGGAATCGGATGAATTGGTCGAGAAAGCTTATTATTATTTTGTCCATCAGGATTTAATGATCGATGCCGAAACCTATACGAACAAAGCGTATTATTTCCGTTCCCGCTATCCCTTGGATCTGAACCGCCGCCACCAGCTGGAAGCCGAATTATCCGGCAAGAAAATGATGGATTTCATGGATTCCCCCGCTTCCGTGACGGCTTCCATGAGTTACCCGTTCAATACCGCCGCCCCTGAAGTTTACCTCCTGGTCGAAGTGAAGCGAGACAAGCTTGAGGAGCGGATTCATATTCCGGAGAGCTGGGTCACGGGCACGGCCATTGTGGATGATACCGCCCAAGTGATCGCCATGACCGGTTTGACCGAGCAGGACCGGCTCGCCCTGCAGCAGCGAATACGCGCGGATGGTTTCGCTTCGCAATTTACGATATCGGACAAGGTGGGGCTGTCCTTCATGGCGTCCGGCTTCAACGAGTCCTGGCATTATATCAGCATGGTTGATCTGGGCACATTGATGAAGCCGGTCCATATTACCCGCTTAATCTGCTGGTTGTTCCTCCTGTTCTTCCTCGTTGTCGGCGCGCTCGCCTCGTATTATTTAAGCCGGCGCTTGTACCGGCCGATTCGGGAGATCAAGGATGGCTTGAAGCTGCACCATGCTCCGAATGAAGAGGGCCGTTACGAAGGCAACGAGTTTGACGTCATTAAACGCTACTCCCAGTTCATCATGACCGAGAATAAAGAGCTGTACCAGATGGTGAACGGGATGCTGCCGATCGTGCAGGAGCAGTTTTTCACGAAAATCCTGCTGGGGCAATACCGGGATGCCTTATCGATTGAGTACTACGCCAAGGAGATTGAGTTTGCTTACAGCCATAAGGCGGCAAGAACCGTCCTGTGTATCTCTTTTCACTATGACCGGTCGTTCTATGATTCGACTTCGGAATCCGCGAAGATCTTTTTGCTGACGGAGTTGAAGGACAAGATCCACCGGCTGGCGCCCGGCATGGTCTGGATCTGCCAGACAAGGCCGGATTTGATGGCTTGCGTCATCCAGCATGATCACATCACGGAGGGTTATCCGGAACGAACAGCGGAGCAGATCAGGCACGTGTTTCTGGAATACGGTGTCTATTATAAAGCGACGATCGGGATCGGCAGAACCGTTCATGCCATCGAAGAGCTGCATCAGTCCTATGAGCATGCGCTGGCCATGCTGAATTACCGGGGACTGCATTCCACGGTGGAGATTTGCGGCAGTCCGCCTTCAAGGGAACTCCAGCAATGGGATTCTTTCCTGTCCGTGCAGGAGGTCCAGCGTATCCACAACCAATGCAAAACCCGGGAGTATGACAAGCTGCTCCATTCCGTGCTGGATCTGCTGGAGGAAGGAAAGCGCAAGGATGCCGCAGCCGTACAGATGAAATATCTGCTCGCCGATGTGCTCAACACTTGGATTCGGGCAGTGGAGTCGGAACGCAATGAATTGAACGTTCCCTATTATTCCGGTCTGTTCGAGCGAATGAATCGCTGCATGACATGGGACGAGCTGACGCAATGCTTCCAGGACATTCATGGCTTTCTGTTCCGGAAACCGGCCTCCAGCAGCCGCAGCCAACAATTTATGGAGATTCTGGAGTACATTCACGAGCACTACGATCAAGAGCTGTCGATCGAGCATTTTGCCGGCATGATGAATATGTCCATCGGGCATTTCAGTCGAACCTTCAAGGAGGAGGTCGGCGAGAAGTACGTGGAATATATCGCGAAGTACCGGCTGATGAAGGCGAAGCAATTCTTGCTTGAAACCGATTTGAAAATAGACGAGATCGCCGAAAAGGTGGGGTATTGGGGGAGGAATTCCTTGATTCGGGCTTTCCGCCGATATGAAGGCATTACGCCTGCCAAATACCGGAGTTCCCATCAATAGGAAAGAAGAGACTGCATTATTTTCTGAAGTCTCTTTTTTTGCATGGAACAGGTCGAAAGCCTTGCGGCGCAGGCATAACAAAACATGCGTCTCAAGGAAAAGATGCGTGCTTTACGCGAAGGAGTACAGCTCGTATAGTGGGGACAACAACAAACGAATGTAAATGCTTTCAATCGGAGGTGGGGATTATTGGCGCAGCTATCACGGATCGGCTACGTTCTGAAAAAGCATAAAGCGTTGTACTTGCTGATGCTGCCCGGCATCTTGTACTACTTGATATTCAAGTACGCGCCGATGTACGGCATCATCATTGCCTTCCAGGACTATTCGATCGGCCGGGGCATTTTGGGAAGCAAATTTGCGGGACTAAAGCATTTCATTGAATTTTTCTATGTCACCCCCGATGCATGGAAGCTGATTCGCAACACGATCATGCTGAATGTGTACGATCTGCTGTTTCATTTTCCGGCGCCGATCATTCTGGCGATCCTGTTCCATGAGCTGAAGAGCAAATGGTTCAAACGGTTTGTGCAAAACATCAGCTACATGCCGCATTTCCTGTCGACCGTCGTGATCGCGGGCATTCTCGTCACCTTCCTGTCTCCGACCACGGGCGTGGTGAACCATCTGCTCGTCAAGCTGTTCGGCATCGAGCCGATCATGTTTCTCGGCATGCCGGAGTGGTTCCGGACGGTGTACGTGGGCTCCGAAATATGGCAGAAGGTCGGGTGGGGGACCATTCTCTACCTGGCTGCGATTGCCGGCATTGATCCGACGCTGTACGAGGCGGCCAAGATGGATGGGGCCAACCGGTGGCAGCAGGTCCGGCATATTACGTTCATCGGCATGGTGCCTGTCATGATTATTCTGTTCGTGCTGTCGCTCGGCAATTTCATGGAAGCCAGCTTCGAAAAAATCCTCTTGATTTACAACACGATGAATTACGAAACCGCGGATGTCATTAATACCTTTGTGTACCGGCGGGGCATCCTGGATGCCGATTTCAGCTTTGCGACCGCGGTAGGCCTGTTCCAGTCGGCGATTGGCTTCATTCTGGTCGTTGCGGCCAATCGGGTCGTACGCAAACATTCGGAGACCAGCCTGTGGTAAGGGAGGTGCGCGATGAAAAAGCAGGAAAGCTTCGCTTCGAAGCTGTTTGACGTATTCAATATATTGTTCATGATTGTGCTGATCATGGTAATGGCCTACCCGATGGTGTACGTATTCTCGGCTTCCATCAGCAACAATGCCATGGTCGCGAGCGGCGCGGTGCTGCTATGGCCGAAAAAGATTACGCTGATCGCTTACGAACAGCTCATCTATAACCCCGATCTCTGGGTGAGTTACTGGAATACGATCCGGTACACGTTCCTGCATACGTTGCTGACGTTGATTGCAACCTCGGCGATGGCGTATCCGCTGGCGAAGCGATGGCTGCCCGGCCGAAGAGTGATTCTGCTCATGGCAGCGTTCACGCTTCTCTTCAGCGGGGGCATGATTCCAACCTTCCTGATCGTTCAGAAGCTGGGGATGCTGGACACGATCTGGGCGATCGTCCTTCCGTCGCTGATCAGCACATGGTACTTGTTCATTATGCGGACATTTTTCGAGGCGCTGCCGGAGGAGCTTGAGGACGCGGCTGCCATCGACGGATGCGGATCCATGCAGATTCTGGTGCGGATCGTGCTGCCGCTGTCCGTGCCGGTGATGGTCACGATCGGCCTGTTCACGGCGGTGAATCAATGGAATTCCTTCTTCAGCGCTTTGATCTATTTGAATGACCGGGAGATGTACCCGCTGCAAATCATGATGCGCAACATCCTGATCGCCGGCACGAACGTGCAGGGCGAAGGCGACCTGACACATCTGGAAACGCTGAAATACGCCATGATCATGATTGGGACGCTGCCGATCCTGTGCGTCTATCCGTTTATCCAAAAATATTTTGTACAGGGCACGATGATTGGGGGCATTAAGGGGTAGTCATGGATTTAACGGGAATCCATTTCTATACGATGTGATGATAAAAAAAGGAGGTTATGGAATGCGGCGAAAGGGGTTCAGAACTGCGCTTGCCATGATTCTGCTCTGCGCGATGCTGGTTACGGGCTGCACCGGCGGAGGCAAGGACGATTCGGGGACGTTAAGCCCTGACAAACCGGTTACTTTTTCATGGCTCGTATACGACCGGGTGGAGGGCAAGGTTCGGGATGACTGGGAGATTTTCAAAGAGATCGAGGCCAAGACGGGCGTCAAAGTGAAGTTCCAGATCGTCAGCCAGGAAGGGCTTGAGGAGAAAAGGCAGATCATGATTGCCACGAATACCGCCACGGATTTTATTCAGGTGCCGACGCAGGACGGCCGGGAGCATGGGCCGGAGAAGGTGTTCCTGAATCTCAATGATTATTTGGACCGGGCACCGAATCTGAAAGCCTTCTACGAGAAATATCCTGAAGCCAAGGCGCTGGCAACGGGCACGGACGGAGGCTTGTATACCGTGCCTGTCCTGGAAGGGGATGCGGAAGGCAAGGGCTTCAACTTTATCTGGTATGCCCGCAAGGACATTATGGATCAGCACGGGATACAGGCGCCGACCACCGTGGATGAATTTTATCAATATCTGAAAACGTTGAAAGAAAAAGTGCCGGACTCCTACCCGCTCATATCGAACGCGATCGTAGGCGATACGGGGCTGTATACGACCTTCGGGCGTATCTTTACCGGCATCAGCGGTTTTTACAACCTGGATCCAACCACGGATCAATACGCATTCGCGCCGTATCATGAGAATTATCAGGATATGCTGGTGTACCTGAATAAACTGTATGCGGAAAAATTGCTGGATCCGGAATTCTCGCTGCTGACGCAAGCGCAGTGGGAGGAGCGCATCCTAACGGGTAAATCCTTGGTGACGTTTTTCTGGAAGGCCGATCTGGAATCCTTGGTTGCCAAGGCGAGGGGGGCTGGTACGGCAGAGTATGAGCTGGATGCGATTCCTTCCTTTGCCGCCGAGGGGATCAAGAACTATCAGTTCTCCCGTCCGGTCGTCGGCACCGTCGGCCGAGCGATATCGGCCAAAGTGAAGGATAAGGAGCGCGCCGTCCAATTCCTCGATTATTTGGTCAGCGAAGAGGGAACGAATTATCTGTCCTTAGGAATCGAAGGCAAAACGTATACGATGGAGGACGGCAAAGCGGTATATAACAAGGAGTTCGGCGAATCTCCGTTTAATGCGCTCCGCAAGGATTGGGGCGTATGGTATGACCTGATCACGCTGAATAACGCCAAGTCGCGGGAAGTGTGGGAGCGCGGGTTAAGCGAGAAGAGCAAGGATATCAATGCAAGGTATGAGCAGTATATCGTCCCTGCACCGAAGCAGATCGTCAAGACGGAAGAGGAGCTGGAGCTCGAGAAATCGAAGCTGAACAATCTGAATAAATTCCTTGAACAGAAGGTAACGGAGTTCGTAACCGGCAAAACGCCGATCAACGATTCCACGTATCAGCAATTCATCGATCAAGCGAAGAAACTCGGCTCCGACGAACTTCTTGCCATGTATAACACCGCATATACGCGCACATACGGCGGCAAGTAATTCTTAATGGAGATGGGGGGAATCAGGCAATGGACGATACCAAAATCATCGATGTCGACGTTCATAACGAGCAGGACGACAGGGCGCTGCTGCCATATCTGCAGGAGCCTTGGCGCTCCCGGGTAGCGGCATCCGGCATCGGGTATGCAGGCTCAGGGTATTACTCGCCGATCGGCGTGATGAAAAAAGACTCGATCCCTCCGGGGGGAGGCAAGGCCGGCTCCGATCCCGATTATATGATCAAGCAGCTGATCGAAGGCTACAATCTGGACTATGCCGTGTTGACGGGTGTCGTTTACAACATTTCCTCGACGCATGATCCGGATTATGCGGCGGCGATATGCTCGGCTTATAACGATTATCTGATCGCCGAGTGGCTCGGCAAGCATAAAGCTTTTAAGGGAGCCATGGCGGTAGCCACCCAGGACCCGCTGCTGGCGGCGCGCGAGATCGATAGGATCGGCGGCCATCCGGATATCGTGGAGGTGATGATCTCCAGTGCGGCGAGGTCGCCGCTGGGTCAGCGCCACTATCACCCGATCTACGAAGCGGCAGCGCGCAATGGCCTTCCGGTCGCGATCCATCCGGGAGCGGAAGGCGGTGGGAGCTCGACGGCTCCCACCGCGGCCGGCTACCCGACCCGGTACATCGAATGGCACACCTGTCTCTCCCAGATGTTCATGGCACATCTGGTGAGCATGGTATGCGAGGGCGTATTCGTGAAGTATCCGAACCTCAAGGTCGTTCTGGTTGAAGGCGGAGTGGCCTGGCTGCCGGGCCTGATGTGGCGGCTGGACAAAAATTACAAGGCGCTGCGAGCAACCGTGCCCTGGCTGACGAGAATGCCGAGCGAGTACATCCGGGATCACTGCTACTTATCGACGCAGCCGATCGAGGAGCCGGATAATCCGCAGCATCTCATCGATCTCTTCAATATGATCGATGCTGAGAACATGCTGCTCTATTCCAGCGATTATCCGCATTGGGACTTCGACTCGCCGGGCCATGTCCTGCGGGGCCTGAAACCGGAAGCGCGGCGGAAGATTTTTTATGAGAATGCGAAACAGCTGTACCGGCTGGATTGAGGGATTGGATGAGGTCTGGGGGGCGGATGGAAGTGGGTTTGGACTAATGGAAAGCATACTCATGGACGAATCAGGTTTGCATGGTCGAGGGTGGCTTGGAAGGTCGAAGCAGGCATGCATGTTCGAGGTTGGCTTGCATGGTCGAAGCAGGCTTGCATAACTGAAGCTGGTCAACGATGAATGTACAACTAAATGGATTAACTCTGTGTATGAGTAACTTCCATAGCTCGACGATTTGGCTACTATTTGAATGGAACAAAGCAAAGTTGAAGTGATTATTTGGACTAATAAATACTAGGTGTGGACTGGGCAGATGCCGTAACTCGATTTTACCGGAAGTCATGGGAATTTGACCGGGATCAACTAAGATCCTCTGGATGAATCGCACCAGTGGAAGATAAACTCATTCAATAAACTGGGCACGGGGGAAAATCATTAGATCCAACTAACAGGGGTTGAAGTTAAGGAGGTGCATGCATGGCGGTACATTACGTGCTGTCGGAGGAAGACGTTTCAGAGGGTGAGCACAAAATCGTCAACATCGAGGGACGCGAAATCGGCATCTATCGGGTCAACGGCGAGTACCATGCGATACTCAACTACTGCCCGCATCAAGGAGCGCCGATCTGTGCAGGCCTGGTCTCCGGTACGACGCTGCCCTCGGAGGTGTACGATTACGAATACGGCCGGGCAGGCGAGATCGTCCGATGTCCCTGGCATGGCTGGGAGTTCGACCTGCAGACCGGCAAGTCGCTGTTCAGCGATCGGATTCGGGTGAAGAAATACAAGGTGGAGATTCATGAGGGCAAGATTGGGGTGGTGATGGGGAGGTAGCAGGCGGGAGTTGAAGGGATTTAATTAATGGGGCTGCAGGTATTATTACTAGCCATGGGCACTCAGGTTACTTGTGTCAGCTTTTAACGGACCCTAGATCCGTTATTTAAGTTCAAAACTCGATTTTTTACAATGTACCGGACTCCAGATCCGCTATTGTGCGAATTACGGGTGCTAATACCAATAAAAACAGCAAATAAGGTCCTCTGTGTCCGCTAAAGCTACCAAAAGGGCTATTTTGTACAAAATAAGGTATTCTGAGTCCGTTAGAATGTCCTAACGACCATTGAGCAAGGGGACTTCGAGACATCTTGAATGATATGGCGATTGTATTTTTGGAAGTCCGGTTCACAGGTGATTTTCTGCTCATTGCTCTGTTGGTCTAAGCGGGGCTATAGGTATGGTGCGTAGTCCGGTGCATGTTTGAATGGCTCTCGATTGAAAAAAGAGCGAGTATGGATGGGAATGAGTCCCTCACACTCGCTCTTTTAGTCATGACGATTTTAGCGAACGGGTTATTGTTGTCCGAAACAAGGTTACGTTAGCATAATGGGTGCTCCTCTTAAGAATGAAATACACTAATGTTCAACCGGCTTCATTGATCTGGCGACTTCAATCATTTGCTCTCTTGTCAACACGACGCTGCTCATTTCAATAAAAGTATCACCTTGAATCCATTTCAGAAAACCGCCATTCTGTTCTTTATCCGCCCAAGGTTCAAATCGCGCTTCGATATCATCCCACGTGACCGGTTCGCCCCTTGAATCGAATGTAAATGTGCGCTCTTGTTGTCTGGTTGAACTGGTGTTGTTCTTCAGATCGATGCTTGTAATGGACTGGGTAGTCTTGTAACCGTGCGCCTTATGTTGTTCGACTCCCAATAAATAAATATCTCCAGACATGTCAAAGTAACTAAACCTGGTAAAGGTAATTTTTTTCTCGCCGGGTTTAAACGGATAAGGCACTGGGATGTCAAGTTTCCAATCGGTCTTCGGCAGTTGAGGGGCATAAATAACAAAATCAGTGTCTTTACTGAGCTGGTGCAAGGCTTGATCATCAGCAAACACCGACTGCGGTAATCCGAATAAAAGCATGGCACACATTAGGGCTAATACGAACTTCTTCATCTTTTTTATTCCCTCCTGGCTGGAATGTTTATCCTAGTTTTACCATGCGAAACCTATTTATCCTTATGAAATATGGTTTGCTGAAATAGGAAAAAGGACTACGGTCATTCGTAGCCTTCTTGATAATTTTTTATTGATAATGCAGCTTATTTACTGATAATTGAATACCCCCTCACACCACCTGCGACAGCACCAACCCCCCGTAAGCGAACGCGGCCAGGATCACCAAGGCCGGATGGATCTTGCGGATGTTCATGGCCCAGAAGGCGACGGCGGCGATGCCGAGGGATTGCAGGAGGCCGATGGAGATGACGGAGCTTTTGCCGATCTGCCAGGTCAGGGTCAGCATCATGATCGCGATGACCGGCTGGACCAGCAGGGTCATGCCTTTGACCACGGGCGATGTGCGGTATTTTTGCAGTAGATTCAGCAGCCAGATGAGCGCCACCGCGGAAGGGATGACCGTCGCCGCGAGGGCGAGCGTCATGCCCATCCAGCCGGATACGCCGTACCCGACAAAAGCGGCGATTTTGGTGGCGATCGGCCCGGGAAGCGCGTTGCCAAGCGCAAGCATGTTGGAGAATTCCGGGTCGGTCAGCCAGCCGTGATTCGTGACGATTTCCTTATACATGAGCGGGATCGAAGCAGGGCCGCCGCCATAACCGAGCACGTTGGAAACAAAAAAGCTGACCAGCAGCTGAAGCCATTCTTCCATCAGGCGGACCCCTCCTTATCCCGTCTTTGTTTTTTGAGTTTGGCTACGGTTCTAAAATGCACGGTGCCATAGGCAAGGAACAGCATAATGACGAGGGCCGGATGGATCTGGATGCTTTCCAGCAGGAGAAACGACACCACAAAAAATCCGATCCCGGCGTAAATGCCAAGTCCCTTCACGGCCTTCTCGCCGAATTCGTAAGCCATCGTGCCCAGCATCACCGCAATGACCGGCGTAACGCCGGCAATCATACCGGCCACTATCTTGGAGTTGCTGAGGAACGTCACCGCCGACAGCAGCGCGATCATCGCGATGCAGGTCGGGAGGATATGCGCAAAAACCGCGACCACCGCGCCTAGCACTCCTTTTTCACGGTAACCGAGATAGGCGGCCATCTTCGTGGCGATTGGACCCGGAAGTGCGTTGGCGAGCGCGAGCACCTCTCCGAATTCATCGTCGCTGAGCCAGCCGTAACGAACGACGGCCTCATGCCGGATCAGCGGAATGACGGAGGGACCGCCGCCATAGCCGAGTATGCCGGTTCGGAACATGCCGAACGTTAATTCCATGTATGGATTGTTATTTTTATCATCCAAGGGTAGGAGTCCTTTCTGTCGAAAATCAGAGTCTGATGCCCATTCGGCTTTTATAGCGCTTGATTAGAATCTGCGTGTCCACGCTGGTTATGCCCGGAAGCGGGTAAAGCTTCTCGTTTAAAAACATTTCCATTTCCTTATGATCGGCAAACAAGCCGTGCATATGCAGTTTGCTGGGACCGGTCATATGATACAGGCTGGTGACATACGGCTCGTTCTCCAGTGTGTCCGCCACCTGCTGCAAATATTTGGGCTCAACCTCCACATTGAAAAAAGCGGACACCGAAATCCCCACTTTCTCCGGATTAATGACGGCCGCGAAGCGCTCAATGACGCCGTCATCGATCAGGGCATTGACCCTGGCCTGTACCGCTACGCGGGACAATCCAATCTCCTTGGCCAAATCCGTGTACGAGATTCGCCCGTTCTTGCCGAGGATCGCAATGATTTTGCGGTCCGTATCATCAATCTGGAGAGACGCGTTCTCACCGGAAGAATGAATATTCATGGGCTGCAGCTCCTTTAGTTTTACTTATATGTAAGGCTTACCTCATGTAATTATTACAAAACGTAATTAAAATTGGGATTATACTTACGATACGTTTAAATATATAAGTTCTTTACATTGTTTTCAATATGATTTGCAAAATTTGAAACTTTTTCTCCGCATTTCAAGTCTAAGACTATGGATAGAACAAGATAGATTTGAATGATTTGGATGTTGACATGCCTCAATGGAGAAGGCGGAATGATTCTGGAGAAGCGAAGCGGTCCCCTTTGACCCTGGATTTTCTCCACTTGTAATCCGTTTGAAAATAATCTTGGGGCAACAGGGATCGGAAGAATAATCCGCATGCGTAGTGCTGAAAGGGCTACTGGTTAGAAACCGTTACATAATTCTATTAAATGGTTCCTTTTATATAATTACCCTTTTATATCAATTTATGATAGGATAAACGAGGTGAATAACTAGCTTCTCAGGATTTTTATTTGGAAAGGCGGCATGGATATGAAAAGATTATTTTGCCTCATTCTGGTTATCGTTATGCTGATCCCGGCCAGCATCGTTTCGGCAGCAGGGACAACCGCTCAAGCCAACAAGTCGAAGAACAAACCGATAAATCTTGTTTTTGCAGGTGACATTCTATTAGACGGATACGTGGGGAGCCAGATTGATAGATTCGGTAACCAATATCCTTTTAAGAAGGTAGCCCCCATCTTGAAAAAGGCGGATATGGCGTTTGCCAACCTGGAGACGCCGGTCTCCATTCGCGGCAAGGCTGCGGATAAAACCTTTGCTTTTCGTTCGAAGCCGGACACGCTCAAGGGCCTGGTATACGCGGGAATCGACGGCGTCACGCTGGCGAACAACCACATTCTGGACTATGGCCAGCAGGCCATGCTGGACACGATCACCCATCTGAAGCGCCAGAAGATCGGGTATACGGGTGCCGGGCGAAATATAGACGAGGCCTTCGAGCCTTACGTGCAGAACATTAACGGGAAGAAAGTCGCGGTGCTGGGCGTCAGCCGGGTGCTGTCGGGCAATTCCTGGATTGCGGGCAAGAACCACCCGGGTGCTGCCTCCGCCTACACGATGGAGCCTATGCTGACCCATATTAAGAAGTCGGCCAAAACCAACGATTATACGATCGTATACATCCATTGGAACCAGGAATTCGCCGACTATCCGGAAGAATATGCGCGCACGATGGCCAAGAAGATGATTGACGCCGGGGCCGACATCATTATCGGATCGCACAGCCATACGTTGATGGGCATCGAATATTACAAGAACAAGCCGATTTATTATTCGCTTGGCAACTTCGTGTTCAACCGCTCGACTCGGGGCGGGGACAAAACCCTGCTGTCGATGATGGTGCATGTTGAGATTCAGGGCTCCAAGATCACGAGCCGAATTACGCCGGTAAAGATACTTCAAGGCCAGCCGAATCTGATGGACAAGAAGTACAACAAAGAGATCATCGCGAAACTGAACAAACTCTCCTACAATGCAAAAATCGATGCCAACGGCAACGTCAGCAAAAAATAACACGGAATCTTAAAGACAACTGCGGCTGTAAGCTGCGGTTGTTTTTTTGTGCGCTTTTTGGAAGCTCACCGTAAAAATAAGTCGGAAACTGGCGGCTAGGCGTTTGTTTACATTCCCCGCATTTCGACAAAAGCTGTGCTTACGCCACCCATCCGGAAATTCCTGCCGAAAAAATAAAATAAAATTTTACAAAATGTATTGTAATTTAAAATAAAATTTCAATATGATGAAGGGAAGAAGACGGGTTATTTTCGTTCGTCGGAAGCGGTAAATACGAATCGGCAGCATACTTTTTACAGCCCTTCCAGCTAATGACTAAATGTAAAGCCGATACCGGCAGAGTTAACCCGGTCTTAACACAGATTGGAGGTGGAATTAACAAGCGAGCGCTATACTCCCGAGTAGGTCTTTCGTTCATGAGCGGACTTACAACCGAGAGGAACCAGAGTCCAAGCATAGAGAAGGAGGAATTCATGTACATGTTAAGGAGCAAAAAGAGAATATCATCGCTGCTCAGCGGTGTGATGTTTCTATCGCTGCTGTTTCCCGCAGGACAAGCTGCTGCAGCCGACACAGCGGCCGCCGCTGCATCGGTCATTGATATGCGGCAGATGGAGATCGGGCCGGGGGCTACATACACGTGGGCGAATATGCAAAAAGGCAGCGGCGAGCAGAAGGTCCATATGGTGGAATTTGATCCATCGCAAGGAAATCTGGAGCTTCAGCCGGGTCTCACCGATGGCAAGGTATACGGCATGCAGGGAGTCAGTAAAATGGCGTCGGATGCCGATAAGGCAGGCAATCGCGTCATCGCGGCGGTGAACGGAGATTTCTACGATATGTCCACCGGAATTCCGCTCGGATTGTTCATGGGGGACGGAGAACTGTTGACGGATCCGCCCAGCGGCCGGAACGCCTTTGGCATTAAACAGGACGGAACGAGCCTCTACGGCAGTCCGAAATTAACGAAAAATGTGACGATAGGCGGAACGGTCAGCAGCCTGTCCTCTATCAACCGTCTAAGAGGGACGGACGCACTTGTGCTTTATACCGAAAAATTCAATGCCACCACGATGACCAATAATCTGGGAGACGAAGTGATTCTGGATATCGTGAGCGGCAGGGTCGCCAGCGGGGAGACCTTGACGATGAAGGTGGTCTCTGTTGTTAAGGATCAGGGGAATTCGTCGATCGGCCAAGGTCAAGTGGTATTGTCAGCTTCGGGCTCGCAGCGGAGCAAGCTTGCCGGGCTGAAGGCAGGGGATGAAGTGACGGCGGGTTTTCAGCTGGATAACGAGTGGCAGGATGTCACGATGGCGATTGGCGGTACCGTGATGCTGGTCAAGGATGGGGTCGTGCAGCAGCATACCGATCCGGCTGTACACCCCAGAACGGTGGTGGGAACGAAAGCGGACGGCTCCGTCGTGCTGTTCGAGGTTGATGGCCGCCAGCCGGGGTTCAGTGAAGGGCTTAACTACATCGAGCTTGGCGAAATGCTGCAGGAGCTTGGCGTGGTTAACGCACTGAATCTGGACGGAGGCGGTTCGGCTACCTTCGTCGCCCGCCTGCCGGGAGAAACGGAGCGCAAGGTGCTCAACTCGCCTTCTGACGGCGGGGAACGCAAGACGGCCAACGGCATTTTGCTGGTGAACAAAGCACCTGAAGGAGCGGCGAATAAACTTGTCGTGGCCCCCACGCTGGAAAGAGTTCTGACAGGTTCATCCGCTACCTTCAAAACGGCGGCCGTGGACCAGAATCTGCATCCCGCGAAAATGACGGAGGCCGCGGTTTGGGGCGTTGACCCAGCCTATGGGACGATCGACGCCAGCGGGACGTTTACGGCAGGCAACCAACCTGGATTGACCGAGGTATCCGTACAATCCGGTAATCTGATAGGGAAAGCCGCATTGGAAGTCGTCGATGAGCTGACTGAGCTCAAGTTCTCCGACGCCGTGAAGACCTTCTCCTCCGGCTCGACCGAGACGCTCAAGGTCACGGCGCTTCGCAACGGTCAAGTGGTACAGGCCGATAATAGCCGTTTGGAGTGGCGTACCGAAGGCGACATCGGGACGATTGACGCAAACGGAACGTTTACCGCTACGGACAAGCAGGACGTCAGCGGCAAAATCTTCGTGAAGTACGGTCAAATCGAGACCTCAATCGAAGTGAACGTCGGTCTTCCACCGGTCATGCTCGAAGATTTCGAGAACGGCCTTAGCCGTTATAAACCAAGCGCCGGTGCGCAGTTCAAGTCGACCAAGGTATCCATTGAAACCGATGAGACCTATATTCGTTCCGGGAATGGCGCCTTGAAGCTGGAGTACGATTTTACCGGAATGACCGGTACCTCCGGTGCTTATCTGCAGACGAACGGCACCGCGGACAATATCGAAATTCCGGGCTATCCGGAGAAAATCAGCATGTGGGTCTACGGAGACGGCAACGCGCACTGGCTCCGTGCCCAAATTCGTGACAGCAAGGGTGCGATCCCGCTCGATTTCACCGATCAGACGGTAGGCGTCGATTTCAAGGGATGGAAGTATCTCGAAGCGTCCGTGCCCAAAGGAAGAACCCTTCCGCTGGTGATGGACATGCCGGTTCGATATATGGAAACACAGGCCGCGAAAAAAGACGCCGGAGCCATCTACGTGGACGAAATTCGCGCATTGTACGGTCCGGCCAACGACGATATCGACCCGCCGGTTCTGAAGAAATTCTCGCCGGCCGACGGTGCGGAGATTACAGAGAACACGCCGACCATTACCGTGTATGCCGAGGATGCCGGCTATGATCCTGTCGCACACCCGGGAACGACGCTGATCGATCCGGACAAAATCCGATTCTATCTGGATGGCAGTCTGGTGCAGCATACCCTGTATCCGCCGGAAGGAAGAATCCATTACACGCCGAGCGTTCCGCTCGCCGATGGCGTTCATCAAGCAAAAGTCACCGTCCGTGATCTGTCGGGCAACCAAACGACCGAGGAATGGAACTTCACCGTAAATACCGGTTCAGCCAAGGTGGTGTACGATACGCCGGAAACGGTCTATGTTGGCGGCAGTTACACGCTGGATATCGGCGGTGTGAAGACATCCCAAATTCGCAGCGGCCATGTCGATTTCCAATTCGATCCCACCAAAGTGGAGAATTTGGAGCTCATACCGGGGGACAAGCTGAGTGCATCCCAGGTTAGCGCAAGCATCGACGGTACAACAGGAAAGGTGAGGGTGACCTGGAAGGACATCCATACCGCATCCCTGCAGAATACGGATTGGATCGGCCAAATCCGGTATGACGTGAAAAAGAACGCAACCGGCAGCAGCATCATAGCGCTCACGTCCGGGGCGGTATCCTTCACCGATACGGGCAATACCGAATTTTCGTTCTATGGTCTTCCGATCGAATCGCAGATCGCAACGCATTATGCGCTGAGCTGGAATGAGGAAGGAATCGTAGAGGGATACGAAACGGTGTTCGAAGTTGCCGATGCCCAAGGGCAGCCTGTTGAAGGCGTACAGATCATGGCAGACTCGGCAGCGGTGGGAACAACGGATGCGGCGGGTATCCTGAAGACCGGGGCGCTGACGTCCCAGGTCAAGACGTATACCGTGCAGGCCGTCAAAGGCAATCAATACAGTCCGGCATTGGAGTTCAAGGTTTCGCCACTGGCCGGAAGCCCTACTCCTTTCAACATCAGCGTGGGCATGGGAGAAGATCCGGCCACGTCGAGGATGCTGAACTGGCACACGGACCCGGCGACGGAGGGGACCGTCGTGGAACTAGCGAAGCAATCCGAATTCACGGATTTCGATGCGCCGAACGTCCAGAAGTTCAATGGTGCCAGCGAGCTGTACCATACCTTGGACCTCGGCACGGTACGCGTCCATAAAGCAACGGCGGCCGGCCTTGACCCAGGGACAGAGTATGTGTACCGTGTCGGTGACGGCCAAGGCCATTACAGTGCCCAAGGCTCGTTTAAAACAACGGAGCTCGCGGGAGACACAACGAAATTCCTGTATTTTGCGGATTCCCAGGCATCCACCGCCAAAGAGTTCGAGCTGTGGGGGAATACGATCGACAAGGCCGCAGCCGAGCATCCGGACGCCGAATTCATGGTCCATGCCGGGGATATGGTGGACAAAGGCTTCCTGGAGGAGCAGTGGAACTATTGGTTTGATGAAGCCCAGAAGCATTTCCTGAATACGACGTTGGTGTCGGCCATCGGCAACCATGAAGTGATGGGGACGAAGGAAAACGGAGACTTCCTGGCTCACTTTAACCAGCCGGGCAATGGCTTGGACAGCCTGAAAGGAACCAACTTCTCTTTTGATTACAAGGACGTTCATTTCATTATGCTGAACAGCGAGTATCAGCTGAAGGATCAGAAGAAGTGGCTTCAGCAGGATCTGGCTAATAATGATAAGAAATGGACTGTCGCGATGTTCCATCGCGGTCCATACGGCAGCATCTACGATTCCGCCGAGGTACGGAGCCTATGGGCGCCGGTGCTGGAGGAATCCGGCGTTGATCTCGTGTTAAACGGACATGATCATATTTATATTCGTTCCTACCCGATGATGAACAACCAGATTGCCGCGGACGGGAAGGGCACGACTTACGTCGTGGCGGGATCGTCAGGTCCTAAATTCTACTCCCACACGGAGCGGGGCTGGCATGAGGTGGTCGACGAAGAGAAGACTCAAATGTATGCCTCCGTGGAAGTGAAGGGAGACGAGCTTCATTTTGTAACCCAAACGGTTGGCGGACGCGTCGTGGACGAGTTTACACTGACGAAATCGGATACGAAGCCGGAGCCGCAGTGGATTGAAGTAACTCCAAACCAGCTGACGCTAGCTGTAGGCGAGAGCCAAAAGTTACTGGCTGATGTGAAGCCGAGCGGTGCGGAACGAACCGTTGTATGGTCCGTCTACCATTCCGAACCGTCGGATGACGTCATCAGCGTATCCACAGACGGCATCGTGACGGCTCAAGGGCTGGGCAATGCCGTCGTCAGAGCGACCAGCACGGCGGCACCGGACGTTTATACAGACGTGAGTATTACGGTAGACCGAATCCCGAACGGCAGCATCGAATCGATACTCTTAAGCGGCAAATCCGAGCTGAAGGTCGGGGATACCGATAAGACGGTAACCGAGGCGGTTTATACCGACGGCAGCCATATCCGTTTAATCGAAGGCATAACCTATGCGAGCAGTAAGCCGGACGTAGCTTCCATTGATGAACAGGGCTCGGTACGGGCTTTGGCAGAAGGGGCAACCGTTATTTCGGCAACCTATGAAGGGTTTAAGTCGGAATATGATTTGAAGGTGATCACCCGTGGTGGAGGGAATCCCGATCCGGGACCGGAGCCGCCGGTAGACCCGCCCGTGCAGCCGCCGGTAACACCACCGGTTACGCCTCCAGTAACGCCGCCCGTGACACCGCCGTCATCAGGCAGCATCACCTTATCCGCCAACGAGCTTGCAGCTAAACTGTCGAATGGGCAAGTGACCTTGTCGGTAGATGGAAACTTTACGGATATCACGCTGCCAGGGAATGCAGCAGACATCCTCAAAGGTGGTTCGATCCACCTTGAAGCGAAGAATTTGTCCCTAACGATCCCGGCCGAAGTGCTTCGCCAGCTGGGCGCCCTTGCAGATGCCGGCCAGCTTGAGAAGGGCACGATAAAACTGAGTGCCGCCACATTAACGGAGGCCGAGATGAAGCAGCGGATCGCGCAAGCTGCCCGCGTCTCCGGCGCTAAGCTGACAGCAGCCGGAGCCATGCTGGAGTTCGAGCTTAAATTGACGACAGCGGATGGCAAAGTCTACAGCTTAACCGAATTCGATCATCCGATCATGCTGGAACTGCCGGTATCTTCAGATGCTCATGGCAAAAGAATTTCCATGTACTATGTATCCGGCAGCGGAGAGCTGGAGTATATAGGCGGTGTAAACAAAGACGGCCGCATGGCCGCGGAAATCCGCCATTTCAGCGCTTACGGTTTGCTGGATTACGAGAAAACCTTTGCGGATGTGCCATCCTCGTTCTGGGCAGCGGAGGTGATCGGAGATTTGGCCGCGAAGCAGCTCATCGAAGGCGTCAGCGCGGACCGCTTCGCACCGGCGCAGCAAGTGACCCGGGCCGAGTTTGCCGCGATGCTGGTTCGTCTGCTGGATCTTAAGGCAGAAGGACCTGCGCCGTTCGCCGATGTAGCTTCAGGCAAATGGTACGCCGAGGCCGTGTCGGCGGCCGCCCAGTCCGGCATCGTGAACGGAACGGCCAAAGACCGTTTTGCACCGGACGCCCCGATCAAACGCCAGGAAATGGCGGCGATGCTGGTGCGCGCTTATGCCCACGCGATGAAACAACAGCAGGAGAACATCAGCGCGGGAAGCGGATTTGCCGATCTCGCCGAGTCTCCGGACTGGGTTCGCGAAGCGGTAGAAACCGCGCATGCCCTCGGATTTGTTCAGGGCCATGCGCCGAGCCGTTTTGCACCGGAAGGTTTGACCACGCGTGCGGAAAGCGCGCAGGTCATCCATAATCTGTTGAATAAGCTGAAGTAAAGCTTAGGCGAATACCGCCTCTCTCCACTGTAGAACTTCACAGAGGAGAGAGGCTTTTTTTAGGTTAAAGTATGGCGGAAGTTCCGATATAATGATATACAAGGTCAATGAACGAACGTAAGCCGAAGTTACACCTATTGAGTAACCGGAAAGGGGGAAGAGGATGACGGAATACGCGAATACGCCGAAGCCGCCTTATTATGCTTGCATTTTTGTGTCCAAACGAACGGAGGGCGACCGGGGTTACGGAGCGATGTCCGATAAAATGGCGGAGCTCGCTGCGCAGCAGCCCGGCTATCTGGGGGTGGAATCCGCTCGGGACGAGGGTCTCAGGATCACGGTTTCGTATTGGGACTCCCTGGAGTCCATACGTTTATGGAAGGAGAACGCGGCTCATCAGGTAGCCCAGGAACGGGGTAAGAACGAGTGGTATGAAAGCTTTGGCTTGCGAATTTGCAAGGTGGAGCGGGACAGCTTCTATAAGCTTTAGGCAAGGCCAGATCATGGAGAGGAAGAGGAGGAGTTTTATGGTGCAGAATCCGGGCAAGGTCAAATGGGGAATTATGGGGACGGGCTGGATTGCGGAGCAGTTTGCAGCCGATTTGGCATATGTGGACAACGCTCAGTTTCTGGCGGTCGGTTCCCGTACGGCCAGCAGTGCAGGCGAGTTTGCGTCGAAATACGATATACCGCGGGCGTATGGCAGCTACGAGGAGCTCGTGTCGGATCCTGATGTCGACGTTGTGTACATAGCGACTCCGCATCCGATGCACAGGGACCATGCGCTGATGTGTCTCCAAGCAGGCAAATCCGTTCTGTGCGAAAAGCCCTTTACGATCAACGGGGATGAGCTGGAGGAGTTAGTCGAATCAGCACGGGAGCATAAGCTGTTCCTGATGGAGGCCATGTGGACGCGTTTCCTTTCGCCGATCCGGCAGGTGCGCGAATGGCTGAAGGACGGTCTGATCGGCGACGTCCGGCTGGTGAAGGCCGATTTCGGTTTCCGGAGCGGCTGGAATCCGCAGGGCCGTTTGCTGAATTTGGAGCTCGGCGGGGGCGCGCTGCTGGATGCGGGCATTTATCCGGTGTCGTTTGCGGCCATGATCTTTGGAGCCGAGCCCGAGAAGATTTGGAGCACCGCGCATATCGGCGAGACGGGCGTAGATGAGCAGTTCTCCGTTATTCTATCCTATGAATCGGGCAAGACGGCATCGTTAAACGGGGCGATCCGGCTGGGATTGACGAATGAAGCTTATATTTATGGCACCAACGGGCATATCCACATTCCGTCCTTCTTGAACGCGACATCCGCTGCGCTTCATGTCGATGGCGAGGAACCGGTGGTTGTGACGGATGACCGACAAGAGAAGGGGTATAGCTTCGAGGCTTACGAAGTGGGACGTTGCCTGCTGGAAGGGCGGCTCGAGAGCGATGTGATGCCGCTGGACGAATCGCTTGCGATTATGAGGCTGCTGGATCAGATCCGGGGGCAGTGGGGATTGAAGTATCCTTCGGAAGGTTAAGCCGTGACGCTTATGATCGGGTTTCTTGATTATACGAAATAAAAGAATGGTTTGAAGTAGCCAATACGGGCTTTGCCCGTATTGGCTTTTTTTGGTCATTGTACGTCATGATGACTAAAATTCCTGCCGGAGATTTAAAATTATATTTTACAAAAACTATTGAAATTTGAAATAAAATTTCAATATGATAGTGATAGAGATGAACGTGTGTGCAACAGCATGACGTCATCTACTTCAGTCGCATGATCGGAGGTGAGCGGCAGCCGATTTCGCTGGAAATCGGGCTTCGGTTCGGATAGCAAGCACTCATACCATAGGGAGTGAATTGATGAATGATAACCAAAAGGCGTGTCTATCGAAGCAGTAAGTCCATCCTGTCCATGACGTTGGCATTCGCCGTGATGCTCAGCTCGGCCGTGTCTGTTTGGGGCGGTTCCGTTGAAACGAACGCAAGCGCAGGACAGCCGGAAGCTGTGGTGCTGGAGGATTTTGAATCGGTAACGAATTTATTTGCGTCTTCCGCAAGGGGGAAGGCCCAGCTGGATTTGGCGGGGAGGCCGGAGCCGATTTATTACGGACATCATGCTGCAGCTTTAAGCTATGATTTTGTGGGCAGCGAATCCGGCACCTCGGCGGCTTATCTCAATTTCAGAGACCCGGATGGATCAACAGGCAGGAGCGTTCCCGGATCACCGAAGGCACTCGGCTTGTGGGTTTACGGCGACGGCGGCAACCACTGGCTCCGTGCACAGCTCCAGGATTCTTCCGGCGGCAAGCATACCGTTGATTTTACAGCCACCTCCGGTCTTAACTGGAAGGGCTGGAAATACGTCAAATTAAACATTCCTTCTACCATTCAGGCTCCTCTCAAAGTGAATCAAATCTACGTAGCCGAATTAAAAGACACGAATAAAAACAAAGGTGCCTTATACTTCGACAGGCTCTCCGCCTTCTATACGGCTTCTCCGGTTTATGGGCTCGACATCGGCGGACTGACGCCTATGGGCGTCGGTGAAACGGTCAAACCGCAAGTTTATGCAACCTATGAAGGACAGTCGGAACCAACGTTACTGACATCCGGCGTGAAACTGACCAGCAGCGACGAATCCGTTGCCACCGTGACGGGCGCTACATACGACACCATTGAAGCATTGGCACCGGGAACGGTGACCATCACGGCCGAGTACGGCGATGCGCCAAAAGCCCAGCTGGAGCTGCATGTGGCGGCGGATGCCCCGGCTCCCCATGAATTGCTGTTGTCCGGACCGCTTCATATGGAGACGAGCGTCACCGGTACAATGAGAAGCAGCGTGGTTTACTCCGTCTACGGAAACCAAACGGATCCGGTGTGGATGACCGAAGGCATTAGCTATACAAGCGATCAGCCTGGCGTTGTATCGGTCGATCAAGCGGGTCGACTGACCGCGGTTTCCGAAGGGACGGCTGCCATTACGGCGTCGTACCGGGGAGCATCCGCCCATCATACCATTACCGTGACGGATCCGGTTCCTGTTTTGCAAAGCATTCAACTTCAAGGACTTACGTCTGTGACGGTTGGAGATTCTTTTGAAACGGTGGTATCCGCCACGTACTCATGGATGGCTGAACCGCTAACCCTAGAGGAAGGCGTTACGTTTACCAGCAGCAACCCGGACGTCGCTTCGGTTTCTGATAAAGGGGTGGTGAGCGGTTTGAAGGTAGGCTCCGCTAGAATAACAGCCGCGTTCCAAGGAAAGACCGATTCGCTCTATATCACCGTGAATGAAGCTTCCCGGCATCCGAAAAGCGAGATGCGGGCGGCATGGATCGCCACCGTCGATAATATCGACTGGCCGGCTAAAGGGGTTACCGATCCGGAGCAGCAGAAGCAGCAATTCATTCAGCTGCTCGATCAACTGGAGGATGCCGGAATGAACGCGGTCATCATGCAGATCAAACCGACGGCGGATGCTTTTTACCCGTCCCAATACGGACCTTGGTCCGAGTGGCTGACAGGTGAACAAGGCAAGGATCCGGGTTACGATCCGCTGGCATTCCTGCTCGAGGAAGTGCATAAGCGAAACATGGAGTTCCACGCCTGGTTCAATCCGTATCGCATCAGCCTGCAGGGAGACATCAACAAGCTGGTAGCGGATCACCCGGCCAGGCAGCATCCCGACTGGGTCGAGGAATACGGCGGCAAGCTGTATTTCAATCCAGGGGTGCCGGAGGCGCAGCAGTTCATCATTGACGGCATCATGGAGGTCGTTCGGAATTACGATATCGACGCCGTGCATTTTGACGATTATTTCTACCCGTATCCCGTAACGGGCGTGGATTTCCCGGATACGGATACATTTAATCAGTACAAGGGCTCCTTTACGAACAAGAGCGATTGGAGAAGAAATAACGTCAATACCTTCATTCAAAACGTGAAGGAAGCCATCAAGGCAGAGAAGAGCTACGTGAAATTCGGCATCAGCCCGTTTGGTATTTGGAAAAACAAATCCAGCGATCCGGCCGGCTCCGAAACGACGGGACTTGAGAGTTATCATGCGATTTACGCGGATTCGAAGAAATGGGTCGAAGAAGAGTGGATCGACTATATCACGCCGCAGATTTATTGGAACATCGGGTACTCCGCAGCGGCTTACGATAAGCTGATCGATTGGTGGAGCGGGATCGTGTCCGGCAAGAACGTTCATCTATACAGCGGACAAGCCGTATATAAAATCGGGTCGAATGCCGACTGGTCCAACCCCGACGAAATGCCGAACCAGATCCAATACAATCGAAACTTCGAGGAAGTTCGGGGCAGCATGTATTTCAGCTCCAAATGGTTTAAGGACAACGCGCTTGGATTTACCGACAGACTGAAGAACGATCTGTACCGATACCCGGCGCTCATCCCGGCCATGCCTTGGATCGAATCGGAGGCACCGGCTGCGACCAAGAAGCCAAAGGCCGACCAAGTACAGGAAGGCGTGAAGCTCAGCTGGTCTTCGTCTGACGACGAGACGTATTACGCGGTTTATCGCTTTAACGGTCGGGAAACCGGCAGCGTTCAGGAACCGGCGAATTTAATAGGGACTTTCAGGAAAAACGCCGGAATGACGCAATTCTTTGTTGATCGTACCGTTGTGAAGGGACAAACCTATACGTATGTGGTGACGGCTGTCGATCGTTTGCATAACGAGAGTGCCCCAAGCAAACCGGTCACGGTGAAAGTGAAACATAGTGGCAAGCCTGGAAAGCCCCCAGTAAATCCACCGGGGAAACCGAGCAAGCCGTGAGCTTACATGCGCCCGTAGATTATAACCCATACCGGTTCACGGCGGGTTTGCTTCTCTAGCAAGATGTCGCTTTAGAGAACGGACTGGCCTGTATCAAAAAAAAAGGGACATCCTTAGGCATTATGCCTAAGGATGTCCCTTTTGCTGCTTGTTCCAATCGACATGCTCCATGGTACAATAGAGGCATTATGTCTTGGAGTGTGGTGCATGGTCAAAAAATTAGGAATGGCACTTGTCTACGTTGCCGTTGGTGGTCTTATTTACTATAAAGGCGAGTTCATATTGGCATGGATTCGCTCGACAGACAGCATCATGCTGATCATGCTCGTCGCTGTCGCCATGGCTTTGTTCCCGGTGATCCCTTATCCCGTTGTCGGCGGCGTAATCGGGGCGGCCCTAGGTCCGGTTATCGGCGGGATGGTTACTTGGGTCGGCTCCACAGCTGCTTCCATCCTGATGTTCATGTTCATCCGCTACGGTTATCAGGAATGGGGCAACCGGGCGCTTCACCGTTACAACAGCCTGGGAAAAGTGACCACGATGTTTGAACGGAACGCCTTTTTGACCATCCTGTTTACCCGGTTGATCCCGTTTATTCCTTCCATCGTCATCAATGTGTACGCAGCGCTCAGCAAGGTAACGTTCGTATCGTACAGCTTGGCGTCCGCATTGGGCAAAATTCCCGCCATGCTGCTGTTCTCGATGGTAGGAGACAATTTGATGTCCAATCCTTCCCATATCCTAATAACCATAGGCGTATATGGCGTATTTCTTGCCGTAACCCTTCTGGTTTACCGCTTGTCGGGCTTTGGCCGTTCGGGAAGAACGGAGGCCAAACGCTTATAGGCGTTCGATCGATGAGGTGGGACCGCTTCGCTCCGGAGGTGCTAAGGTCTCGCCTTTTTTCTGTTGGAACCATGCCCGTACGGCCTCGATCTCTTGCTGTTCCATTCCGCTTAAACTCTCGTTGATTTCGCTGAATATCATCTTCACTTGAAGGGAGAGAAGCCCCTTTCTACGCTGCCTACGGGTACCGCTGACCTCCATGGCAATGATCTGCGGCCGGCGTATGTACCTGGTGGACATTGCTATGAAGCGGCTGCGGATCGTAAGCTGTTTACCCGTGACGTTCAGTCCGGAATCCCGGTGCGACAGAAGCCCCCAGGCGAACGAGAGCGGAAGCAGCAAGAGCGATAATAAACCGAGCCTGTCAAAATACCAAATGCATGCGGCGCTGACCGCTGCGGCAAAAGCCAGCTTCCAGCGGACGTACATCCATCTGGCGCGGGGCGGCGGCGAAGCCGAAATGGCCTGAGCGCTGAATTGAGGCGTAACCCGCTTCAGCAGCGCCGGGATATCCCCGGTCTTCAGCAGAGGATGCAGCATGAAATGTTTTTCGGACTCTGACGTAAGCACATGAACCTTGACTTCGGCGTAACCGAACCATCGCCGGAATACGCCTTCCTTTACGGTTATTGCCAATACGCGTTCCGGGGAGAAGAGCAGTCTTTTTCTCTCCAGCAGACCGCAGCTGACCGAGATTTGTTTCCCGAAACGCTCGACGGTAAATCCGGCATATTTGATCGTGTAGAGCACGGCCGAGAGCAGCCAGGACACGATGAGCGCCAATGCCGCGATGCTGATCCAGCTGCCGGGCAGCAGCTTTCCTGCCGATTGAAACAGCGATTGGTACATCCGATCCGGCAGCAGGTCATCGGCAAAAGACACGATACCGCCCACAAAGGCTAAAGCCAATGACAGGTTGGGCGAAGAGAGCGCGGCGATGAGCAGACGGCCCGAGGATAGCTGGAGCAGCGTGCTGCGTTCTTCCTCGGCCGGGATGGGACGGCTTGCCTTCTCTCTGCCGGCGGCGGTGGATTCGGAATCCATCAACAGAACGCTCTCGAAGTCCCGGTTATGATACGACGGGTGGTGAACGGATTCATAAGCCTCCGGGGTCCCCGGAGAAGGAACGGACGGTCTCTCCGTCTCTGAGGAAAGGCTCTGACCGGATCGGCCGGAGTTTTCCGCAGCTGGGTGAACGTCGCGATCCGCCTGCCTGGTTTGGGTTTGCTCGCGCAGCCAGCGCTGCAGCCGTTCGCCTTCGCTATTGGTGACGGCCGGAAGGATGCCGCCGCCGCCTTCCTTTTTGCCCGGCGTTTCGATGCGGACCTGGGTAAGCCCCAATAAACGCTGCAGCAAGGGCTGCTCCATATTCATGGAATGGATGCGGCCTGTATAAATGGACAATTCCTCCCGGAACAGCACGCCGCGGCGGATGAGGATTTTGTCTTCTTCCAGCGTATAGACGAAGCGTTTCCACTTCAGATAACCGTACAGGAGCAGAAGGGAGACCAGGATGACGATGGCGGCGGACAGCCAATACCAAGGGATGTCGCGCAGCGATTTTCCGTTAAGGAATTTGATGGATACCAGGGCTGCGATCGGAATGAGCGATTTTACGCTGTCTGCGAGCGGAAACAGGATGAACAGCCGGTGCAGCCTTGTCGGTTCATTCATCGTGATCCACCACTTTGGCCAGCTCGCCGATCTGTTTCTTTAGTTCCTCCGCTTCTTCCAGCTTGAGCGCTTGAATGACATGGGTCGTTGCAGCCGTGACCACCTTGACCTTGGCTAACCCGTATTTGCGAAGGAGCGGCCCCCGTTCCAGCTCGACATGCTGGACCCGCGTCATGGGAACGAGGGTGTCGCTGAGCCAGATCCAGCCGGAGCGAAGCTCCAACTCTTCCTCGCTGACTTTAAAGCCGAATTGTTTGTAAGTGAAAGAGGGCACGGCCCAAGTAAACCATGCTCCGAGAACCAAGAGTCCGATGGTGATCCACCCGGGAATGAGGGTCCATCCGAGTATAGCCGCGATGATCAGATAAGCTGCTGCAGCGAGCATAATAATTCCGTCCGTGATGAAGCCCGTTATGCGGGAGATCGTGACGGAGTCCGGGTGGCACTTGCGCATGGCGTCAAGCCGATGGTCCATATGTAGGTTCCTCCTTGATGTTAAAGATTCGATCATTCCTTACCTATATGTATGTCTACGTTGCTTGGGAAAACTGCGTTTCATTCCGCCCCTATTTGCTTGCCGTGCTTATCATTGTAGCATAACAGATTAACGACCATCTGAACCCGACCTAACGGTTGCATGAACACATCCCGATTCTGTTAAGCTTGAGTTAAGAAAGCTGATGAAATGATCGAGAACGAAAGGATGGCTGATCATGAAAATAGACCGGCTGTTAGCCATAACCGTCCTGCTTCTTAACCGTGGGAGACTGAGCGCCAAAGAGCTGGCGGATCGGTTCGAGGTATCCAGCAAGACGATATACCGAGATATGGATACGCTGTGCCAAGCCGGCATTCCGATTGTTGCCCACCAGGGGATTACCGGCGGATTTGAGATCATGGAGCATTATATGATCGATAAGTACTGGCTGTCCGCCGAGGAGATGAGCACCTTGGTTACAGCCGTTAAGGGGCTGAGCAGCGCACTGGAGGATCCGCAGATGGGCATGCTGCTGGAGAAGATCAAAGCGCTGCTGCGCAGGGTAGAGCAGGGACTTGGCGATGAATATCGGAAGGAGCCCGTAGTCATGGACTTTCAGCCTTGGGGACAGCGTCAGGGACTGAAACCCGCCGTGGGCTTGCTCAAACAAGCCATTCATGACAAGCGCAGGGTGCAGATGGAATATATCGATGCGGAAGGCAGCGCGGAGCGAAGAACCATTGAACCGGCATCCTTGTTTCTGAAGGGCAATGTTTGGTATGTGCAGGCCTTTTGCCTGGAGCGGGAAGATTTTCGCCTCTTCCGGTTGTCGCGCATGCAGGATATCAAGATGCTGAGCGAAGCGTATGAGCCAAGGCCATGGCCCGGCAAGGAACGTTTGGAATGGGACTCCTCCTGGTCCAATGCTCGGGAGCAGGAGACCGTGCTGCTATTCGAGGCTGCCGCGCGTCAGCGGGTGGCGGATATGTTTCCGCCGGAACAAGTGACCGTCAACCCGGACGGATCTTTGCGCGTTCATGTGTTATACAAGCTGGACGATTGGTTTTACGGCATGATTCTGAGCTTCGGGGATCAAGTGCTGGTTGAGCTTCCGGGCGAAGCAGCCGAGGAAGTGAAGCGAAGGGCGAAACGGATGCTGCTGCGTTACGATAACCCGGACAGATAGATGTCCACGTTACCTCTTTAGAATAGAGATATATTTATCTCAAGGAGGAAACAACTATGAGTCATAGTCAACAGCAGAATCAAAGTGAACGATGGATCGAAACTAGACCCGCCATGTCCATTCAGGGCGTCGGCGTCCGAACGACAAACGAAGCGGAGGCAGGACCGCAAGGCAAAATACCGCAGTTATGGGATCGGTATTTCCAAAGCGGCTTGCAGGCACGATTATCTGATAAGGATCAAGCCATCTATGCGTTGTACACGCAATACGAAAGCGACGCATCCGGGTCGTACACCTTAATAATCGGCAACAGGATAAATGAAGACGTGGCTGCCGAAACCTCCAGTGAACTTCAGCAAGCCTCCGTCCCTGCATCCAGGTACTTGGTATTCCGGACAAGACGTGGCCCCTTAATGGAGATCGTGCCTGAGGTATGGCATGAAATTTGGAGCTACTTCGACCAAGCGGCGGAAAAAAGAACCTATACGGGCGATTACGAACGCTATGACATGCAGCAGTTTGATCCTGCGAATACTGTGGTGGACGTATATATCGCAATTGAATAGCCGCGAAGCATCGGAAGACCGGTTCGGGTGCCTGGAGCTGATAAGACGATCCAACGGAATATGATCCGATCCGGGCCAACCGATGGTTATCAACATCAAATAGAGGGTGTCTCAAAAGATCCTGGATCTTGCGAGATGCCCTTCTTGCTGTTTGAAGATGCCCCGCGCTTTTTGACCATCGTCATGAAGGAGGTGCCGCCCTTATCGAACGATGCAGCCTCCGAGAAGCCAAGCTTGGCATACAGGCGAATGGCTCGTTCGTTGAATCGGGCCACGGTCAGCCGAAACGATTCGCGTTGGTGAAGTTCTCCCATGGATGCCAGCACGCAGGAGAGGAACTTGTGTCCCAAGCCTTTTCCCGTCAGCTCCGGTTTCATGCCGAGTCCGATATCGAGCAGATCCTCATCGTATGCCCCTAACGGGATCGCCATCGGTATTTGGGCAGATGGGCCGGTGCAGCAAAAACCGATCAATTGCTCCTCAGCGCCCAGAATGGCGTAATACGAGCATTCCAGAAGCTCTTTTCGAAACTCCTCATCCTGTCCGCTGTCGTAGAAGTCATAGGGAGGCTCATAGTTCCATGACATGATTTGATCGGCAAACGCCTCCGTCATGGCTGTGATGTGATAAGGCATTGTTCTCATCCTTTTTGTCTATTGAATGTTTCTTCATAGTTGTTTATTTCTGCCCGATCAGCACAAAAACCTCCTCTTTCTTATCACAGCAGGCCAGATTGGCCTAACCGTCATGGAAGAGAAGGTTTTTCATCCAACCCTTTATTTAAACCCGGTCAACGCCGATCCCGACTTCATGAAATACTTCTGTCCGAAGAAATAGATCAGGATCATGGGAATCGCCATGATGGTGGATGCCGCCATCAGTTTCTCCCACTGCGCCCCGTGGTCCTGCTGAAAGCTTTGCAGGCCGACGGTGATGGTCCATTTGGCCGAATCGTTCAGATAGATGAGCGGTCCCATGAAATCCACGTACGACCATACAAAAGAGAATAAAGCAACGGTGGCCAGTGCCGGCTTCAGGATCGGCATAATGATCTTGATATAGATCCGCAGCTCCGAAGCCCCGTCGATCTTTGCTGCCTCGGACAATTCGGTCGGCACGCCAAGCAGAAACTGCCGAAGCAAAAAGATGAAGAACGGCGCCCCGAAGAATGCGCCGATGGTAAGCGGCATGATCGTATTGACCCAGCCGAGCTTGGTGAAGATGATGTACTGCGGAATCATCTGCACTTGAGCCGGCAGAATCATGGTTGCCACGACGATGGTAAAGATGATGTTCCGGCCCCTCCAGGGGATGCGGGAAATCGAGTAGGCTACCAGCGGTGCAGAGAATAGCTGGCCGATGATATTCACCATACAAATCAGAAACGTGTTCATCATGTAGCGGGTAAACGGAATGGCAGAAAGCGCCTCTTTATAATTGGACCACTGGAACGTCTCGGGGAAAATGCTCGGCGGGAACTCGAGTATCTCCTCCGGCGTTTTCAGCGAGGTCATCACCAGCCATACAAATGGAAACAGGAAGATCACAGCGAATAGAAGAAGGACCGCATGCGGCAAGATAACCCGCAACCTGACAGCCATGTTACTCACCTCCGTAATAGACCCAGCGGCCCGACGTTTTTAACAGGATGAACGTAATCAGCAGCACGATGATGAACAGAATCCAGGCGAGCGCCGAGGCATAACCCATCTTCAGAAAGACAAAGGCTTCTTGGTACAAATTGACCGCATAGAACAGCAGCGATTGCTCCGGCCCGCCCAATGAGCCGCTTCCATCCACCTTGCCGCCAGCCAAAATATACGATTCCGTAAAGATTTGGAAGGCGCCGATCAACCCCATGATGAGCTGAAAAAGAATGATGGGGGACAGGGCAGGGACCGTAATCTTCCAGAAGCGGTACCACCAGTTCGCTCCGTCCACCTGAGCCGCTTCATAATATTGCCTTGGCACGCCCTGGAGGGCGGCCAGGAAGATTAAAGCGCCGGCACCCAAGCCCCACAGGCTCATCAGGATAAGGGACGGCTTCGTATAACGGGGATCCAGCAGCCACGCCGGGTCTGTTAAACCCAGGGTGCGAAGTGCCATGTTAACCAAACCGAAGTCGGGGTTCAGCATCCATGTCCACAATAGAGCGCTTGCAACGATCGGTATGACGGACGGAAGGTAGAAGATGGTGCGGTAATAATTGATCCCCTTCACTTTGAAGTTGAGCATCACGGCAATCAATAGTGAGACGGCCAGCGTGATCGGCACGGATATGAACGCCATGAAAAAAGTGTTACCGAGCGACTTATAGAAGCGGTCATCCGCGAGGATTTGCTCGTAATTCTGCAGCCCCACCCACTGGGGAGGGCTGAATAAATCGTATTCGGTCAGACTCAGATAGAGCGAACCGAAGAACGGATAGACGGTAAAAGCCAGAAACCCGATGATCCAAGGAGAGGCGAACGCCAGGCCAAGATACACATAATGACGCTCCTTCCTGGACCAGCCTGACACGGGCTTTCGTTGATTTGCTGTGGAGACTCTCATCTTCGCGATTCTCCTTCCGCTTTAAGTATTTAGTAACGCAGCCCTGCCCAAACCAACGCTGCATTGGACAGAGCCTGCTTGGTTCGTCATTTCACCAGCGGCTGAATCTTGGCCTTCACCTTCTCCAAGCCTTCCTCCATGCTGACGGTGCCTCGGAGAATAGCGTCATATTGCGCGCTGAACTCCGTCATGTACTCGTTCGCGTAGGAAGAAGCCGGGAAGGACTTCAGGTTTTCGCTCCCCGAATAGTCGAGGAATTCCTTAAACCCTGGCACATTCTCGTAGAGCGGGTTGGAGAAGGCCGAATTTCGCGTCGGGAGATTCCCGAGGGCAGCCGTAAACTCGGCCATTTGCTCCGGCTCGGTCATCCATTTGATGAATTTCCAGGAAGCGTCCGGGTTTTTGACGCCTTTCGGAATATAGAATACGCTGGTCGTCACATTCCCCGAGTTTTTGAGTTCCGGGTTGCTTTCATCATAAGGAATGGGAGCTATGCCATAATTCAAATCAGGCGAGTATTGCTTGATGAAGGTGGGCAGCCATTCTCCGTCAATCGTCATCGCATATTTGCCCGAGAAGAACGGATTCTGTGCCGACATGTATTGGCCGAGCCCGGAGGAGAATCGGTCCAGATTATCGGAACCGTATTGATCCCAGATCTCCTTCGAGAGCTTGATGGCCGATTGGATCCCCGGATGATCAGGCGTCACCTTTTGCGCTGCTTCATCATAAAACGATCCGTTAAAGGCATAACTGAACGTATACGCATCCATGCCCGGCCACAATCCGAGCCGCTGGAGGCGGCCTCCATCCTCGACGACGCTCAGCTTCTTGATATACTCTTTCAAATCGCTTATCGTTTCCGGCGGACCGTCATAACCGGCTTCCTGCAAAATATCCTTGTTGTAGAACAGCATGGACACGTGCATGGCCGTCGGGATTGCATACGTCTTGCCTTCATGCTGGGAAGTGCTTAGGGCAGCCGGCACGAAGTCCTTAAGATCGACGCCGTCCTTCGCTATATAATCATCCAGCGGCATCATGGCGCCACGGAGTCCCCACGGCACGACATTTTGTCCGAATTGGGATGCGATGTCCGGAGGATTGCCCCCGGTGATCGCGGTAAGCTGTTTCTGGTAATCGCTTTGGGATAAGCCCTTCACTTGAATGTCGGGATTGGCGCTGTTCCACTTGGCAATCAACGCTTCCAACGCCTCCGCTTCGGGTCCGGTCCATCCGTACCAGAAGTCGAGCGTTACGGCATCCTGGGCAGGCGGATTATCGGATGGTTTGTCACCAGCATCACTGCCCGCTTGGGGCGCATTACCGCCCGAGCATCCTGTTACGATAGAGAACAATAGAATAAGGCTCCAGATCCAAGATTTCTTCTTCATTCCTCTTCCTCCCCTTGAGCAATCGTGTACAATCGTGCAACGTCATTCATCAAAGTTCTATCAATTCCCTCCCCAACACAGTTGACTAAACAACCGGCCCTGATCCAGTTATTTGTAAGAATTATGGATATCGTAGCATGTAAAAAAATCATTTCATTTCACTATCGTGTTCAAAAATAGGATTATCGTATGGCATTGAATATTCTATTTCATCGCTTGTTTACGAAAGTCGGTGGGAGAGATGCCCGTATACTTTTTGAAGATTCTGCAGAAATAGGAGAGTTCGTTAAATCCGGTGGAATAGCACACATCCGTTACGGATAATTCCGGCTGCTTCAGCATCATCATGGCCTGCAGAATCCGCAGGTCGGTGAGATAACGGTTGAATGTTTTGCCTGTCCATTCTTTGAAGAGGATGCAGAACGTGGACCTTGATAAATTCGATAGGCTGCATAGATCATTCAAATTCATATCTTCCTGGTAGTGGTTATGGATGTGATCAACGACTCTTGTCATGATTTCCCGGTATTTCTCCGATTTCTCGAATCCTTCACGCAGCAGCTCGCCGTTAACCTGCCGTGCCAGAATCGAGAGAAGCACAAGCAGCTTGGCTTTGAGCGAGATTTGAAAAAAAGGGGTGCGTCTCTCGTATTCGATCAGCATATCCTTCAGGACATTTCGGACCGTTACGTCGGTCACGCTGTCCAGCGTGATTTGGGATTGGGCGTTCATTTCCTTGCGCAGAAAGTATTCCAGAAAGGCCACATCGAAAAAGGCATGGTCTGTCGGCTGTTCCTGAAATCTCTCGTTCACGAAGGAGGGCATGAATTCGCATCCGTAAATTTCGATGTCCTCATCGGGTGAAATGCTTACGCTGTGCAGGGTAAACGGAGGAATAACAAAAATATCGCCTTTGCGTATCTCGTATACCTGTTGTTGGACGGTGTGCAGGAAAGCGCCTTTTGCCACATACCATATCTGAAAATAATCATGGCAATGCGTCCATAGGCTCTGCTGATAGGTCAATTTATACATTTTGCATGGAAGACCTTCCAACATCTCCATCTTTGAGTTAAAATAAACGACACCTGATCCCGTTAGTTCTTCAATATCGACCTGACTCCAATAAATACTCAAATTTTTTCCCTCCCCTATGATTTTTCTTAGTTTAAGAAAACGCTTTCATTTTAGGTGGCAGCCATTTTCTTAAACATGATTATCCCTAAAACATCCGGATCGTGTACAGAATTCCTCTTCCTCCCTAAGAAATATAGGTTACATTATCAGCCTATTTCATAGGGGAACGTGGGGTTGTTTATGAAAATCGTATATTTGGACGGCTTGAGAGGGCTTGCCGCCTTGATCGTGGTGGTATCTCATTTTTTTCAAGTGTTTGCACCGTCGGTTTTTGAGGGGAGGGAGGAGATCGAGCATTTCGCTTTTGAGGGGATTGCCGCGCGAACGCCGTTCAATCTGCTGTTTAACGGCAACTTCTCCGTCTGCCTGTTTTTTGTGCTCAGCGGATACGTGCTCAGCTATCGTTTTTTTGGAACAGGGGACAGGTTCATCGTTTATTCTTCCGCCATCCGCCGCTATTTTCGTCTGGCCGTGCCGGCTTTGGCATCCGTTTTCCTTGCATATCTGATCCTCGTATGGGATCTCGGGGCTTATGACAATATACGCGGGATGACGTTATCTTCGATGCCCGATCCGTTTGCCGCGGACGCCAATCTGCTGGTTATGCTGAAGGAAAGCTTGTTCCATACCTTTTTTACTTATGGCTCGCAGTACAATCCCGTGCTATGGACGATGACGTACGAGCTGTTTGGTTCGTTCATGATCTTCGTTTTTCTGATTGTTTGCGGCCGCCATCGGATTCGTTATGCCGTGTATGCAATCCTCATCTGTTTATTCATCGATTCCTACTATTTGGGATTCGTCCTGGGAATGCTGTTAAGCGATGTAAAGAACAGCGGAAGGGAGCGGCCGGCATTTATCCATCGGTCCTGGATCCAGCTCCTGCTGCTCTGCGCCGGTATTTACCTAGGCTCCTATCCTTATGTCGCACCGCAAGGAACGGTATATTCGATCCTCCAGTGGAGAACTGCCGATTTTGATTTCTTTGTGTTTTATCATGTAATCGGATCATTCCTGGTCCTGACGGCGCTGCTGCATTCAAGCCGAATGCAGTCGATATTCAGCCATCGTTTTTTTGCTTATTTGGGTAAAATCTCGTTCTCGCTGTACCTCGTTCACTTTACGGTGATTTGCTCGTTCGGAAGCTATGTCTTTCTGCAACTCAGCCCGTTTCTGGGTTATGGTCCCCGCGTGCTGCTTACCACGATTCTCACGTTTGCGGTTATCGCCGCGGTGGCCCATTGGTTTTACCGGCTCGTGGATGCCCGGATTCTGCTCGGGTTATCCAGGTGGAACAAAGCGTTATTCGCGTCTGGGAAGCTGAGAGGACGCAAGGGCCAAATACAGACGGAACAGACCATAAAGGCCGACTAGATACAGATTCGGTAACCTCCATCTTCTGAGCGAACAATGAAACGCAAAAAAACCTTCTCTTCGGGGATACCGGCCGGGCATACGCCCGGTCCATGCCGAGAAAGAGAAGGTTTTCTTTTTGTTTTTTCTTCAGGATCCGCTCGCATGGGTTTGCAACACATGCTGCCTGCGGTATGCGCCCGGCGTCATGCCGACGGCCTTCTTGAAGGTTCGGTTGAAGGAGGTGATGTTGAGATAGCCGACGCGCTGGCTGATCTCATTGACGGTCAGGTCGGTGCACGCCAGCAGCTCCTTCGCTTTGTTCATGCGGATGCCGAGGAGGTGATCGCTGAAGTTGAGACCGGTCTTCTCCTTGATATAAACGGAGAGGTAGGCGCTCGACAGGTTCAGTTTGGCTGACAGATAGTCCAGGGACAGATCATCGGCATACTGGTTATGGACAATGTTCATGAACATGGCGATAAGCGGCTCTTCCCCGGTATCCTTTTTCTTGCGGATGAGGGCACAGGAGGCTTCGACGAGCTGACGGAATACCCCACGGTAATCAGATAAACAATGGCATTCCGCCAATCTTGCGCTCCACTGCTTCAAGGATTGGAAGGAGGTTTTGTCAATCTGGGCCATCTCCATATAACTTAGAATTTTGGAAGCCACGGAATCGGCGAAGAAACGGAATTGCGCGATGCCGGCCTCCTTGCGCTGCATGGCTTCAAGCGCTTGGTCGATGATCTGCAGGGAGCGGCCATGGCTGCCGGATTGCAGCGCATCGAGCAGTCCTTTTTCCTGCGGCGGACTCAGGTTGACGGTGGTAGGGAGTACCCGCTGCATGGTTACGATCTGTGATTCCTCGAGCAGCGGAGCCTGGGCAGTCAATCCTTTGACCTGATGGTAGGCTTGATTGAATTCGGACGAATCGCTTACCTGGGAGCTGACCGCAATCGTGACCAGGAACAATTCCTTCTCCTCGTTCAGCATATCCTTGATCTCCAGCAGCAATTCCTCCAGGCGGGCCGCTTCCTCCCGTTTGAAGATGGAGACGATCTCGTTCTTCTCGATCTGGAACGTATGGGAGCCCGGATAGCGTTCGGCCGTGATCAGATGAATATGCTCCAGCATATGGCGGACGGCCTGATCGGTTTGGAGGGGAAGCTCATAGACCGGATTCATCCGGAACCGGATATGGTACAGAACCACGATGAAGCTTCCGTCATCCGACAGGAAATCCTCCCATTCGCTGATATCGGTATTGATGCTCTTCAACTGACTGATATAAGAGTAACTGGTCAGGACGGACTTGTGTTTGTTCATGCGGTCCCGAATCTCTTCCTTCTCCCGGAACAGCTCCTGAATGCGGTTCTGGATCAGGTCGTATTCCGTGACGCTGCCGGTTTCCGGCATCGCCGAGCTGCTGGCTCTGTTCAGCACGGTCGTCAGGATCTGCTTCACCGGCTTATGCAGCCGCCGGCTGAGGAAATAGGATGCAGCCAGCGCTACCCCGAGCGATAGGCAGAAAATAAGCAGCAAACCGCCGGTTAACCGGCTCAGCTGGGAAGAGACATGGCTATAAGGTACGGCCGAGACATAGGTCAATCCGTCGGATCCGGCTTCCGCAAAATAGTAGGTTCCATCCTTTAGCACGGCTTTTTGACCGGCCTCGAACGGCGGCAGCTGATCCTGGTCCATGGAGCCCAGCGTGTACAGCACTTGGCCTTCGGCATTCAGAATGGCAAGCGCGCGATCGTTCGACTCGCCGAAGAAGGACTGGGCGGCCTTATCGATATCGATGAGGGCAATGACCTCATATGGACTGTCCGGCTGCTTGTAAACAAAAGGCATCAGCGTTTTCTCGGACAAATCGTTGTTGATTCGATAGGTTGACGCAGGGAGGAGCTTGAAGGATTCCGGATCGCCCGTATAACCGTTCCAGAACGAATAAGGGTACATCGGACTCGTATAGGAACGATTGAACATATAGGCAGCATCGCCGCTCCCGGATTTGCTGAGCACAAAATCAAACTCGCGAAGATAAATCAGGGTGTCCTCCAGAAAGAACAGCGGGTTATAGATATCGCTCCGCATCTGCATCATCACATCTCGTGCCTTCAAGTAATTGACTTCGTTTCCGGCATGGTGGCGAAGCTGATTATTGAAGCCAATTAATTCGGACTGGTTATATATATCGAACATTAATACCTGCAGCCTGCTGAATTGGTTGTTGAACCGTTCTGCCGTATCGTGAACCGACCGTTGGCTGTTATCGATGATTTCTTTTTGCAGGCTGGTCTTGAAGAGCTGGAAGATAACCGCATAGAACAATCCGAATAACACGATGATGGCCAGAAAGCTCAGAAAAATTTTAAAGAATACACTGTGGCTTTTATGCCGGATCCAATTCACAGTCTTCCCCCCTTTGTATTTTTCTGACGTTCCAGGTTTCATAACATTATATAGGACAAGTATTAAGGAATGTGCCCGAATCGTGTTAATCTTTCGTAAAAATGGGATAGTCAATATTTTAGATTTTAAGCATTGCTTTAGGAAAACGCGGCTTCCGCCCTTCCATCCAATGAAAGGCAAGACATCATTAAAATGGTCAATACCCCTCATGCTTTCGGGTCGTTTATGATGCAGACGTGGACCTTGGAACACAAAGGAGACGCATAGACGAAAGAGAGGGGATTGCCGATTTTGCAACGTCAGCTAAGCAACGTGGAAGCGCATTCAAAAATTCAAAGGAAAAGTGTCTGGCGAAGAACCATGATGCAGATGCGCAGAAACTGGCAGCTTTACGCTTTATTTGCACCGGTTCTGTTGTACTTCATTGTATTTCATTATGTACCCATGTATGGCGTCCAGATTGCATTCAAGGATTTTATGGCCAACAAAGGGATCATGGATAGCCCATGGGTGGGCTTCAAGCATTTTGAACGCTTTTTTGACAGCTTTTATTTCTGGCGCATTATTAAAAATACGATGGGTATCGGGTTATATGAGCTGGCGGTCGGATTTCCGATTCCGATCATTCTGGCCCTAATGATTAATGAAGCCAGATCGGGCCGGTTCCGCCGATTCGTACAAACGGTAACTTATGCACCTCATTTCTTGTCCACGGTCGTTGTTGTCGGAATGATCATGATGTTCCTGTCGCCGGTAAGCGGCCTCGTCAATTTGATTATCACCTCCTTCGGCGGAGAGCCGATTGCATTCATGACGGAGCCCTCCTGGTTCAAGAGCATTTATGTGTGGTCCGGCGTGTGGCAGGGCATGGGCTGGAGCTCCATCATCTATTTGGCGGCACTCGCCGGGATTGACCCGCAGCTGCATGAGGCGGCCAAGGTGGATGGTGCAGGCTGGCTTCGGCGAATCTGGCATATCAATCTGCCAGGGATCGCGCCCACGATGACGATTCTGCTCATTCTGAACATCGGTTCCGTTCTTGGCGTCGGCTTCGAGAAGATCTTCCTGATGCAAAATTCGCTTAATATGGAAGCGTCCGACGTCATCGCCACGAACGTATACCGGAGCGGTATACTGGGTGCCCAGTACAGCTTCTCGGCTGCGGTCGGCCTGTTTAACTCCATCGTCAACTTTATCATGCTGATTACCGTAAACCGGATTGCCCGAAAAGTCAGCGAGAACAGCCTATGGTAAGGAGGAATGATGGCATATGCCGCAAAGCCGCAGTGAACGAATAGCCGGAGTATTTATTTACATTATACTATCATTTATTACGCTCCTTGTGCTCTATCCTTTATTTTTTGTTCTGATTGCTTCCATCAGCGCCCCGGAAACGGTGATGCGGGGGGAAGTATGGTTATGGCCGAAGGAATTGTCGTTTGTCGGTTACGAACGATTATTTGCCAATTCGGATCTCATGCGGGGATTCATGAACACGCTGCTGTATACGACGACGGGAACGGCCTTGAATGTATTAATGACGATCGCGGCTGCTTATCCGTTATCCAGAGCCGATTTTAACGGACGCGGCATTTTTACGGCGATTATCGTATTCACCATGTTCTTCAGCGGGGGAATGATCCCGAATTACTTGCTGGTGAAGGAACTGGGGATGCTGGATACGATTTGGGCCATTATTATCCCTTCGGCGGTATCCGTATGGAACATCATTATTATGCGGACCTTCTTCCAGAGCTCCATTCCGAAGGAGATGCAGGAGGCGGCGTTTATCGATGGAGCTTCCAACATGCGGGTGCTATGGCGCATCGTCCTGCCGTTATCCGGTCCGATTCTGGCCGTGATGGTGCTGTTCTATGCCGTGGGCCACTGGAATTCGTATTTCAGCGCGCTGATCTACTTGTCAGACCGTACGAATTATCCGATGCAGCTGTTCCTGCGCGAAATTCTGGTTCAGGGGCAAATGCAGGAGATGGTGGATATCAGCGACGATTCACTGGCACGCAGCCTGATGGATGCGGAAGCGATCAAATATGCGGCGGTCATCGTGACGAATCTGCCGATGCTGCTGCTGTATCCGTTCCTGCAAAAGTATTTTGTGAAGGGTGTTATGATTGGTGCAATTAAAGGTTGATTACGGACAATCGATGAGGGGGAAATGAAATTTATGGTGATGAAAAAATGGACTTCGCTTACTTTGGCTGCCATTCTGGCCGCCGGATTGCTGGCTGGTTGTGGAAGCAAGAGCGGGGAAGGCGCAGCCGATAAGGGCGAAACGCCGCAGGCTAATTTTAACGAGACCGGAATGCCGATTGTGAACGAGCCTCTCGACCTTACGTTTTTCACAGGGAAGTCGCCAACGAACGGAAGCAAATTCGAGGAAACCCTTGTATGGAAAACCTACCAAGAAATGTCGAATGTAAATGTGACCTGGAACCTCATTCCATTCGATACGCTGACCGAGAAGCGGAACCTGGCGCTTGCAGGCGGGGATTATCCGGACGTATTCTATTCCGCAAGGGTCAGCTCCGCCGAATTGACCCGCTATGGAGAGCAAGGAGTATTTATACCGCTGAACGATCTGATCGATCAATATGCTCCGAATTTCAAAAAGCTGATGGAGCAGTACCCGGATATTCGGAAAGGATTGACGATGCCGGACGGCAACATCTATTCCCTGCCTTCTTTCTATGATCCTGAACTGCTCTCCATGTTGATCGGCACCCCGATATGGATTAATCAGGAATGGCTCGATCAGCTCGGGATGAAAGAACCGCAAACGACCGAAGAATTCTATGCCTATTTGAAGGCGGTCAAGGAAACCGATCTGAACGGTAACGGACAGCATGACGAGATTCCATTCTCTTCCACAGGCATTACCGGGATCATCGATCATTTGAAAGGCTCTTGGGGACTTGGCACGAGCGGACTTGGCCATAAATTGGTGGATGTCGATCCGGACACTGGGAAATTGCGCTTTACCAAGGCCTTGCCGGAGTACAAGGAAATGCTTCAATTCGTCAACAAGCTGCACCAGGAAGGGCTGCTCGATAAAGAGATCTTCACGATTGAAGGCGGCGCGTTGAATGCGAAAGGGCAGGAGGGCCTGCTCGGTGCCACGATCGTGCCGAATCCGGAGATGGTCATGGGACGCAAAGAATACATCGGGCTCGGGGCGCTTAAGGGACCGCACGGTGACCAGCTCTATTCCCACGTCAAAGTGCCGATGGTTCACGTGGGTGCATTTGCGATTACCGATAAGAACCCGAATCCGGAAGCAACGATCCGCTGGATGGATTATTTCTACGGGGACGAGGGAGCGCAATTCTATTTTATGGGTAAAGAAGGCGAGACTTACACGAAGAATGCGGACGGTCAGCTGGAATATGTAAAAGAGATTACGGAGAATCCTAACGGATTAACGCAGGATCAGGCATTGGCCAAGAATTTCACTTGGCTCGGGGGCAGCTATCCGGGCTTTGTGCGGGAGAAATGGTTCAAAGCTTCGGAGACGCGTCCTAACGCAATGGCCGCTGCCGAAAAAGCAGAGCCGTATGCGGTGAAGGAGATCCTGTACAACTTTAACTTTACATTAGAGGAAACGGACGTCATGACCTCGATCGGTAAAGATATCGAGGATTACGTGAAGGAAATGGAAGCCAAATTCGTGAACGGCTCGGCCTCGTTCAGCCAATGGGAAGAGTATGTGAACACGCTGAACAAGATGGGATTGGACCGCTACATGGAAGTTTATCAGGCCGCATATGAGCGCTATCAAGCGGAGTAAACGAAAAATATGTAAATCCAGGGCGCGATTCGGGGAGTTTCCCGAATCGCGTTTAATTATTCAATTAGTGAAATATGCCAAAAGGGGTGATAAGGTATTAGCAAGCGTATAACAAACTGGGAAAGCGGCCCGCTCAAGGAAACATCCTTGGTAGCGGACCGCTTTTGTCATGGTTGAAGTCGATGAGAATCAGAGTTCTTCCACATGGATGGTACAGAACAGCAGGGCGGTCCTCCCGGGCCCCAGCACCTGCATGCCGGTGATTTCCGGATCCATCCCCAGGTTGAAGGCATTGGTAGCGCAAGTATAAGGCTCGGGACATAGATAACCGCTCGCCCCATCGCCATTGTGCAGCACCCAATGCTTGAAGGCGTCATCCGCGCGGTATGTAACCTGGAGGCCAGCCGCCGGATCGGTTAATACGGCTTCGTTACGGTCTTCCGGCATGGCAAGGAACAGATCATCGAGCGGAAACTGGCTGACGGAAATGCCGTCCCGCAAGCTTCTGCTGCGAAAGTCATGCGCGAGCTCCCCGGTCGGCAGCACCCGGTCGTTAAGAACCCATCGTTTCCCGACAGGCGCCCGCAGCGTGCAGCGCTCTTGACCTTCCGCATTTCCGAAAGGAAAGCGGAAGGTGGTATGATACCCCAGTCCCCATGGAAAAGAGTGTTTGCTTTTGTTGCGGATTTCCGCCGTCTGCCTGAACGAAGCGCCGTCAATGCTCATGCGCAGAAGGATCGTGAACTCATGCGGAAATTGCGACATGACCGTTGGACGGCCTCTTGAGGAGAACACGGTTTCGATCACGGCCCGATTCCCCTTGGTCCAGCAGCGTCCGACTTCCCATGCTTCGTCATGAACAAGTCCGTGCGCATGATTGTGATGCTGCGGCTCATTGATGCGGAATTGATAGGGGCGGCCTTCAAAGGTAAAGCTGCCGTTCTCGATCCGGTTGGGCGGAAATAAGACAGGCATGCCGTATAAGAAGGGTGTCCGCTCATATTCCGTCATGGAAGGCGGCGTGCGCAGCAATTCGGTGTCCGATGGTTTCCAGCGCAGCGAGATGACTCTGCTCCCCCATCCCGGAACCACCGTCATGGATAAGCGATCATTTTCGGCCCTCACTGCAGGCATGTCAAGAAAAGTGCATGATTCAACCGCTGGGCATGCCTCCATGTCACACCTGCTCAACCTGTCCGCTTAAGACGGAGCGATGGATGGCATGTACCAGCTTGGTATTCAGCAGGCCGGCAGCTGCGCCCGATTCGGGCATCGTATCCAGGCGGATATGATCGACAAAGGAATGGAGCATATAATGGGGCGCCGCGGTATATTGGCCGTTGATGGGCGTGCCGAGCGTATGGACATGACTGTAGACGCTGCCGCCCTTACGGACCATTTGATCGGATAAGTCGACATACAATGCCCCGTCCTCGCCGATGATCTCGACTTTGAAGTCATAGATCAGCGGCATCGATTCGGGCAGCACCCAGCTGGTCGTGAATGTTGCATGCGTGCCATCGTCGAAGGATACGATCGTTTGCATGGAATCGTAGGTGTCGATCCCCATCCCGGCCAATTTCTTCTTCGTCCCTACCGCGTAGACGCTGACCGGCAGAACCCCGCTCTTCAGCCATAAGGCAATATCCGTCGCATGCGGGAATAGGAACCAGCCCGGCGTGGATTCCCCGGCCCATTTCAGCATTTTGGTAGGCACGTAGATGGTGTCATTCAAGCGGGTGTTGATGGTCAGAATATGGCCAATGTCCCCATTCCGGACGGCTTCCTTAACCGCAACGAAAGGAGAATTCCAGCGATTCTCGAATGCGACGAGGCATTTGATGCCCGCTTTCTCTACCGCGGCGTACATTTCCTCGGCCTCCTCTACGGAGGTGGAGAAGGGTTTTTCGACCATGATATGGATGCCTTGCTTAGCCGCGAGCATAACGGGCTTTTTATGCAGGAAATCCGGCGTGGCAATCACGATGGCATCCAAAGCCTCGCTTTCGAGCATATCCTCAACTTGCAAATAGCCGGGAACCCCGTATTTCTCTATGCTCGCGTTCAGGGTAGTTTCATAAGCGTCGCTGACCGCGGCCAGCGACGCATAAGGATTTTGGCTGAGGGTATCGGCGAACATGCTGCCGCGAATCCCCATGCCTACGATTCCGAATTTGATCATTGTAACCCCTCCTTGAATGGTTAGCTTTATTTAACGGCTCCGGCGGTCATTCCGCTGACCAGATGCTTTTGCAGCAGCCAGAACGCAATCACGATCGGAAGCGTGGTTATGACGGAGCCCGCCATGAGGTAATCCCAGTTGACGACATACTGTCCCTGAAAGCTGGCGATGCCGACCGACAGCGTCCATTTGTCGTAATCGCTGATGAACGTCTGGGCAAACATAAACTCGTTCCAGCTGGTTAAGAAAGAGAAGATGCCGGTTACCACGAGTCCGGGAAGCGTGAGCGGGAGCAAAATCCGGATAAAGGTTGTGAAGCGGTTGGCACCGTCAACGCTCGCAGCTTCATCGATGGACTGGGATACGCTGTCGAAGTAGCCCTTCAGCATCCAGGTACAGAACGGTACCGCAAAAGTGGTATAGGCAATGACGAGACCCAGATGGGAGTTCAGCAGATCGTAATCCTTCATGATCAGGTACAGCGGAATAATGAGCAGCGAGCCGGGGAGCATCTGCGTCAACAAGATGATATATCCGAGCGACATCCGTCCCCGGAAACCGAACCGGGACATCGCATAGCCGCCAAATGCGGAGATGATAAGAGAGAATACCGTCGTTAGCAGCGAGACAAACGCCGTATTGCCGAACCATTTCATAAAGTTGGCGCTGTCGTCCGCATGGGGATTCAGCATGCCCTTGTACCCCTCCCAATGAAGCTCTTTAGGAAGATACGTCAGCGGCGTACTGTAGATTTCGGCCTGAGGCTTCAACGAAGTCAGGATCATCCATAGGAAAGGGGATACGGCAAACAACGAAATGAGAACGGCGCATGCATATACGATGATTTTGCTGATCCCTTTGCTCATGACATCTCACCTGCCTTCGTTGCTTTCATGTACATCACGGTGAATACGATGGAGATGGCCAGCAGGATCATCCCCGCAGCGGAAGCCAAACCGAAGTCAAACGATTTGAACCCTGCCCTGTAGATAAAAATGGTCAGTATTTCGGTTACCCGGCTCGGTCCGCCCCCGGTGAGGACGTAGACGATGCCGAAATCCTTGATGGTCCAGATGATCAGCAGCAGGAAGACGATGACGGATACGGGCTTTAACATCGGGAAGGTAATGCTGAGAAACTGGCGCCATTTCGAGGCACCGTCGATTTCCGCCGCTTCGTACAAGCTTTTGGATATGCTCTGCAGACCGGCGAGCAGCATGATGGCGGCGAACGGGAAGCCCTTCCATACATTGACGAACATGGCTGCCCAGAGCGCGGTGTCGGCTTCGCCGAGGAAAGCGACCGGATTGGAAAACAGGTTGAGCTTCAGCAGGAGATCGTTGATCACGCCGAATTGGTAATCATACATCAGAATAAATACGAGACAAGCAACGACTTCAGGGACGGCCCATGGGATGATCACCAGCGCTCTTACGAGCCCTCGGCCCTTAAAGGGAATGTTCAGCAGGACGGCCGTACCGATTCCCAGCAGGAAACGCAGAACCACCGTCACGATAATGTATAGAAAGGTAATGCCCAACGATTTCAGGAAATGCCCCGACTGGATGGCGGCTGCATAGTTGTCCAAGCCTACGAAGGGATTGCCTTCGGCAATCGGCTTCGCAACCTTCCAGTACTGCACGCTCATGAGCGCCGATTTCAAAATCGGATAGAGGAGTACAAGAGCAACGGTAATGGCCAGCGGTGCAATAAATAAATAGGCGGCTGTATTTTTTTTGAAATGCCGTTTTTCCTCCAGCCATAATCGCTTGGCCTTCGAAGCTCTCTTCAACGGCAAGGGAGTTTGCCTGCTTGTCACATCCGTTCGCGTTGGATTCATTCCCCCACCTCCTTATGATGTAAGTGCTACCCGGCAGTGGAGCCGGGCAGCTTCAATCGTTTGATGTATTCGAATGCCTCTTAATGCATCGTGTCTTTCATCTGCTCAGCCGCGCTATCCAGCGCCGTCTTGGCGTCTTTCATGCCGACGAACATCTCCTGCGCGGCATTGATCAGAATTTGGGACAGGGAGCCGAGTTCAGGGATGGGCGGGTCCATCACGGCCGGGGCGTATACATTCTCCTGGAAATCGAAGAATTGGGCAGCCAGCGGATTCTCCGTTTTGTATTCTTCGGATTCGGCGTATTCCTTGCTGCTCGGGATCATGCCGGAACCGGCAATAATTTGCTGCGCTTCCCGGGAGGTCATCCATTCAAGGAACTCCCAAGCTTCGTCAGGATGCTTGCTGTCTTTGGAAATCATCGACACGATCGGATAATTGTGCGGGTTCGGTTTATAGGTTTGGCCTTCGTATACGACGGAAGGCTGCGGCATGAGCCCCAGGTCGTTCATTAAAGCTTCATCGCGTTCTTTGGTCATGCCGATAAACCAGGGACCATCCATCATCATGCCGGCCTGGCCGTTCCAGAACATCTCGCGGCTGACCTTCTTGTCGCGGGTTCCCGGAGGCGTGGCCTGCGGGTTCTTGATCAAATCCTGCCACCACTCCGCTGCCCAAACGTTTGGTGCGGAATTGACGTTAATCCGGTCGGCCTCGTAAGGGCCAGCTTCGCCGTCCGGGAAGTAAATGCCTCCCGATACGGGACGAGCGAGCAGCCGGTACCATTCCGAGGCGATAAAGGGATGGGTGCCGATGACGCTGGAGAACCCGTATTGTCCGTCTTTAACACCGCCAAGCTGTATGGCGGCTTCTTTGAAATCATCCATCGTTTGAATGGAGGCCGGATCGATTCCGGCGGCTTCAAACATCGATTTGCTGTAGAAAATGCCGGTTGATCCCCATGCGTAATTGGATAAGGCATAATAAGAGCCGTCCACCTTGCTCAGTTCCTGTCCGACAAGCTTGTCCTCAAGTCCGCTCGCTTGAATCTTCTCGTCGAGATTCACGAAGGTGCCCCCGCTCTGCAGCGCATTATAAGTGGCGATATTCTCCGGGTATACCTGAACGATGTCGCCCTGCGTACCTGCCAGAATCTCGGTGGTCAGTTTATCCCAGTAATTCTCGTAGTCTGTTCCATGAACTTTGATGGTGACGTTTGGGTGGGTTTCATTGTATTTGGCAATGAGTGCATCGATTGCCTTCTTATGAGGTTCTTCGGCGTATACCGACGTCTCGAACGAGATCGTAATTGGATCGCCGTCGGACGGGGCGTTGCTTGCGGAGGCCGGTTCCTTGCCACCCGAGCAGGCGCTTAATACGGTTGATAACGTAACGGCTGCAGCGATCAGCGCCGTCCATCCCTTTTTCTTTCTGTTTCTGTCTACCATTGCTAGTTCATCCCCTTCTGGTTTTTTGGTTATGGTGGAAAGCGCGGTGAGGCGCCGTTCCTTGCCCTTAATAAAAACACCTGCTGCCAGGCCAGACAACAAACACTTTTCACTTAACAAACCGAAAGGCGAATCTAGTGTTAGTGTAAACGTTACCGCGATGGCAATTTAAATAACACTGGAAAATGTATGTAATATAAATCACAAAAAACTTTTCTCTACCCGGAACTATTTTCTACTTTGCGCCCGATGGGAATGGCTGCGCGGGCAGGAGCCACTACGGATAAACGGGAAAAGGCCGAGGGACCATATTATGTCCTTCTCGACCTTCGTTTGATGTTTAGGTTCTGCGCCGTTTTATTTGCCTTTGCGGTAATCCATCGGGGGGACGCCGGTAATTTTTTTGAAAGTCCTGGCAAATGAAATCGGGCTGCTGTAACCGACCCTCTCCGTAATTTCCTGTACAGACAATGCGCTTTCCGTGAGGAGCCGTTTCGCTTCCTGAATTCGTAAATCAATCAAAAAGTCCACGAATTTCAAGCCGTACTCTTCCTTGAACAATCTGCTCAAATATTTGCCGCTGATCCCGAACTTGTCCTGCAGGTAATCAAGGGATAGTTCCGCCTTCGTATAATGCTTTTCAATATAAGCCTTAACCTCTTGGACGAGGTTTCCCTGGCTTCGCAGATTCCGCTGCGTATCCAGCCGTTCGGCAAATTGCTCCAGAAGCTGAAGCACCATCTGCGTCCAATCCTCCGGCAGGTCGATTTCTTTTTGAACCCGGTCCAGTGCCGGCATCGTTTCTGTTTTCCAGAGCAGGTAGTATTCGTCGTTCATTCCGGAAGCCGTTTTGTTCAGATGGTAGGTCAGGTAGTGCAGCACGCTGCTTGCGCCCCGGCGCGATATGCCTTCTTCCAGCATGTTCTGAAAGAGCGCCTGCATATCCGTCTTCCACTTGGCTTCTTGGAGTCGGAAGGCGTCAACGATCCGGTCAACCTTTTGAAAATAATGAAAACTATGATCCTTCGATAAGGGATCGGACGAATAAGGAATGATCATGGCACTTCGATTGACGGGCTTCGTTTGCAGGGCATCCAATGCCTCATGGTATGAATCATGCAGATTGTCCGGATGCTCGACCGGCTCCCCGAGGCCGACGGATAAGGTGAACGATAAGGCATCGGCAAATCGGCGCTGGCATTCTTCCGCGAAGGAGAGTGCCTCGAATGCCAGCTTCTCCGCTTCTGGCGATATGACCAGAATGCAAGCAAGCTGGTGCAAGGATACCCAGAGCAGCTTCACCTCGCAGGCATGATCCGACGCCGCTTCCAGGATGATGGTTTCGATGGCTTTTTGCTGAGTGCCATGCTGCATCTGACCGTAATTTGCGCTCCACTCGGAACGGTGATCCACTTCCAGGACAAAAACCAGCTGCTTGCCAAACAGCACGGGCAGGCCATGCTTGGCCGATTCCTTCTCCCATTCCTTCAAATCGAAGGAACGCGTCCCTTCCAGCAACTCATACACGAAAAAATTTTGCTGAGCCTTCAAATCCTCCTCGAACTGAAGCTGGAACCTTGCGTTCTGATCAATCATGTTTTGCAATTTAGAATTGATGAACGTAAATTCGTTTTTATGGATTTCCTCCGGGGCGTCCTCCTTGGAGGATAGCTGCTGCAGCTGGTTGACCAGGCGCTGAATGGGCCTGTAATTTTGCAGCGTCACGTAGACGATCCAGGCGACCGAAACGGCACAGAGAAGCAAACCGGCAATAAACCAAATGTTCGATAGGCTGATGATGAAATTGAAGGTATCTGCTCCTTGAACGCTGCTAACGATGCGCCAGCCCGTATAGTCGGAATTCGCTTCCGACTGAAGGGCGCCGTTGCTGGTTCCGCTCCTGCTGACGGAAGTCTCCGATTTTGCCATATCGAACACGCTGTTCCCTTGTGTATCATATAGGCTTAGTATGCGGGAAGACGGGTCGTGCATTTGAAGAAGCATTCCCTGCAGGGCGTCAGCGCTTACATTAACGACGATTAACCCATGATGCTTGGAGAAGATGGAAACGCTGCGCGTCAATGAGACGACGGGGACCCCTTTGTCGGACGGAAGCTCCTTATACAGCCTGGTATCCGACCAATGGCTGTTGGGTGCTTCCAGCTTGGAGCGGATGAAGGCGTTATCGGCATATTGATCCAAGGAATAGCTTGTGCTTTCATTGAGGACTTGATTATGATCCGCTTGAACCATGTAAATGGAATGAATCAGAGGATTGGTCATTTTTAAATCGCGCAATAGATTCATCACGTCCACCTGAAGGGGCAGATCCTTTTCCGTGCTTCTGGAGAAAAAGGAGATGACCTTTCGATTGCGCAGCATCTCAAGCGAAATTTTCTGATCCAGGGAAGACAACGACGTATCGATCATCAGCATCGCTTGCTGGGTTACGAAAGCATTGGAACGCTCGGCATCCTTTCGGTTGCTTTCGCTCAATGATTGAAAAAAGACGAAAAATAAAAAGGCGGGGACGATCAGAAAAGCAGGGATATACAGCATAAGCATCCGCGTAAACCAGTTACGATTCATGTTGGTTCCTCTTTCCTAGGCAAACATAAAGGATATGCACACGTTATGGCCTTCGAATAGTCATGAATAGATCTTCGGCTGTTATTCTTGTGAAGTGTTTGTGTTACAAATAGCAATTCTTTATGTTAGTTTATCAGACATCATGTCGATTTGACTACAATATTGTCGGAAATGTGACAAAGAAACATGATGTATGGTGGATTTTTCCATTAAACATGGTAAAATTCAAGAAACGGTTCAACCGAAGACTTGCGTTGTATATCCGACATGCTAATCGATAGAAAATGGAGGAGGACGCAGCCAATGGAGCCAAAGACAACTTTCAGCGATATTCCCAAAGGATTCGCGGCGTGGTTTTTTAAGCAGAGGCGCAGATATACGTCAAACAAGAAGATCGAATGGATGGTTGAGCGGCTGTTCCAAGGTCTTCTTATCGTTTGGGGGATCATTCTCATTCGGTGGTTCATCCTGATCACGATTGCAACATTGCGGCATTTCGGGGTTTTTGATTGAAGAGGTGAGATGATCCGAGGCTGACGCATGTTATAAGCAGACCGAAATACATATGGAAGAAAAGAATAAGGAAGCCGCCAGCTCGAATGCAGCTGCTGCTCTGGGAAGCCCGACTTTGGAGGTCGAGGCTTTTTTTGCTGCTTGGAGCCATTTTACATAAACCGCGACTGATATTGAGCATCCGTTAACACTTCCTCCTTACACTTGAATGTAAATAAGGTAGAAGAGGGGATATGGAGTTGAAGCATAAAAGCATGAAAGTAGTCTCGCTGTTGATGGCAGCGGAAATCACGATGGCCTCTCTATTTTCGGGGGGCAGCGTGTATGCTGGCGGGGGGCAGGAATTGCTCCAGACCGCCAGCATGGAGACGACATCACAAGATGCAGCTATAGCTGCCGTGGATTTGGGCATTACCGATATGATCTTTCCGGATGCATATGCGGATGAGCCGTATGCGGTCACCGTAGAGGTATATGGTGGACAAGCGCCGTATGCGTTCTCCGCGACAGGTTTACCGGCAGGCTTGACCCTTGCGTCCGATACGGGAGCCATTTCAGGTACGCCTGCGGCTGGCCAAGAGGGCGAGCATACGGTTGAGGTAACGGTACAGGATAGTGCAGCCTTACCTGCTACGGCCCAGTCGGTTGTGAAATTGCAAATATTGGGCAAGCGTCCCGCACCTGTGGCCGACAAGCTGGCCATGAAGATGATCGGACATTATTCCGTAGGTACTTCCAACAAGGATGGCGGCGTAGCGGAGATTGTAAAATACAACAAAGATAACGGGAAGCTCTATTTGGTTAACGGATCGACCCAGCCGGCCAGTCTCGAAATCGTGTCTCTAGGCGCCGATGGCAGCTTGGTTAAGGACAAGCAGATCCATGTAGAAGATTTGGCGAACACGGGCGGTTTCCTGTATGGAGACTTGACCAGCGTGGATATCAACACCAAGACGAAGCAGGTCGTGGTTGCCGTTCAGGAGCAGGATCATACGAAAGCCGGCAAGGTCCTGGTGCTCGACTATGACGGCGGCTTGATCGGATCCTATGAAACCGGCGTTCAGCCGGATATGGTCAAGTACACGTCCGATGGCCGTTATATCCTGACGGCGGATGAAGGCGAGCCCCGCACGGAGACCGCACCGGATCCGGAAGGAAGCATCACGATTATCGATACTTTGGCTGGCGAAGTAAGCCATTTGAAGTTCGATGACCCGTCGATCATTGACGATCGGGTGCATATTCGCGGGAATGTAGAAGCGGACGGCCAAATTCGCAGCACCGGAACGAAAAACGATGCCGTCCATGATCTGGAGCCCGAATACATCGCATTGTCGGAGGACGAGCTGACAGCGTACGTGGCCCTGCAGGAAAACAATGCGATAGCCGTGGTCGATATCGCCTCGAAGCGGGTTCAATCGGTCCGGGGACTCGGATATAAGGATTTCAATCAACCGGAAAATCAGCTCGACCTCCTGAAGGATGGACAAATCAAGTTTGAGAATGTTCCTTTTTACGGCATGTATATGCCGGACGGAATTGCGACCTACAGCGTGAACGGGCAGCAGTATATTCTGTCCGCGAACGAAGGGGACGCTACCGGCTGGGATGACCGAAGCAATGAAAGCGACATCGGCAAAATGAAATCCAATCTGGATCCATCGTCGCCGGCAGCCCAATTCCTGGCTGGCAAAGGGACAACCTATGACAAGGTTGAAGTTGCGAGCGATATGGGCAATGAAGGGCTGTATCTGTACGGGGGGCGTTCCTTCTCCATCTGGAATGCGGCGGATTTGTCCCAGACATACGACAGCGGCAGTGATTTTGAGAAGATTACGGCGGAGCGCTTGCCGAATCATTTCAATGCAAGCAATGACAAAACCGATCTGGACAGCCGCAGCGCCAAGAAAGGCCCGGAGCCGGAATATGTTGCCGTGGGCAAGGTCGGACAGAAGACGCTGGCTTTTGTCGGACTGGAGCGCATTGGCGGCGTCATGACCTATGACGTAACGGATCCGGCCGCGCCGGCGTTCCTGAACTACTTCAACTCGCGGGATTTCAACGGAGGCATCCAATCGGATTCCGGACCGGAGGGACTGGACTTTATTCCGGCTTCGGACAGCAAAACAGGACGCCCGCTGCTGCTGGTTGCGAATGAAGTTAGCGGAACGGTGGTGCTGCTGGAGCTTCAGGTGACCAAAATTACGGTGGATAAGCCATCGCTCACGTTGAAAACGGGCGGGTCCCCGGAACCGTTGCAAGCAAGCGTTGAGCCCGTTCAGGGCGGATCGGCCGAGCTGGCTTGGCGTTCCTCCGACGAAACGGTAGCCGCCGTGGACCAAAACGGCCTGGTTACGCCGGTATCCGCAGGAGAAGCCGTGATCACCGTCCTGAGCAAGGATGGCTACGGTTCGGCGGAAGTATCGGTTAACGTAACGGACGGTTCGCCGGATGGAGAACCGTGGAAGTTAACGGTGATGCATACCAACGATACCCATGCGCATCTGGCGGAAGTGGCCAGACGGGCTACGCTGGTTCAGGAGATCCGCAGCGAAGGCGGAAACAGCCTGCTGCTGGATGCTGGGGACGTCTTTTCCGGCGATCTGTATTTCACCAAATGGTTTGGGCTGGCTGATCTGGCCTTCATGAACTATATGGGGTATGACGCGATGACGTTCGGTAACCATGAATTCGATCAAGGCACCAAGACGCTTGCGGATTTCGTGAGCAAGGCGCATTTCCCGCTCGTCAGCGCGAACGTGGATCTTAGCCGCGACGCTAACATTTCACATTTGATTAACAAGCCGGCGGTTATCGATACCGATCAGCCCAAGACGACGGCAAATAGCGGGGTATACCCATACGTGATACTGCTGGTTGACGGCCAGAAGGTCGGGGTGTTCGGCTTAACGACCGAAGATACCGCGGAAACCTCCAGCCCGGGTAAAGACGTGGTCTTCCGTGACGCGGTGAACTCGGCTCAGGCTACCGTTGAGGCGATGGAGAAGGAGGGGCTGGACAAGATCATCGCCCTGTCCCATCTAGGGTACGCCAAAGATCTGGCGCTGGCCGAAGCCGTCGAAGGCATCGACCTCATCGTCGGAGGTCATACCCATACGACGCTAAACGCGCCGGAAGTGGTGACGGACAGTCAGCATCATACCCCTACCGTCATCGTTCAAGCGAATGAATGGGGCAAGTTCCTCGGCCGGGTAGATCTGCAGTTTGATAAAAACGGCGTTGTTCTCGTGGGAGACGGCGAACTTGGCGGGAAGCTGATTCCGGTAGACAACACGGTCCAGGAAGACACGCAAGCGAAGGATATGCTGGCTCCTTACAAAGCGGAATTGGAAGAACTGATGAAGCAGGTTATCGGCATTGCCGGAGTCGAGCTTGACGGCAAACGCGAGAATGTCCGCTCCAAGGAGACGAACCTGGGCAATCTGATTGCCGACGGCATGCTGGCTAAAGCCAAAGAGCTGAAAAACGCCGATATTGCCCTCACGAATGGCGGAGGCATCCGCGCCGCGATTGATGAAGGCGATATTACGATGGGCGAGCTGCGTACGGTGATGCCTTTCGGAAATACGCTGTTTGTTATGGACGTCACCGGACAGCAGCTGAAAGACGGGCTGGAAAACGGAATAAGCGCTGCCAAACTGGCGGATCTGCCAGGGAAGTTCCCGCAAATCGCCGGGATGAAATTCAAGTGGGATCCTAGCGCACCGGCAGGAGATAAAGTGTTCGACGTACAGATCATGAAAGACGGAAGCTACAAACCTCTGGTATTGACCGAAACGTACCGGATGGCAACGAACAGTTTTGTAGCCAAGGGCGGAGATGGATACAAATCCTTTGCCGATGCGATTGCCGAAGGGAAATACAACGAGGATCTGGGTTACCCGGATTATGAAATTTTCATGGAATATGTGAACAAGCTGGGCGGTAAGGTGTCGCCGAAGGTCGAGGGCCGAATTACGGAGCAGAAGAAGCCGGCAAATCCTGGCGACGGCTCTTCTCCTGGATCGGGATCAGGCGGTTCGGGAGGCGGTTCGGTAACGCTGCCGACAACGCAGCCTAATCCTCCTTCCACGGGCGGTAATACCTCCGAGCCGAACGTGATGACAGGCAATAGTTTGAATATTAGCGCCGCTGCGGGCGGAACGATGGACCGCATTACGGTAAAGGAAGAGGCGTGGAAAAAGGCCTTGACCGAATTATCCGCGAACGGGCAGCAGGAACTGATTATTCGGGCTCCTGAACTGAACCGTGCCGCGGAGCTGTCCCTTCCGGCAGCAGGCCTGAAGCAGGCCATGGAACGGAATCCGAAGGCAACCCTGGTGCTGGAGACCGCACTTGGAGCCTTCCGTCTTCCGATAACGGCTCTGCCTCTGGATGAGGCTCTGGAGACGGCACAAGGGTCCGGCGGCATCGAGGTGAAGGTGTCGGTGGCTCCGGCAGCAGGCAAGGTAGCGGACGCTATGACAAGCAAGGCCTCTTCCATGGGCGCCTCGTTGGCAGCGAATGGAGGACTGCGGTTCGGCGCAGCGGTTGGAGCGCCTGGCGCAGAACAGGAACTGAAGGATTTCGGGAAGCGCGTCATCAGCCGTATCATGCCGCTGCCGGCAGGGATGAATCCGGATTCGCTTGCTGCCGTCATTTATGACGAAGCGGCGGGGACTTTCCGGTTTGTACCGGCCGTAAGGACGACATGGAACGGTAAAGCGGCGATCGAAGTCAAGCATGCCGGAAACGGCGTTTATGCGCTGCTGCAATACAAGAAGGCGTTTGCGGATCTTGACGGCCACTGGGCGCAATCGGAAATCGAATCCATGGCTTCCAAGCTGCTCGTGAACGGAGTCAACGCGGACTCCTATGCACCGGGCAAGGCGATCACGCGAGCTGAATTTACGGCCATGCTCGTCCGTGCGATGGGGCTCAGCCCGGTCATCGAGAGCGGTGCATTCAAGGATGTTCAGGATCATTCCGCGTATGCCGGCGAGATTGGCGCAGCCTCGCGCTACGGCTTGATCGAGGGCGGCAACGGCGGTGCCTTCTCGCCGAATGCCAGCATGACCCGAGCGGAGATGGCTGTAATGATCACCCGGGCCATGGAGGCGGTGAATCCGGCAGATCTATCGAATCAGGGTGCGAATGCCGCTGCCGGATTCAAGGATCAGGCATCCATCCCGGCATGGGCGGCTGCCCATGTGGCCAGTCTTACTAAGCAAGGCATCGTACAGGGTGACAACCATGGCAATTTCGGAGCACTCGATTCGGTTACCCGCGCGCAAGCGGCGCTGATTCTGAACCGTGCTCTGGTCCAACTGAAATTCGTCGACTAGAATGAATTGAAGTCATCAACCGACAAGACCGTCCTTAAGGTTCTCCAGGAGCCTTGGGACGGTCTTTTTTATAGGTTTGACTATAAAAGCACGCTGCTATATGAAATTAAGCATAAGAGCTGCCGGAAGACAGCAAGGAGATTAAATAGTTGAGTGGCGCGGTAATATGTTTGTTTTTGGATAAGAGAATCTGCGAATAGAAGGGCTGTATGGGTCCTTGTTTGATCGAAAAGCCCGAAAGTGAATTGTGCTGCAACTGTTCGGCCGCTGCAATCCTCGGAATCATGGCAATTCCCATCCCATAGATTACACATTGCTTGATCCCCTCAATGCTTCCCATTTCCGATACCGTTTCATAAGTCACGCCATTGTCGTTCATGGACCTCTCCAACGCTTCCCTGTAAGTACACCCTTTTTCCGTGAAAATAAACGAGCTGTTGTGCAACTCATGAATCGATACATCGTTTCTTCCGCTTAATGGGTGATCCTTCGGGCATATGAATACGAAATCCTCGTGCCGGATCGGCAAGGAACGCAGATCAGGTGCCGTGATGGGCGTGTTCAGAACGATGGCTAGATCGATTTCCCCGTTCTTCAGCTTACTGATATTTTTATCGTCTGATGTCGGGAAGAAGGTTACGTTGAGCTTGGGATATTTTTTACGGAACATTTGGAAGTAGGGCGGCAGCAGGAAAGCGGCGAGAGTCTCCGTCGTCCCGATCGTTACGTCCACAACCGCATCAGGGATAAACAGATTCTCCGCTCCAAGGTAGCCATCTACGATTTTGTCCGCATAACCCAGTAGTCGAAGTCCTTGCTCCGTAAGCTTGAGCTTGTTGCTGTGTCGCTCAAACAGCTTGGTTCCAAAATGGTTCTCGAGCTTCTTGATTTGAACGCTGACGGTGGGCTGGGCATAGTTCAGCTGTTCAGCAGCCTTGGTCAGGCTTTGGCAGCGGGCGGCTTCCCGGAAGGTGATGAAATACTGGATGTCCATATTATTCCTCCGCACGTTGAGATATTAATAATCGTAATAGACTCTATTACGTTCCTTAGAGATGAGTCCCGGTTAGCTTATGATATATTATTATATAATTCCAAGCGGAATACTAGTGTTTATACAAAAAATTATCGTTCATCAAGGAGTGGAGTCGAGGTATGAGATCAATAAACAGATGGATCGGCAAGGGACTGCTGATCGGTTTCATTGCTGTACTTGCCGCTTGCGGCAGTAGTCCGGAATCGGGCAACGGGCCGGCGGCAGACCCTGGATCAGAACCGGCAAATCCGGTATCGGGCGGTACGCTGAATGTGGCGTATCCCGCAAATCCGGCAACGCTGGACCCCCATTTAACGACCAACCAGGCGACAAGGGACGTGTCGCGAAACATTTACGAGCAGCTGCTCACACTCAACAAAAACTATGAAGTCGTGCCTCAGTTAGCTGAATCGCTCGATATCAGCGATGATGGCAAAACCTACACGTTCCATCTGCGTCAAGGGGTTCCTTTTCACAATGGCAAGGAGATGAAGGCTGAGGATGTGGTGGCTTCCATGGACAAGTGGCTGTCGACGTCGACGCAGGGACAAGCCAATCTGCAAGGTGCGAAGTTCAAGGAGGTGGACCCCTATACCGTTGAACTGACGCTGGAGCGCCCCTCATTAGTAGGTTCGTACATTCTGGCTGACACGGCACCGTTCCCGGGAATTATGCCGAAGGAGGTCATTGAATCGGCTGCTGCGGAGGGCATCAAGGAGTATATTGGGACAGGTCCTTACAAGCTGGAGGAGTGGAAGACCGACCAATACGTGCATTTGACGAAGTTTGCGGATTATGCAGCGCAAGCGCAAGAATCCAGCGGACTTAGCGGGAAGAAAAATGCCTATTTGGACGAAATCTATTTTCGTTACGTGACCGATGAATCGACGCGCGTAGCTGGAATCATGACAGGTGAGTACGATGTCGCCTTCGGCATTCCTTTCGATAATGCCAACCAGATCGACGCAACTGACGGGGTTAGCAATTACTTCAGTGAGGGTGGAATCGTAACCTACGTATTTAATAAAAAAGCCGGTCCATTCGCGGATCAGAAGTTAAGGCAGGCGTTCAATACTGCGCTGAGCTATGACGAAGCTCTTACAGCCGCCTACAGTGACAATCGCTTCTTTGAACTCGATTCCTCCCTGGCCTTGACCTCCCAAACCGATTGGTACAGTCAGGCCGGCTTGGATCGATACAATGTGAACGACCTAGAAAAAGCCAAGCAGCTTGTGGCCGAGTCCGGTTATAACGGCGAAAAGGTCGTAATCCTGACGACGCGCGACTATCCGGAGCAGTACAATCTGGCCGTTGTTGCGCAGGATGTTCTGAAATCCATCGGTGTGAATGCGGAACTGGACGTATACGATTGGCCGACCGTGCAGGAACGTCGTACAGATGAGAACAATTTCGACCTGTTTGCTATGACGTTTGCAACGCGTGCGACTATTCACCAGTATCCATTCCTTGAATCCAGTGCCAATTATCCGGGATGGTCCAACAGCCCTGAGCTGGACGATTTACTGGCTCAAATTCAGGCAGCTCCTTCCATTGAAGAGGCTAAACCATTGGTGGATCAGCTGAATGAAGTCAATTGGGACTACCTGCCGATTATTAAGCTGGGGAATATACAGAATCTGATTGCAGTCCGCGATAACGTGAAAGGATTCGAGGATTTGATCGGTCCCATCCTGTGGAATGTAACGCTTGAAAAATAAATGTACGGCGGTCTGGGGCTGATGAAGCATCACGGAATCGCCATCATCGTTCATGCGGGTTTGGATGCGAGGGCGGTCTGCTCCTTCTGAGACAGGCCGCTTACTTGTATGAGGGAAGTTCTCGACACTGAAGGAGTGCCATCATGACCAAGTATATTGTTCAGCGAATATTGTCACTGATCCCCATATTGTTAGTTGTGGCCGTTGTCGTATTTATGCTGATCCATCTGACGCCAGGTGATCCGGCAAGCGTGATCCTAGGGGATGAGGCCAGTGAAGAAGCCGTTGCTCAGCTGAGAGCCCAGCTTGGGCTGGATCTCCCGTTATATCAGCAGTTCATATCCTGGTTCGGGGGTGTGGTAACAGGAGATCTGGGTGAGTCCATTTTCATGGATATGAGCGTTGCTGAGGCGTTCTTTAGCAGAGTTCCTCCTACGCTGTCACTTGCCATTCTGGCTCAGATTTTCGCCGTGATCATTGCGCTGTTTCTGGGTATTATTGCCGCCCGCAAAAGAGGCACGCTGGCAGACCAAGCCGTCATGGGGTTCTCGCTGCTCGGCATTTCGGTACCCAGCTTTCTGCTCGGGTTATTCCTGATCCTGTTCTTTGCCGTAAAGCTGCAATGGCTGCCCGTAGCGGGATATCAACCGCTGAGCAGCGGGCTATGGAACCATCTTCGTTATTTGCTGCTCCCCGCGATTGCCCTGGGTGCGATGCAGGCTGCATTAATTGCGAGAATGACGCGCTCATCGATAATTGAGGTGCTCAGCGAGCAGTACATTAAAACCGCAAGGGCAAAGGGACTTAAAGAGAGAATCGTCGTCTATAAACATGCGCTTAAAAATGCGTTCATTCCGATTCTTACCGTAATTGGGGAGACGTTCGGCACCTTGATTACCGGGGCCTCGGTTATTGAAACGGTATTCAACGTTCCCGGCATCGGGCAGCTTATTATCCGTTCCATCGAACGCCGGGATTTCGCCGTCATTCAAGGCAGTATCCTGCTCATCACTGTAACGTACGTGCTGCTGAATTTGCTAATAGATTTGCTGTACGGTCTCCTTGATCCCCGAGTCAAGTTGAATCGTCGATAGGAAGGAGTGAAGATGATGTCTGAAGTGAAGCTTGCCGCTTCAGCGGCTACGCCGAAGCCGGGAGCGCTGAAGTGGCGGCGTTATATATCAAGCCCACTCCTGATGACGGGCACCGTTTTGGTGGCCTTGGTGTCATTAGCCGCGCTTCTTGCACCGTGGATTGCTTCCCATGATCCCTATGCGCTGGAGGCGATGAATCGGCTAAAGGCCCCGAGTGCAGAGCATATTTTCGGAACGGACAATTTTGGCCGGGATGTGTTCTCCCGGGTACTGTATGGCATGCGTGTATCTTTGCTGGTAGGAGCCGCAGTCACGCTGATCGCTGGATTGATTGGTCTCGTTGTGGGTTTGCTGTCTGCTTATTACGTCCTATGCGATCATATTCTGATGCGAATATGCGACGGACTCTATGCGTTCCCGTCCATTCTGCTGGCCATTTCGATTGTAGCGATCATGGGGCCGCGGACGAGTAATGTCATCATTGCGCTGTCCATCGTGTATATTCCATCCATTGCGCGCATCGTGAGGTCGGCTGCGCTGGTCATCAAGGAGAAGACGTATATTGAGGGACTGCGTGCACAAGGTGCAGGTCCTGTCCGGATTATTGCTCTGCATATTTTACCGAATGTGTTGTCCCCGTTAATCATACAGGCCTCCTTTATCTTCGCGGTATCCATCTTGACGGAAGCGTCCTTGAGTTTCCTAGGGGCAGGCATTCCTGCACCGGCTCCCAGTCTTGGAAACCTGCTGTTGGATGGGAAGAACGTGATCTTTAACGCCTGGTGGATGACGGTTTTTCCCGGAATTTGTATCATACTGATGATCCTGGGCTTGAATCTGATGGGAGACGGTCTGCGCGATCTTCTAGATCCGAAGATGAAGAAAAAACATGCATTTCGCAAAAAACAGACGCAAGGCATCGATAGGAGTGAACTTAAGTGAGCCAAACTCCTTTATTGGAAGTGAAGAACTTGATCACTACCTTCGCGACAGATGACGGTACGGTCAATGCCGTGGATGGGGTGTCATTTCAAGTTTACCCGGAGGAAACGGTAGGCATTGTCGGGGAATCCGGATGCGGAAAGAGTGTGACGGCAGAATCGATTCTGCGTTTATTCGATGAGACGACAACCCGATATGACGGAGAGATTCGGTTCGCGGGCCAGGATCTGCTTCAACTGAGCGAAGAGAAGATGCGGACTGTGCGCGGTAATGATATCTCGATCATCTTTCAGGACCCGATGTCCTCTCTGAATCCGGTGTATACGATTGGCGACCAGATTATTGAAGCGATAACCCTGCATCAGAAGGTATCGTCCCGGCAGGCCCGCGATCGGGCAGTGGAATTGCTTCGGCTGACCGGAATTTCCGATCCGCAGAAGCGTTTCCGTGCTTATCCCCACGAACTGTCCGGAGGCATGCGCCAGCGGGTGATGATTGCGTTAGCCTTGTCCTGTGAGCCGAGGCTTCTGATTGCAGATGAGCCGACCACAGCGCTGGATGTCACGATTCAAGCTCAGATTCTGGAGCTGATGAACGAGTTGAAGGCCAGGCTTCGGATGGGTATTATGCTCATCACCCATGATCTGTCGGTCGTGGCACAGATGTGTTCGCGGGTGATCGTGATGTATTTGGGAGAGGTTATCGAAGAGACCGATGTGGTGACGCTGTTTGATCATCCGCTTCACCCCTACACCATGGGACTGCTGCAATCGGTGCCAAACATGGAAGGGCAGCGTAAAGAGAAGCTGTATGAGATTAAGGGCTCGGTTCCGGCGATGCAGGATGTGGCGCATTGCTGCCGGTTTGCCCCAAGATGTCCGTTTGCCACGGATGTATGCAGATCAGAGCCGCCCATACTGGAAGAAGCAGCAGATGGACATCGGGTCCGCTGCTGGCATTACAAGGAAATTGCAGAAAGCAGAGGTGAAGGAGATGTCTTCAGTTACATCGGTTACGAAGCATGAGCCTCTGCTGGAGGTTAAACATTTAACGAAATATTTTGCGTTGAAGTCCGGCTCCTCGTGGAGGAAGCAGCAGGTGAAAGCGGTGGAGGATGTATCCTTCGTCATCCATGAAGGAGAAACCTACGGTCTGGTCGGAGAGTCCGGCAGCGGGAAGAGCACAACCGGCAGAACGATTATGCGATTGACCGATCCCTCCGCCGGAGAGGCGTTTTTTGACAATCAGGACATTTTTTCTTTACGATCCAAGGCGCTGCAGAATTTTCGCCGAGAAGTCCAGATGATCTTTCAGGATCCGAACTCTTCACTGGATCCGAAGAAAAGAATCGGTTACAGCGTAGCCGAGCCGATGATCATTCATGGACAAGGAACGAAGGCGGAGCGCCAGGAGCGTGTGCTGGAGCTCATGAGCCGAGTTGGATTTGCCTCGCATCATCTGGACAGGTTCCCGCATGAATTCTCCGGAGGCCAGCGGCAGCGAATCGGCATAGCCAAGGCACTCGCATTGAGTCCGAAGCTGGTGGTATGCGATGAACCGGTATCCGCGCTCGATGTGTCCATCCAATCGCAAATACTGAACCTGCTGGTGGAGCTTCAGTCGGAATTTCAACTGTCGTACCTCTTTATTGCGCACGATCTAAGCGTTGTGAGGCATATCGCGGACCGGATTGGCGTGATGTATTTGGGACATCTGGTGGAACAGGCACCTACAGACGAGCTGTTTGCGCATCCGCTGCATCCGTATACGCAGTTTCTCCTCTCCGCGATTCCGGCACCTCATCCGAAGACAAAGCGGGAGCGGATTATTCTCCAAGGGGATATTCCGTCCCCGTTGAATCCGCCTTCCGGCTGTGTATTTCATACCCGGTGTCCGTATGTGTTGGATGTCTGCAGACAAGTCAAACCCGCCAATCGGGAAACATCGACAGGGCATACGGTTCAATGCCATTTGTTCGAGGAATCCGCAAGCGGGAGTTAACGATATCGAAAGGGAAAGGGGATTGATGGCGTGACTACAGCAGACTGGAAACAGAAAGAGGCGGAAATGTTAAAAGAAATTGAGGAGATCGTGAACATCGAGAGCGGCACGTTCTTGAAATCAGGCGTGGATCTCGTAGCGTCCAGAATGGGGCGTCTGTATGTGGAGGCCGGGTTCCAGGTCACTGTACAGGCTCAGACAGAGCGAGGGAATAATCTGCTCATCACCCATCCGGAGGCCGCTAATCCGGAAATATTGATTATTGCGCATATGGATACGGTGTTTCCGGAGGGGACGGTGGCGGAGCGTCCATTCTCCAGGGATGGGAAGCGTGCTTATGGGCCGGGTGTATTCGATATGAAGGCGAGCCAGGTTACGACGCTGTATGCGATCAAGCATCTTATTGAGTCGGGCAGCAACAGCTACAAGAACCTTCGCATTATCCTCAATTCGGATGAGGAGGTCGGCTCCGTTCATTCGCGGGCGCTGATCGAAGAACAGGCCAAACTCAGCAAATACGCCCTGATTGTCGAGCCGAGCGACGAGGACGGAACGCTGGTTACGGGACGAAGAGGCGGCGGCAAATATTATTTGACGGTAAAAGGGGTAGCTGCCCATTCCGGAGCTGAACCCGAGAAAGGACGGAGCGCCATTGGCGAGCTTGCTCATAAAATCATCAAGCTTCACGCTTTGAGTGATCCAGCGGTTGGGATAAACGTCAATGTTGGCGTAATCAGCGGGGGAACTTCAAGCAATACGATCGCTCCCCATGCGAATGCTTTCATTGATGTAAGAATGAGCACGAAGGAGCAGGCGGATGAGCTGGATCGAAAAATCCGCGAGATTTGCTCCACGGTCGATATCGAGGGGACATCGCTCGAACTTACGGGTGGCATAACCCGGCCGCCGATGATCAAGAATGAGGCTTCGGAATGGCTGCTCCGCATCGTGCAGGAGGAAGCGCGTGAGCTGGGCGAGGATATCGGCGATAAAAGCGTGGGTTCCGGTTCCGATGCCAATATCACTTCGGCGGTAGGCATTGCTACCATCGATGCACTCGGACCGCGCGGCGGGAATGCCCACAGCCAAGATGAATACTTGAATATCGATACATTGGTGCCGCGTACCCGGCTGCTCGCTAATGTCATTGAGCGATTGAGCCGTGGACAGCAAGGATAAGGGAGGATGATGGGAACATGACAAAAGCATACATTATACATGAGAACGAGAGCTGGATCGTGCCGCTCCGTCAAGCGTTGGAAGAGCAGGGGGTTCCGCATGAGTTCTGGCATCTGCACGAGGGAACGCTCGATTTGGGCCAGCTGCCACCGACAGGCGTCTTTTATAACCGGATGAGTGCCTCCTCCCATTCCCGGAACCATCGGTATGCGGCGGAATATACGTCTAACGTGCTGGCATGGCTGGAGCATAACGGGCGTACGGTACTGAATAACAGCCGGGCCCTGGAACTGGAAATCAACAAAATCAAGCAGTACCTGGAGCTGCAAAAATTCGGCATCGAGACCCCGGCTACGGTGGCCGCAGTAGGGAAGGAAGCAGTCATTCAAGCGGCGAGGGAATTTCCTTACCGCTCCTTTATTACGAAACATAACCGTGCCGGCAAAGGGCTTGGCGTCTACTTGTTTGATAGTTTAGAGAGCCTGGAGACCTATGTAAACGGACCGGGCTTCGAGGAATCGGTAGATGGCGTAACCTTAATCCAGCAATACATCAAGAACGAGGATCAGTATATTACCCGCTGCGAATTCATCGACGGCAAATTCTATTATGCGGTTCGGGTAGACACTTCCGAAGGATTCCAATTGTGTCCGGCCGATGCTTGCCAGATTAGCGACCAATTCTGTCCTGTCGGCGAGGAAGCGGTTATACGGCCGAAGTTCGAAGTCATTAACGGATTCGACAGCCCGCTCATTGCCAAGTACGAGGCGTTTCTGCAGCAGAATGGCATCAGCTTTGCGGGAATTGAATTTATTACCGATTCGGCTGGCAAGACCTATACGTATGACGTGAACACCAATACGAACTACAATCCCGATGCCGAAGCGCTTGCGGATGTATCAGGTATGAAAGAGATCGCCAGAACGCTCTCGGAGTATTTGAAGCGGGAGCTTGTGCTGCGGTGAACGGTTAACGCTAACCTGAGTTAAGGAGAAGTGCCCAGTTTCCGATAATATCAGTGAATGAATAAGCTGATAAGGATGTGGCCTTATGCGTATCGAATTCGACTATATGAACTGGAACACTGCTAAGTGGAAGAAAGTCGAACCTGCCCAAGGAAGGTTTGAAGAGATACTCCAGAAGAGCAAGAAGGAGGAGAGCCAAGGGAAGCTTGTGACGATAAGGGAAGGCAGATATTTGCGTCAGTATATCGTTCGGCCTGATGGCAGCAAAATATTGTTGAGTGAGTCGAAACAACCTGAGGAGACAGTTGTGGAAAGTGCTTCACAGCTGTTATCTAAGCCTCATTGGGGGGGAATGAGCCTCAATACCAAGGAAGCGCTAGATTTGCTGAATCTCCAGGCAGGAGCGGCTGTTGTCAAACCTAGAACGTATTCGGGATAAGAACAAGAGATGGTAAAATATCATACTGGTAACAAATTGATACTTGCTGTATAATTCTCAGTAAGTATTGGATGAACGTGAGATTTTTCATTGTATTCAAGTCTAATTTCGTTTATTTTGAAAATAGATGTATTTACATGAAAGGATTCATGTTATAATTTCAATATAACAACTAAGTTTATAGGAATTATCGGTTAATCAGTTTGATGGCACGACCAAAATAAAACATGAATATGGATCTTCGGGGTAAGGTGAAATTCCTGACCGGCGGTGATGGTTCGTTCCTTCGCGAACGAACCCAAGCCCGCGACTCGCTGCGTTCTGTATCCAACATGAATGCAGCGACTGACTTGGTGCAATTCCAAGGCCGACGGTAAAGTCCGGATGGGAGAAGATCAAAGATGAGTTTGCCGTGAATGTGAATATTCCATTCGACGCAGGCTTATTTGATCAGCCCCCGTATACGTCGGCCATGCCGATGACGGGGGCTTTCTGCTAGTAAGACCTCCGTATTCAAGACAGGAGAGGGCAAGATGAGTAATATGAATACCGGGATCAAGGTGAAACCTTATGGTTCCGACACACAGGCAAGTCGACGTTTTAAAGGAGGGTTCTGGCTCGTTGTTTTGGGGGCCGCCCTGTGGGGCGTTGACCCGTTATTTCGGGTCATCCTGCTCAAGAATCTGACTTCGGCTCAGATCGTTTTGCTCGAACATATCATTATTTCCCTGATTGCAATCCCTGTATTGTGGAAGAACCGGGAGGAACTAAAAGGCCTTGGCTGGAATCATGTCGGCGCGCTGCTGTTTATATCCTGGGGCGGATCGGCACTGGCAACCGTATTGTTCACAATGGGACTGTCGAGCGGCAATCTGAATGCCGTCCTGCTGCTGCAGAAGCTGCAGCCGCTGTTTGCCATCATTCTGGCCAGCCTGCTTCTGAAAGAGAAGCTCCCGCGCCATTTCGGGCTCCTGCTTATCATCGCCTTGGCAGGTACGTATTTGCTCACCTTCGGCTTAACCCTGCCGATCGGCCATTGGAACGAGTTTGTTCAAGTCGGCAGCCTCCTGTCCTTAGGCGCAGCAGCCTTATGGGGCGGCTCAACGGTCATGGGACGCTTGATGGTAGGCAAACTGAAATACGAGACGGTAACCTCGCTGCGGTTTGTGCTTGCCCTGCCGCTCTTGACCGTCTTGACATGGAGCGAGGGGGCAGCCTGGAATATGCCCGCATGGAATACGGGAGCTTTTGCCTTGGTGTCGCTCAACCTGATCGGGCAGGCACTGCTGCCGGGTCTCCTGAGCCTGCTGGTTTATTATAAAGGGTTAACCACGACCAAAGCCTCTGTGGCAACACTCGCGGAACTGAGTTTTCCCATGGTGGGCGTGCTGATCAACTGGATTGTGTTCCAGCAAATCGTGACAGGGCCTCAGCTCCTTGGATTCCTGCTGATCTGGATCGTGCTGTTCATCATATCGAGACAGCAATCCGAGGCTTCTCCGCAATTGCAATAAAATCATACGTTTGTAGATAAAGCCGATCCCGATGGGGTCGGCTTTTTTGCCGTTATCCCAAGCAAAGCTACTCCAATCCGTTTGCTTGGCGAAAGGATTATTTTTTCAAAAGATGTGTAGGGTTTCCGGAATTAAAGGTGTCTTATATAGTAGCACGGGATTTGTGGCTTGGTTCTACCAACAGAGATGATTATATAAGAGGGGGAGGATCCCATGGAGGATCAGACATTGCTGGATGGGCTAGCGAGGAAAGATCCGCGATGTTTTGAAACATTGGTTGACCGCTATTCACGCTACATAGCCGCGGTGGTCGCTAAGGTGGCAGGAGGGCGGTTTAATTCCTTCGATGTGGAGGAAATCACCGGGGACGTGCTGGTCAAGCTGTGGACAGACGGGACAAAAATCATGCTGCGCGGAGATAGTCTCAAGCCTTATCTGGCCATAGCCGCGCGAAATCATACCTTGAATGCATTGCGAAAAAGGCAGCGGGTCATTGAATCCGAATTGGAAGATGACGCCGTTTCTTGTCCCTCTGCGGAGGCACTGGCTATTCTGCGGCAGGAGAAGGAAACGATAAGCGGCATGGTACAGGGGATGGGCGAACCGGATCGCGAAATATTCATCCGCAGGTACTTTTATTTAGAGAAAGTCCGCGATATTGCTAGCAGGCTGAATATGCAGGAGAAAGCCGTCACCGCCCGGATCCGCCGGGCAAGGGACAAACTGCGCATACATTATGAAACCGAGAATCCGTAGGATTTCTATAAAGACCGTGTCTATAGGAGTGAAGCTTCAAATCGATGGCGAAAGGGGATGGATGCAAGTGAAGCGGCGAATTGTAGATATCATGGCCAATATCGACAATCAGGAGCTGGACAATCTCCTCCTTACGGAGGAAGAAGAACGCGAGTTAACGCAGCAGATCAGTATGGAACGGATCAAGAGCCGAGCGATGAACCGTATTCAAGAGGAGGAAACGATGGTGTTTAAAAACAGGAAAGTGAAAAAATACAAAGCCAGTATCGTTATCGCTGCCGCGATGATTATGATACTTAGCACGACCGCTTTTGCGAGCCAATACATGGATAGCTTGAAGCAGTTCTTCGGTCAATCCGCGTCCATTGCGGAAGACGAACGGTCACCTATACAAGGGACGGATACAGCGTCCGGGGTAACCATGAATGTTGAAGAAGGGGTTTATGTCGGCAACAGCGGTTATTTGGTGGTCAGTTTCATGAAAGAGGACGGCATGCCATTCCCCGAGGGTGCTTCGATACCCCTACTTGAACTGAAAACGGAGCAGAGTGTGAATTATATGGTGGGGCAGCAGCTTCTTGACGACAACAAAAAGCTTGTCGGCGTGTTTGAGATGGATGCGATGAATGACCTCGAGGGACTGAAGGCACGGATCACAGCCGATCGAATCATGTCAGCGGACAACGCCCAAGCCGTTGAAGGCCCTTGGAATGTGCAATTCACCATTTCTCCGGGCAAGCAAAGAGAACAGAGTTTGAATCTGGCAATTGATGAGGGTAAGGAAGCACTGTCTCTCCACACCATTAGTGTTTCATCCATCGGTGTAGCCATCGAAGGCAAGCGTACCGACGGTGAGCTGGATAAACTGCCGGACTATACGCCGGAGGTTAAGGTCATCGCCGCGGACGGATCGGAATTGAAGCTTCACGCCAGCTCGACAAGCACCACAAAGAGCGGATTTCAGTGGCTGTATAATCTGGACAGCAAGAATAACCTCGTATTTCTGGGGGATATGGACATCAAAAGCGTCAGCATTGACGGCAACGTGACGGAGCTGAAATAAATATAAAGCCGGCATGGGGAAACCATAAAGGGGCAGAAGCGAAGGCTTCTGCCCCTTATCCATGATGAATACCTCGGGCAGCAATGGAACCCGAAAACCGTGAAGCAGCAGGCCATAGCCTGAATGCTCACGGTTTTTTTGCAGCTTGGGATCTGAATTTTATACATGAGAAAAAAATGTATTGAAATTGAAGAAAACGTCCATTACAATGAAACCAACTACCATACTAGTTATACTAGTGTACAAAATTACGACTCTCTACATAAGTGGAAGCAGCAGCGGAATTTTTTGAATCTAACGCTCAAGGTGAGGGGGTCTATTCTTTAAGCCAAATATGTAAGCGCTTAATTGTGGAAGGGGGCTGAAAAAAAGGGTGGCGGACATCCTGCTAAACGCTGAATAGCAGCAAACGGTATACGATTTCTTACTGAAGGTTGAATGGAGATGGATGATGAAACATGGGCTTAGTCCATGAATGAAGAAGTATGAGGAACGGCCTTACGGATTGGAGTGAAGAACGTAATGGAGCCAAAAGTTGCAAATCATTCCTTGCCTGCCGCGAAAGCGGCTAAGAAGCCAGCCAAGCTTAAAACCATCGCTGCGTTGATCCGGAAGGATTGGCAGCTGTATTCTTTATTGGTTCTACCGATTATGTATCTGCTCATTTTTAAATACGGACCGATGATCGGCAACGTGATTGCCTTCAGGCGGTTTATGCCGGGGGGCAGCATCTACGGGGAAAAGTGGGTAGGACTGCACTATTTCAACATGTTTATCCATGACCCGGCGTTCTGGAACGTGTTCAAGAACACCCTGCTGCTCGGTGCGCTGTCCCTGCTCTTTACGTTCCCGGTACCCATCATCTTCGCGCTGCTGCTGAATGAGGTGAAGAGCAAGCGATTCAAGAAATTCGTCCAGACGGCTTCGTATCTCCCGCATTTTCTGTCCATCGTCATCGTTGCCGGTATGATTCTGCAATTGACGTCGGTCAACGGCTCCATTAACTCGCTCGTGGAGTTCTTTAACGGGGAACGAATCAATTTCATGCAGCGGGCCGAGTGGTTTCGGGCGATCTATATCTCGTCTGAAATCTGGCAGGGCATGGGCTGGGGCGCGATCCTGTATCTGGCCGCCTTAACGACGATTGACGAATCCCTGTACGAGGCGGCGAGGATCGACGGGGCCAACCGCTGGAAGCAAACGCTGTTTGTCACGATTCCGGGCATCCTGCCGACGATTGTGACGCTGCTGATCCTGAACATGGGGGCATTCCTGGCGGTAGGGTTCGAGAAAATATTGCTGCTCTACAATCCGGTCATTTATGAGACGGCGGACGTGATATCGACATACCTGTACCGGGTCGGTCTCGTATCGAACAACTTCAGTTACGCGACGGCCATCGGACTGTTCGAATCCGTGATCGGGCTTATATTGGTCTTCTCCGTGAATGCGATCTCGCGAAGACTGACGGATCGAAGCTTATGGTAAGGAGGGAGCGCATATGAAGGAGTCAAGATCCTATAAGGTGTTCAAAGTGTGCAATGCCATCGTTCTGCTGTTCGTTGTCTTCATCACGCTGTACCCCTTCCTGAACGTGGTCGCTCAATCCTTCAGCGGCGAGTCGTACATCAACTCAGGGAAGGTGAATCTAATTCCGAGGGGCTTCAATCTCGATACCTACAAAACCGTGACCAAAGACGCCATGTTCTGGACGAATTACAAAAATACGGTCGTTTACAGCGTGGTCGGCACCGCCATTTCCATGTTTTTAACAACGATTTTTGCTTACGCCCTGTCCAAAAAAAGGCTGGTCGGCCGAAAGTTCCTGACGATGTTTGCCGTGTTTACGATGTTCTTCAACGGGGGGCTGATCCCGAACTATGTGCTCATTAACAGCCTGGGCTTCAGCAACTCCATCTGGGCCATCGTGATCCCGGGAGCCATCAGCATCTATAACATGCTCATCATGAAGTCCTTTTTTGAAAATATGCCGGAGGAACTGGAGGAAGCTGCGGCCATTGACGGACTGAATACGTACGGCATGCTGTTCCGGATCGTGCTGCCCTTAAGCAAAGCGGTCATCGCGACCATGGTCCTCTTCTATGCCGTCGGGCACTGGAACTCCTGGTTTCCGGCCTTCCTGTATCTGGACCAGAAGGAGCTCTTCCCGGTCACCATCTATTTGCGGAACATGATTGCGGGCGCGACGGGCGTTACTTCCACTGGCGCTACCTCGGCCGATAACCTGACGCAGATCTCCGCCAATATCAAATCGGTGACCATGGTACTGACCATTTTGCCGATATTGACGATTTACCCGTTTGTTCAGCGATATTTCGTGACCGGCATCATGCTGGGCTCCGTCAAGCAATAGGACCATCCGTAAGGACAATTTGTTGATATCATGGGGGGAATGGGAAAATGAAAAAGAGTCGTCGATCGTTTGCAGGCAAAGCTTTATTGCTCTCGTTAATCGTTGTGATACTGGCGGCGTGTACCGACAAGACAGGCGGCAAAGAGGCCGAAATTCAGGATAAAGGCGCCATGGAAACCTACGCCGTAGGCGAAACGTTCAAGGCGACGGAGCCGTTTGAGCTGTCCATCCTCTACAGCGACCAGCCGGCGTATCCTTATAAGCAGGACTGGATGCTTTTTGCTAAACTCAAAGAAATGACAAACGTGACCTTGAAGCCGACAATCGTGCCGATGAGCGATTACAGCCAAAAGCGCAGTCTGCTGATCAGCTCCGGCGACGCGCCGCTGGTCATTCCGAAGACTTACCCCGGGGAGGAATCCGCGTTCGTGGCTTCCGGCGCGATTCTGCCGATCAGCGATTATATCGACCTGATGCCGAACTTCAAGGACAAGATCGAGAAGTGGGACATGGACAGCGAGCTGGAAGGGCTTCGCCAGGAGGACAAAAAATATTATGTGCTCCCGGGCCTCCATGAAGCGGTGTGGCCGGACTACACCCTGATCGTGCGCACGGATATTTTCGAGAAGCATAACATCGCGATTCCTACCACCTGGGATGAGCTGTATACGGCCATGAAGCAGCTGAAGGAGGAATATCCGGACGTTACGCCATTCTCCGACCGCTTTAAATTCAACAGTACGCTGAATATCGCCGCTACCGGCTTCGGCACCAAAGGCGGATGGGGCTACGGCAGCGGGCTGACGTATAGGGAAGAGCAGGATGAGTTTGTATACACGGCGGCTACGGACGAATACAAGGAAATGCTGACCTACTTCCACAAGCTGGTGGACGAAGGGCTGCTGGACAAAGAGAGCTTTACCCAGGATGACGATCAGGCCGTGCAAAAATTCGTGACCGGCAAATCCTTCATCATCAACGGCAACTCCCAGACCGTGGTCCAGCACCGCACCGATATGGACAAAACGCTGGGCGAAGGCAAGTATGCCATCAGCAAAATCACGGTTCCCGGGGGCCCTGCAGGCCAGCTGATGTCCGGCAGCCGACTCGAGAACGGGGTCATGATCTCATCCAAAGTGAAGGAGAGCGAGCATTTCAAAGCCATTCTGCAGTTTATCGACTGGCTCTATTACAGCGACGAAGGACAGGAATTCGCGAAGTGGGGCGTCGAAGGCGTAACGTATACGAAGGAAGGCGGCGTACGCAAGCTGATGGACGACATCAACTACAACGGACTGAATCCGAAGGGCACGAAGGATCTGCGGATCGAGCACGGCTTCTCGGGCGGCGTGTTTGCATACGGAGGCACGACCGAGCTGCTGCAATCCATGTTCAGCGAGGAAGAGCAGCAGTTCCAGAAGAGCATGAGCGAAACAAAAACGGTTGTGAAGCCGGAGCCGCCGATTCCATACTCGGTAGAAGAGCGCGAGCGAGTGACGCTTTTGAGCACGCCGCTGAAGGACTACACGGATCAGAACACGCTGAAGTTCATTCTAGGCGACCGCGATCTCGCCGAGTACGACAAGTTCGTGCAAGAGCTGAATAGCCAGGGCGTGGGGCAATACCTGGAGATTGCGAATAAAACGTATAAAAAATATAAAGAGCAACAATAACCAACGGATCGACAGGCTGCCGTTTCTTGATGGAAGGGCAGCCTGTTTTTCGGTTCGGCCGTTTGCGTTGTTCCCAAGGAGGGCATTCCAGATTGCGAGTCACCGTTCAAGACATCATCAACCGCTTAACAGAGCCCGCAGGATTTCTTGAATCCAAGGTGGACAGGGTTACGGCAGGAAGCGCCGAAGCGGTGGTCCACGGCATTGCCGTCACGTTTGCGGCATCGTATTCGGTTCTGCAGAGAGCGGTCGAAGTTGGGGCCAACCTTGTCATTACCCATGAAGGGGCGTTTTACAGCCATCAGGAGGAGGGATATGAGGGGGTGGAGGCGAGTCCTGTCTTTCAGGATAAACTCCGCTTGATGGAGTCCGGGGATCTGACGATTTACCGGTTCCATGATGCGCCTCACCGATACGTTCCCGATATCATGACGCAAGGACTGGTTCAGGCGCTGGATTGGGAAGTTTATGTCGATAAGCATCTTAAGGCAGCGGCCATTGTCACGCTGCCGGAAGAGATGAGCCTGCCGGATATTGCGGAGCATGTAAAAAGAAAGCTGAATCTTCCTTACCTTCGTTATGTCGGTAATCGAAGCAGCATATGCTCCAGAATCGGCATAACCGTGGGCTATCGCGGCGGCGGCGCGCAAGCCATTCCCCTCTGCCTGAAGGAGTCGCTGGATCTTCTCATCGCAGGGGAAGGTCCGGAATGGGAGACGCCTGAATACATGGGCGATGCGGCGGCGCAGGGCAGGGGCCCGTCCCTGCTTCTGCTTGGCCATGCTGCCAGCGAGGAGCCCGGCATGGCCTGCGTGGCCGATAGGCTGCGGGAGTTTTTTCCGGGGATTCCTATACATTATATACCGTCCGGGCCTTTGATTCGGGTAATATAGAGGGAAGGGTAACTTTAAGCAAAGAGAACATAGAGCATTTAAGAAAGAGGTAGCGATATATGTCAACAGAGCAAAAGATTAAAGGCTCTACCAGAGAGTATTCTTATCAGCTATTGAAGGATCGGATATTTCATCTGGAGCTGGAGCCGGGTACGAAAATCTCGGAAAAAGAAATTGCGGATGAATTGAACGTCAGCCGGACACCGGTCCGGGAAGCGTTCATGAAGCTTGCGGAGGAAGAGCTGTTGGACATCATTCCGCAAAGCGGGACGATCGTATCCCGTATTAATCTTCGGCATGTTGAGGAAGGCCGATTTATCAGGGAGAAGATCGAGAAGGAAATCGTGGCGCTCGCCTGCGGTTCTTTTCCCGAAGAGTTCCGTTTCCGCCTGGAAACCAATATTGCGCTGCAGGACGTGTGCGCGGGCAACCATAACTTCTATAAGCTGTTTGAGCTGGACGAGGAGTTCCACCAAATTCTGTTTGAGGGGACGGGCAAAGAACGGACCTGGAAGATGCTGCAGCAATTGAACATTCATTTTAACCGTCTGCGGCTGCTTCGCCTGTCCAAGGACTCCAACTGGGAGAATATCATCTCGCAGCATAAAGAAATGTATCAGCTGATCGTCAATCGGCAAGCGGAGCAAGCCATGAACGTGATGGAGCGTCATCTGCGCCTCGTCGTTGTGGAGCAGGATATTTTGCGAGAGAAGTATCCGCATTATTTCATCTAAGGGATCGATATACATTCATCATTCAAAAATAATGGCCCGCAGGAGAGTCGCCTTGGAATCTAGCGACCTGCCTTGCGGGCCATTTTTCATTAAATCGATCTGCGGATGACACGGTCCAGAATTTGGGCCACGTGGGATGGCCCCTGGGCCAGATCCTGCTTGTCGAGGGTTACCCAGGAGTGCTGTTCATCCATATCGAGCGAACGCTGGAGCCAGCCTGAAACGCCTCTGCCTCTCCGGTCGACTTCGACTAGGATTGAAATCCCCTCCTGCTCCGGATAGAGAATCAATTCAAGCTCTTTGATATGACCGGCATAGGAGGAGCCGGGATAAAATTCAATTTCCTGCACGAATGGAACACCCTGGCCGAGCCGCGGATGATATTCGCATGTTGCTATTTTGAAGCTGAAGCCAAGCGCTTCGACGGCATCGAACACAATGGATGCGTCCTCGTTCGGTTCGACGTCGATGAAATCGCGGTCCTTCGGATCGATGGCATTATCGATATCGAGTCCGGTGTGGATCCATACCGGCTGGCGCGAAATGGTGAGCGGCGTTTCCAGCGGCAGAGGAAAGGCGAATGGAATTTCCTGCTGATCTCCAGGCTTCAACGTGAGGCGGCTTGAGACGTTGACTTTTGCAATGGTATAGGATTCTATGTATTTCTTGTCGTCGCTTTCCCTGGTATATTCCGTCATCAGTTTCAAATAGATGCGGTCGACCGTCTGCTCTACGTTGCCTCCCTTAATGTGAATGATTCCGCGTACTTCTTCACCCGGATAATAGGAGGATTTTTCGAGGTGCGCATCGATCTGGGCGGCTCCAATTCCTACACTGGCTAGCATTTTGTTAAAAAACGACATAAAAGATACCTCCATAAGAGAATGTATGATAATGGAATTATACGCTGGAGGATCGTCTCTGGTTTCCATATCGAAAAAATATTTTTTTTGGGTTTTTTGCGGAGTCAAGATGTTGGCGCCAATGAAGCGAAAGAATCCCCGTATGACACCGGGAAAAAGTACATGGCTCGTTCGCATTCGCGGGTCCGGCATGGTATATTGGACACGATACCATTAAGGATGGAGCAATCAAGGCATGAGTGAACAACGGCGTTCCGGACAAGGAACCAACAACAGCAAATCAGCGGCATACGGGAAGAAGCCGGGTGAGCGGACTGCGGCGAACAAAGCAGGGGTAAAGCCGACTTTTCAACGTGACCGTATGAAGAACAGCAATTCGTCGTCGGCATCCCCGCATGCGAAGGGGAGACGAGCGGATCAATATAAGCAAGGGGTACGCGGACCGAAGCCGTCATCCGGACGCGAGCATGCGGATGAGCTGCAGGCCGGGGACGTGATTGTCGTTACGATCAAACGCCTCGGCATTAACGGCGAGGGAGTGGGTTACTACCGCCGCAAGGCGGTGTTTATCGATGGAGCGATCACGAATGAGGTGGTCAAAGCCGAGGTGAGGGAGGTTCAACCTAGATTTATCAAGGCGCAGCTGCTGGAAGTGGAGAAGCGTTCGCCTCACCGGATAGAGCCCCCTTGCCCGGTATTCGGCATCTGCGGCGGATGCCAAATTCAGCATATTTCCTATGAGGGACAGCTGCAGGCGAAGACGGATATCGTGCGCGAAGCGTTCAGCCGCTACGCGGGATTGGACGATGTCAAGTTTAAGCCGATTCTCGGGATGGAGCATCCATGGGACTACCGGAACAAAGCCCAGCTGCAGCTGAAACGGAAGGGCCATGAAGTGATCGCAGGGCTCTATGAAGCGGACAGCCATACGATTGTGGATATCAGCGGCTGCCCGATTCAGCATCCGAAGGTCAATGAAGCGGTGGAGAAGGTCAAATCCGTACTCGAGGAATTGCGGATACCGCTTTATAAGGAGAATGGTGCCAAGGATGGCGTACGGACGATCGTAGTCCGTCACGGCTTCCAATCCGGGGAAGTGCAGGTGACGCTGATCACGGCTGGAAGCAAGCTGCCAAGGCAGGACGATCTCGTTCGTATGCTGCGCCTTACCATTCCGGAGGTAAGCGGAATTTCGCTCAATATCAATCCGAAGAAAACCTCGCTCATCTTCGGAGACCGGACAATCTCGCTATGGGGCGCCGAGAGCATGCAGGAATCGCTGAGCGACCTGCAATTCTCGCTGTCGCCGAGAGCGTTCTTCCAGCTGAATCCGCAGCAGACCGTCAAGCTGTACGAGTCGGTCCGGGCGGCAGCGGGGCTGACCGGGAAGGAAACCGTCATCGACGCCTACTGCGGCACCGGCACGATCGGTCTGTGGCTTGCGCCGTATGCCAAGGAGGTGCGCGGGATCGAGACGATCCCTGAAGCCGTCGAGGACGCCAAGGCGAATGCGCAGCGGAACGGAAGGGCTAACGCCAGCTTCCACGTCGGCCAAGCCGAAGAGCTGCTGCCGCGCTGGGTCAAGGAGGGCATGAAGCCGGACGTCATCATTGCCGACCCGCCGCGCACCGGCCTGGACCCGCGCTTCCTGGAAACGGTGCTCCGCACCAAGCCGAAGCGGTTTGTATACGTATCCTGCAACCCTTCGACCTTGGCCAAAGATTGCAAGGTGCTTCTGGACGGCGGCTACGAGCTTGAATGGGCGCAGCCGGTCGATATGTTCCCGCAAACCAGCCATGTGGAGGCAGTCCTATTGATGAAGCTGAAATCATAGAAGCCATATGATGGCTTCATGTAAGCGAGTTTCCATTTTCGCTTTGGTCGACAACGCCCCCTTTCTATGATATGGTAGCAAGTAATTAGGCATTTCGTTCCCATGGAACGAGGTGCCTTCTCGCATATATAAAAGGTTTTTACATTAAATGTCTATCTGGAGGTGATGCAATGGTGCTCCTGATTTCCCCGCTACGGGGGGAGAAATCCGTAGTTCATAACGGACGATCGATGGAGAGTGCACCCAAATAACGATAATCTGAGGAGTGTTGTTGAGATGAGAGTAAATTTACGAGCAGAAGCGCGCGCTGCGATGAACAAAACCGGACTGAAGCAGCTTCGTCTTTCGGGACGAATTCCAGCGGTTGTATTTGGCACAGGGGAAAACAATATGATGATTCAACTGTCCGCCAAAGAGTTCGGCAAATGGGCACGGAACGGCAAAGGAGGGATCCTTGAGCTTCATTTTGAAGATCGGGAGCCGATTCCGGTTTTGCTGGAGTCCGTTCAGCGTGATCCGGTAACTCGTGAATACATTCATGTCGACTTTTTACGTATCAATATAAATGAAGTTGTGCGGACGAGAGTGAATCTCGATTACATCGGCACCGCAAAAGGAGCCAAATCGGGAGGAGTCGTCCAAATCCAAAGCACGTTCATTGAGATCGAGTCCTTCCCGGACCAAATTCCTGCCACGATTCCCGTTGAAATCAGCAGACTAGAGATCGGGAATTCGCTGCATGTCGGGGATCTCAAGCTGCCCGATGGTGTCGTGCCGATTTCTTCGGCCAACGAGCTGCTTGTATCGGTGGTAACGCCGAAAGTCCAGTCGGAACAACCGGAGGCTATGTAGCTTCTGCTGCCGGCAATTGCTTCCCGAATATCGGGAAGCAATTGCCGTTTTTTTTCGTTAAAGCCCTTGATCGGAATCCGCGCTGGCAGAGGAAAGCTCTTTACCCGTCAATTTCTTCCATAATTCCCCTGGGAAGTAGGTAGAAAGACCCCTGACCTTTTTCAAGGCGGAACCCTATAATGGAATTGCGGGAAGTCGGACATCGGAATCCCGGTTAAGCGCGAATTGATCAGGAGCTTGCCCTAAGGAGGACACGATGGATATAACCCAGGATTTCATAGATGAACGATTCAAAGCTTATGTGCTCGAAACCTATTGCGGGAACCGTGAACGGATTCAGGCGGGCGATGTAGAACATATTATATCACTGCAGCTTTCAAATCATGGATACTCAAGCCTAAAGGGGATCGAACATTTCACGTCGCTGGAAGAGCTGGATTGCTCGTCCAATAGCCTGACGGAGCTAGATCTCAGCAAGAATAATGGAAGGAGACGGAGCTCTCCGTCAGCACGGAGGCCTCTGCCAAAGCGGATATGAACCAGCTGTCCCCGGTCATCCGGAATGCCTGGGCGAATTTTGGGGAGCTGAATGATCGAGCGCTGGATCTGATTGCCGGGATGCATCCCGACGAAGACGTGAACGAGTTGGTTCTATCCGAGCTTGCCTTCGACAAGGACGGCACGTTTCGGCTAGGGTATGATGCAGGCGATACGCCTGCCGGACAACTATACATATACGTCCTGTTTAACGACAAGCTTGAAATGAACGGGGATCTCGGTTATGAAACGTATTAACCTGCGAAAGGGCTGTTATATCTGATGAATGACAAAATCGTATACGGGTCGATCGACGAATACATTTCGAGCTGTGCACCGGAGGTCCAGGAAATTCTGCAGAAATTAAGGCGTGTGATACAGGAAACAGCCCCGCATGCCAAGGAAAAAATCAGCTACCAGATGCCAACCTTCGACCTCCACGGGAACCTCGTGCATTTTGCGGCATTCAAGAAACATATCGGCTTTTACCCCGCGCCCAGCGGGATCGAGGCTTTCCAGGATGAGCTGAAGGAATATCATACGTCCAAGGGAACCTTGCAATTTCCGATCGATCAGCCGCTGCCTTATGACCTGATACGCCGAATCGTCCAATATCGGGTTCAGCAAAACCTGGAGAAGGCAGAAAGTAAAGCGAAAAAGAAGAGGTAGGCGAAGTGCTCGGGAGGGGAAGGCAGCCTTGCTGCCTTCTTTTATCTTATAGATTTTTCTTCATATAGTAGTGCGTATGCCGCCCGGCGTTCTCGATTTTGCCATACACTTCGTAACCCTGCTTGAGGTAAAAATCCAAGGCTTGAAAGCTCAGCGTATCCAATTTAACGAACTCGCATTGCTTCTCCTTCGCGATGTTTTCGGCCTTGTTTAACAGTTTGGCGCCGTACCCCGATTGACGGAAGGGTTCATCCACGAACAAATAGTGGATCTCCAGCCAGTTCCAGCATATTTCCCCAACGACTCCGCCCAAAATCTGACCGTCCTCCTTCCTTAACAACAAGTTGATTTCCTGGTAACGGCCTTTTAAATCGTCAGGGAAATGCTTCAGATTATACGCAATCATTTGGTTTCTTACGTAATGTTTGTCCACGCTATCGGTTTCGTTTGATTCATTCGTGAAATAGATATTCATATCGTTATACTCCTTCTGGTATGCCGGATGCGAGGTGTTTGCAGGATTCGAATACGGGTTATGCTAGCTCTCCTCCTCAACATACCATATGTATTGCATGTACCGGCGGTAAAAAATCCTTTTAACAGAAAGTACCCGTGAGCCAGCGGGGGAGCTATGTTATACTGTCAGTGTTATTTTATCCGTTTCATCTAAGGAGGATTGTTCTGACATGTGCTGCATCGCATTCATACGTATTCGTTAATGAGGGTACAGAACATCTACATCCATCCATTTTCATGTAAAAATGCGAAGGATTATTTGTGCTGTGCCTTTTTCATTACTATACGAATGAATGAGGTGCTTTTTTGTGTCCAAATATCATAAAAACCATCGTGAAAAGCTGAAGAAACCGTCCAACTTTTCCGCGCAGCATCTGTTAATCAGCAAAAGGCTGATTCATGATATGATCGACTTGGCCCGGATTCGCTCCACCGATACTGTTCTTGATATCGGCGCGGGTACAGGGGCGTTAACCCTTCCTCTTGCAGAGAAAGCAGGACACGTGCTTGCGATCGAGACGGATCCGGCATTTGTGGATAAACTGCTGGGCAAGATGAAGGATAGCAGCAACATTCGCGTCAAGCAGTCGGATTTTCTGGAAATCCCGCTGCCGAGAAATCCATTTGCCGTCGTGGCCAATATTCCGTATTCCATCACTACGCCGATCATGGGGAAGCTTTTGGAGTGCCCCGGCCTCCCTCTGCAGCGGGCCGTACTGCTTGTGGAGATGGGGGCAGCCAAACGTTTTACGGCCGTTCCCATTCAAGATCCGCGAATTCTCAGCTGGAGGATGCAGTACGACATTCGGCTCGTGCGGACCGTTTCGCCCCGTCATTTTGCGCCGCCTCCCCAAGTGGATTCAGCCATTCTGACCATTCATCGGAGGAAGAAGCCGCTCATTGCCGCATCGCATCAGCCCAAGTTTACGGCGCTGGCCGCCTATGGGCTGCGGGATGCCCGGCTGCCGTTATTTGCGGCTCTATCGGGCGTGTTTACGCCTCCCCAGATGGCGAAGCTCGTTAAAGTGCTTAGAGTGGACCGAGAGCTCCCCATCGGTCGGCTGAACGAAGAACAGTGGGGGACCGTTTTTCATACGATGCTCCAGCATGTGCCGGCGAATCGCTGGCCGAAGCTTCGCAAGGGCGCCGGTAGCAAGTCCAAGAAAAGAAAGCGACTTTGAAGCGTTAGCCAACACTTCGAATCTTCGCTTTTTGAAAAAAAATGGCGAAATCCTCTTGACCCTGACACTAGTGTCAGGGTTTACAATGAAATCGAATCGTTCGTCCAGGAGGTGTGAAAGCATGAAAATCGGAGAACTCGCGGCCCGTACCGGCGTCAGCATTCGTTCGCTACGGTACTACGAGCAGCAAGGATTGCTGACGCCGGTCCGAAACGAGAACGGTTATCGGGAATATTCAATGCTTGCGGAAGAGCAGGTGCGTACCATCCAGTTATATCTAAACCTTGGATTGACCACCGAGCAGATCGCCGGTTTCCTGCATTGCGTCCTGAAAAACAAAGAGGCGTTTTGTGCGGAGGTGTTCCCGATTTTTCGTCAAAAAATCGCAGAGATCGAAGCGCAGATTCACCAGCTGAATCATATCAAGATGAATCTGGAGGAACGCATGCAATCGATTCTGGATGAACGGGAATCGGAGGAAGCGGAGGAATGCAAATGAGTTTACCACGATTAGACGCAGGGAGCTTTCAAAGCTCGATCAACCAGAACGGGGTCACGCTTGTTGAATTCGGAGCCGCATGGTGTCCGCCCTGCAAAGTGCTGCTTCCCATTCTGGAAGAGCTGAGCCGGGAGGAGGCGGGTCGCCTGGACATCTATCAGGTGGATTGTGACGAATCCCCCGAGCTTGCCGCCCAATTCGGCATCATGTCCATGCCGACGGTGATTGTGTTTCATAACGGAGAACCGGCAGATAAACTGATAGGGCTCCGGCCGAAGAGTGTATACCAAGCGGCGCTGGGCCGTTATGTATCATAAAATGAATGAATAGCGAAAACGCCTCTGATATGGTGATGTCAGGGGCGTTTTCTTTTGGAGTAGAGGGCATTACGCCCGGCGTATCGAACTCTAATATATAGAAGATGAAGGGATGTAACCTGTTTAAAGGAGATACTTTCAATGAGATCAAGAAGGAAAATCGTTTCTCTTATGGTCATCATCGTATTTAGCTGTCTAGCCATGAGCTTGGTCGACGCGGTGATCCGTCCGGATTACGCCGTCAAATCCGCCATCAAAATCATCCTCTTTCTGACACTGCCGATTGGCTACGCCATCATGTCCGGCGGGGTTCCGTTTCGCAGGCTGTTCGCATTCGAGAGAAGGGGTCTCCTGATGTCCTTGCTGCTGGGACTCGGCGTATTCGCCTTCATACTCGGCGCCTATTTTGGGCTGGGGCCTTTATTCGACTTTACCCAGGTGACAGGGGCACTGGAGGATAATATGGGTGTCAATGCAGGCAATTTCGTATTGGTCGCCCTTTACATATCCATCGTGAATTCATTGCTGGAAGAGTTCTTTTTCCGCGGATTTGCTTTTTTCACGCTGAAGGAGCAGGTCGGGCGGAGGTTTGCATATGTATTCAGTGCCGGGGCTTTTGCCGTGTATCATGTTGCGATGATGTCCAGCTGGTTCTCGGTAGGACTGTTCCTCTTGTTAATCGCGGGACTGGTTGTGGCGGGACTGTTGTTTAACTGGCTGAATGAGCGAAACGGCAATATTTACGCGTCCTGGATGGTGCATATGTTTGCCAATTTTGCGATCAATGCGATCGGTTTGATGCTGTTCGGGATGATTTGAGTGTAGGGCGTCGGGCTCCCGGGATAGCCTTGTAAAATGACGGATTGACCCTCACATGATGTGATGCTTTAAAATGCGGATAAACCGATGAAAAAGGAGCTGCTGCGCCCGGGCCGGGTTCAGACCGATATGGGAGGAGCAGACGCTCCGTTAACCGTTGCCGAAGGGGCCGATACGGCGGTATGGCTGGCGACGATGGAAGTTGATGGACCCAGCGGGAGTTTTTTTCGTGAACGGCAACGAATCGCTTGGTAATGCGGAACATAGTTCAGCTAACAAGGGATTAAATCTATCATATGGTATACCGATGACTCTACTAATGATTAGCAATATAAAATTACTCTGAAAAAACTCCTATTTTGAAGACGCTGATGTATAATAAGCGGTATCAGGAGGTGCAGAGTATGAGTGATATCAACATTTTCGGCCATCAAGCTCTGTTTGAACATGTCTACAAAAGTGCTCCAATTGGCATTGCCCTGGTTACGATAGAAGGAAGCTGGATCAGCGTAAATCCTGCGGCGTGCAAAATGTTTGGCTACACGGACGAAGAATTGATGGCACAGCCGGCAACCGATTATATTTATTCTGAATGCATTAACAATAAAGACAAGCTTTTACGGTCCCTGGATGAGGCGTCCTCAACCATTGCGGTGGAGAAACAACTCGTACATAAGGACGGCAATGTCATCTGGGCGTCGATACATGTTTCTCTGGTTCGCGACGATCAGGATCAAACTCCCTTATTCTTCATTTCGCAAATTGTTGATATTACCGACAGCAAGGTAGCCGAGCAGAAGCTCCAGGAGAGCATTGAGCGATACACCTCGCTGAAGAAGTATAACCATGATGCGATTATTTCTTTCAATCTGGAAGGCAGGATTATTAACGGGAACCAGATGGCGGAGCAGCTGACGGGTTTTAAGATTCCGGAGTTAATCGGAACTAAAATCTCGAATTTGATCGGCGAACGCAATCTCGCCCGAGTGCTCTCTTCTGCGGCCGATTATGTTGCCGCCGAGAAGGGGATTAACTGCATCCATCACAAGGACGGGCATCAGGTTGAAGTGCTCGCGACGCTTGCTCCCATTGTCATTCATGGCAAAAATGTGGGCTTCTACATTATAGCCAAGGATATGACGGAGCAGAAAAGGCTTATCATCGAGAAGGAAGCAGCCGAGAAGACGAATAAAGCCAAAAGCGAGTTTCTGGCGATGATGAGCCATGAGATCCGTACGCCGATGAACGGCGTAATCGGAATGACGGATTTGATACTGGAAACCGAGCTGGATGAGGAGCAGCGGGAGTACGTGCAGATCATCAAGAAGAGCGGGACAACCCTGCTGAACATCATAAATGATATTTTGGATTTCTCGAAGATCGAATCGGGCAGAACGGAGCTGGTGGAGGAAACATTCAGCTTAAGAACGGCCCTGTCCGAGACATTGAATATGATTCTTCCGAAGGCGCTGGACAAAAATATTGAGGTGACCACCTCTGTAGCGTCCGACGTGCCGAATCAAGTCTATGGGGATGTGACGAAGCTGCGGCAGGTATTAATGAACCTGCTCAGCAATGCCATTAAATTTACGCCGAACGGTGCCGTTTCGATCTCGGTTCAGTGTGTCAGGGACCAAGCTAACTCGAAGCTCATACAATTCTCCGTTACGGATACGGGCATAGGGGTGCCAAGCGAGAAGATTGCGCAGCTGTTCGAACCCTTCTATCAGGTGGATCATTATATGACACGGCAGGTGGAAGGAACGGGACTCGGGCTGGCCATATGCAAAAAACTCGTTCAGTTGATGGGCGGGGATATCTGGTATGAGCGAAATCCGAATCAGCAGGGGTCCGTCTTTACGTTTACGGTCGATTTTTCGTTTAATGCAAACGCGGGCAACATGCCGGAGGCCGGGACGGTTCACGAGAATCACTCCGACGGCAGCGATCTGAAAATTTTGATTGCTGAGGATAATGAGGTGAACCAATTAGTCCTCAAGAAGATGATTGAGAAGCTGGGGTACAATTCGACTACCGTTCTCAATGGGCTTGAGGCGGTAGAGGCCTTTAAGCGATATCCGTATGACATGGTGTTCATGGATATACAGATGCCCTTCATGGATGGCATGGAAGCGGTCCAGCTCATTAAGGAATCGGCCCCGCCCGATCATCAACCTTATATCGTGGCCGTGACGGCCCATGCGATCAAGGGGGATCGCGAGAAATATTTAGGAATGGGCATGGATGAGTATGTCAGCAAGCCTGTCAGCTTGAATGTCATCTCGGCCATTATCGATAGGTTTCTGGCTGAACGAAATATTGCGCAAGCCTAAATAGACAAAAGCTCAAGTGATTTCACTTGAGCTTTTGTTATTCCCATGCAGCATAACCTAAGAGGTGCTGCCGGTCACGCCGCTGCCGTTCTTCGTTAGGTTGTAGATAATGACCTCGCCGCTCCAGAAATGAAACTTGAGGATGACTTCTCCGTCTCTGACCTCGTTAAAAAAGACAGGTTTAAGCTTGATTTCATGGCTTGCGTAGGATGGGGAAAACGTGTATTCAAATTCCTTGAAGGAGGTCCAGTCCTGCGGCCCTGCATTGCCTCCCGATGCGTAAACAGCCTCCATCGTGGCCAGCTGATCCCCGTTAAACGTCGCGGGAATGCTGAACGAATCAGTGGTTCCCTGCGTGCTGCGCAGCACAGGCGTATCATGATAAACAACCCTGAAGTTCCAGTCCGCGCCTCGGTTGAACTTGGCCGTCAGTACGGCATTCACTCCGAATTGTCCGGATGAAGTCAGCCTGGACAGCAGGCTGGATGTAAACGTAATCTCATTTCCGTTTAGGGTATAATCCTGCCCGGCGACTAACCGCTGTCCGTTTGAGCGGATTTCGGCCAATGCGTTGCCGTTCAAGTTCAATGGGATGCTGTGATCCTGGACAGCCGCTCCTTTTTTCACAAAAATCAGATCGGTATCAGCCGTGGAAGAACGTCCGCTCCAACCAGCCTTCATGATATTGTACAGCTCCGGATCGGACCAGGTGAAGGCGGTTCGCTTAAAGTGCTGGCCATTGTCCCATAACATATGGGTAATGTTCTTCTGTTTGAGATAATGGGTCAGATATTCGAAGAACTTCAGTTTCTCGCCCTGCTCAATGACCCCTGTGCTTTGATCGAAGCCAAGCAGCCCGTATTCGCCAAGGATAACGGGAATCCCTCTAGCGATAAAGGTGTCATATACATGGTTGAACGTCTGATCGATATCGTTTCGGGTATCCGTCTCAAAACGGGTATACCCCGCGATGTTCACGCTGAACGGCCAAAATCCATAATAATGGACGGTGGCGATGAGATTGGCATCATTCAGCTTGGTCATGGTGTTGTACAGCTCGTTCATTCTAGCTTGAGTCGGGGATGCCTCAAGGGTAGAGAGCACAAGCGGCCGGGTTGCATTGCGTGCTCCAGATCCGCGGACGATCCGATGGAACGACGTTTGAAGCTCATCCAGCATCTGAAAGGCTTTGGACTCGTCGGTGGTCCCGCCATCCGAGAAGCGGGGTTCGTTGACGCTTTCAAACATCAGCTTGTTCGAATGGGTGCGGAAGCGCTGGGCAACTTGAGTCCATACGGCGTTGTACTTGGCAACGACCTCGTTGCGGTTGTTCTCCATATGGCTGATCCACAGCCACGAATCGTGATGGACGTTGATCATGACGTACAGATCGGCGTCCAGCGCCCAATCGACAACCTCCTCGACCCGGTCCATGTAAGAGGCGTCGATGGCATAACTCGGTGCGCTGCCGATGTGATGGCTCCAGGTTACCGGAATGCGGATGCTCTTATATCCCTGTGCCGCAATTTGGTCGATCAGCGCTTTGGTGATGCGCGGATTTCCCCATGCCGTCTCGTCAGCTCCCACGGCATCCAGCGAATTACCCAGGTTCCAGCCGGGCTGCATATCATTGACGTAGGCTTGGAGATTTTTCTTTGGATGCTTTGGATGTTCGTGTTTCGCTGCGGATGCGTATGAAGGGAACAATGAGATGACCAGAGAAACGATGAGAGCCAAGGAACAGATGGATTTCTTATTGAGGTTTATCATTAGCATCTCCTTTGTTTTGAAGTTGTGAAGCGGTATTTTCACTAGATTCATTCAATAACCGTTATCCGTTGTTGAGGACCTAGCTGCAACATTGGCTATTAAGGTTAGGATTCACCTCCAAATGATATTTTTGAAAGCGCTTTCTAATAATAAATTATCATATTTTTCCATGGGGAAGTACCCGGATAATTCATCTTAAAATCATGTGGAAATTAGTTATGAGATGCAAGGAGTTCTGAAAATGGGGGCTTGATGGAAGAAGCGGATAAAAAAAGAGCCGTACCTCATCGTCTTAGTGATGAGGGAACGGCTCTCATGTTAAAGCTTATTTTGATGCACCTTGGATTAAGGCGTTTTCTTTAATACAACAAGCGTTTTGGACGCTTCGGATAGAGGCGTTGCGGATTGTGCGCTCGAAGCAAGTTTCTTATCCTGGGATTGCACGGACAGGACATAAACGGCGTACTTCGCATTGTCTTTAATGTCTTTACCCAGGGCATCCTTAGCAGGGATATCGATGAGGGTCGAGACATCTTTGCCATCCGGTTTTATTGTTGCATTCTTATCTTCTTTGGCAGCGGCGTCCGTTGCTGCTTTAAGATTGAAGGTCTTGATGTTGTCTTCCTCTACAAACAACAGGCGGTAAGCCGTAATGCCTCGCTCATCGATCGCCCTCTTGAAATCGACTTGAAGCTTCCCGTTTGCATCCAGCTTGGCTGTGACACCCGTTGTTTGGAGCGGGTTCGGGATTTCGAATTCTTTGGACATGTCAGAGATGCTGTTCTTAGTTGACACGGTGCCATCAGCAACGGCAAGAATATAAACTCTGTACTTGACTCCAGCCACGACAGCTGCGCCGGTTACATCCGATAATCCTGCAGAAAGCTTCTGTTCAATTCTGACGGTAGATGGAGCAACCGTCGTATATAATTGTCCGTTGGTGATTTTGTTCGCATCATCCAATCCGAAACTTTTGCTCGATGGTACGATCAGAATTCGGTATTCTCCCACAGTACCGGAAGAAGGATTGAATTTAACCATAATATCACTGCTGTTCCCGTTGGTGCTTACAATCCCGGCATACACATCCGAAGGAACCGTGACGGCCGTACCCGTAAGCTTGATAGGCGCCGATGGTGCCGACAGGGCATTGCTTATGGAGCCATTATTGCTTACGGACAGTACGAATACTTGATAATCCACCGAATTGCGAATCGGCTGACCTTCGACGTCTCTTGTTTCAGGTCTCAGAGCTTTACTGAAATCGGTACCGACCGTTACACTATCATAGTTGTCATTACCTACATTGTTAGCTTGAGCTACAGTAAAGCTGCCAGCATTGGCTTGCTTTACGACCATGATTCGGTATTCTTTGATGTTGGCTTCATTTGGGGCTTTGGTGAATGATACTTTCAAGTCGCTTGCGTTATTATTGTCTCCCACATCCGCTGCCGTAACGTTCGTTACTGCCGCTACCTGGGTCACGCCTTGAATCGTAACCGCACTAGAGACCGACGAAAGCGCGTTGCTGTAATTCGAATAGCTGTTGCCTACAGACAAGACATACACGCGGTAGCTTTGACCTCTTTGAATGAGGTCTCCATCGCTATCCTTGGTCGTGTTAGCCAAATCCCGAGTGATGGTACCGCCGGTTTTGTTAACCAACGTGTAATACCCGTTGCTGTAAGCTTGCGACACGTTCAGGCTTTTGTTTGACTTTACGACGATCACCCGGTAATGGTCGATGTAGCTTTCGCCATAAGCAGGACTGAAGGTGACTCTCAGGTCGCTTCCGTTTCCGTTATTGCCGTTTAGCGTCAGGGACGGCGTGGAAACAGGGTTAACGTTCTGATTGGCGTTCCCAAGCGTAATGGAAGCATAGTCAGATAATGCATTGTTACTGGTCGAATATCCTACGGACAGGACATAAACGCGATAGCTGACCCCGTTGCGAATCAGTTCTCCGTCAATATCGCGGCTGCCTGAATTCAGCACTTGCGACATGTAGTTGCTGCTGCTGTTGTTCTTGCTGATTTGCGTATAATAATAGCTGCTTAAATTGTTTGCCCTGTAAAGATCAAAATAACTATTCGATGATTTGACAACGAAGACCTGGTAATGGCTAATATTCGATTGATCGGACGGGCGATAGAATGACACCTGCATGTCGCGACCGTCATTGTAGTTGTTCACGTCGGTGACGGACAGGCTGGTAACCGCGCCCACATTGTAGCTGGAACTCAAAATGATGGAGCTCGATGGAGCGGACAGTACGTTGTTATTGGCGTTATTGTTGTCCACCGCCATGACGAATACGCGATAGTACACGCCGTTGCGAATCGTTGCTCCATCCACGTCTCTGGCGCCCGATGACAGCGTCAGGTTCGTGATGTTATTGCCGGTTTTGTTGACATGGGTATAGTAGTTGTAGCTGGAAGCCGTGTTGGCTCTGCTTAGGTTGAAGCTGCTATAACTGCTGTCCTTTACGACAAACACGCGATAAGAATGAATGCTGGATTCGTTGGATACCTTGTTGAAGCTTACGCGCAGATCGCGGCCATCACCGGCATCGCCGATATCCGTTACCTGCGTGATGAAAGGAACCGTTGTATTCCCCGTGCTGAGGGTGATGCTGGCCGAACCGGAGGAGAGGTTGCTTGCAAGCACGCTCTCGTTGCTGCTGACAGACTGAACGAATACGGTGTAAGCGACTCCGCTGCGAATGAGCTCGCCTGAAGTATCGCGGGCGGAAGAGCTCAGCGTCGTGGTCAGCGTTGTGTTCGTCGTGCTAGTTTTGCTTACCGTTGAGTAATTTTGGCTGGATACAGACTTGGCTGCCGCCAGATTGAAGTTAGCTGCATCCTTCGTTTTTACGACATACACGCGGTAGTTGCTTACATTGCTCTCGTTTTGGGCACGCGTAAAGCTGACCTGAAGATCACGGCCATCGCCGTAGTCGCTCACATCGCTCGCTTTTACGTTGGTTGCTCCGTTCACCGAATTGGTGTTAGTCAGCGTCAACGACGGGGAAGCCGAGGAAAGGGCATACGTGCCGCCAGTTTTGCTGACTGCCAATACATAAGCTTTATAAGCTTGATTATCGCGGATAAGGTCACCGTCCACATCCTTTGAGCCGGATGTAAGGGTCAGCGTCGGATCCGAGCCGGACGGATATACCGTGGCGTAAGCAGCGGAGGATACTCGCTGTGCCTCGGTTTGGTTCAATGTCTTGGACTGCTTCACAATCATGACGCGGTAATGCGAGATTAAAGATTCAGTCGACGATTTGGAGAAGCTGACCTGCAGATCGCGGCCGTCTCCGGCATTGCCGATGTCCCGAAGAGTCACATAATTCACCGGCACGATGCCAGTAGTATTTCCACCGCCGCCGGAATTGTTCGTCGTGGTGACGGTAACGGTTTTCGTTTTGGAATTCCAGCCGATTTTTTGGCCAAGGGCTTCGCTTACGAAGCGGACCGGCACCATGGTGTTGCCTTTTAAGTTCTTCGCCGGTACATCCAGCGCTACCGTCTTGTTATTGATGGTGGCCGTCTTGGAGTTGATTTTTAGGATGACGGTTGTGCCATCCTTGACCGCCGTGACGGTTTTCGTCTTTTGATTCCATTTGACCGATGCGTCCAAGGCTTCGAAGATGGATCGCATCGGAAGCATGACGCGCCCCTGGATCATGACAGGTGCTTGAGGCGTATACAGCTTGACGCCATCAATCAAGACGCTGATGTTCACTGCCGCCTGGGCCTGCGATTGGAATGTCATGGGAATTAACAGTATAGCTGCTAGCAAGGCAGTCCATATTCTTTTCACACGCTCAACCTCCTGAATTCGCTTTGTTATTATTTTCCTCTACAATATGACGCATTCGTTCATAATAAAGTTTCAACTATTACATCGGCATTCCGAAAATATTTTTTAGTACCAGATCATAAATAAGGGAAGAAACAGCAAATATTTGCTGTTTCTTCCCTCGTTATTGTTGATCAATATTGGGTAATGGGTTCGGTGCCGCCTGCGATCGACCGGGTCACCGCGTCATAGATATTCGGCGGGTACTCGGCGATTCGGTGGCACAAGTACAGGAACCACTCCTCGCCGTATGTCAGGTAGATTCGGACGGGGAAGCCGTCGTCTTTCAGTTGCTTGGCAAAGTCCGTTCGTATGCCATACAGCATTTCAATTTCGACGGCTGCGCCGCGATACACTTCGTTGCGGGTCATATGCCGCAGGATACGTTCATCATGAGTGGCGACCGATACCGGCCTGCCTGCCTGAACACATAAATCCACCAATTGAATATGCCTAGAGGTAAGCGTCTCGGAACGAGGAATATAGTGCCCCTCTTGTTCCTGATAGGCGCCTTTTACGATGCGGATCGTGCCGGAACCGTAGGTAAGAATTTGTTCGAGATCTTCCAGGCTTCGGGGTAGCTGGGCTTGCAGCGTGATGCCGACATTCGCGAACCGGGCCGATATTTTGCGATGCAGCGCAAGGATGGCATCCGTTTTGGCAGACTCCTCCATGCTGATGACCAGCTCCAAACCGGCTTCCTCCGCTTGGCAGGCAAGCCCTTCAAGATGCCGATAAGCCAAATCCCCGTCTACCGATAATCCGATATGGGACAGGTCGAGCGAAATACGGGTGCCCGGCCGGCCATTCGAGCAGGCTTCGATTAAACGGGAGAACTCCAGGAAAGCCTGTGTACATTCGGCTTCGGTCAGGGTGTTCTCCCCGATATATTCCAGCGAAGTCCGATAACCTCGGGCATCCAGTGCATCCCGGCAGAACAAACCTCGCTCCAGCACGTCTCCCGCGACAAAACGCTCGGCTGCACGCAGCAGGATCGGATACCATTCGGCCGATTGCCGGACGTATTGTTTGAGCTGCAGGTTACGGGCAACTGACTTCAGAGCGTCGGCAAAATCCCGTTCAGATAAAGAATCGTTCAAGTTAAACACCTCGCAACATTGGGATCTTCATAATTCTATCAGCGTCTGCGCGAGGCGGTATTGTATAAAATTGCGGTTAGTTTAAGATGACGCTGCTTTCGCATACCGAAGAGGCGTTGTCCCAACGCACCCGGCAAAAGCTCTCGTGAAATGGCTCTGATCGTAAAACCCGGACTCGGCAGCAACGTCGGCGATGGTCTTCCCCTGTAACAGCTGCTCTTTCGCATAATTGATGCGCAATAAATTTTGGTAGGCATGCGGAGCAAGATGATAGGTTTCCGTAAACATCCGAATGAGGTGGAATTTGCTGATCCCGGATATGTCCTGCAGGGTATCGAGTGTAATGCGATCTTTATAATGATGATCCAAATACTTCTTCGCTCGCAGCATAGCCGGGGATTCAGGCACATTGCCGCCAGGCACCGAGGCGCTTTCCTCCTGAAGCAGGCCCGTTTCCCGCATTAATGCCATCAGCATGGATTCAATCTCCAATGGAGTGGCTTTTTGCTGAAGCCCTGTTCTGCAGGAATGAACCAGATTTCGGCAGCGATCGTTTTGATATTTCGGCAGCAGGATGGGCATATCGGATTGGGAGGGATGATAGCGGGCAGGCGCAGGGTCGAGCCACCGGGGATGGATAAAAATCATCGTATATTTCCAGTCGGCGGGATTCTCGGGGTGGCAAGCATGAGGGAGCAGCGGCGGAAAATGCACAATATGTCCCTGAGCAGCCTCATACCGTTTCCCGGCAGACCATATGCGGGTAGCCCCTTGCTCAATGAGACCAATGGAGATTTCTTCGTGAAAATGCTTTTTGTAGGCCAGATGATCCCAAGCATCGCATTGTTTGATTTCCAAAAACGGCAGATCAGGGTCGCGCAAAAATATAATATCGGGCATTTTCGTCACTCCTCTTTTTGACTGGGGCATTCCCGTATTACCGTGTTAAAACCGGACATCAATAGCTACATTATAAAGAAGTCGTTATGTTTGTTCAAAGACGGCGTGAGCCTATTATATAACTTTACGGAAATATAACTGTATAGTAATATAATAAACATGTTGAACGATAACCTTTTTGAAGTATTGGCAGAGCCGAACCGCAGGACGATATTGGACTACCTGCGCGTGAAAGAGTGTACGGTGGGGGAGATTGTAGATCTCATGCAGCTCAGCCAACCCGGCGTGTCCAAACATCTGCGCATTTTGCGGGATGCAGGCCTTGTCTCGCTGCGGAAAGAAGCACAGAGGCATGTGTACAGCCTGAATGCCAAGCCTCTGGAGGAGATCCACGACTGGCTGGAGCCCTATCGGCAGTTCTGGACGAACAAGCTGGATGATCTGGAGAGGCTGCTGGATGAGGATGAAGCTCCGTAATCATCCTAAGGCCGCCAGATTGGATGAACCATTTTTGAATCAAACATTCCATGAGGAGGATGAGTGATGCTGGCTGTTGTACGGCAAGACGAGTTCGGAACGACCGTCCGATTTGAACGCCGCCTGAAGCATTCGGTTGAGAAGGTGTGGTCCTATCTGACGGATAATGACAAGCTGAAGCAGTGGTTTTCGGAGCTGAAGGTGGAGGATTTGCGCCAAGGCGGAAGAATTACCTTTGACATGCAGGACGGAACGTTCGAAGAGTTTGAGATTACGGACTATCGGGAGTTATCGGTACTGGAGTATACGTGGGGAGAGGACCGGGTGCGTTTTGAGCTGCATCCCGAGGCCGAAGGCTGCCGTCTGGTGTTGATCGAGACGATAACGAACATCACGGATCATACGCCGAAGGATATTGCCGGTTGGGACGTATGCCTGGACGTCATTGAGGCACTGCTGGATGGCAGGACGCTTGAATCGCGCAAAGACGCCTGGTCCGAAAAATACGAGCAATACGTTCACGTATTTGAACAATTGCCCCGAGCATAAATTTTGCTCCTTCCCAGCATGCAAACATGCGGGGTTGGAGCTTTTTTTATTGGAAGGAGATTGAATTCCATCTATAATCGGATGAGGGATATATTCCCATATGGACTACCGTCTGGGTGGAGGGATCAAAATGCCGGATTACAAGGTAAACATCTTGCAGCTTAGAGAAGATAACTATTATAACGGGCTTAAGCTGGGCCGCAGCCTGCGAAATCAGCCCATATTGAAAGCTTTCGAAGCGGCCACCAAACCGGAGATCGACACGGAACAGCTGAAGAGCATCTATAATGAGTTTGCCCCGCAGCTGCTAACGGAGCTTGAAGGACTGTCGGAAGGTTTGGAAATGTCCTTTCCCAAAACCGCGGCGCTTCTGGGCGGATACGACGTCCCGAAAATCGCGGCCATGGGCTGCTCGGCGATGATCACGGCTTCGTATTACGTAAGAAATTACGATTTTACGCCTGCGTTTTACGATGGTTATTTTACTGTGGCTCAAGCCGATCAAGGCCTGGCAACCGCGGGCTATAATTTGCAGGCCATAGGCAGGCATGACGGGGTGAATGAGCAAGGGCTTGCCGCCGGGCTGCATTTTGTCAGCTTTGACGGATACCGGACGGGACTGTCGCCTTGGGTCGGCGTTCGGATGATACTGGAATCGTGCGGCACGGCAGAAGAAGCGTCTTATATGCTGCGCCATATTCCCCATGCGGCTTGTTATAACTTTTCAATAGGAGATGCACGGGGCAACATGGCCGTTGTCGAGGCAAGCCCGGACCAAGTGATTCCCCGTATGGGCGGGGAGGCGGCAATCGCCTGCGTTAACCATTATGAGGCGTTGACGGGCAAAAACAGGCCTGCCATCGAGCATTCCCTGCGGCGTAAACGTTACCTCGACAGCCTGGATGCGGAACGGTTAACCCAAACCGAGGCTTTCGGTTTGTTTAAGGATCCAAAGTCCCCGTTGTTTTTTACGGATTACGACGATTTGTTCGGAACGCTGCATACCTTTTCGTACGCCTTCGAAAATGGAAGGGTCATGACCTCGCTTGCTCAGGGCGGCGTGCTTGATTTTTCGTTCAGGGAGTGGATCCGGGGACAAGATATCCCCGAAGCGGCGTTGACGGGACATATCGATTGATATGAGGACGGACAGGGTGTTTAAAGCTCGGGCAGCAGGATTGCGCTTGGGTGCAATCGCGGCGATGTTAGTCCTCCTGTTGCTTTGTGCCGGAAAAGCCGATGAGGATATGACGCTTCAGAACGAGATCAACATTCCTTTTTTATATCGATTGCTAATGTCGTATGCCCCGGATTCATATACAGTAGAAAGCCAATACGGCAAACCGGATATCGTAAGAAAAGAACGGGACTATACGTATGAAATTCACGAAATGGCGGATGGCAGCAAGCTGGTTTCGTTCTTTTATCCCCGAGGCGGACATCTCACGGATCAATGGCGGCTTAGCCGACTCCCGGAGTGGAGCGAGTTTGAAGTTTTGGTTCCAGGGGAAGCCCTTGCTCAAGAAGTCAAACGGATCGATCCCTATTTTAAGCTCATGACCGACGCGACCCATGAGACGGGAACCAGCGAGCATCGTCTTCGGGATACCGGCTTGGCCACGATTCAATACAAGCACGCAGGGGGCAGATGGATCGTGGATTCGATCGGGTACACGGCACAGGACCCTTCCGGTTTCGTAACGAAGCTTCGTGCGGAGGACCGGGCGATCTTCTGGAAATCATAGGATGTTTATGGTGCAGCGCTTCTTCCGGGTGAAGGAGCGTTTTTTTTGTGCCGTTCGTGCATGCCGAATCTGGAACATTCTGTGACTTAGCCGTCTGGGGCGGTTCAGCGTTTTCTTTGGCGGATTTGTTTATGCTACACTGGTTTTAAGGATGGATTCACGGATCAGGACAAGCGAAACAAGTGAATCTAACAACGAAGAACGCACAAATACAATAGCCGGCTGCACAGGTTTAGGCAGACGCCGCAATACGTATCCGTATAGACATTGACCATCCTGCAACTGAAGCGCCTATAGACCGCTTGGGTTACCTAAGATTCTACATAACGTTCCAGGCCGAAACGGCAACGATGAGTTGGGAGTGGAGTGACATGGCTTTTGTGAGCATTAAGGATGGATATAAGCGCTATCGGATGGGCGAGACCACCATTGTAGCCAACGACGGAATCAACCTGGAGATCGAAAAGGGCGAGTTCGCGATTATCGTCGGTCCCAGCGGCGCAGGAAAATCCACGGTGCTGAACATATTGGGCGGCATGGACACCGCCGATGAGGGACAAGTGCTGGTGGATGGAACGGACATAGCCAAGTTTAACAGCAAGGAGCTGACGGGATATCGGCGCAATGACGTCGGATTTGTGTTCCAATTTTACAACCTGGTTCCCAATCTGACGACAAAAGAAAACGTGGAATTAGCCTCGCAGATTTCGCCCCGAGCTCTGGATGCCGAACAAGTGCTGCGGGATGTCGGCCTGGAGCAGCGCCTGAACAATTTTCCGGCACAGCTGTCCGGCGGCGAACAGCAGCGGGTGGCGATTGCCAGGGCGCTTGCCAAGCAGCCGAAGCTGCTTCTCTGCGATGAACCCACGGGTGCGCTTGATTACCATACCGGGAAGCAGGTGCTCAAGCTGCTCCAGGATACCTGCCGCCACACGGGAACGACCGTTATCGTCATTACGCATAATTCTGCCCTGGCACCGATGGCCGATCGCATCATCGAGATCAACAATGCCAAGGTTCGGAAGACGGTGGTAAATCCGAATCCCGTTTCCGTAGACAGCATTGAGTGGTAGGGAGACATAGATGATGAAGAAGAAAGCGTTATGGACTGATATTTTCCGGGAAATATCGCGTACAAAGGCACGGTTTCTGTCCATTTTTGCGATTATTATGCTCGGCGTCGGCTTTTTCGCGGGGATCAAGGCCACCGGGCCGGATATGCTGGATACGGCGGATCACTACTATATGGATTTAAAACTGATGGACCTTAAGGTTCAATCGACCTTGGGTCTCGAACCAAGCGATATTGAAAAGCTGAAACGGGTTGTCGGCGTGGATGCGGTTCAACCGGGCTACGGCGCGGACGTATTTCTCGGCGACAGCGGGCGGATCGCGAAGGTGCTCTCCTATGACCCAGGAAATAATCTGAATCAATATGTGCTTACAGAGGGGCGAATGCCAGAGGCAGCAGGCGAAATCGTCATCGATGCAGGAGAGAGAGGAAACGAATTTAAACTGGGGGATCAGGTCACCTTTACCAATCCGGATCAGGAAGTGGATTTGGGGGAAACGTTTGATCACCTGACGTATACAGTCGTTGGAAGAGCGAAAAGCCCGCTGTTCATAAGCAGCATGAGCCGGGGAACGAGCGGCATCGGCAAAGGGACGGCGGATGTATTTGCCGTTATTCCGGAGAAGGATTTTAAACTGCCTGTTTATACGGAAGTCTATATGACCTTTCAAGACACGGCGGAACCTGCTCCTTATACAGCCGAGTATGACGAGAAAATCAGCCGACACAAAGAAGCGGTTGAACTGGCGCTGGAGGCCATGCCGCAGGAGCGGCTGGCGGAAATCCGTGCAGAAGGGCAGAAGAAGCTGGACGAGGCGACGGACAAAATCGAGGATGCCAAGAGGCAACTTGCCGATGCGGAGCAGGAGTTAACGAATGCCAGGCTCAAGCTGAATGAAGGCGAGCAAGCGTACCGCGATGGGGTGAACAAGCTTCAGGCCGAGCTGGCTCAGGGGCAGGCTAAACTGGATGCGGCGGAACAAGAACTTTCGCAAGGCAGAGCGGAACTGAAACGCAATCGGCAGAAGCTGGAACAGGGCCGGAATCAGCTCAAGACGGGTCAGAGCCAATTGGACCAACAAAAGACGGAGCTTGCGCCAAAGCTGGCACAAGGACAGCAATTGGCCAAGGCGCTGCAGCAAATCTCCGGCTTGGACCCGGAGGTCATCCCGGACGAGCAGAGGCAAGAGCTGCTCTCGGCAGCTCAGTCAGCCGATCCGAAACTAGCGGTCGCCGCCGCCGGCTTCATGGACGGCGCATTGGACGGCGCTGCTTTGCGACAGGCGGCTTCCGCGTTCCAGCGTGGCCTGGACGAGGCTTCGCTGCAGCTGGATCAGGCTCAGCAGAAGCTGGATGCAAGCGAAGCAGAGCTAAAGGACGGGCAGGCTAAGCTTCGGGAAGCCGAGCGTCAGCTCGCGCAGGGAGAGGCAACGTTCAAGCAAGGAACGGAAGAGCTTGCAGCCGCCAGACGGGAGGGGGAAGCCAAGCTCGCGAATGCGAAAGCGGAACTTGCTCAAGGACAGGCGGACTACCGGGAAGGTCAGGAGAAATTCCAAGAGGAAAAAGCAAAGGCTATGCGGGAGATCGCCGACGGCGAGAAGGAAGTGGCTGAGGGTCGGAAGGAGCTGGATCAGCTTGAGCTTCCCAAGGTCTATGTCATGGACCGCAGCGTCAACCCGGGATATACGGAGTACAGCGATAACGCGGACCGCTTATCTTCCATTGCCACCGCGTTCCCGGTATTCTTTTTCCTGATTGCGGCCCTCGTCAGCCTGACGACGATGACCCGGATGGTTGAGGAGCAGCGGCTGCAGATCGGAACCCTGAAAGCCCTCGGTTACAGCAACCGGGACGTGATGAAAAAGTTTCTGGTCTATTCGACGCTGGCGAGCGTTGCCGCATCGGCTGCCGGACTGGCCGTCGGCTTTACCCTGTTTCCCGCCATCATCTATGATGCTTACGGCGCTTTATATAATCTGCCCGATGTAAGAACCAGCTTCTATCTCAGCTATAGCGTCGTCTCGGTTGTCGTGGCTGTACTCTGCACCACCATGACGGCTTATGTGGCCGTGCGGGTGGAGCTTCGAAGCAACGCCTCGGTCTTGATGCGTCCCAGGGCGCCCAAGAACGGATCCCGCATATGGCTGGAGCGAGTGCCTTGGGTGTGGAACCGGCTCGGCTTTATTGGAAAAGTAACCGCGCGAAATCTCTTCCGCTATAAGCAGCGGATGTTCATGACGGTCTGCGGCGTGGCCGGGTGCACGGCCCTCATTCTGACCGGTTTCGGTCTTAAGGACTCCATCGGGGATATCGCGCCGATGCAATACGGCAAAATCATGCAGCACCAGGCGACCGTGGTATTCCAAGAAGATAACGGCGAGAGCGGCGGGCTGGAGGATTATAACAAGCGCCTAGCGGGAGTTCCGGAGATTACGGGAATCCTGAACGTGACCCAGGAGGCGATGACCGCGGCGGCCCCCGGCGTGAACGGCCAGGATGTGAATTTGTTCGTGCCGCAATCGCCGGAGAAGATCGAATCGTTTATCGTGTTGAAGCCCCGCGAGCAGGGGCAGACGCTGTCGCTTACGGATGACGGCGCGATCATTACCGAGAAGCTGGCCAAGCTGTTCGATCTCGGCATTGGCAGCACATTCACGGTTCAGAACAGCGATAATGAACCCTTTGAAATACGCGTGGCGGGGATCACGGAGAACTATGCCTTGCACTACGTGTACATGACGCCGAAGTACTACGAAGACATTTTTGACGCAGCGCCCGAAGCGAACAGCCAGCTGCTGACTTATGACCGTAACGATCCGGAGTGGGAGGATCGGCTCGGGGAATCGTTAACCGCAAGCGAACGGGTCGCCATGGTGAGTTTCACGAGCGGCGTGAGCGACGCCTTCAGCGATACGATGGACAGCATGAACGTCGTGGTGGTCGTCCTGATTGTGTCCGCTGCGGCCCTCGCATTTGTCGTGCTGTACAATCTGACGAATATCAACGTATCCGAACGGATACGCGAGCTGTCTACGATCAAGGTGCTTGGCTTCTATGACAAGGAAGTAACCATGTACATTTATCGGGAAAACATGATCCTGACCGTGCTCGGGATCATAGCGGGCAATCTGGCAGGCATATTCCTGCATCGGTTCGTGCTCCTGACCGCAGAAGTGGATGCGATGATGTTCAGTCCCACCATCCATGAAATCAGTTACGGCTACGCGGCGCTGCTGACGCTGCTGTTCTCGGCCATCGTCATGGCTTCCATGCATTACAAGCTGAAACGGATCGACATGATCGAAGCGCTGAAGTCCGTGGAATAGACATATATTTCGGCAAGAGAGCCATATTCGCGGGAGACGAACCTTGTGAACGGGCTCTCTTTTTCGATGCCTGTTTATCCTGGTTTTAAATGTTGCGCGCCATGCGTGAAGTGTTAATGGAATGCGATTTCCCGCGATAATTTTCATCCGCCGGCAAGATCTAGGAGAAAATATATTATAATAGACATATCCAGCCAATGTACGAACTAATATTGCTACTACATGAAGACCTGTGGGTAAATGATGTAAGAAATAGGATAAGGGTCTTCGACATTCGGAGGAATGCATATGGGAATTGTCTTCTCGATCTTGAAAAAGTACCGCGTTGCAGCGATTGCGGCACTTGCCATGATGCTGATCGAGCTCACCGTCGAGCTGATTCAGCCGCTGCTTATCTCCAAAATCATCGACGACGGCATACAGAAGCAGGACATGTCCGTCGTATGGATGTGGGGAGCCGTTTTGACTGGAAGCGCTATTATAGCCTTCATCGCCGGGATATCCAGCTCTTTTTTTGCTGCGCATACGAGTCAGGGGCTCGGTTATGATCTTCGCGATCAATTGTATGACAAGGTGCAGTCGTTCTCTTATTCGATATTTAACCGGTTCGCCACCTCATCGTTGATTACCAGGCTTACGGGTGACGTCACCCAAATTCAGGACACGGTGTTCATGGGCCTGCGGTTCATGACGCGCGTCCCGCTGGTGGTGCTCGGCAGCATTATCATGGCACTGGTAGTGAATGTGAAGCTGGGCTTGCTGCTTGTGCTGACCGTGCCCGTATTGTTTATTTTCATCGCTTGGATCATGAAGCGGGCTGCCGATGCGTTCCGCAGCGTCCAGCAGCGGCTGGATGCGGTGAACGGCGTCATCCAGGAGAATCTGACCGGGATTCGCTTGATCCGCGTATTCGTGCGCATGGGTCATGAGATTGAGCGCTTTGCTCGTACTTCCGGCAAGCTGATGAGCACCACCGTCTCGACCTTGCGATTAACGGAGACAACGATGCCGTTTATTCTCCTCGTCATGAACGCCGGGATCATGGCGGTCCTGTGGTTCGGCCGCAAAGATATTGCGTCCGGCAGTGCCAGCGTCGGCGAGGTGGTCGCCGTCGTCAACTATTCCCTGCGCTGCATCGGCGCCATGTCAGCCCTGTCTTGGGTCGTCGTTGCCTTTTCCCGCGGACGGGCTTCCGCCCAGCGTGCGCAGGAGGTGCTGGGCACGGAGGATACGGCGGCAGGCGCAAACAAGGACCAAGCCGGAAAAGTGGATATTCAGGGGGGCGTCAAATTCGAGCAAGTGAGCTTCAGTTATCCGGGCAGCGACATCGACGTCCTGACGGATATATCCTTTGAAGCGAAGCCTGGTGAACGCATCGCCATCATGGGAGCCACGGGTTCCGGCAAATCCTCGCTGGTCCAGCTGATTCCGCGGCTTTACGAGGAAGAGAAGGGGACCGTGCTCGTAGACGGCGTGGACGCCGCGTCGATCGATGAGGTGAACCTGCGCAGCAGCATCGGCTATGTGCCGCAGGAAGTGCTGCTCTTCTCCGGGACGGTGCGGGAGAATATTGCTTGGGGACGCGAGGATGCAACGATGGAAGAAATTCAGGAGGCGGCTAGCCGCGCTCAGATTCATGAGACCATTGAGCATCTGCCTAACGGGTATGACACGATGCTGGGCCAGCGCGGGGTCAATTTGTCCGGCGGACAGAAGCAGCGCCTGTCGATTGCGCGGGCGCTCGTGCGAAAGCCCGCCATCCTCATTCTGGACGACAGCACCAGCGCTCTTGACGTCCGAACGGAAGGCGCCCTGCTGGATGCCCTCAAGGATTTATCCTGCACGACGTTTTTGATTACGCAGAAGATCAGCTCGACCACTTCGGCGGATTTGATTTTGCTGCTGGATGACGGGCGTTTGATCGGAAAAGGGAATCATGACGCTTTGATGAAAAGCTCCGCTCTGTATCGACGCATCTATGAATCCCAGTATGGAGAGGAGGCGCAGCATCATGCTCAAGGCATTCACTGAACCGTTTCGTCACCCAAAACCGAAGCTGGATCTTGACAAGAACAAGGATGGCGGCAGCCGTGGCGGCAAGCCGAAAGCCAAGGCGAAAAACTGGTCGGGCACCCTCTCCAGGATATGGACTTATCTTGCCCGGCGCAAAGGGAAACTGGCGCTCGTGCTGCTGATGGTGATGTTCAGCTCGGGCTTGGCGCTGCTGGGTCCCTATCTGCTCGGCGTCGGGGTGGACAAATTTCTGGATGATGTAAGAAATCCCGACAGCTCCATCGATTCCGCCTGGCTGTACTTTCTGGTTGGCCTGGCCGTCGTATATGTCCTTCAGGCTTTAACCACCTGGCTGCACAATGTCTGGATGATCGGTATCGCTCAAGAAACCGTGTACCGTATGCGAATGGATCTGTTCACGCACCTGCACCGGCTGCCGATTCCGTTCTACGGCAAGCGCCAGCAGGGCGAAATCATGAGCCGTCTGACGAATGACATCGAGAACGTGAGCTCGACGCTCAACAGCTCGGCCATTCAAATCTTCTCGAGCGTGCTGACTTTAATCGGCACGTTAACCGTCATGTTATGGCTTAGCCCGCTGCTTACGCTGCTGACGTTCCTGGTCGTGCCCCTGATGATGATGGGGATGCGCTGGATTACCCGCCGGACCGGACCGCTGTTTAAAGAGCGTCAGCGCAATCTGGGGGATCTGAACGGTTACATTGAAGAAACGCTGTCCGGGCAGCGAATCATCAAGGCTTTTTCCCAGGAGGAACGGGTGGTCCGCGAATTCGATGATCGCAATCAACGAATTCGTCTATCGGGCTTCTGGGCGCAGAGCATATCGGGCTTCATTCCGAAGCTGATGAACGGGCTCAACAATTTGAGCTTTGCGATCGTGGCGGGCATTGGAGGCATTCTGGCGATTCAGGGGCATATTACGATCGGCGTCATCATTATATTCGAAAGTTATGCACGGCAGTTTACGAGACCGCTGAACGATCTGGCGAACCAATGGAATACGCTGCTGTCCGCCATTGCGGGTGCGGAACGCGTATTCGAAGTGCTGGACGAAGAGGTTGAAGCGAAGGATGAAGGAGCTGCCGTCACGCTGAAGAGCGTAGAGGGGGCGGTCAAGTTTGACAACGTCTCGTTCTCTTACGATAAAGACGGGGACACCTTGGAAGGCATCAGCTTTGAAGCGAAACCCGGCGAGATGATTGCGCTGGTCGGTCCGACCGGTGCGGGAAAAACCACCTTGATCCAGCTTCTCTCCAGGTTTTACGATCCGAACAGCGGAAGCATTACCCTGGACGGCCGGGACATTTCTTCGATCCGCAGGGAAAGCCTGCGTTCGCAGATGGCTTTCGTGCTTCAGGACTCGTTCCTGTTTCAGGGCACCATCCGTGAGAATATCCGTTTCGGCCGGCTGGATGCGACCGATGAAGAAGTGGAGGAAGCCGCAAAATTGGCTAACGCCCACTCGTTCATCGTGCGTATGAAGGACGGTTACGACAAAATGCTCAAGCCTGACGGCAGCGGCATCAGCCAAGGGCAGAAGCAGCTGCTTGCGATCGCAAGGGCGATTCTGGCCAACCCCTCCATGCTGGTGCTGGATGAAGCGACAAGCAGCATCGATACCGTAACGGAGATCAAAATCCAGGAAGGGCTGCAGCGATTGATGAAGGGCAGGACGAGCTTCGTGATAGCCCATCGTCTGAATACCATCCGTTCCGCCGACCGCATCCTGGTGCTGAAAGACGGACGCCTGCTGGAGCAGGGCTCCCATGATGAGCTGCTGAAGCAGGGAGGGTTCTACAGCGACTTATATCATGGACAGCTGAAGCGCGCCGCCATGTAATCTTAGAGTGGCACCAAGAGGAAGAAGCGCATGTCCTTCTCTGCCCGCAGCCGCGTTTGGACGTATAAGGGTTACCAGGTATAGGCAGGTACCATAGTATCCATAGCATCGTCATCGCATTTAACAAATTAGAGGCATCAGGACATCATCAAAACCACCGGAGCGGCTTACAGCCAAGCGTTGCTCCGGTGGCTTTTTGTGTCGGCATGCGCGGATTCAGATCTGCGCAGCCTGAATGCGAGCCCCGGTTCATTGCCGGATGGGCAGGCATGTTTTCATCAAACGACCCCGCATTGGTTGCCGTTCCTTATTTGGATCCGGTGGTTTGAACCTGCAGCTTATGCTGTGCCGTTCTGCCAAATTGCAGCATAAACAGCAGAAGGATTCCTGCTTGCAACGCCACCAAGACGATATAGATGTTGCTGTAGGTCGAAGCTCCCTGTACCATGTTCAGCGGGTTCCAGCGGGTGCCGGCGCCAAGGTCGACGGCTTTGCCGTAAACCCCGGTGGCAATCGCGCCGGACAGGAAGTTAAGCAGGGAGAACAGTCCCATGCCGACGCCGGTTTGCTCTTTGGGCAGCGATAAGGAAATCGTCTTGGAGAGCGAGATTTGCATAAACATGATACCGACATTGCCGAAGATCAGGAACAGTGCAATCAGGAGCGGCGATACGCCAGCAAAGGTGGACAACAGGGCAAAGCACAGCAGCAGCAGGATGGAAGCCGCATAGAATAAATAGCGGGTTCCCTTGGTATCCGCAAGCTTGCCGCCTCTTCCGCCCAGCATGGCCGTGACGACGGCTCCGGGTACCATGACAAATCCGATCCATCCCGGTGCCAGACCGTTCAGATCCGAGAGCAGCTGCGGAGTAAGAAAAGGCAGCGCATAGCCGACGCTCATGATGAACATGCCGAGGACAAGTCCGACCGTGTAGCTTTGGTTGCGGAATAAACGGGGCTGGACAAAAGGCGCTTTAGCCGAACGAATGCGGAGAAGGAACGCAAGGAACAGGATCAGGCTGCCTAAACCGAATATCCAGCCGCCTTGGGTCACCGCCAGGAGCAGCAGCGCGACCGTTCCGGCCAGAAGGCCGCCGCCGAGCCAATCGATCCGTGCGCCCTGGCCCTGTTCATTGCCCAGATATTTGCGATAAAGAGGGAGGGTGACCAGGATGAGCAGCGGAATGAAAAAGAGCCATCTCCAATGGAACGTGCTAACGACCAAAGCGGAAACCACCGGCCCGATCGCGTTGCCGATGGCGAGCCCGGTCGCCGTTATGCCGAGTGCGCGGCCCCGGTTTTCCGCAGGGAAGTAACGGACAGGAATGATCATGGCGATTGCCGGAATGACGGCTGCCCCCGCTGCCTGAAGGATTCGTCCCAGCAGCACCATCCAGTAGGCCTGTGCGGCCAAGCCTGTGATGGAACCGACAAAGAAGAGAAGCAATCCGAAGGTGACCAGATTTTTGAGTTTATAGGTGTCGGCCAATTTTCCGTACAGGACGGAGCCTATGGCATAGATGAGCATGTAAATCGACGATACCCAGCTGACCTGGGCGAAGGAAAGCTGGAATTCCTGGCTGATTTCAGGAAGCACGATATTAAACATGGTTGCGCTCATCGACGAGAGAATCATCGTAAACGCCAGAATGCGTATTAATTTTTCAGCCGACGGCTGTTGCGGTTGTTGATGCTCGTTCATGTGATTTCCCCCTTTCCTTTGGTTACGATTTATTCTACAATCGATAGTTAATAAATAAAAATATATATTATGACATGCATTCATATACTCAAGGGTATCAATAAAGGAGGAAGAATCTCATGGAACTGCTTCAGCTGCATTATTTTCAGACGGTGGCCCGAATGGAGCACATGACCAAGGCCGCGAAGGAACTTCGCATTGCCCAGCCTGCGCTCAGCAAGACGATTGCCCGCTTGGAGGAAGATTTGGGCGTGCCTCTGTTTGATCGGCAGAGCCGGCAAATCAAGCTCAATTCATTCGGGAAGGCTTTTCTGAAAAGCGTCGATACGGCGTTATCGGTCCTAGAGGAAGGCAGGAGGGAAGTGTCCGATTTGGCAGGCATGGAGCGGGGGAGCATCCGCATAGCAACGACGGCATTGCCCCGGCTGTCCAAAGCCCTGGGCGCTTTCCGCGCGCGATATCCTGACGTGAATTTTCGCATCATTCAGATTCCGCCCGACTCCACGATGGAGATGGTGCAGATGCTGGAAAACGGAGAAGTCGATCTGTGCTTTACCGCGGCGGCCCTGGACGAAGACCACATTCGGGAGATTCCGGTCCTCCATGCGGAGGTGTTCCTGGCGGTGCCTCACGGCCATCGATTGGCGGGACGGTCCCGCATTTCCCTTCAGGAGGTGGCGGGGGAGGCCTTCATCGAGTACAAGGCAGGCCATCCGTTTCGTAAAATGAACGAAGAGTTTTGCCGATTGGCCGGGATCAGCCGGGAAGTCGTATGTGAAGTCGATGAGCCGGCAGCATTGTCCAGCCTCGTATCGGCCGGGCTTGGAGCCGCATTTGTACCCGGATGCAAAGGGGACGACATGCCCCCGTACGCGATGGTGCGCATTGAGAAGCCTTCCTGCTACCGCACCTTTACCATAGCCTGGCTGGAGCGGCGTTACTTGTCCAAGGCCGCAACGGAGTTCCAGTCATTCCTGGTAGACTATTTCCGCGAGTTTCAGGAGCCGATGAAGCATAAAGACGTGATCTGACAAATCACGTCTTTTTTCTGTCCCGGCCGCCTCCCTTCTACATAAGGCGAGAATCCCCTTCATACCGTTTTATAGACCAAAGAACAGGGAGAAGTAGATGGCCACGCCCGTTGGTTACTCTTCATGACAATGAGGAGGTCTTCGCACACCCATGACGTTTGTTCTCAACCGGCTTAGGGAGAAGAAGGCTTCTTTTTTTTCGGCCCGATATTCACCCGCTGTTCCTTGCGAAAAAATCCTTGCCTGAAATGGAACGTTCTGGTATGCTATTGTCCTTCTCTCATTTTCGCCTTGTCTGAAGTGGATGGGTCCGCCATCTAAAATGCTTATCGGAGGTGCTTCATGCTTTATTTCACATTGGCTTCCAAAGCCTATGCCCGCAATTTGCAGTACCGCGGCGCCCACATGGTGCACAATGTCGCCAGTGCGATGTTCGGCTTCATGTATGCCTGTATCTGGCTCGGTCTCGGCGCCGATTACGCGCTCGGAGATTACGGAACGCAGGGAATGGTCGGTTACATCGCCTTTACGCAAGCCGCGCTCTGGGTTTCCAGTTTCGTCACGAATGGCCTCGGCATTCCCCAAGCCGTGCGAACCGGCCATATTTCCCTGGATTTGATGCGTCCCGTTCATTTGTTCAGTCATTTGATGGCCAAGGAATGGGGTCAAATCGCCTACCAATTCGTTTACAAATCCATCCCGATTTACCTGGTGTATTATTTTGCCTTCTCACTGCAGCTGCCCGGAAAAGCAGTCACCTTCCTCTACGTTGCCATTGCGCTCGCAGGCGCCGCCTACTTATCGATTTGCATCAACTATCTCATCGGCGCATCGGCATTATGGACAACGGAATCGTCTTGGTTGTATTGGGGCAACCACGCGATGATCAATCTCCTAGCCGGTTTCTTCATTCCCATCGAATGGCTGCCGGGCTGGCTTCAAGCGATTGCCTGGTGGTCGCCGTATCCGTATCTGCTCTATGTGCCGACCCGGATCTATCTGGGCTTCGATGACGTTTCCCATCTGTGGGGCACGTTGTCATGGTGCGTGCTGCTGACGCTGGCAAGCCTGCTGGCTACCGGCTTCCTAAGGCGGAAAGTGGAGGTGCAGGGAGGATGACCGCGAGATCCTGGCTATCCCTGTATGCGCTGCTGATCCGAACGAGCATCAAAAGCCGCATGCAGTACAAATTCAATTTCATCCTGGCTTCGTTTCTTGCCGCATTGATCCAAATTTCCGAGTTTCTCATGGTCGCCATCGTCCTCTACAAGTTCGGAGCCATTCAGGGCTGGTCCATGCATGAAATCGGGTATTTGTTTGCCGTCATGACGCTGTCGAAGACGCTCTACCGGACGCTTGCGGATGAAGTGCATCATCTTGAGAGATATCTGGTCAACGGGGAGCTTGACCAGCTGCTGACCCGTCCCATGCCGGTGCTGCTGGCGCTCATGCCGCAGAAATTCCGGATCATGCTGGGCGAAGTGCTGCAGGGCGGATTTCTGCTCTGGTGGTCGCTGCATGGCATGATGGCAGCAGGTCAGGTGGGATGGAGCGCGGTGCCGCAATCGCTGTACATTATCGTTACGGGTGCCGTCATCCTGTTCTCGATCGGCCTGGCGACCGCAACCTTCGGTTTTTGGACGACCCGGATCACCGAGCTTCAGAACCTGACGGAGGATGCGGCCCGGACGGCGGCCCAGTATCCGCTCACGTTGTATCCCAAATGGATGTCGTCGATCCTGCTGATCGTGGTCCCGGTCGGTTTGGTCAATTATGTCCCGTCGCTATACATACTTCGGGGCGAGCTCGGAGCCTGGGTGCTGCCTGCGTTGGCTGGAGCGGCCCTGTTATGTCTCATCTTAAGTCTGAAATTCTGGCAGTTTGGTTTGACGAAATATCAAAGTACAGGGAGCTAAAGGAGGAATGCGTCCATGATTGAAGTGAGCAACATACGCAAGGAGTTCAAAACGCCGGTCGTGAAGGAGGGGCGCTTCTCCGGTCTGCGAACCCTGTTTACGAGAGAATACCGGACGAAGGAAGCCGTGAAGGGGATCAGCTTTCAAGTAGAGCCGGGGGAATTCGTCGGTTACATCGGTCCGAACGGCGCCGGCAAATCCACAACGATCAAAATGCTGACCGGCATTCTCCACCCGACCTCGGGCAGCGTATCGATCGGAGGTTTGAATCCGCACAAGGAACGGCGCAGCGTCGTGAACAATCTGGGCGTCGTATTCGGTCAGCGCAGCCAGCTGTGGTGGGACTTGCCGGTGAAGGATTCCTACGATATTTTGGCGAAAATGTACAGCGTGGATCAGAAGGATAAGGAGCGCAGACTCGGACAGTTTGCAGAACTTCTGGATTTACGGGCGTTCTGGGAAACGCCTGTGCGCAAGCTGTCGCTCGGGCAGCGCATGCGCGCCGACCTCGCGGCCGCGATGCTGCATGATCCGGACGTGCTGTTCCTGGATGAGCCGACGATCGGCCTGGACGTGAACGCCAAGCGGAACATCCGCCATTTTCTCAAGCTGGTCAACGAGCAATTCGGCAAGACCATCCTGCTCACGACGCATGACATGGATGATATCGAACAGCTCTGCAATCGCGTAATGGTCATTAACAACGGCGAGCTTTCCTATGATGGAACGGTGAAGTCCCTGCGCGAGACGATCGGGCTGCCTACGGTCATCACCGTGACCTTCCGCGGACCTTTTGTTATCCCTGAGCAGTTTCAGGGGGAAGGCAATCTTTCCGTCCCGATCCGCGTGACAGGTTCTCTGGATAACACCGTCACGATTGAGGTGAACCGCCGCGAGATGAACACGCTTGATATTTTTAAAGAGCTGGGCCGCTGGGGCGAGCTGGACGATATCGATATGGAAGATCCCGATTTTGAAGACGTGATTCATAAGGTATACTGACAAAATCAGGAGAGGGCTTCAAATAGGAGCCCTCGTTTCACTCCAATATGCTAAACTACCAGTATATCCCTCATAAGGAGTCAAACATAGACGATGAGATTTACTATTCTATACATAGAAGACGATAAGGAGATCGGCGCTTGGTCCAAAGATTTTTTAATCGAACTTGGCTATAAAGTGATCTGGAGGACTTCAGGCCATGATGCTATGGAATATTTTGAAACGTGCAGCCTGGTCATACTGGACATCATGATCCCAGGATTGGATGGCTATACGATTGGACAGCGGTTCAAGCAGCGCCGTCCGGATGTACCGATCTTAATGCTGACTGCCAGAACGTCAATGGAGGATAAACTGCAAGGGCTATCCTTTGCCGACGATTACATGACCAAGCCGTTTCATCCCGACGAACTGGCTGCGCGCATTCAGGTGCTGTTAAGACGTTCTGGTTCAATGGCTTCGGATAACCTCCAGGTGAAGCATTTACATATTGACCGGAGAACGAACCGTATATTAAATACGGAAACGATGGATGAAATCGTTCTTACGGGGAAGCAATTTCACATTTTCATGTATTTAATCGATCATTTGAATCAAATATTGACCCAAAAGCAAATCTACGAGGCCGTATGGAGAGAACCGTATATTCATGGCGATAAATCGCTTATGGTGCATATTCGCCATTTACGGGAGAAGATCGAGATCGATTCAAGCTCTCCTCAAATTATAGAAACGATCCGGGGGGTCGGATACCGGGTGTGCTCATGAATGTGGGGCGCTCGCTTATGAACAGACAAAGGAAATGAACTTGCAATGGGAAGTGAAGTCCACTCCCAGCGGCGCCTTTGGCTATGGTTTGGGCGGAAACTTAAACGAAACTTAAACTTCGAGTCAACTTAATGCTCTCTTTAGATAGGTATGATGAGCTTGAGGTGATGAAATGAATGAATCAAGAATGAAAAAAGCGGGGGTTGTTGCCTGCATTGCTGCTGTGCTGTATGCCCTCCCCCATTATTGGTGGGGGCTTGGCTTTGGGTTTGCATTCCCCGGGGATTTCCAGGAGACGCCGGATGATTTTTGGTCACATGCGATCGGCTACTGGGGAATGGGAACCATCGCTATGTTGGCTGCCGTATTCGCGCTAGCTTTCACCAGGCCTTGGGGGAGACGACTGCCGAAATGGATGTTAGTTGTTCCGGCAACAGCCGGTTCGGTGTTGTTGTCATTATGGGGATTTATCTATTTCGCCCTGCAGTATCTGTTAGCGGTTGGACGCGTTCAGTCGGCCCCGATGCACGCTGCTCAAGATGCAAGCCCCATGGCGGCGTGGGGATACTTCTGGTATGCGCTCTTTCTGGTCTGGGGAATTTCGCTAGGCATTGCTGCATACCATGCCGGAAAAACCCGTTGGCGGAAAATGGAAGATCAATTTCACTAAATAATCGGAAGTAATATTTTGGATTGCACATTTTTGGTATCTTTATACAATATAATAGGATACACACCGAAAGAGGAGCCTGCAGGAGGTTCCTCTTTAATTTGGGTGCAAATGGACATAGAGGAAGTATAATATAGAGATAAGGCGAAAGCTGCCCCGGCTCTAATCATAGGAGCCCAAGAATAACATCTACATACAAAGGATGAGCCACCATGAAGTTGATGAAGCGGATCTGGTTCCGTATCGGGAACCATTACAGGAAGAAGCGGGATTTTGAGCAAGCCCTTAAATATATGAGAAAAGGCGAAAGCGCCATTACAAGTTTTAATGACAAGTTGCACTATGCGGAACTGCTGCACAACAGCGGCTATTCGGATGAGGCCGTGGCTTATCTGGGACGCGTGATCGAAACGAGCGGCAGCCATCGCGCGTACGAGCGGCGCGCCCATATTTTGCGGGAGCTGAACCGGGAGCGCGAGGCCATCGAGGATTTGGATGAAGCGATTCGATTGAATGCGGACAATTATATGAATTGGTATACCCGGGGCATTGCGCACAAGGATTTGAACCAGTACGACGAGGCGATCCGGGATCTAAAGGAAAGCATCAAGCGAGAGGACGACAGCACGGTAATTTCGACCTACTATGAACTGGGCATGGCCTATTACGAGAGCCGGAACCCGGCGGAAGCGGCGCGCTATTTTCGTTTAAGCATCCAGAAGCCGGAGCGCGCCATTCCGATGTATTACTACATGCTGTCGGTGTCGCTGGATCTGATGGATCATGTGCAGGAAGCCGTGGGCGTCCTGCAGGAGGGAATCCAGCTGGCTGACCGGTATGAAGCGGAAGCGGATGGCGGATATGCGCTGTTCGCGGGAAGCACCAACTACAGCTATGGCGCATTCCAGACGTTTCAGCGGCAAGCGCGCGAGGCGTATTCCTTCCGGAAGCCCATGGCGGATCTGTACGTGCAGCTGGGGGATTTGGGGCAGGCCGAGCACTATCTGTCGGAGGCCATTGAACGGTATCCGGATTCGTACGAACTTTACTTAAAGAGGGCGGAGGTCTTGAACCGGTCCGGCAGCAAAGCTGCGGCCAAAGCCGATTTGGAGTGGGCGATCGAGGCGGAACCGGACGATTACCGCGCTTATTTCGATTTGGCCCGTATCTACCGCGAGGATGCCCGGGAAGAGGAAGCCTTCGAGCTGATTTCGAAGCTGTATGCGAGACAGCCGGATTCCCCGCTGGCTTGCTACTGGATGGCCGACTGCTACTACCGGCTGGGTCGCCAGGAGGAGGCGCTGGCGATCAATGACAAGCTGCTTAAGCTTGAGCATGATGACGCGCCCAATTATGTGCAGCGTGCCGATATTTATATGGAGATGAACGATCTGCCGTCTGCGGAGCAGGCTTTGAAGGAAGCGGCCGCGCTCCAGGACGGGACCGAGATCCGCAACAAGCTCAGCTACGTGCTCTATCTTCAAGGACGCAACGAGGAAGCGCTGCTGGAGCTGCAGGAAGCGGTTAAGCAGGAGGAAGCCTTCTCCGAGCACCCGACGTACCTGGCGGCCAGCGGTCATATTTACAAGGAGATGGGCATGTGGGACCTTGCCATCGACGCGTATTCCCAGGCGATTCAAGCGCATCCGTCCAATCCGCGATTCTATGAATTCCGCGCCGTTTGCTTCGTGGAGACCGGCCAGCTCGAGCGGGGATTGGCGGACTGCGCTCAGGGGCTCAGCTTGAACCCGGGGCAGGGAAGCCTGTATAGCCTGCGAAGCGGAATTTATTATTCGATGGGAGACTACGCGCGCGCGAAGGAGGATACGCTGCAAGTGCTGGAGCTTTCGCCGGGTCATCCCGGGGCATATTTCAGGCTGGGGCAGATTTATTACAAGGATCAGGACGAAGATGCGGCATTGGCTGCCTTTGACGAGGTGCTGAAGGTGGTGCCCGAGCATCCCGAGAGCTATCTGTACAAAGCGCATATCTATTACGGCCAGTTTGAGCATGAAGATGCGGTGCAGGCGATCGTGAACTGGAGTTTGCATCTTCAGAAGGAGATGCCGGCTGCGGAGAAAATTCAAGCCATCGAAGGCCTGGAGGGTTTTGAGGAAGGTTTGCTGGATAAGGCGGTTGAACGCTTAACGGGCATGTATGGACATCAGCTTTATTTATCTTGAGAGCATGCACTTTCTGGCAGTGGGCAAGGGGTGTCACATTTTGTCTAAAATTATGGTATGATTCAATTGTTGTTGCAGCATCATGTGCTCGCAGGCGGTATCGCCACGCGGGCTTTCTTCATGTGGCAAGGAGGGGGATTTTAGGATGATCTCGCTGCAAGAGGTCAGTAAAAGCTATGGCAACGGCGCGGACCGTTACCTGGCAATCGATGCCGTCTCTCTCGATATTGAAGAGGGCAGCATACACGGCATCATCGGCGCCAGCGGAGCCGGTAAATCGACGCTGCTGCGCATCATGAACGTACTGGAGAGACCGGACGCCGGCAAAGTCTCGGTGAATGGACGGGAGCTGACTGCCCTTGGCGGCAGGGAGCTTCGGGAGGCAAGAAGGTCCATCGGCATGATCTTTCAGCTGTTCCAACTGGTCAGCAACCGGACGGTATGGGGCAACGTGTCCCTGCCGCTTGAGCTGGCAAAGGTACCGAAGGCTGCCCGTGCGGAGCGCGTTCAGGAGGTCCTGCGCTTTGTCGGGCTGGAGGATAAAGCGAAGTCATATCCTGCTCAGCTTAGCGGCGGCCAGAAGCAGCGGGTAGCGATTGCCAGAGCTTTGGCCAATTCGCCGACCGTCTTGCTGTGCGATGAGCCGACGTCTTCCCTGGATCCGCGGACGACGGCGGATATTCTGGATGTGTTAAGACATATTAACCGGACGCTGGGGGTTACGATCGTCATCGTCTCGCACGAAATGGACGTGGTGAACGGCATTTGCGACCATGTGTCCGTGATGGAGGACGGCCGCTTGACCCGAACGTACCGTAATCGCCAACAGGATGGAGAGGTGCCTCGAGGTACCGGAACTCCAACTAACGGTGCTGAAGAAACGGGGGGACTGGGCTTCTATGAATGACATCATTCAATACGTGAACGATTATTTGGCCTATGTCCTCCAGTATCAGCATGAAATATGGCGGGCGATTGGCGAGACGTTCATTATGGTGGGCATTTCGATTGCTGCCGCTATAATACTGGGTCTTCCGGTCGGAACACTGCTATTTCTGTGCCGAAAAGGACAGCAGTATGAGAACCGGCTATTGTTCTCCATTCTGAATGCGCTGGTCAACGTTATACGGTCATTTCCGTTTCTGCTGCTTGTCGTTGCCATGATTCCGGTCACAAGGTGGATTGTCGGTACATCGCTCGGCACGGTGGCCGCTGCCGTGCCGCTATCCGTCGTAGCAGTTGCCTACTACTCCAGATTGGTTGAGCAATCCCTGCTGGAGGTGCCGAAGGAAGTGATGGAGGCCGCCTCTTCCATGGGGGCCTCCACGATCCAGATGATATTCAAGTTCCTGTATGTGGAGGCCAGGTCGGGTCTTGCGCTCGGACTGACAACCTCCACGATCAGTTTTATTTCGTACTCCACGGTCATGGGGATCGTGGGCGGGGGCGGCGTCGGGGATTTCGCGATCCGCTACGGGTACCAGCGATTCGAGGAAGAGATCATGACGTTTACGATCATCATCATGATCATTCTGGTACAATCGATCCAGTTCGGCGGGAACCTGGCTTCCAGGCTGCTGGACAAAAGAAAAGTATAATTGCGGTTTTGAACATGCTTGCACAGATTCTATTTTTTACCTGGAGGTAACCTAAAATGAATAAGAAATTATCGCTGCTTCTGCTGACCCTCATGCTTGCGCTTGCGGGCTGCGGACAGCAGCCAGCCAAGGACGAAGCCCCGGAGAGCGCGGCGCCCGAAGGGAAAGAAGAAGTGACGCTGAAGGTCGCAACGCTCATTCCGCCGATGACGGAAGTGCTAGAGCTCGTGAAGCCGATGCTGAAGGAAGAAGGCATCAATCTGGACATCCGAATTCTGTCCGATAATGTGCAGCCGAACAATGCACTTGCCCATAATGAGGTGGATGCGAATTTCTTCCAGCATGTACCGTACATGGAAGAGTACAATGCGAACAACGGGTCGGAACTGGTTCCGGTCACGCCGATCTATAATGCCGTTTTCGGCGCGTACTCCAAAAAATACAAAACCATCGAAGAGCTTCCGGACGGCGCAACGATAGCGATTCCTAACGATCCTTCCAACATTGGCCGATCCCTGGTGATGTTTGAGAAGAACGGTCTGATCGAGCTGAAGGAAGGCGTCGGCATCCAAGCGACGCAGGCCGACATCGTCGAGAACCCGCATCAATACAAGTTCACCGAGGTGGATCTGCTGATGCTGGCCCGCACCCTCGACGACGTCGATATGGTGGCCATGACGCCGGCCTATGCCAAACCTCTGGGACTGACGCCTAAGAAGGATGCACTGGTAACCGAGGGCAACGACTCCGATTTCACTATTACGCTGGTGGCCCGCAAGGATAACGTGGATTCCGAGCCGATTCAAAAGCTCGCCCAGGCGATGACCAGCCCCGAAGTGAAGAAATTCTTCGAGGAGAACTATTCCGAGATCGCGCTCCCGGCTTTTGAATAAATCAACGTTTCATTTTGGCCATAGCCTGACCGCTCCCCTGGTTTTCGGGGAGCGGTTATTTTTTTGAGCGCAGGCAAATATGGTATACTCTTGATGGATTTGAGAGGTGCACCTTACATACCATACGTATTGGAGTTGAGAATTTATGAAAAAAGAAGTAATCGACAGACTCATTACCTATGCGCAGATGGATACGCAATCCGACGAGAACAGCCACACTTGCCCTTCTACCCCGGGGCAGCTGACGCTGGGCCGGCTGCTGGTGGACGAGCTGAAGGGCATCGGCATGCAGGAAGTCACCATGGATGAGAACGGTTATGTGATGGCCACGCTTCCGGCTAACACGGATAAACCCGTCCCGACCATCGGCTTTTTGGCACATATCGATACGGCGACCGATTTTAAGGGTGCCGGCGTCAAACCGCGGATCGTCGAACAATATGACGGACAAGACATCGTTTTGAATCAAGCGCAGAACGTGATCCTCTCCCCGCAAGATTTTCCGGAGCTGAGCGGTTACAAAGGACATACGCTCGTGACAACGGACGGCACAACGCTGCTGGGCGCCGACGATAAAGCGGGCATTGCAGAGATCATGACGGCGATGAATTACCTGATCCAGCATCCGGAGCTGAAGCACGGCAAAATCCGCGTGGCCTTCACGCCCGACGAAGAGATCGGTCGAGGACCGCATAAATTCGACGTGGAGGCCTTTGGCGCCAAATACGCGTATACGATGGATGGGGGGCCGCTGGGAGAACTGCAATACGAAAGCTTTAATGCGGCGGCCGCGCTCGTGACTTGCAAAGGCAAGAATGTCCACCCCGGAACGGCCAAGGGCAAAATGGTCAACGCGGCGAAAATCGCCATGGAGCTGAACGGCATGCTCCCTTCGGAAGAAGCGCCTGAACATACCGAGGGGTATGAAGGCTTCTTTCATCTCACTTCCATCGAAGGCGATGTGGAGGTGACAGAGCTTCGTTATATTATCCGCGACCATGACCGGGAGCTGTTCGAAGGCAGGAAGGCCAAGCTGGCTTCCATCGTCGAAGAGCTTCAGGACAAGTATGGAGCCGAGCGGATCGTGCTTCAGATGAAAGACCAATATTACAATATGCGGGAGAAAATCGAGCCGGTCAAAGAAGTGGTCGACATCGCGCAGACCGCGATGGAGAAGCTGGGAATCAAGCCGATCATCGAACCGATCCGCGGGGGGACCGACGGTTCCCAACTGTCGTACATGGGCCTGCCGACACCGAACATTTTTACGGGCGGGGAGAACTATCACGGACGATATGAATACGTGTCCGCCGACAATATGGTACTGGCCGTCCAGACGATTATCGAGATTGTCCAGCTGTATGAGGCGCAGGCATAAGTTAAAAGGCAGTTGGTGTTATTTATAGAAGAGCTCCCGGCATTCATGCCGGGAGCTCTTTTCATATCAGGATCATGTTTTATTCGAGCTTTTTTCCAGGCTGTACTTATATTCGCTGGGGGTCATGCCTGTCCATTTGCGGAACTGCTTGGAGAAATAGAGAGCGTCGTTGAAACCGACGGAGGAGGCAATTTCATGGATGGAGAAGGACGATCTCATGAGTGCTTTGGCCTTCTCGATGCGTACCTTCATGAGGTACTGCATGGGCGAAAGGCCCGTATGCTGTTTGAACATCTTGGACAGATGGGCCCGGTGATAGCCGAGTGCCTTCGCCATCTGATCTATGGACAGCTGCTGGTGATATTGGGTCGAAATCCAGCGCTCCGTCTGTCTCACGCCCCGCTCAATATCCGGCACGTCATTGGAGCTCGACGGTAGATGCTCGCGGTTTAACATGGCCAGCTTATGGAGCAGCAATCGGAGCCACCCGGATGCCTGAAGATCCTCCAGCCAAGGGTGATCCGATTGGTTAAACCCGAGACGCAGATGACGGTACATCTCGGCCAGGTCGTTCAGTTCGGTTTCTTCCGTGCAGCGGATAATCGGCCTGACGGGTGTAACGCCCATATCAGCCAGCAGCAGGTTGGTGCCTTTCTCCTGCAGAGCCACCCAGTTGTAGTGCCAGGGATTCCGGTCGTCCGCTTCATAGCTGAACAGAACGCCGGGAAGGATCACGAAGGTATCGCCTGCCCGGCAGTGATGCACCGTGCCAGCGCATTCGAACACGCCTTGGCCTGTCAGGACAGTGTGAATAAGGCAGTAATCATGGATGATGGGCCCGATTTTGTGGCGGGGTACGGGCATGCCTTCGCCGCTGAACAGAATGTTCAGGTCATGACCGCCGGGCGAAGGGTTCATGCCAATCGTATAAAGGGTGTGGTCCGGCAAAATGGACATCTTTTTGGCTCCTCCTTAAACGTGTGCGAAATCGATCATTGAGCGGATATGAGATAGAGTTAGATTACATAATCGCACGACAAATGTCCATATGGCACTTGTTTTGCTCCATATTCAAAAAAGGCCGATTATCTTATAGTTAGTCATGTGAAAGCGTATTAATTTATGGAGTTTAAGGAGGGCATTTATTGATGTCTAAGATTACATTCATCGGAGCAGGAAGTACCGTATTTGCCAAAAACGTCCTGGGTGATTGCATGCAGACGCCGGCTTTGCAGGGATTTGAACTTGCTTTGTTTGATATTGACCCCGTTCGTTTGAAAGACTCGGAAAACATGCTGAATAACATAAAGAAAACCAGCGGCAGCACCTGTGTCGTAAAATCATACGGCGACCGCAAGGAAGCGCTTCGCGGAGCAAAATACGTCATTAACGCGATTCAGGTTGGAGGCTATGACCCGTGCACGATCACGGACTTCGAGGTTCCGAAGAAATACGGGCTAAGACAGACGATAGCGGACACCGTGGGAATCGGCGGAATATTCCGCAACCTCCGCACCATCCCGGTCATGCTGGATTTCGCGGCTGATATGCGGGAGGTTTGTCCGAACGCCTTGTTCCTCAACTATACGAATCCAATGGCAGTGCTGACCAATGCCATGAACACGCTGGGCGGCGTGCAAACCGTAGGTCTGTGCCACAGCGTTCAGGCATGCATCCCGCATCTGTTCGATAATTTGGGAATAGACAAGGAAGGCGTGCAGGCCAAAATCGCCGGCATCAACCATATGGCATGGCTGCTTGAGGTAACGAAGGACGGCGTGGACCTGTATCCGGAAATCAAGAAGCGTGCGGCGGAGAAGCAGAAGGAGAAGCACCATGATATGGTCCGTCTCGAGATGATGCTGAACTTCGGTTACTACATTACCGAATCGTCCGAGCATAACGCCGAATACCATCCGTATTTCATCAAGCGCAACTATCCGGAGCTGATCGAGCGCTTTAACATCCCGCTGGATGAATATCCACGTCGCTGCGTGAACCAAATCGAGGGATGGAAGGCAATGCGCGAGGATCTGGTCAACAACCAGGATCTGACGCACAACCGCTCCCATGAATACGCATCCTACATTTTAGAAGCGATCGAGACCAATGTTCCGTTCAAAATCGGCGGCAATGTGATGAATACGGGACTGATCACGAACCTTCCGAAGGAAGCCTGCGTCGAGGTTCCGTGTCTGGTCGATGCCAGCGGCGTGACGCCGACCTATGTTGGCGATCTGCCTCCGCAGTGTGCCGCGCTGAACCGCACCAATATCAACACCCAGCTGCTGACGCTGGAAGCCGCGGCAACCGGCAAGAAGGAGCATATCTATCATGCGGCGATGCTGGATCCGCATACGGCTGCCGAATTGTCCATGGATGACATCAAGAGCCTGTGCGACGACTTGATCGAAGCGCACGGAGACTGGCTTCCTAAATACCAGTAAGGAAGAATGGGTGAACGAAAGTAACGCAAGGAGCAGGGGATCCTCCCCGCTCCTTGCTTTTTTTTGAAGCGCAATGGATGGGCCGATGTTACACTAAACCTAATGATGACTCGTTTTGCCTGTCACTCTATGTTAATGAAAACTGCTTAAGCAGGTATATGGAGGTTTGCGGTATGAAGCTGAGGCTGTTTATGTGCCTGCTGTTCCTGTTTACGGCAGGATGTACCCGTGATGTAACGGTGTTCGAGTCCGCGGTTTATTCGCTGGAAAACGACAGGATTGCCGTGGATTGCTCCGACGAAGTGAATCGTAACCGGAAGAATCACACGGATGAGGGGTACCACTGTGAGGTGCTGGTCACCGAATCGACTTCCCTGAAGGCAAGTGGAGGAGGAGCTATCACGCTGGATGAGCTAAAGGAAGGCGATCTTATCCGCATCACGTTAAAAAAGCCGTTGAACATAAGCAAAAACAACAGAAGTTTTGAGGCCAAAGAAATTATGCTGCAAGCCCAATAAAAGAGAGACGCTCTTTCACTGCGAAAGACGTCTCTCTTTTTCGTAAAACGGACCTCGTGCGTCATCGCTTACGGGTTCAGTTTCGCGCGCGGGAGCGTGATGAGAAACACGGTTCCCGATCTTGGCGAGCTTCGTACCGAGACGCTTCCGTTCATGGCGCGGATGGCTTGATAGGAGAAGGTGAGCCCAAGCCCGGTGCCGCTCATTTTGGTGGAATAGTAGATCGAACCGAGACGGCTTAGCTGCTCGGGTGTCATGCCGATCCCGTTGTCCTTGATTTCCACGGCCACCTGGTCCGTTTCTTCATAGACGGTAATGTTGACCATGCCGTTGTCGACGTCTTTGCACGCCTCGATCGCATTCTTAATAAAGTTGACCAGCAGTTGCTTGAGCTCTGCAGGACTCCCCGAAATGTAGAGATTCGACTGGGGAGAGTCCGTGCTGAGGGTGACGTTGCTCATATTGGCATATGAAGTCATAAGCTCAACGACGGACTTGATTTGGGCGGTAAGCTCGATTCGCTGCTGAAACGGCAAGTGAGGCTTGCTGATCGAGAGGTATTCGGACAAGATCTGTTCGGTTCGGCGAATTTCCTCCATGCTGATTTCTAGGAATCGTTCGGTCTTTTCCGGAGGGAACGTGCCGCTTTTGATCAATTGCAGGAACCCTAGCACGGTGGTCAGCGGATTGCGGACCTCATGGGCAAGGGAGGCGGCGACATGATTCACGGCTTCGGCTTTTTCATTCTGGATATACCGCAGATAAAGCTCCTTGTCGGATACGGACTTGTTAAACAGGGTCACGAGAAGCCATATCCCGAGCGAGTTATGAACCGGCATGGCTAAAATATTAAAAACAAAGTAATTCATGATGTAGTCAGGCTTGGTTATATAGAGTACCAGGAGCGGAAGGACCGAGAAGCTGATGCCGGCTATAAAAATGATCCATAATTTGTGTTTGCTTCGGTGATACAGGAATGACAGCAGAACGGACAGCGGGAACGTAAAGATCAAGATTATAATGGCGTCGATCGTGCCGGATCCGCCAATGTACAATCTGTAGATTAGAAATTCCACGAGCAGAATTGCCCCTGTCAGGAACCCTCCGAACAGCATGCCGAAGAACATAATGACATACCGTACGTCAAAGATCAGACCGCTTTGGACAGACGAAGCAAAGGTCATGGACAGCAGCATGCACAGCGAACAAATGACAATGATGAAATTACGGGAATAGTTGACTGTCAGTTTTCTGTAATAGATGTTGTATGCAACAAAAGGCATCAATGCAAACAACAGCTGCAGCAAAACATCTTTGATCACAGGCAGTAGGCCCACCCCTTTGAAGAGTATCGGATCGTCCGCTAGATTACCATGTCCATTCAAGTTCGACGTCAAATGGAAAAATCCTTGAGGCTTGAATAAAAATGACAAAAAAAATAATTCGTACTCAGATCGAAACGAGGTACATATAAATTCATCAAGAAAGCGCTTGCAGACAACCGATGTTCGACTCGGATACTCAGCACTTAAGTGAGAACACATTTCCATGAATGGGAGGGTTCACAAGTGAAGCTGAAAACCGTTCTGAGACCCATGTTCATTCTATTGCTGGCCGCGTCTTTTTTTGTCGCGGGGTGCCAAAGCGTAACGCCGCCGCCGACAGCATCAGAAACACCGCCGCCTAATGAAGGAGTTAAGACGCCCGGAGGAAGCGAAGAACCGGCACCGCAGGGCGATGCGAAAGCAACGCCGAGAAACGAAACGCTTTACGTGAACGGCTTGCAATGGGGAGCGCCCACGAATTTCAACCTGCTTAGCGGAAACCCGGCGTTTCCGATCAACTACGGAAATTCGAGGGAACTGGTGTATGAAACGTTGTTTATGGTCAACCAGCTCACAGGCGAGTTAGAGCCGCTGCTTGGGACCAAGTACGAATGGACCGACGATCTCAACTTGCGGATCGAGCTGAACCAGGATGCCAAATGGAGCGACGGCAAGCCGTTCACCTCCGACGATGTCGTCTATACCTACCAACTTGGTAAAAAGTATGACATCAACTGGAGCAGCTTCTGGACGTACATCGAGGACGTAACGGCAGACGGACCGCAGACGGTGAACATCAAACTCAATAAAGACAATCCGAACAAGTTGACGGTGCTCGACAGCATTGAGATCATGCCGATGCTGCCTAAACATGTCTGGGAAGAGGTCGAGAAGAAAGCCAATAACGACCTTGCCGCCATTCGGAAGGAAGTCAACGAGGACCCGGTCGGAACAGGCCCTTATAAAATGTATTTTTACAATGACCAGAAAATCACGATTATACGGGACGATAACTATTGGGGCCAGAAGCTCTTTGGCAAGCTGCCGGCTCCAAAGTACATCACGCATGTCATCTATAAAGATAATGCCGCGGGCGATCTGGCGTTCAAGAGCGGCCAAGTCGACGTATCGCAGCAGTTTATTCCGCAGGTATGGAAAATGTGGGAGGGCGGGGCTCCGGTCAAAACCTATATCAAAGAGGCGCCTTATTATGTGCCGGGCTCCATGCCGTCGATTTTCTTCAACATGACAAAGGAAGGGCTCGACAATGCGGATGTTCGCAGAGCGATTGCCATGGCAATTGACTACGGCAAAATCTCGGAGCTGGCCATCAGCGGCTACTCCGCTCCGATGGAGCCGTCATTGACGCTCAATACGGAGGCCGAAGCGAAATATGTGGACCAGGCGGCCATCAAACCGCTCCAGTGGACAACGGACGTGGAGGCGGCCAATGCGCTGCTTGATTCCATCGGCGCCGCGAAAGGGAAAGACGGCATCCGCGTTCTGAACGGTACCCGACTCGGTCCGTTTGAGATTGAATGTCCGTACGGCTGGTCGGATTGGAACGCGGCGCTTGAGATCGTCGCCCAGAACGCGAAAGCGATCGGCATCGAGATTCGGACCAAATTCCCGGAAGCGCCGGTATGGACCAATGATCTTCAGACCGGCAAGTTCGATATTATCATGAACACGCCTGCGGGCGGAGTCAGCCCGAGCCAGCCGTGGAACCGCGCCATGACCATCATGTACTCCAAAGGCGTTGCGCCAATGGGCGAAATGGCATTCTACAACTGGGGCCGATACAAGAACGATCAGGCGGATGCCATCATCGAGAAGATTCCTACCATTTCGGACGAAGCCGAATTGAAAGCGCTCTACACCGAATTGACCCAAATCTGGTTGAAGGATATTCCGTCGATTCCGCTCATGTATCGTCCATGGGTATTCGATACGGTTAATGAATCGGTCTGGAAGGGCTTCCCGACCGAAGGGGACGGCAGCAACATCCCTCCTCAAATTTCAATGGACGGGGCCGGCATCAAGTCGCTGTATCAGATTCATAACTGAGGATATAACTCAATGAACGAAGACCTGTATTGGTGGATTAGCACCCCTGATATAGGTCTCTTTTCCACCAAATTCGAAGGTGCGATTCATGGGGGTGAGCTGCTTGAGTGTTTACGGAAAATATATCGTCAAGAAGTTCTTCTGGTATTTTCTGACGCTGGTAATCGCCGTTACGCTGAACTTTCTGTTGCCCCGGATGATTGAGGGGAATCCGGTCAGCATGATCGTGTCCGAGATGACGCAGGGGATGACCGACAGCGATACGATCAAGCGGGTCTATGAGACCTTTCTCGTGGAGTTCGGCATCGACAAGCCTTTATGGGAACAATTCTTCATCTATCTGAAAAATTTGGCGACCGGCAACCTGGGCACTTCGTTCGGGCTGTATCCGAAACCGGTCACGGAGATTTTGGCCTCGGCAGTGCCGTGGACGATCGGTCTCCAGCTTCCGGCCATCCTGGTTGGCTGGATCATCGGCAACGTGCTGGGCGCCGTTGCGGCATACCGCAAGGGCGTGTTCGATAAAGTGATTTTTCCGGTGGCTTTATTCGTGAATTCCATTCCGTTCTTCACGCTGGCCATCATTATGCTGTACGTGTTCGCGCTGTCCCTGAACTGGTTTCCGCTGCATGGAGGCTACGACTATCAGATGGTGCCGACGCTCAGCTTTGAATTCTTCGCTTCGGTGCTCCGGCATCACACGCTTCCGTTCCTGTCGATCGTGCTGGTAACCATCGGCGGTCAAGCCATCGGCATGCGGGAGATGTCCATCTATGAGCTGAATTCGGATTATGTGCTGTACAGCAAGCTGCTCGGGATACGGGATTCCAAGATCGCGAAATATGTATTCCGGAATGCCATGCTGCCCCAGATAACGGGACTGGCGTTATCCATCGGCACGATGGTGGGCGGCTCTCTGATCTGCGAGATCGTATTCAGTTATCCGGGAATCGGAACCTGGATGTTCACGGCGATCCGTCAGCTCGATTATCCGTTAATTTCGGGCTGCACCCTCTTGATCGCCCTGGCTGTGCTGCTGGCCAACTTTACGATTGACTTAATCTACGGCTGGATCGATCCGAGAATCAAGGCCGCTCAGATGGAGGATCAATAATATGAACAGTTCCTTTCGCATATTGATCAAATCGCCGAAGTTTATGTTCGGAGCCTGCATGCTGCTGGCCATGATCGGCATGGTGCTGATTTACCCGCTCTTTAACCGCAATGACCCGCTGGAGATGATCGCGCTGGCATATCAACCGCCGGACTCGAAGCTGCTGCTGGGGTCGGATAACTTCGGCAGGGATTTATTTCTTGAATTGATCTACGGCATACGGACCTCCCTGCAGGTGGGGCTGATTGCCGGCGTATTTGCTACCGTTATCGGCCTTGTGATCGGTTTAGCCTCGGGTTATATCGGAGGCATGATCGATAATCTGCTGACCGCGATCACCAACATCTTCATCGTGATTCCTTCCTTTGTCATCCTGATTTTGATCTCGGTCAGCATCGATTCGCGCAGCTCGTTTGTCACGGCGGTCATCATCGGCATTACCAGCTGGCCCTGGACGGCCAGGGCCGTAAGGGCGCAAACCTCCTCTTTGCGAAACCGGGATCACGTGAACATCGCGAAAATATCCGGGTACAGCACGCCGCGCATCATTGTCTCGGAGATTTTGCCGTACATCGCCTCCTATGTCGTGATGGCTTTCGTGCTGCAGACGGCATCGGGCATTCTCTCCGAGGCTTCCATCTCGATGCTGGGACTCGGCCCTTACAACACGATTTCCCTCGGCATCATCATGAATTGGGCGCTCGTCTTCGAAGCGCCGGTTGCCGGGGCCTGGTGGGCCTTTATCCCGGCGGCGATTTCCATCGCCATCATCACCTTCTCCTTGTACATGATGAACACCGGCATGGATGAAATATTCAATCCGAAGATTAGGAGCTGATGGGGCCTTGAGCACAAATATACTGGAAGTTAACGAATTGAAAACCTTTTACCGTACCCGGCTGAAGGAGCATGTATATGCCGTAGACGGCGTGAGCTTCTCGCTCGAGAAGGGGAAGACGCTTGGCATTGCCGGCGAATCCGGCTGCGGCAAATCGACCCTTGCCCTCAGCCTGATGGGATTCTATTTTCCGCCGCTGCATTTCGGCAGCGGCTCGATTGTCATCAACGGCACGGACATTATGAAGCTCGGCAAGGAACAGCTTCGTTCCCGGGTGTCGGGAAGAGAGATATCGTATATTCCGCAAGCGGCCATGAATGCCCTGAATCCAACGCTCAAAATCATTCGATTCATCGAGGATATCATGAAGGAGCACCGCCCCGAGCTGAACAAGAAGCAGGTGTGGGATATGGCGGCGGAGCGGTTCGAGACCTTGAATTTGTCGACCAAGGTGCTGAACTCCTATCCGAACGAGCTGTCGGGGGGCATGAAGCAGAGAACGGTCATCGCGATTTCCACCATTCTGAATCCGAAAGTGCTGATTGCGGACGAACCGACCTCGGCTCTGGACGTAACCTCGCAGAAAGCGGTAATCAAGCTGCTGAAGAGACTGCTGGACCGCGGCTTTATCCAATCCCTTGTCTTCATCACGCACGAGCTGCCGCTGCTCTATCATGTAACGGATGACATCATCGTCATGTACGCGGGGGAAATCGTGGAGCGGGGAACCGCAGAGCAAATGATATTTGACCCGATCCATCCTTATACGAAAAAGCTGATGGGCTCCATCATCGTGCCCGAGGAAGGCATGAAGGGCCATAAGCTTGCCGCCATTCCGGGGACCCCGCCCAATCTGAAGAACGTGCCGGAGGGCTGCCGGTTCGCCGACCGCTGCTCCTATGTGCAGGATGCCTGCCGGAAGGGCAAGATAACGAGCCGGACCGTGGGGTATCGAATCTATCGGTGCATCGTGGAGCCTGATGTGCTTAAGGAGTGGTATGCGAATGAAGGGGAATGACGTACTGATTCGGGGAGAGCACCTCACGAAGGTGTTCGGATACGGGAAGCAGAAGACAACCGCCGTGGAGGATGTCAGCTTTACCTTTCATGAAGGCGAAATCATATCGATTGTCGGCGAGAGCGGAAGCGGCAAGACAACGCTGGCAAAAATGATCATGGGCTTGCTGAAAGAGAGCAGCGGGACGATTGAATATATGGGCAAGCCGAGACGGCTGAAGCGGCATGGGGACCGCAAGCGCTATTGGAAGAACATTCAGGCGATTTTCCAGGACCCGTTCTCTTCGTTCAACCTGTTCTACAAAGTGGAGAAGCTGCTGCTCGACTGCATTAAGCTGCAGGGAGATAAACTGACGAAGGAGGAGCAATTCCGCAAGATGAAGGAAGCGTGTTCCTTCGTCAATCTAAAATTCGAAGAGCTGCACAATAAATATCCGTTCGAATTGTCCGGCGGGCAGATGCAGCGTTTGATGATCGCCCGGATTTTCATGCTTCATCCGAAGCTGCTTATTGCGGATGAACCGACCTCCATGGTCGATGCGTGCTCGCGGTCCACGATCCTTGATATGCTCTTGAAGCTGCGGGATGAGAATAACATGACGATTATTTTTATAACCCATGACGTAGGGCTTGCTTATTATGTAAGCGATACGCTGTATATTATGGAACAGGGGAAAGTCGTGGAGCGCGGACCGGCGGAAGAGGTTATCCTGAACCCGCAGCATCCGTATACGCAGCAGCTGATATCGGATGTGCCCAAGATCCATTCCGAGTGGGATTTGGCATAAGGTTAGCTATGGAAAGCTTATGGAAAGCTCGAAGCGAGAAACGGCTTCGAGCTTTTATTTCGGCAAGAGACAAGAAACGGGAGTATCTCCACAGGTTTACCCTCCTGGATACGCAATAAAACTCCCTTTGATACGTAGTCTGTCATCTTGGCATGTACGTCGATTGACCATTTTCACTTAGGGCATGCACATGCATAGGACCACTGGCGCTTCGTATATTTTCGCAGATATGACACTCAGAAACGTGACATAAAATTTCTTGGTCCCTGATCTTCGCATTTGTGAAGGATCTGCCGATAAATGATATGGCTGCCATTGGGTTCGTCCCGCAGCCTGCATTCGGCATAACGCAAAGCCCCTGTCGTGGCTTGCGTGTATGCTTCATAAGGAGACTATCAAACATCATGCACAGCTACTTCTTGGGGGCAACCGTTTTGGTGTTGGCCGCCATGACGATTCTTTTCTTGATTATCTTATACAGATGTGGTTATCAGCGGAAGTTAAGCCATCGGGCCTTGGACATGGCCGAGAGCAGGTTCCGCATGCTTGACGATATGCTGCTTGCGCTGGATGTCGGGATTTGGTCATACGATGTCGGCACCAGGACCATACGAAATACATCCTTGGCTTTTCATAAAATCACGGGTTATTCGCATCGCGATTTCTCGGACGGGCTCTCCTGGGAAACGATGATTCATCCCGAGGATATGGCGCTGTTCCGAACCTTGGTTGACAAGCTTCGGCAAGGCGAGGCGGTCCATACCGAATACCGCATCCTCCACGCGGAGGGCGACGTACGCTGGGTTCAGGTGAAAATGATTCCGACGATGAATGAGTCCGGGCAAATCGTCCGTACCGATGGCATTGCCATTGACATCACCACCCGATTCCGCATGGAAGAGGCGCTGTATGATATGGCGGAATGCAAGAAGATGGAGCAGGCGCTCAAGGAAAGCATGAACCGGTATCGCCGCCTTGTGGAATTATCGCCTATTGCCATCGCGGTGTGCAAAGAACGCAAGCTGATGTACGTGAATCCCGCCGGACTTCGGATCCTTGGAGCCGCTGGACCCGACAAGATCCTGGGCACCGATCCTTGGGACTGGGTGTTAGATCCCTATGAGGAGTGGGCACGCAAACGGCTTACGCAGCTGATTCGCAGCAGGCGGGTCGTGCCCGAGGAGTTATCCATAAAGAGGGTGGACGGAGAGCGGGTCGATGTCGTGGCGACGGCCCTGTATGACGAGGAATCGGACGCCATTGAAATTTTCTTTGAGGATATTACCGCCCGTAAATCAGCGGAAAGGGCTCTGATGGAGAGCGACCGTATCAACCGCCACATTCTGGATATCGCACCGGTCGCGATGTTCCTGCACTCCGATTTTTCTTGCATTTATGCCAATCCCGCTGGCTTATCCTTATTGGGAATTACGGACATCGCGCAATTGGACGGCACCTCCTTCCAGGACGTGATTCCTTCCGACCAGCTCGAGTTCGTGGCGTCTGAGGTTGAACATGTGTACAAAAGCGGGACTACCTCCGAGCTCGCGGGAAATAAGCTGGTCCGGCTGGATGGAATGATCATCGATATCGAGGCCATCACGACGCCGATCCCTTATATAGGCGATAATACGGCGCTTACCATTATTCGGGATGTAACGGAACAGAAGCAGGCCGAACGCGAGCGGATTGCGGCAGAGCGCCTTGTCCGGGAGAGCGAGGACCGGTATTTCAGGCTTCAGATGAGCCTGGACCAATTCTCCTCGGATCTGTTCGGGATGGTGAAGATCAGCGAATTGAACGCCCGGATCGTGCAGGAGATCAGGAAAGTGCTGGGAACGGACCGGGTGAGCCTGATCCGGATCAACCACCACAGCCTGCATATCAAGATTCAAGGCGGCAGCAAAGAGCTGCCGCAAAGGGTGCTTCACTCGATCCATAAATGCGGCCCCGAGCATATTCCGCTTTGCAAGCTGTTTGAGACGTGCGACGGATATTTCGTCAAGATCGGGGAGATGAACGGGGACAGCAGTATCGTCTGCATCGCAGGCGAGGCTCCGCTGCTCATGATTCAGGCCAAGAAAATATGGCTGGAGACGATTACCCGCTATGCAAGCGTCCTGTACGATAATTTTCGCGTGATTGAGGACTTGACGAGGGAGCTGGAGAAGCTGGGATCCTCACAGCAGATCATGCCCCTTTGGCTGCTGCGGCTGATGCTGCATCTCTCCGAGAATGAGCGGAAGCGACTGTCCCAGGATCTTCACGATGCCGCGCTCCAGGAACAGATTATCTGGTACAGGAAATTGAATCAGATTACATCGGATCTTGATCTGCCGGAACATCTGCGTCCACAGCTGGAGGAGATTGAGCAGGGGCTTCTGGATGTCATCTATCAGATCCGAATCACGTGCAATGAGCTTCGCCCTCCGCTGCTGAAGGAAGAGGGGCTGGAACGTTCGCTTGAGGCATTGTTTGAATTCACCCAGCTCCGCACCAATTACTCCATACAGTTCGACTGCTCGAACTTCGTTGATGATATCAGTGACGACCACTTGATCGGGTTGTACAGGATCGTTCAGGAGCTGCTGGCGAATGCCACGAAGCATTCCAATGCGACGGAGGTAAAGCTTCGTTTGTCCACCCAGTCGGATGAGGTCAATCTGAGTTATGAAGATAACGGAGTCGGAATCGATCCCAGCCAGAAGCCGGATCAATTCAACAGTATGGGAATCGGCGGCATGAAGGAAAGGGTGAGAAGCATGAACGGCAAAATCCAGTTCGACTCATCGGAGAGCGGGGGGCTGGCTGTCTATATATCGATAACGGCAAAGTAAGCATGAATACCGGCAAAGCAGCAAACAAGATACCAGACTAAAGGAGTCATGAGGGTTATGAAGATCGATATTTTATTGGTGGATGACCATCCCTCGGTGATGGAGGGAACCAAGGTGCTGCTCGAACAGGAAAAGGATATGTTCGTAAAGCTTGCGAATACGCCGGAGCGCGCGCTGGAACTGGTCCATACGGAGCGCTTTGACGTGATGCTGATCGATATGCATATGCCGGGGATGAACGGAATCGATTTGGCCAAGCAGATCCTCCGGATCGCTCCGAACGCGGTGATGCTGATCTATACGGGCTTTGAAGTCAGCAATCATTTTAACTTGATCATGGAGGCGGGACTGGCTGGTTTTGTCTCGAAAACATCAGGCAAAGAGCAGCTGGTGACGGCTGTTCGATGTGCGCTGCGAGGCGAAGTGGTTCTTCCGTTGACACTTGTGAAGCAGCTCCGCCGCGTGACCGCGAATGGCCCGGAACGGACGGCGGGTGCGCCGGCAGCCCAGTCTATAACCGATAAAGAATACAGCATTCTCAAGGAAATCGCTCGGGGAAAGAGCAATAAGGAAATTGCGGGCACCGTCATCATGAGCCAGCGTTCACTGGAGTACTGTTTAACCAACCTGTTCCAGAAGTTGAATGTGAAGTCACGCATAGAGGCTGCGCTGAAAGCGAAGCAGATGGGGATTCTGTCGGATTCCGATTTTGTTCAGATAAGCTGATAAACTCGGTCTTTTTTCTATAAGTTCAGACGATATCCAAAGCATGTTTCGACATGACTCCGATTCATTTCGTAAAGATTCGACAATAAACCGCAAGGCATCCCGCAAAATTCTTGCGTGAGCACGCAAGAGAATTTCGGTTACGAACGGTAAGCAAGTGTATATGCTTATGTTACTGGATGGATATAGTCTGTAAGTAGGAAGGGTGGTAACTTGCGGCATGACAAAGGACCTATTTGAATATGGCGTCGATGATCTCTTGTCACGGGAAGAGATTGAGGAAGTTTTGGCGCAGCTTGAAGAAGAGTGGAATGAATTTAACAGCCGGAAGAAGCGAGGGTGACTCATAATGAAACGATGGAAATCTCTGTTTGCGATGAAACTTCAAAGTCGCATGCTGCTTATTATTTTGGGAGCAATCACGATATTTTTAGGCAGCATGATGACCTATATCAGCATGACGACAACGGAAGAAGCTCTCGATTCGGCGAAGACGCTTGCAGTGACGACGAGTGAGAAGATCGGCGCGCTGGTCCAGGCCGAACTTGACGATGTCATGAACTCTGCACGTACTTTGGCCGTAAGCTTCGTTGGCATGAAAGAGACCGGCACAACGAATCGTCAAGCCATTAATGAAATATTGAGAAGAAACCTGGAGGATAATCCGTCCTGGAAAGGAATCTGGACGTTATGGGAGCCGGATGCTTTTGACGGCCGGGATAACGATTACCGAAACAAACTCGGCAGCGACCATTCGGGACGCATGATGTCCTACTGGGCAAGGACGGAAGCGGGTCTGGAACGTTCGATTATAGAGGATTACGAGCAGGAAGGGGAAGGCGACTTCTATCTTCTGGCGAAGAACAGCGGCAAAGAGATCATTATGGATCCGTACGAGTTCAAAGTAGGCAACGAGGATGTCATGATGACGTCGCTCGTCGTGCCGATTATCGATAACGGCAAGACCGTCGGCGTGGTGGGCGTCGATGTATCCCTCGCACATCTGCAAAGCGTCATGGAGCAATTCCGGTTATTTGATACGGGGTATGCGCATATTTATTCGAATACCGGCGTGATCGTAACGTCGCCGGAGGACGGATTGATGGGACAGAAGCTGGAAGAAGCATATCCTGGCAAGACGGTTCCCCTCATACTGGATGCCATTCGGGAAGGGGATGTCTATACCGAGGAAGACTCCGCGCTGTACAAGCTGTATACGCCGATTAAGACCGGATTGACCGAAACGCCATGGTCGGCCGCCATCATTATCCCGATGGATGAGATTACGGCGAATTCGGATGCCTTGATCATCTCCATCATAGCGGCAGGCGTGATCACTTTGGCGGCCTTGGCGGTCATCGTGATCCTGTTAACGAGATCCATCGTGAAACCGCTGGGCGTTTCCGTAGCGATCGGCGAGTCCATGTCCAAGGGAGACTTCACGCAGGAGGTTCCCGCGGATTATCTTCGCAGGGCGGATGAGATCGGAACGTTGTCCCGGGTGTTCGCCCAGCTGCTGGAGAGCATGAGGGAAATGATCGGCAAAGTGAATATGAATGCATCCTCGGTAGCCGCCGCTTCGCAGCAGCTGTCGGCCGGTGCCGAGGAGCTTGCGGTGGGCAGCAGCAGCCAAGCTGAATCCGTGCAAACGGTCAGCGAATTGTTCCAGGAATGGTCCAATGCCATCAATTCCGTTGCAAGCGATGCATCGGCAGCGTCCGAGCTTGTGAACCAGACTTCCGGGATTGCAGCGGAAGGCAGCGGAATCGTCCAGCAGTCGGTGGAAGGCATGAATCGGATACGCGAGCATGTTGCCAAGCTAGAGACAGACTCCCAGCGTATCGGCGAAATCATCGAGGTAATCGACGATATCGCCAAGCAGACGAATCTGCTTGCGCTCAACGCCACGATCGAGGCTGCACGCGCAGGGGATCAAGGGAGAGGGTTCGCCGTGGTGGCGGATGAGGTGCGCAAACTAGCCGAACGAAGCGGCGGAGCCACGAAGCAGATTGCCGATATTATCAAAGGCATGCAGAAGAATACGGCCGATAGCGTGGAGGCGGTGCATCAGGGCGTCATCCATACGGAAAAAGCGGGCGAAGCCTTTGCCCATATTACAAGCATGGTGAATGAGTCGGCAGGCAAAGTCATGGATATTGCCGCCGCCAGCGAGGAGCAGGCGGCCCAGGCTGTAGAGGTGGCGACGGCTATCGAGACGATCTCTTCTTCCACGGAGGAAACGGCGGCTACAAGCGAGGAATCCGCTGCAACGGCACAATCGCTTGCGGAGCTTGCCGAAGAGTTGAACCATACCGTCTCCGCTTTCAAAATCTCGTAGCACCACTGCGATAATGATGATAAGCTTGGCCTAAGGGCCAGGCTTTTTTATATGCGCGTACCGTGGTCACCGAGTTCTGTAAGTTTGTGGCGTCGAGGGGCGTTTTTTATAAACCGAATGCTGTTCTGCTTATGTCAAGGGGAGGAGGAGTGGTTGTGAACGGCAGCTTGTTTCAGCAAATGCTGGAAGAGGGGGATTATGTCCCGCGCTTCTATGCCTATTATTATAAACAGTGGATGAATTATGAAATGCCCTACCATCAGCATGATTCAACCGAAATCATGTATATGATTTCCGGAGTATGCCGGATTGACGTGAAGGCAGGCGATACGGAGAAGAGCGTCATTTTGAAGAAAGGAGAGTTCATGGTGCTGGATGCCGGTGTTCCGCATCGGTTAATCGTGGATCAGGCCGCCTCATGCCGAATGCTGAACGTGGAATTCGGTTTTATGGAAAGTGAAGGGAAGGCGCCATCTTTAAGGCATATCGTCGGAGAAGAAGAAGAGGTATCTTTTCTCTTAAAGCGGCCGTTCCGCTATTTGGTGCTGGCTGATCAGGAGGAGGTATATCCGGTGCTGAAAAGCCTTGTGCTTGAGCTCGATCAGAGAGGTACCGACGGCAGGATGATGACGCATGCGCTGTTTATACAGCTGCTGGTATGCATCGCCCGTTTGTATGAAGAAAGAGAACGCAGCGACATGCAGCAGAGCGACTTCTATATTAAACGAAGCGTCGATTATTTACATCAGAACTATGACCGCCAGATTCAGGTGAAGGACGTAGCCGCGGAAGTGAATCTGCATCCCGGTTATTTGCACCGGGTATTCCGCAGAGGGACAGGCAGGACGATAACCGAGTACCTGACAACGATCCGAATGGAAAAGGCCAAGATGCTGCTGGAGCAGACGGATATCCCCATCCATGAAATATCGGATTATGTGGGTGTGGGCAGCAGGCAGTATTTTCATATGTTATTCAAGAAGTATACGGGCAGCACGCCGGTGGAATATCGTCTTCGGAAAGACCGGAATGCCTGGAACTACGGTGAAGACGATGTCGACGATAAGAAGTGAGGATTTTTGACTCCGAAGGGTCCAAGAGGTCATGATTTTGATAACGCTTACCGTCCCTCCATTGCTACAATGGGTACAATCTAATTAGTAGCTTAGGAGAGGATGAAATGTCATTTAAGGTTGCTTTTATCGGAGCGGGAAGCATCGGCTTTACCCGGGGGATTCTGCGCGATTTGCTGACCGTACCGGAGTTCCGGGATATCGAGGTCGCTTTCACCGACATCAGCCGGCATAACCTGGAGATGGTCACGGAATTATGTCAGCGGGACATTAATGAGAACGGGCTGTCGATTGCGATCCAGTCCACCACGGATCGAAGGCAGGCACTGCAGGATGCCAAATACGTCATTTGCACCATCCGCGTGGGCGGTCTGGAGGCATTCCGCACGGATGTGGACATTCCGCTGAAATACGGCATCGATCAGTGCGTGGGCGACACGCTCTGCGCAGGAGGCATCATGTACGGCCAGCGGGGAATCCCCGAGATGCTGAACATCTGCCGGGATATTCGCGAGGTGTGCGCGCCCGATGTCCTGCTGCTGAATTACTCGAATCCGATGGCCATGCTGACATGGGCATGCAATCGGTATGGAGGCGTGCGGACGGTGGGTTTATGCCATGGCGTGCAGCATGGGCACCACCAGATTGCCGAGGTTTACGGTTTAAAGAAACAGGACGTCGATATTGTCTGTGCCGGAATCAATCATCAGACCTGGTATATTCAAGCTTCGCATCAAGGCAAGGACTTGACGGCCGGGCTGCTGGAGGCGTTCGAGCGCCATCCGGAGTACAGCAGAACGGAGAAGGTCCGCATCGATATGCTCCGGCGTTTCGGATATTACAGCACCGAATCCAACGGCCATCTAAGCGAATACGTGCCTTGGTACCGTAAACGGCCGGAGGAAATTACGGAGTGGATTGATCTCAGCAGCTGGATCAACGGAGAGACGGGCGGGTATTTGCGAGTTTGCACCGAGGGGCGCAACTGGTTCGAGACCGATTTCCCGAACTGGATGAAGGATCCGGCAATGGAATTCAAGCCGGAGCACCGGGGAGAGGAGCACGGCTCCTACATCATTGAAGGCTTGGAGACCGGCAGGGTATACCGTGGACACTTTAATGTGGTGAATGAAGGCATTATCGCCAACCTGCCGGAGGATGCCGTCATCGAGGCGCCGGGATACGTTGACCGCAACGGCATTTCCATGCCGCTTGTCGGGAATTTGCCTCTTGGCCCGGCTGCCGTATGCAGCGTAAGCATATCCGTTCAACGGCTGGCGGTTGAAGCGGCGGTTCATGGAGATGACAAGCTGCTTCGGCAGGCGTTTATGATGGATCCGCTGGTCGGTGCGGTATGCAATCCGAAGGAAATCTGGCAGCTGGTTGATGAAATGCTGGTAGCCGGTGAAGCATGGCTTCCTCAGTATTCGGCTTCGATCGCCGAGGCGAAGGATCGCCTGGCGGCCGGCAATCTGATCCCGACCCGCTCGTATGAAGGCGCAGCCAGACTCAAGGTGAAAACGGTGGAGGAGATGCAGCTCGATCGGGAGAAAGCGAATAAAAACGCAGGTGAATCCGATAAAGGGAAAGATCGCGAAAAAGTGTAAGCAGATTGCACATCAGCGAAGGCAATCAGAGATTACAAGGCAAGTCTTTCATGTATACGCAAGTATGGTATCACTTCTGGCAGAGGATGGTATAACGGACAAAAATCCGTTATAATCCGTCTGCCGGGAGTGATTTTTTGTATGCCGTTCCTCTTGTCCCGGCATATACTACGGATATATAGATGAAAATTCGGATGGACAATCCCTGACCTTAGACAGGTACACAGTTTGGGTAAAAATGGGTACAATGCAATTAGATAGGCAAAGCTGACCACGAAGGAGGCCATGGGAATGATTATTGGGGTTCCCAAAGAAATCAAAAATAACGAAAACCGCGTAGGCATGACGCCGGGTACCGTTATCAGTTTCAGGAATGCCGGGCATGAAGTGCTTGTCCAATCCGGAGCCGGTCTGGGGATCGGTTTTACCGATGAAGATTATGAGGCGGCCGGAGCCAAAGTGGTTGCAACGGCTGCGGAGGCTTGGAAAGCCGAGATGGTGGTGAAGGTAAAGGAACCCCTGCAGGAGGAATATGACTACTTCCAGGAGGAAATGATTCTATACACTTACCTGCACCTGGCCCCCGAACCGGAGCTGACCAAAGCGCTGGTGGACCGCAAGGTGAGCGCCGTTGCTTATGAAACGATACAGCTGGCGGATGGCAGCTTGCCGCTGCTGACCCCGATGAGCGAGGTGGCGGGAAGAATGTCCATTCAGATCGGGGCGCATTTCCTGGAGAAGGCGCATGGCGGCAAAGGCGTGCTGCTAAGCGGCGTCCCGGGGGTTGCTCCGGGCAAGGTCGCCGTCATCGGGGGCGGCATCGTCGGCACCAATGCGGCACGAATTGCGCTGGGACTCGGTGCGGACGTCAGCATTCTTGATATTAATCCCGTCCGGCTTCGTCAGCTGGATGATCTCTTTCAAGGGCGGGTCAAAACGATCATGTCCGATCCGTATCACATTGCGGAAACGGTTAAGGCCGCCGATCTCGTCGTGGGTGCGGTGTTGATTCCCGGCGCCCGGGCTCCTCGCCTCGTCACGGAAGAGATGGTGAAAGAGATGAGCCCGGGATCGGTCATCGTGGACGTGGCGATTGATCAAGGAGGCTCGATCGAGACGATCGACCGGATCACCACCCATGATCATCCGACCTATGAAAAACATGGCGTCATCCACTATGCCGTTGCCAATATGCCGGGCGCCGTAGCCCGTACCTCCACCATGGCATTGACCAATGTAACGGCACCCTACGGGTTGAAAATAGCAAGCAACGGAATCCGGTCTGCCGCCCGCCACGACAAGGCGCTGGCCAAGGGCATCAATGTCATCGGAGGCAAAGTGACCTATGAAGCCGTGGCGGCAGCTCATGGTTATGCGCATACCAGCATTGACGACTATCTGCTGGCATAGAAAAAACATAAAAAGAGCCATTTTTCAAAAATTTGACACGATACCGAGGTATATTGCGTAAACCTTGGGGATGAACGATTTAGCCAGCGTGAGCAAAGTTGAGAGATGGCTTTTTATGTTGGCCTGGATATCCGATATATATAGAAAGGTCTTTGGTTTGTAGCGAATGGGGGAGAGGGCTTGAAATGAAACGTATGCGATGGTTGATTGTCATGCTGGTTCTGATCATAGGGACCGGCACATCGGTATGGGCTGCGGGTATTCCGTCCAAACAAGGGCTGGTGCGAGATACGGCCGGCTTGTTTGATTCGTCGCAGCGGCAGTATTTGAGTAAAATCGCCAAAGGGGAGCAGATCCGTGTCTTTGTATTGACGGTTCCGGGTTTGGAAGGTCAAAGTCCGACGGATTATGCCAATGCAGCGTACGATGCCTGGAATTTGGGCACGGCGGATGTTTTGCTGCTGATCTCTTCGGGAGACCGGAGCGTGGAATTCAATTTTAACAATCCGCGGCTGCAGCAAGCCATCGACGAATGGAGCAGGAGTAAGGGGAAGGGTACCGGCAGTTCCGCCATAACCGCCATGCTGGACGCTTATTTCATACCGCATGCGAAGGAGGGAAGTTTCTCGAAGGCCAGCGCGAGCATGATCCACCAGGTCCATCGCCTGGCAGCTCTGCCCGCCGGTGAAGATCCCGTTCAGGGAGATGATCATAAGGCCGAGGCGGTATCACCGGCAACCGAGAACAAGGGGAGCGTCAAATCCACGGATGAAACAACCCGGTCAACGTCCACGGCAGATACCGCCGCCCCTCTGAAGATCGAGTTTCCGAAGCTCCCATGGATCGAAATGGTTGCTGGGGGATTGGGAATCACGCTGATCTTTATGTTGATCAGGGGTTACCTTAAAAAGCGCAAACTGTCCATGATTTCGGAGCAGTTCGCTGAATTACTGGTCAAATGCAACGCAAGTCTCGAGAAGGTAGGCGCCTATCAGGGGATTGCTCAAGGCAAGACAGGCAGAGCGGTGCAGGAAATCGCAGATCGTTTGTCCGAGTTTATGGTGGCTGCCGCAGAGAGTAAAACCGAGCTGCAGGAGACCCGGATTTTCATCCTGCGTTATTCTTCCATGGATGAAGCCATCCAGCGGTTTTCGAAAATCGCCGATCGGCTGGAGCATGGGATCAAGGCCGAAGATAACCGGATTACCGTCATCGAGCATGCCGATAAAACGGCGAAAGGGAGAACCACGGAGCTGCACGCGGATTACACGGTGCTTAAGCAAACCCTTGACCGGACAGCAGCCGATACGGGATATCCCTTTCCGATCTTGTACCAAGAGCTTGAAGGGATGGAACAAGATATTCAGCGCGCCGTCGAGCTTCAGCTGTTTGACCCGCTGGAGGCGCAGGAGGTTCTAAAGGCAGCCGAGCAGAAGCACTCCATGAGCAAGAGCAACATCGAAGACGTGGCTGTTTATGTTAAGGAAGCTCATGAATTTTCGGATCAGTCGGCGGCTATTCGCGCCGAGATTGTTAAGATCATAGAAACCCACCAGTTGTATCGGATCAAGGTCCGGCCTTTTGAGCGGCTGGATGATGCCCGGGAGCAGATGAACCAACTGGAAAATTATCTCCGCCAAGGGAATATGGGGGAAGTTCGCAAGTCTTCGGAACGTGCGCACGCTATGCTGAAAGAGGCGCTGGGCATGACTAGACGGCAGGCGGAGCTGAGAAGACAGAATCGAAACGATCTGGATCGGTTGTATGGGCAAATACAACAATTTCATAACGAAAGCTCCGTGCTGCAATCGATGCTGAATCATTGCAGAAGCCAGTATGTACCGAGACATTGGCAAAGCTGGGAGCAGGCTTTGGCGAAGGAATCGCAGGAGGTCCGAATGGCGGACGGTAAACTTCCGGAGGCCGAACGCTTGACGCACGACGAGGTGCAGGAGTTCGAAGAGGCGAGCGAGATCATTGAGAACGAATCGATGACGATGGCCCGCGTGCTGCAATGGGTACGGGAAATGAAGGAAACGCTTGAAGGCCTGGATGATCGGCTGCAAGCTGTACGCCGTGAATTGGCAGCAGCTCAAGAAGTGTTTGTCAGTCAGCAGAAGACCCTGCAGATTCATAACGTAGTCACGAGCAACCACTCGCTTCTGTTAGGGCTGCCTGATTCATTTTGGAGAAATGTACAGACCGTGGGCGATGCGCTCTCATCCCCGTTGTATGATCTGGATTATCTGGAGAGCGCAGCGAGGAGCTGTACCCAAGATGCCGAGCATTTTGCCTACGGGGTCCAAGACATTGTACGTCAGAAGGAGGAAGCCGAACGACTATCCGTTCAGATCGAGCAGCGTTTCAAACAAGTTTCGCGGAGGGCCAGCAGGGGATTCAAGAAAAATTACAAGTCTTATCGGCTTCGAGTCGAGCAGTTATTTGAGCAGGGGATGTATGCGGAAGCCTCGCATGAACTGTTGAATATCGCGGAATATATCGATCGGGTAGAAAGGGAGATTCGCCATCAGGAAATGCTGGAGCAGCAGCGCAGGGCGGCCCAGCAGCTCCAAAGAGCGGCCGATCAAGCGAGAAGAGCCGCGGCGGACGCCCGCAAAGCGGCAGCGCAGAACAGCAGCCGGTCATCGGGCTCCAGCTGGGGAAGCTCCTCCGGTTCCTCGCATTCCTCGGGCGGTTCCGGCTGGGGGGATTCGTCATCCGGAAATTCGTCCGGCGGATCAAGCTGGGACAATAACAATTCCTCCGGTGGATCGAAGTGGTAACCGGAGGGCAGCCGACCTAGTAATCATCCTGCGACATGCTCTCTTCGTCGGCAACCGCTTGTATTTCCTCGGAACCGATGCTGATGAAGCGGTAGCCGTCCGCGGCCTGCTTCTTTAGCGCGCGTTCTTTGATGAACCTGGGACTGGCTTCCCCGCCGTCTTCGTCATACACGAGCAGAATGCCATCGGTTTTGCGGAGGAGCAAATCGTCTCTGGCCGTGAACTGCCATGGCCCCTGGTAGGGACTCTTGCTGACCGGCGCGTAGAAGTCTACCCCCTTCATGACCTCCTGAAAATAAGCTTTCTTATCATCGTTCCATTGTTCTTCGGGATTCTGGTACGCCGTCAAAATGGAGCATTTCAGGTGAGGGTATTGGGACTTTAGTTCTATTGTCGCCTCAATGGCCCACAGGTCCACGCCGTATTGGCCGGGGGTGATTACCCACTGGAGGCCTTCTTCCAGAAGGGGAACCAGACGATTGGCGATCGCTTTGCGTATATAAGGAATGCCTTGATGTTTGTTATTGTAAATACCGAGCTCATGGGCTCGATATCCGGTAATCAGAATGTTTTCCAATCGAGCACGCCTCCTGAACAGAATTAGGTCTAGTGTACCTTTTTCTGAAATTTTGATCAACGGATGTTACAAATCGTATAGAATGGGTAAGTAATCCGGAATACATATTTTAGGAGGAAATTCGATTGAAGAAGTGGACAGCAGTATTACTAGGGGCAATTTTGGTAATGAGCATGACAGCATGCGGCAAAGACAACAAAGCAGCAGATGATGCCGCAGCAACACCGCCTGCAGCGGAACAAGGGACGACGACTCCGGCAGAGACGCCGCCGGCTAAAGAAGAGCCGAAGGAGGAGGCTTTGCCGACCGCTGACGAGCTTCTTCAAAAATCGGCCGAAGCTTCGAAAAACTTGAAGAGCTTTGCCATGAAAGCCGATGTCAAGCAGCACATCGTTGTTGAAGGCGCAGAGAAACAGGAGCAAAACGTTGATATGTCGCTCGATTCGGAGCTTACGCTCGAGCCGGTGGAGATGATGCAGAACGTCGTGATGGATTCGCCGGAAGGCAAGGTCGAGATGAAGCAGTATATAACGGAAGACGGCATCTACATGCTCATGGATGGTCAATGGATGCAGGTTCCGAAGGAATCGGAGCAAGAGATCCGCGACAGCCTGGATCCTAGCAGTGCGAGTCCTGAGCAGCAGGTAGAGCAATTCAAGACCCTCGCTAAGGACTTCAAAGTAACGGAGGACGGAGACGCATACGTCCTGACGGCGGATGTCTCCGGCGACAATCTGAAGGAGCTTGCCAAGTCTATGATGAGCCAAGCGGGCAACGATCCGCAGATGGAAGCCATGATGGACCAAATGGATATCAAGAGCATTCATATTACTTATGGCGTGCAGAAGGAATCTTACCTGCCTGTAACAACGGATTTGGACATGGTGATGGCAATGGAAGCCGAGGGTCAGAAGGTATCCTTGGATATGAAAATGAAGAGCGAATACTCCAAGCATAACGAAATCAGCAAAATCGAAGTGCCGAAGGAAGCATTGGAAGCGAAATAATGCATCTCGGCTGATGGAACAAGATGAATATGAACCGTCATATTCCTCTTGAAAAAGGCTGCACCGATTCTCTGTAGATGTTCTACGGACCGGGGCAGCCTTATTTAATGGAATTCGTTTCATCTCAACGGCAGGGTCAAGGCAGCGGTTTCCTCCATGATTGCACGAAGAGGCTTGCCATGAGGCGTGCTTGTGTTAACGGTCTGCGGCTCATGTATCTTGCGACATCGCCAAATTTAAGGTTTAGCAACTTCGACTATGACGCTGCCGAACAATTGACCGTCGATCGAGACCATAATGCGCCAAAGTCCCGGGGAAGGAAGTGACATGGAGGTGGGTATGGCTGCATCGGCACCGTTTAAGGGGGAAGGCCTTAAACCGGCAACCTTAAATACATCAATGATCTCGGACGAATTTTGTTTCACCGCGGTAATGACCAGATCCCCCGTTAATTCTTCGTCACGACCCCAGAAATGCCACATGTATTTGTTCGGCTTGCCAGCGATAAGGTCTGGATATATAAAGCCCAAGCGCCCTTCGACGCCGCTCATGGCATAACTGCCGGACACGAAGTTCGGGCTCGGCTCCCAGCTGCTATCCGGCACATCAATAACGATATCGCCGTATTTCTCATGATCCACCATTACGTCGAAACGCCATAAACCGGAAAGCGGCAGTGCGAAACGGGAAGAAACTCGCGTCAAGTCATTGTAAGCCATATCGGAGGTAATCTTTGTCTCGGCAAGCTCCTGGATGGTAGTTCCCGTATCCCGGTGAACGGCGGATATGCTGATCGTTTTCCCTTCAAGCTCTTGAATCGGGGTTAATAAATTCCACCAGGCTCCGGCCGGAGAGCCCGCGGTAGCTTCCCCGCCCGGAAAAACCTGAAGTTTATCCACGCCATCCACCGTGTATACGCTTCGGGGAGTCCACTTGGCAGCGTATCCCCAGCCCTGGATGGGGATCATCCGTTGAAGCGCAGGGGACTCGCGCCATCCCCATACCGCCGCTATGAGAAGCAGCGCCAATACGCCCGCGGTCATGCTGATAAGACGCGCTGGAGCTCTTCGTCGTTTACGGCTTATGGCGCCGGTTGCGGCGCTCTGCGATACATCGGATTTCATCTTCGCGGTGAACATCGGCTCGTTGAACGGAGGGGAAGCAAGCTCCTGCATCCAATCCGGCTGCGGCTCTTGTTCGGTTTTCATGGGATATCCGCTCCTTTCAACATCGTTTCCATCCGGGCGCGCGCCCGGTGCAGTCTGGACTTGATCGTTCCTTCGGATAGGCCGAGCAGCTGGGCCATTTCTTTTCGCGGCAGCTGATAGTGGAATTCCAGGATCAGCACTTCCCGGTATTTGGGCGGCAGCTCCATCACGCATTTCCAGATCTGCGAGACGGCCGCAGCATCCATGAACTCTTTTTCCGCGGAAGGCTCGGTCTGCTTGGAGGTGATCCAGCCGGTTAAAGACACCCTTGTCATGAAGGAGGATTTGAGATAGTTCAGGGAAAGGTTGCGGGTGATGGTTAACAGCCACGTTCTGACCGAGCTTCGGCCCTCAAAATCATTCCAGTGCTTATAAGCCCTAAGGAACACGTCCTGACTGATATCGTCCGCCGCATCTTTGCGTTTCGTTAAGAAGAACGCATAGTTCCACACGTCCTGGCCGAAGGACTCCATCCAGCCGCTCAGCAGCGTGCTTGGATCATTCACGGCTACCATAGATTTAAGGGTCTCCAATAGCATCACCTCGAATATTAGACAATCGAAACATGGATCGGTTCCCGAATTTCCCGCAAAAATTTGAAACAATTTAACCTGCAAATCGTTGTATGAATAACAGGGATGCAGGAAATCGAGGAAGGGGAGCAGGGGCATGCATTTGTATTTTAAGGATAACTTTTTTAGCTCGGGGATAACAGATATTATGGATAGGGAAGGCCGCGTAATAGGAAGCTTGGACTTGAAGAGCGCTTTCGGCTCCTCGCTGGACGTGTATAACGCCGGGGGAGAGGCCGTATGCAACGGCTCGTTCCGATTCTTCTCGAACAAATGGAATATCACGGGCGGCAATGGGGAAGAACTGGGTCTGCTGCGCATGCGGATGAGTTTCTTTACGAAAAAATTCGAATACGATGCGGGGGAGCGTGGCGTGTATGAGATCACTTCGCCTGCCTTTTCCAATGAATATGAAATAACGGATGAGACCGGAAGGGTCATCGCCCAATTTTCCCGCATTAGCGGCTGGCTCCAAGCCGGAGCCTATCAGCTGCAGAATGAGAGCGATGTTCTCGATGACTGGGAGCTCGTTGCCGTCGTGATGGGCATTCACCAAATACGCAAACGCAACAACAGCGCCGCCGCTTCGAGCTCTCATTAAACTTAAGGGAACCCAGATTAGATGATGAGGAGGAATCAAGCTTGGACGAAGTCAGCGATCATCTGGATTATGGATTAACCCTTGTATTTATCGGCTTTAACCCGAGTCTGCGATCGGGCGAAGTGGGGCACCATTACGCAAACCCGCGCAACAATTTTTGGAGGATCCTGCATAAGTCCGGTTTGACTCCACGCTTATATGAAGCCGCAGAGGACGGGGAATTGCTTAAACTGGGTTATGGATTCACCAATATTGTAGCCAGGCCCACCCGGGGCGCGGAAGACATTACCCGCGAAGAGTATAGGCTCGGAAGAGAGACGCTGCGGAAGAAGCTGGAGGAATACAGACCGGAGGTTGCCTGTTTTGTCGGCAAGGGCGTGTATACCGAATACAGCGGCAAGGCCAAGGCGGACTGGGGAATCCAGCCGGACTCCGTCGTAGACGGAGTCCGTGAGTTTGTAGCTCCATCGTCCAGCGGGCTGGTGAGGATGCCCATGGATGAAATAATCGGAATTTACAGGCAGCTGCATGATTGGATATCGAGGAACGAGTTCTGATTTGGAAAGTTCGGATGAAACGATTTGCAGGCAGGAAAAAGAGGAACGCCAAAAGAGAAGCCGGACACGGTTGGTCGGGCTCAGGGGCGTTCCTCTATTTTTAGAGAAATACAGTGTTGACTTCGGAGGGAACCCCCTCCTACTCTCCCAAGAAAAACTTCCGCTGCATGCAGTCGGTCTTTCGAGAGAATATGTCGTTAGATGGTTATCTTCCGGCTATTCCGGACGTTTCAGCAGCGCGGGATCGATCCGCGGCACGAGCCCTTCATCGGCTGCGCGGTTCAGCAGGGCGGAAATTGCTGCATAGCCGTCTTCGCCCAGCTCTGCGGTAAATGGATTGACATATAAGTCAATGTGGGCATCGGCGACGTCCGGGTCCATTTCCTGTGCGTGCCGGAGGACATAATCCCGGGATTCCCCGGGATGTTCCCAGGCGTATTCGACCGAGGAGCGGATCCAGCTCGAGATGCTGGCCAGATCCAGCGACCTGCGGGCCACGATCGCTCCCAGCGGGATCGGCAGATTCGTATCGGATTCCCACCAGCTGCCGAGATCGGTCATCAGCTTCAATCCGTAGGACGTGTACGTGAATCGCGCTTCGTGAATGACCAGCCCGGCATCGATGGCACCGTCGCGGACAGCCGGCATGATCTGGTCAAACGGCATCACCACGATTTCGCCGAGTCCCCCGGGTACGTTTTGGGCGGCCCACAGGCGAAACAACAGATAAGCCGTGGAGCGCTCGCTCGGAACGGCTACTCGCCGGCCGGACAGCGCTGCCGGACTGTCCGGGGTCTTTCCGTCGGTCAGCTTGTCCGCCGTCAGAACGAGAGGCCCGCAACCGCGGCCGAGCGCTCCCCCGCAGGGCAGCAGGGCGTATTCATCCAGCACCCAGGGCAGTGCGGCATAGGATATTTTCAAGATGTCATGTTCCCGATCCGCGGCCGCCCAATGATTGGTGATATCGATATCCGCATAGGATACATCAAGCTCGGGAGCACCGGGAATAAGACCGTGAACCCAGGCATGAAATACAAATGTGTCGTTGGGGCAAGGGGAAAAAGCGATTTTCATCGTAGCACCTCCGGTAGTAATGAACTTGCTGTCTCAAGCGCCTGCAGCGCCTCCTTGATCTTCCATGCGCCGCGGTCCCGCGGACCGACCTGATTGGATATAGTACGGATCTCAAGCATGGGTACCCCGGCTGCAGCGGCAGCGGTGGCTACGCCGAACCCTTCCATCGCTTCGGCGCAGGCGTTCGGCACCCGGCGGAGAAGGCTGGCGGCCGTCGTCGCCGTTCCCGTCGTGGTGGATACGGTCAGCACGGGACCAAGGGTCACGGCTGCGCCGGCATCCTCCAAGGCCTCGACAAGCTTGCCGGCAGCGGCAGCATCGACCGGAATCCGATCCGTTCCGAAGCCGAGCTCCTGAACGCTGCTGAAGCCGTCTTCGGTTTCGGATCCGAGATCCGCCGCAAGGATGAGGTCCGCAATGACGATGGAGCCAACCTCAGCTTGACCGGCAAAACCTCCGGCGATGCCTGCGCTGACAACGAAATCGTAGGAGGCTTGCATCAACTGTCGGGCAGTCGCGGCCGCCGTTGCCGCCGGACCGACTCCTCCCGCGATAACCTCGAATCCGGACGCATTCTTTAGGCCGCGCAACACGGCATCTTTTTCGGCATCAACCGCCGTGACGATAAGCACGCGCTTGGAGGGATGCGGGGCCGAGCTATATGACTCGATTGTATCTACCGAGTTGGATTGGGTATGTTCCTGCATGTGAGTATTCTCCTTTTTGGCTGAAACGTTAAGTATCACATCCCTTTTACGTTATAACGTTCCGGTGGCGATGTAAAGTCTTCGGTTCAGGCGGGACACTTTATGTGTAGCAGCAACTTTCCGATATAGAGTATAATGAAGGGTAACTAGCATACATACATCATGGGTAGATTCGGAGGTTGGATAGCTTTGCGGAAGAAGGGTGCGAACGGACAAGAAAGCCGGGCAAGACTACTGATTGTTGCCGCCAATGAATTTGCGAAGTCAGGATACCATCAGACCAAGATCAGCACCATCGTTTCCCGGGCAGGATTGACGCAACCGTCATTCTATTTGTATTTTGAGAGCAAAGAGGCGATTTTCAGGGAGCTGATGGAGAAATTTCGTTCGGAGCTTAAAGGCCTGATCGAGGGAAGCCGGTTGGAGAGCGGAATCGATGAGGCTCATGTGACCGGGCGTTTGCTTGGCGTGCTTACGGGGTTGTTCACGTTTCTTGGCAAGGACCCGGATTTGACGCAAATCGGTTTTTTTATCGGGGATGATTCCGTCATCGTAAAGGCTGAAATGGTAGCCATGATCGAGCAAAATCTGAAGGGAGAGCAGCAGGACGGGTACTTTGACCGTGATTCCGACATGCACATCGTTGCGGAGTGCCTGGTCGGCGTCATCGAAAGGCTGACCTCCCAGCAGCTGCTGACAGGCAAGCGGACTCCTGAGGATCTTGCGCGTCACGTGGTTAGTTTATTTATGCACGGCATTAGCATTTATCCGGCTAAGTGAGTTGCTTGGTGCAACCGAGATCTCGTTAGTTTATGCACGAACGGCGAGCAGATGCTTATAATAATAGAAACAGGCTGTGACATGGTTAATGTTAACCGGAGGCGGCCTGTTTTTTTGCTGCTGTCCGCTTCCAAATTCTAGCAAGGGTTTGATCTTTTTCAGAGAATTGCAGTATATTCATTATACGATATGTAACCGGTTGCAACTGGTGAATGGCACACGAAGGAACAAGAAGCGGGGGACTCATTCATGAAGAAGATGATGCTGGTGTACGGCGCCCTTATATTGGCTTTTCTCACCTATGTGTTCATGTACAGGCTGGAAGACAAGCGCTCCTCGGCCTGGGAGGAAGGCGGGCTGCACGGCAGCATGGGCGAGAATTACGTCATGGTCACATTTCAATCGGGGATGGAATATTGGAAAAATATATTGAAGGGCTTCGAGGATGGAGGGGACGCGCTCGGCGTAACCGTCGATTATCGCGGGTCCACGCAATATGACGTGGAGGAACAGATTACCGTCCTGGAGCAGGTCATCGCGAAGCGTCCGGCCGGCATCGCCTTATCGGCCATCGATTCGAAGGCGCTGACGTCCACGATCAATAAGGCCGTGGATGCCGGGATTCCGGTCGTCCTGTTCGATGCGGATGCACCTGACAGCAAAGCGTATTCTTTTCTTGCAACCAACAATTACAATGCAGGGGTTGCGGCCGCGGACAAGATGGCGCAGCTTCTCGGCAGGGAAGGGGAAATCGGAATTGTGACCCAGCCCGGGCAGCAGAACCATGACGACCGCTCGGAGGGCTTCCGGGACACGTTGGCGCAGAGATATCCTTCCATGTCCGTGGTGGAGATCAGGGAAGGAAAAGGGGATACCCTCGTTGCCAAAGAGGCTGCGGCGGACATGCTGGGCAAGCACCCGGATCTCAAAGGGATCTTCGTGACGGAGGCCAGCGGCGGAATGGGCGTGGCGGATGCCGTTATCGGCGCGGGTAAGGCGGGCCGGGTGACCATCATTGGATTCGATACGAACAAGGGGACGCTGGACCGGATTTCCGACGGAACCATCGCGGCTACGATCGCCCAGGGTACTTGGAATATGGGCTACTGGTCCTTGCAGTATTTATTTCACCTGCATCACGGACTTACCGTACCGGCCCCGACGCTCGGGAATGACGTGTCGCCGCTTCCCGTGAGGGTGGACACCGGAATCTCGATTGTGACCCGAGAGAATGTGAATGATTATTATGCGAAATAACAGAGTGGAATCCTGGCGCAAAGGCATTTCCCGTTGGCTACGGTTCGGGGATTTGCCGCTGAGATACAAGCTGGTCATTCTGTTCCTCATGGTTGGGATCCTGCCCTCAATCGCCCTTGGCGTTCTTGTCAATTGGACGGTAAACCGCATTGTGGACCAGCAGGTAACCTCGAATACCATTCAACTGATCGGAAAGGTCAACCAGACCTTGGACAATGATATGGAGAATCTGCAGAACATTACGTATTTGATCGGCTTCGACCCTCGCACGGAACGGTTTCTGCAAGGGGACATTCAAGGGGATAAGCCGGCGGCAGGAGCCGATGTTCCTTCGGGAACCTATCGCCCGCAAACGTCCCCGGTCAAGCAGGATAATGAGGAAAATTACGAGATTAAGCGATACCTTCAAGGCTTCACGACGCTGTATCCGGAAATCGCCTCCATTCTTCTGGTCAATCGCGAAGGAGCCTATATCAGTAACGAAATGTACGCGCGCAGTCCGGCGAATTTGACGGAGGAAGAATGGTACCGCGAGGCCGTTTTAAACGAAGGGATTTTTACCGTGCTCGGCCATCCGGCAGACCGTAACGTCACCACCCACGTTCATTACGCCAACGAGGAGCTGGTGTCGGTCGTACGCTCGTTTGTGGATCCGGATACGAGGGAAGTGACCGGTGCGGTATTGATCGACTTGAAGCTGCGGGCGGTCGCCAGGGCGGTCCGGGATGTCACGCTCGGGAAAAGCGGATATTTGATGGTGGCAGAGGCCGGAGGCTCGAGCATTTATACCCCGGAGGATTCCATCATCCCGTCCATTCCGCCATCGTGGTTTCCCGAAGAGGAGAGCGGCGCTTTGATCCGCGAGGTGAACGGGGAACGGCTGCAACTGATATACGGCACGTCCTCCTTTACCGGCTGGCGGACGATCGGCGTATTTCCAACCAGCGAATCGGTGTATGAAGTGCGGGAGATTCGTTTTTATATGATCTGTTTCTTGTTTATAGTGTGCTTGTTTGGGGTTACGGCATCCTACACGCTTTCGCAGTCCATATCCAGGCCGATCTGGCAGCTTATGTCCTTCATGCAAAAAGCCGAATCCGGGGATTTGACGATCCGCTACTGGGGAAACCGGCAGGATGAGGTGGGCATGCTCGGCCGCAGCTTTAACCGCATGCTCCTGCAGATCCGCAAGCTGATGAAGCTGAGCGAGCTGCGGGAGAGGCAGAAGCGCGAGGCTGAGCTGCGCAGCCTGCAGGCGCATATTAAGCCGCATTTTCTGTACAACACGCTGGATACGATCCATTGGATGGCCCGCAAGAAAGGGGCGGATGACGTATCGGATCTGGTAGAATCCTTGTCGCGGCTGTTTCGGATCGGGCTCAGCAAAGGCGATGATATCATTCCCATGTCCGACGAATGGACGCATATCAGCAGTTACTTGCAGATCCAGAAGACGCGTTACCGCGACAGGCTGCAGGTTGAGATGGAGCTATCCCCTGAAGCCGAGAGACTGCACGTCCTGAAACTTATCCTCCAGCCGATGGTGGAGAACGCGATATACCACGGCATTAAGGCCCGGAGAGGCCCGGGGCGAATCTGGATCCAAGCACAAGTTGAGGATAATGTGCTGGTGCTTGCCGTACGTGATGACGGGGCAGGTATGCCTGCGGAGCGGCTGGAGGCGCTTCGCAGGCAGCTTGCCGATCCGGTAACGGCCATGGAGGCGCCTCCCGAAGAAGGGCCGGGTGCAAGCCGAAGCTACGGTATGCTGAATGTACAGGCCCGTATCAAGTTAACGTTCGGGGAGACGTACGGAATTATGATTGACAGTATAGAGAACGAGGGAACCACGGTACGGATTACGCATCCGCTGCTGCATGCCGTTCCTTCGTCCTCCGATCATGATGGGAGAGACTCACGATGAAGAAAGCGTATCAAGTCTTGATTGCCGACGATGAGCCGATTATCCGCGAAGGGATTCGGGATGCGGTCGACTGGGGGGCACTCGGCATGGAAGTGGCTGCCGAAGCGGAGGATGGCGAGGAAGCGCTGGAGCTTGCGCTCAGCCAGCCGATTGACATTATGCTGGTCGATATGAATATGCCGTTCCTGGACGGCATCGGGCTCATGAAGCGAATGAAGGAAGAACGCCCCGCATGCCGGTTCGTCATTATTACCGGCCATGACGAATTTGCTTATGCGCAGGAAGCGATCCGGCTCGGGGTTAAGGATTATATATTGAAGCCGGTAAATGCGGAGCATCTGATTCAGGTGCTCAGCAGCGTTCGAGATGAGCTGAACGACCATCAAATCCAGGAAAGCTACCTGAAGAAGGCGTCGGAGCAAATCGAGAAGAACATTCCGCTGCTTCGGGAACGGTTCTGCCTCGAATGGATGCATGGCCTGCTGGATGAGGAGGAGGCGATCGAGCAGCTGGAGTTCCTGGGACTGCCGCCTTGCCGTCCCACCCGGATCGGCATCGCCAGATGGCCGGAGATGACGGCTCCGCAGCCGTTGATGAAGGAAAGCGACCGCCAGCTGTATCTGTTCGCGATGGAAAATATAATCGCCGAGCTGTTTCATCCCGCACCCTGCGTTTTGTTCCGGGACCATACCGGCTGGATCGGCATTTGCTGCTGGGGAGAAGTGGATATGGAGATTGCGGCCGATGCCGAGCAGTTGATCCAGAAGTACTTGAAGCTGGCCGTGAACGTACATCTGGAGCCGGTTTCGGAAGGGGCGGACGGAGCGGTTGCGGCCGCCTACGAGGCTTGCCGGGAAGGGGTATTCAAGGAGGCGCAGCTGTCTCCGCTGGTACGGCGTGCCCGGCAGCTCATCCAGGAACAGTATGCCGTTCGGGAGCTGACGCTGGAATCTTTCGCCCAGGCCCTGCAGGTATCGCCGGTCTATCTGAGCCGGATGCTCAAGAAAGAGCTCGGCACGTCCTTTATCACGCTCATGACCCAGACGAGGATTCAGAAAGCGATCCAGCTGCTCAACGCCACCGAGCTGAGCATCCTGGACATCGCGGAGCGGGTGGGGTATGACAGCCAGCATTATTTCAGCACGGCCTTTAAGAAGGTGATGGGGGTGTCGCCGAACCGGTACCGCAAAGGGGCAGCGGTTCTGGAAGAATAGACGAGACGAAGAGCGGAGCCCACGGTAGGTAGCGATAAGAAGCGGAGAAGCGGTGATTGCGTTCCATGGCAATCCCGCTTTTTTTCTTGCAATCCGAGGGGACTCATCCGAGATAAATTTTTTGTCGAATCGTTAACGTTTGTTAATTATTATTGACATCCTTTTTTGCTAGAATGGCGGTCAGGACCATGGAATCATGGACAACATGCACCAGAGTCTCTATTCCTTGCTATTTACTCACTATTTATTTTAAGAAGGGGGGATTCCATTGCGCAGATTGAAAAAAATCGCGATGCTTCTGCTCGCATTCCTGATGATCATGCCGAATCTGCCGCAGCCGGCGAATGCCTCATCCGCGGCGCCCGCCGGCATCAAAGGAATCGGAGCGGGATACCTTCATTCCTTGCTGATTGCCGGAGACGGCACGGTTTGGACGATGGGGGACAACAGTGCGGGAGCACTGGGCAACGGTACAACGGATAATGCATTCCGACCTGTGCCAGTGACCAAATTCGACGGTACGCCGCTGGGAAACGCGAAGTTCGTGACGGGCGGAGGCTATTTCTCGGTCGCGCTGCTGAATGACGGCACCGTATGGGCCTGGGGCAGGGGAGTCTATGGGACGCTCGGCAACGGTGCATCGGATAATCAGCATCGTGCCGTGCAGGTAACGGAGTCCGGCGGCGGGCCGCTAACGAATGTACGCAGCATCGCCGCGGCTTACAACCATGTTCTGGCCATCAAGGAAGACGGATCGGCTTGGGGGTGGGGATCCAATTCCAGCAGCACGCTTACCGATTATTATGACGTCATCAATCCCCGGGCCGTACGCATCAAGGCGTCAAGCGGATCTTATCTCAACGACGTGAAGGCCATAGGGGCGGGCGAATACCATTCCGTTGCGCTGCTGAACGACGGAACGGTATGGGCCTGGGGCTACGGAGGCTTCGGAGCGCTGGGCAACGGATCAACGGCCGACTCCGACTATCCGGTACAGGTGATCGATTCTGCCGGACAGCCTTTAACCGGCATTGCCGATATCCAAGGCAATCGATTGGGCGGCATGGCTCTGAAGGGAGACGGAACCGTCTGGGCTTGGGGATACAATGAGAATTTTAACCTGGGCAACCCGGGACTGACCTCTTCCAACACGGCGATTCAGGTTCAGCAGGCAGGTTCCTTGCCGCTTACGAATGTAGTCCGGATATCCGGCGGCGGCCGCTTGAGCATGGCTCTGAAAAGCGACGGAACCCTGTGGTGGTGGGGCATGCAGAACCGGAACCTCCAAGTGGCAACAAAGCTGCTCGGCGACGCAGATCTATTTGCTGCCGGCGACAACCATGCCCTTGCGATTAATGCGGACGGTACCGTATGGGGCGCAGGCTGGACCAGCAGGGGAGAACTGGGCATATCGGATGCCAGCCCTTTGGTATATTACACGTCTGCGCTGCAAGTATATCCGGCCCGGACGCAAATCAGCGCCAGTCCCGCTTCCATCGACGCGGACGGGACCAGCAAGACGACGGTCACCGTAACGCTCAAGGAAGGAAGCAACTATAACATCGGCAGGAGCGAAGGGACCGTTCAGCTTAGCACGACAGCGGGCACGCTCGGTCCGGTCACCGATCACGGGGACGGGACGTATACGGCTGAACTGACGTCGTCCAAGACGACCGGAACCGCAACGATTACGGGCATCATTAACGGTTATCCCATGAGCGCAAGCGGCACGGTGAAGTTCAATCCGCTTGGCGCTTCGGCCGTCACTTCAACGGTCACCGCGAGCCCGGCATCGATTCCGGCGGACGGCAGCAGTATCTCCACCGTGACGGTGCAGCTGAAGGATAGCAACGGAAATCCGTTGACGACGAGCGGCGGTACCGTGCAAATGAAGACGACCGCCGGTACGCTGTCCGGCGTGACGGACAGGAAGAACGGGACGTACACGGCACAGCTGAAAGCGCCCGTTTCCGTCGGTACGGCAACCGTAACGGCGGAGCTGGGCGGAACGCCGATCGCGCAGAAGGCAGCGGTCACGTTCGTCCCGGGAGCCGCATCGGCTTCGGCATCCACGATCAGCCTGGGGCAGAACACGCTCACGGCCGGAAGCGGAAGCACGGCGGTGACCGTCCGCTTAAAGGATGCGCACGGCAATCCGCTGGTGTCCGGAGGCGACACGGTAACGATCCAGTCCTCGCACGGCACGGCCGGGAGGGTAACCGACCATGGGGACGGGACCTATACGGCTGTGCTGACGGCAGGCACGGCCGCCGGCAGCGGGACCGTTAGTGCCGCGGTGAACGGGACGGCGACGCAGCAGAAGGCCGCGATTCAGATTCTTCCCGCGGGAGCGTCCACGCAAACCTCGGAACTGTCAGCGGCTCCCGTCTCGATCGTTGCGGACGGCAGCAGTAAAACGATGCTGACGGTACGGCTCCGGGATGCCTACGGCAACGCGTTGACGGCTTCAGCAGGTACCGTGTCCATGAGCACAAGCGGCGGCACCATCGGGGCCGTGTCCGACAAAGGCAACGGAACCTATACCGCGACGCTGAGCTCGGCTTCCACGACCGGCACCGCTGAAGTATCGGCCAGTTTGAACGGTTCTTTGATCAAACAAACGGCCGTTGTCTCGTTCGTCCCGGGGGCCGCCTCCGCGGACAAATCCAGCCTTGCCTCTGCTTCAGGCAGTCTCCAGGCCGGATCGGGGACCACGACGTTAACCGTAAAATTGAAGGATGCGCGAGGCAATGATCTCGTGACAGGCGGCGATGCCGTGACGATGCAGGCCAGCATCGGCTCGATCGGTTCCGTTGCGGATCAAGGCAACGGAACGTATACCGCGACGCTGACGGCGCCGACGGCAACGGGCATGTCGGTCGTATCGGCATCGGTTAATGGCGTGAGGCTCGCGCAAACGACGAACGTAAGCATCGTGCCCGGCCCCGTGTCTCTGTCGGCATCCACGATCAGCGCCGCATACGCAAGCGTACCGGCTAACGGAACCGGCACGACCAGGGTTACCGTGGAACTGAAGGATACGCATGGCAATCGTTTGACTGCTTCGGGCGGTACCGTAACCTTGTCGGCTACTGCAGGCAGCCTGAGTGCGGTAACGGATCACGGCGACGGGACGTACAGCGCGACCTGGACGGCGCCCACGACCGCCGGAACCGCAACGGTGTCGGGTTTTGTCAACGGCTCGGCACTTGCCGGCAAGGCAAGCTTGAACTTTGTTGCGGGAGCGGCATCGCCGTCAGCGACGAGCCTGTCGATCAACCCGGCCTCGATTACGGCAGACGGAGTCAGTACGGCCGTCATTACGGTCCAAGCGAAGGATGCCTACGGTAACCCGGTGACGCAAGGAGGCGACGCGGTATCCGTCGAAACAAGCGGAGGCACGCTCTCCGCCGTCACGGACCGCGGTAACGGCACTTATACGGCTACCGTTAAGGCGCCGACGACTGCCGGCAAGGCCGTCGTCCGGGCCGAGCTGAACGGCAAGACCGTCACGCAGACGGCGGACATCGCGTATGTTCCGGGCGCCGCTTCTCCGGCAACATCGCTCCTCACAGCGGGGGCGTCCGCGCTCCCGGCTGACGGGTCAAGCACAACGGCGCTGACCGTGCAGCTGAAGGACGTCTACGGCAACAACCTGACGTCCGGCGGCGACAGGGTGAGTCTGAGCGCGACCGCCGGCTCGATCGGAGCGGTAACGGATCATGGGGACGGCACATACTCGGCCGTGCTTACGGCACCGACGGTTGCCGGTCCGGCAACGATCACCGCGACGGTGAACGGTGCGAAGCTATTGCAGACCGCGTCCGCTGATTTTGAGCCCGGAGCGGCTTCGGCGAGCGAATCGCTGCTGACGGCAGCATCCCCGGCGATGCCGGCTGACGGCGCCAGCACAACAACCGTGACGCTGCAGTTGAAGGATGCCTTCGGCAACGAATTGAAGACGGGCGGTGATACGGTCGTGTTAACCACGACGGCCGGAACGTTGGGCAGCGTTCAAGACCATGGCGACGGCACGTATTCAGCCATGCTGACGGCCGGCACGGTTTCCGGTTCAGCCGTCGTATCGGGTGCCGTAAACGGCGTGCCGTTGGAGCACCCCGTATCGGTTGATCTTCTCGCCGGGGCGGCATCCGCGGCCGAATCGATCATCGAGACGGACAGCAAAGCAATCACCGTGGGCGGCAGCACGTCAACGGTTGTCACGATTCGGCTGAAGGATGCCTTCGGCAATGCGTTGACCGCAGGAGGCGACAAGGTCCTGGTGGAGACGACGGCCGGAACGCTGGGACGGATGACGGATCATCATGACGGTACGTACACGTCCATATTGACGGCCGGCACGGCGGCAGGCGAGGCCGTCATCACGGGAACGGTCAACGATGTGCCGCTGGCGCACACGGCGTCGGTGCAGTTCATGCCTGGCCCGGCTTCGGCGGACCAAACGATATTGTCAGCCGACCGGGCAGTCGTCACCGCTGACGGGCTAAGCCGTTCAATCGTGACGGTACTGCTGAAGGACGCTTACGGAAACGAGCTCCGCTCCGATGCCGGATCGCTCCAGCTTAAGCTGGCGTCGACGCTTGGCCTGCTGACGGAGCCGAAGTACGAAGCGGATGGCCGTTACACGGCCGGCGTTGCATCGAATAGGGCCGGAACAGCCGTCATTACCGGAACCTTGGACGGCATTCGGATCGCCTCGGCAGTGACGGTATCCTTCGAGCCGGGCGAGCCTTCGGCGCTTCGCTCGACGGTCGATGCGGACCGGACCGGGCTGACGGCCGACGGCAAGCAATCCGCGCGGATTACGGTGCAGCTGAAGGACGCCGCGGGCAATACGGTTCCGGATGACGGCGGGCCCGCGGACATTCGGATTCATTCCTCGATCGGCACCGTTTCCGCGGCTGTATATGAGGCCGAGGGGCGGTACACGGCATCGCTGATCTCAACCGAGGCCGGCATTGCCGTCATTACGGCATCCGTGGACGATAGCGAGCTTGCAGATACGGCGGAGGTCGAATTTCTGCCGGGTCCCGCTTCGGCCGCTGCATCGGAGCTGTCCGCCGACAGCGGGGCAATCCCGGCTAACGGCTCTGCTGCCTCGACGATTACCATCTCGGTGAGGGATGCCTTTGGCAACAACACGGGGAGTGGGGCCGATATTCGGCTTGAAACAACGCTTGGCACCGTGACGGAAGCCACGTACCGCGAAAACGGCGTGTATACGGCGGAAGTCCGTTCAACCGAGCCGGGAGTGGCCGACATTCGCGCCTGGATCGGCGGCGAGCCGATTCGGGATGGCGTGCAGGTGACCTTTGCCGACGGCATATGGTTTACGCCGCCCTCGTACCGACTTCAAATCGGCGAATCGGTGCGCACGGTCGTCGAGGTGACTTACGGGGATGCTACATCGGACGTAACCGCAGATGCCCGCTTTCAATATGATGATGGGCTGATCCGGGTGGCGCGGGCCGAGGACGGTTCCTGGTATGTCACAGGTCTTCGTACCGGGCGTACCGTCATGCAGGCCGTTTATGAGACTGATGCCGGAAGGCTGTCAGCCGCCGCCCCCGTCACGGTTTATGCCGTGCCGACCGGATTGACCCTGGATGCTTCCCGGTATGAAGTGAGGGAGGGCGAATATCGCCAGATCCGGGTAACTGCACATTACTCGGACGGCACCTCCTCCGATGTGACCTCGGAAGCTGCATACCGTCTTGCAGACAGAGGCTATGCATCCCTGAATGCAGCGGGCCGGCTGTACGGCATCCGGTCAGGGAAATCGTCCATGACCGTGACCTACGAAGGTTTAAGCACCACAGCCGAGGTTGCCGTTTTGCCGCCGGCTCACTCAGGCGGTGATCCTGGTTCCGGCGGAAGCCCGGGCAACGCCGTCGGCCTGCCGGGCGATGCCGGCGGGGTGAAACCGCCCGCAGGGGAAGATCGCGGTCTCACCGTCGATCTGGTGCTCGACGGTGAATCCGGCCAGACGATCACGCTCGAGCACGAACGGCTGAGTTCAGGCCGCATCGTGATTGAAACGAAGGGCGGAACGAAGGAATGGTCGCTGCTCATGAAGCCTGCCGTCGTGGAGCGGCTGCAGGAGCTTGTCAGCGGCACGGTGTTGGAGTGGCGCACGCCGCAGGGCGTATTAGTCTTCTCACTGGCTGAACTTGGCGAGCTGCCATCGGATTTATCTGCGGCTTTCATCGGGCTCACGATCAGAACGGCCGATGACGAGACGGAGACGAGACTCGTGGAGCTCTCGCGAAAAACGGGAGCGAGTATGCGGCTTAAGCCGTTCTCCGTGTCGCTGAACGCGTGGAAGCCGGACGGAACGGCGCAGCCGCTGGCAGATGGCCGATTATCCGCAACCTTCGCGCCTTCAGAGCGAATGCTGGCCGACGGCCGGTATTTGACGGCAGCTTACCTCGATGAAGCCGCCGGACGATGGAAACACGTTCCGGCCCGTTTCGCTTCGGCCGAGAATGCCCTTCTCACTTTGAAGACATCGGGAACCTATACCGTTCTGGAGAGCCGCCGCGCATTCACCGACATGAGCGGGCATTGGGCTGAAGCCGACGCCGAACTGCTCGCGAACAAGCTCATCGTGCAGGGGACGGAGGGCGGCCGTTTTGAGCCGGGCCGCTCCATCACGCGGGCGGAGCTTGCCGCCATGCTGGTCAGGATGCTGGGGATCCATCCGAGCGGAGCGGCCGCGGTTCCTGCTTCGTTCAACGACGTGGCGGGCCGATGGTTTGCAGCCGACGTTCAAGCCGCCTATAAGGCGGAATTGATCCAAGGGTATGCGGACGGCAGCTTCCGTCCGGATGCTGCCGTGACCCGTCAGGAAATGATCGTCATGATCGCAAGGGCGATGGAAGCGACGGGACTTGGCAAGGAGGCCGAGGGAGCGCCGCTGCAATATGCCGACGATGTCAAGCTTGCATCATGGGCTCGCGGGGCAGTCGATCAGCTTTCGCAGGCAGGACTGTTGACGGGCGACCAAGCGAACAGGCTGGCGCCGGAACGGGCGGCAACGCGCGCGGAAACGGCGGCCATCCTGGCAAGAATGCTGCAATCGGGCATGTGATCGCAGTATGGTCCGCGGGCGTTAGTGCCCGCCGGCCTTTTTAATTCCATGGATGCATGGAAAGAGAACATCTGGTTGCGGGCGGATATACGCTGCAGCATGGAGAGAGCCTCCGGTTCGTTGGCAAACAACAAACCGGGGGCTCTTTTTGATGACGATAAAGTCATTCGGACCGGTTCCCATGGAGCATATTGTGCACATCTCGCAAGAATGCCGAACAACAAAAGTATGAAAATTATAAAAAAGGTTGTTTTCGTGGAAAGACCCCTCCACCCGAACGGAGGTATCCTTTTTAGTACAGAGAGGCTTTTCGAACCTTCGGTTGTAAGCGCTCTCGATTTCATTTTTCGGAAAGGGGAACTACCGATGAAGAGAGGATTGCCAGGATTGCTGATCGCGGTGCTGCTCTTGGCCCTGACGGCCTGCAACCTCGCCGAAAGCCAAACCGGCGATGCTGAGAAGGGTTACGTCGGCCTTGCGATGCCCACCAAATCATCCGAACGCTGGGTGGCTGACGGGAAGAACATGGAGCGGCTGTTTCAGGAAAAAGGGTATAAAACCGACCTTCAATTCGCCGAGGACGTGATTGAAAACCAGATTTCCCAAATCGAGAACATGATTACGAAAGGAGTCGACGTGATCGTCATCGCTTCGATCGACGGCAATACGCTGACCGACGTGATCAAGAAGGCCCATGATCAGGGAATCAAGGTCATCGCCTACGACCGGTTGATCCGCAACACCGAGCATTTGAGTTATTATGCCACCTTCGACAATTTCCAGGTCGGCGTTCAACAAGCCTCCTATATTGAAGAGAAGCTTGGCCTGAAGGAAGGGAAGGGGCCGTTCAATATCGAGCTGTTCGGCGGATCGCCGGACGATAACAATGCTTACTTCTTCTATGACGGCGCGATGTCCGTGCTCAAGCCTTACATGGATTCGGGCAAGCTTGTCGTTCGGAGCAAACAGACCACGATGGCCCAGATTGCGACCCTGCGCTGGGACGGCGCCCTGGCCCAGTCGCGGATGGATAACCTGATCAGCGCCAACTATTCCAGCGAGAATCTGGACGCGGTGCTGTCGCCCTACGACGGGATCAGCATCGGCATCATCTCCTCGCTTAAGGGCGTAGGCTACGGGACGGCCGGCAAGCCGCTGCCGATCATCACGGGTCAGGATGCGGAGCTTGCTTCCATTAAGTCGATCGTGGCCGGTGAGCAAACCCAGACGGTGTTCAAGGACACGCGCCAGCTCGCCGAGCAGGCGGTGAAGATGGCGGAGAGCGTGCTGAAGGGAGAAGAGGCCGAGGTGAACGATACGGAATCGTACGACAACGGCATCAAGGTCGTGCCTGCCTATTTGCTTCCCCCTGTATCCGTGGATGCTTCCAACGTGGAGAAAGAGGTTGTGGAGACGGGCTATTATTCCAAGGAAGAAATCGGATTGAAATAGTCTTAAGCAGCGAACACGAAACGATAGGAAGGTGAAGCAAGATGTCAGAGTACATTCTTGAAATGCGGAACATTACGAAAGCGTTTCCCGGGGTGAAGGCGCTGGACCAGGTGAATCTGAAGGTTCGCGAAGGCGAGATCCACTCCCTGTGCGGGGAGAACGGAGCGGGCAAATCCACGCTGATGAAAGTACTGAGCGGCGTGTATCCTTACGGCAGCTATGAGGGAGATATTCTGTTCAAAGGCAGCGTCTGTGAATTTAAAAACATCAAGCAAAGCGAAGACCTGGGCATCGTTATCATCCATCAGGAGCTTGCGTTGATCCCTTATCTGTCGATTGCCGAGAACATTTATTTGGGGAACGAGCGTGCCGAGAAGGGAATCATGAACTGGAATGAGACCATGCTGGGAGCCAAAGAACTGCTGGATAAGGTGGGGCTCAGCGAGAACCCGAACACGCAGGTCGGCAGCATCGGCGTCGGCAAGCAGCAGTTGGTCGAAATTGCGAAGGCCTTATCCAAGAAGGTGAAGCTGCTTATTCTGGACGAACCGACGGCGGCGCTCAATGAGGACGACAGCGAGAATTTGCTGGAGCTGATGCTGGAGTTCAAGAAGCAGGGAATCTCCTGCATCCTGATCTCCCATAAATTGAACGAGGTGTCGAAGGTATCGGATTCCATCACGATTCTGCGTGACGGCCAAACCATTGAAACGCTGGATATGAGAGGCGGCGAAGTGAACGAGGATCGGATCATCCGCGGCATGGTCGGCCGGGATTTGACGAACCGCTATCCGGAGCGGACCCCGAAGATCGGGGAGGTCATCCTGGAGGTTAAGGATTGGACGGTGTATCACGAGCTGCAAGCAGGCCGAAAAGTGATTGACAACGTGAGCATGAATATCCGCCGGGGGGAGGTCGTGGGCATTGCCGGGCTGATGGGATCCGGCCGGACCGAGCTTGCGATGAGTATTTTCGGCAGGGCTTACGGCCGGAACATCACGGGTACGCTTCGGAAAGACGGCAAGGAAATCCGGAATCAATCCATCAACGAGGCGATTGAAAACGGATTTGCTTACGTGACCGAGGACCGGAAGGAATACGGGCTGATCCTCATGGACGATATCAAACGCAACATCTCGCTGACCGGACTGTCCAAGCTGGCAAAGAACATGGTCATTGATGATCGGGAAGAAATTCTCGTGGCGGAAGACATGCGGAAGAAGCTCAAGATCAAAACGCCGAACATTCTCCAGAAGACGGGGAACCTCAGCGGGGGGAATCAACAGAAGGTTGTGCTGAGTAAATGGATCTATGCCGAGCCCGATATCCTGATTCTGGATGAGCCGACGCGGGGGATTGACGTCGGGGCCAAATACGAAATCTACGCGATCATCAACCAGCTGGCGGATGAGGGGAAGGCGGTGCTTGTCATTTCCTCGGAGCTGCCTGAAATTTTAGGGATCTGCGACCGGATTTATGTCATGAGCGCGGGACGGATGACCGGAGAAGTTGGCAGAGAGCAGGCTTCGCAGGAAACCTTGATGAGATACATGACCAAGAATGGAGGGGCTTAAGCATGGAGACGCTCAAAAAAATGTTTAAAAACAACATCCGCCAATACGGGATGATCATCGCCCTTGTTGTCATTATGATTTTTTTCCAAATCATTACGGGAGGGCTGCTGCTGGAGCCGATCAACATCACGAACCTGATTCTCCAGAACAGCTATATTCTCGTACTGGCCATCGGCATGGTGCTTGTCATCATTACGGGTCATATTGATTTGTCGGTCGGTTCGGTAGCCGCCTTCGTCGGCGCCGTTGCTGCGATCATGATGGTCGATATGCAGCTGCATCCGGTCATTGCCGTCATCGTATCCTTGATCGTCGGCGGTCTGATCGGAGCATGGCAGGGATTCTGGGTGGCTTACGTGAGGATACCGGCCTTTATCGTAACCCTGGCCGGCATGCTCCTGTTCCGCGGCCTGACGATGATTGTGCTGGAGGGCCAATCCATTGCGCCGTTTCCGGGCGGCTTCCAGAAGCTAAGCTCCGGCTTCATTCCGGACTTCGGGAACACCGGCACCAACCTGATCGCGATTCTGGCCGGCATCATCTTTACGGTTATTTTCCTGATCAATGAGCTGCGGGAACGAAAGGCCCACAAAAAATACAACTTCGACGTTCTGCCAAGCGGCTTGTTCCTTCTGAAGCTGGTGCTCATCGCGGCCGTGATCAATGCCTTTACGTTCATGCTGGCTAGTTACGCCGGCCTGCCGAACATTCTGATTCTGCTGCTGGTGCTCATTATCATCTATTCCTTCGTGATGAACAAAACCGTGATGGGCCGTCATATTTATGCGCTTGGCGGCAACGAAAAAGCGGCGGCGCTGTCCGGCGTGAAAACCAAGAAGGTCACGTTCTGGGTATTCGTCAATATGGGCGTCATGGCCGCCATCTCCGGTTTGATTTTTGCCGCCCGCTTGAACGCGGCGACGCCGAGAGCCGGTACGAACTTCGAGCTGGATGCCATCGCGGCGAGCTTCATCGGCGGCGCTTCGGCCACCGGCGGGATCGGGACGGTCTTCGGCGCGATCATTGGGGGGCTCGTCATGGGCGTCCTCAATAACGGGATGTCGCTCGTAGGTCTCGGCATCGACTGGCAGCAAGGCATTAAGGGCCTGGTTCTCCTCGCGGCGGTAGCCTTCGACATTTATAATAAGAAGAAGAGCAGTGCCGCTTAATCTATACGGTGGCGTTATATCGTAAAATGGCTGATTCCGGGGTAGAAGGTGCTACCCTGGATCAGCCATTTATTTTGCGTATTGGTTACATTTTGATCGTAACTCTTCGGGTGATCAGCCGAATCAGAATCATTGCAATCAGGATGACGGCCAGGGAGCCTGCGAGCGAAACCGGCAGCGTGACGGAAAAGTCTGTCGTGACTGGCAACCACTGTTCCCATATGGAAGCCAGCTCGAACTGCCACAATGCATCCATGAAGCCGATCAACACGAGGGCTATGGCGATCCATCCCAAGCCGCGAATCCAGCCAAACCGGTAAAATCCGGATCCGATCATCCACCCCATCAGGTAATAGATGAAGATTTGGATACCGTAGGAAACGAGCGTCAGCAGCCAGCTGTTGTCGAAACCCTGCAGCAGTCGGGTGCTTCCCGCATCTTGTGATGCAAACAGCGAGACAATCCACTGGATCAGAGCCGCGGCAACCGGAAATGCCAGGGACAGATAGACGGCCGCTAAAGCGGAACCACCAAAGAAATCCCGGCGCGTAATGCCGTGTCTTACATAATAGCTCAGAAAACCGTAAGCTGAAATGATGCCGATGACAAGCATAAATCCTTTGGTGGAGCGGTAAGCGATGGAGAAGAAGTCCTCATCTGATATTCCTTCCCGAACATTGATGCCAATGCTGTTGCCGATGCCGGCTCCAATATAGATCAGCAGCACAATCGTTAGAAAACCCAAGGCCCAGCTGCCTTGTTGAATAAACATTTCCGTCGATACTTTACTTACGGGCGATGACGTCTTTTTCATGCGGAATATTCCTCCCCCGTCAGATGGATAAACAAGTCCTGGAGCGAGATCGGCCCGATCTCAAGTCCTGCCTTCAATGCGGCTGATTGAGATGCCTCGCCCAGATCCCCGTAGACCATGACGGCCTTGGTGGAACCGAGCTGCTGCACGTTGAGCACCTTCATGCCCTGGATGAATTCGTCCACCTTGGCCGCGGGGCCCGTAATGGATACACCCCTGGACGTAAGGCTTTCATAATCGTCTTGAAGAATGAACCGGCCTTTGTGGATGATAATGACTTCCTCAAACAAATAATCCATCTCCGATACCAAGTGGGTGGAAAGAATGAACGTACGGGGATGGCGCTCCTGGTCCTTCAGCAGTTCCCGGTAAAAAATTTCGCGCGACGGCGCATCCATGCCGAGATAAGCTTCATCCAGAATGGTAACCGGCGACCGGCTGGCGAGGCCGATGCATACGTTAAAAGCGGACTGCATGCCTTTGGAGAGCTGCTTGAGCTGTTTATCCAGGGGCAAATTGAATTTGCGGGCAAGCTCCAGGGCATAAGCTGTATCAAAATGGGGCCGGTACCTGGCGACGGATTCAATCACGGCCTTGACCTTGTCCGTCTCCTCTTTATAGTCGACATCGTAGATGAAGGAAACTTCCCTCATGATTTTGGCATTTTCGAAGGGCTGCTCGCCGCCAATCGTAACCGATCCCGACGATGGTTCGCGAAATGAAGCCAGGATCGACAGGAGCGAGGTTTTGCCTGCGCCGTTGCGACCGAGGAGACCGTAAATTTTGCCGGCCGGGAGGCGGAGGGAAATATCGCGGACGGCTTCGACGCCGCCATATGTCACCGATACCCGATCTAACTGTACATCAAGATTCATGGGGTTCACTTCCTTTTAACTGGGTTATGATTTGAACAAGCTCATCCGTGGACAAACCGAGTTTGTCCGCTTCCTGTACCATAGGCACCACATAATGTTCCGCAAATGCACTCTTTCGGGTCCGGAGCAGCATTTCCTTGGCCCCCTCAGCAACAAACATGCCGACACCTCGCTTTTTATAGATGAGTCCGGAATCAACCAGCAGGTTGATGCCCTTCAACACCGTAATGTGATTGATTTTGTAAAATTGGGACAGCTGCGTCGTGGAAGGAACCTGTTCACCTTCAAGCAATTGGTCATTGACGATCTGGTCCTCGATCTTTTCCTTGATCTGGATGAACAGGGGCCTATTATCTGGATGCACGGTACCGCTCAATAAGAATCACCACCTTGCCTTCATTGTCCTGTTAAGGTTATATACTTATATATATGACTATATAACCAAAACGTGAACGGCATGTCAAGCATTTGGTTGAATATCATACCTCCATCGAGACGCTTTAACAGCGAACAACGTCAAAAAAGGCCGACCAGAAGGATCTGGTCGGCCTTGATTTATTCACTGATGCGTCAGTCATATTGGAGTATAACTAAAGTATGCTATGCGAACCTCGATGCTCAATAAAAACAAATAGCAATATCATTTCATTTGGCTTCCGAATACTCGGAAGCGTCCATGGGAGGGAGCTTTCCCCGTTTCAAATCACGGATCGATAATCCAAAATCGATTTGCAGATGCGGATAATCCGGAAAGTTGGCCCAATCTCCGCCCCACTGGAAGCCTAAATCTTTTGCAATCTCCACGACTTCCATCCAGTCGGTCTTGCCGTTTCCGTTCCCGTCGTATTCCATATCCCAGATGACGCTGCCATCCTTCAGCCTCAGCGCAAAATCAATGGCGAGCCCGTAGTTGTGAAGAGATTCCCCGGCCTTGGCGTTCGTCACGATGTTGCCCTCGGTGCTGCGGCCCTGATTGTAGATGCGGGTCTGCTCTTCGTGGCTTCGGTAACCGTCCGTTATGACAATCGTGATCCCTTTTTTCTTGGTGAGACGGACAAGCTCATTCTTTTGCTGCAGTACATAAGGGTGGAGCTGGGTGATTTCAGGGGATTCTTTGCGATTAAAATCAAAATCGAGATCGTTGATAAATCCCGGTATGGCGGTTTGCAGCTGCATGTAGAATATGGCGAGCAATAAGGCAACAACAAGGAAAAGCGTCGTTTTTTTGCGTTTGATCATGCGGACTCTTTAATCTACCTACTTTCATATGATGGCTTACTCTATTATATCGGCATCCCGCCCCGCATTCCAGCAGACCGTCAATCACGCCCAGATACCGGAATGAATAGCAATCCATGGTTTATCGCATCCTAGTTCATAAAAAGGACTTGGTCCGGAAATGGGGAATAACGAATGAGCAATATTCAAAACATGTCGATGAGACTCAATCAGCTATCCAGCCAATTGGCTGCTGCAGGGCAGAACGGCCGCATGGACGAAGCCCTGATGATCGTGAACGAGCTCGGCGGGGTCCACGCCGAGCTTCAGAATGCGCAGGCTGCGGTCACGCCTGAAACTTCTTCCGCCGTGCGCCAGGAGCTGGTGAACTGCAGGATGGTGCTGCATGGGATGATGGGGGCGGCGCAGGATATCCGAACCGCTGCGGCGGAGCAGTACCGACAGGTGCTGGGCGAGAATAAAACGATGTTCGAGCAGCTGGACGAAGCCGCGCAGCAGAGCGAGTATGCGCAAGCCTATCAGTATCGTCAGCTGTTCAAACAGATGGATCAAGTCAGCCAGCAGCTGCATCAGCTGGATGGCTCGATGCTGGACGCAGGGTACCAAATGGAACGGGCGCAAACGGCCGGCGGCGGCCTGAACGGGGCAGTGGCTATCGAGGAACTGACTTCAAGCACGGACGACAGCGGAACGATGATGTAAGCATGTTTGAAGAGGATGCGTGGGACAGAATTTTTCTTAATGCAACGAAATCATGATGGAAGCTGCAGTATCCGATCCATAAGGATGCTGACAGCTTCTTTTTTGTTGTTGAAAGAAAACTCTTTTTTAATATATAATTAAGGAGAAAATATTCTTTTTTATCCAGATAGAGAGAAATGAGGGATGTGGAATGGCAAGAGTAGGCCCAAGACTGAATCAATCCAATACGCTGCTGATGATATCAAGCATTTATTCTTCCCTGACCAAGACGGAGAAAAAAGTGGCTGATTACGTAAAAGGTTTCCCCGAGGAAACGGTCCTTGCCACCGTTACGGATCTGTCCGAGAAAGCAGGGGTCGGAGAGACCTCCGTCATTCGATTCTGCCGCAAGCTGGGGTTCCGGGGATTTCATGAGTTCAAGCTATCCGTTGCACAGGACTTGGTGGATCGTCCCCCATCCGTAGTCGATACCTCTATCGATGAGCAGGACGACCTGATGACGGTGGCTCGCAAGCTGACGATGCAGCATGAAATTTTACTGAAGAATACGCTGGATCTGGTGAATGCCGACAATCTGAGGATGGCGGTTGATAAACTGCTGGCCGCAAACAAAGTGTATGTCTATGGCGTAGGCTCTTCAGGCATAACCGCCCTGGATTTGCATTATCAGCTGATGAGGCTGGGACTCAATGTGGAAGCGCACCGGGATTCGCATATTATTGCCATGTCCGCTTCATTGGTCAAGAAGGGCGATCTCGTATTCGCCATATCCACTTCCGGAAGCACGCGCGACCTGGTGGATCCGGTGAAGGAAGCGAAGAAGAATGGAGCGGACGTCATCTGCTTGACCGGGCACCTGCGCTCCCCGATTGCCACATACGCAGATACGGTGCTGCTCGTGTCTTCCCGGGAAATGCCGACCGAGGGCGGGGCACTGGCGACAAAATTCATGCAGACGTATATGCTGAACATTCTTACAACGCTCTTAACGATGAAAAAAGAGGATGCCTCGGAATCGTTGAAAAAAACCGCAAGTTCCGTTGCGGATAAGCTGTACTAGTGAATCGATTCCTTGAATCGATTCACATTATTCATTATCGGCGAAAGCGGGGTGATCTTTCGTTCGTTTTTTAAGGATCACAGAAGGGAGTGTTACCTTGTTATGGGTTACGCCATCGGCGTTGATATTGGGGGGACGAAAGTCCAATTTGCGGTCATCGATCGAGGGGGGGAGATCATAAACCGGCATCGGGTGCCAACCGAGGCCCATAAAGGTCCAGAGCAGCTTATGCACAAAGTGCTGCTTGGCATCGACATGATGATGAAATCGGCCGGCGCTGAGGGAGAGGTGCAAGGGATCGGAATCGGCAGCGCAGGCCAGATCGATTTTCGGGAAGGGACCGTTCTATACGCGGGAGATACGCTTCCCGACTGGACAGGGACGGCAATTAAACGGCTGGTAACACAGCGTTATAACACTCGTGTGTATGTGGACAATGATGTCAATGTCATTGCGATGGCGGAGAAGATGTACGGGGTTGGCAAACACTGCGATAATTTTGTGTGCTTGGCTCTTGGCACCGGCATCGGCGGTGCCGTCATGGAATCAGGACGCCTTCTGCGAGGCGTCTTTGGCGGGGCGGCGGAGCTCGGCCATGTTAGTGTTGACATTAACGGCCCTCGCTGCAGCTGCGGAAATAACGGATGCATCGAGCTGTATGCCTCCGGAAGCGGGATTGCCAGAATAGGTCTTGAAATGCAAAGGGATGAAAGCGCTTCATATGCATGGAGGCCTAATTCCCGGGATATTATTCGGGCTTGGCATCAGGATGATCCATCCGCCACGGCGGTCATGCGGGTGGTCATCCGGGCGCTGGGAGCTGCTGTTGCCGGGTATATTCATGCCTTTAATCCGGAGGTCGTTGTGATCGGAGGCGGAGTTGCGGAGTCCGGTCCCCGTTTTTTGCAGGAGCTCGATCAGGAAATCGATGCTCGAACGTCTTCGTATATGAGAAGCTGCTGCCGGATTATGGCTGCGAGTTTTGGCAATGACGCCGGCGTTATAGGAGCGGCGGCCCAAGTATGGTTTTACGGTGAGATGGAATGTATGCAATACGTCATATAGGTGGATCATTTCTCCAAAATAATTAAAATAACTAAAAAATATTTTTAATGTTGATCTAGGCGTGTTTATCATGAAATATCCTAGATGCAGCAAGGATTATGATTATAATCCTTGCTTTTTTTATGTCCGGACAAAAACAAAAATCAGAAAATTAAGGATTGACGAAAGAATAATTATCCATTAATTTCTGTTTAGAAGGAATTTTTCTTCAGATATGAAATTATAAAACCATGAAATGTTGGAGGGTGAGTCATTTGAAGAAGCACTATAGAAAGAAGTCGTTTCACGTTTTGCTTATGCTGCTCTTAGCCTTCTCCACCGTATTAAGCGCATGCTCCGGAGCGGGCGGCACTGGCGGCAAGGCCGGCCAGGACGGCAAGGTTGAAATTCAATTATGGAGTTCTGCCACAGCAGAAAACGCGAAGCCGATTGAGGATGCTGTAGCGAAATTCAATGAAAGCCAGGACGACATCGTAGTCAAGACACTCAGCAACCAGGATCATCAGAAACAACTAACCGCGATTTCGGGGGGCAGCGCTCCGGATCTCATCGTAACGCAGTGGAATAACATCGGACCTTGGTCTGCTGCCGGTGCGGTGCAGTCGCTGGAGGAATTCATCAAACGGGACGGATTCGACACCAGCCAGATCATTCCTGCGGCGCTGGATCGCATGAAGGTCAACAATGATGTCTTCGGGTTCCCGATTTCCATGAGCATGGCCAATAAATTGTTTTACAACAAAAAGGCGTTCGAGGAAGCAGGACTCACGGCTCCGCCGGAGACGCTCGAAGATCTGTTCGAATATTCGAAGAAGCTGACCAAGAAGGACGATAAAGGAAATATAACGCAGATGGGCTTTATACCGGATTACCCTTGGATCGATAACGTGTTTTGGCCGATCATCTTCAACGGCTCATGGGACGACGGCAACGGGAAGCTGACCGCGAACCAGGAAGCGAATGTAAAGGCCATTGATTATCAAGTGAATTATTATAAGGAATTCGGGCAGGAGAGCATCGATAAATTCAAATCGGGCATGGGCGGTCTCGAAACTCCGCAGGATCCGATCCTGACCGGCAAGCTGGCCATGATTATCGGCTGGGAGAACTGGTATGTCGAGCATCGCGGCGAAGGCAAGGAAGTCGGCGTAGCGCCATTCCCTTACCCAGCAGCCAACCCTGATCTTAAAGGCTCCGGCATGGTTAGTCCAATCGCCATGTTCATTCCATCCAAGGCGAAGCATCAGGAAGAGGCGTGGAAGGTGATGCAGTACCTGCTCGGTGAGGACGTTCAGATTGAATACAGCATCCAGAGCGGCTCCATCCCCGTTCTAATGAAAGCGCTTGATAATCCGAAGCTGACGGAGAACCAAGAGGTGAAGGAACTTTGGGACTATTATGAAAGTGCGAAAAATCCTAATTTGAAGGGCTTCCCAAACAGCATTTACATTAACGAATACTTGCAGACCTTGAATGAAGAAACGGAGAAGGCGCTCAAAGGACAGATAAGCGCTCAGGAAGCGATGGATAATGTCGTGAGCAAAATGCAGCCGATCGCGGACAAAAAATAATCTTGATGATGCAGGAGCGGCGAGTACGATAGGCAGGCTGGCCGCTCCCTGCAGGTTGTTGTTTTTTACTTGGAGGTGAAAAGGTCACATGGAACGTTTGGAACCCCGGAGCGGAATGAAGAGCAGGGAAAGAAAACGGCTGATCATCGGACTTTTGTTTTTGAGTCCATGGATATTCGGCTTCCTGGTCTTCCAGCTCTATCCGATTATCACGTCATTGTATTACAGCTTCACGGAGTATAACCTGTTTACCTCGCCCCAATGGGTCGGCCTGGACAATTATGTGGAGATGACCCAAGACGGCAAAATGTTCTCATCCCTGTACAACACCGCATTCATGGCTTTGTTCGGATTTTTCCCCCAACTTGCGTACGCGCTGGGCATTGCCCTGCTGCTAAACCAGAGCGTCAAGGGACTGTCCCTGTACCGGACGATTTATTTCCTGCCAACGCTGGTCCCGGCCGTAGCGGGATCCTTGCTGTGGATTTGGCTGTTGAACGCGCAATATGGTTTGGTGAACCAGATGCTGGGCGCGATCGGCCTGCCGGAACCGAATTGGCTGATGGACGAGAACTGGACCAAACCGTCGCTGATTATGATGGGTTTCTGGGGGACCGGGACGATCACCATCATGTATTTGGCGGCGCTGCAGGAAGTGCCCAAAATGTATTATGAGGCCGCTTCCATTGACGGTGCGAACAAGTGGCATAAGTTCTGGCATATCACGTTGCCGGCCATCTCGCCCATGACCTTCTTCCAGCTCATTATGGGGCTGATCGGCTCCTTTCAATATTTTTCCCAAGGCTACGTGTTTGCGGAATCAAGCAATCAGGCCATTGGCGGGCCGGGGAACTCGATTTTGTTCTATGCGATTTATTTGTTCCAGAACGCCTTCATGTTCCTGAAGATGGGATACGCCTCGGCGATGGCCTGGATCTTGTTTATCATCGTGCTGCTGCTGACCCTGTTAATCTTCAAAACATCCAGCAAGTGGGTCTTCTATGGAGGTGAAAAATAATGAACGAAGCATTCATCGGCCGAAAGATCATCCCGCATCTGCTGTTAATCCTCGTGGGTCTGCTGTTTCTGGCGCCCTTCGCCTGGCTGCTGCTGACCACCTTTAAGACCGAGGAGGAAATCTTCGTCATTCCCATCCAATGGATTCCGACGGAATGGATATGGGATAACTACGTGAACGCGGTCAACATGATTCCGTTCATCAAGTACACTTGGAACACCGTCGTGATTGCCTTGATGAGCGTTGCAGGCGTCGTGATTTTGTCGCCGCTGGTCGCGTACGGCTTTTCGAGAATTCAATTTAAAGGCCGAAACATGCTGTTTATCCTGATGCTCAGCACGCTGATGCTCCCTATGCAGGTAACGATGATTCCGCTGTATGTCGTATTCAACAAGGTCAACCTGCTGAATTCCAACTGGCCGCTGGTGCTGTCGGCGTGGTTTGGGACGGGAATGGCGTACAATGTGTTCCTGATCCGGCAGTTTTTTAACGGAATTCCGATGGAGCTCACCGAATCAGCCAAAATCGACGGCGCGTCGGAGTTTCGCATCTACGCCCAAATCGTGCTGCCGCTTGCCAAACCGGCCCTTCTGACAATCGGCCTGTTTACGTTTCTGGGCGCATGGGGCGATTTCCAGGGAGCGTTGATTTACTTGAACGATCAGGAAACATGGACCCTGTCCATCGGCCTGAAGCAATTTATTCGGGAGAATGGGGTGGCGTGGGGGCCTTTAATGGCAGCCGCTACGCTGTTTACGATTCCCATCATCGTTCTATACTTCTTCGTCCAGAAGAAGTTTATCGAAGGTATCACGATTACGGGGTTGAAGTAAACAAAGGATGACGCAAATTTATACTAAACCAGATGTAGGAGCTAAATATGAGGCGGATGATTACAGATAGAGGATTAGTGGTGTCTTGTCAGGCGTATGAGGGAGAGCCGCTGTTTGGACCGCAGCATATGGTTGAAATGGCGAAAGCGGCCGTGCTGGGAGGAGCCATCGGGATCCGGGCCAATGGAACGGCTGATATAGCGGCGATTAAAGCGGCGGTGAGCGTGCCGGTCATCGGGCTGCTGAAACGGCAGATCGAAGGTTATCCCGTTTACATTACGCCAACCCTTGAGGATGCTTTAGCCGTCCATGAGGCAGGCGCCGATATCGTAGCTATGGACGGGACGCGGAGACCGAGACCGGATGGGAACAAATTGAAAGAGGTAGTCGATGAGCTGATTCGTCGGGGAATCCATGTGATGGCGGATGTTTCTACCTTGGAGGAAGGGCTGTATGCGGCCGATTTGGGCGTACATTATATTTCCACAACGCTGTCGGGGTATACAGCCTACAGTCCGGAAAGTACGAAACCCGACATCGGGCTGGTCGCAAGGCTGGTTCAGGAAACGCGGCTGCCGGTTATAGCCGAAGGCAGGTTTGCCAGTGCGGACGACATGATTCAGGCTCTGAATGCGGGTGCCCGGTTTGTCGTGGTAGGTAGCGCAATTACGCGTCCCCAGGATATAACCGAACGATATCGGAAATCGATTGAAGCGCAGGTGGATCTGAACGAAGGAAAGGGCAGGGGGGTTTGAATATAGGATTGGAGGCATGAAGGCAGACCATGACTGGAAGGGGGTGAGATGACGAAACCATGGCAATGGCGCGAGTTACGGCGCCGGCCCACGATTGCTGGAGTTCGTAAGGCTGAAGTCCGGTGAAAACCGGCGAAGATCAGGAAGCATGATAAGAGGAGGTTAATTTATATGCGTTCTATGAAACAACGGGTATCGTTAGCCATGATTGTGGCCATGATGTTCTCGATCATTCCTTTCGCTTATGCTGATGAGGCTCAATCGGAGGTGCGAAACCTGGCAAGAAATGCAACCTACTCGTGGTCGGAGGCCCCGGAAGCCAATTATCCCGACCCTGGCCATAAACTGAACGACGGAATACATGGAACGCGGAATGTACTGGATCCCGCATGGGTCGGTCATATACGCAAGAAGACGCGTGAGGTCGTATTTGATCTTGGCGAGGCCAAATCCATCTCGGGCATCAACGCGCGTTTTCTGCAGGATTGGCCTGGCTCGGCGATTCTGTTTCCGCTAACGGTTTCGATGTATGTCTCGGACGATAATGTTCATTGGGCGAACTTGACGAATAAAGCGACCCAGACGTTATGGGTGGACGGTCCGCCCGTAGACGAAACGTACGCTTGGGATAGCCAGACCGATGGCGTGCCGGGCTTCGAAGATGGGGAGTTCGCTTACGCGCGTTATGTGAAGGTAAGCTTCACCATGCATACAAGGGCCTGGACCTTCATCGACGAAATCGAGATCATGGGGACTGATGGCAAAGCCGCTGGGGCGGTGCAGCTTCCGCCGCAAGAATTTAAATATTTACAGCCGGGAGAGGCTACGGCCGGCATTCATGATTTGTCCCTTCTATACAATGGTCATTATGCCAATGGGGATGGAGACTGGAGCAAAGAGGAGATCATTCCTCAGATCAGCTACGTGGACCAGAACGGGGAGCCGGTGGATTGGTTTTTTGACGGCGTGCTTACGCTTGGGTTGATATCCCCGGATGGTCGCGACTTTGGCGGCGGCGCGAACCTGCAGGACTGGAAGTGGTACCTCGACAAGACTTTTGATGCGGACGGCGAGATGCACCAGCTCAATGAAGCCACCAAGGAGGTGGGAGCCAAGCTGGGGCAGCCTGACCATAAAACCAAGGTCGTCGTGATGATCCCGGATACGGGCGAGTATCTGACCGACTTCGGTGACGTGGACGGAGATGGAATCTCCGAAAATTTTAACGCCGGGGCCGTTGGCGAGGAGTCGGCCATGGCGAACAGGCAAAAGGCGATCCGCTGGTGGATGGACGAAGTGCTGCAGCGGTGGGAGGCTAACCATTATTCCAATCTGGAGCTTGTCGGTTTATACTGGCTGTCCGAACAGGTAAGCACGAGCGCTTCCGGTCCGGATATGCTGAAATACGTGAACGGCCAAATTCACGGCGAAGGCTTAAAGTCCTTCTGGATTCCTCATTTCTTGGCCTATAAGAGTTATATGTGGGAAGAGGTCGGATTCGACGCGGTCGCGTTCCAGCCGAACTATTTCTTTGAAGACATGAGCAGCGAGCGCCTGGACGATGCCGCATACACGGCCAAACGATTCGGGATGGGCGTCGAGATCGAGTTTGACGGACGGATGCTGACCGACGAAGTATTCCGCAACCGGTATAAGGGGTACCTGGATGGCGGCGTGAAGTATGGTTATATGAACGATACCTTCAAAGCGTATTACAAAGGCTCCGGGCCTGTGTTAAGAGATGCAGCGGCAAGCCAGGATCCGGATATCCGGATTATGTATGACTGGTTGTATCAGTTTGTTACAGGAACGTACCAGCTGGAGAATACAAGCTCCCTGCACCTGAAACGTCTGGTCGATCAGTTGGAGCAAGGAGGCGGGTTTGCGAACCATGGGGCTGCCCGCTCGCTTACGGCGCACCTGGATTCGGTCATCCGCTTCGAAGAGAAGGGGAACAAGCAGCAGGCGGCCCACCACATGGACGGCTTTATGAAATTGCTTGAGAGCCATAAGGAGAGCGGGGCGGTATCCGGCAAAGCCTATCCCATGCTGAAGGCAAACGGCGAATATTTGGCGAAGCGTTTGCAGTAGCATACAGACGGAAAAGAGTTCGCTCAACAGCTATTTGCGTTTGGCGAAGCGACTAACGGCTGTGGAAGAGAAAGAGTTGCATAAGAAGGGTGAGCCAAAGGAGAGACCTTGGCTCACCCTTCTTTTTCCTTATGCGGAGAGGATAAATCCCGTACCGGGCATGCAAGGACGACTGCTCATTCCTGCTGCAATAAGCTGGATCGCAGCTGTTCCAGGTAAGTCTCGACAGCCGTCCGATTCATTCGGTAGTAGATGCGGTTTGCCCGCTTTTCCATCATGACAAACCCCTGGTGTATAAGTGCGTTCATATGATGCGAGATGGTAGCCGTGGTTAGATTCAGCCGGTCGGCCAGTTCCGAACCGTATGCCGGCTCACGGTAAATCGACTTCAGAATTGCAAATTTGCTGGCATCGCTCAGCATTTTCAACGTTTTGCATATCTTCTCGTCGGAGATGACCCGGCTAACCGCTTCTTGAAGAGCTTCAAAGAGAATGCCGATATAAAGCGTTTCTATTGAATTCTCGTTTTGTTGTGGATGGAGCGTGACCATATTGAAACCCATGATTTGCGGAACGATTCGGATTTCCTTATCATCCATGAGGTGGATTTGGAATCGGTTATTGATGTACTCCAGCGGTTCGGTTTGAACCACCTGATGGTATCTTTCCGCAAAGCGCTCCAGCAGAGGTTCTAGCAAGGGCAATTGTTCCTCGTACAGGGTCACGGCCTGTTCAAGGATGCTCTGCAATTCCTGCATGTACATATCAAAGTTCTGATATAAGAGATGTAGTGTCCATTTCTCCTGAACGTCCAGTTCGAGTCCGTCAATCATGTTGGTCAGATCGGCATCGGTATGAGTCGATGGGCATACGTGGCTTTCGGCATCCCCCATAAATAATCGGAAGAGAGACTCCGCGTATTTGCGCCGCCGTTCATCCTGCATGACAGGGGATAGCCGAAGAATATTCGCATTCGTACCCGCTGAGCGGAGATATTCATCCAATAGCAGCTTGGCGCAGCACCACCCCGCTTGTCCCCGGCTTTCGAAGAAAAAAGCCATGCGATCAGGCGCTGCTTCCAGTTGGCCGTAAACCAGCTCTCCTATCTCGATGATGGGGTCGAAGGTTCGCAATAGGTCCGGCGAGTCCAGATTATATTTCATCGTGAGTTCATTCTTCACGGACCGGGTGTCTTCATGATTCGTATACCGATAGAGCAATTCGATGCATTCACGGAGAATATCCGGCCTTGCCAATACCGTTATGTTCATGGGATTACTCCTTTACAGCTGGCGTAATGTGTTTATGAAGAGCATACCAACAAACAATATAATTGTAAAAATACCAGTAGCGACAAATAGCTGTTCAAGGGTTATAAACGTCATCGCGGTGGCGACGATCAGCGAACCGAGCGGAATGGTTGAGCTTGCGATCGCGTTAAAAATAGCACCGGCGCGAGACAAGTAGGATTCCTCAATGTGTTCCATGAAGGATACCCCGATCACTGTTTCCACGAAGGAAGCAAAAAAACCGAATATCAGCATGGTAGAAGCCAACATGACATAGGTCAGCATGACTTGTCCGGAATAGTGCGATATCCAGAACCATACCAGATAACAGATTCCAATGAACGTCCCGCCAGTGATGAACAGAATGCGTGCAGAGAAATGTTTTCTTAAGTAAGGGAACAAGAAGGCACCGATGCCAAGACCGATCGTTGAGGAAATGCCAGCAACGGACAACCCCTTGGCGGACAGTCCTAACACTCCCGTCGTGTATGGAGCCATCATGGAGTTAATGGGAATCAGAAAGATGCCCATGATGCCGCCTAATATGCAGACGGCGAATACGACTTTTGCCTTTTTTAGATAGATGAATCCCTCGGCCAGCGCATGGAGATAGCCTTTCAAATCCAGCCGAATCGGGCTCCGCTGCCATGTTTCCTTGCTGTTGATGCCCAGAATGAAGAGGGCGGACAGTAAAAAGGTGACGGCGTCGATCAAAATAGCCACCCCAAGGCCGAATAATCCGATGATGGCTGCGGCAGCGCCAAGACCGGCTAACTCCACGATTTTCTTGATGGTTGAATTTAAGGATATGCCATGGGTATATAAGGCTTTATCAAGCACTTGGGGAATGATGGCTAACCCGGCGGGAATGCGAAGGGATTCCAGTGTGGAATTCATGAACGTAAGCACAAGCAGAATCCAGGGCTGAAGCAGATCAAGCATAAGCAGGACGGCAGTGACGCCTACAATCACTCCTCGTCCGATATCCGCAAGGATCATGATGGTTTTCTTGTGAAGTCTTTCAACGATGGCGCCTGCAAAGGGCTGAAACAGGATGGAAGGGAGTGCATTGATGCCGAAAATAACGGCTACCCATGAGGCGGAACCGGTAAGCTGGTATACCATCAAGGAAAAAGCAATCATGTCGATGGAATCGCCGAACCGGTTCACGGCATTGGCCATCATTAACTTCAGATACTCCTTTTGGGATGACAGATCCCGATAACGAATCTCTCGAGCGTTTTCTTGTATCACCATCATCTAACCACCTTTCTAGATAGAAGTAAAACATAACTGTTAGATGATGGTCAATAATAATTTTAGATCATTATCTAATAAAAGAGCCGTTATCGTAAAATAAAAAAATAAACGGAGTCAGCCTTGGGCTTGACTCCGTTTATCATTTCATTCCGGGATCTTGTATGTTTTTAAGCCTTCCGCCATTCCCCGACAGCTTTGTTCAGGCGGGACAACGCCTCCTGAACGGTGGCGCGCGTGCAGGCCAGGTTCATGCGCATGAAGCCTTCGCCTTCCTTGCCGAAGGCGGCGCCGCTGTTCAATCCGAGCTTCGCCTCTTGAACGAGGAAGCGGTTTAGCTCTTCGTGGGACATGTCCATGCCGCGGAAATCAATCCACAACAGGTAGGTGGCTTCCGGCATAACCACCTTCAGCTCGGGCAGATGTTCCTGTGCATATTGGGCTACCAGCTCCATGTTCCCGCGGATGTAAACCAGAAGCTCATCCAGCCACGGTTCGCCCTCACGGTAAGCAGCCTCGGTGGCGGCCGCACCCATCGGCGTGATGGAGCCGATGGCGTAACGGTTCAATATTTTGCGGAACTTGCTGCGCAGCTGCGCATTCGGGATGATGATGTTCGCCGTGTTCAGGCCGGCGATATTAAACGTCTTGCTAGGAGCCGTACAGATGATGGAACGCTCAGCGGCATCCTCGGACAGCGCGGCGAACGGCGTATGCGCGCCGGGTTCAAACACCAGATCCGCATGGATTTCATCCGATACGACAAGCACGTCGTATTGCTGGCAGAGGGAAGCCAGACGATCCAGCTCCGCTCGGCTCCACACCCGGCCCACCGGGTTGTGCGGACTGCACAGAATGATCATTTTGACATGGCCGGTAGAAAAGCTCTTCTCCAGGTCCTCGAAATCCATCGTGTAATCCCCCTCTTCGCTAAGAAGAAGCGGATTATGCACCAGCTCACGGCCATGGTCCTGAACGACGCTGTAGAACGGCGGATAGACCGGCGTCTGGATGACGACTTGATCGCCCGGCTCGGTGAACGCATCCACGATAAGGCTGAGAGCCGGGACGACGCCCGGACAGAATTGAATCCACTCCTGCTGAATGCTCCAGCTGTGGCGTTTCTTCATCCAATCGCTAATCGCTTCGCGGTAAGAGTCGGACGGGAACGTATAGCCGAACACGCCATGCTCCACCCGTTTATGAAGCGCCTCTACAACGGCGGATGGTGCGGCAAAATCCATGTCGGCCACCCACATCGGAAGCGCGTCCGGCACGCCGAAGACGGTGGGGACATTGTCCCATTTCTGACAGTTGGTGCAGGTGCGGTCAATCGCAAGATCAAAATTCATATGTAATTCCTCCTAGCTGAGTAGAGTTGGTCTTTAGGCTATGAATTTGGCCAGCGTGATCAGGCCGGTAATCGTAATTACGTTTAGTATGGTCGATATAAGGACAGTTTGTGCAGCAAAATCAGGCTCATTCTGATATTCTTCCGCCAGGATGGACGAATTGACGCCGACGGGCATGCCGGAAGCGATGATGAGCGCTTGAGCCGGAACGCCTTTTAGCCCGAGCAGCAGCACGATCAGAATGCCGATAGCCGGCGCGACCAAAAGACGCAGCAGGACGCTGAGGTAAACATCGAGCCGGCGCAGGCGCAGCGGATATTTAATAATCTGTGCCCCGAGCGTCAGCAGGGCGATCGCCACCATGGACTGGTCCGCATAGGTCAGCGGCTGCGAGATAAAGACCGGAAGCGGCAAGGCCAGGGCATGCAGCACAATGCCGATGACGAGGGCATAGGGGACGGGCATTTTCAGAAATCCGATAATGGCCTGTTTGTATAATCCCTCCGTCTTGGCTCCCTGAATGGAAATAACTCCGTACGTAAACGTAAGGAGGCTTTGAAAAGACATGATCAGCGCTTGCACCGAGCCGGCCATCGGATCTCCCTTGAAGGCCAGATCATTGATCGGAAGGCCGTAGTTTCCCGAATTATCCAGCAGGAGGCTGTTGGTAAATGCGGCTCTCATCCCCCGGTTGAACTTGCGCTGTCTGGCAACCAGCATGCTGATCAAGTAGAGGACGCCGATATAAAGCGCATAAAATAACGCCACCATGCCCAGAAGCTGCGGTGACATCTTGGATTCGTACATACTCATAAATACGGCTGCAGGCGTAATGTAGTAAAAGTTGATTTTGGCGAGTGTGTACAAATCGAGCTTAAAGGCATATTGCATAATAATGCCAAAGCCTATCAGGACAAAGATGGGAAGTACCACTTCAAGTAGAATGTCGGCGATCATGCTGTTGTCATCTTCTTTCCATGAGTATAGCTTGGTAATGGTCTGGCTGTGCGTATGACGCCATGTCATTATATCATGACAACGGATGGTTGACACTTGATTCCGCATGGAAAAAAGAACAAAGCACACGCATCTTGCCGGGCCTTTAAGCGAAACGTTCTTGACTTCATCGGAACTTTGAGGGAAGGTTTGCGCAGGATTCACTGGCGCAGACCATCGCGTTACACGCCGGCTGCACGCAAAAAGGGTGTTCCTTGGCCCCTGACCAAGGAACACCCTTGAATTGGTTATTGCAATGGGCGCGTCTGTCGGCGCGTCCTTATTGCGGGTTGGTAGTCCAAATCCCGGCGGATTTGACGAATACGCGCTGCGGCAACTTGAGCGCAGCCAGCACTAGCTCGGCTACGTCTTCCGGCTGCATCATCCGGTCCTCGTCGCCGATCTTCAAGCCGGCATTGACGGCGAGATCCGTGTTCACGGTGCTCGGGGTCAGCGCCGTCACGCGGATGTTGTGCTTGCGGACCTCCTGCAGCACGGCTTCGGTCAGTCCCATCACGGCAAATTTCGAAGCGTTATAGGCTGAGCCCGTGGCGAATCCGCGTTCTCCGGCCGTAGAAGAGATGTTGACGATGTCTCCTTGGTTGTGCTCGATCATGCCGGGCAGCGCTGCGCGCGTCATATAGTAAGTCCCCATCAGATTCACGTCGACGATACGCTTCCAGGCTTCCGGTTCCATTTCCAGCAGGTTGCCGAACTGGGCGATGCCCGCGTTGTTGATCAGAATGTCCACCGAGCCCAGCTCCATGTTTACCGCCGCGAAAGCAGCCTCTGCCTCGCTCTGCACGGAAACGTCGGCCACCGCCGCGACGGCTCTGACACCATATTGCTCGGCAACCAGGGCGCTAAGCGGCTCCAGGTCTGCTGCCGTACGGGCGACGAGTCCAACGTGCACGCCTTCCTTGGCAAGTGCGATGGCCAGGGCGCGTCCAATCCCTTTGCCTGCACCTGTGATGAGGGCTGTTTTATTTTTCAGGCTCATGTACATTCACTCCTTCACATTGATAAAAAAATATGGTTTCGTTGACCAGTATACCCTGTACCATCCGCAACTACCAAATGCCCGCGATCCACCCTAAACAATTTGTTATAATCGTAGCAGCGAAACCAAGATAACCTTTGTTCATTTTTAACAGGAAGTGGAGGAACAACCTATGCTGCAAGCGCTGAATATCATAACCGCGTTTCGTCAGGGGGATGAATCGGCTGCGGGAACGCATCCATGGCTATTGAAGCTGATATCGGCCGAGGAACGAATCGTCAATCTGGAACGGATCACGTCCATCGGGCAATTGACCCATGCCAACCCCGTGCTGGATTATGTAGAACGCACATTGAAGATACTGGATTCGCTGCCTGTTTCCTATTGGATCAAAGAGCTGCTGGAAGATGTCCTGGTGTGGGCGGAAACGGCCAAGGGCGGAACGATGAGGGAACGCCTTCGCTGGCAGCAGTCGGGCATCCAATTGTTCCTGCATAATATCGGGTCCGCGCAGCTGTATGAAAGACATATCCGGCAAGGCAGGGGAACCCTGTCATCGCACGAAGAGATGGTACATACTCTCATACTTACCCATGGACTGCTCGGGCAACACATCCGGGGGGAAGTCGCCTTCGAGGAAAACCTGCCGCTGATTAAGCTTACGGAGGAAGAACGGCTGACCGAAGATGAGCTGATCCGGCTGCTGATCCCTTTGAATCACTGCATCATTGCTGCCGTATCGGAGGAGCTATGGCATTCCGTTGAGGAGGAAATCAAACAACTGATTCGCAAGCTTGCCCAAGGGAGCGTCCCGGATCGGTGGACTTACGAGGAAAGGCTGCGCCGCCTTCGGACCGCTTCCATTGCCCGGGGAGAAGATTTCGACAGGCAGTTTCAGGAGATTCGGAGGCAGACGGATCTGCCTGCTGCCCTGCATGGGTTTCAGGACATGACGCTTTGGTATGTGGAAGCGGCCCTGCAGGATTTCTCGTTGGAAGAGTTCGTGAAGGTATTGCTGCTGGCTCTCCATCCGGAGAAACAGAGCCCGGAGGATCAATTGTCTTCGGATTCGGTGAGCCACCTGAGCTTTGAGCCGCTGATGAACGATATGTATTACGATTACAAGGGCGTCAAGAAGCTGAACGTGTACAAGAAAAGAATGATCGAGCAATATTTGCGCCAGACGGATTGGGAGGCTTGCCACCGCGGGCAGGCGAGTGCCAACCCGCATCTGCGCCACCGCATCGAACGAAAGCCGGAGCTGCCGGATACGGTATTCTTTACCTTCGAATTCTCGCAGGCCGCGGAGAAATTAATCGATTTTTGCATCGAGGCGGAGAAATCCCCGCTCTACGAGAAGGCAGTGCTGCTGTTGTTTGATCTGTTTGGCCTGAGGCGGGATGCTTATGACCGGTTTCATAACGAAGAGAGTTATTTAAACGATATGAACAGCACGGGAGATTACAAGAAAGTGATTCTGGATTATATCACGGGAACGGCGGTACTGGATATCGGTCCCGGTGGAGGCGTGCTGCTTGACCTGATCGAGGAACGGCTGCCGCACGCGCGCCCCGTCGGGATCGATATCTCCTCGAACGTGATTGAAGCGCTGGAGAAACGCAAACGTTTGGAGCACAAAACATGGGAGGTCCTGAAGGGGGACGCGCTGAATCTCAGGGACTATGTGAAACCCGGAAGCGTCGATACAGTCATCTTCTCCTCGATACTGCATGAGTTGTATTCGTACATTGAAACAGACGGTGTGCGCTTCAATACGGCGACCGTGGAGGCAGCCTTGCTCAGTGCCTATGAGGTGCTTGCACCCGGGGGTCGCATTATTATCCGTGACGGAATCATGACCGAGCCCGAGGATACCTGGAGAAGGATTCGTTTCCTTGAGGACGACGGCATGGAATGGCTGAACCGGTATGCCTCGGATTTCAAAGGCCGGGTCATATCCTACGAGCAGCTGGCTGACGCGGAGGTGCGCATGCCTGTCAACGATGCGATGGAGTTTCTGTATACCTATACTTGGGGCCCCGAAGCGTATGTTCATGAAGTGCAGGAGCAGTTCGGATATTTCACGCCTACGCAGTATGCGGAGTGCATCCGCCGAACGCTGGGCTCCGAAGCGCTGATCCGCGTGCAGCAGCATTATCTTCAGGAAGGATATGCCGAGGCATTGGCTGACCGCATCGAATTCATGGATGAGGATGGGAAGGCGGTAACTTTGCCGGACAGCACCTGCCTTTACGTGATCGAGAAGCCGGCCCGTCCGTAAAGGCCATACCCTGCTGTAATCTATAAAAAAAGAGGACCGGAACGCAGCTATATTTCAAGCGTGCTTCGGTCCTCTTTCGCATGTTGTTTGGTAAGCCGTCCGGATTCTGTGCTCATTCACAAGCGAGGAAGGAAAATGGTTCGCTGATACGCTTGAGCCGTAGCGCTTATCCCAAAAAAGCTATTCCTGCTTTTCGGGATCCGGATAATCCTTCCCGAGCGTATCGACCGTCACTTTCTTCATGACGGGCACTTCAAGCGGCTTGTCCATCTGATCCCGCTCCAAGCCCACGATTTCCTCAGCCGTTTCCATGCCTTCGATGACCTTACCGAAGGAGGCGTACTGGGCATCCAGCGAAGGCGCATCCGCGACCATAATGAAGAATTGCGAACCGGCGGAGTTTGGATCCGGCGCGCGCGCCATGGATAATACGCCTGTCGTATGCTTCAGGTCATTCTGAAACCCGTTGGACGTAAATTCTCCGGCGATCGCGTAGCCGGGTCCCCCCGTGCCCTTTCCGTCAGGATCGCCTCCTTGAATCATGAAGCCGGGGATGACGCGGTGAAAGCCTGTGCCATCGTAAAACCCTTGTTCCACCAGGGAGATGAAATTGTTCACCGTATTCGGCGCAACCTCCGGGTAAAGCTCAAGCTTTATCGTTTTGCCGTTCTCCATTTCAATCGTGACGATGGGGTGGCTAGCGTTCGGGTCGGGCACGTTCTGCTTGACCTCGGTTTCCTTCGGCGGTTCCGCTTCGGGCGCCGCAGCGCCGTTCGTCGAACCTGTTCCGCCGCCTGCGCCGCTTTCGGTTTCCTTGTCATTCTGGCCGCATGCCGTCATCACGAACAACAGCCCAAGAATGACGAGCAGGGCCGTCATCCAGCGTGTTCTGCGTTTCAACATCATTGACTCCTCCTGTGCTTTGCCTTATCAGGTCTTAAGCATGTAATCTGTATCATATTTTATCACAGGTTGGACAAGTACTGAAAATCGAAATAGCGGAGTATACATTAAGGAAACCGTTATCAACGTTATGTCACAGAAGACCGACCGCGTATAGAGGATGTTTTCCTTGCGATTAACGAATCAAGGCCAGCGGCTAAGAATGCAAAAAATAAGCTCCCGAACCTGTACAAGTCCGGAAGCTTCAGGAAATGGGGAGCATTGTACGTCTTTACTTGGCAGGAAATATGCCCTCCACTTTGTTTAAAGGGAGCAGAATCCGCGAACGGTTCTTGTCCTTGGCAAGCAATTCGATGAAATCGGCTCCGATTCTGACAAGCCGGATCCGGTCGAAGGCGCCGCGCGTCGGGAAGGTGGTCCGTACCCCAACCCGCACCGTTTTGCCCGGCGGCTTGACATCGAATACCCGAACCGAGTTGAGACTGGACGGCACAAAAAGCTCGCCCTGCACCTTGATGAAATTTTTCGGGAATACCCGCTGCAGCCGTCCGGGTTCCAACCCGGTGTTCGGCGCGTTGATTTCCACCAGATGTCCGGTCAACGAGGCCAGTCGCTGCTGCAGGGTGATCTTATGTCTGCAGGGATGGATCGGCAATCCTTTCATATGAGGCATCATCCTTCCAGGGTCGTATGGTGTAGTGTATGTTGGAAGGTATGGCATGGGTGAAAGAAGAGGATCACGATTCCTGCCCGGTGTTGTTTAGGATGACGGAGGATTTCCGCGGTTACTCGTACCACTGCCATCCGGCTTCTCGTGTTTGATGCTGTCGGGTATCGGAATGCTGTCCGGATAGGAATCCTCGACAAACAGGCCGAATTCCTCATCGATGTCGCGTTCGGTCACTAAACGGTGCTTCTCGTCAGGTTGTTTCTTCATCGGCTGTTCCTCCTATGAAATCGAATCTTTGAAATGAACGGCTGGTATAAGAACTGATAGCTTGACCCATACTGTTTTACTATAAAGACGGTTGTATGGGAGGCGTAGGCATGGAAAGAAAGGGCAACATATTAACGGCACTCATATGGGGTACCCTGATCGGCATCCTGTTGTGGATGTCATTTCTCGGCTGGCTGGATATCATATTCGGAAAATAGAGGGATCATACAGTGCTAGTATAAGACCCGCCTTCCTATAAGGAGAGGCGGGTCTTGCAGGTTTTAGTCGTCCTCGCCATTGCTGCCGTTCAGCAAATCGGTTCCGTGCATCTGTTCCGTCGGAGGCGCGGCGGGATCCACCGGGCTGTTGGCCGCAATCGCGTCCGCGTCCGGCACATCCTCCAGCGGCGTATACTCCTCTTCACCCGAAGGGTAATTCATAAAAATGTCCTGATTCAGAAAGGCGGTACCGCTGCCTGAAAACGCGGCGTCGGCTGCGACTCTCTGCTCCGTATCGCCGGTGTACTCGGCGATGACCTCGTCACCCGGACGAGTTGGGGGCTCACCCTCGCTGGCCCGCCATTCCCGGTCCGTCTCGTCGTCCGCGACATCGCGAATAACCGTTTCGTCGGCGGTACGGTCCAGCCGCACCTCGTCGGCTTCTCCGGCATCGGATGACAAGGATAACCGCTCATCGGCAATGGTCCGTTGATCCGGATCGGCACCTGTAGCTTCCCATGCATCGATGGCGCTGTGATCGGGGTTCATCCGCTCCTCCGGTTTTGCATCCGCAGGAGCCGCTTCACTCTGATCGTACGCGATATGATCCGCGTCTTCGCTGCTTAGGCTTTGCTCCGTATAGGTGTTGACGTCTCTCAGATCGTCTTGCGGAATCAAATCCGTATCCTCGACTTTCCGTTTGGCCTCGAATTCCAAATATGTCAAATCTGCCAGCGTATTCCGATTGTTTTCGTCTCGCATCGTGTCCATCTCCTTCCTTGTTTTCAATTACAATAGGTTTCTATACTTCGACTTTACCCGCTGAATCAAGAATGAATCCCGAAACATTCAGGTTATGGTAAACCAAGCAAGCTCTATCTTTCCCTGTCGGTTGACGTATTATGAAAATTTTCAAATAAGGAAAATGGACCAAACACAAGATAAATGAGAGAAAATGAATGATTTCGTGGATTATTTCCCTTAAATTGAACAATGAAATTTTAAAATGATCCCGTTATAATCGAAAAAGCGACTAACGGACCGGGACAATTCTGAGAGTGGATTGTCAACAACCAACAACAGAACAGGAAGTGATCAGGACTTTGTTTCAATGGATTAGACAAGGCTTCTTTGGCAACTCGCGCAAAGATATTTTATCGGGTCTGACAGTAGCGTTCGCTCTCATCCCGGAAGCGATCGCCTTCTCTATCATGGCAGGCGTTGATCCGATGGTGGGACTCTATGCGTCCTTCGTGATTGCCGTCAGCATTTCGTTTTTCGGCGGCCGTCCCGGCATGATCTCAGCGGCGACAGGGGCCATGGCGTCATTGATGGGACCGCTTGTGGCTATGCACGGGATCGAGTATTTGTATGCGGCAACGATTTTGACGGGAATCTTGCAATGGTTGATGGGAGCGCTCAAGTTCGGACGTTTTATCACGTTTGTTCCCCAGCCGGTCATCACCGGCTTCGTGAATTCCCTGGCCATCATCATTTTTCTGGCCCAGCTTCCGAATTTCAAGGGCGAATCGTGGCCGATGTACTTGATGGTGATCGGCACGCTGCTGATCATTTATTTATTGCCGCTGGTAACCAAAGCGGTTCCGTCGGCACTCGTTGCGATCATCGTGATGACCATCGTTGCGGTTTGGTTCAAAGCTCCGGTGCAAACGGTCGGGGACATGGGCAACATTACCCAGGCACTGCCGTTCTTCCACATTCCGAATGTAACCGTCAGCTTGGACATGATCATGACGATATTGCCTATTTCCCTGGCTCTTGCTGTCGTCGGGATGACGGAATCGCTGCTTACCGCGTCGCTCGTGGATGAGATGACCGAGACGGGCAGCGACAAGAACCGGGAAATCCGCGGTCAGGGCGTTTCCAACGTGATCACCGGATTCTTTGGCGGCATGGCGGGCTGCGCCATGATCGGACAGACGGTGATTAATGTGAAATCGGGAGGGCGCACCCGGTTATCCACCTTGGTTTCCGGCGTGTTTCTGCTGTTCCTCATCATTGTGCTCGGGGATGTCGTGAAACAGATTCCGATGGCGGCGCTTGTCGGGGTCATGTTTATGGTTTCGATCGGCACGTTTGAATGGGGATCGCTTCGCACGCTTCACCGCGTGCCGTTAGGGGATGCCATCGTCATGCTGGCAACGGTCATCATTGTGGTAGCGACTCATAATCTGGCCATCGGGGTCATGATCGGGATTATCTTAAGCGCCCTGAATTTCGGGTGGAAGATGGCCAAAATCCACGCCGTGCCCCATATGCAGCCGAACGGCACCAAGGTATACGAAATCCGGGGACAGCTGTTTTTCGGAACGATGATGTATTTTGTAAATCTGTTTGACGTGAACGATGATCCGGAACATGTCGTGATTGATTTTTCCAAATCCCATGTATGGGATCAGTCAGCCACGAATGCCATTTCGAAGGTATGGCATAAGTACAAGGAAGCGGGGAAAGACCTCACGCTCATAGGGTTGAACGACGAAAGCCAGCGGATGGTCGATAAAGTCGGCCTTGCTTCAAACTCTACGCATTAGAAGCATTAGTCATTCTGTAAGCAGGTGTGCTCAATAGAGGTAAGGTTTGTCAGATGAAAAACATGCCAAATGAAGAAATGGCGGTGCTCAAGGATATGATCCTTGCACCGCCATTCTTGCTTTTCGGCCTGTTGTCGCAATGAACGTAAATAAAATTTTACAAACGATACATGGCATTTCATGTTATATTGATTGTAAATGAACTCGAAGTTTGTCGAATCGGCAAAGGATGGAGAAGAAGGCGGATTTATATTGACAATAACGGTTAGAGGTGCTGACTAGATGAAGGATATGCCCAAATCCATATTCCTGCTTCTGCTGGTCGTGCCGCTGCTGCTGATTATATCGATTTTATCACCGGGACAATCGGATGCTGAGCGTGCTCATACCGTGATACCTGATTGGCAGTTTATGTGGGATAACGAACAACAGGAGGTTGTTTCGCCGGCCGGCATTCGGAATTCAAGCGGTTGGCTGACAGGGACACCAGAGAACAAAGAACCCCCAAAGTCAGATGGGGTATCTTCAGCATGGAATCGTTTTACCCTGCCCGACCTTCCTTGGAAACAATCGGCCATTATGATTGACCGGATCAAGGGGCAGGATGTTCTGGCTTTCTTGAACGATGAACCGGTGTATGAAGCCAAGCGGGACTATATGTATACGAATCATTCGCTGCTGCTTCCTTTTCATCCGGATGATGCCGGCAAAACCGTTTATATATGGACAAACGGTTCTAGCGATATGACGTTAGGCATCGATAGCGAGATCATGCTCGGCGAGTATGATGATCTGCGTAGAGGTTTTATCAAGAAGGATTTGGAGGATTTTATATTAGGCAGCTCCTTTTTGTTTATTGCGGTGGTCATGTTCTTCTGCTGCTTGTTCCTTCCGAAGCATACGGTATCCAGCTGGCTGTCCCTGAGCGTGATCATTCTGGCAAGCGGAGCCTTGCTAATTACGTACTCGCCGTTCCTGTACACCTTTTATGGCGAACTCGGCAGCGTATGGGTCTCGGTATTTGATATTTCGCTTTTCACCGTTTTGCCGGCGCTGTATTTCTATTTCGAGAAAATCTACGGACCCGGTCCCTACCGGATCATTCGCTACGGCCGAAGAATTCAGATGGCCTACTCCGGGATCTGCCTGGTTTTCCTTGCGGTACATGTTCTGAGCCATCATTCGTTTTATGATATGTACTATTTCTTCTCCGTGAAGATTCTCGGCATCCTGATTATCCTGCAGATGGTGCTGCTGATCGGTACCACGATTCTGTACGCTGCCAAGCGCAACAAGGACGCTTATATTTTTACCGCAGGCTTCGGCATGATGGCGATAGCGACGCTCGGAGATATGCTGGCCTTCTATTACCATGACGGGCATTATGAGCTCTTTCTGTGGAAATGGGGCGTTATCGGCCTGATCGTCTCCCTGATCATATTGCTGGGGCGTAAATTCGCCCGAAGCCATGAGCAAGTGCTGCAATATTCCCGGGAGCTGGAGATGTTTAATCAAGAACTTCAGCGATCGGAGAAAATGGAGATCATCAGCGAGCTCGCCGCTTCGGTTGCGCACGAGGTTCGAAATCCGCTGCAAGTGACGCGCGGCTTCATGCAGCTTTTGGCCGAGAACTCCAAGCAGACGGAAAAGGAGTATTTTGGCTTGGCGCTGAAAGAACTGGACCGGGCTTCCGGGATCATCACGGATTTCCTCACGTTTGCCAAGCCTGAATTGGAGCATGAGACCAGGCTGAACGTGTATGAGGAGCTGAAGCATGTGAAAGGCATTCTGCTGCCGCTTGCGAATCTGAGCGGGGGCACGATCGAACTGGATGACGCCAAGGAATTATACATCAACGGTAATTCATCCAAACTGAAGCAAGCGATGATTAATATCGTCAAGAACAGCATCGAGGCACTGGATGGAGAAGGCGTTATTCGCATCTGGGCCTATGCCGAATCAGGTGAAGTCGTGATTCACATCCAAGATGACGGCATTGGAATAGAGGCTGGGGATCTGGAGAGGCTGGGCGAGGCGTATTTCTCGAATAAGTCGAAAGGGACGGGGCTTGGCCTGATGGTCACCTTCCGAATCATCGAAGCGATGCGAGGAACCATTCATTTTATCAGTGAAAAAGGAAGCGGCACCGAGGCGATCATTCGCTTTCCGTCCGTTCCTGATTCATTGGAGGTTTAGATTTCCAATCAAGAGAGATGCCGCGCTGCATCTCTCTTTGTTATATCAATAATAGAAAATTTTATCATTTTTCCGAAAATTAGAAGGTGGAAGGTTTTGCCGCAGCGAATAACACAGTAAGAGAATCACCCATTATAATGTTTGAGGTGTGTTCATGAGGTCTGGATGGAGAATCGCTGTGTTCCTGATCATCGTTATAGCTTTTAGCCAGGGGTTACCTGGGCTTGTCTTTGCCACCGAAGAAACGGCAGCTCGGGCAGCGATTAAGGAGTGGAAAATCCTTTGGTCCGAAACCCGAGGGGTACCGGACAGCGTACCGGCCCACAGGGATGACTGGCTGGTAACTTCGACCGGAGCTTCGACGCCTTCCAAGCCGCATGCCAAGGCATCCGCATGGATTCAAATGAAGATTCCCGAAATATCATCGGCATCCCCCGGCATTTTGATTGACAAGCTGCACGGACAGCAGGTTGCGGTATATGCGGACCATGAGAAGATTTACGAATCAACCCGTACGTACAATTATGAGCTGAACTACATTTTGCTTCCCCTTCACCAGGACTTACTCGGGAAGGATCTGTACATCTGGCTGGAAACCGCGCGAGATCATGTGACGATGGAAGGGAAAATACTGGTCGGCAACTATCATGATCTGTTGAACCAGTTCGTGAAGTCGAATCTGGTGGATATCATCCTCGGGAGCGCCTTTGTTTTTATTGCATTGGTGATGCTGATCTGCGCCGTGTTTCTGAACAGAAAATATTTGATTACCGTCCTGTCATTATCGTTTATTATTTTATCCGTTGGCATACTGGTATTTACATACTCCCCGTTTCTTTATACGATTTTTGATGAATATGGAAATTTATATACTCAGTTATATGACATCTCATTATTTATTTTACTTCCTTCGTTCAGTCTCTTTTTTGAAAAAATCTTCGGCCCCGGCTGGAGGGGCGTGCTGCGCAAACTTCGGAAGTTCCAGGTATTCTATTCGCTGTTCTGCGGCCTGTTCCTGATCTTCAATCAATGGGCCTTTAATCAATGGTTCGACCTGTATTATTTCTTCTCCGCTCAGGTCCTGGGTTTTGTCATGATTGTTCAATTCGTACTGCTGGTCGGAAGCTCGATGTACTATGCCGTTAAGGGAAATAAGGACGCCATTATTTTCAACGCTGGCTTTGCGGTGTTTGCCATTGTGGGTTTGGGCGAGCTGCTGCAGTTTTTCCTGACCCGGGGCAGCTACAATCTGTTCCTCTGGAAATGGGGCATCGTCAGCTTCATTATTGCGCTCATCGTTATTCTCGGACGGCATTTTGCCAAAAATCACGAACAGATGCTTCAATACTCCAAAGAGCTTGAGATGTTCAACAATGAGCTGCAGCGTTCGGAGAAGATGGAGATCATCAGTGAGCTTGCGGCATCGGTCGCGCATGAGGTTCGCAACCCGCTGCAAGTGACGCGGGGATTCCTGCAGCTCCTCACCGGAAAAGCCCAGTCCACCGAACGGGAGTATCTGGATCTGGCCTTGGTCGAGCTGGACCGTGCCTCGGGCATCATTACGGATTTCTTAACCTTTGCCAAGCCGGAATTCGGCAAAGACACGGTGCTGCGGATATCCGAGGAGTTCAAGCATATCGAAGGCATACTCGGCCCGCTGGCTCATCTGCAAGGAGGCAGAATTACCGTCGATATTCCGGAGGATATTACGATTCGGGGCAATTCCTCGAAATTCAAGCAGGCCTTCATTAACATCGTGAAGAACAGCATTGAGGCGCTGGGCGACGAAGGGCTGGTTCATATCCGCTGCTATCGCCAGCAAGGCCAGGTGTTTATTCATGTGGTGGATAATGGAGAGGGGATGGGGCCGGATGTGCTGGCACGTCTGGGAGAGCCCTATTTCTCTAACAAAACGAAGGGTACGGGCCTTGGCCTGATGGTGACCTTCCGAATTATCGAGGCCATGGATGGGGACATTTATTTTACGAGTAAACAAGGAGTGGGGACCGATGCCGTCATTACGCTTCCCGCAGCTTGCGAATGATTCGCTAAGCTGCGGCAGCGATGGCGGTTACCGTCCCCACTCTTTTTACCTATTCATCTATTTATGAAATGTCCAGGCTGTTATGTAGTCTTTACCAGATGGCTCTTTCCTTGGCTTCCGATTTGATCACGCTAGTCGGATTCGGAGGGATGACCAGATACAGCTCGCCCGGATTCTCTTCAAGCGTTCGAATCTCGATGTGGTCGGGAATCCGTACACCAAGAACTTCCTTGATCGCGGACTTTGGATCGCTCAGCAGTCTTGCCTTAAAGCTAGGATCCTCCCAGGCTTTTTGAATCAATTGTGTTTGAAAGATGGCTTCTGTCGTCATAAGAATCACCCTTTCAAATAAATTGGTTATTTTTTACTCTTAAAGAATACCATGGAACAAATATAAAATCTATTATTTTTTGTTTAGAATAGACAAATGGTAATTTAACCCGCCAAAAGACAAGGTTTTTTTACTATTTTCGATATGATTCGCTTCGTTCTGAAGTTCATCCACCATGGTTTGATGGAAGGAAATCAGATGCGGAGCCTCTATATCAACCGATAAGAGATGGGCATGGGTGGCAGCGGCAATCTCTGCATAAGGCTTCAGCATGTTGTTGATAAAGATGGCTTCCTGCACTTCGGATATCGTTAGAACAGCGTCCTGCGGTTGCCCCCGTTCCGATTTAATGAGGGAGAGCAGGCAGTTGTAGCTGCCATCTGCAAGATCCTGCTTCCAATCGGTCCAATCGTCCATCATCTGCAAGGTAAGCAGCACATGATTCATCACATCGTTCGTTCGTGGAATAAGGTCTGCTTGATCCGATAGAAGCAGTGCGGCGGTGCTTCCCAGCTTTACGGGAGCCGCCTTTTTGGCAACCATGGCCCTGTCGTGCTTGAAGTAATCCTCCCGGGTTTCATGGATGACGCCTTCCGACCATTCGTGCGTATAGTGTTTGAGATAAGACCAGAATTCTGAATTTGCCGGGAAGTAGGGTTGATAGGATGTGAGAAATTCGTAATACAGCAGGTTGGCAAGCGCGAGATGGTGTTTCGGATCGATAGAGGACTGGCCGTCATGAGGCGAGTCCATGATGTCGTCTTGAATGAAGTAGTATAACATGCCGATAATGTTGGCCGTGGAGAGATCACGGTATATCTCGGCAGGGAGTGCGGTCCGTTCTTTCATCCAGAAGGGAAGCAGATAGCAGATGTAATTTTTGGAACTGTCCTGCTCAAAGACGTCAAACTTTCTGAGGTATGAAAGACCGATTTGGTTCAGGGGAGCAGGGAATTCGGACAGCCTTGCTTCGCAGGCCGAGAAAGCGGCGGCAAGATCGTCCTCGAAAGGCTTGAACCAGTTCATGGAATCACCAACCTATTCAATTTTTAAGGTACAAGTGCTTACTTGCTATATTAACATGAATGCTAATGGAGTTAAATATTACCAGTCCCAATCCATGGCGATATGTGGAAGTTTCGGCTCTGCGACGGGGTTCTTTACAAGCGGTTATTCGGTTTCCTTGTTTGATTATGGCGGCGGGCGTTTAATTTAGGGATGTACAGCGATAACCGAAAATGACCAAATAGGAGGAATTCATATGACTCAGAAAATTGTAGGAGCTTTTCGGACGGAGCAGGAAGCAACCCGAGCCATTGAGGAACTAAAGCAGCAAGGATTCAGAGCCGATGAAATCTCTGTCATTGCCAAGGATCGCGGCGAATCTTCCCATATTCAGGACGAGACCGGGACCAAAGCGCCCGAGGGATTGGCCTCCGGAGCGGCTACCGGCGGCGTGCTGGGCGGCGTCACCGGATTGCTCGCAGGTCTTGGCGCATTGGCCATTCCGGGCATTGGTCCGATCATTGCCGCTGGACCGATCGCGGCAACGCTGACGGGCGCCGCCGTGGGTGCCGGTGCAGGCGGGTTGGTAGGAGGCCTGATCGGCCTTGGCATTCCGGAAGATCAAGCGGAGGAATATGGGGGCTACGTCGATGAAGGGCATATTCTGGTCATGGTGGATGCCGATGAGTCGAACGGTGGCCAGGTATATGATATATTCCGCAGCAACAGCGCGCTCAATGAACATCATTACCGTGAAGAAGGTACCTACAGCGGTACAGGAGCACCGGTAGATTCGCGTTCTGAAGCGGCTGCTGCCACCGAGGATGCCGTGCCGGACCCTAACCTGTATCAAGGCTATGGCGATGGCAATGGCGGCGCCGTGAGTCCTAACATTGTTAGCCCGGATCGTGAAGAAACCACGAAGAGACGATAAGGGTTATTCTCATATGCATCATGAACGATGAACAAACCGCCCGGATTCTTCCGGGCGGTTTGTTTGCGGCGACAATCTGGCTTCACGGGGCTTGCTTGAAGTTGTGTTTAACGCTTGTTGCGCTGCATTCTCGCACCCCTCGGCCCGTACCCGGGACCGCCGGGGCCGTGCCCATGTCCAGGACCGCCAGGTCCACCGGGGCCATGTCCAGGTCCACCCGGATGCCACGGTCCTGGGCCATGTCCCGGATGCCAAGGACCGTGCCCATGCCCATGCCCATGTCCGGGGAATCCGGGATACCCCGGGTAAAACGGAGGAAACGGATAGACCGGATAAAACGGTGGATAGTATGGATAAGGATAGTAAGGGTATCCAGGGATGAGACCCGGGATACCGAGGCTTGTTTGGGATTGAAGCCCTCTTTTCGGTTGATGACTCAAGGCCTTGCACCTCTTTCTATCAGATCGGTTATCCCATTCTATGTGGAAGCGGAGAGGAAGGGCACTTATCCTGGGAAAAATAGGCGGACGGCCACTCCTCGGGATGCGAGTACCGACGCTGGTTCTGCTTGGGATGAACAGGTTCCAGGTTAGTCAATCTCAAGCGAAAGTAAAAAAGGCGCATATGACCTCTCCTGCTTAGGGAAAGGATCAGATGCACCTTTAGTTCTTCCATTATATATATTGAAGTCCGGTTGCGTAAGGGAGAGGGACAGGATCGAAGGTTACGCTCCCGTTAGCCCGATACGGGGATTCCGGATCGAACAGGATGGAAAGCAAACCTTCGTCATCCAGCTCCAACGTTTCATGGCTCAGGGTAAGACGGTACGGACCATGTTCGCCGTCCGCCTGGATCAACCCCTCCGGAAGCAGAGGAGCCAGCTGACGAAGCAGCTGCGGGCCGCTTACCAAATAAATGGTTCCCTCGTTGCGAATATACTCAGGCAGGGTACCGGCAGATTGGATTAAAGCGGCAAGCTCCTTATCCTGCCAAGGCAGCGGAACCGTAAGCTCTGAAAGGCTGAAGGATGCGACGGCATCGGCTATAATCAGTGCGGCTGCTTCAGGGCTTCCTCCCCACTCGACGAGGGTAGACTCCCTGGAAGGCGTCATCGTGTCTCCGGGTACGGCGATGATGGCAAAAGCGGTCAGCGCCCCGTCTTCTTCGGCGACAAGCACCTGCTGTTTAAGGCGGATCACGTTGGAGTATGCGCTTGCATCCAGCAGCTTGTTAAGCTCCGAAGCCGTCGTAACATATCCAGCCTCCCGCTGTTCCATCAGTCTTTGGATCTGGAACAAATCGTGCGGCTGCATGGCCCGGATGTTCACTTTTTTTCCCGTTGCAGCACGCAGCGGCTCCACGACGGCCGGAGATAGACGGAACCGGAGCGCCCGCCCGAATAGACGGCTGCCTGCCCGGGTATACAGGGATCTGCCGCCGGAAATAAGGATGAGGGATGCACCGGAAGCCTCGCCATGCCGCATGCACTGTTCCAGGAGATTGCCTGCAAGTCGCTGACCCCGGTAATCCGGGTCCGTGCAGACGGAGCCGATGGAGAAAATATTTAATCGGGCACCGCGAGTCTGGATGGTGAACGGCACGAATCCCATGAAAGACACCAGTTTGTCCTGATCCCAGGCACCGTAGGAATGGCTGATGCCCGGCGAGAATATCGGAGGGAAGGATACCCCCATTGAAGGCTGCTCCGGCTGCTTAAGAAAAATACGGTCGGACAGCTCGACGGCTTGTTGCAATTGATCGCTTTTCATCATAGAAATCTTCACTCGATTGACGCCTCCCCTATGTATGTCGCTTGTTATTACCAGTATAAAGTCATTGGGCAGGGAATTTCCAGTAAACGTTTTCTAAGGCTATTCGGAATTGTCCGGTTGGCGGAGTTAGCCAGCCCTGCAGCGAAGCGTTTTACGGTTTAGGCGTATGCGAAAAGGCGGTGTTTTTCGGGTAATAATAAATGAACGAATCTGACGCCGGAGGGATGAGCTTGCCAAGTTTTGTTGATTCCATGATTTTGCTGTGCGGCGCCTTGCTTCTGACAGGCGTATTGACCACCAAGTTCTCTTTCCGTTTCGGCATGCCCGCTCTGGTGCTGTTTATCGCGATCGGGATGATTCTCAGCCGTTTCATTTATTACGATAATGCGGAGCTCACGCAGTTGGTCGGCATATTCGCACTGATCGTCATTTTGTTTCAGGGCGGGATGCAGACCGACTTCAAAGAAATCAAGCCGGTTCTGGGTCCGGCCATTTCGCTTGCCACGATAGGCGTCCTGCTGACAACCGTTGTAATCGGACTATGCGCCTCTTTCGTGCTTGATATTTCTTTGAAAGAAGGGCTGTTAATCGGCGCTATCGTCGGCTCGACGGATGCGGCAGCCGTATTCTCGGTTCTTGGCGGAACGAATCTGAAGAAAAGGCTTCGAATGACGCTCGAGGCCGAATCCGGAAGCAATGACCCGATGGCGGTGTTTCTAACCGTGTCCTTAATCGAATGGATAGAACATCCGGGCCTAAATTTGTTCGGGCTTATTTTTTCCTTTGTCATGGAAATGGGATTGGGACTGGTTATCGGCATTCTTGTCGGCATGCTGGCCATGTATGTGATCAATCGCATCAACTTCGATTCTTCGGGGTTATACCCCGTGACCGCTTTAGGATTTGCCGTGCTGACGTATGCCGCCGCCGCATGGCTTGGAGCCAGCGGTTTGCTTGCCGTATACGTTATGGCCTTGCTGCTCGGCAATACCGAGCTGACGTACCGTAAGACGATTCAAGCATTCAACCAAGGTTTTGCGTGGATGATGCAGATCGTGATGTTTGTGCTGCTCGGGCTTCTTGTCTTCCCGAACGAGCTGTCGAAGGTCGTATGGCAAGGACTCCTGTTGTCCTTGATTCTCATCTTCATCGCCAGGCCGATCGGCGTGTTCAGCAGTCTGCTGTTCGCCAAATTTGCCGTCCGCGAGAAAATATTGATTTCATGGGCCGGCCTCCGCGGGGCCGTACCGATCGTATTGGCTACATATCCCGTACTGGCGGGAATCAGGCAGGGGGAATTGTTTTTTAATGTCGTGTTCTTTGTTGTTTTGACTTCAGCGGTGATCCAGGGCACCACAATCTCTCCGCTCACGCAAAGGCTTGCACTGGTGGAGAAGGATAAAGCAAAGGCTCCGTCCTTATTGGAGCTGATGGCACTAGGAAAAACGGATTCCGAGATCAACCACGTGCTGGTGGATGGGGATATGCCCATCGTCGGCAAGGAAATTCAGCAGCTGAATCTGCCGGACGACATCCTCTTTACGGCCATTATTCGGGAGAAGCGGATCATCACGCCGAGAGGAAACACCGTCATTGAGGCAGGGGACACGTTGTACGTGATGAATCCGAAGCAAAAACGGAAGGAAATGAAATCAATTCTGGGGTTATCCTAGGGATTTCGCAGCTGAAGCTATATGATGCCCATCACAGCAGACGGTCTTAAAAATAATTTAGGATAGGTATAAATCAGAGGTAATTTCTTCATCCTATCTTCATCCGAGAAGTTTCGATTTCCTTTGCAAAAGAGACAGGAATCTGTTATGATTAATTCAAGGATTTAGAATAAGTCTAAATACAATATCAAAGGAGACGATATAGATGAGTAACCTAACCCAACAAGCACAAGGAAATACGACCGATGAACTTCAACAAATTCTGAATACGCAGGTAGCCAACTGGAGTGTGCTTGGCGTGAAGCTGCACCATTATCATTGGTATGTGAAAGGTCCTCAGTTCTACGTGCTGCACGAGAAATTCGAGGAGCTGTACAACACGGCCGCTGGTTATGTGGATGAGCTGGCAGAGCGAATGCTGGCCATCGGCGGCAAACCGGCCGCCAGCATGGCTCAATATTTGAAGCTGACGACGCTGCAGGAGGTCTCGAATGAAAACACGGCCGAGCAGATGGTCGGACAGCTGGTTGCGGATTTCGAGAAAGTGGCCGGAGAGCTCAAGTCCGGTATCGAGGCAGCAAACCAAGAGGGCGACGATGCGACAGCCGATCTGTTGACCGGCATGGCGAGCGCTGTGCAGAAGCATTCGTGGATGCTGAACGCATTTTTGGGCAAATAAAGTTCATATCCGTTGCTGCCGTTTCATGACGGCTAACATAAGCAAAGGGAGATCGACCTGATAAGGGTCGTTCTCTTTTTTTGTTCGCCTTGCGAATGCTGTTGCAAGATTCAATTTGAAATTTATTGCGCCTTTCTTCAATTTTATGCGTATAACCTTCATAGATCGATTTAATCCGGATAGAGGAGTAGTGAGGATGGCAGAGATGGAATCACGACAACAGCTGGAGTCGCAGCTTCAAGAGATTTTGAAATGGGAGAAGGAGCAGAAGGACGTCATGTTCTGGGAGAAGCTCGGAAGAATTCCCTTTATGCTGCTGGATCGCCTCACGCCCAAGGCTGTTCAAGAGAAAATCGGAAGCGCCTTGAACGAGGTAGGCGGATTTATTCAAAGCGGCGGGAAGCATCTGGTTCGCGAGAAGTCGGTCATGAACGTTCTGGCTCAGACCGCTGGATTGGAAGGTTCAGCCGCGGTGAACGACCCTTCCGCGAAATCAGGCGAGGCGGAGTCGGGCGGGGCTGGGAACGGAGAGGAGCAGGCGGTGGCTTCCGGACTTACGCTGGCAGCAGCCGCGAAATTGCCGCTCCAGGTCATGGATGCGGCAGCGGATACGCTGACGGTAAAGCGGGTCAAATTCGCGGCGGCCCAAGGGGCGGCAACGGGAATCGGAGGCGTATTTACGATAGCGGCCGATCTTCCCATGGTGCTCGGTCAATCGCTCAAGGTGCTTCAGGAGATGGCCCTTTGTTACGGGTATGATCCGAACGATCCCCGGGAGCGGGTGTTTATCGTGAAATGCCTGCAGTTTGCATCCGCCGACATCGTAGGAAAGAAAGCGGTGCTGGAGGAGCTTGCCAGTTTTGACGACGTCCAGGCGACGGAGCAGGTCTTCTCGCAACTGCAGGGCTGGCGTGAAGTCGTCCAGTCGTATACCGATAACTTCGGGATGAAAAAGCTGTTTCAGCTGATTCCGATCGCCGGGATCGTATTCGGTTCGATCAGCAACAAAGGCACTATAAGCGATGTGGCCGAAGCCGGGAAAATGCTGTACAAGAAGCGGCGTGTTCATTACCGTCTTCGGAATATGGAATATCCGCTGTAATCAAGGATATACACGGATCGACACGACAAAAAGGGATGCCCGCCATGCGCGGACATCCCTTTACTTAATCAACATCGGAAAATATCATGACGCAACCCATAAAGGTGGTTTCTTACCGATTATCCACCTTTTCGGGGTACAGGTCATGGTTCATCAGACGATTCGCGGCGATCTCCTCGTATTTGGTGCCCGGGCGACCGTAATTGCAGTACGGATCGATGGAAATGCCGCCGCGCGGGGTGAATTTGCCCCATACCTCGATATATCTCGGATCCATCAGCTTGATCAGGTCATTCATGATGATATTGACGCAGTCCTCATGAAAGTCCCCGTGATTGCGGAAGCTGAACAGGTACAGCTTCAAGGACTTGCTCTCCACCATCTTGATATCCGGAATGTAACTGATGTAGATGGTCGCAAAGTCCGGCTGGCCTGTGATCGGGCATAAGCTTGTAAATTCGGGACAGTTGAACTTGACGAAATAGTCGCGGTAGGGATGCTTATTGTCAAAGCTCTCCAGAATGCCGGGATCATACTCGAAGGTGTATTTCGTGCCTTGGTTGCCGAGCAGGGTAACGTCTTCCATTTCTTCTTTTTGTCTTCCAGCCATTTATGATAACTCCTTCATGTATATGAATTCAAACTCAATCCAATCATCGGTAATTTCTTGATGCCGTACTATACGCCGCGTTTATTCCCCCAGACGAGCGTATGCAATTGCGGCAAGACGCGCACATCGTTTAACCGGTCGGATTGCATGACCGCATCAACAAGCGACTCGTACCGGTCCAGCAGATGGGAGACAAGCGAAGTCGTGTCCCCAGTGCCTACATCGGGATTACCGGTCTGCAAGTAAAATGGCACGTTCGGATATCGTTCATGGACCGTTTCCGCGTAGGTCAAGTCCTTATCGTCAAAGACCACAACCTTCAGGCTGAAGGTTCTGCCGGGCGGACGGGCGGATAAACGCGAGACGATATCGTCGAGCTTGCCCCAGTCCGTATCCATGCCCGAGCTTGGCGGCTTGGGGGAAATGGTGACTTCATCGATATGATTCAGCCAGTCCTGCCAGCGTGAGCCTTGGGTCTCCACGGCAACGGTAATTCCGTGCCGATGCAGCTCATCCACAAGCGCTCCAAGCTGGGGAAGAAGAGCTGGATTGCCGCCGGACAGGGTGACGTGATCGAAGCGTTCTCCGCCCAGACGGTACAGCTCTTGCCAGATCTCATCAGCGCTCAACAGCGAGATGGAGTCCTTTGCGGAACCGTCCCATGTGAATGCGGAGTCGCACCAGGAACAGCGATAGTCGCAGCCCGCCGTCCGAACGAACATCGTCTTGCGGCCAACGACCATGCCTTCGCCTTGAACGGTAGGACCGAAAATTTCCATCACGGGAATCGGACGGTCCACCGTCATGGCAGGGGAGGAGCCCCCGTTTGAATCCGTAACAGGCGTTTCATGCACATTATTCATGGATCATCCACTCCCGTCTGACCTCGGCATAGCTGGTCGGCGTCTCGAACAGGCGAACGAATTCCGTTCGCATGCCTTGTTCCTCGTAGGATTCTCTGCTGCGGAGGGCCTCCTCCATTTTCTCAAACAACCAGACCACCATGTTCTCTGCTGTCGTATTCATCGGCGGCAAGGTCTCGTTCAGGTAACGGTGATCCAGGTAAGGTTCGATACTCGTTTTCCAGCAATCCTTGATGTCTCCAAAATCCACGGTAATGCCGACCTCGTTTGGAGTTCCGCTGATACCAAAAACCACTTTATACGTGTGGCCATGCAGGTTTTTGCATTTTCCCTCATAGCAATGCAGGTGGTGCGCAGCATCGAAGGTAAACTCTTTGGAAACAAGCACCCGCTTCCGATGGTAACGCAGGCTTCCGGCATCGATGTCTTCGCCAAGCTTCTGCAGATGCTCTACAATGCGGAAAGCCCCGGGCTCGCGGCTCATACCAGGCGCCCCCTCTCGGAGATGCCGCTGCGGCGCTGCATATACTTGTCGAGCCCCGCTTTTCTCAGCTTGCAAGCAGGGCATTCCCCGCAGCCGTCTCCCTTGATGCCGTTATAACAGGTTAACGTATGATCGCGAACATATTCGAGCGCATTCATCTGGTCGGCAAGCTCCCAGGTTTCGGATTTGTCGAGCCACATGAGCGGAGTATGAATGACGAACGGGTAATCCATGGCCAGGTTCAGCGTAACGTTGAGCGATTTGATGAAGCTGTCCCGACAGTCGGGATAACCGCTGAAATCCGTCTCGCATACGCCCGTGATCAGATGCTTCGCTCCGACGCCTTTGGCCAGCACGGCTGCAAAGCTGAGGAACAGCAGGTTTCGGCCATCCACAAACGTCGTAGGCAAGCCGTCGCCTTCGGCGATCTCGATATCGCTGCGCGTTAATGCATTCGGTGCCAGCTGATTAAGCAGGCTCATATCGAGCACCGTCTGCTTCACGCCTTGCTCCTTGGCAATCTGTGCCGCGCATTCTATTTCAAGCTTATGGCGTTGGCCATAATCGAATGTTACGGTTTCTACTTCGGCGAAGCGTTCCTTCGCCCAGAACAGGCAGGTGGTGCTGTCTTGCCCCCCGCTGAAAACAACGACTGCTTTTTCATTTTTAAGCATAAAAAAACCTCTCATCCTTCATAATTTAAGAACAGCCCCAGAGGGCCGATCCCGTAGAAGAAAGAGAAGTTCATTGAACTGAATCCGTAAAAAAACAAGCCTTATTCTTAGGGTGTAACACCGAATAAGACACGATAGTTTTTTATAGAGGGAGTTCACGAACCTCTCCCACGCACCGATGCAGCGCATGGATTGTCTTCTGTTGTCCTTGTGACCGCATGAAGTGCCGTGACCGGCATGCAGTCCGATTACGCCCTCCATTATAACACGGCCGGATTATTTGATAAACACTCCGCCGAAGGGAATTGCTTCCCGCAGGAATCGCTTGATGATGCCTTCGTCGTTTAATTCGTTCACGAGCCGCTGATTCTGGCGACCCGCTTGAAACAGCACATAACCGTCGCCGGTGAGCTTCCAGTGATAGTTCATGTGCTGGCTGGCCAGATGATTGCCGTATACGGTCAGGTCCAGCTTAGCGGCTTCGGGGTAGGCGATGATGCTTCCGGCGTCCACATACAGCGGCTCGGTAGGATGCAGCTTGACTTTGCATACCGGGCCTTGGGTCAGAATGCCGATGCTGCCATTTCCGGAAAACTTCATCTTAATGGCATCTCGCGTGACCAGCATGTTTTTGATTTTCAGTATTCTTGTCTGCATCGTAACAAACCGGGTGTAAAAGAAAACATGACGAAAATCATAGAGCATGTCCTGTTCGCCTTCCAGCTGAATTTCATGCATGTTGAAGCCCGGGGGAAGCGCAGCCGTAAACTGGCTGGGTCCCGTAATGTCGGCACGGATCAGCTTTTTTTTGCGGTAGATGCCCTTCACGTTCATAAGTCGATCGCTGCGCCCGGAGGAGGGTCCCCGATAGGCAACGATCTGCTCGGGATGAAGGACATGCGCCGTGTCCCCCTCCGTCAAGGAGAACGTAACCGCTTGACCTGCTCCGCTGCCGGCCGCATCTTCCATTCGGATAATCATCGCCGCGCCTCCTTTTGCCTGGTTGAATGGTATGGATCTGAATAAGAGCTTGTCCTATCTCGAACGGTTCGTTCGGCGCATGCCGAATCGCAGGACGCGAATGATGACAAAGTATCCGGCAGCCAACGCCACGGCGGTGATCGCTACCGTTTTTAAACGTTCCGCCCCGCGCTTACGTGCGGCTTCAGCCTCCTGTAACTGGCTTACCATTTGGGTTAATTGCTGGTTCTGCTCTGCAAGATTGGAGTTCTGTTCCGCCAGGGTCAGATTTTGCTGCTGCAGCCGTTCGGAAGCGATCTTGGCTTTATCAAGCTCTTGCAGGGCTTGGTTATAGTTGCTCTTAAGCTGGTTTATTTCATCGGGGAGTCCCGTGAACTGCTGGATATTATCGTACATATTATTGAAATAATTGGCGCTGGCGGTCCGTCCTCCGGCCGGCAGCGCGATTCCTGCCACCAGCAGAATAAATGAAAGTTGGATGAGCCTGGATTTTGACGGCTTAAACATGCGGGGTCACCACCATTCGATTATTTATAGTAAATACGAATCAGATTTCGACAGGTTTCTATTAATATATATTACCCACATTCGCATGGGAAGTGAATCCATTCGCAGCTAAGTTGTTTAACTTGCCAATGCGGCGGGTAATGTATTCAAGCAAGCGCATAGAGGCCATCCCATACGAAATGAACATAAAATGATCTAGCAGATAAAAGGAGATTGCGATTATGATGAAAGATAACAACGTGAAGAAAATTATGATAACGGTGAATGGAAAGCCCGTAGGCAACGGCTTATTAATCGATAAAGTCACGTACGCGCCCATTCAACGCACTGAAAGATTTATGGGAGATACGAAGTCCGCTTCGGCAGCGGTAATAGGTTAGTAGATCCCGTATATTCAAATAAGCAGCCTTTAAAACCCGGAGAACGCTCCGGGCTTTTTTGCGTTGGTTGGCGTTAATCTATCGAAGTCGTTTTCATTCTGCTGCAGGATGGGAGTATCCTAAACAAACAGAAAATATCGTCTGAATCTGACGTTTTATGGCAGAAACAGTTACAAAATAATACATTTATCCTTTATACTAGGTCGTAACTTGAATCAGTATACATAAACCATAACAGGAGAAAAGGAGTTTTGAAGAAAATGGGCTTTTGCATTCATTGCGGTAAAGAATTAACGGATGGCGTCGCACATCAATGCGCTAACGACATCTCGGCGAAATACACGGCGGCAGCGGCGGAGCCGGAACATGGGCGTCCCGATTCCGCATCGGCCGGAGGCTCGCATGCCAAAACTTCATCGGCCGTTCAAGTCGATGGTCAGGTGCTGCTGAATCTATTGAAAAATCCGATGAGCGCCCTGAACATGCGGGGGGATCAAACAGGCATGATCTATGGCCTGATCGGGATGGCCTCCAGCATCCTCGGTTTTTGGTTGTTCGGCCTTGGAGTCAAGCGGATGTTCTATTCCGGACTGGGCATGATGTCCGCCTTGTTAAGCGATTTCGGCATGGGGAGCCGTTTTCTTTTGCTGGGATTGTTCTCAACCGTCATCCTGCTGGGTTCGTTCTGGCTTGCCGGGAACATGATGACCAAACAAAAGCTCGACATGAAGGATTACATCGCCAAAATGGGCTCGTTCCAGCTGCCGTTCGGAACGGTGCTTATCGTTAGTGGACTGCTCAGCTTCTTGTTGGTAAAGCCGGCTTTCTTCCTCCTTGTATTTGCTCTAATGACCGGATTGGCAGCAAACAGCGCCGCCGCAATCGAGTTGTACCTGATCGGCTCAACCCAGCTGGTCAAATTCATTGGGATCGCTTTAGGGATATATGTTGTGCTGCTTGCCGTCGTCAACACCATTTTATTGTAAAGGAAGGGCATTCCGAGGTTAGCCGCAGTTTTCCTTGTACGCGAACTGACATAAAGCATATCCACGAAAGACCGCAGCTCATAAGGGCTGTGGTCTTTTTTTGTCGAAATTAGGATGGGAACATATGTTCCGTGACAGTAAGATGTCCCTCTCTATTGGTACATTATTAGAAGAAGAGGAAAGAGGTGGATGTATTGCAGTCAGGCTTGTATTCGGATTATACATGGAGCCACAGCCATGTGTTCGCTGGCGGCACTAGTCAAGTCTTTCTGCTGATCGAGTGGAGGGCTGGTGTCCAGAAGCAGAAAACGCAGTCCAATGGACTTCGTCGGCGCATAGCCGAAGAAGTCCAGCTGCACCTTCAATTAGGAGAAGGCGTTCAAGTGGAACAGATGTATGGCTGCCAAGGGGAGGTTCTGAATGATCGCAACATCTCGTTGTCTTTAGGCTCTTTGTCCGAAGGGAGAACCAAGCAGTTGGTTCTTGAGCTGAGTGTCGGTGCTCGTCAATCGGGGGTGTATCCGATCGTTACTGCTTTATGGACCTATATGGATGTTCTTAAGCAGAAGGTGGTTTTGCAGCCGTCCCGAACGATACCGCTTCAATTCAGCAATCATACGACATTGAGATACCGAAAAGCAGATTACCGGGTAGAGAAAGTACTGAAATTATACCAGAATGCTTTCATCCTGGAGCAGGCAAGAGAAGAGCTGGAACAGGGGAATTTGACTCAAGGTGAAGATCTGATTCGTAGACAGGCAGATGAGATGCTTTTATACGCAACCCGATTTCGAGATCCGGAATATTTAAAGGAGGCCGAAGTCCTTTATAAACTTAGTGTTCTATATAAGAATACATATCAGCAGTTTTATTCTGAAAATGCGAACTGGAAAAGGGACTTTAGACTTAAGTCATAACCAGGAAACAAGAATCCCTATATAAAAAAGGAAAAATGATATCAGGGTCGAATGTACTATTTAGCAGTCAACAAAATATGTCTAATTTACTAGAAAGATAGGGAGAATGCCATATGACAGACCGACTGATCCGACTAATGAGAATCATTACCCTTGTACAAGCAAGACCAGGAATACTTGCTCGGGAGCTTGCCGAACGCTGTGGAACCAGTGAAAGAACCATTTATCGGGATATGGATGCCCTCAGTGCCATGCATATCCCCATCACTCACCAAGGCCGCGGCCGCGGCTATACCTTCATTGGACATTTTGCAATGTACCCCCTTGGTTTAACGGAAGAGGAGGTACAGGCATTATTTAAACTGCTGAATGTAATGGACAAAATCAAGCCGATCCTGCCGGATGAATTTGAAAGCGCTTATGAAAAGGTGTTGGCTGCTGTATATAAGCAAAGCGCGGAGAAGGCTGAAATTCAAGCCGGGGACCGGGAAGAATCCACTACCGGTTTATAACACTTCCACTACATGTAACAATTAAACCTCGAACGAATGGACACAAAATTATGTGACTATCGTCGAGGTTTTGTCATGTTTAGGGTGCATCTGCGGTCGTGAATAGAGATGATGAATCAACTAGTCAACTAGAATCAGGTTAGGAATATTATACCAAAATAGTGGATTATATGATAAAATAACTACAATTTCTCTCATCCATACAAAACTGTAATTGTTGTGTAATTGTGAGAGTTGGCGGTAGATGTCCCTAAGCAAGGGCGTAGGAAGGAGATATGAAGCAATGACATAGGGTTTATCTATAACGATTTTCAGGAGGATATGCATGAAAAAGAAGATTTTGATGAGTGTATTAACGGTGCTAACCGTGATCGTCGGAAGCTTGAATTCGGCCGTGGCGGAGGCGGCCCAAGACAATACGATCGGCAAAGCGGTGGAGTCTCGTGAGACCCCGGTTGTCCAGTTTACGGATATTCAGGGCCACTGGGCCCAGGCAGCTATTCAAGATGCGGTACAACGAGGTTATGTGGATGGGTACCCGGATAAAAGATTTCTGCCTAACCAACAGGTATCCCGAGCGGAATTCATCAAAATGGCGGTGTCGGCCCTGGAGCTTGAGGCAGCTTCTACAAGTTCAGGTTCCTGGTATGCTCCTTACGTGACGGCGGCAGAATCGGCAGGGATCTATAAAGTCGGCGATTATACCGACGGTAACCTGACTCAACGGATGACGCGTGAAGAAATGTCCAAACTGGCGGTAAAAGCACTGGGGTACAAAAATGTAGAGGATAAGCAGTGGATGTATCTTGCATCCAAGGATGGCATCATATCCGGGACCGCCCCGGGCGTAATATCACCAACAGGCGCTACCACAAGAGCTCAAGCGATTGCGGTCATTGAGCGACTGCTTCAGGTAAAAAGCGGCAAGGAGCTACCCGTGGATAAATATGCAGTAGCTGCAGCTGAGGTGTATTGGCACAAGACGAATATTTTCTCGGTGGCACCGGAGATTTTTAATGGGCCGGATAATCATAACAAAAATTTTGGAATTGATTCATGGAAAACATCCAAATTGCGTTTCGGAGCGCCGGATGGATCCATAGTAGCCCAAGTTGATGAACTTATTGCAATAGATTGGAATGATCCGAAAGATCCGAATCGCAAGCTATTGCCAAGTAAAGATAAACTAGTATGGAAATTTGGTTCGAAAGAAAATCTTTTTACTAATGATCTTCAAGCTTATGTAATCGTATTGAAGTCACATTTGCCGATAAATAAAAAGCCTAAGTCCTACCCAATTAATCAATTGAATCTAGCAATCTTGGGATATAACGGCCAACCAACTGGAGAACTATTGAATATGGCATATCTTGTTGAATCCAAAGATCCAAAAAGAAAAATTAATGGTCTAGTTATCCCGAAAACTGGTTTTAGCACAGACGGAAACATTAGGGTCTTAGTAGAAACTATCTCGGCTGGAGCTCCGATTTATCAGAGTACCCTATCAAAGTCAAAGCTCATACGATAGGTAACTCAACATGATTAAGAATAAATATTTATTTAAAACAGCGATTTTTTTTCTTTCATTGTCTATAGTCTCTATTTGCATTCCTCCGATCGACACCTTGGATGCTGCTGATACTACACAGAATATTACGTATGATTTTGTAACAACTACTGAAGATTACGAATATAGTGGAATATTATTTTCATCTAAAAAGGAGCTAGAAACCACAAGAATTAGTGTAAATGCTCCCGCAGGAAAAGTAATAAAAAAACTTGAATGGATAAATAAGAGTACTAATAACCCTATCAGAACAGTCAAAGGGTTTACTCCTGGTTCTACAACATGGGCTGGAAAGGATTCTCTAAGTGGTACAAGACTAAAGGTTTCATCAGTAGATAATACCAATTATGGTGGCGTATATTATTGGGATAGGTGGTCAGTAACAGATGCAGGTCATAACTTTGGCCAATTATGGAAAGCATCAAGTACCAATGGAACTATCATGGATAATAGAAACTGTAATGGTTATGTAGAAAAAGAAACAATTCAAGGACACCAACTTCCTAAATATCCTGGCTGTACGGATAATAAATTATCTTTACCTATCAATCGAACTACTGCTTTTTTGATAAGTGAAACCGGGCATACCTTGGAAGGGACGTGGATAAAACATAGTGCTATCTCTACTAATGATATAAGTTCTTCAAATACAAAGATTGACAATACATCACGAATTCCAGATGTTCATGGATCTACTGGGACAACTGATCCAAGCACCTTAGTAGGGCAAATAGCAGATGTCACTTCAATTGATAGTATAAGGATGTATTATACTCAAACATTCAACAATGACACTTACAACCGATACTGGGCAAATCCAGGAGCAAAGCAGGTATGGTACTTTGCTAAGTTTTGGGTGTCTTTTGATTCCTACACTTATATGTACAAAGACAAACTCCTCCGAGCCACCTTTGCAGATGGAACATCAAGCCTGGAAATTACCGGCCCCACCTGTGTTCCGCCGGCCGGTACCGTTCAACTTACAGCGAAATTAACGAAGGTAGACGGAAGTACATACAATCTGCAAAGACACGATAAGTTGACTTGGCGAAGCTCGGATAACAGCATCATGTCCGTGAACGCTTCCGGTGTGGTTACAGCCGTGGCAACGACGGGGCAAGCGACGATTACGGCTCATTTTAAGGACACGGCCCAAGCCTTGGACGAAACCGACGATGCCATGATTCAGGTGGGGGCAGGGTCAACGTGCGGAAATAACGGAGGAGGGGGCGGCGGTGGAGATGGAGGCTCAGGCGGTCCGCCCAACACATGCGGGATCCAAATCGGTGCTGCTAGAAAGGGAACTGTTACTTCGCACACGGTAATGGACCCCGTGGCAACGGGTGTCATTAAGGCGGATAACCGGGATTCAGAAAAGTTTGATGTTCTTGACGGGATACCGACTTCGGAATCCCTGTACGTCAATGTGTTTGGCCTCAATTATCTGTACAAGAACCAATGGGCGAACATGACGGGGGAGATCACCTACACCGTTCCCGTCAAAAAAACATACCTTCTCACCTGGACGATCCCGGGAACGCCAAGCTCAGGACCGGATGATCCCGGCACGCCCGATGAACCTATGGAAGAAGAGGTTCCGGTAGAAGAACAGGTGACGATAACGAGGCCGTACTCCTACTGGCAAATCGATAACCTGGAGGTTTATAAGCTGTCCAAAACGACTGTCAGCAACTATGCTTTACCAGGCGGTTCGGTGAGCCTCACTCCAGCCGGTTACACACCTCCCGTTCTTACGTCCGATCACAGCACGAGTCTTGACGATCATGTGGAGCCTGCTTCATGCGAAGAAGTGGATTTAGGGACGGAAACCGTTCCAGGCGGTTCAAGCAGACCGGCGGTGCCGACAACTGATTTTACGTCCGCAGCCGAGTCGGCCGTGGGCCAAAACCAGGTAAGAAACGACAAAGTCCTGTTTAACGGATCTACCGTCATGAGTGACAGCTGGGCACAGGGAACGGCGCCATCACCAGGGATTATCCCTCCGGCAGCGACGATTCAAAGAGACGTATTGTACGGCAGAAACTATCTTATCAGCAGTACGCTGTTGAATAAAGCAAATACGGCGAGCACCGGTACGATTGATTACGAGCTCATCCCGGGCAACATTAATGGCGGGTCCCCTCAATCGTTCCCGGTCAACGCCATAAACACCGTCACGGTCCACACCCCGGTCGTCAACTATTCCTCCGTAACGGATGATCAGGCCCACAACCAGAAGACGACCCCCAATCCGAATCGGTCCGCCTTCATCTTGGATCGGCCGTTTACGGTACGCATCCCTACCTCAGGCCAGCATCGGAACATTCAGGGATACGGAAACCGGGACTATGCGAAGTATGTAAGATCGAAGCAGGTTTATTTTCCGTTCGATGTGTACAGCAGCGACAAGCGCACCTTCTATCCAAAAGACACCTGGATCACGATCCCGACGGCACAGCTGGACACGGAGTTTTTTCTGCCGGTGTGGGTAGATGAGGGCGATTACCAGGTGTACTTCCGTACGGTTGCGGAGAACGCGCCGCCCGACTATACGACGCAGCCCGATGCCAACACGAATTTATCCCACCATGTGGCTACGGATATAGAACCTGTAGAAGTGATCGGGCGCGTGTATGATTTTCATATCACGGATATTGCCGATTATAACTGGGAGACGGTCTTCCGCAAACAAAAAGGGAATGCGTCACCAAGCGGGGCGTCCTATTGGACAGGACTCCGCGGCATTGACGGCGAGGCCCGGGGGAACGCGCTGCCTTATACGCTTCCCATCGCTCCGGGCAAGCATCCGGCACAGGGATATAAGAATGCGGCCGTAAAGACAGGCTACCATTTCAAATTCGATTTGAAGACGAAGGGCAATATGTTCGGGGCGCAGGACGGCATTTCGGTTACGCCGAGCTTTTATTTCGTGAATAAAGACGGTAGCGGACGTCAGCCTGTCGATCTGTATTACCACAGTGGAAACCGGAAGTTCATTCGAATCGGTTCCCCGCAGGATACAGAGAAGCGTTACGTCATTCTGAATGAAAGGCTGCGCAATGTACCCCAAGAGGAACTGCAGGATACCGCTTCGTATCTATACAACCACGGTGGGGCACCGGCGGGAATGTCCCCGGCGGCCTACGCGAAGCAGTACATGGAGAAGATCAGCAAGAGCAAGACCTGGGTAGGCCGGCTCGACTGGATGCTGCTGCCTTCCGGCATTCGAACATTGATTGGGCCAAAGTCGGGGCTGCCAACCTCCGTTGACGGAGAGCGGGCCAACGCCGCTGTTCAGCGCTGGTACGGTGAATACAGTCTTCCCGCCGACGTCTATGTGGTGAAGAAAGGAACGGATCTGGCGGCTTATGGACGGAGTAACCGATTGGACGAGAAGTCCTCTGTATTTCTGAAGAAGGGGTATATCGTGGTCAATTTCAACATCGAGACGATCCGGGAGGGCAATACGGCCAAGCCCCATCTGCAATACATTCATGCACCGCTCATGAATCAGTGGCAGCTTGAAGGGTACAGCCGAACCTATACCGATCCGTATGGCAAAAGATTTACCCTGCTGGATGGGGATGTCGTATTTTATCATGCGGATCAATCCAGTAAAGGGGATTTCAACTCCCAGGTTCCCCATTAAAATCGTCATGAACCAGCCTCTCCCGTTCTCAGGAGAGGCTGGTTTTTTCCATTCAATAATGCGGCCAGACCCCGTTATCATAAAGATACCGGGCAAAAGCCATCGGATTGTAGTATGAGTATTTCCAAACTTCCTCCATTCCGGCTTCCCGAAATCCATAACGTTGATCGCAGCCATTGCATTCAATGAAATAGATCTTTCCATTCTCGGTAATGCCGACATCCATTCCAAAATCAGCTGCGTACGGAATATACAAGGACAGCGTCTTGGCGACATGGAGGGAAAACTCAGCAATTCGTTCGATGGTAAGTCCTACAGGCAAGTCAGGCATGCAGCGGGCGAGTATGTCCGGGACCCGATAGGCTGAGCCGCCTTGAGCAATGTTGGAGACAAACGTTCGTGGAGCCGATGTTTTGGCGAACATGCCGGCGACTTCCCAGCGCCCGCTTCCCCCACGCTGAACGGTAACTCGGATATCAAAGGGGCGGTCATCATATTCGGCAAGCGGTATGCGCTGTTGTACAACGAATGGAGCTTGCCTAATCCGCTGATAGATCAGAGGATGGAGCTTTCCGGGCGGCAAGGTAACCGTTCGCCAGCCCTTGGCCGATGGGGATGAACGGGAGTAAGTGAATTGACTGCGTAAAGAGTTACCTTTTAATCGCATGATACCAACCCCGATGCTTCCATTGCATGGTTTTAGAACGAGATCCCCGTGCTGGCTCAGCATGGAGCGAATCGAGGCAGGGGTAGCTTCTACCGTATGAGGCAGGGATGGTAATATCCCCTGGTCCTGCTCCAGCATATGATGTATAACGTTTTTACCGTAACGCGTACGCCCGTTATAAACGAATACCCCGCGCTTGATCAGTTGATCAATCAGCGCCTGCTCCTGTTTTTTATGATAAATAGCCCGCATATGAATAACGCGTGGGATGGGAATATGCACTTGCGAATATCCAGCTGGAGCCGGAATAAAACCAGTCACCTTTCCAGTCTCTAGTGAAATATGATGGATTGTAAAAAAACAAGGAACCAACCCATTCATGGCAGCAGCTTCTTCGTAGTTGGTCAGTGATTCAGTGCCGATTCCCCCGCTGGAAATTCTGCGATACGTATTGTTGTTGAGCAGAATGCCGACATATTCCAGATGCATGGTCACCCTCCTTGTCACCATAATCCTGTAGTCTTTGTACCATATCGTATGCGTGAGGATGATTGTCCCGGATGGACGGGTGTCGCCCGTGGTTGGCCTATTCTTTGTCGGAAATTAGTCACCAACAGGCCCTGATTCGGTATATGTTAAGGTATCTAACCATACAAATGAACAGGTATGCGCATTTTGGGTATGGCAACGAAACACTACGTGTCAAGGGGGAACCTTTGATATATCAGTAGGTGTTTTTCATATAGATAAGATGTGAGAAGGATGTGGAGTTATGGGTTTGCGGAAGGTGGCGGTTGTGACGCCGGGATCGTTTGTCATTCCATCGGGGAGGAGCAGCTCCGTCGAGCGGGTAGTAGAGCAGACCATTCCATTAGCGCAGGGTGCCATGGATGTGCGCATATTCGGAGTACTGGGAAAAGGGCTCCCTTCAAAAGACACGATCAACGGCGTTCCGTGCTACCGCCTGCCATCTGGAACGAATTATTATCCTTCCTTGCTGCGGAGGCTTCAGAAGTGGAGACCGGATATTATCGAAGTTCACAATCGGCCGCTGCTGGCGCAGCGCCTCAAAATGCATCTGCCGGATGTGAAAATCGTATTGAATCTTCACTCCAATACATTTATTTCACCTCCGTATATGAGCGAGCAGCGTTTTGGGACCATTGCTCGCTGGATGGACGGCATTGTGGTGAACAGCCGTTTCCTGCTGGAGGATATCACTTCAAGACATGCTGGGCTTCTGGAGAAGATCACGATTAATCATCTTGGTGTGAGTCTTGATCATTTTACTCCTGCTTTCAGTCCTGCTGCCAAGGCACTAAGAGAGGCAAAGCTTGCTCATTACGGATGGAGCGGACGGCGAATCATTCTGTTTGCGGGACGGCTCATCCCTGACAAAGGGGTTCACCATCTGATTGCCGCATTGCCTCATATTATTGACAAGCATCCGGATGTTCTTTTGCTTATCATCGGGAGTGCAGCCTACGGATCCGATCGGGAAACCGCATATGTACGGGAACTGAAAAGAACGGCCGGACCTTATACCCAATGGGTATTTTTCCGCCCCTTTATCCCTTATCCCGCAATTGCAGACTGGTACTCGCTTGCCGATATTGTGGTTGTCCCCTCAGCGCCGAGGGAAGCCTTTGGGCTCGTGAACGTGGAAGCCATGGCTGCAGGAGTTCCCGTCATCGCTGCGAATGCAGGCGGTATCCCGGAGATCGTGGAGAACGGCGTGACGGGCTACCTGGTTCAAAGGGATGATTTTCCTGGCGGGCTTGCCGAACGGATTAACGGATTGCTTCAGGACGAGAATCTGCGTACCCGAATCGGGATGGCTGGCCGTGAAACGGTACGTCAGCGTTTCAGATGGGATCATACGGCAGAACGATGGGCTAACCTGATGCAAACCATCTAACCGACTGTGGCAGTAGCCCCTTCTCTTGAATAGGATGAAGGTAACGATTAGAAGCAGAGGAGAGAGCTGACAGTGAACAAAGCCAGAAGGATCACCAGGATAAGAAGGGGAAGGCCCTTTCGGCGGTACGATGGCTATAATAAGAAGATAGCCATCAGAGGAACTTCCGGCAAGTGGTCAGATTTAGATAATGATGTGATGGATCACGCGTTGGCTGATGATGTAATCAGTGCTTCCCATCTGCAGCATCGCAGCGTAAGAAGTGAAGCGATTGAGGATTATGCCGTACACAGCATTCATCTGTCATCCGAATCCATTATTTCTTCCAAACTAGCGCTTGAATCGGTTCAACCGAGTCATCTTTCCTTTAATCCGGTTCAAGGGATTCCTGATATGCCTTTACTTCAGCAGTTTGGATATTTCCCCTTCATCTTTTCTGATGAACAAGAAACGATCGAAATTGCAATACCGCTTCAGACCTCCTATCAAGATGAACATTATGTAGTGGTGGCATCGTGCAGTGATCCGGTGTTTCAAGCTGGCATTCGAAAACGGCAGCATGCGGAGGTGGCCATCGGAATTACGCGGCCGGCAGGCACTGTGATCTCAGAAGGCTGGCTGTACTGGATCTCAATAGGCCGGATGGCAACATAATGGAGGAGAAGGATGGGGGAAGCGAGATTCCACCCATCCTTTTTAGTAACCGTGGGAGGTCCCATTCGTCAACATGATGAAGATGCCGTTCCGAAAGAGCCTCAGTGCAATCATCCGCGAAAGTGAATACTAAGGAGTTCTCCGAATGACGCTCATTTACGAACATGTTACTCCAATCAAGTGTTGTTTACATATGGAAGATGATCATACGTTTAGAGAATGGAATGGTCCCTGTGGATGCCGTCACGAAGCGAGAAAGTCAACATACAATAGAAATGAATTGCCAAATGATTATTCGGTCCTCACGCAGTGATGAGAAACGGGAGGCGGAATGTATATGAAGGACTTTTTACGATGAAGAGACGCGGCACTCGCTTACGGACATCTTTATCGGCGACTCTTCCCAAAGCTGATCCGGTTGAAGGACGGAAGGATGGATTTATCGTTGGCTATTCTTATGGCGTTCAACACGGACAAAAAAACGGAGAAGCCTCATTTGAGGGCATCAGCATCATCATTCCCATTCATGATCCAAACGAAGATGCCATTGGCAAGATTAGAAGAATCGAAGCCTTAACGCCGCATCCATATGAGCTGCTCATAGCTGATGCCGGCTCCTCGGAAGGAACCAGGCAATATGTGCGCGGCCGGATCGGAGCGGTACGACACATTATGGAGAGAAGTGGTCAAGGCATAGCGGTTGTTCTTAATAAGGCACTTCGTGCTGCACACGGGAAGAAGTTAGTTATTCTATATGGCTGTACACCTGTTATGGATAACTGGATCGGCGGTCTGATGGATGAGCTGGAACATGCACCCGCTATCAAAACGGTTTGCGTTAGTTTTGCACAGTCAGGAACCCCCGTACTTTCCGGGGACGAAGCGGATATCCATAACCGGTTAAATGCGAGCTGTGCTCTGTTCCGCCCCGAGCTGTTAACGGAGGTTGGAGGACTAGATGAGGGGCTTCCATCATTACAGGAAAGCATAAGCGAATGGTTAGGGCGAGTTCCGCAGCAATATAGAACGATGTTGCCAGCTAAGGATCTATTCACTTGATTCGAAGGATGGCATTATTGATGGCACCAGGAAGCTTGTCGAAGCATATGTTGAAAAATATGATGAGCGAAGGAGAGTTATGTCGTGGAGAAAAAAATAGATGATATGGTCGAATACCTATCGCACTCCCAGCAGCAATTAGCGCGCATTCTAGAAGCTCAGCGTCATGCAGCAGTCCGCATGGCTCAAATTATACATTCCTTACCGAATCATGAAATCCAAGCCTCCGAAGAACCGAATTCACGAGGAGGATCATCGTTGGGAGGACCATCGTTAGGGGGACAATTATTAGGTGGCCGGTCGTCAGGATCCCAGGTGGAACAAGTCAATAGCAGCATTGCTGCTTATTTGAACGCCATGGCCGACCTGCAACAAACATCGGCAGACAGTTTGGAAATCGTAATGAAAGAGCTTAGAGCGAACGAGCAAGGCGAAGAATAATGGGATCCGACTTCGTTGGTTAAGGGGGAATGTATGTGAGTAAAGAGGAATCGTTCATGCGGATTCTCGATGCATCCGTGACTATTCAATATAATACCTATCTCATTCTTCAAGGGAAAGCGGTAGAAGCCGAAAAGGTTTGTCAATGGGTCTTGACTCAATATCCTCGTTCCAAGGGAGAGTTGAAGGATTCGTTATCCATTCACGAGCAAATTGTCGAGCAAATCGAGGGCTTGACGAAAATAGGCTCCGGTCTGTGCCGGAATCTGCGGATTATTCTCGGAACGGACGCTGAACAAGATGATGCCATGGGATTTGATGCATTCGATTTCGGAGATACGGACTCATGATCGCGCGCATACAACGGGAACATGAGGCCAAGATTGCTATGGTATCATCCATTGCTAGAAGCCAGCAAGCGCTGGCAAGTATTTTGGAAAGTATCGCAGAGGTTACGGCACATTCCGAAACAACCGCGCGCACGCTTGCGGAGAATATTCGGCTGCTTGTCGGCTATCAATCCGTGATGGCTGAAATGTTGACAGGCATTCCGTTAAATCGGTACAAATTAGGCAGTCCGGCATCGCCCTGGATAACATCCGAGTGCCAGCTATTTTACAATGAGGCCGGGTTAGAAGCTACGAATTGAACCTTGCAGGAGGATTCGCCATGAACACGGCATTAACGGTCAGGAATCATCGTAAGGCTTCACCCATGGCACGGAAGAAGTCATTCGCAAAAGGGCTGAGAAGCCTGAAGTCATCAGTTACTAAACGCCGCCATGGCAAGCCAGTCAAGCGCCATCGAGCCGGTGGACGCTACAGCTCCAGGTCTGAGGCCGGCAGATCCCGGCCTTTATCCCACCAAATCCATGACAAAGGGTATGATCATTCCTACATGGAAGATTTTAAAGCCGGATTTGCGAAAGGGTATGAAGATGGGAGACAGGCTGTTACCTTAGCCTAGACGACACAGGTAGCATTCTATATAACTAAGGCTGAAGAACGATCCCGTTTACCGAATCAAAATTATGTATGGAAGAACCCCGCGGACCAATTTGAGCCAGAGCACATTTCCGTTTGGTAGGCGAATGAATGGATTTGTATCGCTATGTTCGACATACGATGGTTAAAAGCAAAAAATGGGGTGAGGACTAATGAGTCGAACCAGCAGAATAGACAAGCGATTCATTCGAAGAACATGCCGTAAGATGGGTTTCCCCAAATCATTCAAGTCCTTTGGCACCGAAGCGAGATGGGTTCATCAAACCATGGAATGTTTAAAAGACTCCTACAAAAGCAGCATATGGAAACTTGAAATCGAACATGACCAAAAGCGCGTCCCCGTCATTCTTAAAATTTCGAAAGCGCTCAAAAAAGACCGGCCGGAAAGCACGGTTGAGAAAAATATCTACCGTAAAGGAAGAACAGTGCTTCAACCGTTCATGCCACTGGTCTATAAGACCAAACGAAATATGAACGGACGCGATTTGTGGGTATTCATGGAATACGTTGAGCCTCTTAAAGGGCGAGTTCAGTATAATCCGGATCATTTTGACAAAATCATTCCGACACTAGCGAAGCTCCACTCCTCTACGATGAATGAACGCTTTATACAATATGAGGGACTATTCGGTGATTGGCTGCCTCGATATAATTCCAATGTTATGAGACAAGAAAGAAAAAACATAAATAAGTTAACCTTATTTTATTTAGATGAAGCGATGAAAAACAACAAGTTGAAAGATATGATTAATCCATACTACTCACTCGTAAAGGGCCTGCTGCAGAGAGGGCCGGATTATTTCCCGGAGGTCGTTCATGAAGGCTGCTGCATTATCCATGGAGATCTTCACACTGCAAACATAGCGACCAACAATGTTAAGGAGAAGTCGTGGAAAATCAAGTTTATCGATTGGGAAGGCGCAAAATATGCCCCGTGCTGGTTTGATCTCGTCAATTTGATCGGGGTTTTCTTGGCATACCGCCGAGAATGGGGGGATCAGGAAGAGGATATAACCCGCCGCTGCGTTCAATTATATTCGAATGAGATGAGAAAGCACGGAGTTATCTTTAATACGGATCCACTAAAACTGTATCAGATGGCATTTGCAAAACGAATACTCGAGAAAGGGCTGTATCTGCAGCTGAATTGGGCTGTTACCGGAAAAAAAGAGGCGAAGCTGCTGCCGGCGTATTTAGAAAAAATCAAGGTCTTAGGAAAAAATTTGGAGCTTTATTAGCGCTAGAAACATTCGGTCCTATGAATACGAAGTTGAATACTACACGGTTAACCCGCGTGTTCTGCGGGTTATTTTGCGTTGCTTTACAATGTTTATCCAGCGCCCATCCGCATAAAGATCCAATTATTCGCAGGATGTAAAATCGTGTATACGGAATGTTAAATCGCGTTTTTTTAATGTCATGTCGGAGGTCCTCCACATAGGATATAAAAGGAATACGGAGTGGAGGATCGCGGATATGGTGAAAACAGGAAATTCGGAAGGGTTCGAGCAAGGTCGTGCGGATGGATTTAAAAAGGGAAAAGAAGATGGATATAATAAAGGGCTTGAGGATGCACAAGCCTTATTGGCAAACCCGCCTCTTAACGATATAAGTCTGAAGTGGCGGGAGCTTGGATGCGCTGATCAGATTGCAAGCCATTTCGGATCTTCCGTTGTTTTGAATGACGGAAATATGGAGTGTTTGAAAGAAACATTCAAGAGTGCAATCTGGAAACTCGAAATTACGGCAAACGGACAAAAATATCCAATGATTTTAAAGATATTCAAAGCACCCGTGAACGAACAGAAACTTATCGAGTTAAACATGTACCGAAAAGCAACCCATATTTTATCGGATCTGATACCTAACATATATCTGATCGTGGAAGGTATGAATGGTGATGATGTATGGGTATTCATGGAGTTCGTCCCTCAAGTAAAGGGTCAGGTTATCTTTACACCTGATTATTTTGACCGGATTATCCCTTCCTTGGCGAAACTTCACGCGCTAACCTATAACGACAATTTTTATAGTCATTGGGAAACATTCGAGGAATGGCTCCCGCTTTACGATTCCCCCAACTCAACGCAAGAGCGCCAGAAGACGCATCAAAGAACTATAGAATATCTGGATAAAGCAATGGAACGTCCCGAATTAAAGGCGAGGCTGGAGTCTAGCTACGCTAATGTCCGTACCATGTTACAAAAAGGACCTATTTATTTTCCCGAGCTTCTGCAGGCAGGTAAAAGCATCATTCACAATGATCTGCAAACACCGAATATCGGCTGCCACAATGTAGCCGAAGAGAACTGGAACATTAAGTTTATCGATTGGGAAGGTGCACGTTTCTCACCTTGCTGGTTCGATATGTTTAATTTAATGGGTGTGTTTTTTGCATACCGCAAGGACTGGAGAGGCGACGAAAATGCCGTAATTGAACGCTGTGCGCCTTTATATGCAGCAGAAATGCTCAAATATGGAATCCGGTTCGATACGGACCCGGTTACGTTGTACAAAATGGCCTATTTGCAGCGCGTTTTGGAACGCAGCTTGTTCCAGCAGCTCTATTGGGGCGTGGAGGATCTGAAGACGGTTCATTTATTGGATCATTATTTAGAAAGAATCAATGTGTGGGGTAAGGAGCTCGGGTTATATTAATGCCAATGGCTTTAGCGGGATAGGCTCCGGGAGTATCAAGAACATTGGCATGATGGCCAGGTCAAAGCTCTGAAATCAGGAGGGAGGTATAGGAATGAATCATGTGTTAACCCGTTTAGATTTAGCGGATTCTCTGCTGTGCTCCCTTCCCTCCAGGGGTCGGATTGCAGGAAGCCCGAAGCTTCCAAGCATTCGAACCTTCCGAATACGAGTTGACAGAACGATGCCCTTTGAGTTTGTTGCCAATTTGATGTCTCCGTTTTGCGGATTATGGGAGGCTGATGTCTGTTTTGATTACTCAGATTATGATAGCGCTCTGTCCGGTATTGGAGGGGAAGCTCAGGCGGATGTATATATCATCTGGTTAGATTGGCGGATTTACGCCCGCTCTATGAGTGCACAAGAAGCTGCACAATGGCTGAATGAACGGATCGTTAAACTGCGAATGGTAACGGATAAACCGATCTGGATAAATAACTGGCCGGAGTCCTTGGAAGATGCCGATAGGGTGCTCAGCTTCCGTGCCAGCGACCGTGGATGGTTCCGGAAGTTAAATTCGTTTTTGTTGGGGGCGGTTGAGAACAACACGGGCTGTGTTCTGATCGATTTAGCCCAATTGGCCCATGAAGGCACCGAATCCTTCTATGATTATCGGAACGAAGAAATCAGCAACTACCCATTTTCCAATCAGGCAACAACGATTATTTCCCGTCACCTTGGCGTCCAGCTCTTGCCCGCTTCCTTGGTTCCGAGGCTTAAAGCGATAGCCCTGGATCTAGATGATACGCTATATCACGGAGTCCTCGGAGAAGAAGGAGCTGAAGGGGTAACGTTAACGGAAGGCCATCATCGGTTGCAAAGGCTGCTGCTTCAACTAAAACAATCAGGAATTATGCTTACCTTGTGCAGCCGAAATGAGGAGGAAGATGTTAAAGCACTGTTCGATGCGCGCACCGATTTTCCGCTGAGATGGGACGATTTTGCCGCTGTTCGTGCAAATTGGCAGACAAAAGCAGAAAATCTGAATCGGCTCTCTCAAATACTGAATATCGATCCGTCTGCCTTCTTGTTTGTGGATGACAATCCGGCGGAATTGGTGAAGATGGCTGCAGAACTACCGGAGGTACGCCTTCTACGTGCCAAACGAAACGGTGAAGAAACGATGCTGGGTTTATGTCATTTTCCCGGATTGTATCAACTTCACCGGGATGACATTGCCGTATCCCGAACAACGGATATCCAGGCCAATCAGGCAAGAGAGAAGATCAGGCAAACCGCATCGGATTACCATTCCTATTTAGACAGCTTGAACATGGTCATTACCATTTATGAGAATGAAGCTTCCCATGTCAAGCGGCTGTATGATCTAAGTCATAAAACAAATCAGTTTAACCTAGCTTTAAGGCGTATGACAGAAAATGAAGCAAATGACGTTATGGACGCCTCCAAATACGTTACGATTACGGTTGGCCTATCGGATATACTGTCAGACAGCGGAATTATCGGCACCTTTGTATGCAGGTTGGATGGCGAACAAGCGCATCTCATCGAGACGCTTTTTAGCTGCAGGGCGCTTGGACGTGACATTGAAACGGTAGCCTTTGCCTGGATCTTGGAGAAATTGATGGATCGCGGAGTGCAGCGTATCCACATTCAGATGTCCCAGGGGCCGCGGAATGCCCCCGCCTTGGACTGGATAAAGCGTTTTGTTGAGGGCTCGCCGGAACAGCTGCCGCTTAGGGATCTCTATGCACGTGTAAAAGCTGCTTGCGGGAACCATCCTGCCAGAGTGGAGGTAAATCGATGACGGAAATACGCAAACAAATTGGGTCGATCTTATCCGAGGTGTTGAACACCCCGATTCCGCCTCAAGGTAATCCAAAGCGGGGAGAATTGCCGAATTGGGATTCTTTAAAGCACATGGAGCTCATTCTTCGCCTTGAAGAGCAATTCGATGTTCGCTTTTCCATCAGGGAAGTAGCGGGTATTCAAAGCTTGGATGACATCGCCAGGATCATTGAGGTGAAGTCGTGAACCACAACATCACCGTTGAACGTTTCGGCATTCGATTAAGACCGATTACGATGGACGACGCCGAATTTATTTTCAAGCTGAGAAGGTCCCCTGAGTTATCGAAGTACATCGGAGAAATCGACTCTCGTTATGCTGTGCATGAAGCATGGTTGAAAGAATATTTTCATAGAGAGGGCGATTATTACTTCTGCATTGAGCTTCTCTCGGGAGTGCCGATCGGAACCATCGCGATCTATGATATTGATGGTCAAGCCGGCAATTGGGGAAGATGGATCATTTCCGATTCGATCCCAGCCGCTCCTGCCAGCGTATGGCTTATTTTTCACGTTGCGTTCGATATTCTGGGTTTGTCCAGTGTGTTTTCCAATACGGTTATCGAGAATGCGAGCGTCGTTTCTTTTCATGATCACTGCGGGCTGCCGCGAACCGGAATCGAACGCAATGGCCTGACGATCAGGGGGGTCCCTTACGATATGGTTATTCATACGGCTACGAAGGAGAACTGGCCAACGGTACAACAACGTTTAGAGAAGCCCGCCATTTTAGCGGAGCGTTTGCTCGGGGAGACTCCGGAAAGTAATTAATATGCATTCGGGAGGCAGGACAATATGGCTTGTATACTACGACAGCGAAACCGTTCGCTGTCTTTTCTGTATGTACCGGACGAATAGGAATGACATGGGTAATATGTCTGGTGAATTCGCCGTTGCTACTCTCAGGCGTATTTCATATTTTATCAGGAGAAGGAAATTCATGATCGCCCGGTAATTTCATCATGGGTGTTTTTTGAACAAGGACTTACTCTTCAAGAAAGGATGGACAACCAGGATGAGCGAAATCTTGCATAAAATAAAAACCAAGACGGCAACGGTGGCCGTGATCGGTCTTGGTTACGTCGGACTATCTGTGGCAGTGGAGGCGGCAAGAGCCAATTACAGGGTGTACGGAATTGACATTGATAAGAATAAAACGGAACAGCTGCAACGCGGAAAATCGTATGTTACGGATATAAAGGATGAAGATATCGATTCTTTGATCCATCAGCGCCTGTATGCCGTTCATGAGTTTTCAGCGCTGGCTGAGGCAGATATCATCGTTATTTGCTTGCCCACCCCGCTTAACATCAACAGAGATCCTGACGTTTCCATGATTCGGTCAGCGGTTGATTCCATCATCCGGTATGCTTCGAGAGATACGCTCATTATTTTGGAAAGCACCACCTATCCCGGAACGACCGAAGAATTAATTAAGAATGTGATTGAGGCCAATACGCCATGGGAAGTGGGTAAGGATGTTTTTGTATGTTATTCTCCGGAAAGAGTGGACCCTGGAAACCGTAAATTCAATGTAAAAAACACACCTAAAATCTTAGGTGGAATCACGGAGGAATGTACACATCTCGGCATTCAATTTTACCGTTCTTTTTTGGATAACGTGATTCCGGTAAGCTCAACGGCAGCGGCCGAGATGGTTAAGTTGCTCGAGAACACGTTTCGAAGCGTTAACATTGCGCTTGTGAACGAGCTGACGCTCATGTGTGACCGAATGGGGATTAACATCTGGGAAGTGATCGACGCTGCTTCGACCAAGCCGTTTGGTTACATCCCCTTTTTCCCGGGGCCGGGGATCGGCGGCCACTGCATCCCGATCGATCCGACCTATCTGTCATGGAGAGCTAAAAAGTTCGGCTTCTATAACAAATTTATTGAATTGACCAGCGATATCAACAGCAATATGCCCCGCTATGTCATATCGCAGATTACCGACATACTCAATGACCATGAAAAGCCGCTAAAAAACTCTAATATTATATTGATCGGCATGGCTTATAAAAAGGATGTCAACGATATGCGGGAATCGCCGTCACTGGAAGTGTTCAGGCTTCTACAGCAGAAGGGGGCTGCGGTAACCTATTATGACCCGTTCATTCCATGGTTTATGGACAACGGCCACAGGATATCCTCCATAGAACTTTTGCCGGATCTGATTGCCTCCGCCGACCTGGTCGTTATTACTACCGATCATAGTACGATCGATTACCGATTTATTGCTGAGCATGCCGCTTTGCTGTATGACACGAAAAATGTGACCCGGTCGATTAAAGGAAACATCGTCTTGCTCGGCGGACATAAGCGATTGGAGAAGAGCTCATCCCCGATTGTGTCGATCAAAGATAACGGGGAAGGGAGGGAAGGGATTGATTGATGTTGTCATTTGTGTGCATAACGGTTTGAACGCAGTAAAACAATGCTTGAGCTCCATTCAAAATAACACGACACAAGAAATTAATTTAATTATCATAGATGATGGAAGCGATCAAACCACAAAGCGATATCTGGAACAGTACACACGACAATTTCACCATAAATTAATTCGACACGATAAACCGCAAGGCTATACGGCTTCAGCGAATCAAGGATTAAAACAGTCAACATCACGATACTGCGTCCTCCTCAACAGCGATACGATCGTAACCAGTCAGTGGTTGGAAAGGCTGACGGAAACCATGGAATCCGATCGCAGGATCGGTATCGTCGGTCCGCTGTCAAATGCAGCCAGCTGGCAATCCATTCCCCATCGGGACTGGAACCGTAATGGATTGGAGCCCAACTTGACGATCGAACAAATGGCCGAGCTTGTCTATCAAGCCTCGGATAAGATTTTTCCGAGAGTCATGTTTTTGAACGGCTTCTGTTTAATGATCAAGAAAGAAGTGTTAGACAAAATCGGATATTTTGATGAGAAGAACTTTCCGGTAGGTTACGGGGAAGAAGATGATTATTGCCTTCGCGCCCGGGCTGCCAACTTTAAATTAAAGGTTGCCACCCATTGTTATATCTATCATCAAAAGTCGGCAAGTTTTGGAACCGATAGAAGAAAGAAATTAGTGCAGAATGGAAAAGCTGCTCTCTATCGCAAGCATGGCGAGGAAAGGGTTCAACGATCGATACAAAAAATGGCCGTCCATCAATCGCTCAGAGAAACAAGGGCAAAATTAAAGTGGCTCTTAGCGTGCAGACGACAAATCATCACAAGTAATCAACGAAAAAACGTAGTATACACAGCGATAACCGGCAATTACGATAAGCTGCAGGATCCTTTACAAATGAGCAAGCATTGTGATTACTATTGTTTTACGGATAATCCGAAATTAAAGTCCGGAACCTGGAAAATGATTAAGTTAGATAAAATATTCGCTGATTCGGCTCGTCAAGCTAGATGGGTAAAAGTTATGCCACATTTATTATTCCCGACCTACAAACGCAGTGTTTGGGTTGACGGGAATATCAGAATTGTCGGAGATATCGATCGGTTTATTGAAAAATATAGCGCCTCACCGCTCGTGTTCTACAAACATTCACATCGGAATTGTATTTATAAAGAAGCTGAGGCTTGCATTGCCTTGGGGAAGGATAACAAAGAAGTCATATTAAAACAAGTAGCCTTGTATAAGAATGCGGGATATCCGAGGGATAACGGACTGATTGAGTCCGGCGTGATCCTAAGACGCCATAATGATCCTATCGTTACGGGAGCAATGACCACATGGTGGAGACAAATTATAAGTTATAGTAAAAGAGACCAAATCAGTTTTAATTACGTTGCCTGGAAGAATAAGGTTCCTTTTACCGCGATCAATGGCAATATCCGTAATAATGAATTTTTTAATTGGAGCAAGCACCACAATAAGCCGGTTATGAAAAGATTGAAAAGTTAATATGTATCTTAGGGGCCGTTGTCGTACAACGGCCCCTTCGGTATTCCCTTATTTAATGCCGCCCAACTCCTTGCTTATCATGTCATCCTTCGCTAGTTCGTCTGATACTATCTCTTGTACTTTGGTACTCTTCAGCGGAAGTTTCATTTGCCTGATCGATCCGCCGAGGTAGAAGTGGAGGCTGTGAGGAAATATCGCATCTATATAGTAGAGTTCTTTATAAGACTTCCCTTCAGGAAATCTCGCAAAGTACTCTTTATAGTGGGAAGATAACACGACCCTCGGTAATAAATAACGGATATCCTTGATGGGAGAGTCAATTCTTGAATGCTCCAGATCAATGATCCATAAATCTCCTGATGGCGTTTTTATTACGTTTAAATGGGTTAAATCCCCATGTACAAGCCATCTCCTATTGTTTACGGATGTGAGATGATCAGCGAGGAGGGGGGCTCTTCGGGAAGAAACTCTTATACATTTCTCAGCTAATTGTAAACAGGGTTGAATATACGGCAAGGAGTACTGGTCTTTCCATTTCATCAAATCTTTTAATTTTAATTGATATTCAGATATCCATCTGTTTATTCCATTCTTCAAGGCGCTCGGTTTTTGATTGGATGAGAGTGAACTTGGCCATGTAGCGTTTTGATGAAAATCCCCAATGACTTTTACGCGGTCAATTATCGATGCAGAACCGCCAGAAATATATCTAGATAAATAATAACGATGCTTACCATGCTTCGTACATAGTTTCCGTTGATTCGTGGCGATTACCTCCGGAACCTTCAACCCCTGTTGGGATAGCTCGTATTGTAGAGTGATAGAAGGGGTGAAGGTTTTGCTTGATCTGTAATCCGACTTAAGGATATAGGTTTCTTTGTTATCGATTACCTTCCACACCGCTTTATCCGGTTCGTCCTGAATCCATTCGATTTTCGGCTTTTTGATGTCATAATGCTGGATAAGAACCAACGCTGCCTCTTGAATAGTAGGCATGCTATCACTCTCCATTCCAGATAATAGGTCATCATCTATTACAGGTTCTATGGTATGTCGAGCAGGCCTTGAAAAAGAGACTTCCAATTTTTCGCACACTGTTTGACCGTAAAGTTCTTGGCCACGGCCTTCGCGGCCTTTTGTGAAATTTTTTTTCGAAGTTTGGGATTCTCGATCATTTCTCGAATTCCGACGTACCAGCCCTGCTCTGTTTGAGGAACAAAATAACCCGTTTTTTTGTGGAATACGCAATCACGGTATATGGGGGATAATGAATAAATGCCGGGAATGCGGCAGGCAGCATAGTCGCGGAACTTCACATTGCTTTTGCAGCGGTAGAACAGACCATCATCCATGGGTGCAAGACCGATATCCCAATTGGCCCGATACAGCTGCTGCATGAACTGGCTGTAATTTTCATTATGTTTCCAATGGGAGATATTAGGATGCCCCTTCAATTCTTCAGGACAGTACCCGTAGAACTCCAGTCTAACAAAATCTCCGTATTCCTTAAGTATGCGCTGCAATGCAGGAATAACCGGGCGGAAAGAACTTTCCTTTTTGGCACCTTCATATCCGATCACGAGTCGATCTTCCTTTTTCGGACTGTTGGACAATTGTGTATAGGAAACATCAATGCTTCCTGGAAAATAGACCACTTTAGGAGTGAAGTGCATCTTAATCACATCGCGAAAGACGGGTGATTCTACTTTGACTGTGTGTACGTTCTTTAGAAAGTAAGTATAGGTTTCTTTATAAGCGGGTTTTGAGTATATTTGGCCAAGACGGGTGGTTTGAGGAATCGCGAGAAAATGGTCGTCAATGACGTATACGGTCTTCTTTCCCTCACGGTGTGCCCATTCTAAACATTGGAGCGCTGCAGGCTCAATGCTTCTCAGAAACAAAATAATATCATATGAAGAAATGATAGATCGGGTTACTTGCTTATGTGGAAGGATCTTGAAACTGCAGTATCCTTGTCCTTCCAGATAACGGAGAGGGGGAAGAAGAATGATTTGGTATGATGCGGTTTCCTCTGAGCCGACCACAAGAATTTTTCTCATCAAATGACCTCCAAACCATCATGTTTACGGGATGCCCTTGCGGGTAACTCAGTTGAAAAATAGTGCTTGCCCTCACGAGGAGAGCAAGCGTAAAAGCCTTACATACACAAGGAATTTAGAACAAGTTATTATCTGTACCTGTTACGGAGATTTGAGTTGGCGTGTTACCGGTGAACCGATTTCCGAATGCGGTGTTTTCATCGCCGGAAATGAGGAGTCCAAAATTCTGGTTGAACTCCATTTCGTTGAATTCCACACTGTTAAAATCGGTGGCAATTGCGATACCGGTTTGAGTGTTACGATTCGAATCGTTGGCTCCAAGATATCCGTTATCGCCGGTTGTGATCGAAACACCGGTACCTGTGTTGTTTTCCACGTTATTGCGTATCAGCACGTTGTTTGCTGCTGCAACGGTGATTCCGCTTATTCCGTTTTGCGTGACCGTGTTGCCGAATAACAGATTGTTCGCTGCGATGCTCGAGATGCCGATTGTGCCGTTTTGAGAGACAGTATTACCAATAGCCGCATTATTGGCGCCGGCCAACAAAATACCCACACTTGTATTGCTGAAGAATACATTCTGTACGATCCAGCTGTCGGTGCTTACTACGTTGATTCCTGCAACGCCGCCTGCATCTTGAACACTGTTTCTCCAGGCTACATGTCCGGTACCGGCCGCTAAATCAATACCAATACCAAGCGTGTTGTTAATGGTATTGCCAATGATGCGGTGATTGGTACCAGCGGTAACATCAATCGCATCGGCCGTGTAGTTTTGAATGGAGAATCCGTTAATTTCAACCCCCGTAGCTGCTGTGACAATGAACGCACTTGCGGCAGCGTTGAGTCCTTGGCGTATCGCCGCACCTTCATTTTTAGCTATAACTTTTACGTTGGAAGTCGCTACAGTCACCGCCGGCTCAGGATACGTTCCATCATTAACCAATACGACGTCACCAGCGACAGCTGAAGCTACCGCAGTTGCAATTGGCGTCCCTGTAGGTGAAGGGAAGACCGAAATAATGGCCATCACGTCTACCTCCTCATATAGAATTGATTAAGGTTTTTGTATTCTTAATCTAGTAACAGTTAATGCAATGGGAGAGATGAATGTAAAGGCAGATGGATGAGATGAAACGCACATTTTTGAGAGGTTGGAAGAACAGATAGATTAAAACCTACGTTCCCGCTGCCAAAGCCGACCAAGTGTAAAACCCTCCGCTCTATGCACAGTTGGAGGGTTTTCTTCATAAAACGTATATACAAATAAGATGATGTGATTTTATCGCCGAACCTGCCCGCGAATTTCACCATTCGGATTTTGGATCGTATGAACGTTCACATAGGCATTGCCACGCTCGAATTCACGGATCAGATCTCGAATCGTTCTGTCTTGCAGAGGACCGATCAAATCCTGATTCGTCAGGACACCCTGAATAATCCCGCGTCTTACGGTTATACCGAATTTTGACGGACCGAACAGGAATGCGACAATGGGGCCGTTTTGTCCGACTCTTCCGAGATGGATATGAGCTTGGGTCACTTGGCTGATATTTCGAATAACAAGTCTGAATCTTAGCTGAGTGCCTGTGTTGTTGAGCTGAAAAACAATATTCCCCGTGGCCCGCGTTCTAACGGCGGGTACCTCGTTTCTGCCTAATAATGTTGCCCTGAATGTTCTGATAGGTCTTCACTTCCTTTCTTTTTGATGTTCTAGTTTATTCGATATCGATAGAGTTGGTATGTTTATTGGTCCATCCGCTCAACCCAATTTTATTCGGTGTAAGGTACGAACGCCGTTACAGTAAATAAACCTATACATAAAATGAGGAGGAAGTGTTCTTAATCCCAACTTGGCAGGTGAGAAACATGTCGAAACGAAGTCCTGCGAGTCCCGTTAACAGAAAAAAGAGGAGAGGATCCTTGTCCCCGATCATAAATGCCGAGTTTCCGAAGGTATCCGTCATCATTCCTGCCATGAACGAAGCGAAGACCATTGCGGCAGTCATTCGGCAAGCCAGCCAAGTGCACGCCAACACAGAGGTTATCGTTGTTGCCAATGGTTCAACGGACGGTACGGCAGAAATTGCTCAGAGCATCGGAGCGAGGGTGATCCACCTGCCCTTTCCGCTCGGTCATGACGTGGGACGAAGTATCGGCGCTGCCGCGGCTAGAGGAGACATCTTGCTGTTTACCGATGCAGACATCGTAATAAAAACAAGTGATTTGACCCCTTTAACGAAAGCTGTGGAAGAGGGGGTGGACGTGGCTTTGAACAAGTATTTGGGTCCGATCGATAAGCATCACGTTCACAGCGTTATCCTCGCTAAGCATACGTTAAACATTTTGGTATCCAATCCCGATTTGAAAGGAGCTTCACTTACAACCATTCCACATGCAATGAGCCGAAAAGCGGTACATTTGATTGGTATCGACAATTTGGCCGTTCCTCCGAAAGCTCAAGCAATGGCCATTTATAATGGCTTGAAGGTACGGGGGATTCATTACGTGGATGTAGGAAAAAGAAATCCCAGGAGGGGTAGAACCAGAGGGAATGATCCCCTTGAAACCCTGATTGTGGGGGATCATTTGGAAGCAATAGATTGGTTAATCTCTCAATCCGGCATGCGGGGAAATCGATCGGATCTCGCACGAAAAAGAGAAAGCGTGTGGTGATGAGATGGTGCGAAGAAAGCGGAGACGAGGTATGATACCCGCCTCAAGTTCTTTAAGGAGAGCCATGAAACGCATAAATAAAAGAGCAAGGACCAAGAGAAACCGGAGCGGTCATAAATTGGGGGCTCTTATTTTCAAGAATCGCCGGATTTCAAACGGAGCGGTCGACAATTGGAATGAGAGAGCTTATGCTGCCGGTTATCAGCAAGCGGCCCATGAAGTTTCAACAACGGCGGATACACCCCCCCATATCAAAGTGAACGAGAGCTGGAATCGCTGGTACCATTCAGTCAAACCGCTGCCATGGACGGTTTACCACGCAGCGGCATCCAAATTTGTGGAAGGACACAGTAAGCATTCCGGAATATATCTAGGAAATGCCGTTCTCCTGCCGACGGACAAAAGGGTAGCGGCGATCGTCTTGGTGATGAACGAGAAAGACACGATTATTAAATTGCTGGAGCAGCTTCATCGGCTGCCGCTTCATGAAATCATTTTTGTGGTGAACGGATCCACCGATGAAAGCTTTGAAATGATTCGAAACCAATCGAAAGCCATCATTGTACACTATCAACAAGCTTTGGGACACGATGTTGGCAGAGCGGTCGGGGCGAAGTTAGCCGATTCTGACATTCTGCTGTTCCTTGATGGAGATGTTCCAATATTAGCAGAGCATCTCGTACCTTTCATTGATGCCATTGAACAGGGTAGCGATATTGCCTTAAATGATATTTCTCCATGGATCGGGATGTTTTCCAACAGAGACTACGTAACAATAGTGAAGGAGTTTATTAACCGATCCATGGGCAGGGCGGATCTCGAAGCCAATTCGCTTACCGCGGTACCTCACGCGATAAGGAAGGAAGCTGCCCAAATCATCGGATACGCCAATTTATCTGTCCCACCGAAAGCGCAAGTCATCGCCCTTGAAAAGGGTTTGAAAATAAATGCACCAGCCAGTGTAGACGTGATTACGAAAAATCGGCTCCGAGCTCGAAATGTCGGACAACAAAATGCAGTTGCCGATTTGATCATCGGAGACCACATCGAAGCTCTCAAAACGGTATTCGACATAAAGGGGCCGCGGCTATCTTTTATGGATCAGATTAGACAAAGGCAGCTAACCAAGGTTTAGAAGGTGGTAGCTATGAAAAAAACAAGCATCATTATTCCGACTTTCAATGGCAGGGAGCTACTAAAGGATTGCATTTATTCCATTAAGCGCCATACGAATGAGCCTTACGAGATCATCGTTGTTGATAATGGTTCCTCCGACGGCACCGTTGACATCTGCCGTCAGGAGGGGATTACCTTCATTTCATTGGCAAACAACATTGGCTTTCCAGCTGCATGCAACAAGGGTTTGAAAATTGCAACCGGTGATACGCTGCTTCTGCTGAATAATGATGTCATCGTCACCCGCAACTGGTTGCAGAATATGTTGAATTGTTTGAACAGCAAAACCAATATCGGGATCGTCGGGCCGCTTACCAACTATGCAAGCGGGAAACAACAGATCGATATGCCTTATACCAGCTTAGAAGAGATGTCGAACCAGCTGAATGAGCCGGATGCCAGTAAGTGGCTTCAAGTGGATCGAATCGTAGGCTTATGTTTCCTGTTTAAACGGGAATTGATGGATCGCATCGGACTGCTGGACGAACGATATTCACCAGGTCATTTTGAAGACGATGACTATTGTTACCGGGCCAGGAATGCGGGTTATACGTTCAGGATCGCGGGCGATGTTTTCGTTTTTCATCATGGGAGTGCCAGCTTTGCCAAGCAGGACATGAGTCAAGTGAAGCATCTTATCGATACAAACAAACAAAAATTCATGGATAAATGGGGCGTCGATCCAACGATCTATGTATAATCATCTATTTTGCGAAAGGAAGGATTATATGAAGGGCGTCATTCTGGCAGGAGGTACGGGTACCCGGCTTTATCCACTGACCAAAGTCATAAATAAACATCTGCTGCCTGTCGGGAAGGTTCCGATGATATGTCACGGAATTGAGAAATTCAAAAAAGCGGGCATCGAGGAAATTCTCATCGTGATCGGCAAGCAATCGGCTGGTCTGTATACAGACCTGATCGGCAGCGGAAAAGAATGGGGAGTAAGCGTCACATTTAAAATCCAGGAAGAAGCCGGGGGGATTGCCCAAGCATTATACCTTGCCGAACCGTTCATAACACCTGGCGAAAAGTTCGTTGTGCTTCTTGGCGATAATCTGTTTGAGGATCATCTATCAACTTTTGTGCAAGCTTATGAAAAACAGGCCGCTGGAGCGCGCGTACTTCTGAAGAAAGTCCTTGATCCGAAGAGATACGGTGTTCCGGTCTTGGAGAAAGACAACATTGTCATGATCGAGGAGAAGCCGGAGGATCCTAAATCCGATTATTGCGTAACCGGTATTTATATGTATGATTCGACGGTGTTTGAAACGATCCGAACCATTAAACCATCCGCACGAGGCGAACTGGAAATTACCGACGTGAACAATGTGTATGCATCGAAGGGGCAGCTTACCTATGACATATTAGACGGATGGTGGACGGACGCTGGAACCTTCCAGTCCTTATACCAAGCCAGTGGCCGATTGTGGTGAACCTTATATGAATGAGCATTTGCTGCTTCAGGGGGGAGAGCAATCCGCCCAGTTGGAAGGATACAGAAAAGGTTATTCAGTGGGACGGAGAGAGGGATACAGGCTCGGTTTTTCCGATGCGGTAATAAGGTCCTTACCCAAGGAAGAGGAGCAGGTCCGCGATCTCCGTATTCTTTATGTCACTGCAGGCATTGGCGTTCCGTATCCTGCGCTGGATCAGGCGGTGACTGACGCTTTAAAGGGACTGGTTCGAAGTCTCTCGGTCGCGAGCCCTTCCGAAGATATCGTCCTTTTGGCTAAGAAATTCCAGCCGGACCTAGTACTTGCTTTAAACGGGGTTGTTTTGGAAGCCGATACGCTCAAAGCGCTTCGGGATAACGGATTTAAAACAGCCATTTGGTTTACGGATGACCCGTACTATACGGACTGGACGGTTTCGATCGCTCCCCGTTACGATTATATTTTTACGCTTGAATCCAACTGCGTTTCTTTTTATCGCGATTTAGGTTGTCAACATGTATATCACTTGCCTTTTGGAGTCAACCCGAATGTATTTTTTCCGAAGCATGTGCCAACCTCAAATCAGACCGATATTTGTTTTATCGGAACGGCCTATTGGAACAGAGTGGAGTTAATGGATCATCTGGCCCCGATACTGAAAAATAAAAAAGTCGTCATTTCCGGATGGTGGTGGGACCGGATGAAACATTACGCCCAGCTGTCCGACAAGATTAAGCTCGGCGATTGGATGACGCCGGAGGACACGGCAACGTACTACAATGGTGCCAAGATTGTGATCAACCATCACCGTTCATCCGATGACGATACGATCAACGCCAACAGCAGGAAAGTAAAGGCGCTTTCCGTCAATCCCCGCACGTTTGAAATATCCGGCTGCGGCACGCTTCAGTTATCGGATATCCGCCATGATATGGATCAGTTATATTCCCCTGGAACGGAAATAGAAACCTATGGCTCTTATGATGAACTGATGGATAAAATCGACTATTACTTGCGTCATGAGGAAGAGCGACAGCGAATTGCTTTAAACGGCTTGATGAGAACAAGAAAGGATCATACCTATCATAAACGATTGAGTTTGATGCTTCGTATCATTTTTCCTTGAGTCAAGCCAAATTGGATTGTTATACCCGTTTCCTAATGAGTTCCAAAGAATATATTGTGCGTAAGACGGGGTGATCATCATACGGCAGCACTTAGAGAAAAGAAGACGCAGGCTGGTAAAGAAGCGACATAAGCGAAAAGTTATTCTTCAGCGAACAAAAGGCCAAACGCAAAGCGACTGCACCCAGAAATTGCTGGAGCAAGCGGCAGCTTCGTTCAATGAAGGCTTCGATGCAGGCTACGACCAGGCAATGATGAGGTCGCAGCACTCGGCACCTGAAACGATGAGGGTTAAACCAAACTCGGTAGAGGAGTACGCGAAGGGATTATACGATGGAGGAGAGGGAATTGTGGATTCGATTCTTCCGGAGCTGGAGATTCTTCCTGAAATTTCGGTTCGCCAGATTATCGAAGCTGGAATGGAGCAAATGAGTTCTCAATATTATCGTCTTCTAAGCGCGGCGGAGGTTGCAAGGAAGCTTAATGAAGCTTTGGATTCAAGCTCCCCGTTGTCCGTTATCCGCTTAGGGGATGGGGAACTGCTTACGCTAGCGCAGGACATGGTTTTGAACGAGGAAGAAGTGCGGAAAGAAGGACATTTTTTAAGTTATGCCGGTGTTTGTTTACCTGATCTAAAAGCAAGAGATATGTTGGCAGCCTCCGTGAGAAAGGCAGATATCGTTGGCATTCCCAAACTCAGATTGCCAAACTTTCAACCTCTGGGCTTTTCTGTTTTTAGAGCTCATGGCATTGATTACCGAAAGCTGCAACTAACGTTATCGACGGTCAACTATGCATTGCATTTGGAAGGTTTACTGGGAGGGATCCTTGCAGGACGTCGAGTTCTCGTTGTGGGCAATTCTGCTCCCGGTCTTTCACGGGTGCTGTCGGGCCGCGGAATCAAGGTGGCGGGGACGGTGGCCCCCGTGGAAGGAATCCACGATATTCCCAGAATCATGGATGAAATTCGAGGGCATCCATTCGACATCGCGCTGGTGGGCGCCGGCATTCCGGCTGTTATCATTACAGAGCGAATTGCCTCCGAGCTCGGAAAGGTCGCTATCGATTTCGGGCATCTGGCTGATTCCTTAGCAAGCGGGGAATCAACCTTATGAACCACATCAGCCATCATAAAACAGACGGTTACAACGACGGATTTAACAAAGGCTTCCATACCGGCTACAAGGATGGATACAGCCGGGGGCGGCATATCGGAATATCGCAATTCAGGAATGTTTTTGAGGGTACAAGTATCATTATACCGACCTATAATCAGCTTCCTTATTTAAAAGAATGCATTGAAAGTATCGCTCAATATACCGACACCCCGTATGAACTCATTATTATTGATAATGCATCCGATGACGGAACTGCGGAATTTCTCAGATCTTCCCAAGGGCTTCGCTTTCGAATCAATGAGGAAAATTTAGGCTTTGCAGGGGCTGTAAATCAGGGACTGATGATGGCAAAAGGAACAACGTTGATGATCTTAAACAATGATTCCGTTGTGACGGCCAACTGGCTCTCGAATTTGCTCGTCTGTCTGCACAGCGATCCGCAGTTCGGGATTGTAGGTCCGGTGACAAACTATATCAGCGGAGAGCAACTTATTCATGTCAGCTACCAGGATATCGCCGAGATGCAGCAATTCTCCAAGTCATACAATCACTCTAATGCGCACAGCTGGACCGTTACAGAACGCTTGACAGGTTTCTGCATGTTGATCCGGCGTGAAGATTTTTACCGATTGGGTTTTTTCGACGAGGGCTTTGAGATAGGCAACTGTGAAGATGACGATTATGGGCTGCGTGCCCGTCTTCTTGGAATGCAGCTTATTATAGCAAAGGATACGTTTATTCACCATTATGGCAGCGTCAGCATGAAGAAGCTAAATTCCAGATTCGAACAAGTGTATGCGAATAATCTTACTTTCTACTCCAGCAAGTGGGAAGATCCTCATGAGATGTTGTCCCTGCAGTGGCATCGGGGCTTGAACCGGGACATGAAGCTGCGGACCGTTGATATGTACCCGACGTGTATCTTCGTGACAGGGGCAGACTCGGTAATCTATTGGATTGAGAACGGAATCAGGCATCCGATTCACGGAGCCGTCGGAATTCAGGCTGTCCGGGTGTCACAGGTTGATCTCCGCTGCTGGCCGCTCGGGGATCGCATGGCTGCGGAGGAAGCCGTCGGGCGTATGAGGACTGTGTATTTTCCATCCACGGAATCTTGGGAGCAAGAAGGCAAACTGATCAAGCATAAGAACGGCAGCGTTTATCAGTACAAGGGGAATCGGCTGCAGCGATTCCTGAATCGGCTCGTCTTAGCGGCTTGGCATCTTGATTTTTACGAGCCGCTGCTAGTGAACGAGCACGAAATCCAGCAATATGGGGAGGAAATTCCAATCATTTCTCCTCCGGTGATTAAGGCGGATAACATTTAATTAAAGAGAAAAGGGTGAGACGGATGAGAGCAAGGAAAAAAAATGGCGGTGCTGCGTTGAAGAGAAAAGGAATCCGTGGAAGAGGCTTAAGAGGGAAGGGGGCGAATCGAGTTTTTGGGGGAAAGAGAAGAAGAAGTCCAGGAAGAATAGCTCCGCGACAAACGGCTGCCGAATACAATCAATCCTATGATGCGGGGTTTGATAAAGCGTACAACGAAGGATTTAACGTTGGTTATGCGGAGGGTATGGAGGCCGGTCATCAAGAAGCTTATAAAGGAGAAGGATAAGATGGCTTTAAGAAAAAAAATAAGGCCTCGAAAGCGAGCTGGAAAACGAAAACACCATCCTGTTCGTCTTAGCGCATATCAAAAGGGCAGTTTAGACGGTTTCCAGCGGGGAAAAGAGGAAGGGCTCGCTCAAGGGCGCGCCGATGCCCACAAAAGGTCCCAAACCGCTGTTGCCGTCATCGAGACGGCTCTGCCCAAGATGGACGTTCTGGTTATCGCGGCAGGCATGATACCGTCACTTGAAATCGGCGTTATCCAGCCCCTCCGAACGCTGAATAAACAAGAGAACCTGCAATTCGACGTGAAACTGGAAACCGACGTGACCCACGAAATGATTGCGGCCGCGAATATGATTGTATTCGTTCGCAATGTGGAACCGGCGGCCTATGCATTACTAGAGCTGGCCCATCAGCTGAATAAAAGGACGGTCTATGTTATTGACGATAATTTCCTGGAGATTCAGCCAACAACTCCGGTGGGCGAATATTACAACGATCCGATCCGTCGAGAGACGTTTATTAAGTTTTTGAAAAACACGCAAATCATTAAAGTCGATGCACCTTATCTCGGCACCTATATTCATGAGCGGTACAATAGACACGTGATTTACTTCCCTGCCAGCATCGATTTCGAGTGGCTGGACCAGAACGTGAAGGCGGATAAGGATCAGGGGCAAGTGGTCATCGGTTATGCAGGAGGGGACAAAGAGGAAGATTTCGTGCCCGTCATTTCAGCGTTGAACAAAATTTTGGATTATTATGGGGGATTCGTGAGATTAGAATTTTACGGCTACCTTCCGCCTTCGCTGGCTGATCATCCAAGCGTCAAATATGAAGGCGGGGGAATGGAATACAAGGAGTTTTTGAAAAAGCTAAATCAAAGCAACTGGAACATCGGGATTGCGCCGCTTGCGAACAATTCATTTAACAAGGGAAAAACGAATACCAAATTCCGTGAATACGGTGCCTGCGGCATTCCGGGCATATACTCGAAGTCTCCTGTTTATACGCATTGGGTCGAGCAGGGCGAAACCGGCTACCTGGTTGAGCATACCGAGCAGGATTGGTATGAGGGAATCAAGGCCATGATTGAAGATCCGACGATGCGGCAGAGAATCAAGGAGAATGCGCATAGGTCAGCCCGTCAGCATTTTTCACTTCAGACATGCATCGATAATTGGAAGAAATTCATACTCAAAACGTAAAAATCGGGGGAGAGAGCGGGAACATGGGGAAAAGAGGGAAAAGAGGGGATATAAACGTACTCATCGTCGGATCGGAAAAAATCGCTTCCTATAAAATCGGCATTGAGCAGCCGCTCCGCCATTTGGAGAAGATGGGAGTCTGCGACTTTGACGTCAGATCCGATGATGAGATGGACAGATCAAGGCTGGCTGAAGCGGATATCGTCCTCTTCTTCCGAACGGTTCAGCCCGAAGCTTATAAGTATCTGGAGATGGCCCGGGAGATGGGAAAAAGAACGGTGTACGTGATCGACGACCATTTTATCGCGATGTCTCCGGGTTCGGATATGGGACGATATTATCATGATTCTTCACGAAGAAAGACGTATGTTAAATTTCTGAAAAACGCCCAAAGCGTAAAGGTTGCTTCCAGTTTTTTTGCCAAACATCTTGAAACGCATTTTAGTCCCCAAAAAATAGTTTATTTTCCGGGAAGCGTTGATTTCTCCGTTATTTCCGGTTTGAAAAAGAACCGTAAAGAAGAAGGGAAAGTCGTAATCGGGTATGAAGGCGGAAAAAAACAAGTGGCTTTTGAACCCGTTATCGGGGCATTGCACAAAATTATTGGGAAGTACGGGGATAAACTCAGAATCGAGTTCTGCGGGTATGTTCCCGAGGAACTCCGGGAGAAGCCGCAGGTGTTTACGGAATCCTACGATGAGAACTATAAAAACTTTCTGAAGCGTCTTTACCGGTCCAACTGGGATATCGGGTTAGCGCCGTTGGAGCGAACGCTGCTGCATGATTGCAAAAGCAACAATAAATTTCGCGAATATTCCGCTTGCAGGATTCCGGGTATATATTCTTCTTCTCCGGCTTACGAGGAATGGGTTGCCGGGAAGGAAAACGGCCTGATTGTTTCGGGTGAGAGCGATGATTGGTACGAAGCCATGGTCCAACTGATCGAACAGCCGGAACTACGGCAGAGCATCGCGGAACATGCCGAACAAGTAGCATGGGCGAATTTTTCAGTGGAAGCTTGCGCCGAACGTTGGCGTTCACAAATTCTAATGTCGGAATGACGAGGGATTATGAAAGGAGAGGTTCACTTGGACCATAAGCTGATACCCGTTCTTCAACCGAGTATAGGTCAAGAGGAGATAGACGCTGTGGCAGATGTTTTACGGTCGGGATGGCTTGGACTTGGCCCCAAAACGGAACAGTTCGAGCAGGAATTTGCCAAGTATGTCGGCAGCCGTTTCGCGGTTGCGCTCAATTCTGGTACGGCCGCGCTCCATCTGGCCATGGACATTTTGGGTATTGGGCCGGGTGACGAGGTCATCGTGCCTTCCATCACGTTCATATCCACTGTCCATGCGGTTAGCTATGTGGGAGCAACGCCGGTTTTTGCGGATATTGAACCCGATACGATGAACATATCACCGGAAGATATCAAGCGGAAGATAACAGATAAAACCAAGGCAATTATCGTCGTTCACATGGGCGGGCATCCCTGCGATATGGATACCATCCATGAGTTGGCGCATGCCAATGGAATCAAGGTGGTAGAAGATGCTGCGCATGCATGCGGCGCGGAATATAAAGGCAAAAAGATCGGCTCCATCAGCGATATTACCTGCTTCAGCTTTCATGCCGTCAAAAATTTGACGAGTGGTGAAGGCGGCGCAATTACCTGCAATACCGAGTGGATGAACCGTAAGCTGCGTGAGAAGAGGTGGGTAGGCATTTCCCGCGATACGTGGATACGGTCGTCACATGAGAAGGTGTATGCATGGCAGTATTTCGTTGATGACGTAGGATACAAATATCATATGAACGACATGCAGGCTGCCATCGGGCTTGTTCAGTTAAATAAGCTGAGCCAATTGAACGGAAGACGAAAAGAAATAGCGGCTCGTTACCAATCCGAACTGAAGGATTTGGAATGGCTGGAACTTCCTCGTGAACAGTCGTATGCTCAAAGCTCCTGGCATTTGTTCCAGGTTAAATTCAGCAAGGAAAGCCAGAGGGACCGTATGATTGGACACTTGCAGGAACACAATATCGCGACGGGCGTCCATTATTATCCGTGCCATCTGCATCCGAGCTACCTGCATCTAAAAGCAATCGTGCCGCTCTCCTCAGAGATCTGGAAAAGAATTCTGACCCTTCCTATTCATCCGAACATTACGGAGGAGGACTTGGATCGGATCATAACCCGTATAAGGGAGTTTAAGCCATGAGAAAACTGTTGGTTCTAGGTGCGGGAATCTCCCAGCTCCCATTAATTGAAACCGCGAAAAGAATGGGATTATACGTTATTGTTGTGAGCCGCCAAGGAAACTATCCCGGGTTTGCCAAGGCAGACAAGGTTTACTACGAGGATACGACCCATATGGATAAGATTGTCGAAATCGCCCGGCATGAAGGAATTCATGGAATCTGTACAACGGGTACGGACGTGGCCGTCAAGTCGATCGGCAGAGTCGTGGATGAATTGGGAGTAAGCGGATTGAGTTATGAATCCGCTCTTCTCTCCTCAAATAAATGGAAGATGAAACAGGCTTTTATGAAACATGGCGTACGAACGGCACGATTTCTGAAAGTCCAAACCTTGCAGGAAGCTTACAGCGCTTTCGAAGTATTGTCGCCGCCGCTTATCTTTAAGGCAGTGGACGGGGGAGCAAGCAAAGGCATTGTGAAGGTTGCCGATATGGCCCATGTGGAATACGCATTTGAAACCGTGCGCAAGGATACGAAACTGGATTTTTTCATCGTTGAAGAGTTTATTGAAGGAACCGAGTTTGGCGCACAGGCATTCGTCTACGATAACCAAATTCAATTCATCATGCCGCACGGGGATTTCGTCTTTTATGGGGATACCGGTGTTCCCATCGGTCATTATGTCCCATATGAATTGCCCGAAGAAGTGCAGCAAGATCTGTTTTCCCAATTGAAACAAAGTATCGAAGCGCTGGAATTAAATCATTGCGCAATCAATGCGGATTTTATTTTGAAAGACGGGCATGTGTATGTTCTTGAAATCGGAGGCAGAGCAGGAGCTACATGCTTGCCCGAACTGGTGTCCACCTTCTATGGATTCGATTACTATGAGCAGATCATCAAGGCTGCTCTCCGCATGAATCCGTCATTTCCCACTCAGAATTCACAGCCTTGTGCTTGTGAACTACTGATCTCCGACAAAGATGGGGATATAACGGGACTTGAGAACGGAAATGATCAGCATGAGAATATTATTCAAATATCATTTGATTATCATATAGGTGAAAAAGTAAATAAATTCAGGGTTGGCACTGACCGAATCGGCCAGATCATCGTGAAAGGGGACCGTTTGGAAGAAGTGCTGAGCCTGCTGGAAGAAGTTAAAGAGAAGATAAGAATCGATTTAGGTTAGATCTTATATATATCATTGCGAAATCTCGATCTGCAGCGGCGATCGGGATTTTTGCATCGGGGAGCGTTATTGCCTATATCCTAATTAGGGATTAGACATATAAATAATCGAGAGAGCGGCAACCGATGTTTTCGGTAAAGCTCTCTCAAATCCATGTACCGGAGGCAGCAGATGAAAATCACGGATACAAAGCTCCAAGGCGTGAAACGGATTGAACCGACCGTTCACCAAGACCATCGGGGATTTTTTATGGAAAGTTTCAATGATCGAGTTTTTAAAGGATGCGGCATTAACGACCATTTTATTCAGGACAATCACTCGATGTCACGTGAGGCGGGTGTTATTAGAGGGCTGCATTACCAACTGTCTCCCGAGGGACAGACGAAATTGATCCGCGTTGTGAGCGGGGCGATCTATGATGTGGTCGTTGATATTCGGTCGGGCTCCCCTACCTATGGACAATGGCAAGGTTTTATCTTATCCGCAGCCAATTACCTTCAACTTCTCGTTCCCAAAGGATTTGCCCATGGTTTTTGTACCCTTGTCCACGATACGGAGGTCATATACAAGGTCGATGCCTACTATTCGCCAGAGCATGATCGGGGAATAGCCTGGAACGATCCGGATCTCAATATCGATTGGCCTGTGAACAAACCTGTTCTCTCGGACAAAGATTCAAAGCATCCTCGATTGGCTTTGGCAGAAAATAACTATATATACGAGGGGTGAGATCGCATGAAGATCGTTGTCACAGGCGGTGCGGGATTTATAGGCAGTAACTTTATACGATATATGCTGTCTCAACATCCGAATGACGAATTTATTAATGTGGATAAACTAACGTATGCCGGCAATTCAGGAAATCTGAGCGAAGTGCGGACGAATCCCAAATATCGTTTTGTGAAAGCGGATATCAGAGACCGGGCAGCTTTAGAACCCCTCTTTAAGGAGGGGGTTGATGCGGTCGTTAATTTTGCGGCTGAATCCCATGTCGACCGCAGCATTTTGCAGCCTGAATTGTTTGTCTTGACGAATGTGGCAGGAACTCAGACGCTCCTCGATCTGTCGAGGCAATATGGAGTCGTCAAGTTTGTCCAGGTCTCTACTGATGAAGTCTATGGCACGCTGGGAGCCACCGGCCTATTTACCGAAGAATCACCGCTTCAACCGAACAGTCCGTATTCTGCAAGCAAAGCAGGCGCCGATTTGATGGTTCGAGCTTATTATGAGACGTTTGGATTACCGATCAATATCACGCGCTGTTCAAATAATTACGGCCCATATCAGTATCCAGAAAAGCTAATACCGCTTATCATTTACAATGCTTTGCATAACAAGCCCCTTCCGGTATACGGCGACGGTTTGAACGTTCGCGATTGGCTGTACGTGGAAGATCATTGTCGAGCTGTTGACCTGGTTTTGCGCCAGGGCGTCGACGGCGAAATATATAATATCGGAGGACATAATGAACGGAATAATTTGCAGGTTATTCGAACGATCCTGTCTGAACTGAACAAACCCGAAACCTTGATTCAGCATATCCAAGATCGTCCCGGACATGACCGCCGTTATGCAATAAATGCAGATAAGATAAGGAAGGAACTCGGTTGGGCTCCTCAATATCATTACGAAAGCGGCATTCGTGAGACGATTCGATGGTATCAGGAGAACATGGCTTGGGTTAAACAAGTTCTTGAAAAGTCAGCAGGCAGCGGTCATTAAGAAGGACTTCTTTAATTGAATGATTAGTTAATGAAATGATCGCCGATGATTCCATCGGCGTTTTTTGTGCATAAATGGCCTGTAGCGCATTTTTCTCCATGTTAAAACCTTTCAGCATACCACTTCTGCCGCAAGGTCATCCTATACGATGTTAACACACTCATTATAGAGATGGAGGATGAATCATGATTAAATCCAAGGCCCTCAACCTGACCGTCTCCGCGGCATTACTGCTTAGTATGGCTGCAGTAGCAGGATGCGGTAACGCCAATGACGGTAACACGACACGTACGAACAATGTGGACGGTGGCCGTGTCGGTGTGAAATCCGTGCGTAATAATAACCTGCACGTGCGAAACACGCAGCAGCATGACCTGACGAACCTGAAGTACAGCAAAACGCTGTCCAAAAAAGTGTCAGATATCAGTGGTGTGGGACCTGCACATGTTTTCGTGACGAATCACACTGCGTATGTTTCGCTGTCCAAAGATGGCGCAAACACCAACAGTATTGACGGGCATGTCACAGGCTTGAGCACTCCAAACCGTTATACAGACGGCCGGACGACGACAGGCATGAACAGAACAAATGTTAGGAACCGTACGTTCGGAACTTCGAGCACGGGCAGTGTGGGCCTACTGAACAACATGGCTAGGGGTACAGAACGTGTCGTGGGAAATACCACGCGTGCTGTAGAAAACACAACAGGGCTTGGTCGCACGGCTGATAACCGTGGCTTCGGTGTAAATGGAACGACAACCCATGGCGGATTTGGGGGCAGCAATTATAATACGTTAAACGGAACACGTACGAATGGACTTATGGGTACTAACGGCACACGTACTGACGGACTTATGGGAACGCGCACTGATGGACTTATGGGTACTGACGGTTTACGAACCAACAGCCTTACAGGAACTAGGGGAACGACTAATAACACCTATATGGGAACAGGCATCAATGGCGTTCCTTATGGAACTTACAACAATAACAACATGGGTATGATGAGTACTCGTGAAGAGGTTCCTCAGCATGTTCATAATGAAATAACGAACAAAATTCGCAAAACCGCTCCACATATCAGTCAAGTATATGTTTCCGCAGATGAAGGATTTTATCAGCATGCCCGTCGTTTTGGAACGGATGGTCGTGCAGCGAACACGGTTGGTACGCTTTCGCGCGATTTCGGCACATGGATTAACCGCGTATTCCCGCTTCATGTTGGCGGTCGTGACGGAATGAACGATACCCGCGGCAACCTGATGAAGAATGATACGGATGACGGTTGGTTTGGCGGTAATCGTAACAGCCGGTAAAACTTCAATACCAAAAGGAGCTGCCCTTTAGGATGTGAAAATCATCCCTAAAAAGGCAGCTCCTTTCCTATATTTGCTATAGGTCATGATCAATCAGATTAATGTTTGCGTTGTCCTTGAATCCAGACGCCTTGAAGCTCCAGGTCGCTGGAGAGCACCAGTACGTCGGCAAGTTTGCCGGACTCAAGGGATCCGGTGCAGTCATCGATGCCGATTTTTCTGGCGGGATTGAGGCTTCCGACCCTGGAGGCCTGCTCAATGCTCAAACCGACCTCTCGGACCAGCAGCTGGAATCCTTTGATCATCGTCAGCGTGCTGCCAGCCAAGCTATCCTTGTTGCTCTTGAGCGTGGCGATGCCGTTCTCGACAACGACCGGCAGATCGCCAATCGTATATTCGCCGTCAGCCATACCGGTAGCGGACATCGCATCGGTGATCAGAATCAGGTTGCCGTCCTGTTTCATGCGGGCCAGAATCCGAATGGCAGCCGGGTGAACATGGATGCCGTCGGCGATGATTTCGCAGCTTAGGCGATCATCGCCCAGCATCGCACCCACCACGCCAGGCTTGCGGTGATGCAGTCCTGTCATCGCATTAAACGTATGCACGCCATGGCTCAGTCCTGCCTCAACGGCGGCCTCCACTTCCTCGTAGGTAGCATCCGTATGACCCAGTGCGGCCACGATCCCGTGGCTGCTGAGCCAGGAGATAGCCTTCAGCGCTCCTTCGCGCTCCGGTGCCAGGGTCACCTGGCGGATCAGATCCGGGTATGTGGACACCCATTCTTCCAGCCAGTCGATATTGGCATGGACGATATGCTCCGGATTTTGTGCGCCTGGCCATTTCGGACTGATGAAAGGACCTTCCAGATGTGCGCCTACCAGTTTGGTATAAGGCATGCCTTGGCTGCGGTAGTCGTTAACTTCCCGAAGCACATGGTCGATGGCTGCCTTCGGCGCCGTCATCGTGGTGGCGAGCATGGACGTGGTTCCCTGGGAGCTGTGGAATGACGTGATTTTATCCAGGACATCCTTACTTGCATCCATGAAATCTTCGCCGTTGCCGCCGTGCACGTGGATATCAATAAATCCGGGAATAATGTAGCCGTCGGGTTGGTTGATCACTTCCGCTGCAGCCTGTTTAAGCTCGGCGGGGAGCCCGGAAACATCGCCGGCGTAAGCAATGTCCTTACCTTGGATCGCCAGCACGCCGTCTGCACAGAAGCCGTCTGGCGTCAAGACTTGACCGTACAACAATTGGACCGAATCTTTGCGTTCGCTGCTCATACCAGCAGTCTCCCTGCGCCTTGATCCAGAAGGACGACAACGTTCGGATGACATTGAAGCAGCGATGCCGGACACTCTGTGGTAATCGGCCCCGTCAATGCGCGGTGTACGATTTCCGCTTTATCCTCTCCTCGAACGAGCAGAAGAATTTGGCGGGCCTTCATGATGGTGGCAACGCCCATGGTAATCGCGTGCGTCGGGACATCGTCCAGGGTTGGGAAGAATCTTGCATTGGCGTTGCGTGTTTTTTCTTGCAGCTCAACCACATGGGTACCGCCGCTTAAGGATTCGCCAGGCTCGTTGAAACCGATATGTCCGTTATGTCCAAGGCCGAGGAGCTGAAGATCAACCGGGCCGTATTCTTCGAGCATTTTGTCGTAATTCAGGCATTCTGCTTCCGGATCGGCAGCATTGCCGTTCGGCACATGGGTGCGATCCATCTGGATGTCGACATGATTGAAGAACTTCTCATTCATGAAAGTGCGGTAGCTCTCGGGATGATTCTCCGGAAGGCCTACATATTCGTCCAGATTATATGTCGTGGTTTGGGCGAAGCTGACCAGCCCCTGACGGTTCATTTCAATCAGCTTGGCATAGAGCCCAACCGGCGTGCTTCCCGTAGCCAATCCAAGCGTGGCGCGCGGATTAGTGTGCAGCAGGCTGGAAATCAGGTTAGCGCCTGTTTGCACGAATTGTTCTTCGTCGCGGAATGTGTAAATATTCATTGGTTATTGTCCTCCTCGGCTTTTGCGATAATTTTGAACATTAAGATATGATTGCTCCAGTCGGGGGACATACGTGGAGAAGTCCCGGCTGGCCATTCCCATGAATAGGATGTCTATAATGTGAAGCTGAGCGATACGCGAAGCCATATCACCCCGGCGCATTCCTTCCTCGAGCGACGATGAATACAGCGTAATATCCGCGAGGGCGGAGATCGCGCTGCTCCGGTAAGAGGTGATGCTGATCGTGAAGGCGCCGGCGTCTTTGGCACAGGCCAATGCATCGATGGTCTCCGGCGTTTCGCCGGAGTAAGAAACGGCAACGGCCACATCGCTTGAGGTCAGTGTGGAGGCTGACGTGATCTGCATATGGGAATCCGCAAAAGCGGTGCAGTTTTTTCCGATCCGGATCAGCTTTTGGTAAAAGTCCTGCGCCACGATGGAAGAGGTCGCCACGCCGTACAGATCAATGCGTTTCGCGCGGCACAGGGCATCCACGGCACGCTCCAGCTGACCGAGATCAAGCAACTCCGTCGTATCCCGGATGGAAGTCAGATGATTGGATTCGATCGCCTCGACGATCCCGGCCAGCGGGTTGCCCGCCACGATGTCCTGATAGCGCGTGTTTCCCGTGCGCGAGGCCATTTCGGCATGAGCGATCTCGGCCGCAAGCTTGAGCTTAAAATCAGGATACCCCTTACACTGAAAATTCTTACAAAAACGAGTTACGGTGGCAGCGCTGACCTCGCACTGATCGGCAAGATCCTTAATGCCCATATGCACAATCTCGGATGGGGCTGTCAAAATGAATTCCGCGAGCCGTCGTTCCTGACGGGGCAGACTTTCCTTTTCGACAGAAATAATATGCAAGATTGGTGTCATCACAAGCCTCCTTTAAGGTTCCCGGTGAGCTTATTGCCTGGGCATAACGAATGGGATTTCGTTCTGAAAATTATTTTTAAAAATATGAAAAAAATAAGAAAATAATTTTTACACCCCCATCATAGACCAACAAGCGGTGGGAAGCAAGGATAAAAATCGCTGATACGGGCCAAACGCCCAATTTATTCGCCTCTTTCGCACCTTCCCCCTTGATCTTACATAAGATGAGTTGACTGTATCCCTTAACCTTGTTAGACCACACATACCCGGGCAAGGAGGGGTGACACCATTGAAGGGGACCGACCATAACAGCAAGTTCTTGTTAACCCACCGTGAACGCGAAGTGTTTGAATTGCTTGTGCAGGACAAAACGACTCGCGATATCGCCGGGCAGTTGTTTATTAGCGAAAAGACGGTGCGTAACCACATCTCCAATGTCATGCAGAAATTAAACGTCAAGGGCCGTTCGCAAGCTGTCGTTGAGTTGATAAAACTCGGTGAGTTGAAGATCTGACACCATGCCGGTTGCATGAACGAAAGCACAGCGAAAGCCTTCCTTCCCGTTAGCTCGGGAGTGAGAAGGCTTTTTTGTGTTTCGGCTCCAAGAATCCGGTTATCGAGGGTGACGGATAATGAGCAGGAACCTCTATTAACAATGAAGATATGGTAAAATGTTGGCAGTTGGTGTTGGAGGCAGTGACGATCGTTTGGGTCGAGCTTGGAATGCAAACCTGCATATCGTTTTGTAGCTGTTTTGTACAAATAGCCTGCACATGTCGGAGGTGGAATAAACATGGGATGGATGATCGGGATTACGGCCGGAGCCGTTCTGGTTCTCTTGGTATTGATAGGGTTTGGACGCAAGCGAAGCAGCGGAAGAAAGGGCAATGTCATCCAGCTGAAATCCAAAACGCGATCGAGCAGCGGGCAGCGTGGACAAGCCTGCAGCAAGTGCCGCCGCAAGCGACCGCTGACCTTTTATGCGGATGATTCCGGTGCCGTAAGAGGGCTGTGCACCGATTGCAAAAAGGAGCTGGGTCGTCATCAGGAATTGTATCCCGTATAGCGGAAGTTTCAGCGGTATATAAGAGGAAGTGCGAGGGAAAAATAACCTGCCCGCACTTCCTCTTTTTATAGTAATAAAGTACATATGGCTTCCGCCCCTGCAGATGAGCGAGGACTCCCTAACTTCTTCAAGATTGTGTATAGTGAATTACAGTTCCAAGCGAAAGGGAGGGTAAGCACGTGAACAGGTTTGGCAGGCTGAATACGCTGCGGAATCAAATCTTCCTCGGGTTTATGCTGGTGATGATCATCGTGTTGGCATTAGTCGGGGTTTTTGTATATGACCAGGTTTCCGCCCTTCTGCGCAACAGTGCCGAGAAGCATATCCAGCAGACGGCCGTGCAGGCCACGGGCAAGCTGGATGCGCTGCTTAAGCAGGTGGATACGCTGACGGCCCAAGTGTCCACGAACGCAACGGTTCAGCGTTATCTCGCGCAGGAGACCGCAGGTCATCCGATTACGTTCGGAGAACGGCAGTCCCTGCAGCAGGAGGTTCGCAAGTATGAGGCATACGCTACGGGCATCCGGTCGCTTGAATTGTATACAACGGATTATCGGCGGCTGTTCCCGCTCGACGAAGGCAGTTTGACCAGCCGGGTCGGGGTCGATTGGATTATAGCGGCTGACAAGGGCATGGGGAAGCTGGTTTGGTTCGGCCAGGATCCCCGGGATCCCGACGTAGTGGTAGCGGTACGACGAATCCGGTTGATCGACCATTCTTTTATGCATGGCGGGTACCTGCTCGTGAAGCTGGAGAAGGATTATTTTGCGCTGACGGATTCCGCGGGCGGCATGGGCAGCGATTCGCGTGAAACGATGGGGCTGTTTGATCAGGCGGGCCATGAAATCTCGTCGGATTTTGCGACGGCGGTGGATTCGAGGGCGGTTCTGCACCGCGAAGGAGAGACCGTTACGGTCGGCGATGAGGACTATATCGCCGTACAGAGGCAGTCTGCGGCAACGGGCTGGAATTTGGTCATCCTGACGCCAGTAGACTATACAACCGAAGGGATATCGGTGCTGCGGACCGCGATAATCGTATCCGGAGGCGTCGGTGCGCTGCTGTTTCTGATCTTGAGCTTTATTCTGACGACGATGATCATCAGGCCGATTCTCAATTTGATCAAAGCCATGCGCGGCGTGAGGCTGGGAACGCTGAAGCCCATTGCCGTCACCTCGAAGACGATGGAGATCAATGAGCTTAACAATTCGTATAATCAGATGGTGGATTCCCTGAACGAATTAATCGAGGTCGTGTATCAGAAGGAGATCATTCAGAGCCGGACGGAGCTTAAAGCGCTGCAGGCGCAGATCAATCCGCACTTTCTTTTTAACACCTTGGAAGCGTTTTACTGGGCGCTCGACGATCAAGGCGAAGAAGAACTGGCCCAGATCGTGGTCGCCATGTCGGGATTATTCCGCTACGTCATCAATCGCAAAGACGAGGATGAATGGGTATCGGTGCGGGACGAGCTGGATCATGCCGAACGTTATTTGATGATTATGAAAATGCGGATGCTCGACCGGTTATCCTGGAGAATCGAGGCGGACGAAGCCAGCAAGAACGTGCCGATTCCAAAGCTGCTGATCCAGCCGATCGTGGAAAATGCGATCCTGCACGGCGTCGAGCAGCGACTGGGGCCAGGCACCGTCATTGTGCGCGCGCAAGCCTCCGATCAACCGGGTTACACGGTTGTTTCGATTGCCGACGACGGACCCGGGATGGACGAGGAGACCGTGGCCTCGTTATATTCCTCCATGGAAAAAGGGTATGCGGAATCCGCTAAAAAGAGCGGTGTCGGCATAGCCAATGTCGAGCAGAGAATCCGGCTGTATTACGCTTCCGAGCAGGCTGGCCTGCGCATTCACAGCGTGCTCGGTCAGGGGACGACCATTTCATTTCAAATACCGAACGATTTCCCGGCTATCGACGGGGAGGGGGAGAAAGCATGAAAACGATACTGATCGTGGATGATGAACCAAGAACGAGGGAAGGGGTAGGAAAGACCCTGGAGGCGTGGTCGTCCGGCCGATGCAACATCGTGACGGCTACAAGCGGCGTAGAGGCGCTGGAGTGGCTGCAGGAGCAGGTGGCGCATCTGGTGGTAACGGATATCCGCATGCCGGAAATCGGGGGGCTGGAGCTGATTGAGCGATTGCATGAACTGGAGCATCCGCCAGTCATTATCGTCATATCCGGCTACTCGGAGTTCGACTATGCCCGCAAAGCGCTGCAATACGGGGTCGTGGATTATCTGCTGAAGCCGCTGGATAAGCGGAAGCTGGTAACCGCGGTTGAATCGGCGCTGGAACGGCGGGAAAAGATCGATCGGATTGAGCGGATGGAGAAACTGGTCGACCCCAAGCTGCTGGAGGCGGCGCAGCAGGATAAGGGATACAGCGTCCAAGTGCAGGAAGCGCTGAAGTACGTGGATCAGCATCTTCAGGAACCGGTATCGCTGAAGGAAGTGGCGGAGGTGCTTCATCTGAATTCCAGTTATTTCAGCGTGCTGTTCAAAGAGCAGACCGGGCTCACGTTCAGCGAGTATCTGACGCGCCGCAGGGTGCAGCGGGCCAAGGAACTGTTGGCGGGGACGCCGCTGCCGATCTCGGAAATTGCGGAGAAGGTCGGATACCAGACGGCAAAATATTTCGTGAAAGTGTTCCGGGACCTTGAGGAAGTAAGCCCAAGTCAATATCGCCACAGCGTTTCCGATAGCGGAGAGGAAATCTAATAAAAGTGGAATTAGTCCCAATCATTATGACCTTATACAATCTTCCCCTCACTGATAAAATTTGATTAAAGCGGTTTCATAACGCGAACAGCATACTAGAAAAGGGGTTGTAAACGTGTTCAATAAAAAATGGACGGTTCTGCTTTTGACATTATGTCTCGCTCTGGTTGCTGCCGGCTGTGGATCGAACAGCAGCAGCACGGGAGAATCGGGCAACGCTGGCACTGGCAGCGAAGGCGATAAAGTTACGGTAAACTTCATGCACTTGTGGCCGGCGGGCGTCTCCGCGGGACAGAACAAAATCGTGAATCAGATCATCGAAGAATATCAAAAAGAGAATCCGAACGTGACGATCAAACAAGAAGTTTTGGATAATGAGCAGTACAAAAACAAACTGAAGGTGCTTTCCGCATCGAACGAGCTTCCTGACGTAGGAGTGACCTGGGCAGCCGGATTCCTGAAGCCGTACGTGGAAGGCAACCTGTTTGCACCGGTCGACGATGTGCTGGACGGCCAGCTGGGCGACAAGTTCGTGGCGGGCACGACCGAGGCTTATGCGATTGACGGCAAAACGTATGCGCTTCCACTGGAGTTCAATATCGCTCCGGTTTATTACAACAAAGCGATATTCGAACAACACAACCTGGAGATTCCGCAAACCTACGAAGAATTCAAGACGGTCGTGAAAACGCTGTCCGATAACGGAATTGCTCCGATCGCGCTCGGCAACAAGGATCGCTGGACCGGTTCGCTCTGGTACATGTACCTGGCAGACCGGATCGGCGGACAAGAAAAGCTGGCCGGTGCAATCAGCGGCTCGGGCTCCTTTAAGGACGAATCGCTCGTCAAGGCAGCCGCCGAAGTTCAATCGCTGGTTGATAGCAACGCGTTTGTCAAAGGCTTCAACGGCTTGTCCAATGAGGAAGCGAAGTCGGAATTCCTGAACGGCAAAGCGGCCATGTACATGATGGGTACCTGGGAACTCCCGAACTTTACGACAAATGAAGAGATTCCGCAAGAATTCCGCGACAGCGTCGGATTCTTCAAATTCCCGACCGTCGAAGGCGGCAAGGGCGATATTAACAGTTGGGTAGGCGGACCGGGCGTAGGCTTGTTTATCGGCGAAAACTCGAAGGTGAAGGAAGAGTCCAAGAAATTCGTGGAGTATTTCGTGACCAAGTGGGGCGAGCAGTCGGTAACGGGCGCGGGCGTCATCCCGGCAACCAAAGTGGATACCTCGACGCTTGAGCTTCCACAGTTGTACATCGATCTGTTCGATGAAATGAACAAAGCTAGCAGCATTACCTTGTTCGCGGATGTTCAAATGCAGGCGAATGCCGCCGAAACGCATCTGAACATGATCCAGGCGCTCTTCGGCAAAGCCGTCACACCGGAGAAATTCTCCGAAGAGCATGACGCAGCGATTTCCAAAGGGAACTAAGACTCTGTAGGACAACAAAGAAACGGGACCCTGGTTTATCCGGCAGCGATGCCGGATAAACCTTTCCTCAAGACCATAGGAAGAAAGGAGTCGGACACTTTGGATAAAGTGATGTCCAACAAAAAAATCATCGCGCTGTATGTTCTGCCTGCACTGCTTGTAATTATGGCTGTCGTGTATATTCCGATCATACTCACCGCCTATTACGGACTGAACGAATGGAACGGAATCGGTGCGATGACCTTTATCGGGCTCGATAATTATCAGGCCCTGCTCTCGGACGGCAAGTTCTGGGACAGTGCATGGCACTCCCTGCTGTTAGCCGTATTCTCGGCTGCAAGCCTGATGATTTACCTGGCCGTGGCGATGGTGCTGGCCTCCAAGATCAAAGGCGCCAACCTGTTCCGCAAAATCTATCTCATTCCGATGCTGCTGTCCTCAGTTGCCATCGCGCAGCTCTGGCTGCGCATCTATCACCCGACGAACGGGATCGTGAACAGCTTCCTGGAGTCCATCGGGATCACGAACCCGCCCGCATGGCTAGCCGAACCGTCGCTTGTATTATTTGCATTATTTATTCCGATTCTGTGGCAGTATGCCGGTTTTTATATCCTGATCTATTATGCAGCCTTGAAGAATATCCCGGCTTCGCTGGTTGAAGCAGCTAAAATCGATGGGGCAACCTCCTTCCAAATCGCGTTCCGAATCAAGCTTCCGCTCATCATGGAAGTGATCAAGGTAACGATCGTGCTGGCGGTGGTAGGTTCCTTGAAATACTTCGACCTCATCTTCGTCATGACGGACGGGGGGCCTAACGGCGCGAGTGAAGTCATGGCGTCCTACATGTATCATACGGCTTTCCGCGCTTATGATTTCGGTTACGGCAGCGCGATCGGGTTCTTCCTGCTTGTGATCTGTCTGATCGTAACGTGGGTCATTCGGAAATTAACAGCATCGAAAGAAACGATCCAATATTCATAAGGAGGGATGCTTCATGATATCCGGAGCCACAGGACAGCTCCAAGAAGGGCGCGCCCGTTCCGGAAACGGAGCGGGCGGCAAGATTGGATACGCGCTGTTGTACATCGTGCTGATCGGCGTAGCCGTATTCCAGCTGTTCCCGCTCGTATGGCTGCTGTTGTTCTCTTTGAAAAACAATCAGGAAGTATTCGATCTTCCGCCTCTGTCCCTTCCGATGAATCCGCGCTGGGAGAATTACGAGAAGGTATGGAGCGCCGGCAACATCAGCGTTTATTTTCTGAACAGCGTGTGGATCACCGTTGTCGCGACTGCGCTTACGGTCATTCTGGGAAGTCTCGTCACCTTCGCGATTACGAGAATGAAATGGAAGGGCAGCTCTTTCGTGCTCGGGTTGTTTATGGTGGCCATGATGATTCCGGTTCACTCCACCTTGATCCCGCTGTTCAGCATTTTTAACAAGGTCGGTTTGACCGATCATCCGGTTTCTTTGATATTGTCGTACGTGGCTTTCAATATGCCGATCACGATCATGATTCTGCTCGGATTCTATTACACGCTGCCGAAGGAAGTGGAAGAGGCGGCGGTCATGGACGGCTGTTCGGTTCACCGGGTCTTCTTCCGGATCGTGCTTCCGATGACGGGCTCGGTGCTGGCGACGACTGCCATCATTAACATGATTTATAACTGGAACGAATTTATCTTCGTGAACACGTTCATCAGCTCGGATATGTTCAAGACGCTGACCGTCGGCGTCCAGAACTTCATCGGTCAGTACACGACCGATTGGGGCGCTATCGGCGCAACCCTGATGATCAGCATTTTGCCGATCCTGCTGATGTTCCTTTTCCTCAGCGATCGTATCGTGGAGGGCATTGCGGCGGGTTCTGTTAAAGGTTAAGTTTCATCGAATAAAAAAATCGAGCCGTTCCAAGGGATTTCTTGGAGCGGCTCGTTTTCTATTGCATAATGATTAGCTTGCAGGGCCGCTTGCCATTAAAAAAGGCATCCCAAGGTTAGATTAACCTTGCGGATGCCCCGTACATGATGAAACTAACTTTTGCCTGCCGAAGCCTGTCGTTTAAACCCATCCCAATGCCCGCGCCGCCTGGGCGACCAGGAAGGTCACGCCGATGGCGATGGCCGTCGGAATGGCAAAGGACAGGAACGTCCACTTCGCGCTTTTCGTTTCCTTCCAGATGTTGACGAGCGTGGTTCCGCAGGGGTAATGGAGCAGTGAGAACAGCATCATGTTCAGCGCGGTCAGCCAGGTCCAGCCTTGGTCCAGGAAGATTTGCTTGAGGGCAAACATATCCTCCACCTCCGTCAGGGATCCTGTTGCCAAATATCCCATCAGCAGGATCGGCAGCACGATCTCGTTCGCGGGAAGCCCGATGATAAAGGCCATCAGAATGAAGCCGTCAAGTCCGAGCGCGCGTGCAAACGGGTCAAGGAAGCTTACAAAGTGAATCAGGATGCTGGAATCCCCGACGTAGATATTGGCCAAAATCCAGGTCAGCACGCCTGCGGGCGCTGCAACGATGATGGCTCTGCGCAGGACATAAATCGTTTTGTCGAGCGTAGACCGGAGTATGGTATTCAGGATTTTCGGTTTGCGGTATGGCGGCAGCTCCAGCGTGTAGTGGGAAGGAACGCCTTTCAATGCCGTCTTCGATAATCCCCATGACACCGTAAGCGTGACAACGACGCCGATCAGCACCATGCCCATGACAACGGAGGCGGTCACGAGCGTCTGGGCTCCTCCCGAAAAGCCGGCCGCCATGAACAAGGAAGCCAGCAGGATCAAGGTCGGCCAGCGACCGTTGCAGGGCACGAAGTTGTTGGTCAGAATGGCGAGCATCCGCTCCCGCGGCGATTCGATAATCCGGGTCGACATAATGGCGGCCGCATTACAGCCGAATCCCATCGCCATGGTGAGGGACTGCTTGCCGTGCGCTCCCGTTTTTTTGAACAGTCGGTCCAGATTAAAGGCTACCCGCGGCAAATAGCCGTAGTTCTCGAGCAGCGCGAAGGCCGGGAAGAAGATGGCCATGGGAGGCAGCATCACGCTGACAACCCAGGCGGTTCCCCGGAACAGCCCGAGTATCAGCACGCCATGGAGCCAGTCGGGAGCATGGATGGCCTGAAAAGCCATGGTCAGGTATCCTTCAACCCAGCCAAAGAAACTGGCCAGCATGGAAGAGGGCACGTTTGCCCCGGCGATCGTCAAGTAAAAAATAACGCCGAGCATGGCCAGCATGATCGGGAATCCCCACAGCTTGGAGGTGAAGATGCGGTCCAGCCGCTCGGAACGGTACAGCAGCTCCCGGTTGGTCACGGTGACGGCGTCGCTGCACAGCTCCCGGGATTTTTTGAATAACTCGCCCACGATGTCTTCCCGGACATCCTCAACCTGATCAGAAGGAATGGCCGCTGTTAGAGCTTCCAAGCGCTTTAGCTGTTCCAAGTGAAATCCCCCCTTTATCCGCGGCCTTTAATCTCTCTTTCAGCGTCGCAATCAGCTTGCGGTCTCCGTCGAGAAAGCGGATGGCCAGCCATCTGGCCGGATATTCGTCTCCGACAACGTCTCGTAATTGGGACTCTAATCCCGAAATTTGCGCCTCCAGCTGTTCGTTGTATCTCATCCGGTAGGGCTTGGTCGGAGTCTGTCCCGAGGACATCAACAGCAGCTGTTCGGACAATACGTCCAGCCCCTCGTTGTTTCTGGCGGATATGGGAATGACGGGAACGCCGAGCTGATCCGCCAGCTTGCGCGCGTTAACCTGAATTCCTTTTTTCTTCGCTTCGTCCATCAGATTCAGGCAAACGATGACGCGGTCGGTCATTTCCAGCACTTGAAGGGCCAGGTTAAGGCTGCGCTCCAGCGCGGTTGCATCGAGGACCAAAAGGGTGACGTCCGGTTTCTCGAAAATAATATAATCGCGCGCCACTTCTTCATCGGCCGAGTTGGAGAACAAGGAGTACGTCCCGGGCAGATCGATGAACTGGAAGCGGGCGTCTTTGTATTCGTAATGGCCGCTCGCGAGACTGACCGTTTTGCCGGACCAGTTGCCGGTATGCTGCTTCAAGCCGGTGAGCGCATTGAAAAGCGTGCTTTTTCCCGTGTTCGGGTTGCCCGCCAGCGCGACGGTATACGTTCTCATGATGATATCACCTTACCCCATATTAACTGGCTCTCTTCTTTTCTTAACGCAATGACGGTGCCTGCTACTCTATAAGAGGTAGGATCTCCGAGCGGGCTGGCCTTCAACACTTCGATGACGGAACCCGGAACGAAACCGAGGTCCAGAAGCCGCCGTTTATGTTCGCCGCGGATATCCACCTGTTCAATCAAAAATCGCTCTCCGAGAGCTGCCTGATGCAGATGCTGCCGATGTTTTGTCTCATCCATAAAGTTTAACCTCTCCCTAATAAATTGGGCCGAGCATATATTGTTTCCTTGAAGCAACTTTATGCCTATAGTATGACCGAATGTGTGTATTGTCAACTGGATTCATCAGATATTTATTCCAGTTTCATGCGGATGGTTCCCATGCAGCTTCCCTTGGAACTTCCATTTTATGCTTGAAAGGGAAGCAAGATGCATGTAATATGTATATATGAGCAATTATTCATATATATAAGGGGGATTCCTATATGGTTTGGGATGTTATCGTAATCGGAGCGGGACAGGCGGGATTGGCATCCGGCTATTGGCTGCAGCAGGCGGGGGTGAAGTTTCTGATGCTGGATCGGGGATCGGAGGCTGGGGAGGTTTGGAAGACGCGGTATGATTCCCTGAAATTGTTCACGCCCAGAACGCATAGCGCGCTATATGGGATGGATTTAGAGGGGGATCCGCACGGGTTCCCGGATAAAGATGAAGTGGCTTCCTATTTGAAATCCTATGCGGCACGGTTCAGGCTGCCCATTCAGTTCGCGACGAATGTAACATCGGTCCGCAAGGAAGGTGGAATGTTTATCGTCGATACCAATCGCAAAAGCTTCCATACCAAGGCGCTTATTATCGCAACCGGACCGTTTCGGCAGCCTAGAATCCCTGCGTTTGCAGCCTCTGTTCCGGGGGATGTTCTCCAGCTGCACTCGTCCGAGTACAAGAGGCCTTCCCAGCTTCAAGAGGGCGATGTGCTTGTCGTTGGCGGCGGAAACAGCGGGGCCCAGATCGTGGTGGAATTGTCCGGGGACCGGGAGACGTATTTGGCGCTTGGGCAGCCGCCGCGGTATTTGCCAATGACTCTTTGGGGGAAGGGAATGTTCTGGTGGCTGGACAGGCTCGGCGTTCTCTCAGCCAGCAGTTCCTCCTGGGTGGGACGCAAGCTGAGGGGCATGGGGGACCCGATTTTCGGATATGAATTGAAACAAGCGGTCAAGTGCGGTAAAGTGGTGTTGAAAACGAGAGCCGTTGGTGCCGGCGCTTCCGGCATGCGATTCGAGGATGGGACGGCGTTAAAGGTCCGGAACATCGTCTGGGCTACCGGCTTTGCTGCCGGTTATGATTGGCTTCATATAGAGCAAGCGTTGGATCGCAAGAAGGCACTTATTCATACACGCGGCATCAGTCCGGTGAAGGGGCTGTATTATGTAGGCTTGCCTTGGCAGACGCATCGGGGCTCCGCGCTATTGGCAGGAGTTTCACGGGATGCCCGCGAAATCGTTCAAGCCATTATGGAGAAGAGGGGGTAAGTTTATGGAAAAAGAACACCATGAGCTGCTGCACGAAGACCAGGCCATGGAAGCGTCACGACTCCTGAAGGCCATTTCGGATCCGACGCGGATCCGGATTCTTCATTTGCTCTCACAGGAAGAATGCCCTGTCGGTCATATTGCCGAGGTGCTTGGCATGAGTCAGTCGGCGGTATCCCATCAGCTTGGCTATCTGCGCAGTTTGAGACTGGTCAAATACCGAAGGGACGGAAATATATATTATTACACGTATGAAGATGAGCATGTTATCGGGATTTTGCAGCAGGTGCTGGACCATATCGCTCATTAGAACATCCCGTCCTATTGAGGCTTGACATTCCGGCCGCACGGCTGTAATGTATTGGAAAATGAAATTCCGTGAATAACCATCATCAAGGACATGAGAATGCAAGATTCGGCGAGACAGAGAGGAAGCCCCCGGCTGAAAGGCTTCTCCCCGCCAGGCTGCATTCTTCCTACCTTGTAGTTGCCCGCCTTAACCAAGCGGCGCCGGTTTGGCCCGTTACCGCCGCATGAAGCATCTTGCTATGAGCGTCCAGACGGTCTGCAAGATGGAATCAGGGTGGTACCACGAGCACATTCGTCCCTAGGAGCGAATGTGCTCTTTTTGCGTTGGGGCAGGTTCATTCATGGGTATAAGAAGGAGTATGAGGAAGATGCGGCAAAGCCAATTATTGATGACCACGATGCGCGATGTGCCGTCCGAGGCGGAAGCACTGAGCCATCAATGGATGCTCCGCGGCGGCTATATCCGTCAAACGGCGGCAGGAATCTATTCATACCTGCCGCTGGGCTGGCGGGTCTTGCGGAAGATCGAAACGATCATCCGGCAGGAAATGGATGCTGCAGGCGGGCAGGAGCTTCTTATGCCCGCTGTCCAGCCCGCCGAGCTGTGGAAGGAATCGGGCAGATACGACGTATACGGCGCGGAGCTGATCAGGCTCTATGACCGCCATGACCGTGAATTCGTGCTTGGACCAACCCATGAAGAAGTGATTACGTCCATCGTACGCCAGGAGATTTCCTCGTACCGGAAGCTGCCGGTCAACCTGTATCAGATTCAGAGCAAATACCGGGACGAGCGACGCCCTCGTTTTGGCCTGCTCCGGGGCCGGGAATTCCTGATGAAGGATGCGTATTCCTTCGATCGGGACTGGGAGGGACTGGACGCGTCCTACCGGAACATGTATGACGCGTATGAGCGGATCTTTAGCCGCTGCGGTCTGATGTTCCGGGCGGTGGAAGCCGATGCCGGCGCGATTGGCGGACAAGGGGAGACCCATGAGTTTATGGCGCTGGCCGACATAGGGGAGGATACCGTTGTATCCTGCAGCGATTGCCGTTATGCGGCGAATTTGGAACGTGCGGAGTCTGCGGCTCCGGGAGAGCCTGCTGCTATGAGGGATTCCGTAAAAACCGGCGGCAGCTCAGCTATGGAGCGCATATTCACTCCTGGTGTGAAGAGCATTCAGGAACTGACGGATTACCTCCAGGTCGGTGCGGAGCAATTGATGAAGACGCTGATTTACCGCGTGGACGGGGAACTGGTTGCAGTGCTTGTCCGCGGCGACCGGGAAACGAACGAGACCAAGGTGAAGTCCTACTTGGGAGCAGAAGCTGCGGAAATGGCGAGTGCCGAAGAGGTCAAACAGGCGACAGGGGCACCTGTCGGGTTTGCAGGACCGGTTGGCTTACGCCTAAAGATCATGGTCGATCATGAAGTGGCCGCCATGGCGGAGGGCATTACCGGTGCGAACCTGGAGGACACCCATCTGAAGGGGGTCCGCCCGGGACTTGATTTCTCGCTGGAGTACGTCGGCGATTTCCGGAATGTGACGGAAGGAGAGCCTTGCCCGCGCTGTGGAGCACCGCTGCAGTTTCATCGCGGGATTGAGCTCGGGCATGTTTTTAAGCTGGGAACCAAATATAGTGACGCCATGAACGGCAAGTACCTGGATGCCGACGGCCGGGAAAAACCTCTGATCATGGGATGCTACGGTATCGGCGTTTCCCGCGTCATGGCCGCCATCGCCGAGCAGCGTATCTCGGATGAGCGATTGGTCTGGCCGATGTCCGTCGCTCCGTTCAGGGTCCACATCATCCCGGTTGCGGTGAAGGATGAGACCCAGATGCAACTGGCCGAGCACATCTACCGCGAGCTGAGCGGTGCTGGTCTTGAGCCTCTTTTGGACGACCGGGACGAACGGGCCGGGGTCAAGTTTAAGGATGCCGACCTTGCGGGCGCTCCGCTGCGCATCATCGTCGGGCGCGGTGCGGCTTCGGGGGAGGTTGAATGGATGGGCGAGGATGGAATCAAGATTAGCATGCCTGCCGAGGAAGCAATCCAGCGTTCCCGCGAGGAGGCAGTCCGTCAGCTGAAGTGAATGCAATGGAGCCTCTCAGTATGAGGCGAGTATTCATGAAGTTGGAGATGATGTGAAGGAACATTACGCCCAACGGATAGAACCTATATCGGATATTAGAATAGCTTGAAAATGTAGTGGACACCGTGCAAGTCAGTAGGAGGGAAGGCAACTCAAATTGTTTTTTGAGGTTGCCTTCTTGTTTTGTTAGAAGGGGAATATGTGCATGGGCTTATATGATTACGTGTGAATGACACAGCCTGCCAGATGTTTAACGCTTTATGATGAACAAGCACGAAGCAGCGGAGCGGACGAATCGATTCCGGAAAAGCGGCAGCGGTCGCCTTTGCCATCGGATTTTAACAATAGATATATACAGTAAGAAAAATCCGGGGGCAACAGCGATTGGAGGAACGATACGTACGTGCAGCGTCCATTATTGGAACATACTAGCTCACTCAATTCATAATGCGGCACCCTAGCAATCTATCATTCAAAGGCACAGATTATCGATAGCCCCCGCAAACAAACCACCGCAGCCTTCTATACATATCCCGATTACAAGCTTATGATGAAGGAGTCGGATAATAAGTCATACTGCGGACGGAGGTTGCATCTACGATGAATCAGGAAGAGAAGGGCTCCAGCCCGGATATTCATTATATAGAAGAGCATCAGCTCAGTCAGGTGAAAATTGCACTGTCCAACCCGTTACGATGGGTGAACAGCTATGTGCTGCGGGGAGATGACGGGGTGACCGTCATCGATCCGGGGCCGCGCACGGCTTCCTCGGAGCGGGAATGGCTGGCGGCGATGGAGCAGCTGGAGATGGATTTCAGCGACATCGTCTCCGTCGTGCTGACCCATCATCACCCGGACCACTACGGGCTTGCCGGGTGGTTTCAGGAACGTTCGGGCGCGAAGGTGTGGATGTCAGAGCGGGCTCATCGAGAAGCGATGCTGATGTGGGGAGCGGATTCCTCGATGGATCGTGCGCTCCCCGCGTTCTTTCGGCAGCATGGCATGCCGGAAACCAAGCTTGCCCTGCTGCCGGAGCATCTGAACAGCTTCTTTCCCCAAGTCGCGCCGCAGCCGGAGATCTCGTTCATCGGGGAGGACCTGCCGTTCCGGATGGGGAACCGGATCTGGATGCCGGTGCAAACGGCCGGCCATGCTCCGGGGCATCTGTCATTCTTCCATGCGGACAGCGGCGTCCTGTTATGCGGCGATGCCGTGCTGCCGCAAATCTCGCCTAACGTGAGCCTGGTGCCCGGCAGCGACGCCGAGCCGCTGGCGCTCTTCCTTGCAGGGCTGCGCCGCCTGCGGGAACTGCATGTCCGGACGGCGTATCCCGGACACCGCCACCCGTTCACGCATTTCCGTGAACGGATCGACGCGCTCCTCCTCCATCACGAGGAGCGCCTGACCACCATCGCCGGCATGCTGAGCGCTGCCGGACGGCTCACCGCCTACGAGGTCTGCACCGACCTCTTCGGCGATAAGCTCGGCATCCATCAGCTGCGCTTCGCCATGTGCGAAGCGCTGGCCCATCTCGCCGAGCTGGCCCGGCGCGGAGACGCCGCGATGATCGAAACCGGGGACGGAATGTGCTATTTTTCTGTACGGAAACCGCCGCATTCCTGATATAATCAAGACATGAATAAAACCGTCTAATTGTACGTTGGCTTCCATCATGCGTAGAAAGGGCGGTTTTTTGTTTAATAGATTCAGAAGGCTACATAATGGAGCATCCGATATTTTGAAGTGGCCCTTAGGCTGCTGGCGTAACGGCCGCGATCAGGATGCCTGGCAAGTGTCGCCACGACCTTTTTTTAGAGAAGAGAAGGCAGGTGATACCCAAGATGGGGGGCCTTCCCTCATTCGAGTCAGAGTTTCTCTCTACCCCGCATATAGTTGATGTACCTTTGCTGTTTGGCAAGGCATTCCCTCAAGCGCTTTTTTCTTTAACACTGATCACCATGATCCACCCGCCATTTTTCGTATCGAAGCGTTCCCTTGGTTCACTCTGCAATTTTCATGTTATAGGATTCGTATCTCATTAAGCCCCTCAAAGGAGAATCTGTCATGAAGAAAAAAGAAGTAGTCGCGATGCTGCTCGCAGGAGGTCAAGGCAAACGGCTGAAGGGCCTGACCAAGACGCTGGCCAAACCGGCCGTTTATTTTGGGGGTACATACCGGATCATTGATTTTCCGCTGAGTAACTGCTCCCATTCGGGAATCGACACGGTCGGGGTACTCACCCAGTATGAGCCTCTGGTTCTGCATTCCTACATTGGCGTAGGAAGCGATTGGGATATGGATCGGCTGAATGGGGGCGTTTTCGTGCTCCCGCCGCATGAACGCGAGGACGGGACGACCTGGTACCGCGGGACGGCGGATGCGATCTTCCGGAATCTCAAGTTTATCGACCAGTACGATCCCGAGCACGTTTTGATTTTGTCGGGTGATCACATCTATAAGATGGATTACGACCGCATGCTGGCTTACCACAAGGAGAAAGATGCCGATTGCACCATCTCCGTCATCGAAGTAAGCCTGGACGAAGCGAAACGGTTCGGCATGGTGAACACGGATGAGGACTACCGGATTTTCGAGTTCGAGGAGAAGCCAGCGCATCCGAAGAGCACAACGGCTTCCATGGGCGTTTATCTGTTTCGCTGGAAGCTGCTGCGTTCTTATTTACTGCAGAATGCGGACCTTCCGGATACGAGCCATGATTTCGGCAACGACATTCTGCCGAGGATGCTCGCGGACGGCAAAACGCTGTATGCTTATCCGTTTGAAGGGTACTGGAAGGACGTCGGCACCATCGAGAGCTTGTGGGAAGCCAATATGGATCTGCTGAGCGAGCAGCCCAAGCTGGATCTGAACGATCCGCTGTGGCGCATTTACACCCGAAATCCGAATCAGCCGGCAGAGTATATTTCTCCGAACGGCATCGTCCGGAACAGCATGATCAACGAAGGCTGCACCGTGTGCGGCGAGGTCGAGCATTCGGTCCTCTTTTATGGCGTGGAGGTGGGGGAAGGCAGCGTCATTACCGATTCCGTCATCATGCCCAAGGTACGCATCGGCAGCCATGTTCGCATACACCGGGCGATCGTGACCGAGGACATGGTCATTCAAGATCATGCCCGGATCGGTCCGCCGCCGGAAGATCCATCCCAGATTGTGCTTGTAAGCGGTCATGATGAAGACGTCCTGAAGCTGCTTCAATCGTCTTCGTCCCACAATAATCAAGGTTAGGACGGGTGCGCAGATGAGAGAACTCATGGGTATTATAAATTTGGAGCATGAACGGGATGTGCTGAGTGAATTGACGTATTACCGGTGCGGGGCCGCCGTCCCTTTCGCGGGAAGGTACCGTCTGATCGACTTTGTGATGTCCAATATGATGCACGCGGGCATTGAGGATATCGCCCTGTTCGTTCGCAGGAAATATCGCTCCTTGATGGATCATCTGGGCGAAGGCCGGCCGTGGGATATGCATCGCAAACGGGGCGGCCTGTTCATACTTCCGCCGGATTGGAACGATGAAACGGATGTGTCCGCCGGCGAGCTGCGGCATATTTATAACAATCTCGATTTTTTTGAGCGGGGGGCGGCGAGGTTTATCGTGCATTCCGGCAGCCAGCATATCAGCACGGTGGACTTGAACGAGGTGTACGAGTACCATCTGGAGCAAGGCGCCGACGTAACGCTCGTGTATACCAGGGTGAATGCACCGAGGGAGGAGCATCGTTCCTGCGCCCGCCTGGAAGTTGACGAGGACGGCATGGTCACGGACATTCATTATGAACACAAGCATGATGCGGTATACATGGAGATGTTCGTGATGGAGAAATCACGCTTTCTCGAGATGGCCGATCATTGCATCGCTCATGGCGGCAACAACTTTTTTCGGGACGCGATCATGCAAAACCGGCACAAGCTGAACATTGCGGGATATGAATATCTCGGATATCACGCGGTGATCAACTCGCTGGAAAGCTATTACCGTACGAGCATGAACCTCCTGAATCCGAAGGCGTATAACAGCTTGTTCCGCAAGCAGGCGGTCCACACCAAGATCAAGTACGAGGTTCCCGCCAAATACCTGAATTCGGCCGATGTAAGCAATGCGCTGGTTGCCAACGGCTGCCAGATCGACGGGGAAGTGAAGAACAGCATTCTGTTCCGCGGGGTACAGGTGAAGCGGGGCGCAAGCATCCATAACTCCATCATTATGCAAAAATGCGTGATCGGCGAAAACGTAAGGCTCGAGAACGTCATACTCGATAAAGATGTGATCATCTCTCGCGATCATAAGCTCCAAGGCGATTTTCGCAAACCTTTTGTCATTGCCAAGGACATTTCGATCTGATCCTAAAATAAAACGATCCGTCAGGAGGAACTTTCTTTTGTTTAACAACAAGGAAACATTCAAGCAGGTCTTTACGGAGCAATTGGTGAGTCGGTTGGGGAAGGGACTTGAGGAAGCAACGGCTGAGGATGTTTACAAAATCATCGGCGGCATGATCCGGGAATATGTCGGACGGGAATGGGCCGATGCCAACCGGATATACCGGGATACCGGGCAGAAGCAGGTGTATTATTTCTCTCTGGAATTTTTGATCGGTCGGCTGATGGGCAACAATCTGCTGAACCTGGGCGTGCTGGATATGGTCCGGAGCGGCCTTCTGGAACTGGGATGGAATTTGATTGAGATCGAGGAACAGGAACCGGACGCGGGCCTCGGCAACGGGGGGCTCGGACGCCTTGCCGCGTGTTTTCTTGATTCGTTAGCATCGCTCAGCTATGCAGGCCATGGCTGCGGCATCCGGTATAAGTACGGCTTGTTTGAACAGAAGATTATCGACGGCCATCAAGTGGAGCTGCCGGACAACTGGCTCCAGCGGGGGAACGTCTGGGAAGAACGTCGGGCAGACAAGGCGGTGGAAGTGCGCTTCTGGGGCCGCGTGGAGGTGGACGTGCAGGAGGGGCGGACCGTGTTTCACGCGGCGGACTACGAACGGGTCCTGGCCGTGCCTTACGACGTGCCGGTCATCGGTTACGGCGAGGGGCAGGTGAACACGCTGCGGCTGTGGAGCGCCGAGTCCGCCTCGGATATATCCAGAATCCGTTCGGCCCACCATCATAACAGCTATTATAAATTTTTGGAATACAACCGTTCGGTTGAATCGATATCGGAGTTTTTGTACCCGGATGATTCGGCATACGAAGGCAAGCTCCTTCGCCTCAAGCAGCAGTACTTCCTCTGTTCGGCCGGCGTTCAGAGCATTATCAGAACGTTCGACAAGCTGGGCAAAACCTATCATGAGCTTCCCGAACATGTTGCCATTCATATCAATGATACCCACCCGACCCTGGTGATTCCGGAGCTGATGCGAATTCTGATCGACGACAAGGGCTTCGGCTGGGATGAGGCGTGGAACATTACGAGCGGGACCGTATCGTATACGAACCACACGCTGCTTAGCGAAGCGTTGGAGAAATGGCCTGCCGGCATGGTCCGTGAGCTGCTGCCGCGCATTTACATGATGATCGAAGAGATCAACAAGCGCTTCTGCGGCATGCTGCTGGACCGTTATCCTGGCGATCATGAGCGCATCTCCCATCTCGCCATCTTGGAAAGCGACCAGATCCGCATGGCCAATTTGGCGATCGTGGGCAGCTATCACGTGAACGGCGTGGCGGCGCTGCACACGGAGCTGCTGAAGACGCAGGTCATGAAACCATTCTATGAGCTGTATCCGGAGCGTTTCAGCAACAAAACGAACGGGATTACCCACCGGCGCTGGCTGATGCACAGCAATCCCGGCCTGAGTCAATGGATCTGCGATGGTATCGGCGATTCATGGATTACGGATCCGCGTCAGTTAATGCAGCTCAAGGCACTGAAGAACGATTCCGCCTTCCAGCAGGGCATTCAGCGGATCAAACGGAGCAATAAAGAGCGGCTTGCCGATTATATCGCGAATAAACAAGGGATCGCAGTCAATCCCGATTCCATATTCGATGTGCACGTGAAGCGGCTGCACGGCTATAAGCGGCAATTGCTGAATATTTTACGCGTCATGCATGTGTATAACGAGATTAAGGATCAGCCGGGCATGGATCGCGTTCCCCGTACCGTCATTTTTGGCGCGAAGGCAGCACCGGGTTACTATCTGGCCAAAAGCATCATCAAACTCATTAACGTCGTTGCGGATGTCGTGAATAAGGATCCGCAGGTCAATGACAAACTTCAGGTGCTGTTTCTTGAAAATTATTCGGTCTCACTCGCGGAGAAAATTATTCCGGCAGCCGATGTAAGCGAGCAGATTTCCACGGCCGGCAAGGAAGCCTCCGGCACGGGAAACATGAAGTTCATGATGAACGGCGCGTTGACCATCGGAACGCTGGATGGGGCTAACGTGGAAATGTTCGAGCTGCTCGGCAGAGAGAATATGTTCCTCTTCGGATTGGAGCTGGAGGACGTGTTAGCGTATTACAGGACGGGGGCCTACGTATCCAGGGAGCGGTATGAGCAGGACCCGAGGATCGCCCGCGTGCTGAATCAGTTGATTTCCTCAGGCGGCCCGTTCTGCTGCCACGAGCTGGAGTTTGGGCAGATCCTGCAGTCCCTGCTGGATCATAATGACGAGTTTTTTGTATTAGAGGACTTTGCCAGTTATGTCGCAACCCAGTCGGCTATTGATGATGCTTATTTGAATGCCCGATCCTGGACCGAGAAGTCGATTGTCAATATCGCGCACTCGGGACATTTCTCGAGCGATAATACGATTCACCGTTATGCATCCGACATCTGGAATGTTTCGCCTGTGAAGGTTGGCATGAAGGGATAGTCTACTCTATCGATGCGCAAAAAAAGAACCCCGTCATAGAAATGGCGGGGCTTTCCATAGGTGCTCTATTGGATTGTTCTTCATATAGCATATGATCGAGACTCGCAAAAATGACGACATAAATTTACCGATTGATGTGAAGGGGCATCCCGATTTTTCATGCGGTGACAAGCCTTCTTATAAAGGAAGAAACTCAGCCTTCGGGTCCGAATCCCGGCTGCGTTTCTACCTGCTATCGTCTATGATTCTTTGAAATCAGCCCGTCGGTTCGAAAATGGTAGGTTGCGGTTGCGGATAAGCCGCACTCTTCCGGCAGGCAGGAAAAGGGAGATTCGCACGCTGAGCGAATCTCCCTTTTTGAAGTGGTTTATTCTTTTGGAAGCTCTTCGGTCGTACCGTACAGCTCGATCTCCCGGTCGGCTTGCTTGCGATGGGCGATCCGGCTGCTGGCGGCTGCGGCAACCGCGCCGACGATATCGTCGAGAAAGGTATGTACGCGGCCGCTTGATTTATCATTCAATTGCTCAAGAATGCCGGGTTTGAGTTTGTCGATATACCCGTAATTGGTGAAGCCGATGCTTCCGTACACGTTAACGATGGAAAATGCCAGGACTTCATCCACGCCGTATAACCCTTCGTCATTGGCGAGCATTTCTTGAAGCGGGGATATAAGGTTGCCTTCCTCGGCCAAAATGTCCAATTGAATGCCGGTTAACACCGCGTTTTGCACTTCACGTTTGCTGAGTACGGCATCCACGTTCTCGATGCACTCTTCCATCGTCAAATTCGGGTAGTATTTTTTCTGAAGGATCATCACCAGCTCCGCGATTTCCTCCAACTTGATTCCACGTTTATGCAGCAGGCTCCGTGTCGCTTCCGCTACCTTCTTGCTGTTCAGGCTGTATGGAATGTTTGAATCGTTTTCTGCCATGATGGAACTCACCTCATTTTCGTGGTTGATGAAGATGCTTACGACGATTGTACTTTTTCCGCACCCCTTTGTCCAGAAAGGGCAAAACTGAGAGTTATTTTTTTGGAAAGGGCTCGTATACATAGGAGTACAACCTGTACAAAAAAATGTTAGGGAGGAACAATACATGAAACGTAATCAACGTACTCTTCGCAGGCTTTCCGCCGCCGGGCTGCTTGCTGTTCCGATCGTGATGTCCGGCTGCGGCATGTTATCCGGGAAGCAATCGGAAGCGATTGACCCGCCGCCTGCGCAAGTGGAGAAGCAGATGCTGAACACGGCCGGATCCACGGCGGCTCAAGGAGACATCGGCATGCAGACAACGGTATATCTTGCGGATGCACGGGGGATGCTGGCACCTGTAACCTTGGGCATTCCGAAGGTGGAGGGCGCCAGCGTGGTGAAGGAATCCCTTGAAGTGCTGGTGAACGGAGGCCGTTACGCGGGCTATGTTCCACAGGGCTTCCAGGCGGTATTGCCTGCCGGTACGCAGGTCCATAACGTGACAGTCGATCCGGAGAGCAAATTGGCGGTCGTCGAATTCAATAAATCATTTGCGGAATATAAAGCGGCGGATGAACGGAGAATCCTCGAGGCGTTGACGTGGACGCTGACAGGACATGAAGGCATCGAGCAGATGCAGGTATGGGTGGACGGCGTCAAACTGACGGAAATGCCGGTCAATCACACGCCGCTGGACCGTCCGCTTTCACGTTCGATGGGAATCAATCTTCAAAAAGCGGATGATGCCTTGTACACGAACTCTTCACCGGTCACGGTCTATTTCTCATCGGTGACGCCGGAAGGCATTCAGTACTACGTGCCGGTCACAAGACTTGTTCCAACCGGACAAGACGCAGTGAAGGCGGCCTTAAACGAGCTGATTCGCGGACCGCAGTATGGCGACGGACTTGTTGAGGTCATCCCGGATGACACCACCGTTGCGGCGGTTGAAAAAGGGGAGGACGGAGCCGTAACCGTATCGCTTCAGGACAGCATGTTTGAACAGGGAGAGCAGGTTCCGACCGAGCTGCTGCAGGCCGTCGTGCTTACCGTAGCCGAGAATGCGGATGATGCCAAAGTGAAAATCCGGATGAACGATCTCACGGAGGTGGTTGGAACGGATAGCCGAAATTATAGCGAGCCCGTCAGCCGTCCGGAGTTCATCAACGAAATCTCGATCTGACCGATTCTCCGCCATCTTTGGGAAATTTCCCCCGCAAAAGGTGCTTTTGTGCCTGCACTTTGGTAGAATAGGGAATGCTAATCAGGATTGCGATAAGAAGTAGGAGGCAGAAAACATGAGATCTAACGGACGTAAGAGCGATGAGCTCCGACCGATGAATTTATCGACCCATGTGAATAAATATGCGGAAGGCTCCGTGTACATCGAGATGGGGGACACCAAGGTGCTGATTACGGCAACCGTGGACGAGAAAGTTCCCCCGTTTCTGAAAGGACAAGGAAAGGGCTGGGTGACGGCTGAATATTCAATGCTGCCGCGCGCAACACAATCCCGCAACCAACGGGAAGCCAATCGCGGTAAACTCAGTGGCCGGACGATGGAAATTCAACGGCTGATCGGCAGAGCGCTCAGGTCTGTTGTGAATCTGCATGCTCTTGGCGAGCGGACGATTACGCTGGACTGCGATGTAATCCAGGCGGATGGCGGAACGCGGACCACCTCCATTACAGGAGCATTTGTAGCTTTAGCCATAGCTGTAAATAAAATTGCAGAACAACATAAATTAGCGGTATTCCCGATCACGGACTACCTGGCATCCATTAGCGTGGGCATTGCCGGCGGACAGGCGCTGCTGGATCTGAACTATGAAGAGGATTCCAAGGCGAAGGTGGACATGAACTTGGTCATGACCGGAAGCGGCAAATTCGTTGAGGTTCAGGGAACCGGCGAAGAGAGCCCGTTTTCCCGCGAGGAGCTGGATCAAATCCTGGAGCTGGGAGAACAGGGGATCCGCGAGCTTATCGAGCGTCAGCAGGAGGCGCTTGGCCCGATTGCGGCCAAGATCGGTTCCGTGAATGCGAGCACCGGAGTCTGATCCCATGAAACTGACACTTGGAGATACACTCATTGTAGCTACACGCAATCAGGGGAAAGTCAAGGAATTCGCGCATGCTTTTGCTGCTTTCGGCACGGATGTAAAGAGCATGTACGATTACCCTGATCTGCCTGATGTCGTTGAGGATGGAGCAACCTTCGCAGCCAATGCATTCAAAAAAGCCAAGGAAGTCGGTGACGCACTGGGATTGCCTGTGCTGGCCGATGATTCCGGATTGTGCGTGGATGCGCTGAACGGCGCGCCCGGCGTTTATTCCGCCAGGTATGCGGGTGAGCATGGCGCGGACGAGGACAATAACGAGAAGCTGCTCGGCGAGCTCGAACGGTTAAGGCTCGGCGAGGACACCGAGCAGCCCCTGCTAAGTCCGGCCCGGTTCGTCTGCGTTCTGGTGCTGTATGATCCGGTCTCGGGAGAAAAGCTCGAGGCGGAGGGGAACGTTGAAGGCTGGATCACTTCGGATCCTGCCGGAGCGGGCGGTTTTGGGTATGACCCGCTCTTCTATTTGCCAAGCCATGAGAAGACGATGGCCGAGCTTTCCCTGGAGGAGAAGCAGGAGATCAGCCACAGGGGAAAAGCGCTGCGAAAGCTTGTAGCGGACCTGCAGGCGCTTAATTGATATACCATTCGCGAAAAACCATACCGGCATGTGCCGGTATGGTTTTTTTGATTTGTCGCAGTCTATAAGGACTTAACGGATGGATACGTTATATTCTTTGAGCCAGAAATGAACCTGGGCCAGGTAGGCAAACAGCTGCGGACCTGACATCAATTGGCCGAACCAAGGCAGATTGGAGGAAGCATCCGGCGAAGATGCCAGCTCCCGGATCCGGGCGGTATCGATGAGCGGCAGGAGCGGCGAAGAAGAATCATCCAGAATGGACAGCACCTGTGCTTTGACGGCCGCCAGATAGTTCGGATTATGGGTTTTTGGATACGGGCTTTTTTTGCGGTACAGGACGTCATCCGGCAGCACGCCTTCAAGGGCCTTGCGTAGAATGCCCTTCTCCCGGTCTCCTGTCGTTTTGATGCTCCAAGGGATGTTCCACACGTAATCGATGAGGCGGTGATCGGTATAGGGGACGCGGACTTCCAGTCCAACGCCCATGCTCATCCGGTCCTTGCGGTCAAGCAGGGTTGGCATGAAGCGGGTGATATTGAGGTAAGACATGATCCGCATTTTGGCCTGCTGCCCGGTCTCCCCGTCCAGCTTAGGCACTTCGGCTACCGCATCGGAGTAGCGGTCCCCGAGGTATTCCAGCGGCTTGATCCAGTCCCGGATTTCGGCAGACAGCAGCCCGGCTCTCATATCCGGCGCGACGGACCACGGAAAGGTACCGGAATTGAGCATTTCTTCCCGGTGGAACCAAGGGTAACCGCCGAATATTTCATCAGCGGCTTCACCGGATATGGCGACGGTTGCGCCTTTTTTAATCTCGCGGCAGAAGAGAAGCAAGGAAGCATCCACGTCGGCCATGCCCGGAAGATCCCGTTTTTGCGTGGAGACATCCAGCGCTTCTACCAGTTCGGGCGTGTCGAATTCGATCCAATGGTGGTTCGTGCCCAGCTCCTCGTGCATCCGTTTAATCCATGGCGCATCCGCTCCCGGCTGGAAGGAATGGGACTTAAAGTGTTTGTTGTTGTCCACATAATCCACGGAGTAGGTGTGCACTTGTCCTTGGCCCGTCCGCTTGTAGTAATCGACGGCCAGCGAGGAAAGCGCGCTGGAATCGAGTCCGCCGGATAACAGGGAGCAGACCGGTACGTCGGAGACCAGCTGACGCTCCACGGTGTCGCGGAGAAGATCGCGAAGGAAGCTTGCCGTTTGGTCGGCATCATCCTCGTGGGGCTTGCTTTCCAGCTTCCAATAAGTATACTTGCGCAAGCCTTCCCGGTTAAAGATCATGGCCATGCCGGGACGGAGCTCCGATATGTCCTTGTATACGCCATGTCCCGGGGTACGCGCCGGGCCGATAATAAATACTTCCGCAAGCCCCTCGGCCCCTACGACGGACTCCACTTTCGGATGCTGGAGCAAAGCTTTCGGTTCCGAGCCGAATACAAGCGTTCCGTCAATATAGCTGTAGAACAGGGGTTTCACTCCCACCCGGTCCCGAGCCAAAAATACCTGTTCCCGGACGCTGTCCCAAATAGCGAATGCAAATATTCCATTGAGGCGCTCCAAACACTCGGGGCCCCATTCGATATAGGAGACTAACAAAACTTCCGTGTCGCATTTCGTATTGAAACGATGACCGCGTCGTACCAATTCGTCTTTAAGCTCCGCAGCATTATATAATTCCCCGTTATATACAATGGCATAGACTTCCTCTTCCTGATGAATGATCATCGGCTGAGCGCCATTCTCGGGGTCGATCACGCTGAGTCTTCGGTGACCGAATGCGCACGGGTTGGAAATCCAGGTGCCGGATCCGTCAGGTCCGCGGTGAGCCAAACTTTCTGTCATTTTTACCAGCAGCTGCGAGTCCTGCGTCAAATCGCCGCTCCATTGTATAAAACCGGTTATTCCGCACATGACGGTTCATCCTCTCTTTGTCTTTGTCATACGCTGTCCACTCTTTTTAATCCTACGTCGCCAAAGTGATACAGATATATGCCGAAGGAAGGCATAAAATGTCTGTCCTTTTACGAAAACTAAGAAAGAGGACGAATATCAAAGCGAAGGAGAGATGCGTCCATGGAGAAGTCAACCTATTATGTTTCCGTGCAGAGCCGGTCCGTGCTGAACGAGCAGGGAGCGAGCGCTTATGAATGGGAGATCGAAGCAACGCCGGAAGAGGCCGATCAAGTTCGGATTGAACTGGACATGATGCAGGAGAAAGACGAAGAAATGACAGGGTACTTGTTTCCTTGGCCGGATACACCGCAACAAAACGCCAATGCCCTGTTTCAATCCTCTCTGGACAAGGTGTACCGGACCATCTACCAATTAGGAACACCGGCCACTCGCCAGCAAATGGAAGAGCTCCGATTGCTTTCCGATTTGACATGAAAACAATAAGGATCGTGCAGTCCCTGCACATCTTGATGAAGGAGAATGTATGATGTATGCAATCAGAGATGCAAAAATTCGCCGGATTACGGAAGTAAACGGCGCCCCTTGCGCTGAGGTTGAGGTCTATCCAGCCGCGGAAGGAGAAAGCGCATTGCTGGCTTATCTGACACCATCTTCCCCTCTGGGAGGCTATGAGCTGGTGAAAATTGTCCGCAGCAACGCCAGCATGGAGGTGGACTGGTTCGACAACAGCATGCATGATGCTTTTGTGGATGCCACGGACGAAGCATTCGAGAACAACGTTCAGTCCACGGCAGAGGAAGACCGCGATGCATTCAAGCAGCAGCTGCTTTCGACAGGCCAGCTATATGAGCAGCTGAACCAGCGGCTCAGCGAAGGCCCTCAATATTTCTAGAGCTTTTATGAACGAAGAGATCTGACCGAATACCATCGGCAGATCTCTTTTTGCATGTGCAGGTTCATCTATGAAAGATTGCATGGGGTTTTTACGCAGTTCTGCAAAAAAGGTCGAACAAAGATAGGTTTCTTGTCGATTTCGATTTCGCTGCGGTAGGGAGTATGGACCATCCGGTATCCTTGTTTACGAAATAGATACAAATAGGGCTTTTCCTCTATATGATTACTGGAGAATCCTCCCTATAATGTTGGATTAGTGTCATCTACTAACATAATGGACAAGGGGAGATTGGGATTGGGCAGATGGAATAAACATATCGTCAAGCTATGGGGAGCGGGATTCCTGGCGTTGTCGCTTACCTTGGGATCCGTGCAAATGCCGGCAAGCGCCGAAGCAACGCAGAACGTTACGGTTCTTGAATCGTCTCATGAGCTCGTGAACGGCAAGATGCGCGTGACGGCGGACATTCGCAACGGAGGAACCGGAGCGGAAGCGGGATTCTATGTTGTCGGTTACGATGCAAACGGCCAAGCGCTCGAGGCAGTCGGTGATTCCGAATATATGATGAGCGACGAAATCGGTACATATGAAGTGGACCTTGACAGCGGCAGCAGCGTCAAGCGGGTGGAAGTGCTCCCGGCAGGACCGGCCGGTGATCAGGCGCGGCTGCTGGCATCCGGATACTATACGAGCAACGGCGTGGTCAACGTTTCTGGCGTCGTGCAGAATTCTACGGTCGGGCACAATGTGGGTATGCTCGCCGTAGGGTATGATGCTTCCGGCAAAGCGGTCGAAGTGACATCGGCGGACAGCTACTTTGGCGGCAGCGATGTCGGCACCTTCGTCGTAGAGCTTAAAGCAGCGAAGCTGATCAAGAGCGTAAAGGTATCGGTCGTTGATCCGGTTGAAGATGCCGTGAAGCTGCTGCAGTCCGGCAGCCGCCTGGAGAACGGAAAGCTTATCGTTACCGGTTCGATTCAAAACCGGAATAAAGGCGGGCAGGCCGGCGTCATCGTTGTCGGCAGCAACGCCAGCGGCAAGGTTCTGGAGGTCAACACGACGTCCGGATATCTTTCATCCAACGAAATCGCGAATTTCCAGGCCGAGCTGGAAGGCGGCAAAGCCATCAGCGACCTGAAGGTGTTCCTGACAGGCAACAGCCAGACGCCTAAAATCATAGCCGAGGGCAGAACGACCATCAACAACAAGCTTGTCGTTACGATCGGCGTGGAGAACGGGGATGTGTCGCAACGGATTACCGTAAAATCGACGGCGTACGATGCGAAGGGACGCTCCCTGGGGACCGATACGGACTCCATGTTCATGACCGCCAATGAAACGACGACCTTGCGCATTGATTACGATACTCGGGTCAAAAGCGTGAAGCTGAAATATTATGACCAATCCGGCAGAGAAATCGGAGAAGCGCCGATCCGCATCAAAATCAACGGCCAGCTCCAATCCTATGCCCAGTCGCCGGTGATGGTCGGAGGAAGCGTTCTTGTGCCTATGCGTCCGATCTTCGAATCCCTCGATGCTTCGGTCAAATGGGACCAAAAAACGCAAAGCGTATCCTCATTCAAAGGCTCGACCCAAATCAAGCTGAAGATGGGCTCCAAGCAAGCGGTCGTTAACGGGAAGAACGTTGCGCTGGATTCGGCGCCACGGATGGTGAAGGGCACCACGATGGTACCGCTGCGTTTCGTGGCATCCGCGCTGGGCTGTGAAGTGAAATGGGACGGCAATGAGAAAATGGTATTGATTACGACTAAATAATGCGAAAAGGACCATGCGGTAAGCGCATGGTCCTTTTTTATAGGGTAAGTTCAATAAGCGTGCTCCCTCAGCACCTGAATGCCCATGATCACGTTATACACAAAAGCCCCGAAATAGATGATGCCGAACAGAATGAGGTATCCGATGACGGAACCGAAGGAGCCCGAGGTCACGGCCATGTAGATTAACGGGATCGCTGCTATAACGGGGAACAGATGGGAGAACAGGGCGCGGCGTGCGTGCTTGGCCACATAGGCGTCCGGAGACAGAATCCATACAAGGACAGGGAGGATGAACGGTGCAAAGAAGATGCTGAAATACGATAAAGAGGATAAAAGCTGTCTCATGGTATCACGCTCCTGAAGTCATTCTCATGTTTACATATTACCCAGTAAGCAGGCTCCTGATTCGGTTAGGTAATCAACCCGAAAAAAAGTACTTTGAAAAAAACAAAAGATGCGATATAATATACTTCGTTACTGTTTAAAACATTTTCATACATATATGTCCCAGTAGCTCAGCTGGATAGAGCAACGGCCTTCTAAGCCGTCGGTCAGGGGTTCGAATCCCTTCTGGGACGTAAAAAAAGACACCGTCATATGGCGGTGTTTTTTTACGTCCCGTGAGGATGAGAACCCCGATTTGGGGTTCGTCGGAGCCTACGCTTCGGTAGTGTCTACTTCGCAGTCGGCCGGAAGGCCGTATCCCGACTGGGACAAAACGTCCCGTGAGGATGAGAACCCCGATTTGGGGTTCGTCGGAGCCTACGCTTCGGTAGGGCCTACTTCGCAGTCGGCCGGAAGGCCGTATCCCGACTGGGACAAAACGTCCCGTGAGGATGAGAACCCCGATTGGGGTTCGCCTGCGCATATGCTTCGTTAGGATTACATCGCAGTCGGCCTGGAAGGCCGTATCCCGACTGGGACAAATCGTAATTGTCCCGTGAGGATGAGAACCCCGATTGGGGGTTCGCCTGCGCATACTCTTCGTTAGGATTACATCGCAGTCGGCCAGGAAGGCTCCCTTGCAAACGAAAGGTATTCGTGACACGATTAGAACAGTGGAGGGATACATGGGATGAATGATATCACTATGACTTTGGTAAGAGAGACTCACAAGGATCTTCAGGAGCTCATCGCGAAGCTGGACGATTACTTATCGACGTTATACCCGGCGGAAGGCATATTCGGGCTGGATCTGGCCGATCCCAAAGTAAACGAAACTCTATTCGTGGTGGCTTACCATGATGGCCAGCCTGTCGGCTGCGGAGCCATCCGGCCGCTGGATGCAGAATCGGTTGAAATTAAACGGTTTTTCGTGGATGTCCCTTACCGGAATAGGGGAATAGCTTCCCGGATCCTGCTCTTTTTGGAAGAACAAGCGAAGAAGCGGGGCTATCGTTTCTCGCGCCTGGAAACAGGCGAACCGCAGAAGGAATCCGTTCACTTTTACAAGAAGCTGGGGTATGCCCAGATTGAACCGTTTGGCGAATACATCGGGTGCGAATATAGTTTATGTTTTGAGAAGAGTCTGACATCCTAGCCATTTGGTCTTATAATAGAAGAAAAAATATTTTACAAACCCTATCGAGGAGGCATCGAGCATGCAGCTTACTAAAATATCACAGAATACCGCCATTCTATTGGAGCATGCCAGAAAATCGGGGCTGACTTCTTCCGATCTGCTGGAGGCTGTGCGCTCAGGAGACGCAGAGAGATTCCAAATCGCCAATAACGGTCATTTTCACTATGAGGAATTATTCTCTTACGCAAAAGAGCATGGGGAAGATTTGGAGAAAGCCGTTAGCGAGGGGTACCAAATTACGTTTAATACCCGCAACGGGTTGAAGATCTGGCTGGAGGAAGCCTTCCGCATCAGCTCGGAATCCGATTTTAGCGTGGGCGAGGGCATTATCGAAGGATTGAAGCTCCAGGAGGAGCAGTTGGCTCGCTTGAGGGAAGCGCTGGCTGTCAACTGGACCCTGCAGGAAGAGCCGGCGGCAGACGGCGTTCAGGTCAGATTGACCGTCAGAGGATTGCAATAAGATAAGATAGCCACCGTACTTGATCAACACAATAGTACGGTGGCTTTTTTATTAGGCATGATCCGCTCATTCATCAGAGTGAATTTACATCCGGCTCGGAGTAGGCAAACCCAGCACCTCCAGCGCTTCGCCAAGGGTGTTCTTGAATAAGGAAGTGAGCCATACGCGGAATTGGAGCATTTCCTCCGCTGCTTTCAGAATCGGGCATGCCGAGTAAAAATTGTTGAACAGGGAGCACAGCTCATAGGTGAAGTTGCAAATGGCACTAGGAGATAGATCCCGTCCGGCGGCATATAAGGTATCATGCCAGGTGCTGATATGCCGCAGCAGCGCATGTTCCGCTTTTTCCATGGCAGGGAACCGGGCAGGCACAGACGGCGTAACCTCGGCTTCTTGAGCTTTATTAAGCACGCTGAGTGCACGCGCGTAGGAATAGAGCAAATACACCCCCGTATTCCCCGATATTTCAGTGGCCTGCTTCAGATCGAACACCACCTCGGTTTGCAGTGCAAAGCGAAGCAGGTAGTAACGGATGGAGGCGGTTGCGATCGCATGGCTGGACAAACCGTTTTTATCGGATCGGGTATCCTCGATGACCTTGGCTACTTGATGAATAAGCTCGGTGATTTTGATCCCGATTCCCTGACGTCCGGACATCGCATAGGATGCCTTACCGTCGGAAGTATCGATGCCGAGATCCGCTGCAGCGGAAGGGCTTAACGAGACGACGCCGTAACTGACATGGCGCAGCTTCTCAGCCTCTTGTTGGAAGCCCAGGCCTTCCAAAGCCTGCTTCACCATCGCCTGCGGGTACTGCTGCCTGTAATCAATGACGTTGATGACCATGTCCGCTTTGCCGTAAGTACGCTCCTCGCCGTGCGAGCTCGTCGTCCAAACCTCGTCGGTGAATTTTTTATATACAAAATCATTGGAAAGCACGCCGTATTTCCACAAGTGGTAGGCGATGTCTTTGGCGGTGTAAGTCAGGATGCCGTTCGAGCGCACCAGTACTTTATCGATGCTGTGGTCCGACTCCGCCTCGTCTCCGGCTTCGGTTCCTGATTGCTTGAGCACCCAGCAGCCTGCAAGTTTCCCCTCGGTTTCCTGATGGAACAGCGGGGTATTCTTCAACAGCTCGAAAGCCGACGCCCAGAATCCCTCCCTAACAATGCTGCTCTCCCATACAAGCAGATCGTATTCAATGCCGAACTGCTTCATCTCCTCAAGATGCTCCTTAACGATTCGCTCGGCAACGAGCAGTCCAATCCAGGAAAGGTTCTGATTGCCCTCTTCCAATGCGTGCAGAACCTCAGTCCGATGCTGAACCAGCCCCGGCTCCCTTTCGTAGGCTTTATTGGTGCTTGAGTACACGTCCCAGCAGTAATCGCCGAACCGGGCATGCTCCTTCGTCAGGGGCGTGTGGAGCAAGCCGACCACCGTATCCGCCAGCTGATTGCCCAGGTCGTCAATATAATTATGCACCTCGACCTCGTAACCCAGCTTCCTCATTAATCTCACGAGCGTATCGCCGATACAGGAATTTCGAAGATGCCCGATATGGGCGGACTTATTCGGGTTGATGGACGTGTGCTCGATGACGATCTTTTCGTTAGCTGCCGGGGGGAGTTCAAAATGGTGGCTCGCCCAATGCTCCCAATCGATGCGCAGATTCATAAAGCCCGGGGCGACAATCTCAGTCGAGCGGACGAGCTGTTTGTAGGATGCGTCCTGCTCGAGCTCGGCTTGGATCAGCTCGGCGATTTGCAGGGGAGCCTTGCGGAGCACCTTCGCAAGCTGCATCGCAACGTTGGTTGCGTAATCCCCATGCTCCATGCTGGCAGGCTGCTCGATCCGAATCGGAGTGGACTCCGGCAGTTTGGTGCCGTAAGCTTCGCAGACCTGGTTCACGGCTTGTTGAAGGCTCGAAATAATCTTTTGACTTAACACGGTAAATCCCCCTTTGGAAATATAAAAACGACTCAGAAAATCAAAAAAGCCCTCATCTCCTAAAGAGACGAGGACTTGTGCTCGCGGTACCACTCTTGTTGTTAAACCCTCAAGGGTCTAACCACCTTCATACGATAACGGCGTAAGCCGGGGCTCCCTACAGCATGGTGCTTCGGAAGGCCATCTCCTGGGTCCGCTTCACGGCCGACTTTGTACCGGTTTCCACCCTCCCGGCTCGCTTGGACTAAAGTCAAGTGCAGTTACTCTCCCAATCAACGAAAATAATATTCTCAAGTTTTTTCATATTATAACCATTCTATTTAGAAAAGCAACCCCCAAATGGCTAAATCTTTTCTGCAAATACTCGCAGGCGCCGGTAATCCGCGTAGAAAGCATCCTCTTGCCATAGCGTCGATTGAGCAGCTAGGCTGATGCGAGCGATCGCTTCGTCCTTCGCTTCAGCCGAGAATCCGGCAAAAAAGCAATCGCCAAAATGCAGCAGCCAAAACTTTATGCCGTCCTTGCCATCGGACAATCGCGTGGGACGGTCGAAATGATGGGCGAGATGCACGCGGAACCCTTGGGCTTCAAGCAGGCTGGCATACTGCCCAAGACTAGGAAAATACCACGGATTCCGGGCGTCCGCATCGATCCCATAAAGATCGGCGAACACGGTTTTCAAGGCTTGGTAGATGCCGTCAATATTCCCTTTGCCTCCGAACTCGGCAACGAATCGGCCGCCGGGCTTAAGGGCTCCATGAACAGAGCGTACCACGCCTTCAGCATCCTTCATCCAGTGCAAGGCCGCGTTTGAGAAGACGGCATCGTATGGCGTTTCGGTTTCGAAGTTCTCGCCATCCCCAGTCAAAAACGGAAGTCCAGGATATTTGCTTTTGGCCCGTTCAATCATCTCGCTGGAATAATCCATGCCGGTTACATGTGCGCCCGATTTGGAAATTTCATGAGTCAAGTCGCCGGTTCCGCAGCCCAGATCGAGAATCCGTTCTCCGGGTTGAGGCGCCAGCAGCTCTACCGCTCCTTTTCCATAAGCAGATACAAACGATAGCTGTCGATCGTAATCGTAAGGTTTCCATACTTGCTCTGACATAACAACACCCCTCCACGCATGATTTATCCTCATTGTGACATGATCGGCTTATAATTAGAAATATATAAACTTGATAAGAGTTATAGGTTTGGATAATAAGATAAAGAACAAAAAGCCGCTGTGTCAGCGGTTTTATGTAGAGGACTATTTAACGGCAACAAGAAGCGCGCCAACGGCAATGAGTGCAACGCCGGCTGCGTTAATCCAGGAGATCTTCTCACCCAGAAACACAAAGGCCAGGATCACGGCAATGACCACGCTCAGTTTATCGATAGGACCTACCTGCGATACTTTGCCGTATTTTAACGCCAGAAAATAAAACAGCCAGGACAACGCGCCCGCGATGCCGCTGAGCACAATAAAGCTGAGTGCCTTTTTCTGAACCAGAATTTCTCCGAGCTCCGAGAATTTCCCCTGAACCGCTACGACACCCAGCAGAAACAGGGCCATAATGACGGAGCGAATGGCCGTTGCCGAATTGGCATCGATGTTCTGCAGGCCTATTTTTCCGAAAATGGCCACAAGTGCCGCCGTGACTGCCGACAGCAATGCGTATACAAGCCATAATGGCATGCGTACCTCTCCTTTTTGACAAGATAAAGTCTCTGATTAATGTACCGGATTCCTTTATAATAGTATAGAGCAATTTGAAGGATCTCATGAATGTTCAAAGGATTGAACGACTTGGAAAGGGTTGGATGAAAAATGACACATCTTATCGCGGCTTATACAGAAGCTTACCATGATCAGCTGGTGGAATTATGGCTTCGTGCCGTATCCCAAACGCACGATTTTCTGACGGAGGAAGATATCCGGTTCTATTATGGCATGATGCAAAGCGGGGCATTGAGGTCCGTGGAGATCTGGATATGCTTGAATACGGAACAGGAAGCGATTGGATTTATCGGACTGGACGGCTCCAAAATCGAGATGCTGTTTGTGGATCCCCTGCACCACGGCCAAGGGACGGGAACGAAATTGATCCGGCATGCCGAACGGCTGAAGGGGCCCGGACTTCAAGTGGACGTGAATGAACAGAACCCCAAGGCCCACGCTTTTTATAAAAAATACGGATTCGTGCAGATCGGCCGCTCGGAGCTCGACGGTTCCGGAAAGCCGTTTCCGCTTATTCATATGCAGCTGCGGTAATATCATGGATCGGCTCAGCTGAGTCCACGATAATCGCAAGTATAATATTTTCGAAAAGCAGCCTATCTTTGGGTGAAAGAACAAACACCGATAGACAGTATATTTTAACCAATCCAATGAAAAAGGGAGTGCAGCTAAACTGGAGGAGTCAATGAAGTTTTTTCCGAGCAACCTGTCGTTTCGCTATCCTTGGCGCTCCTATCAGAAGCGCGTGCTCCACGGGCTTGACCATCATCTGAAGAATCACCAATTGCATCTGGTGGCGCCGCCCGGTTCAGGGAAGACTGTGCTGGGACTGGAGGTCATGCTTCGGATTAATCGGCCGACGATTATATTGGCTCCCACCATCACCATTAAACAGCAATGGGCAAGCCGCCTGGTGGAGCTGTTTCTTGACGAAGATGTCCAGCCCGAGTGGGTCTCGACCTCGCTCAAGCGACCGGCATTGGTTACGATTACAACTTATCAAGCTCTTCACAGCCTGCTTAGTGCAGCAGGGCAGTCAACCTCTGCGAAGAAGAAGGTCATCGCGGGGAGGGTGCAAGCGGACCAAACCGGTGATGAGAATCAGGAGTTTTCGGATACGGGCATGGAAGACGCTGAGGCTGAACCGGCCGGGAGGGATGGTGACCGCGAGGACGATATCACGGACGGCACCGTGGCTCAAGAAGCTCTGGAACTGTTGAAGCAGCAGGGATATCATACGCTCATTTTTGACGAGGCTCATCATCTTCGAATGTCTTGGTGGCAAAGCGCCATGCAGCTGTGCGAGATGCTGGACGAGCCGACCAAGATTGCGCTTACGGCCACTCCGCCATACGATGTCAATCCGAGGGAGTGGCAGCGGTATATCGAGCTTTGCGGCCCTATCGACGAGGAGATCAGCGTGCCCGAGCTGGTTCGCCATGGGGAGTTGTGTCCCCATCAGGATTATATCAGCCTGACAAGGCCAACTCATGAAGAGGCCGCTAAACTGCGGGAATTTCGAATGCAGGCAGGACAGGTCAAAGACGAGTTGGTCCGTAATGAGTTTTTGGCGGAGTTGATCGTCCATCACCCCTGGATAACACGGTCAGAGGCGTACATGGAGGAGATTTTATCTTCCCCGGGGTATTACTCCAGCATGGTGCTCTATCTGCGAGCCGCCAATCGCCCGATCTGGAAGGAGGCTGTGAAGCTGCTCGGCATGGAAGAGAAGGAAGCCCCCGACTTTTCGGAGGAATGGCTGGAGGAGCTCCTTGGCGGCATGCTGTATAAAGACGCCCATATTGATCGCGAGCTGCCGGAGTTAAAGGCGTTGCAGAAGAGGCTCAGCCGGTTGGGGATGATTGAACGGCGGAAGGTGTATATGAGATCGACGCCTGCGATTGATAGAATGCTAGTCCAGAGCGTCTCGAAATTGCACAGCATCGGCCGCATTCTTGAATTCGAGCGCTCCATGCTGGGGGAGAGCATGCGGATGGTGATCTTGACCGATTATATCCGCAAGGAGGACCTGCCGAAGGATGCAGACGACGAGAAGCCGCTGCATCGGCTCGGCGTTGTTCCGATTTTTGAGCTGATCCGCAGGCAGCTAGCGGAGAAAAGCGGCTCACGGGGCGATCGCGAGTTGCCCATCGGTATTTTGACAGGCTCCTTTGTGGTGCTCCCGGTGACGGCTATGCCTTTGGCCAGGGCTTGCGCCGATCGACGGGGCCTCCGCTTGTCGGAACGTCCCCTTGCCCATGACAGCCGTTATGTAACGATGGATGTTCGCGATGCAAATCGCTCGGCTATCGTGGCCATTATAACGGAGGTGTTTTCAGAGGGGGGCATTCAGGTGCTGATCGGTACGGCGGCTCTCCTGGGCGAGGGATGGGATGCTCCCGGGATCAATTCCTTGATCATGGCATCGTATGTAGGCTCGTTCATGCTGTCCAACCAGATGCGGGGACGGGCGATTCGAGCCCAACGCGGGAACCCGGATAAGACCGGAGCGATCTGGCATCTGGCATGCGTCGATACCGCCCAAATCGATGGGGGCGAGGATTTGAGCTCGCTTGCGCGCAGATTTCGATCTCTCGTCGGTCTATCGATCTCGCATCAAACCATAGAGTCGGGCATGGAGCGCATGGGACTTGATCTTCGGAAAAGCCAAACCGCAGAAAGCATCAGCGCCTATACCCGCGACACATGGGAGCGGGCGAGGCAGCGGCATCTTTTGAAGGAGCGATGGAATTCAGCGATTGCCCTTCACAGCTCCATGACGGAGGAACTGACGGTGGATCGGGAGCGTATTCCTAAGCCTTTGATTTTCTCGCATACGGTGAAGGCCGTGCTTGCTTTTGCCGTTGGTTTGGGGCTGGGCGCCTTCATCGAGACGTTAACTTCGCCACATTTACTTCAATCGGACGCGCCGGCTTGGTTCAGCCTGCTATTCTCAGTCGCCATTGCCTTGATCGTATCCAGTCCTTGGATATTTAAAGCCGTCAAAATGGTAATGCGTCATCAATCGCTGGAGCGGAGCATTCGAGAAGTGGCTCTGGTCGTGTATACGGCGCTATACGATATGGAGCTGGTTGAAACCGAGCCAAGCCTTTACCGGTTGAGGGCGGAGGAGGAAGGGGGAGCCGTCGTGTGTTGGCTAAAAGACGGAACCACCCAGGAAAAGACGCTTTTCCTGAATTCGCTTCAGCAGGTGCTGGACCCGATCGAGAATCCGCGTTATCTTTTGTACCGCGAATCGCGCGGCTGGTTTGCGACCAGGCGGGATTACCATGCCGTGCCGGAGGAAATCGGACGTCGAAAAGAGCATGCGGAACGCTTTGCCCGGCTGTGGCGCAAGCATATCGGTTCGGCCGAGCTGGTCTACACCCGTACGCCGGAAGGCAGAAAAATGCTCCTGACCGCGCGAACGAGGGCTTTGTCCTCCATGTTCGTGAAGAAATCGGAGCGGGTTAGTGCTTGGAGGTAGAGGATCCGGAGTGTTCGCGGAATATGGAGGGAGTCATGGGATGGGGTGTGATGCACCGCGCCGCTGCCTTAACGGACCCAGGGGCCGTTAATTGAGGGAAAAACCCTCATACAGGTATGGTAGCGGACCAGAAGTCCGTTATTTATGAAAAATGAGGGTAATTTGACTGTGAATTAGCTAAATAACGGCTGTGGTGTCCGCTAATTTCTAAATCAGGCCGTTTTTGATGAAATAACGAACCTACGGTCCGCAAAAGTCGTGTAAGGGTGTATGTCGTATTGGAATCGGCCATGATGTTCATATGTAGAATGTCGATAGTGCATCAGAAGGGATGCGGCCTTCCAGGCCGATTGGGAATTGGTTCTACCCAAGCATATGCTCCGACGAACCCCTTCTAGGGGTTCTCATCCTCACGGGACATAAAAAAACACCGTCATGTGACGGTGTCTTCTTTTACGTCCCAGAAGGGATGCGGCCCTTCGGGCCGACTGCGAAGCAATCCTACCGAAGCGTATGCTTCGACGAACCCCTTCATGGGGTTCTCATCCTCGCGGGACATAAAAAAACACCGTCATGTGACGGTGTCTTTTTTTACGTCCCAGAAGGGATACGGCCCTTCGAGCCGACTGCGAAGCAATCCTACGGAAGCGTATGCTTCGACGAACCCCTTCATGGGGTTCTCATCCTCACGGGACATAAAAAAACACCGTCATGTGACGGTGTCTTCTTTTACGTCCCAGAAGGGATACGGCCTTCCAGGCCGACTGCGAAGTATTCCTCCCGAAGGTTATGCTCCGACGAACCCAATCATGGATTCATCACCCTTCTGGAATACAAAAAGAAGCTACCGATGGTAGCTTCCTCTTTTACGTCCCAGAAGGGATTCGAACCCCTGACCGACGGCTTAGAAGGCCGTTGCTCTATCCAGCTGAGCTACTGGGACATAGAATTTTTTCAAGCAAAAAATATATTACCACATGCACTGGAGAATTTCAATCATTATTTTATGATATAAAGTTTTTCGGATTTGCAAGATTATTCGAGTATCATATCGGGTTATATTGATAAAATATACGCCCGAAAACTGGGGATCGCCGTCTTTATGTTGCCAGGGGCATGATGCACGCAAGCTGTTACGCCCTTTTTTAAACTTGGCAGTACATATGCTATAATCAACGAATACGAAAAACAGGACCAGAAAGGAGGTGTCCTTATCAAGGACTCTTACTCCCAAGAACAAGAGGATAAGAACATCATCCTGTTTCCGAAGACGCTGGATTATTACCAGATTCAGCTTACGGTTATGCTCGAGAACGAACGTTACGGTGAAGCGATGGAAGTGCTGCGTTTTCTGCTGAAGTGCGGGGGACAGAACGAACGGCACTATGAAGAGTGGAACTCGCTCCTCGAATGGCTTGAAGCCGCATTTCCGGAACAGGCCATGCCCCGTTCGGTCGATTTCGATGCTGAGCCTGACGAGGATGATCCGGACGAGTCCGAGATGGCGAGGCAGATGGTCAGGGACAAGGTTGCCCAGGATGCCGGATACGCCGACAAGCTGCTGGCTTCGGTCATGACCGGGCCGCTGACGGAGCAGACCATTTTGGCGCTGGAACAGCTCGCTTATCTGGACCGTCCGGAGATCGACGCGATTCTGGTCGAATGGCTGCATGATACGCCGCTTCATCCCCTGCTGCAATTCCGGGTGCTGCAAACGCTCCGGAGAAGAGGGATGGAAGGGCACGTAAGCCTTCATCGCGGGCAGGAAGCCGTCGAGATCGAGATCGATACGGTTCCCTTGGATCCGGGAGGCTTCCCGGACGCGATTACGAGGATTTTGGAGCGCGTTGCGGATCAGACCGAGGTTCATGAGCCGACGCTGTTTTATTTTGCCCAGGAATTATGGTCCCAGTTCATCATGGCGATTTACGGCACGGAGGACTACCATTCCATGCTGGACGAAGAAGAAGCCACGCTCGATATATGGGCCGCTGCGCTGCATGATATCGTGTCGGAGAGCCTGAAAGGGTTTCGCAATGAGGAGGAAATCCGCCCGCTTTACGGCATCACGGACACCATGCGGTTCCGCTATGAGGGAGCCTATCGATCTCTCAAGCAATTCGTCGCCGCAGGCGTGGAAGATTAGCCAGAGCTGGAAAACGTTTACGGTGTCGCGCCATAAGGGTTCGCCCTTGAAAAAGGATTTAATGTTGTTTATACTATAGTGGTTATTCGGTACGTGATACATTATTGCGTCGACCACGTGAATTATTTTGGAGGGGAAAGCATAAATGAAAGCAACTTGGGAAAAAATAGAGAAGAACCTTGGCGTTCTTGACGTTGAGGTTGATGCGGAGCGCGTTGCATCCGCCCTCGACAAAGCTTTTAATAAAGTAGCTAAAAAAGCAAATGTACCTGGATTCCGTAAAGGTAAAGTGCCTCGGCCGATCTTTGAAGCTCGTTTTGGCGTAGAGAGCCTGTATCAGGATGCAATCGACATCCTGCTTCCGGAAGTATACAGCGAAGCTGTGGAACAAGCGGATATCTTCCCTGTGGATCGTCCGGAAGTGGACATCGAGCAGTTCGCTAAAGGCGAAACTTTCAAGTTCAAAGCTAGAGTAACCGTGAAGCCGGAAGTTAAGCTTGGCGAATACAAGGGCGTCGAAGTTGCTGCAGTAGCTGCAGAAGTTTCCGACGAGGAACTGAACGAAGAGCTTGAGCGTCTGCAACAACGTCATGCTGAGCTTACCGTGATCGACGAAGGTGCTTCCCAATCCGGCGATATCGTTGTAATCGACTTCGACGGTTCCGTTGACGGCGTTCCTTTCGAAGGTGGACAAGCTGAGCGTTATTCCCTTGAGCTTGGAAGCAACACGTTCATTCCTGGCTTTGAAGACCAAGTCATCGGTATGGCTACGGGAGACTTCAAAGACGTGGAAGTGACCTTCCCTGAAACTTACCATGCTGAAGAATTGGCTAACAAACAAGCCGTCTTCAAAGTGAAAGTGCACGAAATCAAACGCAAACAGCTTCCTGAGCTGGATGATGAATTCGCTAAAGACGTTAGTGAATTCGATACGCTTGATGAGTACAAGGAAGATTTGAAGAAGCAATTGCTGACTCGCAAAGAGCAAGAAGCCCAAGGCGTTCGTGAGAACGAGGCCGTTGAAAAAGCAGCAGCAAACGCTGAAGTTGAAATTCCTGAAGCCATGATTCAATCCGAAGTTCAAAACATGATGCGCGATTTCGACAACCGTCTTCGCCAGCAAGGCATGAACCTGGAAATGTTCCTCAGCTTCTCCGGCCAAACCAATGCTGATCTGGAAGGCCAAATGAAGGACGATGCTGAAAAACGCGTTCGCAACAACCTCGTGCTGGAGCAAATCGCGAAGGAAGAGAAACTCGAAGTATCCGAAGAAGAAATCAACAAAGAGCTGGAAAACATGGCTGATACGTACAAGCGTTCCGCTGATGAAATCCGCAGCATCCTCGGTGCTAACGGTTCCCTTGACAGCCTTCGTGAAGAACTGCTTCTTCGCAAAACGATCGACTTCTTGCTGGAAAACAGCGTAGAAGGCGCTCCTGTTGAGAAAAAAGAAGCAACTGAAGAATAATAAATAGGCGGCTGCCGAAGCCGCCCTCACATTAGATAAGGCACGTACATTTCATGCGTGCCTTATTTTTAACTAAGAATAGCCAATTTAATACTAAATGTGACATGAATTGGTTATAAATTTCGACATACATAATGAGACAAGTTGGCAGGATATAATTCTTGGCAAGTTCATAGAATGTAAACAGGGTTAAAAAATGACATCGTGCTTTGAACATGTTAGAATAACTTTTGTAACGCTGTAGTATATTTTTCAAGGAAAAGAGGTTGGTCGCATGAGTCTTGTACCTATGGTTGTTGAACAAACCAGTCGAGGCGAAAGATCTTACGATATCTACTCAAGATTACTGAAGGATCGCATTATATTCCTCAGCAGTGCGATCGATGACGATGTTGCCAATCTTGTTATTGCCCAGCTTCTGTTTCTGGCTGCGGAAGATCCGGAAAAAGACATCTCTTTGTACATCAATTCCCCTGGCGGTTCGGTAACGGCCGGGATGGGTATATATGATACGATGCAGTTGATCAAGCCTGATGTATCCACGATTTGCGTCGGCATGGCCGCCAGCATGGGATCGTTGTTGCTTACTGCAGGAGCGCCAGGCAAACGCTATGCTCTCGAGAACAGTGAGGTGATGATTCATCAGCCGCTCGGAGGCATTCAAGGTCAGGCATCCGATATCCAAATCCATGCAGATTGGATCATCAAGACCAGACAAAAACTGAATCAAATCTATGTGGAGCGTACGGGTCAGCCCCTTGAAAAAATCGAACGCGATACAGACCGCGACTTTTTCATGAGCGCGGAGGAAGCGAAGGCGTACGGTATTATTGATGATGTTCTGTCTTCACCGACCAAATCTTAAGGGGTGGTAATAGCATGTTTAAATTTAACGATGACAAAGGGCAGCTGAAGTGCTCCTTCTGCGGCAAATCGCAGGAGCAGGTCCGCAAGCTGGTTGCGGGGCCCGGTGTTTATATATGTGACGAGTGCATCGACTTGTGTTCGGAGATCGTAGAGGAAGAGCTCGGACATGAGGAAGAAGTGGATCTGAAGGATATTCCGAAACCGCGTGAAATCCGCGATATCCTGGATCAATACGTAATCGGACAGGATCAAGCAAAGAAATCCCTTTCGGTTGCCGTTTACAATCACTACAAGCGCATCAACACCCAGAGCAAGATCGAGGACGTCGAATTGCAAAAGAGTAATATTTTGCTGCTCGGACCAACAGGTTCCGGTAAAACCTTGCTTGCGCAAACGATGGCCAAAATTTTGAACGTGCCGTTTGCTATTGCAGACGCAACCTCGCTGACCGAAGCCGGTTACGTGGGTGAGGATGTTGAGAACATTCTGCTGAAGCTGATTCAAGCAGCGGATTATGACGTGGAAAAAGCAGAACGCGGCATTATCTATATTGATGAGATCGACAAAGTGGCCCGCAAATCGGAGAACCCGTCCATTACGCGTGACGTTTCCGGTGAAGGGGTTCAGCAGGCTCTCCTGAAAATTCTGGAGGGAACCGTTGCTTCCGTGCCGCCGCAAGGTGGACGCAAGCATCCGCATCAGGAATTCATCCAGATCGATACAACGAACATCCTGTTCATTTGCGGCGGTGCGTTTGACGGTTTGGAGCAGTACATCAAACGCCGGATCGGCAAAAAGGTCATCGGCTTTAATGCATCTGGAGAAAGCCAAAAGGATCTTAAGCCAGGTGAATACCTGACGATGGTTCTGCCGGAGGATCTCTTGAAATTCGGATTGATTCCGGAATTCGTCGGCCGTCTGCCGGTCGTGTCCACGCTCGAGCCGCTGGATGAGGCGACATTGGTACGTATTCTGTCCGAGCCTAAAAACGCGCTGACCAAACAGTACCAAAAGCTGCTTGAGTTTGATAACGTGAACCTCAAGTTTGAGCCAAGCGCTCTTGAAGCGATTGCCCGCGAAGCCATTAAGCGCAATACGGGTGCACGCGGACTGCGTTCCATCATCGAAAGCATCATGCTAGACGTGATGTATGAAGTGCCGTCCAGAGATGACATCAAGGATTGCGTCATTACGGAGCAGGTCGTTCGGGATAAAGTAATTCCTGAGCTTCAAACCAAAGCCAACGAAGACGACAAGAAACAAGAAGAAAGCGCCTAATGCGTTATAGCGTTTTAGACGTGGAATAAATCTACGCTGATTCTCCACTTCCAGTTATGCCCAAATGGGCTTTGCTGGAGTGGAGCTTTGGCGTTATATGGGAGAGATCGTACCATGTTTTTGAGACAAGACACACGGCCCGTCAAGGTGGGGAACCTTACCATTGGGGGAAAGAACGAAGTCATTATTCAAAGCATGTGCACCACCAAAACAGCAGACGTGGAGGCAACTGTTGCCGAGATATTGCGCCTGGAGGAAGCAGGATGCCAGATCGTCCGGGTAACGGTGAACAATGAGGAAGCAGCTGCTGCCATCAAGGAAATCAAGAAACGCATTCATATCCCGCTCGTGGCGGATATTCATTTTAACTATAAGCTTGCCCTGATGGCGATCGAGAACGGTATCGATAAAGTCCGGATCAATCCAGGGAACATCGGTAAGCGCGAAAAGGTTGAAGCCGTCGTGAAGGCATGCAAGGAGAAGGGGATTCCGATTCGGATCGGGGTGAATGCCGGTTCCCTGGAGAATCACCTCCTTGAAAAATACGGCTATCCGACACCGGAAGCCATGGTAGAAAGCGCCCTGTATCATATCGGCATCTTGGAAGAACTGGACTTCCACGATATCATCGTTTCGCTTAAAGCGTCTGATGTGCCGATGGCCATTGCGGCGTACACCAAGGCCGCCGAAGTGATTCCGTACCCGCTTCATCTTGGAATTACCGAAGCAGGCACCCTCTTCTCGGGCACCGTGAAGAGCGCGGCCGGTCTTGGGGCACTGTTGTCCCTAGGCATCGGCAGCACGATGCGTATTTCCTTGAGCGCCGATCCGGTCGAAGAGATCAAGGTTGGCCGGGAGCTTCTAAAATCCTTCGGTCTGATCTCGGATGCGGCAACCTTGGTATCTTGCCCGACTTGCGGACGGCTGGATATCGATTTGTTCTCCATCGCCAATGAGGTGGAGGAGTACATCTCGAAGATCAAGGTGCCGATCAAGGTTTCCGTCCTGGGCTGCGCCGTGAACGGTCCCGGTGAGGCCAGAGAAGCCGACATCGGTATTGCCGGCGCTCGTGGGGAAGGTTTGCTCTTCCGTTACGGAGAGATGATCCGCAAAGTTCCGGAAGCCACCATGGTGGAAGAACTTAAGAAAGAAATCGATCATATCGTGAAGGTGTACGAGGAAACCGGCGAAATCCCGGGACGTAAGCACAAATCCACGGTCTGAGCTGGATAACTAAGTTTCCATAAAGGTAGTTTCAATCTAAAGAAAACGGCAATCTCTGGATCGCAAGAGATTGCCGTTTTGTTGTTTTCTAAGGAAGCACAGGGTCTTAGGTGATGTGTGGTTCAAATTTATATGAATGTATTTTTAAGCGGTCTAATATTTTTCTAAAGTTGCAATTATGCTTTCTGTTGTTCCAAGTATAATCGCTCCTAACCGAGCTTCTGATAATGAAGCTCAGCTCTACCCTCTCCCCACCCCCCACGATGAAGAAGGATGCCATGCGCCGCACCAGCGGAGCGGACGAATCGATTCCGGAGAAGCGAAGCGGTCGGCTGAAAGTTTTCCGCAGGAAAACTCGCATCGGAAGGATAAGCTGTTGCCGAATTTCTACATTGGTATTCCTCATTCATGAAATTCGGAAACAACAGCGACCGGAGGAACGATACGTACGCGGAGCGTCTCACTCAAGTGGCTCACCTAAGCGTCTCCATCCACTTTTTGATACTTTTCCGCCTCCAGCGTTTTACCATCCGAGGAATCGGCAATACTACCATGTATTAACGTTTGGATGAAGACATAATGGAGTACAGGAGGAATGACTTGTGAATTTAAGTATCGTGATTATGCTGGTGCAGCTGTTTTTTGCAGTCATCATCGGCATTTATTTTTGGAATTTATTGCGTGGACAGAAGACAAGCAAAACAGCGGTGGACCGGGAATCGCGCAAGGAGCTCGATAAACTCCGCAAACTCCGGTCGGTATCGCTAACGAAACCGCTCGCGGAGAAAACGAGACCGCAAACCATGGATGACATTGTGGGGCAAAAGGACGGCTTGCGCGCCTTAAAGGCCGCGCTATGCAGCGCGAATCCTCAGCATGTCATCGTATACGGCCCTCCGGGGGTCGGTAAGACCGCTGCTGCCCGCGTGGTGATGGAGGAAGCCAAGAAGAACCCCCAATCGCCGTTTAAATACGACGCGAAATTCACGGAGATCGACGCAACGACGGCCCGTTTCGATGAACGTGGAATTGCCGATCCGCTCATCGGTTCTGTTCATGATCCGATTTACCAAGGCGCCGGTGCCATGGGGGTGGCAGGCATCCCTCAGCCGAAGCCGGGCGCGGTGACCAAGGCCCATGGGGGAATCCTGTTTATTGACGAAATTGGGGAATTGCATCCCATCCAGATGAATAAGCTTTTAAAAGTGCTGGAGGACCGCAAGGTGCTGCTGGAAAGCGCATATTATAATTCAGAGGATGCCAATACGCCCGCTTATATTCACGATATTTTTCAAAATGGGCTTCCGGCGGACTTTCGCCTGGTAGGCGCTACGACACGTTCGCCGGAAGAGATTGCTCCTGCACTTCGCTCGCGCTGCATGGAGATTTTTTTCCGTCCGCTTCTGCCTGAAGAGATCGGCAGGATTGCGGAGGATGCCATTCAGAAGATTGGACTGAACGCTCCGCCGGAAGCGGTAGAAGTCGTGAAGCAGTACTGCTCTAACGGCCGGGAAGCGGTCAATATGATTCAATTGGCGGCCGGCCTGGCATTGACCGAGAAGCGAGATGCCCTGCGCGCGGCGGATGTGGAATGGGTGGCCAGCAGCAGCCAGCTGCAGCCAAGGCCCGACCGGAAAATACCGGAGAAGCCGCAGGTTGGGGTCGTTAACGGATTAGCTGTATATGGCCCGAATATGGGGGCTCTGCTAGAAATTGAAGTATCTGCGGTTCCTGTCGAGGAGGGCCGGGGTACCTACAATATCACCGGGGTAGTGGATGAAGAGGAATTTGGCGGAGGCTCGCGCAAGCTGCGCCGCAAGAGCATGGCCAAAGGCTCGATCGAGAATGTGCTGACCGTGCTGGGCTCGATGGGTTTCACGCCCAAAAACTATGACCTGCATATCAATTTTCCCGGAGGAACGCCGATCGATGGACCTTCCGCCGGCATTGCGATGGCAACGGCCATCGTATCCGCAATCAAAGGGATTGAAGTCGATAACAAGGTAGCGATGACCGGCGAGATAAGCATCCATGGAAAAGTGAAGCCGATTGGCGGAGTCATCGCCAAGGTGGAAGCGGCATTCCAGGCAGGCGCGACCCGCGTAATCATCCCCAAGGACAATTGGCAGACCTTGTTCCAGGATCTGAGCGGGGGCTTGCGGGTGATTCCGGTAGAATCGGTGGATGAAGTTTTCGGGCATATCTTTGGCGGTTCGTTTGCTCCGGAGGTGATACAGCTTCCCGGAAACGAGGTATTTCCATCCTCTTCCGCTTCTTTGCTGCAGGCCACGCCTCCGCGCAACGGAAAAATAACGGATGCCGGAGGATGTTAAGCCTCGTATAGTTGGTTTTTTATACGCATATTTGATAAAATAGGAATAGTGTCAACATTGAGAGCCATTGGAGGTGCGAAAGCGATGGGACCCAGTAAATCCAAAGGTCGTCGTTTTCCTTTACTGCCTTTAAGAGGTCTTCTGGTCTATCCAAGCATGGTGCTTCACTTGGACGTAGGCCGGGAGAAATCGGTAAAGGCTTTAGAAAAGGCGATGGTTGAAGACAATTTGATTCTCCTATGTTCTCAATCGGAAGTGAACATTGAAGAACCGACGCAGGATGATATTTTTCGGATTGGCACAGTTGCGAATGTACGCCAGATGCTTAAGCTTCCAAACGGTACCATACGTGTGCTAGTGGAGGGTATGGAACGGGCGGAAGTTATTGAATATACGGATCAAGAGGATTACTACGAGGTCATCGCTCGGGAGCTTCCCGAAGAGGAGAACCATGATCCTGAAGTCTCCGCATTAATGCGAACCGTACTGTCTCAGTTTGAAAATTATATCAATCTGTCGAAGAAAGTGACGCCTGAGACACTGGCGGCCGTTTCCGATATCGATGAGCCAGGACGGCTGGCGGACGTCATTACGAGTCATTTGTCGCTGAAGATCAAGGATAAGCAAGAAATTCTCGAAACAATCGACGTTCGCAAACGGCTTGAGAAACTTCTAGATATACTGAATAACGAACGCGAAGTGCTGGAGCTGGAGCGCAAGATCAACCAGCGGGTCAAGAAGCAAATGGAGAAGACCCAGAAGGAATACTATTTGCGCGAACAGATGAAGGCCATCCAGAAAGAGCTTGGCGACAAGGAAGGCCGTGCCGGGGAAGTAGAGGAGCTCCGAAGTCAGCTTCAGGAGCTTGAACTGCCGGAACGCGTCCAGGAGAAGGTAGAGAAGGAAATCGACCGACTCGAGAAAATGCCGGCGAGCTCTGCGGAGGGCGGCGTTATCCGGAACTATGTGGATTGGCTGCTGGCACTGCCGTGGACGAACAAAACCGAGGATGATCTAGACATCGTCAAGGCGGAGCAAGTGCTGGACGAGGATCATTACGGTCTCGAGAAGCCGAAAGAACGCGTGCTGGAATATTTGGCGGTCCAGAAGCTGGTGAAGAAGATGAAGGGGCCTATTTTGTGCCTGGTCGGCCCTCCGGGCGTCGGTAAAACATCGCTTGCCCGGTCCATCGCCCGTTCCCTGGAGCGCAAGTTCGTTCGCGTCTCGTTAGGCGGGGTAAGGGACGAGGCGGAAATTCGCGGTCACCGGCGGACTTATGTCGGAGCTATGCCGGGACGCATCATTCAAGGCATGAAAACAGCGGGTTCGATGAATCCCGTGTTCCTGCTGGATGAAATCGACAAGATGGCATCCGATTTCCGCGGGGACCCGTCTTCCGCACTGCTTGAAGTGCTCGACCCTGAACAGAACAATACGTTCAGCGATCATTTCGTGGAAATTCCTTTTGACCTGTCCAACGTGATGTTTGTCACGACGGCAAACGTGCTTCATAACATTCCAAGACCGCTCCTGGACCGGATGGAAGTGCTGAACATTCCGGGGTATACGGAGCTGGAGAAGCTCCAAATCGCCAACCGTTACTTGCTGCCCAAGCAGAAGAGCGAGCATGGGCTTGAGCCTGAGCAGCTGATTCTGGACGAGGAAGCGCTGATGAAGGTGATCCGGGAATATACCCGCGAATCCGGCGTGCGGAATCTAGAGCAGCAAGTGGCGGCGCTGTGCCGCAAAGCCGCCAAGCAGATCGTGACCCAGCAATCGGAATCCATCGAGATCAAGGCTGCCGATATCAAGGATTATCTCGGCATTCCGAAGTTTCGTTATGGCATGGCCGAGCTTGAAGATCAAGTGGGTACGGTCACGGGGCTCGCATGGACGGAAGTGGGCGGCGAAACGCTGACCATTGAGGTAACCGTGGTGCCTGGTACCGGCAAGCTGACGCTGACGGGCAAGCTTGGTGACGTGATGAAGGAATCGGCTCAAGCCGCCTTCAGTTTTACCCGCTCGAAAGCGGTAGAGCTGGGCATTGATCCGGATTTCCATGAGAAGCTTGATGTCCATATCCATATCCCGGAGGGAGCCATACCGAAGGATGGCCCTTCAGCCGGCATTACGATTGCGACGGCTCTTATCTCATCTTTAACCAAACGGCATGTAGCCCGTGACGTGGCCATGACGGGTGAAATTACACTTCGGGGACGCGTACTGCCGATTGGCGGCTTGAAAGAGAAGTCGCTGGCAGCCCACCGTGCCGGTTACAAAAAAATATTGCTCCCTAAGGATAACGAACGCGACCTGCGTGATATTCCTGACAGCGTAAAGAACGACGTGGAGTTCGTTCCGGTATCCCATATGGATCAGGTTCTGGAGCATGCGCTCGTTGAACAAGCGGGAGTGCACTAGAGAGGAAAGTCTACATTATGAAAGTTACGAAAGCCGAGTTTGTCATCAGCGCTGTCGTACCTGCCCAATATCCTGAAGACGCCTTGCCGGAGATTGCTCTGGCAGGGCGTTCCAATGTGGGCAAGTCATCGCTGATTAACCGTATGATATCCCGTAAGAACCTGGCTCGTACAAGCGCCACGCCGGGGAAGACACAGCAGCTCAACTATTATCGGGTGAACGACGACCTGTATCTGGTCGATTTTCCCGGCTATGGTTATGCGAAGGTATCCAAGACCCAGCGTGCGGCATTTGGCGAAATGATTGAAAGATATTTGCTCAGCCGGGAAGAACTGAAGCTTGTATTATTGATTGTGGACATGCGTCACCCGCCTTCAAAAGACGATATCAGCATGTATGAATGGCTGCAGCATTACAACCGGCCGGTGTGCGTAGTCGCGACCAAGGCGGATAAAATTCCGAAAACGCGCCGCCAGAAGCATGTGAAGATCGTGAAGGAAACGCTCGGTTTCAAGCCCTATCATTCCTTTGTCATGTTTTCATCCGAGCTGGGTTTGGGTAAAGATGAGTTATGGGCCATTATGGAGTCCCATATGGGAACGAAGGATCATGAGGAAGAGCCGCACCCGGATTCGGAGAATGAAAGCAACGAGCATGTCTGATCCGGATGGGTTTGTGATGTTTTTTCAAGGGTGTTATAGGGAATCGGTGCATTCTTTACAGGAAAGTGAGCATCTTGCGGGAAATATCGCTCTGATTCCGGCTAATTCCGTTTTTTTATGAAATATGATGGATATTCTCATTCGAACGGCAGGAAAAACCGCTTGGATCTGCTGTATAATGGTAGTAAGTTAAAAGAATTGAGGGAGATTTTTATGGCTCAGCGGTTAGCCACAGAATATGTTAATGCCACAATGCAAATGACGGATATTCAAATGGATCAATTTCTGCAATATACCCAAGCTTTCCGGGTCACTAACCGGGTAAAAGTCATGGATAGCGGAGAGCAGGAGTTCGTGCTCGAAGATGAAAGCGGGGAAGAAGTTCATTTGCCCTTTGAACGCAAGAATGGCTTGTACGTCTGTGAGCTGTCATGCCGATTGGTTACTCCCCATCTGACGAATGCCGTACGCAAACTGTTTGCGGCTTTTAAGGGATCAGGTAAAGTGAATCGGATTTATCGCGGCTTTACGATGAGCTACGACTACCATGCGGGAACGGTGCATCGAATTACGCAAGTCGCCGGGAACGACAGCATTGTCATTTATGAGTACAAGAATACGGCAGGCGAGCTGCAGCGTCTCTTTAACAGCAATGAAGCAGAGAAAGAGATCGAATCCATCCAGCATCATATCAACGTGCTTCTGGACCAGCGGATTGCAGCAGGGAATGATAAACTGATTACGAAGACGATAGACGAAAGGCTGCGACGGTTTAATCAGCGCCTGTTCGTGCTTGAAGCTTAGGGAGGGCTGCCCCGCAAGGGGCGGCTTTTTTATGTGTATTTATCGTTAAAAATTCGGTTTCATGCATGTTTATGTAACATAGAGCGGGTGATATTTATTTCATGGGCCGGAGACACCACGTGGTTCAAATGCACATATATTGAGCTGTAAAATATTTATGGGTTATTTTCGAAAAAGGTGTTGCATTTAAGCGTCATAGATGTTATTTTTAATCTCGTTGAAAAGAAAATAGGAACCAGGATTCACTCAGGACATGTAATGTTGCGAGAGATTATTCCCTCGGGAAGTGAATGACGTAGGTCCTAGCGGATGAAATTTTCAAACATTTTATTCCTAGGAAGGGGGAAACCGGAAGATGGAATACTCAACTTTCGGAAGACACGTTGCTGTTGATACTTGGGGAGTCGATTTTGAACTACTGAACAGTGCAGAATTTTTACAAGCTCAGATGGTGGAAGCCGCTGAAGCATGTGGAGCAACGGTATTGTCCGTCCAATCCAAGCAGTTTGAACCACAAGGTGCGACTGTGCTGGTGTTGCTGTCGGAAAGCCATCTCTCGATTCACACATACCCTGAGAGAGGTTTTGCTGCGATTGACTGTTATACCTGCGGGGAGACAGTAGATCCGCAGTTGGCTATTGACTATCTGGTATCCGCTTTGAAACCTGAAAAATGCTATGCTAAGAAACTCGTGCGCGGACTCGGCGAAATGACCGTGGAAACGCCTGAGATGAAACAGGCTGAGCTCGTTTAATCCAGCCCTTAAAAAACGCGTATTCTGATAACCATGGATATTTCCATGGTTATTTATTTTGTGAAGATGGAAAAGTTTCATGAACATTCCATGCCGTCGTTCTCTGAAATGAGATTTCGTAGAAAATAATACGTATATCTAGGGTGTTCTATATCCACAATAGTAAGGTGCGATCTAGAGGAAGGAATGTTCAAGAATGGAATGAAGAAGTATGGGGATTTCATAAACATTTCATAAAATAGACAAGGCTGCCCAGCATACTGTGATATAATGAACAGGGTCAAGGCAGTCCGTTGTGAACGGCAAAACTACTCGGAGAAATAGGCAGGTGAACATGCAATGCACATCGTCGTTGTTGGGTTGAACTATCGCACGGCGCCCGTGGAAGTCAGAGAACGCTTTACATTCTCGGAAGAAGACATGCCTAAGGCGTTAGAGCAGCTTAATTCGACCAAGAGCGTATTGGAGGGCGTCATTGTCGCTACCTGCAACCGTACTGAGATTTATGTTGTGGTAGACCGCCTTCATATGTGCGGCTACTTTATCCGCAGTTTTATGGAACAGTGGTTCGGCATTAATCGTGAAGAATTTACGCAGCACCTCTATATATATGAAGATGAACAAGCCATTTCCCATCTGTTTAAGGTTACCTGCGGTTTGGATTCCATGGTCATTGGAGAGACGCAGATCCTGGGACAGGTGCGCAATGCTTTTTTGACGTCGCAGAAGCATGATGCCACCGGAACTTGGTTCAACATGTTATTCAAGCAGGCCGTTACGCTCGGCAAGCGGGCGCATTCGGAAACTTCGATCGGAGAGAGCGCGGTTTCGGTCAGCTATGCTGCGGTGGAACTGGGTAAACGGATTTTTGGCGCATTTAACGATAAAAAAGTGATGATACTCGGTGCAGGCAAGATGAGCGAGCTTACCGTGAAGCATCTTTATGCCAACGGCGCGGCCGAAGTGATCGTGGCCAACCGCACGCTTGGCCGTGCCGAGGAATTGGCTCGCAAGTTCAAAGGAACGCCGTGCACCATCGCCGAAGCTAAGAATTTGTTGAATAAAGTCGACATTGTGATTAGCTCCACAGGCTCGAATGAATATGTTCTGAATGCGGAGCGGGTTAAAGAGAGCATGAAGAAACGCCAGTCCCGCCCGTTGTTCATGATTGATATCGCAGTTCCGCGGGACATCGATCCGGCGGTTGGGGAGCTCTCCAACGTATTCCTGTACGATATCGATGATCTGGAAGGCATTGTGGAAACCAATCTGGAAATGCGCCGGGTGGAAGCAGCGAAGATCGAAGTGATGATTCAAGAGGAGATGGATGCATTCCACACATGGCTGAAGACGCTCGGTGTCAGACCGGCGATTCGGGCCTTGCAGGAGAAATCGAACGCCATTCATGAAGAAACGATGGAAAGCTTGTTCAACAAGCTGCCTGAGCTGGACGAACGCCAACGTAAAGTCATCCGTCGTTTGACCAAGAGCATCGTCAACCAGATGATGCACGATCCGATCAACCGGATCAAGGAGATGACGGGCGGCAAGCAGGGCGGCGAGGCATTGGATTATTTTTCACAAATCTTTGCGCTGGAAAGCTTGATCCATGAGAATGAGCAGGAAGCCCGCGGCCGCAACAAGAAAGCAACTGCACCCGTTAAAGCTGAACGGACGAAGAATGCTGTAGATCAGCAGGCAGAAGAGAAGCCGCTTAAGGTGTCTCTGGCCCCAGCCACCCTTTGAGGAGGGTGAGTATAACCCATGCTGTTAAACATAATTTATATCACCGGCATTTGTATCTATGCCCTGAGCCTTCTGTTTTATATCTCGGATTGCATTTCACGCAATTCGGTGGCGAAGCGGATAGGCACAGGGCTTCTTGTCATTACCGCGCTGCTGCAATTCGCGGGCATCGGCATCAGGGCCATGGAGGGCGGACATTTCCACTTCCCGGTATTTACGCTGTTTGATTTCCTGTTCCTGCTGGCCTTTTGCATTTCGATCACTTCGATTGCCCTGGCGTATATGAAACGCTCGGAATTTGCCGTCCTGCTCATCAACCTCGTCGGTTTTTGCGTGATGCTGGTCAATCGTTTGTGGTTCACGGCAGGAGATAATGCATTGTACAGCTGGGAGACGGAACACCGTCTCTTGCTGATTCATATTGCCCTGGCGAGCATCAGCTTCGCCGCTTTGACCGTCGGGGCCGTGTTTGCGGCGATCTACATGTTTCTCCATCGGAAGCTGAAGCACAAGCAGTGGAATGATACGGTCCGCAGGCTGCCGAGTCTGGAGAAGCTGGATGTGTATTCTTATAAAGCGCTGATGGCCGGTACGATTATTCTGGTCATGTCGCTTGTCTTGGCCGTCATGTCGGTGGCCATGGCCGGGCGGTGGACCCTGTTTTTGGATATCAAAGTATTGTCTACGCTGACGGCGCTAGCGATGTATATGGTGTATTTCATCAAACGCCGACTGTGGAGAAGGTCCGGCAGGGAGGCCGCCATATGGGCTTTAATCGGGTATGGATTCATTATATTGAATTTTTTTCTGAATACATGGTCCGCTTTCCACAGTTGGTCAGGAGTGTGACGGCTGATGACGCATGACCATTATGTGCCCGTCCTGCTGAATTGCAGGGGACGTTTATGCTTGATCGTCGGCGGAGGCAAGGTGGCGGAACGCAAAGCGCTCACCTTGCTGAACGCCGGGGCAAGCGTACATATTGTAAGTCCTGTACTAAGAAGCGAGACGCTCCGGCATTTGGCGGGAGAGAAGGCCCTTCAATGGACGGAACGGAAGTACCGGCCGGACGATCCGGCGGGCGCGTTCATGGTCCATGCGGCAACGGATGACGCCAAGCTGAATCTGAAAATCGCCGAGGACGCCGATCGCCTTGGCGTGCTGGTTAACGTAGCCAGCGACGGCGAGGCCGGTACGTTTATCAATCCGACGGTGCTGCGGCGGGGAAGGCTTATGCTGGCCGTGTCCACGTCGGGAGCAGGGCCGATGGCGGCACGCGACATACGCGATGAGCTCGAAGAACGGTTCGGGCCGGAGTATGAGGATTATTTGGATTTTTTATACAGGATGCGTTCGATGATCAAGGATGAGGTGAAGTCCGCCGACGCGCGCAGGCGGCTGTTGCAAAAGGCATACCGCATGGACATGCTCGGGGAGATCCGCCGCGGAGGTTATGTGCCGTGGAGTCCGGATGAAATCAAGCAGTGGATTGAGAAGAATCAGGAGGAATGAAGGATGCGCACAATCGTAGTTGGCAGTAGACAAAGTGCTCTGGCACTGACACAGACAGGACAGGTTATCGATGATTTGAAGCGTTTGGCCAAGGAGCACGGATTGGAGTATGACTTCGCGGTCAAGAAAATCGTCACCAAGGGCGACCGCATACTGGATGTTACCCTTTCCAAGGTAGGCGGCAAAGGATTGTTTGTCAAAGAAATCGAGCAGGCCATGATAGACGGCGAAATTGACATGGCGGTTCACAGCATGAAGGACATGCCTTCCGTTCTGCCTGAAGGACTGGTTTCCGGGGCGGTGCCCGCAAGAAAGGATCCTCGCGACTGCCTGATCTCCAAAGAAGGGACAACGCTGGATGACCTTCCTCAAGGTGCCAAGGTAGGAACAAGCAGTCTGCGCCGGTCCAGCCAGCTCAAGGCCTATCGGCCTGATCTGCAGATCGATTGGATCAGGGGAAACATCGATTCACGGATTCGCAAAATGGAGGAAGGCGAGTTTCAGGCCATCATTCTGGCGACAGCCGGCCTTCAGCGTATGGGCTGGGAGGATCGGATCACGTCGTACCTGCCGGTTGAAGTCAGTCTGCCTGCCGTAGGCCAAGGCGCTCTCGGCATTGAGTGCCGTGAAAACGATGAAGAGCTGCTGCATCTGCTCTCTCTTTATAACGATGAAGTAACCGCGCGGACCGTTGCGGCGGAACGCAAGTTTCTAAGCGAGCTGAACGGCGGATGCCAGGTCCCGATCGGGGCTTACGCCGTCATGAAGAATGTGGAGGCAGGAGATTCCCGCGGCGAACAAAACGTTATACAATTAACAGGAATGGTAGGTTCTCCTGACGGCGAAATCGTCTTGAAGGAAAGCGCCGAAGGAACCGACCCTGAAGCGCTCGGAGTGGAAGTGGCTGCAAAGCTGAAAGCTAAAGGAGCGGAGAAGATACTGGCACAAGTTAGGGGTTGAGGGGATGGCAGGCAAGGTTTATCTCGTGGGAGCAGGTCCGGGCGATGCGCGCCTGATTACGATCAAAGGCAAGGAATGCATTGAAAAAGCGGATGTCGTGGTCTATGACCGATTAGCCAGTCCTCGGCTGCTGCGCTGGATGAAACCCGGAGCGGAGAAGGTCTACGTGGGCAAGCTTCCGGATCGGCATACGATGAAACAGGAACAGATCAATCAACTGCTGGTGGATTATGCTTTGGAAGGCAAGACGGTGGTCCGGTTAAAGGGCGGCGATCCCACGATCTTCGGAAGAGTCGGCGAAGAAGCGGAGCTGTTATATCGTCATGGCATCATGTACGAGATCGTCCCGGGGATCACCTCGGCGATCAGTGTGCCGGCTTATGCAGGAATTCCGGTGACGCATCGCGATCATGCCTCATCCTTATCCATCATTACAGGACATGAAAGCCCCGAGAAGCTGGATCGCATGATTCAATGGGATAAGGTGACCCATGCGACGGGGACTTTGATTTTTATGATGGGCGTGGCGAAGATCGGTTATATCAGCCGTCAGCTGATGAAGCATGGAAGGCCTCCGGAAACGCCGGTGGCTCTAATAAGATGGGGAACCCGGGCGGAGCAGGATACGCTGACGGGAACGCTGGCAGACATCGAGGACAAGGTCAAGGCAGCGGATTTTCAGCCACCTGCCGTCATCGTCGTTGGCGAGGTGGTGCTTCAGCGGGAGCACTTGAAGTGGGCGGAACGGCTGCCCCTGTTCGGCAAAAGGATTCTGGTCACGAGGGCCCGAAGCCAAGCCAGTTCATTGGTATCCCAAATCGAGGAGCTTGGCGGGGAGCCTTATGAGTTTCCCGTCATTGAAACGGTGATGCCCTCGAAGGGCGAGGGGCTTGCCGGAATTCAAGAAGCGCTGGACAAGCTGGGTACGTATGATTGGGTGTTCTTCACCAGCGTAAACGGCGTCGAGTTTTTCTTCCGCCACCTGAAGGAGCATGGACGCGATATTCGCTCTTTGGCCTCGGCACGCATCGTCGCGGTAGGTCCCGCAACAGCCGATGCTCTTGGGAATTACGGTATATCCGCCGAGGTGATCAAGGAGCGTTACCAGGCGGAGGGCCTTATCGATGCTTACGGTCCAGAGCTTCAGCCGGGCCAGCGCGTGCTGCTGCCTCGCGGCGATCTCGCGCGCAGATGGCTGCCGGAGAAGCTTATGGAAATGGGACTGCACGTGACGGAAGCCGTGATATACGAGAACGTGCTGTGCGGCGAGGACGATGATGAGCTGCTGAAGCTGCTTCAAGACGGCGGCATTCATGCGGTCACGTTCACCAGTTCTTCTACGGTTACCAATCTGCTGAAAGTGCTGAAGGGGATGGGCGTGGCAGAGCCTGCCGATCTGCTGAAGGAATCGACGATTGCTTGCATCGGACCGCTGACCGCGCAAACCGCGGAGAAAGCCGGACTGCACGTATCGCTCCTCGCCGAGGAAGCGACGGTCGACAGTCTGGTCAAGGCCTTGTGTGTTTGGAACGAGAGCGATCCACGCCGTATAACGACGCCATAATATCCTTATCTTTTAAATACATGATTTAAATTACATCTTATGGAGGTACAACGTCATGAGTTTTCCAATCGTACGCCATCGCCGGCTGCGTCAAAATGCCGGCATTCGCAGCATGGTCCGGGAGACCGTGCTTCATACGGAGGATCTGGTTCAGCCGATCTTCGTGACCTATGGCAGCGGTGTGAAATCCGAAATTTCCTCGATGCCGGGCGTATATCATTTTTCGCTGGATACCTTGAAGGAAGAAGTGGACGAAATCGTAAATCTAGGGATTCCTGCCGTGCTCCTGTTCGGGATTCCTGAGACAAAAGACAGTGTAGGCACGTCCGGTTTCGCGGATGACGGAATCGTCCAAGAGGCCACCCGCCTCATTAAGTCGTGGCATCCCGATCTTCTGGTCATTGCGGACACGTGCCTGTGCGAATTCACCGACCACGGCCACTGCGGCATGGTCCATACCTTCGAGCGAGACGGTCACACCTGCGGCGACGTATTAAACGACGAGTCGCTGGAGCTGCTCGTTCGTACGGCGGTCTCCCAGGCGAAAGCGGGAGCCGATATCATCGCACCTTCCAATATGATGGACGGCTTTGTCCAAGCCATTCGTTCCGGACTCGATGAAGCCGGATTTTATAATGTGCCGATCATGTCGTATTCGGTTAAGTATGCTTCGGCTTTTTACGGTCCATTCCGCGAAGCCGCAGACTCCGCTCCGCAGTTCGGCGACCGCAAAACCTATCAAATGGATCCGGCTAACGTAAGGGAAGCGCTCCGCGAGGCGGAGACGGACGTGCTGGAAGGCGCGGATATGCTGATGGTGAAGCCGGCGATGGCTTACCTCGACGTTGTCCGATTGCTGAGAGACCAGTTTGATCTGCCGATCGTCGCTTACAACGTGAGCGGCGAGTATTCCATGATCAAGGCGGCGGCTCAGCAGGGATGGATCAGTGAGCAGGCGATCGTGATGGAGCTGCTGACGGGGATGAAGCGTGCCGGTGCGGACATTATCATTACGTATTTCTCGAAGGATGCGGCACGCTGGATGCGCGGCTAGCAACGATTAACGACTAAAGAGTTAGGAGTGCATAGAATGAGCCAAGATTTGCGAAAAGAAGAGTTGTCGCGTTCTGCTTTCGAAGAAGCGAAGTTATATATCCCGGGCGGCGTCAACAGTCCGGTACGTGCATTTAAATCTGTAGGACTCACGCCGATTTATATCGATCGTGGAGAAGGCAGCCGGGTGTACGACATCGACGGCAACAGCTTTATCGATTATGTAGGTTCCTGGGGACCGCTGATTATGGGCCACGCACACCCTGAAGTCGTTGAAGCGCTTCAGGAGACTGCTGCCAAAGGGACCAGCTTCGGCGCGCCAACCCTGCTCGAAACGAAGATGGCGAAGCTCGTGTGCGAGCGCGTGCCGTCGATCGAGGTGGTGCGAATGGTGAATTCCGGCACGGAAGCCACCATGAGTGCCATCCGTCTGGCGCGCGGTTATACCGGACGCAGCAAAATCATTAAATTCGAGGGCTCCTACCACGGTCACGCGGACAGCCTTCTGATCAAGGCGGGATCCGGTATAGCGACACTAGGCCTGCCTGACAGCCCGGGCGTGCCGGAAAGCGTGGCGTCCAACACCATTGCGGTTCCGTATAACGACCTGGAATCGGTACAGCTTGCCTTCGAGCGTTTCGGCGAAGAGATCGCGGCCGTCATCGTTGAGCCGGTGGCAGGGAATATGGGCGTGGTTCCGCCGCAACCAGGATTCCTGGAAGGCCTCCGCAAAGTCACTTCCGATTATGGCAGCATCCTTATTTTTGACGAGGTGATGACCGGATTCCGGGTGGACCTCAATTGCGCTCAAGGACGTTACGGCGTTACGCCTGATTTGACATGCCTGGGCAAGGTGATCGGCGGCGGGTTGCCGGTCGGCGCATATGGAGGCAAGCGTGAGCTGATGGATCAGATCGCTCCGGCAGGACCGATCTACCAGGCGGGAACGTTAAGCGGAAATCCGCTGGCCATGGCAGCCGGATACACCACCCTGAAGCTGTTGACGCCTGCCGTTTATGAGCAGCTGGAGGAACGGGGGGCCCGCCTTCAGGCAGGATTCGAGCAGAGCGCCAAGGAATTCGGCATCCCGCTTACGATCAACCGGATCGGATCCATGGTCTGCCCATTCTTCACGAATACGCCGGTCGTGAATTTCGATACGGCCAAGACGAGTGACCTGGACCGTTTCCGCCGCTATTTTGCGGCGATGGTGCAAGAGGGAGTCAGCGTGCCTCCTTCCCAATTCGAGGGCATGTTCATCTCGGCGGCCCATACGGTGGAAGATATCGATGCTACCATCGAAGCCAATTATAACGCCTTCAAAAGCCTATGAGTTACGGGGGCAGCTGGAGTAAGCGCGGCGAATGGCTTGAGATGACGCCCGGCAAGGCGCTGTTGGGCCAGCCGGATCGGGACGAGGCCGCCGCCAAGTGGCTTCTGGAAACGGTCGGTATGCCCGAGAAGCTGTATCGCAAGCTTCATCATGAGCAGGGGATACAATGGAGAGGGGACCGGCTTCGGCTGGTCCTTTTTCCTTATCGGGAATACGGCATCGAACCGAGGTGGCAGGAGCTTCAAGTGTTGTACGAGGACGATTTCTGCCTGGTCGTGAACAAACCGGCCGGCATGGCGGTCCATCCGGACAACGAAAGCCGGGAGACAACGCTGAATCATGTCGTGGCCGCCTATTACGAAGCAGAGGGGATTCACGCGGCAGTCCGGCACATCCATAGGCTGGACAAAGATACGACGGGTCCCGTGCTGTATTCCAAGAACGAATACGCTCAGCTGAAGCTTGACGAGGCCATGCGGGAGAAGAAGATCATTCGAATGTATGCGGCGATCGTTCAAGGAAGGGTATCGCAGGAGCTGAAGCGCATCGATTTGCCGATCGGCAAGGACCGCTATCATGCAAGCCGCCGGAGGGTTTCATTAACGGGGCAGGCCGCGATCACGCATATTCTCTCAGCCGAAGCGTATCCGAAAGCCAGTCTCCTGCACATTCGCCTTGAAACCGGCCGCACGCATCAGATCCGGGTCCATCTAAGCCATATGGGACATCCGCTTCTGGGGGATGTCTTGTATGGAGGACCAGGGACGTTTGCGCGCCAAGCGCTGCATGGCGAACGCCTGTTGTTCCATCATCCTTTTACGGGCGAGAGCATCGAGGTGCCGGCGCCGTGGCCTCAGGATATGATGGAGTTAAGAGAGCGAATCATAGAGGGATCGAACCAATAGGGGATGCTGCAGCAGCCCTGAATGCCCGGTAACTTCCATGCGCAATTCGCAAAAAAGTCATGCTCTCCTGTTTTCGGCATATAGATAAATTGAGTGGCAAAACTTAGGCTCATGCCGTGATGACAGATCACGGATAGTATATGCCAAAAAGGAGGACATTCCCGTGTTTGACCAGTCCTACGGATTGCGGTTCGATATTTACGAGCGTATTAATTTGACGGAAGATTTGCCGGGAATCGATGAATTGGAAGAGGCGGAGTTGATCCCGCACATTCAGGTGATCAGCCAGCAGGACCAGGCCACGCTTCGGGGCCATCTGCTTCTAGCAGGCCTGTATAAAGGGGATACCGAAGCAGGAGAGACGGAGCCGCTCGAGCATTGGATTCCGGTCGAGATCACGGTCCCGCTGAACCGGGTATCGTCATTGGATGACATCGCGGTCGAGATCGAGAATTTTGACGTGGATCTGTTATCCAAGCGCAGCTTGAACATAACGGGGGTTTTATCGCTCAAAGGAATCCAGGCGGCGGCTCCGGGAGCTCGTGACCAAGTATGGACCAATGAGGAATTCACAGTGGTACATGCTCCTGAAGCGAATGATATGTATGCAGGCGTAGAGCAGCAGTTCGCAGCCAATCCGTATGAACCGTATCAAAGCGGCGGAGCCAACGCTGAAGCGACTACGCCTTCGCCTTCTTATTTCAACGAGGCTCAGCCCAGAGTCCAAGAGTCCGAGGCGGATGCGCGCACGCAGCAGTATCTGGCATCTTGGGCGGAATACGAGAATCAAATTCAGGATGCGCAGGACTCGGACCGAACGGTAAGCATCTCCGGTACGCCTGAAGCCCAGGATACGGTCGAATATGCCTTACATAATGAGACGGAATTTCAGCCAGCTGAGCCGTCGACTCCGAGTGTATGGCAGTTCGAACGGGCTGCGGCCCAGCCGGAGCCGCAGCAGGAAGAACCGGCAGCCGACTTCCCGGGCGTCATTGAGCGCAAAAGCGAAGAGGTTCAAGCCCTGCCGGTATTGGATTCCCCGGAAACGGAGGAAGCCCAGCCTGTTTTTGCCGAGGAAGCCGAACCCTTGGAGGAGATAGAGGAGGAGGTTTCCCTTCAAGTCGAAGAGGCTCCGTCCAAACCGGAGCTGAAGGTTGCCTTCAACGCGAAGAACAGCACCGCCAATACCGCTTCGGGCGTAGGCTTCTCCTCATTGCTTCAATCGAGCAGAACGGTTCAGGATCAGGAACAAGCTGCTCGAGACGAGGAACAGGCCATCGAAGAATCGGTGGATGCCGTTTTGTCCGAGGATGTGGAATGGAAGAGTCTTTTCCTGGGCAACCGCCGGGAGGAAACGCCATTCCGTAAGGTCCGGATGTGCATTGTTCAGCGTGAGGAGACACTCGACGTGATTGCCGAGCGCTATCAGCTGACGCCGCGAGAGCTGTTGTTGTATAACCGCATGTCCGAGCAGAATGTGGAAGAAGGCCAGGTATTGTATATTCCCCAGTAATCGGGAAGTCGTCATGGGGCTAGAATGAAGCAGGCCGAGGCAGGCAGCCTTGGCCTGCTTTTTGTGCTGCGGGGAACCGGTTTGGAGGAGAGGAAGCGCAGCGAGCTTGGATTGTATGTTACAGCGAACAAGGATTTGTTTGAATCGGCAGGTATGATGTCTAAATCGTTCGGAAACACTCGAAATATTGACTATATGGAACAACCACGTTATATTTGAATAGTATATGTACAGGTATTCAAAAAGCTAGAACAACGTTGAACGGGAAGAGTAGGAAGGTATGGCCTTCAGAGAGCGGAATTGCTACCAAGCGCTGTGAGATTCCGCAGGAACCAGCTTGCCGAAGTCGCCCCGGAGTTGCGGACTTGAGATAGAGTAGGATCGATTGCTACCCTGGTTAGAGTTCGCCGGCCGCAGCCGTTATCTGCGTAAAGTGTCGTGCTTGACCGAAAGCCTTTCATGTTCTTCATGGGAGGACAACGGTTGCTGAACCATGTAAGCACGAAACAAAGGTGGTACCGCGAGAGAACAGTCTTTCGTCCTTTGAGGACGAAGGGCTTTTTTTGTTTCACGCCAACTATGATATCCACGAACACGCCCGGAGGCTAAAACGTTTCGGGTTGGCAAAACTGATTAACAGTATCGGAGGTACGAAAATATGGATCAAAAACAAAACCAATCCCAGTTAGAAATGCCGACGACGTATGATCCGAAGGCAGCCGAACAAAAATGGTATCCGTACTGGAAGGAAGGCGGCTTTTTTGAAGCCGGCAAGCGACCGGACGCGGAGCCTTACACGATTGTTATTCCTCCTCCTAACGTTACGGGCATGCTCCATATCGGCCATGCGCTTGACTTTACGCTGCAGGACATCCTGATTCGCGTGAAGCGGATGCAGGGCTACGATGCGCTGTGGCTCCCCGGCTCCGACCATGCGGGCATCGCCACGCAAACCAAGGTAGAGCAGAAGCTTCGCGAAGAAGGCGTTACCCGTTACGATCTGGGACGCGAGAAATTCCTGGAGAAGGTGTGGGAATGGAAGGACCTGTACGCAAACACGATCCGTGACCAGTGGTCCAAGATCGGCCTGTCCCTCGATTACTCCAGAGAACGTTTCACGCTCGACGAGGGATTGTCCGAAGCCGTACGGGAAGTATTCGTCAAGCTTTACGATAAAGGGCTCATCTACCGCGGCAAACGCATCATCAACTGGGACCCGGCTGCCCGTACGGCTTTGTCCGATATTGAAGTGGAGTACAAAGAGGTCAACGGCCATTTGTATCACCTGCAATATCCGCTGAAGGACGGCAGCGGCTCCATTACCGTGGCAACCACCCGTCCGGAGACCATGCTCGGCGATACGGCCGTCGCCGTTCATCCGGAAGACGAGCGCTATAAAGACATGATCGGCAAGACATTGGTGCTGCCTATCGTGGGCCGCGAGATTCCGGTTATAGCGGATGAGTATGTGGAGAAGGACTTCGGCAGCGGTGCGGTTAAAATTACGCCGGCGCATGATCCGAACGACTTCGAGATGGGGCTGAGACATGACCTGCCGCAAATTACCGTAATGGATGAATCCGGAACGATGAATGAGTTTGCCGGCAAATACCAGGGCCTTGACCGTGCAGAATGCCGCAAGCAGATCGTCAGCGACATGAAGGAATCGGGCGTATTGCTTCGCATCGAAGACCATGTCCATCAGGTTGGCCATAGCGAAAGATCCGGTGCGGTGGTCGAGCCTTACCTGTCGACGCAGTGGTTCGTTAAGATGCAGCCGCTTGCGGAAGCAGCCGTGGATGCGCAAAAATCCGGCAAGGGCGTGAACTTCGTGCCTGACCGGTTCGAGCGAACCTATCTGCACTGGATGGAGAATGTACGCGATTGGTGCATTTCCCGTCAATTGTGGTGGGGTCACCGGATCCCGGCGTGGTATTCGGAATCCACGGGCGAAGTGGTTGTTGCCATGAATGAAGAGGAAGCCCGCGCGAAGCTGGGCAAGGATGATCTGAGACAGGACGAGGATGTGCTGGATACCTGGTTCAGCTCCGCGCTCTGGCCGTTCTCGACCATGGGCTGGCCGGACCAGGACAGCGAGGATTTCAAACGTTATTATCCCACAAGCGTTCTCGTGACGGGTTACGACATCATCCCGTTCTGGGTGTCGCGGATGATTTTCCAAGGACTTGAATTTACGGGTCAAATGCCGTTTAAGGACACGCTGATCCATGGCCTGGTTCGGGATAGCGAAGGCCGCAAGATGTCCAAGTCGCTGGGCAACGGCATCGACCCGCTCGAGGTTATTGAACAGTATGGCGCAGACGCTATGCGTTATATGATATCGACCGGCAGCACGCCGGGTCAGGATCTTCGATTCCGCTGGGAACGCGTGGAGCAAGCGCGTAACTTCGCTAACAAAATCTGGAATGCGTCGCGCTTTGCGCTCATGAACCTGGAGGGCTTCACGGCGGCGGATATCGACATTTCCGGAGAGCTGGGAACCGCGGACCGGTGGATTTTGCACCGTTTGAACGAAACTTCCCGCGACATTACGCGTCTAATTGATGCCTACGAATTTGGCGAAACCGGTCGACTGCTCTACAATTTCATCTGGGATGATCTGTGTGACTGGTATATCGAATTTGCCAAGCTGTCCCTGTATGGCGAGGATCAAGCAGCCAAGAAAAAGACGCAGTCGGTGCTTGCCTATGTGCTGGACCGCACGATGCGCTTGATTCACCCGTTCATGCCGTTCATCTCCGAAGAGATCTGGCAGCATTTGCCGCATGAAGGCGAGACCGTCATGCTGGCTTCTTGGCCGACCTATGACGAGGCGTTTGAGAATGCGGAAGCCGTAACCGAAATGAACCTGCTGATGGATGTGATCCGTGCCGTACGCAACATCCGGGCGGAAGTGAACGTGCCGATGAGCAAAAAAGTAGAACTGCAATTGAAACCGGTAAGCGGGCAAATTGCCGGCATTATCGATCGCAATTCCGATTATATTCGCCGCTTCTGCAACACGTCGGAGTATGAGTCCTCCCTTGCGCTTGAGGCGCCGGATAAAGCGATGACCGCCGTGGTGACAGGTGTTGAGATGTATCTGCCGCTTGCCGGACTGATCGATATCGCTCAGGAGATCACGCGTCTGGAGAAGGAAATTCAGCACTTGAACAGCGAAGTCGAGCGTGTGGAGAAGAAGCTGAACAATCCTGGTTTCGTATCGAAAGCACCCGAGAAGGTGATTGAGGAAGAACGGGCGAAACTCGCGGATTACTCGGACAAACGCAGAAAAGTGATTGCGCGCATCGAAGAATTGAGAGGCTAATGGGCAAGATGAATCTGGACCAGAAGGTGAGAACGATGGTTGATCAATCGGCAGCTGCAGCCGCAGCTCCGTTCCATACCTATGAGGAAGCGGTAGCTTGGATCAATGGGCTGATTCCGTTTGGAATCCGCCCTGGCATGGATAGAATTCAGCGATTGATGGAGCTGCTCGGCCATCCGGAGCGTCGATTAAAATTTATCCACGTGGCCGGAACGAACGGAAAAGGCTCCACATGCGCTTTTTTAACAAAGGTTCTGCTTCAAGGGGGATTCACGGTAGGCACCTATACGTCCCCCTATATTACGAAGTTTACCAATCGGTTTCAGTATAACGGCGAAGACATACCGGAAGAGACGCTGCTGGAACTCGCGAATCGCTTAGAGCCGCTTGTTGCCGAAGTTGCGGGCTCCGGGCTTGGATCGCCCACGATGTTTGAGGTGTCCACGGCCCTTGCGATCCTGTATTACGGCGAGGTGTCTTATCCGGACGTGGTGGTATGGGAGACCGGACTTGGCGGTCGTCTTGACGTGACCAATATCGTTCATCCCATCATTTCGGTGATCACGAACATCGGCATGGACCATACCGATGTTCTGGGCGATACCATTCAGGAGATCGCCATGGAGAAGGCCGGCATCATCAAGCCCGGAGTGCCCGTGGTGAGCACGGTCACTCAGCCTGAGGCTGTCGAAATTCTGAAAGAAACGGCCGCCAAAAACCGTACAAGTCTGTACCTTGTAGACGAACAATTCTCTTATGAACGGCTGCGCGGGGACGAAGAAAGCCAGACTTTCCGTTTTAAGGGACCGTTCCGGGATATGGATCTGGATATTTCGATGCAGGGCGAGCATCAATGCGCCAATGCCGCGGTTGCCATGATGACGCTGGAGGTGCTTCGCCAGTACATGGCTTTTATCGTGGATGAAGAAGAATTGCGTGCCGGGTTTAAGGATACGTTCTGGGCGGGAAGACTGGAGCAAGTGCAGTCCTCCCCGCGGATTGTTCTCGATGGCGCGCACAACCCCGAAGGGGCTGAATCCTTGGCCAAAAGCTTGCCGCAGATCTATAAGTATCGGAAACTGAACTTAATGATGGGAATGCTGGCAAATAAGCATCATGAATCGTATTTGCAGCATATACTGCCAATAGTGGATACGCTTATCCTGACTGAACCGGATTTCCGGAAGAAACTGGACGCCAAGGCGCTTGGTGACATCGTAGAGCAGGTAAGGGAGAAATACGCCAAACATACACTGCAAATCATCATAGAACCAAATTGGAAAAACGCACTTGAAGAGTTGAAGTCACGGACGGAAGCGGAGGATCTTGGGGTGGTGTCGGGCACGTTGTACCTGATTGCCGACGTGCGTTCCAACCTCCTGGGCCTTTCCGATTCTGAAAAAGGTTGGTGATATCTGTTGAATACATCAGAACATGTTCATTTTATAGGAATTGGCGGCTACGGGATGAGCGCCATAGCGCGAGTAATGCTGGAGATGGGTTATAAAGTCACGGGTTCTGACGTGGCATCGCAAGAATTGACAGAAAAGCTGGCGGCCAAGGGCGCCAAAATATACATTGGACATACCGCCGAGCAAGTCCAAGGCGCGGACCTTGTGGTGTACTCCACGGCATTGTCCAAAGACAACGTGGAGCGGGTCGAGGCAGAGAAGCTGAACATTCCTGTCCTTCACCGCGCGCAGATGCTGGCGCGTCTTTTGAACGAACGCAAAGGCGTGGCCGTAGCGGGAGCGCATGGCAAGACAACCACTTCATCCATGATTGCGCTCGTGATGGAAGAATGCGGAGTCGATCCGACATTTATCATCGGCGGGGAAATTATGAACGTGGGCACGAATGCCAAAGCGGGTGAAGGTGAGCACGTGGTGGCTGAAGCCGACGAGAGCGACGGTTCATTCCTGCAATACCATCCATGGCTCGGCGTCGTTCTGAATATCGAAGCCGATCACCTGGAGAATTACGAAGGGGATTTCAATCGTCTCAAGGCCGCCTACGTGCAATTCCTCAGCCAGATCAAGGCTGACGGTACAGCCGTGGTTTGCGCCGACGATAACAACATTCAGGCGATTTTGCCTGACCTGAAATGCAATGTGACCACATACGGCATTCATGCGGATGCGGAGTATACGGCAACCAATCTGGTGCTGGGCGACCGTCACGTCAGCTTCACGATGCTTCATAACGGCATGGAGCTGGGCACCGTCGAGCTGTCCGTACCGGGTAAACATAATGTCTACAACGCCATGGCCACGGTGATATGCTGCTTGAAGAGCGGCATCTCGTTCGAGGCGATTGTAGAGGCCATCGTCAAGTTCAACGGGGCTAAGCGCCGCTTCCAGGTGCTTGGCGAAGCTGAAGGCATTCTGGTGATTGACGACTATGCGCATCATCCGACCGAGATCGAGGCGACGATCAGTGCCGCTAAAGCTACGGGCAAACGGATCATTGCCGTATTCCAGCCGCAGCGGTATTCGAGAACCTTCTTCCTGCTGGATGCGTTTAGCCGCGCGTTCGGGGAAGCGGATGAGGTGATCATCACCGATATTTACTCTCCTGCCGGCGAGAAGCAGATCGAGGGCATCAGCTCGGGTAAGCTGGTGGAGCTGATCGTTCAGAACAGCAATGCCGGTGCCCGCTATTTGCCTACGAAGGAAGATGTCCTGAACGATCTCAAAGGTCGCGTAAAAGAAGGCGACCTGGTTCTCACGATGGGAGCGGGCGATATCTGGAAGGTCGGCGCTGCTTTAGCGGAGTTCATTAAGGGCAAGAAATAAAGATTGCCTGCTTCCTTTGCTGCTTCGCTGCAGCAGGGGATTGCATGGGCTTTGCCTCTGTAAGGGGGACAAAGCCAGCATCGATAACGATACGAAGGGCTGATCAAGATCATTTCTTGGTCAGCCCTTTTGTTTTTTCGCATACTCATAAGTTGCCAAGCTTGATCATATAGCTAGGTGTAGAAGGACAAGTGAGGTGTGTGGATATGAATAAAGCACGGATGACGATACGTATCGATCACGAACCGCCGAAGGGCAGGAACAAGGACCATGCGCGAGAGGAACACGATGCGAACCAAAACGTTCCAGCGGGCCACAACCCCCGGGTCTACGACCACCATTCCGTCTTCGACGAATATGACACAGCGGCAGCAAATCGGTTTACCGATACGGACGCTTCGTACGAACCTCAGAGGAGCGTTCAGCAGGAACATTTGCGCGTCGTCCCGCCGCTCCGGGAGGAGCGGGATAACCGGGACGTGGACGATCGTGACTGGAGACCATCGCGCAATCATCGGTCCAAGGCACGGCTAGCTGAGGAAAGAAGGCGCCTGGACCATGATAACGGCTGGCCGTACGGCGATGCCCCTGATGCCCCTGTAGAATCGGATACATACCACGACGTGCATGAGGAACTCTACGACCTCCATGATGATGCATTTTCCGGGAGAATGACCCCCGAAGCGAACGACTCCCATTGGAATCTCGGGCCCGAGTCGGATCTATATGAGACATCTGCCGGCGATTACGGTTATTATCGCTCACGCAAACCCACCTCCTTCTGGAAGATGGCGGTGTCCGTGACCGCTGCCGTCATCACGGGCCTGCTGTTCGGGTACATGGTGCTGTCCATGTTTAACGGCGGCGACGCAGGCGAGAACCCGGCAACGGGCCAGCTCGAGAGCAGTGATGCAGGGAACTTAGCGCCGACCGATCCATCCGGGGGAGCCGAGGCATCACCGACGCCTGATATGACCGAATCGGCTGTTCATATTCCGGGGCAAAACTTTTATCTGCTTCAATACGGCGTGTTCAGCACGCCCGAGCGGGCTGCCCAGGCGATCGGGGAACTGCAGCAAACCGGTATTGCCGCAGGCGGCGATCTGGACGAGGAGAACCGTGTGTATGCGGGCATCTCGCCCGACCGCGAGCAGGCGAAGCTGCTCAGCAATCAGCTTAAGGCCGAAGGCGTAGAATTATACGTTAGAGAGATCGCGCTGCCGGGCATAGAGTCAGCGGCATTCGCTGGCGAGGAGCAGACGCTGACGGACTATTTTACGATAAGCGGGGAGCTGGTATCGGAGCTTAGCCAACTATCGGCATCCTTGCTGGGCCTGCAGGAGCCCGGCGCAGCGACGTCGGAGCATATGAATACCATCACGAATCTGCATCAGCAATGGATCCAATCGGTCAAGCAGCTGGCCGCAGGCTTGGGTCCGGAGACCGGGGCCGCGCTGCCGGCCATGGAGCAGTCGATGAACAGTTCGATCACGGCGCTCTCCGAATACAACAAAAATCAATCCAAGGGGCATTTGTGGGAGATCCAAACAGGCATGATGAACTATGTCATGGGCCAAAAGAAACTCCTGGATGGCCTATAAATTCAAATTTACGTCAAATCCGGCTTGGAACTGGAAATAGTTCCCCATGCCGGATTTCTGTTTGTATTGCTTATCGATTCACCGTATAATAATTAGGGTGTCAAAAAATGGCGAGGGAAGAGGATGCATGAAGAAAAATAAAGGAATGCTCATCTTGTTTTTGCTGCTGGGGTGGCTGACGGGAACATGGCTTGCCAAGGCGCTTCAACCGGTCAAGGCTCTGTCGTTTCTGACGTCTACTACACCGATCAAGTGGTCGCCTTCAGCTGATTTTGACATTATTCGTTATGACATTAACCTTGAACTTAACTTTTGCCTGCTCAGTCTGCTTGGCATTATTGCTGCCGTCTGGTTATACCGCAGGCTCTAAGACATGACAAAGGAGATTATCCCCCTTGAATGAGAAGAGAAACCGCCGCATCATATTGGCTTCCACCTCTCCTCGGCGTCAGGAATTGATTGCCTCCCTTCGTATCCCATTCGAGATTATGCCAAGTGAAGCTGACGAGGACACACCGCAAGGGTGGTCGCCAGAGCGAATTGTGGAGTCACTGGCGCTGCGCAAAGCGGAAGCGGTTCTCCGAAAGCTGACGGATGATCCGGGAGATGGTATCATTGTGGGAAGCGACACGATTGTGGTCGTAGATGACCATGTCCTCGGGAAGCCGGAGGATCATACTGATGCTGCAAGGATGTTGTCCATGCTTCAAGGACGGGCACACTTCGTTTACACGGGAGTGGCTTGCATCGACCGGCGTTCCGGTCGCGCCAAGGTATCTCACCGCGTGACGACCGTAAAGATGAAATCGTTAAGTGATGATGCGATCGCGGCTTACGTAAAGAGCGGGGAACCTGCCGACAAAGCAGGCTCGTATGCGATTCAAGGCCTGGGTGCAACCATCGTGGAAGGAATCGAAGGCGACTACTTTAACGTTGTCGGCCTGCCGCTTTCTCTGCTCTCGGACATGCTGTCTGAAATGGGGATGGATGTACTCACCGATTCATAGATATAGAACACGGCATCCGAAGCCAACGGAATCATGGAAGCTTCGGTGACCTGCTGATTTAAATCTTAGAAAAGAGGGGAATATATGGAGTCGCCAACGCTATTGCTGCGCGACATCCCCCATGATGAACGACCAAGAGAGCGCATGATGCAATATGGGGCGAGCGCTTTAAGCCATGCAGAATTGCTGGCGATTCTGCTTCGGACCGGTACCCGCCAGGAATCTGCCGTACATATAGCCCAGCGGCTGCTGGGGGAAGCAGGCGGCATCCGGCAGCTCGTTGATCTTAGCATCGAGGAAATTACGCAAATCAAAGGAATTGGAACCGCCAAGGCTGTTCAGCTGAAGGCTGGCATCGAGCTTGGACGGCGCTTGGCCGCATCGAGACATGTAGAGCCGGTTATTATCCGCAGTCCGCATGACGCGGCAGAACTGCTCAGTGAACAGATGCGGTATTTACAGAAAGAGCATTTTGTCTGTGTTTTTTTAAATACGAAAAATCATGTCATTGCCCAGGAAACGCTATCGATGGGGAGCCTTAACGCCTCCATCGTTCATCCCCGCGAGGTGTTCAGAGCGGCCATCAAATGCAGCAGTGCATCCCTGGTGTGCGCGCATAACCATCCTAGCGGAGATCCGACGCCCAGCCCGGAGGACATTTCGCTGACTGCACGCTTAGTGGAGGCAGGACAGATTGTCGGGATCGACGTGCTGGATCATCTGATCATCGGGGACGGATCGTTTGTAAGTTTGAAGGAACGGGGCTTGATGTAATATAATAGTTCAGATTGACGAAGAAAGGGAGATACATCATGTTAGGTGGTTTTACGAAAGATTTGGGAATCGATTTGGGGACGGCAAATACGTTGGTTTATGTCCGTGGAAAAGGAATTGTCGTAAGAGAGCCTTCCGTGGTTGCTCTGCGTACAGATACAAAGAGCATTGAAGCCGTCGGGGAATCGGCTAAGAAAATGATTGGACGGACACCAGGCAACATTCGTGCCATTCGTCCGATGAAAGACGGCGTCATTGCCGATTTTGATACAACGGCTACGATGATTAAATACTTTATTCGTCAAGCGCAGAAGCAGCGTTCCATCTTCCCGCGCCACCCGAACGTGATGGTATGCGTGCCTTCAGGCATTACGGCCGTCGAGCAGCGTGCGGTTGAAGATGCGACCAAGCAAGCGGGGGCACGCGAAGCCTACACGATCGAGGAGCCTTTTGCGGCGGCAATCGGTGCAGACTTGCCCGTGTGGGAGCCTACGGGCAGCATGGTCGTAGATATCGGCGGAGGTACGACCGAGGTTGCGGTCATTTCCCTTGGCGGGATTGTAACCAGCCGCTCCGTGCGGGTTGCGGGCGATGAAATGGACGAGTCCATTATTTCTTATATTAAACGCCAATACAACTTGATGATCGGTGAGCGCACATCCGAGCTGCTCAAGATGGAAGTGGGCTCCGCGATGCCGCTGGAGACCGTGGAAACGATGGAAATTCGCGGCCGCGACTTGGTGACGGGTCTGCCGAAGACGATCACGATTACATCGGATGAGATCAGCGAAGCGTTGGCAGACACCATTAATGCTATCGTTGAAGCCGTTAAGGTTACCCTTGAGAAATGTCCTCCGGAGCTTGCTGCGGATATTATGGACCGGGGCATCGTGCTTACGGGAGGCGGCGCATTGCTTCGCAACCTGGACAAGCTGCTTGCCGAAGAGACCGGCATGCCGGTCATCGTTGCGGAGAATCCGCTGGATTGCGTGGCCATTGGCACAGGTAAAGCGCTCGAGAACATTCACTTGTTTAAATCCCGGAGCAGCTCTGCCGTCCGTTCCAAACGGTAGAAACCAAAATAAAAGTGTAAACCCCTAATGTTGGGAGAGAAAACAGTAAGTTAGAGGGTGTTGCAACTGTTTAAGCTGCTAGGCAATAAGCGTTTGTTCATTATGCTCATCGGGCTGGTAGCGTTTATCGCTATTATGGGGTTTACGCTCGGCCCGAGAGCTTCTTTATCTTGGCCTGAAAAATTCGTCAAAGATACGGTCGGTTTTGTGCAAAGTGTGTTTTATAAGCCCGCTGCTTATATAGCGGGTTTCTTTGAAGATGTACGGAATATGAAGGCGATCTATGAAGAGAATGAGGAGCTGCGCCGGGCGGTTGCGCAGTATTCGCGTGAGAGTGCAAATTACAACAACATGAAAGCCAATTACGAGGCACTAAAAGACGAACTTCATTTTACCGAAAACCAGAAGAATCGCGACAAATACGAATATCGAACCGCTCAAGTCCTTAGCGTTAATTCGGATCCGAATAACCGGACACTGGTCATCGATCTGGGCGAGCGCGATGGGGTTCGCCCTAATATGTCGGTCACCACGGTCGACGGCATGGTCGGCATCATTAGCAACGTCAGCAATTTCACCTCCACCGTGAAACTGCTGACAACGATGGACGCCCAGGATCCGAATCCGCAGCCGATTTCGGTTACGGCCATTGGCAAAGAGGATAAGACGTTCGGCGTGGTTGAGAGCTACGATGAGAAGACCAACACGCTGCTCATGACGCGGATTTCGGAAGATGATCCGATTAAGGAAAAAGATAAGATCATTTCATCCGGTGCCGGAGGCGTTATTCCTCAAGGCATGATCATCGGTAAGGTCCTCAGCGTTCAGACCAGCCAATACGGTCAAAGCAGAACGGCTACGATCGAACCAGCCGCCAAGTTCGATGATTGGAAATATCTGACCGTTGTCATTACCCCTGAGGAGCCGAAATGATGGCACGTAAACAGATTCTGGTCCTGCTGCTGTTCGTGCTGTTTATTCTGCAGGGCACGGTGGTTTTCTGGTTAACGCCAAGCTCGCTGCAGCTTCAGATTTATCCTAATTTCGTGTTGGTTTGTTTGTTTTTTGTATCGATTTATTACCATCGCCACACGGGGCTCGTGCTCGGACTCCTGTTCGGCATGCTTCACGATATCGTGTATTATGGCGAGATGATTGGCACTTATTCGTTTGCTATGGGCGTATCCGCATATTTGGTGGGGCTTGTTTTCAAGTCCCCGCGGGCGCCGCTGCCCATGATGATGACCATTGTCATTCTGGGAAGCTTGTTGTTTGACAGTACGCTTTTTGGCATATATAAGGTATTTCGACTCAACCCGACTTCTTATAATTGGTCACTGCTTCATCATATGCTTCCCAATCTCCTTGTTCATTTTGCCTTTGCTCTGGCAATTTACGTTCCCTTACGCAAGCAGATTGAGCTGGTAACGAAGAATCAGAGAAGGAAGGCAACCTGAACCCTCTCCAATATGACATTTTACTAGACTAGCAGGAACTTGTAGGTTTGAGCGCGAAATGTATAGGGATGGGAGGGACAGGCTTATGGCTGTAAAATCCAATCATGTGACGATTAAGGGCATCAAAGATGGCCTGGTATTCCTGCTTGACGATCAATGCGAGCTGGAGGAATTGCTTGGCGAGCTCCGCTATAAGCTGGAGCATAGTCATCAGAATATTCTGACCGGACCCATCATTCATGTGGATGTGAAGCTGGGTTCCCGGCAAATTTCCGAAGAAGAGAAGCAGACGATTCTTGACATATTGAAGCAAAAGGGCAACTTGCTGATACGCAATGTGGAATCGCCGCCGCTTGCGTCCGAGCTCGTTCCGGAGGAGAAGCTTGCGCTTAAGACGGGGATGGTGCGTTCCGGACAGGTCCTGCATCATGACGGCGATCTCTTGTTCCTCGGCGATGTGAATCCAGGCGGGACGATTACTTGCACCGGCGACATTTACATATTGGGCGCTCTGCGCGGAACCGCGCACGCCGGTGTAGAAGGCAACGAGGAGGCGATTATAGCGGCTTCGTATTTTGCCCCTACCCAGCTTCGAATCTCCCAGATGATCAGCAGACCGCCGGATGAATGGGAAACGCGGGAAACGGTCATGGAGTTTGCGTATTTGAAGGACGGAAGCATGGAGATCGACAAGATCAGCAACATCTCACGTTTGGGTCGGGATTTTAATGTGTTTAAAGGGGTGTAGAACATGGGAGAGGCAATCGTCGTAACTTCAGGTAAAGGCGGAGTCGGTAAAACGACGACATCGGCGAACATCGGCACAGCTTTGGCACTGCTCGGAAAAAAAGTGTGTCTGGTTGATACGGACATCGGTCTTCGCAATTTGGATGTCGTGATGGGCCTGGAAAACCGGATTATATACGATTTGTGCGACGTTGCGGAAGGGCGATGCCGACTTAACCAGGCGCTGATCAAGGACAAGCGCTTCGATGAGCTGTATATGCTTCCTGCAGCCCAGACCAAGGACAAGAATGCCGTTTCTCCGGAGCAGGTCAAAGATATCGTACTTGAATTGAAAAAGGAATTCGAATACGTCATTATCGATTGTCCGGCCGGAATCGAGCAGGGATTCAAGAATGCCATCGCCGGCGCGGACAAAGCGATTGTCGTCACGACGCCCGAGAATGCGGCCGTAAGGGACGCGGATCGGATTATCGGCCTGCTGGAGAGCTCGCATGTCGAGTCTCCGAAGCTCGTGGTGAACCGGATTCGCCCCAATATGGTGAAATCCGGGGACATGCTCGAAATCGAAGATGTGCTGCAGGTGCTGAATATCGATCTGATCGGTATCGTGCCTGATGATGAAATGGTCATTAAAGCGGCCAACATCGGGGAGCCTACGGTGATGAACCCGGATTCCCAGGCAGCCATCGCCTATAGAAACATCGCCCGGCGTATCCTTGGCGATACCGTTCCGCTGATGCAAATCCATCAGAAAAAAGGAATGTTCACCAAATTCAAAAAGTTTTTTGGAATGGGTTAAGGGTTTCGACCAAGAACCGGTGCCGGGAGGCATCGGTTTTTTTTGTTTTTCTCCTTCGGCAGTCTAAGCGGCTTTCGTAGAACCCGTCCGCCTCTTCATCAGGGCTTGTTCTAAATATCTCTCATCTCCTCATAGGATAGAGTAAGAAAACAAGCCCCAAGGGGGAGAGAACAATGGACATCAAAACTTCCGTCAAGAACCGAAGAGAAGCCCGCATTCGCGAACTGCTGGAAGGGGAGCAGTTCACGGCGCAGGACGATAAGCCGTCTTGGACGGGGCTTCCCGATAAAACACCCGCTAATCCCCATAATCCAAAGCCAGGCTTCATCAAGGACAACATAGCGAACCCGTCCCCACGTTACGCAGAGCATGAACCGGATCCCGAGCGGCTTTGGAAGCAAGGGCATCGCGGTTGGTATGATACGCTGGATCCCGGTGCTCCGGGAGAACCGCCAAGAAAAGCTTCGTTCCTGTCGGGCTTGATCCGCCGCGTCGCCGTCAGTGCGCTGGTGTTTGGATTGGCATGGGGCGTATTTTCGTTTCAGCAGCCGTGGGCCCTTCGCGCGCAGGCATTTATCATTGAAGGGCTGAGCCATGAGATGGATTTCCAGGCGGCCCAGGTATGGTACGAGGAGCATTTTGGCAGCGCGCCGTCCTTTATACCGATTTTTGGACAAACCGACGAGCATTCGACGAAGGTAAATGCCGGGACCTCTTTGGTTCCTCCGCTTTCGGGAAGGGTGGTTCAATCCTTTGCCGTTGATCTGAAAGGCATCGTTCTGGAAGCCGGAGGGGGTTCTTTAGCGGACCGGGCGGTTAAAAGTATAGAGACCGGGCGCGTTCTTGAGGTTAAAGAACATCCTGATAACGGGATTACGGTACGCATACAGCATACGGGAGAGCGAACGGCGGCATACAGCAGGCTGGCGGAAACCGGGCTTAAGGTGAATGACTGGGTTCAAGGCGGAGATATTATCGGGACTTTGGCATCTTCAGGCACAGGCAGCCCGCCCTCCCTTTATTTCGAACTCAAAGAGGGGGATCGTGACGTCGATCCGGCGGAAGTGATTCCGTTTGATTAAGTTTAAGGGAACGGTCTTGTCGCTGCATCCGCTCTTTGTCATTGTCATGCTGGCATCCGTATTCACCGGCCGCTTCCTGGAGTTGCTGACCCTGTTTATTATCGTGTTTATTCATGAATTGGGACATGCCGCCGCCGCGGCAGCGATGGGGTTCAAGGTACGAGCCATTCAGATGCTGCCGTTCGGCGGCGTTGCTGTCATTGAAGACGACGGCAGGATGACTGCGATGAAGGAGATCATCATTGCGCTTGCGGGACCGCTGCAAAATGTCATTATGATCGGCATTACCCTGGCCTGCCAATGGGCGGGGTGGGGTGACGAGCAGCTGCTGTCTTATATCATTCAGGGGAATCTCGTCATCGCGTTGTTTAACCTGCTTCCGATTCTGCCGCTGGACGGCGGCAAAGTGCTGCAGGCCGTCATCAGCCTGCTTGCCCCTTATCATGCCACCTTGCTGTGGGCTTCCCGCGCAGGCATTTTGTGCAGTTTAATTATGATCGGTTACGGATTGCAGCCGTTATTCTCCGGAGGCGGCGTTCGTTTAAATGTGCTGATGATCGGCCTTTTCCTGGCGTATTCCAATTTCGAAGACTATCGGAACGTCCATTACCGGTTTTTAAGATTTTTGGTCAATCGGAGCGAGGTTTATGAACGGAATTTGGACGGACTTGGTCCTGCCCAGCCAATCGTTGCAGATTCTTCGAAACCTTTGGATGATATCATGCGTCTATTTAAACGAGAGAAGTATCATTTGATTTATGTCATGAGCGGACGCGGCAGCCTGCTTGCCGTTGTTCCGGAGCAGCATGTGATCTCTTCTTATTTTGCATCAACTGGTCCGCCCTGGTATGCGTAAATCGTAGACATCATGAGGAAGACGGGGGGGCGGGCCAAGATTCTTTATCCATTCATGTCATCTGAGATTGTGTTAGGATAAAACAATAGAATATCGTCTTCCATTTGAGAGGTGAAGCCATGAGGCAAATGATAGTTCATTGTGAACATGAGACCATTCAGATGGCCCTCATCGAAGATGGGAGGTTAGCCGAATTCGCCGTTGAGCGGAGTCGTGAGCAAAGTGTTGTCGGAAGCTTTTATAAAGGCAGGGTCGTGAACGTGCTGCCGGGGATGCAGGCGGCTTTTGTAGATATCGGGCTGAAAAAGAACGCGTTTTTATATATCGATGATGTGCTCCATCCGCATTTAGAGAAGCAGCCCAAGCAGAAGCCTTCGATTTCGCAGCTGCTGACGGCGGGGCAGGAATTGATCGTGCAGGTCATGAAGGAACCCAGAGGCGGCAAGGGAGCGAGGGTGACGACGCATTTTTCGCTTCCGGGCAGATGCATGGTGTATATGCCGACTGCGGACTATGTTGCCGTCTCCAAGAAAATCGGACGCGATGCGGAAAGGGCCCGGCTGAAGAGCATCGGCGAGCAGCTTCGCACAGATGAAGAGGGAATCATCATCCGAACGGTGTCGGAGGACGAGCCCCTGGAATTCATAAAGGGAGATCTGGAGTATTTGCGAAAAGAGTGGGCCCGGATTCTCGACAAGGCGGAATCTGCGCCCGTTCCGGCGCTGCTGCATCGCGATTTAGGCCTACTGCAGCGGTTTCTGCGCGATGCCTTTGATCCGCTGCATGACGAGCTTGTGATCGACAGCAAGCAGAAAGGCGAGGAAACCAAGAGTTATTTGAAGGAAACCGTTCCGGGAATGGAGCCTAAGGTTACATATTACTCGGAAGGAGGCCCGATTTTTCAAGCGTACGGGTTGGACGAGCAGATGAGAGCCAGCTTCGCAAGGAAAATCACGCTTCCCGAGGGCGTGACCATCGTCGTAGACCAAACCGAAGCCATGACGATCATCGACGTGAACACAGCCAAATATATCGGCGGGGATAATTTCGAGGAAACGGTACTGAAGACGAATCTTCTGGCTGCGCAGCAGATCGCAAGGATTCTTCGCCTCTGGGATATCGGGGGCATTATTATCGTGGATTTCATCGATATGGATCATGAAGAGCACCGGCAGCAGGTGGTTTCTGTCATGGAGGCCGTTATGCGCAAAGACCGCACGAAGAGCTTTGTGGTCGGCTGGACCAAGCTGGGACTGCTGGAAATGACCCGCAAAAAAGCCCGGGAAAGCTCGTCTCTCCCCTTTGCCAAGCCTTGCGGAACCTGCGGAGGCCGGGGCGTGGTTATCGAAGAATGATGTTGACGGTGAACGGGGAATATGATATTATCATTGGGTATGTGTCTAGTGATAGGTTGCTGCACATGCTGTAACCGCTCCGGTTGGGTTCACAAGAACGTTCTTTTTGGGACGGACACCTTTATACCAGGCGAGTCTGAGACATAGGGAGGTGCAAGCAAATGTACGCTATTATCGAAACAGGCGGTAAACAATACAAAGTTCAAGAGGGCGACGTATTGTTCATCGAGAAGCTGACTGCAGGTGACGGCGAGAGCGTGACTTTCGACCGTGTACTGGCCGTTTCCAAAGAGGACGGATTGGTAGCAGGAACTCCGGTTGTTTCCGGTGCGACTGTAACTGCAAAGGTAGAGAAGCACGGTAAAGGCCGTAAGGTCGTTGTATACAAATACAAGCCGAAGAAGAACTACCACAAGAAGCAAGGTCATCGTCAACCTTACACTAAAGTAACCATCGAGAAAATCCAAGCGTAAGAAGGTGCGGTAATTGATTACTGTACAAGTACTGCGCGGGGAAGATGGACGGATCCATAGCTTCAAGGTAACGGGGCACGCGGGATATGCCGATCCAGGGGAAGATATTGTATGTGCTGGAGTTTCCAGCATTACAGTGGGAACGGTGAATTCTATTGAAGCGTTAACCGGAACCGTTATGGAGACCCGGATGAAGGGCGGCTTTCTTAGCGCAAATCTTCCGCCTACGGCAGATGATTCCGTCTCCGGCCAAGTTCAACTGCTTCTCGAATCCATGGTTGTTATGTTACAGGGAATTGCCGATTCGTACGGCAAGTATATAAGAATACAAGAATTGACTACTTGAAGAAGGAGGTAGACAACATGTTGAAATTGGATCTTCAGTTATTCGCATCGAAAAAAGGTGTAGGTTCCACAAAGAACGGTCGTGACAGCGAATCGAAACGTCTTGGCGTGAAACGTGCAGACGGTCAAGCAGTGACTGGCGGCAGCATCTTGGTTCGTCAACGCGGAACGAAAATTCATCCAGGCACGAACGTGGGTATCGGTAAAGACGATACTTTGTTTGCGAAAGTGGACGGCGTTGTGAAATTTGAACGTTGGGGTCGTGATCGCAAGAAAGTGAGCGTCTACCCGGTTGATGTCGCTCCAGTAGCGGCTGCAGTTGAAGCTTAATCGTTTCTTATGCTGCATACAGAAGAAGCCTTTCGGCATCGTTGCCGGGGCTTCTTTTTTTGTAAATTGCGCAAAGAATGATCATCCAGGGGGATGAACCGTCCTGAAAGTCTATGATATACTGGGATTTGGTGAATGTAACCAATTGCTGTTGAAAGACGAGGAGAAGCGATGAAATCCTGGAAATGGATAGCAGCTGTGGCGGGGTTAACCTCCGTAATACCGGTGGCATGGGTGGTATGGAAGCCATCTTTGGCTGCAGGAGCAGTGTTGACGGCTTGGGCTGTCGCCGCGTCTGCCTGCGGAGCATGGCTTGTCCGTAAATCGGACGAGCGCAGGCAGCAAGCCATCATTCGGAATATGGAGCAGACGGCGATTCAAATGTTGAATCACCATCGTCATGATTGGATGAATGAGCTTCAAATTTTGTACGGCTACATTCAACTGGGGAAGCTTGATAAAACCGTGGGTTCTGTGGAAAGAATAAAGGACAGGATGGCGACGGAGAGCAGGATCTCCAAGCTTGGCATTCCTTCATTGGTTTTTTATTTACATTCATACCGAACGTACAGCAGCAATCTGCAGCTCTGCGTTGAAGTGGTGGACCAGGTACAGCTGGAAGACAAAGTATCGCCACAAACGGCAGAGTCTTTTACCGAAGCGATCATTCAAACGGTGAGAGCCTTTCAATTGAGCGGAACGGCGTCATGGGGGGATACCCGGCAGTTAACATTAACATTTATGCAGCAGGAGCAAGAGCTGATCGTATGGGCTCTAGGAGAAGGTTCCTTTGGAGACCCGGAGGGCTTGAAGCTTCAGATTGAACAATCCGTAAAAGGCGAAGGCATTCGGGTGGAGCAGACGGAGCCGGGGGAAACCTCGTACCGCTTGTATCTGCCGTTTGTGACTTGAGGAAGGTGATTTCATGTTTGTAGATAAGGCAAAAGTATATGTAAAAGGCGGCGACGGCGGCGATGGGCTCATTGCGTTTCGCCGTGAGAAATACGTTCCTGAAGGCGGACCTGCCGGCGGCGACGGCGGTAAGGGCGGCGACGTGATTTTCCGGGTGGATGAAGGACTGCGCACGTTGATGGATTTCCGTTACCAGAAGCATTTCAAGGCCAAGCGCGGGGAAAAGGGCCGCAATAAAAGCCAGCATGGGGCCAATGCGGAGAGCATGATTGTCCGTATCCCGCCGGGTACCATCTTAACGGATGACGATACCGGTGAAGTGATTGGCGATTTGACCCGTCACGGTCAACAGGTTGTTGTTGCCAGAGGCGGCCGCGGGGGCCGCGGAAACATCCGCTTTGCCACGCCGAACAATCCGGCGCCCGAGCTTGCCGAGAATGGAGAAGAAGGCGAAGAGCGCTACGTAACCATGGAACTTAAAGTGATGGCTGATGTAGGTCTCGTCGGATTCCCGAGCGTAGGCAAATCCACCCTGTTGTCTGTTGTATCCGCGGCTCAGCCGAAGATCGGGGCATACCATTTCACGACCATCACGCCGAATTTGGGCATGGTTGAGGTCGGGGACGGGCGCAATTTCGTCATGGCTGACCTGCCTGGCCTGATTGAGGGTGCCCATGAAGGCGTGGGACTTGGCCACGAATTCCTCCGGCACGTGGAACGAACCCGCGTCATTATCCACGTCGTGGATATGGCAGGCACGGAAGGACGGGATCCGTTCGAGGATTGGCAAAAAATCAACGATGAGATTAGGCTCTATAACCCGGTTTTGATCGAACGGCCGCAAATCGTAGCCGCCAATAAAATGGATATGCCGGAAGCAGAGGAGTACTTAGCGGCCTTCAAAGAGAAGGTGAAGGAGATTCGCCCTGACATCGAGGTGATGCCGATCTCCTCGCTGACCCGTCAGGGGATCCAGGAACTTCTTTATCGCACGATCGATGTGCTGGAGAGCATTCCGGATGAGCCGGCGATTGAAGAAGTATCCGAAGTTTCCGAGCGCAAGGTGTATAAATTCAAAGCGCAGAACGACAATTCCTTCACCGTCACCAGAGATAATGAAATGTATGTGGTGCACAGTGAGCGAATTGAGCGAATGCTGAAACGGATGCAGATGAATTCGCATGATGCGATCCTGAAGCTTGCCAGAACGATGCGTCACATGGGCATTGATGAAGAGCTGCGGAAACGGGGCGCGACGGAAGGCACCATCGTACGGATCGGCGATTTCGAATTCGAATTTGTCGAAGGCAGCAGTTACTATTGATGTTCAGATGAATATATGTATAACAAAAATACCGCAAGGTCTGTCTACAGCAGGCTTGGCGGTATTTTTTTGCGTGAAGGAAGGTGTTTCCCATAAATCATGAATGAAGCGCGCAGCCGTATATTCCATTGGCTGTGAGTCTGGCTCGAAATGCCGGATCACGCTTTCCAAATTTTGCATCCACTTATCGGATAAATCGTATACAATAGTAGTACAATAGTACCTTTTCCATAGATCTCAGGATGGAAGGAACGGCGCAAAAAGGAGAGTAGAACTATGGCTATTATTGAAGTCGTAAAATACGAAGGCCCGCCGGATGTGTTTGCCTGGCGTTATCCGAATCAGGAGTTAGGCACCTGGACCCAGCTCATTGTTCATGAGACGCAGGAGGCGATCCTGTACAAGGGCGGTCAGGCACTGGACTCTTTCCCGGCAGGGCGGCATACGCTGAGTACGGCAAACATCCCGATTTTATCCAATGTCATCAATCTTCCATTCGGAGGGAAGTCTCCCTTTACGGCAGAAGTCTGGTTTGTGAACAAACTTCGTTCGCTGGACGTGAAATGGGGGACCAGCTCACCGATCCAGCTGCAGGATCCGAAATACAACATCATCGTATCGCTCCGAGCCTTTGGCCAATTCGGCGTTCAAATCAGCGATCCGCGAAAGTTTCTGGGAACCATGGTCGGTACCCTGCCAACCTTTGATCAGGGAACGCTGGTCAAATATTACCGCGGCGTGCTGATGTCCAACATTACGGAAATCATATCCTCCTATATCGTTCGGAAAAAAATCAGCGTTGTGGAAATCAATGCTTACATAGCGGAAATATCCAAACACATCATGGAAGCGATTGCGCCTTCATTTGAAGAGATGGGGATTACCCTGCTGAATTTTTATGTGGATTCCATCAACATACCGGAGCATGATCCTGCAGCTGTCCGAATCAAGGAAGCGTTGGCAAAAAAAGCGGAGATGGATATCATCGGTTATACCTACCATCAGGAAAGAACCTTTAATACGCTTGAGGGAGCGGCGAAGAATCCCGGAAGCCCGGCAGCGGTCATGGGAACGGGGCTGGGCATGGGACTCGGAATGGTCGGTCCGATGTATGAGACCGCCCGGCATATGTTTGACCATGCCAAACCTCAAGAGAAGAACGATTTGCAAATCGAGCAGAAGGCATGCACAAAATGCGGAATGCTGAACGGGGAAGAAGCGCGGTTCTGTTCGGGCTGCGGCCAATCGTTTCAGACTCAGGCCGAGGAAGCGCCGGCGAAAGCCATCCTGTGCAACGATTGCGGGCAGCCCCTGGCTCCGAATGCAAAGTTCTGCCTTCACTGCGGCGACCCTTACCATGCATGCCCGAAGTGCGGACATGATCACCCGGCAGGCGCAGCCGAATGTCCGGATTGCGGTGCACCGCTGCCGATGCCTTGCCGGGCATGTGGAGAATTGGTGGATGCCGAAGCCAAGTTTTGCCCGCACTGCGGGTCGAGTCACGCGCTTACATGTCCAGGGTGCGATCATGAGATCAAACCGGGCCAGAAGTTTTGCATGGAGTGCGGTCATAAATTGATGTGAAGCGAAAGCGGGGGAATCAGGTGAATACAAGAACCAAGGATCGAAACGGGGCATGGCTGGCAGCCATTGCGCTTCCGTTGGTTACGATCCTCTTGTTTGGATGGATCGGCGGGATGTTCCAGCCGAGTTCTTGGATATCGGGAATTGCCGTTGGATGCGCCGAAGCGGCCGTTCTCCTATTTATCGGTGTTGTCATCGGCAGGGGGAAGGCAGCTTCGTCAGGCACCCCATTTTATATTGCTTCCGGCATCATAATTGGTATCTATACGGTGTCCGTTGTGCTGGAGGTTATTTTGCTGGGATACTTATTTAAGCTGCCTGTATCCTCGTATTTCATGATTCATCTGATTACGTTTTCTGGATTTTTCGTTGTTCTTGGGCTCGTATTCCTGGCGGCAAAATATGCAGGCGCACAGGAGCGGAAGGAAAGCGATCATCTCGCGGTCAAGAGAGAGACTGTAGCCTGGATCGGGGAGATTCGCAGAAAGCTAAGCGAACTGCCGGGAGAGAACATGCCGTCGTTGGAACGGCAGATCGCCGAGCTTGAAGAGACGCTGCGTTATAGTGATCCCATATCACATACCTCCTTATATGAAGAGGAGCAGTTGATTCAGCAAAAAATTGCGATGCTGGAGGACCAAGTAACATTGATCGGCGAGGCGCAAGCTGAACAGCGCAAGGAACTGGCAGAGCAAACCGTTCCTATCATCCGCGATATTCTCCGAACGGTGCAGGATCGCAATACGGTGCTTCTGAAGGCAAAGGCGGGATCAACCTAATGCAGATGATAGAGGGGATAGCATATGGGAGCTTCTAATCCGAAGCGTTTTAAACTTAAGTTCACGAAAATGGATTATTCGATCATCGCGCTGGCCGTGCTTTTTTTCCCGCTGGCCATCGTGCTGGCAGCCGTGCGGGTGCTTGTCACCCATCGCCACAACCGTTGTAAGGGAAGGAACAACCGCCTTTTCGGCTGGGTGCTTGCCATTACCTATGGAATCATAGAATTGCTCATGATTTTTGCGACGATTGATGACAAAGATATCGAAAGCCTCTATTCGGCCACCGTCGTTTGGGGCGTCATCATTCTGGTTCCAGCCATGATCATGCTGGTGATCGCCAATAAGGAAGACAAGAAATTCGGCAGCTTGCTGCAATTCTATTCGAATGCCATCCTGCATCGAGGGCTCGTTCAGGTCGAACACATTGCCCGTGAGGCGAGACAATCGCCTGCACACGTGATCCGGGATATCACGTTCATGTTTGAAGAGCGTATGCTGCCTAACGGAAAGCTCGACAACGGAGTTGTTCTCATCCCGTCCTTGCACAGAAAGTCCGAACCATTCCGTGGCGAATTCGTTTCTCGCAGTGGGCAGCACGTGCAGTATTCAATGGGAGATACGACTGCAGGCCCGGCCCCCATATCCCGAACCGAACCTGCGTCCGATCCGGCGCCTAAATCCGTGGAATGCCCTGGCTGCGGAGCAAGAACGGTCGTAACGCATGTGGAGGGGAAGGAATGCGAGTATTGCGGTACCGTGATTGTGGCATAGCACGTCGGATGTACCATTTAAAAGAGAAGAGACTGGGGAGAACTTCGTATGAGCGTTCCGGTAAAGCCTTTTAAATCGCAATTTACCTCATTCGATTATTTTATTATTGGACTGACGTATGTGTTTTTTCCATTAGCTTTGATTATCGCTGCGTTTCGTATTCTGCCCACGCAGCAGCATCACAGTTATCAGGGAAGGAACCTTAGATTGATCGGATGGGTATTGTTCGGCACTTATATTGTTATCCTGGTAATCAATTTAGTGACGAGCGAAACCAGCGAGCAGTTCTTAAACGATAATTTAGCGATGGCGTTGTGTATATTGATCCCCGCGTTGTTTTTGCTGGTTGCTGCCGACTTCTTAGACAAAAAATTCTGGAAGCTGCTCGGAATTTACAGGGAGGCTGTCTTGCAGCGGCGGTTAATTTACATCGAGCATATCGCGATCGTTGCGAATCAAAGTCCGGCCCATGTGATCCGGGATTTGAACTATATGTTGAAGGAGCGCATGCTTCCTGCCGGGAGGATTGAGGATGGCGCGCTGGTGATCCGTTCGCTGCATAGAGAGCCGGTAAAACCCGTTGAATCTCAAACGAAGACGGAATCGAAGTCTGTGGCATGTTCCGGCTGCGGCGCAAGAACCGTGATTTCACGGCATGAGGAAAAAGAGTGCGAGTACTGCGGCTTGACCATGAGATACACCAGTTAGCTTGAAGTTATCGGCAGTCTCCGGAATACCGGGGGCTGTTTTTTAACGCATCATTTGCAAATTTGACGTGAATACCTATGAGTTCCGTTTCGAATTGCGATATAGTATAGGCTATAGGGTTGACCCGGAAATATCGGGTTCGCTAAAAATGGGTCACTTATGTATTGCCCTTACGGGGTATATCCAGTATAATGTCCACTATACGAATACAGTAGTCTTTGAGGAGAGGACGTTTGTGAAGGAACGCTACTATCTGGTCCGGGAAGACATCCTTCCCGAGGCTGTAGTTAAAACGATGCAAGTGAAAAAACTGCTGGCGTCGGGAGACGTGAGGACGGTTCATGAAGCCGTCGAGCAGGTAGGGCTTAGCCGCAGTGCTTTTTACAAGTACAAGGACGGCATCCACCCTATCAATCAATTGGAACGTGATGAAATCGTAACGATTTCCATCGATATGGAACATCGCTCGGGCATGCTATCCGAGGTGCTGGGGCTGGTAGCGGGTGAAGGCGGGAACGTGCTGACCATTCATCAGAGCATCCCGCTGCAAGGAATCGCGAATGTCGTTATTTCCGTCGAAGTTTCCCGGCTGAATGAGGAGCTGGATGATCTGCTTGACGGATTGAGGCGGATAGCCGGAGTCAGAAGAGTGCAGATGATAGGGCAAGGTTAGGGTAGAAACGACGAATAAATAGATATCTATGTGATGGGATACAGGAGGTAGTGTATTAATGAAACCGGTCAAAGTAGGGCTTTTGGGATTAGGAACCGTAGGAACAGGCGTTGTCCGCATCGTTGAGGGGCATCAGGAGGATTTGAGCAGTCAGGTCGGTTCGCCGATTACGATCGAGCGCATCGCCGTCAAACATTTGGAGAAGTACCGCAGCGTCAATGTGGATCAGAGTAAATTAACGGAAGATCCCTGGGCGGTCATTCGCGATCCCGAGATTGATGTCATCGTTGAAGTAATGGGCGGGATCGAGCAGACGAAAACCTACATCCTCGAAGCGCTTGAGCGCGGCAAGCACATCGTAACCGCCAATAAGGATCTGATGGCTCTGCACGGTGCCGAAATATTGGCCAAGGCGCAAGAGAAGCAGTGCGACGTGTTCTACGAGGCAAGCGTTGCCGGCGGCATTCCCATTATCCGCACGCTGATTGAAGGCTTCTCGTCGGATCGTATCATGAAAATCATGGGGATCGTGAACGGTACGACCAACTTTATCTTGACCAAGATGAGCCAGGAAGGCGCCTCCTATGAGGATGTCCTGGCAGAAGCTCAGGAGCTGGGGTACGCGGAAGCCGATCCGACATCCGATGTGGAAGGCTTGGACGCGGCCCGCAAAATGGCAATACTCGGTACCCTCGGCTTCCGCACGAACGTTGAGCTCCAGGATGTATCCGTCAAGGGCATTTCGCAGGTTACGAAAGATGATATCGCTTATGCCAAACGTCTGGGCTACGAGATGAAACTTCTCGGTATCGCGGAGCGTCAGGACGATGAATTCAGCATCAGCGTCCAGCCGACGATGGTTCGCAAAGGTCATCCCATCGCCGCCGTGAACGGCGTATTTAACGCGGTGTATGTATACGGGGAGGCCGTCGGCGAAACGATGTTCTACGGAGCGGGCGCGGGCGAGATGCCAACCGCGACATCCGTTGTGGCAGACCTGGTGGCGGTCATCAAGAATCTGAAGCTTGGCGTTAACGGTCTGAAAGCCATCGTTCCTTATAAACCGAAGAAGCTAAAAACCGATGAGCAGATCATGTACAAGAATTTCATCCTGCTTCATGTGGACGATAAAGCAGGAGTGCTGGCGCAAATTACGCAGGTGTTCGCTCAATATAACGTCAGCTTGGAGTCCGTTGTTCAGCAGCCGAACGAGCACAACCCGGACGCAGAGATAATCATCGTTACGCACAATGCGAGCAAAGCCAGCATGGACGAAGTGCTGAATCACTTTGAAGGCCTGGAAGTCATACGCCGAATCAAAAGTGTTTACCGCGTTGAAGGATAAGGATTAGAATCCATTAAATCAACATATATAATTTTTTCATAAGAAAAGGAGAACATGAGAGATGCCGTATGAAGGATTGCTGCAAACCTACAGAGAATATTTGCCGGTAAATGAGCGTACCCCGCTGCTAACGCTTAAGGAAGGGAATACCCCGCTCATCAAAGCCGTGAATCTATCCGAAGAGCTCGGAATCGATTTGCATTTCAAATTCGAAGGGCTGAACCCGACAGGTTCATTCAAAGACCGCGGGATGGTCATGGCCGTCGCGAAAGCAATGGAAGAAGGAAGCCGTACCATCATGTGCGCTTCGACGGGCAATACATCGGCTGCGGCTGCTGCTTATGCCGCTCGCGGCGGATTAAACTGCATCGTGATCATTCCGAACAACAATATCGCGCTGGGCAAGCTCGCGCAGGCGATGATTTACGGAGCGAAGGTGATCGCGATTGAAGGGAACTTTGACCGCGCGCTGGAAATCGTTCGCGAGATCACGGCCAAGCATCCGATTTCGCTGGTAAACTCCGTGAATCCTTATCGAATCGAAGGCCAGAAGACGGCTGCATTCGAAGTCGTTGACCAGTTGGGCAAAGCTCCGGACGTACTGGCCATTCCGGTCGGCAATGCGGGGAACATCTCCGCTTACTGGAAAGGATTTAAAGAATACCACGCAGCGGGCAAATCCGCTTCCCTGCCGAAGATGCTTGGGTTCGAGGCGGAAGGCGCCATGGCTATCGTCAAGGGTGAGCCTATTCCGAATCCGGAAACGGTAGCGACGGCCATCCGCATCGGGAACCCGGCCAGCTGGAAAACCGCGGTTGCCGCCGCTGAGGAATCCGGTGGACAAATTAACTACGTTACGGACGAGGAAATCTTGGAAGCATACCGCAAAATCGCATCGCGCGAGGGGATTTTTGCCGAGCCAGGATCGGCCGCCTCCATCGCAGGCGTTTATAAAATGAAGCGAGAGGGATATTTTAAAGGTGGGGAATCCGTTGTCTGTGTGCTGACAGGACATGGGCTGAAAGATCCGAATATCGCGATTTCTACCGTGAACGCCGAACCGCTCGTCGTATCGGATACGGAATCGGCCGTAATGGATGCCATCGCTAAGCTTGAAGGAGCTGCGCGGGTATGAGTTTGTCCCAAGGCGTCCGGGTGAAGGTTCCGGCCAGCACGGCTAATTTGGGACCCGGATTCGATACGCTCGGCATGGCATTGTCCCTGTATTCCTGGATCGAGATGAAAGCGTCGGAGAAGACCGTGTTCCATCTTCATGGCGATGAGATGGGCGGTCTGCCGACCGATAAGAGCAACCTGATCTATAAGGTGGCTCAAATGGTTTTTGAAGAAGTGGGACAGGCAGTTCCTGATCTCGAGATTTCCATGTATTCCGAAATTCCGCTTACCCGCGGCCTTGGCAGCAGCGCATCGGCGATCGTAGGCGCGCTGGCTGCAGCCAACGCTCTAATCGGGTCACCACTGCCGGATTCCAAGCTTTTTGATATGGCGACGAATCTTGAGAAGCATCCTGATAATGTGGGGGCTTCTTTATTTGGAGGAATCATTGCGGCCGTATGGGATGGATCCCATGCGGATTATATGCGCATTGAACCTCCGGCGGACCTTGGAACGCTCGTGGTGATTCCCGATTTCGAGCTGGCGACATCCAAAGCAAGGGAAGCGCTGCCCGCCCAGGTCAGTTTAGCGGATGCTGTATATAATATTAGTCGGTCCTCCTTAATGACCGCTGCTCTTTCGGCAGGCAGACTGGACTTGATTCGTGCCGCGATGAAAGACCGGATTCATCAGCCATATCGTGCGCCGCTTGTACCGGGGATGTCCAAGATTTTGGCCGAAGCGCCTGATCACGGAGCACTCGGCATCGCGCTGAGCGGAGCGGGTCCGACGATGATTGCGCTGGTGGACCGGAACGAACCGCGTGCAGAAGAATTGGGCACGTATCTCACGGAGACGATGAAGGCGGAAGGAATCCTGTCTTCGTGCTACCCATTGAATCCAGTTGCGGAAGGCGTCCAGCTCTTGGATGATATTAATAATAGATCCTTTTCGGATATGATTAGAGGGGAAGTTACCGCATGAAAAAAATAGCCTTGTTGCCCTCAGGATCGGTATCTCATGAAGCGATACTTTATCTCCTAAATGGTGAGCCGGTGGAATTTGTCCACCATAAACTGATCTCTGATGTATTTATGTCAACAGTAGAAGGAAAAAGCGATTACAGCGTGATCCCGATCGAGAACACCATTGAAGGCTCCGTAAGCCTTCATATGGATTGGCTGGTCAATGAGGTGGATCTGCCGATGCAGGTGGAGTGGGTCTATCCCTCCATCCAGAACCTGATCGGTAATGCTGCCGAATTCCGTTCAAGTGACGGAACGATGGATTACAGTCAGATCAAAAAGATCTGGTCCCACCAAGTTGCGACAGCCCAGTGCCGTCAGTTCCTAGCGAAGGCTGCACCGCAGGCTGAGTTGGAGCAAGTGGGCAGCACCTCCGAAGGGGTTAAGATCGTAAAGGAGAATCCCGGCCGGGGATGGGCGGCAATCGGCACTTCGCTAGGCGCGGCCACCCACGAATTAAACGTGCTTGCTGAGCGTATTACCGACCATGATAACAATTACACACGGTTTGTGCTGATCGGACGCGAGCCGATATTGGTCAACCGTTCGCCGGAACATATCAAGACCAGCATTCTCGTAACGCTTCCAGAAGACGTGCCGGGAGCGCTGCATCAGGTGCTTTCCGCTTTTGCGTGGCGTCGCCTGAACCTGTCGCGGATCGAATCCCGTCCAACGAAGAAGAAGCTCGGTAATTACTATTTTTATATCGATGTGATGGCCGCAGCGGATTCCGTTCTGTTGGTTGCCGCCATGGGAGAGATTGAAGCGCTGGGATGTCTGGTTCGAGTGCTGGGCTCTTATCCGGGCTATGCCTATGAGAGTGAGAAAATGGAGGTTAAGTAAATGTCGGAGCAATGGATCTATTTAGATGGAGAATATGTCACGAAAGAGAATGCTAAAGTATCTGTTTTTGACCATGGGTTTCTGTACGGAGACGGCATATTCGAAGGCATTCGAATATATAACGGCAACATCTTTAAGTGCAAAGAGCACTTGGACCGGCTGTATGATTCCGCCAAGTCCATCGATTTAGTCATCCCCCTGGCATATGAAGAACTGCTGGAGGCTATGGCCGAGACCATTCGACGCAATGACATGCGGAATGGGTATATCCGTATCGTGGTATCCCGCGGTGCCGGCAACTTGGGGCTGGATCCGCGCCGCTGCCCTAAACCGACCGTGTTGATCATTGTGGAGCAGCTGGCGATTTATTCTGAAGAAGCTTATCTCAATGGCCTGAAGGCCGTCTCCGTTGCCCAGCGGCGTAACATACCGGATGCGCTTAACCCGAAAATCAAATCCTTGAACTATTTGAACAATATCCTCGTGAAGATCCAATCCAACTTTGCGGGAGCGGATGAGGCTATTATGATGAACGCGCAGGGATATGTGACGGAAGGCTCCGGGGACAACATTTTCATCGTCAAAAACGGCGTGGTCACTACGCCTCCGTGCTATCTTGGCGCACTCGAAGGCATTACGCGCCAGGCCATTATCGATTTATGCGAGAAACTCGGCATTAAACTGAAGGAAGAGCCGTTCAGCATGCATGACGTATATATTGCGGACGAAGTATTTTTTACGGGCACGGCTGCTGAGGTCATTGCGGCCCGCGAAATTGACGGACGGATCATCGGAAAAGGCCAGGCTGGTCCCGTTACGCTGCAATTGCTGGAGGAATTCCGCAAAATTGTGGATCAAGACGGTTATAAAGTATGGGAATCCTAGGGTTTCAGGACAACTAAATAAACGACTTAAACCATCCTTTCATGTCGATGAAAGGATTTTTTTTGCCCAGAGGGATGTCAATCGCCTATTCCGTGCATAGGATGTAGTAACGAAAGCGGGCGAATTACATGACGCCTAGAAGAGTGTAGGAGGTTTTAGCGGCGTGAAGATACACATCGTCAAGGAAGGCGACACCCTATATGAGCTGTCCAAAAAATACGACGTACCTTTAGCGAAAATCATCGATGCCAATCCACAGCTGGTGGATCCGAATAAGCTCGATGTCGGTGCCAAGATCAAAGTTCCGACCGAGCCCGTTCAGGTCCCTGACGGCAGCCAACCCATTATCCATAAGCATACGGTAAAGCAGGGAGACTCCCTCTGGAAACTGTCCAAGGCATGGGGAGTCACTCTGAAGGAAATCATCAATGCCAATCCCCAGCTTAAAAATCCGAATGCCCTGCTGGTGGGGGAAGTCGTCAACATCCCTTCATCTGGCGGTTCTATGGAGTCCGGCGTTGATGACGGGGTTTCCATGAGCAGTGGCAGCGGTGCAGCTGCAGGCAAGAAGAAACCCGGCAGCAAGGATTACACCGGAGTTAAGGAAGAAATAACAGCGCCGATCGAGCAGCCTCCGGTCGTTCCTGAGGTTAAGGAGCCTGAGCCGCCGATTCTGCCGAAGCTTCCGGAGATTTCGCCTTTCCCCGAGGAGCCTAAGAAAATGGAGCCGGAATACAAACCGGAGATATTACCTGAAATCAAGAAGCCGATCATCATGCCGGAAAGCAAGAAACCAGAGATTATGCCAGAGGTGAAAAAACCGGAAGTGATGCCGGAATTTAAAATGCCCGTAATCATGCCAGAGTTTAAACCAGAATTCAAACCAGAATACAAACCGGAGTTCAAGCCAGAGTTTAAACCAGAGTTTAAACCCGAATTCATATCTCCATATAAATCTATGGAGCCGGAGTATACGTATCCTGTCAAAACCATGCCGTTACCGCATCCTGTTCATCCCATAGCCGAACCATGTCCGCCTTTTGCCCAGATGCCGATGCAGATGATGCCTCATCCGTGTCCGGAGTTTCCTTTTAAAGAGGCACCCGCATTTGCAATGCCTCCATTCGGTCTTCATGAAGGTCCCTGCGGGTGTCATGAGCCTATGAAATGGCCGGGCGCCGATTATGGCAATGCCGTCCATCCGTATCACAACATGCCGCAGGAAGCGATGCCGGTTTCCTACAATGAAGGCTGGGGAAGTACAGTTTCAGGATATCCGGGTCTTTCTGAACAGCCGATGAGCATGGAATATTCCCAGTTCTCAATCACGGAATCTTATACAGGGAATATGGTTTCCGACTACCATCCATATCCCGAGCATCATCATACAGCAATGACATATGGTTATGTTCCGTCTCCTTGCGGATGCCACGGGGGAGAAATGGGGTCGCACCATCACATGCCGCATTTCGGGTACCCACAACATGGGCATCATCCGTACGCGCCTGACATGGGGGCATCGTATCA
>NZ_CP150293.1:1812500-6185000 GCF_038051935.1 Paenibacillus sp. FSL H8-0457
ATCCTTGAAAACTAGATAACGAAACGAATTTGCGCAATTAGAAATATCCTTTTAGCTGAACTTGTGTCAAAACAAGTTTTAATAAAAGTAGCAGCGAAGGTTTTGGGATCATCGATCCTTTGGAAGTTTCGTTTCTACCTATTGACTCGTTTAATAGATCAGGAAACAAACGAACAACAGAGCGATGAGCGCAATAACCGGAGCAGTTGGTTAAGCTACTAAGAGCACACGGAGGATGCCTAGGCGCTAGGAGCCGAAGAAGGACGTGGCGAACAACGATACTGCCTCGGGGAGCTGTAAGCAAGCTTCGATCCGGGGATGTCCGAATGGGGAAACCCAGCTAGTGTAATAGCTAGTTACCCGTATCTGAATACATAGGATGCGAGGAGGCATACCCAGGGAACTGAAACATCTAAGTACCTGGAGGAAGAGAAAACAAGAGTGATTCCGTCAGTAGCGGCGAGCGAACGCGGAACAGCCTAAACCAGAGAGCTTGCTCTCTGGGGTTGTGGGACGTCTCACATGGAGTTACAAAGGAACATATTAGGCGAAGAGGTCTGGAAAGGCCCGCTATAAGAGGTAAAAGCCCTGTAGCCGAAAGTATATTCCCTCCGAGACGGATCCCGAGTAGTGCGGGGCACGTGAAACCCCGTATGAATCCAGCAGGACCATCTGCTAAGGCTAAATACTCCCTAGCGACCGATAGTGAAGCAGTACCGTGAGGGAAAGGTGAAAAGCACCCCGGAAGGGGAGTGAAATAGAACCTGAAACCGTGTGCTTACAAGAAGTCAGAGCCCTATTTATGGGTGATGGCGTGCCTTTTGTAGAATGAACCGGCGAGTTACGTTCCCATGCAAGGTTAAGGCGAGAAGCCGTAGCCGCAGCGAAAGCGAGTCTGAATAGGGCGACTTAGTATGTGGGCGTAGACCCGAAACCGTGTGATCTACCCCTGTCCAGGGTGAAGGTGCGGTAACACGCACTGGAGGCCCGAACCCACGTATGTTGAAAAATGCGGGGATGAGGTGGGGGTAGCGGAGAAATTCCAATCGAACTCGGAGATAGCTGGTTCTCCCCGAAATAGCTTTAGGGCTAGCCTCGGAATGAAGAGTCGTGGAGGTAGAGCACTGATTGGGTGCGGGGCCCGCAAGGGTTACCAAGCTCAGTCAAACTCCGAATGCCATAGACTTATATCCGGGAGTCAGACAGTGAGTGCTAAGATCCATTGTCAAAAGGGAAACAGCCCAGACCATCAGCTAAGGTCCCCAAGTGTGTGTTAAGTGGGAAAGGATGTGGAGTTGCACAGACAACCAGGATGTTGGCTTAGAAGCAGCCACCATTTAAAGAGTGCGTAATAGCTCACTGGTCGAGTGACTCTGCGCCGAAAATGTAACGGGGCTAAACACACCACCGAAGCTATGGCTTGATGCGTATGCATCAGGGGTAGGGGAGCGTTGTATGTAGGTTGAAGGTGTACCGTAAGGAGCGCTGGACAGCATACAAGTGAGAATGCCGGTATGAGTAACGAAAAGATCAGTGAGAATCTGATCCGCCGAAAGCCCAAGGTTTCCTGAGGAAGGCTCGTCCGCTCAGGGTAAGTCGGGACCTAAGGTGAGGCCGAAAGGCGTAATCGAAGGACAACAGGTTGAAATTCCTGTACCACCGTAAACCGTTATGAACGATGGGGTGACGCAGGAGGGTAGTGACGCGGACTGATGGATGTCCGTCCAAGCAGTGAGGCTGATGTGTAGGCAAATCCGCACATCGATAAGGCTGGGCTGTGATGGGGAGTGAAAATTACAGTAGCGAAGGTCATGATCTCACACTGCCAAGAAAAGCCTCTAGTCAGGTGAAGGTGCCCGTACCGCAAACCGACACAGGTAGGCGAGAAGAGAATTCTAAGGCGCGCGGAAGAACTCTCGTTAAGGAACTCGGCAAAATGACCCCGTAACTTCGGGAGAAGGGGTGCCTCGGTAGGGTGAATAGCCCGAGGGGGCCGCAGTGAAAAGGCCCAAGCGACTGTTTAGCAAAAACACAGGTCTGTGCGAAGCCGTAAGGCGAAGTATACGGGCTGACGCCTGCCCGGTGCTGGAAGGTTAAGGGGAGCGGTTAGGGGTTAAACCCGAAGCTGTGAACCGAAGCCCCAGTAAACGGCGGCCGTAACTATAACGGTCCTAAGGTAGCGAAATTCCTTGTCAGGTAAATTCTGACCCGCACGAATGGCGTAACGACTTGGGCGCTGTCTCAACGAGAGATCCGGTGAAATTTTAATACCTGTGAAGATGCAGGTTACCCGCGACAAGACGGAAAGACCCCATGGAGCTTTACTGCAGCTTGATATTGGATTTGGGTACGATCTGTACAGGATAGGTGGGAGCCTAAGAAGCATGAGCGCCAGCTTGTGTGGAGGCGACGTTGGGATACCACCCTGATCGTATCTAGGTTCTAACCTGGTACCGTAATCCGGTACGGGGACAGTGTCAGGCGGGCAGTTTGACTGGGGCGGTCGCCTCCTAAAGAGTAACGGAGGCGCCCCAAGGTTCCCTCAGAATGGTTGGAAATCATTCGAAGAGTGCAAAGGCATAAGGGAGCTTGACTGCGAGACCTACAAGTCGAGCAGGGACGAAAGTCGGGCTTAGTGATCCGGTGGTACCGCATGGAAGGGCCATCGCTCAACGGATAAAAGCTACCCTGGGGATAACAGGCTTATCTCCCCCAAGAGTCCACATCGACGGGGAGGTTTGGCACCTCGATGTCGGCTCATCGCATCCTGGGGCTGAAGTAGGTCCCAAGGGTTGGGCTGTTCGCCCATTAAAGCGGTACGCGAGCTGGGTTCAGAACGTCGTGAGACAGTTCGGTCCCTATCTGTCGTGGGCGTAGGAAATTTGAGAGGAGCTGTCCTTAGTACGAGAGGACCGGGATGGACGTACCGCTGGTGCACCAGTTGTTCCGCCAGGAGCATGGCTGGGTAGCTACGTACGGACGGGATAAGCGCTGAAAGCATCTAAGCGTGAAGCCCCCCTCAAGATGAGATTTCCCAATTCGTAAGACCCCTTGAAGACGACGAGGTAGATAGGTTGGAGGTGGAAGTGCAGCAATGCATGGAGCTGACCAATACTAATCGGTCGAGGGCTTATCCAAAAACACCCCAAAAAGCGAAGCTTTGAAGCAACGCTGAATACTTTTCGGGGACCCCGATACCACATCGGGTAAATGCTACGGATTCTAATCAACGCAAATATCGTTTCGTATCTAGTTTTCAGGTGATCAAAACTGAATTGTAAGTGTACAAGCTATGCTTGCAAGGAGGATGGTCACGGCATTTGGCGATGCCGTATCCTGAATATACGTTTGGTGGCGATGGCGGAAGGGTTCCACGCGTTCCCATACCGAACACGACCGTTAAGCCTTCCAGCGCCGATGGTACTTGGACCGAAGGGTCCCGGGAGAGTAGGACGTCGCCAAGCGGTACATATTCCCTGATAGCTCAGTTGGTAGAGCACTCGACTGTTAATCGAGTTGTCACAGGTTCGAGTCCTGTTCGGGGAGCCATACGGAGAGGTGTCCGAGTTGGCCGAAGGAGCACGATTGGAAATCGTGTAGGCGCCAAAAGCGTCTCGAGGGTTCGAATCCCTCTCTCTCCGCCAGCAAGGACTTTATATACGGCCCGTTGGTCAAGGGGTTAAGACACCTCCCTTTCACGGAGGTAACAGGGGTTCGAATCCCCTACGGGTCACCACTTTCTTTAACGCATGTAACAATCCAGATGGAGGCTTAGCTCAGCTGGGAGAGCATCTGCCTTACAAGCAGAGGGTCGGGGGTTCGATCCCCTCAGCCTCCACCATATTTCATCCCCATAAAGTGAAGCTCACGCTTCGCAGGTAATTCCGATTACTTTTCGGGGACCCCATATAAGCAACCCTTTTAATGACGCGGGGTGGAGCAGTTCGGTAGCTCGTCGGGCTCATAACCCGAAGGTCGTAGGTTCAAATCCTGCCCCCGCAACCAATTTATATCGCAATTGCGATAATGCCTCTTGGAACTGTGGTGTAGAGGCCTAACATGCCTGCCTGTCACGCAGGAGATCGCGGGTTCGAATCCCGTCAGTTCCGCCATTCTTATTAGCTTCAGGGATGAGAATCCATATTGGGTTCGTCGGAGCTTAGCTTCGTTAGCATAGACTTCGCAGTCTCGAACGTAGTGAGAGTATCCCGTCAGTTCCGCCATTCTTTAACTCTTAGTAATAAGAGCCATTAGCTCAGTTGGTAGAGCACCTGACTTTTAATCAGGGTGTCGAAGGTTCGAGTCCTTCATGGCTCACCATCTTTACCAAGAGAGCTGGAAACGGAATACATATCATATTTGCGGACGTGGCTCAGCGGTAGAGCATCGCCTTGCCAAGGCGAGGGTCGCGGGTTCGATTCCCGTCGTCCGCTCCATTTTGCGCCCTTAGCTCAGCTGGATAGAGCGTTTGACTACGAATCAAAAGGTCGGGAGTTCGAATCTCTCAGGGCGTGCCATTTTTACAATCAGATGCTTAACTTATGAAATTTCTTTGTGCCGGTGTGGCGGAATTGGCAGACGCGCGCGACTCAAAATCGTGAGGGAAACCGTGGGGGTTCGAGTCCCTTCACCGGCATTAATTAACGGGATGTAGCTCAGCTTGGTAGAGCACCTGGTTTGGGACCAGGGGGTCGCATGTTCAAATCGTGTCATCCCGATTCAAACCGAAAGATCGCTTTCAGTATATCTGAAGGCGGTCTTTCTTTGTTATGGATAGAAATGATGCCAACGGCAAGAGCGGAACTGAATATTTTGACAGCATCCCGGTCACAATATGAAAAACATTGAATAGAAGGGGATAACCTTGAGTGTTTTTCATTTCTTCAAGAAACTGTTCAGAAAACGGTGGAGACGTTGGAGACGCGCGATTTGGTCTTGTTCGATCGTAGTGCTCGTAGGTGTCATGGTATGGTCCGGCCAGAATATAACCGATCAGATGAAGAGGCTGCTCACCGCTACTTTCGATGAAACGCCGCTGGCTGTTGAAACGATGCAATACCTGCAAATCGAGGATGATAAGCAGGAGGAACGCAGGCAGGATCAGAGGGAATTCATGCAGAAGCTGAATACCTCGAAGGGAAAGAAGCATGTTCATGTCCGCATCACGTATGTCTGCGGCATTGAAGAGCAGGATATGGGAAAGCTTACGGCGGACGGCATTTATGAACTGATGAATAAAAATCCTTTATGGCAGGGACGGTTGGATAATAAAGGGAATGTCTGGCTCGAGCAAACCGTATCCGACCTTTCACCCGCCTGCAAGCGGCAAGCCTATATGAGCATCGATGCCAACGGGAACTTAACGTTGTTTGACGGCCCGCCGGAAGAAGAGAAGGTCATGCGCACCTTCTTCCAACTGGATGTCGGCTCGATGGAATCCTCTTTGCCTAAAGACGTGATTCAGCAGCTTGAAGAAGGTATTCGAATTCAAGATATGGAAGAGTACAACAGTGTACTGTCAACCTTTAGCGACTATGCACGGGATATGGCCGAAAATGTCATGAGCCCTAGCCCTTGAAACATCCATGCTTGTCGCTTCATCACCAAAGCCGCAGCTGCCCGGAATTTTCCGGGCGGTTTTTTGGTGTTTAGCCGTTCCATCGGCGGTGCCGTCAGGGAAGATATAGAACTGTAGCTTATGGGATCAAAGTTTTTCCTCAATTGAGGCCGAACTTTTGTTATAATGGGAGAACGATACATATGTTCGCTTCATCAGAGGAGAGATTGGTTTGCGCATTTTAGGAATCGACCCGGGGATTGCGATTGTGGGCTTCGGGTTTGTCGATAAGGTTGGAAGCAAAGTCACGCCGGTCCAGTATGGCTGCATCCAGACGGAAGCCCATACACCGGATGAAGAGAGGCTGCATCACGTGTATGAAGGCATGCTGCAGCTTATCGATAAATATGAGCCGGAGGCCGTTGCGTTCGAGAAATTATTTTTTAACCGCAACGTCACCACCGCGATGTCCGTATCCCAGGCGAGAGGAGTTCTCATACTGGCGGCGGTCCAGCGCGGACTCCCGATTGCAGAATATACGCCTATGCAGGTTAAGCAGGCCATCGTCGGCTATGGCAAGGCGGAGAAGAAGCAGGTACAGGAAATGGTCAGGATGTTCCTGAAGCTTCAGAGCATCCCAAAGCCCGACGATGTGGCGGATGCTCTAGCCGTGGCAATCTGCCACGCCCATTCCTACACACTTAATTCCAAATTAAATGAGGTATTGCGAAAATGATCGATTTTTTACGGGGACAGGTTGTCCACTTAGAGAGTGAATATATTGTGCTGGATGTTCAAGGCGTAGGATACCGGGTGTTTTGTCCGAATCCGTATGCTTTTGCCAAAACGGAAGGAACCGTGACGGTCTTCACCCATCATCACGTTCGTGAGGATGCCATTCTGCTGTTTGGGTTTCCGACGCGGGAGGAGCAGAAGCTGTTCCGTAAGCTGATCGAGGTCTCGGGAATCGGCCCGCGCGTGGCGCTCGGCATACTCGGCGGAGGATCTCCGGATCATGTGGTTTCCGCGATCTATCAAGAGAATATATCCTTCTTGATCAAACTTCCGGGAATCGGCAAGAAAACAGCGCAGCGCATGATTTTGGATCTTAAGGATAAGCTTGAGGGCTTCGGGAATGCGAGCATGATGACCGGTCTTTTTGCCATCCAGGAGCCGGAAGCGGATGATGGCGGCTCGGCATGGTCCGAGGCTCGCGAGGGCCTGAAGGCGCTTGGTTATACGGATAGCGAGCTGGATAAAGTCTGGCTGAAGATCAAGGATTCCGGCGCAAGCGGCGAATCCGTCGATGTGCTCATGAAACGGGCACTGCAGCAGCTATTCGCTGGATAGATAGAGCATCGCTGCAAGAGAGGAGTTATATAGATGGATGATCGAATTATTTCTGCCAATCTGATGATGGACGAACAGGCTGTCGAACTTAGTCTGCGTCCTCGTTATTTGGCTGAATATATAGGACAGAATCAAGTAAAGGAAAATTTGAAGGTATATATCGAGGCTGCAAAAATGCGTAACGAGGCGCTTGACCACGTGCTGCTGTACGGTCCTCCGGGACTAGGCAAAACGACGCTGGCCAATATTATCGCCAATGAGCTTGGCGTTAATCTGCGGACGACGTCCGGCCCGGCCATCGAACGGCCTGGCGATCTGGCGGCGCTTTTGACCAATCTGCAGGAAGGAGACGTCCTGTTTATTGACGAGATCCACCGGCTGCACCGGACGGTGGAGGAAGTGATGTATCCGGCCATGGAGGATTTTGCGCTGGATATTATGATCGGGAAAGGGCCAAGCGCACGCTCCGTTCGCCTGGATCTCCCGCCGTTCACCCTAATTGGCGCGACAACCCGGGCTGGCCTGCTCTCAGCGCCGCTGAGGGACCGTTTTGGTGTGGTAAGCCGTCTGGAATTCTATACGGTAGATGAGCTGAGCTACATTGTGTCACGCAATGCCGATCTTTTGGGGATCGAGATATTGGGAGAGGCTGCAGAAGAGATTGCCCTAAGATCTCGGGGGACACCGCGCATTGCGAACCGCCTGTTGAAGCGGGTACGCGATTATGCGCAGGTTCGGGGCGACGGCATGATCACGCCAAGCATCGCGCAGGAAGCGCTGAAGATGCTCCAAATCGATCCGATGGGCCTGGATTTTATCGATCACAAAATGCTGAACGCCATGATCAAGAGCTTCCGCGGGGGACCTGTGGGACTGGATACCATTGCCGCAACCATCGGGGAAGAAAGCCAAACCATAGAGGATGTTTATGAACCGTATCTTCTACAGATCGGTTATTTGCAGCGTACGCCGCGGGGACGCGTCGTTACGCCTACAGCTTATCAGCATTTAGGCATTCCCTTTCCGGAGGATCGCCGCTAGCTGAAGGAATCATGACATTTATGCCATATACCATATCCTATTAGTTACGGGAGGAAAGACATACATGGATAGGAACTGGACGAAATCATTATTCGGTTGGACCACCAAAGGACTCTTGTCGCTGGCTGTTGCCGGAAGCTTATGGAGCGCGCCCGCCGTGCAAGCAGCCGCCCCTTCGTTAGATACGATTCGGGTTGCGATGTTCCTGGATCTGGGAAGCCAGTATAAATCGACGACGAATGCCGTGACGCTGAAATCCGCCGAGGCTCTGACCGCATCGCTGCTTGCCTCCAGTATTCATCAGACTCTGATGAGTATCCCTGCGAACCAGCAGGTCCGGATGAGCGTGGATACATACCGCGTTAAGGTGCTTGAGACAACGGATTGGAAAGCCGCTTCGGAAGCAGCGAAAAAGCTGCAGGCGACAAGTGACAAACCGATGCTGTTTGCGGATGGCAAGGTGTACAAGCTGTACGCCGGCATGTACGGTACAGAAAAAGCGGCCGCGGATGCGGCTGCGCGTACAGCGAAGACAGCGGCTGCATATTTGAATGGGCAAACGCCAGCCGTTAAAGGCGCGCTGCATCTGTCTGCCGGATCGTACGGATCGGAGACAGAGGCCGAGACCGTGCGTAAGGCGTACGCCGATGCCGGTCTGGATGCATTCAATGTTATGGTGCCGTCCGGGGAAACTTCGGCTTATGAGGTGTGGGTAGGCGAAGCGGCGAACACAGCCGATCTCGCTGCCGTCAAGAAAGAAGCTGCCAAAGTATCCGGCGGCCTGGTTGAACAGAACGCCAACACGCCGGGTCTTATCATAAGAAGTGACGTAAGCCTGAATCTGGCGGCTCCCCAAGAGGTGACGCATTACATGCTGTCAGGTAATCAATCCGTTCTGCGGGTTGACGGGAAATCAGGAGCGGGAACGAATGTGAAGGAGCGATCCGATCGCTCCTATCGGGGCGCTTTGGAGATCGGGCAAAAGAGCGGTCAATTATACCTCGTCAACGAATTGCCGTTCCAGCAGTACCTTTATTCCGTCGTGGGGGCGGAGGTGCCGTCTTCTTGGGGAACCGAGGCTCTGAAGGCACAGGCCGTGGCAGCGCGCAGCTATGCGCTCTTCCAAGGAAATAAGTTCGAAGTAGCGCATGTCGTGGACACCACGCTGAGCCAGGCCTACTATGGGACGGCTTATGAGTATCCAAGCATTATTCAGGCAGTGGATGCAACCGACGGCGAAGTCGTCATGAAAGACGGCAAAATCGTGGAAACCGTGTTTTCCTCCAACAGCGGCGGGATGACGGCGGACTCCACCGAGGTCTGGGGCAACCGTAACGATCTGTTTGCTGCGGTGGAAAGCCCTGGCGACTCCTCATCCCAGGCCGCGCTTAAAGCTTGGTATCATGTGCTTCTTCCGAGTGGCGTTACGGGTTACGTGCGTGAGGATAATGTAAAGGAAACCGGCAATGCAACATCGGCAGGGCTTCCTTATATGACCGTTACCGCGAAGGATACCAACGTGCGTCCGCTGCCGCTGATCCAATCGAACGTTGAGCCCGTAAGCAAGATGAATCCGGGAGAAACGGCCGTCGTCCTGGACAAAGTCGCGGAATCCAACAGCTTCGAATGGGTTCGTGGGCCTTATACTTCGGATCAATTGCTGGCCACTTTAAAAGGAAAAACCGCCAATAGCCTACCGGCCTCCATCACTTCGCTGGATGTAACGGAACGAGGCCCATCGGGGCGGGCTCTTACGGTGAAAGCCAACGGTCAAGTTCTGGACGTAAAATATCCGGATATGTTCCGGTCGGCTTTTAACGGTCTGCCAAGCACTTTGTTTGATATTGAATCGACCGGAAGTTATACTGTATTGAGCGCGAATGGTGCGGTATCAACGGTTTCGAGCGGTCAAACGGTATCCGTCATTTCCGGAAGCGGAAACGGAAACGTCAAAGGCTCCGGTACCGTGGTGATGAATGGAACGGGGACAGCACGCGTAATCGAAAGCTCTCCGGGCTTTAAATTTACCGGTAAAGGCTTCGGCCACGGACTGGGCATGTCGCAATGGGGTGCCAAAGGAATGGCTGACGAAGGGTATGATTATAAGCAGATACTCCAACACTATTACCGCAACACGACTATAACGAAGGACTGACCGACATGAATGTGGATTTGTATGATTTTGAATTACCCGAACACTTAATTGCGCAGACGCCGCTTCTGGATCGAAGTTCTTCCAGGCTTCTCACGCTTAACAAAAAGAGCGGACAGATCAGCCACCAGACGTTTGCGGATATCATAGACAGCCTGAATCCGGGCGATACGCTCGTTTTAAACGATACGAAGGTAATCCCGGCTCGATTGTTCGGCGAAAAGGAGGATACAGGCGCGAAAGCCGAGGTCCTTCTGCTGAAGAATATGGGAGAAGATCGCTGGGAAGCACTCGTAAAACCCGGCAAGAAGCTGAAAAAGGGAAACGTGATCTCCTTTGGCGAGGGGAAACTAAAGGCGGTCATCGAGGAGGAAGGAGAAATGGGTGCTCGCACCTTATCCTTCTCGTATAAGGGGATTTTCCAAGAAATCCTGGATGAACTGGGCCAAATGCCGCTCCCGCCTTATATTAAGGAAAAGCTGGATGATCGCGATCGTTATCAGACCGTATACGCGAAGCATGAAGGATCCGCAGCCGCGCCGACGGCCGGCCTTCATTTCACGGAGGCTCTCCTGGAACAAATACGTGCCAAGGGAGTCGACATCGCTTTTATTACATTACATGTGGGACTGGGAACTTTCCGCCCGATGTCCGTGGACCAGGTCGAGGACCATGTCATGCATGAAGAGTACTATTCCCTATCCCAGGAAACGGCAGACCTGCTAAACGAAACGAAGCGGCGCGGCGGCCGGGTTATCGCCGTAGGGACTACCTCCTGCAGAACGCTGGAGACGGTAGGCTCACAGTTAAAGGGCGAGCCTCTGCGCGAGAGCAGCGGCTGGACAAGCATTTTCATTTATCCGGGATACTCTTTTACCGTGGTGGATGCGCTGATTACGAATTTTCATCTGCCGAAATCCACGCTGGTCATGCTGGTCAGCGCGCTGGCCGGACGCGAACACATCATGCATGCGTACAAGGAAGCCGTAGACAAAGAATACCGTTTCTTCAGCTTTGGCGACGCGATGTTTATCTATTAATTTCGGAGGTTGGTTATTACCATGGCAGCAGCTGTTACTTACGAACATATTAAAACGTGCAAACAATCGGGCGCCAGGCTCGGCAGAGTGCACACCCCCCACGGCGTAATCGATACGCCGACATTCATGCCTGTAGGAACGTTGGCAACCGTAAAAACGATGAGCCCGGAAGAGCTTAAAGCGATGGATGCCCACATTATTTTGAGCAACACCTATCACCTCTTCCTGCGACCGGGACATGATATTGTGAAGGAAGCAGGCGGACTGCACAAATTCATGAACTGGGACCGGCCGATTTTGACCGATAGCGGCGGTTTCCAGGTATTCAGCTTGGCGGAAATGAGAAAAATATCGGAAGAAGGCGTACATTTCCGTTCGCATCTGAACGGAGATAAACTGTTCATCTCTCCGGAGGTCGCAATGGAGATTCAGAACGCGCTGGGATCTGATATTATGATGGCCTTTGATGAATGCCCGCCTTATCCTGCGGAGTATGAATACGTCAAACAATCCACCGAGCGGACTTCCCGCTGGGCTGAACGCTGCCTGAAGAGTCATGCCAGACCGGAAGACCAAGCCCTGTTCGCCATCGTGCAGGGAGGCATGCATGAGGATCTTCGCCGTCAGAGCGCCCGTGATTTGACTTCCATGGATTTCCCGGGTTATGCTATTGGTGGACTTAGTGTGGGAGAATCGAAGCAGCTAATGTATGAAGTGCTGGATTACACGGTACCCCTGCTGCCGAACAATAAGCCTCGCTATTTGATGGGAGTCGGATCACCGGATGCGTTGATCGAGGGCTCGATTCGTGGTGTGGACATGTTCGATTGCGTGCTTCCGACGCGGATCGCCCGCAACGGGACAACGATGACAAGTCAAGGCCGTCTTGTCGTTCGAAATGCTCAATATGCCAGGGATTACGGACCGCTGGATCCGGAATGCGACTGCTATACCTGCCGTAACTACTCGCGTGCTTATCTGCGCCATCTGATCAAGAGCGACGAAACGTTCGGACTGCGATTGACGACGTATCATAATCTGCATTTCCTGATCAATTTGATGCGGGGCGTGCGTCAGAGTATTATGGAAGACCGTCTGCTTGATTTCCGCGATGAGTTTTTTGATAAGTACGGCCTACACGATAATGAAAAAGGGTTCTAAAGCAAGATCATGGCCATCATGATAAGTTTGTGAAAGGGGGGAAAGAAATGTTTGGTTCATTTGAACTCGCAGCAGCGCAAGGTCAGGGCGGAGGCATTTTGGGATTGATTTTGCCTTTCGTTCTGATGTTCGTCATCTTTTATTTTCTGCTTATCCGTCCACAGCAGAAGAAACAGAAAACAAGAAACGCAATGCTTAGCGCCTTGTCCAAAGGCGATAAAGTGGTAACGATCGGAGGCCTTCACGGGACGATCGTGGAGATTACCGACGACATCGTGGTTTTGAAAGTGAACGACGTAACGAAGTTGACGTTCGACCGCAACTCGGTAAGCCATAGCGTGAATACGGATGCATAATCTCGTTTCACCTACATATGGAAAGTCATCGCTATAAACAAAGGCCGACTCCTTTTAGGAATCGGCCTTTGTTTTTTTATCACTGAGCGTGAAGTGCACCAAAGTCGTTGCAAGGTTTTATTTTTTTAAGTTAACCCCAAACATTCCCCCGATGGCGCCGGCAGCAAAAACCGTGGCAATCAGCGTCAAATCTCCGAGTGACAAGGAACTATCCAAGGCTAGAAAGCCGATGACGAGCAGCGTAATCCCATATACCAGCCCGGTCAGGCAGCCATAATACCAGCCTTTGTTACCTGCGCGTTTGCCGCTCACACAGCCCCCAATAAAGGCCGCGACGGCATGTACCAGAAACGTGTAGAACGATAAATCATCCTCGGCCAGTCCGCTGCCCCACAGCAGCAGGGATAGCGCCAATGCGCCAAGAAACATCCAGAAATAAGAATACAAGAGTCCTGAAAGAATCGGATTAGTGATCCTGAAAGTGAATACTCGCCGGATCGGTTCCATGAATCATCCCCCTTAACAAATCTTGATAATTCCATTGTATGGCCAAGCCTGTACATATAGTACAAACTGAACATTTTGCATCGGGTTTTGCAGGATTACCATTAATTAATCAATTGTAATCGAATGGGAAGACCTGCGGCAGGCCAGAATAGCTGTACATGAGAATGTTCGACAAGCTAGGGAGGGATTGTTTATGTCTCATATGACTATTCTGATTCTGCGGACCGTTCTGATGTATGTGGTCATCTTTGTTACCATGAGAATCATGGGCAAACGGGAAATCGGAAAGCTGTCTATCTTCGATTTGGTCATATCCGTCATGATCGCAGAGATTGCCGTTTTTGTCCTCGAAGATGTCCATAAACCGATTTGGGACGGACTAGCTCCTATCGCCGTGTTGGTTGCCATTCAGGTAGGACTTGCCTACATCGGCCTGAAAAATCGAAGCATCCGGCTGTTTGCGGACGGAAAACCCAGCATACTGGTATCCCGAGGCAAGCTTCACCGCAAAGAGATGTCAAAGCTTCGCTACAATCTGGATGATCTGATGCAGCAATTAAGGGGAAAGGACATCGACAGTTTGGCAGACGTGGAATTTGCGATTCTCGAAACTTCCGGCCAGCTCACCGTTATTCCAAAAGATGCGGATAACGGTTCGAACCGCTCGAATAGTTCATCAAGTTCTTCAAACGCCTCAAGCTCCACTCATTCTTCAGGTGCTTTATCCAAGGCCAAATCCGAAACAGGAAACCCTACCGTTGTTGATATTCCATACGATAAAATTACGTACGAAGGACTGCCCATTCCGCTTATATTGGATGGAAAGGTGCAGGACGAAAACCTTGAACTAATTGAAAAAACAAGGTTCTGGCTGAAAAACGAGATTCAAAACCACGGAGCCAAGGATTTTAAAGATATCTTCCTATGCTCCATCGACCATAAAGGACGTATTTACATCGACCGCAAAGACAGGGACTAGCGGCGGCTAAACTTGTTGAACCAGGTACCGACGACAGGGACGCGTTCCAGATCCCGGGGCGTTACCAGCTTGGTCATGAAAATCATGATGAAATAGACCAGAATGCCAACAACGATCGAGGTCCAAAACTGCAGCCAGGGGGTCGTCGAGAACGGAAGATGTCTATACCCGTAAAGAACGCAGGCACCCATAATGATCATGACGGCAGCGATTTTGACATAATCGAGCAGGCGGAAGCGAAAGCCGATCAGCTTGGAGAGACTAAAACCGTGAAGCAATGTAACCGCGATGCTGTTTACGATGATGGCAATGACGGCCCCCTTGATGCCGAAGGCGGGGTTGGATGCCAAATATACGATAAGGCTCATCTTGATGATCGCACCGAATAAGGTATTCAACAATGCCCGTCCCGGGCGGTCCAATGCTTGCAAGGCAGCTTGAAGCGGGGACTGCACATACAGAAACAAGGCAAAGGGCGCCATGATTTTGAGCATATCGCTAATCTCGGCGTTGTCGTAGAGCAGCAGGCACAGCGGCTCAGCCAGGACAAACATAATGATGGCAAACGGAGCTCCCGAGACAAGAGCCAGCCGAAGGGATTGATTCATTCGCTTATGGATGGTAGGCCGGTCGTTGCGGGCCGCTGCCTCCGATAGGGAAGGCACCAGGGAGATGGCCAGGGAAACGGTCAACGCACCGGGCAATAGCAGGAGCGGGATGATCATGCCTTGCAGAGCGCCGTATTGGGCGGTGGCCACGGATGTCGCGATACCTGCCATGGCGAGGCTGCGATTGGTCAGTATCGTTTCCAGCAGGTAGGAGAAGGACCCTACCATCTTTCCGCCCGTTACAGGCAATGCAATGCCGAATAACCGCTTCAGGATGCCTTTATTCGAAGAAGAGTCCGGCGCTTTTTTTTCAGATACGGCTTCTTGCGGCTTAGGTAAAAGTTTGTTCGTTCTTCGGCCCTCGCCGGAATATTGCAGCAGCAGCGCAATCATGCCAATCAGCTCGCCCACGGCTGTTCCAAGCATGGCCCCGGCTGCCCCGTAAGCGATGCCTTTGGGCATCAGGAGATGCGCAAACCACAACATGCATATAATTCGGACTATCGTCTCGATAACGGAGGAACTTGCAGAGGGGATCATATTTTGTTTGCCCTGGAAATATCCCCGGTAGACCGACGAAACGGCAATGATGATCATCATGGGCGTCATGCTGATGAAGGTTTGATATACACGCTCGTCCGGCAAAAGCACGCCGGTTACCCAAGGAGCAAGCAGCAGGCTGAGTCCAGTGAAGAGGGCTCCTGCCGTAATCGTCAGCATCAGGCTGACATGCAGAATTTGCTTGGAAGCATCAGGCTTCCCGGCACCTTCCGCTTCGGCGACCATTTTGGCAATAGCTAGCGGAATACCGCCCGTGATGATGGTCACGAGCACGATAAAGAAGGGGTACCCCAATTGGTAAATTCCGACACCCTCAGGTCCGATGATCCGGGGAAGGGCGATCCGGGGAATAAAACCGAGTAGGCGGTTTAATATGCCGGCTGCAAGTAAAATCAGCGTTCCTTTAATAAACGATTGCTTGTTCACTGTCCATCCCACTCCCTGGTTAAGGCTGAATACGTTGACACGACATGGCTATTCTTATGGATATGCCCTACCTGTCCCATCTGATGACTTTACTTTTTTTTCTGGACATGGTAGGAATAGAAGGAAAGCCATATGTCATGTCGAATGTAACTTAGGGACAACAGGGAGTCAGTGAGGAGGCCATATGCATGGAACTCGAGCAAATGAGCGAGGAAGAATTGATGAGCACCATTGAGATGGTATGCTTGAGCAAGGTTGAGGAAATGCATTTGATTGGGTACGAGTACGTGACGAGCAACGATATTTGGAACTGTGTCAGCAGCAAGTACGAAAAGGAAGGCGTTCCGTCCCTCCACCAATTGGTCAATGACATTCTGTCCTTGAAAGCAACAGCTTTGATGAACTATATGACAATATCAGCATATAAGGGATCTTCTTTCGATTAATCGAAGAGGTCCCTTTTGCCTTGCGGATATAAGGGTTCATCCATAAGCCCGACAAATTTTGATAAATTGACTGGGTTTTATGACATCGCTATAATAGGAATATTGAGTAAAAAGGGGGAACAAGGGACGGCATGAAGAGAATTATCAGTTTCGTCGGAACCGTGCTCGTGATCACTATTTTAATGGCCGTTACAACTCCAGGCTTGCTGAAAGACGTCCGTCTAGGTTTGGATCTAAAGGGTGGATTCGAAATCCTTTATGAAGCAGAACCGTTGATGGAAGGGCAGCAGGTTACCAAAGAAGCGCTGCAGGAAACCGCAAAGAGCTTGCAAAAGCGTGCGGATGCGATGGGAACATCGGAGCCTGAGGTTACGCCGGAAGGGGCGAATCGGATTCGCTTGAAGGTGGCGGGCGTAACGGATGAGGCCGAAGTTCGAAAAACAATGAAAGAACCTGCGAACCTCACATTCCGAAGCAATGACGGCTGTAAAGAAGGCGAGGAGTTCTGTAAAATAGAGCTCCGCGGCGACGATTTCGTCGAGAACGGCGCATCGGTAGCCTATGACCAGCTTAATCAGCCTATGATAGATATTAAAGTGAAGGACAAAGGGAAGTTTGCTGAAATTACAGAACGTCTTCTCGGTCAAGAGCTGGCTATCTTCATGGACGACCAATTGCTGTCAGCTCCGACGGTACGAGCCGTATTAACGGACGGTACCGCGCAAATTACAGGGAACTACTCGCTGGATGAAGCGAAACAGATCCGGGATACGATCAATCTCGGCGCCCTGCCGCTGAAGCTGGTCGAGAAATATTCGCAGAGCGTAGGGGCTACGCTTGGCATGCAATCTCTTACAAAAACTTTAGAAGCCGGTCTGATCGCTTCCGTCGCGATTTTGCTGTTCATGATTATCCGATATCGCGTACCGGGCTTGCTGGCAAGTTTCGCACTTATTTTGCACACATGGCTGCTGATCCTTATTTTCGTATGGGCTGACTTTACGTTGACGCTTCCAGGCATTGCGGCATTTATATTAGGTATTGGTATGGCGGTGGATGCCAACATTATCACCTATGAACGCATTCGGGAAGAGATCAAGACAGGCAAAAGCGTGCCATCTGCAGTGAAATCAGGCGGTAAATCCTCCCTGCGCGCCATTATGGACTCCAACTTGACGACGATTCTCGTTGCCGCTGTCATGTTCGGATTCGGTACCGGTGCGGTAAAAGGTTTTGCCCTTGTATTGATTTTGGAGATCATCGTTAGTATTGCCACGAACGTTTATTTCTCCCGTTTCCTGCTCAATCTGCTTGTGAATATCGGTTGGGCCCGCAAACCGAGCCATTATGGCGTAAAGGAGCGTGACATTCGTGAGCTTTAAGAACTTCGATTTCGTAGGCAAAAGCAGAATTTTCTACGTACTATCCATTGTAATTACGATTTTGGGCTTAGTTTTTCTCCTGACTCGCGGTCTTAACTATGGAGTTGATTTCCAATCCGGCTCGAACGTGGACATTTCACTCTCCAAACCGTTGACTACGGAGCAAATCAATACCGTATTAGAGGATGCCGGAATCGGGGAGGATGCGAGCGTTACTCCGGGTAATGACCGCGTCAACATCCGATTCAGCGAGGTGCTGACCGAGGATCAGGATCAGAAGCTTCGTTCCGGCATCGAGAAGCTGGACGAGAAGGCAACCTTCGAAATTAATACGGTTGACCCCGAGATGGCCAAAGAGCTGGGACGAAACGCAATTTATGCCGTATTGATTTCCTGTATCGGGATTATCATCTATGTCAGCATTCGCTTTGAATGGCGGTTTGCGATTGCAGCGATCGTAGCGCTCCTGCATGATGCCTTCGTTGTCATCAGTATCTTCTCCATCCTTGGATTAGAGGTGGACCTGACATTCATCATCGCCGTCCTGACCATCATTGGTTATTCGATCAACGATACCATCGTTATCTTTGACCGTATCCGGGAAAACCTGCGGTTTGCGAAGATTAAGAGGGTCTCGGATCTCAAGGATCTGGTTAACAAAAGTTTGTCGCAGACGATCGGGCGCTCGATCTATACGGCCTTGTCCGTATTCATCGCTGCATTCTTCATGCTCCTCTTGGGCGGCGAGTCGATCCAAATGTTCTCGCTGGCCATTTGTATCGGTTTGGCATTCGGCGCGTACTCTTCGATCTTTATCGCAAGTCCGTTGTGGCTCCTTCTTAAAGGCCGCAATGTGAGCAATAAACCGAATTCGCCGAAGCCAAGCAAAGATAAAATCGAAATTTAATTAAACCGCTGAAGGGCGTTTGCAGTCCAGATATCAGAAGATCCTATACAAGTGAAAGCCGCGTCGCAGGCGACGCGGCTTTCTAAAGTTAGCAGCAGGCAGCATGACGAGTACAGGATCGACAGTGACATTGAGGGGGGCCTCAAGTGAGCAATGAACGCTTGAATCATACGGAGACTGTCCTATGGACAGGCATTGTAACGGATTTGGCATTAGCCTTGTGCAAAGGGATAGCCGGTTACTTATCCGGCAGCAAGGCTCTCATCGGAGATGCCCTGCATTCTGCGGCGAATGCCGTAACTTTATTGGTGGACCGGTTGCCAAGCCTTGGCATATTCGGCACGAAAAGTCCGATGCGGGACAAACGGAACGTTTCGAGTACGACGGAGCCCGTCATATCGATCTTATTTGCCGTGTTATTGATCATGGGCGGCATTCAAATTGCGGTATCCGCGATCCAGACCATGGCATCGGATAACCTCGAGCCGCCGGCCACATCGGCGCTCCTTGCAATTTTCATATCGATGGCGGTGAACGAAGCGGTATTCCAATATCAAAGCTGGCAGATGAAAAGACTGCATGATCCCCGGTACGAAATGTTATCGGCTGATCATCGGTTTGCCTTATATTCATCGCTAACGGTATTGATCGGCGTGTCGCTATCCATGGCAGGCTCCTATTTTGAATGGTCGCCTCTATTCTACATGGATTCCATAGCGGCTCTTATCGTGGCTTGTCTCGTGGTCCGGAAAGGATATATACTCATCGTTCATTCCGTTTACGGCACGCTTGCGGAGGAGAAACGCCATGAACACGAAGCCGAATTCATGGATACGATTCAGCGGGTGCACGGCGTGATCACGATCGAGGAGCTGAAGGTTCAAGAATACGGACAGATTCGCCACGTGAACATCGAAGTGAAAATCACCGTGAATCCGAGAACGTCCGTATTGGAAGCTCAGGAAATTGCCGAGCGAATCCGGAAGCTGTTGACCCATCGATTTATTCAGGTTACGGATGCCAAGGTTCACGTTGTGCCTTATGAACCCGGTTACCCGTATAAATCGAACTATGACTTGATGGACAACGATATGCCGACACTGCCGCAATAAGGGCGGAGCTTTTAAGACAGCAGGAAATAGGCAGGAAAAGGAAGGTGAATCCCTGTGCTGTATTCCAAATATGAATGGAGAATACGAGAGGCAGCGTCAACGATCACCGAACGGCTGGCCCATGATTTGTCGCTGCCACCCATCGTGGCTTCACTCATGGCGTCCCGGGGGATACAATCAGCCGAGGCTGGCCGGGAATTTTTATATGGAACGTTTGAGCTGACGCACGACCCTTATCTCATGCAGGGAATGCGGGAGGCCGTGCCGCGCATCCGCAAAGCGCTGGAGGATCGGGAGCATATTCTGATCTACGGCGATTATGACGCGGACGGGGTTTCCAGCACATCATTGATGATTCATCTGATGCGTTATTTGGGAGCATCTTATGATATTTATATCCCTCACCGATCCAATGAAGGTTATGGCTTACATAATCATGCGCTGGATTGGGCCCATCAGCAAGGGGTCAGTCTGGTGATTACCGTAGATACCGGGATTAGTGCGGTCGAGCAAATCGCGTATGCCAACAGCCTTGGCATCGACGTCATCGTCACCGACCATCATGAACCGCCTGAGGTGCTGCCTGAGGCATATGCATTGATTAATCCGAAGATCCCGACATGCCCGTATCCCTTTAAGGGGCTGGCCGGCGTAGGCGTGGCTTACAAATTGGCACAGGCTCTCGTGGGTGACCCGCCGGAGGAATGGCTCCAGATCGTTTCGATCGGAACGATCGCTGACTTGATGCCGCTCACGGGGGAGAATCGGGTGCTTGTGAAGCACGGTATCGAATCGATGCGAAAAACGCGGTATGAAGGCATCCGCAGCTTGCTTGAGGTATCGGGAATTCATGTAGAGCAGGTGACGGCCGTTAACGTGGCCTTCTCCATGGCACCACGGATTAACGCCAGCGGCCGCTTGGACCATGCAGGCCGTGCCGTTACGCTGCTTACAACGGAGCACAGGGAAGAGGCAGAGCGCCTTGCTTGGGAGCTGGACGGGCTGAACAAGGATCGGCAGCAAGTGGTCGAAAACATCGTCCAGGAAGCGCTGGGGATGGTTCAAGACCGCTGGAGAGGGCAGGAGATCCCGCCTGTTATCGTACTGGCGGGCGAGGGCTGGAATGTCGGCGTGGTCGGCATCGTGGCTTCCAAAATCCTGGAGCGCTTTTACCGCCCCGTTGTAATTCTCGGGATTGATCCCGAAACGGGAAACTGTAAAGGCTCTGCCCGTTCGATTCCGGGATTCGATATCTATGCGGCTTTGCTTTCTTGCAAAGACGTCATGGACCACTTTGGCGGCCATCCTTCCGCAGCCGGCATGAGCCTCCATCGAGACCGCTTGGCGGCATTCGAACAGGGACTTCATCGATATGCGGAGGATGCGCTCGAAGCAGAGCATCTGATTGCCGTTTGCGAAGCGGACCTGGAAGCCAGTTTGTCGGAGGTATCCGTACCCATTCTGGAACAGATGGAACAGTTAGGCCCGTTCGGCATGGCGAATGCCGTACCGAAGATTGTTTTTCGGGACGTTGTCATCAAGGACGTCCGCAAGATCGGCAAAGAAGGGAAACATCTGAAGCTTCGTTTGCAGCAAAAGCGGGAGGTTATCGATGCGATCTCATTCGGCTGGGGCCATCTTGCCGATATTCTGCCGGTGGGTTCGGTTGTGGATGTGCTTGGCGAGCTTTCCGTCAATGAATGGAACGGGAGCCGTAAAGTGCAGCTCATGATTCAGGATATCTGCGCCCCTTATCAGCAGGTGTTTGATTACCGCGGGATCAAAGAACCGATCCGGGAGATCCAGAGGTGGAGAGCTGAACTGGAGCCGCATCTGCGGTGCCCGGCTGTCCGTTCCGCGGTGGTGTACGCAAAAGATTCACATCCGGAAATAAAAAGTCAATTGTATGATATGTGCCTTTGGGTATATGATAGGAATGCTGGCATCATGCCGGATAATGAAATCGCCGCGAGCGGCAGTCAAGAAGACATTTCCGTTTTGTTCGTACTGGATGTACCGGAGACGGCTGAGCAACTCGCTGCATTCATGTCAGCCTTCCATTCCGTTCCCAATATATTTATGTTACATCCGACCCGGAACCTGCGCGAACGGCTGCAAATTCCGGACCGGGAACAGTTTAAGAAGCTGTACGTATCACTCGCTGGACTGACGTCCGCTCCCATGCCGGAAAAAGAGGTCGTAACACGTCTACAGAAGCAGACTTCGTTGTCATCGCGCATGCTGGTCAAAGTACTGGATGTCTTTGAGGAATTGGCATTCATTCAGCGTGACCAGGGACAAATTACCTTTGTACCGAAGCCGGAGAAAAAACCGCTCGACGCATCCCGTCACTTCCGGGAATTAAGCGACTTGGCGGATATGGAGCAGCATCTGCTGCATGCCGGTACCGAACAGTTAACCCAGTGGATGACGTCCCGTACAAAAGGCGTATCTTAACCGCAACTATACAGGAGGAGATTATTTTGGATTTTAAAGATTATATTCGTGTCATTCCCGATTTTCCGCAAGCGGGGATCAGCTTCAAGGATATTACCACACTGCTGAAGAATGGTGAGGTATATCGCAAAGCCATCGAGGAACTGAAGGTCTTGGTTTCCGATCTCAAAATTGATGTGATAGCTGGTCCCGAAGCCCGTGGATTCGTCGTGGGTGCTCCGCTGGCTTACGCGCTTGGCGTGGGATTCGCGCCCATTCGCAAAAGCGGCAAGCTGCCTTACGAAACGATTGAAGTGGGATATGACCTCGAATACGGTAAAGATCGCTTGGCGATGCATACCGATGCAATCGAGAAAGGGCAAAATGTATTGATTGCGGATGATCTTCTTGCAACAGGCGGTACGATTGCGACTTCGGTTAACCTCATCCGTCAATTGGGCGGGAACGTTGTTGGCGCTGCTTTCATGATCGAGCTGACGGATTTGAACGGCCGCTCGAAGCTGGATGACATCGATGTATTTACGTTGATGCAGTACGAGTAAACGACACTATTCTTCCTGATTTTCCCGGGAAATAATAAATGCCCTGAGCAATCAGCTCAGGGCATTTTTCTGTTTAGCAATAAAGTTGTCGGTTCAATCCGGCGTTTTTTCCACGAGCGGTTCATCATTCTTTTCATTGGAAAGCCCGGTAATTTCGAAGAGTTTGAAGAGGACAGCCATTATGACACCTACGATGGTCGCCAATGCCATACCCTTCAGCTCGACCGTGTTAATCTTCAAGGTTACGCCGCTGATTCCTGTTACCAATACGATTGTAGCCAAGATCATGTTGCTTGCTTTGGAGAAATCCACCTTCTGCTCCACGAAGATCCGAAGGCCGGAAGCTGCGATTACCCCGAACAGCAAGAGAGACACGCCGCCCATAACCGGTGTTGGAATGTTCGCTACAACGGCGGAAAATGTTCCTGAGAAGGAAAGAATAATGGCAATAATGGCGGCGCCTCCGATGACAAACACGGAGTACACCTTCGTCAAAGCCATGACCCCGATATTTTCACCGTACGTTGTATTCGGCGTGGAACCAACAAATCCGGACAAGATGGTGGAAATACCGTTGCCAAGCAGGGAGCGGTGAAGGCCAGGATCCTTGGAAAGGTCTTTGCCCACGATATTGCTGGTTACCAGCAGGTGGCCGATGTGCTCCACGATAACTACGAGCGAAACCAGAATGATGGTCCAGATCGCCCCGCTATCAAAAACCGGGGTTGTCAGCTCCGGAGCCGACAGGAACTTCGCGTTAGCAATTTTCTCCGTGTCCACGACCCCAAGCGCGAAGGAAAGCGCATATCCGACAACGATCCCGATCAGGATGTGGATAATTTTGGCGAAGCCGCGGAACAAGATGGAACCCAACACCGTAACTCCGAGGGTAACGAGCGAGATGGTAATGATTTTAGGATCGATGGACTGCCCTTCTTCCGGCAAAAAACCAGCCATGCCTGCGGCAACCGGAACCAGCTCAAGCCCGATCATCGCAATAATGGCACCCATTACTGCTGGCGGGAATACGAAGTCGATCCATTTGGTTCCCGCATATTTGACAATGAACGCCACAATACAGAAGATGATACCCGTCACGATAAAGGCGCCCAAAGCTTTGCCGTAGTTGGCTTCCGGATCGCCTGCCAGTACGATCAGCACCGGTGAGATAAAGGCGAAGCTGGAGCCGAGGTAGGCCGGAATCTTTCCTTTACATAAAAAAATGTAGAGCAGCGTGCCGATACCATTCATCAGCAGGATCATGCCGGGATCCACGCCGAATATGTTCGGTACAAGCACCGTGCTTCCGAACATGGCGAACAAATGCTGCAGGCTCAGAAGGAACCCTGGACCAAACGGAAGCTTCTCATCTACTTGAATTTCACGTTGCAAACCATTTCACTCCTCTATAGGACTTTAAATATAGGACCGTTCGCGTACGATCTTTAATAGATTAAATACAATCGTTCGTTTTTTCAACAATAATTTTTACAGTTCGTCAAAATATTCAATTCATGTCATGTTTTGATGTCCCCGTGCAGGAAAAGGGCATACTATAAGTGACCGAACGCTCCACATGTTGACGTATAACGCCGCAAGCGTCATAATGATAGGAAAACAATCACGAGGGAACCTGCACGTTTTGACAAGGGCGGGTTCCATTTTATATAGAAAGGGAAGAGAAGGACTCCAAAATGGGCATAGAGCGATTACTCGAAAAGGCCAGCGCCTATATAAAAGAACCCGATCTTCTCCGCATCCAGGAAGCTTATGAATTTGCGGAGCAAGCCCACCACGGACAAGTGCGGAAATCGGGAGAACCTTATATTCTTCATCCGCTTGCGGTTGCAGACATCGTGGTGAACATGCAGATGGACACATTGTCCATTATTGCTGCATTGCTTCACGATGTCGTTGAGGATACAACCGTATCGCTCGAGCAGATCCGCGAGCGTTTCGGGGATACCTGCGCAATGCTGGTGGATGGTTTAACGAAGTTGGAACGCATCCAATTCCGATCCAAAGAAGAGCAGCAAAACGAAAATTATCGCAAGATGTTTATCGCCATGGCACGGGATATCCGCGTAATCGTCATCAAGCTGGCGGACCGGCTTCATAATATGCGTACTCTTAAGTACCAGTCCGAGGAGAGCCAGCGCCGCATTTCCTATGAAACCTTGGAAATCTTTTGTCCGATAGCCCATCGTCTCGGTATTTCCGCGATTAAATGGGAGATGGAGGACATTGCGCTTCGTTACTTGAATCCGCAGCAGTATTACCGCATTGCGAATTTGATGCACAAGAAGCGTGCGGAGCGGGAGCAGTACATCGACAACGTCATCGTCTGCATCCGCGAGAAGCTTGACGAGATGGGCATTCAAGCCGATTTGTCAGGCCGACCTAAGCATATCTACAGCGTGTTCAAGAAAATGACGGTGAAAAACAAGCAGTTCAACGAAATTTACGATCTCCTTGCAATCCGCATTATTGTGGACAATATCAAGGATTGTTATGCCACGCTCGGCATCATCCACACCCTGTGGAAGCCGATGCCTGGCCGCTTCAAAGATTATATCGCCATGCCAAAAACGAATATGTACCAGTCCCTCCACACAACGGTGGTAGGGCCTAACGGGGAGCCGACGGAGGTTCAGATCCGCACCTGGGAGATGCATCGAACGGCAGAGTTCGGTATCGCGGCACACTGGGCGTATAAAGAAGGCTCCGCAGGCAACGGGGGCAGCTTCGACAACAAGATGACGTTTTTCCGCGAGATATTGGAGCTGCAGCATGAAACGAAGGATGCGTCGGAATTTGTAGAATCTTTGAAAATGGACTTTTTCTCGGATTTGGTGTTTGTGTTTACGCCAAAAGGCGAGGTGATCGAGCTGCCTTCCGGCTCCGTTCCCCTCGACTTTGCCTACCGAATTCATACCGAAGTAGGAAACCGCACCATTGGTGCCAAGGTCAACGGAAGAATCGTTCCGCTGGATCATCAGCTCAAAACCGGCGATATCGTGGAAATTTTGACGTCGAAGCATTCCTACGGTCCAAGCCAGGACTGGCTGAAGATTGCCCAATCCTCGCATGCCCGAAGTAAAATCAAGCAGTGGTTCAAGAAAGAAAAGCGCGAAGAGAATGTCGAGAAGGGCCGCGAGATGCTGGAGCGCGAAATCAAGCGCCTCGGTCTTGACGTGTCCGAGTGGACGACGGACGATAAATTAATGGAAGCGGCCAAGAAATTCGCTTTTAATGATATCGAGGATATGCTATCGGCGGTCGGCTTCGGCGGGATCACTGCCGCGCAGATCTGTACGAAGGTGACCGAGAAGCTGCGCAAGGAGCAGGAGGAAGCCAACCAGCTTGAATTAACCTCCGAGATGAAGGAAATCAAGCCGGCCGAGAAACGCAGCCGCCCGACCAACGGCGTCCGCGTCAAAGGGATTGATAACCTGCTCGTGCGTTTCGCAAGATGCTGCAACCCCGTACCCGGCGATGATATTGTAGGTTATGTAACCCGCGGCCGCGGCGTATCGGTCCATCGTTCAGATTGTGCGAATCTGCCGACAACGGATGAGGGCGAGGATGCGGCACGCGTGATTGAGGTGGAATGGGAAACGGCCGTCGAGGCAAATTACAGCGTCGATATCGAAGTGACGGGACACGATCGCAACGGATTGCTGAACGAAGTCCTTCAGGCCGTCTCCGAGAGCAAGACGAACATTTCCGCCGTCACGGGGCGATCCGACAAGAACAAAATGGCCATGATCCACATGACCATCCTGATTCGCAATACGGATCATCTCCAATCCGTAGTGGAACGGATCAAGCGGGTGAAGGATGTGTATACCGTTCATCGGATCATGCAGTGACGGCACGATGCGCTAAGGGAATGGTCCCGGGGTTCTGACGAATCCCGGAGGATGATACAAATGCGGTCTGTTATCCTGAGGGAGACAGGCCGTTTTATTTTTGGAAGATGAAGGAGCTAAGCCTATGAGAGTGGTCATTCAACGATGCAAGAATGCGCAAGTCGCAGTGGATAATGAAATCGTCGGCAAGATTGAAGCGGGATTGATGGTGCTGGTCGGCGTGACGCATGAGGATGAAGAGAAGGATGCCAAATACCTTGCCGAAAAGGTAGCGGGGCTGCGGATTTTTGAGGATGAGCAGGGGAAAATGAATTTCAGCGTCCAGGACGTGGGCGGAGCGATTCTGTCGGTGTCCCAATTTACCCTCTATGGAGACACCCGCAAAGGAAAGCGGCCGAACTTTATGGCTGCCGCAAAACCGGACGAAGCGAATGCATTGTATGAGTCGTTTAACCGCGAGCTTTCGGCGAAGGGATTGCAGGTGGAGACCGGGGTGTTCGGAGCGATGATGGACGTGTCGTTGACCAACTGGGGACCGGTGACGCTAATTATCGACAGCCGGTCCTAACCTGCCTAAAAAGGACGGCAGCATGCATCATATTGGAGAGATGGGGCATCCTGAGTGAATAATCGAAGGTTGTTATTCGCAAATAAAGGAGCCGTACGATATGCGTCAATCCCCCAAATTTTCGATATGGAGCAGTTTGCCTGCGACGGTCGGAACCGGAGGCGTCAGGGAAGCAGCCAGCACGGAACGCATGGTTTCGGCGCCGGAAGAATCTGCACAGCTCATCAGCATCAAGGGAAATATGCGGAAGCAGCTGCCCCGATCGTAGATTCGGCACAGTTTCGTGTCATGAAAGCGGCTTTTTATAAGCGGAGCCTGAGATGATCTCAGGCTCTTTTTGGCGTTCGCGGATCATCGTCATACTCAAGCTTCCTTCGGGACAGACATCTGTTGCAGGCAAGCGCCGTTCTTTGGCCTTTTTCATGAATTCCGCTGTTATAAAAAAGAGATTCCAGGGTAATAACAAATCGAGGACATTTCAGGAAGGAGACATGCCAGATGAGTAAAGTAGCATTTCTACTAGCCGACCAATTCGAAGATTCCGAGATGAAAACTCCTTACGATGCCGTGAAGGAAGCGGGGCATCAGGCTGATATTATTGGATTGAAACAAGGACAAGAGGTAAAGGGCAAACAGGGCAAGGCTTCCTACACAACCGATAAAGCCATTGCGGACGTCAACATAAACGATTATGATGCGGTGGTTATTCCAGGCGGTTCTTCTCCGGAAAACTTGCGTCTGGATTCCCATATATTGCAGTTTGTTGCAGCAGCGGACAAGGCGGGTAAACCGATTGCCTCGATATGCCACGGGCCGCAAATTTTGGCAAGCGCCGACCTGCTGAAGGGGCGTACGATCACTTCCTATCCTCCGCTTCAGGATGATATGGTAAACGCCGGCGCCAACTTTAAGGATGAGGAAGTCGTCGTGGATCGGAATTTCATTACGTCCCGGACTCCGAAAGACGAGCCGGCCTTCGTGCGCGAGCTGTTAAAAGCGCTGTAGGCGCTAAATTAGCTGTATGGTTGTCCATGTAATACCGATCTTTCAAACACACGGGTTGAAAAAAAGGAGGAATGGACATGTCTAGACAAATTCAAGCTTATTTCAGGACGGAAGACGACGCTGAAGGCGCAAGGACGAGGCTGCTGACGTACAACACGGAACAGCTGGAGGTAGGACAGCTTCAGGATTCGGTCCGAAACGGAGGGAATATCCTGGTGCCGCTGGTGCCATGGGGCAATGCCGGCACGGGCGGTGCTACGGCAGGGGCAACAACGATGGGGGCTCCCGGCGGCGTAATCGGGGCTCCCGGGGTGATTGTGGGGGCAAGGGATACCGGCCGCGACATCGCCCAGGACCGGCCGGACAGCGATGATCTGCCCGGCGACGGATGGCGGGAAGCGGACGTGACCGACGGGGACTATGACGATCTCAGGTACACCTTGTCCGTTAAGGTAAGGGATGAGGACTATGATCAGATCGTGCATGAGTTGCGGGCGAATAACGCTTATGTGGAGCGATTTGATTAATGTCTGATTAGCGAAGAGACGCGGCAGGCGATGAGCTGCTAAGAGGGAGCTTATCATTTGCAGGGCTTAACCGCCGAAACGCAAAAAAAGGGCTGTTCCTTTGGTGGAGCAGCCCTTTTCAACTCTATGACATAAAAGCGCTTTCTTGCTTGTAATATAACTGTAATGTTTGTTCAATGTTTCTTTAATATTCCCTGTTTATAATAACAGCATGACCCCCTTTTTTATATAATATATGTTTTGGACCTACAACAGTGGTTTGTAGGTCTTTTTCTTTTTTCGGGAAATTTCTACAAAGTTTCTTGACTTTAGTGCGGCGGTTCATTAGAATCTAAAAATATAATGTTTTGGGTATACTATATTTATGAATAACGGATTTCATGACGGGAACAAGTACTCCATCCCCACAAGACCAGAGAAGAATCCCTTGGCTGTAAGGATTCGCTTGATGAGTGGACGAATGACCTCCCCGAGAACAGACGGCGAAGCAAGCACCGGTTAACCGGTGGGATAGACAGTAGCCGAACTGCGCGGCCGGGCGTTATACGGATGAAGCGGATGGTTGAACACATGTTAGGATGTGTCGCCGCCGGAATGTGGGTGGTACCACGGGTGATAAATTAAACATCTCTCGTCCCTGTTGTCTTAGGACAGCGGGACGGGAGATTTTTTAGTTTCACGGCTTGTTGAGAAATGACTCCCTAGGAGTTTTTCCATAGTTAAACAGATCTAGGCAATGGACATGTTCAAAAGGTGAGTATGTCATAGGACGCGGAGGGATGAAGATGGCAAACGAGAAATTCGAGAAACCGACAGGCACGCAGGACATCCTGCCAGGAGCCGTCGAGAAATGGCAGTTTATCGAGGAGAAGGCACGGGATCTATGCCGGAGGTACAACTACCGCGAAATTCGCACACCGATCTTCGAACAGACCGAATTGTTCGAACGCGGGGTCGGCGAAACGACGGATATCGTTGAGAAGGAAATGTACACGTTCAAGGACAAAGGGGATCGCAGCATGACACTTCGTCCGGAAGGGACGGCAGGCGTCGTTCGGGCTTACGTGCAAAACAAGCTGTATGGAGAGCCCGATGTCACGAAGCTGTACTATATGGGGCCCATGTTTCGCTATGAGCGGCCGCAGGCGGGCCGATACCGCCAGTTCCACCAGTTCGGCGTAGAGGTGTTCGGCACCGCGGATCCGGCTATCGATGCCGAGGTCATTGCGCTGGGGTACAGCTTCTACAAGGAACTTGGATTGAACGGGGTAAAAGCAGAGATTAACTCCGTGGGAACGCCCGAGGTAAGGGCAGCTTACCGCAGCGCGCTGCTTGCTTTCCTGGAACCGATGAAAGACAGCCTTTGCTCGGACTGCCAGTCGCGCATGGAACGCAACCCGCTTCGCGTGCTGGATTGCAAGAAGGACCAAGGGAAGTTCGGTGATGCGCCTTCGATCCTGGACAGCCTGGACGAGGAGTGCAGCACGCATTTCGAGAAAGTCAAAGGGTACCTGGACGCCATGGGCATCGAGTATGAAATCAATCCAAGACTGGTTCGGGGATTGGACTATTACACGCATACCGCCTTCGAATTCAAGGCCCAGGGCATCGGCGCGATTGATACGGTAGGCGGCGGCGGACGCTTCAACGGTCTCGTCGGCCAGATCGGCGGACCGGATCAGCCGGGCATCGGGTTCGGCATCGGCCTTGAGCGTATCCAATTGATTCTGGAGCATCAAGGCGTCAATCTGTCGGCCTCGAAGCCGCTGGACGTTTATCTGGTGGCGCTGGGTGAAGCCGCCGAACGGGAATTGGCGAAATTGATCTACGATCTCCGCAGCAAAGGCGTGTCCGCGGAGCGCGATTATCTCGGCCGGAAAATGAAAGCCCAGATGAAATCGGCTGATCGTCTGCAAGCCCGTTATACCGCCATTCTGGGCGACGACGAGCTGGCACGCGGCGAAATCGCGTTGAAGTCGATGGAGACCGGCGAGCAGCGAACCGTTAGGCTGGATAGCCTGGTCCAGGAATTTGTTTAATCGCCGTAAAGCGGCTTAATTATACTAAAGGGGAATGATAACCGATGAAAAGGACGCATCATTGCGGTCACCTGACAACCGCGAACATTGGAGAAACTGTAACACTGAATGGATGGGTACAAACCCGCCGCGACTTGGGCGGCGTGCTGTTCATCGATCTGCGCGATCGCAGCGGCATCATGCAAATCGTATTTAACCCGGATTTCTCCGGCGAGGCATTGGCCGTTGCCGATAAAGTCCGCAGCGAATTCGTGGTGGCCGTATCCGGGAAAGTTGTAAAGCGCGATCCGGAAACGTTCAACCCGAACCTGCCGACAGGCGAAATCGAAGTACAAGTAACCAGCATCGAAGTGCTGAACGCAGCCAAAACGCCTCCGTTCTTTATCGAAGACGGCGTGGAAGTGGACGAGCAGCTCCGCCTGAAGTATCGTTATCTGGACCTTCGCCGTCCGGAGATGCAAAAAACGCTGATGCTGCGCTCCAAAGCGTCGAAAGTATTCCGCGACTTCCTCGACGATGAGGGCTTCGTGGATGTGGAGACGCCAATTCTGACCAAGAGCTCGCCGGAAGGCGCACGCGACTATCTCGTGCCGAGCCGAGTACACGCAGGCGAATTCTTTGCGCTTCCGCAATCCCCGCAAATCTACAAGCAGCTCCTTATGGTGAGCGGGCTTGAGCGTTACTACCAAATTGCGCGCTGCTTCCGTGACGAAGACTTGCGGGCCGACCGTCAGCCGGAGTTTACCCAGGTCGACATCGAGACGTCCTTCATGGATCGGGAAGACCTGCTGAACATGATGGAGCAGCTGATGGTGAAGCTGTTCAAGGAAACCATCGGCGTTGAGCTGGCGACGCCGTTCCAGCGTATCAGTTATGCCGACGCCATGGGCAAATACGGCTCTGATAAGCCGGATCTCCGCTTCGGCATGGAACTGATCAAAATGAACGACATCGTTGCAAGCAGCGGCGTCAAAGTATTCTCTTCCGTCATTGAAAAAGGCGGCGAAGTGAAGTGTTTGAACGCTAAAGGCTGCGGCACCTGGACCCGTAAGGAAATTGACGATCTGGGACCGTATGCAGCCCGTTACGGAGCGAAGGGTCTTGCCTGGATTCAAGTGAAAGAGGGCGAATTCAAAGGGCCTATCGTGAAATTCTTCAGCGAGCAGGAAATTGAAGCGGTAAGAGAACGCACGGGAGCCGAAGACGGAGACCTGCTGCTGTTCTCCGCAGACAACAAAAAAGTGGTTGCCGACGTGCTTGGCGCGCTCCGTTTGAAAATCGGACGCCAGCTAGGCTTGATCAACGACAACGAATACAAGTTCGCTTGGGTGCTCGACTTCCCGCTGTTCAGCTATGACGAAGAGGCGAAGCGCTATGTGGCCGAGCATCATCCGTTCACCCGTCCAAAAGACGAGGATCTGGAATTGATGGATACGGATCCGCTTGCCGTACGCGCTGAAGCTTACGACATCGTTCTGAATGGATACGAAGTAGGCGGCGGTTCCATGCGGATTTACAAACGCGAGATCCAAGAGAAAATGTTTGCGGCTCTTGGCATGTCGCCGGAAGTGGCGCACGACAAATTCGGCTATCTTATGGACGCCTTTGAGTACGGCACGCCTCCGCACGGCGGAATCGCCTTCGGGTTGGACCGTTTGGTCATGCTGCTTGCCGGACGCACCAATCTGCGTGAAACGATTGCGTTCCCAAAAACGGCAAGCGCAACGGACCTGTTGATGGACGCTCCTTCCCAGGTGGACGGAGGACAGCTGGAGCAGCTGCATATCAAACTCGCCAAGAAGCCGGGCGACGAGAAAAAATAAGCCTGTTGTTCTTGATAAAGGAGGTTGCTTGAATTATGCTGCACCAATTTTCCCGAACGGAATTAGCCATCGGTCCCGAAGGCCTTGAAGTGATGAAGAACAGCACCGTGGCGGTGCTCGGTATCGGCGGCGTGGGTTCCATTGCGGTGGAGGCCCTCGCCCGAACCGGAGTCGGCCGCATCATTCTGATCGACAAAGACGTGGTGGACATCACGAACATCAATCGGCAGATCCACGCGTTAACGACGACGGTGGGTCAGAAGAAAGCGGATTTGATGGTCGATCGGGTCAAACTGATCAATCCGGAATGTGAAGCGATCGCCCTGAACATGTTCTACACCGAAGAAACGTATGAAGAGCTGTTTAAGTACGAGCTGGATTATGTGATCGATGCCTCGGATACGATTATTTATAAAGTGCATTTAATCAAGGAGTGCCTGCGTCGCGGCATTCCGATCATCTCGAGCATGGGCGCGGCCAACAAAATGGACCCGACGAAGTTCCAGGTGGCCGACATCTCCAAAACCTCCATGGATCCGATTGCCCGAATCGTGCGCACCAAGCTGCGCAAGGACGGCATCAAGAAAGGGGTCAAGGTCGTGTTCTCTCTGGAAGAGCCGATGAAGCCCCGCCAGGACGTGACGGAGAAAATCGTGCCCGAGAATGCTCCGGAAATCCGGAAGGCGAAGCAGCCGCCGGCAAGCAATGCATTCGTGCCGCCTGTGGCGGGACTGATCATGGTCAGCGTGACGGTGAAAGAGCTGCTCGAAAAAGGCGGCGTCTCGTTGTAACGGGGTGTCCGGACACATTTAAACTCGGATCAAGAAAACGATAGACAAAAGGAAGGCAGAAAGAAAGAACAGCCTTTCGGCAAAATTGAGCGTGGTTAACCAAACGCAGTGTCCAGCAATGGACGCTGCGTTTTTTGCTGCGGTGGACAAGCGATTCGAACAGCAAACCCAAACAATAAAATTCCTGTGACAGCGCTTTGCTAGTATATCCCGGCGAGTTGTGCTACAATGGAACTCCTTTTTGTGTCACGGCCCTAAAGCCAGACTTCGATACGAAAAAATATGTTCTTAGGAGGTAACTGAAAGTGTCAGAATCTTTTCAAAGTGCCTATCAAGAAGAAGAGTCAAGGCTAAACGAGGTTATCGTTGAAATTGACCGTCAGCTTGAACGGCTGCGCGGTATTCCGGTATACACGGGCCATGATTTTACGGAGCAGGTGCTCGAGGCAGGCCGGGAAGAGAAACGGCAGGCCCTCGCCAAAAGCTTGCCGGAGCCTTATTTCGGAAGGCTGGATTTTCAAGAGAACGGAACGGGGGCGAAGAAACCGCTCTACATCGGGAAGATAGGCTTCGACAAGGCGGACGCTGGTGATCACCCGATGGTGATTGATTGGCGGGCTCCGGTCGCGAGTCTATTCTACTCCTTTACGGGCGGTACCGATCCGGCTTCATTCGAAGCGCCCGAAGGAATCATCGAGGGGCTTGTGTATTTAAAACGAAACGTCGTGATCCGCAAGCAAATTTTGGAGCGGGTATCGGACACGTACAATCGGGAAAGCGGCGGACCTGCCGTATCCGATGAGTTTTTGGTCTACCGTCTCGGAGAGAACAAGGATAACCGGCTGCGGGATATCGTGTCCACGATCCAAGCGGAGCAGGATAAAATCATCCGGGCGGCCAAGAACACCGCCCTCATCATCCAAGGGGTGGCGGGAAGCGGAAAAACGACGGTGGCGCTGCATCGGCTGGCTTATTTGCTCTACCAGTACAAGGAGCAGGTAACGGCCGAGAAAATGATCATATTCGCGCCAAACCTCATGTTCCTGGATTACATATCCGATGTGCTGCCCGAGCTCGGAGTTGGTGATATTCAGCAGCGGACCTTTGGCGATTGGGCGGCGAAGCTGCTTGATATTCAGCTGTCCTCGGAGGATCATGCACAGACGCTTCATCAGTGGTTCGAGACGGAACCGGGCCAAGGGACGCCGGATATCGACGATAATGTGAGCGGGCGCTATAAAGGCTCCTTAAGGCTGATGGATATCGTGCGGCGGTGCGTGGAGTCCATCGAAGCCGCAGCCCTACCGGACGGGGATTTCTCTCCATGGGATGGAGCCGTGCTGAAACAGGAGACGATGGCGGAATGGTTTTACCAGGAATATAAGCCCTATCCGCTGGCGAAACGGAAGGAACGGCTGCTCGCCAGATTGCATCGCTGGGCCTTAATGGAGCTGAAGAAATCGCCATCGGCGGCCGTGCTGAAAGAACGGAAGAAAAAAGCGGCACAACGAGAAAAGGCTTATGCCAATCGCTGGCCGAAATTTGAACCGATTTCCCTATATAAGCAATTGTTTGGAGCGGTCAAGGCGGCTGGCTCCTGGGTCGAAGAGCTCTCCGCTCTTATTCCGCCGGAGGTACTGGCCGCAACGCGCAAAGATCTGAAGAAGAATGTGGTCCGGGAAGAGGATTTGCCTGCCCTGCTGTATTTCCACTGCTTGCTGAACGATATTTCCTCAGAGCAGCGGTTTGACCACATCGTCATCGATGAAGCCCAGGATTTCTCTCCGTTTCAGGTGGCTGTGCTGGATCTGTTCGTAAGAGGACATTCCTTCACCATACTAGGCGATCTGTCGCAGGGCATTCATGCGTATCGCGGCGTGCATGCGTGGGAAGAAATGAGCTCCCTGTTCAAGGAAGAGGAAACGGCTTATTTTGCGCTGACGCGCAGCTACCGTTCCACGATGGAGATCATTGAATTTGCCAATGGGATACTGGAGAAGGGGGTCGCAAGCGACCTGCTGGCCGTGCCCGTATTCCGTAGCGGCGATGCCGTTCGCCTCATTCCTTATGATGCCGCGAACGCCAGAAGGAAGGATTTGGAGCGGGCCATGGGTGCGCTCATTGCCAAGGAATACCGGACGGTAGCCATTCTCACCCGCACCTTGCGGGAAGCGAAAGAGCTGCATGAGGAGTTAAGCCCGTCCTGGCCGATGCTGAATCTGATCGATGGCAGCAAAGGAACGTATCAGGGCGGATATTCCGTGCTCCCCGTGTACTTGTCCAAAGGGCTTGAGTTCGATGCCGTTGTGGTGGCAGATGCGGACCGGGCGCATTACGCGGAGAAAGCTTGGGATGCCAAGCTGATGTATGTAGGCTGTACGCGTGCACTGCATGAGCTGTGGCTGTTGCACGGGGAGCCGCTGCCTTCGTATATCATGGCAGAGACATCAGAGATCATGGCGAGCGGTTGGCCAGCGGAGTAATCGTGCGATTGCGCAACGGCTGTCGGTTCCCGGAATGTCAATAGAGAGAATCGGAAGTCCCGCAGGGATTCACATGGCAGCATGTGTTAGCCTCTGCGGGACTTTTTTGTTGTGCAGGGGCTTGCTAGGGGTTTAACCAATCATTTGGTAGGAGGAGCCCAGATTTTCGATAAACCGGATCAAAGTCCAGACAGCAAGGATGGAACAGGCAGCGGCCAGAAGGATGAAGAGGGCCATTTTTCGCATAGGCTTTCGTTTCAATTCCATAGTCTCCCTTCGTGCATAGTGGTTAAGCGACACGCTTCATAACAAGACCTCGTCGTCGTCCTCACTCCGGATTCCCTGCCTGTACTCGTAAAGCATGATGGCTGAACGTATGAAGACATACAAGCCGAGCAGGAACTGCAGGATGAGGACGGCATACAGCAGGTTCATCGCGAGTCGCTCATCGTCGAAATATCCGGGACCGAATGTTTCTTTCAAAAGATGATGGGTACTGACATGAAGGTAGAGCCCCAGTATACTGATCGCCATATTTATTGCCGCGTTATACAATTTGCGTACGGATTTTTTGCGAGTCGTCATCACATTCTCCCCAGATCAGGCTTTTCAAACGTTTCCCTATTATATGAAACGCTTCCGGTTCGATAAAAGTTGGATATGATCAAAATCAGATGCAATATCCGAGCCATGGGACGAATGAAGCGTAGGAGAGGAACTTACCGCAGCGCAGGCACGGCGAATTCGAATATGATATGATAGAGCGTGATGGATTGGATTGAAACGACTTATTTTTGCATTGATATCAGACAAGGAAGTGTTGTCATGGATTTATTCAGTATCGGGCGTGAAGGGGACCGGGATTCCCGGCTGCTGGCCGATCGGATGCGCCCTTCGTCGCTGGATGAATATATAGGACAAGAGCATATAATCGGACCGGGCAAACTGCTCCGGCGGGCCATAGAGGCGGACCAGGTTTCGTCGATTTTATTGTACGGCCCGCCTGGTTGCGGCAAAACAACGCTTGCGCATATCATTTCCCAGCAAACGAAAGGGTATTTCGTTCGCCTTAACGCGGTGGAAGCCTCGGTAAAGGACGTCAGGGAAGTCATTGAGCAAGCCCAGAGCAACCGCAGCCTGTACGGCACCAAAACAATCCTGTTTTTGGATGAGGTGCACCGGTTCAACAGCTCCAGACAGGATGCGCTGCTGCCTGCCGTGGAGAACGGCACGATCATATTTATCGGCGCGACGACCGAGAACCCCTTTCATTACGTCAACGGAGCTTTAATGAGCCGTTCTACCTTGTTTCAGCTTCAGCCGCTGACCAAGGACCATTCCATGATTGCGATGCGGCGCGCGCTGATCGATCAAGACAAGGGTCTTGGATTCATGGATCTCATGGCCGATGAGGAAGCGCTGGAGCACATTGCAGCCATGGCGAACGGGGATATCCGGCGTGCACTCAATGCGCTGGAGCTGGCAGCGATGACGACGCCTCCGGATTCCACCGGTACGGTTCATATTACGCTCGAGGTGGCCGAGGAATCGATTCGCCGACCTACCGTGCGTGCGGACGAGTCCACGCAGTACGATGTGCTGTCCGCCTTTCACAAGAGCATTCGGGGCTCCAGCGATGCGGCGCTGTTCTGGTTTTTGTATGCGGTCGAAAAGCTCGGCATGGACCCGATGGTGTTCATCCGCCGCCTGATTGCTGCCAGCAGCGAGGATATCGGGCTTGCCAATCCCCAAGCCATGGTGCAGGCGGTAAGCGCATTGGATGCCTACCGGAACAACGGCTGGCCGGAAGCCAAGCTGAACATCGCTCAGGCGATCCTGTTCGCCGTGGAGAGCCCGAAATCCGATGGCGTTGTATCCGCTATATCCCGCGCGATGTCCGCCATGGATGAAGTGAAATCGGCGGAGGTTCCGCTGCATCTGCGCGATGCGCATTACTCGGGGGCGGTTAAGCTGGGACATGTCGGCTACAAGTACCCGCACGATTATCCGGGCCATTACGTGAAGCAGGAGTATTTGCCGAAGGAGCTCTCCCACCGGGTGTTCTATCAGGCCACGGAGCAGGGGAACGAAGCCAAGATCGCCCACAACCAGCGATTACGACGCGAAGAATAGGGTCGTACGGCGATAACGGGAATTACGGCCGCTAGCTTAATTAAATGGAGGAAATGAATGATGAAAACAGGGAAACAACGGTTTGTCATCCTGCTGCTGTCCGCCGGCCTTATGCTGAGCGGCTGTTCGGGAAAAAGCGCCCAGGAGCAGGTCGCAGGTGGACAGGCAGCCGAGGCGGCGCATGAGCACGGACATCAGACGCAGTTGTCCAACGGGGATATCCAGGAGGCGACGTCTTCGATCGATGAGCTGCCGACCTTTTTGAAGAGCCAGACCAGCGAGCTCCAAACGATTTATGCTTTGTCCGCGCAGGTGAGTGATGTCCTGAAATACATTCCTTGTTACTGCGGCTGCGGGGAAAGTGCCGGTCATGAGAGCAACCTGAACTGTTTTATCGATGAGATTCAGGAGGACGGCACGGTGGTGTGGGACGATCACGGCACCCGCTGCGGGGTGTGTTTGGACATTGCCGTGGAATCTGCCAAAATGAGCAGCGAGGGCATGAGCGTAACGGATATCCGGACCGCGATCGACGAGAAATACAGCACCGGCTATGCCAAGCCGACGCCAACCCCGATGCCGCCTGTGGAAAGTTAAATTGTTATCGGTCAAACAAGAAGGTACCCGATGGTGATCCAAGGATCGCCCGAGGTGCCTTTTTTTGTAGGGCACTATCCCCTTCGGGGTTAAGCGTAAGTGCAGCCCTATTCGATTTTAAAGACCGACCATCGTGACCTATATCACAGCATGAAACTATATATGGATGTAAATTAATGAAACAAAACTATATATAGTGTGTTAACGATAAGAAGAAGAGGAGTTGTTCCTATTCATGAAGGTCATGAAGAGAGACGGATGCCTGGTAAAATTTGAGACAAGCCGGATCGTGGAGGCGGTGGATAGAGCTTTTATGGCGGTGGAGGGTGTTTCCCGCAAGGATGCTTCCTTGCGGATTGGAGATGAGGTTGCCACTGCCACTGCGGGGATGGAACAAGTTAGCGTGGAGGAGATTCAAGATATCGTTGTGGAGCATTTGCAAAGCACGGGTTATCCCGAGGTAGCGGCTGCCTATCAACATTACAGGGAGGCCCGCGATCTGGAGCGGATGCGGCGGGGAGAGCTTTATAAGATCAGCAGGGATGTGATCGGGGTAACCGATTTGGACCTGCTGCGGGAGAACGCGAATCTGAACGGGGAATCCTTCAGCGGAAAAATGAGCCGGATCGGCTCCGAATACGCCAAATGGATGGCAAGCAAATTCATCCTGCCCACAGAGCTCTCGAGAGCGGTGAGGGATGGGTATGTATACGTTCATGACCTGGACCAGTATGCGCTGGGAACGACGAACTGCATCTTCATCCCGTTCGGCCGGTTGCTGGCCAAGGGCTTCAATACCGGTAACGGATCGGTCAGGCCGCCGCAGAGCATCATGACCGCCATGGCGCTGGTAGCCATCATCTTTCAATCCCAGCAGAACAGCCAATTCGGCGGCGTGTCCGGCAGCAAAATCGATTGGGATCTCGCGCCGTATGTCGGCAAATCGTTTCGTCGGCATTTTCGCAAAGGGCTGGCCTACTTCGGAGAAGCGGGGCTGGGAGAGGATCGGCCGTATGAACGAGCTCTTGAGGATCACGAAATATACATAGACAATGAGCAGCTGAAGGACACATATCCGCGAATATACCATTATGCCTATAATGAAACGGTGAATGAAGCAAAGCAGGCCGCGGAATCCTTGATCCATAATTTGAATACGATGAGCAGCCGGGCCGGCGGACAAATTCCTTTCACTTCGTTGAATTACGGCATGTGCACGTCAACCGAAGGAAGGCTGGTTTCCCACGCCCTGCTGGATGCCACAATGAAGGGGCTCGGCGGGGGAGAGACGCCGATATTTCCGCAGCATATTTTCCAGTGCAAGCAGGGGGTCAACCAGGCGGAAGGCGAGCCGAATTACGACCTGTTCCTGAAAGCCGTCGAGTGCTCCAGCCGCAGGCTCTACCCGAATTTCGTCAACGTGGACGCGTCGTTTAATCTCGTCTATTATAACCCGGGCGAGCCGGACACGATTATTGCCACCATGGGCTGCAGGACCCGCACGATTTCGGATCGCTTTGGGCGAAACCGCCTAAGCGGCAAGGGCAACCTGTCCTTTAATACGATCAATTTGGTCCGGCTCGGGATTGAACATGGCATCGTCCAAGGGAAGCGGGAAGTGACGGACCTGAACCGTTTCTATCAACAGCTGGATCATTATATGAGAATTGCGGTGGAGGGCTTGATTCACCGTTACGAGCTGCAGGCCGACCAACCGGCCAAAGCGTCCGATTTCATGATGAGGGAGGGCGTTTGGGAAGGCGGCGAGGCGCTGGCACCGGAGGATAAGGTGCGCGAGCTGCTCAAGCACGGCACCCTGGCGCTTGGATTTATCGGGCTGGCCGAATGCCTGAAGGCGTTGACAGGACGGCATCACGGCGAGGATGAGAACAGCCGCGGGCTGGGGATCGAAATCATCCGACATATGCGTCAATTCTGCGATGCGGCCAGTGAAAAATACGACCTGAACATTACGCTGTTTGCCACGCCGGCAGAAGGGTTATCCGGGAAATTCACGAAGCTCGACCGGCAGACCTTCGGGGTGATCGAGGGAGTGACTGACCGCGAATATTACACGAACTCTTTTCATATACCCGTGTACTATCCGATGGCCGCCTACCGCAAAATCCGTTCCGAAGCTCCTTTTCATGAGCTGTGCAACGCCGGAGCGATTTCGTATGTGGAGCTGGACGGCAACGCAAGGCAGAATACGGCTGCTTTCCGGGACATCGTGCAGTTTGCCCTGCAGCAGAACATCGGATATTTCTCCGTTAACCATCCCGTCGACCGGTGCCCGGCATGCAACTACGAAGGCATTATCGGAAGTGCGTGCCCTGGATGCGGCGCCTTGGAGGCGAATGGAAACTTCCAGCGGCTGCGGAGGGTAACGGGATATTTAACGGGCAATTATACGGAGCGCTTCAATTCGGCCAAGCAGGCCGAGGTTCGGGATCGGGTGAAGCATTTGTGAATGTGTGCGGATACATCCCCGAGAGCATCAATGAAGGCCCCGGACTTCGTGCGGTTCTATTCGTGAGCGGCTGCCGCCATGCCTGCGCCGGATGTTTTAATACGGATTCCTGGGACTTTGAAGCGGGGGAGCCCTTTACCGAAGAAATGTCAGCGGCGATACTGCAGGATATCCTGGACAATCCTTTGCTGGATGGCGTGACCTTATGCGGTGGAGACCCCTTCTTCTCCCCGGAAGAATGTGCGGCATTCGTACGCAGGCTCAGGACCCTCTGTCCCGCAAAAAACGTATGGGCCTACACAGGGTTCACCTTCGAAGCGCTGATGAGGCAGCCGAAGCTGCGCGAATTGGCCCTGCTGTGCGACGTCATCGTTGACGGCAAATTCGAGTTGGAGCGCAGGGATGTCTCGCTTCCTTTCAGGGGCAGCTCGAATCAGCGTTTCATCGATGTAGCCGCCAGCATGGAGCAGGGAATTGCCGTGGAGTATATTCTTCGCTAGCACGCAAAAAAAAGAGCACACGCTTTACGGAACATTCCGTATCAAGTGTGTGCTCTTCGCGTATCATTCAGCGGATTAATAAGGAACTTTATCCGCCGTTTCGATCGTTCCCCCGCCAAGGCATTCGTCCCCTTGATAGAAGACGACGGCTTGTCCCGGCGTGATCGCTTTTTGCGGCTTCGCAAACGCGACATGAACGGTTCCGTCTTCGCGCGGGGTTATGGTTACTTCCTGGTCCGGCTGACGGTAGCGGAATTTGGCGGTGCAGGTGTAGGCGTCTTTGGGCATAGCGTCTTGTCCTGCAATCCAATTTATTCCGGAGGCAACGAGTCCGGTCGAATATAAGCTCGGATGATCGCCTTGAACTACGTACAAAATATTGTTGGTCAAATCTTTGTCGGCTACGAACCAAGGCTCCCCGGAGCCGGATCCGCCGATCCCGAGGCCTTGGCGTTGCCCCAGCGTGTAGTACATCAAGCCGTCATGGCGGCCCTTTACTTCACCGGTGACAATGTCCACCATATCGCCGGATTGGGCGGGAAGGTATTGTCCAAGGAACTCCTTGAAATTCCGCTCGCCGATGAAGCAAACGCCGGTGCTGTCTTTTTTCTTGGCAGTATACAGCCCGGCCTCCTCAGCTAGTCGGCGGACTTCCGGTTTCGGCAGATGCCCGATCGGGAACATCGCCTTGGCAAGCTGCTCTTGGCTCAGCGCATTGAGGAAGTAGGTTTGGTCTTTGTTGCTGTCCACACCCCGCAGCAGCCGGTACTGTCCGTCCTCCTCGATGACGCGGGCGTAATGGCCGGTAGCGACGTAGTCGGCTCCCAAGTCCATGGCCTTGTTCAGAAATTCGCCGAATTTGATCTCGCGGTTGCACATGACATCGGGGTTCGGCGTTCTCCCGGCTTTATATTCATCGAGGAAATAGGAAAATACTTTATCGAAGTATTCCTTCTCGAAATTGACGGTATAGTAGGGAATGTCGAGCTGCTCGCACACGCGGCGCACGTCTTCAGCGTCCGCTTCGGCTGTGCAGTAGCCAAGCTCATCGGTATCATCCCAGTTTTTCATAAAGATGCCGATCACTTCATAGCCCTGCTGTTTGAGCAGGAGCGCTGTTACGGAGGAGTCGACTCCTCCCGACATGCCGACAACGATACGAGTGTTATGTTTTTCTTTTGACATCGTTATCACCATTTTCATATTGAATTGTGCCCATGGAGGTATTTTAACATATTGGAACAAGGTTCACACGCTTCATTTTGTCCACTCAGGGTGAACATTTTTCGAGTTTCCAGCTGGAATATTACCCATTGGGGTCCAGGATATGTTACGATAAGCTGAGGGTAATGATCGGAATACGGAGAAAAATACAGGATAAGCTGCTTTACTCATGGATTACGACGTATTTATCGCTCGCCCGCCACCTACAACTCATGTACAGGATGGACATAATATACAAATTACCGAAAGAGGTGTCACCTTTGAAGATATCAACAAAAGGAAGATACGGATTAACGATTATGATGGAGCTGGCCGCCAAGTTCGGCGAAGGGCCGACTTCGCTGAAGAGCATAGCCGAGAAGAACCAGCTGTCGGAACATTATCTTGAGCAGTTGATCGCGCCGCTGCGGAATGCGGGCTTGGTAAAGAGCATCCGCGGTGCATACGGCGGATACATCCTTTCCCGGGACCCGGCATCCATCACAGCAGGGGACGTCATCCGCGTGCTGGAAGGGCCGATCTCGCCCGTCGATTTTACGGAAGAGGACGATCCGGCGAAGCGTGACCTCTGGCTCCGGATCCGCGACAGCATCGCTGAAGTGCTGGATTCCACGACGCTGGACTACCTGATCAATTACCATGAACAGTCTGCTGCAGACAACTATATGTTTTATATTTAAGGGTGACGACGGAGATGAAATCAGTATACTTGGATCATGCCGCATCAACCCCGGTTCATCCGGAGGTCGCGGAGCGGATGATGAATGTCATGACGAGCCAATACGGCAATGCTTCGAGCGTCCATGCTTTTGGACGGGAAGCGAAGAAGATCGTGAACGGGGCGCGTGATCGAATAGCGTCTTTGTTAGGATGCCATTCGGACGAGCTGGTGTTTACCGCAGGCGGGACCGAGAGCGATAACCTGGCTGTTCTGGGACTGCTGGAGTCCTTGGGCGTGGAAGGCAGACATGTGATTACGTCAGCGGTGGAGCACCATGCGGTGCTCCACACTTGCCATGAGCTGGAACGGCGGGGCTGCCAGGTTACCTATGTCCCGGTGGACCCTACAGGGCGTGTTTCTGTAGAGGACATTGCGGGCGCGATTCAGGACAACACGGCGCTGGTGACCATCATGTACGGCAACAATGAAGTAGGCACCGTTCAGCCGATCGCCGAAATCGGCGAGTTATGCCGGAGCCGCGGAATCGTATTCCATACCGATGCCGTTCAGGCATTGGGCTCGGAGGCGATCAACTGCCGCGAGCTGCCGGTGGATATGTGGAGCTTCTCCGCCCACAAAATCAACGGGCCGCAGGGCGTAGGCGCTTTGGTCGTCCGCAGGGGACTCAGCGTATCTCCCCGTCTGTTCGGAGGGCTGCAGGAGAAAAAGCGCCGGGCCGGAACAGAGAATATGGCCGGAATCGCCGGTTTTGCGGCGGCAGTGGAATGGACCGTGCAGAATATGGAGACGCGGATCCAGCATTATCGCGAACTGAGATCGACCCTCCTTGACGGGCTTCGTCAGGAGATTGGCGAGAATTCTTTTGTGATCAATGGAAACCCGGAACATCACCTACCTCACATCCTGAATCTCAGCTTTCCCGGTGCCAATACGGAGACGATGCTGATGAACCTCGATATGGAAGGAATTGCGGCGGCAAGCGGCTCGGCTTGTACGTCGGGATCCCTGGAAATATCCCATGTACTCCGAGCAATGAAACTTTCTGACCCTGTTTTGCGCTCCGCGATTCGTTTTAGTTTCGGTTTGGGTAATACTACTCAAGAAATGGAGTACACTGCCCAAAAAATTGGAACCATCCTTAATCGGTTACGTAAATAGATGTTAAGGGATTTCTCCTTCTACGGATAGGGGGTATGCGTTCGTCCATTTCATCCTTGGAAATTGCCCGTCGGTCAGCTTTTTTTGGGAACCGCGGTTGATTTCAAACCATGAAGGATGAGGAGGTGTCCACGGTTATGAAACTTCAAGAAATGATCGGACTGGCTGTATTCGACGTGGAGAACGGTAAGGAAATCGGCAAAATCCACGATTTTATACTAGATGAGAACTGGTTGATTACCGGATTGGAGCTTGAAGGCAAGGCTTTGTTTTCCTCTCATGTGAAAAGCGTCTCATGGGAAGATATCGTAGCCTACGGGGAAGATGCCGTCATGATCCGGAGCCAAGAGGCTGTCCGCAAATTGGGCGCCAACGATATACCGCTTACGTACCTTTTGGGCAAACGCAAATTGAAAGAGATGCAGGTCCTGACAGAGGATGGTGTCCTGCTCGGTCGTATATCGGATGTTTATTTTGAGCAGGAACAGGGCAATACAATACTAGGGTTGGAAATATCCGATGGATTTGTCTCGGATTTGATCGAAGGTCGCAAATGGCTGCCTTGCACAGCTGAAATGGCTATCGGCGAGAGTGCCGTCATGGTACCCCCGATGAGCGAACAGCGTCTGGAAAAAGCCATTAATTCTGTGAACGGATAGGGTGAGGTAGGATGAAATGTCCAAACTGTAGTTCCAAAGATATCGGAAAAATCGGCTCCCACCAGTTTTATTGCTGGGGTTGCTTTATCGAATTGACGGTTAACGGAGAGAAAATGTCCGTATACCAGGTAGAAGAGGACGGCACGCTGAGCTCGCTGGATGATTTGTTCTTCGGCGATGACATGCAGCCGGATTTTCCTCAGATGCACGCGTCTTCCTGAAGAACGCGTACATAGCGTAAGATCAACGACTCCTTGCGTAAGGCCTGTGCGGCTGAATAGCAGGAGTCTTTTTCATTTTGGCCGGCGGAAATGTTAGTTTATTTCTGGAAGCTTGTACATATACTACAGGGTAGCTTTCGAAAAAAGGAGGGTGCCTGTGTGGAACAGCTGACCGAGAACAAATGGTTTCGGTTGTTGGTTTGGTTGATGCTTGGACTCATCTCCCTTTATTTTGTCTGGCTGCTGCGCCCGCTGTTTCTGGATGTCTATCGCTTTCTTAAGGCCGTACTGGCGCCATTTTTGGTTGCCATGATCATATCGTATGTGTTGAATCCGATTGTATGCACGCTCTCTGACCGCAAAGTTCCGCGGAGCATTGCGGTGCTGCTCATTTATGCCGTCTTCCTGACTTCGCTGGCCGTCATTCTGATCAATATGATTCCGATGCTGATCCGGCAGCTGGAGGAGCTCAACGAGCACTTGCCTGAATTATCGATGAACGCCCAAAGCCTGATGACCAATCTGGACAGCAGGCTGCTGCCCCCGGGAGTAAGGACAGGCGTCAACAGCTGGTTCCTGCAGATGGAGTCGAGGCTGGCCGGTGGAATTTCGGATTTCATGGACAATATCGGCAACACCATCAACATCCTGTTTAATGTGTTAATTGTTCCGTTCCTGATCTTCTACATATTAAAAGATTTTGAGGTGTTCCAGCGAACCGCCGTATCCTATCTGCCGCGGAGCCGCCGGAAGTCGATTGTCACGCTGCTGAAAGAGATCGACACGGCCCTCGGGAATTATGTCCGCGGACAATTTCTGGTATGCTTGATCATCGGCGTTCTCGCTTATGTGGGGTACATGATCGTGGGCATGCCGTACGCGCTGCTGCTGGCCAGCATCGTGGCGGTGTTTAACATCATCCCGTATCTAGGCCCCTTTCTCGGGGCGGCTCCTGCGCTTGTGATGGCATCCACGATTTCCTGGAGGATGGTGCTGCTGGTGGCGGTGGTCAATATGGTCTGCCAGACGCTGGAGAGCAATGTCATCTCGCCGCAAGTGGTCGGCAAGAAGCTGCATATGCATCCGCTTCTGATCATATTTGCGCTCCTTGTCGGCGGACAGGTGGCAGGAACCGTGGGTCTGATTCTGGCCGTACCGGTCTTTGCCGTCATCAAAGTGCTGCTGCAGCATGTTTTCGCTTATTATGTCAGGAAGAAATCCGGTTGACCCCTTCGGCCGATAACCAGGCATGTTCATGCATTGACAGATGGATTCCCCCTATATATACTTGAAATGATAAACCTATAACCGTTAAAATCGATGACAAAATCGAGTAGGCTTTGTGCACCTTGCCCAGAGAACAGGTTCCTGCCCGGAGAATTTCCGGCTGGCTGCGAGAACCTGGAAGCGTCCCTAGCCGAATGCTAATTTTCGAGTGTGATTCAAAATTCACCGGGCGGCTCCCGTTATCAAGCTGTTACGAGGCGATCGTCGTATTCGTTATCCAAGGAAGACATGCTGGAGGATGAATGGACGATAACCAGGGTGGTACCGCGAGAACATTCGTCCCTGAATTATATTCAGGGGCGTTTTTTGTGTTCGGATACAAATGATTGTATCCCTATATTACGACTGAAGGAAGTGTAGAGATGAAAGCTAGTGAGATCCGTTCCAAATGGCTAGAGTTTTTTGCAGAGAAAGGCCACAATATTGAGCCGAGTGCATCGCTTGTACCGCATAATGACCCGTCCCTGCTCTGGATTAATGCAGGCATGGCTCCGCTCAAGCCTTACTTCGACGGGCGCGTGAAGCCGGAAAATCCGAGAATTGCCAACTCGCAGAAATGCATTCGTACCAACGATATCGAGAATGTCGGCAAGACCCGCCGGCACCATACATTCTTCGAAATGCTGGGCAACTTCTCCATCGGCGACTATTTTAAAGAAGAAGTGATCACCTGGGCCTGGGAATTCCTGACGGACAAAAAGTGGATCGGCTTCGATCCGGAGAAGCTGTCCGTAACCGTGTATCCGGAGGACGAGGAGGCCTATAAACTGTGGAACGAGAAAATCGGTCTCCCGAAGGAGCGCATCATCAAGCTGCAGGATAACTTCTGGGATATCGGCGAAGGACCATGCGGACCTTGCACCGAGATTTTCTATGACCGCGGTAAAGGATACGACACGGAGGCACCCGAATCCGAAATGTTCCCCGGCGGCGAGAATGAACGCTGGCTTGAAGTTTGGAACCTCGTGTTCTCCCAGTTCAACCACAACAAGGACGGCAGCTATACACCGCTTCCGAACAAGAACATCGATACGGGCGCGGGTCTGGAGCGCTTTGCTTCCATTCTGCAAAACGTGGCTTCCAATTTCGATACCGACCTGTTCCAGCCGATCATTCAGAAGACGGCAGAACTTGCCGGCGTAAAATACAACGAGAAGACGGAATACGATATCGCTTTGAAAGTCATTGCAGACCACATCCGTACGGTTGCATTCGCGGTAGGCGATGGCGTGCTGCCTTCCAACGAAGGCCGCGGCTATGTCATCCGTCGTTTGCTCCGCCGCGCGGTTCGTTACGGAAAGGTGCTCGGACTGGACAAACCGTTCATGTATACTTTGACCGGAACCGTAGGCGATATTATGGGAGTATACTACCCAGAGGTCGTTGAGAAGCGCGCCTTTATCGAGAAGGTCATTGCGACGGAAGAGGAACAGTTCCATAAAACGCTCTCGGACGGCTTGAACATCCTGGCTGACGTCAGCGCCGAAGCGAAGAAGCAGGGCAAATCCGTCATCAGCGGCAGCGATGCGTTCAAATTGTATGATACGTACGGCTTCCCGTTTGATTTAACGGAGGATTATGCGTCCGAACACGGATTGACCGTGGACCGCGAGGGCTTTGATGCCGCGATGAAGGAACAGCGTGACCGTGCGCGCGCAGCCCGTCATGAAACGGAAAGCATGAAGGTCCAAGGCGGCGTTCTTTCCGATTATACGGTTAAAAGTGAATTTGTTGGATATAATGACACCGTCAGCGAGGCGAAAGTGCTCGCCATTGTGTCCGGTGACAGCTTTGCGGACAGCGTCAGTGAAGGCGAGACCTGTCAGGTCATTCTGGACGTTACCCCGTTCTATGCGGAAAGCGGCGGCCAGGTCAGCGATCAGGGGATTTTGGAAGGCGGATCCGTGCGTGCCCGGGTGGAAGGCCTCTTCAAGGCTCCGCATGGACAGCATGTGCATTTCGTAACCGTCGAGCTCGGCGAGCTCAAAGTGGGCGATACGGTCAAGGCGCAGGTCGACTCGGCCATGCGCAATGACATCGTCAAGAACCATACAGCGACTCACCTTTTGCATAAAGCGTTGAAGGAAGTGCTTGGCGATCATGTCAATCAGGCAGGTTCCCTTGTCGAACCGCAGCGTCTGCGCTTCGACTTCTCCCACTTCGGCAGCATTACGCAGGAGGAACTGGCCGATATTGAGCGCCGCGTGAATGAACAGGTATGGAAGAGCGTTCCGGTCGTTATCGAGCGCAAGGCCATTGATGAAGCGAAGGCGATGGGCGCCATGGCCTTGTTCGGCGAGAAATACGGCGATATCGTCCGTGTCGTTCAGGTCGGGGATTACAGCATCGAGCTGTGCGGCGGATGCCATGTGGACAACACGTCCCAGATCGGAATCTTCAAGCTGCTTGGCGAGAGCGGCATCGGCTCCGGCGTTCGCCGCATTGAAGCCGTAACGGGACGTTACGCTTATGAGCATCTGGAGGGCCAAATGGACCTGCTCAAGCAGGCTGCCGGCTTGCTGAAGAGCAATCTTGCGGACGTGCCGAAGCGGATCGAAGGCCTGAACCAACAGGTGAAGGATCTTGCCCGGGAGAACGAGTCCCTGCAAGGGAAGCTGGGAGCCATTGAAGCCAGCCAGCTGACCGACAAAGTGAAGCAGGTCGGCAACACGTCGCTGCTGGCAGCCGAAGTACAGGCCGGCAGCATGGACGGACTCCGCGGCATCGCTGACGAATTGAAGGGCAAGCTGCCCGAGACCATTCTTGTGCTCGGCTCCAAAGCAGGCGACAAGGTGAATTTCGTCGTAGCGGTTCCGCAGGAGCTGGTGAAGCAGGGCTATCATGCCGGCAAGCTGGTTAAGGAAGTCGCGTCGGTATGCGGCGGGGGCGGCGGAGGCCGTCCGGATATGGCCCAAGCCGGGGGCAAGGATGCTTCCAAGCTTGCCCAGGCGCTGCAGCATGCGGCGGACCTCGTAGCCCGGGGCGTGTAAACATGATTTGTCCGGATTGTGTACGGCAGGCGACCGTAAGCGGGAAGCGGCATTTGCTGTACACAATCCCGAATTTTTTGGAACACTCTCTAAATATTTCGCTTTGGATTTCCGTAGAGACTTAGGATTATGTTATGATATAACTAGATCAAGCTGGTAAATATTTATTCGACGAAGCATGGTAAACATGTTCTTTGAAGAAGCGAGGTGTGTCACACATGGACTCCATGGATAAGACAGTCAAGTTCAATGTAAAAGGTGATGAAAAGGAGGCTTCCGCCCAGGACATTCTACTTTCGGTATACGATTCGCTGGTAGAGAAGGAGTACAATCCGATTAACCAAATCGTAGGGTATCTTTTGTCCGGGGATCCCGCTTATATACCTCGGCACAATAATGCCAGAAGTTTGATCCGGAAAAAAGAGCGAGATGAATTGATTGAAGAACTGGTCCGGTTCTACTTAGCCAGTCACCGTTAGGAGCACACAGGGATGAAGAAGATCATGGGATTAGATTACGGGGACCGCAGAATCGGTGTTGCCATCAGCGACGCGTTCGGATGGACGGCCCAAGGGGTTGAAGTTATCGAACGCCGCCGCGACGAAGGCGAGCTGGACAGAATTGCCGCACTCGTCAAAGACAACGAGGTCGGCGAGATTGTGGTCGGCCTGCCTAAGAATATGAACGGCACGATTGGTCCGCGGGGCGAAATCTGCATGGAATTCGCAAACACGTTGCGAGAGTCCCTATCCTTACCCGTTCACCTTTGGGATGAACGGCTATCAACAGTATCCGCTGAAAGGACATTGCTTGAAGCCGATGTCAGCCGAAAGAAGCGAAAACAGGTTGTAGATAAAATGGCGGCAAGCTTGATTTTGCAAAACTACTTGGATTCTAAAAGGTAAAGGTGAGGGTGATTACAATGGCTAATGAGCATATTGGTATGGAAGAAGAACCGGAAATTATTTATATTCCCGACGATGAAGGCAACGAGGAAGAGTTCGAAGTCATCATGAAATTCGAAGTGGATGGCTCGGATGCCAAATATATGATGGTCGTACCAAGGGAGTCTGCAGAAGAAGAGACCGACGAGGTTTACGCCTTCCGTTATGAGGAAGACGGAGAAGACCTGAAACTGTTTATGATCGAAGACGATGAAGAATGGGCCATTGTTGAAGAAACCTTCAATACGCTCGTGGAAGAGCTGGACGGGAGAGACGAATGATGTCTGATTTTTCGGTTGAGAATATCGTATGGACCCAAGCCCTTAAGGAATCATTCGGTGAGAGTGTTGAGCTTGAGGACGATAAAGGCCATCTCGAGGTTTATGATATTGCCGCCGAATTTGAAGTGGATGGTCAAGGGTATGCCATTCTGGTTCAGCCGGACCGCACCGATGAGGAGTACGAGGTTCTCCGGATCGTGAAGAATGCGGATGGCGGATTGGAGCTGGCCACCATTGATGACGACGAGGAATGGGAGAATGTGTCCGAGCTCTACGATGAGCTGACGTTTCCCGAGGGAGACGAGGACTAAGCTCTCTCCTGCAGGAGCACATGCTTAATTTTCAAATGAAAGTTCAGGAAGGGGCGGAGCTGTCCGCCCCTTTTGGTGTGAAGGGATGAGTAGATTGAAGAAACTGGCAATAGCAGCACTGGTTCTGATCCTCATAGCAGGCGGGGCCGTATTCTACGTATGGAATGGTTTGCAACCCGTTCAGAGCTCGGAAACTCCCGTCGAATTCACCGTGGAGTCCGGCATGAGCACATCCTCTATCGCCGATCTGCTTGAGGAAAAGGGACTGATCAAAAATGCTCTCATACTTAAAGGTTATCTGAAGCTTAGCGGCGAAGGCAGCCGTCTCATGGCGGGCACCTATGAAGCAACGCCGGGCACTCCCTTCCAGGAGCTGTTATCCAAGATGAACAACGGCGAAGTGAAGCCTGAGGAAATGGTCCGTTTCACGATCCCCGAGGGATATACGATCCTTCAGATGGCGGAAACCATCGCTCGCGAGAGCGGCATCGACGAGAAGGAGTTCCTGGAGGTTGTGGACCAGCCATCCGGCTGGAATGTGCCCATAGCGGAAGAGATTCCCGCAGAAGCAAATCTGAGGCATCATCTGGAGGGCTACTTATTCCCGGCGACCTATGAACTGCCGAAGAAGGATCTAACGGCAAAAGGGATCGCAGAGACCATGCTGAAGGAAACCGAGAAGCGTTTGGCTGAAATTCCGGATTGGGAGAGCCAGCTGGAGGCGCGAGGCGTGACGTTCCATGAGCTCATGACCATCGCTTCGCTGGTGGAGCGGGAAGTGGTTGCGGACCAGGAGCGAGCCCTGGTAGCCGGCGTGATTTATAACCGGCTGGACGAGGATATGAGGCTTGAAATCGATGCGACCGTTCAATATCTGTTAGATAAGCCGAAGGAGCGGCTGCTTTACGCCGACCTGGAGGTCGAGAGCCCGTATAACACTTATCGTCAAAAGGGACTTCCGCCGGGGCCTATCTCGAGCCCGAGCCTGAAATCCATTCAGGCAGCCCTGAACCCGGAGAAATCCGATTATTTATTCTATGTGACGAAGAAGGACGGTACGCAGGAGCATCTCTTTGCCAAAACGTACAAAGAGCATTTAAAAAACATCGAGGCCAGCAAAAAGATGGCACAACAATAATATGACGTGTTCAGCAAGTCCGATTGCGGCAGGCAGGCGACGCCTCAATACTACGGCATGAAAGAGGCTTGTTGAACAACCTCTAATAGGGAGGAAATCATCATGAGTATCAAACCTGAATTATTGGCGGCAGCCGGCTCCGTGGCCGATGCTGCAGCTTACTTGGAAGCCGGAGCCGATGCGCTGCTTGTCGGCGAAGACCGCTTCGGCATGAGATTGCCCGGGAGTTTGACCCTGGACGAAATTGCGCAAGTCGTGCAGCTTGCTCACGGGCAAGGGAGCAAAGTGTACGTAAGCTTGAACAACTTAATGACCAATGATTTGCTGCCGGAGCTTCCCGCTTATGTTAAAGCGGTCGGAGACATCGGAGTGGATGCGGTGGAATTTAATGATCCCTCGGTGCTAACCACCGTAAAAGACTTGGCTCCGCAGGTAAAGCTCCACTGGAATGCGGAAATGACCGCCACCAACTATTCAACGGCCAATTACTGGGGAAGCAAGGGCGCCTCCCGGGTTATTCTGGCGCGTGAATTGAATATGGACGAAGTCACGGACATGAAGCCGCAGCTTCAGCTGGAAGCGCAGGTCCAGGTCCACGGCATGACCAACATCTATCACTCCAAGCGGCGCCTGGTGAACAGTTACATGCAGCAGCAGGGCAGACCGGTCAATGACGGCAGCCTGGGCAAAGAGCGAGGCCTGTTTCTCATCGAGGCCGAACGCCAGGACGAGAAGTATCCGATCTATGAGGATATCAATGGCACCCATATCATGAGTTCGGAGGATATCTGCATTCTGGAGGATCTGCATCTGCTGATGGCAGCAGGCGTGGACAGCTTTAAGGTGGAAACACTGCTGAAGCCGCGCCATTACAATGAGGTTGTAATTCGAACGTATCGTAAAGCGATCGATCTCTATGCTGCAGACGCTTCAGCTTATGCATTTCAGGAAGAGTGGATGGACGGAATCCGCGCGATTCAGGATCCGGAACGCGAATTGTCGTTTGGATTTTTCTACAAGGAACAAGTTTATTAAGGAGTGGACAGCATGGAAGCAATGGCACAGCCAAAATACAAAGGCAAACGCTATCGCCTGGACAAGCCGGAATTGCTCGCCCCGGCCGGTAATTTGGAAAAACTGAAATTTGCGGTGCATTATGGTGCCGATGCGGTATATATCGGAGGGCAGAAATACGGCCTTCGTTCGAATGCGGACAACTTCAGCTTCGAAGAAATGAAAGAAGGCGTGGAATTCGCCAAGAAATACGGCGCGAAGGTGTTTGTGGCCACCAACATTTATGCGCATAACGAGGACATCGAAGGCATCGAATCCTACCTGCGAAGCCTGGAAGAAGCAGGCATTGCAGCGATCATCGCTGCCGATCCGGCGATTATCGAGGTTGCCAAGCGCGCTGCGCCTAAACTTGAAGTACATCTGAGCACGCAGCAGTCCACGCTCAATTGGCAGGCCGTGAAATTCTGGAAGGACGAAGGATTGCCGCGGGTCGTACTGGGACGGGAGGCAAGCCTGGAGGAAATCGCAGCGATTAAAGAGCATGTTGACATTGAGATCGAAGCCTTTATCCATGGAGCAATGTGCTCCTCGTTCTCCGGTCGCTGCGTATTGTCCAACCATTTTACGGACCGTGATTCGAACCGGGGCGGATGCTGCCAATCCTGCCGTTGGAAATATGATTTGTTCGAGGATGGACGAGAAGAGCAGGGACATTGGGTGTCGGAAGAGCAGCAGCTGATGGAACAGCCTGCCCCTGCTCCATCCCCGTTCAAACCGGGCGTTACCCAGATCCCGCTGTTCCAGCCGGAAGATAATCAGTTTACGATGGGGTCGAAGGATCTCTGCATGTTGGAGCATATTCCGGATCTGATCGAGGTCGGAATCGACAGCTTCAAGATTGAGGGACGGATGAAATCGATCCATTACGTTGCGACCGTGGTCAATGTGTATAGACAGGCGATTGATTCTTACATGGCCGACCCTGACCATTATGTATTGAAGCCGGAATGGATCGAGGAAATTAATAAAGCGGCCAACCGACCGCTGAATACTGGATTTTTCTATGATACGCCGGACCATGAGGATCATATTTATGAACCGGAAGAGAAGGCGGTGCCTTATGATTTCGCCGGATTGGTGATGGAATATGACGAACACTCGGGAACGGCCGTCATCCAGCAGCGGAACCACTTTAAGCCGGGGGATCAAATCGAATTTTTCGGGCCGGAAGGGACCTTCTTTAAGCAGACGGTTGGGCCTATCCAGGATGAGAATGGAAGCGAACTGGATGCAGCTCGCCATCCCCTTCAGCTCATTCGCATGAAGGTGGATCAGCCGGTGCGTCATTTTGATATGATGCGAAAACGCAAAGGATAATAAAATATAGTTCTTAAGAACTACACAATTGAGAATCCGGGTCTGTGGATGGACCTTGGATTCTTTTTGTTTACAAAAAAATTAGGATTTAAGAATTATTTTTTTGCGAAAACCCAAAGGAAAACACCCCCAATTGTCGAAATAAAGAGTAACGAATACGTTTCAGGGGATTGGACCGACGTATTAATAATATGATTGTGGTAGGTGAACAGCTAATGTCAGAAGTTGAGCAGCATGATAAGAAACCGAAAAAGGACAAGAAGCCCGGGGGAAACAAAGAGAAAAAGAAAACGCCTTCGGCATCATCAGGGATACATACTGCCAAGTCGTTCGTTTCCAACATGGGAACGGCCATAAGCCGCATGCCGATGAACCCGGCAAAATCCGTCGGAATCCGGTTGTTCCTGATCTTTTTGTCAGCCATTGTATTTTTTGTGATCGTCCTGGGGTATCTGTCTTACAACAAGGCAAAGGACACGATTGAGAAGAATGCTGCAAACGGCAATCAGCAGACGATTATCCAAACCTCCGAGAAAATCGACATCATTCTGGATAAGTACGAGAATGCCGGCAGACAAATCTTCTATGACATTGAATTGCAGAAGTTGTTGTCCGAGTACACGGATAAGAAGTTAAGCGAGTACGATGCGTTTACGGTAGAGCGGACCATCCGCGATAAACTATCCAATCAGATTACGTCGGACTCGGCCATCAGAGCCATTTATTTGATCCCTTCCAAGGGAGAGAAGATCATATCCGCAGGACAATCCTCGGAATCCTCCAAAACCGTCCTTGAGCAAAGCTGGTATGCCGAACTGAAGGAAGGCGACAAGAAGATTATGTGGCTGCCAACGATGCAGAACAGCGGTGCTCCGTATTTCACGATTGCCCGCTCCTTGGGTTCCATGAACGACCTGACGTCTACGTATGTCGTCATGTTTGAACTGAACGCCTCGGTGCTGGATGCCCAGCTGAAGGGAATTAACCTTGGCGAGAACGGTCAACTGCAATTGATCAGTCCGGAAGGCATCGTTGTTTCCTCCAGCGATTCCTCCATCGTGGGTTCGGAAACCGCTTGGACGTTTGCGAAAGAGTTTCCGGCCGACACCAAAACGGATGACGTAAGAACGAAGGATGAGGAAGGAAGAAATGTACTGGCGGTTTACAATACGCTGAGCACGAACGATTGGAAGCTCGTAGGTTCTGTCCAAACCAGCGAGCTCACGAAGGATGCCTCCAGCATACTGGTCATCACGCTGATCGTGGCTGCGATCGACGTTATTTTTGCCATTCTGATCGGGATTTGGATGGTAAGGATGATTGCCCGTCCGATAGGCAAGCTGAACCTGCTGATGAAGGAAGGCGCTAAAGGGAATTTGAATGTTCGTACAGACCATAAGAGCCAGGACGAAATCGGTCAGCTCTCGGCCAGCTTCAACGATATGATGGAGCAGATTACCGGACTCGTGCAGCAAACGAGCAATACCGCCCAGGAAGTGCTTCGAACGGCTGCCGAATTAAGCGATGCCTCGAAGAAGACTGCGATTTCGGCCAAAGAAATTGCCGTGGCTACCGAGGAAATTGCGAACGGAGCCAGCAGTCTGGCAGTTGAAGCAGAGCGCGGCAGCGATCTGACCAACAACATCTCGAAGCAGATGCAAATCGTTGTTACGGCTAACGAAGAGATGGGCAAATCGGCCCGTCACGTAGAAAGCTCCAGTGAGCTGGGAACAAAGCATTTGAGCGACTTGCTGGATAAGACCCATCAGACCGAGGATATGACCCGCTCGATGATGCATAAGGTTGATGGCTTGAAGGAAACGACATCTTCGGTTGCCAAAGTGCTTGATGTGCTTCAGAACATCACCAAGCAAACGAACATCCTCTCCTTGAATGCAACGATCGAAGCGGCCCGTGCCGGAGCAGCCGGTAAAGGCTTCATGGTCGTGGCCGATGAAATCCGCCAATTGGCAGACCAATCCAGGCAATCCATCGATATGGTCAGCCAAATTACGGACCGCATCATGGCCGAGATGAACGAAACCGTGCAGGTACTGCTCGATGCGAACCCGCTCTTCAAGGGTCAGATGGATGCCGTTAAGGAAACGAACGATATCTTCGTATCCGTTCAACAGCAGATGGTAGAATTTATCGATCGCTTGGATTCCGTTACGCATTCGATTGATGAGCTGAATGAATCTCAAAATGTACTTTCGGAAGCGATGAGCAATGTGAGCGCGGTAGCCGAAGAATCCTCCGCAACTTCGGAAGAGGTGGCTTCTCTCTCCACAGAGCAGCAAAGCGTCAGCAGTCAGCTGGTTAATCTGTCAACACAGCTTGAGAATGTATCGAATGAGCTGAAAGAGACCTTGTCTCGTTTTAGATTATAGAAAGTTGTTTCATAGGCTGTTCCATCCGTTAAGCGGGTAGGAGCAGCCTTTTTTCTGTTACGGATAAAAATGGATTTCAGAGGGTATCATAACGGAGAATATGGTTGAAGGAGTCGAGGTCACATGAAGACGAAGCAGCCTGGCCAAACGCCTGAATTCCTGTCAACGCACCTAAAGGAAAACCTGGAAACATTAAGTCTGTTGCTCAATGACCCCAGCGACCTCACCACCAAAGTGCTTCAGGTTGGGGGCGTTTCATATACCTCAGCCATTGTCAGCTTGGAAGGATTATCCGATCAGTTGTTGATTAAGGAGCAGATTATCCAGCCGATTCAGCATAACCCGGAGCAATACGCGTCATCCATGAAGGATGTGCGGCATGTTCTCCATGAAATCGAGAATCGGATGATATCCCTGCAGATCACCAACCGAACGAGACGCTGGGATGAAGTCATTCCGGTCATTCTTTCGGGCGATACGATTCTTATGCTGGAGGGTACGGATGAGGTCCTGCTGATCAAAACCCGCAAATGGCCGGGACGGAGCATTGAGGAACCTCAAACCGAAGCGCTGGTGCGCGGCCCGAGAGTAGGATTTACGGAAAGCATCTACACCAACATCTCCCTGCTGCGAAGACATATTCGCGAGCCGAATCTGACGATCGACCCCCATACCATCGGCAGGCGATCGAACCAGTCGCTTGCGGTCGTCTATATTAAAGGATTGACGAATCCGGAGCTGATCGAAGAAGTCAACCGCCGGCTGAAGTCGCTGGATCTCGACTATGCCCCTGAATCCGGAACGGTGGAGCAATGGATCGAGGACAGCTTTTTATCGCCGTTTCCGCAGATCCTCAATACGGAGCGACCGGATAAGGCCACTTCCGCCCTGCTGCAGGGAAAAGTAGCGATTTTGCTGGACGGTACCCCTTTTGTGCTTCTGCTTCCGTTTACTTTCATTTCCCTGTTACATTCCCCGGAGGATTATTACGAACGATGGAGCATTGGCTCGCTGATACGTTTGCTGCGTCTTGTGGCCATCGGAATTACCTTGTTTCTTCCCGCGCTGTATATTGCCATCCTGTCTTTCCATCCCGGCATGATCCCGTTTAAGCTCGTATTCTCGATTGCTGCTTCACGGGAAGGGGTGCCCTTTCCTGCAGTGATCGAAGCCTTACTGATGGAAGTTACACTGGAATTGCTGCGCGAGGCGGGAATTCGGCTGCCGAAACCGATAGGTCAAACGATCGGTATTGTCGGAGGACTTGTAATCGGGGAGGCTGCGGTTCAGGCGGGGATCGTGAGCCCGATTATGGTCATCATCGTGGCACTGACAGCAATATCCTCCTTTGCCATTCCGTCTTACAGCGCAGGTATTTCTTTTCGAATGCTCCGCTTTGCGATCATGATTGCTGCAAGCTTTCTGGGACTGTATGGGATCGTGCTGACCTTTATCATGATCTGTATCCACTTGATGAGGCTGCATAGTTTCGGAATCCCTTATCTGAGTCCCATTGCCCCCTCTGTTCAGCACGATTGGAAGGATATGTTTATCCGCGTGCCGGTGACTTGGCTTACGCTCAGACCTTTATTTATGAAGCCCCAGGATATCCATCGGGCAAAAAAGCGGTGATTCGTAATGAACCTTAACCAACGAAGCAGTCAAACGATCGGCAGAAAAGAGATTGTCTACTCTGTCAGCAATATGATGATTGGACTCGGAATCCTCACGCTCCCCCATACGATTGCGAAGAAGACCCAGTTCTCGGATGGCTGGATGCCGATCGTTCTCGGCGGCATGATCGCATTTGTATTTGCTTGGGCCATCGGCGTATTGGCTTCGAGGTTTCCCGGTAAAAACTATCATGCAATGGCCTCGATGATTTTGAGCCGAAAAGCAGCCCATGTGCTGACGCTGTTAATGAGTCTTTACTTTCTGTTATTTGTCAGTTACCAAGTGCGCGGCGTTTCCACGATAACGAGGCTGTATTTATTCGATAACACGCCGGAGGAAATCATCGGGCTGGTTTACTTGCTGGTATTAATCTATGCCGTTGCCGGGCCAAGCATCGCTTTGGTGCGTTTGAACCTGATTTTCTTTCCCATCGTTGTCACGATTTTGCTGCTGATCGTCCTCTTGAATCTTGGAAGCTTAAACATGCACTTTCTGCTGCCTGTGTTTAAAACCGATTGGAGAAGAATCGTTGCCTCTTCGAAGGATACGGTATTCTCCTACCTCGGACTGGAGATCATGCTGTTCTACAACATCTATGTCGCTAGGAAAAGCAAGCTTCCAGGATCTATTTTACGCGGGTTGATGATACCGATCTGCATATACTTTGTTGTTTTTGTGTTTGTCATTGGCGTTTTTGGACCGGTGGTGGTCTCCAATACGCTGTATCCGTTAGCCGAATTGGCCAAAGAGGTTGAAGTCCCGGGAGGGATATTCGAACGGTTTGAATTTTTCTTTTTTGTCATCTGGCTGATGACGTTGTTCAGCACGAATGCGATGGCGTTTGACGTGGCATTATTGGCGCTGGAATCCGTATTCCCTAAACATCAAAGATTTACGATGATCCTTGTTCTGGCCCCGATCCTGTTCATCCTCGGTTTATTGCCGAGCTCGCTCCGAGAACTCAACGTATTTGCCGAATGGATCAGTTATATGGGGGTCGGATTCGCATGGGTGCTTCCGGCACTGCTGCTCTTGATCGCTAAAGTTCGGGGGGTGAAGGGGGATGGCTAGAAAACTCAGGATGTTATTGGCGCTCATGCTGTTATGGCCGACAGCCGGCTGCTGGGACCGCATCGAAATCGAGGAGCGCGGATTTGTAGTCGGCACGGCTCTTGACGCGGCAGAGGAAGGACAAATTAAGCTTACTTTTCAAATTGTCGTGCCTACGCAGATGAAAGGCTCCAGCGGCCAAAAGAGTGAGGGGGGGAGCCCTTTTATCAATCTGTCCTCGACCGCGAGCAGCGTATTCAAAGCCGCACGGAAGATGTCGAATGAGATCAGCCGCTCTCCTTACCTGGCCCATAATCAAGTGATCATTATCTCTGAAGCGCTGGCCGGAACGGAGCACATAGGCGATGTACTGGATTTGTTTGTCCGGGATCCGGAGAACCGGCGAGCTTCCAATATTATGGTCGCTGAGGGAGAGGCAAGCAAGATCCTGGAGATCCATTCAAAGATTGAAACCTTGCCTGTGCAGTACATTCGTTCGACGCAAGAAAATAAGGACAAAAGCGAATCCATCACGCCTCCAACGAATATGGGGGAACTGCATCATTTCCTGTTGTCCAAGTCGAGTTATGCGCTGCCCCGGGTATCGATCACGCAAGACGACAGAGTATCCACCAGCGGCGCGGCTGTGTTTAACGGCGAGAACTACAGGTTCATAGGATTCCTGGACAACGATGAAACCACGGGCCGGAACATGATGCAGGGAACGGTAAAAACCGCATCCCTGGAACTGGTCGTTCACGGCAAACAGCTCGTTTTTGAAGTCAGGGAATTCAACCGGATCATTCGAGTCCATCTGGACGATCGCGGACGTCCCGAGTTTGACGTTGAAATTTCGGTCAGAGGCAATATTGGGGAAGCTGAGCTGGAAGAGAGCGAAATCGTTCGCGAACTAAACGGGGAGATCAAACGCAAGGCGGAGGAACGGATCAAGGAAATCGCAATGGATGTCATTCAAAAGGCCCAGAACGATTATAAATCGGACTTTTTGGGCTTCTGGAAGAAATGCCAAGAGCAGGAGTACGAAACTTGGAACCGTTACAAGGACGACTGGGACCGAGGTCAAAACATTTTTTCGCAATGCAAGATCCATGTGCACGCAGACGCGAGAGTCCGAACCATTGGAACCATTACCGGGACGGAATAAGGAAGGAAGGTTGATGGAATTCATGGATCTTCGCTACGATATTTTGTTAAATCCGCTTGTCGTGATTGGTATACTGCTGCTCATCCTCGTACCGTTGACCTTATTCCAAACGAACCGGTATCTGCACAAATACGGGGATCCGCCCTGGAAGCAGCCGGAGAAACCGGATGATGGTGCAGAGAGAAGCGAACATGATTGAGTCAGGTTCCATATGGAAATAATGAGGAAACAAAGACTCAATTGGAGGAGCGGAACCATGAGGCTAATCCGCAATAAACGAATTACATACGGATGGCTGATTTTGACGATATTGATTGCTATTTTGACGATGCGCCTTGCCTGGGTGCAGCTCGTGATGAAGCATCAACGGGTCCCCGGAAGCCGGCATACAATGGTTGAGGCATCGCTTATCCAGCGGGAACGGGGCATCGTGCTGGATTCGGGCCGCGGACATTTTACGGATCGCAACGGAAAACCGCTCACAGGCAATTTGATCTGGACAGCCGTATTGTTTCCGGCCGGCGAGAAGGAGCTGAGGAGCGCCCATCATCAGGTTGCCAAGCTGGCCCGCATCTTGGGAACGGACACGAATCAGTTGCTGCAAATCTGGGGCAAGCTAAAGGAGCCGCAGCTATGGCATGGAGCGGATTCCCGCATTCCGCGTTCCTTGTCCAAGGAGCAGATCAAGCAGATTCGCGAGCTTGAGCTCCCCAAACTCAAGGTTCTTCCTTATGAGCAGCGGTACGGTAATCGCCAATCGGGCATGCAGTGGCTTGGTTTTGTATCCGGCCAGCGTAAGGAAAGCCTGTTCTTTCAGGATTATCCGGAGATTTCGGGAACCAGCGGCCTGGAGAAGACGATGGATTCGCTGATCCGGGGTGAAGGACCTACGGTCGTCTATTTTCCGGTAAACAGCACGAATGAAGTGATTCAGGATATGAAGCCGATGGTGAAGGCGCCGGACAATCGGTACTATCCGTTACGGGTATCCACAACGATCGATATCGATATTCAGCGGGGGATCGAGACCATCACGGAAAAAGCGGGCATGAAAGAAGGGGCGGTTGTCGTGCTGGATGCACGCAATGCCGATATCGTGGCGATGGTATCCAGACCGTTTTACAATCCGGAGCAGATACATCCGAAAGACGGTCAGTGGGAGAATCGCGGATTGAAAGCGGCCACGCCAGGCTCCGTGTTCAAGCTTGTCACGGCAGCGGCCATTTTGGAGAATGGTCTCAGCTCGCCAAACGAACATTTTCATTGCGATGGGGAATTCGGCAAGTTCGGATTGTCCTGCTGGAAAAAGGGCGGGCATGGAACGATTGATCTTCGCGAGGGCTTTGCGGAATCCTGCAACGTCGTATTTGCCACGCTTGCGGAAAGATTAACCCCACAGCAAATGACCTCAGCGGCATCCGCGCTGGGCTTTGGTCAAAGCGTAGGCTGGCAATCACAGCAGTTTTTAGGGCTTCGCTCATTTGCACCGTTGGATCATGAAGAGAAGGGGACGGTCTTTTCCGGCTCCGCAGATGCCTCCGATGCAGGCGTAAGAGTGCAGACAGGCATAGGCCAAAGAGACGCTGCCGTATCTCCGCTCCAAGCCGCTAATGCGATGGTGACGCTGCTTCATGGCGGGGTGAAGACCAAGCCGCGTATTGTGAAGCAGATTCGGTACGCGAACGGCCAGTTGCTTCAGGATACGAATCCGCTGTACGAACGCCCAGCAGGAAACGGTATTTCCCGGGAAACCTCTTCGATCCTGCTCGAATGGATGGAGGATGTCGTTCAAGAGGGAACAGGAAGCGCTTTGAATCATCGCAAATGGACCCTTGCAGGCAAATCGGGAACCGCTCAGGTCAAAGTAAAGGGCCGTGCCCGAAACAATCAGTGGTTTGTCGGGTACGGCCCGGTGGAGAAGCCACGTTATGCGGTGGCAGTATTGGTGGAGAATCGGAGCACGAACAGCAGCAATCAGGCAACCGAAATATTCGGTCAGGTCTCCGATTTCTTGGCCTCGGTTGAAGCGGGCTCCGGCTCCGCGTAAGAGCGGGACATATCCCAAGGGGACACATCGAATTCTTCGCTCGGCAGATGGATCCACTGCTTCAGATATCCCTGCGCAAGCAATTCCTTGATGAGAATCAGCAGGATGGGAGCCAGAATCAAACCGGCAACCCCAAATATCGACAGGGAGATCATCATAAAGGACAGCATCAGAAAGGCGGAGGATACGCCGATCGAGTTTCCCGTAATTTTAGGCTCGAGCAGCTGTCTGGAAATGACCACCACGGCAAGCAGAACGATCAAGCCGATTGCAAGCCCGGTGTTGCCTACAATGAACAAATAGGTGATCCACGGAATAAGAATAACGGGAACCCCAAGCAGCGGCAATACATCAAATACGGCGCAGATAAGCGCGACGGACAGGGAATTGCCCGTACCTAATATCAAGAGTCCTATGTATACAATGACAAAGGTGATGCTGACCAGCTTCATCTGGGCTTTAATATAAGAGCCGATTGCCTTGAATACATTGTCCTTCAGGAAAACAAAAGCCGTCTTAAGCGTCTTCGGCGTCTTGTCCTTGGCGATTCTCCGCCAGCTGCCGATTTCCGTGCTCAGGAAGAAAGCGAGGATAATCGCAACCCCGAAATTCGCGATGAACGAGGAGAACGACCCCATGAATCCAACGATGTAACGGAAGAACGACTCGGCAGCGCCCTGGGCAAAGGTGGTAATGTCTTGGAAGTAACCGTTCAGGCGGTCCGTCAGATCCGGCGGCAGCGCGTCGAGCTTCGTCTGCAGGAACATCAGGGTTTCCGAGAAATGTTTCTGGATCGTTTGGGTGTAAGCCGGCAAATTGTCCTGCAGGTTCATGAATTGCGATACGATGAGCGCTCCGGCTCCAAACAGGATGCCAAGGATGACGAGCAGGAAGAGCAGAACGGATATCGCGGCGGCGAAGGGCTTCGGAAGCCCCCTGCGGTGCAGGAATTTGGAGAAAGGCTCAATAATCAGGAAAACGAGGAAAGATAAAAACACCGGAGCCGCAATCTGGTAAAGCTTGCTGAATATGAGCATGATCAAGTAAACCGTAAGCACGATTAAACCTATATCGAAGGCGGTTCTCCAATATTTTTTATACAAGGGAAGCATAGTGGGATATCGGCTCCTTTATACTTTATTGATAGATATCATTGTACACGATTTGCGAAAAAAAAGCCTATTTCTTTAAGTGCTATGATAAAATAATAATAGTGTCTTCATTAGAAAAAGAAATAAAAAGCGGGGAGTTAGCATGCAAACGTTACTGCTATGGTTGTTTTACCTTTCATCTTTTTATGCATTCATTCCCGGCATCCTGACCCGGATATTCGGTTTTCGAGTATTTCGCAGGGGAACAGGCTTGGAAGACTTCGCCTTAACCTTTGATGATGGTCCTGATCCGTTCTATACACCAAGACTGCTGGATCTATTGAAGCGGTATAATATGAAAGCGACTTTTTTTCTGGTCGGTTCCCATGCCGAGAAGCATCCGGAGGTCGTCAAACGCATTCATAGCGAGGGTCATCTGATCGGGATTCACAACTATGTTCACAAGAGCAATTGGTTAATGCGACCCGTGACCGTCCGCAAGCAAGTCAAACGCACGGACGATATCATCTACGCCATAACCGGCGAGCGCTCGAGATATTACAGACCGCCTTGGGGAATCGTGAATCTATTCGATTTTGCCAAGAATACCGGCTGCCGCATCATCTTATGGTCCTCGATGTTTAATGATTGGCGAAGCAAGATCGGCGCTGACAAGCTGACTCAGCGTATGCTGGCCAAGCTGAACGGCGGCGAGGTTATGCTCCTCCATGACTGCGGTACGACGATGGGAGCGAACCCCGATGCGCCGGAGCAAATGCTGATTGCCTTGGAACGCGTACTGAAAGTCGCAGAGCAGAAGGGAATGAGAAGCATCCGAATCGACGACATGATGGCTAAGGAAAGCAAAGCGAAAGCGAAGAAGCTGTCTCCTCTCAAGCGGTTGATCGTCTCGTTGTGGCTCTTGTGGGAAAAAGCATTTCATGCGGTGTTCGCGCTTGAAACGGTTAATCCGGAGGATCCGATGCTGCATTTCCGAAAGCGTGCTTTCACCGGCAAAACGGTCGTGATGGAAGACGGCAGCCGGCTTGAGAAGGGAGACCAGGTGCTCGAGCTCCACTTTGACAACAAAAAATTGTTCGAGATCGGCAGCCGCTCCCGCTCGGAAGTGCAGCTTGCCATCAAAATGATTCGTGCCGTGCAGAAGGATTTGCCTTCTCTGGCGAACATGGTGCTGGACCGGCCCGAGTTTAAGGATATCAAAGGGTTGTATGCCGTAACCATGATTTCGCGTGGCCCCGAGCAATTCGGATTCCATGTGATGGATTTGCCTCGGGGGCTGTTCGCAAGCTCGTCCAGACTGTATCTGAAACTGCTGCTCAGCGTCATTCACCCGAAAGGGCAGGCCCGCCTGAAGGAGGGCACCCAGATGATGGAGCCGAAAATGCTCGTCATGCCGGTGGATGTTCTGATCGGACGTTATACGGAGAAGAAAACGCAGGTTTTGCCTCCATCGGAGGAACAGCAGGAAGTTCAACAGGAGCATGCGGGTGATCTGGCGGTTGCCAGTGTCTCGCAAGGCATGTAGTTCATCGAATCGATGGTTTCCGCCATTATGCATGGATTATCTCTTAGATGGTTTTGGTTATAAAAAAGGGGTTATCCCCGCAGGCTGCTGCAAATGCCTGCGCGGGATAACCCCTTTGCTTTATTAAGGATTAGATTTTCAATACGCCGCCAGAGCTGGCGTTGGTCACAAGCTTCGAGTAGCGGGCAAGGTAACCGGTTTTCACTTTCGGTTCGAACTCAACCCATTTGCTGCGGCGTACAGCCATTTCCTCTTCGGAAACGTCCAGCAATTGAATCGTCCGTTTATTCAGGTCCAGCTCGATGATATCCCCGTCTTCAACGAAAGCGATAGGTCCGCCTTCAGCCGCTTCCGGCGAGATGTGTCCGATGCTGATGCCGCGGGAAGCGCCGGAGAAGCGTCCGTCCGTGATCAGACCGACTTTGGCTCCAAGCCCCATGCCTGCAATCTGCGAGGTCGGCGCCAGCATTTCCGGCATGCCCGGTCCGCCCTTCGGCCCTTCGTATCGAATGACAACCACATGGCCTTCCTTGACCTTGCCGTTGGCAATGCCGCTAAGCGCCTCGTCCTGGGAGTCAAAGCAGATGGCAGGTCCTTTATGGTATCCGCCAACCGACGGATCGACCGCACCGACTTTGATGATGGAGCCTTCAGGAGCCAGATTGCCGTACAGTACCGCGAGTCCGCCGCGCTCGGAATACGGGGAATCGATCGGATGGATGACGTTCTCATCCTGGATTTCGCAGCCCTCTACGTTCTCGGCCAGCGTTTTGCCGGTTACGGTAATGCAATCCCCGTGCAATGCGCCCGGCTTCTTCAGAAGCTCGTGCAGAACCGCGCTTACTCCGCCTGCCAAATGCACGTCCTCGATGAAGTAATCCGAAGCCGGAGCCAGCTTGGAGATGTGAGGAACGCGGTCAGCGACTTCGTTGATCCGCTCCAGCGGGTAATCAAGGCCGGCTTCTTGGGCAAGCGCCAATGTATGAAGCACCGTGTTGGTGGAGCCGCCCATCGCCATATCGAGCGCAAACGCATTGTCGATAGCTTCCAGGGTTACGATGTCACGCGGCTTCAGGTCCATTTTGACAAGTTCCATCAATTGTTTGGCCGATTGTTTAACAAACTCTCTGCGCTCTTCGGCGATGGCAAGAATGGTGCCGTTGCCCGGCAGAGCCAGACCCAGCGCTTCGGCGAGGCAGTTCATGGAGTTGGCGGTGAACATGCCGGAGCAGGATCCGCAGGTTGGACATCCGTATTGTTCCAATTCCAGGAGCTCATCGTCATTGATTTTGCCGACCTGGTGAGCGCCGACGCCTTCGAATACGGAAGTCAGGGACAATTTGCGGCCTTTGCTGTCCACGCCGGCCTTCATCGGTCCGCCGCTGACAAACACCGTCGGGATGTTAACGCGCAGGGCGCCCATCAGCATGCCTGGCGTAATTTTGTCGCAGTTCGGGATGCACACCATGCCGTCGAACCAGTGGGCGGATACAACGGTTTCCAGGGAATCCGCAATGATCTCGCGGCTTGGCAGCGAGTAGCGCATGCCGATATGTCCCATGGCAATTCCGTCATCCACGCCGATGGTGTTGAACTCGAACGGAACGCCGCCGGCTTCACGGATCGCATCCTTCACGATCTTGCCGAATTCCTGAAGATGCACGTGACCCGGAACGATATCGATGTAAGAGTTGCACACGGCGATGAACGGTTTGCCGAAATCCTCTTCCTTAACGCCTGCTGCACGCAGCAAGCTGCGGTGCGGCGCCCGGTCAAAACCTTTCTTGATCATGTCTGAACGCATTTTTTTGGTTGTCATGATGTCGATTTCCCCCCAGATCTATTATAAAATTGTTACGCTTTAGCGCGGTCTTCCGGCAAAGCAGCCGGGTACCTGTAAACAGCGAATAGGTTTTAAATGAGTCTATCACAAAAAGGTAGGTTTTTCTACATGATATTAATAGGAAGCGATGGAAGGAAGGCTGTCGTGACGGCCAAGAAAAAGCCTGTCCCCCTTGGTCGGGAACAGGCTTCCTACTGAAAAGGTATGCTATTTCTTGCCGCCTTTGCGGCCAATTTCCTGATAGAATTCGCGATTATGATTCCGCGAGGTGGCTTCGCCGCCCTTTTGACCGATTTCCTGGTAAAACTCGCGGCTATGGTTTTTGGACGTCGCTTTGCCGCCTTTTTTGCCGATTTCCTGATAGAATTCGCGGCTGTGTTTTTTGGCCGTGGCTTCGCCGCCAAGACGTCCGGCTTCTTCGCGGGTCATCTTTCGATTGCTGTTGGTGGCCATGAACAAATCACTCCTTTACCGTCGTATTTGCTATGCGTATATGTTACTTACCACGGTCCATTTGTCATGAATCAAAACATTCGACTAAAGATTGGTAAATTTTCAAGTCGGAGCGATTTCTTGATCCCATGCGCCAATAACGCTTAAATCAGAGTTTATTTCATGGTTTAATAAGAGTATGATCAAGAATAGGATAGGGAGGTTTTGAACCGTTGCCGTTTGTTCAAGTGAAAGGACGAACCGTTCCCTGCCAAGGGATCTTGTTTGATAAAGACGGTACGCTGCTTCATTTCATGGCGCTGTGGGGAGGATGGGCCGATTATGTGCTCGAGTTCATGGAGGAACGGCTGGAGCTGATGGGATCCGGCTTTACGCTGCCGAAAGAGAAGGTGCTGGGGACCAAGCACGATGCCGGCGGACGCGTATCGGGGTATGATCTGCGGGGTCCGCTCGCCATGGGCACCGTGGAGGAGACCAACGGGCTTCTGGCCTGGCAATTGTACGCAGCCGGGATGCCATGGAACGAGGCGATTGTACAGGTCCATCAGATTACGAAAAATGCCATGTACGAAGTCCGTCAGCGAAAGCCGGCATTCCCGATGCCCGGACTGGAACATTTCCTGGAAAAATGCAGCTTGGCCTCCGTGAAGATGGCAGTGGTGACTTCGGATCAAACCTCAGGTGCCGTGGAGCAGTTGGAATGGATGGGGCTTCGCTCGTACTTTACGGTCATTATGGGAAGAGATCAGGTTCGAAATGGCAAGCCGCACCCCGAAATGACCGAGGCGGCATGCCGCCGGCTCGGAATCAAACCGGAGGAAGCGGTTGTCATCGGCGACAGCAACGCGGATATGCAGATGGCGAAGCAAGCAGGCGCTGCGCTGGCCGTAGGTTTAATGACGGATGAAGGGGAGCCGGCGCATCTGACAGATGCCGATGTTGTCATATCCGATTATAATGAATTAGACGTGCACAGGTAGACGTGTTATTTTAAGGGCTGTACGGAGGTGTATAAGAGTGGAGAACAGGGAAAAGATCGAGCAGTTGGCAACATGGATCGAAGCGAGCGACTACATTGTTTTTTTCGGGGGAGCCGGTACCTCCACCGAGAGCGGAATACCAGACTTCCGTTCGGCAGCCGGACTGTACCAGAGCGAGCACCAGTCTCCGTATCCGCCGGAGGTCATGCTCAGCCATACTTTTTTTATGCAGCATCCGGAAGTGTTTTACGACTTCTACCGGAGCAAGATGCTGCACCCGCATGCGCAGCCGAACGGCTGTCACCGCCTATTGTCGAGACTCGAGCATGACGGGAAGCTAAAGGCGGTCATCACGCAGAATATCGATGGCCTGCATCAGTCGGCGGGATGTTCCGAGGTGCTGGAGCTTCACGGTTCCGTGCACCGCAATTATTGCATGGATTGCTCCCGATTCTACAGCCTTCAGGATATTCTGGACATTAAGGAAACCGTCCCGCGCTGCAAGGATTGCGGGGGGCTGGTTCGGCCGGACGTCGTGCTGTATGAAGAGGAATTGGACCAGAACGTCATCATGCGCTCGATCCAGGAAATATCGACGGCCGACTTGTTGATTATTGGGGGGACTTCCCTGACGGTACACCCCGCTGCGAGTTTGATCTCCTATTTTCATGGAAGCAAGGTAGCTTTGCTGAATGCAGATCCAACCCCATACGATCATCGGGCAGGCCTCCTGATTGCGGATCGGATCGGTCAAGTCATGACGCAGGTGGATAAACTGATCAGCACGTGAGGGGACAAAAGGCGGCGTATTGCCGTACCTGTCCCTGTAATCGTTTTCTTGTCAAAGGAAGACCAAACGCGATAAGATGGAATTTAGCAATGGACCTATTCACTTAGAGAGGCAGGGATTGCAAGTGACCTATGTGGCTAGCGAAGACCGCTATGAAGGAATGAAGTATAACCGCGTGGGGCGGTCCGGGCTGAAACTTCCCGCGATCTCCCTTGGATTATGGCATAATTTCGGTGGCGTCGACACGTACGAGAACGGGCGGAACATGATTACGCGCTCCTTCGATCTGGGCATCACCCACTTCGATCTGGCGAACAATTACGGACCTCCTGCAGGCTCTGCCGAGGAGACTTTCGGTAAAGTGCTTTCCAGAGACCTTAAGGCATATCGTGACGAAATCGTCGTTTCGTCCAAAGCCGGCTATTATATGTGGCCCGGTCCTTACGGCGATTTCGGATCGCGTAAATATCTGGTATCAAGCCTCGACCAGAGCTTGAAGCGAATGGGCCTGGACTATGTGGATATTTTCTATCATCATCGGATGGATCCGGAAACGCCGCTCGAGGAAACCATGGCAGCGCTGGATCATCTCGTTCGTTCCGGCAAGGCGCTGTATGTCGGAGTCTCCAACTATTCGCCGGAGAAGACCCGGGAAGCGATATCGATCCTGAAAAGCCTGGGTACCCCGCTGCTCATCCATCAACCGAGCTACTCCATGCTGGACCGTTGGGTGGAGAACGGATTGCTTGACGTCCTGGAAGAGAACGGGGTCGGAAGCATCGCATTCACGCCGCTTGCCCAAGGGCTCTTGACGAACAAATATTTGAACGGCGTGCCTGTCGATTCCCGTGCCGCAAGCGCATCCGTGTTCCTGAACGAAAGCAATATCACGCCTGAGGCGCTGCGCAAGATCAGAGCCTTGAACCAAATCGCCCAAGCCCGGAACCAGAGTCTGGCTCAATTCGCGCTCGCCTGGGTTCTGCGCGGCGGCCGGGTGACGTCTGCCCTGATCGGAGCTAGCAAAGTAAGCCAGATTGAAGACAACGTGGCTGCCTTGAACAATCTGGAGTTCTCGAAGGAAGAGCTGGATCGCATAGAAGCGATTCTCAAAACGGAGAATGCATCTTCTTCGGAAGGATAGATACTGGCGAAAACATGGTGGCATTGAAATAGATACATGAAAAGGAGCGCCTTTAGGATGATAACCGGCCTGAAGGACGCTCCTTTTTTTGCCAAGGGATGGCTTGGGCGCAATCTTTAAGTAAGCGCGGATGAAGAGATGATGTCCTTGCGGTACCGCGACGGGGATCGGCCGACGAGCCGCTTGAATTGGCGCGAGAAATAGAGCGGATCGGTCAGTCCGACCGATGCGGAAACCTGCTCGATGGACAAATCGGGACGTTCGCGCAGCAGCCGTTTGGATTGGTCGATTCTTAATTTAAGCAGATACGTGATCGGAGTCATGCCCGTTTCCTGCTTGAAGATCCGTGACAGGTATGCGCGGTTGTAGCCCAGGCTCGTACACATCTGTTCGATCGAGACGGGATGGGCGTATTGGGAAGCCATGTAACTGATCATCTGCTTCACCGTGCGCTGGACCTGGGGTTCTGACAGCGTCAATCGGGACGGCCGGTCGCTCTGATTCATGATCTCGGCCCAGATTAAATGCAGGTAACCGATGGCGGCCATGTGAGAGCTTTCTTCCCTGGATTGAAAATGGCCCTGGATGAGGGATACATAGCCGGGAATGGGGTTGTTCTCCACGAGGTGGAGGACAGGCTTTTCGGGCGTGAGCCCCAAACGGGATATCTCTTCATCGGCGTGTTCTCCGTCAAAGGCGACCCAGCGGTAGCGCCACGGCTGGCTCGCATCGGATACATAGCTGACAATCTGGCCGGGATGAATCAGGAAGCAATCGCCGGGCCCGAGCTGGTATCTGTCGGTTTCGGTCCGAAATACGCCATGGCCCGATTCGATGATGTGCAAGAGGTAATGATCGAATATTTTGGGCCCCAACGCATGCTCCGGAAGGGTCTGGCTCTCGCCGGCGAATCGCACGTGGAGCCAGCCGCCGCCTTGCTGTGCTGGGTTGGAAGCAACAGAATAGGTTGGTTTCATCATTCATTTTCCTTTACAATGAGTTTGGGAAAAAGAGGAACTATAGGGATTTCGTGATCATGAATTTATTGTACCTCCATAAGTCACATAAATCCATATGTAACACACAAGATTTCATTATCGGTTAACGAGATTTCCATTATACTGAAGACAGTAAAACTACCATATGTACAGGATGGAGTGATAGGCAGTGACGACGCAACAGCTTATGGAAAGATTTATGGACAAGCACGGTGAGAGCCAGCATAAGGTTCGCCTATTTAATGCGCCAGGGCGCGTGAACCTGATCGGGGAGCATCTGGATTACAACGGGGGCTATGTGCTTCCGGCAGCCCTGGAGTTTGGCACAACCTTAATTATCCGACCGCGTGACGATAACAAGGTGAGCTTTTCATCCACCAATATCCCCTATGAATTAACGATCAGTCTGGACGAGGATTATGGCTACAAAATCGATCAATGGACGGATTACCCGGTCGGCGTCATTACCGAGCTGAATAAAATCGGCTGCGGGCTCAGCAGCGGCTATGACCTGCTGTACCACGGGGATATCCCGAACGGGGCAGGCCTCTCGTCCTCGGCGTCCATCGAAGTGGTCACGGCTTACGCCTTCTTGAAGATGGAGGGCAAGGAGACGGATACGGTGGAGATCGCAAAGCTTTCGCAGCGGGTGGAAAACCTGTTCGTCGGCGTCAACTCCGGCATCATGGATCAATTCGCCGTAGCCAACGGCAAGCAGGATCATGCCATTCTGTTAATGTGCGATACGCTGGAGTATGAGCTGGTGCCTTTCCGGACCGGAGCATACAAAATCGTGATTTCGAATACCAACAAACGGCGCGGACTCGTCGATTCCAAATATAATGAACGCCGCAGCGAATGTGACCGCGCTTTGGAAATTTTGCAAAAGGAGCTCCCGGCGTTATCGTATCTCGCCCAGCTGAATCCGGATCAATTCGCAACCTTGCGGGATAGCATCCAGGATGAGACCGTCAGAAGACGCGCCCAGCATGTCGTTGAGGAGAACCAGCGCGTGCTTGATTCCGTGAAGGCTTTGAAAGAGGGAAATCTGGAAGTTTTCGGACAGTACATGAATCAGTCCCATGACTCTTTGCGTTATCTGTACGAAGTCACGGGCGACGAGTTGGATGCTCTGGTGGAAGAAGCCCAGCGGATTCCGGGTACGCTCGGTTCCAGAATGACGGGAGCCGGCTTTGGCGGCTGCACGGTATCCCTCGTGCACGAGGACGCGGTGGAACGTTTCATCGCGGAAGTGGGACAGCAGTATGAGGCCAGAACGGGACTGAAGGCGGACTTCTACGTATGCGGCGTAGGTCAAGGCGTGCATGAAGTGAAGGAGGGCGAATAATATGGCTATTTTAGTGACTGGCGGAGCGGGTTATATCGGTTCACATACCGTGGCGGAGCTGCTGGAGCAAGGGGAAGACGTTGTAGTCATCGACAGCCTGGAGACGGGTCATCGCGAAGCGCTGCTGGGCGGAAAGCTGTATGTCGGCGATCTGCGCGACAAGGCGCTGCTGAAGCAGCTGTTCTCGGACAACGATATTGATGCCGTTATCCATTTTGCCGCGAATTCTCTGGTCGGCGAGAGCATGAAGGATCCGGTGAAATATTACGATAACAACGTGTACGGCACGCTGTGCCTGCTGGAAGCCATGAATGAGGCGGGCGTTCGAAAGATCGTCTTCTCTTCAACGGCCGCGACCTACGGTGAGCCCGAGAAGGTGCCGATCGAGGAAACGGACCGGACCCAGCCGACGAACGTGTACGGGGAAACCAAGCTGATGATGGAACGGATGATGTCCTGGTTCGATACCGTGCTCGGGGTGAAATATGTCTCCCTTCGTTACTTCAACGCGGCCGGCTCGCATGCCAGCGGCAAGATCGGCGAGGATCACCGGCCGGAGAGCCACTTGATTCCGCTCGTTCTGCAAACCGCTTTGAAGCAGCGCGCCAGCATCTCGGTGTTTGGCGACGATTACGCAACTCCCGATGGCACGTGCGTCCGCGATTACATTCACGTCAGCGATCTGGCGAATGCGCATCTGCGCGCGGTTGAATACCTTCGTCGCGGCGAGTCCAGCAATGTGTTCAATCTCGGCAACGGACTCGGGTTCTCGGTCAAGGAAGTGATCGAGACATCGAAGCGGGTAACGGGTGCCGACATTCCGGTTGTCATGGAAGCCCGCCGTGCGGGTGACCCTGCGGTATTGGTGGCGTCTTCGGACAAAGCGCGCACGGTTCTCGGATGGACGCCGTCCAGAACGACGCTGGAGGAGATTATCGAGAGCGCATGGAAGTGGCACAGCAGCCGTCCGGACGGTTACGGCGACAATTAATCCAAGGGGGACGATGAACATGAATGCTGCAACATCAAGTACTCCCGAATCCAAGCAGGTTCTGCATGCCATTGAAATGCTGGTGCGATTCGCGCTTCATAAAGGCCTGATCCAGGCAGCGGATGCGGATTACAGCCGCAACCTGCTGCTGGAGGATTTCGGGTTCAGCGAGCCGTACGGCGACGAAGTGAACGACCTGATGCCGGATGGGCCCCAGGCTATGCTCGACATCCTGATCGATTACGGTGCGGCGCATGGCATGATCCCGGAGAATACCGATACGTACCGGGATTTGCTGGACGCCAAAATCATGGGCCGCCTCATGGCAAGACCTTCGGAAGTAACCGCTCGGTTTCGGACGGTAGAGCAGGAGCAGGGGATCATCGAGGCTACCCGGCAATTTTACAACCTGTGCATCGACTCCAACTACATTCGGATGGATCGCGTAGCCAAAAACGAATACTGGCGGCATGCCAGCGCGTACGGCGATATTGAGATTACGATCAATCTATCCAAGCCGGAGAAGAGTCCGAAGGAAATCGCCATGGCCAAACTGCTGCCTCCGCCGATTTATCCGAAATGCCAGCTCTGCCGGGAGAACGTGGGTTATGCAGGCAGGGTCAATCACCCGGCACGGCAAAACCTGCGCATTATCCCGCTGGAGTTGAACGGTGAGCCATGGTTCTTCCAATACTCGCCGTATGTTTACTATAACGAGCACTGCATCGTGTTCCACCACGATCACGTGCCGATGAAGCTGACCAAGGCGACGCTTGCCCGCCTCTTGAGTTTTGTTGATGCTTATCCGCATTATTTTCTCGGATCGAACGCGGATCTTCCGATTGTCGGGGGCTCCATTCTCACACATGATCATTTCCAGGGGGGGCGGCATACCTTCCCGATCCAGAAAGCGCCGAAGGTGGCCGGGTTTACGCACGGGGATTATCCGGGGGTATCCGTTGCCATCGTGAAATGGCCGATGTCGGTGATCCGGCTATCCTCAAGCGATCGGGATTCGCTGCTTGAATGCGCGAACGGCATTTACGAGGGCTGGAAAACCTACAGCGACCCTTCGGCAGACATTGAGGCCTTCAGCGAAGCGGACGGCGAACGGGTCCGCCATAATACGGTGACTCCGATTGCCCGCCGTAATGACGAGGGCATCTATGAGATGGATCTGGTTCTGCGGAACAATCGCACCAACGAGCAGCATCCCGAAGGGATCTTTCATCCTCATCGGGAGATGTTCCACATCAAGAAGGAAAACATCGGCTTGATCGAAGTGATGGGGCTGGCGATCCTGCCGGGCAGGCTCAAGGAAGAGCTGGATCAGATCGCCGAGATTCTGGCGGGGAACGAGGCACTGTATGCGGACAGCCAGGCCGCTGACCATCCGCTCGCCGTCCACGGCGAATGGATCGAGGAGCTGCGGGGCCGGGGCATAACCGCATCCGATAAAGCCGGGGCCACCCAGCTGGTACGCCGGGAGGTCGGCAGCAAATTCACGACGATTTTGGAGCATGCCGGGGTATACAAACAGACGGCGGAAGGGCAGCAGGCATTTCAGCGATTCCTGAGCCATATGGGATACGTCCCTGACAGCATTTAGATATTCATGGTGGATATATGATGTTTTGAAGTTAACGATAACTAGGATTCATTCAAACAGCCGATCTTCCGAAAGAAGGACGGCTGTTTGTTTTGCTTAATGGGAATGGTATAGAATGAAAAAGCACGCATGAATGAATTAGATGCAAACCAGATGCGATGGAGGTAATGTGACATGAGACCTTTTGTCTTTCATAATCCGACTCAGTTGATTTTTGGCAAGGGCAAGCTGAGTGCTTTAAGCGGTGAAGTGGCCAAATACGGCCGGAACGTTTTGCTGGTGTACGGCGGCGGCAGCATCAAGCGCAGCGGCCTTTACGATCAGGTCATCGCCTTGCTGAAAGAAGCGAATGCGGTGGTGACGGAGCTTGGCGGGGTGGAACCGAACCCGCGCCTGTCAACGGTACATAAAGGAGTGGAATTGTGCCGGGAGCATCACATCGACCTTATTTTGGCCGTTGGCGGCGGAAGCGTTCTCGACTGCTCCAAAGCGATTGCCGTAGGGGCCAAGTATGACGGAGATATGTGGGATTTCGTAGAGCGCAAAGCCGTGCCGCAAGCGGGTCTGCCGCTTGGAACGGTGCTTACGATGGCCGCAACGGGATCGGAGATGAACGGCGGCTCCGTCATCACCAATGAAGTGACCCAAGAGAAGATGGGCTGGGGCAGCCCGCATGCTTATCCCGCCTTTTCGATTCTGGACCCTGTGCATACCTTCTCCCTTCCCCGGGATCAAACGGTGTACGGCATCGTGGATATCATGTCCCACGTACTGGAGCACTACTTCCATCAGGATACCAATACGCCGGTGCAGGACGGTTTCTGCGAAACGATTCTTCGAACCGTTATCGATACGGCGCCGAAGCTGGTTGAGGACCTGGAGAACTATGAGCACCGCGAGACGATCATGTACTGCGGTACGATGGCGCTGAACGGCATGATCAACATGGGAATGGCCGGCGACTGGGGAACCCATAACATCGAGCATGCGGTGTCTGCCGTATACGACATTCCGCACGGCGGCGGCCTGGCGATCTTGTTCCCGAACTGGATGAAATATAATCTGAACGCGGATCCTCAGCGCTTCAAGTCGCTTGCCGTGAATGTATTCGGTGTTGATTCGGCCGGGAAAAGCGATGAAGCGACCGGACTGGAAGGAATCGAGGCGCTTCGCCGCTTCTGGACTTCCATCGGTGCGCCGAGCACGCTGGGAGATTACGATATCGACGACCGCGAGATCGGGTCCATGGCCGATAAAGCGATGCGCTTCGGTCCTTTTGGCAACTTCCGCAAGCTGCAGCGCGAGGACGTCGTTGAAATCTATCGGATGTCGTTATAGGGGTTGTCCTGTCGTTAGCTGACAAGGAATAAAAATGGTTTTAAAGCCTGCCGGTTCAAGCCGTGCAGGCTTTTTTGCTGGGGCGTCGAATATAGATATGAAGAGATTTTCATACGTTTGAGGCAAATAATTGAAACTTTAGCAAACATTTTGCCGTATTACTTGTTATACACAGTAAGGAATTCCAGAGGGGGCAATCAACATGGAAGCGTTATATTGGGGCTGTCTGATCGGAGGCGTGATCTTCGCCATCGTAACCGTGGTGCTAGGCGACATACTTAGCTCGGCGCTTGACGGATTGTTGGACTTTTTGTCAGTGGATTTTTTCAATCCGGTTGTGATCGCCGGGGGAATCACCGTATTCGGCGGAACCGGAATCATGCTGACGAAATACACGGAATTGGCGGCAGGTGCCCATGTAACGCTATCTGTCTTGGCGGCCATCGTCATTTCGATTCTCGTCTACTTCGGGTACGTGAAACCGATGGAGAACAGCGAGAACTCGACGGGCTTTTCCATCAAGGAGCTTGCGGGCAGGATCGGCGTAGTCACGGTGCCGCTTCCTGCAGAAGGATTCGGGGAAGTGATGGTCAAGGTCGGCGCAGGCAACACGATGCACATTGCCTCAAGCTTTGATCGCCAAACGCTTCCGGCAGGTGTCCGCGTGGTGGTTGTCGACATTGTTGATGGCGTCCTAAGGGTGTCCGAACTGGAAGAACGAAAAGGAGAGGATTGATTCAATGCCAGAGTACTTAGTAATTCCGTCGATTGTTGTAGGCGTCATTGTCGTGTTAGGACTTGCGTTCTGGGCCCGCTACAAAACGGTGAGCCCGGATGAAGCGATGATTGTCACCGGTTCTTTTTTGGGAAGCAAAAATTTGTCGGAGGACGAATCCGGCCGCAAAATCAAAATCGTTCGCGGCGGCGGCGCTTTTATACTCCCCGTGTTTCAGCGATCCGAATTCGTATCGCTCTTATCTCATAAACTGGATGTCATGACGCCGGAAGTGTACACGGAGCAAGGCGTGCCGGTTATGGCGGACGGGGTGGCCATCATTAAAGTGGGAAGCTCGATCGAAGATGTGGCGACCGCAGCCGAGCAATTCATGGGCAAGCCCATTGAAGCGCTGAAGGGTGAAGCCCAGGAGGTGCTGGAAGGCCATCTTCGTGCCATTCTCGGTTCCATGACCGTAGAGGAAGTATATCGTAACCGCGACAAGTTCGCGCAGGAAGTTCAGGGGGTTGCAGCAAGAGACCTGAAGAAGATGGGTCTGCAGATCGTCTCCTTTACCATTAAGGACGTTCGCGATAAGCACGGATATCTGGAAGCGCTTGGTAAACCGCGGATCGCTACGGTCAAACGGGATGCGGAGATTGCCGAAGCCGAAGCGATGCGGGATGCGCGGATTCAGAAGGCGCGCGCCGAAGAAGAAGGACAGAAGGCCGAGGTCGTACGCGATACCAATATCGCGGAAGCCGAGAAGGAACGTGAGCTGAAAGTCGCGTCCTTTAAGAAGGAGCAGGATACGGCGAAGGCCGAAGCGGACCAAGCTTATCATATTCAGGAAGCCCGAGCCAGACAAACGGTGGTTGAGGAGCAGATGAAGGTTGAGCTCGTTCGAAAGGAACGCGAAATCGACCTGCAGGAAAAAGAAATCATGGTTCGCGAGAAGCAGTATGATGCGGACGTGAAGAAAAAAGCCGAAGCGGATCGCTATGCCGTTGAGCAGGCCGCCGAAGCGGATAAAGCCCGGAAGATGCGCGAAGCGGATGCTGTGCAATACTCCATCGAAACGCAGGCCAAAGCGTCTGCCGAGCAGAAGCGCCTAGATGGTATGGCGGTTGCGGATGCCGAGCGCGCGAAAGGTACGGCCGAAGCCGAAGTCATCCGTCTGCGCGGTATTGCCGAAGCCGATGCCAAAGAGAAGCTGGCCGAAGCGTTCCAGAAGTTCGGCGAGGCTGCTGTGCTCGATATCATCGTGAAAATGCTGCCTGAGCTTGCCGGCAAGATTGCTCAGCCGATCTCGTCCATCGACAAGCTGACGGTTGTCGATACGGGCAAAGGCGAAGGAGCGGCTCGCGTGAGCAATTATGTGACCGAGCTGATGTCCACGGCGCCTGAGATGCTGAAGAGTGTGTCCGGGATTGACGTGGAGGATCTCATTAAGGGATTAACAACGAAGAAATCCGCCACGGCTCAAAAGCCGGTGTCAATCGAGCAGGAACTTGTACCGGTCCCTGTAGAGACAAGTGCCGCTAAGGAAGAGTGGATCAAGCCCTAGGCAGGGCCGGAATACATGGTGGCAGGCAGCGGTACGGCACCTTGAAGACTTTGGCAACCACAAATGATTTTGCCGCGCTCTTATATTTCTGATAAGATATCCGAGTATACGCGTATGAATCAAAAAGAGGTGCGAACGTGAGCAGCTTACAAGTGGCTAAAGTGTTGAACAATAATGTAATCATAGCGAAACATCCTCAACATGGCGAGGTTGTTGTTATCGGCAAGGGCATCGGCTTTAACCGGAAGAATAAAGACCGTATCCCTGCCGCCGCTGCCGAGAAGATGTTCATTTTGACCAAACCGGAGGAGCAGGAGCAGTATAAGCAGCTGGTGCCTCACATCGATGAGAAGCTGATTGAGGCGATGAATGATATTATTATGAATGCCGCCAAGTCCAGCGACGCTCCTCTGAATGAGCATATCCACATTGCCTTGACGGATCATATCGCATTTGCCATTAAACGCCATGCCCAAGGTCTCTATATCCACAATCCTTTTTTATACGAAACCAAAGAGATGTACCCAGAAGAGTACGAGATGGCTGAATATGCCGTCCGTACCATTCGGGAGAAGCTCGGTGTTGACTTAGGCCAAGAAGAAATCGGATTCATTGCCCTGCATTTTCACGGTGCCCTTACGAACCAGCATATCTCCGAGGTCCGCAAGCACTCGGAACTGATCGCGGACCTGGTTTATACCGTCGAGCAGCAGCTGGAGTACGCCATCCCGAGGGATACGCTGGATTATTCCCGATTGCTGACGCACCTCCGGTTTGCCTTGGAGCGGATACGGCGGGGAGAAGCGGTGAACGAGACGAGTTCGCTTGACGGCCTTCTGAAGCGTGAATATCCCGAGACCTATTCCTTGGCATGGAAGTTGACCAAGATGATGGAGCAGCGGCTGAAGAAACCCGTCTATCCCGCTGAGGCCGGTTATTTGACCATTCATTTGGAACGGTTGGTCCAGCGTAAAGAGCAGGGCGGGCAAATGTGAAGATTTTATTAAGTCCATTACCATGTGGTTGCAACGATAAATGAACGGTGTTACAATACGAACAGTTATGAACCATAAAACTTCAAATCCAACGTGTAACTGATTCGATCAGGCATGAGTATTGCAGGAATTTGGTTGTTATTACCCATTTTTGGGTAATCTAATCCATGAGATTAGCCATCCATTTACCTGTGGTTGCTCATGCCTTTTTTTGATTTGATGGTTTTATGATGATGCTACCTACAGCTTGTGATAACAACTAGAGACAGAGGGTGAGAATTTTCATGTTTAAGCGGCTTTTTGGCGTACTGCAAAGGGTCGGTAAAGCTCTGATGCTGCCAGTGGCCATATTGCCGGCGGCCGGACTATTGCTCGGTCTTGGAAATATGCTGGTCAACCCCGATTTCCTGCAATATGCACCTTGGCTGGATGCGGCCTGGGTTCAAGCGGCTGCCACGGTCATGATGAATGCGGGACAAATCGTATTCACGAACCTATCCTTGCTGTTTGCAGTGGGGGTTGCGGTCGGTTTGGCCGGAGGCGAGGGCGTTGCGGGACTGGCCGCGATCATCGGTTACCTTGTCATGAACGTCACCATGGGCAGCGTGATCGGCGTGACGCCGGCCATGGTCGGCACGAATTACGAATATGCCAGCGTGCTTGGCATTCCGACGTTGGCTACCGGGGTATTCGGCGGAATCATCGTCGGTATATTGGCAGCCAGCATGTACCGGCGGTTTTTCAAAATCGAGCTTCCATCCTATCTGGGCTTTTTTGCAGGAAAACGTTTTGTTCCGATTATGACGGCCGCAACGTCCGTTTTGCTTGGTCTGTTGATGGTGTTTATATGGCCGCCGATCCAGTCGGCGCTTAACACGGCGTCGCATTTCATGCTGGAACAAAACCTGACGCTGTCCGCTTTTGTGTTCGGCGTCGTGGAACGCGGATTGATTCCGTTCGGCCTGCACCACATTTTCTATTCCCCGTTCTGGTTTGAATTCGGGGAATATCTGAACCAGGCAGGACAATTGGTTCGAGGGGACCAGAACATATTCATGGCCCAGCTTCGGGACGGCGTCGAGTTTACGGCAGGCACATTCATGACGGGTAAGTATCCATTCATGATGTTCGGTCTCCCTGCGGCAGCGCTTGCCATCTATCATGAGGCAAGACCGGAGAACAAAAAGTTCGTGGCCGGCATCATGGGGTCTGCGGCGCTGACTTCCTTCTTGACCGGGATCACGGAACCGCTTGAGTTCTCGTTCCTGTTCGTAGCACCGATCCTGTTCGCCGTGCATGCGCTGTTTGCCGGTCTGTCCTTCATGACCATGCATATTTTGGGCACCAAAATCGGCATGACCTTCTCCGGCGGCCTGATCGACTACATGATCTTCGGTATCATTCCGAACCGGACGCCATGGTGGAATGTTCTCATCGTGGGTGCTATTATGGCTGTAATCTATTACTTCGGCTTCCGGTTTGTCATTCGGAAATTCAATCTGAGGACGCCGGGGCGCGAGGAAGCTTCGACGACCGAGCCGGAATCAGACACCGGGGCAGCGGGCGGCGGCAGTAAAAATGATCTGCCCCTTCATATCCTGACTGCACTGGGCGGCCAGCCTAACATCGCGCATCTGGATGCATGCATCACTCGTCTTCGCGTAGAGGTAAAAGACAAGGGCCATGTCGATAAGGCAAGGCTGAAGCAGCTGGGTGCGTCAGGCGTGCTGGAGGTGGGGAATAATATCCAGGCGATATTCGGAACCCGTTCCGATACGATCAAATCGCAGATTCAAGACATCATGTCGGGAATCACGCCGACCACTGCACCTCAAGCAGCGGCTTTGGAGACGATGCCGACGGCTCAAGAGGAACTGCAGGCCGGACAGGACGGGGAAACGCTCGTTAAGGAGGAAATCGTATCCCCGGCCGATGGAGAGCTTATGGATATTTCCCATGTGCCTGACCCCGTGTTTGCCGAACGGATGACTGGGGACGGATTTGCGATCGTGCCTCATAACGGAACGATTGTATCTCCCGTTAACGGCACCGTGTTCAATGTGTTCCCCAGCAAGCATGCCGTCGGCATTATGTCGGATGGCGGCAAGGAAGTGCTTGTCCATATCGGCGTCAATACCGTTAAGCTGAAAGGGCAAGGATTTGAAGTCCTTGTGCAAGAGGGGGACCTGGTCTCCACGGGTCAACCGATCATGCAAGTGGATCTGGATTATGTGAAGGAGAATGCCAAATCGATCATTTCTCCTATTATCTTCTCGAATCTGCCGGAGGGAGCTTCCGTGAAGCTGAACAAGACCGGTGAAGTAAAAAGCGGCGAGGAAGGGATCATTACCCTATTGAAACCTTAACCTCGCGATGGTTTCCAGGATTCTAAAAATTAAAATATACGAAAGTAGGATGATGAACATGCAACAAACATTCAGAATTATTGACGAAGATGGAATTCACGCACGCCCGGCAACCGCATTGGTGAATACGGCTAACAAATTCCAGGATACCAACTCTTTTGCCGAAGCTAACGGCAAAAAAGTAACGCTGAAGTCGATTCTGGGCGTTCTGTCCCTCGGATTGGAGCAAGGCGACACATTGACACTGATCACGGAAGGCGGCAATGAAAGCGAGGCGCTGACAGCATTGCAAGAAGTGATGGTGAACGAAGGGCTAGGCGAGCTTCATGAATAATTTGAAAGGTATCGCGGCTTCCGCAGGTATTGCGATAGCACGTGCTTTTACGCTGGAGCATCCCGATTATTCCGTCACGGAGAAGCAAGTGACGGACACGGATGCGGAGCTCGCGAAGCTGGATGCGGCGCTGGCCCAGTCACAGGCTGAGCTGGAAGCGATCAAAGCCCGCACGCTTCAGGAACTCGGGGAGAAGAAGGCTGAGATTTTCGAATCTCACCTTCTCATCCTGAATGATCCCGAATTGATTGAACCGGTCAAGGCGAAAATCGCTTCCGAATCGGTTAACGCGGAATATGCTCTGAACGAAACGGCAACCCAGTTCATTCAAATGTTCGAGAACATGAAGAGCGCTTACTTGCAGGAGCGAGCAGCGGATATGCGCGACGTCACCAAACGCATCCTGAAGCATCTGCTCGGCTTGAATTATGTCAGCCCTTCGGAGATCAGCGAAGAAGTGATCGTGGTTGCAGAGGATTTGACTCCGTCGGATACGGCGCAGCTGAACCGGAACTACGTTAAGGGCTTCACGACGAATATCGGCGGACGTACCTCGCACTCCGCCATCATGGCCCGTTCCCTTGAAATTCCGGCTGTCGTCGGGACGAAGAACGTGCTCTCTGCGGTCAAAAACGGGGATATGATCATCGTTGACGGATTGGAAGGGGATGTCATCGTTAATCCTACGGAAGCCATCGTAGAACAATACCGTGCGAAGCAAGACGCCTATGCCAAGCAGGTGGAGGAGTGGAAGAAGCTGCGCTCCGAACCGACGGTTTCCAAGGACGGAATCCATGTGGAGCTGGCTGCCAACATCGGGACGCCGAATGATGTGGCCGGCGTGCTGGAGAACGGCGGAGAAGCCGTAGGATTGTACCGTACGGAATTCCTGTACATGGGCAGAGACAAACTTCCTTCCGAAGAGATCCAGTATGTTGCTTACAAATCGGTTCTGGAGAAAATGGAAGGCAAGCCGGTTGTTGTTCGCACGCTTGATATCGGCGGGGATAAGGAGCTGCCGTATCTGGATCTTCCCAAGGAAATGAATCCGTTCCTCGGATTCCGTGCCGTCAGATTGTGCCTGGACCGCCAGGATATTTTCAGAACACAGCTTCGGGCACTGCTGCGTGCAAGCGTCCACGGCAACCTGCGTATCATGTTTCCCATGATAGCGACACTGGGCGAGTTCCGCGAAGCCAAAGCGCTTCTGGAGGAAGAAAAGGCTAAGCTTATAAGCGAAGGCATTTCGGTTTCCGAAGACATCCAGCTGGGCATCATGGTGGAGATTCCATCCACTGCCGTGCTTGCCGATCAATTTGCCAAAGAGGTGGATTTCTTCAGCATCGGAACCAATGACCTGATTCAATACACGATGGCCGCCGACCGCATGAATGAACGGGTGGCGTATCTATACCAGCCATACAATCCGGCGATTCTGCGACTGGTTAAAATGGTCATCGATGCCGCCCATCGCGAAGGCCGCTGGGTAGGCATGTGCGGCGAAATGGCCGGCGACGCGACTGCTATTCCGATTCTGCTCGGTCTGGGGTTGGATGAGTTCAGCATGAGCGCCACCTCCATTCTGCCGGCTCGCAGCCAGATCGGGAAGCTGTCCCGCAGCGATATGCAGGCACTTGCAGCCAAAGCGCTTGAAATGGGTACCGCAGAGGAAGTAGTGGCTCTGGTGGAATCCATTGAGGCTGCAGCCGAGTAAGAAGGAAGACAACGTACAACTTGATCGATCCCTGCAGTCGTATTACGTTTGTTTCTGGGGACTCTACCAATCTTTTTCCACGATAGCATCACATTGACAACATCTGTCCATAGCGGACAGATGTTTTTTTGTCAAAAGAAAGACACCGGGCATATTTGCTAGTATAATAGCCTAAATATATAGTGAATTGGCTTGGAACCCAAACCAATTCAGGGCTTTTGGCATACCATGATATATGAAAGCGTTCTAAATTCATGTGCTAGAGGTCTGTCTTATGATTCAGGCGCCCATACTAGGAAGTAAATCTACTATAAGTGACGGTGACGATGAGTATGGACATGATCAAGAGCTGCACAAGCGTTAAGCTGGGAGCGACCTACCGAAGAGAGGGAACGGCCTTTCAGGTATGGGCTCCGGATGCGGTTAATGTAAAGCTGGCTTTATATGAGGGTCCGGGAGAGTATAACGAGCAGGGTCTTGTGACGGATCACGAGGGCGGTACGCTGTATGCGATGGTCCGGAATGAGGACGGCGTATGGTCGGCTCAGGTAAACCGTGATCTCCATAGAACTTATTATATGTACCGAATCGAGTCTGCGGAGGGGGGCGTCTGTTATGCCGTTGACCCTTATGCAACCGCTGTGTCCGCGAATGGCTGCCGCGGCGCGGTGGTCGACCTGGCGAAGAGCAATCCGCCGGGGTGGGAGCAGGATGTTAGACCGAACCTGCTAAAGCCTACGGATTCGGTGCTCTATGAGCTGCATGTACGCGATTTCTCGATCCACACGGATTCGGGAATGAAATATAGAGGAAAATACAAGGCATTTACGGAGGGCGGTCTGCGAGACTCCGAAGGAAACGCCCTTGGTCTGGATCATCTTGAAGAATTGGGTGTGACCCATGTGCATCTGCTGCCGGTATTTGATTTCCGGACGGTCAATGAGCTGGACGGATATGCAAGCGGGCGCTTAAGCCGCGAGTATAATTGGGGCTACGATCCGCAGAATTACAATGTGCCTGAAGGTTCGTATGCAACAGATCCCATGGATCCGATCGTGCGCATCCGGGAGCTGAAGGAGATGGTTTTGGCCCTCCATGCAAGGGGAATCCGCGTCGTCATGGATGTGGTTTATAACCATACGTATACGGTGGACGACGGCCCGTTCGAACGATTGGCGCCGGGGTACTTCTATCGCAAGGACGGATACGGGAATCTATCGAACGGTTCGGGCGTAGGGAATGAGCTGGCCACGGAGAAGCCGATGGTGCGCAAATACATCAAGGATTCGTTAAAATACTGGGCCGAGGAATATCATATCGACGGATTTCGGTTCGATCTGATGGCACTGATCGATACAACGACGATGAAAGAGATCGTAAGCGAGCTGCGCCGAGAGGTCGACCGTTCTCTCTTGTTCTATGGTGAGCCATGGACGGGAGGAATGAGCCCGTTAACGGAACAAACCGTCAAGGGAAGCCAGAAGGGCCAAGGCTTCGCCGTATTTAATGATCATTTCCGGCATGCCATTAAGGGGGACAATGACGGGCGCGGCCGAGGGTTTGCTACGGGCGAGCCATGGTACGAAGGGGCCGTCGTTGAAGGAATGATGGGCTCGATCCATGATTTTGCGCTCCACCCGGAGGAAACGGTGAATTATGTCACCGTGCACGACAATTTGAATCTGTGGGACAAAATTTTAGTGGCGCAAGGCATGGAAGAGCAGGCAGGGCTTCTCCGTTTGACGGATGGGAAGTTGGTTAACGAAGGAGATGTATGGCAGGCAACCGCTGCGTCCACACCCTATGCCGGCATACCCGATGAAGATGTGATGTCGGCTGCGGCCGTGCGCCGGAGCTTGCTGGCTAACGGCATCGTGCTGCTCTCCCAGGGGATTCCGCTGCTGCATGCGGGCGATGAGCTGCTACGCACGAAATACGGCGATCATAACAGCTACCGCAGCGGGGACGCCATCAATGCCATTCGCTGGTCCAATAAGCGGCGTTTCAAACCGGTGTTCGATTATTACAGAGGTCTTATCGCCATGCGAAAAGCCCATCCGGCGTTCCGGATGGCGTCAAGAGAAGAGATCGAAGGCCATATGGAAGTGCTGCGAAGCAGCGATCGGATCATCGCTTACCGCCTTACGAAGCCAGCCGAACAAGGCAGCTGGGGCCAAATCGTCGTCATCGTTAACGGCAATGAACATGAAATGCCGGTGGATCTGCCGCCTACCCCTTACCGCTGGAACATCGTGGTGAATGATCGTCAGGCGGGGACGGATACGATCCAGACGCTGGATCAAGGGAAGGCAGTCATTCCAGGTCTGTCGCTGATGGTGTTATATGAGGATCTGGCCCATATGAAACAGGGGCTGACGGCCGTTGAGATCGAATATGAGAGACGCGACCAAGCATACGAGGGATGGAACGTATGGGTATGGGGAACGGGCGTGCAGGATGGCAGCATTCCATTCTCCCGCACGGACAGCGGCAGGGCACGGGCCGTCTTCTACGCGGCTTCCGGAACCGATCGGATCGGCTGTATCGTCAGGCTGAATGAATGGGAGGACCGGGAAGGCGAGAACGATTGGTTTATCGATATTCCGCCGGATGAAGCAGAGGTTCGGATTGCGCTGCGAAGCGGCCAAAACGAAGACAGCGACACTAAAGAGCAGCGGGATATCGCCAGTTAGAATAGGATGAAACAACAAGGAGCCCTTTCCATGGTGGAAAGGGCTCCTATTTACATATTTTCAAAAGGGGTACTCTTTATTACCCGCTGCATTGTCATTTAAAACATCGAAATTCCATGATTAGTTAGCAGGTAAATAGGGTAATAATGAGATAGACTTTGTTTTCGATAAAGGAGGATGTCACTCATGTCAAAAGGAAACACAGTTCAACTGAAAGCCAATGTGCGTGATGAATTTACCCGGGCTTCTCGCCGAGAGCTTCGCGAAAGCGGCGGACTTCCCGGTGTTGTATACGGTGCGGGCGAGGAAAGCATCCCCGTAGCTGTTGATTTCAAGGATACGGCGAAGCTGTTCCACACCGGGCGTTCCGAGGTGTTTCAGCTAGATATTCCGGGCTCTGGCAAAGTGCCGGTGTTGATTAAGGATATTCAGAAGAGACGCGGCAACGTATCCCATGTGGACTTCCTGCGCATCTCCATGAACAAGCCGGTTCGTGTCAGCATCCCGGTGGATTATCAGGGCACTGCTGCCGGAACGAAGTCCGGGGGCATCCTGCAAACCCAGGTCACGGAAATCGAAGTGGAGGGTTTGCCGGGCGATCTGCCTACTACCCTGGAAGCGGATGTATCCGCGCTGGAGATTGGGGACAAGCTCACGGTAGCTGATCTTAAGGTGCCGGAGGGTATCACATTACACGCTTCGGAAGAGGAAATTCTCGCCACGGTCATCGTGCCTCGCGCGGTGGAGGCGACGGAGACCGAGAGTGAAGCGGACGCTGAGGAAGCGAATGCGGAAGAGGCCACAACCGAAGAATCATAATAAGCATGATAAAAAGGCGCTTGCTTTGCTGGTATCCAGCAGAGCAAGCGCCTTTTTTTGGCGCAAGGTAGGAATGGCTTTATTTAACCTTGCGGTCATGAATGCCTTTGTAACTGATCGGAGCGTCCCCGAAGTATTTGTTCCATATGGTCAAATACGTTCCGTCCTGCTGCATGGTAGCCAGGGCATTATCCACGGCCGCCACGAGATCCGGATTCCCTTTGACGAAGGCCGCGGAAATCTCGGATACTTGATCGGCGGATTCGGCGGCAGCGACCGGTATATCCGGGAACTGCTGCTTTAGGTTGGTGACGGATAGCTGGTCCGAAATGACGGCATCCAGGTCTCCATTTGCGAGCTTGTTAGCGGCGTCGGATATATATTTAATCGGGACCACTTCCGCTCCGTACCGCTTGGCCATATCCTTATAGATTCCGGTTGGGTTCAGGCCGACGCGCTTGCCCTTGATATCCGAAAAGGTACGGATCTGAGCTTTGCCCGAGGAATGAACCAGGAGGACGGGGGTAGAGGATAAGTAAGCGACGGAAAAATCATAGAGTGCCCGCCGGTCCGGCCGGTCTTCGATCTGGTTGAAGACGGCGTCGTATTTGCCTTCCGTCAGCCCAGGCAGCAGATTCTCCCACCCGGTCTCAACGAATTCGGCCTTTAGCTCCATATGACGGGCAACCTCTTCAGCGATTTCCACATCGAATCCCGTAAGTATTCCGCCTGTACCATGGTAACTGAAAGGGGGATAATCCCGTTCCGTGGCGATTCGCAGGGTTCCGCGTTCCACGGCATTCCGAAGCAGGAAGCCGGTGTTCACCCGGTATGGATTAACGCCCATGTTCGGGGACGGGACCCGGTCGTTGCTGTTCACCGTACATCCGCTAAGCACAATGGAACCGAAGAGAGAAAGCAAGCAGGCAAGACTGACATAACGTATCGATTTTGTTCCGCGCATGACTCCAAAAACCATCCTTTCTTTATTCACGGTCCTTCGAGGCCCATTTCGTAAAGTTAGCATGTCCCAAAGGATGGTTCGTATATTCGCGAAATGTCAGTGCCCGGCCATAATAAAGTGTACTAATTCAACGTAAGAGTAAACGAACAAAAAGAGGCCATGCCTCCTCCGGCTGCAGCAGCAGAAAGCGCAAGGCCTCTTATCGCTAGAATCGGTTGGAGCTCACTCCGGCAAGACTTAAAGCTAACGCCGTTTCTTGGTTAACGGGCCATCCATCCGCCGTCCACGCATAACACATGCCCGTTCATGTAATCCGAAGCGGCGGAAGCGAGGAACACGGCAGGGCCTCCGATATCCTCGGGCTTGCCCCAGCGTCCGGCCGGAATGCGGTCCGTAATGGATGTACGGCGATCCTCGTCCTGACGGATGGCTGCCGTGTTATCGGTTTCGATGTAACCGGGAGCAATGCCGTTCACCTGGATGCCGCTGGCTGCCCATTCGTTGGCCAAAGCCTTGGTTAAGCCGGCAACGCCATGCTTGCTCGCCGTGTAACCAGGCACATTGATTCCGCCTTGGTAGGACAGCATGGAGCAAATGTTAATGATCTTGCCGCTGCCGCGTTCAATCATATGTCTTCCGGCCAGTTGGGACAGCAAAAAGACGGTGTTCAAATTCAAGTCGATCACGTCAAGCCAATCCTGCACGCCGTGATCCTTGGCCGGGGTCCGGCGGATAATGCCGGCATTATTTACCAGAATGTCCACATGCCCGGTCAGCTCCAGCGCTTGATCAAAGGTCTGCTGAAGTTTGCTTTGGTCGCTTAAATCGACCCGAATCTCGGAGGCTTTTCTGCCGAATCCCTTGATGGCTTCAATCGTTTCGGCGCTTGTATTCATGGACACGGCAACGATATCCGCGCCGGCCTCGGCCAGCGCTATGGCGATGCCTTGCCCCAGTCCGCGGGCCGAGCCGGTGACGATCGCCGTTTTGCCTGATAAATCAAACCTGTTCATGCTCCGTTATCCCCTCTCATATGTTCGCTAAATGGATGCAGTACGAAACTAGGCCGTTCGTTATAGAGGTAAGAGTCTCAAGCGGGCGGTTACAGTAGGGTAACGCCGGCTCCCTCGTATTGCTTTACCGTCTCGGGAGACAGTCCCGCATCGGTCATGATGCCGCTGATCTCCTGCAAGGATGAAAAAGTCCGTAAGGCCGTCTGACCGAATTTATGATGATCGACGACGGCATAAACCTCCGCCGAGGTTTCGATTAAGGCCCGTTTGAACGGAATCAAATCCCCGGTATAGATGGACAACCCATGGTCAAGATGGACGCCCGTGGCGGATATGAAGGCTTTTTGAATGTTCAGCTGCGTTACGTACGCTACGCCTTCCGGGCCTGCGAGCATGTTCCGCACCCGGTAGCCCCCCGGAACGACCAGCCGGATATGATTCTTGGTTGCCAGCTCGCTGATGATATAGACATCGTTCGTAATGACCGTTAACGGCATATCCTCCAGCCTGCGGGCGATCTCCAGCGTGGTGCTGCCGCCGTCAAGGGCAATGATGTCGTCCGTGTTGATATGCTTCAGTGCCTTCTGCGCGATTTCGGTCTTCTCATCCGGGTGCTTGGCCAGCGGTTCTTTTGAGGGCAGGATGCCGAATTGGTCGCTGTGTGCCAGCACGGCTCCGCCGTGCACGCGGACGATCAGACCCTGCTCCTCGAGCTTGGTCAAATCCTCGCGTATGGTTTTTCCGGTTACCTGAAGCTGCTGGCTCAAATCGGCGACGGTCACTTCTTTATGGGTTAGAAGGTACTCCATTATTTTTTCATAACGTCGTAACGGGTTCATATGGTTCTCAACTCTTCCGTGGGTTAATGGATATTCCCCTCTATTTTAAATCCTTCATGGACACGGGGTCCATATCATCATAACGTTTGTTGTCCCCGGCCATGCCCCAGATAAAGGTATAGTTGCTTGTGCCCACTCCGCTGTGGATCGACCAGCTCGGCGAAATCACGGCCTGTTCGTTGCGCATGACGATGTGGCGCGTTTCGCTTGGTTCACCCATCAGATGGATGGCGACCGCATCCTCCGGCAAGTCAAAATACAGATATGCCTCCATGCGTCTTGGATGCGTATGGGCAGGCATCGTGTTCCACATGTTCCCTTCCTTCAGCAGGGTCATGCCCATGACAAGCTGGGCACTTTGAATGCCTTTTTGATGAATGAAGCGATAGATCACGCGATCATTGGAATTTTTAATGTCGCCCAAAGCGCTGGAATCGGCTTCTTCAAGGGTGGCTTTGGCCGTCGGGAACGATTGGTGGGCCGGGGCCGAATTCAAATAGAATTTGGCAGGATTGGCCGGATCGGTGCTTTGGAAAACGACCTCTTCGGTCCCCATGCCAACGTACAGGCATTCTTTGTTGTTCAGCTCATGCTCCGTCCCGTCAACCAGGACGGTACCGTGTCCGCCGATATTGATGATGCCAAGCTCACGGCGCTCAAGGAAAGAGGAAACGCCCAGCTCTTTAAGGTCGGTATCCAGCTTGACCTGCTCCCGTACGGGTGCGGCACCCCCGATAATCAAACGGTCTTCATGCGTCAGGACCAGCTCCAGCTTGTCGGGCGTAAACAGGACGGGAATATGGAATTCCTTGCGAAGCCGTTCCGTGTCAAATTGTTTCACTTCATTCGGATGTGAGGCATAACGTCTTTCCATTGCATGTCATCTCCTTAAGAGTCATTTTATAATCCATTCATAATGTTCATATAAGTACAAATTACTCCATTTACGTTCATATTACAATAGCCAAAATTCAAAATGAACGAATTGTTGAGTCTTGAAAAGCCGTTTTCCTCCATTTTTACCGACTGAAAAGGGGGAGGAAAGGGAAGAATTAGCTTGAGAAGACATGACAAAGGATGAGCGGACGAACGCTAGTTAGGAAGTTATAAAGCGAACAAAGCAGGACTAGGAGATGGGAAGCCCTATGAAAAGAATGATGGTTATCTTTGCTGCTCTACTGGCAGTAACCGGTTCCCAAACGGCAGCCGACGTGCCTCATTATCCATTTCATCATGCCAGGGAACGAGAGACCTGGATCAGGTCCGGGGATGAACGCGACGAGTCCTGGGTCAATATCGCCCATCGGGGGGCGTCGGGTTATGCGCCTGAGAATACGATGGCTTCGTTTGTCAAAGCGTTTGACATGGGAGCGGATATGCTGGAGCTGGATGTTCAGCTGAGCAAGGATGGAGAGGTCGTGGTGATCCATGATTCCACGGTTGAGCGAACCACCGACGGGCAAGGTGAAGTGGGCGGCCTAACCTTGGAGGAGCTGCGGCGGCTGGATGCGGGTTCGTGGTACGATTCGTCGTTCAAAGGAGAAGTCATTCCGACATTGGCGGAAGTGCTTGAGCATTTCGGGGGACGGATCGGATTGCTGATCGAATTGAAATCGCCCTCCCGGTCCCCGGGCATCGAGCAAAAGGTTGCTGGCGATTTGAGAAGATATGCCGCCCAGACTGATGGATTAAGGTACAAGGACCTGATTATCGTTCAGTCTGCCGATACGGACTCGCTGGTTCGGTTCCGCCAACTGATGCCCGATATCCCGCTTGGCGTGGTTATCACCAGTGCGGGCGACTTATCCAAGCAGCGGCTGGATAATATGAAGGCGTACGCGGACTACGTGAGTATATCGATGAGGCTCGTCTCCAAGGGTCTGGTCCAAAAGATCCATCAATCGGGGATGAAAACGATGGTGTGGACCATTCGGGATATGCTGCAAATACCTTACGTGCTTCAAATTAACGTGGACGGTATCATTACGGATTATCCGGACCGGGTGCCGATTACGATTTCGAACAGGAACATGACCAGATGAATAATGAACGACGGCAGTCTCTTGAGAAATCAAGGGCTGTTTTTTATTTTACGTCAATAAAAATAACACATCACAAAGAAAATTCATTCTATCATGATATAATCACAAACTTAATGTTATTTTATATGACACAAAATAAGGGATTCACACGTCGATTTTACTAAAAATGAAAAAATGAAATAAAATTATGTAAGAATTATTGACACAGGAAATATAAGGCAACTATAATGTGGAATAACGAACAGAGTAGAGAGGTTATAGACGGATTGTTCGGAAACGGAAAAAGGGAGTGGGGAACCAATGAAAAAACAAAGCGTAATCGTTAAAGGATGGGCCTCGTTTGTATTATGCGCCATTTTAATGTCAGGCTGCGTGACGGAAAAGGAAACCGCTCCAACCGCCGGAGCGGGTAACGGGAGCCCGCCGGTAGAAGCCGCAGGCGATTCGATCAAGGTCGGCATTCTTCACTCGCTCAGCGGAACGATGGCGATCAGCGAGGTATCCGTTAAGGATGCCGAGATGCTTGCGATCGAAGAGATCAATGCGGCCGGCGGCGTGCTCGGCAAGCAAATCGAACCGGTGATCGAGGATGGTGCCTCGGATTGGCCGACCTTCGCGGAGAAGGCGGGCAAATTGCTGCAGCAGGATAAGGTTGCCGCCGTGTTCGGAGGCTGGACCTCCGCCAGCCGGAAAGCCATGCTCCCTGTTTTCGAACAAAACCACGGTCTTTTGTTTTATCCGGTTCAATATGAAGGGCTGGAATCCTCCCCTAACATTTTCTATACGGGCGCAACAACCAATCAGCAAATCGTGCCTTCGGTGTCCTGGCTGCTCGAGAACCGCGGCAAAAAAATGTTTCTGCTCGGCTCCGATTATGTGTTCCCAAGAACGGCCAACAAGATCATTAAGGCCCAACTGACGGCCGAGGGCGGCGAGCTGGCGGGAGAGGAATACACGCCGCTGGGCCACACCGATTTCAGCACGATTATAGCCAAGATCAAAGAGGCGAAACCCGATATCGTCTATAACACGCTGAACGGCGATAGTAATGTGGCCTTCTTCAAGCAGCTGAAGGATGCGGGCATTACCTCCAAGGATATGACCACGCTGTCCGTAAGCGTAGCGGAGGAGGAAATCCGCGGCATCGGCGCCGATATCCTGGAGGGCCATCTGGCAGCCTGGAACTACTATCAGTCCACGGATACTCCGGAAAACAAAGCTTTTGTTGATAAATACAAAGCGAAATACGGCGCTGACCGGGTCACGGCCGACCCGATCGAGGCTGGTTATACCGCGGTGTATTTGTGGAAGGCTGCGGTAGAGAAGGCGGGAACCACGGACGTGGAGAAGGTGAAGGAAGCGGCCAAAGGCATTGAGTTCGCCGCCCCCGAAGGCAAAGTGACCATCGATGGCGACAATCAGCATATTCATAAAACGGTGCGCATCGGCGAAGTGCAGGCTGACGGACAGTTCAAGGAGCTCTGGAACTCGGGCGAACCCGTCAAACCGGACCCCTATCTGAAAACATACGATTGGGCAAAAGGTTTGAGCGGCGAATAAAACTTCATCTCATGCATGAAAGGCCTGCGGGCCTTTCGTGAAAGGAGGTTCACCCCGGATGGATATGACGATCCTGCAGGTGTTTAACGGACTGAGCGTCAGCTCGATATTATTATTGATCGCGCTCGGTTTGGCGGTAACGTTCGGCTTAATGAATGTCATTAATATGGCCCATGGCGAGCTGATTATGATCGGCGCTTATTCCACGTACGTTACCCAAGGTTTGTTCTCCGCTTATATGCCGAAATCGTGGTTCGATACCTATTTCATCGCCGCATTGTTAGTATCCTTCATGGTTGCCGCCGCGGTCGGCTGGCTGCTTGAAACGGTGCTTATCCGCCATTTGTACGGCAGACCGCTGGATAGTCTGCTCGCCACATGGGGCGTCGGGATGATGCTGCAGCAGATCGCAAGGTTCATCTTCGGCGCACCGAACGTGGCCGTAACCAGCCCTTCCTGGCTGAACGGCGGGCTTGCGATCACCTCAAGCATCATCCTTCCTTACAAGCGGCTGTTCATTGTATTGCTCGTGGCCTTCGTCCTGACGGCGATGTATCTCTATATTTACAGAACGGTTCAAGGCCGAAGAATGCGGGCGGTGATGCAGAACCGAAGCATGGCCGGTTGTCTCGGCATTTCGACCCGGCGCGTGGACGGACTGACGTTTGCGATCGGCTCGGGCATCGCCGGTATTGCGGGCTGCGCATTGACGCTGCTCGGCCCGATCGGACCCTCGATCGGAACCTACTATATCGTCGATGCTTTCATGGTGGTGGTGCTGGGCGGCGTCGGAAAGCTGGTCGGCACGGTTGCCGGAGCGCTGGGCATCGGCGTGTTCAACACGCTGTTTGAGACCTATACTTCGGCATCCATCGGCAAAGTGCTGGTGTTCGCCTGCATCGTGGCTTTCCTGCAGTGGAAGCCTCGCGGGCTCGTCGCGCTGCGAACGCGCAGTTTGGATTAGAGAGGAGGGGAATGCATGGTGCTGAAATGGTTGACAGGAAACCCCGGCGGCCGATCGAAACGGATTCTATGGAGCGCGGTGCTGCTCCTGATGTGTTTGGCCCCCTTGTTCACGACGCCTTTTCGCCTCGGATTGCTAACGAAATTTTTGGCTTTGGCGATCCTGGCGGTCGGGCTTGACCTGATCTGGGGATACGGCGGCATTCTGAGCCTTGGACATGGCGTGTTCTTCGGGCTGGGCGCTTATGCCATGGCCATGTACCTGAAGCTGGACGCCAGCGGCTCGGCCCTGCCTGATTTTATGGGATGGAGCGGGGTGGCGTCCCTGCCCTGGTTCTGGGAGCCGTTCCGATCGTTCCCGGCGGCCTTGATACTCGGGATGCTGCTGCCTGCCCTCTTAGCGTTGATACTCGGATTCTTTACGTTCCGCAACCGGATCGTCGGCGTGTATTTTACGATTCTGACGCAGGCCCTGGTCATGATCGTGGTTACACTGTTTGTCGGCAAGCAGGAGTGGACGGGGGGCACGAACGGGCTTACGGGCTACAGCTCCATTTTGGGATTTAACCTGAATGCGCCCTCCACGAAAATAGGATTGTATTTTATTACGCTGGCCGCTTTGGCAGGAGCCTATATTCTATGCAGAAGAATTGTGAACAGCCGCGTGGGCCAGGTGCTGGAAGCGTCGAGGGATGGGGAGAACCGGGTACGGTTTCTGGGATTTGATCCTTCCCGCTACAAAACCTTTGCGTTTGCCGTATCGGGGGGCCTGGCTGGGCTAGCAGGCATGCTGTTTGTCCTTCAGGTCGGCATTATTTCGCCGTCCATGATGGGCATCGTCCCGTCTATTGAAATGGTGCTCTGGGTCGCGCTTGGCGGCAGGGGAACGCTGATCGGCGCCATAATCGGCGCCGTGCTGCTGAACGCGGCCAAGACCGGGATCAGCGAAGCTTATCCCGAAGGGTGGCTGCTGGTATTGGGCGCTTTGTTTGTCATTGTTGTGGTCTTGATGCCGAAAGGATTGACCGGGTTGTGGAGCAAGGCGGCTTCGTCATTATCCAAAAGAGGAGGGACTGTCCATGCAGCCGTACGCAAAGAGAGCTGATGTTTCGCTAGCCGCACATGGGGAGGTCAGGGGCATCGGCATGTCGCCCACCGTGCTGTCCGCGGAAAATATAACGGTGGCCTTTGGCGGGTTTGTAGCGGTAAACGGCATGAATCTGGCGCTTCGCCAGCATGAGCTGCATTTTCTGATCGGCCCGAACGGGGCAGGGAAGACGACGATGCTGGATGTGATCTGCGGAAAGACTAAGCCTGGGGCGGGGCGGGTGCTGCTCGGCGACGGTCTTGAGATTACGAGGAAGCGGGACTATGAAATCGCGGGTCTCGGCGTGGGCCGGAAATTCCAGGCACCATCGATATTCCCCAACCTGAGCGTCAAGGAAAACCTGGAGCTGACCGTCGACTCGGACCGAAGCGTGCTCCGGGCGCTGAAGGTCAGGAGAAATCGATGCACTACGTTTGAGATGAAGAAGGTGCTGGAATTGATCGGGCTTCCCGATCGGCTTCATGTTCGGGCAGGTTCCCTCTCCCATGGAGAGAAACAGTGGCTGGAGATCGGCATGCTGCTGCTTCAAAAGCCGCGGCTGCTGCTGCTGGATGAACCGGTAGCGGGAATGACGGACGAGGAAACGATGAAGACCGGCGAGCTCCTTCAAAGTATCGCTAAGGAATGCTCCGTCGTTGTGGTAGAACACGATATGGAGTTTGTACGTTCTTTTGCCGCCAAGGTTACCGTTATGCATGAAGGGAAACTGCTGAAGGAAGGTTCCATGCAGGAAATTCAGCGCGATCCGGTGGTAGCCGAGGTTTACCTTGGAAAAAGGAGGGAGGCGAATGCTCAAGCTGCAGGGCATTGAATCGGGTTATGGGGAGAGCGCCGTTCTGCGCGGCGTGTCCATGGTCGTGGACCCGGCAAAGGTCGTATGCCTGGTTGGGCGCAACGGGGTTGGGAAAACCACGCTGATGCGAACGTTAACCGGGCAATTGAAAATCCGGCAGGGGCGGATGAGCCTTGGCGAGCAGGAGGTTACCGGCTGGGATTCGGTAAAGAGAGCAAGAGGCGGGATCGGGTATGTCCCGCAAGGGCGCGAGATTTTCCCCCAACTCACTGTAAAAGAGAATCTGCTGCTCGGCCTTGAGCCATGCGTGCCTCGTACGAAGACATTCCCGGAGGATGTGTTAGCCTTGTTTCCTGTACTGCCGCAAATGTATCACCGCCAAGGCGGTGATCTAAGCGGAGGACAGCAGCAGCAGCTTGCTTTCGCGAGGGCGCTTGCCTCCCGGCCCAAGGTGCTGCTGCTCGACGAGCCGACCGAAGGAATCCAGCCTTCCATCGTGGAGGAAATTCAAGACGTCATCCGCGGGATCAAAGCCAAAGGAGAAACGTCGGTCATTCTGGTGGAGCAGAGCATCGAATTCGTCCGAAGCGTGGCCGATTATATCTATGTCATGGATAAAGGGACGATCGTAGCCGAAGGGGTGCAGGATGCCATCAATATAGAGCAGTTCGAGCATTATTTGACGGTCTAAAGAGTTTTCATGAAAGCTGGTTCGCATTTGGAGGTAGACCGTCAATGAGATTTGAATGATAGAGGTTGTCTCTATGGGTTCGTTGTTACCTATAGGGGCAGCTCTTTTTTTATTTTATTTTATTTTGATCTTGCTATTTTGGAGATGCGGGGGTAGAATGTGAGTGATTCAACTTGTACGTACATGTATTTGATTCACATTCATTTATATGTAAAGGTATGTACAAGTTAGTGAGCAATCATTCGTACAGGAGGCGTTATAATCATGAATTTGAAACCGCATTCTTTTTGGTTTGTCACCGGAAGCCAGCACTTGTATGGTCCCGAAACGCTGGAGCAGGTCGCCGAGCACTCCCGCATCGTGGCAACGGAGTTTGACAAAGATCCTGTATTTACGTACCCCATTGTATTCAAGCCGATCGTAACGACACCCGATGAAATATACAACCTGATTCTTGAGGCTAACAACGATGAGTCCTGCGCAGGCATCATGACGTGGATGCACACGTTCTCCCCGGCAAAAATGTGGATCGCGGGCCTATCCCAGTTGCAGAAGCCGCTTCTTCATTTCCATACCCAGTTCAACCGGGACATTCCTTGGGAAACGATTGATATGGACTTTATGAACCTGAACCAGTCCGCTCACGGCGACCGCGAGTATGGCCATATCGGTGCTCGTCTGGGCATCGCACGCAAGGTCGTCGTGGGCCACTGGGAAGACGGGGAGGTTCGCGGCAGCATTGCCGGCTGGATGCGGACTGCCGCGGCCTATGCCGAAAGCCGCAGGCTGAAGGTGGCCCGCTTCGGCGACAATATGCGTCAGGTAGCGGTAACCGAAGGGGACAAAGTGGAGGCGCAAATCAAGCTTGGCTGGTCCGTGAACGGTTACGGCATCGGCGACCTTGTGCAGTCCATGAACGAAGTCGGCGATGAAGAGGTCAAGGCGCTCCTGAACGAATACGCGGAGTCGTATTCGATTACCAAAGAAGGGCTTAGCGACGGTCCCGTGCGCGATTCGATTGCGTACCAAGCCCGGATCGAGATTGCGCTTCGCCGTTTCCTCGAGGAAGGCGGCTTCGGCGCATTCACGACGACCTTCGAGGATCTGCACGGAATGAAACAGCTCCCGGGACTCGCCGTGCAGCGCTTGATGGAGTCCGGTTACGGTTTCGGCGGGGAAGGCGATTGGAAAACAGCGGCCCTGACACGCGTGTTGAAGGTGCTTGCAGACAATAAAAGCACATCCTTCATGGAGGACTACACCTATCATTTCGAGCCGGGAAATCATATGATTCTCGGATCGCACATGCTGGAGGTATGCCCGACCATCGCGCTGGATAAACCCACGCTTGAGGTTCATCCGCTCGGGATTGGAGGCAAGGGGGATCCGGCGCGACTCGTGTTTAACGGCCAAGACGGCCCTGCCGTCAATGCTTCCCTGATTGATCTCGGGCACCGCTTCAGACTGCTGGTGAATGTGGTGGACGGCGTCAAGGTGGAGCAGCCGATGCCGAAGCTGCCGGTGGCCCGCGTGCTGTGGAAGCCGCAGCCATCCCTTCGCGAATCTGCGGAAGCGTGGATTTTGGCCGGCGGCGCGCACCATACCGTTCTCTCTTATGCCATGACGGCCGAACACTTAAGCGATTGGGCGGAGATGGCCGGCATTGAAGCGGTCATTATCGACAAGGATACAACGATACCGCGCTTCAAGAACGAGCTCCGCTGGAGCGAAGCCGCATACCGTCTGCGGTAACTGGTTCTGTCGGCATTCGCCTGGCCTGTGTTACAATAGCGAGATAGCTTAGGATTGCAGGGGATCCTAATATAATGAGTGCGTGAGGCTAGAGGTGAATGATGAATAATAGACGGATACCCAAATATATTGTATTAAAAAACGAACTGCTCTCGTGGTTTGAATCCGGCCGGCTTCAAGCAGGCAAACAGGTTCCTTCGGAGCATGAAATCGCGGACCAGTTCGGCGTAAGCCGCCAGACGGTCCGCCAAACCTTCGGCGAGCTGGAGAAGGAAGGCTGGCTCGAACGGATTCAAGGCAAAGGAACCTTTGCCCGCAATCCGGAGCGGCGGGAAAGCGAGCAGGTCAAGACGATCGGCATCATGACGACGTACATCTCGGATTATATTTTCCCGCATATCGTCAGGGGAGCGGAGGCGGAGCTGCGCAGCAAGGGATACCGCCTGCTGCTCTCCAGCACCGACAACAACAAGGAGAGGGAGATGGAGAGCCTTCAGCTCATGACCAGCCAGCCGCTGAGCGGGCTGATTATCGAGCCGACCAAGAGCGCGGAGGGCAATCCGAATCTGACATATTTCCTGTCCCTGCAGGAGAAGGGGATTCCGTTTCTGATGATCAACGAGAAGTATCGGGAACTGGAATGCCCTTGCCTTAAGCTGGACGATGAGCTTGGCGGTTACAAGGCCACGCGGCATTTGATCGAGAACGGCCATTCGGCGATTGCCGGATTCTTCAAGCGGGACGACCTTCAGGGCGTAAACCGGCTGAAGGGCTTCTTGCGGGCGCATCGGGAGGCGGGCATTCCCGTTTTGCCGGAACGGGTGGTTACGTATACAACGGAACAGAAGGGCCGTTTCCCTTATGAACAGGCCGTCCAATTGTTGAAGCAGCCGATCGGGCAGCGGCCGACGGGATTCGTATGTTATAACGACGAGCTGGCCGTGTCTTTGGCGGAGGCGGCCGGGGAATGCGGGCTGCAAATTCCGCAGGACGTGTCCATGGTCGGTTTCGATGATTCCACCCTAGCCGTTGCTTCCGGCGTGAAGCTGACGACGATGACCCACCCGAAGACGGAGATGGGGATCATGGCGGCCAGGCAGTTGATCAGCATGATCGAGCATCATACCGTATTTGAGGATACGGTATATCAACCGGAGCTTGTGGAGAGAGAATCGGTGGACAAACGATAGAGAATAGGGAGTTTAAGGTCCGATATTTCGGACCCTTGCTTGCCAACTTGTACGTACAACTATATTTTCAAAGGCTGGAGAGGAGCGGTTGTTCATGTTGGAGGATTTGAAGCAGCAGGTGCTTGAGGCGAATCTGGAGCTTCCGAAGTACGGGCTCGTCACCTTTACATGGGGAAACGTCAGCGGCATCGACCGTGAACGCGGACTGTTTGTCATTAAGCCGAGCGGCGTGCCGTACGAGGATTTAAAAGCGGACGACATGGTCGTGCTGGATTTGAAGGGGAATGTCGTTGAAGGGGATTTGCGCCCTTCCTCCGACACCCCGACTCATCTGGTGCTGTATCAGAACTTTAAGGAGATCGGCGGGATTGTGCACACCCACTCGCCATGGGGAACGAGCTGGGCTCAGGCGGGTCGCGCGCTGCCTGCTTACGGAACGACGCATGCCGACTATTTTTACGGGGAGATTCCGGTTACGCGGCCCATGACCCGGGAAGAAATCGAAGGGGCCTACGAGCTGGAGACGGGCAATGTCATCGTTGAACGATTCACGGATCTGGATCCGAACATGGTGCCCGGGGTGCTTGTTCATTCCCATGCGCCGTTCGTGTGGGGCAAGGATGCGCATAACGCCGTGCATAATGCGGTGGTGCTGGAGGAGTGCGCCAAGATTGCAGCCCGGATGCAGCAGATCAATCCCGAAACCGAACCGATGGATCAGACGCTGTTGGATCGCCATTTTTTGCGGAAGCATGGAGTTAATGCTTATTACGGTCAAAAGTAACGCATATATTCATCATTCATGATTTCATCGGTAGGAGGAAATGAGATGGGGAATAAATACACCATTGGTGTCGATTACGGAACGCAGTCCGGACGTGCGGTATTGGTTAATCTGGCGAACGGGCAGGAAGTGGCGGATCATGTAACGCCTTATCGGCACCATGTTATTGATGAGTTTCTGCCGGGTTCCGGAAAGCGGCTGGAGCATGACTGGGCGCTTCAGCATCCGGGGGATTATCTGGAGGTTCTGCAGGTATCGGTGCCTGCCGTCATCCGGCAATCCGGCATTGATCCGGCGGATGTGATCGGCATCGGCATCGATTTTACGGCTTGCACCATGCTGCCGGTTGACGAGCTTGGCGAACCGCTCTGCTTCCACCCGGAGCTGGCCGATCAGCCGCACAGCTGGGTTAAGCTGTGGAAGCATCACGCGGCCCAGCCGGAAGCAGACAAGATCAACGCGATCGCCGCTGAGCGCGGAGAAGCTTTTTTGCCCCGTTATGGCGGGAAGATCTCATCCGAATGGATGATAGCCAAAGTCTGGCAGATTCTTGACGAGGCACCGGCCATCTATGAACGCGCGGATCGGTTCCTGGAGGCCACGGATTGGGTCATCTCCCAAATGACCGGCCATATTGTCCGCAACAGCTGTACGGCTGGTTACAAGGCGATATGGCATAAGCAGGACGGATATCCAAGCAAGGATTACTTTAAAGCGCTGGATCCCAGATTGGAGGATCTGGCCGATACGAAGCTGCGCGGAGAGGTCCGTCCCCTCGGGAGCAGCGCCGGCGGCTTGACCGAGAAAATGGCGGAAATGATGGGCTTAACGCCTGGCATTGCCGTGGCCGTCGGCAACGTTGACGCGCATGCCGCGGTACCGGCGGTCGGCGTCGTAACACCGGGCAAGCTGGTCATGGCCATGGGGACCTCGATCTGCCATATGCTGCTCGGCACGGAAGAGAAGCAGGTCGAAGGGATGTGCGGCGTTGTCGAAGACGGCATCATTCCGGGATTATACGGTTATGAAGCCGGGCAATCGGCAGTAGGCGATATTTTTGAATGGTACGTCGAGGAAGCACTTCCCGCGTATGTAAAAGAAGCTGCGTCCGAGGAAGGAATCGGCGTGCATCAATGGCTTGAGCGAGAAGCGGCTGCCTATAAGCCGGGTCAAACCGGATTGCTTGCACTGGATTGGTGGAACGGCAACCGCTCGGTGCTGGTGGATACGGATCTGACCGGGTTGATGTTAGGGATGACGCTGTTGACGAAGCCGCAGGAAATCTATCGCGCCTTGCTGGAGGCGACGGCTTTCGGCACGCGCAAAATCGTGGACGCCTTTCACGAGAACGGCGTGGCTGTGGATGTTCTTTATGCATGCGGCGGACTGCCGCAAAAGAATCGTCTCCTGATGCAGATTTATGCGGACGTTACCAATCGCGAAATCTATGTGGCTGATTCCAAACAGACGCCGGCGCTTGGTGCCGCGATGTTCGCCGCAGTGGCGGCGGGTCAGGCGAAAGGCGGATATGATTCCATTATCGATGCGGCCGAGAAGATGGCACGGGTGAAGGAAGAGACCTTCAAGCCGATACCGGAGCATGTGGAAGTGTATGAGCAGCTGTATCAGGAATACAGCAAGCTGCATGATTATTTCGGCCGCGGGGAAAACGACGTCATGAAACGGCTGAAGCGGGTTAAGCAGACGGCAGAATAGGCTGGCGGGGCAAGCGCAAGACCAGAAGAGGACCGGACCGCCCAGCATATAGAGGGCGGGACGTCCTTCGAGACAAATATAGACCAGATGCTTGGATCGTCAACATGGGATGGGATGAAAGGGGAGGAGCTGCATGACGGATTATTTGAACGAAGCAAAAGGTTTAATGAGCCGAATGAGGGAAGTCCGGCCGGCGTTCCGCGGACTTGAAACGATGGTGCTGGAGCCCGGCGCTATTTCAGCTGTGCCCGCGTACCTTAAACGGCAGGGTCTCAATTCACCGATCGTGGTGGCCGATGCGAATACGTATGAAGCTGCGGGTCAAACGCTGATGGAGCGGCTGGAAGCGGAAGGTCTGGAACCCCGGCTGTGCTTGATCAAGCCTGATGAGTTAGGCGACGTGGTGGCGGATGAACGCTCGCTGACGCAGCTTTTCATCGAGGTGGAGCCAGAGCGGACAGGATGCCTCATCGCTGCCGGATCCGGTACCCTTCATGACATTACCCGCTTTGTCGCTCATCGGTGCGGGAAGCCTTTCGTCTCTGTACCTACGGCACCTTCGGTAGACGGCTTTACTTCGGCCGGCGCGCCGATCGTGGTTCGGGGGGTCAAGCAGACCTATGCGGCAACGGCTCCCATCGCCATATTCGCCGACCCGGATATCCTTGCGAAAGCGCCGCAGCCGCTTATAGCGGCGGGGTTTGGCGATATGCTCGGCAAATATACGTCGCTGCTGGATTGGAAATTCTCCTCGACCACGGCCGGCGAGCCCTATGATGACCAAGTGGCAGAAATCACGGAGCGGGCACTGGAATCTTGCATCCAGCACGTGGAGGCCATCGGCCAGCGCACGGAGGAAGGCATCCGCATTCTGATGACGGCTTTGATTGAATCCGGGATCGCGATGCTGCTGTTCGGGCAGTCCCATCCTGCCTCAGGGGCAGAGCATCATTTGTCGCATTACTGGGAGATGGAGTACTTGCGCCGCGGCAACCGGGCGCTGCTTCATGGCGCCAAGGTAGGGGTTGCCTGCAGCGAGATATCGAGCCTCTACCATGCTGCGGCTGATCAGGGAGTGTATCCTTATGCCGAGCCCAAGCTTTGGGAGACGTATAGAGAGCAGGTTCGGGAGTGGCTTCGGAAGGTTCCTTCGAAGGAGGAGATCGCCGGGCTGCTGCGGCAAGCGGGAGGTCCTTCCAGCCTGGAGGAGCTTGGCATTGATGAGGAGCTGTTCGGGGAGAGCCTGCGGGAGGCACATAAGCTGCGAAACCGTCATACCATCCTGAGGGCACTGAACGAGGCTGACGGGGTAGAACAACCTGTGACTTCATACAGATAGCAAAGCAGAGAGCGGGCCATGTCTGTCCTCCGCCATAAAGAGTGAACCTGCTGATAAGGTTATAGAAGGAATTCCGTTTTATTAAATAAAAAAGGCCTCTACATGATCGAATGATCATAGAGAGTCCTTTTTTGCGTTCGTTCTCTTATCCTTCCTTCACATCATACAGCACGCGGGCCAACAGATCTTGACTGTAGTTGCCGAAATGCTTGCCGTAAATGGTTAAGCCTCGTTTATTCACCGACTGCTCGTTAACGGCAATCCTGAAGGTAAGCTCGCTCTTGTAATCGAGCTGTATTTGGTCCAAACCGACATCCGAAATGCGGCACCCGTCGATAAAGCTGCCTTCTTTATTAATTCGGATGAGCTTCAGCATGCCGTATTGGTTCAAGTGGGGTGGCCACCATTCAGGGTTGAAGGTACCGCGTTTGTCCCCGAAATCCCCCGGACTTGTCCAGCTGCCGATTTCGATCCCGTTGACGTAAAAGAAAATATCCGACGGGTAATTATCGCAATGTCCCGGTGCTTCTGACCCCAGCTCCAAGGAGAATTGGATCTCGCGGAACGATTGGTTGGATTTCAAATAATTCGGGATCCGATATTCCAGGAAACCTTCGGTCAGCCAAATAATCTCCGAATTGATGCGCTCCGGATCGGCGAAATAGCGCGGATCGTCGAAATCCCCGATGATGCTGTCCTTGGTCGCAAGTCCGCAGGTCGGGATGGCTTGGTAGTCGCTGTAATGGCCGACCCGAATTTCCACCTCGTACAGATTATTAATATCCTTGCTTCGCAAATCGACCATCAAGGTGTCTTTATTCAGATAGCAGATCTTCTGGATGCCATGCTTCCCGCCCGTGGTATGGATTTCGATCAGGCCGCTTTCCTCCAGCTTCTTGATATGCATGGTAATGGCGCCATTGCTGAGGTTCAGCCTGTTTGCGAGATCATTCAGGTTCAGGCTTTGATTCTTGGCCAGCAGCTCCAAAATTTGAATGCGGATCTCGGAGCTGAGCGCTTTAAAGATATCAAGTCCGCTCATTAAATCTTTAATGTAGATCATCTTATTTCAAACCTTCTTCCGATTAAGGGATTTATAAGGATGGGGTGTTTGCAAACGTTTATTTCAAATAATTATAAATCAATATGAGCGTGAAATAAAGATGCGTTCAAAATCTTCAGAAAACTTGTGCTTGTAACAATAAAATCGATGCTGAAAACGCTTTTATTTGAGGATTATATTAAATTAGGATTGCGAAAAACAAGTAATTTCGGCTATTTCCGACAGAAAATGCACTGTTTTTTTTGATCATAAAAATTTATTTTTTATTTATATAAATCATTTTACATTTGTATATTTACAGAGACCCCCTCATATGATATTTTAAATCTGAAAACGAATTCATTTAATTATATTTGAATTGTTTTACAATTATATCAAACGGAAGGTGAAGAACTTGGCAGCTGAGAACATGAAAGCACGAATGATCGTGGATAAGTCGTTTCGGATCGCGCAAGTTGATAACCGCATTTATGGTTCATTCATTGAACACCTAGGCCGCGCAGTATATGGCGGGATTTACGAGCCAGGCCATGAAACCGCGGATGCGGACGGTTTTCGGAATGACGTAAAGGAATTGATCAAGGAGCTGGACGTCCCGATTATCAGGTATCCCGGCGGGAATTTCGTTTCGGGGTATAACTGGGAAGATGGCGTGGGGCCTGTTGCCGAACGGCCAAAACGGCTGGAGCTGGCTTGGAGAACGCTGGAGCCGAACGATGTCGGCACGAATGAGTTTATATCCTGGGCCAAGGAAGTAGGCTCGGATGTCATGATGGCCGTGAATCTGGGGACGCGGGGGATCGATGCCGCCAGAAACTTGCTGGAATACACCAACCATCCGGGAGGCTCGTATTGGAGCGACCTGCGTCGCCGCCATGGTTATGAACAGCCGCACAAGATCAAGACCTGGTGCCTCGGCAACGAGATGGACGGACCTTGGCAGATCGGACACAAGACGTCCGAAGAGTACGGCCGGCTTGCGCTCGAGACGGCAAAAGCCATGCGGCTCGTCGACCCGACCATCGAGCTGGTTTCCTGCGGAAGCTCGAGCACGGGCATGCCGACATTCCCTGAATGGGAAGCCGTAACGCTGGATCATACGTATGAGGCGGTCGATTACATATCCCTGCATCAATATTACGGCAACCGTAATAACGATACCGCCAATTACCTGGCACTTACGCTCGATATGGACCACTTTATTCATACGGTGAAATCCACCTGCGATTACATCAAGGCCAAGAAACGCAGCAAAAAGACGATGTATCTGAGCTTTGATGAGTGGAATGTTTGGTATCATTCCAATGACGCCGACAGGCAGATTGATCCATGGAGCATCGCTCCCCCTCAGCTGGAGGATGTGTACAACTTCGAGGATGCGATTCTTGTGGGCAGCATGCTGATCACGTTCCTGCGCCATGCGGACCGGGTCAAGATGGCTTGCCTGGCGCAGCTCGTGAACGTGATCGCTCCGATCATGACCGAGAACGGCGGACGATCTTGGAAGCAGACGATCTTTTATCCGTATCTTCATGCTTCCAAATTTGGCCGGGGCGTATCCCTGCAGCCGATCGTCGACTCGCCGAAATACGATTCCAAGGACTTTACCGACGTTCCTTATCTGGACAGCGCGGTCGTTCATAACGAAGAAGATGAAGAAATTACGATTTTTGCCGTGAACCGCCATCTGGAGGAAGCCTTGGAGCTCGAATGCGATGTTCGCAGTTTTGAAGGTTACCGTCTGTTGGAGCATATCGTGCTGGAGCATGAGGATCTGAAAGCGGTGAACACCGCATCCGAGGAAAAAGTAAAGCCTCATCATCAAGGGGGAGCGAAACTCGATAACGGTATGGTTAACGCAAGGCTTGCCAAGGCATCATGGAACGTCATCCGCTTGAAAAAAGCCTAATAACAGCAAGGGGGTGGTTCTCGATTTGGGCTGCCCCGTCTCCCAAACACTCATATCAAATTACACATAATATGAAAGCGCTTTATTTCTGAGGAATAGCAGAAGTACCGATGTTCGAAGTGTAGGTTTGTATGAACGAAAATTAAGGGAGGTCTAGTAAGATGATGAAAAGATGGATGATTGTATTCATGGTGTTATGTATGACGCTCTTCCTGTGGGGATGCGGCAAATCGAACAATGCCGGCGGCGAAACCTCGGTCCTGGACGGGGGGGCGGGAGAAAGCGCTACGGAGCTGTCGTATTGGACGTTTGTTGAGCTGCACGGCCAGCACTTCGAGAAAATGCTGGGCAAATGGAACACGGAGAATCCCGATCGCCAGATCAAGCTGAACGTAACGGTCATGCCTTATGACGACATGCATAACAAATTATCCATCGCGGTTCAATCGGGGACGGGTGCCCCCGACATTGCGGATATCGAGCTTGGGAAGTTTCCGGATTTCCTTGCCGGCACGCCGCAGCTTGAGCCGCTCAACGACGTCATTGATCCATACCGGGATACCATCGTGAAATCCCGTATCGACCTTTACAGCAAGGAGGATGTGAATTACGGCATCCCGACCCATGTCGGAGCTTCCGTCGCCTTCTACAATACCGAGATTTTGGAGGAGGCCGGGGTCAATTATCAGGATATCGTGACTTGGGAGGATTTTAAGCAGGCCGGTATCCAGGTGTATGAAAAAACCGGCAAGTATATGGGGACGGCCGATACAAGCGCGGCTTGGCAAGCTTCCATGCTGCTCGCGCAGCAAGGCGCGGATCTGACCGACGATTCCGGCAATCCGATCGTGAATTCGGAGCCGATGGTGAGGGCCATGACGCTGCTCAAGGATCTGCAGGACAGCAATGTCATCGCGACCATCGCCGGCGGTCAGCCTGACACCGAAGAGGCCTACGGCGAGTTTAATGCAGGAAATTATGCCACGGCTTTCATGCCGTTATGGCAAATGTCCAGATATACCAATTACATGTCCGATTTGTCGGGGAAAATAGCCATCGCGCCGATTCCGGTCATCGAAGAAGGAATGCCCCGGTCGGTTGGCGGCGGCGGAACCGGCACGGTCGTGACCAAGACGGCAAAAGACGTGCAGCTGGCAAAAGATTTTCTGGCCTTCGCCAAACTGTCCCTGGATGCCAATAAAGAAATTTGGAACACGCTTGGATTCGATCCGGTCAATATGGACGTCTGGGATATGAAGGATGTTACGCACAATGCCGAGAATCAGTTCGTGAAATATTTCGTCAATAACCCGTTCGATGTCCTGAATGAGATCCGGGATGAAATCCGGTTAATCAAATCGACCTCCGCATCGCCCACCATCAACAACGTCCTGTGCACAACCACCTTCAACGAGATTTTTGAGGACGGCAAGGACATTACCGAAGCCTTGAATGACGCCCAGAAGCAAATCGAACAGGAATTGAAATAACGTTCGCTTATACGGTACAAAAACGAAGAGCTGCTCATGGATCGTCGGTGAGCGGCTCTCATTCAAAGGAGTCGAATCATGATTAAAAAATTTCTGTACTCTCAAAAGGTTGCTCCTTACGTGTTTGTCCTGCCGTTTATTCTGGTATTCCTCGTATTCTGGGTGTTTCCGCTCGGCAGCTCATTCAGCATGAGCTTTCAGAAAACGCAGCTGGGGCAGGAAGCGGATTGGGTCGGCTTAGCTAATTACGGGAAGCTGATGGGGGACGGCGTCTTTTTGAAGGCAGTCACGAACAGCGCGATTTACATGGTGTTGACGCTTCTGATCCTGATTCCGTTTCCGATGCTGTTCGCGGTGCTGATCAACAACAAGTTCATGTGGGGGAGGGAGTTTTTCAAGTCGTCTTTTTTCTTCCCTGCACTGACGTCGGTCGTTGTGGCAGGCACCATTTTCCGGCTCATGTTCGGCGAGATGGAAGGATCCCTGATCAACAGCATCCTGGGGTGGTTCGGGATCGATCCGGTGAAGTTTCTGAAGGGACAGGTCACCGGCTTTATCGCCCTGGTGGCACTCGCCACTTGGCGGTGGACGGGGGTCAATATGCTTTATTTTTTATCGGGACTCAAGAACATTCCGGGTGAATATTACGAAGCGGCATCCATCGACGGGGCCTCGGCCTTTCAGAAGTTTACCAAAATCACGATGCCGTTATTGAAGCCGACCACGATTTATGTGTTAACGATCAGCATTTATGCGGGGCTTGCCATGTTTATCGAAAGCATGATGCTCTGGAACGGCAACAACTCTCCGAAGAATATCGGCCTCACGATCGTCGGTTACCTGTACCGTCAAGGCATCGAGAAGAACAATTTGGGTTATGCCGCCGCTGTAGGGATCGTGCTGCTGGCAATCACCATGATCATTAACCTGACGCAGCTGAAGCTCTCCGGCATGTTCAAGAAGGAGGATTGAGGATGAGAAGAGAAACGCTGGTCAAAATAATCCTCTTGATTTTGTTCTCCATACTGTGCTTTCTGATCCTGGTGCCATTTTATGCCGTCACCATCGCTTCCTTCAAACCCGGCGAGGATTTGATCCGGTATGGCCTGAATTTGAAATTTGATCTGTCGGTGATGAGCTTGGACAATTTCGCCTACCTGTTTACGGGCGATCACTCCTACTTCATGTGGTTTTTTAACTCCTTGCTCCTCACGGTGGTGCAGGTTACGTTAACCCTGTTAGTCAGCGCAACCGTTGCCTATGGGTTTGCAGCCTATGATTTCATCGGCAAGAACTTCTTGTTTATCTGCGTGCTTTTGATTATGATGGTTCCTTTTGAAATTCTTCTTCTTCCGTTATACTCCCTGACGTACAATCTGGGCCTCATGAATACGTACTCGGCGATTGTGCTGCCGGGGATCGCAAGCGCGGCCACGATTTTCTTCTTCAGGCAGTATTTAAGAGGGGTTCCAAAAGAAATGATTGCGGCAGGTCGGGTCGACGGGGCCAGCGAATACGGGATCTATGTACGGTTGATCCTGCCCGTGATGAAGCCGTCCTTTGCAGCCATGGCGATTCTGAACGGCATGAACAGCTGGAACAATTTCCTGTGGCCGTTCATGGTGCTCAGCGATGATCGCAAGTACACGCTTCCGATCGGGTTGAAAACGCTGTTGACTCCTTACGGGAACAACTATGATTTATTGATCGTCGGCTCCTTTTTCTCGATCATCCCGATTTTCATCTTGTTCATGGCCTTCCAGAAATATTTCATTGACGGGATGACAGCGGGGGCGGTGAAAGGCTGATCGTTCGGTCGGTATGACCGGTCCTGCCCTTGCTGTCGGCACCTCAAATCCATTATGATACAAGGAAACCTGCGTATTCTGATGAATGAGGTGACATATCGTGCATCCTGTGACAAAGGCTCTACTATGGATTGGCGGCGCTCTGATCGTGATCGGGCTGCTGTGGCCTGTCATCGGCCGATTCGTCGGCCGGCTGCCGGGCGACATCGTCGTGGATAAACCCAATGTCAAAATTTATTTTCCGATCGTAACCTGCCTCGTCATCAGCGTGGTGGGCTCGTTGATTCTGTTTCTGATCCAGCAGTTTCGCAAGTAGTCGGGATTTCATAAGAAAAACGTCTATCGACGTACTTTCTCAGAAGACAGACCGCGGTTAGGGGATGTTTTTCTTGCGATATCAGGAAGGCCTAAGCTTCGGAGTTTATACTTTCTGATATCAAAAAAAACAGGCCGGTTAGGGGAAACCCTTAACCGGCCTGTTTACGTGGAACAGCCGTTTTATTTTTGGATGATGGTGATTTCGGCATTCGGATCCAGGCTAAACACGATGGATTTGAACCTGGGCATTTCCAGAATGTGAACCCGGTAGACCAGCTGCTGCGAATGGGCGGCGTCACCTTGGTTCGCGCCTTCACCCTCGGCATGTGCCGATTGGGGATCATACCCCATGATGGCTTTCATGGTGTGCCGGATTTCCGCTTCGCTGATGCTTCGAATCCGTACCTCCCGTTTAAGGGGAAGGCTTGAAGTCGTAACGCGCCCCGTCTCCAGTGCCATCAGGCACGCGATGGCGGAATACATCGCCCGTTCCCAGCCGAGGAGGAGCCCCGCCAAAGTCAGTACCAACAGATTGATCATGATATGGACGTAGGGCAGCTTCAGCCGGGTCAGCAGCTGCGATAGCTGCTGGGGGATCTTCGGCATCTGGAGCGTATCCAGGACGACGCCGTAACGAAGGCCGATGCCGATGCCGAGACCGAGGAAAATGCCGCCGATGCCTGCGCTCCCGATCTTGCTGTCGATGAGAGCGGGGATCGGAAAGAACAGGATCGAGCATACGGAAAACGTAAGCAGTCCGACGGTTGCGATGACGGCTTTTTCCCGGTTCGACCGGCGATAGGCCAGCAGAAGCAAGGGCAGATTTAATGCAAACAAAAACATGCCCGTATGAAGTCCCGTCAGATGCGAAGCGAGCGCAGAGATTCCTGTTACGCCGCCCGCGATGATTCCGCTAGGAACAAGAAATAAATCCAAACCGAACGCTGCGATCAGGCCTCCGATGGCAGCCATGCTCAGTCTTCTTCGTGTACTTGCCTTGCTTGCGGCCTCTTGTGCACCGTTCGTTGTCCGAACCGGGGCTTGAACCATAGGCAATGTACCCTCCTTTATCCGCTGGCACTTTCATCCTTTAGCTTCGGTTTAACCGGTTTCTTCTCCTTATGATCTTTAAATTTAAATATTTTGTTCAAGAAGTTATAGACGTGCTTGGACTCCTTGGTCAGCAGCGGTCCGAGTATGGCGAGTATCAGTACATACAGGGCCGCGAACGGTTGAATGAAGGTTGCAAGCCCGCCGGCTTTCCCCATATTGGCGAGAATGATGGAAAACTCCCCGCGGGATACAATCGTCAGACCGATATTGGAGGATGCTTTCGAAGACAATCCGGCGCTGCGGCCGGCAAGCATGCCTGCAATGAAGTTGCCAAGAAGCGTGATGATCACGGCGATCAGCGATAACCACACAGCTCCGCCAAGCTCGGACGGTACTATCGTTAAACCGAAGCTAAAGAAGAATATGGCTCCAAAGAAATCGCGGAATGGTAATATCAAATGCTCAATGCGTTCACGATGCTCGGTCTCGGCCAGAACAAGCCCGACGAGCAGCGCGCCGATGGCCTCGGCAACATGAATCGTTTCAGCGAATCCTGCGAGAAGGAACAACGCGCCGAATACGACCAAGGCAAACAATTCGTTAGACCGTATATTCAATGCTTTATTCAGAAGCGGTACGGCTTTACGCCCGACAATAATGACTAGCAGCATAAATCCAAGAGCGATCACGGCAGATATCAGGACGCCGCCCAGCGACGAGGAGCCGCTCAATACGAGCCCGGAAAGAATCGAGATATATACAGCGAGGAATACATCCTCAAACATGATGATCCCGAGGATCATCTCGGTCTCCGGATTCGCCGTTCTTCTCAAGTCGACCAGCACCTTGGCCACGATAGCGCTCGAGGAGATGGTCGTTATGCCTGCGACAATGAGCGTCTCCGCCAAGGGAAATCCGGCAAAGATCCCGATCATCAGTCCAAGCGTAAAGTTAATGGCAATGTAGATGCTGCCACCCACCACGATGGATCTACCCGATTTGATCAATCGGCCGACCGAGAACTCGAGTCCGAGATAGAACAGAAGGAAGAGTACGCCGATCCGCCCCATAAAGTCGATGAGCGGAGCACTTTCTATAAAACGAAAATCGAAAGATCCAAAGTGAAAAGCATGAGGCCCAACCGCCATCCCCACCAAAATATAGAAAGGGACGACGGAAAACCGGAGTTTAGCTGATAGCAACCCCGCCAGGGCGATCAAGGCAATCGCCAATCCTACTTCTAAAACCAAATGATCCATTCATCAACCACGTCCGTTCATCAAGATTTGTTTAAATAGCCGCTGTTGTTGACGTTCACCCACGACGACGAGCGTCGAATCCGGTGTAATGATAACGTCAGGCCCGGGATTGATTTGTTTGCTGTTTTTGTCAACTCTTGCAATGATGGTTGCGCCTGAGGCTTGGCGTACGCCCAGATCGCCAATCGATTTACCTGCCCCGTAATAGTGGGGCTCGATGCGGTACCACTCGATGATCAATTCATCCAGCGCCATGTCGATCGTTTCGAGCGCCTTCGGTTTATACGTGAGACCGCCGACGATGGCCGCAATTTGACGGGCCTCGTCATCGTCCAGGGAAATCATGGAGATGCTTTCGTCCGGATCGTCATATTCATAATGGTACATTTCACGGCGGCCGTCGTCATGAATGATGATGACCAGTTTATCGCCACCGCGGGTATCAATTACGAATTTCTTACCGATTCCAGGCAAATCTGTTTCGCGAACATGCATAGATTAGAGTCCTCCTAAGAAAATACACTTTTTAGTTGTTTTGCACACCGATCACACGGATATCAAAAATACACGCAGCCAAATAAAACAATCCATTCACGATGAAATTGCACAGTCTTTAATAAACCCTGATGCACAGGTCAATCCGCACAGGCTTTATGTTGTTGCATGGGAAAAGAAAAATTGGCAAATTTAAGAAACCGCAGTCAGTTGGAATGCGAAAAAGTGTGGAGGACTAGACGAACTTCGATGTGTATTTAATGGGGAATAATACTAAAAGCCGGAGTCGAAGCGGAATAATCGGCCGATAGGGCAGACGTGTTTTGGGAGCCTGCTGCATCACAATGGCCGACATCAATAAGAACAGCACTATGGTATTGCCGGCTGCCTTAAGTTTGGAGAGAATTTGAGAGTGTTTCAGAACAGCCGCTTTCAGATGATGGTCATGCTTGTAAACATACCGCTCATCTTGGGTTTCGTTGCTGTAATACTCCTGGACGGGAATGTACAGGGCAAATGCCGTAACCAGAACAAGCACCAGCATCCATGCAATTCTTGCCGTTTTTAAGAAACAGTTCACGGTTACTCCCCCCTTCGTCCCAAGCTTCTATGTTAATCATAACATAAAAATAATCGTTCTCAAAATGAGAACGATAAATTATTTTTGAACACTTTTACAGATCGATTCAATTTTTTACATTATATAGAAGCGATGCTTCTTCTATTTTTTGCGAAGCTTATCATAGTTTTCCGTATCGGGCCCGATATCGGCTTTCGCTTGATCCTTGTCTTCCAAAACGCCGAGTACAAGATCGTCGAGTTTATCGGTTGCGGCCTGATCCGGACGGTCGGGCTCGGGAATTGGGTCCACGCCGGGGAATTGACCGTCAAATTCAGGTTTCTTTTTGCTCATTAGGCTCTCATTCCTTTCTGGCAATATTGTGGCACAAAAGGATCTGTTATATGTAACGAATAAACGCGGGAGATGGAAGTGAAACAATGCAGGAACGTCGGCCTGGTACAATTCATAACAATTCACCTTCTATATAATGTAACTCTATATATCAATCAGCTATATAAGAATATGCTAGAATAGTAGAGGAATATTATACCAGGGGGTTATTTAGGCATGAAGAAAAAATGGATAGGCTGCACCCTTGCTTTATTGCTTGTATCCGGCTCTGTCGTATCTGCGCATCCGGGACGAACGGATGCCAACGGAGGGCATACCTGCCGAACCAATTGCGAACGCTGGGGTCTGTCATATGGCGAGTATCATTATCATAACGGCGGTGGGAGCTCTTCCGGAAGCAAGTCGTCCCCATCCGCGCCTAAGTCGAAATCATCGCAAAAGAGCACGGTTAAGCCTGCAGCGCCGAAGCCCGCGGCTCCGGCTTATGCTAAGTCCGGCCTTAAGGTTTACGTCAACGGCAGCGTGGTGAAATTTGATAGCGAGCCATTGGTGTATAACAACATCAACCTGGTGCCGCTGCGGGAAATTGCGGAGGGCATGGGGGCTAAGGTCAACTGGAATCGCGATGCGGCCAGCATCGGCGTGCAGAGAGGCAATTATAAAGTCACGCTCACGATCGGAAGCAAAACCGTTTATTATAATGGCAAATCGGAAACCGTTGCGGTCGCTCCCAAAGTGATGGACGGCGTGACGTATGTTCCCGTTCAGGTGTTTGCACGGGGGCTGGGCGCTGGCGTGAACTATACCGAGCATGATAAAATTCTGAGAATATCGTTTAAGGAATAAAATAAACACGGGTTCCATTTTGCGAACAGAGAGGGGAAGAGTTTGCTTTGAGTTTTTTTGATAAATTTAAAGCCGGCGTATCGGACGCCGGAAACAAAGCTAAAACGCTGGTGGAGATCAATCGCTTAAAGCTGCAGAACAACGGCAAAAAAAGCGATATCGACGAACAGCTCCTGGAAATCGGCAAGGTTGTATTCGCTTCAACCGAAGCAGGGAAGTGGCCGCCTGATCAGGAGAGCATCCAAGACTACGTGGCCAAGATTCACCAATTGAATTTCGAAATCGAACAAAATCTGCTCCAGATTGCCAACCTTACGGATGAGAAAATATGCCGAGGGTGCGGGAACAGTTCAGCCGTGAATGCCAAATTTTGCGCCCACTGCGGCCGTACGTTCGAAGTGATTCAAGTTCAAACGGAAGAGCAGCGCAAAGAGGTTCCGCTGCTGGAGGATGGCGGCGACCAAGAGGAGCCGAAATAGAAGCTGTTTGCTTCATGAATAGCCGTACCCTGGTTCGCGAATGACCAGGGTCGGCTTTTTCTTTTTGTCCGGGGTGAAGGAAGCAGCGCTTTATTAGGAGAATGATTATTAAGGTGATCTTACTCACGACATCATCTTTATATAGTAATATTAGCTTACTAGCTGGAGGGAGTGAGGACATATGCCGAAGAACAAGGCCTGTAATGATGAATTTAGTCAACATGGGGATCGAGGGGTGTCAAGGCTGCTTAAAGGTAACGTTCTATTGCTTCCCGTATGCGTAATTTTGATGCTCCTTGCTGCCGGGTGCAACGGCCCGGGGTCTTCGGAGGAGGAGAATCCGCCGGAGAACCTCCCCAAGGGCGCATCCATCAACATCGTCATTTCCAGTCTGGGGATGACGTTCCCTGCAGGATTGGACGAGAATGACAATCCGTACCTGAATTACATTGAAGAGCGTACGGGGCTCGAGATCGGAGTCAATCTTCCTCCGCCCGAGGTATACAACGAGAAGCTCGACGTCATTATGTCCTCAGGCAATTTGCCGGATATGCTCCATACGTACGAGCCGGTGTGGTTCGACAATTACGTTAAGCAGAAGGCATTTATGCCGCTGGATGAATTAATCGACGAGTACGGCCCCCACCTGAAAGAAAAAATTCCGCCGGAGGTCTGGGATCGGGTCCGATACGGCGGTAAAATCTATGCGGTTCCGAGCTTGAATGAGGTGACGGGAGCCGAATTGATGTATGTCCGGAAGGACTGGCTCGATCGGCTCGGCTTACAGCCGCCCGAAACGCTGGAGGAATATTACGAAGTCATTCGTGCCTTCACCCTGGATGATCCTGACGGCAATGGCGTCCAGGATACGATCGGTTTAACCTTGACCTCGAGCCTGGGAAGGTCCTCGCCGTTTTTCGGCGCTTTCGGCACGCAGCGAAATACGTGGTTTGAACGGGACGGGCAGCTGGTGAACGGAAGCATTTTGCCGGAAACGAAGGAAGCCCTCGCCTTTTTTGCCAAGCTGTATCAGGAGAACCTGCTCGATCGGGAATTTCCTTTAAACCTGCAAAACAATCTGTTCGAAAAAATAGAAAACGGCACGGTCGGCCTGTTCTCCGCGGCTTGGTACGATACGCGCGGACCGATTGCGGCCAATATGAGCAAGGACCCCGAGGCCGAATGGATGCCGCTTCCGTATCCGACGGGACCGGACGGATTTAAAGGCGTTGAAGGGAAGGACATCATACGAGGTTATAACGTCATACCGGCCGAATCGGAGAAGGCTGCCGAAGTGATCCGGTTTCTGGACTTCATTGCCAGCGACTACAAGACGTTGAAGCTCGGCTTCGAGAACGAAATCTGGCGCTGGGAGGACGGGGCGATCGTTACGGATTTCGCGCTGCACGACAAGCATTTATACCGCGGCATTTACCAGTCCCTTGTCGACGTGCCGGATCAATTGCTGTTCAAGGAACGGCTTGACTCGCTCGGAGACTTCAATCTTTACAACAATCTGCAGCTGATCAATCAGCATATTATTCCGAATGCATTCTACGGAGTTCCTACCCCCGGGATGACGAAATACAACACGAAGCTTAAAAATCTGGAGGATGTGTTCACGAAAATCATCATGGGGCTAGAGCCGCTGGACGCATTCGACGACTATGTGAAGACCTGGAAGGAAGAAGGGGGAGATGAAATCACGAAGGAAGTGAATGAATGGTACTCCAAACAATAATGCTGGCGGCCAAGAGCGCGGGGGACAGAGTGATCGACTTGTTTCGCTGGATCCGGGATCGGTTTTCCCAGAACATTCAAACCCGCTTGACCGGTTATTTTCTGCTGATCCTGCTGCCGCTGGTCATTATCAGCCTCTTCGCCGTAGAGCGGTCCCGGGATATTCTCTACGAGCAGGCGGTGGGGAGGACGGAGATGGCGCTGTCGTCGGCGATGAATCATTTTGATCTGGCGCTGCAAAACGTGGAGGAGATATCGACCCTGATTGCAGGGGATCCAGGAATGAACGAGCTTCTTAACAAAAACAGCACCAACTTCTCCCCTCAATCGATCGTGGATTTCTCGCACATTTTGGAGCAGCTGTCGAATTCCGTATCGGTAAACCGGTTCGTATCCCAAATCACGGTGTATCATCGGGCTTCCAACATGTTCATTTCTACCCATTACGGCGGCAAAAAGCTGACGGGCGAGACGCAGCAGGAATGGCTGGTGGAAGCAGCGCGACGGAACGGAACGGGGATTTCCTACGTCATGTCGGAAGCCCCAGTGGCGGAGGGCATTACGTTTGGCCAGATGACCAATACGGACAGCATCTCCCTGATTCGGGCCATGGACCTGTACAACAGCGAACGGCAGTCGAACCTGCTGGTGGTGTCTTTTAATAAAAGCAAGCTGCTGAATATCATCAAGACGCTGCTTCCGTCCGAGAACAGCCGCATCGCCCTGCTGAACGAAAGGGGAGAAGTGGTGGTGGAGACCGGAAGAGTGTATGAGGAGGACATTACCGAGAAGGATATGACCGTCACGATTGATTCGGATTACTCCACATGGCGTCTTGAGCTGGTTCAGCCGAAAAGCGAGCTGTACAAAGAGACCGATCAGCTGCGCCTGTTCACGGTTGCGATCATCGGGCTGAGCATCCTGCTGGCCATTATCATTTCATGGGTGGTGTACAGCGGGATTGCCTCACCTGTGTTGAAATTGTCGCGCGGGATGAAGCGGCTCAGCAGCGGAGAGCTGAACATTCATGTCGACACCAAGCGGAAGGACGAATTCGGTTTTCTCATCCAGTCGTTTAATAAAATGGCTGTCGTGCAGAAGCATCTGATCGAGGATCATTACGAGCAGCAGCTGCGATTGACGACAACGGAGCTGAAGTTCCTGCAATCCCAGATCAATCCGCATTTTCTGTATAACACCCTCGATTCGATTTATTGGACGGCCAAAAACTACGATGCGGATGAGATCAGCGAGATGGTGATGAACCTGTCGAAGTTTTTCCGGTTGAGCCTGAACAAGGGCAGGCAGGTGTTTACGATTGAGGAGAGCATTACCCACCTGCACTACTATCTACGAATCCAGCAGCTTCGTTTCATGGACAATTTCATCGTGGATTATCAAATTTCGGAAGAGAGCAAGGGGGTTCCGATTCTCAAGCTCCTGCTTCAGCCTTTGGTGGAAAATGCCATCATTCACGGCATGGAGGGCAAATCCTCGGGAGGGAGCCTGGTCATCTCCAGCCGGATTGAAAAAGGGCATACGGTGGTTATCAGCGTACAGGATAACGGGCCGGGGATCAGCGAAGAGCGGCTGCGCTACATCCAGCATGAGCTGGAGATGATGGGCTCGCGCAGCGTGCCCGCGTCTTCCCAGGATGAAGAGCATGTGAAGGATCTGTTCGGTCTTCGGAACGTGCTTGGCCGAATGAAGCTGTATTATGGCAGAGAAGCGGATCTGACGGTACACAGCGTGGCAGGGGAAGGCACCACCGTCACGATTTCCATCCCGCTGGATCGCTGCAAGGAATTTAACCTGAAATAGACACTTATATAGAGATGCTCGAAAGGGGAACAAACCGAATGAATCTCATGATCGTGGAAGATGAACCCCGGCTGCGCAACGCACTGGCTTACAATATCCCATGGGACAAGCATGGGATTGAAGTTGTGGGCATGGCATCCAACGGCATCGAAGCCCTTGAGCTGGTAGGCCGAAAAAAACCCGATATGATGCTGATCGATGTGCAGATGCCTGAAATGGACGGGCTGACGCTCCTCGCCGAGCTGCGAAGTCGGCAGGACATCAGCCGATTGACAAAAATGATCATCCTGAGCGGACATGACAACTTTGAATTTGCGCAGCTGGCGCTGGAATACGGGGTGTCCAAATATTTATTGAAGCCCGCCGGCGAGGAAGACATTCTCGAAGCGGTGCTTGAAGCGAGGCAACAGCTGCGGGAGGACTTGGAGCAGTGGCAGCGCAAAGCGGCCTTGGAGCAGAAATGGAAGGACAATTTGCCACATCTGCAAAATCTCTTTTTTATCCAATGGGTCAGCGGCAAATATACAAAACAGGACGTCCTTACCAAGGGCAGGGAATTATATGTTTCATTGAAGGAAAATGACCGCATCGCCGTCGCCGTGGTGGATCTGGACCCCTTGCCGGAGAACGAGACCCGGTTTCAGCGGGGGGATGTCGAGCTGCTGCAGTTTACGATGCAGTGCCTGGCCAAGGAGCTGCTGCCCCATCCATCGCTCTGGATCACGACGGATTCAGGCAATATGCTCCTGATGGTCTTAATCCTGGAGGAAAGCCAGGATGCCAAGGAAGCCATGCTGCGGCTGAATGCGGACGTATCCAAGCTCCTCTCCCAAACGAGGGAGGTGCTGAAGATAACGGCCAGCGCAGGCATCTGTGCATCCACCGGGACGATCGAGGAGATGAGCCTATTGTATGCGCAGGCTTGCCGGGCGCTTCAGGAGCGCGTTGTGTATGGACACGACCTCGCGATTCCTTACCGGGAGCAGCTTCAGCGGGATATTCAGGGTGTGATCGTGCAGCAGAACCTGGAGAAGACGCTGGAGATCGCGCTGGAAACGGCGGATGAAACGAAGGCGCTGGAGGCGCTGAAGGGATTATGGGAGGAAGCCTTCTCGAGGTCCGAATCCTCGGACGAATTCCAGGAGGCGGTGCTTTACATGAACAGCTTCTTTACCCGCATGATCCAGAAGCAGGGCTGGACGGTAAAAAGAGTCGTCGGCGACGATATCGAATATTTCCACAACGTCAAGCTGCTGAGCACCAAAATGCAAACCTGGTCGCTCCTGGAGCGAACGGTGAAGCATATCATCACGTTTATGGGCGAACAGCGGAAAACGACAAGCAATCAAGTGGTAAAGGACATTCTGAACCTGCTCGAGGAAGAGATGGACCAGGAAATTACGCTGCATACGGTAGCGGACCGGCTTTACGTGAATTCTTCCTACCTCAGCCGGCTGTTCAAGCAGGAAATGGGGGTCGTCTTCTCCGCCTACGTGCTGGAACGCAAAATGGAGCGGGCCAAGTCGCTGCTGCAGGACGGTCTCAAGGTATACGACGCCGCCCGGCTGGTCGGGTACCGCGATGTCAGTTACTTCACCAAGGTGTTTCGGAAGTATTGGGGCGTGAACCCGGGGGAGTTCAAGGGATAAGGATATGGGAGAGGCCGTACGGCACTGCTGCACACATCTGAAAGCCCGCTGCGCGGCTGTATCGTTCCTCCAATCGCTGTTGTCGCCGAATTTCAGGAATGATGATGACAGAGGAAGAAATTCGGCTCCAAAGGCGACCGCTTCGCTTTTCCGGAATCGATTCGCCCTCTCCGCTGGTCCGCGTGGGGTCCAACCCCCTCCATATCCTCTCCCAATTGGTCGGGGAAGGGAGAGAGGTGGAAGCCCGCTGCGGGGCCGTATCGTTCCTCCAATCGCTGTTGTCGCCGAATTTCCTGGAATGATGATGACAGCGGAAGAAATTCGGCTCCAAAGGCGACCGCTAACGCTTTTCCGGAATCGATTCGCCCTCTCCGCTGGTCCGCGTGGGGCACCCCCCTCCATATCCTCTCCCAATTGGTCGGGGAAGGGAGAGATGTGGAAGCCCGCTGCGCGGCCGTATCGTTCCTCCAATCGCTGTTGTCGCCGAATTTCCTGGAATGAATGTTACAGCGGAAGAAATTCGGCTCCAGTCAATGCTTTCGATGGGAGTTTTCCGTTGGAAAACTTTCGGGCGAGCGCTAACGCTTTTCCGGAATCGATTCGTCCGCTCCGCTGATCCGCGTGGGTCCCCCATCCTCCCCCTATTAGGATGGGGGAGGGGACAAAGCGCAGCGCAGCAGTGCGTGCGCAGTTACATAAACCATGCAAACGAGCCGTTCGGGGCATACATCCCGAACGGCTCGTTTGCATTTACCCCCAGCCCCAACCATCGGCAGGGCGGAAGTAATCACCCGCGCGAATGGTTGAGGCTATGGAGGCCACGCTCGCGGAGCAGAGGAGGCCTCGCTTGACGACGAAGCACGGCATTGCCGTGTTTCGAATGCCAACGCCATGATTGAATCAGCTTCAACGGAGCAGGCGGAATTGTTCTGGAGAAGCGGCAGCGGTCCCCTTTATCCCCGGATTTCCACATTGTCTATCCATTCGGATGAAATCCGGGGGTAACAGGGATCGGAAGAACAATCCGCATGCGGAGTGATGTACAACCCTCTTTTTTGGCAGTGTATACTTTGAATTTCAGTTATGAATTTCGATGGCAACGGTTCGCCGATCATCACAAGTTAACATCCCATGAAACACCCACCGCAACCCCATGGCATAATTACTGACGTCCGTGCCCCAACACAACATCAGATTACCATAAATAGTAATGATCCTCGCCTACTCAGTCCCTGCGCAGGGAATTACAATTTGTAGTAACCAAGGAGATTGAATCAATAGAAAGGGGGAGACGAGTCGATGAAACCCACGTTAGAACCATCGCCCGCACCGCATAGAGAGATGAAGCCAAAACGAGGGTATTGGGGGCGTTTAGGGTCCGATATATGGAAAGAGTGGGATCTTTATCTGCTGCTCGTGCCGGGCATTTTGTTCATTTTACTGTTCAAGTACACGCCGATGTACGGGATCACGATCGCATTTAAGGATTTCAACATCTTCACCGGATTTGCCGACAGCCCGTGGGTAGGATGGAAGCATTTCGAGAAGCTGTTCACGTCGCCGGATTTTGCTCAGGTATTCAAAAATACGGTCATCATCAGCTTCCTGAAAATCGTGATCTTGTTTCCGCTCCCTATCATTATCGCACTGATGCTCAATGAGCTGAGGCATATGGTATTTAAACGCACGGTGCAAACCGTCATCTATCTTCCGCATTTCCTGTCCTGGGTCATCGTTGGCGGATTGTTTATCGATTTGCTCTCAACGAATGGAGGAATCGTCAACAAATTGCTGGTGTCGCTGGGCATGGAGCAGATTGCGTTCTTCCTGGATAACAGCGTGTTCCGCAGTGTGCTGATCACGTCGGCCGGCTGGAAGGAAACAGGCTGGAGCACCATCGTATACTTGGCAGCGTTTACAATGATCGATCCGATGCTGTATGAAGCGGCGAAGATCGACGGGGCCGGACGATGGAAGCAGCTGTGGCATATCACACTGCCGGGGATTGCTCCAATCATTGTCCTGATGTTTATCCTGCGGCTGGGGAATGTGCTGGAAGCGGGAACCGAGCAGATTCTGGTCATGTACAATCCTGTGGTGTACCAGGTGTCGGATGTCATTGGTACCTATGTTTACCGGCAAGGCCTAGGCAACCAGGATTACAGCTTCTCGACCGCGGTCGGCTTGTTCGAAGCGGTGATATCGTTCACGTTAGTCATCATCGGCAATGCCATGAGCAGAAAATACTTACAGCGCGGGATCTGGTAAAGAAAGGGTGGCACAAATGGATCACAAAAAAGCTTTGGAAGGAACTAACACCACCCGAGGTGTCATCAAAACGTCGTTCTCGGAAAAATGCTTCTCGGTATTCAATTATACGTTCTTTATCGTGATGGGTTTAACGACCCTGCTGCCTTTCCTGAACCTGATCGCCAAATCCTTGAGCAGCGAGGGGGCCGTCATATCGGGGAAGGTGGGGCTGCTTCCGGTCGGGGTTCAATTCGAAACGTACAAGTACGTGCTGCAGGATTCCATGTTCTTGAATTCGCTCAAGGTGTCCATCTTTCTGACGATCATCGGAACGGCTTGCAGCTTGTTTTTGACCACGCTGACGGCTTATCCGTTGTCCAAATACCGGCTGCGCGGACGGAAAGGCCTTCTGTTGATCTTCGTATTCACGATGCTCTTCAGCGGCGGACTGATTCCGACTTACCTGCTCATGCAGAATTTGAATCTGGTGAACTCCTTCCCGGTGTTATTCCTGCCGGCGATGGTGAACGTGTACAACATGCTGATCATCAAAAACTATTTCGAGGGTCTTCCGGATGAGCTGGAGGAATCCGCCAAGCTGGACGGCGCGGGGAATATCCGGATCTTGGTATCGGTCATCGTGCCGCTCTCGCTCCCCGTCATGGCAACGATCGGATTGTTCTTTGCGGTCGCTTTCTGGAACGACTATTTTGCAGCGATGATCTACATTACCGATCCGGCGATCAAGCCGATGCAGCTGTACCTGAAGGAACTGTTGGTTTCGTCCAGCGGGGATTTCCTGAAGGATAATGTAGACGCCGCGATCAACGCTACTCCGCAGTCCATACAAGCTTCCTCGATCCTGCTGGCAACGATCCCGATTTTGCTGGTGTATCCGTTCCTGCAAAAGTATTTTGTCAAAGGCGTGCTGGTGGGTTCGGTAAAAGGCTAGATTCATCAGGTTTTCTGAAGATATCAGAAAGTATAAACTTTGGAGGATCTGCCGCTTGAATATCGCAAGAAAAACTACCGCTAAACGCGGTCTATCTTCTTAGAGTACGTCGATAGACGTTTTTCTTAACATTATTATAATTTCCGGGGTCCCCGCAAAGTACCTGAATGGACTTCGGAGCAAGGCCCCGCTTTGTGGGGTTATCTTATAAAGGTGGTGATGCGCTTCGTATTGCTCAGATGGCAGAATTCATTGAATTTCTCAATCACAAGGAGGGTTATCCATGATCAAGATTAAAAAATCCGCGGTACTGGCCGGGATTCTCGGATTCACGCTGGCGCTGTCCGGATGCGGCGGCGGGGGAGGCGGCACAACGAACACGCCGGCGGCTCAACCATCGGACACACCGGCAAGCACCCCGAAAGACGACGGGAACAAAGACACAACGGCTGAAAAACCGGGGCTGCGCATGATCATGCAATATGGATTGTTTGATCCGAAGACCGAATACGTGGCCAAGTACATCCAGGAAAGAACCGGGTTCAACGTGGAATACGAGCTGCTGCCGGCCGAGAACGCGGACGAGAAGCTGAACCTGCTCGTATCCAGCAAAGATAACTATGACCTGGTGAAATTGAATGCGGCCCAGTTCTACAATCTGGCCTCTGCGGGAGCACTCGAGCCAATCGATGAGCTGTTGGAATCCCACGGCAACTATATTAAGCAGTCCATTAAACAGGAATCCTTCGGCAGTGCAACGATCGACGGCAAGATCTACGGCATTCCCGAAACCGGAGCCGGCGTAAGCATCGGGGAGGAGCTTGTGGTCAGACAGGATTGGATGGACGAATTGGGGCTGGCCACGCCTACGACCGCCGATGAGCTGTACAACGTGCTTAAAACGATCAAAGAGAAGAAAAAAGTCATTCCTCTCACCATGAGCAAGGACTCCCTGTATGGGGACATCGCAACGACATTCGGCATTTTGACCGATTGGAAAGAGGTTGACGGCAAGCTGGTGCATCGTGCCGAGCAGCCGGAAATGAAAGAATACATCACCTTTATGAACAAACTGTACAAAGAGGGTCTGCTAGACACCGAAACGCCGATCAATACCGCGCAAAAGTCCATCGAGAAATTCTCGGGCGGCAATGCGGCGATGTATAAGCTGGCATGGTGGAACGCAGGCACGACGATTGCCGCACTGGAGAAAAACTTCCCGGATGCCAAAACGTCCATCATTCCTTATCTGAAAGGCAAGGACGGCAAAGCCGTGGTCGGAGCGAAAGCGAACACCACTTGGTATGTAGCCATCCTGAAATCCTCGAAGAACAAGGAAGCCGCCATGGAGTTCCTGAACGCGAAGATGGAGCCGGAGACCTTCAAAGGCATCGCGCTGGGTAAAGAAGGCGTCCACTATGAAGTGAAAGACGAAAAATACTATCCGATTCTGCCGATTTTCAATGATGAATTGAGTAATGCAAGCAGCTTCCTGACAGGGGTAGACGAAGAGAAATACCCGATCTACTGGCAGGCACGCGTACGTAAAGATCCGATTCTGCAAGCGCATTTCGAAGCCTTCCAGAAGAATGCCGAAGGCATCATCGTTGTGGATCCGATGTCAACGGCACCGCCGATTGAAGCCGTATCCAAAAACCTGCTGAAATTGACGACCATGCTCGATGACAATGTGCTGCAATTCATTTCCGGAGCGAAGCCGATTGATGCTTACGATCAATTCCTGGCTCAATGGAGAGCCGAAGGTGGAGCCGATATGGTGACCGCAGCAAATGAATGGTTTCAATCCACGAAGTAAATGACCTAAACGAAAAAGCAGTCTGCGCAAGCAGCTGCTTTTTCAAAATTCGTAAAGGGGGTGACTGTTGAATTTATATTCACGTGATCGTTCATTCTGAATAAAAGAAGGGTGGTATTCCTTGATGTATCGTTTATTTCGCAGGCGGATCGCGCTGCTCCTCAGTTTGTCGTTGATCGTATCGCTCATCGTGCCGATTGGTTCTTCCGCGTTCGCGGATAACGAAATTCCCCCGGCTCAAAGCGCGGTTCCCGAACCGGTTACGCTGGTCTCCCAAGGCGGAACCGGTCTGGAATTCACGGATATCAACGTGGCAGGCGACGCGCTGGAGAGCAAAAATGACTACTTGGCGCTGTACACGAGCGGTGCTTCGGTTACGGGCTCCGTGTACACCAATGAGGTATGGGTGCCTACGCTTCATGTCGCGGTCTCGGTGGATGCCGGCGGTCAAGTGCTGGACATTCTCGGACCGGACGCCGATCCTCCGACTGCCTGGGATCCGGGCACGCTGCTGCCGATTCCGGCCGGCGGTTATGTCGTCGTGGCAGGCGGCACGCTTCCGTGGGAGCAATCCGCTTTTCAAAAGCCTCTCTTTAATCAAAACCAAACGGGAGATTCGGTGAAGCTGATGCGCGCGGGCGTCGAAGTGAAAGCAGCCGATTTCCTGCCGGATCAGCCGGGGCCAGGGCCGGATCCGCTGCCGCCGGAGCTGCATCTGCTTACGCCAAACGATGCGACCGTGGATATCCCGGTCATTGAGATTGCGGGTTTTGTGGCGAACTATGCCGCGGACCTGGATTTAAGCGTGACCGTCAATGGCGATGAAACAGCGCTTACGGCGGATGGCGTGTTCCGCACGAATGTGTATTTGGAGCCGGGTCCGAACGCGGCTGAGGTAAAGCTGTTTAAGGGAGACGGCGAATTGGCCGCCCAAACGCTGAACATCGTGTACGAACCGATCGAGAACCAGGATTATATTGAAGTAGAAGCGGCACCGAAGGATATTACGATCGACATCGAAGGTCCGCGCAAGAAGCTGGATTACGTCGATAAGGATGTCACGGGCGTGCCGAACATCGTGGCGGTATTTACGAGAGATTACGGCAGCTCCATCACGATTCCAAAGACCAATGTGGCCGTGCAGGTGGATGCCAACAACCGCGTATTGCTGGTGGTCAATCCTTCGATCAACGGCAAGCCTCCGGTGTGGACCGGTCCGACCGATCTTGAAATACCCGAAGGCGGTTATGTGCTGATGGCACAGGACAACAGCTATGCAGGCAACAACATCAAACGGTATTTGGCCGAGAACTTCAAGGTCGGCGACATGATCAAGCTGCGCAAGAACGGGGAAGTGGTTCAGGTGCGCGACATCATGAGCGGCAACGGCCTTATTGCACGGCTCACGCTCGATAATCAGACGATGTACACCGTAACGGAAGGCAGCACTGCCATCACGGGGCGCATTGACAACATAGACGATGTTGCGGCGATCAAGCTGCTGGTGAACGGGAACGAGATTCCGTTTGAAGCGGATGGCACCTTCACTCATAATTATACGTTAACGAACGGTACCAACTATATCGAAGTGAAAGTGATGAAGAATGACATCGAGCAGGATGTGCGTCATTTGGCCGTGTTTGCCAGACCTGGTTTTTCTCCGGAAAAAGAAGTCATTCTCTGGGTGGACCAGGCATCCAATGCAAGAAAGTTCAAAACCAGCGAGGATGTTTTGGCATTTCTGCAAAAAGCCAAGGAAACGGGCGTGACTTCGGTCGCGTTTGACGTGAAGGGCGTTGAAGGCTATGTTTCGTACAAAAAGAACGATTTGACGGGCAGACCTTACGTCAGCGAGATCAAGGCACCCGAAAAGGCGGGGGCAAGTCCGGATCTGGACCTGCTGCAGGAGTTCATTGACCATGGTCATGCCCTGGGATTAGAGATCCATGCGGCGATCAACGTGTTTGCCGAAGGATCGATCGCCCATAACGAGTATGCGGTTCTGAACGACCACCTCGACTGGGAAGAACGCGTGTATTTCCCTGAAAACAACGGCGAGATCAAGCGTCTGCGCGAAAGCAAAAAGCAGGGCCTGGTAGCTTTCGTCAACCCGTCCAATGACGAGGTCCGCGATTACCAGCTTAGAACGTTCGAGGAAATCATCAAGAATTACGACGTGGACGGGGTTGTACATGACCGCAGCCGGTATGACAACGAAGGGGCCGATTTCAGCGACGAAACCCGCGTGAAATTCGAGCAGTTTTTGCAGGCCCGGGGCAAGCAGCTTGTCAATTGGCCAAACGATATCTTCTCCTATGAAAACAATGTAAGGGTATACGGCCCGCTGATTCAGGACTGGTGGGAATTCCGCTCGGGCACGATTCAGAGCTTCTTCGGCGAAGTGAAGGCGCTGGTGGATTCCTATGAAGTCTCAGAAGGCAGAAAGATCGAGGTATCCTCTTATGTAGGATCCTGGTATGAGACGTATTATCTAAACGGCGTCAACTGGGGCAGCAAGAACTTCCGGTTCAATCCCGCACTCGGCATGCCGGACGAGTCGGTGTATACGGAGGAATATTACCAAACCGGATACATCGAGTATTTGGATTTTCTGATGATCGGGGCTTATCAAACGACCAGTCAGGAAATCCAGAAATACATTACGCTTGGCAATATCGTAACGAACGGGGAAATTCCGCTGTATGCAGGCATTGCCATGAACAACGTGCAGGCGCCGGCCGTCCAACGCGAAGTATTCCAGGCGGGGCTGAAGTCCACGAACGGCCTGATGCTGTTTGACGCATCCCAGGTCAACTGGCCGATCGCGGCTGCCGCTCTCCAAGATAAGGAGTGGGTGAAGGACTACCAGCTCGGCATGAGCTTGCCGGGAAGCCCGAATTCGTTCCTTGAAGGCAATTTCTATAATATCAACCGGATCGAGGGCAACGTTAACGTGATGACGGAAGCCTTTGGATACTCCACGGGCACGAACCGCTTCGGGGTTGAAGTGGTTGTGGATAACTCGGGTCACGTGACGCGCGTAGTCAACCGGAACCAAGCGATCAACTGGAGCTGGGGAGCCCCGGAAGAGAATAACAGCGTCATACCTGCGGGAGGTTTTGTCATTTCTGCTCTGGATCCGTCAGGCACAAGAACGCTCCGCCAGCTCGTGGCCAATGCTTACAATACGGGCGACCAGGTTCGTTCGGCCGTATTAAGCGGGCTGATGGACGACGAAGGCAAGGAAACGCGCGCCAGCCAGCTTGCGTTGACAGGGCTGGTCGAAGTTCTCGGACCCGGCCAAGCGGCCGTGAAGGTGAACGGTGCCGATGCGACCCTGTCGGCGAAAGGTGAATTTACAGCGAACGTGCCGCTGCAAACGGGGGCCAATTCGATCACCGTGGACGTATTCGTTGACGACTTCAAAACAAACAGCAAGACGTTTGAGGTCATCCGGACTTCTACGGGAGACGGCGGATCCGATCCGGGAACTCCGGGCGGAGGATCCGGTTCACCGGGTGGAGGAACGACGCCGCCACCTCCAAAACCGACCGAACCCGAGCGCTTGAACATCAAGAAAGAGACGGCACCGGACGGCAGGACGGTCATCATAGCGGATGCAAACGAGAAGTCTTTGCTCGATGATGTGGCACGGCTTAGCAAGCTGCCGGCGGCTTCACGCTTGCTTACGTATACGGTAACCGACGCTTCGGATTCCGTCGTTCTTCACTTGCCGGTTCAAGGGCTGAGCGCCGCCGTGAAAGACCTGCCGGGGGGCTCCATCGTGTTGGAATCCTCCCAAGGCCGATTGGAAATTCCGCTCCAGTCGCTGACGGAAGCTATGCAGCAGCGAGGGACGGCGGAAAGCTTGCAGATCCGCGTCGGGTTTGCTTCGAAAGAAGAAGAGGACCGGATGAAGGCAGCACTGGAGGATGGAGCCTCCATGCTGGATGCATCGCTTGCCATAACCTTGGCGTGGAAGCAAGGTGACAAGTTGTCGACACTTCCGGCACTGAAAGGACCTTACGCTAAGTTTACGAAGGTTCTATCCCGTGTCGCCAGTCCATCCCAAACGACGGTGCTGCGGATGGATCCGGCATCCGGCAAGCTGGTCTTCGTACCGGCGCTCATTCGCACATCGAACGGTACCTCCCAAGCGGAGTTCAAATGGAGGGAGAGCGGGGTTTATTCCGTTGTCTCCCATGCGAAGACATTTGAGGATTTAAGCAGTCATTGGGCCCGCGAGGATGTATCGCTGCTGGCCTCGAAAAAATTGATTGAAGGACTGAGCGATACGCGTTTTGGTCCGAACGAGCCGATCACGAGAGCACAGTTCACGGCCATGCTCGTCCGTGCGCTCGGGTTGAAGGATCAGGGAGCCGACACGGGCTTCCAGGACGTGAAGGCAAACGATTGGTTTGCGTCCGCTGTCGCTACGGCTGTGGAGAATGGGCTGATCGAAGGCTTCAGCAATGGCACATTCCGTCCGGACGAGGAGATTACCCGTGAGCAGATGAGTGTCTTGCTGCTCCGGGCGCTGATGCTTGCCGGCAAGGATCTGGAGACAGGAGACTCCGGCTCCATATTGGAAGGGTTCAAGGATCGTGACCGCATCGCATCCTGGTCCGAAGAGGCCGTGTCGGCCATCGTCCATTCAGGTCTGATGGAGGGACGTTCTTCTGACAAGTTCGTTCCAAAGGCACATTCCACCCGTGCTGAAGGTGCGGTCGTATTAACCAGAATGCTGCAAATGGCAGAATTTATTAACCGTTAAAGCCAAAGACCCGTTCGATCCTATCGAACGGGTCTTTGTTATGTACCAGGGAGTCGCACATAAGTAACGACCTATTAAATACGGATAGATTATCCATCCGTATCGGTAGTGATTATTTTTTATTCTTTATTCTTAAGTAAACCCATCTAACAATCAACAGTATCAGGAAGGAGGTTGTTACGTACCAAGGAGTTGCGTTACCAACAAATCTGCCGAGCAAGAAAACACCGATAAATAGAAGGATGAATATAACAACGGCCAGAGACTTAACCATTATGATCGTTAATTTATCCATAAGAAACTCTCCTAGAAGAACCAATTAAATCTAATTCCAACAGCCATAAATAATATGATCCAACCCCACAGAATCAATAAACGAAAAGGACGCGGGATAATTAAATATTCCGAATACAGTTTGAGTATAAGCTTCAACCGATTCCCCCCTGTTTGATCGTGAGATTTAATAGACTTTCTAAATCTAAGTGGGGTATAAGTGCATCGCGGCGGCTATCGACCCAGCCATCAGTTGAAAAGCTTCATCATCAGTCGCGGGATATATAACACGGTATCAGATATGAGGGTAACGATGTTTGCCCAGTTTTCTATACGGGATCTTCCAAACCTGAATTTTTTCATATTAAGCACCTCGCTTCAGAATCAGATCAGCTTCTTAAAGTAAATAGTACGCTGGAATCTGTACAAAGTTCCAATAAATAGGAGGTGAGCGGATGTACCGAAACCTGCTTCGTGCATGCAGGAGGCTTGGCATGGTATGCCATGGATATTGGACTAATGCACATTCTGATCATCATTGCCGAAATGCCCTGTCTAAGGGCATCCGTTTACATAAACTGTACCATACCATCACACAAGGAGGTTTATATCGATGAGCTACGACAAATGCTGCTACGGCGGCGGGTACGGATCTTCGGTGGGCATTGTTCTGGTATTGTTTATCCTGTTGGTGATTGTATTAAGCACCTTTTGGATTTAAGTCATGGTGAGCATCCTCGTCAATCATAATGCCTTTCGGATTCGCTCCAGCATGTCGCCGGCAAACGCGACGAGTCCATCCGGTGCGGATTCCGCGGGTTTCCCGGCTCCGCCGGTATATTGATGCAGGGCATGCTCGATCATCGGGTGATACTGCGAGGGAAGTGCGCGAAGCCCCCATTCGCCTCCTTCTTTTTTGGAGGACACCACGCCTTCCCTCAGATAGTACAGCACCCGGCAAAGGTTCAGCGTGTAATACACAGGAGAGGCGGTAATATCCTGTACCGCACTCTCTACATCCTCGAGGACGGCTTGGACGTAATAGGAACGGTCCACGGGCGGGAAGACCTCGCGAACGGGTTTGCCGTACAGTGCAATGCCCCGATGATAGATCACGGTGTAATGGGCGGCCAGGTCCGCGTCTTGGAATCCGCCGCATAGGTAATCGTCATCGGCCAGATACCTCTCGCGATGGAAGGCGGAGTAGTGGAATTCGAATGGTGGCGGATAAACGAGCTCCCGGAGACTGGACTCCAGGACCAGGCTCAGTTCCAATCCCTGCTGATTGGCCATTCCATCGTGGAGGGCTATGAGTTTGTTGGCAAGCCGCCTTAATTGATCCCGGGACGGCTGCCTTGCTGCCACGACCAGCAGATCCACGTCGCTTGCTTCCGGGTTGAAACAGCCCATAGCCAAGGAACCATGCAAGTAAACGCCGACCAAATGGCTGCCCAGCTCCTCCGTAAACAAGTCCACCGCTTGATCCAAAACCGATTGCGTGTCCAATCGAACCCCCACCTTCATTTAAACGATATTTTTATCCATTATGGTAGGGTGGTCTTTCCGTTGTCAATGATCATTCCTTCCCCCGTATATGAGGAAAAGGCAGCAGGAGGGCGGAAAGAAGCAGGGGAACGGAACGTACATATCGAAGTGAACACGGGACTATGTTTAGAGAAAGGGCGGAGTTATGGGCACTTTTAATGAGAATCATACAAGCGCTGTGGAGGTATACGCGATCCGGAATTCGGATCATATCCGCGACGAAACGTTTCGGGCCTTATTCCAGACGCTGTCCCCTGACCGACAGGAGTATGTGTCCAAGTTCAGAAGGGCGAGCGATTACCAGCGTTCGGTGCTTGGCGATGCCTTAGCCCATCGCATGCTTCGGGATAAGCTGGGACGGGAACGGATGAATATGGAAATCATCAGAAACGCTTACGGCAAACCATTCTTGAAGGATCATGATAACCTGCATTTTAACGTCTCCCATTCCGGGCAGTGGGTCGTGTGCGCCGTCGGCTATGAGCCGGTCGGGATCGACGTCGAGAAAATGGAGAACATCGATATGGATATCGCCAAACGCTATTTCCATAAAACCGAGTTTAACGCGCTGCTAAACTGCCCTCCATCCGAACGGCTTTTCCGCTTCTTTGATTTATGGACGCTAAAAGAAAGCTACATCAAGGCCGTTGGCAAAGGCCTGCATTTGCCGTTGGATTCTTTTGTAATGGAGCGGCAAGGCGGTGAATGGGAGTGGGCACCCGTGGCTGGCGAGAACGGAGGAACCTACTACTTTAAGCAGTATGCGCTGGAAGAAGGGTACAAGCTGTCGGTGTGCAGCATGGACCGCCATTTCCCCGAGCAGATTCAATACATAACGGCTGATGAGTTATAAAAGGGAAGGAAACACCAAAACCAGCTCAGGGCGTAGTCCTTGAGCTGGTTTTTGCAGCGGTTCTATAGCGGCGGCGAATCAGACGGGCCGGAGTGCCGGCCATGCCAGCTCGATGCCTTCGCTTACGAGCTTCTGCTGGAAGCTGGCGAGTCTATCTTCGTCGTTCCGAACGTCCGTCGGCAGAATGTCATGATCCAGGCAATGGCTGATGCAGTATCCGGCGGCCTCGCCGATGTTCCATTCTACAGGATGCAGCCGGTAGCAGCCGTTCGTAATGTGGGTGACCCCGATGTTTTTGCTGGCCGCCAGCACATTCTTTATCCGCTTCGGTATTAAGCTGCCCAGCGGAATTTGGAATGGCAGGGAAGAGATATCAATGTAAGGACGCTCACCCGTGCTCGGGTGCAAATCGATCCGGTAACAGCCGATGCCGACGGAATCGTGGAACGTTTCGGCAAGGCCGTCAGGGCGCGATTCGGTTGCCACATGCTGTTCCAGGACCGTGAACTCGGCCTGAATTCTTCTCGACTCACGGATGTAAGGATACATGGCCATTCCGTCTTCCGTTCCAACCACATCGGGACGCAGACGCAGTCCGGGATAACCCTGTCCGCCATCCGGCCGGGGCACCTCGGTTTGAAGCCAGTACAGCAGGGACAAGCTGAGCTGTTTGGCTTGATCAATATGATGGTCGGCCACTTCCTTCGGCACATCGATAATGGAACCCAGCCAGTAGTCGTTCTGCGGCCAGTTCACAAGCGACACCGAACTGTCGAACGTACCTTCGGCAAAATGCTTCGGGTCCAGGATTTGACGGTATTGATAAAGCGGGAACTTGCCGTGTCCCGGGAAAATCTCATACTCGATCGGCTCATTCGTCGACGGCTTGACGGCGCTCAGGCTTAACAGCTTATCCGGCCAGAAATCGGGTTTATACTCCCGCCAAAAATCATAAAGCTCAGGCTTCTCAATCGTATGGTCTTCACCCTCCAGATAGTCGACGGCAAAACAATACGTAAAGCCCTGCATGTCCTGCGGCAGCGGATCGCCGTCGACGGCATGCGGCTCCCCTGTCTGGGATTTGGACTCCGCACCGGTGACATATTCGATGCCTGCCAGCGGAAGCAGATCCCCGAGCTCGGTGGCATCCACGAAGAACGGGGCGCGGAGGACGATTTGATCCTCGGTTTCAAGATGACGCACGGTTACGCTGTCCACGCGATCCCCTGAAACGTCGGCAGACTCCGCCGCATATTGATACAGGATCGTCAGCCGCCCGCTGTGAATGTACGGGGCCAGCATTTGGTGCAGCACGGCGAGAGCCGTGCGGGGCTCATGGCACAGCCGGCTGACGATGCCGCTGCCGGGATTCAGCTGCACGTTGGATCTGGCCTTTTGCGTCATGGGAAAATTATCGCGATAGTACTGGCGGACGCCTTCGCGGAACTGCCGGTAGCTGCGCGTGCAGCCAAAGGATTCAATCCACGGATGCTCGTCGGGCGGAACCGCCTGGCTGGTCAGCTGTCCCCCGATCCAAGTCGTTTCCTCGGTCATGATGACGGATTTTCCTGATTTGGCGGCGGCAAGCGCAGCGGCTGTTCCTCCTGTCCCGCCGCCGAGAATGACGATATCGGCCTGCATTTCTCGTATCATGGCACAGATTCTCCTTTTGGGATGGTTTCGTAAATGATCAACAATCAGCACAAAAAGTGACTATTCTAATTGTAGATGCTCATCCTCAGGAAAAGTACGGGACACAGGTGACCTTTTTTGGTAATCTGATGCCGTTTTACAAGGCTTATGGTCCGGTTTTGTATTTGCTGCGATATTGCCCGGGCGTCATCCCCTCCAGCTTGCGGAAGGACCGGATAAAGTTCTGCGAATTGTTGTAACTCAGCTTCTCCGCAATATCCTTAATGGGCATATCGGTTTCGACAAGCCATTTCTTGGACATCTTGAAGCGGTATTGGGACAGGTATTCGCTGAAGGACATGTTGGTTTCTTTCTTGAACACGCTGCTTAGATAAAAATTGTTGTAATGGAGGCGCGAAGCACATTCCTCAAGCGTAATGTTGCGGTCGAATTCCTTGCGGATCATCTCGATCATCTGCTCGGAGAGATTCTGGTATTGAGAGTCCTGGCGATCCCGGAAAACACTCACCATCGGCCGGATGATCCGCGATTTGAACCAGCTCTCGATATCGGGATTGGTATAGAGCCGAAGAAGCTCCTCCACGAGGGAGCTGTCCCGGATGTCGAGCTGCTCCAGCATGATCCCGTTCTCCTGCATCACGATCATCAGGTCATTCAACAGCCGGATGAGCGAGATTTGATACTCATGCGGCGTCCGGTCCTTGCGAAACACCTCGTCCAGCCACTGCCTCAGAAGCTCCACGGCCCTTTCCTCGTCAGCCAGCTTGATGGCATCGATCAGCTCGTTCTCCACCTGCATCGGGTAGAAGTAGACCCGGGTATGCTTGCCGGAGTTCAGGCTGAAATAAGGGACGATGACGCCGGTTCCCAGCTTGATGCGGTGTTTCAGGGCTTCAAGCCCTTCCTGGTAGGCGCGCGACGTTTTGGACAGGTTGTCGTAAGGCAGGCTGATGCCGATGCTGACCTCCAGGTCCAGGAAACTTCGCGTCGTCTTCTGGATCTCCTCCGATAGGGTATACACATAATCGTTGAATGCCTCAGGCGTGATGTCGCCTCGTCCGATGAGCGTAACCTGCGTAAGGTCGATAATGACGGAGGGGAGCCGGTGGGAGGAGGGGATCATCTCCTCGATGATATTGTTCACGGCAAACAGCAGCAAATCCCGGTCTTTGCGTTCATAGCGGGTTTCGTCCAGCATGTCGATCTGGAGGGTGAAGACCGCCAGCTGTTCCCATGCGGATACTTGCTCCTTGAAGCCGAACATCTCGATTTGTTCCATCGCTTCGGGCGGATTGATCTTGCCCAGGAACAGTTTATGGAGGAAAAAGGTGCGCACCTGCTGGCTCGTCTGCCGAAGCTCGCTGCGGAGCTTGGTATTCGAATTGAACATATCCCGGATATGTTCGTCGATGACTTGCAGCTCGTTCTTTTTATTCGCTTGGATTTCCGGGAGACGCTCCACGATATTTTCGAAAATGTGACGGATGGGCGTATACATCTTCCGCGTTCCAAGCCATACAATCAGGACGCTGAAACCGATCATCAGCAGGCAGATATACAGCGTGAACCAGCCGATGGAACGGGACTCCTTCGTGATGGCGGACATTTCGGTGAAGGAGGCATACAGCCAGCCGTTAAAATCCGAACGCACGTACGTCACCGACACTTGCCTGTTGTCGATCTTCGTCTCGAACTGCCCCGATTTGCTGTCAAAATGGTCCAGCTCCGCCTCCGCATACCCGGTATCGGTCAGATATAGTCCTAGTTTCCTTTGCTCCGGATGCACAACGATCCGGTAATTGTGGTCCAGCACCATGACCTCCCGGGATTCGGAAGGACTGTCCATCATGGCGGCAAGACTGCAGCTGGGAATGGTGGCAAGCGCGACGCCCCGGGCGCTGGAGGAGGAGAGCGGCATTTTCTTCACAAGGGCGATCGTATAAGGGCAGGCATAACTGAGCGTATCGCTGGAGCCGAGGGATTCGGTCTCCAGCATCATCCAATTGGAGTTTCCTTGCAGCTCGAGAAGCTTCAGGAGCGTCTCTTTGGAAGCGTATTCATTAAATTCGTACATGCCCCGGTTATTGATCAGCCAGTTGCTTGTCGCATTCGCAAGAATGACGTCCGTTACTTTGGTTTCGGGAGACTGCAGCAGACTCATCTCTTCTCTCAGTTTGTTATACAGCTGGAAGTCATAATAGGACAGGGGACGATATAAGGCGCTTTGCAGCATGTTGGAATTGATGACGTAATTCAGTGTATAGTCTACGGTCCTCAGCACCTGTTCAAGATTGCTGTTCGTTTGATTCATGATCTGGATGTTGCTGCTGTTGACATGGTTTTGCACGGAGGTGGATGATTTCATGAACGAGAAGAAGCCGAGGGCCACAAGAGGAATGATGCTGATGAAGCAGCCGAACAGGACCATTTTAGAATAAAAGCTACTTTTTGGATGCAATAGGTACACCTTCCTGTTTAACAAAGTGTATAATCATTGTATGGGCAACCCCCGTTACATTCAATAATCATTTCAAAATGAATAATCACTGGATTTGATCATCCTGGTTTGTCATGAAAAAAGATGTACATATGATATGATCGTCTCAGTCACTTGGGATCCGCAAGAAACATGGGGGAACGGAGGTAGAACGGATTGATGACCCGTCTGTCAAGCTATGTTATGCTTACGCTCGCTATCCTATTGGTATCGGCTGCTTGCATCACCATGGCCCGCTCATCGGGGGCGGATGGCGGAAATGCGTCTTTTGAACGCAGTACCCGCATTTCGATGATGGCCAACCTGCACACCACCGAGATTCCATCCGATCGGATCGAGAAAGAGATCGAGGAAAAAACGGGCGTTCAGCTGGACATCCAGTGGGTGCCGGACGGCAGTTATGATGAAAAAGTGTTTGCAGCGCTTGCGACAGGGACCTTGCCGCAAGTCCTCTATCTCAAGAATGCCGCATCCTTGTCCTACTTCAGGGATGAAATACGAAGCGGGCTGTTCTGGGAAATCGGCCCGTACCTTGACGGCTATCCGAATTTAAAGCGATTGAAGCCCGAGGTTTTAAGGAATACCGCTATTGACGGGAAGCTGTACAGCCTGTATCAGGAGCGTGCCTTGGCCCGCTCGGGCATCATTTACCGGAAGGATTGGGCGGATCGGCTGGGGCTTCCGGCGCCGGAAACGCTTGACGATTTATACGAAATGCTGAAAGGGTTTACACTTAACGATCCGGACAACAACGGCATCGATGATACCATCGGCTTAACGGACCGCAACGACTTGATTTACGGGGCTTTCAAGACGATCAGTTCCTATTACGGAACGCCGAATCATTGGGGATGGTACAACGATTCGTTGCAGCCGGAATTCGTCTTTCCCCAGTATATGGAAACGATGAGATTCTTTAAGAAGCTGCATAGCGAAGGACTGGTGAATGAAGATTTTCCGATTACCAGCAAGACGGACCAGCAGGAGCTGTTCATTACGGGGAAAGCCGGGGTCTATATCGGCGCGATGGGGGACGTCCTGTCCCTGCAGTCGAGGCTGCTGGCGAATGACCCTGAGGCCGTACTCGATGTTCAGAATCGGGTTCGCGGGCCGGAAGGGTTCGGGATATGGGCTTCGCAGGGATACGGAACGGTTATCTTGTTTCCGAAGTCCGCGATCGCCACGGAAGAGGAATTGAAGAATGTGCTCTCCTTCTATGATGCGCTAATGAGTCCCGAGCTTGCCAACCTGATGTATTGGGGAATCGAGGGCACCCACTATACCGTACAGGATGGCAAAGCGGTGGCGGTGGATGCTTTTGAACTGAGGGAGAAGGACGTGAAGCCTTACCAGGCTTTGATGGCGGGAAGCTTCAGTACCATCCCGGGCATGCTGGAGCCGGTTAACACGAATAAGGTCAAGGATAAAGCCGAGCGGCTGATTTATGATAATGAAAGCTTCCTCATCTATGATCCTACCGCACCGCTGGAATCTCCGCTGTATAACGAGATCGGCGTCCGATTGAATGAACGCATGCGTGACGCCACCTATCAATTCATGCTGGGAATGATCGATGAGAAGGGGTTCGAGGCGGAGATCGACCGTTGGCTTGAAGAAGGGGGCAGCCAGATTATCGAGGAATATGAAACTTCGTATCGAAGCACGGTGGGACCGTATCTGCATGAGAAATACCGCTAGGGGATTGATTTCCCCGGCGGTTTTTTTGTTGCCGTGCCTTGCCTGGTGATCCCATTGCCTATGTAATCATTAGATTTGATTCCCCCGGCTCCTTATGCCGGGCGCGGCCGAACTCCCCATATCCAATCGAAGGATTATATACGCACCGAGCTTCCGTCATCTAAGCTGTTTCTTGTCAGTCCCTAACCCAATTATAACGGAGGTCAGATGATGAAGAAGAAAAAAGCCAGTACCATCCTGGCAATTGTAACCGCTTTATCCGTGTTGGCGGGCTGTGGAGGCGGCTCCGCCCCTGCAGCAACCGGCAGCACAAATGGAGGTCCGGCGCAAGGCGAGAAACCAAGCGAACCGGTTGCCATCTCTATCATGGCCAACCTCCACACCCCTGAAGTTCCTTCCGACATGATTGAGAAGCTGCTCGAAGAGAAAACGGGCACCAAGCTTGACATTCAGTGGGTGCCGGACGGCACTTACGACGAAAAGGTCAATGCATCCTTCGCAACCGGAACGCTGCCGCAGGTGACGTATCTGAAGAATGCCGCTTCGCTAGTGAATATGCGGGACGCGATCCGCAACGGGCAATTCTGGGAAATCGGGCCGCTGCTGGATCAATACCCGAACCTCAGCAAGCTGAAACCCGATGTGTTAAAAAACACGGCGGTGGACGGCAAAATCTATGCGTTATACCGTGAAGTGCCTTTGTCGCGCCAAGGCATCATTTATCGCAAGGATTGGGCCGACAAGCTTGGGCTCAGCGCTCCGACCAATATTGACGAGTTCTATAATATGCTGAAGCAGTTCAAGGAAAAGGATCCTGACGGCAACGGCCAAGACGACACGATTCCGTTGACGGACCGGAACGACCTGATCTACGGGGCATTCAAAACGGTAAGCTCATGGCTCGGGACACCGAATAACTGGGGCGAGAAGGACGGCAAGCTGGCCCCCGAGTTCATGTTCCCCGAATATATGGAGACGATGAAATTCTTCAAGAAACTTCATCAGGAAGGGTTGATCAATCAGGATTTCCCGGTAACCAGCAAAACCGATCAGCAAAATTTGTTCATTACCGGCAAATCGGGCGTTTATATCGGAGCGATGGGAGACGTATCGAGCCTTCATCCCAAGGTCGTCGAAGTGAATCCGGATGCGGAGCTCGATGTTCAGAATAAAATCGAGGGAGGACCGAACGGTTTTGGAATCTGGTCGGTTCCCGGCTACGGCTCGGTGATACTCTTTCCGAAAACAGCCATCAAATCGGAGGAAGAACTGAAAGGAGTGCTTGCCTTCATGGATCAGCTGATGAGCCCTGAGCTCGGCAACCTGATCTATTGGGGAGTGGAAGGACAGCACCACCAGCTGGAGGAAGGCAAGGTCGTTCCTTCGGAGGACACCAAGCTGACCGATCGTGAAGTGAAGCCTTATCAAGCGATGCAGGTAGGCGGGCCGCTAACGATCGAAGGATTCTATGAGCCGAAGCACATGCTGCCTGTTAAAGCGAAGGCCGAGGAAATGATCGTGGAGAACAATGAATACCTCATAGAGGATCCTTCGGCTTCCCTGGACTCCAAGACGTTTAACGAAAAGGGCGTGCAGCTGCAGGAGATGATCAAGGACGGCACGTATCGGTTCATGCTCGGAGATCTGGACGAGGCCGGATTCCAAGCCGTCGTGGACAACTGGCTAAAGAGCGGCGGTCAGCAAATCATCGATGAGTTCAACGTTTCCTACGAATCTTCCAAATAACGAACATGCCAGCATCCCGAACGGCCGGAGACTGCAATGCTGCATTCTCCGGCAGGCTTCGGGGCAGAAAGGAAGTCTGAGATCATGAGCGAAACCGCAGTGAAGACCGGGATGCGCAAGGACGCCCCCACAATACCGGAGTCCGGTCGAATGAGAAGAATCGTTAAAAACCGGGCGATTTATCTCATGATACTTCCGGGATTTTTATACTTCCTGATCTTTAAATACATCCCGATGTCGGGACTGATCATCGCCTTCCAAGATTATCAGGCTTATCTCGGCGTAACGGGCAGCCCCTGGGTGGGGCTCAAGCACTTTGAGCGGCTGTTTACCGAGCCGATGTTCTTCACGATATTAGGCAACACGCTGCTGCTGTTTTTCTTGAACCTGGCATTTTATTTCCCCGTACCGATTATCCTGGCCTTGATGCTAAACGAGGTGCGGCGCGAAGCGTTTAAGCGTTTTATCCAGACGCTGGTGTACATTCCCCATTTCATGTCTTGGGTCATTATCGTATCCATTTCGTTTGTCATGCTCTCGATGGATCGCGGCATCATCAATGAGCTGCTGGTTATGGCCGGATTCGAAAAAATCAATTTCCTCATGAGCAGCGATTGGTTCAGGCCGATGTATGTCCTGCAGATCATCTGGCGTGAGGCCGGCTGGGGGACCATCATTTATTTGGCCGCCATGGCCGCAATTGATCCGGGTTTATACGAAGCGTCCCGAATTGACGGGGCCAGCCGCTTTCGGCAAATGTGGCATATCACGCTCCCTTCGATTCGAAGCGTGATCGTCGTTTTATTGATTTTGAAAATCGGCGACGTGCTGGAACTTGGGTTCGAACATATCTATCTCCTCTTAAACTCGATGAACCGGGATGTTGCGGAGATTTTCGATACGTATGTGTACACCGCGGGTCTGAAGCAAGGACAGTTCAGCTTCAGCACGGCGGTCGGGTTCTTTAAATCGCTGATCGGTCTCATTCTGGTGATGCTGGCCAATTGGCTGGCCAAAAAGGCCGGAGAAGAAGGCATCTATTAATTATGAGAAAGGTGGACCGCTATGGTACAAGATAAAACGATATCAAGCCGAATCTTCGATATCGTGAACTATACGCTGCTGTCGATCATCGGCCTCGTTACCATTCTGCCTTTCCTTCACGTCATCGCCGGATCGTTCACGACGGTGACGGAGCTGGCGCAGAAGCAGTTTGTCCTGTTTCCGACCGTATGGTCCCTTGACGCTTACAAGTACGTGTTTTCGACCAATACGGTTTTTCGTTCGCTTGGCGTTTCCATAGGCGTCACCTTCCTGGGCACATTGTTCAGCATGCTGTTAACCTGCCTGATGGCCTACGGGCTGTCGCGCAGGGATTTGGATGGCCGAAATTTCATCATGTTCATGGTCTTGTTCACGATGCTGTTCAGCGGGGGGATGATACCGACCTTTCTCGTGGTGAAGGAAATGGGGCTCATCGATACGTATGCGGCCTTGATTGTCCCGACGGCGATCAATGCCTTCAACCTCATCATCATGCGAAACTTTTTTCAGAACCTGCCCGAAGGTCTGGAGGAATCCGCAAAAATCGACGGAGCCGGCGATTGGGGCATCCTGTTCCGAATCGTGATCCCGCTGTCGATGCCTGCCATTGCAACCATATCGCTCTTTTATGCGGTTACCTACTGGAATACGTATATGTCGGCGATTCTGTACCTGAATGACGCTGCCAAATGGCCAGTGCAGGTCATTCTGCGGCAGATCGTCATTCTTGCCAGCGGCTTGGCGGCCGATACCTCCGGCATGGACGAATTCGTCCGCCCGCCGGAGCAGACGGTGAAAATGGCGGTCATCGTCATTGCCACGCTGCCGATACTGTGCGTATATCCGTTCCTGCAGAAGCATTTTGCGAAGGGCGCGCTGCTGGGATCCATCAAGGGATAGAGAGGAGCGAAGGAGCGTGTTGGAAAAGAAACGGTGTGTACCGATCATGGCCGGCAATTATGCGGACCCGTCGATCATCCGGGTCGGCGAAGATTATTACATGACGCATTCATCCTACAAGCTGACGCCCGGGCTCGTCATCTGGCATTCGCGTGATTTGCTGAATTGGAGCCGGATCGGGGCCGCACTGCCCCATTACGAGGGAGATGTGTGGGCGCCGGATTTCGTCGCGCATAACGGGAGGTATTACATCTATTATCCGGCAGGGCGGACGAATTGGGTCGTTACGGCAGCCAGTCCGGCGGGACCGTGGAGCAAGCCGATCAATCTGGGGATCAAGGGAATTGATCCGGGGCATACGGCAGGACCGGACGGAAAGCGTTATTTGCATATGTCGGGCGGTGATTTTGTAGAGCTTACGGCAGACGGGCTCGCGGTCGCGGGCGAAGTGAGGCATGTGTATAACGGCTGGCGGTATCCGGAGGATTGGGTCGTAGAGGCATACAGCCTGGAAGGGCCGAAGATGACCGTTCGCGACGGATATTATTATCTGACGGTAGCTGTCGGGGGGACGGCAGGACCGCCTACAAGCCATATGGCCGTATCGTCAAGATCCCGAACGCCATGGGGGCCGTGGGAGCATTCGCCTTATAACCCGGTCGTTCATACGGAATCCAAGGAGGAGCCCTGGTGGTCCAAGGGACATGCCTCGCTGATCGACAGTCCTGACGGCCAGTGGTGGATGGTCTACCATGCATATGCGGGCGGATTCCATTCTCTCGGTCGGCAGACGTTGCTCGAACCGATCGAATGGACCTCGGACGGGTGGTTTCATGCTGCGGAAGGCCATGAGAGGCTTGACCGGCATGTTGGGTCGCACGACGAAGAAGAAATCGATGTGGTAAATCAAAGCGTTTCATTCAGGGATACCTTTGCCGGATCTGAACTGGGCCTTCATTGGCAGTGCGAAGGCGTGGAGCCTTCCACCCGGTTCCGTCCGGGGAATCATGAGTTGGCAGCCGAAGCAGCACCCGAGGAAGCCAAAGCTTCTCCGCTGCTCTACATGGCGGGCCATAAGCGTTATTCAGCAGAGGTCGAGATTATCGTGGAGGGTCCGGCGGAGGGCCGACTGCTGCTCTATTACAACGATGCGGCATATCTCGGCATGGGAGTCAACGAGCGCGGAGTCCGGCATTTCCGGTCATTCAAGGGATACGGTACGATGTCGAACCATACTCGCAGGGCATTTCTGCGGTTGGTTAACGATGCGCATATCGTTTCGTTCTATTACAGCTTCGAGGGGACGCAGTGGATCCGGTACGACAAGGTCGCGGATGTTTCAGGGTTCCATCATAACACGTTTGGCGGATTTCAGAGTCTCCGCGTCGGATTGGATGCCATCGGTAAAGGCAGGGTGATTTTCCGGAATTTTTCATATAACGTCATAAGCAGCTGAAAGAAGGGGTAGAAATGGCACAGGAATTAGAGGATATTCTGGCAGGCGGCGACAGGCTGTTCGAAGGCTTCTTCGAATGGCTCGAGGGGCAATACGACGCGGCTTCCGGCGGTTTCTATTATGCCCGCAGTTCACGGGATTCCGGGGCGTTCGTTCCGGACATCGAGTCGACCGCGCAGGCATTGGGCATTATCGAGCGATGCGGGCTTCTGCAAAGACTGTCCGATGGCATCAAGGCGGGGCTCGTTCGGTTTTTTCAGTCCAAACAAGACCCCGCGACGGGTTACTTTTACGATGCCGATCCCAACATGAGAACAGACGATGTGATGGTGGGACGAGCGCTTGGGTACAGCGTGGGAGCACTCCGCAAGTTGGGTGCAGCCCCCTTGCACCCGCTGCCGGGCCATCGGCATATGGCTCCGGCATATTGCCGCTCTCCCGAGGAATACGCGGAGTGGCTGCGCTCGATCAGTCTGGTGAACAGCTGGCGCGGCTGCGATCGTCTGTGTAATTCGGCCCCTTATTTATCCCAAATGCCGAAGGAAGAGAGGGAGCCGTTTTTGCGTGAGGCGCTGTCGTATTTTGCGAGCATACAAGATCCGGCGACGGGGCTGTGGGGCGAAGGCACGCCTTATGTCCGAATATCGGGAACCTTCAAGCTGCTGACGTTCTATAATCGGTTTCAAGCTCCCTTGCCGCGGATATCGGAAATATACCATTCGTTGATGCGTGCGCTGCAAAGCGAGAAGGCCGTTGATATGTGTTATATCCGGAACCCGATCAGTCTCCTCACATCGATGAAGCTGCGCATCCCGGAGCAGGATGTTCGGATCATCACTGAAATCACCTTGCAGAATATGGCGCGTCTCAAACGCGCGGACGGCGGATTTTCACGGGAAATCGATCATTCCCCGCCGGCGCCGAATGTGGCCCAGGTAAAGCCGGGAGAGTATTATCCTGACATGCCGGAGGCGGTTCCGCTGGGCAATGGAGAGATAGAGGGGGATATGAATGCGGGAACCCAGGCGATTCTGATCCGCTATTCGCTGCGGGAGCTGGGCGGGCTGCAGGAGCGAAAGCTGGATGCCGCCGATTCCGCATTCTCCAATCTTCGGGTAGCTGCAGATATATAGTTGCGGGTTTGAAGGCAAGGACCTTCTCATTAAGAAAGATCCATCTTCGTGCGGACATTTCGATTTTTTTGGTGATGGCCATAGGAAAATCCATGCCCTTCGCCGAAGAAGTAGAAAGCTCGTTTACGGAAGAATCGATGGTGCGAAAATAAGGCGCTTGGCACAGGAGAGGAGAAAGAGGATGGCGGAGATCGGGGTTTGGGAGCAGGCGGAGCCCGGTGTGACGAGGAAGGTATTTAAACCTGGGGCCGGTCTGATGATGATGGAGGTTCACTTTGAAGCAGGAGCGGAAGGGGCACTCCACAGTCATCCCCATGAGCAGATGAGTTATTGCCTGAAGGGAGCCATTGAATTCTATATCAACGGCGAGACAACCCTTGTACGTCAGGGAGACACCATCGTCATTCCCGGCGGAGCGGAGCATGGCGTGAAAGCACTCGAGCCATCCGTTCTTTTGGATGCGTTTACACCGTTGAGGCTTGATTTGCTTGGACCCGAAGAGAGTTGCAGCTGAAAGAAATCGATTCAAAGGACAACGACAACATATGAAGTCGGAAAGGAATGGATAGAATGAAGCTTTGGGAACAGGATACACCAGGATATGCGTCGGTGGAAGAGTCGTTCACGCCTTATATGACACCTTATCTTCTACAAAAAGAAACACCACACGGAGCCGTGCTCGTTCTGCCGGGCGGCGGATATGGACGGCGGGCAGATCATGAGGGCGATCCGGTTGCCCTGTGGCTGAATTCGATCGGCTTATCGGCATTCGTCGTTCATTATCGGGTTGCCCCGTACCGGCATCCTTATCCGCTGTATGATGCCCAGAGGGCGATTCGGCTCGTAAGGCATCATGCCAAGGAATGGAACATCGATCCGGAACGCATCGGAATTCTCGGATTCTCTGCCGGCGGACATCTCGCGGCCAGTGCAAGCACCTATTTTGATGAAGGAAATCCGGAGGCCGAAGATCACGTTGAGAGGCAGGGCTGCCGTCCGAACGCATCCATTCTCTGTTACCCGGTCATTTCATTTAAGGACTACTACCATGAGGGCTCCATTATCAATTTGTTGGGGGAGAATCCGGCGGAAGACTTAAGGAATGCAATGTCGCTCGAATGGGCAGTAAAACCGGATACCCCGCCTTCCTTTCTGTGGCATACCGCGGATGACGGCGCGGTCCCGGTCGAGAACAGCCTGATGTATGCCGGATCGCTGAGCAAGCAGCAAATTCCGTTCGAACTGCATGTTTTCCCGGAAGGCCGGCATGGCCTTGGCCTTGCGGAAGAAGATGCCAGTGTTTCGCAATGGACGCGCCTGTGCGAGGGTTGGCTGCAGAAGATTGGGTTCCTGTCGCAAGCCGTCGTGCAAGGAAGGTAGAACAAATCATATAACTTGAGAACGCTTGAACGCTCGATAAAAAAACAAGCTCATCTGAAGAATCCTTCAGATGAGCTTGTTCGTATAGCCTGAAGATCAGGACCGGCCTCGAATCTCCTGGCGGAGGAACAGGACGTAGGAGATGGCAAAGCAGATTAGCGTGGCTGCGGCCAGCCCGATAATTTGCGGCCAGACGAGCAGCAGGCTTTGGCCGAACGGCAGCGGACTGGCAATGGCTCCATACACCTGCTCCTGCGTGAGCGGACCGAGATTGCGGATGGATGGCATCAGCAGGGTGGTCGTCGCTTCATTGAACAGGGTATACGGCGACAGCCGGCCTAGCCACAGCATCAGATTCTGATAGCTCATGACATCTTGGACCGTCGCCGAGGCAGTACTGGGAGCCAGTCCCCGCGACAGCAGCTGCAGGATCATGTCAAAGAAAAAGCTGAAGAACAGCCAGACGGCGATGCTCGACAAGGCGGAGGTGGCCGGCTGTCGGAACCTTACGGAGAACGTAATGGACAGATTCAGCCAGAAGCCGACGTAACAGATCGTCACGACCAGAAAACTGATGATCCGTAAAAATTCCTCAAAGGTAGGCGGAATGCCGATAATCAGGGTGCCCAGTGCCATGGTCAACAGCCCGAGCGTGATAAACATGATGCTGATGACGATCAGGGAAGCCGCGAATTTCGCATTGAGCAGATCGTCGCGATGAATCGGCTGGGCCATGATTCGGCTGAGCGTGCCTTTGTTCCGTTCACTGTTGATGGCATCAAAACCCATGCCGATTCCGAGCAACGGACCCAGGAAACCGACAAACCCGATGAAGGTCGGAAGGGTGCCGTCCGAGATGGTGAACAGCTTCAGAATGACAAAATCATGGACCCCGTTCTCCGATCCGAGGGCTTCCCGTATGCTGTTCATGGCGGTATACAGCGAGGCTACGCAGGTTAAGGCAATGATGCCTAGCAGCAGGATGAAGCGCCAGCTGCGGATATGGTCCGCTATTTCTTTGCGGACAAGCACGCCGAATGCCGAGGGCATGGAGGGTTGGGCGGATTTTTCGGCTGCCGTTTCTCCGGGGGCCCGGGCGGGCTTGGCAGATCCCTTTTTCCTGTTTTCGAATAAGGCTTGCAGCCGGCGGCCCATGCCGGTCAGCTTAGCCGGTATGCTTGGCGTCGTTCGTTCTGCCATGCTCTTCACCTCCTGCAAAATAACGGTGGTAGATTTCGTCCAGGCCGTGCTGCTGGCGATTCAGCGAGAACAGCCGAACGCCTGCATTTACGACCGTTCGGGCAATCTCCGGACTGCAATCCCTACCGGCCCGAATCAGTACCTTAATTGGCAGGTCTCTGGTCAGCGTGTCGTTTGATTCAGCCGGACCGCTCTCGGCAGGCGGAACTTCGATTTGGTGAACCCCTGGGATGCTGCCGATGGCATCCCGCAGTTCGGGCACAAGCTCATCCAGCTCCGCCGTGATCATAATGGGATCATCCGCAAACAGAGTTCGGGACAGACTCCCGACATCGCCTTCGGCGAGGAGCCGTCCCCGCACGAACAAGCCGACGCGGTCGCAAATCTGCTGAACCTGGTGGAGCTGATGGGACGATAACAGCACGGTCAATCCTTGCTCGCGGCTGAGCTTCCGTATCAACCGCAGCAGCTCTTCCATACCTGTCGGATCGATGCCCAGGGTCGGTTCGTCAAGAATGATGATTTCCGGGGATTTCATTAAGACGTCGGCAAGTCCGAGCCGCTGCCGCATCCCGCGGGAATAAGCCCCCGTCTTCTTGTGGGCAGCATGCGTGAGCCCTACCTGCTCCAGCAGCTCCAATGCCCTTTCGCGGGCTTGGTTATCCGAAATTCGATTCAACCGCGCGGTTAGCATCAGGTTTTCGATTCCGGTATGGTCCTCGTAAAAGCCGACGTCATCCGGAAGGTACCCAACCCGCCGCTTCACGGGGATCGGCTCTCTTGTCGGATTGATGCCAAGCACGCTTATCGATCCCGAATCCGGTTCGCTCAGCCCCAACAGCATCAGGATCGTGGTGGATTTGCCCGCACCGTTCGGACCGAGCAGGCCGAAGATCTCACCCCGCCTAATTTGAAGGGATAAACGGTCCACCGCTCTCGTGTCGTGGTAACTCTTCGTCAGTTCCTGAATGTCAATGACCGTATCCATCAGGGTCATCTCCTTCCGTATTTGCGAATGAGGACATAAATGCCTCCCAGAATGGCTAATATGACAAGCACGCCGATCCAGCCCCATAGCATGGAACCTTTGACGGCTACGCGGAATTGGGCGTCGGAGCTTGCTTCGGCCGCAGCGGCTTTCAGGCTTGTGACATAATCGCCGGCGATGGCTTTGTCGCTTGAAGTCAGCTTGGCTTCTACCGTTGTGGATTTGCCTGCAGGCAGATTCTCGATCGTTTTCGGATTAAAGCTGACCTCCCAGTCCACCGGCGTATCGGCGCTGAGATTAATGTCCGAGAGTGGTGCGGTGCCCGTATTCTTCACCAGCAGCTCAATGGTTTTGCTTCCGCCTGCATTGACATTCGTGCTGAGCAAGCCGCTTGGCGTTGTAAGCTCCAGTCCGTAAGACCCTGTAATGACGGCTTCCAGCGCAAGCTCGGAGGACGTCGATGAATTGGAGGCGCGGATCGGTATGGAAAAGGAGCCTTCCGTCACCTCCGCAGGCGGCTTGACATCGACGGTAATGGATTGGCTTGCGCCTGCCTCGATTTCGACGGAGGATACCTGCTTGCCGCCTGACGTGAACGTAACGTCCCAACCCGCCTGGGCATCGGCGCTCAGGGCATAGTTTTGCTTATTGGCCGTTCGGTTTTGCAGATTCACCGTGTAGGTGAACGTGGAATCGGCGTGGCCCTCCAGATTGGCCTGATCGGTTGTGAGCTCGGTTTGATAGGTCCCTTTTTCCGTGATATCCACGGTTAACTGCAGACTGGCCATCGAACCCGCGGATAATTGAAACCGGTAGGAGCCTTTATCTACCTTAAGCGGCACGGTTACCTCCAGGGTCACCGATTCGGATTCGCCGGGCTTCACCGATACCTCCTTCAGCTGCCAGCCTCCACCGTTTAGCTTGGTGCTCCAGCCGCTCGGGAGGCTGTTGATTTGCAGCGGAACCGTAATGACGCTATTCGTATTGTTTTTGACCTCTAGCGGGTAATTGATGACTTCTCCAGGCGGAACGGAAATCGACGTATATGGCGTGTATAACGTGATTTCTCCGGCCGCTAACGCGGTGTTCCCCCCGCCGTACAAGCAAGCACCCAGGATGAACAAGAGCATCAGGCTCAGTTGCTTGGCTCGTTGTTTACATGATTTCATGACACTACCCCTCCTAAATTTTTTTGTCACAAAGAGTACGTTGGAACGGCCGGGATTGGATTTATCGGAAAGATTAAAATTACCTAAAAAATTCATTAAAGGAACATGAAAAGCGTCCCGGTTTATTCAAAAGCCAAGGACGGTTTGCTAAAATATTGAATCGAAAACGGCCGTATGCAGGCGAGCCATCCTTCATTTTTGGAGAGGAGATCAGGTTAGGGGGGAGTTGTGGGAATGAACGATCATTCCGCGTTATGGTTGGAGGAGATTGCCGAGGGCTCCGCCGCAGCATTCAGACGCTTCTATGATGCCTATGCCCGTCTGGTGTACCGGTTGGCTTTACAGATGACGAAGGACCCGGCCGAGGCGGAGGATGTATGCCAGGATATCTTCATGGAGGTGCTGCATAAGGCGGATCAGTACGATCCCGCCCGCGGAAGCGTCGAGGCTTGGCTGGCGGTGAGAACAAGGTGCAGGGCGATGGATCGCCTGCGCAAGCGGCAGCGCATCGCTGCGGCCGAATGGAACGGGGAGGCGCTGCCGGAGACGGTATGGAGCGAAGAGCAGGAGTCGGTTGAGCTGGCAGCCTTGCGACGGGTGGAGCTGGAGCAGGTAAAGGAGGCGCTGCAAGGCATTCCGCCCCTTCAGCGGATGGCGGTTTACGGAAGCTACGTCGAGCAGCGGTCCCACCGGGAAATGGCGGAATTGTTAAACCGGCCGGTCGGCACCGTCAAATCCTTAATCCGGTACGGGATCCTCAATGTCAGGCGGCGGCTCGATGCGATGAACGGGAAGGAAGGGGGAAGCGCGCAGCATGAAACTTTCAAAGCATAACCTTGAACATCTTGTTCAAGGTGACATCGGCTGCACGGCCTATCCCGAGGAGAAGCTTGTCGATTACGTGATGAAGCGTTTGCCGTACGCGGAGAGCAGGAATCTGGAGCTCCATCTCAAGGAATGCGAGGCGTGCTCCGGCACGGCGGCGGAATGGGCCGACCTTATGGGAGCAGAAGATCTCGCAATGCCATTCCATGAATCCGATGTCTTCGGGCAGGAGCTGTTTCGAAGCCGTGATATGGACGGCGAACAGCTCGGATCGACTCAGCCGGCAGGTACGGAGCCGGCCATACGGGGGGCCGTGCAGGATCAGGCTCTGAAGGATGGACCCGTGCCTCCCGATCGGCTGCGCCACAGGCTCATGCGAGCGGCTTATATCCGGTCCTTCCGAAGCAAGCTCCGAATCAGGAAGCATGCTGCCATGCAGGCGATATCCGGAGCGCTGCTCATCCTGTTGATAGCCGGTTTATTCACCTTGAAAGGGAACGACGTCCAGACCCAGGCGGCCTTCGAACATACCGTGAGCCAGCGGATTGCCGATATGCAGAGCGAAGATACCGAGCGGTACGTCATACAGCCCGTAGAGCCGTTTTACGGCAGCGGCTCGGTATGGCTCAAACGCGGTTCGGGAGAAATGCTGATCGTTGTGAACGGCCTGCATTCCTTGCAGGAAAAAGACTATCAGGTATGGCTGCAGGATGAGGAGCGGATGTCGAGCGCCGGCTTTATGCTGGTTCAGGGTCCGCAGGGAAAGAGTTATTATTACGGATTCGGCGCGGAGAACGCGAAGCGGATCGTGGTCAGCATGGAACCCAAAGGGGGGAGCCAGAGTCCGACCGGGCCCGAAGCCGTCCTGGTGAATATGGGGCCTTGATGCCCTGAGGTCGAGGTGCAGGGAAATGAGATGATCCAAGGAAGCACCTGGTCTACAATAGTGACTTTATCGAAGGGGGTGAGTTTTCGGATGTGGCGTGCAGATGCTTTTCTGGAATCCATGTATAACGAGGCTGTGAAAAAAACGAAAGACAGTCAGGCTGCCATGAGCGCCGAAGAGCGCAATCGGTATTTGAAGCATGCGCTTCGGCGATTGATCGGCGAGTTCGAAACCAACGAAAACCACAAGCCTGTCCTGCTCGAACGGGAATCATGCGACGGTTATATTCGCGAAAGGGTAGAATTATCAGCCGTACCGGGCGTATCCTTTGCGGCATATATCCTAATCCCGGAAGAGCAGGGGAAGCCGATGCCCGCAGCCGTCGCCGTTCATGGCCATGGATATGGAAGCCGGGAGATCGTAGGGCTGAGACAGGACGGATCCAGTGATCCGGATCCACCGGGTATTCATCGGCATTTCGCGGTTCAGTTGGTACAGCGGGGCATGGTGGTGATCGCTCCGGATGTGGCCGGTTTCGGAGAACGTCGCCTAGCCGCGGATCTTGCACGAAACGCGGAAGCCGCGAATTCCTGCCACCGGCTGTCCACCCAGCTGCTGATGCATGGCAAGACGCTCGCCGGTCTCCGCGTGGCCGAGACGCTAAGGGCATTGGACTATCTGGCTGAACGTCCCGAAGTCCAGCCGGACAGAATCGGTATCATGGGTTTTTCGGGAGGCGGCCTGATTTCGTTCCTGTGCGCGGCGCTGGATGAACGGATACGGGCTGCGGTGCTTGCAGGTTATCCCAACACCTTCAAGGACAGCATTATGGCGGTGCAGCACTGTATATGCAATTACATTCCGGGTATGCTGAATCATGCCGAGCTGCCGGAATGGATAGGCCTGATCGCTCCCAGACCCTTGTATCTGGAGTCGGGAGCCGATGATCGGATATTTCCGGCTGCGGGTTTTAACTCGGCGGTTGAACAGCTCAGGGAGGCCTATCGGCGCGCCGGCGCGGAGGAGAAGCTTCAAGCCGACCTGTTCCCAGGAGCACATGAAATTAGCGGCCGGTATTCGTATGATTGGCTGTTCGAACGGTTAAGCAGACCGGAGAATTGAGGATTTTCCCTGCTGGCCGCTGATCAGCACAGAAATAGAGCTCGATCTTGCATTTATTGAGGTCTGAACTTGGAAGAGTGGCGCATGCGCAGGAAATAAAAGCCGAAAAAGATGACTCCCGTGTGATCGGGAGTCATCTTTTTTACATGTCATCAGGGGGGTTAAGCGCTTCCGGTTTACTCCAAGTCATCCTGCCAATCCTGGATCAGAAAGTCGGCATCCGTATTCAACACCGCCTTGGCTTGGTCGCTGACATGGCGTCCCATAGCCTCTTTATTCAGGTGCTTGGCAAAATTCTGCATATGTTTCGCGGCCTGATCCCGTCTTCCCTTATCCAGATGATGCTGGGCTTGATTAAGGGCATTGCTCAGCTGGGGAATGAGTGGACCGCGTACATCGCCTGAATCCGCGAATCGCTCGACTAATTGTTTCATGGAATTCACGCTGGTAATGACCCGGAACCGGAGGTTTTTCTGAAGCTTGTTTCCTGAGCGGTCCTCGGTCGTAATCGTGGCGGTTTTATCGCCCAAGTTGCCGGCCAAATCAATGTCGATAGGATCCATGGTCATCGGATCGAGGGTGTATGCCTTTCCGTCGATGGTGATTTCGGCAAAACGAATGGAAGAGTCCAGGATTTTAAAACGGAGGGGCGTATAATCCTCCATGGAATCGCCGTCTTGCAAGCTCTTGCCATTCACAGTCAGAGAGAAGGCAGGCGAGTCGGTTACCTCGAGGGTGATCCCCTGCGAAACATTGCCGGATAGATCCTTGGACCGGATGAAAAGCGAATAATCCTTGCCCGCTTCGATTCCTTGTATTACTGCTGTTTGAATTCCGCGATTGACCTCGATGACGTCTCCGACCTGCTGCCCATCGCTCAGCAGCGTAATTTGCACTTTTTGAGCATCGATATCGTAAGGACCGTCCCAATACAGCGTCATACTGCCCTCTCCGCGCTTCACCTGCACGTTCTCTACTTCGCCCGGAGCAACGTCGTCTTCTTCGGGTATGGTAGGAGGGGCAGGCTCCGTGAATACGGCCGGATCGCCAAAGGTGAATTTATCGAAGTTGTATAACCAGTCTCCGCCTTTAAAAGACATGAATACAATGTGTTTTCCCGTTACGGGAGTCGTTACGTCCGCCGAGAAAACCTTGAAATTTTGCCAGCCCCCGGTTCCCGAGACGGTTCCGGCAGCAATAACCGGCCCGTTAAGGCTATCCAGTCGGACTTCAATTGTCCCGCCGCTAGTGTCGCTGGCCGCATTGACATGGAACTGGGTTGGGCTTTCGCTGCCGAAATCGATGTAATTGTACATGGCATAAGGATTATTCGGTCCAAACATGCCGGCCAGGTAGGTTTCCCCTCCCCCGGTTTCGTTGCCGAAGCCTACTCCGTTCGTATAGTTTTCGGCCTCCAGCTTGCCGTAAGCATCCCTGGCTTTTCCTTTCATGGTTGTAAAGGTGAACCACTCCAGATTAAGGGGATAGTCACTGCCGTTCGCTCCCTTGAAAACCAGGTAAACATCGTGCACCCCTACGGCCAGGGTGTCATCGATATTCGCCATAATATCGACCCAACGATCCCAGCTTCCAAGCGCCGGAATTGGGATTACGCCTGCGGTAGGTCCATCCAGGCCGTCCAACCTGACTTCGATCGTGCCGCCCTGATTGCCGCTCGCCACATGGACGGTCACGCCTGCCGCGCCCGATCCAAAGTCGATTCCTTCATAAGCCGCATAAGCATTGTGATGGATACCGTCTAAGTACCCAAGCTCGGCATGTTTGCTGAGACCTTCGCTGCTGTCGTAATTTCCCGCTTTAAGCTTGGCATAGGCATCGGTTTCGGTCGGATCGGTCGTCGTGAATTTAATCCAGTTCAAATTGAACAAATAATCGTCATTCGTTTTGGTGAAGACAAGATACACATCATGGACGCCGGTAATGGAGCTTGGCGATCCCTGGTCGTCCTTAAGTAGGGTGACGGCATCGATATAATTATTCCAGCCGCCCGTTCCCTCTACGTTTAAGGTCCCGACCTTGGGGCCGTCTTTGGAGTCGAGCCGGATTTCGATATGGCCTCCGCCCGTTCCGCTGGACGCCCTGGCGATGAAGCCGATAGCCCCTTCTGATCCGAAATCCACATTTTTATATGCGGCATAAGAGCCGTGCTGAATTCCGCCCAGTTGGAGCGAGCCTTCAAACGCACCCTCGAGCACGAATCCGGAACCGATATTATAGCGTTCCGCCTCGATTTTATCGAAGGGATTCTTAACGCCATAATGAAGGTCGGCTTCCATCGGCTTGATGACGTTCAGAGCTTGAACGGCAGCAGCCGAGGACCAGGACTCATAGGTTCCGGACAGCAGCTGTCCTGCCCAGTTTCCATCCACGATCTGATTCGGATTGCGGTGGCTCCAGGCCATTTCGGTATTGAAGGCAAGCCATTCGTCGAAATCAGCGCTGAACTCCGGGTGCTGCCCGGTCTCATCCAGTGTTTTTTGCAGGTGGGCCAAATTGCGCATCAGGATCGTTTTGCCGCCCTTCAGATCCCCGTTGGGACCTTCATAGTTCAACACGCCGTTTGCATCCACCAGACGGCTCTTGGTAAACTTCGCGGCTTTGACCGCGTCGTCGAGGTAAACCGCATTCCCGGTCGCTTTATACAATCCGACGGCCGCTCCGATGTATGTACCCTGGTTGTAGTGAGTGGCGTCCGGAACCGCGCCGCGTTCGAGCTCGATCCGGTCGAATACTTTTCCGTTTCCGTCCGTCAGCATCGTTTTGCCCCATCTGAATATTTGGGTTGCCGCGTTTAGATAATGCTCATCCTTCGTAATATCGTAAAGATACAATGCCGCTTGAGCGGCCGGGAAATTGATGCACGCGTTCTTGGTGTTATGGTCGCTGTTCAGCCACCAAATGCCGCCGCTCGCGAATTCTTCGTCCCACTGCGTGTCGTACACGAAATCGAAATGATGCCTCGCTGCCTCCAAGTATCTTGGGTTCCCGGTGATTTGATAGGCTCTGGCGCTGCCCATCGCCCACCACATGATATCGTCATTGAACGGATTATTCGTCCAATCTTCGCCATACTTGGCTACGGTGCCGTCATAAACATCGTCGATCTGTGTTCTGAGCTCAGCCTTCAAAGCAGGATCGGAGGTGTGCTGATACGCATCCATGACCAATTCCCACAGCTCGGCCTCCACCCAGAAGTCCTGATGCTTGTCGCGTTTGGTATCCTTCCAGAACATCTTGGCGTTCGGATCCCAGAATGTTTCGTTATAAGCTTTCATCGCCGTATCCCCATCCGATGCGGTATAGGCATAGGCTTTGGAAGATCCGATCCCCGGCATGGAGCCAAGCAAGAAAGAGAGGGCCAAAGGCACCGCCAAAAACCTGAACCATTTGCCTGATCTTCGTGACATGAATATTCCTCCTTCATTTTCAATTGGAAGCCGATCCGGGCAGATTCGCGATCGGCTTCATGAGCGCTTGATGCTTCCGGTTATTTGCCGGTAGTGATCACGTTATTGATTTTTTCAGCCATCACATCCAGTTCGGTGATCGGGGCTTTGCCCATCACTATGTTTTTCCATGATGCTTCGATGAACGGGTACGCTTTGCCCGCCCACGTCGACAGGAAACGAACCGGCTGCGTATTCGGGGATTTCAGAATATGATCGAGGCCTTCTCCTACTTCGGGATGGCCCGCCGCTTTCAGCGCATCGTAATAAGCTGCGGAAGAAGCCTGGTAGGCTGCAGGAGCGACCGGGGTCGATGGGAGGACCTCTTCATACATTTTGGAATCCAGGTACTTGAGCACTTTCCATACCGCCTCGGGATTTTTGAGCGTTGCCGGGCTGGACCAGCCTACGGCGTCATAAATCTCGGTCTGGCTGTTCACCACCGGCATCGGCGCGTAGCCCCATTCCAATTCCTTGGGAGCCGTGCGGATCAGATCGTCCGCTACCCACTGTCCTTGCAGGGTCATCGGAACTTTGCCTTGTTTGAACGAGCTCATGGCATTCGTTAAATCAAAGGTAGGGGGATTCATGTAGCCGTTTGCAATCGCGGACTTGTACTTTTCGACGCCTTCCCGGAATTGGTCGCTGATTTCCACCTTCGTCGGGTTGATAATGGCGTCGGCAAAGGGAGCACCGCCCGCGGAAACCGAATAGAGTGAGACGTGGAAGGGATCAAGGGGGGCATAATAACCGAATTGCTGCACGCCGCCTTGATTGCTCGAAAGCTTCTCCATCGCCGCAAAGAATTCGTCATAGGTCCAGCCGATTTTCGGTTCAGGAAGGCCTGCCTCCTGGAAGGACTTTTTATTGTAAAAAATGCCGTACGTGTTCAAGAGACCCGGTAAGCCAACGAGCTTGCCCTCATAGTACCAGCTGTCCACCACGCCTTCGTAAAAGCCCTCCATGAACGCTTTGTCCTGGGTGGCAAGCTCCGTCCAGTCGTAGAGAAGTCCCTTGCCGGCATTATCGAGCAGCATGTCGTTGCCGGTCATGAAGATGTCCGGCGCTTTCTTGGCCGTGATCATCCCGTTGATCTTGACACCGTAATTGTCCAATGGCGTAGGGATGAGTTTTACTTTGATGTCGGGGTTTTCCTCTTCGAATTTTTTCATGGATGCCATGATTTTTTCGTTCATGGCCGCCGACTCCCAAGTAATCATCGTGACTTCGACGGGTTTGCCGGATCCCGCGTTATCTTGTCCGGACGGCGCGTTCCCGGTGTCTGCCGAACCGGAGCCTCCGCCGCCGTTCCCGCCGCAAGCGGCCAGCAGACTTGAGAAGAACAATAAAGCGATGATAGCGCTGGCCCACCCTTTTGCACCCTGTCTCATTGAAAGACCTCCCCAAAGGTAAATTTAATGATCTGAACATCACCTTGTTTTCGCTTCAGCCAACCCGGTCTGCATCACCTCCCATCCGTGAGGACGACTTACTTCAAGCCTGCGGAATTCATGGAGCCGAGCCCCTGCATAAAAAATTTCTGGCCAAAGAAGAAGAGCAGCAGCATCGGCAGGATATAAATCAGATCCGCGGCCATGAACAAATTCCAGGCTGTCGCATAGGTGCCCGTATAGGTAGCCATTGCCAGAGACAGCGTCCATTTGCTAGGGTCGATAATATAGAGCAGGGGTTCCAAATATTGATTCCATGCGCCTTGGAACGCAAAGATCACCATGGTCATGATCACCGGCATCGACATGGGCGCCAATACTTTAAGCAGCACATACAGGTCCGAAGCCCCGTCGATTTTGGCCGCCTCGTCAAACGAAACGGAAATCGTTCTTAAATACTGGACGAACAGGAACGAGAACGTGGCGTTTCCAAAAAAAGCGGGCACGATGATGGGCAGCCACGAATCGTACCATCCGATGCTGGTGTACAGATTAAACATGGGAATCATGCCTACGAATCCGGGAAGCATGAGGCTTCCTATAAATAGCGAGAACCACAGCTTCCGGCCCGGGAACTTCAGCCGTGCGAGCCCGTACCCGACCAGCACCGAGCTGATAATCTGCCCGATCGTGCAGGTGATGGCAATGAACAGGGAGTTCCCGAATGTTTGCCAAAAGTTGATTTCCTTCGTTCCGGTCACGAAATTGGACCAATGAAATTCCCGCGGAAACCATTCGGGCGGAATTTTGAACACGTCATTGTTGCTCTTCAGCGCAATGGTGACCATCCAGAAGAGAGGGAACAGCATTGCTATGGCGCCGATGGCCAAGATCATAAATCGAAAGGCGTCAATCCAATTGAACCTTGCTCTCCGCTTCACGCGAATGTCCGCTGGATTCAGGTTTCCTCTTAGTTCCGGCCGTACTTCCGCTTGCATCGCTTCTTACCCCCTTATTTGTCGCTTTCGTAATAAACGAACCGGTTGGAGTACCGGTATGAAATAACGGTAAAAATCATGATGATAACGAACAGAACCCATACCTCCGCGATAGCATATCCAAACATTCTTCCGTTGAAGGCATCGGTATAGATTTTGTAATTCAGCAGGGAAGTGGAAAAATTCGGCCCGCCTCCCGTCAGCACCTGAACCTGGTTAAACGCCTGGAATGCGCCGATGATGCCGAGTATAAGCTGCAGAAACAGGATGGGCGTAATCATCGGAAGGGTAATGTTGATCGACATTCGCCATCTGGAGGCGCCGTCGACTTCGGCGGCTTCATACATGTCCTGCGGAACCGACTGCAGCCCGCTCAGAAAGATGATGACGCTGGAACCGACCTGCCATAAACCGATCAACACAATGGATGGAAGCGCTGTCGTTTCGCTCGTCAGCCATGTGCCCGGCGGCAGCCCGAACTCCCTTAGCAGCGAATTCGCCAGCCCGTATTGCGGCTCATATATGAATTGCCACAACGTGAGCGTAGCGATGGAGGGAACGACGACCGGAAGATAAAAGATGGTGCGGAACCATTTGATGCCGGTCAGGTTTTTGTTCAGCATCATCGCCAACAACAAACCTAGGACCAGCGATAACGGAACACTCAGGATCACGAAATAAAACGTCGCGCGGATCGATGGCCAGAAAGCCGGATCCTCCGTGAACAGGTATCTAAAGTTCTCGAAGCCGATAAAACGGGGGGTGTCGTATCCGCTCCATTCCGTCAAGGCATAATACATGGACGAAAGCAGGGGATATCCGACAAAAACACTGAAACCGATAATGGACGGCAAAATGAACAGATAGCCGATGACCCAGCCGCGCAGCTTTCTATTGGTTCCCATGATGATCCCGATGACCTCCTAGGCGTTCATTCGCTTTGACCCGAATGCCGTTATAGTCCATGATCAGCTCGCAGAACATCATATTTGCCCAAGAAAACCATGGGCGGGTATAACGGGCAGGGTCGTCGACCAGAAATCCCTCATGCATCATGCCGGTGCCAGCATCGGTATCCGCCATTAACCGAAGCAGCCGAAGCTTCTCCTCTTGATCGGTGGTCGTCAAGCCCTGAATGGCCAGCCCAATCGGCCATATATAACGAGCCGGCGTATGGGGGCTACCGATGCCGGAGGCGGCAGTGCCCTGGTAATAATACGGATTGGCCTGGCTCAGCACGAACCTGCGGGTATTTTGATAGACCGGGTCATCGGCGCTTGCATAACCCAAATAGGGGATGGACAGCAGGCTGGGGACGTTGGCGTCATCCATTAGCAGGTGGTTTCCCATTCCGTCCGTCTCATAGGCGTAAATTCTTCCGTATTCGGGATGGTCGAGCACGCCGTACATCTCGATGCCATGCCGGATTTCATCCGCCAGTTTCGCCGCTTCCGCCTCCATCTCGGGATCTCGCAGGACGTCTCGGCAAATTTCCGCCAGATAACCGAGCACGACGACGGCGAACATATTCGACGGAATCAGGTATCCATAGGCGCAGGCGTCGTCGCTCGGACGGAAGCCGGACCAGGTCATTCCGGTATAAGCCACTTCCGTGCCTTTACCGCCGCGGGGCAGCGTGTCGCTTGGAGGACAGTTAAAGCGTTCGAAATAATACGGCGATTTCGATTCATGATGCTGTTCGGTTCGCCAAAGGGCCAGAATCGCCTTGGCAGCTGAATGGAATGTGTGATCGAGGTGAGAGGTTCTGCCGGTTTCTTTCCACAACAGGTAAGCAAGTTGGAGGGGGTAACACAATGAATCGACCTCATATTTGCGCTCCCAAAGCCAGGGGTTCATGGCGGTGCGATCGTTCTGATGGCCTTGACCGGAAGGCGAATCGTTAAACGCATTAGCGTAAGGATCCAGCAGGATGAATGCCGACTGCCTCCGTACGAGCCCTTCGATCAGATCGGCCAGTCTGGGGTCTTGGCCTGCCGGAACGAGGAACGGCCGGATTTGCGCCGCCGAATCCCTCAGCCACATGGCCGGAATATCGCCGGTAATGACAAAGGTGGTGCCGTCTGGCTGTCTTCGGATGGTCGATCCCAGCGTGTTGTCCAGCATGCTCCTGAACATATGTCCAAGTTTCGGATCATCCGGGGTGCCTTCGGATACCGTGCGGTGCAAATCGTGCAAAACAGCAAAATAGTCCAACGTAAACATGTTAGCTCTTCTCCCTTCCATAGTTCCGGGTGTCGATCGTTGCTGTCATGCCCATATATAAAACGCTTACATTCAATATAATTACATACCAATTTAATGTCAATATATTATATTTAATAAATTTTATGCTGTTATATTATTTTGTTGTTCTGCGCGAGTTAATGGTGGTTCTTTGGATCGTTTACTTTGGTTTGAAGTGAGATCTCTTTGTTTTAAAGATTTGAATTCTGCATATTCTTATATTTATATCATGTTATATTGATATGGGTCATGCCACTGGATTTTCGGTGTTTCGGATCGTTTATGTTTGGCAGCCGGATCCATTAGATCCGCAGAAACTCCATTGGCCCAAGACTGCGACTGGCGTTTGAAATTTACGGGAAAGCGATAGCGCATTTAACGATTTTGCGCATCAGTTTCCCCCGTACAGGCACTTCTGGGCCGCTGCCTACATACAATGAGAAGACCGAGAAACCGAGCGCGATAAGGGCCGGTTGCATTGTAACTTCGCAGGAGGTGTCCTAAAGTGCCTGGATTGTTTACCGCAATTGCTTTGTTCATTAAAGAGTTGACCCTGCTCGTTTCGTATGTGAAAAACAACGCGTTTCCCCAGCCTCTGACCGAGGAGGAGGAAGCTAAACATCTGCAGCGAATGGCCGAAGGCGATCCTCAGTCGCGGAATAAACTGATTGAGCATAATCTTCGGCTGGTCGCGCACATCGTCAAAAAGTTCGATAACACCGGCGAGGATCTGGAAGATCTCATATCCATCGGCACCATCGGTCTGATCAAAGCCATTGAAAGCTTTCGGCCCAACAAGGGGACGAAGCTGGCGACGTTTGCTGCCCGTTGTATAGAAAACGAAATATTGATGCACTTGCGTTCGCTTAAGAAAACGCGCAAGGACGTATCCCTGCATGATCCGATCGGAACGGATAAAGAGGGGAATGAAATTACTCTAATCGATATCCTCGGGACGGAAGCGGATGACATTGTGGATGCGGTGCAGTTGAAAATCGAGAAGAGCAAAATTTATCGAAATCTGGACATATTGGACGACCGGGAGAAGGAAGTTGTCATAGGACGTTTTGGATTGGAAGCCGGGGGAGAAGAACGAACGCAGCGGGAAATCGCCAAGGAACTGGGAATTTCGCGCAGCTACGTGTCGCGCATTGAGAAGCGGGCGCTGATGAAGCTGTATCATGAGTTTTATAAGCAGAAACGATAAGAAGCGGCTGTTCTCACATCAAAAGGATCGAAGAGGATTGTCTATATAAAGAAAGATAAAGCCACTTCCACATGATGGAAGTGGCTTTATCTTAGTTGTTTCAGTTAGAAAAAACGATGCTCGGCAAGAGGCTTCGGAAATTAGGAGTGCTCAGTCAAAACCATCATGATGCACGGTGTTATGTAGGGTTCGGCGCGCTCTGCTTGAAGAGTGAGCGCAGATCCAGGTGCGCATGACGCCCGGATTTGAGCTGCTGCCATTGCAGCACGCGGCGGATCGCCATCGGGGCGATGATGCTGCCGATCATGCCGAGCAGATCGGATTGAAGCGCTCTTTGAGCGATGATGTAACCGCAAGAACCGCCGATAAATTCGATGGACATGTAGCGCTTGACGCTCGATAACGTGACGACATAAATCACGAATTCATCCTTCTCTTTCTTAATGGGCATGGTATATTCCCCCGCTCCCTCATGTCTTTTAACACTGCAGCCAACGGTGTTTCTTCCTGGGGATCGTGTGTTAGATGCGCGTTTTTCACATGCCATTTTATGTATTTTTATAGGCCATTATGCATTCGGTGTCGGGTGAATACAAGCCCTGTTACGACAAAAACCAACCGTCTTGTCCAAAGAACGACGGTTGGATATAAACTCCTACTCAGGTTTCTTTTGTCCCGGATCTGCTTGCATGCTCTCGTCTTCGCCGGGATACTCCCGCTCGATGCCCATGTGCAGATTGCGATCCTCGTAATCGAACCGATTCGGAGGCCGCTGATCCTTGCGCCATGGCGTGCTCTTGCCGAGGGAATCGCTGCGAAGATCGGAACCGTAGGGTCCCTCGGGAAATTCCTCTGCCACCAGATCGTTCCGTTGGGATTCAACGGTAGACAAATCCGTGGACTCCGCTCGTTTTTCCTTCTCAAATCCGTTCATGCTAAAGACCTCCCGAAAAGGTACTTAACGTACCCTTTCAGTGTGCCCTGTATTAGAGGAATCATTCCGATATGTGCGCGGCACCGACTGTGCAAACTAAATATTACAGACCTGCAGCGCCGAATACGCTGTTGAAGGCTTGGCGCGATTTGGCAGCCAGCTCCTCTGGAGTACCCTCCGGTGTGGAAGGCGTCAAAATTTCTTGCGTTACCGGGCCCTTATAGCCGATATCGTTCAGCGCTTGAAGGAAGCCTGGCAAATCAATCACGCCCTCACCCGGATAAAGACGGTCATTATCGAGTACGTCCCGGATTGGAATGTCCTTGGCATCGTTGATGTGGACATGAACAATCTGGTCTGCGCGCAGCTGCCGGATATCGTCGGTTGTCATCTCGTTGGTGTACCAGTGATAGGCATCATACAGCAGCCCGACATTCGGCTCCCCGATGGCATCGATCCAATCCAACGTCTCTTGTACCGTCCATATGAACGGGTTCTTCCATTGGGTGCGAAGATGGTGCGGACCGACGAACTCCAGGCCCAATCGGATTCCGTATGCTCCCAGAATGCTGGCGCAGGCCCGCAGCCTGGAAGTGGCCAGCGCCATGAAATGGGCTGCAGGCGCGTCCGTGGAAGGAAGAATGTATGTACAGCAGCGGGTGCTGCCAAGCGCCTTGGCGGCGGCCGCGGCGGCCGGCAGCTTCTCGAGTCCGCTTAGGAACTGCTCGTTCGACCCTCTCCATTCCACCGGGAGACCGATCGCCCCGATTTCCAGTTGGCGGGATTGCAGCATTTCGGCAGCCGCTTCCGCGCCAAGCCGGTCCACAAGACCTTTGGCATCGATATCGACGCTTTGGAATTCATATTTGGCCGCAAGCTCGATAAACTGTAAATCGCTTTCAAGTTTTCCGAGCCCTGCGCTTGTTAAACCTTGCAGCATATTCATCGTCTCCATTCGCTATATGATGTCGTATTGCTAGAGCCGGGTGCTTGTTTATATCAACCCGGTTGGCATTTCATAGTTTCTATTATGATATGTTCAACTCTATAAATCTATGATCGCTTTTTAATTTTTTGAAGAAAGATAACGATGGTGGCCGCAGTCGGTTCGTTATTTTGGGAGGTTTTGTAATAAATCGGCATGATTTCTTACCGTTTCGAAGGGGATACAGGACGTGATGCCGAAATAACCATGTCATGTGAACTTCCATCTAACACGCGAAAAGGAGTTTTGACACAGAATGAATACCATTGAGCAGCGTAAGAAAGAGCTTGGCAACTTGCGTCCGGAACCAACGATCGACGAGCAGGTATTGAATATTTTTTGGGGGGGAGTGCTAAAGTCGCATGGGGACAGACCTCTTCAGATGGTTAGTAAACCGGAAGCTACGCCATATCCCCATATGGAGGTATCTCGGGTAACCTATCATGGATATGATGATACTCCTATCAACGCTTGGCATATAGCGCCGGCTAATCATTCATCGAAAGCAGAGGCCAGTCCGTGTATCGTAACCTTCCCGGGTTATACCGGAGACCGCGGATTTCCTGAACGGTATGCTCATTGGCTGATGCTGGGGTATACGGTGTTTGCCGTCGACGTCAGGGGTCAGGGCGGGGAGACGGGGAATTTGCTGCCGCTGGACAGCGGCGTGGTTAAAGGCTGGGTGTCGCAGGGGATTACGGATATCCATCGCTCCTATTACATGGCCATTGCCATGGATGCCGTGAGAGCCGTGGATGCGGCATCACGGCAGCCGGGAGTAGACCCTGCAAAAATCGCCGTGGTGGGCGGGAGCCAGGGCGGCGGCCTGTCGATGCTGGCAGGGGCGCTGAATCCCAAGGTTGCGGCCATCGTAGCCGACATTCCCAACATGTGCAGGATGGATTACGGCATTTTGTATTCGGTCAGCTCGCTGAACGAAATCGCCCAATACATAAAGCGGTACCCGGAGCAGCTGGATCAGATTTTGGCACATCTCGCGCATTTTGACATGCTGAATCTCGCGCCGAGAATCCAGGCGCCGATCATGGTGTCCGTCGGATGGAAGGATACGGTTTGCATGCCCGAGACTATCTATGCGGCTTACAACCGGATTGAGGCGGTAAAAGAAATCAGGGATTATCCGTTCTCCGGCCATGAAGTCAGTGAGTACCAGAAGCGGGAGGGTGTCTTGTTCCTGGAACGGGTATTTAACCGGAGATAGACAAATGAACGGAACGTGAAGATGGGAAGATGGGGCTTTTGTTCCGGTCAAGCAAGTGTAAAGGTGTGAAAAGAGCTTGGCACGAACGGTATAACACAGGCTTTAGCGTTATATATATGTTATATAAATTAACATAAAACTAAATACTGTTAACTTTTTTAACGTCAATGTATTGACAATCCTCTGTGTTTGCCTATAATTAAACCCAAGGACACAACGAACTCGATAAACACCCTATACCTACCCCGGTCAATGTAATAATAATTTACACAAAGGGATGTTGAGCCATGATGACAGCAGGCGAACTCAAACAGGATCTTTTGAGGGTTTACAACGCGATAAATAAGAAAATATTTAACGTGGGTGTAAAGCAGCAAAAAGTCGATTTCGTTGGCAACAAAATCATCATTGTGTCGAGGAATAGTAGAGTCCCCGTCCTAAAACTGCTGGATGAGAATTACCCCCTCTCTACCCGGCAGTTGGACCACCTTTTATTCCAGGTGTTCAAGCAGGAGATTAAAACCAGCCTGGAAGAGAAGTTTCCGTTTAAAATCATCTCCATTCTTAAAGATTATGATGCAGAGACCGAGTTTTCCGGTACCATCGTATTCTTGGAGAAGGAGATAGAAACATATCTGAACGACATGCCGGAACTCGGGTAGAGAGCGGGCCGATCGTCAGTTTGGTACCAAGGTACACGTTGGTGTGCGGCTTGGGGCTGGACTGGCGATTTTTTGTTACATCCGCTTTTGAAAATAAATGTGTGTTGTTACTGAAAAAACATGAAAAACAAAGAAGAGGAGGAAGGGCCATGACTCACAAAATCGAAATTTCGGGCGTCAGCAAATGGTTTCGCAGAAACGGGGAAGAGATTCCGGCCATGCGGGAGACGAGTCTGGCGATCGAGGAGGGGCGTTTTGTCAGCATAATCGGTCCCAGCGGTTGCGGCAAATCCACCCTGTTCAACATTATCGCCGGCCTGATGCCTCCATCCACGGGCAAAGTGATGGCCGACGGAAAGGATATCGTCGGTACGACCGGTTATGTGGGCTATATGCTGCAAAAGGACATGCTTCTGCCATGGCGCACCATTCTCGATAACATCATTCTGGGCATGGAGGTTCGGGGCGTTCCCTACAAGGAAGCCGTGGAGAGGGCGCTGCCCTTGATGGAAAAATACGGTCTGAAGGGCTTTGACAAGCATTATCCGAAGGAACTCTCTGGGGGGATGAAACAGCGTGCCGCGCTGCTGCGGACGCTGCTCTACGACAGGGACATCATTTTGCTGGACGAGCCGTTCGGTGCGCTTGATGCACAGACCCGGTTGACCATGCAGAACTGGCTGCTGCAGATCTGGGAGGACTTTGGCAAAACGGTGCTGTTTGTCACCCACGACATCGATGAAGCGATTTACCTGTCGGATGACATCTACGTATTCTCATCCAGGCCCGGCCGGATCAAGTCCAAAATCACCGTGACGATGGAGCGTCCACGCAAAACGGAAGACATGACGTCGCCGGCATTCATGGAGCTGAAGCATCATCTCATGGACCTGCTGTCGGCTGGGCATGAGGAAGAGCAAATATCGTAAAGCGAGAAGAACGAAAGGAGAGGGAGCCTGATGGAAACTGCACGCAAAGAGGCTTTTATCGTACATGCCGTGACACCCGCGGAGTCTGCCGCGGGTTCGTCCAAGCGGCCGGAGGTCGTGCCGTACATATTGGATGAAGAGGGACTGGAGCGCCGCAGGAGCCGGCGGATCGTTTGGGGAAGGGCCGCTGTAGCCGTGCTTGTTTTTCTGGTATGGGAAGTGTTCACCCGAATCGGCCTGCTGGACTCCTATTATTGGAGCAGCCCCAGTGCGATCCTTCGCACAACCTGGACCCAAATCACCGAGGGGACCTTGTTAAGGGACATTACGTACACGTCCGGTTCAACCATACTCGGGTTTGTGTTCGGCACCTTCCTCGGTGCACTGCTCGGGCTATCATTCTGGTGGTCGAAATCGTATGCAGGGATCAGCGAGCCGTACCTAATCATACTGAATGCATTGCCCAAACTCGCCTTAGCGCCCGTACTCGTCATTCTGCTCGGAATCGGATTCTTCTCGAAGGTGGCTCTGGCGTTCTCCATGACGGTTGTCGTGTCGGCCCTGTCGGCATACAGCGGCGTAAAGAGCGTGGACCCGGATATGGAAAAGCTGATGTACTCCCTGGGCGCCAAGCGGCATCAGGTCTTTACCAAGGTCGTTGTACCGTGGTCCATGCCCTGGATCATCAGCAGTTTACGGATCAATATCGCCCTTGCGCTGGCAGGTGCCATCGTGGGCGAGTTCATCGCCTCAAGCCAGGGCGTCGGCCGGATGATTATGTATGCAGGAACGATATTGGATATCAACCTCGTGTGGGTGGGCGTCGTCGTCCTGTCGATGCTGTCCATGGTGATGTACTGGGGCGTCGTCGTACTGGAGAAGTGGTTATCCAAGGGCTTGACCAAGCAATAGCACTAGACACATCCACCCAAAACGAACTATTTCTATTAAAAGGGGAATTCATATGAACAAAAAAATGAGGAAACGTTCACTGTTGTTCGCACTGGTCATGGTCACCGCCCTGCTTGGCGCCTGCGGCAACGAGAAAAGCGACGGCAGCACCGTCTCCGCTTCCGGCGACGGGAAGCTCAAGAAAATCGTGATCGCCGAGCCGCTCCACTCCACGGGCTATCTTCCCCTGTACGTCGCACAGCGCGAAGGCTACTTCGAGAAAAGAGGGCTGGATGTCGAGGTTATCCAAGCGGCAGGGGGAGCGCACGTAACCGCCGTGGTCAGCGGTGATGCCTGGGGCGTTATCGGCGGGACGGAGTCCAATGCCTTGGCCAACAACAACAATTCCGACCCGATCATCTCGGTCGTCAATGTCGTCAATCGGGCGAACGTGTATTTAATGGCTAAGAAGGGCACCGCGCCTGCGAGCGATTCCCCCGAGGACCTGAAGGCATTTTTGCAAGGAAAAAAGATTAACGCCGGCCGCCATGGCGGTACGCCGAATCTCTTAACCCGCTATCTGCTGATTCAGTTGGGGCTCGATCCGGAGAAGGATGTGCAGCTGCTGGAGCCGGCCGACGGCTCCACGGTGGTGACGATGGTTCAACAGGGCGCAGCCGATATCGCCAATGGAGCCGAGCCGCAAATCAGCGACGGAATTTCGAAGAACGTGTGGGAGGAGCCGTTTTACAAATTTCATGATCTCGGGGATTTCTCGTATTCGGTGCTCAGTGTGAAGAAGTCTACCATCGAGAAAGATCCGGAAGCCGTTCAAAGCTTTACCGATGCCATCATCGAAGCGCTTGAAGTCGTCCAGTCGGATAAGGAGCTGGCCAAGAAGAATCTGAAAGCCGAATTCCCCACATTATCCGAGGATGCGATACAAGCTGCGCTGGACCGTGCCTATGCAGACAATCTGTGGAGCTTGGACGGGATGATTTCGGAAGAAGCGTTGAAGCATGATATGGATGTCATGATAGAGACTGGAATTTTTAAGGGGGATTATACCTATGATGCCCTGGTGGATATGCAGTTTGTGAACCAATCCAAGAAGTAAGCATTAGAACATGATTCCAAATATACGGGCCTGAAGGGGAGAGTTACGATGAAATCTTTGAATCAACTGATGCTGGGAAGCAAAGCGGCGGTGATCGTGGTGGATGTGCAAAACGATTATTGCCATCCGGACGGGGCATTGCCTAGAGCGGGCTGCGATGTTAGCGGGGTGGCAGAGATGATGCCGCAGCTGCATAAGCTGCTTCATTCCGCCAGGGAGCTGAATGTGCCGATTATCTTCATCCAAACGCTGCATGAGAGAGCGACGGATTCCGAGGCCTGGACGACCAGGTCCTCCGGACGCTCGGCTCATGTGTGCCGGAGGGGAAGCTGGGGAGCGGAATTTTACGAGATCACGCCCGAGGCGGACGATATCATTGTCAATAAACATCGATACAGCGCATTTGTGAATACTAGACTGGATTCGGTATTAAAGACGCTGAAGATCGAGACCTTGATCATGACGGGAGTCAGCACCAATGTGTGCGTGGAATCGACGGCCCGGGACGGCTTCATGCTGGATTATCATATCGTGCTTGCTGCGGATGCCTGCGCGTCGTATTCGCAAAAGGCCCATGACATGACACTCGAGAATATCGAGGGTTATTTCGGGAAAGTTAGTGAGGTGGCGCATCTTATCGATATTTGGATGGATAAAAAACCCGAGGAACCGGTGCTGCCGAAATCGGCGGCGCAGCCGGCCATCAGTTAGCTTGCAAGGTATTCTGGTTCAAGCAGAGTGAAGCTCTCCGCATGGGGGAGCTTTTTCTCTGAGCGGCACCGAAATTCATGAATAAAGCGGGTGAGTCCTGCATGAACAGCAAATCAAGGATGATCGTTCAATACACCATATGTTTAGGAGCATTTCTGTCCAATCTGTCGGCCGGCATGTTCAACATCGCGCTTGTAGATATCGCAAGAACATTCGATTCCTCTATCCCCGCGGCACAGTGGATCGTGACCGCATATTTGCTCGTCATCTCCATCCTGCTCCCGGTCATGGGTAAGCTGGGGGACATGCTGGGCAGGCGGAAGATCCACAATATCGGCTATTTCGTGTTTATGGCCGGTGCGCTATGCTGCGCATTGTCTCCTTCCTTAAACGGTCTGATATCTTCCCGGATTCTTCAAGGCATCGGAGCGGCCATGTATCAAGCCACGAATATGGCGCTCATCATCTCCGTGTTTCCGAAGGAACAGCGCGGTAAAGCGCTGGGATTAATCAGCACGTTCGTGGCTGCGGGCTCCATGATCGGTCCGAGCCTTGGCGGAATCTTGATTCAATGGTTTTCGTGGCGGAGCAATTTTTGGCTGCTTACGGCGATCTCGCTGGTTGCATGGATATTCGCGCAGCGTTTCATTCCGAAGGACGAGCCGGATCAAGGCGTGAGCCGGCTGGACGTGCCGGGGGCTGCCTTTTTTGCGATATCCTTGACCGGACTGGTTACGGCCGTGAATTTGGGGGCTCAGTGGGGATGGGGTTCCTGGCAGGTTACGCTGCTGTTCATGATGTTCGGGGCAGGAGCCGCCGCATTCATCGGGTGGTGCCTGTCTTCGCGCTGGGAGCGAAAAGGGAAGGGCCATCTTCCGTTTATGAAGCTGGATCTGTTTCGGGATGCAGGCGTTAGCGTCGGAATCATCATTACCATCATCACCTATATGGCCGCTTTCTCCGCGCAGCTTGTGCTGCCGGTGTTTTTGCTCAGCGAGCTGGGCATCGAACCTGCGACGGCAGGGCTGATCATGATGGGGTACCCGCTGTCGTTGATCATATTCTCCCCCTTAAGCGGAAGCTTGTCGGACAAGCTGGGGACGTTCCCGTTATTGTCTGCCGGCTTGCTGGCCATGACGGCGGCGCTAATCGTGCTGGGCTTTGTATCGCCTGCGTATCCGATCTTCTTCCTGATTCTGCTTATCGTCCTGCTCGGCGGTTCCATGGGCTTGATCACGCCGCCGAACAATTCCCTGGTGATGGGTAGGACGTCCAAAACGGACCTCGGACTGATCAGCAGCATTTTGGCGCTGTCGCGAAATCTGGGGATGATGTTTGGTACGGCGGCGGGAGGTGCCATGCTGGCGCTTCCGGGTCAAGCGGCAGGGGGGCTTATCGGTTTTCGCATGATATTTGTGCTGAATACGGCGTTGGTTGCCATCGTTTATGTCACGATGCTCATATCGTTTCGCTTCGCCAGGCATAAGGAAACGTTATCTTCGTAAATGCAGAAAGAAAAAAAGGGTATCCCGCGGTCTGTTCAAGACCTGCAGGATACCCCTTTCCATTTCCGTTTGGCTTACGCGCGGTCCAGGATCGTCTGGAGCGTCGTGCGGTCCAAGCCCTTGACGAGCTTGATCAGAAGCTCTTTGGCTGCCTCGTAGTCGTCCGTGTGGATGATGGACGAAGAGGTGTGGATATACCGGGAGCAAATGCCGATGATGGTGGACGGAACGCCGATGCCGCTTAAATGCACTTGGCCAGCGTCCGTGCCGCCCGGCGACACAAAGTATTGGTATTTGATTTTGTTTGTCTCCGCCGTATCCTGAACGTACTCGACCATGCCGCGATGGGTCAGCATCGTCGGATCGAAGATGCGAAGCAGCGCGCCTTGACCCAATTGGCCGAACTGGCTCTTGTCGCCCATCATGTCGTTCGCTGCGCTGGCGTCCAGACCGAAGAAAATATCCGGCTGAATCAGGTTTGCCGAAGTGCGGGCTCCGCGAAGGCCCAGCTCTTCCTGCACGGTCGCACCGGCGTATACCGTGTTGGGAAGCTTCTCGCCATGGAGCGCCTGGACCAGCTCGATGGCAAGGCCTACGCCGTAGCGGTTATCCCATGCCTTGGCCATGATTTTTTTCGGATTGGCCAGCGGCGTGAATTCGCAGATCGGAACGACTTGCAAGCCGGGACGAATGCCGAACGACTCCGCTTCGGCCTTGTTGTCGGCGCCGATATCGATATACATCGTTTTGATGTCGACCGGTTTGCTGCGCTGCGCTTCATCCAGCAGATGCGTAGGAATGGAGCCGACAACCCCGACGACCGGGCCGTTGTCCGTGATGATCTGCAGGCGCTGGGCAAGCACGGCTTGGCTCCACCAGCCGCCGAGCGGCTGGAAACGAACCATGCCCGCTTCGGTAATGCCGGTTACCATGAAGCCGACTTCATCCATGTGTCCGGCCACCATGACTTTCGGACCTTCATCGTTACCGCGAAGGACGGCGAACAAACTGCCCAGCCGATCCTGCACGAACTCATCTGTATATGGAGAGAGGGCATCCTTCACCCAAGAACGGAGTTCCCTCTCAAAGCCCGGTGCAGCAGGGAATTCCGTTAATGTGCGGAATAATTCCAGTGTTGATTCATTCATGACGAAATCGCTCCTTTAGAAAAGGTATGTAAGAGTTTTTCCTTTTCTAGTATGCCCCTATACATCCGAAAAGTCTACAAAGCCGGCATCGTCAGGCTGCGTTATATAAATGTAACTGGAACAAGCACCCCCTATCCTGGACGGGAATACGATATAGAAAAACATGTGGATGTTTGTTGTCAGCGGGAAGGGGCAGAATATGAACCGCCATGGGATTGATGGATACGACTATCATGCCGAAGTCCGAGAACTTCTGCTCATTATGGTCTTGTTCATCCTACTCGTCATTTTATTGAAATACATTCTTATATAACGGCCGGCTCCAAACGAATCAAGTCAGCGAGTTTGAAAATCAGCTTTCAGGATGCTCCTGGAAGCTGATTTTCGCGTTGACGTCACTATGGCTGGACAAGCCATGATGCGTGGGCGAGAAGGATGATTTTCCAAACATAAAGGGAGATCATTCAAAGCATAATGATATGTGAGTGATATCCATAGCGGCTTTTCAGCGTTTGTTCAAGGGATTCCATACTTAACCAATTGCGGAGGTGTATTGAAATGTCAGGCTCCAACCAAAAGCCTAAGTCTGATATCACCACAATGAGCTCGGCGGAATATCAGACGATTGCCAAAAAGCATGAGCCTCCCCGCGCCGTGCTTAAAAATTGCTTGCGCGCTTTTTTGGTGGGAGGCCTCATCTGTTTGATCGGCCAATGCATTCAGCGTTTTTTTATGTCCGTATTCGATATGAGCACCACCGAAGCGAGCAATCCTACGGTCGCCGTATTGATCATCCTCTCCGTCATTCTGACGAGCTTCGGCGTATATGACAAAATCGCGCAATGGGCCGGAGCGGGCAGCGCCGTGCCGGTCACGGGGTTTGCGAACTCCATGTGTTCCGCTGCGCTTGAACATCGTGCAGAGGGATTGGTCCTCGGGGTCGGAGCCAGCATGTTTAAGCTGGCGGGCTCCGTGATCGTATTTGGTACCGTGGCTGCGTTCATTATCGGTATCATTTACGCTATTTTCGGCATCGAGGGGAGGTAACGCGATCATGAAGGTGATCGGTCAAACATGGCAGTTCGAGAACAAACCCGTCATCATCGGCACGGGAACGATCGTTGGCCCTGAAGAAGGGGAAGGTCCGTTGGCTAACGATTTCGACTATGTCTACGACAATATTGAGATCAACGAAAAAACATGGGAAAAGGCGGAACGGAAGCTGCTGGAGGACGCGTCGAGAAAAGCCGTCGAAAAGGCGGGCATCAAGGAAGACCAGCTGCAGTTTTTCGTGGGTGGGGACTTGATGAACCAGATCATCAGCAGTTCGTTTGCCGCCAGACAGATGGGCGTGCCGTATATCGGCGTGTTCGGTGCTTGCTCCACATCGATGGAGAGCCTTGCGGTCGCCTCCATGCTTGTCGATTCGGGCGGAGCCCAGTATGTCATGGCTGGTACGGCCAGCCATAACTGTACCGTCGAGAAGCAGTTCCGGTATCCGACGGAATACGGATCGCAGAAACCGCCTTATGCGCAATATACGATCACGGGAGCTGGCTGCTCCGTCGTTTCGGACAAGGGAGACGGACCTGCCGTGACGTATGCCACCATCGGCAAGGTGGTCGATCTGGGCATCAAGGATCCGTTCAACATGGGGGCGGCGATGGCTCCGGCGGCGGCCGACACGATCACAAAGCACTTTAAGGACACAGGCCGGCAGGCGAAGGACTATGATCTGATCGTGACGGGCGATCTTGCCTCGGTCGGGCTTCCCATTGCCAAGGACCTCCTGCAGCAGAACGATGTCATCATGGACGGCACGGTATTTGCCGATTGCGGCTTAATGATCTACGACATGGAAAAACAGAAATACGTCAACGCAGGGGGCAGCGGCTGCGGCTGCTCGGCGGTTGTCACCTACGGCCATATTTTGAAACGGATGCGCAAAGGCGAATTGAAAAAGGTGCTGGTCGTTGCTACCGGTGCCTTGCTGTCGCCCCTTTCTTACCAGCAGGGTGAGAGCATTCCGTGTATCGCTCACGCCGTAGCCTTAGAGATGGGAGGATAACAAGATGCAGTTTTTATGGGCGTTTATTATTGGCGGATTGATTTGCGTCATTGGGCAAATTATGATGGACGTTATTAAACTGACGCCGGCGCATACGATGAGTACGCTGGTGGTTGCAGGGGCCATCGCGGACGGCTTCGGATTGTACGAGCCGCTGGTGAAATTCGCGGGAGCGGGAGCCTCCGTGCCGATCACGAGTTTTGGCAACTCGCTTGTGCACGGCGCGTTGACGGAGCTGGGGAGGGACGGCTGGATCGGGGTCGTAACGGGGATATTCGAAGTAACCAGCGCGGGGATATCCTCGGCGATCATTTTCTCCTTCCTGGCAGCGCTGTTCGTACGTCCGAAGGGATAACATCGTGAACATCCAGAAGCAAAAGATCTCGGCTTTATGCCGGGGTCTTTTTTTTTCTGCCTAAAGGGCCTGTAAGAAGGAGAACAACCAAAATATCTCTACGAATGTACTCCGGGACTTCGATCATGTACAATAGTACTAAATTAAGTATTTATTCCCTTACAGGAGGTTAGTCATACATGCCCGTAAGCCAAGAATCCATGAAAATCATTACCTCGGTACGAACCAATCTGGAGTCGTGCCTGCTAGGCAAAGAATTTGAGATCCAATTGCTCCTTACGGCGCTGCTCGCTGGCGGACATGTACTGATCGAAGATGTGCCCGGCACGGGAAAGACCCAACTGATCAAAGCACTAGCGAAATCCATGCAGGGGGATTACCGCCGCATTCAATGCAACCCGGATATCCTCCCGAGTGATATAACAGGCGTTTCCGTATTCCACCCTCGAGACGAAATGTTTTACTTCCGACCGGGTCCGGTCATGACCAATATTTTGCTGGCGGACGAAATCAACCGAGCTACAACCAAAACGCAGTCGGCCCTGCTGGAAGTGATGGAGGAGCGCAGCGTAACGGTGGACGGGGCTACCCATGAACTCCCGCATCCTTTCATGCTGTGTGCGACCCAGAACCCGATTGATTTTGAAGGCACCTATATGCTTCCGGAAGCGCAGCTGGACCGGTTCATGCTGAAGCTGAGCCTGGGTTACCCTGATGCCGCCACGGAGAAGCAGCTGATGTACCGTTCGCGCGACGGGCAGCTGTCGGACAAGCTTCAGCCTGTGACGCATATGGATAAGATTTCATCCATTCAGCGCGAGATCCGCGAGGTATTCATCGGCGAGCCCGTTGCCGATTACCTGCTGAATATCACCCGCTCCACCCGTGAGCACCCTTCCGTTATGCTGGGCGCAAGTCCACGGGCCACCCTCTCCTTCATGAATGCGGTTAAAGCCTATGCCTTCCTGCAAGAGCGGGATTACGTTCTGCCAGACGACGTGAAGACGCTTGCTCCCTACGTACTTTCGCACCGGATCATGCTGCGTCCGGAAGCCAGGCTCGACAATGCGAGTCCGGAGTCGGTGCTTGAGTTTATACTCCGTCAGGTTAAAGTGCCTGTTCAGATGGGGAGATAGGCATGCGCCGCGCGGTTTCGTTATTTTTGAATGGCATGCAGCCGTCCAGACTGGCAGCGGTATTGGCGGTATGGTGCCTATGTCTTTTGTATGTTTTATTCCAGGGAGGGAAAACCTCGCTCATGCTCTTCTCCATGGTCAGCCTTCTGACGGTCTATCTGATCGGCGCGGGTTTTGGCGGGGTCAATCGCGTCAAAGCGCACCGGGTCGTCCTTGGGGGAACGGAGCGCGGTGGAGAACAGCTTCATGCCGGCGAGCAGGTGCGCGTTAAGCTCGAGGTCCATGTCCCGGGGCTGCTGCCGATGCCCTATATGATCGTGCGTGAAGTGCTGCAGAGGCATAACGGCGACTCCTGGTCCTTTGAAGACAGCGTCATTCCGAACCTCCGGGGGGCAGGCAAGCTTGTATTCCAGACTCCTCCTCTCGAACGCGGGCGATATGCTTTTTCCAAGACGGAATGCATAAGCGAAGATATCTTCGGATTGATGGAGCATAAGGGACGCATCGAGGTTCAAACGGATTTCCGCGTTCTGCCGAGAACCATTTATATTCCAAAGTGGCAGCGGAACATACGGAACTCCAGATTGGGCGGAACGCAAACCACGGTGTCGGCTGCAAGGCGGGAAACCACGCAGATTAACGGCGTCCGCGATTATGTGTATGGCGACCGGATCTCCCGGATTCACTGGAATGCAACGGCGAAGACCGGCTCTTGGAAATCGAAGGAATTCGAGCATGAGTCCTTCCCCAGAACGATGATCGTTCTGGATTGCGCCGCCGACGGATACGACAATGCCCAGCAATTCGAGCTTGCCGTATCGGCAGCCGCTTCGCTGATCGAATACGGGGCCAAGGAGCATGCGGGGACGGGGCTGTTCACGGCTGCCCAGGAAACCCAAATGTTCGCCCCGGCCGATCACGCCGGGGAACGGATGCGCATGATTCAGCATTTGGTTGACGTGGATTATAACCGGAAGAGCAAGCTGATTGCTGCCCTTGAGAAATCCTATCGCCATTTCCCAAAAGGAGCCTTGTTCCTGCTGATCAGCCCGATGAGCGGCAAAGAGGCTTCAGAGATCATGCGCTGGGTGGAGACCAGAGGAATGAACCCTTGCTTCTTGCAAATCGCTCCTTCCAAAGAAACAGCAAAACGCGATGAATCGATTTCGCTCCTGCAATCCCGAGGGATCTCAAGTTATTCGGTTGCTTCCCTCGACGAGCTTCCGGCTGCGCTGGGAGGTGGTGCATGATGAAGTTATGGCTGGACAAACTATCGACGACCTTCTTCAGCACGTTAACGATGCTGTGGATCTGGATCATGGGGATGCAGTGGGTATCCTTCACGGAAACGATATGGCTGTCGGAAACGACCGCCATCGTGATCGCGGCTTTAACGATTACGGCGGTTACCGAAGCGCTGCTGCCGATCAAGCAGGGTTACCGAGTAATTCTCCAGTTTCTATTGATCGTGTATTGCGTATACAGTTTGCTGAAAACTTCCGGCAATCCGGTTCCTGTCTTCGGAGCGGAAAGTTTCCTGACCGAAGAACTCCTGTATCTCTTTCCTTATTTATGGTTTGCTATCGCTGCTTGGGCCATGTTCCTCTTTCTTGCCCGCTGGGCCAAAACCAAGGGACGCGTCCTTCTTGTAGTCGGGATCCACGTCATTAGTTTTGCCATTTTGGATTCCTTCACGAAAATCGTGCTGTGGGATGAGATTGCTTGGGTCGTCGGGGCCGGAATGGGCTGGCTCGTATCCAGCCACTTCAACCGGTTCCGCAGACGCTTTCCTCAAGGATGGGTCAATCTGTCGAAGTATCCGTTTAAGATTATCGCCAATATTCTGGTCATTTTCTCATTGATTATCGTGGCCGGCGTGAACATGCCCCACGTGAAGCCGACACTGACCGATCCTTATACGGCATGGAGAGAGTGGAACGGGGTACCGTTATCCGGCGTCGGCACATCGGGGACCGGAACCCTTATCGAGTCGGCGTCCGAAAGCATGTCCGGTTACGGAAGAGAGGATAACGATCTTGGCGGCGGTTTTAATTTTGATTATTCGCCGGTGATGTCGATCACCTCGGAAGAACGCAGCTATTGGCGCGGCGAAACCAGAGCCGTGTACTCGGGCACGGGCTGGGCTGACGGAGCCAGCAGCCGTCGATCCGGGACGGGAGTCGACATCGGCGACTCCTTGCCGGGAGAAGCCGGCACATCCGTACCTACCAAAAAGCTGGAACAATCGGTAACGATGCTGAGCGACACGGTGTATCCGGTCTTGTTCGGGGCCTACAGCGTTCGTCAGCTGGAAAGCCTGGATGAGGACATCGATCCGGGCCGGCTCAGCTGGGTGACCGAAGGCGCGGAGATGCATTTGGACGACGTTCGCGATGCGGAATATCCGAAGAGTTATACCTTGACGTCGGAAGTTCCCGTCATCCCGATCGATGAGCTGAGCGCCAGAACTTATGATGAACTGTATTCCGGCTCGTTCGACGAAGCCTATGTCCAGATGCCGAGAAATTTCCCGGACCGCGTATCGGATCTGGCCGAAGAAATTACGGCGGACGGAGACACGCCGTATGAGAAGGTTATGCTTTTGCAACAATATTTAACGAGCAACTATACCTATACCAACACCCCCGACCTTTCGCTCAAAAAGAGCGACGATTTCGTAGATGCCTTTTTGTTCGAAATTATGGAAGGGTATTGCGATTACTTCTCCACGTCCATGGTGATGATGACTCGGTCGCTGGATATCCCTGCACGCTGGGTCAAGGGTTACGCCCCCGGCAGGATGACGGCTTCGGAATACGTTCCGGTCGACGGTCAAACCTCGATCGAGCCTGATAACTATACCGTTACAAACGCTGACGCCCATTCCTGGGTTGAAGTTTACTTCGGCGAGTACGGCTGGGTTCCGATCGAAGCGACTCCGGGATTCAGCATGCCGATTCTGACGGCCGACGCCGACGCTGAGCCCGTCATCGAAGAGGAAGTCGAAGAGGAAGAGAAGGCCGAGGACGAGGCAGCTCCTGCCCCAACTTCTGATAATCCATCATCCGGATGGGTTAAAATCATAGTAACGGCAGCGGTGGTTGTCATCGTGCTGTGGATTCTGTATATCTTGTGGAGAATGCGCATCAGCCTGCGCTTCGCCGGGGCACGGATTCGAGCAGGCAAGCCGCTGACGGCAGCGGATAAGGTGATTGCCGAGACGGAACGCTGGATCCGTTCCGTGCAGCGCAAGGGATTGGTAAGGCAAGAACATGAAACGCTCCGTGAATCGGTTCGCCGCTGGGCATATGCACATCCTGAACTGGAAGCAGAGCTGAGACCGCTGCTGCAGCAGTTTGAGGCTGCCCGTTACAGCCCTGCGGAAGTGAAGGAAGAGCAGTGGCGCTCGGTCCAACAGGATGCCGAGAAGCTGAAGAAGTCCATCAAGAAGGTCCGCATTGTGCCGGACAAACGTCTATCAACGTAATCCAAGAAGACAGACCGCGTCACAAGTGGTTGTTCTTGCGATATCAGGATAGCTTGATATGAATACGTTCTGATATCGGTCATTTCAAGACCGCCCGGTCCGCTTCGACGGCTGCCGGGTGGTCTTTTGCTGGTAAAGATTGCAATCCGGAAAGAAGGAAGGCGCCGGCCGTGATTATTTTTACTAAGGAACCGGAATATGGTATAGTTTTTCGTATGAAATTGAGGTGACGAATTTGTTTGAAATGTTAATCCCAAAGCTCCGTGTCAACACGGTTTTTGATATTAACCTGGAGGAATTATATGAGCAGGGGTATCGTGGAATCATTACCGATTTGGACAATACCCTTGTTGGGGCCAAGGCGCCGCTGGCCACGCCGGAATTGGTCGTTTGGTTCAAAAGAGTGAAGGAGATCGGTTTCCAGCTCATTATCGTCTCGAATAATCAGCTCGAGCGCGTATCTAAATTCGCGACGCCGCTGGACATCCAGTATGTGCATGAAGCCCGCAAGCCAAGCAATACTCCGTTTCGCAAAGCGATGAACATGATGGAGCTCACTCCGGAGAAAACGGTTGTTGTCGGCGACCAGATGCTGACCGACGTATACGGCGGGAATCGGCTCGGCTTGTATACGGTTCTGGTTATGCCCATCGCCATCAACGATGAAGGATGGTTTACCCGCCTTGTCAATCGTCGGGTGGAACGCATCGCCTTGACCCGTTTGCGCAAAAAAGGATTATGGATGGAGGAGGAACCGAAATCATGACGTTGCCTACAGGCGGAGATGACATCAAGAAGTGCAGCGGCTGCGGCATACCGCTTCAGAGCGCTGCACAGGACAAGCCGGGCTATTTGCCGGAGAAGGCTTGGGACCGAGACCCGGTTATTTGCCAGCGCTGTTTCCGTATCAAGAATTACAACGAGGCTTCTTCGGTCGCCGTAGACCAGGATGAATTTTTACGGCTGCTCGGACAGATCGGCGGCAAGAATGCGCTGGTCATTCACATCGTGGATCTTTTCGATTTTGAAGGAAGCCTGATTTCAGGGCTGCAGCGGTTTGTCGGCAACAATCCGGTGATTCTGGCGGTTAACAAAACCGATCTTCTGCCGAAGGTGACCAATTGGAACAAGGTTCTGAATTGGGTGCAGAAGCAGTGCAAGGAGCATGGCCTGAGAACGGAAGACATCGTGCTCTGCAGCGCGAAGAAGAACCAAGGCTTTGAGCGGCTGCTGGAGACGGTTGCGCATTACAGGGGCGACCGGGACGTCTATGTGGTCGGCGCCACGAACGTGGGGAAATCCAGCTTGATCAATCGCCTGATCCGCGACTACAGCGATCTGGACCAGGAGCTGACCGTTTCCCGTTATCCCGGAACGACGCTCGATATGGTCAATATTCCGCTGGATGACGGCCGGTATATTATTGATACGCCGGGCATCGTGTACCCATGGCGCTACAGCGAGCTCGTGAGCCGTGAGGATCTGGGGACGGTCATGCCGGAGAATCCGCTGAAGCCGATGGTATACCAGCTGAACGAAGGGCAGACCCTCTTCTTCGGAGGTTTCAGCCGCTTTGATTTTCTGCAAGGGGAGCATCAATCCTTTACTTGCTTCATCAGCGGCAGGCTCGGCATTCATCGGACCAAGCTGGAACGGGCGGATTCGCTATTTGCGGAGCATGCCGGGGAGCTGCTGTCCCCGCCGACCAAGGAACGGCTTGAAGAGCTTCCGGAATGGACGAGACACGAAATTCGTATTCCTAAGGGTGCGCGCCAAGACGTGTTTATCTCGGGACTCGGCTGGATCAAGATCAACGGTGAGCAGGGAGCGCTTGTAGCGGTTCATGTACCTAAAGGAATCAAAGTCCTGTCGCGTCCATCCCTGATATAAGTGATATATCCCAATGGTAACCGTCCGGCTATCATGGGAGAGGCAGAGGAGAAATGAAAGTGAATCCAATGAACGAGCGTGATTATTTGCTCCTTGGCGTAATGGGGGATCCGATCGGCCACTCGAAATCGCCGGCCATGCATGATGCGGCGATTAACGCCCTCGGTTTGTCAGGAGCGTACGTCCCCCTTCATATTCGTCCGCAGGGCCTGGGCGACGCCATCCAGGCCGTCAAAGCACTGGGATTTCGAGGGGTGAACGTAACGATCCCGCACAAGGTGGAAGTCATGAAGTATTTGGACGTCGTCGATGAAGGGGCGCAGCGCATCGGTGCCGTGAACACCATCGTCAATGACAACGGCAAATTGACGGGTTACAATACGGACGGCATCGGATATGTTCGTTCATTAAAGGATGAAGCCTGTCCCGACCTGAAGGGAAAGCGAATCGTTGTCATCGGTGCGGGCGGTGCCGCAAGAGGCATCATCTATGCCCTCATCGGCGAAGGGCCCGAGAAGATATCCATTGTAAATCGGACGTCCGCCAAAGCATTGGCGCTTGCCGAGGAGTGGGGCTCGCTTGCGGACTTGAGAGGGTACGGAGAGGAACAGGCCGGAGAGGCGTTGTCGGATGCCGATGTAATCATTAACACGACCTCGGTGGGCATGTTTCCCCGGGTTTCGGAGCTTCCCATTCCGCCGGAGTCCATACGTGAAGGGATCGTTGTCAGCGATTTGATCTACAATCCGTTGAAGACCGAGCTGCTGCGGCAAGGGGAGCTTCGGCGATGCACCATACACGGCGGGCTTGGAATGTTCATTAATCAAGGTGCCTATGCATTCGAATATTGGACGGGTCTGACGGCACCCGTGCAGGCCATGAAGGAAGCCGTTCTGACCAGCTTCCAATCCGAGTCTTAATATCTTTGTTTATTGATTAATGCTTATGCAAAAGCTACAATATAGCTTTCGACAAGCGCCAGGTTTTAATAATTGAATGTTTAAGGAGTAATGACCAAGCATGTTAACAGGAAAGCAAAAACGACATTTACGCTCGCTCGCCCATCATCTGGATCCGCTGTTCCAGGTAGGCAAGGGAGGCAGCAACGAGCATCTGATCCGTCATATTTCCGAGGCGATCGAGAAGCGGGAACTTATGAAGGTATCCGTGCTCAACAACTGTCTTGAAGACCCGCGCGAAATCGCCCAGGAGCTTGCTGAAGGAGCCGGAGCCGAGCTGGTGCAGGTGATCGGCAAGACGATCGTGCTTTATAAAGAATCGAAAGACCACAAAACCATCGAACTGCCGTAGGGGGGCCGGACGGCTCCAGCTTAGCGGATATTAATAACTCTCTAATTAGGGGAGGTGAACCCGGATGAAGGTAGGGATAATGGGCGGAACCTTCGATCCCATTCATATCGGGCATATGCTCGCAGCCGAATGCGCGCGGGACGCTTACGATCTGGAAGAGGTGTGGTTTATGCCAAGCCACATTCCGCCGCACAAGGAAGATGCCGGCGTAACGGGCCTGATGAGGCTGGAGATGACCGCTGAAGCCGTAGCCGGTCATCCGTCGTTTCGCACGTTGGATTGGGAAGTGAAACGCGGCGGCGTCTCCTACACGGTAGATACGGTCAGAGAGCTGCGCGATGCGTACCCCGAGCATGACTTCTACTTCATTATCGGTGCGGATATGGTTGCGTATCTTCCCAAGTGGAACCGGATCGGCGAACTGGCGGGAATGCTGACTTTTATCGGGCTTAACCGTCCCGGAACCGAACTATCGGTGGATGATCTGCCTGATTTTCTGCAAAAGGCGGTTGTCACGGCCGAGATGCCGCTGATCGAAATCTCCTCCACCATCATTCGGAGCCGGGCGGCATCAGGTTCGTCCATCCGTTATATGGTGCCGGACCGAGTATACGATTATATTGTTAGGAGCGGTATTTATGGATTACAGCCGTGATGAACTCATAGAAGCCGTATCCTCCCAGATGCCGCCCAAGCGCTGGGAGCATACCAAAGGCGTCATGGAAACCGCGGTCATCCTTGCCGGCAGGTTCGGAGCCGACCCGGTTAAGGCGGACTTGGCCGCCATCCTTCATGACGTGGCCAAATACTGGCCCGTGCAGAAGCTTCATCAGATGATGGTGGAGCATAAGCTCTCCGAAGAGCTGCTCCATTACGACAAACAGCTTTGGCATGCTGAAGTCGGGGCATTCGTAGCGGAGCACGAATATGGCGTAACGGATGCCGAAGTGCTTGATGCCATCCGGTACCATACGTCGGGGCGCATCGGCATGACGCTCCTTGACAAGGTGGTCTGCCTGGCGGATTATATGGAACCGGGAAGGGATTTCCCCGGCGTGAATAATATTCGCGAACTGGCCAACCATAGCCTTGAAGAGGCGCTTGCAGCCGGTTTTGATTCGACGATTGGACATCTGCTCTCGCGCAGACAAATCATTTTTCCGTTGACGGTGCTAGCCCGCAACGATCTAATTAAGCAATTGGAGGCGAATTCATGACGTTGAAACCGAATGAATTGTTAAATGTGGCAGTAGCTGCCGCTGAAGATAAAAAAGCGATGGATATCGTGGTCCTGGATCTCAGAGGGATTTCCCTGATCGCCGATTATTTTGTCATTTGCCACGGTAACTCGGATACCCAGGTTCAAGCGATCGCAACCGAGGTCCGCAAACGGGCTCATGACGAGGGCGTGGCATTGCGCGGACTGGAAGGAATGGACGCTGCCCGTTGGGTGCTGATGGACCTTGGCGACGTGATCGTTCATATTTTCCACCGCGATGAGCGGGAATACTATAACATTGAGCGCCTGTGGTCGGATGCCAAAGTGGTGGAGAACGTATGAGCCTGATTGCCGGCACATTAACGAAACTCGTTGTATCCAGGGAAGTGTCCCCTTACGGTTATTTTCTGGATGGCGGAGATCGGGATGTGCTTCTTCACTATTCGGAGCTTACGGGTAAAATCGAGCCGGGGGATACGATAGAGGTCTTTATATTCTTCGATACGGAAGACCGCCTGGCCGCAACGATGAAGAAGCCGTACCTAACGCTGGGCGAAACGGCGAAGCTTGAAGTGGCCGACGTCCATCCGCGCCTCGGCTGTTTCCTTGAGATGGGACTTGGCAGGCAGCTGTTGCTTCCGATCCGGGAATTGCCGGAGCTGCGGGAGCTTCACCCGCAAGTGGGAGACCACGTGTTTGTGATCATGGAGCATGATAAGCAAGGCCGGCTGCGAGCGAAACTCGCCGGGGAACAAGAGCTAGCTCCGCTTGCGTTCCATGCGCCGGATTCGTGGAAAGGCCAATGGTTTACTGCCCTGGTGTATAAACCGCTCCAGATGGGCACGTTTGTCATCATCGACGGCGGCGTGGTCGGCTTCGGCGCGATCGGCATGATCCATTCCTCGGAACGGACGCGGATGCTGCGTCTTGGCGAAGAGGTAAAGGTTCGGGTCAGCCATATCCGGGAGGATGGCAGGGTCAACCTGTCCATGGTTCCGCAAAAAGAGATCGGACGGACCGATGATGCAGACCGGCTGCTGGCTTTTCTGAAGGAGCGTCCGGGCCATGCGATGCCGTATTCGGATGAAACGCCGCCCGACATCATCAAGCAGCGGTTCGGCATTAGCAAATCCGCCTTTAAACGCGCGCTTGGCAAGTTGATGAAGGACGGTTTGGTTACGCAAAAGGACAGCTGGACGTATATGGTCAATCAAGAGGAGAACTCCGGTTCAAACGAATAACCCGGCAAGGTAGGGGAAGCTTCTAAGGAAAGTGGTGTCATCATGTTGTCTTACCGCAAGTTTGCTTACGTATATGATCAACTCATGGAAGACATGCCGTACCCGGACTGGATCCGCTTTGCGAGAACCGCCTGGGAGAAGCACGGAATGCCAAAAAGCGTCGTCGAGCTCGGATGCGGGACAGGCAGCATCACCATACCGCTCGTCAACTCCGGTTTTGAAGTAACGGGGATTGACCTGTCAGCGGATATGCTGTCGGTTGCCAGGCGCAAGCTGGAGGGCACGCCCCAGGGACATCGCTTGTTCCGGGAAGGGAGCGTCCGCTGGGTGCAGCAGGACATGCGTTCCTGGGAGCTGCCCGAGCAGGTGGATTCCGTCATTTCATTTTGTGATTGTGTGAACTACCTGCTGGAGGAGAAGGACATCCGCTCCGCTTTTGCAAGGACCTACAACGGTCTCAAGGAAGGCGGCACGTTCCTGTTTGACGTGCATCACCCCAATACGCTGCTGCGATACGACGAAGAGCAGCCATTTGTTCTGGATGAACGGGAAGTGTCCTATATATGGACATGCGACCTGGACGAACGCCGGATGGAGATTGAACACCATCTCTCCATTTTTGCACGGGATGACCAAGACCGAACGATCTACCGCCGCTTTGAAGAAACGCATGTCCAGCGGGGATACGACCCGGAATGGATGAAGGTTGAGCTGATTAAGGCCGGATTCCGGGACGTGAAATGCTATGCCGATTTTGAGTGGACGGAAGCGGGTCAGGATGCATCCAGGCTGTTCTACGTTGCCGTAAAATAAACGAATACCCTAAGGAGAAGGCACGCTTCTTCGTCTATTCAGGACGGAGGAGGTGCCTTTTTTGGTTATATAAGAGTGCCTATACTTTGAGTCCGGGATTTTTCAAAAATCGCTGCGGATGCGACGGCTCATCGCGGTCTGTTCTCAAGAGAAACACGTCGATAGACTCAGTTCTTGCGTCAACGGGCGATTCATTATATTCAAAGACATTTCTTTTCGGCTTTATTTGACTGTGGTTAAGGTTCATAGGAAGGGATATGGGTTTGCTTTCGGGACTGTGCTACGATGGGGGATAGATAGGATGGGCAGATATGAGAGCGCTATCTTTCGGGAGGCTTTTAACCATCCGGAACGCACTGAATGACATCATATGAGTTCAACGTTGGTCAAATGATGCATAAGCTAATAAATTTGGTCGAGAGAGGATGAATGATTATGAAACTGTCCGTATTTACGGTCGCCACCCCTGATTTACTGCCGGAGGAATTGGCCCAAGCGGCGGCAGATGCCGGTATCGAAGGGATCGAGTGGCGCTTCAAGGAGATTCCGGCGGAGGCTGCCGGAGAGAAGCCTTCCTTCTGGCGGCATAACCGCTGCTCCATCGATCCGAACGGCACGCAGGAAGATTGGCTCAGATTTAAGCAGGCAGCCGACAAGCATGGCCGGCGCAGTCTTGCGGTCGTTCCTTATCTGACCTGCGGCGACGTGGAAGCGACGGAGAAGGTCATGCAAGCGGCCAAGCTGATCGGAGCCTCTTTCATTCGTGTGGGGATTCCGGGATATAACCGAACGCGCAATTACAACGAACTGTACGACCAGGCGGTTCGTTACCTTCATGAGGTGCAGGATCTTGCTGCCGCTTACGGGGTTAAAGCCGTGGTGGAAACCCATCATCTTACGATCACTCCGAGCGCCGGACTGACGCACCGGCTCGTATCCCACTTCAATCCGCAGCATATCGGCGTGCTGTATGATCCGGGCAACATGGTCCATGAAGGTTACGAGAACTACCGGATGGGCTTGGAGCTTCTCGGTCCCTACGTGGCTCATGTCCATGTGAAAAACGGGGGTTATCGAAAAACGCCTTCCGAGGATGGAAGCTCGGCATCCTGGTCCGGAGAATGGGTCTCGCTTGACCAAGGGGCCGTCCCATGGAAGCAGGTCATTCAGGATTTGCAGTCGGTCGGCTATGAAGGTTACTACGGAATCGAGGATTTTAGCGGGACGTTTGAATCCAGGGAGATGCTGCTTCGTTTTGCCGAGCAGATGAACATGTGGGCAGACCATAAACAAAGCGTATAGGACACTTATGAAGGAGGCGATAGATATGGAACAGGTAAGAGTAGGGGTTATCGGACTGGGGATGGGTTTTTCGCATGCCAAATCGCTTGCCGCGGGGCGGATTGCGGGGGCGCGGCTTAGCGCCATATGCGACCTCAACCCGGCCAAGCAGGAAGAAGCGAGGGCTACGCTCCCTTCGGACGTGAAAATTTGGAGTGACACGGACGCTATGATCTCTTCGGGAGAGATCGATGCGGTGATTATTGCAACGCCCCATTATGCCCATCCTCAAGTGGCCATCGCGTGCCTGAACCAAGGACTCCACGTCCTGATTGAGAAGCCGGCGGGCGTGTATACGAAGCAGGTGCGGGAAATGAACCGCGCGGCCGAAGCAAGCGGCAAAGTGTTCTCGATCATGTACAATCAGCGCTGCAATCCGCTGTATAAAAAGCTTAGAGAGCTCATCGCGGCCGGCGAGCTCGGCGAGGTGCGGCGGATGAATTGGATCGTCACGAATTGGTACCGCTCACAGAGTTATTACGATTCAGGCGGGTGGCGCGCTACCTGGGCGGGAGAAGGCGGAGGCGTCCTGATTAACCAATCTCCGCACCAGCTGGATCTGTGGCAGTGGACAACCGGCATGATGCCGAAAAGAATCCGCGCATTTTGTTCGTTCGGCAAGTACCGGAACATTGAAGTGGAAGACGACGTGACGGCTTATGCGGAATACGAGAACGGCGCCACGGCCGTCTTCATTACGACAACGGGGGAAGCGCCGGGCACGAATCGGTATGAAGTGACGGGAGACCGCGGTAAAATCGTCATCGAGGACGGCAAGCTTACCTTCTGGCGTCTCCGGGTGCCTGAACCGGAGTTCAATCAGCAGTATACCGGGGGCTTCGGCGAACCGGAATGCTGGAAATGCGAGGTGCCGATTTCGGGGGACAATCCGCAGCATAACGGCATCATCCAGAACTTTGCGGACGCCATTTTGCACGGAACGCCATTGATTGCGCCGGGCGAAGAGGGAATCCACGGATTGACCCTGTCCAATGCCATGCATTTGTCCACCTGGACCGACAATTGGGTCGACCTGCCGTTGGACGAAGATCTGTATTACGAGATGCTGCAAGAACGGATAGCGAATTCGTCCACCCGGAAAACGGTCAAGGAGATCGGGCCGGTGGATATGAGCAAGACGTTTGGCGCTTATTAAATTACAATCGGGGAGGCTCTTGGTATGGACCGCAGCAATGGAATGCTCTATGCGCCGGTGGGCAAGGCCCAGCCGGTGTGCAAGCCCGGAGAATTTATTTTTGCAGCCATGTCGCTGGAGCATGGCCATATATACGGCATGTGCAACGGCTTGATTGAGGCCGGGGCGACGCTGAAGTGGGTGTATGACCCAGACCCCGCCAAGGTTGCTGCTTTTTGCAAGGCATACCCGGAGGCAGCCGTGGCTTCCTCCGAGGCCCAGGTGCTGGAAGATGCCGAAGTTCATCTGGTGGCGGCTGCCGCCATTCCTTCGGAGAGATGCGAGCTTGGCCTGAAGGTCATGTCGCACGGCAAGGATTATTTCACGGATAAAACGCCGTTCACCACGCTGGAGCAGGTGAACGCTGCACGCGCGAAAGCCGCGGAGACGGGCAAGAAATACATGGTCTATTACAGTGAACGGCTGCATGTGGAGAGTGCCGTCCATGCCGGGAAGCTGATTCAGGACGGGGCGATCGGGCGAGTGGTGCAAGTGATGGGAACCGGACCGCACCGTTTGAATGCGTCCTCCCGCCCGGACTGGTTTTTCCGTCATCAACAGTACGGGGGCATCCTGTGTGACATCGGCTCCCACCAGATCGAACAATTTTTGTTTTATGCGGGATGCCGCGATGCCAAGGTGCTCAGCAGCAAGGTGGGCAATTATGCGAATCCGGAATACCCCGAGCTGGAGGATTTCGGAGATGCAACGCTGGTGGGAGACAATGGAGCCACCAATTATTTCCGCGTCGATTGGCTGACGCCCGGAGGACTTGGCACTTGGGGCGACGGCAGAACCTTTATTCTGGGAACGGAAGGATACATCGAGCTTCGCAAATACATCGATATCGCAAGGCATCCGCAGGGGGATCATCTGTACTTGGTTAACGGTGAAGGAGAGTTTCATATGGAACTCCAGGGGAAAGTGGGCTATCCGTTTTTCGGGGAGCTTATCCTGGACTGCCTGGAACGCACGGAACATGCCATGTCCCAGGAGCATGCCTTCAAGGCCGGAGAATTGTGCGTGATTGCCCAAAATGAAGCCGTGCGCATTCCCTAAAATCATTTATAATAGAGAAAACCCCGTTACGTTGAGGGTTGGGGGTTAGACGACTCCAAAATCGCTAAAGGGGCGATTCTCTAAATGACCTCATCTGTCGATATGATGCCAGGCTTTGACCGCATGCAGCTTCAAGCGCCGTTCGATCTGACCTATTACAATGAACAGCCGCTGTCGGGAGGGCAGTTTCACTCGCATGCTTTTTATGAAATTTATTATTTCCATGAGGGACGCTGCACGTATTTGATCGGCGATTCCGTGTTCACCCTGAAACCGGGGGATCTGCTCCTGATGAACGGGCTTACGCTGCACTGTCCGAACGTTGAACCCGATTCCAGATATGTCAGGAGCATTCTGCATTTTGATCCGGCCTGGATCTGCAGGGGGCTTTCGGAGACGGCCAAATCGATATTGCTGGACCCCTTCGAAACGCTGCGGAATCATCGCATGACGCTGACGGGGGAGAACCGGGAAGAATTCGAAGGGATGCTGGCCGATATACACCGCTTGTCGTCCTCCACGGCCGGCTTTCGCCAAGAGCGGATGACCCTTCGAATCCAGGAGATGATGTACGTCATCGCCGACTGGTGCCAGGCCGCCGTGCAGGATCACGACTCGATCTCGGAGAAGGAGCGGCATGTCCAGCATGTCGTGTCGTTTGTCGAGGAAAATTATATGCTGGATCTGACGCTGGAGGGAATCGCCCGCGACATGCATATCACGAAACACTATTTATCCTCCTTATTCAAGGAAGTAACCGGAACGACGGTGTTCAAATATGTGTATCACCGGCGGATCAACCAGGCAAAAATCATGCTCAGGCTCCACCCCCATCTGAGCATAACGGAGATCAGCCAGGCGTCCGGTTTCAAGCATTTGGCCCATTTCAGCCGGATGTTCAAGGCCATGGTCGGGACCACGCCGGAACATTACCGCAAAAGCGGAGAAGAGCTTTCGTTGACTTGATCGCGCTTTTTGGGTATAATAGCCACATTAAAACGGTAATATGAACGCGATGATGAGGATCAATCGTTCCAATTTCGATCATGCAGAGAGCCGGTGTCTGGTGAAAACCGGTTGACGATAGGGATGAACTCGCCTCGGAGCAATGGTGTTAACCCGGCCGTCGGAGGGCTGTATTCCGGCAGAATCGGCCGATGAAGCATCGTCGTCTTATCCGCGATAAGGATGCAAAGGGAGCGAAAGGCAAAGCATGCCTTTGGCTAACTAGGGTGGTACCACGGGAATCAAACCTCTCGTCCCTAGCGATCAACGCTATGGATGATGAGGTTTTTTTGTTTTTTTGGGCAATGGCGCAGGCCTTGCCTCTCGACTGTGAAGGAGGAGCAATGAAGTATGACGGACAATCAACCAACCGGCCACGGCTACCAGCCGCAGGCCATCGAACCGAAGTGGCAGCAATACTGGGATGAGAACAAAACCTTTAAAACGGAAGAAACCTCGTCCAAACCGAAATTTTACGCGCTGGATATGTTTCCGTACCCATCGGGCGCAGGCCTGCACGTAGGTCACCCGGAGGGGTACACGGCAACGGACATCGTGTCCCGCTACAAGCGGATGCGCGGATACAACGTGCTTCACCCGATGGGATGGGACGCCTTCGGCCTGCCGGCAGAGCAGTATGCGATGGACACGGGCAAACATCCGCGGGAGTTCACCGTGCAGAATATCGATACGTTCCGCCGCCAGATCAAATCCCTCGGGTTCTCGTATGACTGGGACCGCGAGATCAGCACCACCGATCCGGAATATTACAAATGGACGCAGTGGATCTTTATCCAGCTCTATAAACGCGGCTTGGCCTATGTGGCCGAGGTTCCGGTGAACTGGTGCGAAGCGCTCGGCACCGTGCTGGCGAACGAAGAGGTCATCGACGGCAAGAGCGAACGCGGAGGCCATCCGGTCGTACGCAAGCCGATGCGCCAATGGATCCTGCGCATTACCGAATATGCGGATCGCCTGCTGGAGGATCTGGACGAGCTGGACTGGAGCGAAAGCCTGAAGGATATGCAGCGCAACTGGATCGGCAAATCCACGGGCGCCGAGGTCCGTTTTGACATCGAAGGGTATGATGGTCATCTGGAGGTGTTCACCACTCGTCCGGATACGCTGTTCGGGGCAAGCTACTGCGTCCTGGCACCGGAGCATGACCTCGTGGACAAAATTGCGACAGCCGATCAGCGTGAAGCGGTGAAGGCTTATCAGGATCAGGCAGCACGTAAAAGCGACCTGGAGCGGACGGATCTGGCCAAGGATAAAACCGGCGTATTCACGGGCGCGTATGCCGTCAATCCGGTAAACGGCGCCAAGGTACCGATCTGGATCGCGGATTACGTGCTTGCCGGCTACGGCACCGGTGCCATTATGGCGGTTCCGGGACATGACAGCCGGGACTGGGAGTTTGCGAAGCAATTCGGTCTTCCGATCATTGAAGTCGTTCAAGGCGGAAACGTCGAGGAGGAAGCATATACCGGCACCGGCGCGCACGTGAATTCCGGCTTCCTGAACGGGCTGGATAATGAAGCGGCTATTCAGGCGATGAATGAATGGCTGGAGAAAGAGGGCAAGGGCAAGAAGAAGGTAACCTACCGTCTGCGCGACTGGCTGTTCAGCCGTCAACGCTATTGGGGCGAGCCGATTCCGATTCTGCATCTGGAAGACGGAACGATGAAGACCGTGCCGGAAGATCAGCTTCCATTGCTTCTGCCGGATGTGGACCAGATTAAACCGTCCGGAACCGGCGAATCGCCGCTGGCCAACGTTACGGAGTGGGTGGAGACGGTTGATCCCGAAACGGGCATGAAAGCCCGCCGCGAAACCAATACGATGCCGCAATGGGCCGGCAGCTGCTGGTACTACCTGCGTTACATCGATCCGGATAACCATGACGAACTGTGCTCCAAGGAGAAACAGAAGGAATGGCTGCCGGTTGACCTGTACATCGGCGGCGTGGAGCATGCTGTGCTGCACTTGCTGTATGCGCGCTTCTGGCACAAAGTATTGTATGACCTGGGCGTCGTCGATACGAAGGAGCCTTTCCAGAAGCTGGTCAATCAGGGCATGATCTTGGGGAACAACAATGAGAAAATGAGTAAATCCCGCGGCAATGTCATCAATCCGGACGATATCGTGAACGAGTATGGCGCTGACACGCTGCGCGTATACGAAATGTTCATGGGGCCGCTGGAAGCGACGAAGCCATGGAACACCAACGGCGTTGAAGGAACGCACCGCTTCCTTTCCCGCGTATGGCGTCTGTTCATCGGAGACGACGGTCAATTGAATCCTAAAATCGTGGACGGCGAGGGTACGGACGAATTCAAACGCACGCTGCACAAAACGATTAAGAAAGTGACCGACGACTTTGAGCATCTGCGCTTTAACACAGCGATCAGCCAGTTGATGATATTCATCAACGAGGGGTACAAGAGCGAAGTGCTTCCTCGCAAGGCGATGGAGAACTTCGTCCAACTGCTTTCCCCGCTTGCCCCTCACCTGGCTGAAGAGCTGTGGAGCCGTTTAGGCTACACGGAGAGCGTAACTTACGTGCCATGGCCTGAGTTTGACGAGGCTTGGACCGTAGAGGCAGAAGTCGAGATCGTGGTGCAAGTCAACGGCAAAATCGTGGAACGCGCCAAAATCGCGAAAGACATGGACCAAGAAGCCATGCAACAACATAGCCTCTCCCTTCCAAATGTCAAGCAGGCGCTGGAAGGCAAGAGTATTCGCAAAATCATTGCCGTACCGGGTAAACTGGTCAATATCGTGGCCGGTTAATCGTAAAACCGAAGGCAGCATCCAGTTTGGCCAAATCCTCCTCATACTTGTCGTGTGTGGTTTGGATCAATTGGTAGAACAACCCGTTCAGGTTCGATTCCAGCAGTGCCAGAGCCTGGGCCGTGATGCCTCCGGGAACCGCCACCCGCTTTTGCAGCTCTTCGGGGGAGAAGCCCTCCTCCGTTAGCAGCTTGCCGGTGCCAAGCAGCATTTCGCCGGCTAGTGCATTGAGGGACCTGCGGTCGATTCCGGTCATTTCAACGGCAGCGTCGATCCATTTTTCCATGAATAAACTTAAAAAAGCAGGCCCGCAGCTGGAGAAATCGGAAGTGATTCGCGTGTGCGATTCCAGTATCTTGAGCGGCCTGCTGATATAAGACAGGAGGCTTTCTATAAGCTGCCTGTCTTCTTCTTTTATTCGGGAACCATACATGCATAACGATGCTCCGCCTCCGGTGATGTTAGTGATGCTCGGTATGATTTTCGCTACCTTGCAGGGCAGCGATGATTCCAGATGGATCAGTTGGACCGGACTTGTGATGGATATGGCGATTTGCCGGGTTTCGAGCCGATCCTTGATTTCGCCGATGACCGCTTTGAATTCCAACGGCTTGATACATAAAAATAGCAGGTCGCTTTGAGAAGCCGTCTCCGTGTTACAGCTGCATACCGTCAGACCGGGATGACGTTTTGCCAGCTGCAGCGGCTTTTCAGGGCTTCGGTTGCTGACCCGAATCTGCTCAGGCAGGAGTGCGCCCGATTGAATGAAGGCATCGATCAACAGACTACCCATGCTGCCCGTACCGATAAAACCGACCTTCATGTGTATGTTCCCTCCTTTCGCGCTTTACGGCAGAAATGTACCGTCCTTACGTCTAATGTATGCGGGGAAGATGCCGATTCATGACGGTTTTTCATGCGATTCCGGTGGGGAAGCCGAAGATTATTCCAGAGTTTGTACGAATTGAACTTTGAAGTTAAGGAGAGGTCTTGGATGAAACGGATATCTTTAGGTTGGAGTCTTGCCGCAACGCTTGCGGGCTGCGGACTCATCTTGTTTGCCGGCGGTACGGAACAGGGAATCGAGGGCTGGCAGCCGTTAAACGAACAGCTGGAGCAAGTCATGACCATGGAGGAGAGCGCCGGTGCGAAGGCGCTTGCTTCCGATTCCCGGGATAAGGATGCGGGAGGGGCTGCAGTCCCTGCTGACGCTCGAACGGATTCTGCTGATGCTGCAAAGACCGCTCAGGGTGGACAAGGCGAGCCCGCTACGAACGCGAAGGAACCGGTGCCAAGTCTGGACCCGGCTGCTGCGGCCGGGAATGGCCAAGGAGCGGAAGCCTCACCATCTTCAGCTTCTGATCAGGCAGCCGTTTCGCCGGCTTCATCCCCGCCGGAGGCTGTCGGTCAACCGGTCTCTGCCAATGAACCTCCAGCGCTGCCGCCGTCCATTCCGCTTCCGTCCGGATTGATCAATGTGAATACGGCGGATGCAGCCACGCTGATGGAGCTGCCCGGCATTGGCGAGGCCAAGGCCAAGGCCATTATCGATTACCGGAATCAGTTCGGCCCGTTTCGAACTCAGGCCGACTTGATGAACGTAAAGGGCATCGGGCCCAAAATGCTGGAGAAGATGAAGCCTTACGTAGGACTTTAGCTATGTGCTACAATAAAGGAGATATTGACAAGGAACAGGTGACAGATGATGAGTGCAGATCAACGTAAAGATTGGGATACTTATTTCATGGATATTGCCTTTATGGTATCTACCCGTTCTCAATGCCCTCGGCGTCATGTGGGAGCGGTGCTGGTGCAGGGCAAGAAGCTGCTCGGGACGGCTTATAACGGCGCGCCGATGGGGGTGCCGGATTGCTCGGAAGCAGGTTGTATGATCGCGGAGGATTATGAATTGGTCGTGCAGGACGGCAAGGAAAGCATGGTGAAGAAGCAGCGCTGCATCCGCACGATTCATGCCGAGCAGAATCTGCTGCTGTTCACGGACCGGATCGACAGGGAGGGCAGTACGGTGTACGTGACAGACGAGCCTTGCTGGACCTGTGCGAACATGCTTGCCAACAGCGGCATTGTCGAGGTTGTGTTCCATCGTCCTTATCCCAAGGACTCCGGCAAGGTGTCCCGCATGATGGAGCAGAAGGGGATTTCGTTTCGGCAGCTTGAAGCATACGAGCCGCCGCGCGAAACCTTGATGACGGTAGCGGAATAAATCATGCATTGACGATTGCGATTGATAGGAATAGAAAGTTATGGAGGAAGAACCTTTGACTGCGATTTGCAGGCAAGGGTTCTTTTTTTATTTCGTCAAGAAGGGGATGCATTCAATGATGAAACGAAGGCCATTACTTGTGTTTACCGTGTTATGGGTGATCGGCAGCGGTGCTGCATGCCTGTATGACGGATGGAAGCTCGCCGTGATCGCGGTCGGGCTAATTCTTCTATTATTAGCTGTATGCCAGTGGGTGGGCGCAGGGCGCCTGTTTACGATCTGCATGCTATGCTCATTGTGCGTATCGGGCTCGTACTGGGAATGGCATGATGAGGCGAATGTAAGTGATTTCGAGTCGGTCCTTGCATCGGAAGAGTCGACTGAACCCATTCCTGTTACTGCGTTCGGGGTGATTTCTTCTCCTGTCGAGGTGGATGGCGACCGGGCTGATTTCCAGGTAACCCTGCAGCGGGCTGATCTGATCCAATCCAAGCACCCGGCGGTGCAAAAACAAGCCGATCCGAATGGCAGCATGATGCTGAATACAGACGATATCGTTATGGTCCAAGTAAAACTGCTGGATAAAACGGAGCTGGAGATTGTGAACCAATGGCAGCGCGGGGACCGCATACAGCTGAGCGGGGAAATGCAAAGGCCTGGAGTGGCCCGCAATTTTGGCGGGTTTGATTACCTTCAGTATTTGCGTACTCAGAAGATTCATTGGATCGTCAAAGTGAAGGGCTCGGACCAAGCGGTGATCGAACCGCCAGACAGCTGGAAATTAAGCCATGTTCTCAGATGGAATGATGCCCTTCGCGACAAGCTTGGAAGCAAGCTGGATCAATTGTACGGCGGCATCCATGCGGGGTATATGAAGGGACTCGTCATTGGCAATAAGGATGACTTGGATCCCGATACATTCATGGAGTTCTCGCGTTTGGGATTGACTCATATTCTTGCGATATCGGGCATGCATGTGGCCGTGGTTGTAGGATGCCTGCTATTCGTATGCACAACCCTTCGAATGACGAGGGAGGCCTCGCTGACTGCGGTGATGTGGCTGATTCCCGTATATGTCCTGCTGACCGGGGCGAGTCCTTCCATAGTGCGCGCAGGCATCATGGGAATGATCGGTTTGTATGCTGCGCGGCGGCGGCTTTTGAAGGATGGGCTGCATATCCTCAGCGTGGCCGCGCTTGCCATGCTGGTGTGGAATCCGTATTTTCTCGTGAACGTCAGCTTTCAGCTCTCCTTCATCGTGACGGCGGGCTTGATGATATTCGTGCCGAAGCTGATGCCGCTGCTGGCATTCTTGCCCCGCTGGCTGGGGGGAACCGTCGGCATAACGGTCGTGGCGCAGCTGATTTCCTTTCCGCTCACCATCCATTACTTCAACCAGGTCTCGCTTATTTCCGTTTTCGCCAATCTGATCCTCGTTCCGGTCATTAGCCTGGTCGTCCTGCCTTTAGGCATGGTGTCTCTGTTGATGGGGTGGGTATGGATGCGCGGGGCGGGCTGGCTGGCCGCCGTGACCGAATGGTTAAACCATATCACGTTCCGGATCGTTGGATGGATGAATGGTTCCTCGGTTTTTATGACATTGTGGCCGTCCCCGTCGTTAGCCTGGATACTGTGTTATTTCGTTGTCCTGTATGCATTGCTGTCCATCCTGAACAAAAGATTTAAGAATCCCGAGGGAGGGCAGAACGCTTCGAATGATACGGAGCCATTGGACGGACGCCCGTCATGGGGCGGCAGAGCAGATTTGTCCGGCGTGGGCACGCTGCCGATCGTGGGCCGTTTGGCCGGTGCATTGCGATGGAGAGGCTTCCTTCGTGCCAGTCATCATATCGAACGGTATGCCCCGGGAGCTGCGATAGCCCTGCTGTCCGGGGTTTTGATTGTTCTGCTGTACAGCGGCTATCAATCGCCGTCTACGCAAGGGGCGGGACTGGTGCAATTCCTGGATGTGGGACAGGGAGATTCGATATTGGTCACAACGCCTTCGGGCAAGCATGTTCTCATTGACGGTGGCGGGACGGTGAATTTTCGCAAGGAGAAGGACGCCTGGAAGGAAAGGAAAGCTCCGTACGAGGTAGGAGCGAAAGTGGTGGTGCCTTTGTTGAAAAAACGGGGCGTGCACCAGCTTGAAGCCGTCATCATGACCCACGGGGATCAGGACCACATAGGGGGACTCCTGGCTGTTTTGCAGGAAATCCCCGTGAAATCCGTCGTGTTTAATGGGACCTTGGCCGAATCCGCTTCCTTCCGGAAGCTGATGTTATCCGCGGTTGAACAGCGCATTCCCGTATATCGGGCAGGAGCGGATTCCGTATGGAAACTTGACGGTCACACGGAGATCCGATTTTTATCCCCTCTTTTCCCAGAAAGTGGAGAAGTCATCAAAGCATTACCGTTGATTAAGGAGCAAAATCATGCTTCACTAGTATTTGTCCTTCAGATGAACGGCAGCCGCGTCTTATTTACCGGGGATACGGATCAAGCAGCCGAACGGAAAATACTGCAGCACCTGGAGGGGCAATCCCAAGATGACGCAGCCTCACGGCTTGCTGCCGAAGACCGGATCGACGTCATGAAGGTGGCCCATCATGGAAGCAAGACATCCACATCCGCGCCATGGCTGAATGCATGGAAGCCGACGGCTGCGGTAATTTCTGCCGGCGTCAACAATATGTACGGTCACCCTCATCCGGACGTGGTCGGCCGCTTGGAACGTTTTCGGTCCATCATCTATCAAACCAACCTTCATGGCGAAATCCAGATGAGGATCAAGAACGGGCATATTGAGACGCGAACGAAGATTCCATGAAGACGCCCGCTGTTCCTGGGACCTGGTTTCGTAGTATGATCTTTATAGGAAAATGCAGCGGATGACTATAATCTTTATATTTGGTATAGTTAGATGAAGTTTCCTGAAAAAATTAATAGGTTACATACTGCAACATTTTTTAATTCTATCCGTCTGTATGTATGCAGGGAGAGGGGGATCCACTGTGGTGGAGCAGGGACTCATAAGAGCCGCTCAATCGGGCGATCGCGACGCTCTAATCACCCTATTGCGAGAAATTGAGCAACATGTTTACCGAACTGCTTATTACATTTTAAACAATGAACAGGATGCCATGGATGCAGCCCAGGAAGCACTGATACGCGTATATACGAAGATCAACTCCTATGAGGAGAAAGCCCAGTTCAAGACTTGGGTCCAGCGGATCGTTACCAACATATGCATCGATAAATTCCGCAGAACGAAGCCGACGGTTTCCATCGATGAGCATGACATGGTGTTTCGGGATCATCTCGACGTGGAAAGGGAAGTGATGTCGGGCTATCTGGCCCAGGATATCCAGGAGGCCATTAACCAACTGCCGGATCATCATCGCACGGTCATTGTCTTAAGGTATTTGCAGGACCTGTCCTACAACGAAATCGCTGATTGTCTGAACCTTCCGCTCAATACGGTGAAATCCTATTTGTTCAGGGCCAGGCAGCAGCTGCAGAATATGCTCCAAGAGCATCAGAAAGGTGGTGTATCAGGATGAATTGCCAAGAGGTGGTGGAACGCATGCACCGCTATTTGGACCGGGACCTTACTTCCGATGAGACGGCCCAAATGTATCAGCATATTGCCGTGTGTCCCGAGTGTGCGGAGACCTTTAACATATTAAAGTCATTAAACAGAGAGCTTGAAGATCTTCCGGCCGTTACCCCGCCTGTCAGTCTGGTAGACGCTATCATGCCTAAACTGGATGCCATCGACCGTGATCGCGAGAGCCTTGTCGCACCTCCGGCCGTGAAAAGCCAGGAGCCTGCCGAAATGATGCCGGACATTCGGCGTCCGCGGCGTGCGGGCAGCTGGTGGAGCACGGTTGGCGGAAGAACGGCGATCGGGGCTGCCGCCGCTGTACTTATTCTCGGCGTCGCTATTTTTAATTATGAACCGAAGATGTTATCCGATGCGGAGATTCCGTATGAAGAGGCGAGCACGACCAGCGCGGGAGCAAATGAGGATTCGGCCGAGACGGAGATTCAGGATATGGTTCAGCCGTTTGCCGCCGATGGCGGCGCGGAGACTGGCGGTACGGCGAACGAGGGGAGCGATCCTTCCGCAGGTTTGCGGAGTTCGCCGCCGGAATCGTCGGAATCCGATCCGAATCCGGGCCCGAACGATGAATCAAAGGAGAAGACAGAGCCATCGGATGGGGCTAAAGACACCAGGGAAGATGCAGCAGCCCCCGATGCTCCGGTTCAGAAGAACAATGACGGGGAGCCTCAAGCACCAGACCAACCTGCAACAAGCAGCAATGAGGTACCCAAAAAAAATGACGCAAGCCCTTCGAATCCTCCGGCCGACGAGCCTGGGCAGAACTCGGAGAGCATGAGCATCCAGACTTCGCCTAATGATCATGAAGCAATGGACGTCCAAACCGAGAAGGTGCCGCCGATCAGCGACCCTGCCGGCGATGCAGGCGCTGGAAGCACGGAATCTTCCGACCGTTCCACCGGATCGTACCAAGGGCTGGCGATGGTGCCGGAACAATGGCCGTCCCCGGATGGTCTGTACAGAGCCTCCCTGGAGGCCGAATATCTGGTGATCTATCGCCTGCCGTCGGGAGACCAGACTTCAGCTGAAGCGGTCGAAACGGTCGAGAGGATTCCGCTTAGCGGAAGCTGGGTATCCGGTCAATGGTCCGAGGACGGCTTAACGTTCAAGTACAAGGTACAGACGAACAAAGAGCTGGTTGAATCCGTCTACTCCATAGAGAAGGCTCAGCCGCCGGCGTCTGCGGGGCAGAAGCAGCCTAAACCATAGAATTATACAGATATAAATACATTCGGCGCACCAATGCCGGGAGATATGAATACAATATATTAGAGAGAGCATTATACCAACTACCGTCGTATGACCGGCGGCGAGGTGTTTCTAGAGCATGCTTGCCGGCGTTTATATAGATGTGTTGGGACGAAGGGACCTTGCCGCTGCCTACAGCCGAGGTCTCTTTGTTTTCGCGTGGGCGATTTCGTTTTTTATGTTTGACGTCTATCGCATTCGGGCACTGTTTTTTGGTATAGTGTACAGAGTAGAAAGGGGGGACGCCGATGGATGCCAAAGCGGCGGCCAAGGCGGTCAAGCAGGGAGACGTGTCTTCCGTCTATTTGCTGTACGGCAGCGAGAAATTCCAGATGAAGGAGTTCGCCGAATTTCTGGAAGCCCAGCTGATCCCGAAAGAAGACCGGGATTTTGCGCTGGTTCACATGGATTTAGGGGAAGTTCCGATACAAACCGTGGTAGAGGAAGCCGAGACGGTTCCTTTTATGGTTCAGAAAAAACTGATATTCGTCCGGGATACGGCTTTTTTTACGGCTGCAAAAGATAACGGGAAAGTGGATCATCGTCCAGAGGCTTTGCTGGATTATTTGACCGATCCCGCAGATTATAGCGTGATTGTCTTTATGGTGGGGCAGGAAAAGCTGGATGAGCGCAAGAAGGTAGTCAAGGCGGTCAAGAAGTCGGGGGTTGCCCTCTCCTTCATGCCTTTGGGTGGGGATGAACTTCTTCGCTGGGTGGACAAGCAGGTGAAGAAAGGCGGCTGCACGCTGCGCACAGGCGCGGCGGAAGCGCTTGTTCGGAATGCGGGAACCAGTCTTCAGGCTTTATCGGGTGAAATCGAGAAGCTGTGTTTGTATGCGGGAGCCGACGGAGCCATCGATGTTGCAACCGTGGATATGCTGGTGGCGCGCAGCACGGAACAGAATGTGTTTGCGCTCGTGGAGGATATCGCCAATCTCCGATTGGACAAGGCGCTCGGGATCTATTATGAGCTGCTGAAGCAGCGTGAGGAGCCCATCAAAATTGCGGCCCTGATTACCAGGCAGTTCCGAATCATTCTGCAGGTGAAGACGTTATCCACCCAGAGCTACTCGCAGCAGCAGATTGCTTCCCAAATCGGGGTGCATCCTTATGCGGTGAAGATTGCTGGCGAGCAGGCCCGCAAGTTTCAGACGGCACGTCTTGAAGGCATATTGAACCATCTCGCCAATCTGGATTACCAGATGAAGACCGGGGCCGTGGATAAGGTGCTCGGAATCGAGTTGTTCCTGCTGCGGCTTGGCGCGTAAGCGAACCGAAATAACTCAAGAGCGTACAGGGACGCGCGAGCGGCCGTACGCTCTTTTTCATCTAGAGATCAGAAAGTATGACCTGCAAAGGTAAATCAACTTGATCTGGCCAGAAAAACATCCGCTATAAGCGGTCAATCCTCGGAAGAGTGTGCATCGATGAACGTTTTTCTAATCACAAAAAGCCCTGAGCAGCGTGAACTGTTCAGGGCTTTTTCCATGTCGTATTCAACAAACGTTTCTTACGCTTGGGACGTAAGAGCGTTTAGTCTTTTCGCCAGACGGGATTTCTTGCGGGCAGCTGCATTCTTATGGATCAGGCCCTTCGTTACGGCTTTATCAAGCTTCTTGGAAGCAGCTTGGAAAGCTACTTTAGCAGCTTCGATTTCTGTACCGTTCAACGCTACGTCAGCAGTTTTAACAGCTGTGCGAAGCGCGGATTTTTGAGAAATGTTAAGCGCGTGGCGTTTGTCATTTGTCTTTACACGTTTAATCGCGGATTTGATGTTTGGCATTACATTCACCTCCTGTAAGGCATTTCAATAGAGCGAAATGATTCACAACTTAAAATATTTTAGCATGGGGGTGGACAAAAAGCAATACTCATTCGGACTTCTGCATAATCTCTCCCATACTCTCGCACACTACTAACAATATGAGGAGGAGTGTGAATTTAGATGGATCTGGATCTGCAAAAATACTCGGTCCGAACGGATCTGGCCGTGGAATCAAGAGAACTGGCTGGAGGCACAGGAAGCGCGCCCATTCCCGGGGTTATGGAGGACGTGGTGCAGGAGGACGGAATCAAGATTACAAGGCTGGATGTGGAGAACGATGCTGCCTCTCAGCAAATCGGAAGGGTGAAGGGGCATTACGTCACGTTGGAGGTTCCCGATCTTCGCAAGGGCGATACGGGGCTTCAGGATCAGGTATCCGTTGTCTTCGCCCGCGAGTTTGAAGCGTTCATGTCCCGGATCGGGATTGGACCCAAGGCAAGCGTGCTCATTGTCGGGCTCGGCAACTGGAACGTGACGCCGGATTCGCTGGGACCGCTCGTGGTGGAGAACGTGATGGTGACCCGCCAGTATTTCGAGCTCATGCCGGATCGGGTGGCCCCGGGCTATCGCCAGGTAAGCGCCGTTGCTCCGGGTGTACTCGGCCTGACGGGGATTGAGTCGAGCGAAACGGTTCAAGGCATCGTGGAACAAACGCGCCCCGAGTTGATCATCGCCATCGACGCACTGGCTTCGCGTTCGCTGGAGCGGGTGAACACGACCATCCAGATTGCGGATATCGGCATCCATCCCGGCTCCGGCGTCGGCAACAAGCGCAAGGGATTGACCCAAGAAATTCTCGGGGTGCCGTGCATTGCGATCGGCGTTCCGACCGTCTGCTACGCTTCCACCATCGTCAATAATGCGATTGAGCTGATGAAATCCCACTTCGGGGAAGGCGCGCCGGAGACGGGCAAGATTATGGGAATGCTGCACGATATCCCCGAAGGCGAGCGCCTCGCCCTGGTGAAGGAGGTTCTGGAGCCGCTGGGCCATGACCTTATCGTAACGCCTAAGGAGATTGACGAATTTATAGAAGATATCGCCAACATCGTGGCGACCGGCCTGAACGCGGCGCTCCATGAAGCCGTGGATCCCGGCAATGTAGGCGCGTATACCCACTGACCCATAGTAAAAGCTCCGAATCTATCGGAGCTTTTATATTTTTCCAGGATCTAGTTCTATCGAATCTCCCCGGTTCATAGATTTGAAGTATAAGAGATTACAGAGTCGCGGGAACGGCTGGATGAGGTCGGCATCTCCCGGCGAACCGAGGAGGACATCGCTATGAACAATCGCAAGTTCCGCATCTGGAATATTGCCAGAATGAAACGGAAGGTCATGGAAGGTCTGAGCATGGGGCGTACGTTAATTATACTGATGCTAGGCTCTCTTATATTTTTTATTTTGCTAGGGATCGGGGGAATGGCGGAACAGCGGATGAATTCCTCGCCCGTGTCGTCGATGAAAGGATTGGCCGCTTCGTTATCCAGCCATTTTTTCATCGATATGATCGGCATGGAGATGCCGCATATGACGGCTTCCAAAGAGACCTCGAGCTTCTCCGGCGAGAAAATGTCCACGTTCGTCTTTGAGCTCCTGACGAGCGTAAACCCGAAGGATCCGAAGAGCCTCCTTGCGGGAGAGCTTCCCGGCATGAAGGCTAATCAACCGGTTCAGCTGTCGCACGGCTCCGGTAACGAGGATGGCGAGGCACCGGCCGATTACCGTCCGGATCCGGCGGAAGAGCAGGCGGAGGGAGAGCCCGCCGAGACCGGGGAAGAGCCGACGCAGGGCGAACAAGGGAACAGCGGCAATGAAGGAAAGGGCGAGGATGCTCCGGATCAGGGCGGGAAGGACGAGCCCGGCAGCAAGAATGAACCCGGAAGCACCTCCAAGGACGGAAAGACAACGAACGGGAAGAAATCCGTGCTCATCTATCATTCCCACCCGCAGGAAGCGTATAACCCGCTGCTCTCGCATCCATCCGATAATCCGGGGGCGGTATCACCGACCAAGAACGTCATGCTGGTGGGCAGCTTCCTGAGCAAAAGGCTTGAAGCCAACGGAATCGGCACCCTGCACGACAAGAGCGATTATCAATCTACCGTGGAAGGATATAACTATAACTATTCTTATAAATACTCGCGCCAGATGGCCATGGAGGCCATGTCCCAGAACGACGGCATCAACTATCTGATCGATATCCACCGGGATTCGCAGCGCTACAACAAAACGACGGCCACCGTAAACGGCGTCAATTACGCCAAGGTGTACTTCATCATCGGACATGCGAACGAGAACTGGAGACAGAACGAGGCGTTTGCAAGCAAAATCAATGCCAAGCTGGAGAAGTCCTATCCCGGCGTTTCCCGGGGCGTGTGGGGCAAATCGGCGGACCAAGGGAACGGAGAGTACAACCAATCCTTGTCCCCGAACAGCATCCTGATCGAAATCGGCGGCATCGACAATACGAAGGAAGAATTGCAGCGAACGGCCGAAGCGCTGGCGGACATCATCGCCGAAGTGTACTGGCAGGAACAAGAAGCCGAGAAGGCCAGTGTGAAAAAAGAGAGTGATCCAGCGAAGAAGCAGTCGGCTTCAGCAGCCAAGGACGGCAGCAAAAAAGGCACGGAGGATAAAGCGTCCAAAGCAAGTTGAAGCTAAGGGGTCATTAACGGAGCAGGAATGAAGGGGTAAATCAAGGAGGGGCTTATGATGTCGAGATTGGGAAAACGGTTTGTGGCGCTAATCATATGGACAGGCATCGGCATATTGGTCGGCATGCAGCTTGGAGGGGCCAAAGGGCCGGTGCCGGCCGACGGTACCGGGGGAACGCAGACCGTGGTGCAAGGCCATGCTCAGGATCCGCAAGGCGGAACTGCCCAGGGGAATGGATGGGGAGGGACGCGCAAGCATCCTCCCGCCCCTGAATCCGTCGACCAGGAACCAGACGCCCGTAAGACGGCAGTGCCCGAATACGAGCCGTCGCCCAGCGACATCCTGCTCCCCGAACGCTCCCAACCGCCTGCCGATGTGCTTGCCGACAAAACGGCCGGACTGCTCCAGCAGCTCTCTGACCAAAGCATCCGCTGGGTCGTGTCGATGTTCGGATCGATTACGGAATAAATTTCGCCTTTATTCTCAGCATTGCTGTGCATCCCCTCAACTGGTATAATAAGTTGATTCAAACATCTGGTGGTTGTTGGGGGTTAGGCATGACAGACGTACAAGTAAGACAACAAAAAATTCGTAATTTCTGTATCATTGCACATATAGACCATGGGAAATCGACGCTTGCCGACCGTATTTTGGAATTTACGGGCGCATTAACTTCGCGTGAAATGCAGGAGCAGGTACTGGATCAGATGGATCTGGAGCGAGAGCGCGGAATTACCATCAAGCTGCAGGCGGTTCGCCTGAACTACAAAGCCGATGACGGCGAGGAGTATATATTGAACCTGATCGATACTCCGGGACACGTCGACTTCACGTATGAGGTATCCCGAAGCCTGGCCGCTTGCGAAGGCGCGCTGCTCGTTGTCGATGCCGCGCAGGGAATCGAAGCGCAGACATTGGCCAACGTATATCTGGCATTGGACAACAATCTTGAAATTTTGCCTGTCATTAACAAAATCGACCTGCCGAGCGCCGATCCCGAACGGGTGAAGCAGGAGGTCGAGGATGTGATCGGGCTCGATGCCAGCGATGCCGTTTTGGCTTCCGCGAAAGCGGGCATCGGAATCAAGGAAATCCTGGAGCAGGTGGTTCAGAAAGTGCCTGCGCCAACGGGGAGTTCCGAAGAACCGCTGAAAGCGCTGATTTTCGACTCCCATTATGATCCTTACAAGGGCGTCATCGTATATGTTCGCGTCATTGACGGCAGCATCAAGGCCGGCTCCAAGATCAAGATGATGGCCACCGGCAAAACCTTCGAGGTGATCGAGGTGGGTGCCTTTAAGCCGCGCATGTCCATCGTGGACGAGCTTAACGTCGGCGATGTCGGTTTCATCGTGGCGGGCATCAAGAGCGTTGGCGATACGCAGGTCGGGGATACGGTAACGGATGCCAAGCGTCCGACGGCCGAGCCGCTCCCGGGTTACCGCAAAATCAATCCGATGGTGTTCTGCGGATTGTATCCAATCGAAACATCGGACTACAACGATCTGCGCGAGGCGCTCGAGAAGCTGCAGCTGAACGATGCATCGCTCAGCTTTGAGCCGGAGACGTCCAGCGCGCTCGGATTCGGCTTCCGCTGCGGATTCCTAGGCCTCCTTCATATGGACGTCATCCAGGAGCGGATCGAACGCGAGTTTAACATACCGCTGATTACGACCGCGCCGAGCGTGATTTACCGCATTACGCTGACGAACGGAGAGCAGATTCAAATCGATAACCCTTCCCATTATCCTGAGGTCGGCAAGGTCGATTATGTCGAAGAGCCTTATGTTAAAGCAGCCATTATCGTGCCGAATGATTATGTCGGAGCGATCATGGAGCTTTGCCAAAACAAACGCGGCGAATTCGTCAACATGGAATACCTGGACACGACGCGCGTCACCATTACCTATGAAATTCCGCTGTCGGAAATCGTGTACGATTTCTTCGATCAGTTGAAATCGAGCACCAAAGGATATGCTTCATTCGATTATGAGCTGTCCGGATACCGCCGGTCCAATCTGGTCAAAATGGACATTCTGCTTAATGCCGAGCAGGTGGATGCCCTGTCCTTTATCGTGCACAAGGACCGCGCCTACCACCGCGGCCGGGCGATTTGCGAGAAGCTGCGCGAGCTGATTCCTCGCCAAATGTTCGAGGTGCCGATTCAGGCATCGGTCGGTACCAAGGTTGTGGCCCGCGAAACGGTTAAAGCGATGCGCAAGAACGTGCTTGCCAAATGTTACGGCGGCGACATCTCCCGTAAACGGAAACTTCTGGAGAAGCAGAAGGAAGGTAAGAAGCGGATGAAGCAGGTGGGCAGCGTCGAAGTGCCGCAGGAAGCCTTCATGGCCGTTCTGAAAATCGACGACAAGTAATAGGAAGCCAATGGCAGGGGAAGGCCTTTGAGTTAAAGAGCCGCTCCTTGCGTGTATAGCCTTCACGATGTAAATGATGGGAAAGCCGATTCTCGGCTTTCCTTTCTTTCATTCCAAGAGGCATAGCGTTATAGTAGAGAAGGAACTTTCAAGAAGTTACTTAAAGTAAGTCATGCCAGAGCGGTATATGAGGGGGCAAGAAAAGAATGACGGCAAACGATCAACGGACGGAAGCGGTGTACATCCATATTCCGTTCTGTACCAATAAATGTTTTTACTGCGACTTCAATTCCTACGTGTTAAAGGATCAGCCGGTAATGGATTATCTGCGAGCGCTGGATAAGGAAATGGAGCTGACCGTTCAGGCTAATCCGCCGGGACGAATCAAGAGCATCTTTGTAGGCGGCGGGACTCCTACTGTACTAAAGCCGAACGAAATGGAATACTTCTTGCAGAGCGTGAAGCGCCATTTTCCGGAATGGTCCGATAGCATCGAGTTTTCAATGGAGGCGAATCCCGGCACCACGGATCTGGAGAAACTGTCCGTCATGCGCCAAGGCGGGGTGAACCGGATCAGCTTCGGGGTGCAGGCCTTCCAGAACACATTGTTGACCGGCATCGGCAGAATTCACGATACGGATGACGTATACCGGAGTCTCGATAACGCCAGAAGAGCAGGCTTTGACAACATGTCCATCGATCTGATGTTCGGTCTCCCGAATCAAACCTTGGACATGCTTGCGGAAAGCGTGGATAAGGCGTTGGAGCTCGAACTCCCGCATTATTCAATCTACAGCCTGAAGGTCGAAGAGAATACGCTGTTCCATACGATGTACCAGCGAAACCAGCTTCCGCTTCCGGATGAGGAGGACGAGCTGAATATGTACCTTCTTTTAATGGAACGGATGAAGGCTGCCGGATATAAGCAGTACGAAATCAGCAATTTTGCGAAACCCGGCTTCGAGAGCCGGCATAATATGACGTATTGGCGCAACGAGGACTATTACGGCCTAGGCGCGGGGGCGCACGGATATGTCGGCCGTCAGCGCCATGTGAACATCAAAGGGGTCAATCCCTATAATGAAGCAGCCAATAAAGGCCTTCCAAGATTGGAGAGCTTTGAGATATCTAAGGAAGAAGCGATGGAGGATTTCCTGATGGTCGGGCTGCGCGTGCTGGACGGCGTCTCGCGCAGCCGGTTCCGGGAGCAGTTCGGGATCTCCATGGAGGATGTTTTTGCCGGTCCGCTGAATAAAATGGTAGGCGCGGGCCTACTCGATGCAACCGAGGAAGGGTATAAGCTGAGCAGCAAAGGCATTTTGTTTGGCAACGATGTGTTTGGCGAATTCATAGGAAGCCTGACGACAAATTAATCTATTGAACTTATATGCGCTCTGTTGTATATTTATTCATAACATGACGGAGCGTGTAAAGGGGAGACGGACAACATGTCGGCGGTATGCAGAAAAGCAAAGTTAGAGGATGTCGAGCCGCTGTATCAGATGATTCAGGGTTATGCCGAGAAGGGGATTATGCTCCCCCGGTCCAAAAAAGTGCTGGAGAAACAAATCGGAGAATTCGTTGTAGCTGAATCCGAAGGGCACGTCATTGGCTGCGGTTCATTGTGTCAGCTGGGAAGCGATTTGGTCGAGATCCGTTCGCTCGGCATCTCGGAAGGATATAAAGGGCAAGGCATCGGCTCCATGCTGGTGGACACTCTTCTGGAAGAAGCGAAACGCCGCGAGCTTCCGAAAGTGATGGCCTTGACGTATGAGGTATCCTTTTTCATCAAAAACGGCTTTGCCGTCGTGGAGAAGGAGATTTTTCCGGAGAAGGTATGGACCGACTGCATCCACTGCAAGAAGCAGCATGCTTGTGACGAAATAGCTGTTCTTAAAGTACTGAACTGACTTGACAATCCTCAGGTCGGTTTGGTATTTTTGTTATATCGGTTAGCACTCGATGGCGATGAGTGCTAACGAAAGCGAAAATGAGCAGTCAGCAAGGAGGGAAGCGACATGTTAACAGATCGTCAGCGCATGATTTTGAATGCCATTGTGGATGACTATATCCGTTCTGCCGAGCCGGTTGGTTCAAGAAGCATTTCCAAGCGAGGGGACGTCGGCTACAGCCCGGCAACCATTCGTAATGAGATGGCTGATCTGGAGGAGCTCGGGTTTCTGGAGCAGCCCCATACCTCAGCTGGACGAATACCGTCGCATAAAGGATATCGATATTATGTTGATCATCTCACGTCGTCGTTTTCCTTGAACCCTGCGGAACTGCATATGATGAAATCATTTTTTGCAGAAAAGCTGAACGTGATGGAGCAGATGATACAGCATACAGCCGGCATTCTGTCTCAAATGACTAATTACACTTCCATCCTGCTGGGACCGGAAGTTTTTCATACGTCTTTGCGCCATTTCCAGCTTCTTCCTCTCCATGAGGATCAAGCGGTGGCCATCATCGTTACCAGCACAGGGCAAGTCGAGAACAAGGTTGTTTCGATTCCGCAGGGCGTGTCCGTATCGGAACTGGAGCAAGTGGTAAATCTTCTGAACAAGAAGCTGGTCAATGTGCCTCTATATAAACTCAAGACTCGTTTGTATTCGGAAATTGCCGAGGAAATGCAGCGGCATATTTCACATTATGAGGATCTGATGAGTATGCTGGATATCGCTCTCAACAACGAACCGGATCACCGGGGGGTCTATCTGAGCGGCACGACCCACATGCTGAACCAGCCGGAGTTCAAGGATGTTGATAAGGTTAGGGAAATATTCGAGCTTCTGGAGCAGACTCCCGCACTGATGAAGCTCATGGCACCTGCTCCCGGGGAGCACGGTGTCCAAGTGAAGATCGGCACGGAGAATACGCATGAGGCCATATCGAATTGCAGTTTGATCACTGCGACGTATTCGATCGACGGCAAAGCGCTTGGTTCGATCGGCATTCTCGGTCCTACAAGAATGGAATATGCACGGGTGATCGGCATCTTGAATGTGTTATCCCATGACCTGACGAAGCTGCTGTCACACTGGTACAAATAAAGGAGTGAGACAGATGAGCCAAGGACAACATAGCCAAGTGGACGGAGACGAGCGTTATTCCACGCTGCTGAACAACAGCAATGCCGTCCGCGCAGTTACGTCCGCCGTAGAAGGCACGCTTGGCCCCAAGGGGCTCGACGTCATGCTGGTTGGCCCGCGCGGCGAAGTGGTCATCACCAATGACGGAGTGACGATTCTGGACAAAATGGATGTCACCCATCCCGCCGCGCGCCTTCTGATTCAGGTGGCTCGGGCGCAGCAGGAGAAAATCGGCGACGGCACCACAACGGCAACCGTGCTCGCGGGCGCCCTCGTGCAGGAAGGGGTATCCCGCATCACGCGCGGGGTGCCCGCTTCCAAGGTGGTTGAGGGCCTGCGCCAGGGAGTCGAGAAGTCGATGCAGCTCTTGTCGAAGCGTGTCCGGCTGATCGGCGGATTGGATGATCCGCTGCTGGAACGGACGGTGCATGTCGCCGGCCGTGAACGGAAGGACATCGTGGAGCTGGTTATGCAAGCCGCGCGCAAAGCCGGAATCGGCCGTCTGCAGGATCCTTCCTACTCGCTCGCAGACAGTATAATTGCGCTGGAGAATGCCGAGAATGAAGTGTTCGAGGGGGTTCTGCTCCGGCAGCGGCCGATCTTCGCCAGGGAGTCCAAGTCCTACGACGATGCCAGAGTGCTGGTGCTGTATGATTCCCTGGAGCCCGACGACATCGACGAAGAGGCGCTTACAACCGAAGCCGGATTCGCGCAGTATATGGATCTGCGAAAAGTGTTCGCGTCGGATTTGGACAGATTGTCCGAACTATCCGTAAAACTCATCCTCCTCGAAAAGGGCATTCATCCGGATGCGGAGCAGTTTTGCCTGGATCACGGGATGATGGTGGTACCGCGCGTATCGCGTGCGGATCTCCGCAAGGTAAGCGACATGACGGGAGCTACACCGATACGCCGCAAGGCGTTACATAAAGACTCGAAAGAGCTTGCGGCCCTTCTGGGTCATACCCCGCGCGTCGCTTATGATGAAGGCATCGAAAAAATCCGCCTGTCCTGCGGCAGCAAGGACCGCATTGTGACGGTGATCGTCGGGGCAAGCACTTCGGAAGTGGTAGGGGAGGCCGCCAGGATTGCGGGCGATGCCGCTTCGGCACTGCAGGCTGCCGTATCCGGCGGGGTGCTTCCAGGCGGCGGGACAAGCGAACTGGCCGTGTCTTATGAACTGGAACGGATCCGGGAAGCCCAGAAAGGCATGGAAGCCTTCGGCATGGAGGCAGTTTCCGCCGCGCTGCGAAAGCCGATGTCGCAGATTCTTCTGAACGCAGGTTATAATCCGCTTGAGAAGATGGAGGAGGTTCGAGCCGCACAAATCCGAGCCGACTCCGACTGCATGGGGATTGACTGCGACAGCGGGCGGGTTGTCGACTATGAAGAGCTGGGCGTGCTGGATCCGGCCCCGGTCAAACTTCACGGCCTGCGGGCAGCCGGCGAGGTTGCGGCTGCCGTGCTGCGGATTCATCATGTGATCAAGATGAAGGAAATAGGCGAATAACGCTAAGATAGATGAGTTATAGACCGTCTGGTTTAGAATATGAAGGAGGTGAAGGCGTCTTGAATAATGAGCACAAGGATGCCGTTCAAGATACAGTTACAGAAGAAACGATCGAAGAAACTTTGGAAAACACGCCAAACACGGGTGAGAGCGGGTCTTCGGAGGAGGCCGTTAATCCCGAGCAGGAGATTCCCGTAACGGAATCGGCTGATGAAGCCGCAGGTTCGGCCGAGCTTGAGAAGCTTCAGGCCGAGCTGCAGGAGCAGCAGCAGCGTACCCTGCGGGTGCAGGCGGATTTCGATAATTTCCGCCGCCGCACGCAGAAAGAGAAAGAGGATCTGGGCAAATATGCTTCCTCCAAACTGATTACGGAGCTTCTGCCCGTCATCGACAACTTTGAGCGTGCCCTCCAGGCATCCGAGGAGAACCCGGAATTTGAATCCTTCTCCAAGGGCGTCAGCATGATCTTCCGTCAATTGGAATCCGTTCTTGCTACCGAAGGCTTGAGCGCAATGAAGAGTGTGGGCGAGCCGTTCAATCCGGAGTACCACCAAGCGATCATGCAGGTGGAGAGCGATGAGTACGAGGAAGGCATCGTGGTTGAGGAAGTGCAGAAAGGGTACATGTTAAAAGATAAAGTGTTGAGACCTGCCATGGTTAAAGTGAGCATGTAAACGACTTTCGATAGTCGTTTATCATATAAAAATGATGAATGTCATGCGGGGATTCGCATGAATGAATAAGGAGGAAAATTTTACATGAGCAAAGTTATTGGTATCGACTTAGGAACAACCAACTCCTGCGTAGCCGTCATGGAGGGTGGGGAAGCGGTAGTTATCCCGAATCCGGAGGGTGCCCGCACAACCCCGTCGGTTGTCGGATTTAAGAAAGACGGCGAGCGCATCGTTGGGGATACAGCTAAACGCCAAGCGATCACCAACCCGGATCGCACGATCATCTCCATTAAGCGCCATATGGGCACGAATCACAAAGAATCCATCGACGGCAAAGACTACACGCCGCAAGAAATCTCCGCCATCATTCTGCAGAAGCTGAAGTCCGATGCGGAAGCATACCTGGGCCAGCCTGTAACTCAGGCAGTTATCACGGTACCCGCATACTTTAATGACAGCCAGCGTCAGGCAACCAAGGATGCCGGCAAAATCGCGGGCCTTGAAGTTCTGCGTATCGTCAACGAGCCGACGGCTGCGGCATTAGCTTACGGCATGGAGAAATCCGAAGACCAAACCATCCTGGTATATGACCTTGGCGGCGGTACATTCGACGTTTCCATTCTGGAACTGGGCGACGGCTTCTTCGAAGTAAAAGCAACCAGCGGGGACAACCAACTGGGCGGCGACGACTTCGACCAAGTGATCATTGACTACCTGGTAGCCGAATTCAAGAAAGAGCAAGGCATCGATCTGAGCAAAGACAAAGCAGCCGTTCAACGTCTGAAAGACGCAGCGGAAAAAGCGAAAAAGGAATTGTCCGGAGTACTGACAACAACGATCTCGCTGCCGTTCATCACGGTTGCAGACGGCGTTCCTCAGCACCTTGAGATCAACCTGACTCGCGCCAAATTCGAAGAATTGTCCGCTTCCCTTGTAGAGCGTACGCTTGGACCGACTCGTCAAGCGCTCAGCGATGCAGGCTTGACAGCGAACGATATTCATAAAATCGTCCTTGTCGGCGGTTCCACTCGTATTCCTGCCGTGCAGGAAGCGATCAAAAAATTGACGGGCAAAGAGCCTCATAAAGGCGTAAACCCGGACGAAGTGGTTGCGCTTGGAGCAGCGGTTCAAGCCGGCGTATTGACCGGTGACGTTAAAGACGTCGTATTGCTCGACGTGACCCCGCTGTCCCTCGGTATCGAAACCGCAGGCGGCGTATTCACCAAAATGATCGACCGCAACACGACGATTCCTACAAGCAAATCCCAAGTGTTCTCCACTTATGCGGATAACCAGCCGAGCGTGGAAATTCACGTGCTGCAAGGCGAGCGCGAAATGGCAGCCGGCAACAAAACGCTGGGACGCTTCATGCTCGGAGACATTCCTCCTGCACCGCGCGGCGTTCCGCAAATCGAAGTTACCTTCGATATCGATGCCAACGGGATCGTAAACGTGTCGGCAACGGATAAAGGTACCGGCAAGAGCCAGAAGATCACCATCACGTCCTCCAGCGGCCTGAGCGACGCTGAAGTTGAACAAATGATGAAAGACGCTGAGCTTCATGCCGAAGAAGACCGTAAACGCAAAGAGCTGGTGGAGGCTCGCAACAATGCCGACCAACTCGTGTACACGACCGAGAAAACACTCAAGGACCTGGGCGACAAAGTCGATGCTTCCGAAGTGGAAAAAGCAAACGAAGCGAAAGACAAAGTGAAGAAGGCGCTTGAATCCGATAACCTGGAAGAGATTAACGCTTCGGTAGAGGAGCTTACTCAAATCGTACAGCAGCTGTCCGTGAAGCTGTATGAGCAAGCGGCACAAGAACAACAAGGTGCTGAAGGTGCCGAGTCCGGCGCTCCTAAGAAAGACAACGTCGTGGATGCAGATTACGAGGTTGTTGACGAAGATAAAAACAAAGGTTAATCTGAATAGATTGTATGGGAAGGTCAAAGCTGCGCATCTTCGCACTTTGGCTTTCCTTATGTAAAGAGTAATAAAGAGATTGGGGTGAAACCGTGGCTGATAAGCGTGATTATTATGAGGTGCTCGGTGTCGGCAAGGATGCATCGGACGATGAGATCAAGAAGGCGTACCGCAAAATGGCCCGCCAGTATCATCCGGACGTGAACAAAGCGGCGGACGCGGAAGCCAAATTCAAGGAAGTGAAAGAGGCTTACGATGTATTGAGCGATGGTCAGAAGCGTGCGCGTTATGACCAGTACGGTCATATAGATCCGAACCAAGGCATGGGCGGAGGCGGTTTCTCCGGTGATTTCGGCGGTTTTGGAGATATATTCGATATGTTCTTTGGCGGCAATGGACGCCGTGATCCGAACGCGCCTCAGCGGGGGAACGATCTGCAATACACGATGACGGTTGAATTCAAGGAAGCCGTATTCGGCAAGGAAACGGACATTACCATTCCGAGAACGGAGACATGCGATACATGTCACGGCTCAGGAGCGAAGCCGGGCACGCAGCCGCATACCTGCTCGGTGTGTAACGGAAGCGGGCAGCAGGAGGTCGTGCAAAATACGCCGTTTGGACGTATGGTGAACCGCCGCGCCTGCTCGAACTGTAACGGAACCGGAAAGATCATTAAAGACCGCTGTTCGACTTGTAACGGCAACGGCAAGGTGAAGAAACAGCGCAAGATTCATGTTCGTGTACCTGCAGGCGTGGATGACGGAGCTCAGCTGCGCATGACGGGCGAAGGCGAAGGCGGATTCCGCGGCGGTCCGGCCGGCGACCTGTATATCGTAATCCGCGTGAAGCCGCATGACTTCTTTGAACGCGAAGGGGACGACATTTATTGCGAAGTGCCGCTTACCTTTGCCCAAGCGGCGCTTGGCGACGAGATCGAGATTCCGACGCTCACCGAGAAAGTGAAGTTGAAGATTCCGGCCGGCACGCAGACGGGAACTTTCTTCCGCTTGAAAGGCAAAGGGGTGCCACGGCTGCGCGGTATGGGACAGGGTGACCAGCATGTCAAGGTTGTGGTCATTACGCCTAGCAAGCTCAGCGATGAACAGAAAGAGCTGCTTCGTCAATTCGCTTCGCTTGATGGCGAACAGACCCATGAACAGGAACAGTCCTTTTTTGACCGTGTAAAAAAAGCTTTCCGCGGTGATTAATCCACGATAGGGGTAATTCCCTCATAGCATAGCAAATAGCAAAAAGCAAAAAGCAGCAGGCTCTAAAGGTTTCCCTACCTTTGGCCTGCTGCTTTTTGGTTTGGGGCAGAAGAAGCAGCAGGGATATCCCACTGCTTTACAGGTTCGTATCGCTCAAGAATAAAAGGTTTGACAATGAAGCAACCTAGGATAGTTCCATCTCGGAAGATGCAATCTTGAATAGGAAATGCAGGTGAATGAAGTGGCAGAGAAAAACATTTTGGCCTATTTCAAAAGTCCGGAAGAAGCCCGGCATGCGGCCCGCAAATTGCAGTCGCTGCGCGTTGCCGATATGTCCATCGACCGGTTTAGCGCCGATCCCGGCGGGGAGCTCAACAATCCGATGAATCCGTTGACAGGCAACATCGCAAGCTTAACAACGATGACCTTAAATGCGGATATTTCGGGGCCGGGGGCCGGAATTCTCGGAGCTGCGGACCCATCGGCCAGCGGGATGAGCACCGGTGGTGAGGATGGAACCGAAGGCCGGGATATTTTGCTGACGGTTGTACTGGACGAAAGCGTCTTCCCGCAAGCCATGCGGTTAATCGAAGAATCCGGCGGCATGATTTAAGGTTCCAGGCACCGCTCTGAGTGTTGATATCGGAAAGGAGAATAACACCCATGATGAGACGCGTAAAAAAAGGGAAGATCTCGAGCAAAACCGAGAAGATGATTGCGCTGCAGTCCGCCAAGGCGGAGGATGTTGAGTTTTCGGCTATGGAAGCCGATCACGATGATGTGGAAGCGCTGCGTCGAAGCGAGGCAGCAGATGAACGCCAATTGAAGAAAATTTTGGATGAAACCAGTAAAAATGTAGATTAATCGCTACCGATGTGGAATGTGGAAAAGCCCGCTTGCCTTCTTTTAATGAGGTTGCAGCAGGGCTTTTTTGAATTTGATGAATGTCTTTGAAAAGTTATCATGGTATTTTAGTGCAAACTTTGTATCCGGGGTCCTCAATATAGTACAATGATACTTACGTATGAATGAGGAGGAACTATTGCACATGTTATGGCGTGAATTAACGATACATACCACGGAGGAAGCCGTGGAGATGATTACGAATTTCCTGCATGAAGCGGGAGCCGGAGGCGTTTCGATCGAGGAGTCCGGTACTACGAACAAAAAGCGGGACACCTCTCTGGGACAGTGGTTTGACGAGATCGTTCCGTTTAACGATATTCCTGAAGGTCAGGCCGTCATCAAAGGTTACTTCGACGAGACGGTGACGCTGGAAGCGATCCTCGATGAAATAACGCCGCGCGTCAACGAGCTGAAGGAATTCGGTATCGAAACGGGCGAAGTGCGGTATGAGATGAAGACGGTGGACGAGAATGATTGGGCTACGGCCTGGAAGCAGTATTTCAAACCGATCCGCGTCTCCGACAGGCTGACCATCAAACCGACGTGGGAAGAGTACACCCCGGAATCAGAGCACGAGTCCATCATCGAGCTGGACCCGGGCATGGCCTTCGGCACAGGAACGCATCCGACGACTTCGTTATGCTTGCGTACATTGGAGATGGTGATCAAGGGCGGAGAGGAAGTCATCGATGTCGGGACAGGCTCAGGCATTCTCTCCATCGGCGCAGCGCATCTGGGCGCTTCACGAATTCTGGCTCTCGACCTGGATCCGGTCGCGGTATCCAGCGCGACGGAGAACACCCGCCTTAACGGCCTGGAAGACCGGATTACGGTGAAGGAAAGCGACCTGCTCTCCGTACTCACGGATTCGTCCGATGACTCGGATCTGGGCGTGACGCTGCCGGTACAAATCGTGGTGGCAAACATCTTGGCCGAGGTCATTCTGCTGTTCGTGGACGACGTATACCAGGCTCTTCAACCGGGAGGGGCTTATATCGCTTCGGGCATTTACAAGAACAAGGAAGAGATCGTGGAGAAGGCTTTGATTGCTTCCGGTTTCGAAATTGCGGATATTTGCCGCGAGGATGATTGGGTTGCATTCGTGGCGAGGAAGAACTGATTATGGATTTTTTGGACCAACTGCTATTTTACCCGTTGGAGCAGCTTCCTTTTTACCTGATTGCTTTGATCATCGCATTTACCGTGCATGAGTTCTCGCATGCCTATTTTGCCAATAAATTCGGAGACCCGACGGCCAAGCTGCTGGGCAGGGTCACGCTGAATCCGGCGGTGCATTTCGATTTTCTGGGGATTCTTCTCCTGCTGATTGCAGGTTTCGGCTGGGCACGGCCGGTGCCGGTCAATCGAGAGAATTTTAGCAACCCCCGCCGCATGAGCATCATTGTTGCGGCGGTCGGTCCGCTTAGCAATCTGGTGCTGGGCTTAGTGGGGGCACTTGTTTACGCTATCCTCTATCAAACAGGGGTTATTCCTCCGGAGGGAATTACTAAAACGGATCAAGCGGTGCATTTATTTTTTAATATATTTATATTGCTCAATTTCTTTTTATGCCTGTTCAATCTGATACCATTGCCTCCGCTGGACGGTTATAGAGTTCTAGAGAATGCGCTCCCTCCACGGATAAGTGCGAAGATTCAGAAGTTTGAGCAATGGTCGATTCTTGTATTCTTGTTGATCATACTGTTGCCCGTATTTCAGAATTATACGATCAAACCTCTTTATGATGCGGCGTATGCACTGTCTTCCGAAATTTTGGACATGTTCATTATGATGACCGGCGGTTACCGGCTCTGATTTACTCTGGTCAGTTTGCGTGAAAAGTTGTATGATGGGGTTTGGCGATTTTTGAGTTAGGTGAGGTTAGAGATGCAGCGATATTTTGTGACTCCCGCGCAATTCGAGGGAGACCGTGTTGAGATTACGGGCGACGATGCCCGTCATATTGCCAAGGTCATGCGAGGCAGGCTTGGCGATAAATTGATCGTGAGCGACGGGGTATCCCGCGAGGCCTTGATGGAGATTGAGCGCATCGATGCAGGCAGCGTGTTTGCCGTTGTGATTGAACCCATGGAGATGTCGCAGGAACCGCTTCTGCAAGTGAGCATTGCCCAGAGTCTGCCGAAAGGCGACAAGATGGAGACCGTCATCCAAAAGTGCACCGAGATCGGCGCGGTGTCCTTTGTTCCCTTCCTGTCGGAAAGAACGATCGTTCAGTACGATGCGAAAAAGGAAGGGAAGCGGCTGGAGCGCTGGCGCAAAATCGCGAAGGAGGCGGCTGAACAGGCGCATCGCAACCGGATACCGTCTGTTGAACAGCCTCTGACGTGGAAGAATCTGCTTGCAGCGTTTTCCGGTTATGATGCCGTATATTTTTGTTATGAAAAAGAGCAGGGTTCCCAGCTGAGGGACGTGCTGAAGCCTTTTGCAGAGCAGGCGCTGCGTGAATCGGCCAAGCCTGCCAGCTTGCTGCTGGTCGTTGGACCCGAGGGCGGCTTTACGGAAGAGGAATGCCGAGCGGCCGAAGCTGCGGGAGCCGTAGCCGTGGGACTCGGAAGGCGGATCCTTCGCTGCGAGACCGCCGGCATGACGGCGCTGGCCTGCGCACTATACGAATCTGGAGAAATGGGGGGCGTTTGAACATGCCATCCGTAGCGTTTTATACGTTGGGTTGCAAAGTCAATTTTTACGATACCGAGGCCATCTGGCAATACTTCAAGAATGAAGGCTACGACCAGGTGGACTTCGAACAAACCGCAGATGTTTATTTGATTAACACCTGCCACGTTACCAACACAGGGGATAAGAAGAGCCGCCAGATGATCCGGCGCGCGGTTCGCCGAAATCCCGAGGCGATCGTGGCCGTAACGGGCTGTTATGCCCAAACCTCGCCGGCCGAAATTCTGGATATCCCGGGCGTGGATCTCGTCATCGGGAACCAGGATCGCGAGAAAATCATGGATTTCATTCATGACATCGAAAAGACGCGCCAGCCGATTAACGCCGTGCGTAATATCATGAAGACCCGGGTATTCGAGGAAATGGACGTACCGGATTTCGCGGAACGTACTCGCGCATTTCTGAAAATTCAGGACGGATGCAACAACTTCTGCACGTTCTGCATCATCCCTTGGTCCCGCGGTTTGTCGCGAAGCCGTGATCCGAAGAGCATCATCAAGCAGGCGCATCAGCTGGTCGGAGCGGGTTATAAGGAAATCGTGCTGACCGGTATCCACACCGGCGGATATGGGGATGATCTCGAGGATTACAGATTGTCCGATTTGCTGTGGGACCTTGATCGGGTTGACGGTTTGGAACGGATCCGCATCAGCTCCATTGAAGCAAGCCAGATCGATGAGAAGATGCTGGACGTGCTGAACCGCTCCAGTAAAATGTGCCGCCATCTTCACATTCCGCTCCAAGCGGGGGATGATACGGTACTGAAACGGATGCGCCGTAAATATACGACCGAAGAATTCTATAACAAGATGGGCCTGATTCGTCAAGCGATGCCGGATGTGGGCATTACGACGGACGTCATCGTCGGCTTCCCTGGCGAAACGGATGAGATGTTCCGGAACGGATATGACCTGATGAAGGCGATTCAATTTTCGGAAATGCATGTATTCCCGTATTCGAAGCGTACCGGCACGCCGGCGGCACGAATGGAGGATCAGGTGGACGAGGAAGTGAAGAATGCGCGTGTGCACGATCTGATCGACTTGTCGGAGCAGCTTCAGCTGGCTTATGCCGAGCGTTTCGTGGGCCAGATTCTGAACGTGATACCGGAGCGCGAATACAAGGGTGCTCCCAAAGGCGGTAAAATGCAGGGTTACAGCGACAACTACCTGCAGCTTGTATTCAACGGATCGCCTGATCTCGAAGGCAAGCTGTGCCGCGTAAAAGTAACCAAAGCCGGTGTAAATGAATGCGAGGGCGAACTCCTCAGCGTCATGGATCATGGATTAAAGGCAGCTGCCCAGTAATATTCCATAGCGGCCATACCAGACAAGGATTTCATTTCCTGGCTACCGGAAGTGGAGTCCTTGTTGTACATGAAGGAGGAACAGGACATGGCATATACACAAATTTCCGCGGGCGGCGTTGTATACCGTTATTATGAAGGGGCGCTTCAGATCCAACTCATCTTGGACCGTTATGGAAAAACCTCGCTTCCCAAAGGCAAGATGGAAGCCGGTGAAACCGTCGAGCAGACGGCTCTCCGAGAAATACGCGAGGAGACAGGTATAGTCGGATCCATCACTTCTCCAGTGGACATTATTGCATATAAATACCATCATCCCGAATTCGGCCAGGTCGACAAGGAAGTTCACTACTACCTCGTTAAGGCAGAAGGAGGCATCCTAAAACCCCAAATCGAGGAAATCAACGGGGTGGACTGGTTCGAGCCTCTTGCCGCATGGAGGAAGCAGCGGAGCAACGGGTACAATAACAACGATATCATCCTGCGTAAAGCGCTGATGCTGCTTGAAGTCGCTATTCCGGCGGATGAAGATATGAAATTTTAGGACGGCAACCGCTTGTTCCAGAAAGGCAGATAGCAAAGAGGAAGCGCGATCAGCGAGCATGCGATGTTAAACAGGGTTTGCGCATGGGCGATTTGCCCGGCCGGATCTGCGGCTAACCATCCGGATACGGCGGTTAATCCCGCTGTGAACGGAATAAAGAGCAGGACTCCGCCGATATTAAGCCCCAAATGGGACCAAGCCACGAATCGTCCGGCGCGGCTGCTGCCAATCGCTGCGATGAGCGCCGTCACGCAGGTGCCGACATTGGAGCCCAGCACGATCGCGACGCCGATCTCGGGAGGCAGCGCTCCGCTGGCGGCGAGCCCCATAGCCATGGCGATGACCGCGGCGCTGCTGTGCATCAAAGCCGTCAGGATCGCACCGGCTGCAATGCCCCAGAGGACGCTTTGCGAGGCGTGGTCAAGGAACCATTGGAACAACCCGAGGCTTTGAAGGGTCGGCCCAATGGATTGCATGATTTGTATCGCGAGCAGCACCAGTGAAAATCCGGCGACAGCGAGGCATAAAAATTGGCTGCGGATCAACTGGTTTTTTAACTTGTCGTGACTCGCAGGTACGCGTTCGCTGACAAGAACGGCCCCGACCCACAGCATCAGCGAGAGGACAAGCAGTGGCATGGCGGCTTGTCCGATCTGCAGGCTGATGAGTTCGGTCGTTACCGTCGTGCCGATGTTCGTGCCGAGAATAACGCCCAAGGTACCGGACAGGCTTAACAATCCGGCATTGGCAAAGCCTATCGCCAGCACGGTTACGGCGGTGCTGCTCTGCAGCAGGGCCGTAACCGCCGTGCTGGCAACCATGCCTTTCAGGGGCGTGGATGTCGCTTTGTGGAGCCACTTATGCAAGAGCGGTCCGGCCCAGCGCTGGAGGGCGACCTCCATGACCTTCATGCCGAACAGAAACAGGACAAGACCATAACAGACGGGAAACCAGAGCGTGGATAGCATGATGTTCTCCTTTTTGTAAAATAAGGTGGGAGCGGAGTTTCCAGCAAAGCCGAAAGTCATCGGTCATCGCAAGAAAACGATCTCTTCACTCGGTCGGGTAACTGTGAAAGCACGTCGGTCGACGTTTTTCTTAATTACGTATATGACCCTTGGCGGACATGCATACCTATTGCAATAAACCAGGGGATAATTTTAAGGAGTGAAATACAGTGCCATCGGTTATTTTGGAGCGCAGTCGAAAAAAGAGACTGGAGCAGGGGCACCCTTGGGTGTATAAAAGCGAGATTGCTTCTGTCGAGGGCGAGCCCGAGCCGGGCGATATCGTATCGGTGTTCAATCATCAAGGCCGTTTTCTTGCCTCCGGGTATTACAATCCGCAATCACAAATCACCGTGCGCACCGTTTCGTATGAACCGGTCGAAGCGATGGACAAGGCTTTTTTCGCAGCCAGATTTGAGGAATGCCTGAAACACCGGGAGCGGTTTATCGGAGACGAGAATGCTTACCGGCTGGTATATGGCGAGGCTGATTTTCTGCCGGGACTGATCGTGGACCGTTTTGCCGACGTGCTGGTCGTGCAGCTACTGACGCTGGGCATGGATCGATGCCGTGCGGACATCGTGGAGGCGCTTGTCGAAGTGGTACAGCCGAAAGGAATTTACGAGCGCAGCGACGTTTCCATCCGGGAACTGGAAGGGCTGGAACAGCGCAAGGGAACTCTTTACGGGGAGTGTCCCCGCCACGTCGTCGTGACGGAGAACGGCTTGAAGATCAAAGTGGATATCGAAGAGGGTCAGAAGACCGGATATTTCTTTGATCAGCGGGAGAACCGGGCATCCATCAAACCGTTAATGACCGGTTGGGGAAGCCGCAGCGGGATTACGCTTCAGGCCGTGGAGCGGGACGGTGAGACGAAGACCCTGCCGGTAAACAAAAGCGGAAAAGAAGTTACGTTCCCGTATTGGGACGGCGCAACGGTGCTGGAATGCTTTTCGCATACGGGCAGCTTCACGCTGCATGCATGCAAATACGGCGCCAAGAAAGTCACCTGCCTCGACATATCGGAGCATGCCATCGAAAGTGCCAAAGAGAACGTGGAATTGAACGGATTCCAGGATCGCGTGGAATTTGTGGTGGATGACGCCTTCCAATATTTGCGCAGCCAGGTAAAGGGTTTGGAAGAGCGCGAGCTACGTGCCCAAGGGGACCAGAAAGTGGATACCTCGAAACCGTTGACCGCGGGCGGAGGGCGATCCTGGGACGTGGTCATTCTGGACCCGCCGGCGTTTGCCAAAACCAGGTCGGCCGTCAAGGGGGCTTGCCGCGGGTACAAGGATATCAACCTCCACGGCATGAAGCTGGTCAACGAGGGCGGATATCTGGTTACGGCAAGCTGCTCGTACCATATGCGGCCGGATTTGTTCCTGGAGACGATCCAGGATGCGGCGAAGGATGCCGGCAAAATTCTGAGATTGGTGGAATGGCGTGCGGCCGGCAAGGACCATCCGCAAATTCTTGGGGTCGACGAGGGACATTATTTGAAATTCGCCGTCTTTGAAGTGCGCAGCAAATCAAAACTGTAAACACCCCAGCTTGGCGGTTCATATAGAGGATCTTGCAATGGTGGATAACCACGATGGCAGGGTCCTTTTTCATATGTCCGAAATCGTTGGGAATGGGAATGAAATCCAAACGTATGTTCCACCAATCAGGACTTATGTTATACTAGTAATCAGCATCTTTTTTGATAGAGCCGAACCATCACGCAAGATTTGACATACATTTTTGATCTTGAACTACTAGATTCAAAGGGCATGATTTCACCGGGTCAGCAGCTGGTTTTGAAGGTGAATGAGTCTCTTTCGGCAAGATGTAAAGGAGGCATAGCATGAGCGTTCAATTTGTTATCGGCAGGTCGGGCAGCGGCAAGAGCACGTCGATCCGCCAAGAGATGATCGAACGGTTGGAGCATAATCCCAAGGGGGATCCGATGATCTTGATCGTTCCGGAGCAAGGCTCCTATGAAGCGGAGCACGCGCTCGTCAATGCGGGAGGCATTCGCGGCATGATGCGCGCGCAGGTGCTTAGCTTCCGCCGTCTGGCTTACCGCGTCATGCAGGAAACCGGCGGAGCCGCGAAAGTGGCGATCAGCGAGGAAGGCAAGCGGATGCTGCTGTATAAAATTCTGCGGAGGCGCAAGGAAGAGCTCCACATGTTCGGCGCCTCGGGAGAGCAGCATGGCTTTGTCGGCAAGCTGAGCGAGCTGTACACGGAAATGAAGCGCTATTGCATTGACGCCTCATGCGTGGAGGAGCAGCTGGGACAGATGGTATCCGGCTCCGGGAATTCACCGATGCTGCGGCGGAAGCTGGAGGACATCGTAACGGTCTTTCGCGATTTCGAGGTTGAAATTTCACGGTTTTACATGGATGAGGAAGACACGCTGGCCTCATTGGCTGAGGGTGTGACCGAATCGGAATATATCAAGCGTGCCGACATCTGGATCGACGGCTTCCACGGCTTTACGCCGCAGGAGTTCCGGGTGCTGCGGGAGATCATCGCACACGCCAAGCGAGTGACGATCGCGCTGACGCTGGACAAGCCTTACAGGAACGGGACGGTTCCGCATGAGCTGGATCTCTTTCATCCTACTGCGGTGACGTACATAAAGCTCAAAGGGATTATCGATGAGATCGGGCTGGAAGCGGAGCACCGCATTCTTCATCCCGATGTTCTGCCGCGGTTTCAGGAATCTCCCATGCTTGCCCACCTTGAGCGCGGTTATGATCGGAAGAGACGCTGGGCGGAACCGGATGAAGGCCTGGACACAGCGAGCAGTCCAAACCGCGGGAGGAAAGGTCTGCTTTTACACGCTGCCAGCCATCGCCGGGCCGAAATCGAAGGAGCTCTGCGCGAAATGCTGCGGCTGGCACAGGAGGAAGGGGCAAGATACCGCGAAATGGCTGTTTTTGTCCGGAATATGGGGGACTATGAGCATCTGATGGGTCCTTTGTTCAGAGAATACGGCGTTCCTTATTTTCTCGATCAGAAGCGGAGCGAGCTTCACCATCCGCTGGTCGAGTTCATTCGCTCAGCGCTTGATGTCGTCGGACGCCGGTGGCGTTATGAGGACGTATTCCGCTGCGTGAAGACGGATCTGCTGCTGCCGCTGGACGGTTCGCTTACCCGTGAGGACATGGACCGTCTGGAGAACCATGTGCTGGCTTCCGGAATCCAGGGCACGCGCTGGACGGACGGCGGTCCCTGGAAGGGAGTTCCAAGCCTTTCTTTAGAAGATGGGGAAAGCGAGATCCGCAATCAGGACGGCATGGCGGCGATCGAGTACGCCAGGAAGGTGATAACGGAACCGCTGCATGCGTTCGAGAAGCGGATGAAAAAGGCTGCGAGTGCGATGGATCAGAGCACCGCTGTCTATCGGCTGCTGGAGGAGTGCGCTGTGCCCGAGAAGCTGGAGCTGTTAAGCCGGGCTGCACTGGATGCCGGGCGTCCTGAGGAAGCCCGGGAACATCGCCAGGTATGGGGAGCCGTGCTCGGCCTGCTCGACCAAATCGTCGAGATGATGGGCGCGGAGAAGCTAAGCACCGAATTGTTTACCGGCGTGCTGGGTACGGGACTTACGGAAATGAAAATGGCTCTTGTGCCTCCGTCTCTGGACCAGGTGCTCATCGGCAGCATGGACCGGACGCGGACGGGCGGGGTGAAATATGCTTTCCTTCTCGGCATTAACGACGGCGTGCTCCCGGCCCAGTTCCAGGATGACGGCATCCTGACGGAGCCGGATCGGGTTCATCTTGAAGACCGCGGGCTGGAGCTTGCCCCGAGCATATCCCGAAGACTGCTGGATGAACGGTTTCTGATCTATAATGCGCTGACTTCGGCCAGCAAACAGCTGTGGGTCAGCTACCCTGCAGCGGATGATGAAGGCAAGCCGTTACTGCCATCCGAGGTGGTGCGGCATCTGAAGCTGATGTTCCAGCTGGAAGAGGAGCCTTTGTTTCCAAGACCGCATGCCGGGCAATCGGCCCTTGAGCAGGAGGGTTATGCGGTCCGTCCAGACAAGACGCTTGCTTATTTAGCGGGCCGGCTTCGCGACTGGAGGAATGGGGAGGAGATCCCGGATTTGTGGTGGCATGTTTACAACTGGTATGCGGAGCAGCCGGGTTTGCGGCCCCGCCTCACGACCATGCTCTCCTCCTTGTCTTACCGGAATGAAGCTCGGCCTCTCAAGCTGGAAACCAGCAGACAGTTGTACGGAACGAAGCTGCGGACAAGCGTATCCCGGATGGAGCGCTTTGTTGCCTGCCCGTTCTCCCATTTTGCCTCCCATGGGTTGAAGCTGAGAGAGCGGCAGCTGTACAGGCTTCAGGCTCCCGACATCGGACAGCTGTTCCATGCTGCTTTGAGCAGCATGGCCGTCAAGTTCCAATCGCAGCATCGAAGCTGGGGAGACCTGACCGCTGAGGAATGCCTGCGCGAAGCGGAAGCGACCGTGGATCGGCTCGCACCGATGCTGCAGGGTGAAATCCTGCTCAGCTCCAAGCGGTACGGCTATATTTCGCGAAAGCTTAAAAACATCGTGGGCCGAGCGTCGGTCATATTGGGAGAGCAGGCGAGGCGCGGCAAATTCGAGCCGATCGGCCTTGAGCTTGATTTCGGTCCCGGAAAGCCGCTGCCTCCCCTGGCGTTTGAATTGCCGAACGGGACCAAGATGGAGATTGTCGGGCGCATAGACCGGGTCGACATGGCCCGAGGCGAGCATGGCATCATGCTTCGGGTCATCGATTATAAATCGAGCCAGAAGGATCTGCGGCTGCATGAGGTCTATTACGGCCTATCCCTGCAGATGCTGACCTATCTGGACGTGCTGCTGACGTTTGCGGAGGAATGGCTCGGCGAGCAGGCCCTGCCTGCGGGAACCTTGTACTTCCACGTGCATGATCCGGTATTGCAGTCCGCCAACGGCATGACGCCGGAGCAGGCGGCAGAGGAGCTGCTCAAGCGCTACAAAATGAAAGGTCTGCTCCTGGCAGACCGCGAAGCGGTGTCCCTCATGGATTCGTTCCTTGAAAAAGGGCACTCTGCCATCCTGCCCGTCGCCGTCAAAACGGACGGCAGCTTCTACAGCAGCGCGGCCGTGGCAACGCCTGACCAGTGGGAGACCCTGTTGTCCGCCGTGCGGGAGAACATGCTGAACATCGGCTCCCGCATCACAGGCGGCGATGTCGCGATTAAACCGTATCGGATACAGCAGGAGACCGCCTGCACGTTCTGTTCTTTCCGGCCCGTATGTCAGTTCGACGACGCGATTGAGGGCAGCGAATACCAGCTGCTGGGCAAACCGGGCAAAGATCAGGTGTGGGATATGCTTGGACATCCGAAGGGAGGAGAGAGCCGGTGAGAGAGATGATAGCAAAACCCGAGGGAAGCATGTGGAGCGACGACCAGTGGAAAGCCATTGCGCTGTCGGGCGACGATATGCTGGTTGCAGCTGCGGCAGGTTCAGGGAAAACCGCCGTGCTGGTTGAACGGATCATTCGCAAAATCCTGGACGATGCCGCCGGGTTCAGCGTAGATCGGCTGCTTGTGGCTACCTTTACGAAAGCCGCCGCTGCCGAAATGCGGGGACGGATCCGGGAAGCGCTGGACCGTGAGCTGGACCGGGATCCGGACAATGAGCATATCCGGCGTCAGCTCGCTTTGCTTGGCAGAGCGTCGATTACAACGCTGCACTCCTTCTGCATGGAAGTCATTCGGCGATATTATCAGTTAATACCGCTGGATCCGGGATTCCGCATCCTGAACGAACATGAGGCGGATTTAATGCGGCAGGATATGCTGGAGGAGCTGTTCGAAGAGAAATACGGTGAGGCGGAGGGGGACCCGGAAAGCCGGTTTCTGCGCTTGGCGGACTGGTTCAGCGGCGAGCGAACGGACGATGCGCTGTACCGTCTCGTGCAGCGTCTATACGATTTCTCCCGCAGCCATTCATGGCCGTCACACTGGCTTAGGGAGACAGCCGCCGGCTTTCAGGTGGCCGATACGGAAGCTCTCGGTAACACGCCATGGGTCCAGAGCATCTTGGCTGATGCACGTCTGGCTTTGAACGGAGCGGCAGGGCTGCTGCAGCAAGCCAAGGCCATTGCCATGCAGCCGGGAGGGCCAACACCGTATGCGGACAATCTCGATGAGGACTTGCGACTGGTGGCTTCCCTGCTGGAGGCCATCGATACTTCGCCGTGGGAATCGTTGTACGGCATTTTCCGCGAGGCGTCTTTCGGCAAGCTCAAATCCGTTCGGAAGGATGAGGTGCTGCCGGAGCTGCAGGAGCAGGTCAAGGAACTGCGCGACAACGTGAAGAAAATCGTAAATGAGCTGAAAAATGCATTGTTCGGCCGTCCGGCATCGGAGTTTTTGCGGGAGCTTCATACGGCAGCGCCGCTGATGATGGAGCTGGCCGAGACGGTGATCGCGTTTGGCGAGCGTTACAGGGAGGCCAAGGCGGCCAAAGGCATGGTCGACTTTAACGACCTTGAGCATTACTGCCTCCATATACTTCGCCATCCCGATTCCGTGCCGGGACATATGATGCCTTCCGATGCGGCGATGGAATACCGCGAGCAGTTTGATGAAGTGCTGCTGGATGAATATCAAGATACGAACAGCGTGCAGGAAGACATCGTACGATTGATTTCTCGGGAGATGCCGGGCAACCGGTTTATGGTCGGCGACGTGAAGCAGAGTATTTATCGGTTCCGTCTGGCGGAACCGGGACTGTTTCTCGATAAGTACAAGACGTTTTCTTCCGGGACAGGCACGTCCCAAACAGGCATCCGAATTGATCTGGCCCGTAATTTCCGCAGCCGGATGGAAGTGGTGGACGCCGTCAATTTGCTGTTCCGGCAGATCATGAACGAATCGGTAGCCGAGATTGCCTATGATGAACGGGCCGAGCTTGTATGCGGAGCTTCTTTTCCGGAACAGGAAACGAACGGAGGCGCGAATCCCTACATGCCCGAAATGCTGCTGATCGACCGTGCCGGAAAAGGTCCGGAGGAGCAGTCCGATGAATCGGCTTCCGAAGAGGACGGGGTTCAGCTTGAAGCTGAGGCGCTCGAAATGGAAACCGCCCAGCTGGAAGCCCGCGCCATCGCCCGCAAAATCCGCGAAATGACAGGCGAAAGCGGAAAGCCGCTCATGGTTTACGATAAAGGGTTGAAAACGATGCGGCCCGCCGGGTACGGAGACATGGTCATTTTGCTGCGCTCAGCCATGGTTTGGGCACCGTTAATTATTGAGGAGTTAAGGCTGGAGGGAATACCGGCATTCGGCGAGCAGAACAAGGGATACTTTCAGGCTACGGAAGTGGAAATCATCTTATCGCTGCTGCAGGTGATCGATAATCCGCGGCAGGACATTCCTTTGGCTTCGGTATTGCGCTCGCCCATTCTTGGATTATCCGAGGAAGAGATGGCACAGGTTCGCCTGTGCGCGAAAGGGACTTATTACGATGCGCTGAAGGCAGCGGTCTCGTTAAGCGTCGCGCCGCCGGTCATGGATCCGGCACGCCCTATGGGCTTCGTCGACGGAAAATGGACGCCGGGCGCAGGACTGGAAGGCCTGGCCGAAGCCGCCGCCGGTCATGAGCTCGTAGCAGGCAGCCATCTTTCGGATGCCCCGCTAACGGCGGAGGGCCATGCTATCGAAATATCGGCGGAGCTTGGCGCCAAACTTGGATTGTTTATGGATCGGCTGCAGCGCTGGCGGCAGGAAGCGCGTCAGGGAAGCCTGAGCGATCTGATCTGGGGGATTTACAGCGAAACCGGATATTTGGATTGGGTTGGCGGCTTGCCCGGCGGCAGGCAGCGTCAGGGCAATCTGACCGCCCTATATGACCGGGCCGTGCAGTATGAACAGGACACAGCCTCCAGAGGGCTCTTCCGTTTTCTGACCTTTATCTCGCGTCTCCGCGAGCGCGGCGGGGATCTTGGCACGGCCGGAGGCACGGAAAGCCAGGGCAACGCGGTGCGCCTGATGACCATTCACAAGAGCAAGGGCCTGGAGTTTCCGGTCGTGTTCGTGGCGGGATTGTCCAAAAATTTCAACCAACAGGATTTGAACGCCCCCTTCCTGATGCATAAGGAGCTTGGCTTCGGACCGAAGTTCGTGGATGAAGGCATGCGCGTAAGCTACCCGACGCTGCCAAACCTGGCGATTCGGCGCAGATCGCAGCTGGAGCTGCTGGCCGAGGAGATGCGGGTGCTCTACGTTGCGCTTACACGGCCGAAAGAGAAGATGATCCTGGTCGGCACGGTGAAGGATTTGCCGAAAAAGGTGTCCGCTTGGGCACAGGCCGATTTTAACCCGGAGTTGCTTCTGCCGGATTACGTCCTTGCCCGGGGACGGAGCTACCTGGATTGGATCGGTCCGGCCGTGATACGGCATCCGTCTGCGAGTCCGCTCCGCGGACAGGCGGGATTGCCGGAAGAGACGAGCTCGCGCGCGTTAGCGGCAGACCGATCGCAATGGATATTCTCGATTGAAACGCCGGAATCCCTGGCACAGGGCATGACCGGCATGAGCGATGACGTTCAGGCGGACAGCGAAAATCGAATGATGAAGCTGAATGCCCTGCGCAGCCTCGAGCCTGTTCCGGAATCTGCGATTGCCGAAGCGGAAGAGGAGGGGACGGATGTTCAGCGGGCTTCCATCGATCAGCGGTTGTCGTGGAGTTATCGTTATGAAGCGGTCAGTCAAATATCGGCCAAAACGTCCGTAACGGAGATGAAAAAGCTGCTTGCCCTGCAGGACAGCCCCTCCTTGGATTTATTGGAGGAACGGGCCGTGAAACGCCAGAGCAGGGAAAGTATCGACGCAAGCACCTCCTTCACGCTGAGCCTGCGGCGGCCGAAATTTATGGAGTCCACGAAGCTGACGCCCGCCGAGCGGGGAACCGTCTATCATACCATCATGCAGCATCTGCCGCTTCAACGGCTGGAAGACGCTGCAGAACCGACAGCGGAGATCGAAGAAACCATCCGTTACCTGGTGGAAAAGGAGATCATCACCGGTGAGCAGGCTTCCGCGGTGGAAGCAGCCGAGATTAGCAGCCTTTTTGATTGCGACCTTGGAAAGCGGGTGCTGTCAGCAGAGGATGTCTGGCGCGAGATGCCGTTTTCCTATGCGCTCCCAGCGGCAGAAGCTTATCAGGGGCTGGCTTTTCTGGACCCGATTTCGGAACATTCGGCCCAAGGATTGCCTGAGATGGAGCTGCTGCGGGACGAAACGGTGCTGATTCAAGGGGTTGTGGACTGCATGTTCAGGCATAACGGCCGCCTTGTGCTGCTTGATTATAAGACCGACCGGGTGCTGGAGCATCGCGGCGGCCTGACGGCCTTGGCTGACCAGTATCGTTTTCAGCTGGACCTGTATGCAAAGGCTTTGGAGGATATTTTAGGCGAACCTGTGCATGAGAAATGGCTGTACTTTTTTGATGGGGGACATGCCGTACAGGTATAACCTTTCGGTAAGTTATGTTTTGTTAGACGTTTGAAGCGGGAGAGGAGATTATCGATGCGTATTTTGCATACCGGGGACTGGCATCTGGGGCGCACGCTCGAAGGCCGAAGCCGGCTTGCCGAGCAGGAGCGCTTTCTGGATGAACTGGTTAAGCTGGCGGACGATCAGCAGGCGGACCTGATCCTTATGGCGGGGGATGTTTATGATTCCGTGAATCCGCCTGCGTCAGCCGAGCAGCTGTTTTACGAAGCGGCCGCCAGACTTACGGAGGGAGGCCGCCCCATGGTGGTCATTGCAGGCAACCATGATCAGCCGGAACGGGTTGCATCCGTTACGCCGCTTGTTGCAGCCAGAGGCATCACGCTGATAGGGACACCTATCGCCGATGCGGTAACGGTTGCCACAGCCCGTACCGGAGAAACGGCCAAGATCGCAGCTCTGCCCTACCCGTCAGAGGCCAGGCTCAACGAGCTGTTATCGGTCGACGGGGATGAGGATCAGCTTCGCCGCGCCTACAGCGAGAGAGTCGGAAAACTGATGAGGATGATGGCAAGGGAATTTTCTCCGCAGACGGTCAATCTGGCGATGAGCCATATCTATGTCCTTGGCGGCGTCGAGAGCGATTCCGAGCGTCCGATTCAAGTCGGGGGAGCGTACACGGTCGATCCGTCGGCACTCGCTGTCGGCGCTGCCTATACGGCGCTGGGTCACCTGCATCGTTCCCAGGCTGTGAAAGGGGATGGGATGATCCGCTACAGCGGATCCCCGCTGGCCTACAGCTTCTCGGAAGCGGGACAGGCGAAATCGGTGACCATGGTTGACGTATCGCCGGGAGGAAGTCCCGTGATTGAGGAGCTGTTTCTCAGCAGCGGCCGCCCGCTTGTCCGATGGAAGGCCAAAGGCGGCTTGGATGAAGTCTACCGCTGGCTGGATGAGGGGCGTGATCCCGAGGCTTTCATTGATCTGGAGGTATCCTTAACGGAGGCCATGGGGCTTGCCGATATTCAGCGGCTGCGCAAGAGCAGGGACGGCATCGTCCACATTCGTCCGGTATACCCGGAGATGGAAGCGTTGGAGCTGGAGAGCGAGCGCTCAAGGCTGCCGCTGCCGGACCTGTTCCGAAAGTTCTACCAACGGCAAACCGGGGGAGCTGAGCCTGAGGATCACCTGGTCGATTTGTTTCTGGAGCTGGTTGAGGAAGAGGAGTCTGAGTCTGACGGCACGGAGGTGAAGTCTTAGAATGAAGCCGATTTTGTTGAAGTTATCCGGACTGCAGAGCTACCGAAGCACGCAGGAGATTGATTTCGAAACGTTGTGCGAAACCGGGCTCTTCGGTATTTTCGGACCGACGGGCAGCGGGAAATCCACGCTGCTGGATGCGATTACCTTAGCCATGTACGGAAAAGTGGAGCGCGCGGTTAACGGAACCCAGGGCATCATGAACCACTCGGAGGACGGTCTGTCCGTCTCCTTTACGTTTGAGTTGTCTTCCGCGGCTGGGCTGGAGCGATACCGGGTAGAGCGCAGGTTCAAACGGGTAAACGAGCTTTCCATCAGCAATACGGTGAGCCGTTTCATTCGCGTTACCCCCGAAGGGGATCAGGTGGTGGCGGATAAATTGGCCGAGGTCACCCGCTGCGTCGAAGAGAAAATCGGGCTCAAAATGGACGATTTTACCCGTGCGGTCGTGCTTCCACAGGGAAAGTTCGCCGAATTCCTTTCCCTGAAGGGGAGCGAACGCCGGCAGATGCTGCAGCGGTTGTTCCATTTGGAACGGTACGGGGATCAGCTTGCGATCAAGCTCAGCCGCCGTGTTAAGGATACGGAGGGTTCTCTGAAATCGGTCGAAGCGGAACAGCAGGGTCTTGGAAGTGCAGGCAAGGAAGCTTTGGCGGAAGCAACTGCGGTGCTGGAACATGCCAAGAAACACGCGGCGTTATCCCGCAATCAACTCCAAGCCGCCATGGAAGCCCATGAAGCTATGGGAAAAATTCGCGAGCTGGATATGGAAAAGCGGCGGCTGCAGGGGAAGCTGGACGAGCTTGCCCAGCATGAGGAAGAGATGCAGCGGTTGGAACGCCGCCTTGAGCTGACAGGGGCTGCGGCCGCCGTTCTCCCCGCGCTTGAGGCATGGCGCGAATCCGGCAAGGCATGGGATCAGCGGCGGCGGACTGCCGAAGGGCTCCTGGCGCAAGCCGCGTCCGCCCAGCAGGCAGCCGAGCAGGCGGTGAAGGCGGATGAAGCCGCCCAAGCTGCGCTTCGGGCCGAGGAACCGAAGCTGGTGCTTCGGGAGCAGCAGCTGGAGCAGGCCGTTTTATTGCAGCGGGAACGTGATGCATTACGGGAAGAACTGGCCAAGCTGGATGCGCAGCGAACGAAAGCGCGCCAAGAGCGCGAAGGGGTAACCGCTCTGCTGCATAAGGAGCAGGAGCTGCTCGAACGAGGCCGCAGGCGGCAGGAGGAGCTGCAGGGCAAGCTGAAAGGGCTGGAGACCCGCTCAGGGGAGCGCCAGGCGCTTCATTTGGCGATGCAGAAGGTTCAAGCGCTTGAGGCTGTCCGAAGGCAGAAGCACAAGTCCGAGCTCGAACTGAAATCGCAGGAGGGCAAGCTGAAGGAGCTCGAGGCCAGATTGGGTACCATGCAGAAGCAGGAGCAGGAGCTGCAGCGCGATTACATACAGCTCTCCATGCAGGCTGACGGCTTGCAGCGTGACGCAGCCGAAGCATCGGCATTTGCCGATCGGATCGCCGCCGCCGCAGTCGAGGTAAGCCAGGCGATGAGCCGATCGCTTCGGGACAGACAGCTTCATGCGCTGTCCCTTTCGCTGGCCGCCGAGCTCCGGCCAGGCGAGCCTTGTCCCGTGTGCGGAAGTCAGCATCATCCGCAACCGGCCGTTTCGGCAGGACAGCCTGAAGAGACTTTGGATGAGGGCATGGACCGGCTGACGCGGATCACGCATCAAATCCAGGAAGCCAGACTGACTCTGCGGGGGCAGCATAACGAAGCGGAGTCGCTGGCGAGTCAATCGCGTTCGCAGATCGGCACTTTCGCAGAAGGCGAATTGATTGACGCGATTTCCTTCAGGCAGAGCGGATCGATGGAAGCCGCGGTAACCGCCATGCCTGTCGCTGAAGGGCCGTACGACGCGGAAAAGCTTGCTTCGGATACAGCCTGGCTCATAGAAGCGGCTGATGCTCAAGCTGCTGCCATCGGACAATGCCGAGCGGAAGTTTCCAAGGTGCAGCAGAGTCTCCTGGCATGTCGGCAGGAGCTGATGAAACAGAGCGCCGCGCTGGAGAATGGGCAAGCGGCAGAGCACCAGATGCGGGATCAGTTAGCCGGGTTGGAAACCGAAGCTGCGGACATTTTGGCTTCCTGGCAGGAAAACAAGCCGGAATTTCCTTTGGAAGAGGCAGCTGCCCGTTTTCAGCTCATGCAAGAGAAGGACGCGGAATCCGAATCGATTAAGGAAGGGCTCGAGCGCAGCGTTCCATTCATCGAAGAGAAAAAGGAGGCCGTCCTCCGCTTGGAGCAGCAGCTGCTTGAGCTCGAAAAGCTGCAGATTCAATGGGATGCGCAGCGGGAAGGAAAGGCGGATGGCCTGAAGGATAAAGAAGAGCGGCTTCAGGCTTGGATCGGAGACCGGTCGGCCGAGGAAATGCTGGGCGAGTGCAGGTCCAGGATGAAGCTGCTGAAGGAGTCCGCGGAAGAAGCCAGGAGCGAATGCAGGAAGGCAGAGGAGGCGGCTCGGCATGCAGCCAAGGAAGCGGCGCTTGCGGAACAGGCGGAAAGAGCCGCGCAGGAGCAGCACGTGGCTGCCAAGCTTGCCTGGGAGAACCAGCTGGCCGCCTCTCCGTTCGCTACGGAGCATGCCGTCATGGAAGCCTGCTTGACCCCGGAAGAAAGCGAACGATGTGCCCAGCTCGTGAAAGCGCATCGGGACGGGCAGCGGGAATGGACCCTGAGGCTTCGCGACGTCGAGCTGAAGCTTGGCACCCGCCCGTTCCAAGAAGAGGACTGGGAACGGTGCACAGCCGAGCTTCAGGCGGCCCGTGCAACCGACGAGGAAGCGCTGCAGGCGAGAGCCCGGGCGGAGCGGGATTTGGAAGACTTGAACCAGCGTCACGTCCGGTTCATGGAATTGGAAGAGCGGCGCCTAAACCTCCAGCGAGAGAGCGAACGCTTGTCCAAATTGCAGTCCTGCTTGCGCGGCAACGCGTTTGTTGAATATATTGCGGAAGAACAGCTGATGCAGGTGAGCCAGTCGGCCTCCCAGCGTCTTCGCTATTTGACCAAGCAGCGCTACTCGCTTGAGGTGGATTCCGGCGGAGGTTTTGTCATTCGGGACGATGCCAACGGCGGCGTCCGGCGTCCGGTATCCACTTTATCCGGCGGCGAGACGTTCCTGACCTCATTGGCCTTGGCTTTGGCGCTCTCCGCCCAAATCCAGCTGCGCGGGCAATATCCGCTGCAATTCTTTTTCCTCGACGAAGGATTCGGCACGCTGGATCCGGAGCTGCTGGAGACGGTCATCACCGCGCTTGAGCGCCTCCATACCGATAAGCTAACCGTCGGCATCATCAGCCATGTGCCCGAGCTTCGGGCACGCCTGCCGCGCAAGCTGGTGGTACAGCCGGCGGAACAGGCGGGAGCGGGATCCCGGATTGCAATCGAATCGATGTAGCCGCAAAACATAAGGCGGTGTGATTTAAATCACGGAAACAGCAACAAGGGGCTGTTATAGTACAGATAAGCCGACATATAGAAGAAGCACCGGGCTGGCGCTTGATCATGAGAGATTCCTTTCTTTTCCCTTGCTCTCGTGATGAAGCGCCTCCTTACTGGACAGCTGCGTTCCAGGGGTGCTTCTCTTTTTTTTATATGGATCATCTTCCATTGATTGGACGCACTGCCCGATTTCTTATATGATAAAAGCATGTAAACGTATGAAAGGGGTAACCGCGAATGGATTGTGTTTTTTGTAAAATCGTAGAAGGTGAGCTTCCTTCCACGAAGATACTCGAGAATGATAAGGTGCTCGTATTTCAAAACATCAACCCGGAAGCGCCGGTTCATGTCTTGATCATTCCGAAGAAGCATATCGCTTCCATGAACGATATTGGGGATGAGGACCTGCTGCTGATTGGCGAGATGCACAAAGCGGCTAAAGAGGCCGCGGCCAAGCTGGGCATTGCGGAGAGCGGTTATCGGTTAATTAACAACTGTGGTCGCGATGGGGAACAAACGGTGTTCCACGTGCACTATCACCTGATGGGCGGCCGCCGCTTAGGCGCATTAACCGGCATTTCCCCGGCTCATACATAATTTCTTGCATAGGAAGAAATATATCAGCCTCGCAGCGCATGGCCGCCGCGGGGGTGTTTCCATTGCACGGACTATCGTAAATTAAACGCCCAAGGTTGACACCCTATTTCGGTTTGCCCTATAATGAAGTTTGATGAACCGTGTTAATGCTCTTGGACGGTCTGGTCGGAGGGAGGGAAAACTGGTGTCTGAAACTAAAGTTCGCAAAAACGAGACAATTGATGCTGCACTTCGTCGCTTCAAGCGTTCCATTGCTAAAGATGGCGTATTGGCTGAAGTGAAGAAACGCAAGCATTATGAAAAGCCAAGCGTAAAGCGCAAGAAAAAGTCCGAGGCTGCTCGTAAGAGAAAGTTTTAGGAGGATCTGAACTAGCATGAATCTTAGCGAACGATTGAACGAAGATATGAAGCAAGCGATGAAGAGTAAGGACAAGTTCAAACTCTCAACGATTCGAATGGTTCGTTCGACGATAAAAAATCTTGAAATAGATTTGAAACGAAGTTTGGATGACAACGAAGTGCTTGATATTTTTAGTCGTGAAATCAAACAGCGCAAAGATGCCCTCCAAGAATTTGAAAAAGCGGGACGCGACGATCTTGCCGCCGATGCAAAAGCAGAAATTGAGCTCCTTAGCGCCTACCTCCCGGAACAGCTTACTGAAGAAGAAATTAAAGTCATTGTACAGCAGACCATCCAGGAAACCGGTGCTTCTTCAAAAGCCGAGATGGGTAAAGTAATGAGCGCTCTCATGCCGAAAGTTAAAGGGCGTGCAGACGGAAAGCTTGTCAATCAAGTTGTTCAACAATTTCTGTAACAACATAAGTGAAACACCCCTTGTTTTCTCAAGGGGTGTTTTTTCTTTGTCGTGAAGGAGCAGGGCTTGGAGAAGCCGAGCGCCTTGATCGATGGTTTTTTCCATGGATGGGCATACTTTTTGAAACGAAATCGTTTCTGATTCGTAATAACTACCATATGGGTGCAAGTAGATACATATGCTTATGCAAGAGGCAGGCCGCTGAACCTGTTTTGTCGAAATGAAGGTAGAGGTGGCCGAATTAAGTCGAAAAGGAGGGGAAAAGATGAGTAGAAAGTTGTGGATGCGCAGATTCCTGACATTAACAGCAGCGGTCGTGATGATGCTGATATCGATCGGAATGTATGCAGCACCGATGAAATCCGCGATGGCGGCTAACATCGGGTCGGTGTACGTCATTCCGGTGAAGCAGCCGATCGAACGCGGCTTAACCAGCTTTATGGAACGCGGATTTAAGGAAGCCAAAGAGATGGCGGCAGGACTGATCGTCCTGGAAATCGATACGCCGGGCGGTCTTGTCGACCAAGCTGGTGAAATTGCTACCTTGATGAAAGACAGCGAGATTCCGATCGTGGCTTACATTACGGGCGATGCGGCATCGGCCGGCAGTTACATCGCACTCAATGCAGACAAGATTGCCATGTCCGAGGGCAGCATGATCGGCGCGGCTTATATGGTGGATGCCAGAGGCAATCGGATCGAAGATGCCAAGCTGGTTTCCTGGTGGAAGAGCAAGATGGCAGGAGCTGCCGAGGCGGGTGGTCGAAACAAAGAAATCGCGATGGGCATGGCAGATATCAATCTGAAGGTCGATATGCCTGAAATCGAATTGACGAAACAACCTGGCGAGGGTCTATCCTTGATGCATGATGAAGCGCTGAAGACTGGTTACGCAGACACGATTGCGAACAGCACCGAAGAGGTCATCACATGGATGGACTACTCCACGCAGGACGTATTCCGGATGGAGCCGACGTTCTCGGAGAAGCTGGCTACATTTCTTACGCATCCCGGGGTCATGACGCTGCTGTTGTTCATCGGTATCGCCGGCGTGATTATCGAAGTCATTGTTCCAGGCTTCGGCGTGCCGGGGATTCTTGGTGTGGTTGCATTCGTGCTCTATTTCTTCGGCAATCAGGTGGCCGGATTTGCCGGTTGGGAGACCTGGCTGCTGTTTGTGATCGGTATCGTGATGCTGGCGATGGAGCTGTTTGTGCCAAGCTTCGGGATACTGGGCATCATAGGCTCAGCCAGCTTGATTGCCGGCGTCGTCATGGCGGCCTATAGCACCTCTCATGTTGCTCTGTCCCTTGGGGTTGCGGCGGCATCGGCCCTGGTGGCCATCATTGTGGTTGCCCTCGTATTCAAGGAACGGGGAGTATGGCGCAAGTTCATACTCAGCGACAGCTTATCGAAGGAACAGGGGTATATTCCGAATGAAGACCGGGATGTACTGATCGGCCTGATCGGAACTTCGATTACCCCGCTTAGGCCGGCTGGGACGATGGAACTTGAGGGACGGCGCCTTGATGTGGTTACCCTTGGCGGATTCATCGATTCCGGCCGACCGGTCCGCGTCATCAAGACGGACGGTACCCGAATTGTGGTAGAGGAAGAAAAAGGGTGAACCTCTGCGCGGAATTGTGTAGTATTAAAAGTGCCCGTGTTTAAACGTTCTGCGTGATGAAGGCAAATATTCAATATTGGAGGGTAAACGAATATGGAATTGGATGGTTCTTTGGTACCGATTCTTCTAATCGGGGTTGTCGCGATTATCCTGCTTAGCGTGTTTTTCAGTTTCTTCCCGTTAATGCTCTGGATCTCGGCGCTCGCTTCCGGCGTGCGCATCGGGATTATTACATTGGTGGCTATGCGCCTGCGGCGCGTAACGCCAAGCCGGATCGTGAATCCGCTCATCAAGGCCACGAAGGCAGGACTTGGTCTTAATATCAACCAGCTGGAGAGTCACTATCTAGCAGGTGGTAACGTAGACCGGGTGGTCAATGCCTTGATTGCAGCCCAACGCGCGAATATTCCGCTCGAGTTTGAAAGAGCTGCTGCGATCGACCTTGCTGGACGCGATGTACTGCAGGCGGTGCAAATGAGCGTTAACCCGCGCGTGATCGAAACGCCGGTCGTAGCAGCCGTGGCGAGAGACGGTATTGAAGTGAAGGTTAAAGCCCGCGTTACCGTGCGTGCCAACATCGACCGTTTGGTCGGGGGCGCAGGGGAAGAAACGATCATCGCCCGTGTCGGCGAAGGTATCGTAACCACGGTCGGTTCAAGTAATTCCCATAAAGACGTGCTGGAGAATCCGGATTCGATCTCAAGAACCGTGCTGTCCAAAGGCTTGGATGCGGGCACTGCGTTTGAAATCCTGTCCATCGATATCGCGGACGTCGACGTAGGCAAAAACATCGGTGCTTACCTGCAGACCGAACAGGCGGAAGCCGACAAGCGCATTGCCCAAGCGAAGGCGGAAGAGCGCCGTGCCATGGCGGTAGCGCAAGAGCAGGAGATGAAGGCCCGCGTCGTGGAAATGAGAGCGCGCGTGGTGGAATCGGAATCCCAAGTTCCGCTGGCGATGGCCGAAGCGCTTCGCAGCGGCCAGCTGGGCGTGATGGATTATATGAACCTGAAGAATATCGAAGCCGATACGCAAATGAGAGGTTCCTTCGGTAAGATGGGTGAGAATAATGACAACTCCGGAGACAACAAAACCAAGTAACCACGATGAGGTGAGCCTATAGTGAGCTGGTTAATCGAAAATTTTTACATTGTAGCTGTTATAGGCTTCTTCATCATCTCCGCCCTCGGAAAGCGCGGCAAGAACGCTGAGGACGGGAAAAACCCCCGTATGCCATCCTTCGGCGGCGAAGGGGACCGTCCTGCAAGACCGGGGCAGCAGCGGCCACAGCGGCCTGAAGCAAGACGGGTACAGACCGCTCCGCAAGTCTCCCGTCCGGCACCTGTTCAGGAAAGCCCCCGGATCGACAGGATCGATGAGGAAGAAGCGGATACCGGAAACGGATATTCTCTTGAGCATCAAGAGATTGACCGAATGAAACGAAGGCTTGAAATGAGTTCGAGCCACGACAGTATGGATCATCGAATCGAGATGATGCAGAGGGATCTGGACCGGATCCACTCCCATCTGAATCGGATGACACTCGATATACCGGAAACCGTTGTCGAAATCCACGACGAGGATCAGGAACAGGGCAAGAATGGCCGATCGGTTCTTGCTGAACAGGCTCGAAACGGCATTGTGTGGGCTGAGATATTGGGTCCCCCGCGCGCCAAACGCTCCATGAATCCTCGCCGGTAAACGGCGGGCGCGTCTGAGGTGTTCAGAGCCATAGGTTAGGGTAAGTTTTTAGAAATTAGCTGCGATTCATAGATTCTTAGATTCATAGAAGCGGGAGACCGCCTCGTCAGATTTTTGACGGGGCGGTCTTTTTACTTTTCATCTCATAAAACGGCTGCCTGGGGCATAAGGTGTACAGTACAGGAAGGGGGAAAGTCTCCATATGTCCCGCATCAGCCGCAAGCTGCAGAAATGGACCCAAGAAATGCTTGATTTGCCACAGGACCTGTTATTTGATTTACCGCGGTTGACCCTGATTGGCAATAAAGAGCTGCATATCGAAAACCATCGCGGAGTCCGGCATTTTTCCGAGGAACGACTTGTGTTGTCATTAACGCAGGGTTCTTTGGAGATTTCCGGGACCGGGCTTGCGATTCAGGCCATTCAAAGCCATGAAGTGACCATCATTGGCACCATTCATAATATTCAATACATAGGATTGGGGGAGAAACCGTGAAGATTCCGACGATGATCCATCTTCGAGGATATTTGAAGCTCGCCGTTCGCGGTGAGCATGTGGAAGCATTCATCAATTCATTGGCGGAGGCCGGAACCCCGGTTTGGGATGTAACACCGACAGGGGCGCATTCAGCAGAGTTTAAGCTGCTGCTGAAAGATTTCAAAGGGCTCCGTCCGCTGTTAAAACGGACAGGCTGCCGTACGCGCATCAAGGAGCGTTTTGGTTATCCTTTTCAAGCACGACGTCTGCTCAAACGCAAAGCTTTTGTTATCGGCGTCGTTGCGTTTTTTATGATTCTGCTGACGCTTTCGTCCATGGTATGGAACGTGGAAGTCGAGGGGAATGAGACGATTGCGTCGGAAGATGTGCTGGATGCGGCCAAACAGGAGGGCATTTATCCGTTTCAATGGATATTTAAGCTGCAATCGATGGACAAGCTGTCCGGCAATATGACCGTCCGTCTTCCGGGAACCTCTTGGGTAGGGGTGGAACGCAACGGGACGCGCATACGCATTCAGATCGTCGAGGCAGCCGTGCCGGAGAAACCGCCTCTCCAGAGCCCAAGGCATCTGATCAGTACCCAGGACGCGGTAATTACTCACATGTACGCAGAGAAGGGGGTTCCTAAAGTAGGGATCAACAGCCGGGTGAAGAAGGGCGACATTCTGATCTCCGGGGTTCTTGGGGATGAGGAGAACTCGGAAAGAGTCGTAGCCAAGGGGGAAGTGAGAGGCCTGGTATGGCATGAATACGATATCGAAATTCCGTTGGTAAAAACGCATAAGGTCTATACGGGCGAAGGAAAGAAACGCTCCTATATCGTGTTCGGGGATCGTGCCGTTCAGTTGTGGGGCTACGGGGAAATCCCGTATTCGCAGCAGGAGACCCTGACCTTCTATGATCCGCTGACTTGGAGGACGCGCGTGCTGCCGCTCGGCTGGATGACGGAAAAAATCATGGAGGTCACCGAGGTCCAGCGGACCATTAACGAGGATGAAGCCAAAAAAGAGGGAATCGAGGGGGCACGCCGCGATATTTTGGCGAAATATGGGACCGATTCAAGATTCGTAAGCCAAAAAATTTTGCATGATAAGAAAGAGAATGGTAAAGTTTATATGAAAGTGCTTTTTGAGGTGGAAGAGACCATCGCGAAAGAACTTCCCATAGTATACGATCAAGGAGAATGAGGCTATTTGTCACAGCAAACGACCAGCATTCAAATTTTACTTCAAAGCGCGTCAGAAGGTCTGTCCTTATTCGGACCACAAGATACATTTCTAAAATTAATCGAAAAAGAGATTCCTGCGACGATCGATTCACGGGAAGCCGTCATCACGATTCGGGGACAACACCGAAATGTGGAGAGTCTTCAGCAGCTGTTTGAAGTGCTGCTCCAGCTTGTGCGCAACGGCTACATTTTGACCGAGCGTGATATTCTTTATGCTGTAGAACTTGCCAAGGATCTGAGAGCCGATCAGCTGCTGGATCTGTACAAGGGCGAGATTACGACAACTTTCAAAGGTAAGCCTATTCGAGTAAAAACCATCGGTCAGAAGCACTATGTGACCACCATCAAGAAGCGGGACATCGTATTCGGCATCGGTCCTGCCGGAACAGGGAAGACCTATTTGGCCGTCGTTCTGGCCGTAGCCGCGCTGAAGGAAGGATCCGTCAAAAGAATCATTCTGACAAGGCCCGCGGTGGAGGCCGGAGAGAGCCTGGGCTTCCTGCCCGGAGACCTGCAAGAGAAGGTTGACCCTTATCTGAGACCTTTATACGATGCCTTATACGACGTCATGGGCCCGGATCAAACGGCCAAGGCGCTGGAGCGAGGGTTGATCGAAATCGCGCCGCTCGCGTACATGCGCGGACGGACGCTGGACGACTCGTTTATTATTTTGGATGAAGCACAGAACACCACGCCGGAACAGATGAAGATGTTTCTGACACGGCTCGGATTCGGTTCGAAGATGGTCATTACAGGGGACGTGACCCAGATTGACCTGCCGCGGGGGAAAAAATCAGGACTTATCGAAGCTAAAACGATATTAAGCGGAATTGAGGAAGTCGGATTCGTCTATTTTGCCGAACAGGATGTTGTACGTCATTCCTTAGTACAAAAAATCATCGTCGCTTATGATAAAGCAGCAGAAAACCAAGATTAAAGGGGATTGTCGCAATGGCCTCCAAAGAACCATCGACGGACAAGTCCATGTGGAGTAAAAACAGCGGATGGAAATATAGCGTGGCAACACGCTATATTCTGTTTTTGCTGCTTGCTTTGCTCTTCTATATCAGTCTAGCATCCAAGCTTTTGCCGGAACGCTATGACATCCAGGTCAATACGAAAAGCGAAAAGAATATCGTGGCGCCCGTTCAAATCGAGGACAGCAAGGCGACGCTGAAGGCACAGGAGGCGGCGGCGGAGAACGTCCAGCCGATTTACCCTCTCGTCCCGCTGCGGAACGACGTTCTGGTTACGCAGATCCTTGACCGTATTGAACGTTTGAACCAGGACGTGGATATCAGCTCCGCCGAAAAGGTGGAGATTTATCGCAAAGAAATTCCGCGGATGGCCAGAGAATTCGTGCAAAATTTCGTGTCGGCCAACAGCACGAATGAAGCCTACTCCAAAGAGCTGCTTCAGGAAATGCAGCGGGTCATCGAAGAACAAACCTATCGGATTCCCGAGGAAACGTTCATTAAGATACCGCGGTTGAATTCGGAAGATATTATCCAGATGAAGCCCGTAGCCCGCGAGATCGTTTCCAGGCTGATGCTGAACGAGATCGTGGATGCCGACACGGCCCGCACCCGCGTGGCGGAACGAGTGAACACCAGCTCGTTGAATGATCGGACCGCCAGGGAAGTCGTTCAGGAACTGGCGAGTTTAACGATTACGGCCAACAAGTTCTATGACGAGGTCGCCACGAAGAATGCGAAGGTTGAAGCTCGCGAGAATACCCCGCCCGTCTTTATCAAACAAGGGGACATCCTTGTGGCAAAGGGTCAGCTCATCACGCCGGAGCTGTACGAGCTGCTCGGCAAGAACGGGCTGCTGAAGGACGACATCAACTATTGGCCGGAGCTTGGCGTTTTGCTCCTGTCCGTTTTGCTGTCCCTCGGCATACTGATGTTCATCCGGCAGTCGGAGCCGGGCAAATTCAAATACAACAACTCGCAGCTGCTGATGTTGGTCCTGGTGTACGTCATTACGCTGATCACCATGCATTTGACCGCATTTCTGCAGAGCGATTCCCAGATGTACGTGGGGTATTTGGCGCCTGTCGCGATCGGCGCGATTCTGGTTACCCTGCTGCTGGAGACCTCGCTTGCCTATTTCAGCGTCATTATCTTCAGCATCATGGCAAGCGTCATATTGAACGTTCAAGGGGAACTGTTCGACTTCAAGTTCGGGTTATTCGCAGCCGTGACTTCCTGCGTGGCGATCTTCTCGATCCACCGCGCGAGCCAGCGGTCGACGATGCTGAAGGGCGGCATCATGGCTTCTCTCTTCGGCGCCTTGATCGTGTTCATTATGCTGCTGCTCAATAACGACACGTGGACTACGACGGAAACGCTGTATTCGATCGGTTTTGCCATCGCGGGCGGACTGTTAACGGCGATCCTGGTTATCGGGCTCATGCCGTTCTTTGAAGTCACCTTCGGCATCCTCTCGGCGCTGAAGCTGGTTGAATTGTCGAATCCGAACCATCCGCTGCTCCGTAAACTGCTGACAGAGACGCCGGGCACATACCATCACAGCGTCATGGTCGGTAACTTATCCGAGGCAGCTGCGGAAGCGATTGGCGCCAACGGACTGCTGTGCCGCGTCGGTTCTTATTATCACGATATCGGAAAAACCAAGCGCCCGATCTATTTCATCGAGAATCAGAACAATATGGAGAATCCGCATGATTCCATAGAACCGAAGCTGAGCAAATCCATTATCGTAGCGCATGCAAGGGATGGCGTGGAGATGCTCAAGGAGTACAAGCTGCCCAAGCCGATAAGGGATATTGCGGAGCAGCATCATGGCACCACGTTTTTACACTATTTCTATCATAAGGCGGTTCGCCAGGCGGAAGAGCAGGGCGTCGAGCCGGATTTCACGGAGGATGATTTCCGCTATCCGGGGCCGAAGGCCCAATCCAAGGAGTCTGCGATTGTCGGCATCGCCGACAGCGTGGAAGCGGCCGTCCGATCATTGCGTAAACCAACGGTCGAACAGGTCGAATCGATGATCGAGAAGATTATCAAGGGGCGTCTGGATGACCATCAGTTTAATGATTGCGATTTAACGATGAAGGAACTGGACATCATCGCCAAGACGTTAAAGGAGACGGTGATGGGGATTTTCCATTCCCGGATCGAATATCCGGAGGATGTGAAGCGTCCCAAACTGTCCGCGCCGAACGGCGAAGCCTCGACCGCATCGGAGACGTCCGCAACGAGTGAGGAACAGAGAAGGAGCGTATAAGAATGAGCCTGCAGCTGGCATGGAATAATGAACAAGAGGATTTTCAGATTAGCGAGGAATTGATCACCCTGCTTGAAGCGATTCTGCAGAAGGCCGGAGAGGCTGAAGGCGTAACCGATGGCGAGGTTGATCTGACCTTTGTCGATGATGAAGGGATCCATGAATTGAACCGGGAGTACCGGGGAATCGATCGTCCGACCGACGTGCTCTCCTTTGCAATGAATGAAATAACGAACGATGAGCTCGAGATCATTTATGAGCTGGAAGAGGGAGAAGAGCTGGAGAGCGTGCCGGATGTACTGGGCGATATCATTATTTCGGTCCCCCGGGCGAAGCTGCAAAGCGAAGAATACGGTCACTCCCTGGAGCGTGAGCTGGGTTTTCTGTTTGTTCACGGATTTCTTCACTTGCTCGGATATGACCATCAGGATGAGGCAAGCGAAGCCGAAATGATGGGCAAACAGGAAGCCGTACTAGCCGAAGTAGGATTAACAAGATAGTGAAGCCGCACAGACAATCGTTATACAGGGCTTTTGGGTGCGCCATGCGAGGCATCTTGACGGCTGTACAAACGGAACGCAATATGAAAATCCACATTGCTGCTGCCTTGATCGTGTTCATCGCAGCAGCTTTGCTGCAATTGGATCGAATCAGCTGGTTATTTTTGGTATTGGCGGTTTCCCTTGTATTCATCGCGGAGCTGGTCAATACTGCGGTGGAGGCCATCATCGATCTGGTCTCGCCTGAAGAACATGTGTTAGCCCGGGTGGCTAAGGATACGGCAGCCGGTGCAGCACTCGTTGCAGCGGTTTTTGCCATCGCGATCGGCATTATGGTCTTCTATGAACCGGTATGGGAATGGATACATACTTTAACAAACTGAACGATATAGGAGGAATTAGATATGGATGCAGGTTTGTTGATGCAAGAAGCGATTAAGGCGCGCACGCGGGCGTACATACCTTATTCGAAATTCGGCGTGGGAGCTGCCCTGCTGGATTCTCGCGGACAGGTGCATTTGGGCTGCAACGTGGAGAATGCAGCCTACGGACCGACCAACTGCGCGGAGCGCACGGCATTGTTCGGGGCGATTGCCGACGGTCATGAAGCGGGGAGTTTCCAAGCGATCGCCATCGTTGCGGATACGGACGGCCCGTGCACGCCGTGCGGCGTATGCCGGCAAGTGCTGGTGGAGCTGTGCAAGCCGGATATGAAGGTCATTATGGGTAACATGAAGGGCGACATCAAGGAGACGACCGTCAGCGAACTGCTGCCGGGGGCGTTCGGTCCATGGGATTTAAACAAGCAGTAAGACTCCAAATCATATAGTATGGAATCATGTAGTACACAACACGTAGATACGGAACCGTAACGGAGGCATGGTATGCAAAAAAAACAATTTAAATCCGGTTTTGTGGCAATTATCGGCAGACCGAACGTAGGAAAATCGACGCTGATGAACCAAGTGATCGGCCAAAAAATCGCCATCATGTCGGACAAGCCGCAAACGACAAGAAACAAAATCCATGGCGTTTATACGACCCCGGATTCCCAAGTGGTCTTTCTGGATACGCCGGGCATCCATAAGCGTCAGTCCAAGCTCGGAGATTATATGAACCAGACCGCTTTGAGCACATTGGGTGAGGTTGAAGCGGCATTGTTCCTGGTTGACGCGTCCGAGGGCATCGGCGGGGGAGACCGGTATATCGCCGAGCAGCTGCAGAAGATCAAGACGCCGATCATCCTGGTGATGAACAAAATCGACAAGATTGAGCCGCCCGCTCTGCTGCCTCTGATCGAGCAATATCGGAAGCTGCATGATTTTGCAGAGATCGTCCCGATTTCCGCGAAGCTCGGCAGCAATGTGAACACGCTGCTCGAGCAAATCCAGAAGTATTTGCCGCCAGGCCCGCAGTACTATCCTGAGGACCAAGTGACGGATCATCCGGAGCAATTCGTATGCGCCGAGCTGATTCGCGAGAAAATTTTGCACATGACCAGGGAGGAAGTGCCTCATTCCATCGCAGTCACCATCGAGGACATGCGGGTAGAAGAGAACGGAACCGTCTATATTTCCGCCGTTATTTTCGTAGAGCGCGATTCCCAGAAGGGCATCATTATCGGCAAGCAGGGGGCGCTGCTTAAAGAAGTGGGCAGACAGGCCCGCCAGGATATTCAAAGGCTGCTGGGGTCCAAGATTTTCTTGGAGCTCTGGGTTAAAGTAAAAAAAGATTGGCGCAATCAAGAACGCGTTCTTCGCGATCTCGGATTTCACCGCGGGGAATAATGAAGCCGGCTCAAATTCGAGGGAAATCATACGCGGCTGCCGCCTGCCAACAATTGCATTTCATAAATCTGCTCTAGAGGCACATCCTAATTTTCGTAGATGATGCAGACGTCATTTCCGAAGAGAGGATGAATACGAATGCGAGATTTTTCGTGGAAGTATTTTGCGATGACTGGAGATGTCGATGCGTATTTGCTGTATAAGGAAGCCGAGGGTGAATCGGTCCTTGCAGCTGCATCCGTTGAAGACGAGGCGGCCCCGAATGAAGAAGACGAGTAATCATTGGTTGTTCCAGGAATGGTTGGGGGAAAGCGCATGCTATATCGGGCGGAAGGGATTGTCATCCGCAGCATGGACTACGGTGAAGGGAACAAAATCATTACACTTTGCACCAAAGAATCGGGCAAGGTAGGCGTGCTGGTCAGAGGAGCAAAGAAGGTGAAAAGCCGTCATGCTGCTCTGACGCAGCTGTTTACTTATGGAGAATATGTGTTCTTCCGAAATGGTACCGGGCTTGGCAACTTGAACGCCGGCGAGATTATGGAATCTCACCACGGGCTCAGGGAGGACCTTGTAAAAGCCGCCTATGCTTCTTATGCCTGCGAGCTCTTGGATCGGGTGCTGCAGGATGAGGAGACGGGCGCTTTTTGGTTTCATCAGCTCAAGGCCTGCCTGGAAGCCCTTCAGGAGGATAAGGATCCCCAAATCATCATCAATCTGTATGAGATGAAAATTCTGCAGGCGGCAGGGTACGGGCCGGAGCTGGATGTTTGCATTTCATGCAATCAATCCAGAAAAGACGAAGATATGCTGGTGAGCCCCCGCCTTGGCGGCGTGCTGTGCCGTTACTGCAAACATCTGGATCCGCCGGCGATGGCCATCTCAACCAGAACGTTGAAGCTGCTGCGCCTGTTTGGACGCCTGGACCTGAGGCGGCTGGGCAATGTAGACGTAAAGGACGAAACGAAGGCCGAGCTCAAAAAAGTCATGCGAGCGTTGATGGATATGCAGCTGGGGCTGCGTTTGAAATCGCAAAACTTTTTGGATCAAATGGACAAGTACAACATTTGACGTAAGGTATGGAATGAGGTATTATATTTATCAGTTTATTAGTTTTTTGAATACTGGCATGCATTGAACGGGAAAGTAGTGAATAATCGATCCAATGATAGCGAGCCGGGGGCGGTGGAAGCCTGGCGGGAGATATTCATGAACAGGGCACCCGGGAGCATGGTGAAACGATAAAGTGGGTTTTGCTTATCGCTGGAGATCGTCAGATCACTCGGCGGCAAAAGCAAGGCCAAGTAGGGTGGAACCGCGGGAAGCTACAGCTCTCGTCCCTATGTCTGTACAACAGGCGTAGGACGAGAGCTTTTTGTTGTACAGAGAAATGTTAGCATGATGGATTGGATTCGAAAAAGAAAACAAAGGAGCTAAAATCATGAATTTCCAGCAGATGATTTTGACGCTGCAGCAATTTTGGGCGGAACAGAATTGCATCATCGTGCAGCCGTACGACACGGAAAAAGGCGCCGGTACCATGAACCCGATGACGTATTTGCGTTCGATCGGACCTGAGCCGTGGAACGTGGCTTATGTTGAGCCTTCCCGTCGCCCGGCCGACGGCCGCTATGGGGAGAACCCGAACCGTTTGTATCAGCATCACCAATTCCAGGTCATTCTCAAACCTTCGCCTGACAATATCCAGGAGCTGTATTTGGAAAGCCTGAAGCGTCTTGGCATCAATCCGCTTGATCATGACATCCGTTTTGTCGAGGACAACTGGGAAGCGCCAACGCTCGGTGCATGGGGCTTGGGCTGGGAAGTATGGCTCGATGGTATGGAGATCACGCAGTTTACGTATTTCCAGCAGGTTGGCGGCATTGACGCCAATCCGGTGGCTGTGGAGATTACCTACGGCATGGAGCGCCTTGCATCCTACATCCAGGATAAAGAGAACGTGTTCGATCTGGAGTGGGTAGACGGCATTACCTACGGAGACGTGTTCCATCAGCCGGAATTCGAGCATTCGAAGTATACCTTTGAAGTGTCCGACGTGAAGATGCTGTTTACGCTGTTTAACATGTACGAGGAAGAAGCGAATAAAGCGATGAACCAGCATCTGGTGTTCCCCGCTTATGACTATGTTCTGAAATGCTCGCACACGTTCAACCTTCTGGATGCCAGAGGCGCGATCAGCGTAACGGAGAGAACGGGATACATCATGCGCGTGCGCAACCTGGCTCGTCAGGTAGCTGCCACGTATTTGGAGGAGCGCGAGAAGCTGGGCTTCCCGCTGATTAAGAAAGGGGGCGCAGAGCATGTCTAAGGATTTATTGTTTGAAATCGGTCTGGAAGAAGTGCCGGCGAGATTTCTGCGCGCCGCGATGGAGCAGCTTCAGGACAAGTTGGTCAAATGGCTGGATGCTTCCAGAATCGCGCATGGCGAAGTCACGGCATTTGCTACCCCGCGCCGCTTGGCGGTATGGGTTCAGAACGTTGCGGATAAGCAAGAGGACGTCAGCGAGGAAGTGAAAGGGCCTTCCCGCAAGATCGCTCTCGATGACAGCGGGCAGTGGAGCAAGGCGGCTCTTGGTTTTGCCAAAAGCCAGGGCGTTGATCCCGAGAGCTTTACGTTTAAGGAGCTCGGCGGAGTCGAGTATATTTACGTGACGAAGAATAGCGTCGGCGTGGATACGAAGTCCATCCTGTCCGAAGGGTTGCTTGGAATACTGACTTCGATGACATTCCCGAAAAACATGCGCTGGGGAGCGCACGAATTCAAATTCGTCCGTCCGATTAAGTGGATGGTCGCGATGCTGGGCAGCGAGACGGTAGATCTGGAAATTACGGGCGTGAAGGCCGGTAACGTAACTCGCGGGCATCGTTTCCTTGGCGGAGAAGCCGTAATTCCGGAAGCATCTGCTTACCGCGACGTACTTCGCGAACAGCATGTTATCGTCGACGTGAATGAGCGCCAGGAGATGATCGTTTCGCAAATCCAGGCGCTGGCCCAGGAGAAGGACTGGAATATCGCGATCAAGGATGACCTGCTAGAAGAGGTATTGTTCCTGGTTGAGACTCCAACCGTGCTGTACGGATCGTTCGACTCCTCATTCCTTCATATTCCGCAGGAAGTATTGATTACGTCCATGCGTGAGCATCAGCGGTATTTCCCGGTGCTGGATAAGCAGGGACAATTGCTTCCGTATTTCGTAACGGTTCGCAGCGGGGACAGCCGCTCCCTCGACGTGATTGCGAGAGGAAACGAGAAGGTGCTGCGGGCCCGGTTATCGGATGCGAAATTCTTCTATGAGGAAGACCAGAAGCTTCAGATCAAGGATGCCCTGTCGAAGCTGGAGAGCATCGTTTTCCATGAAGAGCTGGGGACGATCGGCGATAAAGTCCGCAGAATCCGACGGATTTCGGACCAATTGTCCGCGAAGCTTAACGTTTCTGCAGACGCAGCGGATTCCGTGAGCCGTGCGGCCGATATTTGCAAATTCGATCTGGTGACGCAGATGGTCTATGAATTCCCTGAATTGCAAGGGGTTATGGGAGAGGATTACGCAAGAAAAGCCGGTGAGAAGGAGCATGTGGCCAAAGCGGTGTTCGAGCATTACCAGCCTCGCTTTGCCGGCGATTCGGTGCCTTCCACGACGGTGGGTTCCATCGTGAGCATCGCGGATAAAATCGACACCATCGTGGGATGCTTCTCCATCGGCATTATTCCGACTGGCTCCCAGGATCCTTACGCACTCCGGCGTCAGGCTGCGGGCATCGTTCAGATCATCTTGGAGCACAAACTTCCGGTGACTTTATCCGACGTGTTCGGCGTGGCGCTCGAGGTTCACGAGAACATTCGCGTATTGAAGCGATCGACTGACGAAATCCGCAAAGACCTTAAGGAGTTCTTCGGGCTTCGCGTGAAGAAGCTGTTGTCCGAAGACCAGCGTTATGATGTGGTGGATGCGGTCATTACGGCCGGATTCGATCATGTGGTGTCCGTCGTATCCCGCGGCCATGCGCTGATGAATGCCGTGGAGAGCGTCCAGGATTTCAAAACGACGGTAGAGTCCTTCAACCGGGTCAGCAATTTGGCTGCCAAGGCGGGCAAGGCCGCTGTCAACGCCGAACTGTTCACGGAATCGGAAGAAAACAAGCTTTATGAAGCTTGGAACGCGATTCGCGCAGATTACCATGCCGCGCTGCAGGCAGCGGACGGCGAACGTTCGCTGTCCTTGCTGAGTGGACTAAGGGAGCCGATTACAGGGTTCTTTGATTCGGTGATGGTGATGGCTGAAGACGAAGCGGTTCGGGCCAATCGCCTCGCGCTGCTCTCTGGAATCGACGGTGATCTGAAGCGGTATGCCGATTTCACGAAATTGGTGTGGTAGTAGTGACAGCATGATTTTGCAAATGGTATAATGTATTGTTCAGTGAAAGCGACAGCCCGCGGTTCAGCGCGGGATGGCGCTTTCGCTATGAACGGACGGATTCAAGCATGGGCAAGGTCATTGTTTATTTGGGCAGCAGGATTTTAATCGGCCAAAGACGTATATAATAATATACAGCATAATAAGGACCCAAGATTAAAGATAAGAGCCGGTGATGCGTATGAACGAAAGCTCCATTTCGATCGTGGTTGACGGGGATGCTTGTCCAGTCAAGAAGGAAATCGCAGAGACTGCTCGTGCATTCCGTGTGCCGGTGCTGCTTGTTTCTTCCTATGATCATCTGCTGCAAGCCGAAGAAGGGGTTACGACAATCCAGGTGGACCGGAGTGATCAAAGTGCGGACCTCTACATCGCCAACCACATATCCAGGGGGGATATCGTGGTGACGCAGGATTATGGATTGGCTGCGCTTGCGCTTGCCAAATCATGCCACGTGATCTCCTTTCGCGGCCGTATTTTCCATAATACGGATATCGATTTCATGCTGGATTCCCGTCACCATCAGGCGAAGGCGAGGAAACAAGGAAGGTATGGCAAAGGGCCCAAGAAACTGCTTGACGAAGACCGGAGGTTTTTTCAACATAAACTGACAAAACTTTTGCGAGAATTGCAGGAGAATGTCCACCCGTAGCGAATACTATTTACGTGCCAAAAGAGATGAAGGTGGTTTGGATGAGTACCGGACAAGGCAATATTCCGGATGATGTCATTGAGGAAGTACTGGCCAAAAGCGATATTGTGGATACGGTCAGCAAATACGTGCATCTTACCAAACAGGGGAAATACCTGAAGGGCTTATGCCCGTTTCACTCAGAGAAGACTCCTTCCTTTACGGTTACACCGGAACGCCAAATCTTTTACTGCTATGGCTGCGGTAAGGGCGGAAACGCCATTAAGTTTAGAATGGAAATCGAAGGATTTTCTTTTCCCGAAGCCGTCAAGACAATGGCAGAAGAGAATGATATCTCGTTGCCGGAAGGTCAAGGAGTTCCCGTAATTCCTCGTAATCCGGAAAAAGAACGTTTGATTGAAGCGTATGAGCTTAGCGCCAAGCTGTACCATTTCCTGCTGAAGAATACGGAACATGGTACGGAAGCCATGAAGTATTTAAGAGCCCGCGGAATGAACGACAAGATGATTGATCAGTTTCAAATCGGTTATGCGCCAGATCGTTGGGACACGCTGGTTCAGTTCCTGACCAAACGCTCCTTTGACTTGAAAGAGATGGAAAGAGGCGGTTTATTATCCGCAAGACATGAACAAGAAGGCTATCTCGACCGTTTTCGCGGACGAATCATGTTTCCCATACATGACCGCAGCGGCAAGGTCATCGCGTTTGCGGGCAGAATACTGGGGGACGGTCAACCGAAGTACCTGAATTCCCCGGAGACACTTCTATTTAATAAGAGCCGCACATTGTACAACCTGCACCAGGCCAAAACATCCATACGCAAATTGCGTCAAATCCTGTTATTCGAAGGATACGGCGATGTCATTTCGTCATGGGAAGCAGGACTGCACAACGGCGTGGCAACGATGGGAACCTCTCTAACGGAAAACCAAGTGGCAATCATGAAATCGGTGGCTGAAGAAGTTGTTGTTGTCTATGATGGCGATAAAGCCGGCATGGCCGCCGCGTCAAAAGTCATTCCAATGCTGGAGGGCGTTGGTCTCAAGGTACGAATCGCTTTGGTGAACGAAGGAATGGACCCGGATGATTATATCCGCAAGTTCGGTCCCGAGCGTTTCAGGCATGTGGTAGAAACAGCCGTTTCAACAACAAAATTTAAACTTATATATCTGAAGAAAAACCATATACTGCTAGAAGAAGATGGTAAAATTGCGTACGCCAAAGAGGCACTGCCCATTATCGCCGTACTGAATTCCTCAACCGAACGGGAGGTTTATTTGAGGGAATTATCCTCCGAGCTTCATCTTTCCTACGAAAGTCTTAAGCAGGATTGCAATCTGCTTCGGCAATCGATGCAAAAAAAGATGGGCGATGGGGATAATAAGGAAAAAAGGTGGAATAATGGTAGGCATAAAAAAGGGCGCCAGCCCGCCCCGGCACTTCTGCCTGCTTACCATGCTGCAGAACGGCGGCTGCTGTCGCTGATGCTGCAGGATGCGGAGGCCGCGCGATACGTTGGCGATCGCCTGGGAGAAGCGTTTAATATTGAAGATCATGCGGCAATCGCTGCTTATCTATATGCTTTTTACGCACAGGGCAAATCTCCGGATATCAGCCGTTTCATGTCATCGCTCCAAGACGATCGTTTGGAAATGACGGTCAGCTCGATCATGATGATGGAAGCACCCGCCGAGTGGAACGTTCAAGTGCTCGATGATTGCATACGCGAGGTGCTGAAATTTCCGCAGCAGAGAGAGATCGACCAGAAAAAAGAAGAAATGATAAAAGCGGAGCGCTCTGGTGATTTTTTGCGAGCCGCGCAAATTGCAAGTGAGATTATCGCCCTAGAAAGACAATGAAGCCCCGCGCATTGCTGTTTCTAGGGAGGAGGGAGTCGAATGATGGCGAATGATCAGCATACTGAACTAGAAACGGAATTTACGCTGGATCAAGTCAAGGATCAGTTGATTGAACAGGGTAAAAAGAGATCCGTATTAAGCTATAAAGATATTATGGAGAAATTGTCGCCATTTGATCAGGACACGGAGCAGATGGAAGAGTTCTATGAGCAGCTGGCCGACCTGGGCATCGATGTGGTAAATGAAAATGACGAAGAGGGCCCTCACCGGCAATCGGGAGATTCCGAATCCCATGATAATGAGGATTTTGGATTTGACGACGATCTTTCACTGCCTCCGGGGATCAAAATTAACGACCCGGTTCGGATGTACCTGAAGGAAATTGGACGGGTTCCGCTGTTGTCCGCGGATGATGAGATCGAGCTTGCCAACCGGATTGAACAGGGAGATGAAGAAGCCAAGCGCCGTCTGGCCGAAGCTAACCTGCGTCTCGTCGTAAGTATTGCGAAGCGTTATGTGGGTCGTGGAATGCTGTTCCTGGATTTGATCCAGGAGGGCAACATGGGTTTGATCAAAGCCGTGGAGAAATTCGATTACAAAAAAGGCTTCAAATTCAGTACGTATGCGACTTGGTGGATTCGCCAAGCGATCACGCGCGCGATCGCGGACCAGGCCCGTACCATCCGTATTCCCGTGCATATGGTAGAGACCATCAACAAGCTGATTCGTGTATCCAGACAGCTTCTGCAGGAGCTTGGGCGCGAGCCTTCGCCGGAGGAAATTGCTGCAGAGATGGAACTCAGCGTTGAGAAAGTCCGGGAGATCATGAAGATTGCCCAGGAGCCGGTTTCGCTGGAAACGCCGATCGGCGAAGAGGACGATTCCCATCTTGGGGATTTCATCGAGGATCAGGAAGCACTCGCTCCTGCTGACGCGGCTGCCTACGAGCTTCTGAAGGAACAGCTCGAGGATGTGCTGGATACGCTGACAGAGCGCGAGGAGAATGTCCTTCGCCTTCGTTTCGGACTCGATGACGGCCGCACAAGAACGCTGGAAGAGGTCGGCAAAGTATTCGGCGTTACGCGTGAGCGGATACGGCAGATCGAAGCCAAAGCGCTCCGTAAGCTTCGTCACCCGAGCCGCAGCAAGCGGTTAAAGGATTTTCTCGAATAGCTTAATCCACGGACCTTCTGCAGTAACGCAGCAGGTCCTTTTTTTCGAATGCAAGCAGGGCGAATGAAGTTTCTTGGTTCTGGAATTTCTTCCTGCATTTGTTGTATTGGTCTTTATTTTAGCTCTTTTCCAGACCCATTGCAAATGACCTGGCACCAGGTTGGATTGCCGGATTTGCGGGTTTGCAGTTTGGTATTGTGTCTGTTAGGGTAATGAATAGATCGTGGATTGAACGAAAATATGGAATGTAAGGGTGTCAGCATTGAAATTATCAAGAAGATTAACGAAAATTCTGGAGAAGATTCCGCGCGGCAGCAAACTTGCAGATATCGGTTCGGATCATGCCCTGCTGCCCGTGGCTGCCGTGGAGTGCGGAGCTGCGGTTCAAGCCGTCGCCGGTGAGGTAAATCCAGGACCTTACGAAGCTGCCGTCAAGCAGGTCATCGAATCAGGGATGACCGATGTCATCAGCGTGCGAAAAGGGGACGGATTGAATGTGCTCTCGGCCGGTGAGGCCGACGTTATTACCATTGCCGGCATGGGCGGCAGCCTGATTGCAGCGATTCTGGACCGCGGGATCGAGAAGCTGGCCGGCGTTCGCAGGCTTGTTTTACAGCCGAACGTGGGAGAGGACATTTTGCGCAGATGGCTGCATTCCCATGGCTGGGTGCTGATCGAGGAATGGATCCTTGAGGAAGACGGAAAAATTTACGAGGTGCTGGTCGCCGAGCCTTCGGATACAACCGACCTGACGAATGAACAGGTATACAAGGAAAGGACGATCGGAGACGGTGTCCGGCTTTCTGCGGACTGGCTGTTCCGTATGGGGCCTTGGTTGACGCAATCCCCGAATCCGATTTTCCACGATAAATGGACGTCGGAGATGGAGAAGATGGGGCATATACTTCAGTCGCTATCGCGTTCGGATCTGCCCACGGCAGCCGATAAGGCGAGCGAGATTCGATCGGATATCGAGTTTATTCAGGAGGTGCTGGCATGCTTGCCAAAGGACAAACCGTAATTCAATTCATGGAACAACTGGCCCCGAAGCACGTGGCCGAACCCGAGGACCGGATCGGGCTCCAGCTCGGAACTTTGCAAAAGGACATCCGCACGGTGCTGATTGCACTGGACGTGAATGACGAAGTGGTGGATGAAGCCATAGAGCTTGGGGCTGACCTGATTATCGCGCATCATGCGATTATCTACCGTCCGCTGAAGCAGCTGCAGACGGATACGCCGATGGGCAAGGTATACGAGAAGCTGATCAAACACGACATCGCGGTCTATGTAAGCCATACCAATCTGGACGTAACCGAGGGCGGCATGAACGATTGGATGGCGGAGGCGCTGGGCATCGAGGATACGTCGCCCATCCATGACATGCATAACGAGCAGCTGTCCAAGCTGGTGGTGTTTGTTCCGAAGAGCCACCATCAAGAGGTGCTGGATGCCGTGCTCGGAGCCGGCGCAGGCTGGATTGGAAATTACAGCCACTGCAGCTTCAATATCGAGGGCTTCGGTACCTTCGTTCCAAGAGAAGGCAGCACCCCTTTTCAAGGTAAAGAAGGAAAGATGGAACGGGCAGACGAGGTCCGGATCGAAACGATTGTTCCCCACACGATTAAGAACAAGGTCATCCAGGCTATGCTCAAGGCGCATCCTTATGAAGAGGTTGCCTACGATCTGTATAACATGGACCTGAAGGGAAGATCCCTCGGTCTTGGACGTGTCGGGAAGCTGAAGGAGCCCCTGACGCTGGCTGAGCTGGTCGACGTGGTAAAAGAGAAGCTGGAGGTCCCTCATGTTCGCGTCGTAGGAGAACTCGACCGTACCATACGCAAGGCAGCCGTTATCGGCGGCTCCGGAGGACGCTATATGATGAAGGCGCTGTTCCGGGGAGCAGACGTGCTGGTAACGGGTGATGTGGATTATCATACGGCACAGGATGCGCTGGCTGCAGGACTTACCATCATTGATCCGGGCCACAATGCCGAGAAGATCATGAAGGTCAAAGTTGCCGAGTGGATGGAGCAGAAGCTGCAGGAGCATAAGTACGAAACCCGGGTCGTGGCTTCCCGCATCAATACGGAGCCGTTCCAGTTTGTTTGATCTCCGATTGGGAAATTAATCAGCTATTGTTAATGTTTAATGGGTTGTGTACCGCTTCAAACCACTGTATAATATGTAATGTTGTCCGGAAAGTTTGACAGACAATCGCTGGCGGCCTCAAAGCCGCGAGAGGAAAGTCCGGGCTCCATAGGGCAGGGTGCTGGATAACGTCCAGTCAGCGCGAGTTGAAGGATAGTGCCACAGAAATGGACCGCCGATGGCCGCCTTAGGGCGGCACAGGCAAGGATGGAACCGAGGTGTAAGAGACCCCGAGGAACGCTGGTGACTTCGTTCCTGGTAAACCCCACCTGGAGCAAGACCTAATGGGACGCAGTCTCCTTCGAGGAGACAGCCTTAGCCCGAGGCGCGTCCGGGTTGGTCGCTTGAGCCGATTAGTAATGATCGGCCTAGATAGATGATTGTCGCTTATGGTGGCAGGGTAGTTCCCGCTATGACCACGAAGAGCACAGAACCCGGCTTACGGAAAACTTTCCCAACTGCACAACGTTTTTATGAATATGCTATGGTACAAACGCGTATTTTCTTTTCACTCCTTGCGGGGGGTGTACAGGAAATGCGCGTTTTTTCAAGTATCAGAAAGTGTAAACTTCGAAGCTTGGGTCTTCCTGATATCGCAAGAAAAACTTCCTCTAACCGCGGTCTGTCTTCCGAGAAAGTACGTCGATAGACGTTTTTCTTCTGGATTTGTGAAAATATTGGGAGATCATGTGCCCTGTACGGATAATCGTCCATACCAAATAGCCCTTGGGATAATAAGCTATAATCATCAACGGAAAGGAGATGCAAACACATGTCTTGTCATAACGATTATCCATGTCCTCCGGTGTCCCCGATTGTGTGCGATCCGATTGTAGTCGTGAGAGACCACTATGTACCGCAAATCGTACCGGTTATTCATCCTATAAAAGTGGTGGATAAGATTCACTGCGTCCCGGTAGAAAAACATCTGTACACGTACAGCGAAGAAGAAGTCGTAACCGAAAATGGAGGCTACGGCGGCGTTACGGTATCCGGCAAGCGTTCCAAGAAAGCTACAGTGCGTACCAGCCGTACCCGCCGGAAGAAATAAACATGATGGCATTGCCTCGGATAAAGAATAAAGCAGCCAACGCGAGAGGGCGGAAGCTGCTTTTTCTTTATCTTTTATTCGTTGAGCCGTTTAATTTGCGGAGCTCTTGTTCCAGATTGCGAAGGGTACGGCCGGGCCACATTTGAAGAGGCACTTCAGGGGCGCCAACCGCCTTCAAGGACTGGAAGATATCGATCTGACCGTGACCGTAATATTTATCCCTTCCCTTGTCGCCAAGATCCACCGCTTGATTGATCATGACGTCCATGACCTCTTGATTGGTCAGGTCAGGATTAAGGGAACGGATGAGCCCCGCCATGGCGGCTGCATGGGGACTGGCCATGGAGGTCCCGGATAGAGCAGCATATTGATTTCCCGGGAAGGTGCTTGCGATATTGGTCCCTGGAGCGGCCACATCGATGTAATCGCCGTAGTTGGAATATTCGGCCCGCTTCTGATTGGAATCCGTTGCGGCGACAGCCAGCACCTCCGGATAGGCGGCAGGATAGCCGGGGCGCTCCGTGTTGTCGTTGCCTGATGCGGCAACAAGCACAACGTCGCGATCATAGGCGTATTTAACGGCATCATGCAGGAACTGGGAGTCGGCATAGTTGCCAAGACTCATATTGATTACCTTGGCTCCGTGATCCGTGGCCCAAATAATGCCTTCCGCGACAGCATAGGTTGTTCCCGATCCGGATCCGTCGAGCGCTTTGACCGGCATGATTTTGTTGTACCAGCTAACGCCCGCAACGCCTTCGCCGTTGTTGACCAGGGCACCGATGATCCCGGCTACGTGCGTCCCGTGACCCACATCATCCAGCGGCTGTTTGTCTTTCTGGACAATGTTGTATCCTTCTACCAGTTGTCCGTCCAAATCGGAATGCTGAAGATCCACCCCTGTGTCAATTACGGCGATGATGACATCTTCGCTGCCTTTGGACAGATCCCAGCCCCGGTTTGTCTCGATGACGGGCAGATTCCATTGATATTCCGAAAACAGGAGATCATTCGGAATATTGACTTGGGCATTCGTCCCATCCGGGAAATCCGAGTTAACCCGGGATTGAGGGCTGCGATCATTGGTTAAATAAATGTAGTGAGGCTCCGTGTATTTGATTTTCCACTTCTGCTGGAAATAGGAGCGAAGCTTCTGGTAATCCATATCTTTGGAACGGAAAACATAGGCATAACCCAGTTTCCTTGGCGTTTCGCATGATATTTCCTTGGAGATATCCAACAGCTGCTGCTTTGACGGTTCATTTTGAAAGGACACCACGATTTCATTTTCGTAAAAATGACTGGCCTTTTCATTATCATGGCCGGTTTTGACGGTGATGTCGGAGAGGGTATCCGCATGGATGGACTCGACCCGGAATTTTCCTTCCTTCGGATACGGAATTAAGCGGAGATTCCGCTTCTGGTGATTGCTTACCTCTTGGAGCACGGCTTGATTGACCAGGGCGGCAGCGCCATATCTGCCATCCTTGGACGGTTCGGCCACAACAAAATAAGGCTGCCCCGCCGCGTTGAATTTGGGGGAATCATAAGGCTCCCCGCGTTTCAATTTCTGCTGCGCCAGTTGAAAATGATGAGCGATCCGATTTTTGTCGGTTTTGCTCATTTTGGGAAGCTGGCCTTGAATGTCCGCCATCTTGTTTTCCTTGAGGTTATACCAGCGTACTTGCTGAAAATGCTTGTGCATCTTTTGCTCTTTCTGCGTATACGCCTTGACTTGCCCCGCGCTGCGCAAAGAATCATTGTTCAGCATTTTACGGAGGTGTCCCCTGGCATCGAGACGGTTTAATTGATCCGTTGCCTGGATATCGCCCAGCATGGTAAAATGCTTGGCCTTGTTCTCCTGCTGGGGTTTTAAGGGCCGTGACGGTTCAGCCGTTGGAGCCGGCTGTTTCGAGCCGGGGATGAACAGCAAGATCAAAAGCGCGCCAATCACTGACGCTGCCCCTATAATGCTCCAAAAGGTACGAGATTTCACATATTTTCCTCCTCGCCGCATTTCAGGATTGTAAGTAGTCTTAGCGTGGGAAGAGTGTATCCTTTTTATGCGTGCAAGAAATCTTTAGTCAATAAGAGTGAATACGCCAAAAAAATGTACTAAAATTAACCTTGTAAGTGTATTCATGATAGGGATTTCGTTATCCCAAAATTTGTGTTAGGATAGTACATATTAGCATGACCGTCAGGCCATTTTGGCCTGCAGGTCACGACCATTTAAGGGGGATCTATCGTAATGCCAGCAGACAATCTTCAGAAATTATGCTCAGAATCCAGAGAAAAGTTGAAATCTGCTATTTCGATTATGGAAACGTTTTTGAATGAACATGCTTTATCTCAATTGGTAACGGAACAGGACGAGGAAACCGTTCACTTTTACAAAGGATTTCTGTCGGATGTTCGCCATTTGCTCGTATTTTCTGAAGTTTCCTATGAGAAGCTAGGCGTTGTACAGCGTCGCCCTAATTTTGATATCGATTTTGCCGAGAAGGCTTTGTATAATTTGTATCATCGCTGCGTGAACAGCTTCTTCTATCCCAAAAATGAAAGTTATTCCGAAGATGGCCGTTACGCCTACACCGGACAGGATGCCATCCGTTTCCGGAAGAAGCCGGTACGTCCCGCACGTGACGTCATCATGAACATTACCAAGATTTATGAAGAGCTTCGCGACGATCTTGCTTATTACGAGAGTGATTATTTGACGGAGCGCCGGATGCAATCCGAGAGAAGCCACGCTTAGTATAATTATGGAAGACTCAAGAGATGCCAGTCGTTGGCATCTCTTTTTTGCGTTCCGCGCCTAAGGCACCAACTGACAATCGTTATCGTGCATACCGGCCCTAAACATAGGAAAAAATGTTGACGAGGTGATGCTAAAATGGCCAACGAAGCCAAACCATTAGTGAAGTGCAGTGTCAGCAATTGCCATTACTGGGGAGAACAAAATTTATGTCATGCCGAGATGATTATGATCGAGATTGACCGTCATGCGAATGTGAAACTTAACGAAGAATATGGGGCAGAGCCTTACGTAGACGATCATCAGGATGTTGCTGACAAGTCTTCCGAGACCTGCTGTCTGACCTTCAAGCCGAAGGGCTGACGGACACAAGCTCCGGATAAAGTCCGGGTGCCGGGCACTTTAGGATGATGGAAATGGAGGAAGCGAGCTATGGATAAAAAACATCGCAAAAATAAAATGAAGGTTGTTCAAGGCAAGCGAAACCGGGTAGACTTCCCGCGGAAGGATCACCGCGAGGAATATGCTGCCGAGGTGGCTCCGCCGATGGAAACTTCGGTACGGCATGCAGACGAGGATAAGACGGATCTCTCCACCGGCCGGGCGGTCGGATACGTAGGCCTGGTATTAGGGATTGCTTCCTTGTTCATGTGGTCGGTCATTCTCGGACCTATCGCGGCTGTCGTGGGTTATTACGCATACAGCAAAGGCAGCAGAACGACAGGTGCTTGGTCCATAGGACTCGGCATTCTGGCGACGCTCAGTTATTTTATCTTGATTCCTTTCAGCAGATAATGATTGATTTATTTATCATCATTTAATATGGGCGGGTCAACCGGGAAGAAGGGTTGCTCCGCTATTTTTTTGTCGAATAGGTATAGCAGATTGTTCCAGTTCCGTGATAAAATAAGGACAAGTTTGAAATTTAACGGCAGAAAGTGAGTTAAACGATGCAAATAGATCCGATATCATGGAAGCAAATAACGGATGTATCACAGATGAATACGAATTCCACCGAATCGTCAGCCGGATTTGTCAATGTGCTGAGCAGCCTGCTTAACGAAGAATCCACTTCCAAACCGGTTGAACGTTCCATGACACAGCTGGCGCCCGGCGTCACCTTTAAGGACGGGCTGTTGTGGCAGCAGTTAGGCGTTGTGAATGAATCCGTTTCGTCGAGCATCTCGATAGAAGCAGAGATCAACGACACCGGGGCAACAAAGCCCACGACTTTTGAGGATTTAATTACGGCGGCAGGGGAACGCTATGGCGTGCCGGTATCGTTGATCAAAGCGGTCATCGACGCGGAATCCTCGTTTAATCCGCATGCGGTCTCGTCTGCAGGTGCCAAGGGACTGATGCAGCTCATGGACGGTACGGCGAGAGGACTCGGGGTAAGCAACCCTTTTGATCCGGCTCAGAACATCGAGGGCGGCACCAAATATTTGTCCAATCTGATCCAACGGTTTGGCGGAGAGATAGCCATGGTGCTTGCTGCCTATAATGCAGGACCGACACGCGTCGCGGGTTTGGGTGTATCCAGCGATGAAGAGCTGATGTCCGTGGCTCATGAATTGCCCAAGGAAACCCAGGCATACATTAGCAAAGTCATGAACGCCCAGTCGAAATACGCATTGTAGTCCGATTGGGGCGAATAGTAATCTGATAGAGGATCAAACGATAAGCGCCGCTTTGTCCAAGGCAAGATGGAGTGCGGCTTTACCGTTTGGTCTTTTTGTGTAAATATAAAGGTCTGGAATCATAAGCTATGCAATCTGCGATGCGTAAGATGGAAAGGGGAAATTACCTTGATATATTGGGATCACGCTGCAACGACCCCTCCTTTTGATGAAGTGGTGGACACGATGGCGGAAGTCATGAAGCTTCATTATGCTAACCCGTCAGCCCTTCACCGTTCAGGCGAAGCGGCCGCCAAATTGCAGAAAAGGGCAAGAGAGGTGTGCTCAGCCGCGCTGGACGTTCAGCCGGATGAGATCGTATTTACGTCCGGGGCAACCGAGGGCAATAACATGGCGATAAAAGGGGCTGCGATGCAGTACAGCAGCCGGGGCAAGCATATCATCACGACGGGAACCGAGCATCCGTCCGTATATGAATGCTGCAGACAGCTGGAAACGCTGGGCTGGGAAGTGACGTACCTTCCCGTGGATGCCGAAGGCGTGGTGGATCTGGCTGCCTTGACCGAAGCGGTCCGTAAAGATACGGTGCTGGTCAGCATCATGCATGTGAATAATGAAACGGGGGCCGTACAGCCGCTGGCGGAAGTGGGGCGTATCGTGAAGGAGCGGAACCCACGCACGCTGCTGCATGTCGATGGCGTACAGGGATTCGGCAAGCTCCCGGTCTCGCTATCCGGGTGGCAGGCCGATTTGTACAGCTTGTCCGCACATAAGTTCAACGGTCCAAGGGGAATGGGGGTGCTGTACATCAGGCAAGGCGTGCAGCTCTTTCCCTTGATATCCGGCGGATCCCAGGAGAGTGGGCATCGGGCGGGCACGGAGAATGTTGCCGGAGCGGTAGCGATGTCGAAGGCCATGCGATTGTCCAGGGAAAATCAGCCTGAGCTTTATGCCAGGATGACGGAGATCAGGGAGCTGCTGTTTCAGGGCATCCGCAAAATTCCGGGCTTGGTGTTAAACAGCAGCGAGCAGAGCGCACCGCACATCATTCATTTTTCGTATCCGGGATTAAAACCCGAGGTGATGGTCCATGCTCTGGAAGAGATGGGCATGCTCGTATCGACCAAATCGGCTTGTTCGTCCAAATTAAGCGAACCCAGCCGGGTGCTGTTGGCGATGGGAAAAGACATGGAGGCAGCTTCCTCCGGAATTCGTATCAGTCTTGGCAAGGAGCATCAGCTGGGCGATGCAGCGCGGCTGGTCGAGGTATTGGCGAAAGTTTGCGGGAACCTGCGTCCCGTCATAGAAAGAGAGGGTAATCGGAGATGACTTACGATAAACTGCTGCTTCGCTTTGGCGAGTTTACCCTGAAAGGCAAAAACCGCAACCGGTTCGAGAGATCGGTGCTGAATCATATTCGAAGCGTGCTCAGACCGTATCCGGGCGCGAAAATCATCAAGGAATACGGCCGCCTGTACGTCGAGCTTAACGGAGAGTCTCCCGAGGCGCTGATTCAAGTGCTGAAGAAGGTATTTGGCCTGGTTTCGATCAGTCCGGTTCGCGTTTGTTCTTCGGAACCTGAACGCATTATCGAAACAGCGGTTGAATTTGTGGGGCAGAAGGAACTGGAAGGCACGGTAACCTTCAAGGTCAATGCCAGAAGAGTATGGAAGCAATTCCCTCATTCCTCGCAAGAGATGAATCATTTGGTCGGATCTCCATTGCTGCGGACCTATCCCCAGCTTAAAGTGAAAGTGAAGCAGCCCGATATGGAGCTGCGCGTGGAAATTCGGGAGAACGAGACGTATTTGTACTATGAAGTGATTCCCGGCGCCGGCGGTTACCCCCTTGGTACGAACGGGAAGGCGATGCTGCTCCTCTCCGGAGGAATTGACAGTCCTGTAGCGGGCTGGTCAGCGATGCGCAGGGGACTTGAAATTGAGTGCGTCCACTTCTACAGCTTCCCCTACACCAGCCAGCTTGCGAAGGAAAAGGTCATGGAGTTAACGAGGCTGCTATCGGGCTATACAGGAAAAATCAAGCTTCACCTGGTGCCGTTTACCGATGTGCAGACCTCCTTTGTCGGCATCGGCCAGGATAATCTGATCATTACTTTTATGCGCAGAGCCATGTTACGGATTGCTTCCTTGCTTGCTGAGCGGGAAGGGGCACTGGCGATCGTGACCGGGGATAGCCTGGGACAAGTGGCCAGCCAAACGCTGCCGAGCATGAATGTGATCGGAAGAGCTACCGAACTGCCGCTGCTCAGGCCGCTCGTCATGATGGATAAGAACGACATCATCAACATTGCAATGGACATCGGCACATTTGACACGTCGATTCTGCCGTATGAGGATTGCTGCACGTTGTTTGTTCCTAAATCGCCGACCACCAATCCGAATCTGAAGATTATCGAGAAGGTGGAGGCTTCGCTTACCGAGCTGCCTGCCTTGATTCAAGCGGCGGTTGAAGGCACGGAGACCGTGATCATCACGCCGGACAGTAAGATCGGCGAGCTTGGCGAGAAGCGTGAGGAGCCCGTAGTCAACGAAGACTGGTTCTAAATCGTATGAAGCGGCGGCTGCCATGGCGCCGCCGACAGAGCGTCTTATGCTATTCGATTAGATAAAAACCATAAAAACGCCCCGAGGCTTATCATAAGCCTCGGGGCGTTTTGATGATATGTTGAGACCGTTAGGACAGGGTGGACGACTGACGGCGAGCGGCTGATTTTTTTTTCAGATGTCCTGCCGTCAGCACGCCGACGATGATGGCGGCAATGAACAGATACTTTATAATCTGGTGCCCTTCAAAGTACCCCATAAAATGCTTCTCCTCGGTAATCATGGAGGATGCCGTATATGCAAGCACCGCTGAACCTACATAGATAATCCATGGGAAGCGGTTGATCAGCTTGATGAACAGGGTGCTGCCCCATACCACGATGGGAACGCTGATGAGCAGGCCCAGGGTTACAAGGATCATGTTATGTTTGGCCGCGCCGGCAACGGCAATGACGTTGTCCAGGCCCATGGCGGCATCGGCTACAATGATGGTGCGGATGGCCGCGCCCAGGTTGTTGCCAGCCTTGATATTGCCGTGATCATTATTGTCGTCGGTCAACAGCTTGTAAGCAATGCCGATCAGGAGCACGCCTCCCACAAGCAGAAGCCAAGGGATGTTGAGCAGCCAAACGACAAGGATGGTGGCTATGATGCGGAGAATTACAGCACCTGCCGTACCGTAGATAATGGCTTTTTTCTGGGTTTCCTTCGGAAGATTGCGTGCCGCAAGGCCGATCACGATGGCGTTGTCCCCGGCCAATATCAAATCCAAAAACACAATGTTGATTAGTGCAAGAAAAAATTCAGCGGCTGTGGTTTCCATGAATGTCACTCCTCTTAGAATACGTTCCACCATTAAACAAAGTGGATTTATTATAGGCCTATTTTTCCTGATGTGCAAGCATAGCCTGGACAAAAACCACATATGTGTAGAGTGGGGGTGTTGTTCTGGTGGAGACGATTTTTTTGTTGGGACAAATATTAGTGATCAATCTTGTACTCAGCGGCGACAATGCCTTGGTCATTGCTATGGCCAGCAAGGATCTTCCGGAAATACACCGCAAACGGGCGGTTTGGATCGGGACGGCGGGGGCTGTACTTTTGCGCTGCATTCTGACTTTTGTGGCCGTTCTGCTGTTGAAAATTCCGTTTCTGCAGGCTGGCGGCGCATTGCTGCTCATTTGGATCGCGGTCAAACTGATGATGCAAAAGGAACATGATCCTGCGAGCATGGCCAGGGCTTCCACGATATGGGGCGCGGTCAATACGATTCTGATCGCCGATTTTGTCATGAGCCTGGACAATGTCTTGGCAATCGCGGGGCTTGCCAATGGCGATCTCTCCCTGATTGTCATCGGGATTATATTAAGCATTCCAATTGTTGTATGGGGAAGCGGGATGATCTCCAGGCTGCTTCAAAAGTTTCCCGTACTGCTCTATATAGGTGCCGGTATTCTAGCTTTTACAGCAGGCGAAATGCTCATACAGGATTCTCGCGTCGGCTTGTTGCTGGCTTATTGGATGCCCTATGCGCACAGCTTGCTGCCGATTATCGTTGCGGGTTTCGTTGTTCTCATCGGCGGATTGCAGACGGTAAGACGGACCGGCGCGTAAACGGGGACATTTCTGCAGGCTGCGGTGTTGGACATACTCATGCGGTAGCTGAAACCGGATAGATGGACGACTGTCTCGCGCAGTCGTCCATTTTTTTGTGATGCTAGGCCGATGCCTCGTTGACCGGGCGGGGTAATTTTTAAGCGGAACAAGCTCGGGATATGGTTTTTTTTGTCGGTTTGGGCTAAAATTAACGTAACTGCTTCTGTTAGAAACCGCTGTTTATGGTGATACATATATTGAAGAGAGGGTGATCAAATGTCCTCCAGAAAAGATTTGGCATTGGGTATTTTCATCGTTGTCGCTGGAGTCGTTATTTTGCTCGGCAAGCTTGGCGTGTTCGGATTTCTGGGCAGAACGTTATGGCCGCTCGTCCTGCTGCTGCCGGGTATTTTTTTGCATATCCTGTTTTTTGGTCGCCGGGCTTCTGCCGCCGTTCTGATTCCGGGCGGTATTCTGACGGTATACGGGCTTCTGTTCTTCATATGCAATATGGGCGGCTGGGGACTAATGGCTTCATTATGGCCTGTTCTCATTCTCGGTGTGGCCGTAGGCCTGTTTGAGTATTATCTGTACGAGAGCCCGCGTCCCGGCGCTGCACTGCCGATTGCGCTTGGTTTGACGGCGCTTTCCGTTGTGATATTCATCTTCACCTGGCTTCAGACAGGAGCGTTCTACATTATTGCGCTGATCTTGATCGCTGCGGGCGCTTGGATGATCTTCGGCCGCAATCGTCCGAGACGCAATAATAAATGGAGCCGAGGCTGGTAATCGGGAAGAGGTAAAAGTTGCTGGAAGTTTTCTGAAAAGACTTGATTTTCCCGCTCGTTTACCTATATTATAGGATGTATGTTGAAGCGTCGGCATGTCGTCCGGCGCTTTCTTTGTGGCTCATTCGAATAGAAGGGATTTGAGATATATTTATGCAATCAAGAGATCAGATTCGCAACATTGCCATTATTGCTCACGTTGACCATGGCAAAACAACACTTGTAGACCAACTGCTGCAGCAGTCCGGTATTTTCCGGGAGCATGAGACCCTGCAGGAGCGCGCGATGGACTCCAATGATTTGGAGCGCGAACGCGGTATTACCATCCTAGCCAAAAATACGGCTATTACGTATAAAGATTTCTTGATCAACATCGTGGATACGCCTGGACACGCCGATTTCGGCGGTGAAGTCGAACGTATCATGAAAATGGTCGACGGCGTTCTGCTCGTTGTTGACGCATACGAAGGCTGCATGCCTCAGACCAAGTTCGTTCTGGGCAAAGCGCTTGCCCATAACTTGACGCCGATCGTCGTTGTAAACAAGATCGACCGTCCGGCTGCTCGCCCAGCTGAAGTGATCGATGAAGTGCTTGACCTGTTCATTGAGCTTGGAGCGAACGACGACCAGTTGGATTTCCCCGTAGTATATGCATCTGCCCTAAACGGTACTTCTAGCATGGATCCGGAGAAGCAAGACGATAACATGCTTGCTCTTTACGAAACCATTATCGACCATATCCCTTCCCCTACCGAGAAAGTGGACGAGCCTCTGCAGTTCCTCGTTACCTTGATGGATTACAATGAATATCTGGGCCGTATCGCCGTCGGCCGCGTGAATCGCGGGGTCATTAAGCAAGGCCAACCGGTTGCCGTTATGCTTAGAGACGGTTCCACCAAGAATGCCCGTATCGAGAAGCTGTTCGGTTTCCAGGGACTGAAGCGGATCGAGGTTGCCGAAGCAGGCGCTGGCGACATCGTGGCGATCGCAGGCATCAAAGACATCAACATCGGAGAAACCATTGCGGATCCGCAGCATCCGGAAGCCCTCCCGGTTCTCAAAATTGACGAGCCTACCCTGCAAATGACGTTCCTGGTGAACAACAGTCCTTTTGCCGGACGCGAAGGCAAATGGGTGACATCCCGCAAGCTTCGTGACCGTCTCTTCAAAGAACTGGAAACGGACGTCAGCTTGCGAGTGGATGAAACGGACAGCCCGGATGCCTATATCGTTTCGGGACGCGGCGAGCTTCACCTCAGTATCCTGATTGAGAATATGCGTCGTGAAGGCTATGAGCTTCAAGTATCCAAGCCTGAAGTTATCGTAAGGGAAATCGATGGCGTCAAAATGGAACCGATCGAACGCCTCCTGATTGACGTGCCGGAAGAGAGCATGGGCGCCGTTATGGAAAGCCTTGGAACACGCAAGGCCGAAATGGTGAACATGGTGAACAACGGAAACGGTCAAGTCCGTCTGGAATTCCTGATTCCGGCTCGCGGGCTTATCGGCTACCGCACCCATTTCTTGACGCTGACACGCGGCTACGGCATTATGAACCACGCGTTCGACAGCTATGGCCCGCTGGTTGGCGGCCAAGTGGGCGGACGCCATCAAGGCGTGCTGGTTTCCACGGAAAACGGATCTTCGACGTTCTACGGCATGATGTCGGTTGAAGACCGCGGAACCCTGTTCCTGGAACCGGGGACCGAGATTTATGAAGGCATGATCGTCGGGGAGCATACCCGCGACAACGATATCGTCGTCAATATTTGTAAAGAGAAGCAATTGACCAACGTTCGTTCGGCAACGAAGGACGATACGGTGAAATTGAAAACACCGGTCATCTTCTCGCTTGAGCAAGCTCTGGAATACTTGAACGACGACGAGTATTGCGAGATTACGCCGAAATCCGTTCGTCTCCGCAAGAAGATTTTGAACAAGAGTGAGCGCGAACGCGCAGAAAAACATCGTAAAATGGCGCAAGCAAATCTATAATAGATAGAGATCTACTTGCCCAAAAGGAGTGAACCTATCATGCAGGAATGGTTTGCCGCGCATCCGCTCGTTTCGTATATCGTCATTTTTGTGCTGATCACCTATGTTTACAACAAGGTATTCCGAGTGAAGCAGAAGCTTCCTCTGTTGAAGGAGATTCTCCTGTATATCTTGATGGCCCTGGGTTCGGCGATACTGCTTGTGTTTCAGATCGATAAGCTGCCGATTATCCAATGCTTGTTGGTCGCTGTGGCGTTGATGCTGATGGTGCGTATTCGATACTTTGTTGAAGATCGACAGAAGAAGAAGGCTCAAGCCGAGCCGAAGTCATAAGGTTTGTAGAAATTTAGCAATTCAGGCAACAACCATACGGCAACTTTTTGTCAGTCCCCATCGTTTATAAGAGAGAGAAGTCAACCATGGTCCGGTAAATGCTTCGAAATTTGAAGCGTTTATCGGACATTCATCTAATTTGAATGAAATCAGGTGTTATGATATGAATCCTACTCATACCAATCTCCCTCCAAGAGCCAAAAGTGGGGGGAAGGGCAAGAAACAGCCAGTTCCTAAAAAGAAAAAAAGCCCATGGAAATCATTTTTTAAATTTATTCTGATCGTACTGCTAATCGCGGTTTTGGCTGCAGCAGGTTATGCCGGGTATCTGTACATCAAAGGGAATCAGGTCATCGAGAAAAGCGGGATCGACAAGCCGGTAGCTCCGGGCCATTCCGCGAAAGAAAAACCGATTACCGTGCTGCTCTTGGGAACCGATCATCGTCCGGAGACAGGGACGTACCTGACGGACGTGGTGATGGTCGCCTCCATGCATCCGGAAACCAATACGTCGACGCTGGTATCCCTGCCGCGGGATACGCTGATTGAACTTGAAGGATACAAGGCGACGAAGCTGAACGCCTACTACCCAAGATTTAAAGCAGCTTATAAAGCAGCCGAGAAAAAAGAGCCCGGCAGCGGCATTCCGGCTGAAGAAGAAATGAAAGTCATGATGAGCAAATATCTTGGCGTTAATATCGATTATGTAACGGTCATCGATTTTCAGGGTTTCCGCGACGTCGTGGATACCTTCGGCGGGGTGGATGTTAACGTACAATACAACATGTGCCACCGAGATTCCGTGGATGGAACCGACATCAACCTGACGGTGGGTCCGCAAAAGCTGGATGGCAAGAAGGCGCTAGACTATGTGCGTTACCGCAAATCAATGAACTGTAATCCGAAGACCAAGGAGTCTAACGACTTTGATCGCAATGCACGCCAAAGCGAAGTGTTGCATTCCTTGCTGGACAAGATGAAATCGTTCGGCGGCGTTACGAAGGTCGGCAATGCGCTCGATGCGGTCAGCGACAACATGACCACCGATTTCGAGCAGGAGCAAATCCGGAATTTGCTTGCGACTTATTATGATATTGGCAAAGAAGACGTTAAATTTATGCCGATTACCGGTGAGTGGAGAAGTCCTAACGTTTACATTAATGCAAATGAACTCGATGCAGCCAAACAAGCGCTGCAAGATGAGCTTGCAGGGAAACACAACGCCGGCGATCAAGGAACAGAAGCGGATTCTGCAACGGCCCCGTGACAATTGAAGGCAAGTTTTATCGTATGTTATAATACAATGTATCAGATGGAGATCATTGTACAGGAGGCCGAAGGAATGTCCTACCTCATGATGCATACGACACACCCATTGATCCATAGTCGGCAGACGGGTTGCCCTGCCCCTGCATCGGTGCGGGCGGATTCCATTAGGGAACGGGGATCCTTCGGATGTCGTCCTTCTGATTCCATGTCGCTCATGACGGGTTCTTTCGACATGGGTGTCCATGTTGCACCGAATAAGCAGTCATACTCCAAATATGTTAACGGTCATGTCCCTAGCGAAGCAGCTATGCCGGTTAGTGGCGTTGTTATGACCTTAAAAAAAGCCCAGTGAGTTTCACTGGGCTTTTTTTGTATGAAATTTGGAGACTTGTGACGGACAAACTCGGGTCATGACGGGATATGTCCGCGCGTAAGACCGAAATCATCCTCAAGTTTATTTCCCGTTTTGTGAATGGGCCGGTGCATGACCGCGATAATTTGGTTTTACCGTTTTAGCACCGTTTTGCTGCACATTTCCGTTTTGCTGCCCATTCCCGTTTCGCTGTGCATTCCCGTCTCGCGGCGTTACGTCTTTCGGCAATTGAGGGATGATACGGCCAACGATGTCTGCAAGTTCACTGGCAAGTCCGGAAACAGGATGTCCCTCCTGAATGTGCCGACCAAGCTCGGCAATCCGGTTGGCTACGTCCAAATCGGCGGTAACCAGCGCATTGGCGCCTGCCGGATCGGTTTGAAGGGCTTCCGCGACCGTGTATTTAATGGTTCCAACTTCTGCACGATCTAAATTTCCATCTACATTCAGCCCGACGACAGCCGTATTGCCCATGACAACACAGTTCGCGTTTTTAACGCCAGGCACGCTCTCAGCCAGCGATTTCAGGTGATTTGCGGTTGTGGCGTCAACTCGTCCGTTGTTATCATTTACGTTACCGACACGCCCCGTATTGGGGTTATCCGGTGTCCAACCGTCTACATTGTTGGTGGTATAACCTCTGTTCCCGTTCATGTTGCGAACACTGTTAGCAGTGGTTCCATCGGTTTGATTACGAGGAGAGGGTGATGCATTGTTATTGGCGGTTCCGCAGCCTGCGAGCAACAACACCGCCAGCATGATGGATAGAGCAGCTCTCATGGATTGATCTGTCCTTTCGTAATAGAATTCGCTAAATTACTCCAGTCGCTACGCTTATTATGTCCGGGACGGAAAGGTTTATGTGTGTACCTGATGAAGAAGCAGTGGAGGGATAAGATGAAAAAAATATTTGTACTGGATACGAACGTACTGCTGCATGATCCTCAATCGATTTATGCATTCGAGGAGCATGAAGTCATCATTCCTGCGGTGGTTCTTGAAGAGATTGATTCCAAGAAGCGAAATGCCGATGAAATCGGCCGCAATGCCCGTATGGTCTCCCGATTGCTTGATGGGATTAGAGAACAAGGTCATCTTCACGACGGAGTTCTTCTGGAGAACGGCGGGACGTTGAAGGTTGAGCTAAATCATCGCAGCTTCGTCAAGGTACAGGAGTTATTTAGCGAAGCATCGAACGACAATCGTATTTTGGCTGTCGCGTTAAATTATAAATTGGAGGAGGAGCCGAAGGAGGACGGAAGACCCGTTGTTCTTGTCAGCAAGGATGTCCTCGTTCGAATAAAAGCGGATGTGCTTGGGCTAACGACACAGGATTATCTAACTGACCGCACGGCGGATCCAAGCGAATTATATCCGGGATTCTCAACGATCAAGGTGCATCCTTCCGTGATCGATGAATTCTACAGCTATCGTTATTTGCCGATTAAACCACTTCAACTCTCTTATCCGCTTTATCCGCACGAATTCGTTATTCTGAAGGACGAGATGGGATCCGGCAAGTCTGCCCTTCTTCATGTGAATGAAGATGCAACCCGACTAGAGCCGCTTCATCTAAGCAATGAGCCCGTATGGGGCATCAGTGCCCGGAATGCTCAACAGCGCATGGCGATTGAGCTTCTCCTGAATGACGACATTCCGCTGGTTACCATTACGGGAAAAGCCGGTACGGGCAAAACCTTGCTGGCATTGGCAGCAGGACTATCCAAGGTGGAGGATGAACACAAATACAAAAAACTGCTCATTGCGCGTCCGGTCGTTCCGATGGGGAAAGATATCGGATATTTGCCGGGAGAAAAGGAAGAGAAGCTGAGACCGTGGATGCAGCCGATCTATGACAACCTGGAGTATTTGTTCGACACCAAGAAATCCGGCGATATCGATAAAATATTGATGGGTCTGGGAAGCATCCAGGTAGAAGCACTGACTTACATCCGCGGTCGCTCCATTCCAGGTCAGTTCATCATCGTTGATGAGGCTCAGAACTTATCCCGCCATGAGGTCAAAACGATTGTTTCCCGGGCGGGAGAAGGGAGCAAGGTGATACTGATGGGGGACCCGGAACAGATTGACCATCCCTACCTGGATGCCGTTAGCAATGGGCTGACTTATGTGGTTGAACGATTTAAGCAGGAAGGTTTAAGCGGACATATTACGCTGACTAAAGGGGAGCGTTCCAAGCTGGCACAGCTGGCGGCCGATTTGCTGTAGCGTTATATTTCCCGAGAAATGATTTCACAAAGTAACTTGTACGAGAAGGACTGTCCGGAATTCATATGGACAGTCCTTTTAGCGATCGGGTCCTATTAGTAAAATATGGACTGGTAAATTATAAAAAAAGATAGGACAAGAGCACTATAAGTTTGGTAAAATAAGGGCATGCGACTATGGGAGGAGTGAAGAGGGGATATGAAGCGGAAGAAATATTGGTTCTTATTCGCCATTTTATTATTATCCTTATCCAGTTTATCTCCCAGCTTTGACTTCACTCATCATACGAGACGGGAACCGCCCGGGGATGAACCGATTCCTCCGCAGCAGAGGCCGGAGGTGCCAGAGAGCGACCTGGGCCCCATCAAGGTCGGCGTCCAATTGAATCCGGACGAGCTGAGGCACCTGAAAGCGCTCAACGAACGCTTTATGGAAGAGACCGGAGCCGAGATCGAAATCACGCCTCTGGAAACAGCCGGTACGGAGAAAGAATCGTTTTTGCTTCATATGTCCCTTGGCGAAGGACCGGACATTATATTAACGGATTCCCATTACATTAAAGCGCTTGCAATGACGGGATATCTTCTGCCCGTCGATGCATCACAGACAACGGTGACCGGCGAGGATACCCTGAATGGTCTTCTGCCGCAGCTACAATGGAACGGGTATCAATGGGGAATGCCTTTTGATATAGATCCCTATATCGTGACCTGGCAGGCCGAAGGGAAAGACGGCGCCTCATTTAACATGCCGGAGAGCCGTCAGGCTTGGAAGGAATATATGGAGCTTCATAAGACGAGCCCTGTCCTCTCATTTGATCCGAAGGATCCTTACGCATTCGGCGCGGCGGTGCATTTGCTTGAAGGCGATCCTTCCAAGCCGGATCAAGAAGTACTTGAAATGTTAATCCGCAATCACCTTCGAACGCTGGAATCGTCCCAAGGCGCAGCAGATACGATAGAAACGGGGCAGGAACCTTCCTCTGGCATAGAGGAGGCTTCCGTGGCCGTTGAGCCGTATTCGAGCTTCGCGGACCGAGAGGTAAGCGGATTGTCTTCCGCATTGGCCATGGGAAAGAGCCATTTGAATACGCCGGTTGTACGAGTGAGAAGTTTTGCGGTAGCCGCACAGACGGAGTCGTCCGCGCTTGCCATGAAATGGATTACGTATATGACAAGCAAAGAGATGCAGCAGGAATGGAGCAAAACGTCAGGAACACTCCCCGTTATATCCGAAATGTATGTCACGGGCACGAACCTGAAGGATCGGGGCATTTGGCAAAAAGCAGCGGTTCCCGCCCAGGTGCTGCTCTCCCGGAATGAGCCGGCCGCCTTGGATTTTGGCGATTCGGAAGGTTTCCAGACTTATAGCGAATCGGCATATCGATTGCTGCATGGCGAAATAACGGTTGAAGAATATATGAAATTGTACACGCCTGCTCAACCATAACAAGAAAAAAGCTGCCCTCGCGGGCAGCTTTTTCTATAGATCCAGCTCCATTTTGACCACTAATCGTTGATCGTCGCTTGCGACCTCCGTCGCTTTCAAGAAAGAAACCAGCTGCTTGGGATAAAAGTTCATGTCGAATTCTTCCTGCAGCGCTCTGCGCGTTGTGTCGGGCAATTCCAGCCGGTTGAACACAAGTTTGTCGACTTCAAACATAATGGCATTCTCCGGTTCGTTAATGACGGTGTATTTCCCTTCAATCAGCAGCGACAAATTTCCGCTTTCGCCGGAAGCTATTACTTTTCCATCGTCAAAATGAAACGCAAAGCTATTAAAGATTTCGTCTTCGGATCTTAAAAACGTGTTGAGATCATCTTCATGGATGTCGATGGTGTATACCTTGCCGTTGGTCTTCAGTATATTCTTGCTGCCTTGGACGAACGACGGCAGATTTTCCATGGCGCTAGCCAGGGCCTGGAAATGACGCTTCACCTCGTACAGCCCTACATTCTCCCAATAGAGGGTAAACTCCTCGATCAGCCTCTTCATGGCATCCGGATTGCCGCTGGCTGTGAGTGCTCCATCTACCTGCTGCTCAAGCGCAAGCACCCGTTCGCGCTGCTTCAACAGGCTGTCCTTTACTTCGGCGAGCCGGGACGCATTCCGTGCTGCTTCAGCCTGAGCGGAAGCAAGTGAGCGGTACTGATTGTTATACACGGTAAGCGTATCCCGGTCGTTCTGAATAATAATATCGTAAAAGTCCATGACGCGGAAAAAGCCGGCTAAGTCTTTTGCAGACAGCAGCATGAAAAATAAGTTATCCCGCTCACCCATGTAATATGACCGAAGGACGGCGGCCGCCCGAGCTCGCCGGTCTTCAATGCGCAAGCCCATATCCTGGATTTGGGTTTGCAGCTCATTCTGAAGAGTCTGCAATTCCCCCATGCGTTTGGTTATCCGTTCGATTTCATGATCGATTTCCACGATGGAGAGGCTGTCCTCCAGAAGCTTGCGCGCCTCTTCCGAGTCAGGCATGACGGGGCTGACATCCTGCTGGGAATAAACCGCAGCGGGAGCGCCGATGAAGCAGAAGAACAGGGTTAAACACAGCAAGACCGGGAGGAGTGGGTATTTTATTCGTACTTTCAAACGGGAGTCCTCCTTGCATGGTTGTTAGTCGAAAGGATACCAACCACGGTCTGTCCCTTCATTTTAACCAATATATGACGCGTACGACTCAATTATCAACCTTTAGGCACTAAAAAAGCGATCCGGCAGCTAAAGCACCTGATCGCTCTTTTAAGTACTTGTTCTCTAATCGCAAGGAAAATCCACCAGCGCAGCCTCAGGTTGTCCAGGTTGACCGCCGGCGGATCTCGTTTATCGCTTGCATGGTTTACATATTAGAGTGGTTTGCCCATAATGAAGACCGTCCAGTAGCTAAAGCCTGTGAAGGTCACGATCATATAAGCCCAGAAGAGAAGAATATAGGTTCTCTCCGTGAATTTCAAATATCCCAGGATCACGAAAAATGCGGTCTGCAGGAAGAAAAGCAGTGCCATTTCAATATGATCTCCGGCAAAGGCCATCAACCCGATGGTCAGGGTGAAAAAGCCAAGGACTCGAAACATCCGTGCCACGATTATATCCTCCTCTCGTATGTACGCACATAATGCTGCTATGAACATTATAGCGTTATGGGAAAAACGTGTAAACGCCTAACTCAAGAAAACCCTTTATTTTTTATTATTAACCAGAAGCAGGACATTGAATTCGGGAACAATTTGGGTGAAACGCCCCTTTTCCCTCCGTAAGAGTATGATCTGTAATCAAAATGGAAATACATTTTAGTATCAAATAGATTCTATGAACTCTATGAGAGGCATAGAAATGAACTAAGCAGTTTTTATACCCTATTCAGCAGCCGATTTACGGTATTGAAGACGGTTATTTTAGGATGTCGTTAGGAGGGTTTTATGGTATGTCAGCAGTGAGACAGGATGCATGGAGCGCAGAGGACGACCTAATACTGGCGGAGGTAACCCTGCGTCATATTCGTGAGGGCAGCACCCAATTGGCTGCCTTTGAGGAAGTCGGAGAAAGAATAGGCCGGACATCGGCGGCTTGCGGATTTCGTTGGAACAGCTGTGTTCGCAAGAAATATGAGGATGCTATCAGCTTGGCGAAATCTCAGCGTCAAAAGAGAAGTTATTATAAAAAACAGCCTTCCGCCAGCGGACCACAAGTTGCAGGATTGGCAGCTCCGGAAATGGAGCACGATGTTTATAGAAATGATGGCGCAAGCGAAGAGACGCTGTCCATCGATGCGGTGATCCGTTTCCTTCGTCAGTGGAAGGGCGGGCTGCAGGAAAGTTCACGCCAGTACAAACTGCTTGAGAAGAATTTGCGTGAAAAAGAGGATGAGCTAGCAAGGCTCCGCAGCGAGAATCAACGGTTGTTGAAGGAAGTAAGCGAAGTGAAAACCGATTACCATGTGGTCAATGACGATTATAAGGCACTGATTCAGATTATGGATCGGGCACGGAGACTGGCTTTTTTGAATGAAGAGGACGAGGAACTGAAGACCCGCTTCAAAATGGATGCCAACGGTAATCTGGAACGAATCGAATAGGTAAAGGTTATCCTGATCCGCCGTAACCCGCACTAGTGCATTTCATGCGCTTTGGCGGGTTATTTGTGCGTATTGAAGATTATTCTGATATATACTAAGACTAGCACATCATGTTTAAAGACAGTAATGGGGGATGATCATGAATATACATATCATCGGGGCCGGCTCTTTGGGCCTGTTGTATGCCGGCAAACTTGCGGCTTCAGGCTGCGGCGTCACGGTATGGTGCCGCAGCGAGGAGCAGGCGAGCAAACTCCGGACTACCGGCATCACGATCGAGAAGACGGAGGGGAAGCCTCAGACCGTTGCCCCCCATGCTTTTTCGGTCCGTGCATGGAATGCCTTTGCCGAGTCGGGAGCGGCAGCGGATGCGGATTATCTCTTTCTCATGTTGAAGCAGCAAGGGATCGAAGAGATGGCCAGGGAAGTGCTGGCACCATTCGGACACCATCGCCGCAATCTCATATGCTTTCAGAACGGTACAGGCCATTTGGAACGGCTTCGGGAGCTGCTGCCCATGTGGAAGCTCTATGCAGCGATTACCACGGAAGGGGCCAAGCGTACAAGCAGTTCCTCGGTTCTGCACGCCGGCCACGGAACGACGACAATCGGCAAAATGATGCCTGCTGCGAGCTTTATAGGGGCAACATCCCGCGAAGATCATGAAATTGAGCTGGTTAAAGAGCTGAATAGAGCAGGATTTGAAGCTTTATTGTCGAATGAGATGGATGAGATGATTTATCGTAAACTGCTGATGAATGCGGTCATTAACCCTTTGACTGCATTGTGGCGGATTCCTAACGGAGCGCTGTTATCCTCCCCTGAACGGGCCGGGCTTATGAAGCAGCTGTATCATGAAGGAATCCTTGTATATGAAGCTGCCGGAATTCCGTATGGAAACAAGCTGTGGGAATGGATTGTAAGCGTCTGTCAATCCACTTCAGGTAACACGTCCTCCATGCTAAAGGACGTGATGGACGGCCGAACGACGGAAGTTGCCTGGATTAACGGAAGCATTGTCCAGCTTGGACACAAATATGGCGTTTCAGTGCCAAAACACGAGCTGATCACGCAGCTCATCGAGGGGATGAATCTATAGGGGGTCTTAGCATGGGGTTTTTGCAGGGTCTGTTTAACACATTGAGTCTTTTTCCGTTCATTCCGTTTCTGATCGTGTATATCATAGTGCTCCAAAGAAATAAGAATCGAAAACAAGCGCTGGAGCTGGCCATGGATATCACCACCTTTTTTATGCTGTTCTCGGTTTCCGCCTTGTTTAATAATACGTTCCAGACCAAATTCGGATTTTATCTGATACTCTTGATGCTGCTGATCGCGGCGGGGCTGATCGGGAGTGCGCAAAACCGCTGGAAAGGCAAGGTAAACGGAAAAAGGCTGCTGCGGGCCGTGTGGAGGCTCGGCTTTGTGACAATGAGTTTTGGTTACATATTTTTTACATTTTTTGGTCTACTCTCCTACATAATTAAGATGATGTAAGTACAATCTAATAACTAGTATTATATGAGAAATCTGTTTGATCATTGGGTCAGGCAGATTTTTCAATTTATTGATTTCTGGATTTTTTTGACCACTGGTTGTATAATCGATAAGCATATACCTAAAATCTATGAGGGGGATACCGCAAGATGAAGAAACAAAAGAAACTACTGCTTCTCATGACGCTGATTCTTGCCTTCAGTTCAGTGCTGGCAGCATGTGGAGCTAACAAGAATGATCAAAGTGCCAACAATGGGGAAGCGGGTAACAAACCGAAAGAGCAAGTCTTTCGCATGAACCTTGCTTCCGACCCTCCAACATTGGATCCGGGGTTGTCTCAAGACAATACATCGAATACGGTAATCAATGCTGTGTTTGAAGGTCTGGTTCGTAAAGGTGCAGAAGGCACTGAAGAGCCGGGCGTGGCTGAAAAATGGGATATTTCGGAAGATGGACTGAAATATGTATTCACCCTTCGCCAAGATGCCAAATGGAGCAACGGCGATCCTGTAACGGCCAAGGACTTTGAATACGCATGGAAACGCGTACTTGATCCAAACTTTACTCCTGCATCACCGTACGCATATCAGCTGTACTATATCAAGAACGCTGAAGCTTACAATCTTGGAGAGATCAAAGACGCCAATGAAGTGGGCGTAAAAGCTACCGATGATTACACGCTGGAAGTTACGCTGGAGAACCCAACGCCATACTTCCTCAGCTTGATGTCTTTCCAAACGTACTTCCCGGTTCACAGCTCTGTGGAAGGTAATGCTTCTTGGGCGACCAAACCGGACACTTTGATCGGCAATGGTCCGTTCAAAGTTTCACAAATGACAAAAGGTCAAAAGATCGAGCTTGTTAAGAATGACCAATATTGGGACAAGGACTCCATCAAACTTGAAAAAGTCCAAATGAGCATCGTCAACAGCTCTGCAACTGAACTTTCAAGCTACCGTAACGATGAATTGGATTATGCAGGTCATCCAACAGGCAACATCCCGACGGATCAACTGACGGCGATCAAAAAGGAACTGGGCGATGAACTGATGATCAAAGGGATTTCATCGACGTATTTCTATATCTTTAACACAACGGAAGAACCATTCGACAATGTGAACATTCGTAAAGCATTTTCTATGGCGATTGACCGTAAAGCGATCGTAGAGAAAATTACGCAAGGCGGACAATTGCCTGCTTACGGCTTTGTTCCTCCAGGCATCAAGGGTGAGTCCGATGAGTACCGTAACGAGGTGCCGGATACTTACTTCCAAGAAAATCTTGAAGAAGCCAAGAAACTGCTCGAGCAAGGAATGAAGGAAAAAGGCTATACCACCATGCCTGAAGTTACTCTGATCCACAACTCCGATGACAACCACAAGAAAATTGCGCTTGCCATTGCCGATATGTGGAAGAACAACCTTGGCGTTACTGTGAAGGTTCAAAACCAAGAGTGGGGCGTATTCCTTAAGAATCGTGATGACTTGAACTATCAAGTGGCACGTTCCGGCTGGGGGGCGGACTATAACGACCCGATGACTTATATCGATATGTGGACATCCAACGGCGGTAACAATGACACTGGTTTCAAAAACGAAGAATACGACAAACTTGTGAAGGATGCCTATGCGACAAGCGATAATGCCAAGCGCATGGAGCTGATGTCCCAAGCTGAGAAAATTCTCGTTGAAGACAACCAAGTGGTCATGCCGATCTACTACTACTCCAGTGTGTCCCTGGTTAAACCATGGGTGAAGAACTTGCATCTGGATTATAAAGGTGACATTGATTTCACACGCGCATATATCGAGTAGTCTTTTGTAAACCATTATAAAAGGTTACGTTTCGGGATATATATGTGGGGCATTCTAAACCTCATATATATCCCGATTTTTTATATGAGCGCAAGGTTTCCAAATCTTGTGTCCGTTGGGGAAAGTTAAGGGATGCCCAATCCGTCCTGGAATTATACAATTATAGAGACGGCTTGGTTTAGAAGAACTGATCAGGAGGCTAGCGAAATGCTGAGGTATGTGGCGAGTAAGTTTTTTTATATGCTTGTATCGTTATTCATACTGATCTCAGCCACTTTTTTTCTTATGAAAGCCATACCGGGCGATCCGTTTATGGGAGAGAAAAAGCCATCGCCTGAAATTCTGGCGAGGCTGATGGAGCAGTATGATTTGGATAAACCGGTATTTCAGCAGTATACGAAATACTTGGGCAATATCATCCAGGGTGACTTTGGCTTGTCCATGAAGAAACAGGGACAATCCGTAACAGATATTATTGTAGACACGTTTGGCCCGTCACTACGTTTGGGTCTTATCGCGATTGTGGTATCCGTCATCGTGGGCGTCCTGCTGGGGATGCTTGCAGCCTTGTATCACCGCAAGCTGATTGACAACATCGCCATGATTATCTCGGTTCTGGGCATCGCGGTACCGAGTTTTGTGCTCGCGTCCTTGTTGCAATTCGTTCTCGCGGAGAAAGCAGGCATATTCAACGTCATGGGCTTTGAGGGACCGCTGGACTACGTGCTTCCGGTCATGGCGCTGTCTGCACAACCGATTGCATTTATCGCTCGTTTGACAAGGTCCAGCATGCTGGAAGTTTTGCATTCGGATTATATCAAGACGGCAAAGGCCAAAGGCCTTAACTGGTTTGCGATTATGTTCCGTCATGTTATCCGTAACGGTATTTTGCCGGTCGTGACTTATGTCGGTCCAATGACAGCGAACATTATCACGGGTTCGGTCGTCATTGAACAGATTTTCGGTATCGGCGGCATAGGCAAGCAGTTTGTTGAAAGTATCACGAACCGTGATTATACCGTCATCATGGGAATTACGATTTTCTACGGCATCCTGCTGATGCTGGCTCGTTTTGTCACGGACATCGTGTATGTATTTGTGGATCCACGCATTAAATTGACCGGCGGGAAGGAGAGGTAGACATGGAGAAAGAACAGCGTATGCCTCATCCTGCGGCACTAAACTTGAAGCCTGAAGATTTTCAGAAGATTGGTCCTGATGAGAAGCAATCCGAGGTAATACAGCGTGAAAGCTTGTCTTCCTGGAGAGATTCCTGGGAGAGATTGCGCAAGAACAAGCTGGCAATGACAGGCTTGATTATAATGATCCTGATTGTCATCATGGCCATCATCGGCCCGATGATCTCTAAATATGATTATGAAACGAATGATTTGATGAATACGAATATGCCGCCTTCATCAGAACATTGGTTTGGAACCGACGATCTGGGCCGCGACGTTTTTGTTCGTACCTGGATGGGAGCTCGGATATCCTTGACCGTTGGTCTTGCAGCAGCTGCGATTGACTTGATGATTGGCGTAATATATGGCGGCATCATGGGTTATTTCGGTGGCCGCGTCGATGAGTTCATGAATAAGTTTGCGGAAATTTTGTATTCCATTCCGTACCTGCTCGTTACGATCTTGCTGTTGGTTGTATTCGAGCCAAGTTTAGGCACGATCATACTCGCCTTAACCATTACGGGGTGGATTAACATGTCCTGGATCGTGCGGGGCGAAATCATGCAGCTGAAGAGCAGAGAGTATGTGCTCGCTTCACGCTCGATGGGTGCGGGAACTGCGCGCCTGCTGTTCCGGCATTTGATTCCGAATGCGATGGGGCCGATCATCGTTACCTTGACCTTGTCGGTTCCAAGCGCAATCTTTGCCGAGGCTTTCCTGAGTTTCCTTGGTCTTGGCGTTCAAGCACCGGTTGCATCATGGGGCTCCATGATTAATGATGCCTTGTCCGGATGGATGTATTATCCATGGCGGATGTTGTTCCCTGCTCTATTTATCAGCTTGACGATGTTGGCATTTAACATTTTCGGTGATGGATTGCGTGACGCGCTGGATCCGAAATTGAAAAAATAGGAGGTGGGAAGGTATGGAACCGATCTTGCAGGTGAAGGACCTCAACGTATCGTTTCGTGTTCGCGGCGGTGAAGTAAAGGCAGTCCGCGGCATGAATTTTGAAGTCGGCAAGGGGGAGACGGTTGCCATCGTCGGTGAGTCCGGAAGCGGTAAAAGTGTTACCGCCCAGACCATTATGCGATTGATTCCGTCCCCGCCCTCAGAAATAAAAAAAGGAGAGGTCATTTTCCAAGGACAAGACCTTCTCAAAAAAACGAACAAACAGATGGAAGCGATTCGCGGCAAGGATATCGGGATGATCTTCCAGGATCCGATGACTTCGCTCAATCCAACCATTAAAATAGGAAAACAAATCACGGAAGTGCTGGTCAAGCACCAAGGGATGTCATTCTCGGAAGCCAAGAAACATGCCATCGAAATGCTGAAGCTGGTGGGCATCAAAAACGCGGAAGAGCGCTTCAACCAGTATCCGCATGAATTCTCCGGCGGTATGCGCCAGCGCGCGATGATCGCGATCGCCCTTGCATGTAAGCCGACCCTGCTGATCGCGGATGAACCGACGACTGCCCTTGACGTTACCATTCAGGCGCAGATTATGGACGTGATGAAGGAAATGCAGGAGCGTTTGGGCACATCCATCATTCTGATTACGCATGATCTCGGAGTGGTTGCCGGCATGTGCGACCGCGTGATCGTCATGTATGCGGGCGAAGTGGTGGAAACGGGAACGAAATGGGAGATTTTCAAAAATCCGCAGCATCCTTATACCAAAGGCTTGCTTCGTTCCATGCCGCGCCTGGATCAGAAGAAGGACGAGCCGCTGATCCCGATCATCGGTACGCCTCCCGATCTCATTAAGCCGCCGGTAGGCTGCCCGTTTGCTGCTCGCTGTGATGAGGCTATGCGAATTTGCGAACGGGTCGACCCGGGCGCAACGGAGTTCAGCGACACGCACATGGCGCGCTGCTGGAATCTGCACCCGATGGCGAAGGAGGCGCAGGGCTCATGAAGGATAACCATTTGATTGAGGTAAAAGGCCTGAAGAAGTATTTCAACGTTGGCAAAGGCCAAGTTCTTAAGGCGGTTGACGACCTGAACTTCTTCATTCGCGAAGGCGAAACGCTTGGTATGGTGGGTGAGTCCGGCTGCGGCAAGTCAACCGCAGGACGGACGATTCTTCGCCTCTATGAACCTACGGCCGGGAGCGTTAATTTTAACGGAACGGACATTTACAAGCTGTCCCCTGGCAAGATGAAGGCGATGCGCCGCGATATGCAGATGATATTTCAGGATCCGTATGCCTCGCTGAATCCAAGATTCACGGTGTCGGACATTATCGGCGAAGCCTTGGATATTCACGGAATGGCAGGTAGCCGCGCCGAACGCAAGAAGCGGATTGAGGAGCTGCTGGATATGGTCGGCTTGAACAGCGACCACGCGACGCGTTACCCCCACGAATTCTCGGGGGGTCAGCGTCAACGGATCGGGATTGCCCGCGCCCTTGCGGTAAACCCTAAATTCATCATTTGTGACGAACCGATCTCGGCGCTTGACGTTTCGATTCAGGCGCAGGTTGTCAATTTGTTGAAAGATCTGCAGGATCGGCTTGGTTTAACTTATCTCTTTATTGCGCATGACCTGTCCATGGTTAAGCATATCAGCGACCGGGTAGCGGTGATGTATTTGGGCAAAATGGTGGAGCTGGCAGACAGTGAGGAACTGTATGCGAACCCGATCCATCCGTACACGAAAACCCTGCTGTCCGCGATTCCGATTCCGGATCCTGAAATTGAGGCAAACAAAAAGCGCCTCAAGCTGGAAGATGATTCGCAGGGGCCGATTTCGGCAGCCAAAGGCGAAGACGGAACGGTTCAGCTGGACGTGAAGGATTCGGAGCTGGTCGAAGTGTCCAAAGGACACTGGGTTGCCAAAGCCTACGCTTAAGTCATCCATACCTGCTAATAGGAAGCTGCTTCAAGAATAGCCGCTGGCATCGTGCCGGCGGCTATTCTTTTCCTTTGACGCACAATGCCAACATTCGGTACAATCAAGAAAGGCAAAAAATAAAGAAATAAATTTACCTGCATGCACAATCTAGATTTGGTTGCGACGTAGAATAGGAGGCATACCTCATGAATATCGTTCCGGAACCATTATCCCTCGCTTCGCGTCTCGCCCATGATTATATTCACCATTTCGACCGGGTAAGCGGGTTCTACGGTGAAGATCACCGCGGCGAGCACGGCTATGCCGAGCGGGTACAATGGCTGGATCTTTCGGAAGACAAACGAATTCAGCGCAAATCGCTGGCAGCATGTCTTCGAACGTATAACCAGAAACACAATGATCACCCCGCCGTACATAAATCACTTCAACTGCTGGAACAGCCCGGAACTGTTACCATGGTTGGTGGACAGCAAAGCGGTTTGTTTACCGGCCCCCTGCTTGTCATATATAAAGCCATCACCGTGATTCAGGCTGCCCGCGAAGCGGAGGAACGCTTGAATCGTCCCGTTGTGCCTGTATTTTGGATCGCCGGAGAGGACCATGACTGGGATGAAGTCAATCACACGTATTTCCTGACTCCGGATCAGCAGCTGTCCAAAATCAAGCTGGATGCCAGGGACGGGCTCAGGACATCGGTGAGTTATACCGATGTTCCTGAAGAGGACTGGTCGATGATGCTGGCAGAGCTTCAGACGCAGCTGGCGGACAGCGAATACAAGGCAGACCTGCTGAAGCTTGCGTCTCAATCGTTTGACGGCTCGGCCGGATTAAGCGAGGCATTCGCTAAACTCATCGGCTCCATGTTCGGCAAATATGGACTGATCCTCCTGGATTCCGCAGACCCGGGACTTCGGGCGCTGGAAGTGCCCATATTCGAATCGCTGATTACCCGCAACGAGACACTGGGACTTTCGTACCAGCAGGCTGCAAGGGATATCGACGGACTGGGATACGAGGTCCAGGCCGACGTATCCGAGAACGGGGCCAATCTGTTCTACTTGCATGAAGGCAGACGCCTGCTGCTGTACCGGGAAGGAGGCGTGTTCTCCGACCGCAAGGGCATCGTTTCTCTCACGGAGGAAGAATTGCTTCAGGATTTGCATCAGTTTCCTGAGCGCTTCAGCAATAACGTGCTGACCCGGCCGATCATGCAGGACTCGCTGCTCCCCGTGCTGGGGACGATACTCGGTCCTGGCGAAATCTCTTACTGGGCGATTACGCGCTATGCATTTGCCGATATGGGCTTGCAGATGCCGCTAATCATCCCGAGAATGTCTTTCTCCATTGTGGACGGCGCCGTCCACAAGCTGATGGAGAAATACGGATTGTCTTTCGAGGATGTTCAGCTTCGCTTGTCCGAGAAGCGCGAGGCTTGGCTGGCAAGCAAGGACGAACTGAATCTGGAGGAACGCTTCAGCGAAACCCGGAAACAATTCGAAGCATTATATCAACCTTTAATAGAAGATCTTGGCAAAATGCAGAGCGGACTGTTAAAATTAGGTCTAACCAACAAAGATAAAATATTGGAGCAGATGGATTACCTGTTAAGTAAATCCCGGAATGCCCTGGAACAGCAGCATGAGGCCGCCTTGGCGCAGTGGAAGCGCATCGAACAGACGCTGCTCCCGGAAGGGAAGCCTCAGGAGCGGGTATACAACATACTGGAATACATGAATCGTTACGGATTGAATCTGGTGGATCGCCTGATGGAAATCCCATACGATGCTTCGGGCATGCACCGCGTCGTTTACGTATAATGATCAGGAATTCAAACATCAGATCCTAGGAGGCTGTTAAATGAGCTCATCATCAATACAAACCAGCAATATTGCCGACCTGAAACTGGCACCGGAAGGTCATCTCAAAATTGATTGGGTGCAGGCGCACATGCCGGTATTGAACCGGGTACGCGAACAATTCGAGAAAGAACAACCGTTCAAAGGCTTGAAAGTGGCCATCTCGCTGCATCTGGAAGCGAAGACCGCGTATCTGGCGAAGGTCGTCCAAGCCGGCGGAGCCGAAGTGACGATTACCGGCAGCAATCCGCTGTCGACGCAGGATGATGTATGCGCGGCGTTGGTGGAAGACGGAATCACGGTGTTTGCCAAGTACAACCCGGATCCGGAGGAATACAAGCAGCACCTCATCTCAACGCTGGAAACGAGACCGGATCTGATCATCGACGATGGCGGGGATCTCGTAACGATCCTTCACTCCGAGCGCACGGATCTGCTAGAAGGAGTGCGAGGCGGTGCCGAAGAGACAACGACGGGCATTCTGCGCCTGAAATCGCTGGAGAAAGAAGGCGCTCTGAAATTCCCGATGGTTGCCGTGAACGACGCGTACTGCAAGTACTTATTCGATAACCGTTACGGTACGGGGCAATCGGTCTGGGACGGAATTAACCGAACGACCAACCTGGTGGTTGCAGGTAAGACGGTCGTTGTCGTAGGCTACGGCTGGTGCGGAAAAGGCGTGGCGATGCGCGCCAAGGGTCTCGGCGCCAACGTCATTGTGACCGAGATTGATCCGATCAAGGCGGTTGAGGCGTACATGGACGGCTTCCACGTTATGCCGATGCGCGAAGCGGCTAAACGGGGAGACTTTTTCGTAACCGTCACGGGCAACCGCGACGTCATTAGCGGAGAAGACTTTGATGTCATGAAGGATGGCGCCATTTTGTCCAATGCCGGGCACTTCGATGTGGAAGTCAACAAACCGGATCTGTCGGAGCGATCCCAATCGGTTCGGACGGTTCGTCGCAATATCGAAGAATACCATTTGAAGGACGGCCGCAAGATCTATTTGCTTGCAGAAGGCCGTTTGGTGAATCTGGCGGCAGGGGACGGACATCCGGCAGAAATCATGGATATGACGTTTGCGCTTCAGGCCTTGTCGCTCAAACACGTGAATGATCAGTACCAGGGCATCGGCAACCGCGTCGTGAATGTTCCGTACGAGCTGGATCAACAGGTTGCATTATATAAACTGGAAAGTCTAGGTATCCATATCGACAGCCTGAGCGCTGAGCAGAAATCCTACTTGGACAGCTGGGCCCAGCATTAAACCGCAGCAGCTTCAGATCATTTGCAAACCTCCTTTCCATCCCCCGACGGGATGAAAGGAGGTTTTTTGCGCGGTTGTTCTGAGAGAAAGTTCCAAAAAAACAAATACAGCTCAGAAGGGATTTGATTCTTGACGCCGAATCTATTATCCTAAAGTGGTGGAAAGTGGTGCAAAGTGGGGAATCGGGGTTAAGGAGTGGAATGCCTGATGTTTATGGGGGAGTTTCAGCATAGCATCGACGATAAGGGGAGAATCATCATCCCCGCTAAATTTCGCGACCTCTTGGGCACCTCGTTTATCGTAACCCGCGGTTTGGACAATTGCCTCTTTGTATACCCCAAAGATGAATGGGCCATCATGGAGCAGAAGCTCAAATCCCTACCCCTCATGAAGTCGGATGCACGCGCATTCACCCGGTTTTTTTTCTCCGGAGCGACGGAATGTGAATGGGATAAACAGGGAAGGGTAAATTTGCCGGGCAATTTGCGCGAGTTCGCCAAGCTCGAGAAAGAATGCGTCGTCATCGGCGTATCGAGCCGCGTGGAGATCTGGAGCAAGGAGCAATGGCAGAATTACTATCAGCAGTCGGAGGAAGCGTTCAACGACATTGCAGAGAAGCTGGTAGACTTTGATTTTGACTTATGACCAGCTAGGAAAATCCCGTAATCGAAATGGACAAGTTACACTAAAAATCATGTAAGAGACACAATGGAGGGCTGCAGCTTTGTTCCATCACATCACAGTGCTTAAGCAAGAAGCGACAGAAGGGCTGCGCATCAAACCAGACGGTATATATGTTGACTGTACGCTCGGGGGGGCGGGGCACAGCTCGCTCATTGCTTCCCAACTAAGTTCGGAAGGCCGGTTGATCGCTTTGGATCAGGACGACTGGGCATTGAATAACGCCCGGGAGGCCATGAAGCCTTATGCGGACCGGATCACCCTCGTTAAGACCAATTTTCGCGATTTGGAGGAGGTGCTCCGACGCGAAGTGGGGGCTGGCGAGAACGGGCAGCCGCAAGTTGACGGTATACTGTTCGATTTGGGCGTATCTTCTCCGCAATTTGATGAAGGGGAGAGAGGGTTTAGCTACAATCATGATGCCCCGCTGGATATGCGGATGGATCAATCCGCCGAGCTTACAGCAGCCAAGATTGTAAACGAATGGCCGGAACAGGAAATCGCGCGGATATTGTACCAATACGGCGAAGAGAAGTTTTCAAGGCGGATTGCCAAGGTCATCGTTGAAAGAAGGGCACAGAGTCCTATTCAGACAACCGGAGAGCTTGTCGAAATGATTAAGGAAGGGATACCGGCCGCGGCTCGAAGAACGGGCGGCCACCCGGCGAAGCGAAGCTTTCAAGCATTTCGCATCGCGGTAAACGATGAGCTGGGCGCTTTCGAGGATGCGCTTCATCAAGCCGTAAGATGTCTTGCACCGGGAGGAAGGGTCTCGGTGATTACCTTCCACTCGCTCGAAGACCGGATATGCAAGCAGATTTTTAACAGTTACATTCCCAAGTGCACGTGCCCTCCAGACTTTCCGATGTGCGTATGCGGTGGCGGTCAAGGCGATCTGAAACTGGTAAACCGTAAACCGCTTATCCCGTCGGCGGAAGAAATTGAGAGTAATCCAAGGGCGCGTTCGGCGAAGCTGCGGATTGCGGAGAAACTGTAGAAACATCAAATCCCTGAAGAAGGAGAATCAGCCATGGCTTACACGCGCGGCAATTTAGCCGTACAGGAGAGACAGAAGGAAACGCAGCAGTCCGCTTATCTCGAGAAGACCAAAGTCGTTAAACGTCGTTCCCAGCTTCCGCAAAAAGAAAAGCTGTTGTATTTGTTGTCCGTGGTGTTCGTGGTTGCCGTCATGGGCGTCATCGGCATGAGTCATGTTCATTCCTATGACTTGAACCGGCAAATTCATGATACCGACAATAATATACTCAAAGCGAAGCGAAATATTGATCAACTTCAGGTAGAGAAGCAAACGCTGGAGATGCAGGTATTGGACAAGGCGAAAGAGCTCGGTTATGTGCCGATTGAGGACGATAACACGATCCATCTATCACCTGTCTCGGGATCAACCGGGACACAGGATTCAGACTCGGGACAAAATGATTGAAGTGTGAGGTTTTGACCGATGATAAAAAAAATCAAACTGCGTACCGTGCTAATAGGGGGATGTATAACCCTCTTTTTTGCTTTATTGATTGGTCGGGTGTTTTGGCTGCAGGTGATCGATAACGACTTCTGGAAGGCCGAAGCTTTGAAGAAGTGGTCCAGAACCCAAGATTTGCCGGCCTCCCGCGGTACGATCATGGACCGGGACGGCGACATCCTGGCCATGGACGCCCCTGCCTTCACGGTCATTGTAAACCCTGCGGTCATCCAGGCTAACGGCTTGGAGAACGAGGTCGTTAAAGGGCTGCACGAAACTCTCGGCAAGGATGAGGACAAGCTTCGTGAAATGGTTCAAGCTAAAGGCAAGGATGGGGAATACCTCAAGGGCGTGGAAGTCCGCAACGAAGGATGGAAGATCAGCCAGGAGAAGATGGAAGAGGTTAAGGAGTTCAGCGAAAGCTTGAATGATCGATTGAAGGCCGCAGGCAAAGTTCCCGATTCGGGCATCGGCTTTCAACGCGAGCAAAAACGCTTCTATCCCAAAGAGACATTGGCTGCACATATGCTGGGTTATACCGATCGTCAAGGACAGGGGATCGGAGGCATTGAGCAATACTATGACGAGATGCTGAAGGGGACCGACGGATTCGCTTCTTACAAGAGCGACAAGAAGGGAGTCAAGCTGCCCAGCGAGGATGAATTATACCAGCCTGCAATAAATGGGAAAAATTTAGTACTGACGACCGACGATACAATCCAGTATTATATCGAGGAAGCGATGCGCGACACGTATAACCAATATAAACCAATCAGCATGACGGTGATCGCGGCGGATCCGAACACGATGGAAATACTGGGGATGGCCAACATGCCGACTTTTGATCCCAATACATATTCGAAATGGAATCAAAAGAATTTTATCAATCATGCCGTGCGGTCCATCTATGAGCCGGGATCGACCTTCAAAATTGTAACCCTGGCCAGCGCAGTGCAGGAAAAGCTGTTTAACCCGGGTGCTATTTATCAATCTGGTTCCATAAGGGCGGGGGGAAGAACCCACCGGGACATAAACAGCGTAGGGTGGGGACCGATCACCTACCTGGAAGGCGTGAAAAAGTCGAGTAACGTTGCTTTTGTTAAACTCGGATACGAGATGCTCGGCAAGGAGCGGTTTACCAATTATATTCGGGAGTTCGGGTTTACCGAGAAAACGAATATTGACCTGCCGGGGGAAATTCTCGGTACCTTGAACATGACCTATGATTCCGATATTTCAACCATGACCTACGGTTACGCCGTATCGGTAACGCCTATACAACAGATTGCGGCCATTTCCGCCGTTGCCAACGGCGGCAAGCTCATGGAGCCGCATATGGTGAAGGAGATCGAGGACCCCAACACGGGCGAGGTTCAGAAAATCGAGCCGAAAGTCGTGCGCCAGGTCATATCTCCCGAAGCCGCAAGAGAAACAGGGACTTACCTTGAGCAAGTCGTAGCCGACCAATTAAACGGCACAGGCAAGCTTGCGTATATCGACGGCTACCGCGTTGCGGGCAAAACCGGTACCGCCATTAAATCCGGCGGCGGATATAAAGACCGTTCGAAACAGGTGGTTTCGTTCATCGGGTACGCACCCGTCGAAAATCCGAAGATTGCCGTGCTGGTCATTATCGACGAGCCGAACGTGGAGAAGGGCGGCGGCGCGCTGGCGGCACCGATCTTCAAGGAAATCGTCTCCAAGACCTTGAATTATTGGGGCGTTCCCAAAACGACTGAAACTCAGGATAAAGAAAAATCGAATCCGGGAACGGCGCCGAAGGATGCCCTTAAAGCACCGGACTTTACGGGAATGAAGCTCAGCGAAGTAAAGGCCAAGCTGTTGAAGGACGGGGTTGCGTTTGAGACATTGGGCAATGGAAGCACCGTGAAGGAGCAGTATCCGCCCGCAAATTCGATCATTAACGTTGGACAGCGCATTTATCTTCTTACAGAGGACAGCCCATCGATGAAAATCCCGAATTTAGAGGGAGAATCGCTTAGGGATGCCATGGAGGTGCTCACCTTGATGAAAGTAAAGGTGAACGTTCAGGGCGAGGGTTTCGTTGTATCGCAATTGGAAGCCAAAGAGAATGGCCAGCGGATCGTGCAATTAACGCTGAAATCGGCTCAAGAGCTGATAACGGGGAGCAGCAGTACCGATGAAACCTCCTCCGCTGGCAACGAAAATGCGAACGGGGAAGAAACCGGCGACAAAGAGGCGGAAGGAACCCCCGATAACGAAGCAGAAGCAAACGACCCAGGACAAGGCGATACAGGAGGGGAATAGCTTGTTCTAACCCGGGTTTGTCCCGAATACTCATGTGAAGAACGCATATCATGAGCTTTCGGGTTCAAACAGGGAGGGAAGCTTAGGTGAAAGTATCCAAGGTATCGCAGCGGAGAAGGCTGCTCTGGAGCCTGCTGCTGCTGCTCCTGCTGTTCTCTGCGCTGATCATCAGACTGGCCTATGTGCAGATCGGGAAAGGCGCGGAGCTGTCGGCGAAGGCGGAGGACCTCTGGCGCCGCGACATTCCGTTTGCGGCACAGCGGGGCGAAATTCTGGACCGTAACGGAACCGCATTGGTTACGAATATAACGACACCGACCATTTGGGCGATTCCTGTACAAATCAAAGATCCGGACCATACAGCCGAGACGTTGGCCGGACTGATCAGCATGGACAAGGCCGATATCAAGAAGATCATTACGAAACGTTCGAGATTGGAACGGATAAATCCCGGTGGACGAAAAATTACGATGGAGCTGGCTCAGGAAATTCGTGATTTGAAGCTGCCGGGTATCGTTGTTGCTGAGGATAACAAACGGTATTATCCCTACGGCGATCTCGCGGCCCATATTTTGGGGTTTACGGGAGCCTACAGCCAGGGACTCACCGGCCTGGAAGCCATGCATGACGACAAGCTGAAGGGCTTCGAAGGCGGAATATCCTATTTGTCCGATGCGGGCGGAAGAATCATGCCGGGCTCCTCGGAGAAATACGTAGAGCCCCGCGACGGTCTGAATCTGGAGCTGACGATCGATAAATCGATCCAGTCCATCATGGAGCGGGAGCTTGACCAGGCCATGGTGAAATACCAGGCGAATGGAGCATGGTCGATTGCCATGAATCCGAAGACGGGCGAGATTTTGGCGATGGCCAGCAGGCCGGGGTACTCCCCTGCCAACTATCAGGAATTTTCAGCGGAGACATACAATCGCAACTTGCCGATCTGGATGACCTATGAGCCGGGCTCGACGTTCAAGATTATTACGCTTGCCGCTGCCCTCGAAGAGGACAAGGTCGATCTGAAGAACGACCATTTCTTCGACAGCGGGGCGGTAGAGGTCGGCGGAGCCAGGCTGCGCTGCTGGAAGAAAGGCGGCCATGGCAGTCAAACCTTCATGGAGGTTGTGCAGAACTCCTGCAACCCGGGCTTTGTGGCATTGGGCCAGAAGCTGGGCAAGGAAAGCCTGTTCCAGTATATCCGGGATTTCGGCTTTGGTGCGAAGACGGGCATCGATTTGAATGGGGAAGAGAACGGCATTCTGTTCAAACTCGATAACGTTGGCCCTGTCGAGCTGGCCACAACGGCGTTTGGCCAAGGCGTATCGGTTACGCCGATCCAGCAGGTTGCGGCCGTGTCCGCCGCCATTAACGGCGGTAAGCTGTTCAAGCCGCACGTCGCCAAGGCTTGGGTCAATCCGGAGACGGGCGAGACGGTGGAAGAAATCAAACCGGAGCTCGTCAGACAAGTAATCTCGGAGGAAACCTCCAAGCAAGTGCGCGAGGCACTCGAAAGCGTCGTCGCCAAAGGAACCGGACGTCCGGCCTTTATTGACGGTTATCGTGTGGGAGGGAAGACCGGTACCGCCCAGAAGGTGATTAACGGCCGTTACTCGTCAACCGAGCATATCGTCTCCTTCATCGGATTCGCGCCAGCCGATGACCCGGAAATCGTGGTGTACACGGCGGTGGATAACCCGAAAGGCATACAGTTCGGCGGCGTCGTGGCAGCCCCGATCGTGCAGAATATCCTGGAGGATGCGCTGCACTATATGAACGTCCCGCCGCGCAAAGATCAGCTTGCCCGCGAATACAAGTACGGCGAGACGCCGACCGTGACCGTACCGAACCTGGTCGGTGCAACCGTTCAGGATCTGTATGAAGACTTAAATATGAACTTCATGCTGGCCAAGTCTGGAACCGGCAATACGGTAATTTCCCAGGCGCCGAAGCCGGGAAGCCGGGTGGAGCGAGGGTCCACCATTCGGATTTACATGGGCGAAGACCCGGGGGAATCCAAGCACGAACACTAAGGCATCATCCAGTCGGCAAGCGAAGGGCGGATGATGCAGATATATAGAGAGAGGGATAACAATGAACTTAAAGCAATTATCATCCGTATTGGCCGCTGCTGTTATCGAGGGATCCGGAGATGTTGAAATTACGGGGATAGAAACAGACTCCAGACAAGTAAAACCGGGGGATTTGTTCATTTGCCTGCCGGGCCATACGGTGGATGGACACCAGTTTGCAGCCCAGGCCGCCGGCAAAGGCGCCGCGGCGCTGGTCGTTGAACGCAAGCTGGAGGTTGACCTCCCGCAGGTGATCGTGAAAGACAGCCGCTTCGCGATGGCGGGTTTGGCGAATGCCTTTTATCATCAGCCGAGCTCCCGCATGAAGATGATCGGCGTAACCGGTACGAACGGCAAGACAACGACAACGTATTTGATCGAGACGATCATGAACGATTTCGGGTTGAAAACCGGATTGATCGGCACGATTCAGATGAAATACGGCGGCCGGTCCTTCCCGATGCCGAGAACGACGCCCGAGGCGCTGGAGCTTCAGCGTTACTTGAACGATATGGCCAATGCAGGCACCGAGTGCTGCGTGATGGAGGTATCCTCGCATGCGCTCGAACAGGGGCGCGTGAAGGGAACGGATTTCCGGACGGCCATCTTCACGAATCTGACCCAGGACCATCTGGACTATCATCACACGATGGAAGAATACCGCGGCGCAAAAGGGTTATTTTTCTCCCGGCTGGGCAACGCTTTTGCCAAGGACGAATCCGCGCGCAAATATGCCGTCCTGAATGCGGATGACGATGCTTCGGCATATTTCGCCAAGCAGACCGCGGCGGAAGTGATTACCTACGGTTTGGGTGAAGATGCGGATGTGCGGGCGAGCAATATATCGATCACCGCGCAAGGCACCTCGTTCCATGTGGATACGTTCCGCGGCAGTGCGGACATTTCGATTCGAATGGTAGGGAAATTCAACGTGTATAACGCCATGGCTGCGATCGCGGCAGCGCTCCTGGAAGGTGTGCCGCTCGAAGATATCAAGAACAGCCTGGAATCCGTTCCCGGAGTCGATGGCCGCGTAGAGGTCGTGGATGAAGGCCAGCCGTATGCCGTGATCGTGGATTATGCCCATACGCCGGACGGACTTGAAAATGTGCTCCGCACCGTCAATGAATTCGCGGAAGGCCGGGTGCTCACCGTTTTCGGCTGCGGGGGCGACCGGGACCGGACCAAACGGCCGATCATGGGTAAAATCGCTGCGAAATACAGCGACGTTGTATTCGTAACTTCCGATAATCCCCGTACCGAGGATCCGGAGTTGATATTGAAGGATATCGAGGCCGGATTGGTTGAGGACGGTGTGGCAACCGAAAGCTACAAGCTCATCGTCGATCGCCGGAAAGCGATCGAAAAGGCTATTGAAATGGCAAGCCCGGGCGATGTAGTATTGATTGCGGGGAAAGGTCATGAGACCTATCAGCTGATTGCGGGCGAAGTGCTTGATTTTGACGACCGCATCGTAGCCAAAGACGCGATAAGGGGCAGACAATAGTGATCCATAAATCATTAAAGAGCATCGCCGACATGTGCGGCGGAACGCTCTCACGTAACCAAGATGACAACATCATCATTCAAGGAGTCGGCACCGACTCCCGAACCATACAGCCGGGCAACCTGTTTGTTCCGATTGTCGGCGAGAAGTTTGACGGGCATGAATTCGTGGAGAGCGTGCTCGCCGGCGGAGCCGGCGCGGCATTCTGGCAGAGGGATCATCAGCCGGTTCCCGCCGACCTTCCGCTCATTTTCGTGGAGGATACATTAAAGGCGCTCCAGTCGCTTGCGGCGGCCTATTTGTCCGAGAGCAGAGCCAAGGTGGTGGGCATAACCGGCAGCAACGGCAAAACCACCGTGAAGGACATGGTCTCGGCACTGCTTGAAACCACGTATAACGTTCACAAAACGCAAGGCAATTATAATAATCATATCGGGCTTCCGTTAACCGTGCTGGCCATGAAGGAAGACACCGACATTATCGTGCTTGAGATGGGCATGAGCGGACGTCATGAGATCGAGCTGCTCTCGAACATAGCCCGCCCGGATTTGACCGTGATCACCAATGTCGGGGAAGCGCATTTGCTGCAGCTCGGTTCCCGGGAAGAAATCGCACGGGCCAAGCTTGAAATTATCAGCGGCATGAAGCCCGGCGGTTTGCTGATCTATCATGGGGACGAACCGCTGATCCGCCAGGTGCTTGCTGAAGAGGCAACGGTGAAGCCGGAGGGGCTGCGTACGTTTACGTTCGGAAATCAAGATACCAATGACGATTATCCGACGGGACTCATGTTCCATGCCAGAGGAATCATATTTACTTCGAGCCGGCATGCAGGCGAAGGCTTCAGCCTGCCGCTCCTCGGCCGCCACAATGTGGTAAACGCCCTGGCAGCCATGGCCGTGGCGACCCATCTGGGCATCGGCGATGAAGCCATTCGCAGCGGGTTCGCCCATCTGAAGCTGTCGAGCATGCGGATCGAAGCCGTAGAGACCGCGTTCGGGGTAACCGTGCTGAACGATGCCTACAATTCCAGCCCGACGGCGGTGAAGGCGGCTGTAGACGTGCTTGGCGATATGAAGGGTTACCGCCGCCGGATCGCCGTGCTCGGGGACATGCTGGAACTTGGTCAGCGGGAAGAGTCATTCCATGCCGAAATCGGAGAGTATTTATCTCCGGACAATGCGGATCTGGTATTCACCTACGGTCCGTTGTCTCTTCATACGGCGAATAAAGCGAAAGCCCGCTTCCCGGAAGGGGCCGTGCTTTCTTTTACGGATAAAGAAAAGCTGATCGAAGCCCTGCTGGAGCAGGTTACGGAGAAGGATATCGTATTGGTGAAAGCCTCGCGCGGCATGAGGCTGGAGTACGTGGTTGATGCCTTGAAGGCACTGCCGGGCAGCAACAACGGAGTGAGGGGGTGAGCGGATGGACTTTCAATTACTGTTATTGACAATCGGTGTAGCGTTTGTGCTTGCGGTGATATCGGCTCCGCTGCTCATTCCGCTGCTGCGGCGTATGAAGTTCGGCCAGCAGGTCAGGAACGACGGTCCGCAGAGCCACTTGAAAAAAGCCGGGACGCCAACGATGGGCGGCGTCGTCATTCTTCTAGCTTTTACGCTGACTTATATTAAATTTTCGCCTGTCGATACCGATTTCTACGTGCTGATCGTAGCCACGCTCGGTTTCGGTTTAATCGGCTTTCTTGACGATTACATCAAGATCGTGTTTCGCAGATCATTAGGACTTACGGCCCGGCAGAAGCTGTTTGGACAGCTTCTGTTTTCCGGTATTATGTGCTGGCTGTTGATTTCCAACGGCCACAGCACGGCAATCAGCGTACCCGGCATGGATTGGTCCTTTGATTGGGGCCCATGGTTCTATTATCCGTTCATCGTGGTCATGATGCTTGCAATCAGCAACGCGGTCAATTTCACCGACGGATTGGACGGCCTGCTGTCCGGCGTCAGCGCGATTGCCTTTGGCGCCTATGCCATCGTCGCGATTCAGTCCACCTCGTTCGCGGCGGCGTTCTGCGCGGCTGCCATGATCGGCGCGGTGCTCGGGTTTCTGGTATTTAACGCTCATCCCGCGAAGGTGTTCATGGGAGATACGGGTTCTTTAGGCATCGGCGGTGCCATCGGCGCCATTGCCATCGTAACCAAGAGCGAGCTGCTGTTCCTGATCATTGGAGGGGTCTTCGTCATCGAGATGCTATCTGTTGTGCTTCAGGTGATCTCCTTCAAAACCCGGGGCAAACGAATATTCAAAATGAGCCCGATCCACCACCATTACGAATTATCCGGGTGGTCGGAGTGGCGCGTTGTTTTTACATTTTGGGCCGTGGGACTGGTACTTGCGGGACTCGGACTCTATATCAACAAGGGGTTGTAACATATGAAGCAGCTAGATGATTATCGGGATAAACTTATCGTCGTGTTGGGTCTTGCCAAAAGCGGAGTGCAGGTGGCCAAGGTGCTGCATCAAGCCGGCGCCTCCGTCATCGTGAATGATCGAAAGGAAAGAGAACAGTGTCCTGAAGCCTCGGAGCTCGAGGCTTTGGGTATTTCTGTTATTTGCGGCGGGCATCCCGATGACCTCATTCATCCCGGCGTGTCGCTCCTTGTCAAAAACCCGGGAATTCCATATTCGGTCCCGCCTGTCCAAAAGGCGATCGAGCTTGAAATTCCTATCGTGACCGAAGTTGAAATCGCCTATCACTTGTGTGAAGCTCCGATGATCGGCATCACAGGCTCGAACGGCAAAACAACCACGACGACTTGGGTAGGCAAGCTGCTGGAAAACGCCGGCCTTTCTCCGATCGTTGCCGGCAATATCGGCACGCCCCTATCCGAGGCTGCTGCGACAGCCACCGAACATGACTGGATGGTCGTGGAGCTGAGCAGTTTTCAGCTAAAAGGAACGGAGGCGTTCCGGCCGCGCATTGCCTGCCTCCTCAACGTGACGGAAACGCATCTGGATTACCATGGCGGAATGGATGATTATGTGGCATCCAAAGCCAAGCTGTTTGCCAACCAGACTTCGGAGGATACCGCTGTGCTCAATTGGGATGATCCCGTGTGCAGAAACCTTGTCCCGTATATCAAGGCGCACATCGTGCCTTTTTCGATGAGCGAGAGCCTTCGTGAAGGGGTTCACATCACGCCGCCATATGCTCCCGGTGCCCAGGATTCGGACGAAGACGATCAGGGGCGCAGAATCATTTATACAGACGGCGAAGGGTTTACCCATGAGATCATCCGTGTGGAGAACATCGGACTGCCGGGAAGATTCAATGTGGGGAACGCAATGGCCGCTTGTGCCATCGCCATAGCGGCGGGCGTTGCCCCCGATAAGCTGGAGGAAGCTTTGTCCAGCTTCCGCGGCGTTGAGCACCGCCTGGAATTTGTGGCGGAGCTTCAAGGCGTATCCTATTACAACAATTCCAAGGCAACCAACTCCAAGGCGACGCACATGGCTTTGACCTCGTTCAAGGAACCTGTCGTTTTGATCGCGGGGGGGCTTGACCGGGGCTCGGATTACGAGGAGCTGATCCCATCCATGCAAGGGCGGGTGAAAGCGGTCGTGCTTCTTGGCGAAACCAGGGAGAAAATCGCGAACGCTGCCGCCAAGGCCGGATTAAAGGACATCATCCTCGTCGATAATGGGGAGGACGCCGCTTCGACATTGACCTCGGCTGTCCGGAAGGCCGCCGGGCTGGCGGAGAGCGGAGACATCGTTCTCCTGTCCCCCGCGTGCGCGAGCTGGGACATGTTTCCTTCCTATGAGACGCGAGGACGCATTTTTAAAGAGGCGGTGCATAACCTTTAAGTAGGGGGGTGGAAAAGCCCCTACTAAGGATGTACGAGGTGGCCTTTCCATGAACAAGAACCGCCAGGCGCCCGATCTGTGGCTGCTTATCTGTATTTTGGCCCTGCTGGCCATCGGAATCGTCATGGTATACAGTGCAGGCTCCGTCCTCGCTTTTCATGACTATGGCGATAAGTTTTATTTTGTGAAGCGTCAGCTGTTTTTTGCCTGTCTGGGGCTTGCTGCCATGTACTTCACATCGAGGATCGATTTTCGGGTTTGGAAGAAATACAGCAAGATTGCGCTGCTGGTCTGCTTTTTTTTGCTGATTATCGTACTAATTCCAGGCATCGGCGTTGTTCGCGGCGGAGCCAGAAGCTGGCTCGGCATCAGCTCGTTCGGCATTCAGCCCTCCGAGTTCATGAAGCTGGGCATGATTCTGTTTCTATCGCGCTGGCTTAGCAAGCAAGACTATGATATTACATCCTTTACCAGGGGGCTGATGCCGCCGCTAGGTTTGATCGGACTGGCATTCGGGCTGATCATGCTCCAGCCTGATTTGGGTACGGGCGCCGTTATGCTCGGTGCTGCGATGATGATCGTATTTACGGCAGGAGCACGGATGAAGCATCTGGGCTTTCTCGCTTTAGGCGGGATAGCCGGATTCATAGGCTTGATTCTGACAGCTCCCTACCGGCTGAAGCGGATAACCGGCTTTCTCGATCCATGGTCCGATCCGCTCGGCGCAGGCTACCAGATCATCCAATCCCTCTATGCGATAGGGCCGGGCGGACTCGGCGGACTCGGACTAGGCATGAGCCGTCAGAAGTACGCTTATGTGCCCGAACCGCAGACTGATTTTATTTTTTCGATCCTGGCCGAAGAGCTGGGGTTCATCGGCGGCTTGATTGTACTGCTCTTGTTCGCCGCCTTGGTGTGGCGGGGCATGAGGGTGGCCATGACGGTCACCGACGGCTTTGGTAGTCTGCTGGCCGTAGGGATCGTAGGCATGGTCGCCATCCAGGTCGTCATCAATATCGGCGTCGTTATCGGTTTGATGCCGGTGACAGGGATTACGCTGCCGCTTATCAGTTACGGAGGCAGCTCGCTGACGCTGATGCTGACGGCGCTCGGCATTCTATTAAATATTTCCCGTTATGCGAGGTGAAGGGTATGCGTGTCGTTTTGACCGGCGGCGGAACGGGGGGGCATATTTACCCCGCCGTTGCCATAGCAAGACAATGTGAGAAGGAAGATCCGAAGACGGAGTTTTTATATATCGGAGGCGAGCGAGGCCTCGAAAGCAAGCTGGTGCCCCAAGAGAAGCTGCCGTTCGAGAGCATCGATATCACGGGGTTCCGGCGCAAGCTGTCGATGGACAACGTGAAGACGATCATGCGTTTTTTCAAAGGCGTGAAGCGATCGAAGGCCCTTCTGAAGGAGTTTAAGCCCGATGTCGTGATCGGGACGGGCGGATATGTGTGCGGCCCTGTCGTTTACGCCGCCGCCAAGCTGGGAATACCGACCATGATTCATGAGCAGAACGCGATTCCGGGCCTGACCAACCAATTCCTCAGCCGATATGCGGATACGGTTGCCGTCAGTTTTGAAGGAACGGAGTCTTCTTTTCCTAAAGCCAAAAGAACGGTATATACAGGAAATCCACGTGCGACAACGGTTTTATCCGCCAATCATGAACGTGGATTTGCTACGCTCGGCATTCCGGTGGACAGCCAGGTCGTTCTGATCGTCGGCGGAAGCCGGGGAGCCAAGGCGATAAATAACGCGATGATCGGGATGGCGCCGTTCATTCACAAGCTGCCGAACGTCCATTTTGTATTTGTTACGGGCGATACGTATTTCGAGAATACGCGGGAATCCATTCGGTCCCAGCTCGGCACCATGCCGAATCATCTTCATATTTTGCCCTATATTCATAATATGCCGGAAGTGCTTGCGGCTACTTCGCTGATCGTAAACCGTGCGGGAGCCTCATTCCTAGCGGAAATTACATCGCTTGGCATCCCATCCGTCCTTATACCATCACCTAACGTCACCAATAACCACCAGGAGGCGAATGCGAGGCAATTGGAGGAAGCGGGAGCATCCAGCATGATTTTGGAAAAGGACTTGACGGCTGAATCGCTGTTCCGAAAGCTTGAGGAGATCATGACCAACCGCTCTGCAAGAGAGTTGATGTCTGCGGCTTCGAAAAAGCTCGGCAAACCGGACTCGGCGGCCGTCATAACCCAAGAAATCCGCCGGTTAACCGGCAAACGCTAAAACGGCTGGGCGATTGTCACACACCTATGGAGCCTGACATAAGATACTCTATAATCGTGACACACCCATGAGGCCGGCATTACTGACAGCGGCCATCTCTTCATCCAGTTGAAGGAATGGCCTTTTGGTTTTGAAAGTCAAGGGAGGTTTATTTAAAATGCAGCAGTGGAAATCGCTACTATCAGAGGCCAATGTCGGAGCAGTGTTATGGAATGAACCGCTGGCAAAATATACAACATGGAAAATAGGCGGACCAGCCGATTGCCTGATTGTTCCTGAGAACAAGGAACAGCTCAAGGAACTGGTCACTCTTCTCCATGCCCATCACATACCTTGGACACAGCTGGGCCGCGGTTCAAACATGCTGGTTGCCGATAAAGGAATTCGGGGAGCGGTCATCAAGCTGGGCCAGGGTTTTGAGGAGCTTCGTTTTGACGGAGAGACGGTAACTGCAGGCGGCAGTCTGTCTTTTGTCAAACTTAGTGTTCTGGCCGGAAAACAAGGATTATCCGGGCTCGAATTTGCCGGAGGCATTCCTGGATCGGTCGGAGGGGCCGTCTACATGAATGCGGGTGCCCATGGGTCTGATGTGTCACGCATATTCAAGTCCGCTGACATTGTACTGGAAACAGGGGAATTGGTTACGTATGCTGCGAAAGATATGGCGTTTGATTACCGACACTCCATTCTGCATGAACGAAAAGGGATTGTGACTGAAGCGGTATTTGAGCTCCGTCAAGGAGACCGCAAGGAGATTACAGCCGTTATGGCCTCCTATAAGGACCGTCGCCGGCGTACGCAGCCACTCCAATCCGCAACGGCAGGCAGCGTATTTCGAAACCCGCCCGGCGACCATGCGGCGAGGTTGATCGAGGCTGCCGGTCTCAAGGGCCTGCGGATCGGAGGCGCGGAAGTTTCTTTACAGCATGCCAATTTCATCGAGAACACCGGTCAAGCGACAGCAGAGGACGTGCTCGCTTTGATGGAACGCATCAAGGAGACCATATCGGAGAAGAACGGAATTCAAATGGTGCCTGAGGTGTACGTTCTGGGCGAGCGGTAAACTCGGAGGTGATACATTGGACAAATTGGTGATTGAGGGCGGAAGGCCCCTATCAGGAACCATACGTATCCATGGAGCAAAAAATGCAGCTTTACCTATTCTAGCAGCAAGTCTTCTTGCAGAAGGGACTGTAAGATTAAGCAATGTCCCGCATCTGCTGGATATTGAAGTGATGCTCAGCATTCTCGGCCGTCTCGGCTCCAAATGCAAGCATGAGCTGGAGACGGTGACCGTGGATACCTCGTCGGCCAATTCGTTTCATGTCCCGGAAGATTTAATGAAGCAGATGCGATCCTCCATCTTTTTGATGGGACCTCTGCTGGCCCGTTTTGGCGAAGTGACGATCTACCAGCCCGGAGGCTGCGCGATCGGAGAACGCAAGATCGACCTCCATCTTAAAGGATTGCAGGCGCTTGGTGCGGAAATCGAGGAGAGCAACGATATGATCCATTGCAGGGCCAGCCGTTTGATCGGAACCGATATTCATCTGGATTTTGCCAGCGTGGGGGCGACGGAGAATATCATGATGGCAGCTGCAACGGCGCTCGGCACGACGGTGCTCACCAATGCCGCGAGAGAACCTGAAATTCAGGACCTTCAGCATTTCCTGAACAAAATGGGAGCGAACATTATCGGGGCAGGAACGGATACCATAACGATCCATGGCGTGGAGCGCCTGGAGCCTTGCGAGTATGAGATCATTCCGGACAGGATCGTAGCCGGAACTGTCATGATCGCAGCAGCGGTTACCCGCGGCAGCGTAACGCTTACAAAGACCAATCCGTCCCATTTAACTTCCCTTATACATGTGCTGAAGCGCGCCGGTGTTCAAACCAGTATATGCAATGATATAATAAATATAAGCTGCATGAGCCGTCCTAAAGCTGTGGAACGGATCGTGACTTCGCCGTATCCTTCTTTCCCGACTGATTTGCAATCCCAGGTCATGGTCTTGCTGTCCTTGGCTGACGGGTTTAGCGTGATGAAAGAGACGGTATTCGAAGGACGGTTCAAGCATGTGGAGGAACTCTCCCGCATGGGGGCGGACATTTCTACGGATCTGAACTATGCGTTCATACGCGGCGTTCAGAGAATTTACGGAGCCACCGTGGAAGCAACCGATCTTCGGGCTGGAGCGGCGCTCGTCATTGCCGGTTTGGCCGCGCAGGGAACGACCGTGGTGGAGCAAGTTCACCATATTGATCGAGGTTATGATCGTATTGAAAACATGTTCCAAGGTTTAGGCGCACGGATCTATCGTCAGACGCCGGTGCCAAAGCCGCTTGATTTAGCCAATTGAGGTCCTGAGCATCCCCTCCAAGAGGAGGGGATAACAGGTCTTTATGGAGAGAGTGGATATGTCCAAGACACATATGCCTGTCCTGAAGCAGGACAAGCCCAAACCGAAAACGGCCAAAAAAATCATATGGATTCTTTTGCTGCTGTTTGCAGCTCTGCTGACGATCCTGTTTTTCCGGTCGTCGGTCAGCCAAGTTACCGAGATTCATTTTACAGGTAATACGTTTAATACAAATGAGCAGCTTACCAAGCAAAGCGGACTCCACATCGGAGACCAGTACTTTGGCGTCGACCCCACACTCGTGCAGGAGCGCCTGATGGAGCTGGGCACGATTAAGACAGCCGAAGTGGTCAAGAGCTTTCCCGGCGAAGTCAGTATCGTGGTGACGGAACATCCTACGGTTGCCTATGAGCTGTCCGATAGCGGAGAGCTCCAAGCGATTCTGTCGAGCGGTACCTCGGTTCCCGTCACGGCCAGCGGCATTGCCGTGGAGAAGCCGATTCTGACTAATTGGGAAGCGAACGACCCCAACAAGGCCAAGCTCAGCAAAGTACTTGCCGAGATTCCGGGCAGCCTGACTTCGGACATTTCGGAGATCATGCCATCGCCAACGTTATCTTTTCCGGATCGGATCAAGATGTATACGCGTTCCAAATTCGAGGTCATTACTTCGGTTTCCTTGCTCCGTGACAAGGTAGAGTACTTGAATCAGGTTACCGAAATAGAGCGGCCGGGTGTGATTACGATGCTGGAAGCCGATTCTTACGTGCCGTTTGAAGAAGAAGTTGGAGAAGACGCCGAGGAAGGGCAATAAACCCCTACTCAGGCATAGGAATAAATGGTACAATTGAAAGTATTGACAACTTGTTTCGGCTCTTCTTTTTTGAATGACTTTTACGGCCTGTTATAGCAAATGTTGGCAGTAAAAAAAATGTTGAAAAAAGAGGGAAAGACCCGCGAGTGTTGAATAAGTAGAAATGTATTCTTTATAATCAAAATTAATTTGCTAAAAACAGGAGGTGCCAGGGCTTGAGCAACAATGACATCATTGTTAGTTTGGACATCGGTACATCCAAAGTTCGTGCTATTATTGGGGAAGTTAATAATGGAACCTTTAATATTATTGGAGTTGGATCTGCCGACTCGGAGGGAATTCGCAAAGGTGCAATTGTAGATATCGACCAGACCGTACAATCCATTCGCAGCGCTGTTGATCATGCGGAGCGTATGGTCGGTATTCAAATATCCGAAGTTTATGTCGGCATATCTGGAAATCATATCGGACTTCAATCCAGCCACGGCGTTGTGGCAGTATCGAACGAGGATCGCGAAATTGGTGAAGAGGACATTGACCGCGTGCTGAAGGCAGCGGAAGTCGTTGCGCTTCCTCCCGATCGTGAAATTATCGATGTGGTTGCTAAACAGTTTGTAGTTGACGGTTTGGAAGGAATCTCTGATCCGCGAGGAATGATCGGCGTAAGGCTGGAAGTGGAAGCGACGATTATAACTGGCGCCAAAACGGCAATACATAACCTGTTACGCTGCGTGGAGAAATCAGGTCTGAAAGTGAAGGATCTGGTGCTGATTCCGCTTGGTGCGGGCCAGCTGGCCTTGTCCAAGGACGAGAAAACGATGGGGTCCGTGCTGGTCGACGTCGGAGCGGGCTCAACCACGCTGGCTGTGTTCGAGGGAGGCAGCATTGCCGCAACCTCCACGCTTCCGGTAGGCGGAGATTTCGTGACGAATGATATCGCATACGGCCTGCGAACGCTGACGGATCAAGCAGAGAAGGTTAAACTGAAGTACGGGTGCGCGCTGATCGAGAGTGCCGCACACGAAGTAACGTTCAAGGTAACGAGAATTGGAAGCAATGTGGACAAGGAGTTCACTCAAGAGGATCTGGCAGCTATCATAGAACCTCGCGTTCAGGAAATATTCCAATTAGTGCGCCAAGAAATCAAGCGCTTGGGTTACAGTGAGCTTCCTGGTGGTTATATACTTACTGGGGGCACTATGTCCATGCCTGGTGTGCTGCAGGTGGCACAAAATGAGCTGGCGACTTCCGTACGGATTGCGGTTCCCGATTTTATCGGTGTTCGTGATCCGGGATACTGCAGCGGAGTCGGCATCCTCCATAATGCAATCCGGAACGTACGCGTACGGAATACAGGAGGAAGCAACAACAGCAGCGGAAATAGCAAGAAACCGGTGAACCGCGCTAAGCAGCAAAATCCTGTCGCAGCAACTCAGGAGACCAGCCAGAAGCCGGGATTTATTGAACGCCTGAAAAAGATGTTCAGCGAGTTTATATAGCGGATTCATTCGACTGTGGACGTGCCATCCACGCACATTGAGGGGGAGATGGATTAGATGTTGGAATTTGATTTTGAAATGGAGAGCTTAGCTCAAATAAAAGTAATCGGAGTAGGCGGCGGCGGAAGCAACGCCGTTAACCGAATGATTGAAAATGGTGTGCAGGGCGTTGAATTCATTACGGTCAATACGGATGCTCAGGCACTCCACCTTGCAAAATCCGAACATAAACTGCAAATCGGGGACAAGCTCACTCGCGGTCTTGGTGCCGGCGCCAATCCTGACGTAGGCAAGAAGGCTGCGGAAGAATCCCGTGATTTGATCATGAACACCCTGAAGGGTGCCGATATGGTATTCGTTACAGCCGGTATGGGTGGCGGTACAGGTACTGGAGCTGCGCCAGTCATCGCTGAAATTGCTAAAGAGTGCGGGGCATTAACGGTTGGGGTTGTCACTCGTCCGTTTACGTTCGAAGGACGCAAGCGTGCTTCCCAAGCGGAGCTTGGCATCGAAGCATTGAAAGAGAAAGTGGACACACTCATCGTCATTCCGAATGATCGCTTGCTGGAGATCGTGGATAAGAAGACACCGATGCTGGAAGCGTTCCGAGAAGCAGATAACGTATTGCGTCAGGCCGTTCAGGGCATTTCTGATCTGATCCAAGTGCCGGGTCTGATCAACCTTGACTTTGCCGACGTGAAAACGATCATGACAGAACGCGGCTCGGCTCTGATGGGTATTGGACTGGCTACTGGTGAAAACCGTGCCTCCGAGGCTGCCCGCAAGGCGATCATGAGCCCGCTGCTTGAAACCTCAATCGAAGGTGCCCGCGGTGTGATCATGAATATCACGGGAGGAACCAATCTTTCCTTGTATGAAGTGAATGAAGCGGCCGAGATTGTAACATCTGCTTCCGATCCGGAAGTGAACATGATCTTCGGTGCGATCATTGAGGAAAGCATGAAGGATGAAATCAAGGTCACGGTTATCGCTACCGGCTTTGAGAGCAAGCCTTCTCCAATCCCGCCGGGACGTCGTCCTGCAATGCCGCAAGGGGAACAACAGCAACAACAGCAGCCGGAAACGGACAAGAGTAATGTGAATCTGAAGCCGTTTGGCAATCAGAGCAATGATCAGCTTGATATTCCTACTTTTCTTCGCAATCGTACCCGTAATAATGATTAATAACGGTAAGCCTGTGCTTCGTCATCATGATGAAGACAGGCTTATTTTTATATCCAAGCCTCGTCATCTTCCTTTTATTTCATTTACAAGGCCAACTGCTGATGCTGTCACACTTTCACGAATGAAAGCCCAATCAGCAATTACTGGGGAAATTACGGATATTCCCCGAGCCTTCCTGCCTAGATAGAGATCGCCGATAACGCTAAGAGGCTGCTCTTGGTACAGGTCTCTAAAAACTGCCCTTCATCGACAAAAAAAGTCCGAAATCCGCCCACAGGTTTAGACAGACTTTGAATTCTATTCTTCTTATACTAGTAACATCTCCCATAGCCCAGAATTCAACAGAAGGATAACGGTAGAGGATTCTTCGACTAGGCAGGTGAACAACCTGGTTGTTTATATTGATCTCATATTTTTGGCAAACCTCGTCATTGACGCCGTTTTGCTGGCTTTGACCGCCTGGATGCGGAGAGTGAAGCCAACATGGTGGAGGCTTGCATTATCCTCTGTGATCGGCGCTCTGTATGTCGTCATGATGTTTGTCCCGCAATTGTCGTTTTTGTTTACCTTTCTCATCAAGTTTGGACTATCGTTGATCATGCTGTGGGTGGCTTTCGGCTTTGTGAGCTTGCAGAGTTATCTTCGGAATTTGGGAGCTTTTTACATGGTGAATTTTGCCGCTGCCGGTGGCATTATCGGTTTTCATTACTTGGTCCAAAATTCGGGAGAGTTGTTCAGCGGGATATGGTATACGACATCGGGCGGGCTATCCTTTGAATTGAAGGTGGGATTCTGGTTTGCGTGCATTACCTTTTTTGTAGTTGTATTCGCGTTTAAAGCCGTTCAGACCACGAAACGAAAAACCGAGAACCGGGAAGCCTTGTTGGGAGAAGTGTCCGTATGGATCGGGAGCGCCAAAGTAGGCTGTGTGGGTCTGCTTGATACTGGTAACCAATTGAGCGATCCCTTGACGCGCACCCCGGTTATGGTGATGGAAGCAGAACTATGGGAAGCCTACCTGCCCCAGGGATGGAGCAAACAGCTGATGGAGGGGGAACCGGACAAATTAATCATGGGGCTGGCGGCAGAGGAATTCGAATGGCAGGACCGCCTGCGGCTTGTTCCGTATCGCGGCGTCAACCGGGGGGCTGCATTTATGCTTGCGCTGAAGCCTGACATGGTACGAGTCGAGCTGGGGGGATTTGAATACACGGCATCCAAGGTGCTGATTGGTCTTGACGGCGGGACTCTTTCGGGAGACAGGGCATACAGGGCCATCATCCATCCGGCGTTGACGGAAGGTGAGGGGACGCCGAAGAATGCACAACCTGCCATAACGGGCGATTCTCAGAATCATGAGGCGACCGGTCTGAAATCAGGCGAAGCCAAGACTGCAGGATAATGACAGGTGAAGCCATTTTCATAGTGTTCGAGTCTGTGACCCAACGTTCGAGCGATGGATAAGTCTTTGAAAATCTTCATGAAAATCCATCCTTTCCGGATTAGGAGCCTAAAGATGATCTTAATGAAGTCAGTTAAACCTTCGGGAAAACGCATTAGGAGGATAAGAGATGCCCGTTAAATGGAGATTAGCGTTGCAGCTGCAGTATTACCGCGTACTTTTTATGCTGGGTTTGAAGAGTCAGGAAATCTACTATATCGGAGGAAGCGAGGCGCTTCCGCCTCCGCTAACGAAAGAGGAAGAGGAGTTCTTGCTCAAAAAGCTGCCTACCGGCGATGCGGCCACCCGGGCCATGCTGATCGAACGTAATCTGCGTCTGGTCGTTTATATCGCCCGCAAATTCGAGAACACCGGCATTAACATCGAAGATTTGGTATCGATTGGTGCCATCGGATTGATTAAGGCGGTGAATACGTTTGACCCCGAGAAAAAAATCAAGCTGGCCACGTATGCCTCGCGCTGCATTGAAAACGAAATTTTGATGTACCTGCGCCGGAATAACAAAACGCGAAGCGAGGTCTCTTTCGACGAGCCGCTGAATATCGATTGGGACGGCAATGAATTGCTCCTGTCCGACGTATTGGGCACCGAGAACGACACCATCTACCGCAACATCGAGGAGCAGGTCGACCGGAAGCTGCTGCAAAAAGCACTCGATAAATTGAGCGACCGGGAACGCATGATTATGGAGCTTCGTTTCGGCCTGCAGGACGGGGAAGAAAAGACGCAAAAAGACGTGGCAGACCTGCTTGGAATCTCGCAATCCTACATTTCCCGATTGGAGAAGAGAATCATTAAACGGCTCCGCAAAGAATTCAACAAGATGGTGTAACTGGAAATCGCAAGGAATAAAATACCCCCCCTCGGAGATAATGTACAGTAATGTTTCTCCTTGGGAGGTTAGTCATCATGACGCGAAACAAAGTTGAAATTTGTGGTGTGGATACGTCAAAACTGCCTGTTCTGACGAACGTGGAAATGAGGGAGCTGTTTCATAATCTGCAGCAGAACAATGAACGGTCTGCCCGAGAAAAATTGGTGAACGGCAACCTGAGACTGGTGCTCAGCGTCATCCAAAGGTTTAACAATCGGGGAGAGTTCGTTGATGATCTGTTTCAGGTAGGCTGCATCGGATTGATGAAGGCCATCGACAATTTTGATTTATCGCAAAATGTTAAATTTTCCACTTATGCCGTACCGATGATTATCGGAGAAATACGTCGATACTTAAGGGACAATAACCCGATTCGCGTCTCCCGATCACTGCGCGATATTGCCTACAAGGCACTTCAGGTCCGGGATCAGCTGACCAATGCGAATTCGCGTGAACCGACGATTTTTGAAATTTCCGAAGCGCTGAATGTGCCCAAGGAAGACGTTGTTTTTGCACTCGATGCCATTCAAGATCCTGTTTCGCTGTTTGAGCCGATTTATCATGACGGTGGCGATCCGATATATGTGATGGATCAAATCAGTGATGACAAGAACAAGGATGTGTCCTGGATTGAGGAAATCGCTCTCCGGGAAGCGATGCACAAGCTAGGGCAGCGCGAAAAAATGATTCTGTCCATGCGGTTTTACGAAGGCAAAACCCAGATGGAAGTTGCCGATGAAATCGGTATCTCCCAAGCCCAAGTGTCGCGCCTGGAGAAGTCGGCGATCAAGCAGATGCAGAAACACGTCAAAACTTAAGAAGGCCAGCAATCAAACGAACAGACAACGATCCCTTTTATGGGGTCGTTTTTTTCGTTTTAAATAAGCTATTTTACCCAAAGGGATCATATATTGAACAGAGGGATGCGGATTGAACAGGGATGGACGGATAACCTTCAAATACATCTAAGGTGTGATGCTCATGATACCTGATAATCAAATGGTGGGGAAAAAGATGAAAATTTCCGATTTTCAAACAAAGGATGTTATTAATATCATCGACGGCAAGCGGCTCGGGCAAATCAGCGATTTGGAGCTGGATTTGCGGCAGGGCCGGATTGAAGCGATCGTGGTGCCGAGCTACGGCAAATTCATGGGGCTGTTCGGCGGCGGAAGCGATCTGATCATACCGTGGCGGAATATCGTCAAGATCGGCTCGGACGTGGTCCTTGTCAAAATGGAGGAACTGCGGAGAACGCCGGATGATCAGGAACCGGTGGAGTATCTGGATCGTCCTGACCGTCGATCCTTCTAACCAAACGGCGGGTTCATATGTCTCCGGCGTATGTTTTCTGTTACACTGGTCATAGAGGTGAATGTTCATGGAACCGTTTGTTAGTCAAGATCGGCAGACACCGAGTCTGTTTGTGATCCAAAAATGGGAAGGGAAGTCAGCGGCCGCACTCACGGCCGGGTTCACGGGCCGGCATGGCGGCGTGAGCCGGATACCCTATGACAGTTTGAATTTGGCCTTTCATGTCGGAGACGAGCCGGGCGACATTGTCGAGAACCGGAAGCGGGTCGCCGCGGCGCTCGGCTTTTCTCTCGAAGACTGGACGTGCGGCGAGCAGGTGCACGGCATCCGGATTGGCGTCGTTCATGATAAGGACAGGGGCAGAGGGAGCTTGGACCGGGCCTCGGCCTATCAAGATACGGACGGGCTTGTAACCGATGTTCCCGGCGTGTTGCTGACTTCCTTCTACGCGGATTGCGTGCCGCTGTATTTCTGGGACCCGGTCACGGGCGCCGTCGGTCTGGCCCACGCGGGCTGGAAAGGCACCGTGGGCGGCATAGCCGAACAAATGGTGGTCAGGATGTCTTCGGAATACGGAAGCTTGCCTCGGAACCTCCATGCAGCCATCGGTCCGTCGATCGGCGAATGCTGTTACGAGGTGGACGATCGGGTCATGGAGCGTGTCCGCGAACTCGGAATCGAAGGATTCTCAGGCGATAAAGTTACAAATTCAGCTTTTTATATCGACAAGGGACACGGGAAATACATGCTGAACTTGAAAGAAATAAACAGACACATTATGATTAAAGCAGGAATATTGGCGGAACATATCGAATGTACATCATGGTGTACAAGCTGCAATCACGATCGGTTCTTCTCCTATCGCAAAGATGGAGGGACTACGGGTCGGATGGCGAGTTGGATCGGGATGAGAAAGAGGTGAGTCGTCCCTTGAGTTTGAAGGAACGTATCGATCAAGTGGAACAGCGAATAACGGAGGCTTGCGCAAGAAGCGGCAGGAACCGGAATGATGTGAATATGATTGCGGTCACGAAATATGTCTCCTTGGATATGACGGCTTCGGTACTGGATCACGGACTTTTGCATATCGGCGAGAACCGCTGGCAGGATGCCCAGGCGAAGTGGAATGCACTCGGCAACCGCGGCACATGGCATTTCATCGGCCATCTTCAGACCAATAAGGTCCGGGATGTCATTGATAAATTTCAATATATTCATTCGCTCGACCGCTTGTCTTTGGCCCATGAGCTGGAGAAGCGGGCAGCTGCGCTGAATCTGCAGGTATCCGCCTTGATGCAGGTCAATATCTCGGGTGAGGAATCCAAGTACGGCTTGCCTCCCGAGCAAGCAGCCGAGTTTTTGAAGGAAATCAACAGTCTTTCGCACGTAAAGGTAACCGGACTCATGACCATGGCTCCATACGAATCGTCGGCGGAGCAGACGCGTCCTGTATTTCGTGGTTTAAGACAACTAAGAGATGAGCTGAACGAGCAGGCGCTTACGGCGGAGCCATTGACCGAATTGTCCATGGGCATGTCCAATGACTTTGAAGTTGCCATAGAGGAAGGGGCGACCTGGGTGCGTCTCGGCTCAATTTTAGTAGGGAAAGAGGAGGATTGACGATGGGCGTGATGAACCGGTTTATGAATTTCTTGGGACTGCAAGAGGAAGAAGAAGTTGTGGAACGCGAGGTTCTGGCCTCGCAGGAAGAGCCGGTGGAGGCAACGCCGTTTGATCATCGGAAAAACCAAAAGAGCGGCAATATCGTTAGCATTCATTCGCAGAAGAACGTTAAGGTTGTATTAGTCGAGCCTCGTTCATATGATGAAGCACAGGAGATTGCAGATCATCTGCGGTCATTCCGAACGGTTGTGGTCAACCTTCAGCGCGTGAGGAATGATCAGGCGCTGCGCATTATCGATTTTCTTAGCGGAACCGTTTATGCGCTTAGCGGCGGAATCTCGAAGGTGGGCGGGAACATCTTCCTATGCACGCCGGATACCGTTGAGATCCAAGGTTCGATCTCGGAGATTCTAGCAGACGAGCATGAATATAACAGAATGAGGTGATTTAGGCTTTGACCTACGAAATTTACAGTATCGTTGGAACGCTGTTCCAAATTTATTTTTACATGATCTTGGTCTACGTCTTAATGTCATGGCTTCCGAATGTGAGGGAAAGCTTTGTCGGGGAGTTGCTTGGCAAGCTGGTAGAGCCATACTTGGCGCCTTTCCGCCGGTTCATTCCGCCGATTATGGGCATGATCGATATTTCCCCGATTATCGCGCTGTTCGTCCTGCAGCTGGCACAGCGCGGCGTATACGCCATTCTCGGATATATCCTGTAGCAGGTGAATGAATGATGAAACTGGACATCTACGATCATTTTCACAAGGACGAACGGGAATTTGTGGACCGGGCTTGGGAATGGGTGGTCAATGCCGGACAATATCATGAAACCAAGCTGACGGATTTCCTGGATCCCAGGCAGCGGTTCATTCTGGAATCGCTCGTGAATCGTCATCCGGACGTGCATGCCGTGTTTGATGGCGGACATGCTGATGCCGAACGCGTGCGGGCGATGATTGCTCCGGATTACCGGGCGCTTGAGGGCGAGGATCTGAAGATGAAGGTGCTCAGCATCTCTTCCGGAGATCAGAAGTTTCTGGAGCTGGAGCATGGCGATTATATGGGGTCGATACTGGGTCTGGGCATTAAGAGATCCAAGATCGGTGATATCCATGTGCTTGCGGACGGCTGCCATGCGGTCGTTGCCGACGATATCAGCGACTTCCTGCACCTGAATCTCAGCCAGGTCCACCGGGTGCATGTCATGACGGATCTGCTGCCGCTGGACAAGCTTCAGGTGGCCCGCACGAATTTCGAGGCGATGGACATTACGGTATCTTCCATGAGACTGGACGGAATCGCCAGCGATGCCTACCGGATCAGCCGCACAAAAATCGTCGTGCCGATCAAGGCTGGCCGGTGCCGCGTCAACTGGAAAGTGGAAGAGGATCCCTCCACGAACTTAAAAGAAGGCGATGTCGTCTCCATCCAAGGATTTGGACGTTTTAAAGTACTGGAGACGGGCGGCCTGACGAAAAAAGGGCGGTACCGTATCAAGGTTGGGAAATATGCTTGACCTTTGAAGGAATTGCCGTTTTTTTGTCGAAACCATACAGGGAACATTCAAAATGACAATGGATTTGCCGATAAATCGTAAATGACCGCTATTGTCTTCACGGACGGGTGGTTTGGCTAACACAGCGGACGGACCGTCCTGTAAGGCCCATATATTTAGGAGGTGCACACCATGCCATTGACACCGCTTGATATACATAACAAGGAATTCGCCCGTCGAATTCGCGGTTATGATGAGGACGAGGTCAACGAGTTTTTGGATCAGATTATTAAGGATTATGAAAGTGTGATCCGGGAGAATAAAGAATTAGGCAACCAGCTGATGGCGATGCAAGAAAGACTGGATCATTTTTCGAATATTGAGGAAACCTTATCGAAGACCATCATTGTCGCCCAGGAGGCGGCGGATGAGCTGAAGAACAACGCGAAGAAGGAAGCTCAGCTGATCGTTAAGGAATCCGAGAAGAATGCGGACCGGATCATTAACGATGCGCTCGGGAAATCCCGCAAAATCGCGCTGGAGGTTGAAGAGCTGAAGAAGCAGGCCTCCATCTACCGCACCCGTTTCCGCTCCTTGGTAGAGGCTCAGCTGGAGCTTCTGAAGCAGGAAGGCTGGGAGACGCTGGAGAACCGCGAACCGAGTCTGGAGCCGAAAGAGGTATACTAGGCGGGTATCCGGTTGACTTTTTCCGCGAAGTCGTCTATAACTAATAACATATTGTTGATTCATACCGTAATTCGTTGATGGGAATAGTACGCGAAGGATCTGTCCCCCAGAGAGCCGGCAGTTGCTGAAAGCCCGGCGTTCAGGCCTAGCAGAAGATCATCCCGGAGAAGTGAAGCTGAAGCGCTGTGACCGCGTGCGTAAGCTAAGCCGTCTGCCGAACGTTATATCGGACCTTGCCTTACGAACAGGCATGGACATTGAGGTGTCGTTTGAGCAGGCTTCCATTAGAAGTCGGCCGGGCGAAATTAGGGTGGTAACGCGAGAACAGGTTCTCGTCCCTTGGGGGACGGGGCCTTTTTTTATGTTCACAGAACATTTACGAAAAAGGTGAAAGGAAGATCTGCATGAACAGAGTAGACGTCAAGGAGAAGGCGCGGGCAAGAGAGCTGCGCATCTTGAACAAATGGAACGAGGAGAACACGTTCAAGAAATCAATCGAGCTGCGGGCCGGCAAGCCGAATTATGTATTTTACGAAGGTCCGCCGACCGCGAACGGTGCGCCTCATATCGGTCACGTGCTCGGCCGCGTCATCAAGGATTTTGTAGGCCGCTACCAGACGATGAAGGGCTACCATGTCGTTCGTAAAGCGGGCTGGGATACGCACGGGCTTCCGGTTGAGCTGGGCGTAGAGAAGCAGCTGGGCATCTCCGGCAAGCAGGAAATCGAGAATTATGGCGTGGAGGCTTTTATCAAAAAGTGTAAAGCCAGCGTATTTGAATATGAGCATAAATGGCGCGAGCTGACCGAAGCGATTGCGTATTGGACCGATCTGGATCATCCGTACATCACGCTTGAGAACAACTACATCGAGAGCGTATGGAACATTTTGGCGACGATTCATGACAAGGGCCTTCTGTACCGCGGCCACCGCGTAAGCCCGTACTGCCCTTGCTGTCAGACGACACTGAGCTCCCACGAAGTGGCACAGGGGTATGAGGATGTTAAAGACCTGAGCGCAACGGCGAAGTTTAAGCTGCATGACAGCGGAGAGTATGTGCTGGCATGGACGACGACGCCTTGGACGCTGCCATCCCACGTGGCGCTCGCCGTGAATCCGGATATGGATTACGCGCGCGTCGAGCAGGAGGACGGCATCTATATCGTGGCTAAGAATTTGGTAGAGGATGTCATGAAAGGCGACTTCACCGTTCTATCGACGCTGAAAGGTTCCGAGCTGGTCGGCAAGACTTACGATCCTCCGTTCCCGTATGTAAAAGCGGAAAAATCGAACATCGTTGTCGGCGCATCCTTTGTTACCGATGCAAGCGGTACGGGAATTGTACACATGGCTCCTGCGCACGGCGAAGACGACTACCGCGTATGCCGCGAGAATGGCATCAGCTTCGTGAGCGTCGTGAACGGCCACGGCCGTTATACCGATGAAGTGACGGATTTTGCCGGACGTTTCGTCAAGGATTGCGATCTGGACATCGTGAAGGCATTGTCCGAAAAAGGACTTCTGTACAGCAAAGAGAAATACGAGCACAGCTACCCGTTCTGCTGGCGCTGTAAATCCCCGCTGCTCTATTATGCGATGGAGAGCTGGTTTATCGAAACGACGGCGGTTAAGGATCAGCTGATCGCGAACAACAACGAGGTGACCTGGTATCCGGGCCATGTACGGGAGGGACGCTTCGGCAAATTCCTTGAAGACCTGGTCGACTGGAATATCAGCCGGAACCGTTACTGGGGAACGCCGCTTAACGTATGGGTCTGCGATTCTTGCGAAGGGCAGTTCTCGCCGCACAGCATTGCGGAGCTTCGGGCTAACGCCGTAGGCGAGGTGGCGGAGGATCTGGAGCTGCACAAGCCCTATGTGGATGAAGTGAAAGTCAAATGCCCGCACTGTGAAGGCGGCGTGATGGAACGGACCTCGGAAGTCATCGACGTATGGTTTGACAGCGGATCGATGCCGTATGCGCAATACCATTATCCATTCGAGGACAAGGAGAAGTTCGAACAGCAGTATCCTGCCGATATGATCTGCGAAGGGATTGACCAGACGCGCGGATGGTTCTACAGCTTGCTCGCCGTATCGACCCTCTTCACCGGTAAAGCGCCTTATAAAGCGGTCATGGCCACGGGCCATATTCTCGATGAGAACGGACAGAAGATGTCCAAGTCCAAGGGCAACGTCATCGATCCTTGGGAAATCATCGAGGAGTACGGCACGGATGCGTTCCGTTGGGCGCTGCTCGCCGACAGTGCGCCATGGAACAGCAAACGTTTCTCGAAAGGAATTGTCGGCGAAGCCAAATCCAAGGTTGTGGACACGCTGGTGAACACCCATGCGTTCCTGACATTGTATGCCGGCATCGACGGCTATGATCCGAAGGAGCATGACTTCAAGGGATCGAACCACAAGCTGGACCGCTGGATTCTCTCCCGCTTGAACAGCTTGATTCAAGTGGTTGACAAGGGATTGGCCGTCAATGATTTCCTTAACGCGGCCAAGGCGATCGAAGCTTATGTGGATGAGCTGAGCAACTGGTATATCCGTCGTTCGCGCGATCGTTTCTGGGGCAGCGGACTCGGTGAAGATAAGCTGGCCGCTTACGGGACGCTTACGCACGTGCTGTTGACGCTATCCAAGCTGATGGCTCCGTTCACGCCGATGCTGTCCGAAGATATCTTCGTCAACCTGGGCGGCGGCGAGAGCGTGCATCTGGCCGACTTCCCGCAAGCCGACGAAGCGTTGATCGACAAAGCGCTCGAGCAGGACATGGAGACGGCAAGACAGATCGTAGAGCTTGCGCGGAACGTCCGCAACGAGACAGGAATCAAGACGCGTCAGCCGCTGTCCAACCTCATCGTATCCATGGATCGCGAGTTCGATCTCGCGGGGTATGAAGACATCATCAAGGACGAGATCAACGTCAAAGCGATTGAGGTGGAGACCAGCGACAGCGGGTTCGTTGATTTCACGCTGAAAATGAACCTGAAGGTCGCAGGCAAGAAATACGGTAAAAATATCGGCTTCCTGCAAGGTTTCCTAAAGGGAATGAGCAGTGACGAGACCCGCAAGGTGGTCCAATCGGGCGGCGTGAACGTAACTTCACCGGAAGGCGAAGAATTGCAGATCACGCCCGAAGAGCTGCTGGTAGAGAAGAAGGCGAAGGAAGGCTTTGCATCCGCTTCGGGTTACGGGTTAACCGTTGCGCTCAATACGGATATCACGCCGGAGCTGGAGCAGGAAGGCTGGGTTCGCGAAGTGGTGCGTGCCGTGCAGGATACGCGCAAGAAGCTGGACCTCCCGATCGAGAAGCGGGTGAACTTGACTCTCGATACGGATGATGAGCTTCAAGCTGCGATCACGGCATTTGAAGATGTGCTGCGCGAAAACGTTCTGGTTAACGATTTGCAATACGGACAAAGCGAAGGCATGGAGCGGGTTGAGCTTGGCGGCAAAACCATTGGCATCCATATCGCCTGAGAATCGTTGATATTATTAAACCACCGCCATGAAATGGCGGTGGTTTTTTGCTGTCCCCAATAAGCACCGGCTTTGTTCGGAGGATTCCGTGCGAATGAGATGCTTCCAACAGATGCATAATAATCAGCGAATTCTCATGCATGTTATGTATGGTTTCAGGCAGGAAGAAAGCGGATCCTGATCTGTTTTTTCCAGAGTCTGCCTAGTATAGTGGCAAGGGGGCGGTGAATATGGCAGAGAAGCCGGAAAATGCATTTTCAACCGAAAAGAATAAATCGCTTGTGGAAGCTGAGCGGGACCAATTGGGCGCCATACACCGCATGACCACGGACATCGCGCAGCAGCTGGAGAAGGCCAGGATCGCGGAATACACCCAGCTGTTGAACCGCCCCTGGAAATTGATATGGACCAATCTGCTGGCCGGGTCGGCACGCGGCGTGGGAATCGCGATCGGGTTTACTTTTTTTGCGGCAACCATCATATATGCCCTTCAGGCGCTTGGCGCGCTGAATTTGCCTATTATCGGCGATTACATCGCGGATATTGTCCGGATTGTTCAGCGGCAGCTTGAACTGACGTAATGGATTATGTAATGCCCGGCAGCCGCCGCAAGTCATATGCTGCCGGGTAAGACGCTTAATCAGCTGAATGATTCATCATCCGGGTCGCCATTGGGGTCAAGGAGATAACTTCCTTCGCCCCGGTTCAGGTAATCGACATATTGGGGACTGCGTACGATAAACACTTCCGAGCCATCGATATTGGTGGCAACGAAGTTTTCGTACACCTCCACGAACCCGCCTTGATCGTCGCCATTCTCGATATCCATTTCGTTATAGCTGTCCATTTCGTTACCTTCCGCCAAAGCCGGGGAATTGGAGTTCCCCCAGCTTTCAACGATCTGCCAGGCGTCCTCTCCGTCAAATGCAGCATATTCGTGCTCATCCATACTGGATTTTCCGAAAGCGGGAGCTAGAACGTCCTCTTCGACCGGACGGTCGCGGGACACGCGCTCCCGAGGCGTATGTTCTACGCAATATTGCGTATCCGGGATAACCTCCAACCGCTCGTACGGAATGGGCTGGCCGCATGTAAGGCACACGCCGTAACGGCCATGATGAATGGCTTCCAGCGAAAAAATAACCCGCTGCAGCTCCTGATCCACCCTGTCCTGAAGCGCGAGGTCTTTTCCTCTTTCAAACACTTCGGTTCCCACATCGCCAGGGTGATTATCAATATGGGACAGCTCGCCGGTCATATCTCGCTCCGATTCTCCCAGCCCGTGTTGGTCGTTATTGACCATGCGCCGTTCAAGTTCAACCTTTCGATCCATCAGCTTTTGTTGCAAATTGTGAAGTTGCTCCTGAGTGAGATGCGACATGTCAGGCTCCTTTCATGGTCCCGAAGTTGACCTTCTTGGTTCATAGGTATAGAGTGCACCCATCGATAAGGTTTTACTGACGGAAAATGTTCTCGCCGCTGGACAGGAATGGACGGTTTCTGAGCCGCTGTGCTACAATAAGACGAGTTACGGACCGATCAGCGAAGGAGTTCGCCTGATTGGAGAAGACAAGAACGGAGTGACATAAACAAGTGGTATATTATTTGATTGCATTTGTTTTATTTCTTATCGATCAGGGAACCAAGTACTTGATTGCTACCAGGCTCGAGCTTTATGAACAGATACCGGTCATCGGGGATTTCTTCCTGATCACGTCCAGCCGGAACCGGGGAGCCGCGTTCGGCATACTCCAGGACCAGTTATGGTTCTTCATCATTGTGACAATAATCGTTGTGGGCGGAATCGTCTGGTACCTGCGGAAGGTATCAAAAGAAGGACGCAAGCTGCTGCCGACCGCGCTTGCGCTTGTACTTGGAGGGGCACTCGGAAACTTCATCGATCGATTGATAATGGGAGAGGTCGTCGATTTCCTGCAGTTTAATTTTGGCAGCTACACCTTCCCGATCTTCAATATTGCCGATTCTTGCATCGTGATCGGCGTGGGATTGATCATATTGGACACGCTTCTGGAAAGAAGACGCGAGAAGATGCAGACAACAAGTGAAGTTTCTGGCACAGAAGGGACTGAATGATGGTGCAAGACGGTAAGGATACAGATACGGATTGGACAGATGAGAACGGTCAGGAAACGGAAGCCAGCGAATGGACGGTGGATGCCGACGCTGCCAAAACCCGTATCGATAAATACATAACGGAAAATCTTGGGGAAGATGTGTCGCGTTCCCAAGTGCAGTTATGGATTGCGGACGGAAATGTGAGCGTGAACGATGGCCCAATCAAGTCGAATTACAAAGTGAGTCAGGGTGACCGCATCGTGCTGAAGGTTCCCGAGCCATCGGCCGTCGAGATCATTCCCGAGGACATCCCGCTTGAGATCGCGTTTGAAGACGGGGACGTGATTGTCGTAAACAAGCCGAGAGGAATGGTTGTCCATCCGGCTCCGGGACATTCGTCCGGCACGCTAGTGAATGCATTGATGTTTCACTGCAAGGATTTATCGGGAATCAATGGAGAGCTTCGCCCCGGCATCGTCCATCGGATCGATAAGGATACTACGGGCCTGATCATGGCCGCGAAGAATGATAAAGCCCATGCTTCGCTGGCCGCCCAGTTGAAGGAGCACAGCGTGAACCGCCGTTATTTGGCGTTGGTGCACGGCAATATCAGCCATGATCAGGGAACCATTGACGCACCGATCGGCCGGGACGCCCAGGATCGCAAACTGTATACCGTCACGGACCGCAACAGCAAACATGCGGTGACGCATTTTACCGTGGTGGAACGGTTCGGAGATTACAGTCTCCTCGAGCTGAAGCTGGAGACGGGTCGTACCCATCAAATTCGCGTGCACATGAAATATATCGGGCATCCTCTCGTAGGGGATCCCGTTTACGGCAAGAGCAAGGGAATCAAATTGAACGGACAAGCGCTTCATGCGGCCGTATTGGGTTTTGTCCATCCTTCGACCGGGGAATATAAGGAGTTTTCGGCACCGATGCCGAGCGATATGAAAGAGCTGTTGACGATTTTAAGGGGCCGCTAGCGGTCCCTTTTCGCATGTATAAGCATGGGGTCCCACAAAGGATTTGGAGTAAGCATCAAAGCATGGGCTCCACTTTGCTGGGCTATTTGTCTTGCCTTCCAAACCATGGATATGGTATAGTGACGATAACTTTGATGAAGGAGGTGAGCAGGATGAATATCGAGATGGTCAACAACCGTATTAGCCAGCTGCCTATCGCTATGGCTGGCATTGTTCATGCATTTCTCAACAACGGGAGAGGTCTGTCCAATTTTAATGATACGAGTTGTACCATCGCGAGAAGTCACCTGCCTGCCTGCACGGATTAAGCCGATTTAAGGCTTACGATTCTTAAGGGTCCGCGGAGCTTGCTCTGTGGACCCTTTTTGCGTTTGCAGTCCGGTTCTTCTCCCTAATTCATGCGCTCGAACAGAGATTTGGTATTGTTCGCAGCATACAGGAGGAAACCAAGAATGAATATGATCAATGTACAGAAACTGACGCAATACCACGGGGCCCAGCTGGTATTGGACGGGATATCGTTTGAAATACAGGAAGGCGAGAAGGTAGCGCTAATCGGCAGAAACGGAAGCGGAAAGTCCACGCTGATGCGCCTGCTTGCCGGATTGGATCAGCCGAACGAAGGGCAGCTTGCCATCAAGAAGGATACAGTAATCGGGTATGTGGAGCAGATACCGAGCCATATGGATTCCTGGACGGTGCTGGATGTACTGTCCCATGGGTTGATTCACTTGAAGGAATACCGCGCGGAGATGACGGAACTGGAGAAGAAAATGAGCGATCCGGACATCGCCGGGAATGCAGAGCTACTCGAACGTGTGCTGCGCCGTTACTCGGCGCTCCAGGAGCGGTTTGAAACCGAAGGCGGTTATGAGCTGGAAGCCAGCATCGACAAAATCGCCACCGGGCTGCAAATACCCAAGAGCGAGTACGGACTGGCATTCGGCTCGTTGTCGGGGGGAGAGCAAACCCGCGTCGTGCTGGCATCGCAGCTGATCGTACAGCCGGATCTGCTCCTGCTCGATGAACCGACGAATCATCTGGATTTGGCTCGCACGGAATGGCTGGAGGAATTTTTGCGGGAATACCCGGGTACCTGCGTCATTATTTCTCACGACCGGTATTTTCTCGATCGGGTGGTGACCAAGACGGTAGAGCTCGAGGACGGAGAGGCATTCTCTGCCCAGGGTGGTTATACCGCATTCATGAAAGACAAGGAAGAACGGCTGCTGCAGCAGTTCGCCGATTACCAGGAGCAGCAGAAAGTGATCAAGAAGATGAAGGAATCCATCAAGCAGCTGGAGGAATTCGGCCGGATCGGCGGCAACGAGAAATTTTTTAAGCGGGCGGCTTCCATGCGGCGAGCGCTGGAACGGATGGAGAAGGTCAAGCGACCTGTGCTGGAACGAAGGCAGGCCGATTTCGAGCTTCATCCTCAGGATCGTTCCGGCCGCCGTGTGGCATACTTTGAACAAGTTGAGGTTCGCTATGGGAATCAGGCGGTGCTGGGAGGGGCTTCCGGTCTTATCGAATTCGGCGAAAAAATTGCGCTGATGGGTCCGAACGGCAGCGGAAAAACGACGCTGTTCAAAGTGATGGTGGGCGAGCTTATGCCCGACTCCGGGTCCCTTGAATGGGGCGCGCGAGTCGACGTGGGATATCTGGCCCAGCAGGAGGAGCCGAAAATTCCGAAGGAAACGGTGCTCCAATATTTTCGGGAGAACGCCGGGGTTGAAGAGGGAGAGGCCCGGGGGATTTTGGCAAGATATCTGTTCTATGGCGCGGCCGTGTTCCGATCGGTGGGCCAGCTGTCAGGCGGTGAATGGACACGATTGAGGCTGGCGCTCCTTATCCATCAAAAGCCGAACCTGCTGCTCCTGGATGAACCTACGAACCATCTGGATATTGCTTCCCGGGAGGCCTTGGAGGATGCGCTGCAGGGGTATCAGGGGACCGTTCTTGCCATTTCCCACGACCGTTATTTCGTAAACCAAGTGTCAGGCAAGGTGTGGGATTTGAACCAAGGGACGCTGACCGTCTTTCATGGAAATTATGATGATTTCCGGGCCAAGAAAGACCAGCTTGAAGCCGCATTGCAGTCAAGAGAACTCTCAGCTGGTACGAATGCCGTTTCTTTACCAAGGGAGACGCCGCCGTCCAAAGCCAACGAAAAGCCCGGCCAGAAATTCGAACGCAACCATCCTGATCGCTCTGCCGCGGAAAGATCCAAATGGCTGGAAGAGGAGATCGCCCGTTTGGAGACCCGCATCCGGCAGCTGGACGGTTGGCTTGAAACGGAAGGCTCGATAAGCGGCAATTCGGACATGTCGCTGCTCGAAGAGCGTTGGAACGAGCGGGAGTCGCTGGCAGCAAGCCGCGACGAGCTCCTAGCGGAATGGCTGGAGCTGTCTTAACCGACTTCGTGCAGGGAGGCCATGGTGTGTATCAGCTCCGACTCAACCTAAAAAGTACAAATCATCTGATATATAATGCATGGCTCCAGTCGTGATTTTCCTGCATATTTAGGATGTGTAACAAAGCTAGAGTAGGAGATGAATACAAATCATGAGCATGGATAAATATCAGGAAACGTACATTCAACAGAGCTTTGCCGATCGGATCGGCGGTGCTAATTACGGTAAAGATACGGCCATTTATAAATTCGAGAAGATCAAGAGAGCAAAGGCGGCTGCGAAGCAGGAGCATCCTGATACCGAATTGATCGATATGGGAGTTGGCGAGCCGGATGAGATGGCGGATGCAGGCATCGTGGCAAAGCTGGCGGAAGAGGCGGCGAAGCGGGAAAACCGCGGATATGCGGATAACGGGATTCCGGAGTTCAAGGAAGCGGCTGTTCGCTATTTGAGCAATGTATTCGGCGTCGAAGGCATCGATGCGTCCACGGAAGTGCTGCACTCCATCGGCTCCAAGCCGGCGCTGGCCATGCTGCCGTCCTGCTTCATCAACCCGGGCGACATCACGATCATGACGGTTCCCGGATATCCTGTGCTCGGCACGCATACCAAGTATTTGGGCGGCGAAGTCTACAATGTGGAGCTGAAAAAAGAGAATGCATTTCTGCCGGATCTCGGCTCGATCCCTGAGGACATTGCCCGCCGTGCCAAACTGCTCTACCTGAACTATCCGAACAACCCGACGGGGGCCAGCGCAACGGCCGAATTCTTCGCCGAGGTTGTCGAGTGGGCCCGCAAATATGGCGTGGTGGTTGTTCATGACGCACCTTATGCTGCGCTCACTTACGATGGCTTGAAGCCGCTGAGCTTCCTGTCCGTTCCTGGAGCGAAGGATGTCGGCGTGGAGCTTCACTCCCTGTCGAAATCCTACAACATGACGGGGTGGCGCATTGGCTTCATCGCCGGCAACCCGCTGGTGGTTAAAGCGTTTGGCGACGTGAAGGACAACAACGATTCCGGACAATTCATCGCCATCCAAAAGGCTGCCGCTTACGGTCTGGATCATCCGGAAATTACGGAGAAGATCGCCGAGAAGTATTCCCGCCGCCACAACATGCTGGTCGACGTGCTGAACGGACTCGGTTTTACGGCGGAGAAGCCCAAAGGCTCCTTCTTCCTGTATGTGGAGGCTCCGAAAGGCGTCAAAGGCGGACGCCGTTTTGAATCTGGGGAAGACTTCTCCCAGTACCTGATTCGCGAGAAATTGATCTCCACCGTTCCTTGGGATGATGCAGGACACTTCGTTCGTTTCTCCGTTACCTTCATTGCCGACGGCGAGGAGGAAGAGAAACGCGTCATTTCCGAAATTCGCAGAAGACTCAGCGATGTGGAATTCGAGTTTTAATTCAAGGCTATGAACATGCTTGGAACGCGACAACGTTCGACATGATTGCTGTTGACATCTCTTGTAGGGTCTGTCATAATGGGATCAATCGAATAGCACCTTTAAATCAGTCCCGTGAGGCTGGCAAGGTAACGTGAACCGAGGTTCATTAACAGGAGGCATGGCTCTGTCTGCGGATAGATGCTGCGCTTTCCACACCATCTCTATGAGATCAACTCCTTGTCCAGCCGGGCAAGGAGTTTTTTTGTGTGGAATGAATCCACGGATCGTCAGGAACGATAAAGGGCTAATCAAACGTTTAGAAGGAGGACAAGAGGATGAGCAACGAACAGCATGTGATAATGGACGAGACGGCCATCCGCCGCGCGCTAACGAGAATTGCCCATGAAATATTGGAAAAAAATAAAGGGATCGAGGATTGCGTATTGGTCGGGATCCGCACGCGCGGCGTGTTTCTGGCCCAGAGAATCGCGGAGCGAATGAACGAGATCGAAGGTACTCCGATTCCTTGGGGAGAGATCGACGTGACCTCCTACCGCGATGACCGGGACAGCAAGGGAGCCGCTGCGGAACGGGGAGAGGGAGCGAAGCACAGCCTAGCGCACCTGAACATCCATGACAAGAAGGTTATTTTGTTTGATGACGTGCTGTACACCGGCCGGACGATTCGGGCAGCGATGGACGCCCTGATGGACTGCGGACGGCCTAGAATGATACAGCTTGCGGTTTTGGCAGACCGGGGGCATCGCGAGCTGCCGATCCGGCCGGATTATATAGGAAAGAACGTTCCTACCTCCAAACAAGAGGAAATTACGGTGGCATTAACCGAAATCGACGGCAAGGACGAAGTGACCATTAGCCAAAGAGAGGAACGATAATCATGACAACAGCCATTTCATTGAAAGAACGCAGCCTCTTAGGTTTGAAGGATATTAGCAGAGACGAAATCGGATCCATCCTGAATCGGGCGGCATATTGGGAAGCGCAGTCCGAGAAAGTGGTGCCGGTACTTCAATCGAAATTTGCGGTTAATATGTTCTTCGAGAACAGCACCAGAACGAGATTCTCGTTTGAAATGGCTGAGAAAAGACTCGGTGCCCAGGTCATGAACTTTGCGGCGGCAGCATCCAGCGTCGAGAAAGGCGAGTCGATCTACGATACCGTCAGAACGCTGGAATCCATGGGAATCGACGCGGGCGTCATCCGGCTGAAGCCAGCCGGCGTGCTGCAGGAGCTGGCGGAGCGGATCTCGATTCCGCTGGTCAATGCGGGCGACGGCAACAATGAGCATCCCACGCAGGCGCTGCTTGATCTATACACGATGAAGAAAAGCTTCGGCGAGCTTAAGGGATTAACGGTATCCATCATCGGGGACATCAAGCACAGCCGGGTTGCTCGTTCGGATCTGTGGGCCCTGCAGAAGTTCGGAGCCCATGTGCAGTTCTGCGCGCCGGAAACGATGCAGGCTCCGGAGCTGGCTCAGTATGCGCCTTACGTATCGATGGAAAAGGCGCTCAAGGCCGATGTGGTGATGATGCTGAGAGTTCAGCTGGAACGCCATAACGAAGGGGTGTTCAAATCCAGCGCGGAGTACCGGGAGCAGTACGGCTTGACGGAAGAGCGGGCGGCCAAGCTGTCGGGTCACACCATGATTATGCATCCGGCACCGGTGAACCGCAACGTTGAAATCGACGACGCGGTCGTGGAAAGCCCGAGATCGATGATATTCAAGCAGATGGCGAACGGAGTGCCCATTCGCATGGCGGTCATGGAACGGGCGATGGTCTGATTCGAACATGCGGAATACGGTTTACAGAATGAATAAATATTAATAATTATACACAAACATGAATTTTTATTATACAATATACAAAGAAGCGAACGGTGCTTCTGCTGCGGAGGGGAACCAAGATGCAAATGCAAGTGATAAAGAATGCCAAAGTGATCAATGAACAAGGACAGCTCGAAGATAAACATATCGTCATTGCAGACGGATTGATTCAGTCGGTTGCGAGCGATATCGCAGCCTTGCCGGAACCGGGCGATCACGTTCAGATCATCGATGCCGAGGGCAAGCTGGTCACGCCGGGATTCATCGATATGCATGTGCACTTGAGAGAGCCGGGTTATGAGCACAAGGAAACCATCGAGAGCGGCAGCCGCTCGGCAGTCAAAGGCGGTTTCACCACCATCGCCTGCATGCCGAACACAAGACCGGTGACCGATACGCCGGAAACGGTGAAGCTCGTGCTGGATAAAGCCAGCGAGGCGAATCTTGCGAAGGTGCTGCCATATGCAGCCATTACGAAGAACGAGCTGGGCCGCGAACTGACGGACTTTGAGGCCTTGAAGGCCGCGGGTGCGATCGGATTTACGGACGACGGCGTCGGTGTGCAGAACGCACAGATGATGAAAGATGCCATGAATAAAGCGAAAGCGCTGGGCATGCCGGTCATTGCGCACTGCGAGGATGACTCGCTGGTAAAAGGAGCTTGCGTGACCGAGGGCAAATTCGCTCAGCAGCACGGCCTGAAAGGAATACCGAACGAGTCGGAAGCGATCCATGTCGGGCGCGACATTCTGCTGACCGAAGCCACCGGCGTGCATTACCATGTATGCCATGTGAGCACGGAGCAGTCCGTAAGATTGATCCGCCAGGCAAAAGCGATCGGCATCTCGGTAACGGCCGAGGTATGCCCGCATCATCTGGTTCTCTCCGACGAAGACATTCCCGGCCTTGATGCAAACTGGAAGATGAACCCGCCGCTGCGCACACCGCGTGATGTGGAGGCTTGTATAGAAGGTCTGCTGGATGGAACGCTTGATATGATCGTAACGGATCATGCACCGCATAGCGCGGAAGAGAAAGCAAAAGGCATGGAGCTGGCTCCCTTCGGCATCGTGGGATTCGAAACGGCGTTCCCGCTGCTCTACACCAAGTTTGTCGCCACAGGAAAATGGGATCTCGCCCTGCTCGTAAAACGGATGACAAGCGATCCGGCAAGAGTATTCGGTCTTGCAACGGGTGTCCTGGAAGCCGGTAAAGCAGCGGACCTGACCATGATCGATCTCGAAGCGGAGAAAGAAGTGAACCCGGAAGAGTTCGCAACAAAAGGCCGCAACACGCCATTTACAGGCTGGAAGCTGAAAGGCTGGCCCGTGATGACTTGGGTGGACGGCGAAGTGAAATGGTCCGAACAAAACGGATTCTAAGTAACAAATAGGCAAAAGACTTATAAAATAAATTACACATAGATGACAGGAGTGATCGGGATGCAGGCAAGATTGTTACTGGAGGACGGAACGCTGTTCAGCGGAAAATCCTTCGGCGCGGATGCTGAAATGACCGGAGAGGTTGTTTTCAATACAGGGATTACAGGATATCAAGAGGTGCTGAGCGACCCGTCCTATTGCGGACAGATCGTAACCATGACGTACCCTTTGATCGGCAACTACGGCATCACGCGGGATGACTTTGAATCCATTCGGCCGTTCGTTCACGGATTCGTCGTTCGTCGTCATGAGCCTGTTCCCAGCAACTGGCGTGCAGAATACAGCGTTGACAGCCTGTTGAAGGAATACGGAATTCCGGGGATCAGCGAGATCGATACGCGGATGTTAACCCGTATCATCCGTCATTACGGTACGATGAAGGGCATTCTGACCACTTCCAACAAACCGGTGGAAGAGCTTAAGGAGATGCTCGGCGATACGACGATCGCCGAACTCCGCAACCAGGTGGCAAAAACCTCAACGCCGCAAATGTTTACGAGTCCAGGTTCGAAGGAACGGATCGTTCTGGTCGACTTCGGTGCAAAAAGCGGGATTCTGCGCGAATTGACGTCCCGCGGGTGTGACGTCATGGTCGTTCCGCATGACACGACGGCCGATGAAATCCGCAGACTTCACCCGGACGGCATTCAGTTGTCCAACGGCCCTGGGGACCCGAAAGACGTGCCTTACGCAGTCAACATGGTCAAAGAACTGCTCGGCGAATATCCGATCTTCGGCATCTGCCTTGGCCACCAATTGTTTGCGCTGGCTGCGGGCGCGGACACCGAGAAGCTGAAATTCGGACACCGCGGCGGAAACCATCCGGTAAAAGAGCTTGCCAGCGGACGCTGCTACATCACTTCCCAAAACCACGGATACACCGTAAACGAAGAATCCGTCAAAGGGACGGAGCTGGAAGTTACGCATATCAACAACAACGATAAAACGATCGAAGGCTTGAAGCACTCGAAATTCCCGGCCTTCTCGGTGCAATACCATCCTGAAGCTGCGCCTGGCCCGCACGACAGCAGCTATCTGTTCGATCAATTCCTTAAAATGATAAGAGACCATAAACAGAATGAAATCCGGAAACCGCGCCAGGCGGTTCTGGCCGCAGCCGTGAAAGGAGCTCAATAATATGCCTAAACATGATACATTGAAAAAAATACTCGTCATCGGCTCCGGTCCGATCGTCATCGGGCAAGCAGCGGAATTCGACTACGCTGGAACTCAAGCCTGCCAGGCACTGAAAGAAGAAGGCATGGAGGTCGTGCTGATCAACAGCAACCCGGCGACCATCATGACCGACACCAACATGGCGGATAAAGTATACATCGAGCCGATCACGCTGGACTTCGTTACCCAGATCATCCGTCAAGAGCGTCCGGACGGACTGCTCCCGACGCTTGGAGGACAAACAGGGCTGAACATGGCGGTTGAGCTTGCCCGCGCCGGAATTCTGGAGCAGGAAAACGTCAAACTGCTCGGAACGCAGCTGGAATCGATCGAAAAAGCCGAAGACCGCGACTTGTTCCGTGAGCTGATGCGCGAATTGGATCAGCCCGTGCCGGAGAGCACGATCGTAACGACCCTGGAAGAGGCGCTTGAGTTCGCGAATGAGATCGGTTATCCGGTGATCGTGCGTCCGGCCTACACGCTTGGCGGCACCGGCGGCGGCATTTGCGCAACCGAAGAGGAGCTGCGCGAAACGGTCAGCTCCGGACTTCGCTACAGCCCGATCACGCAGTGCCTGATCGAGAAGAGCATTGCGGGAATGAAAGAAGTCGAGTACGAGGTTATGCGCGACGCCAACGATAACTGCATCGTGGTATGTAACATGGAGAACTTCGATCCGGTCGGCGTTCATACCGGCGACAGCATCGTCGTGGCGCCAAGCCAAACGCTATCTGACCGCGAATATCAAATGCTCAGATCCGCATCGCTGAAAATCATCCGCGCCCTGAACATCGAAGGCGGATGCAACGTGCAGTTCGCGCTGGATCCGAACAGCTATCAATATTACGTCATCGAGGTAAACCCTCGGGTCAGCCGCTCATCCGCGCTGGCTTCCAAAGCAACGGGCTATCCGATCGCGAAGATGGCAGCAAAAATCGCGATGGGTTACACCCTGGACGAGATCGTTAACCCGGTAACGGGCCAGACGTATGCTTGCTTCGAGCCTACGCTGGATTACATCGTCAGCAAAATTCCGCGCTGGCCGTTCGACAAGTTCATCCATGCCAACCGGAAGCTGGGCACCCAGATGAAAGCAACCGGCGAAGTGATGGCAATCGGCCGCACCTTCGAAGAATCGATCCATAAAGCGGTCCGCTCCCTGGAAATCGGCGTGCACCGTCTATACCTGAAAGGCGCGAACGAGCTGAGCGATGAAGTTCTCCAGCAGCGCCTGATCAAAGCCGACGATGAGCGGATGTTCCTGATCGCGGAAGCGTTCCGCCGGGGCTATGATCTGCAGCAGATTCAGGACCTGACGAAGATCGACTGGTGGTTCCTGGACAAAATCGAACGCCTGATCAAGTATGAAGACCATATTCGCAGCGAAGCGTCGCTGACTTACGAAACGCTGTACGAAGCGAAGCGTCTCGGCTTTACGGATCGTGCCATCGCCGAGCTCCGCGCAGAAGGCAAGGCCAGCACGCACACGACTGAGGAGTCGATCGGATTCCTCCGCCGCGAGCACGGATTGCGTCCGGTTTACAAAATGGTGGATACCTGCGCAGCGGAGTTTGAAGCAACGACGCCGTACTACTACTCCACCTACGAAACGGAGAATGAAGTCATCGAATCCGCGAAGGAGAAAGTCATTGTGCTCGGCTCCGGTCCGATTCGGATCGGTCAAGGGATCGAATTCGACTACTCCACGGTGCATGCCGTATGGGCCATCCAGAAGGCGGGATATGAAGCGGTTATCATCAACAACAACCCGGAGACCGTATCCACCGACTTTAATACGTCGGACCGTCTCTACTTCGAACCTCTGTTCTTCGAAGATGTCATGAATGTCATCGAGCAGGAGAAGCCGATCGGCGTCATCGTGCAGTTCGGCGGGCAGACGGCGATCAACCTCGCGGAGCCGCTCAGCAAAGCGGGCGTGAAGATTCTGGGCACAAGCCTGGAGAGCATTGACGAAGCCGAGGACCGCAAGAAATTCGAAGCGCTTCTGTCCCGATTGGAGATCGCCCAGCCGAAAGGTAAAACCGTAACGTCGGTCGATGATGCCGTAGAAACGGCACAATCGCTGGGCTACCCCGTGCTCGTAAGACCTTCGTATGTACTGGGTGGACGCGCCATGGAGATTGTATACTCCGACAGCGAGCTTCTGAGCTACATGAAAGAGGCGGTTAAGATCAACCCGGATCATCCGGTTCTGATCGACCGCTACATGATGGGTAAAGAAGTGGAGGTAGACGCGATTTGTGATGGCGAGACGGTGCTGATTCCAGGCATCATGGAGCATGTAGAACGTGCAGGCGTTCACTCCGGAGACTCGATTGCGGTATATCCTCCTCAGTACTTGTCTCAGGATCTGAAAGACAAGATTGCGGAAATTACGATCAAGATTGCCAAAGAGCTGAATACACGCGGACTTGTCAACATCCAGTTCGTTATCTATAAAAATGAAGTGTACGTGATTGAAGTGAATCCGCGTTCTTCCCGGACGGTTCCGTTCCTTAGCAAGGTTACAGGCATCCCGATGGCCAACCTGGCAACGCAAGCCATTATGGGCGGCAAGCTGAAGGATCTCGGATACGAGGAAGGCATGTGGCCGGAAAGCGAGCATGTATCGGTTAAAGTACCGGTCTTCTCCTTCGCGAAGCTTCGCCGCGTTGAGCCGACTCTCGGACCGGAAATGAAATCGACCGGCGAGGTTATGGGCCGTGACGTGAAGTATGCCAAGGCGCTGTATAAAGGCCTCATCGGTGCAGGCATGAAGATTCCTTCAACTGGCGCAATCATCGCTACCATTGCAGATAAAGATAAAGCCGAAGCTGCAGCGCTGCTGAAAGGCTTCCATAAGCTAGGTTATAAAATCATCGCAACAGGCGGTACTGCAGCATCATTGAAAGAAGCGGGCCTTGACGTGACGACCATCAACAAGCTGTCCGAAGGCACGCCGAACATTCTGGATATGATCCGCACAGGTGAAGCGAATTTCGTCTTTAACACATTGACCAAAGGTAAAACACCACAGCGCGACGGATTCCGCATTCGCCGTGAAGCGGTAGAGAACGGCGTTGTATGCATGACCTCGCTCGATACGGTTCGTGAGCTTCTGACGATGCTGGAGACCATCAACTTCTCCTCTGAAGCGATGCCGGTTTAAAATCGAGAAGGAGGGGTACAGATGAACGCCAGCTACAATGAAATGGCGGGCCGCCTGATGGTGGCCCTGGATTACCCGGATGCCGAGCGTGCACAAGCATTGGTACGTCAGCTGGAGGGCATCCCGTGTTATATGAAGGTCGGCATGCAGCTGTTCTATGCGGCCGGTCCTGACTTTGTGAAAGAATTGAAAGCGAAAGGCTATTCCGTGTTCCTGGATGTGAAGATGCATGATATTCCGAACACGGTCAAAGGCGGCTCGCACAGCGTAACGCGGCTGGGCGTGGACATGTTTAATGTCCATGCCGGCGGCGGCGCGCTCATGATGCAGGCGGCAAAGGCCGGGGCGGAAGCCGCAGTGGCGGACACCCCGGGTCTTGCCATGCCTACGATCATTGCGGTAACGCAGTTGACCAGCACGAATCAGGATGTCATGAATAACGAAATCGGCATTCCCGGCCAGGTGGAGGATACCGTCGTGCGTTATGCTGAGTTGGCCCGGCAGTCCGGACTTCACGGCGTCGTGGCATCCTCCCTGGAAGTGGAAGCCATTCGATCCGCCTGCGGCAAGGATTTCAAAACCGTCATTCCGGGGATCCGCCCTGCCGGTGCGGATATTGGTGACCAAGCGCGGGTGCTTACACCTGGGGAAGCGATCCGCAAGGGGAGTCATTACCTGGTTGTCGGCCGCCCGATCACCGAGTCCCATAACCCGAGACAAGCTGCAGAACAGATTATTGAGGAGATGATTCAAGCATGAGTACCATCGCGAATATTCCGCATCAGATCGCATCTTATTTGCTTAAGATCGAGGCCGTTTCCCTAAGACCTCATCAGCCGTTTACATGGACGTCGGGCATCAAGTCTCCGATCTACTGCGACAATCGCCTGACCATGTCCTATCCCGACATTCGCGATTACATTGCTGAATCGTTCGCGGCCGTCATTCGGGAGCAGTATCCGGAAGCCGAGGCCATTGCCGGAACGGCCACCGCAGGGATCCCGCACGCGGCCTTCGTATCCCAGAAGATGAACCTGCCGATGTCCTATATTCGGGACAAAGCCAAAGGCCACGGCAAGGAAAACCTGATCGAAGGTTTGATCAAGCCCGGCCAGAAGGTCGTTGTCATCGAGGATCTGATCTCCACGGGCGGCAGCTCCCTGAAGGCGGCGCAAGCGGTAAGGGACGCAGGAGCAGAGCCGCTCGCGGTGCTCGCCATATTCAGCTATCAGTTGGATAAAGCGGTACAAGCCTTCGCCGAAGCGGGAATTCCGCTGCAGAGCCTGTCCAATTACGGTGCACTCATTGACGTAGCGTTATCGGAGAACCGGATTCAAGCAGAGGACGTGGAGCTCCTTCAATCCTGGAGATCGAATCCAACCTCCTTTGGCGTATAGATATTCTTCATCCTCAGGCCGCCGTCTCTGTGAACTGACACAGAGGCGGCTTTTTTTGGTTCCCTGAAACAAGATAACGTAATATCGGCCGCGGGTTGACAGTCGAAGGACGGATCGTTACATTAGGACTGTAAGCGGCTGATTTAGCCATAGACATCCTGAAGCAGAATAGAAGGGATCTAATCTACCGATGAACGCAAAAAAAGAAGCGGTGCTTGAGGCCGGAAAGCGGTTGTTTCTGGAGCATGGGATTGTGCAAACCAGCATGGAGCAGATTGCCGAAGCTGTCCCCGTTTCCAAGATGACGATCTATAACTATTATCAGAGCAAAGAGGGCTTACTGGATCATGTGGTGGATCGCATGGTCGAGGAAATGATGGCGATCTATCGCGGGATCATGGAGCAGGCCAAAGATCCGCTGGAGGCCTTAACCATGTTCTACAGGGATCAGGAGAAGTTTTCGGCGCTCGTCTCGCAGCAATTTGTGTCGGATCTGGCCAAGTTTCCGGAACAGATGGACAAGCTGCTAGAGTTCAATCAGAAATACGTTGTGCCGGAATTCGAAATGCTGATTTTTAAAGGCCAGCAGCTGGGACAGATCCGCAAAGACATTTCCCCGCAGGTACTGGTCGCGTTTTTGACTTTCATCAAGGAATTTACGGCGCGAACGGAATGGTACCATGGTCTGGGCAGCCTGCATGCGGTCAGCGAACAACTGATGACGATTCTATATCACGGCATTATCCGAAAGGATGAGCCGCTTAATCCAACATAACCGCTCAAACATTCCAGAGGTGATTGCCAAAGCCCGGGAATGTTTTTTTATATTTTGCCGCTTGATGGTTTGGGAGCCGTCTGATTTGGGTATATGTTCCTATAAATTTAGGGCCAGGATTTGGTAGAGGGGAAGGATACGTCTCACCTATAATAGTAATGATAACTTCGAAAACAAACACAAAATAGGCGGGACTGACCGTAAGGAGGAGAGATCTTTGGAAATTCCGTCCAGGATCCAACTGACCGGCAAGCAATTCTTTGTATTAACCGGCATTGTCGGTGCGCGGGCTGTCATCGGGTTGGAGGACCCTTTTCGCGGAACGCTCACGGAAGAGATGCCTGTCGAAGTAGCCAAGATTGAGCAGGAACTGCTGGAGAAGGGTTTGATTCAAACGGCCGATAACGAGCCGGTTCTTGTGCAGGAGCTCCTGGAATACATAGAAGTATGCAGCCGGACCTTGTTAACGATTCATATGAGGGTGGCCGGTTCGGAGGAAACGTCGAAGGAGTGCTTCATTTATTACAGTTCCGGCCTTGTCGTTAAGGCAGATATCGAAATCGGGCCAGGCGGCGATAGGCTTTATGTGCTGGAAGAGCTGGGAACCCCTTCGGAGGCTTGGCTGAAGATCATCGGTTACCTGCAGCTGGAGGACCGAAAAAATCGCGATACAGGCTCACTGGCCTTGCCTAAGGGCTGGTTCCAGCAATGGATGAACGCCGAGCAAGGGGGGCAGGAGCCTCGGAAGCATTTGCTTGCTCAAGGCTATCCGGAATCGGTCGTTAATGACTTGGCTGATTGCGTAAGCCATCCGGAGAGATATGCCACCTTCACGGCATATTATTGTCCGGACCTGGACTGCCGGATTCAGGGAATCGAGCTGTTACGAGGAGCGCAATCCAATTGGCTGATTCGCAACGAAGGCGAACAGGACCAAATATGGGGCGCTACGGTAACCGAGATCATCCGGGAACTCGGCGCGGTCATCGAGCGTATTAAGTGAGAGACGTTGCATCCTGATCCCGCATACTGTAATTTTTGCCTTCTCGATCAATGACATGGAGGATTGTTAGCTATGACCAAAATACGTGTGGTACCTGAAATGCTGAACCAGCAGGGCGCAGCGGTATCTGATATTGCACGGGAAGTCCAAGCGCTTCAGGAGCGGATGCAGCAGCGCATCCAGAGCATGTCCTGGGAATCGCGCCATCGCGCCCAGGTTGAGCAGCGCCTTGCGCAATGCCGGGCCGCGTGCCAGTCGGTTGTAGGCCGTCTGGAGCAGAATCGCGGCCAGCTCGTGAAGAAAGCGGGGGATTTTTCGCAGACCGACCAATCGCTGGGGAACAACCTGAATTTCGGCAAACAATCGGTCGCCCAGGTGAGTCCGCATCTGCTGCTTCAGGCGAGTATGGCACAGAACGGAAATAAGAAGACGGATCCGCCCGTGACGGCGGCGGGCGTCGAATTCAATGCGCTCGCGCCATTCGGCGGCACGGCGGATCAATGGAAGGGCAATCCGCTTGCGGCCGCAGGGGTATTGTTCGGAACGGTAACCGCATCGGGCACGATGTACAAATACTGGGATATGTACCGGAACGGCTTCGGCGTATGGCTTGAAAAAGACAAGCGCGGCAACATGCGTGCCAATGTGACGAACGGCATGCTTGCCAATATCCGCAAAAAATCCTATGCCGAGTACAATTGGCGGAATCACCCCCGAATTCCGAAATACGTCCTGCCCGGCGCAGCCGTGAAGGACTCGCTCAGCTGGAAGGGCGGCAAGCTTGGTTATGCCGGCATCGCCATGCAAACGGTGGGAAATCTGGTCACGAATATCAATGAAAACAAGAGCGGGGCGAAAATAGCCGGAGACGCCGTCGTCGACGTGGGTGTCGGCGTGGGAACCGTTGTCGCTTCCGCAGCGGCTGGCGCTAAAGCCGGCGCGCTGATCGGGACGGCGGTGGGCGGTCCGATCGGCACCCTGGCGGGTGCGGCCATCGGCTTCGGCGTGTCGGTCGGCGCTTCCTACGTCATGGACGGCATCAAGTTCGCGGATTTTGACGGGGACGGGAAGAAAGATACCGTAACCGAAGGATTGAAAATGGGGGCGGAGAAGATAGGTTCTACGATAGCCGGATGGTTCAAATAAAGGGAGTGTCATAGATGAGCACGAAGATTTCAGAGGAAGAACAGTTTCATTTCCGGCTAATCCCCGCCGAGCAAATTCGGGGCGGCATCGTATGCTTTTTATTCATTATGCTCATCCCCGCGCTGGTCACGCTGGCGGCGCCGATGATGTCGGTGTATTTTTATGCGGCGGCGGCAGTGTGGGCGGCCATGCTGCTGTGGGGAATTGGCCTGAGCGTTAATCCGTACCGGTCTGAGGTCGGTTTTGTGCTGTACTTGGGGATTTACGGATTGGCGCTGGCGGTCACTTGCCAGCTGGCTATCTTGAAAATGATGTATGACATGGCCGGTGTCGAGTCGATCGGATATGGGCTTAGCTCGATCGCGGTGATGCTCCTGCTGCTCGTTGCGTTTTATGTTCTGCATGCAAGAGCGCTGCGGCAAGGGACGTACCAGTCCATGGAACGCAAAGGCGGCATCGGCAAAGCTGGCAAAGCGGCCTTGCTGTTGGCAGGCATCGGTTACACAGGGTATTACGTCGTGGTTGCCGTTACCGGGGACCTTGGCGGATTCGTCATGGGCATGGCGGCTTTTTCCATCCTGTTGATTCTCGGCCTGTACCTGGCCGTTGTGTTCATCCCTCGATATCGGTTCATCCAGAACAATATGGATAAGCTGAGGGCTCATTATCCCGTATTGGGATTGCCGAAGGAGCAGCGGAATGCCGCATTTCTGAACAAAATGAATCAAGGCCGCACGCCGGCGGCACCGCATCGTCAGAGTAAGAAAAGGAGAGGATCGTAATGACGCAACAACAGCAGCTGCTGCCCAACGGGTCGATCGTCATTTTGAAGGAAGGCGAGAAAAAGCTGGTGATCTATGGACGCAAGCAAATTTTGGCGCTTGAGCAGCCGCAATTGTTCGACTATCTGGCTTGTCCGTATCCGGAAGGGTATGTCAGCCCGGAGTTTGCTTACGTGTTTAACCATGAGGATATCCAAGAGATTATTTTTACGGGTTACCAGGACGAAGAGGAAGAACAATTTCAGGCCGTACTGGCTGAGACGAAGGCTACTTAGCTTGCCAGGGATTAAGGGAGGAGCGTGAGGCGGATCTATGTCAGGACGTATAGAGGTATCGCCCGAGGAGCTGCGCCGCGCGGCGGCAGACATTCGCAGCGGGAGTGACTACGGCGGGGAATTGGTCGCGAGGCTGTCCCAGGTCATTGAAACGCTGAATGCCGAATGGGAAGGCGTTTCCCAGCAGCGTTTTCGCACAGAGGCCGAAGAGACGAAGGCGCAGCTGATGAATTTCATCCAGATGATGCATTCGATGGAACAGGAGCTGATGAGCATCGCTGCCCGATTTGCAGAGGCCGACGGCCAATAAGCGAAGGGGTTATAACCCAAGACAACAATCAGCATATACGTATCCCGGCACGGTATACGGCATGGCTGATTGTTTTTATTATGGGGAGGGACGGAGAACTTCGGGGGACGGCGTTTTTTTTGTGGAAGTTTGGACATAATATGACAGCATTACATTATCATTTCGGTAAGGAGCCGCATAGGATGAACTGGGTATATTACGGAAAGCTCTATACAACCAAATTTCAGGCTGGGTGCTTCGCTAAACGTCTGGAGCAGGATGGCTGGCTGTTCGGGTATCATGATCCGCGGATGGTAGAGGTTTATCGTTCCAAGAAGGGGCGTTATGGCGTGCGATTCCTGCCTTGAGGAAATTCCATTAAAACAGCACTTGACTTGATGCAGGGGAATGGTGTATATTTATTCTTGTCGCTGTTTGATACAGCATTGACGCGGGGTGGAGCAGTTCGGTAGCTCGTCGGGCTCATAACCCGAAGGCCGCAGGTTCAAATCCTGCCCCCGCAACCAATTTTTAAACGATGTATGTATGACGTCCTTATGTTTATGTGTACATGTATGTTCAGGGCCCTTAGCTCAGTTGGTTAGAGCGGTCGGCTCATAACCGACTGGTCGGGGGTTCGAGTCCCTCAGGGCCCACTTTATGAAAACCCTTGCGATGCAAGGGTTTTTTGCTGTTTACAGGACTGTTTAGACCAACGATATGAGATTTTACGATAAGGTCAGATTGCTGCTGAAGGCATCTAAGCTTATCGGTTTATTTTTAGAAAAATTGCCCATACATAAGATATACGGTAGAAAGGAGTGTATGGGTCTTCATGCTAGAGCACATGATTATTTTACTTCGTAGTATATCAGCATTCGTTATTTTGTTGATTATTACGCGGTTTTTGGGCAAACAAACGTTGTCTAACATGAATTTTCATGAATTTGTTACGGCCGTGATATTAGGTGCAATTGCTGCGAACTTTGCTTTCAATGAAAAAATGGAAGTCATACACCTGCTAATCTCGCTTGCCGTATTTACATTTACATCATATTTTTTATCAAAGATCGTGGTGAAGAATCGTAAATTCCGCATGTGGGCTGAAGGGACGCCGAGCGTAGTTATAGAAGGTGGCAAGATCCTGGAAGAGAATCTAAGGAAAAATAAGTTAACCTTAGATACGATCAATCAGATGTTGCGACAAAAGGATATATTTGACATCTCGGAAGTGGAGTACGGCGTATTAGAGATCAATGGAAAGATATCTGTAATGAAGAAAAAGGAATACCAGAATGTAACTTTAAAAGATATGAAAAAGGGCTTGAAAGGGAATCAGCAGTTTCCGATTGAGCTTATCATGGATGGACAACTATTAGAAAATAATCTAAAAATTAATGATTTGTCCCCAGAGTGGATTAAAGAAAAATTAAAAGTCCGGAACAAAGAAATTGCAGATGTTTTTTATGCAGTGAAAGGAACCGACGGTCAGCTGTACATCGATCTTTATCGGGATAAAATACAGCATCCCGTTGATGTAGAGTAATGACGCATCACATACAGCCGGAATTTATATAATAGGAGAAGCTAAAACCCTTGCGATGCAAGGGTTTTTTGCTGTTTACAGGACGGTTTGGCAGACGCCTGAAGACACTGAAAGTATGGGTAATACCCTTAACATTAGCACAATCTGATCATGATTGCCGAAATGTCCAGACTAAGACCGTCTATGTACATAAACTGTACCATTCCACAAAGCAAGGAGGTTAAATCGGTGAGCTGCGAAAAAGGTGGTTACAACGGATACGGTAATCCAGTAGGAACTGTTCTGGTTTTATTTATTCTCTTGGTTATTATCTTGGGAACGTTTTGGATTTAATGAAGCTCCTTAATGAAGCATTCATTCATTGATTTAATTTAATTCATCAAATTACGATACTGCACCCATGTGGTATCCCCAATTACGATAAACGGGGACGGTAACTTTCCGTCCCCGTTTTTAGCATTTTCATTGTACTTAAACTGAACATTAAACAACGACACCGTAGAGATCAGTGTGGTCGTCTTAGGAACTGAAAAAAATTGTGGCAAAGGCCAACAGGTCATAAACGGTATAAGATTATGGTTCATACGCTGGGTTATCAGGGCTATATGCCGGGGGATATTTTCATTTGAGAAAATTGAGTGATTTTGACTAATCTATTGTCCATATCCATTAGTTCAATGGACTCATATATATGTTAAGGATTTCGTTGATAAAAAGGAGGAAGCACAAATGCAAAAAAGCACAGTATCAGGAAAGGCAAAAAATACGGTCAAACAACTGAAAACGCCTAGAAGACATAGCGGAATTTGGGCGGGTAGCGTTGCAAAGGCAATGAGAACGGTGATTGCCGCACAGAGATCATTGAGTGCACAAAATCCGGTTGTTATTAGTCAACGAACCAGAAGAATAAGTACGAATCGAAATTGGGTAAATGCACTAGAAATCGAGCGAAATCCGGCGTGGGTAGCGCCGCAAGCTGGTGAATCGTACGTTTGGGGAAGAAATGACCCTAACGGTCCTGCTGCTGTGGTCGCCAGAAGATTTACGATTAGAGACGATATTGAGAGAGCTAGCTTATTCCTGTCCGTGGATAACTTTGCCATCGTTTTAATCAATGGACGGTCGGTAGTTATCGACAACCCGCAGGGCAATGTTTCATTCTTTAATCCGGGAAGAACTTTTAATATCAGACGCTTCCTTCGGAGAGGTACAAACGATATCGTGATCGCCGCTTTCAACTTCCCGTCAAATGCAAACAGAAGCGGAGATAATCCAGCTGGTGTCCTTGCCCGTATCGAGATTGAACTAGAAGATTAGTCCGGTAGTAGCTCAAAGTATCCACCGGCTGAGTAGCGGCCCGTCGAGCGCGGCATAGAGCTGCTTTCGCGATATTAGCATTCCATCATAACGGAAGCGAGGGGAAGTTTTCATTCTTCCCCCGATTCCGGATGTGGTCGTTGCTTTTTTTTGCGTTTACTTAATTGCTTTGCGATGGTGTAGCCGATAAGATATGCAGCAGAAGAGGTGTTTCCGTCGACTGTATATGGAACTAAGGACGCATCTGCAACGATCAAATCTTGAACCCCGTGTACCTTTCCTTTACGGTTAACGACTCCTCCTGCGGATAAAGGAGCCATCCGCAGAAATCCTTGCTGATGGTGATTGTGATCGAAATTTTCCTTAATAAATTCTTCAAGCCTGTCATCGTCATCGATAACTTCAAATGTAGGGGATAAGAGACGATATGAAGAATCAATCTGTTCCAACTCTATGGCAATATCTTTGATATACGTCCTATAAATTCTTTTTACCGCCTCCATGTCGTCTGGATTTGAGAGAAATCCCTCATCTGCCAATACGATATTCAGCGGATCTTTGCTTTGTATGCGGATCGTCCCATTGCTCTTGGGTCGCAAGTACAGAATCGCTATGGTCAATTCTCTATCGGATCCAATGCCAACGAGTTGAACAGCCCGCTCATCCGGATCGATGCCAGATGGATCTGGCAAGAAAGCTCCTCCCGTATACAGTGCGTTGGGGTCTAAGGGAGGGAGGGGACGATCTTGTGAATTGGTAGCAAATACTGCGAAATTTAACGTATGGTTTTTTAACCTTTGCCCTACGTTTGGATTGTCGAAGATGACAGGGATTCCAGCCTTTTTCAGCATTTTGGCGGGTCCGATTCCTGACAACATCAACAACTGAGGGCTGTTGATCCCCGCCGAAATAATAACCTTTTTGCGGGAATACGCATAACAGCACTTGCCATCCTTCAAATATTCAACGCCAATGGCCCGCTTACCGGAGAAAAGAATACGGAGAACCGTTGTTCGAAACTTCACAGTTAGTTTTCTGTTATTCACTCCCCGACCAGTTGCCGTCATAATATCGCGAGACAGGAAGGCTGTGGAGGAGCTCTCCCTACGGCCATCAGGCTGTTGGTATAATTGCCAACGGGTGAACGGTCCCATGGGAGTATTCGGATCATTATAGTCAAGAATGGTCGGATAACCTGTTGCCCGCTCGATAGCAGTTGTCAGCTTGTGAGCCATCGGCGTTGGAGTTTCGGGTGCTTGCCGGATGTTAATTCTTCCTCGATACCCGTGTGCATTGATATCTGTGGTTTCCCCGTTATAATTCTCCAATGATTTGAAACGTCGAATCGCTTTATCAGGTGACCAGCGAGGTCCAAGCAGCCGTTCCCACTTTCGGAGCACGGCGGATGTCGGTCTTACATATTGTTCTCCGTTGATTGAAGAACCGCCTCCCGAGAGTCGACCTGTTGTCCATTCGAATGCGCGTTCATCAAGTTCCTCTTGGGGGATGCCTTCCCCTTGCCAAAAGTAATTCGGAAAGAAACTTTCTTCCAATTCAAGTGCAAAGGTTGAATCCTTAATCGGTTTGTCTTTGTCATGGTAACCGCCCGATTCTAAAACAAGCACGGAGGTTCGCATGTCGTCAGTAAGTGTCTTCGCAATCACGGCCCCAGCCGGACCTGTGCCTACAACGATGTAATCATAAGTTGATTTTTTCTCCATTAAAGCACTCCTTTTGGAAATGAACTAATTCAGAATATTAATTTGCTCTGACAACTGTGCTTAACTCTGCAATATGATCATGATTCAAGTGATGCTCAAATCCAGAGGAGCCTAAAAGATCCATCAGAAGACCCGATCAGCGAGATTTGTAATCGGGAACAACTTACGGTACATTTTAATGGAGTCGTTAGGGACATGTACTTCCAAACGCCGAGGCTGGTGGGATGCAGCTCATTTTCGTACATAGGATGGGGGATCAAGGTGTCAGAGTGGGTATTGAATCAGTCCTGGGGACTGCCCGTGTTGCTTGCCTTCTTAGTGATCGTATTCGTATTCGAGTCAAGGAAGGCTTTTAAGGCATATCAAGAAAAAAGACGTTTTGAACTGGGATGGGCCCTATTGTTTGCGCTTGTGGCTTTATTGGCGATTATTGTCCTGGTGGCTTATTAATACATAACAACGAAACCTAAAGACCCTGCCGGAAGTTTCCGGCAGGGTCTTGTTCTGTCATTGTCTAAGACGAGAGAGTATGTTGTTTCAGCGTATGATTACCGCTCATTCGTGACAGCTTCCGTAGCAGCCCAGGCTCTGCCGGCACGCATGGCCAAGAAAAAGCAGAGGATGAGGACGATCGATGCAGAGATGTATGGGAAGTTGATGTCCAAATCAAACAGATAACCTGCGACAAGGGGCCCCGCGATGTTCCCCAGACTGGTATAAGCCGAGTTCAGGCCGGCGACGTAGCCTTGCTGATCCTTTGCCAGCTTGGACATTTGCGTGCCGATGGCAGGACGCAGGATGTCGATCGACAGGAAGACAAGGAACGTCACAAGGAAGATTAGCCAATATTTATGCACAAACAGCGTTAACAGAATGCAGATTCCCGCTGTGAGCAAGCTGAGCGTAATGACCCTTTTCTCGCCGAAACGGTTCAGGATCCAGCCGAATATCGTTGCCTGCACGACAGCGCCCGCAATGGAGCCAAACGTAATGATCATGGCGATATCTTTAGGGGTGAATCCGAATTTATGATCCACGAACAGGCCGAACACCGTTTCATAATTGGCAAGACCGAACGACAGAACAAATACGATGATCAGACTAAGGAAATACGGCTCCCTGAACGAACGGACCAGCTGGACTGCCAGGCTCTCCTGTTTCCGTCCCAGCACGGTAGGTGCTTCTTGCTTGGCGGATGATTCCGGAAGCAGCAGCAGCGTCACCAGAGCGGCGATGCCCCCGGCTACGGCTGCAGCGTAGAAAGGAACACGAATGCCAAACTCGGCAATGAAACCCCCGATGCCGGGTCCGATAATGAAGCCTGTCGTAATCGCTGCATTAATGAATCCCATGCCCCGGGCACGTTCCTCATTGGAAGTGACGTCAGCTGTATAGGCCATGACGGCGGGCATGATGAGGGCGGCGCCGATGCCGCCCAGCATTCTTGCCGCGAACAGCAGCGTCGGCGTGCTGGCCGCTCCGAATAACCATTCCGATATGGCGAATACAATCATGCCGGAGATGATGATTTTTTTGCGGCCCATGATATCGGACAATCTTCCCGCAAGCGGCGAGAATAGCAGCTGCGTTAATGAAAAGGCGGCAACCAGCATGCCCACGGTGCTTCCGCTGATATGCAGCTCCGTCATATAGGTAGGCATAATGGGGATGACAAGCCCGATGCCGGTGAAAACTAAGAATATATTGAACATGAGGAGCAGAATGGCTCCATTGTTTCGCAATAGTAATGACATGATGATTCCTCCAAAGATAAAAAACGATTAATGATGTTGTACGGTTTTCTTTCTATACTGAACGTTCGGTTTATAATAGAGCATAAAAAAGAGAACGGGTCGTTTACGATTTCTTTTCGATGCCGTGCAGGAATACTTGAATGGCCGTATGATAAAGGGCAAGCGGATTTTTTACCTTCGTAATGCGGGACATCTGGCTTAAGCCTACGATGAGGCTTTCAAAAATGAGGGAGAGCTGCTCCACGTTATGATTCTCAAACTCCCCTTGATCAATCCCTTGCTGCAGCAACTTCTGATTGAATTCCAGGTGGCTTCGGATAATCCGGACGATTCGCTGCTCTACTTCCTCGGACACGTCTCCATTGTTGTTCATGAATTCGTCCAGAGCTTTGGAGAAGGGGTGGTTCAGATCATCAAACACCAGTTGGTCGGCAATTCCGTACAATTTATCAACGGTTGTGGTGTATTGCTGCTCCTTACTGCTCCATTTCTGTTCCCACTCGAGGTCCCATTCCTCGATCAAATACAGAAACAGCCCTTCCTTGCTTTTAAAGTGATAATAGATATTCCCTTTGCTGCTGCCGGTGGCTTCCACGATTTCCTCGATCGACGTTGATTTGTATCCCTTCTGCATAAATAGCGCCTTGGCGGCTTCGGCAATGCGTCGCTTGGTATCTTCGGTTTGTTGTTGTTTTTTGTTCACGCATGCACCCCCTTATCCCCTAGGCTATCGTCAAAATTGTATATACTGAACGTTCGTTCTGTATCTTAACAAATGGGTTTAAAATATTCAAGAGAAAATTCTATCCGGCGCACCGGGATCGAAGCCTGTCCTAAAAAAATAACCGTTACCTCCAAAAGGCAGCGGTCATTGTCTTACATGCGAACGGCTTATTAATGGTTGACTTCGATGAACTTGCGTGATTTCTCATGGTAGGACATCAGCTCGGATACGGTAACAAATGAATAACCTCTTTTTTGCAGCTCCGGCAAAATCACCTTGAGGGCTTCAACCGTCTGCGTACTGCTGGGTACAAAATCGTGCATAAGTACGATGTCGCCGTTACGGGCGTTATCCAGAACCTTTCGGACGATGCGGTTGACGCCGGGCTTTCGCCAGTCGAGGGTATCCTGGTGCCATGACCACAATACGGTCAGCATGCCCAAATCCTTGCTCGTTCTGACAATGGCTTCATTATAGCTGCCCCCGGGCGGGCGGAACAGTACGGTCTTCATGCCGGTGGCTTGATAGATCGCATCCTGCGTTTGATTCAGTTCACTTGATAACTTCGTGACGTTAATATTGTGAAAGGGTGGATGCGTATAGGAGTGGTTGCCGATTTCATGTCCTTCCTGCAGCTCCCGTGCGACGATGTCGGGATGTTTCTCCACCCGGCTGCCTACAACGAAGAAGGTGGCTTTAGCGTCATACCGCTTTAACAGATCCAGAATTTGAACGGTATTATGCTCGTCCGGGCCGTCGTCAAAAGTGAGGGCGATCACCTTGTTCTGCGTGGGCACTTCCCACACGATCTCGCCGCGCTCCTCATAATAATCTCTGCCTTTGGAGGCGGAAGGCACGTGCTCTGCATGCACATGGCCGGGATAACCAAGAATCAGCGCAAGGGCAAGCAATGAGAAGGCTGAGCATGTTCGTTTTTTCATGTCGATGGGTTTCCTTTTCTTCTGTTGTTCTAGTCTCCGCATGTAAGCACGCGAGCTTCATTTAGGATGCACGGTAACCGAGAAATTATTCTATAGGAAGCTCCAGCGGGGAAAGCAAGCGCGCCGATTGCGAAGGAGCCCCTTGATTTGCTGTCAGTACCTACAAGCAGAGCGAAGGCGCTAGTTCATCGAGATAAATGCTTGGCCCGGGGTGATGCGAAAAATTATGAGTTTCATATATTGACATCATATGGTTGTACATGGTATTATCGATTTTGTCGCTAAGACGAAATGTGCACACCTAGATTTCGGGATGATTCGCAAAATATTGCGAATTCCACGCGTACCTTCGGGCTTTTCAAGTGAACGTGAACGACGCTAGGAACATGCGCGGATACAATATGCCGGGGTGGCGGAATTGGCAGACGCACAGGACTTAAAATCCTGCGGTAGGTGACTACCGTACGGGTTCGACCCCCGTCCTCGGCATTATAACAGCGTCTGGTATGATGCAAAATAAGTCGGCCCCTGCATGGGTGCCGGCTTATTTTTTAAATCGACGCAAATTCATCAGCGGGCGTTGTTCCTGCGGACCGAAGCGGAAGATGCCGCGTCCTGATTAAAGTGATCGCATTTCTTTTATGATTCCATGCTGACCTGCGTGAGGAGGAGGGAGAGGAGACATGCGGATGTTTAACAATGATTGGGACCTTATCCTGCAGGGAGAAGTGGATAAGCCTTATTTTCAAGCTTTGATGGAACGGGTGGATGAAGAGTACCGGCGCAGTACGGTGTATCCTCCCAAGGAAGATATATTTCGGGCTCTGCAGCAAACATCGTACCAATCGACGAAGGTCGTTATTTTGGGACAAGACCCTTATCACGGTCGCCGGCAGGCGCAGGGACTGAGTTTTTCCGTCTCGCCCGGGGTTGCGATTCCTCCGTCTTTACGCAATATACATAAGGAGCTTTCATCGGATCTGGGGATTTCGGCTCCGAATCATGGGTCCTTGCAATCATGGGCGGACCAGGGAGTTCTGCTGCTTAATGCCGTGCTGACGGTTCGCGAGGGCGAGCCGAACTCGCATAAAGGCATCGGGTGGGAGACCTTCACCGATAAGGTCATCGCGAAACTGAATGAACGTGAAAGGCCCATAGTGTTTATATTATGGGGCAGTTATGCACAGAAGAAAGGATCCTTCATAGACCGAAGCCGTCACAAGGTGCTTGAGTCCAGTCATCCGAGCCCGTTTGCAGCGCACAAAGGATTCTTCGGCAGCCGTCCATTTTCAGCATCGAATGCTTTTTTAATGCAAGAGGGTATGGATCCGGTGAATTGGGACATCCCGAACACGCCGGACGATGGAGATGAATAATCCGCGAGAGGTGACCTTCATGAAGCATTGGATTGGTCGTCATGTTGTCATTCAGCGTCTAGACGGGGCGAAAAGCACGGTTGAAGGTGTGCTGAAAGGGTGGGATCCCGTTCAGGAGAAAGTGATTCTAGGCCCGGGGGAGCTTATCATTCCGTTTCGAGCCATTCATAGAATTATGCCGAGGAACTCCTATCCGGCCCTGAACTCCATCGGTTATGTCGTGAGTCATACCATTCAATTCGATAATGCCGTTTATTTTGGATCCTGCGTCATGGTATGGAGGGGCAACCAGCTGGTGTCTTCCCAGGCCATCCTGACATCTCACGATGAGGATACCGTCACACTGTCGAATGGCACGATATTGCGTAAGGACGAGCATGATTTCGTGGTTCGATCCCTGCGCGGCAATGCGTGATTCTTTTAAAATAAAGGATGTCCCACTAGCCAGCGCAAAGTTGGCGGGGACATCCTTTTTTGCTGTGAGGCGCCATCATGCGTCCTCTACTTTTTCGGCGAGGAACAGCTCGTAAATTCGCACCGCGATAATTTTGATGATCATGTAGGCCGGAATGGCCAGCAGGATGCCGAGCAGTCCGAAGAAGTCGCCGCCTACAAGAATGAGGACAACCGTAGTCAGCGGGTGAATATCCAGCTGTTTCCCGTAGATGACGGGCGTCAGAATATTGTCTTGAATCTGTTGGGCGATGACAATGACCACGACGGACCATATCGCGATGGAGGGCGATTCGATAAATCCGATGATGACGACAGGAACGGTCGCCAGCAGCGCACCGATGTACGGGATGAAATTCAAGAAGAAGGAGATCACCGTCAAGAGCAGGGAATAGGGCAGTCCGATAATCAAAAATCCGATATAGATCATGACGCTAAGTATAAGATTCAGGATCACTTTGCCGATAATAAAATTGCTGAGTGCCGTATCGATCTCGCCCAGCACCTCCTGGCCGTCGCGGCGGTATCGTCTGGGCAGGACGCTGAGCAGTCTTGGCGGGAGCTTGCTGCCTTCCTTCAGCATGTAGTACAAAATGATTGGAATCGTAGCGATAATGACAACGACGCCGGATACAACGGAAATCAGGTTATTGATGGAATTGCTGATCCATGTGATGATCCGGTTCATGTATTCCGTTAGGGAGGTAGACAATTCGGATTCCGTTGGTATATAGCGGGACCAGAATTGATTTTGTTGAAGCTGGTCGATCTGCTCCTCCACGCCCTCAACCAGGAAGGGGGCGTTGCTGATGAAGTTTTCAATCTGTTCACGGAGCGTCGGCCATACGACGATGCCAAAGATCGCGCAGAGACCGGCAAACACGAAATACAGCATCAGGACGCCGATGGATCGTTTGATTTTGCGTCGCTCCAGGTAGTCCACGATCGGCCTGAGCAGATAATAGAAGAAGCCGGCCATGGCCACCGGAACGATCAGCATGTTGAACATGGAGACGATGGGGCGAAACAAGAAGCTGATTTCGGCTCCTAGGAAGATGATTAAGAGCAGCGCGATTATGCCAAAGCATGTCCTGAAATATTTGCTCTGCATCATGGGCAATCCCTCCATAACAACGAGTAGGTAAAATACACGGGTACCATGTAACATTTGTATTTAACCAATTTGGAGGGATTTGAAATCACCAGTTTATGTTATTAGTTTCGTAGGGTGACCCTGGTGTGGATGGGCACGAGGGAAGCGAGCTCCACCACGTCCTCGTTATACATCCGAATGCAGCCATGGGAAACGGAGCGTCCGATGGATGAAGGGTCATTCGTGCCATGGATGCCGTAGTGGGGTTTGGACAAACCTAACCAGTAAGCCCCGAAAGGACCGCCGGGATTCGGTTGTTTGTTGACGATGGTGTAATTGCCGGGCGGCGATTGCGTAGCCATTTTGCCGATGGCAACCGGGAACGTGCGTACCACGATGTTGCCGTCGAGCAGGTGCAGCTGAAAGTCGGACAAATCGACAATAATGCGGTATTGAGGCATGATCATCCATCTCCTTCAAAATACATGCTATGAAACAGAGGGGAGATCGGCCCCAAAATGGTCTAAAATAGGCAAATTACACCTTCATAACTTGGTAGAAATTTCATCCGTTGAGGACGGTTGGCCGATGTTATATTTAATATGTTAAGCAGTTACAACGTTTACACCAGGAAGGGGAAGCCGATGTCTCCCGCAAGGCTATATCTAAAATATATTAAAAATAATATGTTTACCAAGATGCTGCTGTTAATCGCCCTGATTGCGGTAGTTACCATCGTCACCTTATCGTTTCTTATGTATTACTTCTTGTTTCAATCGGCCGTCCGCAGCGAGCTGGACATCCAGCGGAGCGCGGTGGAGCGGGTGGAACGACACCTGAATCAAAAATACGAGAATGCCCAGTCCTATGTGAACGACTTATACCGCAACAGCTCTTTGGGCATTGACACCTCCTATTTCCTCATGAACTCGTTTAACGAGTATATGGCCAAGCGAATGAATCGGATCGCGGGCGGGGGGCAGTCCAATTCGGACAGCGTAGTCGCTTATTTCAAGCAGAGGCTTGACGATGATCCGGATATAGAGAACATCATGCTGTACAGCGCGGAGAAGCAGTATGTCTACGTGTACAAGCAGGGCAGCATGACAAGGCTGTATCAGGCGAATGCCACGCATTCCTACATTCCCGACGTGATGGCACTCGAAAGCCAGAGCGTCACATTGCCGAATCTATGGATACGCAAGCTGGCCGGGGACATGACATTGCCGTTGTTCTCGATCCGAAGCCCGATTAATGATATGACCACTTACAAAAATCTAGGACAGCTGCTTATTTTGTATCGAACGGAAGCGCTGGATGCCGTGCTGAACAACAGCGACGATTCCCTGAAGGGCTCCGTTCTGGTGTTGTCGGGCGACGGCCGCGTGATGTTTGACTCCTCCGGCAAATATTACGGCGAGAAGTATCCGTATGCCGACCAGCTGCTGAATTCCAAGGAAACCGTGACCCTCGATGAGGAATCCTATATTACAACGGCAGCCCATAATCAGGCAGGCTATACGGTGGTGGGCATCACGCCCAAGCGCGAAATTGCGGAATCGTTCCATGGCTTGCAGAGCACCATTATCATTGCGGCCCTACTATGCATCGTGATTGCGGTGTCCATCCCTTCCCTGATGATCGTCAATTACTCCCGACGAACCGATAACATTATTCGTTTTATGCGCAAGGTCGAGAAGGGAGAGTTCGTGGCCCGGATGCAGGATACCAAGGACGATCAGCTGGGGCAAATCGCAGGCAGCTTCAATGAAATGCTGGATGAGCTTTCCCGTTACATCGATAAGGTGTATAAAGCGGAGATTAACCAGAAGAATGCGGAGCTGTCTGCGCTGCAGGCTAGAATCAACCCGCATTTTTTATACAACACGCTTGAAGTGATTCGAATGAGGGCTCTCTCGCAGGGGGCGCAGGACGTCGGCGATATGATCTACAGCTTGTCGATGCTCTTCAAGAATATCGTTCAGCATAAGTCCCACTACACGCTGAAGGATGAGCTGGAGGCGTGCAGGCTTTATCTGGAGCTGTTTCGCATTCGCTATAAGGACAAGTATATTTACAAAATGCACTGCGACGATCAAATCAAGCATGTGCCGATGATCAAAATGTCGCTGCAGCCGCTGATTGAGAATTATATCGTTCACGGCCTGCGCAGCGATCAGGACGATAACTGGCTGACCATCAACGCGACGCAGGAGGATGACGAGGTCCATATCGAGATCAAGGACAACGGAAAAGGGATCCCGCCGCAGCGGCTCGAGGACATCAAATCCCGGCTGGATGTGGCCGAGTCGAGCGGAGAATCGTTTGGTCTGCGGAGCGTGAATGAGCGATTAAAGCTGACATATGGAAGTTCGTACGGAATGGACATCCAGAGTGAGCCGGGTAACGGAACGACGGTGACAGTGAAATTTCCGGTGACAGAGAGGAAGATGAATAACGATGTATAAGGTATTTATCGTGGACGATGAGCCGTTCATTATAGAGGGATTGGTTGATGTCGTGGATTGGTCGAAGTATGGCATCGAGGTGGTTGGTCATGCGGAGAACGGCCGTCAGGCACTGGAGAAGATGGCGGTCGTCCCGGTCGACATTCTTATAACGGATATATCGATGCCCGTGATGACGGGGCTTGAATTGATCGAGGGCGCACGCAAATTAAACCGTAATCTGAAAGTGATTATCCTGAGCGGTTTCGACGACTTTGCCTATTTGAAGGAAGGCATGCGGCTCGGGATCGAGAATTATCTGCTCAAGCCGATCAACCTCAAGGAACTGGAAGAAACGATTGCAAGCACAACGGATAAAATGAACAATTCCAGAAGGGAAATGAGACTGGACGAGTATGACATCAATATTTTGCGGAGCAACATCCTGTATCGCTGGATCACCGACCGGATCGAGCCGGAGGAGCTGGAGGAGCGGGCGACCCTTCTGGGATTGAATCTCAATTTGCCCTATGTTATGGCATCTATCCTGAGAGCGGACTTCACGCCGCTGGAGAACTGCCTGTATCAATTAATGGACCAGGAACCGGGCGTTCTGTATTTCCGGGACAACGACGGCGATCATGTGGTCATCTTCATGATGAAAGACCCGGATACGGAAAAAGCGAGGGCAATCCGCCTGCTGCAGCAGGTGCGGGAGCAGTGCTATGAAGAAGAGCTGAGCATTTCGCTCGGCAGCGTGGAGAGCCTCGGCGGGAATTACAAGGACAGTTATCTCCATGCCAAGGAAGCCCAGGAATATTATCTTGTTCTGGAGCAGCCCTCCTACGTGGATTATGTTGATGTTCAGGCCAAAAAGGGAGAAGCGGCGGAATCCTATTCGGTACAGTGGCCCGATTATGCCAAAGGTATCGCCGGAAGGGACAAGCAGGTGCTGTTCGATCTGATCGACAGCGATTTTGACCGGCTTCGCCACACCCAGGGAATGAACCCGACAACCTTGAAGAGCATCGCGGTCGAAATGGTCATTCGCCTGAAACTGGAGCTGAACGATATCCAGTATACGGCCGCCCCTGATTTCGTGAAAAACACCATTACCGATATTATGGATTCCGTATCGATCGACGATCTGATCAAAGCGGTGAAGGATGGGGTCGGCGGGCTGGTCGATTCGCTCAACAATGACGTGAAGAGTCCTGTCATCCAGCAGATTCTGAATCATATCCAGCACCATTACAACGAGGATTTGTCCTTGAAGGTGCTGGGAGCTAACTATCATATCCATCCGGTCTATCTGGGTCATTTGTTCCATAAAGAGACGGGAGAAAACTTCACGGAGTACATTAACCGGTACCGGATTGAGCGGGCCAAGGAACTGCTTCGGAACTCTTCGACAAAAGTGCAGGATATCGCAAAAAATGTCGGTTATTGGGAAACCGGTTATTTCTATAAACAGTTCAAAAAATTCGTCGGCGTATCGCCGAGGGATTTTAGAGGAATGCTCTGATTGATAGAATCAGAGTTTTTTTCTTTATTTTCACCATAATACCTTTAATTTTTCGCCTATGTGAAACTGCTTTCATGGGATAACCTTATATGTGTAGAGACACAAGGATTCAAAAGGGAGGATAAACATGAGTAAATCGAAAAAGAAATGGCTCCTGCCGCTAACGCTTTTATTGTCCGCGTCCATGCTGTTGTCTGCATGCGGAGGCAATAAAGAAGAGAGTGCAGGAAACGGCGGGGGAACTGCCGAGAAACCGGTTGAGCTGATCTGGTACACCATCGGAACACCTCAAAAGGATGTTGACAAGGTTGAGGCAGAAATCAATAAATACACTGCTGAGAAGATTGGTGTAACCGTTGACATGAAAATGATCGACTTCGGGGATTACAACCAGAAGATGCAGGTTATGGCAGCTTCCGGCGAACCGATGGATATCCTGTTCACGAGCTCATGGGCGTTCGATTATGTGCAGAACGCACGTAAAGGCGCATTCATGGAATTGGACGAGCTGATCGAAAGCCACGGAAAAGGCATTAAAGAAGCAATCGATCCGGCGTTCCTGGAAGGTTCCAAGGTTGACGGACACAACTATGCGATTCCGGCCAACAAAGAACTTCCTGCTCAAGAAGCATGGCGCTTTAACAAAACATTGCTCGATAAATACAATCTCGATATTTCGAACGTAAAATCGATGGAAAGCTTGGAGCCGCTGCTCAAAACGATCAAGGAAAACGAACCGAACGTCGTTCCTTTGGCCATCAGCAAAGACTTCGGACCATTGCTTCCATTTGACTACATCATCGAAAAAATGCCAATGGCCGTATACCTGGACGACAAGGAAGAACTGAAAGTCGTGAACTTCCTCGAAATGCCGGAAACGATGGACATGCTGAAGTTGATGAACAAGTACTACAAAGCGGGATACATCTCCCCAGAAGCTGCAACAACAACTTCGACGCAAGATCTGATGACATCCGGCAACTGGTTCACGGACCGTGCGGCTACACAGCCATTCGCGGACAACCTGTGGAGCCAAAGCTACGGCTATCCGGTCGTATCTACTCCTGCCGGCGATGCAAACATCTTTAACTGGTCGGTTATGGGTTCGATGCAAGCGATTTCCGCAAACTCGAAATACCCTGAGAAAGCAATGGAGTTCCTGAACCTGCTGAACACCGACGTATATCTTCGTAACCTGGTTGACTCCGGTATCGAAGGCGTGCACTACAAGAAGCTTAGCGAGAACGTAATGGAAAACTTGCCAGAATCGAAAAACTACGACATGCCTACTTTTGCGCTTGGCAATGTCATGCTGACTTACTTGAATCCTGAAGATCCTGAGAACAAATGGGAAGAGTTCAAGAAGTTTAACGAGTCCGGCCAGCCTGCTCCGCTTCTCGGTTTCAACTTCGATCCAACCAAAGTATCCACAGAACTCGCTGCTGTCAACAACGTAAAAGAAGAGTTCTGGGCGCCGCTGATGACAGGTACCGTCAATCCTGAAGAGTTCCTGCCAAAAGCGAATGAAAAGCTGAAAGCTGCTGGTCTGGATAAGATCATCGCTGAAGCACAAAGCCAAATTGATGCTTGGAAAGCAAGCAAGTAATAACAATGCATGAAGCGGCCTGCCTGCCTTAAGGGGCAGCAGATGCCGCTGCAGCATGAACAAGGACGGGGCGGCGGATGTTCACCGCCCTTCTTTTGTTCATTTCATGCACATCACGAGGAGGGGTAAGCGTGAGAGCAATCGGACAGTTTTTCAAAAATATTATGACGAATAAGGCCATGCTGTTCATGGTTTTGCCGGGGACCCTGTGGTTTCTCTTATTCTCATATTTGCCCATGTTCGGGACCATTATTGCATTTAAGGAATACCGCTTTAGCCGAGACGGGTTCTGGGCAAGTATCGTTAATAGTGAATGGGTAGGATTCCAAAACTTTAAATTCCTGTTCAGTACCAACGATGCTTACATCATTACGCGCAACACCGTTCTTTATAATTTCGTGTTCATCATATTAGGTCTCATTCTATCCGTAGCGCTGGCTATCGTATTGTCTGAAATCGTGAACAAGAAATTGGCTAAAGTCTATCAAACCGGCATGTTTCTGCCGTACTTCCTGTCCTGGGTTATCGTAGGTTACTTCGCATTCAGTTTCCTGAGCATGGACAAAGGGATGCTGAATCAGATTCTGGGCTGGTTCGGCATGGAGCCGGTTCAGTGGTATTCCGAAGCCAAGTATTGGCCGATATTCCTGACGTTGATCAGTTTGTGGAAATCCGTAGGTTATAACAGCGTCGTCTATCTGGCGGCGATCATGGGGATCGACAAATCCTTGTACGAGGCGGCGATGATTGACGGAGCGAACAAATGGCAGCAGATTAAAGCCATCACGCTTCCGATGCTGAAACCGCTGATGACCATTTTGACTCTTCTTGCGATCGGTAAAATCTTCTACGCTGACTTTGGTCTCTTCTATCAAGTGCCAAGGGATTCGGGAACCTTGTATTCCGTAACGAACGTCATTGATACCTATGTATATCGCGGTCTGAAAACAACGGGCGAGATCGGCATGAGTACTGCTGCGGGTCTGTACCAGTCGGTTGTCGGATTTATTCTGGTTATGGTATCCAACTATATCGTTCGTAAATACGACAAGGATAACGCATTGTTCTAATCGATCAATCATCAAGAAGGGGGTATGTGATGTGTTCAAATCGAAAAGCAAGATGAAAGATTTCCATCAGCTTTCATCCGGGTGGAATGTCGTATTCAACCTGATTGCCGGTATTTTCTCGTTCCTGTGTGTATTTCCGTTCCTGTTCGTTATGATCATCTCATTTACAGACGAAGGCTCACTGGCCCGAAACGGATACCAAATCTGGCCGGAGAAATGGAGTCTTGAAGCTTACAAATACGTATTCCAGACAGGCGACACGCTTCTTCGTTCTTACGGCGTAACGATCTTTGTCACGGTCGTAGGTACGCTGCTCAGTCTGTTTATCATTTCGCTTTATGCTTATGCCATCTCCCGCAAAGGGTTCAGATACCGGAACTTCTTCTCGTTCTTCGCATTTTTCACAATGCTGTTCAACGGGGGTCTGGTACCGACTTATATCGTAGCAACGCAATTGCTGGGCCTGAAAGATTCCATCTGGGCTTTGATTCTGCCTTTGGCGCTCAACGCCTTCTATATCATGATTCTGCGTACGTTCTACAGCACCAGCGTGCCGGACGCCATCATCGAATCCGGTAAAATCGACGGTGCGAGCGAATTTAAGATTTTCTACAAGCTGGTATTGCCGCTATCCCTGCCGGGTCTGGCTACCATCGGTTTGTTCAGCACGCTTGGGTATTGGAACGATTGGTTCAACGCATTGCTCTACATCGACGATCCGAACCTGGTTCCGCTGCAATCCATGCTCATGCGGATCGAAACCAGCATGCAGTTCATCCTGCAGAACTCGCAGAACTCATCCCTTAGCATGGCCGCTCTTCAGAGCATGCCGCAGGATACTTCGCGGATGGCGATGGTCGTTCTGGCAACCGGACCGATTATTCTGGCATATCCGTTCTTCCAGCGCTACTTCATTCAAGGTCTGACCATCGGCGCGGTTAAAGAATAAATTCTTCAAGTACCGGAGGGTATAAGATGACTTATAAAGATCCCCGTAAACCCATTGCGGAAAGAGTGGAACATCTGCTTGGCCTGATGAACCTGCAGGAAAAGGTGGGGCAGTTGATCCAGCCGTTCGGCTGGAAGACCTATGAGGTGAATGAAGGTCAGATTACATTAACGGATTCATTTAAAGAGCAAGTTAAAAATGGCGGCGTCGGATCCCTTTACGGGACCCTTCGCGCCGATCCATGGACCGGTGTAACACTTGAGACCGGTCTTTCTCCGCGTGAAGGAGCGGAAGCCGTCAATCACATCCAGCGGTACGCCGTTGAGCAGTCTCGACTTGGCATTCCGATCCTGATCGGGGAAGAATGCTCGCATGGTCACATGGCCATCGGCGGCACGGTCTTTCCGGTGCCGTTGTCCATCGGGAGCACGTGGAACGTGGATTTATACCGCGACATGTGCCGGGCCGTCGCGCTGGAAACACGCAGCCAGGGCGGCGCGGTCACCTATTCGCCAGTGCTCGACGTCGTGCGCGATCCAAGATGGGGACGTACCGAGGAATGCTTCGGTGAAGACCCGTACCTGATCAGCGAATATGCGGTCGCATCGGTGGAAGGCCTTCAGGGCGAGTCCCTGGACAGCCCGAGCAGCGTTGCGGCGACCTTGAAGCATTTCGTTGGCTATGGCAGCTCGGAAGGCGGGAGAAATGCCGGACCCGTGCACATGGGCACGCGTGAGCTGATGGAAGCGGACATGCTGCCGTTCAAGAAGGCCGTGGAAGCGGGAGCGGCCTCCATTATGCCCGCCTATAACGAGATTGACGGCGTGCCATGCACCGTCAATACGGAGCTGCTTGACGGCATTCTCCGCAAGGAGTGGGGTTTTGACGGCATGGTAATCACCGACTGCGGCGCCATCGATATGCTGGCCAGCGGCCATGATACCGCCGAAGACGGAATGGATGCCGCTGTGCAGGCCATCCGCGCCGGCATCGATATGGAGATGTCTGGCGAGATGTTCGGCAAGCATCTTCAGAAGGCTGTCGAGTCAAACAAGCTGGAGGTCTCCGTATTGGACGAGGCCGTACGCCGTGTATTGACGTTAAAATTCAAGCTCGGATTGTTCGAGAATCCTTACGTGGATCCCCAGACAGCCGAGAACGTGATCGGCAGCGAGCAGCATGTCGGACTTGCCAGGCAGCTTGCGGCAGAAGGCATCGTTCTCCTTAAGAACGAAGCAAAGGCTCTGCCGTTATCCAAGGAAGGCGGCGTGATTGCCGTCATTGGACCTAATGCCGATCAGGGATACAATCAGCTTGGAGACTACACCTCTCCTCAGCCGCCGGCAGCCGTGACCACCGTGCTTGGCGGAATCCGCGCGAAACTGGGAGAAGAAGCGCAGCGCGTATTGTACGCTCCGGGATGCCGCATTAAGGACGACTCCAGGGAGGGCTTTGAATTCGCATTGACTTGTGCGGAACAGGCCGATACCGTGGTTATGGTGCTTGGCGGTTCCAGCGCCCGCGATTTTGGCGAAGGCACGATTGATTTGCGCACAGGGGCCTCGAAGGTCACGGACGATGCTTTAAGCGACATGGATTGCGGCGAAGGCATTGACCGGATGACGCTGCAGCTATCCGGCGTTCAATTGGAATTGGTGCAGGAGATCCATAAGCTTGGCAAGCGGATGATCGTGGTGTACATCAACGGCCGTCCGATCGCGGAGCCGTGGATCGACGAGCATGCCGATGCGATTCTGGAAGCATGGTATCCTGGACAGGAAGGCGGACATGCGGTAGCGGACATTTTGTTCGGGGACGTGAATCCGTCCGGCAAGCTGACGATGTCGATACCGAAGCATGTCGGGCAGCTGCCGGTTTACTATAACGGCAAGCGGTCGCGCGGTAAGCGTTACCTTGAAGAGGATTCCCAGCCGCGTTATCCGTTCGGATACGGGCTTAGCTATACCGAATTCAGTTATTCGGATATTCAAATGACTCCGGAAGTGATCGGAACGGACGGTACGGCGGTTGTTTCCGTGAACGTTACGAATAGCGGTGACTGTGAAGGGTCCGAGGTTGTACAATTATACGTAAGCGATGCCGCCAGCAAATATACGAGACCCGCCCGTGAACTGAAGGGCTTCCAGAAAATTTTCCTGCAGCCCGGAGAGCGGCGCAAGGTGGAATTCACTATCGGTCCGGAACAGCTTCAATATATCGGTCAAGATTACCGGCAGGTGGTTGAACCCGGGCTGTTCCGTGTTATGCTAGGCAGGCATGTGAACGATACGCTTAGTGCAGATCTGACCGTACAGGAGGATTAATCAATGGAACGTATTCGACGCTTTATACGCGAACTGTCGGAGCGGCAGTGGCTCGAATCGACGGAGCTTCGAGATTGGAACATTACCCGGTCCGCTTACATGGTTCCGGGCGTGTACGAAGAGACGGCCCCTTATCCGGAGGGGCAGAACTTCAACAGGTTTCCGAGCACGCAGGGGACAACCTATTTCTTTCGGAGGAATCTTGAGTTACCCCTAAAGTGGGCAGATGGAGCGATTGGGCTCGTGTTTCAATCCGGGGGCGAGGGGCTGCTGCGCATTAATGGCGCGTCTTATCAGGGTTTGGACCGGAATCATACTTTCGTTAAGCTGGATCCGAAGCGCACCAGAATGAACATGGAGCTTGAGATCGAATTGTTTGATCCGATTCCGGAGCCGGTCGACCCGCTGAATCAGCAGGCTGTCATTCAGCCACCGATTACCCGCGTACAAAGTTTGCTTGTGCGCGTAAACGTGCCTGTCCAGAGCCTGATGTACACCGCTACCGTGATCCGGGATTCGCTTATCCTGCTGCCGGATACGGATATGCGGCGCATCCGCATGATGGAGGCGCTGTATCAGGCCATGGATCGCTTCGTAGGCTTGAATGACGCTGCCATCCGGGATGGTGCCGAGGTAACCGCGATTGAGCATGATCTGAAACAGTCGGTCGCAGCCATAGGCGGCCATGCCGAAGGCACCGAGCATATGGTGGGCCAGTCCCATATCGACATCGCCTGGCTGTGGCCCGTTCGGGAAACCGTACGAAAAACAAGCCGCACCTTCTCCACGATGGATGCGCTGATGAACGAATATCCCGAATTCAAGTACGCGCAGAGTCAGCCGCTGCTGTACCAATTCCTGAAGGATCACGATCCCGAGCTGTACGAGAGAGTGAAGGCCAGAATCAAGGAAGGGCGCTGGGAGCTGGTCGGCGGGATGTGGGTCGAACCGGACCTGAACATTCCGAGCGGGGAATCCCTCATGCGTCAAATGCTGTACGGGCAGCGCTTCTATCAAGAAGAGTTCGGCCTGACATCGCAAATCGAATGGCTGCCGGATACGTTCGGATACTGTGCATCCCTGCCTCAAATCTTGAAGCATGGCGGCATTCGTTATTTCATGACAACCAAGCTTGGCTGGAACGATACGAATGTGTTCCCATACGATCTATTCCATTGGGTCGGGATCGATGGAACGCCGATGCTCTCCTATCTGAACCATGGCGTGAACGAGAACACGCTGCCGAAGGACGTTCACGAGCATTGGCAGTCGTACCGTCAAAAGGCCGTTCATCCGGAGCAGATGCTGCTGTATGGACACGGCGACGGCGGCGGAGGCGTAACTCGCGAGATGCTGGAATACATCAACCGGGCCGAGCTGATGGTCGGTCAGCCTGCCAGCAAGTACAGCACGGCCGCCGAGTTTTTTGACGGGATCGACGCAGCTCAGCCGAAGCTGCCGAAATGGCGCGGGGATTTATACCTGGAGCTTCATCGCGGCACCTATACGACGCATGCACGAAACAAGCGCCATAACCGGAAAGCGGAAATCCTGTACCGCGAGGCGGAGCTATGGAACTCGGTGGCTTTCCCGTCGATGGACAACGAGAAGAAGCAGGGCATCGTCAGCGAGCTGCATGACGGCTGGAAGCTGATTTTGCTGAATCAATTCCACGATATTATTCCGGGTTCTGCGATAACGGAATCTTACGTGACCTCCGAGAAGGAATACGCAGAGGTATTCCAAAAAGGAAATCATAGCCTGGATCTCGGGCTTCAGGTATTGGCGGACCAGGCCGATACAGAAGGGGAAGGCGTTCCGTATGTTATCTTCAACGGACTTGGATGGAGAAGAGACGCCGTCATCTCGCTAGAAGTAGAGCATGGCCTTACGCCGTACGATTCGGATGGCGCGCCGCTGCCATTCGATGCCTTATCCGGAGAGAACGGCGAAACCTCGCAGCGCTTGAACGTTCATGTTCAAGGCATCCCGGCTTTGGGATACACGACCATCTGGTTGAAGCCTTCGGCAGGAAACGGAAAGGCAGCGGAGAAGTCTACTACAGTGTTCGCAGATTCTTGGGAAACGGATTTCTATAAGGTCAGCTTTAACGAGCGCGGCGAAATCACGAGCCTGTGGGATAAAGAAGCACATCGGGAAGTAATCAAGACGGGCGAAGCCGCGAATCGTTTCCACTTCTTCCATGACCGTCCGACGCTGTGGGATGCGTGGGATATCGATACCCGCTACGAGGAGCAATCCGCCGGCGATGCCGAGCTGATCGAGAAGAAGCTGGTGTCTGCGGGCGAAGTCCAGGATGTGCTGCGTTTCCGCTGGCGCATTCATCAGTCGGAGATCACGCAGGATATGATTTTTTATCATCATGACCGACGGATCGATTTCAAGACGTTTGTCAGCTGGAACGAATCGCATAAATTGTTGAAAGTCGGTTTCCCGATCGGCGTCGTTGCCGAGAAGGCCACCTACGAGATTCCGTTCGGAACCATTGAGAGACCGACCCATCGCAATACGAGCTGGGAGCAGGCGCAATATGAAGTCTGCGGACACCGCTTCGCGGAAGTGTCGGAGCATGGATACGGCGTCAGCCTGATCAACGACTGCAAATACGGATATGACGTTCAAGACAGCACGATCCGGCTGTCGCTGCTGCGCGCGCCGAAATGGCCGGATGTCACGGCGGATTTGGGAGAGCATGAGTTCACGTATTCCCTCTATCCGCATAACGGAGACTGGAGAAGCGCCGGAATCGTCCGCAAAGCAGCCGAGCTTAATCATGATCTGCCATGGGTGAGAACAGGTTCGAAGAAGGGTTCGCAGCCTGCCGTGCATTCGTTTATTCCGTTCGAGAGCGATCACGTTATCCTGGATACCGTTAAGCCGGCAGAAGACGGCACGGGGTACGTCCTTCGGATGTATGAGTCTGCGGGCGGCCGGGATGCGGCAACTGTGGGCTGGCCTTATCCTTGCGAAAGGGTCCATCTATCCAACGCCTTGGAAGAAGAACTCGAACAACTGGATATCGCGGAAGGAAGGTTAACCCTTCAATTCCTGCCGTACGAGATCAAAACCATCAAATTGACCACACAACATACTTAGTCAAAGGAGCCAGAACAAATCATGGAACAATTCAGACTCCCCAAAATACCAATGCCGGAGCTAGAGCTGCCGCAATCCATTCAGGCGGTTTTGCAAGAGGCCGAAGAAAAGCTGGCGCACCGTCCCAAGCTGCTTCAGCTGTTCAAGAACACGTTCCCGAACACGCTGGAAACGACCACCAAATTGATGGAGGATGGCACGACGTTTGTGATCACTGGCGATATCCCTGCCATGTGGCTGCGCGATTCGGTAGAGCAGGTGATCCATTACATTCCGTTTGCCAAGAACGATCCGCAGCTTCAGCGGATTTTAAGCGGATTGATCAAACGCCATTTTCAATATATTCATATCGATCCTTATGCCAATGCCTTCAATGAATCGGCCAACGATTGGCACTGGAACACGACCGACGAAACGGACATGTCGCCATGGGTATGGGAGCGCAAATTCGAAATCGATTCGCTGTGCTTCTCCGTTCGCCTGGCCTACCTGTACTGGAAGGAAACCGGCCTGACGGATGTATTCGACGCCAACTTTAAGTCGGCTATGATCAAAATCATCGAGCTGTTTAAAACCGAACAGCACCATTTCGAGAAATCGCCTTACCGATTCACGCGGGATAACGGAATTCCGACCGACTCCTTGCGCAACAACGGTCTCGGCATGCCGGTGAATTATACGGGCATGATCTGGTCGGGCTTCCGTTCAAGCGACGATGCCTGTGATTTCCACTACAACATTCCGGGGAACATGTTCGCCGTTGTGGCCCTTCGTCAAATGCAGGAATTCGCGGAATGGGTATTCCGTGACATGAAACTGCTGGATGAATTGAAACGACTTGAAGCTGACGTGGATCACGGAATTCAGCTGTACGGCATCTATCGTCATCCGGAGTTCGGTCCGATCTACGCCTATGAAACGGACGGTTACGGAAATTACTGCCTGATGGATGATGCGGGCACTCCAGGATTGATGTCCATTCCTTATCTGGGATATTGCTCAGCAGATGATCCTATCTACCAGAACACCAGACGGTTCGCGCTCAGCAAAGAAAATCCTTTCTACTACGAGGGGACCGTTGCCAAAGGCATCGGCAGTCCGCACACGCCGCCGGATTATATCTGGCATATGGCCTTGTCGATGCAGGGGATTACGGCGCAGACGGCAGAAGAGAAGCTGGAGATGATTGCGCTGCTGGAAGCGACCGATGCCGATACCGGCTTCATGCATGAAGGGTTCCATGCCGACGATCCGAAAGTCTTCACCAGATCGTGGTTTGCCTGGTCCAACAGCCTGTTCTCGCAATTGGTGTATCAGGCGATGAAAGCAGGGATTCTATGAGCGGGCGCTTGATTGTATTCTATGATCCGTCCTTTCCGGCAGCAGAAGCTGCCGGTTTGCCGGCTAGCGCCGCGGCTCTGAATGCATTCGATGCGGTGTGCGGCGCCGAGGACCTCGCTGAAGCGCTGGCTTCGTCAGGCGGACAAGGTGCAAGCTTTGTCAATTTGCACGCGCCTTATTTTCCGAAATCCGCCTGGAGAGCGATTCTGGACTTTCTGAGAAACGGCGGCGGCTTGGTCAGCGTTGGCGGCGCACCCTTCAAGCGTCCTGTCCGCAAAGAGGACGGCGCTTGGGTGGTGGAGCACGAACAGACGGCGTATCACCAGCAGCTTCATATTCATGAGGTGCTGCCCGTGGACAGCGGGCGTGTCGATCATTTGATTGCAAGCGACGTTATACCGCTGATGGAGGGCAGCCGGGAACGGTTAACTGTCAGCGATACGTGGAATTTGGTTCCGCATGTCACCAAGAGCAGTGATCTGCCTCATCAAATGGGATCGGCCGGGCCGATGGATACCCGGATTTATCCGCTCCTTAAGGGAAGCACGACGAACGGGAGAGAGGTCGCCGCTCCGGTTGTTTTATGGGAAAATGTCGGCGGGCCTTTCTTGGGCGGACGCTGGCTGTTTGTGAACCAGCCACTCACCGCTTCCTTCTGGGAACAGGATGGAGGAGCAGAGGTGCGCCGCTGGGCGGCATTCTGCGCGAAGGGGATTACCGAGCTGTGGATCAAGCCGAATTATGCGACCTACGAGTCCGGCGAGCGCGCGATTCTGACCCTGCAGGCGCAAAGGCTTGGCCGGAGCCTGCCGGTTCATGAGCCGCAGAGCTGGACGTTCCGCATCTCTATCAAGCACGACGGGGATGAATCTTCCGAATGGAATCATACCGTTACCGTGGACGTGACCGGACAATTTCATGTACAGCGCATCCCAGTTGCGCTCGATATCAAGCCGGGAGCTTATCGCGTGGTGTGCGAAGCCGAAGGGCCGGACGGAGAAATCCGCAGGCTGAGACAAGGCTTCTGGGGAGCTGATCCGCAGCTGCTGCAGGCAGGCTCGCCCGTAACCTGCAACCGGGATTACTTCATCAAGGACGGCCGTCCGCTGCCGGTTGTCGGCATGACGTACATGACGTCCGATGTCGCGCGTAAATTCCTGTTCCTTCCGAATACGGATGTATGGGATCGTGATATGGCGCAAATGCGGGGTGCCGGCATCAACTGGATCCGCACCGGCATTTGGACCGCTTATCGCAATATTATGCAGGTGGACGGGCATGCATCCGAGGAGGTTATGCGTTCGATTGACGCCTTCCTGTTAACGGCGAAGAAGCATGATCTGCAGGTAACGTTTACCTTCTTCTCCTTCACGCCGGAGACATGGGAAGGCCAGAATCCTTACCTCGATCCGCGAAGCGTGGAAGCGCAGAAGCGTTTCATACGTTCCATCGTGACAAGGCACAAAGACACGAAGAATGTGGACTGGGACCTGATCAACGAGCCTTCCATGTTCGATCCGCCGCAAATTTTCTCGGACGGTCCGCGTTCGGCGAAGGATCCGTTCGAGCGGCAGGCTTATGTCGATTGGCTGAAGAAGCGTCACGGCTCGATTGAGCGTTTACAGGAACGCTGGAACATGACGGCCGATCAGCTGCCGGGTTTTGACTCCGTGGTACCTCCGGAGCCTCAAGCCATAAATTTTGACGTTCAAGACATGCACCAGGGGAAAAAGGGCGGGCAATGGCTCGATTATGTATTGTTCTCCATGGATATGCATAACCGCTGGGCCAAGGAATTATATGAAGATATCAAAGCGGTGTGCCCGGATCATATGGTGACCGTCGGACAAGACGAGGCGCTTGGCGCACAGCGTCCATCCCCGTTCTTCTATGCCGAAGCCGTGGACTATACGACGGTTCACTCCTGGTGGTTCAACGACTATTTGATCTGGGACGGCATCTTTGCCAAAACCCCGGATAAACCGAACCTGATTCAGGAAACGGGCATTATGTACGTGGAAACACCGGACGGCCGGGCGAAGCGGAGCGAAGCCGAGCTTCGGAACCTGCTGGAGCGCAAGTATGCTTACGCCTTCTCTACCGGTGGCGCAGGAGCCATTCATTGGATCTGGAACACGAACTTCTACATGGATAATGCCAATGAATCGCATATCGGAGCTGTCCGCGCCGATGGCACGGAGAAACCGGAAGCGGACGTATCGTATGATTTCGGCGCCTTCATGGAAGGCATCCGGGATTTGTTTGCAGGCCGGAAGCTTGAAGAGACCGCGGTCATCTTCCCTTATTCCAACGATTTCTCCAACCGGAAGCTTGCGTTTGAAGCGACGACGAAGGCGACGCGCGCGCTTGCTTACGAGCTGAACGTGCCGTTCCGTGCCGTTGGGGAATATGATTTAAGCTCGCTGCGCAGCAATCCGGCGAAATTCATCATTCTGCCGAGCGCCCACAATGTGGATGACCAGGCGTTTGCCGAATTGATAACGATCGTGGAGGAAACGGGAGCCACGCTGCTCCTGACCGGTCCGATCGGTCTGGATGCTTACTGGCATCCGGTTGATCGCATGGCCGCAGAGCTGGGCGAGCGCAAGCTGGCAAATGTGCGCCGGGAAGAAAGCTTGCGCTTAGGGGACCGTGCATGGCCCGTTTCATATGGGCACCGCAAAATTGCCGAGCTGAGCAAAGAAATTCCGACGGGCAGCGGGGCCAAACCGGCAGACTCTGCCGGCGACTCGATCATGGACGTGAAGCTTGGGGCAGGACGTCTGCTCTGGAGCCCGCTTCCGGTAGAACTGAACGACCGGATCGACGCCATTTCGGCTTTGTACCGGCATGCATTGGAGCTGTCCGCAGCCGACACGGGGCTGATTTGGAATCAAGGCGGAGAACATTCAGGCGTATACGGACGCAAAGTAACGTTCGAAGAAGGGGCGCTCTTCGTCTTCGGCTCAGAGCAATCGTGGGATGCGAACGTCGAGGTGAAGGATCCTTCAACCGGCCTTATCTATTCATTCGTGCTCGAGGCGGATCGCTCGATCTTGTTCGCAGTGAATGCGAGCGGCGACCTGTTATCGGTGTACCGTCCGGATGAAGTCGAAATCACCGTATCGAAAGGCTAACATAAGGGGGACTAAGTAGAGATGGACCAATCCAGAAAGGCACATATCATTTCTCATACTCACTGGGACCGCGAGTGGTATTTGCCGTACGAAAAGCACCATGTGCGGTTAATCGAGCTGATGGACAGCTTGCTTGAGACGATGGAAAAGGACTCGGAATACCGCAGCTTTTTCCTTGATGGCCAGACGATTATTATCGAAGATTATTTACAGGTAAGACCTGAGAAAAAAGAACAGCTGGAGAAGCTGATCACGGACGGCCGGATCATCATCGGTCCTTGGTACATCCTGCAGGATGCTTACCTGACGAGCAGCGAAGCCAACGTGAGAAATATGCAGATCGGGCACCAGGATGCGAAGCGGTACGGCACGGTTGCCAAAATCGGTTATTTCCCGGATACGTTTGGACTTACGGGCCAAATCCCGCAGCTGATGCTCCAGTCCGGCATCGATAACGCCTTCTTCGGGCGGGGCGTGAAGCCGACGGGCTTTAACAATACCGTCTCCGACAGCGGCTATGAATCTTCGTTCTCCGAGCTGATGTGGGAAGGTCCGGACGGCTCCAAGGTGCTGGGCATCCTGTTTGCCAACTGGTACAGCAACGGCAACGAAGTTCCCGTGGATGAAGCCGAGGCGAAGGCGTTCTGGGACCGCAAGCTGGCGGATGCCGAGAAGTACGCTTCCACGCCTGAGCTGCTGTACATGAACGGTTGCGACCATCAGCCGATTCAGACCGATCTTCCGGAAGGCATTCGTACAGCGAAGAAGCTGTATCCCGATACGGAGTTTATCCACTCCAATTTCGACGATTACTTGAAAGCGGTCCGCGAGAAGCTGCCGCAGGATCTTTCCTCCGTCAAAGGAGAGCTCCGCAGCCAGCGCACCGATGGATGGGGAACGCTCGTGAACACCGCTTCGGCGCGCGTATACCTGAAGCAGATGAACCAGCGCGGCCAGACTCTGCTGGAAAAAGTGGCCGAGCCGCTGGCATCCTACGCCAGCCTGCTTGGCAAGGAGTATCCGCATCATCTGTTCACCTATGCGTGGAAGACGCTGATGCAGAATCATCCGCATGACAGCATCTGCGGCTGCAGCGTGGACGAAGTTCACCGCGAGATGGTCACCCGCTTCGAGAAAAGCGCCCACGTGGCGGAAAATATCGTGGACGACAGCGTGCGCGTCATCGCGGATGCGGTGGACACGACCGGATTCGAGCAATGGGGCACCGACCCGCTGCCGCTGGTCGTATTCAATACGACCGGATGGGAACGCAGCGGTACGGTCAGCATCGAGCTGGACGCGAAACGCCTCTATTTCCGGGAAGGCTATTCGCTTGAGGAAACCAGCCGCCGGATGAAGGAAGTCGACTTGTCCGGCCGCGTGCTGGTTAACGCTGAAGGTCAGGCCGTGCCTTGCACCGTAGAGGACCTCGGACTTCAATTCGGGTACGATCTGCCGGACGACCGTTTCCGCCAGCCGTACATGTGCCGCCGCGTGAGACTGACTTTCGAGGCAAGCGACATTCCTGCCATGGGCTTGACTGCCTATGCTTGGGTGAAGAGCGAAGTGAAGCCTGCCGAGACGGGATCCCTGTTCAGCCAGTCGAACGTGTTGGAAAATGACCTGATCAAGGTCGAAATCCAAGCGGACGGTTCCTTCTCCCTGACGGATAAAAAGAACGGACAAGTATACCGCGATCTGGGCGTTTATGAAAATACCGGAGACATCGGTAACGAATATATGTACAAACAGCCGGACGGCGAAATTCCATTGACAACCAAAGGATTGACCGCCGAAATTACGGTTCTGGAAGACACGCCTTACCGGGCATCCGTTGAAATCGTTCATAACTGGTCCATTCCGGCTATGGCGGACAGCAAGCTGGATGAAGAGCAGCATGAGCTTGTGTATTATCCGAACCGCAAAGCGCAAAGATCAAGCGAGATGGTGCCGATGCGCATACGTACCGTGGTCAGCTTGAACCGCAGCGGCAAAGGCGTGGAGATCGAAGCCACTTTGGATAATCAAGCGAAGGATCATCGGGTGCGTGCTTTGTTCCCGACCGATTTGGAGGCATCTTCCCATTACGTGGATTCCATGTTCGAAGTGGCGAAACGGGATAATGAACCGGCTGCCGAATGGGAGAACCCGAGCTACACGGCTCATCAACAGGCCTTCGTGGACGTTACGGCGGCTGCGGCAGGACTGACGGTGGCCAACCAGGGCTTAAACGAGTACGAAGTCCTGCGGGACGGTCGGAATACGATTGCCGTTACGCTGCTTCGCTCCGTAGGCGAGCTCGGCGATTGGGGTTACTTCCCGACGCCTGAAGCCCAGTGCATCGGCGTTCATACGGTACGTATGGAGGTCATTCCGCATCAGGGCGACGGCATCGCTTCCGGCGCTTATGCTGAGGCTTACCAGTTCCAGATTCCATGGACGGCTGCCCAGACCGGCGTTCATACCGGACAGGTGGCTTCCACATCTGCGCCGCTGGCATGGAGCCGCGAAGAGCTTGCATTCTCTTCCCTGAAAGTGAATCCGAACACAGGGGACTTGATGCTGCGCTGGTTCAATATGGCAGGCACAGATGCTGAGCTTGCGTTGACATCTTCCTTGCCGTCCCAGGGCGTGTATAAGAGCAATATTTTGGAGGAAGAGGGAGCGGTTCAAAGCTTTGACAATCACGGAAGCTTTACGCTGCCGGTGAAACCTTATGAGATCTTGACGCTGGGCGTTAAAGTTTCAGCCGAGTAAGTTTCGATCAAATATACGCCGGGCATGGTGATCCATCCCGGCTAGCAAAAGCCCGATTCCGAAATGACAGGGATCGGGCTTTGCTGTCTTGCAATGTGATAGGCATCATCTCAAAAAACAGAATGGAGGTATGGAGATGAAGATTTATTTTGATAACCTGCCGGAGAAGCTGCTTGAAGGGGTTGGCGAGCTCTCGGACATATTGGATATCCGCATTACGGAGGAAGAGGGCCTAAAGATTCGGGTCATTCAGGCTCCAGGACCGATCCAGTTATCATTAAAGCATGGGCAGGGGACGATCCGATACCAGGAGAAGATTCATTTTTTCCGTGCTTTAGGGGTGTTTCTGGAGCAGGCGAGGGAGCGTGACCGGTTCGAGCTGACCGAGGAGCCCAGGTTTGACTTCAACGGCACGATGCTTGACGTTTCGCGCAATGGCGTGCTTAAGGTTCCGGTGATCAAGCAGTTTATCCGCTATATGGCTTTGATGGGGCTGAACGGGCTGATGATGTATACCGAGGATACGTACGAGGTGAAAGAGCAGCCGTATTTCGGATATATGCGCGGCCGGTACACGGCTTCGGAAATGAAGGAATGCGACGATTACGCGGACCTGTTCGGCATCGAGATGATTCCCTGCATCCAGACTTTGGGGCATCTGCAGCAAGCGCTGAAATGGGGCTATGCCGCGGATATGAAGGATCATGCGGATATTTTGCTTGCAGGCGAGCCGAAGACGTATGCTTTCATCGAACAGATGATCACCGCCGCATCCGGGATGTTCCGTTCCAAGCGGATTCACATCGGGATGGACGAGGCGTTTCAGGTCGGCCTTGGCAAGTATTTAAAATTGAACGGCGTCCAGGACCGGTTTCAGATTATGAATGACCATGTCAGCCGGGTGCTTGCCATTACCGAGCGACTCGGACTCCGGCCGATGATCTGGAGCGACATGTATTTTAATTTGCTGGCCAACGATTATCAAGGTTCGCTGTACAATCTGGATGCGGATTTTTCCGACGATAATATGAGCCGCATTCCCCAAGGCGTCCAATTCGTGTATTGGGATTACGGACGTAGGGATGAACAGGGCTATGAGCGGCTGTATGAGAAGCATATGAAGCTGGGCTCCAAGCCGATTTTTGCCGGCGGCATTCATATGTGGAACAGCATCAGCCCGAACAACGGCAAGACCTGGATGACCAGCCATCCTGCCTTGCGCGCCGCCAAAACGAAAGGGATCCGCGAAGTCATCGCCACCGCGTGGGGGGATAACGGAAACGAAACCAATCACCTGGTCATCCTGGCGGGCCTCCAGCTGTTTGCCGAGCATGGGTACGGAGACGATATCAGCGACGAGTTTCTGGCAAGGAGGCTTGCGGCTTGCACGGGCATCGATTTGTTCGGAGCGCTGAACGCGCTGAAATATATGGATGAGGTTCCCGGCGTGTCGGAGGGAAATCACTGGATGGCCAATCCTTCGAAGTATTTGTTGTGGCAGGATCCTTTGCTGGGGCTGCTGGACAAGCATGTGGAGGGGGAAGCGGGTTCCGTGCTGCCTGGATATTACGCCGGTCTGGAGCAGAGATGGCGGGAATGCAAGGAACAGTACCCGGCACCGTTTAACCGCCTGTTTGATTTTTATGAAAAATTGGCCTCGGTCCTCGTTATCAAGAGCACCCTGGGCGTTACGTTGAAAAAGCTTTACGACACAGGCAACAAAGACCGGCTTGCTGAGCTTGCTTCCGCAGCGGATTCCCCGTTAAACGATCTGAAGCGGCGCATCGAGGCATTGCGTTTATCGCACAGGGGACTGTGGATGAGCACGTATAAGCCATTTGGCTGGGAGGTGCTGGATCTCCGCTACGGCGGGCTGCTCGCGCGAATCTCCTCTACGCGGGACCGCCTTGCGGATTATGTGGAAGGCGTAGTCGACGAAATCGAGGAACTGGAAGCCGACCGGATGCTCTTTGATCAGAATGGTTTAACCGACAGATCGCTGGAGGTTAATGTAACCTATCAGGCGGCCGTGACGGCGTCCTGCTTCATCTAATGAAAAAGCTGCTCTACCAAGGTCACTGTAGACGCTTGGAGGGCAGCCTTTTTTCTAAGGGGCTTGGTTATGGCTTCTCTCCGTGTGTTTGTTCTTTCTCGTAGGCAATCAGCGTGATCTCTTTGCCCGTCAGCTCGGCAATTTTGGTTTCGGCGTCTTCAATTGCCTTCAAAGTGCCTTCATTTCCATTGAGCGCAGCGATTTTGTATTCATCCGAATGGATATCCATGGTGAACTCCCCCCTTGGCTGGTTATTTCATGTTATATAATGATAAGGTATCCTTTACAATACAGTTACATACCTGGGGGTGGGATTCATGATACAATTTGAAGGACTGCACCATGTGAGCTTGGCGGTGCGCGACTTGGAGAAGGCGAAGTTTTTTTACTCGGACGTTCTCAAGTTTCGGGAGCTGCCGCGCCCGCCGTTTGATTCCAAAGGGGTCTGGTATGCCGTCGGGGGCCAGCAGCTCCATCTGCTGGAGCATCCCGTCAGCGATACGCTGCGGGAGCGGGGCATCGATACAACGGACGGTCATTTCTCGATCTGGGTGAAGAGCTACCGCGAAACCAAGGAATGGCTGGACCGGATGAACGTCGAGTATGTAGCCAAACCCGACAGCGTTGCCGGCTTCGCCCAGATATTCGTGCTCGATCCGGACCGCAACATTATTGAATTCGGAGCCGAGTACGGCTCGTAAAACGTTCAACTTAAAAAAGCCAAACACTTGTGCAGTGTTTGGCTTTTTCATGGTCGCGCCTTATTTTTGGATGAGGACGGGGGTGTTCATTTTTACCTTGTCGTAGAGCCATCGCACGTCCTTGTTGTGCATCCGGATACAACCCGCGGATACGTAATTTCCGATCGAATTCGCGTTGTTGTTGCCGTGGATGGCATAAGCGTAACTGGTTCGGCCGTTCACTTTCACATTAATGCCGAGCCAACGGTCCCCAAGCGGGTTGCGCGGATCTCCTCCCTTGATGCCTTCCTTGTAGTACGGTCTGTTCTTCACTTTTTCGTGGATTTTGAACAGTCCTTCCGGCGTATAGGAGGGTTTTTTGCCGGTGGCCACGGGGAATGTTTTTATGACCTTGCCTTTTTCGTAATACGTCAACTTGTTGGTGGATTTGTCAATGACGATAAACTGTGCGTACTTGGTGTACTTACTGTCCAGCTTCTGTCCTGCTCCCGCACCTTGGGTAACGGAGGGGAGGAAGAATACGAGCAGTAAGGCGAAGACCAGTATGCGGCCGATGCCCTTAATGATGTCCGATCACCTCTTTTCGTTCTCCCCCATATATATGCGGGGATTCGCGAATGTTGACGGAAATGTGCAGCTGCCGGAAATAGAACAAGTTGTTTTCAAAGATCAAGCGACAGGGGCATTATGGGACATTCCATCTAAAAAATGATAGTGTCATGGCCGCGCTCAATTTGTGCTTTTAAGGGACTTTCCTGTAAGGGGTCAGCGTAAATTACTGGTTGGTATTTGAAAACGACATGAGTGTCGTTTATAATATGACATGAAAAACGACACCAGTGTCAGTTTAAGGTCGAAGGTGGGGAGGATTATGTGTCCAAAGGTCAGCGACGAATACAAGCAGCAGAAAAAGCTTGAAATCTTGAGGGCAGCCAGGCGCGTCTTTATTAGGAAGGGTTTTACCCGCACCGTGATGCAGGACATCATGGAGGAAGCCGGCATGTCCCGCGGCGCCGTGTACGCGTATTTTGGCAATGTGCAGCATGTTTTTCTGGAGGTTCTGCGTTATGACGATCAGGAGGCGCTCCGTTTTTTTGAACCGGATTCGACACATTCGATATGGAAGCAATTGTTGGACTGGATCAAGAAACAGCAGGAGGACATCTCGCTGATCCATCACTCGCTTGTACTCGCCAGGGCGGAATTCTTCCTGTCTTCCTCTTATGATCATGCGAAGCAAGAAGATCCCTATATTACCGAGCGCTATCAGATTACGGTCGAGGCTCTATGCGGGGTCATCCGGAAGGGGCAGGAGCAAGGGGAGTTTCGGCCGCGTCTGGAACCGGAAGCCATCGCACGGTACATGATCTCGTTTCTCAACGGACTTATGCTGGATACCTTCCAGCTTGGGGCTGGGGTGACTTGCGTGCCGGAGCAGCTGGAGTCTTTCCTCTACTCTCTCGGCGAAATGCTAAATCCGATAACCATAGAATCATGATGACAGAAAGGGGCTTATAGCAATGCTGTTTGATTTTGCTAGATTGTCTTGTCGAAAAATGACCATGGATGACGCGGAGCTGTATCATACCTGGCGCAATGACCTGGACGTGATGCAATCCACCAGTCCCAGCTTGGATACTTACCAAATGGAGGAGACCAGGGACTTCGTTCAGCATGTGATCCTCGGCACTCCGTCTTCGAAGAGCTATCTGATCCTGGCGAAGGAAACAGGCCAACCGATCGGGATCATGTCGTTGGTCGGCATCGATTTCAAGAATCGCAATGCGGAGTGCATCATCGACATCGGCGATAAGAATTATTGGGGCAGGGGATACGGCTCGGAAGCGATGAAGCTGCTGCTGGATTATGCCTTTTTGGAGCTGAATCTGCACCGGGTAAGCCTGCGGGTGTTCTCCTTTAACCATAAAGCGATCAAGCTGTACGAAAAAATCGGCTTCGTCCACGAAGGCAGCTCCAGACAGAGTTTGTACCGGAACGGTGCCTGGCATGACATTGTGCACATGGGGCTTTTGCAGAGCGAGTATACCGCCAACGGTTGATTTTCCCGCGCTTCCATAATAAGGTAGGTATGAGACGACAAAAGAGGGAATGGGAGAATCAATCATGTCCGAAAATGAAGTGTTATCGATTGAAGACCTGCGCATGAAATATGACAACCGTTATGTATTGAACGGGATTGATCTGAAGGTCAACCGCGGCGAGATGATAGGATATATCGGTCCGAACGGGGCGGGAAAGAGCACGACGGTTAAAATTATGCTTGGGCTGGTTGAAGGGTATACGGGAACGGTCCGCATATTCGGCCAGGATATTTCCGACGGGAATATCGATTATAAACGGAGAATCGGGTATGTGCCCGAGGTGGCGGAATTATACGATCAGTTAACGGCCGCGGAATATCTGACGTTTATCGGCGAATTGTACGGACTTACATACGATGCTGCGGATTATAAGGCAAAACATTTGATGGACTGCTTTGACATGCAAAAGGCTTACCATGCTCGGATCGCCACGTTTTCAAAAGGAATGCGGCAAAAGGTGCTGCTGATCTCGAGTCTCCTGCATGACCCGGATCTCTTGTTCCTTGATGAGCCCTTAAGCGGGCTGGATGCAAACAGCGTGATGGTGGTCAAGGAGGTACTGGCGCAGTTGTCGGCACAGGGCAAGACGATTTTTTATTCCTCGCATATCATGGACGTCGTCGAGAAAATCAGCAGCCGGATCGTTCTGCTCGCAGACAGCCGGGTGGTGGCGGACGGAACGTTTAAAGAGCTGCAGCAGCATTCCCATGAAGGGTCGCTGGAAGAGGTGTTCAATCAGCTGACGGGCTTCAATGACCATGCCAGCATCGCAGAGCGGTTCATATCGATCGTTCGGGAGGGAAGCTGATATGGCGGGCCCGGAAGTTTCATTTCGAATGCTGAAGCTGCTGGATCGGTTTCAAGGGGTTATCTCGAGACTGGGCGTCGACTATGAAACGCTGCGGCGGATCCTGCATGTCAAGCTGCTGATGGACTCGAGGCGGGCACCCGTCATATTATCTTCAAACAGCCGGAAGGCTGAAGAGCAGGACAAAAACCTGTTTGTCAGTTCCCTCTGGTTGTATGGCTTAATCGGGCTTGTGCTGACGCCGTTTGTGTTCTGGAGCGATCCGGAATATCTGATGCCGATGAGCATCCTGTCCGCCATCCTCATGTTCCTGATCATGACCTCCATGATTTCGGATTTCTCATCCGTGCTTTTGGATGTGCGCGACCGCAGCATTCTGATGACGAAACCGATCGACGGCCGCACGGTCGGCGTGGCCAGATCGATTCATGCCGGTATTTATTTGCTGCTGCTGACCGGAGCGCTATCGGCCGCTTCACTTGCCGTGGGGCTGCTTAAGCATGGCGTGCTGTTCTTCCTGATCTGCATCCTTGAGCTTATTTTGATGAATATGCTCATTCTGGTGAGCACCTCCATGATTTATCTGGTGCTGCTGAAATATTGGGATGGAGAGAAACTGAAGGATCTGATCAATTATGTACAGATTGGGCTTTCCGCTACGCTGGCCATCGGCTATCAGTTCGTGATCCGTTCATTTGATTTGATTGATTTCAATTTGGTATTTACGCCGGCCTGGTGGCAGGTCCTGCTTCCGCCCGTATGGTTTGCGGCCCCATTTGAATGGATGTTCGGCGAGGGGAGCGGGTGGCTGATTGTCCTATCCTTATTGGCCGTGTTCGTTCCGGTTCTGCTCATGGTGGTGTACCTTCGTTATATTCCATCCTTCGAGCAGTATCTGGAAAAGCTGGCGCACAGCGAAGCGGGAAAAGGGCGGGAGCGCGGTCGGTTTGACAGGTTTTTGGCCAAAATCGTATGCCGGTCCCGCACGGAACAGGCATGTTTCCGGTTATCTGCCAGCATGTTGAAGAACGAGAGAGAATTCAAGCTTAAGGTGTATCCTACGCTCGGGTTGTCCGTTCTGCTGCCCTACTTGTTCTTTTTCTCCACGATCCGTAATTCCTCCCTGGCGGAAATCGGCAGGGGATCGTCGTACTATGTGCTGCACGTCATGCTTATCATGATTGTAACCGTCGTGATGATGTTGAAATTCTCCGGCAAACCCAAGGCCTTCTGGCTGTTTGGGGCGGCCCCGCTGCCAAGCATGAGTCCCTTATATCAAGGAGCTTTAAAGGCCTTTGCCATAAAAATGTTCCTGCCGTTGTTCACTGTGAATGCGATCGTATTCCTGATCATATTCGGTATTCGGATCCTACCGGACGTTCTCATCATTCTTCTTACCGGTTTGGTGCTGATACCTGTGTCGGCCAAGGCGATGCTTCGCCATCCGCCGTTCTCCCAAGCGTTTAATGTGGCTCAGCAAAAAGACGGCTGGTGGGTGCTGCTGTTCATTATCGTTGTCGGCGGGTTATGCGGCTTGCACTATTTTAGTAGCACGGTTACCTACGGTATATCGGCCTATATCGTCGTGCTGCTGGCTGCCAATGGTATGGCTTGGACCAGACTGTATAAGTGACTGCTTTACTCATACACAAAAACATTCCGGCTAACAAGGCGCATCCTTTTGAAAGGTTGGGGACGAGAACGGAATAAAAGGGGAGGGGCATCCGGCGGATGCCTCTTCTTGGAATACAGATTAGTTGATCCTATCTTAATATCTAATTGTGTAAGGTTTATGTCAGAATAAAATAAATTCTGTCGTTCCTTAATGGTTGAACAGGAACGTAGGTTCGTATATAATAGAGTTATATCTAGTTATCTCCTTTTATAAACTCTACACTTCATAGATCCATGATGGATTCCCCCACATATGTATTTAATTACCTGTTGTTATGCCTACATGGCCTTATATAATCGACTTAGATGATGATGTCAGGATGTTACGCATCGTGCGACACGAGTTTATTCTGGCTTAGTTATGTTCATAAGGTCGTGGATTCTTGATCATTGATGCTCGTTTTTTGTTTTGCGGATTGAACGTTGCAGTGGTTTGCTTCGTCTTGGCGTTATAAGTTCCGGGCCGTTGTGCTTGGTAATTATTGTATACCAGCCGGAGCTATTGACGCCGTTCGATGTTATTGCATTTTTCATCAGAGCTTCCAGACATATAAGAAATGGCAGGCGCCATCGGAATTGACCTCAAGAACATGCATCATTCAGGGACGACTCGATAGAATCTGAAGGCTGAAGATATACGTTTCTTAGAGACGTTATAACCATTCAGCTCAGCCAGGATGAATCGGGAAGTGGCGTTGTACACATTAAACCATTTCTTTACGGTGTAGGGAGGAAATCTTTGAATGGAAGCTATTTGGTTTATGGTGTTTTCGACTTTTGAAACACTGGCGATTTATTCACTGATCATGACATTGCTTAGGTTTAAAACAACGGAGTACATTTGGCAAGCCCTGCTGGTTATGATCCTTGCCAATCTACAGAGTTACATCATGCGGAATGAACTCTCGCTCGATTTTCTTGCCCCGCTTATTACGGTAATGATCTTTGTGTTCTTGTTCTCGGCCATCATTAAAATTCCAGTCATTTGGTCGGCGATTTGCACCATTATAGGCTACATGTTCTACGCGTTGATTCAAACCGCCTATTTGACTACGGTGTTCGGATCGATCAATGCCATTCAGACCGATCCTGCCAAAGGTTACATCCTTCAAGTTCTGTCAGGAGCGACGGGACTGCTGATATCCTGGTTGATGTACAGGTTCGGTATCGGGTTTAAGTACGACCTGGAGAAGCTGCGCATTAAATTTGAACATATTCTGTTGATCGCTTTAATTATCGTAGTGCTGATATTAATTGCCATTCTGTTTTACCTCAACCGCCTGTGGCTGCATCTTCTCTTCTTTGGAATCACATTTGGAATCTTCTTGTATTATGCGATCAATACAGAGGAGCGGGAGTCTTATGATCATAGAAGGACTGTCAGAGCGGATAGCGGAGAGGATCAAACGTCAGGTACCTGATCATCCGTCCTCCGTTCCTGTTTTGAAGCACGCGCTCGCCATTCTATTCAACGTGATGTTCATTGTCGTATTCACGCTGCTGATTTCGATCTTCTCGGGTAACGTGAGAGAGGCGGTCATAGCCTTGACGGGCTTCGCAATACTGAGGCAATTCTCGGGAGGGTATCACCTTAAGACGGGGGCCGGCTGTATTGCGTTCACGACAGCACTGTTTACCTTGGTGACTTTTGTTGATATGGGGATTGCAGCTGTGCTCGTTATGAATGCGCTTAGTCTGTTGCTGGTTATGCTGTTTGCTCCCAGCCGAATCGAGAGACAATCCCGGATACCGAGCAAGCATTACTCTAAGCTCCGCTTGATTAGCTGCTTCATCGTGATGTTCAATTTTGTCCTTCAGTCCCCAACATTGGCTGTCATATTTTTAATCCAGGCTATTAGTTTATTACGCTGGAAAGGAGGACAAGCTCATGTTATGGATCCATAAGATTCGTCATCGTTTTTTTTCGTTCATCGCATCTGCACTGACGTTGGTAGCCGTATTTGTCGTTAATACTGCAAGTCCCGTATTTGTGTACAGCGGAGAGACGCCGGAAGAACTTTTGAAATAAATCTTGATCCAATTGATACGGGGACTGGGGTACACCAAATTTGTGGTAGGTTCATGGTTGTTGAATGAGATATGGGTCGTAGTAGCCGGTGCCGGTTGGCGCCGGTTTTTATTATGACTAAGGAAGCTACAGCTGAGTCCTTAACGGTCGGTTCCATCGATGCTCCAATGATTGCGAGTTTGTTAGTAATGGATGCCAAGCCAATTAGGGTAAAATTGACATTGATAAAAGAACGAGTGTTCGCATATAATACAAACAAATGTTCTTATCAGAGGTGAGTTCATCATGTTTGAGAAATACCTGGAGCAAACCGTAGAAATCATATACGAAGACCGTAAGGGCAACATTACCCAGCGCAAAATACAGATACACAGCATTAAAGATCAGCGGATTCGGGCAACGTGCCTGGAGTCGGGAAAGCCCCGAGTATTCAATGAAAACAACATCCTGTCCTGGAGGCCCCAGAAAGGAAGAGGTTCGCATGCTTCCTGATCTGGAACGAAAACTGCTCCGAATTTTGATCAACTATCCGGCGCATCGCAGCCGTGTCCCGACCTTGCGGTTACTTAAGTACCTAACGGGACGTAAACCGAATGAAATTATGGAGGGCATAGCTTCATTGGAGGAACAAGGCTATATTATGTTTAAGAACAAGCGGGAATTGCAGAGCCTGATTGTACTGAAAGAAGAGGCACAGCCCGTTCAAAGAGTGGAAAGAGCTGCGGATTACTGGACGACACATTGATTCGGCAGGAGGTATAGAGATGCCTGTGCTTAGAGATTGCACGGATGAGGGGACACGAGCCGAATTTCATTTTATATCACGTATCCCTGGAAAGTACGAAGGATGCCAAATCAACTTTAAATTTTATGATTCCAACCGATTCATCTATGATTTGAATTTCGGTTGGACGAATCTAACGATTCGTAATTATATTACAGTAACTACGGAATTTCCGTTGGACACACTGAATGGATTCAAATTAGATGGATTATATATGTCATTCGAAAAACATCTTTATCAATTAAGCTGGAGAAGAAGCCAATCGGAAGGTATTTATGAGTTGGGCTTTTTTGGGTCTGATCAAGACTTTTGGGATGCAGCGAAAAAGAAAGGGCTTTTCGATGGCAACTGCCCCGGAGATCCTTTGATCCGCGAAGAGGCGGCAATCGTCTTCCTCCGTTTGGAAAAAAATATTCTCCAGAAATTAAACAAATAACACGAGTACCCTTCGGGCCTATTACTGGCTGGCAGGGTCTTTTTTGATGGTTTAGCGGCACTTTCATTTTACCCCGGAATGATTTTTTTGTTATGAAGAGGGCTGTCCCGCAGCCATTTTCATGGCTTTTGGAACAGCCTCTGTTTTCATCAGTTTTTAGACCCAAAAACCTGCTGCCAAAATGATAACGAGAAGAATGTACAGAACCAAGACAAAAGTAGCACTACGGCCATAGCCATACCCGGCATCAGCGCTCATGGTTATTCCTCCTTTGTTTTAGAGTCAGATTATTAATATGTGGTCACTTATGTATAAGCTTGGGTGATTAACTAAGTGTTTAGCCTAATTTTCAAGCCTATTTCGATTGCTGCTTGGGTGGAGGAGGAGGTTTTTAACGTGAGGGAGTTGTTGCAGCCCCTTTGTATTTTTTTTGATGATGTACATTTGAAAATGATTAGCAAAGTGGCATTTCTGTGAATATACATGAGAGTGTAGCCCGCCAACTACAACTCAGGTTTCCTTCTTTAAAAAAGAAGAAGCTGTCCCGCAGTCATTTTTATGGCTTTTGTGACAGCTTCCTCTTTTTGTACGGTGTCATATGCTCTATTTTCCGTCCGCATTGACGGGAAGGAGAAAAAACTCGGGTAACACAACCCGTGATATCCATATGGTCAGCGCCGCATCGGTAAAAAGAACCTCGCTGGCTTAGGCTGGCGTTTTTTTTTGTTAATAAGAATATTGGCCCTAGCATTGCTTGAGTTTTTGAATACTTTGTATCAGATCGTTGAAAGGAGGAGTCCTCATGGGTGAAGTTGGTTACGAAGGTGGATACGGCGGTAAAAACTCAGTCGGAGCAGTTCTTGTTCTCTTTATCTTGTTGGTCATCATTTTAGGTTCTTTCTGGGTATAATACTCCCCCGGATGACAAAGACCCTACGTGATTTGAACAGTTGTATTTATGTGAGAGGATCCCTACCGGCTTAGGCTATCGGGGGTCCTTTTTCTTTGTCTTCTATCGGTGAAGTAGGGTATTACAGCCTCCTGATCGATTTACCCAGTAGCAAATCTCCGCTTACCGACAATGCCCTCCATCTCCCGTTTTTCTATTTGAGTAAACAGGGCTTCGCCGTCGCCTTCGCTGAACGGAACAATACCGAAGCTAGGGACGGTAGCGGAATAGACGAGAGTATTTCTTTCCGCTGTATTAGTGGCAGCCATCGCAAATCCTGACCGTAATACTGCAGCAAGTCGAATATGACGAATGTAGACGGCAGAGTTCCGGCTAAAGCTGTAATTTTATCCGTCTTCTTCGCCTGGAATCGGGTCATAACCGCTTCAAAATCCGAGTTGCCAGTCGCGGGATCAACGCACGCGATTTCGCCGTCCAATACGATGTCATGCGGAAATATAGCGTTGGCTATCTCAGGGTATTGGCGAGAACAGTCGTTGTTATGGCGCGTGTATAGGCGAACAACGCCATTCTGCTGCGAAAAAATCAAGCGGTGGCCATCGATTTTTGGTTCAAATATGAAGCGCGAGTCTGAGAATGGAGCGGGCGCTGTTGCGAGTAACATCGGTTCAATAAACATAGAAATGCCTCTTTACCTGAATTATAGCGCTTGGCTATGTAATAAAGAGGCGAGAAGTAATGGTAGGATTAATGTCATGTCATCTATTCTAAAAATAGCCCGGACAAATGCGACAATTGACAAAGATAAATCCAGAATAAAATATACATAATCATACCATTTAATGGTTCTAACATACTATATACTCCAATAATATCCAAATGATACAATTGATATGGGTTATGTAAATTAACTTTTATAAATATCTGGAGGTGTTAGCGTGGTTAGAATGGGGAAAAAATTTGTAATATTCTCTTCTATCATTGCTGCTTTTATGACTGTAGCAGCGCCAGTATCTGCAAGTCCTATCTCACAGACAGAATCTGAGATAACGCCTCAATATTGTAACCCATGTAAAGTAAAAGCGGGTTATATGTACCCAAAAAGTCAGTATAGCAGAGACTTTTTCACGCCATTACATTACATTACAGTTGATGGAGTGGAGTACTTTTTTTGGTACATAGATGATGATAAATCTACAGCAACACATTGGTATACTGTTTGGAAAGAAGAATAACGAAAAATCCTTGGGGTTTAAATAACCTCAAGGTTTTTTTGTATACATAATAAGGCTGTGATGTAACGAAATTGCGTAAATGTTTTAACATCACGTCGGCTAAGATCGGAGGACACTATAAATGACAACGACTCGTAAAAAGCTTGAAGGTAACGGTCTTTGGGAATCCAGCCGGATGATGCTTCCGGAACATAAAGAAACTATCATCCGCCGGCAGCTGGAAGAGGGAAGGAAGAATAAACCGGTTCTTGATCCGCAGGAAATGGAATTGATTGAGCAGGCGCTTGCAGAGTCATTTCATATGCACCGTACAATCAAATTGCGTTTATTCGATGAATATGAGGACCAGGAACTGACCGGCACTGTATCCGTAATTCACACTTACCGACGTGAAATCAAGCTGGCTACCGGAATAGGCGAATGGGAATGGATCAAGATTAATGACATAGTTTCGGCAAATTGAAAATACTCGGCAAATGTAATCCCGTTGGCGTAGAGAGGTCAAATAAGACCAAAAAGTGGTCTTAAAAGTAGTGTCTAACTGACTATGTCCCCCAATTCGTCCCCAAAAGTGAAATTCAGATAGACAACCATTAGAAGAAAAGAAAAAAGCCCTTGCTATGCAAGGACTCCTTGTGATGATCTGTAGTGGGCTCGAACCACTGACCCCTACCCTGTCAAGATAGTGCTCTCCCAGCTGAGCTAACAGATCATGAAATATTTAAAAAGGTAATTCATATATTACCAGCAGACAAGGCGGCTGTCAATGGTTTTCTCGTTATAAAATACCACGTTCCGGTTCAGACTAAATACAGCATGATTTTGCCAATGAAGGAGCGTGAATGGCATGACAGGTGGGAAATCCCATCGTATCAAGCGAGCAGGACTGGTGCTCTCGTTATTGGCGGTATCTATTGCGGGCGGCGGCTGCAGTGTCCCGGAAAGAACATCGGTGCAATTGGAGCCGCTGCATGCCCCTGCAGCGCCCGTGATGCTGGATGTGTACGGGCGTTCCGTCGATCGGGATGTATATTCCAAGCAGGGAAGCGGGGCGCTGGAGCCGGTATCCCCGATGGATGCGGCGGACACGTTAAGGGATCTTCATCCATAAAGAGCTCCAGGAACGGCATTATGCTTAACGCGGAGCCAACCATCATGATGATCTGCACGAACAGTGAGCAGAACAAACCGCCGGCTGGCAGGCTGGCGGTTTGTCGTAAGACGGCCGATGCTATTCCTCATCCCATTTGCGGGAATAACCTTTTTTGATCGTCCAGAAGGTGGGATAGATGATCAGGGCAGCAATGACCACAGCCCAAAATATCGTGGCTCCCATGCTCATAAAGGCAATGCTCCTTTCATGAAGACGTTAGCTTCTACTACTATACAGGAAAACGAATATTTTGTATAATATCTCGACCTGCGATATCACGAGGAATTGATTCTACATAAAGAGGTGTTGAAATGGCAGCAGAAATCATCAATGTATCAACGGAAGAGCAGTTGCAGCAGGCGCTGGATATCCGAAAGGATGTGTTTGTCCTAGAACAGAAGGTGCCGATCGATTTGGAGATCGATGATTACGACCGCCTGGAATCGGATGCACACCATGTCTTGATCAAGTCGGAGGGGCAGTACGCCGCAACCGGGCGTATTACCTATTACAATAAGGATTCCGCCAAAATGCAGCGGATCGCGGTGCGGAAGCCGTTCCGTTCCAAAGGGATTGGCCGTGTGCTGATGATGGCGCTGGAAGCGCAGGCTCGTGAACTAAAACTGCAATATTCCGTGCTCGATGCACAGGTGCAGGCAGAGGCTTTTTACCGCAAGCTGGGGTATGAGACGATTTCGGACGAGCCGTTTGATGATGCAGGCATTCCCCATGTTCGCATGAAAAAGGAATTGTAGGCCTATAACCAAACCAAATAAGATACCGGTCATTAACGCATCGTCCCCAAAAAAGAAAAGACCTCGAGCATCGCCTCGAGGTCTTTTTGCGCATAAATTAGAACGTCGGCAAATTGTCCAGGTTGTTGCTTGGATCGCCATCCGCATTGGAACGAAGATGTTCGTCTCCATCACGTCCACGGAATACGTTCAGGTTCTTGATTTCCTTATTCTTGGCCATCTGTTGGGCCGTCTTGTAGTCCACGACGCTGCCGTTATCCAGCTTAAGTTCGATGATGTCGCCATCACCATTTTTACGTACGCCTACAACTTCTTGTTGTCCTTGATCCATATGAATCGCCTCCCGGCCTTATTATTCCCGGGAACCCTCGTAAACTATGCATTGACGCATATTGAACTACAATTCGTATACCCGCTGCTGCTCCACGAATTCCATGTTTCCGGTCTTGCCGATGAAAGCTTCGACCTCATCGCTGTAATGCATCAGATAGGTACGCTCCTGAATTTCTTGAGGCAGGCTGAGCAGTTCATCGAGTGTCGTATGCACCTCGCCCGGACCCTGCAGCTGGCATTCATGCAGAATCACTTCGCAATCCCGTTCATTTACCAATTGCTTCAGCAGGATGGGGTCGAATACCATGTCCGCGCTGTAAAAAATCCGATCGTTCAAATAAAGCGAATAGCTGTCTTTGCCCGGAATATGCTGCGTATGAATCAGCTCCACCGAGATTCCGGATGAAATAGCGGCCTTCACGCCCGGTTTCAAAGGATGCACGTCAAATACATCCTGGAGGGAAGAAATATGTCCCTGCTGATATAAGCCGCCCTTGAGTGTATGTTCCCATATCGGTTCCACCAGCGCTTCAGCAATATAGAGCGGGAGTTTGCGATCGTATTTCATCTTCATAATAAATGCAAGCTCCTCCAACCCGCCAACATGGTCGGCATGAATATGCGTAATGAGCACGGCGTCCACATCGTTAAACGTCTTATTTATTTGATGCAGCGCCAACGGAGCAGTGATCCCGCAGTCGATGAGCAGCGTGAAATTTCCGTCATGAATCAGTGCGTTATTGTTATAGTAGTTCTTGGCAAACGCACTGCCGGTGCCAAGCATTTGCAATGTCAGTGTCAATGGATGAAACCTCCTGATGAAATGATGTATAGTCCAAGTATGCTTATGTGTATTTTAACGAATTTCTTGTGTATTTACACGGAGTATATGCTCGAAACGGAGCCGTAATGCCGCAAAAATCGTGATAGGATCAAGCCTTGAACCACGAGAAAAAAATTTTACCACAAAGTGCAAAATTGTCCGCAACTTGTTTTTTGACATGTAGTATACACATATAACAACAAGAAGAGCCAATGGAGGGAACGTATGAAATGAAGTGGAAAAAAGTGATGGCATGTATGCTAGTGCTCTCTTTAATGGGTGGCAGCACCCTTTTGTTTGCGGATTCCGTCAATGAACGTGTTCGTGTTTGGCTGAACGGACGCGAATTGAAGGATGGCGGATATTTGATTGATGGCAAAACCTATGTGCCGGTCCGGGAATTTGACGGGGCTGTGGACTGGAATTCGGCGAATGGACAAGTCCAGGTCGTCAAGCCGAATGTGCATATTTTTCTCTTTAAAGGAGATACTGTATTCGGCAACGTAAACAAAGGCAAGCTGAAATTCAATGTATTTAGCCAGGTAGACAGCTTAAACAACAATATTCATGCCGTAAAAGTAGCGATCGAGGATCCTTCGGGCAATATCAAGGACATCCAGTCCCAGGAAGTGAAGGACCGCAAGGATAACTTCTGGTTCCGAACCTATGATTTCACATACGATTTCAAAACGGCCGGAAAATACTCGGTAGGCTTTTATGTAAAAGTCAAATCGGATGACGGTTTTGTGAAAGTTGCGGAGAAAGTGATTACCGCCCTAAATTGATGGGTCCATAGCCGCTTGGCAAAAATTGACCTGAAGAAGCTATCCGTGATACGATACGAAAGTATGATAATTTAACCGAAGTGAGGTTTTTTCAATGAGCGAACACAAACATGAACACGGAGATGCTTGCGGCTGCGGTCACGATCATGACCACGACCACGAACATGAAGAGTTTGTGCTGACATTGACGGATGAAGAAGGAAAAGAAGTAGAGATGGTTCTCGTGGAGACATTTGATGTCGGCGAGAAGCTTTACGCGCTTTTGCTTGAACGCGAGAATCCGGAAGCGGACGGCGTCATTCTACGTATGGAAGAAGAGAACGAGGAAATGGTTCTTTACAATATTGAGGACGAAGACGAATGGAATGAAGTAGAGGCGGTTTACAACGAACTGGTCGCTGCTGCAAACCAGGAGTAACACTCCCTAACGAAAAACCCGATGCGAACCACTCGCACCGGGTTTTTTGTATTTTGCCTTAGAATATAGGATCCGTTTCCACGATGACTTTCACATTCTGAATGCTGCGATCCTCAGGACCTTTGACAGGCAGGCCGACATCGACATGATCGGTAATGTAATCGATGTTTTCCTGGGAAATCACTTCGCCCGGAAGCAAGATCGGAATTCCCGGCGGGTAGACATAGATGAATTCGGCAATAATGCGTCCGGCCGATTCCTTGAACGGCACGACCTCCGTATCCCCATAAAACGCATCGCGGGGAATGAGCGACAGCTGCGGAATTTCCGGCGTTTTCACGACCAGCTCATTAATTTCGTTCACGTGCATGTACTGGTCCGAAAGCTCGCGGAGCGCCGTCAGCAGAATATCGATCGTCTCCCGATTGTCTCCCGGTGTAATGAGGCACAAAATGTTGTACATATCGCTGAGCTCCACTTCAATATTGTAGTGGTCCCGCAGCCAGTTCTCGGTTTCATATCCCGTAATGCCAAGATGGCGTACATGAACGGTCAACTTGGTCGGATCATAGGAGTACGTTGCTTCTCCGCCCAGTATTTCCTTCCCGAAGCAGTACAGGCCTTCGATTTTGTTGACTTCGTTTCGTGCATATTGCGCCAATTCAATCGTCCTTGCAGCCATTTCCCGTCCATGCAGCGCCAGGCTCCGGCGAGAAGTATCCAGCGATGCCAGCAGGATGTAGGAGGTCGACGTTGTGGTCAGCATACTGATGATGGTCTGCACGCGGTAAGGATTGATGTATCCGTTCTTGGTGTTCACGTTCAGCACGGAACTTTGGGTCATCGATCCGCCGAGTTTATGAACGCTGGTTGCAGCCATATCGGCACCGGCTTCCATCGCCGACATCGGAAGTTCTTCATGAAAATGGATCAGAACCCCGTGCGCTTCGTCCACAAGCACGGGAACGTTGTAGCTGTGGGCCAAATCGACGATTTCCTTCAGGTTAGCGCTCACCCCGAAGTACGTCGGATTGATGACCAGTACGGCTTTGACGTCAGGGTGACGCTTTAGCGCTTTCCGTACGGAGCTGATCGTGATCCCGTGATCGATCCCCACATTGGAATCCTGGGCAGGCGATACGAACACAGGCTTGGCACCGGTAAAGATGATGGCGGAAAGCACGGATTTATGAACGTTGCGCGGTACGATGATTTTATCGCCGGGCGAGCATACCGACATGATCATGGTCATGATCGCTCCGCTTGTCCCTTGGACACTGAAGTAAGTGTGGTCGGCACCGAATGCGTCGGCGGCCAGCTTCTGGGCTTCTTCAATGACGCCTGTAGGCTGATGCAAATCATCCAGCGGCGCAATATTGATCAAATCTATAGAAAAGGCGTTATCCCCTATAAATTCCCTGAATTCGGCATCGGTGCCGAGGCCCTTCTTATGTCCCGGAATGTGAAATTGCACGGGGTTTTTGGCCGCGTGTTCTTTAAGCGCGGTGAAGAGCGGTGTACGACTGTGGTCCATGGACGTTGTCACAACCTTTCCTTATGTTTATTTTGTTATGATTTGTTGATTTCTGTTTTTATATAAACAAAATTGAGTATAGCAAAATAGGGGGGGAATGCAAGAAGAATGACCGGCTTTTTTTGCACGGCCCGGCAGCGCTTCATACTTTGGACATATAAAGGCGGAGGGATGCGTTCTTCATCGTTCCTTCATTAAAATATCATCCATAAGATAAACGTCTATCGACGTACTTTCTCAGAAGACAGACCGCGGTTAAAGGAAGTTTTTCTTGCGATTATTGAATTGTTTAGCTTCGCTGAAAATTTATAAATTCTATAATCTTAAAAAAAGAGCTGCAACAGCAGCCCTTTACATCAATATATCATGCTCATTAAAACGCCATTTTATAAAGCGGCAGCAGCGTCTCAAACGTCTCCTGCACTTTTTGCACCAGCTCGTCCCCTTCAAGCTTGACGGCTTCCTCGCGCGGAATGCGCAGTCCGCACATGACCTCAGCTTTTTTCACCTGTTTCAGCTTCTCAATGAGGCGAACGAAATCCTCCTCGCTCATGTCCTGGTGAGGGGTGCCGGCCGGATTCATATGATCCATGGACCAATAGAAATGTTTAGGCAGCGCCTTCGCTGTTTTCTTGAGCTTGGCTTCCAGGTTGCCGGCAAATACGGTTTTGTTGGGGCTTTCGTAAATAATCGCGAAGATGACAAACAGATGGGTTCCGAACATGCCCACCTCAAAATGAGGCAGCGCTTTGTAGCCCCGTTTGCTGGCAGCCCATGCGACCCAGGTGTCAATCGGGGGATTAACGGTTCGTCTTGCATGCTTGGCCACATGCACGAACATCTCTTCCCCGACCAGCGCGGACACATAGGGGGCAAGCTCGGCCCCCAGCGTCTCAAGCTTGGGTCTTACCCGTTCAATGAGAACCTCCATACGGGCTTCGAGCCCTGGAACGGAGAATACGTCGAAATCCTGATCTTTAAATCCGGTAACCGTCATGAATGTGATGGCCTCCCTGTTGTTTATGATGAACACTTACTAAACTCGGCTTTTGGATAACCCATTATACCATAAGGCAAGTGGACGTCAGGCATGACCCAGGAAAGTTTCACCGTATTTTCATGCGGGTTAAAAATAGTCAATAAACCAAGTTACCGTTACATAAGATGGAGTATAAGATATAGATAAGACAACATCAAAAGCAGCCATGGGGGAAATCTTCACCGTCGTTTTTCAGATCGGTAGTAAACCGGAGGAGGGAGTGCCGTGAATAAGAGCGAGGAAGTGGAGTATTGCAACCTGGAGCTCCGGTTTGATCGCCGGCATATCCAGGACCTAATCAAGGAATTGATCCAGGAAGGATATTCGCTTTACTGGAGCGAGAATGAAACGCAGTTTGTCATTTCGATCCGAACCGGACGCAAGCTGGTAAAGCTGCGGTTTCAACGGACAGGAAGCGGTTTTAAGCTGGTAGGCGATTATATGATCCGCGATCCCAAGCTTGCGGAATGGATGGAGAAATTGATCGAGAATACCCGTGGCCACGCTGTCGTCAAACGTTTCAAGGACCGGCAGATATTGATCGAGAATATTTTGTTTGGCGAGGTTATAAGGCTGGTGGAAATATCCGGTTACCGGCAGCGTGTGCTGTTTCAGAAGGGGACGCCGATGACGGAGCAGGAAATGGTGCGGTTGTTCGAATCGGATGAGGGGGAACAGCGGCTCCTTCTGTCCAGGCTGGAAACCGATGATGAGCTTGAGAAGCTCCATGCCGCCCTGCAAGAGGGGAATCAGGACAAAATCGCGGCCTGCAAGCAAAGACTCCGCGAGCTTTCCTTGGAGCTGATGAGGCTGGAGTGGTAATTCACTTCATCGAACGATACAAGAGTAAAGCACGAACAACACTCCGAAACCGAAGGGGTGTTTTCGCGCGTGTTCTCATTTTGTGACAGGGGTTCACTTGTCAAATGAAAAACGTTAATATAAGATTATTGCAAATCATCTCGTAGGGATGGGTTGTTTAAAAATATATTGGAGCAAAGGATGGAGAACCAGATGTCAAAACAACAAATCGGTGTGATTGGCCTTGCTGTAATGGGAAAAAACCTGGCCCTGAACATCGAAAGCAAAGGCTTCACCGTTTCCGTATATAACCGCTCTCCGCAAAAAACGGAAGATATGCTGAAGGAAACCGAAGGCAAGCAAGTGAAAGGAACGTTCTCGATCGAAGAATTCGTGGATTCCCTTGAAACTCCTCGCAAAATCCTGATCATGGTACAGGCAGGACAAGCTACGGACGCTACGATTGAACAGCTGATTCCTCATTTGGACCAAGGCGATATCATCATCGACGGCGGTAACGCTTATTTCCCTGATACGCAGCGCCGCAGCAAAGAGTTGGCTGAAAAAGGCTTTAACTTTATCGGTGCAGGCGTTTCCGGCGGCGAAGAAGGCGCATTGAAAGGCCCATCGATCATGCCAGGCGGACAGGAAAGTGCCTATAAGCTGGTTGAGCCTATTCTGACAGCCATTTCCGCGAAGGTTAACGAAGAGCCTTGCTGTACATATATCGGACCGGACGGTGCCGGCCATTATGTAAAAATGGTTCACAACGGTATCGAATATGGCGATATGCAGCTCATTTGCGAAGCGTATCAATTGCTGAAAGACGTACTCGGCCTCGATGCGAAGGATCTTCACGGAATCTTCACGGAGTGGAACCAAGGCGAACTCGACAGCTACCTGATCGAGATCACGGCTGACATTTTCTCCAAATACGACGAAGAAACCGGCAAGCCGATGGTTGACGTCATCCTGGATACGGCGGGTCAAAAAGGAACAGGCAAATGGACAAGCCAAAGCTCCCTGGATCTGGGCGTGCCGCTTTCCATGATCACCGAATCCGTATTCTCCCGTTTCCTCTCCGCGATGAAAGAAGAGCGCGTTGCGGCAAGCAAAATCCTGAATGGTCCAAAAACGGCTGCATTTGACGGCGACAAAGCCGAGTTCATCGAAAATGTGCGCAAAGCGCTGTTTGCGAGCAAGATCGTATCCTACGCTCAAGGCTTCGCACAGCTTCGCGTAGCATCCGATGAATACGGCTGGAACCTGCAATACGGCAACCTCGCTAAAATCTGGCGCGGCGGCTGCATTATCCGTTCCCGCTTCCTGCAGAACATCACCGATGCGTATGAGAACAATCCGGAGCTTAAGAACCTGCTGCTGGATCCGTTCTTTACCGATATAATCGAATCCTATCAAGATGCATGGCGTAAAGTTGTAGCTTCCGCGGTATCCTTGGGCATTCCGGTGCCTGGATTCTCCAGCGCGCTTGCATACTACGACAGCTACCGTACGGCGAACCTGCCAGCGAACCTGCTGCAGGCTCAGCGCGACTACTTCGGAGCGCACACCTTTAAACGCGTTGACAAAGAAGGAACCTTCCACTACAACTGGATGGAGTAATCCTGCTCTTTTATCGGCAGCATGATCGACTCATTCCGGATGGACTAATTCTGCTCTCTTGCAGCAGTATGGATACCGTCCTCAGGGATCGAGGGCATCGATTCAAACGTGCGGGCTCCAGTAGGGGAGATAGCCTCCGCCAGCTCGGGAAGCCCGTGCATGGCTTCTAAGAGACAGGTGCGGATGTCGCCGTTCTTTGTGTGAAAGTGGTTTCCGCTTCCGAGCAAGAGCAGCGCGGCTTCGCAATAACTGTTGAAATTTTGCAGCAACCGTGGCTTTGAAAGATCTTGCAGCGCAGGATCCTTCAGAGCCACTTTTTTTTGGACAAAATGAAGCACCCACATCACGTCCTCGCGGCATAGCGGGTAGGATGGATCGAGCATCCGGCGGATCCGCTTGGCCGAGGAAGAGAGTCCGGTTGGATGAAATGGCACCATGGGTTCATTCCCTTCTTCTAATCTTGCATTCTTGTAACAGTGTATGATGCTTGGGAATAAGATAGACTCCATAAATAGGGGCTTGGCTTGAGACATTTGGATTACAATTTAGAGAGTCGGGTCCATTGTCGAAAGATTTGGGGCTGTGGTATGATATGAACAACCTTTACAGTGAAGCAGCGAATGGGGTGTGAAATTGGATAAGCTGGGTAGAAACATCATTCTGATCGGGATGATGGGTACGGGCAAGTCAACCGTGGGGCGTCTCGTGGCAGACTCGCTCGGCTACAACTTGATAGATCTGGATGCGGAAATTGAGAGAATGGAAGGCAGAACGATTTCCGAGATGTTTGAAAAGGATGGAGAGCCGTATTTCCGCGAGGCTGAATCCGCTGCATTGCGCAGCGTTTTGCTCCGGGATGGAATCGTCCTGGCATCCGGCGGCGGAGCCGTCCTTCGTTCCGACAATTGCGACGTAATGAAACGCGGCGGCTGGGTCGTTGCCCTCACAGCGGATGCCGCCAGCATCGTGGAACGCGTACGGGGCGATGCCAACCGGCCGCTGCTTGCGGGCGATGTCGAAGAGAGGGTTCGGCGCATCCTCGATGAGCGAAAGGACAAATACCGGTTTGCGGACGTGATGGTGGATACGGTTGGCCGATCCGCGGATGAAGTGGCGGCTGACATTTTAACGCATTACCGCGGCTAAGATGATAAGCGGACCCGGCTTGGAATGGTGATGGATGAGATTTTAATCAAGGGAGTTTGCGAGCGGGATCAACTCAAGCACAAACACAAGCAAAAAAAGGCGGGGATCATGTTCATCCCGCACCTTCTTTACGGCTTGCCTATACTTCATCGTCATGCCATTGCAGCATGCCGCCCTTCATGTTGATCACGTTGTTCAAGCCTTGGTGATTGAGAAATTCGCATACGTGTTGACTGCGTCCGCCGCTGCGGCAGATAAAGACAACCTCTTGGTCGCGCGGAATTTCGTCCAGGCGGTTCGGAATCTCGCCCATCGGGATATGCTTGGCACCGCTGATCATCCCGGCGGCAACCTCTTCATCCTCGCGGACATCAATCATGTACACCTGTTCGCCGTTTTGAAGCCGGCTTCTAAGCTCCGAAGTTTCCATTTGAGGGATCGGTTTCATCATATAGACCTCTTTTCTTAGCATAAATGAGTAAGATCGCAAACGATCTGATTTTCCGGTTCACATGAACTATGATAACCAAGCGGTTCTTTCCCTGTCAATTTATCCTAGGGAGATTGTAATGCTGGTAATCGCAACACTATATACAAGGGAGAGATACATACGATGGATGTTATCGTCAGGCCTACGCCTATTTTAAAAGGGGAAATCGGAGCACTGTCCTCCAAGAACTATACCACCCGTTACCTGCTTGTGGCTGCCCTAGCGGAAGGAACGAGCACGATTTATTACCCTGCCCACAGCGAGGATAGCGATGCGATGAGACGCTGTATCCGGGATCTCGGAGCCGTGATCGAGGAGGACGAGGAAAAAGCCGTGATTACGGGCTTTGGCAAATCGCCGCGGGATGTGAAGGAGCTGAACGTTGGCAACGCCGGTGCCGTCCTGCGCTTCTTGATGGGTGTAACGGCATTGTCTAAAGAGGTTACCTTCGTCAATGCGTACCCGGAATCACTGGGCAAGCGTCCTCATGACGATCTCATTGAGGCCCTTGGCCAATTGGGCGTGGAAGTGGAGCATAACGATGGCAGGCTGCCCATCACGATTCGCGGCGGCCAACCGAAGGGCGGCAAGCTCACCGTTTCAGGCGAAGTAAGCTCGCAGTATTTAAGCGCCCTGTTGTTCTTGACTCCATTGCTTGCCGAAGACAGCGAGATCACCGTTACCGGAGATCTGAAATCCAAGGTCGTGATCGGTCAGACCCTGGAAGTGCTGGAGCAGGCCGGCATTACGATTCACGCAGCGGACGACTATACGTTCTTCCGGGTTCCCGGAGGGCAATCCTACGAAGCCAAGACCTATACGGTTCAAGGCGATTATCCGGGGTCTGCTGCCGTGCTGGCGGCTGCCGCGGTTACGCAGTCCGATGTAACGATCCGCAATCTGTCGGAGGACAGCAAGCAGGGCGAGCGCGCCATTATCGACGTTCTTCGAATGATGGAGGTTCCGCTCACGCATGAGAACGGAAATGTCCATGTGCAGGGCAACCGCACCCTGAAGGCGCTCCAATTCGACGGAGACGCGGCGACGGACGCGGTGCTCGCGATGGTGGCGGCAGCCGTGTTTGCCGAAGGGACCTCCCGGTTCTACAACGTGGAGAATCTCCGTTACAAGGAATGCGACCGGATTACGGATTATTTGACCGAACTGCGTAAAGCAGGAGCCAACGTGGAGGAGCGCCAGGCCGAGATTATCGTTCATGGCCGTCCGGGCGGCGTCGAGGGCGGGGTTGAGATCAATGCCCATTACGATCACCGGGTGATCATGGCCCTCACGGTGGTCGGGCTGCGCGCAGGACAGCCGATCCGGATCAAGGACGCCCACCATGTAGCCAAGTCGTACCCGCAATATTTTGATCACATGAAGGCGCTTGGCGCCGATGTAGAATGGGTAAAATAGAGGAATAGGCCAAGATTCTCATCGATAAGGAACGGAAAGGTGGTCATGAACCATGGCATTTGAAAATCCTACGCGCGAAGAAATCGCGGATATTTTACGAAATGCGGGCAATATCGCTGTCGTTGGCCTGTCTGATCGGCCGGACCGCACATCCCATATGGTTTCTGCCGCGATGCAGCAACGCGGATACCGGATCATCCCGGTAAACCCTGGTGCAGCCGAAATCCTCGGCGAGAAAAGTTATCCTTCCCTGAAGGACATTCCCGAGCCGATCCATATCGTCAATGTGTTCCGGCGCAGCGAATACTGCGCCGATGTAGCACGGGAAGCCGCCGAGATCGGTGCGAAGGTGCTCTGGCTGCAGCAGGGAATCATCAGTGAGGAGGCGGCGGCCATCGCCGAAAGCAGCGGCATGATCGCGATTATGGACCGCTGCATCAAGGTCGAGGATTCCATCGCATTGGGCGGCCGTTAAACTTCAAAGCGCATTTCGGAAGAATAGGCAAGTCTTGCGTAGAAAACAGCCGGTGGCAGACTGGACATGGTCCGGTTCTGTCGCCGTTCTGTTAGCAGGGCTTGCTTTTGCTATGGGCATTTGCCCTTAATTCTTTTTGACAAAAACAGGCGCAGCGCTTACCATCAAGGATAGAAAGGAGGGCTCGCCTTGAATTGGTTGGGATCGTTGCAACAGCTGGGCAGAGCAGTCATGCTCCCTACAATGGCGCTTCCGGCGGCAGCTCTCCTGCTTAGCGTGGGGAGTTTGCCATGGTCGGCGTGGGGCTTCGGAACCTTGGGCGAAATCGCTCAGGCAGCGGGGCACGGGGTGTTTTATTACATGCCGTATTTATTTGCCATTGGCGTCGCATGGGGACTCTCGAATCAGGGAGGTCCCGCCGGACTCGCCGCCCTTGCCGGCATGTTCATCTATGATCAGGTCATATCCCGTCTGGGAGACGGGAGCGTACAGCCCTCGACCTTGATCGGCATTATATTTGGGGTAATGTCCGGTTACGTGTATAACCGGTTCAAACATATTAAGCTTCCCGAAGCCATACAGTTTTTTGGAGGCTCCAGATTTGTACTGCTGTTCATGGGATTGTTCTCAACGATATTCGCTTGGATCATGCTGGGGACAGCACCCCTTGTGCAGCGCGGGTTAGATGCTTTTTATGATCTTACCGTACATATGGGAGCTTTCGGTTTGTTTCTATACGGAATTTTGTACCGCGTGCTCACGGCCTTCGGTCTGCATCACTTGTTAAACAATGTGTATTGGTTTCAGCTGGGCTCCTACGAGACGGAGGATGGTACCGTCGTGCAGGGAGATCTGCCCCGGTTCTTCGCGGGGGATCCCACGGCCGGCGACTTCATGGCCGGTTTGTTCCCGATCATGATGTTTGCCCTGCCGGCGATCGCGTTTGCCATTATCCAGGAAGCGCGTGAAGATCTGAAGCCGAAAGTGAAAAAGACGTTTATGCGGTCCGCGCTTGTCTGTTTTTTGACCGGGGTATCGGAGCAGATCGAGTTCGCGTTTTTATTTGCGTCTCCATATCTGTATGTGCTCCACGCCTTGATGGCCGGTTTCGCGATGGTGCTTACCTATGCATTTGACATCCATCACGGTTTTTCGTACTCGGCCGGATTCATCGATTACGTGCTCAACTTCCATTTATCGCAGAACGCCTGGATCATCATACCGATCGGGGCCGTGTACGGCATCGTCTACTATTTTCTGTTCCGCTGGGCGATACGCACCTTCGAAATCCCCACGCCGGGGCGCGAGGAGGGCTCGGCGCTGGAAGGCCGGGCAGGCGATATTCCCTATCAGGCGCCGCTCATTCTGGAGGCGCTTGGAGGCAAAGACAACATCGTTCAGGTGCAGTCCTGCATGACGCGTCTGCGATTGACCGTATACAATGATCGTCAGATTGATTCTGACGCACTGAAATTGCTCGGTTCAGCCGGCATTATCAAGCTGGGCGGGGGGAACGTGCAAGTGGTGTTCGGGACGTATTCCGAGCTCATCCGCGAAGAGATAAACAAGCTGATGCAGCAGGATTTGCCGCGCGTTCTGTTCAGCGCGCCCGTACAGGGACGCATGCTTCCGATTGACGAAGTGCCGGATGATATTTTTGCCGCGAAGCTGGTCGGCAACGGCGTCGCCTTCATACCGGAAAAAGGAGAGCTTGTATCACCGGTATACGGCACGGTCATGCACGTGTATCCGACGATGCATGCCATCGGGATTTCAACGCCGGAAGGGCTTGAGGTATTGATTCATATCGGGATCGACACTTCCCAGTTGAAAGGACCGTTTACGGCTGTGGTCAGCGAAGGGGATACCGTTGAACCGGGGCAACTGCTGGTCAAGTTCGATTTGGCGTATTTAAAGACACATGCCGCATCGCTGGCCACGCCAATGGTAATCACCAATCCCGATAAAGTAAGATCCTGGAGCTATGCTCCGTTCAAGACCGTGAAAAGAGGACAGTCATCTGTCATGTCCGTCGTATTAAATGAGAGTAATGCTGGGGGTAGAGAATCATGATACAAGGCATTGGCGCAGCAACAGGCGTAGCTATCGGTAAGGCTTTCGTACTGCCGCATTGGGAGCTGGATCTTCCGGATTCCGAAATGGACGCTGTCGATTTAGCCAAAGAGTTCGAGCGCTTATATGAAGGCATACGAACCTCCAAGAATGAAATTGAATACATCAAGAACGAATTCAAGGAAATGGTGGGGCACGAGGAGTCGCAGATTTTTGACGCGCATCTGGCCATACTGGAGGATCCCGTGTTCATGAACGAAATTCAAGGGATCATCGAGCGCCAGTACAAGGCTGCCGAGGTGGCGGTAAAAGAGGCGATCGATCATTTCGTATCCATGTTCGATCTGCTGGACGACGAGTACATGAAGGAGCGGGCGCTTGATATTAAGGATGTCGGCAATCGGCTGCTGAAGCATCTTCTTGGTGCTCCCGAAGTGAAGCTCCCGGCCGATACGCAGCCTTACATTTTGGTTGCGAAGGAGCTCTCCCCGTCGCAGCTCGTTCACCTGAATCCTTCCCACGTTCTTGGTATCGTGACGATGACCGGCGGCAAGACCTCTCATTCGGCGATCATGGCCCGCGCGCTGGGCATACCGCTCGTTTCGGGGATCGAGAACAAGCTGGATAAACCGATCCAGACCGGACAGCAGTTGGTGGTGGACGGAGATGAGGGGGTGCTCTATTTGGAGCCTGACACGCTCATCGTGGAGCGGTATGAAGGCATCCGGGACCAGCAGCGGAAAAAGAAAGAGCAGCTGCAGCTCCTGGCAGCCGTTGATGCGGTAACCAAGGACGGAACATACTTTAACCTGGCCGCGAACATGAACTCCGTTAAGGAAATGGAGATTGCGCTGAAGAACGGCGCGCAGGGAGTCGGATTGTTCCGAACGGAGTTTTTGTATATGGACCGGCACAACTTCCCGACGGAGGAGGAGCAGTTCGAAGTGTATAAACTGGTTGCGGAGAACGCAGGCCAGGCGTCCGTCGTGATTCGTACGCTGGATATTGGCGGCGATAAGCAGCTGGATTATTTCGCGCTTCCGGAAGAAGAAAACCCCTTCCTCGGGTACCGCGCCATCCGCATCAGCTTGGACCGAACCGAACCGTTCCAGACCCAGCTTACCGCGATTCTGAGAGCCAGCGCATACGGCAACGTCAAAATCATGTATCCGATGATTTCATCGGTAGAAGAAGTCAAGCAGGCCAATGCCGTGCTGCGGCGTGCCATGGCCGATTTGGACCGACGCGGCATCGCCTATGATCCGAACATCAAGGTCGGCATCATGATCGAGGTGCCTGCAGCGGTCACGATCTCGGATTTGCTGGCAGAAGAGGCCGATTTCTTCAGCATCGGGACCAATGACCTGGTTCAGTATGTTCTGGCCGTGGACCGGATGAACGAGCAGATCGCGCATATGTATCATCCGTTTCATCCTGCCATTTTGCGCATGCTCCGGACGACGGTGGAGGCTGCCCATGGGGCAGGGATTCCAGTCAGCGTGTGCGGAGAACTGGCAGGAGACGAAAGAGCGATTCCGCTGTGGCTTGAGCTCGGCGTTAAGGATTTGAGCATGTCTCCGCAATCCCTGCTCCGCGTGAAGCATCGCATTTTGAATACGAATGCTGCAGAAGCGAAAGGAGAAGCGGCGGCTTGCTTCAAGCTGCGTACCAGCTCCGCTGTCGAAGAACGTCTTAGCGCTTTTGCCGAACGGAGCAGTTATCGGAACGGAACCAACGGGACGGACAGCACGGCGTCTTAACCGTTAAGATAGGGATCATCGACTTTTTCCAGGCTTCTTTTTTTAAAGGACAAGCTATATGAGCATAAAAAAACAGCCGCCTATCTCACCAGGAGCCCTGGTGACAAAGGCGGCTGTTTCTGCATATGGGGGATGAGGAGTAATTATTTGCCTTGCTGCGCCAGCGCATCGCAGAAGGCTTTGCCGTATGGCGGAAGATCCGGAGGCCGGCGTGCGGAAATAATATGTCCGTCGGTCACGACCGCCTCATCCTTCCAGATCGCGCCCGCATTTTCCATATCGTCGCGGATTCCCGGCGTGGAAGTAACGGTAACTCCGTCCAGGATTTTGGCGGAGATCAGCACCCATCCTGCATGGCAGATCTGTCCGATCGGCTTCTGGTCCTCGTTCATTTCTTTCACCAGTTGAAGCACTTTATCATATCGGCGCAGCTTGTCCGGCGCCCAGCCGCCCGGTACGAGTATTCCGTCATAATCCTTGCTGTTCAGCTCTTCAAACGAATACTCGGCCTGAGCCGGAACGCCATATTTGCCGGTGTAAGTTTTACCCTTTTCCAGCCCGGCGAGATGGACTTCCGCCCCTTCCTCGCGGACCCGGTAAACGGGATACCATAGCTCCAAATCCTCGAATTCTTCATCTACAAGCGCTATAACCTTTTTTCCAGTCAATCGCATAATTGGCCTAGCTCCTTTCTCAAAAATCTTGATATAACCGTAACGCTGCGCATTCGGTCCTTTAAGACTGTATTCATTGTAACAAATATGGAGAGGAGTTTCATGGAAGCGTCCGAAGAAGGAACATTTGAAAACATTTCTGGTAAATAAAGCATTATCACAAATTTGGAGGATTCTCTGGTATGATAGTCGAATAGAACTAATTCAGGTGACAGATTTGTGACATGGGACTGTTGGTTTTAGATTACGTGATAGGATTTGGGGTGGGCATTTTGTTCAAAACCTGCAACTGCGGACAAAGTATGAAATTGGAATTAAGAAAGCTGATTCATGAAAGAAAAACTCGGATATGTGATGTTCCTGTTTATGCCTGTCAGGCCTGCAAGAAGTATGAGCTTCTGCCTCTTATTAAACCGGATTTGCTGCGCTATCTCGCATCGATTAACAATGAGACCGAGCGAATACGCGTTTCGTTCGCAGATGTCAATGAAGCCGCATTTGTTCTTCGTGAAGTGTTCCGTACATACGATGATGATTCGTCGCCCGAATGGCAGGCGCGCTGCATGGAAGTGTTTGACGAGCGCATTAATATGCTGTTGGATCTATTCCGTTATGCCCAGAGCCTGGCCGACGGCGACTGGATGAGACAAATTGAGGGGCGTCTCGAGCAATTAAGCACCATAAAATCTCTCATTCCTGAAAATTCGAGCAATTATGCAAGATAATTTTCAGAAAATTTTCGTGGTTGTTGGATTTTTCACGCACTTTTTGTTAGGATAGAGGATAGGAACTTCAATACAATGAAGGGAATGTATATCCTATGGCGACGTTGACGAAAATGACTACTAAAGAAGAGCTGCGCAGCACGCTGGAATCTTCCGATCGGAAGCACTTGCTATTGTTCAAACATAGTACCAGATGCCCAATTAGTGCCGGAGCCTACAGGGAAGTGCAAGCTTACCTTGAGGACCAGCCGAACGAGCGGATCGACTATGTGTGGATCGATGTCATTGCGGACCGACCGGTGTCCAGTCAGGCTGCCGAAACTCTGAACATCCAACACGAATCGCCGCAAGTTATACTTGTGAAAGAAGGAGCGCCAGTCTGGCATACATCCCATTCCCATATTACGGCTGAAGCGCTGAAAGCTCAATTGGACGGCATATGATGTCGTGTCGTTGCACAAAGCAGTAATTTGTCGTATCATAAATTCAATTGGTATTGAACGAATGAAAATCTATTGGCAATGGAGAGAAGGAATTTGACGGTAACCATTTACGATGTTGCGCGCGAAGCAGGCGTTTCCATGGCGACGGTATCCCGGGTTGTAAACAATAACCCGAACGTTAAGCCTCAGACCCGGAAAAAAGTATACGAAGCGATTGAACGTTTAGGGTATCGTCCGAATGCGGTAGCCAGAGGCCTGGCCAGCAAGAAGACCACAACCGTCGGCGTTGTGATCCCTGACATTTCAAACTCGATCTTTGCGGAGATTGCCCGTGGTATTGAGGATATTGCTAACATGTATCACTATAATATAATTTTGTGTAATGCCGACAAACGTAAGGAAAAGGAAATCCGCGTAATCAACACCTTGCTTGAGAAGCAAGTGGACGGGCTGTTGTTTATGGGTGGAACGGTGACGGACGAGCATATCCAGGCGTTCCAGACATCGGCTGTGCCGATTGTTCTCTGTGCGACCAGTGATGAGAGAGGTTCTTATCCTTCGGTCGACATCGATCATGAACAGGCTGCGTTTGATGCGGTCAACACGCTGATTCGGCACGGACACCGCGAGATCGCTATGATCAGCGGCACGCTGCAGGATCCGGCAAACGGCTATGCTCGTTTCCAAGGCTACAAAAAAGCGCTGGAAGCGGCAGGCATCGAGTATCAAGAGGATTTGGTGCGGATCGGTAACTATCGTTATGAGTCCGGCGTGGAAGCGATGAAGTACTTCCTGGGCCTCAAGAAGAAACCAACCGCTATATTTGCCGCTACCGACGAGATGGCGATTGGCGCGATTCATAGCATTCAGGATGAAGGCTATAAGGTGCCGGATGACTTCTCGATCATCAGCGTAGACAATATCCGGATGGCTTCGATGGTACGTCCACAGCTGACAACGGTGGCCCAACCGATGTATGATCTGGGAGCCGTAGCGATGCGTTTGCTTACCAAGCTGATGAAGAAGGAAAATGTGGAGAATCCTCGCGTGATTCTGCCGCATGAAACGATTCTTCGCCTCTCGGTCAGCCATGTGAACGAATAGGCTGCGTGAAACCAAACGTTTAGATGAACAAGATGGATTCGAGAAAAGCTCCTGGTTTTAAGGGGCTTTTTTCTGGTGGGTTTTTTATGCGCTCTTATAATCAGGAGGGATATCGACATGACAGCACAGGTGATCGGCCTTATCGGGGCTATGGACGAAGAAGTGGAGCTGCTGCTCGGTCAACTGGAGAATAAAGAAACAACCGTTAGGGCAGGAGTTACCTATGCATCGGGAACGATCCATGGCAAGCAGGTCGTCGTATGCAAGAGCGGGGTCGGCAAGGTCAATGCAGCGGTTACCACGCAGATCTTGATCGACTTCTTCGGCGTTTCCAAAATATTGTTTACCGGCGTAGCGGGCGCGCTGCATCCGGAGCTCAACATCGGCGATATCGTGATCTCCTCTTCATGCATGCAGCATGATATGGACGTGACGCCGTTAGGTTTTGCGCGCGGGGTCATCCCGTATCAGGAGCTGTCCGATTTTCCCGCCGACGCCTCTTTGATCCAGCTGGCGGAGGAGGCCTGCAAAGAGCAGGCGGTGAATCATTACATCGTAGGGAAGGTCCTGTCTGGGGACCAGTTCATTGCCAGCCGCGATACGGTGCAGACGCTCTACGAGGAATTGAACGGGGCTTGCGCGGAAATGGAAGGTTCTGCCGTTGCCCAGGTATGTTACATGAACGGCGTGCCTTATGTGGTGATCCGATCCATGTCGGATAAGGCCGACGGTTCTGCGCATGTCAACTTCCCCGAATTTACTGTAAAAGCTTCCAAGCGTTCTCATGAAATCGTGAACTATATGCTGGGTAAACTCTAGCAATTAAATGATAGGAAGCGCTCGTTATGCTTAATCCGGCATGAGCGAAAGATACACAAACTCCCCTGAGCAAAGCCCAGGGGAGTTTGTTTTATTGAGGATCGATTTAATACATAAACCGCTGTCTGAAACGGATCCGGTCGAATTGTTCTTGCGATGAAAGCGGCACGTGCCGTCCGATTCTGACCATGAGGCAGTTGGCGGGATGGGAGCAGATTTCCGGATCGTCGGTTGCGTACCATTCCATATCCACGACTTTCATTAAGCGCTCCATCATTTTGCGATAATCCCACACGTTAAGGCCGCTGCCTTTTAGGTCCCAATGCCAGTAGTATTCGGTCGTAAACACGATGTAGCGCTCCATCTGGCCTTCCTCGAATGCGGTTTTGATCATCCGCTGCCCAAGGCCTAGGGAACGGTAGTCTTTCGCAACCTCGATGGCACCAAGCTCGATCAAATCTTCCATATTGCCCTCAGACCAGCGCTCCTGCTCATCCGGGTGATGAAACGTTACGTATCCTACGATCATATCTCGGTCCCTCGTGATGATGATTCTGCCTTCGGGCAGGCCTGCAATTTCCACCAAAGCCTCATGCTGCTCCGCAGGACGACGAAAAGCCTTGAGATCAGGGTGCATGGTCAGTTCGGATAGCTGCTCGGGAGGTACAGGTCCTTCGATGATCAGGCGGCGGTCTTCAGGGAACAAAACATGAGACTGGTATACCTTGCAGTGTTCCATCCGTTACGCTCCTTTCAATTCCATACCCTACTTATAGCAAAAAAATAAAAAAATGAAAAGCAATGACAGGCAAACAAAAGCTATGATATAATCTTTTCGACATAAAACCTTCACAATTGTATCGTACTTAACGATATGTTTCCTTGCGAATTCCAAGGGTTAATGACTCGATGACTGTGACAACGTGATAACCCGCCGCAATGTGTAAAATGTATGTTTCATTCAATCATTTTGTAAGCGCTGTCCACTATGAGGAGACCGATTTGAGAATGAGGAGGATGTTATCATGAATCAAACGCATAGCGAAATATTGCCAAGTGAAGTATCACATTCCAATATGAAGAGTTACGAGCAGGCACGCTCCGAGTTTTCATGGGACGAAATCGAGAGACATTTTACTTGGTATGAGACGGGTAAAGTAAACATGGCGTACGAGGCAATCGACCGTCATGTAGCGGAGGGACGAGGAGACAAGATAGCACTCTTGTACAGTGACGCCGCCCGCGAGGAGACTCTTACTTTTGCGCAATTGAAAGAGAAATCCGACAAGTTCGGCAATGTGCTGCGCAAATATGGCGTGGGCAAAGGCGATCGGGTATTTATCTTTATGCCGCGCGGCCCTGAGCTCTATGCCGGTTTGCTTGGTATTTTGAAGGTTGGTGCCGTGGTAGGCCCATTGTTCGAGGCGTTCATGGAGACGGCGGTAAAGGATCGCTTGGAGGATAGCGGAGCGGTTGCGCTGATTACGACGCCTGCGCTGTTGTCACGGGTGAAACGGGATGAGTTGCCCGAACTGAAGCATATTTTTGTCGTTGGCGAAGTGGAAGAAGAGGATCCGCGTCTAGTAAACTACCACAAGGAAGTTGAAGCCGCATCCAGCGAGCTGGAGATTGAATGGCTTGAGCGGGAAGACGGATTGATCATGCACTATACATCAGGCTCAACCGGGAAACCGAAGGGCGTGTATCACGTGCAGAACGCGATGGTGCAGCATTATTATACAGGCAAGGTTGTTCTGGATTTAAGGGAAGACGATATATATTGGTGTACGGCGGACCCGGGTTGGGTAACCGGTACGTCATACGGTATTTTTGCGCCATGGTTGAACGGCGTGACCAATGTCATTCGCGGAGGCCGCTTTAGCCCGCAGGACTGGTACAGCACATTGGTAAACAACAAAGTAACGGTATGGTACAGCGCTCCGACTGCCTTCCGGATGTTGATGGGGGCAGGTTCCGATCTCATCGACCAATATGATTTGAGCCATGTACGGCACGTGCTGTCCGTTGGCGAACCGCTCAACCCCGAGGTAGTGCGTTGGGGACACAAGGCTTACAAGCAGCGTATCCACGATACATGGTGGATGACGGAGACCGGAGGACAGCTGATCTGTAACTATCCGGGGATGGCGATCAAGCCGGGATCCATGGGGCGTCCGTTGCCGGGCATTACGGCGGCGATCCTGGACGATCATGGGAAAGAAGTTGCTCCATACACGATGGGGAACCTGGCCATCAAGACACCTTGGCCGTCCATGATGAGAACCATCTGGAATAACGAAGCGAAGTATCAAGAGTATTTCCGTATTCCGGGCTGGTACATTTCCGGCGACTCGGCCTATATGGACGAGGATGGATACTTCTGGTTCCAGGGCAGAATCGACGATGTGATCAATTCGTCCGGGGAGCGAATCGGGCCATTCGAGGTGGAGAGCAAGCTCGTTGAGCATCCGGCCGTAGCCGAAGCCGGCGTTATCGGTAAGCCTGATGTAACACGCGGCGAGATCATTAAAGCCTTTATCTCCCTGCGTGAGGGCTATACGCCTTCTCAGGAGCTCAAGGATGAAATCTATCGTTTCGTGAAGGAAGGCCTTTCCGCCCATGCCGCCCCGCGTGAAATCGAGTTTAAGGATAAACTTCCGAAGACGCGCTCCGGTAAGATCATGCGGCGCGTATTGAAAGCCTGGGAACTGGATCTGCCGACTGGCGATCTATCCACGATTGAAGATTAATAAGCAGATCATAACAGAGCTGGTATGAAGATGGCTAACCGCCATGTTCATGGCCGGCTCTTTTTTTATTTCAGGCAGTTGTCTCCAGTTAAAAATAAAACCAGCCCATCCACAGAGTAATGTCTGTAGAACGGCTGGTTTTTACGTAAACGATCTATTTCTTCTCAAAATATACGGCTGGCGAAGCTGCAGATTCACCAATCGGATTGACGGCAGTAATTCTAAAGGTGCCGCCAATCGGGTTGCCCGAGGTATAGTAGAACTCCGTGCTCTTGCTTGAGCCTAGAATCTGGTAGTTCCCGTCACTGTTCGGACTGATATAGATATTGTAGACCATGACCTCTTCTTCCGGAGCGTTTCCGCTCCAAGTGGCCTGGAAACCCTCCGGAGTAGCTGTGAGTGTCGGCTGGCCTGGTGCAGACGGTACAGTCGTGGCGCCTTCATTCCCAAATCCGGGATCGATATCGGGCTCTTCCTCGGTGATGCCGTCATCAGGCTGATCGATGGTGTCATCCGGGTTCGTTTCAGTGTCGCCCGGTAATGGGAATCCCGATGTTGTGCCGCCCACAATAGCGCTTGGCTCAGACGTCTTGCCGGCTACGTCAACGGCGACGACGTAATAGGTCGTAAATACGCCGTCAGCTCCAAGACCTGAGAAGACAAGGCTCTCGTCGCCAAGAATGACCTGGCCTTGATGAGTGTACGGGCTGCCGTTCACGGACTTAAAGAGCCGGTATCCGACAACATCAGGCGATCCGCTGGCATTAAAGCTGATGGAACCGCTGCCCACCGAATAATGTACGTTTTTCGGTGGAGTAGGGGCCTTGCCGTCGTCCGTTCTCGGATCGACCTTGCTCGGCATTCCTTTTTTCGCATCCTGCGGGAGATAGGATTCCAGCGCTTTCTTTTCACCTTTCATAACCTTCAAGGCGTTCTGGAGTTCCACAATCAGCTCGTCAATCGGCTTTTCACGCTTGATTACGATTTGTTCTCTCAACATATCCAAAGGCGTTGCTTCCTGTGGAATATAATTTACGCCCCGATAGGTAATGTATTTTGCTTTGGCGATGCCGTCATCGCTTTCGGTAGGCACGAACTTCGCGTTGAACAGATCCGTTACGAATTTGTCCGTTAAGGAAGTCGGCAGTTTGCCGCTGTAAGCGGAGACCGTCTTGGACGTTATGCCTTCCGGCTTTTCAAACGTTTTGGTTGGGAACAGCTCCGGCTTAACGTCCGTCGCTTCGTTCATGATTCTGGCCCAGATGGCCTGGGCGTGCTTGCGCTGGTCGCCGACAAGCGTATTTTTTTGCTCCTTGTATCCGACCCATACGCCAAGCGTAACATCCGGCGAGTATCCCATGAACCAAACATCCCCGTAGTTCTGGGTGGAGCCGGTTTTACCCACGACGGGAACCTCATTGAATTTCTTGTACGTATCCCGGACCTTGCTGGCGGTTCCGTTCGTAATGACGGTACGCAGCATATCCGTCATGAGATACGCTGTCTGCTCGGAGAATACCTGCTCCGGTTTTACTTCGTGTTTATAAACAATATTGCCTTTGGAGTCCACGATTTTCTCGATCATGAATGCATCCGTGAATTTGCCTTGATTGCCGATGGAACTGTAGGCATTCGTCAGCTCTTCCACGGTCACGCCGTAATGCAATCCGCCCAGTACGCCGGTTGAAGCATTATAATCGTCTTCCTCCAAGGTAGTGATGCCCAGCTTCTTGGAAAACTCCCAGGCCTTCTCAATGCCGACCGTGTTGTTAAACAGCTTGAGTGCCACCGTATTGGTCGAATCGTTCAGCGCCTGTCTTGCCGTCATCAATCCTCTGTACCCGGTGTACGAGTTTTTAGGGATATGGAATACTTTGCTGTAGTCCTTTAAGATGATCGGTGAATCGTCCACCACGCTGGCAGGCTGAATCGCCCCCGTATCAAGTGCCGGTAAGTAGGCGGCAATAGGTTTCATGGCAGATCCGGGCTGCCGTTTCATTTGCGTAGCATAATTCATTTGTTCCGTGTTGAAATCCCTGCCCTCAATCATGCCGAGAATGGCGCCGGTTTTGTTGTCGATCATCATCGCGGCGGTTTGCTCCATTCCTTTTTCGGTGCTGTCAGGCAAGTAGTTGCTGTCATCCTCTGCAATGGAACGCATGGTCTTGTAGAGCGTCCGGTCGATGGTGGTGTACACACGGTAACCGCCGGTGCTCAGCTGAGCACGGGAAGCATCCATCAGATCGGAGTTCGCTTGCTTGCCTTTTGCGTTCTCTTCAGCTTCCTGGCTTAGCTGCATCAGAATGTTCGATGCTTGACGTTCGACTTCCATCATGAGATAAGGATAAGTCACATAGGCTTTCTGCGTGCGAGGAGCCAGCGATTCTTTGATATCGAATGCTTTGGCCTCATCGTATTCGGCTTGCGTTATTTTACCTTCATCCAGCATGCTTGCCAGCACGCGGTGCTGGCGGTTTATGGCCCGGTTGAACGATTTCTCATCAAATTCTCCTTTGCCGTTGAAGGCCGAGTAGGAGGAAGGCAGCTGCGGAAGACCTGCCAAGTATGCAGCTTGGGCCACATTCAGATCATTCAGATTGTTGATGTTGAATATTCCTCTTGCCGCTGCCTTGATCCCGAACAGCTGGTATCCGCTCGAGCCGTTGCCGTATGGAACCTTGTTCAAGTAGGCCGTCAAAATCTGGTCTTTACTTAAGAAGCGCTCCATCCGCATCGCCAGCAGCATTTCTTTTACCTTACGGTTATCCGTTTTGTCACGACTTAAAAAAGTAAGCCTGGCCAGCTGCTGCGTCAATGTGCTGCCGCCGGTTTGAACCGGCTCATTCAACACGCGTTCCTTCACGGCGCGAGCGGTACCTTTTATGTCAACACCCTTATGTGTATAAAAACGGTTGTCTTCTATGGATACGACGGCATCTTTAACAAGCTGGGGAATCTCCTTGAACTCCACAGGTCGTCTGTCTTCTTCGGTTCTAAGCTGTCCGATCGGTGAGCCATCCGCGAAGTAGGCAAAGCCCGTTATGGCATTATCGTTCACCGTGTTCTCGATGAGGGCACGCGATCTTACCGGCTCATTCTCAACAATAGAGGTTACATAACCGGCTACGGCTCCTCCGGCGAACAAAACGCCCATCAGACCTACCACAAAGAGCCATCCGATGACGGATCCCAGCACCCGCAGAAAGGACCGTTTTCGCGGTTTTTTCTGTTGTTCAGGCTCTTGTTTTTTCTCCTCAACCATGAATGTATACTCCTCCTTTTAACGCACCTATTATAGCATAAATCGAAGGTTTTGAATCATGTGTACCTATATAGCGTGTCCTTTTTTGAGGAAGAATGACTTTTTTGGGAAGGGTGCAATGCATATGCCGCCAAGTTCATACGGGAAAAAGCTTTGAAGGCCCTTGATTTAAGGAGGAGCTTTTCGTTTCGGAGAGAGCCGTGCCACACAAAAAAAACCTGAAGGCCGAGGCCTTCAGGTTTTTTGGGTTCCGAATGAATCTTAACGGTTGTAGAATTCGACGATTTGTTTCTCGTCGATGTCTTGGGAAAGCTCGGAACGTTCTGGAAGACGGATGTATTTCCCTTCCATTGCTGCTTCATCAAACTCGAGGTAAGCTGGAAGATGCACGCGGTTAGCCAAAGCTTCCTTGATGGAAGAGAGGTTGCGGCTTCTTTCACGAAGGCCGATTACATCGCCAGTGCTTACAGCATAAGAAGCGATATCGACTTTCTTGCCGTTCACAGTCACGTGACCGTGAGCTACCAATTGACGAGCGCCCGCACGGGAGTTGCTGAAGCCAAGACGGTAAACCAGGTTGTCCAGACGGCTCTCAAGCAGGAACATGAAGTTCTCACCCGCGATACCTTTCATGCTGGTAGCTTTGTTAAACAGGGTGCGGAATTGCTTCTCGCCCAAGCCGTACATGTGACGCAGCTTTTGCTTTTCTTGAAGCTGCATACCGTAGTTGCTTACTTTTCTCCGTTGGTTAGGACCATGCTGACCTGGAGGGAAAGGGCGTTTTGCCAATTCTTTACCTGTACCGCTCAGGGAGATTCCCAGACGACGGCTTAATTTAAATTTAGGACCGGTGTAACGTGCCATGTTATATAGACTCCTTTTTAATTAAAGTTTCATTAGGGCTCTATTTGCGCCGTATTTGTTTGCTCTATCCGTCATCTTCCGGAAGATCTGCCAGGAAAGTTCAGCCGCTGTCCTGTCAGTAACAAATAACGTGAGGGTGACACAACCCGCCCAAATTCATCGAATGCATTGCATTCTTACTCAACAATAAATATTATATGAAGTAATGATATAAAGTCAAGTTCAACCTGCAACTTACTATAACTTGGTTTTTGTCTAATTTTGTCGATAGGACCATGGACCTAAAATTATTGTGAAAAACGCATAAATTCTGATGCAAAAATGGGTAGAAAAGAGTAATATGATATTGGAATAAGTAGTAGCAATTATCTAGTTACATATCGTAGTGTTTTTTGGTTATTATCATTCCCCAACATGTTGAACAGCCGGGTTGCCGCCATGCGGCAGCCGAATGGATCCTTACATTATGAATCGGAACGCCAGTCTTGGATAGGCCTTTTATAATGGTGCAAAGGAGCGCCCAATATGTCAGAAGAACAACGGAAAGTGTATGAAAGCTCTCCCGGTTCTGCGGTCATGTTCAATGATGCCGGGCCAATTCCTGGAAACGAGCCTCGTCTATGGCTTCAGGGCTTGGATATTACACCTCATGATTTCCCTTATATTCAGCCTCTCATATCAGACAGCTATCTGGAGTGGCTAAGAGAAAGCGCTGGCACGCAGGCGATGCGGAAATTCAGCTGGGCCCTTCTTTCTCATGAGGGAGCTTGGCTGACAGGGGCACCCGAAATAACGGAATACGTTCATGCAAGCGAGGACGAGACGCTGGCGCATACGCTCCGTTCGAAAGAAGCCGCCCAAGGCATGGGCAAGGGTTCGCTTGAGGGAAGGGTGCTGTGCGCTGTCCCGCTGTTCACGCGCGTCCATGGCGATTTTTTTGCGGTGATGGTCAGCGTTGCCTCGGGGAGGATGGAGCCGGAGCAGTCGCTCATGCTGACGGAAACTTACGCATTGCTGTTCCGTTCCTGCTTCTACCGCCAGATGGAGTACATCTTTGCGGATGACCTGGAGAAGGTCCACCGCCAAGCCGAACGTGAAGTGCAGAGGCGTTCCATCTTGTTTCAGTACGTGAAGCGGATGCATGTGCAGATCAATGTGGACAGCGTGCTGGTGGAGGCTATTGATAGCGTCCTGGCCCTGTATCCCAAGGCGAAAGTCGAATTATTTATGTCACAGGACCATGAAAGCGTTCATCCGCTCGTGCGTCCGCTGCTGCTCCATCATTGGCAGGAAGAGGTTTATGTTCGCACCTTTATGGAAGGTTCCCTGACGATTCATGAGCATGAAGAACCCGACACGCTGGTGGAGATCGGGATTCCCATGGGAGGCAAGCAGGGCGTCTATGGGGTGCTTCACGTTGAAGTGGACAAGTCGGAACTGCCCGATATGGATCTGGAGCTGCTGGGGATGATGGCCGATGCGGCAGGCACCGCCTTCGAGAACGCCAAACTGTACGAGCAATCCAACCTGATGATTCATGAGCTCCGCATGATTAATGAGCTGACCCAGCGGCTGAACAAAAGCTTGCATTTGGCGGAGATATTTCAATTCGCCAATCATGAGCTGCTCAAGATCCTTGAGGCGGATTACTGCTGCATTCTGATCCATAATGAGGAGCTTGGCGGTCTAGAGGTGGTATCCTGCAACGCCGAGTGGCTGGCCAAGGAGGTCTTCGAGAAGGACTACGGCTTGGGGGGCCTCGTCTATCATTCGAAGGAGCCGCTCATTCTGTCAGACTATCAGGAAGAGCGTCCGGCAGAATCCAGGCTGATGGAGAGCACGCGGTCCAGCTCGATGATTGCTACTCCGCTAATGGTTAACGGCGAGGTGAGGGGCGTCGTCCTGCTCACCCATGCGAAGCGGCATTATTTCTCGTACGACAGCTATCGGCTGCTTCAAGCCTTGACAAGCCATATCGGCTTGGCGATCGGGAATGCCTTCCTGCATGCGGAAGTGAGAAGAATGGCTAACCGGGATATGCTGACCGAACTGTACGCCAGACATTATCTGGATGAAATAATCCATGAATGCCAGAACCGTGATTTTTGCGGCTCGCTCATCGTGGTGGACATCGACGAATTCAAGCAGGTCAACGACACGTTCGGGCACCAGCGTGGTGACAAGATTCTGAAGCAGGTCAGCAGCATCGTAAAAACAACCATTCGTCACAGCGATATTCCGGCCCGTTGGGGCGGTGAGGAGCTTGCGGTGTATTTGCCGGGACTCGGCATTCAGCAGGCGGTGCAGGTGGCCGAACGGATTCGCTTACGGGTGGCCGAAGAGACCGATCCGCGCGTAACGGTGTCCTGCGGGATTTCCGAGTGGAACTGGACCAATGACAAGATCAGCGTGGAGTCGCTCTTCTATCGGGCGGATATGGCGCTCTACGAAGCGAAGAATGGCGGCCGCAACCGGATCGTCGTGGAGAGGGCCGAAGCCGAGATCGGAATGGATTAGATACCCTGCAGCTAAGAGAGGCTGCAGGGTTTTTTCTGTAATCTGCATAATGTAAGGGGCCGCGGATAGCCTAATAGCAAGATCAACGAGAGGCTGATGATTATGCGAAACAGAAGGTTACGAAGCGTCATCGCTATGATGGTATTCATTTTTGGCTTAACCGGATGCGCCTGGCAGGATCAGCTGACTGCCGAAGAAGCGTTTAACCGTGCTTTGTCGGGGCTGTCTGGCATCGATAATTTCTCTTTTCGAGGAGAAACGGCGATTCGGAGCGGAGAAACAGGACCGTTTGAGGAAAGCCTGGCGTTTGAAGGGAATCTGCGGCATCATTCCGACCTGACCTTATCTTCAAAAGAGAGAAGCACCGTCATAAATAATGACAAGATGTCTGCCGAATCGGCATATAAATCGAATGAACTTACCGTGACGCTCAAGCGAAAGGATGGCAAGTGGAGGACGCTTTCGTCGGAGCATGCCGGGGGAATGTGGATGAACCGGTTAAATCCGCTGGAATTGCTGGAGTACATGGGCAAGTCGGAGAAGACCGTAACCCAGGAACTGGGGGCCGCAAGAGGAACGAAGGTGCTGCGTGTCGAGCTGTCGCCCGAGGCGGCTGCCCATATGGTGGACGAGTCGCTGGATGAGCAGATGAAGGCGTTGGCTGAGCGGATTGAACGTAAAGGCGACCCGTTATACAGCGACGATCCGAAGGTTCGCAAGCGGCTGAAGGAAATCTGGGAAAGGGACTACCATGAAATGAAAAACATGCTGAATGAGGCGGATGCCGTTTCGGTCTGTCATGTAACCATTAACAGAAAAAGCCAGTTGCCTACCAAGATGACCATGGAGCGCAGGTTATCCTTTGTTGACGAACAAGGCAAAGCACGTACCGAAACACTGCTGTCGGATGTTACGTTTACCGGTTATTGAGCCATTAAAAATTTTTTCACGATGAGCGCTGACGCGAGGCTGCCCGGCGTGCTACAATAATATAAATTTACCGCTGTTCAATTTATACAATAGGGAACAGTCATCATAAGGAGGATAAGACATATGCGTGATCCCAGAATTCAAAAATTGGCTCAGAATCTCGTGAACTACTCCGTGGATATGCAGCCAGGGGAAAATGTGCTCATCGAAATGATCGGATCGGAGCGCGATCTGCTGAATGCCATTATCGAGGAGGTCTCGAAGGGAGGCGGCCGCCCGTTCGTGCAATTGACGGATCGTACGGTCCAGCGCGCGATGTTGAAGAACGCAAATAAGGAGCAGCTTGAGCTGTGGGCAGAGCTGGATCTTGAACGCATGAAAAAAATGGATTGTTACATCGGCATCCGCGCAGGCGAGAACGTCAACGATATGGCTGACGTGCCCGAAGAGAACATGAAGCTGTACAATGCCCTTTACTCGCATCCCGTACATAGCGAAGAGCGCGTGAAGCGCACCAAATGGGTGGTACTCCGTTACCCGAACGCCAGCATGGCGCAGCTTGCCAACACCAGCACGGAGGCCTTTGAGGATTTCTACTTCGATGTGTGCAATCTGGATTACTCCAAAATGGACCGTGCCCAGGATCCTTTGGCCGAGCTGATGAGGAATACCGACAAGGTTCGCATCGTGGGACCGGGAACGGACCTCAGCTTCTCGATCAAAAACATCGGCGCGGAAAAGTGCTCCGGCCAGAAGAACATTCCGGATGGCGAGGTGTACACCGCGCCCGTTCGTGACTCGGTTAACGGGACGATCGCTTACAACACGCCGACTCTTTACAATGGAGTCACCTTCGAAAATATTAAATTCCGCTTTGAAAACGGGAAAATCGTCGAAGCAACAGGGAGCGACACGAAGCGGCTGAACGAGATCCTGGATTCGGATGAGGGTGCGCGGTACATCGGCGAATTTGCCATCGGCTTCAACCCGTACATTTTGACACCGATGAAGGATATTCTCTTCGATGAGAAAATTGCAGGAAGCCTGCATTTTACGCCAGGCCAAGCATATGATGTAACAGACAACGGCAACCGATCCTCCATTCACTGGGATCTCGTTTTGATCCAGCGTCCGGAGTACGGCGGCGGGGAAATCTACTTTGATGATCGCCTGATCCGCAAGGATGGCCTATTCGTTATTCCAGAACTGGAAGCATTAAATCCGGAAAATCTTAAATAGATTGGAAAAAATGTTGCATAAGAAAACGGATTCAATGTATCATGAAGGTGCAGTGATGAGCTTTATTCAGATCCTAAAGTTACGGAGGGATTCGTATGTCCAATAACAATCAATCTATCGTAGAAATTTCGCAAACAGCCAGCCAGTTCACATCCTCCATCGTTTTGCAGGCGGAGAACAAGTACATTGATGTTAAGAGCATCCTGGGTCTGTTCACAACGCTTGTCAACAGCCAAAGCTATGAACTGCATGTACATGGTCCTGATGCCGATGAAGCCAAAAAAGCAATGATCGACGTATTCACCAAGCATGGCTTGAACGTATCCGTCGTGGCTGAATAACATTCGCCAAAAACACCCTTTCAATCCATGGAAGGGTGTTTTTTCGTAGAGAAGGGGTCTATTTTGTTCAGGTCCTTGTATTGAGAAACGATTTCGACTAATATTAAAGATAGTAACTGTGCTGTGATTTTTGACATAGGGGGGAAGATCATGACTTCATCTGATTTACAGGAACAGCTGAATCTCAAAGCGATCAGTCTTCTTCATGAAGATGCAGATAAAATCCTAAAGCTTATTGAAGTACAGATGGAGAATCTGGCGACCCGTTATTGCCCTCTCTATGAGGAAGTGCTGGATACCCAAATGTACGGTTTTTCAAAAGAGGTTGATTTCGCGGTGCGGGCCGGGCTTCTTCCGGAAAGTACGGGAAAGCAGCTGATCAGCAAGCTTGAACGCAATCTGGCGGTCCTGTACGAAGCCATGAATCAATCCAAATAGCCTGTACTCGTACAGGCGCATACATAGAGAAACGCATGTCGCGCTCCCGCGACATGCGTTTTTTTCTAGCTTTTCGATTAGATTTGAATCCGTGGCAATCACCGCTTCCAAGGTTTATACGAGGAAGAAGGAGACGCCCAGTATGACGTATACGGCGAGCAGCAGCAGGCCTTCATACCAGTTGGAGGCGCCGTCCTGCGTAATGGACCTGGCTATGAATACGGCGACGCCGATGGCGACCAGCTCCAGCGTGGTAAAGACGAGATCCATCGTATCCCCAAGGAAGAAGCTGATGAACACAAGCACGGGAGCAACGAACAGGGCGATCTGCAGGCTGCTGCCGACGGCAATTTCTACGGCCGCGCCGATTTTGTTCTTCATCGCAAGCATGATGGCAGCACTATGCTCTGCGGCGTTGCCGATAATCGCTACCAGGAAGGCCCCGATGAACAGCTCGCTGAGGCCATATTCGTGACTGATGGGCTCAAGCACCCCGACAAGCCATTCGCTGACAAACGCAACCATCACGGTGGCAATGACAAGGTACAGAATCGAGCGCTTCTTGGACCAAGTGGGACCGTGCTCGTGCGGGAGCGCATCCTGGTCGTGATCGTCGCTGACATCCGCCAAATAATTTTTATGGGTGATCATCGAGAATCCAAGCCATGCGATGTAGGCCACGATCAGAATTCCCGCCACAATGAGGCTGAGCGTCTTGGTTTCACCCTCCGTAATGGAGTGGGTATTCAGAAAGACCGCAGGGATGAACAGGGCGATAATGGCCAGCGTCATCAGGGATCCATTCAGACCAGCCAGCGTCACATTGTATTTCTGGATTTTAAATTTGAGGCCCCCGGCAAACAGGCTGAGCCCGAGGACGAGCAGCAGGTTGCCGATAATGGAGCCGGTGATGCTGGCTTTCACCATGTCGTACAAACCTTCCTTAATCAGCAGGATGGCGATGATCAGCTCTGCCGCGTTGCCGAAGGTAGCGTTCAGGAATCCCCCGAGCCGTTGGCCGGCGTAATGCGCGACGCTTTCCGTTGCTTTGCCGAGAAAACCGGCGACAAAAATAACCGCGATGGCAGACAGAATGAATTGGAGCGTGAAGTTCCAATTCGCAAAATGTCCCAGCGCACTAAGCAAAAAGGTAAAGATCAGAAGCGCGGGATTGAGCCATTTCTTCATAACCGACACCTACCTTATGGTTTATGTACTGATGAGTACTTGCGAGCGAAAACGACGATTCTCGTATCGCTTTTTACAATATACCCAAATTTTTCGAAAAATTATCGTTCTTTTCAGAAGCGAGCATTTGCTTTTTAGGCCCGTTACCATTTACAATAACGGATAATGAGGTGAAGGAGGAAATGGCATGACGGAACAACTTCAACTGGATAACGGTTTGATTCGAATATCGGATGATGTCGTCTCGAAAATTGCCGGATTGGCTGCCTTGGAAACCCCAGGTATTGCAGCCATGTCCGGTGGATTGTCCGAGGGCTGGGCGAAGCGGCTGAGCGGCAAAAATGTGCAAAAGGGTGTTACGGTAGAAGTAGGGCAGCTGGAGGCAGCGATCGACCTGCGGATTATCGTGCTTTACGAGACGCCTATACATGAAGTGTGCCGCATGCTTCAACAGAATGTCCGCGAAGCTGTCGAGAGCATGACAGGGCTTCGCGTGGTTGAGGTCAACGTGAAGGTCGAAGGCGTAGCTTTCAAAGACGACGAAATCGACGATATTCAGCTTCGAGCCAAATAAGACGAACCTTGGGGGATCAGCCCCCGCTAATGATGAAAAAAATGAACAAAAAAGACTACACGGTTGCCCGGTAGTCTTTTTTAATTACGGATTTAACCTGCTCCTCTTTCATCGGACGGTTGCTGTCCCTGGATATGCTAAGCACGATGCCCATGCTCAGCATCATGACCAGCAGCGAGGAACCGCCGTAACTGATGAACGGGAGGGTAACGCCCGTAATCGGAATGGTATTGGTCACCCCGCCGATGTTGATGAAGGCCTGAATGGCGATAAGTCCCATGATGCCGACGCCGGTCAAGGTTCCGAACGGATCCGAGCAGCGAAGCGACACGATGATCCCCCGCAGGATGAAGTATAAATAGAGCAGCAGGAATATCGCGGTTCCGATAAAACCGAATTCTTCGCCGATGACCGAGAAGATGAAATCGTTGTAAGGATTCGGCAGATAATGCAGCTTCTGCACGCTCTCCCCGTAACCCGCTCCGGTAACGCCGCCCTGGCCGATGGCAATCAGCGATTGGACCAGATTGTAGCCCGTGTCCGATTCGTCATGGAACGGGTCCATGAATGCCTCGATTCGTCCCATCTTGTAGTTCTTGGAGGCCTGCTCCTGATCTCCGCCGGAGTTGAAGAGCGATCCGACGCCGAGCGTGAGCACCAGGCCAAGCGCAACAAGCGAGATACAGCCGAGAATATGCTTAAGGCTGGCGCCCCCCGCATAGATCAACAGCCCGCTGGTAGCCACGAGGATGAAGCAGGAGCCCAGGTCGGGCTGAAGCATGATCAGGCCAGCTACGATCCCTACAATAATGAGTACGGGGAAGAAACCGCCCTTCCATTGACGGATTCGTTCCCCTTTTTTGGTGATCAGCGCTGCCAGATAGACGATGGTCGCGATTTTGGCCAGTTCGGTCGGCTGGATGCCGAATTTCCCCAAATTAAACCAGCTTGTGGCGCCGTTGGTTGCGGAACCGATAATCACCACAAGAATCAGCAGCATCAAGGTTAGAAAAAACACCGGTATGAATAGCTTCTTGTATTTCTTATAGTTGATGTTCATGGCCACAAACATGACAAACGTGCCCAGAACCGCAAACGCGGCTTGCCGCTTCGTGAAGTGCAGCGGATCGTTATTGAATTTTTCATTGAAAACGGCCAAGCTGGAGCTGGAACTGAACACCATGATCAGTCCGAATCCCACCAACAGCAAGGTAAGGATCAGCAGTTGGAAATCAGGCGTCCCTCTCTTCGGCTGAGGTTTGGTCGTATTCATCGTGTTCGACCTTACGCTTCCAGAAGAGCTTTGAGCTCTTGAAGCTTCTTGGTGGCCACATTCATGACAGGCTGCGGAGCCATGGATTCATACTCGAGACCGTGCGGGAACGTGGCTTTACCCAGGTATACCGCTTCGATTTTGAGGATGGTGTCGGGTTTCTCCAGCTTGCCTTCAACAGCGCGGGTGTTAATGCGCAGGAAGTATTCAGCCTGATTTTTTTTATCTTCGATTTTCAAGTCGTATGTAGCGCGGTAGTATTCCCACTGCCAACGAATGAAGCCTACTTTCTCGGCACATTCATCGAGGTAAGCTAAATCGCTGTGCAATCCGTCCAAGCCTGTATTTTCGAAAATCATGTGGTCGTAACCCCCTTAATAGTCCTTGCAAAGTTCTTTAATATGATAGTATGTTTCAAGAACTTGTGCAAGCCTGTACCGCCCGTCACGCTTCAATTGAGACCATTTATCCAGATAAGATTTTGATAACGGCAAGCATTCTTCTTTTCTGTTAAAATAAATGCAAGTGAAAACGCTGTGAAATGTACGCTTTCCATCCTGGTGGTTATATATTCATAGGACTTCAATTCAAGCGAAGGGTGGATACGGCCTATGAACCGCGTCGTTTACCGCACGGAGTATTATGCAGTGGAAGAAAACGGGCAGAAGGAAATCGTCGTGATCGACCGGATTCCGGATTCGGCAGCGGTTGTGGCCGTCCATCAAGGGTGCCTGCTACTGGTATGCCAGCATCGGGAAGCGGTGAATGAGATCACCTGGGAGCTTCCCGGCGGAACGGTGAAGCCCGGCGAGGAACGCGCGCTTGCCGTTAAGCGGGAGCTTGAGGAAGAGGCAGGCGTGCAGTGCAAGGACCTGTCCTACATGGGCAGTGCTTATCCGATGGCTTCTCTGGCCAACCGGAACGTTTATTTTTATTTCACCGACGATTTGAAGGTGTCCGGGAGCCGGGAGTCGAATCAAGAGGAAGACGAAGACGTTAGAGCGGTGTGGGTCCCGCTCAGGGATGTATATCGCAAGATCAAGGAGGGCGGCCGGATGGATGCCATGGTTGGGCACGGACTGCTGCTGAGCAAACTCCACGGCTTTCTTGCGATCGATTGAGCCGCCAATAGCGGGGGAAGGATGATGAACTTGATGAAGGAAGCATTTTGGGATCAATGGTATCCACGGATGGTGGAGTGGCGGCGTCATTTACATATGCACCCGGAGCTTTCGTTCCAGGAGAAGGAAACTTCGGCATTTATAGCAGCCCGGCTGCAGGAGCTCGGTCTTGCGGTCAAGACCGGTGTTGGCGGGCATGGAGTTATAGGGACATTAAAAGGGGATAAACCCGGCAGGACGGTTGTGCTGCGGTCCGACATGGATGCGCTGCCGATCGAGGACGGCAAGAGCTGCGAATACAAATCCAGGGTGCAGGGAGTGATGCACGCTTGCGGGCATGACGGGCATGCCTCCATGCTGCTTGGAGCCGCCGCATATTACAGCACGTTCCCGGAAGAAATTCAGGGGGAGATTCGTTTTATGTTCCAGCCGGCGGAGGAAGTATGCCCCGGCGGCGCGGTGGAGATGATCAAGGACGGAGCGCTCGAAGGGGCCGACGTCGTCTATGGTCTGCACCTGTGGACGCCGTTACCTGTAGGCACCGCAGCGAGCGCGCCGGGTCCGCTGATGGCGGCGGCGGATGAGTTTTTCATTGACATTACGGGGCGCGGGGGGCATGGCGGCATGCCGCATGTGACGGCCGATGCCCTGGTTGCGGGGGCTGCGCTTGTCATGCAGCTTCAAACCATCGTAAGCCGCACCGTGGATCCGCTGCAGCCTTCCGTCGTTACGGTAGGGACGATGCAGGCCGGAACGGCGCAAAACGTCATAGCCTCCTCCTGCCGGATCACGGGGACGGTGCGCACGTTTGACGAACCTACCCGGGCGTTGATCCGGGAGCGGATCGAGCATATGACCCGGACGGTTTCCGAAACCTACGGCACAAAGGCGGCGGTTCGATATCTCGTCGGCTACCCTCCCGTGGTGAACGATGAAGCCGAAACCGCACGATTTTTCCGTACGGCACCCAAAGTGTTCGATGCGGATCAGGTCATCGTCTCGCCCAAACTGATGCCGGCAGAGGATTTCGCTTATTACTTGAAGGAAATTCCGGGCTGCTTCATTTTCGTTGGAGCCGGCAACCCCGACAAAGGGGCGATTTATCCGCATCATCATCCGATGTTCGACTTTGATGAAGATGCGATGCGCTACGGGGCGAAGCTGCTGGTCGAGATGGTGTCGAGCTATCAGAACGGGGAATAGATTTTCACAAAATCGCAATCTTCGCGCATGAACGCTCGTTATTTGGAAATCCTATTGATCATAGGGGAAGTTCAGATCCAGGACATGGATGTGGACTTCTTTTTTTTAGATGACCGAATGTCACGAGGAGGAATAAGGGTGCACAACAAGCCTTGCATCGTCCAGCGCGATCGGACCATACTTCTTGAAACCGCCCATGCGGATGCGGAGGCTGCGCGCGAGCAGCTAGCCCAATATGCGGATTTGATCAAAAGTCCCGCGTCTTTTCATACATATCGCCTGACCCCTTTATCTTTATGGAACGCCGCTGCAGGGGGCATGTCGGCTGAAGCGATTTGCTCGAGCCTTCAGTCGTTGTCGCGTTGGGACGTGCCGGCCGCCCTGCTGGAAGAGGTTCGCCAGCTCGTTGGGCGTTACGGGCAGCTGTCGCTGCTCCCGCATCCAACGCTTGAACGTGCATTGCTGTTATCCAGCAATGAGGAAGCCCTGATGCAGGAGCTGACGTCCCATCGCTCCCTGAGGGAAATCGGCGTCCGGTTGATTTCACCGAAGGAAGCAGAGGTGCCTTCGGACCGCCGCGGCGTGTTAAAGCAGGAGATGACCCGGCTCGGCTATCCTGTGCTGGACCACGCGGGATATATGGACGGGCAATACCTGAACATTCTTTGGCGGGGAGAAAAATCGGGCAGCTGGCGCCTTGAAGATTCGAACGGCGGATCCAACGATCAGCGCTTCGTGCTTCGCGACTATCAGCAGAAGGCTGCCGAATCCTTCAGGGATATTGGCGGCGAAGGCGGCAACGGAGTGCTGGTCCTGCCATGCGGGGCCGGGAAAACGGTCATTGGCATCGCCGCCATGCGCGAGCTGCAATGCGAGACGCTGATCCTCACTTCCAATACTACGTCGGTAAGGCAGTGGATCGCCGAGCTGATGCAGAAAACGACGCTGTCCGTGGATGAAATCGGCGAATACTCCGGTCAACGCAAACAGGTCAGGCCGGTGACGGTCGCTACCTACCACATCTTGACCCACCGGCAGGGCAAGGGGGAGGAGCAGCAGCATATGAAGCTGTTTAATGAACGGCGCTGGGGCTTGATCATTTATGACGAGGTTCATCTTCTTCCCGCACCGGTATTCCGCGCGACGGCCGACATCCAGGCGACCCGCAGGCTTGGCCTGACCGCCACTTTGGTTCGCGAGGATGGAAGGGAGAGCGACGTGTTCTCCCTGATCGGTCCCAAACGATATGAAATGCCGTGGAAAAGGCTGGAGGCACAAGGGTGGATTGCTTCGGTGACCTGCACGGAGATTAAGGTGCCGCTGCCGGACGAGATCAGAGAAGCCTGCGAAACGGCAAACAAAAGGGAGCAATATCGGCTGGCTGCCGAGAATCCCTCCAAACTTGATGTGATTCGGCAGCTCGTGGATGTCCACAAGGATGCGCAGACGCTCATCATTGGACAATACCTGGATCAGCTCCATGCCATTTCCAGGGAGCTGCAGGCCCCGCTCATCACGGGACAAATGACCCAGGATCAGCGCAACGAATGGTATAACGCCTTCAGGGAAGGAAACATACGCGTGCTTGTCGTATCGAAAGTGGCAAACTTCGCGGTCGATCTCCCCGATGCTTCCGTAGCGATCGAGGTTTCGGGCAGTTACGGCTCTCGGCAGGAGGAAGCGCAGCGGCTTGGACGTTTGCTGCGGCCGAAGTCAGGGGAGAATCGGGCTTATTTTTATGCATTGGTAACGGAGGACAGCCGGGAGGAGATCTTTGCGATCCGGCGACAGCTGTTTCTGATTGAGCAGGGGTACGAATATCACGCGATACATGCAAAGCAGCCGGCGGCCTCCCTGGATCTGATCGCGATGCGAAATCCCCGTTCTTATCAGCATCCCGACGGGAAGGAGGTCTCGTGGAGATGACGAGGCAGCAGGACATGGCGGACACGATGAGCCTGGAACGGCTCCTTCCGAAGGAGCGATCGGTCCTCTATCATATCTGGCGCCGCTTTGCCGGGCAGGGTTTCGATGACGACAAGCTGCGCTCATTGCGATTTCCCCGCTTGAGCGGCGTGGAGGCGCAGCTTGCCTTCATCTCCTTGAGACAACAGGGATGGGTGCGAGCGGTCAAGCGGGGTTGGGGCGAGAGGCTGTATTTCATTCCTTTTGACAAGCTGCAGATCCTCCTAGAAGGCTGTGGTCCTGTAGAGGCTCATGAAACAGGCTCCCTGCCTTCTGTATCCGTGAGGCTTCAGCAGGAAGCAAGAAGCGGCATAGCGATCGATATGTTCAATGTTCTCGTATATATGGCCAAGAACCGCGTATCGTTGACCGCTAAAGGGATTTTGCATAAGAAATGCATTCAGAAACTGGGGGGCGAGATCGCCTTAACGCCATACGATGTCGAAGGGCTCGCCCTTCACTATGATCATTCGGATGCGTACCCTCAACATGTCGCGATGGTGTTGGATCTGCTGTTTACGTTTGAGCTGGTCGTTGCAGAGCAGGGGGAACTCAAGCTGAACCGTACCTCATTGCGGCGTTGGCTTATGCTCTCCCGGGAAGCGATGGACCGGTCCGTCCTTCTTCACATGATGGAACGTTACATTCCGAACTCGGCCGAGTTTCAGCATTGGACTTGGCGGATATGTCACTCGTCGTTGTCCGGCGGGGTGTGGTACCGCGCCTGGCAGATGCCCGCTGCAGTCTCTGAGCCTTTGGAAGGAGGTGCATCCACCGGAAAAGAATTATTGCCGGAGGAAGCCGCTTCATGGCTCCGGTTATTAACCGGCTGCGGTTACACCGATTTGGGCATCGATGACGATGGTCAATTCCTGTTCCGCTGGCGTGTGGCCCCCTCCTCCTTGCTGGATGGAAGCGAAGGGGCTGATACCGGATCATCGGGTCTGTTCATTCAGCCGGATTTTGACATTTTGATACCGCCCAATGTGCCGAATTCCGTTAAGTTTCAAGCTGCTTGCTGCACGGAGCGGATTTTGGATGATGTGATGACGGTCTATCGCCTGACAAGGGATTCGGTGATTCAGGCGGCAAAAGCCGGAATGGAGCCGGACAGAATCGCGGCCTTTTTCTCGAAACATGCAGCCGCCGGAATGCCGGAGAACGTGCAATCTGCTTTATACCAATGGGGCAAGGAGATGGACAGGGCGGGCCTGAACGAGTCGCCTCGCTATGAAGAGGCTTTTCCGGAAGAGGATACGGAACTTGCGGGTACTGATGGAAATGAACGTTACCCTATGCAGTGGGGGAGTCGTAGCCGTCCCTCCTGCGGATTGATCCGCCCGGCACGAAGCGAGCTTGTACTTGAACCTGATGACACCCTGCCGGATCCATCGTCGATCATTCCCGATTTGAACCGGATTCCTGTCATGTGGACACGGGATTGGCGCTCTTACCACGGCTCGACGGCCAAACAAATGATGGAGCAGGCGCTGGAGCTGTCGGCCAAATTGGAGATTGCCGTGGATGGCAGCCGCATGGAATTCATTCCATTTCAAATCCTGCGTCAGCCGTGGAAAATTTCGGGTGCGTTATACGATCCGGATTCGGATAAGACGGGAGCCATCGTGGAGTTAGGCGAAGGGGAATGGAGGGAAATGCGGCTTGTGATTCCGTAAAAGCGTTTGAATTCCCCCTTCTTAAGATACGAGCGTTATGCTATGATGAAAGAGTCCACGATCAACACGCGGGCCAAATTTAATAGAAAAGCGGGATGAGTTCATGAGCGTATCGGAAATAAACACGGTCGATATGGCCGAGGTGCTCACCTATGCCTACGAAATAGGCGACATGATTAATGCTTCCGTCGAAGTGGCGGATTATCTATATTGGAAGCAGGCAGTTGAGAATGACCCCATGATTCAGGCTTTGGTCAGAAAGCTTGACTCGAAGAAGGAGTTGTTCGAAGAGACGCAGCGGTTCGGCCACTTTCACCCGAATTATCATTCGGCCAAGGATGAAGTAGCCGCGGTGGAAGCGGAACTGGAGGCTTTTGAGCCCGTAGCCCGGTTCAAGCAGGCGGAGAAGAATCTGGACGATCTGCTGCATTCCATGTCGGAGAGGATTGCTTTTTCGGTTTCGGAGAGCATCAAGGTTCCCGGCAATGACCCTCTTCCGAAGAAGGGGTGCGGCAGCGGAGGAGCCTGCTCGTGCGGATAAGGGGCATACATTAGAGATAGAGACGAAAGTGAGGCGAGGAGCTTAGGATGTTGGCTGAACGGACGGGTTTTATTATATGGGTCAGCGATGTTAAGGCAGCAAGGAATTTGGAGAAATACGGCAGCGTCCATTATATATCGCGCCGCATGCATTACGTTGTCATGTACGTCAACGCTGACCGTGCCGAAGAGACAATGAAGAACATCCGGAGATTGTCCTACGTTCGTAAGATCGAGCGCTCCTACCGGAACGAGATTAAGACAGAGTACAGCAGCAAGGGGCCGGATAAAGCCAAGTTTTACGGTCCCTAGCAGGATGTGCCTGCTCGAGAATCTGTGCAAATCGCATATCGCGTATCTTGTAAGAATACGAGAAAAGCGTAAAGCGGCCCCTCCTGGGGCCGCTTTTTTTAAAGCCTTGGAAAGTATTAGCCTCGCAAGTCACGCATGAACTTCCAAAGATTATTTCGATTTGCGGCGATAGATTGGCATAAATCGGAAGGCCATTTGATAAAATAGTATAAGTAAGGTACAATTTACATTTTAATGGGACCCATCATTCCATCCGGATTTGCACCTTCCGCACCAGGATGCAATTAGAGCTATTTCTAAATTTTCGGTGATTGTTCACAAGAAGCGAGGTTTCAATCTTGTGAATGACAGTGGAATGATGTAATATGTTGGGTATATATACATAGATACAAAGACCCATTTGGTGGAGAGTGATATTCCATGCGCGACAAAGGGACTGAGCGGTGGAGCACCTATGAGCCGTTTTATATTACGTTAAATGATAAAAAGGTAGCCGATATCGTGATTACCAATCATGCAAAGAGCCGTTATACGGACCGGGTGGAAGGCCATGACACCTCCCACGAGGAAATCGGGACTTGGATGTGGGAGTGCTTGAAGCAGGACCGGATCGTGCCGTATTACCGCAACGAACAGGATGTCTATCTGATCGACGACGACCTGGTGGTTGTGGCGGAGTTCTCGGAGCTGGAGCACGAACGCGATCTGATCGGCAACCCACTGCATCGGATGATCATTGTAACATTTTTGGGGCGTATGTCCGAAACCATTGAGCTTCGGGACCTGAAGTCTTATTACTCATGGCTTCGTCATTCGCGCCGCATGACGCTGATCAAGAACAGCCGCAAGCGTAAATAAAGAAATAAAGTCATGAAATGGCATGCGAGCGTAAGCGCGGATGTCTTTTTTTGTATGCGCTGCCGCGATCCGTTACAATATAAAACAAGAGCGGCAGCGAGAGGGGAACCGAAACGATGAATTTTCACCAGCTACATATCTTTTACACGGTGGCCGAGCGGGGAAGTTTTTCCGCCGCTGCGCAAGCGCTTCATATGAGCCAGCCGGCCGTGACGATGCAGGTGCAGGCGCTGGAGGAGTACTTTGGGACAAAGCTGCTCATCCGTTCCACCAAGCGCATGGAGTTATCCGAGGCCGGGAGGACGCTGCTCCCCTTTGCCCGCAGGAGCCTGGAGCTGTCGCAGGCCACGGACGCGGCCATGGCGGCTTTCTCGAACAAACTTCAGGGAAGGCTGCAGCTCGGGGCAAGCCTGACGATCGGGGAGTATGTGCTGCCGCGATTGCTGGGGCCCTTCGGCCGGGAGTACCCGGACATATCGATAATGCTCAAAGTGATGAACACTACGCAGATTCTCGAGGAAATCGCAAGCCATCAACTGAACTTCGGATTGATCGAGGCTCCGGTTGAACATCCGGACATGGTGCTGGATGCGGTCATGGAAGATGAGCTGAAACTGATCGTTCCTTCCAGCCATCCTTTAGCGCAAAGGGAAGATGCTATATATTTGAAGGATGTGCTGACGTATCCGTTTGTGCTGCGCGAGAAAGGTTCCGGCACCCGGAAGGTCATGGAGGACGTGCTGCTGGAGCGGGGGCACGATCCCGAGAGCATCCAGACGGTGATGGAGCTGGGGAGCACGGGAGCTGTCAAATCGGCGGTAGAGGAAGGACTCGGCATCACGATGCTGTCAACCTCTACGGTTAAGCACGAGACGGCGCTCGGGTTAGTCAAAATGATCGATATCGCGGATGCGTCATTTAAACGGAATTTCTATTCCATTCATTTGCGGTCGGCGCTCTTGCCGATGTCGGCGATGACGTTTTTGGCCTATTTAAGAGAGCGACGGCGTTAATGCAAGCATACCCGTATATACAACGAAAGGAGATTGAACGCCATGGATAAACTTGCGTCTCGAAAGGGCTGCGATCTTCATTCGCACACCCAGGCTTCGGATGGAATGAATACGCCTTCGGAGAACGTGCAGCTTGCCTATGAGCGGGGGCTGGGGGCTTTGGCCATTACGGATCATGATACCGTAGCCGGCATCGAGGAAGCGCTGCAAGCGGGAGAGCGCTTGAACATCATCGTGGTCCCCGGCGTAGAAATCAGCACCATGGCAGGCGGGACGGATATTCACGTCCTGGGCTATTACGTCGATCACCGGGACCCCGTGTTTCTGGAGCGGCTGGCAGCGCTTCGCCGCACCAGGGAGAAGCGCAATGAGAAGATCTTGGCTAAGCTTCGCGAGCTTGGCATCGAGCTTACGATGGAGGAAGTCATTGCGGTATTGGGGCGGCCGCTGGAGCCAGATGAGAGCATCGGACGCCCGCATATTGCGGATGCGCTGGTCCATAAAGGACATGCCCTGGATCTGCGGGATGCCTTCGACCGGTATCTCGCCCAGGGCGCTGCTGCCTATGTACCGCAGCCGCGGATCCATCCCAAGGAAGCCTGCGAATGGATCCGTGAAGCCGGCGGCGTGCCGGTGCTTGCGCACCCCGGACTCTACGGCGATGATGCGTTGGTCAGAACGGTCATTGAAGAGTCAGGGTTCAAGGGGATCGAAGTCTATCATTCGGACCATGGGGTATCGGAGGAGGAACGTTACTTGGCGATGGCCGAGGAGTACGGCTTCATCGTGACCGCCGGATCGGATTACCATGGACAGAGGCAAGGCCAGGTATTCCATGGGGATATCGGCAGCCGCCAGGTATCCACCCAGGTGCTGGACCAGCTCCAACAGGCGCGGGCAAGGACCTAAGACGGACGGAACGGTAAGAAAAACGGGTATCCCGGATGGTCATTTTGACCTTGCGGGGTACCCGTTTTTTTGGCTGAATGAAGATCTATCCGCGTCTTCCGTTCATTTTAATTGCGATTGTTTTTTACCGAATTGGGCATGGCCTTGATCAGCTGCTCGTCCGGCGTCACGAACAGCGTTTTCTGATTGTCGTAGATGACGAAGCCGGGTTTGGCTCCATTCGGCTTGCGGACGTGGCGAATGAGCGTATAGTCGACGGGCACGCTGCTTGATTCTTTGGCCTGACTGTAATAAGCCGCCAGCTGCGCCGCTTCCTGGAGCGTCGCGTCCCCGTACTCGCTGCTGCGGATGACCACATGGGAACCTGGGATATCCTTGGTGTGCAGCCATGTGTCGTTCGAGGAAGCGAGACGGTTGGTCACGTATTCGTTTTGAAGGTTGTTTTTGCCCACATAGAGCTCGACGCCTTCGGATGAAGTATAGACATGCAGCGTCGGCTTGTCGTTTTTCTTCTTTTTCTTCGTTTTGCGGCTGCGGTCTCTTAAATATCCCTGCTGGACCAATTCGTCCCTGATTTCATCGATGTCGTTCAAGGAAGCATGCGACAGCTGCTGCAGAAGATTCTCGATATAGTTGATCTCTTCACGGGTTTTGATTAACTGTTCATTGATGACCGCAAGGCTGTTCTTATACTTGTTGTACTTTTTGAAATAACGCTGGGCATTGTCCGATGGTGTCAGTAGCGGATCCAGCGGTATGGTGACGGTCGCCTGCTCTTCATCGTAGAAGTTGATCAGCTGGACTTCGCGGTCGCCCTTCTGAATCTGATGGAGCGAGGCGAAGAGAAGCTCGCCAAAAATCCGGTACCGATCGGCATCGCCGGCTTCCTCCAAATCTTTGTTCAGATTATCCAGCTTCTTGATGTTTTTGGTCCGTTCATTCTGCAGGAATCGGAGGAGGTCGCTGACCTTCTGTTTAACCGTGTCCCGCTGCGCCTTATCCCCGTAATAATCCTCCATGCATTGGCTGACGGATTCGTAGGTTCTGGTCTCGTCCGCAAGCAATGTCAGCGGTATGACGGAGAACACCGATTTGCCCTTGGCATTGACGCCTGTAATAGGCGTATATTGATGGCTGCGGACTTGCCCCATCACCTCATCGAATGCACGCCACAGGCTGCCGCAATCTTTTTCCCCTTCGTTTCCGCCAGGATGGCCTTCTCCTGCACGGTGGGCTATTTCCTGCGCTGCCAGCGGGCTCAGGCCGCTGAATGTACCGACCAGCCATGGGACGGCCGGCTCCTCGTTCACCAGGCAGGACTCCCGGAAAGCTTCCTGCCCAGTTTCGAGCGGGCTCCGCTTATGCTGCTCCGGCGGATCCGTGTAGGAAAATCCCGGCATGACCACGCGGTAGCTGCTGATGGCGGGCGTCACATGGTTGATGCCGTCCAGTATGGTATCGCTCGCGGGATCAAGCAGAATGATGTTGCTGTGTCTGCCCATCAGCTCCACGATGATTTTCTTGGAGGAAACATCCCCGAGCTCGTCGCGCTGGCGAATCGTCATATGGATGATCCGCTCCATGCCCACCTGCTGGATGTCCTCGATGATGCCGCTTTCGCAATGCTTGCGCAGAATCATGCAAAACATCGGCGCTTCGGCCGGATTGAGAAACGTTTCCTGCGTCAGATGCACCCTGGGATATGTGGGGTTTGCGGAGAGCAGCAGCTTGGCGTTTCCTTGCTGGGTGCGTATGTGAAACACGATGTCCCGATCGTTCGGTTGATATATTTTATTGATTCGTGCGCCCCGGCAGGCTTGAAGCTCATGCACGATCGCGCGCGTGACAATGCCGTCTAGTGCCATCCTTCATTCTCCTATCTGTCTGTTACCCTTCCTAATCGTACTTCTCTATGATGCCATATTTCCCTTAAAAACTTAAGGCCCCTTCTGTGATAATTCAGGACCTGTCCGAATACATTTACGTAGAAAGGGTGGAAAAGCTGTCATCCGCCGGAACTTGCAAAACCAACCGGGAGGGAAAGGAAGCATGGAACAAAAGCAATGGCACCAGATGGACACGGATGAATTGCAGCAAGTACTGCAGATGCATCCGGAGCAGGGCCTCACGGAAGAGGAAGCCGGGGAGAGACGAAAAAAAAGTGGCTACAACGAGCTCTCCGAGGGCGTTAAAATTTCTCCATTTGTTCTGTTCTTGAATCAATTTAAGGATTTCATGATGCTGGTGCTTCTTGGAGCCACCCTGGTATCCGGCCTGCTGGGCGAGTATCTGGATGCCGTCACGATCGTCGCCATCATCCTGATCAACGGGATCCTTGGTTTCATCCAGGAATTTAAGGCGGAGCGGTCGCTTCGGGCCTTGAAGCAGCTGTCCGCGCCGACCTCCAAGGTCATCCGGGACGGCAAGGTGGTGCAGCTAACGGCCAGAGAACTCGTACCTGGCGATGTCATTCTCGTCGAGAGCGGAGACCGTATCCCGGCCGACGTTCGCTGGCTGGAGATCAACAGCTGCAGCGTCGAGGAGTCCGCCTTGACCGGCGAGTCCCTGCCGGTAAATAAGCATGCTGAGCCGATCCACGATGCGGAAGTTCCGCTGGGCGACCGGAAGAACATCGGGTTCATGGGAACGATGGTGGCCCGCGGCACGGGTAAAGGCGTTGTCATCCGGACCGGAATGGATACGGAGATGGGCAAAATCGCCGATTTGATCCAAAACACGGAATCCCAGGAGACGCCGCTGCAGCATCGCCTGGAGCAGCTGGGCAAAATTCTGATCGCCGTGTCGTTGGGGCTGACGGTCTTGGTCGTAGTCGCAGGCATTCTGCATGGACAGCCTGCAGCAGGGATGTTCTTCGCAGGGGTCAGCCTTGCCGTAGCGGCCATTCCCGAAGGGCTGCCGGCCATCGTCACGATTGCGCTATCCCTCGGCGTGCAGCGCATGATCAAGCGCAAAGCGATCGTGCGCAAGCTGCCATCCGTGGAGACGCTGGGCTGCGCATCCGTGATCTGTTCGGATAAAACGGGGACGCTCACGCAGAATAAAATGACCGTGACCCAGGTTTGGCTGGGAGGACGTACGCTGGAAGTGACCGGGCACGGGTATGACCCGACGGGTCAGATCCTCCACAGAGGCAAGCCTGTCGAGCTGAGATCCGATCAGGGGCTTCGCAGACTGCTGCAAATCAGCGGGCTGTGCAACAATGCGGAGATCTATGAGAATGTGCAGGAGGAAGCCCGGAGCAAGCGCAAGGGCAAGGAGGAGCCGGCAGCAGCTGCTTGGGAGTTAAAAGGGGACCCGACAGAAGGAGCGCTGCTGACGCTGTCGTCCAAAATGGGATTGACGAAGGGCAGCCTGAACTCTATCTACCAAAGAGACAAAGAGTTTCCTTTCGATTCGGAGCGGAAGCTGATGTCCGTCATCGTCAGCCATCAGGGCGGACGATTGCTCTGCACGAAGGGCGCACCGGACGTCCTGCTGGACGCCTGTGCTTATATCATGTGGGACGGGAACGTCGTGCCGCTGACCTCCACGCTCCGCCAGAAGGTGCTGGCCGCCAATGAAGGCATGGCTTCCAACGCGCTGCGCGTGCTTGGTTTGGCTTATCGGGATTTGCGTTCCTATGATAAGCCGGAAACGGAGAAAGAGGCCGAGAGCCAGCTTATCTTTGTGGGGCTGGCCGGAATGATCGATCCGCCGCGCCGTGAAGTGCGCGACGCGATTGCGACTTGCCGCCGCGCCGGAATCAAGACCGTCATGATCACGGGCGACCATCGGACAACGGCGGAAGCGATCGCGGCCCAGCTCGGGATCCTGCCAAGGAACGGCCTGTCGCTATCGGGACAGGAGTTATCCCGAATGGACGACAAGGAGCTGGATGCGAGGGTGGATCAAACCTTCGTTTATGCCCGCGTCTCTCCCGAGCACAAGCTTCGCATCGTGAAATCGCTCCAGCGGAAGGGGCATGTGGTTGCCATGACGGGGGATGGCGTGAACGATGCACCAGCCATCAAAGCCTCGGATATAGGGATTGCCATGGGCATTACCGGCACGGACGTAACGAAGGAAGCGTCGTCGCTGGTGCTCAGTGACGATAATTTCTCCACGATTGTTTCGGCGATTGAGGAGGGGCGGAGCATTTATGAAAATATCCGCAAATTCATCCGCTATTTGCTGGCCTCCAATGTCGGCGAGATTCTGACGATGTTTTTTGCGATGATGATGGGGCTTCCGCTTCCGCTCGTTCCGATCCAGATTCTGTGGGTAAACCTGGTCACCGACGGGCTCCCGGCCATGGCGCTCGGGGTGGACCAGCCGGAGAAGGACCTGATGGAGCACAAGCCGCGGGGGGCCAAGGAAAATATTTTCGCCAGACGCCTTGGCTGGAAAATCATCAGCCGCGGCATCTTGATCGGCTTGTGCACGCTCGGCGCATTTTGGGTCACGCTGCGCATCGCGCCGAATGATCCGGCGCAGCTGGCCAAGGCGCAGTCCGTTGCCTTTGCTACCCTTGTCATGGCCCAGCTGATCCATGTGTTCGACTGCCGCAGCTCGCGCTCGATTTTCCATCGGAACCCGCTTCAGAACAAAGCATTGGTTCTGGCTGTGCTGTCCTCCGTATTGCTGATGCTCGGCGTCATGTACATCGAGGCGTTCCAGCCGATCTTCAAGACGGTTCCGCTTGGCCTGAAAGAGTGGGCATTGACACTCGTCGCCGCCGGCATTCCTACCTTCCTGATGGGGGCCGGAAGCGTGTGGGGCGGCAGACGGAACCGCAACCGGAACCGCCGCGGCATGATGACGAAGAGTGCAAATATTTCGGCGTAAAATGAATGGATAGCCCATCACCTCTGCGATATGCTAAGCACGAGCGTAGCAATTGCAGAGGAGATGGGGTTTTATGATGGAATTTACGAAAATGCATGGATTGGGCAACGACTTCGTTGTCGTATACGGCGAACGGGAACTTCCATCCGATGCATCCGAATTGGCCGTGAAGCTGTGCAATCGCTTCTTCGGCATCGGTGCTGACGGACTTGTATATATTTTGCCTTCCGCGAAGGCTGATTTCATGATGCGGATTATGAATTCGGACGGTTCCGAAGCGGAGCAGTGCGGCAACGCCATCCGCTGCGTCGCGAAATATGTGTACGATCATGGCCATATCGACCGCGAGGAGATTACCATAGAAACCATCGGAGCCGGCGTGCAGCAAGTGCGTCTTACGGTGCAGGACGGTCAAGTAAGCAGCGTAAGGGTCGATATGGGCGAACCGGTCCTGAATGGACTTAGCGTGCCGACCTTGGTCGATCTCAATCCGGTGGTGAATCATCCCGTTGAAGTGGACGGCCGGGAATTCCGATTCACTGCCGTTTCCATGGGCAATCCGCACTGCGTCATTTATGTGGACGATGCGGTGAACTTTGATCTCGGCGTATGGGGTCCTAAGCTTGAGGTGCACCCGCTCTTTCCGAGAAAGATCAACGTGGAGTTTGCAACGGTGAATTCACGCGGTCAAGTGGACATGCGGGTATGGGAGCGCGGCGCGGGGCCGACCCTGGCCTGCGGCACCGGCGCCTGCGCGACGCTGGTATCCTCCGTGCTGAACGGGGCCACAGACCGCAGCGCGACGATCTCGCTTAAGGGCGGGGACCTGTTCATCGAGTGGGATGAGCTTGATAACCATGTGTACATGACGGGACCGGCCGAGGTTGTATACAAAGGGAAGTTGGCAATTTAGGGCATCTGCTGGCCGCTTCTCTTCCTCCGGCAGTTGAAAAAAACAGCATGTTCATAAGTTTGTCCTGCAGGGACGGACACGGTAGGGAGGCCTTCGAAGGCCTCCCTTTTGTCTCTTTATCTTTGCAGAGGTTTTATGATACATTAGTTGAAAATAAACGTCGGGTGGAGGAGAAAACGCGATGAAACCGAATCTTCGGCAGGCATGGGAGAATCAGGTACTGGTCGGTGACGGCGCGATGGGTACTTATTTATATCAAAAAGGATTTCCTGTAGGCATTTCATATGAAGAACTGAATTTAACCTCTCCGGAGGTCATCGGGAACGTTCATCGCCAGTATGTTGAGGCTGGTGCACAGGTCATCGAGACCAACACGTTCTCAGCCAATTATGACAAGCTGTCCAAATACGGCTTGGAGGCGAGGGTAGGAGAGATCAACCGCGCAGGCGTGAGAATTGCGCGTGAAGCCGCCGGCGATCAAGGATATGTGGTTGGAGCGGTCGGCTCCATTCGGGCAGGCAAAAGAAGCAATATTTCCACGAGCGAGCTCAAGCGTTACTTCGAAGAGCAGCTGTCCGTACTCATCTCCGAAGGCGTTGACGGCATCCTGCTCGAGACGTTCTACGACGTGGATGAAATGCAATTGGCTTTGGCGCAGGCACGGATGCTGAGCGACCTGCCGGTGATCTGCCAGTTCGCGGTGGAGGATATTGCCCGCACGCTGGACGGCTTCACGATGCCGGATGCATACCGCATATTGAGCCATGAAGGCGCGGACGTGATCGGGTTTAACTGCCGGACGGGGCCGAACGGCATCATGCGCGCGCTGGAAACCCTGAACGGCATCATGAATCTTCCGGCTTCGGTCTACCCGAATGCGGGAATCGCCGATTATGTGGACGGGGAATACCGGTATGGCGCGAGTCCCGAGTATTTCGGGAAAACGGCCCTGGAGTTTGCGGATCGCGGCGCCCGCATTATCGGCGGCTGCTGCGGGACGACGCCGGAGCATATCGCGGAAATTTCCTCGGCGCTATCCGGCTACGTTCCTTCGCCGCTCCCTGCCGTCGAAGAGGCGGAGATCAACCGGATCGTGATTCACGAAACCGCCCAGGAGCAATTCTACGAGCGCAGCGGGGAGCCGACGATTGTCGATATCGTAAAGGAACGGCATACGGTTATCGTGGAGCTGGACCCTCCGAGGGATTTGGATATCACCAAGTTCATGAAAGGCGCGGAAGCTTTGAAAAAAGCGGGAGCCGATGCGCTGACCCTTGCGGATAACTCGCTGGCCGTAACCCGCATGAGCAACATGGCTCTCGGCCATCTGGTACAAGCACGCACGGGACTGCGGCCGCTGATCCACATTGCTTGCCGCGACCGGAACCTGATCGGGACGCAGTCGCACATGATGGGCTTCGACGCGCTCGGCATCGACCATGTGCTTGCGGTGACGGGGGATCCGGCCCGTTTTGGGGATTTGCCGGATTCCAGCTCGGTTTACGACATGACCTCGTTTGAAATCATTCGGATGATCAAGCAGCTGAACGACGGCATTGCTTTCTCCGGAAAGCCGCTGAAACAAAAAGCCAAATTCGTTGTCGGGGCAGCGTTCAATCCAAATGTAAGGCATCTGGACAAAGCGGTTGCCCGCTTGGAGAAGAAGATTGCTTCGGGCGCCGATTACGTCATGACGCAGCCCGTTTACGATCCCGAGTTAATGGTTAGGCTTCGGGAAGCGACGGCGCATCTGGATATTCCAATCTTCATCGGCATCATGCCGCTGGCAAGCGGGCGCAATGCCGAGTATTTGCACAATGAGGTGCCGGGCATTCAGCTGTCGGACGAAGTCCGCAGCCGCATGGCGGGACTTGAAGGCGAAGCGGGCCGGGCGATGGGCGTCAAGATCGGCAAGGAGCTGCTGGATGTTGCGACAGAGCATTTTAACGGCATCTATTTGATGACGCCGTTTATGTTCTATGAAATGAGCGTACAATTAATGGAGTACGTCTGGGAGAAATCGGGCCGCCGATTGACCCCCTTGTTTCATTAATAATTATCAATTACAATAGTGTAATGGATGTGATTCCGATGTCATTGAGCATGACCGGATATGGGCAATCCGTTGTCGATTTTCAAGGCTACAGTATCTCTTTCGAAGTGAAGTCAGTTAATCACCGGTACTGCGAGATCGTCTTTCGCATGCCCCGTGAATGGGCACTCTTCGAGGATTCGCTTCGACGGGCGGTACAGAGCCGGATCGGACGCGGACGGATTGATGTTTATATTAACAAGGAAAACAACGGCGAGTCTCAGGGTGCCGTGCTGAACCATGCCATGGTTCAAGCGTATTTACAGGCAGCCGAGGATTTGAAGTCATACGGAATCACGGGAGATCTGGCGGTGCGGGATATTTTGACGCTGCCAGATGTTCTTGTAACTCCGAGCGGACTTTCCATGGATGAAGCGCAGCAGAGGTTATGGAATGATGCGCTTCTTCAAGGTCTGGAACAAGCGCTTGAGGGTCTGGTCCAGATGCGCAGCAGGGAAGGCGCTTTTCTCGCGAAGGATATCGGGCAGAGGCTTGACCGCTTGCAGCAGCTGCACCGGGAGATGACCGAGCTTGCTCCGGAGGTTCCGGCCGAATACCGGAAGCGCCTGCGGCAGCGCATTGAATCTCTTGATGACGGATCGCTTGCTGTTGATGAACATATATTCGGAATGGAAGTCGCTCTGTTTGCTGAACGTTCCAATGTGGACGAGGAGTTGATTCGACTTCACAGCCATTTGGAACAATGCAGGGAGCTGCTACTTCAGAAAAGCCCTGTAGGCCGTAAACTGGATTTTCTGATTCAGGAAATGAACAGAGAAGTCAATACGATTGGATCGAAAGCCAATCATCTGACTCTGGTAAACCGTGTTGTCGAAATGAAAGCGGAACTGGAGAAGATTCGTGAACAAGCCGCCAATGTGGAATAACCGCAGTTTCATCGGCAAGTAAGAGTCAAATGTATAGGGGGAGCAACCGCACTATGGCAATCAAACTTATTAATATTGGCTTCGGAAACATCGTATCGGCCAATCGGATCATCTCAATCGTGAGTCCTGAATCGGCTCCGATCAAGCGGATCATTCAAGAAGCACGGGACCGTCATATGCTGATTGATGCTACATATGGCCGAAGGACGAGGGCTGTTATCATTACCGATAGCGACCACGTGATTTTATCGGCCGTACAGCCGGAAACGGTGGCTCACCGTCTGTCCAGCAAAGATGACGACAACGACGAATAAGATGAGGAGTACTATGTCTAAAGGATTATTGATTGTATTGTCCGGTCCTTCCGGCGTTGGAAAGGGAACCGTCTGTACGGCACTTCGCAGCCGGGTTCCGGAACTGGTGTATTCGGTGTCGGCTACGACGCGTTCGCCGCGGCTCGGCGAGGTAAACGGCGTAAACTATTTTTTCAAAAGTCGGGAACAATTCATGGATATGATTGAGAACGACCAGCTTCTCGAATATGCGGAATACGTCGGGAACTATTATGGAACCCCTCGAGATTTTGTGGAAGAAACATTAGCCACCGGCAAGGATATTATACTGGAGATCGAAGTGCAGGGCGCGCTGAAGGTCAAGGAGAAGTTTCCGGACGGTATCTTTGTGTTTCTGATGCCGCCGTCGTTGGACGAACTGAAAGATCGGATCCAGGGCCGGGGGACAGAAAGTCAGGCCACGATCGACCACCGCATGTCCGTAGCTGTTGACGAAATCAATCTGCTGCAGCATTATGATTATGCCGTAGTGAACGATGAAATCAATCTTGCTTGCGAGAGAATACAATCTATCATTATAGCCGAACATTGTAAGGTGAGAAAGTAAGCTGTCTTTTCATAGACGGCGTAAAACTTTCAAGTAAATAAAGAAGAGGTGCTTCGACTGTGTTATATCCATCCATTGATGAAATGATGAATAAAGTGGACAGTAAATATTCTCTTGTGGTTGCGGCTTCCCGCCGTGCACGCCAATTGCGTGAAGGAGAAGTCAGCGAGTTGAAACATCCGAAATCCCATAAGTTCGTCGGTGTCGCTCTGGAAGAAATCTATGGCGATTACGTGAAGATCGAGCGTGGAGAGGACTAAGGCTTTTTTTCAACATTCGAATACCATGCGTTAGCGCGCGAAAATGTGACAACCGAAAGGTTGTTATTTTTTTGAGAAGATATGAAAGTACAGCCTTCATACAAATGGAAAGCGGGGGATTGTCATGTTGAACGGAAAAGTCGTCGTACTTGGCGTTACAGGTGGCATTGCCGCGTATAAAGCAGCGACTTTATGCAGCAGGCTTGTCCAGAGGGGAGCGGATGTGCATGTTATCATGACGGAATCCGCCAAGCAGTTCATTCCGGAATTAACGCTGCAGACGCTGACCAAAAACCCGGTTTATAGCGATACTTTTGACGAAAGGGACCCCTCGGTCGTCTCGCATATCCACTTGGCCGACCTAGCCGATCTGGTGCTGATTGCTCCGGCGACGGCCAATATCATCGGCAAGATGGCACATGGCCTGGCGGATGACATGCTGACCACGACGCTGCTTGCGACCACGGCTCCTGTCATGATCTCGCCGGCGATGAACGTGCATATGTACACGCATCCGGCCGTCATGGCCAACATGGAGACGCTGGTTTCCCGCGGGGTGTCCATGATTGAACCCGGAGAGGGACTTCTGGCATGCGGATACGTCGGAAAGGGACGGATGGAGGAGCCCGATACGATCGTGGATGTGGTTGAACGGTTTTTCCAAGGGCGCGCAGCCGAGTCCGCGGCGTCGTGGAATCAGGACGTGGAAAGCGGATCGTCAGGCATATTGCACGGCAAAAAAGTGGTTGTCACGGCCGGCGGTACGATCGAGCGCATTGATCCGGTCCGTTATATCACGAATGATTCCTCCGGAAAAATGGGGTTTGCGATTGCTAAAGCCGCCAAGCAGCTGGGAGCGGACGTCCACCTCATTACGGCTCATACCGATGAAGCCCCGCCAGAGGGGATTCCTGCCGAGAGAGTGGAGTCGGCCCAGGATATGTACGAAGCGGTGCAGCGCGTGTTCGATACGAGCGATATCGTGGTTAAGGCGGCAGCGGTCGCCGATTATCGTCCTGCGGAGGCGGCGACGTCAAAGATCAAGAAGCGCGGGGAAACGATGACGCTGGATCTTGTCAAGACCACGGATATCCTGGAAAGCCTGGGACGCCAAAAGACCTCCCAGTTCTTGATCGGATTTGCCGCCGAGACGGATACGGTGGAGCAGTTCGCCAGGGAAAAGCTGAAACGCAAAAATTGCGACCTGATCGTTGCCAATGATGTTACGCAGGAAGGCGCCGGCTTTGGCACGGACACGAACAGCGTTCATATATTCGATGCAGAAGGGCTCGTCCTGCAGCTGCCCGTGATGTCCAAGGAGGAAGTGGCCATGAGGCTGTTAACGCTGGCGGCCGAACGGTTGACCGGGAGGTTATCCTGATGGAAATGGCCCGTGTGATTGTGGACGTGCCGTCCAAGGATACGGACCGTCCATTTGATTATCTGATTCCGGAGGAGCTCCGGCCATGGGTCGAGGTAGGCAGCCGGGTCGGCGTGCCGTTCGGTCACCGTACGCTTCAGGGATTCGTGGTTTCGCTGCATCCCCGGCCCGAGATGGATACGGCCAAAATGAAGCCGATTCAGGAAGTCCTCGATGTGATGCCTCCGCTCTCGCCTGAGCTGATTGAGCTTGGAGAATGGATGAAAGAGCGGTATGCATGCCGTTATATATCCGCTCTTCAATCGATGCTGCCAACGGCGCTGAAGGGAAAAGCCGAGCGGTATATTTCCCTTGGCGAGCCGGATGCAGGCTTGTCGGATGAAAGCGGCGGATTATTCGCGCTCCTCCCGGAAAGCGAATTGGAGCAGGAGATCATCCGGTTTGTCAGTCAGCGAGGCGAGGTGTCGCTCCAGCAGTTAACGCGAGCGTTTCCGGATGCGGCAGCCACCGTAAAAGCGCTGATCGGCCGGGGGCGGTTAAGCGAATTCCAGCAAATCAAGGACAAACTGCAGAAAAAAACGATGAAAGCGGTAGAGCTTGCCGTTTCGAGCGAGGAAGCGCATGTGGCGCTGGCTTCGTTTCCGGCTAAGGCTCAGCGGCAGAAGGAAGTGCTCCAATATATCGTAGAGATGGAGGACTTCCTGCCGATATCGCAGAAGGATCTGCTGCAGACGCTCGGCGTCACCGCAGGCACCGTGAAGGCGCTGGCCGACAAGGGACTGATTACCCTTGAGGATGTCGAAGTGTTCCGCGACCCGTACCGGGGACGGCACTTTACGCCCAGCGCCCCGCTGGCGCTCACGCCGGAGCAGCAGGCGGTGTACCGGAGCATCGTGCGTAAGCTGGATGAACGCAAGCATGGCGCGTTTCTCCTGCACGGGGTAACGGGCAGCGGCAAGACCGAGATCTACCTGCAGACCATTCAGCGCTGCATGGATCAGGAGCGTCAGGCGATTGTCCTGGTGCCCGAAATATCGCTCACACCCCAAATGGTGGAGCGGTTCAAAGCCCGCTTCGGCGACCGCGTGGCCGTCATGCACAGCCGGCTTTCGGATGGTGAGCGCTACGATGAATGGCGCAAAATTAGGGAAGGCCGGGCTTCGGTTGTCGTGGGAGCACGATCGGCGGTGTTTGCGCCGTTTGACCGACTTGGCCTTATTATTATGGATGAAGAGCATGAAAGTTCATATAAGCAGGAAGAAACGCCGAAGTACCATGCCAGGGACGTGGCGATTCACCGTGCCTCGCTGACAGGCGCAGCCGTCATTCTGGGCTCGGCAACGCCTTCGCTTGAAAGCTACCATGCGGCGAGATCGCAGGCTCAGGATGATTTTGCTCCGCATCTGCTGGAGATGCCGAGCCGTGCGCTGGGCAACCAGCTGCCGGCTGTTCAGGTCGTGGATATGCGGGAGGAGCTCCGGGAAGGGAATCGCTCCATGTTCAGCCGCTCCCTGCATGCCGCGATTTCGGCGCGGCTGGAACGCGGAGAACAAACGGTGCTGCTGCTGAATCGGCGGGGGTATTCCACTTTCGTGATGTGCCGGAGCTGCGGATATGTGGCTGGCTGTCCGGAATGCGATATTTCGCTGACCTACCATCAGAAATCGAACAATCTGCGCTGCCATTATTGCGGTTACGCCGCACAGGCCCCGGAGGTATGCCCGGATTGCGGGAGCGAGCATATACGCTATTTCGGTACGGGCACGCAGCGTGTCGAGGAAGAATTGGCCAAACTGTTCCCCGGGATTCGCGTCATTCGGATGGACGTGGACACGACGACCGAGAAGGGCTCCCACGAGAAGCTGCTGAAGCAGTTTCGGGATAAAAAGGGCGACGTGCTGCTTGGAACCCAAATGGTCGCCAAAGGCCTGGATTTCCCGGATGTCACCCTGGTCGGCGTCATTACGGCCGATTCGGCGCTGAACCTGCCCGACTTCCGGGCGGCCGAGAAGACGTTTCAGCTGCTGACCCAGGTGGCCGGAAGAGCGGGACGCCATCAGCTGCCGGGTGAAGTGGTCATCCAATCCTACACGCCCGAGCATTATTCGATTATTCATGCAAGCAGCCATGATTATTTATCCTTCGTCAAGGATGAGCTGAAGCACCGCAAAGCGCTCCATTATCCGCCGTACTGCAGGCTGATTCTGGTGACGCTGTCGCATGAACAGCTGCCGCTGCTCGTACGACTGGCAGAGAATTTTGCCGCCGCCATCAAAAGCGAATCCGACCGCCGGGGATGGTTCGGAAGCCTGGACCGGTTCGACGCAAGCGCGCTCGATATCCTGGGTCCGGTGGCTTCCCCCATTCCGCGGTTAAAAAATAGATACAGATTTCAATGTATGATAAAATGGCGGGGAACGATGGATGCTGTCTCGCTGGTGCGTTCGGTTGCCGAGAAGCTTCAGGATTCGGCGCGGGACGGCAAGCTCCAAATCAGTATTGACGTTGATCCGCAAATGTTAATGTAATAGCGCATATAATGATGAAAAGCACAAGGATGGTGTCGTAGACATGGCGATTCGTATTATCGTTAAAGAACCGGATGAGGTTCTTCATAAAAAGGCAAAGGAAGTTACCAAAATTACGCCGAACGTTCAAAAGCTCCTGGATGATATGGCCGATACCATGTACGATGCGGAAGGCGTCGGGCTGGCCGCGCCGCAGGTCGGCATACTGAAGCGCCTGATCGTTATCGATGCGGGCGATGAGCACGGCTTGATCAAGATGATCAATCCGGAGATCGTGGAGAGTGAGGGCGAGCAATTCGGGCCGGAAGGCTGCCTGAGTATTCCAGGATGGAACGGGGATGTTCGACGTGCGGAGAAAGTAACGGTTAAGGGGCTTGATCGCGAAGGCAATGAGCTTGTCATTACGGGTACAGGGCTGCTTGCGCGAGCATTTCAGCATGAAATCGATCATTTGAACGGGGTGCTGTTTACGGAAATCGCCGACCGGGTGTATGAGTATGTTCCGGAACAGCCGAGAAATGAGTTGGAGAACCGATGAATATCGTATTTATGGGCACCCCCGCCTTTGCAGTACCCAGTCTGGAAATGCTGATTGCCGAAGGATACACGATAGCCGCCGTCGTTACGCAGCCGGACCGTCCGCAGGGGCGCAAAAAAGTGCTGACCCCGACGCCGGTCAAGGAAGCCGCCCTTCGTCACGGCATCCCTGTCCTGCAGCCGCAGCGACTGCGGAATCCGGAAGCCGTGGCCGAACTGGCCGAATATAAACCCGAGCTGATCGTCACGGCCGCGTACGGCCAAATCCTGCCGAAATCGGTGCTGGATATGCCGGCGCTTGGCTGCCTGAACGTCCACGGCTCGCTGCTCCCCGCTTATCGGGGAGGAGCGCCGATTCAGCGGAGCATCATCAATGGAGAGTCCGTCACAGGCATCACGCTGATGTATATGGCGGAGGGACTCGACACCGGGGACATGATCGCCCGCACCGAGGTCCCTATTGAAGACGATGATACAGCTGGAACCATGTTCGAGAAGCTGAGCCAAGCCGGCGCGGAGCTGCTTCGGCGGGAGCTGCCCCGGCTCGTGAAGGGCAGAGTGGAGGCTGAGCCTCAGGATGATTCGAAGGCAACGTATGCTCCGAATCTGACCCGGGATGACGAGAAGATCGACTGGAGCCGCACTTCCCGCGAAATCTACGATCAGATTCGCGGTCTGGTTCCTTATTCCGGCGGGTTCACGCTGTGGAACGGCGAAGTGTTTAAAGTATGGGCAGCGGCTAAGCCAGACAGCGCCCAGAAACCATCTGGCGATGCGCAGCCCGGGACCGTGCTTGAGCTGCATGAGACAGGGATCGTCGTGAAAACAGGCGACGGTACGCTGACGCTGCTTACGGTTCAGCCTAGCGGCAAGAAGGCAATGGATGCGGCACAATTCGTCCGCGGGACGAGCCTGACGGCCGGGACGGTGCTGTCGTGAGCGGAAACCGCAGCCCGAAGGGACGCCTGGACTCTCCCCGGGAGCTGGCGATGAATGTATTGACTCAGGTTGAGCAGGAGGGGGCGTACAGCAACCTCCTGCTCAACTCCGCTCTGCAGAAGTCCTCGCTTGCCAAGAGCGACGCGGGACTAGCCACGGAGCTGATCTACGGCACGATCTCGCGGCTGAACACGCTTGATTATTTTTTGGACAAGTTTGTCAACAAAGGGGTGCGGAAGCTTCAGCCTTGGGTAAGGGCGCTGCTTCGCATCAGCCTTTATCAGATCGTGTACCTGGATCGGATCCCGGACCATGCGGTTGTCAGCGAAGCCGTTAATCTGGCGAAGCGCCGCGGGCATCAAGGGATCTCCGGCATGGTGAACGGGGTGCTTCGGAATATTCTGCGTCAGAAGGAAACCCTGGCCATTCCGGAGGATATGACGGACGCCCAGCGCATTTCCCTTCTGCATTCCCATCCGCAGTGGCTGGTGGAGCGCTGGATTTCCCAGTACGGTACGGAGGCAACAGAGGCGATCTGTGCCGCAAACAATGAACCGCCTGCTGTAAGCGTGAGGGTGAACACCACGATGATCAGCCGCGATGACATGCTGGAATTAATGGGCAGCCATGGCCTGGATGCTTCCCCATCGTCGGTTAGTCCTTACGGGATTGTCGTTAAGGGCGCGGGCAATATGGCCTTGACCGATTGGTATCGTGACGGGATGATCTCGATCCAGGACGAAAGCTCGATGCTCGTGGCCGAGGCCGTTCAGCCTGAGCCGGGCATGCGCATCCTCGATTGCTGCGCGGCCCCGGGCGGAAAGAGCGCCCATATGGGCGAGCTGATGAAGGACGAGGGCAGCATCGTCGCCAACGATATTCATGCCCATAAAGGGAAGCTGATCTCGGATCAGGCCAGCCGTTTGGGACTGGACAGCATTTCGATCGTGACGGGGGACGCGCTGGATTTGGCAGACCGCTTCGAGCCTGCGTCTTTCGACCGAATTTTGCTGGATGCTCCCTGCTCCGGCCTTGGCGTGATCCGGCGCAAGCCGGATCTGAAGTGGGGCAAGTCCCAGGAGGACATCCATGAGATTGCGGCGCTGCAGCTCAGGCTGCTGGAGTCGGTCTCGACCTTGCTGCGTCCCGGAGGGATCTTGGTATACAGCACGTGCACGATTGAACCGATGGAGAATGAAGGCGTGGTATCTGCTTTTCTGGAAGGCCATTCCGAATTTGCCATTGCTGAAGACGGCCTTGGAGCCTTAAGCCGGCTGGGCGAGAATTCGCTTGCGCGAGGCGGCGGCATTCAAATCCTGCCCCAGCACTATCACAGCGACGGCTTTTACATTGCCAGACTCGGCAGACGTTCCTCTTAAGGGCGCTTGCCGCCATGACTATAGTCGTATCCCGCCTATGCCGGCGGGTTTTCCTCTTTTACCGTCTCTTTTATTTATGTTAGAATAGGAAGAATGAAAAAAGAGATGCATATGAATGAAATAGGGAGCGTTCGGAAGAATGCTGGCCGGACATCCTTTAAACTAGACAGGTGTGGTGAGAATGAAACCTTTTATATATGATTATTCACTGGAAGAGCTTCAAGCCTGGGCTCAAGAGAACGGGGAGCCCGCGTTTCGGGGAACCCAGATTTATGACTGGCTGTACGTGAAGCGGGTGAACGACTTCGCGGAAATGACGAATCTGTCCAAAGAGCTTCGGGCCAAGCTGGAGCAGGAATTCAGCTTCGTGACCCTGACGGAGATCACCAAGCTGGAATCCAAGGACGGAACGGTCAAGTTTCTGTTCGGCCTTCATGATGACCATGCCATCGAGACCGTCATCATGCGGCATAACTACGGCAACAGCATCTGCGTTACGACGCAGGTCGGCTGCCGTATCGGATGTACGTTCTGCGCATCCACGCTGGGAGGCTTGAAGCGAAACCTGACCTCCGGCGAAATCGTTGCCCAGGTGGTTCAGGCACAGAAGATTCTCGATAAAACGGGAGAACGCGTCAGCAGCATCGTGATCATGGGTTCAGGCGAACCGTTTGAGAACTATGAGGCGACCATGAAATTCCTGCGCACGATGATCCATGAAAAAGGATTGAATATCGGCCAACGCCACATTACCGTATCCACGAGCGGCATTGTGCCTAACATCTATAAATTCACCGAAGAGGATACCCAGATTAATCTGGCCATCTCCATTCATGCGCCGAACGATAAGCTGCGCTCCAAGCTGATGCCCGTGAACCGCCGGTTCCCGTTTGACGACGTGATTGAATCGCTTCGTTATTACCAGGCTAAAACCGGACGCCGCATTACGTTTGAATACGCCTTGATCGGCGGAGTGAATGATCAGGTGGAGCACGCCGAAGAGCTTGCGGACGTCATCAAGGATATGAACTGCTTCGTCAATCTGATTCCGGTTAACCATGTGCCGGAACGGAAATATGTTCGCACATCGCGTAACGATATTTTCAAATTTCAACGTGCGTTAGCAGACAAGGGGGTCAATGTGACCATCCGTCGTGAACAAGGCCATGATATCGCTGCCGCTTGCGGCCAGCTGCGGGCCAAGCATATGGAGTTGAGGTGAGAAGATTTGATCAAGACGGTTCATGTAAGCCATGTGGGGCGCGTTCGTCCTGTTAATGAGGATTCGGTATTTGTTAGCACATTGGAGCATGGCTATACCTTGGGTGTGGTTGCTGACGGCATGGGCGGCCACCTTGCGGGCGACACCGCCAGCAGGCTTGCGGTAGATACCGTGGCTGCGGATTTGTCCTCTTTAGAGCAGGACATGTCCATGGACGGCGTTCGGGCTGCGCTTGGCGATGCCATATTGCACGCCAATGCAGTTATCTATCAGGAAGCCTCGGCAGATGAGCGGCTTCACAATATGGGCACGACGATCGTAGCGGTGCTGCTGCGAGGCTCCGAAGGTTATATCGGTCATATCGGGGACAGCCGGGCTTACAAAGTCGTTCCCGGACAAGTCATTCGGCTCACGGATGATCACACATTGGTTAATGAGCTTTTTAAGAGCGGTCAGATTACGGAAGATCAACTGGAAACCCATCCCCGGAAAAACGTATTAAGCCGGGCACTTGGAACGGATGTGGACGTGACGGTTGAGCTTACGCCGGTTACGCTCGGGGAAGGCGAGGTGCTGCTGCTATGCAGTGACGGACTCAGCAACCGGGTCAGCCGCGAGCTGATCGGACAAATTTCCGGTTCACTTGACCTTCCTCTGGAAGAAAGAGCGGATCGCCTGCTTCAACTGGCACTTCTCGCTGGCGGTGAGGACAACATCACAGTCGCAATGTTTGAACATCAAGAAGAGGTTGTCGGGCAACGTATAAAGGGGTGGGATTCATGATCGGACATGAATTGGCTGGTCGTTATAAGATTATTGAACGCATCGGCGGCGGCGGCATGGCGCTGGTCTACAAGGCTCAGGATATTTTGCTGAACCGGAACGTAGCGATCAAAGTGCTGCGCCAGCAGTTTGTGCACGACGAGGAATTTATTCGCCGTTTCCGGCGTGAGGCACAATCGGCGGCTTCATTGTCGCATTCCAACGTGGTCAGCATCTACGATGTGGGCCAAGAGGAAGATGTGCATTACATCGTCATGGAATATATCGAAGGTCAGAATTTGAATGAAATCATTAAAGAACGGGCGCCGCTGCAGGTCGAAGAAGCCGTCCGGATTGCGACCCAGATCTGCGATGCATTGGGGCATGCCCATCATAACCAGATTATTCACCGCGATATTAAACCGCATAACATTCTGATTGGCCGTAACGGGAGGGTCAAAGTAACCGACTTTGGCATTGCCAGGGCGGTCACGTCGACAACCATTACGCAGACAGGCTCCGTCGTGGGTTCTGTGCATTATTTCTCGCCGGAGCACGCCAAGGGCGTCGTGACGGGCGAGAAATCGGATTTATACTCACTTGGTATCGTGTTATATCAAATGCTCACGGCCCGTCTTCCTTTTCTGGGCGAGAGCCCGATCAGTGTTGCACTGAAGCATCTGCAGGAGGAATTTGACGAGCCTAGGGAAGTGAACCCGCTCATTCCTCAAAGCGTGGAGAACATCATCCTGAAGTCCATGCGCAAAAATCCGGAGGAGCGTTACCAGTCCGCGGAAGAAATGATGGACGACCTCGAAACGTGCTTGATGCCGATGCGCCTCAATGAGCCGAAGATGGAGTTCGAGGACGATGCCGATTCTACCCTGGTCATGCCGGCGCTCAAAACGATGCAGCGCAGCAGCCAGCATCATCATGACCAAGATGACGACTTGGATGACGATGAGTTTGAGGAAAAGCCAACCGGCAAGCCGAAGAAAAAGTGGGTCAAGCCGACCATCATTATCGGCTCGGTGCTCCTGTTCCTCGGCCTTATGTTAGGCGTCGTCATGTATGTGAACAATATGCTGGAGGTGCCGGAGGTTAAGGTGCCGCCAGTGGTAGGCATGACGGAGGAGGAAGCGATCCGCGAGCTAGAGGCCCAAGGTTTGACGGTGAATGAGGAAGTCATTCGCGAATATAAACCGAATGTGGATGAAGGCGTCGTGTTTGCACAGGACAAGGAACCAGAGACCATGCTGAAGAAGGGCTCACCGGTTCAGTTATCGGTCGGGGATGCGAAGCCGCTTCCGGAAATGCCGGACCTTAATGGGATGACGTTTGATGAGGCAGTTGCTGCATTAAAAGAGATTGGAGTCAAGGAAACCTCCATCAAGCGATCGTCTGAAAAAAATGATGAAGTACCTCAGGGCAAGATCTTTAAACAAAGCCCGGAAGCCAGTACAAAAATCAATCCAGAAACTGAAGTAATCAGCGTAACGGTGAGCGAGGGCAAGAATTTGGTCCCTATGCCGGGCGTGGTTGGCTTAGAGCAGGAGAATGCCGTCAATATTTTGGAGTCAAATGGCTTTAAGATTGCAGCCATCAAAGAGAGATCTAGTTTTGAAGTGAAAAAGGGCATCGTAATAGAGCAATGGCCGCATGAGGCCAATCAACAAGTTGCACCAGGCTCCGATATCACGCTGTTCGTCAGCTCCGGCTATCCTTCGGACGCGCTCGAGTATAATTACAGCGTACCGGTGTCGCCGAGCGCCGAAGGACAAGAAAGCAAAATCCGGGTGGTCTTCAGCGACGCGCTGGGAGACAACCAGGAAGCCGTAAACAAGACCATTACGACTTCCGAAATGGTACCCGTTAAGCTGCTGCTTGCTCCCGACAAACACGCGACGGTCATGATATTCCGTGACGGCCGCCAGGTGGATACGTACAGCGTAAGCTACACCGACGTCAAGAACGGTACCGTGCCGCAGCCGACCTTTGAGCAGCCGCCTGAGCAACCTGATGTACCGGTGGACACCAACCCGGATGAGGGAAATGGCGAGGACGGTTCGAATGAGGAAGATGATGCTGCTTATCACTGGGATAACGGCAGCGAAGGAAACGGCAAGGGTAAGGGCAAAGGCAAAGACAACGATTAGAAACAAGTCATGAGAACACTAATTTCAACAAGAAAGGTGAGGCCTATTATATGCTAGAGGGACTGATCGTGAAGGCACTAAGCGGATATTACTATGTCAAACCACTGCAGGATGGCAACATTATATCCGGGGAGGACCCAGCGGTTCAATGCAGAGCCCGCGGCATTTTCAAAAAGAAAGGCATCTCTCCGCTCGTTGGAGATCGCGTGAAGTATTCATTGACTGAGAATGGGGAGGGGACCGTGGATGAAATACTTCCACGGTCTTCCCAATTAATTCGCCCGCCGGTCGCGAACGTCGACTTGGCGGTTCTGTTGTTTTCGGTCAAGGAACCGGACTTGAGCCTGCATCTGCTGGACAAGTTCCTGGTACATATCGAGCATTCGGGACTTGAGGCGTTGATCTGCCTGACGAAGCAGGACCTTGCAGACGACTCGGACGATGTATTGGAGCAGGTCAAGCGCCAGTACGAAGAAATCGGGTATGAAGTGCTTATAACCAGCTCCTTGCAAGGCATCGGTACCGAAGAGGTGAAGGACCGCCTGGCCGCTCGAATCAGCGTATTCTCCGGTCAATCCGGCGTCGGCAAGTCGTCCCTGCTCAATGCGTTGATGCCGGGCCTCTCGCTGGAGACCAGCGAAATCAGCCTGCGCCTTGGCCGCGGCCGGCATACGACGCGCCACGTGGAGCTGATTGAGCTTGATAACGGAGGCTATGTTGCCGATACGCCCGGCTTTAGCCAGCTGGATTTTCTGGAGCTTGGTGTCGAGGAGCTGTCGACTTGCTTCAAGGAGTTTGCTCCTTATGCGGCTGAATGCAAATTCAGAGGGTGCAGTCACATGCAGGAGCCTGGCTGCCGGGTGATTCAAGCCAAAGAGGATGGAATCATCCTGGCTAGCCGTTATGAGCATTACGTGGAGTTTTATACCGAGATGAAAGACAAGAAGCGGAGGTACTGAATCATGATAAAAATTGCGCCATCCATATTGTCGGCGGACTTTGCAAAGCTGGGGCAGGAAATTAAGGAAGCCGAAGCAAGCGGAGCCGACTGGATTCATGTGGACGTCATGGACGGGCATTTCGTGCCGAATATTACTCTGGGGCCGCCGATCGTCCAAGCGATCAGACCGCATACGGGCCTGACGCTCGACGTGCATCTGATGATCGAACAGCCGGAGCTGTATATTGCCGACTTCGTCAAGGCAGGAGCAGACTTGATCACGGTTCATGCCGAGACCTGCCCGCATCTTCACCGCGTCATCCATCTCATTAAAGAGCATGGCGTGAAGGCTGGCGTCGCGATTAATCCGGCCACGCCGGCCCATGTCCTTCAGGAAGTGCTTCCTGATGTGGATTTGGTGCTGGTGATGACCGTGAATCCCGGCTTCGGCGGACAAGCATTTATCGAGCGGACCGTAAGCAAGATTGCGCAGCTGCGTGAATGGATTTCAATCTCCGACAATCCGAATATCCATATCGAAGTGGATGGCGGCATTACGGCGGAGACGGCGCCGCTCGTGGTGGAAGCGGGAGCGGATGTCCTGGTTGCGGGCAGCGCGGTCTTCGGCAAGCCGGATCGAGCGGCGGCCATTGCCCAAATCCGAAACAGCGTAACATCTTGACCTCAGAACGTGAGCACGGGATGCATAGGGCGGGGGATTCCCGCATAAATATGGTTACATGAGCTGGGTTCTCATGTAGCCTTTTTTGTCTGTGTTCACATCTAAGGGCTTGGTGCATAACATAATCTAGGAAGGCATGAGAATGATGGGGAGGGTGAGACATGAAATTCTATACGTTCAAGCTGCCGAAGTTTTTGGGAGGTTTTGTGAAGGCCATCTTAAATACGTTTCACAAGAGCTGACAGCTTGTCCCGGCGTAACAAAACCTCCGCCTGGGACCGACGCCGCCAGCCGGTTTACGGGGGATGAGGCAAGAGAAGAGCACTCCGATAGAGCGCATGGAGGACATACCGCATCTTGTATGCGGAGGTTTTTCTTGCGGTATAAGAAAGCCAATGCGCGCATGGCCTCTGCCGCTTTCTTGTATCATAAGAAGAGTGTCTAGCGACGTACTTATCGAAGACAGACCGCGTTCGACCGGAAGTTTTTCTTGCGATATAAGAAAGCGGGAGTTCGGCTCTTTCAATTTTCTTATATCTAAATAAAAAAAGCACCTGTTATCTGCTCAGGGTGCTTTTTGTTTAGGTGAAGAATATGTATCTAAACGCAAGAAAAACTTCCTTGTCCCGGATCGCCCACAAATGGTGCCTGGAGATTTAGAAGTTTTTCTTCATATAACGAGATGATTATACGCGAGTCACTTTACCGGATTTCAAAGCGCGAGTGCTGACGTATACACGTTTTGGCTTGCCATCCACCAAAATGCGAACCTTTTGAACGTTGACACCCCAAGAACGCTTGTTGTGGTTGTTAGCGTGAGAAACATGGTTACCACTGCTTGGTTTCTTGCCTGTTACATAACATTTGCGAGCCATTCATTACACCTCCTTGTTCCTAACCCTGCATGAAACAATACTTAAATATAATATCACAGTAAAAATTGCTCCGTCAACTGTCCTAAAAACATTTATTTCTCTTTCTCATTATAGTACAATGTTGATTAGTCCATAATATTTCGGAAGATCTGTATATTGTGGGCTGGTCGGCATGTTTCGAGGAGGTTTGGAGCTGCCGAATGACGTAGAGGACGAGAGGGCAGCCCATCAAGATGGTATGATCCATTTAATCATGCAAGTCTATTATTTACTGGTTGGGCATTTCGTCAGCTATAAGCTATGAAATAGATATGAAGTTTACGACAAGAAGTGTTATGGGTATCAAGCCAGGAAGGGGAATTCTCATTGAGTAAGCGTTCTTTGAATGGAACAGAATTTACCGCTATGGTCCTTGCCGGAGCGGAGCAGCTGCAGCAGCATGCAGAACACGTCAATTCCCTGAATGTGTTCCCGGTGCCGGACGGCGACACGGGGACCAACATGAATTTGACGATGACGGCAGGCGTAGCAGAACTGAAGAGTAAGTACTCGGAGTCCGTCGGGCAAAGTGCCGGTGTGCTGTCCAAGGGGCTTCTGATGGGAGCCAGAGGGAACTCGGGGGTGATCCTGTCCCAGTTGTTCCGTGGTTTCAGCCGGTATGCGGCACCTTATACAGAACTTAATTCTCATCAATTCGCCGCAGCGCTGCAGACAGGCGTGGAAGCTGCGTATAAAGCTGTCGTAAAGCCTGTGGAAGGCACCATCCTGACCGTAGCTAAAGAAGCGGCCAAACATGCCGTTTATTTCTCGCGCCGCAGCAACGATATCGTGGAGCTGATGGAGCAGGTGCTGGCCAAAGCCAAAGAAACGCTGTCCCAGACGCCGGATATGCTTCCCGTGCTGAAGCAGGTTGGCGTTGTGGACTCGGGCGGGCAAGGCCTGGTGTACATCTACGAAGGTTTCTTGCAAGCGTTGAAGAAAGACGGCGCGTCCGGATCCTTCGCTTCTGCGGAAGGACAAGCAGAACAGAGCAGCGCGGCACCAGCCTATCATGCGGTTCCTGATTTCTCGGCGGTTCAAGCTCCGGCTTCGGCCCAATCCCGACTGTCCACGGAGGACATTGAATTTTTATACGACATGGAATTCTTTATTAATAGGCAGCTTGGAGAGGGAACGAGTGCGGACTTTGATGAAGATAAGTTCCGGAAAGCGCTTGCAGTGAGCGGTGATTCCATCATTGTCATTGCCGATGACGAGACGATCAAAGTGCATGTCCATTCCAAGGCGCCGGGCGAAGTGTTGAATTTGGCCCTCATGTATGGAGAGATCACCCAGATTCACATTTTGAATATGCGCGAGCAGCACCGCGACTTGCTGACAACGGGAATGGATATCGCGCCGATGCCCGAGCTGTTTGCGGATATTCCGGCAGAGACCGTGACGCCGGAAGCACCGGCTGTTCCTCCTGCAGACGAGATCGCGCCGTACGGGTTCATTGCGGTTTCGTCAGGGGAAGGCATTTCCGATATATTCAAGAGCCTGGGCGTCGACGTCGTTCTCTCCGGAGGACAGACGATGAACCCGAGCACCGAGGATTTCGTCAATGCGATTTCTTCGATCTCGGCCCAGCAGATTTATATTCTGCCAAACAACTCCAACATCGTGCTTGCTGCCCAGCAGGCCAGAGAGCTTCTCGAAGGCGAGCGCAGCGTAACGGTCATCCCGAGTAAGACGATCCCGCAGGGAATCGCGGCAGCATTTGCTTTCCAGGAAGACGAGAATGCGGATGTGAATACCGACAACATGCTGGATGCCATCACTCGCGTGCAATCGGGGCAGGTCACCTATGCCGTGCGGGACACAACAATTGATGATCTCGAGATCAAGGCTGGCCAGTTCATAGGTATCCGCAATTCCAACATCGTGGCAGCAAACGAGGATCTGATTACGGCATCCCAGGATTTGCTGGGTAAAATGCTGGAATCCGGCGATGAAATCGTAACGCTGCTTACCGGCGCTGACGCAACCGAGGAATCGACCAGCGCACTCACGGAGTGGCTGGGCGAGCAGTACCCTAACGCGGAGGTTGAAGTACACTACGGCGGACAGCCGATCTATTCCTATCTGTTCTCCGTGGAGTCTTGATATAAGAGATAGGCAGGTACCTCAAGAGGCTTTCCTTCCCTATCTCGGTAGAAAAACTTACGCTGCATGCGGCCTGTCTTCGGAGAAAGTACGTCGATAGAGTTTTTTTCATAACGCTTTGATATTATGCATGGTACATTTTTAGGAGGGGTTCCGGTGAATAAGACCGTTATTGTGACAGACAGCACAGCGGATATTCCGGCAGACCTGGCGAAGCAACACAACATTCATATTGTGCCGCTGAGACTTATGTTCGGGGAAGATACGTTTTTGGACGGAGTGGAAATCACGCCGGGAGAGTTCTACAAAAAGCTGGTGCAATCGCCTCAGCTTCCGACGACCTCCCAGCCTTCGCCCGCAGATTTTGTGGCTGTGTATGAGTCCATTCTGGAACAGCACCCAGGCTGCTCCATTGTGTCCATTCACATCTCATCCGGCCTGAGCGGAACGTATCAGTCCGCATTGCTAGCAACCTCTCTTATTGAAGGAGAAGCGGATATTACCGTATGGGATTCCAAATCGGCCTCCTACGGTTTCGGGTTATTCGTGGTTCATGCAGCGAAGCTCGCGCAAGAAGGGGCCGCTGTTTCGGATATTCTTTCATCGCTTGAGGACCTTCGTTCCAAGCGCCGCCTCTATTTCTTGGTAGACACGCTGGAATATTTGCAGAAGGGTGGACGAATCGGCAAGGCGTCGGCCGTGCTCGGTACGCTGCTTAACATTAAGCCGATTTTGTCCATTGACGGCGAAGGGATTATCTTTCCGGTAGACAAGGTCCGGGGTCGGAAGAAAGCGACAGCCAAAATCATTGAGCTGTTTCAACAGGATCTATCCGGCGTGAAAAATATTAAAGTGGCTGTGGGTCATACAGCTGACCCTGCTCTGGTTGAGGATTTTCTGCAGCAGCTGTCCGCTGTGTTCACGATCGAGGAAACCGTGTTCTCCGAGATCGGTCCGGTTATCGGTACGCACGTCGGACCGGGAACCATTGCAGCATATATATGGCCTGCTTAAGTGAGGTAGATGATATGAGTCTCAAACTCGATCAAATATCCGTCAGACAGATCAACGGCGTGAGCGCCCTGAAAGAGGGGGAGCTTCACGCCTTTGGCGTCTCTACGGTCAAGGATCTTTTGGAGTATTACCCTTTCCGGTACGAGGATTACCGGCTTCGGTCCTTAAGCGAAGTCAAGGACGGGGACAAAATCACCATTCAAGCCAAGATTGCGAGCGTGCCGGTTCTGCAGCGTTACGGGCGCAAATCCCGATTAACCTGCAAAATGCTGGCCGAAAACTGGATGTTCACCGCGACTTGGTTTAACCGGCATTTTCTGAAGGACCAGCTTACGGCTGGGCGGGAGATCGTGCTGACGGGCAAGTGGGACCAGCGCAGAATGCAGCTTACGGTGTCTGAATCCGAATTCCCGGATAAAGGAGCCTTCCGCAGCGGAACGCTGCAGCCGGTGTATTCCATCGGCGGAAAGATTACGCAATCCTGGATCCGAAAAACGATGGGACAGGCATTGGAGCAATACGGGGAGATGATTCCCGAGATTTTGCCGCAATCCCTGCTCCGAAAATATGATCTGATGCCCCGTAAAGCGGCGATTATGACGATCCATCAGCCTGTCGACTCCAGGGAGGGTCAGGAAGGGCGGCGCCGCATGGTGTACGAGGAGCTCTTCCTGTTCCAGTTAAAAATGCAGGCATTCCGGGCACTGAACCGGGGACGGATGGACGGGGTGGTACATACGGCCGACAATGCAACCATCCGGGAGTTCGTGCGCAGCTTCCCGTTTGAGCTTACCGATGCGCAGAAGAAGGTGGAGCTGGAGATTTTGCATGATATGCGATCCCCTTACTGCATGAACCGTTTGCTGCAAGGGGATGTCGGCTCGGGTAAAACGATTGTTGCCGCCATCGCGTTGTTTACGACGGTCCGCTCGGGCTTCCAAGGCGCATTGATGGTGCCGACGGAGATTCTTGCCGAACAGCATATGCGTTCCCTGCAGAAGCTGTTTGAACCCTTCGGCATTACGGTCGGATTGCTGACAGGCAGCGTAACGGGGAAGAAGCGGAAGGACCTGCTGGCTTCCTTGCAGATGGGACTGACGGACATCGTTGTGGGCACCCATGCCCTTATCCAGGATGACGTCTACTTCCGGGAACTGGGGCTCGTCGTGACGGACGAGCAGCACCGCTTTGGCGTGAATCAGCGAAGCGTTCTAAGGCGTAAAGGGTATAACCCGGACGTGCTCACGATGACGGCGACGCCGATCCCGCGGACGCTGGCCATTACCGCCTTCGGCGACATGGACGTGTCCACGCTGTCGGAGCGTCCGAAAGGGCGCATTCCCATTACGACCTATTGGGTCAAACATGAACTGATGGACCGCGTGCTCGGATTTATTTCCCGGGAAGTAAATCAGGGACGCCAGGCATATCTGATCGCCCCGTTGATTGAGGAATCGGACAAGCTGGACGTCCAGAATGCGATTGACCTGCATGTTCAGATGCAGCAGGCGTTCCCCGCATATTCCGTCGGACTTCTGCACGGCCGCATGACGCCGGCCGAGAAGGATGAGGTCATGCGCCAATTCTACAGCAATGAGGTTCAGCTGCTGATCTCCACGACGGTTGTTGAGGTTGGCGTTGACGTGCCGAACGCAACCCTGATGATCATTATGGACGCCGATCGCTTCGGCCTGTCCCAGCTGCACCAGCTTCGGGGCCGAGTAGGCCGTGGACAGCATGCTTCCTATTGTGTCCTGGTGGCTGATCCGAAGTCGGAAGTGGGTCAGGAGCGGATGCAGGTCATGACGGAAACCGAAGACGGCTTCGAGGTATCCCGGCGGGATCTGGAGCTTCGGGGACCGGGCGACTTTTTCGGTACGAAGCAGAGCGGGCTGCCGGAGTTCCGGCTGGCCGACATGGTCGCCGATTTCAAGGTAGTCGAAGAGGCCCGGGGCGACGCGGCCGCTCTCGTTAGCGACAGCTCCTTCTGGACGTCGCCGGAATATGAGCCGCTGCGCGACTTTTTGCAGCAGGAGAAGATCTTCCAGGGCGATATCATGGATTAATGGCATGAATTGGTTGGCACAATGGACAGACCTTCGTCATATACTCAAAAAGGGTAGCAGCATTTATGACTGGAGGTGCTTCAACATTGGGTTATCAGCAGTATGGCATTAGTCCGCAGCTGGTGGAGCGTATCAAGCTGAAAATGAAAAACCCGGCCATCAAGGAAAGAATCAAGGGACTGACTCAGGGCTTGACCAAAGCGGATCTTCAAAATAGCGCAAAAGTACATCAATTGATCCGGACGGCCAGCGGCATCTTGAATGAAAAGCTGAGCTCCGCACAGGAGCAGCAAATGGTTCAATTCGTGCTTGCACAGCGCATCGATCCGAACAACACCTTCCATTTGATCAAGCTGTGGGGAATGTTTCGTTAACAACTGGATGACATCAAGGAATGACAAGCATAGAAGAAGCCCCTCTCGGGAGTGTTTTCTCCTAATGAGCAGGGGCTTTTGACATGGCTTGAACAGGGATGAGGCGATCTTAGGCGGATTCCCGTTTAGAGGAGTCCCTCGCTATTGTGGTCTAACCGGCAGCGGCGAAGCCGGTATGCTGTGAAAAAGCGCGACAGTTGAAGAGAAATCCCAACTTTTTCGGAATATCTAGCTGCCCGTAATGGAGCGGATGCAATCTTCCGTGTCGTTCTTGACGGAGTTTACGGTTGTGCTTACCGGCACTGCCTGCATTTCTTCCGCAGGATAGGGTCTCAACAGCTCTTTGAGCGATTGCAGGTGGGAAGGGTGGTTCCCATGGGTATGGGAGGACGGCTGCCGTTCAAGCCATAGCGCTTCGTCAGCGGGTCTTAGAATGACCGGCATCCGGTTATGGATCGGCTCCATGAGCCTGTTGGGCTCGGTCGTAATGACGGTACAGGTGCTCAGCTTCTCGCCCCCTGGGGTGATCCAGGTGTCGTACAGGCCGGCCATGCTGAATATTTCGCCGTTCTTCAATCCAATGCGAAAGGGCTGCTTGCCATTGCCGCTTTTCTGCCATTCGTAGAAAGTGTAAGATTAATTTAGTTGAATAGGTGCTAAGGTAAATAAAAAGGGGGATTTAGATGAACTGTATAACATTCTATCGCTTTATGTCGATAGATTAGTATAGGTTAGTTTTGAAGGGTGGGATGAAATGTTAGGTAGATATCGCTTTTTTCGTTGTCCTCCAAACATCGATAGTAAGTATAGTTTATTGGTGCTTGATTATAAAGGATCCCCATTTATTCCGCTAACAGAGTATTTTCACGACGAAAAAGGCAGGATTGCAGACTCCTCTATAATTAATTATCTCAATATTCTATTACCATTTTTTTATTGGATGGATTTGAACAGTAGCTACCGAGGTTCCAGGGTTACATGGGATATGCCACCGGAGGCTATAAGAGTTGCAATAAAGGATTATTTAAGAGTCGAGATGTATTGTAAGGTACGCCACTGGAATACGTTTGAATTAGTAAGGCAAACAAAAAACAGCCCTGACACAATCAATAGGTTTTTAGCAGCGCTTAAATCGTTCTATAAATCGATGATTCGTCTCAATAACTATTCACATGAAAATCCGCTAGTTGACCATCTCTCCGAAAAGACTCATATTATGAATGGATTTCGGAGTGGTCGTCCTAGAATGCCTTCGGCAGCCGGTACTGAAACACCATTTAGAAGCACTTATCGTGGACAATCCGACTCATATTTCAAAATATATCAGAATGAGTGGCTCCCTGTGATTTTAGATGATGCGTCCTTGCCATCACAGGTATACGATGCTGTAATGAAAGCTAAGTTGGCGCTTAGGGATCAGGTAATTATTCGTATGTTATTCGAAACCGGTGCTCGAGTAAGTGAAGTTATTGAAGTTACAATTGGTGATTTACGTGCACGTCGATCTATTAGAGAAATTGCGACGTTTAGTAAGGGGAGTAACGGCAGAAGAACGAAATTTTTATTGTTCAGTAATGATACATATATTTTGTTAATGAAATACTTGAAAACTGAAAGGATAAAACACGATACATTGGGGTTGCCGCATGATAAGTTGCCCGACGACGCTCCTTTATTCATTAGTAACAGAGGAACTCCTTATAACTATCATGCCTGGTATGCTCACTGGAAGAAAGTTATTCAAAACAGCTCTTTAAAAATAAATCCTCACAAAACAAGACATTGGTATGTAACTAATGTCATGAGAACTATCTATGAGACCTCAGTAAATGATAGTGAGAGAACTATTAGGATTAGAGAGTTTGTTAGATATATGAGATGGCGGAGCAAGGAAACTTTAGCAGTATATGAACATTTTTTTGATGAAAAGAAACAATTAGAGCTTATAGATAAAGTACATAAAAATATGAAGGAAGAAGAAGAAAAATACTATAAGAAGGACGCAAACAACCTCATTCGTAACTACAATATAGAACACTTACAGAAGATAGTTATTGAAGATAGTGAAATTCTTAACTTTTTTGAAGGGTTGGAGTGAAAATTGATTAGTTACGTTAATGATTCGTGGCATTCATGGTTTGATGTAATCAAGAATAAGATTGCTGAAGATATCCTAAATATCACCGATGACCATGGAAACATAGCTTGGGAATATGTACACCATAAAGGTTTGGCTTATTTTGCAAGAAATTGTTTAGATAAGCCATGGACTAATCACATGGCACTCTTACTTTTGACAAGGGCCTTGTATCAATACGATCCAAATACTATTTTGGGGACTATTCGGGAACTTACCCCTAGATTCAATGACTTCTTTATTCATTTTAGACTTGAAAACGTGGATCAGTTTATTCCCGATGAACACATATATCAATACCTTACTTTAAAGGTGTTTGAGGATCATACGAATGCCAAGAGAGCAAAATTCGTTAATTATTATAATTCTTCTGTTAGAGTCTCTCATGAGTGGGTACGTGCCAAATGTTCTGCAGATAAGGCAGAGAAATTAAAACAATACCTTTTGCCGAAGTTCTCTTACCTGCCTCGTGAAATTAAGGTCTGGAGAGATGCGCATGCAGCAGCTGAAGCTGGTAGGAAGTCAGAGACTGATGCAATAGTGCCATATTATCCAGAACTAAGGGCTGAGGCGCACATGCGATGGAACCTAATTAACCGACTTCGAAAACAATATGAGAAAGCTTTAGCTTTTATGAAGGATAATCAACTTTCACCTCCCTTTGAATTCAATTATCTAGAGAATGTTAATGAAAAGGCATCATATGCGGAGCGGTTTACATATCGGATTTGGGACAAAAAATCGTTTATGCTGGCAAATAAAGATAAGTTTGATCCTGCCACCATACGAAGATACAGAAATAGGGTTCAACCCAGTGATTATTTTCTTGAATTTGTTAAGTGCGAGGTAATTAATAATGCTGAGACTTTGTCATCGATAAAGCCAACTGGATTATGGTTTGAGGATTTACTAAGACTGGGATTGATTGGTGGATGGACAACTAATAAAGATACTGAAGGTCGTAGAGCCAGAAAAGAGTATCTATTAAAATGGGGATATGGCGATGAGCAAAAAAACAAATCCATCCCTCGGCCATTCACAACAGAGGCAAAAGGTGTACTAACCCAAGGGACTTTCATTGCAAAAATGCAGAGATCATTAAAAGGTTTAATCTTTAGAATGGAGCCCATTTTTTCTGCAGCGACTTTCGGCTTAGCAGTTCTTGACATTATCACAACCACAGGAGCTAGAGTTAGTGAAGTTTTACAAATTCAAAACACTAAGGATTGCTTTATTGTAAAAAACATTATTGATGGAGATCGACGCATCACCCGGTATCTTTTTAGAGTCATTCCCAAGGGGCGGACGGAACCAGAAAATTTCTACTTATCAAAGGAATCTGTGAAAGTGATAATTGAAGTGAAAAATATGCTTGCCAGGCATTATCCGAATGGAGAAATACCAAAAATCAAATTCAATGGAATAACAGGACAGCTTTTAGATCATGAATCCCCCTACCTCTTTCAGTACAACTATAAAGGGCTTAACCGGCAAGATGTAACTGCATGTATGCGGTTCTTAACCCATGGAATGGTCTTTCAAGATCAAGCTGGTAATCCGGTAAATCTAAAACCACACTTGCTTCGTCATGCTTTTGCAAACCATTTACAACAAGTACAAAAAATCCCGTTGGATATCATTGCGTCCATATTACATCAAAAAGACCTCAAAATTACGGATTACTATGCTGAGCCAGTTGATTCCCAAGTGGCGGTCACAACACATGATTTTCAAGAGCTGATGGCCAGCCATCTTGACATTAACTCATCAGTATTACGTGGTCCTGAAGAGCTTGTTGAAGCCCTAAATGAAGCTAAAGAAAAAGTTGGGGTTTACACGCAAGCATTGGGTGGAAGTTGTTCAATCGATGCTATTTGCCCTGTAAAGATGGCTTGTGTAGGTTGTGGTGCAAAGATTCCTGATCCTGAAAAGAAGCAGGATTTGATGGTATATAAAAGATGGGCAGAACAAAGTGTTAAGTTATGGGAAGATCAGCAACAACCCCTCGAAGCTAACAAAATGAAAATTGCAATGCGGAATGCTGAGAAGGAACTATATGAAATTGGACTAATTGAGAAGTTCAGGGAGGATGAGCTATATGAGCCCGAAATACAGTTCGGATCTAACGCACCAGCAACGCCCTTGGTTACAAAGCGCAAGGGAAAAACGGGCAACGAGAACATTCAACCTGGGTAAAAAGTCAATAGATCTTCTCGTATCAGAATTTGCGGACGTTACTTATTCTAATATAGCTAGTAAGTCAAAAGCTATCGACCCGGATGGAAAAGGGATTCATCAAAATGCGATTCGTACAAATACAAAACTTTATGAATACTACAAAGAATACAGTGAAACATATAAAAAATTCAAGAACGTACGAAGGAAAAGAGAAACGCAGTTAGATTTATCTAAGATAGAGTTCTCAAAATTAAAATTAGATAGAGATCTGAAAGCTGTACACACTAGATATAAAAAAATGACGAAGGCTCAACTAATCGATCGCCTAATCCACGCCGAGCAGTTTATTGCTAAAACACAGAGCGAATGGCTAATAAAACAATTTGAGTTATTTCCGAAAACCAACATCTAAGAAGTACCTTTTCAGTTTATCGTTATGTTAATTGTTCGCGTCTCATACTGAGTAAAAAAAATAAAATTAGTTGGCACGAAAAGTTCCTGTAAGCTACAGGAACTTTTTTTTCTAGTGTGCCCGGCATGGGGATAACTCTAAGGTGAGAGTCCTGAACGTAGGTTGGCTGTACCAACCGTTAGCTTAAAGAAAAGGAGCAGCTGCCAACCGGCAAACTGCTCCATGCTATTTTTCAACTAACGTTTCCCGTTAGCGTAATCGATATCTACTAATGTAATCATAGGCTCTTAGTAAGTAAGATTTCCAAAGGCTCATCCCACCGTTGATTTATATGCCTCAACATCACGCCTCCGAGGGAAAGCCACTCTATGGTGGATATTTTTACCGGGCGGTCAACTTTTTGAATGACATAAACGTAGGAAATCTCAATATCGCGTTAAAATAAGGTGCGTGGTTTCGACGTCATAAGAGAAGAAAACATCTATCTGAGTTCAGCCAGTGCCAGTTGAGAGTAAATCTTCCCCCTCTCTAGAAGGTGCTCATGTGTGCCCTGTTCTTCCACACGGCCACCATCCAAAACATAGATAATGTCCGCATTCATAACTGTCGACAACCTATGTGCTATAAAAATCGTTGTTTTACCCTGACGAAGAATATCGAGTTGCTGCAGTACAAGTCGTTCGGTCTCCAAGTCCAGCGCCGAAGTAGCTTCGTCCAGAATGAGAATTTCACTGTCCGCCAATAATGCACGTGCGAGGGCAATACGCTGCCTCTGTCCACCTGACAGTTGGATACCCCGCTCTCCCACCTTTGTATCATAACCGTGTTGAAGAGACTCAATAAACTCGTGAATTCTCATGCTTCTGCAGATATCCTTCAATTTATCCTCATGAATGTGGCGTCCCAATGTCAAATTATATTGAATCGTATCGGGAAATAGATAAGCATCTTGAAAAACAATATCAATCCGCTTCATCCAGTCATCCCGTAGAATTTGCGTCAACGGTTCGCCGTTAACCGCAATCTGTCCTTGATACGGATCGTAGAATCGGACAAGCAGTTGCGCAATAGTCGACTTCCCACCGCCACTCGCCCCAACAAAAGCTACCTTTTTACCTAACGGTATATCAATGTCGAGCCCGCGAATGACCGGCTGTCTATCTGATGTATATTGAAAGGAGACATTTTGAAAGGCAAGGCTGCGAAGTGGCTCTTTAATCTGGAGTGCGCCATTCGTGATTATTTCTCCTCCCATCACTTCGCGAACGCGCTCCACAGACGCCATACTCCCTGCCACCCCCATAAAGAAGTTGTATACCTTCTCATAGGCTTGCAGCAGTTGAGTAGAGAACTGAAACACGACGACCAGCCAACCGATGGACATACTTCCCTGAATAACCAGCACGCCTCCGTAGCCCAATACGAGCAATCGAATACCCCACAGCATGAGCATAGAAAACATCGACTGCCGATTGGAAATGTCAACCTGCTTCATTAAATTGGTAAAATGAACAGTAAGCTTCTCCCTGAAACGCCGACCTTCCCATTCCTCACGATGAAAGGCAATGACCTCACGGGAGGAAGCAATTCCTTCCTCAATAGTAACAATAACTTCCGTCTGACTAGTGGCGCTGTCCTTTGCCGCTTTTTTCATCCGTGGTGCGTAATGCTTGCCCATCAAAATATAAACGATACTGGTTAGTATCACTGCCAGAAGCAATACCGGACTTGCCATTCCGATAATAATGGAAAGAATGATCGCTCCGCTTATTTCCATCATACCGTTTGGGATTGTACCGCCTACCAGATTCGCAGATTGATTGACATCATCAGTCAGATGGGTGACATATTTGCCGGTGCGTTCCTCCCGGAAAAGTCCTACCGGAATGCGATGCATATAGCGCAACATATCGGCAAGCAGTAGTTTTTGCAGTCTGAACGTTGCTTTGTTTCTCACAAGCGCGGCATATAAATGAAGCACATTGTAAGTGACTGCTAGACCGGCAAGCCCGGCCATCAAAGGGACTAACAAGTCGAACTTACGGTTTACAAATAAATCGTCGATAATAAATTTCTGGATGCCCACAACGCCGATATTGGCTATTATCTCCAACACTAACAGCAGTATCGTAAGCGCAAGTAGGCCCTTGACCTGCCTTGCATATGTCCAGATCCATGCCCAATTATTCACCAACCGCACGCTCCTCTCCCGCCGCCAATCGGCGGAAAACGCCTTGCTGTTGCATCAATTGCTCATAATTACCCTTCTCGGCAATGATGCCTTGATCCACGACAATAATTGTATCGAAACCCTTCACCGTAGATAACCGGTGGGCTATCGCAATGATTGTCCTTCCTTCAAACAAACGATTCAAGGCTTGCTGTACTTCCCATTCGCTGACATTGTCCAGAGCCGCTGTTGCTTCATCGAGCAACACAATTCTTGGATTTTTGATAAACATTCGGGCTATTGCGATGCGCTGTCTCTGTCCACCCGACAGCCTCACGCCGCGCTCCCCAACGAACGTATCATAGCCTTGCGGAAACTGTTGAATGAAGTCATGGGCATAAGCCGCCTTGGCTGCATCTTCAACCTGCTCATCCGTTGCATCTGGCGCACCGAATCTTATATTTTCACGAATAGTGCTGCCAAACAGATAGGTTTCCTGGAACACAAATCCCATTGTCCCGCGAATCTGCTTTAGCGATAACTTCGGAAGAGGAATGCCATCTAGACAAATTTCCCCTTGCGTCGGATCGTAGAAGCGGCCTATCAGCTTGAGCAAAGTCGACTTACCGTTGCCGCTGGTACCGACAAAAGCGACCTTCTCCCCTGGTCGAATATGTAAAGAGAAGCCCTTGATCAATTCGGATTGGGTATCATAACGGAAAGCGACATTACGAAAAACAATTTCTCCTTGCACCGTCAGTAGAGAACTCGCAGATTCACTTTCCCGAATATCCGGTTGTTGCTTCATAAAGCCGAAAAGTCTATCGACCTGATTCATCAACACTTTTTGTTCGGAAGTCATCGTCACAAGGAAAGTGATATCCTGAATCATACGGAAGTAATAGAACATGAAGGCGACTAAAGCGCCTGTCGTTACAGCGTCTCGGCTTAACAAATACGCACCATATGCGAATACGGCCACGGCTCCGAATTGAACGGACACTCGGCGAACAAGACCTCTTGCATAGCTCATGAAATGAAGCAGGTTGGTTTTATCATGCAATTCATGTTGCTTGGACATAACTTGAGCTGTATCCCAATCTTCCCCTTGATAGGCTCTGAGCTCCAGCAACCCGGACACCGTATCATAAATCTTCTTCTGAAAAGCCGTTCGTTTCACCTGCGTTTCATGACCGAGTCGTGCAGCCTGTTTCTCAAAATAGGGACCGATCAAATAGTATGACAGGAAGCAGGGAATTACAACGAGACTTAGGCCGATATGAATTGACAGCATCATTGCCGAGCAGACCAGAAATGTTACTCCTGTTATTACCATTCCAGGAAAGTAGCGATAATAAATCTCTTGGACAGCTTTTACCTCTGAGTTAAACAAAGACAGCGTTTGCCCAACCGGGTTTTTCTCATAATACGAGAAGCCTAGTTTTCGCAAATGCGCAAATAAAGCAAACTGCATATCACGTGCAGCCTTTTCCTGAATGAAACGCTGCAACCTGTTGCGGAACAGAGTAAAGGCTATCACCAATACAACCAGTCCGGCCAAACTGCCAAGCGCAAGCAGAAATACATCCAGGGCACCGTCGGGAAGCAAGTGATCTACAAAATATTGAATAAACTTCGGTATGAGCAACTCCACTCCGATAATAAAGAGGCTGATGAGGATATAACCTACAACCTGCAACCGGTAAGGCTTCAGAAAGCGAATGACCCATAGATAGGGTTGAATAGACGATTTCCTACTAATGACTTGCAGCCCCCTTTTTTAACTGAATTATTGTTCGTAATTGTTGTGTTGGAACATTATACTTTTCGGATTCTGGGGAGATTGATTAATTTATCCTGCTCGTTAGTTCTGCCCGCGGCAGTCTTAATGAAATTTATCTATTGTTTCCCTTTAGTTTAATGACTTCGTTGTTTCTTTAGAAACTAATTGTTCAAGAGATGTTGGGTAAATAGATTTTATTAGTTCTAATACAGCCTTTGCGTAGTCCTGAATTTCTTTTTGAGCATCACGTTCTAATCGCTGCGCCAAGAAATGAGCAACCGATTGAACGGATGCGGTCCAATACCAACGGACATACATTCCATAAGAGGGTAAGAACAATCGCGCTTGTTCAGCGCAAATTCCATCTGCCAATGCTCGTTCATATTTTTCCATCCCTAGCTCGATGTATGACAATAATTCTTGTGTATGTTTCTCACCAAGTTCCCAGGAGATTATGTCTCCACTGCCCTGTTTGGAGTTCTCGGGTCTAGATCTCCACTCATCCGCTTTTGGTGTATAAAAAACTGGTTCTTCGGTTATGTATCGACGACTAGATTCGTTCCAAGCATCTAAACTATCGCCGGTGCCTTCGTAATGAGCTGAACCCACTACATACTTCCACCACTGCCTAGCGACCATTAATGGTGCGTATACCTCAAATTGAGCTATAGCATGCCGAAATGGTGAGGTATGGCCTTCGCCAGCAAGAAACTTAATGAGTTTAATATCTCGCTCACTTAGTTGTGATGACTCCTTGGCATATGAGACTCGTGCTGCATTAACAACAGTTAGATCGGAGCCCATGTGATCAACTAGCCGTACATAACCTTCATCGAGAACTTTAACAAATGACATTATTTTCATCCCCCTTTTTACTGTTACCACTTTCTCCTTATGTACTGCTAATTCCTGCAAAGGCTACATTGAAGTAATCTGCCCTTTAGTTGAACAAAAGCAGCCGATCACGTTGATCTGCTGCCTTCTTGTTTTAATGAGCTATCGTTTCCCGTAAGTTTAGCGAAGTTCCCACCAACATGTCCAAGTATCTTTATGTCATCTTTGGCGTGTGAATTATTAGTCCAAGCTCCTAAGTTCCAACTCATATATCTAAGTCCTAGGTAGCGAGAGGCGATTGCATACATTTGATTGAAATGATTATCTGAAAACTCCATAGTATTAGCAGCCAGTAACTCCCTATATTCCTCAATTTGTTCCGAGGTACCTCAGCGAAGAGGAATGTCTAGAAATAAAGAGCCATACCTAGCTTCTTCCCAATCAATAAAAATTACATCCGTATTGTTATGGACTAACACGTTTCCTGGATTAAGGTCGTTACGTTAGCTTAACGAAAGAACAGCCGATCACATTGGCCTGCCTTCTTGTCTTTATTGACCTCTTTTACACGCTCCCTCAACGACATTCTAGCTTCAATATAATTTTCCAGTCTTAAAATGGGGCAGGATTATTTTAATTAAATAGCGAATATCTCTGTAAGTAAGATTTTTGGAGAAAAATGATAAAAAATGTATGATATTAGGGGGATATTATGGCTAGAAAAAAAACACCAACAGAAGTTGGAGAAGATTTGTCAGCTTGGTTCGAACAAAGCCGCCCAAAATTGCGGAGAATGATCGTCCGTAATTTTCGTTGTATTGGCCCGAAGCCAGTGTCGATCGATTTAGATGATATTGTGGTTTTGGTCGGCCCCAATAATGCTGGGAAGAGCTCTATATTGAAAGCTTATGAACTTGTTATGAATCACGGTTCAAAGAAATGCCTGCTAACGGAATCAGATTTTCCTAATGGGAGAGTAAATACGACTGATCTCCCTCAAATTGAGCTTCATACAATAGTTAACGGCGATTCGACTCCAGCTTTGAGATGGGTTGAGAAAATTGAGGGGCAAGCTATTGTTAGAGAACTATGGACGTGGCACTCGGCTAATGCCGAACCAAAGAGGCAAGGATATGATGTTCAAAAACAAGCTTGGGATGAACAAGTTCCCTGGGGCGCACCAGGTGTAGCTCGATCTAAACGGCCGCAACCACACATGGTTGAGGCATTCGCTCATCCTCAAGAACTCGAAAAGCAGATCCTTGATTTGCTTAACGCAATTATTAAAGAACGAATCAAAAATTTCCAATAATTACCAGATGCGGATAACCAATTATCGGACTATGCAAGGCTACTTGCACAAATCTCTGAGTTGAGGAAAAAAATCCTCGCTGATTCTATGACCGAAATTCAAACAATTGAGAGCGATTTATCTTCTGCGATTGCTGAGATTTTTCCAGGATATGTAGTTAAGTTTGATCCAAGAGCCGAAGATGATATCGAAAATGATATCTCACTTTTCAAAAGTTCATCCAAATTACTTATGGGACCAGACCAAGGGTATCAGGGTGCCATCGACAAACAAGGTAGTGGAGCCAGAAGAACATTACTTTGGTCTGCATTGCGTCTGATTGTACAGAATGGAACAGGGAAAAAGACAGATAGTGGTCGGCCCCATGTTCTTCTTTTGGACGAGCCAGAACTGTGTCTTCATCCTAACGCCGTAAGAGAAGCTTGCAGAGTGCTCTATGATTTGCCGAAGCAAGGAAACTGGCAAGTTATGCTTACCACCCACTCACCAGCATTTATTGATTTATCTCGCAACAATACGACTATTGTCCGTGTTGAGAGATCGGAGCAAGGTGAGATTTTTGGGACTACTGTGTTTCGTCCGGACAAAGCCCAACTTGATGATAATGATCGGGAGAGGTTAAAGCTTTTAAACATGTTTGATCCACATGTTGCCGAGTTTTTCTTTGGAGGTCATACAATAATCGTAGAAGGTGATACGGAGTACACTGCATTTAAGTACATCATCTCAAAGAATCTTGAGAAATATCGTAATATACATATCGTACGAGCGAGGAGCAAGGCAACAATTGTTTCCCTTTGCAAAATCCTTAATCATTTCGGCAATGGGTACTCTGTGCTTCATGATACTGATGTTCCTTTTCTTGAAAATGGACATAAAAATTCTGCTTGGGCACATAATGCTTCGATTCTTGCTGTAGTTAAGGCCTCACCATTTCAAAATGTCAGACATTTATCCTCTCTACCAAACTTTGAGGCTGCTTATTTTGGTCAACTAAAGGTTAGTGGCAGCAAGCCGTATAACGCGCTAGTTCAGATCCAAAATGATCCGGTTTTTTTTCAAAAAGTAGAGGAGGTTTTACAAAGTTTAATTAACCAACGTGATGAGCTTACGCTTGGTTGCATTTCATGGACAAACGAAGATGAACTTTTAAATTTTGTACTTCCTCTACAGCAAGTAGGGGCTACGATTCAAGATGGCGATTAATACACCACCTATCCTCCAGATCATTAACTCCAGGGGGGAATGGTATGGGCCGTTTTATGAAGGAATTGACACCGGATATCCATCTTTATACCGCCCTAATGGACAAAAGGTCGATACTTGCGTTCATTAATTACGAGCTGATCGGTGGGGGTTATATTGAGGAGGTAACCGCGGATTCGGTGAAAATTCAAGATGAGTGGTACAATCGGGCTTTTTTACTTTTGGATATAAATAAATTAAGACTAAGGGACCGCTCTCCATTACAAGAGCGGTCCCATTTAATTAATCAAAAGCACAGGAGTCCATGGTATTGCCCAATAGATTAATGAACTGAGTACATTAAGAAAATTATCGGGTTGTTCCTTTTAGGACTAATACTTCCTTAAGTATTCGATGTATTCCTTGTAATTCTTCATTAGTTAAAGGAATCAGTAAGCTCTCAATTTTATCTAGGCTTTCCGCCTTAAATTCGTCCTCATCAAAAAATGTATCATCATCAAAAAGCTGAGAAGGACTTACGCTAAGAGCTTCTGATATTTTTGCTAAGGTATCTAGTGTTATATTTACCTCGCCCCGTTCAATTCTCCCCAAATACGACTGGTCAATTTGAAGTTTCTCCCCGAGTTCTTCCTGTGTTAAATTTCTTGCTTTACGAAATAATCTAATTTTCTTGCCTACTTGAGAATAGATAATTGACATTTATGCCACCTCTATTTAAGAGTAGGCAGTTTTCTGAAATGAATGAAGAATATTCAACTACATAATACCATTTGAAAATAGGTGTTATATATCCTAAAATTGTACTTGGACTTATAAATTCAAAGGAGAACACCTAATGACATCATTGCCACATCATCATGTGATAGAAAATGTAGTACAATACAAAATGCGAGGGAAAGTAGCCTATCTTGGTAGTGTTTCGGCCACATCAGCATTGCAAATAACCTATGTAAAGCCATATGATCACCCTTCTGGGAAAGGTTACCAACGGCCGGTTGATAGTAAACGATGTAATGACTTTGCCTTATATCTGTCAAAAGGCGAAAATGCTTTATTCACACCCATTTTATTAAACGCAGAATCAAAATGGGAATTTAGCCCGTATGACAAATCTAGATCATCATTTGGTCGTTTGATTTGTAAAGAACAAGCTTCCTTGATGGATGGTCAGCATCGATTAGGTGGTATAAAACGCTATACACAAGATACCAACTCTGAGATCAATGTACCTTTTTTAGCATTTCATTATCTAGACGAGGATGAAGAGATTCAATTATTCGATACAATCAATACTAAAGCCAAAGGTATAGGATCGTCATTAAGTAAATATCTTCATAGAAATTCAGATGATAATAGTTGGGTTGCAACAGAACTTATAACACGAGGTGATAGTCCATTCCATTTCATCGGGACTCTCACAGGTAAACGGGTATCAGGTCGTCATGTAACACTTCAAAATTTGTATAAGTTACTTGAACTGCTGACAAAACCTGAGCAAATTTCAAGCTTGAGTAGGGAAGAAAAACTAACACTTTGTCTGGTGTATTTTAATGCAATTAAAGAGCAATTTAATCCAGAGTGGCTTAGTTACAAAGAATATCGATTAACGCACATAGTATGTCTGAATGCTCTGGCAATAGCAGGGGCGGAGATTTTTTCAGCATCTATAGCTCCACAAGGAAAAATTGACTATAACTTTATAGCTAAATGTGTAAAGAAATTAAAGGGTTTGGAATGGGCTGCTGAGGGTCCTCTAAGATATTTGAAAGGAATCAGTGGATCAAAGATTTTAGCGAGCGACATATTAGCTCTTACTTTACACAATGGAAAGGGTCAGTGATAATTCGTAAAATGCTTCCCGTACAATTGGGGAGCATTGTTTGTCTCAATAGTGAACTATCCACTATTAAACAAGCTCCTTGATGCAATCTGGACTATCATTTTTCACATTACCAACAATTGTCGATACCGGATATGCTTTCATTTCTTTTGGATCATAAGGCTTTACAAGCGATAAAATTACCTCTGGATCTTGGAGGTCTCTGTTTAACCATGTTACTTCATCCTCGGGTTTTAAAATAAGGGGCATTCTATTATGGATTTCCGCTACAATTGGATTTGGCTCGGTTGTAACGATTGCTAAGCCACTTGTTTTTTGTCCATCAGGTGTAGTCCAGGTATCGTAGATACCTGCAAAGCTAAAAACGCGTTCGGATTTTAACATTATACGCATCGGCTGCTTTCCTTCAACCGTAGTCATCCATTCGAAAAAGCTATTGGCGGGAACCAAACACCTTTTCCTTAGAGTAGGAACTTTAAATTTTTCGAGCATAGTTTCTGCTCGTACATTAATAATGCTGTTTTTATGGTTCTTGGCCCACGAAGGGATTAACCCCCATCTAAGTTTACCAATCCGATTTGATTGTCCATCATTTATAATTGTCATGACCATTTGAGATGGACTGATATTGTAACGTGGTTGATGATCTAGTGGGCTAGAAGGATTAACACCATATCGAACAAACAACTCTTCAAGGGAGAGGGTTAGAGTATATCTACCGCACATGTCTATACCTCCATTTTTACCAGTATTCAAACTCTTCTTGCTTATAACTCTAAGATATAAAATGTTAGACATCTCATTAACTTTTATATAATCTACTATATGGATTCTATTTTGTTGACATTTAATAAAAAAAACCGTCTGCAGGAATCAGGCATCTTTTCCGATAAAAGGGCATCCTATAGGCAGGCTTGTCTTCCAGCGTTTCACTGCGGGCATTGATCATTTTGGCTCCGCCCGAGGAATCTTTGGCCCAGGAAGGGACAAGCCCCCATTGCAGCTGCCCGATCCGGTTGGTGCTCCCGTCATGGATAATGGCCGTGACCATCTGCGTAGGCGCGATGTTGTACCTGGGAACGTGAAAGGGAGAGACCGATTCGGGATCAATGAGATACCTGGTCATCAGCTCTTCCCAAGTAACGGTGAGCGTAAAACGTCCGCACATCGTTTCAAGGCCTCCTCTCATTCGAGCCGCTTTAGATCAGAACATCGACTTATGCTGGCATTCCCGACGGAATGGCCATATAAGGATGACGGCTCGTTTGTGTTTGAGTATATCAAATATTGCACAACTTACCAAAAGGGTCCGGCGCTCAGCCGGGTCGAGCATCATGAATGGAGGATTTTTCGTGTTTGATTTAAAAGCTAACGGCACCTCGGTCAAGACCGAAGTTGTTGCCGGGACCACGACATTTTTTACGATGGCTTATGTGACCGTGGTGAATCCGCTGATACTGTCGCAAGCGGGCGTGCCGTTTGAACAAAGCTTCACGGCTACGATTATTGCCGCCGTCATCGGTACGCTGCTCATGGGGCTCGTAGCCCGTTACCCGATTGCCGTGGCGCCGGGGATGGGGCTGAATGCTTATTTTACGTATTCCGTTGTCCAAGGGCATGCCGGACTTGGTTATATTGAAGCCTTTTCCGCCGTTTTTATCGCCGGTATTCTGTTTCTGCTGTTATCGATGACTTCCCTGCGGCGCAGGTTGATTGAGATGATCCCGGCGAACCTGAAGCATGCGATCACGGTCGGGATCGGCCTGTTCATTGCTTTTATCGGCCTGCGGATGAGCGGCATTATCACCGCGCATCCGGATAATCTGGTAGCGCTCGGCGATCTGCACCAACCATCGGTCGTGCTCGCCTTGGTGGGCTTGGCGGTTACGCTCGTGCTATTGTCCCGCGATGTGAAGGGCGCCTTGTTCATCGGCATGATTTTCACCGGCATTATCGCTTATTTTGCCGATATGCTGTCCTTTACCGGCGGGATTATGTCCGTTCCCACGCTGCCGGAAGGCATTCTGGTATGGAACCCGATTACCGCCGCCTCGGATGTAATCAGGCACGGGCTCTATGCCGTGGTGTTCTCGTTCCTGCTTGTCACGCTGTTCGATACCACGGGCACGGTCGTTGGCGTGGCAGAGCAGGCGGGGCTGATGAAGGATAACAAGCTGCCCCGCGCGGAACGTGCCATGTTCTCCGATTCGGTGGCAACCGTGGCCGGTTCCATGGTCGGCACAAGCCCGACCACGGCGTATATCGAATCCGCAGCCGGTGTCGGCGCAGGCGGCCGCACAGGCTTAACCTCGGTGGTCGTTGCCGGGCTGTTCGTGGTTGCGGCCTTCTTTAGCCCGCTGATCGGGGCGGTGGCCGGATTGTCCGCCATCACGGCACCTTCGCTTATCGTGGTGGGCTGTCTGATGCTGAGCAACGTTCAGCACATCCGGTGGAATGATTTTGATGAAGCGTTCCCTGCGTTTCTCGTGATTTTGACCATGCCGCTTACGTCCAGCATCGCAACTGGGATTGCGCTCGGTTTTATTTCATACCCGCTCATGAAAATCGTGAAGGGCAAGTGGAAGGCGGTTCACCCGCTGATGTATATTTTTGCCGTGCTGTTCGTGCTGCAGCTCGTCTTTGTTCCGCATTGATAAGGAGCGCGGAAATCCCCTGCAAGGTCTTTAGAGCAGACCCGGCAGGGGATTTTTTGGCATGGCGGACGACCGTATGGCGGGTGGATCCCTTGTTGCGGATCAGGCGACATTATAACGGTTTCCCGGCTGATGCTGCCGCAGCAAGGGGAACACTGACAGCGGGGGGATGGACGGGGCTCAGCGAGTCCGGCTTCATACGTCCGCGTACGTTGTGACAAGGCCGTGAGCTCGGTATCGCCGTTCCACCAGCAGCCCTCATCATCCCGTTCCAGGTGAAGGGACTGTTCTTCCGTGCCGCTTGAGAGCGTAATCCGGACCTTCCGGGTCTCCCAGCTGCTTGTGGTTTCGACCTCGTAGGAACAGTGGAGAGTCCGGCCTTCCAGGCTGGCTACGACCGTTCCGGTGAGCGTAAATCCATCGTCATGCCGATAGAGCCGGCCATGCTCCAGCGAAGGAAGATCGTGCCGGTTCCATAGCAGCGATTGCAGAAGCTGGCCGGACTGGCCGGAGCTTGCGTTTTTTGGTCCGATGGACTGCAGGTCTTGTTCAGCGTGCATATTGTTGTTCAAACGTGATCCCCTCCTTGATCCATAATTAACGAATTGGCCGTATCCCCTGGCTCCGATGATCCGAGAGGGCAGCAGGCAGGGGATCCGGCATGGGCAAGACGGCGGCGCAGGCACGGCGCGGATATGGATGCGCGCGGCAGTCAATCACACGTCTCCGCCGTTTCAACCTCCAGTATATCTACCAGATTAATCCATGTATCCCCGACAAGCAACCGCTCGTTCAGGGTATTGATTCGGGAGATCCTTCCGTTTACCGCGTAATTTCCGTACTCCCCGTATACTTGCAGCTGTATGGTTTCCTTGCTCCGGTAAGCCGTGCTGATCTTTTCTATAATCCACTGCATCTGCTGCTCATCCAGAAGAGGGTGGGTCTGCTTATGCTTCTCGCCCTGCTTCTCCAAAATGGCGTCGCGATGCTCAAACAGCATCATGCGGCTGGATTCCCATAGACCGTTTCCCGTTAGTTTTTTCATTTGTAGTGTCCTCCGATCTTGGCGTTCAGAAATTTCAGCTGGCTGGTTTTGGTTAGCGATGAGCCGAAGTAAACGGAGGAGGGACCATATTGGTTGTTGATATCGTCCATGGTATGTTCCAAATACATGAGCCGCTCCCGGTCGCCGAAGAGAGACAGCTGGTAAACGGCGTCACTCTGCAGTTCTCCGAGGGAGACCCAGATTTTGCGGACAGGGCCGCCGTCCCAGTGCTTGCGGAACAGCTCCTTGGCAGCCGCATACACTTCGCGGGACAGATGCGTGGGCTCGGCAATCTTCATTTGGCGGGAGAACCCCACCGGCCGGTCGAAATCGGCGCCCTGGGCGCCGGCGTGGACCACGTTGCCCATGTAGCCTTTGGCCCGCGCCCGCTGGCAGATGAGCATGGAGAGCTCGTTCAGCACGACATCGATGTCCTGCTGGTCATGATAATCGACGGGAAGCGTGGTCTGCCGGCCGATTCCTTTTTGCCCGTCGAATGCATCGGGCGTCACTGGGGAATCATCATAACCATTGGCGGTTCGCCACAGCACTTCGCTCCAGATGTCGCAGTTTTTTTTCATGTAGCGCTTCATTTTGAATTTGAGATCGGGAAGCGGCGTATGGGCCAGCTCCCCGATGGTCTGGATGCCGAGCCGTGCCAGATGCTTCGTGGTCCGCGAGCCCACGCCGAACATTTTATGGGTGGGGCAGGCCCAGAGCGCGTCCATGGTGGCCTCGTTCAGCTCAAAGATGCCGTCCTCATTCTTCTTGGCGAAATTGTCGCAGGCCAGCTTGGCAAGAACCTTGTTGCGCCCGATGCCGACTCGGGTATAAACGCCGGTCTCGCCCCGCACCCGCATCTGAATATGCCGGGCGAGCTCCTTCGGCGTGCAGCCAAAGTGCGCCAAGCTTGCCGTCACATCGATGAATTGCTCATCAATGCTGAACGGCTCCACGAGATCGGAATAGGATTCGAGAATGCTCATGATCTGCAGGGATACCCGGATATAGGCGCTCATGCGCGGTTTCATCACGACCAGATCGGGGCATTTCTGCTGGGCCTGCCACAGGGGCTCCGCCGTGGTGACCCCGTGATCCTTCGCAAGCGGGCATGCCGCGAGAATGATGCCGCTTCGCCGGGCAGGGTCGCCGGAGACGACCAGGGGTCTGTGTTGGTATGCGGGATTCGCCGCTTTTTCAACAGAGGCATAAAAGGACTGGCAGTCCGCCAGAAAAACGACGCGCTGCTTGCGTTTATGCATGATGATTCCTCCTATTCGAGACGAATGTGAAATGTTTCAGCCAGACGCATTTGAATATCGGCCCTCACAAAATCCCACATCAGCTCCATGTCATGCTGGTAGCCGCGACATCGGTAGCGGATGGTGACGGAGTGCTTCTGGCGCCGGGTTTCCAGAATGGCGATGCCGCGTGTGCGGCAGCTTCTCTTGAGCTCGGCGAGCTTCGCGAACGTCATCTTCTGAATGGTCTGCAGATGGAACACGTAATAGTCGCTAATGCCGGTATGCTTCATGCTGCGGATATCCCGTTCCAGCACGTCCAGCAAAATCGGCAGAATGACGCAGTCCTTGACGGACAGCAGCTCTTCCTCGGTTTGCAGCGGAGACGCAGACATACCTGATGCCTCCTCATCGTTCTTCATATGCTCCTCACTATTATATAACGAACATACGTTCGTTATGCAACTGGTAAATACAGAGCATGATGCGGCATTCCATATATGGACTCCAAAACGTTTGTGAAGTAATATGAAAAGATCGTGTATTCATCCGGAAAAAATTTCATAAGAGTAGGGGTACAGCCTCCATGAACATACCCAAACGACGCCTCAAAATCAGTCTTGCGATGGTCATGCCTGCATTGGTTTCATTATCCATCCTGATGACGATGTCGATCATGGTCTACATCCAGTATAAAAACGAGAAACGATCCCTGTACGACACGACCATGTCGCTGAATTTATCATCCGCGCAAAAAATGGCGGTTACCATAGAAGCGCTTTTCTCGGGGATGCGCCAAAGTCTGCGCGCCGCCGCAAGCAACCCGGCCATTGAGGCAAGAGCGGCATCCGACGAAAAGGAGCTGCAGGTTATCTTTGATCTTATGCTCCAGAGCAGCCCTTACTTCAATTCCGTATTATGGGCCGACGAAAGGGGGAGCATTCGGGTCGTCTCTCCTGCGGGAAATCAGGCAAACCATGCCCGATTAATAACGGAGGGGGCCATTCAAGCATTAAACGAGAGAAAATCCTATCTTTCGGTACCGTATAGGAGTCCGACCGGCCGCTGGATCGTGTTTGCGAGCGAGCCGATTTTTGACGGATCCGGCAAGTACTGCGGCATGATAGCAGGCACGATTTATCTGGAAGAAAACAATATATTGCATCGGATCTTCGGATCCGGTGCTGGAAATGAAGAGGACTCCTATTCTTATATCGTGGATTCCGGCGGGAAGGTGCTCTATCATCTGGAGGAAAGCCGGGTCGGGGAGGACGTGAGTTCTAACGTGGTCGTGAGACGGCTCATGGATGGCGAGAGCGGCATGCAACGCGTGACGAATACGCAGGGCGACGATTACTTGACGGGTTATGCCAGCGTGGCGATGAATGGCTGGGGGATCGTCATGCAGACGTCGGTAAGCTCCATCCTGGCCGATGTCAATCGAAATTTGCAGGACCAGCTGAGAAGCATGCTCTTTCCCATTGCGCTCATGCTGTTCATTGCCGTATATACGGCCGCAAGAATTGCCGCCCCGTTTACCCGGCTCTATAAATTAACGAAATCGGTAGCAGCCGGCCAAACGGTGTCTTCCCAGGAATTCCGGCCGCATTGGAACCGGGAAGCCGACCAGTTGAACCGGATCATGGGAGCCGCCGCGGAAACGATGGCCAAGCAGACCCAGTCGCTGCAGCAGGAAGCGATCACGGATCCATTGACGGGGCTGTCCAATCGCCGGGAGCTGGAACGCTGCCTGGAGTCTTGGGATGCGCTCGGGGAGCCGTATGCCGTTATTCTCCTGGACATCGACCATTTCAAAGCGATAAACGATACATACGGCCACCAAACCGGCGATCAGATCCTGAAGCTCGTGGCGGCCGTCATGGTGCATTGTGCTCCCGCGGATGCGGTATGCTCCCGTTTTGGCGGGGAAGAGTTTGTCATTCTTCTTCGCGAACGCAGCCTGGATACGGCATACCGTATGGCTGAACGGATACGCAGGGCGATCCTGGTTTCCCCGACCCCTTATTCCGGAACGCTCACCGTATCGATCGGCGTATCGTTGTATCCGGAGCACGGGGGAAACCGGGAGGATGTATTTCAAGCGGCGGATATGGCGTTGTACCGGGCGAAGGGGGAAGGACGCAACCGCACGGTGGCGGCGGGATTATCGGCATGAGAGACATCCTGGCCGCTTTGGTGAACCGGATATCTTTTTTTGTATATAGGGGTGTAATTCCGAGCACACTCCTATACAAATCAAAAAAAATTGATGCTTGACGTGCTGCGGATCGATTGCTACAATCATCGCATCAAAATAATTTGATGGAAAATGAGGTGACAACATGAAGGTCTCTACCATACATGAAGACGTATTAAGCCTGTATGAACAGAAATTCAAAGCATTGTCCGATAAGAATCGGTTGAGAATCATTTATGAATTGAACCAACGAGGTAAAGTATGCGTATGTGACCTAACGGACATGCTGGATCTCCCTCAATCGAAACTGTCTTACCATCTGAAAATGCTGCTGGATGCAAACATTATTTTGATGGAGCGCATCGGAAAATGGAACTATTACGAGCTTAACGATGATGAAGTCAAGGGACTGCTATCCGAGAAGCTGTGCTGCGTGTTTTATCCGAATTCCAAAGCATAATTTTTTTGATCGATGCATCAAAAAAAATTGATGCATTTAAAAATAAGGAGGATTTCCCTATGAAAAACATTGAGTTTAAGGTAACCTCATCTTCCTGCTGCACACCCCGAGTACCGTCAAACACCAAGGAAACAGTCAAGGAGGAGTATGCTTCCTATAACGATAACCTGCCCGTGGCGATAATCGGTGCCGGACCGATCGGTTTGGCAGCAGCAGCGCACTTGGCAGAGAGAGGACAAAATTTCATCCTTTTTGAAGCCGGATCCAGCATTGGTCAAAACATCCTCCAATGGGGACATGTACGACTATTCTCGCCATGGCAGTACAACATCGATAAAGCCGCCGAGCGTCTTTTGCGCAAACAAGGATGGAAGCCTCCTGTATTAACGGAACTGCCTTTCGGTCAAGAGATTGTCCATCAATATTTAAAACCTTTAGCGCAGTTGCCTGAACTTGCGCCCAATATCATGTTAAATTCCAGAGTAGTCTCCATATCGAAAAAGAATACAGATAAAATGAAATCGGCTCATCGCGAAGCTGCACCATTCGTGCTTTATGTTGATACAAATAACTCCACGCAACGTTTTGAAGCTAGGGCCGTGATCGATGCGTCCGGAACCTGGGGACATCCGAATCCGCTGCATGCTGACGGAATATGGACACGGGAAGAGCGTGATTTGAAAGATCGTATTTATTATGGGATTCCGGATTTATCAGCAGAACAAAGGCAGAAATACGCAGGGAAACGCGTTGCAGTGGTAGGAGGCGGACACTCGGCGATCAACACTCTATTGGATCTGGCCCAGCTCAAAGAAACGGATTCGAATACGGAAATTATTTGGGTGATGAGAAAGAAATCGGTGCAAGAAGCCTATGGCGGGGAAGAGAACGATCAACTCGAGGCTCGCGGGGCGCTTGGAAGCCGTATTCACCAGTTGATTGATGCAGGCCAAATCCAAGTGGTTACTCCATTGATGATTGAGGGGGTTTCCCAACAAGATGGGAAGATTGGCATCAAGGGGACTGCCAATGGCGAAGGCAAGGAAATCCAAGGTATTGATGAAGTAATCGTGAATACAGGGAGCCGACCTGATTTTTCATTTCTGAGCGAGATCAGACTTAGCATGGATCCTGCCACGGAGAGCGTCGAGGCGCTGGCTCCGCTAATTGATCCGAATGTACACAGCTGCGGCACCGTAAGACCTCATGGCGAGAAGGAACTTCGTCATTTGGATAAGAACTTTTATCTTGTCGGGATGAAGAGTTATGGCCGGGCTCCGACTTTCCTCATGGCTACAGGGTATGAGCAGGTCAGATCCATTGCAGCCTATTTGGACGGCGATCTGGAGGCGGCGTTAAAGGTTGAGTTGGAGCTGCCGGAGACCGGCGTATGTGGCATCAGCAGCGCACCGAATGCCAACGATTGCTGTTTGCCGGCCTCATCTGCTTCGGGCTGCAAATAAATCGCCTAAACGATTGAAATCAGGCACACTTTCCATTAACATATAAGCATTGACTTATATGGGACAGAATCGTCATTTTATTTTGCCGGAGGAAAGGGATGAATCTTAATGGAGCCCATGAACGAAATAGCCGAGAAACTCAAATTGCTTGGGGATAAAACAAGGCTTACGATGTTGACGCTCCTTAAGGAAAGAGAATGGTGCGTTTGCGAGTTCGTGGATATTTTCGATATGTCGCAGCCGGCGATCAGCCAGCATCTGAGAAAGCTGAAGTCTCAGGGAATCGTCAATGAAGCCAGGCGAGGGCAATGGGTTTATTATTCATTGAATGTGGATGACAAGCCGTATATCCAAGCCGTATTAAATGAGATGCCAGGCTCGCAAGAAGTATTGTCATCCATGAATAAGGAGGTTAACTGTACTTGTAACTAACCGAGAGTCAGCCGGCATTCGCATAAAGTAGGATTGTTGTTCATTATATAAGGATATAGTTATATATTGATTCACCGTGAAACATAATTGTATTCCGGCTCAACACGTCATTGGAGGTTTGAACATTGGTTTCTGTTGTCCTGGCCAGCATCATATTTATTGTCACATTAATTTTTGTCATTTGGCAGCCTAAAAATCTATCCATTGGATGGTCGGCTTGCGGAGGCGCTTTGCTGGCGCTTCTCGTTGGAGTCGTGGACTTCCAGGATGTGAGGGACGTCACCTTGATCGTATGGAACGCAACGCTCGCGTTTGTTGCAATCATCATTATTTCGTTGATATTGGATAAAATCGGGTTATTCGAATGGGCTGCGCTGCATATGGCCAATGCCGCCCGGGGAAACGGCATCCGGATGTTTGTGTACGTCTCCTTGCTTGGAGCGGTTGTTTCCGCATTCTTCGCGAATGACGGAGCGGCTCTCATCTTGACACCGATCGTACTTGCCATGGTACGGGCACTGAATTTCGATGAACGAAAGGTATTTCCGTTTATTATCGCAAGCGGCTTTATTGCGGACACCACCTCGCTTCCGCTTGTCGTCAGCAATCTGGTGAACATCGTATCTGCCGATTTCTTCGGCATCACGTTCATCGAATACGCCAGTCGCATGCTGGTTCCGAATCTGTTTTCTTTGGCAGCTAGCGTTCTGGTGCTTTACTTGTTTTTCCGCAAAAGCATCCCGCGGAATTATGACGGTACCCAGCTGAAGCAGCCATCCACGGCAATTCAGGATCCTGCCATGTTCCGTTTATCATGGATCGTATTGAGCATGCTGCTGATCGGTTACTTTGTGTGTGAATTTGCAGGTATACCCGTATCGATCGTCGCCGGCGTTATCGCGATATTGTTCCTGCTGATGGCGAGAAAAAGTCCAGCTGTGCAAACCAAGGAAGTGCTTAAAGGGGCGCCATGGGCGATCGTGTTTTTCTCGATTGGCATGTATGTCGTCGTATATGGCTTGCGCAATGCAGGCCTTACGGATCTTCTGGCCGGCGTCATACAGAGCGCAGCGGATCAAGGGTTGTTTGCCGCTACCATGGCCATGGGTTTTATTGCCGCCATGATTTCGTCCATTATGAACAATTTGCCGACGGTGATGATCGATGCACTCGCAATCGATGCAACCCATACGTCGGCAGCCATTAAAGAGGCCTTAATTTATGCGAACGTGATCGGTTCCGATTTAGGTCCCAAAATTACGCCGATCGGCTCGCTGGCAACCTTGCTTTGGCTGCATGTCCTTTCTGCCAAGGGCGTGAAAATCAGCTGGGGAACCTATTTCAAAACAGGGATCATATTGACCGTCCCGACGTTATTCATAACCCTCTTGGGTTTATATATCTGGTTGACCATATTGTAAATGATCAGGATAAGAGGAGAGGACGAAGATGGGGAAAAAGACGCTATACTTCTTGTGCACAGGCAACTCTTGCCGCAGCCAGATGGCTGAAGGATGGGCTAAAAAGCATCTGGGTGATGATTGGAATGTCTACAGCGCCGGGATCGAAGCTCATGGTCTAAACCCGAATGCGGTCAAAGCTATGAACGAAGCGGGCATCGATATTTCGAAGCAAACGTCGGATATCATAGATCCGACGTTGTTAAATCAATCCGACCTGGTGGTCACCTTGTGCGGCGATGCTGCTGATCGTTGCCCCATGACGCCTCCGCATGTTCGCCGTGAACACTGGGGATTTGACGATCCTGCCAAGGCTCAGGGAACCGACGAGGAGAAATGGGCGGTTTTCCAGCGCGTTCGCGACCAAATCGGGGAGCGCATCCAACAATTCGCCAAAACCGGCGAATAATACAAATCGTTACAGCCGGGAGCATTCCCGGCTTTTTTTCATTAGGAAGAAAACATGAAAAAAGGTTAGCTTTCCGAAAGCTAACCTTTTTCCTGCTAAAGGGCAGGGGGCACCGCTCCCGGTGCTGCCCTATTAAATGGCGGCGTGCAGGGCTTGGGCGAACTTGGAGATTCCGGAAGGGATATCCTCGGCCCTGGCACGGGCGTAAGTGAATCGCACGTATCCGGAAGCCGAACCGTACACGCTTCCCGGCGCGAAAATAACGCCTTTTTGAATGGCGGCCTCCAGCAGCTTGCTGTCATTCACTTCCGGCACGATCTTGCACCAGAGATGCAGGCCGCCCTTCGGCACATGGAAATGAACCAGGCCTTGCAGCTCTTTCTGCAGGGCTTCGATCAGTAAATCCCGCTTGTACAGCAAGCTCGCTCGCAGCCTGTCCAGGTGGGGAGCAAAATAGGAAGAGTCGATAAACTGGACGGCAAGGCTTTGGGGCACCACGCTCAGCCCGAAATCCATCTGCTGCCTGGCGTCTGCGAGCCGCTCCACGATGGAATTCGGGGCGACCATCCAGCCTACGCGAAGGCCGGACGCGGCTATTTTCGAGAGTGACCCGATGTAAAGCACCGACCCGATGGAATCCACGGATTTCAAAGGAGCCGGCGGCGGGCACTGGTAGGCGGTCAAACTGAAGGGATCGTCCTCCACGATGGGAAGTCCAAGTTCACTGGCTGCATCCAGCAGCTGCGACCTTCGCTCCTGAGCCATGACGGTGCCGGTCGGATTCTGAAAATTCGGATTAATGAAGATCATCTTGATCCGGTGTTTCTTGTACAGGGAGCGGATGTCCTCCGGCCGCACCCCTCGTTCATCGACAGGGAGTCTGAACAGGCGAAGGCCGGCCGATTGAAACATCGGCAGCGAATAGCAGTACGACGGATCTTCAATGGCCACCGCATCGCCTGGCGACAACAAGCACTGCGTAATGAGATACAGCGACTGCTGAGACCCCGACGTGATCAATATGGAGGATTCGGTGGTCTGGATCCCCCGATATTTTTTCAGATACGTAACCAAAGCCTGCCGGAGCGGACCATATCCCTGCGGGTTGTCATATCCGAAATAGGACGTGTTCGATTTTTGACTCATTAACGTATTCATTTCTTGGATCGGCGCCAAATCGCCGGCAAGCTCTCCGCTGGCAAAATCGATCAATGAGGGATCATGCGCCAGCGCTTCCCGAATCCGGCGAAGAAAAGGGAGATTCGGCAGGAAATTCCCTCCCTCCGCATAGCGGCGCCAGTTCGGCGTATGCTTGGGCGTGGCTCCCCATTTGGAGTTGCTGACCCGCGTTCCGCTTCCGGAACGGCTCTCTATGATTCCAAGCGCCCGAAGCTCCGAGTAAGCCAGAACCACGGTGCTTCGATTAACCCCTAACTGCTCCGCGAGCTTTCGTTCGGATGGGAGTAAGCTGCCCGGTGGAAACTCACCATAAGATATTCTTTGCTCCAGATCATCGGCAATTTGCTGATATAGAGGTCGTGTGCTGTTACGATCCGGCTTCCACACCTTCCTCATCCTTTCGTGACATATTCAGGCGGTTTCTGTCTGTAACCTTAATCATATCATTTAGCATAAATAAAGGCTTTTCATAATTTCATCATTACGATGACAAATCTTGAGCCATCCCTTCAATATGGACGGGATATCGGACTGCGAGTTGGACGGGGGCAACATGACCGACTTCCCGAAATGCGGCTGTAAGTCGCTCCGATTTCTTGACAAAACATAAAAACAGGAATAAAGTATATTTTAGTTAATCGTAATTATTACGATTTAAACAAAAGGCAGGAGGTGCTGAATATGCGAGTGACCATAACATTGGCATGCACGGAAACAGGGGACCGTAACTATACAACGACCAAAAATAAACGAAATCACCCGGAGCGGATGGAATTGCGCAAATATTGTCCGCGTTTGAAGCGGGTGACGCTGCATCGGGAAACCCGTTAGCGCATGCTTTAACGCAAGCCGGACCAGCCGTCCGGCTTATTTGACTTCAAACGAAATGGGACTACACTAAAAGTAACAGCAAGAGACCATGTCAATGAGGGGGATGGACGGGATGAACCAGGAACGACAGGATTCCGGCGGAGAGATGCTCCTGAGCGCACATACCCCGGAACAGTGGAGACGGAGAAGGCAGGAGCTAAACGAGTGGATCAACAGACCCAAGGTACGCAAACAGCCCAAACGCACGCGGCTGTTCGGCAATGCCCCTGTCGACGAGCAATTGTATCCGATATTGATTTCGCTGCAGCAGGCGGGCTTGGAGACCGAGTTTTCCTGCGCGGGCGTAAGCCCTCTCGATGAGCCCGTGGATCATTCCCTGTACGCCTACCTAACCTTTTTCGCAAAGGGTCCTGCAGAGCGGTTCGCTGACATACTTATCGAAAATATGAAGCATCGGGCTCTGATTACTTATGAGCCAGCCCGTCATCGCTATGACGTATCGTCGTTTTTTATCGGACATAACCGGTCCTTCTGCCTTCTTCTGCAGCGCAGCGCGGATCAATTACTGAGCGATTCAGCCCGGTAGAATGCGGGGCTTTTACATAAGATATCATCGTTTTGCCGGCTCAGAGCCTTGAGCAGCTTAGTCTCGGACAACCCCATTGGTTAACGCTTCTGTATCAATTGCCACAGCGGCCGTGCCGCGTGCGGTGATATATTGAAGCAGGACATACACCAGCCTGCCCTATATCGATAACGTCCAGCAAAGGGGAGAAAACCATATGCCGAGTAAAGAGAGTACGGCTGTAAAAGAGCAGCTGACCGCCGAGGGATTTCATCATAAATGGGAACATGCCGGAACGATTCGGCAGTATATCGAAACATTGCCTCCATATCCTGCGTTGTCCGAGGAACAGGAAGGGTTTGAGACCCGCCGTTTCCATAGCGGATCGGGCGTAAGCATGAATTATTATGTATCGCATGGCACGAAGGAACGGGGGACCGTCGTTTATTTGCACGGCGGAGCCTATATCGAAGAGATTCTGCCGCCCCACTTCGCGTTTGCCAGACAGTGGACGAAACGAACCGGTTTCACCGTCATCCTACCCAATTACCCCACCGTTCCGGCTGCCGATGCGAAAAAGCTGACGGGGCTGATGCGCGAGTTTTACGTGCACGTATGTGCCCAGGCCGGGAGCCCGGTACTTCTTATGGGCGATTCGGCCGGCGGCGCGCTGGCTCTCGACATGGCCCAGTCGGTCAAGGAGACGCCGATGCAGGCACAGGGGCTGATTCTGATCTCGCCATGGGTGGATGCAGCCACGGACAATCCGCAGATATCCGCGCTCGGCATCCCGCAGCGCGACGTCTTTCTCCAGCCCGCCGGGCTCGGAGCGGTAGGAAGGATGTATGCAGGAGGCCTTCCGATGGACGATCCTGCGGTCAGTCCTTTGTTTGGCGAGATGGGAAGCCTTCCCCGCACGGTCATTCTCGCAGGAACCGACGACTCCCTGCTGCCGGATGCTCGTCTGCTGCGCGATAAGATGGCCCGGGAAGGCGTCGATACCGAGTACTGGGAATACGAGAACATGATGCATGTGTGGCCCCTGTTTCCGATGCCTGAAGCCGGAGAGGCACTGGAACGGCTGCATCAATGGACGGCGCGCGAAGGTTGAAAGCCGAAATGGAGGGTGACCCGCCATCCAATTGGATGGTCACAACTGTCGCGCAATTGGATGGTGTACATCGGCCGATTGTTCATTATAATGAGGCAGAAACGACCATTTCATGATGATATAGGTTGATCCTGAAGCCTCAGGTTCTATAATAGATTGTATATAATGAATAATCGAATGGGGTTGTTTGTGGTTGGTTATGTATATTATCGTCATCGCGCTGGCATTAATTGGAGGAATATCAACGCTTCTAGTAGGATTATCTCAGGAGAATAAGAAGGCAAACCCGAACTATGAGCGGAAAACGAGAACCAATCTCACGAAGCTGCTCATCATTTATCTTGTTTCGTTAATAGCGTTTATTGTGATATGGATGATTTTCAGATAGGCTGAGTTCGCTCCCGGTCCATGACCGAAGAGCGGGCTTTTTTTATTCAAATAAAGGAATTGAGGACAAGGCCGACGAAACATGATGCTTGCCGGGCTTTTCCGGTACTATGATAACGAAGAAGAAAAGGGCATCGTCTCTAATGGAAGGGGAGGTTTTAGGATCAGATGGCATTCAACATAGGCATGATCGGTACAGGCTGGTTCAGCAGAGTGCATGCAGATATTTTGTCCAACATGGACGGAGTGAACGTTGCCGCCTTTGTCGGGACGAGTCAGGAAAAAGCGGAACAAGCGGTGCGGGGCTATGCTGGCGCCAAGGCGTACAGCAACGTTGAGCAGATGCTGGATGCAACCAAGCCCGATGCGGTTTATATCCTCGTTCCGCCGTTTGCGCATGGAGAGATCGAAGCCCAGGTGGTGGAGCGGGGCATTCCTTTTCTGGTCGAGAAGCCGCTGGGCACGAACCTGGATACGCCACGGCAGATTCTGCATGAGGTGAAGAAGGCCGGTTTAATTACGTCTGCAGGGTATCATTTCCGTTATACGGATGCGGCCATCAAGGCTGCCGAGCTGCTGGAAGGCCGGAAGATCGGGATGGCGCTTGGCTACTGGTTGGGAGACATGCCGCAGGTGTACTGGTGGAGACAGCAGGAAGGCTCGGGAGGGCAATTCATTGAGCAAACCACCCATATGGTTGACCTGCTTCGCTGCCTGCTGGGTGAAGCGGATGAAGTGTATGCGGCTTTTGCCCATCGCGCGATGAAGGATGTTCATGAGGGGGTAACGGTACACGACGTGGGCACTGCGACGCTGAAATTAAAATCCGGCGCCGTGGCAACGATCTCCAATACCTGCATGCTGCCAGAGTCGGATCGGGCTGGCTTGGATATTTATACGGAGCAGGGGATCATCGGCATTCAATCCGATAAACTCATCGTCAAGGAAAAAGGACGAACGACGGAATACCGGAATAGGGCTAATCCGTATCTTCGGGAGAGTGAAGCGTTCATCCACGCGGTTCGCACCGGCGATGCCTCCGGAATCTTATCCTCCTACGAGGATGCGTTTAAAACCATGGAAATTACCTTTGCTGCTTTGCAGTCGGCCGAAACGGGGGTCCCGGTGAAGATCGGGGAATGATCCTAAACATCCAGTGGTCGCAACAGAATCCCAAGGTGTCCCGCAAGATCATCAGATCTTGCGGGACACCTTTTTTTTCGTTTCGCAAGACGATCCATGCGCGAATCGCCGCCTGACGTTAACCAAGGGAATTCTCGAAGGAATATAGGAGTTTCCCTAATAGGAACCGAGGGTGAGGCCGCTCATAATGAAGCTATACGAAGAACGGCACATTGATTCCCCAATCATTGTCATTCAAGCAGAAGGAGTTGAAGTGTCCTATGAGACGAAAGTCGGGGCTGAAGTTCTTCAAGAGGATGGAAAGCTACTCTGGCAATTGGTCCGTTCTGGAGGAAAAAAGCAGGGAATGGGAGGATATGTACCGCAAGCGCTGGTCGCACGACAAAGTGGTGCGGACCACTCACGGCGTGAACTGTACAGGCTCCTGCAGCTGGAAGGTGTTCGTAAAGAACGGGATCATCACCTGGGAAAACCAGCAGATCGATTATCCGTCCTGCGGGCCGGATATGCCGGAATTCGAACCGCGGGGATGTCCGCGCGGGGCGTCATTCTCCTGGTATGAATACAGTCCGCTGCGGGTGAAATACCCTTATATGCGCGGCCGGCTGTGGCATATGTGGAAAGAGGCATTGAACGAGCACGGCGATCCGATCGCCGCTTGGGCCAGCATCGTCGAAGATCCGGCGAAATCCAAATCCTATAAACAAGCACGGGGAAAGGGCGGTCACGTTCGTGTATCTTGGCAGGAAGCCACGAAGCTGATCGCCGCCCAGTTAATCTATACGATCCGCAAATACGGCCCGGACCGCATCGCCGGCTTCACGCCGATTCCAGCGATGTCCATGATCAGCTACGCTTCGGGGGCAAGGTTCATCTCCCTGCTGGGCGGCGAAATGCTGAGTTTTTACGACTGGTATGCCGACCTGCCGCCGGCTTCCCCGCAAATTTGGGGAGAGCAGACCGACGTGCCGGAATCGAGCGACTGGTACAATGCGGGCTACCTGATCATGTGGGGCTCGAACGTGCCGTTAACGCGTACGCCGGACGCCCATTTCATGACGGAAGTGCGATACAAAGGGACCAAGGTCGTGTCGGTCGCGCCGGACTACGCCGAGAATGTCAAATTCGCCGACAACTGGCTGGCCCCGAACCCCGGGACCGATGCGGCGATTGCACAGGCCATGACGCATGTCATTTTGAAGGAGTTCTATCATGAGCGTCAGGAGCCGATGTTCCTGAATTATGCGAAACAATATACGGATATGCCTTTCCTGATTCTCCTGGATGAGTATGAGGGGGGGTACAAGGCCGGCCGCTTCCTGCGGGCAAGCGATTTGGGCGATGCCTCGCAGCATGCCGAGTGGAAGCCGGTGATTATCGACGAGAACACGAATGAAATCATCGTTCCGAACGGTACGATGGGCCAGCGCTGGGAGCAGGACAAGAAATGGAACCTGATTCTGGAACGCGAAGACGGGTCGGTCATTGCACCGGCGCTTTCCGTGGAGTCCCAGGGAGCGGAGCGGCAGACGATCCTTTTCCCGTTCTTTGATAACCGGGCCAACGGCACCTTCAAACGCCAAATTCCGGCGAAGAAAATTCAGCTGGCCGACGGAACCGAGCGTCTCGCCGCAACGGTATACGATCTGATGCTGAGCCAATATGGGATAGGGCAAGCGGAGAGCGGGCTTGCGGCTTCAGGGTATGAAGATGCCGAATTCGATTACACCCCGGCCTGGCAGGAGAACATTACCGGCGTGAAGGCTTCGGTCGTCGTTCAAATCGCCCGAGAATTCGCGCAGAATTCGCTGGATACCGGCGGCCGCTCCATGATCATCATGGGTGCGGGCATTAACCACTGGTTCAACAGCGACACGATCTATCGCTCCATTCTGAACCTGGTCATTCTGACGGCCTCCCAGGGCGTGAACGGCGGCGGCTGGGCACATTACGTGGGGCAGGAGAAATGCCGTCCGATCGAGGGCTGGTCCACGGTTGCCTTCGCCAAAGACTGGCAGGGACCGCCGCGGCAGCAAAATGCCACTTCGTTCTTCTATTTTGCGACCGACCAGTGGAAATACGAAGAAATGGGGGCCGATTCCCTGAAATCGCCGACGGGCGGGGAGATCCGGTACCGGCATCCGGCAGATTACAACGTTCTTGCCGCCAGGCTCGGCTGGCTTCCGTCCTATCCGCAGTTCAACAAGAACAGCCTGACGTTTGCGGAGGAAGCGGCGCTGCAGGGGAAAACGAGCAATGAAGACATCGTGAAGCACACGCTTGAACAAATCGTGTCAGGGGATACCAAATTTGCGGCCGAAGATCCGGGTGCGCCGGAAAACTTCCCGCGATCGCTGTTCGTATGGCGCTCGAACCTGATCTCGAGCTCGGCCAAAGGGCAGGAATACTTCATGAAGCATTTGCTTGGCGCTTCGGACAGCCTGCTCTCGACGCCGAACGAAGAGGATAAGCCGGAGGAAATGGTGTGGCGCGAGGACGTGGAAGGTAAGCTGGATCTGCTGGTCGCGCTCGATTTCCGGATGACCTCGACGCCGATGTATGCCGATGTGGTGCTGCCGGCAGCGACCTGGTACGAGAAAACCGACTTATCCTCCACCGACATGCACCCCTTCGTCCATCCGTTCAACCCGGCGGTGGATCCGCTCTGGGAATCGCGTTCGGACTGGGATATTTACAGAACGATCGCTGAAGTCTTCTCGGACATGGCCAAAACGCATCTGCCAGGCGTATACAAGGATCTTGTGACAAGCCCGCTGGCCCATGACTCGGCAAGCGAGATCGCCCAGCCGTACGGTGAGGTGAAGGATTGGCGCAAGGGCGAGGTCGAAGCGGTTCCGGGCAAAACGATGCCGAACCTGACGGTGGTCGAACGCGATTATACGAAAATTTACGATAAATATGTGACGCTCGGGCCGAATCTGGCCACAGGCAAAGTCGGAGCGCACGGCGTCAGCTTCTCGGTCGCCGAGGAGTATGAAGAACTGAAGCGCTTGAACGGAACTTATTATGACGACTCCATCAAAAATGGCCTGCCGAAGCTTCATACCGCAAGACATGCGGCGGATGCCATTCTGAATCTGTCTTCGGCTACGAATGGAAGAGTAGCGCAGCGGGCATGGGAATCGGCGGAGCAGGATACCGGCGTGCAGCTGAAGGATATTTCCGCGGACCGCGCGGCGGAGCGCATCACGTTCCAGAGCATCACGGCCCAGCCGCGGGAAGTCATTCCGACGCCGGTGTTCAGCGGCTCGAACAAAATGGGAAGAAGATACTCCCCGTTCACGACGAACATCGAGCGGCTCGTGCCGTTCCGCACGCTGACCGGCAGGCAGCATTTTTATATCGACCACGAAATCTTCCTGCAGTTCGGCGAAGCGCTGCCGGTGTATAAACCGACGCTTCCGCCGATGGTGTTCGGCCCGCGCGACAAGCAGATTACAGGGGGCAAGGATACGCTGGTGCTCCGCTATTTGACGCCGCACGGCAAATGGAACATTCACAGCACGTATCAGGATAACCTGCACATGCTGACGCTGTTCCGCGGCGGCCCGACGGTATGGATCAACAATGACGACGCGGCGGCAAACGACATCCAGGACAACGACTGGCTGGAAGTATACAACCGCAACGGCGTCGTCACCGCCCGCGCCGTCGTCAGCCACCGGATGCCGAAAGGCACGATGTACATGTATCACGCTCAGGACAAACACATCAACGTGCCGGGCTCGGAAATCACGAAGGATCGCGGCGGCAGCCACAACGCGCCGACGAGAATCCATGTGAAGCCGACCCAGATGGTCGGGGGCTACGCCCAGCTCAGCTATGGATTCAACTACTACGGACCGATCGGCAACCAGCGGGATGTGTACGTGGCTGTCCGCAAAATGAAAGAGGTGGATTGGCTTGAAGATTAAAGCGCAGGTCGCCATGGTCATGAATTTGGATAAATGCATCGGCTGCCATACGTGCAGCGTCACCTGCAAGAGCACCTGGACGAACCGTCCGGGCGCGGAATACATGTGGTTCAACAACGTGGAAACGAAGCCGGGCGTCGGCTACCCGATCCGCTGGGAAGACCAGGAGAAATACAAGGGAGGCTGGACGCTGAAAAAGGGCAAGCTGCAGCTGAAATCCGGCAGCAAGCTGTCCAAAATCGCGCTCGGCAAAATTTTCTACAATCCGGATATGCCGGAAATGAAAGATTACTATGAGCCCTGGACGTATAACTATGAACATCTGACGAATGCCGGGGAGAAGAAACATCAGCCGGTGGCCCGTCCGAAATCGGCCGTGACCGGCGAAACGATGAATCTGGAATGGGGCCCGAACTGGGAAGACGATCTGGCGGGCGCCCACGTGACCGGTCCGAAGGATCCGAATATCGAAAAGATCGAGGAAGAGATCAAATTCAACTTTGAGCAGGCGTTCATGATGTATTTGCCCCGCCTGTGTGAGCACTGCCTGAACCCGAGCTGCGTCGCCTCCTGCCCCTCCGGTGCCATGTATAAGCGGGACGAGGACGGCATCGTGCTGGTGGACCAGGAGGCCTGCCGCGGCTGGCGGTACTGCATGACCGGCTGTCCTTACAAAAAGGTGTACTTCAACTGGAAAACGAACAAGGCCGAGAAATGCACCTTCTGTTTCCCGAGAATCGAAGCAGGGCTGCCAACGGTATGCTCCGAAACCTGCACAGGACGTATCCGTTACTTGGGCGTGCTGCTCTATGACGCGGACCGCGTACAGGAAACAGCCTCCACGCCGGATGAGAAGGATCTGTATCAGGCGCAGCTCGATCTGTTCCTGGATCCTAACGATCCTGGGGTCATCGAGCAGGCGCGCAAAGACGGCTTGTCGGAAGAATGGATCGAAGCTGCCCAAAACTCGCCGGTCTATAAGCTTGCGATCGAATACAAGCTGGCCTTCCCGCTTCATCCGGAGTACCGGACGCTGCCGATGGTATGGTACGTGCCGCCGCTCAGCCCGATCATGAACTATTTTGAAGGCAGGGATTCCATCGAGAATCCGGACATGATTTTCCCGGCGATCGAGGAGATGCGCACGCCGATCCAGTACCTCGCGAATCTGCTCACGGCAGGCGACACGGTCACGGTGAAGGAAGCCCTGCAAAGAATGGCGATGATGCGTTCTTATATGCGCGCACAATCGTCGGGGGCCGAGTTTGATGAGACGCGTCTGGCACGGGTCGGCCTGACTGCCCATCAAATGAAGCAGATGTACCGGCTGCTTGCCATCGCAAAATACGATGACCGGTTCGTTGTTCCGACTTCCCATAAAGAAAGCCATATGGATGTCTACCGTTCCCAGGGCTCTGAAGGATTCGGCGCAAGCTGCGGCGGCTGCGGTCCGGAAGGTCTGCAGGGCAAAACCGGCAAGGAGCTGTACGAAGAAAATTTCTATGGAGGGATCTGGCGTGATTAATCTCGGAAAGCTGCATGATTGTAAACATGTTTTCGGTTTTTTTGCTCAGCAGCTCACGTATCCGGAAAAGCTGGATTTCCATCCGTCCGTCATGGAGGAGCTGCTTGACCCCGCCGATCCGGCCTATGAATCCGTCAGAACGTATTGGACGATCATGCATGAATACAGCATGGAGGAGATTGAAGAGCTGTATGTCCAGACCTTCGACTTTCAGGCGAAATCCACATTGTATATGACCTATTACAAATTCGAGGACGGCCGGGAACGCGGGCAGATGCTCGCCAGGCTTAAGGAGACGTACGAGATGTTTGGCCTTGGCATCGAAGGCTCGGAATTGTCGGATTATCTTCCGCTGATGTGCGAGTTTTTGTACGCGGCGCCCTGGCAGGGCCGCGAGAAGGAAGCCGCGGAGAGCCTGAATTTGATGATGGCCGTCATGGAAGACGGCACCTATCATCTGCTGAAAGCCTTGGAGAAGTATAACAGCCCGTATGCTTATCTCGTTCAAGGGCTTCGCGACACGTTCAAGGCGTGTCTCAGTCAGGAGGCTGCCGCTCATGAACATGATTGATCAATTTTTGTGGGTCATTTTCCCCTATGTATGCATCGTTGTATTTATCGTCGGTCATATTTACCGTTATCGTACGGACCAGTTTAACTGGACGGCAAAATCCAGCGAGTTTATCGAGAAAAAACATCTCAAGCTGGGCAGCCTCATGTTCCATCTTGGCATCATTCCGGTTACCTTGGGACACGTGGCCGGACTGGCCATCCCCCAATCCTGGATGGAGTCGCTCGGCGTCAGCGACCATATGTACCATATCGGCGCGGTGTATATCGGAAGCGCGTTCGGCTTTTTAACGCTGGGAGGCATGATCTTGTTAACCGCCAGACGGTTTGCCATCCGAAATGTCCGAAAACTCAGCACCGCTTCCGATATGGTGGTCAATGTCCTCCTGCTGTTTATCGTCTTCATGGGAATGTACAGCACGCTGGTCACAAACGCGGTGCAGCCGGAATTCAATTATCGGGAAACGGTCTCGGTCTGGTTCCGCGGACTGTTTATGTTCCGACCGGAGGCTTCGCTGATGGAGGATGTGCCGCTGTCGTTCAAAATTCACATTCTTGCGGGATTTGGTATATTCGGCTTGTGGCCGTTTACCCGTCTGGTCCATGTGTGGAGTGTTCCGTTGAATTATGTGGGCAGAAGATATATCCTGTATAGAAAGCACCGCAAATTTGAGTCGTAGGACGAGAGAAGGCTTCTTTAGCCTTCTTTTCTACGTCAGAGGAGTAATGGGGATGAAGAATCAGCCGATCTATGATTACCAACGTGAAATGGATAAGCTTCGGACCCGGTTTCATTTCGATTTCGTGTCCATGGCATTGGTGCAGCCGGCTGAAGACCGATTTGTATTGACCTGGCAATATGCCTCGGGAAACATCAACGAGAGGTACAAGCGCATCGTGCTGCATTCCGGCAAGGGCATCGCCGGCATGGTGTTTAAGACCGGGAAACCGATGCTGATCCCGAATGTGAATGCGGATATTGAATCAAGGGACTTGTATAATTATCCGATTATCGTTGCAGAGCAGCTGAAGAGCCTCGGTGCCATACCGCTGTGGGAAGGCACGCGCGTCATGGGGGTTTTGCTTGTGGGATATCGTAAGGAGAACATGCTGGATCACAAGGCCTTTGCGTCTTTTCAGGAAGGTATAGGAACGGAATTTGGCGCTTTTTATGCCAAGGAGGTATCACGGCCGTGATTCAAATGACGGATGAGCATCTGAGCGAATTGCTGAGAAACATGTATCAGAATAGCATGGAAGCCATTTTTTTTATGGACGAGGACGGCAGCGTGGTCGCGATGAATCCGGCTGCGGAGAATATCCTTGACATTGAAGTGATCGAGAGGATGCACTCCGGACTGGACGGGTCCTTCTGCCAGACCTGCGAAGGGTACACCGACGAACAGGATCTCATCTCCTGCTCCAAATGCTATCTGGATTATCCGGATGGAGAATTCTCGTCGTTCCAAGTCTATCTGAAGACGCGGTCCGAAGGAATTGTTCCTTATGCGGCCAGTTACCATACCATCGATGAAGCCCGCGGCATCCGGGTGATGATGCTCCTCGATCTGACGAAGCAGCAGAAAACGCAGGAAATGCTGCAGCGGACGAATATGCTGAAATACGTCATCAAGGCACAGGAGGACGAGCGCAAGCGGATCTCGCGCGAGCTGCACGATAGCGTGGCTCAGGAGCTCTTAAGCTCGCTGGTCGACCTGCGCGTCGTTAAATATATGAATGTGGGCGAGGATGTGCTCAAGAAGCTGCACCAGACCGAGGCGTCTTTAACGAGGCTGCTGGATGATATCCGGCATTTGTCGGTCGAGCTCCGGCCCGCTTCCCTCGATGATTTGGGGCTGGAGGCTGCCTTCCGCTCCCATTTCAAATGGATCGGGAAGAATTACGGCATGCTGGTTGAATTCTCTGCCGAGTTAGCGGCGGCCCGCTATGGCAGCGAGATTGAAACGGTGGTGTACCGGGTTTGCCAGGAAGCGGTGTTAAATGCCTTGAAATATTCGGGAACGGACGAGGTTCATGTCCGATTATGCGAGGAGAACGGCTGCCTTCAGTTAACCGTCCGTGACGATGGCGTCGGGTTTAACATGATCATTGACGAAGCCAAGGGAACCGGACTCGGGCTGTACGGAATGCGCGAACGCGCAGAGCTCGTCGGTGGCCAGTTTACTTTGGTTTCCGCTCCCGGCGAGGGGACGACGGTTCAACTGAAGATCCCGCTTACGAGCAGCGGCAAGGCGGAGGTGAGGGGAACATGAAAATTGTGATCGCGGATGATCATGCCGTGGTCCGCAGCGGATTTTCCATGATTCTGAATTACCAAGAGGATATGGAGGTCGTCGCGACGGCGGCAGACGGCATCGAGGCATACGCCATGGTGGCCAAGCACCGGCCGAATGTGCTGTTGATGGATTTAAGCATGCCTCCCGGCGAGAGCGGATTGATTGCGACAGGCAAGATCAGCAGCGAATTTCCGGAAACGAAAATTTTGATCCTGACCATGTATGACGATGACGATTACCTGTTCCATGTTTTGAAGAACGGCGCTTCGGGTTACGTGCTCAAAAATGCGCCGGATGATGAATTGATTTCGGCCATCCGCATGGTCCATAAGGGAGGAACCTACATCCACCCCCAGATGGCCACGTCCCTGGTCCGGGAATTTATCAAGAAAGACAGCGAGAGTGCGGAGCAGGATCCGTTCAACAGTCTGTCCCAACGGGAGATTGAAATCCTGCCGCTGATCGCGAAGGGCTATGGCAACAAGGAAATCGCGGAAAAACTATTTGTATCGGTCAAAACGGTGGAAGCGCACAAGGCCAAAATCATGGAAAAGCTGAAATTGAAGAGCCGCCCGGAGTTAGTGGAATATGCGCTGAAGAAAAAACTGCTGGATTTTTAATTATGACGCATAAGCAGGGTGATTGCGGTAAGGAATAGGGAAGTTCCCCGGAGAGATTCAGGGAACTTCCCTATTCGCATTGTGAATAGGTGCACGTACAATAGGAGCTGGGGATCAATATGCCATTCATTACGCTTTGGAAAAGGTGATGGGAATGATCAAAAAGCTGCAGCTTCCGCTGCAAACAATGAATCTGGTGCTTGGTTTTATGGTATGGGTCATCATCTCCGCGCTCCTGCCGTTCATAAGAGAAGATATCTCCATTCCGGCAGACCGGATCGCCATTCTGACGGCCATTCCGGTGGTCCTGGGCTCGGTTCTGCGGATACCGCTCGGCTATTACGCCAACGTGGTCGGAGCACGAATTGTTTTTATATCCAGCTTCATCCTGCTGCTGTTTCCGGTCTATTTTATCAGCTCGGCTTCATCCTTTACGCATCTGGTCATCGGCGGCTTGTTCCTTGGGATCGGTGGGGCCGTGTTCTCGGTGGGTGTGACCTCATTGCCGAAATACTATGCAAAAGAGAAGCTGGGACTGGTCAATGGGATCTACGGGATGGGCAACATCGGTACAGCCATTACGACGTTTGCGGCACCGGTCATCGCGACGGGGATCGGATGGTCCAAAACCGTCCAGCTGTATTTGATCCTGCTGCTGATATTTGCATTATTCAATGTTTTTTTAGGCGACCGCAAAGAAATCAAGGTGAAAACACCGGTCATGGAACAGATCAAGGGTGTATATAAGAATGAAAAACTGTGGTTTTTCTCGCTTTTTTATTTCATTACCTTCGGTTCGTTCGTAGCCTTTACGGTGTACTTGCCGAACTTCCTGGTTTCTCATTTTGAGCTGGCCAAGGTGGATGCCGGGATGCGGACGGCCGGGTTCATCATGATTGCGACTTTTTTGCGTCCCGTCGGCGGCTGGCTTGCAGATCGATTTAAACCGCTGTTCTTATTAATGGGCGTATTCCTGGGGCTGACGGCTGCGGCTATCCTGTTGGCATTCTCCCCGTCCATCGGCTTGTATACGGCCGGCTGCTTAACCATAGCCGTTGGTGCGGGTCTCGGAAACGGGGTCATTTTCAAACTCGTGCCCCTTTATTTCAACAAGCAGGCTGGCATCGTGAATGGCATCGTGTCCATGATGGGCGGTCTTGGCGGTTTCTTTCCGCCGCTGATGCTTTCCTTTATCCATTCGGTTACGGGGCAGTATTCCATCGGCTTCATGGCTTTGTCGCAGGTTGCGCTTGCGAGCTTCGTCGTTGTGGTATGGATGTACTACCAGGACAAACTTGCCGTGCAATCCGAGGTGTTTAACTCCACCGGCCAAGGGATTCTGGTAACGGATCCAAGCGGAAGGATCAGTGCGGTCAATCCCGCATTCACGAAGTTAACGGGATACTCGGAGGAGGAAGTGCTCGGCAAAAATCCGAGCGTGCTGAAGTCCGGAAGGCAATCGCCGGCGTTTTACCGCGCGATGTGGTCTGAAATCATGGAACGCGGAAGCTGGCAGGGGGAGATTTGGAACCGCAGGAAAAACGGGGAGGAATATTTGGAGCTGTTGACCATTAATGCCGTAAGGGACGAATCCGGCGACATCATTCATTATGTGGGTACCTTTAGCGATATTACATACCATTCGTCCGGCAATGCTTCGAGCGGCTGACAAGAGATGAATCGTTGTCGGTGTGAGCTGATGGATGGAGAGGGAGAGAGGCATGAAAAAGACGAGGATTGTGATTCCGCGGGAGCATGGAGGCTGGGCCATGGTCTCTGTACCTTATTTCATCGGAATGGTGGCTGCCAAGCCGGCCCTTATGCACCTTCCGCTGTTTTTGGCGTGGTTGTTTCTATATATGGCGTCCTATCCGTTTCTGCAATCCTTAAAGACCCCGGCCAAACGCAAAATCTGGATATCCTGGGGGACCGTTTATGCCCTTGTTGCCGCTGTGTTTCTGGTTCCGGTACTTGTTCTCAAGCCGTTGATGCTCTGGTTTGCGCCGATCCTTCTCGTGCTGATCATGGTTAATGTCTGGCATGTCCTCCGCAAAGCGGAGCGTGCGCTGCTGAACGATATTTGTGCGATCCTGCTGTTCTGTACCGGAGGCGCCGCTGCCTACATGCTGGGAGGAGGAGGTTTTGATCAGCTGCTAGCCGCTGTTGTTGCTCTGAATTTTCTATATTTCACGGGAACCGTATTCTTTGTCAAATCCGTATTTCGGGAGCGGAAAAACAGGCGCTGGACGGCATATGCCATCATGTATCATTCGGTGATGCTGATTCTGCCGATCTTCCTCGGGCATCCGTGGATGTGCCTGCCGTTCTTGTTTCCGTTTGTGAAGACACTGCGGTATGCCGGAAAAATAATGAAACCGATGAAGGTCGGCATGATCGAGATTGCGGGTTCCATCCAGTTTTTATTGCTGTCATGGATCTTGATGTAATCTGCTTTCGCTATCGCGATGGTGAAATATGCACAGCTGCCCTTCGGGCGGCTTCCATGCGAATCGACTCTGTCATCCATTCTGTTATAATAAGGGAATGGATACAGAAGGGAAGAATGCAAATATGGCATATACAGCACAGCAGGTGGCCGAATGGATGGTGGAGGAAATCCGGTTTACGGGCAATTTGTATCAGACGGAAGCCATCCGTTATGTACGCGAGAACTTCGGGGAAGAATTTGTCTTCGTGAACGAGAATGGAAATGCTTCGCTGTCCAAGGACGTGAAGAAGGCATTCCGCAAACTGCATGGCGGCCGGATTGCCTGGGATCGCGACGGATTCATGTGGGCCTGGACGTAATCCCGCTATAACCGAATAATCAAAAGACGGGAGAGGCCGGATCGGCAGGCCGCCTCCTTGTAATAATGAGAACAGCTGCCCTGGTTACCAGGGCAGCTGTTCTTCATCATGAATCAATGGATCCGATGGACCGTGAATTGTCCGGTTGAGGCGTGCAGCGTCTTCGCCGTTTGCTGGGGGTCCAGCTGGCGATGGCGTTCTACCGCATAGCGGAACTCGTAGAAGCCGCCGAGCGTAGCTTTGAAATTGGTCTCCCAGTAGTTCGTCAATATCCAGGCATACGTGGAAGGGCGGCTGTCCGCCGGCTGCATGGTGTGAAGCTGGCGCGGCCCGTGCTCCAGCGTTCCGAGCTGTACGAGCGGCGTGTCTGTCATGGACAGGGTCAGCGCTTCCCGGTCTTTAGCCGAGTGCCAGAATATTCCCTCCTGCACGCTGGTGTAATCGAGGCAGCTTCCAGGAATTTGATCCTTCCAAGGCCGGATATGGCATCCGGCTTTTTCGGCGTATAACTCGGCTTCGGTCCCCAGCGAGAACGGCAGGGCCACATAGACATTTTCCGGCAGCCAAACGCTGTCCTTGTGGAAGCGGACGGACACCTCGACACGAGGCTGGTTGGCAAACATCTTGATGTGGAGGGCATAGTAGCTGAGTCCCTTCACGTCGAACACCAGCTCGACCAGGGCAAACAGCGGTCCGTTGTCCAGCACGGTCGCCCGGGTTAAGCGCCCGGCATCCCGCTGGACGTTGGTGCCCTTCCGGTTGCGTCCCATGCGGCGGCGGGTCGCGCATATTTCGGATGGATTAAACTCATCCTGTGCCGGCGTTACCTCGTAGACAGGGGTGAATGCCCCGTGCTCGCGTTCGCAGTCCAACAGGTCCGCCGAGCGTGTCTTATCGATCCACGACGTAATGCCGTTGTTCATTTTCCATTCGATCCGGAAGAAGTCGGATTCGAGCGAACTCTTGCCCACTACGATCGGATAAGGAGTCAAGGGCTGGGTCCAAATGTCGGCGATGCCTTCGCACGCAATCGGTTCGGTATTCCGCGCGGTCGCCATATTCCCGGAAGCGGCGAGAACATCTGACGATTCGGGCGCATGAATAAACAATATCCGGGATTCTCCCGGTTCAAGCGCGAGCTCCGTAACGAGTGCCCCCGTATGTGTCAATTGGTACGGTAGAGGCTTCCCGGTCGTTTCGTCGATGAGCTCGAACCTTTTCTTCAGGATCACGTATTCCCAACCATCCAGCGGTATGGCAACCTGCAGCGTAGCTGCGGCCGGTTCCGTGTTGATCACCTCGTAGCGTAAGGAACGATGGGGGGCAAGCAGTGCCCCCTGACGGGCAACGAGCGTTTTATCCAGCGCCCGGTAAGCCAGCTTGCTGGCTTCCGCCGCATAGGCTTGCTTTCGCACCTCCAGCATCTGCACCTGCGGATGCCAAGGCTCATACACGGAGGAATGGTAGCCCCAGGTATGCTCGGCGTACATGGTCAGCGCCTGCGAGGCCTCCTCGATCTCGGCCAGGCTCGCCGCTGCATGGCCCGGATCGAGACGCTTGACTTTGCGAAGCGTGCGCTGGGCATCCCGGTAAATCTGGGTATGCATCGCCGTGGAGGCGACCCCATCGGTCCACCAGTCCGGCCAATCCCCGCGGTGCACCGGAAGCGCGGACAGATCCTCCTGCTTCAAGACGGCAAAAAATTCGGAGAGCGTGGCCATTTTAATGGTGATTTGGTCGCCGTATTGTTCATTCCATGCGCTTATCCACTCCGCAATGTCGGCATTCGGGGACGCATTGTCCGTGCCCAGGCCGGAGACCATGACGGGAACGAAGGAATACGGGTAGGACTCCTGCTCAAGATTCCATAAATACCGGTTAATCCGCAGGGCAGCAATGTCGTTGTGCCGCTCCTCGGGCTCCATCAGATTATGCTGAAGCTCATCCTTGATGATGTATTTGCCGAGTGCGTCAGGGCAGAACCCGAGCTCGTTGCCGAACATGTAATGCTCGCCGTTCCATACGAGCAGCCTGCCGCCGCTGTGGCTTTCCCACCAGAACGGGGTTTGTTTGCGGCCCAGCGGATACATGCCGTGGTGCGTATGGATGCAGGAAAACAGATGCTCGATGTTATTTTGCAGCAGGCTTTCCGCATAACCCCAGCTGTACCCGTTGATGTCGGCGGTCATGGCGCTGTCGATCCGATGTCCGAAAGTGTTTGCATACCTTTGCGCCTTGCCGTGATTGCGCAGAAGGAGGTCGAAGTCCGGAAGCTCCGTCATGTTGAGATAGGTTCCGGACAGTTCGATATCACCGCGGATTACCGCTTGCTGAAAAGCCTCCTTTTCTTCCGTTGTGGCCGATTCGAGGAATTTCTCAACCGCCCAGAATGTTTCGCAAGTCCAGCGGAACGATTTCCATTCCGGACGTTCTCCGCGGTGTGCGGCATCCGTAATGTCCAGAGCCTGGCGGATAAAATCGACATGGTACTGCTCGATCCGCTCCTGGCGCTCGGTGTAACCGATATCCGTGTGAGAATGATGGATGGCATAGATCGTCCAGGGACGGGCGGGTCTATGGCTTCCTTGGCGTGATATGTTCTTGTTCATATGATAGGACCTCCTAATGATAATATGGAGCGGATCGATCGTTCGCCGTATCGTCAAACAGCTTCTCAATGCCGTAAAACACAGCGGACGTACCGTCCTCGAGACAGTCGATTGGAACGCTGTGCGTACCCAAGGCCAGCTGCATATCCCTTTCCCATAAGGGCAAGCTGCCCGAGATCTGTCCGCCCAGCACCAAGCGGTCCGGCCGGAATCCGGATAGGTAGGGCCGCAGCATTCCTCCCAGATTGCTGCCGTATTCCCGGAATAAATCGCGGGCCTGCCCATTACCTCGCGTTGCCGCTTCGGCCAGATCGGCTACGTCGATTCCGTCCGTCAGGAGTCCCCGCTCCGAGGCCATCCTCAGAATGCCTCTTCTCCCGAAATAGCTGTCCACGATGTGGTCCCGGTAAGGCTCCGCATACAGCATGCCGCTGCCAGGGATACCGTCCTTGCCGGCTACGATCCGGCCATTCTCCACGAAGGCGGAACCGAGGCCCGTACCGAGCGTCAGGCATACGAGACGTTCCGCCCTGAACCGGATGGAGGCGCCAAGCCCGAACATGAAGGCGTCGTTCCCGAACCGGATATCGGCAGCGGTCAAACGATTCATCATGGCACCCGGAAAGGATGGCTTGAGGCTCTGGAACCTCGAACGGAGTAGATCCCGAACCGACAGCTTGTACAGCCCATCATATTTGCCGATGCCTTGAAGAAGGGCAATGCCTTTTGCGTAATCGAAGGGCCCCGGAAAGGCAAAGCCGATCCGGATCGAATCGCGATAGTCCACCGGCCGGAAGGCCGAGGCGTAAAAGCTTAACAAATCATGGCAGGCGCCGGCGAAGCTGGCGATCGCTTCCTCCGCCGTTCCTTGCGATGCCGAAGGCCGGATGAGGAACGAGCCGGGGACAAGCTGCCCGTTCACGAGCAGCGCCCCCTTCAAAGCGGTCCCCCCGGCATCAAGCGTTATGGTGATGGGGGCAGGGGGAGACGGGCTTCCCGGATCGTCCCAATCAGGGCGGTTCATGAAAACTCTCCGCTTGCCGCTCTCCGGGAAGGCGGAAGCAGCGGGAGATTCCATTCCGGATTGACCCTGGCCGCAATCAAGGTGCATGGGGATCCGGACAGGTTCTCCAAACGGTATTCGCCTATACATGCCGGAACGATGTAGGATTCCGCGTAGCCCCATTCAACGGCCCCACCCTCGTCCGCTGCCGGTACAAGGCGGACGCGGTCGCCTTCCACGAGATTGTACATAACGAACTCTCCTTGGGTATCCGCTTTCCACGTATCCTGCAGATTCAGCCTTCTGACCTGGAACAGAAGATCTTCCCGTTGCCCCAGCAGTTCCTCCGTGCTGCCGCCTTGACGGCTTACGACGGTTGGCCTGGCGATAAGCCCGTCCTCTACCGCCGGCGTATTCATGGCGTCATTGATATTGTGGCGCGCATGCTCGGGGTTCATCGGGCGTGGCTTGCCATCGGCGTCCAGCCGCAGATAATCATAAATCTTGAATGTAAACCACCAAGTGGTCGAGGAGATTTCCAGCACGAGATTATCCCTTCCGGAGCAGTGGACCGTACCCGGTGGAATAAGGTAGAGATCCCCTGTTTGCGAGTGGTACTCGTTAACGTAGTCGGAAAGCTCCAGCGGCTCTTCCTGAAGATGGGCATTCTCGACGGCTTCAAGGAGCCGTCCGCCGGTGATCCCTTCCTTCAGTCCCAAATACACCTTGGCTCCCGGGACATTACGCATGATGTAGTACGACTCTTGCTGTGTCATATGTTCATTGAACTGCGCCTCTGCATATTCCTGCAGCGGATGCACCTGAAGCGACAGCTCGCCGCCCTGCATCGTATCCAGATAGTCAAACCGGATCGGAAAATAATCGCCGAACAGCTCGAAATTACGCGTTCCCATAATTTCCTGTGGGGCTGCCTCTATCAACAAAGTGAATGGAACCTCGAAGGTGACATTCTGCACGCGCAGCAGCAGCGTGTTCTCGGGAGCGATGGGTTCAAAGCTCCAGGCGCAGTTCGGCCATTCTTCGGGCAGGCCGCATAATTCCTTAAGGTATTGCCCTCCCCATATCCCCGGGGCAAAAAACGGCTTGACCCGAAACGGCTGCCGGGCCGCTTGATGCAGCACGCTTGCCAATTTCGCTGCAGGCAGCCAGACGGGAGCTTCCGAACGATTCAAATCCATATAGTACGCTTGGTTGACCGAATGCTGGACATGATGGTCCAGCCAGTCCCGGCGGTAAGTCTCCCAGACGGGCCATTCGAGAAACAGGCAGTTCTTGTAGGTCTCAACCTTATCGCTCGAGATGCCGAGGCCGAAGCTGCCCATACGCTCGGCATGGCGCCGCTGCTGGTTTTCGCGGGAGTAATCGGCGTAGAAGCGAAGATCGGGGGTTCTGCCTTCCAGCAGCGATGCACCCGGGCCGTGCAGCACGTGAATGCCGCACATCGCGTCAAATTGACGCGCGCTTTTTTGCAAGGCAGCCTTTGCGTCCGGCAGAAAATATTGAATGGGACGGACATCCGAGGCTTTATAGCCGAATGCCCGGTTATCGGTCAGATAAGGAGCCATCTCTGCCCGGAGCTCGGCTTCGGGTTTTACGTAATGGGACGTCGAATCGCTTAAGAAGGCGATGCCCTCTTGTTCGCAGGTTTGCTCAAGCTGGATCAGCAGTTTATCGAAATCGGCACCGTGCGTTCCGTCAAGCGTAATGTAGACGCCGCGCTTTTCGGGGGGATGAAGCTGCGATTTTTGTTTGTGGGTCGACATGATGAACGAGCACCAGGAGTCGATCCCCTGATTCATGAACAAGGGCTCGTGGCGAAAATCCACAGGATTGATCGGATATGATTGAAAGGCAGTTGCAGGTTTCATGGATTGGATATATCCTCCCTTCCGGAATGTCTGTTACGACTTCATTGTAGAAGGCAAGGGAGGATACGTCTTTATAAAAAGAGGAAGTGTTTTTGTACGATCAGGACATCGGCAGCCCTTAACGCTAAACCTCGGAGTCGTAGCGTCCTTCCGAAAACTGCGAGCGCCGGAAGCGGGCCGGGGTTACGCCAAGTTTGGACGTAAATACCCTGGTGAAGTAATGCACGGACTCGAATCCGCAGCAGACGGCAATCTCCTTGATCTGCCGATCCGTATGGAGGAGCATATGCTTTGCCTGCTGCACGCGCTGCTCCTGTACATAATGGACAAAGGATTGATGGCCGTATTTGCGAAACAGCCGGGTTAAATGACGGGTCGTGATGTGGAGATGGCCCGCCACGCGCTCCAGCGAGAGCGGTTCGTTGAGGTTGTCCTTGATAAACAGTTCGGCCTGATGAAACATGGAGGTTCCTTCATCGTTTGCTTCGGCACCGGAAGGCTCATGGTGGAAGCCCGGGCCATGGACGGTCAGAAAGGATACTATCAGTGATGCGGCCAAACTGTTCAGCATTTGCGGCGGGTGCTGTTTGCCGGAACCCGTATGAAACAGCGATAACAGCGAAAGCCACAATAATCCGGACGCCTGCCGGGCACCTTCTGTAACCACCGGATTGCCTTGTTTGGCCAGCAACCGGAACGCGGCCGCATAAAACTCGCCGGTTGCCGTTTCTTCCGGTTCAAAGGCGACATAGCATAAGGCCAAGCCATCCTTGCTTCTTATTTGATGCTGGACGCCCGGCCGTGAGAGAAACAGCGTGCCCGGATAGAGATGAAACTCTCTTTCGCCTTCGATATAGGTTCCGTTGCCTGTTAACACGTAACAAGCTTCAAAAAAAGAATGCTTGTGCTCCGTATTGTCGTAGTGGCGCGGCATGAACCCCCAGTAATGGATCCGGATGCTCAGCTCCTGTTGTTCAATACGGCTCAAGGTACGATTTAATATGGAATTGGCCCGCTTGAATAACGGGATGAAAGCATCGTCATCGATTTGCATGGGAGATGGTTCTCCTTCGTTCATAAGGCAATGTCATCTGCCTTTAATATAGGTTGGATGTATCTTGGATTGTCTCTCTATTATATATCACAAGATAAGATATAAAGAAAAAATGGGTATAGTGATGTAATGCATAGACAGCTACATAAGTTCTTCACAAGTCGCTGTTATGCTATGAATATTCAATATAAGAGAGGAGTTCGTCATATGTCAGCAAAAAAACGATTAAAGCCGCTTATTCTGGTTGCCTTTGCATCCCTCATCCTCGTGCTGGGCGCCTGCGGAAATACCGATGGCGCGAATCCGGATCAAGCGGAGAGCGTGGATACCACCGGCGGCATGGAAGGCATGGATCACGGCAGCATGAACCATTCCGGATCGGGCGAGGTTCCGGAAGGGTTGAAGACTGCGGACAATCCGGCCTATGCGGCCGGGACCCAAGCGATCATCGAATCCGACCACATGCCCGGGATGAAGGGGGCCCAAGCAACGATAGTCGGAGCTTACGATACGACAGTGTACACGATATCGTATACGCCGACGAACGGCGGGCCCGAAGTGAAGGATCATAAATGGGTCATTCATGAAGAGCTGAAGGATGCGGGCAAGGAGCCCCTGGAGCCGGGAGCGAAAGCCGTCGTGAATGCGGATCATATAGAGGGGATGAACGGTGCGACTGCCGTTATCGATTCCGCCGAGCAAACGACGGTCTATATGGTGGACTTCACGTCAACATCCGGAGAGGAAGTCAAGAACCACAAATGGGTCACGGAGAGTGAGTTATCTCCGGTCCAATAACGTTCATCGAATAAAACAATCGCTCCCTTGAGATCAAGAGAGCGATTGTTTTTTTATGCTCAAGGAGGGTGATTCAGCTTCCTTTGATCTGCTGCAAGGCGGCCGTCACTTCCGGATACCGGAACTTGAAGCCGTGGCGCTGGGCTTTGGCCGGAAGGATCCGCTGGCCCTTTAACAGAATAAGCGACATTTCGCCCAGGATGGCTTGGAGCATGAATGCAGGCAGGGGCAGCCAATGCGGACGGCGATAGACCTTGGAGACGCTACGGCCAAATTCCTCGTTCGTGACCGCGTGCGGGGAAGCGGCGTTCACGGCTCCGGAAATGTCTTCGTGCCGGATGCAATAATCGATTAATTCCACGATGTCGTCGATATGGATCCAGGAGAGCCATTGCTTGCCGCTGCCGATGTTGCCGCCGACTCCTAATTTATACGGCAGCAGCATTTTGGGGAGGGCACCGCCTTGATCGCCCAGCACGACGCTGATGCGCAGCTTGATTAACCGGTCGACCGGGATGCAATCGGCTGCCTGCTCCCATTGCTGCACAACCTCGGACGGGAAATCCATGATCGTGGCCGGACTGTCCTCATCAAACGCTTCAAACTCGGATGTACCATATATGGCCATTGCCGATGCTTGAAGAATGACCGGAGGTTTGTGCTCCAGGCGCCGCATCAGGTCCGCTACGGCAGTTACGGTTCGTTGCCGGGACTGAAGAATTCTCGTCTTGCCTGCTTGCGTCCAGCGCTGGCTCAGGGAGGAGCCGGCAAGGTTAACGAGTGCGTCCAAGCCCTCGAACCGCTCCGGATGGGATTTCATCTCATCCCAGGTTAAGTAGGATAATGACCCGTTCTGCTGCACAGCGGGGATCTCCGGCTTTGACCTGGTGACGATGATCATGTCATGTCCGTCGCGCAGCCAGCGCTTGCACAATGCTTGGCCAATGAAGCCGGTACCCCCGCAGATGGCTATTCTCATGAGTGAACCTCCTTGTTAAGTTATCATCAACCCTGATAAAACATGGCCGGGAATCATTACCCGTCATACGCTGAAATGAGCTGAGAAGGGAATAACGATACGTTTCTTGTCAGAATCGTAAATCCAATATTATACAACCCATTATACAGGAAATGCGGCATGGCACCGCTATATGATATTTCAGTCAACGCTTCAGCTTCTGCCTGGCTAGGAGCGGAAAGAAACCGAAAAAAACAGTTTGCCGCACCCCATGCCTTGGAGCCAGGGGGTGAACAAACTGTTTTTTGCGCAAGTGCAAGCCGGTCGATTTAACACGCAAACGCCTGCCTTACGATCGCCGCCGCCTGTTCCAGTTCTGCTTTGGTGATGATGAGCGGAGGGGCGAAGCGGATAATGGCTTCATGGGTTTCTTTGCATAGCAGGCCGAGATCTTTCAGTTTCTCGCAATAGGATCTGGCCGGGACCTTGAGCTCCATGCCGATGAATAGACCTCTGCCGCGCACCTCCTGGATATCGGGATGCGGGATGGACCGAAGCAGCCGGAGAAAATATTCGCCGAGCTCCAGGGAGCGAACCTCCAGCCCTTCCTCAATGAACACGTCCATGGAGGCGATGGCCACCGCGCACCCGAGCGGATTTCCGCCGAAAGTGGAGCCGTGGGAACCCGGCTCGAATACATCCAGAATATCCGCGTCCGCCGCCACGGCGGAGACGGGAAAGACGCCGCCGCCCAGCGCTTTTCCAAGAATGTACATATCCGGCTCGACGTCCTCCCAGTCGCAGGCAAAGCGTTTGCCCGTCCTGCCGAAGCCGCTCTGGATTTCGTCCGCTAGCATGAGGACGTTGTGCTGCCTGCACAGCTCCCGTGCCCCGCTCAGGTATCCGTCAGGCGGAATGACGATGCCGGATTCGCCTTGGATCGGCTCCACGAGAAAAGCGGCCGTATTCGGTGATATCGCCTGCTCCAGCGCCTCAAGGTCGCCATAGGGAATGACTTTGAATCCCGGCGTAAACGGACCGAAGTCCTCGCGGTATTCGCGGGACGAGGAGAAGGAGGTAACCGTGATCGTTCGGCCGTGGAAATTGCCCTCGCAGACGATGATTTCGGCCTGATCTGCCGGAATACCTTTCTTCCGGTAAGCATAGCGACGCGCTGCCTTAAGCGCGGTCTCAACCGCCTCGGCTCCCGTATTCATGGGAAGAATCATCCCTTTGCCGGTTAAAGCGGACAGCTTCTCGTAAAAATCGCCCAGCTGATCATGATGAAATGCGCGCGAGGTCAGGGTCACCCGATCCGCCTGTTCCTTTAAGGCCCGGATGATGCGGGGATGACAATGACCTGCGTTTAGCGCCGAGTAGGCGCTTAACATATCGATATACCGTTTGCCATCTGTATCCGTCACATGAATGCCTTCAGCTGAAGCGATGACGATGGGAAGAGGGTGGTAGTTTTTTGCGCCGTACCTTTCGGCTTTCTCGATATGAGGATTGGAAGGGGCCATGGCGTAACCTCCTTGGGAGTCTAAAGAAACCGCAACGCGGAAAATACAGCATGCCCGCGCAAGAGGCTTCTCATAATCAAGCATGATGCCATGACATTAAAATGTCATAAGATGCTTTCGCCCAGCATGGAGGCGATTAAACCGACAAGCAGCCGGGACGTCTTCTGTCCGCGGTCCAGCAGCGGGTTGTTCTCCACGAATTCGGCTGACGTCAGAATACCGGATTCCGACAGCATCTCCATGGCCAGGTGCGCTTCCCGGTAGCTGAGCCCGCCTTGAACCGGCGTTCCTGTTCCCGGTGCGATCTTCGGGTCGACACTGTCGATATCAAAGGAGAGGTGAACGCCATCCGTTCCCGCTGACGATATGCGGATGGCTTCCTCCATGACCCGGAACATGCCCATGCGGTCGATATCCTGCATCGTGAAGCAGGCGATGCCTTCCCGGCGGATGAAGTCCCGCTCGCCCTGATCAAGTGAGCGCGCGCCGATGAGCACGACATGCTCCGGCTTAATGGTTGATTTAACGCCGCCGATCGAGGTTAGCCGCCGGTCGCCTTTTCCCAAGCTGACAGCCAGGGACATGCCATGGATATTGCCGGTCGGGGTAGTATCCGGCGTATTGAGATCGGAATGGGCATCGATCCAGATGACGCCCAAGTTGCGGTAATGCCGGGTAAGTCCGGCGAGCGTGCCGATTGCTATGCTATGGTCGCCGCCGAGCACAAGAGGGAAGGTGCCCGCTACTGCCAGGGCGGATACGCGCGCTGCCAGCTGCTCGTTCATCGTCACGACTTCTGTCAAATGTTTTAATCGGGGATGGTGCGCTTCATCCTTGCGCTCGGGGAGCGCAGCAAAATCATCGACCTGGTAGGTTACACCGAGCGCGTTAAGCTTGCGTTTCAGACCGGCTCCGAATATGGCGTCCGGTCCCTGTCCGGCGCCGCGGCGGGTAGCTCCCCGGTCGAAGGGCACCGGGATGATCGATACGGTGGACGGAAGATTGTTCATCACTTTGCTCACCTCCACTTTGTAACAGTGTATTCCGGAGCCGGGCTGAGTGACTTGGGCAAAGCCCTATACAAGCTGAGCAAATATGGAAGGTTTTGGGTTGAACGAGAAAAAGAAAAACACCCTTTATGCATGATTCATGGAATGACTGCAGAGAGCCCCATGAGACAGCATGAAGGGTGTTAATGATGTGCAATTCGAATTAGGTTTCATCGCATGCTTACGCGGCATGCACGACGTTTATTTTATCGTTTTATTATAGGTCTCGATCTTGGAGCTGATCTCCTGAGCAGCTTTATCCAATGCTTCCTGCGGTGTTTTCTGACCGTTCAGCACTTCCTCGATGGCCGTTTCCGTCAGCTGGCGGGCCTCAGGGAACACGCCCATGACAGCGCCCTGCGTTGCCAGGTTGGCGGTCGTTTGATGCAGTTGATCCACCGCGGTCTGGAATTGAGGATATTTCTCCAGGTTTTCTTTTACCAGGGACTCTTCGTAAGCTTTGGTCGTGACCGGGAAGTAACCCGTGTTGACATGCCAGTAGGCTTGGGTTTGCGGCTCGGCCAAATACTTCATGAATTCCCAGGCGGCCTGCTGCTCTTCTTCCGATTTGTTGTTCATCAGCCACAGGCTTGCACCGCCGATGATCACGCCGCCTTCGCCGCCGTCAGCCGGTTTGGGCAGGAATGCCGTGCCGACTTCGAATTTGCCTTCCGCTGCGCTGACGATACCGCGGAGCGAAGCCGTGGAGTCCAGCGTCATGGCGATTTGGCCGGCTGCAAAGGCTTTTTTGGTGTCATCCGTTTTACGTCCCAGGTTCAGCAGGACTTTATCGTCCAGCATTTGCTTCCACCATTCCAGCGTTTTCACGGCAGCGGCATTGTTGACATGCGAAGCGGTTGCCGGAGAAGTGCGGCCGTTGCCGTTGTTCAGCAGCTCAACGCCTTGGTTCGCAAGGAATTGCTCCATGAACCAGCCGTATATTGCGAAGGATGCGCCGGTTTGGCCGCCTTTCGTTAGCGCTTTAGCCGCTTCCGCTACCTCTTCGTAGGTTTTTGGAGGATTTTCCGGATCCAGACCTGCCGCTTTAAAGGCATCTTTATTGTAGTAAAGGATCGGGTTGGAGGAGTTAAACGGCATCGAATACAATTTGTTGTCGAATGTATAATAATTTTTGATATTCGGTTCCAAGGAGGAAATGTCGTATGCTTCAGCATCCATGAAGTCTTGAACCGGACGAATCGCCTTGGTGTCCATCATGAAACGGCTGCCGATTTCGTACACCTGAATCATGGTCGGTCCGCTGTTCGATCCCAATGAAGCCTTCAGCTTGTTCAAGCTTTCATCGTACGTGCCTTGAAACACGCCCTCTACCTGAATATCCTGGTGGGCTGCGTTAAAATCGGAAATCAGCTTGTCCGCAACGGTTCCGAGCTCACCGCTCATGGAATGCCACCAAACGACCTTAACAGGTTCCTTGGCCGGTTCGCTGCCGGCGGCAACGGTCGTTTCTCCGGCGGCTGGCGTATTGCTGCAAGCGGCGCTGATCAGCATAAAGCAGGAAAGCAGGAGCAGCGCGAAGGACCTTTTACCAAAACGTTTCATGATCGGTTAATCTCTCCCTTTTTGAAAATAGTTTTTGAAAATAAAGTATGGTTTGATCTATCAGAAATTGCGTGAGCCCGTTTGATATCGATAACCGGCACGCAAGGCTGATCCAATATGGTCTACTGGGTCGGCATCGTGTCCATTAGCCCTTCAAAGCACCTGCGGTGATGCCGCGTACAAGGGGTTTCAACCCGAGCGCAAGCAGCAGCAGGGAAGGCAGCAGCAGGAGGAGCACGCCGGAGAGTATCAGATTCCATGAGTTCATCTCTTCGAACTGCAGCATGCCGATCCCGATTTGGACGGTTCGCATCTCGACCCGGTTGGTTGTCAGAAGCGGCCACAGGTACATGTTCCAATTATTCAGGAACGAGTACACGCCCAGCGTGGCGATTCCGGGGATGGATAACGGCAGCACCATGCTCAGGAAAATGCGGACATGTCCGCAGCCGTCCACGCGGGCCGCTTCAAACAGCTCCTTCGGCAGCTGCAGGAAGGTCTGCCTGAGCAGGAAGGTTCCGAAGGCCGTGGCCAGAAATGGAATGATGAGCCCTTGATAGGTGTCCAGCCAGTTCAGGCTTTTGACCGTCAAGTAATTCGGAATCATGATCACCTCCCACGGGATCATCATCGTCGCGAGAAAGAGGCTGAACAGCAGCGTTTTTCCCGGGAATCGCAGGAAGGCGAAAGCGTATGCTGCCAGACTCGCGGTCACGATCTGTCCGAGCATGATGGCAATGGAGACAACCAGGCTGTTTCCGATAAAGGTAAGGACAGGAATCGTATCGATCACCTTGGCGAAGTTGGACAGATTGACGGCTTCGGGAAGCAGAGGCGGCGGATAGACGGCCGATTCGGCCTCGCTCATCAGCGATGTCGACAAGGTATATAGGAGCGGGAAAAGAACGACCAACGAACCGAGAAGCAGCGCGATGTAGATGAAGCTTTTGGGCATGAGACGCATGTTCATTGGTAATGCACCTTCTTCTCGACGAATTTAAATTGAAAGACGGTCAGCAGCAGAATGATGGCAAACAGGATGAGGGCCTGCGCGCTGCCGATGCCGAAGCGAAAATTGACGAAGGCATCCTGGTAGATGTTGAAAACCATGACGTTGGTGCTGTTCATCGGACCGCCTTTGGTGAGGATGTTGATTTGCCCGAATGCTTGGAAGGCACCGATAACCGATACGACAGACGTGAAGAATAACGTAGGGGAGATTAGCGGCATCGTAATCCGGAAGAACGTTCTCAGCGGACCGGAGCCGTCAATCTTGGTGCTGTCATAGATATCTTCGGACACGCCCTGCATGCCGCTCAGCATGAGGATGTAATTAAATCCAAGATTCATCCAGACGGTCATGATCGCGATGGAGATCATGGCCCATTTCGGATCGGTCAGCCATTGTATGGGCTGCGTGCCGAGCAGCGACAGGAAATAATTCAGCACGCCCAATGTCGGATGATACAGAATCATCCAGATCATCGAGCCGGTACCGACGGACACGGCCATCGGAAGCGAGAAGATAAAGCGGAATATTTTCATGCCCTTGAGTTTGTTGTGCGTCAGGGCAGCCAGGAGAATCGCAGCCGCCATGCCGGTTGGAACCGTCAGCACGATGAACAACAGCGTATTGCCAAAGCTTGTATAGAACATGTCGGAGGCCAATATTTCCCTGAAGTTGTCGAGTCCTACGAATTCCGCTACCCGGCCTTGCGGATCGGTCAGGAACAGGCTAAGATATACCGACTTGAGCAGCGGGTAGAATAAGAACAGGCCGAATATGAGCAGCGAAGGCGCTAAACATGCATAAGCGAGCAGAATTTCTCTGCGCCTTGTTCTCTTGATCGAGACGGGTTTCGCCGCGGTTGATACCTCCGGCTCGTTGACGTTCGGCGATAGAGAGTGCCCCGGAGAAGGAAGCGTGAATTCTTTTTCCATCATCATGTTTTACCTCACTTTCCAGCTTGGCCTTACAGCATTGAGTATAGGAGCCGGATGTAAAATCCAGTAAGGGGTTTTGTAAGAATACCGTAATTTATTGCCGGACATGGCAGTTGCTGAAGGCAAGCTTGCCAGTGCCGGTACAAGAATATTCCATTCCCTAAAAGCTTGCACGTTGAAAAGAGATGTGATATCTTATACCTGTAACCGGTTACACATGAATGAGGTGATGACGGTATGGCAACGATCAAGGATGTGGCGAATCAGGCGGGCGTATCCGTAGCCACGGTTTCGCGGGTTTTAAATGGAAACGGTTACGTGCATGAGGACACCAGGTCCAAGGTGGAACAGAGCATTCGAGAGCTGAATTACACGCCGAATGAAGTGGCGCGTTCTTTATACAAGAGGAAATCCAAATTGATAGGACTTTTGCTTCCCGACATCATGAACCCCTATTTCCCGCAGCTTGCCCGCGGGGTAGAGGACGAGATGCAGGAGAATGATTACCGATTGATCTTCGGAAACAGCGACGAGAGCAAGAAGAAGGAAATGGAGTACATTCAGACGTTTGTCCAGAACAATGTGGTTGGCGTCATCTCATCGACCAACGATCCGGATGCCGACATGTATACGGGACTGAACATTCCCGTCGTGTTTCTCGACCGCACCTCGTCGGACCGCCCTTCCGTGTACGCGGATGGCCGTCAGGGAGGAAGAATAGCGGCCCAGGAAATCGTGCGGCGAGGGAGTAAAGCCATAACGGTAATTCAAGGTCCGGCGGATGTGCGGCCTGCACAGGAACGTTTTGAAGGAGCTGTCGAGGTTCTGGAGCAACAGACGGCTGCGTATCAAGTGCTGAAGACGACATCGTTTTCTTTAACCGATGCCGAAGAATTCGCCCAGAAAGTGTTCAGCGAATATCCGGACACGGATGGCATAATCGCGAGTAACGATATTATGGCATCCGCTGTGGTGAAGGAAGCGTTTCGGCTGGGGAAAAGGGTGCCGGAAGACGTGCAAATTATCGGATTTGACGATATTCTGCTCAGCAGGCTGCTGGCCCCGCCGCTGTCAACGATTCATCAGCCGGCGTACGAAATGGGCCGGGAAGCGGCCAGATTGCTTATCGGACTTATCGAAGGGCAGCGCATAGAGAAAAGCAATATCGAATTCTCGGTTGAATTCATAGAGCGACAGACAACGAGAAAGGTGGAATCGTGATGGCAAAAATCGTGGTAATCGGAAGCGCGTCGATGGACTTGGTGGTGACCTCCGCCAAGCGCCCCGGCGCGGGAGAGACAGTGCTAGGCGACAGCTTTAAGACGGTGCCAGGAGGGAAGGGAGCCAACCAGGCCGTCGCGGCGGCAAGGCTGGGTGCAGAGGTGACGATGGTTGGCTGCGTCGGTGATGATTCCTTCGGCGAAACGATTTTGAGCAATTTGCAGTCGAATGGTGTTATTACGGATTATGTGGAACCGGTTACAGGTATGGAAAGCGGCACGGCGCACATCATTTTGGCAGAGGGAGACAACAGCATCGTGGTGGTGAAGGCTGCCAATGATCGGATCACTCCGGAATACGTAGATCAGGCGGAAAAGGTAATCCAGGCGGCGGATATCGTGTTGATTCAGCAGGAGATTCCGGAAGAAACGGTGGTGCACGTGAGTGCGATATGCGCCAAGTATCAGGTGCCATTGATGCTGAACCCCGCTCCTGCCCGTCCGGTGCCGAGCGTCGTTATTGAACGGGCGGCATACATTACGCCAAACGAACATGAAGCCGCTATCCTGTTTCATGACGAGCCGCTCGGCGACGTGCTGCGCCGGTATCCGAATAAACTCATCGTAACGGAAGGGAAAAAGGGCGTTCGTTATTTTGACGGTATGCAAGAGATCGTGGTTCCGGGCTACAAGGTTGAAGCCGTAGATACTACGGGTGCCGGCGATACATTCAACGGCGCATTCGCCGTGGCGCTGGCCGAGGGCATGAGCCTGACCGACAGCCTCAGATTCGCGAACCGCGCCGCTTCCTTGTCGGTTATGAAGTTCGGAGCGCAGGGCGGAATGCCGTCGCGCCTCGAAGTGGAAGGGGGCCTTGGATCATGAAGAAGAACGGCATGCTGAACAGCCACATCGCGAAAGTGCTGGCGGATCTGGGGCACACCGATACCATCGTGGTAGGGGACGTTGGCCTTCCGATTCCTCCAGGCGTTCCGAAGATCGACCTGGCGCTTACGCTGGGGACGCCGAGCTTTATGGAGGTGGTGGAGGCGATCGCCGACGATATGGTCGTTGAAAAAATCGTCATTGCTGAAGAAATGAAGCGGGATAATAAGGAAACACTGCATGATATACAGGCACATTTTCAGGATTGCGAGATCGAGGCTTGCTCTCACGAGCAGTTCAAGGAACGGACGAAAAACGCCAAGGCGGTTATCCGTACAGGCGAAGCCAAGCCCTATGCGAACTGCATTTTGCAGGCCGGCGTTCATTTCGGTTAAAGAGGAGGAAGCATCATGAACATTCAGATGACGAATATCCATAAATCCTTTGGCACGAACCGGGTGCTGGCGGGCGTGGACTTTGATCTCCGGGAAGGAGAGGTTCATGCCCTGATGGGAGAGAACGGCGCGGGCAAATCGACGCTGATGAATATTTTAACCGGCCTTCACAGCCGGGATGAAGGCAAGATCTTGATCGACGGTCAGGAAACCTATTTCGCGAACCCGAAGGAAGCCGAAGAGAGAGGCGTTGCCTTCATCCACCAGGAGCTTAATATCTGGCCGGAGATGACGGTTCTGGATAACTTGTTTATCGGCAAGGAGATGACATCCGGACTGGGATTCCTCAACATGAAACAAATGAAGGCGCTTGCGAAGGAACAGTTCGACAAATTGGCGGTGACGATACCGTTGACGCAGGAGGCGGGGGAATGCTCCGTCGGCCAGCAGCAGATGATTGAAATCGCCAAGGCGCTCATGACCAAAGCGAAAGTCATCATTATGGACGAGCCCACGGCGGCACTGACCGAAAGGGAAATCGAGAAGCTGTTCGGCGTCATCCGCTCGTTGAAAAAGCAGGGCGTATCCATCGTTTACATTTCCCACCGCATGGAGGAGATCTTCACGATCTGCGACCGGATCACGGTTATGAGGGATGGCAAATCCGTGGACACCAAGCCGATTCCCGAAACCAACTTTGACGAAGTCGTCAAAAAGATGGTCGGCCGGGAGCTGACCGAGCGATATCCCACACGGCATCCGTCTCCGGGCGAACCGGTGCTGGAAGTGAAGAATATTACCGGCAAGGGCCGGTTCGAGAATGTGAGCTTCTCGGTCCGAGCCGGCGAGATCGTAGGGGTATCCGGTTTGATGGGCGCGGGGCGCACCGAGATGATGCGAGCGATCTTCGGGCTGGACCCGCTGGATAGCGGGGAAATCTGGGTACGCGGCAAGAAGGTTCATATCAAGAAGCCGGATGATGCCGTGAAACACGGCATTGGATTTATAACGGAGGACCGCAAGGATGAAGGACTGGTGCTGGATTTCTCGGTCCGTGAAAATATGGCGCTGCCCAACCTGTTCAGCTTCTCTTCCAGAGGATTCATCTCCGGGAAGAAGGAGCAGGATTTCGTGGATACCTTGACGAAGCGGCTGCAGATCAAGACCCATTCATCCGAAACGCACGCCCGCAATCTGTCGGGGGGTAACCAGCAGAAGGTGGTTATCGCCAAATGGATCGGCATTGGGCCGAGCGTGCTCATCCTGGACGAGCCGACCCGGGGCGTGGACGTAGGGGCGAAGCGCGAAATTTACCAGCTGATGAATGAGCTGACCGAACGCGGCGTGGCGATTCTGATGGTCTCGTCGGAGCTGCCGGAGGTCCTCGGGATGAGCGACCGGATTCTCGTCGTTCACGAGGGCAGGATTTCCGGTGAACTGGACCGCGAACAAGCCACGCAGGAACACATCATGACTCTAGCTACAGGGGGACAGTAATATGACAACTATTAACGATGCCAAGGCGGGAAAAGGGTTCAAGGTCTCAGGTTTGACGCAAAAGCTCGGTCCGCTGCTCGGACTGATCATTCTGATCGTCATCGTTTCCGTCCTGAATCCAAGCTTCTTGGAACCGCTTAACATTCTGAACCTGCTGCGTCAGGTATCGATTAACGCACTGATTGCCTTTGGTATGACGTTTGTTATCCTGACGGGCGGCATTGACCTGTCGGTCGGTTCGATTCTCGCGCTATCCAGCGCATTTGTCGCCAATATGATGGTGGCCGGGTTTGACCCGATTCTCTCGATCATCATCGGCGTTGCGCTTGGCGGCGTGATGGGCATGATCAACGGTCTCATGATCACCAAGGGGAAAATGGCGCCGTTTATCGCCACCTTGGCTACCATGACGATATTCCGGGGACTTACGCTGGTTTATACGAACGGTAATCCGATTACCGGGCTTGGCGACAGCCTTGTATTCCAATTGTTCGGCCGCGGATACCTGCTGGGCATTCCCGTGCCGGCCATTACGATGATCATCACGTTTGCCGTGCTGTGGGTCATCCTGCATAAAACGTCGTTTGGCCGCAAAACGTATGCCATCGGCGGTAACGAAAAAGCATCGCTTGTATCCGGCATTAAGGTACCGCGCGTGAAGATTATGATCTACTCCTTGGCAGGGATGCTGTCCGCGCTGGCAGGCGCGATTCTGACCTCCCGTTTGAATTCCGCGCAGCCGACAGCGGGTACCTCCTATGAATTGGATGCCATCGCAGCCGTCGTGCTGGGCGGCACAAGCCTGACCGGAGGACGCGGCCGGATTGTCGGCACGCTGATCGGGGTGCTGATTATCGGAATTCTGAACAATGGGCTCAACCTGCTCGGCGTGAACTCATTCTATCAAATGGTTGTCAAAGGTGTCGTAATTGCGATTGCCGTACTGCTCGACCGTAGAAAATCGGCTTAAGGGGGAGAATGAACGATGAAAAAAACAACTTTGCTGCTCGTATCACTCATGCTGATCTTCATCACGGGCTGTTCCTTGGAGCCGCCGGAATGGGCGAAGCCCAAAACCGGCGGAGACGTCAAAGACATCAAGATCGGTCTTTCCATCTCCACCTTGAATAACCCGTTCTTCGTCTCCTTGAAGGATGGCGTCGTCGCCGAAGCGGCGAAGCAGGGAATGGAGGTCGTTGTCGTTGACGCGCAGAACGACTCTGCCAAGCAGAGCAATGACGTCGACGACCTGATTCAGCAGGGCGTCAATGCACTGCTGATTAACCCGACGGATTCGTCCGCGATCTCGACCGTGGTTCAAACGGCAAACAGTTTGGGCATACCGGTCATCACTTTGGACCGTTCGGCGGATCAAGGCGAGGTCGCTGCGCTGGTCGCCTCGGATAACGTGAAGGGCGGACAAATGGCGGCCGAATATATCGTGGAGCAGTTGGGCAAAGATACGAAGGTCATTGAACTCGAAGGCGTTCCGGGCGCTTCCGCGACCCGCGAACGGGGCAAGGGCTTCCATGATATTGCGGATGAGCAGCTGAACGTGGTCGCGAAGCAAGCGGCGGATTTTGACCGGACCAAAGGTCTTACCGTGACGGAAAATCTGCTGCAGGGCAATCCGGACGCCAAAGCGATATTTGCCCACAATGACGAAATGGCCCTGGGCGCAATCGAAGCGATTCAAAGCTCGGGCAAAGACATCATGGTCATCGGCTTTGACGGCAACGACGATGCGCTGAAGTCCATCGAAGCCGGCAATCTGACGGCAACGGTAGCCCAGCAGCCCGAACTGATCGGTCAGCTCGCCGTCGGCGCAGCCAAGGACGTGCTGCAGGGCAAAGAGGTGGAAGCGAATATCGCGGCACCGCTGAAGCTGGTCGTGAAGGAATAATTCGCGAAAATCAAGAAGCGTTACCCTGCGATAGCAGCAGGGTAACGCTTTTTTTTGCCATCCTGTTCATTCCATTACGGACTGCGATGTAACTCACAGCCTTGCGATGGCAGCAGGAATACAATATCGTAAAAGAGAACAGTTATTTCGCATATGATAGTATAATGGTTGTGTATGCGTTTACTGCTTAGATGTAAAAAAGGAGCTATGTATCTATGACGACGGAAATAAGAAAACAAGCGATCGTGATCGTGGGCTACGGCGGAATGGGCAGCTACCATGCCAAGCTGATTAAGGACAACGCGTTTCTTGAGGTGACCGGAACCTACGATATTCTGGAAGAGCGCCGGAAGGCGTCCCGGGAGGACGGGTATTCTGCCTACGAGAGCTACGAGCAGGTATTGAATGATGCCGCGGTTGACGTGGTGCTCATTGCCACGCCGAACGACGTGCATAAGGAGCTGGCGCTTCAGGCTTTTGAAGCCGGCAAGCATGTCATCTGCGAGAAGCCGGTAACCTTGTCCGTAAGCGACTTTAAGGACATGGTCTCCGCTGCCGATGCGGCCGGACGGGTGCTGATGGTTCACCAGAACCGCCGCTGGGACGAGGACTTCCTGACGATTAAGCAAATGTACAACGAAAAGACGATTGGCGATTTGTTCCGTATCGAATCCAGGGTGCACGGGGCGAACGGCATTCCGGGCGACTGGCGCCATCTGGAAGCCCACGGCGGCGGCATGCTGCTGGACTGGGGCGTGCATTTGCTGGACCAGATCCTGTTCATGGTGGACAGCCGGATGACCAGCCTGAGCAGCCGCTTGAGCTTTATTTTGGGCGATGAGGTGGATGACGGCTTTGAATCGGTCATCGAATTCGAGAACGGCGTATCGGTACTGATCGAAGTGGGAACGACGAATTTCATTACGCTTCCACGCTGGTACGTCAAAGGAACCGAGGGAACCGGCATTATTGAGGACTGGTCGTTAAACGGAAGAGTCGTTACCCGGAACCAGGATGCCGCGAAAGTGGAGCCGAAGCCGATTCAAGCCGGGGTAGGCTTGACCAAAACGATGGCCCCTCCTTCCGAAGAAGCTACCATTACGGGTGCCCTGCCGGAGCCATACCGTCAATCCAGCAGCTTCTTCGATAACTTTGCGGCCGTGACCCGGGGCGAGGCAGAACCGATCGTCAAGAACGAGGAAGTGCTGCGCGTCCTGAACCTGATCGAAGCGGTGTTTGAATCGGCCAGAACGGGCGAAACGCTGAAGGATTTCGACATTTACCCTGCATGACCTGACGAAGGACAGCACTTATTGAATATCGTAAAGAAAGTACCGCAGCCGCCAAGCGATTATGCTTGAGGCTGCGGTACTTTTTATGTTGACGTCGTTGATTCGCCCATTCTTCATGGATTGCCAGTGCATGCTGCGGTCATTTGGCGTGATCCACCTTCCCGCTGCCTCCGCCTTGCAGCACCCGCCTATAGTCGCTGGGCGCCCATCCCGTATCCTGCTTGAACAGCTTCGAGAAGTAGGAATAATTGGCGTATCCGACCTTCGCCGCAATCTGATACACGGACAACGGAGTCGACTCCAACAGATGTTTGGCCGCCCGGATGCGGGCCTGAATGATATAAGTGCCTAAAGATACGCCCGTTTCTTTCTTAAAGACGCGGGCCAAATAATCCGGGTTCAGAAAGACGATTTCCGCCAGGGTCGTTCGCGTCAGCTCCTCCCCGTAATGGCACCCGATATAATGCTTGATTTCCTCCACCACGGTATGGGAATGGCCGGCGTAAGCGTGATATTCGGCTGCCGTGCGGACGAGATACGCCATGTATTTTTCCATGTCTTCTATCGAGTTTAACGACTGCAGAAATAACTGATCATTGGTTTTGCCGGTATATAGCTTATGAGCCTGAATCTCTTTGCCCTTCAGGTAGGAGTACACGAGCTGCACCATATCCAAGCGGAATAAACGCAGCACCGAAGCGCTGTGGACGCCGCTCTTGGCCAAATTCTGCAGGTACCGGCGAGTTTCTTCGAGAAAGGCGGCCGGGTTGTTTTCGGCAAGCAGCGCCTCCCAGTCTTGAAGCGGGGGAGGGGTATACGCGGCTTCTTGCAGCGAATGCCGTTCCAGAAACATGATCTGGTTGCGCTTCTTGATCATGTCCTCGTTCATTTGCAGCAGGTCCCGTATGGATTTGTTGATCCCCTCCAAAGCCGCCGAAACCGATACGTTGCAGCACGCATCGCTCCGAAGGAACCGGTTGGCTTTCTCGATGAAGGACGTGCAGATGGATTCAATGACTGCGGTATCCGGAGGATGATTCCATTTGAGCACGACCATCCATTCGTAATCCCTATACTCCATGACGGTCTCGACCGTAAAGAGCGGATCCTGGAACAATTCGGACAGCACGTTGAGAAACGCGTAATCAAACAGGTCCTTGTCTTCTTTGCCCAAGCTTTGATCATACGGAAAGATCGTGATCAGCAGGGGGAGAAACAGATCCGACAACGCATAGGACAGATTCTGCTCCGCGATATACCCGGCGATGGCCACCCGGTCCGACGAAGCTTTTTTTTCCTTGATCAGCTTGCTCCAGAAGTGCTCTTGCAGCTTTTTTTGGTTTTTCTTCCACAGCTGCCCGTCCTGTATCGCCTCCTGATCGCTTTGCTGTTCCTTAGCTTTGTACACGGCCTTGGAGATGATGAGGCTGAGCTTATCGAATTCAATCGGCTTCAGGAAATAGTCGAAGCTTTGCAGCTCAATCGCTTTCTGCGCATAGTTGAAATCGGCGTAATTGGTCAGGAAAATCGTCTGTATGCCGTATTGTTCCTCGCGTATCCAGGCGAGAAGCTCCAGTCCGCTGCCCTGCGGCATTTCGATGTCGCAAATGAGGATCTGAACGGAATGACCCTGCAGAATCTCCCTTGCCTGCGCCACGCTGTATGCGGTATGGACTTGTTCGATCAAGAGTGCCTTCCAATCAATCTTCTTTTCCAGCGCGGCCACGACAAAATAATCGTCATCAACCAGCAATACATTCATCGAATGTCTCCTCTCCTTTCCTGCAATGGCTGGGGAAGCGTTAGTGCGACGCTGGCACCGCCGCCTTCCGGGTTCGAAAATTCCACCTGCGCCCGATGATGGTAGAGCAGCTCCAGCCGCTGAAGGGTGTTCATGATCCCAATGTGTTTCCCTTCGCTTTGATCCAGCGGCTTGCCGTTTGCCAGCTTATCCAATACGTCTTCCGGAAAGCCGGGACCGGTATCGGAGATCCGGATGACCGCATAAGGCTTATCATCCTCCACCCGCAAACTGACGGTCAAGCGAATTTGCAGCACCTGATCTCTGGATACGGCGTATTTCACCGCGTTTTCAATAAAGGTCTGGAGCACCAGGGGGGGAATCGTGAGGCCGGCAAGCTCTTGTTCATACCCGATATGATAAGAAAAGGCATCGCGGTAGCGGTGCTTCTGAATCTCCAGATAAATCCGGACGTGCTCGATTTCGTCCTCAAGCCGCACGAGGTTATCGCCGCTCTGAAAGATGTAACGAAAATATTTGGATGTGGACAGCGACATATATTCGATTTCCTTAAACATTTGCATTTGCGCCATGCTGTAGATGTTCGTCAAGCAGTTCAGGAAAAAATGGGGGTTGATCTGCAGCTTCATATAATCGAGCTGGATTCTTTGCTTTTCGAGCTCCTGCTCGTAAATATCGATTTTAAATTTCTTGATCTGTTCGATCAGGTGTTTGAATTGGGAGTTCACCTGCTCGAGCTCGATGATCTCGCTGCTCATGAAATCCAGATTTTCGCTATCCTCGTGGATGCGCCTTACGTTTTCCGAGAAATTCTGAATCGGCTTTAACACCTTCTTCTTGAAATACAGCATGACCACGCTGAGCGTGCAAGTGAGCAGCACGAACAGCAGCATAATGAGCAGCTGGGCGATCATGATGGTCTCGAACACGCCGAACTGGATGACCAGCTGCACGTTGAAGGAGGCATTCGAGAATCCCTCAGTGACCGTAGTCCGCGGCTGTGACAGGCTGAACAAGGAAGCCTTGGCTCCTTCGAGCGGCTTGGCTCCCGCTTCGCCGGCACCTGGGCTCGTAAGGGCTGCTCCTTGGGCATCCACCAGAGAGACGAACCCGTCCTCGCCCAAATCCAGTTCCTGGAGCGGCCGGACCAGGTCGTCTGCAGAGATGAGGCAGATCAAGTAACGGTTGTGGTAGGGCACGATGTTGATGACGTAGTGCGTGTCCTGCACAAGGATCGGGTTCCAGTTCGAGTAGAACGTTTCGTATACGTTTTTGGAATCCGTGAGGGAGACGATCTGTTCCTTCAGTTCCTGGAACTCCGTATACGACAGGGACATGGGGGCATAGTTCTGGAAGAAATCCTGATCTTTTAAATAGAAGAAGAAGTTGTATTCCTGGCCATAGTTTTTTTGAAGCTCATTAAACCGTTTATGCACTCTTTCGCTCGACTTAATGTAATCCACGTAATCGGTGCCGGGGGTATCCATGTTCTTGACGCTTTCGTCGTTCGCGAGCGTCCAGCCCATATAATGGTTGATATACGAGAAGTCATGATTGATCTGCCGGATGTACAGATTCGCCGTATCCTGCAAATAGCGGGTGGATTGCTGCTTCACGATGAAGATGGAGGCGAAGCTGATCACCAGATCCACCACCAGGGCAAAGATCGATATGAAGAGCATGATTTTCACATAGTGACGGATGGGATAAGGCTTGTTATTCAGTGCTTTAACCATAGGGATGCCGTGATTCCTTTCAGTTCGCTTATATTATGAAAGCGTTTTTATATCGGTAAGGATATTATAAATGGAAACGTCGAAAAAAACAGGAGCGAACGCTCGGGCATTTTCCATAAAGTCCGGATAACACATCGGAAAGTCCGAATACCGGCATGTTTGAGCGGAGGACGCGGGGACGGCGGCGAAATGGACAAGGCAAAGGTCCGGATAGCGCATCATGAGGTCCAAATCATGACGCCGGATCGCAGTATACTGAAATTGCTTACGTGACATACCGGATTCACGACGACGCGAACAGAAAGGGGAATCGATTTGAAAGCAGGCCAACTGAATAGAACCACACACCCAACCCTCGGGCGGATCAGAAAAAATTGGGGCCTGTATTTGCTGCTGCTGCCTGCGGTAGTGCTGGTTTTGTTGTTTTCTTACGTGCCGATGTACGGCATTTTGATCGCATTCAAGGACTACAGTCCCGCTCTCGGAATTATGGACAGCCCCTGGGCCGGCCTGAAGTATTTCGAGAAGTTTTTTAACTCCTATCAATTCTCGACCACCATAACGAATACGCTGGTCATCAGCTTATACAGCGTTGCGACGTTCCCGATTCCGATCATGCTGGCCTTGATGGTCAATCAAATGCGCCAGAATTGGTTCAAGCGCTTCTTCCAGACCGTAACCTACATGCCGCATTTTATATCGACGGTCGTGATGGTGGGACTCATGCTGATTCTGTTCTCGCCGGGCTCGGGATTGATCGGGAATATCTTCCGGCTCTTCGGTGCGGAAGCGCCGAATCTGATGGGATCGGCCGGCTTATTCAGCAGCGTGTACGTATGGTCGGATGTGTGGCAGCATACGGGCTGGGACAGCATTATCTATATTGCGGCGTTGTCTGCGGTGAGCCCCAGCTTGTACGAGGCGGCCACCATGGACGGGGCAAGCAGATGGCAAAAAATCCGGTTCATCGACATCCCGATGCTGATGCCAACGGTCGTAACGCTGCTTATTTTGCGGATCGGGAGCTTGCTTGGCGTCGGCTTCGAGAAGGTTTATCTCATGCAAAACAGTCTCAATATAACCTCCAGCGAGGTCATCTCCACGTATGTGTACAAAATCGGGATGCTGAGCAGCCAATACAGCTTCTCGTCGGCCATCAATTTGTTTAATACGGTCATCAATTTTGTTCTGCTGATTCTGGTCAACCAGATTTCGAAAAAATACAGCGAAAACAGTTTGTGGTAACGCAAGAGAGGAAGGGTTCTATGGGCGTAGTGGAAGTAAGAGAGAAGACGGGGCCGCGGCAGAGGAATACCCGATCTTCCGACAGGGTGCTGGAAATCGGCCTGTATGTATTCGCCGTCTTGATGCTGATCGTGCTGATTTATCCGCTGTACTTCATCATCATCGCTTCGTTCAGCGAGCCGGCAGCGGTCGCGAATGGACAGGTATGGCTGTGGCCTAAGGATTTTACGCTGGCAGGCTATCAAGAATTGCTGAAGCACTCTAATATATGGATTGGGTACCGAAATACGATTGTGTATACGATCGTGGGTACAGCCATCGGCCTGGTGGTTAACATATCCGCGGCTTACGCGCTGTCCCGCAAAGACCTCGTGGGCCGCAAGTATATATCGCTGCTCTTTATATTTACGATGTTCTTTAACGGCGGCTTGATTCCGACCTTCATGACGATCCGCGATTTCCAGCTGTACGATACGTTTCTTGTCATGGTGCTGCCGTTCTCGGTTGCCGCCTTCAACATCATCGTGGCGCGGACCTTTTTCCAGAGCAGCATCCCGGAGGATTTATGGGAGGCGGCACAGCTGGATGGCTGCGGAAATCTCAGGTATTTCGTGACCATCGTGATTCCGCTTTCGAAAGCGGTCATCTCGGTCATCGCCTTATGGACGGCCGTGGGTCATTGGAATTCTTATTTCAACGCCCTGATCTATTTAAAAGATTCGAATCTGTACCCGCTGCAGCTCATACTGCGCAATATTCTGGTCACCAACCAGATGCAGTCCGCCATGGGTACCGGGGAAGCCGCGGCCATTGCGCTGCGTCTGGCCAATATTATGCGTTATGCGGTCATTATCGTCGCCACGGTGCCGATCATGTGCATCTACCCGTTTGTGCAAAAGTATTTCAATCAGGGGGTGATGATCGGAGCCGTCAAGTCGTAACACCGCGATGGATTGATGAAAAATAAGTATTGGGGGAATGGTGGAATGGGAACAAACCATGCAAAGAGGAGACATCGCCTCAAGCTGGCTGCCGTCATCATATTGACCGCAATCCTGCTGTTGAACCTGGCGGGCTGCAGCGGCGGCAAGAAGGAGGACGCCAAGTCGGATGCCGAAGCCGCTTTTAACAAAGAAGGCCTGCCGATCGTGAATGAACCGATTACGCTGGACGTGCTGACCGTTCGCTGGGGCAACATGGGGGATACGTTCCTCCAGAACCAGTGGCTCAAGGATTTGGAGAAGGAGACCAACGTCAAAATCAATTGGCAGATCATGTCCTCCAATGATTGGGGCGAGCAAAAATCGATCATGCTGGCGAGCGGTACGCTGCCGGATATCATTTTCGGGGATATCGTATTCAGCGATTCCGATATCGTCAACAACCTGTCGTATTTCCGTCCGCTCGACGACTACATCGATCAATACATGCCGAACCTGAAGGCGGCGCTGGAAGAAACGCCCGAGATGAAAAAGATGAGCACCTTCCCGGACGGGAAAATCTATTCCTTGCCGGCGCGGCTGCCGTCAAGGCCGAAAGCATCGATCCAGCCGATCATCAACAAAGCCTGGCTGGATCAGCTCGGACTGGACGTTCCGGACAACACGGACGAATTGTATAACGTATTCAAAGCGTTCAAAGAAGGGGATCCGAACGGCAACGGCAAGGCCGACGAAATTCCGGTCAGCGGATCGGGGAACATCAGCATCGATTTGCTGAATCCGTTCGGCATCACCGACATCAACGGAAACAGCATGATGGTCATCGATAACGAGCCCGTGTTCTATCCGGTGACGGAGAACTACAAAGAAGCGATCAAGTGGGCCCATAAGCTGTACGCCGAAGGCCTCATAGACCAAGAGATCTTCACGCAGGACAGCACCATGTCCACGGCAAAACATCAGAACCCGGATGCGGCGCTGATCGGGTTCTCCAACCAATGGGTACCGGACGCGGTATTCGGAAAATGGAAGGATCAATACATCGCGATTCCATCCATTGCCGGTCCTGACGGAAAACGGTACCAGGGCGGCGAGCCTGAGGGCATGAGCCTGCGCAGAAACGAGTTTCTCATCACCACGTCGAACAAGCATCCGGAAATTTCGGCCCGCTGGGCGGATCAGTTCTACACCAATGAAGCGAGCATCCAGAATTTCTGGGGAGCCATCGGCACGGTGATTCAGAAGAACGACGACGGCACGTTTACGCTCATGAGTCCGCCGGAGGGAACGAGTGCGGATGCCTGGTACTGGGAGCAATCCGTAAGGGATTTCGGTCCCAAGTACGTAAGCCCGAGCTTCGAGAAAAACATCATATTGGATGAGACCACGGGCGACGGGTTGAAGCTGGTCATCGACAAGCTGGGCAGCGATTACGTGACGACGCCGTTCCCGAACGTCATGTACAGCGCCGAAGAATTCCAGGAGCTGCCTACGTTGACTACGGATATCGATGGCTTTGTCGGCACGACCCGCGCAAAATGGATATCCGAAGGCAATATCGATGCGGAATGGGACGCGTACGTCAAGAAGCTGAACGATATGGGACTGGAGCGGCTGGTACAGATCCGCAAGGAAGCCTATCAGCGGTATATCAGCGTCAAATAAGGATTGACGGCAAGCGTCATGAGCTGCCCCGCAGATCGAAATGCTGCGGGGCAGCTCGATTTCGACATGGGATGAAAAAGGATTATGATCAGTATTCATGTATCAGACTTCAACGGAGAAGGCGGAATCATATTGGAGAAGCGAAGCGGTCCCCTTTGTCCCCGGATTTTTACCATATAACAAAGCGCAAAAAAATCTGGGGGCAACAGGGATCGTAAGTATGATCCGCATTCGAAGTGATGATTAAGCTTTTATTGAATCGACTTCTAGGGAACTCAGGAGGCAGCAATCATGGGAAACATCAAAGTCACGGTATGGAATGAATACCGGCATGAGAGACATAATGAACAGGTAGCCGGCATATATCCGAATGGGATTCATCGTGCGATAGCGGATCATCTCGAACAGGTGGAAGGTTTGGAAGTAGCCACCGCCGTACTGGATGAGCCGGATCACGGATTGACCGATGAGCGATTGGCGAACACGGATGTACTGCTGTGGTGGGGCCATCTGGCACATGACGAGGTCCGCGACGACATCGTCGAGAAGGTTCGGCAGCGGGTGCTGGACGGCATGGGATTGATCGTTCTGCATTCCGGTCACGGATCCAAAATCTTCTCCAGGCTCCTTGGCACGAACACCGGGATGCTGAAATGGCGCGACGACGGCGAGATCGAGCGTTTATGGGTCGTTGAACCGAGCCATCCGATTGCACGTGGGCTGAGTGAATATATCGAGATTCCGCGGGAAGAAATGTATGGAGAGCGGTTCGAAATTCCGGCGCCGGATGAGCTTGTGTTCGTCTCCTGGTTTGAAGGCGGCGAAGTGTTTCGAAGCGGGTGTTGTTACAGGCGCGGCAGAGGGAAGCTGTTTTATTTCCGTCCGGGCCACGAAATGTTTCCGGTCTACCACCAGCCCGAAATTCTGCAGGTGATTACCAATGGCGTGTTCTGGGCCGCTCCAGTTGAAGGAGCTAAAACGGCTTACGGGCGGGTGGCGCCCATCGCTCCTGTCGCACAATCCTAATGAGAGACCTAATATGAGGAGTGTTCTAACGATGAATAAATTTCGAATCGGCTTAATCGGTTTGGGCGGGATGGCGCAGGAGCACATCCGCTGGATGAATGCAGAGAAAGTCTATCAGTTTGTGGCCGTGAGCGACGTCAACGGGGAAGCGGTGGCCAGAGTAGGCGATCAGCTGGGGATCGAGGACGGGAAACGCTATGCGGATTTCAAGGATTTAATTGATGATCCTGACGTCGATGCCGTCATTTCGGTCACGCCCAACAACGTGCACGCTGATATCATCAGCGCATGCTTGCAAGCCGGCAAGCCTTTTTTGGCGGAAAAACCATTCACGCGAGTCTTCGAAGAAGCCATCTCCTTGCTGGAGCTGTATGAGAAACAGCCCGTTCCCGCCATGATCGGATTTACGTACCGATATACGCCCGCTTTTCGTTATGCCAGGGAACTTATCCGTACGGGCAAGCTGGGTACGATCCGTCATTTCTCCATTCAGTATTTGCAGGGGTTTGGCGTGCCGAACCAGCAGGTTCCCTACATGTGGAGATACAACAAAGCCATCACGGGGACGGGAACGCTGGGAGATCTCGGTTCGCATATGATTGATATGGCCCGTTTTCTGTTTGGAGAGTTCGAAGAAATCACGGCCCAGCTACATACCATCATCCCGGAACGCCGGGACCCGGTGACGGGAGCCATGGCCAAGATCGAGGTCGATGATTTTGCCAGCTTCCAGGCCCGGATGGAGGGTGATATTATGGGCGTATTCCAGACGTCACGCAATGCATTCGGTTCAGGCAATCAGCATGAAGTGTCCATTTATGGCGACCACGGCACGGTCCACGCGAGCACATTGGATCCGGAGCGGGTGGTGTGGATTCGCGAAGAAGAGCCCGGGCAGCTCGCCAGAACGGCAATGGAAGTGCCGCAGCATTGCAAAGTCAAGCAGTATGCCGATTTTGCCGCGATATTGCGGGGAGCGCCTGCCGACGGAGTGCCCGGGTTTATGGACGGCTACCGGAATCAAGAAGTGCTGGATGCGGTCGTCAGGTCAAGCGAGACCAAAACGGTGGTTGAGCTGGGCAAATCCATCGGCCAACGGATTCAGAGTTTGTCATAACGTTTTGCCCATCCAAATATAGAGCGCCATCAAACTGAACAGAAACAGGCAGAAGATAACGCCCACAAACAATCCGCGTTTAACGGGCGAGCGATGGAACTGAAAAGGGGTACGCAGTTCCCCCGTGCCTTCGATCAGGAACAGGATCAGCACCGTGTGAATGATCATATGGCCGATCACTTCTTTGTAACCGAATACAAGGCTTGTCATAATAAAAATGCCGGATACCAGCAGTGCCGTGAACCGGTTCATGATGCCTACGATGAATGCCCATGCCAGTCCGATTTCAACAAAAGCGCTAATCATGACAAAATGCTCAATGGTAAAACCGAAGGTAGGAAGTCCATAGCTGCCCATAACCGTGCAAGCGAGCTCGGGAATGGTCAGCTTTTCCATGGCAAGCCAAGCGAGGGACATGCCTGTGCATATATACAAGACCGGGGCTGCCGATCTTTTGATGGGAGTGCCGCACACAAACAGGTAATAAACAATGCCGAGATAAAGCAAATAATCGATGGAATGAAAAAGACCGTAGGATAAGGACGCCTGAATATAGAGCAGGAATAGGATGGCGCCGCTCACCGGCAAGGTGCGTTTATAGAGAAGGCACGCTGCGGCTGCGGACAGGCCGAGGATGATCCACATGGAATTGGTTCGGAATTCGGGGGCGAGGTAAGAGCCGCTCAGAAGCTGCAGCACAAGCCCGATGGCCAGCCCAATACGCAGAATCACCTCGGTGTGGGGCCCAAGCCTGTGCAGCCATCCGTGGATTCGCACGACGGGCCGCATCTTTCCCAAGGGATCGTGTAATGCGCATGTGAGCAACAAGATCAGCAATGTAAACGCTAACCAAAATAGGAACGTCAGCGTAACGATACGGGGAAAGGGCAGAGGGACCCATTCGAAATTGTCCGTGAACCATTTGACATGAATATAGATGTTGCTAATCTTGGAGAAATGCATTACCATTCAATAAGTTCCTCCCTTAACCAACTCTAGTCACCTAACCAAGATAATACATATTTAACTAAAAAAGTATATTGGTGGATGAATATATCCCTGATAATGATAATATTATCCCTTAGCGAGCATACCTGGGCAGCGTCTGATTTTACAGGCATAACAAACAAGCCGATCCTACCGGATCGGCTTGTTTGTTATGCAACTATTCAATATACAGCTAGCATTTTCAGGCTGATAAAGTTCAAGGGGGTTTATCTGATTTCATGAAGTCGGACTCCTTCATCAAACGGTTTGCTATAATGATGGGAGTAAACGGCTTAAGTAAGGGAAAAGGGTGAAGAAGATGAATGAAACGGAATACATAAGGGAAACACCCGCGAAGATCGGGAAAGGACAAGGAGCGGTGCTCATGCTGCAGGGCACGGCTTCGGATGTAGGCAAGAGCATCGTAACGACCGCGCTGTGCCGTATTTTTCTGCAGGATGGTTATCGCACGGCTCCATATAAGTCGCAAAATATGGCGCTTAACTCCTACGTGACGCTCGATGGCAAGGAGATCGGCAGAGCGCAGGGCGTGCAGGCCGAAGCCTGCGGCATAGCCGCAACAACGGACATGAATCCGATCCTGATCAAGCCGATTAAAGATATGCATTCCCAAATCGTGATCCACGGCGTGCCCGAAATGCAGATGAGCGCAATGGATTACCGGACGAAGTTTCTGCCGAAGGCCAAGGGGATCGTATTGGATGCGCTGGACCGGCTCCGGAAGAAGTACGATATCGTGGTCATGGAAGGCGCGGGAAGTCCGGCAGAGATCAATCTCAAGGATCGGGATATCGTGAACATGAATTTGGCAGGATGGGCGGATTCTCCGGTCATTTTGGTTGCGGATATCGACCGCGGTGGCGTGTTCGCCTCGATTGTAGGAACGCTCGAACTCCTGGAGCCCCATGAGGCGGCCAGGGTCAGAGGGTTCATCATCAACAAATTCCGCGGGGATTTGGCGCTGTTGAAGCCGGGACTGGACTGGCTTGAAGAACGGACAGGCATACCGGTGCTTGGCGTCCTTCCTTACATTCAGGACATGCGAATCGAGGCCGAGGATTCCGTAGTGCTGGATGAGCTTCAATATCAAAGACAGGAAAAACGCGACCTTGATATTGTCGTTATCCGGTATCCGCGCATTTCGAATTTTACGGATTTTGATGCGCTTCGCTGGGAGCGGGATGTCGTCGTTCGCTTCGTCCAATCGGTGGATGAGCTCGGCACGCCGGACGTCATCATTTTGCCCGGTACGAAGGATACGATCAGCGATTTGGGGTTCATTCGGGATCGGGGCCTGGCGGATGCGATATTAAGGTTGACGCAGACGCGGGATGTGCAGCTGGTTGGCATCTGCGGAGGATATCAAATGCTGGGCGAGCGGTTGTCGGATCCGCATGCGGTGGAAGGCAGTGCCCGGGAAGCGGCGGGACTTGGACTGCTGCCGATGCGGACGGCTTTTTCAAAGCAAAAAAAGACCGTTCGCGTAAGAGGGGAATTGTCACAGGAACATCCTCTGAAGCTCGTTTTATCGGATACGAAGGCTATTTCGGCAATAGGGGCCTACGAAATCCATATGGGCGTCACCGAAAGGAGCACGGAGCCTGGCGGATCAGAACACCGAACGTTGTTTTCGATTGAAGCAGATTCGGCGGATTCTTTGGAAGCCGGAGAAGATATTCAAGCACATCCTGAAGGTTTAGCCACCGCCGATGGACGCATCTGGGGGTGTTATCTGCACGGCTTGTTTGACAACGATGCCTTTCGCAGGTCCTGGCTGAACGGCATTCGGGTAAATAAGGGACTGGATGCCATTTGTGAAACGTTCCAAGCGGAAGAACGCAAACTCGCAGAATACGACCGTGTGGCGGACATCGTGCGGAATCATGTGGATATGGAGAAGATTTATGAAATCACCGGCTGTACGCACCGAAAGCCATAAGGAATAGATCCTTTAGTTTGGGCGATAGTGAAGAATAGGAGGATAACACCATGCGGCGGCATGGTGTTATTTGCGTGGAGAGCGCAAATGGATCAGGTGCTATTTTAGAAAAAAGTTGATTAATTATAGGATAGGGGGGTATACTAATTACAGAAACGGATGATAAGTCATCTTACAGCATATCCAATGAATGGAGTGATAGCGCATGTTGAATAAGAAGGGTACTGTGCTAACCTTAACGAGCATACTTGCAATTGGATTAATGACATCATGCGATAATGCGAGGCAGGCCCCGGATACAGGCGGCCACGGCGGGAACCATAATCAGGAAACCGTAAATCCGGAAGAGAACGGGCACAGTGGGCACGGAGGCGGGCATGAGACGGCCTCGAACAACTACCAGGCTGAGTTTACATGGAATGAACCGGCAAGCGCAGGCACCGAAACAGAGTTAACGATTCAGATTACGGACAACAACGGTGGACCCGTCCAGGAATTTGATGTCAATCATGAGAAGCTGCTGCATCTGATCATCGTGAATCGCGATTTGTCATTTTTCAACCATATCCATCCCGATTACAAGGAGAACGGCGAGTTTACCGTGAACACCACGTTTCCCGCCGGCGGCGAATATAAATTGATTGCGGATTTCGTGCCGAAGGGCGCTGGAGGGAGCACGCTCAGCGAATGGGTTCAGGTGGAGGGAGAAGAAGGAGAACCTTCGGCCATTGAGCCTGACTCCAGCCTGATCAAACAAGTCAACGGCAAGGAAATCGAACTGAGCCTGAACAATGCCTTATCGAATGAAGAGGTCGTGCTCACCTATCATATTCAGGATGCGCAGACGAAGCAGGGAATCAGCAATCTGGAGCCTTACCTAGGCGCGGTCGGTCATGTTGTCATTCTGTCCGCAGACGCCGAGAAGTACATCCATGTGCATCCTCTTGACGAATCGAGCACCGGTCCCAATGCGGAGTTTGCGACTACCTTTCCGCATAGCGGCATCTACAAAATCTGGGGACAATTTCAGCATCAAGGTGAAGTGATGACCGTGCCTTTTGTTGTTGAAATCAAATAATTTTTGTTTAAGGAGTGATCGACATAACAGAGCCATTGAAAATCTACACCATACCCACTTGCAGCGATTGCCATCATGCCAAGCGTTACTTCAAGGAGCAGCAGGTTCCGTACACGGAATATGATTGCACGCAGAATCCGGAATATCCGGAAGAAGTGAGACGTCTGACGGGAAAACAGATCGTGCCTACGATCGTTATCGGCGACAACGTATTTATCGGATTTGCCGATAACTTTCAGGAAATCAGGGAATTGATTAAATAAGCTAGGTTCATGGATATAAAAAAATGAAGCATGGATCGGTCCTCGCCGGATGATCCATGCTTCTTTTTTATGGAGGATAAAGAATCGCTTCGCATGAGTTACCAAAGTTCGACGCAGGTCAGGTCGTACGTCGTCGCCAGTTCCTGCCGATGCCGATAATAGCTCTCTTCTTCCTGTTAAGACGATGGACGCTTACGGATCAGCTCAATCACGCTGGCGAAGTCGTCCCCGCCATAACCTTCCTCTACCCGTCGTTTCATCAGTTCGAAGATCGGCGCGAATGTTTCGGCGCTGACGCCTTGTACCCTGCTGACCTCCCCGATGGTGTCATGAGCGGCTTGCATCGCCAGACTCGCATCCTTGGCGGAATAATCTCCGGTATCGATCTGATTTGCCATCTCCGGCATGGTGAAGATCATGGCTTGCAGAAACGGAATCAGCAGCGTTGTCGTGAAATCCGCTGCCTTCGTGCCCTCGGAGCCCGCAAGCGCCACGGCATGGATGAAGCCGCCGAACATGCCGTACATGCCGCTTAGCAGTGCCAGGTCATTCAGTGGAGCGAGAGCAGGATCGGAGCCTAAATAGTGACTAGTCCCTAAGCGTTCTAAGACCTGTTTATATGTTTCGTAAGCAGTTTGAGAACCGCTGTAGAGTATGACGGCATGAGGCGTGGCGATCAGGGAAGGCACGGCCATGATGCCGCCATCCAGATATTCGGCGCCCTGGGTTCTCATCCAGGTCCCCATCGTGCGGGCCTCTTCGGGAGTGCCGGTTGTCAGATTTACGACAACCTTGCCGGAAAGCTTCTCCCTCATGGGTTCAAGAATATGGCGGGCGGCATCATAATCAAGTACGCATACAATCAAGAGGGGACTGGCGGCGATGGCATCCGCGATGTCCGTAGTGCCGGAGGCACCCAAGCCTACAAGTTCAGCGGCTTTTTCAGGCGTGCGGTTCCAGACGGTGGTGACATATCCGTTGTTCACGAAGGTGCGGGCCAGTTTGGAGCCCATGGCGCCTAATCCGATTACGGTTACCGGACCAAGGATAGAGCCGTCCGCCTGCGCATCGTAAGGATGATTACCATTAGAAAATCTCTTTGGATTTGTATTCATCGGTATAACCCCTTTCTGGGTTTGGGATGATACCCATCCTAAAGTATGACACTAGTGATAATGTCAAGAGAGACGATGATCATGAAAATGGATGCTACACCTTATAAAACGTAAATAATCAGGCATTGCGCGTCTAGAATGTTCGTTTTCAAGAGTTTTTTAATGGTAATTCGAAGGTGTAAATAATCAGTAGCGATGTTATTATATGGATTGTGTCTTTTTGCAGCAAATTTTTCGTCCAAGCGCCGATAGCCCATCATAGATTTTTGAAACGATTCCCAATATAATGCGTAACAATACTCACTGCTTTAAATGGAAGGGGTTGTCATCATGGATTATGGAATGAACGTTATTTTGTTTGAAAAAAGACCGGACGGTGAGCTGGTGCAGATTGAAGAGCGGGCATGGACGATGAACATGGTCGCTGCGCTGGAGCACGTGAATTATATCGTCGCGGGCGGCAGGGAATATGAAACGATCGAAGGCAGATTAAACGTGGACACGGGCAAACTGGAGCTTCTGCTCGTTCCGATGCGGAACGATTAATTCTGTCCGAAAGGAGACATCATCTTGAGTAATGAAAAAGACAAAAAAGACCAGCCCGCTTCCAAATGGCTGACGCCGGAAGGCAAACCGATTCGAGTCTTGTCAAGCTCGCTCGGCATCGCCTTGTTGGCGAATGCGTTTCTGGTGTCGGGCGCGGCAGCGAAGGATCTCGCTTCGGAAGCGGTTACCTCATCAGAAGAGCCGCAGCTGGTATCCTGGTCGACGGAAGAAGTAAAGAAGTATTTTGACAAGAACGTGGACTGGAACATCCCGTTCCCTAGCGCAGAAGAATTCGAGGAAGAGCCGGCGGAAGGAGCATCCGCAGGATCAGGCGGGGGAACGACGGTAATCAATAACTATGGCGGCTACAATTCCGGTTTCGGCTGGGATGATCTGCTGCTCTACCACATGCTGTTCAACAACGGCTCCTACTATTCCTCCAGCGGATGGTACAACAATCATCGCGGATATTACGCGAATAACGGCAAGCCTTACAAACCCCGCACGTATTCGAGCGGTACGTTCCAGAACAAACCGGTGGTGAACTCCAATGTCCGTCCCAAGACCTCAACGTCCTCTTCGGGAACGATAACGCGCCGCTCCACATCGTCCAAGTCCGGCGGCATTGGCGGCAATTCCAGCGGCTTCAGCTCCTCGGGTTCGAAATCCAGCTCCAGATCCGGCGGTTTTGGCGGATGAGCCGCGAAAGCGTGTTTACCGTTTCGGGACTGCCTGACCCCAATCGGAATGGGCGGGTATCGGAGCTCGCAGAGCTTGGCTTTACCTGGGCGAATTTGGAAGGGGAAGCCTACTGGATAGATCAAATCGTCACCATACGTCAAGAGACCTATCGCGAGCTGGAAGAAGCCGCTGCGGTACTGTGGGCGACGCTGGACAAAACCGTACGTTACGTCCATCGCAACCATCATATTTACAGCTTGATCGGCATTCCGCCGGTTCTGTGGCAGATGCTGGACGAATGTCCGCTGCCGGAGGAAGGGTTGATCAGCCGGTATGCCAGATTTGACTTTGCGATTGCCCATGACGGCAGCATCAAGCTGCTGGAGCTGAATGCGGACACACCGACAGGGTATGTTGAGGCTTCCATTGCAACGCCGTGGATGTGCGCTCAGGCCGGCATCTATTCTCCCAATGAGCGGATGCAAGAGCTTGTGGCACAAGCGTGGGCGGCAGAGCGTCCGGATACGGCCGCATGCATTGCTTACGGCGAGCATCTGGAGGACTCCGGCACGATCGAAGCTTTGGTCCGGCACAGCGGGCTGGATATCAAGCTGGTGGATTGTCTGGATCTATGGGTGGACGAAGGCATGTTGAAGGACGGCGAAGGCCGGGAGATTCACCGGATGTTTGCTCTTTATCCGAAGGAATGGATGTCCGTCGATGATGGCGGGGATGCGCTTGCCTATGCCATCGAGACGGGGCGACTCCAGCTGTTCAACTCGCCGCACAGCATTCTGCTGCAGTCCAAAGGCTTGCTGGCCGCCATGTGGGGCATGTATGAGCTGGGCCTATTGTTCGATGAGCAAGAACGTGAAGCGATCGTTAAATATATGCTGCCAACATACAACAAACCGGTGTTCTCCGGCAATTTCGTATCGAAGTCGATGTTCGGCCGAGAGGGTGGTTCTGTCAAACTGTACGACCAGACAGGACAACTCGAGTTAGAGGATCAGGACGGATATGATACTAGCGTCATGTTTCCGACGGTCTATCAGAGGAGGGCCGAGCTGGCTCGCGTCGAGACGGCGGAAGGGGAATTTCATTTGCTGACGGGGTTGTTCGTCCTTAATGGTATGCCATGCGGTTTGCTGGGACGGGCGGGCGGTTTGATTACGGGCAATTCGAGCCATTTTATCGCAATGGGAGTGAAATAAATGCAGTTGAAACAAGAGAAAAGGCAGCAAAGCGGTGCTCCGAAGGGAAAGAGGAAACCTCCGGTCGTCCTGGCGGTGCTTATCTTATCCCTTTTGGTTTTAGCGCTGAGCGCATGCTCCGGCGGCAGCTCCACCGTGTTCCATACCGGATCGGAGGAAGTATCTTCAACCTCTAGTCGCGTGCCTTGGGACTATCGCATCATTGAAGGGACCGTCGGCGATTTGATTGGCGGCGACATGACCGTCCTGCCGGATAACGAGCTCCTGCCTAACGATAACAACTATGCTACAGGGGACAAAATTTGGACGCTGCAATTCATGGACGCCGAGCTGACCACGGATGCGAATCAGCGTAACGATATCCGGTTATCGTCCTGGCAGACCCTTAAGTCGTTCAAGGATAAAAAGACGGCGGAATCGGATTTGGCCAACCTGAAAGTGACCGTCAAAACCGACGTGAAGCTGGTTGGGGTATATAAAACAACGTACAAAAAAGACACCAGGCATTTTGCCGTCGTTGAGCTGCCGACGGGCAACCGGATCAAGCAGCCGATCGACGAGAAGCGTTATGCCGCAATGGAGAAGAAGGACACGGTTGATGTTGTATTGGAGGAAGTGCATGATTTCGCCGATTACGACTTGGCCTATGCAAAATTTCGGGGGTGGGCGGATTGACGGTCGTCATTAATATTGTTATAAGTGTGATCTGTATTATCGTGCTTCAATTGCTGGGCATGCTGATTTTCAGCTGGATGACCCGGTTTAACGACATGGAAGAGCTGAAGAAAGGCAATGTCGCGGTTGGTCTGGCATTCGGCGGCAAGTTTATGGCAACGGCCATTATTTTGGGCATATCGGCATATACGAATTCATCGATATGGCATATGATACTGTGGTTTGCCGTTGGATATGTATGCTTGATCGTTGCCTATTGGGTATTCGAGCTGGCGACGCCGGGTCTTCGAATTTCCGAGCACCTGCAAAAGGGCAACGTAGCGATCGGCATCCTGCTGGCGATGGTGTTCATCGGCACAGCCTTTGCGATCAGCAGCCTGATCATTTAGGCCGATTTGCACCCATGGGGAGAGGAGCAGGAGCGTGCACTTTTTTCTGAGATTATCTTTGAAAATGATGCGTCTGCGTAAAACAACGATCAGCGTGATCGTGGTGCTGTTTGTGGTGCTTTGCTCGACCCTGGCATTCCTGCTGGAGCCGGAAACGTTTCACCATTGGTTTAACGCCCTTTACTGGGTGCTTACCACGATGGCCACCGTAGGTTATGGCGATTATTATGCAGCTACCGTACCGGGCAAGATATTAACGATATTCATCTATATCTTCGGTATCGGGCTGCTCAGTTTAGTGATCGGTAAAGTGATCGAATCGTTTGGAAGCATGCAGCGGCAGAGAGGAGCGGGCAGGTTGAACTTTAAGGGCAGCGGCCATGTCATCATTATCAATTGGAGCAAAAAAGCGATGTCCGCGATCGACGAGATTCTGTCGTATTCGCCGCAGTCCGAGATCGTGGTCATCGACGATTCCAGCCGGCATCCCGTGGAGCATCTCGAACAGGTGCATTTTGTAAGCGGCGATCCTGCATCGGATGACGTGCTGATGAGAGCCAACATTCTGGAGGCCAAATCGGCCATTGTCTTCGCGGACGCCCGGATCGACGAATCGGCGCTGGTGGACGGCAAGTCGCTCCTGATTGTTTCGAGCATCGAGCGGATAGCGCCGGACGTACATACCACGGTGGAGATCATGCAGGAGAAGCATGTGCAGAATTTCCGCCACAATCAAGTAAACGAGTTTGTCCTCTCGCACGATGCCGTTTCCCGATTGGCGGTGCGGGCAGCGCTGCAGGAAGGAAACTCGGATGTGCTGATGCAGCTGCTCAGCCGCCAGCACGGCGACGATATTTACGAAGTGGCATTAAACCCCGCATGGAAGACCTACGGGGATGCATTTCAGGATCTGCTGCGGCAAGGAGCGACGCTGATCTCCGATCGCAGTGACCTCAGCATCAACCGCAAGCTCGATTTGCCGATTCCGCGGGATGCGAGGCTGTATGTGGTTTCGGACGAAGCGACCATGAACCGGATTGCCGGTAAGCTTGCTTGAGGGGCTGCGAACATTTCATTAAAAGACCATGCTGTCTCACGTGAACGGGTGAGGCAGCATTTTTTATTGCGAAGCTGCCAATTACGAATTGACGTTTCGAATTCATATGCGTTAATCTGCTTGTTCCAGGTGGTCGGTGTAAATCGACTGCTTGACCTGCTGGATTCTCGGAAATGACACTTGGGTCAGCGGTCGGATGTCATGGGTAACGGCAGCTGACTCCTCGATTGAGGGTTGTCGGCAGCCAAAGTATGGGACATCCGTCGCGGATGAATGGATATATTCCAAAGTGAAAACGCCCCTGTTTAAACAGTGGGCGTTTTTTCATATGGGCTTCAGATCATGTCTCTAAGCATGTTCACGCTGCTCTTCTCCAGTGCCATGGGAAACAGCTTCACCTTGCCGGGAGCTAACGATCGAACCTCTTCATATACGGCATCAGAGGCATACACCTGATCGGATTGCTCGATCCGCTGCAGCAGGTCTTCCCGATGATCCAGACCGGCCAGGCTGGCACGGACCCCATCGATACCGGCTTCTTGAACGCGGCCGGCCATCCACTGCGCACCTGCCTTCCCCAGGCAGACAAAACTGAGATGGCTGCCAGGTGTCAGCCGGGCAATATCAAGCAGGACCGACGTTTCCGCATTCGCGCCAATAACGAAAGCTTTTTTGTCGTATTTGCTGCACAGGGCTTTGACTTCGGAATCATGATTAAGCGTCGTGACAATCAGGCTCGAATAGTCGAACGCTTCGAGCAGCGCTTGTTCTCCCGCCAACAAATCCTCCAGAAACACCGTTTTGACTTCCGCGCCGGTAATTTCCTCAATCGCTTTCTGATAGAAGGGGAAATCATGCCCTTTACATTCGATGAACAGAATTCGCCGCTCTGCGTTCAGGACAGGCTCCTGCAGCAGCGTATAGGCAAGGGATGCGGCAAAGAACTCGCTCGCCGGGATATGAAGGGAGCCCAGCTCCTCCGTCGTTCGCTCTGCGAGCTCATGCATCAGCTTTCTGCGATTTCGAAGCTCTTCTACCTGAGGGTTGTTCAGAACCTGCGTTCCTTTGCCTTTATGCATGGAGACGATCCCCTCGTCCTTCAGCTGGTTGTACACCAGGTTTACGGTGTTCCGGTTCAGACCGAGGTTATCCGCGAGCGCGCCCGCCGGGGGCAGCATATCGAATGGTTCGATCTGTCCAATACCAATCAGCCACTTTAGCTGTTCCTTGACTTGCGTGCTGACATTCATGGGAGCGTGCGGGTCGACTCGAAGCATGAGCTTGTGTGCCATATCGAGACCTTCTTTCCTAGTCAACTAGTAATTTAACTTTACACAAAAAACTGAAAATATACAACAAAGGTATTGACAAGTATAGTTTTAAATCGTTATTTTATATATAACTAAATAACTAGTTAATTATGAATATGGAGGGTTAATATGAAGGATCAAGCTGATTCTTATTTGCAGAAAATGAAAGGGGGGGCTAGAAGTCCGTTGACCGTTCGTCCCATGAATCTCGCCGTTGGCTTTATCGGGGGTGCCGTTTCGATCGGCTTACTGGCCCTTCTCTCCGCGCTCGCAGGAAGTCCATGGATCATGGCGCCCTTTGGGGCGAGCTGCGTGCTGGCGTTTGCAGTATGGGATGCGCCGTTATCACAACCAAGAAACCTGGTCGGAGGGCATCTTATTTCCACGCTTACGGGACTTGTAACGCTGGAGGTCCTGGGTGACGGAATATGGGCCATGGCGATCGGGGTGGGAGCCGCGATCAGCCTGATGGGAATGACCAAGACGACCCATCCTCCCGCCGGCGCAGACCCCTTGGTCGTTATTATGGCTGGCAGCGGCTGGTCATTCCTGTTCACGCCCGTGCTCGTCGGATCGGTCATGATCGTAGTGGTGGCTCTGCTTGTCAATAATGCGGTAAAGGAACGAAGATATCCGACTTTTTGGTAGTGAAGGCAGTTTTTTCTTTGATGAATAAACGGTAATCATGGCAAGTTCTTCAATCTCATATCGTCAACAACAGACCCGGACCGACAATGGACCGGGTCTGATTTATGTTGTCGCACCGCAGATTTGAACATTAACCAAACTAATTTATATAACGCAATGAGGGGAAATCCAAACCGAAATCCCGAAAAATAGGCGATACTTACCACTTGATCCTGGTTATCAAATCTATAGAATATTACACAATCCCGGTACAGGACTCTATTCTCATTTTGGATAAAAGGTTAATATTGCCAAACCTTTACAGAATGCGGTTCTCAGCCGTTTTTTTATACGACTTTGGTATCAAATTTGTCATAACTATGGATAATGATGTAAAAATGACCGGAACTTTAGCAATTTTTTTGCGTTTAACATTACGATTCGCGAAAATTTTCTGAAAATATTCGTAAATCTCGCTGTATCTCACGGATGGGATGAAGTCGTTCGGTTCCAGCCTTGTCAGGGCAAACGCACATTGGTTTCACACAACTAACATCAGGCTGTGAAGTTGTCAATGAACAGGCAGGAAGGAGCAGCGATTTGATTTATCGGGGGAAAATTATGGAAGAAGTTTGTTTTACTTCTTTTTGACTACTATCGAGATCGGAAAAGTTGGTAAAGAAGGAATATGGTATCGGGAGCGCATCGGCTATAGAATGACGAGTATGGCTCAGTCGTCATATGTCGGTGCAGCAACAAGCATGTCAAAGAAAGGGCAGGTGAGCAACGAAGACGATGAGCAGGCGAAAATGGTGGGTTGTCGCAGCATTTTGCACTATAGTGCTTCTCTGCGGTGCCGCTGTAATCTTAGGATATCTACGGCCGTCATTAAAAACGTATGCGGATGCGGACGGCGTGAAAATGAAATTCAAAACAGAGGGAACCTCCTTTCTGGTATATGAGGATGAAGAGGTTTGGAAAGAGGTTTTTGCCAAGGGCGTGAACCTGGGCGCAACCGTACCCGGGCATTTTCCCGGCGAGCTGCCGGCCACCGAGGAAGATTATCTGCGCTGGTTCAAACAGATCGATGATATGGGAGCAAACGTCATTAGGGTCTACACGGTGCATAATCCGGTCTTTTATTCCGCGCTGGTGAAATACAACCGGGATAAAGGCGATGATCCCCTGTACTTCATGCAGGGCATCTGGTCGCCGGAGGAGCAGCTAATCGAGCGTCGGGATGCGTATGACGAAGAAATCGTCCAAACGTTTAAAGCGGAGATCTCGAAGGCAGTCGCTGCAGTTTACGGGGATATCAACGTTGAGCCCAAGCATGGGCAGTCGAGCGGCAAGTATAAGGTCAATGCGGGCAAGTACCTCATGGCCTGGCATGTGGGTACGGAATGGGACCCAGCCATGGTTGATAACACCAACAAGGTACATAAGGGTGTCCCTCAGTATAAGGGGTCCTATTTCTCGGGGACGAAGGACGCAAGTCCCTTCGAGAATTGGCTGGCATCTTTATTGGACTACACGGCTGCCGAGGAGCAGAAGTACGGGTGGCAGCATCCGATGACATTTACCAATTGGGTCACGACCGATGTGCTTGAGCATCCGGGGGAACCGCTGTTTGAAGAAGACCTGGTGTCCGTCGATGCAAGGCATGTCGAACCGGTGAACTGGGATGCGGGATATTTTGCGGCATACCATGTGTACCCGTACTATCCGGATTTTTTCCGGACGGACAAAACATTGCAGACCCTTCCCGACGGGGACGGTGGCTACAACACGTACAAAGCCTATTTGCGAAAATTGAAGGCAGAGTTCGAGGATATGCCGATCATGGTTACCGAGTACGGCGTGCCTTCCTCCATCGGTATTTCCCACCACGGTCCTGGAGGGAAGGATCAAGGAGGACATGACGAAGCGGAGCAAGGCGAAGTAAATGTCTCTCTGACCCAGGATATTTACGACGAAGGCTATTCCGGAGCGATCTTGTTCATGTGGCAGGACGAATGGTTCAAGAAAACATGGAACACGATGCCTTTTGAAATACCGGCAGACCGCCGGGCATTCTGGTTGAATGTGCTGACCAACGAAAAGATGTTCGGCGTTCTGGCGATGCAGCCGGGTAAAGCGGAACAAATTACGATCGACGGGGATTTGACCGACTGGGATAAGGTTCCTGAAGGGGAAGTCAAAACCTGGTCCGGTACGGCTCCGGGCGTAAAGAACATGAAATTGACGCATGACGAGGCTTATCTGTATATCGGCATGGAGCTGGACGAAGCATTTGATCCGAAACGTTCCAAGCTCTTCATCGGAGCGGACACCATCCCTGGCGGCGATATACCGAAGAAAGAGCTGGCGGGACGAACGCTCACCGGCGGGGCTTTGGAAACGTTGATTCAGGTAGGTCAAGAGGACGAATCCCAGGTAACCATAGCGCCATCTTACGATTTCCACAGCCGGCTGTACGGCAAGGAAGGCTATTGGATGCTGCCGGGAGAGGAAGCCAAGGGAACGAAGGACGATCCCGTCGTACCGGGCGGCTCGTTCCATTCCTGGAAGCTGGCCATCAGCCTGCTGATGAATCCGCCGGACACCCGATTCTCCCATCCGTTTGTGGATGAGACGGTGGGGACGCTGAAACGGGGAACCAGCGATCCGGAATCTCCGGATTTCAACTCCCTTACGGCATGGCAGTATCAAGACCGCTTCGTCGAGATGAGGATTCCGTGGATGCTTCTAGGATTCGGAGATCCGAGCTCGCTGCAGGTGCTGGACTACAGTCCGCTTCAAGACAAGCGCACGTTCAGCACGACCACGGCGGACGGTATCCGGCTGGTTCCATGGATCACGGAAAGATCCGAGAACACCGGCAAACCAGCTTCAGGATCGGGGCAGTCCATTAATCTGCAGGACATCGAGCCTTATACATGGGAGCTGTGGGAAGCAACCCAATACAGCGAACGCTTGAAGCAAAGCTATTACGATATGCAGGAAATATTCACGCGTCTCCCTGAAACGGGGCGGCAGCCAGATGCTAAATAAAAGGAGGAGCCATCGGAGATGTTTTCAAATTTAGAAATGGCATACGTCTTTGTCTATGTATGCCTCGGCCTGATTGCAGCCGGCATTATCCTGTTGTTCCAAATGAAGATCAAGCATAATGCCATACAAAGAGAAACGGAACGATTTACGGAAAAACACCATGATTACTTTGTGTATGTGCAGAGTCATCTGCATGATGATACCACGCTGGAGCTGCCGCCAGGCAAATTGACGTCGGCCGAACGCCGGGTCATCCAAGCCAAGTTTATGGAGTGGATCGAGCAATTCAAAGGCGACGCCAGAGAGAAGCTCCTGCGTTTGTGCCGGGACGCCGGGTTTGTGGAACAGGAAATTCGGGCATTATCCAGCATGAGGAAAGACCGCCGCATTGAAGCGGTCTACCGCCTCGGCGGGATGCGGGCGGAAGAGGCCGTTCCCCAGCTCCAGCAGCTGATGAACCGGACGAAATACGGTCCGATGACCATCATCATTGCGCGGGCAATTGCCAAGAGCGCGGTTTCGTCCCAGCAGATTCGGGAAATGTTGTCCAAGCTGCTGTCTTACGATAAAGCCATTCACCATATGGCTGCCGATATTTTGCTGGAGACCCGGCTGGATTCGGCCAGCCTCATGCGCAAGCTTCTGGACGATCCCGATCCAGGGCTAGTCAAGGTTTCGCTTGTTGCCATGTGGGGACAGGCCATTCCGGCCGTCGTGCCGGCACTCGACCGATTGGTCGGATCCGAGGAGAAGGACGTGCGTGCCGAGGCCGTCAAGCTGTATCTTGGCTCGAACCCGGCCCTGAAGGATGACACTATTGTGGCACTCATGAATGATCATGAGTGGGAAGTGCGGGCGGCAGCGGCGAAAGCGCTCGGACGGCTTCATGCCGCAGGCAGCATTCCGCTCCTGGCTTCAGCCCTGAAGGACGAGAATTGGCATGTGCGGAACAACAGCGCGGAGAGTCTTGCCATGTTGGGAGAACAAGGCTTCGAGACCTTGTGCCAAGCCGCGCTTACAGGAGAAGGTCCAGCCAGGGAAACGGCCCTGTACCGGATCGAACGGATCATGTCCAACGAAGGCGAATACGAGCAAGTGGAGCAAATGGTGGCATTTAATAAAAGAAAACTGGTGTACGATCGTTATTTCGGCGTTCAAACGAACAAACGGATCGGCACGGTTGCAGGAGTAGGAGGAGATTACACTGCTTAGAGATATCCTGCTCACTTACGGGATGGTGGCGATTTATTACGTCATGATCGTTAGCGCGCTTTATTTTGTAATTCTGATGTTTTCTTTCAGAAATATTAAGGATATTTTCAGACGCGCGACGTATTCGAAATACAATACGCTTTCGGGCTCGGAACTGGTACCATCGGTATCCTTGCTGGTCCCGGCCTATAACGAAGAGCTGACGATCGCGGAGAATGTCCGCTGCCTCATGACGCTGAACTATCCAACCTACGAGGTCATCGTCATCAATGACGGATCCTCCGACGAAACGCTGAAGGTGCTGATTGAGGAGTATGGTTTGACACTGCTGCCCAATCCGGAGATCCGCGGCAACATCAGCACGAACAAGGTGCGGGGCATTTATTATAATCCGCAATACCCGCAGCTATACCTCATCGACAAGGAGAACGGCGGTAAGGCGGATTCCTTGAACGCGGGCATCAACCTGTCCCGTTATCCGCTGATTTCTTCCATCGATGCGGATTCATTGCTGGAGAAGGATGCGCTGATCCGGATGGCCCGGATGTACATGGAGAATCCCGAGGAGACGGTGGCGATCGGCGGCGACGTCCGGATTGCCAATGGCTGCGTGATCGAGAACGGTGAGGTTAAGGACGTATCCTTGCCGCGCCGGATGTGGCCGATGTTTCAATCGATCGAATATTTGAAAGCTTTTCTGGGGGGCCGAATCGGGTGGAGCCATTTCAACGGGCTCATCATCGTCTCCGGGGCCTTCGGTTTGTTCCGGAAAGACTATGTCATTGCGGTTGGCGGCTATCGCGGCGGTTACCCCGGCGAAGATATGAACATCATTATCAAGCTGCACCGCTATATGCTGGAAAATAAAATCAAATACCGCGTTTCCTTTTGTCCGGAAGCGGTGTGCTGGACGCAGGCGCCGGACAGCTACAACATTTTGTCCAATCAGCGCAAGCGCTGGGGACGCGGAAACTTGAAGAACATGATCGAGAACCGGGATATGGTGTTCAATCCGAAATATAAAGTCATGGGCTTGTTGACAATGCCCTACAACGTTATTTTCGAAGCGCTAAACCCTTACTTCAGAATTACGGGCCTTCTGGCTCTGCTTGGATATGTTTTGCTGGATATGACAAATTGGCATGTGCTGGTCGTGTTCGGGCTCGTCAATTTTTTAAGCGGGTACCTGCTCAGTGTGGGAGCCCTCATCCTGGAGGAGATGGCCTTCCGCCGGTATACCAAATTGTCCGACCTGGTGAAAATGCTCCTCTTCTCGGCGCTCAAGTTTGTGGGTTACCATCAGCTTGGCGTGCTGTGGAGAGTACAGGGACATATTCAATATTTGCAAAACAACAATTCATGGGGCACCATGACCCGGCAGAGCTGGAAAGATAAGAACGAGGCGGCTTGACTTCAAGGCCCGGTTCAAATGCAGCATCAAAATATAAAGAGAGGTGGGACTTACTGTTATGTCTCAATCGGCAACATTGCAACGCGTGCAGGCCGTCGATTTTTACGGCCGCGTGGAGGAGGAAGTGAGAGAACATCCCAATGGAACAGCATTGCTGTTTCTGTACTGTGCTGGCAATCCGTCCGGGACGGAGGCTGAGCTGGCGGAGGTTCAAAGGTTTGTGGACCAGCTGACCGGCGTAAACGGCGAGGTTCTGCACGACGCCAATACCGGCGTATCGGCTGTTACCCTGCCTGGCTACACGCTGGATGCCGCCCATTATCAGGCACTGCTCCTGAAGCAGCATCTGCAGGGCCGTTTCGAGCAAGCGGACCCGCGTATTACGCTTGCAGCGCTTACGGAAGCGCCGCCTCGGCAGACGTTGAAGCAGATGGCGGAAACCGCCAGGCTCAGCACCTCTTCGGATATTCATATATTTACGCAGGAGGAAGCGGACAGCGGCCAAAACCGCATTCTCATTGTGGACCAAGATGCCACGATGAGGGAATTTTTACAGATTCGCTTGGCCATGCAGGGTTACGAAACGCTGGAAGCGGTGGATGGTTTGGAGGCACTGGAGCTGATCCCGAAATGGGAGCCGGATCTTGTCCTGACCGAGCTGAATCTGCATGGCATCGACGGCCTGCCGTTCATTCATCATATCCAGCAGCTGGACGTGAAGGAGCCGCCGAAAATTGTCGTGTTAACCGAGAAGCGGGTAGAGCAAACCATCAGCCAATGTTTCCAAAACGGGGTCGATGACTACGTAACCAAACCGTTCTCGCCGGTGGAGCTGGATGCCCGCATCCGACGCTGCCTTCATTAAACACATGGTTATTAAAGCTTTTAGTTAGATGAGATTCAGGATTGATACGTGATTAGTTGAGCTGAAGAGGTTCTTTAATCGCAAGGAAAGAGTTCAACAAACAAGTCTGTCTTTTGGCCGACGAACAAAAGAAATAGACGAATAGACTATACATCCGATGGAGGTTGAATACTTGTGAATGAGGAATATGAAACTTTATTGAGTGCCATTGAAAATAAGAAAGCTGTACTGGGTGTTGTGGGACTAGGTTATGTAGGTTTGCCGCTGGCTGTGGAGATGGTGAAACAAGGATTTACGGTCATCGGCATCGATCTGGATTCCGACAAAATCGACCGCATTTACCGCGGCGAGTCCTACATTACGGACATCTCGTCCGAAGAGCTTGCGGCATGCATGGAGACCGGACGCTTTAAGCCGACAACGGATTACAGCATGATCGCCGTCATTGACGCGGTCAGCATCTGCGTGCCGACGCCGCTCAGCGAGAATCAGGACCCGGATACTTCCTACATTACAATGGTAGTCGATCAGCTCAAACGCTTCATGAAGCCTAATCTGTTAATTACGCTGGAGAGCACGACGTATCCGGGAACCACGGAGGAACTGATTCAACAACCGATCGAGAAGCTCGGTTACAAGGTCGGCCAGAACTTCTATCTGTGCTTCTCGCCGGAGCGCGTCGATCCGTCCAACAGCCGCTTTAATACGCGGAACACGCCGAAGGTGATCGGCGGCACGACGGATGCCTGCCTGAAGCTGGGCGAAGCGCTGTACAAGCAGTACGTGGAGACGGTTGTACCTGTCAGCAATCCGAAAGTTGCGGAAATGTCCAAGCTGCTGGAGAATACGTTCCGCAGCGTGAACATCGCCTTCGTCAACGAGATGGCGATGATGTGCGACCGTATGGGCATCGATGTATGGGAAGTGATCAATGCGGCGGCCACCAAGCCGTTCGGTTTCATGCCGTTCTATCCGGGGCCAGGCATCGGCGGCCACTGCATCCCGCTGGATCCCATGTACTTATCGTGGAAGGCCAAGGGCTTCCGCTTTTACAGCAAATTCATTGAGCTGGCACAATCCACCAATGACAACATGCCTTACTACGTGATCAACAAAACGGCGACGATTCTGAATGAATATGCCAAATCGATCAAGCGCTCCAATATCCTGTTGTTAGGCATGGCCTACAAACCGGACATCAGCGATTTGCGCGAATCCCCGGGCCTCGAAGTTTACGAACAGTTCAAGGAGAACGGCGCTTATGTGGATTACTACGATCCATATGCCAACAGTTTCGTGGATAAGCAAGGCGAAACGATTCGCAGCGTGGAGTATGATCTCGCGAAATTCAGCCGTTACGATTGCATCGTCCTCATTACGAACCACAGCAATTTGGATTATCATTCGATCGCTTCGGCCGGCGTGCCGATCTTGGACACGCGGAATGCATTTAAAGCGTATGCCGAGCCTCATATTTACAAGATCGGCCATTCCGTTCAGCATGTGCCTGAGCCGGGCGAGGCTGTCTTGATCTGATGAAATGGACGAGAAGACTGAGGCATATCGATGCAAAAGCGAAGTGGATCATCTTGGCTGCCGGCATCTGTCTTTTGCTGCTGATCCTTTTTCTTCTTCCGTCAGGCAAGGTGAATCAAAACAAGGCTACCTGGCTGTGGGATGCAAGTCTGATCCGAAGTGAAACGGAGGAGATTGTAGCCTTTAGCGGCAGGGAAGGCATTACAACGATCTTTTTGCAAATTCAACAAGAGGTTACGGACGAGGAGTACCGCCATTTCGTGGCTGCGGCACATCGGCAGGGCATCAGCGTCCATGCTTTGAACGGCCACCCCGACTGGGCTTATGAGGAAGGCCGGCAAAAAGGGATGGACCTGCTGGCCTGGCTGGAAGAGTACAACCAGGCTTCCGCCCCCGAGGAGAAATTCGAGGGCGTGCAGTTCGATGTGGAGCCTTACGTGCTTCGCAGGTGGGATCGCGAACAGGAACAGGTGGTGGAAGAATGGAGCGCCAACACGGAAGTCTGGGTCCAGGAGGCCAAGCGTCAGGGTCTCCCGTTCAGTGCCGCGGTTCCGTTCTGGCTTGATTCGATACCTGGACCGAGCCGAGCGGATACCGATTCGTTCAGCCGCTGGATGATCCAAAATACGGATGCGATTGCCGTTATGGCATACCGCGACAGCGGGGAGCAGATGTATGAATTGTCGAAGGAGGAGCTGGAGCAGGCCGACGAACTCGGCAAATCCGTGTGGATCGGCATGGAGCTCGGGGATACGGACGAAGGCGAGCATTTGACCTTTTATTCCAAGAGCGAGCAGGAGATGGAGGACGAAGCCCTGCGCGCCGCCAAGCTTGGCAGCGACCATTCCTCCTTCGCGGGATTGGCCGTCCATCACTATCAGGCCTGGGTCCACAAACGAACCGCGATGGGCGGGGAAGAGCAGTGATATTGCCATAATGGCCTGTCGCCTCTGCTCCGTGTTACAAGGAAACAACTTCATATCATTCACTCATTCAACGTACCTCCGAAGGTCTCCAAGAGACTTGCGGGGGTATTTTTTTGTCCAAGGAAGGGAAGGGAAATCGGGTCTGCGAGGTATTGTCTAGAAATTGTAGAGAACCGAATTCTATAATGGGTATCATTGAGCGGCAGGCAGAGGAACATGCTTTGAAACAAAGGGCAAATATTGATATAAGATGGACGACGATTTCTAAGCTCTTATATCATTGATTTTTGAAAAAGGTGGATTTTTATGAATTTTTTCAAAAAAGCATAGCAATTACATCAGGTTGGTGTTAAATTCTAATGGTTTGTTCAGGAGGGGCTCCAGAATAAGCCCTGTTTGAAATGTTAAAGGAGTATTCTAATGAAAAGAGTTTCTAGTAGTAACCGAGTGTTTTGCATGCTTACCCGAATGACCGCTTTGCTGGCGATCCTGGCGTTTATGGGCGGCTGCGGTTTTTTCGGCGGTAAAGCAGCCTCCAGCGATGAAGCGGGAGGTCCGATAGCGCCTGCTCAAAAGGTGGAGCGGTATACGGGGGAGAAGAGCAGGGAAATTCCGTACGTGTATACGGCCAGGAAGGAATTGGCGCTTACCTTTAACGGCATGGGGGATAAAGCCACCATGACGGCACTGATCGATGAACTGGAAACGTACGGAATCAAGGCGACCTTCTTTCTTCCGGGCATCCGAGTGGCGGAGGAGCCGGACATTGCGGGCGCGATCTTGGCCGGAGGCCATGAAATCGAGAACAATACGCTCAATCAGCTGGATATGAACAAGCTGGATTACGATCAGATCTATAAGGAGATCAAGCTGGCAAACGACGTTATTGAACGGGAGACCGGCGCCCAGCCCCGCTATGTCCGGACGCGTTCGGGCGATTACCCGGAAGATGTGCCGCTGGCGGCAGCGCATCTTGGAATGAAGGCGGTTGTCAGCTATAACATCAATCCGAAGGACCGCGATATGCAGAGTGCCGAAGCCATCGGAGAATACGTGGCGAGGTTCGTCTCCAGAGGCGGCATCATCTCCATGAACACCGACGTCAATCCGGAAGTGGTCTCTTCTATAAAATACATTGCCAAGGCCGTGGACGATATCGGATATCGGCTGGTTACGCTGGATGAGCTGGTGCAGAACGGGGGCGAGCGAAAGCCGCTTGAGCAAATTCCGGGATATGACGCTGCCCGCATCAATCCGGATTATCAACGGGCGAAGTATGAGCTGGTTTATCAAGTCGATACCGACAAAAAAGAAGTTGCCCTGACGTTTGACGATTTCGGAAGCGATAAAACGGTGACCCGCATACTCGATATTTTGGCCGAGCATGATGTCAAAGCGACCTTCTTCCTGAGGGCCAAAGGCGTGGAAAGCAATCCGAATTTGGCGCGGGCAATGGTGGAAGGCGGGCATGACGTGGCCAACCATTCCTACAGCCATCCCGTCGTTACATCGCTGACGCCCGAAGAGCTTCAGCAGGATGTCGTCAAGGCGCATCAGGTCATTACCGAAGCCATCCAGCAGCAGCCTGTCATGTTGTTTCGTCCGCCGACCGGCGTGGTCGACGATAAACGGGCCAAAGCGTTGGCGGCAGTCGGTTACCCGGTGATTGCCATGTACGACGTGACGACGCTGGATTGGGATATTTCCAATAGTGCCGACGATATTGTGAACGGGGTTATGACCAAGACGCAGCCGGGAAGCGTCATCTTGCTGCATATGCTGGATGACATTCATACCATTGAGGCGCTGCCGCGCGTGCTGGAAGGCCTCAAGGATAAAGGATACACGTTTGTGAAAATGGCGGACATGATGCAGTTGCAGGAGCAGGCCGCAATGGAGATGGAGTAAAATGGAATTATATGAAAACATGCTGGACCGCGTGAATAAATTGGCGGTCGTCGGACTGGGTTATGTCGGCCTGCCGCTGGCGGTCGCGTTCTCGAAAAGGCTGGATGTCATCGGCTTTGATCTGAGCGAGGCGAAGGTGTCTCAGTATCGCAGCGGATTCGATGCTACCGGTGAGATCGGAGATGACTTGCTTGCGGGCTGTGCGGCCGATTTCACCTCGGATCCGGACAAGCTGAAGGAGGCTCGCTGCTTTATCGTGGCCGTTCCGACACCCGTAAAAAGCGGCAATGTGCCGGACCTGAAATTCGTGCGGAATGCCAGCCGTTTGGTCGGTCGCGCCTTGACGCGGGGAGCGGTGGTTGTCTATGAGTCAACGGTCTATCCGGGCGTTACGGAGGAAGTCTGCATTCCGATTCTCGAAGAGGAGTCGGGCCTGCGGCTGGGCGAGGATTTCAAGGTGGGGTATTCTCCGGAACGGATTAACCCCGGAGACCAGGTCCACCGGCTGGAGACCATCGTGAAAATCGTGTCCGGCAATGATCCGGAGGCGCTGGAGACGGTTGCCAGACTGTATGAGCTGATTATCGAGGCAGGCGTTCACCGGGCGGAATCCATCCGGGTGGCGGAAGCGGCAAAGGTCATCGAGAATGCGCAGCGCGACATCAACATTGCCTTTATGAACGAGCTTTCGATGCTGTTCAACCAGATGGACATCGATACGAATGCCGTGCTGCGCGCAGCGGAAACGAAATGGAATTTCCTCCCGTTCCGCCCTGGTCTCGTCGGCGGGCATTGCATCGGAATCGACCCGTATTATCTGACGTATAAGGCCGAGGATACGGGGTATCATTCCAAGATTATTTTGGCAGGTCGGCATATCAATGACGGAATGGGAAAATACGTCGCCCAGCACGTCATTAAACTTGCGATTCGCCAAGGGATCGATCTGATGAAGGCGAAGGTGGCCGTCATGGGCCTTTCGTTCAAGGAGGACTGCCGGGATATCCGCAATTCCAAGGTCATCGATATTATTCGGGAGCTGCAGGATTACGGAATCCGGCCGATGGTGGCGGACCCGCACGTAGACCCGAAGCAGGCTTACGAGGAATACGGCATCGAGCTGTCGGACATGAGCGAGCTGAGCGGAATCCAGATTGCGGTTGTGGCGGTCGCTCACCGGGAGTTCAAGCAGCTCGGGATCGCGGCATTCAAGGAGATGTTCAGTTCGGAACAGGCGAAGCTTCTGATCGACGTGAAGGGAGCTTATCCAAAAACCGAATGCGAAGCCCATGGCTTTCATTATTGGAGTTTGTAAGATAACGATGGGAGAAGGCAATGAGGATTATAAAAAGAAAGCAATCGAAGAGCACCAAGGAAGTTCTAACGCTTCCGCGCACGGACAGACGGACTCTTTCCTATGTGCCTGATCCGGAGCAGATCCGGATGAACGCGGACCGAAGAGGCAACCGGGCGCAGAAGCCCGGGGAGGATTTGTCCAGCTCTGAGTACGTCAACAAGCTGCGGATGCTCAGCCTGCGTTACGAGGCGGATTTTGAAGTTTTGCTTGTCCCGAACGGGAAAAAGAAAAAAGCCGGGATCAAGGGCGTGGCTGCCGACATTTCGGCCACGGGCCTTCTGCTCAGGCTGCCGGACGACGCTTCAAGCCTCGAAGTCGGCGACAAAGTGAAAGCGCGATTCCGCATCCCCCCGGGGGCTATGCCCGAGGGCTTCGAATCGGCCGTCAGGATCGATGCAACCGTTGTCCGCAGGGCCTTGAATTCGACGGAAGCCGGCGAAGAGCATCTGCTTGCCTTGGAGTTCGAGAAACCGCTCACGGATTATTTTCAGCGCAAACGGTGGGGTTATTCCGTATATTCCGCCAGCGCAATGCTGTTCATGGCGGTGCTCTTCATCATGCTGATGCGGGCGGAGAGCATCATTTATTTCAAATACAACATGGTGCTGTATTTGTACAGCTTGATCGCGGCCCTGTTTCTGCTGACGCGCTACCTGTTCGGAGCGCTGTACCGCGATGTGCCGATCAATCCGGATTATACGCCGGGAGTATCGATTATCATCCCCTGCTTCAATGAAGCGGAATGGATCAAGCGCACGATACTCAGCTGCATGAATCAGGACTACCCCGTAGACAAGCTGGAGGTCATAGTGGTAGACGACCGATCGACGGACCAGTCGGTACAGCAGATCCAGGATATGATCGAGTTGATTCATTCCGAGGCGGAGCGTTACGCTACCCGGGAGCGCTTGTCCTATATGGTGCTGCCCGAGAATGCGGGCAAACGGGCCGCTTTGGTCAAAGGCGTCGAGATGGCCAAGCATGATCTGGTGGTCTTCGTGGATTCGGACAGCTTCCTGGATCCGACGGCGATTCGCCACCTCGTCCAGCCCTTTCAGGATCCCAAGATGGGCGGCGTTGCCGGACGGACGGACGTCGAGAACAAATATACCAATAACATGACGAAGCTGCAGACCGTCCGTTATTATATCGCCTTTCGGATCATGAAAGCGGCAGAGTCCTGGTTTGACAGCGTGACCTGCCTGTCGGGTCCGTTATCCTGCTATCGGAAAGAGCTGATCGTGCAGCATGCGGACGCTTGGCTTAACCAGAAGTTTCTGGGCAGGCCCGCCACCTTCGGAGACGATCGGAGCATGACGAACTTTATTTTGAAAACGCATCGGACCGCTTACCAGGATTCTGCCATTTGCTCGACGATCGTGCCTTCGCAGATGAAGGTGTTTCTGAAGCAGCAGATGCGGTGGAAGCGCTCCTGGCTGCGCGAATCGCTGCGGGCCGGAAGTTTCATATGGCGTAAAGAGCCGTTTATGGCATTGTTTTTTTACATAGGCCTGATCGTGCCGATTGCCGCGCCTGTCGTGGTTGCCTACAACCTCATGTACGTGCCGATCGTTCACGGCATTTTCCCGGGGACCTTCCTGATGGGATTACTGCTGATGGCGCTGCTGATGAGCCTGGCCCACCTGCTGTTCCGGAAGAGCAGACTTTGGGTGTTCGGCTTCGTATTCTGCCTCTTCTATGAATTCGTCCTGTTATGGCAGATGCCGGTGGCTTGGTTTACCTTCTGGAAATCGACGTGGGGGACCAGGGAAACGCCGCAGGATATCGAAGCCAGGGAGAAGAAGGAAGCCCGCAAGCGCAAAGGCAAAAAATTCGGATTACCGTTCTGATCGTGTCAAAGCGGTTGAAGTAAGGATTGAAGTGAGGATGACATATGGCTAAAAAACAAAAAACAGCCCTCAATGTTCGGCGAAAAAATCGCAGGAAAATCATCAAAGTAACGGCACAGGTCATGGTATTGGCCGTTGCAGCCGTCCTGTTGGCCAATGCGATTTTCGATTTTCGAACATATAAGGAGCCGGACAGATCCGCCTGGCGTCAGGATCAGGGCTTTATTGCCCTGTCCTATTTCGGGGTCGGCCGCACCGGGACGTCCAAGCTCGTATCTAAGGCCCAGCTGGATGCCCAGCTGAAGGCCTTATACGAACAGGGCTATACGACGATTTCGCAGCAGGATATCATCGATTATTACAGCCATGGCAAGAAGCTGCCCGACAAGGCGCTGTACCTGTCCTTTGAAGACGGGCGGAATGATTCCGCGCTGTTCGCGCAGCCGCTGCTTGAAAAATATAATTATAAGGCTACCTTTCTGTCCTATGCCAATAAAATGGGCAACAGCGAACGGAAATTTCTGCAGCCGAAGGACATGCTGAAGATGACCCGCACCGGTTATTGGGAGCTTGGGACTAACGGCAACCGGCTGACCTATATCAATATTTTCGATGATGAGGGCCGTTATGTCGGCGTTAAAGACGAGCGCGAGCTGACGGTCAAATCCAACGTGGAATATTACAACCACTATTTGATGGATTTCATCCGCGACGAGAACATGATTCCGCTCGAGAACCGCGCCGAGATGGAAGAGCGGATCCGGGCCGACTATGCGGCAATGGACAAGGTTTACACGGAATCGCTCGGTTACGTTCCGCTCACGTATATGATCATGCATGCCAATGCGCTCGGCGGAGGAATGAATCAGCTTGTGGCGAATGCCAATTCGGATCAGATTCAGAAGCTGTTCGGGATGAATTTCAACCGGGAAGGCGTTGCCTTCAATTCGAAGGATAGCGATCTGTATAATCTGACCCGGGTCCAGCCCGCGCCGTATTGGTCTACCAATCACCTGTTAATGAAGCTGCGTAAGGACCAAGGGCAGCCTATGCAGTTTGTACGGGGCGACACGGAGCAGGCTGACAAGTGGGAGCTGCTTGGCGGAGCGGCAGAATTTACGGATAACCGGATGGTGGTCACATCGCCCCCGTCCCAGGCAGGAAGCGTGTATTTGAAGGGCAGCGGGGAGCAAGACGTCACCGTCTCGGCCAAAGCGCTCGGCAATGTGGTAGGACGGCAGTCGGTTTATGTCCGTTACGACCGAACGAAGGGTTCGTATCTCAGGCTTCTGCTGGAGAACAACCACGTGGTGGTGGAACAGAAGATAGCGGGCCAAGCTCCCGAGGAGCTGTTCACGTACGCCTTGCCGAAGGTGGCATGGGGCGAAGAGGATCTGCAATTCGATAAGGCTTCGGTCTATACAAAGGAGCAGACGCTGTCCGGAGACCGGGATGATGAGAATGAGTACCCTGTCAACATACTCGGAAATCGGTGGCTGGAGATTTCGGTGAAAGGCGATGCCCTGTCCGTGAGCGTTGATCGGCAGGTGCTTCTGGACCGGCAGCCTGTGGATGCATCGATCGGCGCAGGAGGCGTGGCGCTTGAATCGGAGTATCATGAGCAGAACGAAAAGGATGATATTTACGACGCCGTCTTTGAAGATGTCACGATTGTGTCGGAGCCACCGGGTGCCGAACGTAAGCTGCTGTTTACGAACAAGCCGTCCGGACTTGCCGGTGTCCTGACCGGCGTACAGCGAAGCATGAATCGCGCGGTCGACTGGGCTGTCGAGACTTTCTAAAAATTGGGCGTAGGGCGTGAACAACGAATGAAGAATCGCAGGAAGAAATGGGCGGCAGCTGCGGGGGTTGCGGTATTGTGTGCTGCCTCCTTCTGGTGGTTGGAGGATCAAAAGAAGGAGCCATCGATGCTGCCTCAGCCGCTGCAGGCGCAAGTCAAGCTGTCTGCCTGGATTACGGATTGGCAGTGGGAGACGGGCATGACAGATTGGAAGCAGCTCGGCGATGGGCTTGAAGAAATCAAGCTGTTTGCAGCCTATTTCAATCATGAAGACGAGCTTTACTTGACGTCGGATTTTCGGGAGGCGCTGCCTGCGTTCCTGGAGGCGTCCAAGGAAGGGGAGCCGGCTCGCGGCGTCCTGACGATCGTCAACGATCGTTTCCATACCGATGGAACGGCCAAACAGAAGGATCCGGAGCTGATATCCCGGCTCGTCGCTACTCCCGAAAGCCGCAGCCAACATATCAGGCAGATTCTGGACATGGCATCCCAGCACGGCTTCGACGGCGTGGAATTGGATTACGAGAAGGTCCGCAAGGAGGATGGGGCAAACCTCTCCGCGCTGTACGAGGAGCTGTATGAGCGTCTCCGGGCGGAAGGCCTCTCGCTTCGAATCGTGCTGGAGCCGGGCGTATCCTTGTCATCGCTTAAGCTGCCGGAGGGGCCTGATTATGTCCTGATGGCATACAACCTGTACGGGGGGCATAGCGGACCCGGACCGAAGGCGGATTATGCCATGATCAAGGAGCTGGGGGGCAAGCTGCGGCAGCTGCCGGGAGACCATGCCATCGCGCTGTCGGTTGGCGGGTTTGACTGGGCGGAGAATGGCAAGGCGGTCTCTTTAACGGAGAAGCGTGCGGTAGAGCTGGCGCATGCCAGCCCGGACGAACCGAAGCGGGATCCGGACAGCGGGGCCCTATACTTCGAGTACACGGACGACCAAGGCATCGGGCATACCGTATGGTATGCGGACGGAACGACCCTTGCCGGATGGATGGATGCGGCGGGGGAGGCGGGCATTTCGAAGATTGCGATCTGGCGGCTCGGCGAAATGGAAGCAAATACGCTGCAGAAGTTGAGCGAAATTCGACAGCAATCCCATCATGAATGATTTCGCATAACCCAAAAGGACACCCCGCGGCTTCAATAGGAAGCCGCTCGGGGTGTCCTTTCACGTATGGGAACATTCGGGAGGCAGAGCGCTCGTCATTCTGTCCGTCCCACCGGAGGGGGGGTCAATGAATGAGCTTCGAAGCTTTCGCTTTGCGGATCAGTCCGCTGCTGGCCCGGTTGATCGGCTTCTTGAGCGCGATCCCGATCACAAGCGCGATCGCCGCGAAGACCAGCATGAGCAGCATATCGCGGATGACGATATCCCACAGGATGCCGCCGACGGCTTCCCGCATCATGCTGATGGCATAGGTGAACGGCAAATACGGATGCAATGCCTGGAAGAACGGCGGGGTCATCTGGATCGGAAAGGTCCCGCCAGCGCCTGCCAGCTGCAGCACGAGCAGAACGATCGCCATCGCTTTTCCGACATTGCCGAACACGGACACCAGCGTGTAGACGATCAGCATGAAAACGCAGCTGATCAGCAGCGCAAACAGAATGAACCAGCCGGGGTTCACCACATAGGCTCCCAGCAAATAAATATCGCCCAGGGTAACGAACAGCGCCTGGAACAGGGCAATGGTCAGAAAGGTGAGATAGCGTCCGAAGTAAACCTCGATGCTGCGGAAGCTTCTCTCCTCATCATGTACGTCAACGGAGAGCAGGGAAACGAGCAGCAGTGCGCCTACCCACAAGGACAAGGTCGTGAAGAAGGGCGACATCGCGGAGCCGTAGTTCGGGATAGGGTACAGGCGATTCTCTTCCAGCGTAACCGGCTCGGCAAAAAACTGGCTCTCGAGCTCGAAATTGTTTTGGAGAAGATCGATGATCTCTTGAATATCCCCTTCCGCTTCCATCTCGCGCAGCCGGTTGGCCAGCTGCGTAATCCGAAGCTCCGCTTCCGGCAGACGATTTTGGGCGAGCTGCACTTCTTGGCCTCCCACTTTGAGCCCTTTCCGGGCATCTTGAAGCAAACGCTGGATGTCGGGGACGCTGCCAAGCGCCTGGGTCAATTCCTGCTGAACGCGCTTCGCCGTACCTGCGCCCTTGGTGAAGGCCTTGCTTATCGCCGGGCCGATTTCGCTGTCGTACCGGCTTAGCAGCGCGTCGGTCAGCCCGTTAATGTCATCGGTCAGCTTCTTCAGCTTATCGATGGAATCCGCAGGTGCTTCCTCCCCCCGTTCCACGGCTTGGGCAATGCTTTGGAGCGCGGCTTGAGCCGAGGTCCATCGTGCGGCAATGTCCTCGAGCTTAGCGGCCGCGGAAGCCGCCGCCGGGGAGATCGAGCCCAGCCGCTTGAACAATTGCCCCAGCCGGGCCGCGGCTTGCGCTGCAGTCTCAGCGCGCTCCTTCGCAGCGTTCAGGCGGCTGGCCAGCTCCTTCGGGTCGATGTCTTTTTGCCCTAGCGCGTCCAGCACTTGCGAAAGCGCTCCGGTGGCTGCACCCAGCACCTCCAAGTCCTGCCGCAGCGCAGGCTCCAGCGATTTCGAGGCCCCTGCGGCCTGATTCGCGAACTCCGCCAGCGCACCGGCCATTTCCTTGCCGTCCGTGGCAATCCCTTCAAGGCGGGGCAGAGCCGCATCGGCTTGCTCAACCAACCGGTTGGCCAGCTTGATATCCTGCTGGGCCGTGCTCACCGCCTCGTTGAGCTCGGGAAAGCTTTTTTCGAGCCGGAACAGCAAGCTTCGTACTTTGTTGATCGCAGGGAGCTGGTTCTCGATCTCGATCCCGAGCGTGTTGAAAATCTCGAAGATGGTGCCGTTGGCGGTTTTGATGAAATTTTTGCTGACTTCCTCCACGACGGCAGATGCCCCCTGGGCCGTCACCTTGGGCGAAATGGCGTTGATTTTCTCGTTCGTGTAATAGAGGATCTGAGCCTTGACGGGCTCATTGGTCAGTACGGTGCCGATCCGGGCGGAGAAGTTCTCCGGAATGACGATAGCGGCATAATCGGTGCCGCGCCGCACCCCCTGTATCGCATTCTCGCTGTCCTCCGTAAACCGCCACCCCAGCTTCTCATTGTGATGCAGGGACTCCACGATTTCTTTGCCCAGGTTAATGGGCTGGTCGCGAAGGGTGGTGCCTTTATCCAGGTTGGCAACGGCAATGGATACACCTGAGGTTTGGCCGTAGGGATCCCAGGAAGCTTCGATGTTAAACCAGGCATATAGAGAAGGAAGGAGGGCAAGACCCCCGATGATAACGGCTGCAGCCCAATTGCGGACGATTCTACGGATATCGGCAGAATATATATGGAAAATATTCTTCATGAGCGCTCCTGTCTTGTACATAGTTGGAGCTAGTATGCCGCCAAATCCGTGCCAAGATACGAAACGAGCCGCTCCTTTATCTCTTCCTTGAGAGAGGGCCGATCGCAGAGCAGGCTGCCTTCATACCCGCGGCACAGATAATGCACCTGCAGCCCTTCCTCGGGGGTACGGCCCTGGCTTTGAATCCGGATGCCGCGCCGCTTCATCTGCTGTTGAATGGACCAGGCGCGTGCCGAAATCCCTTTTTGGATATGCTGCAGATTTAAAATATAGATTTCGGCCATTTTGAGCTTGAGGGTCTTGAGGATTCCAATATCCCGTTCGAGAACAGACTGAAGCAGGTCATGCAGCAGATAATCTTTGATCAGGGCTTCGTCTTCGACCGAAGGCGGAGGAGGAGTGGAAGGTTTCATCATAAGAGACACATCCCCGGACATGAAAAAAATATAAGAACACACGTTCTATTATATACATGGTATGCCATCCTTATTCGGCCTGCAACCATTAATTTCTGGCATTTGTGATCACCCCGGTGGATTCATGGCGGCATATCGTTTACACTCCTGATAACTGCATTTTTTCTGGAGGAGATTAACCATGATACTGCATAAAGGCGAAATATTGTTCCGGCAAGGGGATAGCGGGGATCATTTATATCACATTCGGAGCGGATTGTTTAAGGTGACCCGTCTGCATGCCAACGGCAATATGGTGCTTTTCAATATTTTATATCCCGGCGAAACGGTACCCCATCACTCGCTGATCAGCCCGAAGGAAACGCATGGAACCGCGATCGCGCTGATTCAGAGCGAAGTGGAGGTAATATCGGCTGAAGCTTGGTATGGACAGCTGGAGGAGGATCCGCGAAAACCGCTCGAGGTTGCCAGATTGCTGCAGGAAAAGGTGAGGTTCATGCAGATGAGGCTGGATCACTTAACCGTGGGCGGGCCGGCGGAGCGGCTGGAGCTGCTGATTCAATGGCTGGATGAGTATTCCCAAGGGATACATTTGACCGAATATTTGACTCAGGAAGAGATCGGACAACTGATCGGGGTAAGGAGAGAAACGGTAAACCGGCTGCTGCGGGAGCACGGCAAGCACGTTTAGCCCATATCCCTTTGCCGACGCCTGAACTAGCTTTATACACCGGTTTATAAAACCCTGTACGAGCATGCGCCGGACAAAGCAATGAGTCGATGCACCCTTCGCGGCTGATCGATGCCGCCGGAAGGCACCAAACCCAAAAAGATGCCCCTTTTGCATAAGAGGGGCATCTTTTTGGGTTTTGAGATACGGTTAACCTAATATTAACTTTCCAGCGTACCGGCCGGACCAAAGAATTCATAGTGGATCCGGTCAGCAGGTACCTCCATCGCTTTCAAATGGCCATTCACGGCACGCATGAACGGAACCGGCCCGCAGAAATAGAAGACGGCTTTCGGATCGACCGTTTTGTGAAGGAACTCCAGATCGATGTAGCCGGTTTGGTGGCAAGTGTCTTCCGTTTCCGGCTGTTCATAAATGACGTACGTGCTTAGCTGCGGATGCTTCGAGGCGAGCTCATCGATATGCAGCTTCATTGCATGCTGACTGCCGCATTTGGCCGCATGGATAAAGGTTACTTTCCGTTCAGGCTGATTCAGCAGCACGGATTCCAGCATGGCCACCATCGGAGTCAAACCGACGCCGCCGCTGATCAAGGCAAGCGGAAGATCGGAGTCCGTATCCAGCGTAAAGGTACCGGCCGGAGCCGTGACCTCGAGAACGGTCCCGACCTCTGCATGACGGTGCAGCCAGTTGGAGACGATGCCGGCAGGCTTTCCATCCAGCTCGTCTTCTCGTTTCACCGTAATTCTGTAGTAAGGATGTCCGGGTGCGGACGAGAGGCTGTAATGACGATTATGATAATAGGCTTCTCCCTCAGGTTTTACCCGAAGCGTGATGTATTGGCCGGGCAGATAATCGGAAATTTCCCCGCCATCCTGCGGTACCAGATAAAAGGAAGTAATGACGGAGCTTTCCTCCCCCTTCCGGTCAATGACGAAATTACGGTATCCGCTCCAGCCGCCGGCTTTGTTTGCGGCTTGCTGGTACATATCCGCCTCGATGCCGATAAAGACATCGGCAATGACGCCATAAGCTTCGGCCCAAGCCTCGATAATTTCGGGCGTTGCGGCATCGCCAAGTACATCCTTCATGGCGCCGAGCAGCGTTTCGCCGACGATCGGATAGTGCTCCGGCAAAATGTTTAATGCCCGGTGCTTGTGTCCGATTTGTTTAACAACCGGGACGATGGCTTCAAGACGGTCGATATGGGCCGCGGCGGCGTATACGGCATTGGCCAGGGCAAAGGGCTGTTTCCCTTCTCTTTGATTCGCATGGTTGAATATGTTAAGAAGTTCTGGGTGATGATGAAACAATTTTTGGTAAAATGCGCTTGTGATTGCCGTGCCGTGGGTTTCCAGAACCGGCACAGTCGATTTAACGACCTCGATCGTACGTTGGCTTAACATGCAGACTCCCCCTTGATTCATATGATACTTAGTCGAGTTGGTGTTCCCTTTAAGTATAGACAGGCGATGGAGCGGCTCTTGTGATTTAGATCACATCGGATTCAGCGAATATGTGAACAACATTTTTACGCGAAGGAGGTTCTTAAAGCTGGATTTTTTACATATTCCATATAGAGATTCCAATTCATTCTAGCCAGCTGTTTAGCTTGTATGCCAACTGTGTTATAATAATGTTAGCACTCTAACTAAAACGAGAAAGGATCAGGATACCATGTGTCCCCGAAGGACGAATCCCCAAAGGACGATTTGGAAACGTTATGATCTCTCATACACATAGCTTCCTTTGTAGAGCGAAGTCGGACGTCTGAAGACAAGGACGGTCTCTACGAAAGGATGGGAACTATGGTTCGAAGGATGAACTCCTCCAGGTTGCCTCAAGGTAGAGATTGGCCTATGTCTGACCAATCTACTACGACAAGAGGGATCCTGTATGAGGAAAAGACAAAACACATTTATCACCATGTCGGCGATGTTGTTCGGAACGTTTTTAATGGCTTTTACGTATTATCACATTAATTTTCACAATCATTTGACCGAAGGCGGCTTTGTCGGCCTTGCGCTGCTTGGCAAATATGCGCTTGATATTCCGCCAGCATTGAGTATGGTCCTTATGGACATACCGGTACTGCTGATTGCCTTGTTCATCAAGGGCCGGAAATTCATATTCAATACCGTTGTTGCGGCGAGCATGTTTACCTTGTTCTACGCATTGATCGAGCGCTATTCCACGCTGGTTATCGATCTGAATCATAACTTGCTGGCAGCCGCGCTGCTGTCCGGATTATTGACGGGCTTTGGAGCCGGCATCGTGCTCCGCTATGGCGGGGCGACAGGCGGTGACGACGTAATCTCCGTGCTGTTCAGCGAGTGGAGCGGGCTTAAGGTAGGGACGGTGTTTTTCCTGATGGATGCCGTAGTACTGCTATTATCGCTATTCTATATGCCATTGGTTGAAACCTTATATACTATATTAGCCGTATCGATTGCCGGGCAAGTGATCACCATCACAGTGACGTACGGTACCGAGAAAGCGGAAAAGAAACCGGTTCGGAAGGCGGTCCGTGCCCCAAGCACTTCGGTTACTCCGAAAACAGCGCAGCATACCGTTAGCGGCCGTTCGTAATGCGGTCCCAATAAGAGAAGCTCACCCGCATGTAGGGTGAGCTTCTTTCATGTGCTTTATATCGATTACTTCTCGTCCTTGGGGTGGTTCTCGTCCCACTCCTGTGCCTTGGCGGTGGCGATGGCGATGGCACGTCCCTCATCGTAGTTCTCCTCCAGCAAGGCATTGGCAATTTCCACGGCTTTATTCCTCACCCGGGGCTCCAGATTTTTCATGGATGGCGGATAATCATTTTTGCTCCAAGGCATGGTACGATCCCTCCAATTCAACTGTTCACTGCATGTACTGTATATTACCCCGTGCAACCAAATTGAATAAACGGGTTCAACCGCATAAAAAAATGCATTACCCCTGAGGGGCAATGCATTTGGAAAATTGGATTTATTCGAACAGCTGCAAATACTCGCCGTAGCCTTCCCTCTGCATTTCTTCCTTCGGCACAAACCGGAGCGCAGCGGAATTGATGCAGTAACGGAGCCCATTCGGTCCGGGCCCGTCGTCGAACACATGGCCGAGGTGAGAGTCGCCTTTTTTGCTTCGTACCTCGGTGCGGACCATCATGTGGGTAAGATCCATTTTTTCCTTGATGTTGTATTCGCGAATCGGACGGGTGAAGCTCGGCCATCCGCAGCCGGCGTCGTATTTGTCCGTAGAACTGAAGAGCGGCTCGCCGGACACGATATCGACGTAAATGCCTTCCCCATGATGGTCCCAATACTCATTGTGGAACGGGGGTTCAGTAGCGTTGTTCTGCGTCACTTCATATTGGATCGGCGTCAGGCGCTGCTTAAGCTCGGCGGTATCCACAGGCTCCGACCAGTGCTGCTCAATGAAATCCTCCCGTCCGGAGCCTTTGCGATAGCGTTTGTAATGGCTCGGATTTTTCTTGTGGTAATCCTGATGGTATTCCTCGGCTTCATAGAAGGTGCTCGCCGGGATGATCGGCGTCACGATCGGTCCGTCGAAACGTCCGCTGGCTGCCACGGCCTGCTTGGATTGCTCCGCAAGCTCGCGCTGCTCCTCCGTATGGTAAAAAATAGCGGTGCGGTAGGATGTCCCGCGGTCATGGAATTGTCCGCCCTCATCCGTAGGATCGATTTGCTGCCAGAAAAGCTCGAGCAGCTTCTCATATGGGAAGATTTCCGGGTTATAGGTGATTTGAACGGCCTCATAATGGCCTGTGGTATCGGAGCATACCTCTTCATAGGTTGGATTTTCCTTGTGGCCGCCAGTATAACCGGAAACGACCTTCAGAATGCCCGGCAGCTCGTCAAAAGGAGAGACCATACACCAGAAGCAGCCTCCCGCAAAGGTAGCCAATTCGCTTGGGGTTGAACGATTATTCATATATTATCCCTCCATCGTTTTATAACAATATAAAATGTAAGTCTTATTGTTATTATAATCATTTTGGTCAAGGAAACCAAAATATTGCTCCGATTATGTCGTTCTCCCCTTATACCACCGGAAAGCGGCCATGAACAAAGCGGTTAGCAGCATAAGTCCTGCCGCAACAGCCGCGAAGATGACCGGATGATCGGCCAATCCGCTGCCAAGCCAGGCGTACAGGAGGATGGCTGGAATTTTGCCGATGGCGGAGGCGGCGGTGTACGTCCAGAATGGGATGGAGGCGACGCCGGCATATAGATTGACGGCCATTTGGGGTATCACGGGCAGCAGGCGGGCGAGCAGGATCGACTGAAAGGGGCGCCGTTCGACCGCGGTCGTAAACCTATGTATAGCCGTGTATTTCCCAAGCAGCCGTCTGCCGGACTCCTGGTATAAAGACCGCACAGCCGCATACAGGATGACGGCTGCGATCGTCGTTCCGAACCACGATATGGCTGCCGCCCAGACAGTGCCGTATGCATACCCGAGAATAGCGATGACCACTTTGTAGGGGGCAATGGGAAATAAGGCAAGCAGGGCTGCCAGCAGGATCATGAGGAAGAGCGGGGGATCGCTCTCCAACCACTCCGTGATATCATGCCTGTATGAAAAAGCAAGTGCCAGTACTGCCGCATATAGGATGGGGATGATCCATCTCTTCATGTAGAATCCTCACTTTGCATCGTTGACCTGAATAGCACCATGATAGCAAAAAAACAGGCATGCTGCCCGTCTTTCGAAGACTCTCGCAATCGAAACTATGGAAAAATTTGAATATACAAGCGATTTTTCGTATGTTATAATATGTCCAACCGAATAGTTCCCAAAGGGGAGTAGCTTCATAAGAAAACCTCGGTCGTGGCCTTATCAAGGATGAACAACCGCGACTTCAACGGTAGGTTTTCTTGCGGTATAGAATTTCATGGGCTCTGCCGATGACTTATAAATTCTATATCGTAAGTAAAGTCGTCATTACGGGACTAACCATCCCCGGCTTTATTGGCAACGATGAGTTGTTTAGCGAGACCTTTGCCTGATTGTTTCATGATGAGGTGGAGGTCTATTTTTGCGCCCAAAAAACGCTGTAGACCCTACCGATGAAGGGAACAGCGTTTTTTTTGGGTGGAGACATCGGTAGGTGAAAGCCTAATCAGAACATGAAGAAAGGGTGGGGAATCATGGATTTGCTGTCGATGGAATTTTGGACCGCGCTGCTGTCGATTGTCCTTATTGACCTCGTGCTGGCAGGCGATAATGCTATCGTTATCGGTCTCGCAGCTCGCAATGTCCAGAAAGAGGACCAGAAGAAGGTCATCCTGTGGGGAACCGTCGGTGCGATCATCATACGGATCGTAGCCACGCTGCTCGTTGTCCAGCTCTTGATGATCCCCGGCTTGCGCTTGATCGGCGGTATCGCGCTGCTGTGGATTGCCTACAAGCTGCTGGTCGATGAGAAGCAGCATGAAATTTCCGCGGGCAACCAAATGTGGGCGGCTATCCGTACGATCATCATCGCGGACGCCATGATGGGACTGGATAACGTTCTTGCCGTAGCAGGCGCTGCGGGTGAAAGCTTCATGCTGGTTATTGTCGGACTTGCGATTTCCGTTCCGATCATGGTGTGGGGCAGTACCATTATCCTGAAGCTGACGGATCGCTTCCCGATAATCATCACGATCGGAGCTGCGGTGTTAGCCTGGACCGCATCGAAGATGGTGGTGGAAGAGCCGATGATTCACGGCTGGTTCGCAAATGGCGTCGTGAAGTACGGGTTTGAGGTTATCGTCATTGCCATCGTCATCGGCATCGGAACCTGGATGAAGAAGAAGAATGAGCACAAAGCGAAGAGCAACCCGGTACAGGTAAAGATGGTCGACTAGTTTAAGACTTTGTCTGAACGGGAACCAAGCGGTATAATGTCTTCATGAACGAACAGAGCCCATAAAACCCTGTTCGCATGAGGAGGAGTAATGCATGGAATCTGCGGGGAAGTCCGTAGAAGAACGGATAGCGGAATCGTACCGTCAGGATGAGGATATGATGATCCTCGTATTTGCCCAGTGGTGTGTGAATCACGGTCTGGATCCGGCTGAGCTGTACCGTAAAGCCTATCCGGATCAGCCGGACAATGAGCGGTTGACGCGCGTGCTTGAACTGACGGTGCCCAAAGAAGAGGCTGGGGAAATACCGGATCAGACCCTGCTTGGCGTCCTGTCAATGTTCGGTAATGAAGACTTGGCTATCGTTGTTGCCGAGGCAGCGGCCACCCTTGGTCCTGACAAGAAGTAACGGAATCATGGAATATCTTACATCCGATTCAAAGAAGGAGCGGGTCGATCAAGGAAAAACCTTGGTCGGCCCGCTTTTTTACCGTGGAAGTATGACCATTAATTGGAGGTTCGGCTGGACATGCGGAATTGCTTAGGCGAAACGCCGAATCGTGAACGGAAAACGCGGTGAAAATAAGTATAGTTCGCAAAGCCGGAGGTTTCGGCGACATCCTCCAGGGAGAGGGGGCTGAAAACGATCCGTTCCTTTGCCATGCTCAGTCGCACGTCCATAGTGTACTGCATGATGGTGGTGCCGAATGCTTCCTTGAACAGATGGACTGCCCGGGAAACGCTGATGCCGACATGGGCGGCGACATCCTCCAGCTTGAACATGGAGGAGGCATTCTCCTCAATGTAGTTCTTCATGCGGTAGGCGAGATACGTCTTGGGGGTTGTTGACGGCTGCTCCGATAACAGGCGGTCCACCTCAAGGCACAGAATCCGCACGGTGTAATCCGAAATCTCGGGATAAGGATCCGATACGCGCCGCTGCTCGAGCAGAATTTGCCGAAACAGACTCAGGTAACGCTCCTCCAGCGGCACCCTGATTTTGGTCGGGCGTTTCTTGGAATTCCACCACGCGTCCGCCCAAGGCCCTTTGAAAAAAATATGATAATCGCCGCTTTCGATGGTCAATTCACCCAATGCGTTGTATTCGTCATCGATCCGAAGTTCATAAGGCTGTCCGGGCGTGAAGATCAACAGATCCCCTGCCTCGATGAGCGACAGCTTGCCGTCGATTTTGGCGCGGCATTTGCCGTCGGTCTGCCAACGCATCAAATAGGTGTCGAAACCGTCAGCCAGGGACATCTTGAAAGGTTTGCGATGAAATGAGAAATCCGCTGCTACGACTTGGTTGGAAAGATTTGAATCCATTGCTTAAGTCCCCTTTGAAGAATAAGAAAATAATGACCAGATTGTTCATGTTTTAATCATATTCTTCATTTTAAACGAAAGCATAAAAGAATACCATTGTACTAGTCCGAGCACATCTATTGGTTCAAGGAGTGACATCGATGAAAAAAATGAGAGCAGGTATAATTGGCTGCGGAACCATCAGCGGCGTATACTTCACGAACTTGAAAAACAGCCCTTGGGTTGAAATCGTGGCATGTGCCGATCTCATTCCGGACAACGCCAAAGCGAAAGCGGAAGAGTTCAACATCCCGAACGTATACACGGTTGAGGAGATGCTCGCACAGACGGATATTGAGTTTATTATTAATTTGACCATTCCGGCCAGCCACGCCAATGTCGATATCGCCTCCCTGGAAGCAGGCAAGCATGTCTACAGTGAAAAACCGCTGGCCATAACCCTTGACGAAGCCCGCCGCGTCCTGAATATCGCCGATCAGAAGGGGCTTCGCGTCGGCTGCGCACCGGATACGTTCCTAGGCTCCGGCGTACAGACGGCCAAAGCGGCCATTGAATCCGGGCTGATCGGCAGACCTGTTGCCGCAACGGCGTTTATGATGGGGGCAGGACCGGAAGCATGGCATCCCAATCCCGAATTTTTTTACGCGTCGGGCGGAGGTCCGATGATGGACATGGGACCTTATTATGTGTCGGCCCTGGTAGAGCTGCTGGGTCCCGCAAGCCGGATCAGCGCATCCACAGGCATCCAGATCCCGGACCGTTCCGTCGGCTCCGGCCCGCTTCAAGGAAAGCCGATCACGGTTCAGACGCCGACGCATTTGGCAGGGACGCTGGATTTTGAGAACGGTGCCATTGCAACCATGATTACCAGTTTCGATATCTTTGGCGGGTCCAATCTGCCCTGGATCGAAATCTACGGCACGCAGGGCAGCCTGAGTCTCGGCGATCCGAACTACTTCAACGGGGAAGTGAAGCTGCGCAAGCACGGCTCCGAGGAATGGGAATTGCTTGAGCCCGCCTTCGAATGCGGGAAGAACGAGCGGGGTCTGGGCATCCATGATATGATCCAATCGATTCATGAGCAGAAGGACCACCGCGTAAGCGGGCGCCTGGCTTATCACGTGCTGGAGATCATGCAGTCCTTTCAGCAGTCTTCGCTGGAGGGCAGGCATATCGTTCTGCAAAGCACGTACCGTTATGGCAAACTTCCGGCACCTCAGCAGGCCGAATCGGCAGAATAGGGAACTGGAAGCCTGGTCCATATTCTTGTAAACTGATTATGAACAACAGGCAATCTAGCTTCTGACGGATCTGGCAGGATGATGAGCTCTTGCCCGGCGATCCGCATGAAAGCGTTGCACCAATATTGGGACAGCTCCAATAAGATCAACAGTATGGGGAGGAAATGGACATGTCGAACACGTTGAAAATCGGAATTATCGGCTGCGGGGGAATCGCCAACGGCAAGCATATGCCGAGCTTGAAGAAGCAGGCGCAGGCTGAATTGGTCGCTTTTTGCGACATCGTGGAAGAGCGTGCGCAGAAGGCAGCAGCCGAATATGGGGTTGAAGGCGCAAAAGTGTACACGGATTTCAGGGAATTGCTGAAAGACGGCAGCATTGACGTCATCCATGTATGTACGCCGAACGATTCGCACTCCGAAATCACGGTAGCATCCCTGGAAGCCGGCAAGCACGTGATGTGCGAGAAGCCGATGGCAAAAACGGTTTCCGAAGCACAGGCCATGCTGGACGCCGCAAAGCGCACAGGCAAAAAACTGACCATCGGTTATAACAACCGTTTCCGGGACGACAGCATGTATTTGAAGGGGATCTGCGAGGAAGGCGAGCTGGGCGAGATCTACTACGGTAAAGCCTTGGCCATCCGCCGCCGTGCCGTTCCGACCTGGGGCGTATTCCTTGACGAGGAGAAGCAAGGCGGAGGTCCGTTGATCGATATCGGAACCCATGCGCTGGATTTGACCTTGTGGCTGATGGACAATTACAAGCCGAAAAGCGTGCTGGGATCCACGTTCCATAAATTGGGGCAGCGCGAGAATGCGGCGAATGCGTTCGGTCCGTGGGATCCGAAGGAATTCACGGTAGAGGATTCGGCATTCGGATTTATTACGATGGAGAACGGCGCTACGATCGTTCTGGAATCCAGCTGGGCGCTTAACGTCCTGGAGATCGGCGAAGCGAAAGCCGTTCTGGCGGGAACCGAAGGCGGAGCCGACATGAAAGACGGCTTGCGCATCAACGGCGAGAAAATGAGCAGACTGTATGAAACCAAAGTGGATCTGAACGCCGGCGGCGTAGCTTTCTATTCGGGCTCCAAGGAAAACGACTCGGACCGTGAAGCAAGAATGTGGCTTGAAGCGATTATAGAGGATAAGGATCCGGTCGTTAAGCCGGAGCAGGCGTTTGTGGTGACGCAAATCCTGGAAGCGATCTATGAATCGGCGAAGACGGGTAAAGCGGTTTATTTCGACAACTAAATCTTGCAATCAATATGATGACTAAGCTAAACCAGGAGGTTATACAATGAAATTAGGCGTATTTATGGTATTGCTGAGTGGACGTAAACTGGAGGATGCTTTGGACTACGTGGCATCCAAGGGCCTTAAAGCAGTTGAAATCGGAACAGGCGGTTATCCCGGAAATGCACATTGCAATCCGGTCGAGCTGCTGGAGAATGAAACCGCGCTGAAAAACTTCAAAAACGCGGTGGAATCCCGCGGGCTGATCATTAGCGCACTGAGCTGCCACGGCAATCCGCTTCATCCGCAAAAGGCAATCGCAAAAGAATTCCATGACACATACGTAAAAACGGTGGAGCTTGCCGAAAAGCTTGAAGTACCTGTTGTCAACACATTCTCCGGCTGCCCGGGCGACCACGAGGATGCCAAATACCCGAACTGGCCGGTAGCGCCTTGGCCTAACGACTATCAAGAGATCCTGACTTGGCAGTGGGATAACAAGGTCATTCCTTATTGGACCGAGTGGGGTAAATTTGCGGCAGACCGCAATGTCAAAATCGGTTTGGAACTGCACGGCGGCTTCTCCGTTCACACGCCGGGAACGCTGCTCCGTTTGCGCGAAGCCGCAGGCGAAGTGATTGGTGCCAACCTGGATCCGAGCCACATGTGGTGGCAAGGGATTGACCCTGTTCAAGCGATTCAAATTTTGGGCCGCGAAGGAGCGATCCACCACTTCCATGCGAAGGATACTAGCATTGATCCGATTAACGTGAACAAACACGGTCTCACGGATATGCAGTCGTATGCGAACATGCTTGATCGCGCTTGGCAGTTCCGCAGCGTAGGTTACGGACACGATGTGAAGGAATGGGCGGATATGATGAGTGCTCTTCGCCTGGTTGGATATGACTATGTCGTGAGCATTGAACATGAAGACGGACTGATGTCCGTTGAAGAAGGCTTCTCCAAAGCGGTGCAAAACCTTCAGCAAGTGCTGATCGAAGAGCCGCTCGGAGAAATGTGGTGGGTCTAACAGCGTAGAGAATAACGAATAAGCAATTAGGGGGAACAGCAACATGCTTAACGTAACCATATGGAATGAATTCGTGCACGAGAAAATCCATGATGAGGTTCGGAGCGTTTATCCGACGGGCATTCACACAGCTTTGGCGGAGGGTCTGCAAAGTCCGGATTTCATCATTAGAACGGCAACGCTCGACCAGCCGGAGCATGGATTGACGGACGATGTACTGGATTCAACCGATGTGCTGTTGTGGTGGGGGCATATGGCTCATGACCAGGTTAGTGACGAAATCGTAAGCAAGGTCGTAAAACGCGTGCAGGATGGTATGGGATTGATCGTTCTCCATTCCGGACATTTTTCCAAACCGTTCAAAGCTTTGATGGGCACGAGCTGCGATTTGAAGTGGCGCGAAGCAGGAGAACAGGAAATTATTTGGAGCGTGAATCCGACGCATCCGATTGCGGCGGGGATTACGGGACCGATCATCATCGAGCACGAGGAAATGTACGGGGAGTTCTTTGACATTCCGGCCCCCGATGAGCTGGTATTCGTCAGCAATTTCGAGGGCGGGGAAGTGTTCCGCAGCGGATGCACATTCAAACGCGGGCATGGGAACATTTTTTACTTCCGTCCAGGGCATGAGACCTATCCAACCTACTACAACCCCGAAGTGTTGAAAGTGATCTCCAATGCGATTAACTGGGCTCATTCCACGGCAGGCAAGCAAACGTTCGGCAACAGTCAGCCGGTTCGCGCGCTTCCCGTTTTAGTCTAAGCTTTTAAACAGCGCATTATCTTAATCATCAACGAACGAGCCGTTCAAGGTACAGTCCTTGTTCGGCTCGTTTTTTGGTATGTTGGGGCTGCTTTTTCGAAATGTTTTTGCTCAGCTGGGGATAGAATATACGTGAATATGGGGTATTGTATGATATAGGAGAGGGGGGCTGTACACATGAACGAAGTACAAAGCGCACCTGTAAATCCCGCAACCATCGCCATATGCCGGGCGAGGCTCGTCCACCAACCCGTTGAGGGCTTCCTGCTCGGAAGGGGAGTCCGCTTTGCGAAAATCATGTTCATCGGGGAAGCGCCCGGGGCTCATGAAGTTTTGGAAGGCAAACCTTTCGTTGGACAGGCCGGACAAGAGATGAACGCGTACCTGGAACGTCTGAAACTGACGCGGGGCCAGGTATATATTACCAGTGCCATGCGAAGCAGGCCCTACAAGGATAAAGTGCTCGTGAGGCCTTCGGGCGAGAATGTCATCAGCCGATCGAATCGCACGCCGACCAAGGCGGAAATTTTGGCGCATGCGCCTTTGCTTGATGAAGAGATCCGATGGGTGGGCCCGGACATCCTGGCACCAATGGGAAATACCGCGCTGCACCGGTTAATCGGAAGCCATGAAACGGTGACGTCGCTGCACGGCAAGCTGATGGAGGGCCCGGTTCAGCAAGCGGCTGATCCGGAAAATCCCGGAGAAGGCTATGTGTTTTCACCGGAGACCTATAAGATATTCCCTCTGTTCCATCCAGCGGCGGTGCTGTATAATAGGAAATTATCCACTTTGATTGAGGACGATTTGGATATTTTGGCTCGGATATTAGGGGGATAAGCGCTGATTTTCTGGGAAAAAGGGGCTAGGAGGTTTTCAGCTTCTCGAAAATATGCTAAAATGAAACATACTTACAATTCGTAAGTTTTCTAGATTTCTGGGTAAGCTTATGAGTTTCTATAAACAAGGTGACTTCGTAAAGAGGTGAAGGGATATGGAAGTTACAAATGTTACGATGTGTCCCCGTTTCGAATCGGCCTTTTCTTTTCTGGGCAAACGGTGGAACGGCTTGATTATTCAAACGCTGATGAGCGGACCTAAGCGCTTTAAGGATATTTCGAATTTGATTCCGTCCATGAGCGATAAAATGCTCTCCGAGCGGATGAAGGATTTGGAATGCGAAGGCATACTGATTCGTCATGTCTATCCGGAAACTCCGGTACGTATTGAATATGAACTGACTGAAAAAGGCAAAGCACTGCGTCCGGTGATGGAGCAAATTTCATCCTGGGCAGAACAATGGATCGACAGATGAGTCATCTTAAGACTCCCGTTGACGATTAAACCCTGGCATGAGATATCCTCATTTCAGGGTTTTTTTTCTAACCGGAATGGCTGATTTTTCGTTTCGTCCTGCAAAAATATCCGGACATGCACCAAGCTGACGCACCTTCTATATGATGTAATAATCCAGGCGGCATATCAAGGAGGCGAGCCCATGATCAAGCGAACGAATATCTCCCGGTTCCATTATGGACAAGAGGACATCTCAGAGCTTGAAAACGCTTCATTACAAGTGCTTCATATATTTGAGAAAACCAAGCGGGTGCTGAGCCAATATGTACCGGAATCACTGTGGTCGGCCGTGTGTGGAACAAGCCCAGACGCTGTAACATCTGTTAGCCAAAACGGCACCGCTCGGGTCGACATGTTCCAGAAATGGGTCAAGGCTCCCGGCGGATGGAAGTTCATTGGTTATGAAACCGAAACATTGAATTCGTCTTCCGAGCAGAATAAGGGACGGATGGGAAGATTCCTGCATATGATCATCTGGTCGCTCTACGAGAAAATCGTGATGCTGCATCCCTTCCTCGGCAGCGAAGCGTTCTTCGACGGGGAGGAGCTGGACGTGATCGCCCATTATTTTGTGCCAACGTATATTAGTGCCGTGCCTTTGGTGCAGCAAGGAAAAGCCTATAAGACCATTCAGGCCGGCATCGTACTGTACCAGGAGCATATCGAGGCGCCTGCCGTCATCATGCAGTCGGAAGGAGGCCTTTTGGAGGGGAACTGGATGACCGGGGTGAACCTGGATGCGGGGGGATTTGCCGGAATTCGTCCCTATTTAAAAGTGCCCGGCGGCGAACGAGCCTATATGGAAGCCGAAATCATATAGCAGGCCGTCTTTTTAGGATAACCTTGTTCCAATCGGACAGGGTTATTTGGTATTTTTATTTAAATTTTAAAGATCAATGTGAAATAAATCACAAAAATATATGCCTTTACACGATATAATTTACTTGTAAGCAGTGAAATACACGAGCACCAGATCACGTGTTGGGGAGGAATCAAACGATGTCCAATATAAAGAGAGAAAAGTTGGTTGTCATTGGCAACGGTATCGCAGGCATAAGCACGGTCGAGCAAATCATTAAATTGGGTGGGAAATTTGACATCACCGTCATTGGACAGGAGCCTCACCCGAACTACAATCGCATTATGCTGTCCTATGTGCTGGAAGGCAGTAAAACCTTGGACGACATCGTATTGAATGACTGGAAATGGTACGAGGAGAATCAGATCAACCTGCATACGGGTGTGACCGTCACCGCCATCGACGGGGAGCGCAAGGTTGTAACGGCCGATAACGGATTGACGGTTCCTTATGACAAAGTGATTATAGCTACAGGTTCGAAGCCTTTTATATTGCCTGTACCGGGCAGTGACAAAGAGGGAGTTATCGGATTTCGAAACATCGCCGACTGCACGCAGATGCTTCAAGCCGCCAAGGCATACAAGAAAGCGGCCGTCATCGGAGGAGGGCTGCTGGGTCTGGAAGCTGCGAAGGGATTGGTCAGCCTGGGCATGGAGGTGACGGTGGTTCATCTCATGCAGGATTTGATGGAGAGCCAGCTGGATTCCATGGCATCGGGGATGCTGCAAAAGGAGCTGGAGCGGCAGGGCATCCGGTTCTTATTAGGCAAACAAACCACGGAAATCATGGGCGATGAGAGGGTCACGGGGCTGCGGTTCAAAGATGGAGATGAGCTTGAAGCGGAACTGGTGGTCATGGCCGTGGGTATCAGAGCGAACGTCGCCGCCGCCCAAGCGAGCGGTATCGAAGTGAACCGGGGAATCGTAGTCAACGATTATCTTCAGACCTCCTGGCCGGATGTGTATGCGGTTGGCGAATGCTGCGAGCATCGGGGGGCATGCTACGGCCTGGTTGCGCCGTTGTTCGAGCAGGGACAGGTTCTTGCCAAGCATCTCTGCGGCGTGGACGGCCAGCCTTACGAGGGCAGCATCGTATCGACGAAACTGAAAATCAGCGGCGTTGATGTATTCTCCGCAGGAGAGTTCATGGAGCAGGCTGAACACTCGGTGATCGTGGCGAAGGACGATTGGCGCAAGACTTATAAGAAAATCCTGCTGCGCGACAATATCATCGCCGGCGCGATATTGTTCGGAGATGTCAGCGATTCGGCCAGCCTTCAATCCATGATACGAAAAAAGACGGCCATGACCGAGGAGATCTATCATTCGATCATGGGCACCGAATGTGCAGGGAAAGGAAACGTCAAGGCCTTCTCGCTGGATAAGATGCCCGACGATGAAATCGTCTGCGGCTGCAACGGCGTAACCAAAAAGGCCATTGTGGATGCCGTGACGCTTCAAGGCCTCACGACGGTGGACGAAATCAAAGCTTGCACGGGAGCGACCCGTTCTTGCGGAGGCTGCAAGCCAGTCGTGGAGCAAATCCTTCAGAGCGTACTGGGCGATGGCTTTAAGACGGCAGGCAAACAAGGCATATGTCCGTGCACCACGCTCGACCGGGACGAAATCGTCGCCGAAATCAGCGCCAAGGGGCTGACCACGACGAAGGAAGTCATGCATGTTCTGAACTTCAGCAACCCTGAGGGCTGCTCGAAATGCCGTCCCGCCATCCATTATTATCTGGCCATGCTGAATCCGGTGACCCATCAGGAGGAGAGGGAATCCCGCTTCGTCAACGAGCGGATGAACGCCAACATTCAGAAAGACGGCACTTACACGGTAGTGCCAAGAATGTACGGCGGCGTTACCACGCCGGAGGATTTGAAGAAAATCGCGGACGTATCGCTTAAGTACAATGTTAAGGTCGTTAAGGTAACCGGCGGACAGCGTCTGGATCTGATCGGCGTGAAGAAGGAAGATCTGCCAAGCGTATGGGAAGAGCTGGATATGCCGTCCGGTTATGCTTATGCCAAATCGCTGCGGACCGTCAAGACCTGCGTAGGCTCCCAATTCTGCCGCTTCGGCACGCAGGATTCGATGGGCATGGGTGCATTCCTCGAGGAGAAATTCGAGCGGCTGGACTTTCCGGCGAAGTTTAAAATGGCGGTCAACGGATGCCCGCGAAATTGTGCCGAATCGTGCACGAAGGACATCGGGATCGTTGGCAATGACGGCGGATGGGAGATATTCGTCGGAGGCAACGGCGGAACGAAGGCCCGCCTGGCCGATTCGTTCTGTAAAGTGAAATCGGACGAGGAATTGATCGAGATCTGCGGCGCCTTGATGCAGCACTACCGTGAAACCGGCAAGTACCTCGAGAGAACGTCGGAATGGGTAGAACGTCTGGGACTGGAACAAATCCGTGCGGCAGTCCTTGATGATGCTAAACAGCGTAAGGAGCTGGTGGAAAGAATAGAGCTGGCCCTGCAGCAAGTCGAAGATCCGTGGAAGAAAGTGCTGAACGACGATAAGCTGCGCAATACGCTGTTCCAGGACGCAAGACCGGTCGGCAGCAAGTAATCGAGGGGGAGAACGATTCCCCCCTTGGCTGCCGGATTATAGAGAGCTTATTGCTGGGATAGGAATCGAACAAGAGAAGTGGAGGCTGCGCATTATGGAAACCGGAACTTATATCACGGTAGGGAATGAACATGAATTTCTGTTGCAACTCGGAAGGGTGGTCCAAATCGGTGACCGGGAGATTGCCGTCTTCCGAACCTCGGATCATCAATGGTTTGCTCTGGAGAATAAAAGCCCGCATCCCAAAGGAGGTCCGTTAGCCGAAGCCATCGTATCCGGGCATTACATTTACGATCCGTTATACGATTGGAAAATCGAGCTTTCGACAGGGCTTGTGCAGGCTCCGGATAAGGGCCAAGTACGGATATATCCGGTTCGCGCCGTGGATGGAAAGGTTGAGGTAGGTGTATAAGGCCGTAATAAGCATCAACAGACGAAACCAAGAGGTGGTAACCCATGTTTAACAATGATGTGGAAGCCGTCGTCCATGCCGCGGTCGCGAAAAAAGAGCAGATGAACAACAACTTGCTGCGCTACATGGTATCGGCCATGCTGGCCGGCGCATATGTCGGCATTGGGATCGTATTAATCTTTAAGCTGGGCGCGCCGCTGGCAGCCGCCGGTTCGCCTTTCCAGTCCCTCGTCATGGGAGCCGCATTCGGGATTGCGCTCACGTTGGTTGTGTTTGCCGGTTCAGAGCTGTTCACCGGAAATCATATGTTTTTTACGATAAGCACGTTATCCAAACGAACGACGATGGGGGACACGCTGAAAAATTGGGGCCTTGTGTTTATCGGCAATTTGGCGGGAGCGATCCTGCTCAGCTATCTGGTTTATGCTTCCGGCCTGTTCAAAGGGCTGCCGCCCGATCATCTCATCTTCACGGCAGCGGCCAAGAAAATGAACGATCCGTTCATGGAGCTGTTTTTTAGAGGCATATTATGTAACTGGCTTGTATGTCTGGCCCTGTGGATGGGAATTCGGGCCAAAGGAGAAACAACGAAACTGATTTTAATATGGTGGTGCCTGTTTGCCTTCATTGCGACAGGGTATGAGCATAGCGTAGCGAACATGTCGCTTCTGACGCTGGCGACGATATTGCCGGGACATCCCGAGACGGTATCCATCAGCGGCTGGATCAGCAACATGGTGCCGGTCACGCTGGGGAATATCATTGGCGGCGGGTTGTTTGTAGGCATGGCTTACTGGTTTATCTCTTCGGGAAAGGGGAGCAAGCAAAAGTAGGCTATGATTGGGGTGTAACGGAGGAATTCCATCCTCCTAGTTCATTGTCAGATGAAGTCCAACCTGATGAATAAACAAAGAAACCGTTCTTGGTTAATGGTCTGTCATTCGTCCATTTGCCAAGCAACGGTTTCTTTTTTTGTATACAAATAGGAGGGCGATAGCATAAATAAGCTGTCCTCCTCAGTCATTGAACTGAAAGGACAGCCGTGAGAATCTTGCCTTCCAAATCGTTTACCGATGTTCCACCAGGTCAATCGCACCAAGCACCATATGAGCCAGTCCGAAGCCTAGAATACCGGTTGCAGCAAATTTATACCTGCTGCAAAGCAGAGCGGCACCCGAAGCAGAAACCACGGTTCCAAGAACAGCAGGAATCAAACCTTCACGCATGCTGAGCACTCCCTTTGATTTGGTTTGGAAAGACAAGGTTTATTGTAAGCAGATGCCCATATATTATGCACCAAAGGGGCTTTAGGCGGATCAAATCCGGCAGATTTCGTTCGGACACAGCTCGCAGTGGCATATTTCCTGCAGCATCGGCAGATCTTTGATAACAATCATGCCGCCGGCATATTCGATGGCGTCCTTTTTGCGAAGGTCGCTCAGCATCCGGTTCACGCTTTCGCGGGTGGCCCCGATCATGTTCGAAAGATCGGTGTGGGTGATCTTTTTGTTGATGAGAATGGTGCCATCCTCTTGATGCTGCCCGTAGGTATTGCCCAGACGAATCAGCGTCGACGTTAATGCGCCGGGCTTGCCGTACATCATGAGATCGCGGAATTTGGTCTGCGTGATGCGGTGGTGTATACCCATCCACTTCATGAAATCAATCGCGAAGTCGCAATGCTGGCAGATCAGCAGCTCCAGATCCTTGTGCTCGATGACCCCGACTACGCTGTCCTCAAGCACCTCTGCCGAAAAACTGTGGTTGTTGCTGAAGAATGGATCGGCTTGCCCGACCATGTCTCCAGGATGGTACATATATAGAATAAGCTCTTTGCCTTCATCCGTCGATTTGGTCAATTTAATTCTTCCTTGTTTAACGAAGTACAGCTTGTCGGCGAAGTCGCCTTCCCAGAACAAATGCGATCCTTCAGGGAGTACCCTTTCCTTCATGGTGACCAGCAGACGGTTGCGGTTTTGTTCCGAGAAGCACTGCGTGTTCCCTAAGTTTTCGATTTCCATTACATGGTCTACAGTTTTCATGGTGGTATCCCCTAACATCCTAAAATTTGATCTGTTTAATCTTTAAATACATTATAACGTGAAAACATTCACTTGTGGGGCGGAACAAGAGGGAAATCATGGCGAATTTTCAAACATTGTGATCTCTTTCACTTGAAAGAGGGAAAAGACAGGTATAAATCACACAGAAAAGATAAATTTTAATATTGTGAAATATTTCACATGATTTAAGAAGCGTCTGTGTTACGATCGAAGCGTAGACAGAAAGAACATGAACCATGGGAGGATGAGAGATATGGCTGTGAGCAAAGGAACAACGGTTGAAGTGAAGGGACAAACGGCAGCAGAGTACATTCAAGGTCTGATCGACAAGGCGAATCGGGCAAAAGAAAAGTTTATGAAACTCGATCAGGAGCAAGTCGACGGAATTGTGCAGGCCATGGCCATGGCCGGACTTGAGAAGCACATGCAGCTGGCGAAAATGGCGATTGAGGAAACGGGCCGCGGCGTGTATGAAGACAAAATCATCAAAAACCTGTTTGCCACGGAGTATATCCACAACAGCATCAAGTACGACAAAACGGTAGGTATCATCGAAGACAATGCCTATGACAGCTTCCAAAAAATTGCGGAGCCGATCGGGATCATCATGGGGATCACACCGGTAACCAATCCGACCTCGACCACCATATTCAAGGCGCTGATCTCCATCAAAACAAGAAACCCGATCATCTTCGGTTTCCATCCATCCGCGCAGGCATGCAGCAGGGAAGCCGCGCTCATCCTGCGGGACGCAGCCGTGAAACAAGGCGCTCCGGCCGACTGCATCCAGTGGATCGAGGCACCTTCCATGGATAAAACCAATACACTCATGAACCATCCGGACGTCGCCTGCATTCTGGCTACGGGCGGATCGGCGATGGTCAAAGCAGCATACAGCTGCGGCAAGCCAGCCCTCGGCGTAGGTCCCGGCAACGTGCCGTGCTTCATCGAGAAGAGCGCGGACCTCGATCAAGCGGTGAACGACTTGATCCTATCCAAGACGTTTGATAACGGCATGATCTGCGCATCCGAGCAAGCGGTCATTATCGAGGAGCCGATCTATCATAACGTGAAGAAAAAAATGATCGCCAGCGGCTGTTATTTCGTGAACAAGGAAGAGCTGGCGAAGCTGACTGCGCATGCCATGGTAGCGGATAAATGCGCCGTCAATCCTACCATCGTCGGACAGCCGGCAGCCAAGATTGCCGAGGCTTGCGGCTTTGAGGTACCGGAAAGCACCAAGATCCTGGTCGCCGAGCTGGAGGGAGTCGGTCCTGCTTATCCGTTGTCCGCCGAGAAGCTGAGCCCGGTGCTGGCCTGCTATAAAGTGAAAGATGCGGAAGAGGGCATCACGCGCGCCGAAGAGATGGTTGCTTTTGGCGGCATGGGCCACTCGTCGGTCATCCACTCGCACAATGAGGACGTCATCCTGAAATTCTCGGATCGCATGAAGACCTGCCGCATCCTGGTCAACCAGCCTTCTTCGCAAGGCGGCATCGGGGATATCTACAACACGAACCTGCCATCGCTGACGCTCGGCTGCGGTTCGTATGGCCGGAATTCCACGTCGTCGAACGTGACGGCCGTCAATCTCATCAACGTGAAAAGGGTGAACCGCAGAACCGTGAATATGCAGTGGTTTAAAGTGCCGGACAAAATTTACTTTGAAAAAGGCTCGACGCAGTATCTCGCCAAAATGCCTGACATCACCCGCGTCGCGATCGTAACCGACCCCATGATGGTGAAGCTGGGATATGTGGAGCGGGTAGAGCATTACCTGCGTCAGCGCAGACTGCCGGTAGCCATCGAGGTGTTCTCGGAAGTCGAGCCGGATCCTTCGACAACGACCGTTGAACGGGGTACGGAGATGCTGGAACGGTTCCAGCCGGACTGCATCATCGCCCTTGGCGGCGGATCGCCTATGGATGCCGCAAAAGCGATGTGGCTGTTCTATGAATATCCGGATACGGACTTCAACAACCTGAAGCAAAAATTCATGGATATCCGCAAACGGGTCTATAAATATCCGAAGCTCGGACGGAAGGCGAAATTCGTAGCCATTCCGACAACGTCGGGAACGGGCTCGGAAGTAACTTCGTTTGCCGTCATCACGGACAAAGTGCAGGGAAATACCAAATACCCGCTGGCAGACTATGAGCTGACGCCGGACGTGGCGATCATCGATCCGGAATTCGTGTACACCTTGCCTAAAACGGCGGTGGCCGATACCGGCATGGACGTCCTGACGCATGCGATTGAAGCCTACGTATCGGTGATGGCTAGCGATTACACGGATGGGCTTGCCATCAAAGCCATCCAGCTGGTGTTCCAGTATCTTGAGCAATCGGCGCTGACCGGCGACAAACTCGCCCGCGAGAAAATGCATAATGCTTCGACGCTTGCAGGCATGGCCTTTGCGAACGCGTTCCTGGGCATCAATCACAGTCTTGCGCATAAATGGGGGGGACAGTACCATACGGCGCATGGACGGACCAATGCCATACTGATGCCGCACGTCATTCGCTACAATGCCAAGAAGCCAACGAAATTCGCGGCATGGCCGAAGTACACCCACTTTGTGGCCGATGAAAGATATGCCGAGATCGCACGGATTCTTGGACTGCCGGCAAGAACGACGGAGGAGGGCGTAAACAGCCTGATCGCCGCCATCCGCGAGCTGAACAGCAAACTCGGCATCGAGGAATCGTTCCAGCAGCTGGGCATCGATCCACAGGACTTCGAGAGAAACGTCGAGCATTTGGCGGACCGGGCTTTCGAAGATCAGTGCACGACCAGCAATCCGAAGCTGCCGCTGGTGACGGAGCTGGCAGAAGTATACCGCAACGCCTTCTATGGACGTTTCTAAACAGGAAAGGGCAGAAGGTAGATCCTAAATTCCATTATAAATGGTGGTAGAAGCCAGGGGAGCCCGGAATCAGAGTGATAAAAATCACGGATTACCATAACTTTGTGATTTTTATCACAGATGCTGCGGATCAACAGGACTACAATAAAGGTGTAGCAGAAAGCTGAATCTCAGATCTTTGATATAGAAGCTTGAAGGCACATGGCGGGACAGAGATGCCATTGATCGTGAAAATAATCACATTTAAGATCTGAGATAGATCAATGTGTGTCCCCGCCAGTACCTGCAAGCTGCAGCATAATCTAGGAGGGATTCAATATGTCGGTGATTGAAAAAGAAGTTGGCTGGAAAGGTTTTAAATCAGGTAAATGGACCAAGCGCGTTGACGTTAATGATTTTATTGCAGAGAATATTACCCCTTATTATGGCTCTGATGATTTCTTGGCGGGACCTACGGACAACACCAAGGCACTGTGGGATATCGTATCGGATTTAACCAAGAAGGAGCGGGATAACGGCGGGGTTTTGGACGTGGATGTCCATACGCCTTCCACCATCACCTCCCACCGGCCCGGCTACTTGGATAAGGATAAAGAACAGATCGTCGGCGTGCAGACCGACGAGCCGTTCAAACGCTCGATTCAGCCTTTCGGGGGCATCCGGATGATGATTGATGCGTGCAACGCATACGGCTTCGAAATGCCGCAGGCGGTTGTGGATATCTTCAACGGCATCCGCAAAACGCATAATCAGGGCGTATTCGATGCTTATACTCCGGAGATGAGAGCAGCGCGTAAAGCCGGGATTATTACGGGGCTTCCCGATGCATACGGCCGCGGCCGCATCATCGGCGACTACCGCAGAGTATCGTTATACGGCGTGGACGCGCTGATCCAGGACAAACTGAGAGAACTCGGCGAGCTTGAAGTGGACGCTATGGACGAGCCGGTGATCCGTCTGCGGGAAGAGCTGTCCGAACAAATGCGCGCCCTCAAGGAACTGAAAGAAATGGCCGGCATGCACGGCTTTGACATTTCCAAACCTGCGAATACCGCGAAGGAAGCATTCCAATGGCTGTATTTCGGTTATTTGGCCGCGATCAAGGAGCAAAACGGCGCTGCCATGTCGCTTGGCCGGGTATCTTCTTTCCTCGATATTTATATCCAGCGGGATTTGGCTGAAGGCATACTGACGGAAGAGAAAGCCCAGGAGCTGGTAGACCATTTTGTCATGAAGCTGCGGATCGTGAAGTTCCTGCGCACGCCGGATTACAACGAGCTGTTCAGCGGCGATCCGACGTGGGTGACCGAATCCATCGGCGGCATGTCGTTGAACGGTGAAACGAGAGTAACCAAGAACAGCTTCCGTTTCCTGCACACCTTGTACAATCTGGGACCTGCGCCGGAACCGAACTTGACGGTGCTGTGGTCGGAGAAGCTTCCGGAGGCCTTCAAAAAATACTGTTCGAAGGTATCGATCGAAACGAGCTCGATCCAATATGAGAATGACGATCTCATGCGTCCGATCTATGGGGACGATTACGGCATCGCCTGCTGCGTATCCGCCATGCGCATTGGGAAGCAGATGCAGTTCTTCGGAGCCAGAGCGAACCTGGCCAAAGCGCTGCTGTATGCAATCAACGGCGGGAAGGATGAGAAATCCGGCGCCCAGGTCGGACCGGAATATCCGGCGATCACCGCTGAGTTTCTGAGTTATGATGAGGTCATGAAGCGCTTCAAGCCGATGATGGAATGGCTCGCGAAACTCTACATGAATACCCTCAACGTGATTCACTACATGCATGACAAATACAGCTACGAGCGGATTGAAATGGCGCTTCACGACCGCGATATCCTGCGTACGATGGCATGCGGCATAGCGGGCTTGTCCGTAGCAGCGGATTCGCTGAGCGCGATTAAATATGCGAAGGTGAAGCCGATACGCAATGAGCAAGGGATTGCGGTGGATTTTGAAATCGAAGGCGATTTCCCATGCTACGGCAACAACGACGACCGCGTGGACGGCATCGCCGTTGAACTGGTCGAGGCCTTCATGAGCATGATCCGCAAGCACAAAGCCTACCGCGATGCCATGCCGACCCAATCGGTGCTCACGATTACGTCGAACGTGGTATACGGCAAGAAGACAGGAACCACGCCGGATGGACGCAAAGCAGGCGAGCCGTTTGCGCCGGGCGCAAACCCGATGCACGGACGCGATAAGAAGGGAGCCCTCGCTTCGCTGACTTCCGTGGCCAAGCTGCCTTATGAGGACAGTCTGGACGGCATCTCGAATACGTTCTCGATCGTGCCGAAAGCCCTGGGCAAAGAAAGCGACATTCGGGTAAACAATCTGGTTGCCATGCTGGACGGCTACTTTGGCAGCAAGGCCCATCATTTGAACGTGAACGTGTTTGACCGTGAGCAGCTGATCGATGCGATGGAGCATCCGGAGAATTATCCGCAGTTAACCATCCGGGTATCCGGCTATGCGGTCAACTTCGTCAAACTGACGCGCGAACAGCAGCTCGATGTCATTAACCGTACCTTCCACGGATCGATGTAAGGATGGAAGACAACCATAGCGGATACAGAAAGGATGACGCACCATGCTAAAAGGTCATGTACACTCCATAGAAACGTTCGGAACGGTGGACGGTCCGGGTATCCGCTTTGTGCTCTTCATGCAGGGCTGCCTTCTGAAGTGTCAATACTGCCACAACCCGGATACCTGGGGACTTCATGAAGGACATGAAATGACGGTGGATGACGTGCTGCGAGAGATAGAGCCCTATCTGTGCTACTACCGGTCATCGGGTGGAGGACTCACCGTTTCGGGCGGTGAGCCGACGCTGCAGTATCCTTTTGTCACGGAGCTGTTCAAGGAAGTGAAGCGCCGCTGGAATTTGCATACGACCCTGGACAGCAACGGGTATAACGAGCCGGATAAAATATCGGAATTGCTGGAGCATACCGACTTGGTCCTCCTTGATCTGAAGCATATCAACGATGAGAAGCACATCAAGCTGACAGGCAAGTCCAATGAAAGGACGCTGAAGACCGCCCGCTGGCTGTCCGACCATGGTCGGAACATGTGGATCCGGCACGTCTACGTGCCGGGCATCCATGACAGCGAGGACGATTTGGTGGGGCTCGGTCAATTCATCCGCACGCTGCGCGGCGTGGAGAAGTTCGAGATCCTGCCATACCATCAGATGGGCGTGTACAAATGGAAGGAGCTCGGCATGGCCTATCCGTTGGAAGGCGTACCTTCACCGTCCGAGGAAGAAGTCGCACGCGCCTACCGGTTGATTGGCGAAATTCCCGAGAAATAGCCGTCGGTTTTGAACTCATTTTAGTTGTATAATATTAAACACAATATGTAATCATTAATAACAATAACCTTTCCTCTTTATGGAAGGGTTATTGTTTTTTGTAGAGGATATTATCCCTTGGATAGAAAAATATCGACCTATCGTAAAGTGGAATCGCTTTCTATAATGAAGATGTAAGGAAAGCGCCTATCAATATACAAACACTTCGGGAGGGTCAAAGACAATGAAGAAAAAGGGTCTGGCATTATTCATGTCGCTTTTGTTCGTCTCATCCACGCTTTTGTCTGCATGCGGCGGCGGTGACAAGGCGGCAGAAAAGCCGTCGGGCGGCTCGGAAGGAACGGTGAGCAATGAGCCGTTTGAAATCACCATTCGCCATACGCAAGTAGGCGAATCCAAGAAGTTCCGTCTCGCATTGCTGAACGATGTGGTCAGCAAAACCGAAGAAGCGGTGCCCGGGCTTAAAATCAAGCTGGACGCTGTAGACTCTGAAGTGAATCGTAAAGAGAAGCTGAGAGGCGAGATGGCTGCCGGCAAGCCGCCGGAAGTATTCGACGTATTCGGAAGCCCCGATGCAGGCGTATATTCCAAAGAAGGCTTGATGCTCGATTTGACCCCGATCCTGGATGAGCTCGGCATAAAGGACAAATTTACGACACTGGACCCGTTCACGCATGACGGCAAGATCTATGGATTGCCGATCGGCGGTTCCATCGAAGGTATTTTCTATAACAAGGATTACTTCGCCCAGAAAGGTCTGAGCGTACCCAAAACGTTGGCGGAACTTGAGCAGATCGCCGAAGCCATCAAGGCCGACGGCAAAATTCCGTTCGCGCAATCTTCCAAGGATGCATGGATTCCGCTCATGACCACGAATAACCTGTGGAGTTATTATGCAGGAGCGGAGGTAACTTACGGCTTCAAGACCGGGGAAACCAAATGGACCGATCCGAAAGTCGTGGAAGGCGTGAAGAAACATCAGGAATGGGTGGAGAAAGGGTACTTCAAAAAAGGCGAGCTCGGCTTTGAATACGCGGACATGAGAAATCAAATCATCACCGGGGAAGCCGTCATGATGATGGACGGATCGTGGGCGAACTCCGTATTTAGAGATCCGGCGCAAGCGGGCGACATGGTCGGCAAGATCGGATATTTCAATTTGCCTCCGGTGAATGAGGGCGACCCTGTCATCGTCATGCAGGACGCTAACAACGGATATGGCTTCTCGGCGGCGGTAGCAGAGGATCCTCGCAAGCTTCAAGCGGTTAAAGAATTCATCAAAAATATGTGGACGGATGAAATGCAGCTGCGCGGGCTTAAGGAAGACGGAGTACTGCCGGCGATGAAGATGGATCTGGAAACGATGAATTCCACGTCGGATGATCCGCTGATGCAGGACATTTTCAAAGGCGTCAGCGAAATCAACAAATCCTTCCCTGCCTTCGATGCGCTTGTTCAAGCCGACGTAAACACGGCGCTGAGCATGGGAATCCAGCAGGTGATCGGCGGCGAGCTCGATGCCGAGAAGATGCTGGAGAATGTTCAAGCAGCACAGGAAGCGGCTAACGCTTCAGAGGAATAACTAAAATTCCAGACGAAAGGGCACCACCCGCTAAAGGCATATGGGGGTGCCCTTTCGCCTAAACAACATCAGACATCAATACGGAGGTTACCATGAACAGAGCGCTGAGAAATCCTCTGATTTACATCGTTTTTGTGCTGCCGGCATTCTTGCTGTTTCTGGCTTTTTTCATATATCCCATCTTCACTGCGTTTGACAACAGCTTTACGAGCTGGAACGGCATCTCCAAAGACGTGAAGTACATCGGGCTCGATAACTATGTGACCGCCCTGAATGACGATGCCTTCTGGAAGGCGGTCCGAAACAATGTCTATTTCATACTTTTTTCCTGCATGATCCAGGTTCCGATCATCGTGGTTTTCTCCCTGCTTATCGCCAACGTCAAACGTTTGAAGGGGCTGTATAAAACAGCGGTTTTCGCACCTTCCATCATGTCGACGGCTGTCATCGGCATTTTGTGGGGATTCATCTACAATCCGGACTTTGGCCTGATGAATGAGATGTTGGGATTGGTTGGCATCGAGCCGATCTACTGGCTGTCGGATCGCAAATGGGCCATGATCGCCATCTTGATTACGAACGCTTGGCAATGGACCGGCTTTTACATTGTGATGGTGCTTGCCGCAATTCTGTCCATTCCCAAGGAGCTTGACGAGGCTGCGGCGATTGACGGAGCGACAGGCGTCCAAAGGGCTACCAAAATCACGCTTCCATTAATAATGCCAATTATCTCCGTTGTGATCATGCTTTCGATTGCGGGAGCCATGAAAGCCGCGGACATTATCCTGGTTATGACCAAGGGCGGGCCGGCCGGCTCCACCGACGTTATGGCAACATATATGATTCGATACGCGATTACGAGTTTCAAGCATGGCTTCGGCAATTCGATCGCCGTGTTGATTTTCCTTTTCACGATTATCGTAACGGTGCTCTACCAGGTGCTGATCGCCAGACGCAACGAAAGGATTGAATACTGATGAGGGCACTAAAGAAACTGATTCCGCACATTTTCCTGATGGCTTATTTGCTCGTCATCCTGTATCCGTTCCTGTTCGTCCTGTTCTCATCCGTGAAGGTGGATAACCAGTCCATTGCAACGAACCCGTTTGGATTGCCAAGCACGTTGGTGTTTGATAACTACGTGAACGCTTGGGTGAGCGCCAAGATCAGCACGTATTTCTGGAACAGCTTATACATCGGCGTGCTGTCGGCCTGTCTATCGATCCTGTTTGCTGCAATGCTGGCTTTTGCCGTGACGCGGATGAGATACAACCGGATCAGCGCGATCATCTTTCAATGTATTTTGATCGGGATGCTGATCCCGAATAACTCTCTCTTGCTGCCGATATATGGCATCATGAGGCAGCTGGATATTCTGAATACGCATATGGCCCTGATTCTGCCCTATGTTGCCAATGCCATCCCGTTTTCCGTGATTATTCTGGCCGCCTTCATGCGGTCGCTGCCCGGTGAAATCGAGGAAGCCGCGGTCATAGACGGATTGAGGTCCGGAGGCTTGTTTGCTAGAATTATCTTACCTCTGACCGTTCCGGCTATCGTTACCGTATTCATCATCAATTTCCTGGGTAACTGGAACGAATTCTTGCTTGCTAACTACTTCCTTTCGAATGATGAACTGAGAACGCTGCCTGTCGGAATGGTCGGTTTCAGGGACGCTTACAATATGAACTACGCCCAGATGTCGGCGGGGATCGTATTCAGCGTGCTGCCGGTCCTTATCATCTATGCCGTTCTGCAAGAGAAAATCATTGAAGGCGTCACCGCAGGAAGCGTCAAGGGGTAATACGAGGAGCAGGAGCATGCGTATGAATTTGCGGAACAAACTATTCACGGCCTTTTTAGGGCTCATTATTATTCCGTTATTTGTGCTGGGCCTATTTACATTCTTTATTACCTACAACTCGATTGAGGAAAAGTACAGCCAGCAAGCCGAATATTCGCTAAAAGCGATCAGCTACAGCATTTTGAACGTGTTCAAGGAGATGGAGTACGTCACGGATAACGGGATTGCCACCTCCGTCTTCGCAATGGCCCTGAATGCCAAGGATCCCGATGCGCAGAACCTGATTAAGGAATCCAATGCAGACCAGCTGAAATTGAACGACAGGCAGCGAAGCTTTCGCAATCTCCTCTATAATCACCCTGCCATCAGTTATGCGTTTCTATATCATTTCAACAAAGAATCAGCACCCATTCCGATATTCAGCAAAGAGGATTTCAGGACGCTGCCTTATGAGCAGTTTAAGAACAGTCCCTTATATGAAGAGGTTGTGAAGCTGAACGGGATTCCCAAATGGCTGGCTCCGCACGAATTTCCGGAACTGACGGGGGCGGATCCGGTGTTTACCCAGATCAGGCTGATAAAAGACGTCACGACGCTCCGCAAGCTGGGAATTCTCGTCGTCCAGATCAAGAGATGGGAGTTCGAGGAGATTTTCCGCAATCTGACGCTCCCTAACAACCTGCAGAACACCTCCTTCATGCTGGTCAACAATGAAGGCTTCATTCTGTTTGACCCGCAGAACGGCATGGATGGTCAAAATATCAGTCAATACATGAAGCGTGACGTTGAGTTTAAGCAAGGCTATCAAAGCTTCAAAGCCAAGTTTAACGGCAAAGAAAATATCGTTTCCATTTATCATCTGAACGATTATGGCTGGAATATCGTCTCGGTGACCGATTGGAACTCGCTGTCGCAAGAGGTAACTTCCTTTGCCAAATGGTTTTTTGTCATCATGGGGATCTGTCTGGTTACCGCGATTGTGTTCAACCGCCTGTTCATGAACCGGATTACCGGCACGATTGCCGTCATCGTGCGGTTTATGCGCCGCGTGGAGGATGGGGATTTGAATGCCAGAGTGGAAGAGAAGGGCGAGGATGAGCTTCTGCTGCTGTCGAAAGGGTTCAACAATTTGATGAACCGGATCAACAATCTGTTCGCGCAGATCAAGAAGGAGCAAAGGCAGAAGACCGATGCGGAAATGCGCGTGCTGCAAGCACAGATCAAGCCGCACTTCCTGTTTAACACGTTGGAGTCGATCAATGTCCTTGCGGTCCAGAATGAAGGGCGCAAGGTCAGCGAGATGGTGTACCGGCTTGCCAGCATTTTGCGGATCAGCATACAGGACAAGGAAGAAATTACGCTGGATGAAGAAATCAAGCATCTTCAAAGTTATCTTGAAATCCAAAAGTTTCGGTTCGAGGATCTGTTCGAATACGAAATCGACGTGCCGAAAGAGCTTATGCACAGCCGCATCCTGAAGCTGACGCTGCAGCCCCTGGTGGAGAACAGCATCCAGCATGGCTTCGAGGGAATTTCCTATACGGGATGGATACGCATCTCTGCCTGGAAGGAGCTTGGCAATGTCGTGATCCGGGTGGAGGACAACGGACTCGGCATGACGTCTGAGCAGTTGTCCATGTTTGAGTATATGGTGTCCGAGGATGGCGTACCCGATCAGACGACGCTGCAGAATCTGAAAGTAAACCAGGAACGGCGGGGACTTGGACTGCGAAGCGTGGCCGATCGGCTTAGAATTCAGTACGGCCCTTATTATGGGCTGTTCATATGCTCCAGCCGCCCCGGCGGCACCGTTATACAATGCGTCATACCCAATTATGACAGGGGGGAAGGGCAGCATGCTGAAGGCATTATTGGTTGATGATGAGGCTCCCATCCTGAACAATCTCAGCAAGGTTCTGCCTTGGGAAGAGATGGGCATGAAGGTGGTCGGACTTGCCCGCAGCGGGATGGAAGCCCTTGAAGTAGCGGATCAGTATAACCCGGATTTGATTCTGTGCGATATCCGGATGCCCGTCATGGACGGGCTGACCTTCATTACGAAGATCCGGGAGAAAGGAAGCCGGGCAGAAATCTTTTTGCTGACGGGTTATCAGGAATTTGAATACGCCCGTGAAGCGATCAAGCTGGGGGTTAAGGATTATATCAGCAAGCCGATTCATTACGGGGAGCTTGAGATGAAGATTCGGGAGATCGGGGAGGAAATCCGCAAGAAGAGGGCGAAAGAAAAGTATTACAATACCGTTTCGCTGATCGACGAGGCTCCGAACCCCGAAGCCGTAAAGAAAACGCCCGAACAATTGGTATCGTCTGCCCTGGAGTACATCAACACCCACATGGGACAGGACTTGGGGATCGAGGAGCTTTCGGAGCATCTGGGCATCAGCTCCAGTTATTTCTGCTTGCTGTTCAAGAATCATGTCGGTCTTACCTTCGTGGAGTATTTGACGAGACAGCGGATGGAGGCGGCCAAATTCCTGTTAGTGAACAGCGACAAGAACATTGCACAGATCGGTTCCTTTGTCGGTTATCATGAGAGGCGGTATTTTACCAAGGTATTTCAAAAGGCTACCGGCATGACGCCATCCGAATTCCGGGAAATGTCCGGGGAGCCGAGTCTCTGAGTCTTTGATGGGACGAAAGCAGGCAGATAATCATCAGGTCTTCTACTTCCGACTTGCGGCGTCCTCTAAATTGATAGAAAGTAGGTTTGGAATCAATGAAATGGACGGCAGCAGATTTAACGCTAGAGCAAAAGGTAGGACAAATGTTTATATGCGGCTTCAACGCATTGACGCCGAATGAGCATGCCAACATACTGATCGAACAATTTCAGGTGGGGGGCATCTGCTATTTCCGCCGGAATGTGAAGACGCTGCCTCAGCTTGCCGAGCTGTCGGCATCCCTGCAGCAGCTCGCTTCGGGCAGCCAACCGTTTCCGCTTCTGATCTCGATTGATCAGGAGGGCGGCATGGTCGCACGAATCGATCATGAAGGCATCAGCCGCATTCCGGGCAATATGGCGCTTGGAGCAGCGGGCAGCGCAGAGGATGCCTACAGGGTGGCGCAAATCGGGGCGCGCGAATTGCGTTCGCTCGGCGTGAACATGAACTTCGCGCCTTGCCTCGACGTCAACAACAATCCGCGCAACCCGGTTATCGGCGTGCGCTCCTTCGGCGAAGATCCCCATGCCGTTGCCGAGCTCGGGACTGCGGCGATTAAGGGTTATCAGGAAGAAGGGGTGTCCGCTACAGCCAAGCACTTCCCGGGGCATGGCGACACCAGCGTCGATTCCCACCTGGGGCGGGCATCCGTACCGCATGATTTGGAACGGCTCCGCAGCGTTGAACTGTTCCCTTTCGCACAAGCGATCAAGGACGGCGTCGATGCCATCATGACGGCTCACGTCAGTTTCCCGGCCATTGAGCCGAGTGATCTGCCTGCAACGCTTTCTCATGCTGTATTAACGGGGCTGCTGAGGGAGGAAATGGGCTTCGAAGGTTTGATCGTGACGGATTGCCTCGAGATGCATGCGATCTCCAAGGAGCACGGCATTCCGGAAGGTGCGATCCGCGCGATCGAAGCAGGTGCGGACTGCGTGCTGGTCAGCCATACGCTGTCGGAGCAGACGGCAGCGATTACGGCGGTCATCGAGGCCGTCCGCGGCGGGAGACTCCCGGTAGAGCTGATCGACAAAGCCGTTGATCGGATTTTGGCGCTCAAACAACGTAATGCGAAACTCGCTGAAGAGCTTCCCGTCCACCCGATTGGCGAGGTTGCCGAAGAGACCAAACAGCTGCTCGCTCAAATCGCAGGCAGGGGAATCACGCTGGTAAAAGACGAAGGGCAGCTGCCTCTTAAGCCGGAGCAGGCGGTTGCCGTAATCTGGCCGGAGCTGCTTCAGGCGACCCAGGTCGACGAAGCATGGAGCAAGAGCTACACGCTAGGGGATGCCCTGAGAAGTTACGGCGTGCAGGCAGACGATCTGCGCGTCGGGACGGATATGTCCGACGAAGAGGTAGAGCAGGCCGTTAAAGCGGCGGAAGGATATAAGCAGATCGTGGTGGCTACGTACACCTCCGAGAGCCGTCTTCCACAAGGTCAGCAGAAGCTTGTAAGCAGGCTGAGCGAGCTTGAGGATGTAACGCTCGTTATCGTCGCAACCCGCAATCCGTACGATATCAATGATCTTCCGCCAGTTCCCGCGTATTTGTGCAGCTACGAGAATACGCCTTACTACATGAATGCCGCCGCGGGTGTATTGGTTGGCAAAGTTAGGCCTGAGGGTAAGCTTCCGGTAGGGATCAGCAAGACCTATCCTCTCGGCTGGACCGGTAATCAGGACTATGTCAATAATTAAATAATGGTTGCTCAAACCGGAGTCTTCCTGCCTAGGAATGCTCCGGTTTTCCTATTTTCCAGCCATTTCTGAGCAACTTTTCGGGAAAGTCGGCGTCTAATAGTATGTCCAATAGAGGCAGACAGACTATACTGAGAGTTTTAAAGGAGTAGAGAATGAATTTCAAACGAATCTCGATGATTACAGTCCTTGCCGCGGCCCAAGTATCCATGGCATTTCCCGTGGCAGCTGAATCACCGGATGTTACAGCTCCGGCGCTAAACGGGCAACCAGCGCTGCAGTCCCCGGTGGAAGGACAAGGCCAGGCAAACAGAGAACAACAGACGGACTTGCAGCAAGCGGAGGAAACGCCGGCAACGCCAACAGAAACACCTTCCGATTCAATCGAAGGCACGACCAGCGATCCGAATGCCACACCTTCTGAACCCAATGAACAGCAGGAGGACTCGGCAAGCGATCCTTCCGATAATGAAGTATCTGAGAACGAAGAGGGAAGCCCGGCCGAAAGCAAGCCCGAAGTCGGCATTACCAATGCAGCTGCTAACGAACTGGTGCTGCTGATGAACAGCAATGTGATGTACCATAACGGCAAGCAGTACAAAGCGGGACAGCCGATGGCCGTGAAGCAAGGGGTATCCTATGTCGCCATACGCGCCATGGTGGAGCGGGCAGGACTTAAGCTGTCTTACGATAATAAGACGAAGGAAACCATTATCCTTAAGGATGGCAATGAGCTCCGATTCACGACAGGAAGCAGCAATTATAAAGTCAACGGACAGGTGCGTCCGATGAAAGGCCCTGCCTACCAGAGCAACAACGTATTTATGGTACCGCTGACCGCGATAACGCAAGCGCTTGATATTCCATACACGGTGAACCAGCCGGAGAAGAAGGTGATTCTCGATCTGTCCGGAATGGGCAGCGGCAGCAACAGCGGCGAACAGCCGGGAGGCAGCAGCGGCGGCGGATCCGGCAGCGAGGTTCCGAACATACCGAACCTCGGTCCGAATGACCTGATCCTGATGATGAACAGCAACAAGATGTATCAGAACGGAAAAGCGTATACCGCCGGACAGCCTATGGCAGTCAAGAATGGCGTATCCTATGTCGCGATTCGATCCCTCGTCGACCGTGTCGGCCTGAAGCTGACCTATGACGGAAAGACAAAGGAAACGATTATTATCCGAGGTAACGATGAACTGCGCTTTAAGACGAACAGCAGCGTATACACGGTGAACGGCGTTCGAAAATCGATGAAGGGACCGGCTTACCAGTCCAATAATACGTTTATGGTGCCGTTGACCAGCATCACGCAAGCGCTGGACATCACCTACCGGGTCGACCAGCCGAACAAGCGGATCATCCTGAGCCTGAGCTCCAAGCCGGTGGCATCCTTTACGGTGCAGCCTGGTGAAATCTTTGCCGGACAAACCAAGGTAACGTACAAGACGAATGCCTATTCGCCGACAGGCCTGGCTATCGTAGACGAGCATTGGGAAGGCCGGGAAGATGTGTTTGACGAGCCTGGCGTGCATACGGTTTCCTATTCGGTACAGGACGCCAGCGGGGAGTGGAGCGATCCGTATATTTTGAGCATTCATGTATCCGCACCGAATACGCCGCCTGTGGCCATGTTCGACACGGATAAACAGCAATACAAGATCGGCGAGAAAATTACGTACATTAACATGAGTTATGACAGCGATCCCGGCGATGAAATTACGTTTAAGTGGGAAAACAACGATCAGGCTTTCTTTACGGCAGGGCCGCATAAAGTGCTGTTGATCGTGACCGATAAGCATGGGGCGACCAGCTCATACGAGAAAATCATCAACGTAACAAGCGAAGTGTTGTATACGCGCGATCAATTCAATCAATTATTTACGGGCATCGGCGACAAATACACGTTTGACGGATCGGCCGTGCCGACATGGAATCTGATGCCGATTACGAGAAGCTCCGAGCCGTACCTGTTGATTCGCAGCAACTCTCCGGAAACCGTCTATCAGGAAGGTATCGTATATCGCGAGATCGGCAATGCCAGCACGCGCTTCATGATTCACCACTTGAATGCAACCGGGAAGAACATGAAGATGTATGTCGTAGCGACCAACATCAACACGATGACGGCGCGTCTGACCACCGAGTATACCGGTTTGGGCGGTCCGATCAACATTCCGACTGCTACGGGGAAAGCGGCTGTGCAGCGCTATCTCGAGTCCATGCAGTCAGCGGATGCATTCAAGACGATTTCGCTCGCCCCTGGCGAAAGCCGGATCATCCTGCAAGATTTGAGCGCGCAAACCATGAAGAATCAGCAGGTGCTGTCCATGTTTGCCGACCTGTATTCGGATTCGCCGATTCGATATGATGTCATCATGATCGATGAAGCCAAGGATCCGATCCAGAAACTGCCATACCTGAAGCTTCACCCGAGCGATGGCGTTCATAACCGGGGAACCTACCCGGACTCGACGCGAATCATTGAATCCTATGATTTGGTAGGCAACACGCCAACGCGTCTTGCGCTTGGTGATAAGACAAACGATCCGAACCTGGAAGGGTATGACGGCATTAACGGTTCATATCAATCCAACGCCGGCAACTTCGGCGTTCTGTACAAAATCAAGCTGCACCGCGTAGCACCCAATACGCTGATCACGCTGAATCCGCGCGGAGGCAAATACATGGGCGCGATGATGGTGAACGGAAACATCATTCAGACGCCGAACACAAGCGGTGGCGCGGTATCTGCGCCGAATGAAGCCGCCGTTCTCTATCGTACGGGAAATTACGAGCAGACGGTGGAAATTCTGTTTACGGCAGCACCGGGAAGCAGCCTGCCGATCAACATACTGCTCCAGCCTCTGCCGCAAGTGAAGAACTAATCCTATTTATTCATAAACAACAAGCGGACAGCCCATCAGCCGAAACACGGCCCGGGCTGTCCTTTTTGTTGGTTTTTGCCGAGGGAGGGGGCAGGTTTATGCCGTCTGTTAGCCTTTCAAGCTCCTGGCTGCTTGTCAGGCGGTTTGCCTGTTCACAACCGCTTTCATTGACGCTGTCATTTTTTTCAGGCATTATAAGGAGAGAGTATCTTCAAGTAGAGGAGGTTATTGCGTATGCTTACGACGGAACAGATCATCGACGCCATGTCGGAACATGGGCTGCGCATTACCGATCAGCGCAAGACGCTTGCCAAATTGTTTGGGGAACATCCTGGATATTTGACGGCCAAGGATGTATACGAATATATGGGCCGGAAGTACAGCGGTTTGAGCTTTGATACGGTATACCGGAATCTTCGGGTATTGTACGAGCTTGGTGTATTGGAGCAAGTCGTGTTCGAGGAAGGCGTCAAGTTCCGGGGACGCTGCAGCGAAGAACACCATCATCATCACATGATCTGCCTGCAGTGCCAGAAGACATATCCGATTACCTTCTGCCCGATGCAGCTGACCGATGCACCGGACGATTTCCAGGTGGTCCAGCATAAATTCGAAGTGTTCGGATACTGCCGGGACTGCGGCAAGGACAATAACGATAAGGAAACTTCGCAGGCCGGTGGAGGAAATCGGGACAGCCGGGCATGAGCACGGCGCGCAGGGTAGTGAAGGTGCCGATACACTTCTATCGGAAATTCATTTCTCCTCTGAAACCGGCGACTTGCCGCTTCTATCCAACCTGCTCGGCATATGCCCTGGAAGCGATTGAGGTGCATGGTGCGCTGAAGGGCTCCTGGCTGGCTGCTAAGCGGATCGCGAGATGTCATCCCTTTCATCCTGGAGGCATCGATTTGGTCCCGCCGCGCAAGGATAAGATGTCGTCTTCATGGACAGAGGAATAGCGATTTTTTTGGGGTATCATATGGATGATAATCGAAAGCATGCCGCCCGCAGCCAGGGGGATGCCTTGGATCGATGCACACCTTGACACGCTGCGGCTCGTTTGATTAAAATGTAAGAAATTATAGGTATATCCGAGGAAGAGATAAGTACGAAAAGCTTGCCTTGAACAGAGAGCCGGAGGAGCTGGAAACCGGTCTTGGCGAATTTCGGAAAATGGTCTTGGAGGATCCGTTTTTGAGCGCTGCAGCCAGTGGCTGCCGTAAAGAAGCGGCGTGAGCCAGCGTTAATGGACGCCGTATGACGGCAGATGAGCCTGTTGCCCGCAAGGGTACGGGGAATTTGGGTGGTAACACGTGAGAATAACTCTCGTCCCATAGGGGCGGGGGTTTTTTGCTGTTTACTGCTGGTTTTCCTAAGGAATCGCTTGATGCGACAATCAATTTCACGGTAAAGGAAGGTTACAATGGCAGACAAAAAGACGTTTTATATTACGACGCCGATCTATTATCCGAGCGACAAGCTGCATATCGGACATGCTTACACAACGGTGGCCGGCGACGCCATGGCCCGCTACAAACGGCTTCGCGGATACGATGTCCGTTATTTGACGGGGACCGATGAGCACGGGCAGAAGATCGAACGCAAAGCGGCAGAGGCCGGTAAAACCCCGCAGCAGTTCGTTGACGACATCGTGGCAGGCATCAAGGATCTGTGGAAAAAGCTGGACATATCGAACGAAGACTTCATTCGTACCACGGAGAAGCGCCACACCACGGTGGTGCAGGATGTATTTGAACGTCTGCTGAAGCAGGACGACATCTACAAGGGCGAATACGAAGGGTGGTACTGTACGCCTTGCGAGTCGTTCTTCCTGGAACGTCAGCTGGTCAACGGCAATTGTCCGGACTGCGGACGGCCGGTGGAGCTCGTGAAGGAGGAGAGCTACTTCTTCCGCATGAGCAAGTATGTGGACCGCCTGCTTCAGTATTACGAGGAGAATCCGGATTTCATTCAGCCGGTATCCCGCAAGAACGAGATGATCAACAACTTCATTAAACCGGGTCTTGAGGATCTGGCTGTGTCCCGTACAACCTATGAGTGGGGGGTTAAGGTCAAGAGCGATCCGAAACATGTCATCTACGTGTGGATTGATGCACTCCTGAACTACATCACGGCACTCGGTTACGGTACGGAGGACACCAGCCTGTATGACAAATACTGGCCAGCGGACGTTCACCTGATGAGCAAGGAAATCGTGCGTTTCCATACGATCTATTGGCCGATCATCTTGATGGCGCTCGATGTGCCGCTTCCGAAAAAAGTGTTTGCCCACGGCTGGCTGCTCATGAAGGACGGCAAAATGTCCAAATCCAAAGGGAATGTGGTCGACCCGGTCACGATGATCGACCGGTATGGTCTCGACGCGCTTCGTTATTACTTGCTGCGCGAAGTTCCGTTCGGGGCGGACGGCACGTTTACGCCGGAAAGCTTCGTAGAGCGGGTGAACTCCGACCTCGCCAATGATTTGGGCAACCTGCTGAACCGCACCGTGGCCATGGTTGATAAATACTTTGACGGGGAGGTTCCGGCTTTCTCGGCAGGCGTAACGCCTTTTGATGCCGCAATCGAGGAAGCGGCCAAGTCCGTTTATGACAAAGTCGAAACTGCCATGGAGAATATGGAGTTCTCGGTTGCGCTGACGGCGATCAGCCAGTTTGTCAGCCGCAGCAACAAATACATCGATGAGACCCAGCCGTGGACGCTGGCCAAAGACGAGAGCAAACGGCATGAACTTGCTTCCGTCATGAGCCATTTGGTCGAGGCGCTGCGGATTGCATCGATCCTGCTGCAGCCGTTCCTGACCCGCACGCCGAAGAAAATGTGGGAACAGCTCGGCTTGGCGGAAGGGGAATTGACAACTTGGGAAAGCGGACGCCAGCTCGGAGCCATACCGGCTGGTACGAAGCTTCAAAAGGGCGAGCCGATCTTCCCTCGCCTGGATGCGGAGCTGGAAGTGGCCTACATCGCTGAAGCCATGACTGGCGGCAAGAAGGCAGCCGAGGAAGAGCCTACGGGTTCGGCGGCAGCTTCGTCCGCCGATAGCGGAGCGGAGCCTGTGGAGCTCAAAGAGGAAATCGGCATCGAGGATTTTGCCAAGGTTGAGCTGCGCGTAGCACAGGTCATCGCCGCCGAGCCGGTCAAGAAAGCGGACAAGCTGCTGAAGCTGCAGCTGGATCTCGGGTTTGAGCAGCGGCAGGTGGTGTCCGGCATTGCGAAGTTCTATACGCCGGAGGAATTGGTGGGACGCAAAGTGATTTGCGTGACGAACCTGAAGCCGGTGAAGCTTAGAGGCGAAATGTCGCAAGGCATGATTTTGGCCGCTTCCTACGGGGATCAGCTCACGCTGGCAACCGTGCCGGAGGGCATGCCAAACGGCGCCATCGTGAAATAAATGACGCTTGCGTTGAATTAAGTTGGATCAGACGGTGTACCCTGTTAAGGGTACGCCGTTATTTTTTTCCTCTAATACGGGGGACATGAGTTCTATATGAAAAACTAATAGTAACTTTTACGATTTGGTTGACAATCACGTCGAACTGCTCTTATAATCTTTTTAGTAAAGTTTACGATTAGTTGAGCGGAGCGAATGTGGGGGAGATGAACATGAACAAGAGAAAGAGCAAGAACAAACTGAACGGCTGGACCTGGAGCGTAACTTCGATGTTGCTGGCGATGCTCATCCTGTCGGGCTGCGGAAGCAAATCCGGCGGAAGCATTGTTGAAGGCAAGGTTAACGTCATTACGACCTTCTATCCAATATATGAATTTACGAAGGAAATCGGCGGAGACGAGGTCAATGTCGTGAATCTTCTGCCAACGGGCGTGGAACCTCATGATTGGACGCCGCGGAGCCAGGATATCGTCAATACATCCAAGGCTCAGCTGTTTCTTTATAATGGTGCAGGGTTGGAAGGCTGGGCGCCTGGATTCTTAAAGGGTCTCGATAAAGATACGCAAGTGAAACCAGTCATCGTTTCCCAAGGGATCCAACTGATCGACGCCGTGGGGGATGATGGCCACGGGCATGGTGAAGCAGCCCATGAAGAGGAACACGACCACAGTCATGAAGAAGGCGCTGAAGCGCACGACCACAGCCATGAGGAAGGCACCGAAGAAGATCATGCTGGCCATGATCACGAGGAAGAGGCAGCCGAGACGAACACGGATACCCATCATACGGATCCGCATACTTGGGTAAGCCCGAAATCCGCACTGGTCATGGCAGAAAATATCAAGAACAGCCTGGTCGAGGTCGATCCGGAACATAAGGACGGCTATGAACAGCGCTATGAAGCGTTAAAAGAGAAGCTGGTCAAACTGGATAACGACTTTGCGAGCGAGCTGTCCAAACTGCCGAAAAAAGATATCGTCGTATCCCACCAGGCATTCGGTTATCTATGCCGGGACTACGGTTTGACGCAGCATGCGATTATGGGACTGTCGCCAGACGCCGAGCCGAGAGCGCAGGATATCGTGAACCTGACTAAGACGGTGAAAGAGAAGGAAGTGAAATATATTTTCTTCGAAGAACTCGTATCGGATAAACTGGCCAAAACGCTGGCCAATGAAGCGGGCGTGGAAACCTTGGTGCTGAATCCGGTGGAGGGGCTGACCAAGGAGCAGGCTAGCAGCGGCGAGAATTATTTCACGCTGATGGAGAAAAATTTGCAAAATCTAACGAAGGCTTTACAATAAGGAAGAAGGGGGATCATATCCCCCTCTTCTTTCGTGTTATGAACGTATACGGACTCGTATATTTATTATAGAGAGACTACAGAGAGAAAGGCGGCCTGTTTATGGAGCCGGCAGCGCAGGATTGCCACCAACCTATCGTACAAATCAAGGATGTATCCTTTCATTACCGGGATCAACAGGTGATCAAGGATCTTAATTTCACCATAAAAGAGCGGGACTTCGTTGGCATCGTCGGATCTAATGGCGCGGGAAAAACCACCCTGCTCCGCATGATCGTCGGCTTGCTTCCCGCCGCGGAAGGGACCATTGAACTGTTCGGCCAGCCGATCCGTAAATTCCAGGACTGGGAGCGAATAGGTTATGTTCCGCAAAAAAATGCGTTCAACCCGCTGTTCCCTGCCACCGTGCGCGAAGTCGTCATGTCCGGTCTATATAATCGAAAAAAAATGTTTCGCCGTTTGAGCCGCCTGGACCATCAGAAATGCGAAGACGCGCTGGAAGTGATGCGCATTCAGGATATTGCCGATAAGCGGATCGGCGCCCTGTCCGGAGGCCAGCAGCAGCGCGTATTCCTTGCTCGCGCGCTGATCAATCGTCCGGATCTGCTTATACTGGACGAGCCGACGATCGGCATTGATGCGGAGACCCAGGCCGGATTCTTTGAATTGATCACCCATATGCATGCCCATCACCATATGACGTTCCTGATGGTCACCCATGATTTGGACATGGTCAAAGACTACCTGGGCGAATCGCCGGTATCGCAGAACGGGAAGATTCAGTTTTTCGTCCGGCATTCCCATGAAATCGAAAACTGCGCGGAAGTGGACTTGCAGCATTCGCTCGTATAATCATAGAAACAAACTTATGGATGCAGGAGAAGGAGACGTTGTCATTGCTTGATATTTTGCTTAGCGATTTTTTCCAGCGGGCGCTGATCGGTGGGGTTCTGATCGGGATTACGGCCCCGCTTATCGGAATATTCCTCGTGCTGCGCAGGCTGTCGATGATCGGCGATACGTTGTCGCACGTCACGATAGCGGGCGTGGCCCTCGGATTTTTGATCGAAGTCTACCCGCTTGCCGCAGGATTGGTATTTGCGGTGCTGGCCTCTTTTGCGATTGAGAAGCTGAGAAAGGCCTACAAAAGTTATGCCGAGCTGTCAATCGCCATTATTATGTCGGGCGGCGTTGCGCTGGCCTCGCTGTTTTTCACGCTGGGAATGGGCTATAATACGGATGTCATGAGTTATTTGTTCGGAAGCATCTATACGCTGGATTCCACGGATATTTATATGGTAGGCGGCGTAACCGTCGTTGTCATTGCGGTGGTGGTTATGTTCTTCAAGGAATTTTTCCTGCTCAGCTTCGAGGAGGATGCGGCCAGCGTCAGCGGCCTGCCCGTCAAGTGGATGAACATGATCATTACGGTGCTGACGGCGCTTGTCGTAAGTACCGCCATCAAGATTGTGGGCGCGCTTCTGGTCTCCGCATTGCTGACCATTCCGGTAGCGATCAGTTTATTGCTGGCGAGAAGCTTCCGAAGCTCCATCGTATTATCGGTGATCATCTCCGAAATTGCCGTTATCGGGGGACTGATGCTTGCCGGCGTATTTAATTTGGCACCCGGCGCCACCATCGTGCTGCTGCTGATCAGCCTGCTCATCATTACGCTTGTCGGCAAAAAGGGCTTTACGACATAAGGGGGTTCTAAAATCAAATGGCTGATATTAATATCGGCATCGCGTTTGCGGCCGGTTTCGCTTCATTTATATCTCCATGCTGCCTGCCGCTGTACCCGTCCTATTTATCCATTATTACAGGCATGTCGGTCAATGACTTAAAGAACGAACAGAACCGCAAGGAGGTCCGTTTCCGGACCATGACGCACACACTCGCGTTCATCCTTGGGTTTTCTGCTGTTTATTACACTCTCGGTTGGGGGGCAGGCCTGTTCGGGGAGTTCTTCACGGAATACCAGGATCTGATTCGCCAGTTATCCGCGCTGCTGATCATCGTGATGGGACTTATGCTTATCGGCATTTTCCAGCCTAAATTTCTCATGAAGGACCGGAAATTCAATTTTAAATCTAAACCGACCGGATACATAGGAACATTTCTATTTGGTATCGGCTTCGCCGCAGGCTGGTCGCCTTGCGTAGGACCGATTTTGACGGCGATCATCGCGCTTGCAGCTTCCGATCCGGGAACGTGGTTCCCGCTGATCACTTCATATTCGCTCGGGTTTGCGGTACCGTTTTTCATCCTGGCCTTTTTCATCGGCTCCACCCGCTGGATTCTTAAATATTCAAGCACGCTGATGAAGGTCGGCGGCGTTTTGATGATTCTGATGGGGGTTCTGCTCTTCACGGATCAAATGTACAAAATCACGATTTGGCTGCAAGGCATTACGCCGGAATGGCTTAAATTCTAATGATGTTGGGTAAGGCTGGTTCAATTCATAGGTCCATATTGACATAGGCCCATATTAACATGAGGATTGGACCAGGACTTGCCAACGGGTCTCAAAAACATGTATCATTACTAATGCAGGTAAAACAGTTTTATGGCACGGGTTATGTAATTATAGAAAAGAGGGAATAAGATGCCGACACCTAGCATGGAGGATTATTTGGAGCGCATCTACAAGTTGATCGACGAAAAAGGATATGCGCGCGTTTCGGATATTGCCGAAGGCTTGGAGGTTCACCCCTCATCCGTCACGAAAATGATTCAAAAGCTGGACAAAGACGAATATTTGATCTATGAAAAATATCGTGGTTTGGTTCTGACCAGCAAAGGCAAAAAAATGGGCAAGCGGCTCATGGAACGTCATCATTTGCTTGAGGAATTCCTTGAGATGATCGGTGTACAGGATGAAAACATTTACAGGGACGTTGAAGGAATCGAGCATCACTTGAGCTGGGATTCCATTACGAGAATTGAGACGCTTGTGGAATATTTCAAGCGTGATGAGAATCGACTTCAGGATTTGCGTGACGTTCATAACGAATTAGTCAACGAATCGTAATGTGGCATCTGTCCGCTTGTGACAGATGCTTTTTTAAACTGAACCGTCATATTTACATGGTTATAGTAATAGGTTAGATTACCTGCAAATTTCATATTTTCGGAGGATTAATAGAAATGAAGCTTCGTAGATGGTTGTTGGTGCTGATCATGCTGTTATTGTGTCTCCCGTCGGTGGTCCCAACCGCGCAAGCGAAGGCGGCTCGTATCAGCATTCAGCTGGACGGTGTAAACCTGAACAGTGACGTATCTCCTTACATATTGCCGAAGGTTAACGTAACCATGGTTCCTACGCGGATCATCAGTGAAGGACTTGGCGCTTCGGTCGCTTGGAATCAGAAGTCGAAGACGGTAACCATCGGAAAGGACGGTTCGAGCCTGCAATTGACATCCGGCAAAAAAACCGCCCTCGTGAATGGATCATCGGTAGCACTGGATGCTTCCGTTGAAATCAAGAACGGCCGGGTCATGGTTCCGCTGCGTTTCATCAGCGAGAATCTGGGCGTTCAAGTGGAGTGGAATCAGGCGGCACAGCGCATCTCGCTGTCCACGGGCTCGGTCGTCGTTCCTCCGCCGGTATCAACCGGGGATGAAGTCAGAGGGGCCTGGATATCCACCGTGTTCAATCTGGACTGGCCGAAAACGAAGACCAGCGCGGAACAGCAGCAAGCCTCTTACATCGCCTTGCTGGATTCGCTCCAGGATGTCGGCATCAATACCGTGTACGTGCAGGTACGTCCGGCCGGTGATGCATTGTATCCTTCCACCATGGTACCGTGGTCGAAAGTGTTGACGGGCATTCAAGGTGCCGATCCGGGTTACGACCCGGTTGCTTTCATGGTAGAGGAAACGCACAAACGGAATATGGAATTTCACGCTTGGTTTAATCCATTCCGGGCGAACACCGATATTTTGACGGCATCGCTCCATCCGTCCCATGTTGCGCTAAGCCATCCGGATTGGATCGTGAATACGGGCAAGCAGCTGTACATCAACCCTGGGATTCCAGAAGCCAGGCAGCATATCATCGATACGATCATGGAGGTCGTTAACGGATACGATATTGACGGCATCCATCTGGACGACTACTTCTATCCGTCCAATACGGTCTTTAACGATGACGCGGCATACCGCGAGTTCAATAATGGGGCCTACGCCAATCTGGCGGATTGGCGCCGCGGAAATATCAATGCCTTTGTCCAATCACTCGGAGAGAGCATTCATCGCGTGAAACCGGACGTCGAATACGGAATCAGCCCTTTCGGCGTATGGCGTAACCAGTCCGTGGATAAGACGGGATCGGATACGAAGGCCGGTGTAACGGCGTATGACAGCATGTATGCCGATGTGCGGACCTGGATCCAGAACGGCTGGATCGATTACGTTGCACCGCAGATCTACTGGAGCATGAGTAATCCGGCAGCCGACTATGATAAGCTGGTGGACTGGTGGGCAAGCGAAGTACAAGGAACCGGCGTAGATCTTCTGATCGGTCATGCCCCCTACAAGCTGGGAACCAGCGAAATCGGCTGGCAGAGCGCATCGGAAATCATCAATCAATTGAAGTACAATCAGAACCATGCCGAAGTGAAAGGCAGCATTTTCTTTAGAGCAGAGAATATTTTAAGCAATCCGTTAGGCATTAAAGATCAATTGCAATCATATTATAGATAATCTGCACGTCCTATAGGTATGAAACATCCCCCGCGCTCATACATAGTCATTAGACCATGTGAGGCGGGGGATTTTTATATGCAGATCAATGCGGTTTTTGAAGGCGGGGGGGTCAAGGGCATCTCGCTTGCCGGGGCTGTCAAGGCGGCGGAGAATGCCGGCATGGTATTCAGCCGCGTTGCCGGAACGTCCTCGGGCTCCATCGTGGCATCCGTGCTGGCAGCAGGTTACCGTGCCGACGAAATCAAGCGCATTATCGAGGAAACGCCCTTTCATTCGTTTCTCCAGCGGGCACCCATTTTTAATACAAAGTTCATCGGTCCTGCCCTGCGGGTCTTGATTAAGAAAGGGCTCTATTCCGGAGAAGCCCTGGAGAATTGGATAAGGGAAATCCTGCTGGCCAAAGGGATATTTACCTTCTCGGACATCCCGGCAGGCAAGCTTTACATCGTGGCATCGGACATCACCAATGGCAGGCTGCTGGTGCTTCCGGATGATCTCCGCCAATACGGGATCAATCCTGCCACCTTTCCGGTAGCCAAGGCTGTGCGCATGAGCTGCAGCATCCCCTATTTTTTTGACCCCGTCATCCTGCGTTTGTTGGGCAGGGCCGCAAAAGGCAAATCGTTCGGGGAACAATTTGTTTATATTGTGGATGGGGGACTGCTCAGCAACTTCCCCTTATGGCTCTTTGATCGCGAATCGAAGGGTGGGCCTAAGCCCCTGCCGGTGCTGGGCTTTCAGATGGTCGGGAAGAACAGCAACCTGCCTCATCTGATCGAAGGCCCGATCGGCATGTTAACCGCCATGTTCGAGACGATGCTCTCTGCACACGATGAACGTTATATCGAGCAGCAAAACCGAAATCGCACGATCAAAATTCCGACGCTCGGCATCGGCACCACCCATTTTAATCTGACCAAAGAGGAAAGCGAGAATTTATACAATTCCGGTCTGACGGCCGGCACGATGTTTTTCACCCGCTGGAATGCCGAACATTAAAAAAACCGTCCACCCGGCATATGCATGCGCGGGCGGGCGGTTTTTCCGGTTAATGGTATTTAGGAACATCATCGGATGGGTCGGATTTTCCTTTGTGCCCATCGATCACTTGAAACGGATACTGTTTACGTTTAGCCGTTGGGTTGCTTTTGCGTACGGTGCTGTTCTTAGCCGCCGCCAGTTTCGCGGCCGTCCGCTTGGAAGGCTTCACCTTGGGACGTTTGTTAAAACGGCGTGGCGGGAACTTGTAAAGCACATACACGACAGCAACAATAATTAGAGGAATCAATATTCTCATTCTTGATCCAGGGTCTAACAGGAATACCAGTAGCCCTATGGCGGCCAACGTAATCGCCGTCCAAAAAATGATCGCATGCCTTCTCATGGATTATCACCCTTTCGCGGGATCCAGCACACTTCCTGTCACAGATTGGTGAACTGTAACATTCTCGTATTGAGCATCTAACTCACGCATTCTGTTAAAGGATGCGATGGATACTTCAACTTGATCATCAGTAGGTTCCTTCGTCGTCAGAAGCTGCAGCCACAGACCGGGATATCCGAGGAAACGGAGTACCGGCAGGTCCCGCATGGCATTGGTCAATTTCAGGAATTCAAAGGAAACGCCAAGCACGACCGGAAGAAGCGCAATTCTTTGAATGACCCGCTGCGTCATGGTATCCCATGGCACCACCGAGTAGACAACAACGCCGAGCACAATGGTCAGCATCATAAAGCTGCTGCCGCAGCGATAATGCAGCCGCGTATATTTCTGAACGTTCTTCACCGTCAACTCTTCGCCGGCTTCGAATGCGCTGATGACTTTGTGTTCGGCGCCGTGGTACTGAAAGAGCCTTTTTATGACCGGTGTTTGGGAGATTGCCCATAAATACACGAGAAGCAGTATTAATTTAATAACGCCTTCAATCAGGTTATGCACGATATAGTGATCAAATGTATCGCCAAAAAAGAAATCCTCTACAAAAACAGGAACGAGTGTAAACAGCAGCTTGCCGAAAACAAAGGAAAGCACGCTGACGGCGGCCACACCGATAATCATGCTTAAACTCCAGCCGGAGTCTTCTTTCTCTTTCTGCTTCTCGCGTTCTTCGGGCTCCAGCGTATCGTCAGCATAAGCATCGGCAGAGTAATTCAAATGTTTGGAGCCTTTGATAGTAGAATCTATGAGACTGACGATGCCGCGAAGAAGCGGGATCTTCCGCAGCTTCCGAACCCATGCCTTGTCTTCGCGAGGCACCTCGAGAAACTTGATTTCATTATTTTTACGCCGCACGGCCGTCACATTCACATGCTTGCCGCCGAACATAACGCCTTCGATTACAGCTTGGCCTCCATAGCTGATCGGGGTTGACTTATCGGACAACCAGTTCACCCTCCCTGACATGTTATTCGTTCTATGAACTATTGTATCGAATTTTGAAAGTAATTTCTAGTTGGATTAGGGCAGGGGAAGCGGTGCATACTACTTTCAGAGATGAAATGGAGAAACAGCGGGGCTTTTCGATAACCGAAGAAGAGGAGAATCAATCCATGCATGAACATCAATTTCGTAAGCAGAACCAGATAACCAATCCGTTTACGTTTGCCCTGGAGCTAGGCTATTATGCCGGCCTGATCTGGGGGGGCGTGCTTTGGATCTTTTACTGGTTGAGATTCACGAAGGTCGTGCCCGGTTTTTTGCTGGAGCCATTCTTCAAACATGAATTCCTCAAGACCACAGCCGGGCAAATCGCCGGGTGGCTGTCCTTCATTGCCTTTTCCGTCATCGCCTCCCTCATTTATGTTGCCCTGTTCAGGAAGCTGAAGGGCCCATGGCCCGGGATTGCTTACGGAATCGTGTGGTGGGCGGTGCTGTTTGTTGCGCTCAATCCCTGGCTTCGGCTGACGGACCCAGTGAAGAAGCTGTCCTGGGATACAAACATTTCGGAGGTTTGTATTTTTATATTATGGGGCCTCTTTATCGGTTATACGATTGCGCAGGAATTCACCGACGAGAAACTGCGTGAACCGAAGAAGCTGACGGGTTAGCCAAGAAAAACTTCTCAACCCGATGCCGCCTATGGTAAAATAGCTTTTGGTTATTTGACGAAAAGGTGGGAAGCCCTATGAAATCCATATGGGTGATAAACGGACCGAACTTAAACCTGCTCGGCTTCCGGGAACCGGGCATTTATGGTTCGCTCAGCCTGCAGGCGATCGAAGATAATTTGCGTAAACAGGCGGATCTCGCCGGTATCGGTATTACCTTCTTTCAGTCTAATCATGAGGGTGCTATCATTGATCGTATTCATGAAGCGATCGGACAGGCTGACGGCATACTCCTTAATCCGGGAGCACTGACTCACTACAGCTACGCTGTGCGTGATGCCATCAGTTCTGCGCGCATTCCGACAGTGGAGGTTCATCTCTCGAACATTCACGCCAGAGAGGAATTTCGTCATACCTCCGTCATAGCGCCTGTGGCTGTCGGACAAATCGCGGGTTTTGGCGCGGCGAGTTACACATTGGGCTTGTCGGCTCTACTGCAAGTCCTGGTCGAGCAAGAAGGGTAGCTCCAATTTCGGGATAAGGGTGAGAGGAGAGTGGTTAGAATGAGTAACAAACGAGTGGTTAAATTGCGCGAACAGCTTCAAGCCAAAGGTTTGACGGCTATGCTGGTTGCAAGCCCGATCAACCGCAGATATTTAACGGGCTTTACCGGTTCTGCCGGATATGTGCTGATCACACGCGATGAGGCCTATCTCTTGACGGATTTCCGCTATATGACGCAAGCACCGCAGCAAGCCGTCGGTTTTAAAGTGGTCGAGCACGGGCCGAAGGTGATGGAGACGGTCAAGGATCTGTTGTCTTCCGAAAGCATCACATCGCTCGGATTCGAACAGGACCATGTTACATACGGCGTGTTTTCCGCATATTCGGAACAGCTCGCGCCCATCAGCCTGGTGCCGGTTTCGGGCCTTGTAGAAGATTTGCGTATATTCAAGGATGCCGAAGAGTTGAGCATTATGCAGCGGGCAGCGGATTTGGCGGATCAGACGTTCAGCCATGTCCTGACGATTCTGGCAGCCGGCAAAACGGAACGGGAAATCGATCTCGAGATGGAAATGTTCATGCGCAAGCATGGCGCAACCGCGTCTTCCTTCGACACGATCGTTGCTTCCGGCGAGCGTTCGGCGCTTCCTCACGGCGTAGCCAGCGAGCGGGTCATTCAAGGGAACGAATTCGTTACGTTTGATTTCGGCGCGCTGCTGGACGGGTACTGCTCCGATCTCACGAGAACCGTGGCGCTCGGCAGTCCTGATCCGAAGCTGAAGGAGATCTATGATATCGTGCTCGAAGCGCAGCTTCACGCACTGGATCATATTAAACCAGGCATGACGGGACGCGAAGCAGACGCTTTGGCTCGGGATATTATTTCGCGTTACGGATACGGGGAATATTTCGGCCACAGCACGGGGCACGGATTGGGCATGGAGGTTCATGAATCGCCGCGGCTGTCCAAGCTGAGCAATGACGTGCTGCAGCCCGGCATGGTCGTAACGGTGGAGCCGGGCATTTACCTGCCAGGACTTGGCGGTGTCCGCATCGAAGATGATATCGTCATCACGGAAACGGGCATTCGCATACTGACAAGCTCGTCCAAAGATTACACCATACTGTAATAATGGTTCAAAAATCGTCTTTTTGAGCTTGTGCTTTAAGAAAAATGTGTACTATATTAAATAGACCGCATCCTTAGGAGGGAATCTTAGTGATTTCAGTTAACGATTTTAAAACAGGTTTGACCGTAGAAGTTGATGGCGATATTTTCACCGTATTGGATTTTCAGCATGTTAAGCCGGGTAAAGGCGCAGCTTTCGTACGTTCCAAATTGAAAAACCTTCGCAACGGCAACACCGTTGAGAAGACGTTCCGTGCAGGCGAAACGATCGGCCGTGCCATTATCGACAACCGTGGCGTTCAGTATCTCTATGCCAGCGGTCAAGAGCATGTTTTCATGGACAACGAAACTTACGACCAGTTCAGCTTGACCAGCGAGCAGCTGGAGTGGGAACTTAACTTCCTGAAAGAAAACATGAACGTTAACATTATCAGCTACCAAGGCGAAATCCTCGGGATCAACCTGCCTAACAGCGTCGAGCTGAAGGTTGTTGAAACCGAGCCTGGCATCAAAGGCAACACGGCTACCGGCGCTACGAAGAACGCCAAAGTGGAAACCGGCCTGAATGTACAAGTACCGCTGTTCATTAACGAAGACGATGTGCTTCTGATCGATACACGCGAAGGTAAATACATTTCCCGTGCATAACATGCATTAAGCGGGACCCTTCAACGATGGACGGGGTGCCAATATCTTCTAAACCAACGCGACTCCTGTACGAATGTACGGGAGTTTTTTGCGATAAGCGGGCTCGGCGTCCTAAGTCTGTTTTCTTTTTGCCTTGAAAAGCCTTGACGGGGTGACTCACTTTCGTATTATACTGTTTTAAAGTGAGAAACCACCTGAGCACTGTTACATACCGATATTAGTGGGGAGTGAAAGAAGCATTGTCACTGTACGTCATGAAATTCGGAGGCAGCTCTGTAGGGGATACAGAACGCATGAAGCGCGTTGCCAGAAGAATTGTAGAGAAACAAGATGAAGGCCATCAATGTGTGGTCGTGGTGTCTGCCATGGGGGATACGACGGACGATTTGATTGACCAGGCAAAGCTGTTAAACGAGAATCCACCGGCACGGGAAATGGATATGCTGATGACCACGGGGGAGCAGATATCCATCTCGCTGCTATCCATGGCGATTCACGGTCTTGGACGCAAGGCAGTGTCCTTGACCGGCTGGCAGGCGGGATTCCGCACGGAAGCCGTCCATGGTAAAGCCCGCATTACAGATATAAAGCCTGAGCGCGTGCACAAAGCGCTTGGCGAAGGAAATGTCGTCATTGTCGCGGGATTCCAGGGCATGTCCGAAGACGGAGAGATTACAACGCTTGGACGCGGGGGCTCAGATACCACCGCGGTAGCTCTAGCGGCTGCCATTCAAGCGGATGTATGTGAAATATATACGGATGTGGACGGGATATACTCCACGGATCCGCGGGTAGTCAAATGCGCGCGGAAACTGAAGGAGATCTCCTATGACGAGATGCTCGAGCTTGCCAATCTGGGCGCGGCTGTTCTTCACCCGCGTGCGGTCGAGTATGCGAAGCATAATCAAGTCAAGCTTGTCGTCAGATCCAGCTTTAATCATAACGAGGGTACGGTTGTTAAGGAGGAAACAAGCATGGAACAAGGTGTGGTTGTCAGCGGAATTGCATTCGACAAGAATGTAGCGAGAATCAGTATTCTGGGCGTAGCCGATACGCCGGGCGTTCTGGCCCAAGTGTTCGGAGAGCTTGCAAAAGAATCGATTGACGTTGATATCATCGTGCAGAGCGGCGTTCAGAACGGCGAAGCGGACTTTTCCTTTACGGTGTCCCTGGCGGATCGGGAGCGTGCGTTGTCCGTGATCGAACACATTCGCGGCAAGCTGCCGTATCGCGACGTTACCTCGGAAGATCATCTTGTTAAAGTATCGATTGTCGGCGCGGGCATGGTCAGCCATCCCGGCGTGGCGGCACAAATGTTTGACGTGATCTCCCGGCAGGGGGTCAGCATCAAAATGGTCAGCACGTCCGAGATCAAAGTATCCTGCGTCATCGAGGGAAGCAATCTCGAAGGGGTTGTGCAGGCGCTTCATACCGCGTACGGACTGGATACGGATCAACAGGCTTCCGTAGGCGGACCGCAGGTTCGCCGATAACAGGATTCAACCGTCATCATCGATATTAATAGAGTTCATCCCGGTCATTTATGACCGGGATTTTTTGTGCTGTCCGAAAGATTCGAAGTTCCTTTCTATGAAATTGAAAAAATAGAGATAAAACGAGAGGGCCCCGCATATTTTTAATCATCACACATGTGAAGAAGGAAGAAGGAAGAGGGAGGATATATCGCATGCTGGACAAGTTTGTCGCAAGTATGGCAACGCTTCGGATTTTCTCGGGCAGCCTTGAGATCGTCGCGGCCATCATCATGCTGCGCCTGAACCAAGTCGATAAAGCGCTTGCCGTGAATTCGGCATTGGCGTTTACGGGTCCGCTCATTTTGATTTTGACCACAACCATCGGTCTGGTGGGAATGGCAGATAAATTGTCATGGGGGAAGATCGGCTGGATATTGTGCGGCGTCTCCTGTCTCTTATACGGGGTTTTAAAAAAATGATAGATTCGCTGCATATTTTTCAGGTACAAGCATACACATGGGATATGAAGTTCTCTTATTAGAAGATGATCACAAAGGACAACCTGGGGGAAATTGATATGACATTGAATTGGTTAGACCTGTTTCCCGAAACCGTAAAACGCATGCTGCTGAACCTATCGAAAGAGCTTCTCGAACATGTGGAGGAGGTACGGATCCGGGAAGAGCGTCCGCTGGAGATCAATTCGGCGGGCAAGCATCATTTCCTGGACAGGCGAGGCGGACTCACCTTGCGGCCTGAAGAAGCATATAAGCCGACGCGTGAGGATACCCATAGGCTGCTGGACCTTATCAGCAATCATTCCCTCTACACCATGGAAGAAGAGCTGCGAAAGGGGTTTATCACCATACCAGGGGGCCATCGGGTCGGGCTTACGGGCCGGACGGTGCTGAGCGGCGGCAGGGTGGAGCACATTCGGGATATCAGCGGATTTAATGTCCGGATTGCCAAGGAAATACAGGGAGCGGCGGACGACATCCTTCCTCATCTGCTTGACCGGAAACGGAAAAGGGTGATGCACTCGCTGATCTTATCTCCGCCCCAGCAAGGCAAAACGACGCTGCTCAGAGACCTCGCTAGACAGATCAGCTACGGCAAGTGGGGAAACTCGTCCGTGCATTGGCCGGGAATGAAGGTGGGCATCATCGACGAGCGTTCCGAGATCGCGGGTTGTTTGCGCGGCGTACCCGGATTCGATGTCGGCCCTCGCACGGACGTAATGGATGGCTGTCCGAAAGCCGAAGGGATGATGATGATGATCCGTTCGATGTCTCCGGACGTGCTCATTGTGGACGAGATCGGCCGGCCGGAGGATGCGGAAGCGGTGATTGAGGCTTTGCATGCCGGCATCAGCGTGATTGCAACGGCGCATGGCTCATCCGTTCAGGACATGCGGGGCCGGCCCGCCCTCTCGGGACTTCTGGAGAACCGGATGTTTGAAATGTATGCGGTTCTTAGCCGAGCGGGCGACCACCGATCATACAAGCTGTATGACGGAGGCCAGCGAACGCTTCAGACGGCTATCAGCGGCCAGCCGGGAGGTGATGCCTATGCTTAAACTGGTCGGGGCCGTGCTCGTGCTGGGTGCAGGAACCTTAGCCGGATTCTACCAAGCCCAGCAATTCGCAGCAAGACCCAGACAGCTGCGAGAACTTATTCTCGCGCTTCAAAGGCTGGAGACGGAAATCAGCTACGGCTTTACGCCGCTGCCCGACGCGCTGGAGCGAATCGGCGTTTCCCTTCGTGAACCGCTCAAATCTTTGTTGGCCTCCGCAGCGCTTTACATGAGACCCGATTACGGGTTATCCGCACAAGACAGCATCCGCAAGGCGCTGGGCGAATATTGGAGACGAACATCGATGAAAAGTGCCGAGCGTGAGGTGTTGGAACAGCTAAGCGGCGTACTTGGCACCAGTGACAGACAGGACCAGATCAAACATATCGCTCTGGCCGTGGGACAGCTCAAGCATGAAGAAGCAGCGGCAAGGGATGACCAGGTCAAATATGAAAAAATGAGCAAAAGTCTGGGACTGCTCATTGGAGCATTGATCGTCATATTGATCTTTTAGCGAGGTGCCAAGGGAAATGAACATTGAAGTGAACGCGATCTTCCAGATTGCCGGTATTGGCATCATCATTGCCATGATTCATACCGTCCTGAAACAGATGGGGAAAGAGGATATGGCGCATTGGGTGACCCTCATCGGGTTCGTGGTTGTATTGTTTATGGTCGTAAGGCTGCTAGACGATTTGCTGAAGGAAATCAAAAGTATTTTTCTATTCCAGTAGGTGGACATTTATGGAAATTATCCAGGTGGTAGGACTCGGCATCATCGCTACCGTGCTGATCTTGATTGTCAAGGAACAGAAACCGCTCTTTGCCTTTCTTCTCGCCGTGGCGACATCGCTCCTCATCTTCCTGTTCCTGATCGGAAAGATCGGTAATGTCATATCCATGCTGGAAGATCTGGCCGAGAATTCCGGCGTTCAGATCATCTATCTGAAGACGGTTCTGAAAATCATCGGAATCGCCTATATCGCGGAGATGGGGGCACAGATCGTTCGAGATGCCGGACAGGAATCGATCGCATCCAAAATAGAACTGGCGGGAAAAGTGCTCATATTGGTGCTCGCTGTACCGATTATCGGGATCATCATCGAGACGGTCCTGAAGCTCCTCCCGGCTTGAAAAAAGGTGGGGGGACATGGTGACAGGAGCAACACTTCGAAGAGGCTTGGCCGTGTTTTGCCTACTGATCCCAATGCTGTTGCTGTCCGGATGGTTCTGCGGGACGATCGATGCGACTGCAGCCGCCAATCCGGCCGATGAGTGGGTCGAGCAGCAGACGCAGCAGCTGCCAACGGATCAGGTCGAGAAATACTGGGACCGGCTCATGAAGGATTACGGCGGGTTTTTCCCGGATGGCAAGACGCCCTCCCTGATGGATATGCTGCTGCCGGGCGGCGACGGGCTGAGCTTCAAAGGGGTAATGTCCGGTATCGGAAAATATCTGTGGCACGAGGTGCTCTATAACGGCAAGCTGCTGGCGACCATCGTCATGCTGAGCATTATGAGCTTGATTCTAGAGAACCTGCAGACGGCCTTCGAAAAAAGCACCGTGAGCCGGGTAGCCTATACGATCTGTTACATGGTTGTCCTGGTCATCGCGGTCAACAGCTTCAGCATCGCGATCGGATATGCGCGGGACGCCATCACCCAAATGATCGATTTCATGATGGCCATGCTTCCTTTGCTCTTTGCGCTGATGGCCTCGATGGGCAATGTCGTCACCGTCTCGGTGGCCCATCCGCTGGTCATATTCATGGTACATACGGTAGGCACGCTGATCAGCACGATTGTGTTTCCGCTTCTGTTCTTCTCGGCTCTGCTGCATCTGGTTAGTTCCTTATCCGAAAAGTACAAGCTGACCCAGCTTGGGAATCTGCTGCGAGGGATCTCGATGGGCGTCCTGGGTGTGCTGCTTACCGTGTTCCTGGGAGTTATCTCCGTTCAAGGGCTGACCAGCTCGGTTACGGACGGCGTAACCATCCGGGCAGCCAAATACGTAACCGGCAATTTCGTTCCGGTAGTCGGCAAGATGTTCGCAGATGCGACGGATACCGTAATCTCGGCTTCGCTGCTAGTTAAGAATTCCATCGGGCTGGCGGGAGTCATCATCATTTTGTTCCTTTGCGCATTTCCTGCGATCAAGATCTTGACGCTTGCCTTGATATATAACGTCGCGGCGGCCGTCATGCAGCCGCTCGGCGATTCCCCGATCGGCACCTGCCTCCAGACGATCGGTAAGACGATGCTGTACGTTTTCGCGGCCTTGGCCGCGGTGAGCTTGATGTTCTTTCTCGCCATTACGATACTGCTCACGGCTGCCAACATCACCGTCATGATGAGGTGAGGCAGATGATACGCGGCGCCAAAGCTTAGGAGGTATGACGAATGGACTGGCTTGGAGATTGGCTGAAAAGCGTCATCATGGTGGTTCTCTTTGCGGCCTTCGTTGATTTGATCCTGCCCGGGAAGGCGCTTGAACGCTACGCCAGGCTAGTCCTGAGCTTGTTGATTCTGCTCACGCTGCTCAGTCCCATCATTACATTAATTGCGGATCCCCCGGAGAACCAGCTGGCGATGGAACTGGAGCGGCAGGAGAAGGGGCTGCCGGAGGAAATTCAGCTGGAGCATATCATGGCCCAGGCCGAAAAGCTCAAGGATACGCAGCAGAGTCAAAGCCTGCAATGGGCTGGCAATGAATTAGCCAAGGTGATGAAAGAAGAGATCGCGGCTGAAACGGGGGAAGCCGTTCAAGAGGTCAAGGTGGTGCTGGCCGCGGTTGCCGGGCAGGGCAAGGAATATGCCGGCGCTGCGATACGCTCCGTTGACGTAAGGCTGGCTGGGGATGAGCCGGCGGATGCAGAAGTAGGGGAAGACGATAGACGTCCCATCGGCGTAACGCCAGTGGATCCCGTTCAGGTGAACGTGGATTCCATGGCAGAGGAGAAGGATGGGAAGGCGGCAGTAAAAGAAAACGCAGAGGCAGTCAGCAAAGCCGAGGAAGCCAGAGCAGAACCGGTTCGGGACTACATTAGCCGCCGGTGGGATTTGGAGCCGGAGCTGATCACGATATATGCACCGGGGCAGGATCAGGATAACAAGCTGTAGCGGAGGTGAGGATGATGGGAAATTGGTTGAAGCGGTTGGAGCAGTGGCTTGGCGGAGGAGCCGGCGGTGCTAGGAAGATGCAGACCTTCAGGTGGCTGATCATTCTTGGCCTGATCGGCGTCGCGATCATGCTGTTCAACTCCTTCGTCAATGTCAAGAAGCTGGATCATGAGAATATCGGCCGCGAACCGCCGCCGGACACCGCCGCGGTCTCAACAACCCAGGGGGCTGCGAGCAGCAGCGGCGGCGGTGAATTCGAAAGCATCGAGCAGGATTTCGAAATGCGCACCAAGACCATGCTGGAACAGATCGTTGGCGTCGGGTCCGTGGATGTCATGGTGACCGTGGAGTCTACGGAAGAACTGGTGGTGCAGCGAAATATGAAGGATACGCAGGAACTCACGGAAGAAACCGATGCCAGCGGAGGGAAACGCCATGTCACGAGTTACCAGCGCGACGGCCAGATCGTCACCTATGATTCTTCGGGCGAAGAGACGCCGATCGTCACCAAGAAGATCAAACCTCAGGTCCGCGGCGTGCTCGTCGTAGCCAAGGGGGCCGAGAATGAAGTCGTAAAGAGCTTGATCGTGGATGCGATCCAGCGGGGTCTGAACGTTCCATCTTATCGTATATCCGTTGTCCCTCGCAAACAGGAATAACGTAAAGTCCTGCGGATGATCCGATCATTCGTGCCACAGGTTTTCAATTAAAGGAGGAAAAGTTCAAATGAATAACAAAAGACAAACCATATGGTTAGTATCCATGCTTAGTTTAATGGTCATCCTGTCCGCTTACTACTTGTTCACGGACGATTCGGGAACGAAAGCGCCGCCGGTTGCCGAGAGCACGCAGGTAGACGGTCAGAAGCCCGGCGCAGGACAGGAAGCCAATGGAACCGCAGTCGACGAGCTGGTTGTGAACGAAGTTCTCGAAGAAGGCACGGACGGAGATTCCGGAGCCAACGAGCAAGGGACCGGAACGACGGATACGGGCGTAACTGGCACGGAGGATCCTGCAGAGGCAACGCAAGGTGAGCAGGATGACCAAGGGAAAGCGGCCGGAGAAGCGGATAAGCCGCAAGAACCGGAAGTGAAGGAATCCACGGATGGAGCCGATAAATCCAAAGACGCCAGCAGCACCGGCAAGGACGAAGCAGAGACTTCCAAGGACACCAGCAGCACGAGCGGCGAAAAATCGGATAAAGAAGTGCTGGAGGAAGTGGCAGCCAACGCAACGTCTGCAATCGCACAGCTGGATTCCTATAAACTGGACCGCGCACAAAAAAATAATAAATTATACGATGAATTAATGACAAAAATCGACAACCATGAAAATAAACCGGAGGAGACAGCACAAGCTACCCAGCAGCTGAAAGCGGCGGAAGCGAAAGAGGAAGTCATTCTCAGCATCGAGGAAACCCTGCAGCAGCAATTCGGCAACGCCGTAGTAAAGGAAGAGAGCGAGAAATATAATGTGGTCGTTCTGAGCGAGAAACTCGATGCCAAAGGCGCGGCGGACATCGTCAGTCTTGTGATGAAGGAATTGAAGGTTTCGCCGGATAAAGTAACCGTCCAATATGTTGCGCCATAAGCTTGTCCGCAGATTTCAACATAAACCACGGATATACGATAAACCCGAAAGAGTCTAAGGATTGCCTTGGGCTCTTTCTATTTCGCTCGATTGTGATATAATACTCTAAGCTATTGACTGACTGTCCTAAGCAAGGGCTTCCAAGAAAGTGAAGGAGTGAACGTCGATCATGTTTAAATTAAACGAAATTAAGGAACTTATTAAGCTGGTGGATCAAACTTCCGTGCATGAACTGGAGATTGAGAGCGAAGGTACACGCTTATCCATTAAGAAACCCAATGCAGCCGAGGTCGTTAACAACTATCAGGCCGCGCCGCAAGCGTACATACCGGCTCAGCAAGTGATGGCACCGCAGATCGTACAGCCGAATACGGGGAATCAAGCACCTGCAGCGGCACCTCAGCAGGATTCAGCGGAGGATAGCAACAGCTCATTACATAAAATCGTATCACCGATGGTAGGAACCTTCTACCGTTCCCCATCGCCTGAGGCTGGGCCGTTTGTAAGCCCGGGGGACAAGGTGACGGAGAAATCGACGGTCTGCATCATCGAGGCCATGAAGCTGATGAATGAACTGGAAGCAGAGATCAAGGGCGAAATCGTTGAGGTTCTCGCGCAGAACGGTCAGCTTGTAGAATTCGGGCAGCCTCTGTTCCTGGTGAAGCCGGAGTAATATGGAGGGACTCGCCAAGAACGAGAGTCGTATGAGTCCGAAGGAGGTTACTGCATGACATTTCAAAAAGTGCTTATCGCGAACCGCGGAGAGATAGCCGTCCGTATCATCCGGGCTTGCCGGGAGCTTGGCATCGCAACCGTTGCCGTTTACTCGGAGCCGGACCGGGAATCTCTGCATGTTCGCTTGGCGGACGAGGCCTATTGCATCGGCCCTACATTATCGAAAGACAGCTATTTGAATTTCACGAATATCATGAGCGTGGCTACGCTGACCGAGTGTGACGCGATTCACCCCGGTTACGGCTTTTTGGCCGAGAACGCGGATTTCGCGGAGATCTGTGAATCCTGCAACATTACCTTTATCGGCCCTTCCGCCGACGCGATCAACCGCATGGGCGACAAGGCGGTGGCGAAGCAAACGATGAAGGATGCGGGGGTTCCGGTTATTCCCGGGTCCGACGGATTGGTCGAGGATCTGGACGAGGCCGTCATGCTCGCACGCGACATCGGTTATCCGGTCATTATCAAAGCGACCGCTGGCGGCGGAGGTAAGGGGATTCGAATCGCCGAGGATGAGGAATCGCTGATCAAACAGATTACGAACGCGCAGCAGGAAGCCCAGAAGGCTTTCGGCAATGCTGGCGTGTATCTTGAAAAATATCTCACCGGCATGAAGCACGTGGAGATTCAGATTATCGCCGATAAACACGGCAACGCCGTGCATCTCGGGGAGCGTGACTGTTCCGTGCAGCGCCGGAGACAGAAGCTGGTTGAAGAAGCTCCTTGTCCGGTGCTAAGTGAAGAGGTACGCAGCCGAATGGGTGAAGCCGCCGTTCGCGCGGCAAAAGCGGTAAACTACTCCGGTGCCGGCACGCTTGAATTTTTGCTGGGCCAGGACGGACAGTTCTACTTCATGGAGATGAACACGCGGATTCAGGTGGAGCATCCGGTAACGGAGATGGTAACCGGCGTGGACCTGATTCAGGAAATGATCTCCGTAGCTGAAGGCAACACGCTTTCCTTCAGTCAAGAGGATGTCGTCATTAACGGCTGGTCTATCGAGTGCCGGATCAATGCCGAGAATCCGGACAAGGGCTTCATGCCTGCACCGGGAACCATTCAATTCTATTTGCCTCCGGGCGGTCCTGGCGTGCGGGTGGATAGCGCGGCATATCCCGGGTACACGATTTCGCCTTATTACGATTCGATGATTGCCAAGCTCATTGTATGGGCGCCGACCCGCGATGAAGCGATCGCGAAGATGAAACGCGCTTTGGCTGAATTCGAGATTGAAGGGATCTATTCGACCATCCCGTTCCATCAGAAACTGCTGAAGCATCCTACCTTCTTAAAGGGCGACTTCGATATTAAGTTTTTGGAAGAAAATGAGATTTAAAACCTTTGGCCAAGTTTGTCATAAACTTGGCCAAATGGTATAGTATGAGTAATAAGAGCGCATGCGTTATGCAGTTTGGGTGCATCCGCTAACTTATTCTGAAAGGTGTGTTGAGACAATGGCGGAAACTTTGCCTACAGAATTTGAACGTACAGATATCGGTGAGATTCAGATTGCACCGGAAGTAATTGAAGTCATCGCCGGACTCGCTACGGTCGAGGTACGCGGTGTTGCGGGGATGAGCGGAGGCTTTGCAGGCGGCATTGCGGAGCTGCTCGGACGCAAGAATTTATCCAAGGGCGTTAAAGTTGAAGTCGGACAACGGGAAGCTGCCGTTGACGTATCCGTCATCGTGGAATATGGCCATCGACTTCCGGAAGTTGCCGGGGAAATCCAGCGCAACGTGAAACGTTCGATTGAGAATATGACAGGGCTTACGGTGATTGAAGTCAATGTACATATTCATGACGTCCATTTCATGAAATCCGTGGAGAAGACGGAAGAATTGGATTTGGCTCAACGCGTCAAATAGAATAGTTTCAGGCTAGCCCTGGGCAGCGATGTCGAGGGTTTAATCTAATTTAAGGAGGCTGTGCTGAATCGTGGCCAAAATCATGGACAGACTTTTGCTGTTTATCTACAGCTTAAGTATCGGTGTTATATCCGTAGTTGCCATCCTCCTGTTGAGTGGCGCTGTTCCTTACGAATTAACGAATGTTCAGGAACAACGCCTTTTCTGGGCTGGAATTATCGTAGCTGCGGTTTTGTTTTTGCTGAGCATCCGTTTTTTCTACATCTCCGTCAGGCGCGATCGCTCGAACCTGAACTCCATCGATCAGCGAACGGAATTCGGCGATATCCAAATCTCCGTGGAGACGATCGAGAATCTCTGCTTGAAGGCGGCTTCGCGCGTCCGCGGAGTGAAGGATCTGAAATCGCGGATCAAGGTATCCCAGTCGGGTCTTGATATTGCGATTCGCGCCGTGGTTGATGGCGAGGAATCCATTCCTACGCTGACTACCGAAGTGCAGAAGCAGGTGCACGACTTTGTTGAAGATACAACAGGAATACCCGTATCATCCGTATCCGTATATATTGCTAACGTGGTTCAGGCACCAAGCTTCAAGAGCCGCGTGGAATAGAGGTGAGCTTCCCAAATGCCTTGGAAAGAAATATGGGAGAGTCACAGAGGAAGAATTGCCGGGGTGGCCGGCGGGCTTGTGTGCGGACTGATTTATTTATTATCCGGTTTTTGGGATATGCTGTTCTTTGCATTAGTGGTATTTATCGGCTATATATTTGGCAAGCGCAAGGATCTGAACCAGGGCTCCATCTTCCACTTTCAGGAATGGGGACGCTGGCTTTCCGAGCGCTGGCGGCCGTTTAAATGAACCCTGTGATATGCTTTCTCCGGAAAAAATGCTGAGGACAGGTGTAGTGCGCCTTTTTTGCGGAGAGAGATATTCACAGGTTTTTTTTTGGCGTTTAATTGTTGTCAAGTCTTGACGGCAAATGGATCATACTAATTAGAAAAATGGATTCGGCAGGGTCCACAGGAGGAACATAATGAAAAGACGTGTAGCTAGAGAGATTGTCGTTCAGAGCCTTTACCAGATGGAGATGAACGAAGTCGACAGCATGGAAGCCGTGTCGATGCTGCTCTCCGAAGCGGCCGAAGAGAATGAGACCGAGCGGGTCATTGGCGATGAGGTTCAAATGAAGGAATATGTGCTGCAGCTGGTCAACGGAACATGGGAATCCAAGGATTCGATTGATGAACTCCTCGCTCATTATTTGAAAGGCTGGCAGGTAAGCCGTCTTTCCCGCGTGGATCGTCAAATCCTGCGACTGGCCGTGTACGAGCTGACTTATCGCGATGACGTGCCCGGGAAAGTGGCGGTTAACGAAGCGATCGAACTGTCCAAGCATTTCGGAACCGAGGAATCGGGCAAGTTCGTCAACGGCGTACTGGGCCGGATGATTCAAGAGCTGGATCAAGTCAAGGTGAAGCTGCGTCAGTCCTAAATCTGCACGCATGTTCATGCCCAGCTTGAAACGTAATGATTCAATCATAATGGAGGAGAGATCAGGATGACGGAAGCAACGATTATTAGCGGAAAACAGATTTCGGAAGAAATTCGCAAGGGGATTGCGTTAGAAGTAGAACAATTGTCCAAGCAGAATGTACGTCCTGGTTTGGCTGTTGTACTTGTAGGAGATGATCCGGCTTCGCATGTCTACGTTCGCAACAAGGAGAAAGCGTGCCACGATCTGGGCTTTTATTCCGAGGTGCATCGTCTGCCCGCGGATTCCAGCCAGAACGAAGTGCTCGCGCTTGTGGACAAGCTCAATGCCCAGGAATCCATCCATGGGATCCTGGTCCAGCTACCTTTGCCTAAACACATCGAGGAAAAGGCCGTCATCGATGCGATTGCGGTGGAGAAGGACGTGGACGGTTTCCACCCGGTTAATGTGGGTAACCTCGTAATAGGCGATGACAGTCTCCTGCCATGCACGCCGGCCGGCGTGATTGAAATGATCAAGCGGACAGGCATTGAGATTGCAGGCAAACATGCGGTCGTGATCGGGAGATCCAATATCGTCGGCAAACCGGTATCTCTTCTTCTTCAGCGCGAGAACGCGACCGTTACGATGTGCCACTCCAAAACGGGGAATATGGCGGAAATCGCGCGTCAAGCGGACATCCTGGTCGTGGCGATCGGCCGAGCGAACATGATTGATGCCAGCTACGTGAAACCCGGTGCCGTCGTTATCGATGTCGGCATGAACCGCCTGGAGAACGGAAAGCTTGCCGGGGACGTTGACTTTGAGAGCGTGAAGGCAGTGTCCGGCCCGATTACTCCGGTTCCCGGAGGTGTGGGACCGATGACCATCACGATGCTCATGCAGAATACACTGATAGCCGCCAAAAGGCTGAATGGGCTGGCCTGACATGAAGATGGCCGATCCAGGACGAGTATTATCCGTTAAGGATTTAAACCGATATATTCGCATGAAGATGGAAGGCGACTCCAGGCTATCCGACGTATGGATCCGTGGCGAGATATCGAATTTTACCCATCATTCCAGCGGACATATGTATTTTACCTTAAAGGATGAAGGCAGCCGGATCCGTGCGATCATGTTTGCGACTCATAACCAGAGGCTGCCTTTTATCCCCAAGGAAGGGTCGCGAGTCATAGCGCGGGGCAATGTGTCGGTGTATGAACGGGATGGTCAGTACCAATTCTATGCCGTCCAAATGCAGCCGGACGGCATCGGCAGCTTGTACCTCGCTTATGAACAGCTGAAGTCGAAGCTGGAGGAAGAGGGCTTGTTTGCTGCCGATCGCAAGCGGCCGCTGCCGCGCTATCCCAAGACGATCGGCGTGATCACGTCGCCAACGGGGGCTGCCGTGCGGGATATCATGATTACGATCCGGAGGCGCTATCCTCAGGCGAACGCCATTTTGTATCCGGTGCTGGTTCAAGGCAAAGGGGCTGCGCCTTCGATCGTCAAGGCCATTCGGACGATGAACGACATGGCAGAGGCTGATGTGCTAATCGTTGGGCGCGGAGGCGGATCACTGGAGGAACTCTGGGCGTTTAATGAAGAGATCGTTGCAAGGGCCATTTATCAATCCCATATTCCAATCGTTTCAGCCGTCGGGCACGAAACGGATTTTACGATCGCCGATTTTGTCGCGGATCTTCGAGCCGCCACGCCAACGGCCGCAGCGGAACTTGCGGTTCCGAGCAGCGCAGAACTGAGAGGGCAGCTTGTCCAAAGACAGCGCCAGCTGAATCAGGGGCTGCAGCAGCGCCTTCAGCGGAGCCGGGAACGTTTGATATCGCTTCAGCGATCCCCGGTCCTGGTACATCCCCGTCGGTATATGCTTCAGCATGCCGAACGGCTGGACATGCTGTCCCAGCGGCTGCAGGGCCACCTGAAATCCAGGCTTTCCCTGGTCCGCCAGCATCAAAAATCGCTGCACCAGGGCCTGATCCGATATAATCCGCGGACTCAAGCGGAGTTCGCCGCCAAAAGGAAAGAGCAGGCCAACCGGCAGTTATTGAATGCGATGCAGTCGATCATGAAGTCCAAGATGTCGCAGCTGCAAACCGAGATGCGTCATCTCGATGCGCTCAGCCCGTTGAAGATCATGTCGAGAGGATACAGTCTCGTGTATGACGAGAAAGAGCAAAAGCTTGTCAAATCGATAGAAGACGTGCAATTAGGTGATTTGGTGAACGTAAGGGTCAACGATGGACAGCTGCAATGTCAAGTGTGGGGAATGAAGGAGGATGAAGAGATTGGCGAATGAAACACTGGAGATCAGCTTCGAAGAAGCGATGGCTCAGCTGGAGACGATCGTTGAGCAGCTGGAAGACGGAGATGTGCCGCTTGAAAAAGCCATCGATTTATTTCAACAAGGCATGAAGCTGTCGCAGATGTGCAGCAAAAAGCTGGAGCAGGTCGAGCAGAAAATCGAAATGATCGTGGAAGAAGGCGGAGAATTGAAGCGGAAGCCATTCGGCGGGACGCTGGATGAGACAGGTGAACTGGGTGAATAACAGACTTACGATCCATCAATATATGAATGAAATTTGTGACAGGCTGGACAGCGAGTTCACGAATCTTTTTCCGTCAGGCTGGAAAGTTCCTGAAACCCTTTCGCGGTCCATGTCGTATTCTTTAATGGCAGGCGGCAAGCGAATGCGTCCGCTGCTTGTCATTGCGGCATGCGAGGCGGGCGGCGGCAGCCGTGAAGCAGCCGTTCCGGTTGCCTGCGCGGTGGAAATGGTCCATACATATTCCCTTATCCACGATGATCTGCCGGCGATGGACGATGATGATTACCGCCGCGGCAAGCCGACGAATCATAAGGTGTTTGGCGAGGCCAGCGCCATTTTGGCGGGGGATGCCTTGCTCACGCATGCTTTTTACAGCGTCATCCAGGCTGCCAGAAAGCATGGGGTTCCAGCAGAGCGCGTGCTGTCGATCGTGGAGGATCTTGCGGAGTATGCAGGTCCGCGGGGGATGGTAGGCGGTCAGGTGGCCGACATGGAGGGGGAGCAAGGGATCACGACGTTAGAGCAGCTTGAGTATATTCACCTGCACAAGACCAGTGATCTAATCATGTTCTCGCTGATGGCGGGCGGCCATGTTGCCGGGTGCTCCGACTCCCAGATCGAATCCTTGCGTACCTTCGGGCATCATATCGGCCTTGCTTTTCAGATTCAAGATGATATCCTGGATCTCGTCGGGGATGAGTCCAAGCTCGGGAAGCCGGTACAAAGCGATGTGAAGCAGGAAAAGGTGACCTATCCGTACTTCATCGGTTTGGACGCATCGAGGCATGAAGTCGAGCGACTGACAGCAGAAGCCAAGCGGGTCATTTCCGAAGGGAACTTCGCCGACCCTACAAGGCTGCTGGAGATCGCGGATTTCTTGATGGCCCGGGACCACTGAGCGCGCGCTACATGCAAACGGTTTTTTTGTGATATAATGTCTGTTAATGGCTGAATTACTATCGGCTTAGTAACGTAAACTTAATCAAGGAAAGCGGGGAGATTCTTCGTGCTTCTTCCAAATATCAAACAACCAGAACAACTTAAAAATCTATCGGTGGACGAACTCGAGGATTTAGCGGGACAAATCCGTCATTTTCTAATCGAAAAGCTGTCCGTTACCGGTGGCCATCTTGCACCGAATCTGGGAGTGGTTGAACTCACGCTGGCCTTGCACTATTGCTTTGACAGCCCTCGTGACAAGATGATTTTCGATGTGGGCCATCAAGCCTATGTACACAAGATCTTGACCGGACGGATGGATAAATTCGATACGCTCCGCAAATACAAAGGCTTGTGCGGCTTCGTCAAGCGGTCCGAGAGCGAGCATGATGTCTGGGAAGCCGGTCACAGCAGCACCTCGCTGTCTGCCGCAATGGGCATGGCCATGGCCCGGGATCTGAAAGGCGAAGACAATCGGGTTATCGCCATGATCGGAGACGGAGCCCTTACAGGCGGCATGGCGTTTGAAGCGCTAAACCATATCGGCCACGAGCAGAAGAAGCTCATGGTCATCCTGAATGACAATGAAATGTCGATCGCACCGAATGTCGGTGCTATGCATAACTACTTAAGCAAGATCCGTTCGGACCGTTTTTATCTTCGTGCCAAAGACGAAGTGGAGATGGTCTTGAAGAAAATCCCTGCCATCGGCGGCAAACTCGCGAAGACGGCAGAGAAGATGAAGGACAGCCTTAAATATATGATGGTTCCGGGTGTTTTATTCGAGGAACTTGGTTTTACGTATCTCGGGCCTGTGGACGGACATGATCTGAACAAACTGATCGATACATTGAAGCAGGCGGACAATGTGGATGGTCCCGTGCTGATCCATGCCGTAACAACCAAGGGCAAGGGATATCGTCCAGCCGAATCGGATTCGCATAAATGGCACGGAATCACCCCTTATAAGATTGAATCCGGCCAAGTGCTTAAGGCAGTAGGCAATCCGATGTACACGGAAGTGTTCGGACAGACTTTGGTCGAGCTGGGGGAACAGGATAAACGCATCGTCGCCGTTACGCCGGCGATGCCGGGCGGCTCGGGCCTGATCCCGTTCAGCAAGAAATTTCCGGACCGCATGATCGATGTCGGGATTGCCGAGCAGCACGCGGCAACGCTGTGCGCGGCTCTGGCCATGGAAGGCATGAAACCCGTGTTCGCGGTCTATTCCACGTTCATGCAGCGTGCGTACGACCAAATCGTGCATGATATTTGCCGCCATAACGCCAACGTGATGTTTGCGATTGACCGTGCCGGCTTTGTGGGTGCAGACGGCGAAACGCATCAAGGGGTATACGATGTGGCCTTCATGCGTCATATCCCGAATATCGTCATCATGATGCCAAAAGACGAGAATGAGCTTCGTCACATGATGAAGACGGCGCTTGATTATAATGAAGGACCGATTGCTTACCGTTACCCTCGGAACAATGTGCGCGGCGTTCCGATGGACACTGAGCTGGTGCCCATTCCAATCGGAACCTGGGAAGTCGTCCGTCCCGGCGAAGGGTATGCCATCCTGGCTTCTGGTCCGATGGTTCAGCTGGCCGAAGAAGCAGCGGAGCAGCTCAAGCGGGAAGGCATTGCGGTAGAAGTCGTGAATGCCCGTTTCCTTAAACCGCTTGACGGAGATATGCTGGCGAATTTGGCGAAGACGGGAACGTCGATGCTGGTTCTGGAGGAAACCTCGCAAGCAGGCAGTTTGGGGAGCGCGGTTCTGGAATATTTTGCAGAGCAGGGAATCCATGATGCGGTCGTATCCTTGATGGGGATCGAAGACCGGTTCATCGAGCATGGAAGCATTCCGCAGCAGCGGGAGGAAGTAGGTCTCACGCTGGAAGGGGTTTGCCAGGAAATCCGGAGCCTGAAGAATGCCCGGACCGCCGTACTCGGCAAAAGAAGTTTTATGTCTTAGTAACGATCGGGAGTATAATATGGATTCATCTCAGAAGGAACGAATTGATGTCCTGCTCGTGGAGCAGGGTTATTATGAGAGTCGCGAAAAAGCAAAAGCCGCGATTATGGCGGGTCTGGTCTATGCCGGAACCGAACGGATCGAGAAACCCGGCATGAAAATTCCGAGGACGTCCGAATTGAAGGTCAAGGGCTCGATTCATCCTTATGTCAGCCGAGGCGGACTAAAGCTGGAGAAAGCGATTCGTACGTTCGGCCTCGACATGAAGGGACGCACGATGCTGGATATCGGATCATCGACAGGCGGTTTTACGGATTGCGCGCTTCAGCATGGGGCTAGTTATGTGTACGCGATCGACGTTGGTTATAACCAGCTGGATTGGTCGCTGCGTAACGATGAACGCGTATGCGTCATGGAGCGAACGAATTTTCGCTATATGACGCCGGAGGACCTGAACGGTCCTCTGCCTGATTTTGCGAGCATCGATGTTTCGTTTATATCGCTTCGCATTATACTGCCGCCTCTCAAGTTGCTGCTGGGTAAACCGGGAGATGTAGCCGCCCTGATCAAACCTCAATTTGAGGCGGGGCGGGAGAAGGTCGGTAAATCCGGGGTGGTTCGGGATCCGAAGGTCCATAAGGACGTTTTAACGCAGGTGCTGACTTTTGCGGACGGCCTTGGATTCAAGCTGAAAAACCTTACGTTCTCTCCGATAACGGGAGGGGAAGGAAATATTGAATTCCTGGCCCACTGGCGATTAGAGCCGGAGGCATCTGAAAGCTCGGAAGAACCGACTCAGGAAGATGGACAAACTTCTGTCCCATTGAGTCAATGGATTGACACCGTCGTCACGCAAGCGGCTCATACATTCACAGGAAACTCATCGAAATGATGGGTTTCTTTTGCTGAAAAAGAGGAATTTATGTTCTCATCCGCGAATACAAAATTCGAGGTGAGAGGATGAATGAGCGTTATGATTGGTTATTAATGATATTGCTTGGTGTCGTCATTGCCTTGCTTATCGGCTATAGGCTGAATCGTTGGCTGATGTCACCATCACCGGACCGGCTGCCGGGCATCCCGATCAATGAGCACATTCCAGATCACCCAGTCATTGGGATGCTTGAACAAGAAGGATATGATGTGGTTGGGGGTAAAGTAAAAATAAACTTGTCGTTTGAAACGGGACATAAGCCCATCTTAAGTCGGTTGTTTATAGATTACGTTGCATCCGACGACAGCGGCGAACTGTACATGGTGAAGCTGGCGCGGGAACGAATGCCGGTGGATTGGACAGGCTCCGGCATTCGCGATCGGTTGATGCCGTTTTTGCTGCTGTATCCCGAGTGTGCGGGCCTTCTCTACATCGACGTGAATGAGGGGACTATTAACCGTTTAAGCATGGATTGGACGGACGAAGAATGGATTGGTCATGATGAATACAACAGTTAATACTCAGGAGGCTCTTTATGAAGGGACAACGCCATATTAAAATCAGGGATATCATTACCCACCAGGATATTGAAACGCAGGATGAGCTTGTGGACGCATTGCGCGCGGAAGGCTTTCAGGTTACTCAGGCTACGATATCACGGGATATCAAAGAATTGCTGCTCATAAAAGTGCCTACAGATGACGGGCGATATAAATACTCCATGCCGACAGATCAGCGGTACAACCCTGTTCAGAAGCTCAAAAGAGCGCTCGTCGACAATTTTGTTTACATTGACCGAACCGGCAATCTTGTGGTCATGAAATGCTTGCCCGGAACAGCCAACTCGGTTGCCGTGCTGCTCGATAACATGGAATGGTCACAGATCATGGGGACCATCTGCGGGGATGACACGATCTTGCTGATTTGCCGTACGGAAGCAGACGGCGAACATGTGGTGTCCCAAATCAAAAATTTCATTTCCTGATCAGGTGTAGAGACATATCGATCATTTTTTAGCAGTAGCGGAGGTGGTAAACATGTTAAACACGCTATCCATTCGGAACCTGGCTGTTGTAGAAAGCGTGGATGTGCACTTTTATCCCGGATTTCACGTCCTGACAGGGGAAACCGGGGCCGGTAAGTCCATCATCATTGATGCGCTGGGTTTAATTGCCGGCGGCCGCGGCTCGGCTGAGCTGATTCGGTACGGGTGCGACAAAGCGGAGATCGAGGCGCTGTTTGAGCTGCCTGCGGAGCATCCGGTATGGAGTACGCTCAAGAAGCTGGGGGTTGAAGCGGATCCGGAAGAGCACTTGCTAATTCGAAGAGAGCTGACGTCTCAAGGTAAAAGCACGTCGCGTATTAACGGACAGCTGCTGAACCTCAGCATGCTGCGTGAAGTCGGGGAAAAGCTGATTAATATCCATGGACAGCATGAGCATCAAAGCCTGCTGCGTTCAGAGCAGCATATGAGCCTGCTGGACACTTACGGAGATAAGACCATAGGGCCTGCCAAGCGCAAATACCAGGAGCTGTACGGCGAATTCAGCAAAGTGGAGAAAGAGCTTAAGGACCTGCAGGAAACCAGCCAGAAAGCATATCAAATGCTGGATATGTACCGTTTCCAGCTGGAGGAAATCGCGGCTGCCGGGCTGAAAACCGGCGAAGACGAGGCATTGTCCGAAGAAAGAACCAAACTCTCCCACAGCGAGAAGATGATGGATTCCGTAGCGGGAGCCTATGACCTGTTGTACGGATCATCGGGCCTTGAGTCCGTCAGCAGGGCTTTGTCCAGACTTGAGGATGTATCCGGATACGATGAGAAGGGATTAAAGCCGCTTGTCGAGCAGCTTCAATCCGCTTATTATCAGCTTGAGGATGCGGTCTTCCAGTTAAGGGATTATCGTGACGGCATCGAATTCAATCCCGAACGGCTCAATGAAATTGAGCTCCGTCTAGATATGATCTCCGGTTTGCGCCGAAAATATGGGGATAATGTGGAGCAAATTCTGGAATACTACGTGAGAATTCAGCAGGAAACCGATATGCTGGAGAATAAGGACGAATTTATTCAAGCGTTGGAACAGCGCCGTGACGAGTTGTTAAGCGTGCTGCTCGTAAGCGCGAAAGAGCTGAGTCATGCCCGCAAGCAATGCGCGCAAGACTTGGCTAGGCAAGTCGAGGGGGAACTGAAGGATCTTCAAATGGAACGCACCTCGCTGGAAGTCCGCCTGGAATTGCAGCTGGATCCGAACGGCTACGAGTATGAAGGCCAAAAAGTCCGGTTGACGAGACAAGGCATGGATACGGCGGAATTTCTCATCTCCGCGAATCCGGGCGAGCCACTCCGTCCGCTTGCCAAAATTGCTTCGGGTGGGGAAATGTCCAGAATTATGCTGGCGATGAAGAGTATATTTGCCCGTCATGATCAAATACCGGTCTTAATCTTTGATGAAGTCGACACGGGTGTCAGCGGAAGGGCTGCCCAATCGATTGCTGAGAAGCTGTTTTTGCTGGCCAAAACCTGTCAGGTATTCTCCATTACGCATTTGCCGCAGGTGGCTTGCATGGCGGATCATCAATATTTAATCGAGAAGAAGCTTGAAGCCTCCAGAACGATGACGCAAGTAGAAAACCTGAATGAAGAAGGGCGTGTAAAAGAGCTTGCCCGGATGCTTGGCGGAGTCGAAATTACCGAAAAGACGCTTCATCATGCCCAAGAAATGCTCAATCTGGCGGCAGCGCAAAAGGCTTCCAGAAAGGCTTTGGGTCAATGATTGACAGTTATAAAACCATAAGGGCAGGGTAACTTAAAGGTACGCAATTGGCGACCACCTTTTCGTCAAGCGAAAGAAGAAAAAGGGAGCGTGACAGCCATTGAAGCCCAACCTCAGGAGAAAACTGCTCGGTTTCGTTCTTGCTTTCCTTCTTTGTTTCATTGGAACTGCTGATCCTGTCCAATCTTTTGCCTCATTGCCCGATGAACTGAGATTGATTACCGGTCAGCAGTCCCGACTTGATGTTGCCATGCCTGTGCAAGCCCTCGCTTCAGTTGATCGACCGGATGTCCTGCAGCTAAACGGCTCCCGGGAATCGAAACTTCAAGTATCGTTGAAACAGCCGCTGCAGCTCAATCCCCAGCAAAGCGGAAACGCAGAAGTGACCCTGAAATTATTCGGTACAATTCCTCTGAAGACTGTCCATGTCAAAGTGATGCCGGAACTTAAAGTCATACCGGGAGGCCAAACCATAGGCGTCAAAGTGAAATCCTCCGGTATACTGGTGGTTGGACATCATCTGGTACGGGTTCAAAACGGGGCCAAAGTGTCTCCCGGCGAAGCTGCCGGCCTAAAGCTTGGCGACCTGCTTACAACGATGGATGGAAAGCCGCTTAACGATGTCACGAAGGTTGCCGAGATCGTCGAGAAGGCCGGTAAAGCGAATCGGCCGCTGGACATATCCTTTAAACGGGACGGCAAGGTAATGAAAACAAAGCTGAGTCCCGCTTATGACCAAGAGGATCAAAGCTGGCGCCTTGGCCTGTATATCCGTGATTCCGCAGCAGGCGTAGGGACGCTTACCTTTTATGCGCCTCACCAGAAGGTCTACGGAGCGCTCGGTCATGTCATCACCGACATGAATACTCAGACCCCCATTGATGTTGGAAGCGGCCAGATCGTTCAATCCAACGTCACCTCGATTAGCCGTAGCGAAGAAGGCGAGCCCGGAGAGAAAAGGGCAACCTTCACAAAAGACGGCAAGATTTTAGGCAATGTCGAACGCAATACCCATTTCGGCATTTTCGGTAAAATGAATCAGCTTCCGGATCACGGACTGTATCAGGAGCCGATTCCCGTTGCTTTTTCCCATGAGGTGAAGGAAGGTCCCGCTGAAATATTAACCGTCGTTGAAGGCCAGGAAGTCGAACGCTTTACGGTGGAGATCGTTCACGTCTCCAAACAGGACGCTCCAGCGACCAAAGGAATGGTGCTGCGCATTACCGATCCAAGACTGCTTAAGAAAACCGGCGGGATCGTGCAGGGCATGAGCGGCAGTCCCATCGTTCAGGACGGTAAGCTGATTGGAGCGGTAACCCATGTGTTTGTAAACGACCCTAAGTCGGGATATGGGTGCTTTATCGAGTGGATGCTTCAAGATTCCGGCGTACTACAATCTACAGAATCAACACCTCAAAATCTTAAGGCAGGTTAATGCCTTGAGATTTTTTGTCGTAAAAGAACGAAATAGAGATTAATTTGAAACAAAATATTTAATTATAAATCAACTTCAAAAAAAAATAAAGAAAAATAATTTTCGACAGAAGGAATTTAAATAAGCATGTCGAAAACTTTATAAACAGAAAAATGTTCTAAAATAACAACTGATCTGATAAAGGAGGAGCACGAATTGCAAAAGATTGAGGTATTATTGGCAGACGACAACCGTGAATTTACAAACCTGCTCGGCGAATACATTTCGGATCAACAAGATATGGTGGTATCCGGAATCGCTTATAATGGCGAAGAAGTACTGAGCATGATTGAGGAATCCGGAAAAGTACCGGACGTACTGATCCTTGATATTATTATGCCTCATTTGGACGGGCTTGGGGTACTCGAGCGTTTACGCGACATGAATCTGTCTCCGCAGCCGAAAGTCATTATGCTCACGGCGTTCGGCCAAGAGAATATTACGCAGCGCGCGGTGCAGTTGGGTGCTTCCTATTATATTTTAAAGCCGTTTGACATGGAGGTGCTCGCCAGCCGCATTCGACAGCTCGTGGGTTCGCCGAGCAGCATTTCCTCCGGCACTCCGTTTACAAGCATGAAATCCAATGTGGTTCCTATGGGCAAGGGCAAGAACTTGGACGCGAATATCACTTCCATTATCCATGAAATCGGCGTTCCGGCTCATATCAAGGGATATCAATATCTGCGCGAAGCCATTACCATGGTGTACAACAATATCGAAATTCTTGGCGCGATTACCAAAACGCTGTATCCGGCCATCGCTGAGAAGTTCAAAACAACGCCATCCCGAGTGGAGCGGGCGATCCGGCATGCCATTGAAGTGGCTTGGACGCGCGGTAACATCGATTCCATCAGCCACTTGTTCGGCTACACCATTAACATCAGCAAATCCAAGCCGACCAACAGCGAGTTCATTGCCATGGTGGCAGACAAGCTTCGGATCGAGCATAAGGTCTCTTGAAAGGGTAAGGACTAAGAGGAAGGGATTTAGGGACATGGACGATGCACACCTAAATGTCTACTTGAGCGATTTATTGAAATCACTCCTTTATTGGTTGCGGCTATCGTAACCTGTGAAGGAGTGATTTTATGTTTCAGGACGGAATTCATCAGCACAAACAACCAGCCGGATCAGCAGCTGGTTTGTTTTGTTTTACTAAGGTTACATCACCACCCGGTAATCTCCTTCCGGTGCTGCGTACCATCGATTTCCTCACAGATAATACATTTTGAACTGGATATCCTGGGCATGGTTTCCGAATTTCTTGCCGAATAACGTAGCGCCTCCAACATGCTTCGCGTCTTCCTTGACTTCGATACGAAAGGTCCAGCGATCACATGCCGAATTCAGGTCGTCCACGGAGACGGTTGAGAGAGGATCGCCATCGATATACGTGCCGTGGCTGGTAATCCGAATCGTTTTCAGCAGACCGTATTGGTTGATGTTGTGCGGCCACCATTCAGGCGTATATTTCCCCCGCGTATCCGCAAAATCCCCTGGGCTCGTCCACGTGCCGAGCTCCATTCCGTTCAAGGAAAACGTAATGTCCGATGGCCACACATCATTGGAAAAAGGAAACTCGGACGATATCTCCAAACTGATTTCGAATTGCTGCAGCTTCTCATCCTTTTGCAGAAAGTTGGCGATGTTGTATTGGATGAACCCCTCGGTAAACCACAGGATTTCCGCATCCACGCGCTTGGGATCCATAAAGTACTTGGGTTCGTCAACCCGTCCGATGAACTCCTTCTCGGTAGCAAGGCCGCACGTAGGCTTCAGGTCATAGTCGGTGTAATGCCCGATCGGCACCGAGGCTTCATAAGAAGCAAAGGAATGGAAGATCTTTTTGGGGAAGTTGATTTCAATGTGATCCACCTTCAGGATCGAAATTTTCTGCTGCCCCGATTTTCCCGGCACCTTCTCTGTCCGGATAATGCCGGCATCTTCAAGTTTTTTAATATGCTTTGTCACGATCGGACTGCTGATTTGAAGCTCCTGCGCCAAATCTTTGATGTTCATTTTGTTTTTGGAGAGCAGCTGAATAATCTTGATGCGAACTTCGCTGGCCAAAGCCTCGTAAACCACAAGCGATGACTTGTCTATTTCCAATTGCATATGACCACTTCTTTCAACAAGTTTTTCAATTATTAACTAATATGCATCATAACACAATCATTATTAACCTGTACATAAATCTTGGCAATTAAACACACGTTTTTTCAACAATATAATTAACCAAAAAGTTAATCAAGTATAAAAATTATAACTAAGATTTATGTATAAGTTATTGACACCGCTTTCAGTGCGAGTGTATACTGAACCAAAGTTAATCGTTTTCATGATTCTGGCCGGTGAATGATTAACCAAATGATTAGTAATAGGAGGAGAGTTTGTTGAAGAAAAAAATGGGGGTTTCACTGATACTTGCATTGTTAGCGGTAGCGGTACTGGGAGGTTGCGGTAACAGCGACAAGAACACCATTACCTTCTGGACGCCATTGACGGGTGATGACGGGGCTTACATGGATCAGCTCGTTAAGGATTACAATGCCACCAATCCCGAGTATAAAGTGAAGCATGTCATCACTTCGGACATGTATACGAAGATATCCACCGTTCTTAATTCCGGCAAAGGCGTTCCCGATCTTTCCATCATCCACGCGGACCGCGTTCCAAGCTTCGTTAAGCAGGGCGTGTTGGAGCCGATGACGGCGGTCATGCAAGCGCAGCCGGAATTGAAAGAGGACAATTATCTGCCGCAGGCCTGGGCAACCGGAAACGTGGAAGGCACCCAATATACGGTACCGCTTGATATCCACAGCAACGCGATGTACTACAACAAAAATCTGCTCAAGAAATACAATGTTGAAAGTTTCCTGGATGACGATGTCGTGACCATCGATGAAATGTTGTCGCTGCAAGGCAAGCTGGATGAAGGCGATTACGTGGTCAATGACGCGCTGTTGGGCTGGGTTGTGTTGGCTCAAATACAGAATCTGGGCGGAGACATCCAGCAAGACGGCAAACCTGCAGTCAATACGGAAGCCATGAAGCAGGCATTTACGGAGATTAAGAAAATAGCCGATGCGGGTTTAATGACACCATTTGGCGAAGACGGCTACCTGATGTTCCAAGCTGGAAACGTTTTATTCTCGACAGACGGCACATGGAGCTCGACGGCCCATGCCACGGTTGACGGCCTGGACTTTGGCGTAACCAACATTTATTCGACGAGTGCGGATACATATACAAACCGAGCATCCTCCCACCTGTTCTCCATGCTGAAGAACGAGAAGAGAACGGATGAAAAAGAGCAGGCCATCGGCCAGTTCCTGGAGTTCATTCGCCAACACTCGATCGAGTGGGCAAAAGCGGGTCAGATCGTAGCGAGTAAACAAGTCATTGAGAGTCCGGACTACAACAACTATATTCAATCATTCTTCACGTCCAATGAAAAAGAAATTGAATCCTTGTACATTTACACTTACGAGTACTATCCATATGTTGCCGAGGCTGTAGATACATATGCAGCGGATATTGTGCGGGGCAACGTCGATATCGACGAAACCCTGGCGACGATGCAGAAGTTCGTAGAGGATAAAATCGCAGAAGGCAACAGTGCCGCAAAGTAAATGAAGGCAGAGCCGATTGAAAAAAAGAAAAGCGTCCAAACCTCATGACGCTTTTCTTTTCCAAAGGAGAAATGAAAGGGTATGAAAAAGAAGTCGCTGACACCTTATTTCTTTGTAGGTCCTCATCTGATTCTATTCATCGTGTTTATTCTATTACCGACCCTATACGGGATCTATGCTTCGTTTACGCAATGGAATCTGATCAATGACCCGGTATGGGTCGGCCTGGCCAACTATAAAACGATTCTGTTTGATGCGGAGTCCACCTTCTATACCCAATTTATGAACGGATTAAAAAATACGTTGATCTTCGTAGTTTTGAGCGTACCGATATTAATCGTTATCCCGTTAATGATCGCGGTGTCGCTCGAACACAAAAAAGTGAAAATGAAAAACGTCATTCAATCCATTCTCTATATTCCCGGATTAATTTCGATCTCCGCAGCGGCACTGATCTGGTCATTGATTTTTAACAAGCAGCTTGGGATCACGAACAACGTCTTCGGCTCCGAAACGGTTTGGGCAGCCAACCAGCCTTATGCCTGGCTGATCATTATTGTCATTACGGTTTGGGGCGGAGTCGGTGGAAACATGATCATCTACCGGGCTTCCATCAGCGGAGTATCCAAGGATTTGTACGAGTCGGCCGAGATGGACGGAGCGGGGCCCGTCCGCAGATTTTCGAGCATTACGCTGCCCTCCATTCGTTTCCCGCTGATTTATACCTTTGTCATGACGACCGCCGGAGCTTTCAACGTATTCGGTCAGCCATTAATGATGACGGACGGAGGACCCAGACAGAGCACGACGGTATTGATGATGTATATTCGCCAGCTGGCCTTCGGCCACGGGGAATCCATTGCCGGCATGGCATCCGCGATGGCGGTGCTGCTCGGACTGGTCATTCTGGTCATTTCAGCCCTTCAATATTATGTGATGAACCGAAACGCGTCCTAGCGGCATGTTCTGCCTGCAAACGACGGAAACGATAAAAGGTAGGTGTACTGTGCAATGTCGAACCCGGTAGTACATGAAGCGAACGCGGATACTAAGCTTACCCGCTCCGGTCCGAAGAAGGCTTCAACCAACATTAGCGTGTCCAAATATATGGCTTATACATTTCTCATCCTGTTGTGCGTAATATGGGCGATTCCGGTCATCTTTGGCATTACCACATCGTTCCGGTCCCAGGCGGAGGTCGTATCCAGCGGTTTCAGTCTGCTGCCCGACAACTGGATATTCGATAATTATGTCACGATCCTGCAAAATACGTCGACGGCCCCGATCCTGCGCTGGTTGATGAACTCCGTCTTTATCGCAACGATGCATACGCTGCTGGTGATCGTGGTCATTTCCATCACCGGCTACGGGTACTCCCGCATGAACTTTAAAGGAAGGGACACCTTGTTCTTTACTTTGCTGGGGATTTCCTTCTTTCCCGGAGTCGTGAACCTGATTCCGTCCTACAAAATCATAGATGCGCTGGGGTGGGTAAACACCTCATGGGCGATGATTATTCCAGGTTTGGCAGGCATGGGGAACATTTTCTTGGTCAGACAATTCATGATGGGCGTTCCCAAGGATCTGGACGAATCGGCACGCGTGGACGGCGCGGGTGACTTTAGAATCTATTATTCTATCATTTTGCCGCTGATGAAGCCTGTGTTGATTGTATGCGGCCTGTTTTCATTCACGGGTTCCTGGAATGATTTCCTCTGGCCGGTCATCGTGTATACCGACGTGGAGAAGATGCCGGTTACGGCAGGATTGCTGCTGCTGCAGGACATCTACGGCAATTATCGCATGATCGGACAATTGATGGGTTCCGCGATCCTGGCCATCATTCCGACGCTGCTGTTGTTCCTGTTTGCCCAGAAATATTTTGTGCAGTCGATCAACTTAAACGCGGGTATCAAAGGATAGTTTTTTGAAGAACGGAAATGAAGAGCAAGTAAACCGAAAGCTAACGAAGTCAAACTACAAGGTATAGGAGTCGTCACCATGACTGAATTATATATAAAAAATCCCCTGATCGAGCAGAGGGCAGATCCCTGGATTTATAAACATAGCGATGGTTTTTATTACTTTACCGGTTCCGTGCCGGAATATGACCGGATCGAGCTTAGACGCTCGGAAACGATCCAAGGGCTTGCGGATGCGGAAGGCCTAACGGTTTGGCGCAAGCATGATTCGGGTTTGATGAGCGCCAATATATGGGCGCCCGAGCTTCATCACATAGAGGGCAAATGGTATGTGTATTACGCAGCGGCGCATACGTCCGAAACGAGGGACGGGTTGTTTGATCACCGCATGTTCGTGCTGGAGAACGCTTCGGCGAACCCGCTGGAAGGAGAATGGGTGGAGAAGGGACAAGTGATCACGAAGTGGGAGTCTTTTGCACTGGACGCAACCACGTTTGAGCATAAGGGAAGGCGGTATTATGTATGGGCCCAGAAAGATCCGGCCATTCCGGGCAACTCGAATCTATATATCTCCTTGATGGAAAATCCCTGGACCCTGACAGGGGAACAGGTTTGCATATCGGTTCCCGAATATGATTGGGAGAAGATCGGCTATCTGGTGAATGAAGGAGCCGCCGTCCTGAAGCGAAACGGTCGTATATTCATGACCTATTCGGCAAGCGCCACGGACCATAACTATGCGATGGGCCTGCTGACGGCCGATGAGGACAGCGATTTGCTGGATCCGGGATCCTGGGTGAAATCACCCTTGCCCGTATTTACGACATCGGAAGCCAATGGCCAATACGGGCCGGGACACAACAGCTTCACGGTCTCCGAGGACGGCCTGCTGGACATCCTGGTTTACCATGCCCGTAGTTACAAGGAGATCGTGGGTGATCCGCTATATGATCCGAACCGCCATGCGCGCGTACAGATCATCCGGTGGAATGAAGACGGTACGCCGAATTTCGGTGTGCCGAGAGCGGATCATGCAATGATATCCAAGTTATGACCTTGAAACCGACCCAGCTTAAATGCTGGGTCGGTTTTTTAAATTCCGAGGCAGGCGGCTGCATAATATTAAATAGGAGAAAAGAAGGAGTCTGCGGTACGGATGGAGAAAAAAGGACAGGAAACCTGTTTGAATGGTTAAGGGTGTAGTAAGAATCGTTTTTATTAACGATATACTTATTTCCTGGTAGGGAGGAATTATAAATGGCAAAGATATTAGTATTGGGCGGAACCCGCTTTTTTGGCAAAAGGCTGGTTAACCGGCTGGTGGCTAACGGCGATGCCGTTACGATTTTGACGCGCGGACAACACCAGGATCCATTCGGGGGGGCCGTTTCGCGGCTTGCCGCGGATCGGAAAGATACGGAGAGCTTAAAGCAGGCAGTGGGGAGCCAGGATTTTGATATCGTATATGATAATATATGTTATACGCCGGAAGAAGCGGGACAAGCAGCGGATTTATTTGCCGGACGTGTAGGACAATATGTGCTGACCTCCACGTTGTCGGTATATGATTTTGCGGATCATCCGGTGAGGGAAGAAGACTTTGATCCTTACAGATACCCGGTCATGATGAATGAAAGCAGGGACTACAGCTACAAGGAAGGCAAGCGCCAGGCGGAGGCGGTATTGTTCGGTCGCCATAACCTCAATGTAACCGCCGTCCGGCTGCCGATTGTCCTTGGACCGGATGATTACACGCGAAGGCTGCTTTTCCATATTGAACATGCTGCGAGCGGGGAAGCCATTGGTTTGCCGGATCCCGACGCGCAAATCTCGTTTGTGCATGCCGAGGAAGCGGCAGAATTTCTGGAGTGGGCAGGCCGAGTCCAATTGGAAGGCCCGGTTAATGCATGTTCGAGCGGCACGATTTCGGTACGGGAAATGATGGGCTTGATCCAGCAGGAAATCGGGAGGACGGCTCCGCTCAAGTCATCGGCGGCACCGGATCACATGTCTCCGTTCGGCATTCCGGGTGATTGGACGATGGATCATGCCAAAGCCGCAGCCGCCGGCTTTAAATTTTGGGATCTGCACGATTGGATGCCGAAATTGATTGCCGAATTGTCCGCCGATTTGAAGGTTCGTTAATGATACGGGCGTAGGAAGCATGGGGTTGAAGACGGAGAATAGGGAATTGCCCTGAAAGGAAGATCAGCATGAGCGACAAGATGGAAGCATGGAAAGAGCGTATACAGGAGGCGGAATCCAAGGGAGGTTTACCTCCGGATGCCCTGACGTTAATCCATGCGATGTATGAAGAAATCGAAGCTTTAACGAGACAGAATGTCAATCTGCGGCGAACCGCCCTAAAAGCGGCCTCCAAAGAAAATAGAATGTCGAGTAAATTGAAGGATGCCCTCATGGAATAACAACTTGGGCCAAAACAAACAAACACCGGGGAGCGCTCCCCGGTGTTTGTTTTGTATGGGTGAATCAGCTTTTGGACGGGGTTCCTGATTTCGGTGCCGGGCGCTTCTTTTTGAATCTCGGACCGACGTAATTCCGTTTGCGGTCGCGGAACAGAATCCAGCCGCCCAGGAAACCGATGCCGATGACGAACAGGGCCAGTCCGCCAAGAAAAGAAAGCCAACCGAAAGCGGGGTTCGCCACGTTGTCGTCCCCATGCACGGCAATATATAGAAAAACCGCATCTTTCATCATCAAGAAACCCTTCATTGCCATAAAACCCGGAATAACCAAAATCAAGATGGCAATAAAGCGGGAAATTAACATTTTCATAGAAGATTCCTTCCTGCGACTGATGTATTAAACTACCGTTTATCATACCTTTTTCATAAGGGGATGTCTATTTCGATTATGGATGACGATTTTGTAATCCGAAAAAAAGAGAGTACAATGAAAGTGTATAACTGGACTTATGATGGAGGTGCCGTTTGTGGCTATAACATGTGATGTAGCAATTCTTGGCGGAGGTACCGGTGGATATGTTGCAGCCATCCGTGCAGCCCAGCTCGGTAAAAATGTGGTTATCATCGAGCAGGACAAATTGGGAGGGACCTGCTTGCACCGCGGGTGCATTCCGAGCAAAGCATTGCTTCGAAGCGCCGAGCTTTATGCGGAAATGAAGGATAGCGAGAGCTATGGAATCGAGACGGACGGAGTCCGGCTATCGTTTAACAAAGTGCAGAAACGGAAGGACGGCATTGTGGAGAAGCTGCACCAGGGCGTCCAATATTTGATGCGTAAAAATAAAATCACCGTCGTGCAGGGCAAGGGGAGAGTTATCGGCCCGTCCATTTTCTCTCCGCGCAGCGGGGCCGTAGCGGTTGAGCTTCCGGATGGCGAGATGGAAACCGTGGTTCCCACCCATCTGATCATTGCGACCGGATCGCGTCCGCGTCACTTACCGGGATTAGAGCCTGACGGCATACATATATTGACTAGCGACCATGCGCTTCAGCTGGATGAACTTCCCTCATCCATCATTATCGTGGGGGGCGGCGTAATCGGCGTGGAATGGGCCTCGATGCTGAATGATTTCGGAGTTCAGGTCACGATTGTGGAAGCTTCATCCCATTTGCTGCCTACGGAGGATGAGGAGATCGGACGCGAGCTGTCGAAGATGCTCAGCGCCAGGGGCGTAGAGGTTATCACGAACATAAAGCTATTAACCGACAGCTGTGAGATCCGGAATCAAAGCGTGTCCATCGCGATCGAGCATAAGGATGACACAAGAACGTTGTCAGCGGACAAGCTGCTGCTCTCTGTCGGAAGAGTGGGCAATACCGAGAATATCGGACTTGAGAATACCGATGTTCGCGTGGAGAACGGCATCATTGCCGTGAACGGGAATATGCAGACAACGGAGCCCCATATTTACGCGATCGGCGATTGCATCGGGGGTCTTCAGCTTGCGCATGCGGCCAGCCATGAAGGGATTGCTGCCGTGAACCATCTGGCAGGCGAGAAGACGGAGTCCTTCCGCAGCGAATGGATCCCGCGCTGTATTTACACTCGTCATGAGGTAGCCAGCGTCGGGCTGACGGAGAAGCAGGCGAAAGAACGCGGACATGAGATCAAGATCGGCAGATTCCCGTTTTCGGCGATCGGCAAATCTTTGATCCACGGAACAAAGGAAGGGTTCGTAAAAGTCATTGCCGATCAGAAGACGCAGGATATTCTGGGAGTGCATATGATGGGTCCGCACGTAACCGAGCTCATTGGCGAAGCGGCTCTTGCACAAGTGCTGGATGCGACCCCATGGGAAGTCGGCACGGCGGTCCACGCCCATCCGTCATTATCCGAAATCATCGGCGAAGCGATGCTTGCCGTGGATGGACGAGCGATCGGTTTGTAGGAATGAGGATATTCTTTTGTGGAATCCCTCATTTCTTTTTGCCGAGAAAGGGATTATAATATCATTAAGCCAAGTCTTAGTACCAGGTTTTAATACTTGATCTAATATGCCTCAAACTCAGGTTGCGAGGCGGATCAAGCCTGAAGTCATGGCTCACATAAAGGAGGGATCTCCATGAAAGAACATGAAACGGTTACGGCAAACAACAATAGGCATGAGCAGCTTGGACTGACCGACGGACAAGTGCTGGACATGTACAAATATATGGTGCTGGCGCGAAAATTCGATGAGCGCAATCTGCTGCTGCAGCGTGCGGGCAAAATTAATTTTCACGTTTCCGGAATCGGGCAGGAGGCATGTCAGGTTGCTGCTGCCTTTGCCCTCGACCGGGAGAAAGATTATTTTTTACCTTACTACCGCGACTACGGATTCGTATTGGCGGTTGGCATGACGCCTCGGGAATTAATGCTGTCGGCTTTTGCCAAGGCCGAGGATCCGAACAGCGGCGGACGGCAGATGCCAGGCCACTTCGGCAGTAAACGCCTGCGGATCGTGACCGGCTCCAGCCCTGTAACGACCCAGGTTCCGCATGCCGTAGGCATCGCGCTTGCCGCGAAGATGCAGAAGAAGGAGTTTGTATCGTTTGTTACGTTTGGCGAAGGCTCGAGCAATCAGGGCGATTTCCATGAAGGCTGCAATTTTGCCGGCGTTCACAAGCTCCCCGTCATTATCATGTGCGAGAATAACCAATACGCCATTTCGGTTCCGCTTCATAAACAGATTAGCGGAAAGGTCAGCGACCGCGCGCTCGGGTACGGTTTTCCGGGTGTTCGAGTGGACGGCAACGACGCTCTGGAAGTTTACGCGGCCGTGAAGGAAGCGCGGGAACGCGCGATCCGAGGGGAAGGACCAACGTTGATCGAATCCATGATGTACCGTTTGTCTCCGCATTCCACATCGGATAACGATTTGGCGTACCGGACCAAAGAAGAGGTTGAAGAGAACTGGAAGAAAGACGGCGTTGCCCGTTTTAAGAACTATTTGATCGACTGCGGGCTCTGGGACGAAGCACGCGATCAGGATCTGATCGCGCAGTTAAACCTGGAGATCAAAGAAGCGACGGAATCTGCAGACTTGGCTCCGTTTCCGAAGCCTGAAGATACGCTTCTTCACGTATATGCCGATGCTGAAGGAGGCGCGTAAGAGATGGCGGTAATGGAATATATCGATGCAATACGCCTGGCCATGAAGGAAGAGATGGAGCGTGACGAGTCCGTATTCGTGTTAGGCGAGGACGTGGGCGTCAAAGGCGGCGTGTTTACTACCACCAAGGGCTTGATGGATCAATTCGGCGAAATGAGGGTGCTCGATACCCCGCTCGCGGAATCCGCGATTGCCGGCGTGGCTATTGGTGCAGCCATGTACGGCATGAAGCCGATTGCCGAGATGCAATATTCGGACTTCATGTTCCCGGCAACCAACCAGATTATTAGCGAAGCGGCGAAAATCCGCTATCGTTCCAATAACGATTGGAGCTGCCCCGTCGTGATCCGCGCGCCGATCGGCGGCGGCATATTCGGAGGTTTGTATCATTCCCAGTGCCCGGAATCGGTGTTCTTCGGAACGCCAGGATTGAAAATCGTTGCGCCTTACTCGGCCTATGATGCAAAAGGGCTGCTGAAAGCGGCGATCCGCGACCCGGATCCGGTTCTGTTCTTCGAGAACAAGAAATGCTATAAGCTGATTACCGGCGATGTGCCGGACGACGATTACGTTGTCCCGATCGGCAAAGCGAACCTGCTGCGCGAAGGCTCGGATATTACGGTGATCAGCTACAGCCTGCCGCTGCATTTCGCCATGCAGGCTGCCGAAGAGCTTGAGAAGGAAGAAGGCATCAGCGCGCATGTGCTGGACCTGCGTACCATACAGCCGCTGGACCGGGACGCGATCATCGCCGCAGCCCGGGCAACGGGGAAAGTGCTGATCGTTCACGAGGATAACAAGACCGGCGGCGTTGGCGGGGAAGTATCCGCGATCATAGCGGAGCACTGCTTGTACGATTTGGATGCTCCGATCATGCGCCTATGCGGTCCGGACGTGCCGGCTATGCCTATCAGTCCGCCGATGGAGAAATTCTTTATGCTTAACAAGGACAAAGTCAAAGAATCCATGCGTCAATTGGCGCTTTATTAAGAACAGGGAGTTGTGAGCATGTCCGAAAATCAGAAATTGACCGATGTTACGATGCCTCAGCTGGCAGAATCCCTTGTTTCGGCGACCATTGCCAAGTGGCTGAAGAAGCCCGGGGATTCCATTGAGCAATACGAACCGATCTGTGAAGTGATCACAGATAAAGTCAATGCCGAGATTCCATCCACCCTGGACGGCGTCATGGGCGATATTCTTGCCCAAGAAGGCCAAACCGTCAATGTTGGCGATATTATTTGCCGGATCGCGGTCGCTTCCGGAGAAGGGATAGCACCTTCGCCCCAGCCGGCAGCAGCAGCTTCAGCGAGTCCGCAGCAGGGAGCAGGCAGCGAGGAAGGCTCGATGCGTTTCCGTTACTCGCCTGCCGTACAGACGCTGGCCGCGGAACATGGGATCGATCTTTCGAAGGTCCAGGGATCTGGCATGGGCGGAAGAATAACCCGTAAGGACGTATTGGCTTATATCGAAAAAGGGGGAGCAGCCCAAGGCCAAGGCCAAGGCGCTCCTGCCGGAGCGCCGTCTTTCCCTAGCGCGCAAGCGCAAAGCGAAGCAGTGCAGCCGAGCGGGACTTCGCCGTTTCAAGGGCTCCAGCATCAGACGCCTGCGGAACCGTCGCCTCCTCTGGGCACAGCCATTCCGGATGTGCGCCATTCGGGGCTGCATTTGACGGAATCGCCGAAAATTCCGACCATTGAAGTGGAGGGCATGGAAGGCGGAAGATCCGAATACTTCATTGATGTAACGCCGATGCGGAATGCCATTGCCCGAAACATGCGTCAAAGCGTTACGGAAATACCGCATGCCTGGACGATGATCGAAGTCGACGTGACCAACATCGTGCTGCTGCGCAATCAATTGAAGGACGAGTTCAAGCGCAAGGAAGGGGTTAATTTAACCTACCTGGCCTTTTTGCTGAAAGCCGTAGTGAACGCCATTAAAGATTATCCGATCATGAATTCGTTCTGGGCCGTGGATAAAATCGTGGTGAAGCGCGATATCAATCTGTCCTTGGCCGTCGGTACGGAGGATTCCGTGCTGACGCCGGTCATCCACCGTGCCGATCAGAAGAATATCGCGGGCCTTGCGAGAGAGATCGAGGATCTAGCGCGCAAGACACGTGAAGGCAAGCTGAAGCTGGACGACATGCAGGGCGGTACCTTTACGGTTAACAATACGGGGTCCTTCGGCTCGATTCTGTCCTATCCGATCATCAATTATCCGCAGGCTGCGATTCTGACATTTGAATCCATCGTGAAAAAGCCGGTGGTTATCAATGACATGATCGCGGTTCGTTCCATGGCAAACCTGTGTTTGTCCCTGGATCATCGGATTTTGGACGGGGTGATCTGCGGGAGATTCCTCCAACGCGTCAAAGACAATCTGGAAGGCTACACCCTTGATACGAAGCTCTATTAATCAACGTCTGCTAGCATGATCTGCGGACTGATTCTTTTCGAAGAGGTTCGCAGACGTTATTCATTTCAAGTCAATCGAAGGGGGATCCATCGGTTGGCTTTGAACCCTATGAAAGAAGGCGTTAGCACATGAACAAACCGTTAGATGTATCGTATACGCCGATTGTCGATTACGGCATGGCTTGGGAGCTTCAAAAAAACCATGTTTCCGCCATCGATCAGGGAGAGCGTCACGAGAGTCTGATGCTCCTCCAACATCCTCCGACCTATACGATGGGGTCGCAGCGGCATCCGGAGCACCTGCTGCTAAGCAAAGAGGAATTGGAGAAACAGGGTATCGGCCTGTTTGAAATCGATCGCGGCGGAGATATTACATATCATGGTCCCGGACAGCTTGTCGGGTATCCGCTGTTGCTGCTGGATGGCGGCAAGAATTTGAACCTCCACGGGTTTCTGCGCGACGTGGAGCAGGTCATCATCGATTACTTGGCATCATACGACATCGAAGCAGGCCGAAAACCCGAGTACACCGGTGTATGGGTTGGGGATTCGAAGATTTGCGCCATCGGCGTGAAATTCAACAAATGCCGCCGACATCGCGGGTTTGTGACGAGCCATGGGTTTGCGTTTAACATCAAATCCGGAATCGCGGACGCGGGATTCTCGGGCATTATTCCTTGCGGCATACAGGAATACGGCGTAACTTCACTGGAGGATTGCACGGGGCAGATGTTCGAGGTAGAGGAAGTAGCCCGGGAGATCGTGCCTTTCTTCACCCGGGTATTTCCATATGAGGCTCACTGGCTGTCATAACTTCGCTGCCTAGGGTAGCGTTACGGGCGTTAGCGAAGGAACAAAGGCTCCAGGATAACCAGAAGCGTTGAACCGACCATGGCAATCAGCATGAGATAGATTACAATTCGAAACCACTTTTTACGTTGCATTGTGTAACTCCTTTAGAATAAGTTTAATGATGAACATACATGGAGCAGCATCATTTAGTTGAGATATGGATATACAGACATTGTATCGTATCTGCGAAAGAGAGGGAAGTCCAGTGATCTCAGAAGAGCGTATCATTCAAGAGTTTATGGAACTGGTTCAAGTGGATAGCGAAACCAAACATGAAGAAGAGATCTCGAAAGTTCTCCAACAGAAATTTTCCGGTCTCGGCTTCGAAATCATAGAAGACGATGCCAAGGAAAAGACGGGGCACGGAGCAGGCAATCTGATTATTACCTGGAAAGCGGACGAGGCGGCCCAGCATGCGCCTAAGCTGCTTTTTACCTGCCATATGGATACCGTAACACCCGGGAAAGGCATCAAACCGACTCTGGGCGATGACGGTTGGATCCGAAGCGACGGAACGACCATCCTCGGGGCGGACGACAAAGCCGGCATCGCTGCTTTGCTTGAAGGCATTCGGGTCATTCAGGAAAATAACATTCCGCACGGGCAAGTCCAGTTTGTCATTACGGTAGGAGAGGAATCGGGGCTGGTCGGAGCGCGGGCGCTAAATCCCGATGTTTTGGATGCGGATATCGGCTTTGCGCTGGATTCCAACGGGGAGCTGGGTTCGATCGCAGTTGCCGCCCCGACCCAGGCGAAAATCAAAATGATTATCAAAGGCAAGTCTGCCCATGCCGGCGTAAATCCGGAGGACGGCATCAGTGCCATTCAAGTCGCGTCCAAAGCCATTGCCAAAATGAAGCTCGGACGCATCGATAAGGAGACCACGGCTAACATCGGCAAATTCCAGGGCGGAAGCGCTACGAATATCGTGTGCGACTTTGTTCAGATCGATGCCGAAGCACGCAGCATCGTTCAGGAAAAGGTCGATAAGCAAGTGAACGATATGCGTGAAGCGCTCGAAACCACGGTTCGTGAATACAATGCCAATTGCGAGTTCATTAGCGAGATCGTTTATCCGGCCTTCAGCTTCAATGAGCATGACGAGGTCGTTCAGCTTGCGCAGCGGGCCATCGGCGGATTGGGTTTGCCGACCCGCACGTTCCGGTCCGGCGGCGGCAGTGACGCCAATATTTTTAACGGCCTCGGCATTCCAACCGTCAATCTGGCAATTGGATATCAAGACATTCATACTACGCAGGAGCGCATTCAAGCTTCTGATTTAGTGAAGGCGGCGCAGATTGTGGTTGGAATTATCCAGGAAACGGCCAAAGCGTAGTCGATGATGATGAAATAAAGCCCGCTGCGGATGCTGGATGTCCGCAGCGGGCTTTTTAAATGCAACTAATTCAGGAAAGACATCGTCGGGGAGGTCTCTACCCTTTTTTGGGCAGGCGTCCAGGTGGTGTGCCAGTTCGTACTCTCGACAACATGCAATGCGGCATTAATGTTGTCGAGGTATAGCTCGATTTCCTTCCTTGCCGCTGCAGAGGAATAACTCTCCTCAAGACGGGCGGAAAGGGAAATCAACGCGGACTGCAAATAACAAGCGGCTTCGCCGAAGCGAGCCTCCGTATGCCCGGGAGAAGCGAGCCTTAGCTGCTCGAGCATGGATGCGGCCTCGTCATATTTACCCAGGTCATACAAATGTTCAGCCGCTATGAAACATACCTTCTTGCTGTAGCTGTCTTGGTCCTGGAGAGGTAACGCTTCCAATTGATGCAACCTGGAAATTGCTTGTCCCCTGTAGCCTTCATCATAAAGAAAACAGATAAGAGCATAATAAGCACGTTCGCCGCTATCGGCAAGCAGATGTTCCGCGATGGAGATCATGTTGAGCGATATGGCAGTGCGAGCTAATTGTAAAGCCTCCGACATGACGATGAATCGGTCAGGCAGCGAATGCTGAAGGCTCCACTCGCAGAGCTGCCGGATTCGGGTCAGCTGAGCCATTTCGGATCCTTGCGGACGCGGCAGTTCCCGCGGCTGACGGGTGGAATCCCGAAGGTAGCTGTCAATGAACTGCATGGCTTCTGCGGTTTGACCCGCCATGATGAGGCAAGTCACGTACATGATACAGGTATCGGAATATAAACTTCCCTGCTCAGCAAAGCAGCGGGAGGCAAACGGATAAGCCCCGATGTAATATAAAGACCTGCCAACCATGATATGGGATGCCGGAAAGCCGCTTGTTTCGTCCAAGAGCCGTTCGCATATGGCTTGGTCCGGGGTTCCTTGCAGAAGCAGGAGTGCGGCCCATTGATTCAGCGCCTCTTGGGCGTGGGCACCGGAATGAAGCACGACGGTTCTGAAGGCCTCCTCGGCTTTGCCGTAGGAACGCATTCGCATGCTTAATAGCCCGTACTCAAGCCAGCTTAAATCGACTTCCTTCCATCCCGAGCTCGTTGTATCGGTTGTTGCGGATTGTGCAGCATCCTTGAAGCTCTTCAAAGCCTTCTCAAGATACCCCCGTTTTTTGTACCATTTTCCGCGCTCATATTCAGTTGAAGGTGGATTTGTAATCGGATCGGTTTCAATAATAGGTAGTTGTCGCATGTCGAAGCCTCCCAATGATATAAACACCCTTATAGGTGAAAAGGTCATGGTCCGTATTCGAAAAAAATAGAAAAAAGTCGAAAAACAGGTCTACAGAACTAATTTCCCGATCTATTTTCATAAATATTTTTAGAAGATTTAGAAATAATATCCACAATCATCGTTTCGGAGCCCCATTGCTGCTGCCATTGCTTCAGCATAATCCGAATCTGCCAGGCCTGTCCTACCAAATGTATCGAATGGTCACCTTTGTAGCTTTTCATGGGCGGCTTCCTTCTTTCTTGGAAATTTTGATATAATACATCTTATGCACTAGCATGGTCCGCCATGCCGTTTTTAAACAAAGGAGGTCATTTTGTGAGCGATATCGGCAGTAAGACCCGTGAAGCATCGGATAAATTGCTGGAAGAAACCACCTTGTCCACCCAATCTATTTTTGAAGGGAAAATCATATCGCTGCAGGTCGATACGGTGACACTGCCCGATGGGCAGACGGCAACCCGTGAGGTTGTCAGGCATCCCGGCGCCGTAGCGGTGCTTGCGTTAAAAGACGATAAAATGCTGGCCGTCAATCAATTTCGTCAGCCTCTTGGGCGCTGTGAGGTTGAAATCCCTGCCGGCAAGCTGGAGCGGGGGGAAGATCCGCTTGAAGCGGCCAAACGTGAACTGCAGGAGGAAACCGGTTATACGTGCGGCTCGATCCGAAAACTGCATTCCTTCTATACATCTCCGGGGTTTGCCGATGAGATCATTCACTTGTACCTGGCAGAGGATCTGGTCGGAGGCGACATGAACCCCGATGAGGACGAGTTCATAGAGATGATGGAAATCTCGCTGGAAGAGGCGTACTCCCTCATCCAAGAGGAGAGAATCAGCGATGCCAAAACCATTCTCGCCGTCTATGCTTGGAATATGTACAGCTTGACGGGTAAGATCTGATATGCAGCATCCTGATGAGAACGTCTCGGCCGGGAAGCTTCAGTCCTATTACTGCGACATGCATATTCATATCGGTCGCACAAGCAGCGGACAAGCTGTGAAAATAAGCGCAAGCAACAACCTGACCTTTGAAAATATAGCCGTCGAAGCTTCGGAGCGGAAAGGCATTCAGATGATCGGCATCATCGATTGCCATTCTCCTTCGGTGCAGGAAGACATTCTGCAGTGTTTGGACAGCGGCGTCATGCAGGAGATCGACGGGGGCGGAATTGCGTATCGGGATACGGTAATCCTGCTTGGCAGCGAGATTGAAATACGTGAAAGCGGCCGAGGCGCGGCCCATGTGCTGGCTTATTTTCCCGACCTGGGCACGATGCAGGAGTTCACCGGCTGGATGGCCGGATATATGAAAAACGTCCAGCTGAGTTCCCAGCGCATCTATGTCAGTCCGCTGGAGCTGCAGCAAGAGATTACGGCACGCGGCGGGCTGCTGATACCCGCTCATGTCTTTACGCCTCATAAGGGGCTTTACGGCAGCATGGCTGACCGTATGAGCGAGGTGTTCGATCTGAACGGGATCGCGGGCATCGAACTTGGGCTCAGCGCCGATTCCTCGATGGCAGGACGGATTAGCGAGCTGGATGCCTATTCCTTTTTGACCAATTCGGATGCGCATTCCCTCGGGAAAATCGGCAGGGAATACAACCGGATCGACATGGCCAAGCCTTCATTCGCAGAATTTCGCCAGGCGCTTCAGGCTAGCAACCGGAGAAGAATCAGTGCGAACTATGGGCTGAATCCCAGACTGGGAAAATACCATCGTACCTATTGCGTGGGATGCGACAGCATTCTGGATGAAGGGAGCGACGTTCATGATTTGGTCCGCTGCCCGTACTGCGGCAGTACCAAGCTGGTCCAAGGCGTGTTTGACCGAATTCTGAACATCGCTGACCGCACGGAGCCTGTGGTGCCGGAGAGTCGGCCGGCGTATCACTACCAGGTTCCGCTAGAGTTCATCCCGGGTCTAGGGAAGTCCTCCATGTCGAAGCTGCTTGACGCCTTCGGCACCGAAATGAATATCCTTCATCAGGCTACGGAAGCGGAGCTGGCGGCCGTTGCCGGCGAGGGACTCGCGGCAAGCATCGTGATGGCCCGGAATGGGACGCTGCCCTTATCGGCTGGCGGCGGAGGCTCTTACGGGAAGGTGCTCCGGTAAATCGGGTCAACTCTTTCAACCAAGCAGGTCATACAAGGCTGACGATTGTCATAGAGTAGAGTAGAGACACAGAAAGGAGACTCTATTCTATGCAATCATTCCGCCAAGCCTTTAAGGATCAGACGATGCTCTATGTGTTTGTAGGCGTCTTGTTTTTAGTGGGCGTGCTGTTCGGAGCGTTGATGGTCAATGCACTTTCATTGGAGCAACAGCAGGAAATGGCCCGCTATTTAAACCACTTTTTTGTTAACGTGCAGGACGGTGGAGAATCCATGAGTCAGTCTTCTTACTGGAGCATCGCAGCCCTGCATCTGAAATGGATCGGATTGATATGGATTCTGGGATTGTCCGTCATCGGGCTTCCGGGAATATTGATATTGGATTTTCTAAAAGGGGTTCTCATTGGGTTTACGGTCGGTTATCTGGTGGGGCAGTATTCATGGAAAGGTCTGCTGTTCGCCTTGGTCTCGATTGCGCCGCAAAATTTGCTTATCATACCGGTGCTCATGATGTGCAGCGTAGCCGCAATTACCTTCTCGCTCTACATCATCAGGGACCGATTTATCATGAATCGCGGAGGCAGCATGATGAAGCCCTTTGCTTCGTATGCCATGCTGACATTTTTCATGGTCATGCTGACGCTCGGGGTCGCTTCCTTTGAAACCTGGGTAACCCCCGCCATGATGCGCTGGGTTACGCCCATGTTGCTATAATCCGCGAATTTTTCCATAAAGCAAAACCGTTTGACTTTGTTTGTCAAATCCCCCTATAATGAAGGAAGTGAACAATAACGTGCAGTGATTTCCAAGGGGGAGGGAAACGATGGAAGCGCGGATCGACAAAATTAAGCAGCAGCTACAATCCCAAGGATACAAATTAACGCCCCAACGGGAAGCCACGGTAAGCGTATTGTTGGAAAATGAAGACGACCACCTTAGCGCAGAGGATGTATTTATGCTCGTGAAAGAGAAGGCTCCGGAGATCGGTCTGGCAACCGTGTACCGTACCCTAGAGCTGCTCAGTGAGCTTCATGTTGTAGAGAAGATAAATTTTGGCGATGGTGTCGCCCGTTACGACTTGCGGACGGATACTTCGAAGCATCACCATCATCATTTGATATGTACTCAATGTGGAAGCATGGATGAAATACGCGAGGATTGGCTCGGTCCGTTGGAAGAGCGGTTAGAGCGAGAATTCAACTTTACCGTTCATGACCATCGGCTTGATTTCCATGGCATATGCTACCGTTGCAAAGAGAAGGGCAAGAATGACCAGGACAAATCCTAATTTTATATCTTTCAACAAACCGCAGTGATGATCATCACGGCAGCCCTCTACGGCGGTAAGCCGGGAGGGCTTTTTAGATAATTAACTATATTAGGCGGTTCATGCACGCTTATCGTATCGTTCACTTTTCAGCACAAATTATACTTTTACATCATCCAAGTACGTCGATTAGACGTTTTTTTTATTCTTCAGAATAACCGCCGGACCCAATGGCTGATCGGAGATAAGAGGGATGCGGTCATAATCCTGCAGCTTGTATCATAGGCTTTACGTGAAATGATACCTGCAATACCCGCTTTCAATTGAGCGATCGATGCCATGTGAAAGAGAGGCGCTGCCAGTGATTATATCTATTCGAAAAATAGGCTCACTGATCCGTTTTATTTCGATGTTTGCCGTGTTGACCATGTTTTTTTACTTCGTGCTGGGATGGGTAGGCGATTGGCTAACACCAGTGGATCCTTACCGTGCGCCTTCGGGACAAGCGGTAAAGGCTTTTCAGCCGGAGAGCACCATGGACTCCCGTTATTCGCCGGCCGAGCGTCTCCGATTGTATTACTGGTACGGAGAGTGATCGTGCTTGCAAAGGGCCGCGGGAATAGGAGCAAAAGATCATGAAACCATATCTGGACGAATATGTACAATACCTGGAGGACGAGAAGGGACTGTCCCGAAGCACGATAGCATCGTATCGGGCCGACCTTCAAGGATTCCTTGCATTTGCAGCTGAAAGGGAGGTCACCCATCCGCGAGAGGTGAATCGAACGCTGCTCGGGCTGTATGTGGGAAGATTGAGGCAGCAGGGGAAGGCGGCATCGAGCCTGCTTCGATGCACGGCTTCCCTGCGTTCCTTTTTTCAGTATTTGGTGCGTCAAGCCGTTATTGTACAGGATCCGACTCAGCTGCTGGATAATCCGAAGCCGGAACGGAAGCCGCCGAAGTCGCTAACCGTGGAGCAGGTGGACAAGCTGCTGTCGGCTCCCGATTCCGGTACCCCGCAGGGCGCCAGGGACAAAGCGATGCTTGAGCTGCTGTACGCTTCGGGCATCAAGGTCTCGGAATTGGTGAATCTGTCCATCCATGACATCCATTTGGAGATGCGCTTTTTACGCTGCGCGGTTTCCGGTGGGAAGGAGCGTATTCTGCCGATCACCCCGATTGCAGCCGAGAGCGTTGCATTTTATGTGCGAGATATGCGGGACAAGCTGATGCGGGATGCCGGGGAAGACGCGTTATTCCTGAATTCGCTGGGAACGCGCTTGACACGGCAGGGTTTTTGGAAAATTATTAAAAAGTATGGCAAGCTTGCCGGTATTGACGAGGACATCACGCCGCATACCCTTCGGCATTCGTTTGCCATGCATTTGCTGGGGAACGGCGCGGACTTGCGTTCGGTTCAGGAGATGCTGGGACACTCGGCATTGTCCACAACCGGGATGTATCAATCTGCCAAGAAAAGCATGAAGGAAGTATACGATCATTATCACCCGAGATCATAGGGCGGAACTACCGGCACTAGGATCTACAATTTATCATCAGAATAGGAGCGGTATGAATATGAGTTCAGTCCATCAGCAAAGCATTAAGGAAGCAGCAGCATACATACGAGGGCAGAATGGCGTCCAGCCCGAGGTCGGCCTGATATTGGGTTCGGGGCTCGGCGTGTTGGCGGAATTGATTGAGAATCCGGTTTCGATCGCTTACACGGACATTCCTCATTTTCCCGTATCGACGGTGGAAGGACATGAAGGCGAACTGCTGCTGGGCACGATCCACGACCGGCCTGTCGTCCTGATGAAGGGCCGTTTCCACATGTACGAAGGCTACGGCCCGGAAGTGACGGCTTTTCCGGTACGCGTCATGAAGGAGCTTGGCGTAAAGAGCCTGCTTGTTACCAATGCGGCCGGAGGCATCAACACGTCCTTCGAGCCGGGCGACCTCATGCTGATCTCCGATCATCTGAACATGACAGGAACCAACCCGTTAATCGGGCCTAACGATCCGGCGCTTGGCGTGCGCTTTCCGGACATGTCTCAGGCTTACAGCCGTCAACTTCGCCAATTGGCAAAAGAAGTCGCCGTGGGTCAGGGCATCGTGCTGAGAGAAGGGGTTTACGCAGGTTTGCTGGGACCGACTTATGAAACGCCGGCCGAGATTGTCATGCTGCGCACGCTCGGTGCGGACGCGGTAGGCATGTCCACCGTGTCCGAGGTCATTGTAGCAAGGCATGCGGGGCTCGAGGTGCTGGGCATCTCCTGCATCAGCAACATGGCTGCGGGCATACTGGATCAGCCGCTATCCCATGACGAAGTTATGGAAACAGCGGAGAAGGTCCGTGAGAAATTCCTGGCGCTCGTTATGGCCATCATTCCCAAAATGTAATGGTTGTTAGCATGAGGCTGGGCTTTTCGCAGATTTACATCTGCAAGAAGCCCAGCCTCTTTGTTATGTCCTTTTAGATGAATGGCAACAATTTTCCGTAAAATACTGGAATAATTTGTTTTCAACCTGACGACAATGAATAGCAGACCCGCGTACAGCGGGATGCCATTACGAATGTCAGGAGGGGACGGAAGTGAAAAAAGCGTTAATCGCTGGATTTCTGGTTCTAGCCGTGGGATTATCCAGTGCAGCTGTACCAAGTTATGCGGAAGAAAATAGCAAACCCGGCGGAGGATCATCTCAAGAGGAGCTGGCGCCAAGTGCCCGTTCCGCTATATTGCTGGATGCGGATACCGGAACCATTATTTACGAGAAAAACAGCCATGATAAGCTGCCTCCGGCCAGCATCACCAAGGTAATGACGATGCTGCTTACGATGGAAGCCATCGATGAAGGACAATTGAAGTGGACCGATAAGGTGCGCACCAGCGAATATGCGGCATCCATGGGCGGATCCCAGATTTTTCTTGAGCCCGGCGAGGAAATGACCGTGGACGAGATGCTCAAAGGCATTGCCATGGCATCGGGCAATGATGCTTCCGTTGCGATGGCGGAGAAGATTGCCGGCTCGGAAGAAGGCTTCGTGAAAATGATGAACGAGAAAGCGGCGGAGCTCGGAATGAAAGATACGCATTTCGTGAACTGCAACGGACTTCCTGCAGAGAATCATTATACATCGGCCCATGACATAGCGGTCATGAGCAGGGAATTGCTGAAATACGACCAGATCACCAAATATACCGGCGCTTATCAGGATTACTTGCGCAAAGATTCGGAGAAACCGTTCTGGCTGGTCAATACGAACAAGCTGGTGCGGTTCTACACGGGCGCGGACGGATTGAAAACCGGGTATACGTCCGAAGCCAAGTTCTGTTTATCGGCAACGGCCAAACGGGACGGGCTGCGCGCCGTAGCGGTTGTCATGGGGGCTCCGGACACCAAGACGCGGAACAATGAAGTGTCGCGTATGTTTGATTATGCCTTTTCCCAATACACGATGCACTCCATCTATAAGCCTGGCGAAGTGCTCGGTATCGTAAAGGTGCAAAAGGGCAACGTGCCCGAGATCTCGATTCAAGCGGAAAAAGACTACAGCGTGCTTGTCAAGAAAGGCGTAAAGAATCCGGACATCCGTCATGAGATTCAGTTGGATCCGAACCTGAAGGCACCGGTAGCCGCCGGACAAGTCATCGGCAAGCTGTCTGTCTATCAGGGGGAACAGCTCGTGAAGGAGTTCGAGCTGACGTCGCCTGTTAAGGTGGAAAAGGCCGGATTCTGGAAGCTGTTCAAACGGACAACCGGCAAGTTGTTTCATGTAGATTAATGGGAGTTTTCTTCTAGTTTTGTCGTGATGCAGGAATGTCTTTTTCGAATGTAGAAATCCTTGTTCATGTCAGGGAGGAGAGTGAACAAACATGAATCTGCATGTTGATATGGAGCATCACAGGCATGTTCTGATCGTCCGTCTGTCCGGCGAGCTGGATCATCATACGGCCGATCATGTCCGGATGCAGCTGGATGAAGCCATTCAGAGACGTCAAACAGAGCACTTGGTGCTGAGCTTAAAAGACTTGGATTTTATGGACAGCTCAGGGCTGGGAGTCATTCTGGGACGCTATAAATTCATCAAGCAAAAGGGCGGAAAGATGGCGGTGTGCGATGTCAAGCCGCAGGTTTACCGCTTGCTTGACATGTCGGGGCTGTTCAAAATCATGCCGATATACGAGAACGAGGGCACGGCACTCTCGGGTCTGGAGGTAGTGTCATGAGTGAAGGAAGAGCACAGCATAATTTTATGTCGCTGCAGTTTGCCGCTAAGTCGGAAAACGAATCCTTTGCCCGTGTCGCCGTGGCTGCATTCATCTCCCAGATGGATCCCAACATGGATGAGCTGAATGATCTGAAAACGGTGGTTTCCGAGGCCGTCACGAACAGCATCATCCATGGTTACGACAGCGACCCGGAAGGGGTCGTCAAGATTGAAGCCTCGATAGACGGGGATATGATCACGCTGCGCATCGAAGATTCCGGCCACGGGATCGAAGATCTGGAGATGGCGAAGCAGCCGCTGTATACCTCGAAGCCGGAGCTGGAACGATCCGGCATGGGATTCACCATCATGGAAAATTTCATGGACGAATTTGAAGTGGTCAGCGAACCAGGCAACGGTACGTCGATCAAAATGAAAAAGAGGATCGAATCTAAGAAAGCTTTATATAATTAGGGGTTGGACAAATGGATGCCGATGTGAAGAAAACTTCGCAGACTTATTTGGACGACGCGGAGGTCAAACGACTCATTGCACTTAGCCAAAGCGGGGATAATGTCGCCCGGGACACGCTCGTCAACTGTAATATTCGTCTTGTCTGGTCTGTCGTTCAACGGTTTATGAACCGGGGGTATGAGCCGGATGATCTGTTTCAGATCGGCTGTATCGGTCTCCTCAAATCCGTGGACAAGTTCGATCTCAGTTATGACGTAAAGTTCTCTACCTATGCCGTACCGATGATTATCGGTGAAATTCAGCGTTTCTTAAGGGACGACGGGACTCTGAAGGTCAGCCGTTCGCTTAAGGAGATGGCCAACAAAGTCAGGAAGAAGCGGGACGAGCTGTCCAAGCAGCTCGATCGTCTTCCCACGGTGAAAGAGGTTGCCGAAGAGCTGGGGGTAACGCCCGAGGAAGTGGTGTTTGCCCAGGAGGCGAACAAACCGCCAACCTCGATTCATGAGACCGTATTTGAAAATGACGGGGATCCCATCACGCTAATGGATCAGATTGCCGATGATTCGCAGGAACGATGGTTTGACAAGCTGGCCTTGAACGAAGCGATAGGGGGCTTGACCGAACGGGAGCGGCTCATTGTATATCTAAGGTACTATCGGGATCAGACGCAGTCGGAAGTTGCCACCCGGCTGGGCATATCCCAGGTGCAGGTATCGCGGCTCGAGAAAAAAATATTGCAGAGCATTCGAAACGAGATCGCGCAGTAGCGGGATCTATACCGTATCCTAAAGCCTGCACAAAGAAAGCGCCGTCCTTCTGGGACGGCGCTTTCTTGCGGAAATAAGACCGTAACCACTTCAGCGTCTTCCCCCTTTATCTCACTTGACGAACTTTCCCTAAAGGTGGCCTGTCTTCTAAGTGAGATGTCGATGGTTGATTAGCTTGTTTTTTTTGTATAACGGTCCTGGCCGGTCCGGCGATTAAAGAAAGTATGGTAAATCCGAGTAGAAACGATGGCAATTTCCCATACTAACGGTAATTTAGCAGTAAAGGAGTGTTTCGGATGAAGGTTAATCCCACTCCGACGGTGTTTCTGCAGCTGCGGAGCCGAATACGGCTGCCGAGAGACCAGACCGTCAAACTAGGTGATGTCGCCTTCATAGTCTGTGAGCCCGAATGGGAGAAACGGCTCAGAGCCCTGCCGTTGACTCAGCCGAAGGATATCGACGGCAACCGTCTTGTCATGGATCTGATTCAAATCATTCCGAAGATACAAGGGTTGATTCCGGGCGCCCATATTGAACCGATGGGTAACCATCATACCCTGGTGGAGCTTGTCGGTCCGGACAGCAAACGATCCAGACTGTGGTTCCCGCTCATTTGGCTGCTCTTGTTTTTCGGTTCTGCGCTCACCATCATGAACTTTCATGCAGACGTCAACATGCTTGAGGTCCAGATCCGGATTGTCGAAATGGTGACGGGAAAACGAGATGAGCATCCCTATTTGTTCCAGATCGCATACTCTCTGGGGCTCGGATTCGGCATGACGGTGTTCTTCAATCATTTGTTCAAGAAAAAATGGAATGAAGAACCGACCCCGCTGGAGGTGGAAATGTACCTCTATCAGGAAAATCTGGATCAGTTCGTGGTCGCCGAAGAATACCGGAAAATGAATGCCAGTGCCGATACGACGGGGGAAAAACCATGATGTTGTCCATTCTGCAAGGGGTATTTACCTGTGTTCTCGGCGTTGCCGGAGGCATCGCCGTCGGCGGCGGCGTGATTGCGCTCATCATTGTGCTGGACATCATACCGAGATTGTCCCAGTTGACGGCGACCTACAACCGGGTGCATTGGTACGAAGGAGCATTGATAACGGGATCCTTCATTGGCACGGTGGCCGATTTCTGGAGATGGTCCATTCCTTTGGGACCGGTCGTGAGTACCGTAATCGGACTGATGTGCGGAATATTTATCGGCATGCTGGCAGCCGCACTGACGGAAGTATTGAATGTCCTGCCGATTCTGGCCAAGCGGCTCCGGCTGAAGGGGTATTTGTTTGGTCTTCTGATGGCGATGGTGGCAGGCAAGGTAGCGGGTTCCCTGTTCGACTGGTTTGTTTACAGCAAGTGACAGTTATGGCTAGGAGGTAGGTTATGGACGAGAAAACAACGCATGGCGGCGAACTGGAGGCCGGGATTCCGATCATTCCTCCATCGGAGATCAAAGCGCTGGAGGAAGAAGCGCTGAAGGAAAAGAGGGAGGCGGAAACCTCCGACAGCACCAAGGAATCCGTCATTTATTGGCAGCAAACGGACGATGTTCCCGCGAAGCTGAGCGTACTGAAAGAAACGCTTAAGGAAGTGATCGGCCTTGGTGTTTCGTTTGACGTGGTATTCCGCGAGATGAACTTTGCCGGCAGAAATGCGGGGCTTCTCTTTCTAAACGGGTTCACCAACGATGTCGTGGTGACGGAAATTTTGACAAGGCTGACGTACCTGACGCCAGACGACGTTAACAACCATGCGCTTTCCGAAATCATGAACCGCTATATTCCCCATGTTCAGGTGGAGCGGGATACCAGGCTCAGCAAGGTGATTGACGAGGTCCTGTCAGGCCTATGCGCGCTGTTCATCGAGGATGCGCATTCCGCCATCATCCTGGACACCCGGAAATATCCCGTACGGGGACTCGAAGAGCCGGCTGTCGAACGCGTTGTTCGAGGCGCCAGGGACGGGTTTACGGAGACGCTGGTGACAAACGTTAACCTTGTGCGGAGACGGGTTCGTGATCCGGGACTGCATGTGGAGATCATCAAAGTGGGAAGGCGTACGAGAACGGACGTCAGTTTGGTCTTCATCGATGACGTAGCCGACCGTACCCAGGTAGAAGCCATCCGGAAGAAAATCCAGGAAATCGATTTGGAGGGGCTCCCTCTAGGCGACAAGCAGCTGGAGGAAGCGATTGTAAACAAGGGCTGGCACCCCTATCCGCTGGTCCGTTATTCGGAGCGGCCGGACGTGGTATCTTCCCACCTGCTGGAAGGCCGGATCGTCATTATGGTGGATACATCGCCGAGTGTGATGATCATGCCGACCACCTTCCTGGATCTCTGCCAGCATGCGGAAGAGAACCGGCAGACCCCGTTTATGGGGACTTATCTTCGCTGGATACGATTTATAGGCATTTTTGCTTCCATGTTCCTGCTCCCGTTGTGGATGCTGCTGGTTGTCCATCCTGAATTGAAGCCGCCGGGACTCGATATCATCGGTCCGCAGGAGAATGCGAAAATTCCCATTATTTTGCAGTTTCTGATCGTGGAATTCGGGGTGGATTTACTCCGTTTGGCCGCGGTTCATACACCGACGCCGCTCGCATCGGCAATGGGCTTGATCGCTGCGATTTTGATCGGCGATATTGCCGTTAAAACCGGATTGTTTGTCAACGAGGTTGTCTTGTATATGGCGGTTGCCTCCATCGGGATGTATGCAACTCCGAGTTACGAGCTGGGACTTGCCAATCGGATGGTCAGGCTGATCCTGCTGCTGGCCACAGCCTTGTTTGGGGTGAAGGGCTTTGTCATCGGCACAACGCTCCTGATTCTGCTCCTGACGACCCACCGTTCCTATAACTCGTCTTATTTATGGCCGTTTATACCATTTAGTGCAAAAGCGATGGGCGAAATTTTATTCCGCAAACCGCTGCTTCTGTCAAGAAGACGCCCGGCTCTCAACAAAACGCGTGACAACACGAAAATGGGCCCGGAAATGAATCCGAGGGGCGAGCACTAACAATAACACAAATGTTGTGTTGAAAAATCCATTTTGATTACCTTCCGTTGTCTGCTATACTGTGAACAATTATTCGATTACCCTATTTTTGAAACAATGGATCGGAGGAATTGTAAGCATGTTTTTACACGGTACAAGCAAGATTAACGATCAGGGGCATTTGGAAATCGGCGGGTGTGACACATCCGATTTGAAAGCTCAATATGGAACACCACTATATATCGTAGACGAGCAGTCGGTTCGCAACCGCTGCCGGGAATACATCGAGGCCTTTAAGGCTTCCGGTTTGAAGTTCCAAGTCGCGTATGCAAGCAAGGCGTTCTGCGTTATGGCCATGTGCCGATTGGCCGACGAGGAAGGCATGTCGCTCGACGTTGTTTCCGACGGAGAGCTGTACACGGCGCTTCAAGCCGGATTCCCGGCGGATCGGATTCATTTCCACGGAAATAATAAGACGCCGGAAGAGATCGAGATGGCGCTGGATGCCGAAATCGGCTGTTTCGTTGTCGATAACGTGATCGAACTGCATATGCTGCAGGCCATCGCTGCCGAGAAGAACCGCAAGGTCAACATTTTGCTTCGCGTGACACCGGGCGTCGAGGCGCATACGCATGAATATATCTCGACAGGACAAACCGATTCGAAGTTCGGCTTTGATATCGGCAACGGCTCTGCGTACGAAGCGGTGCAGCTTGCGGAAGCACAGGCGAATATTCATCTCATGGGCATCCATTCCCACATCGGTTCCCAGATTTTTGAGGTGGAAGGCTTCCAGATGGCTGTTCAGCGCGTAGCTGAATTTGCAGCTTCCGTAAAAGAAGGCCTGGGCGTCGTGTTCAAGGTCGTGAACCTGGGCGGCGGATTCGGTATCCGCTACGTGGATGGAGATACGCCGCTTCAAGTATCCCAGTATGTAAAAGCGATAACGGATGCGGTAAAGAACCATTTTGCGGGCCTTGGTTCCGAGCTTCCTGAAATTTGGGTGGAACCGGGTCGGAGCATCGTCGGTGACGCAGGTACCACGCTCTACACGGTGGGAACCAGCAAGGATATTCCCGGGGTGCGCAAATATGTTGCCGTCGACGGCGGCATGACGGACAATCCGCGTCCGGCGCTCTACGAGTCGAAATACGAAGCGCTGCTTGCAAACCGGGCTAAAGAAGAGCCGGAAGAAACGGTATCCATTGCCGGCAAGTGCTGCGAGAGCGGAGACATGCTGATTTGGGACCTGGAGCTTCCGAAGGTTGAAACGGGCGATCTGCTGGCGGTGTCCTGCACGGGCGCATACAACTATTCCATGGCCAGCAACTACAACCGGATCCGCAAACCTGCGGTCGTATTCGTGAAGGATGGGCAAAGCAATCTGGTCGTTCGCCGCGAATCGCTTGCCGATATCATCAGCAACGATGTCGTGCCGGCGGGTGTAACAAAAGAAACCGTTACGAGTTTATAAGACGTCAATGTCTCTGGATAGGAAGGGCCCGCCAAAGCCTCCGGCTGCGGTCAGGGCTCTTCGTCCTGCCTTCCGTCGGATATGGTCGCGAGGACGGGGACAAGTTCGTTTTGCTTCGAGGCTCAATTCATAGTAAACTATAACTTGCATTGTAAAAAAATCGATAAAAGCGTTTGAGATAACGGAAGGAGATACACACATATGGCAAAAAAAGCGAAGATCACCTTGGAAAACGGCAAAGAGGTTGTGCTCGACCTGTTCGAGAACGATGCACCGAACACGGTAGCTAATTTTGAGAAATTGGCCAACTCCGGCTTCTATAACGGTCTGGTATTTCACCGCGTAATTCCTGGATTCGTCGCTCAAGGCGGATGTCCGCAGGGAACGGGGACCGGCGGACCGGGTTATACCATTAATTGCGAGATCAATCCTAACAAGCACGAGCGCGGAAGCTTGGCCATGGCGCATGCTGGCCGGAACACCGGCGGAAGTCAGTTCTACGTGTGCTACGAGCCGCAACCGCATTTGGACGGACAACATACCGTATTTGGCAAAGTCGTTGAAGGCATGGAGTATGTGGATGCATTTAAAGGCCGCGACAAAATGGAAAAAGTAGAAGTGTACGAAGCATAATAAATTCAGCATCATGCAAAAACAGGCTCACCCTCAGAGGTGAGCCTGTTTTTTATGGCCGCCGCAAAGGGCGGATTACGCAGGGGCTGGGAACAATCGGCTGAGTTCTTCGGGGACGGGCCGGCTTTTACGTGAGTTTACATCCATCGCCACGCTGGTAACGATGGCATCCGCGCACAGCTCATGCTGTTCGTTGTATATCCGCTGGGCCATGACGTAACTCGTGCGGCCCATGGATTCGGGTTCCGTCACGACGGTCAGCCGTTCGCCTTGGCCGCACTCCTTGCGGTAATTGATATTAATATTGACGGTGACGGTCTGGACCCCGAGCCGTTTCAGCACATCATACCGCAGATCTCCCGCTTCGTACCATTCCTCCCGGCCCCACTCCAGGTATTCGAGGTATTTTGCATTGTTTACATGTCCGTTGACGTCGATCTCCGTGGGACGGACGATAATGTCCAGCGAAGTTTTCATCGTGGCTCGCTCCTTTTCAACTGCTACTTATCTCCTTGCTACCCTACTTAACTGTTCTCCCTTCGGGAAGCGTTCTCCTTCAAAAGTCCATGCTAATGACAGCATTAAAGTTATTCGCTTTAAAAAAGTTAGTTGTTTTTTCTTGCAATTTTCAAAAGGGGGTGATAAGATTCTTCATAAGATCAAACAATTTCATAGGTTTAATCCTTCGGGGCAGGGTGAAATTCCCTACCGGCGGTGATGAACGCAGTGATTGAGCTTATCGAAGCAGAGTGCTGCGTCTTAGTCCGTGACCCGGATATGAATGTGACGTTTCACATCGTATGCGGTGGACCTGGTGCAAATCCGGGACCGACAGTATAGTCTGGATGGGAGAAGGAGTGAGGGACACATAAGCAGCACATGTTATTGTGTCTTTGCGCACAGCGTGACATGCGTTATGTGCAGGTTTTCACATGCAATTCAAAGCTGTGACGGCGTTTTTTTGGTTTCGCCTGTGACGGATTTGGGTCGCTTGTTATACGCGAAATCTGCATTCATGACGGTTATTTATCGTGTCAATGATTAACTTCCATCAAGCCCTGTTTAAGGATTCTTCGGAATCTTTGGCAGGGCTTTTTTGTATGAACGTTGGGAAAGGGGCATGTTTAGCATGGATATCGTCAACGATGAATTCTATATGTCACTTGCGCTGGATCTGGCTGAACGTGCGCAGGGCCAAACCGGGATCAACCCGGTAGTCGGCTGCGTCGTCGTTAAGGACGGTGCTCTCGCCGGGGTGGGCACGCATCTGGAACGCGGAACGCCGCATGCCGAGGTTCATGCCCTGAATATGGCCGGGCCGAAAGCGGCAGGCAGTACCGTGTACGTGACATTGGAGCCCTGCAGTCACTACGGCGCAACGCCGCCTTGCAGCGAGAGGCTTATCGCCGAGGGCGTTCGGCGGGTGGTTGTGGCCTGCGAGGATCCGAATCCCCTCGTGGCGGGCAGAGGGATTCAGATGCTGCGCGCAGCGGGAATCGAGGTTGAAACGGGTATCCTTAAAGATCGCGCTCTTCGCCTGAACGAAGCCTTTGTTAAATTCATTACGACGGGCCGGCCCTTCGTCACGTTAAAGACGGCGAGCACGCTGGACGGCAAGATCGCTTCGAAAACCGGGGACAGCAAGTGGATCTCCAATGAAAAATCCCGGGAGCTTGTGCATACGCTGCGCCATCGCCATCAAGGCATCATGGTCGGCGTGTCTACGGTTATCGCGGATAACCCGAGCCTGACGACCCGGCTTGGCGTTGAGGGGCTTCACCCGGTCAGGATCATCGTGGATTCGAGCCTGAGGATACCGCTCGACAGCCATGTCGTGTCAGACGGATTGGCGCCAACCTGGATCTTGGCGACGGAGCAGGCGGATGATACGAAGCGGTCCGAGTTGGAAGAGCTTGGTGCTCAGGTCTTCCCCTGCGGACCTGGACCACGGGTGGATCTAAAGGTAGCGCTGCTCCAACTGGGACAAAAGGGGATCGCCTCGATTTTGCTGGAAGGCGGCGGTACGCTTAATGGCTCGATGCTGGAGCAGAAGCTGGTGGACCGGCTCATCCAGTTTATCGCCCCCAAAATCATCGGCGGGTATGATGCGCCGGGAAATTACATGTTCAGCGGTTATGAACAGATGAACCAAGCGATTTCGCTGACAGGACTTGAGACCGAAAGACTGGGCGACAATATCTACGTCACCGGCATTCCGGTCTGGAAATAAGGAGCGAGAAAGGAGGGAAGCCTGTGTTTACTGGATTGGTCGAGGAGATCGGCGAGATGCGGCGTATCGGGCGCCAAGGGGAGGCCATGCTGCTGAGCATTTCCGCTAACCGGATTATGGACGATCTGAAGCTGGGCGACAGCGTATCCGTAAATGGCGTCTGCTTGACGGCTACAGCGATCGACAAGGGCGTGTTTACGGTTGACGTTATGCCGGAAACCTATAGAAACACGAATCTCAAGGAGCTGCAGCCGGGCGGGAAGGTTAATTTGGAGCGGGCGATGGCAGCCGGAGGGAGATTCGGAGGCCATATCGTTCAGGGACACGTGGATGGCATCGGCGTCATTCGGAGCGTAAAGGCCGATCAGAATGCAGTGGTATACGAGATTTCGCCCGCGAATGGGGACGTATTCAAATATATCATTCCGAAAGGCTCGGTCACGCTGGATGGAATCAGCTTGACCGTTGTCAAAACGACGGATTCCTCCTTCACGGTGTCCATCATTCCCCACACGCTGGCGGAGACGGTGCTCGCTTATAAAAAAGCGGGCGACACGATTAATATCGAATGCGACATTTTAGGGAAATATGTAGATCACCTGCTGCATTACGGTTCGGAAGGCGCAGGTAGCAGAAGCGGCACGAAATCGAGGATCAGCAGGGATTACCTGGCCGAGCATGGCTTTGCCTAAGCTGTTTCTTGCATATAGAGATATCTCCATGAGAAGAAGGAGGAATAGGGATGGATGAGCGCTTTTCATTTCATACGATCGAAGAGGCGTTATCAGATTTGAAGGAAGGCAAGGTCGTCATCGTTGTTGACGACGAGGACCGCGAGAATGAAGGCGATTTTATCGCATTAGCGGATAAAGCTACCCCCGAGGTCATCAATTTCATGATCACCGAAGGCCGCGGGCTGGTCTGTTTGCCCATGACGCAGACTAGGGCTCAGGAACTCGATCTCAAACCGATGGTGACGCAAAACACGGACTATCATGGAACGGCCTTTACGGTCTCCATTGACCATAAGGACACCACGACGGGCATATCCGCCTATGAACGATCCATAACCGTCAACGGCATCTTGGATCCAAATGCATCGGCCGCCGATTTTCGAAGACCGGGCCATATGTTTCCGCTGATTGCCAAAGACGGCGGCGTTCTTCGCCGGGCAGGACATACGGAGGCGGCTGTCGATTTAGCCCGCCTGAGCGGATCCTATCCGGCAGGCGTCATCTGCGAGGTAATCAAGGAAGACGGCACGATGGCAAGGCTTCCAGACCTGGTGGAGATCGCGAAAAAGCATGATCTGAAGCTGATCAGCATCAAGGATCTGATCCATTACCGCAACGAAAAAGAAAAGCTCGTACAGCGCGAGGTAGCCGTGCGGATGCCCACCGACTACGGCGTGTTTCAGGCCGTAGCCTACACCAATGACGTGGACAACAAAGAGCATGTCGCATTGGTAAAAGGGGAGATCGACCCGAGTGAGCCGGTTCTCGTCCGCGTGCATTCCGAGTGCCTGACAGGGGATGTGTTCCACTCCCATCGCTGTGATTGCGGTCCGCAATTTGAGGCGGCCCTCCGCCAGATCGATGAAGCAGGCAGAGGCGTGCTTCTCTATATGCGCCAGGAGGGGCGGGGCATCGGCTTGATCAACAAGCTGAAAGCCTATAAGCTGCAGGAAGAAGGGCTCGATACCGTCGATGCGAACCTGAAGCTAGGCTTTGCGGCGGATCTGCGCGATTACGGCATCGGAGCCCAGATCCTGAAGGATTTGGGCGTAAGGAAGATCCGCCTGCTGACAAACAATCCGCGTAAAATCAAGGGTCTCGAAGGTTACGGCCTGGAGGTCGTGGAGCGGGTCCCGATTCAAATGCCGGAGAACGAGGATAATACGGGCTACCTGCACACCAAGCAAGCGAAGCTCGGTCATATGCTGAAGTTCAATGATATCGAGCAGAACGAGAGTGCTAACTAATCACCAACAATAAAAGGTCAATCATGGAGTAGGTTTGCCTCACGGAATAACCCAGCGAAGAGGGCGGAATGCTGCTGGAGAAGCGTCAGCGGTCGCCTTTAAATCCTGATTTCTTCCCTGAGAAATTAGATCATGAAATCAGGAGTTAACAGCGATCGGAAGCAGCAGCCGTCAGCGCAGCGGGCAATCACCTCGATGTCATTCCAAATCCATGTTTGACCTTATATAAACTCCAACCCGAAAGGAAGTCATCCAACATGGCAACAATATTTGAAGGTCATTTAGTATCCGAAGGTTTGAAATACGGCATCGTGGTAGGTCGTTTCAACGAATTCATCACCAGCAAGCTGCTTGGCGGCGCACTGGACGCCTTGAAGCGTCACGGCGCACAGGACAACGAAATCGACGTCGCTTGGGTGCCAGGAGCGTTTGAAATTCCGCTCATCGCCCAAAAGATGGCAGAAAGCGGCAAATACGATGCGATCATCACCCTGGGAACCGTCATTCGCGGCTCCACCACGCACTATGATTACGTGTGCAACGAAGTGGCCAAGGGGGTGTCCGCCATTAACCTGAAGACCGGCGTACCAACGATTTTCGGCGTCGTCACGACGGAGAACATTGAACAAGCCGTCGAACGCGCGGGAACGAAGGCAGGCAATAAAGGCTGGGATTCCGCCATGGCGGCCATTGAAATGGCGAACTTGACGAAAAGCCTAAAATAGTGCTTATTTAATGTAGTGCTCTTTTTATAGAGCACTGCATTTTATTTTTGGCGGGAGGATTCACCGTGACCGTATTATACAAGCTGGAAACGTTTGAAGGACCGCTCGATCTGCTGCTGCACTTGATTGATAAAGCGGAAATCGACATCCAGGATATTCCCGTCAGCGAGATTACCGAACAATACATGGCCTATTTGCACAACATGCAGGAGCTGGAACTGGAAATTACGAGCGAATTTCTGGTGATGGCTGCAACGCTGCTGTCTATAAAGAGCAAGCTATTGCTTCCGAAGCCTCCGGTTATCGAAATGGACGAGTTCGATTTTTTTGAAGAGGATGACATGGATCCGAGAGCGGAACTCATCGCGAAGCTGATCGAATACCGCAAGTACAAAGGAATCGCCCGTCATCTGCATGAGAAGGAATGGGAACGCAGCATGATTTACTCCAAGGAAGCGGAGGACCTGACTCCTTACATGCCGGAAGTGGAAGAGAACCCGGTTCAGGGATTACATATCTCGGATTTAATCGCAGCTTTTCAAAAAGCGTTAAGCAAAGCCGTCAAACGGACATCGTATGCCCGCATCCAGCGGGATGAAATATCGGTTAAGGACCGGATCCGGCAGGTGATGGACGCTCTGGAGCAGGTCGGGCCGGGAGGCCGGATTCTGTTCTCCAAGCTGCTGCACGAGGAGATGGAGCGCCATGAAATCGTGGTGACCTTTCTGGCTATCTTGGAGCTGATGAAGATGAAGCAAATCCTGTGCTACCAAGAGAAATTGTTTGAAGATATCGTCATGGAGTGGAGAGGGGAAGAACGCATTGATGGATTATCCGAAGCTGAAATCGATTATTGAGGGGCTTCTGTTCTTGGCGGGAGAAGAGGGCTTGTCGGTAAAGCAAATTGCTGAAATCACCGAGCAATCGGATGGCCTCGTTGGCGAAGCGCTGGAGGATATGAAGGAAGAATGGGAGCGATATGAACGGGGAATTCAGATCGTGCAGATTGCAGGGAGCTACAAAATCGCGACGCTGGCCGAGCACGCCCCGTATTTCGAACGTCTGGCGTATTCGCCTTCACGCTCCTCATTGTCGCAAGCCGCGCTCGAGACGCTTTCCATCGTGGCCTATCGGCAGCCGATTACGCGGGTGGAGATTGAAGACATTCGCGGCGTCAAGTCCGAAAGAGCCATCCATACGCTGGTAAGCAAAGGGTTGATTGAAGAAGTCGGACGCGCGGAGGCGATTGGCAGACCGATTCTGTATGGAACGACCAAATCGTTTCTGGATTATTTCGGACTTGCGAACATCAAGGATCTGCCGGAGCCGTCGCAATTCGAGGATAACGATTCATTGGAAGAGGAAACGCAGCTGTTATTCGACAAGCTTGACGGACAACAGCTTACGTTTGATGATGTGGAGGAAAGCTAGCCACATTATATTGTATAATGCTTCATTTGAGAAATGGGTCCTGAGCGTGGATAATCCGCGTCCGGGACCTTTTTTTGTCGTTCCGGCATATGAAAGCAGAGGATCGGAGCAGTTTCGCATCATTTGGAGACCCTTTTGCCATACTAAGCCAAGCGGATTACATTTTACTAAGTTCGTTTTGGGGGTTACTTCGTGAGGATATGGATCTTTCTTGCGGTCGGTCTGGTCGTTCTCTTTATCGTATTGCTGATCGTTGTGCTAAGCTCGAAGGTCACGATAAAGCTGGATGTGGTTCTAAGAAAAAATGAATATAAAGTATTGGCGGAAATGAAAATGCTTTTTGGATGGATCACGCGCAAATACGAAGTTCCCTTTCATTTGGCCAACGGTGGCATTGAGTATAAAAAAGAGACCGTTCCCGTGGACGAGGGGACTGAGCTCGGTTCTAAAGAAAACAAAGAAACTTCAAGACGAACCATACGATACAGGGACTATGTGCGGGTCTTGCTGACTACGAAGGGATTTAAAAAGTGGGCAAGGCAAACGATGGCGGCCGTTCATCTCATGGATGTGCACTGGTCAACCCGGATTGCCTTGGAGCATGCGGCCGATACCGCGGTTGCAACCGGATTGCTTCATGCTGTTAAGCATACCATTATGGGTTGGATGTCGTACCGGCTGATTATGGATGAGCTGCCGGAAATCCAGGTGGTACCGGTCTTTAACGGTCCGCCGCAAATTTCCACAGAGCTTTGCTGCATAGCGAAAATCTCCTGCGGAAAAGCTATGTATGCTGGACTGGTACTTATAGTTCGCGTGTTAAAGGTGAAAGGAGGAGTTAGATCATGGCAGAACACCCTATTCAAGGCTTGATGCAAACGGCTATGGAGAACATCAAGGGAATGGTGGACGTGAATACGATCGTAGGCGACCCCGTGAATACACCTGACGGCAGCGTCATTTTGCCAATCAGTAAGGTGGCGTTTGGTTTTGCAGCGGGCGGGAGCGACTACAACGTTGAAGCAGGCGGCACACACCATAATACCGCTAACGGGACGCATACCGACCATAATGCCCTTCCTTTTGGCGGCGGCAGCGGCGGTGGCGTGTCCATTCGGCCGATAGCTTTCCTGGTCGTGGGTAAAGAAGGCGTGCACATCGTTCCGCTGGACAACCAGACACATCTGTTTGAACGGATTATCGATGCGACCCCGTATTTACTCGATCAAATCCAGTCGATGTTTCAATCGGGAAGCAATGCCGCAGGCAGCACGACGCCTCCGCCGGCATACTGATTGAAGCAGGCAGATCCCTTTCGTTCATGACGGAAGGGATTTTTGCTGCAATGAAATGGACATACCTTCAGCGAGGACGACATATACTTGTACAAGATTTCTGAACACCGGAGGATAAAATGATGAAAATGAAATGGACGAACCGCAAGTCTATGTTATCCATGTTGATCGCCATATGCTGCTTGCTGGTTACGGCTGTCCCTGTACATGCAGATCACGAGCAAGGCCCGTCCAATCATGCACAGGCAGCTGCGCTGATTGACGTGACGTCCGGGAGAATGCTGTACAGCAAGAACGGGGACGAGCGTTTAAGAATCGCCAGCTTGACCAAGATTATGACCGCCATCGTGGCCATTGAACACGGCAAGCTGGATGATCGCGTCAAAGTCTCCAAGAATGCTTTTGCCAAAGAGGGCTCCTCGATCTTCCTGAAGCTTGGCGAGGAGATGACCCTTGAGAATCTGCTGTACGGCTTGATGCTGCGCTCCGGCAACGATGCCGCCACGGCCATTGCGGAGCATGTCGGCGGTACGGAAGAAGGCTTTGTGTTATTGATGAACGAGAAGGCCGCCTCGCTCGGCATGACGAATTCGCATTTTATGAATCCGCATGGACTGGATCACGACGAACATTACTCGTCAGCGCATGACGTAGCCAAACTGACGGCATATGCCCTCAAGAATCCGGTCTTTAGCGAGATCGTCAAAACCCCTACCAAGAAAGCGCCCAACCCGAATGAAGCATGGGACTACAAATGGGACAACAAAAACAAAATGCTGCGCTTCTACGAAGGGGCGGACGGCGTCAAAACGGGTTACACCAAAAAAGCATTCCGCTGCCTGGTGAGCTCCGCTACTCGTAACGGTCAGCAAATCGCAGCGGTAACGCTGAATGACGGCAACGATTGGAACGACCATTCCAACATGCTGGATTATGGCTTTGCTCATTTTCCACTGAAAAAGGTCACGGAAAAGGGACAGAAAATCCAGGGCTATCCGCTCGTCACGGGCAGTTCCTTCACTTATGCGTTCGCGCATGATGAGGAAGCGCGCCTGGTGAAGAGACTGGTCCTGCATAAAGCAAGCACTCCCGACTTGTCTTTTGGGCTGCGGGGGCATATTGAGCTGCTGCTCGATAATGTCAGCATCGGCAAGGTTCCGGTCTACGCGGAAGGAAGCAAACTTCCTGAAGCCCCTGAGGCCTTGCAAAAGTCCAGGAGCGCTCTGGGACCCGTCGGTTCCTTGTCGCTTTGGCAGTCTGCAGGAGAAGTGCTCCGGCATCTGTTCAGGGGCGCACATAACTAGCCTTCGCTAAAGAATCGTGTATTCTCATAACAGCGGGGCAGCAAAACGGGGGCGAAGAGATGATCAATTTGATTTGGATGGGGATGATTGTGATCGGGTTTTGTTTTGCGGCCGTCAACGGGAACATCGACAGCGTCACGAAAGCCGCATTCGACGGAGCCCAAACGGGCGTAACCGTCTCCTTCGGTCTTATCAGCATACTGGTATTCTGGCTTGGCATGATGCGGCTCGCAGAGGACGCGGGTCTGCTGAAAAAAGTGGCCAGGCTGCTGGGGCCGGTTGTCCGCTTCCTGTTCCCGGATGTACCGAAAAATCATCCCGCAATGGGATACATATTGTCCAATATGAGCGCCAATTTGTTCGGTCTGGGCAATGCGGCGACCCCGATGGGAATCAAAGCGATGCAGGAGCTTCAGAAATTGAATCCGGATAAGGAAACGGCATCTCCGGCGATGTGCACGCTCCTGGCGTTAAACACGGCCAGCATTACGTTGATACCGACAACGCTGATCGCGATCCGGCTTAATTATGAATCTGCCAATCCTTCGGAAATCGTCGGAACCACGCTATTGGCCACTGCGATTGCGACGGCCGCGGCAATTATCGCCGACCGATGGTATCGCAGACGAACGATGCGCCGCCAGAAGCCGCCCGGAATCGGTACAGGCCTGAACCCGGACGTGAAGGGGTGATGAGTCTTGCTGTCTTGGATTAATATCGTTTCCGCCTGGTCAATACCCATTATTATCGCATTTATTCCTCTTTATGCTTATACGCGCAAAGTGCCCGTATACGAATCGTTTGTGGACGGAGCCAAGGACGGCTTCTCCACGGCGATCGGAATCATTCCGCATTTGGTCGGCATGATGGTAGCCATAAGCGTATTCCGATCTTCCGGCGCCCTGGAGTTTTTTGTCGGTTGGACGGGCCCTTTTCTGCAATCGCTCGGCGTACCGAGCGAGATACTGCCTTTGGGAATATTACGGCCGCTGACAGGTACGGGCTCCCTCGCTTACACAACGGAGCTGATCCGCGCATACGGACCGGATTCGATGATCGGCCGAATCGCTTCGACCATACAGGGAAGCACGGACACAACCTTGTACGTGTTGACCGTCTATTTTGGCGCCGTGGGCATCCGCAATGGCCGCTATGCGTTGAAGGTCGGACTGTTCTCCGATTTGGTCGGGTTTATTGCGGCGATTGCCGTCTGCTTGCTGGTGTTCGGTTAATTGATTTCATCGACGACTGTCAGAAAGCCAAAAGCAAGGCATATAGTAAGAAGGTGCGTTTTTTCAATGTAACAGGACGTATGCCTATACCCTTGATTCCGCCATGTCATATACTGCTGCAATCACAATTTGTAGTAGGGGTGATGGAATGGAAATCGAGGGTTTTGTTATTCATCATACCGTGTGCGCGCAGGAACCGCGGAACTGGGATTTTAAGATCCATCCGGACGGCTCCGTGTCCGCTTCTTCCGTGCTGGTCCAACCGGGGCAGATCCACATCTGTCTGGAGGGCGACTTCAATGCCAGCTACGAGTCGATGACGCTGGACCAGAAAACGCAGCTGTTTACCGCCAGCAAAATCATTTTGGAGCTGTCCAGACTCCATGATATTTCCCCGCTGTACTTATTTCCCCACTCCGACTCCTGCCCAGGGGCACATTTTCCATGGAACGCGCTTGTGATTTATCCTGTCGATGGTTATCATTAGGAATGAGGTGACCTAACGAACATGGAGAGATTACAGAAAATTATGGCACAGGCCGGAGTCGCTTCCCGCCGAAAGTGCGAGGAATTGATTCTTGAAGGCAAGGTGCAGGTAAACGGGGAGACCGTTACCGAGCTCGGCACGAAGGCCGATCCAGCCCAGGATATCATTACGGTTTCAGGCAAACCGATTAAGAATGAAAAAAAGGTATATGTCATGCTGAATAAGCCGAAGGGAGTCATTACAAGCGCTTCCGATCCCGAAGGCCGTAAAATTGTATCGGATTATCTCAAAGGCATTAAAGAGCGGGTATACCCGATTGGACGTTTGGACTACGATACGGAGGGGCTTTTGCTCCTGACCAACGACGGGGAGTTTGCCAATCTGCTCAGCCACCCCAAATACCATGTGCCCAAGACTTATTTGGCTACCGTGAAAGGGGTGCCCCACGGCACCGAGCTGGACAAGCTTCGTCAAGGGATTATGCTGGAAGACGGCATGACGTCTCCCGCGGAAGTGGAATATAAGGACGTGGATCCGGACAATAAACAATCCGTTATTTCGATCACGATTCATGAAGGCCGCAACCGTCAAGTGAGAAGGATGTTCGAAGCGATTTCCCATCCGGTATTGAGATTGAAGCGGATATCTTACGGGGATCTGCTGCTGCAAAATTTAAAGCGGGGCTTGTACCGCCATTTGACGGCGGACGAAATCAACCAGCTCCTGCAGATGGCGAAAGCCGCAAAGCCGGGCGGGAAACCGAAGAAAAAACGTTAAACCCGACACATAATATTCAAAATGGCGAGCGGCGTTTATGACAAATTTCGTTATAATTGTTCATAGGATGTTCACACCCGTAGTATGCGATATGATGAATGTCATAGAAAGGAAGCTGCTGCTTTATGGGCAAATCTAAGAAAAGCGTACAAATTGTTATTCTGCTTGCCATCATCCTGATCGGAGTGTACGCCGTTGCAACCGTTGTATTCGGCTCTGATGAGGTTCCCAAAGTAGGGCAAAAGGCAGCGGATTTCGAACTTCTAGGCATGGATGGCAACGTACATACCATGAGTGAATACGAAGGCAAGGCCAGGGTTATTAATTTCTGGGGCACCTACTGTCCGCCGTGCGTGCGGGAAATGCCGGCACTTCAAGCCCAGTGGGAAAAATGGAGCAGCCAGGGCGTTGAGATTATCGGAATCAATGTGGGCGAGAACAAAATGACGGTAGAGAATTTTGTTGCTCAAACCGGCGTGAAATTCCCCATCCTGATGGATCCCAAGCGGAACGCTGTTGCCAGCTTCGGGGTTGGGCCGATGCCAACCACCTTTTTTGTTACGGCCTCCGGCAAGATTGACCATATTCGCATAGGCGAACTGGATTTGAACACCCTTGACAAACAAATTGAACAGTTGGTGAATGCGAAATGAGTCAAGGTTCCAAGCCTTTGATCCAGAATACGAAGTGTGATTGCGGTCACCAGAATCCAACGGGGACGGTCCTCTGCGAGGCTTGCGGCAAGCCGCTGACCGAGGAAGCGGAGGCCCAGCCGATTCTGGAAATGCGGTATGACGGCGTTGCCCGTCGATCGCAGAAAGAAAATCCCGGTATTATCGATCGGGTATGGAATTTCTTCTCTTCGGTAAAAGTAGCAATATATCTCATATTGCTAACCACGATCGGCTCCTCGCTGGGGACTATCTTTCCGCAGGAGAGCACATTCCTTAACATTGACCCCTCTGTCTACTACAAAGAGGAGTACGGGCAGCTGGGGCATATTTATTACTTGCTCGGGCTGTCACATACATATACGTCTTGGTGGTTCGTTCTGCTGCTCGTCATGATCGGCGCATCGCTTGTCATTTGCAGTCTTGACCGTGTCCTGCCGCTCTACAAAGCGCTCAGCAGACAACGGATTCCGAAGCATATGTCCTTCCTTACCCGCCAGAAGGTGGTATACCAAGGACAAGTCCAAGAGGACGGGGCCGACTGGGTTGAGCGGATTAAGCCGATCATTAAGAAAAAGGGCTATCGCGTTCGAACGGACGGCGGGACGCTTCTGGCAGAGAAGCAGCGGTTCAGCCGCTGGGGCCCCTATGTTCTTCATATCGGCCTGATTATCTTCCTTCTCGCTGTTTTGGGACGGAACCTGCCGGGACTGCATATGGACGAGCATATGGCCTTTCCTCAGGATGAGCCGGTGCACATCAAGAACACCAGCTACTATTTATTGAACGACGGCTTTAAGGTTGAATTCTATACCGAGGACGATATGCCTGAAGAATTCAAAGGCAAGAACAAGGTGCTGCCGAAGGAATTCCAAACCCAGGCCATCCTGTATATGTGCGAGGCCAATTGCGACGATCTCGATAAAGAGCCTCGGCTCGTGGAATTGACGCGCCATAACATCGAGGTGAACCATCCGCTCAATTACAAAGGGTTAAAGGCTTATCAATTCGATTATGATCTGACCCCGATTCTCCGTACGGTTTCGCCGGTGCTGATTGATAGCAAGAGCGGTAAGGAATACGGCAAAATCACGCTGTCCATCAACGATCCCCAAAGAGAGTATCAGGCAGGGGAATATACGTTAACGCTTACACAGTCCTTTACCGATTTTGGGCTGGGCGATAACGGCAAGCCGGTCAACCTGTCACCTAACCCGAATGCGCCTGCATTCTTATTTCTGATTAAGGGGCCTGATTTGCCGAAGGAAGGCGTTCAGTACTTCTACTTCCCTAAACAGATCGATAAGGAACGTTTCAATCAGGAAGCGATCAATGCGCAGCTGGCGGGTGGGGAGGCACTCGTAAAACTGGATGTGCTCAGCATGGATGATGTGGACTTTTCGGAATCGACGACTTATCTGAATATTCGTGTGGATAAAGCCATGCCGTTCATTTGGGTTGGTTGTTTCATCGGTATGATCGGCCTGGTCATGGGCTTTTATTTCACCCATCGCCGGATCTGGCTGCGTATTGATAACGGAACGCTGACGCTAGGCGCGCATACGAACAAGAACTGGTTTGGACTTCGCAAGGAGATCTCCGGAATCCTCAAGCAAATGAATATCGAAGTCGATGAAAAGTCATTGGAGAATAACAGGGGGACTAAGCATGAATCTAATTGATTTCAGCGGCGACGCATTTATCGTTGCCTTTACCTTATACTGCGTGGCATTTATCATGTACGCACTTGCCGTCATGGGACGCCGGTTCCGCAAACGCGACCCGGAAGCCCATTTGGCGAAGTGGGGCAAGATCGCATTTGTTACGACAACGATCGGTTTGATCGGACACTTGCTGTACTTCTTTACTAGATGGGCGGGCTCGGGGCATGTGCCGGTCAGCAATATGTATGAGTTCATGTCCTTCTTGTCGATGGCAATCATGATTGCCTTCCTCGTACTTTATTTTATCTACAAAAAATCACTGCTCGGATTGTTTGCACTGCCGCTGGCAATCCTGATCATGGCCTATGCCGCCGTGTTCCCGCAGCAGGTGCAGCCGCTCATTCCTTCGCTTCAGTCCTATTGGCTGGGTATCCACGTTACATTGGCGGCACTGGGGGATGCGTTTTTTGCGGTCGGCTTTATTGCCGGCTTGATGCATCTGCTCCGGACCGTTAACTTTGGCGGAACGGACAAGGGCTCGCGCAGGGAACAGCGCTGGCTTGAGCTCGTCATGTTTGCCATCGTGGTGCTGCTCGGATTTATTTTGTCGGTGTACAGCTTCCGTGCAGGCGGTTATCAGGCGGAGTTTAACCAGACATTGGTTGACCCGAAGACAGAAAATAGTACAATAGTAAAAGTGGAATATAACATGCCTCCGCTAATCGCGCCTTACCAGAGCGAGACCGAGAGCATGCAGTCTTTCTTGGGCATGAAATCCCCGCTCATGGAAGCTCCGTCCTGGATGCACGGCGTGAATGCAGGACGTAAGCTGAATACGGTGGTATGGTCGCTGGTCACCGGGTTGATCCTTTACGGATTGCTCCGCCTGATCCTGCGCAAACCGCTGGCTAAATTCATTCAGCCCGCACTCCATCGACTGGATCCGGATGATCTGGACGAAATCAGTTATCGAGCCATCGCGATCGGCTTCCCTGTATTTACGCTTGGCGGTCTCATCTTCGCCATGATTTGGGCAGAGATTGCATGGGGCCGGTTCTGGGGCTGGGATCCGAAGGAAGTATGGGCGCTTATTACTTGGTTGTTCTACAGCGTGTACCTTCATCTCCGGCTATCGCGCGGCTGGCAGGGTAAATATTCGTCCTGGCTGTCCGTTATCGGCTTTATCGTGGTCATGTTCACGCTGGTCGGCGTCAACTTGATTATCGCGGGTCTGCATTCCTATGCAGGCACCGACTAATGGCAATTGAATAGATGTGAATTAACAATCAGAAGGGCCCTTTCTTAATCAAGAGGGCCACTTCTGATTTTCCCTATAAAAACGAAGGAGTTGGCTGCCAATGTCTGAGCACGGAAATCGCATTCTTGTTGTTGATGATGAGGAACGGATTCGCCGTTTGTTGAAAATGTATCTGGAGAAGGAAGGATATGAAATCGAGGAGGCGGAGGATGGGGAGACCGCTCTTCGCAAAGCAAGCTCGGAGGATTACGGGCTCGTTATTCTGGATGTCATGCTGCCCGGCATGGACGGCGTTGAAGTATGCACTCGCCTTCGTCAGGTAAAGTCTACGCCGATCCTGATGCTGACCGCCAAAGGCGAGGAGATTAACCGGGTCCAGGGATTCGAGGTGGGCGCCGACGATTATGTGGTGAAACCGTTCAGTCCTCGCGAGGTGATCTATCGCGTTAAAGCCATATTGCGCCGTTCGTCCGCCACGGCTTATCTGAGCAAGGAACCGAATCCAAGCAACAGCATCGTATTCCCTCACTTGATCATTGAACACGATGCCCACCGCGTGACGGCCGGCGGGCATGAAATCAGCCTGACGCCGAAGGAGTACGAACTTCTGCACTATTTGGCCTCATCCCCGGACAAAGTGTTCTCGCGGGAAGAGCTGCTGAAGGATGTTTGGAATTACGAGTTTTTTGGCGATCTTCGCACGGTCGATACCCATGTGAAGCGTCTGCGCGAAAAATTGAATAAGGTATCCACGGAGTCCGCAGCGATGATTACGACCGTATGGGGAGTAGGCTACAAGCTGGAGGTACCGAAGTAACGTGAGTTTTTGGAGATCACTTGTCGGCAAGCTGTGGATTACGATAACCTGTTTGGTCGCGTGCGTACTGCTGACGCTCGGTTTATTCTTGCTCCCTTATATCGATACCACCTTCGCGAATTCGGATGCCATCAAGCGTTTATTTACTTATGTGGCCATTATCGGCTTTTCAATGACCACCTTTTTCGGGTTGTTCCTGCTTACGAAAATTACGCAGCCCATGCAGCAGCTCATTGAGGCAGCCAACGATATCCGTAAAGGGAAATACGGCACGCGGTTGAACCTTGTGACCAGTGATGAGATCGGCGAGCTGGCCAATACGTTTAACCATATGGCAGCGGAGCTGGAAACGAACATCCGCAATTTGAACCACGAGAAGGAGCACCTGTCCAGCGTGCTGAGAAGCATGAGCGACGCCGTGATTACGTTTGACAATCACGGCCAGGTCATCCTGGTGAACCCGCCGGGATTGGAAATCATGAAGACCTGGAAAGGGCTGCAGTGGGACGATGAGCTTCAGGGCGGAGGCTGGGCGGCCGATGTCATGCCAAAACCACTCAGCGAGCTATATTACGCCACCGTCAACGAAGGCAAGGACCAAAGCGCCGATCTGCATGTGAAGCAGGGAATCTGGTCAGCCCATATGGCCCCCTTGTATTCGGATGACGTGATCCGCGGAGCCGTCGTGGTGTTAAGGGACATAACCGAACAGGTTACATTAGAAAAAATGCGGACGGACTTCATTGCCAACGTGTCGCACGAAATACGGACGCCGCTGTCCATGATGCAGGGTTACAGCGAAGCGCTCCTGGACGGCATGGCAGCTTCACCCGAAGAGAGCAGGGAGCTTATACAGGTCATTCATGAGGAATCCCTGCGGATGGGGCGTCTGGTGAAGGATCTGCTTGATTTGACGCGCATGGAGGCAGGGCATGCCGAGTTATCCCTGCGGGAGATGGATGCAGGCGAATTGTGCGAGCGGGTATTCCGTAAATTTGCGGTTCGTGCCAAAGAGCGGGATATCGATCTTCAGCTGAACAAGCTCCATTCGAATCTTCAGCTCGAAGCGGCGGATGAAGACAAGCTTGAACAGGTGCTGACCAATTTGCTGGATAACGCTTTCCGTCATACGCCTTCAGGCAAGAAAATTCAAATTACGGCAGACCGGATCGACTTATCGAACACAGAGGCGCTCCAGGTGAAGGTTTGCGACCAGGGTGTCGGCATTCCGCCGGAAGACCTGCCTTTTGTATTCGAACGATTCTACAAGGCCGATAAGGCGCGTGTGCGGGGGGAGACGGTGGGAACCGGCATTGGCCTTGCCATCGTGAAAAATATCGTGACCGCGCACCACGGAACGATCAACGCGACAAGCGAAGTGGGGAAAGGCACCGTGTTTACGATGACGATCCCGACAAAAGCGGCAGAATCCTAGGGAATGCCCGCGCAAAAGACAAAACACGCTCGCAAGGAGCGTGTTTTTTTGTTGAAATAAAGGGGTTAATCTTGTTCTACGTGGAACAATGATTAACCCCTTGGATTAAAGCTTAGCCTAGCGCGATTTGCTGCGCCGTGTTGAGTTCCGACAAGCCGGTAAGCTTGATCAGAACGTCCTTAGGAACGTCTTTATCCACCGTCAGCAGCATGATGGCCTCGCCGCCGATCACTTTACGTCCCACCTGCATGGAGGCGATGTTGACATCGTTCTCGCCGAGCAGGGTTCCGACACGTCCGATAATGCCCGGTTTATCGTTGTGGGAGATCAGAATCAGATGGCCTTCCGGTGAGATATCGACAGGGAATTTATCCAGACGTACGATTCGTTCACCGTATCCCAGAAGAAGTGTACCCGCAACGATTCGTTCCAGGCCGTTTTGCGTTTTCAGCGTAACGGTAACGAGATTGGTGAAGTCTTTGGTTTTTGGTGTCTGCGACACAACGACATGCAAATCGCGGCTCTTCGCCAAATGCATGGAGTTGACAATGTTCACTTCGCTTCCGAGGTGGCGTTCCAGCACACCTTTCACGATGTAGCGGGTCAGGGTCTGCGTATCGACTTCAGCCAGCTCGCCTGCATAGTCGACGTGAATCTCCTTTACCGCGTGTGCGGTGATCTGGGCCGCTACACTGCCCAATTTCTCGCCGAGCGAGAAGTAAGGCTGCAGCTTGTTCATGACGCTTGCGGCTACAAGCGGGAAGTTGACCGCATTCTTAAACGGCTCGTTGCGCAGGATATGCAGCACTTGCTCGGAAACGTCGATCGCAACGTTCTCCTGGGCTTCAACAGTGGATGCACCCAGATGCGGAGTGACGATAACCTTCGGATGGTTCAGGAACGGATGATCGCTTTCAGGCGGCTCATGTTCGAATACGTCAAATGCGGCTCCGGCTACAATGCCTTCATCGATGGCTTCCACGAGCGCGCGCTCGTCAATGATGCCGCCACGGGCACAGTTCACGATGCGCATGCCGCGTTTCATGACCTCGAATTGCGGTCTGGCGATCATGTGGCGCGTCTCCGGCGTAAGCGGAGTATGAACCGTGATGAAGTCTGCGTTCCGGATAATGTTATCCACGGAGGAAAGCTTCACGCCCAGTTTATCCGCACGTTCTTCCGTCAGGAACGGATCGAAGGCCAGAATGTTCATGCCGAAAGCCTTTGCGCGTTTAGCCACCTCGCTGCCGATCCGTCCCATGCCCATAACGCCCAGCGTTTTGTTGCGGAGCTCTACGCCGAGGAAGGATTTGCGATCCCAGGTTCCGCCTACCGTTTTGGCATAAGCTTGAGGGATGTGGCGGGCGAGGGCAATCATCATAGCAAACGTATGCTCTGCCGTCGTAATCGTGTTGCCGTCAGGTGCATTGATAACAACGATCCCGCGCTTTGTTGCCGCTTCAAGATCAATGTTGTCCACGCCTACGCCGGCACGGCCAACCACCTTGAGATTAGTTCCTGCATTCATGATGCGTTCTGTAACGCGCGTCTGACTCCGAACGAGGAGTCCGTCGTATTCACCGATAATGGCAGTGAGCTCGTCTTCGCTAAGCCCGGTTTTTTTGTCTACCTGCACATCGGCGGCGTCCATTAACTGCTGGATCCCCAAATCGCTGATCGGATCCGATACCAATACTTTAAACATGGTTTCTCTTCCTCCTTAAAATCCACTATAAAATGCGGTACTGCAATATTGAATAAGGATTACGCTTAGCGCGCGCTCCGTTATACACCAGAGATTCCGATAAAGCTGCAAGAGGTCTATACAGGTTTGACGCGGTGTCGTGGCAAAGAGACAGGAACATAAAAAACTCTCAATCCGCATACTACCTCCGTAGTAAGGGACGAGAGTTATTCGTGGTGCCACCCTTATTCGCTGCCAAGATGCGGCAGCCTCAAGCGGTCTGTTCAGACCATGATTGGTAACGGATATCATCCGATTTGCGCCTACTCCAAGTTTCAGCGAAATATCTCAGGAACGCTCAAGAATACTTTACGCCACCGATTTGCACCAACCATCGGCTCTCTGAGGACGTTACGGTTTCTCTTTTCCGTCATCGGTTTTCACAGATTAATTTTTTCATAATGTATCATGGCTCTAACATTGTGTCAATAGGTGTTTATTCTGGCCATCCGCCTAGATGTAGGGGAAGAAACGAGGGATAGCCTTGAATGTCATGCCGTTAATTTGCTATGATGCATATGCCCGCCTATGATTAAATTATACTTATATTACTGTGGTTGTACACGAAGATATCTTAAAAATCAAGATGAAAGACAGGCCCATCTTCTATGAAAAAATTTAAAATACGCGTTAAAAGAATCGAAGCCCACCAGCTGAACGATCGGCTGCTGCTCATCAATCTGTATCTTACGCAAGCGTTGACGCTTATCGTCGGTTTGATCTGGATTTTGTTTCAGAACCGGAATCCGTTCGGATTATTTGTTTTTCCGAAGGAAATCGGGTTTGTTTATTGGGGTCTCGGACTTGCTGCAGCGATGTTGGCGGTCGATTTTGTATTGTCCCGGTTTGTGTCGGAGGATAGCATGGACGACGGCGGGATCAATGAAATGCTGTTCAGGAAAAGGCCGGTTTGGCATATATTCGTTATCGCCCTGATCGTGTCCATCTGCGAGGAATTATTGTTTCGCGGAGCGATACAGCATGCGTTCGGACCGTATTGGACAAGCATCTTGTTCGCGCTGATCCATGTCCGATATTTAAAGCATTGGCTGCCGACTGGATGGGTTTTCTTGAGCAGTTACGGTCTGGGCTACGTCTATATACAAACGGGTACCATTTGGGCGCCAATTCTGTGCCATTTTCTGATAGATTTCATATCGGGAATGTTGATACGGTTTCGGAGGAAAGAGGAACATGAACGAGCTTAGCAGAATGCAACGGCATCAGGGCCGAAATAAAGGCCGGAAGAACAAGTCATCAGCTCAATCCGAAAAAAGAGCGGCGGAAAAGCCGCTGCAGGCAGGAGGGAATCGGAGTCGATCTAAATCCCAAGCGCCCGCAAGCACTGCGGTACCGAAGCCGCGGGGCGGCAGCGCGGCGGATGGATTAAGCCGGTCCAGATCGACAAGGTCAAACCAGAATCCGATAGAGGAAGAGGTTTCGGCGCCTAAACGAACGAATACATATTCCTCCTATCGCGTAAGAATGAGCAAGTGGTTTGTGAACTCATTAATTGTCATCTTCATATTGTTAATGGTAGGTCTTCTGTGGTGGGGACTTATCGGAGCGCCTCCATTAAGGGAATTGGTAAAGGAGATATTATGAGTGTGTTGATGTGGATAGCGGGTGCTGCGGCACTCGGTGCAGGCGCAATCGGCTGGATGAGGGCTGAAGCCCGGGGCTATCGCCAGCGTGAAGAGGAAGTGGTATCCGAGCGTATTCCGCGGTCGTTTGACGGGTTTCGGATGCTGTTCATCACCGACATACATCGCAGACAATTGTCTGAAGAGAAGCTATTATCCAATATCTCATCGGTGGATTGCGTGCTCCTGGGCGGAGATATTACCGAAAAAGGGGTGCCCTTTGAGCGGTTGAGGCATAACATGTCGGTTCTGGCCCGAATCGCTCCCGTGTATGCCGTACTGGGAAATCACGACCTGTATGCAGGCAAGGACGCCGTTCGCAAGGTATTGCGGGAGAGCGGGGTCATTCTGCTGAATGACAAGACCGTCACGTTGAAGCGGGATGGCGAGTGCCTTGTCCTTAGCGGAGTTAGGCAGCCGGCAAGCAGGAAACATCCATATACGAAATTCCGGGGAAATGCAGCGGAAGACCAGTATCACATCATTCTGGTGCACGATCCGATATGGCTCAAAGGCAAGGAAGAAACGCATGGGGATCTCCTGCTGGCAGGCCATACCCATGGAGGACAGATTGTGCTGCCGATTGCCGGAGCGGTTCGTCTGGAGCGCTTTTACAAGAAGTTTAAATCCGGATGGTATACGCTGCCGAGGAAGGCAAGCGAGTCTGTCCACTCCTCCAGGCTGCTGATCAGCCGGGGGTTCGGCACTTCCCATATTCCGCTGCGCTTGAAATGTCCGGCGGAATTTCATGTGATTACATTACGCAAAAAACCTTAATTCGATCGTCGGATGTTTGACGGCAGAATTAAGGTTTTTTCGGTTTTTCGGGTTATCTTATTTTAGGCTCGATCCATTGCGGATCCACGAATCCATACCCTTTGGCCTCGAGCTTGGTCAGCAAAGTGTCTAGGGCCTCGGCGGTCCACGGAAGCTCATGCATCAGAATATTGCTGCCGGGATGAAGCTGCTCGAGCACGTTGCTCACAACGGCATCGGGTTTGTTTTTGTTTTTGCTTTCCCAATCCAGGGAACCGTTGGACCAAGTCATAAACAGCAGGTCATGCTCCAGTGCGACTTCCTTGACGGTATCTCCGCCGGAGCCGAACGGAGGCCGGAAAAACTTCGGTTCCGCTCCCGTCGCTTCCTTGACGATCTTCTGGACGTCCCCGATCTGTTTCTCGACCTTCTGTTTGCTTTCCTTTTTCAGGTCGATATGATCCCAGGAATGATTGCCGATGATTTGACCGCGGTCATGGATCAGCTTCAGCAGTTCGGGATGCTCCTTCGCGCGGTATCCATTCACGAAGAAAATGGCTTTGGCTTCATGCTTGTCGAGCGTATCGATCATGCGGTTGATCATTTTTTCATCCTTGGGACCGTCGTCAAATGTAAGCAGCACCACCTTTTCGGGTACGGATTCATCGTTTGGTACGATTCGGTACACCTTATTCATGTGGTATTTCGGCTCGGACGGAGCCTCGGCTTCCGGATCCTTGACGGCCTCTTCGGACAGGTCCGGGGAATCCGGGGATTTGCTCGAGCTCGTGCTGGACGGGTCTTCAGACTTGTCCTGTTCGGCCGAAGGATCGGTGTTTTCTTTCGGAGGGGACACCTGCCCGGTGGATTCGTTTTGCTGCGTCGTCTGGGTATTACCGCCTTCCATAGCCGCGCCTTGCTTCTGAGCGGCGCCGTTGCTGCCGCATGCACTGAGCATCAGGCAGCAGGCCAACAGAAGGACTGTTCGTGTTCTAACCATGATTCCATCTCACTTTCCTGTATTTATGTAGCATGAGTTCCTGGCGGTGCGAGAACAATAAACTCGAGTTTATCATAGAAGGAGGTATCATTTGTGAAGACTTCGTCATTTCTATATGGTGTCATTATCGGTGCCGTGGCATCCCGGATGATTTCCCGGAAAAACGGCATGTTCTTCTCCTCGATGATGAAAGACGCGAATCTTGGCCGGTTTGCGAATACCGCGATGAGTAAAATTCAAGGCAACAAGAGCCAGTTTAGCGGCTCGAGCCGAGAAAGCGTGTCTCCCAGTTCAGGCCGACATGATTCCACTCATTCCAATGGAACTGCAGGGGTACAGGCATCGACTCATTCGAAGGCTGCCAACCTGAAGCAGGTCAAGGATTTCATCCGAAACAACCCTGATGTGAAGACCGAAGTCGAACAGATTTTGAAAGAGACCCACACCGTCATACCGGGTTTGTAAACGGCATCAACCTTTTTGAATCATTCTCGGGGAACGGCCTCACGAATCCCTGTGAATGATTCTTTTTTCTTCAGCTACATATTTACGTGCATTTGTGGGTATTAAATGATAAAATCAATTATATAAAACCATTTTTATCACGTCATAATCCAGACATCATAATTTGTTATAAACTTTTGTTTACGTAAGGAGGATCCTGTCATGAAAATAGAGCGTTTGAGTCAAGATAAGATACGGATTTTCCTCACGTTTGACGATCTGAGTGAGCGTGGGATCCAGAAGGAAGAGATGTGGCAGGAAATACCGAAAGTTTATGACCTGTTTACGGAGATGATGGATCAGGCATACAGTGAACTCGGATTTGATGCCACCGGACCTCTTGCCGTTGAGGTGTTTGCACTGCCTGCCCAGGGCATGGTGGTTATTGTGACGAGAGGGAAATACGATCATCATTTCGGCGGCTTGTCCGAAGAAGATATGCCGGACGAGATTTATGAAATGGAAGTAACGCTGGATCAAAGTGATACCATCGTCTATGTTTTTCAGGATTTTGAAGTGCTCATTGAAGCATCGCATATGTTGAAGGACCTTGTAGGCGGAGCGGGCAAGCTCTATCACTATATGGATAAATGGTTTTTGTACTTCGAGCCCGAGGAATTGGATAGCGAGAAGCTGCCGGCTATAATTGCAATGCTGGCCGAGTTCGGCGAATCCTCTTCGGTGACGGAGGCTGTGCTGGAGGAATACGGGAAGAAAGTGATGCCTCAGCAGGCGGTTGAGGTTATCTGTACACACTTCCAGCGTCAGCATTAATCAATGTGGGCGTGCGTGCCGGACTTCAGGCCCGCAACTAACGGAAGGGGAATTTCAGTGCTGGTGTTCTCGATCATTGCGTCAGCTTTGGCGCCGGGACTCGCATTGCTCACGTATTTTTACCTGAAGGACAGGTATGATCAAGAACCCCTGCACATGGTGATCAAAGTGTTCATGCTAGGGGTTCTGATCGTTTTCCCGGTCATGATTTTGCAGCGGGGAATGATACTATGGCTTGGCGACAATCCGGTAGTCAACTCACTGTTCGTTTCGGCGGGCGTTGAGGAATTTTTAAAATGGTTCGTGATGTATCATATTATTTTTAACCATACGGAATTTGACGAGCCTTATGACGGCATACTATATGCAGTGGCGATATCGCTGGGATTTGCTACGGTAGAGAATTTACTTTACGCTTGGTACAGCCAGGCAGCCTTCGGCCCGATGTTCATGCGGGCGCTGCTGCCCGTTTCGGGACACGCAATGTTTGGCGTTATCATGGGATACTACATGGGACATGCGAGGTTCACGGAAGGGAAACGAAGAAGATTCTTCCTAGTGCTGTCCATGGTTCTGCCTTGGATGTGGCATGGTCTTTATGACCTGATTCTGAATTTGCTGACCCACACATGGGTATGGTTTATCGTTCCGCTAATGGTTCTGCTGTGGTATGGCGGCATGGGCAAAATCTCCAGAGCGAACAACCGCTCTCCTTTCCGCTTCATTAAACGGGAGGAAGAGGTTAATACGTAACAAATCAGGGCACACTTCATTCTATAGACCTTGGCTGACAGCCAGGGAATCATAGAAAGGGAGGTGCCTTTTTTGCGTGTAAAAGTGAAAATTCTTTGCAAGGATTGCGGTGAGCGATTCGTATTGCGCGGAAAGAAGGAGCAGGGCCGGATCGAAACCGGATTTAAGCAGTGCCTGTGCAACAACCGGGATCACTTCGATATTGAGGAAGATTTCTAATTGATGAAGGAATGATCCAGGGATGCATAAGACTTCTTTCTTCTAGTCAAACTAACGGCAGTGAGTAGAAGAAAGGAGACTATCGCATCATGTACAAACGATTAAGCGCTATTCTGTTTCCTGTAGCCACCATATTATTGATCGGGGCTCTGGTTTGGGGATATCAAGAAAATAAAGAAAAGAACGCCATATTGATTAACGCCGAGAACCAGTACCAACGGGCTTTCCATGATTTGTCGTACAATATGGACAGGATTCATGCCGAGCTCGGCAATACGCTTGCGGTCAGCTCGACTTCCCAAGGGATGCACCGGAAGGGGCTGATGAATGTATGGCGCCTGACCAGCGAGGCCCAGAACGAAATCAGCCAACTGCCGCTAACGCTGCTTCCTTTCAACAAAACCGAAGAGTTCCTGTCCCGGATATCGAATTTTGCCTACAAGACGGGCGTGCGCGATTTAACGAAGGAGCCGCTTAGCGAAAATGAAGTCAAAACGTTGAAATCGTTATACGCCAACTCCGGCGAAATCACGAAGGATTTGCAGCATGTGCAGAACAAGGTCATCGCTAACAGTCTGCGCTGGATGGACGTAGAAACGGCCTTGGCTACGAATAAAGTCGAAGATAACTCAATTATTGACGGATTCAAAACGGTGGATAAAAAAGTAGAGGCTTACCCTGAGCTTGATTGGGGACCGTCGGTAAGCAGCATTTACGACAGACGTTCCGTGAAGCAGCTGGCAGGCATGCCGGTCTCGGAGGAGGATGTGAAGCGCAAAGCGTTGAAATTCTCCGACACGGGCAATCAAGCCAACGTACAAGTGACGAAGAACGGTAGCGGCACCGAGTGGGTATCCTACACGGCCAAAGTCAAACACCCGAAGGGCCATATGCTCAGCATGGATTTCACCGAAAAAGGCGGCCAGCTGATCTCCTACACGGATGAACGGAATGTCGGAGCGAAGAGAGCATCCGTTCAGGATGCCATCGACAAAGCCCAGCAATTTCTGACGAAAAAAGGCTATTCCGACATGACGGTCGTATCGGCCGACCAATACGATAACCTGGCCAACTTCTCTTTTGTGCGCGAAGAGGACGGCGTGCTGATTTATCCTGAGAAAATCACCGTGCGCTCGGCGATGGATAACGGTGAGGTCATCGGATTTCAGGCGAGCGACTTTGTTTACGAGCACCAGGTGAAGCGCGATATCCCGCAGCCGAAGCTCAGCCTCGCCGAAGCGGAGAAGGTTCTGAACCCTGAATTCAAGGTGCTCTACCACCGCAAGGCCTTAATCAAAAACGACCGTTCCGAAGATGTGCTGTGTTATGAGTTCGGCGGACGCATCAACGGCTCGCAGTACCGGATTTACATTAATGCGGATACGGGCCTGGAAGAAACGGTCGAGGTCGTTAAGGATGCGCAGGCAGGAATTAAATAGCCGTTTCTTGATGTCATATAAGCCGGTTCAGGGATTTCCTGAATCGGCTTTTTTGCTTGCGGAGAACTGCTGCAAAGCAGCCAGTATAGTGTCTAAGGAATACATCTGTATCCCGGGGAAAGACATGAATCGACCGGATTCGAAGATTTTATCCCATGGTCCCGCTCATCCCGTGATATAATGGAAAATAATGATTATGATGAATTAGTGGGTGAGCGCATTGTATCCAAAGATCAACGACGTCCTCTATATCCAGTTGGATACGGGGGATGAGAAGGAAGCCAGCATTGTATACAAATCCCGCATTTCCGACATGGATGACGAATCGATGTATATGGAGGTTCCGCTTCAGGAAGGAACGGGGAGGCTGAAGAAGCTGTATATTGGGGACGAGCTTTCCGCTTATTTTTTGACGGAGGGCGGAGTCAAGAACTTCTTCAATTCCTATGTCCTGAGTCACCATGAAGACGTTATACGCCTGGTTCGCATCAAAAAGCCGGAGCCGGATCAGATCACGAAGGTGCAGAGAAGGAGCTTTCTGAGGGTACAAGCCGAGCTCGAGTTAGCGGTGATGGCCAAAGACGGCACGCGGTTGTTGACCAAAACCGATGATGTCGGCGGAGGAGGGGTATCCTTTTACCTGGAACCCGACAAATCGTTTGCGGAAGGGAGCTTGTTAAGCTGCTGGATCCTTATTCCGTTCAAGAACGGATCGGTGGAGCATGTCCCTTTTGAAGGCGAAGTTGTCAGGGTCAAGCAGCTGCCAGGCAATCGAAGCATCGTCATGCTGAAGTTTAATCAGATCGTAGATATGGAGCGTCAGAAGCTGATTCGTTATTGCTTTGAGCGCCAGTTTGATTTTCGCAACCGTTGATGCATAAAATGGACAAGCCGGTGGCACACTAGCGGAAAATTTTGTGTCGGAAGGAACGTGTGCTTATGTCCCAGGCATCTAACGATCAAAATCAGCTGCGGCGAAAAACTAGGCAGGATCCCATGCCGGGCGATAAAGGACAAGCTCTTCATGACCGATACGGTCAAGTGCTGCTTAAGCTGCTGATAGGGCTCGCATTCGCTTTGGTGATCGTCCAGCTGCTATTGCATTATGAACCAAGCCGGCCCTACCTTTCGCCGATTCAGCAGATGGAGGGCGTTCCCGTTAATGAGCCAAATGTAAACGATTGGATGGGAGAAAACACCCCTTCTCTTTTGCATCGCTCTAGCTAGTGTGGTATAATTTTCACGTCGCAGGCGGGCGCCTGCTTTTTTCTTGAAATATGAGATCGTGCCTTGTTTATCTCGGACTTTCTTGTATATTTTCACTAGAGGAACGGTGATCCCGTCCCTGATCGGATGGTAAGCCCTTTCGATTTCGAGGTATATGTTTGAGGAGGAATGCCCCGTTGGTTATGCAGGGGACAGGTTATCGCGACAGAATTAATATTGCCATCGACGGTCCGGCAGGCGCGGGCAAAAGCACGGTAGCGCGTATGGTAGCCAGCAGGCTGCAGTACATCTACGTGGATACCGGCGCCATGTACAGGGCAGTCACCTGGTTCATGCTGAACCAAGGGATTTCTCCGGAAAATCCCGAAAAAGTGCTTCAACATGCACAAAACATGGTGATTGAATTAAAACCGCATGAAAATGGTCAAATGGTTTGGCTGAACGGGGAAGACGTCACGCCATATATTCGTTCACATCAGGTTAGTGCAGTGGTATCCCAATATGCACGAATCGAAGGTTTGCGAATAAAGCTTGTCCGTTTACAGCAGCAAATGGCACTGGATAAGGGCGTTGTCATGGATGGACGCGACATCGGCACGACGGTTTTGCCGGATGCTGAGGTGAAGATTTTCATGACGGCCAGTGTCAAGGAACGTGCGCTCCGCCGCTTCCATGAGTTAAGTGATGAAGGCATAACGCTGGAACAATTGGAAAGAGATATCGCAGAACGCGACAGGCTGGACCAGGAACGTGAAGTGTCCCCGCTCCGATGCGCAGAGGATGCCATCATACTGGATACGACGCATATGGATATCAATCAGGTTGTCGAAGCGATTCTTTCATATTGCGAAACTTAATGGGGATGGGGAGAAATAGGCATGATTTACGTTTTTTGCAGAGCGGTGGTCCGCGGTTTGTTCGCTTTTCTCTACAGATTCGAATCTGTCGGCGTACATAACATACCTTCGGAAGGCGGCGTGCTAATCTGCAGCAATCACATTAGCGTACGAGATCCGATTTCTGTCGGCATTCACGTCAAGCGCCAGGTGAAGTTCATGGCCAAAGCCGAGCTGTTCAACATTCCGGTGTTCGGATGGCTGGTTCGTCAGCTTGGGGCCTTTCCGGTTAAGCGCGGCGGCGTAAGTAAAGATTCCATCAAAACAGCTCTTACGATCTTGCGTTCGGGCGAGATTATGGGAATCTTCCCTGAAGGCACGCGCAATTCGGATGCAACAGCGGCGAAACGTGGCGCGGCAAGCTTCGCTCTCCGCAGTGGGGCAACGGTCGTACCGGCTGCCATCATTGGAGACTACAAGCCGTTCCGAAAGGTAAAAATCATCTACGGCGCACCCGTGGATCTGTCCCGGTTCGAAGGTGACAAGTCACCGGAGGCACTGGATGGGGCAACCGAATTGATCATGGCCAAGATTCACGAAATGCGGGCCAGCGGCAAACCAACCGAGAACTGATTTATTCGCTCCATGCATAAAAAGCATGGGAAGGTTGGAAAGATACTACAGCAATTATGTTTTGAACTTCGCGAATGCGAGTTTAAATAAATGGGGTTTGAATTGAGGAGGTTATTTGACATGTCGGAAGAAACAAGAAATCAAGAGGCTGCTGAAAACCAAGAGCAGCTGGACCAAATCGTATCCTTGAAAAAAGGGGACACCGTGAAAGGGACGATCGTCAAACTGGAGGACAACCAAGCTTACGTAAGCATTGGATATAAATATGACGGCGTAATTCCTGTTCGCGAACTGTCTTCTGTACAGCTTGATAATGCATCGGATGCGGTTCAGGTTGGCCAAGAGGTAGAGTGCAAGGTCGTTAGCATCAACGACGACAAGGAAAGCCTGGTTCTTTCCAAGCGCGCGATCGACACCGAGAATTCTTGGGATGAGCTTGAGAAGCATTTTGCGGATCAGGACGTATTCGAAGTAACGGTGGCCGACGTGGTTAAAGGCGGACTCGTAGCCGATGTCGGCGCACGCGGCTTTATTCCTGCTTCCATGGTCGAGCGTCATTTCGTTGAAGACTTCAGCGATTACAAAGGCCGCACGCTTCGCGTAAAAGTGAAAGAGCTGGACCGCGAGAACAACAAAGTGATTCTTTCCCAGAAGGACGTTCTGGAAGAAGAGTTCGAAGCGAACAAACAAAAAGTGATGTCCGAGCTTCAAGACGGACAAGTGCTGGAAGGCACGGTGCAACGCCTCACGCAATTCGGCGCATTCGTTGACGTTGGCGGCGTGGACGGTTTGGTTCACGTATCCGAGATCGCTTGGAGCCATGTTGACAAGCCATCCGATGTATTGTCCGAAGGCGATCAAGTGCGCGTGAAAGTGCTGAAAGTGGATCCTGAAAAAGGCAAAATCAGCCTCAGCATCAAAGCGGCTGCTCCGGGTCCTTGGGAAACAGCTGGCGATCAATTCAACACGGGCGACATCGTAACGGGCGTCGTAAAACGTCTGGTTACCTTCGGAGCTTTCGTTGAATTGGCACCGGGCGTAGAAGGTTTGGTTCATATCTCCCAAATCTCCCACAAGCATATCGGTACTCCGCAAGAAGTACTGAAGGAAGGCCAAGAAGTTCAGGTTAAAGTACTTGACATCAACACTTCCGAGCAGCGTATCAGCCTGAGCATCAAAGAAACCGAAGAAGCGCCAGCTCAAGCTCCGCGAGCTGAAAAACCGTCCAAAGGTCCTAAAATCGACCTGAAAGACAACCCGAACGTTTCTTTGAACAACCAAGGCATGAGCGTTACGCTTGGCGAGCGTTTCGGCGATAAGCTGAGCAAATTCAAGTAAGCCCGGGAACAGTTTTGTTCGGTCTATTGACCTATCATAACGAAGTCGGCGAACCCAGAAATCTGGGTTCGCCATTTGTTTTTTTAGGGGACGAACGTTTACGGATGTTGTAACATGGGGTAGAGCATAATAGAAATGCAGATGAAAGGTTAGCCAATTGTAACGTTTTTTGCTATGATGATAATCGTAAGAATTGACAGGAGGAGTGACTATGGCAAGACCCGTAGTGGCTATCGTCGGAAGGCCTAACGTCGGTAAATCCACCATATTTAACCGATTGATCGGCGACAGATTAGCCATCGTTGAAGATAAACCGGGGATTACCCGTGACCGGATTTACGGCAGTGCCGAATGGAACGGTAAAGCGTTCAGTGTCATCGATACAGGCGGTATCGAAATCGACGGCGATGACATGATTTTGAAATCCATACGCATGCAAGCCGAGCTTGCGATTGAAGAAGCGGATGTCATCGTATTTATGTGCGATGCGAAGACGGGGGTTACCCAATCGGACGAGGAAGTTGCACAGATTCTGTTCCGTTCCGGTAAACCTGTCATACTCAGCGTAAACAAAGTGGATAATTTGAAGCGCGCTGATGATATCTATGAGTTCTATTCCCTCGGATTTGGCGATCCTGTCGGGATATCAGGCAGCCACGGCACAGGGATCGGCGATCTCTTGGACGTTGTCGTCGAGAACCTGCCGGAACTGGAAGACGACGAATATGACGAGGATGTTATTCGTGTCGCCTTGATCGGCAGACCGAATGTGGGCAAATCTTCTCTCGTCAATGCCATTCTGGGAGAAGAGCGCGTCATTGTCAGTGACGTTGCGGGCACGACCCGCGATGCGATCGATACGCCATTCGAGAAAGACGGGCAGCGGTACGTCCTCATCGATACGGCGGGCATGCGCAAACGCGGAAAAGTGTATGAAACCACCGAGAAATACAGCGTCATGCGGGCCATGCGGGCCATCGAGCGGGCGGATGTCGTTCTCGTGCTCATCAACGGGGAAGAAGGCATTATCGAGCAGGACAAGCATATCGCCGGTTATGCCTATGAGGCCGGTAAAGCGTCTTTATTTGTCGTCAACAAATGGGATATGGTCGAGAAAGACGACAAGACGATGCAGCAGTTCGAGAAAAAGATCCGGGACCATTTCCTGTTCATGACCTATGCGCCGGTTGTATTCTTGTCGGCCAAGACGAAGCAGCGCCTGCAGAAGCTGCTCCCTGTCGTTAAACATGTGGCCGATCAGCATTCCCTTCGCGTGCAGACGCATTTGCTTAACGATGTCATATCCGATGCAATTGCGATTAACCCGCCTCCAACGGATAAGGGAAGAAGATTGCGCATTAACTATTCAACACAGGTGGCGGTCAAGCCGCCGACCATGGTCGTATTCGTCAACGATCCGGAATTGATGCACTTCTCATATGAGCGTTACCTTGAGAACAAGATTCGGGCCGCTTTTGACTTTGAAGGTACACCCATCAGGATATTTACTCGAAGAAAGTCTGATGAGAGTTAGGGGAGAATAGCTTGATTCTGGAGATCGTAGCGATTGTAGTTTGTTATTTACTTGGTTCGGTAAGCTTTAGCGTACTGCTTGCCAAAATCCTGAAAGGGATCGACATTCGTCAGCATGGCAGCGGGAACGCCGGGGCAACCAATACCCTTCGCGTCCTGGGAAAAGGACCTGCCATTCTGGTATTGGCTTTGGATGTAATTAAGGGCATCGCTGCGGTTTGGATCGGACGATGGCTCGGGGGAGACAATGCGTGGCTGCCGGGATTATGCGGCATTGCCGCCATCATCGGTCATAATTGGCCTCTTTACTTCCGCTTTCGAGGCGGCAAAGGAATTGCAACCGCCATTGGGGTGCTTGCTACGCTCTGCTTCATTCCAGCGCTTATAGCAGGCGTTATCGCCATTCTATCCATTGTTTTTACCCGTTATGTATCTTTGGGTTCCCTTATTTTTGTAGTGCTTACCCCTGTTTTCCTCTTGATCGCGGATTATTCCTGGCCGATCTTTTGGACAAGCTTGATCATATGCGTATTCGCCTTCTGGCGTCATCGCTCGAACATCGTGAAGCTTGTACAGGGACGTGAAAACAAGCTTGGTTCCGGAAAAGGAAAGGACAAAGGAGGGAAGCGCGTTGTCTGACAAAGTCGCTGTTCTGGTGGCAGGCAGTTGGGGAACCGCTTTGGCAAGTGTTCTCGCTTCGAATGATCTGGATGTTGTCGTCTGGACGAGAACGGAGGAACAGACCCGTGAAATTAACGAACTGCATACCAACAACCGTTATTTGCCCGGTGTGGAGTTATCTTCGAACATTCGCGCCACGACCGATATGGAAGAGGCGGTCTCTTCGGCTGCTGCTGTGGTTATCGTTGCACCGTCGTCCGCGATGCGGGAGGTTTCGGGCCAGCTGAAGCAGTATTGGAGCGAAGATATGCTGGTGATTCACGCAACCAAAGGATTCGAGATTGAATCCCTGAAGCGGATGTCGACCGTTATATCCGAAGAGCTGGGCTGCGAGGAAGGTCGCGTAGTCGTACTATCAGGACCCAGCCATGCGGAGGAAGTGGTGAGACGCTGCCCTACAACGGTCGTTGTGGCATCTTTGGACGCCAAGGCCGCCGCCGCCGCCCAGGATCTGTTTATGAACACGTATTTCAGAGTGTACACGAACCGGGATATGATCGGCGTGGAATTGGCCGGAGCGCTGAAGAATATTATCGCTTTGGGCGCCGGCATGTCCGACGGATTGGGCTTCGGCGACAACGCCAAGGCGGCGCTTATTACGAGGGGATTGGCAGAAATTTTGCGAATCGGCATGGAGATGGGCGCGAATCCGCTGACGTTTGCCGGGCTTGCCGGGATCGGCGACCTCGTGGTTACCGCTACGAGCCAGCACAGCCGGAACTGGCGTGCAGGATCGATGCTTGGGCAGGGCAAGAAGCTTGATGAGGTTCTCGCATCCATGGGGATGGTGGTGGAAGGAATACGCACGACCAAAGCCGCGCATGCCATTTCCGAGAAATACGGGGTGCAGATGCCGATTGCCGACCAGCTGTACCATGTGTTGTTTAAAGACCGGAATCCCCGCGTGGCCGTGGAAGCCTTAATGGGCCGGGACCCCAAGACCGAGATGGAAATGATGCCGCTCGAGACTTGGGAGCAATGGCACACCTAGCTTATTCACCATTCCGAGGATTGACTCATATATTGATGTGAGGATGTCGGAGGAGGGGTGGAAATGAGCAAAAGCTTTCACAAGGATGTACTGAATGCGATTAACAAGAAAAGCGGTAAGAAAATTTCTTCAGGGGCTGTCAATAAGCTGGCTAGCACGGTTAAGCCGTCTACTATGCAAAATGAAGCCCAGCTCCGCCAGCTGATCAAGCAGGTATCTGCTATGGCGAACATACCTGTCAGCGAGGACACGATTCAGGAAATTGTCGGAGCGGTGAAGAAGAGCGGCATGAATCCGAGCAATATGGAAGCCTTGATGAAAATGATGATGAACAAATAAGATATGCTGATCATGAACAAAAGACGCATCCTTTGCGGGAATGCGGCTTTTGTTCTTTTTTTCGCCATACTCAGGGTGAGGCACTATCATTTTCGTGATATAATAGGTTGAATAATTTGAAGAGAGATTGGAGAGTTTCGTGACATGGATCCGATGCAAAAGATGTGGCTGTCCCTTGTCGCATTATTGATTATGGCGCTGTCCGTCATCGTGGTTACGCTTGCGCGAAGCAAGACCAAAGGTTTTCTGCGCGGCACGCTATCATTTGTGGCCTTTATGATGATGATTTTCGGTTTTATTATCGGACTGGCTTCCATCATTTAATATGGGAAGCCGCTTCCGGGATGATACGGTAAAGGGGTGCAGCATGACGCTGAATGATCTGCCGGAATTGGAGAAGGCGTTAGCTACCGCCATTCACAAACTGAATCAGGCGCCTGTCGCTTGGCTGCTGGGTGGAAGCTGCTGCTTGCTCCTTCAGGGCGTAGAATTAGGCAAGCCGCCGAGGGATATCGATATTTACGCCGATGCAGGGGGGATTCAGCCGCTGCATGAGACGCTGGCCCTTCTGGCAGTAGACGCTCCCCGGCTGGATCAGGAAGGGATATATTCTTCCATTCTGAGCCACTATGAATTAGAGAAAGTCCCGATTGAACTTGTAGGCGGATTTGAAGTGAATTCGGAGGGTTCCTCCTATCGCGTTGAAATCGATCAATTGCTCTATCCTGCAGCGCCAGCGCGTCACATACGGGACGTCACGGTACGGCTGATGCCGTTATCCCATGAACTGGTGTTTAATGTGCTTCGAGACAGACCGGATCGTTACGATGCCATTGCGGAGACGATGTTGAGGGATATGAACCAACATTTGCCGCTGCTTCAGCGGTTGTTAAGCCGAAATCGGTTGAGCGAGGAACATCGGATGGTATTGAAGCGATTAATCGGACTACAGCCATAGCATGGTAATCGAACCGGCAGCATGGAAGAGCGGGTACATAAGAAAAGGAGCGGTTTACCGTTGGAGTACGAGGTATTATTTCTGCCGGATCAGAAGAAGGTCAAGGTTCGTCCGAACACGAATGTGCTGGATGCCTCGCGTCGTGCCGGTGTACGCATTCCGACCCGTTGCGGAGGCAAAGCAGGCTGTCTGATGTGCAAGATCCTGGTACCGGATGAGGAACGCGGACATTGCTCTGCTCCTGAGACCAAGGAAATCAGGAAGCTGGGAACGTCGATGATGGAACAAGGCTACCGGTTATCCTGCCAGACGAGGATTACGAGCCATTTGAAGGTGATAATCCCCGAGGATCCCCTTAAAGCCGCGATACGCAAGCAGCTGGAGGCAGCGAGGAACCGGGAGTCCGATGACTTTATTTAAAGCGAAGGATGATGTTAGTTGAGTATGATCACTTGGATGACCCAAGCGGCTGACCGTACGAAGCGGATGTCTGCCGTCTTAGTCCTGGTGCTGTTTCCAATGTTGCTGACAGGTTGTCTATATCCTGACGAGAAGCTGCAGGAGAACAAGGTTTCCTATAGGGAAAGTGTCAAACGGATTCAGTCGGCCGTGGACGATTTTTATCAAGAGCAAGGAATTCTGCCGATCATTACGGCAGGCGCGGAAATTCCGAAGTATGAGAAATACCGGGTCGATTTGGATCAGCTGAAGGGCCGAGGATATATCGACCAAATTCCGGATACGGCTTTCGAGAAAGGCGGCAGCGGTTATTTTCTCATTATTAATGAGGAAACCGAACCGACCGTGAAGGTCATGGACTTAACAACGGCTCAGAAGGTGAATGACGTTCAGCGAGCCGTGAATCTGTACAAAATGGCGAATGACAACGCCCTTCCGGCAGGGGAAGCCCTCTACCCGGGTTATACGGCGGTGGATTTGTCGAAAACCGAGGCCAAATCCCTTAAGTTAATGAGTGTATACTCGGGCCAGGAAATGCCTTTTATGATGGATGAAGAGGGCACGGTGTACGCCGATTATGCCTTTGATATTATGCAGGCTATCCAGAAAAATGGCTCCGAGCCCAAAGAAGGAGAGGATTTACGGGTGTTTCTGGAGAAAGAATCCTATTATGTACCCGTTAAATCCGTACCCTATGCATGGAAGGACGGGCAGCCTGTGGCTCAGCCCCTATCCTAAACCCGTACCCGCCGATATCGGCGGGTATTTTTTTGGTCCCGCCTGGTTGCCGGTTTCTGCCTGAAGAATGAGGTACGGCAGCCATAAGGCGGGTCTACTTTTTTATCCTCGAGTCTCTTCTTGGATCGTTTTTTGGAATAGGGCTGAATCTCTTTGGAATATCTAGTAAAGTCCGCGCATATTCATAATCTGAAAGAGTAGTGCGGGCAAGAGCCGGTTGCCCACATCATGAGGCACTAGAAAGCGTCTGAAAGGCGTGACAGCGCGAAGACAGACCGTGCCCCGAGTGGTGGTTTTTCTTACGGTATTCGATTGCGTGTCTGGCAGTTGCAGGCATATTCGATATCTTAAAAAAAACTGGACGGACTTTAAGGGGCAACCGTCATATTTTTGAACCCGGTACATATGATGTTACTAGTCCAAATGCATGTACGAGTTACGCCGCTTTGCCGTTTCCATCCAAACTCATGGAATACCGGCGGCGGGATGCTGGCGACATTGTAAAGGCTGCTCATCTGTTGCAATGGCTTTGGCTATGAGTGGAACACGAAGCGGATGCTCTTAAAGCATTTTTCCTTCGGAGTAATTTGAGGAGGGGATCTCTTTTGGAAAAAGTGGACATTTTTAAGGACATTGCCGAACGGACCGGAGGGGACATTTACTTAGGTGTTGTCGGTGCCGTCCGTACGGGAAAATCAACGTTCATCAAGCGGTTTATGGAGACGGTTGTTCTCCCGAACATTACGAACGAGGCGGATCGAGTAAGAGCTGTCGATGAGCTGCCTCAAAGTGCTGCAGGGAAAACGATCATGACGACCGAGCCGAAATTCGTGCCGAACAACGCGGTACAAATCAAGGTTACGGATGGCCTTGAGGTCAACGTAAGATTGGTCGATTGTGTTGGTTATGCCGTTGAAGGCGCCAAGGGTTACGAGGACGAGAATGGCCCGAGAATGATCTCGACGCCATGGTTCGAAGAGCCGATTCCGTTCCAGGAAGCGGCTGAAATCGGAACCCGCAAAGTCATTCAGGAGCACTCCACGCTTGGCGTCGTTGTCACGACGGACGGAAGCATTGCGGAGATCCCGCGAAGCTCTTATGTTGAGGCCGAGGAGCGCGTCATCGAGGAACTGAAGGAAGTCGGCAAGCCGTTTGTTGTTGTCATTAACTCGACGCGTCCCCGCAGCGAAGAAGCCCTTCAGCTGCGCAATGAGCTGGCAGAGAAATACGATATTCCGGTCATGACGCTGAGTGCGGCTACCATGACCGATGATGACGTGACCGGTGTGCTTCGTGAGGTATTGTATGAGTTCCCGGTGCATGAAGTGAATGTCAATCTGCCTAGCTGGGTTATGGTGCTTAACGAGAACCACTGGCTCCGCAGCAACTATGAAAACTCGGTGAGAGATACCGTGAAAGATATCCGCCGTCTGCGTGACGTGGATCGTGTGGTTAGCCAGTTCATGGAATATGATTTCATCAACCACGCCGGACTCAGCGGCATGAATATGGGTCAGGGCGTTGCCGAGATCGACCTCTTCGCGCCTGACGAACTGTATGACCGGATCTTGATGGAGGTCGTGGGTGTCGAGATCCGAGGCAAGGATCATCTGCTGCAGCTGATGCAGGAGTTCTCCCATGCCAAACGGGAATACGACCGCTTCGCCGAAGCGCTTGAGATGGTCAAAACGACGGGGTACGGCATCGCCGCTCCTTCCCTGGCCGAGATGGCGCTTGATGAGCCTGAGCTCATCCGTCAAGGCACCCGCTTCGGAGTAAGATTGAAAGCGACCGCGCCATCCATTCATATGATTCGGGTGGACGTGGAATCCGAGTTCTCGCCGATCATCGGCACGGAGAAGCAGAGCGAGGAGCTTGTGCGCTACCTGATGCAGGACTTCGAGAACGATCCGATCAAAATTTGGGAATCCGACATATTCGGACGCTCGCTGCACTCGATCGTCCGTGAAGGAATCCAAGGAAAAATCGCGATGATGCCAGACAATGCCAGATACAAATTGCAGGAAACCTTGGGTCGCATCATTAACGAAGGCTCCGGCGGTTTGATCGCAATCATTCTTTAAGTGGGCGCCGAAAAGGAGTTGAAAATGCAGTCGCTAACGGGTCAAAAGTCCCGATTAGCGGCTGTTTTTCATGTTTTCTTTGGCCCAGCAAAGCAAAACGCTTGAAATTATGAGATGGCTGTATTACTATAAATTTGTTCCGCGTCATGCATTCTAAACGCGAGATAGGGGTAAAATACCCGATTGCACGTATAATTTGCGGTAAAACGGAAACAGTGAATAGCAAGTGGAGCACATTCCTTGTTAGGGAGGTGAAAGAATGAATAAATCGGATCTGATTACACAAGTAGCTGAATCTACTGAGCTTTCCAAGAAAGATGCAACTAAAGCGGTTGATGCCGTTTTCGATGCAATCTCCGAAGCATTGCAAAGTGGAGACAAGGTACAACTGGTCGGTTTTGGCAACTTCGAGGTTCGCGAGCGTTCCGCACGGAAAGGCCGCAACCCGCAAACAGGTGAAGAAATCGAAATCCCTGCGAGCAAAATTCCTGCATTTAAACCTGGTAAAGCGCTCAAAGACGGAATCAAATAAAGATTTCTACATATTACCTAAGAGCACAGGTCGTGAATTCGTTCACGGCCTTTTCTTTTAGGCTTACGGCGAGGAGGCCTGGAAAATGGAGAACGTTCAGAACGGCGATTATTTTATTGTCAAAGCGCTGGACCATGGCGTGCAGGTAATCGGTCTTACCCGCGGTCAGGATACCCGCTTTCATCATACCGAGAAGCTGGACAAAGGCGAAGTCATCATCGCCCAGTTCACGGATCATACGTCCGCGGTGAAAATACGCGGCAAAGCCGAGATCATGACCAAGCACGGGAAGATCGAATCCGGCATCTGAGGAAAATCATCATATAGAAAAAGCCCCGCCATTTCGGTGGGGCTTTTTTGTGTTTCGAGTTTATTCGCGCGGAATGTGTGTTAACAAATTGTTAAAGGCACTTGCCGCTTTGTCGAACAATGGATATACTAGCGGGAATGGAATGAATAAAAATGCGAAAGGATGATTGCAGAAATCATGGCGAAACAATACAGAGACGGACAGTATATTGTGGTCCCTGAAAATCCGGTATCCATGTTTTTGTTCAACAGTACGCGCTCGGCGTGGATATGGCTGCTGGTTAGGCTGTATCTCGGTTACGCGTGGTTAACGTCGGGCTTGAAAAAACTGACGGCCGAAGCCTGGACGGGAAGCGAAGCCGGAGCGGCCATTAAGGGCTTTGTCGGCGGCGCGCTGGCAAAGGCGGAAGAAGGGAAGGACGTCACCGGATGGTATGCTTCTTTCCTAGAGGGGTTTGTGCTTCCCAATGCCAAGCTGTTTGCCTATATGGTGGCCTTCGGCGAGGTACTGGTAGGACTCGGGCTGATTTTGGGCCTGCTGACCGGTATTGCCGCGTTTTTCGGCGGATTAATGAATGCCAGCTTTTTATTCGCGGGCACGGTAAGCTCCAATCCGTTGTTGTTTATATTGGCGACATGGCTGGTGCTGGCCTGGAAAGTCGCGGGCTGGTACGGCTTGGACCGCTGGGCCCTGCCGCTGCTGGGTACGCCTTGGAGCCGCAGGCGCAAGGATAAGGATATTCCGGAACAAGTTTGATCCTGCCCAAAAGTAACATTCGTCACTTTCATCACGCGTTTGTCAAGTACAATTCGAACAGACCGCGGCCATGAAATCCTTTAATCTGAAATCAGATCAATATGGATAAAGGATGATGGTCATGGGAATCCGTGCTTTTTTTAAACTGGTGGAAATACAGACGAAGGTTGCCAGCATGATCCCGTTCCTGTTCGGAACCTTGTATGCGCTGTTTCGTTTTCAACAGTTCAATGGGTATCATTTTGCCCTGATGCTCGCATCATTGCTGTCGTTTGATATGGCAACAACGGCGATCAATAATTATTACGATTACAAAAAAGCGATTAAAAAGAACGGCTTCGGTTACGAGCAGCATAATGCCATCGTACGTTATAACCTGAAAGAGCCGGCGGTTGTGTCCGTCATCGCTCTGCTGCTGCTGACGGCCGTCGGATCCGGCATAGCGCTGTTCCTGTCCACGGGCTGGTTAATTCTGCTGCTTGGCGGAATGTCCTTCGCCGTAGGGATATTATATTCGTTCGGACCGATTCCGATTTCGCGGATGCCGCTAGGCGAGCTGTTCTCCGGATTGTTCATGGGGTTTGTCATCATCTTCATCTCGGCTTGGATCCATGCAGAAGGCAGTCATCTGGCGGTTATGGATATTCAAGGGAGCGTCCTCTCCCTTCAGGTGAACCTGCCCGAGGTGCTGCTGCTGCTGGTCGTATCATTGCCGGCCATTCTCGGGATTGCCAACATCATGTTGGCCAATAACATCTGCGACATGGATGAGGATTTGGAGAACAGACGGTATACGCTCCCGGTATACATCGGCTTCAAGCATTCGCTGAGACTGTTCCGGGTTCTGTACTGCCTTGCTTATCTGGACTTGGCAGCTCTTCTTCTGATGAAGGTGCACCCTGTGCTGGTTCTGCTGGTGTTCGTCACCATTGTCCCGGTATATAAAAAAGGTGCCGCATTTACCGCACATCCATCCAAAGAGAAAACCTTCGTGATCGCGGTGCAAAATTTCGTGGTCATGAATTTGGCCAGGATCGCGGCGCTGGCTGTGGCCGTGACAATGACCTCGCTTTCGCTTTTCTAACCGAATCCCGTTCGTTTTACCAGAAGCAGGCATAGCCTGCTTTTTTTCTTTATACAATGAGGTATGGACTTCAGAGGAGCGGAAGAAACTAGGAACAGAGGAGGTTTCGGTCATGAAGCATTGGCAATCCGTACAAGCGGTACTCTTGCCTGCGGCGATTGCATTCATCCTGCTTGGCCTGTTGATGGGGCTCCAATCGCAAACTCGTTATAAGGTCGGCGCTGTACCTGCGGCGGTGCCTTATCACAGCCGCGAATTAAGCGATGCCGGCTTAGTGGATTCTCTGATGAGTCTACCTCTGAATTTGCAGATAAGCCGGGCGGACTATGAAGAAGGCGCTTTGACGCTGGATATCAAATTGAGCGATGCCACGGAGACGGCCTCCGAGGTTTATGAGGACATCGCCAGCATTATGTCCTATTCGTTCGATGGCACGGATAATGTGAGGCAGCTGTATCTCAGGGTGGTTGCCATCGATCGCTGGGGAGGAAAACGGTATATGCTGCTGGCCTCGAATATGAACAGGGAGGCATGGGATTCACGCTATGCGGAAGTCCTAACCCAGCTGGAGAACGAGGATGTGCCGCCTTCCGTCGCTGCTGCGCTGAACCTGACCTTTACGAATCTTTGGCCAAAGCAGTTCAGCGGCCCTGGAAAGGGGTAAAATAGTAGATGACAGGGCATGTACGTGCCCTGAACATGTGTTATAATAGATTGGATTGTGGGCTCAATTGGACAAAAGAACATCAAGTGCACGGAGGCTGAGAATGAAACCGTATCGCGTACCAGAACTGGCAGAGAAATATATAAACTATGATATGATTCAGAACCACACGGAACTTCCGGGTTTTCCGGATGCCCGTGTTCATTTGTTATACATATTTTTAATGGATTCGGGACGGAATATTGCCGGACACGAAGAATTATACGCGCTGGTTACCTCACTGGTTCAGGTGGGACTCGATACGCATGAAAGCATCGACGTTACGGAAGGCAATCAAGGAGAGGCAATGATGCGCTCCCGGCAGCTGAAAGTGCTCGCAGGGGATTACTTCAGCAGCCGTTTTTATCAGCTCCTGGCCCTGAAGGGCGAAATTGCCGTCATCTCGCTTCTGAGCAAAGCGGTTAGCGAAGTGAACGTGATGAAGATGAGATTATACGGCAAAATGAAAAAAAACCTGCTGCCTTCTGAAGAATATCTACAGCTAACGGTACAGCTGAATATGCAGCTGTTTCTTTCTTTTACTCCGCTGCTTGAGGTGTCCGTGCAAGAAACATGGGAGAAGCTGCTCAAGGAAATTACGGAATGTGAAACGCTTGTGCAGGAGATGGAACGCTGTGCGACGCCTGACATCGGCAGATGCGGCTACGCGTACTGGCATCTGATCGAGTCGGGAAGCGACGAGGAACGGAAAATGCTGGTGGGCAGAAAAACGGATATGAAGGATTGGCGGAAGCTGATTCTGAAGCATAAGGCTTCGGAGAAGCTGCTGGACAAGCTCCGGGAATCCGTCAGCGCCGTACAGCAGCTGCTGGGAGGCCGCGTGGGCGAGAGCCCGTACGCCGGTGTACTGGACCCGTTTCTGAAACGGCTCAGCACATATCGGTCCGTCGTAAGTGAAGGGTAGGGGGATGCAGTGGATAATCAAACAACCAAGTTAGACGCAATCAAGCATGACGGCAAAAATCCGAAAGAGCAGTACGTCCATTCCGTCTTCGAAAGCATATCGGGCAAATACGACCTGATGAACGACATTCTCAGCTTTCGAAGACATAAAGCTTGGCGCAAGTATACGATGAAAAAGATGAACATGCGCCATGGCGATACGGCCATCGACCTATGCTGCGGAACTTGCGACTGGACGATTAGCATGGCCCAGGCAAGTGAATCCGGACACATAGTCGGACTCGACTTCAGTGAGGGGATGCTGAACGTCGGCCGGGAGAAGGTTGCCAAGCATGGACTCGAACCACAGATCGAGCTGGTTCAGGGAAACGCCATGAGCCTGCCGTTCGAAGATAACCAATTCGATTACGCGACGATCGGTTTCGGTCTTCGCAATGTGCCGGATTACATGCAGGTTCTGCGTGAGATGAAACGCGTGGTTAAGCCCGGCGGAATGGTGGTATGTCTCGAACTGTCCAAGCCGACTTGGCAGCCGTTCAAAGGCATTTATTATTTTTATTTCCAACAAGTGCTGCCTCGGATGGGGAAACTGGTAGCCAAGCGTTATGAGCAGTATAAATGGCTGCCCGAATCGCTGGCTTTGTTTCCGGGACGAGAGGAGTTAGCCGAAGCTTTCCGTCAGACCGGACTTCAACAGGTTCAGGCCTTTCCCTTGACTGGTGGCATAGCAGCCTTACATATTGGGATCAAGGAGAATCTGGATGTTTAAGAAAATAGGAACTTATCTTGAAATGATTAAAGTGGAGCATACGCTGTTTGCTCTGCCTTTCGCTTTTATGGGGGCGATTCTAGGATCGGCCGTCGTGTTTGACCGATTACCGTCTTGGGGAGATATCGGCTGGATCTTTCTTGCCATGTTCGGTGCGCGAAGCGCAGCTTTCGGACTCAACCGGCTAACCGACCAACATATCGATGCCAAGAACCCCCGTACGGCTAATCGCGCCATTCCGGCAGGCCTGCTGAAGCCGCTGGAGGTCATCATATTTATTATTCTGTCTTTCGCCGTGTTTTTCTGGGCTACTTACATGCTGGACCCGTTTGCTTTCCGTTTGCTGCCTATCGCTATTTTCATGCTTATCATTTATTCCTTTACCAAACGGTTCACATGGCTTTGCCATCTGGTGCTCGGTCTTACAACGGCGCTTGCCCCGCTGGGCGGATGGGTTGCGGTAACCGGTCAAATCGACTGGAAGGCGATGGTGTTTTATATCGCGCTTGCGTTTTGGACGGGCGGATTTGATATCGTTTATGCATGCCAAGACGAGAAGTTTGATGCAAAAGAAAGGCTGTACTCGATTCCTTCCCGGTTCGGCCTGCACAAAGCGCTCTGGTTCGCTCGCGGGTTCCACGTCGTTACGGCTGTCGGTTTTATCGTTCTTTTCTTTGTAACGCCGGTGGGCTGGTGGTATTTGGCGGGCATGGTGATCGCTTGCGGAATTTTGTTCTATCAGCACTACATCTTGTCGCCAAATGATATGAGCCGCCTGCAAACCGCGTTCTTTACCATGAACAGTACGCTGAGCATCATTCTGTTCGTATTCACTCTCATTGATTTGGTGGTGCGTTATATCTGATGAAATCCATGCGCAGAAAGAGCTGGGTTGTCGGCATTACGGGGGCCAGCGGCAGCATATACGGGGTTCGTCTAACGGAGACCCTGCTCTCGCTGGGCTACGATGTGCAATTGATTATCTCTAATGCGGGCTGGCGCGTGCTGAAGGAGGAAATGGGCTTTCAGGCGGGCAACCGCGAGGAAGTGCTGGCCGAGAAATTCGGCGGTTTCGAGGGGAACGTGATATACCATCCGATCTCCGACATCGGAGCTACGATTGCCAGCGGCTCTTACCTGGTTGAAGGCATGATTATCATGCCATGCTCGATGGGCACGTTATCCTCAGTGGCGCACGGATCTTCCGATAACCTGATGGGCCGCGCCGCCGACGTCATGATGAAGGAGGGCCGTCCTCTGGTGCTTGTCCCGAGAGAAACGCCGCTGCATGCCATTCACCTGGAGAACATGCTGACGCTGGCCAAGCTTGGGGTCAAAATCATTCCGGCGATGCCAGCCTTCTATCATGGACCGAAAACGATTGATGATATCGTCCATTTTTTGGTCGGCAAGGTATTGGACAGCTTACGCATCGAACATGAATTGTACACCAGATGGGGTGACTAGCAACAACAATGGTTCAGGCATTAACCTGTGCTGCGATTTGATGAACGACAACAGGAAGGGTTACGCTTATATTTCAAGTTCGCATCAGAGCTTGGCCTGCTGAAATCGCAAGGTAGCGCCGGAGTTATGGAATGAGAATCTAAGCATACGGGTGAAGAGATGAAACGATTTGACATATTCGGAACATTAAAAAAAGATATGGACGTTATCGAGAGGGAGCTCTACCTCAGCGTCGAAGGCGACAGTCCCGAGCTGACAGAGACTTCCCTGCATCTGCTTAGAGCAGGCGGCAAGCGCCTCCGTCCCGTTTTTGTCCTGATGGGCGGCAAATTCGGCGACTATGACATTGATAAGCTGAAGCATGTGGCCGTGCCGCTGGAGCTGATCCACAGCGCTTCCCTCGTTCATGACGACGTGATTGACGATGCGGACACGCGGCGCGGCAAACCCACGGTGAAGGCCAAGTGGGACAACCGGATCGCCATGTATACCGGCGATTATATTTATGGCAAGGCGCTCCAGTTGACGACTCACCTGAAACAGCCTGAAATTCATCAGATTCTGGCCAAGGCCATGGTTGAGATGTCCATTGGCGAAATGGAGCAGATACGTGATTTCTTTAATACCGAACAGGACGTCAGAAGATATCTTCTCCGCATTCGCCGCAAGACGTCGCTCCTGATTGCCGTCAGCTGCCAGCTCGGCGCGTTGGCTGCGGATGCGGACCGCAAGGTGGCCAACAGCCTGTATCGATTCGGATATAATGTCGGCATGGCATTTCAGATTCAGGACGATCTCCTGGATCTGTGCGGGACGGAGAAGCAGATTGGCAAGCCCCCGGGGAGCGATATGAGACAGGGAAACATTACGCTGCCCGTCATTTTCGCTCTCGAGGACAGCCAGCGGAGAGAGCCGCTGCTGCAGGAGTTGGAACGGATTCATGCACTAAATGGCCAGTGCGATGTATCGGGCGCCGTAAAGCTTGTAACCTCAAGCGAAGGCATATCGAGATCCGAGGCGCTGGCTGATCGGTATATAGGTAAAGCATTGGCTGCTTTGGATACGCTGCCTGACATCAAGACCAAAAAACAGCTTAAAGATATCGCAAATTTTATTACAAAGCGGTCATATTAGCCTTACCCATGAGGTTGCTTTCTGTTAAAATACGGGTACAAACATGTAACATCACCTGAGCATGGAATGAAGGTTCGATTGTTCAATTACCTAGGATGAGGGGAAGCGTGATGAGGCCTATGGAACGTACTTTTTTAATGATTAAACCCGATGGTGTGCAGCGTGGGCTGATCGGCCGAATCGTCGGCCGTTTGGAGGATAAAGGATTCAAGCTGGTTGCGGGCAAGTTTATGCAGATTTCGGACGAGCTGGCCAAGCGCCATTATGCGGAACATGAAGGCAAGGATTTTTTCGATAACCTGGTAGGGTTCATCACGTCCGGACCGGTGTTTGCGATGGTTTGGGAAGGTGACGACATCATCGCTTTGTCTCGCCAGGTCATCGGCAAAACGAATGTGAAGGATGCGCTGCCAGGTACGATACGCGGTGATTTTTCGGCCCATACGCCGCATAATCTGATTCACGGATCGGATTCGCCTGAAAGCGCGCAGCGCGAGATCGCCAATTTTTTTGATGATCGGGAATTGGTTGAGTACAACAAGACGCTGTCCCCTTGGCTGTAAGCGAAGCGGGAAGCGGAATAATCTGATTAACAGGATGATACGATGACGGAACACGAACCAGTACTGGAGGATCCCGATTATATCGGCTTTGTTCGCAGCATCGAGCGAAGCACCGGGATCAACCTGGCCGATTACAAGGAAGCGCAGATGAAGCGAAGGCTGACGACGCTGCGCATGAAGAAGGGGTTTGAAACCTTTTCGGCCTTTTACGATGCGATGATGAAGGACAAGCCGCTCTTTCATGAGTTTTTGGACCGGATGACAATTAACGTCTCGGAGTTTTGGCGCAACCCGAACCGGTGGGAAGTGCTCCGGGACAAAATATTGCCGGAGTTGGCCAAGCAGAATCCCGGGGTGTTGAAGGTTTGGAGCGCTGCCTGCTCGACCGGCGAAGAGCCATATACGCTTGCCATGATCCTGGCGGAACAAAACATGCTGGGCCGGGCGCGCATCATGGCGACCGATATTGATGACGGTGCGTTACATAAAGCGAAGGAAGGCCTGTATGTCGAGAGGTCACTCAAGGACGTCCCTTCCGGAGTAGCCGCCCGCTATTTTAAGGAAGAGGGCTCGCTGTATCGATTCAGCGAGAACTTGAAGAAGGAGGTCTCCTTCCACAAGCAGAATCTGCTCACGGACCGGTTCGAAGCCGGGCATGATCTGATTGTCTGCCGGAACGTGATGATTTATTTCACGGAAGGGGCCAAGCACAAGCTGTATCAGAAATTTGCCGCGAGCCTGAAGCCGGGCGGGTTTCTGTTTGTGGGCAGCACCGAACAGATCTTTAATCCGGGGCAGTACGGCCTGGAAAGCAACGAGACCTTTTTCTACCGTAAAATTCAATAGAGACGGCAGTCTTAACGCATAAAGCGCTTTTCAATCCGCAGGATGAGAGGCGCTTTTGCTCGTTTGTCGACATTCTTGTCAAAGCGTTAGACCTATACTATAATGAGCAGAAGATGTTCGCGGAGTTTAGCGGTTTAACGCTTAAAAGCCTAAAGGGGGAAAAGCATCATGAGCTTACGGTTTTTAACCGCTGGGGAGACGCACGGGCCTCAGCTGACAACTATAATCGAAGGGCTTCCAAGCAACTTGGAGCTTGATTTCGACGCACTGAACTTTCAGCTCCATCGTAGACAGAAGGGGTACGGCCGGGGACGCCGCATGCAGATCGAGAAGGATACCGCGCAAATCCTTGGCGGTGTGCGCCACGGCTATACAACCGGTGCGCCGCTCGCGCTGGTCGTCCAGAATAACGATTGGAAGCATTGGCAGAACATTATGAACGTGGAGCCGATTGAGGGCAATGACGAGGCGAAGAGACGGGTACATCGTCCAAGACCGGGTCATGCCGACCTGAACGGCGGATTGAAGTACAACCTGAAGGATCTGCGTAACGTGCTGGAACGATCCAGTGCCCGTGAAACCACGGTCCGCGTTGCCGTTGGCGCTATCGCCAGACAATTCCTGGCGCAGTTTGGCGTCAAAGTGGCAGGCCAGGTCATCCGGATCGGCGAAATCGAGGCTCCCCCGCACAATCTTTCGACCGATGAGCTGATCGAGCGTACGGAAGCTTCTTCGGTTCGCGTGGTGGACGAAGAGACCGAGAAGAAGATGGAAGCCTACATAGACGAGATTAAAAAAGAAGGCGACTCCATCGGCGGCATTGTGGAATGCATCATCGAAGGATTGCCCGTCGGATTGGGCAGCCATGTCCAATATGACCGCAAGCTGGATGGACGCATCGCGCAGGGCGTGATGTCGATTAACGCCTTTAAGGGCGTTGAGGTAGGCATCGGATTCGAAGCAGGCGAGCTGCGCGGCTCCCAAGTGCATGACGAGATTATGTACAGCGAGGAGCGCGGATACCACCGTGCGACCAACCGCCTGGGCGGATTCGAGGGCGGGATGACAAACGGCATGCCGATCGTCGTGCGAGGCGTCATGAAGCCGATTCCGACGCTGTACAAGCCGCTTCAAAGCGTGGATATCGACACGAAGGAAGCCTTTACGGCTCAGGTTGAACGCTCGGATGCCTGTGCGGTTCCGGCAGCCAGCGTCGTGATGGAGCACGTTGTGACCTGGGAGGTAGCTAAGGCGTTCCTTGAGAAGTTCGGCGGCGATTCGATGGAGGAAATCCATGCGAATTACCAAAACTACCTGAAACAGCTGGAGAACTACTGATATGAGGACATTACATGTGGAACTGGGAGAGCGTTCCTATCCGATTTATATCGGTGCGGGGATATTGAATACCCTCGGCGAGCTGAGCGCGAAACATGGCATAACCCGCAAGAGCCCGCATCTGATCGTAACGGATGATCAAGTGGCGCCTCACTATTTGGCGCAAGTGGAGGAGCAGCTGAAATCGGAAGGGTATACGGTCATATCCCATATCGTCCCTTCCGGCGAGTCCTCCAAATCGCTACAGGTCTATGAAGAGGTTATGACCACGGCCATCAACGGCAAGCTGGACCGCAGCTCGGCTGTCTTCGCGCTGGGCGGAGGCGTTGTGGGCGATTTGGCCGGATTCGTCGCGGCGACATACATGCGCGGCGTGACGTTTGTTCAGATCCCGACCACGATACTTGCCCATGACAGCAGCGTAGGCGGCAAAGTGGCGGTGAACCATCCTCTGGCCAAAAATATGATCGGTGCATTTCATCAGCCCGTCATGGTGGTTTATGACGTGAATACACTGATGTCGCTGCCGGCGCGCGAGGTGTCTTCAGGCCTTGCGGAAATGGTGAAGCATGGCTTGATCCTGGACCGGGATTTTGCCTATTGGTGCCGGGAGAACGGCTCGAAGCTGCTGAGCCTGGAGCCGGAAGCTTTGATCTACGGCCTGGAGCGCGGCTGCGCGATCAAGGCGGACGTGGTATCCCAGGATGAGCGGGAAGGCGGCTTGCGCGCCATTCTTAATCTGGGGCATACCATTGGCCATGCCATCGAAGCCGTTGGCGGTTACGGCCGATTCTTGCACGGCGAGGCGATTGCTATCGGCATGGCGGGATCGGCCCGACTTGCTGAGAAGCTTGGCAGACCTGCGGATCTGCACGAAGAGACGGTGAGCATGCTGAAGGCGGTGAATCTGCCGGTAATCTTGCCGGATGACGTCTCGGTCGATCGCATCATGGATGCCATGCAGCATGATAAGAAGTTCGCCGAGGGGCAAATGGTATTTATCGTACCGGAATCCATCGGTTCCGTCAGCATCGTTAAGGATGTACCGGTAGAAGCTGTTCGATCCGTGGTCGAACAGTTGAAGGGAGAGGGATAGTTCATGATGAATCGGGGAATCCGGGGGGCGACAACCGTCACCCGCAACGATGAGCAGGAGATCGTACAGGAGACGCTGCGTCTGCTGGAAGAGATGGTGAGACGCAACGAGCTGCAGCCTGAATATATCAGCAACATATGGATTACGATGACGCAGGATTTGGACGCAACGTTCCCGGCCAAGGCGATACGCCAGCTGGAGGGCTGGGATCTCGTCCCTTTGATGTGTTCGGTTGAAATCCCCGTTCAGGGCAGTTTGCCGCGCTGCATCCGGTTTATGGTGCAGGTCAATACGGACAAAAGCCAGAGCGAGATCAAGCATGTGTATTTGAACGAAGCCAAGCGGCTGCGTCCGGATTTATCGGGCTCCAACGCTTGATATTGAAAATTAGGGTTGCGGTAACACGGCATTATCCTGTATAGTGATATCAGAATAGCTGAGTAGAGTTAGGTTTTACAGATGAGTTGAGTTGAGAAGAGCTGAGGCATTTTAGGGAGTAACATCATCGGGTTTTAGGATACACTTGATTTCATGATGAATCTTACGGCATGTTCGTACGGCCGGTTACAGGTCTATTTCTTGTATCCGTTCCATGGAACGTCAGCGCTGTAGGTTGTCGATGAACGGGTTGAATGTCCTTTGACCGCGCTCTTTTTTCATAGACTTATTCTGAACGTTAACCTCTACTTCGGTAGAGGTTTTTTTGTTGTATACATTCATTAAGGAGGGATTGACATGGCGAATCCATCAATGGAGCAAGTGGTGGCAATGGCAGGTGAATACAACCTGATTCCGGTAGCGATCAGACTGTTAGCCGATATGGAAACCCCGATTCGCATTTTTCAGCGCTATGCGGAGCGGAAACGGGCATTTTTACTAGAGAGCGTTGAGGGCGGCGTACAGTGGGCACGGTTTTCGTTCATCGGAACAGACCCCTTCTTAATGATCACGGGTAAAAAAGGCAAGATCGAGATCGAAAAGAACGGGGAGCGTTCCTTGCTGGAAGGCAAGCCCGTCGAGGAGCTTAAAGCGCTGCTGCGTACGTACCGCAGTCCGCAGCTGAAGGAGATGCCTCCTTTTACCGGGGGGGCCATCGGATTTTTCGGATATGACCTGCTTCAATACTACGAGAAGCTGCCGGCACATGCGATGGACGATCTCGGGATGGATGATATCCGGTTCATGTTTTGCGACCAAGTCATTGTCTTCGATCACGTGAAGCAGCAGATCATGCTGGTCGGCAACGTGCACGTGAAACCTGGAGATTCGGACGACACCATCCGTCAGACCTATATGGATGTATGCCGTACCCTGGAAGCGGCGGCCGAACAGCTGCAGGATCAGGGGCCGCGGGAGAACGTGAACTCCAGAGGCATCCCGGCCGATGTCGACATGGGCGATATTCAATCCAACATGACCAAAGAGAAGTATCTCTCCAATGTGGAGCAAGCGAAGGAATATATTCGTGCAGGCGACATTTTTCAAGTTGTGTTGTCCCAGCGCTTCCATATCGAAACCGAAGTATCGCCGCTTCACGTCTACCGGGTGCTGAGGACGCTGAATCCTTCGCCGTACATGTATTATCTCAAAATGGACGACGACATTATCGTAGGAACGTCTCCTGAAGCCTTGGTGAAGGTGGATGGACGAAGGCTGGAAACAAGACCGATCGCGGGCACAAGGCCGAGGGGCAGCAACGAAGCCGAAGACCAGGCGCTGGCGGATGATCTGCTGCAGGACGAGAAGGAACGCGCGGAGCATTTGATGCTGGTGGATCTCGGCCGCAACGATCTGGGCCGCGTAGCTGAGTTCGGCACGGTGAAATGCGATACGTTCATGGAGATTGAAAAATACTCCCACGTGATGCATATGGTATCCAGCGTATCCGGCCAGCTGAGCGAGAATAAAGATTTCTTTGATGCTTTTCTGTCCTGTTTGCCTGCAGGAACGGTATCCGGAGCTCCGAAGCTGCGGGCAATGGAGATCATTGCCGAATTGGAGCGGGAAGCAAGAGGCGCATATGCGGGGGCCATCGGTTATCTTGGCTTTGGAGGCAATATGGATTCCTGCATTACGATCCGCACGATTATTTTTCGCCAGGGCAAAGCTTATGTTCAGGCAGGGGCCGGTATCGTATGGGACTCGGTTCCCGAGAAGGAGTATGAGGAAACCGTTAATAAGGCCAAAGGGATGCTGAAGGCGATCCGCGTCGCGGAAGCGATGTTTCCGTCCAGCACAGGGGCCAACGACTTAATCAATCAGGATTATCTGTATCAATACACACCTTAACATGAAGGAGGAGATCGTAATGAACGTGATGGAGACGATGCAATCCAGCCTTACAAAGCTGATCGGCGGTCAGGATCTGAGCCGGGATGAGGCCCGCGGGGTTATGCAGACCATAATGGAAGGCCATGCGACCCATTCTCAAATCGGCGCGCTGCTGACGGCCTTAAGAATGAAGGGAGAGACCGTAGAAGAGATAACCGGTTTTGCCGAAGCGATGAGAGGCGCGGGCGGACGCGTCGTTACCGAGCGGAACCAGCTGCTCGATACATGCGGCACCGGAGGATCCGGTATTCACAAGTTTAACATTTCTACCGTATCCGCCATTATCTCCTCCTCGGTTTCGGTCAGAGTAGCCAAACACGGCAACCGTTCGGCATCGGGCCGGGCCGGCAGCGCCGATGTGCTGGAAGCGCTTGGCGTCAATATCCACTTGACCGCAGAACAAGCCACAGCCTGCCTGAACGATATCGGCATCTGCTTCCTGTTCGCCCAAATTTATCATCCGTCGATGAAATATGCGGCCGCTCCTCGCAAAGAGCTCGGGGTCCGGACCGTATTTAACATGCTGGGGCCACTGACGAACCCGGCGGGCGCGGACCGGCAGATGCTCGGGATATACGATATGAACAAAACGGAAACCATTGCGCAGGTCCTCAAAGAGCTCGGTTTGAAGCGGGCCATGGTAGTGACCAGCCACGATGGGCTGGATGAAATCAGCGTCTCGGCGCCTACCCGGGTATCGGAGCTCCGGGGCGGAGAAGTCCGCACTTATGATATCCACCCCCATGATTTGGGTCTGTCGGTTCATCCGATGAACGATATCCTTGGCGGCGATGCACAAGAGAATGCGGCCATCATCGGCTCGGTACTGCGCGGAGAACGCAGTGCTTATCGGGACATCGTGCTTGCCAATGCCGGTGCCTGCATCTATGTATCGGGAATTGCGGATAGTTTGGCCGAAGGCGTGCAGCGTGCAGCGGGAGCGATTGATTCCGGGCTGGCGCAGTCCAAGTTGGAGCAGCTGATCTCAAGAACGGGGGAAATGAGTTATGTATCTTGATCGAATCGTAGAAACGAAACGCAACGAGGTTGCACAGCTGCGAGAAACGTTCAGCATCTCGGAAGCAGAGAGGCAAATAGCGGATTTGCCTCCGACTCTCGGGTTTGAGAAGGCGTTGTCCATGGGACGCAAACGCAGCATGGGGTTAATCGCCGAGGTCAAAAAGGCTTCGCCCTCCAAAGGGTTGATTCGTCCCGACTTTGACCCGGTAATGATCGCCAAGGCTTACGAAGCAGCCGATGCCGATTGTCTGTCCGTGCTGACGGATAAGGACTACTTTCAGGGAAGTGGAGAATATCTGCAAGCGGTAAGGGCGGCCGTCAACATCCCGCTGCTGCGCAAAGATTTCATTATCGACGAGACTCAGATTTACGAAGCGCGCCTGCTGGGTGCGGACGCCGTTCTCTTGATTGCGAGCATCCTTGCGCCGCAGCGTATCGCGGAGTTCATTGACGTTGCAGGCTCGATCGGATTGGATTGCCTGATTGAGGTTCACGACGGGCAAGAGCTGGAATCGGTACTCGGACTGGGAACGGCCCGTCTGATCGGGATTAACAACCGTAATCTTCGCACCTTTGAAACCTCATTGCAGACAACGGCAGATATCGCGGCGCAGGTTCCGCAGGAAGTGACGCTGATCAGCGAAAGCGGAATATCGAGCCCGGCCGATATTTCCTACTTGCATTATGTGGGAGCACACGGGGTTCTGGTCGGGGAACATTTCATGCGCCAGCAGGACGTGTTCCGCGCTGTGAACGATCTGATGGGACCGCTGCCGATAGCTGCAGACATGGAATAAAGGGGACATTCGATGATGAGTACGGCTCTAAAAATATGTGGACTTCAAAGCGTTGAAGTGCTAAAATCTATGATAAACTTACCTGTGGATTATATCGGATTCGTATTTGCCAAGAGCCGGCGGCGGGTAACGCCGCAGCAGGCTGCGCAGCTGGTGCAAGTATTGCGGGAATGGGAGCATGACAAGATTCCCGCCGCTGTCGGCGTCTTGGTTAACCCTGATTTGAGCGAGCTCGCAGAGCTTCTTCAAGAAACGGCGCTTGACGTCGTGCAGCTGCATGGTCAGGAATCGCCGCAATTTTGCCGGGAAGTGAAGGAGCGCTTCCCGGTTTCCGTTTTTAAGGCGGTATCGATTGGAAGTGACCGTCCGGAAGCGGAACGTCTGTCGGCACTGGATGCGTATGCGGGCTGCATTGACGGACTGCTGATTGACACCTATGATCCGGTGTACGGCGGAGGGTCGGGCAAGACGTTTGCCTGGGATCTGATCCCGGCGTACCAGCAATGGGCTGAACGGCAAGGGATTCCCTTGTTTGTAGCCGGCGGGCTCGATCCGGATAATGTTGCTCATTTGATCGGCCAGTACGCTCCGTACGGGGTGGATGTATCCAGCGGCGTAGAGAGCGAGCCCGGCGTGAAGGATATAAACAAAGTGACTGCATTTGTAGAAAGGGTGAAGGGGAAATGACACAGCTTCCTGACCGTAATGGACGTTTCGGGGTGTTTGGAGGCCGGTTCGTGCCGGAAACACTGATGAACGCTTTAATAGAGCTTGAGCAAGAATATAATCGTTTTTCGGAGGATCCTGCTTTTAAAGAGGAGATCGCCTATTTGCTGAAACAGTATTCCGGAAGGGAAACGCCGCTTTATTACGCGGAGCGGCTCAGCCAACATCTCGGCAAGGCTAAAATTTACCTGAAGCGCGAGGATTTGAATCATACCGGCGCGCACAAAATCAACAACGCCATTGCACAAGGCGTGTTAGCCAAGCGCATGGGCAAAGGCAAGGTCATTGCCGAAACGGGCGCCGGACAGCATGGCGTAGCGACCGCGACGGTAGCCGCTCTGCTGGGTCTTGAATGCAAGGTATTTATGGGCGAAGAAGATACCAAACGGCAGCAGTTGAACGTATTCCGCATGAAAATGCTCGGTGCCGAAGTAATTCCGGTCACGTCGGGAAGCCGAACGCTGAAAGATGCCGGCAACGAGGCGCTTCGCTACTGGGTCAGCAACGTCGAGGATACCTTTTATGTGCTGGGCTCCGCTGTAGGGCCGCATCCGTATCCGATGATGGTGCGGAACTTCCAGCGCATTATCGGTGACGAGACCCGGAGGCAGATACTGGAGACGGAAGGAAGGCTTCCAAACCTCATTCTTGCGCCGATCGGGGGCGGTAGCAATGCGATCGGCATGTTCTATCCGTTCCTTGAAGACAAGGAAGTCGGTTTGATCGGCGTCGAAGCGGCAGGCAAGGGAGTGGATACCGATTTTCATGCAGCTACGATGTCCAAGGGGACACAAGGCGTATTCCAAGGCTCGATGAGTTATTTGCTGCAGGACGAGTACGGACAAGTACAGGAAGCGCATTCCATTTCAGCCGGCCTTGATTATCCCGGCGTTGGTCCGGAGCATTCCTATTTAAAAGACATTGAGCGTGTGCAGTACGTACCGATAACCGACCAAGAGGCGCTCGATGCCCTGCAGCTGCTATGCCGCACGGAAGGCATTATTCCTGCCCTGGAATCCGCGCACGCCGTAGCGCAAGCCGTAAAGATGGCATCTACGTGGACCGAGAACGATATTGTCGTGATTAATTTATCCGGTCGCGGCGACAAGGACGTGGAGTCCATCATGGCTTACACGGGAGGGAAAACCGAATGAACCGAATCGATCAGACCTTTGCGTCGTTGAAGCAACAAAACAAGACCGCCATGATCCCTTATCTCACTGTCGGGGATCCGGATGTGAAGTCGACGCTGGATATCATCCATGAGCTTGAAATCGCGGGAGCCGACATTATTGAACTCGGCGTTCCTTACTCGGATCCCCTTGCCGACGGACCGGTCATCCAGCGAGCTTCCGAGCGCGCGCTGAAGAGCAAGGTGACCATTCGCACTTGCATGGAAACCGCGCGCCTGGCAAGAGAGCGGGGCAGCAAGCTGCCGTTCATCCTGTTCACGTATTACAATCCGGTACTGCAAACCGGACTGGACGTTTTCTTCGAGGAAGTGGTAAGGCACGACATCAGCGGCTTGATCATTCCCGATCTTCCGGTGGAGGAATCCGAGGAGGTTCGGAAACGCGCCCACGCGGCTGGCGTTCATCTGATACCGCTGGTGGCCCCTACCTCCCATGAGCGGATTGCGAGCATCGCTTCGGAAGCGACCGGCTTTGTGTACTGCGTATCCTCGCTTGGCGTGACGGGCGAGCGCACCGATTTTTACTCGGGGGTGGAGTCTTTTCTTGAGACGGTAAGGCAGTACAGCAGCGTGCCGATCGCGATCGGCTTTGGCATTTCATCCAGTGAGCAGGTGGCCAGATTTTCCAAAATCTGCGACGGCGTCGTTGTCGGCAGCGCGATTGTGCGTCAGATTGAATCGACCATTCCTCTGTTGGAGAAGGAAGAGACAAGACAGCAGGGGCTTTTGCAAATCAGGGAGTTTGTGGCACAATTAAAAGGATAGTGTTGTCCATAGCAGTTATGAAAGGTGAGGCGAATATCGTATGAAACCGAAAGCGCAAATTGTTAATCTTCCCGTATATCAGCCCGGGAAACCGATCGAAGAAGTCAAAAAGGAATTAGGGCTTGATGTTGTCATTAAACTGGCCTCCAACGAGAATCCGTACGGCTGCTCGCCGCGCGCAACCGAAGCGATTACCGCCGAACTGGGAACGCTCAGCCTGTATCCGGACGGAAGTGCGGCCGATTTGACGGCTGAGCTTGCTGGCCAGCTGGGAATTGAACGCAATCAGATTATTTTCGGCTGCGGATCCGATGAAATCATCGCCCTCATTATCCGGGCATTCCTGCAACCAGGAGATGAAACCATCATGGCGGATCAGACCTTCTCGGTGTATAAAACGAACGCGGATATCGAAGGTGCGACATGCATCGAGGTGCCGCTGGTGGACGGTAAGCACGATCTGCCGGGCATGGCCAAAGCCGTTTCGGACAAAACCAAAATCGTGTGGGTGTGCAATCCGAATAATCCGACCGGAACCATCGTTTCCGAAAGCGAGCTGGTTTCTTTCCTGGATGAAGTCCCGGCCCACGTAATGGTTGTGCTTGATGAAGCTTATTATGAATATGTAACGGACGCTTCGTACCCGGACAGCATCAAGTTAATGGAGCGTTATCCGAATCTGGTCATCCTGCGTACCTTCTCCAAAATATACGGCTTGGCCGCCCTCCGGATCGGCTACGGCATCGGGCAGCAGGAAGTCATTTCCTTGATCAATCGGGTACGTGAGCCGTTTAATACGGGACGCCTGGCTCAAGTAGCGGCGAAGGCAGCCCTGAAAGATCAGGAGTTCGTAGCGAAATGCCGTCAAATGAATGCCGATGGGATCCATTACGTGCAAGGGGAATTTGATCGTCTTGGACTATCTTATTTTCCTGCGAACGGTAACTTCATTATGGTGGATGTGAAGAGGCCAGGCACCGAAGTGTTTAAGTCGCTGCTTAGCAAAGGCATTATCGTACGGCCTGGATTTGAACTGTACCCGAACTATATTCGCGTAACCGTAGGCTCCGAAGAACAGAATAAGGCTTTTATCGGCGCTTTGGAACAAGTGCTGAGCGAAGTGAATGCGCCAGCCTGATCGAATGACACAACAATAATCGCAGCTTGAAACGAGTGAGAGAGAACATGACAATGCAAATTTCCATATTCGGCGTCGGCTTGATCGGCGGTTCGTTAGCTTTAAACTTCAAAGGAAAACCTGGCATAACCGTTACCGGTTATGCCCACACCCAAGAATATGCCGACCAGGTCATTGCTAAAGGCGTCGTTGATAAGGTTACGCTTTCGGTAGAAGAAGCTGCCCAAAACGCGGACGTCATTTTTTTATGCGTTCCCGTAGGCAGTCTTGAGATGTACATGAAACGTTTAAGCGAAATGCAGCTGAAACCGGGATGCATTATTACGGATGTTGGCAGCACCAAAGCAAGCATTGCCGAATGCGCGTCCCAGCTTGCCCTTAAGGATGCGTATTTCATCGGCGGTCATCCGATGGCGGGCTCGGAGCGATCCGGTGTTGGAGCGGCCTCCACCGTATTGTTCGAGAATGCCTATTACGTGCTTACTCCGCCGGACGATGTCCCTCAGGATAAGCTGAACGTGCTTGTAGAGCTTTTGTCTCACACGCGTGCCCATATTGTGAAGGTAGAGCCGAGACTTCACGATGAGATCGTTGGAGCGATCAGCCATCTGCCTCATGTGATTGCAGTGGCGTTAGTCAATCAGATCAGCTCCTATAATGACGATAATCCGTTGTACTGCACCTTGGCCGCAGGGGGCTTTCGGGATATAACCCGCATCGCTTCCAGCGACCCGGTCGTATGGCGGGACATTCTATTAAACAATCGCAGGGTCATGCTGACGCTGCTGCAAGACTGGAATGAAGGGATCCGGCGATTCATGGATATGCTGGAGTCGAAGGACGGTGCTGCGATCGAAGAGGCTTTCCGCATGGCAGGGGAATTCCGCAGCGTACTGCCAGAACGGCGCAAGGGCATGATCGTGTCCCAATTTGATCTGTATTTGGACGTGCCTGACCATCCGGGCATCATCGGCCGCATTGCGACGGAGCTCGGGACGAACAGCATCAACCTCAGCAACATGCAGATTATCGAGAGTCGGGAAGATGTGCCGGGCGTGATGAGGCTTTCCTTCCGCAATGAAATCGAACAGGAGCGGGCTAAAGAGCTGTTGTTATCGCAAGGACACTCGGTGTATCAGTAATTTTCCGGTTGTTTTTAAACAACCGGAAATAAATGCGTTTTCAGTGTTGACAAAATGAAAACGTATACATATAATAAAAGTACAGTATGGTTTCTCTCCACTCCTATCCAAAATATTGCACTTTGTGCAACCGCCTTCAATGATGAAGGCGGATTTTTTTTGCCAATTTTCCTATCCGTGGAAAACCTTCTGCCACAAACCTGAACTTTTCTCCAATATGTGCTATAATGCTAGAGATGCTAGTGTAGAAGATTTGGGGAAATTGCCAAATACATAGAATAGTCAGACAACATGAGGCGTAACTATATATGGTTTGACGGTACTTTTGCACAAATCCTTGATTTTCCTCATGAAGGTGGAAATGACAAGGAATGGGCACCGGTGGGTGAAGGAGGAACGAAAAATCATATGACGGATTCCCAACTAATCCAAGAAATTAAGCAAGGCAATACCGAACTTTATTCCGAATTAATGAGGCGTTATCAGAGAAAAATATTGGCATTTGTCTATCATATGTTAAAAAGCTCGCACATGGAGCTAATGGCTGAAGATTTATGCTCGGAAACGTTCTACAAGGCTTTCCGGAGCCTGCATTCCTTCCGGGAAGTGGATGCATCCTTCTCGACTTGGCTCTACACCATTGCGCGCAACACCGTGCTGAGCGAACTTCGCAAGCATCGCAGCGGCACATTGCCCCTGGAGGAGAGCGGGGTCGTGCCAGTGGCGCCGCTGGAGGTCGCCCCGGAGCAGGCGATCCTGCGCAGTGAACGAGTACATATGGTAAGGGAAGCGATTAACAATTTACCGGAGAAACAGAGATCTGCGCTGATTCTTCGGGAGTATGATCAACTGGATTATCAGGAAATCGCAGATATTTTAGGTCAAAGCGTCAGTTCGGTTAAGTCACTGTTGTTCCGGGCCCGCGGCAGCGTCAAAATTCAGCTCGAACCCTATTTTTATGAGCCGGTTTTTGAGGATCTGAGAGGGATGAAGAACAGATGACTTGCAATGAAGCCCAAGAGCTGATGGAAACGGTCTGGGATTTACCGGACAACGATCTGCGGCGACAACGGCTGATTGCACATGTTCAAACCTGTAGCTCATGTGCAGCGGAGTACGAAATGTGGGTGGAAAGCCAGAACATGGTTCATGCCCTGGAGCATGAGATTCCCGACATGGACGCTGAACAGATCAACCGCAACGTGATGGACCGCATTTATCGCGATTTTCCCTGGCTGGTGGAGGAAACGTCCAAGAGCCGGGCGGTAAGCCGAGTGTTCCGGAAGCGGCTGACGCTGATGATTGCCGGTTTTCTGGCCTTGTTCGTTTGCAGCTTTGTTTATTTTGCAGCGACGGGCAATCAACCGGATCCGGTTCCGGAAGCCGTAACGACAGGGATTATCCCTACAGGCGTAGCGGATACGGCCCAAGGCTTGAATACCAAGGACGATTACAACATTCCAAAAACCAACAGCGGCATTATTGATCCTTTTGTGGTTGATATGAGTCCCACTCAGCCAGAATACTGGATGATACTTTCCCTTTTGGGAATCGGATGCGCTTTGTTTTTCCTAAAAAGACTAAATCGGGTCAGAAGATAAAATATGGATAGGATGGAGGAGAGGCGGCATGCAGATCGGCTTGGTTCGCCATGGATTAACGGATTGGAACGCTCTAGGCAAAATCCAAGGCCAAACGGACATACCACTGAATGAGGAAGGCCGTCGTCAAGCGCGTTTGCTTGGGGAAAGGCTTCTGCAGGAGCCTTTCCGGTGGGACTTCGCGATCAGCAGCGGGCTCTCCCGCGCTGAAGAAACCGCGAAAATCATTTCGTCCATGCTGAACATTCCCTTGGCGCCGCCGGATAACCGCTTGCGTGAGCGCAAGTACGGTCAGGTGGAGGGCTTGACAGCGGAAGAGCGTGAAACCCGGTTCGGTGCCGATTGGCACATGTTGGATCTGGGCCAGGAAACGGATCTGGAGCTTCAGTCCAGAGGGCTTGTCTTTCTCGATGATATGTGGCATAAACATCCGGAAGCCAATATTCTTGTTGTCAGTCATGGTGGTTTTTTAGCACAGTTATACAAGCTGGTGTGCCGTGGCGCCCTGAGCGAACGGATCGGCAATCTGTCGCTCACCGTCCTGGAGAGAAAAGAGGATGACTGGTCTCCCTTGCTGTTTAACTGTACCAAGCATCTGTTGACGAACCAATCGTAAATATGAGCGTGTATTAGTAGAAGGAGCCTTCCGTCGGGAAGGCTCCTTCTTTATGTTGGATAGGTTGACGTTTACACTTCGGCGATTAAAATAAACCGGTGCTGCTGGACCTCGAAGTAGCCATTGGTCCGGATCATCCGGTGAATATGATGTAAAGGCTCGATATAGCGCTCCACCGTAAAATTCGGGATCTGCCAGGGAATCGCTATCAAATAATAAACCAGTGCGCCGATGTCGTAAAATCGCTGCGGTAAAAAGTCCTCGCGGCTGAAGGTAATTTTGAACCCGTGATCCTGCAGCTCTTGGGTCGCTATGGCCAGGTTCCAATGAGCGAACTCTTCATTCAGCGGAACGCCAAGCAATTCGTTAATCCCATAACAATCGGTTCCGCCGGATTGCTGGGTTACAAACACCCCGCGATCGTTCAATATTCTTCTTACTTCCGCTGCCGAATAGGATTCATGCTGATTGATGATCAGGTCAAAATAACGATCCTTTAAAGGAAGCGAGGAATCTTCTTCAAAGTAGACAACGTTTACGCCCAGCGGCTCGAGTCTTTGCTTTGCAATCTGAACGTTCGGTTTGTACCCTTCGGTGGCATAAACGGTTTTGGGGAGCGGCTGCAGGGAGGATAAGAATTCTCCTCCTCCCGTACCCATGTCCAGCATCGTAGCGGCATTTCGCATCAAAGGGAGCACCACGCTGCCCAAAGACCAGGGGAGAGCGTGGGACTGCATGCGGCCGGAAGCGGTAATACGCGAAAAATCCCATCCCGAAAAATGGTGATCCATGTTTTGAATGAAGTTCAAAAATTCAGCATCTTTTATCATCTCTGCATAACCTCCAAGTCATTTATCATGAATAAGTTTCTTCATATAAAACGCTCTTAAGGGAGGTCCGCGGATTCGGTTCGCACCAAGTTATATTTCGTGTTCCGGCGTTCTTATCATGATGATCCTCCTGTATGGATGGAATCAGCCCGTCTTAAAAAAGCTGGGCTTCATTTTGTATTCGTTATAAAAACATCAAGTGCGGTTTCCTGTAACCGTTTGTATGTATTCTATCATTTAATAAGAGAGCATAGTCATTTCTATATAGAAATAATCAAAAAATATTTCATCACACCGACGAGAATCAGGTATCAAAAGTTCGAAACCTTCCCATAATGGTTGTAAAACGGCGAGGCGATGGAAGATGAATCTAGCGGATATGCTCACATATGCCGATATTGGACAGCTTAGCAATATAGCGAATCACTATGATTGTGACGCTAAGCGGAATTCGAAGCACGAATTGATCCAGAGCATCCTGTCCAAGCTCGGGCGAAGAGAGTTTTTCGAGGAGCAGGTCAGCAGCTTGTCACCGAGCGATTTGCGTTTTCTGAACAATCTGGTCTTTGACACTCGAACAGGCTACAGCCTGGAAGAACTGACGGCCGCCATCCGTCATACGGCGGATTTGGAGGAGAAAGAAGATAAAGCCTCTTCAAACAAGAAGGCAGCTGCCGCCAAAACGGAAAGTCCGCGGGAGGCGGTCGCGCGTTATCGCCGAAGCGGCTGGCTGTTTAACGGTTTTACCCATTCCACCAAGTATTTGTTTCAAGTGCCCTCGGATTTGAAGGAGCGGTTCCGCGATGTGCTGCGGGAGCGGCTTCATCAAAATCTGGAGCGATTGCCGCATGATCCGGAAGCATACCGGGATGAGCAGGGACTAGCCGCGGAAGATCTCAAGCTGATTCTTAAATATGTAGGCGGGCACGATATCGAGCTGAACCAGGAAGGATTCATGTACAGGCGAAATCAGCAGCAGCTCATGAGTACGCTGCATATTTCGGAGCCGTTGATTACCAAAGGAGCGTGGCGGTTCGGGTATGGTCGTTCCTGCATTGAATATCCCGACCGATTTGCGCTGCTGTACGATTATGCCTACGCCAAAAAATGGATCAGGGAAAACCACGCCCGGTTGATCCTGAGTGAAACCGGAGCCTCGTTTCTTGAGGAAGGAAATCAAGTTAGCGTGATACAGATATTCCGCTTTTGGTTAAGACTGTATAAAGGCGCAATTCCCAATATATCTTCTCTTGTTTACTGGATAAGTCAATGCGCAAGAGATTGGGTCACGGCAGCCTCGCTTTACGAATCGCTGGGCTGGCTAATCCGTCCTTTCTATTATGATAGTCCGCAAAACATCTTGGAGCAGCGGATAATCCGCATGCTGATGCATTTGGGGATGCTCAGAATAGGGGAGAGCCAGAGCATGGGAACATCATACAAAATGACCGCGCTTGGATTGAAGGCAGCGGAAGCCGGCATACATATCAGCGATTCGAATGATGATCTGATCCTCTAGCATGGTTGTTTGGACAAGTTCGCAGCAGCCGTAAATATGTTGGAAGTTAAGCAATTAAAGGGAAAGAATATAAGCTATACGCAAATTTAGTTTGGAGGTGCATCCTAATGGATAAGATGAAGGTTACTTACGAGGTTATGTTAGGTCTGGCGGCCGAAATGGTGTGGGACGAGGCATTGCGCAAGCATCGGAGCGAAGAGCTGTACAAGGAAATCGACGAAGCGCTGGCTTCCGGCGACGAAGTGGCTTTCCGAACCCTGACGGATGAACTGAGGACTTTGAATTGAAGAAATGCTTTATCGCATTTCTTCTTTTTTTTGCCTAACCTGCCCTTTCACTCGTATAATGAAGACAAAATCATGATGAGTGAGCAGAAAGGAATGTATCTTGCATGAAATTTAGTGAAGTGGACGAGCAGACGTGGCCGGAGCTGAAACCTTATTTTGATACCTGCCTGATTCCGTTTACCGGACTTTCGGGTACGGAAACGCCATGGGAAGCGACAGCCGCGCTGGAAAGGCTCCGGGATTTTATGGATATGGCAGAAATTCCGTTTAAGGGAAGATTGGTTACATATCCTGCCGTACAATATGGAAATACTGAAGATATGAAGCTTCTAAATGAAGTTTGTCACAATGTCAAATCCATCGGCTTTAAGTACGTGGTGGTCATGACAGCCGATTCCGAGCTATCTATAGAGGATGTGCCCGAAAGTACGCTTGTCCTGTCGCGGCGCAGGCTGGAAGGCAGTGACTCGATCCCTATGCCTGCCATCGTATCCGGACAGATCAGCGAAATGTGGCAGCAGGAAAGCCGTGTTGAATTGTGACAAAAAACCAACAATTTATGAAAGGGCTATTGGAAGCGAACCCAAATTTGGGATTCAAATTCTTGACGGTCTTGGGTGCCTAAGATATTATTAGTATGTCCTAGTAAGTCGTGTGATTTTAATCATTGATGACACTTAAGAACGGTTGACAAAGGGGGTTGAACACAGAATGAGCAGCAACCACAATGACGAGCATGAAGAATCGCACAATCCACCCCGACAGAAAGAGATGTCCCGCAGACAATTTCTTACATACACGTTGGGCGGTGCCACAGCTTATATGGCTGCTGGAGTAGTTTTGCCAATGCTCCGCTTTGCCGTTGATCCGATTCTTCAAAATAAGGAAGAAGGGTCTTTTGTAAAAGTCGCGGAAGAGAGCAAAATTACCAACGATCCACAGGAATTCCATTTCGAGCTCAAACAGCAGGACGGCTGGTACAACAGTACAGCTACTTTGACGGCGTGGATTCGTAAGAACGATCAAGGTGAAATTGTAGCGCTTTCACCGATTTGTAAGCATTTGGGATGCCTTGTTGGATGGAATAACAACAAGAATTTCCCGGATGAATACCACTGCCCTTGCCACGGTGCGCGTTATACACCGGACGGTAAGAACCTGGCAGTCGCGCCGAAGCCGCTTGACCAGTACGAGACGAAAATCGAGAACGGCTGGATTTACCTCGGCGCCATCGTGCCAAATACCGTAGTTAAATAGGAGGCGTAGATTCAGATGTTGAAGAATGTCTACAACTGGATTGATGAACGTCTCGATATCACGCCGATTTGGAGAGACGTTGCAGACCACGAGGTACCGGAACACGTAAACCCGGCGCATCATTTCTCCGCGTTTGTGTACTGTTTCGGCGGCTTGACGTTTTTTATCACAGTCATCCAGATTCTGTCGGGAATGTTCCTGACGATGTATTACGTACCGGATATCATAAACGCTTACAACAGTGTCGAGTACCTGCAAACACAGGTTGCCTTCGGACAGATTGTCCGCGGCATGCACCACTGGGGCGCAAGCTTGGTAATCGTTATGATGTTCCTGCATACGATGCGCGTGTTCTTCACCGGCTCTTACAAAGCGCCGCGTGAAATGAACTGGGTCGTTGGTATGCTCATTTTCTTTGTTATGCTCGGCCTTGGTTTGACAGGCTACCTGCTGCCATGGGATAACAAAGCTTACTTCGCTACAAAAGTTACACTGGAGATTGCGAACTCCGTACCTTGGCTTGGACCTATCATTAAAGAATTGCTGCAAGGCGGTACGATCGTAGGTGCCGAAACGCTGACGCGTTTCTTCGCTATTCACGTATTCTTCCTTCCGGCTGTCCTTCTTGCCTTATTGGTAGGACACTTTATCATGATCCGCAGACAAGGTATTTCCGGTCCACTATAAGAAGAAGGGAGGCGCATATTTATGGCACATGGTCATAAATCTGATGAAAAAGTAGTTTATGTCGGCGATTCGCGTGTGAAAAAAGGCAGCGGTTGGGTTACGCCGCCGGATTACACCGCATATCCCGGCAAATCAGAAGCGTTCATTCCTAACTTCTTGTTGAAGGAATGGATGGTTGGTGTAGTTGTATTGGTCGGTTTCCTTGTACTGACCATCTCGGAACCGGCACCGCTTGGTTATCCGGCGGATCCGGGGGCTTCGGTCATTCCGATGCCGGACTGGTACTTCCTGTTCCTGTATGAATATTTGAAGCTTCCGTACGCATCCGGTGATTATGTGGTACTCGGCACGATTGGCGTTTCCGGCGTGGCCTTCGGCTCATTGCTCCTGGTTCCGTTCCTGGATACAGGGAAAGAGCGGAGGTTCTACAAGAGACCTATCACTTCGGCGCTTATGATTCTGTCGTTGTTTGCCGTCATCTATCTGACCAATGCTGCATGGACGCATTATCAGCATGAACTGGAAGCTACAGGCCAGAAGCCGGAGCATATTCAGCGGGAAGAAGAAGCTCACGAGAAGCGTGCAGCTGGTCTGCCAACAACCAGCGGCAAGCAGCCTGAAGACAGCATCGTAGCGATTGTGGATAAGGATAATCCTGCAATGGAGACCTTTAAAACGGCTACTTGTATCTCCTGTCATGCTGCAGATTTGAAAGGGGCATCCGGACCGTCGCTGCGCGGCGTCGGTGACACCCATACAAAAGAAGAGATTGTGGCTATCATCGAAAATGGCCAAGGCAGCATGCCGCCTATGAAAGACATAGCTCTGGGAGCTGGTGTAACTGAAGAACAACTCGACCAGCTGGCGGATTGGCTCGCAAGCCAAAAAGCAGAAGCGGCTGCAGAGTAGCATGCATTAAAGAACCTGACCGTATTACGGTCAGGTTCTTTTTTAAATGCGTACATAGATGAAATATGTCCCTGGTTTAGGTATAATCGGCATTAGTCTAAAGAATACAGGAACAGGATTGGAGGACCGAGTTTGTCAATTTCGTTTTTATGGAGCCGGGAATTTCTAAGCAAGCGATCGATTCTCTGGCTGCTGCTCGTATGCAACGTACTTGGAACGATCTATGGATACATATGGTACGGCGCTCAAATGGCCGATACGGTGGAACATGGCTACATATGGCAGGTCGTATTCGTGCCGGACAGCCCGACGGCCAGTTTGTTCTTCAGTTTGGCGCTTTTGCTGCTTCTCTACCCGCCTCGGAGCCTCGGCGGCGCGTTGTTTCAGCAATTCATAGAGGCACTGGCAGTTGTCACATCCGTGAAGTATGGCATCTGGGCCGTTGTTATGATATTTGCTGGACAAGCCCAAGGAGATGTGCTGGCATGGCAGGATTGGATGCTTGTCGCTTCGCACACGGCGATGGCAGTAGAAGCCTTGCTGTTCGTCCGATTGTTTCATTACCGCTGGACAGCCCTAACCGGGGCCATTGCCTGGACGCTGCTGAACGACACCGTCGATTATACATATGGCGTGTTTCCGTGGCTGCCCGGTCCGTTATATGATGACCTGCCAGCCGTCCAGCTGTTCACTTATCTATTGACGCTCTTCAGCGGTTTCGCCGGCTGGATCTTCATGAAATACGGGAATCCCAAGCAACGCTAGCTGTTTCGCCGGCACGGTTCTATGAGCATCCCTTCTGCCATACATATACGGTAGGAGGGATGTCCCATGTTACGAATCTTTCCGAAGCTCCTTCTGTGCCTGTCCGCACTGCTTCTGCTGGTTACCGCAGGCTGGGGTAATCCCATATGGGCTAGCCCGGCGGCAAACGGACAGTCGGAGTCTTCGCCCGCTGCATCCATTCAGGCCAAAGCGCTGAACAAGGAAGTGGAGCAGTTATACCGCCATGTGGAGGAAGGCAATGTACAAGCCGTGTTAGAGGATATTCGCCGGGTATCCGGGCTGTTTGAGGCTTCCTCATTTCAAGGATTGACCGGCGTCGAGGGGATCCACGCGTTGGCTGAGAGCATTCTGGAGATGAAAGAAGCTACGGCACGGGCGACGCAGGAGCCCCAGCACTGGATGGTGTCCGCCGGCAAGCTCCGAATGGCAGCGGATAGCCTGATCCATGCCAGGGATGCGTTATGGCATCAATATTACAAGGTCATACGCGAAGACCTGAGAGTCATGGGACAGTATGCGCAGCAGCACGATCAGGCTGGCATGAGACGAGCCTACGACAGCCTGAGCGAGCATTATGAGCTCATCCGTCCTTCCGTTGTCATTCAGCGCAAGCCCGAGGATGTCAACATGATGGAATCCTGGATTTCCTATGCAGGGGGGCTGGTGGCATCCGGAGACGCGGCGCAAGTGGAGAAAGTGGTCCCGCAGGGCGAGGAAATGATGAATATGTTATTCGGCAAGAAAAAAGACGAGCCTGCGCTTGCTCCGCTGGGAGAGGTTAAAGAGCCATGGACTTGGCAGCTGGTCATTGCCGCTTTTATTTTGGCGGCATTAACGTTTGCAGGGTACCGCAAATACCGCGGCCAGCTGTACAGCGCAAAACCGATGTTCCCCCGAAAGTAGTCGAATATCCATCATGGTCCGAATAGCCCGGTGCAAACCGGGCTATTCCTCTTTAAAACCTTCCCCGTGCACGTCATTGACATCATTAATGATAATAAACGCCCGAGGGTCCAAGGATTTGGCGATTCCCGTAAGGCGGCGAATTTCCTGCCTCGATACGACGCAGTATACCATATGCTTGGCTTGCATGGAGTAGGCGCCGATAGCCGGGATCAGCGTGACCCCACGATCCATTTCCGTGGATATGCGATTTGCGATATCAGGCGCCCGGTCACTGATGATGGTGAAGGCTTTGGCGGCATAAGCCCCTTCCTGTATGAAATCGATCACCTTGGAAGCGATGAATACGGCGACCAGGGTATACAATATGCGCTCTAGCGGGATAAAGAATAAGGATAGACCGATAATCAAAATATCGAGGGATAAAATGATCTGGCCCATGCTGAAGCCGAATTTCCGGTTGATGATTCTGGCGATGATGTCGGAGCCGCCAGTCGTCCCGCCGAACCGGAAAACGATGCCGAGCCCGGCCCCCAATGTCACCCCCGCATAAAGCGCAGCCAGAATATAATCATGCTCGGTGTGAAAAGGCACGACATACCCGCGGTCGATCAGTAATTCGAACAGCCACAGAAACAGGGTTAAGGAGGCGATGCCGAGACCTGTATAGACGGACTGGCGTTTGCCGAGTATTTTCATTCCGACCAGGAAAAGCGGGATATTCAATGCCATGGTTGAAATGGACGGCGATATGTTAAAGGCGTAATTTAGCAGTACGGTAATGCCGGTGACCCCACCCTCCATGAGTTCATTCGGAATGATGAAATACAGCAGTCCGAATGCGTATATGGCGGAACCGGCGATGATCGGAATGATCGTTTGCAGCTGATGGAGCAACTTGGACGTTTTCATAAGAACCCTCGCATTTCCAATAGTGGATATTTCCGATTGTCTGCAGATTGCTTCACACCTGTCTAGTATGCGCCGATATGGTTTCAGCAATAAAAAATTATTTGTTTTCAAATCCGCTTTACGATAACATAGGTTTAAAACCAATCGCTCGTATGAGAGAAGACTGCCCCAGCTTGAAGGTTACAAGCTGAGGCTGACTGTGCAGTGAAGGGAGTTAAGAGTCTTGGGAAAATCAATGGCTGAAATGCAGCAGGAAGTCGATCGATACATATCACAATTCAAGGAAGGTTATTTCAGTCCTTTATCCATGATGGCCCGAATGTCGGAAGAGGTGGGGGAACTCGCCCGAGAGGTTAATCATCAGTTCGGGGAGAAGCCGAAAAAAGCGGATGAAGCGGAAAATTCCATCGAAATGGAGCTTGGAGATATATTGTTTATTACGATCTGTTTTGCCAATTCCCTCGGCATCGATCTCGCGGAAGCGCATGATAAAGTGATGCATAAATTTTCTACGCGCGATGCCGATCGTTGGACGAAAATAAACACCGATTAGGCAGCTGCTACATATGCTGTACCAAACCCGCTGTGGGGAGGGACAGCCCGTGAAACCTGAAAGTTATATACAAAAAGCATATCGATGCATACTTCAAAATGATTTCGAAGAAGCGTTGCGTTGGTTTGAGCAAGCGATCATCGCGAATCCAGGAGATGCCGAAGTGCATTATCGGTGCTCCATTACCTACGGCAGAAGCAACAAGCTGGAGATGGCGATTACGCATGCGGAGGAAGCCGTCAGGCTGCAGCCGGACAAACCGGAATATGCTCTTCATTTACAGCATATCAAGGCTGCGGAGCTGGTGCAGCGAGCAAGAAAAATGGTGGAAAACCGCAAGGATGTGACCAAGGCTGAATTGTATCAAGCCGTGGGACATCTGAAATCCGCCGTAGCCATGGACCCTTTGTATGCTCAGGCTTATGTATGGCTTGCTCTTGTTTACAGTGAACTCGATGAGCATGCGCTCGCCATTACCACGCTTAAAGAGGTAATTTCGTTGTACCCGCAGGAGAGCGGGCTGCAGCATATTATGGAGGAACTCAAACAGCGCTTGAAATCATATATGCAGGATACAGCATCGGATGGAAAGTGAGGATATGTAACATGGCAAAGAAATGGACAGTTGCGGTCGTCGGTGCCGGCGGCCGTATGGGTAAAGAAGTAGTGAAGCTTGTATTGGGGGACGAGGAGCTGGAACTGGTTGCTGCCGTCGGCTTGTCGGATGCGGGTGCCGATGCAGGAACGCTGGTAGGTCTGCCTGCTTGCGGCATTACGGTGACATCGGATCTGGAGATGGCGCTTGTCGAATCCAAACCGGACGTCATGGTTGATTTTACAGCGCCTCAATTTGCATACAGCAATACGGCGTTGGCCATCAAGCACGGCGTTCGCCCGATCATGGGCACGACCGGCTTCACGCCGGAGCAAATCGAAGAGCTGGACAAGCAATGTACGGAACAGAACATTGGCGGTTTGATCGCGCCGAACTTTTCCATCGGAGCCATTCTGATGATGAAATTTGCAGCCCAGGCGGCCAAATATTTGCCTCACGTTGAAATTATCGAAACCCATGGCGACCAGAAGCTGGATGCTCCGTCCGGAACATCGATCAAAACAGCGGAAATGATTGCGGCGAACCGCGAGGAGATTCGTCAAGGCAATCCGAAGGAAGAGGAAGTCATTGAAGGTGCAAGGGGCGGATATTACAACGGCTTCCGAATTCACAGCGTTCGTCTGCCGGGCGTTTTTGCCCAGCAGGAGGTCATTTTTGGCGGTTACGGTCAAAGCCTGAAGATCCGACATGATTCGTATGAACGTGCAGCTTATATGCCGGGCGTGAAAATGGCTATAGAGAAGGTAATGGGCTACACCGGATTGGTGTATGGATTTGATCATTTTATTGACTAACATAGGGGAGAAATTACTATGAATATTGCATTTATCGCGCATGACCGCAAAAAAGAGGAAATGGTCAATTTCGTTATCGCTTATGAAAATGTATTCGAAGATCATAAATTATACTCGACCGGAACGACGGGAACCCGGATTATGGAGCAAACCAAACTCAGCATTCACCGTTTTGCCTCGGGACCGTTGGGCGGCGATCAGCAGATCGGAGCTCTTGTGGCGGACAATGAGATGGACCTGATTATTTTTCTTCGGGATCCGTTGATGGCACAGCCTCATGAACCGGACATCAATGCACTCCTCCGTTTGTGCGACGTGCAGGGAATACCGCTTGCTACCAATGTGGCGACGGCTGAGATTCTCGTCAAGGCGCTGGACCGCGGCGATTTTGCATGGCGCGAACTCGTTCATAAATATAAACCGGGTGTGGATAGCTGATGAACACCAAACTGGACATATTAATCTTCGGAGCACATGCAGACGATGCCGAGATCGGAATGGCAGGAACGATTGCAAAGCATACGGCAGCTGGGCTGTCGGTCGGGATCTGCGATCTCACGCAGGCGGAAATGTCGTCGAACGGCACCGTCGATCTTCGCAAGCAGGAGGCAGAGCAAGCTGCCGGTATTTTGGATCTCAAGGTCCGAACGAATCTGGGGCTGCCGGATCGAGGTTTGTTCGTGACGCCGGAGCATATTGAAAGGGTCACGGCCGAGATTCGCAAGTTTTCTCCTTCTATTGTATTTGCTCCCTACTGGGAGGATCGCCATCCGGACCATGTCGCTTGCAGCCGATTGGTTGAGGAAGCGGTATTCAATGCCAAGCTTCGCCGATACATGCCCGAGCAGCCGCCGGTTAAGGTGGACGAGCTTTATTTTTATTTCATAAACGATATCGGAAGAACGGATTTGGTCGTTGACGTTACGGAGCATTACGGCGTTAAGGAGCAGGCCTTGTCTTGTTACCGTTCCCAGTTCGAGAAGGCTGAAGAAGATGCAGTCTCAACCCCGTTGACCGAGGGGTACATCGAGCGTGTGCGGGCCAGGGATTCACTGCTTGGAGCGCGCAGGCTTATTCCTTATGCAGAGGGCTTTGCTTGTAAAAGTCCGTATGTTGTTCATCTATTCGGCCCCAAGCAGGCATAATATATAGAGGCGTACATAAAGGAGGCCTGACATGAATCAGCAACCATTAAAAATCGGCATTACCTGTTACCCATCGCTCGGCGGGTCAGGAGTCGTGGCGACCGAGCTGGGCAAACTCCTCGCGGAGCAAGGCCACCAGGTTCATTTTATCGCTCACAGCATTCCGTTCCGTTTAGGAACTTTCCATAAAAATATTTTTTATCATGAAGTTGAAGTAAACGACTATTATGTGTTTCGTTATCCCCCATATGACCTGTCGCTGGCGACCAAAATGGCTCAGGTGGCAAAAATGCAGCAGCTTGACGTGCTTCATGTGCACTATGCCGTGCCGCATGCCGTATGTGCCTTCTTGGCCAAGCAGATGGTCGGAGATCAGCTGAAAGTCGTTACGACGCTCCACGGAACCGATATTACGGTGCTGGCGCAGGACGAGTCGCTGAAGGATTTGATCAGGCTTGCCATTAATGAAAGTGATGCCGTTACCGCCGTTTCTCAGGATCTTATTCGTGAGACGCGGGAGCTGCTGGATATAAGCCGCGACATCGACCTTACCTATAATTTCGTGGATCCGCGGGTGTATTATCCGCGGGATTCGAGATCGCTGCGTAATGATTATGCCGATCCGAACGAAAAAATCATGATGCATATATCCAACTTCCGTCCCGTGAAACGGGTAGGCGACGTATTGGAAATATTCGCCCAGGTGCAGGAGCAGGTACCCGCGAAACTGCTGTTAGTCGGGGAAGGGCCAGAGCTTCCGAAGATCCAATGCCGGATCAATGAGCTGGGGCTTGGCAGCAAGGTGCATTTTCTCGGCAAACAAGACGAGATTGCCCATGTGATCTCGATGGCGGACGTGCTTCTGCTCCCATCCGAGAAAGAAAGCTTTGGCCTGGTCGCCCTGGAAGCAATGGCGTGCGGAGTGCCAACGGTCGGATCCACGGCAGGCGGCATTCCCGAGCTGGTTACCCATGGGGAAACCGGGTATCTGGCTCCAATCGGAGACACGCATTCGATGGCTCAGCACGTGCTTGAAATATGTAAGGATGAAGCCCTTAGCGAACGGCTGCGCAAGGCATGCCTGCAGCGTTCCAAAACGATGTTCTGCAATGAATTGATACGGGGCAAGTACGAGGAAATCTATTACCGAGTATTGGGACGGGAGGTTAGCGAGCTTAAGCCGGTTTGCGGCTAAGCTCGACCCTCTCGTTGTTTTTCGGATAAAAGGAACGGGAAACTATGGCAGATATGTATAATTCGATTCGATGGCGCAACGCGGACCCCGACATGGCCGAGCGGAGTGTGGATGTGATCCGCACTCTGCTTCGGCATGGACATGAAGCGTATTGGGTCGGAGGCTGTGTCCGTGATGAATACATGGGGCGCAGGGTCAGCGACATGGATATTACCACCTCCGCCTTGCCGGAAGTCACCTGTTCCGTCTTCCCCAAAGTAATTCCAACAGGAATCAAGCACGGAACCGTGACGGTGCTGATGGAAGGCCAGTCTTTTGAAGTGACGACATATCGGGTGGAGAGCGGTTATGAGGACCATCGTCATCCGACGGAGGTCGCTTTCGTCGGGGAAGTGAAGGAAGATTTGAGGCGGCGCGACTTCACCATGAACGCAATGGCCAGAGGAATTGACGGTTCCTGGGTTGACCCGTTCGGCGGACGAGAGGATATTGACCGAAAGGTGATTCGCTGCGTGGGCGAAGCCCGTCTTCGTTTTCGCGAAGACGCCCTGCGCATGGTGCGCTGCATCCGTTTTGCCTCCGTGTTCGGTTTCTCCATCGCACTCCGTACATGGAGAGGGATCCTCTCGGAGAGAGACACCTTAGGCTGGATTGCGATGGAACGCATCCGCAGCGAATTCGAGAAAATTCTGGCTGGGCCGTCCCCGCTGCGCGGATTGGAGATGTTTGTCCGGAGCGGACTGCATTCCCGGATGAAAGCGCCCTTTCCCTATACCACGCATGATAGGAAGACGATCGAAGCCATGGAGCGGATTGAACCGGACCATGCCACGATCCGTTGGTCCTTGCTCCTGCTCGCATGCGGCATTACAGCTCAGCAAGCAGAGGAGCTGCTGCGGTCATGGACCTTCTCCAATAAGCAGCGGGAATCCATCGTGAAACTGCTCTCGCTGCATGAATCCTATCTGCAGCAACCGAATGCGGGCGATGCCGAAAGCAGCAGGCTTAAGTGGATCAGCCTAGTCCTTGCCTACGGGGTCGAGGCAGCCCAAGGATGGCTGGAAATGCAAACGGCTTTGCATCACACGGGAGCGTCTACTGCTCCACTGACCTTCATCCGGCAGCTTGACGTGTGGCTGCAGGATCTCCGGATCCGCAGCTTGAAGGATTTGGCCATCACCGGCAGCGAATTGCTTGAGACGCTGGGCAGACGCGGAGGCCCGTGGCTTGGGGAACTTCTCGGGCTGCTGCTGGGGAAAGCGGCGGCAGGTTTGATTAACAACGATAAGGAATCGTTGATTGAAGAAGCAAAGCGGGTGGTAATTCATAATGAAGGATCATGATCAAGACAACGCACTTCTGAAAATGTTCCAGGAGAATGCCGGTCAGTTTCTGTCCGGGGAAGAGATTAGCCGAAAATTGTCCATCAGCCGGACGGCCGTATGGAAGCAGATCAATAAGCTTCGGAATGCAGGGTATGATTTCGAGGCCGTTCCGCGGCTTGGCTACCGCATGTTGGACGAGCCGGACCGACTGAGCGGGGATCAACTGACAGCGGGCATGACCAGTCGGTACTTCGGCAAATCGATCAAGCTGCTGGACAAAACGACGTCAACTCAGGAGGATGCCCGGCAGTTGGCGGAAGAAGGGGCAGCCGAAGGCACGCTTGTCATCTCGGAAGAGCAGACGGGCGGCCGGGGCAGAATGGGAAGGAAATTTCATTCCCCGAGAGGCAAAGGCATATGGATGAGCCTGGTACTCAGGCCGAAGCAGCCGCTGCATCTAACCCAGCAGCTTACCTTATTGACAGGCGTGGCGGTATGCCGCGCCATCGCTAAATCCGCCGGCGTGCAAACCGACATCAAATGGCCGAACGATATTCTGTATCAGGGCAAAAAGGTTTGCGGCATTCTGCTGGAGTCTGCAACCGAAGATGAAAGAGTACGTTACTGCATTGCCGGCATCGGAATCAGCGCGAATCTGAAAGAAGCGGATTTTCCGGAGGAATTGCGGAACGTTGCGACGTCGATTCGGATCGCCGGCGGGAAAACCGTCAACCGGACATCGCTGATCCAGTCCATAATGTCGGAGATGGAGGTTTTATACGAATTGTACAACGAGCAGGGCTTCGAGCCCGTAGCCTCGCTCTGGGAAGCTTTATCCGGAACGGTGGGCCGCGAGGTTCAAGTACAGACGGCCCGTGACCGTTTTAGCGGGATTGCGACGGGACTCAACCAGGACGGCGCTCTGCTGATCCGCAACCAGCATGGTGAACTCGTTCCCGTGTATTCGGGCGATATTCTTTTTAATACCAGGTAAATGAAACATGGTGAAATCGGAGCTGGAATTTGATATACTACAACTATAGAGGCGGTATCGCCATGAGCGAATTGCACTCTGCAGCAAGTGGGAATTATGATTTAGAACACCTTCATAACTGTTATGCCGGTTACGTTGGATTCTGCTCTGAGCCGAAAGGACCGAGACAGAAGGGACGATCGCGAGTGACTCTTTTTTGCCTTTCGGACTTTTTAGCAAGTACGTGCTAAAAGGTTTTTTTTATTGTGTCTAACTACATCACACAGGGAGGCTGTGTCACAATGGCAGGCAAACAACCACTGAACATCGTGAAACTGAAGAACATGAAGAAGAAGGGCGTACCGATCACGATGCTGACCGCGTACGATTATCCTTCCGCCAAGCTGGCGGAAGAAGCGGATATTGATATGATACTGGTGGGAGATTCCCTCGGCAACGTCGTGCTGGGTTATAACTCCACGATTCCCGTTACGCTGGACGACATGGTGTACCATACGCGCGCTGTCGCTCGCGGAGCCGAGGATACGTTCATCGTAGCGGATATGCCGTTCATGACTTATCATGGAGGCATCGATGAAAGCTTGCGCGGCGTGCGGCGATTGATGCAGGAAGGTCATGCGCATGCCGTGAAAATGGAGGGCGGCGAAGAAATCGCCGATACCGTAAAACGGATCGTACAATCCGGGGTCCCGGTGCTGGGCCATATCGGGCTGACGCCTCAGTCGGTAAACCAGATCGGCGGCTACCGGATTCAAGGCAAGGATGCCCAAGATGCGCAGCGGCTCATGAACGATGCCAAGGCGCTTGAAGCGGCCGGCGCATTTGCTATCGTGTTGGAGCTGGTTACGGAAGAAGCGGCTGCTGACATATCCAAAGCGCTGAGCATCCCGACCATTGGCATCGGCGCCGGTCGTTATTGTGACGGCCAGGTGCTGGTATTCCATGATATATTGAAATACGCGTCCCCTTATCGGGACAAACGCTTCGTGAAAACTTACGCCGATGTCGGCTCCGTTATCCGCGAGGGTATCACGCAGTATGTGAAGGAAGTGAAGGACCGCGCATTCCCAGCCGAGGAGCATGTGTTCAAGACGGAGAACAATGCCGGTTCCGAAACGACAACGGCATTATATGGAAGCCAAAAGGAAAAGGTGGGCACGACATCATGAAAGTGATTCGCAGCATTGCGGATTTAAGATCTGAGCTTCGGGACCGGCTGGAGTCCGGCAGAGGCCCGGTAGGCCTCGTGCCTACGATGGGATATTTGCACGAAGGACACGCCAGCCTGATGCGGAAGGCGCGGGAAATGTCAGGCACGGTGGTCATCAGTATCTTTGTCAATCCGATTCAGTTCGGACCGGGCGAGGATTATGAAACTTATCCTCGGGATGAAGCGCGTGACCTGGCGTTGGCGGAATCCGAAGGGGTGGACGTGGTATTCATTCCTGCGGTAGAGGAAATGTACCCTCAGCCGACCAAAACCAAAATTGCCGTAGCGGAAATTACGTCATTGTTGTGCGGGGCCTCCCGTCCCGGGCATTTTGACGGTGTCACCACGGTTGTGAATAAATTGTTCAATATCGTAAAGCCTGACTTTGCCTTCTTCGGGATGAAGGATGCGCAGCAGGTGGCCGTCATAGAACAAATGGTACGGGATTTGAATATGGATGTGACCATCGTGCCATGTCCGATCATTCGCGAATCCGACGGCCTTGCCCTAAGCTCGCGCAACGTGTATCTGAAGCCGGAAGAGCGGGAACAGGCGCTTGTGCTGTCGGGCTCGCTGCGGACGGCTCAGGAGGCAATCCGGCAGGGACAAGCGACGACGGCAGGAGAGATCCGCGCTCATCTTCGGGATTATATATCCCGCTCTCCGCTCGCTGATATCGATTACGCGGAATTGCTCACCTTCCCGGAGCTTGCGCCCGTGGAAGATTCATACCGCATTGTGGATGAAGACAGAACCGTCATCATGGCGCTGGCCGTGCGTTTTGGCCGCACCCGTCTCATTGACAATGCATTACTTCAACCAAAAGTAGGGGGATCCCATGTTTAGAACGATGATGAAATCCAAAATCCACCGCGCAACGGTGACGGAAGCCAATCTGAACTATGTGGGCAGCATTACCATTGATGAGGATCTAATGGAGGCTGCAGACCTTCTGGAGAATGAAAAAGTTCAAATCGTGAACAATAACAACGGCGCCCGTCTGGAAACGTACGTGATCAAAGGCGAGCGCGGCAGCGGCGTCATTTGCTTGAACGGAGCAGCCGCACGTCTTGTACAGCCCGGCGACAACGTCATTATCATTTCTTATGCCATGATGTCCAAAGAGGAATACGACCATCACACCCCGACGGTCGTGATCGTCGACGAATCGAATAAGCCGGTTACGACGGAATATCGCGAAGTTCACGCCGCCATTCTCTAAAGAACCAAAATGTGTCGGGACCCTAAAGGGATGAAAAGACCGTCTTCTACAGAAAATGAGTTCAGGTCGACGCACTGATCTCATTTTTCCGCTAAGGGTGGGATGCAGCTATGTTTCAACATGTATTCGCCGAAATGAACAACATGTTAGATGAAATTGTGAAGCATTACCCTTCTGCTCAAGGTCCCCAAAAACAGGCGCTGGTACAAAACTGGAACATGCTCAAAAGCATGAGCGAGGGCATTATCGAGGAGTGGCTGCATTTTGAAGAAAAAATGGCCATCTTCCGCGAGAGTGCAGCGTCACCTCCGGTTTTTCCGCCGACCGAAGCGCCTGAATTGCAGCTGGATGCGTTCGTTCGCGGTCAAGGTTACTACAAGCTGTTGATGTTCCAGCCGGCCATACAGCAGTTTGAGGCAGCCGCTGCGGTATTTCCGGACAGCCTTCTGATCAAGTTGTACATTGCCATGTCCCATCTGTATTTGGGGCAAACCGCCCAAGCATCCGACGTACTGATCTCCATCCTGCCCCTGGCTGACAACAGAAAGCTTCGGGCGATGATCTACAATGCGCTTGGATGCATTGAGGTGTTGAATGGACAGCAAGCAAAGGCCGAGGAACATTTTGCACTGGCGATTCATAGCGATCCAACGCTTCCCGACCCCATGATCAACCTGGAGGTCTGCAAGCAGAATCGCGGTGAGCTCCAGTACGGCAGCCAATTGATCTCTTTGCTGTAGAAATCAAGCCACAACAAGAAGCGATGCCAGAGCTCACCCTTGAGACTTTGGCATCGCTTTTTGCGTACGGGAGCGGTACAGAAAGCCTGGGGATTTTTTACCCGGAATGTTCAAAACCCGCAACTTCTGGTATGCTGTTAATTAGTCTGGAGGAAAGGGATTTTATCGAAATGAAATTTGCCGTATTGGATTTTGAAACCACGGGCAACCAGTCTGCAGATGAAATCATTCAGGTTGGACTGGCCATCATCGAAGAGGATCGAAGCATATCCCGCGTATACGGCACCTATGTCAATCCCGGGATTCCGATCCCTCCTTTTATTACCGGTTTGACCGGCATTTCCGACAGTGATGTAGCGGATGCTCCGTCATTGGAAGAAATGATGATGGAGCTTGTGCCCATGCTCGACGATGTCGTATTGGTTGGACATAACGTCGCTTTTGATTTTAACTTTTTGCAAAACGCGCTCGATCGCTGCGGCTATTTACCGTTCAGCGGCCGTATTCTAGATACGATGCACTTCTTAAAAATATGCTTTCCCTCGCTCCCGTCCTACCAGCTCGGGATGGTGTCCTCTCATTTCGGCCTGGAGCATGACCGTCCGCACCAGGCGGACAGCGATGCGCTTGCCACAGCCTATGCGCTGCTGAAATGTTTGGAGGAGATCGACGAGCTTCCGCTGCTCACCATTCAGCGTTTAAGCGACCTGTTTGCCGACGAGGACAGCGACTTGGCCTGGTTCTTTGACGGCATTCGTTCCGACAGGGAGCACCGAGCCGTACAAGCGGGGGACACCCATACGTACTACCGCCAGTTTGCCTTGGCGGTGGATGATTGGAACGATATAGCACCTGTGAGAGATGAGACGGAGCCCAACCCTTTGGCCGATGTAAGCTTCGAGCAATACATGAACGAAGTCCGTGAACGCCTGAAGGAAACGCTGCCTCATTACGAGAGCAGGGATGCCCAGGACATGATGTTCCAGGAAGTGATGCAGGCGCTGGATGATAATAAACATCTATTGATCGAAGCGGGCACGGGAACCGGCAAATCCCTTGGATATTTGCTGCCGTCGATCTATCAAAGCGTGAAGCAGGAACAGAAGGTTATGGTGAGCACGCATACGATCAACCTTCAAGAACAGCTGCGTGACCGGGATATTCCCCTGCTCACCCAGGTTGTTCCTTTTCCTTTTAAGGCGGCCATTTTCAAGGGCAGGGGACATTATTTGTGTTTGAGAAAATTTGAACATAAAATAAATAGAAGAGATTTTCATTCCCCGAAGGAAGACGTAATCACGGCGGCCCAGATGCTGGTCTGGCTGACCCAGACGGAGAACGGGGATGATGAAGAGCTAAACCTTGGCGGACGCGGAAGGGATTTTTGGGAGACCATCTCCAGCGATTCTGATTCTTGCCTCGGACGCGCCTGTCCTTGGTTCCGCAAATGCTACTATCACAGGGCCAAGCATGAAGCAGGCATCGCGGATGTCGTCATTACGAACCATTCGAAGCTGTTCACCGACGTGAAGGCGAATCATCAGCTGCTGCCAAGCTATGAGCGCCTCGTCATCGACGAAGCGCATCATCTTGAGGATGTCGCCGGCAAGCACCTTGGCTTGCAGATGAAGTATTTTTCGGTGGTCCATACCTTGACCCGTTTGTACAAAGACAGCCGAAGCGGGCAGCTCCCGGCTCTGCGCCAGCTGCTGCAAGCTTCGCCGCACGAGAAGGCAGTCGAATGGTCTTCCGTCATCGACCGTTTGTATCCGGACCTGATTACCGTAAAAGAGAATTGGGATCGGCTCAGCGATCAATTGTTCGGACTGCTTCCGGAACGCGGAGACGCTTCTCCGGGAGATGCCGGCCAATTCTCGCTCCGCCTGTCCCCGCTGAAGAAGCCGAAGGATTGGGATTCGATGGCCGAACTGGAGCATCAAATTCATCTGACGCTGGGCGATGTCGTGCGCAAGGGCGATAAGCTGATCGCCGAAATGAAGGAAGATTTGGATGACTACAGCGCGGACAGCCTGTTAACCGACCTATCGGGCCTATTTAAGGACCTGGCCGCGCATCGCGAAGACCTGCGCTCCTTCATGGCCCTGAACGATGAGGGCACGGTATACTGGATGGAGGCGAATGGCAATTTCCGCAGCAAATCGCTGCAGTTGTATGCCGTGCCCGTCGACGTGAGCTCTCATTTGAAGGAATTGTTTTTTGACAAGAAACAAAGCGTGATTCTGACATCGGCGACCTTGTCGGTGGACAAATCGTTTCAGTTCATGATCGAGAACCTGGGTCTTCAGGAAGCGGCTGAAGCGGGGAACCTGAACACGGTTCAGCTCCCGTCCCCGTTTAATTACAGGGAACAAGCCCTTCTTGTCGTGCCGCGCGATTTTCCGAGCGTGAAGGGATCGGTCGGGGATGCACTCTTTGTGAATACGCTCGTGAAGTCTTTAGCCGATACGGCCGTCGCTACGCATGGCCGCATGCTCGTCCTGTTCACTTCGTACCGGATGCTGCGCCAGGTGCACGAGCCGCTGAAAGAAGCGCTGGCATCAAGCGACATCACGGTATTGGGACAAGGGATGGACGGAACCAGCCGTACCAAGTTAATCCGAAGATTTCAGGACAGCAGCGCTTCCGTGCTGCTGGGCACCAGCTCCTTCTGGGAAGGGGTAGACATCCCGGGTGAGGCGCTGACTTGTCTTGCCATCGTCCGGCTGCCGTTCCAGCCGCCGAATCACCCCTTGGTCGAAGCCAAGAGCGAACTGCTGCAGCAGCAGAAGAAGAATCCCTTCATGAAGCTTTCGGTTCCGCAAGCGGTCATTCGTTTCAAACAGGGGTTTGGGCGCCTGGTGCGAACAGCACAAGATAAAGGGATCGTGATCGTGTACGATACCCGGGTCATTGAATCCTATTACGGGAAGTATTTCTTATATTCCTTGCCGGGGCCGAAGATGGAGCACATGTCGACAGAGGGGATCGTACCCCGAATTTCGGAATGGCTGCAGGAAGAGGCAAGCGCGGGGAACCAAGCTGAATAAAGTGAAACCAAGCACGATCAACAAAAAAAGATGTAGTTATTAACCTATTATTAGGGGGAGCATGCATGAAATCGGAAAAAATTTCGGAAGCCGTGGTCCGCAGATTACCTGTATACTTGCGCTATTTGAATGAGCTTCAGAAGAGGGAGGTTTCCACGGTTTCCTCCCAGGAATTGGGACAGAAGCTGGACCTCAATCCTGCTCAAATTCGTAAGGACCTGGCGTATTTCGGTGATTTTGGACGGAAAGGGATCGGATATGATGTTTCTTATCTGATCGAGAAGATTCGCCAGATTCTGAAGCTGGACCAGAAGATCAATGTCGCATTGGTCGGGGCCGGTAATCTTGGACATGCATTATCGAATTACAATGCATTCCTGAAGGATAATATGAAGATTGTGGCGATTTTCGATTCGTATTCTCCCAAAGTTGGTATGAAAATTAACAATTTGGTCGTACAGCCGATGGAAGAGCTGGAGAAGACGGTTCATGAGCACGGCATTCGAATCGGGATTATTACCGTTCCGGATTTCGAAGCGCAGAACGTAGCGAATCAGCTTATCGCCTCAGGGATCGAGGCGATTCTGAACTTTGCGCCAACCATCCTGAAAGCCCCAGCCCATATCCGGATTCATACGGCTGATTTTACAACGGATTTGCAAAGTTTGGCCTATTATTTGGATAACGGCAAGGAGGATGCAGCACATGACAACAACGAAGTGGATGGTTAAGAACGGAACGTTTGCAGTACTGGAGGAAGACCGATCCGTGCTGCGCGGATATATGGTGGTCGAGAACGACCGGATCACGTACCTGGGCGAAGAGGAGCCCGTCGTGGAAGAGGGAACAGAGATTATCGACGGAACCCATCTGTTCTTCCTGCCTGGATTGGTGAACACGCATGGACATGCCGCCATGTCGCTTCTTCGAGGCTATGGGGACGATCTGGCGCTGCAGGTATGGCTTCAGGAAAAAATGTGGCCGATGGAAGCCAAATTCACGTCAGACGACGTATATTGGGGCACATCGCTCTCCGTGCTGGAGATGATCAAGGGCGGAACCACGACGTTTGTGGATATGTATGACCATATGGATCAGGTCGCGAAGGTTGTCCAGGACTCGGGAATGCGCGGCGTCCTGACGCGCGGCGTAATCGGTTTATGCCCGCCCGAGGTACAGCAGCAGAAGCTGGATGAGGCGGTGGCATTCGCGAAGGATTGGCATGGCAAGGCTGACGGCAGAATTACGACGATGATCTCGCCGCACGCGCCTTATACCTGCCCGCCGGATTTCATCGAAAAATTCGTTCAAGCATCCCATGACTTGAACCTGCCTTTGCATACCCATATGTCCGAAACGGAAACGGAAGTGGCTCAGAATGTTAAGGACTACGGGCTTCGCCCCGTTGCCCATTTGGAGAAGCTGGGCATGTTCTCCCGTCCTACGCTCCTTGCGCATGCCGTTCATCTGACCGATGAAGAAATCGAAGTCTTGGCCAAGCATCAAGTAGCCGTATCCCATAATCCCGGAAGCAATTTGAAGCTTGCGAGCGGAGTCGCCCGCGTACCTGCGCTGCTCAAAGCCGGCATAACGGTGTCGCTCGGTACCGACGGACCTGCTAGCAACAATAACCTGGATATGTTCGAAGAGATGCGGCTGGCTGCCCTGATCCATAAAGGAGTGAGCGGGGATCCGACAGCCATTCCGGCCTCCGAAGCGCTTCGAATGGGTACGGAGTACGGAGCCAGGTCCGCTTTCCTTGAGGATATCGGTATGCTCGCGGTTGGGATGAAAGCCGATATGATCGCATTGAATACGGATCAGGCGCATTTCCTTCCGCGGACCGACTATATTTCTCACGCGATCTACTCTGCCAGCGCGAAGGATGTAGAGCATGTATGGGTTGACGGCAAGCAGGTGGTGAAGAATGGCGCGAGCCTTACTCTCGACGAGGAACGCATCCGCCGGGAAGCGCAGCGTGCATTTGAGCGTCTTACAACCCTCTAGGGAATAATCAAGGGGAGCGAGGAAGACGGATTTGAAGAAAAAAACGAAGTGGATATTGCTAAGCGTGTCCGGCGTCCTGCTATTATTGCTTGGCCTACAGCTCTATTATTCCTATGTTATGAAAGATACGTGGAATGAAGAAAGAATGGCGATCCTTGCAGCGAAACAGCATGGCCAATTGGTCTCGTCCGACAAGACCTATAAATCGGTATGGGGCGAGGACAATAACTATTGGGTGGTCAGCGGGAAAGATAAAGACAATCAAGACCGCATGGTCTGGGTGAAGTTTACGGACGATAACGTTCCTGTAGAAGGGGCAGATGCCGTTCAGTCGGTGTTATTGAATACGGGCATGTCAGAGGCCGTGATGCGGGACCAGATCCGAAACGAAATGCCGGGTGCGGTCATCAAGCGATTGCTGCCGGGAATGTATGAAGGCGAGTATGCCTGGCAGCTGCAATATGAAAACAACGGTCAGCGCGGTTACAGATTCTATCGTTTTCAAGACGGAAACGCCATCGGAAATGATATTATTCTTCCTAATCAATAAGAAAACAAATGAAAAGGCGTCCCCTTATAGGGATGCCTCTTTGGCACATAAATATGTAAGCGCATACAGAAATAAATTGGTAAAACTGTTCTAAATATTTTCACAGACAAGCATGAAAAAGTATATAAGATGTGATATACTCGTACTTGTACGAATTGAGCAGATCAATTACATGCGTCACTATATATCGTTGTTATATGTATTTTTGTGCTGCAATTGCTATACAAAATTTCATATTGGAATTAAAGGAGGAACTTCATGAAACTGCGCATTGTACCTATCATGCTGACTGTCGTGATCTCAGCATCGGTCCTCTTTGGCGGTTGGTTTCTATATCGGCAGATGGCTTTGCAGAATCCGCTCGCAACTGTTGTGTCACAATACGACGGCGTGAAAAGTTCTCATATAGATATTAAACAGGATACCGTGACTTTGAATCTTGATTTGGCTCCGGATGCGAATTTACAAGGTTTGGTTCAGCATATTAAGCAGGAAGGCAAGTCCGTGATCGGCAAGCGGGAATTGAGAATCCAGGTGGAGGACCATTCCTCGGAAGCATTGGATCAATGGTGGGAGCAAGCGATGCTGTCGGTTGCCGAAGCGATGGACAATAAGCAGTATACCGATATTCAATCATCGCTCGAGCAGCTGGCTGCCCAGTCGCCGAATTTGAAAGCAAAAGCAACGATCGATGACACCAATGTCTATGTCAGCTTGTCGGACGGCAAGTCTGGTAAATTTATAATCTTGCCGCGTCAACCTGGCAAAATGGAGGTGTGGAATCATGCCTAAATTAGCAAAAGAAATCATGTTAGGCTTCATTCCGGTTTTGTTGGTATTCCTTGTGTTTGTCGGCGTGAACATCGTGCCTCTCTTAATAGCGGCAGGACTCGTAGGCGGCTTGCTGTTTATAGCCAAGATGAAGGGCGGCATCGCGGTTGGTGCCGGAAATGAGCGAAAGCGGAAGAAGAGCGGCCCGGCCAAGCTGACGTTCGAGGAAATCGGCGGGCAGGATAACGCTAAGCAGGAGCTGCGGGAAGCATTGGATTTTCTGATTCGTCACGAAGACATCAAGAAATTCGGCATACGTCCATTGAAGGGGATTCTTCTCACAGGGCCTCCGGGAACAGGGAAGACCTTGATGGCCAAGGCCGCTGCCCATTATACCGATTCTATATTTGTCGCTGCTTCCGGCAGTGAATTCGTGGAGATGTATGTCGGCGTCGGTGCAGGGCGTATCCGGGATTTGTTCAAGGATGCCCGCAACCGCGCGGCCAAAGAAAACAAGCAAAATGCCATCATCTTCATCGATGAGATCGACGTCATCGGCGGTAAACGCGAAGGCGGCCAACAGCGAGAGTACGACCAGACGCTGAATCAGCTGCTGACCGAAATGGACGGCATCTATTCGCAGGACACGCCTCGCATTCTGGTGATCGCCGCAACGAACCGTAAAGAAATGCTGGACAGCGCGCTGCTGCGACCAGGACGATTCGACCGCCATATTCAAGTGGATCTGCCTGATAAGAAGGGCCGGACGCATATCTTGAACCTGCATGCGGGCAATAAGCCGTTGCATCAAGATGTCGACCTGGAGAAAATAGCAGAGGAAGCCTACGGCTTCTCGGGTGCACAGCTGGAGAGCGTCATGAACGAAGCCGCCATCTATACGATGCGCGAGAACGAACAATTTATCCATCAGCGTCATCTGTCCATGGCGATTGACAAGGTCATGATGGGCGAGCGTTCCGACCGTGAATCGAATTTGGAGGAGAAAAAGCGTGTTGCCATCCACGAATTGGGACATGCTATCATGGCAGAGCTGGTGCGCCCAGGCAGCGTGAAGCAAGTCGCGCTCAGCCCGCGCGGCAAGGCGCTTGGTTATGTTCGCCATAATCCGCAGCAGGAACAGTATTTGTACACAAAAACCTTCCTGGAAGAGCAGATTATGATCGCTCTTGGCGGCGCGGCCGCCGAAGAGATCTATTACGGGGGCCGAAGCACGGGCTCCAGCAATGACTTCGAGCAGTCGCTGAACATCGTGGAGACGATGATGAAGTCGGGTCTGACGTCGCTGGGTATCGTTAACATGAACATGGTTACTACCGAAGAGCTGATGAAAGAGAACAATGTGATATTGGAAGAGCTGATGAATCGCACCAAAACTCTTTTGGAGCAGAAACGGCCAATATTCGACAATTCTCTTGACATCCTGTTGAAGGAAGAAATTCTCTCGGGAGAACAATTTCGTTGTCAATTTCGTGAAAACGCGCTTTTACCAGCATAAATTGTTATGCTGGTTATTTTTTTTTACTTTTTTGTCGTGCTAAGATATTATTATACTTTGTGCTCTAAAATGTATTTTTCGACAAATGGGGTACAATTAAAGTATAGAGATAAGGAAAGGGTGGAGTAGAAACCATGTACTTCAAAAAAATCGGCGTTGTAGGCGGCGGGACCATGGGGCAGGGCATTGCGGAGATGCTGGCAGCCAAGGGCCTTGACGTACTGCTCGTAGAGAAAACTCCAGAGAAACTGGACTATTCATACCGAATGATCGAGACCAGTCTAGATAAACAACTGGAGAAATGGGGAATTACCCAGGCAGAGAAGAAACTGATCCTGAACCGGATTCAAAAAGTAACTCATTTTGCGGAGCTTAGCACCTGCGATATGGTAATTGAGACGATCATAGAGGACTTGGATGCAAAGAAAGAAGTATTTACACAGTTGGATCAAGTTTGCCCGAGCCACGTAATATTAGCAAGTAATACATCCACGCTTAGTTTGACGGAGCTCGCCAGCTCCACCAAATATCCTGAGCGTGTTATTGGCATGCACTTCATACATCCCGTTTCCAAGGTCGACCTCGTTGAAATCATTCGCGGCCTGAAGACTTCAGATCATACGTTTAACGAAACCAAACGCTTTGTAGAGGAAGTTTCGGATAAAAAGGGCATCATGGTCTATGAATCTCCAGGTTTCGTCACCACCCGCATGATCACGCTCATGATCAACGAAGCGATGCATCTCCTGCAAGAAGGCGTAGCCTCCGCGGAAGATATCGACGACGCCATGAGAATCGGATATAACTTCCAGCACGGACCGCTGGAGATGGCCGACCGTTTCGGCCTGGATTCCATTCTCGCCGCGCTGGAGCGCATGTTCCGCGAGTACGGCGAACTGAAATACCGTCCATCGATTGTCTTGAAGAAATTGGTTCGCGCAGGACAACTGGGCGTTAAAACCGGAGAAGGCTTTTTCAAGTACGACAAGGATGGTGACCGGGTATGAATATTCTCGTAATTAATGCAGGTAGTTCTTCGCTGAAGTATCAACTGTACGATATGACGGATGAATCCGTGCTGGCAAAAGGATTGGTTGAACGGATCGGCATGGATTCCTCGATTCTGACGCATAAGCCGACAGGAAAACAGGACGTAACCGAAGTCAGCGAAATTCTGGAGCATACTACCGCGATCCGCAAAGTGCTTGGCATGCTGACAAACGAGGAGCACGGCGTGATCGATTCCATCGAAAGCATTCAGGCCGTAGGGCATCGCGTGGTGCATGGCGGGGAATCTTTTAAAGAGTCCGCTCTCGTAGACAGTGACGCCAAAGCGGAAATCCGCCGCTTGTTCGATCTGGCTCCGCTTCACAATCCGGCCTCGATGATGGGGATCAAAGCCGCAGAAACCAATATGCCTGGCGTTCCGCAGGTCGTTGTGTTTGATACGGCGTTCCATCAGACCATGCCGGAGAAATCGTACCTGTACGCTATTCCGAGAGTACTTTATAATAAGTATAAAGTACGTCGTTACGGTGCGCACGGTACTTCCCATGCCTATGTCAGCCAGGCAGCGGCAGAATTCCTGAACCGTCCGCTGGAGGATCTGAAGATCATTACCTGCCATATCGGCAACGGGGCTTCCCTCACAGCGGTAAAAGGCGGCAAGTCCATCGATACCTCCATGGGCATGACGCCGCTGGAAGGGCTCATGATGGGTACGCGCAGCGGTGATTTGGATCCTGCGATCGTGCCGTTTGTCATGAACAAGGAAGAGCTGACCGTCAACGAAGTGAACTCCATGCTGAACAAGCACAGCGGCTTGCTGGCGATTTCCGGAATCAGCAGCGATATGCGCGAGATCACGGAAGGCATGGAAAAAGGCGATCCGAACTCCACATTAGCTTTTGAAATGTACGAGTATCGTGTCCGTAAATACATCGGTTCTTATGCTGCCGCCATGAATGGCGTGGATGTCATCGTATTTACGGCGGGCGTCGGCGAGAATTCGATCGTTCTTCGTCAAAGAGTGCTTGAGCAGCTTACCTATCTCGGAGTAGAATTGGATGAGGAGCTGAACAGCATTCGATCCGGCGAGCCGCGCCGTATTTCCGCGGCGAACTCGAAGGTTGAGGTACTCGTGATCCCTACCAATGAAGAATTGGTTATTGCTCGGGATACGCATCGTATCGTTCAAGCTTCCAACCGTTAAATAGTAGTGATATAAGGGAGAGATTTATGCATGGCCACCAAAAGTGTGATTCGTAACGTCAACCAGCATGTCGGCGAGACCGTCACGATCGGCGCCTGGATCAACAACAAGCGTTCCAGCGGGAAGATTCAATTCCTGCAGCTTCGCGACGGCTCCGGCTATATCCAGGGCGTTGTAGTGAAGAGCGAAGTATCCGAACAGGTATGGGAAGACGCGAAAAGCCTGACACAAGAAAGCTCTTTGTATGTGACGGGTGTTATACGTGAAGAGCCGCGGAGCCAATCGGGTTATGAGATGACGGTTACCGGCATTGAAATTATACATCTTACGGAAAACTATCCGATTACGCCTAAAGAGCACGGTGTCGATTATTTGATGGACCATCGTCATCTGTGGCTTCGTACGCAGAAACAACGTGCGATTATGGTGATCCGTGCAGAAATTATCCGTGCCGTTCAAGAGTACTTTGATACCAACGGATTTACGCTGGTGGATCCGCCGATTTTGACCCCGACTTCTGCGGAAGGCACAACCAATCTGTTTCACACGAAATATTTTGATGAAGATGCCTATTTGACCCAGAGCGGACAGCTGTACATGGAAGCTGCTGCCATGGCACTCGGCAAGGTATACTCCTTCGGGCCGACATTCCGCGCCGAGAAGTCCAAAACCCGCCGTCACCTCATCGAGTTCTGGATGATTGAGCCTGAGATGGCCTTCACGGACCATCAGGAGAGCCTTCAGGTGCAGGAGCAGTTCATCAGCCATGTGGTGCAATCCGTCGTTAAAAACTGCCGTCAGGAGCTTGAAACGATCGGTCGCGACATATCGAAGCTGGAGGCGATTCAAGCGCCGTTCCCGCGGATTACGTATGATGAGGCGATTGAATTCCTGCACACGCAGGATTTTGATATTCCTTGGGGCGAGGATTTCGGCGCGCCGCACGAAACGGCCATTGCCGAGAAGTATGACAAGCCGGTCTTCATTACCCATTATCCGGCGGGCATCAAGGCGTTCTACATGAAGCCGGATCCGAATCGTCCGGAGGTCGTGCTGTGCGCGGATATGATCGCGCCGGAAGGTTACGGCGAGATTATCGGAGGATCGCAGCGGATTGACGATCCACAGCTGCTCGAAGAGCGCTTCAAGGAGCATGACCTATCGATGGAAACTTATCAATGGTATATGGATTTGCGTAAATACGGCACCGTGCCTCATTCCGGATTCGGCTTAGGCCTTGAGCGTACCGTTGCGTGGATTTGCGGCTTGGATCATGTTCGTGAAACGATTCCGTTCCCACGGACCCTGTACCGGATGTACCCGTAAGCCGTGAGAGGTGAGTCCATGGATCACGGCAACGCGGATACCGGCATGAACGGTTGGACGGCCGGCGCCGCTGCCGGCATGAGCCAAGGGATGGCGATCATTCCTTATGCCCTGCTCCGGCATTACCGGTCACTTGGTTTAAGCGATCGCGAAGCGATGCTGGTCATCCATTTGATCGGGTATCAGCAGGTGGAGTTTAAGACGTTTCCTTCGCTGGAGGAGCTTGCGGAGGTAACGGGCTCTCCTGCCGCCTTCATCGCTGCAAGCCTGCAGCGCCTGATGAAGGTAGGACTGATCGGCATTGATGAATATGTCGACGAGGGCCAGGGAATTCATTATGAGCGGTACAATCTGAACGGATTGTATGAGAAGCTTGCTGCGTGCCTGGCCCAAGAGGGCGGGGACAAAAGCCCTGAAGCAGCCAAGTTTGCTTCGCCTCTGTTGAATGCCCGACCAGCTTCCGGCAAAACAGCTGCATCGGAGAAACCCGCTCCGGAGAAGGAAGAACGGAATCTGTTCACCATTTTCGAAAAGGAATTCGGACGTCCGCTATCGCCGATGGAGCTGGAGACAATCTCTGGCTGGGTCGACGCGGACCGCTACCCGGACGAGTTGATCCTGTTAGCTTTAAAAGAAGCGGTATTTGCGGGCAAACTGCATTTCCGCTACATTGACCGGATCCTGCTCGAATGGAGCCGCAACCGGGTGCGTACCGCACAGGATGCCAAAGCCTATACGCAGAAATTCAGAAATATCGGAAGATAGCTCAGAAGCACGTCCATAAAGGACGTGCTTTTTTTGTATGTGATGGATGGAAAAATTCCGTTTCCAAGCGATCTGACTCATGATGGAAAATGCGGTCTTATACGAATAAAACTTGCAAAATACAGAAACTAGCTGTCCCTTTTTTCCGCTGTCATGTGTTATAAATCATGAAGGCATCTTCAGTGGAAGATTTGCTGATGAGAGGGGGGAGTAACGAAAGTGAGCATTCAACCGACGAAGCCAGAGATGAAGGAATTGGACATCGAGGTAACCATAGAACGGGTGTTAAACGGGGATCGGCAAGCTTTTGTACATATCGTTGAAGCATTTCAACAGCAGATTTTCATGTATTGCTGGAGACTGCTGAACCAGCGGCAGGATGCGGAGGATGCCGTACAGGAAATCATGGTGAAGGCTTACCAGAAACTCGAGACGTATAAGCCAGAGACCTCATTTTCTGCTTGGCTGTATAAGATGGCTTATCACCATTGTCTGAACATGCTGCGAAGGAAACGGTACTTTCAGAATATCGTTCCTAAACTGAGGGCGGATAAGGAACATGCCGAAAGCGCAGAGCAGGAAGCTCAGAAATATATCATCAGCGAGCCGATGGAACGCGCACTTCGCAGGCTGTCCCACGATGAGAGGAACTTGCTTATTCTCCGGATATTTGAAGAAAAGAGCTTTGCGGAAATCGGACAAATTCTAGATAAAACCAAGGATACGGCCAAAAAACGCTACAGCCGGCTGATCCAAAAATTAAAAAAGTGGATGCATGATCGAGAGGGGGAACCGCGATGGAATTTCAACGAGATGACGTGGAGGAAAGGCTGAGGGTGCATCACACCAAAAGCCGTTATGTCATTGATGTCAGGGAGGCGGTAATGGAACGGATTGCTGCCCTTCCTGCCAAAAAACGCAAGCCGAGTTTGTACCGAAGACCGCTCGTCATGGCCGCCTCGCTGCTGCTGGTGACTTCGCTGTCCGTCACGGTTTATGCGGCAGCTGAACTGGTACAGATCCGCAGCAAAGAGGGAAAAGTGGTGCTGGAGACCAAACCGGAGGCCGAGGACTTTAAGGAATTACAAGCAAAGCAGGACCGATTGTATTCGCTCGATACCGCTTCCCGAAGTTCAGCCTTTCGCTCGGCCCTTCCCGGCCAAGCCATCGCTTATTATATCCATAACCAAGAGATCAATGAGTTGAAGAGAGAGATTCATGGAAAGGATACATTGCTCGAATTCCACGCAGGCTCGTTACATTTGGGAGATCTTGGCGTATTTCGAGAGGAAGCCAAGAAGCGCGGAATGCCTGACATCCATATTCCCTCCCGGATATTGAATGAGTATTCGTTTCATGAAGGAACTCTTTCCTTCACCCCCGATCTTTCTGATTTGTTTCAGGGGGGAGAACCGACAAAAGCTTATTACGATATTCAAAATGAGTTGATTCGGAGGGCGGAAGAATCGACGGGAAGCAAAAGAGTTTTCGTTAAGGAGATAAAACCGCCCAGCGCGGGCTCAATTTCGCTATCCTACGTAAAAGGCAGCGACATGGAAACCTCGATCAGCGTAATAGCAACCAAGCGAAGCGCCATGAACTCCAAGCAGGAGATTCATTATGCCGATAAGGACCATGTCGAAAAGGTTCTGGCAGGTGGACACGAGATGATATACGTTCGATACGCAGACGCCTATTTTAATCAAGGCCTGGCTTGGGTGGATGAGGCTCAAGATCTTTATTACCATATCGCATTGAACAGCAAAGCGAAGCTAACAAAAGAGAACATGATAGAAATCGCAGAGCGCTTTATTAACTAACGACCGTTTCAGATCCTGATTAGCAGGAGAATCTTTCCGGGATTATCGAATGCATATAGTTGCAGCATCGGCCGGAGGGGGAGATGGAGATGAGATACAAGGCCATTATTTTTGATCTGGACAACACGTTGCTAGACTACAGCCAGAGCGAAAAGAAGTGCATGCAGCAGGCGCTGGAGTTATACCGTCTGCATGAGGATTTGACGTGGGATGAGTTCTGGGGGACATTCGGACCGATCAATTTTAATTACTGGATGAACCGAATTCAGCATAATCACGACATTAGGCAGGTGTTGGAGCACTCCTTCACGGACACGTTCCTTGGATTGAAGCGGGATTTTAACCAGTGTCGGGAGATTTCGGAAACATACTGGGGGTTATTTTGCAGTTCCCCCCATTTGGAACCGCATGCCGATCTTATACTGGAGCACCTGCACGGCAATTTTGCGCTCGGCGTGATCTCCAACGGCATTGGTGAAGCACAGCGCAAACGTCTTGCGGCAGGAGGCTTGTTTCATTATTTTGATTCCTTCATCATTTCGGATGAAGTAAAGTACTGGAAGCCGGATCCGCATATCTTTGAGCTTGCTTTGCAGGAATTAGCGGTTGACTCAAGCGAGGTGCTGTACATAGGGGATTCGCTTACGGATGATTATGAAGGAGCAGCGAATGCAGGAATTGACTTTTGTAATTATAATCGCCGGGGCGCCCCTTTAAGCGACCGTCATCGGCCTGCTTATACGATCAAGGATCTTATGGAGCTTAAGGATCTGACTTAGGAATCATGAAAGAAGGAGAATGATCGAATTGAAATACAAGCATATTCTATTTGATTTGGACGGAACCCTGACCGATCCGCGCGAAGGCATCACGAAAGCTGTGAGGCACGCACTCGGTCAGCAAGGGATTATCGTCAACGATCTTTCCGAGCTGGAATGTTTTATCGGTCCCCCGCTCCAGGAGACCTTCACCGAAAAGTACCATTTCAACGAGGCCGAGGCTTGGGAAGCAATTCTCAGCTATCGTGAATATTTCAAGGACACCGGCCTGTATGAAAATGAAGTATATGTCGGCATTCGCGATGTATTGGATTTACTGTTATCGCAAGGGCGACAGTTGTATGTCGCTACCTCCAAGCCTGCGGTTTTTGCGGAAACGATACTTGAGCATTTCCAGCTGTCCGCTTATTTTACCATGGTGTGCGGAAGCGAACTGGACGGCACCCGGTCCGCCAAAACCGAAATCATTCAGCATGTTCTGGATACCTGCCGTATTGATGCTTCGGAAGCCGTCATGATCGGAGATCGGATGCATGATTTAATAGGAGCACGGAATTGCGGGATACACAGCATGGCTGCAGGTTACGGCTATGGTTCGGAGGAAGAGCTGACGGTATGCCAGCCGACCTATTTCTTCAAAACGGTGGAGGAGATGCTCCGGTCGTTTGCAAGCTTAGCGGTTTAAGGATCTCCTGCCGATGAGACGGAGGCTTCGATTTTTCGCCTAACATCGGTTATAATGGTCATAACCAGTCGGAATGTCATAATTTGTGAAGGGAGGGGCATGATCATGATCATGATGGGAAGATTGACGATGAGCTCTATGCAAAGTCTATATGATGAACAACGGCGGTTGTTTGCATGGAGCGATGAGAAAGTTACCGCCTGATTACCTCGCGTAGAGAGGGCCGTTTATCTATTGGACTTTGCATCCTTAAAACCTTTATTTTAATTTTAAGGAGCAGAGCTACCATGAAATATATAAACGCGGATATTATACTTCCCGAGGAATTGCTGAAGGAAGTACAAAAATATGTACAGGGCGGGATGGTATACATCCCGAAACCCGAAGGATTGCGCAAGAAATGGGGAGAAAACTCGGGCAGCCGGGTGTATTTGAAAAAAAGAAACCTGGAAATCCGGCAGCTGTTTGCTTCAGGCGCCACGATTGACCAGCTTTCTTCTCAGTATTGTTTATCCTGCGATTCCATCAAAAAAATCGTGTATACCAAAAACAAGTAAATGCAAGTCACATTGGAACTGATTCTGATGTGGCTTTTTTCTTGTGTTTAAAAGTCATTTTAAACTAATCGTTATATACGAAATGCAGCCGCTGAGCAATTATAATCATTCAAGAACGTTCAAATCCATAGAGCAGAGGTGAGTTCATGAATGAGTTTTTTCAATTTGAAACAGAAGAACAAAGATGTGCGCTGCTCGAAAGAGCCAAAAGGGTTGCGGTATCGGCACTTCAGCAATATAACCTGAGATGGGTTGAGATTGAATTTATCGGTATTTCGGACACGATTACATATCAAGTTAGGACGAACATAGATGAAACCTGCTTGTTAAGAATTCATTCGGATCGGCGGTGCAGCAATGAAATCGACCTGGAGCTTCAATTTCTGGATGCCCTTATTACCGCAGGTATCAAAGTGCCGACAGGTATAACCACTCCAAGTGGGTTAAGATGGTTGACAATCGATACAGATCATGGATTCAAAGCACCTCTTGTCACCGTTATGAAATGGGTGGATGGTGTGCATGCGCATGAAAGACTTACAGAAGACCAGGCTTATCAGGTAGGTGTCTTGATTGCCCAACTGCATGAAGCGGCACTTGGCTTCGAAAGACCTTCTGATTGCCGGGGGCCGATATGGGGGATAAACACTTATAGAGAAGCGCTCGCCAAGCTGGAACGATATGCGGGGACTTTTTTGTCGGAAGCCTCATTTATACTATACCAACTCGCAGCTGAAAAGGTTATATCCCAGCTTGATCATATGAACGCTGACGATTTCAACTACGGTCTCATTCATGCCGATTTGCATTTGGGGAATCTGGTATTTGAAGAGGGATTTCCTCACCCGATTGATTTCGGTAGATGTGGCTACGGTTATTTTCTTTACGATTTGGCAGCGGTAATGTTGTCACTCGTTCCGAATCAACGTTTAAAAGTGCTTCAAGGATATGAAAGCGTGCGGAAGTTGGGTTCGAATTATATTCAGTCTCTGGAATGCTTTTTCATCATGATCATGATGGAGAATTATAGTCACCATGCCTCCAATCCAAGAGAGACAGAAAGTCTGAAGTGTGAGCAAATCTATGCGCTAGCCTATATCCATGAATATTTGCGCGGACGCCCGTTTCTGCTGAATGTGGTAGAGCCCATAGAAATAGACGATGCACCAATCTCTAGTTGATCCAGTCATGATAGAAGGGTATCATGTTATCATCATACGCGTTACAGAATGGGAGAGAAAAGCTTGCAAGTAACGAACCACCCAGGTGAATTTAATACCTGCTTGATCATCATGATCGCCACCATCGTATGGGTTCAATGGTCATCATTCCTTCTATCCGTGGTGTGGGGAATCGGACTGATCCTGATAATATATACTATGTTCAAGCTTAGAAGCGTACGCAAGATATCGATTCAGATAAATGACACGGCCATCGTGGCGCTTATCATGGTGATAGGTTATATGCTCTATCATTCTTCTGGTGAAATCATTAAAAATGGATTAGCGGGGCACGATGCCTGGGCGATCATCCTATCGAGGTTAAGTCTGATATTATTTGTATTACCCTTTGCACTGGCGGCCATTTTAACGAAGGAAAAACCGTTATACCTTGCCACAGGTTCATGGGGAAAAACGATTCATTTTCCATGGATATTCAGGGGCCTGCTCAAGGATCCGATCTGGCGTTTCATGCTTATTTTCCTGGTTAACGTCTGTGCCATATTTTCATTTTTTATTGACTGGGGACAGCCGCAATTTCTCGATCTTATCGGTTATGCACTATCATTTGCGCTGATCAACGCCGTCCTTGAGGAGCTGTTGTGGCGGGGATACATACTTAGTCATTTTGTAAGTGGGTTTGGGGAGCTGAAAGGGCTTGTCATCGCCGGAGCTACCTTTGGTTTATACCATTACCACCTCGGTTTTTCATGGCCCGTTTGCCTGTTGTTTTCCATCTTTGGTATCATGATGGGGGGCGTAGCTATTCGTTCGAAAGGATTGGCTCCCGTCATGGTCATGCATTTTGTGATGAACGTTCTATTCGTCCTTAGCGGTATGATTCTGTAACCATCCTTAGGGCGTCGATAGACGTTCTTTTTTTGTTTTGGCCGGTACGGGCAAACTAGGGGACAAGCCGTGTTGGTCTTGTTTTTAGATTCATCCAAATTTTATTTTGAAAAAAGTGCAGGGGCAGCTCATAAAGCTGACGTCTATGTATTTGGGAAGGAGGGGAGAGTTATTGATGCAGAAACGTTAATCGCGCGCATCCTGCAAGGTGAGCAAGAAGCCTTTCGGGAACTGGTGAACCAATACAGCCAGCACGTGTTCCATACGGCATATTCGGTCCTGCGGGATGCCAAGGAAGCGGAGGATGCGTCGCAGGAAGTGTTCATACAAGTATACAAAGCTCTCCCCCAGTACAGATCTGAAGGTTTTAAGACCTGGATTACCCGCATCGCCTTGAACAAAGCGATTGACATGAAGAGGAAGCTTTCCCGTAAACCGCCGGAGCAGCTGCCCGGCGAACATGAAGAAGTGCTGGATAAACTCCCTTCCCGGGACGAGGATGTCGTTTCTCTGCTCATACATAAGGAGAGAAGAGAGGAACTTCGAGAGAAAATTGAAGCATTGCCGGACAATCACCGCGCCATTATTACGGCTTTTTATTTGGAAGAGAAGAACTACGAACAAATCGCAGTCGAGATGAATGTCACGGTCAAGACGGTTGAATCGAAATTATACCGGGCCAGACAATGGATTCGAAAAGCGTGGAAGGAGGAGGAGTGGAAATGAACGCCAAGGATCATAAGCTCAAGCTGCTGACCGAACGTTACGTTAGAGGGGAAGGCTCGCCGGAAGAACGAACTTCATATGAAGAGCTCATGCTAACGGATGACGGCGTGCTGGAGATCTATATGCAGGTTCTGTCGGAGCTTGATGCCGAACTTCCCTATATGGCAGACCCGGAAGCATTTACCGAGCAGGTGGTGGAACATGAACAGATTAAGCCTTACACCCCGAAAGCTCCGCTGCGGATTCAGGAACGGCCCAAGCGCTGGTATGAACGCGCCATTGTCCATTATGCCATAGCGGCGTCCATTACGATGCTGTTCCTCTTCACCGGGGCATTCGACCGGCTGCTTCCCAGTGAGATTAGCGGTCAGGTCCCTTTATCCGATACGCCTTCCTATAGTGAGCAATGGGTGGAAAAAACAACGGGCTGGCTGGACCGGCTATTATTCAGATAAGAAAAATGAAAGGAAGATGCTTAGTGCAACCGCAACGAAGTAAAGGGTTTGCCTTTATACTCAATATCCTTCCAGGTCTCGGCCATTATTACTGGGGGAGGAAGGGACGGGCACTGTTATATCCGCTGCTGTTCTTCGGAAGCCTGTTCGGCGGGATTTTGTTTGGAATCATGTCGGCTTCCGACGCAGTATTTGCGCTGGGACTTCTCGGTGCTTTAATGATCTGGGGGATCAGCATGCTCGATCTGCTCATTGCGTTGATCCGTTATACCCCCGTCACGATTATTCATGATGAATTCGGGCGGCCGATGGAGATTCGCCAAGACAAGAGCGATGAGTCCGAGCGCTTTTATACCATCCTGCTGTCCTTCATTCCCGGCCTTGGCCATTTTCAACTGGGCTTGATGCAGCGTGGGCTGTCATTCTTGATCGCCTTTTTCGGACTTGGAACGATTCTGGTGTTCCTGACGGGGTTGACTCATGAATCGGTGTTCCTGCTGTTTTTGGGCATGCTGCCGATCATATGGCTTTATTGCATGTTTGACGTGGTACAGCTGGTTCACCGCAAGCAAGCCGGGGACCTGCTCATAGACCGCACGCTGTTTGATGAGCTGGAGAGCGGCCGGGAGAGCGGACGCCGCAGCAAAGTGTTTGCCACCTTGCTATCGGCGTTTCCCGGAGCGGGTCAAATGTATTTGGGTTTGCAAAAACGCGGACTGCAGCTCATGGTTCTATTTCTTGGCAGCATCTATGTACTGGATGTGCTTAAGCTCTCGGTATTTCTGTTTATGATCCCGTTGATCTGGTTTTATGCCTTTTTCGATGGTTTGCAGCAAGTCAGCCGCTACGGCCGGGAGCCGCTCCGGGATCGGCCGATCATCTCGGGCCTTGGGAATCAGCAGCGCTGGCTCGGGCTTGGCCTGCTCATTCTTGGCATCTATTTCGTATTTACGAGCGTTGTGATGCCTTACGTTGAAACGCTGTTTCCGGATTTGCACCTGGATTACCGGATTCGAACCTACATGAAAACCGTGATCGTAGCGGTGCTTCTCATCGGAGGAGGAATCAAGCTGATGACAGGCTCGAAGAAGGATTCACGGAGTGAAAATCGTCCATTTTATGATTCCGACAACGATTAAATAATCCGATCATCACCTGGAAGATTTCCAACCGATGATCAAGCGTGCGCAAATCAACCAGTAATGATGAACGAGACATGGGGGGAGATATTGTGGCCAAGAATCTGTATTATTTGTTGTATATTGCTCTGTTTGTTGGGACTTGCTTGTTTGTCGTCAATGCCTACTCTTCGCCGGATCCGGTACCGTCGCCTTCGATCTCTTTATCGGAGCAGGATCAGAATCGGCTATGATTCACCTAGCGTTTAGCGTTCTAAAGAAAAAACCTGTAAAACGATTGTGATCGTTTTACAGGTTTTTTAGCTTTCGTTCAACGAGAATATAAATCAGGATAAAAACGATGACGGTCGAAATCACGGTCGTCATGAAGTGGCCGGTAAGCCTGGCGATCAGCAGCAGGATGACTCCGAAAATCATCAGCAGCAAGCTGACGTAGGCATTGGCAACTTTAAAATTCCGTTCATTTTTGAGTGAAGACGTCGTTTTGTAAGCATAAAAACTTGTGGAGCTTTTAGGCGGAATCAAAAAGAGGACCAACCCGTACAAAATAAACACGACGCCGATGGCTAAGCTTTCAAGCACCCTACACACTCCTCTGGAAGGATAAGCCGGATGCACCCCGAACCGAAGCGGTCGGATTTCAGGGTGCCAGGACCTGTCACGCGGGATATCCGGCTGATTAAGCTCAATCCCCGCAAGGCTAAAATTACTTGGAACCGGCTGCATTCATAAGCAAACGGCGGTAGGAGTATTCGAATATAAACTCAAAAGCCTCCAGATGTTTTTTGGCTTCGAACGCATTTTTGCCCCAGGCATAGATGCCGTGGTTACGCAGCAAAATGCCGGGTACCGCCGGATCGAGCGCGTCGGGAACGAGCTCTGCAATCCGCGGAATGTCCGCATAGTTCGGCAGGATCGGAATGCGGATCGCCGCGTCCTCTTCCCAAATGTTAAAGGCTTTGATCAGCTCGATTCCTTGGGCAGGCACGTAACCTTGTTCACCATACCAATCGCTGATCAGGTTGTTGTCGATGGTGTGCACATGGAAAATGGCGCCGCAGCCGGTTTTCCGGTAGATTTCACAGTGGATTAAAGTTTCCGCGCTGGGCTTTAAGCCGGTTGCTTCGCAAGGGACACCGTTCTGGTCCACAAAGAGATAATCCTCCGGCGTATGTACGGATTTGTCTTTTCCGCTGGCCGTGACGGCAAAATAAAACTGCTCCGGATGGAATTCGCCAACACGGACGGAAAGATTGCCGCTGGTGCCCGGGAACCAGTTTCTGGATGCAAACAGTTCCTTGATTCCTCTAAGTTCCTGCAGCGCAGCCTGCTTCTGTTCGAGCTGGATATCTGAAAATGCCACTTACAGCACCTCCTGCGTAAACTTGTCTTTCATGTCGTTCTGGATATCGGTAAATGTCTCGAATGGTACATGAAACACGCCAAGCTTCTTGCACTGCTCGGTAAGCGTGGAGCGGGAATAGACCAAGTCGGCCTGCTTGGCGCCTTCAAAATCGGTAAGGCTGTCACCGATGAGAATCCGGTAATATCGGTCGGCTGGAAAACGGTCCATCACCGTAACCTTGCACATGCCGCAGTCGTTATGGCAGGATTCCTTGCAAGGATGCGGCCAGGTAATCTCAATGCGATCCCCTTCGAAATCGGCACCGTTGCAGAAGATATGGTCCGCCGGTATGCCAAAGGGCTTCAGCAGAGGATCGACAAAGAAATCGATGCCGCCGCTTGTGACATAGAACTCGATCTGCTCGGATTTCAAATAGTCAAGGAATGCTGCGAAGCCTTCCCGGATCCCGGCATGGCTCAGCACATACTCGGTAATTTCTTCTTTCATAGAGGAAGGGAAGAGGGCGAACATGCGGCCAACGCCTTCCCGAATTGAAATGGTGCGGTCAACCGTATCCTGCATGATCGGCTCGAAGCCTTCCGGTTTGAAGTGTTTCATGATGGCAACGATGTTATCGTTGTTCGTGATAGTTCCGTCGAAATCGCAAAAAATAATCGGCTGTTTTGCTCCTGATGTCATGCTTCTCCTCCCCAGATGTCCAGTGCGGCTTTCAGTTCTCCGTGTTCTTCGGCATAGTGGGCAAGCGGCACGGATTTCATCGTTGCCTCAATCGCCTGTACAAAGGCTTTGCCGCCAGCTTCGGTTCCCATCGGATGACCGTGGATTCCGCCGCCTGCGTTAACGACCACATCGGTACCGAAATCCCGGATGATGCGCGGAACGAGTCCCGGATGAATTCCCGCGGACGGTACCGGCATGCTTCGCTTCACGCCAAGCTTAGCGCTATGCAGTTCGTCGCGAATGGCGAGATTCTCTTCCCTCGGCATCGTGACGGAGCCGTAAGGAGAAGGGAAGAGCACTAGATCGGCTCCGGCGATCCGCATCAGCTGGCCGAGCAGCACAGGTGCCGCAATCCCATAGTGCGGAGAAGGATAGATGGCGCCGGCAAGGGCTGGGTGAGCCGCGATGGGTACCGTAATCTCCGGATCGCTGCTCAGCTCGTGCAGGACGTCATACCCGTAGGACAGCACATTGAAGAGCAGGGCATTGGCGCCTGCATCGATCGCGCGCAATGCTTGCTCGCGCAGCTGCGATGTACGGCCGGTCAAATTGGCCGCGTACAGCAGTTTTTTGCCCGTCTGCTGTTCGACGTCCGAAGCGGCCTGAATGCACATGCTGACCCGTTTTTCAATCGGGGTGAGGTCGTTCTCGAACAGGATTTCGTCATCCTTGATCAGATCCACGCCGCCGAGCGCCTGGCGGATAAATTGGGCTCTGAGCTCGTCCGCATTCAGTCCAATCACCGATTTGAAGATGCTCATGAGCAGCGGGCGGTCATGGACGCCGAGAAGGCCTCTGATTCCGTCGATGCCATGCTTCGGTCCGGGAAATGCACTCAGGAAGTCAGGAGACAGATCCAGGGACGTCAGTTTGATGCGCCCGTCCATGGAAATTTTGCCGAACACGGTCACCAGCAGGGCAGGAATATCCCGGCTAAAATTGATGTCCGGATAAGCGATGCTGACATCCGCATAACGGCTGCCCGGCTCCCAGCCCTCGTGAACCTGAATGTCAACGACCTCGCCAAGATGTTTCTGCATGGCTTCGCGTTTGGCCTGCGGCAGCTCGGTCCAGCTGCCAACCGTCATGCCAACGGCGATGGAGGTCGCTTTCTTACGGAAATCCGCCTGGTCGTCATAAATTCGGTACGTTGCAATACAGCGGCTCATGAGATCTGCTCCTTCAGCATCGCGCCCATTTCTTTGGAGCGCTCAGCGCAGCGGTTTACGGCGGCAATGACCGTTTCGAAGAAATCGCCTTTGTCGAGCGTTTCCAGGGCAGCTTGCGTCGATCCGTTCGGCGATGTAATCTTCGCGCGCAGCGACGATGGCTGTTCCCCGGTCTGCTGGACCATGCGGGCGGCACCCAGAATCGTTTGAAGCGTCAGCTCGCGGCTTTGCTCCGGCGTCAGGCCGCCGCGGATTCCCGCTGCGGTCATGGCCTCCATCATGTAATAGAAGTAAGCCGGGCCGCTGCCGGATATCCCGGTCAGGATGTCCATCTTCTCTTCTTCGATGACCGTTACGTGGCCGACTGCCTCGAACAAAGTCAGCACGAGCTGACGCTGTTCTTCGCTGATTTCCTTCGAGAACGCAATGCCCGTGGAACCAAGCCCGATCGAAGCGGATGTATTCGGCATCGTTCTTGCAATGGGCTGCTGGTTTCCTAGCAGCGTCTGCGTCGTATAAATCGAAAGTCCGGCGATCACGGAGATGATCAATTGGTCGCTGGAGAGCTTGGGTCCCAGTTCTTTCAGCGCTTTGGCGGCATCCTTCGGTTTCATGGCCAGCACGATCACCGGCGAGGTTTTCAAAATTTCGATTTTGGCGGCCTCGTCGTTGTTGATCTGGACGCCGTACCGTTCGCTCAGTTCCAGAAGGCGCTGGGCGTTGCTACGGTTCAGCATCGTAATATTCTCGGGAAGCACGACAGAACGGCTCACTAATCCTCGTACGATCGCTTCGGCCATCGAGCCTGCGCCGTAGAAGGTGATTGCTTTATCAATTAAAGGTCGGTTCTGCGGGGATTGGCACATCGTTTTGTTCCTCCTTCATGGCTTGGGATGAATGATTTATTCGCGTATTTGACCACTACCGATAATAACATATTTGGAGGAAGTAAGCGCGGGTAACCCCATAGGTCCCCGGGCATGCAGCTTCTGGGTGCTGATCCCGATTTCGGCGCCGAAGCCGAATTCAAAGCCGTCGGTGAAGCGGGTCGAAGCGTTATGATAGACAGCCGCTGCGTCTACTTCCTGCAGGAAACGCTCCGCATGATCCTCGTTCTCCGTTACGATGCATTCGGAATGCTTCGTGCCATATACTGAAATGTGCTCGATGGCCTCATCCAGGCGGTCCACGATTTTAATGTTCAAAATATAGTCGTTATACTCTGTCGAGTAATCCTCGGACGTTGCGACGGCAGCCCAAGGGATATATTCCAGGGTTCGCTGGCATCCGCGCAGCTCGACATTACGCTCACGGAAAGCTTCGGCCAGCGAAGTCAGGTGCGATTTGGCATACTCCGCATGGACGAGCAGGGTTTCCATGGAATTGCAGACCGAAGGGCGCTGCACCTTGGCATTGATGCTGATAGCGGCGGCCATGTCCGGCCGTGCCGATGCGTCCAGGTACGTATGGCATATGCCCGCCCCGGTTTCGATGACCGGCACGGTGGCATTCATCACGACGTTCTGGATCAGGGAGCTGCCGCCGCGCGGGATGATGACATCCAGCAGTCCGTTCAGTTTCAGCATTTCATCCACGGAGGAGCGGTTCGGGTCCTCGATAAGCTGAAGCGCTTCTTTAGGCAGCGCAGTGCGTTCCATAGCTTCGTGAAGAACTTCGATGATTTTGCGGTTGGAGGAGAGGGCGGATGATCCGCCCCGCAGGACGACCGCATTGCCCGTCTTCAAGCACAGCCCGGCGGCATCGACCGTCACATTGGGACGTGCTTCATAAATGATGCCGATCACGCCCAGGGGAACGCGTTTCTTCACGATGTTCAGTCCGTTCGGACGATCGATCGTTTCCAAGGTGTCGCCGATCGGGTCCGGTAGCTCCACGATTTGGCGCAACCCTTCGGCAATGCCCTCGATTCTGGCTTCGTTCAGTGCCAGCCGATCCAGCAGGGAAGCAGAGGTGCCAAGCTCCTTCCCGCGCCGAAGATCCTCTGCGTTGGCTTCCATGATATTTGCCGTCCGCTGGATCAGGGCGTCGGCCATGATCAGCAGCGCCTGATTTTTCTCCTCCGTGCTCAGTCTGCCAAGACGAAATGCAGCCTGCTTGGCGAGCTGAGCTTTATTGCGTACCTCACTCATGATGATTCCTCCTTCGTATAGGTGATAAAAAGATTTAACTTCGGGATGCGATACGGACTATTTTAACGTAATCCATTCATCGCGGTGAATAACCTCGAGCCGATGGATCTCGCCGATAATACCGATGACTTGGCTGCTCGGCAATCCGAGCACGGCCTGCAGCTGGTCCTCGTCGTAATTGACGATGCCTCTGCCGAGCCTTACGTTGTCCATATTGACGACTTCCACCACATCGCCTGCATGGAAACTGCCTTCGATCCGTTTAACGCCAACGGGAAGGAGGCTGTGACCTCCGTGGATCAGCGCCTTCTCGGCACCGGGATCGACTACGATCCGACCCAGCGGCGAGGACATAAAGCCGAGCCATTGCTTTTTCACAGGCAGGGCCGACAGGTGAGTGGCAAAATACGTACCTTTGCCGCTGTGCTCCAATGCTTTCACCAGATCGCCGGGCTCGTTGGCTTTGCCGATGAATACGGGAACGCCGCCGCGGGTGGCGATTTTGGCGGCATCGATTTTCGAGCGCATGCCGCCGGTTCCGACGCTGGAGCCGGCCCCTCCCGCCATGCTGTAAATTTCATCGGTAATGTCATGAATTTCCTCGTATTTTATGGCATCCGGCGACTTGCGCGGATCGGCCGTGTATAAGCCGTCCGTATCGGTCAGGATGATTAATTGCTGAGCGCGGACCAGGTTGGCGACTAGTGCGGATAACGTATCGTTATCGCCGAATTTCAGCTCGTCAATCGAAACCGTGTCGTTCTCGTTAATGATGGGGATGACGCCTTGCTTCAAAAGCTCCGTAATCGTCATGCTGGCGTTGTTCATGCGTTTGCGGTTCGCAAAGTCCATTCTCGTCAACAGAATCTGGGCCGCTTTCAGTTGATGGGAGGCCAGCGCATTCTGGTAAGCCCGCATGAGCAGCGCTTGGCCCAATGCTGCGGATGCTTGCTTCTCATGGAGCAGCTTGGGCCTCGTCTCGTACCCGATCTCCCTAAAACCTGCTGCGACGGCTCCGGAGGTCACGAGGAGAACTTCATGGCCGGCCTCGCGGAGCCCGGCAAGTTCCCCGGCAAAAAACGCGACCGAATCCAGATTAAGTCCGCCTTCGTCTGTCGTTAGGGAGCTGCTTCCAATCTTTACGACGATGCGCGAGAGCATCGTGATCACTTCCTTGTATTTATGATGGTAGGAATGGCTGTTACGAATCCATTTCCCTGAAAACAAAAAAACTTTCGTCCTGTATGAGAAAGGACGAAAGTTGGACTTCCGCGGTACCACCTTTATTGATGAGCGCAGCTCATCCGGCTTTGGCCCTGTAACAGAAGGCGCTGTCCTGGCAAGCCAGGCCGCTCGGGGGTAGGATTCGGAAAGGGGTCACGGCAAATTCTTTCAGCCCATGGAATTTGCTCTCTGATCATCGTGCCGCATGCTTTCGTACTGGTCCCGTCTTTGCGTTTGGGAACTGCATTCGATTGTTATTGCAAGAATAGCACATCGTTTTTGATTTTTCAAAAGGAATTAGGTTAGCCGAACAGGTTCAGCTTGCCAATCCGGTAGGCGGCTTCCCGCATTCGTTCCTCGCTGCTTAACAGGCCGACGCGGACATACCCCTCGCCGTGATCCCCAAAGCCTACGCCAGGCGCGACGGCCACCTTGGCCTCCTCCAGCAGCAAGTCGGCAAAGGATACCGAGGTGTATCCCTTCGGCACGGGCAGCCAGCTAAAGAAGGAGCCGGCCGGTTTCGGGGCCTGCCACCCGATTTCGGACAGGGCGCCGAAGAAGGCATCCCTTCTCGACTGGTAGCGCGACACCAGTTGGTCGACGCAGTCCTGCGACGAGGTGAGAGCCGCAGCAGCAGCCGCTTGGATGCCGCCGAACAGGCTGACATAGATATGGTCCTGCAGCATATTGATCAGCGAGATGATGTTTCGGTTCCCCAGGGCGAAGCCGACGCGCCATCCTGCCATATTGTAGGTTTTGGAGAGGGTGTAGAATTCCACGCCCACCTCCTTGGCGCCTTCCGCTTGCAGGAAGCTGACCGGACGGTCTCCGTCAAAACCGATCGCCCCATATGCAAAGTCACTGGCTACCACAATCCCGTGTTCGGCGGCGAATGCCACTGTATCCTCGTAGAAGGATAAAGGAGCGACGGCGGATGTCGGGTTGTTCGGGTAATTCAGGAACACCAGCTTCGCTTTTTCCCGGTCTGCAGGCGATATAGCGCCATAGTCGGGAAGGAAGCGGTTATCTGCGGTTAACGGCATGAACTTCATTTGCGCGCGGGCGAGAGCAACGCCTGACCAGTAATCCGGGTAACCCGGGTCCGGGACAAGACAGACATCCCCGGGATTCAGGAGGATTTGCGGCAGCTGCACCAGCCCGGTTTTTCCCCCGAACAGAATGGCGACTTCCGTTTCCGGATCCAGATCGACGTTATAGTCCTCCTTGTATCGATGCGCGATGGCTTCCTTCAGAAAGGAAAAGCCGGTAAAAGGCGAATATTTGTGAAACAGCGGATTGTCGGCCGCCTCCTTCAGGCTCGATACGATATGAGGCGGCGTGGGCTGATCGGGATTTCCCTGGCCGAGATTGATTACATCATGCCCTTGAGACACTTGGCGGTTTACCTTGGAGACCAGGGTCGCGAAAAATTGCGTAGGCAGCTGGGCCATGATCTCGGCCGGCTCTATGTGGAAAACGTCTGGCTTTTTGTTCATTGCAGGTTCATCACTCCGTTATCTGATTACACTCTAAATACGTCTATAATGGAAAACAATTAGGATTAATTTAACACGATTTATCAGGGGTGTATAGAGGGAAATGGGGCTAGGGTGTTGCAGCAGCGGCGCTGGAGAGGCTATGATGATGACATATAAGAGAAGGTTGAACCCTGGAAGAAGAACCGGCCTATGCGTTTCATGATCGCATGGAGGCCGCCCTTGGATTCAACTCAAACAACGGGAGGCTGCAAGATGACTGGAGAAGCAAAGGCTCAGCTTCATATCGCACTTATTCAAGCTGACATTGAAATAGGCAACGTCCAGGCCAACATGGATAACATGCTCGGCATGATGGAGAAGGCGGCAGCTGCGAACCATAAGCCGGACGTGATCGTGCTGCCGGAGATGTGGAATACCGGATATGCGCTGGACCGGATCCAAGAGCTCGCCGACCCTATGGGGCAAGAAACCTCTTCGATGCTGAGCGAGTTTGCTCGAAAACACCGCATCCAAGTCGTGGGCGGTTCCGTAGCCGAACGGATTGAAGACCGGATTTATAACAGCATGTACGTCTTTAACCGGAACGGGGAGCAGATCGCCAAATATTCCAAAATCCATTTGTTCCGCCTGATGGACGAAGAGAAGTTCCTGCAAGCCGGACAGCAGACCGTAACCTTTGATCTGGAAGAAATGAAGGCGGGCGCGTCGATCTGTTACGATATCCGGTTTCCGGAATTGTCCCGCACCCTCGCGCTCGGCGGCGCTCAAGTGCTGTTCGTGCCTGCGGAATGGCCCCATCCGAGGCTGCATCATTGGAGAACGCTGCTCATCGCCAGGGCGATCGAGAACCAAATGTATGTCGTTGCCTGCAATCGCGTAGGAACCAGCGGCGAAACGGACTTTTTCGGTCATTCCATGATCATTGACCCATGGGGCGAGATCATCGCCGAAGGGGATGAGCGGGAAACGATTGTGACAGGCACGCTGGATTGCAAGCTCACGGATGAAGTGAGAGGACGCATACCGGTTTTTGAGGACCGTCGGCCTCATTTGTATGTCCAATAGAACATGTAAGATCCAAACCTCCAAATATGAAGTTTCATCTGGGCAGCGGCGGGTATACTATGGGTAATCCGTCTGAGAGGAGGCTTTGAATCATGGCAGAGAACAACCAATTCGACAGCCGAAACAATGAACAGGAACAAGAACAGAAAGAGCAGTTCCGCAATTTTGTTGAGAGCGTAGCCGGAGGCGGGAACGGGAAAAACGAATCGATTCAGGATCAGTCCCGTACCGCGGACGAACAGAACCGAATGATCGACCAGCATAATTTGCGCAAATAGGGTTCGGTTTATGATGATCATGGGTAATCTTTTGGCTTTCAGGTGAAAAAGAAAAAGAGGCACAGCCGTTTGTCGTTCGACGATGGCTGTGCCTCTTTGCTTATTATTCGTTTTAAACTGCATTCATTTGCGATTATTTATCTTGAACGCCTTCTACCACAAGCTTGTCCATGACCTGCTTGAACGTGTCGATGAACGCATCCGCCGCTTTGGACAAATACCGGCCGTTTCGGTAAGCGACGACCAGCGTGCGGCTCGGCACCGGATCCGCGAGCGGCAGATATACCGGAATAAACTCGCTGCGTTTCGCACGGGCAATGAACCGGGGAACCAGCGTAATCCCCATCCCGGTAGCGACCAGAGACTGGAGGGTCTCGATGTTGCTGCTCTCGAATACAACGTTCGGCTCGAAGCCGGCCTCCCGGCATATATCGAAGGTAAGCTTCCGGAAGCCCTGACCCTTCTTGAGCACGACAAACGCTTCGTTCCGGATTTCGTCGATCGTAATGGGGCGTACGGGATCGGAGGCCGCCCGCAGCGCAAGCGGGTGCTGGGGAGGAACCGCCAAATCGATCATCTCCTCGCCGATCGGAATCCAGGACAAGGACGGCTCCGCCAGGGGCAGCGCAAGCAGGCTGAGATCCGCCTTGCCGCTCGCCGTCAGCTTCTCCAGATTCATGGAGGAGTCCTCCAAAAGGGTGATTTCGATATCCGGATATCCTTTTTTGAAAGCAGGCAAAACTCGGGGCAGCAGATGAGAGCCGGTTATCGGCATGCTGCCAACGACGACTTTCCCCTTGCGTAGCTGGGAGATGTCCGACATCTCCTGTTTCAGCTGCTCGACGGCGTCCATGATCTTCTGCGCATGCTCGACAAAGCTGGCACCGGCATGGGTAAGCTCGACGTTGCTCGTATTTCGCTGGAACAGCAGCACCCCGAGCTCTTTCTCCAGCTTGGAAAGCTGCTGGCTCAGGGAAGGCTGGGCGATATGAAGCTTCTCCGCGGCGCGCGAAAAGTTTTTGTCCGCCGCGATTTGCAGCGTATATTGCAGTTGTCTCAGTTCCATGTAAGCATCACTCCGTTATAGCTGAATCCTATTACATCTATAGATATTATATCTTGGAACAATGAAGAAGGAAATGATATATTACTATCAACGTAAAGATGATGCGTTGTAGGCCTTCCCAATAGGGATAAGGGACTCAAGCAATTATCTTCTCATGGACGTAAAGAACAATGGGGTGATTATGATGAGTAAGAAGACAATGTTCGAAAAAATTTGGGATAACCACGTGATTCATCAGGAAGAAGGCAAGCCGGGTATTTTGTATATCGACCTGCATTTGGTCCACGAGGTGACTTCCCCTCAAGCCTTCGAAGGTCTGCGTCTCAGCGGCCGCAAAGTGCGCCGCCCGGAACTTACCTTCGCCACGATGGATCACAACGTACCGACGAAAGACCGTTTTAACATCACGGATCCGATTTCGAAGCAGCAAATCGACACCCTGACCAAGAACTGTCAGGATTTTGGCGTTACCCTGTACGATCTGGACACGATTGACCAAGGCGTAGTGCACGTTATGGGCCCTGAGCTTGGCTTGACGCATCCCGGCAAAACGATTGTGTGCGGCGACAGCCACACATCCACTCACGGCGCATTCGGTGCGCTGGCGTTCGGTATCGGTACGAGCGAGGTTGAGCACGTCCTGGCAACCCAATGTTTGCAGCAGGCTAAAGCGAAAACCATGGAAGTTCGTTTTGTTGGCCGCCGCAATCCGGGCGTAACGGCGAAGGACATGATCCTTGGCGTCATTGCGAAGTACGGAACCGATTTTGCAACAGGCTATGTTATCGAATATACGGGCGAAGCCATCCGCGAGTTGTCGATGGAAGAGCGTATGACGGTGTGCAACATGTCCATTGAAGGCGGAGCCAGAGCGGGCATGATCGCTCCGGATGAAACGACGTTTGAATATTTGCGCGGACGTCAATATGTTCCGCAGGGCGAAGCTTTTGATGCTGCTGTAGCAGCTTGGAAAGAGCTTGTGACAGACGAAGGCGCCGAGTTCGACGTGGTGGTTGAATTCGACGTGGAAACGCTGATCCCTCAAGTAACCTGGGGAACGAGCCCGGGAATGGGTACCGACATTTCCTCGACGGTTCCTAACCCTGCAGACTTCAAGACCGAGAACGAGCGCAAGGCAGCGGAGAAGGCGCTGGAATACATGGCGCTTGTGCCAGGGACCCCGATGTCCGAGATTCCGATCGATTATGTCTTCATCGGTTCTTGCACGAATGGACGCATCGAGGATTTGCGGGCAGCAGCAGCTGTAGCGAAGGGACATAAAGTGTCCAGCAATGTGACCGCCATCGTCGTTCCGGGATCGGGCCGAGTGAAGATTCAGGCCGAAAAAGAAGGGCTCGACAAAATTTTCGTCGAGGCAGGTTTCGAATGGCGCGAAGCAGGCTGCAGTATGTGCCTTGCGATGAATCCGGATGTACTGAAGCCTGGACAGCGCTGCGCTTCCACATCCAACCGGAACTTCGAAGGTCGCCAGGGCCGCGGGGGCAGAACGCATCTCGTATCGCCGGCAATGGCAGCGGCAGCTGCGGTTAAAGGACGCTTCGTGGATGTACGTGATTGGAACTTTGCAGCCGAAGAAGTTGTGAGCTAAGAAGGACGGAGGAGAAGTTTATGCAAGCATTTACGAAATTAAACGGTATTGTCGCACCTGTCGACCGGGTGAATGTAGATACGGACGCAATTATTCCTAAACAGTTTTTGAAACGGATTGAACGCACGGGATTTGGACAGTTTCTGTTTTACGAGTGGCGGTTTGATGAAGAGGGAGGCAATATCGACAGCTTCTCGCTGAACCAGCCCCGCTACCAGGGTTCGACCATCCTGATCTCGCGTGCCAACTTTGGCTGCGGATCTTCCCGCGAGCATGCGCCTTGGGCGATTCTCGACTACGGGTTCCGCGTGGTCATCGCTCCATCGTTTGCTGATATTTTCTACAACAACTGCTTCAAGAACGGAATTCTGCCGATCAAATTGTCGGAGGAGCAGGTCGAAGAGCTGTTCCAGCGGACGGAATCGAACGAAGGCTATAAACTGAACGTGGATCTGGAGAACAAAACGATTACCGATGATCAGGGATTGCACATCGACTTTGACCTCGACGAGCACCGTCGTCAATTCCTGCTTCAAGGATTGGACGATATCGGTTTGACGCTGCAGCATGAAAGTGCAATCGATGCTTACGAGAAAAAACATGGGGAGCGCTTGTTCGCCTAATTTCGCAATCAGGCTTCAAAAGGTTACAAGATTATTAAACTTCCATTTCCTGTGTAGGAAATGGAAGTTTTTTTTGGTATTATGGAATTAATATGCAGCGGCAGCCACGATGGATCAACGTTTGATGTCAGTATTTGTCCGGAAGCATGCATACGGGAATACTGATTTACATAGTTTAAGTTTTTTTTTGCTAGATTTGCTTTTCAAATTCAATCATGGGATGATCGAGGTGGATTCATGAAGAAGTTAGGGTTTGTAATGGTGTTGATAGTCTTCTTGCTGGCGTTTCCGAAGAGCGGCGAGGCCAGTTCTTCAAGTGCGACCATATTTCTTGACGGGGAACCATTGAATTTGTCTTCGGGCGTCCAGGTAGCCAACATGAAGGGCAATGTGATGATTCCGATACGCGTGGTATCCGAGAATCTCGGTTTCAAGGTAGGCTGGGAGAAGGCCAGCCAAACCGTAACGGTTGAAAATAGCGAGAAGACGGTCCGCATGGTGGTCGGCAGCCAGCAGGCAGAGCTGAACGGGGCCCAGGTAGATTTGAATTTGGCGCCTGTCTTGAACGGGCCTACCACGCTTGTGCCGCTCCGGTTTGTGAGCGAGCAGATGGGGCTTGACGTGAAATGGGACAACCAATCGAAGGCTGTGTACCTTTCAAGCGCCGCACTGCCTACCACCGGGGCCGAGATTGATCCAGGTGAAGGAAGCAATCCGGGCAATCAAACGCCTCCGCCTGTGGAAACCGGAAACAAGAGTACGCTTACAGGGCTTAGCTTTAGCGACAACCGTCTCATGATAGCAACAGAAGGCGCCGTGACGCCGAAAGTGTTCAGCATGACGGGGCCTGCCCGGATTGTTATCGATCTTCCGGACACCGTCTACTCTGCTTCATTCCTAAGCGGACATGCCGTGAACGCGCAGAACGGCGGCAGTATGGAAGCTGCGAATTATTCCGACGTTACGAATATTAGATATGCCGTGTTCAGCGACAACCCGCCAACCGTGCGTATCGTATTGGATTTGACTGGACCTAAGAATTATGCGGTGACCCAGGAATCGGGCATCATCATCGTTGATCTGAACGCAGAGGGCGAAATTCTCGTACCGCCGGTGCCGCCGGTTACCGGGAATGGCAAGAAAACGGTTGTCATTGATCCCGGTCACGGCGGTATCAAGCCGGGGTCGATCAGCCTTACGGGAAAAACGGAGAAATCATTTAATTTGGATATTTCCCTTAAGGTTGAAGCACTGCTCAAAAAAGAAAAGAATATCAATGTAGTGATGACTCGCAGCGACGATTCACATCTTGAGCTCAGCGATCGCGTGAAAATCGCAAATAATTTAAAAGCAGATATTTTCGTGTCCATTCATGGAAACAGCAACGCGTCCAGCAGTCCCAGCGGTACGGAAACGTATTATACGAGAGATTCCAGCAAGTCATTGGCGGATGTGATCCATAAACATCTTGCAAAAGCGACAGGTCTCAAAGATCGTGGAGTTAAATACGGTAGCCTTCATGTTACGAGGGAAACGACGATGCCGGCTGTCCTGCTCGAGATTGGCTTTTTGAGCAACAAGGGTGACGAAGCCCAGTTGTTTAAAGACGATTTCCAAAATCGTGTTGCACAAGGTATTGTAGAGGGTATTAAAGAATATCTTAAAGTACAATAATGTGTACAAGATTTGATGTAACTTAGAGGGGGACACAAGCCATGAACAAAAAATATTGGATGACCGGATTGCTGGCGCTTCTGCTTGCATTTAGTGCCGGCTGCGGACAAAAGCCGACTGCGGCCCCCGCCGAGACGGGTCCGGATACTGAAGCTGGACAAGTACAGACGCCGCAGGACGAACCGGGCAATGACAAGGCGGCGGATGATCAGAAGCAGGGCGAAGCCGAAGCAACTACCGTGAACGCGAGCGAAGGAACAAGCACGCCGCCGGAGAAAACATCCGCTGGAAGTACAGGTACGCCAGTCGATACGAAGGACGTGAACGCTGCGGAGGATCAAGCGAAGAAAGCGAATATTAAACTCTATTATACGGACCCGGAGATCATGGATTTGAAAGAAGCCAGCAAAGAGATCACGTACTCGGGCGAAGAGGATAAATATAAGAAAGCTTTTGAAGGTCTTCAAAAGAGCGGAGATGCCGAACTGAATCCATTATGGTCGGATAAAATCACGCTGAAATCACTTAAGTTCGACAACGGAGCATTGACGCTGGATATCACCAAGCCGGCAGAGGCGAATCTTGGAGCTGGAGGGGAAATGTTTGCGATTGATGCCTTGCAAAAAACGTTCTTCCAGTTCGATGAAGTGAAGTCCTTGGAATTGCTTGTAGACGGTAATCAGATTGAGAGTTTAATGGGGCATGTTGAGCTGGAGCATCCTATGACTCGAAAATAGAACAAAGGAACTAATTCTGAATTTCATATGAAGGACTAAACACCTATTTCGCTTGTCGAAATAGGTGTTTTTTTGGTAAATAGGGAACAATTTCGCAACTTTCAGTGAGTCTAAGCGTCTATAGGTTGTCAGGTGATGTCGGACAGGCCGAGTGCAGAAACGCCAATCTATGGCAAAATAATAGGATGGTAGGGGTGAAGGATGAAGAAGTTCGGTTTTTTAATGTTTCTCGTTGTCATCATGATTGCGTTTCCTAAAATGGCGGATGCGAGTTCGTACAGCGCAAGGATTTACCTGGATGGTCAACAAATCAATCTGTCATCTGGCGTGAAGGTGGAGAACAACAACGGTACCGTCATGGTCCCGATCCGTGTCATTTCCGAAAATCTCGGTTTTAACGTGAATTGGAACAAGGCAGCGAAGACGGTAACGGTTGAAGACGCCTGGCAGAAAGTGACGATGGTGATTGGAAGTCAGTATGCCGACATAAACGGCCAGCGTGTTCTAATGACGAAGGCGCCTGTTCTTCGAGGCGGAACGACCCTCGTTCCGATTCGCTTTGTAAGTGAGCAAATGGGCCTTCAAGTAAGATGGGATAACACGCAGAAGGCAGTCTATCTTACCTCGTCTTACGATGGCAGTAACCCTGGCGAAGAACCCGGCGTCGCTACGTCGACCGTGGACGGCCTCAGCTTCAGCGAAAACAGGCTGATGGTCGCCGTTACGGGCAATGCGAAGCCAAAGGTATCGAAGCTCAGCAGTCCGGACCGTATCGTCATTGATATGGCGAACACGAATTTCTCCGAGACTTTCAGCAGCAACGCCGATTTCGATGACGTGGCGAAGAGCGGCCAGATGACGGTGTCGGGTTACCCGGACGTCAAAGCCGTCCGTTACTCCCTGTATAACAGCAACCCGATGACCGTGCGGATCGTCATTGATCTGAACTATGCCAAGAACTACACCGTATCAGGCCTTGAGAACGGATCGGGCCTGTTCATTGTGGATCTGAACACGACCTCTAACCCTTCGCCGGAACCCGGTACGGGCGGAAAGAAACTCGTGGTCATTGATGCGGGTCATGGAGATCATGATCCGGGAGCGATCGGGGTAACGAAGAAGAGGGAGAAGGATTTCAACCTCGCGATGGCGCTGAAAGTTGAGAAGTTGTTGGCCAAAGAAAAAAATATCGAAGTCGTTTTGACTCGCAGTAACGATACTTTCCTCGAGCTGAAGGATCGCGCGAAGATTGCGAATGATCTGAAGGCTGATGTTTTCATATCGATACATGCTAATAGCGGCCCATCCACTGCAAGCGGAACCGAAACGTATTATTACAATGAATCTGACAAAGCGCTGGCGAATGCCCTTCATAAAGAAATCGTGAAGGCCATGGGTTTAAAAGACCGCGGAGTGAGATACGGCAACTTCCATGTTATTCGCGAGACCAAGATGCCTGGCGCCCTGCTGGAAGTCGGGTTCCTGAGCAACAAGACCGATGAGAGCAAGCTGTTTGATCCGGCAACACAGGATCGGGTAGCCGAGGCAATTGTCAGAGGCATCAAAAATTATTTGAAGGTTGATTAACGATACGACAGTGATCGTGATTGCAGGAGGTGGCTATTTTGAATAAAAAAATTTGGGCAGTCGGACTTTTGGCAGCCGTTATGCTGATTGGTGCCGGTTGCGGACAGAAACCCGGAGCAGCACCGGACGATACGCCGGAGCAAGTGACACCTGCACCTGATGATCAGACAGGACAGAGCAATGGGGGAACATCGAACGGTTCGGGGGGCACGTCAACAGGGAACGGCGGCAATGAAGCGACAGCGCCGGAAGCCAAAACGGAGAGCATTAAAGCTTACTATACGGACCCGGATTTGATGGAGCTGGTTGAAGGCTCGGCAGAGATCTCGTATAAGGAAGATCAGGAAAAATACGAAGCCGCATATCAAGCATTACAAAAGAGCGATAAGGCCGACATGGTTCCCCTATGGGAGAAAATCGAGCTGAATTCGTTGAAATTCGAGAACGGCGCTCTGACGCTCGACGTGACGGTCCCTGACGAAGCCAACTTGGGTGCAGGCGGCGAGTCGTTTGCCGTCGATGCCATCAAGAAAACGTTCTTCCAGTTTGACGAAGTAAAATCACTTCAAATTCTGGTCGATGGTCAGCAGACCGAATCGTTAATGGGGCATGTCGATTTGGAAAATCCAATGACTCGGTAATGATGGTTGAAGGAGATCACGATCTGCTGTCGAATATTAGTATATGATGAAGCAGTAGTAATTGAGAGGGGAAAGAAAATGGTACTTAGACACAGCAAACATGTTCATTCCAAAAAAGTGGTCTCCGCCGTCATGGCCGGACTTATAGCATTCGGAGGCGGAGCTTCGATCGTCTCGGCAGATGAAGAAGCAGCAAATGCGACAACGGCAAATGCACCCCAAACGGCCGTTAACGTATTCAGCGACGTGAATGCCGGTTATTGGGGAGAAAAGTACATTTATCAATTAGCAGCACAGGGGATCGTGACCGGGAATAACGGAAAGTTTCGTCCGAACGATCCTGTAACGCAGCAGGAAGCTGTGACGATGGCGATCCGGTTCTTAAGCATGCAGGATCAATTAAGCAGCGGCGCTGCGACATTACCGACAAATGTTAAAGTGAACGATTATTTTACGAAGTATGTTGAACTGGCTTTTCAGCAAAACCTGCTCGACAAGCAAAAAGAATCCGGATACACGGACGAGAAAGTCATCTGGGGCGCGCAGAAAGCATCCCGGGAATGGATTACCGAAGTGCTTGTCCGTTCCATTGGACGTACCGCGGAGGCCAATGCCGCCAAAAATAAAGCGACAGGCTTTGCGGACAACGCCAAGATATCCCCGGATCGTTTGGGATACGTTAATGTGGCGGTTGAGCTGGGCCTTGCCAAAGGCGTGAACGGAAACAAATTCGATCCGCAAGGGGCGGTTACCCGTGCCCAGCTTGCAACGTTCTTCAGCCGGGCTCAAGCGTACATTACCACGAATTACGAGAATCAGTACAAAGGCTCCATCGCTTCGATTGAGAACGGCAAGCTGGAGCTGTATGCCGACGGCAAGCTGAACTCATTCAAGCTGGATTCTTCCACGGCTTATTTTGCGTCCGATTCGGAGAAAAGATTGCAGTTTTCGGACATCAATCCATACACGCAAGCGGTGGTCGTCGCGAATAACGGAACCGCTGCTTACGTGGAAATTACGGATCCAGCCCAGCAGGTGGAGCGGTTTGACCGCACCTATGCCCGTTTGTCTCCGAACAACGTGATTTGGCTTGATACAGGCAGTACATTTGAAGAGCTGAGTTACGAGCCAAGCACGGTTTTCCTGGACCAGAACGGTATCCAAATCGATCCGAAGACGCTTGCTGCAGGCAGCTTGCTTACCATTGAGCGCGAAACCTACAGCCCGCAGAAAAAAATCGTGTCGATCCGCGTGAAGAGCGGCTTGGTGAACAAGACGGGAGCGGGCGTCGTCCAAAACGTGGACACGGCGAACAAAAGAGTAACCCTTAAGGACAGCACCGGTTATGAGGACACGTACACGTGGGACGATGCTACCGTCATTCGCTATCAGAATCAAATTCTGTCACCGGCGGAGCTGAAGAATGGTTATGCCGTGAATTTCACGGTAAAAAACAGCATTCTTCAATCGGTGGAGGTCACGCAAAGCGTCGACCGTACGATACAGGCGATGCTGTATTCTGTTGAAGAGAATGGAAAAACCATCACGTATAAGCGCAGCGGAAGCACGCAGCTCGAAACGAAGTTTCTGGCAGAGAAGCCGGAAATTATTATGAGTGGCGTGGCGAAGCCCGTTTTGTCCGATTTGCTCGCTGACGCCGTATCCGGCGATCAAGTGACGCTGACCATCAATGGCGAGGAAAAAATCACGAAGATCGAAGTAACGGGCCGTCAAATGGAACAGCTGGATGCCGTCACCATCGTCAATTACGATGCGAAGACGCACTGGCTGACCGTCAAGGATGCTAACAATCAGCCTCGCGTCATCATCCTGGACGATAAGACGAAGCTGGAATCGAGCAACGGAACAACGCTGGATAAAGTGGAGCCGCTGCTCGGAGCAGGACGCAAGGTCAGCGTATCGCTCATTGGCACCCGTGCGCTTTCACTGGAAGTGGTTTATAAAGTTGAAGGTAAAATCAGCAGCATTAACACAGCCAAGAAAGTGATATCGATTGTGGCCGCCAACGGAAAAGTGGAGGAAATTCCATACAACAGCACGCTGCTTGTAGAAATCTTCGGCAAATCGAACGCTTCCCTGGCGGACGTGCGTGTCGGCGACGAGGTTTCGGCGGAGCTGTCGACCAACCAGGATTACTTGCAGAGCCTGAAACTTAAGACATCCGCGCAGTTCGAGGTCGTATTCACCGAACCGGCGAAAAACCGCATTCGAGTGAAAGCGAATGGCGCTACAAGCGACATTTACACGGACAAAGCAACATTGACCGGCGATAGCGGACAAGCGATCCTGCTTGCAGACCTGCGTCCCGGAACTCTCGTTAATATTACGCTTCAAGGCTTAACGGCTGTTTCGGTTGCCGAAGTCAAATTGACGCTTGGCGAAGTCACCAGCTTGGATGCTTCGGGTAATGTATTGACCGTGAAGGATCATTCGGGCAACAGCCAGACCCTAGGCGTAAGCGGCGGCGTCAAGGTCGTCAAGAATGGTTCGACGGCTTCGAACTTAAGCACGTTGACGCAGGGAGATCGCGTAGAGATTCGAAAAGACATTCAAGGCGTAACGATCATCCAAGTCCTGGAGAAGATCGAGCGTGCGTTCTGGCAGGCGAACAACACCGAAATTCAAGTGAAACGCAAATCGATTAACGATAATTACCGATTTACGTTATCCGATAAAGTATTTGTTCATCAAGGTGACACGACTTTGTCCGTGCAATCCCTTAAGGAAAATGATAATATTGTACTGTACTTAAACAACGGTGTCGTTGTTGAGATTGTAAAACAGTAAATTATCGACCTGGGATTGCTCGAGAAACACCGTCTTGATGCGGGGATTTCCGCATCAAGATTTTTTTTTGCGGGAGGGAAATCATATGAATGCGGCAACGGTGCGGCATATTTTGGACACGATGGAGAGCATGTTTCCGGATGCACATTGCGAACTGAATCACAGCAATGCGTTTGAGCTGACCATCGCCGTGCTGCTGTCCGCCCAGTGCACGGATGAAACGGTAAATAAAGTAACAAAGGATCTGTTTCAGAAATACAAAACGCCTTTGGATTACGTATCGGTACCGATCGAGGAACTTGAGCAGGATATCAGACGGATCGGGTTATACCGGAACAAGGCCAAACATATTCAGAACTTGTGCAGGATTCTGATCGAACAGTATGGCGGGGAAGTACCGGAGGCTCATGACGAGCTGGTCAAATTGCCCGGGGTTGGACGCAAGACGGCCAATGTCGTCGTTTCCAACGCCTTTGGCGTGCCTGCCATTGCGGTGGATACGCATGTGGAGCGGGTATCCAAACGGCTTGGACTGGCTGCTTGGAAAGATTCCGTGCTGGAAGTGGAGAAAAAGCTGATGAAGCGGGTGCCGCGTGAAGAATGGACGATGACGCATCATCGGATCATTTTTTTCGGAAGGTACCACTGTAAAGCTCAAAATCCGCAATGCCCGGTATGCCCGCTGCTGGATGTTTGCCGCGAAGGAAAGAAACGTATGAAAACCTTAGCAGTCAGGAAGAATAAGGAACAACCGTAACACCAGCAAGAAACAGACAAAAAAAGAAACAGTTCATCTGATTCGGGAGAACACCGAACTTTGACAGCCGGCGAATGGGCATCATTGCAAGCAAGCCAGCGCGCTTGCCTTTGTCTCCGGATTTCTATTTCGGCCGCATGGGCGAATGGAAATCTGGAAACAACTGTGACCGAATAGAAATGCCGGATATTCGCAAGGTGAAAAAGGAATGCACCCCGGATCAGCAGGAGCTAAATTTAAAAGAGGATGGGATTACACATGAAATGCATCTCTGTTTACACCGACAATTTTGAATTGTTCTCGGATATTTTTGAACATGTGGTGGAGAGCCAGAACCAACTGAGCGAGAATGAAGAGCAGGAAGTGGAAGGCGTGACGTTCAGCCACTCCGGGGATGCTCCCGAGCATTATTTGGAGCGTATGTCTCAGAAGCCGGAAGTGGTCGTGATGCGCGATAAGTCTCGCGGTTTAACCATTTTGCAGCACGGAAACGTGTTCGAAATTTTGATTCCGGCAGAAGAGAACACCGTCGTATCTTAAGTTCTTCAAATTTGATGTTTTAAAAAATGAGATGTTGAACCCATGGCAGGCAAGGAAGCGATTCTTCCTTGGCCTGCCATTTTGCATAGAACGGGACAAACGGCGGATCATGAAATGATTCCTTTACGGCGCAAGCGGTGATAAAATAAAATGATGTGAACAGATGGTGTCAGAGATGGAGAGATCAATGGACAGGAGCGAGAAATGACATTGAAGTTGATGACTGATGAAATCGGATACAGCATGACGGAATTAAATAGAGTCCGGGACCGTTTTTTGGACTGGAACGACGAGTCTTCCTCCGCATTGACCGAGGATTTGATACGCAAGGGTACTGGCGGCGAGCTCACGCTTGCCTTCTGCGGTCATTTTTCAGCTGGGAAGTCAAGCATGATCAATGCGCTTTGCGGCAAAAAGGTGCTGCCCTCGGGTCCGGTACCGACGAGTGCCAATGTGGTCACGATTCGAAGCGGCGAGCCCCGGGCATTGATTCACCGGACTGTCGCGGACCATGGGGAGCCTATCAAGGTAACGATCGACGAACTTGCGGAATACTGCAAGGAGGGCCGGGAGTATTCCGCGATTGAAGTGTGGGATGACGTGCCGCTGCTTGGCGTGGACGGAGTATTGATGGATACCCCCGGCGTCGACTCGACCGACGACGGGCATCGGCTAGCGACCCATTCCGCTCTGCATATGGCGGATATCGTGTTTTACGTCATGGATTACAATCATGTGCAATCGGAGAGTAATCTGATGTTTGCCAAGAGCCTGTCGGATTGGGGGAAGCCGCTATATTTGATCGTGAATCAGATCGACAAGCATCGTGATGACGAGCTGACGCTGTCTTCTTACCTGAACGACGTCAAGAAGGCATTCGCCCAGTGGAAGATCACGTACAAAGGGTTGTTATGCACCTCGCTTAAAGTGCAGGAGCATCCCTATAATCAATGGGAGACGCTGAAGTCTTTGATCGGCGAACTGATATCCCGGAAGGAGCCGCTGCTGCGCCATAGCGTTTCCTGCTCCATTCGTCATGCTGCGGATCAGCATGTGGAAGCCTATACCCGCAGTCATCAGGAGGAGAAGGAACGGCTGCTGGAGGAAATGGGAGGCGAGGAGGCCGCAGCGGCGCTGCAAGCGCGCTTGCAGGAGCTGGAAGAACAAAAAAGAACCGTAGCGGGGCTGCCGGAATCGGTTCGCGCAGAACTCCGCAAGGAAGCCGATAAGCTGCTTGCCAATGCCAATCTAACGCCGGCGGATGTTCGGGATTTAAGCCTATCTTTCCTGGAGAGCCGGAAATCCGGCTTTAAGGTCGGGTTCCTCTTCTCGGGCGGCAAGACGGAGGAAGAGCGCCGTCGCCGTCTGGAGGCCTTCCATCATCGTTTGGAGGAGCAGACCTCTTCGCAGGTCGACTGGCATCTGCGTTCGCTGTTCCGCAATAGCGTCGAGCAGCATGCGGAATGGAATGCCGAATGGGAACGTTTGATGGACGCCGAACTTCCGGGCGTGCGGGAGGATATGATTACGCGAACCGTGAATCCGGAAGCCACGGTGTCGGGCGAATATGTATTGAACTATAACCGGGAGCTGGCCGAGGAAATCAAGGGCAGCTACCGCATGGCCGTGTTGGTGCTTGCCGACCGGCTGAAGGCGGCATTGACGGACGCTGCGGCCGTCCGTCTGCAGGAGCTGGAGCGCCAGGGCGCCGAGCTCCTGGCGCAATCCGCGGCTTCCGCCAGCTACGCAGCCCTGCAGCAGGCGGAAGCCGCCCGCGCGGGCGAGCTGGCCGAGCTGCTCCCGCCGCGCACCTCCCTCACCCCCGGCCTCCTGCCGGAGGTGAGGGAGCCGGAGGGGCAGCCTGCGCATGCGGCTGCCCAGGGCGGCGCCCCGGCGGCGCAGCCGGGGCAAGGGCGCACGGCGCCCCGGGCCGCCGCTGCGCAGGCGGCACCGCAGCGGCGGCAGCGGCTTGAGGCCGCGGCAGCCGAGCTGCGCGCAGCGGCGGCGCTGCTGGCGCCGCACCCCGCGCTGGCGTCGGCCGCGCGGGATCTGACCGCCCGCGCGGATGCGCTTGCGGGCGGCTCGTTCACCCTGGCGCTGTTCGGAGCGTTCAGCGCCGGAAAGTCCTCCTTCGCCAATGCACTGCTTGGCGAGTCGGTCCTGCCGGTATCGCCGCATCCGACAACGGCGGCGGTGAACCGCATATTGGCACCGGCCGAAGGAAGATCACATGGTACCGCAGACGTGCGTATGAAGAGCCGCGATATGTGGTGGGACGATTTGAAGTATTCCTTCGGCGTGCTGGGTCTCCAAGAACCGAGTCCGGCCAATTGGCGGAACGTGGCTGAAGGTTTGAATCCGGCCGGAATTCACCCGGCAGGCCTGCCGCATTACGGGTTCCTAAAGGCCGCCGCCTCCGGTTGGGATGAGATGGAGTCCAGGCTCGGCACCACGGAAACGGTAGAATTGGCCGAATATCGGGGATACGTGGCGGACGAAACCAAATCCTGCTTTGTCGACGGGATCGATCTGTATTACAGCTGTCCGATGACGGAGCAAGGGATCGTGCTGGTGGATACGCCGGGAGCGGATTCCCTGCATGCCCGGCACACCGGCGTCACCTTCAACTATATTAAAAATGCGGATGCGATTGTTTACGTAACGTATTACAACCATGCGTTCTCCAAAGCGGACCGGCAATTCCTGTCCCAGCTGGGCCGGGTCAAAGACAGCTTTGCCTTGGATAAAATGTTCTTTATCGTCAATGCGGCTGATCTAGCTCAGTCCGAAGACGAGCTGAATGAGGTGGTGAAGCATGTGCGCACCAATCTTACAGCCAGCGGCGTAGGCAGCCCGCATATCTTCCCCGTCTCCAGTCTGGCTGCGCTGGACAATAAGCGGCAAGGGGACGAGGAGAAATTGCAGGCATCGGGATTCCCTGTTTTCGAAGAAGCGCTGGGCCGATTTGCGGTGGAAGAGCTGCCAAGGCTGTCCCAGCGTGCCGGTTATGATGAGATCGCTTCTGTGAGGGACCGTATCCGGGGGTGGGCTGAAATGGCCGCTCAGGATGAGACCACGCGCAAGCGGAAAATCGGGGAGCTGGAAGAGGTGCAAAACCAAGCCATGGCCCGCCTTAACGCTTTGGCGGAGCAGGAAATGGCCCGCGACATCGGTCAAGAAAGCAGCGAGCTGCTGTTTCACGTGCGGCAGCGGCTGGAGTATGCCATGAACCGTTTCTTCCAGGAGTCGTTTAATCCTTCCGTGCTTCGGGAGGATGCAGGGCATTTGAAATCGGCATTTGCGGCTTGCGGACGTGATTTGATGCGAACGATGTCCGTAGAGCTGGATCAGGAACTATGGGCCACCACGCTTCGTTTGGAGACGGCCGGCCGCAAATTAACCGAAGCCGCGGCATTTAAGGCCGCAGCCGATATCAACGGCATGGCCGAGGGTCTGTCACTGGCCATACGCCGGGATCCGGACTGGGCACCGCCGGAGCTGGACGAAACGGAGCTGCAAATCCAAGGGGATTGGCTAACCTTCTGGTCGACCTTTAAGAATCCCAAACATTTCTTTGAGGGCGGCGGAAGTTCCAAGCTGCGCGAAGCGGCTGAGCCGAAAGTGAAGGAAGCCGTGGCGGGTGTGGTCGGCCTGCGGGAAGAGCAGCTGACGGACCACTATGTTCGAATGAGCGAACGTTCACTGCAGCATCATGTATCCGCATTGGAGGAACAGCTGAAGGAATCCATGGCTGCCATACTGGGTTCGCTGCAGGACGGCCAGTCTCCGTTGATGTGGCGTCAACTGGCGGATGATTTGGAAGCCATGATGAAGTCAGCGCAGTAAAGACGGAACATTCCCGTCTAGCATGAAGCAAGAGTTGCAATAGAATAGAAGCATGGTGCGAACTTCCGGTAAGGCCCGTTCCCTTTTTACCGGATGAATGAACGCCAATCACATGTTGAACCATCGAAAGACGTCCCATATGCCATCCGTGGCGGGGCGTCTTTCGTCCTATTATTATCGATGGACCGCTCTCCTGATGAAAGCGGCATAGGACGATATGGCATATTTTTATCCGCTGCAGCGAACGCGAATAGGATGAAACCAGCTTAGGATATTACCCTTTTTCAAGCATGTTCAAAAAAGTCGAAAATAGCGGATAAAGCCTAACGGTTGAAGGGACTGACAATGTGATTATATCCCCTAGTAATGATGAGAATTCCCGATGATTTCATCATGAAACAATGATAAGTTATACTATTTGCCCCCATTAGGTCCTTTTGGCTCATTTATGACGGTTTTCTCTCTTTGCCGCGGGTTCGGGTCGATGATAAACTTCATAAATGCTACATAACCTGAACGTAAAAAATCCAAAGGAGGATAAACATGAATGTTCTCAGGCAACTGCAGGGCTTCTTTTGGGAGAAACGAAGTTATCTTTTTCTTTCCATTCTGTGTCTGGCGATTGCAACCGCTTTAGGTCTTGTCTATCCGCAGCTGTTAAAAGTGCTGATTGACGATGCAATCAAGCTGGAGAATTACGGCATCGTACCGCAGCTGGCACTCACCGTGCTGGGCGTGGTCATCCTTAAAGCTTTCATGCAGTTTTTGCATGGATTCTTTGGAGGGAGGCTGGGGAATTACCTGGCTTACTCGTTGCGAAACGCCTGCTATGAAAAGTTGCAATTTCTATCGTTCCGCTATTACGACACGGCTCGGACAGGGGATTTGATGTCGCGGCTGACGGGGGATTTGGAAGCAATCCGGATGTTTATCGGCTTCGGTTTTGCCCAACTCCTCAACCTCGTACTGATGGTGACTTTCGGTTCCATCATGATGTTCACCATCAGCTGGAAATTGACGCTGGTTACTTTGGTAGCGATGCCATTTCTGGTGTTCGCAGCTCTCAAATTCGAGTCCAAGATCCATCCGGCGTTCCAGGAGATGCGCCTGGCGCTCAGCTCGCTGACTACCGCGGTTCAGGAGAATATTACGGGTGTTCGTACCGTTAAATCCTTTGCTCGCGAGCCTCACGAAGTGGAGAAATTCTCCGAACGGAATGAGCGTTACAAAACCAATCAGATATTCGCCTCTTCCCTGTGGGCCCGTTATTTCCCGATGATGGAGCTCTTTGCGAATGTCAGCGTCGTCATTTTGCTTGCCGTCGGGGGCGCCATGGTTATCCAAGGTTCCATGACGGTAGGGGAGCTGGCAGCATTCTTCACCTTAATTTGGTACATAATCGGACCTCTTTGGGGGATCGGGTTCCACATTAACAACTATACGCAGTCGAAGGCTTCGGGTGAACGGGTGCTGGAGCTGTTGAATCAGCCCATTGATGTCGAAGACCGTGAGCGTGCGGTAGATTTGGTGCCAAGCCAGGTGAAGGGTCATGTCGTGTTCGACAATGTCACCTTTGCTTACGGCAACAAGATGGCTGCCGTCAAAGATATCAATCTGGATGCTCGTCCCGGCTCCGTGATCGGTTTGCTGGGGGGAACAGGTTCAGGGAAGTCAACCATTATCCAGCTCTTGATGCATGCCTATAACGTGAATCAGGGCAGCATCAAATTAGACGGCGTGAACATCAACGATATTAAGGTCCGGAGTCTGCGCAGCCAGATTGCAACGGTCTTCCAAGAGACTTTCCTGTTCTCGTCCAGCATCCGCAACAATATCTCTTACGGGATGAAGGACGTTAGCATGGATGAAATCATTCGGGTAGCCAAGCTGGCCAAGGCACATGACTTCATTATGGAAATGAAGGATGGCTACGATACCATTGTCGGTGAACGGGGGATGGGTCTTTCCGGCGGACAGAAGCAGCGGATCGCGATAGCCCGTGCACTTCTGAAGGACCCGAAAATCCTGATCCTCGATGATGCCACCAGCGCAGTGGACATGGAAACAGAGCATGAAATCCAATCCGGTTTCCAGGAAGTCATGAACGGCAGAACGACCTTTATTATCGCTCACCGTATTTCTTCCTTGCGTCATGCGGATGAAATTCTCGTTCTGGATGAAGGTAGAGTCGTGCAGCGCGGCAAGCATAACGATTTGATTGCGGTGCCGGGACCTTACCAGGATGTGTACAAAATACAATATGCGGACCTGATTGCGAAGCAAGCTCAAGCAGGAGGTACGCCAGGGCAGGTGCAAGCATGAACGCCAACGTAAATACTGAACCGCATCAGAAGCAAAAGATTCCGAGGCCGCGGAAGCCTTCGGAAGAAACCAATGAACGTTTTGTATACAAGGACGACGATGCGATCGAGAAGCCGTTTAACTGGACGCAGCTGACGCGTCTGATCTCGTATATGAAACCATATGCCAAACAGATCCTCCCGTTGATCGGCCTCATGATGATTATCGGCACGATTACGAAGCTTGCCATTCCGTTCCTGACGAGCTTGGCTATTGATCAGGCCATTGACCCGAAGGAAGGAAATCCGAGCCTGACCCTGCTGTATCAGATTACGATCGCCGTTCTGGCGATGTATATCATTCAATGGGTTGCCGGGATATTCCGGATCAAGTTTACGAATATCATCGGTCAGCGGGTTATCTATGACCTGCGCGCCGATTTGTTCCAGCATATACAGCGCCTATCCTTTAATTTCTTTGACAAGCGTCCGGCGGGATCCGTGCTGGTTCGCGTTACGAACGATGTCAACTCCCTGCAGGATTTGTTTACGAACGGGGTTGTCAATCTGATCATCGACTGCGTACAGCTGGTCGGCATCGTTGTCATCCTGCTGTTGATTAACTGGAAGCTTGGCCTGGCCGTGATCGTGACGGTACCGATCATGTTCTTTATCTCTACGAAACTCCGTGTGCGCATCCGGCGCGCATGGCAGGAAGTACGGATCCGGAACTCGCGGATTAACTCCCACTTGAACGAATCCATTCAGGGAATCCGCGTTACCCAAGCTTATACGCAAGAAGAAGAAAATATGAAATTTTTTGATAACATGAACCTGGACAGCAAAAAGTCCTGGGATAGGGCGTCGGCCATGAACCAAGGGTTTGGGCCTCTTATCGAGATTACCGGGGGGTTCGGTTCCCTGATCTTGTTCTGGCTTGGTGCCGTATTGATACAGCAAGGCGAGCTCACGATCGGTCTGTTGATTGCCTTTACCCAATATGTCGGGAACTTCTGGGAGCCGATCAATCGGCTCGGCCAAATGTATAACCAGCTGCTTGTCGCGATGGCATCGTCCGAACGTATCTTTGAATTCATAGACGAGAAGCCGAGCATCGATGATCAGCCTGGCGCGAAGAAATTGCCGACCATTAAAGGGGACATCAAGCTGGAGAATGTGGTGTTTGAATACGAAAAAGGACGCCAGGCTCTAAAAGGCATCAATCTGGACGTGAAGGCAGGCCAGTCGATTGCGTTGGTCGGTCATACCGGATCAGGCAAAAGTACCATCATTAATTTGCTCAGCCGCTTTTATGATATTACGGACGGTAAGTTAACCATCGACGGGTACGATATTCAAACGGTGACGGTAGAAAGCCTCCGGAATCAGATCGGCATCGTGCTGCAGGATACCTTTATATTCTCGGGTACGATTCGGGATAATATCCGCTTTGGCCGTCTGGATGCGACCAATGAGGAGATTGAAGACGTGGCCAAGGCTGTGGGCGCCCATGAGTTTATAGTCCAGATGCCGGGCGGCTACGATACCGAGGTCGAGGAACGCGGTAACATGCTGTCCATGGGGCAGCGGCAGCTGCTATCCTTTGCGAGGGCGCTCCTTGCCGACCCGCGGATTTTGATACTGGATGAAGCAACGGCAAGTATCGATACCGAGACGGAATTAAAAATCCAGAGTGCCCTTAAAGTGCTGCTTCAGGGACGTACCTCCTTCATCGTGGCGCACCGATTATCAACGATCCGCCATGCCGATCATATCGTCGTGCTGGATCACGGGAAGATCATCGAAGAAGGAAATCACGACCAGCTTATGCAGAAGCAGGGGACATATCATGGGCTGATTGAAGCACAATACCGATTTTTGTAAAAACGGCTTAACAAAGGTTTAACAAAACGGACACAAATGTAAAAAAAATGTCGCTTGATACTTGCAATCTTCTTCATAAACTTACAAAATAGAAGTAGAGTTTACTCAGAATTCATAGAAGAAGGGAAGCATGAGGGTATAATGAGCATCGAAAGCGTAATTTCTGCGCCTGCACTGCTGATTCGAAACTTTGAGAAGAATGATTTGGAAGCTGTCACATCCTTGATGCGAGAACTGAATTATCCGACCACGCTCAACGTCATGCGTGAACGGATGGAGTCCATGAACGACAACCCGTTATACGGCAACCTGGTTGCCGAGGTTGATGGAGACGTCGTCGGCATGATCATGCTTCGTCAAGTCAAATCCTTCACTATGACCGAACCGGTCACTCAAATTACTTCGGTTATTGTAACCTCAAGCTACCGCGGCCAAGGAATTGGCAAACGACTGATTCGCGGTGCAGAGACATGGGGAAGACAGCATGGTAGCCACCTCTTGTTTCTCACAAGCGGCAACCGGGAAGAACTTGCTCCCGCACATGCATTTTATGAACATATTGGATTTGAAAAGGCTGGTTACCAGTTCAGCAAAAAGCTGTAGCCTGGGCCTTTTCATTAACCCACCCCGTTTTCGGGGTGGGTTTTTTCTTGTTCTGACCTAGATTCTATGGAAGTTTAGAAGATTTTACCCGATTATCAAAAATACAAGGAATTCATTCGACCAGGACCGGTATTGGTTTCTGGGGCCCTGAGCATAAAGTAGGAATTCAAGGACTCCTTTCCAACAATTGTAGGATTGCCGAAGGTATCAAATGTGTTACAATGTGTTCGTACCTGATTACAAAAATGTAACCAATGCCTGACCGCCCCACACCCATCAAGTTCAACATCTTAGAACGGCGGTCAAGCAAACTCTACAACTATGAGCATAGGAGATGAGTATTCATGAACAACCATTGGATAAAGAAAATCGCAGGCGGCAGTATCGCGGCTGTATTGGCTGTTGGCATCATGCTGCCGACAACGGCTTCGGCTGCACCTGCTGATAGCAATAATTATGTAAACTGGCAACAGAAGATCCAGAAATTCCTGGAGAGCCAAGGCTTGGAGTCGCAGTTTAAATGGGTGGTCGTCCAACAACCGCAAACGGAAAAGCCTCAGGCGGACAAGCCTGCAGAGACGCCTCAAACAAGCAAGCCTGAGACCAGCAAACCGGAAGCAAGCAAACCAGAAGCAAGCAAGCCTGTGAGCAAGCCATCTACGACTCCGTCCCAGCCTTCCGAATCTGCGGGCACAACGGAGCAATCGAATTTTGCTTCCGAAGTTGTCAACTTGGTGAACCAAGAGCGTTCGAAAGCTGGCCTGAAGCCGCTCACGGTACATGCCAAGCTGACAACGGTAGCACTGGACAAAGCGAAGGACATGAGCAATAACAATTATTTCAGCCACACTTCGCCAACGCACGGCTCTCCATTCGACATGATGAAGGCTTACGGCATTTCTTACGGCTATGCCGGCGAGAATATCGCTAAAGGGCAGCGCACGCCGCAGGAAGTCATGAACTCTTGGATGAACAGCCAAGGTCACCGCGAAAATATCCTGTCTCCTAATTTCACCATGATCGGTGTGGGATATTACAACGGATACTGGGTTCAGGAATTCATCAGCCAATAAGCACGGATCTTGTTTTACATGATAAGGCTGCCCCGGGCGCGCAGAAAACTGCGTCCGGGGCAGCCTTCTTTGCGTGTTTTGATTTGCAAATTTTTTATAGAAGTCTTATGGTAATGTACATGAGGATTTTTGTAGGGGGAATGTCATGAAGTCATCTGCATGGATATGGCGTATCACGGCCTCCGTGTCGATTATCGTAACGATTGTGCTTATATTCGGTTTCGTGTATGCGTTTAAGGATATTAATGATCCTCAAGGTCAGCCCTTGCTCACCGGCGGCGAATCCGCCGCGCCAGGCCAAGAGACTGTGCCGCCGAAGCCGGAACGGGCTCCGTCGGAAGCGGTGCTGCCAAATGATCTGAAAGTGACGGCGATCGGAGACTCGCTTGCCAAGGGAACGGGGGACAGTACCGGGGGCGGTTTTGTCCGCCGAAGCGTCGAACAATTGAACGGCGATGGACGAACGGCCAGCCTGCTGGCCAATCTGGCGATAAACGGAATGACCACCGAGGGACTTCTCCCTAAGCTGGACGACAAGGGAATACAGTATGCCTTGAAGGAAGCCAACGTCATTATGCTGTCTATCGGGGGCAATGATATCTTTCAAGGAAGCGGGCTGATGGAGGGGGCGGCGGATGCCGGCGAGCTGGAGCTCGATCCAGCCATGCTGATGGGCGCATTGCCGCAGGCCTCCGAACGCTTGCAGACAATTCTTGAGAAGATTCGGGATATTAATCCGAATGCCCGAATTGTTTATATCGGCTTGTATCATCCCTTTTCCGATTTGGAAGAATTGCTGATACCCGGCAATGTCGTGGTCTCAGCATGGAATCATGCGGTCATGGAGCTCGTAAACCGGGATCCCAATATGACGCTTGTCCCTACATTCGATTTGTTTCAGCATAAGCTCGGCGAGTATCTGTCCACGGACCATTTCCATCCGAACGGGGCAGGATATCAGGCCATCGCGGATCGAATTGTAGAAGGTATGCTGTAGCATGAAGAGGATGTCAGGTGGGAGATGGAAATCGATGAATGAACAAGTGCAGGAAATCGTACTATCCGTCCAGCATGTAAAAAAGAAAATCGGTCGAAAATGGATTATACATGATGTGTCGTTCGATGTGCGCGCGGGCGAAATATTCGGGTTCCTGGGGCCGAACGGGGCAGGAAAAACAACCACGATCCGAATGCTTGTGGATTTGATCAAGCCGTCATCCGGCAGGATCGAGGTCTGCGGTTACGATGTGAACCGCCAGCAGGAGCAGGCGCTGCGCTATATTGGATCCATCGTGGAGAATCCGGAGATGTATTCGTATTTGACCGGCTGGGAAAATCTCGAGCATTTTGCGAGAATGCAGCCCGGTATTGACGATCAGCGGATACAGGAAGTTGTGGATACGGTCAGGCTTGATCGAAGAATCCATGACAAGGTCAGCACTTATTCACTTGGCATGCGGCAGCGTTTGGGGATCGCCCAGGCCTTGCTCGGCAGGCCGAAGCTGCTGATTCTGGACGAGCCGACGAACGGTCTTGACCCGAAGGGAATCAAAGAAATGCGGCAGTTCATCCATCAGTTGGCCGAGGAGGGCTTGGCTGTATTTGTTTCCAGCCATCTGCTGAGCGAAATCCAGCTGTTATGCGATCGGGTAGCCATCATCAGCAGCGGAAGGGTGCTTGCGGTAGGCGAGGTCGATGAATTGATTGCCGGCAGCAGCGATCATGTCATCTGGGATCTGAATCCCGCCGTGCAGGGTAAACGAATTCTGCAGAAGCTGGATTATTGCGAGATCGTGGACCGCCCGGAGGACGTGCTTGACGATAATGTACTGGCAGGCATGTCACCGGATGCCGTTGTGACCCGAATGCATGCTGCACATGCATCAAGGGCTGTGGAAAGGCTGGTTGGCGCCGGCGTGCAGGTCCGGGAGGTTCACCGGATCAACCCTACGCTGGAGCAGCTGTTCCTGCAGATGACGGAGGGTGAGAGCATTGAGTAATCTGTTGCCCCTGATCAAGAACGAATGCATCAAAATTATCAAGCGTAAGCGGTTTTATGTGGTTCTTCTGGTTCTCCTCGTCCTAGTGCCCATGTTTACATACGCCCAGATGAAGTCCGCAGAACGGAGCCGGGATAAGTTCAACAGCGACTGGCGGCTTGAGCTTCAGCAGCGGATCACGGATAATGAGAATTCGCTTAGCAGTGACCGGGTGCCGGATGAATGGAAACGATATCGGCAAATCTTTATTCAGCAGATGCAGTATTATTTGCAGCATGATGTGAATCCTAATCAACCAAACGGGGTAACGTTCACGCGGGAATTTCTGAACAATGCGATATCCTTGTTTATCCCGCTGCTCATCATGGCCATTGCTTCGGATATCGTTTCCGGAGAGCGGACGACCGGCACCATTAAGATGCTCCTGACAAGGCCGGTAAAGCGCTGGAAAGTGCTGCTGAGCAAACTGGTAGCCTTGATCATGTTCACGTCGCTCATTGTCGTTTCCACCTTTGTCATCGCTTACCTGATCTCTGGTCTCGCTTTCGGCTACAAGGGGTTTGACATCCCGGTATTCACGGGTTTCCAAATTGTCGGGTCAGACGTGGATATGTCCGGCGTTCATGCGGTGCCCCAATGGAAGTATTTGCTGATGCAGGGCGGTTTGGTCTGGTTTGTCGGCGTATGCGTCGGCATGCTGGCTTTTATGGTATCCGTCCTGGTTCGAAGCACGGCGGCCAGCATCGTCATTATGATGGCGGCATTGATCGCCGGAAATATTCTGACGAATATGGCGTCGGCATGGAGCAGCGCCAAATATTTGTTCATGGTAAACCTGAATTTGACCAGTTATTTAGCGGGCAATTTGCCGCCGATTGAGGGCATGACCTTGAATTTTTCCCTTGCCGTATTAGCCATTTGGGCGATTTGTGCGGTTATTGTTGCATTCAGTGTCTTTACGAGAAGGGATATCTTGAATTAAAATGGACAAAGCATGAAACATTTGTTTGCATTTTTTAGAGAACCGCGTTCTTCTAAAATATTGGAATGTAGAAATAGAAAACACGAGATACGTGAAATTGAAGGAGGAGCATGAATGGTCGAACAGATCGATATGTTTGCAGAGTCATCAAAGAACGGCGGTACTAACCGTTCAGGATACGATGCTGACGACATTCAAGTGCTCGAAGGCCTTGTTGCGGTACGCAAACGGCCAGGCATGTACATAGGGAGCACAAGCTCGTCGGGTCTGCATCATCTGGTATGGGAAATTGTGGACAACGCCGTTGACGAGCATTTGGCCAAGTACTGCTCGAGAATTGAAATTACTTTGCATAAAGACGGATCCGCGACGGTATACGATAACGGACGCGGTATTCCGACCGGGATGCACAAGACCGGCATTCCCACGCCGCAGGTGGTATTCACCATTTTGCATGCCGGCGGCAAATTCGGCGGTTCCGGATACAAGAAGTCCGGCGGCCTTCACGGCGTTGGCGCATCCGTAACCAATGCGTTGTCCGAGTGGCTGGAAGTGGAGATTTACCGCGAAGGTAAAATTCACCGCCAACGCTTCGAGTACTGGCAGGACAAAAAAGGAAAAGAGCATGTCGGAGAACCGGTAACCGGTCTTGAGGTTCTGGGCAATACGAACAAAACAGGGACGAAAATCACGTTTAAACCGGACGCGCGCGTGTTTACCTCGGGAACGCATCTGAACTACGACACGCTTGCAGAGCGCTTACAGGAGATTGCCTTCCTGAATTCAGGACTCCGAATAGTCTTGAAAGACGAGCGGAGCGGGAATGGGGAAGAATTTTTTTATGAAGGCGGCGCAAGCCAGTTCGTCCAATTTTTGAATGAAGGCAAGGACGTGCTGCACGATGTGATCCATTTTTATGCCGAGAAGGATGACATCGAAGTCGAAATCGCCCTTCAATATAATGCAGGATATACCGAAACGCTGGCCTCGTTCGTTAACTCCATCCCGACGCGCGGGGGCGGTACGCATGAGACGGGCTTCAAGACGGCGTATACGCGCGTCATGAACGATTATGCACGGAAGAACAATCTTCTGAAGGAAAAGGACAAGAATCTGGAGGGGAATGACCTCCGGGAAGGCATGATGACCGTAATCAGCGTCAAGATGGCTGAGGTCGAATTCGTGGGTCAGACGAAGGACCAGCTGGGAAGCGCCTCTGCGCGGAGCGCGGTGGACAGCATCGTTACCGAGAAGATGCAAATTTTCCTAGAGGAAAATCCGCAGGTTGCCCAAACGCTGCTGAAGAAGGCCATTCAGGCCTCCAAAGCGCGCGAAGCGGCCCGGAAGGCAAGGGATGAGATGCGCAGCGGCAAGAAGCGCAGCGAGAGTTCCAATCTCGGCGGCAAGCTGACACCGGCTCAGTCCAAGGATTTTTCGCGAACCGAATTGTTCATTGTCGAAGGGGACTCCGCTGGCGGCTCGGCAAAGCAGGGGCGGGATTCTAAGATCCAGGCGATCCTGCCGCTTAAAGGGAAGCCGATGAACCCGGAAAAATCCAAGCTGGCCGACATCCTGAAGAATGATGAATACCGTGCGATCGTATCCGCGATCGGCGCGGGGATCGGTACGGAATTTACAGCCGGGGACAGCAATTATTCGAAAATCATCATCATGACCGATGCGGATACGGATGGAGCCCACATTCAGGTGCTGCTGCTCACGTTCTTCTACAGATACATGAAGCCGTTGATTGATGAAGGCCGCGTCTATCTTGCGCAGCCTCCGTTGTATAAAATTGCCAGCAAATCCGGCAAGCTGGAAACCGTGCGGTATGCCTGGACGGATGAACAGCTGGCTAATTATTTGAAGGAATTCAAAAATTTTGAGCTGCAGCGCTACAAGGGACTGGGCGAGATGAACCCGGAGCAGTTATGGGAAACGACGATGAACCCGGAAACACGGACCTTGCTGCAGGTTCAAATCGAAGATGCCGCCAAAGCGGAGCGGCGCGTGTCTACGCTGATGGGAGATAAGGTAGATCCCCGCAAGCGGTGGATCGTTGAAAATGTCAACTTCGCGGAGTTTGAGGAATAGAAGGTGAATGAATGAGTTTATCGGAGCAATTTTTGCCGGCATTTCTGGAAGAGGTTGTAGGTGACCGATTTGGCCGGTATTCCAAGTATATAATTCAGGACCGGGCGATCCCGGACGTTCGTGACGGCCTGAAGCCCGTTCAACGTCGGATTCTGTACGCCATGTACGATTCGGGTAACACACCGGATAAACCATACCGCAAATCGGCGAAAACCGTCGGGGATGTCATGGGCAACTACCATCCGCACGGGGACTCATCGATTTATGAAGGCATGGTTCGGATGGCCCAGCCATGGAAAATGGGACATGTGCTTGTGGACGGTCACGGAAACTGGGGTTCCCAGGACGATGATCCGGCAGCAGCGATGCGTTATACCGAGGCCAGGCTGTCGCCGATTGCCATGGAGCTGCTGCGCGATATCGAGAAGCGAACCGTGCTGTTCAAGGACAATTTTGATAACACGGCGAAGGAGCCGGTTGTGCTGCCTTCGCGGTACCCGAATCTGCTTGTGAACGGAGCTAGCGGGATTTCCGCGGGCTTCGCCACCGAAATCCCGCCTCACAATCTGCGGGAAGTAATCGATGCGTGCATCGCCGTCATGCAGAAGCCGGAGATCGAGCTGGACGAGATCATGACGTTCATAAAAGGCCCGGACTTCCCGACCGGCGGTATCATCATGGGCGGCGAAGGCATTTTGGATGCCTATCGGACAGGCAAAGGCCGGGTCTATCTGCGATCCAAGACGGACATTGAATCGCTTCGTGGTGGTAAACAGCAGATCGTCATCACGGAAATTCCTTATCAGGTTGTTAAGTCGAGACTGGTTACGGCAATGGAAAACATTCGTCTTGAGAAAAAAGTCGAAGGCATCGCCGAGGTTCGGGACGAGAGCGGACGGGAAGGGCTTCGCATCGTCGTGGAGCTGAAGAAGGATGCCGACGCGAACGGGATTCTGGCTTATTTGTTCAAGAAAACAGACCTGCAGATTACGTACAATTTCAATATGGTTGCCATCGTGAATAAAACCCCTCAGCAGCTGGGGCTTAAAGCGATGCTGTCGGCCTATATCGACCATCAGCGTGAAGTCGTCACCCACCGGACGCAGTTCGAGCTGGAGAAAGCCGAGGATCGGGCTCATGTATTGGAAGGCCTCGTCAAGGCGCTCAACATACTGGACGAAGTGATTGCGGCTATTAAGGCTTCCAAGAATCGCCAGGATGCCCAGAACAATCTGCAATGGATGTTCGGTTTCACGGAGAGACAAGCTGACTCGATTCTGACGCTGCAATTATACCGTCTTACCAACCTTGAAATTCATTCCCTGCAAAAAGAGCTGGACGAGCTGACAAAGAAAATCGAGGGCTTGCGTGCGATTCTCGACAGCGATAAGAAGCTGATTGGCGTCATTCGCAAAGAGCTGATCGAAATTCGGGAGAAGTACGGCATCGACCGGCGTTCGGTTATCCAGGAAGAAGTGGAAGAGATCAAGGTGAACCTTGAAGTGCTTGTTAACGCCGAGGATGTGCTCGTAACCTTGTCGAATGAAGGCTATATCAAGCGTACCAGCATGTTATCCTTCACCCGCAGCGGAGGTGAGCTGGAAAGCTCAGGCGTCAAGGAAGGGGATTACATCACGCGCTTGTTTGAAGTCAATACCCTGGAGAATCTGCTGATCTTCACGAGCCGCGGGCAATATTTCTTATTGCCGGTGCATCAGGTTCCGGAGTACAAGTGGAAAGATGCCGGTACGGCCATTGTTAACGTGATCCAGGTACCGAAAGAGGACCATATCGTATCGGTCATCCCGGTTTCGAACTTTGACGAAGCGGGCAAATCGCTTGTCTTCGTGAGCCGCAAAGGGCAAGTGAAGCGGACAGATCTCAAGGAGTACGTAACCAAACGGTCTGGCGCGGTTGCGGCTGCGAAGGTAGCTGCGGAAGACAGCATCATCCAGGTCGTTATGAGTGACAGCAATAAGGATATCGTGCTGATCTCGAAAGAAGGGATGAGCATCCGCTTCAATGAACAGGAAGTCAATGCCATGGGACGCGTTTCCGGTGGGGTTCGGGGAATCCAGCTTCGAGACGGGGACGAGGTCGTTGCGGCATTATGGGTGGAGAACGATGAAGGCGAAATTTTGACCATCACGGATCTTGGATACGGCAAACGAAGCTTGCTGTTGGATTATCCGGCCCAAAGCCGCGGCGGAAAAGGCATGGCCACGTTTGAGTTCAAGGAAGGCAAGCGGGTGAAGCCTAACGGCAGCGCCATTGTCGGCGCGTTCTATTGTCGCGAGCCGCTGCAGATTAACGCTTATAGCGAAGACGGGCAAGCTTTCCCGATTCACACGGAGAAAGTTCCGATTATGGAGCGTAAATCGATTGGTAAACTACTGGCCGATGTCGGCAAGAACGGGCAGATTGTCGATTTGGTCAGTCTCCCGCATGCAGAGTTAGGCAAAGAAGGTTAGGCAAGAGCGAGCCTTTCCTTTAATTCGGATATGGATTGAATAGAGATGAATGGACGAAAGCACCTTCGATGAACGGTTGTCGGGGTGCTTTTGTTGTATTTAGCGTTGGATGACGCATGTTTAAATTTATACTATTTGACATATGTCTGGCGCTGTCGAAGTAAGGTGAATGTTGAGAAACGCCGTCACACAAGGCATGACGGGTTTTGTCGCTTGATTGGAAATTATATTTTTTAACGAAAAAAGAAGGATATTGGCTGGCATCCAGCGAAAAGTTAATCCTATAAACTATTATGAAAATCATGACGCTGGCTCAAACGGAAGTTCATTCATCAGAGTACAGTTCCGCAAACTCAGATAGTATTTCGATGTTTGATCATGACAGACATAACGGAAGGGACGGGATAAACATGCATACTGCCGAATTCGCCAAGGTGTGGTCCAAGCTGGCCAAGGATTATAAACTCCATATGGAAGCCGGATTGGCCCCGACATTGACGGAGTCGCAACTCATGGTGCTGGAAGTGCTCGCTGAGCAGAAGCGGATGAAACCTTCCGATTTCATTCCTTACCTGGCTACAAGTCCGGCTGCCGTAACGATGCTATTGGACCGGATGGAGAAGAACGAATTGATCCAACGGGAACGGGACGCAAATGACAGACGGATCGTCTGGGTGACGATATCCTATAAAGGACGCGAGGAATATACGCGAGGATTACAGGTTAGGGAGGAGTACCTTTCCCGGATTCTGAACCGCATATCCTCGCATAATCAACAGCTGCTTGTCTATCTATTGGGAAAGATCAGCACGGCTCCTCAGGAGGTTCTGGTCGAGGCGTAGGCATTATTGACCCAGCACCTAACATGGAATGCACAGAAGCCCCCGTGTCTGGCTGCCTGCGGCAGCTCCGACTTTGGGGGCGGTTTCATTGTTTTGCTAATATTGCTTTCTAGTCACGTGGTCACTAACGAACCTTGGCATAATTTGATGAAGTTAAGACTTAAGCAGCCATAAAGCCGGCACGTTAGCGGGTTCCCATCCAGGCAGGGACGTATGGGCTTGGCGGCACTCATAGGTTTTGCCTCCATACGTGACCAAAGCTCCCTGCTGGTATGAAGTATTCGGAGCCCAGGCCGGAGTTTCCGGTACAGAGCCGTCCGCCGTGGTGACTTGCAGCTCATTGCTGGCTGGGGATACGTTGCCTGCCGCATCGCGTGCTTTTACGGTAAAGCTATAGGTCGTGTTTGGCGATAATCCGCCAACTGTATAGGATAGCGTGCTGCCGGACACCGTCGTAACCAGCGTGGTGCCCCGATATACCTCATAGCCGCTTACTCCGACGTTATCCGTGGAAGCGTTCCAGGCTAATGATACGCTTGTGGACGTCGATCCCGCAGATCGTAAATTGGCAGGAGCCGTCGGAGCTTGGGTGTCCGGAACGGGATTTGATGTGCTGGCGGTTAGCGGGCTGCTCGCCTGTGATACGTTGCCTGCTCCGTCACGGGCTTTTACCGTAAAGGTATAGGAGGTGCCTGCTTGCAGGCCGGTAACGGTGTGGCTCAGGGTGGATCCGGATACCGTTGCCACTAGATTGGAGCCTCGATAGATTTCATAGCCTGTGACTCCTACGTTATCCGTAGAGGCGTTCCAGGCGAGCGAAATGCTGCTGCTTGTAACCCCTGTGGTTCTCAGATTCGCCGGCACGGTCGGTGCCTGCGTGTCCTGATTGCCGCTGCCGTTATTCAGGTTCACGTCGATCACGTTATAGAAGGCATTGCCCGTATCGGCGATTTCCCATACGGCGAGGATGAGATAGTAGCCGGTGCGGTCGGTAGGTACGTTACAAGTATGGGTTACGGTGTTCGGCGGTTGTTTGCCGCCGTCATTGAAGGAGCAGAACAATTCGAGATCTGCGCGTGCGAGGGGTTTGCTGGAATCCCAGCCTTTTTTCGTAATATAATATTTCCAATCGGATGTAGCATGGGCTGCGGTCAGCACCCACTTAAACGTGTTCGGCCCGCCGTTCATGTTTACCTTGCTCCAGCGGGTTGGCGTCTGTTCATACAGTTCGGTAAAGATTCCGGCACCGGTGATTTGGCCGTCCGCCGGTCCGCCGATCGGAAAGTTCCCTTTCCCTTCCAGGGAATGCGGTTCATAGATGATTCTGCCGCAGTTGACGTTCTCGCCAAGCTTGCACTTATAACCACGACTGGCCGGTGATTCGATATAACCATGAGCGGAAACGCTGCTTGCCGTAATGATCATAATGGTGAAAAACAACAGTGTGCTTCCTAAAAAAATCCACAGCGGTTTCAAATGCAAGCGGTGATTTGTTTGACACTGAACCTGATCCATAACAAATACCTCCTTGAATATTGAATTTGAAATTCAGCGGACTCCTGTTGCTGATCAAACCTCCTTATGCTGCGGGTTTACTTGCTCTGCACAAAACAGGAACGAACCGGCTATCGACTCCATTCATGAATAATCCTTGATCATCCTCCTCCTCGGCAACCGTGATCTATATAAACCCCAAGATGAGGTTCATACCATGATTGTACAAATCAACTAAAAAATGTTAATCTATTCTGGTTACTATTCTTTGCCATTCTTTGTTAAAAGTAAAGGGATAATATATTATGATAGAGGGATAAAATATTACAATATTTGTAATTAGTTACATAGTCATAGCATTAGGCGTAGACATACAAAAAAACGAAATCCAATGATGGATTTCGTTTTTTAAAAATTCATTGATAGGTTCGTCATGTCGATCCCAGCTGGTCCATATTGAAGATACTCCAGGGATAAACGGAAGGCGGCATGGAACGAATGGAGATGTCCTCTTTGGTAACAGGGTGAGGGAATCCGACCAATACGGACCATAAGGCAATCTGTTGGCCGGCCTTGTTCACCTTGCTTCCATACTTCTGATCGCCGAACAGCGGATGACCCGCATGGCTGAGCTGTACGCGTATTTGGTGTGGTCTACCCGTGTGCAGTTCGATCCGGACAAGACTTACGCCTTCCGCTGCTTGGAGCACCGTATAATCCAGAATGGCTTCCTTGGCTCCGTCCGTCCCTTTGGAGGTAACGTGGACGGTGTTGGTTTTAGCATCCTTGTACAGCATGTTCACGAGCCGGCCTGAAGTTTTCGCTGGAACACCGTGAACGACCGCTACGTACTGCTTACGGAAGCTGCGGCTACGGACGGCCTCCGATAATCGGGAGGCGGCTTTGGACGTCTTAGCGAATACCATCGCTCCGCCCACGGGACGGTCAAGGCGGTGCACCAATCCCAAAAAAACGTTCCCCGGCTTGTTATAACGCTCCTTGATGTCCTGTTTCAGTATGGTTAGCATGTCGGGATCACCGGTAGCATCCTCCTGCGAGGGGATGTTGACCGGCTTGGTTACGCCCAACACATGATTATCCTCGAAAAGAATCGGCACGGCCGGATACGTTGCTGGTCCCCGTCTGCTCATCGAATCAGGACTCCCATCTGCCCAGGATGCCGCATGGCAGGTTCATGCCGGAGCGGGTAATCGGCAATCCGATTTCGCCTGCGCTGATCAATCCGCCGTACTTCGGCTTCATGGTCATGGTGAGCATGTTGTTCAGAACGGTCGGGGAGATGCCGGTCGTGTAGGAGTTAATCAGCATGAACAGCGGGTTATCCGATACGATGCTCATGCAGCTTTCGAGGAATGGATACAGGCTCTGTTCCAGCTTCCACGTTTCTCCGCTTGGTCCGCGCCCATAAGAGGGAGGATCCATAATGATCGCATCGTATTTGTTTCCCCGACGCTGTTCCCGCTGCACGAATTTAAACACGTCATCCGTAATATAACGGATAGGGCGGTCAGCCAGGCCGGACAATGCCGCGTTTTCCTTGGCCCATTGAACCATCCCCTTCGCAGCATCCACGTGGACGACCTGAGCACCGGCAGATGCCGCAGCGACGGTAGCTCCGCCCGTATAGGCGAACAGGTTCAGCACGCTGATCGGACGACCGGCGGAAGCGATTTTGTCCATCATCCAGCGCCAGTTCGCAGCCTGCTCCGGGAACAAGCCGGTATGTTTAAAATTGGTCGGTCGGATATGAAATTTCAATTGGTCGTACGAGATGGTCCATCGATCCGGCAGCTGCTTTTTCATGTCCCATTGCCCGCCGCCGGACGAGCTGCGGTGATAATGTCCGTGTACATTGCGCCATTGTCCGTCTTCACGTTCAATCGGCCAGATGATCTGCGGATCCGGACGCCTTAGAATGACATCGCCCCAGCGCTCCAGCTTCTCACCCCCACCGGTGTCGATGACCTCGTAATCTTGCCAACCTTGAGCTACATACATGTTGAAAACCATCCTTCAAATAGTCATTTAGACTTTATTGTACAACATATTGAAAGCTGAATGCCACCAAGGATTCCCCGCCTTAACCCAACCACTCGGATGATACGGGTCTATGAATTTCGGTTTACCCCAAATTTTCGAATGCGGAATGAAAACGGAATTCGCCATGAAGGTTATGAAGTGCGCCTTGCTGAAGCTCGGCGACCATGAACACCTCATCGGAAACGGCGAATTGGGATACATCGATTCCATGGTTTCGGGCCTGGACAAAACCGTAACGCGGATAATACAAGGGATGGCCGAACAGAAACACAAGCGGATAGCCATGCGAGAGACACCGCCGTTTCCCCTCTTCAATCAGTTGCCCGCCGATCCCCTGCCGTTGATACTTCGGAAGCACAGCCAGCGGCCCTAGCGCAGCTACCCGATGGGTATGATCGCCGTCAAGAAGGCTGCCCCGGCTAAACATAATATGACCCTTGATGATCCCGTCCTCTTCGGCAACCATGGACAATTCCCTTTCAAAAGCTCCGTCTTCCCGCAATCGTTGTACCAGGATCGCTTCTTCCTGACCGGAAAAAGCCTGGATGAGCAGTTCGTTGACCTGCTCATAATCATTCTTGGTTTCGGTACGTATGTTCATCGTTATCTCTCCTTCAATATATGGTTCATGTTTCTTCATTTCGTTATCCGTACAATCGTTCCAAATTATCTATTCAGGAATCGTTACTCCGGCTTCGTTTCAATTTGCAATCCTTCAACATGCTTGCGCTTCATCAAATTGCGCTTCTTCCGGTTCTCTTTGCTTTCAAAGACGATATCCAGATCATAATCCTCCGGGTAGAGATCCTTAGCCGCAATATAGGGCTTCAACCGTTTATGGTTGATTTTCAATCGCTCCTGTTGAATCATGACACCGATATGACCTCTAGCGTCCATGGTTTCATAAACGGTGCCGCTTCGTTTCAAATATGGCACATAGACCCGATCTCCAAGCTGATAAAGGGAAGAGGCGGGGGCTTCGTCTTCTTTATTCTTGTCGTCTAAGGGTTGATCCGGACCCTCGATAGGGAAGGAATCGTATTCACCCGGGGTTGGTTCTCCGGCCCGTTCTTCGGTGTCCGAGCTATCCTTGTGACTGTAGGCAGCAATACCTCTTGTCGTCCCCGCCTCCGTGATTTCCCGTGATCTGGCAATGATCGCTTCCGGAATCCCCAGCTTAGCAGCGATGACAAAAGCATAACTGTGACCGGCTTCACCAATCCGCAGGCGGTAGAGCGGCTCGAGGGTGTCGGCATCAAATTCCATGCGGGCATTCTCAAAGCCTGCCGTGCGATCGGCAAAATTTTTGATTTCGGTGAAATGGGTAGTGACCACGACCGTTGCTTGACGTTGAAACAGCTCTTCCAGAATGGCGATGGACAACCCGACGCCTTCACCCGGGTCCGTTCCGGAAGCCATTTCATCGAGCAACACCAGCGTGGACCTGCCGGCCGTCTGCAAAATGTCGCGGATGTTGCGGATATGGGCCGAGAATGTGCTCAGGGCATGCTCCAAACTCTGCCCGTCCCCGATGTCGACGGACACCTCGTCAAAGACGGCACAATGGCTGCCTTCCGCTACGGGAACCAGCAAACCGGACTGAACCATAATGGTGATCAGCCCAACCGTCTTAAGCGCTGAAGTTTTGCCGCCGGTATTTGGACCCGTTATGATTAAGGTTTTATATCGTTTCCCGATGGTGAAGTCCAGCGGTACCATGGAGGAGCCGATTAAAGGGTGAACCGCGGATTTGAGATGGATGAATCCCTCCTGGTTCAGATCCACATTGCGCCCTCCGATGGAAATCGCGTATTTGCCCCTGGCTATGATGTAGTCGTAGATTCCGACGGTATCGGCGTTGGTTCTCAGTTCGTATTGATACTGCTCGACGAGTGCCGTCAAATCGCTCAGCACTTTGGTTTCTTCCCGGACCTCATCGGCTTGCAGGTGGTTCAGTTCCATCTGAAGTCCCTGCATATCGGCTGGTTCGATGAATACCGTCTGCCCGCTGGCCGATTCATCCAGAATCGAGCCGCTCACGGCTTTTCGGTGCTCCTTCTTAATGGGCAGCACGTAACGTCCTCCGCGTTTGCTGACGACGTGCTCTTGCATGATCCCTTTGTAACGGCTCATCAGGCTGTCGAGCTTACGCTTGATCCGTTCCTCGGTTACGATGATTTTTTTGCGGATTTTCGCCAGGTCTTTGCTTGCGCCATCCACAACGCGGCCGGCATGAATGCTGCGTTCGATTTCGGACAGGAGCTGGCGCAGCTCATGCATGGAAGAGGCGTAGGAACTGATCGTCGGAGCAATGCTGCTCTTGGCGGCCATATATTGAATGAGCTGACGGCAGCTTCTGAGATACTGGACCAAATGGCCGAAATCGCGCTCGGACAGGACATATCCGGTGCCGAGCAAATCCAGGATCAACTCAACGCCCTCCAGTGAGGGAATAGGCACGCTAGCACCGCTTTGCAGCAGGGTTTTGGCTTCCTCCGTTTCATTGAGCTTATTACGAATGGCCTTCATCTGGGTGAGGGGGGTCATCTTCTGAATGTGCGAAATGCCCAGATAGGATACGGCAAAGCGTTCGAGTTCGGTGCGTATTTTCTCATACTCCAATTTGTTTAATGCCAATGGCTTCATGGGTTACATTCTCCTTTAGACTAAAATGGTTGAAGGTAATACAACGCAAAAAAGGCGGAAAGCGAACTACTCAGGTTCGCTTTCCGCCCAAAGACCGTTATTCCGATGGATATGGCGTGGGACAGCTCCAAATAACCCCGCTGAGTAGAGAGGGGAGACCCAAAAAATCCGTGCTGAACTCAGCACGGATGACCATATCATATCGAAATAAACCCTAAAGGGGCTTCAATTGATATCCGCAGTTCTTAACTAATTCAACGGACGAAATGAGAATCCATCAAAAAATAAACATATCCCTAATCAGGAAATGCCCAGAATTTTACATTTCGATCCATATGAAATTGGGTTAGTTAAGAACGACCACCGACATCAAAATCTCTCCTTTAGATAAGAGTATGGATTAACTATATCCATAAACAAGGTCGGAAGTCAAGGCTTAAATGAGGAGGCGTTTCCCGTATAAAACTGTGATAAGATGGAAGGGTGAAGCTGCTGCTAATCCTTAAGCCGTGCAGCAGCCAGTGATCGCTTAAGACAGGAGAGGAGCTGTATACATGGGGAAATTGCTGACACGAAGTGAGGTTCCAATCGAGGCTACCTGGAATCTGGATGATTTGTTTGTCTCGCAAGAAGAATTTGAAGCGGGTCTCAAAGCGCTTGAATCGCAAGCTGCTCAATTGACGCGGTTTAAGGGCAGGCTAGGCGATGGTGCATCTGTACTTCTCGAATGCTTGAATGAACAGGAAGCGTTGATGGAGAGCATCGGCCGAGTCGGGGCATATGCCAGACTGCGTCAGTCGGAAGACGGAACCAACCCGTCCAACCTGGCGAATTCGGCCAAAACGGGCGATGTGTTGTCCCGCATCCAGTCCTCCTTAACATTTATTGAATCGGAGCTGCTGGATCTCCAGGACGGAACCATCGAGCATTACATAACGAAGGAAGAAGGGCTGGCGCCTTATGCCCGAAGCTTGACGCTGCTGCTGGAGTCCAAGCCTCACCGCTTGAGTCCTGAGACGGAGAGCGTGCTTGCATCGCTGGGCGAGGTGCTCGGTTCCCCTTACCGCATCTATTTGCGCAGCAAGCTGTCGGATATGACCTTTGATGACATTCAAGTGAATGATGAAACCAAGCCGGTCTCGTTCCGTCTGTATGAGAATTCCTACGAAATGTCCGAGGATACGGAGCTTCGGCGCGAAGCCTATGCGTCTTTTACGAAGTCGCTGCAGGGGGCGCGTCACACTTTTGCCGAGGCGTATGCCACGGAAGTGAAGAAGCAGGTGGTGCTGTCCCGGCTTCGCGGGTTTGACTCCGTTACGGACATGCTGCTCAAGCCTCAGCAAGTGACAATGGATATGTACACTCATATCCACGATACGATTCTGAAGGAGCTTGCTCCGCATATGCGCAGGCTGATGAAGCTGAAGAAACGCGAGCTTGGTTTGGATCAGATGCTGTTCTGCGATTTGAAAGCGCCGATGGATCCGGATTTCAATCCAAGCGTAACCTATGAAGAAGCTTGTGCCACCATTTCCAGCGCCTTGTCGATTCTTGGTCCCGAATACGGCGAGATCGTTGAATCCGCGTTCTCCAAGCGCTGGGTGGACTATGCCGATAATATCGGCAAATCTACCGGAGCGTTCTGTTCATCGGTTTACGGAGTGCATTCCTATATCCTGATGGCATGGGCGGACAATATGCGCAATGCCTTCACGTTAGCACACGAGGTAGGGCATGCGGGCCATTTGATGCTCGCTGCTCGCTATCAACGCATCACCAATGCCCGTCCGTCCATGTATTTTATCGAAGCGCCGTCAACGATGAACGAGCTTCTCTTGGCGGATCACTTGCTAAGTCAATCCGAGGATAAGCGGATGCGGCGCTGGATCATTCTCCAACTGCTGAGCACCTATTACCACAATTACGTGACGCACCTTCTGGAAGCGGAAATGCAGAGAAGGGTATACCGCCATGCGATGGCCGATGAACCGATTACGGCAGACAAGCTGTCCGAGCTTAAGGGCGCAGTGCTTTCCGATTTCTGGGGAGACGCCGTGGAACTGGACGAAGGCGCGAAGCTTACTTGGATGCGGCAACCCCATTACTATATGGGACTATACCCTTACACCTATGCGGCAGGCTTGACCGCTTCAACAGCTGCGGCGCAGCTGATCCGCGAGGAGGGCCAACCGGCCGTGGAGCGATGGCTTCAAGTGCTCAAGGCCGGCGGCAGCAAGAGCCCGCTGGAATTGATGGCCATGGCGGGCGTCGATATGTCCACGTCGGAGCCGATCTCCAAAGCGGTGGCTTATGTAGGCAAACTGGTAGACGAACTGGAATCCCTGTACCAATAGAACGAAACCGATCACTCGGTGCGAAAACGAGAAAAAAGGTGGCCCACAGCATAAGAAGCCGTGGATCACCTTTTTTTGACGCAGATAGATTGAGAACGAAAAGTGACCGAATGTTACGGGTTTGTGTGAACATCCTGCAGCGTATGGGTCGGAATCGTAAAATAAAAGGAAGAACCGACATTTTCACGGCTCTCGACGCCAATCACGCCGCCCATCAGCTCAACCAGCTTTTTACTGATCGCAAGCCCTAATCCGGTACCGCCGTATTTTCGGTTCAAGGATGGATGCAGCTGCGAGAAGGAAGTGAACAGCTGATGCTGGAGCTCAGGCGCTATGCCGATTCCCGTATCCTTTACTTGAAAAGCAAGCGTGAACTCTTGGGTGCCCGTCCTGCGAAGTCCTTCCACGTTCAACGTTATGCTGCCTTCATGCGTGAACTTGATGGCATTGCTGATGAGATTCACAAGCACCTGCCGCAGCCGCAGGGCATCGCCGATAATCACGTCGGGGACATTGGCGCTGTTGATGTTGAACGATAAGGACAACCCTTTTTCCTTGGCTTTCGCCGAGAATAAATCAACGACGACTTCGAGCAAGGAGCGCAAATCAATCGGTTCATGATTAAGGGTCATATTGCCGGTCTCGATTTTACTGAAATCGAGGATCTCGTTCAGGATGTGCAGCAGCGAGCCGCTGCTCTCCATGAGAATATGGATGTAATTCTGTTGGTCTTCGTCTAGCTCTGTCGTGCTTAACAGCTCGATCATCCCGATAATGCCGTTCATCGGCGTCCGGAGCTCGTGGCTCATCATGGTGAGAAACTCCGTCTTTGCTTGATCAGCCCGTTCGGCGTTCTCCTTGGCGCGGATGATCTCTTTCTCGTCCGTAATATCGCGGAATACCATGACGGCGCCTTTGCGCTCTCCTTGATCCCAAATCGGATTAACCTGATAATCGGCTAAAAAGCTGGTACCGTCTCCTCGCCAGAGTACGATTTCGGCTCTGGACAGCGGTATGCCTTGTTTGACTGCCTGAACGAGAGGAGAATCTTCCCCGCGATAGAAAGTACCGTCATGGCGAATTTCCTTGATGATCTGGTCGCACGGTCTTCCAATGGTCGTTGCAGGTTCGTAATCAAGCATGGCTGCCCCGGCCGGATTGATGAAAGCGACTTGACCGTGAATGTCCAGACCGATGATGCCCTCCGATACCGTATTCAGCAACAGGGTGAGCTCCCGGCTGAGCTTCTTGATCTCTTCCATCGTCCGAATGCGTTCGGTGATGTCCCGGGTAATGCCATAAACGCCGACGACTTCGTCATCCACGAAAATCGGAATGTTGATGGTATTGATTTCGATGGGACGTCCATCCTTATGAATGATGGTCAGATCATAGCTTTGGGGTATGCCTTCCTTCGCTTGATTAAAATGAAACAGCGTGCGAGCCTTGTCTTTTTCTGCTACAATCGGCCCGAAATACATCCCGATAAGCTCGTCTAGCGTATATCCCGTCAATTCCTGGAGATTCTGGTTGGCCGTTATATAATCACCGTCCAAATTCATGGAGTATACGGCCGATGGATTGTACTCGAACAGGGAACGGTAGCGCTGCTCGCTTTCCTTCAGCTTAAATTCCATTAATTTTCGTTCGGAAATGTCGCGGGCAATCGAAATAATTTCATTCTTCTGACCACCCTGCGTGCTGATATATTTGCAATTGACCTCAAACCAGATGTGCCTGCCATCCTTATGTATATAGCGGAAGGTGATCGGTGTGAGCATTTTGCCTTCCAGGCAATTCTCTAAATAGTCCTGTAACGGCGCAATATCCTCAGCGTATACGTAGTCAAAAGTACTGGTGCCGACCATCTCTTCGGGGCGATACCCGAGCAGGGCGTAGCAGGAAGGGGAGCAGTAAAGAAACGTAAAGCAGTCAATGGTGCTTCGCGATATGAAATCGAGCGAATTTTCGGTGATGAGCTTGTACTTATTCTCATTCTCCAGCGACTGCTGTTCGATCATCACCTGTTCGGTAATATCCTGTGCCATGCCGACCATCTCCATAGGTCTTCCTTCGTTCGTAACGGTGACCTCCCACTGGGCTCTGATGGTTCGGATTTGTCCGTCTTTAAGCTGGATCCGGTATATGATTTCGTCTGCTCTACCCTGTACGGCCGTGCGCACAATCTGTTCCAGCCGTTCGCGATCCTCCGGAATGACCAGGGACATCAGCGTGTCATGATTCGGCTCGATGGCATTGATCTGATACCCGTAAATTCGCCTCATTTCATCGCTGTAGGTAAGCGTATGCGTGATCAAGTCCCAGCGCCAGGAACCGATCTTGGCAATCCGCTGCGCATGGGCCAGCGTATCCTCATCCGTTTTACGTTTGGTTATGTTTCGTCCTATGGCCAGTACCTTGTCAATTTCACCTTGAGCACCCCGAATGAGCTGAAACGACGTTTCAAACCATAAATAATGTCCTTCCTTATGGCGAATGCGTCGAACGAAACTATCATTCTCCGAAAATAGTTTGCCTGGTTCCTTCATTTGCTCGGAGTCGACTTGATGGTAGTATTTACCGCGGTGTTGGCCCATCATTTCCTCTTGGGTGTACCCCAGTATGTCAGTGGCAGAAGGTGAGATGTATTCGATAATGCCGTCGGCGCTGCTGATGGATATGAGGTCTTGTCCGCTTTTTGAAATCAGTGCCAGCAGCTCGTCATTCTTGATGATCGGCGGCAAAGTCGTCCCCTCCTGCACGGTCCCGGGTTCCAGGCAGCACATGATCCACGGTGTCCTGTCTCGTGAGGGGGGCTCCAGCAGGGAGATACTCATGGCGACATGCACTTGGCGCCCGTCCTGGCGAATAAAATATGATTCTCTTGAGAGAGTGGACGTTGGGTCATATATCAATGATTGCAATATTTGTTGAAAAGATAGGTTGGATAGAACTTGGATTTCGGAAGGTTTGAGCTGAAGCAGGTCAGAACGCTTGGATTCCGTTATTTCGCAGAATCGGTCGTTCACCATCGCAACAGGCTCGTCAACCGCAGAAATCAGGATCGCCCCAAAAGGCAATTTGTCAAACATCTGTTCCCAGACCCAATTCTCCGCTGTTTGCATCATGTTAATAATTGCCTCCCTAAGCTAAGCTATACCATTTGATCATAGAGGATAGGATCGCTCTATCGCAATAGAAAATACCAAAGTTAAATATTGACTGGAAATCCGGGCACGCGAAAGCCAACCGATAAGGGGAGCATTCTTATGGCTGGCCAAGTTCAAGCTAACAAATGCTTCATTTTTGATTGCATGTTTGCCAAGGTTGTTTAACAGCATATTTACTTGTGCAGAAGTGCGCGATCGTCGAGGTTTTTATCAAAATAATGCCCGGCATAGGAGCAAGCGGGGATGATTTTCAAGTTTTCTTCCCTGGCGTATCCGATCACTTTTCGTACGAGCTCATCGGCAATGCCTTGACCCCGTAGCCCTGGAGAAATATAGGTATGATCGATGCTGATCACTCCGTTTCCTTGTGGGGAGTAGGAAATTTCGGCTACTTTTTTGCCGTTGTCCTCAATATAAAAGCTGCTTGGCCCCGTTTGTATATTTCGTTTGTCCATGATGTCTAACCTCCTTCATCTGGTTGTACTATACCCGTATCGGCGGTGCATTAAACGGATTGCGGATAGGCGAACACCCTTGAGAGGGCAATTGCATACAATGCGGGTAGAAGAGAGTGAAGGAGGAGCAACATGAACCAATATTCAACTCAACCGCAAATGCTGTTTCAATGCGATCACCAGTTGGTACATTCCATGAAGAAACATAGAGAAAGCGCCCATTCGGCCATGAAAAACGTGGTGAATCGCAAGGTAAGGGTGCATACGATGGATGATGAAGCCGTTGAAGGTATCGTCATAAATGTCGATGCAAAGAATGTGTACATTCTTGTAGAACAAGGCAACAGAGGTTTCTACCCGGGATACCCTCCATTTGTGCCATACGGCCCCAATCCTAATGTCGTATTGCCTTTAGCATTGTTCAATCTATTGGCAGTCAGCTTGTTGTGGTAGCCAAAGAAGAACCTGCGGTCCGCAGGTTCTTTTTTTATGAAAAATTTTAAAAAATAATATTTACATACATGCTGTATGTATGTTAAATTGGGATCATTCCATTTACAAGGAGATGTTTTCCATATGAAACTTCAAGGATTTTATCCCGTCATCATGACAGAACAGATTGCCGAAAGCGCAGACTTTTACACACGGTTGTTTGGTTTTGAGGTTGTTTTTGAAGCGGATTGGTATGTAAGCTTGAAGAAGGGAATCGAGGGACCCATCGCTTACGAGCTGGCGATCCTGTCCAAAGATCACCCGACGGTTCCCTCTGCTTATCAGCAGCGTGTACAGGGGCTGATACTCAATTTTGAGGTGGAGGATGTGGATGCCGAGTACGAAAGGCTGGTCATCCAGGAAAAGCTGCCGCTTCATCTGGACATTCGTGATGAGGAATTCGGCCAGCGGCATTTTATTATCAGTGACCCGAATGGGGTGCTGATCGATATGATTAAGATCATTCCACCTTCCCAAGCCTTTATGGAGCAGTATAATGAAGAGGTGTGGTCCACGAAGGATGACGGCACCGGCGAATGAGTACATCCTTTCGCGCAGAAGGATTACTTCGGTAAGAGAGCTTGCGGATTTTCTGTCAGATCGAGGTAAGCCGCATGTACCGGAGCTTCCTCGGGGGCATTTATTAAAAGCCGCAAGCCGCTGACTTTTACATCCGGAATCATCTGATTATACGGTCCATGGATCCGTCAGCATTCGCTAAGCTCCATGGCGAAGGGTGTAAGACCAGGAAGTGCTGGGGCTTCCGTCGTCCTTGAGAACAGCATCCGAATGATGCATAGGAGAGAATAACGCAATCATGAGAAGAACCAAAAGCGAAGCGAACGAAACCATACAGCTGCTGCTAAAGGTGGCCAGGGCACAATTTGCGGAAAAAGGCTATGCCCATGCGGCTTTAGAAGAAATTGCCGACGAAGCTCATGTTACCCGCGGCGCGCTGTATCATCATTTTAAGAATAAACAAGGGCTGTTTCTCGCCGTACTCGAATTAGTGCAGACGGAAATTGGGCAGCGCGTGGAGGCGGAAGCCGACCGTTACGTGGATCCTTGGGATCAGCTGCTGTTTGGATGTCGGGCCTTTATTGCGACCGTGGTCGAACCGCAGAATAAGCGCATTATGCTTGTTGACGGCCCGAGTGTCGCAGGCTGGGAGTCATGGCGCGAGATGGACGAGCAGAATTCGATGAGCCACCTGAGGGAACAGTTGGCCTTGATGCAGCATCAGGGAATGATGAAGGCCGCTCCGGTTGATGCCTTGACGCATGCCCTGTCCGGAGCCTTAAACGAATGCTCGTTGTTGGTGGCACAAATGCCGGAAACGGATAAGGGCATCGAGGAAACCATGCATGTGATTGCCGGCATGCTGCAGGGATTTAGGGTTTAAAGGGTTTAAAGCATATGATAAGGTTCACCCCTAATATGGGCCGGATATCCAGCAAATCTTACAATTTGCATGAATGTTGTAAGCTGGAGAGGTACATCCAAAATCCATGAAATGGAAAGGGGTTAATATGAATCCATTGAAATCGCTGCAAGCATTTTTGGAAGCACGGCAGGACAACCCGATCGAAGCCATCGGAAGCTATATTTCCGAACATATTGAACAGAACTGGGAAAAGGTGCTTACCGATAACCGGGAAAAACTGCGAAGGGCATACAACGAGGGTGGGGATATGGCGTACGGGACGTATTTAAACCTGTTATTCTTGCCGGTACACAGGCAGCTCAAGGAAATAGGAATACGTCCCGCACCGAAATTCCCGGGCGACTTCGACATTTCAAGGGAATGGGGAAGCGAGGAAGGAACCGACCAGCAGCGCTGGATGTGGAGCACCGTTTTGTCGCCGGAGGAAGAGCCGCTAGGTACCATCGTCACGATCGTATATCACGACCATACCCAGTTTCGGGTCCCAAGGCAGCCGCGTATTCTAGCCTTGCATGAGACAGGCAAGGAAGACGTCGTTGCGGTCCTTTCACTGAAGTCGGATGACTTTAGCGAGGCGCTCGAATTTACGGCAGAATATGAACAATATCTGCGGAGTTTGCAGGAGTAGGGGGGCCCGGGAACCACGGATTCATCTACCTGATTTCAGATTGGGCCTCCATGCCTGAGTTGATGACGTTAAATTGAAAATAAAACGCCTTGAGCCGGATGACGTTATCCTGGCTCAAGGCGTCTTTATTGTTAGGAATCAAGATCGTTGATCAATCGTCAGGTCTAACCAGTCTAATTCTTCCTTAGTCAGCCGGATGTTCGAACCCTCGTCGCAGGATTTCAATTCCTCGGCCGATTGCGCGCCGATCAGCGCGCAGGTAGGGAAGGGCTGGTTCAGTACGTAAGCGAGCGCGATCTGTATGGCTGTCACATTTTTCGAAGCGGCCAGCTGTTTGGCACGCTCTAACCGCTCCCAGTTCGCATCGCTGTAAAATACCCGCACAAGATCCGCGTTGTCCCGAATCTCCGGAGTGAATCGCCCGGTGAAGAATCCTCGCGCTTGGGAAGACCAGGAGAGCAGCGGAAACTGCTCAGCTTCATGCCAGGCCATCGTCTCCGCATCGGCTGAGACGCAGCCTTTCCAGAAGGGTTCGTTCGGCTTAGCCAGGCTGAGGTTCGGGCTGCTGAAGGAAAAGCCGACCAAGCCGTTTGCGTCGGCATAGGCATTGGCATCCCGAATGCGTTCCCAGGTCCAATTGGATACCCCGATGGCGCCTACACTGCCGTCAGCAATATATTCGTTCAGAGCCTCGATGACTTCCCCCGCCGGAACCTCAGGATCGTCACGGTGCAATGCGTACAGATCGATGAAATCCGTCTGGAGTCTTTCAAAGCTCGTCGTGATGTCGTTTTTGATGTCTTTTTTGCTGACGCGAGGGCCGTTTTGGTCATGATGGGCACCCTTTGTCAGAATGACGAGCTGATCCCGGTTCCCCCTTTCCTGCATGTATCTGCCGATGACTTCTTCGCTCTGACCGCCGCAGTATATATGTGCGGTATCAACGGAATTGCCGCCGATCGCAAGGTAAGCATCCATATTGGCGGCAGCTTTCTCGTACGAATCATGATAGAAATAGTCTGTTCCTTTCATGAGCGCAGAGACGGGTTTGTTTAATCCCTTGATTGATATATATTTCATGTTCATCTCCTCCTTGAGTGAATTACAGCACGATTCTCGTACGTTCGTGGGCAGATTGCAGGCAGGCATCGATGACTCTCATGTTGCGAACCGCATCCTCCGTCGAGTAGCGGAGAGGCTTGTCGTACAAAACGGCTTCCGCTATCCGGTCACCTTGTTCGCTGTATGCGTTTGCATGAGGAACCTCGATTTCTTTGCGTCCATCGCCGGTCGTTAAGAAGAAGTTTGCTCCGTTCTCAGGCAGGCTGTAGGCGTATGGGACTTCAATCAGGCCATCCGTGCCAACAATTTCAAGGGGATTCCGATAAGCCGCCCACATGCCGCAATCAAAGGTCAGGGCAACGTTGCCGTCAAATTCGATCAAGCCGGAGGCCATCATGTCGACATGATCATGCTCAGGCGAGAAGAAGGCTTGAACGGTAACCGCTTCCGGTTCTTTATCCAGCAGGATGCGCGCGGCATTGATCGGATAACAGCCGACATCATAAATCGAACCGCCGCCCCAATCTTTGCGAAACCGGACATTTCCATGATTGGCCGAGCTGTTAAAAGTAAACGCGCTGCGAATGCCCCGAATTTCCCCAATGGCACCGGAGTCGATCATTTCCTTCAGCAAGTCGTATCGCGGATGATAGCGGTACATAAAGGCTTCGGCGAGAATCACGCCCGCTGTCGCGGCCGCGTCAGCCATTTCGGCCGCCTCTGCTTCCGTCAGCGCCAGCGGTTTTTCGCACAGTATATGTTTGCCGGCTTCCGCTGCACGGATGCTCCATTCTTTATGTAGATGGTTAGGTAGCGGGATATAGACAGCATCTATGGAAGAATCCTCAAGCAAGGACTCATAACTGCCGTATGCAGTCGGAATCTTCAGTTCCTCGGCGGTTTGCTCTGCTTTTGCCTGGTCGCGGCTGGCAATGGCAACGACTTCATTGAGACGGGATTGCTGCAGACCGGGTATGACCGAACGTTTGGCAATGCTGGCGCATCCAAGTATCCCCCAACGAAGTTTTTGAGTCATGTTCATCAGCTCCTATACAACTTATTAAGATTATATTGTGATTATAAAAGACAAGAAATAAAATTGATATAATATTATTTTGTAGTGTAATAAAACAATATTGTCATTATAGGAGGATGGAGATGAAACGACAAAGCCATCTGCTGACCCTTCCGCAAATGCCGTTCTTCTGTCTGCCGGAATCGGTAGGGATCTACCGGGATGAGCCGGATCACACGGTGACACGGGCAGCCGGTTCTTTAAACAATTTCAATATTCACTATGTTGCTACCGGAAAAGGGCATGTTGAAATCGACAATGTCGTTCATACGCTCGGCCCAGGGGAAGCCGTGCTGTATTTTCCCATGCAAGCTCAGCATTATTACAGCAGCGAGGACGATCCTTGGGATGTCCGCTGGTTCCATTTTTATGGCAGCGGCCTGCAGAATTATTTCATCGAGCGCGGATTTCATAAAAGCCAGCTTTGGAGCATTCGGCAGCCGGCGGTCTTTGAAGAAGCGCATGAGGCGCTCTTGAATGAGGCGGAAACCCATCGCATGCTGAAGCCTGCGCAATTGTCCACCTTGACGTATTCCTTGTTAGCCGTATTCGTCGAACAGGCGTCCTCCTTATCGGATAATAAATCCAACAATTCGGCGAACCGAATTCACGAGCTGCTGCCCATCATGCAGCAGGAAGCTGCGCAGCCGTTTATTTTGGAAGAGTGGGCGGCTAGGTTAGGCGTATCCACGTACTATTTTTGTAAATTATTCCGCAACGTCATGGAGATGACGCCGATGGATTTTGTGACGCGCTGCCGTCTTCAGATGGCTAAGCAATGGCTGCTCGATCATAAAGATAAAACGATCGGACAAATTGCAGTGGAAGCGGGTTACCCGAGCGTCAGTTACTTTAACAAGCGATTTATGGAGCACGAAGGCATGACGCCGTCTTCCTATCGTCGCTTGTATGGGGTATAGTTATATGGATTACGTCGTCAGGTCAGGTAAGAACTCGACTTAGGTCCAGGTCCTAATCACACCTATAGTCGGTTATGGAAACGGCTTGCCTCAACTACAATGAAGTTAACGAAGGATTTGACGAAATCCGGATTCTATGAAAAGTTCATCAATGTATGTGGGGGAAAGCCAAATGTCCGATAACAAAAATATATATGTTCTACTGACTGATACGGGAACGATGTTTACGAAATTGATCAAACGAATCACTGCTGCGCCTTATAATCATGCCTCGCTGGCGCTCGACGAGAACTTGAATGAAGTGTTCAGCTTCGGACGAAAGTGCGCCAACAATCCTTGGGTCGGAGGATTCGTGGAGGAGGATGTGTATGAGGGAACTTTTCGCCACTTCCCCGGCACGCGCTGCGCTCTGCTTCGTCTCGAAGTCGCCCCTCAGCAATATGAGGCGGCAAGACGCGTGATCCGGCATTACCAGGATGAAGAGGAAGCCTATGGCTATAATCTCATCGGCATGTTCGGCGTGCTGATGAGACTCGATATTACGAGGGAACGATCCTATTTCTGTTCGCAATTCGTTGCCGAAGCGATGAAGCAAAGCAGAATCCATTTATGGGATCGGCCTTCCTCGGCAGTAACGCCGAATGATTTTTTTCAGCATCCGGCGTTCGAGGTTATCTATGAAGGGATGTTATATGATTATCCGCTGCTCGATCAATCCAGATTGGCCGGATGCCAATACCCTCTCCAAACGGTTGCTCGATGAGTTATAAAATGCGAATCTTTATTTTAAACATCGCCCCCTTCTACCCATGGTGGAAGGGGTTCTTATATCATCGCATTGCCGAAATGTCTCTATCTGCTAGGATGGACTCGGTAAAACGTTACCTTAATTGTGCATTAGCGCGCGAGATGACGGACTCGATTTTTTGTTCGTAAGTATGGATGCTTTTCTTTTTGGCCAGGATCTGCCCTGAGAGCGTCAGCAGCCTGGACAGGGCATCGCTGGTTCTGGCGGATTCATAGGCCTTTACGGCGGCTTTGAAATTTTTCCACTCGGTTGTCATTAGTTTATTTGGCGTAGTCATAGCGCTTTTATCGCCTTTGATCTTGCTTTTGTACGGATCGATTTCGGACAGGATGGAACGGACTTTAGCCGCTTTGGAAGTTCTCTCTTTCTTGGCGGCCGTAAGCGCCGCTTGTTTGTTTCGAATATCCTCACGTCCCAAGGCAACCAGGATCTTCATGCCGCCGGCCTGTGACTGCAACATTTTGGATAGCGATTTGTCCTTCAGTTTTTTGGCTGCGGCGATTTGTTTATTGAGAGCGGAATAGGTATCAAACAGCGGCTGGTATTTGGATTTAGCTGCTTGGAGCTGATCCTCCAGCCTGCGGATTTTGTCCTTGTCGATTTCGCTGATTCGTTTGCGAGTTTCCGAAGCTTTGGCTTCATTGGCATAACGAAGCGAAGAAATCCGATCGTCCCAATCCATGACCTGTTTCCGTTCCGATTTAAAATCATCGTACTGCTTCTTCAGTTTCGAACGAACGGTTCCGCCGGCCCGGTCTGCCGTGGCATTCAATTGAGCTTGAACCGAATCGGTGAACTCAATGGCTGCAGCATTCGCGAAAGGAATGGGGGTAAGGGTGAGCAGCAGTACCATTGCAAGGATAGAAAACCATAATCTTTTCAACATCATAATCGCTCCTTCTCTTATTTCATTCCAGCCCAGAAGATCAAGCTGGGGAACCTCCGCCAACGACAAAAAGCACCCGTTAGAAAGGCGTAATAAACGCCAGACTTACGGGTGCTTCCTTCGTAAGGGTTACTGATATGCTTTTTTTGTAAATATACGGGAAAAACCCGGTTTTGTCAAACATTTATTCCCCTGTAGTGAGCGAAAACCCACCAAGAAGGGTCTTCCACGCATCCGAATTTCCCTCCCAGGTCGCCCCCTTCGGGATTTGCTTGATAAGCACCCGATCCGAGAATGAGGGAAGATTTACGACTTGTTCACGGTTGCCAAGCAGGACAAATAACAGGGTTACGTTCGGGTTGGCATATGTTTCGCAAATAACCTGGTCTATCGTTTCGGCATCCTTTATATGCGGGATGATGCGCACGAGAAGCGTCTTCCGATCCGAATTCAAGCAGCGGTTAAAACGCTCGATTCTTCGATCCAGCCGTTCTCGGAAAGCAGGGTAGTCATATAGCGGCTGCTCTTTCGGGTCGTTCCGGAAGTCGTGGAAGGATAAACAAGAGGATTGTTTGTCCCGTACATAATAACAGTTGACGGATTTGCCGTAGATGTCCAGGTTTTCCCGGAGCATGAATTCGCTGAATCGATGATGGATGACTTTGCAAAATTCGCGGGTTGAAGCGAAGTTGAACCAGTCCCATGGACCTGCCGTGCGACGCAGGTTGTTTCTTCTAAGCTGAGCGGCAACCTGACAGTTGTGCCCCAGACTGAAAACGCAATCGAACTCCATTTGAGTTATCATGCTACCAGATCTCCTCCAATCTATCATTTGATATCATATGCAGCTTGATAGAGTTGGTATGGAGTAGTGACCAAGGGAAGGCTTGGGGACCGCCAAATCAGCATTGATTTAAGCCGAGGAGCGGAACACCGCACCAAAAAACGAAGCGAAAGATGGATGCGCCTCGTTTTTTTCATATATTTATATTTTCCGTTTGCATGAAAGAGTCCCCCGGTTTCAAACTCAAGAGTTCAAGCTGTATTTGGAATGCAGCTGCCAAATCAACTCCCTGCGGCTGTTGACGCCGGTTTTAAGAAAGATGGACTTCAGATGATCCTGTACCGTGTAGGGGGATATAAACAGGGCTTGAGCCATCTCTTTGGTGGAAAAGCCTCGTAGAATTCCGCTGATGACTTCGTTCTCTCGCTCCGTCAGACCCAGTGAATCCGAGATTAACGGCAGCATATCCATTGTATGGGCAGACTCAAAGGTTACGGCTAGCTTTGCAGCAGAATCTGGACCGTTCAGACGACATGCCCGAATGGTGGCAAAGGTGTCGTCTCGAAGCCGAACGTGAGTACATGCGGTCGAAGTCAAGCTCGCAGTTCCGCCGTCTTCAGCCAAAGCCCGGAAACAGACAGCGCGAAGCGGGCGGGGGAGCGATTCAGCCTCCAATTCCTCTGCGTCCTGCAGGGATGTCATCCAGTACTGTGCAGCATGGTTATACGAAAGAATATCAAGCGTTTCGGACAGCAGCAATAAACCGGTTTCAGTCCATGGATTCGTCCGATTTTCAGCCGATCGCGGAAGGCTTCGATCACGGAGCGCAGCAGCCATGAAAGGGACGAGGGAGGAGAGGAGCTGCCGTTCCACTTCCTTAAAAAACGGTTGGTCATTCCGGCGGAACAGCGTCAGAAATCCCCAACACATGCCGTCGGCCACCAGAGCGGCTCGCATCTCATCATGAAAACCTGCCGGCTGCAGCACGTTCAGATAACGGGGGCTTCTGCTCAGTTCGCCGTTCGCAGCTCCGCTTAATATGGCTACCGGTTCCCCGGATTTCGCCAATTCATGATAGTGATTGTAGTCGATGTGCAAATATTCGTATTCGAAGAGGCGATCATGAATCGCCTCGATGTTATCATCCGTCACGGCGCCCGTCGAGAGCAAGGTGCGCGGATCTACCGTTGTAAAGCAAGCCGAGTCGAAGGGAATCCAGCCGCGCAGCTGCCGGATCAGTCCGGTTCGGAAGGCGCGCGAGGTGGATCTAGCTGCGCCAAGCGCCGTTATTTTATCGATTAAGCCGTTAAGCTTTGTGTCCATATGCAGTCACCCGTTTCATTCGTCTGGAAAACCCCACATTTCTGGGATAGGTTTATGGCTTCCCATCCTTATAATTGAGAATGATTCTTATTATGTCATGTTTGCGAAACGAATGAAAGAACCCGTAGATTTGCACCGTGAAGAAAAAGGGAGGCTTGAACATGGACGAAGTGAAAAATGAGCTTATTCCGATGGAGTGGAATCAAGCTCATGCCGGACGCTACCTAAAGACGATCGCCCGGAAATGCGGAGTGACGGCATCCCGGAGGAAGAATGGGAGCGTTTTTCGCAGTTAATGGGGGACGGCTCCCATCCCATCTCGGAATACGTTTTGCGGGACCTGCTCCATGAAGCCGGTTTTCAGGAAGTTACCCGCTATTTCGGCGCTTTTCTGGTCGAGGGATGGTTTGCAATCAAGGCTTGGCTTAGCCTTCTATAATTGTCGCCGCCTTAAGATCCCAGAGACTTATCCAGTTCGAGCCGGCTCTACTATGTACATCGAATTTTATAAAGTTTGGAGATGAAGCATCATGAAGGAACGGATCGTGGTTGTAGGCGGATACGGACATGTTGGGAGTATGATATGCAGGGAGCTCGGAGAGAAATATCCAGGGTTTGTGTACGCTGCAGGCAGAAGTTTGGAAAGAGCGGAACGTTTCAGCCGTGAGACAGGCGGGAACGTGCTGCCGATGCGATTGGATTTGGATCAGCCGGTCATGGATAGTGAATGGGAACGGATAAAACTTGTGGTTATGTGTCTTGATCAGACGGACGACGCTTGGGTAGCGGCTTGCCTCCGGAGCGGGACGCATTATGTGGATATATCGGCAAATGCAGAATTTCTGAGTCAAGTGGCGAAGTGGCGGGATGCAGCGGAGGAATACCGATCGACCGCGGTTCTGAGTGTTGGCCTGGCCCCTGGATTAACGAATCTCATGGTTAGCTTGGCGGGTCAAAGTTTGGATGTGACGGAGTCGGTTGATATTTCCATCATGCTCGGTTTAGGGGACCGGCACGGCAAGGCCGCCGTGGAGTGGACCGTGGACAATCTTCTGTCCACCTTTCAGGTGATGGAGAACCATCGCTTTCGGACGGTTGCGAGTTTCTCCGATGGAAGGTCGGTTTATTTTGGCAGCAAAATAGGACGTAAAAAGGTGTATCGATTTCCTTTTTCGGATCAATCCACACTGCTGCACACTATGGGTGTATCCGCCGTGTCCACACGGTTGGGCTTTGATTCTCCCCTCCTAACTTCGATCTTGGCAGGATGCCGTGCTTCCGGACTGCATTTCCTGCTGAAAGTCAAATGGATACGGAATGCTGCGGTTCAGGCCATAATGAATTTAAAAATGGGATCGGATGCGGTCGCTCTGAGGGTTGATGCATATGGCCAGCTCCATGGCAAAGTCAGCAAGGTGGAATGCTTGCTGGTCGGGCGGGATCAGTCCCGGTTGACGGCCAAGGTGGCGATCACGGTTGCGGAGGCTGTGTATAAGGGGGATGTGCCGAGCGGGGTGTTCCATATTGAACAAGTATATGAGTTAGCGGACATGGAGGATTGGATGGAAAAGGAGATTAGCGTGGAGGTAAGAAGGGATGGGGTGAGGGACGAGGATTCATTTGATGGACAAATTGAGTCATAAGAGGCTTCTTCGAAAGCACCGATGGAAGGAAAACCTCTTCTCCCCTTACCGTTCCATCATTTAAAGGGTTATCACCTGCAGGCTCGCATGAAGCTCCATATATCAGCGGTTTACGGTCATTTCCTGTGCCTTGCATTCGTTGACAGAACCCGGGTCTGGTGATATCCTCCAATCAAAGACGGGGTTTATCCGGGATCAATGAATCCATCCGTATTGTCCCCTTGGCGAGGGAGTGAGCTCTCCCAAGTGACGGTTACGGCAGCCATTTCTAAATACCGTAAGCCTGAAGCTCTTCGCATGAAGAGTTTTTTCTTTTTATATTACAACGAAAAGAATGTGATGACAGATGTTGGTTCGATTACGAACCCGAATGAACGGTTTGCTTCAACATCATTTATCCGGGGAGTCGATGGACTACCGGCAGATTTTTGCTTTATTTTTTCCGATATTGATCGACCAGGCATTCATCATCGGGTTGAACCTGGTCAACACGGCCATGATCAGCTCGTCGGGCGTATCGGCGGTCAGCGCCGTGAACATGGTGGACTCCCTGAACATCTTCTTGATTAATGTGTTTGTGGCAGTGGCAACCGGGGGCACCGTCGTTGTTGCGCAGTACAAGGGAAGCGGCAATGCGATGATGATATCCCGGGCATCCGCCGCCACGGTAACTTCGGTGGCGATGATTGCTTTAGCGATCGCGCTGCTGATCATCGGGCTTCACCAGCCGGTGCTGAATCTGTTGTTCGGCTCAGCGTCGCCCGAAGTGCTGGAGAGTGCGCGGATTTATCTGATCGGAAGCAGCACTTCCTTTCTCGGGATTGCGATTGTGCAGGCGGTCTGCGGCGCGCTGAGGGGTATTGGCAAGACCCGCGCCTCACTGGCGTTGTCGCTGATCATGAACCTGCTCTACGTTCTGCTGAACATCGTGTTCATCACGCTGCTGAATATGGGCGTTATGGGCATGACGCTGGCCATCAACATCGCCCGTTTTGCCGGGGCGGCCTGCGCGCTATATTATCTGTTTAAAGTAGACGCGACGCTGCATATCCGCCTGCGGGACCTGTTTCATTTTCCGATATCGATGCTGCGCAAAATTATGTTTATCGGGCTTCCGTTCGCGGCCGAGCAGATGTTCTTTAACGGAGGAAAGCTGTTAACCCAAGTGTTTATCGTCAGCCTGGGCACATATGCCATTGCAACAAACGCAATCGGGTCATCGCTTGCGGCCGTCTTCCAAATTCCGGCCAGCGCGTTGTCCTTAACGATCGTGACCGTTGTTGGTCAATGCATCGGCCGCGGAAATATTGCCGATGCCCGCAAGTTCATCAAATCTTTTCTCTGGCTGGGCGCGTTCTCGCTGGCCCTGATGGGACTGATATTGATGCCGCTCTACCGGCCGTTGGTGGGACTGTTCAATCCGCCGCCGGAAATCGTGAACGATCTGTTCGTGGTGCTGTTGATCAACACGCTTGTGCAGGTGCCGCTGTGGTCGATTAGCTTTATCCTGCCATCGGCCTTGCGTGCGGCAGGCGACTCGCGGTTTACGTCGATCACCTCGATGCTGACCATGTGGCTGTTCCGGGTGATTCTCGGTTATATTATGGGAATCGTTCTGGGCTGGGGCATTCTCGGCGTATGGCTGGCCATGAACTGCGAATGGGGCGTAAGGGGAGCCGTCTTCCTATGGCGCTTCCGAGGAAAGAAATGGTATGCGCATAAACTGATTTAGCCATTATTTAATTTTAAGAAGAAAAGCCCCGTTTTGGCGGGGCTTTTTTGCATGCTGTTCTGAATGGCAATCGTTGTGTCCATCGATTCAAGGCATTTTCAGTTGGGACCGATTAGGACGGTTTATACGCGGACGAGTACGTTTTCCAGCCGCCGTCCAGATTCTTTACCCGGAAACCGTGCTCTGTCAAAATACGCGCCGCCAAGTATCCGCGCAGTCCAACCTGGCAAGTCACGTACAGCGTTTCATTCTCCGGCAGTTCCTTCAGTCGGCTGCGCAGATCGTTAAGCGGAATGTTGATGGAACCTTGGATATATCCTGTTAACCTCTCCTTAGGCTCGCGGACGTCGATCAGGGTTGCACCTTTTCCAACCAGATCGTCGATTTCATGCCATTGGACCGTTTCAACCAAGCCCTCCAAGATGTTGGCGGCAACATATCCGGCATAGTTAACCGGGTCTTTGGCGGAGGAATAAGGGGGCGCGTAGGAAAGCTCCAGCTCCGTCAAGTCCCATACATTGAGATTTCCCTTGATTGCTGTAGCAATGACATCGATTCGCTTGTCCACGCCATCTGCTCCAATCGCTTGCGCCCCATAGATTTGACCTGTTTCCGGATGGAATAACAGCTTCAAGGAAATGGGATACGCCCTGGGGTAGTACCCGGCATGCGACGAGGGGTGAATATGAATGGCGTGATAAGGTAGGTTCATCTGCTTCAGGCGCTTTTCGTTAACACCTGTCGCAGCAACCGTTAGATCAAAAACCTTGGCAATCGACGAACCGAGCGTGCCTTTGTAACGATTGTTTTTACCATAGATATGATCCGCAACCAAGCGTCCCTGCCGATTGGCAGGACCGGCGAGCGGGATAAAGGCCCGGGTCTGAAGGACATAATCCTTTACCTCAATCGCATCGCCGATGGCATAAATGCTCGGGTCGGCGGTCTGCATATATTCGTTAACTTGAATTCCGCCGCGATCATTGACGGGAAGGCCGGCAGCTGACGCCAGCATGCTCTCTGGCCGAACGCCTATCGAAAGCAAGGTCATCTCGGTTGATATCCGTTTGCCGCTGGAAAGCTCGATTTGTTGGCCGCCGTCATGAAACGCTTCTACGCCATCCTCTAGAATCAGACGAACTCCTTTTTCCTTAAGGTGCGACTGGACAATCGCGGCCATTTCGTAATCGAGCGGAGCCATCACCTGGTTGGCCATTTCGATGACGGTCACCTGAACGCCGCGATCCGCCAGATTCTCGGCCATTTCCAGCCCGATAAACCCGCCCCCGACAATAACGGCTTCTTTCGGCTGGGCTTCATCCACGTGCCGCTTGATCTTGTCCGTATCGGGAATGTTGCGCAACGTGAATACGTTACGAGCTTCGGACAAGCCGGGAATATCCGGCACCACGGGCTTCGCACCGGGTGACAGGATCAGATAATCATAGCTCTCGGTGTAGGTTTCGCCGGTAGCAAGATTTTTAATCGCAACCATTTTTTTATCACGCAGAATGGACGTAACTTCGCTAAGATTGCGAATATCCAGCTCGTAGCGGCGGCTAAGGCCGGGTACGGTCTGCACCATAAGCTTATTGCGGTCGGTTATAGTTTCTCCTATATAGTAGGGCAGACCGCAGTTGGCAAACGAAATATATTCCCCGCGTTCCACTAAAACAATGGCAGAGCTCTCATCCAATCTCCGCAATCTGGCAGCTGCCGAGGCGCCACCTGCTACACCGCCGACAATGACGATTTTTTTGCCCATCGAATATTCCTCCCTGATTTGGTGTAAATTACGAACGGATTATATATACCCTATGGGGTATAATAGCATAACACAGCACAAATAGGTGTGACAAATATCAGAAATGTCTGTTAAGCGGCAAGTTAGAGCTCATCTCAATGAAGCTGCGGCAGCCGAAATTTGACAAAATACCCACGGGGGTATATATTAAGGGCATGCAACCTATATGCTTTAAATCATGCATCCTAATAATAGTACACAGACAGGAGGGGGATCCAGATGGATTACAATGATCAGATGAAGAATCGGGTGAAACGCATTGAAGGTCAGCTGCGCGGCATCCTCAAAATGATGGATGAGAACCAGGATTGCAAGGAAGTGATCACCCAGCTGTCTGCGACACGGACGGCGATCGATCGGACAATCGGCGTTATCGTCAGCTCAAATCTTGTGGAATGCGTACAGCAGGCCGCAGAGACCGGGCAGGATACGGAGAAGCTTGTGGTTGAAGCGGTAAATCTGCTTGTTAAGAGCAGATAATGGGGAAGTGTCCTTCATTTCAATATCAGGATCCACCAAAATGATTGACAGGACCTTCGACATTGTTTGATATACCCCCATGGGTATTTAATTGAACCATATACTCTTTCATTTTAAGGAGGAATCATGATGAACGCGGATAAACTATTGGACGTTAAAGGCTTGGCCTGTCCCATGCCGATCGTGAAAACAAAGAAACAGATGAAAGAAATGGAACAAGGTCAAGTGCTTGAGATTCATGCAACGGATCAAGGCGCGAAGAGCGATTTGACGGCTTGGGCCAAATCGACGGGCAACGAGATGCTGGAACATCAAGAGGATGGCGGCGTGCTGAAGTTTTGGATTAGGAAGGGATAATTTTTTTGAACATTAAAATACCCCTAGGGGTATTTGAGTGACTGACTTTGTATTGGATTTATTCATAAACGCATTACAGGGGGAGATCATGACGTGACGGAAACAAAAAAGACAACGATCGTATTATTCAGCGGCGATTATGACAAAGCGATGGCAGCCTATATTATCGCCAACGGTGCGGCCGCATACGACCATGAGGTGACGATATTCCACACCTTCTGGGGGCTGAACGCATTGCGGAAGGATGAGGATGTCCTGCTGCCCAAGAAAAAAAGCTTCATCGAGAAGATGTTCGGAAAAATGATGCCGCGCGGATCCAACCACATGGGACTTTCCAAAATGAATTTTGCCGGGATGGGTCCCAAAATGATCAAGGACGTAATCAAGAAACACAACGCCGTTCCGCTTCCGCAATTGATCGAGATGGCACAGGAGCAGGACGTGAAGCTGGTTGCATGCACGATGACGATGGATCTGCTTGGGCTGCAGCAAGAAGAACTGCTGGACGGCATCGAGTATGCGGGCGTTGCGGCATATTTGGGCGACGCTCAGGATGGCAACGTTAACTTGTTCATTTAAGGAAAACAGCAGCGAAGGCTGCTGTTATAAAGAGAGGGAATAAAAATGGATATTCTCAATGTATTGTTCATTGCACTTATCATTCTGTTTGTCGTTTGGAGAATTCTCCCGGCCAAAGGAGTCAGGCAAATTACCGCGGCTCAGCTAAACCATGAGCTGAAGGATGCCAATACGAACAAGCAGTTCATCGATGTCCGGACGCCGGGAGAATTTAAGGGAAATCACATTCGGGGTTTCCGCAATATTCCGCTGGATCAGCTCTTGTTGAGCAGCGAGTCGCTCTCCAAAGAAAGGGAAGTGGTATTGATCTGCCAAAGCGGTATGCGAAGCAACAAAGCGAGCAAAACATTAAAGAAATCAGGCTTTGTGAAGGTAACGAATGTGAAAGGCGGCATGAATGCCTGGTCGTAAACTTAAAAGTAAAGGGAGTACTGATCAACATGAGAGAAATTTCTCCAAAAGAACTAGAGCGGATGTTGAGTGACGGGACAGCCGTGAATATCATTGATGTGCGAGAAGCGGAAGAAGTCGCGGAAGGGAAAATTCCGGGTGCCGTCAAGATTCCCCTCGGTCTGATTGAATTCCGCAAGCAGGATCTTGATCGGTCGAAAGAATATGTCATGGTATGCCGTTCCGGCGGCCGCAGCGGCCGTGCAGCTGAATATTTGGAAGGCCAAGGCTATCACGTCGTCAATATGACGGGCGGCATGCTCGCATGGGAAGGCGAAACAGAGTAATCGTGTCGATGTGAAAAGAATGGGTGTGTTAGTCACCCTTTTTTTTGAAAAGAAATATACCCCTAAGGGTATGAGGGATTTAACAAAAAAAGTAATGGAGGTTGTATGTGATATGGCAGCAATTGAATCGAATATGAAGCTGGACGCTAAGGGGCTGGCATGCCCGATGCCCATCGTCCGCACGAAAAAAGCGATGAAGGATCTTGAAGCCGGTTATGTGCTGGAGGTAGAGGCAACCGACAAAGGTTCCAAGGCCGACATGCAGGCATGGGCGGAAAGCACGGGCCATCAATATCTCGGTACGATTGAAGAGGGGGATGTGCTGAAGCACTACCTTCGCAAATCGTCAGGGGAAGAAACCGCAGAACGAAGCTATCCACATGTAGCGTCTAATGATCAGCTGGAGGAGAAACTTGCGTCCGGAGCGCCAATCATCGTCCTGGATGTGAGGGAAGCGGCGGAGTTTGCTTTCAGGCATATTCGCAATGCCGTATCGATTCCGCTTGGCGAACTGGATGAACGCATGGTCGAGCTGAACAAAGAGGATGAGATCTATGTCATCTGCCGGACCGGGACAAGGAGCGACCTCGCTGCGCAAAAGCTCTCAGCTAAAGGCTATGCAAGCATTATAAACGTGGTGCCGGGCATGAGCGGCTGGAGAGGAGAAACGTTGGGCTTGAATGAGGGCGCAGATGCTTAAGATGGCTGTCCAATAAGCATGCTTAGCACTTCGTATTTACAATGGGCAGCCGGAAGGAATGTGCAATTTATCAGATCCAATGACTGAATTTAAGAGGAGGAAGAGTACCATGACAATGAGAGAAATGAAAGCGCAAGAAGTGGCCATGAAGGTGATTCGCAAAGAGAGCCTGTTTCTATTGGACGTGCGGAACCCTTCGGATTTTGAAGATTGGAAGATTGAGGGCGAAGGAGTTCGGCATTTGAATATCCCTTATTTTGATTTGATTGACGGCGTGGAAGAAATATTGGATCAAATCCCGATGGATCAAGAAGTGCTGGTTGTATGCGCCAAGGAAGGGTCGTCGGTGATGGTGGCCGAGATGCTGGCCGAGCACGGACGGAATGTCGCGTACTTAAAAGGGGGGATGAAAGCCTGGAGCGAACATCTTGTCCCGCTGAAGATCGGCAGCTTGGCGGATGGCGGCACGCTATATCAGTTTGTTCGTATCGGCAAAGGCTGTTTGTCTTATATGGCGGTATCGAACGGCGAAGCGGCATTGTTTGACGCTACCCGCATGACGGAGGTATATCTTGAATTTGCCGAAAGCGTGGATGCCCGAATCAAGCATGTGTTCGATACCCATCTCCATGCAGACCATATTTCCGGCGGTCGAATGATTGCAGAGCAGACAGGAGCCGTATACTGGCTTCCGCCAGAGGATGCCAGCGAGGTCGTGTTTAAATACGAGCCGTTGAAGAACGGCGATCAAGTGGTGATTGGCGGGAGCACCATCCGCATCGATGCGCTCCATTCTCCAGGTCATACCATCGGGTCCACTTCGTTTGTCATAGATGACCGCTACCTGCTGACAGGCGATATTCTGTTTATCGATTCCATCGGCCGTCCGGATCTGGCGGGACTGGCAGACGATTGGGTCGGCGATCTGCGGGAGACGCTCTATGCCCGCTACCCCCATCTATCGGATGATCTGACCGTGCTGCCGGCCCATTTCATGATCATGGACGAATTGAACGAGGACGGGACGGTCGCGAAGAAATTGGGAGAGCTGTATCGGGAAAACCATGGCCTCAACATCGCCGACGAGACGGAATTCCGAACATTGGTAACGAAGAATCTGCCGCCGCAGCCTAACAGCTATCAGGAAATCCGTCAAACCAACATGGGGAAAATGAACCCTGACACCGAGCGGCAGCGTGAGATGGAGATTGGGCCGAACCGCTGCGCCGTTCGTTAATTTGGACCATGACAATCGGATGTTAAGAGGCAGGATTATTCATAATTATGAGTCATAGCAAGGGTCGATAACAAGATCGGCCATGGATATAAACGTATGAAACAAGATATAAAGAGATCCGAGGGAACCTGAAGGTTCCCTTTTCTAAAGAGAAATAAGGGGGCAGCACGATGGAACTAAGTATATCCTTCATCATTACGATATTTTTAATCGGATTCATTGGCTCTTATATATCAGGGATGGTTGGCATCGGCGGATCGATTATCAAATACCCGATGCTGCTGTATATCCCGCCGTTATTCGGCCTTGCGGCTTTCACCGCGCATGAAGTATCGGGCATAAGCGCCGTACAGGTATTCTTTGCCACGATCGGGGGCGTGTGGGCATACCGCAAGGGCGGATATCTGAACAAAATGCTCATTATCTATATGGGTTCGGCCATATTGCTGGGCAGCTTCATCGGCGGTTTCGGCTCCAAGATGATGAGCGAAGGCGGCATCAATCTCATCTACGGCATATTGGCGCTGATTGCGGCCGTGATGATGTTCATCCCGAACAAAGGGGTGGACGATATCCCCCTGGATCAGGTCAAGTTCAACAAATGGCTGGCCGCTGCACTGGCTCTTGTGGTCGGAATCGGAGCCGGCATCGTCGGAGCGGCCGGCGCGTTCCTGCTCGTTCCGATCATGCTGGTTGTATTGAAAATACCGACGCGGATGACCATTGCCACCTCGCTTGCGATCACCTTCATCTCATCCATCGGTTCGACGGTTGGCAAGCTGACGACGGGGCAAGTGGATTATATCCCGGCCCTTATTATGGTTGTTGCCAGCTTGATCGCTTCTCCACTTGGAGCTGCCGCAGGCAAGAAAATGAACACGAAGTTCCTGCAGATCATTCTGGCCGTTTTGATCCTGGCTACAGCCATCAAAATTTGGCTGGACATTCTATGATGGTTCTATCGTTTAAGTAAGAGGATATGCTGCAGAGGATGAAACAGGCATGGTAATATGGTGATATGCCCAATGTTATCCAAGTAATTGATGATCAATAGGGGGGATCCAATGATGAATCCATGGAATGAACGGTTTCAGGGCGAAGACTATGTCTTCGGAACCGAGCCCAATGTATTTGTAGCCGACATGCATAAGAGGTTGGCATTAACGGGTAATGCGCTTGCGATCGCGGAGGGCGAAGGACGAAATGCGGTGTTTCTGGCTCGCGAAGGCATGAACGTTACCGTGTGGGATTATGCGGAGTCCGGCCTGAACAAAGCCAATAAGCTGGCCGAAGCCAGTGGCGTTGAGATTCACACCGAGCTTGTGGACCTTGGGGAAGCGCAGTGGACGAAGGAGCAATGGGATGAGATCATTTGCGTTTTCGGACATTTTCCCAAAGAATTGAGAACAAGGACGTTGGAAGGCGTGAAAACCGCGGTGAAGCAGGGAGGATATTTTCTCACCGAAGTGTATTCCCCGTACCAGATTCCCTATCGCAGCGGGGGACCGCAAGATCCACAGTTTTTATACGCGCCCGGGGATTTCCTCGAAGCTTTTGCGGATTGGCGAATTGTCCATTTTTTCATGGGTGAGGTCGTTCGGCAGGAAGGACAGGGGCATCAGGGCTTGTCCCATGTCATTCAGTTTGCGGGGCAAAAGCCGTCAATCAAATAAATATTTGCGAATAAGCATTAGGTGAACAGCTTGGATACATCGGACCGGTCGCCCTGTTGCACATAGTCGGAGGGTGACAGACCGGTGTATTTTTTAAACATGCGATAAAAATAGGACGTGTCATAATAACCCAGATAGTGGGCGATATGAGCGATTGTCATGTCGGAATGAAGCAGTAGGCCGCACGCTTCCAGCACGCGCAGCTGGTGCATGTACCGAATCGGGGAATGACCGTACACCTCCTTGAAGAGGGCGGTGGCATAATTCGGGGAACGATGGATTAACTTTGCGAGTTTATCGATTTCGATCGGTTCGCGGTAATGGTCCAACAGATACGATTTGATGGTGTCCGCATAGTTTCTTTTGCTTGGCGGTAGCTCGGTCTTCTCAAGTTCCCGGGCCAACATGCCGAGCAGCTCCTGCATGATGCCCTGACAGATCATGGAGCGGTAGCTTTTACCGCCGCGGATCTCCTCGAATAATCGCTCGCAGCGGCGGTAGGCATACTGAATATGCGTTAGGTTGAATTTAAGGCATTGACTCCCATCCAGAAACGGAATGCCTGTGGGTACATGAGGATCCATCGTAAAGAGAATGGTATATTTCCGATGGGGGATGCCATTCCAGTTGCCGCCGCTCCGTCTCGTCAATTGCGGGATAAAGAGCACGTCTTCTTCTTCAGCAATGATCTCCTCCCCGTTGATTTCATACCTCACTTTGCCTTCTCTTACCACAACAAGCACGTTGTATTGTATCGTCTCAAGTTGAGTCCGCCAGTTCGGGATATGGTCATCAAAATTCACGCTCATCAACTGGATCAAAGTCAAGCACCTCTCAGTGATTTTATACCTATAGCCTAGCATATTTTTGCTTTACTTGAGTAGGTGTTCATTGGTGTTTTCAAGTCTCCTGACTAAACTTGGAGTAGAATCGTACAACAAATTAACGAAATGTACATCGACTCAACACGAAGCATTGGCCTATAATTTCTGTCAAAAGCAGTCATTCTGTAAACGCTGACAGGAAGGATATGAGAAAAGGGATGAGGAAGGAAGCGATGCGTGAATGAGAGTATTATTGCTGGATTTGGACTCGACCAGACCGGATCATTTAGGGTGCTACGGATACCATCGGAATACGTCGCCCAACATTGACCGGATAGCGGCGGAAGGCGTACGCTTCGACAATTACTATACCTCCGACGCTCCATGTTTTCCATCAAGAACCGCGCTGATGACCGGCAAGTTCGGCATTCATAACGGGGTCGTGGGCCATGGAGGCTCGGCAGCCGACGTGCGGCATGAAGGCATTACGCGGGATTTCCGCGACAAGCTGGCTTCGGAGAGTTTTCCCGCCATTTTCCGCCGGGCCGGCATGAAAACCGCGTTGATCAGTCCGTTCGGAGAGCGGCATTCCGCCTGGACCTTCTATGCGGGCTTCAATGAAATGTATAATACAGGCAAAGGCGGCTTGGAGTCGGCTGAGGAAGTGTCTCCGGTCGTGCTGGACTGGCTGGATCGCAACGCCGATGAAGATAACTGGATGCTCTATGTGAACTTCTGGGATCCGCATACGCCGTATCGTGCACCTCAGTCGCTGGGCAATCCGTTCGAGCATGATCCTCTTCCGGAGTGGTTATCCGAAGACGTGCTTCAGGAGCATCAGAAGAAGGTCGGCCCGCATGGTGTAAACGAAATTAACATGTATAATAGTGATGTATCCCCCGATTACCCGCGTCATCCCGGAGAGATTCGGACGATGGAGGATTTGCGGACGATGGTGGACGGCTATGATTGCGGCATCCGGCATATGGACGAGCATATCGGGGCCATCTTCGAGCTGTTGGAATCCAAGGGCGTTATGGATGACTTGATCGTAATCATAACGGCGGATCATGGCGAGAACATGGGGGAGCTTGGGATTTATGGCGAACATGCCACAGCGGATCAGGGAACCTGCCGCATTCCGATGATTATCCGAGGGCCCGGCATCATGCAAGGGATATCGGATCGCAATCTGCACTATCATCTGGATCTACTGCCTACGATGGCGGAATATATGAACGTGGCACCGGCAAGAAGCTGGGATGGAATCAGTTATGCCGAGACCCTGCGAAGCGGACGCGAGAGCGGCAGGGAGTATCTGGTGGTATCCCAATGTGCACACGTCTGCCAGCGAAGCGTGCGGTTTGGAGATTGGCTGTACATTCGAACCTATCATGACGGCTTTCATCTGTTCGACAAAGAAATGCTGTTCCATATCACCGAGGACGTTTATGAACAGCACAACCAGGCGTCTCAAAGACCGGATCTTTGCCGGGAGGCCGTCTACCTGCTGAATGAGTGGCATGATCATATGATGTCGACAATGCCGTTTGACGTGGATCCATTGTGGACGGTCATGAAAGAGGGGGGACCTTACCACGCCAAAGGTCATTTGCCCCGGTATATCGAGCGTTTGAAGAACACGGGCCGGGGAGAAGCGGTGCCGGAGCTGATGCGCCGCCATCCTCGGGAGTTCGTGTAATCGCAATAGCAAGGTGAAGCAGGATAACCGCTTTGAAAGCGGTTGTCCTGTTCTCTGTATCAAGGATAGGAGGAACAGATAACATGGGAGAACCACATTCCTGCTGCGCAGGATCCAGAGCGCACGTGCAGTCGACGGGATCCGGCCAGAAGGCTCTTATTGGCACTATGGGAGACGAAAAGTATGATGAACAGTCTCATCCTGATCTTCATACCGATATGATCAAGCTGCCTGGAGGGACGTTTACGATGGGCACGAATTCGAATGAAGGTTTCCCTCGTGACGGCGAAGGGCCGGCTCGCAGCGTAACCGTCTCCGGAATTGAGATCTCGCCCCATGCCGTAACGAATGGGGAATATCAACGGTTTGTGGAAGCCACCGGTTATGTGACGGAAGCGGAACGGTTCGGCTGGTCGTTTGTATTTGAACTGCTGGCTTCGGAGGAAACGAAGGCAGCAGTAGCCCAGGTGCCGCAAGAGGTGCCTTGGTGGCTGGTGGTCGAAGGGGCTTACTGGGCAGCACCCGAGGGGGCGGATTCCAGCATCGAAGACCGGATGGACCATCCGGTGGTACATATATCCTGGAACGATGCCGAGGCTTACTGTCAATGGGCGGGCGTGCGGCTTCCGACGGAAGCGGAATGGGAATATGCGGCGCGCGGCGGATTGGAGGGCAAGACCTATCCATGGGGAGATCTGCTGAAACAGGACGGAGAGCATCAATGCAACATATGGCAGGGCAAATTTCCGGTCAAAAATAACGCCAGCGACGGGTACATCGGAACCGCGCCGGTGATTGCTTACAAACCGAACGGATACGGACTGTACAACATGTCCGGCAACGTATGGGAATGGTGCGGCGATTGGTTCAGCCCGTCGTATCATCAACAGACCACGGCCATCAATCCGTTCTATGGGGAGCCTACCGGCAGAAGGTCGATGCGCGGGGGATCGTACCTGTGCCACAGATCCTACTGCAACCGGTATCGAGTCGCGGCGCGGAGCGGGAATACACCCGACAGCTCGACGGGCAACTGCGGTTTCCGGGTGGTGAGGGATGGTGGATCATGATTCAGCAGCTTCTGCAATCGTATTGGCCCGAGTGGTACGGAGATACGGTGAAAGGCCCTACGGGCTGGAACAATACGACCCTTTTTATTCATAACCCGCATCGGCGTTCGGTCATGCGCATTTACAATACGCATCGTGACAAGGCAAGGATCGAATTCGAGTTTGCGGTTTTGGACTCGCTCCAGCGGGCACCCCTTAGCTTTAAGGTCCCAACGCCTGTTCCATCAACGTCTGGCGATAAGAAGGTTCTGGTTCAGGACGGAAGTGATCGATACGCTTGCCTATTCGCATACATTGAAGGAGCGCGACCGGATGAAGAGAGCATTCAAGCGACTTATTCCTTCGGGGAAAAAACGGGAGAACTGGTAAGTGCACTTGCGGCTTGTTCGATTGGAATGGAGCCGGTGTATCCGCCCTATTACGAGCTGCTTCAATCGTATCCTTCATGCAGCCGGACGTTCATTCAGGATTTCTGCAAGCGACCGCCCGTCGAGTTCCAGGAACAAGGAAACGCGCTGCAAATTCTTCAAGAAGCGTACACCGAGATATCCGGCAGGCTGGAATCCCTGAAAAATCTGCCGCAGCAGCTGGTCCACGGGGACCTGAACTTTTCAAACCTGCTCGTAGATTCGGAACAATCGGGCAAGGTCATCGCTTTGCTCGACTTCGAGTTTTGCACAAAGGATGTCAGGGCGATGGAACCTGCGGTCGTTATTTCGGGATTTTTGGGAATGGCGGAAGAGAAGGACGCTATCCGGCAGTTCTGCGAAGGCTTTGCCAGCCGCGTACGGCTGACCGAAGAGGAGATTGCTGCCATACCGGTACTGCTGCGCTTGCGTTTGGTTGACGTTTTCTTGCATTTTTTGAGCCGCTATCGGGAAGGGACCGATGAGTCCCATGTGCTGCAGGAGCAGATCGATATGCTGGCAGCCGGATTGAAGCGGCTGGAGCAAAGTCAGGCATGGATGGAAGACGTGTTAACACAGTATATGATGTAAACCAAAAACCCCGATCTCTTCAAGAGACCGGGGTTTTTCTTAATGTGACGAACCGTTATTCAAGAAAATTAAAATGAATTGATTCAACCGTTACTTTTTCAGCAGATTAATATGATCCAGGTCCGTGCTGCTGTTGAAGATAAACTCCAACTTATATTCTCCACGATGGTAAGTCAGCTTGGTTTGCTTCGTTTTTCCGTTCTTGAATGTAGTGGTGGCATCCGGAGCAAACCAATTCTTCTTCAGCATTTTCATGGTGATGCCGCCGATGTTCGTCTGTCGTTCCACATTGGTGCCAAAATAACGCATTTCGCGAATCTTATTCAGCTTGTAGGAGAAGGCGTAGCCCGGATTCCCCATGTTGGCCCCGTATACGTCGAAGGCATCGGCATCCTTGCCTGGCACGGAAGGCTCGCCAATGGCCTTGTACACGTCCTGCTTCGTGCTTTTACCGATCGTTAAGCCGCTGACCGCACCGGGGAATTGTCCCTTCAATGCAGGTTTATAAAAGCTGTTGAGCGTCTTGAGCGCGTGCTCGGCAGCATAATCCTCGGCGTTTGCCGCCGTGGCGGCTTCAGCCTGCTGCAGTGGCAAAACAGCATGATTTGCTCCGAATGCACTAAGGCCGACGACGCCCGCCATAGTCAAAGTGACGATTGCTTTTTTAGCTGGTTGCTTCAAGTTCATGTTGCATCCTCTCCTTTGTAACAACTACTTACCACATGCGCTGCGTATCAAACAAGTGATCCTGACTTATCTTCCCATGATAGTTGATGCTTAAGGGCAATGGGTTACGATTCTATGAAGATGACATTGCAGATTTGATACCTGGAATAAGACGCCTTGCTTGATTCTAATGGTTTGAACGATGAATCGGGTACGCCAATCGGCCGAACATTGATGAATCCGTCCATGACCTGAGCGTTATTCGGAAAATGGGGTAATAGTACAGAGGTAATATGAATTTTTGGAAAAATCGTGTAATCTATATAGAACCGACTTTTTCAGGAGGAATTATGGAAACCGAATCCTTACTCAAGGTGGAGCAGCTTGCTCTCAAAAAACACAAAATTTTTAAACAAAGCCAGCTGCGCTATATCGCCCGCTCCATGCTCGCCAGCATGTTTATCGGCTTTGGCGTCATTGTCGCTTTTAAGACGGGCAACTTTTTTTATCTGGAGCATTCCCCGCTGACTTATCCGATGGCTGCCCTTACGTTTGGCGCGGCGATTATCCTGATCGCGTACGGGGGAGGGGATTTGTTTACAGGGAATACGTTTTATTACACGTATGCCGCTCTCCGCAAGAAATTAAAGTGGCTGGAAGTAGTCAAGCTGTGGATCTTCAGTTATGCAGGAAACATCCTGGGGGCCTGCACGTTTGCGCTGTTGATTTTCTTAACGGGATTATTCACCGATTCCTCCGTGAACGGATTTCTGCTCAATGTGGTGGAACACAAAATGACCACCCCGACGGTGCAGCTGTTTTTTAGAGCGATTCTGTGCAACTGGCTCGTATGCCTTGCCTTTTTCATCCCCATGTCCCTGAAGGGTGACGGAGCCAAAATGTTTGCCATGATGCTGTTTGTTTTCTGCTTTTTCATCTCCGGATACGAGCACAGCGTTGCGAACATGTGCACCTTTGCCATTGCGCTCGTGCTGAATCATCCGGGCACGATTTCGTTTGAGGGCGTATTGCATAATCTGATTCCGGTAACGTTCGGTAATTTGATCGGCGGCGTTCTATTAATGGGCTTTATGTATTATTTTGTGAACAAGCCTTTTCTGGATGCGAAGGAATCCTCTGGTGAATAAGGTTTGGAAGCGCGCAAGCTTAGCTCCGCTAGCCTTGTAACAATGAATACACCCGCGTATCGTGTGCCGTGCCGTTCTGATAGATATACTGGCGCAGGGTTCCTTCTGCTTCGAATCCGAGCTTGGCCAGCAGTGCATGGGAAGCCTGGTTCTCGATAAAAACGACGGCACCGATGCGGGTTAGGCCAAGCTCCTGAAATCCATATGCCAGGATGGCGGAGGCCGCTTCGCTGGCATACCCTTGCCTCCAGAAGTCGGGATGAAGCTCATATCCGATTTCTGCTCTTCTATGCCGTGGGGACCATGCGTTATATCCGATCGTCCCGATAAGGCCTTGGGCTTCTTTCCTTTCGATGCCCCATCGAATCCCGCGCTGCTCTGCGTAGTTGTTAGCGAACAGCTCAATGAATCGACGAGCTTGCTCGGGGCTGGTCAACGTGTCTTGACCGTAATAGCGGGTCACCTGCTCATGCGAGAAGCAGCTGTAGATCGCCTCGTCATCCTGAAGCCGGATTTCACGCAGCCTTAATCGTTGAGTCTCTAGTTCTGGAAACATGATTTCCCTCCCTGGATAAACCGTATTGGCTAATATGGATTAGATTTCATTATATAAGATGTATTGATAAAGAGAAGAGGATTGCACGGAATTCGCGTTGTTTCCATCAAAAAATAAAGGGCTGGTCGCAAAGTCAAATGGACGTTGGGACCAGCCCTTTACAATTTTATCCCTTCACTTCCTGATACAGGCTCATACGACGTTCTTAGCTCTTAAGCAGCGAAATGCGGCTTAAGCTGCCGCCGTCCGCAAACAAACGCTGGATGCTGCGTTCAACCTCCGCGTCCGGTATTAACGGAGGAGCCTGGTGCGGTTTAGTGCGGGCATCGATAATGACCGTGTCGCAGCCCCAATGCTTGTGCTCATAGCGGCTGTTGACGCCGTGTATGTCGTGGGAAGGATTGCTGCGCGTAAAGGTTGCCCAGAGAAAATTGTTGAGCGTTGCGCTCATGAATTCACTGTCATCGCACAGAATGATCATCGGGCAGGAAGGAAGCGAACCTCGTTCCCGGATGGCATCGCTAAGGCTCGACATTTCCTGCGCCACATCGGAATAACTCGTAAAGGGGGCTCCCTGGATGGCGACAATGCCGGGCATGATCCATTTTGCGGGCGCATACCCGGGAAGATCCGTTAACGCCTCAGGCACCGCTTGGCACAAATCCCTTTTTTTATCCCCGACCGCCGCAAATACGACCTTGCTGCCGGTGTTGAGTCCGGTTCCGGAATAATCGAGCGTATCGATCGTGGTATTGGTCTGAAAATGGATGTCCCGTTGCAGATCGATGCGTTCCAATATATAGGTCATGAAGTCCTCGATGCGATGCGTGCTTAAAGGCTGCTTCTCTTCAGCTGCAATGAATAAATACTTGGCCAAGCTTAATTGGCCCGTGCCCAGTATCCGGTTGGAGATGGTGAGAAGCTCAGCCGGCTGCTTTACTTGTTGATATGGGGTATACCGCTCGCTGCCGATGGCAAAGAGCAGGGGGTGTACCCCGGCAGCATCAACCGCATGGACTTCCTTGACCCCCGGAATTTCTTGCCGGATCGCCCCGCCGGTCAGCTCATGAATCAGCTCCCCGAAGGACGTATCTTCCTGCGGCGGTCTCCCGACGACCGTAAACGGATAGATGGCCTGCTGCTTGGCATAGACTTTATGCACTCGCATGACGGGAAACGGATGGACCAGGCTGTAATAACCCAGATGATCGCCAAAAGGTCCCTCGGGCTTGGTTTCGCCGGGATGGATCTCCCCCGTAATAACAAAATCCGAATCGTGGCTGATGCAGTAACCATCCTCATAGCTGTACCGGAAATGTCGTCCCGACAGCAGTCCGGCAAAGGTAAGCTCGCTCATGCCTTCCGGCAGCGGCATAACCGCCGAAATCGTATGGGCAGGGGGCCCCCCGATAAAACAGCTAACTTTCAGCGGCTGACCCAGCTTATTCGCCTTCGCTTGATGGATGCCGATGCCCCGGTGGATTTGGTAATGGATGCCGATTTCCTTGTTCAGTTCATAATCATTGCCTGTGAGCTGAACCCGGTACATGCCTAGATTGGAATTCATGACGCCCGGCTTCTCCGGGTCTTCGGAATACACTTGGGGCAACGTGACGAAAGCGCCGCCGTCGTCCTTCCAGTGCTTAATGAGCGGCAGATCGGAAATTTGGATTTCCTGAAATCCGGGTGGCAGGGCACCTGTTTTTTTGATAGGCAGTGCAGATTTGGCTGCCAGTCCCGTCCCGATATATTTAAAAGGATTTTTGAGCGCCTTCATCGGATCGTTGCGCAGCGCGATTACGTCTTGCGTAGATTCGAAGGTTTCACGAAAAATGAATTTGCTTCGCTCGATCGTGCCGAACAGGTTGGATACCGCGCGGAACCTTGAACCTTTTACATTCTCAAACAGGAGCGCCGGGCCGCCTGCCTCATAAACCTTCATATGTATGGCCGCCATTTCCAAATGAGGATCGACCTCTTCCTGTATACGAACCAAATGCCCATGTCTCTCCAAATCAACGATGCATTCTTCCAGATTATGATATTTCATTACATAGCTCCAATCGAAGATAGTGAACTTATTCTACTATTATCGACAATCTCGGAGCACAGGTCAATGACACCTAATATAGATGGGACGAATCGTATCTTCAAAGAACCATATCAGAGAGCTTTTTCTGATAGAACATGCAATACACGGCTAGGGCGTTGATTTTTTCTTCATGCCTCAAAACAAATCCCCATCTTTGATACAAATTTACATTCCCTTTATTTTCAGTATCGAGCGCGATTCCATGTGAATTGTGATCCGAATTAACCACTTGAAGCAGGTGCCGCACCATTGCTGTTCCAACTCCCCTGCCTTGGACCTCCGGATTCACTCCGATCATAATGAGATAATGGTGCGGAGAAGAAGGAGCAGCCGATCTCGTAATGCCCATATAGGCATTCAGGAATCTCAATGTTTTGACTGGGAGTTGGAATAACAACGGCAAGAGTCTTCCAATCAGCAAAAAAGCGCCCTTCAGACGCTTAAGCTTGCTTATACCGGGTTTCTCTACAATGAAGGTACCGAGCAAGATTTCGTTTTCATAAGAGCCCCATATTTCCTCATGCAGCAGAAAGCTTTTATCAAACATGAAGGAGACAAATGCAGCCGCTCTGCTGCTTGATTTACGATCAAGCTCCGGATCGCCAAATGCATGCAGAAACAAAGGATCCCGGGCAAATGCCCGGCTCATTATGGATGAAAATAAGAGTTTATCCGATTTGGCCAGCTTGGATACTCTGCATGAAGTATTCATGCTTTCTCTACAGCTCCCCCATAATGATCGATAGCAAAGCTGTACAATACTTTCAGCATAAACAGGGTGCCGGCCATTAACATGTAGGGCTGGATGCTGGACAGCAAAAACGTACCCCCTATGCCGATCGACAGGAGCAAGCCTCCTATAAAATGCTGCGATGATTTCCCGATCAGCGCATTCACGATCACGGCTCCAGTGATGGTATATGCCCATATTCCCACCGCATACGCCATGTCGGTATCCAGCAATACGGCTACCAGGAGAATATGAACGTGAATGGCGATGAACACGATCCGCTGTTTTTTACGGGCTGCATAGAAATTACTGGTCGAGCGAGTGAAGTTGGCGATACAGCCGCAGAAAATATCGAAAATAAACAATAAAGCAAGGATACCGCGCCATAAAGGCAAAGAATGCAGGATATCCGGAAAAACAAGGCTTACTGCTGTGGTCAGACATCCGCCGAACGCCAAGATGACGAGAATCGTGCCAACGGATTGCTGCTCACCGAATACCTCATGCAGAATCGAAGGAATCCTTATTACTTTCATCACATACCGCCCTCATTTCGTCGTAATTTAGTTTAAAATTATGTAGTGAATAAATCGTTTTACTACAAAAAGATTATAACTTCGAATAGGTGGTTGTCAATTGATTTATAGTGAAAACATTGAACTACTCTAAAACTTGATATATACTTCACTTGAGGTGGAGAACGCATGAACGGGTATGAGCGCAGAAAGCATAAAAAAATGGAACAGGTCTTCGATGCTGCTTTCCAGCTGTTTTCAAGGCACGGTTACCAAAAGGTTAGCGTTAACGAAATCGCACAACAGGCAGGCGTGTCACCTGCGACGATATATAACTATTTTGGAACCAAAGATCAGCTCTATCTGGAAATGATCATGTATTGGACGGACAAGCAGTTGGAGGTGTATGAGCGCATTCTGGATTCCGCGCGCTCTTTTGCCGAGAAGACCCGAGAAATCATGCTGTTGGAGGCTAAGAATCTGACCTTTTTGTCGGAAGAGTTCCGGAATTTCCAAACCTCCGAGGAACGTGGCATTAGTCAGACCATCCAACGGTACAGTGAGGAGAAGGTGAAAGATTTTTTCATGAAGTTTGTCGCGCTGGGGAAACAAGAAGGTTATATTCATAAGGACCAAACCGAAGAGGTTACGATGCAGTACTTCTCGATGTTCATGAATGAGCTAGGGCGGCGCTGGGATTCGGGGAACCGGGAATATGTCAACGGGAGCATGGAGACCTTGATGGAGCTTTTCTTTTACGGTTTAGCCGGGCAAAAACAAGAAGGCAGTTGATACGGTTTTAACCATAATCAGCTGTTACGGGAGTGCTCTAAACGGGGGATGTCTTGAATGGTGTAATGGTAGGGGAATGAAAATTCGCTTAAGCGGTTGAATAACTCTGAGAAGGAATTTATTCGGCGCTGGATCGATTACTAGAAAGGACTGTACATGAACGAATTATTAACGAAAGCGCAAATCGTTGATCTGGTGACAAGACTGTATAATGGGGAAGGCAGCGAGGAAGAAGCAGGGGAATGGATAAATCTGCTGCAAAGGAATGTGCCTCACCCTGACATCAGCAATCTGATTTTTTGGCCGGAAGAAGATCTTACACCTGAGGAAATCGTTGAAAAGGCATTGAATTATAAGCCAATAGTACTGTGAGCGATATAGAAACTGGAGATAAAGACAGACCACCACCAAAGTATTTGATATACCTCCGTTATATCCATCATGAAGGTAAAGAAATATGGCGTTAAATTGTAGGAAGCACAATTTACGGGGTGATCGCGACGCGATTGAGAATTTTCGGCTTGTCGGCACATATGGCGGAATGCTGCACCGGATGAACCTGGCAAGCGGCATCCGGGATGAATACAGCATAGGCACAGCCCAAATTTGCGAAACAGAACGCTGGATATTCTGGAAGAACCGAGATCCCTTGCGTTGATAAAACCATTAACCATCCCGCGTTGTTTACGTGGCTCCTGAGGGGGATAGATGTCCACTATGCTTACAAAACTAGAAATAATCGATCAAATCCTTCATCTGCTTCATAAGACCTCCATATATGATCCTGAATACGAGAGCGTGGCCACGCTACCTTTTGAAGAGGGGTATATCGGTGACTTGAGTCCGGTTGTTCGGGTCGGAGAGCAGGATTGCGAGCTCGCTATGTATGAAAGAGGCGTGCAAATGCTCAGCAAGAGGACCAAGGTTCCCGATGAAGTGGTCTTCTGGATCCTGGAGGATACGATTCATACCATTGCCCATCTCAAACTTCTGCAAAAATACAAGGTGGATAACGTAACCACCCATTTGAAGTATACCAAGGAAGAGATCCAAGAAATGAAGGACATGATCAATGAATCCTTTCTTCAGATCGGAGGACAGTATGAGCAGTGGCATAAGGCGGGCAAGCGGAAAGAGCTCGAGTCGCCTAATCCGGTCAGAAACGCAGGCAAAGGCGCTAAGCGAAGCTAATCATTATGGTGTTCGTATAACTCGCATGATGAATAGGAGAGGGGCGCCGAAATGGTTTTAAGTGATTTTCTTGGACAGATACTTTCTGCGGTGTACGAACTGATCTTTATGTGGGTAATCCAAAAAGCAGCCCTTCGCATGATAGCGAAGGGCTGCTTTTTTTAATTCATAACCTTATTGCTGAACAATGGCGATAATTTCATCTTCCAGGTCAAGTCTTACCTGCTCGCTGTATGCGCGGATATTGTACTCGGAGTGAAGGTAGCGGAGAATGGCCTCGATGAGGTTGGCCTCGATCAAATACTGCGTTCTTCCGTTGACCCATACTTCGGCCGTATATCCCGTATCTTCGTCCCAGCTAAGCTCAAGCGATACGTCCGTTGGTTTGACGCCTCTGCGTTCCGCTTGGTGAAGGCAGACCGCATTGACGATTTCGTCCATGCTTAAAACCATGGATTAGTACCGGTTATTGTGATTGTTGTTGTCGCGAGGCTCGTTTTGTTTACGACGATTCTTCACGGCACGTACAACAGCCATAACGATCATAATCAAAGCCCAAATTGCGATCAGGTTAATGAGCAATCCCATGATTTCGCCCATGAAGCCCATGCCGGCGAACATGCTGCCGAAGAGCAAGCCAGCCAGACCGCCGATCATAAGTCCTTTCATCAAGCTGCCGCCGCTAAAAAATCCTGGTTTTTTCGTGTTAGCCGCTGCCCCTGTATTGGAACGGTTGTTTGTTTGTTGCACATTATTGGTATCATTCTTTTTCGGAGTGCTGTTGTATGACTTGGTTCCGGATTTGAAACCTCCGCCACCTCTTCTGGCTTCTGCGGAATCAGGCGTCAGCGCTACAAAGAACAGTGTAATCGCTACTAGAATCGTCAATACTTTTTTCATCGTGTTCTGTCGAACCTCCCAGTTAATTTAGAGTATAAAGAGTAATACGGACGAGTCACGATAAGGTTTCAAAATTTGTGCGGCCATGGTTTGAGGCTGTAGCGCGCTGCTGCTGTCTCAGTAATTCCAGTACCCAATCGCACCATTTCAGCTCGGTTTCAGCCATCATCAGTCCTTTGGTAGCGAGCACATAATTGCTGAATGCCTTGCTTCCGATCTCACGGGTGTCCTCAGGAATGCCCGCTAAAATCTGCTCATAGTAACGCTTTTTCTCCAGATACCCGATTCTGCGGTCCTCGAAAATATCGACGGCGATGCCGATCTCCGTCAACCACAGGCAAAAGGTTCGAAGAGAAAGCTCATCCTTGGTGACTGCAGGCGCAATCGGTTGGTACATCCATTCACGCAGCTTCTGCATGCCTTTTTCTGTAATCGCATAAATTTTTTTGTCCGGTTTATCGCTTTGCTGAACCCAGTGCGAGGACAACAGCTGTTTCTCCTCCATGCTGGACAGCAGTGGATAGATTTGACTGTGTTTGGCTTGCCAAAAAGGCTGTATGCGAAGCATCAAATCGTATCCTGATGATTCTCTTCTTGCTAGTAATCCTAACAAGCCGTATGACAACGTATTCATGGACATAACTCCCTTTGAAACGCATATCGTGGACGCCAAGGCAGGAATGATAATCGGCCTATCGGTCCGGTTGATAAAAAGTGTACACTGAAACTGTATGGTTTGACAACCGGGGGAGGGGGCTTTCTCTCTGCTTTTGGCAAAATTGTGACTAAAAAAGCACAAACGCGTACGCGTTTGTGCTTCCATTTGACTTTGGTTGCTTTATTCGTTCTCATATCCTTCCACGACGAGATCAAGCGCACCGGTGTTGGGGTCGATGACCATGCCATGGACGGGCACGTTTGGGGGAAGGAGCGGGTGGTTTTTAATCAGGCTGACCGTATTTTTCACGCCGTCCGTAATGTTATCGAAACCGCGAAGCCATTTGGATAACCGGATGCCGGAGTTTTCCAGCGTGGACAGCACTTCATCGGAAATGCCGCGGTCTCTCATGTGCTGGATCATATCCTCTGCGTTCAGGGATGCCATGCCGCATTCATAGTGGCCCACAACGATGACTTCTTCCGCGTGAAGCTCGTACAGCGCAACCATGACGCTCCGCATCACGCTCCCGAAAGGCTGGGAAATGATTGCGCCGGCGTTTTTGATGATTTTGACATCGCCATTCTTGAAATTCATCGCTTTTGGCAGAAGTTCGACCAAGCGCGTATCCATACAGGTGATAATCACGAGTTTCTTCTCAGGAAAACGCCCTGTCAGATAGGATTCGTATTCTTTATTCTCTACAAAGCTGCGATTGTGTTCCAGTATGCTGTTAAGGTGTTTTTCCATCGATTTTTTCTCTCCTTTTGTGTATCTATTATTCGTTTAGAATGCTGCTGCTTACGCTCTGGTATCCACTACCTGGATATTGGTGCCATAATGCTGTCCGCTGCTGTCCAGACGGAAGGCGTAGGCGGCCGGATCGGCATCGAGTTTCATCTTCTCTTCAAAAAAAACAGCTTGCTTGCGGTTCACGATAAACGTTACCGGGCTGTCCGTTTCGACAGCAAGATCATCCGGCGTCGGCTCATCTACAATACGCAGGCCTGGGACGCCGTTGACGGCACATCCGCATCCCTCCGTGTCATAGATCAGCCTGATTGCACCCGGCTTGTCCCTGAGTTTGTCCTTCAGCTTCAGCTCGGCCTGCGGGGTGAGTTGAATATTCACGGCATCCTGACACTCCTTTATATGTAGATTGTTATTTATTCTTTCTGGAAGTTGATTATATACCTTGTAAAAAGTATCATCAATAGAGTAAACAAGAATCCTATCATAAAAAAAAGAAGGTGTGCCGGTATGGCAGTACAACATTTCCAGCAATGGGAACAATTTGAACGATTGGTTCGCAAAATCATGAGTTACTACGAAGCTATTGGCCTACTTCATTGGGATTTACGGACAGGCGCTCCGCGCAAAGGAACCGAGATCCGCTCGGAAACGATCGGGGTTCTCTCCACAGAGGCATTTAAACTGCAAATATCGGAAGAGATGGGAGAGCTGTTGTCTTTCTTTGCCAAACCGGAACAGGCTGAGCAGTTGGATGATCGCAAACGCCGCATGATTGAAGAGGTGCGCAAGGTATACGACCAGAGCAAGTCCATCCCGCCTGAGCGCTTCCAGGAATATTCCATTCTCGCCGCCCAATCGGAGACGAAGTGGGAGGAAGCGAAAAAGAACAGCGATTTTGAAGGCTTCGAACCTTATTTAACGAAGATCGTTGCGTTCAAGCAAGAGTTTATTGATTATTGGGGCGTGAAAAACACCAGATACGATACGCTCCTTGATATGTATGAGCCGGATTTAACGGTGGAAAAGGTGGATGCCATCTTTGACCGCTTGAAAGCGCGTTTGGTACCGCTGGTGCATGCGATCCAGGAATCGCCTTTCAAGCCGAAAGCAGACTTCTTGAAGCAGCTGTTTCCGAAAGAACAGCAGGAGAAATTCAGCTTGTTCCTGCTGGAGCAGATGGGCTACGACTTTGAAGCGGGACGCTTGGACGAGAGCGTGCATCCATTTGCCACGGGCTTGAACCCGGGAGACGTGCGCATTACGACCATGTATCTGCCGGACGATGTGCTGAGCGCGGTATTCAGTTCCCTGCACGAGGGAGGCCATGCCCTTTACGAGCAGAATATCGACAAGGAGCTCGCGGGGACACCGCTCTCCGGCGGTACCTCCATGGGCATCCATGAATCCCAATCCCGTCTGTGGGAAAATATGATCGGCCGCAGCCGTCCGTTTTGGCGCCGTTATTTCGCGGATTTGCAGCAGCACTTCCCGGAACAGTTGAAGGACGTGGACGTAGAGGACTTCTACCTGGCCGCGAACAAGGTGGAGAACTCCCTGATTCGCATCGAAGCGGATGAGCTTACGTATAACCTGCATATCATCATTCGTTATGAGATCGAGAAGAAACTCTTTAACGAAGGTTTGGCGGTGAAGGATCTTCCGGAGACCTGGAACGCGAAGTATAAAGAATACCTCGGCATTATGCCGCCGAACGATGGGATGGGCGTGCTTCAGGACGTTCACTGGTCCGGCGGGGATTTCGGGTATTTCGCCTCGTACTCCCTTGGCAACATGTATGCGGCCCAGATGCTGCACACCATGCGCAAAGAGCTGCCGAATCTGGACCAGCTCATCGAAGCCGGGAACCTGGCTCCGATCAAGGAGTGGCTGACGGACAAGGTATACAAATACGGAAAGAGCGAGAAGCCGTCCGAGATCATCAAACGCGTCACCGGTGAAGAACTGAATCCGGATTATCTGGCCGATTATCTCGAAGAGAAATATAAAGAGATCTACAAACTGTCATAATCACGAGAAGCGCAGCCCGAGAGGCTGCGCTTTTTTTATTCGGAAGAGTTTTGAAACCGGGTCCTTTTTATTCGTTCCCTGCGTAAGTGGAGCCAATCCAAATTTGCCGGCCTGCTCTAACCAGGCGTTTAACCTTTGGGCTGACGCTTGCATATGCTGAAAAGAAACATTGGGTCTATGGGAATGGAGGGTTATCGAATGAAGCGTCAAAAATGGTGGGGGCTGGCTTTATCCTTGCTTCTGGTCTGCGGAGTTGCGCTTGCCGGGTGCGGGGGCGGCGGATCGGCCACGAAGGTCAAGATCGGCGAAGTGACGCGTTCGATCTTCTATGCGCCGCAGTATGTCGCATTGGAGAAAGGATTTTTCAAGGAAGAGGGGCTGGATGTCGAGCTGCAGACGACCCCGGGCGGAGACAAAACGATGACGGCTCTGCTGTCCGGAGCCATCGACGTGGCGCTTGTCGGCTCGGAAACTTCGATTTACGTGTACCAACAGGGGTCTGAAGACCCGGTCATCAATTTCGGGCAGGTGACGCAGACGGACGGCACGTTTCTGATGGCCAGGGATGGATCGGGTGATTTTGACTGGAACAGCCTGAAGGGCAAAGTATTCCTCGGTCAGCGTAAGGGCGGAATGCCGCAGATGGCAGGCGAGTTTACGCTCCGTAACAAAGGAATCGATCCGCATGCGGACCTGGAGCTGATTCAGAACATCGATTTTGCGAACATCGCATCGGCATATGCTTCCGGTACGGGTGAGTTTGTCCAGCTCTTTGAGCCGCAGGCCTCCATATTTGAAAAAGAAGGCCGTGGCAAGGTGGTGGCTTCCTTTGGCGTAGAAAGCGGGCATCTGCCGTACACCGTGTTTATGACAAAGCAAAGCTATATCGACAAAAACGATGCCACGGTGCAGAAGTTTACGAACGCCCTGTACAAGGCACAGCAATGGGTGGATGCGAGCAGCCCCGAAGATATCGCGGATGCGATCCTGCCTTATTTTAAAGACAGCGACCGCGATATCGTGGTGTCCTCGGTCAAGCGCTACAAAGAGCAGGGCAGTTATGCCAGCGATCCGATCGTGGATGAGGCGGAGTGGAACAATCTGCTGGACGTGATGGAGCAAGCCGGGGAACTGAAGGAACGGGTAGCGCCGGATGCCATCGTCAACAACAGCTTTGCCGAAAAAGCCAAGCAAGCTAAATAATCACGTACTCCTGATCCATAGAACGAAAGGAGAGAGCACCATGGTACCGGTAGTTGAATTGAATGATATCGCTCATGTATATGTCACCGATCGGGAAGCCTCTCTGGCTGTGGAAGGAATTCATTTGAAGGTGGAGCCGGGGGAGTTCATCAGTCTGGTAGGGCCTAGCGGATGCGGGAAAACGACCATCTTGTCCGTCATTGCCGGCCTGCTTGCCCCCTCCAAAGGGGCTGCTTACGTAAACGGCAAACCGGTAAACGGACCGTCGCCGGAAGTCGGGTACATGCTGCAGCAGGACTATTTATTTCCTTGGCGCACCATCATGGATAACGCCTTGATCGGATTGGAATTGACGGAGAGGCTGAATCCGCAAAGCCGAAGCGTCGTAGGGAATCTGCTCAGGGAGATGGGGCTCGGGGAGAGCGGTAATCTGTATCCGGCGCAGCTGTCGGGCGGGATGAGGCAGCGGGTAGCGCTCGTCAGGACCTTAGCTACGGATCCGGGACTGCTGCTGCTGGATGAACCTTTCTCCGCGCTGGACTACCAGACGAAGCTGCAGCTTGAGGATTTGATCGTGGAAACCTTGAAGGAGCGGGGAAAGACGGCCATCCTGGTCACTCATGATTTATCCGAAGCGATTGCGATGAGCGACCGGGTCATTCTCTTGAACCGTAATCCCGGGCGGGTTCATCGTTTGTTTGATATTCCCGACAACATCCGCCGTGCGCAGCCGTTTTTTGCTCGCAAGGAGCCGGGGTTCAATGAATTGTTTCATGAAATCTGGGGCGAAATGCAAACGATCGGGAAGGAGTAAAGCCTATGACATCAAGGGATGAGCCGTCAGCTTCTTCTTCGAAGGGCTGGCTCCAGAATATCTATGCAAAGCACATGAAGCGAAAGAAAAGCATGCAAAACCGGGTACTGACCGTCCAGCTCAGCCTGCTGCTGCTGTTCTTTATCTGGTGGGAAGCGGCGGGCAGATTCAAATGGATCGACGTGCTGCTGTTCAGCTACCCCACCAAAATCTTCGCGAACATATGGGATAACATGATCAGCGGCGAGTTATGGGGACACCTGGGGGTCACGGTAGGGGAGACGGTTGTCGGATTCCTGCTCGGCACGCTCGTTGGCACGCTGATGGCCGTATTGATCTGGTGGTCCCCGTTTCTCAATAAAGTGCTGGATCCTTATATGGTCGTGTTCAACAGCATGCCGAAAGTGGCGCTGGGTCCCATATTCATCGTGATGTTCGGCGCCGGCTTTACCGCCATTGTCGTCACTACGCTATCCATTACGGTCATTGTGACCACGCTCGTCGTATACAATAGCTTTAACGAGGTGGATTCCAATCTGATCAAGGTCGTCCGCACGTTCGGCGGAACCAAGCGCCAGGTATTTCAACGGGTCATCTTGCCGGCTTCCTATCCCGCGATCGTATCGACCCTCAAGGTTAACGTGGGCATGGCATGGGTCGGCGTCATCGTCGGCGAATTTTTGGTTGCCAAATCGGGTCTCGGTTACTTGATTATGTACGGTTTTCAGGTATTCAACTTTACGCTCGTGTTATCGAGTCTGCTCATCATTGCCGTTGTTGCAACGGCCATGTATCAAATCGTGGTATATATAGAAAGGAAATTGTTGACCCATCGCTAAGCAGGCATCACCTGCGGCGTCAGGCATGGTTGTTAACGGCATAAAAATAAGCTAGGATGAAGATACCTTATATATGCGTATATGCGGCTAACATGATAAAGAAGCAGATATAGCCATCAACAACTCGCCTGGAGGCTCTTCATCACATGGGATTTCGTGTCATCAAAACAGCAGCGGCCAGCCTGCTTGCCATTTTAATTACAGATGCTTTGAACATACCGGGGGCTACGTCCGCCGGTCTTCTTGCTATACTCGGCGTTGACGTTACGCGCAAACGGAGCGTGCGCTCCATATCGTCCCGATTTTTTGCGTCATTGCTGGGACTTATACTGGCGTGCATTTTATTTTATTTTCTTGGTTTTCATTACTGGGTGCTGGCCTTGTACATATTGCTTGCATTTCCCGCGATATCGAGGGCTAATTTCAAGGAAGGCATCGTAACCAGTTCGGTTGTGGTGTTTCGGGTGTTTCAGGGGGAAGAGATCGGACTCGGCATATTGCTCACGCAAATCGAACTCTTGATTATCGGCCTCGGGTCGGCTATGCTCGTGAACCTGGTTTATATGCCGAACAGCGAGGGGGCGATGATGGAGATCCGCCGCAAGGTGGACGGGCTTTTCTCCGTCATTTTCCATCATTTCTCGCTGACGCTTCGAAACCCCGAACATATATGGGACGGAAAAGAGCTGATCGAGGCCAATCGGCAGATCGAAAAAGGGATAGAGGAAGCAAAGCGGGCTTCGGAGAACCAGATGATTCATCCGGACGGCTCCTGGAACATCTATTTTTATATGCGTAAGGAACAGATGGAGAATATCCAGAGCATGATGCATCAGATCTCCCAGGTGTACGAGCGGCTTCCGCACGGCGTGCTGACGGCTGAAATTTTCGATCAGTTAAGCCAGGATGTGGTTGCCGAAGGCTATACGGGGAAGTCCGAAGGTCTGCTGATTGAGCTGGAGGACAGGTTCAAGGAGATGGAGCTCCCGACGACCCGCGAGGAATTCGAGGTCCGCTCTGCGATATTGCAGCTCTGCCACGAGCTGGAATACTATTTGAATATCTCGAAAAAGTATAAAGCGCCCACGGCGAAAAAACCGCAGAAGCGCGCGGATTCGGCCGTATAGCTTAGCGATTTTCAAAAATAAATCTGATATTTTTAGCATCATATGAATTTATTTGGACCACTTCATTCAACATTCGCCCATGTCTTGCATACACATGTATGGAATGATTGTATGGAGGAGGTTCGAAGATGTCATTGAGTCATAAACACCAATGTAGAGAAATCATCACGAAGGCGATCTGCGGCAAGGGTCGTAAGTTCTCTACCGTAACACATACCGTGACTCCGCCTAATAATCCGACCAGTATTTTGGGGGCTTGGATTATAAACCATCAGTACGAGGCGGTTGCCGCCGGAGACGGAATTGAAGTTATTGGTACTTACGATGTAAACATCTGGTATTCCTATGACAAAAATTCGCAGACCGATGTGGCGAAAGAAACGGTATCGTATGTAGAACGCGTGCCTCTTTCCTATCTGGATCCGAAGCATCGTGCATCCACGGTGGAGGTTTCGGCTGAAGCGACGCAGGAGCCGAGCTGCGTCGAGGCCAGCGTATCCTCGAATGGCACGAGCGTCATTCTGCGGGTAGAGAGAGAGTATGCGGTGGAACTGGTAGCCGAAACGAAGGTCGTTGTCAAAGTATGCAGCTACCCTCACGGCGACTACGAAGACAAAGAATTCGACTACGTCCTGGGAGACGACGTCGATGATTACGAAGATTACGAAGGTCTGGAGGATGAACTGTAAGTTAACCCTCCTGTAGGAATGATTATAATCTTAGCATATGCAGCGAGGGCAGCTTTGCGGAGGGCGGATGCCCTCTTTTTTATTTTTATTTGCAGGGGGAATGGGGATGGTTAGAATGATCGTACAACCGGCGGTCGAAAAAAAACATGTGTCGCTTCATGGATCTGCTTTGCTCTTGGCGCAAGCACGGTTGATCCGATCCGGGATTCCGTGTCGCTTGAATTCGGGTTCAGTCGAGGAGAAACGTTACGCCGCCAGGTACGCGGTGCATGTCGACGGGCTGGCTGCAGCCAAGATCCGCCAACATCAAATGGGCGGCAGCGAAGCGGTGTTCATGCCCGATCCCGAGAGCGGAAGATATGAAGATGGCCTGCATCGAAGATTGGAGAAAGCGGCCCTGCGGTCGCTGTACACGCTGGGCGTCGATGAAGGGGAGGTCATCATTACGGCCCGCCCCGGTCGAAGATACGTAGTGGAGGATGTCCGCATGCCAGCTGACCGCAGCAAAGCCGTAATGAGTGCCAAGGGTCAGGGGTCACGGCGGACGGAAGGGTACCCTGCTAACAACGAAGAAGGCGATTCTCCTCTTGTTTCATCGTTACTCATGGGCATGGATCCGGAGTTTGTGCTGATGAAGGATAACGGAGACATCGTGTTTGCATCCGAATTTATGGAACGCGGCGGGTCGGTCGGAAGCGATGCCGTTCGTTTACGGGGCGAGGTGATTTATCCTATTGCCGAGCTCAGGCCGTCGCCCAAGGCGAATCCGAAGGAATTGCTGCTTGAAATGCAAAAAGCTCTGCGCGAAGCTCATCTCCTGATTCAGGATCGTTCACTGGCATGGAAGGGAGGCGCCCTGCCTTATGGCGATTTTCCGCTGGGAGGCCATATTCACTTCAGCGGCGTGCCGCTGTCCCTGTCTCTTCTTCAGACCCTGGATAATTATGTGGCTCTGCCGCTGGCGCTTCTCGAAGACCCCAACGGGCGTCTGCGGAGGCCCCGTTACGGTTTTCTTGGGGATTTCCGCAGGCAGCCTTACGGCGGGTTTGAATACCGTACGCTGCCCAGCTTTCTCGTCTCGCCGCTCGTGGCGAAGGTGTCGCTGGGCGTGGCTTACCTGGCTGCCCGCTACAGCGATCGCCTGCCGGGGAGGCCATTAAACACCGAACGGTATCACCGTGCCTATTACGAAGGCGATAAATCCGTGCTCAAAGAGTGTATTGCAGGCTGGCACAGGGATCTGTCGGCACTGCCGGAGTACCCGGATTATGCCCGTGAAATCGAACGGGCTGTAGCGCACATGGAGACGGGGCGAACCTGGGATGAGAGCAGGGATATCCGGCCGCTGTGGAATATTCCAACCAAGCCGTGATGCCTTACGGTCAATTTCTGTTATAATGGAGGTCAAGCTAGAAAGGTAATGGAGGTACGTCATGGCTAAATATACGCCGATGATTGAACAATATTTGAAGGTCAAAGAACAAGCGCGCGATGCGTTTCTTTTTTTCCGCTTAGGCGATTTTTACGAAATGTTTTTCGATGACGCGATCCTCGCGTCGAAGGAATTGGAGATTACGCTGACCGGCCGCGAAGGCGGCGGTGCAGAGAAAATACCGATGTGCGGGGTTCCTTATCATTCCGCAGAAGGTTATATCCAACGGTTGATTGAAAAGGGGTACAAAGTCGCCATCTGCGAACAGATGGAGGATGCTTCGGTCACCAAAGGCATGGTGCGGCGGGAAATCGTCAGGGTCGTCACGCCGGGGACCATCATGGACGGCAAGGTCGTTCACGACAAATCGAACAATTACATGGTGTGCGTAACGGAAGCGGGCGGCTTGATGTCCTTATCCGCATGCGATTTGTCCACCGGCGAGCTCTACGTGACGTCGGTGCCTTCATCGGAGGAATGGCTGAGGGACGAGATTGGCATTTATGAGCCTTCCGAAATTATCGGGGATGCATCGCTGCTGTCGATTATCTCATCGCAGGCGCTGCCGGGCAGCCGAAATATCGTATATACGGCCTGGGATCAAAGAGAAGACGCATTGGTTCGGACCCAATTCGGAGAAGCGGCATGGGCCCGCCTCGAAGAGGAGAGAAGAGCCTGCGTATCCCTGCTCATCTCGTATTTAAGCGAGACGCAGAAACGGTCGCTGGGGCAGCTGACTCAAATCGCTTCCTACGAGCCGGGACAATACATGGTTCTGGATCCGTTCACCAGGCGGAATCTGGAGCTGGTCGAGACGGTTCGTGAACGCTCGAAGAAAGGCTCGCTCCTATGGCTTCTGGATCGTACGGAAACCTCCATGGGAGCCAGGCTCCTGCGGCGGAGAATCGATAAACCGCTGCTGTCCCGAAGCCGGATCGAGGAGCGGCTGGAGGCCGTCGAGCATTTGTATAACCAGTACATACTGCGCGAAGATTTGCGGATGGCGCTGAAAGAGATTTACGATTTGGAGCGGCTGGTCGGCCGGATCGCTTTCGGCAGCGCCAACGGACGCGATTTGAATGCGCTCAAGCTGTCATTGCGGCAAATTCCTTCCCTGAAGGAGCTGTGTGCCCAGTCGCCTTCCGAGACGCTGCGGCGCGTGGCAGCGGATACCGATGTTTGCGACGATCTGTGCGAACTGATCGAGAATGCGATTGTGGATGAGCCGCCGGTGTCTGTTCGCGACGGAGGAATCATCAAGCCGGGGTACCACGAACGGCTGGATGAGTTTCGGGAAGCGAGCACCAGCGGCAAACGCTGGATCGCCGAGCTGGAGGCCAAGGAACGTGCCGCTACCGGGATCAAGTCTTTGAAGATCGGTTATAACAAGGTGTTCGGTTATTATATCGAGGTCACCAAATCCAATCTGTCATCCCTGCCGGAAGGCCGCTATGAGCGCAAGCAGACGCTGGCCAACGCGGAGCGTTACGTCACGCCCGAACTGAAGGAGAAAGAAGGACTGATCCTGGAAGCCCAGGAGAAAATGGTGGATCTGGAGTATGCGCTCTTTACCGAGCTGAGGGATAAGCTGAATACCCAAGTGAGCCGGCTGCAGAAACTCGCCGAGCGCATCGCCGAGATTGACGTCTATCAGTCGCTGGCTGCCGTCAGCGCGGAGTACCGGTTCGTCAAGCCGGAGCTGAGCGAGGGCTATGATTATATCGTTGAAGGCGGCCGTCATCCGGTGGTGGAAGCCGTCATGAAGGATTCGTCGTTTATCGCGAACGGAACGGATTTACGCAAGGACGGATCTTCGATCCTGCTCATAACGGGTCCGAATATGGCCGGCAAAAGCACGTACATGCGCCAGGTGGCTCTGTTATCCATTTTAGCGCAGATGGGCTGCTTTGTCCCGGCGGAGCGCGCGGTTATCCCGCTGGTCGACCGGATCTTTACTCGCATCGGCGCCGCCGACGACCTGATCGGCGGTCAGAGCACCTTCATGGTGGAAATGGCGGATATCCAGGTGATGACGGAAAAAGCGACGCCACGCAGCCTGATCATCATTGATGAGCTTGGGCGCGGTACGTCCACGAGTGAAGGCATGGCCATTGCGCAAGCCGTGATTGAATACGTGCATGATCATATCGGCTGCAAGGCATTGGTATCGACCCATTTCCATGAGCTGGCTCACCTTCAGGAGAGCCTTGGCGGGCTTAAGAATTATTCCATGGCGGTTCAGGAAAGCGGCGACAAGGTGCATTTTCTCCGCAAGCTGATCCCTGGCGCGGCGGACAGCAGCTACGGCATTTATTGTGCCAGACTGGCAGGTTTGCCCGGCAGTATCATTGATCGCGCTTATGGGCTGCTGCAGGGCCTGGAGATGGCTTCCCTGGCCGCAGTGGCATCGGAGCAAGGGATCGCGGTCCATCGGAAGGAGCCAGCGTCCGAATCCTCTTCGGATGTGAGACGCAGCGGACCGGAAGCTTTGCACGAATTCCGTGAAGAGACGATGCCCTATGCCGGCAGCCTGAACGGAGCAGACCCGAAAGGCGGCGTGGTGCAGCTCTCCATTTTCGGCGAGGAGGAAGTGCCTGAATCCCGGAACGCCAAGATGGGCAAGGATCAGCACTCTTCTCCGCAAGAAGCTCTTCACGATCCTGCTGTTAAGAGCATCATAGATGCCGTCAAAGGTGCCGACGTCATGAACATGACGCCGCTTCAGGCGATGCAGTTCCTGAATGACCTGAAGCTTCAAGCGAAGGATATGTGATGTCTGCATGGGAATGAAAAGGAACGGAGGTAGGAACAATGGGGATTATTCGGATTTTGGACGAGCATATTGCAAACCAGATTGCTGCCGGCGAGGTGGTGGAACGGCCTGCCTCCGTTGTCAAGGAGCTGGTCGAGAACGCCATTGATGCCGGGAGCACCAAGATCGACGTCTCGGTCGAAGAGGGCGGACTGGACAGCATTCGCGTGACGGATAACGGCGCGGGCATTGATCCGGAGGATTGCGAGACGGCTTTTTATCGCCATGCGACAAGCAAAATTGCCGAGGGCCGCGATCTGTTTCAGATCACCAGCCTTGGTTTCCGGGGGGAAGCCCTGCCGTCCATAGCAGCCGTATCGAAGGTGCGCCTGGTTACGTCCAATGCCCAGGATGGCCGCGGACGGAAGATCGAAATCGAAGGCGGCCATCTGCGCGTGAACGAAGAGACGGCCGCACCCAGAGGAACGGATTTCCTCGTGAAGGAATTGTTTTACAATACGCCGGCAAGGCTGAAATATATGAAAACGATCCAGACCGAATTAGGGCATATATCCGATTATATGTACCGTTTGGCGCTTTCCCGGCCGGATATCGCTTTTACGCTCCGGCATAACGGGAACTCGCTGCTGCAGACGCTGGGCAACGGCGATGCCCTTCAGGTCATAGCGGCCGTATACGGCACCCAATCGGCCAAAGCCATGCTGCCGTTCGCAGCCGAGAATATGGACTATACGTTAAGCGGGTATATCAGCCGTCCGGACTATACCCGGGCCAACCGGAACGGCATGTCGCTCATCATAAACGGGCGGTATATCCGGAACTACGGGTTAATGCAGGCGATATTGAGAGGTTATCATACGCTGCTGCCGATCAACCGGTTTCCGCTCGTCGTCATTCAGCTGTCCATGCATCCTTCGTTGATCGATGTGAATGTGCATCCTTCCAAGTTGGAGGTGCGGTTCAGCAAAGAGCAGGAGCTGTTCGCTTTCGTGGAGGAAGAGGTTCGCAAGGTGCTGCAGCAGGAAATCCTCATTCCGCGTCCGGCCAAACAGAATATCGGCAAAAGCGACAATGCGTATATCCAGGAACAGCTGTCATTTCCACAGGCACAAGGGGATGTCGGAGCGGCCCGCGGCGGGCAGGATCGGGATCTTGAGATCCCAGGCAGCGACGAGCGATCCGCGGGAGGAAACACGCCGCTTCCAACGCCGCCTGCAGCGTGGCCTGATAAGCAGACCCTTGCAACGTCCCCAAACGGTATCAAGCGTTCTTACGGGGACGGAACAGCAGAAACAGCCGCAGCTTCGCAGATGCGTGAGACGGCCGCTTCGTCTTCGTATCGGAGCGATTACCGCAATGAGGCCAGGGGAGGTGCGGGAATCCCTGCCGTGACGAAGGAGTGGCTGCAGGCCGTTTCAGGGCCGGCTCCCGAAATTCCGCCTTTTCCGGAGCTAACGCTTATCGGCCAGCATCACGGCACCTATCTCATTGCACAGAATGATACCGGTCTGTATCTAATCGATCAGCATGCCGCGCATGAGCGGATTAACTACGAGTATTACTACGAGCAGTTCGGCAACCCGGCGGACGCATCTCAGGAGCTGCTCCTGCCGATTACGCTGGAATTCACGCCCTCGGAATCGGAGAAGGTAAAGGAACGGCTGCATTGGTTCGAGAAGGTCGGCGTTTACATGGAGTTTTTTGGCGGCCATACCTTCCTGGTCCGTTCGCACCCCTTCTGGTTCCCTAAGGGCGAAGAGAAGGCCATCATCGAAGAGATGGCCGAATGGGTGCTGAATGAGCGTAATATCGATATAGCCAAGCTGAGAGAAACCTCATCGATCATGTGTTCGTGCAAGGCTTCCATCAAAGCCAACCAGAAGCTGACGGAGCAGGAGGCGATGACGTTGATCCAGCGTTTGGGCGCCTGCCGGCAGCCTTACACCTGTCCGCACGGACGACCGATCGTTGTTTCGTTCTCGGCATACGATTTGGAGAAAATGTTTAAACGCGTCATGTAACAGCAAGGAGGACCTTCATGATCATTACAACTGGAGAAGCGGAAGCGCCGGACATCGTCGAGCGCGCCAAACGTTTAGCCCAGGAAACCGGCTGCCGTTACGTCCAGCGCGGCGGCCATTCATTGCGAAAATTAGCCCGCAGGTTCGGGGACGACGACGTACTGGTGGTACTGAACGGACATGTGCGTTTGAGCGGACCTGGCGGCTCTGTCATGGAATTTCACCCGAGCATGGGCTTTGTCCGATTGAAGCGGGTGCTGAACGGAAAACCCGATCCCATGCTGGAGGCATCGGGGATGGAGGAAGGGGACTCCGTGCTGGATTGCACGGCGGGCCTTGGAGCCGACTCCCTGGTATTCTCGGGTAAGGGAGGGGCGAACAGCCGGATCACCGCCCTGGAAAGCTCGCTGCCTTTGTTTGCGCTGCTGAAAGAGGGGCTACGGACCTATGAAAGCCATCTGGAAGCCAGCGATCAGGCGATGCGGCGAATCGAGGTCAGGCATAGCCATCATCTGGATTATTTGAAATCGCTGCCGGACCAAAGCGTCGACATTGTCTATTTTGACCCGATGTTCCGCGAGCCGATCACCGACTCGGCTTCCATCAACCCGTTAAGGCATTATGCTAACGGCGAGCCTCTGGATGCGGAAAGCGTGAGGGAAGCGATCAGGGTCGCGCGCAAAACCGTCGTCATGAAGGAAGCGCGGTCCAGCGGAGAATTCGAGCGGCTCGGCTTTGCACTGCCTGAACGGGGAAAATCCAAAATAACGTACGGAGTGATTTCCATTGACAGATGAAACCAAACCGAAGCTGCTGGTTCTCATCGGACCGACAGCCGTAGGCAAAACCAAAATGAGCATTGAAATTGCGAAGGAATTCGGATGTGAGATTATATCCGGCGATTCGATGCAGGTATACAGGGGCATGGATATTGGCACGGCCAAAATTTCCGAGGAGGAAATGGAAGGCGTCCCCCACCATCTCATTGACATTCACGAACCTGATCACCCGTACTCGGTAGCCGAATTTCAAGAGCAATGCCAGCGGCTGATCGCCGAGATCACGGAACGGGGGAAGCTTCCGTTCATCGTTGGCGGAACCGGGCTTTACGTAGAGTCGGTATGCTACGGTTATCAGTTCAGCGAGACCGGAGCGGATGAAGTTTTTCGGGAGGAGCAGTTCCGCTACGCCAATGAACATGGAGCAGAGGCTCTCCATCAGAAATTGGCAGAAGTAGATCCTGAAACTGCCGAGCGGCTTCACCCTAACGACCTACGCCGGGTCGTTCGTGCTTTGGAAGTATTTCATGTGACCGGCGTCCCACTTTCGGCCCAGCTGGCGCCTCAAACCAAGCAGTCTCCCTATGACTTATGCTTGGTCGGTTTGACAATGGACAGGCAAATGCTATATAACCGTATTGAAGAGCGAATTGACCTTATGCTGAGCCAAGGACTTGTCGATGAGGTGGCGGCGCTCATGGACAAAGGATTCGCTCCGGGGCTTGTATCCATGCAAGGGCTGGGTTACAAGGAAATCGTGTCGTACCTTAAAGGGGAGTTCAGCTACGAGGAGGCCGTCGTGCTGCTTAAGCGCGATACGCGCCGTTTCGCTAAGCGGCAGCTATCTTGGTTTCGCCACATGAAGGACATCGAGTGGGTAGACGTCACCGACTCGGGAAATTTTTCTGCTAACTATCAAAAAATCCGTGCTATAATAGCAGGAAAGTTTCACTGAAATCTTGAATATATTTTCAAAACAATCTAATTGAACCATTGGGGGTACGGCTAATGAACAAGTCCATTAACATCCAAGACACGTTCTTGAACCAACTGCGCAAAGAGAACATTCCGGCCACGGTATACCTTACAAACGGCTTTCAGATCCGTGGAACGATCAAAGCTTTTGACAATTTTACCATCGTGATTGACAGCGACGGCCGTCAGCAAATGGTGTACAAGCATGCTATCTCCACGTTCATGCCGCAGCGTAATGTGTCCCTGATGCAGGATAACAACAGCGAACAATAGATTTTAGAATGGATTCATAGAGAGCAAAATCATACCGCCTTTGATTAATTTGAAACTTTTTGGTTTATAATTCGTTTAGCTTATAAGGAGTGCAGAGAGCAACCTGAGAAGGTTGTTCTTTTCTTTCCGAGGCACGACTCGAGAGTCAGAAGGTTTGATCCCGCAAGGGAGCAAGGAGGGGGACAAATGGCTGGAAAAGATAATCAGATGTCTCGGTTGAATAAAAACAAAGACAACTCGAAGACATCCAAAACCACGAAACCGAATGCGAAGAAGAAAAAGGGCAAGGGAAAGCGAATTGCATGGGCGCTGTTTTTCACGGCCGTCATTGCGATCTTCTGCGCGCTTGCAGGTTATTTGTTCATCCTGATCAGCGGAGAAAAGCTGCTGGAACAGAATCAGGATAAATTGACCGCTTACGGTACTTCCAAAGTTTATGACCGCAACGGAACGCTGATGGGCGAGTTGTCCCTGCAGAAGAGCGATCCCGTGAAGTACGAGGATATTCCGGAGAAATTGATACAAGCATTCATTGCAACTGAAGATAAACGGTTCATGGAGCATAACGGCGTGGACATGTGGTCGATCGGCCGTGCAGCCGTCAAGGATATCATGGCCCGGTCCATGGTGGAAGGCGGAAGCACGATCACGCAGCAGCTGGCGAAGAATATATTCCTGACCCGGGACAAAACTTTCTTCCGTAAGGCGACTGAAATGTCGATCGCGCTGGCGCTTGAGCGTCAGCACAGCAAACAAGAAATTATCGAGATGTATTTGAACCGGATTAACTTCGGTGGACCTTATTACGGCATCAAAGCCGCATCCGAGCGTTATTTCGGCAAGTCGGATCTGAAAGAGCTGGATTTATGGGAAATGGCGACGCTTGCGGCAATGCCGAAAGGGCCGTCCCGCTATAATCCGCTCAAGAATCCCGACCTTTCCAAAGAGCGGCGCGCGGTCGTCCTGACCCTGATGGAACAACAGGGATATATCACGGCCGAAGAGGCAGCGGAAGCCAAGAAGGTGGACTATGCCTATACGCCGCCTGAAAGACAACAGAAGTATACGGCGTTTATCGATTACGTCATGGAAGAGGCCGAAGAGAAGTGGGGCCTTACCGAGGATGACGTTAACATTGGCGGTTATCAGATTTATACCACGATGGACGTGAATGCCCAAACGGCCATGGAAGAGGAATTCAATAATCCGGCCAACTTCGAAGAAAGTCCGGATGACGTGCAAGTTGAAGGCTCCATGGTCATCATTAACCAAGAGACCGGCGGGATCGTCGCCATGGTCGGCGGTCGGGAGTATACGCGCGGCGGGTTCAGCCGGGCTACCGACAGCCGTCGTCAGCCGGGCTCCGCTTTGAAGCCGATTGTATCCTACGCACCGGCGCTCGAATCCGGCAAATTTACGAAGGATTCGAGACTCAGCAACAAGAAGCAGTGTTTCGGCAGCAATTACTGTCCGAATAACCTGCACGGTTACTCGGAGACGATCGGCATGCCGGAAGCGATTCAGCGTTCCGAGAACATCCCGGCCGTATGGCTGTTGAACGAAATCGGCGTGAAAACCGGATTTGATTTCGCGCAAAGCCTCGGCATCAAGATGTCCGAAGGGGATGCGAACCTATCCTTGGCCCTCGGCGGCATGGATACCGGTACGAACACCTTTGAGATGGCTCAAGCTTTCAGCGCTTTTGCCAATGGCGGAGAATTCAAAGAGGCTTTTGCGATCAAACAAATTAAAGACAACAAAGGCAAGGTTGTGCATGAGAACAAAGGCAGCAAAGGGAAGCGCGTGATGAGCGAGACGACGGCTTCGCAAATGACGGACATGATGCGACGCGTCGTAGAGGACGGAACGGGTAAGAATGCCCGGATCAGCCGTCCGGTAGCCGGTAAGACGGGAACCACGCAGAGCGGCTACAAGGGCGTCAGCTCGAACCGCGACGTATGGTTTGTCGGCTATACGCCGGAATTAACGGCAGCTGTATGGATGGGTTACGATAATCCTGACCGCCAGCATCTGCTGAAGCGAAGCAGCTCGATCTCTGCTTCCTTATGGGGCAAAGTGATGGAGAAGGCGGTTCAAGGCTATGAAGCGAAGAATTTCCCGAATGTAGAGCCGGTACAGCCGCCTGTAGAAGAACCGGCATTAAGCGCAGTCAGCGGTTTGACGGGCTCTTATAACGGGGAGACCCAGACCGTATCACTGAGCTGGAATCCGGTTCAAGGCAATGTTCAGTACCGCATATACCGTAAGGAAACGTCCGAGTCCGAGTACACGCGGATCCTCGATTCTTTGGGTGGAACCTCCATTGAGGATATGAGTGCGATGGAAGGATTGACATACGATTATTACGTAACGGCCTTCGATCCATCAACCGGCGATGAATCGGAACCTTCGAACATTTTGCAGATCGTGGCTGTTTCCGAGGAATTGCCGCCTGAGGATCTGGAACCCGATCCGGGAGACACTCAAGAACCGCCACCGGTGGATAATGGTGAGAACGGGGAAGGAAACGAGATGCCGGGTAATGAGAATGGGAACGGCAACGGGAATGGTAACGGTAACGGCAACGGCAACGGTTCGGGCGAACCGGGCAATGGCAATGGCGAAGGCCATGGGAATGGAAACGGAAACGGAAACGGAAACGGAACGACTCCGCCTGACAATGGAAACGGAGCTGGGAATGGTCAGGATGGCCAAAATCCCGGCGACGGAACGGATGGCTCAGGAGATGGAACGAGCACCGGTGACGGTGGCACGGGAGGAACCGACACGGATAGCGGCAATATCCCTACGGTTCCGGGAACGATCGTGGATCCGTCGGATCCGGCGAACGCGCCTGACCAGTCCCAGGACAGCCCATAATAAATTCAGAAGCCTCCGCATGTTTGCGGAGGCTTCTTTGTTTTGAGTGTGTTACCCAAATGTGGTAAGCTGGGAATACGAATGGGGAGGAAAAGTTCCATGAAACGTAAATTCGGAGATCGGGCGAATTGGCGCCGTATCACGCGCCGGCACTTCACTTCCCGGTATGTGGAATGTGAGCAATTTACAGGGTATCTCACGTTATATACCATCTATGGCCTGAAAGAACCGTTGTGGAAGACGTATGGCCGTCATACTTACCGAATCGCGGACAAAGGCTATTCATGGCTGCAGTATTATCCCAAGGACAGCCATTACATCGTTACGGCCATGTTTGACGACAAGCGGAATATTGTTCAATGGTATATCGATATTTGCAAGAAACAGGGTGTAACCGATCAGGGCGTTCCATGGTTTGACGATCTATACCTGGACGTTGTGGTCGTCAAGAATGGCGAAGTGTTCTTGCTGGATGAAGATGAGCTTGAGGATGCCCTGCGCCGGAATGATATTACCCGGGATGATTACAGGCTTGCCAAGGTGACTGCACGAAACCTGCTTCGGGCCATCGACGCACATGAATTTCCTTACTTTATGATGTCACTGAAGCATCGCGACCAGTTATTTCATAACGGAGAGTTCAGGAGGAAGAAATAATGCGTCAGGAAATACATAAAGGCCTGCCGACCGCAGGCACAAGAAAGAGAGCGTGGTATCGGCGAGGGATCTATACCCTGCTCTCGCTCGTCGTTCTCGGAGTTTTATGGTCAGGTTATGCGTATTGGAAAATCGAAAGCGCCGTCAGCAGACCGGCGGAGAAAGCGGACGTCGGCATCATTTTGGGCGCCTCCATGTGGGGGGATCAACCTAGTCCCGGCCTTCGCGAACGCCTTGAGCATGCGCTGGTTGAGTATAATGCCGGTCGATTTGATACCTTCATTGTTACAGGCGGTCTGGATAAACCCGAGTACAATTATACCGAAGCCGAGGGGATGAGAAACTTCCTGGTCGAGGCAGGGGTGCCCGAAGAACGAATCTTCCTTGAGAACGAAGCTACGAGCACTTACGAGAATTTGTTATACAGCCAAGCGATCATGGAGGAGCACGGGTGGAACACCGCTATCATTGTAACCCATGATTACCATGGGACGAGGGCCATGGAGGTCGCAACAGCCCTTGACTACGATCAACCCTCGATGTCGCTGACGGAATCTACCGTTCTGCCCATGGCCAAGCACAAGTCCCGGGAAGTGCTGGCTTATACGAAATGGACGGCCGATCGGCTGTTGATCGCCATGGGTGTCCTATGAGGACGAAACTTCTAATAAGCAGGCTGTAAATAGAATACATTGGAATAGATAGTCAGCCCTTTGGATAAAGAGGTGAGGAGCAATGAACGGGCGTGTAACGGCCGCAAACGGCCGATCTGAAGGACGGCCATCCCGGCAGATAAATGTCGTGCTCCGCAGCGCGGAACCCCCACTCATCAGCAGTGCGGTTCCGGAACGCGAACCGGCCCCTTCGCCGAAACCTGTTTCCCAGCACAGTCTATTCCAGGAAATACAAAAAGAGCTGGATCAGCTGGTAGGTCTCGAACAGATCAAAGACCTGGTGTTTGAAATCTATGCTCTGCTTCAAGTAGCCCAGATGCGTTCGGAAGCAGGCTTATTAAGCGGCGGTCATGTATACCATATGATTTTCAAAGGAAATCCCGGTACGGGCAAAACGACGGTCGCCCGCATCGTGGCGAAGCTGTTTCAGAAGATGGGCGTGCTGAATAAGGGTCATCTGGTCGAAGTGGAGCGGGCGGACCTCGTAGGCGAATATATCGGCCACACGGCACAAAAGACCAGGGAACTGGTCAAGAAGGCGTTGGGTGGCATTTTGTTCATCGACGAGGCCTACAGCCTCGCGCGCGGAGGCGAGAAGGATTTTGGCAAGGAAGCGATCGATACGCTTGTCAAAGCCATGGAGGATCATAAAAACCAGTTCATTCTTATTCTGGCGGGTTACAGCGATGAGATTGATTTTTTTATGGATACGAATCCTGGTTTGCATTCCCGTTTTCCGATCCAGATGGACTTCCCGGATTACAATCTGGATCAATTGATCCAGATTTCGGAGCTGATGGCGAAGGAGAGAGACTACATCTTGATGCCGCAATCGCTGAACAAGCTGAAGGACCACCTGCAGCTTGAGAAGGAACATGGGCTGCACGCCTTCAGCAACGCGCGTTATGTACGGAATGTCATCGAAAAATCGATAAGGAATCAATCGGTTCGGCTGTTGAATCAATACGTAACGGGCAACCCGGGCAAGCTGGAGCTTATGACCCTGCGGCCGGAGGACTTTAAGTTAAACGGAAAATTACAATGATTTTAAGCTTGTCTTCGAACATAATGAAGGGGTAACGCTGCTTTCTTTGGATCATAATGTTTATTGCAGGCAGCAGCGGTTAGTTAAATTAGTAGACGTATCGTTAGAAGGAGTTGGCTATATGACAAATATAACGCATGATACCCGGACAGAGATCGAAGATAAGGCCGTTCTGGTCAGTTTGGTAACGGACGCGGTTAAACGCACCGGGATTAATCCGGAACACTCGCTGCAGGAGCTGGTTCAGCTGGCCGAAACCGCTGGAGTAGAGGTGCTGGATGTCATTACGCAAAATCGGGAAGTGCCGGATTCCAAGTGGTTCATCGGCAAAGGGAAAGTCGAAGAGCTGCGCATGGCGATTGATGGATTAGGCGCAACCACGGCCATATTCGACCAGGAATTATCCGGGGCGCAGGTTCGAAATCTGGAAGAATCGCTTGATGTCAAGATTATCGACCGGACTCAATTGATTCTGGATATTTTCGCGCAGCGGGCGAAAACGCGTGAGGGAATTATCCAGGTGGAGCTGGCCCAGCTTACGTACCTGCTCCCGAGGTTGTCGGGACATGGCAAAAATCTGTCCAGGCTCGGAGCGGGAATCGGAACGCGCGGACCGGGGGAGAGCAAGCTCGAAACCGACCGCAGGCATATTCGCGACAGAATCAGCGATCTGAAGCGGCAGCTGGATGAAGTCACCCGGCATCGGACGCTCCATCGGGAACGCCGGAAGAAGAGCGGGGCCGTGCAGGTTGCGCTTGTCGGTTACACCAATGCCGGCAAATCGACTTTGTTGAATCGATTAACGGCCGCAGACGTTTATATCGAAAATCAATTGTTTGCGACGCTGGATCCCACTTCGCGCGTGCTGGAGCTGCCAAGCGGCAAAGAAGTCGTGCTTACGGATACCGTAGGATTCATACAGAATCTTCCCCATGATCTGGTGGCTGCGTTCCGTGCGACGCTGGAAGAAGCCAACGAAGCCGATCTGATCCTTCATGTCGTGGATGCTTCTTCACCTATGCGGGATGAACAGATGGCGGTGGTACAGTCCATTCTTCAGGATTTGGGAGCCTCAGATAAACCTCAAATCGTCCTGTTTAACAAAAAGGATGCATGTGAGCCGGGCCAGCTGGAAATGCTGCCGACGGGTGAGGGGCAATTAAAGATCAGCTCGTACGTTGATCAGGATTTGGAATCGGTGCGCGAAGCGATTCAGGACCGGCTCTCCGGAGGCAACGTCACGTTCCGGATTCCGGCCGACCGCGGCGATTTGAACTCGGTAGTATACCGGGTCGGAGACGTGTTGGAGCAGTCTTTTGACGAGAATGATATCCTCTATGAGGTCCGGATCAATAAAGCGGATTATGAAAAGATGGGTTATTTACTTCATGATTACGTTCAGAATGGATCTTAAGCATAGGTAGTAAATGCGCATAAGCCCCTGTTCAGGGGCTTATATTGCGTGTTCCGGGCGGTTTTGAAACGTTGATGAGTTCTATGTAACAAAAATATGTGTTAAGATGTGAGACATCATGTGTATAAGAGGAGAGAGCAGTTCGTCATGGCAAGATTTTCGCAAGATATACTTGAATTGAGCAGTGAGATTGAGTCCAAAATCAGTCGGCGTATACGGGAGATTGACACCATTGTTGATTTTAATCAGTGGAAGGTCATTGATGCTTTCCAGAAGTTTCAGGTGAGTGATTTCCATTTTGCGGGTTCCACCGGCTATGCCTATAATGATCGTGGCCGTGAAGTGCTGGATGAAGTTTACGCTGACGTCTTCAGAGCCGAATCGGCCCTGGTCCGGCCCCATTTTGCTTCGGGTACCCATACGATCTCGACGGCTTTGTTTGGTGTATTACGACCGGGAGATGAGCTGCTTTATATTACAGGGCGTCCCTACGACACGCTGCATAAAGTCATTGGCGAGCCCGGGGACGGCACCGGATCGCTGCGCGATTTCGGTATCGGCTATCGTGAGGTGGCCCTGACAGAACAAGGGGACATTGATTGGGAGCAGGTCGAGAGTGCTATCGCGCCTTCGACGAAAGTTATCGGTATCCAGCGTTCCCGGGGATATGATTGGCGGTCTTCGTTTACCGTTGCCCAAATTGGCGAGATGGTAAGCCGTATACGGTCCATTCGCGAGGATGTAATCGTGTTTGTGGATAACTGCTACGGTGAGTTTACGGAGCGTCTGGAACCGACGGAGGTCGGCGTTGATCTGATGGCGGGTTCCCTAATCAAAAATCCTGGCGGCGGCATTGCCGAAACCGGCGGCTACATATGCGGCAAAGCAGCCTATGTCGAGCAGGCGGCGTATCGGCTGACTGCACCCGGAATCGGACGTGAAGTCGGGGCTATGCTGGGAACAACCCGAGGAATCTATCAGGGCTTATTCCTGGCACCTTCCACCGTCGGGCAAGCCATCAAGGGAAGCGTCTATGCTGCTGCGATGTTTGAAGCCGTGGGATTTACGACCAAGCCGGGCTGGCAGGATGAGCGTACCGATTTGATCCAGGCGGTATCTTTTAGCGGAGCGGAACATCTGATCGCTTTTGTACAAGGGATTCAACAGGCCGCTGCCGTGGACAGCCATGTGGTTCCCGAACCTTGGGATATGCCGGGATATGAGCATCCGGTGATCATGGCGGCAGGCACGTTCATTCAGGGAGGAAGCCTGGAATTGTCCGCGGATGCGCCTATCCGTTCACCCTATATCGGCTACATGCAGGGTGGTTTGACTTATTCTCATGTTAAATATGGGGTACTTATGGCACTCCAAAGCATGAAAGATCGTAAACTATTGTAAGTTATCCTCACATGCGGTTGACGTGGCTGATCAGGAAATGTACAATAGGATCAGAATAACCACTTGGAAGGTTGATGAGATATGGGTGATGAGATTCGGAGGAATATGGCGTTATTTCCGATAGGCATTGTTATGAAGCTTACGGATCTATCTGCCAGACAAATTCGCTATTATGAGCAGCATAATTTAATTGTCCCAGCCCGTACGTCGGGCAACCAACGCCTGTTTTCCTTCAATGATGTGGAGCGACTGCTAGAGATTAAGGCTTTGATTGAAAAAGGCGTGAACATTGCCGGCATTAAGCAAGTCATGAACCCGGTCACGAAAGAGTCTGAAGAGGCTACCGTCATTACGCCGGATACGGAGAACAGACGCCGTGAGATGTCGGAGTCGCAGCTGCGCCGTTTGCTGAAGCAGGAATTGATTACCGCTAAAAGACCGGGTCAGGTTTCATTGATTCAAGGGGAATTATCCCGGTTTTTTAATAAATAAGGATTGCCATGCTGTCATTCTTCATGGAGTCTAGTTTTTTTATTTAAAAAGGAGAGGATAAAGTGAGTTATACGAGAGAGGACATTCTACGCATCGCCAAAGAAGAAAATGTTCGATTTATCCGCTTGCAATTTACAGATTTGCTGGGAACGATCAAAAACGTTGAAATTCCGGTAAGCCAGCTGCCTAAAGCGCTTGATAATAAAATGATGTTTGACGGTTCTTCCATCGAAGGGTATGTGCGTATCGAGGAATCCGATATGTACCTGTACCCGGATCTGGATACCTTCATGATCTTCCCTTGGGTATCCGAGGATCGCGTCGCGCGTCTGATCTGTGATGTTTACATGCCGGACGGCACCCCATTTGCGGGAGATCCGCGCGGTATTCTGAAGAGAGCACTGAAGGAAGCCGAAGAGATGGGCTTCACTTCCATGAATGTCGGTCCGGAGCCGGAATTCTTCCTGTTCAAAACCGACGAAAAAGGCAATCCGACCATGGAGCTGAATGACCAGGGCGGATACTTTGACCTGGCGCCTACGGATCTCGGCGAGAACTGCCGCCGTGACATCGTGCTGACGCTGGAAGAGATGGGCTTCGAAATCGAAGCTTCTCACCATGAGGTTGCGCCTGGCCAGCACGAAATCGACTTCAAGTACGCAGATGCGATCAAAGCGGCTGACCAGATTCAAACCTTTAAATTGGTTGTTAAGACGATCGCTCGTCAGCATGGTCTGATTGCAACGTTTATGCCAAAACCGCTATTCGGCGTAAACGGCTCCGGCATGCACTGCAACCAATCGCTCTTCAAAGGCGGCGAGAACGCGTTCGTTGATGAGAGCGACGAGCTTGGCCTGAGCGTAACGGCTCGGAACTATATGGCGGGTATTCTTAAGCATGCACGCGCGTTTGCTGCGATCACGAACCCGACGGTGAACTCGTACAAGCGTCTCGTGCCTGGTTACGAAGCACCTTGCTACGTGGCATGGTCTGCAAGTAACCGCAGCCCGATGATTCGTATTCCAGCATCCCGCGGTCTGAGCACGCGCATCGAAGTGCGTAACCCGGATCCGGCTGCGAATCCGTATCTGGCTCTGGCTGTCATGCTGAAAGCTGGCTTGGACGGCGTTAAGCGTGAGCTGTCGCTTCCGGCACCGATCGACCGCAACATCTACGTGATGACGGAAGAAGAGCGCATCGAGGAAGGCATCCCAAGCTTGCCGGCAAACCTGAAAGAAGCGCTCAACGAATTGATCCGCAGCGAAGTCATTTCCGATGCACTCGGTGACCATGCGCTGGCTCACTTCTACGAGCTGAAAGAGATCGAATGGGATATGTACAGAACGCAAGTTCACCAATGGGAACGCGATCAGTACATTACAATGTATTAATAGAGGAATCCCTTGCGCCGTAAGGCGTGAGGGGTTTTTGTTTTTGGGGGCAGATGGGGTGGTAAGATAGCTATTCTTGTTTCACCCCCGAAATGCCCCCGAAATTATTATTCTTCTCGTATTTCTCCATGTTGTCTGTTTCGATTTTTTTGGAGATGTGAGCGTAAATATCAGAGGTTATTTGGATACTTCCGTGACCTAAACGTTCCTGGACATATTTCATATCAACTCCAGATTCAAGCATTAGTACAGCATGTGTATGTCTAAGACCATGTATTGGCATGCTGGGTATGCCTGCGCGCTTTAGGATTCTTGAGAATGAATTAAAGAGTGAAGACTTTGGAATGAATTTTCCATCATCTTTACAAAGAACTAGGTTGAGATCGTGTCTGTAAACATTATTTAGTGCTAGCTTGTTTTGATTTTGATAATTCAGATGATACTTTAGATCGTTTACAAGTGACTTGCTCATTCGTATTGTTCTTTTTGAATTAAAAGTTTTTGTATCCCCGAATAGGCTCTCATTTTCTTTAGCACTAAAATCAAGGGTTTTACTAATATTAATAGTTTGATTCTTGAAATCAATGTCTGTCCATTGCAACGCTGCTGCTTCGCCTTTTCGCATTCCAGTTTCAATAAGCACCTTAAAGAAAATCCAGTAGATGTACCCATACTGATGAGCAGATTGTAGAAATTTGGGAATATCACAAGATTCAATGAATTGTACAGATTGTTCTTTTTTATGCCCTTTGATGGTTACTCCATTACAAGGATTTTTTTCGATTTTGCAAAGAGTAACAGCCTTTTCCATGGCATTATGCATTGTGGCATGGACTAATTCAACAGTTCTTTTACTGTAGTTGCTTTCTGTTAAGGAGTTTAGAAATTTCTGATACATAATTGGTTTGATATCTTTAATTCTTATTTGTTTGAAATATGGAACAATGTGATTATCAATGTTATTCTGATGCAAAATCAAAGTGTTTTTTCTAATAGTCCCCTCCTTATATTCTTTAAGCCAATTTCGGAGAAAGGTAGATAATTCAATATCATCGGTCTGTTCAAAACCTTCATTGATTTTCTTCTCAAAATCAGCAGCAGCTAACTGCGCTTCTTTTTTGGTGAGAAAACCCCTTTGTGATTTTTCTCTGAATTTCTGAGTGAAGGGATCTTTATATTTCACTCTGTATTCCCAGCCTGTACTGTGTTTCTTGAAATTTGCCATTCCATTCCCTCCCTAAAGAACGTTTGTTCCCCTAAATATGTATGTTAAACCGCCTCACAGCGGTGAAAGCGCAAGGTTATGAATAGAGATTATGAAGTTCTTTTGGAATACCGCAACGAAGAAGATAATTTTCTAAGGATTCATCTTCGTCTTGGTTTGTCGAATAAGTAAGGAGCTTCAGTGCAAACACATTAGCTTGTTTTTCGAATTTTCCGGCGTTAAAAAAGGTGTGCTCATCAAGCCAGAAACGGCTTATGCCTGGGTGTAACCTATCATGCCCGAGTTCATGAGCACAAACTACCTTTTGCCATTGCTCGTCTAAACCGTTGTGAATTACGATAAACCTTCGCCTGAGCTTTCGGTAGTATAGTCCTCGTGTACCTTCATCAAACTCTGCGTATCGAATCAGAATATTCAATCCTTTGGCAATCTCGAAGGGGTCATTGGTCTTAAACTTACGTACAAGTTTATGAATAGTAGTATCCAAACTGAACCACCTACTCTTTGTTGTCGTTTGAGGTGTTTTTAGTCTTGTTGTTCTTTCTACCGTAAGTTTCCTTATTTAATTCTTTTGCTTCCCAAAACAGCCCCGTTAGAACATCCAACACTCGTTGGCGTTTTTCCCCCTCAATGGGTACCCCATCAAACATGACAGGTTTATCATCTTCAAGCATTTTTTTGAAGTCAGCTATGTCCTTTGCAGAGGCCCATTCTGGAATATCTAATGGGTTTGTTTTTGACGACTTCTCAACTGATCGACCTAAAAGATAATCAACTGATACATTAAAGTATTCAGCTAATTTAGATGCTATTTCTGTACTCAAAGATCGTGTTCCTTTTTCTAGGTTGTATAAGTACTGTGGAGTAATACCAAGATATTCGGCAACATCCACACCGCTTAGATCCTTTAGTTTTCTTAGCTCTCTTATTCTATTGGGATAACTAGGCATGATTTTCCAAATCCCCTTTAAACTAATTGATAATTATATAGTATCAACAAATAGATTAATAAACAAACATCAAATAGATTAAAAATGGAGCAAATAGTAGAGAAAACGAGCAAATTAATTAATCTATATGATTAATAAAGGAAAATGCTTGAAAATGCATCTATTTGATTAATTTCTTGTTTGATTAAATTAATCTAATGGATTAATATTTAAACAAGGGGGTGATTAATGATGGGTATTTCGGAACAAGTAAGACCGATTATCGATAGTAAAGGGCTTAATCCATCAGAACTGGCTCATTTAATAGGTTGTTCGCCACAGTATATGCACAACTTGCTCAATGGCAGCAGAAGATGGAACGAAACAACACTAAATAAAATTTGTGACGCTCTGGATCTGGAGTTCAGAGTGTTACCCAAGATAAAGGAGAGGAATTGAAATGAACGGATTACTCGAAATAAATATAGATGAATCGGAGATAAAGAAGCTATGCAGAGAACGTATAACGGAGTTGATTAAAGAAATCGATGCCGAATATGTTTTTTGGGATTCCTCGGAATTAAAAAAACGGACATGCATGAGCTGGAATACCATTCAGGATAACTTTTTTAATGATAAGCGATTCCCTAAGGTGAAAATCGGTGGAAAGTGGTATTTTCCAGTTCGTGAAACGAGAGAGTTTTTACAACATTGGCTTTATGAGCAAGGGGGCAAATAAATTGTCTCCTGAGCGTTTAGAACAACGATGTGCTGCAACTTCTAGGCTGAATGAAATCCGTAAGTTATTAATTCATGGACATTTGTTGAATAACGCTGGCTTTGACCTGATGAGCAATGAGGCCGCCAGGTTGGAAGCAGAGTTACGGAGAAAGGAGGCAGAATCTTGAAGGATGTATTTTCTAGTAGGGACAAGAAACGCCGCTCGATCAGGAAAGAACTCAACTCTCTATACCGTGAATTTATGGAGGCGGAATCCGCTAACGATCTTAAGCTAATGATCTCTTTAGATCATAAAATCAGGTTACTTAAAGGGACTTTGTTGCGCATTGATCCGGTGGAAGAACCGGAGCCATGCAATAGAATACCCAAAAATGAACAAAGATCACGTCTGGGAAACGTGATCTAAGTTGGAACTTAAAAAATTCATTTATTCGATTATACCAAAAATTAAGTTATTTGAATAGTGATGCGGAAAGGGGAGAGAGGCGATGGCACGTCCATTAAAGGATAGCCTGGACTATTTCCCGTTAGATATCGACTTTGACCAGGACGACAAGCTTGTTGTTCCTATGGCGAAGTTCGGGATGCAAGGGCTGGGAGTCATCGTGAAGATCATGGGGGAGGTATACCGTAACGGTTACTTCTACCCATGGACTGAGCGTGAGCAATATGTATTCAGTAACCGGGTTAATGTTGACATTAACACAGTAAAGGACATCGTTAATGAATGCATTAAATGGGGTTTCTTCAACCCGCAAGTTTACGATTCTCATATGGTCTTGACTTCTAAGGGCTTTCAAAAGCGTTTTATTGAAGCAGCGAAGCGCCGGAAGTCCATAACGATTGTGGAAGACTACCTTTTAGTTGATCCGACAGAAGAGTGCAAAAATGTGGCACATAGCATTTCCGTAATAAATGCTAACGGAAACGTAGTTAATGTTTACATTAACCCGGATAAATGCAACAGCAAGTTAGCAGAAACACCACAAAGTAAAGTAAAGGAAAGTAAAGGAAAGGAAAGTAAAGAACTAAAGAATAAAGAGTTACCCCCTGAGACGTTACCGCCTTCAGGGGATGATCCTTCTCATAATTCTAAAAAGGCTAAGAGTGTCAAAGGAAAAACAAAACCTGAATACAACGAGGATAGCCCCTATTACAAAATGGCCATTTACTTTAAGGCCAAAGTAGATGAAATGGCTAATGCTGAGGGCTTGATGCATCTCACTGCTAAAACCAACATACAAACTTGGGCTAATGATTTCAGATTGCTTGTGGAAGTGGACAAGCAAGAGGATAAGAATTTAATCCACCAAGTCATGGATTGGGTAGTAACGGATTCGTTTTGGAAATCGAATGTTCTAAGCGCTTCTAAGTTCCGTAACCAATTCCCGAAACTGGTGCTAGAAATGCGTAACAAGAGTAGGGCGAAGCAAGGGAAAAACAACTTGGGAGCATCGGGAAAGATAAAAATAGATGTCGTTCCAAGTGTAAAAGATGGCCCTCAAGTGACTGATGAGGAAATGGCCGAAATGATGGAGTTTGCTAGGCAGATGAGCGAGGCCAGAAATGCGTAAGCTGTGGTTGAACAAAGCACAGGCACAAGCGTCTATGATTCCTTGTTTGATTCCTCGACAGATTGAGATTAACGGGGAATGGAAATGGGAAGGAAAATGGGTGGGTGCGCCTGAACCTGTTGCTGATATATTGCTGTCGTTTACGCGCTGCTCTCAACTTGGTTGCCCAGTCGGAGATAAAGAACAGCCTGCTGCATACGTTTACTGTTCCCGAGAACTTAGTAATTATCGTTATGTACCGCTATGGGCAAGATTCCTGGATCAAATCGATAAGAGCAAGACCAATGAGTTAGAGCTTCGGGTACTGAATCGCCGTAAAGGTGATGGAACTAGAAAGGGAGATCCGTTCTAAATGACTACCCTAAAACCAAAAGCACAACAAATGATCCATAACGCGCTTGCACCGTTGATTCGTGAAGGATGCAAGATCGAGAACTTGAAGTTGGTGGTTTGCCCATCAGCTCCGATTTCTCAAAATCAAACGATTGATACCAGATTCGGAGTATTACGAGTAGAACCAGGCACCTACGTTCCGAAAGGAGTGGCTTATGTAATTGAAGATCCACTCCGAAAAGGATTCGGGTTTGCTTGGGTATCAAAAAGGGATGAAATCAAGGAGGCATGAGATGAGAATCGATAAATTAAAGACTGGTCGCACATACGTGTATCGGAATGGATTGTTACGCCGTCTTGAGAAGATAGAAGTTAAAGAAGGAAAAATGACGGCCGGTTATATACCGATTGATCGTAAAGGAAGAGAAGGTCAGATTCGATGGTCCAAAGCTGAAACGTTCGCCCAACATGCGTTGGGAGAGGCCAAAGCATAAATATATATTAATGAAAGGAGCCAACTATGGGGGCTGCGGTGGTGCAGATGGAATTTTACGAAAGTGTCACGGAAGAGGAACGTACTGCTGCGAAGATGTTACTTAGAAGGTATATCAGAATGCGTAAGATTGTAGATGAATTAGGAGCTTGCGATGTTCTAAATGAGAAGCAGCAGATCATTTATGAAGATTGGAAGTTCAAAACGGAAAATATAGAACGTGCAATTCGCGTCATAGTAGACATGGAACTTAGGGCAATGATGGAATACCGATTTATGAAGGGAAATCCCCGCAAAGCAGCCGTAATCCGATGGAACAGAATCCACGAACGAACCTTTGACAGACGGATTGTGGATGGCGTTGAATCAGTGGCAAGTACGCTTAAATTGTGGGGTGTAGTGTAATTTATAAATCTGTCTGTAACTTGTCTGTACACTGTCCATTGCTTGTCTGTTCAGTGTCCGCACAGCGTCTGTAGTTCAGTTATAAAGTAGGCACATAGAGAGGAATTCAGCCTCTCCGGTGTGCCTACTGCCCGTTATCGCGGTAGGAACTCGGCCGCGCTGTGGGATGGAATGATTCATCCTTAGACGTTTATCGTCAAGGGTTCGGTGTGAGGTGGGGTTAGATGCCCCCAATCCGCTCCATCCGGGCGGGATAGAAATACGGATTCTTCATGGCCTTCAAGGATTAGATAGGTTCGAATCCTATTCAGGCTAACTAACAAAGGTATCACTACTGTATAAAAAGATGTTGAAAAATTTGGAATTATGCTTGATTATTAAAAGGACAAATAACTACAAAAAGGAACATTTGTTCTTTTTCTGATCGGGTGATATATTTTGAAAAGAAGGTTTTTAGCAGCAAAGGTAAATATCAATGAGGGTATTTTTAGTTCGGATATTCATTATTTGATAAGCTTAATCCCTGATGTTATATTGAGCTACCCAAAATATAAAACAAACAGGTCAACTTGGGAGTGGTGTTTCGGGGAACTCGAAACAGATGATGATAAGGTATTTATATGGGGGAATTTTGTTAAGAATAGAAATGAGGAGAGACTTATCTATAGTGGCTCCAAGACAGAACCTTTTTTGATACCTAACTTAGCTAAACAAAGCTTTTTTCTTTATAATTCTAAAACTGAGATATTAATTTTTGAAGAAACAGGTGATATTAACCGAGAGACATTTATAGATGCTTTTCAACATATCATTTATAATGGACACGCTGAAATTGGAGAAATATCTATTAAACTAATTCCTTTAAAAGATGTAATGAGATCAAAGCTTAGTGACATTGAAGTCCTTACTAAAATTGAGTTTGACTTGATACATCCTAATCCTATTCATCATGATTCGTATAAAGACTTAGATGATATTATAAAAAAGGAACAGGCAACACGTTTGAAAACTACACTTGAAAATAAAAATGGGCTTAATAAAGAAGGTCAGTTCATTCAAAGTGGTATCGAAATGGTTTCTAAAGGTTATGGGGATGTAAGCGCATATGGTTACTCACGGGTCGATACCTATGGCAAAAAAAGAGGCAAAAGAAAACGTAAAAAGAGTTTTAAATCAAGGGATGAAGTGCAGATGACACATACCGATAAAGAAATCACTAAAGAGGAACTAATACCAAAACTTAAAGAATTTGCAGAGAGAATAACAAATATGCTCCTATAAAGTGAGTTGAGATAATGGCGAGAAACGAACGAGTAACAAGGGAGACCACCTCATTTTATGGTCTCTTAAAAATCACCACGTTCAAACCTTTTTTTATAACTCCAGTGTTCTATGTTGCAATAATACTGGCAGGCGTTTTCTACTATTTTATAAAAGATGTGACTGAGTTTTCGGGATTAATTGAATATACTTCTGATACAATTGCCTCGATCTCAGCATCATTATTAGGCATTGTTATTGCTGGATTAGCAATTTTAATATCATTAACTCAAGGTAAACTCCTTTCTTTGTTTCTACAGAAAAACATACTACAAAAGTTCTTGTTTCCATTTTGGGTCTTTGCCGGAGCATGGGCTTTATCAACCTTGATATGCATTTGTTTAAAGCTTATCGAATACCTTGATCGCGATATTCTTCTTTATGTTTTTACTTTTGAAGTCTTTGTATTTGTATATGCTCTTCTTGGAACAGTGAGTTTAATGGGACACGCTATTCGGTTCGGGATTTATATCGCTCAAATAACCGATGTCATTAGTGATAGGGATTCAGATTGATAGTTCGTATGAATGTAATAAAGTCGCAGATGCGGCTTTTTTTTATTTCCAATATTTTTCCCAAGCGCTTTGGGAAATCGAAATGAGGCGGTGATATGAAATTTGTACAGCCGGTCCGAGATCAGGAAGTATTAGAGGACATTAAGGATTTTTTAAGAGCGACGAACATGAGGAATTACATTATGTTTTCGATTGGCATAAATACAGGGTTTCGTATCAGTGATATCTTGCGTTTGCGTGTAAGGGATGTTATAGGTTCGCATATCTCCATTGTGGAGAGAAAGACAGGTAAGAGAAAGCGTGTGCTCATTCAACCGGATTTGAAACGGGAGTTGAATGATTACACTGCCGGAAAGGCTCCAAATGAATACTTGATTAAAAGCCGGGAGGGATGGAACCGGCCCATTAGTCGATCTATGGCCTATAAGATCATGCGAACCATTGGCGATGAATTCGGACTGTCAGAAATAGGATGCCATACGCTTCGAAAAACGTTCGGTTATATCTTCTATTACGAGACAACCGATAAGGATATCGGAATGTTGATGAACTATTTTAACCACTCATCTGAGAAAGTCACACTGCGCTATATCGGAGTCGAACAGGACACCATGGATGCAGCGTTAAAACGCCATAGAGCCTGATCAATTCTCCATATTACGGATAGGTGGAATTCATTTAACCAAGCAGGTTCAAAGCCTTACAGGGCTAAGAAGAGCCGTTAGATAACGAGTTACACACAATGTACAGTTTGAGTAATTCAAAAGGGACATTATGTAACCCTTGAGGGGGTGAGTTCAGGTGGGATTATCACCTAAAAAACCATGCAAAAAACCTGGATGTAGTGAGCTGACTACGACAGGATTTTGCATTAAACACTCTGCATTGAAAAGAGGGTATGACCAAGAACGCGAGTCATCATCAAAGCGTGGTTATGGGCACCACTGGCGAATAGAACGGGCGGCCTTTCTACGGGAGAATCCATTATGTGCCCAGTGCTATAAAGAGGAACGCGTTAGAGAATCTACTGTAGTAGATCATATCAAGCCACATAAGGGAGACATGAAATTGTTTTGGGATCGGCAAAATTGGCAGGCGTTGTGTAAGTTCTGCCATGATGCCAAGACTGCTAGAGAGGATGGAGGGTTTGGGAGAAAAGTTAAATTTATTTCTTTAAACAACTGATGAAAGTGAGTGGGCTGCATAGTATAATTGCTGGAAAAAGGGGGATGGATATGTCCAAGAAAGTACGAACTGGAATACCAGCAGACATAGCTGCAAAACTTATGTTTCTTTCAGATCGAACATGTTGTGTTTGCAGAATGAGAAATAAACCAGTGCAAATTCATCACATCGATGAAAATCCCAGCAATAATAACATTGAGAACTTATCAACATTATGTTTCGACTGTCATAATGACACCATGATTAAAGGTGGATTTGGTCGGAAATTAAATGCTGATCAAGTGATCCTGTACCGAAATGATTGGCTTGAAGTTGTTAAAAAGAATAGAGATGGGTTTGGTATGGAAAGCTTACATGCTCAAGCAATGAAGGAGGATTCAAATTTTATAGAGTACGTGACATCTGTTAGTGAGATATACCGGGATAATGAAGAATATATTCTCTTGGTGTATTTATATAATTCGATTGGAAATTATGAACTACGGGATAAGTACATTGAAATAGCTCTGAGTCAAAATCCTTCTGATCAATCAATTTGCGATTTGAGAAGTATCCAAGGGAGAGCGGATCTAATCCCAGATGACGTAATTGCGCGAGAAACTGAGCGGTATACAAAGAATAAAAACTACAGCCAAAGAGCTAGATTTTATCTTGGAATTGGTATGGATACTGAAGCTACAAAGGATTATCTAAAAAGTATTTTGAAAGATTTAGAAGAGGACAATCCTTTTTCTGCTGCTTTTTATTTAAAAGAGTTAGTCGAGAAGAATTTGATTAATAGGTTATTTGAGAAGGCATTACAAAAGTTTTCGGAAGAAAAAGATCTGTGGTGGCAGGCTCGCTCGTTGCAGGAACTTGGATGGAAATCGGAGTTAGATGATTTGATGTTAAAGAACTCAAAAGAAATTGAGGAGTCAGGGCATCCACTTTTACAAGTATTACTTGCTAAAGCAAAAGGTGATGCCCAAAAAACTCTTGAGTTAAGAAAGGATATAGCTAGGAACTCTAGGATTGTGGTGGCTGGTAAGAAGAGTAGGAAAAAAGAGGAGGATATTTGAGCTGGCGGAACAACGTAATATAAATCTATTCAATGAGCTTTCTAAGGGAGGATATATCCCCCCCCTAGTAGTCAAATATTTGAAAAGACTGTTATAGACCGCGGCCCCCTCAAATGCAAAAAAATGTCCCCGTGGTGAAATCGGGAAAAAAGGAGGGAGAACAATTGACGAATCCGGTTGTTAATTTTAACCATATGCAAGTGGGGAAGAAAGGTGGCGGAAAGAACTGGACCAAAAAGGAAGTGGAGTCCAGAGAGGAAGCCGCAAAGAAGTTTAATCGAAAGAAGAAGCTCAAGCTGCGTATCCCTGAATGGCTGGATGATTCAGCTCGAAAGGTATGGCGGAAGACCGTGAAGGACATGGAAGAGTTCGGCGTCCTGGATAAAGTGGATGAGGATGTACTAGGCATTTACTGCGATGCAGTGTCCAAGGTCCAAGAGGCTAACCGCCTCATTGATGAGCATGGTTATACCGAAACCAATAAATCAGGTATTCAGGTCCCGAATGCGTATGTCCAAATGTCGCAGCGGTATGCAGGTATCGCCCTTTCCTATTCCAACAAATTGGGACTGAATGCAGAGTCGCGGGCGCGGCTGGCCAAACGTGTGGCAGATGGGGAGGTTGATGAAAATGCAGAACTCTTCGATTGATTGGGAGGATCTGCATCCAACACATCAATACGCCGCCGAGATTGTTCTAGGTAAACGTCTGAGCTGTGAAATGGAGTACCTCGCCTGTCAGCGTCATTTAAACGACCTGCAGCGGCAAGCGACGCCTGATTTTCCTTACGTGTTTGATGAGAGCCGGGCCGACCGTATTTTTGATTGGTTCGAACGCTGCTGCCGTCACGTACGGGGGCCATTTAGCGGGGAACTCATACAGCTGCTTCCCTTCCAGAAATTCGACCTAGGCAGCGTGTATGGCTGGGTACATATGGATTCAGGAAAACGCCGGTTCCGTAAAGCGTTCCACATGAGGGCAAGGGGAAATGTAAAGTCCACGGAAATGAGTGGGCTGGCCCTGTATGGCATGATGGGCGATTGTATTTATCCGCCTGGCGATCCTACGAATAAGCGGTACGAGGATAGCCCCGAAGTGGAATGTGCGGCTGTCGATAAGCAGCAGGCGAAACGGGTTTGGCTGGATGCAGCAAAGATGGGGGAGAACAGCCCGGATATTGCCAAGCGCCTGAACATCAAAAAAACCTATGTGGAACACCGCTCCCGTGGCGGCTGGATGCGACCGTTATCTAAAGATACCAAGAACAAGGACTCCGGCGCTCCATGCCTGGTGATCATCGATGAATATCACGCCCACCCGACATCTGAAATCGTGGATGTCTCCTATTCCGGGTTCGGGAAACGGCTTCAATCCCTGATGCAGATCATCAGCACAGCGGGAAAAGACGCTGAAAACAGTCCATGCAAAAAAGAGTACGATTTTTTATGCATGATGATGCGCGGCAACCGCCCCATGAATGAGACCTATTTTTGTATGATTCGGGAGCTGGATAAGGAAGATGACCCGCACAATGAGGCATTATGGCCCAAAGCGAACCCGATTTTGCAGGAGGAAAACGAATACTCAGAAGAATTACTGAAGCAAATTCGTGTCGAGCATGACGAGGCGTACCATTCCAATGATCCGACGAAAATTCGGGAGTGGTTGACCAAGCGCGTAAACCGCTGGCAGTCGGACAGTGATCAGAAATACATGACCAGTGAGCATATGAATAAATGGAAGTCCCTTGCCGTGTCGCAAGCGGACTTTTTTAAGTTGGTGCGCGGTGTGGAGGTTTGGAGCGGTTTGGACTTATCGAAGACGACCGATTTAACCGCCGCCGGTTATGTGTTCCGCTTACCCGAAGGACGTTATGCGGTCACGGCGCATGGATTCATGCCCGAGCAGCGGGCCACGCAGCATGAACATAGTGACCGGGTGCCCTATCGCCAGTGGGCAGAAGAAGGGTGGTGTACCCTGACACCGGGCGAGGTGGTGGATTACAGCTTCATTCAGTCCCATATGCAGAAAATGGAGCGGGATGAATTCTGGTTTGTGAAGGAAGTCTGTTACGATCCCTACAACGCAACGCACTTTACGCAGCAATTGGAGGCGGAAGGGTACGAGCGGGTTGAAATCCGGCAAGGGGTACAGACGCTTTCAGAGCCGACCAAGTTTTTCCGCGAGTTGATCTTGCAGGGCAAAATTGTTCACGATGGGAGTCCGCTCTTAACCTGGTGCCTGGCCAATGCCATTGAGGTTATCGACAACAACGGCAATATCAAGCTGAGCAAAAAGCACAAGGACGACAGCCAGCGCATTGATTTGGTCGCGGCGATCATCAACGCCATGGTTCGGGCGATGGTTGGCGGTGGCCGCATCGATTTGAATGCCCATATCATGGATGATGACTTCTCGTTCTAGGGAAGGGGGTGAAAAACCAATGAAAAAAGGCGTCTTCCGCCGCTGGCGTGAACGGCGTTCAGATGATGATTCGCTGCTAAATCCAAAGCAATGGCTTTTGGATCTCTTTGGCGTGTCCAACACATCAAGCGGGGAGCGAATCACCAATGACAAGGCGCTGCTGAACAGCAACGTTTATACTTGCGCATCCATATTGGGCGGGGATATCGGAAAGCTACCATTCCAGGTCTTTAAAAAGAAAGGAAGCGGGATTGAAAAAGACACATCCCATCCGGCATCCCAGCTGCTTGGCGTGCGTTCGAATCCATACATGAGCGCCTATATCTTTAAAGAGCTGATGCAAGTCCATGTGACGGTATGGGGCAATGGATATGCCAACATTGAATGGGAAACCAGCGGGATCAATAATGGACGACCAAAAGCCCTTTGGCCGCTGGACCCTTCTAAGACCGATGTTCATGTTGACAATGTGACCGGGGAAGTCTGGTATGTGACCACGTTGCCGAGCGGTGAAATGCGCAAGATCCGGCACATCGATGTTTTACATTTCCGATCCATCAGCAAAAGCGGATTGAAGGGGATTACACCCATCTCGGTCATTCGGGAGGAATTGGGCGTACAGCAAGCCCAGCGCAAGTTTTTAGGCTCCTTCTATGCAAATGGAACAGCCACGCGCGGTATATTGCGGCTCCCTCAAGGGACTTCCCTGGACAAGCCTGCCAAGGATAAGGCGCGGGATGAATGGCAAAAGGCGAATTCCGGACTGAATAACGCGCACCGTATCGCGATTTTGGATGCTGGGATGGAGTACCAAAATTTAGGCATGCCCCTCAACGATGCACAGTTCATCGAGACAAGTAAATTCGGTATTAGTGAAGTCGCCAAAATCTATAAGGTGCCAGGTTACAAGCTGGGCCTGACGGACGTCAAGTTCTCTAATATGGAAAATCAATCGTTGGAGTATGTGAAAAGCACCTTGCAGCCGATCATCACGAATTGGGAACAGGAATGTGATTATAAGTTGTTCACGGAGTTGGAACGGCGGAGGTATTACACGAAATTCAATGTTGCCGGAGAGCTCCGAGGGGACAGCGCCAGCCGGGCAGCGTACTACAAAGAAATGATTGCGATGGGTGTCTACACGATTAACGAAGTCCGCGAGCTGGAAGAGAGGGACAACATCGGGGAGATGGGCGACCGTCATTTTGTCAGCCTGAACTATGTCAGTCTGGAAAAGATGGACCAGTATCAAGCCCTGAAAGCCGGTCTGAAAACCGAGAAAGGAGGTGAGTAGATGGATGAACGGGTAAAGCGGTTTATACCAGCGGATAAAATTGAAATTCGAAGCACCGAAAATGAGGGAGGGGCTACAACCCGAACCGTCGTCGGTTATGTCGTCAAGTTCAATCAGCGGAGCCAGCTGATTTGGGGCGAATTTTATGAACGGGTGGCGAAAGGAGCTTTTGCACGCAGCCTGCAAGAAAATACAATTAAAGCATTTTGGAATCATCGGAGCGATTTTGTTCTCGGTTCTACCAAAAATGGAACGTTGCGGTTATGGGAGGACGAGGTGGGTTTAGCCTTTGAACTGGACTTGCCGAATAATACATGGGGAAATGATGCCTACGAATCCATACAACGTGGAGATGTGGACGGGGTTAGCTTCGGATTCTATGTTCGAAGTGATTCATGGCAGTATCTGAAAGATGAAGACGTGTACGAGCGCACGCTGCTTGACGTGAACTTATTCGAAGTATCTCCGACTCCTTTTGCCGCATATCCAGGCAGCGAAGTCAACAAGCGAAGTATTGAGCAGCTGGGCATTACAACCAAAGAACAGCGAAAGCATGAAAAAGAAAAATTGTTACTGGAACTTGACCTGTTAGCTATCGTCTAACGGGTCTTTTTTATATCCAAATCCAATATACGGAGGTACTACCATGGACGAAAAAGAACGCGAATTACGCCAGAAGCTGGCACAGAAATTGGAGGAAGCCCGCAGCCTGGCAGGTGATGGGAAGCTGGATGAGGCGAGAGCAGCGAAAGATGCAGCGCAGGAGCTGAGAAAGCAAATTGAATTGCTGGCTGAAATCCGTGAGAGTGACACGCCAGGCGTAACAAATCCGATTGTCGAGCCGGAAAAACGGTCTGATGACCAAGACAAGTCCGCACAGTATCGGAATGCCTTCCTAAAAACCCTTCGAAACAAACATTTGAATACGGAAGAACGGTCCTTGATTGAAGAAGGCATCCAAGAAGTTCGCGCCGGTATGCAAGAGGGAGTGGATGAGGATGGCGGATTGCTTGTGCCAAAAGACATCGTCACCTTGATTCATGAAAAGAAGCGGGAATTTGTTTCCCTGGAGCCTTATATTACCGTGGAGCCGGTTTCCACACGAAGCGGTTCCCGAGTTATTGAGAAAAACGCAGACATTACACCGTTCACCGAAATTACGGAACTGACAGACTTGGATGACATGGACAATCCTAAATTTGCATCCGTTGCTTACGCCATCAAGGACCGTGGGGGCATTCTTCCCCTTAGCAATAGCTTGCTTTCGGACACAGACCAAAATCTAATGTCCTACCTGGCACGTTGGATTGCGAAAAAATCAACCGTGACCCGGAATCAACTGGTCTTGACATTGCTGGACACCAAAACAAAGGTTCCGCTTGCAAGCCTGGATGATATCAAACATGTCTTGAATGTGGATTTGGACCCATCGATTAGCCAGGGAGCTATCATTCTGACGAACCAGGACGGATTCCACTATCTTGATACACAAAAAGACAGTGACGGACGCGATCTGCTGCAGCCAAATCCTTTGAATCCGACACAAAAAATGTTCAAGGGCAAACCGATTGTTGTCATGGCGAACCGCTGGTTGCCAAGCACAGGCACAACCACCAAGCTGGCCCCTATGATTATCGGGGATCTGAAAGAAGCCGTAGTCTTGTTTGATCGGCAGCAGTATTCCATCGCATCCACGAATGTTGGCGGGAAGTCCTTTGCCCGTAACTCGACAGACGTCCGGGCCATTCAGCGTGAAGATGTAAGGGCGTTTGATTTGGACGCCGTGGTGTACGGGCAATTGACTATTAACTAAAAGATGAGGGGCCTAGCCCCTCGATTGGAGGGATAGCATGTACGCAACCAAAAACTATAAGGAGCCCGGCGGACAGCGCTGGGTGATTCAGGGTGAGCTTGCTTTTGAAGGTGAGGGGAAAATCACAAGGGACGGAAAGGAACTTGTCCTAGGCCCTGACGGCTTTACAGGAGCGGGAGGGATAGAAGGACCCTCTGCCTACAATATCGCCGTAAAACAGGGCTACAGCGGCTCTGAGAAGGAATGGCTTGACTCCCTCATTGGACCTAAAGGGGAAGCGGGTCAGCAAGGTGAAAAGGGGGAGCCGGGAGCCAAAGGACCGGCAGGCCCTAAAGGGGAACCGGGATTCCCCACAGAAGCCCAGTGGAACGAATTGATTTCCCGAGTGGAGGCACTTGAGTTAACGCAAGGGAGCAAGGGGTAATGTTGACCACATTAACTCGTCTGAAAGGCCTGTTAGGCTCAGTGGCCGATACGTGGGGGGATGACATGCTGACGCTGCAAATTGCGTCAGCCTCTGCTTCCATTGAGAACCGCTGCAAACGACAATTCAAAAAACAGCGTTACACGGAACAGATTAGCGGGGATGGGAGATCCAAGTATATTAACCTTCGGAATTATCCGATTCATAGCGTCGAATTCCCAAGCGATTGGGATTATCGGTTGTTGGATGATGGGAGGGTGTACCGGGAAGCGGGGTGGCCAACAGGTGACCATAATATCCAAGTCAACTATATCGGGGGGTATGTGCTTCCAGGCGATGCAACAACCGACGAGCCGCGCACGTTGCCGGAACCGTTAGAGCTGGCCTGCTTGCTTTTCGCACAGCTGCTGCTTCGAGATCCAGGCATTCGGTCGGAGCGGGTGGGAAATATCAACGTCACCTATGCAGATACGGATGCAGATGGGCGCTTGCCATCGGCGGTTGAGTCGTTAATCTTGCCGTACGTGGGGCGCTGGGTATGAGCAGAAGGAGGCGCACGCGCTACAGACGCGCGAATGTCGAGGTTACGCAGTTCATGAGCCCCCTTGATTTAATTGATCGGTTCATGCCCCTAGCGTCCAAGGAGGTCCATATAGGAATGCAGGGAGATGAGGAACTTGCGCTCATCGCGGGTGTGCATGAACATGGGTCCGCCAAAATGAACATCCCCGCCCGTTCCTTTGTCGGAACCGGGAAAAAGAAAGGCCAGGTACCCATTGGCAAGCTGGTCCGTAAATCGTTAACCGACATTGCCCTAGGCAAGAAAAGAGCGGATGCCTTGCTGCAGGAGATAGGGGAGCTGGGTCTGGACCGGATGCAAAAGAACTTTGACCGGATCAAGCAGCCCGCCCTATCCCCGATTTACGCACGCCGTAAGAGCGGCAAGAAACTGCTGATTGAAGATCAGGACCTGCGCAACGCCTTAACCTTTGAGGTGACAAGAAAAAGGAGGTAGACATGCGCTTTCGCTTTAGTCGCATCCTGCGAAAATACGAATTGCCTTATACCCTCATCCGCCAGGTTGAGGGCCATTATGATTCCGTGGGGGTCTATGTGCCGCCGCAAGATATCAAGCTGCCCCTGAGAGGTTCAGTGCAGCCGATGGGGGATTCATTCCTGCAGGAAGATGGCGGCAAGTACGACGAGGATGACCGTATGTTGTTTTCGACATTCCGCCACCAAAACGGGGATGTCATTGAGTATGAAAACCGGCAGTACACCATCCACATGGATGATAACTGGTCCGCCTATGATGACGTATCCGAATACAAAATGAAACGGGTGAGTACGCATGATCCAGTTTGAGTTGATTCGCAAGGTCCTTATCGAAGGCATGACGGCTCATTTAGGTGTACCGGTCATAGAGTTGGACGGCAAGGGAAAGCTGCCCCCGTTTCCATTTATGACGTATAGCTTTACCGATGAGGGAAGCCCCATCGGACATATGGCGGTGACAGCTGACGGGGACCAGCTCATCCATTCCGGGACGGTCACTATCAGTGTAGCCTTCCAAAGTTACGCTAAAAGCCGGTTGGAGAGTGTGAGCCAAGCGAACCGCGCCCGTGATTGGTTCATGACGGACGGGCATTGGCTCCTAAAGGATAATACAGGCGCAGTGATTACCGAGGTGGGAGCCACCCAAAATAACGATCTGCAGATCGGGGAGGAATGGGAGCGCCGGAATGGATTTGAACTCAATTTACGAGCACCAAACGTCATTGTTCAGGCTTTAAACCCTATAGAAACCGTGAACTTGAAAGGAGAAGATACACATGGCTAAAGATGTAACGGTCATTATAGACATCGAGCGCCCAACGCCAAAGCTTGGATTTGGCAAACCCCTCATCCTGGGTACAAGCGCCACCGGTTCCGCATACAAAACTTATGCGGACCTGGAAGGGGTGAAGGTCGATTTTAACGAGTCTACCGAAGAGTACAAGGCCGCAAAGGCGCTGCTGAGTCAGGGGGATGATTCCCCGGCAGAGATTGCGATTATGTGTCGGAAGACCGATCAGCCATTATCGGAAGTTTTGCCGGGTGCGTTTGACCAGGATTGGTATTTCCTGATTGCCACCACAACGGATATCGACGATGTGGGCGACATTGCGGAAGCGGTCGAGCAAAACAATTCAAGGCAGTATTTTATCCGTTCGTCGGACCTGACGGATGTAGGCGTATTGGCCGGAACGGATTACAGTCGCAGCACGGTCATTTACCACAAAGACATCACCAATTACCCGGAAGCCGCCTGGGTGGGCCGAGCAGGTTCTGCTGATGTGGGTTCCTTGACCTGGAAGTTTAAAGGGCTGACCGGTATTGCACCCATGCAAGTATCGGATACGGAACTGCTTGCGATTCATGCAGCCGGAGCGAACACCTATGTAACCAAGGCTGGGAAGAACCAGACGAGCGAAGGCAAGACACTCAGTGGGGAGTACATCGACATCATCCATGCCAAAGATTATGTCAAATTCAGCATCGAGCATGGCGTGCAGACGCTTTTGAACAATGCGCCGAAGATCAGTTTTGACGATACTGGGATTGCTCAGATTGAGGGCGTGGTGCGGACCGTGCTGCAGCGTGCGTTTAACCAGGGTATCATAGCGGCGGATAAGGATGGCCAGGCCCTGTATGGAACCAACTTTAAGGGCCGGGCGGAAGTAGATCCAGCAGACCGCGCCGCGCGGAAATACACGGGCGGTGAATTCTGGTTCGAGCTGGCCGGAGCGATCCACGAAACCACCATTCGCGGCCAAATCAGACTATAAGGGAGGATGAGAGAAGATGGCACAAGCTACAACTTTTGATGCCAAGTCCGTCACGGTGACGGTAGGCGGTGTGTTTCTGACGGGGTTCGCTGAATCCATGGTCGAAATCGAAAAGGATGAAGACAACTATGAGGTCAAGGTGGGGGCGCAAGGGGATACCGTTCGCACGAAGGTAAACAATCCCCTCGGTACCATCAGTGTGACGCTACTCCAGACAAGCCCACAAGTGGCGTACCTGGACAAGCTGGCCAACACTGGTGAGCTGGTGCCAGTATCGGTCATTAATGCCGGACCACCCAAAGAGACGGTGACGGTCTCGGAGGCGTTCATTAAAAAGCCTGCCTCACGCAGTTATGGCAGTGAGGCGGAGGACCGCGAGTATGAATTCCAGTGCATGGACATGTTGTTCAACTAATCAAATACAAAATCTAAATTAGAAAAGGATGATTATCAATGGCAAACTTCAAACAAAAGAAATTCACAGCTAAAAACGGGACGGTGTATACCTTCCAGCATCCGGGCGTGCGGAACGTCACGAAGATCACGGACCGGGTGAAGAACAAACACGGCGTCCCGTTGGATGAAAGGCTGGCTGATGAAATGTTGACCCATGTGGTGGTCGAACCGAAGGTGCGCATGGAAGACTTTGAATCCTACACCGATTTGACCGAAGTGGTAAGTGCGGCATTTGCCTTTATTACGGGCAGAGAACAGGAAGCAGCCGATGACGATCAGCAACCAGGAAGCTAAAGAACGAGCAAGCCGAAACTGGCTGCAATGGCGTCTGCTGCTCAGTGATATGTCTATCACCTACAGTGATTTAAACTTGATGGACGATGACGATATCTTAGAAGCAAATGCAGCGCTGGATTTGTATATGGAACAGCAAAAGAAAATGGAAAAACGGAAATAGACGTCCATCATCGGGCGTCTTTTTTGCTGTTTCGGGAGGTGATACCACATGGCTGGCGGAATCATCGGAAATTTGATGTATGCCGTAGGCTTTAAGGTCAATTCAAAAGGGTTGGGCGATGCAGACAAGAAAATGTCCATGCTGACCAAAAGTGTGGTCGGACTTGGCCTGGCTGCATCGGTGGCCGCTGCAGGGATCGGTATTGCCGGTACTACAGCCGCTAGCGATTATGAAAAGTCGATGTCCCATATCCAAATGGCCACCGGCGCTGCTGCAGAGCAGATGGAGGAAACGCGGGATATCGCCAAAAACCTGTATGGGCAAAACTTCGGATCGGATTGGCAGGATCTAGGTAGTTCGATTGCAAGCGTGCAACAGATTACCGGACAGACTGGGGATGAACTGGAAAGCACGACCCGGAATGCCTTACTGCTCCGGGATGCGTTTGGTATTGAGGTCAACGAGTCCGCACGAGCTGCCAAGACGATGATGGAGAACTTCGGTATTTCCTCCGAAGAAGCGTTTAACCTGGTGGCTCAAGGGACACAGAAAGGTCTTGATTTCTCTGGTGAGCTCATCGATACCATCAATGAGTATTCACTGCAGTTCAAGGCGCTTGGTTTTGATGCTAACGAAATGTTTGATACGTTGGCGGCGGGATCTGCAGAGGGCGCATTTAATTTAGATAAAGTAGCGGATGCCGTCAAAGAATTCGGTATCCGGTCCAAGGATGCCGGAGACAAAGGCGCGATTGAAGCGTTCGAAATGCTCGGACTCAATGCCGATCAGATGATGCGCACCTTCGCGGCTGGGGGACCAGCTGCAAAAGATGCGTTTACTCAGATTACCCAAATGATTGGGGATATTGAAGATCCGGTTGCGCAAAACACCGTAGCGGTCGGGCTATTCGGGACCCAGTTCGAAGACCTGCAGAAAGATGTCATTACGGCTATGGGGTATGTGGATAGTCAGTTTGATATGTCCCTCAACAGCATGGCCGAGCTGAACAAAATCAAGTTCAACAAACCGGGCGAGGCGTTTGCCATGTTCGGCAGGCAATTAGAAACCGGTATCCTCATTCCCATTGGGCAAAAGATGCTGCCGTTTCTGAATCAGTTTGGCCAGTGGATATCCGATCATAAACCGCAAATCGAATCCATCGGGAATGCGATCGGGGATACCATCGGGAATGCAATCACGTTTGTTACGGATAAGGCCAAGGCCATATATGAATTCATCAGTGGCAACTGGGAAACGATCCGGGAAACGGTTATTGATTTGGGCATTGCCATGATTGCTCTAAAGGGAACCTTTGTGGCCATGCAGATCGTCAAAACTATCACGGTCCTTATGAAGGCATTCCGAGCCGGAACCCTGATGGCCACGGCCGCCCAGCTGGGCCTCAATGTGGCGATGCTGGCAAATCCCATGACCTGGATTGCGGTCGGGATTGCTGCTGTCATTGTCGGTATTGTGTTATTGATCCGGCATTGGGATAAGGTCAAGGCCGCTATGGGCAGGTTCTGGAATTGGACGAAATCGGTCTTTGGTGTGATTGGTTCATGGTTTAAAGCGCGCTTCAATGAAGCCTATACCGGCATTGTCGGTGCAATGGGCAAGGTGGGTTCTTGGTTTAAAGGCATTTGGGACGGAATTAAAGCTGTTTTTGTCAGTGTCGGTTCATGGTTCGGCGGAATCTTTACAGGGGCCTACCAAGCCATAGTCAATGCATTTGGCGCTGTAGTCGGCTGGTTTAGATCCAATTGGGAAACCACCAAAATGGTTTTTTCCACGGTGGGGACCTTCTTTGGGAATATCTTCACCGGTGCGTATGAATCCATTAAAACGGCATTCGGTGGCGTCAAAGATTGGTTTGGTGGTCTATGGGAAGGTATCAAGGGTGGGTTCACAGGCTTTATCAATACCATGATTAGCGGCATTAATAAGCTGATTAACGGACTCAACAAGATTCAAATTTCCCTTCCGGACTGGGCTGGCGGTCAAGAGTTTGGCATTAATATTCCCAACATTCCGATGTTGGCCAAAGGGGGCATCGCTACCGGGCCGACACTGGCCATGATCGGGGAAGGAGCAGAAAGCGAGGCTGTCTTGCCACTCTCCAAATTGGAGGGCTTGCTGCAGCAGCCGCGAGCGCCAAAAGATGCACGCTTAGAACCGGCTGCGCCCGCTCGTTATACGCCGACTTCTGCCGCAATGCCACCCATTGAAATTACCATCAATGTTCCGGCGGGTGCAGGTAGTGGCGGCACCGCAGCTGCAGAGCATACGGCACAGGTGATTGCGGCCGAAGTGAAACGCCAGGTACAAGAAATCTTTGAAAGCGCCGGGCGCATCTTGAACGTACAGGGGGCGGCGATCCATGGCAACAATTAACGGGCAGTACATTTTGATTGAAACCGAAGACCCGGTGTATGCCAATGAGGTAACCGAGCAGCCGGTAGAAAAAGGGGTTGCCATCTCGGACCATGTGCAGCGGCTTGGCCGCTCGATGGCTCTTAGCGGGTATGTCGTGGGTCCGAATGCATCGAAAATCCGGGCGGATCTCATTAACCTGTCAGACAAGGGCAAGCTGGTCAGTTATGTTGGCCGGAATGCCTTTGTGGGGGTCATCACGGATTTGAAGACGAATCACACCTACCAGGTAGCCAATGGGTACGCGATTTCCTTCACGTTGAAGGAGATCCGCGTGGCCGAAACATCGGCAGCAGGCAAACTGCCTGCCCCGGTCCGGTCCCAGGCGGCACCGATTATTAATTCAGGCACCAAAAAGAAAAAAACGAAGACCAAGAGCAAATCCAGTAAAAAAAGCACATCATCCAAGAGCAAAAAAGAAAAGGAAACCACTCAGAAGGTCAAATTTAAGCCAGGAAGCAAGTGGGGGTGATTGGGAATATGGAGTATGTGGACATTGAAAAGGAGCTAATTCCGTATCGGTTTGACGTCGACATTGCCGAAGAGACCTATACCTTTGAGGTCCATTACAATGCAGAACACGACTTTTTTACGGTGGATCTTGAACAAGATACCGAAGTGCTGGCGGTCGGGGCCAAACTGGTCTATGGTGTGCCGCTTTTTGGAGACATCCAGGATTCCCGGTTCCCAGCCTATCCGCTGCTGCCGCTGGATTTATCTGGGGAGAGCCAGGCGGTCACCTGGGCCACATTGTCTGAGCGCGTATTTTTGTATGTGATAGATGAGGGGGCGGTGAGCGATGGCTAACTTCGGTCGTGTGGTGGAGGTCATGGTGGCCGGGATGACTTTTTCCATGGATAAGTTCAACATAGAAGGTTCTGTCCCTTTTGATGATGATACGCTGCCGAATGAATCCGAGATTAAAATCTGGAACCTGACGGCCGAGACGATTAATAAAATCAAGCGTGGGGATACGCTGATGGTGAATGCCGGGTACGTCGGAGATGTGGGGGTCATTCTGCATGGGTTTGTTTCAGCCGTACGCAGTCGCCGCGAAGGCGTAGACAAGGTAACGACCATCTATGTCATCGATAGTGAGGACTTGAGCAAGCGCACCCTGAAAGACGTCAGTTATAAAGAGGGGACGTTGGCCAGTTACATTATCAAAGACATGGCCGGGCAGATCGGTTTACCCATTGCTCAGTTTGAGCTAGTACGAGATTACCGGTATACGGACGGGTACACGGCATCCGGTGAGGTAACCGGCATTATCGCCAAAGTGGCAGAGGACTGTAAAACGGCCGTGTATATCAATAAAGGCCGCTTATATATTCGCAACCTCAAGCGTGGAGCTGACAACCGGTTCAAGCTATCTGCAGCAACGGGGTTAATTGGGGTGCCAGAATACCAGGAGGATGACGAATCCAAGGGCTATCAAATTACCTCGCAGCTGCAGTACCGAATTACAACCGCATCCGTGGTGGACCTGACGAGTGAAACCTTCACAGGCCGTTTGTATGTTCGCAGCGGTGCGCACACGTTCTCAAGAACCGGAGATTTCACCACGGCAATGGAGACGGTTCTATGAGCCGGAACGACCCAGCGGGGACGCTGGCCCGGCTCCTTCAGGGGCATACGGGTATGCAGTCGGGCGGTATTCATGTTGCGGCCATCTGCCGCGTGCTGTCCTTTGATTCATCGACCTGCAGGGCAACGGTACAGCCGCTGATTCGCAGCGGTAAAGACGATCCGGCCCCGATTACAAATGTGCCTGCAGTCGGACACCGGTATTCAGTCAATGGCGGAGCTGAGCAGGTATATAAGCCCGTCCTTCATGCAGGGGATGTGGTAATGGTGGTGTATGCTGATCAAGAGATTAAAAACGGATTGGCCGGACAAGTGGCCAGCCCGGACAGCTTGCGCCAGCATGATAAAAATGATGCGGTGATTGTTGGGATTTTCCCTGGATCACTGTAGGAGGGGAAGCGATGCAATCATTACGGTTATCTGCAGGGGATTTGGTCCTAGACGGGGATGATCTTGTCATGGTGGATGGAGCTGCAGAACAGGCCCAATGTGTTCGGATTACATTGGGAACAAACAAAGAGGAATGGTTTCTAGATCCTGACTTGGGGATTCGTTTTGAAACCTTTTTAGGCAAAGGGCTCAGCCAGGAAGAAATGATAGAGGAACTGCGCCAAGGTATTCACCAATTGGATTTTATTGATACGGTGGATGAGATTTCAATCAACCAAGATTCGAAAACCCGCAAGCAGCTCATCTCGTTCACGGCAACCACCACAGATGGCGAAACATTGAATCAGGAGGTGGAACTAGATGGCATTGGATCGAACGGGGTTTAAGCGTGAACGCTTCGAAGATGTGTTTTCCAGCATGGAAGAAAAGGCGCGTGAAGCCTTCGGGGAAACCATTAATACCTCGGCCCGGTCACCGCTGGGTATTATTTTGCGGATCGTGGCCTGGGTGATAGCCCGGCTTTGGCAGGATACGGAGGACGTATATAACAGCGCCTACGTTAATACAGCGGAAGGGACCAGCCTGGACCGATTAGGACCGTATGTAGGCGTAACACGAATCATGAATCAATATGCCGTTGGAAAAGTGGAGCTAACCGGAACGCCGGGATATATTGTGCAGGCCGGGTTTCGGGTGGCTGCAGGGGAACGGTATTTTGAAACGGATGACCTTGTTACGATCGGCAGCAATGGAAAGGTCATGGCTAATATCACAGCGATTGAACCAGGGCAGACGGGCAATGTTGCTGCAGGATGGATAACGGATATCGTGAATCCGAATGCCGATGTTACAGCCGTTACGAACCCGGCTGCAACCGGGGGCGGGCGTGAGAAGGAAACCGACCAAGAGTTTCGGGACCGCTTTTCCCTTTCCGTTGCTTCCGGGGGTTCAGGTACCGTGGATAGCATTCGCGGGGTTCTTTTATCGGTTCCGGGCGTACGTGCTGCAGCTGTTATTGAAAATACGGCCAGTACACCGGATGCAGAGGGAAGACCGGGGAAGTCGTTTGAAGCGTATGTTTTGGGCGGGCAACCGGAGGATATCGGGGCCGCAATCTTTATCAAAAAAGCAGCTGGTATTGAACCTTATGGAACAGAGCGTGTTACGGTGACGGACCTGGCGGGTAATCCGCATGAGGTCCGTTTTTCGTATGCCCGCATAAAGCCGGTGATGCTTCGGGTAACGGTAACTAAAAATAGCAGCTACCCCCTTGAAGGCGTGGCCATGATGAAGACGGCCATGATTAAATACATTGGCGGTGAGGATGCGGATGGCCAGTTATATTCCGGGCTTTCCATGGGGGCGCCTGTCATTCATGCGCGCTTGGTGGCCACCGCTTTAACTATCCCTGGCGTAGATGATGCTACTGTGGAGATTTCCACGGATGCCGGTGTGACATGGCATGAGGGCAACGTGCCCATCTTGCGTCAATCCGTGGCCCAGGTGGATGCCGACTCTATAACGGTGGTGGAATCATGATTAAAGAATTATTATCCCGCCTAACGGACGTGTACCGCAAGGATACCCAAAGCAATATAGGAAAGCTGATGGCTATCTTTGCTCATGAACTGGAACGCCTGAAGGCCACGCAGCAGCGTGTCAAGGCATGGCGTGACATTGACTCGGCCGAAGGGACCACGCTGGACCGGATCGGGGCCAATGTCGTGCAATCGCGCGGCGTGGCCACCGATGAAATTTACCGGATCTTGATCAAGTCCAAGATTGCCCGGAATCTTTCCCAGGGGGACATTAATACGATTATCCGGGTATTGTCGACGGCGCTAAATGTACCGCCGTCTGAAATCAAGATTGCCGAAAAATACAATGATCCGAGCGATCCTGAACCTGCCGCGATTAGCATTATTCAGCTGCCGCTTGCGCGAATTAATGCCGTGGGGATGAGTGCTTACCAGTTCGCACGCATCGTACAGCGGACCGTTGCAGCTGGTGTGCGGGTGGGCATAATCGAGCTTACAGGTACCTTTGCGTTTTCATCGTTGCAGGATGAAATTGAAGTTGATGACAAGGCCGGGTTTAGTGATCTAACCGGGAGTATTGGTGGTTATTTGGGTGCCGTTTATGATCCAGCAGACCATGTTGATTTACCGATTTAGGGAGGGATACCATGAGTTTCAATGAAAAGTTGCCCGATTGGGGTAACCCGGGTACTGAGCCGCCAGCGAGTAAAAAGCAAGCTGGTTTTTTACCTAGTGAGAAGCCCCCGGCCGATTGGTTTAATTGGCTGTTTAACCGTGCTTACAAAGTCCTAGAAGAAATCAGAAGTAAAGTGGAGCTTCTCGGCAATAAAGGGAAGCCGGGTGGATATGCCGGTTTAGATAATACCGGTAAAATCCCGCCTGAATTGTTACCTGATGGACAAGAAATCGTCCTGCCGGACGCTTCCCTAACCGAAAAGGGGATTGTGCAGCTCTCCAATGCTACAAATGGTATTAGGGAGAATGTTGCACCGACAGAAAAGGCTTTAGGTGAGGTGATGAAAGAAGCACTGGCGGGAAAGCAGCTTGGAGTTGAGCAAAAAGCGAATCTGGTTGCCGTGCTCAACTCCAAAGGGATAACGGCATCCACAAATGAATCATGGGCGCAGCTTATCTCAAAGCTGTCAGACCCGAATATAGTAAACGCCAGCGATGCTACTTTACCCGAACTTCATAGCGGATTAAGCGTGCATATGATTCAAGACTATGTTGCTTATGGCAAAGACGGGAAGAGGTTGGTGGGGACAGTACCTGATATCACTGGTACCACGGAAATACCACTTAGCGACATTCAGAATCCACAAGCGCAGCCAAGTTTTAGGTTTCCAGTACCTTACGGAGCATATCGAAGCTCTGGTAGCAGTAACTACATGCGGGTGAATGTTCCAGCACTCATCCCAGGTAATTTACCAAAAGACGTTACTCTCTTTAATGTTAAGGGGATTCTTGAACGCATGACCACAGCCGAAAAGCAAGCCATCGTCAATTCGATAATAGCGAAGGGTGTGGCGGCTTCTGTGGATGATACCAATACGGTATTAGCGAATAAGATTACTCAAATTAATACAGGTAGAAAGTGGGCGGCGGGTCAAATCGACGTCGTTAGAACAACCGGTTCCGGCAGTGTCGCTGGTTTGGGTTTTACACCGAGAAATATTATATTATCCATGGCCAGTTGGGGAGGAGCACAAAATGGATATGTGATGGTCTATAGCGCAGACGCTCCTACTAACGGCCAGCCACTCAACCGATTGTTTGGGCTCGATAATGGTGCTGATGGTACCCCTTTTGTTAATATCGGTAGTGGATTTTTTAGCGTCCAAACGTCACTTGGCCGAGGTGGGATTTACAACTATTTTGCAACGGAGTGAGGAGGGATAATATGAATCTGATTGGACGAAAAATCTATTATGATAAAGCCACTGGAAATGTGATCGTTGATACGAAAGAGCATTCAGGTTTCGTTTTAAAAAAAACAAAAGAGCAAGATTTTGAGACATATGTCCAGCTTTCTGAAAGAAATCCCGAAACGGTCGGCTTACTTGAACTTGAATACGGACAATTTGCTGCGGACTTCGATGATGTCCTTGCAAAAAAGGGGGATTACCGAGTCAATCCAGAAACCAGCGAGTTAGAGTTTTGGTATCCTGATCCGAACGATCAGGAGCAGCCGCCTGTATTCCAGAGGCCATTGTCTCAAGAGATAGAGGAACTGAAGCAAGAAAACATTTTGCTGAAAGCACAAAACAGTGCTTTGACAGAAAGAACGGAATTCATTGAGGATGTCATCGCGGAGATGGCCACACAGGTTTACCAGTGATACGCCGGTTCCTTTACTGGATACTCTGGAAAGGAGGTGGAGGCGATATGATGGCGATGTTTTTTGCTCAACGTGTAATCCTGGACAAGACGAAGTTCAGCGAGGTACCCACATCCCTGCAGCCAGGCGTTCGCGATATCTTGGTTGATAGCGGCTTGGAATTCCTGATCGAAGAATAGTTTCACCAGCAGCGCCGCAAGGCGTATTTTTTATGCCCCTGGGTGGTCCGGGGGCATCCATTATTATTAGGGGGAATTCAAGTGGATAAATGGAAAGCAATCTTCAGCACTGCCGGGGCCTTCTTGGTCCCGGTTTTTGATTTTATGTATGGCGATGAGGACGCCGTGATCTCCATTATGACGGCTTTGCTCTTTTTCGTTATCATGGATTGGTTGTCCGGCGTTCGCGCTTCCAAGCGCGATAATACGTATGGCAGCCGGTATGGCCTGGATGGAGTGGCAAGAACATTCTTTATTTTGTTGCTACCAGCTGGCGGGCATCTCTTGGATGTTGTCTTCAACTTGCCTGGCATTATCTTTGGCGCGCTGGCCATCGGCACGCTGTATCATGTGGTGCAAAGTATGACGGCCAACTCGATACGTGCAGGTTGGGGTGACTGGCTACCGCTGCCGGTCCTAAACGCGATTATCGATTGGGTGAAATCGGAGCTGGATAAAAAGATTCAACGTGCCGAGTCACGGAAAGGGGGAACCACGAAATGAAAAAGGTATGGATCGATGGCGGTCACGGCGGTAAAGACCCAGGAGCAGGCGCTAACTGGCTTCAAGAAAAGAATATTGTTCTAACTCTTGCGCTCGAAATTAAAAAACAACTGGAACGTGATTACGATGGAGTACAGGTAGAACTCTCTCGGTCAACGGATGTCTTCCTGGAGCTCAAAGAGCGGACCGACACGGCCAACAAAGCTGGGGCGGATCTGTTGGTTTCCATACATTGTAACGCAGGCGGTGGCGCTGGGGGCTTTGAGTCCTTCCGGTATACTAATGCTTCAGCTGCTTCACGATCCCTGCAAAACGTGCTCCACACCGAGATCATGGCAGCACTTAAGCCATATAACGTAATTGATCGGGGTCAGAAGGCAGCGAACCTGCACATGTGCCGTGAATCTAAGATGCCGGCCGTCCTGACAGAAAACCTGTTTATCGATGTGGCAACAGATGCAGCCAAATTGAAGCGACATGAAGTCATTGAAGCTTTAATTGATGGACATGTAAAAGGGATAGCTAAGTATCTCGGGCTGAAGAATAAAGAGGGTGCAGTTACGGTGAGCGACAAGGTGAATGTAATGGTGGACGGCAAGAAGATCAAAGACGGTAAGCTAGTGGACGGAGTGACCTATGTACCTCTCCGAGCTGTGAGTGAGGCCCTGGGGACGAAAATAGGCTGGGATAACAAGACCAAGACGGCTACGATTACAACAAAATGAGTAGTGTTTACAAATCGTCCCAATTGAATTAAAATGAATACAATATCAACGGTATGCACCGTGATGCAATCCGATGGAATCGGTAGAAGGAACCTCGTTGGCTTAGGCTGGCGGGGTTCTTTTTTTGTCTACATGGATATTCGGCCTGACATTGCAAAGATTTGAATAGTTCTGCATATAACTACCGATTAGAAAAAGACCCTTCCAGCATCAAAGCCGGTAGGGTCTTTTTGTCGCGAATTCCAAGATGGAATTCACCACTTAACAATTAGGATGCTTAACGTCACCAAACTGATTACAATAGATGCCACACTCAATGCCATGGTTGTTTTATACATCTTGGTAAGGTTCATACGGTCAGCTCCTTGTGTTATAATTAAGGAAAGAAGAACAACACCTGATATTTCACCATCCCTGACGGGAAGCCCCTTCGGGGCTCCCTTTCAGGGTGTCTGATTAGTCGACCAGAGCGGTGATGAGGTTGATGATTGAACCAGCTAAGCCAATGGTTGCACCCATTAGCATGAGCTTTGCGATTCTTTCATCTCGTTGTTCTTCTTTCCTTGTTTTTCTCATCCTTGTTCACCTCCTTTATATATCTAATTATATACGAAATTCGTATAATAGTCAACGAATTTCGTATAAATTATTCTAATATCGTTTACATTAAACGATAATCGTATATAATAATGATGAGGTGATTAGAATGTTCAAGCTCAAGCTGGACAGAATACTATTTGAAAAGAGAATGAATGCGAATCAATTATCTGAAATGACCGGAATTCGCTATCCTACAATTCTGGATATGGTCAAGAACAAATCAAAAGCATGGTCCCCTGATAATTTAGATAAGGTATATAAGGCACTCGAATTAACTAGCATTAATGAATTAATCGAATACGTGAATGAAGAAGCCACCGAGGCATAGAGCGCGGTGGCTTTTTTTTACATTGATAAAAGAACATTAGTTCGCATATAATACAAACAAATGTTCTGGTTTTGATCGAAGGAGGAATACGCGTGAAATCATCCAAACGTGTAATCATGCTTGGTGACTGCCAATCCTTTTATGCCTCAGTTGAAAAGGCCGAACACCCTGAATATAAGGATCGGCCTTTGGTAGTTGCAGGAGATCCGGAACGCCGTTCAGGAATTGTATTGGCAGCCTGCCCACTTGCAAAAGCGAAAGGAATCACTACAGCTGAACGACTTGGGGAAGCAGTGGCAAAGTGTCCGGATCTCGTTGTGATTAAGCCACGGATGCAGCGATACATTGACGTATCCATGCTAATAACGGACATTTACAAGCAGTACACCGACCTGGTTGAGCCGTACAGTATTGATGAGCAATTTCTAGATGTAACCGGCTCGATGCATTTGTTTGCGGACACTCCTGAAGAGATGGCCCGAATTATTCAGACCCACGTTCAGGCAACCACAGGCGTTTATACTCGCTTCGGAATTGCCGAAACCAAGATCCTCGCCAAAACCGCCTGCGACAATTATGCGAAAAAGAATCCATCCGGTATTTACACGTTGACCAAGGAAATGCTCCCAGAAACGCTTTGGAAACGGCCTGTTAGCGACATGTTTATGGCAGGAAGCCGGATGACAAGACATTTTACTACTATGGGCCTCCCAACAATTGGTCACGTCGCACAGACCCCGTTGGGCAAGCTCAAACAAATGATGCGGCGGAAGTTTGGAAAGAACTCCGACATCAATGCCGAAATGTATTGGCGGATCGCTAACGGAATCGATGACAGCCCCGTGCGGCCGGGAACTCACCAAGTCGCCCCTAAATCTGTCGGTCACATGATGACATTGCCGCGGGATTACGGCACCATTGAAGAGATTAAGGTAGTGCTACTGGAGCTCACGGAGCTGGTATGCCAGCGTTGTCGGGCCTTAGGGTTTGCGGGCTATGTAGTATCGGTTGGGTGCATGGGAGCGGACTTTGATCGCCCCACCGGCTTCTCCAGGCAAATGAAGATGGAGGACCCGTCTAACATCACCATGCAAGTATACCGCTGGGCCTGCAAGTTGCTGGAAGAGCATTGGGATGGGATGCCGATCCGGAGGGTGGGCATTAGTGTGACGCAGCTCACTCCCGATAACGAATACCAGATGTCACTGTTTGATACTGGCCGTGAGAAACAAATGGCATTAGAACGGACAACAGATGCTCTAAAAAACAAATACGGAAATTCAATTGTGATTCGGGCGGTCTCAATGACGGCAGCGGGTCAAGCGCTCGATCGATCGGCTAAGATAGGAGGTCATTATAAATGACAACAACACGTAAGAAGCTTGAGGGTAACGGCCTCTGGGAGTCCAGCCGTATGATGCTTCCGGAACATAAGGAGACAATAATTCGCAGGCAGCTAGAAGAGGGAAGGAAGGATAAGCCAGTTCTTGATCCGCAGGAAATGGAATTGATTGAACAGGCGCTGGCCGAATCATTTCATACGCACCGTACAATCAAATTGCGTTTATTCGATGAATATGAGGACCAGGAACTGACAGGCACAGTATCCACAATTCATACGTATCGACGTGAAATCAAGCTGGCGACCGGTGTAGGCGAATGGGAATGGATCAAGATCGATGACATTGTTTCGGCAAATTGATGCTCTCGAAATGAGAACTCCTTTTGATCAGGCTAATTTTTAAAAATCCCAAGCGCTTGTGATTTTAAAGATTAGCCCTGCTGAATAGAAAGAAAAAACACCCTACTAACCTTAATTGGTCGGTGGGGTGTTTTTTATTTTATTCTAAATTATCTATCGCGTATTGCGCTTCTTCCTTAGTAAATTTTTCACCGTATTCAGAAATCAATTGATCGTAAATAGCATCATCTGACATATTCATAGATTCTGCATACTGTTTCGCTTTTATTAATGCATTTTCTTTCCAATCGAATACAATGTTATCGATAGCATATTGAGCGGCTTCCTTAGGGAAATTCTCTCCATATTCTGAAGTCAATTGATCGTAAATGCCTGCCTTTGACATACTCATAGCTTCCGCATACTGTTCCGCTTTTTTTAATGCCGATTTATGTTCCCTTGGGACATCATCTTCTTTTGGTTCTTCTTTTGGTTCTTCCTTAGGCTCTTCCTTAGGTTCCTCTTTCGGCTCTTCTTTAACATCCTCTTTGACACTAGTTTGTTCAACATTTTTTGCTGTGGTATCAGGCTCAGCAACTACTTCCTTGTCCGGCGCTGCTTGTTTTGGTTCTTCTGAATTTCCAAGGTTACCTAAGACTCCAACCACAATAACAATAAGTACCCAGAACCACCATTTCTTATAAAGCGGCTTCTTCAAAACGTTCTTCCCCCAATTCTGTGATAATATGACAATCAATAGTCTATCAGAACTAGGAAAATATTTCTAGGACTTTAAAACTATTAAATCGTAGTCAGTAAATCAATCAGAAAATTGGTTAGAACCTATGCCGGTACTTTCAGAAATGAATATTAATGACAACAAGACTGGTTCCGTTCTAGAACGGGGATGTAGCTATTAAGAACACGCTCATTTCTTGTTGGTTAATGACTAACTATGTACACTAAGTCTAGTTCTATAGTAATATATTGGAAGAGTATACTAGTTGGGGTGGTTAAAATGGATCCAAAAGATATTGAACAATATATGATTCCTTCAAAAGATAAAGAAAAAGAGATGTGGGAGAACTGTATTTTTGTTTTTGATACATCGGCGCTTCTACAATTTTATTACTTCCCAAAAACTTCCCAACAAGAGATTTTTGATAGTACTTTCAATAAGTTAATTGGGAGATTATGGATACCGGGGCATGTCAATTTTGAGTATCTTAAAAACAGGGATAATACTCTAAAGAAACCAATTGAAGAAAAATATAAGAAATTGGAAACAGAGCATATAAGAACGATTGAAAACAATATAAAAGAAATTAAAAACAAAATGAACGACTTTATTAATCATACAAAAAATACTGACGCTCACCCTTATATTATAAATAATGAGATCTCAATCGATTTTGAGAAGGTGTGCAATGAGTTGGAAACTCGTTTCTCTAAATTCAAAACTGAGGTTGAAAGTGAGTTTAAGAAGAGAGAAGAAGAGATCAATGCTTTTGCTGAGCAAGATACTGTTTTAGAAGCGTTCAATACATATTTTGAAGTAGGTAAGGAGTATGACTATACTAAGATACTTGAGATAGTATCGGAAGGTGAAGTTAGATATAGAAATCAAATCCCACCAGGATTTAAAGATGGTTCGGAAAAGGAAGGAACACAAAAATATGGTGATCTGATAATTTGGAAACAAATTATCGATTTTGCAACGATTAGAGGAAAAACGATTATTTTTATTACAAATGATGTGAAACCAGATTGGTGTTACAGCTACAAGAGGAGTAACGAGATAAGGATTGAGCGACCTAAGGAAGATTTAATCAGAGAGATTAGAGATTCAGCTAAAGTTGATTTTTGGATGTACACATTCTCGCAGTTTTTATATGTTGCTAAGGAAATATTAGATACTAAAATTGATCAACAAGTTATTAATGAGGCAGCAAAACCTAAGTCAGATGTATACATGAACAAATACATTAGGTTTGATGGTTTTTATAGAGCATATAGTCTAACTGATGACGTAGTTGAACATGATTTTGATGAAGAAAGTGAATACGAGTCCATAAGTGCATATTATGATTATTGTTTTTACGAAGATGGAACCGTAGACATGATTAATTCAGAGGGATCGCTAGATAGTGGTCAATATAAATTATCAAGTAATGGTAGGATTGAAATAGAGGTGAAAACACATACGTATGATATAACTATAAAGGGGAGAATCAGTAAAAGTAAAATCATATTGACATGGGATAATGGTAGCTATTCTGGAAGTGAAAGCGGCAATTTTATTAAAAACAAAGCTAAAGTTTCATAAAAAGAGTTTTTTGTTTTAACTATAATTTATTAATACAATTAATTGGGTTTTATAAAATTTACCACCATCACTGATTACACCATCAAGGTATAATCTTTTGAGAGGTGGTTTTATGTTTATATCCCCAATGTTACTTGAAACGGCACATAGCCCTTTCAGTCATTCAAACTATATTTTTGAACCTAAGATAGATGGTCACAGGCTTTTGTTTTCACAACAAAAGGGAAGCATTCGGTTATACACCCGACATGAGACAGATTGTACAAGGCAGTATCCTGAACTTCTTTTTCCTTTTGACGATGACATCATACTGGATGGTGAAGTAGCTTGTACTGATCTAGCGACCGGCACCATAGATTTTGAAATGGTCATGAACCGGTTTCAAACTAAGAAGGCAGAAAAGATAAAGGAACTAACAACTATTCAACCGGTCACGTATGTAGTATTTGATATTTTGCAGTATAAAGGTAAGGACTTACGGAAAATGCCACTTATGATGCGTAAAGAAATCTTGAGTGGCATCCAGATGCCGAACAAGCACTTTGGAGTGATACCATTCATTGAAGCTGATGGCGAGGCTTTATTTACTCAAATGGAAGCTCAAGAGCTCGAAGGGATGGTCGGGAAAAAGCAAAACAGCATTTATGAAAGTCGCCGATCTGCTTCATGGCAAAAGGTCATAAACTGGACTTATGCTGAAGTGTTTATCACAGGGTACCGCAAAGACGAGTTCGGATGGATTACTTCAGTCGTCACAGAATCTGGGCGGTTTCGGCCAACCGGTATTATAGAACTTGGTGTGCCGCCAAAAGCAAAGAATGCATTTTACGGAGTTAGTAAAACCTTGGTGACTTCTGAGGATAAGAACTTCGTTTATCTAGAACCTCGGATTAGAGTTAGGGTAAAGACGCGTAATTGGACTAAAAAAGGAATGCTTCGATCACCAGTATTTGTAGAATTTATAATAACTACTTCATGAGTAGTCGCTTTAGCAAATCAAGAAGAACAGACCGATTATCTGGTCTGTTCTTCTGCAATTATTTTCTATTAGTTTTGAATAAGATGTTGCCCCCAAAATGTCCCCCTGATTGCCCCCAAACTTAAAATAAAGGATACAAAGGTATGAAAAGCTTGAAATCTAAAGCCGTGATAAACGCGCTATATAATGAAGGAAAAAATTTATTTGAAAGCTTTGGCCATAAACAGAACGCAAGTTCACCAATGGGAACGCGATCAGTACATTACAATGTATTAATAGAGGAATCCCCGCTGCCAAGTGGCAGCGGGGATTTTTTAATGCAAACATGATTTCAGCATTTAAAAATCATTAGTAAACAGCATGAATTGTGAGTCGGTATGGATTTAATATATTGAAGCCCATGTTCCCGTATACCATAACATAGTAATTAGGGATGGTACCGTCGCTTTTTAATCCCGGTACACTAACGCCGGCGACACCGTTTATTGCATAGGAGCGAGCAACTTCAGTATATCCATTTTGGCCAGGCACTTTTTCGTAGACTGCAAAGTTATAATTAAAGTAAGAGTCAGGCGAATATAGACTGATATTATAGGAACTTGCGTTATTAGTCGGCAAGTGCCAGAAATCAAGATCGCCCATGCTGCTAATATATCCATAGTTCGTACCGTTGTCCCATTCATACAACACTGCAGTGTCAGCAGATTCATAATTATCGTTGGGTTCACTTTCATAATTCGTCAGTGCCTGAATAGTGGCTGTATCTGAATCAGGGTTCGGGCTTGGGGAATTTGCAAAGGCAGAATGAGCAGTAGCAAGAATTAATACCGTTGCGATAAATGTTGCTATGGATAATTTCTTCATTTAACTACCTCCCAAAAAACAGTTTAGGTTGGCCAACTTCCTAAATAATACCATTAAATATTAGAGATTGTAAGTTAAATATGTTAAATAGTGTCTTTATATCTACATTTTAGCGCAAATGAAAGATCGGGTTGTTTATACTTTATAGAATAGACTCTTCCCTTACCTACGGGAGATTCTTTTTTATTTTACGAAAAAAGGAACCTTTGCTCGCTTCCATGACTCTAATTAGATGAGGTGAATCGGTTGGAGCTCGAATACTTAAAGCAGATGACGGTCATGGACAGCCAGACGCTGGATAAAATCATGAATGAATATGGAAACGATGTGTGGAATTATGCGTATTTTTTGACCAAACAGCATGCCTTGGCAGACGATATTGCACAAGAAGCCTTTATTAAGGCCTATTACGGCATACATACCTTTCGCGGTCAGGCGACGCTGAAAACGTGGCTGCTTACGATCACGCGACATACGGCGTTCCGGTACAAACAGGCTTTTTTCTTTCGGAAAGTCATCCTTAAAGACAAGCTTACCGCCAGTTCGTCAAGCCGGTCAGCGGAAGCGGAATATTTGGACGAGCAGTATACGGATGAAATATGGGCAATGATTATGACTTTGCCGAGCAAGCTTAGGGAAGTATTGGTCCTGGACCTATACTATGAAATGCCGATGCATGAGATTGCGAAGCTGCTTCATATTGCGACAGGCACTGTAAAATCCAGATTGCATCGGGCCAGGAAAAAAGTACAAAAACTAATGAAGGAGAAGAACGATGAGTGAGGATAAACCAGACTGGTACAACCGTGCTAAAAAAGCTCCTTTTTCAAATGAAAAGTTCACGTCCGAAATGAAAAAAAACGTGCATAGGTCCGTGATTTTCACCGACAGCAAACCTAAACGTCGAAAGTACTTACAAGTTGGATTAGCTGGCGGGTTCATGCTTCTGATTATTTTATTTGCCTTTCAATTGCCTTATGGCAGGGACGAACAACAGAGAGCAGGGACTATGCCCCCTACTAAGGAGGAGACAATCCGGGCACAAGGCGTAACGGATGAAGGACTGTTAAACGTTATTGCAGTTGGACAGGAAAAAATAACGACATTGGGTGCACCGAGCTGCTTCGGTATCGAAACGGATCGGTCGTTTACCGGAAACTACAGCGTGCAGTATAGTACTAACCAAGTTACAAATGAAGTCACTACGCTGGAGGGGCTTACATTTATTCAACCGACATCTGCTCCGGTTGATATGATTCGCCTGCCGTTTCAAGATGCCGATGTATTTATACTCGCACCGCAATATAGGGACTGTCATGGCATACAAATCTATGCGTTCGCCGTAGAGCATGAAACGGGTAATGCCGTTCAGCTCCGATTTCAGGATGAGTCCTTGGCATCCTACTTTTCATATTATAGACCAGGTACGGCTCCCGAGGTGAAGGAGAATAAACTTGTTCTGCAGTCTACGGAGGGACCGGGAGGCGAAGGTTCGCCGGATTATAAACCTAAGCGGATGTATCGACTGGATCTTAAGCAAGGCGTTATGGTGTTGGCAAACTAGTCAGGATTATCTTCCATTATCTATATACAAAAAGCGAAGAGGTTACCATCCAAATAAGGAAGGTAACCTCTTATTCATAATTCTATGGAATTAGTGTACGTCCCTGAAGAGACCGATCACTTTCCCGAGAATCGTAACATGGTTCAAGCGCAGCGGCTCATAGGTAGGATTCTCCGGCTGCAATCGTACATGATCCTTCTCCTTATAGAAGGTCTTCACGGTTGCTTCATCTTCTTCTGTCATTGCAACGACAATGTCACCATTGTCCGCGGTTTGCTGCTGGCGAACGATGACGTAGTCACCGCTGTGAATACCGGCTTCAATCATACTGTCGCCGACTACGGACAACATGAACACTTTATCGTCGCCCACGTAATGCTGAGGGAGCGGGAAATAGTCTTCAATGTTCTCCATGGCCGTAATCGGCACGCCTGCTGTGACTTTCCCGACGACAGGCACTCTGGCTATGGTGTGCGTAAACAGATTCGCGCTCTCGGATTCTTCTTGGCCAAGCAGCTCGATCGCTCTTGGTTTCGTAGGGTCACGGCGGATCAGGCCTTTCTTCTCCAAACGGTCCAGATGACCATGGACCGTAGAACTGGAAGCTAGTCCGACAGCCTCGCCGATTTCCCGGACAGAAGGCGGGTAACCCTTGCTACGAACTTCGTTGCGGATAAACTCTAAGATCGCCAGCTGGCGGCTGGATATTTTCGACATGCCGTATCAACCCCATTTAGTAACGTTTGGGAAAATTATAACATAGAACTACCGTTCGTACAAACATAAGTTCTAAAATAAAATAGAACAAATGTTCTTTTGGGTATTGAATCAAACAAGTGTTCGTGTTAAGATGAATCCATAAGAGAACACTTGTTTGGGAGATGATGATTCCATGTTGAAATACAGTACATACCGCAGCATTTATGAGAACGTTCCGGTGGTAACAGAACAATCATCGAAGAATTGGGGCATTTACTTGAAATCGAAGATAGCTTCGATCCCTTTGAATAAACTGTTGTTCACCCTGCTAATTGTGGCCATCTTTTGGACAGGTGCATATTCCGTTTTTGCCGGTGGGACAGAGAAGCCGACTGGAGAGAAGCAGGTGATCGTTCAATATGGCGATAGCTTGTGGCGAATTGCTTCCCTTCACAAACCTGCGGATATGGATACACGCGTATATCTGGATAGCATACGAAGAATGAACGGATTGAAGGGTCCGGACATACAGGCTGGGGAAGTGCTGTCATTGCCGGTTTGGTGATTTGACGTTGCTTCAACCAATAGGCATTCATACTCCATATAATCACCACATACGGCTGGTTACTTCCTGTTTAATGACACATCATATTCTGCTTGTCAGATTGAATCATTTACGCGTAATAGCGCGTTTACAATAGATAACTATAGATTTCCTCCCCATAGACGGTATTCGTTTATGCGCATCATATATTCCTATTTGTTCTGAGAAGAGTTTGCAAGGGCTCAGTTGCCTTGACAAGCTCTTTTTCACATGTTTAAGTTATACATGATATCGAAATTGGAGGAGAAGTCATGGACATCGATACTTTGGTAGAACGCATCAATGTATTAGCAAGAAAGAAGAAGAATGAAGGGCTGACCGAGGAGGAGCTCAAAGAACGGGCCGAGCTTCGGGAAATATACCTTAACAATATTCGCAGTAACTTTAGACAACAGCTGGAATCGATTGAATGGGTTGATGAAAACGAACAAAAAGGCGGCCCGCGATTAAAGCACTAGTCGATAACCGTTCAAGGATATATATTTAGAGGATCCGTGAACAGATCGAAGGATAGCATAATACTACTTGGGGTACCGGCCATTCGGATAATCGATTACGGTTACCCCAAGTTTATATGGTTTATAAACATTTTGATTATGAGTTCAGGGGGAACCAAATGTCACGTTCATGGGAAAGAAAAGTCAGCAAAAATATGTCGCAACTTAACAAACAGCGCAAAAAGCAGGGATTGACCTCGTATCAAGGGTCTGCGATTAATGATAAGCATGACGTGTTTAAGGGACGTAAGTATGTACTTCCGTTAGTGCTTGTTGCATTGGCCGGTTTGTATGCGCTTCTCGGAACGGCAACTTCACAGGCAGCCGGCGGAAGCAATGATGTATTGAATTGGGTTGGCGTCAGCTTGTATATCCTGTTGGCGCTCATGATATTTCTCCGCAAGCCTTATTTGAAGATTGAACGGGCCTCCGTGTCGACCATGAAGTTCAACCGGGAACGCCGTCTGGCCGTATCGGATATCGAGAAGATCAAATTGGCTTCGGGTTCCGTCGTGATCCAAGGCAAGGGAAAAGCAGGCAACTGGGTGTTCTCACGAATGATGAATCTTTACGATACCAAAGCCATGGGCGAAAGATTGGAAGAGTTTGCAAAGACTCATCAAATTCCAGTGGAGCACAACTAACCCGATAGAGTAGATCACAATGTATATGAGGAGTGGGAGAGAAATGCCGATTGCTGCGGTTTTGTTTGATTTGGACGATACGTTGTTGTGGGATGAACGCAGTGTAGAAGAAGCGTTTGAAGTGACATGCCAAGCCGGAGCGGCGGAGACCGGCGTTGATGCCGGCGCGCTTTTGGCCGCGGTGCGTGAAGAAGCAAGAGCATTGTATGAATCCTATGATACTTTTGCTTTTACCAAAATGATCGGGATCAATCCGTTTGAAGGCTTGTGGGCTAATTTTACGGCTGGATCCCAGCCCGAATTCCGAAAGCTGCAAGAATTGGCTCCCGTATACCGCAAGGAATCCTGGCGTCGCGGACTTCATCGCCTTGGCGTTGATAATGAAGCGTTGGCGGAGACGTTGGCAGCGCAATTTGCTGCGGAACGCAGAACAAGACCTTACGTATATGAAGAAACCTTTGAAGTGCTGAAGGGATTACAGGGTAACGTGAAGCTGCTACTTCTAACGAACGGAAGTCCGGATTTGCAGCAGGAGAAGCTTGATGGCGTTCCGGAACTGGTCCCTTATTTTGACCACATTATTATCTCGGGTGATTTCGGCAAAGGCAAGCCGGATGTTTCCATATTCAAGCATGCACTTGATCTGTTAGGCGTCGAAGCGGATCAGGCCGTGATGGTGGGAGATAAGCTGACCACAGATATTAAAGGCGGGAATGCCGCAGGACTGCATACGGTTTGGATCAATCGGGTAGACCGGCCTCATGATCCGGCCATTCAGCCGAAGTTTGAGATCAAACATTTATCCGAGCTGCATGCTATTGTGGCGTCCTTATAAATGACGTGATCAAGAGTTCACGACTATTCTACAAGATCTATTAGCGAGATATATTAGCGTACATAGGAACAGTCCTGCCAGCATCTGATGCGATTCGGGGCTGTTTTTTTGTTGGTTGCCATGTTTGAAAGGAAAGAGGCTGTTGGCAGTGACAAACGTCACACAATTGTAAGCTGCATGAGATAGAAGTTAAAGAATAATGCGATATAATGAATTAGGAAAATGACGCTGTTTGGAATGGACCATTACGTGAATAAATCATACATAGCATGAATTCGTAAAAGAGGTGGTTGGATGACCAGGAAAAAGATGGCCTTTATTGCAGCCATGGTGTTGATGGCGGTTGCGCTTGCCGCATGCAATGACAGCAAGGCGGCGCCCAGTGATGATGTGATGGCGGAGCCGATTATCGTAGAGCTCTCTCTGACGCCAGAGAGCATTAAGGCAGGCGAGAAAGTGTTGATCGAAGCGAAGGTAACACAAGCAGGCAGCCCGGTCGAAGATGCAAACGACGTGGAATTCGAAGTGACGCTGGAAGGCGGAGGCGTTCAGGCAAAGGTTCCGGTTAAGCATGATCAAGGCGGGGTCTACAAAATGGAGAAAACCTTCGAGGAAGCAGGAACCTATCGCATCGTTTCCCATGTCACGGCTAGAGGGCAGCACTCCATGCCGCTGAAGGAATTGACGGTAACCGAGTAATACACAATACACAGCCAATAAATAAGGCAGCGCATCCATCCGTTGGGCGGATCATGCGCTGCCTTATTCCATTTTCCTATTCAGTCAACCGCTTAAGGCTTATTGAAATTGGGGATCTTCTACCGGAGTAGCTACCCAGCCGTTCTCTTCAATAAAGAGACGAACCGCGATGATCTGCTTGTTCTCCATCAGCGTGAAGAAATGAGGCGTGTTTTCCGGTACGGAGATAACGTCGCCCGGCTCAAGCTCTACGTTAAAGTAACCGACATCGTCGGAGCCTTTAATAATGAAGATCCCTTTGCCGCCAACGATCGCACGGATTTCGTCTTCCGAGTGGGTGTGAACTTCTTCGAATTTTTTAAGCAGGTCCTCTATATTGGGCGTGGACTCGGAAAGCGTGATGACATCCCAGATTTTGTAGCCGCGTCTTGCAGCCAGGTCGCGAATTTCTTCGTCAAAAATGTCCAAAATGCGCTGCTTATCTTCATCACTCAGCTTGAAATTTTCTTGAAGATCTGCCGGGAGTTTATCCATATTCCAATGCTCATAAACAACCTCTTGGTTATTCAGGAATTCCCGAACATTTTCTTCCCCAGTAATGCGTTCGTTCGTGTTGCGAATCACGATTTCTGCCATAGCTTTAACCCTCTTTCTCCCGTTGGATTAATATGTATTATAGCCCCCCTCACAGCATTTGTCATCTGCAAATGTTGATTTGTACCGATAGCTGCGCAATATTTCGACTTTTCTATTGAAAAGTATTCTGATACACTAAGATTTAACGTTTTCGGGGGAGGTTTATGAGTTGAACAAGCCTAGCTTACAAGAAGTGCTTAAAGAACGAATATTAATTCTTGACGGTGCCATGGGCACGATGATCCAGCAAGAGGACCTCTCGGCTGAAGATTTTGGCGGCCCGGAGCTGGATGGCTGCAATGAAATGCTGGTCATTCATCGGCCCGACGTCATTCAAAAAATACATGAACAATATCTTGAAGCAGGTGCCGACCTGATTGAAACCAATACATTTGGCGCAACCTCCGTTGTGCTTGCTGAATACGATATACCTGAACTTGCCCGGGAAATCAACCTGAAAGCGGCTCATCTGGCCCGCGCTGCAGTTGAGAAATATTCCACGCCGGACAGCCCGCGATATGTCGTGGGAGCGATGGGTCCGACAACCAAGACGCTGTCGGTTACCGGCGGCGTGACCTTCGCCGAATTGATCGAGAGTTACGAGGAGCAAGCCGTGGCCTTGATTGAAGGCGGCGTGGATGCCCTGTTGCTCGAGACGTCGCAGGATACGCTAAACGTGAAAGCGGGGAGCATTGGGATTCGACAAGCGTTTGATAAGACAGGCGTCACCCTTCCCATCATGATATCCGGCACAATCGAACCGATGGGAACAACGCTTGCGGGACAGAACATCGAGGCGTTTTACATTTCTTTGGAACACTTGAATCCGGTATCCATCGGCCTGAACTGTGCAACGGGTCCGGAGTTCATGCGCGACCATATCCGTTCCTTGTCCGAAATGTCGAGAAGCGCGATCAGCTGTTATCCGAATGCGGGTCTGCCTGACGAGAATGGTCAATACCATGAATCTCCTGAATCGCTTGCCCAAAAGATGGGGGCTTTTGCTGAAAAAGGTTGGCTTAACATCGCTGGAGGATGCTGCGGTACGACACCTGACCACATCCGGGCTTTAAAACAAACGATGGATGGCTTCACCCCACGTCCGCTTGAGGGTGGGCACTTGCCGGCATTGTCCGGCATCGAGCCGGTATATATCGAGCAGGAAAACCGCCCGTATATGGTGGGCGAGAGAACAAATGTTCTGGGTTCGCGCAAATTTAAGCGTTTGATCGTGGAAGGAAAATATGAGGAAGCCTCCGAGATCGCTCGTGCTCAAGTCAAGAATGGCGCCCATGTCATTGATGTATGCGTACAGGATCCGGACCGCGAAGAAGCCGAGGATATGATCCAATTCCTGGAGCTGGTGGTCAAAAAGGTGAAGGTGCCGCTGATGATCGATACAACCGATCCGGCGGTCATTGACTTGGCCTTGCAATATTCGCAAGGGAAAGCGATCATTAACTCCATTAACCTTGAAGACGGCGAGGAGAAATTTGAGCATGTGACTCCGTTGGTGCACAAATACGGCGCTGCGGTCGTCGTAGGGACCATCGATGAGAGCGGTCAAGCGATTCATCGCGACGACAAGCTTAAGGTGGCGCAGCGGTCTTATGATCTCTTGGTGAACAAATACGGCATTTCGCCTGAAGATATTATTTTCGACACGCTTGTGTTCCCTGTAGGTACGGGTGACGAGCAGTACATCGGATCAGCCAAGGAAACGATTGAGGGCATTCGCATGATAAAAGAAGCCATGCCCAAAGTGCATACGATCCTCGGCATCAGCAACGTTTCCTTCGGATTGCCGGAAGCGGGCCGTGAAGTGCTGAACTCCGTGTATCTGTACGAATGCACGAAGGCCGGATTGGACTACGCAATCGTGAACACGGAAAAGCTCGAGCGTTATGCCTCCATTCCGGAGGAAGAGCGGCGTCTGGCGGAGGATCTGATTTATCGAACCAATGATGAGACGCTGGCGGCATTCGTCGCCGCGTTCCGGCATAAAAAGGTAGAGAAGAAGGTAAAGGTATCCAATCTGACGCTGGAAGAAAGACTTGCCTCTTATGTGGTGGAAGGCTCCAAGGAAGGACTGATTCCCGATTTGGATGAAGCCTTGACCAAATACGGCGCGCTGGAGATCATCAATGGCCCGCTAATGGCAGGGATGACCGAGGTTGGTCGCTTGTTTAACAACAACGAGCTCATTGTGGCGGAGGTGCTGCAAAGCGCCGAAGTGATGAAAGCCTCCGTGGCGTATTTGGAATCCTTTATGGAGAAAAACGAGTCGTCGGTCAAAGGGAAAATCATGCTGGCCACCGTGAAGGGCGACGTCCATGATATCGGTAAAAACCTGGTGGAGATCATCTTGTCCAACAATGGTTACCAAATCATTAATTTGGGTATAAAAGTACCACCGGAGCAAATTATCGAGGCTTACCGGCGGGAGCAGCCTGACGCCATCGGGTTATCCGGTTTGTTGGTCAAATCGGCACAGCAGATGGTATCCACCGCCCAGGACTTGAAAAACGCGGGCATTAGCGTTCCGATCATGGTTGGCGGGGCTGCGTTGACGCGGAAGTTCACGAAGACGCGCATCCGCCCCGAATATGACGGAATGGTGCTCTACGCGAAAGACGCGATGGACGGGCTTGCATTGGCCAACCAGCTGAGCGATCCGGTGCTGCGGACCCAAATGGCTGAAGAGATTAAGGCGGAGCAGGAAGCGGATGCAGCGGCACCACAGGTTGTAAAAGTAATGCCGAAGCTGTCTGAAGGACTCCGATCCAAAATATCGACCGAAGCCCCGGTGTATATACCGCCGGATATGGAGCGGCATGTGCTCCGGAATTATCCGATTTCGCACATCCTGCCTTATATCAACATGCAGATGCTGTTGGGACATCATCTAGGCCTTAAAGGATCCGTGGAACAGCTGCTCAAAGCGAATGATCCGAAGGCGGTATCGCTTAAGGAAACCGTTGACGGTATTCTGGAAGAGGCAGTTCAATCGGGAATCATACAGGCACATGCCATGTACCGTTTCTTCCCGGCGCAGTCGCGAGGAAATGATATTATCATATACGATCCAAAGGATGCATCGAAAATATTGCATACCTTTACGTTTCCAAGACAGCAGGTGGAGCCGTATCTGTGCTTGGCGGACTTCCTGAAATCCGTAGAGAGCGGGGTGATGGATTACGTCGGGTTCCTGGTCGTTACGGCAGGGCACGGCGTCGGGAAATTGTCCGGGGAATGGAAGGATAAAGGCGACTATCTCCGTTCCCATGCACTTCAGTCGGTTGCCCTGGAAACGGCTGAAGGGCTGGCAGAGCGAATTCACCATATGATGCGGGATACGTGGGGATACCCCGATCCGGCAGACATGACGATGAAACAGCGCCTGGGAGCGAGATACCAAGGCATTCGCGTATCCTTCGGATATCCGGCATGCCCGGATCTGGAGGATCAGGAGCCTTTATTCAAATTGATGCAGCCAGAAGATATCGGCGTTCATCTTACCGAGGGTTTCATGATGGAACCGGAGGCGTCGGTATCCGCGATGGTGTTCAGCCATCCGGAGGCTCATTATTTTAACGTGGATAAAGCTTAACATTTGAATACCGGTACAGCCGGTTTGAAATCCTCCGAATGTTTCGGGGGATTTCTCCGGTTTACAACCGAAAGGGGAGAAGAGGGATGGAACTCTATTTTCTAGGAACAAATGCGGGGGTTCCGACGCTGCAGCGTAACGTGACCTCGATTGCACTGCGAATGCTGGAAGAACGAAGAAGTCTGTGGCTGTTTGATTGTGGAGAAGGCACGCAGCATCAAATATTAAAGTCCCCGCTCAAGCTGTCCAAGCTTGAAAAGGTATTCATTACCCATATGCATGGTGATCATGTATTCGGTTTGCCAGGTTTGCTATCCAGCCGAGGTGCCCAAGGGGTAACATCACCCCTGACGATATATGGTCCCCCAGGCATCAAAGTCTTCATTGAAACTACGCTGAGCATCAGCCAATCGCGCGTCCCTTATACGATGGAGGTCATCGAGCACACCGGTGGCGTGTTGTTTGAGGACGATAATTTCCTCGTGGAATCGGCCAAGCTGGATCACAGGGCCGAGAGTTACGGCTACCGTGTCGTGGAGAAGGATCTCCCCGGCAGTCTGGACCTGAAACGGTTGGCGGACTATGGACTCAAGCCAGGGCCGCTCTATGGCAAGCTGAAAAGAGGGGAAAGCGTGGAACTCGGCGACGGCCGATGGATTCATGCCTCGGATGTGCTCCTGACACCGAAAAAAGGGAGGGTGGTCACGATTCTCGGGGATACGCGGCCATGCGCAGGCGTGGAGGCTTTGGCCAAGGACGCGGATCTCCTGGTCCATGAGGCCACGTTCATGGAGGATTTGTCGGAGCTCGCGCACGAATACTATCACAGTACCGCCAAACAGGCGGCGGAAGCGGCTAAACGGGCTGGGGTAAAAGCGCTGTTCTTGACCCACTTCAGCTCCCGGTATAAAGATATCGATCATTTACAGCCGCTGCTAAACGAAGCGCGGGAGATATTTGCGAATACGCGATTGGCGGAGGATTTCGGGTTGTATCCTATCCAGCGTCGTTCCTAGGCAGCGGTGAATTACGTGGAAATATCGGGTGGTCGGGGGCATTATTTTCCGGGAAAGCGCAGGATGCGACAAAGCGGTTCATAAACGCTAAGACTTGGACAGTCTTCGATTTCTTTCGACGCGTCGACCGTCAGAATGAAGCGATCGGCATGAACCTTGCAACCGGTAATGGGCTTCTTTACAATAATACTATCGGTATTTCTAAGTTCATTATAGTAAAGGACAGCTGAATGCCTGCAGCCATACATATATTAAGGATGATTAACCCTTACAACACGGCCTTGAATGGTCACCTTTTCATCAGATGAATCATTTATGCCGTGAAGGAAAGAAATAAAGAAGGTGCATTTATTCATGGAAAAACCAAAAGGATTGCTGATTGACCTGGACGGAACGCTGTACCATGGCCGGAATCGAATCGAGGGGGCTGACCTGCTGATCGAGCGGTTGAAAGAAATGCAGATTCCGTTCCTGTATGTAACGAACAATTCTTCGCGCACGCCGGAGCAGGTGGCGGCTCACCTGATGGAGATGGGGATTCCTGCCTTGCCGGAGGAAGTATGCACATCCTCCCTCGCTGCAGCTAAATATATCGCTGAGGAGTCGCCCGGTGCCAAGGTGGCGATGCTCGGCGAAGAGGGACTTCGCGAAGCGCTGTTGTCCGCTGGCCTTACCATCGTGGAGCAGTCCCCTGAATACGTCATTCAAGGAATCGACCGCTCGTTTGATTACGATAAGTTGACCCGTGCCGTTCGCTGGATTCAGGAGGGAGCTGTGTCGATCTTGACCAATCCGGATCTGCAGCTGCCATCCGATACCGGCCTGATGCCTGGTGCTGGTTCGCTTGGGGCTTCGATCGAGGCCGCTTCGGGAGTTAAGCCGACGGTTATCGGTAAGCCGTCCTCGATCTTGATGAAGTATGCCTCGGATCGCTTGGGTTTGGCTCCGGAAGAAACTTATGTAATCGGAGATAATATTCGTACGGATATTGCCGCTGGCGTGCATGCCGGCTGCAAGACGGTCCTCGTCATGACCGGAATCACGACCGATCGCAATATGGAAGCGCATATGGAAGCCGCCGGCGTCACGCCAGACTATATATGCCGGGATTTGAGCGAAGTGATCAGCCTGCTGTGTTCATGATAAGCAAAAGTATTATACATAAACTTGTGTGTTGACGAAAGGGAAGATGAATCATGCCGGAACTGCCGGAAATGGAGAATTACCGAAGATTGTTATCTCAGAGCATTCTGAATGTGCCGATCACCGATGTGGTCGTGAACCGTGAAAAATCCTTGAATGTGACGATTGACGAGTTTACTTCGGCCCTGAAGGGAAGCAAGGTCATTTTTGTGGAGCGGAGAGGCAAACATCTCATATTCCATTTGCATAACGGAGGCAGACTCCTGCTGCATCTGATGCTGGGGGGCATTTTGTATCTGGGACGCAGGGATGATGAGGAGCGCCCTTCCCGTTCGACCCAGGTCGAGATCACGTTCGGTGACCAGGTGCTGTATTTTATCGGCCTTCGCCTGGGTTATCTGCATTTTCTAACAGCGAGGGAAACCGAGAACGCCCTAAAAGACCTTGGTCCTGAGCTTCTGGATCGGCGAATGACCAAAGCGCGTTTCGTCGAACTGATTGGAAAACGGCGGGGCGCCTTAAAAACGACGTTGGTCAATCAACAAGTCGTCGCCGGCATCGGCAACTGTTATGCGGACGAGATCGCTTTTGATGCCCGAATCCACCCGCTATCCAAAATTCAGGATTTGCCGGAGGAGTCACTAGAGCAGCTGTACGACAGCACCGTCAAAGTGATGCACGAGGCGACGGACGGCGGAGGATACATGGAAATGCCCTTTCAGGAAGGGGATGTGCTGACAGGTGCTTATAACGACGAATGCAAAGTGTACGATCGTGAAGGAGAGCCCTGCGTTCGCTGCGGTACGCCGATCGTGAAGGCGGAGCACGCCTCGCGCAAAGTTTTCTTTTGCCCGAATTGCCAGCATGAAGTCTAAAGTCCGGATTGGAAGCCATGTCAGCACACGGGGCGGATTTCTTGCGGCAGCACAGCATGCAGCCGGGATCGGTTCACTGGCGTATCAGTATTTCCCGAAAAATCCGCGCAGTCTTCACTTGAAGACGCCGGATGTCCGCAATGCCGCCGCATGCGCCAAGTTTTGTCAGGAACAAGGGCTTGTTTCGATCGCGCACACACCGTATCCGACGAATATGGCGGTTGGCTTAACCCGGGGCGAAGCGTTTTACCAGTTGACCGTAGATTCCCTCAAGAACGATCTCATGATTGCCGAGGCTTGCGGATCGCTGGGTATCGTGGTTCATTTTGGGCATCTCAAGAGCGAGAATGTCCTTGAAGGGTATCAGAATATTATTCGCTGCATGAATGATGTGTTGTCTTCCTGGACGGGCAGGGCCAAGTTGCTGATCGAGAATCAGGCGGGAGACCATGGGTCCATGGGGATGACGCTAGAAGAGAGCGTGAAGGTTAGACAGCTTGCCGATTATCCGGAAAAAATAGGCTTTTGTCTGGATACCTGCCACTTGTTTGCCGCCGGAGGCTGGGACTTATCGAATACGGATGAGCTCCTTGCCAGAGGCAAGTCGCTAGCCTATTGGGAATCGGCGGTAGCCGTTCATTTAAACGATTCGAAATATGGAGCCGGCTCAAGAAAAGATCGCCATGCCCGCATCGGGCAAGGCATGATAGGAACAGAAGCATTGAAGCGCCTGGTTCTGGCACCGGAACTTGCGGGTAAGGCATTTGTCTTGGAAAGTGAAAAAGGAGCTGACGGCACGCATCGGGAAGACATCGCCAAGGTGCTGTCCTGGTCCTGATAGGGAGAGGGTAGGATGATTCATCTTTATTTAGACGACTGGCGCCCCAATCCGAAAGGATTCGCGCTGGCTCGAAACGGGGAAGAATGTTTGCTGATGCTCCGTGAATGCGAAGTGGACGTTCTGTCGCTTGATTTTGAACTCGGGCATGGCCAAATGAACGGCGGCGACGTCGTTGCGGCCATGATTGCCGAGAATCTACAGGCTAATGAAATATATTTGCACACCTCAAGCCCGTCGGGCAGAAGAAAAATGTATGAGCTGCTGTATGAGCACATGCCAAAAAGCGTCAAGGTCCACAATGGACCGATGCCCGAATCCGTGCTGCGGGAAGTCGCCCAAGGTTCAAGATGATTGAGGTTACGCAGCGCGAACTGTTGGAGAGGCTGGAATGGCAGGAGCGTCTGATGAAGCGTGACGCGAAGGCGGATCCTGTCATCGTATTTTTGCATACGCCATTATGCGGTACTTGCGCGGCTGCGCGTAAGATGCTGGATGTCGTGGAGTTTGTGGTGCCCGATGTACAGCTGCTGGCAGCGGACGTGAATTTCCTTCCGGGCATCGTGGAGCGATATCAAATTCGAAGCGTTCCGGCGCTGCTCGCGATCCCATCAAGCCCTGGCGCAAACGCTGAAGTGCTTTACCGGATGGGCTCCGTGCAGGATATCGTCAGTTTTGTAAGGAGCGTGAAGCCATGATTTCTTTGCAGCACCTGTCGCTCATTCGGGGGAACCGCCACATTTTGGATGATGTCAGCATTGAAATGAAGCCGGGTGAAAATTGGGTGATCCTGGGCAGGAACGGATCCGGCAAAACGACGCTGCTGGAAATGATGACGGGATATATGTTCCCTTCCAGTGGACGCGTAGAAGTGCTGGGCCATGTATACGGCCAATGTGACGTTCGGGAGGTTCGTAAATCCATCGGTTATATCAGCCAATCGCTGCTGGAGAAATTGACGCTGAGCGACCCGGTGTGGGAGGTTGTGGCAACAGGGGCGTATGCCTTTTTACGCTTTTATCAGGACATTCCGGAAGAGGCCAGAAGTTTAGCCTACAGCCTGCTGAACGAAATGGATTTCGGCCGCTTGGCGGAGCTGCCTCTCGGGACCTTGTCCCAAGGGGAACGGAAAAAAGTGATGCTGGCACGCTCCCTTATGGCCAATCCGAAGATTCTGATTATGGATGAACCGTGTGCCGGTTTGGATTTGTATGAACGGGAGAAGATGCTGCATGAGATTGACCGGCTGAGGCAGCGTAATATTACGGTCGTGTACGTCACGCATCATGTCGAGGAGATTGTCCCTTTATTTACTCATGTGGCGCTTATTAAAGACGGGCGGTTGACGGCCGCGGGACGCAAAGATGAAGTATTAAACCATGAACTTATCAAACAAACTTATGATATCGACGCTCAGCTGGAATGGGATGGCGGACGTCCCTGGATCAAAGTTATTTCTGGAGGTTAATCCGTTTGGACGAATTAAACGTAATGCAGGAACATGAGGAACAGAATCAGAACCATCGGGATTTTCACAGTAAATGGGTATGCACAGCAAATCATGGTTTCGCTCCGTATGCCCAGGAAGAGCTGCGCCGGATGTTTGGCAGCCTAAAAAGCACCATGATGATGCCAGGCGAGGTGTTTTTGATGACACTCGGCAGCTCCGAAGCTGAGGCTAAGCGGCTGATTACGTCAAAGCCGCCTATTTTCCTGCGGCATCTCTTTCCGGTACAATGGGAAATCGCGGCCGAATCCGTAGACGCAGCGCTGCAATTGACAGCAGATCATGTGCTGAAGCGGGAGGAGATTAGCCAAAGCCGCGCATCCATCCAAATCCGCAAGACGGAGAACAGCTCATGGACGGAGAGCCCCGCAGCCCTTCGGGACGATTTGCAGCTTCGCTTGGCACCGCTTGAGCTGGAATACACGGTCCAGGCACCCGAATGGATCATTTCACTATTCGCTGCTGACAATGTCTGGTATGCCGGTGTGTCGCGTCCGGAGGACAATCTGTCGGATTGGAACGGAGGCGCGGTCCGTTTTCAGCGGGAAGAGGGTCAAATCTCAAGAGCCAAATTTAAGCTGCTTGAAGCCGAGAAGCAGTTCGGGATACCCTTCGATACGTTCCGCAAGGCTGTCGATATCGGAGCAGCGCCGGGAGGCTGGACATCCTTTTTATTGGAACGCGGCTTGCAGGTTACGGCGGTAGATCCGGCGAAAATGCACCCCTCCCTGGATGGGCATAAAAACCTGCGTGTCATCCATAAAAATGCTGCGGACGTAACGTTTAGAGAGCATGAATTCGAACTGCTGGTATGCGATATGAGCTGGAGCCCCAAACTGATGGCCCGAATGGTGACCGGGCTGCTGCACAGCCTTGAAACGGGCGGCACGGCCGTCGTTACGGTTAAGCTGCTGACCAAGAAGCCAATGGCATTGGTGAAGGAGATCATGTCGGTATTTGAAGCGTCCAGAATGCAGATTCAGGGAGCGAAGCAGTTGTTCCATAATCGGGACGAGATTACGCTTTATATGATTAAGTATTAAAAAAGCCTTTACAAGTTCAAGTGTTTTGTTCTATAATGATTCCAAAATTAACCAACGGCAACTAAAGGGAAAGCATCCCGCTATGATCACGTTTCAGTGATAGAGCGGAGTGCTTTCCTTTTTTTGTTGTGCTTGTAAGTCAGAGGAGAGGGCATTGAGATGAATCAGCCTTGCAAATTGGTGCATGGGGATGTATTGGGTGAGCGTTACGTCATTGACCGCGTCATCGGCGAAGGGGGCATGAGCTGTGTATATCTGGCCGAAGATCTGAAGCTGCCTGGGAAGCAATGGGCGGTGAAGGAGACTTTGTCTGAACCGGGTATGCAGCGCACCGTTCAGGATGAGGCACAGCTTCTGATTAAACTGAGCCATCCGCGTCTGCCGCGCATCGTCGATTTTTTTCGTGATGAGGACAACGGCTATACCTATTTGGTTATGGATTACATTCAAGGCATGACATTGGAAAAATATTTCCGGGGTTACCGTGGAAACGTGAATCCGGACTTCATCATGGAGCTGACGGAGCAGCTGCTGGACGTCCTGGAGTATCTTCACCTTCATGAGCCCCAAGTCATATTCAGGGATTTAAAGCCTTCGAACATCATGCTGACCGATCAGCTGGAAGTCCGACTCATCGATTTCGGAATCGCGAGAAGCTACAAGCATGAGAGCGGCGAGGATACGGTCAAGCTCGGCACGGTCGGATTTGCGGCACCGGAGCAATACGGAGGCAGGCAAAGCGATGCCAGATCGGATTTGTACGGATTGGGGGCGCTTCTGCTTTATCTCTCGACCGGCGGCAAATTCAGCGAATGGATCACGGGAGTGGAGCGCCATATTCGCGGCGATTTGCCAAGAGAGTTAGTGCCGGTTATCCGAAAGCTGCTTCAATATGCTCCGGAGCATCGATATCAATCGACAGCTGAAGTTCGGTCCGCGCTGAAGCGGCAGCATTCGATTTCCGCGAATCTATCTGCGGTTCAAACCAGCACGGTGCCCGGGACGCTTGTTGCGGCCGTACTAGGTGCATCATCCGGCGTAGGAACCACGCATAGCTGCATCGCCTTCGGACATTTCCTTGCTTCAAGGTACGGAAAGGTAGCCGTCGTTGAAATGAGCGCCAAATCGACCTCGTTCAGCCGCATACAGGAAATAGCGGAGGGCGGAAGGCTCGGCTCTATCCGCAAATTCGAGATTAACGGGATCCACTTTTGGCGACAAACAGCGAGGACGGAAGTGATTTCGCTGCTCGGGGGCAGTTACGATGCGGTTATATTGGATTTGGGGGCGTACAGGGACAGTGAAAGGCTTGAGGAATTCCTGCGGGCCGATCTGCCGATTGTTATCGGGTCGGGAGCGGAGTGGAGGCGGCATGATGTAGCGACGCTGGCCCGAATGCTGTCCAGGCACCCGCAGCCGGGCCGGATCTATGCCCTGCCCCTTGCCGGAGAAGAAACGATTCAGGAGATGAGGAAAACGCTAGGCACGAATAAGGTTTATGCCTTGCCCCTGCAATTGGACCCTTTCGAAATACCTGACAGCAGTCGGCAGGCGTTCGCCCGGCTCTTTCAGGACTACTTGCCGCAGGCTGAACGGAAGCGAAGATTCAGGTTTTTAAAGAATTGACCGCATTTGAACTGAAGGAGATGAAGCCATGCCGATTATCAGGAGGCGAAGCCGCAAACTGATATTTGCCGGACTTGCCGGCGCAGCCGTAACTGGGGCTGTATGTGCCGGCGCCATGTTGTATTATGTGCACGGCTCTAAAGAACAGCGGCACGTGGAGCGCACCCAATACGAGCAGCGAATCGCGGAGCTTGAAGAGACCCAGCTGCAGCAGCTCAATTCGATGCAGGCGGCATGGGTCCCGGTAAGAGATATTCCGCCTGGTCATTTCATTGAGGCCAAGGACATCAAGGAAGTGCGTTTGCCGTATGACGGCACGTCCGGCAATCTCTTCTCGGGCAGGGAAGAGATCGCGGGGAAGGGCGCCAAGATCGAGCTGCTTCAGGGAATGCCGATTACCGGCGCGATGCTCTTCGAAGAGGAGCCGACTCGGCCCGATCTCCGTCACCGGGAGATGAAATCCGTATATCTGCCAAGCGACTTGCGCAAGGGGGATGTCATTGATGTTAGAGTCCAGTTTCCAACCGGACAGGATTACATCGTTTTATCCAAAAAGAAGATTGACAGGCTCCAAAATCCGGCATTTTGGACAACGTTAAGCGAGCAGGAAATCTTATTGCTCTCCAGCGCATTGGTTGACGCTTATCTGCATGATGCTACGCTCTATGCGCTTACCTATGTAGAACCCGAGCTGCAAGAGAGAGCGATTCCGAACTATCCGCCGAACGCGGAGGTGACGAAGCTGATTGCAAGCAACCCGAATATCGTGAAGAAAGCCGAGAAGCAATTGGAGCTTACGCTCCGAAACACGCTTGAAGATGATTTAAGCAAACTCCAGCCGAGTCAGCAGGCGCAAGTGTCCGACATGCCTCCTAATTCCGCCTATGCTGGCGGAGCCAGGAGTCCGGATTCTTGGAGCCCGGCATCCCATATAAATCCCCCTGCGAAATCCGCTACCGGAACGAGTTCCGATGGCATTCTCACGGACGATGACGTGAATACGGAGGTTACGCTTCGGGAGGAGAAGGCTTCGGAGGCCGGGCAGATTTTGGGGTCAACCGGGAGGACAGATACCCAGGACGGCAGTAATAAGACACCGCCAGAGGCTGATTTCATATTCTCGAGTCCGTAGGAATGACAAAGTGAGCCCCGGAGAACAGTTGGTAAGCGAAGGAGTGTAACCAAAGTGAAGAGGTGGATATTTTCGGGCATCTGCGACAAGAGCGATATGCTCCTGTACATGTGCAAAATACTAGCCAATGGAGACAGCAGGGTGCTGCTCGTCGATGGCGCGATAGATGCGAAGTACAGACATTGCATTAGCGTAATGCATCCCCAGCTGCCGGTCATGGAGTTTGCCGGTTTCGACGTGGCAACAGGATTTGGGAGTTATACGTCACTGATGGATTATCTGGAAGAAATGAATGAGAAGAAATATGACTATATTGTGATGGACGTGGAGAAGCCGCAATTTATGGACAAGGATCAGTGGGATACGGCGGATGCCCATGTTTGGGTCAGCGGATTCGAAGTAACGGGATTGCGAAAGAGCGCGGCCTTGCTGGATGAACTAAGAGCCGCAAGAACAGATGACCCGCTGCCGCCTTTCCATCGCGTATACGTACAGGTTATCGAAGACCTGGCGGACGGGTCCTATATTGAAGGCTTTATGGAGGATAGCCGGATTCAATGGCTGGCCCCCCTGTGAAGATGCCTTGGGATGAGTTGTTTTTTGCGCTGAAAATAAAAAACGAACATGCAGGTAGACTGGGCATCAAGCCATTGTCACGACAGTATAAGCGGTCGCTTACCGAACTGATTCGGATCCTGACGGAGATGGAGCAGCGGCATATCCGCCGGGCGTTTAGGCAAGCGGGAAGGAGGCATGCATGAGTCTGATTGCTGTATGGAGCCCATTAAAAAGCGGGAGCGGCAGCACGCTGTTGGCCGCATGTTTACCGATCGTATTGGCGTTTGAATACCAGGTCAAAGTGCTGCTTGCCCATGGTGGACAAGCAGGAGAACGAGTGGAACAGGCCTTTGCGCTGAAGGAGGAAGCGTTCGATTATATGGCGGCGTTTCAGGATACCGGATTGGATGCCCTCGAACGGCTCAATGCAAGCGGGAGGCTGAATCCGGATAATGTCCGCAATTATGCCCTGCCGCTGCTGTCTGATCGGCTAGATCTTTTGTGCGGACCGAAGCCGACGTCGGCCAATGATTTCAGTTCTGCTAGACATGCGGAAGGCGTGAATCGGACTGAACTAATGCTCAAGGTCTTGGCGTCCTCCAAACGAAGTTATGACGTTACCGTAGCGGATGCCGGCAATGGTGTTCCCCGAGCTGCGGATCGTGCAATACTTCAAGCGGCAGACTTGATCATCGTTGGATTGAATCAGAATTTGCATATCCTGAAGAGAGAGCTTGAGAAGGAAAGACTTCCTCCGGAGCTGAAGGAAAAAGACTGCTTGTACATGATCGGCAAATATGATCGGGAGAGCAGCTGCACACTGCAAAATATGAAGCGCCGCTTTGGAATCAAAACGATGGCGGTTGGCGTTCCGTATTGCTCCCGCATGACGGATGCATGGAATATGAGTTCGATTATTCCCTACATGCAGCGCAACCGTGGGGGCGCGGATCAGAAAGGTTTGAATTCACTGTATAATGCCGTCCGTCACCTGGCTGATGCGTCGGCTGAACAGCTCGGACTTCCGTCCGGCCGTTCGAAAGCGGGGGGCCTGCATGCTTTTGGGTAACGCCTTGAACACGATGTGGATCATCATCCTGGTTTTGTTAGTCTTGCTGTTTGTCTATCTGCGTTATATGGATACCCGTAAACCGGCGGCTGCTATAACGCGGGGCCCGGATCCCTATTCGATCGAAGCCATGACGGCATTTGTTAAGGAAAGCCTGCATCAGCTGACGCACAGCCAATTGTCTGATTTAGGGCTGCACGAAGAAGCATATCGCCGCAGGCTGAACAAGCGGAGCGAGTTGCGAAGCGCGCTCAAGGGCTGCGTATCCGGTGATGCGATGGACAAGGCGTACGTTAAGGATTTTTTAAAGCAGCTGCTTGTCAAGGATTTGGGATTGAACGAGTCCAACATTGATGCAGCCATTCCGTTTGAAAGCCTAACCGAATTAACGGCCCAGGATCAATTCGAGATTCTCTTGTACCTGTACCAGCAGCGGCACGGGGAGGATGCTTTATCCGTACTTCTGGAGACATACGATCTTGCGCAGCCTCGCGTCATTCCCGGTTACGGGGAGGGCAGCGTTTATGCGGTTACCGCGGAAGACATTGCTTATATTTATGAGTCAGAGCAGCGTGCGCTTCTGTTTCAGGAGAAGCTGGATATCGTTGTTCAGCGCATTTATCAGCAGTACAAAGGATTTTCCGTCGTGGATGAAATCAGGGATCAGCGGATTGACGGGATCAGTGGGGGAGTCAGCGGCGTTCCCGTCGACCGCGACAGCGGACAGAATACCTTTTACGGACCGGATGATTTTTTGGGGCTAGGTCTTTCGAATGCCGAATTGCCTGCATCAGGCTGTGAGAGCGTTTGGATTTTTTACCGGGGTGTTTCGCTTCATCTTGCTTTTTTATCGTTTGGTTCGATGCTGGAGCTTAAGCGGGTATGTCAAAACATATACAAATATAATCATCCGGGACAGCTGTCGGAAGCCAGCGGTTACAAAGTGAATGAGATGAAGGATGGCTCCAGGGTTGTTGTGGTAAGGCCACCGTTTGCCGAATCCTGGGCATTTTTTGTACGCAAGTTCGATTTGCCCAAGGCTACGCTTGATCAATTGATTACGGGGAGCGGCTCCGAGCTGGTGATCGGTTTATTGAAATATTTGATGAGAGGCAGCCGGATTACGGCGATTACCGGTGCTCAAGGATCAGGAAAAACCACGCTGCTGATGGCAATGGTTGGCCATATCTATGCCTCCTATACCCTCCGGGTTCAGGAGATGGCCTTCGAGCTCCACTTAAGGAAAATCTACAGCCGCAGGAACATTCTCAGCTTCAGGGAAACGGAGCATATCAGCGGACAGGCAGGGCTGGATCTGCAGAAGAAAACGGACGGTACGGTCAATATCCTTGGTGAGGTTGCCAGCGACGAGGTTGCGTCATGGATGATACAGATGTCTCAAGTAGCAAGTCTGTTTACCGTATTTACCCATCATGCCAAGACATTCAGGGATTTGGTTCAATCCCTGCGCAACTCCCTGCTCAAGAGCGGCGCGTTCAGGCAAGAGCACATTGCCGAGCAGCAGGTGGTCAGCGTGATCAACTTTGACATTCATTTGAGAAGAGACGCTTTCGGAAACCGTTACATAGAGCGAATTACAGAGTGCATTCCGGTGGATAAGGGGGCGCTGCCGCAATTCGAAGCTTCTACGGAAAACAATTGGAAGAGCAGCATGGAGGAGTATTTTCATTTAAGTGCAGAGCATATGCGGAGACTGAACGAGGACCGCTGCTATGTGTCCCGCAATGTGATTGAATACCGGGACGGTGCATATATTGCTTGCGCCAAACTATCCGAAATCAGCATTCGCGAAATGACCGAGCAGATGCATCCGGAGGATGCGGAGGAATTCAGAATATTTCTGGACTCGGGCTGGGGGGAACAACGTGGCCTCTAAAGACGTGTTAATCCTGATATTCATTACATCCCTGACGCTGTTCTCGATTACGTTCGGTTTGGTGTCGTGGATGTCCAGAAGACGAGGAAACCGTGGGAATTTTGCCGGAAGGTTCGATGCGGGTGAAGGAAAGCCGTTTCGCGGTATATACCGCCAATGGTTCCAATTGGCTTATATGTATGGAGTGAAACTCCCGCTCGTCCAATCGTATATCAAACGGATCAGGCAGAGAATCGCGATCATCCATCCTTACGATGAAATTTCGCTTCGGTATGAGACGGTGAAGCTTGCTTGCGCGATTACAGGGATTATCGGGTTAACTGCCCTGCTGCTGATATGGAGTCATCCGGACCTGGGATTTATCGTGATAGTCATCCTTGCCGCCGTGGTTATTAACAATATGCTTGTTGAGATGTTCATTAACCGGCTGGAGCGCAAGCTGCTTGTTCAATCGGTTGAATTGTTCTCCCTCGTCCGTCATCACTATCAGCAGCATGGAATGGTCGAGGAGGCTTTGTATGAAGGGGCAGAGACTTCGGGACATGAAATCTCCATACATGCCCATCGGATCTATAATGCCCTCGTATCCCAAGATCCTAATGATGAGCTGGAGCGATATTATGAGGTAGCGCCTAACCGGTATTTAAAGGCGTTTGCGGGCATTTCCCATCTGGTGATGGAGTTTGGCGATCATGCGAGAAAACAAGGCTCTATTTATCTTCTTGGGCTCAGCGGATTGACCAAGGAAATCCAATTGGAAATATTGCGAAGAGACAAGCTTGATTACTTGATGAAGGGTTTGAATGCAATTGCGCTGGCCCCGGTTTTTTTTACGAAACCGATCGAACGGTGGGCGAGAAGCAGTTTTCCGTCAATGGATGAGTTTTACATGAGCAAGCTCGGATTTGTGACCAAGATATCCATTTACGTCATTATCCTGATTTCTTACATCCTGCTCCAGAAGCTCCAGCAAAATCGGGAAACCGATTACCGGGCAGTAGCACGGAAAGTGACGTGGGAAGAAAGAATGTACCGAATTCCTATTATTCGCTGGCTTGCGGGGATCATGACCCCGACCCCAGGCACGATGAAATATGACAGCCGGGTTCGGCTGCTGAAGGAGAGCAATGCGAAAATCAAATTCGAGTGGCTGTATATCAGAAGGGTAACGTTTTTTTTCCTCGGTTTCTTTTTAGCGCTGTCGCTGGCCGTTGGACTGCATGTACAGTCTAGGCATCATTTGTTATTTGTCCCCGTTCCATTAAATCATTCTCTGTTCGGACAGATGAATGATGTTGAGCGCTTGCAGGCAGAGGAGACTGCCCGGCGGGATCGGGTGATCATGGAGCAGCTGCAAATGTCAACGAAAGCAACGCATGACCAGATCCAACAGGCCGTAAGAGATACAGATTCTGTTGGTTTGACCAAGGAACAAATTGAGATTGCAGCCGATCGAATCATGACCAAGCTGAAGCGGTATGATAGCGAGTATTTGAAGTGGTGGGAGCTGCTGCTCTCCTTCATGGCAGGTATTGCAGGTTATGGGGCGCCACTGTGGCTGCTGTATTTTCACCGGAAAGTGCGAAACATGGAAATGCGGCATGAAGTATATCAATTTCAGACGGTCATATCGATCCTGCGCGGTATGGAGCGAATCACGGTTGAAGTTATATTGGAATGGCTTAACCGGTTCGCCGTTATTTTCAAGGTTCCCATTCAAAAAAGCCTGCTTCACTATGAACATGGCGCGCAGTTGGCTTTACTGGAGCTGAAGGAAGACGTCTGGTTACCCGAATTTCAACGGTTGGTGGACAAGCTGATCCTTGCGGTGGATAAAGTTCCGATCAAGGACGTATTCGACGATCTCGACGGGGAGATGATATTCAGCTTCGAGCAGCGCAAGCAGGAATATGAAGCGATGATCGACACGAAAGCCGCATGGGCGCGGATGATCGGTTTTACTCCGATGTATGCGCTGATCTTTATGTATCTTGTCATTCCGCTGATCGGCATGAGTTTCTCCCAAATGGAAACGTATTATGAGCAAATTCAACGACTTTGAAGTAATACAAGGCCTAAGCACTACTGAAACGATAATCACTAGGTTCATATAAAAAACAATAAGGGAAATGAGGGGGATTTCAATGAATAACGCATCATCCGCATTAAAGGTTGCAGCAGGCATATTTTTGACCATTGCCCTGATTACGATCGTTGTCATTTTGTTTATTTCGGCCCAGGAGGCAACCAAAACCGCCCAGAACAATTTTTCGGATATACAGACGGAGCTGTCCCAGGCAGCCTTTACCGTGTATGACGGAACGACGATCAGCGGTTCTCAAGTTACGAATGCACTGCGCAAATATAAGGATAAGGATCAGTTCGGCGTTTTCATTGCAACAGGTAAAAATAAAGCAGGGCAATGGTACGGCAACGTACTGGAGTCGGACGGATCGATCCTGAATCCGGATTCCAGGCAAGGGAACATCAACCTCGTCATGGATGAGAAAAGCCCGGAGTACGTCAACCCAAGCGGGAAGTTTAGGGCGACCATCGTGAAAGACAATTCCAACGTGATCCGGGGAATTAAATTCGATCAATAGTTATGAATAGAAAGGTGACTAATCTTGCGAGATGCAACAATAAGCATGCTAGAATTGGCTGCGGGGGTGGCGTTGTTTCTCGGCGCATCCTTGTATGCTTTCCATATTCAGGCAATGGTTGGTAGCGGGATAACAGCCGCGGACCGAATGACTCAAGAGCAGCATGCCGGAGTGACAACCGTAAAGATGACTAACGAGAACGGGAAGCTGACCTATGTAGGAAGCGAAGTCTTGTTTACGCTGCGAGAATTAGAGGCAGGCGACTTTACCGTTGATGTGGATGGAACGGTGTTCCATTCAGGCAGTCATCCGGAGGAGCTGGATGTTTCGATCATCGACTTGAACGCACGGTATCATGCGGAGTACATTCGGGGAGCGGATGGGGAAATAGAACGGATCCAGTTTGTAAAAGCGAGGTAACAACCATGTCAAATTCGGTTTCGAAATGGTTTGCGGCATTTCTGGCGCTCCTTCTGTTATATTTGGTTCCCGCTGGCGAGATGGCAAGAAGACAGGATGATCTGTCACGACTCATCGTTTATCAATCCGTTACCAAATTCGTAGACAGTGTTCGCACTAAGGGATATATTACCCCGACCATGTACAATGACTTCCTTCAAGAGTTGGCGGCGACAGGGAACATTTACAATGTCGAGATGGAGCATCATCACAAGAAATACCACCCGGAATATGCCGATCATTCGGATCCCGGATCATTCTTGAACCGTTATTCCGTCGTATATGATGCTTATTATCAGGATGATCTGATGGGGTATCTGTTCCCGGACTCGAATCTGGATAAAAGCGATGATAGCCGCCGCTACCGTCTAACTGCCGGCGATCACTTTCAGGTTAGCGTCACCAGCTTGAATCGCACACCCGGATTGGTGATATTCGATGCGTTGACAGGATCCAATTCAGAAGGAACAGCAGCTATCGCATTCCCATACGGAGGATTGGTTCTGAATGAAGATTACTGATCTTGCCATCGTGTTTACTGCCGTGTTCTTCCCCATGTTTCTCATCCTAGGCATGCGCGCCGAGAGCCTGGAGGATGTCCGGTTTGCCGAGATGAAATATACGGGTGCTCTGCGCGCGGCCGTTCAAGACGGCGGGATGAAACTGAACGATAACGAGACGCAGTCCAAGGAGTCGGCTTATGATTCCATGAAGTATATGCGTGCGGATAAAGAACAAGCGCTGGAGTCATTTTCCCGGACATTGTATATCAACATGGGGATCGGAGATGACAAGGCTGCACAAGCTGCCTTATGGTGGTATATTCCTGCCATCGTTGTGCTGGACTATGACGGGTATTATTTGTTTGTATCACAGCCCTATGTTGACGATGACGGCGAGGAGCTTATGGAGCATCGATGGACTCCCAAAATTCCTTATGCCTGGAATGACGGCAGCGGCAACAGCATTCAGTTTACGCTGGATTCTTACGTTCAGGTATATGAATCCAATTCCTCTATCTGGCATTCTGGATTTCGGGAGGATCTCATTGGCAGAACAGGCGTGGCTTTGTTGGATCATGAGGATGTGTTTGAACAAGTCCGGCGGATCACCATCGTGAATACGGTTCAAGAGCGTCTTGCCTATTACATACAGCGCCACAATCAAGTTGCGCTGCGGAACGGAATCTCTTATACGTTTACGCTGCCTTTGATTTCCCAGGAAGAGTGGGTAAATACGATTGACGATATCGGTATGATGGCTTTCATTCAAGGCATTCCCATGGGCGAACAATATTACAATAACTACGCGCTTGGAGGCGGCCGACTCGTTAAAGCTCCGACCTATTTCGGCGCGGTGGATGACTGGGGGCTCCCCTATTATTATCGGGATGCCTGCTCTTTCAACGATCGGGTGGAGGAGGTGTTTCCTAGTGCCAAGGAAGCAGCGGCAGCCGGTTATCATGAGAAAAGCTGTTATAATCCCGGTATCCCGTGATCCCCGAAAATCATAGTTTCGGCCGGACTCGATGATGTGTTACAATAAACTCTTGACTGTGTACAATTCGCTAAATTAACATGAAATAAGTTCATTTTATACAGACAGGAGTTACTATAGCCATGAGTTTATTGACCGTAGAGAACGTATCGCATAATTTCGGGGATCGTACTCTATTCAAGAATGTATCTTTTCGTTTGCTGGCCGGAGAACATGTCGGTCTTGTCGGAGCAAACGGCGTAGGCAAATCAACGCTAATGAATATTTTGACGGGTCAGCTGCTTAAAGACAGCGGCAAGGTAGAGTGGACGCCGAAAATCCGTTACGGATACTTGGATCAGCATACCAAGCTGACACCGGGCAAAACGGTGCGCGATGTACTGAAGGATGCCTTTCTGCCCCTGCTGGAGCTGGAAAAAGAAATGATGGAAATCACCAATAAGATGAGTGATGCGACTCCTGAAGAGCTCGAGCTACTGCTCGAACAGATGGGCGAGATTCAGGAGCAGCTGGACATCGGGGATTTCTACATGCTGGACGTAAAGGTTGAAGAAATGGCCAACGGTCTAGGGTTGTCCGTGATCGGCCTGGATCGCGATGTGGCGACATTAAGCGGTGGGCAGCGCACTAAGGTGCTGCTGGCGAAACTTCTGCTGGAGAAGCCTAACGTTCTTCTATTGGACGAGCCTACCAACTATCTGGATGTTGAGCACATTGAATGGCTGACTCAATATTTGAAGCAGTACCCTTATGCGTTCATTTTGATTTCCCATGATACGGAATTTATGAACCAGGTGGTCGACGTCATCTATCATTTGGAATTTGCGAAATTAACGCGTTATACAGCGAACTACGAGAAGTTTCTGGAAATGGCCGATATCAACAAGAATCAGCATATCGATGCCTACGAGAAGCAGCAAGAGTTCATTAAGAAACAGGAAGACTTTATTCAGCGGAACAAGGCCCGCTACTCCACGTCCGGCCGAGCAAAGAGCCGGGAGAAGCAGCTGGATCGCATGGAACGGATTGACCGTCCTGAGGAAGCGGCTAAACCCGTGTTTAACTTCAAGGAAGCCCGCGCCAGCGGTAAAACGGTATTTGAGGGCATTGATTTTGAGATCGGCTACGATCGGCCATTGCTTCCCAAAATGAGCATCATGATCGAACGCGGAGAGAAGATTGCCATTGTCGGATGTAATGGCGTGGGTAAATCAACGCTGCTCAAGACCATCTTAGGGAAAATCCCGGCCTTCTCGGGCAAGACATATCAAGGGGACTTTCTCGTGCCCGCTTATTTCGAGCAGGAAGTACGTCCGGGGAATATCACGCCGATTGATGACGTGTGGAACGAATTCTCACATTTGAACCAGCACGAGGTTCGTGCGGCCCTTGCTCGCTGCGGACTCAAAAACGAGCATATTACCCGTCCGATGAAGGCGCTTAGCGGTGGCGAACAGGCAAAAGTCCGTCTGTGTAAACTTCTGATGCGCGAGAGCAACTGGATTCTGTTTGACGAACCGACAAACCATCTTGACGTTGTGGCCAAGGAGGAACTAAAACGTGCCTTGAAGGAATACAAAGGCACCATCCTGTTGGTTTCCCACGAACCTGAATTTTATGAAGATTGGGTAACGAAGATCTGGAACGTCGAAGATTGGTCCAACCAGAACGCTTGACCCCATTGACGGATCACAATCCAGCGCACAAGTTGGATGATGAACCTGAATCTAAACGAGTTTAATCGTTACTCCTTAAGGATGACCGGAAGCACGCTGCTGGTCATCCTTTTTGGCGTACTCGATCCTCTTCGGCTCTCGGTCCTGCTATGGATGAATCCTTTTTTATGATATGCTAGAAGCAACTTGACATGAACGGAGGAGATGTTGATGGAAGACATGGATTTGACCATCGGGGCATCAATATATGAAGGGAATACACTTCCATAGCCCCATTAACCGTGTTATTCCCTTCCGAAGGGGAGACGAGTTCATGAATTCGGAAAATCCAACAGGACAGGGAGAGGGCCTTATTCTCTCCGCCGAGAAGTCGGTTGTACGACGAGGTCAGGTTGTGTATCGACCTTGCGGGGAATGGACCCCGTCCGTACACTCCTTATTAAGGCATTTGAAGCAAGCAGGGTTTACGTCCCTGCCCGATATTATTGGCTCGGGTCGGAATGAGGAAGGTCAAGAGACGTTAAGTTATGTAGAGGGCGAATTTGTTCATCCCGGACCTTGGAGCGATGAAGCCATCGTCGCTGTAGGACGATTATTACGTCAGCTTCATGACGCTTCAGCTACATTCTCGCCGGGTACCCAGGGAGTATGGAAACCGTGGTTTCTACGTGAACTAGGCGATGCCGGGGTTGTATATAGCCATGGTGATATTGCGCCTTGGAATATGGTTACCCGCGATGGGATGCCTTACGCTTTAATTGACTGGGAATTCGCGGGACCTGTACATCCGCTTGTTGAGTTAGCCCGGGTATGCTGGCTCTTTCCGCAGCTGCACGATGATGATGTTGCCGAAAGAGTCGGCTTGCCGGATGCTAATGCCCGTGCAAGGCAGCTCCGTTTATTGGTTGACGCTTATGGCGTCGAACCTTCTCTTCGAACGGACTTGTTGGATATGATCGTAGAGGTGGTCGTGCGGGAAACGGCTGAAGAAGCCATTGAGCAGCAGGTATCGCCGGAAACGGAAGGTCTGTTATGGGGGATCGCCTGGAGAGCTCGGAGCGCTGCCTGGATACTGCGTCATCGTAGTATCCTTGAGAAGGCGCTGAATACCCGATTGAATTAAGGCGAAATTCGTTAAACCGCCCATCCTCTTTACGGGATGGGTATTTTTGATCATGAATAGCTTTTAGTCTGATTTTATGAAAGTCAAACTTCATTAGCATGTTCGGAGAAATGGATCGGGAGGAAACATACATGTCTGGATTACACGATAACAGGGGGAAGGCAATCCTCGAGGGGCACCAAATGAACACTGCTTTGGAGTCCTCGGAGGGCAAGGAGGCTGCTAAAGCGGAAAGAGAGGATCGGTATTCCAGGCAAGAGCGGTTCACGCCATTGGGAAAGGAAGGACAGATTCGCCTCCGGAACAGCCGCGTGCTCGTTCTTGGCGCAGGGGCGCTGGGAAGCGCCGTGTCGGAGACCTTGGTTCGCGCAGGCATCGGACACGTGACCATCGTGGACCGGGATTACGTGGAATGGAGCAATTTGCAGCGTCAGCAGCTGTTTACCGAGCAGGATGCCATCAACCGGCTGCCAAAGGCCGTAGCTGCAGCCAAGCGGTTATCCGAGATCAACTCGGACGTCACCGTGGAGGGTGTCGTTATGGATGTACGAGCCCACGAATTGTCGGTGCTGTGCCAAGGCGTTGACTTGATGATGGACGCTACCGATAATTTTGGAACCCGGCTGATCTTGAACGACATCGGTTTCAAGCATGGAATTCCGTGGATTTACGGGGGATGTGTCGGGAGCTCCGGGATGAGTTTTACGTTTTTACCGGGAGAAACACCCTGTTTGAACTGTTTGCTTGGAATGATTCCTTTAGGCGGCGACACTTGCGACATTAACGGCATTCTCCCCCAAGCGGTACAGATGGTCGCTGCCCATCAAACAATGGAAGCGCTGAAGCTATTATCCGGAAACCGCCAAGCCTTGAGGAAAAAGATGCTGTCTTTTGATTTATGGCGTAACGAACAGTTGGAATTTGGAGTAGAACGTGCGAAAAAATCGGACTGCTCCACATGCGGCGAGGAACCGACATACCCTTATCTGTCGGCTGAGCATGCCGATAAAAGCGAAGTGTTGTGCGGCAGGGACACCGTGCAGATCAGGCCGGGCAGACCCATGCAGCTTCAACTGGAGGAGATGGCGGATCGATTGAACAGCCTGCGTCAAGGAAAAGCCACCGTTACCCCATATATGATCATTTTTCAGGCAAGTCCGCACCGTTTGGTTATATTTCAAGACGGCAGAACCCTGGTGCATGGCACGTCGGATATCGCCAAGGCTAGATCGCTATATAATCAATACGTTGGCGGTTAAATAAGAAGGAGCAAAGCTAACGTGCTTCATCCAACATCGTAAACGACAAAGGAGTGAGCCTCACAGGCCCACTCCTTTTATCGTTTAATCCCCAATCGCTTCATTCAAAATTAAATGGAAACCGTTCTGGATGAAATAGAGATCAGGGTGAGCGATATTTTGCATGGTCAGATTGTTGAATGTTGCGGACCCGTTGCCCGTGTACGTGTAGATCGCCGCACCCGGATGCGGACTCGAGAATCTCGAGGACGTTACTCCGTCAAGTCCCGTACCGTCTATACGGATATGGTTAAACACGATGTTCTCAAACCCGCCGCCATAACCGAACTGTACCGCACTGCGCTGGGTGTTCAGAATATCGATGTTGGTAAACGTAACATTGCGGATCGGATCATTCGATGCTTCAAGATCGATGGCCCCGCGCTCCCCGTTGTACAAGTCTTTACTGGTACCACTGCCAATGATGGTGGTATCGGAGAAAAGAATGCCGGTATTGTTCTGGAAATGATATCCCGGGAATACCGTGTTCATTCGGATGCCGGAACCGCCAACGGTGTCTACAATCAAATTGTGAGTGGCCTTGTGACCGCTTCCCCCAAAGAAAGCGATGGCCGCCGCGCGCCAGTTATTTTCGATGGTGTTATAGGAGAAGGTGTTGTTAACACCCGCTGGTGCACCGTTCACGTTACTCGTCCAGACAGCGAGTCCATCGTCGCCGTTATTTCGAATGCTGCTGTTGCGCACCGTCGAATGGCTGGTCCCCTGCGCAAAATTAACCCCATCCGCTAAGTTGTTACGGATCCGGCTGTTTTCTATGATCAGCCCTTCCGCGATCTTGGCCGGCGTATGGGCATAATCGCCAACCCAGAATCCGCATTCGAAATGCTCCACCCACACATTGTGAATCTTGGAGTTGGTGCCGAAATTGTCCATGAATCCTTTGTAAATGGCATTCTGATTATATCGGGACCGCAGATTCGAGTTGAGATAGATATGGCTGAAATCCAGCTGGCCCGCGATTCGAAGCGAGATCCCGCCGGAAGCCGCATTCGGGTTGGTAAATTGGATGTTGGTGTGCCAGATGCCTGCCCCCATAATCTTCATGTCATCGATCAGATTGCCGACCGAGCCGATCTTCCACATATTGCCCAAATGGAACGTCCCCTCAGGAATATATAGGGTTTTGCCTGATGAGGCCGCTGCCTGCACGGCAGCCTCAAATGCCGTTAGGTCATCTTGGCCGTCGTTGGGGATCGCACCGAAATCCGTGACGGAGACCGAGTTGGCAGGACGGGCGATAGCGGCAGGTACCGGCTCGATTTCGATGAAATCGACGCCGTATTCCAGGTTATCCGCATTAGACTTCTGAATACGGATTTTGTCTCCAGGCTGAAGCGGCGTATCCAGTTTCCAGTGTACTTCATCGAAACGGAATAGAGGACGTCCTCCTCCAGGCGCATCTGCCGGATGATCGCTGGAAAAATACTGCCAGCTGTAGTAGGACGTTAATGGAACCGTCTTCTTCTTCGAGCCGTTTACGTAGACGTCGAGCGAGCCGTCTAATCCCATGCCGTTCGATGAGTCCGGCATCGTATATCGCATGGTAATGCCGGCGCCCCCTTCGCCTTCTCGAACCGTCCATTCGAGGTTGGATCCGCTTGAAGGGAGAGCAACATAACGTTGTCCGGATGCTTCCGATGCCGTGAGCGCTTGATCGAACGTGGGCGCTGACTTTAGCAATGCGCCGCCGCCGCGTATGGCGTCATGGGTATCATAGCGGGTATACGGCATGCTGGCACCGCGTGATGAGTACACGGTTAGGTTGGCATGACTGACATTGTTCTCCCGTTTAACCGGTACTTCGTTAGCATCGGGTGCCACGGAGGTTGTTAATGTATAGCTGCCGTTTGCAGCGGTCCATGTGCCGGGAATTTGGACGGTGGCGGATGCGCCTGCGGCAAGGGCACCATGGTAGCTACCGTTAAAGGTCTGGATCGTTGAGCCGGCCGGATTCTTCAGTGCAACGGTAATCGCATGCGAGCCGCTAGCCGTGGCTTTGTTGCCTTGGTTCTTAAGCTTGACGGTGAAGGCTACGGCATTGCCGGCCATAGGCGTGGTTGGCGTCCATTGTATCGTTCCTACCAAATCGGAGCTTTCCACGCTGCCAATAACCAAAGGGGACGAATGGGAATAGCTGTTGTTCCCATCGTTCAGCTCGATGATGTTGTCATCCTCGTCGACCTTGGCGCTGAGGGTATACGATGCAGCCGCTGGGGCTCCGGTTTGCAGGGATACCGTGGCGGAAGCTCCTGCTGCAAGCGGCCCTACCGGCGAGGAGCCTGGTTTTGCGTCATTCAGGTAAAAATTGACCGTCGTAGCGCCGGCTTCCGCGCTTCCAATGTTTTTAACCGTGGCATGCAGTGTGATATCATCGTTTTCACTCGGAGAAGACTGCGTCCAGGACATATCCGTAATGGTAAGGTCCGGGTTCTCGCCGGTGGTGCCATACACTTCAATTTCCGCAATCTGTCCCGCAGGAGCGCCGGAATTCGATGTTATGTTCAATTGCAGACGTTTAACCGTTGCATTTACCGGAATCGTTACGAAATTGCCGGAAGCGGGGGCGAACGTATAGGACTGAGCCGACACCAGATTACTAAAGGTCGTTGTAGTTTGGTCATGCCCAAGGACTTGTATGGTTTGCGTGCGGGCGCTCCATTCCGTAGACGGATTCAGTTTCAGTACGATGGAGGCAATATCATGGTTTGATTCCAGATCCAGGGTCAGGGTACTGGGGTTGCTGCCGCCTTCCCAGTAAGTTTGGACGTTGTTGTCGTTAGCATGGGCCGCTACATACGTGAAAGTGCTTGAGGAGGCGGTGATCGGTTTGCCGCTCGCGACATTGTTTCCCGTTGGAGGCGTCGGCGGGGAGACCGATGGTCCATAAATTTCAAATTCAGACAGCTGCGCAGCCGGCCATGTCGTATTATTGATTACACTTAAACGAACATATCTCGTGCTCGTTTCGTCAAAACTCACGGTCACCGAGTTTCCTTCGGCAGGGTCGAATGCATAGTCGGCCGGACCCGTGATATTTGTGAATGTCGTGCCGTTCAAGCTGCCTTGTACGCTCAGCGTTTGAGTCCGCGGCTCCCAGCTGGCAGGAAGTTTTAGGACGAATTCGTTGATGCTGGTGGCGGTACCGAGATCAACTTGTATCCATTGCGGGAACGCATGGTTGGTGCTTTCCCAGTACGAATTTGGATTGCCATCGTTTACGTTGGACGGCCCGTAGGTTTGGGATTGGCCGCTAGCCGTCACGTTTTTACCGATGGATAGGTTTATTCCGCCTGCTGCAGAAGCCTTAGCGGGAGGCCCGGCGGCCGTGAATACAATGGATACCAGCATGACTACGACTAGAGGCCATCCCACGAGTTTGTTGCGCATATTATTTTTCCTCCTTCATCATGGTTGATGAGTTATACCGGGTAAAGATATCCCCCTTTCCTGATCTTATATCCATTATAAAAATAACGTCTCGACCGAAATAAGATGCAATTCTACGGAAATCGTATGCGATCCCAGCATCTTTTGGATCAGGCTTGAATTTTTGTAAGAAAATGCGTTCTGGTTGTTCTTCATCCATTGCAGGAGTGAAAGCAGGATGAAACAGACATACTTACATTATTAAGCGATGAAAGCGGGGGAGAACCCGTGGACAAAGTCATTTTGATCGCGGCAGACAATCAAGCTCGGATCCAGACGATAACGGAGATACTAGAACAAGCGGGTTATAAGGTTACAGACGCTGCGAATTATTCGGAAGTGGTTGCCGCTCTGCAGCGCGCAGGCGCAGACCTGCTGCTCATCGACAGCAGACTGCCGGGTATGAACCAATTCAATCTCGTGGAGCGACTGACGGGCAGAGGGGAACAGCTCCCGATCATTGTCATCGGAAGCGACGGTTCTAACGAAGCGATTCATGCTTTGGAGGCTGGAGCGCATGACTACATCCCAAATGACAGGGATGAGAGGGAGTTGCTGGCGCGAATTGCCAATTTGCTGAGGCTTTTTCAGACAGGACGCGCGGAACAGGAGGAGATCATCCGAATCGGAGATCTGGTGATCGATCCTTTGAGCCGCAATGTAATTCGGGAAGAGGAGCCCGTGGAACTGACTCATCGCGAATACGATTTGCTGTTGTTTTTGGCTCGAAGGCAGGGGCAGGTATGCACGCGTGAGGATATTTTAAAACAGGTATGGGATTATGATTTTCATACGGGTACCAACGTGGTCGATGTCTACATTCTCCATTTGAGAGAGAAGATCGATAGAGGGCGCAAGCAAAAACTGCTTCGTACGATACGGGGGGCCGGTTATAAGCTTTTGTCCCAGGAAGAAATCGATGCAAGCAAAAAAGACCGCCTTCCCTGAGCGGAAAGACGGTCTTCGATATGATAAGTGGAAAATAAGACTACAGTACGCGACGAGCTTTCAGGTAAGTCTTGCTCCAGTTGCCGGACAGGCTGGAGATCGTTACGCCAGGCTTGCCGTAAGTGTGCAAGATTTTGTTGTTGCCCATATAAACGGCAACGTGTGTTACGTTTCTGCCATTCGCACGGCTTCCGCTCGAGAAGAATACCAGATCGCCGGCTCTCAGGTTCGATTTCGAAACGGCCTTGCCGACCTTGGATTGGGCAGCGGACGTACGCGGCAGGTTCACGCCGTATTTTTTAAAGATATGTTTCATGAAGGAAGAGCAATCAAACACTCTTGTCGTGGATGTGGATGCTCCGAATTTATAAGGTGTTCCCATATATTGTTTACCGAAGTTAACGACTCGAGTTCCTGTGCTTACGGATGCTGCTTCTACAGGTGCCGGCGGTGCAACAGTTAGTACTGCGCCTACACCCAAAGTTGCGCTCAAGCTGATGACTACGGCCTTCTTAATCCAATTCTGTCGATTCATGTTGTATGACCTCCAAGCAGTTATTGTTTTTTGCGATGAACCGAGTATATCAGATTTGAAACCGGCCATAATCTGGATAATCGTCGGAAGCCCTTGGGCCGTATGAAATGAAAGCGAATTATTAAAATATCATTAAAAGTAACAAAAAATTAAGAATTGCGGCTGATTCACGAGTTCTAAACAAGAAAAAACCCTTGGTACACAAGGGTTTTTCAAAAGAATTACGAGGTTTAATATTTTGCGATCAAAGATGACAAAATAGTAATGATTAGCGATCCCTGCTTTGAATAATGAGCAGCAGACCGCCTTCGATCCGAACCGTTCCTTTCTCCTCGGCCAGCCTGTTGCTTACCCCGAGCGACTGCCCCAATCGCAATGTGGCATCTTGGAGCGGATACTGAAAACCTTCGAGATAAATGCCGGTAACTTCCGTGGTGAGCGGCAGAAGGGAGACATATGTAAACCCTTTGTTCTCGACAAGACAGCTGGAGCCCGTCAGGGTAATAAAATTGTTTTCATCTAATATAGAACACGGGATATGATGCTGAAGGCCGCGTATGAGCATGTGGATATTGGCCAGCGTATGATCCAGGCGCGTGCCCGTAGCCCCCAGAATCATGATGGATTCGGGCGAGCGTTCCATAGCCAGCTCGAAGGCAAGCTCGGTATCGGTCAAATTTTTATCGATCGGGTCACAATCGATGACCTTTCCGCTCATGGAGTGGACACGATCCATCTGCTCGGGCGGAATGGAATCGAAATCTCCGACGGACAGATCGGGTTTGATTCCATGTTCAATCAAGAAGAGAGCGCCGCGATCGGCTCCTATAATGAAATCCCCTTCTTGGACCTCATTCAGGAATCCCGTTGACAACTCCCCACCTGTGAAGATCAGGACGCGAGTGTGTTTCATTATATATTCCTCCTTTTTCGAGAGAATTGTCATTGAATTCTAGTATAGTGCAGTTTTCATGCTTGCACAATTTTAATAGGCGCGGCTACAATGTAGTATGTAAATTGACGGGGGAGCGGGGGAACTGAATTTTGGACATGCATGTGTTTGACGTATTCAGCATCATTGGCACCATTGCGTTTGCCATGTCCGGAGCTTTTGTGGCAATGGAAGAGGAATACGATATTTTGGGGGTTGTGGTGCTTGGATTGGTCACGGCCTTCGGCGGGGGTATTATAAGAAACGTCCTGATCGGCGTGCCGGTTACCACCCTGTGGGGTCAGGGAGATTTAATCATGCTGGCGATGATTTCGGTTTTCGTGGCGTTTGTGCTGCCGCTCGGCTTGATTCAGCATTGGAAGAAAACGGAGGCCTTGTTTGATGCGATCGGGTTATCCGCCTTCGCGATTCAAGGAGCATTATATGCTACGCAAATGAATCATCCATTGAGCGCGGTCATCGTGGCGGCTGTGCTGACTGGCAGCGGCGGAGGAATGGTCCGTGATTTGCTGGCCGGGCGGAAGCCGCTCGTGCTGCGCGACGAGATTTACGCGGTCTGGGCCATGGCAGCAGGTGTCGCTATCGGCTTAGGGGTCGCCACCAAGACCTGGCAGTTGTTGACCTTATTTGTTATAGTCATCGTTTTCAGGATGCTGTCCGTTCTATATAAATGGAGATTGCCCAGAAGGTCGCTGCACGCAGCCCAGTCTTCGGCAGCCAGCGGAAAAGAAGTCAGATCCGGTTAAAATAAGGTATGGAACAGATTAAATAAAAAATTTCTCGATTGCGATTCATCATAGTGTGGAGGTGGAAGGACCATGGTATCCGTTTTGTTTGTATGTTTGGGCAATATCTGCCGCTCGCCCATGGCGGAAGCGGTGCTGCGGCATAAAATTGTACAGCGCGGGCTGCAGGATCAAATAAGCGTGGATTCGGCCGGCACCGGGGATTGGCATATCGGCAGCATTCCCCATGAAGGCACGAGAAAGCTGCTCGACAGCTGGCGAATCAGTTATGAAGGAATGGTCGCGCGCAAGGTAGTCAGCGAGGACCTTGAACGTTTCGATTACGCTATCGGCATGGATGATTCGAATGTAGCGAATATCCGCAAGTTAGCGGGAGGCGATCAGGCTGAGATTCTGAAGTTCATGGATTTGCTGCCGAACGAAAAATTGCGCGAGGTGCCCGATCCGTATTTCACCGGAAACTTTGACGAAGTGTACCGGCTGATTGATGCGGGGTGTGACATCTTACTGGACAAAATCATGGAAGAAAAGCTATAATCGATTCGAACAAGCGGTGAATCAGCCGCTTTTTTGACGAACATCATTGAAAGCGATACCAAGAAGAACGGGCTGCTGAACATAAAAGATGAACAATGCACATTCCATAAAAAATGCGCGGTTGTTCATCTTTTTTTGGAGTGGGGCAGAAGCTGAGGGCGATTACGACCGAGCTTTGCCTCACAGGTATTCTTTTTGCCAGCGGATTTCAATCGTAACGCGTGGAGTCCCGAGTGGGACAGTTAAACCATTTTGCAGTAACAGGTCATTTATATAGCCCATGGATTTTGCCGATTCAAACATTTAACCAAGGAAGTACATAAGGGCAGCAGGGAGCTCTTTTTGCCAAAATCCCCAGAGGTGACGACCTTCTTTTTCAAGATATGATACGGTAGCACCCCGTTCTTCCAGCAAAGCCTTTGTTGAGCGATTTAATTCGACGAAGTTATAGACACCTGTATCGGTTGCGTAGTTGTCTTCTTGCAAGCCTACAATCATGTAAATGTTGAGCCAGGACAAATCACGCTCTTCCTGAATCATGTTCTGGGTCTTCTCATAGTAGGCCCCGGACAAGCTGATGATTCTTGTGAAAAGATGCGGATAACGCAAAGCCAAATGCACGGAGACGCTTCCCCCGAGGGAGTCGCCGGCAAGCACTCTTTCCGCAGGCTCTTTGCGCACGGGATATTTTTGCTCCACGAAGGGAATAATCTCTTCGGCGAAGCAGGACAGGTAAGCATCGAAGCGGTTGCCGAACGGGGCATACTCCTCGGTTCGTACCTTGGTGTTCACTTCCACGCCCACAATGATGAACGGCTCCACGCCTTCTTCGAGAATGAGCTGGTTGGCCCAGGTCGCGATGCGGCCGAAGTTGAAAAATTCCTCTCCGTCCTGACAGTAAACGACGGGATAGCTGAGGATTTCATTGTATCCGGGAGGAAGATAGATGCGCAGCGTTCGAGTCTCCTGCAAAAACTTGCTGTCAATCACTTCTTTTACGATGGTTCGCTTCAATAAACGTTCATTCGTCATCATTCGTCACCTTTTTCGGGTTAGTTTTTGAAATGCGGTAAACAATAAGTTAAAATTACCCTGACATGTTGAAGTTGTCTGCTGTTCTATGATGTTTGTCATACTGTTATAGTATTATTCGTCAACTGTTATACATACAAACGTGAAAGAATATGAAATTTTATCCCGTATTTCTTTGACGAATGGAGTGAAACAGGTGTATAATAATTCTATAACAGCGGAACTTGATATTCAAATATTTATTGAGGTGAAAAAAATGACCAAGGTTCCTTATGAAGTATATACCGAGGAAGTAGGTACTCTATCTGTACTTTCCCCGGATGGCAAAATCGTAAACAAAGATCTTCTGCCTGAATTGTCGGACGATCAACTGAAAGAAATTATGTACCGTATGGTATTTACCCGTACTTGGGACGACCGCGCCGTAAACCTCGGCCGTCAAGGACGTCTCGGTTTCTACGCTCCTGTATCTGGTCAAGAAGCTACGATGGTAGGCAGTGAGTTCGCGCTTGAGAAAGACGACTTTATCTGCCCGGGCTACCGCGATATGCCGCAAATCGTATGGCATGGACTTCCGCTTTACCAAGCATTCCTTTATTCCCGCGGACATCAGCATGGCGGACAAATTCCCGAAGGCGTTAACGTATTGATGCCTCAGATCATCATCGGCGCGCAAATCCTGCATGCCATGGGTATCGCTATGGGCTACAAATTGAAGAAGCAAAAACAAGTGGTTATTACCTATACCGGTGACGGCGGCTCTTCCGAGGGCGACTTCTACGAAGGCCTGAACTATGCAGGCGTGTACAAACTGCCGGTCATCTTCTTCGTGCAAAACAACGGCTATGCAATCACGACTCCGTTCTCCAAGCAGACAGCAGCATTGTCTATCGCGCACAAAGCTGTTGCAGCCGGCATCAAAGGCGTTAAAGTTGACGGCATGGACGTTCTCGCGGTGATCAAAGCGGTTCAGGATGCTGCAGAGCGCGGCCGCAACGGTGAAGGCGCAACGCTGATCGAAGCCGTGACATACCGTTTCCGTCCGCATTCCTTGTCTGACGACGCTACGAAATATCGTACGAAGGAAGAAGAGGGCGAGTGGAACGAGAAGGATCCGATCGCGCGTCTTGCGAAGTACCTGGAAGCCAAAGGCCTCTGGACAGAAGAAGATACAGCTCGCGTGAAAGAAGAAGCGAAAGCGAAAGTCAACGAGCAAATCAAAAAAGCAGAACAAACGGAAAAAATGACGGTACCTGGTTTGATCGACAGCATGTTCGAGCAAACGCCGAAGCATTTGGAAGAACAGAAAGCCGATTTCCAATAAGAGTGACGGGCCGATGATTGTCAAAGGTTGATCCTGGATGATCATCCGGTTTGTCATGGGCGCATCAGGTCTTGTTTTTAAATAACGTTTAACATCGATATATAGCCTTATAAGGCATCACACTGGAAGAACAGTGAACTGTATTTCTTAAGGAGGAAATGAAGCAATGGCACAAATGAACATGAAAGAAGCGATTCGCGACGCCATGCGCGTTGAATTGAGCCGTGACCCTAACGTTGTCATCTTCGGTGAAGACGTAGGTAATGTCGGCGGTGTTTTCCGGGTAACGGAAGGCCTTCAAAAAGAATTCGGGGAAGAGCGCGTATTCGATACGCCGCTGGCAGAGTCCGCTATCGGCGGTTTGGCGGTAGGTCTCGGCATCCAAGGCTTCCGTCCGATCGCTGAAATTCAATTCGTTGGATTTATCTTTGAGGCGCTCGACCAAATCGTCGTTCAAGCAGCGCGCATGCGTTACCGTTCCGGCGGACGCTACAACTCCCCGATCGTGTTCCGTACACCATTCGGCGGCGGGGTTAAAGCGGCTGAGCTGCATACCGACGCACTCGAAGGTTTGATCACACAAACCCCGGGTATTAAAGTTGTAGTACCTTCCAATCCTTATGATGCAAAAGGACTCATGATCGCAGCGATTCGCGACAATGACCCTGTATTCTTCATGGAGCACTTGAACCTGTACCATGCGTTCCGCGCTGAAGTTCCAGAAGGTGATTACACCGTTGAGCTTGGCAAGGCTAACGTGGTTCGCGAAGGAGCGGACGTTACGATCATCGCTTACGGCCTGATGGTTCATACTGCTACGAAAGCGGCAGACGAGCTTGAAAAGAACGGAATCAAAGCCGAAATCATCGACCTGCGCACCATTTCTCCAATCGACATCGATACCGTGCTGGCTTCGGTTAAGAAAACCAACCGCGCCATCGTGGTTCAAGAAGCGCAGAAATCTGCCGGCGTAGCCGCAGAAGTGATCGCTCAAATCAACGAGAAAGCGATTCTCCACCTGGAAGCACCGGTGCTTCGCGTTACGCCGCCAGACACCGTGTATCCATTCGCTCAAATCGAGGACACTTGGTTGCCTACTCCGGCGCGTATCGTTGATGCCGTAAATAAAGTATTGAATTTCTAATAGCAGCAATTTCTAGGGAGGTTTTTCAGTTGGCAAAATTCGAATATCGTTTTCCAGAGCTGGGCGAAGGTTTGCATGAAGGTGAAATCATCAAAATGCATATCAAGCCGGGCGACAAAGTAACAGACGACGACATCATCATGGAAGTACAGAACGACAAGGCGGTCGTAGAAGTTCCTTGTCCCGTGAACGGTACGGTTCAAGAAGTTTTTGCCAAGGACGGTCAAGTATGCCGTGTCGGTGAAGTGGTTGCAATCATCGATGCTGAAGGCGACATTCCTGAGCAAGAGGCTCCTGCCGAAGAGCAGTCCGCTCAAGAAGCCGACGCAGCGAAAGGCAGCGCAGATACGACTTCTTCCCCGGCTCAAGATGCTCCGGCTGACGCTAAACAAGGCGGAAACGGCGAAGCAGCGACGCCTGCAGCACCTAACCGTGAAGTCCTGGCTACGCCAAGCGTGCGCAAATTCGCTCGCGAGCAGGGCGTTGACATCGCACAAGTTCAAGGCTCCGGCAACAACGGAAAAGTGACCCGCGAAGATGTAGAAGCCTTCAAGAACGGTGGCGGCCAAGCAGCAGCAGCTCCGACTCAAGAAGCTGTTTCCGAGACGAAAGCGGCTCCTGCAGCAGCATCCGCAGCGGTGGACACTCGCGCAGAAGAAGAGCGCGTGCCATTCAAAGGTATCCGCAAAGCAATCTCGAATGCTATGGTTAAATCGGCTTACACGGCTCCTCACGTTACGATCATGGACGAAGTGGACGTAACCGAGCTGGTAGCGTTCCGTACCCGCATGAAACCGATCGCTGAGAAGAAGGGCACGAAAGTTACGTATCTGCCATTCATCGTTAAAGCACTTGTTGCGGCAAGCCGTCAATTCCCTGCTTTGAACGCGATGATCGACGAAGAAGCGAACGAAATCGTGTACAAGAAGTACTACAACATCGGTATCGCCACGGATACAGATAACGGTCTGATCGTACCGGTTATCAAAGATGCGGATCGTAAGAGCATCTGGATGATCGCTGACAGCATCCGTGATCTGGCTGCACGCGGCCGTGAGGGCAAACTGGCTCCTAACGAAATGAAGGGCAGCACGATTTCCATCACGAACATCGGTTCCGCAGGCGGCATGTTCTTTACACCAATCATCAACTTCCCAGAGGTTGCTATCCTCGGTACCGGCCGCATCAGCGAAAAAGCGGTTGTGAAGAACGGCGAGATTGTAGCAGCACCTGTTATGGCATTGTCCTTGAGCTTTGACCACCGTATCATCGACGGCGCAACGGCTCAAAACTTTATGAACTATATTAAACAACTGCTCGCTAACCCTGAGCTGCTTGTTATGGAGGTGTAACTAATGGTAGTTGGAGATGCTTCTTTAGATATTGATACTCTAGTCATTGGTGCTGGTCCTGGTGGTTACGTGGCGGCGATTCGTGCCGCCCAACTGGGTCAAAAGGTTCTGATCGTTGATAAATCGGAACTCGGCGGCGTTTGCTTGAACCGTGGTTGTATTCCTTCCAAGGCTTTGATCGCTGCAGCTCATCAGTTCGAATCCGCGAAGCATGCCGATGCATTCGGTATTTCCGTGGAGAACGTAACCGTTGATTTCGCGAAAACGCAGGAATTCAAAAACGGCGTTGTCAAAAAAATGACCGGCGGCGTAGCCGGTTTGCTGAAAGGCAACAAAGTGGAAGTTTTCAACGGCGAGTGCATGTTCATCAACGAAAACGAAGCGCGCGTATTCAATGATCATGAATCTCCGCGTTACCGCTTCAAGAACTGCATCATTGCTACAGGTTCCCGTCCAATCGAACTGAAGCCATTCCCGTTTGGCGGACGCATCTTGTCTTCCACCGAAGCATTGAACCTGCCTGAAGTACCGAAGAGCATGATTGTCATCGGCGGCGGCTACATCGGTGCCGAGCTGGGTCAAATGTACTCCAAATTCGGTTCCAAAGTAACGATCATCGAAGGTCTGGACAGCGTTCTGGCTGGCTTTGACAAAGACATGACAAGCCTCGTTACCAAGAACATGAAGAAAACCGGTATCGAAATTATCACAGGTGCTAAAGCTGAAAGTGCTGAGCAGAACGATAAAGAAGTTACCGTGAAATACTCCGTGAATGGCGAAACCAAAGAAGTAACAGCTGATTACCTGCTGGTTACGGTTGGCCGTCGTCCGAACACGGACGGAGAGCTTGGTCTGGACCTGATCGGCCTCGATATGGATGAGCGCGGATTCGTGAAAGTCGACCATCAAGGACGCACCAGCATTCCTCATATCTTCGCGATCGGGGATATCGTGTCCGGCCTGGCGCTTGCACATAAAGCTTCCTACGAAGGTAAAGTGGCTGCTGAAGCGATCTCCGGAATGCCGTCCGTCGTGGATTACAAATGTATCCCGGCCGTTGTGTTTACGGATCCTGAATGCTCCAGCGTAGGTTACACCGAAGCTCAAGCGAAGGAAAAAGGCCATAAAGTAAAAGCTGGCAAATTCCCTTACGCAGGCAACGGACGTTCCGTATCCTTGAACCATCCGGAAGGCTTCGTGAAAATCGTGGCCGAAGAGGGAACAGGGCTTATTCTCGGAGCGCAAATCGTGGGTCTGGAAGCTTCCAACCTGATTGCCGAGCTCGGCCTTGCTATTGAAATGGGCGCTACGCTTGAAGATGTAGCTTTGACCATCCATGCGCATCCGACGCTGGGAGAGATCGTTATGGAAGCGGCGGAATTGGTAATGGGTCATCCGATCCACATCATTGCCCGTTAATCCGTAGACGTATTTTCGAGTCATTATATATTCAGCCAGGAGGCAGAGAACGCGCAGGCGGTTTCTGCCTCCTGTTTTTTTATGTAGATATGCCAGCGGATATCCGCACTCCCCGGGCAGGGTTATTTTAAGCATCCCAATCATTCCGTGAACATGGTAGACTGAGGATATGAGATTTTAGTGAGGTGACTATGAGATGAAACAATATTTGGAGCTGCTGCAGGACATACTGGATCATGGCGTAGAGAAGGGAGACCGGACGGGTACGGGAACGTTGTCCGTATTCGGAAGACAGCTGCGTTTTGACCTATCCCAAGGGTTTCCGCTAATGACAACCAAGCGGATTCACCTGAAATCGGTCGTACATGAGCTTCTGTGGTTCTTGAGCGGCGAAACGAATATCCGGTATCTAAAAGAGAACGGCGTGCGGATATGGGACGAATGGGCGGATGAAAACGGGGATTTGGGTCCTGTCTACGGCTCGCAGTGGCGGGCATGGGAAACGCCGGATGGACGCCATATCGATCAGATTGCGGGTGTCATCGATTCGATTAAGAATAATCCCGATTCCAGACGCCATATCGTCAGTGCCTGGAACGTGGCGGAGATTGATAACATGAAGCTGCCTCCGTGCCATTTTGTATTCCAATTCTACGTGGCGGGCGGGAAGCTTTCCTGTATGCTTACCATGCGCTCGGTGGACAGCTTCCTCGGGCTGCCGTTCAACATTGCCAGTTATGCGCTGCTAACCCATATGGTTGCCCAGCAGTGCGACCTGGAGCCGGGTGAATTCATCTGGTCGGGCGGCGATGTCCATATTTATTCCAACCATATGGAGCAGGTTAGAACGCAGCTTGAACGCGAGCCATATGCGCTGCCGAAGCTGGTTATCAAGCGCAAGCCGGACAGCATTTTTGATTATACGTTCGAGGATTTTGAATTTGAGGGTTATCAATACCATCCGACCATTAAGGCGACGGTTGCCGTATAAGTTTAAATTGGGTTATGGAGGCTCCATGCGGTGACATCCATAAGATGAATGGAAGGAGAGACGGTGTAATGATATCGATGATATGGGCAATGGGCAAGGATCAGGTGATCGGGCTGAACGGCACGATGCCGTGGCGCTTGCCGCGGGATATGGCCTTCTTCAAGGAGAAAACCCTCCATAAAACGATCCTGATGGGGCGCAAAACTTGGGATTCCTTTGGCGGCAAGCCGCTGCCTCACCGAAAGAACATCGTGCTGACGAGAGATGAGAGCTTTACGTTGACGGAGGATCAGGGCATCGTGATCCATGACATCGAGAACGCGTTACCCTATTCGAAGAATGAGGAACTGATGGTGATTGGCGGATCGCAGATTTATGAATTGATGCTGCCGAAAGCGGATCGTCTGTACTGCACGTTCATTGACGAGAGTTTTGAAGGGGATACGTACTTTCCCGAAGTGAACTGGGAAGAATGGAAGATCGTCGAAGAAGTTCCCGGCATCACGGATGAAAAAAATCCGTATGCCTACCGTTTCGTTACGTTTGAACGGAAATAAACAGCTTGATGGCACGATTCGGAGGGATAGACTTACTGCCTTCCGTCCATGTTGACAATGCTTTCATAGTAGGATAATACAAATGATCATGCATATAGTCCATTTAACAGGCGAAAAGCGAAATGCTACTATATTTCTAATGTTTATGCAAATGGCTGCTTAAATAGCCGCGAGTAGTGGGGATTCATGCTTTGATAAAAATTTTTTTAGCATAAATAGAAAAAATAAATCAGGCTGAAACCTGTTTCTTGGCTCATCTGACGATAGATGTCGGATGATTTATGATATGATAAATTGTACATGGTAATCAGCATGGATAGAACGGATGGGGGTAAAGCAGTATGTCTACACCAACAGGATTTATGGAATATCAGCGCCAGCTTCCGGCAGACCGGAGCCCGGCTGAACGAGTTAAAGACTGGGAAGAGTTTCATAAACATTTAGAAGAAGATGAGCTCCAGACCCAGGGAGCACGCTGCATGGACTGCGGTACGCCATACTGCCATACAGGAATCGATATGGTCGGCGGCACATCGGGCTGCCCGATCCACAACCTGATCCCGGAATGGAACAATCTTGTATATCGGGGCTTGTGGAGAGAAGCTCTGGAGCGTCTCCACAAAACGAACAATTTCCCTGAGTTTACCGGACGCGTATGTCCAGCGCCTTGCGAGGGTTCTTGTACCGTCGGCTTGATCGGGGAGCCGGTTACGATCAAATCCATCGAGCAGGCGATTATCGACAAAGGCTTTGAAGAAGGCTGGGTCGTTCCGGAGCCGCCCGAGAAGCGCACGGGAAGACGCGTAGCCGTTGTCGGTTCCGGTCCGGCAGGACTGGCGGCAGCAGCACAGCTGAACAAAGCGGGCCATTCCGTCACCGTCTACGAGCGTGCGGACCGCATTGGCGGCTTGTTGACCTACGGGATACCGTCCATGAAGCTGGACAAGGGCATCGTGCAGCGCCGTGTCGATCTGCTCGCGGCGGAAGGCGTCGAATTTGTTGTGAACACCGAGATCGGCAAGGATATTCCCGCCAAGCAGCTGATGGAAGACTATGATGCCGTCGTACTCTGCGGCGGTGCTACAAAGCCGCGCGAATTCAACATTGAGGGCAGTGATCTCAAGGGCATCCATTACGCGATGGATTACCTGAACGGAACGATCAAGAGCCTGCTGGATTCCGGTCTTGAAGACGGCAACTATTTGTCGGCAAAAGACAAGGACGTTATCGTCATCGGCGGCGGCGACACCGGCTCCGACTGCGTGGCCACAGCGCTGCGTCACGGCTGCAGCAGCGTTACCCAGTTCGGTACGCATAAACAGGCTCCGCTGCAGCGCGATCCGATTGCGAACCCTTGGCCGCAATTCCCGAACGTGTATACACTGGATTACGCCCACGAGGAAGCCAAAGCGCTGTTTGGCAACGATCCGCGGGAATTCTCCATCATGACCACGAAATTCGTCGGGGATGATGAAGGGAACCTGAAAGAGCTTCATACCGTTCAAATCGAGCGCATTGTAGATGAAACCGGCCGTAAAGTGTATCAGCCGATTCCGGGCACGGAAAAAGCGTTTCCGGCACAAATGGCGTTCATCGCGATCGGTTTTGACGGACCGGAGCAGACGCTGGTAGAACAGCTTGGACTTGAAACGGACCGTCGTTCCAATGTTAAAGCGCCGTATGGCAAATATACGACGAATGTGGATAAAGTATTTGCAGCCGGCGACATGCGCCGCGGACAAAGCCTTGTGGTGTGGGCGATCAATGAAGGCCGCGAGGTGGCACGCGAGGTAGACAAATATCTGATGGGCGCGACCGTACTGGTTTAATCCTTCTCCTAAATATGCTATCATGAATATAGTAGTTAAAGGGACTTCGCGAGAGCGAAGTCCTTTTTGGAGTTAGCCTCCGCGCCAGGCTGCTCATCGGGGAGGAGAATGTCATTTGAAAACGTTGGTCATTGCCGAAAAGCCGGATATGGGACGGAATATCGCTGCGGTCATCGAGCCGCGGGCCAAGAACAACCGTACATATCTTGAAGGTGAGCAATACATCATAACTTGGGCTATCGGACATCTGGTTGGGCTGGCGGAGCCGGATGCATATGATCCGAAGTACAAACGCTGGAATTTACGGGACCTGCCTATCATTCCGGAGCAATTCAAAATCATCCCGAATCCGAAAACCAAGGATCAGCTGAAGGTCATTGGAGAGGTAGCCAAGCGCTGCAGCCATATCGTGAATGCCTGTGATGCGGGACGAGAAGGACAATATATTTTCGCACTAATCCAACAACAATTAAAACTGAAACAGCCTGTAAAAAGACTATGGATCTCGGATTTAACGCCGGAAAGCATTGGCCGCGGCTTTGCGGAGCTCAAGGACGGCGTTGAATTCGAGAATTTAACGCAAGCTGCGCGCGCACGCAGCGAAGCCGATTGGTTGATCGGCATGAATGCGTCGCGCGCCTTTACGACCCGCCATCAGACGTTATTGTCGGTTGGCCGGGTGCAGACGCCGGTGCTGGCACTGATCTATGACCGGCAGAAGGAGATCGAGGCCTTCGAATCGCAAACGTTCTACGACGTGAAAGCTTTGTTCAAGCAGGATCAGCTGGAGTACACGGGAACCTGGCAGGGAGAGCGGCTGACCTCGCAGGAGAAAGCAGAGACGATTGCAGCCAAGGTCCATGGAAAGAACGGCACCATCACCAAATATGAAGTGAAGGAAACGAAGGAATATCCGTTCAAATTGTATGATTTGACCCTGCTTCAGCGTGAAGCCAATGCCAAGTACGGTTACTCTGCCAAAAAAACGCTGGACCTTGCGCAAGCGTTATATGAACGCCACAAGGTGATTTCCTATCCGCGTACCAACTCTAACTATGTGAATGAACAGAATATCGAAGGCATGCACAAGGCCCTTCATATGCTCAAATCGACCTCGTATGCATCAATGGCCGCAGGAGCGGATCCAAGCCGGGTGCACGTCAACAACAAAGCGGTATGCAATCCGCAGCGGGTTGAGGATCACCATGCCATACTGCCGACATTAAAGCGGCCGGGCACGCTCAGCAAGGAAGAGCAGCATATTTACGATCTGGTCATCACCCGGTTTCTGTCGCATTTTTATCCTCCGGCCATGTACAAGCAGCATACAGTGCTCACCGAGGTCGAGGGGGAAACATTCAAGACGGGAATCAAGGAGCTTTTGTCGCTTGGATGGAAGGTGTTGATTCAGGATACGGAGAAGAAGAAATCCAAATCTTCCAAGAAGGGGAAAGAGGACGAGGAAGAGGAGAACCAGGAATGGAACGACCGTTCCTTTGACCTTACTCCCGACAAGCCGGTGCAATGCAAAAAATCCGAAGTGAAGGAAAAGGCTACCCAGCCGCCAAAAAGTTATACGGAAGGCACGCTGCTGAAGGCCATGGAAAGCGCCGGTAAGTCCATTGAGGATGAAGCGCTTCGGGATGCGATGAAGGATAGCGGTCTTGGAACGCCGGCAACCCGGGCAGCCACCATCGAGCGTTTGAAAAAGGTCGGATATATTACGATGCAGGGCAAAAAAATCACCGTAACGCAAAAAGGAAGAACGGCGGTGGAGCTGATCCGGCATGCCGGCGTCGAATTGCTGGCTTCGCCCGAGATGACAGGCCAATGGGAGCGGCGCCTCCACCAGATCTCCAAAGGCGAAGCTTCTGCTGACGTATTCATGCAAAACGTGCAGAAGTTCACCGTTTCGATCATCAACAAGGTATCCTCGCAGCGTCCGGCGCCTTCGTCGCTTTTCGGCGGAGATGAGGACAAGTCCAAAGGAAGAGGGAAGCGAAGCACGTCTAAAGCGGCCCCAGCCTCGAAAGCGAAGGATGAGCGCACGAGCAAGCCCACTCCGAAATCAGCGCCTGCCGCTTCAAATGAAGCGCCGTCCGTACGATCTCCCTTGGGGCGCTGCCCAAGACCCGGATGTGACGGGCATATTATTGAAGGACGCAAAGGTTACGGCTGCGCGAATTTCAAAACCGGCTGCAGTTATGTCATCTGGAAGGAATTTGCCGGAAAACAAATTTCTCATGCGATGCTGAAATCCTTGCTGCTTCAGGGAAAGACCCAAGTGTTATCCTTTAAGAACGAGGACGGCAGCACGTATAAGGGCAGGCTTGTCCTTGCTGCCGGCGGTAACGGGCAGTTGGCCGTTCAGGCCGTGGACTCCAGTGCGTCCGTAAAATCGTAACACGTCGAGGGTTACGCCAAAATAACGAGCCGATCCGGGATATTACTCCAGGATCGGCTCGTTGTCCGTTCGATTAAGTTAAATGCTCTTCAATGACTTCCGGCACTTCAGTCAACGCCGAAACGGTATAGAGCACATTATGCGGCTCTTGCTTCAGCTCGACCAGATTATACTGCCACTCGCGCTGCTGCTTGATGTAGATGCTGTTAATGCCTGCCGTCAATGCCGGAACGACATCCGTGCGGAGCGAGTTGCCGATCATCCACGTATTAGAGCGGACGAACGACCCCATGCCGAGAATCTCCTCAAGCGCCGTGATGTTTTTATGCTGGCGGATATAAATCCGGTCTTTAAAATAGTCCGCCAGCTTCATCTGTTCGATTTTTCGCTTCTGTATTCTCGTTTCGCCCCCGGTATAGAGGTGAAGGCAGTGGCCATCCTCTCGAAGCTTCTCCAGCGTTTCGACCATGCCGGGGTAGGCTTCAATCTCCTGCTCGTATACGCTGAGCCCCAACTGGTAGAGAAGCTCCTCTTCCTTAGGCGAGGTATCTCTCCCGTGAATTCGGCCGAAAAAATGGTATGTATCGATTAGGGACTGGGGGAAGTTCGCGCTCGCGAATCCCAGCTTGTCGATGCCGGCTACGTCGATTTCCATTTGCTTGGCTCGGACTTCTTGGGTGGTTACTCCATAAGGCTGAAACCATTCGGTCATCCATTCGAAATAATCGCCGAGAATCAGGTCGAAATACTTGTTGCAATGTATTAATGTATCATCCATGTCGAAGATAATATGCTGAGATGTTTTACTCATGGTACGCTCCTTCATACTAGGAAAGTCGAATGTAAGTCTCCAGGAACATTTGCAGCTCGGCCGCACCATCCGGCCGCAGGCTGAATCTTTCGTTATTTTCGGATTTCAGATGGGAGCGCAGCAGGCCTGCCGCCCTCAAGATCATCAGGTGGTGCATCAATTGCTCATAGGGCTGTCCCAATTCGGACGCCATTTCGGACACGGCCTTCGGCTCATCCGCAATATATCTCAGCAGACGCAGACGTTCCGGATCCGCGAGAGCCTCGGTCATGCGCAGGAGAACGACAGGCGGCTCATCCTCGTCTTCTTCCGGTATATCAATAGGGTACTGCAGCAGGAGTACATTATCATAGAAGCAATAGGTATTGATCGGACGAAAATGCGTACCCGGGAACAAGACCACGTTTTCTTGCGGAACGTTATCCAGAATGACTCCGCTGGAAGCATATTCGATCAGATTTTCGTCGTCCATTTTCGGAAGCAGCATTCGTTTCTCTTCGGCATCTTCCTCCAGAAGATGGTACAGCTCAGGCTCCACTTCGGAAAAGTAGTGCTCATACCAGAGCTTCATCAACGGTGTGTAGTATTCTCGAATTCTGGACGTTTCATCCCGCGTGAGGGACGGCAAGTGAGGCTGAAGCAGGCCATGAAGCTCTTCCACCGGGGAAGATTCGATCCAGCCCAGAAAATCAGGGATTTCAAGGTGCTCTCCTCGAAGCATGATCAGGGCGTATAAGACATCGTAATCCGCGAGCGGCCATGAGCGGGCTCCACTGAACTGGACACGTACATGCTGCGGCAAACGCTCATCCATCTCCGTTATCAGCTGTTTTCCAATATCCAGGTTATCGGTCCATTTCCTTGTTGCATATATCATGAAGCTGCCCAGCAGCTCATAAACCATGGATACATCGATACTAACTTTATATTTCATGAACGGATACCCTCCCAATTGATGGCATTGTTATTATTATGGCTTGTATCGATTGGGCTTGTCCACTATAATGTTCATTTGGCTGTTTAAATTCATCGTTTTTTCATATTAGAGGAGGACTATATTTCAGTGACAGAAGCTGTTACCCCCCGTCAAGGGAGAACTCATTATTTTATTTTAATTGCCGTCGTGGTTGCGGCTGGTTTAAGCCAGGGACTGCTATTGCCGGTGCTGGCTATTTTTTTGGAACGGATGGGCATCTCATCCTCCATGAACGGATTGAACGCGGCTGCTTTATATGTAGGTTCATTTGCCATGACGCTTGTTGCGGAACGGCTTCTCGGCTGGGTCGGTTTCAAAAGACTGATCGTATCGGGTCTCGTGCTGGTGATGCTGTCGCTGGTCGCTTTCCCGTTGATTCCGAGCGTAGCCGTCTGGTTTGTGCTGCGGGTGCTTGTGGGCATCGGCGACAGCGCGCTGCATTATGCCGCCCAGCTGTGGGTGCTGATGATGTCAACCGTGAAGAACCGGGGGCGGAGCATTTCCTTTTACGGCATGTCCTACGGTCTGGGATTTAGTATAGGGCCGCTCGGCATTCCTCTTCTGAAATACGGCGAGGCGGTACCGTTTCTGATTCTGGCTGTGCTGTTCTTGTTCATTCTGCTGGTCGTTCTGTTCAAACTTCCGAATTTGAAGCCGGAAAAAAGCGAGCAAGGAGAGCAGCAGCCGGCCGGCCGCTATCTCAAAAGCTATCGGCTGGCCTGGTTTGCCTTGATTCCCGCATTTTTGTACGGATACATGGAAGCGGGGATTAACAGCAATTTCCCGGTCTATGGGTTAAGAAGCGGGTTCACTTTAGGCGAAATTTCGACATTGCTGCCCTTTGTCGGCATCGGCGGACTCCTGCTGCAGCTTCCCCTCGGCATCTGGAGCGATAAATTCGGACGCAAGCGGGTGCTGACGATCGCGGGGATCGTGGGAGGCTGCAGTTTCCTGCTGATTCCGGTAGCCGGAACGAATTTCTGGGCAACCTTACTATTACTGACGATGGCCGGCGGCTTGGTCGGTTCTTTCTTCTCCCTCGGTCTGGCTTATGCCGCGGACATCCTTCCCAGGGTACTGCTGCCGGCGGCCAACGTCGTGGCTTCCTTCCATTTCAATGCCGGCAGTATCGCAGGGCCGAATGCGGGCGGCGCTATCATGGAAACCGGGTGGAACGGGGGAATCTTCGTTTTGCTCGGCGGCTTGTATATTGTGTTTGCGTGCACGGGTTTATGGTTCAAAGGCAACAGCGTTTCACCCGACAAATAGAAACATGCGTTCTCATGGCAATTGCTTTCGCTTTCTTCTAAACTAGAGAGTAGGAATATGCACTTGACGGGAGAGACGATAACATGATTAAAGTGGATCGGCTGAAGAAAACGATGGGTCCTGAACGTACACCGGTGTTAAAGGATATCACATTTCAGATGGAACACGGGGAAATGATCGGTCTGATCGGTGCGAGCGGAAGCGGAAAAAGTTTGCTGATGAGCTGTCTGTCGATGCAGCAAAAATGGGACGGCGGCAAGCTGACGATTGACGGCGAAGATATGATGAATCCCGCCGGAAAACGAAGAATTCGACGGGAATGGGCTTATCTCGAGCAGAATCCTTCCCTAAACGTAAATCGAACGGCGCTTAAGAATGTATTGATCGGGCAATCCAGCCAAACGCCGCTGTGGCGGATGGTTACCGGGATGGTCCGGTCTGATGATTATATGGGAGCCATGGATACGATCGAGCACCTGGGTTTGCTGGACAAGGCAAAACGCAAGGCCGGCGAGCTGAGCGGCGGCGAGAAGCAGCGAATTGCCATTGCCCGGGCGCTCGTTCACGGCGCTAAGGTGATTTTGGCGGACGAGCCTGTCACGGGACTCGATCCGGCCTCTGCCGAGCATGTTTTGAAGACGCTAAAAACCTTGTGCGAGGAAGAGCGTCTGACGGTATTTACCGTCATCCCGCTGGAGCTTGCGGAGAAATACTGCACCCGAATCATGGGGCTGTCGGGCGGCCAGCTGGTAGTGGATGTGACCGGAAGACGTTTAACCCATGGCGAGAAGTCAAGACTGTAATTATCGATCACTTGACGCAAGGCGAAAGCATAGAAATGAGTTGATACTTATTGAAATATAGAGTGATGCAAGCCCTCTTGGCCGGCTTGTTACTATTTATCATAAGCGGCTGTACCTTTATCCAGGATCCGGTGTCTTTAATGAAGCGACCGGATCTGCCGACGGACAAAGCGACGCTGAACGGCGCCATCCAGTCCGCGCTCCAGAAGATCAAACTGGACAACGGCGCTATCATTCGGCCGCGAAGCGACGTCGACAGCAGTTCGATCCGAATTCATGACCTGGACAACGACGGCGTTATGGAAGCCGTCGTGTTCTATCAGACGCCGGATGAAGAGGTGAAAATCCACGGCATGATCATGCAGCAGCAGGGTGATACCTGGGTGAAGAGCCTCGATTTCGACGGAGAAGGGACGGTTTTGGAGTCATTTGATTTCGTTGATTTTACGAACGACGGCAAGGTTGACATCGTAGCCGGTTTCTCCCGCGGAGAAGAGAATCTTCAGAACCTGCTGGCCGTGTATTCATTCTCCGGGGATTCGCTCGAAAAAATCCCGGCCTTGCCGTATACGCACTTCAATATCGGAGACATGAACGGCGACAAGGTCAAGGATATTACGGTGGTATACCTCCAGCAGAAAGAGCTCTCGTATATCAGCACCTATCAATACGACAAATTCGAGGATGCTTTCGTTGAGCTGAACAAGCTGGATTTGGGACCAAATATCGAAAGTTATTACAATGTTGTCGCAGGTAAAGTGGCCAAAAACAAAGAAGGTATCATCTTGGATGCTTCGGTCGTGTCCAACTCTTCCTATTCCAAGCTCATTATCATGGAGGACAACAAGTTTATTGACGTGCTCCAGGATGAACTGCTTACTTACAAGGAACTGCCGGTTGAGAGCGAGGACGTGAACGATGACGGTATTTTAGAGTTTGGTGTGCTTACAAGGCCAAGCGGCTGGGAAGATCGGCTGATCCTGGACGAAATCCCGTTCTTCACCACGTACTTCCAGTGGGACGGAGAGGTGCGGGAGAGCAACGAAGTAGAAGGGCTTCAATTCGTGCTCCAAAGATACTACGATATGAATAATCGCTTCTATTTGGATTTTCCGCCGGATATGTACAATAAAATTACCATTACGCCGGAATCCAACAAAAATGCTTATCTGAACTTTGTCATGACCGACACGGGAGAGTCCGTCGCGGAAATCAAGTTTTTCTCCACGGCCCAGTGGGGGAAAGCCGAATCCGATTGGGAGATCTTGGTGAAGGAGAAAAACCGCGTCATCGCTTATCGAAGCCATGGCGATCTGAAATTGAGTAAAAAAGATAAAAAGCCAAGCAGCAACAATGTGGCTCCTATCGAAAGAAAGGGGAACTAGACCTTGAGTAAAGTGCTCATATTAGAAGATGAAGAATCCATTCGCAGTTTTATCGTTATTAATCTGAAACGGAACGGCTTTGAGGTGCTGGAGACCGAGAACGGCAATGAGGCCCTTCGCTTGCTGCAAACGACGCCAGACATCGATATCGCCTTGCTCGACGTCATGGTTCCGGGAATCGACGGCTTTGAAGTATGCCGCAGAATCCGGGAAACGAACGAGCGGATCGGCATTATTTTCCTGACGGCAAAAGTTCAGGAGCAGGACAAAGTGTATGCCCTATCCGTCGGAGCGGATGACCACGTAAGCAAACCGTTCAGCCCGACGGAACTGATCGCCCGGCTGCAATCCCTTCTGCGCAGGGTGAACGTTCAGCGTGCGGGTGCCGCCAAGGTATCCTTCCAATCGGGTCCGTTCACGCTGGATCTGATTTCCAAGCAATTCAAGAAGAACGGGCAGCCGGTGGAGCTGACGCCTACGGAGTTCTCGCTGGTCCAGTTCTTCCTGGAAAAAGAAAACACGCCGCTTAGCCGTGATGTGCTGCTTGATCACGTATGGGGCAAAGAATATATGGGCGATCCCAAAATCGTGGACGTGAACATTCGGAGACTTCGCCAAAAAATCGAAGGCAATCCTTCCGAGCCGGAATACCTCCAGACGGTATGGGGACACGGCTATAAATGGAAGGGTCAGGGACAATGATCATCAAAAAAGGCATTCGGCGGCAAATCGTGCTGCACTACTTCCTGGTAGTGTTCATCGCCTTGCTGCTGATTGAGGTTATTTTTCTAATCGCTTTACGATCGTATTATTACGATACGGTGTACAACCATATGGTGAACCATATCCGTACCGCCAACGATTTCTATCAGCCCTTTCGACTGACCTCGTCGGACAACGTCAATCAGCTGAGCGAAATGGTTCGCCATTTTGAACTGTATAATACGGAGCTTCAAATTTTGAACCCGGCTGGGCAAGTACTCTCAACTTCGACCGGCTTCGAAATAGAGCAGACCATCAAGACCAGCGATGTAACCCAAGCGCTTGCAGGCAATACGAGCCGTTGGATCGGCAAACAGCAAGGCACGGGCCAGATCGTGATGGCGGTGTCCCAGTCCGTTTCGAACGGTTTTGAAAATACGTATATTCTCCGTTACGTGACTTCGCTGGAATACGTAAACGACAAGCTGATGAAAATGACGCTGTTTGCCGTCAGCATCGGGGCGGCCGTTCTGGCGATCGTGCTTGCTTTCAGCATTGGGCTGGCCAATTCCATCGTAAAGCCGCTCAACAACATTACCACGGTGTCCGCTCAGATGGCCAAAGGCAAGTTCAACGTGCGGATCAAGGGCGACTACAAATACGAGCTTGGCGAGCTTTCGTCGACCTTGAACTACATGGCGCAGGAGATTGTGCGAAGCAATCAGGTGAAGGATGACTTTATCTCTTCGATCTCGCATGAGCTGCGAACGCCGCTCACAAGCATCAAGGGCTGGAGCGAAACGCTTGACTCCGGCGGCTACGATCCGGAAGAAACGAAAATCGGAATGCAGATCATCTCCAAGGAAACCGACCGGTTGATCGGCCTTGTCGAAGAGCTTCTGGATTTCTCCAAGCTCCAGCAGAATGAGATGAAGCTGGTGAAGGGCATCGTGAATTTACGGGAGCTGCTGCAAGAGATCATGCTCAATCTGTGGACGAAAGCCGAGAAGAAGGGCGTTCAGATCAAACTGGAGTCCGACGAGAAGCCGATTATCTATGGGGATGTCAACCGCTTGAAGCAGGTATTCCTGAATATCGTGGACAACGCGGTTAAATTCTCGCATGAGAACGGGGTAATCAACCTGTCCTTCGCGATGGAAGAGAAGTTTGTTATCGTTACCGTACAAGATCACGGGATCGGCATCTCGGACGAGCATCTTCGGCGGGTAAAGGATCGGTTCTTCCAGGTGAATCCACTTAACGGGGGAACGGGACTGGGATTAGCGATCACGCAGCAGCTCGTTGAGCTTCACGGGGGCACGATGGAAATGGAAAGCGAGCTCGGGCACGGAACAGCCGTGATCGTCAAGCTGCCGCTGCCTGAGGGGAAAATACCGATGGCCGGCGGGTTGGAGAACGGTGAGGATGACGCAGCCGGGCCGATGGCCTAAGCTTTGCCGGTAATCCGGCAAAGCTTTTCTCAATAATACAGAATTTATAAGTATACGGGAAATCGTAAGCAATACTGTATTCGCATAGATAAGTTTTGTCCCCACAAAGTATATGGTATATGCCTCGGAGTACAGGCTCCACTTTGTGTGGCTATGTTATAAAGGGGGAGTACAGGAGTGGAATCCGCAGCAATGTTTTCAACGGAGCAGGGGCGGTTTGAACTACGACGGGCAGAAGCCGTGCACGCAGGAGAGATGCTGGCGCTTCTAACGGAGGCGGCCGAGGTGATGGAGCGGCAAGGGCGCAAGCAGTGGAGCCCCTCGCTTTTTTCCCTGGAGCTAATGGAACAGTACCTGGCAGAGCGTGAAGTATTCATCCTGTGGCATGAAGACAAGGCGGCCGGCATGTTTACGCTGCAGTACGGGGACCCTGACTATTGGGGGAAGCGGGACGATCCGTCCTACGGTTACTTGCATCGGCTGACCGTACGATTCGCTTATCGGGGGCTGGAGCTTGGGAACAAAATGATTTCCTTTGCGGAATCGTATTTGGTTTCCAAAGGGAAACGGGGCTTCCGATTGGATTGCGTATCCCATTTGCCAACGCTGAATCGATTTTACCAGCGTCAGGGATTTCAATTCGTGGCCGAGCAGGATATGGGCGGTCGCATCGTGAATTTATATGAAAAGACTTTTGTTTCTTGATCTTAAAGTTTCAAAACCTCCGTCGCATGCGCTTAGACAAAGTCAGCAGGGCACGATACATGAGAAAAAGCGATCCGTTACGGATCGCTTTTTGTGTAATACGCCTGAAGAAATTCTCAGAGCTCTATTCTGTTCATGACATTCGTTCAGGATGAAGAGACATTTGCACGCAAGCGTCCTTTTTCGTATACATCCTGAAGGAGCCGGGCCGGCTGGGTACGAACCGTTGGTTTCGGAAGCACCGTCTCGTACGGTCCTACGACCACGACATTGCCGGGAGCCCCTTTCACAACGGCTCCGTCCTTGATCACTGCACCTTCCCCGATGATGGCGTGCTCGATATGGACGCCTTTGCCGATTTTGGCATTCGGCATGACCACGCTATCCTTCACGATGGAGTATTTGCCGATTTCTGATCCGCAGAAGATGACGGAGCTTTTGGCTTTTCCTTCGAAGCTGCATTGGTCATGAATCAGGCAGTCCGTATGCTCCACATTTCGGGTCCGTGCTGCCGACAGCTTGGTTTTCCAAGCGCGTGTATACATAGGCCAGTCGGCTCTCTCAAGGACGAGCTCATTTTGGCTAAGCACATCCATATGGGCTTCCCAAAGGCTTTCTACGGTGCCGACATCGCGCCAGTAGCCCTGGAAGCGGAATGCTAGCAGCGACTCTTCTCCGGACAGCATCTTAGGGATGACATCCTTTCCGAAATCATGGCTGGAGTTCGGGTCAGACGCATCTTCGATCAGGTGCTGCTTCAGATAGTCCCAACGGAACAAATAAATGCCCATGGAGGCAAGATTGCTTTGCGGTTCTGCCGGTTTTTCGGCAAATTCAATGATATTGAGATTATCGTCAACGCTCATGACGCCAAATCGGCTGGCGTCTTCCCATGGTACTTCCATCACGGAAATCGTGGCAGGAGCTCCTTGCTTCATATGGGCTTCAAGCATTTCCCGGTAATCCATCTGGTAAATGTGGTCCCCGGACAAGATGAGCACATGCTCTGGATTTTGATCATCGATGTATTGAATGTTTTTATAAATGGCATCTGCCGTTCCCAAGTACCCGTCTTGGTGTGTGCTGTTGGATGGAAGAAGGGCAATGCCTTCACGTCCTGTATGTGTTAATCCCCAGGGTTCGCCTTCGCCGATATGTTCGTGTAATGATTCTGCCTCATATTGCGTAAGCACTCCAACCGTATCGATTCCGGAGTTTACACAATTGCTGAGAGGAAAATCGATTATACGATAATGTCCGCCAAACGGAACGGCGGGTTTTGCCAGCCTGGACGTAAGGGGAGCCAATCGTTTACCTTCTCCACCCGCCAGAAGCATAGCAATACAGTCTTTTTTCTTCATCACGTTTCCCTCCCAATGTATTTTCACGTTGTACATTACATAAACGACATTCCCGGGGTTTGAAACGATTATATTGAAAAAGTAATTTGAAAATTACAAAATTATTTTTCAGGGACATTTTTTATTTTCAACCTGGTTAGAATGGGGTAATAGCATTAATAATATTGGATTTTTAAGAAAAAGCAGGTGACGACGATTGAACCAAGCAGTTAGGGAAGGAAACATGACTCCGGAACAAGTGTATTTATTTCATGAAGGAACCTGGTTTCACAGTTACCAATGTATGGGTGCACACCTTGCCACAGAAGAAGGAGAAGAGGGCGTGCGTTTTACGGTGTGGGCTCCGAATGCCAGGCAGGTAGGACTTGCCGGAGACTGGAACGGCTGGGATGGTTCCCAAGACCCGTTATATAGGATGCCCGATTCGGGAATTTGGAGTCGGTTTTTCCCTGGGATGGAGACTGGAACTTTTTACAAATATCAGATCACGGGGCCCTTCGGAGAAACATTCCTAAAGGCCGATCCTTATGCATTTCATGCCGAAGTACGACCTGCGACGGCATCGGTGGTGACCGACCTCTCAGGATATCGCTGGAATGATGCCGCATGGAGAAGGAAGAACAAATCCCCATATGCCAAGCCGGTGAACATTTATGAAATGCACTTCGGAACCTGGCGGCAAAAAGAGGACGGTTCGTTCTTTACATATCGGGAATTGGCCGATCAGCTGATTCCTTATTTGCAGGAAATGAGTTATACCCACGTAGAATTTATGCCCTTGGCGGAGCATCCCTACGATCTTTCGTGGGGCTATCAGGGTACCGGATTTTATGCGCTGACGAGCAGATACGGAACTCCCCATGATTTCATGTACCTCGTCGACCAGCTGCACCAAGCCGGCATCGCCGTGCTGCTCGACTGGGTGCCCGCACATTTTGCCAAGGATGCCCACGGGCTTCGGCAGTTTGACGGGGCGCCTCTTTATGAGTATGCAGACCCCCAAAAAGCCGAGAAACCTGGCTGGGGAACATTGTCTTTCGATTATGCCAAGCCGGAGGTAATTTCATTCCTCATCTCCAATGCCTTATTTTGGATGGATATGTATCATATTGATGGTCTTCGCGTTGATGCCGTGACGAGCATGATCCGTCTTGATTTTGAGAAGCGTGAGGGTCAGTACAGCCTTAACGAGCACGGAGGCTTGGAAAATCTTGAGGCGATATCCTTTCTCCAGGAATTGAATAAAGCCGTGTTTCGATATTATCCGAATGCCTTGATGATGGCCGAGGAGTCGAGCGCATGGGCGGGGGTTACGGCACCTGTGCATGAAGGGGGTCTTGGCTTCAATTACAAATGGAATATGGGCTGGATGAACGACACGCTGTCTTATATTGAACAAGAGTTCGATCAGCGGCCTACCCATCATAATTTACTGACATTTCCCATTTGTTATGCCTATTCGGAGAATTTTACATTGCCGCTTTCACACGATGAAGTCGTCCATGGAAAGAAATCGCTGCTTAATAAAATGCCGGGAAGCTATGAACAAAAGTTTGCGGGACTGCGGATTTTGCTTGGATACCAGATCACCCAGCCCGGGAAGAATCTGCTGTTCATGGGGGGAGAGTTCGGCCAGTTTATCGAATGGAAGGATCAGGAGCAGCTCGACTGGCTGCTGCTGGACTATGAAAGCCACCGCAAGCAGTTGGCATATACGGCAGCTCTAAACCGCATGTACGTGGATGAAAAGGCGCTATGGGAGCAGGATCACCGATGGGAAGGCTTCGAATGGCTCAGCGCCGATGATCATGAGCAGAGTGTCGTATCCTATATGAGAATGGGCACCAAGCCCGGCGATACGCTGATCATCGTCATTAATTTTCAGCCAAAGGCATATGACCAATATCGGGTCGGTTTGCCGAGAGCGGGGCAATATGTGGAAATTTTGAATTCCGATCATGCTGATTACGGCGGCTCCGGACTGCTGAACGACGGTGAGATGAAAGCGGAGAAGAAGACTTGGCATGACCAAACCCACAGCCTGGAGATCAAGCTGCCTCCATTAGGCATGGTTGTTTTAAAGAAAAAGCCGCCTCGATCGAGGAAATCGCAAGATCGATCGGACGCGTCGCTGAAGGCGGCAGCGGCAAGAGAGAAAACAGAACAAAAAACGAAACGGAGCAAAAGGGGGAAGCAGGATTGAAATTGTTATTTGCAGCTTCGGAATGCGGACCATACATCAAGACAGGCGGACTGGCGGATGTGATCGCTGCTTTGCCTAAATCCCTTCGCGGCATGGGCGAGGATATTCGAGTCGTGCTGCCGAAATATCGCGGCATTCCGGAAGAATACAGAGAGCGAATGGAGCATGTGGGAGAAACCCGGGTGCGGGTAGGCTGGCGCGAGCAATATTGCGGCATCGAGTCCCTGGTGGAAGACGGCGTAACGATCTATTTCGTGGATAACGAGTACTATTTTGGCCGAGACGGCATTTATGGTTACATGGACGATGGCGAACGCTTCTCTTTCTTCAACCGTGCCGTGCTTGAGGTTCTGCCGGTAATCGGATTCCAGCCGGATGTGCTTCACTGTCACGACTGGCATACCGCCATGATTCCGCTGCTTCTTGAAGACGTCTATCGTCATGATCCCTTCTATGCGGGGATTCGAACCGTGTTCACGATCCATAATCTGTTGTATCAGGGCGTATACCCGTACGAGGTGTTGGTTGATCTGCTCGGCATTCACAGCCGGCATTTCACGGCCGAAGGCGTGGAGTATTACGGAAACGTGAATTTCATGAAAGCGGGCATCGTTTACGCAGATCACGTAACGACGGTCAGCCCAACCTATGCCACGGAAATCCAGACAGGTTATTACGGATACGGACTTGACGGACTTCTGTCGGCCCAGGGCTCGAGATTGAGCGGGATTGTGAACGGCATTGATACCAAAAGCTACAATCCGGCGACAGATCCGCATCTCGCCATGAAGTTCCGGAGCGGACTGAACAAAAAAACGCAGAACAAAATCGCCTTACAAGAAGAGCTGAATCTTCCCGTGGCGCCGCATATTCCGTTGATGTCGATGGTAACGCGATTGGTCGATTCGAAAGGACTCGATTTGGTTATCCGCATTCTGGATGAGCTGCTCTACTATGACGAGATTCAGTTCGTTGTCCTAGGAACGGGAGATCCTTCCTATGAGCATTGGTTCAGGGAAGCGGCAAATCGCTATCCCACCAAAATGTCGGCCCAGATCCGGTTCAATGAGCCGTTATCGCGGCGTTTTTATGCCGGCAGCGACCTGTTCCTGATGCCTTCCAAATTCGAACCGTGCGGCATCAGCCAGCTGATCGCCATGCGGTACGGCAGCGTACCCATTGTCCGAGAAACGGGCGGACTGAACGATACGGTTCAGGCATACAACGAGTATACGGGCGAAGGGAACGGCTTCTCCTTCAAGGATTACAATGCGCATGACATGATGAACACCATCCGTCGCGCGACCTCCATATATCGCATGCCCGAGCACTGGCGTAAAGTGAGCAAGAACGCTCTGGGCGGGGATTACAGTTGGAACGTTTCGGCGAAGGAATATCAGGAAATCTATCAACAGATCACCAGCCGATAATAACTATGGCTTTCATGACACAGGGGTGCCCGGATAGCGAAGGAATAACAAGCTATCCGGCACCCCTGTGCTGTCTGAATATGATCGAAGCTAATGTTTCAATTCCCGGCATAAAATGCGATAGGCGTACGGTTCCAAATCGATATGCATCGTACCGTTTACCGGCTTTACAGGCTCTTGGGTTTCGGCATCGATCCAATCGGTCGTGACGATGGGATGCGATAGGGTACGCTTCCAGTCGCTGTTGTTGATCCAGACGATAAAATGCATGGTTTCGTCGGCACGTTCGTACACGATGCAAGGATCATGAAGATTCGCCTGCAGGAAGCGGAAGCGACCTTGCCTGAGGGCCTTATGCTCTTTCCGCAGCGCGATCATGCCTTGATAAAATGCATACAGCTCCTGGTTTCGCTTCTTGGGATCCCATTCCATGCATTTGCGGCAATCCGGGTCTCCATCCCCGGTCAAGCCGATTTCATCCCCGTAAAAGATGCACGGCGTGCCCATGAAGGTGAACAGGAATACGACGGTGAGTTTCATGCGCCGGATATCTTCTCCCACGCGGGTAAGCAGCCTGGGCGTATCGTGGCTGCAAAGCAGGTTGAAGACCACTTCGTTGGTCTGCTGCGGATAACGCATCAGGATCGAGCCGATGCGGTTGGCGAAGGTGAGTCCGTCCATGTTGCCGTTGAAAAACTCCAGCACCTTATCGGCAAAAGGGTAATTCATCACGGAATCAAATTGGTCGCCTTGCAGCCAGATCAACGAGTCGGACCAAACCTCGCCCACGATGTATGCCTCGGGGTTGGCCTTCTTGACAACCTGCCTGAAATCCCGCCAGAAATGATGGTCAATTTCATTCGCGACATCCAGACGCCAGCCGTCAAGCTTGATCTCCTTAATCCAATACTCGGCGACGCCCAGCAAGTACGCCTTGACTTCGGGATTGGCAGTATTGAATTTCGGCATGTTTCCGAAGAAGCCGAAGGTGTCGTATGTCGGTATGCCGTCCTTGATCTCGCAAGGAAACCGGTTCACATGAAACCACCCGGCATATTTGGACTTTTCGCCATGCTTCAGGACGTCCTGAAAGGGCGGGAACTCCTCGCTGCAGTGATTGAATACCGCATCCAGAATCACTCGAATGCCTTTTGCGTGGCAGGTATCCACTACCTTTTTCAACAGATCGTTATCGCCAAAGTGCGGATCCACCTGCTTATAATCTACCGTGTCGTATTTATGATTGGAGGGGGAGAGGAAGAGGGGGGTAAAATATATGGCGTTAATGCCCAGGTCAACCAGATCATCCAGATGATCCAGCACGCCCTGCAGGTCACCGCCGAAGAAATTGTCCACCTCCGGCTTGCCGCCCCAGGCTTCGGTTCCATCAGGACTGATGGCCGGGTTCCCGTTGGCAAAGCGTTCCGTCATGATTTGGTAGAATACGGCTTCTTTGGCCCATTCCGGTACTTTGAATACATCGACTTCATGTATGTACGGAAATTCAAAGTAGCCTGCCGGCGGATAGGGGTAATCCCATCCGATTCCGCTGTCGACCATATACACCGTTTCATCTCCAGCATGAATCCGGAATCCGTATGACAACCTTTTGTATTTGGGCCTGACTCCGCATTCCCAGTAATCAAACATGTCGTCAGAGGCGGCCTTTTCCATGGTGATCTCGAAGTACGTACGGTCCCAATCATATTTGTCGCCCGTCATGGCAACAACTGAATCAATGTCGTTCTTCTTGGTTCGAATCCGAAGATGAATGGTATGTGTATCGTAAGCATAAGCCCATTTATCTCTAGGAACATGATACAGCGCTTCTAACAGCATGGTTACACCTCCTATATGAGTAAAGCTATAGCTAATTAATAACCAGCTGCTGGCTTGCCTGAATCATGCGGTGAATGAGACAGGCGGCTTGGAATGTAGATGGACCGAAATCATGCGCTTCTATAAGATGGGAAGGCAGCCGATAGATTATGCATCCGTCCTTAAAGTGTTCCCTTCCTATATTCCATATCTTTAATTCCTATTTTGGATAATTCTAAAGTCCTGCGTTTACATTTTAATGTAGGGAGATGAGAAGCTTGCGGATAGGATGAAATATAAACATTAATTTCCATTATTATAGGGATTGAATGGATTCAAACCCGCTTGATTATTTTAATAATTAGTTATAATCCACAAACTGAATCATGTGTGACATGATCACTTTAAGGGTATGATGATTTGACCGTTGTATTAAAATAGTGGAATGACATACTACAAGCTGATCTTGCCTGTAAGTTACAAATTGAAAACCCATCAATTTTCATTGCATATTCATGCATCCTGTTTTATAATGACTCAGTTGCTTTTTTTTCTAAAGAATTAATCTATTTGTAACAGTTAGGGGAGAAACGAGACATATGAAACGTAAATTTACAGCGTGGATGACCCTGTTCATGGTGGTCGTGCTGTCTTTCGGCAGCCTCGTCCATGCGGAGGGCGAGAAGAAAACGGTCATTCTCGGGACCAGTGCCGACTATGCGCCATATGAGTTCCATAAAACGATAGATGGCGTGGATACCATCGTCGGATTTGATATCGATATCGCGAAGGAAATCGCCAAGGATCTTGGCGCAGAGCTCATTATCAAGGATACGTCCTTTGATGCGCTCTTGCCAGAGCTGACGAGCGGCCGCGTGGATTTCGTCATATCGGGCATGAATCCAACGGAAGACCGCCGAAAAAGCATTGATTTTTCGGAGCCTTATTACGCTGCGGAACAATCGGTCGTAGTCCGCAAGGAAGACGCCTTGAAATTCAACACGCTTGAAAGCCTGGAAGGAGCCCGGATCGGAGTTCAGAAAAGCTCCATTCAGGAGTCCATCGCAAAAACGATACCGAATGCCAATGTAGTATCGCTCGATAAAATCCCGGATTTGCTTCTGCAGCTGGAATCCGAGCGCGTGGACGTCGTCCTTGCGGAGTATCCGATCGCAAAGACCAACATGAATGAAGCGACCATGGCCATTACGGATGCCAAGCCGACGGCGGAGAACGACGCATATGCCATCGGGGTCCGCAAAGGAAACGAAGAGCTGCTTGGCAGCATTAATGCTACGCTCGAGCGCTTAAAAGAAAATAACCAGATCCAGAAATTTGTCGACGATGCCAGCGATCTGGCTGCAGGACGAACAGCAGAGAATTTGAATACCTTTGAATTTTTCTGGAAATATCGCGACTATTATGCCAAAGGCATTCAATTTACGTTGCTTATTTCGGCCCTCGGCGTATTTTTCGGATTCATTCTCGGATTGATTATCGCGTTAATGCGGATGTCCGGCGTAAAAATCCTTAAGTTCTTGGCTACCGCATATATTGAAATCATCCGCGGCACGCCGATGCTGGTCCAGCTGTTCATTATCCATTACAGCTTGGCGGCGTTTGATATTAAATTCTCACCGATCCAGTCGGGTATTTTGACGCTCTCCATCAACAGCGCTGCCTATTTGGCCGAAATATTCCGCGCAGGCATTCAGGGCGTGGACCGGGGACAACTGGAGGCCGCACGCTCGCTCGGGATGACCAAGGGCAAAGCCATGCGCCACATTATTTTGCCGCAAGCGTTAAAGGGCGTTCTGCCTGCCATCGGCAATGAGTTTGTTGTCATCATTAAGGAATCGTCCATCGTATCGTTCATCGGGGTATTCGATATTATGTACCAAGCCCAGATTTTGCGCGGTTCAACCTTTGCCCCGCTGAATCCGCTGCTTGTGGCGGCCATGATCTACTTTATACTGACATTCGTTCTTTCGAAGCTTCTGGGTGTCTGGGAAAGGAAGTTGAGTGCAAGTGATAACCGTTAAGGATCTTCATAAATCGTTTGGCAAGCTGGACATATTGAAAGGCATCAATATCGAGATTGCAAAAGGAGAAGTGGTGGTTGTCATCGGACCGAGCGGTTCCGGTAAAAGTACCTTTTTACGCTGTCTCAATTTGCTTGAAGTGCCGACCAGCGGCGAAATTTCGTTCGAGGGTGAGCTGATCACCGCCAAGAACCACAATATCAATGCTACCCGCGAAAAAATGGGCATGGTGTTTCAGCAGTTTAACCTGTTTCCGCACAAAAAGGTCATCGATAACATTACGCTCGCCCCTATCCAAGTTAAAGGGGTCTCGGCGAAGGAAGCCGAGGCTACAGCAGACGAGCTGCTGAAATCGGTTGGACTGCAGGACAAGAAGGAGTCTTATCCTTCCCAGCTGTCCGGCGGACAGAAGCAGAGAATTGCCATTGCGCGAGCACTCGCCATGCAGCCCCATGTCATGCTGTTTGACGAGCCGACCTCCGCACTCGATCCCGAGATGGTGGGCGAGGTTTTGGAAGTGATGAAGAAGCTTGCCGAAGGCGGAATGACGATGGTCATCGTGACCCATGAGATGGGCTTCGCCCGCGAAGTGGGAGATCGGATCCTGTTCATGGACGGCGGCAAAATCGTGGAGGAAGGCACGCCGGACCAACTGTTCGGCAATCCGACCCATCCCCGTACGCAAGAGTTTTTGAGCAAGGTATTGTAACTTTTTCATCCGGAATGTAACAAAATAAAAACAGCGCCTAGCCTGGTGTTTCAGGCAGCGGCGCTGTTTTTATTTGTGTGTTGGTAACAATTGCTTGCGGTATAGGTTACAAAATTGTGATATATTCATGTTCGTTGACATACTACATCCGATTTACCAAGCTACATATAAGGGAGGCATCTCTAGATGATACGACAAATGAAATCTTGGACAAGAAATCGTGGACTTAACAAAAATAATAAGATCGCTGGAAGAACAGCAAAATGGTTTACAGTTACAGCCGTGGCACTCGGACTGACTTTTGCCGGAGGCGGGCTGCAAGCACATGCAAGCTCCGTGCATGTTGCCAAGAACGGCGATACGTTCTATTTCTTGTCCAAACAGTACGGCGTTAATATGGACAAGCTGATGAAAGCTAACCCAACAATAAAGGCAACGAATATTTACCAGGGGCTCAAAATCAACATACCAGGGACGGTATCGATGAACTCGGCGGCATCCGCGGCGCCGATCGCTCCAGGAAACTCCGGTTTCACGCCAAGCTTGAATGTTATCCCGCAGAATAACGTAGTCGAAGCATGGGGCAAGACGTTTAATTACAGCAAAACTTTGTCCGTTAAAGCTACAGCATATTCCTCTGCTGCAAGCGAGAACGGCGGTTGGGGCGCGGTTGACTATTTCGGGAATTCCCTTAAGCTTGGCACCATCGCCGTTGATCCCAAGGTAATTCCGCTCGGTACCAAGGTGCTTGTAACAGGACATGAGCATCCAGGATTGCCTAAAAAGGCATTTGTAGCTGAAGCACGTGATATCGGCGGAGCCATAAAAGGGAATAAGATTGATATCTTCATCCCAGGCTCCCAATCAACCGTAAATCAATTCGGCATCCAGGATATCAAATTGTTCATTATCGATTAATTCATATATCATGATGAATCGTAAAGACGGCTTCACTGGTCAACTTCCAGTCAGCCGTCTTTTTGGCGTTCATGCAGGCTCTATCGCGATTCCGGCACGTTTAACATATCAGGAAGCGTCACGAAGCTGTACCCTTTGTTTCGCAGTTCCGTTATGATGTCCGGGAGCGCATCGATGGTACCGGTAAGATCGGATCCCACGCCGCCGCCGGCATGCTGGAGAACGATCGAGCCCGGGCCGACCGCAGTCATAATATTACTCTTGACCTCTTCCTTCTGTAGTCCTTTCCAATCGAGGGAATCGACATTCCAATTCACGACCTTGTACCCGTTTTTGCGCGCCCATTGGAGCTGCTCTTCATTAATATCGCCATAAGGCGGTCGGATCAGCCGCGGGTCGACTCCGGTCAGCGACTTCAAAATCGTGTTGGTACGCTCAATTTGGCTTTTGAATTTCTCCAGGCTCAGCTTGTTCAGTTGGGCGTGATTGTAAGAGTGATTGCCAATAGCATGTCCTTCTTCATGGATACGTTTCATGAGCTCAGGGTGTTTCTTGGCACGGTCTCCTACTGCAAAAAAGGTGGCCTTCACCTGCTGTTCCTTCAGCACATCGAGTACTTTACCGGTAAATCGGGGATCCGGTACATCATCAAAGGTAAGCGCCACCTGTTTGACCCGTGGTCCGCTTGCGCGAAACGTGTCCGGGTATTTCCTCAGCAATTGGCTTAAAGACGGCGCGTCGTCTGATGGTTTGCTCTGATTTCGCTTCGAATGATCCATGACTTGGCCGGACTCCGACATGACGGAAGCATCCTGAGGTGGTTGTGACAGATTATGTAAACCGGACGCGTTTGCCGGGATGCCCGGCACAACGAAAAAGAATGAAAGGATCCACAGCAGGCAGATTCCTGCGCGGTATCTTTTGAACATCACGATCGGCCCCTTTAGCTTTTTAGTATGGTATGCCCAGTTGGACAAACAATTATCCTCAATATGGGAATTCGACAGTTTTTAGTTTTCCCTCGGAAAGGTGTATAATAACCCCTAACAGATTTTATTACATCTTAATCATTTGGATGTGGAAGGAGATAATCGCTTGGCTGACTTGTTTACACCCTACAATTTCAAGAATTTGACCCTCAAGAACCGCATTGTTATGCCACCGATGTGTCAATATTCCGTAAAGGCCGGGGACGGGATTCCGAATGATTGGCATTTTGTGCATTACGTCAGCCGTGCCGTGGGAGGCACTGGCTTAATTATTGTGGAAATGACAGGCGTTCACCCGGACGGACGCATAACGAATCAGGATACCGGGATCTGGGACGACAATCAAATTCCTGCCTATCGCCGTATTGTCGAAGCCGTGCATTCTTATGGAACCAAGATTGGGATCCAGCTCGGCCATGCCGGCCGAAAGGCGCAGGATGCCGAGCCGTCGGTAGCCCCGTCGGCAATCCCGTTCAGTTCCCATTACAAAATGCCGAAGGCACTCTCCACTGCCGAAGTGGAAGATCTCATACAGGCCTTCAGGGAAGGAGCTCGCCGGGCTGTTGAAGCCGGATTCGACACGGTTGAGATTCATGGCGCGCATGGTTACCTGATCCATCAGTTTCATTCGCCGCTGACGAATCAACGCAGTGACGAATATGGCCAAGACCTCCCCCTGTTCGGTGAACGGGTTGTCCAGGCCGTTAAGGAAGTGCTGCCCGAAGGCATGCCGATCATCATGAGGGTGTCTGCAAAAGAATATGTGGACGGCGGTTATGATGTGGAGTACTGTGCGGAAATCTGCAAACGATACCGGGATGCCGGGGTCGATATTTTTCATATCTCCTCCGGAGGAGAAGGGGTCGTCGGTTCCAATGGCGGTCCGGAAGCGAAGCCGGGTTATCAGGTCGATCTGGCTGCGGAGTTCAAACAACTGCTGAAGGTCCCCGTGATTGCGGTAGGGCTGCTTGATGATTACAACGTCGCCCAAGAGGTGGTTTTGTCGGGCAAGGCGGATATGGTAGCGATTGGAAGGGGCATGCTGCGGGATCCGTACTGGGCGGTTCATGCTGCCAAAGCGCTTGATGAAGAACAGAAAGTTCCGAAGCAGTATGAACGTGGATATTAAAAATCAGTGCGTGTTCAAAATTCAGATTTCAGCACCGATAAAAGATGACTTTTAACAACCTCTAAAAAAATTTTGAAACCGTTTGGGATCATGCAACGTAAATATTTAACATATACCAGTATTTTAAAGCGAAAGCGAGAGGAAGAGAACGATGTCCATATTTAAAAGATTGCGTGACTTGACCATGTCCAATATTAACGCCATTATCGACAAGGCTGAAGACCCGATCAAGATGACGGACCAGTACATCCGCGATATGACCGAAGACCTTGAGGATGCCGAGAAGGCGGTAGCGGCCCAAATCGCCATCGAGAAACGCTTCAAAGCCCTTTATGAAGAGCAAGCTGCTCTCGTGGAAAAACGCACGCAGCAGGCTCATACGGCAGCGCAGGCGCAAAACGTTGAACTTGCCCGTCGTGCGCTGGAAGAGAAGAAGGCAGCTGAAGCCAAGCGCGACGAGTACAAAGCAAGCTACGATCAGAACAAGCTGGCAGCCGACAACCTGCGCGGCAAGCTGGAGGAAATGCGCAAGCAGCTTACAGCGATGAAGAACAAGCGCGAGACGCTGGTTGCCCGTTATAATGCGGCTAAAGCGCAAACCGAGATCAACAAAGCAATGAACGGTTTCGGGTCTGACACGGCTTCGGCCGGGTTGAAGCGGATGGAAGAAAAGATGCTGGCCATGGAAGCGCGTGCCGAAGCAAGCAACGAAATGTCGACGCGCGAGAAATCCCTCGATGAAGAGTTCGAGAACCTCGGCAAGGACAAAGCCGTTGAGGATGAGCTTGCAGCCTTGATGAAGCAATACGAGAACAAGTAATCCGGGTCTGGTGGTCTGACAGGTAAATAGTATCGATGGCGAGGGAGACGCAGCAGGGCTGAATACTACTGTGCTTCTCCTTCGCTTTTGTTTGATACCGGATATATACGGGACTACCCCTTTAAGTTTGTCTATCTTCGATTGAAGCAGTCGGATCAGGGCAAGTTGATATGTATGTTGAATGTGTGGAGGCTTAGAGATGGATTTTGATATGATCTTGCGTGTATTGCTTTGGACGGCTGTCGGCGGGCTGCTGTTGTTTGTATTGATGTTCGTGGATTCCCTGTTCACGAAATATAACGATCTTGAAGAAGTGAAAGCGGGTAACATGGCGGTAACCACAAGGCTGATCCTCAAGCTGGTCGCCCAAGGGTATATTTTATCCGTGTCGATCGGAACGTCCTATCACCTTCTGGAGGCGATTGTGGTATCGGTCGTTTCGTTTATCATATTGTTTGTTCTCGAAGCGTTGACAGAGCTCATGCTGCGCAATTTTGGCAAGCTGAACCTGGATAAGGGAACCCGCGAGGGCAAAACCGGTTACGGTTTGTTTGCAGGATCGCTGCATGTGGTCGGAGCGTTAATTATTACCGCTTGCTTATAGAACGCATAATGGAGATAGGGGATTAGGAAAGATGAGTATGTGGAAAAGAATCAGCAATTTATTTAGCAAGCCCGAGCCGCCAAAGGTAGAGAAGAGCATGCTGCAGCTGGCTCCGGGCGATATTTGCGAAGTGTCTCTGGTTACTTACGAAGTCACGGGCCGCGTGCACAATCGAGGCCGCAACGCGGTCGTCCTGACGCTTCAGGATGGCAGCACCATTGCTTATCTTCACATCGAAGAACGCGAGACGGTTCAATATGCACTCTATGCGCCCATCGATGGACGCCTGGATTCGCCGGATGAGGTGCCGTCCATCATCGATCTGGACGATCATGTGTTTCATTTGGAAGAGGAATACGGTGGACATGTTTCGATATCCGGCCGTACCGCGTTTATGCAAAGCGGGGAGCAGCACGTATGGCAGTACCAATCGGATGATTACAAGCTGCTGCGAATCGAATGGCAGAATGGACGGTTTATGCTCTATGAAGGCGAGAAAGTGATACCGGGGGACGTAAGGGTTATCCGGGCGACTTAGGAGTGGTGGCATGAAGGAACGCTCTTTTTTATCTGTAAAAATCATACTGGTACTGAGTCTGTTCGTATCTTTATTAAGCGGATGCGGAGCGCCGAATATCAAGGACACGTATCCGCTGGAGTCCGTCAATCGGGACGGAAATGCAACATCCTACGTGTATCGGGCAGCTGATAAAAGCGTTCCCGAAGTGGCGAGCGAGCTCATGGCGGCGAATACGCCGGATCAATCTTCTCCTGAGGATACGGAGCGGATGTTTTTGGTCTATGGCGATGAGTATTACCATTTGCAGCAGGATCCCCAGAAGCCGGCCGATACGCTGATCGAAATCGATTCCAAGGAATATGTTCAGCGTAATTACGATTCCAGTTTCCTGCAGGGATACTTGACCGCCGTCCTTATCGGGAATTTGTTTGATTCGATGGGCGGCGGGGGCTATCGCGGCTATACCAGCAAAGATGTGTATAAACCGGCTCAAGGGAACTATAAAAAGCCGACAAGCCAAGATAAGAAGATCGCTCCGCCGTTGACGGTTGACCGGAGCGGGAAAATTACACGGCGCGGTCAGGATACGGTCGGCACGGGCGGAAGCCTGTTCAGACGGAATCCGGATTCGAGCGGTGACCGCGGCTCGATCAAACGCGGCGAAAGCGGCGGAAGTTTGTTCGATTCGCCGAAGAAATCGTACAAGAAGCCCAAGACCCGGATCGGATCCGGTAAGATTTCCCGAAGGGGCCGAAGGTAAAACAATACGTTTCATGCGCATGGTCTAAGGCCATGCGTTTTTTAATGTTTCGAAACGAAAATATACAACCGTCAGATACGTACAAGCGATTTCTTGGAGATCAGCCGCTCGGTTTGAAGATTGCTCAGAATGTAGTACAGTAAGATTATCAGTCTGGGATATAGTCAGAAAGCGAGGAATGCGTTGTGAAAGATCATGAACCGATATCGCCCAAGAAACCAAACCATAAATTCGATCGGCGTGCACTACAGGTATCAGACGCGCAAGCGTTAGCTACTTCTTATGCGGATTGCGGCCAGGAGGAGCTCATTTCGCTGCAGGACAGCGATGGCCGGGTGCTTGCATCCGATGTCGTCGCTCCCCACCCGTTCCCGGCTTTTGCCCGTTCGGGCATGGACGGTTATGCGGTGTCGTCAGCGGATTTGGCGCCATGCGATCAGGGGGAAAAGGTTTGGCTTGAGGTCGTCGACCATATCCCGTGCGGATATGTCTCCTCCGTGCCGATCGTACAAGGCAAGACTTCCCGTATCATGACGGGCGCCCAGGTGCCCGAAGGCGCGGACGCTGTCGTGATGCTTGAAGCGACGGAGCTTCGCGTGGAGGATGGCGTAACCTATGTAGGCTTTAAGCGTTCCATCGAGAAGGGAAAGAATATTACCCCTCTCGGGTTCGAACTCCAGGAAGGCGATATGATTCTCCGCCGAGGGACTCGCATCGGGCCGGGAGAGATTTCGGTTCTGGCTACGTTTGGCATACATAAGGTTGGAGTGTATCGTCAACCGGTCGTGGGGATCTTCGCGACGGGCACCGAGCTGCTCGACATAACCGAGCCGCTTGAGCCCGGTAAAATCCGTAACAGCAACACCTATATGCTTGCATCGCAAATTCGGGAAGCGGGCGGCGTTCCGGTGATCATGGAGGCCATTCCCGATCATATCGAGCTTGCCCGTCAGAAGGTGGAGGAAGCGCTCCGGGATTATGACATCGTGGTTACGACAGGCGGCGTCTCCGTAGGCGATTACGATATTATGGGAGAGCTGGTGACATCCGGCGGATTGGACATGCTGTTTAATAAAGTCACGATGCGTCCGGGCAGCGTGACAACCGCGGCGGTGAAGGAGGGGAAGCTGCTATTCGCGCTCTCCGGTAATCCGGGGGCATGCTTTGTCGGATTTCTGTTGTTTGTCAGACCTTCGATTCGAAAAATGATGGGCATGGAGCAGCTTTATTTAACCGAATGGACAGCCGAGCTGGGTTCGGATTATGCAAAGGTGAATAATTTTACCCGTTTTGTCAGGGGCAGCCTCCAAGCGGTAAACGGCAAACTTGTAGCCACGCCCGCCACCCTGGATGAATCAAGTGTCATGATCACGATCAAGGACAGCGACTGTTTGATTGTTATACCGCCAGAGCTGAGAGGAGCGGTTAAAGGCCAAGCCGTGCAGGTGCTCGTTCTTCCAGGGGTTTGGTCATGAAGGTCTTCCAGTTCTGCGGGTATAAGAACAGCGGCAAAACCACGCTCATTGCGGCTCTGATTCCGCAATTGAAACGACAGGGCATGAGGATAGCCGTCATCAAGCATGATGGGCATGGCTTTGATATGGACCGGGAAGGGACGGATACGTACAAATTCCGCGAGGCCGGAGCCGAGGGGATTGCCATTGCCTCGCCGGGCCGGACGGCCATGCTGAGGGAAACGGAGCTGGACCTCGATACGTTGATACATATGTACACTGATTATGACATGGTGCTGGTCGAAGGGTATAAGATGATGCCTTACCCAAAACTGGTACTGCTGCGGGGAATGGAGGACAGGGGGCTGCTGGATCAGGTCGAGGAGATCCGGGGAATCGTCGTGAATCCCGACATGCTAAAGGAACCGCCCGGCCTGCAGGAGATTCAGCATCGGCTGGCGGTTCCCTTGTTTACTTGGAATGAGGCGGAGCGGATCGCGTCGCTTATACTATCACTGTAAAAAACCATAATTACTCGTCGGAACGCCGCTCAATCGCCTCGGACATCGTCTTGTCCGTCAAATGGGCATACACTTCGGTCGTTTCGGTGGAAGCGTGCCCCAATTGTTCTTTCGTTTTATATATGTCATTTTGAAGATAGTAATCCGTTGCAAACGAGTGCCGCAGCTTGTGCACGGTCAGGGACGGCTTGCCAAAACGCTTGGCGTATTTGATGATCATTGCCTGAATCGCCCGTTTCGTCATGCGCTGTCCTTCATTCTGGCCGTTTCGCAGCGCGACGAAGAGAGCTTTTTCTTTTTTCGGCACCTTGTAGCGGGTCTGCCGCAGCTGCAGATAATGCTCGAGATCGTCTTTGGCCTGCGCCCGGAAGTAGACCGGGGTTTTAAAGGTTTCATCGTTATTGCCCTTACGATACACATGCAGCATTTTATTGTTCAGGTCGATGTCTGCAAGATTCAAGTTGACCACTTCGGATACGCGTAGACCGGAGTTTAGAATAAGGCTGGCAATGCAGGCATCTCGGACTTTGTTCTGTTCATGCGCGTATAGAGCCTGTTTGTTATTCTCCACATCGTGCCCGTATCCTTCGTGAATGTAAGTGATGAAATCCTGAAGCTCTTCTTCTTCCAATATTTTTCCTTTCAACTTGGCAGCCGTATCTTTGGGCTTGTGAATTCGTTTGATCTCCACTTTGGCCATGATGTTGCGTTTAAGGAGCGGGTAAAAATCCTCATCCTCCGCAATCTGGCTTAAATAATGGAACAGAGAGCGAAGCGATGACAGCTTGCGGGAAACCGTAATTCGGGAGTTGGTGCCTTCCCGGCGCGTGGTCAAATATAATCGGTAACCTGTGATGCTATCCATGCGAAGGGTCTCCAGCTCAAGCAGCGTCACGTCTCGGTTAGAGGCGGCTTGTGACAGCCCTTCCGACCGGAGCCAATTAAAAAACGTTTCATAGTCCCTTACATATTCGAGCAGCGTGGAGGGGGAGAGATCCGGAAGTTTGTAGTCGATAAATTGCTGCACAAACCAAGGCATGGCCGGCGCTTTCTCATCGAGCCTTGCGCGGTCGATATCTTTTTGTATATTCATGTTCCACCTCGAATGATTGTCTTTATAGCGTTAATCGCTGTCATTATATACTAGTGTAACATATGGAAAGTCCGTCGTGCTTAATGCCTCACACGATCGTCTCCTCGATCCGATGGTCGCTTGTGTTTCAACATAGACGGATACTATGATGAAGATGGGAAGCATTTAATATGATAGTGAAATGCCTAGGGAGGCGGCAGCATGATTTCAGAACGAGCGGAACGCATGGGAATTGAGCTGGTTCCCAAACGGAAGCAAGCCGTTATCGTAAACTTGATGCAACTGTACTTGTACGATTTTACTAAATATCTGGATATCTCGGTGAACGATCAAGGATTGTTTTTACCCTATCCCGATCTCGATGAGTTCTGGAAAAAGCGGGAACGGAAATATCCGTTTCTGATTACGTTTGATCAACGGCCGGCCGGTTTTGCCTTGATCGAGCGTATGGACAACGCTGCGGAAGCCGACTATTACATGACGGAATTTTTCGTTATGCAAAAATACAGACGTACGGGATTGGGGACTTGGGCGGCGACCTGGCTGTTCAATCAATTCCAGGGACGCTGGAAGGTGACGCAGGTCAGCAGCAATATACCGGCCCAGGCTTTCTGGCGAAAAGTCATCGAGTCCTATACGGGCGGGCGTTATGAGGAATACGTGGACCCGGTTCGTTTTAATCCTTCGCAATATTTCAATTCCTAGAATTGTTCCAGGGATTTGAAGGAACGGTCCATTGTTTGATTACAAAATTTGGTTACAGAACGATGCTTAGGAGTGATTCGGATGTATTTACCGAGCTTTCAGCTGGAAGGAAAAAAAGCTTTTGTTACAGGGGCGGGACGCGGGATCGGACGCGCCATCGCCATAGGATTGGCAGAGGCAGGCTGCGATGTCGGCTTGATGTCCCGAACCCGAAGCGATCTGGAGGAGACCGCGGGTCTGATTGCCGGCTTGAAGAAAGGTCAAGCCTATGTGCTGCCGGGCGATCTGACGATTCGGGAAGAGATGGAGGCGGCGATCCGCGAATTTGTGGACCAGGCGGGGCAAATCGATATATTGGTGAACAATGCCGGCATGAACATTCGTACACCGGCGCTGGAAGTGACCGATGACGAATGGGACTTAATCGTGCAGACCAATTTGAAATCGGCGTTTGTCGCATCTCAAACCGCTGCCCGTTATATGAAGGAGCAGGGGAATGGGAGAATCATCAACATTTCTTCCGTAGGCGGCCATACCGCCCTACGCACGGGCGTTGTCTATGGATCGACCAAGGCTGCTCTAATCCATATGACCAAGGTGCTGGCGATGGAGTGGGCGCAGTATGGAATCCAGGTCAACGCCGTCGGGCCTTGGTATTTCCGGACGCCGCTGACCGAGAAGCTGCTGAATGACGACACTTACATGCAGGCTATCCTGGACCGGACGCCGCTAAGACGCGTAGGAAACCTGGAAGAAGTGGTGGGGCCCGTCGTTTTCCTGGCTTCCGAAGCCGCCAATTACATGACCGGGCAGACGCTGCTGGTTGACGGAGGGCTTAGCATTTATGGATTTTGATAGGGGATTCTTTTCATGGATGCAGGTGCTTGAATCCTTTGGCAATTGTATCGGAACAAAGCTTTCAAGATTATCCATAACGGGTAATGTAGAATGGTAATCATAGGGAGGAGAGTGAAGGACGATGGAACGTAGAGCATTTGGGCGGACGGATATGCAGGTCAGTGTATTGGGATTCGGCGGTGCCGAGATCGGACAGTCGGATCAGAAGACGGTGGACCGGCTGCTGCACAGCGCGATTGACGCAGGCCTTAACATGATAGATACCGCGGAATGTTACGGCCATAGCGAGGAATTGATCGGCAAAGCGTTGTCGGGCCGCAGAGATGATTATTACCTGTTTACGAAATGCGGGCACGCTTCCGGACTGGACTACCCGGATTGGGATCCGGTGATGCTTGAGCAAAGCATTGACCGGAGCTTGAAACGGCTGCAGGTGGACCACGTTGATGTCATACACCTTCACAGCTGCTCTGAGGAAATTCTGCGGCAGGGCGCCGTGATCGAGGTGTTGAAAAAAGCAAAAGAGCAGGGGAAAACGCGGTATATCGGCTACAGCGGCGATTCGACGGATGCACTGTACGCCCTTCAAACCGGCGCATTCGACAGCTTTGAAACTTCGCTGAACATTGCGGACCAGGAGGCAATCGACCTCACGATTCCGCTTGCCATGAAGCAGGGAATAGGGGTTATTGCCAAACGTCCCGTAGCCAACGTAGCCTGGAAGCATGAAACATTAAGCGAACGGGACTATGCCTATCCTTACTGGGTTCGGCTCGGCGAGCTGAATTACGATTTCCTCTCTGACGTTCAGCAAGGCGTTGAGACGGCATTACGGTTCACCCTGAGCACGCCGGGCGTAGCGACCGCCATCGTGGGTACGGCAAATCCAAATCGGTGGGAGCAAAATGCTGCATTACTGGAAAAAGGGCAGCTGCCGGAGGAGGTTTACGAATCCATCCGCGGCCGCTGGAGAGAGGTTGCCGGATCCGACTGGGTGGGTAAGGTGTAGGTGTTTAAAAAGAGCTGTCGAGATCTCTCGGCAGCTCTTTTTCGCGGACAGGAGTGGTTGTCGATATGTATTGGGCCAGGTAAGATACAGCATAACGGAAGAACAGTTATTTGTATCTATTGATATGGACACGAACAACCAGTTAGTTTAAGGGGTTCCCCAATAGCTGCATTCCGAAAAAGTCATCAGCGGAACAGTACAAGTCATGAACGTAACCTAACAACTTTGCGCAAGTGTCCCTATAATTTAGATCAACAACAAAAATGATACCGCTTACATTGAGGGGCATTTTTTGTTCAAATCTAAGTAGGGGCAGGAGGAATGGAGAAGAATGCGAAGACATTGGATTTCTGTCATGCTTGTATGTTTGTTTATGTTGGGAGGAATGGATCGTGTAGGTATAACCGCCGCAGCGGATGGCGTACCGTCAAGAGAATGGAACTTTATCACGCGCAGCGGGGATCGATTGATGGATGGCGAGAAGGAGTTCCGATTCATATCCATGAACGGCTCTAATCTCACGTATATGCCAGCACCCGAATGGCATCGCCCTGATCCTTGGGAACAGGAGGATGTATTTAGATCGTTACAGCAAATGGGTGGCACAGTAGTCAGGCTGTATACGTTCACGATCAAAGGGGGAACTGCCAATGGGGATCAGCCAAGTCATGTAACTGGCTTAAGGCAGTATAATGAGGATTATTTCCGGGACCTGGACCATGTGCTGAGACTGGCAAATGAGTATCATATCCGCGTCATTATTCCTTTTATCGATACATGGGAGCATGTCGGAGGGATTAAACAGTTTGCAGGTTTTCGAGGGAAGACCGCCGGGGAGTTCTACACCGATCCCGAATTGAAGGAAGATTATAAACACCTGGTTAGCTATGTGCTGAACAGGACGAATACTTATACCGGCATCAAATATAAAGACGACAAAGCCATCCTTGCTTGGGAAACCGGAAATGAGTTATACCCGACGGACGCTTGGACACAGGAGATGAGTGCTTATATAAAAAGCATGGACTCTAATCACATTGTAATGGATGGACGGTACGGTATCAGTCAGGCTTCCCTTGAGGATCCCAATGTGGATATCGTATCCAATCATTATTATGAGAGCGGAGGAGCGGATTATGCGCTGCGTGCTGCTGCGGACCGAAACTTGAGTTTGGGTAAAAAAGCGTTTGTTATCGGGGAGTTTGGACACTCGAACAGGACAAATCTCACCCGAACGGCTGATGAGGCGATCGCTAACGGTACATCCGGAGCCTTGTTATGGACGTTGAAGTCTCACAACAAGGACGGCGGCTTTTACAACAAAGAAGGAGATTTCCGTTGGCCGGGCTTTCCATCGGGTGAAACCTATGACGAAAAGGCAATTATGTCCATGATTCGCGAAAAAGCCCATGAAATCCGCGGACTGCCGGTCCCGCCGATGCCAGTACCTGACGCACCTCAGCTACTGCCGATCGAATCGGTGCTTGGCATCGCCTGGAGAGGATCTGCGGGAGCGGAATCCTATCAATTCGAAAGAGCAGAACACCTGGATGGGCCATGGACCATCATAGGCACTCAGGTACTGGATAGTGATATTCCGTTTCGTCCTTTCCAAGATACGACGGCTGCGGAAGGAATGAATTATTATTATCGGGTAAAAGGGATGAACGGAGCCGGAATCTCGGAGCCTTCGAATGTCGTTGGCCCCATTACCGCCTCTTCCGTTCCACCGGTACCGGATCAGCCGATGTGGATACCTTTTACCTCAGTTGCTTCCATGACCTGGTACCCGGTAAAGTGGGCTGAATCGTATGATATCGAACGGGCTGAAGCGCCAAACGGACCTTGGTCGGTGGTTGGGGCGGATCTCGCGGTAGCAGATCAACCGTTCAAGGATGCGTCCGCAAGCAGCGGCATACCGTACTATTACCGAATTACGGCCAAAAACACGGGCGGTGCCTCGGAGCCGTCTGAAATATTCGGACCGATAACCGTCCGCAACATAGCCCAGCTCGCAGCTTTGACTGTGGATTCAACCAACGGATCTAACGTTAAGGAATATGCCGTTGATGGAAATCTATCCACCCGCTGGTTGTCTCAAGGGCAGGAAGAGAGCCATTTTATTGAAATGGAATGGACGGTTCCGCAAAAACTCAACTACTTAAAAATTTGGAGTGGAGCCGCGAGCGGTGAACAATGGCATATCCGTGATTTTAGCGTAGATTACTGGGACGGAACCGTATGGGTGCCGGTGGCATCCGTTGTCGATAATGACAAGGACGGCTTTTATGGCGAGTATAATGATATGCACTTCGAAACAGTTCAAACGACAGCCTTGCGCTTAAATATTACGAAGCCTTCATGGCAAGGGATACCGGTGAATCCGAATGATAAAATCGCCAGGGTTATGGACATGGAGACAGGCTACAACGACGACACGGCACCGAAGGAAGTGAATGGCGCGGCGGTAGTGGAAGGGGACGGCCAGCTGACCTTATACTGGACGGATCCGGAGGATGACGATTTCGCCCAAGTCGTCGTTTTGGAAGAAGGTGCAGCCGAAGCTGAAGCGGTTCATGTAGGCAAAGGCGTACAAACCGTTACAATAAACGGGCTCGTGAATGGAACGGAATACGCGTATCGGATCCGAACGGTGGATGAGGCGGGGAATAAGTCTCCCGGCGTGACGGTGTTAGGTACGCCGGTAGCCGATCGTCCGGGTAACAGCTGCCCAGGCGGCGAGAAACCTGATAGAGGCAAGCCGAATTACAGTCAAACAAACCTCGGGAGTAAACCCAAGGACAAACCTGACAAGGATAAACCGTGTAAAGATAAACCCGGGCGCGTTCTCACATAAAAGGAAACTAAGTATCATCGAATTTGGATGAGAGTGTTCGTTAAAGAGCTGTTTTCGCAGGTTCCTGCCTGTGAATTAGCTCTTTTTTTATTTAAAGCCAATGAAAAGGTCATGATCCGAACAGTGAATGTCATCAGCGTGTGCTAATCATGACCGCCATTGGGATCTAAAATGTAGGTATACCCGAATGGATCGGGCCATTTCGAGTTTACCACTGGAGGATCTAAACATGACAACGAAAAGAACATGGACGCTGCCGCCGGAAGAACTGCCTATCATGAACCAGGTTGATGTCGTCGTCGTCGGAGGAGGGCCGACCGGCATTGCCGCTGCCATCGCTGCCGCCAATAATGGAGCAAATACTTTGCTGATTGAGCAAAGGGGATTTCTAGGAGGTATGGGCACGACGGCACTGGTACCTGCCTTTTGTCCTTTTACCGACCATGAGAAGCCTGTCATTCGCGGTATCGGGCTCGAGCTGATGGAGCGAATGAAAGCGAATTGCAAACCTTCTTATATCACGGAATATAAAGAACAGCTGGATTGGGTTCCGATTGACGTTGAGGTATTGAAGCGGGTGTACGATGAAGCGCTGCTTGAGAGCGGAGCCAAGGTTCTGTTCCATACATTTGTTGGACAGCTGGTCATGAATCCGGGGGGGCATGGCGTGAACGGTCTGGTGCTTCTGAATAAGTCCGGAAGATCGATCGTCGAGGCCAAGTACGTCATTGATGCCACAGGTGACGCCGATATTGCGGCGCTGGCCGGCGCTCCGTTTCAGAAAGGCGGGGATGCCGGCGAGCTGCAGCCGGGGACGATGTGCTACCTGTTAACCAACGTGAACCGGGAGCGCTTCAGGCAATATATGAGGGATAGGGGTGACACCGGACAAATCCCGCAAGCGGTTCAGCTGGCGCAGAGCAACGGCGATCTTCCTCCCGGCCGGAAGGAAGTCTCTGGCTTTGCCTGGGTGTCGGATTACTTGGTTGGGGTCAACTTCGGGCATGTGTTCGGCGTAGACGGAACGAAGGCGGAAGATCTCACGAAGGCTGCGGTAGAAGGCAGAAAGCTGGTCAACATTCAGGTCGAATTTCTGCGGAAGTATGTACCCGGATTTGAAGACGCCCATTTGGTCAGCACAGGCGAGCAAATCGGCATACGTGAAACCCGCCGCATCGTCGGTGACTACATGCTGGTTCAGGATGACTTTATATCCATGCGAAGCTTTGAAGACGACATTGCAAGAAATGCTTATTTTATTGATATCCATATGGCTACCAGCAAAGAAAACATGGAAATACACCATCTTCCCCCCGGTCGGTCGCATGGGGTTCCATACCGCTCCCTTCTTCCGCAAGGTTTGGCAAATGTGTGGGTTGCGGGACGGGCCGCCTCCGCTGACCGAGTCGTACAGGGCTCGCTTCGGGTGATGCCCAACTGCTTTGCAATGGGGCAGGCAGCGGGAACAGCCGCGGCCATCTGTGCAATGACGGGCAGTACATCCCGGGAGGTCGATATCAAACAATTGCAGCGTCTTCTCATCGAGCAAGGGGCCTGGCTGGGCGAGCTTGCTGAAGTTTAGGCGGAAGCGAGTCCATTTTTTATCATAGCGACAAGACAACAGAAGAGAGGTGAATGCCGTGGCACAACATAAGGCTGTCACCGTGCCCAGACCGTCCGGCACCAGCACCGATACGGTCTTAAACAAAAAACGTTTCGCAAACCTCAGGCAATATTGGGATTTGTACTTGATCATGGTTCCTGGTATCGTGTATTTTCTCGTTTTTAAGTACCTTCCGATGTGGGGGATTGTGATCGCCTTTAAGGATTACAGCATATTTGCAGGATTTAATGCCAGCGAATGGGTAGGACTCGACCACTTTGTACGGCTGTTTCATGATACCCAATTCTATCAGGTGTTCTGGAACACGGTCATTATCAGTTTATATAAGCTGATCTGGGGTTTCCCGGGTCCCATCATCCTAGCACTTCTGCTCAATGAGATCCGTAGCATGTTTTATAAGCGGACGATCCAAACGCTTGCTTACTTGCCGCACTTTCTGTCTTGGATCATTTTAGGCGGTATATTGGTAAACGTCCTGTCTCCCGCCACGGGCGCAGTCAATGAAATCATGAAATGGCTTGGATTTGAACCCGTGTTTTTCTTAGCGGATCCGGCTTGGTTTCGATCGGTGCTGGTCATCAGCGATATTTGGAAGGAGGTCGGTTGGGGGGCCATCATCTATCTTGCGGCTCTCGCGGGCATTGACCAGCAGCAGTATGAGGCAGCCGTCATGGACGGTGCAGGGAAGTGGAAGCAGCTATGGCATGTAACCCTTCCATCCATTAAAGGGACGATCATCGTGCTGTTCCTGCTTAGGCTTGGCAGCATCCTTGATGTGGGGTTTGAACAAATATTCGTTCTGTATAACTCGCTCGTATATGATGTTGCCGACGTGATTGAGACCTATGTGTACCGGATTGGTATCGGTCAGTCCGAGTTCAGTTATTCGACTGCGGTTGGATTGCTTAAATCCGCCATCAGTCTGGTGCTGGTCGTTATCGTCAACAAAGCCGTTAAAAGAACGGGTCAAGAAGGGATCTACTGATTATGAAAATGTCAAAGGGAGAAAAATGGTTCAGCGGCATCAATCACTTTGCGCTTGCCTGTTTTGGGCTTTTGGCTTTGGCGCCCTTCATTCACATTCTGGCCCAGTCGTTCAGCAGCTACCGGGCGATTGTATCCGGCGAAGTCTCCTTCCTGCCGGTAGAATGGACGACGGAAGCTTACGTGAAGGTGTTCAATGATCCGGGGTTCGTTCAATCTTTTCTCGTCAGCGTGCAGCGGACGGTTGTGGGAACCCTCATCAGCGTAGTCATGACCATGCTGCTTGCGTACCCTCTATCAAGATATTACATTAAAGGCCGCGGTCCTATCATGTTCCTTATTGTCTTTACCATGCTGTTCAGCGGCGGGATGATCCCGACATACCTGGTAATCAAGGAGCTGCATCTGATGAACACCTTCTGGGCCTACGTCATTCCGGGTGCCGTTAACGCATTTCATGTGGTCATCATGAAAAACTTCTTTCAGTCCATCCCGAATGAACTGGAGGAATCCGCAAGAATCGACGGTTCGTCCAATCTCGGGATTTTATTTCGCATCGTAGTACCGCTGTCCATGCCGGTGATTGCCACGATCGCCTTGTTTAATGCGGTCGGACAATGGAATTCCTTCTTCGATGCGGTTATGTACGTTACCGATTCTTCCTTAAAGCCGCTGCAAATCTATTTGCGGGAGCTTGTGATGTCGGGGCAATCGAACATTAACACGACGGATAGCCTGGAACGGCAGCTCCTGGCGGTGGAGTCGCTGAAAGCCGCAGCATTGATAGCGAGCACATTGCCAATATTGCTCGTATATCCGTTCCTTCAGAAATATTTTGTGAAGGGAATTATGATCGGCTCGGTCAAGGGGTAATAGGACATATTGTTCTTGTATCCGTTTACATTTCGTAATATTTTTATATAAAGGGGCTGAAAGTATGAAATTGCGAAACATGTTGTCAGGATTGGTGATCTCCGCTATAGCGGCCGGTTTGCTCAGTGGATGCGGAGGCGGGAAGGAGGCTTCCGGCAGTCCCGATTCAGGAGAGGTCGGCAAAAGGCAGACCATCAATATTGTGCAGCCTAACTTTGGTCGAAAATTTTTGGACGGTATGAACGAGAACAACAACCCCTATCAAAAATACGTCAATGATAGCGTCAATATCGACGTGCATGTGGTATACCCGCCCTCCGACGGCTATCAGGACAAGCTGAATGTGATGATGTCATCCGGCGACGATATAGACATGGTATTTACGCAGGATGCTTCCTGGTTCATTAACATGGTAAACCAAAAGGCGCTGCAGCCGCTGAATGATGCTATCGAGGCATCAGGTCCCGATCTGAAGAAGTCGGTTCCACAGGAAGCATGGGACTCCGTTACGGTGGACGGTAATATCTACGCGGTGCCAGCGGTCAATTATATTCTCGGTAACGATTTGATGTATGTGCGTAAAGATTGGCTTGACAATCTGGGGCTGCAGCCGCCGAAGACGCTGGATGAATATGTGAATGTGATGCGTCAATTTGCTCAAAATGATCCCGACGGTAACGGCAAGGATGACACGGTCGGCTTGTTGATGGGGGAAAATCTCATCCGATCGGCGCCATTCTTCGGCTCATTCGGTGTACCGTTCAATGGTGCGTCTGCGGTCAATCAATGGGTGATGAGAGACGGCAAGCTGGTGAATGCCACCATTCTGCCAGAAACGAAGGAAGCTCTCCAGTTCCTGGCGGACCTCTATAAAGAACAGCTGATTGATCCGGAATGGGCGCTGAACAAGAACAACAACATCGAAGAGAAAGTAGCCAGCGGCAAAGCCGGCCTGTTCTCGGCAACCTGGTTTGATACGCGAGGGCCGATCCTGACAAATAAGACAAACGATCCGAAGGCGGAATGGATTCCTCTTGACTATCCGGTGGGCCAGGACGGGAAGTCCGGCGTCCTTGCCTCCAGTATGGTGATGGGCTACAGCATCGTGCCTGCAAAGAGCAAGAAGGCGAATGAAGTCATCAAAATGTTCAATTTTGCCAATGGTGAAGGCCATGAGCCGATCAAACTCGGCTTGCCTGAGCACAACATATCGAAGAGGGAAAACGGCAAGCTGGTCATGGACTTTGAGGAACACAACAAGCACGTTTACCGCAACAACATTTTGGACTATGCCGCCCCATGGGATCAGGAGCTTGACTATCAGCGGCTTGATGCGCTCGGTCCTGAATTCAAGCTTAAGGATAACGTGACGCGGATCAGCAGCAACCTGATCCAGAACGAATACAACGGACCCCCGACGCCAAGCATGGGCAAGAACGGGGTGCAATTGACCAAGCTGATGCAGGAGACGTTTACGAAGATCATCATGGGCACTGTGCCGGTCGAAGCATTCGATCAATACGTGCTGCAGTGGCAGAGCCAGGGTGGTGAATCCATCACCGCTGAGGTGAACGAGAATTATGCAAAGATGAACAAATAAGCTGAATAACAAAGTGAAGGGGCTTCCTCTAGAGGCGCCTTCACTTTGATTTATGTAGACAAGGATGATGCTGAATGATCAGAACATGGAAAAACCGTTTCAGACAATCGATTCAGCTACGGCTTACCGGTTATTTTATTCTGATCCTTATCCCCCTCGTTGTGATATCCACCTTTTCGAATCATCGCTCGCGCACGATTCTAAAAAATCAGATTGGCGTTCGTACGCAAAGCGCCATGCAATCCGTCGTCCATTATGTGGACCTTACGATGCAGGGGGTGTATGAGCTGACCACGGTCCTTGCGAACAATTATGATATTAACCGCAGATTCGAATACGCCGGTAAAGTGCTCACGCCGCAGTCGATTTTGGATTTCCAGTGGATTGATCAGCAAATCTCCGCTATCTCCTCTGTTAACCGGATGGCTCCGAAGGCGTCCCTATTTCATTATGATTCCGGCATATTATTGTCAACCACCGGATATCAAAAAGAACAGAATCCGGAGCAGCTGGAATGGGTCAAGCAGGCCATCGAAGCCGATGGGAAAATCACGTTATTCTTCCCGGAAGAGAACCGGTACAATGCGAACCATATGATAGACCCGATCTATAACGAGAACGTCATGGTGGTTATGAGGCGGATGAGTTTGCTCAATCCTGAGCGGAACAAAAACATCGTTATCCTGCCGCTAAGCAAGGATTATTTTGTGAGCCAATTGAGGCGTTTGCTTCCAAGCAGCCGGGCAGAGGCTTTTCTGTTTACCCAGGACGGGAAATTAATAGCTACGACGGCAAGCAGCACCGCGACTCCTCCCTCCTGGCCGGACGAAGGCAAGGATCTGATCGCAGGCCATCTCCCGGGCTACCCTGAGCGAATGCTTATGGTTCGGGTAACCTCACAGGACTCGGGCTGGAAACTCGTCATGGTACAGCCCGAGAAGGATATTTTGCAGGAATCGCATACGTTGCAAGGGTGGACGTACTTGATCATCGCCGTAAGCGTGTTGATATCGTTATGGATATCGTGGATCGTTTACAGCGGCATATCCAAACCGATGAAGAAGATGGTAGCCGCGATGAAGGAAATGAGGAGGGGGCAGCTCGATACCCAGATCATCCATCGAAGGGAGGATGAGTTCGGGTATGTCATGGATACGTTCAATCATCTGGCCAGTGCGCAGCGGCACCTGATCGAAGATGTGTATGAGAAGCAGATTTTACTGACGAAGACAGAGTTTAAATTGCTGCAGTCGCAGATCAATCCTCATTTTCTGTACAATACGCTGGATTCGATCTATTCGGCAGCGGTATTAAGCGACGCCGACGATGTGGGAGAGATGGTCATCAATTTGTCCAAGTTTTTGAGATACAGCCTGGGTAAGGGAAAGGAACACTACACGGTCTCGGAGACGTTTAACCATCTGACCTATTATATTAAAGTGCAGCAGAGACGATTTGATTTTGAAGTCACTTATCGGATGGGAGAAGGTACGGAAGATATCCTGCTGCTTAAATTGCTGCTGCAGCCGTTAGTGGAGAATGCGATTTTGCATGGGCTTGAGCGCAAACACGGCGGCCGGGCACTCGAAATTTCTGCAGTGAACGACGGGGAATGGTTCGTTGTGGAAGTAAAGGATAATGGTGTTGGAATGGCTCCGGATCGTCTGCAGTATATTCAACAGCAGCTGGATGGAATCTCCATGATGAATTTGGATCTCTCAGCGGGAAGGGACCGGATGGACGCGGAATTATACGGTTTGAGAAACGTGAAATCAAGGCTGAAACTGCACTACGGGGAGAAGGCAGATCTAGTGATTGATAGCGATGAACTGGAAGGAACGCGTATTCGATTGTATATACCACGGGTTGAATGCGGAAGTATCCGGTACATGGAGGGGGACGGGGCATGAATTTAATGATCGTGGAAGATGAGATCGGTATCCGGGCAAGAATGGCGGGAACCATCCCCTGGGAAGAGAACGGCATCGACGTGGTTGCTCTTGCGGAGAATGGGAGTGAAGCGCTTCAAATGATGGAACGTACCCGCCCGGATATCATTGTGCTGGACATTCGGATGCCGGAAATGGATGGACTCACATTGGCGAAGCGGATTCATGAGTCCAACGAAATGGTGAAAATGATCATCCTCAGCGGTTATGAACATTTTGAATATGCGCGTTCTGCCATGGAGTCCGGCGTACTCAAATATCTGATTAAGCCTGCAAGCAATGAGGAGATCCTGCAGGCCGTTCTGGAAGCGTCAGCTATCCTGAAAAGCGAGTTGGAGAAGCGGCATAACTATGAGATGTTGGTCTCGAAATGGAAGAATCATCTGCCGAGACTGCAGGAAACTTTTTATAATAATTGCATTTCCGGTGCCTTTGCCGATTGGGAATATGAAAGCCGAAGCAAGGAATTGTTGATTCCGTTTGAAGCGGAACGACGATTATCCGTTGTTGTCTTGGAGCCGGATCCATTGATTGACGGGGGGAGATTTCGGGCAGAGGACACGCCCTTGCTTCAATTTTCACTGCGAAGCATTGCGTTTGACGTGATATCAGGCATGGATTCCGAATTATTTCAGGATGCGAAGGGCTCTACGGTCATTATTTTTCATAGCAGGCCGGAGGAGGTCCCAGGTGAATTCCAGCTTCGTGTCAGCTTTACCACAACCAAAGTGTTGTCCATGTTAAAAGAGTGTCTGAAAGTGACAGCAAGTGCGGGAATCAGCAGTACCGCGACCGGACTGCGGCATCTTCCCATGTTATATGCTCAGGCTCAGCATGCACTTCGGAAAAGAGTCGTATATGGACATGACCTTGCAATACCTTATGCGGATGAACTGGGGGAAGATGATTCGGCGAATTTAACGATTGCTTCTGATGAAAGAGCACTTGAAACAGGAATCGAGCTTGGAGATATTCAAAAAGCGGAAGCGGCGCTTGATCGATTGTTGGAGAAGGTGTTCGGGCATGCTTCCGCGGTAGAGGAGGTACAGGAGAAGCTGCTTTATCTCATGCATGGTTTGCTTCGCGTCATTCGCGAACAACAGTGGAACCTGCGCCAGATGGTGGGGGAGGATGCCGTTTATTTTTACAGTGTGCTGAACCTTCATTCAAGGGAACAAATTCAGCAAACCCTGCACCGGATCGTACGTAAGATTACGACCCATTCGCAAAAGCGCCCTCAGCAAAGCGGACATAAATTGATTCAGCGTCTGCTCGTCCTTGTCGATGAGGAAATCGGTCAGGACTTAAGCCTGAATTTGTTCGCGGATCGGTTATATGTAAACAAGTCCTATTTAAGCCGACTATTCAAGCATGAAGTTGGTGAGTCGTTCTCCCAATATGTGCTTAAACGCAAGATGACGCTGGCCAAGCAATTCATCCAGGAGGGGGGACAGGTTGGACATGCTGCGAGACAAGTAGGGTACATCAATAGCGGTTTTTTTTCAAAGGTATTTCAGAAGTATTGGGGGGTTCTGCCGAGTGAGATTAAGCAGAGTTAGAGATCAGATTCACTCACCCAAGAATAGTTGAATGAGGGGATTCACGTGTAGGGCCAACCGTTAAGAAGGGGTTGGTCTTTTTTTGCTGTGCTATGAAAGAAGTCAATAAGGAAGTCATAAGTTCATAATATTTCATTACATGAAAAATTCATAATAGAAAAATTCATCACCCATCCTTACTTAACATCTCTTAGTTTTAGCATAACCTCTTCGTTACCTAGCACATTCCTACTCTAAAAAGGGAGGTATGAAGCGGAAAAAAGTCAATATGGAAATATTTCCCCCTGCTAAAGATGAATGTCCCCCTTTGAAAGCAATAGGGCTTGGAATAAAATTCTGGTAGACAGCAAGTGTTTGCATCAGGTTCTGAAAACATACTTAGGGGGATTAGAAATGAAAAGGACTTCCATGTTACTCATGAGTGTCATGCTGCTGCTCTCCATGTTCCTCGCAGCCTGCGGAAACAGCGGTGGCACCAACACTCCTGCCGCTGAAGGAGATGCGCCGAAGACGGAAACAACTCCGCCGGCGGAAGAGAAAAAGGATGAAGCCGCTCCGGTTTCGCTTCGCGTGTTCTCGACCTTTGGAGGAACTGACGCAGCTCGCGAAGCCTTCCAGGCCGCGTTGGATGAATTCACGAAAGAGCATCCAAACGTAAAGATTGATAACGACACCATGTCAGCAAATGATGACGGTTTCAGAACGAAAGTCAACACCGATATGAACAGCGGCAACGAGCCAGACCTGTTGTTCTACTTCATCGGGGCTGACGCAGAAGGGTTCGTCAATGCCGGCAAAGTCGTGCCGCTGAACGAAATTCTCGACGCTGACGCTGACTGGAAGAACGGATTCATTCCTGATGCGCTTGAGCTTGCGAAGCAGAAAGACGGCAACATTTACGCTGCACCATTGACCGGTTTCTACGAAGGCTTGTTCGTTAACAAAAAAATCTTCGAAGAAAACGGTCTGGAGCTCCCAACCGATTGGGCGAAGCTGACCACAGCCGTTAAGGCATTGTCCGCAAAAGGCATTATTCCTTTGTCCGTACCGTTTGACCAATCGCACTACCTGATCGAGCATACCATTTTGTCTGCGGCTGGTCCTGAAGGACAAAATAAAGGCCTGCTCGATGGCATCGATCCAAACTGGGAAAAAGCTTATGCCGCTATGAAAGAATTGTATGATCTTGGCGCATTCCCTAAAGATGCCGCAACGATCGACCTGAGTATGTCCGGCAACTATTACAGCGAAGGCCTGGCAGCCATGACCATCGAAGGATCCTGGGCCATCGGCGGCTGGAGCGACGATACTCGCGACAATTCCACGGTTGTGCCATTCCCGACGGTTCCTGGCGGCGTTGGCAGCGGCAATGATATCGTAGGCGGCTTCGGTTCCGGCTTCTACCTCTCTAAAGCCACTTATGACGATGCAGCCAAAAAAGAAGCAGCCATCGCATTGCTGAAACACCTGACTTCCCCGGCGTCCATTCAAAAAATAGCTTCGGCTAACGGCGGCACACCGGCTGCTGACGTTGAAGTGACCGGATTGCCGCAAGTAGCACTCGACGGTTTCGCTATGGCAGCAAAAGCAGCCTCCATCAGCGCACCGGTTGACAGTAAAGTTTCGCAAGAAACGTTCGGTAACCTTCGCGCCAGCGTTCAGCCTGTAGTGGAAGGCAAGAAAACTCCTACTCAAGCGATCGAAGAAGCGAAGAAAACCGAGGATGCCAACAAAAAATAGTTGTTATCAGAAACGGTAGAAATAAAAGTGACGTACGCCGCCCCTCTGCTTTCATTCGGGCGGCGTAGTCATTTCGGCATGGACGATGAAGAAAAATAAACATCAAGGGTGATTAATATGAAGGGTGATCGCAAGTACATTGTGCTGTTTTTATTACCCGCAGCGGCCATCATGACAATCTTTCTATATTATCCGTTCTTCAAGAGTTTGTATCTCAGCTTTTATCGCACAAGCGGCTTTTTCGACAAAAAGTTTGTGGGCTGGGCAAACTATGAGAGACTCGTTACGGATAAGCTGCTTGGCGCTGCAACGCTGCACACGCTGGAAATTATGCTCTATGTTATCGTGTTCCAGGTGGGAATTGCGCTAGTGCTGGCCGTCCTGGTAGATAACATATCCAAGCTGAAAGGGTTCTATCGAACCGTATTCTTCTTCCCGGTGGTTATATCCGGTACGGCTATTTCTTTGTTGTTTGTGCTCTTCTACAACTACAACTTCGGTTTGCTGAACAACTTGCTGGCGAATTTCAACATCGAGAAGGTATTGTGGCTGGATGCGAAAAATGCGCTTAAAGCGGTATCGATCCCAACGGTATGGCATTATGTGGGCTTTTATTTCGTTCTGTTCTTGACCGCCATGTCCAAAATACCTTCGGATTATTATGAAGCCGCAAAATTGGAAGGAATCACGGGCCTCAAAAAAACAACGATGCTTACAATTCCGCTTATCATGAGTGACATCAAGGTCGTCATTACCCTTGCCATTACGGGTACGTTGAAGGTGTTCGAGTTCATCTGGGTCATCACGAGCGGCCAGAACGGAACCGAGGTGCTGGGGACGTACATGTACAAAAAGGCCATGGTGGACCAGAACTTTGGTTACGGATCGGCGGTTGCGATATACATGGTGGTCTTTGGCGTGCTGCTTGCGTTGATAGCCAACCGTTTGTTGAAAAGAGACGAGATTACATACTAAGCATTATAGGGGTGTACTGTTATGGAGCCAACCATCGTCGTTGAACACAAAACTCAGCGCGTTAGGAAGCGTCGGTTTAGTCTAGGCACCACGTTGATGTACGTGATTTTGACAGCGTGGTCCTTAACGACCATCTATCCGTTATTCTGGATCGTGAACAACTCGTTCAAAGTATCCCGCGATGTGATGAATAATTCCTTTGGCATCGCCTGGGAACCGGTATTTGTTAACTATCAGAACGCATTTGACCGCATTAATATCGGAAGAAGTTATATCAATAGTTTGGTGATGTCCTTCAGCACCGTATTCTTGGTATTATTGCTTGGAGGATTAGCTGCTTACGTATTGTCCAGGTTCAACTTTCGAGGAAAGCGAACCATTTATTCCATTTTGTATGCGACGCTGCTGATTCCTGCGTTTGCAACCGTGGTTCCGGTCTATGAGCTGCTTATCAAAACCAGTCTGGTCAATACATACTGGGGTTTGATTTTTCCGCAAACGGCAGGCAATCTGACGTTTGCGACCTTGGTTATTGCCGGTTACATGGCAACCATTCCGAAAGAACTTGAAGAAGCGGCATTCATGGACGGCTGCAACCGATGGCAGATGTTTGTGAAAATCTTCGTTCCGATCTCTCAGCCCGTATTCGCGTCGGCAAGCATCTTCGTGTTTATGTGGTCGTATAATGATTTGTTCTCGGCATTGATCTTTGTGAACAAAGAGAATGTTCGTCCAATCGTTGCCTTGCTCAATGAGATCAGCTCGCAATACGGAACGGACTTTGGTCTGATGGCGACGGCAGTATCATTGACGGTTATTCCGGTTCTGATTGTATATCTGTTTATCTCGAAATATATCCAGAAAGGTCTGACCGAGGGAGCCGTCAAAGGTTAAGGAAACGGCGAACTCAACGAATAGGCAAGTCAAGAGGGGACATGAAGTCGCCTGTTTGACTTGCCTATTCGTTGTTAGGTTTCATACGAGTATTAAACTGCAGCGAGCGTGATCGGTCAATTATGGCGAGGTGAGATTATACTCGATCAAGCGGGAGAAGCCGTTTTCTCCATGGCCGGCATGGATTGCTTTTTCGGCAATTGCTTTTGCTGCGATTAAGACGCTGCTATCAATTCCATGATGTTCGGCAGCGTGGATGATATGCTCCATACTCGTTACATTCGAGATTAGGTTGGAACTGTCCCCAGGGTAAACGCCCCGATCCGCATCATGCGCCATATAGGTCATGATATCCGGCATAATGCGAATGATATTGTGCGCATAAGGGGCGATGTCTTTCGCAGCGATGTTCTCCGCCCGTGCAATGGCCAGCGCGTGCACATAACCGCTCATGGCTGTCCAGAACACATCTAGCAGCGCCACGTCATATGCCGCTGCACGACCCGGATCCTCGCCCAGGAACGAAGCGGTTCCGCCCAGGCTGGCGAGTATACGATGATGGCTGCGATAAACGTCTTCGGGCCCGCTGTACAAAATGACGGCCGAAGGCTCCCCAATCGTAGGTATCGGCGTCATTATGGCGCCATCGATGTAGTCAATTCCGTTGTGGTAAGCCCATTCCGCCATTTCCCGCGCACGTTCAGGTACGTCGGCTGTCAGGTTTATAAGCGTTTTTCCTTTCAATGCACTTGTCTCAGAAGACAGAACGGCGTTCACCGCATCATAGTTGAGCACGCAGATGATAATAAGCTGACTGGCAAACACCGCATCCTTAACGGACGGAGCTAGCACGGCACCTTGCTTTACCAGCGAGTCAGCCTTTGCCGATGTCCGGTTCCACACCGTTGTGGAATGGCCGCTCCTGATCAATGCACCGGCCAGGGCTTGCCCCATGGGTCCAAGCCCCAGCACCGTTACGGCGGTTTGGCTGCCGTTTGCCGGCGTTTGCCGAGTTTCAGTTTCGAGCATTTGTTCTTGATGTTGTTTCGATGGTTTCATTGTATACCTCCTTAAGGATTAGCTTCGAATACAGTGTAGACCTTGACACTAATGACAAGGTCAACGATTTTTTACTACCCTTGAGGAGGGAATAATATTTCAACATATGAAAAATTCATAAAAGTACTAGTAACACGTTCTACCATCAGTGGAGCATGCTTACGGCTGAACCCGAACTTATTGACAAACGAAAGAGGAAAAAGCATTGAAACTAACTAAAATAAAGTTGTTGACAATAACATAGTTAAATGTTAATTTGTATATACAAATGAGAGGTGGCTGGATATGAACATCGATGATTCCATTTTAAGCTCGTGCCTGTTTTTTACGTCAAATCGGTTTGCACGATCCATGACCAAGATGGCGGAGGATGCATTTGCAAAAGCCGGCTTATCCCCAACGTACTCCTATGTGCTGGTGGTGATCCATCAATATCCCGGAATTACGCACAAAGAGCTTAGCGATAAATTGTCGATTGCTCCATCCACAAGCACCCGATTCATTGATAAGCTGGAGGAGAAACTTCTGGTAAAGCGCAAATCCGAATGGAAGGAAACGCATATTTTCTTGACGGACGAGGGGATGGCGTTATACCGGGAGCTGAACCAATATTTTGAAAAGTTATACGGAGAGTATGTTTCCCTCTTGGGGAAGGAGCATAGCGAACAGTTAGCGAAACTTCTCCATGAATCCAGCGAATTGCTGAAAAGGGGAATGTAGCCTCTGTCTTTTTCACCACTCATTTGTACATACAATTGATAAGGAGAGATTCGAAATGCAGATTGGTATTATCGGTGCGACAGGGAAAGCGGGAAATCTGATTCTCAAGGAGGCACAAGCACGCGGTCATGAAGTAACGGCGATCGTGCGTAATGCATCCAAAATCTCCGATTCCAGCATAAACATTTTGGAGAAGAACGTGCTGGATCTGACCAGCGCCGATCTTCAGCGGTTCGACGTTGTCGTGAATGCATTTGGCGCGGCGCCTGGGCAGGAGACTCAATATGTGGAAGTAGGCCGGGTGCTGATACAAGCACTAAAAGGCACGGATACCAGACTGTTTGTTGTCGGAGGAGCCGGCAGCTTGTTTGTGGACGAAGCCAAAACGCTTCGACTTTTAGAAACGCCCGATTTTCCGAAGGAATATTATCCGACGGCATTCCATGCCGGCGAGAATTTGAAGGACCTGGAACAAACTTCGGATGTAAAATGGACGTATCTTAGTCCGGCAGCGTTCTTTAATCCGGAAGGTCGGCGAACAGGGAGTTATCAGGAGGGCAAAGATCAAGTCATTGGTAACGCCAGCGGTAAAAGCTACGTCAGCTATGCCGATTACGTCATCGCGGTGCTCGATGAGCTTGAGCAGCCTAAACATCTCAACGAGCGCTATACGGTCGTTTCCGAGGCTTAACACGCCCGGACATGCGGCCTTCATATAGATCTTTGAATAAGCTGGTTTCTTAACTGAAATCAGCTTATTTCTTTTTGATTATGTTATTTCAATATATGAAAAATTCACAATAGAAAACACCTCAAGCGATATCTAGCTACATCCTCTTAAATACAGCCCAACCACTTACAAAGCAGCCATGATAAAGGTTTAAACAAGGAAAAACTCCCATTACTATATCGCAATTCAGTCATCAATAAGTATTAGATAAGATGAGTCAAAACAACCTGCAAACAACGGATATTGCATGCAAGTTGTTTTGAACGGTGCTTCTGTTGGCTGTCCTTGTTGTTATCCGTCTGATTCACAAGAAACGAATATTGATATCGCGCAGGCGGCCGGGAGACATTTTCGGCATCTTAATTTGAAGCGTAGGCTGTCTAAAGGTCGCAACGGATTGCGCAGGCAGTATGGGGACGGGTAAAGATATGGTTTGGTGTTGTTCTTTTGGCAAGCCGTTGATTTTGATCTGCGTCCGGTTCAGCTGAATCCATAAATTTTCGGGATGGATGCGTTTAGGCACATAACATTTCACGATCAGAAAGTTATGAGTATCTAACGTTTCATAGCGAAGCGAATGCGGGTCGGGAAGAATTTCATTTCCGGCAGTCGCTTTTCGTATCGTATCCTTTACATAATCCTCAATGATCGTCGGATCCAGCTGATAATCTTCATTGAGATGATTCAGATCCTTAAATGGAAAGGAATTGTTGTTAAAGAAAGAGTCCTGTGTCAACCAGTCCGGCTTTTTGGATCTTGAGCTCACGATAATCCCTCCTACGTTCTTTGTTCCAGTGTATGGGCGAAGGAATGTTATAGTGACATCTGGGCATCCGACCACATAGAATAAATCCAAGCGGACGATTTTGAACAAAGAGGTGGAATTGTGGTTTCAATTATCGGCAATATGAAAATCGTAAACGTGGGCCCCAGTTCTACGGTACTAGTTGGAAATACAGGAGTAATCGATTTAAACAGCACGACAAAAGCTTATTCCGGCGCCAACTCGTTCACCACCGGAGACAGTATTGGTACGAATATAACTAATAACCAAGCCAACAGCACGAATACATTCGATCCAGACCTTATTGATTCGCCTAATGCTTAATTAAGGTTGTGAGCCCCAGTGAATCTAACGATACATCAATGCATTAATATACAGCAGCTTCGGGTTGACGCGGTGACCAATTCCTCGGTGCTTCAGATTGGAACCGCAGGTGAGATCCGCGCATTATCCAATATATATAACACGGGCGGTTTTACGGGCCCTGCTCCGGAGTTCGAGCCTCCGAATAATATGGCCCCCCTGGTTCCGTTACCTGCGCCGATTGAAGATCTATATCGGCCAGAATGAGGCTCATATCATACGCATACAATCATTAGGGAGCGGGGGGAGATGCTATGTATCAATACCATATCCAGCAATTGTTCCATTGCCTTCAATCCCAGACGGAGCAGCTTAACAGAATGGAACAAATGCTAAAGGAAATAAGTAATGAAATAAATCAATTACAGCAGGGCAATCAAAAGTCGACGGATCACGTCGAATATAATTTTGATTTATTGAAAATCGAAAAATTGGAAGGAACCTTAAACATTGGACTGACGCCCTCAGATGGGAAGTCTCTGGGGGATATCACCGTCAATGGCCAGCCGGCAGAACAATTACAGGCGGTAGCTGCCGGAAGGGATCTTTACTCAAACATACATCAGCAGGTATCAAGCCACTTGGAACATGCCGTGCCGGCGCGACTCGAGCAAATGAATCCCCAGTCCAATCACGAACTTGGAGATCAATATGCTGCGGTGATGATAGAAGATATCCGAAAACAACTCGGAGATCGCATCAACGTTTACTTACAGCAATACCACTCGAACAGTACCGCGATAAATCCAGGTGATGTTGAGCAAATGATCGCTAATCAAATGAAAAAAGAAATCGATACGGCAGTCGAGCATCATCTTCATAATTTGCAACATGGAAAGAGGAATACGAATGAAAATGACGGTCATCAATAAAGAGCTCCGGGTTGGTTCGATCCGTATTACGGCGATCTCCAGCTCATCCGTGCTGTTGATCGGAGATACCCGGGTTATTAATAGCAGTTCCATCTACGACACTCCTTCCGAATCCCTGCAGATCACCCCGCTCGTTCCGTTATCACCGGCTACCGCACCATGAAGCGCCATGTACTCGTTGATAACGTATATATCATCAATATCTCTAATAGTTCGGCATGCATCTGCGGCGAATCGGGACATATCGATGCCTATACCCGAGCATTGGCGATTCAACGTCAAGTTCCGGTTTTTTTTGAGGACGAAGGCAATTATGAGGACTATCCGATTTTTTCGAGATCCATACCTGCATGGCAGCTTCCGTCAGAAGTAGACTTAGACGTTATACATGACCATAAAACGATTCATGTGGGATGCCTGGACGTGATATCGACAGCATCTGCATCGGTTGTGCAGGTAGGTTCGAACGATACGATGGAATTGGAATCAAGGGTGAAGGCGATCAGGCACTTTATTACGGATGCGTCCCAAGAATTAAAGGATTATAAAGGCGTCATTGTCAGAAAGAGCCCACGCTAGTGCGGCAAAAAACAGGAGGAGCTTCATAAGCTCCTCCTGTTTTTTTGCGGTCTGAAGATTATTCTCCTTGCTGGTGGGCAGCCTCGTCTTTAATCTCTTCCCGGAAGCCGGAAATACTCTTTTCGCGACGAGCATTGCGGTCTTGAATCTGTTCTTTCTCGCTTGCGGGGATCTCATCCCCGAACTCCTGAAGATAATCTTCTGCCTCGCGGAAGTTCTCGATCGTGTTTTGGACGGCCTGCTGCAGATGTTCGACATTGTCTTCGCGATTATCAGGTTTAGCCATGAAAGTTCACCTCCTTGTATGTAATGATCTTGCTCATTCGCACACCTCAAAAGTCTTCCATAATCGAAACATCCTTATGCATCTGAGAATGACGCTATCAAAAAAGCTACAGTATTGTAAATTTTGCAAGCTGGTTCTTTACATTTCCGTAGGATGTAATATGTTATAATGTCGAAAAAGCAGACTTGCCGGCATGACATCGAATAAGAGGAGGAAGAATTCTTGATATCTAGACGTTTTATATTCTGGCTCGGTATGCTGATGATGATTGTATTCATGTTAGCAGCCTGTACCTCAGAACCGATAAAACAACAACAGCAAACTTCTACTGTAGAAGACCCTCCTGAATCAATTGAAGATGAAGAAGAAGGTCAGACCATCACACTAGTAACGCCGGATACGGCCATGAAAGCACCTGAGGAAAAAAGCAAATATCAGATACATACACGGTTGACGGATTTCCATCTGCTCAATGAGTCAACGGGGATTGCTTGGGGGATCACGAACACAGAACTGCGTCTCTATCAGACCGAAGATTACGGTGAGACCTGGGTCGATATCTCTCCATCATCCAATGTCCAATTCGTTGATAAGCTGGAGTATGGGAAAGACATCGTGTTCACGGATAAAAATCATGGTTGGATTATACGAAACAAACAGAGATCGGCCGAAACGATCCTGCTCAATACGACCGACGGGGGCGGCAGCTGGAAGCTCTCTTCGCTTCCGGAGACGGGAGTCGTTACGGCAATGTCGTTCGTTTCATCCCAGCAGGGATGGATTATGGCGAAAGGCGATCTCTCCCGGGGATCGGAAGAGAAGTCGCTGTTTCACACCAGCAATAATGGCGGAGTATGGGATGAGATTATGCAGAATACGGAGTATCCGACATCCCGAATTCCGGGAAGCGTCATTCCGCGAACCGGATCCGTCATCGGATTAACGTTCACGGATTCGCTTGTCGGGTTTGCGACCATCCGTGAAATGCAATCTTCCAAGTTGTATATAACACGTGACGGAGGACAGAAGTGGAAGTCTTCCGGCCAAGTATTCAAAAGCAAGCTGCTGGATGCGTGCGGTTCCGTTTTTGCCGGGACTCCCAAGTATCTGGGCAAAGGTGGAAGCGGAAGCGAGATTTATATACCGGTTACCTGCGTAAAGGAAGATCAGGCGAACTATTTGGGTTACTTTACGGCCGATACGGGGAAGTCATGGAATTTGGTGTCGTTCCCCATGACGGGAAATAGCGGGAAGGGGACCATCCAGCCTGTCTTCCGTCGTCTGCATGACGGATGGAGAATGGTGAACGGCATCGTCTATCATACGAGCGATATGGGCAAGACCTGGACACCATTCCCTAGAAGCAAGCTGTTGTCCGATAATCTTGCAAAATATCCGAATGTGGTCAAATTGCAATTCACATCGTCGGATGTCGGCTGGATGCTGATTGAAACGACGGACAAAAACCGATCGCGCCTGATGAAAAGCAGTGACGGCGGCGTAACCTGGCAGGGGTTGTAATACCGACTAATAACCTACAAGCAGGAACTGATCCGCCAATCTAAAACTCTCTCGATGACGAAGGCTTTATCGGCTAAAACCAACGGTTCCGATAAAGCCTTTATAAACATATTATATTGTGAAATTAATCACAAATAAAATTCAACCTGTATGCTACTATAAAGATGTAATCAGGTACGTCAAAATGTTTGGAAGGGGACGATCCTTATGCATACCGATCAAATGACGATAAATTTCCTTCGCTTGTGCTATCATTGCGATGATGCATGTTTATGTCAGACGGAGGAGCAATGTCTGGCTTGCTGGAACGAGCAAGACATGGCACCGCAGGACCATGAAATGACGGGACAAGAAGAAACGATGAAGTGGATGAGATTGGCTTACGATTAAGCGGGTATGAACAAGATGAAGACAATGAATGGATCAGGGCGTTATAAGGTTTCGTGAAGAAGCTGATGACTGGCAAAGTGCCGGCATCAGCTTTTTTTGACGCTCCCAGAAAGGGACAAGTTCTTTAAAATTTCAATCAAACTTTCCATGATGCATGAGTTAAATTGTCCGACATAAAGCATATACATATTTCAAGACAAGGTGGAGGGGGGAGCCGTATGGGATCGGGGTCAGATTGGATGTTCGATTTTTTCGGCAGCGTTATGCCCGTGTTTTTCATCGTCGTCATCGGGATCATTTTGCTGTCGGCCGGTAAGGGAATCCTGCAATGGAGTCAGAATAACCGACAGCCTTTGCTATCGGTCGATTCCAAAATTGTGAGCAAGCGAACGGAAGTGAAACATACACAGCAGACGGATGATACGATGTCGAGCCGTACTCGTACCACCTATTATCTGACATTCGAAGTGGAGAGCGGAGATCGCATGGAATTTGCCGTAAACGGCGAGGAATTCGGCATGTGCGCGGAAGGGGACGAGGGACTGCTTCGTTTTCAGGGAACCCGGTACTACGGATTCGTCAGGCACCCCAGAGCGCATCTTCATGTGGTCCGGGGTTATGAACAACCTAAATAAGAGGCTGGTTCATTTTATGACGCCTTCTCCTGTGGTATATAATGTAGGAGAAGGAGGAGCTGCCTATGAAATTTCAGGATAAAACGGTGGTGATAACGGGCGCTGCGAACGGGATAGGCCGCGGATTGGCTGAGGCTTATGCGGTTAGCGGAGCTCGAGTGATAGTAAGCGACGTTCATGAAGAGCAGGGCAATCTGGCGGCAAACACCTTGAAGGATCAAGGATTTCATGCCGTCTTCATCCCCTGCGATGTGAGGAAGGAAGAAGAGATTAAACGCCTGATGAAACAAGCGGCCCAATATGGGGGCACCATCGATATCTTAATAAACAACGCAGGGGTCTCCCGATGGAAATCACCATATGAGCTTACGGTGGGAGAATGGGACGACGTAATCAACACGAACGCCAGAAGCTGTTTTTTGGCTACCCGCGAGGCTGCCGCATATATGAAAAAGAGTGGGAATGGCGGGGCTGTCGTCAATATATCCTCCACGCGTTCCATCATGTCCGAGCCGAATTCGGAAGCTTATGCGGCTTCCAAGGGAGCCATCGTTGCGTTGAGTCATGCCATGGCCGTTAGTCTGGGGCCCGATGGAATTCGGGTGAATTGCATAAGTCCGGGCTGGATTGAAACCGGGGATTATGAAGAGCTTCGATCCGAGGACCATAAGCAGCACCCTGCGGGTCGGGTCGGAATTCCGGCCGATATCGCCAAAGCCTGCTTTTATTTTACCGATCCGGAGAATGACTTTGTAACAGGGTCCCATCTGGTGGTGGACGGCGGCATGACCCGCAAAATGATATATGAACCTTAACTTGTTGCGGATAAAATAAAAAAGGATCGTCTCCTCGGGGACGATCCTTTCCTGATTATAACCCGTATTCGCAAAACAGTGGCGAATATCCCAATATAGCCGCTTGGACTTAACGGACGGTTATAGCCATGGAATCCGTCTTGCCGCTCGTCCGGTCGGTTACGCTGACAACGGCAATTCCGCTTTGATTCGCGCGGGCAACTCCCTGTGCGTTAACGGAGATGATATGGGGGTTGCTGCTGCGATAGCTGAGTTTGTCGAGGGATTCCTTGCGGCCATCGGGGTGAAGAAGTTCAGCCCGAAACTGCTGCGTTGTCTTGGAAGTCATTAGATCCTTGCCCAGCAGCCGGAGAAAAGGCTGATTTCCATCGAATGCGGCCGTGGCATGGAGCGTTTCAACGAATCCGTAACGTTGGTCCTTAACCGAGATCGCAGCGCTTCCCGGAGATATCGCCTTCATCCGTCCGGTTGAACTCACTTGAATGATATCCGGAGCATCGGATGTGTACGTCAGCTCTTCCGCCTGTTCACGCATCCCGCCCGGAAAGCCGTACCAGGCTTCGATCTGTCCCGATTCGCCCAGTTTGAGCTCATCTGAAGCTTCCACGCGCATCACGATCGGGGCTAGCGGGTACACGCCGACTTCGGTGAAGCTATTCCACGGGTTGGCATTATTTCCTTTGCCCAGTATCCGAATGTATCGGGCTGTCGTTTGCTCCACAAGAAAAGTTTCAGGCTGCACAGTCGTGCCGGAAGTCAGCCCATTCTCGTAGATGGTCGACCATTCTTCGCCATCGACGGAGGCAAGAACATCAAACCGGTTTTTACGGGTATCCCCTAAATATATGGCCAGCGAAACAGCGCCCACTGGCTTCGGCTCACCCAGGTCAAGCTGTACGTATTCCGTACCCGGCGCGGACCAGCGAGTGCTCAGGTTGCCGTCGACGGTATGTTCCGGAATGTTCGCCGATTCGGGAACGGCGCTCGCGGTAACATGCCGTACCTGGTATTTTAGATGGTTCGGCGGTTCGCCTATGGCCGGATTCCGGGTGAATTTGATGGTATATCTATTGCTCAGATTCGGTTGAGCGTCGTTCTGAATGACGATGGTTGCCGTACCCGGAATCGTATCTGCCTGATCAATGGCCACGGCATGATCCGCTTCGGCCGTCATCACAGGCGGAGAGGGAGCATCAAACGGAAGTCCGACTTCATAATACGTGACTTCTGGACGAAACCCATGGAGCGGCATTCCGTCCATTAATAAACGGTTAGCCATAGGTCGGGCTGCCGGTTCGGGCAGATCGCCGTCAGGTATGGTCCATTCCAGCAGGGGAGTAAACCCCGTCTCCGCTGGAGGTATCGGATCGTTTGCGTATAAAGGAACCATGCGAACGGACAACCGGACATTCTGGACGTGCTCCAGGTGTATGGTCAGCTTGCGCATGCCTTCGTTGCTGGATTGGCCATCCGGATTCGGGGAGGTGGCCAGCGGCGCTGCATCCATGACGGAGAACCGGGCACCGGCCGGTCCTTCGACCAGCTCAACATACAGCCGCTTATCCTGTTGTGAAAGAATGGCGGCGCGTCCATTCGCAACAATCTCCACGTCCGCTCCGGTGTGCATGAACCAATACAGCTCTGAAGGAAGCTTCAGTTTCATCTCATCCTGGACGACCAGCTCGCGTCTATCGGCAGAGAGTTTCATTCCTCTTAACATCTCGCCTGCGTCTTTCCGGTACAGGTCGGTCATATTCAGAATCGTATAGGCTCCTCTTGGCTTCGATTCCTTTTTTATCGTAACGGCTGTGCCGTAAGGCTCTTGCTGAACAATCGGATTCTGGACGGGATTGATGACGATGGTATTATGTCCCTCGGTTTTTTTGCGGTAATACGTCCAGCGATTATAATTGTAATCCCAGAAGCCGGGCAAGCTGTAGGATTCGTTCCCCAGATCGGATGCCCACCTTACGCCCAGCGCGTCAAAAACGAAGGTACCGCCATCCAGATCGTTATGGCTTCGCATCGTTTCGTTAACGCCTTTCATGGAAGCAAACAAGGCATAGGGATCATCCCATGCGCTCCGCATGGAGGCCGATTCAATGCCGGTGAAGAAACGATCCAGCTCCGTCGGAACCGTTTCAAACATGCCAGGCTCGTAAAACACCAGATAGAGAGGGTGGAAGTAGCCCTTGCGCTCATACAGATCGCCAATAAACCAGGCGTATTCAGGTTTGTTGAAGAACGAGGCGAACCATAAGGATTCATACATGTTGTAGCTGACGCCGCCATCATAAAAATTGAACACGCCGCCTTCGCCTAGCAAATGATACGGATATGCGCCCGATGCCTCGTATCCCGGCAGCAGGGATAGCCCAAAATCGGTACCCAGGCTTTTATTCAAGCCTTGAATATACATGGCCAAGTATTGGCCTCCATAATGCCAATAAGCAGGACCTTCCGGCCAAGAACCGTCCTCGGTATAGTGACGAAGCGCATATTGCAGCTTCTGAAACGTGCTCTGGATGACTTCCAGCGCCTGATCCTCGGTCTCAGGCTCATCCGCAACGGTTAACGCAAGCAGGCCAAGGCCTCCGTTGTCGACCAGGTTAATGTTATTGTGCTCCCCGTTATGGCGGAATTCCCCCCGGTACCAATCGAGCGCGACAGCAAGCGCATGATCTCGAATCGCCGCATTCAATTGGGCTCGCTGAGCTTCATTCAAATCGTCGTATATCCAATCGTAGGCCAGCGCAACGGCAAAAGACAATTCGGACAAGGCAAGGATGTTATTGGTTCTGCCGCCCCAATCGGGGTAGTGCGTCATCGCCTCCAGTTCCTGCCACGCACGTTCGGCATAACGGGATTCGCCGGTCAAGCGATACATGAGCGCGGTCGGAATCAAGCGGTCGCGTAGCATGTAGGCATTGCCGCCATTAGGTTGGTAGGTTAGCGGCGAAGTTCCAAGGACGGGGTCCGCTTGATTTCTCAAGAGTTGCATCCACTCCGTCAAATAACGATCTCCGCTTGCCAGCAATTGCTTGGAGCGGTTCAAATCGTCCGTGGATGCGAGAAGGCGCGGATGGGAACGGGCGGATGAGGCATGACCGTGTAGCGATTCCGAAATTCGATCTGCCGTCGGCCCGACAAAGACCAGCATATCGCTTTCCGTACGTCGGCCACGTCCATCTTCAGCCGATATGCGAAAACGGTCGTACCCCAGATAGTTTTCATTGGGAGCATATCGATAAGTACCCTCGGCATCCACTTGAACCGTGCCCTGTGCCGGCGGTGCTTCAAGTTTCCATGCGATCGGATCTCCATCCGGATCCTCCGCTTTCGTGAACTGGCCGGAAAGGGAAGTATTCATCGTCGTATAACCCCATTCCAAATCCAACAGGGGAGCAGCATTCACAGGAGTAACGTGGATCGTGCCCTGGCCGAATTTGGCGCCGCCCGTATCAGCCTGCAGGGCAGCAAACTGGAAGCGGTCCGTACCGCTAAAGCCGCTGTCGGGATAGTAGGTAAAGCTGTCGTTCTCCTTTACGGTAATCATGCCGTGCGCAGGCTGGGAGATGAGGAGATACGTATGGTCGGCACCGCTGCTGTCGCGCGCGGACAACTGCCCGAGCAAAGCTTGGCCTTGAGCCGTTTCGCCTTCGTAATCGTCCACCAGCAAGGTGTCCGGCGCATTGACGCTGACCGCCATTGAGGCGGTATGAGCACCGTCATAAGTCGCTGCCGTTACGGTTGCAAGTCCTGTGGAAAGGCCGGTTACGTCGCCTTGATCCGTCACTTCCACGACTTCCGGCTTGGACGCAGACCACTGCAGCTGAGGGGGAGGTGACGAACCTGGCTCATAACGGACGGAAGGTGTTATGGTCTCTCCCGTATTCAGATAGGCCACATCCGGTTCGATCGCGATGGATTGAAGCGGCTCCTCAACCAACACATCGTCGAACCAAGCTTTGCCCGTTCCGGTTTCCAGAAAGAGCTCAACGGTCAATAGGGGCGGTGAGGCTGCATTATCCGGAACGGTGAACAGCTTCTCCATATATGTCCAGTCTTGGGTGCCCTTGAGCGTTCCGACATGAACCAGCACATTGCTGGTGCCGGTTCGCTTCATTTGATATCGGATGAGCGCGGCATTGCTGACGGATTCCGTTTTGACCCAGCCGCTGATCCGATACGTTTTCCCGACCTCTACCGGGATGGACTGGGTTATGGCTGCCCGGCTGGACGTTCCTGCGGGACCTTCGATGCTGACCGATTGTTTCCCGGATTTGAATATTCCCGAATCTACTCCCAATATGGGCGAGCCTGTTGGAAGCCACTGTCCCCAATTTGCCGGCTTGATTCCGCCTGACCAACTGGACCCCGCCTCCGTTGCCTCAAAACCGCTGTTCACAAGCAAACCCTCCTGTACCTGATCTCGTTCGCTCTCTGCCCATGCCAATGGGGGCGGCAAAAAGCCATGAAGCCCCGTAATCAGCATGAGTACAATCAGAGCCATTCGTTTCACATCCATTCCCTCCCGACTGTTATCGATTTCCGGCCATGAAACCGGAACACTTCCATCGTAGAGGAAGCCGCAGCGTTCGAGTATGATACAATTTCGTGATGCATTAACATTTTTGAAGAAAACCTGTTCATGTTAAATAAAAACAGTATGATGTAATTAATGTAAGTGCGGAAAGAACACATCTAAAGAATGGAAGGAATGAGGGTATGGGGAATTTGACGACAACCACCGCAAGAAATGAGCGATCCAATCGCGTATCCGTGTTCGTTACGTTGCTCATGTCCTATCTTGTGGTACTGCTGATCCCGGTCATCGTGTTCTGGGGTCTGTATACCCAAATCGAGCGAATTATGATCGAGAATGCCAACAACTCCAACATGGCACTCATCGAACAGGCCAAGCAGGTCGTGGACAGCCGATTGGATGAAATGCATTTGATTTCCCGGAACATTACTTCACATCCGAGACTGGATGCGCTGTTAAAGGCAGGATCCCCTCAAACCGGAGCGGAGCATTACAATTACTACACCTTCATGCAGGAAATGCAGCGGTACCGAAACAGCAGCAGTTTTATCACCGATTTTTATGTGTATCTTGATGAGAGCGATACGGTTCTCAGCCCAACCTTAAAAACGACGTCCAGCGTCTTGTTCTCCGATATCTACGGATATGAAAGCTTAACCTTTCAACAATACCAAGCGGATATACTGCGCGGCGTTCATTTCAACCGGTATCTGCCCGTAACGGAGGTCGGCAAAGGCCTGAACCAGAAACGAATGCTCACTTATATGCAAACGCTTCCATTTGGCGAGAAAAACAACCCCAAAGGCGCCCTTGTCATGCTGATCGACGAAAGGCAGATTACAGGCTTGCTCGAGGAGATCGTGAAAACCAACAACGGAACGATATCCATTAAGGATGCCAGCGGTCAAGTGATTCTTCGTGCCGGTGAAACCGGAGTATCCAATGTGGGTAAAGCTGAGGATAAGCAGGCCGTCATGACGGTATCGTCCAGATCCGCACGCAGCGGGTGGGAGTACGTGTCGGTCGTGCCGGAAAAAGTGTTTATGGAAAAGGTGAATATGGTCAAACGAATGGCCGCAGGCGTTCTCGGCATCTGCCTGGCCGCCGGAGTTGCCGCTTGCGCGTACATGACGTACCGGGCGTATTATCCCCTGCGCGACATTATCCGCTTTATTCGCCAATCCCATCCGGTCAAGGAGGGGAAGGTACGCAACGAATATGATTTCATCAAATCCACGATGGCCGATTCCTTTGGCAAGCAGACGGAGATGAAGGAGCAATTGTCGAGGCAAACGCCGGTGATCCGGTCCAACTTTTTGCAGCGTTTATTGAAGGGAAACGTGGATGCGGCCGATATGTCGGAGCATGCCCTGGAATTCATGGGGATATCGTTTCCGTTTCCCGGCTTTGCCGTTGCCCTGATCGAGTTGAGGGATGCCAGCGGGTTCATTCATAACGAACGGGAAAGCGAATGGGCCCTGATCCGCTTTGTCACCGGGAAGGTGGCCGAAGAAATTCATCCCTTTACCGCGTATTCCGTGGATCTGGAGAAGAACCAGGTTGCCATGATTCTGAATATGCCGGAACCTCTGCAGGACAAGGCGGGCGAGCTGTACGATTGGGCGGAACAAGTGAAGCTGGTGATCGAACAGCGCTTCAAGTCCGAGATCACGATCGCGATCAGCGATATCCGTTCGGATCTTGGATGTTTGGCAAGCGGATATACCCAAAGCTTGAAGGCGCTGGAATATTCCATTTTTACGGCCTATAAACCGATTTTATTCTACGATGAAATGAAGCAGAAAACGGGGGTGTATTATGATTTTCCCATTGAGACGGAAATCCAGCTCATTAACGCCATGAAAAGCGGGGATACGGATAAGGCTCAGGATATCATTCAAAGTCTGTACCACAACAACTTCAGCGGTCAATCCATCTCGCCCGAGCTCGGCCGACTCATGTTCGCGAACCTGCTCAGCACGATGTTCAAGCTGCTCAATGCCTTAAATTTGAAATACGAGGACGTATTCGGTCAGGCAGGCAAATCGATCGAAGACATTACCGAGGGCAGCACGGTAGAGGAGCTGTACCGGGAAGTGAAATGGATGTTCGGCCAGGTCTGCCTGTACGTAAGAGACCAGAGAGGCGATTCCTCCTCGCAGCTCCTGGATAAGATAAAAAGCTACATCACGGAGCATCACGACGATGCCATGATCAGCCTGGCTTCCATTGCCGAGCAATTCGATATCACGCCGCCCTATCTGTCAGCCTTCTTCAAGAAGAACAGCGGGACCAATCTGACCGATTACCTGGCCAAAATTCGGATCGAGCGCTCCAAGGAAATGATGCGGGATGCCAAAAATACGATTTCGCACATCGCCCGTTCCGTCGGTTATACCAGCGATGTCGGTTTTATCCGGGTATTCAAGAAATACGAAGGGATCACCCCGGGAAAATACAAGGAAACCCTGCATTCCCTATCATCAACCTTAAGAAATGATCATCTCAATTCTTAATCGCTGTATATGGATCCAGAAACTGTACGATATACGTTGAAAGCGCTTCAGCATTAATATTTGAGGCAGGGCCGGCATCAACTCGGCCTGAACATTTCGGATGATCATTCATTAGGAAAAAAGGGAGGCGTCGTGATTTGAAAACAAACCGGAAACGTATGACGAGACTGGCCATCTTCATGCTGATTGTGGCTATGATTGCCGGGTGCAGCGGAAAAGGCTCGGGAGCCGAGGAGCCTGCCGGCGACAAAGGCAAGGAAGGAACGGGCGTTGCCTCAGGCGGAGAAACGGGGTATCCCGGCCAGCTGACCTATTGGGTATCGCTGAATGCCAACGCATCGGCAACGATGCAGGATATGAACGGCATTGCCGCCTATCAGGAAATGGAGAAATTGACAGGGACCAAGGTTAAGTTCCAGCATCCGCCGGCAGGGCAAGAGGCAGACGCCTTCAACATTATGGTCTCGTCGGGCAACTTGCCGGATGTCGTGGAGTATGGCTGGGCCAACGTATCCGGAGGGCCGGATAAAGCGATATCGGACGGTTCGATCATTCGCCTGAATGAGCTGATTGAAGAGCATGCTCCGAACCTATCGAAACTGCTGAACGAACACCCGGAATACAAAAAGCTGATAACGACGGATGGCGGAAACATTTACGTATTCCCGTTCATCCGCGGAGACGAGTATCTGCTGACCTTTAACGGCCTTATCATTCGCCAGGACTGGCTGGATCAGCTCAACCTGCAAGTGCCGGAAACGATTGACGAGTGGTATGAAGTATTAAAAGCGATCAAGACCCAGGATCCCAACGGGAACGGCCAGGCGGATGAAATCCCGCTCCTGCTTGATATGGATATGACGGGCATTAACCATGCATTTGTCGGCGCGTGGGGAATTACGACAGGATTTTATCAGGTGGACGGGAAGGTACAGTACGGCCCCATCCAACCGGAATTCAAATCTTATTTGGAGACGATGAGCAAATGGTATGCCGAAGGCCTGATCGATCAGGATTATGCGGCAACGGACGGGACGCTCAAAGATGCCAAAGTGACCAACAATCAAGTGGGTGCCTTCTCCGGATACATGGGCAGCAGCCTCGGCCGCTATTCCGAACTCATGTTAAAAAGCAATCCGGACGTCAGTCTGGTGGGCGCTCCCAACGTTGTGCTAAAGAAGGGGGACACGCCGCTTCTTGGACAGAAGGATTCGCCGTTCAACGGGTTTGGGGCAGCTGTGACGAAAGCGAACAAGTTCCCGGCGGAAACGGTGAAATGGCTCGACTACAAATATGGGGAAGAAGGGCACATGCTGTTTAATTTCGGGGTTGAGGGAGTCAGCTACGAGATGAAGGACGGGTACCCGACCTATACCGACGAAGTGATGAAGAATCCAGATGGGCTGTCGATCACCCAGGCGTTGTCGAAATACAACCTGGCCAGTTATTCGGGACCTTTCGTTCAGGATCGCCGTTACGTCGAGCAGTATTCCGCGCTTCCTCAGCAAAAAGCGGCCATTGAGACATGGATGAAGGCGGAGAACGACCGTTTAATGCCGATTATTTCGCCGACGGCAGAAGAGAGCACGCGTTATGCCTCGATCATGAACGATATTAATACGTATTACGAAGAGATGGTCAACAAATTCATTATGGGCGTGGAGCCGATCAGCGGCTTTGATCAATTTGTCCAAACGGTGCAGGGAATGGGCATTGAAGAAGCCCTTCAGATTCAGCAGTCTGCGCTGGACCGTTTTAACAGCCGGTAAGTTGTAGAAGCGCATGAAGAGGGAGAAAACGGGCGAGCCGTCGCCTTCTTCATGCGGGTTATTTTTCACAGAGGAGGGCATAGGGTGCAGCTAAAGGAAGAAACAAAACGCATGACGATACAGAGCAAATCCGAGAGCTTCAGCGCAAGAGCAGCGAAGGACTTTCGCCGGAATTCCACGATCTACCTGATGCTGCTGCCGGTTGTGGCGTTTTATGCCGTGTTTCATTACGGACCGTTATACGGCCTGCAGATTGCGTTCAAGAACTTCTCCGCAGGGCTCGGCATCTGGAATAGCCCATGGGTCGGCTTTCAACATTTCAGCGATTTTTTTAACGGATTTTTCTTTGAGCGGGTCGTTTCCAATACCATTATCCTCGGCGCGTACGATCTTATCTTCGTATTTCCCGCCTCCATCGTGCTGGCCTTGATGCTGAACGAGGTGCGACATCGGATCTTTAAGCGGACCGTACAATCCATTACGTATATTCCCCATTTCATTTCCGTTGTCGTTGTTGTCGGGATGCTGGTGGATTTTTTGGCGGTGGACGGCCTGATCAACCATATCGTCACCTACTTCGGCGGCAAGCCGATTTCGTTCATGCGGCTGCCGGAATGGTTCCGCACCATCTATACCTCGTCCGCCATCTGGCAGGGGATTGGCTGGGGCTCCATCATTTATCTGGCGGCCATTTCCAATATCGATCCGTCCCTGTATGAGGCGGCGAAAGTGGACGGTGCCGGCCGCTGGAAGCAGATGCTTCAAATTACGCTCCCTGGCATCCTGCCGACCGTGATCATTCTGCTTATCTTGCGGATCGGTTCCTTTATGGCGCTGCAGGATGAGAAGATCCTGATCATGTACAACCCGGTCATCTACGAGACGGCAGACGTGATCGGGACTTATGTCTACCGCAAGGGGATACTGGAAGCAAGCTACAGCTTCAGCGCCGCTGTCGGCATGTTCAATTCCTTGATTAACTTTGCGCTGCTCATTGGAGCCAATTATCTCAGCAAGCGGTTTACCGACACGAAGCTGTGGTAGAGAGGGGGATCTCATGCGAACTACTAGATCGGTCAGTGAAGTCCTGTTTGATTCTGCGAATGTCATCCTATTGTGTTTGTTATCGATCATAACGTTATATCCGTTTCTCTACGTATTGTTTGCTTCGATCAGCACGCCCGCCGAATTCGTTCAGCACCGGGGCATCCTGCTGTGGCCCAAGGGCTTCTCGCTGGACTCCTATCGAATGGTATTCGAGAACCCGAATATCATCCGAAGTTACCTGAACACGATATTTTACGTGGTCGTCGGCACGACGCTGAACATTCTCATGACGGCTCTCGGAGCCTATGGTTTATCCAGGAAAAACGTGATGTGGAAAGGCGCCATCATGATGCTGATCGTGATGACGATGTTTTTTGACGGCGGGCTCATCCCGAAATACCTGCTCGTGAAAAATATGGGTCTGCTTGATACGTACTGGGCATTGATTATTCCAAGCGCCATGACGACATGGAACTTGATTATTATGCGAACGGCATTTCAAGGGGTACCCGATGCGCTCGAGGAATCCGCGCGGATCGACGGAGCCACCGACTGGACCATTCTGTTCAGGATCATCATCCCGTTATCGCTGCCGGTCATTGCGGTCATGGTGCTCTTTTACGGGGTGTGGCATTGGAATAAATGGTTTGATGCCCTCATCTATTTAAGGGACCGGGACTTGTTTCCGCTGCAGTTGATCCTGCGCGAGATTCTGATCCAGAACGATACCAGCAGCATGATGACCTCGGTAGGAGGGGGAGATCGGATGCCGGTTGGCGAAACGATTAAGTATGCGACGATTATGGTGGCGACGCTGCCGATTTTGTTTCTGTATCCGTTCTTGCAGAAATATTTCGTGAAGGGCGTCATGATCGGCGCCATCAAAGAATAGGAGGTATGTGAACCATGTGGGAACAGGCCATCATGGATGCGGTTGAAAAGACCAAGAGGAACGTCGGTTTATTTCCGATGAAATTCCCTCACATCACGGCGGAGAAGCGATACGAGTGGGGAGAAAGCAATGACTGGATTGAAGGATTCTACACCGGAATGATCTGGCTGTGTTATGAATATACGAAGGACCCGCTGTTTAAGGATACGGCAATCGCTCAATTGGAGGATTACAAGGCGCGGCTGGAGGAGAAGCGGCATCTGGATCATCATGATATCGGATTTCTATACCTGCCCTCCGCATTGGCCGCGTGGATCGTGGATGAACATGAAGAGGGCAAACAGCTGGCCCTAAAAGCAGCCGACCATCTGATGCTGCGCTGGCGGGAAGAAGGCCAGTATATTCAGGCCTGGGGCCGGAAGGGCGACGAGAAGAACGGCGGCCGCATTATCATCGACTGCATGATGAACATACCGCTGCTGTATTGGGCGTATGACCAAACAGGCGACGAACGCTACAAACGCGTGGCCGTCGCGCACGCGGAGAAGAGCCGCCGTTATTTAATGCGAGGGGATGATTCTTCGTACCATACCTTCTACTTCCAGCCGTCGGACGGGAAGCCCATCGGCGGTGGGACGCACCAAGGATATCACGACGGCTCCACCTGGACGCGCGGGCAAGCATGGGCCATCTACGGATTTGCGCTTTCCTACCGTTTTACCCGTGATCCGAAGTATTTGGATACCGCCGTGCGAGCTGCCCGCTATTTTATCGAGCATTTGCCGGAAGACCATGTCGCCTATTGGGATTTTGACGTTCCGATCGAAGCGGGTACGCCTCGCGACAGTTCCGCTTCCGCCATCGCCGCATGCGGGATGCTGGAGATCCTGGAGCACCTGGAAGAGGAAGATGGCAATAAAGGGCTATTGACAGACGCCGTCGAGAAGTCCATGATCTCCCTTGTAAACCGTTATTCCACTATCGGTGAAGCTGCCGAGGAAGGCTTGATCAAGCATGGTTCCTATTATGTCAGAGGCGGGATGGGACCGGACGATTACATGATCTGGGGGGATTATTATTATCTCGAGGCCTTGCTGCGACTGACCAAAGGGATACCTGGCTATTGGTACGAGAGAGGATAGTAGAACCGGATCCGTGAACTATAACGGGAACGCCGCAATCTGTGCGGCGTTCCCATTTTTGTGTAAAATAGGATAGGATCATTGTTCACAATATACTCATTAGCATTGAGAGAACGTCTTTGTTATGATGGGGAAGATTCAAATTTAAGATAAATGGTTTGGAGGAGATAGGCATGTTGAAACATGTGAAAACTTCGGTTCTGCTGACCTTGGGTCTGCTGCTTGTACTGGTGTTCCCGACAGCAACGTGGGCGCATTCCAAGCTGGAATCCAGTACGCCCGCGGCAGACGCCAAGATCACGGAAAGCGTGAAGGAAGTCAATCTGTCATTCAATGAAAATATCGATGAAAATTTAAGCACCCTCAAGGTGAAGAATGCGCAAGGCGAAGAGGTTGAAGTATCGGAAGTCAAGGTTAACCAGAACACTATGGCTGGAACGCTGGCAGGACCGCTTCCATCCGGTTCCTACACGGTGGAATGGAAGATCGTTGGCGGAGATGGACATCCCGTTGACGGAACGTATGCTTTCGAAGTCGATGCACCGGAAGGGGAAGCTGCTCCGGAGACTTCTACCGACACCGAAGAAACGCCTGCGGATACAGGAAGTACACCGGATGAAACAACGGCGGATGATACAGCCGCAGACAATGCAGATCCGTCGACGGATACGAATCAGCAGGCGGAGAATACGCCGGCTAATGACACATCCGAAGGAAACGGGTCGACCGTGTGGATCGTGATTATCGTCATCGTGGCCGTTGTCGCAGGATACTTTGGAATTAAAGCATCCCGGAAGAGAAAGTAATGTCTTATTATTGGTTAAGCGAGCCGTTTTTATATTTAGCATACGCCATTCTGGCCGGGATCACGGTGTTGTCCCTGGTACCGAAGGCTTATAAGCCGGACATTTCGGTACCGGCCTGGCTCGGCCCAGCGGCGGGGGCAGCCATCATCCTATTCGGATTTGTGCCGCTACTGCAAATCATCATGTTCTTCAAGGATGATATCGGATTCTGGCAGTCCTTTAACAGCATCATGTTCAAATTCAGCGAGGGCGAGCGTTATGCCTGGATACTGGTTCTTTCGATCCTATTGGCGGTACTGACCCTGATCGTCCGCCGGAAGCCCGGCTCTCCCTTACGCTGGCTTATGCCCGCTGTTCTGTTGGGCATTGCCGTCGCCATGTCTTCGTTCAACCACGCTGCATCCCTGTTCGATGGCGTTGGACAGCTTGCTTTCTTCGGCCATTTCACGGCGATGGCCATCTGGACGGGAACGCTGCTGCTTACAGGATGGTTCAGCACGGAACATGATCGCTGGAGTGCGTTTCTCCGATGGTTCCATCCATTAGCCATCGCCTGCGTCATCATTGTCGTCGGATCGGGTCTGTTCCTGATGACAGCCGTGACGCCGGAACCCGTAAACAGCTGGACGCTGTCCTACGGTCAGGCCCTGCTGGTCAAGCATATTCTCATTCTGCCGCTGTTGGTGTTCGCGTTCGTTAACGGTTATCTCGTCAAGCGCAAGCTGCGCAGGGATAGAAGCTATCGACCCGCGGCATGGGCACGAAGCGAGGGAATCCTGATCTGGCTGATTTATATCGTCACCGGCTACATGAACCAGCAGCCGGCGCCGCACGAGGTCGTGGATACATTGGCGTCATATGGCCCTGCAGCAACGTTTGTCTGGTTCCATCCCGGGTTTACGATCGGTGAATTGGCCTTTACGTGGAGCTGGATCGGGATACTCTGCCTGTGCCTTGGGCTTGGTCTCCTCTGGAATGTCGTGAACGTATTTCGCAGGAACCGGGCAGCAGCCGTCGGGCTGTTAAGCGGGTTAGGCGCCGCCATGCTGATTTATTGCGGCTTGATGTTCTCGGTTACTGCCGTTTAATTTGTTTGAAGTGAAAGGTCCTTGCTGTTTAATCAGCAGGGCCTTTTTTTGGTATGGGAGCAATGATAGATGGCTGGATAAAGGTGGTATACTTGGGGTGAAGATCGAACATGGACCAAATCTTGAACTGGGGGGAAATATGATATGGAAAAAGTGAAATTTATTCGCTTAGCATCTCCTACGGATGCATCCGTACTGGACCGATTAAACGAGGAGTTTAATGGGGTTAGGATGCCGCTGGAGGAAATTAAATATAGTTTGGAACAAGCGGATGAGATCGTGGCCATCGCTTATTTAGGTGATGATCCTGTTGGATTTGCCTGCGCCCAATCATTTAAGTCCTTTTGTTACGGGGAGCTTGTCGGCGAGATAACGGAAATGTACATTCAGGAGCGGGCAAGAAGGCAGGGGCTGGCAGGAATGCTGCTCGTTTTTCTGGAGGAACAATTGTTCGCGCGCGGGGTGAGGACGGTTAAGGTGCTTACGGGTCATGATAATCACCAAGCCATCGGGGCATATGAGAAATCAGGTTATAAGCGGGAGGATGAAGTGCTTCTTGAGAAAGAGCTGGGGTAATAGGAACGTGATAGCATCCAGGATATCAGATAAGGGTCAGCGAATAATCGTGCATGTACAAAAGCATGATATCCGAGTTATATAAGGATCATCATGCTTTTATTATTTGCTGGAGAATCCGGTCATTTAACCATGATGCTGCGTTTCGGAGCGATATTGCCCCGGCGTGAGTCCCGTGCTTCGCTTGAATACCGAGTTGAAGGAATGCATGTCCTTGTAACCGACCTTTTCGGCGATCATACTGATTTTGTCTGTCGTGGTTCGCAGCAGCTCGCGGCTCATTCGAATGCGTACGGTCTGCAGATAATGATGCCAGCTCTGGCCGGTATATCTGCGGAACAATCGCTGAAGATGGCGTTCGCTGAAGCCGCTGATCTGCGCAAGACGCGTCAGCGTGAGCTCATGCATGTATTGTCCCTCCACGTATTGAAGGACATCATGAAAAGAGGGATGCGAAGGCTCCGAGGTGATAGGCTGCGAATGCTCGATGGCCCGGCTGAACTCAATGATCAGCTGTAGCAGCAGCGTATGCAAATAGACGGCTGAGCCGCTGATTTGCATGGCATATTGTTCATAGAGGGAGACGAACAGCTTCTCGAAACGGTCATGCCGATCCGTAATGGCGCGGTACCCAAGCGTGCCGTCTTCCATCTGTTTCAATAAGGAGGCTGTCCTCGAATCGGAGGCAAAGGCAATCAGTTTCGGCAGAAGTTTAACGGAGAATATGCAATTGTTCACGATGAGCGGCTTCCCGTTGGAAGAGGTAGGCCGAAATACGTGAGGCATTCCGAGCGGTATATAAAACATATGTCCTTTGCGAACCCGCTGCACCGAGTTCTCCATGTGATGGAAGCCTTCTCCCTCAGCGATATACGCAATTTCCAGAAAATCATGGTTATGGTAAGACCCCGTAAAATTCTCCGCGTTACGATTTACATACATCAGGGTGTCGTCCCGGAAAAAATAATCTCCGTAATAGGTTTCCATCGGTCGTTTCATCCTGTTTGCTCCTTTTCATTGATCGAGGATGGATGTCCGTTTTACCACATTAAATTGTCCGTTATCCCCATCATCTTGCTTGTAGGTTCACTTATAATAATAGTTGAAACAGGGACAGAAATGAAAGCGTATATCAAGCCAAGCGGCTAATTCAAACGGATTGTTGAAGCAGCCTTCTTGAAGTGAACGGAGGAATGAGCATGTTCAGCGTAACGGATGTACGATGCGAATATCTTCATCAACCGATAGGTATCGGAGAGCGAAAGCCGCGCATCAGTTGGAGGTTGGCCTCGGACGAAAGAGCCGTCAGCCAAACCGCTTATGAGATTGAGGTTTCCAACGAGAAGGAATTTGCCAAGCCCTGCTGGACATCAGGGAAAACAGCCTCGTCGCAGTCGGTTCACGTGGAATTAACGGGGCTGAGCGTAACATCATGTAAGCGCTATTTCTATCGCGTGCGTGCCTGGAACCAAGCCGGGGAATTGACGGAATGGTCCGACACGGCCTACTGGGAGACAGGAAAACTGGAAGGGGAGCCATGGGTCGGACAATGGATATCTGCACCACGATCCTTGCTGCCTGTTGAAGCCGGTCACCTCCCGCTCCTCCGCAAGAGCTTCAGCTTAAAGTCGCCCATTACGAAAGCAAGAATATATGTTACGGCGCTGGGCCTTTATGAACTTGAGCTTAACGGACAGAGAGTGGGAGACTGTTATTTCACGCCAGGCTGGACGAGTTACGATCATACGATTCAGACGCAGACCTATGACGTAACCGAGATGTTGAAATCTGGCCAAAACGCGATCGGCGCTTGGCTCGGTAACGGTTGGTACAAGGGACAGCTGGGCTGGGAGGATCGGCACGCGATTTATGGAGATCGATTAGCGCTTCTGCTGGAGCTGCATATCACGTATGCTGACGGCAGCGAAGAAGTGATGGCAACCGATTCAAGCTGGCAGTCGGCCAAAGGCCCGATCACCATGTCGGAGCTATACCATGGCGAAACCTATGATGCGCGCCTCGAACTGGACGGCTTCAGTTCGGCAGGTTATAACTCCGTTGATTGGCATGGCGTGGAAACGATCGACCAAGGTTACGACAAGCTGAAGCCCCAGATCAACGAGCCCGTGAGAGCCGTTCAAACGGTGCGGCCCGTGGAATGTCTGACCACGCCCAAAGGTGAAACCGTCATCGACTTCGGGCAGAATTTGGTAGGCTGGGTCCGTTTTAGCGTGTCCGGTGCGGAGGGCACAACGGTGACGCTGCAGCATGCGGAAATCCTGGATGCCGAAGGTAACTTTTATACGGAGAATCTCCGAACCGCTAAACAAACGATTCAATACACGTTAAAAGGCGGCGGGAACGAAATCCATGAACCTCATTTTACGTTCCAAGGCTTCCGATATGTGCGTTTAGACGGTTTCACGGAAGAGCAGCTGGACCTCCGGCATTTCGAAGCGGTCGTGCTCCATTCGGATTTCGAAGAAACCGGAACTTTTCAATGTTCGGATCCCATGGTGAATCAATTGCAGAGCAACATTCGATGGGGACTGAAGGGGAATTTCCTCGACGTGCCCACGGATTGCCCGCAGCGTGACGAGCGGCTTGGCTGGACCGGCGATGCGCAGATGTTCATCGGGACGGCGGCCTATCTTGCCAACGTGGCGCCTTTCTTCACGAAATGGCTGTCGGACCTGGCCGCGGAACAGCGCGATGACGGAGCAGTTCCGTTCGTTGTTCCGCATGTGCTCGGCGATGAAGCCTATGCTTCGGCCGCATGGGGAGATGCAGCGGTCATTTGCCCGTGGACGGTGTACGTCAATTTTGGCGATCGACGGATATTGGAGCGTCAATATGAGAGCATGAAGCGCTGGGTCTCCTACATTCAAGCTCAAGGGGAGCATGAATATCTGTGGAATACCGGCTTCCATTTCGGCGATTGGCTGGGACTGGATGCGAAATCCGGGGACTATGTGGGTGCTACGGAACGGGACTTTATCGCTTCGGCGTTTTATGGTTATTCGGTGGAACTGCTTAGGAAAACCGCGGTCGTATTGGGACGAGAACAAGATGCTGCCCTGTATGCCGAGCTTAAAGAAAAGGTTGTCGCTGCATTCCGTAACGAATTCGTGACCCCGTCCGGAAGGCTTGCGGCGTCGACGCAGACCGCGCACGTGCTTGCGCTTATGTTCGGGCTGCTGGATGAGGCGGCGGAAAAACGCGCGGCGGATCGTCTTTATGCATTGCTGGAGGAGAGCCGGTTTCATTTAACGACCGGTTTTGTGGGCACGCCTTATATTAATCATGTGTTAAGCCGGCACGGCATGCACGATGCGGCGTATAAGCTGCTGCTGCAGCAGGACTATCCTTCATGGCTGTATCCGGTGACGAAAGGCGCCACGACGATATGGGAGCATTGGGACGGCATCAAGGAAGACGGCAGCTTCTGGAGCCGCGACATGAATTCATTCAATCATTATGCATACGGAGCCATCGGCGAATGGCTGTATCGTTCGGTTGCCGGCATACAGACCGTGGAGGATGCGCCGGGTTATAAACATATCCGGTTTGCGCCTGTACCGGGCGAAGGCCTGATATGGGCGGAAGGCAAAATCGATACGATGTATGGAACCGTCCGGTCATGCTGGCGGATGGAAGATGATGGCGAGTTTCAGCTGGAAGTGTGCATTCCGCCTAATACGACTGCTGAAATTTGCCTGCCGGGTGTTTTTGACGTTACAAACGTTAAGGAAGGCAGCACGATCCCTCTAAATAAAGCGAAGGGGATCCATTCGGCGGTTGATGGCCAAGCGGGTGTTGTGATTCAAGCAGGCTCGGGGGAGTATACGTTCCGTTATGTATACAACAATCCTAAAGCGAAGTAAGGCATGATAGCAGGAGACCAAAGTTCTTTACCGCGATGGACGCGGTAAGGAACTTTTTTTTCGTATCTAGGCACATTTCTGGGCGAATGCACATACGATACAAAGTGATCTTAAGGAAGCGAGGGGAACTCTGTGGCAGTCATCAAAGCGAATTCGAATGATGTGGATCTTCTGGCAAGATTGATCCGCGCAGAGGCAGAAGGCGAAGGTGAGCAGGGCATGCTCATGGTAGGGAATGTCGGGGTGAACCGGATACTGGGTAACTGCCTGGATTTTCGAAACATCCGCAACATGAACGATATGGTATTTCAGAGCCCGGGTGGTTTTGAAGCAACACAGAAAGGCTATTTTTATCAACGGGCCAGGGATCGGGATCGTCAGCTAGCCCAAAGGGTCATTAATGGGGAACGCATATGGCCGGCTAGCAACGCGCTATGGTTTTTCCGCCCGGCAGGGGACTGCCCGGCAACTTGGTACAATCAGCAGAACACAGGCCGATTCAAGGCACACTGCTTCTTCACCCCGACATATGCCGATTGCCCGTCCGTTTTTTGATTCATGTTATACAACCGCTTAGGCGGGAGTTATAAATTAAAGGAGGAAATTACTTATGTACAATCAAGGTGTGCCGCCTGTGAACTTCATGAATGGAGTCCGTTATCCGGGAGTGCCGAACCGCGGGACCGCTGGTTATACGGCAAACGTTCCACCGCAGGTGCCCAGCGGAAGCCCAATGACGCCGGGAGGCACCGTTGTTCCGGCACCGCCGCAATTCGAACAATCTTACGTGGAGAATATCCTTCGATTGAACCTTGGGAAGCAGGCAACGTTTTACATGACGTATGAAAACAATTCGCAATGGAATGCCAAGGTGTTCACGGGCATTATCGAAGCCGCCGGTCGCGATCATATCGTCATCAGCGAACGGACGACAGGGCGCCGGATCATCCTGCTGATGGTGAACCTGGACTATGTCGTGTTTGACGAGCCGCTCAATTACCAATATCCTGGCGTGATCGGCAATCCGCCACCAACGGCAAGATAAATCTATTTTTGCGAATGCCCCAATAACCTTCGTTTACACCGATGTGAAACGGAGGTTATTTCTTTTGGACTTTGGCAGCATATTCAACGGCATGCGTTTTTTTAACGCCACTGCGCGCGGCTAGATAGTATTATTTTAACATTATGAATGTTTATTCATAGAATCGTTCAATTCATCGGAAAACGAGTGTTAACGGCTGAGAATCAAATTAAAGCTCATAACAACGATGATTAATGTCATAAGACAACGTTTGACTGTGTATCGTAGTACTATATAATTACTTATATAGCTTGAATAAGTCGGAATAAGACAAGGAGATGAGACCATTGGGAAGTTGATGCGTAGTCCGAACACGCTGTTATGCTTGATGGCACCACACATTTTTAATAACCGAAGGAGGTGTTCCTATTCGTCATAGCATGCTGTATGGCGGGTAGGAGATCGATTGAGTGACCCCTTACCGAGTTTGATAAGTTTAACCTTGGTATTGATTCTCGTCCTATTAAACGGATTTTTTGTATCGGCTGAATTGGCTTTTGTTAAAGTGAAGAGCAGCCGGATTGACGCTTTGGTTGAAGAAGGACATAGACGTGCACAATTTGCGCAGAACATACTGAAGAACCTGGACGGATATATATCCGCTTGCCAGTTTGGCATTACCATCGTGTCCATCGGCCTTGGCTGGATCGGCGAGAGAACGATTTCCGCCATGATTTCGCCTTGGTTCAACGGAATAGGATGGAGCAACACAGCCGTTCATGCGGTGTCCTTGGTATTAGCCTTCATCTTGATCGCACTCATGCATATCGTATTCGGTGCATTAGCGCCTAAGACGGTGGCCGTACGCAAGGCGGAACAAATCACGCTGCTGTCCGCAGGCCCGCTGCGGGTATTTTACACCATCATGTTCCCGTTTATCTGGTTTGCCAATGGGCTTTCCAATAACGTTCTTCGCATATTCCGGATGAAGCCGGTGGTTGAACGCAATGTTCATACCGAGGAAGAACTGCGGGATATGATGAAAGAGAGCAGCGAGAGCGGTTTGATGGATAGCACGGAAATGACACTGGTAGACAACATTTTTGAATTTGCCGATACAACGGCAAGGGAGATCATGATCCCCCGTACAGAAATGATCTGCTTATACAACAATCTTTCATTGGAAGAAAATCTGAAGATTGCAAGCGAGGGCATGCGAACCCGTTATCCGATCTGCGACGAAGACAAGGATCATATCATTGGCTTTATTCACATTAAAGATCTGATGCGCGGCTTCGTTGGCGACCAGCTTTCCCTGATTCGCCCGATCATTGCTGTTCCTGAGTCAATCAAGATCAGCGAACTGCTGCGAAGAATGCAGCGGAGCAAGACGCAAATCGCCATTCTTATCGATGAATACGGCGGGACCTCGGGACTCGTGACCCTGGAGGATATTATGGAAGAAATCGTCGGTGAAATTCAAGACGAGTTTGACGAAGAGCGTCCTGGCATTGAAAAGGTGGGGGAGGATGAATACTCCATTGATGGATTGATGCTGATCGATGAAATCAATGACCAATTTGGTCTGAATGTGGATACAGAAGATTACGATACCATCGGTGGATGGCTGTCTGCGCGCCTTGAGGTGCTGCTTCCGCACAAAGGCCAGTCTGTTATATACGAAGACTGTCGCTTTGTGATTGAGGAGACGGAGAATAAACGCATCTCCCGGATACGCCTGATCAGGCAAGAGCAGCAGCTGATACAGGAAGAAGCGGGCGCGTAAACTGGATATTAGAAGAAGCGGCGACATTTTATGTCGCTGCTTCTTTTTATTTGCAGAAAAGTTTCAAAAATTATATCAAACCGTGAAAAAATAGAAACTTTTACGCTAACACGACGTGTTAAAATATGGATGTTCCTATCATATTGAAAGAAAGGTGATATTATGTCGAAAGTACGCAGTCCAAAACGTATAGCTTCAGCACTTGCAGTCAGTGTTTTGTTAAGTTTATCCCTGGCAGGAGGGGCTTACGCGGACTCCGCTGCAGACATTGCACCCGGTGCTTTGACGACTCCGCCTCCGGTTGAAATGAATTTGAATTCTTCCATCAGCCTCTTAGCGAATAAATATTTGATCAACTACTATTCTACGATTAGTAAGGCAAGCGGTACCCAAGTGAGCATCAACGGATTTACCGGCGCTGGACAAGCTGTAGATAGCATCGGCATTAATTATGTTCTACAGCGCTGGACAGGGTCGGCTTGGGTGGATGCTGGCAGTGCATATGAGAACGGAACCAACAAGCTTTCGCTTAGCGGCACCAAAAATTTCAACGTTCAGGCAGGCTACTATTACCGTGGCAAAACCATTCATTGGATTAATGAGAACGGTACATATGAGGAAGGCACTTATTATACGAACTCGATATTAGTAGAACAGTAATTTCAATAAGTTATAACAAAGAAGGACACTTTATGCAAGTGTCCTTCTTTGTGTGTGCAGGCATGGTTTTAGTGTATGCTGTTGGCGATTTTAATGAATTCTTCTCGAGAAAACAATCCGCTAATATTCACCAATATTTTGTCATTGTCATGCAAAAAGCGGAGGTTGGTTTCAGTCAGGTAGGCTACGGCTCCGGATTTCAGCTTCAGCGTTTCGGTAACCTTTCCTCCAAGGCCGATGGACCGTTCTGCCGTCATGTCGATTAAATCGATGTAGAATACCTTTTCATCCGCATTCTTGTAGTGAAGATGAAGATCCAGGATCGGCGCGCTCTCGCTTTCCGCGATTCCCGTCGCCTCATAGAACTCAAAGCCTGGCGGAATATAGCCGATTTCAGGGATCTTGAATAATACGCGCTTTTGCGATTCGATTAAGGATTCGTTAGGATCCGTAAAGGGAACGTCTTCGGTTTCCACCAATTCAGCGGGCGGTACTTGATCGGCGTTATCTGGCGCAGGGCTTATATCCGGCGGAGGCGCAGTAAGGGCCTTGCTGGGATCGACGGGCTCTTTCTTGCCGAATATCTGGCCCGTAATGCCATTGCCCCAATCCACGATTTGCTGATAGATTGGCGATACGGCCTGCGTGACGGTAGGCTGGGAGAACACGAATGCCCCGAATGCCATGGAAGCTGCAATAATACCGGCCAACTGAAATCTGCGGCGTCGCTGTTTCCGATTGTTAAGTTTCTCGACCTGCAGCTTGACTTGCTGCCAGGATTGTCGCTTGGATTCGTTGTCCGTAGGGAGTGAGGAACGTGAAGCTGCACGATCAAAGGCTTCATCAAAGGCCTCGTCAAACCAATCATCGTATTTTTCGTTGCTCATCCAATTCACCCCACTCTCTATACAGCATTTTCTTAACGGATTCCCTGGCCCGGAACAAACGCTGCTTCACGATCTCTTCGCGAGTATTCAGCAGCTCCGCGATTTCCCTGTAGGTCAGGCTGTGCTTCCAACGATACTCAATCAATAGCTTGTATTCAGGCTTCAATTGGTCGAGGTACTGCCCGATCGATTCCTCCAGCAAATTCGATTCCACCTGGTGTTCGACGTTCGTGGAAGAAACTACCACGTCCTCTTCATTAATAAAAACACTATCGACATCCACTTGGTTACGGTATTTTTTATTTTTTCTTAAATAATTCATGGTTGAGTTTTTGGCGACGACACGGAGCCAGCCCCGCATCTTGCTTTCCGTTTCGAACTTCGGCTTGCTTGTGATCACTTTGATAAAGGACTCCTGAATGATATCCTCAACAGCAGCATGATCCCGTACGACATACAGTATTTGCCCATAAACGAGGTCATAAAATTCATAATAGATTTCTTCCTGAATAGGTTCGCTCAGATCAGCGAAATCTGCTGCAAGGAGGAGCTGTAATCGGTTGGACACGCGATAATCCCCTCTCTGGTGTAACCATCCTATTTCTCTCATCATTTTACAACATATCGGGTAAAAAAGCCCTACAAATTCTAGTAACAGCCGACTCTGGAGACCGTAGGCATCCCGGCTTATCCTATGGAATTCATGGTATGGGGCCCGCTTTTTCGCCTCTATTATCGGCAAGCCAATGAGCTGCGCCCATCTCTTCATCATATGCTCGGCCATCAATGGGTATTAATCGAATCTGGGATTGACTCGGCAAGAGAAAGGGCGGGGATGGACCAGATAAAAACAGGACAGCCTCTGAGAATCAGGCTGCCCTGTCGATCGTTCTTAATCGAATGTTGGGTTGCTAGTCAAGGTAACGGGAAAAACGGCGATTATGCCCAGTTACCATCGATGAAGACTGGCTCTTCCTTGCCATCATGCGTGATTCCCGTAATCTGAAGGTCCTTGGAGCCCATCATGAAGTCGACGTGGGTAATGCTGGTGTTCAGGCCGCTTGCCTGGAGCTGTTCGGACGTCATGGTCTTGCCGCCTTCAAGGTTGAAGGCATATGCGCTCCCGATGGCCAGGTGACAGGAGGCATTTTCATCAAACAGCGTGTTGTAATACAGGATGCCGCTTTCCGAGATCGGGGAGCGGTGGGGGACAAGAGCCACCTCGCCCAGATAATGCGACCCTTCGTCCATGGAGATCAGTCGGGTTAAAGTGTCCTGGCCTTGTTCGGCGGAAAATTCGACGATACGCCCGTTCTCGAACGCAATCGAGAAATTGTCGATGATGTTGCCGCCGTAACTCAAAGGCTTCGTGCTGCGTACGGTGCCGTTGACGCCGGTTTTGAGAGGAGCGGTGAATACTTCCTCCGTCGGGATGTTGGCAACGAAGCGCTCGCCTTTTTCGTTGTGGCTGCCCGCCTGGGCCCATATATGACCCTCCGGCAGCTCGATTGTCAGATCCGTTCCAGGTGAAGTGAACCGGAGCTTGTGATATTTCTTGGCATTGAGTTCATCCGATTTGCGTTGAAGGGTATGGATATGCTCTTCCCACGCCCCAATAGGATCTTCCAGGTCCGCGCGAACCGCGTGGAAAATCGCGTCCCACATTTTGTCCACCTGCTGGCCTGCAGGAACGTCAGGAAACACCTTGGCGGCCCAATCGGGGGAAGCGTACGCTATGCCGGTCCAGCTCATTTTGTCGGCCTGCTGGTATTGCCGGTATTTCGACATGGCTGCGCCATATGTACGTTGATAATTGGATATACGCTCGGGATCGACTCCTTTTAACAGGTCGGGGTTCGAGGAGAGGATCGTCAAGAAAGCGGCTCCTTGTTCGGCAAGTTCGGTTACTTCCTCTGCGTAATAAGTCGGCGGTTCCAAAAAAACTTCGTCGGGCGCCAGATCGTACCGAATCCGATTCACGATCTCGTCACTGTAATTCACTTTCACTTGCTTGGCACCCGTTTCGTAGGCTTTCTTCACGATCAGACGCACCAGCGGCGCCGCATCAATCATGGCGTTAACCACCAGCGTTTGTCCCGGCTGCACGTTGGCGCCGACCTTAACTGCTAGCTCCGCATAGCGTTCCAATTTTTGTTCAAAGCTGGACATGACAGACCCTCCATTTCTTATATGCTGCCTCATAGCAACTTCAAGCGTTGTTTAGATTATCGCACAATTTTTAAGTTTGTAAATCAACCTCGGGTCAATTAAAGTCCGAAAAAGTTAAAAGAAAGCAGCTACTTCGCGAGAAATAGCTGCTTTATGCTGCATCTTATTCTTAAAATGCCCAGTTTCCTTTCAGGAATACGGGTTCTTCCTTGCCATCTGCCGTAACGCCGTAAATATCCATGTCGCCGGAGCCGATCATGAAGTCGACATGGGTTACGCTCGTATTGAGGCCGCTCTGAATCAGCTGCTCCTGATTCATGTCCTTGCCGCCCTCGAGACAGAAAGCATAAGCGCTGCCGAGCGCCAGGTGGTTGGAGGCATTCTCGTCAAACAACGTGTTGTAATACAGGATGTTCGACTCCGAGATCGGGGATTGATGCGGCACAAGCGCCACTTCACCAAGGTAACGTGCACCTTCATCCATGTTCAGGAGACGCTCCAAAGTCTCATACCCTTGCTCCGCCGTGAAGCTGACCACCTTGCCTTCTGCAAAAGTAAGGGAGAAGTTGTTTATGATGTTACCGGCATAACTTAATGGCTTCGTACTATGTACGGTGCCATTGACGCCTGTTTTGAGAGGAGCGGTAAAGACTTCCTCAGTCGGCATGTTAGCCACGAAGGAGTGTCCTCGTTCGTTGATGCTGTCGCCTTGTGCCCAAATGTGCCCTTCCGGCAGTTCGATGGTAAGATCGGTTCCCGGCGCAACATAGTGGAGCTTCTTATATTTCTTGGCGTTCAGCACGGAGGATTTGGCTTCAAGCACTTCGAGATGTTGGTTCCAGGCCTCTACCGGGTTCTCCTGGTCCACACGTACGGTGTGGAAAATCGCATCCCACAATTTGCCGACCTGCTCGGATTCCGGAACATCCGGGAATACCTTCGCGGCCCACGCAGCCGAAGGAACTGCGACCAGGCACCAGCTAAACTTATCGGACTGCTGATAGGCACGGTATTGCTTCAATGCTTCGCCGCGCGCCTTGTAGAAGTTTCCGATGCGCTCGGAATCGATGCCGCTGAGCAGATCGGGGTTCTCGGCCAGCACGTGCAGAACGGCTGCCCCGTTCTCGACCAGCTCCGTCATTTCTCCGGCATACCATTTTGGCGCTTCGGTAAACACGTCATCCGCTGCTTTTTCGAATTGAAGCCTTGTTATCGTTTCGTCGGTCCACAGGATCTTAACGAGGCGGGCCCCCGCTTCGTATGCCTTCTTAGCGATCAAGCGGGTAAACTCGGCGGAATCGACAGGAGCATGGACCACCAGCGTTTGCCCTTCCTGTATGTTGACTCCAACCTTTACGGCCAACTCGGCATATTTGTCCAGGTATGTATTGAAATCGGACATTTGGAACCCTCCAATGCAATTAATAATGTAACACCCCATATTATACTAGATCGAGCTGTATTAAGAAAAACCATAATCAGCGATCAAGAAAAGTGATATACTGAGTCTTGTGAGTGCTTTACAACGTAACGAAGGAGCGTGAAAACGTGTCACAAGTCCGAATCGAGCGTGCGGATATGAAGCGGGATGATGCCGATCAATTCGTGGGATATACCGTATTTTCTATAGATGGACATGCCTCATCCTACGAGATCACCTTCCTGAGCAAGAACGGCCGGGATTGGGATTACAGTCTGAACTTTGCCGGCGAGCCGGGAATCGAGGAGCAGTTTCTCCAGATAGACGAACGGATCGAAAACGATGACGAGCTGTTTGACGATTTGCTGGATGCAGCCATTGATGCCAGCGAATTCGGGGAATCAGAGGCGGACTAAAGAACGTATTTAAGAAACAAACCGTACACCTCTCTTAGATCGAGGCGTACGGTTTGTTTACATGCGGCAATGAGCGGGCCGGATAGCTTATCCTATTGTGATTCGTCCCTCGGGATGCCGGTACAGCTCCTTGTTATTCTTGCGGCTAAGCGCGTACGCAAGCGTTAGCGGTCCCAGCCGTCCGAGGAACATGAGCATGGCAATGGTAATCTTGCCAACCCCGGAGAGCTCGGTGGTAAGACCCATGGATAACCCGGCCGTGCCGAAGGCGGATACGGCTTCGAACAAAATCCTTAAGAATTCGCCTGATTCCGTAACGGACAGGAACATCGAGGCGCCTACCAATAGCAGCAGCGATAGAATCGTCAGCGTGATGGAGCGGTAAACCAGGGATTGGGAGATGCGGTTGCGATAGAGCACCACATCGCGTTTTCCCTGAATCATCGTGACGACGGCACCGATCAGCACGGCAAAGGTAGTCACCTTGATGCCGCCTCCGGTCGATCCGGGGGCTGCCCCGATGAACATCAGGAGAATCATGAAGAACTGGGACGATTGCTCCAGACTCGCAATGTCCAGGGTGCTGACGCCTCCTGAACGGGGAGTGATCGATTGGAATATGGAAGCCATGATCTTTACCGGATACGAAAGAGGCCCCAAGGTTTTGGGATTGCTGTGCTCCAGGATAAAGATCATGACGGCCCCGATCACGATTAACAGGGACGTCACCGTCAAGACAACCTTGGAATGAAGCGAAAGCTTTTTGCATTTCGGATACTCGATGAGATCAAAGATAACGATGAAGCCGATGCCTCCAAGGAAAATCAGGAACATCACAATGATATTGACAAAAGGATCCGCTACATAGGTGGCAAACCCTGAGAAGGGGCCGTGAATTTGGCCAAAGAGATCAAAGCCTGCATTGTTGAAGATGGAGATGCTCTGGAATATGCCGAAGTATGCCGCATCGGAAAGAGGCATGATGGCAGAGAACCTGAGCGTCAGCAGCAAGGCGCCCGCGCCTTCTATGATCAGCGTGTAGACCAGCACTCTTCGGATGAGATCCACGATGCCTTGTATTTGGTATTGTCCCATCGCTTCCTGAAGGATCATGCGCTCCCGGAGCGAGATTCTGCGGTTGAACATCAATGCAATCCAGGTAGCCGAGGTCATAAACCCCAAGCCGCCAAGCTGAACCAGCATAAGCATGACAATTTGTCCAAACATCGACCAGTGGGTGCCCGTATCCACGACGGTTAATCCCGTCACGCTAATGGCAGACACGGCCGTAAAGAGAGCATCTACCAGCGGAGTCGAAGTCCCGTCGGCGGTAGCGATAGGGAGCTTAAGCAGAAAAGTTCCGATCAGTGTGATCGATGCGAAACCGATCGCCAGAAATTTAGGAGGCGTCATTTGATTGCGTAGGTCTTTCTTTTTCATGCCGATTATCCTTTACCGAAAGTTTAATTTTGAAATCAATCTCTAATATAACACGAAAGGTGAATCATTTAACCATCATGAATTCGAACCGAGCACCGATTCCCGTTTTTATCCCGTTATTTATAGGGATTATAGCCATATCCTTTTCATCGATTTTCGTAAAATGGTCCGGCAGTCCCGTTTCCATTCAGGCCATGTACCGATTGGTGATCACGTTTCTGATCATGCTGCCGTTCGCGGGAAAGTACATGCCCGTTATCCGATCGCTGAAGCGCTCCGAAGTGCTTCTGCTGATTCTGTCCGGTGCGATGCTGGCCCTGCACTTTTTGTTATGGATGGGCTCCCTGAAGTGGACGAGCGTAGCCAGTTCTACGATCATCCTGGCCCTGCAGCCGGTATTCGTCATGATCGGCGCCTACATCTGGTTTAAGGAGAAAACGTCGCTGGCGGCCATAGGAGGTATGGCCATCGCCTTTCTCGGCGTGTTCCTACTCATTGGCAGCAGCGGTTTCAGCGGTAGCAAGGGACATCTGACCGGCGATATCATGTCTTTGCTGGGGACGGCCGCGGTGGCCGTCCATATGCTGCTCGGACAACTGCTGCTCAGAAGGCTGCCGTCATTCCTGTACAGCTGGCTGGTTTTTGCGGTAGCTGCTGCCGTATTGGCGGTATATAACGTGGGCATGCAGATTCCGCTGACCGGGTATTCCGCTCGCGAGTGGGGGATATTCGCCTTGTTGGCCGTCGTGCCCACGGTATTCGGTCATCTGTTATTCAATTGGCTGATGAAGTATGCGACTGCCTCCACCGTGTCGATGAGCGTTCTCGGAGAGCCGGTTGGAGCGAGTCTGCTGGCTTTTCTCCTGCTGAATGAGTCGATGAATTCGCTGCAAGCCGCAGGCGGAGCGCTGGTGCTGTTAGGGCTGGTATTGTTCTTGAAGGTCGGCAGAACCAAAAAGCAGCAGGTGGACGTCCAGCCTGAAGCGCTGGGCTGATCCCGCATTATTTTGCCTGGATAGACTAGTTCCCGCAAAATTAGCGCACACTGAACATTAAAAAGCCAAAATATTACAATTATGGAATAAAGGCTTAGAACGGGGGGCGCGCGTGAAAGCAGTCACTTATCAAGGCAGACATCGGATCAAAGTGAAGGAAATGAAAGACGCCGTTCTTCGGCACAGCGACGATATCTTGATTCGAGTCACCACCACGGCCATCTGCGGATCTGACTTGCATTTATATAACGGCGAGCTGAAGCATCTTAACGATGATTACATTATCGGCCATGAGCCGATGGGGGTCGTCGTGGATGCAGGGCCGGAAGTAAGCAAGGTCAAAGTGGGGGATCGGGTGATCATTCCTTTTATCGTGTCTTGCGGCAAATGCATCTTCTGCCAGAATCAAATGGAAAGCCAATGCGATTATGCGAACGAAGCAAAGAATACCGGCGGTTTTTTTGGATACAGCGACGCGTACGGCGGCTTTCAAGGCGCGCAGGCGGAACTGCTGCGGGTACCTTACGGTAATTTCATGCCCTTTGTCATCCCGGAGGATGCCGAAATGGAGGATGAGAAGCTGCTCATGCTGTCCGATGCGCTGCCAACCGCCATGTGGAGCGTGGAGAACGGAGGAGTTAAGCCCGGCGATGTCGTCATTGTCCTCGGATGCGGCCCGATAGGATTGTTAACGCAGAAGTTTGCATGGCTGAAAGGAGCGAAGCGGGTCATCGCCATCGACCATGTGGACTACAGGCTGGCGCATGCCAGCCGCACCAATCATGTGGAAACCTACAACTTCGAGAAGATACCCGAGATCGAGAACTATATCCATGAGATAACCAAGGGCGGCGCCGACGTGGTCATCGATTGCGTGGGCCTGGATGCCAAACGGACCGGCATCGAGATGCTGGGCAGCATGTTGAAGCTTCAGGGGGGTTCCTTGGGAGCTTTTCGCATGGCTGTGAGAATGGTGCGCAAATACGGGACCATCCAGCTCACGGGCGTATATGGGCTTATCTACAATGCATTTCCGCTAGGAGAGCTGTTTGAACGCAATATTACGTTAAAAATGGGTCTTGCCCCGGTCATTCATTACATGCCCAGCCTGTATCAAATGTTGAAAGAGGGGACGGTGGATCCTTCGGATATCATTACCCACCGGTTTCCGATGGAGAAGGCTGCCCTTGGCTATGATATTTTCAATGAGAGGAAGGATGGCTGTATCAAAGTCATCCTGAAGCCTTAGGTCACGGCGATCCAACTAAAACGAGGAGCGTTTCGGTAGATGAGCAGCACGACCGGAACGCTTTTTTATTTGTATGGAAAAAAACGATCCCTGGCGTTGACAAGCCAGCAAGAAGTATTCATAGTAATGAAAAATAGAATTGTAGAGGGAGAGAGAGGAATCGAACACAGATGAGCACCAAGTCAGAACGGCTTCCCGCCGATATCGAGGGAAACCAGGCCAATTCCTATCTTCAAGGATTTAAGGATTGCATTCCAACTCTGTTGGGCTACCTGAGCATCGGTTTTGCGGCAGGCGTCGTCGAGCGTACCGCAGGTTTCAGCCTGCTCGAGATCGCGCTCCTTTCGCTGCTGCTCTATGCGGGCTCCGGACAATTCATAGCCGCGGGGATGGTAGCCGCCGCAAGCCCGGTCTTATCCATTATTGTCACGATATTTTTCGTAAATGCCAGGCATCTGCTGTTAAGCGCAGCGATTGCACCGTATTTTAAAGGGCTGTCCTCGGGAAAAAGCTTCTTCATCGGTTCCCTGCTAACCGACGAAACGTTTGGTGTGGCTGCAGCCAAGGCGGCCGAGCAGAAGAGGCTGGGTTATCGGTGGATGGTCGGACTGAATATCACAGCGTATCTGTTCTGGTGTGCAGCGAACGTTGCGGGAGGTCTTGTCGGAGCATGGATACCGGAGCCGGAGAAGTTTGGCCTTGATTTTGCATTGCCTGGCATGTTTATTGGATTGCTGGCCCTGCAATGGATCAGCCGAAAGAAGTATAAACTGGACTTCATGGTGATTATGGTTGCCGCCGTTTCGGTGATCGCGGTCAGTACGATCATGCCGGGAAGCGCAGCGGTCATCGTTGCGATTATGGTCGCGGCTACTGCAGGGATGGTGATCGAACGATGGAAATAAGATGGCATATCGCCATACTGATTATCGGATGTGCTGTCGTCACCCTGATTCCAAGGGTTCTGCCGCTCATGATTCTGAGCAAGCTCCGCATTCCGGAATTGATGATCCGTTGGCTGGATCATGTACCGATCGCGGTCATGGCGGCGCTATTAGCGCAGGAGCTGCTCGTCAGTGACGGACGCGTGGATCCGGGGGGCCATACACTGGAACTGATAGCGGCTGTCCCTGCTTTTCTGACCGCATTTCTTACGAAAAGCCTGTTTGCCACCGTCATTGTGGGGATCCTGACGTTGGTGGGGCTCCGCTTGCTGATCTGACAAAACGAAGCGTTATGCATGAGATGTTGTTCATAGCCTAACCGGAACGCTTAAAAAACGGCCGTATTCCTTGGAATGACGAGGAGTACGGCCGTTTTATGTTCATTTGCTACTGGTCCCTATGGGAAAGGGAAACTAGGATGTGCCAAGCCAGTGACGGTAGGTTTCTTCCATGCCTTCTTCCAGGCTGAACAACGGACTCCACCGCAGCCGCTCCCGGGTCCTTTCATTATTCAGGCAGCTGTGCCGAATATCGCCGATCTTCGCAGGTAGATAATCGACATCGATGCGGTCTGGGTGCAGCCGGCTGATGAGATCGACGATCGTATTGACGGAATGGTCGGTGCCGGTGCTAACATGAAGCACACTCTGATCACCATGAAGGATGGAGGCAAGGTTGGCGTCAACCACATCTTTGACATAAATGAAATCCCGGGTTTGCAGACCATCGCCGTATATTGGGAGCGGCGCGCCTTGATACAGGCGTTCGCCGAAGACCGCCACGACGCCGCCTTCTCCCTTTGCGGTCTGACCCGGCCCGTAGACGTTTCCATAACGAAGAATGGTGTATTGCAGGCCGAAGAAGCGATGATAAAGACGGATATATTGTTCGCCTGCTACTTTCGATAGCGCATAGAAGGAGACCGGGTTAACCGGATCGTCTTCCGTTAGCTGAGATCTCTCGAGGTCTCCATACACACCGGCTGTCGAAGCAAACACGATCTTACGAACGCCAGCCTTACGGCAAGCGTCCAGTATGTTTAGGGTACCCATGACATTGGCATCCGCATCAAGCCGAGGTTCCTGGATCGATCGCTGCACATCGGCCTGTGCTGCTAAATGAAATACGACATCTGGCTTCAGCACCGAGATGTATGCCGTTGTCTGCTGACTGTTTACGTCAGCTACATGTAAAATCGCCTCACTGTGAAGGCGACCTGGTTCTCCGGTTGTCAGGTTATCAATTACATGGACTTCATAGCCTTGATTAACGAGTCCGTTCACCAGGTGGGAGCCGATGAAGCCCGCTCCGCCGGTTACAACCATCTTCATGCATAAACCCTCCAGCCTTTGATTGGGATGCATTATCCTACGTGGTACGGATGGATCATGCATTGGACACTTGACGGGGGAGCGAAGGAATGGGCGGATTAGATCGGTGTTTACATTCCTGTTATAATGGAAGCTGCAAATTAACATTACTTTTACAAAAGAGGGAATGGGAAATGGAACGCTACCTTGAACAAAGGTTGAAATTATGTGTACTCGTTTTTTTGACGCTCTTAGTCAAGCTGATCCTTCTAAGAGTGTTTCTGTTTAATGGGATTGCATGGGGGAAGGTGCTTACCGATGCACTGTCGCTCCTCGCCCTGATTAGCTTTTTGGAACTGCTGCTGCCGGTCAGAGGGAAAAAGACGGTCTATGTGATCCTAAATGTCGTCTTATCTTTCATCATGTTTGCATCGGCTGTTTATAACGTTCATTTTGGGTCCATACCGACGTATACCGCGCTTGCGGGTATCAGTCAAGTAAATCAGGTACGGGCCAGCATTACGGCTTTGCTAGAGCCGGAGCATTTTCTATTCTTCCTGGACCTGCTGCTCCTGCTGGTCATATGGGCGGTCCGGAAAATACGTTCACGCTCACAAAGGGGCTTGCATTTCGGTGGAGCTCGTTCCGGATATTCCGTAACCTACTCACGCAGGCCTGGTCTGATGTGGCGTACTTCCATGACCGTTGTTCTTATCGTAGCGGTTGTTCTGTCCGGACTGATCATTCGCAAAGAATGGGGAATCGAGAATGAAATCGTGCGGGCGGAGCAAATGGGGTTCATGAACTACCAGGTGTCTGCTGTCGTACGTAACTCGCAGGAGAAACGTGCGCTGGCCGAGGGAAGTCTGCAGGACACCATCCTGCGGTCCCAGCAGCTGCTGGCGACGTATCCTTACGTCAAGGAAGCAAAGGATAAGCCGGACTATTTCGGCGCTGCCAAAGGCAAAAATCTGATCATCGTCCAGATGGAGTCCTTGCAGAACTTTCCGGTGGGTCAATCCCTGAACGGCCAGGAACTGACACCGGTGATGAACGAGCTTGCGGATGGCGGCCTGTATTTCCCCCGCGTCTTCCAACAGATCGGCCAAGGCAATACATCGGATGCCGAATTTGCGGTGAATACCTCGATCTATCCGACAGGAACGGTTGCCATGTCCACCGGTTTCGGAAATAAAGAGCTGCCGGGCCTTCCGCGTCTCTTGAACAAGCATGGCTATGCAACCGGCACATTCCACGTGAATGACGTGAAGTTCTGGGATCGCAGCAAGATGTACCCGGCGCTTGATTTTCAGCATTATTACGACAAGCCGTATTTTACGAATGATAACTTCAATGAATTCGGTCCTTCCGATGAAGAGCTGTTCCGAGTCGGCGTAGACAAGCTGCTGGAGAACCAACAGCAGAATAAACCTACCTATGCCCATTACATCACGGTCTCCAATCATTCTCCATACCATGTAAAGGATGAATTCGCGAAGATCACCTTGCCTGCCGAGCTGGAAGGGACCCATTTGGGAAACTATCTGAAGTCGGTGAACTATTCCGATTATGCGCTGGGAACGCTGGTAGACCGTCTGAAGGAGAACGGGCTGTGGGATGAAACCGTCCTGGTCGTATATGGAGATCACTTCGGCATCAATCCGGCAGAAGCGGACGCGGAGATGATCTCGTCAACGCTGGGCATTCCTTACCATGAGCGCGTCAGTCGATTTAACATTCCGCTCATCATTCATGTTCCCGGCATGAAGGAAGGGAAGGTCGTAGAGCAGGTAGGGGGACAGGTGGATATTCTGCCTACCGTCGCAAACCTTCTGGGCGTCTCGCTCGATGAGGAGGGGTTTAACGCGTTTGGGCATGACCTGCTGAACGTGGACCGCAACGTTATAGGAATGAGGTATTATTTGCCGACGGGATCATTCTTTAACAACGACATTCTGTTCGTGCCGGGAGACGGGTTTGAGGACGGTACCGCAGTATCCTTGAAGACGCTTGAGCCCGTAACGGATTTCGAAAAATACCGCAGCGATTACGACTATATATTGCAGCTGATGAAAATGTCCGATGAGTACGTGAAAATGCTGCCCAAGCGGGCACCGTAAAGCCAACAATTCGTTAAAATAGGAAAGGGATTGTTTCATTAAGCCGGAAACTGGCTTTGATGAAACAGTCCCTATTTTTTGCGGAGGCTTCAGTGGAGGATTGCCTCACTTTCGTGGCCTGTGCTATTATTATCCTTATTGTTAACCTATTTATTATTAAAAATGGTTTACAATCAGAATGGAGAGGGAGATTTTGAATATGACAACACAAACCCATTACGATTGGTTGACGCTGGCGGATCGGGTCGTGAAAGGACATGAAGTGACCCGGGCCGAAGCCTTGGCGGTTCTGAACAGCGAGGACGGGGAGCTTCTGAACATTATGCAGGCCGCCTATCACATCCGTCGCGAGTATTATGGAAACAAGGTCAAGCTGAACATGATCGTGAACGCGAAATCCGGCCTCTGTCCTGAGGATTGCGGATATTGCTCCCAGTCCATCGTGTCGGAAGCGCCCATCGAAAAATACGCATGGCTGACCAAGGACAAAATTCTGGAAGGCGCGCGCGAGTCGATTCGCCGTAAAGCGGGAACTTATTGCATCGTGGCATCCGGACGCCGACCTTCCAATCGGGAGATTGATCATGTAGCCGAAGCGGTGAAGGAGATTACCCGGACGACCGATCTGAAGGTGTGCTGTTGCCTGGGCTTCTTGAATGAGGAACATGCGCGCAAGCTCGCCGATGCCGGGGTCCATCGATACAACCATAATCTGAATACTTCCAAAGATAATTACGGGCATATTACGACTACGCATACATACGATGACCGGCTGGACACGGTGAAGCAGGCAAGCTCTTCCGGAATGTCCCCTTGCTCCGGAGCGATTTTCGGAATGGGGGAGAGTTTAGAAGAACGGGTGGAGATTGCGTTTGCTCTGAAATCGCTTGGAGCGGATTCGATTCCATGCAATTTTCTGAATGCGATCGAGGGAACCCCTCTGGAAGGACGCAGGGAATTGACACCGATGATGTGTTTGAAGATTCTTGCCATGATGCGGTTTGTTAACCCGACGAAGGAGATACGGATTGCAGGGGGACGGGAAGTGAACCTGCGATCCCTTCAACCCCTTGGCCTGTACGCGGCGAACTCCATATTCATCGGCGATTATTTAACGACAGAAGGCCAGGCTCATACGGCCGACTGGGGATTGGTTGAAGACCTTGGGTTTGAAATTGAAGAAAACGCGCTGTCATGATGTATTGACAATTAGGTGCGGAGCACATACTATATACCCGTAGGGGTAGGATTGGCGATTTGTTAAGCCCGTGATCTTACCGCCATGGATCATGCTGAAACACATGATATTGATGGGGGAATGCTTCGTGCTGATTGCATCTGCCGCACTGATAATCTTTATATCCGGTCTCTACTACCGGAGGTATGTACCTATAACAGGTTTGCGCTTCATGAAGTGCAGTGATCTTCGTCTGGCACAGAAGGAATGCCCGAATCTGAAAGTGCTTGATGTACGCGATGTGTCCGAATTTATGGAATGTCCGAGGAAAGAGACCATCAACATCTCGCTTGGAAGGTTGCCGTTTGTGTGGGAGAAGGAGCTCAAGCCCGATGATTCCGTAGTTATCGTAACGCCCAAGCGCTCGGATGGAATCCTGGCTGCGCGCAAGCTGAAGAAGGCCGGCTTTACTTCGCTTTTTTATTTGCAGGAAGATTGCACGGCGTGCAATTCCGTGCAGCGCGCATCGATGAATTGATCCCAATCTGATCAGCAGGTTCATGCTGGTCTTTTTTTTTGCAAAAGTTGAACGCCTTAACGGTTTGACAATGATAATCGTTATCATTTAGAATGGTATATAGTTCGTTTAATTAGGCAGATTTTCGCTAAGGGAGTGTTTATGGATATGTTGATCGAGACTAAAACGATTATTGTTAAAGCAGGCACCTCCAACCTGGTCGTGGAACGTTTCAGCAAGCCAGGACCCATTGAAGAAATTGAAGGTTTTATCGATCTGAACGTTCTTGTGAAGAATGCGAAACGTACCGACGAAACGGAAGAAGTTATCGTGATGATCCGCTGGGAGTCGAAAGAAGCGTGGAAACGCTGGGAAACCAGTCCCGCGCACATCCAAGGACACCGCGACAACCGCGGAAAGCCGCAGCCTGAGCATGTCATCAGCTCCAGCCACGGCATGTACGAGGTCATGGCATCCAAAGGGCCGAGACCGGTTCAACAGGCATAATCATTCTCTATATTCCAGAAGAAGCGGCTGCTGCAGCCGCTTCTTCTTTTTTAGTTACCTTGTCGATTCTAAGGGGCTGACAGGGGTTAAAACGACGGAATTTAGGGAACCGTAAAGGGATGAAAGGCAAGAACAACTAATCATTCCACCTTCTGCTGGGAGGAAGTCAACCATGTATCATCTGTACAGCCATAACGATTTGGATGGCGTCGGCTGCGGCATCATCGCCAAATGCGCCTTCGGTGAAGGAATCGATGTCCGTTACAACTCCATTCACGGATTGAATCAACAAGTCGAAAGGTATTTGAACCGGACCTCCGTACAGGAGAACCCATACGATATGCTGTTCATTACGGATTTGTCGGTATCTCCTGACATCGAGAAGGAATTGAACGTGTTTGTCGAAGAAGGGGGACAGGTGCAGCTTATCGATCACCATAAAACAGCCCTCCACCTCAATGAACACAGCTGGGGACAAGTGGATGTAACGCATCGGGACGGCCGCTTGGCATCGGCAACCTCGCTGTTCTATGAATATTTAATCGAGCATGGACATCTCGGCAGAACCGAAGCGCTGGACGAATTCGTTGAGCTGGTGCGTCTCTATGATACATGGGAATGGGAAGAGAGCGGCAAGATCGAGGCTAAGCGCTTGAATGACTTGTTCTACATGTTGTCCCTGGACGAATTCGAGAGCAAGATGTCTGAGCGCCTCCGGGAATCGCACGAGGGCTTCTTCTTTGATGAATTTGAACAGAAAATCCTGGACATGGAAGAGAATAAAATCGAGCGTTACATTCGCCGCAAGCAGCGGGAACTCATTCAAACCTTCGTCGAGGAGCATTGCGTCGGCATCGTTTACGCCGAATCCTATCATTCCGAGCTTGCCAGCGAGCTGGGAACGAGCTATCCCCATCTTGACTACATCGCGATACTGAATATGGGCGGAAGAAAAATGAGCCTTCGAACCATTCATGATCATGTGGACGTGTCCGAAGTGGCGATGCGGTATGGCGGTGGCGGCCATGCCAAGGCTGCGGGGTGCACCATTACAGAGGATGTGTATCAATTGTTTGCGGCGGACTCGTTTGAGCTGGAACCGATCCGGTTCGATGCTTCGCGCAATCATTTCAATATCAAAGGAAGCGAGTCCGGCGTGCTGTACGAAAGCTGGGGCGAGGATTTGCTGTTTGTTTACGCTTATGCCGGGGAATGGGTGATCGAGTGGAACGGAGAACCTCTCCCATTCCGGTTCAGGTCGTTCGAGGAAGCAGAGCGGCATATGAAGCGCCAGTACGGGGTCTGGTTGTCCCGGGATGACGTATTTGTGAAGATGCTGAAGGAACAATGGATCCGAAACCGTACCCAAGAGCGTCCAGGCTTGCCGCCGGATATGGATGAGGAGAAATTAATGGAAGATCTGTAGACGGATCAGCAGGAAGAATGATCTCGCACGATGCGCTGTATTGTGAAGACAGGAGGAATATTCGGTGAAAAAAATGATCGCCGGCTGGGCCCTAGCCCTGCTGACGGCAGGTATCCTCGCTTGGAGTCAAACGCAGAGCCATTCCGAGCCCTCCATTCCCTCGGCGGTTCACAGCAAAGAACTGCTGAAGGATGTTCCCGTACCATGGTCCGCCACAAAAAACACGATTCGGTTGAATACATCCGATCCAGTAAGTGCGGCCGTACTGACTTCCAAGACGCTGTGGCAGTCCACGAACGTGCACAGCCGCCCGCAGACCGTGATCCTCGTGGATTCCGCTCACTGGTCGATCGCGGCTGTCAGCGTCGATCTGACCCAGTTTAGCGAGGGGCCTTTACTCTTCGTTGAAGAAGGGGGGATCCCGAAGGAAACCTTGGAAGAGCTGAGACGGCTGAAGCCGAGGGGGGCGGAGCACAACAAGGGGATTGAGATCATTACCGTCGGTCCGATCTCGGATCAGGTGATGAAAGAGCTGAACGGACTTGAATACAAGGCCGATCACATTCCTGCCGGGGAAGCCGCGGAAGCGGCAGCAGCAATTGATGCCTATGCTTCCAGGGTAAACGGTTCAGTACCGACCTCGGTTATTGTCGGATCGATGGAACGGCCCGACTATACGCTGCCCGCGGTAAGCTGGATTGCCCATATGCCGGAAACGATGCTGTATGTCAGCGAGAAGGACGTGCCCGAAGAGACGGCGCAGGCCCTAAGGGAGCGTAACGGGAAGGCGAATATCTACGTCATCGGACCTGAAAAGGTGGTGTCCCAGGCCGTTGAAGACGAGCTGCGGCGATATGGGAAGGTAACGCGCATAGCCGGGGACGATCCGTATGAGAACGCCATTCATTTTGCCCAGTATCATGATCCCGAGACGGGTTTTGGCTGGGGAGTACAATCGCCGGGATACAGTTTCTCCTTCTCGAGGCCGGACTCGCCGGCATTATCCATTGCGGCCGCTCCATTGTCCCATATGGGTAAACACGCCCCTCTATTGTTTACGGAGCGCGACGGAGTGCCACGCTCGATTGCGAAGTATGTTGACTCGATCAGGCAACAGAGTGACGCCTCCAAAGTGGAAACTCCCTATAATCATGCCTGGATCATCGGAGATGAACAGACCCTGACCACCAAGCTCCAGAGTGAGATTGATGAAATTCTGGATGCGCCTGCAGGACATGATTAATGGAGCCGCAAATGGCATTGCCAGAAGAAGCTGCATATGGAATGCAAAAAGAAACCGTTCCTCGTAATTGGCGGGCCGCACATCCCTAGTTCCGAGAAACGGTTCTTTTGCATGTTTGAAGTACGATGGGGGAATGATCCGCATGCAGCACCTTCAATAGAAAAAAGAGGGCATCCCTCGAGATCCAGGATCTTTTGGGACGCCCTCTTTGATATTGGTGATATGTTCGTGATAGCGAACGATGATCGTCGGTACACGTTCACCCCAGATTTTCGCGAGGCTTAAGCGTACCAGCCCCATATGAAGATGAACAGCGTTCCGAAGATGGTAACCAGCCCTACGAACAGGGCGAACGCGATGTTGATATAGACGGACTTTTTGTCTTCGCTTTCCCCGACGTGCATGAACAGCATAAGCTGAACGGCTGCCTGCAGAATCGCGGTGACCAGCAGAACGGCCACTTTCGAAGCTGCCGGCATATCCAGCAGAACGACGAGCGCGACAGCTGAAAGGACGAGGGACGATATATAACCCGCTACATGCTTAATTGGAAACAGCTGTTTTAACATGTCACATCAGTCCTTTCAGATACACGAAGCTGAAAATGAAGATCCACACAACGTCCAGGAAGTGCCAGTAGAGCGAGAAGATAAAGGACTTGTTGGCTGTGGAATGATCCAGTCCATGCTTTTTAAGTTGAATCAGAATGGCGGTTCCCCACAGGAGACCGAAGGTTACGTGAGCTCCGTGCGTGCCAAGCAATGTGAACAAGCTGGAGGAGAAGGCGCTGGTTGAGAGCGTTACTCCTTCATGAACATAGGTGAAGAATTCAAAGATCTCGATCCCGAGGAATCCCGCACCCAGCAGCAGGGTGATGACCATGAAGATCATCATCTGCTTTTTCAGGCCCAGACGCATCGCATGAACAGCCAAACCGATGGTGAAGCTGCTCGTTAAGAGCAGGAACGTCTCGAGCAGGACCGGCGTAATTTCAAAGATTTCCGCTCCGCTCGGACCGCTGGCAAAGCGGTTCACGAGAACGAAGTAGACGGTAAACAAGGTAGCAAAGAGCGCAATTTCAGCTCCGAGGAACAGCCAGAAGCCGAATATACGATTGCGGTTTTCCTCTGTTCCATATTCCAGCGGCTGAGTGGCATCTATTTTCATACCGTATCACCCCGCAGTTTCTGTTCGGTTTGAACAATCTCTTCAACCGGAATGTAATACCCGTGATCACGGTCGAAGGACATGGTAGCCATAATAATCAATACCGCGATACCGGCAACGATGGATGGAATCCACCAGCTGAATACCAGGAAGAAGCCCAGGAAGAAGAAGGCGATGCCCAGTATAAACGGTTTTCCGGTGTTGCTTGGCATGTGAATCTTCGTGATTTTCTCGTCCGAAAGCGGCTCGTTGTTTTTCTTGGAGAACCAGAAGGCGTCACGGCCTTTGACTTTCGGCGTTACCGCAAAGTTGTAAACAGGAACCGGACTTGGCGTCGACCATTCCAGTGAGCGTGCATCCCATGGATCTCCCGTTTTGTCGCGCGGCTCGTAACGTGTACTCCAGTAAATGTTGTACACCAGAAGGATGAATCCGATCGCCAGGCCGACCGCGCCGACCATCGACAGCATATTCAGCGGACCAAAGCCGGTCTCGGCCGAATAGGTGTACGTACGACGGGTCATCCCCATCAGTCCCAGGAAGAACATCGGGAAGAACGTTACGTTAAATGAGATGGCAATGAACCAGAATGCGATTTTGCCAAGCTTTTCGTTCAGACGGAAGCCGAACACTTTAGGGAACCAGTAATGGAAACCGGCAATGACGGCGAATACGGCGCCTGGAATGAGCACATAGTGGAAGTGGGCAACCAGGAACATCGTATTGTGATACTGATAGTCGGCACTGGCCATCGCCAGCATGACGCCGGTTACGCCGCCGATCGTGAAGATCGGAATAAAGGCAAGCGAGTAGAGCATCGGCGTCGTAAAGCTGATTCGACCCTTGCGAAGCGTGAAGAGCCAGTTGAATATTTTGATCCCGGTCGGTACGGCAATCGCCATCGTCGTGATGGAGAAGAAACCGTTGACCATGGCCCCTTGACCCATCGTGTAGAAATGGTGGGCCCATACCAGGAAGGACAATCCGGAAATAATCGCCATACTCAATACCATGGAGCTGTAACCATACAGGTTCTTTTTGGAGAACGCTGAGATGATCTCGCTGAAAATACCGAATGCCGGCAGAATAACGATATATACCTCAGGGTGACCCCATACCCAGAACAGGTTGGCCCAGAGCATATCCATGCCCCCGTTGGCCATCGTGAAGAATTGCGAGCCGAAGATGCGGTCGAACATCATAAGCAGAAGCGCAATCGTAAGCACAGGGAAAGCAAAGATAATGATGACGCAAGTGATCAATACCGACCACGTAAACATTGGCATGCGCATCAGGGTCATACCCGGCGCGCGCATTTTCAGGATGGTTACGATAAAGTTAAGGCCTGTCAGCAAAGTACCAATCCCTGAAATCTGAAGCGACAGAGAGTAGTAGTTGTTGCCGACCGTCGGACTGAATTCGATACTGGCCAGCGGGAAGTAAGCGGACCAGCCGGCATCAGGCGATCCTCCGATAACGAAGGAAATGTTGAACAGCATCGCTCCGGCGAAGAACAGCCAGAAGCTGATTGCGTTCAGTTTAGGGAATGCAACGTCACGGGCACCGATCTGGAGCGGAACGATGACGTTCATCAGACCGAAAATAAACGGCATGGCCATAAAGAGGATCATGATGACCCCGTGAGTCGTGAATACTTCATTATAATGCTGACCGGTCAGAAACTTCATCTCGGGTGCGGCGGTCTGCGCACGCATCATGATCGCGTCGACGCCCCCGCGGAACAGCATGATCAATGCACAGATGATGTACATGACGCCAATTCTTTTGTGATCCACGGTCGTCAGCCATTCCCGCCACATATATCCCCACTTCTTGTAATAGGTCAAGCCGAAGAGGATTGCGAGCGAGACGAGCACGATACTCACCATGGCGCCGTAAATTAACGGATCACCGGTAACGAAAAATTCGTCCCATTTCATAAAGGCCTAGCTCCTTTCTGGATGTATGAAGTAGATCGGGTGAACAACGTTTCACTCACCGATTTAATGTCCATCATGTTGATGATTTGGGCTTTCTTCAGCCGGGAAGTTCGGCAGCGGTTCGTTTGGATCCACGTTCGTTTCGCTGTCAAATTCCGTTTCTTCCGTTGTTGCAGGATCCGGGTGGACGTCTTTATGGTCCTGATGCTCCTCATTGCCGTTGACGTCACCGCCATGGTGATGGTCTTCGGATGGCGGCGGGCTGAATTCCAGATGCGTGTTGGAGAAAGTCATCCGACCGACATGCGCGGTATCCAGAAGCTTCTTGAACTCATCTTCCTTCAGTTCAGGCGCGGTGTCCTTTACATCCTTAACCCACTCATCGTACTCGGCAGAGGTCATGGCAAGAGCTTCGAACTCCATATGGGCAAAACCTTCGCCGTTGAAGTTCGCGTTACGGCCCATCATCGAACCCGGTACGTCGGCAACCATGTTCAGCTTGGTGATCATGTCGCTCATCGCGTACTTCTGTCCGTGAAGCTGAGGAATCCAGAAGCTTGTGATCGGACCGAACGAATACAGTCTGAACTCGATCGGACGATTGGTCGGAATGTTGACGTAATTAACGGTTTCGATTCCTTCTTCCGGATAGCTGAAGTGCCATTTCCAGTTGGAAGAGGAAGCGTAAATAACCAGAGGCTTTTGGTTCTCATAACCTTCAGGCACATTCTCGACGGCCACCGTCGTTTTGACGGTTACGACCGAGAGCACGGCAACGATCAGAATCGGAATGGCAGTCCACAGAATTTCCAGCCATTTGTTGCCCTCTTCATGAGGCGGCTCGTAACCTTCGTTGGATTTCTTGGCTCGATATTTGGTGAGCATGTAGATATAGAGCGCGTAAACTACCGCTAGAATTCCGACCATCATGAGAATAGAGAATATGATTGTATCGGATAGGGTTCTGGCAGCCGGTCCTTTCGGATCTAATACCGTGAGCGAGCTGCATCCCGATAAGAGCAAGGTAAAGCATAGTAACAATGCAAATAACGGCCCTCTTTTGTTCATGATGTACCCCTTTCCTTGAAACGTTCGTTCGATTCAATGTTACTGACACATCTATAGTAGGAAGTTCCGGTCGGCTTTGCAAAACACATAAAATTGTATAATTAACAAATAAATCCACATTCGTGTCAATGTATGTAATTTTATGTGTTCAATTTGTTACAAAAGGGTACGGTTGTGAGCGAAATCATTGTAGTGGCGCGGTTTTCAGGCAGTTCATACTTTGTTCAAATATTCACGAGAGTTACCAGTTTCGTCACAATTCCGGGCCTGTTTTTCACCGCAATCGGCCCCTAAACCTACCGAATAAATCCCAGTATTGATAAGGGGTTAGACGTGCATGTATAATTTTTCACAATAAATCCGAAGCCGATTTTTATTTCCAGTTTACTTATTTAACCAAAAGGCTCGAAGAGGCTTGTGATATGTTATAACCAAAAAATTGGAACGAGATATTTTGCTGGGAATTGTGAAACGCTTGATAGGAAAGAGAGGGGAGCCAGTGAGGTCGTTCTGGATATGGTTTTTATTTCTTGTTTTGAGCTGGCTGTGCGCCTTCGTCCCTGTACTGCAGCATGTTGATCCGGATCCATTGCCTTGGCGATTAGGGAGCAGCGCCATTTTTTTCGCGGGCTTTTTTTGGCGCCATTATACCGTGCCAGGCCTGCAATGCTATTTGTCACACTGCTCGCAACGTCGGTATTTTCGGTAATCTCCTTGTGGCCCGCGAGTACGGATGCAACGAACCCGTACGATATTTGCGATGAAAGCTGAGAGAACTCGATGAAAGTGAGTGTTCTTCAAAGTTTGCTCGACGGACTTCTCAGCATGGTTAATTGCTGCTCATCGGGGTATTGTGCATGGGTATTGGGATCAATCTGATGGAACGGCGTCATGTGTAGGCTGCAAGCAAGCATAAACGATAACATGATGGCGCGCTAAATAAAGAAAGGGCTAATCCAGAGAATGTACGGCATTCCTCGGAATAGCCCTTTGCTTTTGCTGTTTACAACACATGGAGGCGAATAAGCTCCGCAAGCCGAATAAGTCCCTTCTCCAGTTGATCGTAGGAGGCGTAGGCAAAAGATAACCGCAGATGCTGCTGGTCGTTACGGTCATAAATATTTCCGGGATTGAGCAGCAGGCCTTCCTTCAACGCCTGCTCGAATAACGTACGAATGGAGATCGGCTTTGCGATGCGGAGCCAAACATAAAATCCGCCTTGGGTTTTATTCCAGTGGGCAATATCTTGAAAATATCGTTCCAGCAACGACAGCGTAAAGTCTCTGCGCCTCATCAGCTCTGCCCGGATCTGAACGAGATGCTTCTCATAGGATCCGCTCGAGAGCCACTCCGCGACAGCATGCTGGGACAGCGAGCTGGACCCGTAATCGGTCTGCATTTTAATGTCGGACAGCCGATCGATGACAGGCTCCGGTCCGACGACCCATCCGATGCGCAGACCAGGCCCGAGGGTTTTGGACATGCTGCCCATATAGAGCACGAGTCCTTGTTTGTCCGAAGCTTTCAAAGGGGGCGGAGAGGGAGTATCCAACCATAAATCGCCATACACATCATCCTCGATGACGGGCAATCTTTCTACGGCACAGATTTGCAGCAGCTCCGTCCTTCTGTCGGAAGACATCATTGTGCCTGTAGGGTTATGAAAGGAAGGGATCGTGTAGAGCAGGGCGGCTCTGTGCTGACGCTTGAGCCTTCCGATAGATTCCGTTCTGATCCCTTTGGCATCCATCGGGATGCCGTGCAAATGCATGCCAGCCGACTGGAATACATGAATCGAGTTCAGGTAAGTGGGATTCTCCACCAGGATGGCGGAACCGTGATGCAGCAGCCCCAGGGAAATAAGCTGCAAGCCCTGCAGCCCGCCGGAGACGATAAGAATGGAAGAAGGAGAGGCGGATATCCCCTTCTTATTCAAATAATCGCTGATGATTTCCCTTAAGTATAGGCTGCCTTTCGGTTCCGAATATCCCAAAGTGAAACGGCTGGACATGCTGCCGTTAAACGTCTCCCGCATTTGGGCGGTCGGGAGGAGCTCAGGCGAAAGCTCGCCAGTACCGAGTCGGATCACTTCGGGATCGGTTTCCGCACGGTTGATCTGCTGGATCATATGGATGTTCGGCTGATAGGAGCCGGATTTCACGTATTGATTCCAATCAGGCGGGGGCGTGGCGGCCAATACGCTCCAAGTATTGTTAACAATAACCGTGCCTTGTCCCACCCGGGATTCTATGAAACCGTCAGCCGCAAGCTCACCCAAGGCATAAACGATGGTGCTGCGGTTGACTTGAAATTTGGCGGCAAGCTCCCTCTGCGGGAGAATTCGGGTTCCGACCGGCCATTCCCCGTTCATGATTCGGCTCTTCATGTGATCATAAATTTGCTGATGCAGGGGCACTTCGGAAGCTTTATTCAATTTCCATTCTTCTGTCATGGACAACCTGCTTTCTGACAACGTCTCTAAAGAATCATGCCCAGTATACATCATTGGTTGGGTCCAATGCCAACCAATTGGTTGGAGACGCAGCCATGCTCCTCCATTACAATGGTGAAAATATATACTGGAGGTTTGCTTTCAAATGCTAGGCGTTATACTTCATGGATTCATTCTGGCTCTTGGCCTAATTCTTCCCTTGGGCGTGCAGAATGTGTTCGTATTTAATCAAGGTGTCGTCCAACCCCGGTTTATTAGGGCGCTGCCCGTCGTGATTACCGCATCGTTATGCGATACGCTGCTGATTTCATTGGCGGTATTGGGCGTATCCGTGATCGTTTTGGAATATGAATGGATCCGATTGACGTTATTTACATTGGGCATCTGCTTCCTGGTCTATATGGGAGCAGCGACGTGGAGGAGTAAGCCTTCAGGTCAGGACCCGGAAAGCGCCCGTTCGTTCTCTCCCAAGAAGCAAATCGTATTTGCCATGTCCGTGTCGCTGCTAAATCCGCATGCGGTTCTGGACACGATGGGCGTCATCGGCACGAGCTCGCTTCAATATGAAGGGGCGGACAAAATGATTTTTACCGTTGTATGCATCGCCGTCTCCTGGCTGTGGTTTCTGGGACTCGGAATTGCCGGCAGGGCGGCGGGAAGAATGGATCCGTCAGGCAGGCTGCTGTCCGCGCTGAACCGAATATCGGCGGTGATTATGTGGGGGACGGCCGCTTATCTCGTCTTTCATTTGATTCAAACCTAGTGAGGAGAAATTTAGAAGGGACTAGGAATTTATGCTAATTAAGGGATAGAAAATGTGGTAAGTTTGTATGTAACCCGGGAATAGGAGGAGGCAATGCGATGAACATTTCGATTGGCGGCTATTCTTTTTATAACACGTTTCTCGACGGCAAAATGGATGTGTTCGGTTATTTGGAGACAGTGAAGTATCGATACCGAATGGATGTGGTTGATTTGTGGAACGGTTTTTTCATCGATCGAAGCGGCCCCATATACAAGCTTGCCGACGAAAGCTACATACTGAAAATCAGGGAAGCGCTGGATGAGAAGGAGATGAGCGTGGTTAACTTTGCTGTTGACGGGGCTCATCTATGGGATCCCGACCCGGATATGCGGGAGAAGTTGTATGAAAATGCGCTTGCCCATCTGGATGCCGCAGAAATTTTGGGGGCCGAAACGGTGCGGATCGACACCGGCGGCGGTTATAAAGAAGCGGAGCCAATGCCGGACGAACAATTCGAATACCTTGTCAAGCGCTATCGGGAATTGGCGGAGCGTGCTGGGGATAACGGCTATACCGTAGGTCCGGAAAACCATATGGGCGCCTCCCTCCTCCCTCGGGAAATGAAGCGGATTGCGGAGGAAGTCCGGCATCCGGCATTTGGTTTCCTGCTTCACCTAGGAAGATGGAGGGCGGATGAGGCCGAAGGCGACGAGATGGTTGCCCCGTGGACGGTGCATACGCATTTCGATGCGAAGACTACGGTTCATCCCGATGCGGAGGAGAAGGTGCGCAGCCTGCTTGCCGGGGGCTATCGTGGATATTGGGGCGTCGAATACAACGCGCCGGGCAACCAATACGTGGAGATGGAATGGATCATTGGGGCCGTGAAGCGAATTTTGAGTAATGCCAGTCGAGCCAAGCAGAAATGACATGATATTCTTATGGATAAAAAGACGAGGGCCGATTCTCTAGAATCGGCCCTCGTATGATTTTGCCGGTTGCAGCATAAGAAAACTTTCAACACCCGTTAGCTGGTCAGCTTAAATTGGCTGTTGTACAACTCGTAGTAGAAGCCGCGCTTGGCCAGCAGCTCTTCATGTGTGCCGCGCTCCGCGATTCCGCCATGATTCATGACAAGAATCTGGTCGGCCTCGCGGATCGTGCTTAGACGATGGGCGATGACAAAGCTGGTTCGGCCTTGCATCAGGGCGCGCATAGCGGTCTGAATATGCATCTCGGTTCGGGTATCGATGCTGCTGGTTGCCTCGTCGAGAATCAGAATAACGGGATCGGCAAGCACGGCGCGAGCGATCGTCAAGAGCTGCCGCTGGCCCTGGCTCAGGTTGCCGCCGCCCGACAGGATCTGCGTATCATAGCCATCGGGCAGCTTCATGATGAAGTCATGCGCATTGGCAAGCTTGGCGGCGGTTTCGATCTCTTGGTCCGAGGCATCCAGCCGGCCATAACGAATGTTCTCCCGGATCGATGCCGAGAATACATAAGCATCCTGAAGCACGATCCCCAGCTGACTGCGCAGACTGTCCTTATCCAGTTGGCGGATATCGCTGCCATCTATGGTGATTACACCATCATCAATCTCATAGAAGCGGGTGAGGAGATTGATAATGGTGGTTTTGCCGGCGCCTGTCGGGCCGACGAGCGCAACGGTCTCACCCGGCCGGGCGGTAAGCGAAACATCCCTCAGAATGGGGACGCCTTCCTTATAACTGAAGGACACATGGTCAAATCGTACCTCGCCATACATATCGTCCGCTTTTTCCATCTGTTCATTGCCGCGGTATTCGGACTCCGTATCGATAATCTCAAAGACCCGTTCTGCCCCGGCAACTGCGGATTGCACCAGGTTGAACTGGTTCGCCAGATCGTTCAAAGGCCGTTGAAACTGCTTCGAATAATTCAGAAATGCAACGACGACCCCGACGGTTGTGAAATCCTTGAAAGCCATGTAGCCGCCAACCGCTGCGATCAAGGCAAAACTGACGTTATTCAGCACGTTCATAACCGGCCCGACCGTGCCCGAATAGATCTGGGCATGAATGCTGGCTTCCGTCAGCTTTTTGTTCATGTCATCAAACTGGGCAGCGGCATGCTGTTCGCGGCGATATACCTGCACGACCTTTTGGCCCGAAACGGTCTCATCAATGAATCCGTTAAGTTCACCCAGCAAGCTTTGCTGCTTGGAAAAATGCTTCCTTGTCCGGCTTGCCACCGTCTTCGTGAACAGCATGACGAGCGGAATGGTCACCATGCTGAGCAGCGTAAGCCATACGTTGAGGTACAGCATGATGGCAAGCGATCCGATCAGGGACAGAACGCTGGAGATGAGCTGGGTTACGCTTTGATTCAACGTACCGGAGACATTCTCGATATCATTGGTCGTGCGGCTCATCAATTCGCCGTGCGTTTTACTGTCGAAGAAGCGGAGCGGCAGGACTTGAAGCCTTGCAAAGATATCCCGCCGCATGGCCAAAATGGACAGCTGGGAGACTTTCACCATGACATGCTGCTGAAGCCATGCCGTGAGCGCGGTGCCTGCATATACGGCAAGAAGTATCGCACATAACCCCATGAGTCCTCTGATGTCTCCCGGGATGATGTAATGATCCACGGCATTCCCCAGCAGATAAGGGGCAATCAGTGAGAGCAGCGTCGTTACGAGCGTGAATACGAAAACAGCCATCATGCCGCCTTTGAACGGACGGATGTAGCCCCATATCCGGCGTATCGTATCCATCGTATGCTTCGGCTTGGCTTTGGCTATCGTCATTCCGCGGATGGCGTTGCCGCCTCGCATGCTAAGATCCGGACCGTCCGTATGATGGGCATGCTTGGAATCCTGATTCGGTTTAGCCATGAGAAGACACCTCCTTGCCGAATTGCGATCGATAAATGTCCTGATATACTTCACAGGAAGCAAGCAGCTCGCTGTGCGTGCCTTTCGCGATCAATTCCCCGTCATCCAGCACCAATATCAGGTCGGCGTCGATCACGGATGAGATTCGCTGGGCTATCATAAGGCAGGTCCGGTCTTTCATCAGACGGGCCAGCTCTTTCCGAAGCCGTGACTCCGTTCCCGTATCGATGGCGCTGGTGCTGTCATCAAGAATCAGAATGGCGGGTCGAAGCAATAATGCCCGCGCAATGGATATCCGCTGTTTCTGTCCACCGGACAGGTTCACGCCTCGTTGTCCAAGCACGGTATCGTAGCCATCCGGCATGGAAGTAATGAAGTCATGCGCTTGGGCAGCTTTAGCCGAGGCCATTACTTCTTCATCGGAAGCGTCCGGTTTCCCGTAACGGATGTTGTCCCTTATAGTGCCTGTAAAAAGGATGGATTCTTGCAGGACGATGCCGATTCGTTCGCGCAAAGCGGACAGCTCCATTCTCCGCACATCGGTTCCGTCGATTCGTATCTGCCCGGAGGTCACATCGTACAGACGGGGGAGCAGGGATACCAGAGAGGTTTTACCCGAACCTGTTGCACCCATAATGGCTACATGCTGTCCTGGTCGAACCTTGAAACTGATGTCGCGCAGTACGGGCTTCTGCATCTCCGAGTTATAGGAAAAGGTAACGCGGTCAAACATGATCTCTCCTTGCTTGCACGCATCGGTTGCCGGATGAACCTCGTTCACAATTTCGGATTCTGCACGCATGACCTCCTGAATGCGGTCAGCGGAAACCTTGGCCGTAGAAATCCGCACCAGCATCATGGCCACGGAAGAAACCGAGAACAATACCTGCGTGACATAGTTTATAAAGGCTACCAGGCTACCGACCTCAAAGGATCCGCCGATAGCATCCTTCCCGCCAAACCACAGGACGGCCACGATGCTGACATTCAGAATCATGGTCAGGATGGGCATGTTGAGCGCAACGATCCGCTGGGTTTTTACCGAAACTTGCGTGAAGTCCTGGTTCGCATCATGAAATCGGTCCTTCTCGTAAGCGGCACGCACGAATGCCTTAGAGACCCGGATTCCGGCGAAATTTTCCTTCAGTACCGTATTCACCTTATCGAGTTTCTTCTGAACGGTGGCGAACAAGGGCAGGGTAGCCCGGATCAGGAAAAACATCACGACGAACAGCAACGGAACGGCAATAGCCAGAATGATGGCCAGCTTGGGGCTGATGATCACTGCCATAATCATGCTGCCTATGGCAAGAAACGGTGAGCGTACGAAGATACGCAGCAGCATCTGTACCATCGTCTGGAGCTGAACGATATCGCTCGTAAGCCGGGTGATGAGCGACCCGGTCGAGATGTCGTCCAGATTGCGGAATGACAGGGTCTGTACCTTGCGGAACAAACCCCGGCGAAGGTCGGCGCCAAAACGCTGTGAAGCAATGGAAGAATAAATCGTGCACCCGAGACCTCCAAGCAGCCCGATGGCTGCAGCTCCCAGCATGAGCAGCCCTGTACTGAGGATGTGTGCTGTATCGTTCTGCATGACGCCACGGTCGATAATGCTGGCCATCAGCATGGGCTGAAGCAGATCCATGGCGACCTCCAGCAGCATCAACAGCGGTGCAAGCAGGGCCGCTGTCCAGTGAGGACGTAAATAACGAAATAGTTTAAGCAAGAATAATGGCACCTTCTTTATTCTTATTAGTCTAAATACCAAGGTAAGCCATGGGCTTCAGCCTTGTCAAAGGGTAAAGAGCGAAAGCCCGGGAGGGATTCGCATCTCTTAAGAAAAACTTTAACTTTTCCCTACTTTTCCTTAAACTATATTCTTTAAGATGGTGGGACAAAGATAGAGGGAGTTGTTGAAATTGAAGAAGGGTTTGATATTGCTCGTGATCTTTCTGTTGGTCGGATGCGAGCCCGCACTAACTAAGACGCCAAACGCGAACGATAACGAAGGAACACATAAGGAACAGGATATGAACGCTGGCTCCGACGCGCAGGCGAATCCTCAATCAGAATATGATAACGATGGAAATAAAGCGGCTGAAACGGTATCAGTGACAGATGAACAAGTAACCCAGGGAAATCTGGTTTTGGTCAACAAGGATCACCCGCTGGATCCGGCAGCCGTACCGACGGATATCGTGAATTTGTTTCAGGAACAAGACTTAATGAACGGTTACGTGGTTCTTGACAACACGATCCGTTTATCGCGCAGTGTGGCGGAGCGTTTTGGCGATATGATCCAAGCTGCGGGAGAAGACGGGGTCAATCACTTCATGATCAGCAGCGGGTACCGGGATGAGAGCGAACAAGAGGCGTTATATCGCGAAAAAGGCGCCGATTATGCATTGCCTCCAGGCTACAGCGAACATAACCTCGGGTTATCCATGGATATCGGATCTACGCAGAAGGCGATCGATCAATCTCCGGAGGGCAAGTGGCTGAAGAAGCATGCTTGGGCGCATGGATTCATTTTGAGATACCCCCAGGACAAGACGGATATCACAGGAATCCAGTATGAGCCGTGGCATTTTCGTTTTGTTGGGCTTCCGCACAGCATGATCATGCATGAGCTGGATTTTACGCTCGAAGAGTATCTGGATTTTCTCAAGGAGAAAAAGACCTATAAAGCAACCGTAAACGGGAAGGCCTACGAAATCGAGTACGTACCCGTCCAGGCGAAAGAAACGGAAATTGAGGTTCCGGCCGGCAGCGAGTATGAGATATCCGGCAACAACATCGATGGCATGATTGTGACGGTGCAGCTCGGCAAGGATGAGAATGAATGAAACTAACGCCTAAATGGATGGTATTATTGCTGTATGCGTTGTATGTATATGTGCTGGTCAAAATCATTCTGTTCAAATTCGGCGACGTGAACATTTCGTTTCTGTGGCAGCAGCTGCAGCGTTCGATCGATCATCCCGAATATATGCAGAATCGATTGCAATTTGCCAATTTTACGCCGTTTAAGTCCATCCATCAAAATATGAAACGGCTCTCGAGCCCGCATGACGTGATCAATCTATTCGGAAATATCGCGATTTTCATACCCAACGGCATATTCGTCAGTGTATTGCTGAAAAACAAGTGGATGGGATGGCTTGGCGCTTTCGTGACTTCCTTCGGGCTAAGCCTAGGGCTGGAGTGCGCGCAGATTCTCTTTTCGATGGGAAGCTTTGATGTGGACGATTTAATCCTGAATACGGCCGGCGGGGTGATAGGCTGTTTCATGGTCCTTGTCTTGAAAGTAACCTTATCGGAAAAACAATCCCATATTGATGAGGGTAGGGGCAAGAAGGGCAAGCCGTTATCCGGGGTGAAGTAGCAAGAGGCCTCACCTTGAATCTGAAGATGAGTACCGATTTGACGTTGAAGACATATCTATAAAGGCGGTGACCAATAATCGTGAATAAACGCTGGAAAAGGATCTTGTTCGGTTCCATCGGTATGGTCTTTGTCATGTTCGTCATAAATATCGCATTATATATCCATTCGATCGGTTGGAATCATATCAAACTGATGTATTCGCTTCATACCACCGACAAATCCGTCGTTAAGATCGATGATCCTTCGAACGGCCATGGACTGTATCTTACGAAGATGAGGCAACCCGCTGAAATGATTAAGGAGCGGATGCAGCGCGAGGATTGGCATTATGTTATGCAAGAGGGCTCCGGATATTTTTTTGAAAAGGATGACCAGGATGTCGTGGTGACAACCAAAATATGGCCGAATCGTTATTTTGTCAGAATTTCGGTTCAGCATGACGTCGTGAATTTAGCCGACTGATGGCATGGCTGTTATCCCAAACAAAAAAAGCATCGATAAGATGCTTTTTTTGCGTGGGTGCCCGCTAATCGACCGTTTCTTTGGCAATATGCCGTGAAACGGTCGCAGCGTTAACATGGATCTCGCTTTCTCTCACGCTTCAGCCGATCCGGTCTGCGCGCCGGATGGCACGCCGCGGAGCCAGCTGCGCCGCCATTTCAGCTGCATAACAATCGTAAGGGCCAGCGATGCCGCCGCAATGAAGCTCAGAATGATGAACCCGGCGGTGTATGAGCCTGTCGCTTGGTACAATCGACCCAATATCAGCGGCAGCGCGTAGCCGCCCAAGCCTCCGGCAGCCCCGACAATCCCGGTAACCAGGCCGATCTCGCCGGCAAACCGTTGAGGGACAAGCTGAAATACGGAACCATTCCCCGCGCCCAGGCACATCATGCCGATAAACAGCAGCGTGACGACAAGCCATAGCGGCGGCAAGAAGGAGACGCCGATCAGCATGATGGCAGCTCCGGCATAGAGAAACATCAGCATTCGCGAGCCGCCGATACGATCGGCCAGAAAGCCGCCTACAGGACGGAAGAAGCTCCCTGCAATGACGCAGATCGTTGTAATGTCCGCAGCCTGAACCGCGGAAAGGCCATACTGGGTGTTGAAGAAGATCGTTAAATAGTTGGCGAGCCCGACAAAGCCGCCAAACGTCACGCAGTACAGGGCACAGAATACCCAAGCATCGCGCTGTTTAAGCACATTGCCATATTCGGACAGCCGTTTGGGGGCAGGCCGATTCGGACTGTTGCGGGCAAACAGCGAGAAGTAGATGAAGACCAACACAATGGGTATGATGGCGAGACCGAAGACAATCTCCCAGCTTCCGAAATGCTGCGCCAACCGGTTGGCGAACAGGGTCGCCAGGACGGTACCGCTGTTCCCGGCTCCGGCGATACCCATCGCCAGACCCTGATGTTCTTTGGGATACCACTGTCCCGCAAGAGGAAGTGCTGCGGCGAACGAAGCTCCCGCGACGCCGAGAAGAATCGCAACGACGTACAATTGATCAAGGGAATCTACCCATAACCAGCCAAGCAAAAGAGGGACCAGCGTGACGACCATCCCGATCTGAGCCGTTAGCTTCGGACCGATGCGATCGGCAAGGAAACCTAATACGAGTCGAAGTATCGAGCCGCCCAGAACGGGAAGCGCCACCAGATTTGCCTTCTGCACCGGATCCATTGGATAATCTCCGGCAATGACTACCGCAAGCGGTCCGAGCATGCCCCATATCATGAAGCTGATATCGAAATACAAAAAAGCACCGAACAGGGAGGGCTTGTGCCCGCTTTGCCAAAATCCTTTCTTCTCCATGGTTATCGCTCCTTATCCAAATGTGTACGTTCTCTATTCCTGGTGCGGGTCTTCAGATGCAGGCATAAAAAGGCCGCAATTCGCCCATTGCAGAACGACTTGCGGCCTCGTTGCCAAGACGCAGACACGTCATTGTGTCTACCGTCTGTAAAAAATATATGATTTTGCTGATTCACATTATAGATAACAGGTCAAATAAATGTCAATATACATTACACAAAAAATCGAATAATTATTAATCATTAAAATTTCGATGAATATATGTCACATATATTGACATATCGAATTTCGTCAACTAAGCTAGATGTATGTTACGAATACCAATATGGCACAAGGATGTGCCGGTTTTGAAGGCAATGACGCCCTTTCCTGTTCCCAGGGAAAGGGCGTTTCGTATTTTCTTACATGAAAGTGACAATGGTGGAGTGGAGGTAATTCATGAAGAGAAAGAAGCTCATTGTTGTCGGAAATGGAATGGCAGGGATACGATGCGTAGAGGAAATACTCCAGCTTGGGCCGGAGCTTTTCGATATTACGATATTCGGCGCCGAACCTCGCCCCAACTATAATCGGATTCTGTTGTCCAAAGTCCTTCAAGGCGAACATTCCCTGCAGGATATTATCCTGAACGACTGGTCCTGGTATGAGCGGCATGGCATCCGGTTATTGACCGGTGAAGCCGTTCATCATATCGATGTCAAAGCCCGCTGCATCGAGACGGTCTCCGGTAAGCGGGAAGGGTATGATGCATTAATTCTGGCAACAGGCTCATCCCCTTTCGTTCCTCCGATCCCCGGGACGGATAAGGAAGGCGTCATTTCATTTCGGACGGTGGACGATTGCACGAAAATGACCGAAATGTCCAGGGTTTACACAAAAGCGGCCGTCATTGGCGGGGGATTGCTGGGATTGGAGGCTGCCCGGGGCCTTCTCCATCTCGGCATGGAAACCCATGTGGTTCATAATGCCCCTTATATCATGAACCGGCAGCTAGACCGGACGGCAGCCCATATGCTGCAGCGAGAGCTAGAAAGCCAAGGGATGCGATTCCACTTGGCGATGGATACCACGCGAATCGTTGGCCGAACAAGGGTGCAGGGTCTTCGGTTTATCGACGGAACTCGGCTTGATGCGGATGTAGTGGTGCTTGCCGTAGGGATTAGGCCTAACGTGGAGCTGGCCCAGAGAAGCGGTCTGCTGACGGGGCGGGCTATCCTGGTGGATGACTTCATGAGGACAAGTGAGCCGAATATTTATGCGGTGGGAGAATGCGCGGAGCACCGGGGGATTAGTTACGGTCTAATCGCTCCCCTGTATGAGCAAGGAAAGGTGCTTGCCCGGGTTATCTGCGGCCGGCAGGCCGAGCCTTATGTGGGTTCGATTCCATACTCCCAGCTTAAAGTCTCGGGTGTGGATGTATTTTCGGCCGGCGCGATATCGGGGATCGATGCGGAAACCGCCATTCAGCAATACGATGCCGTAAGCCGCACGTACAAAAAAGTAATCATGCACAAAGGCAGGGTTACGGGTGCCATTCTGTTCGGAGACACGACTGAGGGATCCACGCTGCTGTCCATGGTGAAGAAGGGCGCGGCTGTCTCAGAGCTTATCCCGCAAGAAGGCATGGTAAGCTCGGCGGAAGCAGCTGCACAGACGCTCCCGGATCAAGAAACGGTGTGTGCTTGCAACGGCGTGAGCAAAGCGGAGATCATGCAGGCCGTTACCGATCGCAATCTCCAAAGCACGGATGAAGTTAAGCAGCTGACCAGGGCATCCGGTTCGTGCGGCGGCTGCCGGCCTATGGTGGATGCTCTTGTCAAACATGCGCGAAGCGGCAAAAAGGGGGGGGCGCAGAGGGCGGCCATAACGCAAGGCGAGATTCCCGTATGTGAATGCACGAAGCTGGGGCACTCCTCATTGAAGCAAGCGATTGCCCATGCGGTGAGTCAAGGCTGTCATACGATATCGGATTTCATGCTCCATCAGGGCTGGAAGAAGCCGGGCGGATGCATGGCCTGCCGGCCAGCTCTGCGTTATTACCTTGAAATGACGGGGATAGGAAACGGTGATGAACCGGTTCGGAAGACTTGGCATCATGTCTCCGATGCGGATCGTGGACTTTACCAAGGCGTTCAGGTATGGATTGGAGACACGGAAGGCTCGAGGGCGGAGGCGGCAGGCATTCGGCGCATTGGAGAATGGCTTCGCCTTCGCTGGCAAGAGGTATCGTTGCCTTATCCTGTACATGCAGGGGTGTCCGATCGTTTAGCATCGTCCGTCAGCATACTGGTTCAGGGGATCGGGATTTCTGCTTCCCCCGCAGGCTGGGAGGTTTATCTCGGCGGTCATGCGGACCATCCCGTCCGTGAAGGCCAATTGATCGGCGTTGCTGAACGAGAGGAAGATGTAATGCAGCTCGTATCCGCTTGTTTGCAGTGGTATCGGCAGAACGGTTTGTATGAGGAACCGTTGTGGAGATGGGTGGAACGCACAGGCGTGACTTCGATCCGGGAGCATGTTCTGGACCATGATCTGCAAAGAGAGCTAGCAGAGAAGCTGTCTCGGCGGGAATGGAAGACACAAGTGGGTTAAACAAGCCAAATATAGGGAGAGGTGTCAGTTATGGTTTATTCGGAATCGCCCGCTGTGGGAGGAACTGCTGCCGTGGTAGAGACGCAATGTCCTTTCTGCAGCGTACAGTGCAAGATGACGGTTGCTGTGGAAGAGAACGGCATCCCGGGACAACGCAAGGCCAGGTATAAGGTGGAGGGGATACCGAACCTCGCTTCCGAAGGCAGGGTGTGCGTCAAAGGCATGAATGCGCATCAGCACGCAGTCCATTCGCAGCGGCTGCAACATCCGTTGATCCGTTCAAACGGCGAACTCGTTCCTTGCTCTTGGGATGAAGCGATGGCCGTGATTAGCGAACGATTTCAGGCGATATCCGAGAGATATGGTCCCGATGCCCATGCCGTATACGGCGGCGGGTCTCTGACCAACGAAACGGCCTATTTGCTCGGGAAATTTGCCAGGGTGGCGCTCGGTACCCGGTATATCGATTATAACGGTCGTTTCTGCATGTCGGCCGCAGCTTCAGCCGGAAGCAAAACCTTCGGAATCGACAGGGGACTGACGTTCAGGCTGTCCGATATTCCGCTTGCCGACTGCATCGTGCTGGCCGGCACCAATATAGCGGAATGCCAGCCTACGCTGCTCCCTTACTTCAACCAGGCCAAGGAGAATGGGGCGAAGATCATCGTCATCGATCCGCGCAGAACGGCAACGGCCGCAATAGCCGATATGCATTTGGCGATCAGACCTGGGACGGACGCCATACTGGCGGATGCGATGCTGAAGATGATCGTGGATGAAGGTCTCCTAGACGAAGGCTTCATTCAAGCAAGAACTACGGGTTACGAGGAGCTGAAAACCTATTTGGACAGCTTCGATTTGTCGCGGGCCGCCGAATTATGCGGATTAGATGCGGAGCTGATCCAGGAGGCAGCCGTAACCTATGCTATGGCGGAAACAGGGATGGTGCTGACGGCCCGAGGGGTGGAGCAGCAGACGGATGGCCATCTTGCGGTACGTCGTTATCTGAATCTGGTCTTGGCAACAGGAAAAATCGGGAGGGAGGGCTGCGGATACGGGGCGATCACCGGTCAGGGAAACGGTCAGGGAGGAAGAGAGCATGGGCAGAAGGCCGATCAGCTGCCAGGCTATCGATCGATCGAGAATGAGGAGGACCGGGCATATGTTGCCTCCGTGTGGGGGGTTAAGGCTTCCAGCCTGCCTGGAAAGGGCGTCTCTGCCTACGAGATGATGGAGTTGATTCATGAAGGCGAAATTAAGTCGCTCTTCGTGATGGGGTCCAATCCCGTTGTTTCGAATCCGAATGCCGGGCTTGTGGAGGCAGGTTTGAACCATCTCGAATTTCTAGTGGTTGCGGATATGTTTATGTCCGAAACGGCCCGATTCGCCGATCTTGTCCTGCCGGTAACCTCCTATATGGAAAATGAAGGTACGCTGACGAATTTGGAGGGACGGGTTCTTCTCCGGAAGGCGGGGCGTGAGGCGCCGGGGGAGGCGCGTCATGACTGGATGATTCTGTGTTCTATCGCAGACAAATTGGGCAAGGGTGAATATTTTGACTTTCACGAGCCTGAAGAGATATTTAATGAGCTGAGGCTTGCAAGCAAAGGCGGCATTGCTGACTACTTCGGCATCACCTATGATCGATTGCGCCGGGAAGAGGGAGTATATTGGCCGTGTCCCTCTGAAGAAGAATCGGGGACGGGGCTTCTGTTCCGGCAATCGTTCGCCCATTCAGACGGAAAGGCCGTGTTTTCCGTGATGCCGGGGAATCCATGGGTGGGGGTGTCCGAGGAGTACCCGCTCATTCTGACCAATGGCCGTGTTCTGTCACACTACTTGACGGGCGTGCAGACCCGGAGAAGTCCTTCCCTGCTTGCGCGCGAGCTTGAAAATTTCGTGGAGATCCACCCGATTACCGCGCAGCGTTACCGAATCCGTGACGGGGAGTGGGTAGAAATCGTGTCGGAGCATGGACGTTTTTCCGTACGCAGCAGGATTAAAGAACATATAAGAGTAGACACGTTGTTCGTCCCGATGCATTGGGGCGGCGTGCAGAATGTCAATCATGCGACCCGGCCGGAGCTGGATCCGTTCTGCAAGATGCCCGGTTTTAAGACAGCCGCTGTCCGGATACGGTCATTGAGGTAATGGTGATGCAACAATGAAGTCCGTTCTTCATTGACAGGATGAATATGGAAAATTATAATAGGAACAATTTTATATACAAACACAATGATTGGGAGTAGTAGAAATCGTTCATGGTCCAGAGAGCTGCAGCAATGGTGCAATGCAGTCCATGAGGATTCCGAAGCTCGCCCATGAGTGGTGAGGCAGAAATGGAGTATGCCTTGACGTTTAGCCTTCGTAATCGGGCTTCAAGCGGATTCGATGAAGATCGGATCAAGTAGAGTGGTACCGCGCGGGTAGTTAGCCTGTCGTCTCTTAGGGGATGACGGGCTTTTTATATTTTATCGAAGGGAAGGGTTCATATGGTTAACGCGAAAGAGCGTGATTGTTTTATCTGTCGAAAGCATCGGGGAGAGATCCAGCTTCCGGGGGGAGCGATTTATGAGGATGAACTGCTCTACGTAGGCCATATTTCTTCCGATTCCAACGAAGCTTATCTGGGATATATTATGATCGATATCAAGCGGCATGTATCGGGATTAGCGGAGCTGCGGGACGATGAGTCGGCCGCCGTCGGACGGATGCTGACCCGGGTGAGTCGCGCATTGAAAGCATGCATAGGCGCGGAACATATCTACTCCTTCGTGCTGGGAGATCACGTCCCTCATCTGCATATCCATCTGATTCCGCGTTATCCGAATACGCCCGCGTCCTATTGGGGGTTTGGAATTAGCGGTTGGCCGGAAGCCCCCCGAGGTGATGCCGCTCAGATCGAAGAAGTGTGTTCGCGAATCAGGCATTATATGGCGCAGGATGAGGTTTCTCCATGAGGCCTCATATCGTGAAGTGGCACGGCAGCATCAGCATGTTCCTCGACGATCCGCAGACGATTGCGGTTTCCCATGGGGTACTGGGCCGGTATGGCGGCAGCTCGGCAGCCGGGGCGGATAAAAACGAGGATGGCGCTTATATCTGGATCGATGCGGAATCTGACTTGGAGTTCGTCCTGCTGCTGGATGCCCATGAAACCGATGAGAGCGCCCAGCTCGTCTTATCCTATATCGATGGGGCCGCATCCGAGATCGCCGACATCCTTCGCGAGCCAATCGAGCAGTGTTTTCAAAACCTGCATGACTATTTGCTGGGCATGTTGACTTCCGAACGCTTTCGCGAGGATTGCAGGAGAATTGCCGGTGAAACTTCCTGTCTCATATGCTGCAGACGCGAAGAATACTTGTGGTGGTTTAACGTCGGGGATTGCCTGCTTTATCTTCTTCATCCCGAATTGACAGCGCTTGGGCAAACCTTGCTCAATCAACGGAATTTCTACGAATGGATAGGGAAGGTAAACACCTTCGATAAGCAGGTCCCTTGTTATTCCACGGGCGTAAGAGAGCTGCGCTCCGGGAAAAACGTGATTGTATTAAGCACCGATGGCGCTTTAGAATGGGGACCGTTATTTCTGGAACATATGAAACAGCTGCGTGGCGTTGATCTGGAAAAAGGCGTGAAGGATTTCATGCAAATGTCGCATGAACGCGGGATTAAGGACAGCGTCACCATGATTGCATGGCAAGTGGAGCTTGGGCATCATCCCAGCTATCCATCCGATGATTCAAGATAAGAAATGCATGCAAGGCATGATGAATTCAATTGAAAAAGGCTAGGAAACCCGGTCAATGACCGGGTTTCCATTGATTTAATGAAGCTGGTGCTGGAGATGTTTCGCCCACTGTTCATGAAGATCTTCCTTGGAAAGATGGAAGATGCCGTAATAATCATCTGGATTGCGAATGAATTGGTTCAATGAATCTAACCCGTATTTTTCAATCATGAACGCAACGAGCAAATATGAAAACTGAAATCCTGTTTTGCCGAAATCCCAGGAATCATCATTCAGATCCTCGAAGCTTGGAATTGCCCGACTAAGAATAGCTTCGGTCGTCGTGCTTCGAATGAAGTCTTCCGACATCTGCTGAGCTTCGTACCCCCCGATGCCCTGACGGATCCATCTAGGTGCCAGCAGATTAATATCACTAATCAACCACATGGCATACAAGTGCAGGGTGGACCGGAGGATCGAGTGATAAGTATGCTCGGGTCCCGGGTTCAAGGGCGAGACGATTTTTAACGTGTTGTTATCGAACGTGCCCATGAACCAATTAGGTGCATCGCTTTCGCCTACGGCTTGATGGAATGTGGGCAGGTCGGGATAAATTTCAATAACGATTTTGCGGGAAGGCTGATGATTATATTTCGCTGCCATCTGTTCTACATTATTCTTGAGTTCTTGAAACAGGTCCTGATGCACCTTGTTCTGATGATGATTTGCCTCACTTTTACTTTCAATGGATATCAAGTCGAGTATCGACATAATCGTGATGTCACCCCATTCTCTTAATTCTTTTTTCAGCTTCGCTAAGGACCGATACAATCGGTTTTTCACCGCACTCTCGCGCATGCCGACAATCTGGGAAATTTCCTGCAGCGTACAATCCACAAAAAATCGTAAAGATATGATTTGCTGATCCCGTTCACTTAACTTCTTAAGCGCTGCTCCGATATCAATTCGAATATCAACATAACCTGCAAAATCAAGGGAGATGGACTGCGATTCAAAACGTGTAAAGTCATAAGGTTTTTCATTCTTTCGCGCTAAACTTCGATACTCGTTTTTGACTGTGTTTTGAGCAATTTTGAAGATCCAAGTGAACAGACTGGATGTTCCGTTAAACTTATCAAGGTTCTCCATTGCCTTTAAAAACACTTGCTGGGTTAAGTCATCTGCCGCCGTCGGATTCAATTTCAGTGCGAGATAATGCCGGATCCTCGGGCGATATTCGTCATACGTATCTTCAAATGTTTGCTTTGTTCCTTGATTATCCGGATAACCAGGGAGTTTGTCATGAGCTCTAGACATGGATAAGAACCTCCTCTTGACCTTACAGTTTATTAGACACCGGAGGTATGCAAAAAGCCACAGTGGAACGAAATATTCTCGCAATCTAGGTTTTTATGCATTTATATCATCATCCTATAAAGGCACAAGAAAGAAAGGTGTTTTGTGCATATGATGTCATCATCATGGATATGGGAAGCGAGGTGATCCTTATATGCCTTCGAAACGCGCAAGGAAGTCCAGATCCGCTTCCAAGCCGATGCCACCGCAGCATTGGGTAGGTCAGCCGGTCGTGGTCGTTCTGAAGGACGGCAGCTATTACGTCGGCGAACTGAATCAGATCCAAGGCGGGGAAGTAACGCTATCAGGGCTCCGAGCCAACAATAAGATGCCGGCTGCGATTGCCCGAAGCGGAGACAAAGCGCAAATATCCGGATTTTTAAGCGACCTCTTTGGCGGTCCTCCAAGCGCTCCGTCAGCCGAAGGAGCCGAGGAGGGAGTGGCGGCTGCGCCTGCAGGCCCTCTCGGCTTCCTGGGACAGATCGTGCCTCATATTAAACTGGGCATGAACGTGATAAAAGCCATCATGCCATTAATGGGAGTGTTGAAAATCTAACCAAGGGCAAAGGTCTAATCGAATAAAAAGAAGCTTGAACCCTCAAGCTTCTTTTTGTTATTGCCATTAGATACAAAAATCTCATGGAAGCATCAAATCGAGATGGCACGCTTCATAATTGATTTGGCTTCCTGTGCAACGGCTTCATCCTTATCGTCGATAGCCTGCATGAAGATGAGCATGGGGATATAAACGGCGATTAAACGAGCCAGCACTTTCGTTTCTTCGTCCACGCGGCCATAGGCTTCAAAAAATCCCTCCCTTGAAGCCGGAGGCAAGAAGCTGTAAGCAATGCTCAGGTCGCAGGCGGGATGTCCGATGCTGCAGTCGCCCCAATCGATGATGCCGGAAAGCTTGCCTGTTTCGTCCACCAGCATGTTTTTGAAATGGAGATCTCCATGAATAAGAATATGTCGCTGCTTGACCCGATCTAAGGAAATGCCGTGCAAATAGTCGGCGATCTCCTTCATTTCTGCTTCCGTAAAATGGAGGGTAAGCCGGGCTAGAAAGTCCAGCATTTTATCCCTGCGCCCAGCAAGATCGGTCAGATTACGATGGTCCTCCGCTACATCTTCTTGCTGCGCTATGTCCACGGGAAAGGCATGCAGGTTCTTCAGAAAGCGCGCGAGCGCTGCCGCCGACTGCATCCGTGTTTCATCCGTCAGTCCAATCGGAAATGTCCCGGAAAGATAGGTGTACCCCAGGAAAGGCGCGGGGTAGTCTGCGCTTTCTTTTCCGAAGAAAAGGGGCTTAGCATAAGGTAATGTTATGTAATTCGCCAGCTTGGGCAGGATTTTGGCTTCGGTTTGAAGTAAAGGGATGGCAAATGCTCTTCTGGGAAAACGAAACACATACTCTTCGCCGATGCGATAGACAGTATTGTCCCAGCCGCTGCCGATCTCTTGGATGGGTAATGAGGACAGCTGGGGAAATTGACGGTTAAGCAGCAGCCGGACTAACGGCTCCGTCACTTCCCATTCGGCATCCCATGGATTTTGTCCCATATTCGTCTTCACCTCCATGAATGAATAATTTCCACAAAACGGAACACTTACTCAGTGTATCGGAATCGCATCGTACGGGGCAACTGAAAGGACAGCTGTAATTGAACTTTACCGGCCAATTTAGATATCTGCATCATAGTGATTCCTTTCACAATAACATTATTGTATAGTAGAAGAGAGATAAAAGTCACTTGCGGACATCCAGAAGACCAATAAATCGATGAAATGAAGGGATAAGTGTGCCATATTTACGTTTTAAAGGATTTTCAGAAGTTTTCCTCGAAGAAATAACGCCAACCGTGGTTGAAACATTCGCCGGTATTGTTCAAATTCCGAAAGAAATCGTGAAAATAGAACAGCTTCCATATCGGATCATTACAAATACGCCGTTATCCGTCGAAATCCTGATGTTCCAGCGGGCTCAGGAGACCCATGATGCGGTTGCGGCCAGCATACACGAGATCCTGTCGGAGCACGGGTACCGGAACGTACATATATTCTTCGTGATTCTCAATCGGAATCTCTATTATAAAGAAGGCAGGCCATTAGAATAAAATAAGATATGATGAGTGAAAACAAGGATGCTAGAAGAGCATCCTTGTTTTTTACTTAAAATGAATGATGGACTTTATGACATATCTTCTTACCGTTATGATAAATCAAAGAGATTATGAGGCATGGTAAGTGCATAGATAGGAGGAAACATGGACCGACTACAGGGCATTTTGAAGGAATATTACGGTTTGAGTCATTCCGTTATTGTATCCCAGCAGGGCGGTTGGGCCGCGCTTGCTTACAAAGTGAGTAACGGGGCACAGAACTATTTCCTGAAAGTTTATGAGAAAAGCCGGGCCTCCACACCCAAATGGACTGCGCTGATTGACGATTATGTTCCGATCCTGCTGTGGCTTGAGGAGCATAGTCGATTAAAGGGCAGCATTCCGGTGCCGATGCTGACGACAGACCAACGTTATCGATGCGAGGATAACGAAGGCATTTATTTGTTGTATGAATATATCGACGGGGTCACGATCGCAGACCGCAAGCTGACGGAGAATCAAGTGAGACAACTGGCACAGATCATCGCTGAGCTCCATCGTTACGGGGAAGATTTTCCGCTGGTGACAAGTGCCATGACGGAAAGCTTTTCGGTGCCTTTTCTTGGTCAGCTAAGGGAGGCGCTGGATACGAAGAAGCCGGTTGACATCAGTGAAGTCGTGAATCCCCATATCGACTGCTTAATGCGTTTGATGCTTGAAGTGGAAGCGCTGTCCGAAGCGTTGAAGAAACGCGATCTTCGCCTGGCGCTGTGCCACACCGACGTGCATGCCTGGAATCTGATGTCGGATGGTCAGCAATTGATATTGATTGACTGGGAGGGGCTGAAGCTGGCGCCGGTCGAAGCCGATATGATGTTTTTTGTTGGTGAACCCTATTTCGAAACATTTATGAGGATTTATAAAGAAACGCATAGCGATTACGAGATGAACAGCGAGGCGCTGACGTTTTATCAAGGCAGACGTAAATTGGAGGATATCTGGGAGTTCATGGAGCAGCTGCTATATGACGTCCAGAATGACGAAGAACGTGCGTCCACACTTCACAGCCTGAAGAAAGAGCTTGAAGAGATCACGATGTCTAAATCCTAATCAGCGTTGGGTTTCAATATGTAAAAAAGCCTCCTGGCAGAGTTCGGGGCATCTACCAGGAGGCTCTTGCTTTGCTTGTCCATTGGAATGGTTCACATGACGTATTTTGCCAGCACCCAACAGAGCAGAGCCATAAACCAGGAGACAAAACCGAATATCATCACGATTTTGTTCTCGCTCCAGCCGTACTTGAGACTGAAGTGGAAATGGATCGGCGCCATCCGGAACAGGCGTAGCTTGGTCCGTTTGTAATACCATACCTGCAGGATAACCGAAAGCTGCTCCGCCAAATAGATCAGGAACAGCAGCGGAATCAGAATTTCGACCTTCTCGATCACCGCAAGGAATGAGAGGGAACCGCCGATGGCCAGGGATCCCGTATCGCCCATAAAAGCCCGGGCCGGATGAATGTTGTAGAGCAGCAGGCCCAGCAGACAGCCGATCATGACCAGCGAGAACATCTGAACCTCCGGTTTATCGGAGATCAGGAAGAAGAAAAAGTAGGTGGGTATGGCCACATTGATCAACAGTCCGTCCAATCCGTCGGTAAAGTTGATGGCATTCGCCGAGCCTACAATGAACAGCAGCATGATGACGATGTAGACGCTGATCGGCAGGTGAAGCTGGAACCCGTTGAAGAGCGCGATATCACTTGTCAGCGAGAAGGATTGGAACAGGACATACAGTAATGCTCCGGTAAACAGGAACTGAAGCACGAGCTTCATGCGGCCGGAAATTCCGGACGGGTCCTGCCACGCCGCTTTTTTGAAGTCGTCCATAAACCCGATCGAGCTGAACAGAAGAAAGGTCGAACATAAAAAAACAGTTAGCGGCGTAGGCTGAAACTGCAGCGACATCCCAATGCCAATCAACAAAATAAGGCCAGCCATCAACGGCGTCCCGCGTTTGGCTTGATGATCGGGAGGCAGCTCGGTCCGAATCGGCTGCGTTAGCTTTAAGGTGCGCAAACCCCAGATGAGCAGCGGCGTAAATAGCGTCACCAGCAAGAACGATAGTCCGGATACACCCAGAATTCCATTCATCTCATACACATCACTTTCTATCCATTTCTGTTAGTTCATTGTATTTCGATGGAATGGACAAATATTCCTTCTGATTTATATAATTGATAAGGGCCGTTAATGGACAAGCGTCATACCATGGCCGTCATATCCCGTGGAGTGTAGGGATACCCCTCCAACATTCACCACAAGATGGTCTCGTGAAACGCACCCATGATAAAGTTGATCCCCACGTCGAACGGGACGCTGATCTCAGCGCCTGTCTCAATGGAAGCTTCGAGCCAACCTTAACGAAATGGTATAGCGTGGCTTTGAAATGACGCGTGAATGGCGTGTCCGGATGGATTAAAATGAAGGCTTCGTAGAACTGCCGATTCTCCAGCACACGGTTGAATAGCGCTACCATATTGGAGGGTAGTTCCACATAATCCACCTCTTGAAGGGATATTTTTTTCTCGATCACGATGCAGCGTTCCAAATCTTCCATCCTCTCCTTGGACATGACCTCCATTAACTCGGCAACGCTACTAAAATGTTTGTAAAGGTAGGCCGTGTCACTTGTGCCTCGGCACGTAAATTCGTAATGGATATGGAATCGAGTCGGGAAGACATTTCTCTTGGATCTAATTCCGGTAAGAAATGAGGTAGCCATGACTACCTTGATTATGGTTTAATCAATTTAATCGCTATAAGAATTTTAAATCCCTAAACGATATTACTGATTTGGATGCGGTTAGATTATAAAGGATATAGCACCGAAAGTATCGGGAGCTTACAACGTCGATTACGGCGATTGTGAGCTCTTTTTGCTTTCCAATAATTAGGTTGCTGCTATAATGGGAGGGTGGGAATGTGAGTATATGGTTGTCTCGGAATGATGGAAATTCCTTGTATGTTCGTTTTAAGTATGATGAACAAATGGTGATGAAGATTCGAGAAATTCCAGGAAGGAAATGGGTCAGTGATAAAAAGGTCTGGATGATTCCATTTACACTCGAATCCATTCGACAGTTGTATACACTTTTTGAAGGAACGATGATTCATGTTGATAGCATATTGATGAAAGAGTGCAGCTTGTTTAACAATGAAGTTTACATGCAGGAACGCATTCCAATCTATTTATGGGATGAGTCGATAAAAAGGTCTTTCGTTCATGCACTGCAGCTTCGAGGTTACAGTAAAAAAACGATAAAAGCTTATTGTAGTCAAGTCCATCGATTTCACAATTTTGTACAACAGCAAAATTATGGGTTGGGTCACGAGAAAATGATTCAGAGTTATTCCTTGCACTTACTTCATAGGAAATGTTCTCATTCCTATGTTAATCAAGCGCTCAGCGCGATCAAATTCTATGCTCAAAAAGTACTATTGCATGAGGAAACAGTCTCTTATGTTCGCCCTAAGAAAGAAAAGAAGTTGCCGAATGTGTTATCGATGAAAGAAGTGATGTTGATCTTAAAAGCACTCCATAATTTAAAACATCGTGCGATCCTATACCTTACCTATTCCTCAGGATTACGGGTAGGCGAAGTGGTCCGGTTGAAAACTCAAGACATTGACTTCGAGCGAAAAACGCTTCGAGTTTCTCGAGGAAAAGGTCGAAAGGATCGTCTTACGCTATTATCCGATACAGCTATGGATATTGTTCAACCGTATTTACAACAAGAAAAGCCCGAGAAATGGATGTTCCCAGGTCAACACTCAGAGCGCCATATAACTGAACGAACGGTTCAAAAAGTGTTCGAACAAGCACGTACTGCCTCTGGAATCCAGAAAAAGGTTAGTATTCACGCATTACGCCATTCATTCGCTACCCACTTGTTGGAAGGTGGAATTGACATTCGCTTCATTCAAGAGTTGCTCGGTCATCAAAGTGTACGCACCACCGAAAGGTACACCCATGTGAGTGTGAAGGACATAAGAAGGATTAAAAGTCCGTTAGATCAATTGGAAGAGGAGATTCCGGAAGAGAAATCGTAAACATGATTGGTGAAGGAGTGTTCACGAACTTCGTAAACACCTCCAGAGATGATATTTTTGCGAAGTTCGTGAAAAAGACGTTAGCAGAAATCAGGGGAATACTTAATTAAATTATAAAGATTAGATAAACTATTTAAGGACGGGGATTTCAATGAGTAGCTTGTTACTAACCTCTTGTGGTTTTTATACTGAAGATATTAAAAATCAATTTCTGGATTTTATTGATAGAGATATTTCTCAATTAAAGGTCTCTATTATTACAACAGCATCCCCTATGAAAGAAAATAATAGATATGCACAAATGGCAATGCAAGATTTCAAGGACATGGGGTTTCAGCATATTAATTTTGTAGATATAGAATTTGATGACCCGCAAATTCTCATACATAGAGATGTTATATATATCAATGGTGGAAATCCATTTACATTATTGTATTACGCTAAGAAAAGTGGTGCTGATGAAATTATTAAAACACTGGCCGCACAGAATGTAATTATAATTGGAGTAAGTGCTGGAGCGTTATTACTGGGGCCGAATATTAACATTGTCGATTTCTTTACTCCACAGATGAACACAATGGATTTAACGGATTTTAAGGCATTAGGTGTAACCGACAAGCTTATTTTTCCTCACTATGATAGAGAGGACGTATTTAAAGATAGTACTAATAAAACAATTGAAGAGAGAATAGTAGAATTTGAATCCAATGAGAACTGTAAGGTGACAAGGCTTAAAGATGAAGAATATATCTCAATCTTAATGAACCAAGCACATTGAAAGTCGTGAATTCATTGAAAGTAGCTCGAAGAAGCCCCTGACATCTGCTAACACCATATTCACGCTGCGGGGCTACGCCCCTTGGTCTGCCAGAGGGATTTCGAGGAAGTAGTATCCGGCAGACAACTCCTGCAAGGCTAAGTCTTCGACCCAGTCGCTGACGCTACTTTAAGCCTTTCGGGTTCGTGAATACAACAACGTTATACGACAGTCTCTAAAAATACATAGTAAAACATAGAAAGGAATCATTGAATGATCATTAGGACCGTTTCATTGTGTCTAATTCGAAGAGGCGATCAAATATTAGTTGAAGAAACATATGATAAAGCCGTAAACAAGACTTTTTATCGGCCGGTTGGTGGAACGGTTGAGTATGGAGAGAATAGTAAAGAGACAATAATTCGAGAAGTAAAAGAAGAATTAAATGCTGAAATACAAGAACCCAAGCTAAAGTTTGTCATCGAAAACCTATTTACATACTTGGATCAGATAGGTCATGAAGTAGATTTCATTTATGAAGCCGATCTTGTTGATCATGACTTATACAAAAGAGAAGTTATCGAAGGCATAGAAGGAATAAATCCATTTAAAGCAGTTTGGAAATCAATTAATGGATTCGAGGATAATGAACAGGAAAAACTAGTACCGGATGGATTATTGGACCTATTGCTTGCGAATTATTCAGAGAGAATTAGCAAAGTTGAGCACATTAGAACTACATAAAATGAAAAAGAACAACTATGTAAGCAGTTCAATGAAGCGAGACCGACGTATAACATAGCATTCACGCATCGGGCCGCTGTAGCGTCTCTCGGTCCCCCGAGGCGGAGGCAGGGGAGTAAACCCAGGGGACAACCCTGCACCGGCTAAGTCTGACGACCCGCCCTACGGGCTTAAGCCGGTGAGGGTTCGTGAATGCATCAACGTTATAGGAAATCAACGAATATAAAAACATTTATCTATTATAGGAGAGTATAATGAAAATCACTATGGAAATGAGCGAAGCCGCTTATGAAATAGCTAAGAAGGTATACTTAGGGCTTATTACAAGAACTGAAGGAAAAAAGGAAATTAATCAGATTACAGCAATGAATGAAGGATCAGCACAAGCATTTATAACCATATTTCTTGCGATTATGAATGGAGATGTATACAAGAGAGCATTTAATAATGAAACCAAAGTTTTTGTTTGAAAGTATAAAGAAAGATTTTGGGCAAGAATATATTACAAAAGCTTTAAATGCATCTCAAAAGCATGTCAATTATTATTCAACATTAGGTAAAGGCAATCTATCAGGTCTTCAAAGAATAATAAATGAAATGAAATCTTAAAGTGTTTAGCAACTTCAAAGAAGTCGTTGACATCCTATAACATAATATTCAAGCTGCGGCTCCTTAGGGAGCCTTGGTCTGCTGGATGCAATTCGAAGATGATATTTCGACAGACACATCCGACTACGTCGGACGTCATGAATACGGGAACGTTAGCTGAAATACGATGCTCTATTACTTTGGGGTGAAATCATTGAAGGAAGTTAATGAAAACATCAAAATTGATGTGCAACGGGCAATTGAAGCCGATAGTCAAATCATACTTGATCTTTGGAAAGACTCTGCAAGATGGATCCAATCTAAAGGTATTAATCAATGGAATCCGGATCATTTCAATATTAATCAAGTTTATGAATGCTTCAATAACGGGTTTGAATTATTTTTAGCACGATTTAACGGAGAAGTTGTAGGAACATTATATATCTGTTGGTCAGATCCAATTCTATGGGAAGAACTTGATGATAAAGATTCAGGATACATACATAGGTTTGCGGTAAGTAGAATTCATACCGGGAATGGAATAGGTAAACAATTAATAAATTGGGCTGAACAATATATTAGAGATAAAGGTAAAAACCAGATAAGACTTGATTGTATGGCCGAGAATGTTAGATTAAATCAGTATTATCTTGATATAGGGTATAAACATATTAGATTCTTAAATTGGAGAAATGGATGGAAGATAAATTTATATGAGAAGAACTAATGTGAGGGTATTCCAGGGATACTTCAGCTAACATTATATTCACGCTTCGGGCCTGACGGCCCTCGGTCCGCAAGATGCGATCGGCACTGAAGCAGATTCAGCGGACACATCTGCACCGTCTAACCGTATCGCGGCCGGCTCCTGACGGAGCCTTAAGTCGGTGAGACGTCGTGAATACGGGAACGTTATCGGAAAGATCGGCAAAAACCATAGTAGAAATAGGAGAGAACATTATGGACCGCTTGGTAGTCATGACGGTTGGAAAAACGCATAGTGGCAAAACCACCTTTGCCAAACAATTAGAAGCCGCATTACAACAAGCTATTGTCATTGATCAGGATAATCATGCTGAATTTATTAATAAGCACTACAAGAAACTTCGTCCTGTAGAAGGTCCGAACACTTTAAAATTCTCTGTAACTGAAGCAATTGTTAACTATGCTACGGAGCAGAGCAACTTCCACATTATTTTAAGCAACTCCAATCTGAATAAATTAGGAAGAGCAAATGTTCTCCGATGTTTTCATAATAAAGGATTTAAAAGTATTATTGTTTACTTTGATTTGCCCACTGATTTATTGAAAGAGCGTGTTATACGAACCCATAGAAGCAAAGCAATATTTAGAAGTGCATCAAGCTTTTTGGAGGTATTGGAGAAACAAGAAAAATCGTCAGGAATACAACCTAGTAAAGATGAAGCAAATTATATATTTGTCATTAAGGACCTCAATAATACAGCGGGAATTATTCAACAAATAATAGCAATCAGCGATTTTAGATGATTCGATGAAGGCCGACCCTTCAGATAACATTATATTCACGCTGCGGGGCTTACGCCCCTTGGTCGTCCGATGTATAATCATTGGAGATATTCAGACGCCACACGGGCCGGCCTAAGATAAGAGCTATCTAAGGCCGGCTCGCGTCGTGAATACGGGAACGTTATCTGAAAGCACCAAGATCAGTCAAGAATCTAGTTATTTGAAAGGAAATGAATCTCATGAATAAGATCCAAGTAATATTTTCTTTAATAGCAATTCTAGTAGGTACATCTATAATCTCAATTTCAAAGATTGTTGAAGAATTTTCAGTAATCATGGGACGAGCTGCATATCAAGCAGCCGCAGCAGGATCTTATAGTCCAGAAGAATATTATGTTAATCTATCACTTAACTATTGGATAGGGTCTTTACTAATATTATGTGGAGTAATCGTCTTGTGTATCATCTCTTATAATAAGTACAAGAAAATTTTATAAAAACAACTGGAATTAATTTGAAATAGAGTATTCAGAATAATTGATTTAAAGAATGTGAGTATTTCGTGAAGCTGATGCCATCAGATAACACCATATTCACGCATCAGGGCTACGCCCCTTGCCCAGAAGCGGTTCAAGGAAGCAGTTGCTGTGGACACACCTGGCATTCGCCAGGCGTCGTGAATATACGAAACGTTATGCGAAACCAGTGCGAGAAAGGAAAAAAATAAAATTGATTACTTTAAGGCTTACTAAAGATTTATTGAAAGACATGAAAACAACTTCGATTGAAGATATCAATGTGCCTCCGTTATTAAGTTGGCATGTAAATATCTATAACTTAAACAAACGAAAACACATCGTCTTTGTGAATGATTTAACGAGATTATCTGTAATTATTGATGGAATAAGAACTGGACAATTAGAGCGATTGAAAGAGAAATTCTTGGTGACGCTCCGAGAATACTTACTCCGAGAAGGTGTTAAAGAGAATTTGGTGAATACATATTTACAGTTTGGCGCGGAAGTAGTTTTATCAAAGACAAACAGTAGAAGTGTACTAGGAACAATGAAGGAAGTTACGTTTTTTATTGAGGATGATTTTAACGACAATATTGAACGATTGAAATGGCTGAATAGATTAATTCATAAACCAATAGACTACAAGGAACCAGTAGATTTCTTTAAGGAATCAATCAAAGACCATAGCAACTACAACACAGTGTGAGCGTTAACTCAAGAAGGCACTGGCATCGCATAACACCGTATTCAACGCTACGGGGCTTTCGCCCCTTGGTCGTCAGATGTATAATCATGGAAGAAAGCTCAGACGACACACGACCCGGTCTAAGATAGGAGCTATCTAAGGACGGGTCGCGTCGTGAGTACGAAGAACGTTACATGAAATCAATGCTGTTTATTTTGGAGGATTATTCAATGAAGGTTTATTTAGAAGCATTATCAGAGCAAGATTTTACAACGATCATAGAATGGATAAATCAAAAAGATGAAGATTTCATCGTACAATGGGCAGGTTTAACTTATTCCTATCCATTAACCATAGAACAATTGAAAGCACATTACAGTAAAGGAATAAATACGATTGAATCGGATGTTTTTATATATAGGATCAAAGAGGCAAAGCAATTTGTTGGCACAATACAACTTTGCAGGTTTAATAAAGATCTTGAAGAAGCTGTAATTGGAAGATTTTTAATTGGTGAAACGCAAAATCGAGGAAGAGGAATTGGAAGCAAGGCATTAAAGGAAATTGTAAAGATTGGATTTGAAAAATTCAGATTAAAGGCAATAAATTTAAACGTATTTGATTTTAATATATCGGCAATTAAATGTTACGAGAATATTGGTTTTGAGAAGATGAATCGTAAGGAGAATGTATATCAAGATAAAGCAGGACGCACATGGAATAATATCGAAATGAAATTAATTAAAGATAATTTTGTGGGCTAATTCGAAAGGGCACTGACATCATGTAACATAATATTCACGCATCGGAGCCTGGTGGCTCCTCGGTCAGTGAGATGTGATCGGCAGAGGAGTAGATTCAGCGGACACATCCGCACCGACTAACCGCATCGCGGCCGCAGACCTTGGGGGGCCTTAAGTCGGTGGGACGTCGTGAATACGGGAACGTTAGATGAAATTACGATGCAAGTTCTTATCAAAATCAAAAACTATGAGGTGCATAATGCCAAGACTAATTACATTGGCTGATGGAAGATCAGTAGAAGTTGAATGTGTAAGCTGCGCATTGACAAGTGGTTTGATTTCTTCAACAGGTGGAGTAATTTTTGAATCAAGCAACTTTCATGTCCATCAAGATATTGCTTACCCAATTAAAGGGTTAGTTATATTAGCTTCAAAGAGGCATTTTTACTGCATGGATGAATTAACAGATGAAGAGCGATTAGAATTTATTTCGTTAATCCATAAGCTCAGAAGTGAACAAAGAAAACGATTGGGAATTGATAAGGTCTATTATTTTTATAATGAAGATACAACACATCACTTTCATTTATGGATGGTTCCTAGATATGAATGGATGTACCAATTTGGAAATTCAGTAGAATCATTAAGACCGGCATTATTACATGCAAGGAATAATATGAATTACGATGAGAATATGAAGAGTGTAGAAGAAGGGGTTAGCATGCTAAGAGAGGGCATGAGGGATTTTGTGAGTAGCTCAAGGTAACCTCATCTAACACTGTTTTCACGCATCGGGCTGACGCCCTCGGTCTGGCAGAGGAGTAATCGGGGAAGTGGATGCAACCAGACAACCCTGCGAGGCTAAGTCTTCGACCCGGCTCCCGTTGGTCGCCTTAAGCCCCTCGGGTTCGTGAACACAAGAACGTTATACGAAACCAGTGCGAGAAAGGAACATTAGAATGCTTACTCTAAGATTTACTAAAGACCTATTGAAAGACATGAAAACAACTCCAGTTGAAAACATCAATGTAGCTCCGTTTTTAAGCTGGCATGTAAATATATATATCTTGAACAAACGAAAACATATTGTATTTGTGAATGATTTAACTAGACTAGCTATTATCATTAATGGAATAAGAACAGGGCAATTAGAGAAATTAAAAGATAAATTCATGGTAACTTTTCGGGAATATTTACTCCGAGAGGGAGTAAATGAAACATTGATTAATAGATATTTAGATTATGGCACAGAAGTAGTTATTTCGAAGACAAATAATAGAAGTGTCCTAGGAACAATGAAAGAAGTTACATGGTTTATTGAGGATGATTTTTACGATAATAATGAACGTTTGAAATGGTTGAACAGAACGATTCATAAACCAATAGATTACAAGGAACCTCTCAATTACTTTATAGAATCTTTAGGGGATCATAAGAACTACAACATAGATTGAAGATTATTCAGGGTGGCACTGGCATCGCTTAACACCGTATTCACGCAGCGGGGCTACCGCCCCTTGGTTGTCAGATGTATAATCATGGAAGGAGCTCAGACAACAAACGACCCAGCCTAAGATAAGAGCTATCTAAGGCTGGGTCGTTTCGTGAACACAAAAACGTTATGCGAAATACTTGAGCAAAACAATGAAGAATTAATTAAATCAAAAGTCTAGATTTTTTTATTACTCTAGTTTAAAACGATAATAAATTGATTACCTAAGTAACAACTGCTGATTAATTACATATTTATGTTATTTTACAAATATGATATGATTATTGATAGGTTGTTCGTTTTGCTCAACAAAAGGGTAAACCCCCACGGTTCCCTCAACACTATAAAGCGGATTGGAGTGTTGCTTATGAGCAAAATTTGGAGTTGGTTTGATGGAATTGAAGTTACTGCGATGCCTCCTTATGTTGCTATTCAGTTCAAGAAGCCACAAAATTCCGCCAATGTGGGGCAAAGCGAATAACCTAGAACCCTCCAATAAAATGGGGGGTTCTTTTATACAGAAAACATCTAATAATTTAATTTGATCAATTAATGATTAATAAAATAGTTGCAAATATAATATGGAATAAAAATAAAAAATAGATTAACTGAAATGAATAATAAATTAATAAAGACAATAGGTAAGAATCTCGGAGAAGCCAAGTACATCGCATAACAAAGTATTCACGCTGCGATGCAATCGCCCTTGGTTGTCAGATGTATAATTATGGAGGAAGCTCAGACAACAAACGACCCAGCCTAAGATAAGAGCTATCTAAGGCTGGGTCATTTCGTGAATACAAGAACGTTATAAGAAATTCCCGCAAAATCTGTAAAACACACTACATAGGGATGTAATAGGAAGGACGAAGACAAATGCCGTTTGATATTGAGAGTAAATTTGTTATAGCAGTTGCTTCAAGTGCATTATTCGATTTAACAGAGTCTGATCGCGTATTCAGAGAAGAAGGAGAGGAAGCTTATCGAAAATATCAAAGAGAACATGAGAATGAAATATTAAGTCATGGTGTTGCGTACCCACTTATAAAGAGATTGTTAAGTATAAATACACCTGATGATCAAATCGTAGAAGTTGTCTTACTCTCACGAAATGACCCTGATACTGGCTTGAGAGTCTTTAAATCTATTGAACATTATGGTTTAACAATAAGTCGAGCTGTTTTTATCGCTGGAAGCAATCCCTTTAAATATATGTCAGCATTTAATGCAACCCTCTTTTTATCTGGAAACCCAGACGACGTCAAAGAAGCGGTCGCACATGGGTATCCTGCAGGATGTATCTATCCATCTGATTATATTGATGATGAAAGAGATAATGAAATACGATTAGCATTTGATTTTGATGGAATCATTGCAGATGATTCTGCTGAATCTATTTTTCAAGTTGGAGCTTTAGCAAAATTTCATTCACATGAAAAGGAGTTAGCGGGTCTGCCTTTACCAGCTGGACCTTTATTAAAGTTTTTTACAGAGATATCTAAATTACAACAAAAAGAGATTTTAAAAAATCAGAACGATCCTAACTATAAACCTAGAATTCGAATAGCAATTGCTACGGCTAGAAATGCACCTGCACATGAAAGAATGATTAACACACTTAGAAAACTTGATATCAGAGTTGATGAAGCATTCTTTCTCGGAGGAGTAGAGAAAATAAGAGTGTTGAGCGTTTTTATGCCACACATATTCTTTGATGATCAGGTAGATCATATTGAGGGTGTCGCTAGAATATTTCCCTCGGTACATGTTCCGTTTGGAGTCGTGAATAACAGGGATGATGACAAGTAATAATAGGGCTCAAACTTCGAAGACGGGAACATCTTATAACAAAATATTCACGCATCGGGGCTAATGCACCTTGGTCGTCCGATGTACAATCATGGGAGACAACTCGGACGACACACGAGCCGGCCTAAGATAAGAGCTATCTAAGGCCGGCTCGCGTCGTGAATACAAGAACGTTATCTGAAACCGACGAAATCATATATTGGGGGCACCATTATGAGGGAAGACTTAATCTATATTACAGAAGGAATTACGTTTAAAGATCTAAAAGAAGGAAAAGTTAAAAAAACGGAAATATACATAAAACAAATGAGAAATTGGTTTATTAAGCCTGCCAGATTATTACTTGAGAATAGTAGTAAGCCAGGAAACTACGATCAAGAACTCTCCATCTTGACAATACTGATAACTTTCTTTGAATCTCATGGACAATATTTGCTTGGAGCTAGTAGCCAAGGTGGATCAAGTAGAGTTTTTCAAAGTGGGTTTAATGCATTTATTGAATATTTAGTATCTGAGAAAAAACACGATAAAGAAAAATATATTAATCTAGATCGTAGAGTGTTTTATTCTTTAGTTAGATGTGGGCTACTGCATAATGGATATATTATGAATGATAGTGTTAGTTTTTTTATAGATAGATATAAGCTGGATAAGGTTCATATTATTTATCCAAATCCAATCATAATTGATAGTTGGCTCATAAATACTAGTAATATGCTTGACTGTATTGAGAATTATTTAGATCATTATTATTACTTGATTGAAACAGATGACGAATATAAAGATAAATTTGAAATCATGTTTGAGACATTTTATAGCTTATAGCTAATTCGAGGAAGCGTCGGCATCTGATAACAACATATCCACGCTTCGGAGCCTGGCGGCTCCTCGGTCCGCTTGAGGCGATTGGCAGGGAAGTAAGTTCAGCGGACACATCCGCACCGACTAACCGCATCGCGGCCGGCTGCTGGCGCAACCTTAAGTCGGTGGGACGTCGTGGATACAGGAACGTTAGCCGAAATCAATTAACTATTAAGGAGCAAATAATTATGAAGGTAGATAGAAATCATGGAGTAAATCTTATACATAATATTTATCATGAGTTTCTTAGCAAGGACGAGCAATACATTTTGGACTCCAATGTAGTAGTAAATATGGAAAAAGCATTTTATGAACCTTCCAAAATGAGAAAAGGAGATTTAGGGAATTTGATGACATTCCTCAAGCATATAAAAAATGAAAATGTAAGTTATGATTGCAGTCATGCTTTAAGTGAGTTATCTATTGATCTAAAGGAAGAAGAACTAGAGCGCAGAAAATACTATAATACGAGACGAGCTGTTAATGGAATTTTAAAGATGTCAACCTCAAAACTCGAAAAACATGTGAAGTATCATCAGAATAAAGAATTAGAAAAGTACCACCCAAAACAAAAAAATGATGAAGAGCTAATTACCTCTATTCAAAAATCTTTTTATAATACATCAAGAATAATTATAGTATCGTACTTACCCCTGCTTAAGTTTTATCAGCTAGTTGAGACACATGGGTTGAAGAAAAAAGAAAAAATTTATCGAGAGATTTTAGAATATATGACAGAGATTATAGGATCAATTTCAGTATATGAGCTTGCAGCAATGACTTTTTATTTGTTTTCTTCAGATGAAGAATTTAATAATTCACAAAGTTTAATGAAAGTTAACAATAAGATCGAGCTTGTGAAAAAAGCTTGGAATGTTTCTTGGGACATGAGCTTTTTGAGAATAATGAATAATTTATCAGGGTTACAAAGATCTGGCCAAGATGTAGGGGATACGTATAATAGAATCTTAGCTACTAACGATCAAGCACTTACTAATCTAGCAGAGGCAATGATTAGTGATGAATTGACTAATTTTGATGGAAAATATGTTTCCAATATTAGAATTGACCCTAACAGTTTAAGTCCTAAATATCGTGATTTTTATTTGTCTATTAGTAACGAGTTTAATTCCTATGAAAAAATAAGTGAACGCAAAAAAGTACTTGAAAGTGTAAATCCTGAAGAAAAAGTAGATCGTTTAATTAATTTATCTGCAAGCTTAATTAAATAAGATTTAACGAAAACCTCAAAAAAATTAACATCGGCTAACATAATATTCACGCGGCGGGCATACGCCCTTGGTCCGGCATTTGCCGGACACTCAGCATACACTGAGTCGTGAATACAGCAACGTTATACGACAGAATCAATTGAAAAAAAGAGCCAAACGGATCTCAGTCGAAAGATACATTTAATTCGTTATGTAGGTGAAGAGCGTCCTTAAAACCTTGTAAGTAGGTTTCACGCTCTAAAATAGCTTGAACAGAAAGGTCTGCATCATCATGAAGGAATAGAGTCTTTTGTATATCTTCTGGTAGTAGTTTATGTAACTTGCTTGAAGTAAAGATTCCTTTCGGATGAGAACTGGTTATGGATGGAGTTGTTTTTGATAAGCTCGCCATATAAAGAGTCAATTCGAGTATGAATCAGTGAATCAAGTAAGACTTCTAAAAAATTATGCATTTCACAGACTGTCCAATGTATTTGATTTTGTGAATGGAGGTTTAATTTATTAAATTAGTCGATACATATTGAAGATATTTTTGATAAAGAAAATATACTTTCATATAATTAAAGAAAAATCTACTTGATGTGTGAAAGGAATATCAGATGATTAGTTATAAACTTTTTAAAAAATTATTGATCGACAGGGAGATTAAGAAGCAGGATTTATTGAAATGACAGGTATCTCGTCTGCTACAATGGCGAAGCTCAATACGAACGAATATGTATCACTAGAAGTGATTGATAGATTATGTGAGGCTTTAGGTTGTCAGCCAGGAGATTTATTGGAACACATAGCAGAGCAATGACAGATTGAGGTCAAGAATGAATGTTAGTTAAATATTGGTTAATCCATCGCATAACATAATATTCAAGCTACTGCTCTTTCGGAGCCTTATCTGCGAGAGGATTTTCGAAAAGGTTTTTTAGCAGACAACCCCTTTGGGGTTCGTGAATACGGGAACGTTATGTGACATGTTATAAAAGCGAAGGAGATTGAGTATGCGAATATCTTCAAAGACAGTAAGAATGAACAAAGAAAGTTTAACTACATCAATTCAAAACTTGTATTTTCCTGGATTCGATGAGATGAAAACAATTGTAGAGGATTTTGCAATAATGGCACTGCGTAGAAAGGACCATTGGTATTCCTTCATCACTCTACAAATAAATCTTATGACTGCTATGATTACAGAGATACAGACTTTGAAATCTATTAAAGAGATGCGAGATACAAATGAAGAGAAGGAATTTCTTGACTTTTATGAAAGCGCAACAAGAACAACTTTGAATGCATTAATTCAAGTTGCAGATGGTATTGCATATAGGTTCATTGATTATAATTACTCACTTTATACCATGCTACAAGCAAATAAATCTTCAGTTTATGCATTATTAGAAGAAGGATTCAGCGAAGGGTTAGAGCTAGCAGCAATTCTAAATGATAGAAAGGGACCAGGTTCTCAGGTTCTTATCACTGATCTTAATTCGGTAACAAATATTGGGGATATTATTGTAAAAACGGATGATAGTTTCGAAATAATAGAAGTCAAGAAAGGGAATAGTAGAGGAGCACGAATCAGCAGGCAAAAAGAAAGAATGAAATCTCTGGTGGATTTTCATAATAATGAATATGGTCAAGTTAATGAGAAACCTGTGAATATGTTAAAGCTTCCTTCTAGACGCCATGAATTAAAAGTATTAGAAGAAATGCTAATTGAAACTGAGACAGAAGGAACAGCAATTAGAGAAATTAATGAGTTTCTCTGTGTGTGTTGTGTAGATGCAGAAAATCTTTCAAAATCTCAAAAAAGTAATGAGATCAATATATTGTTGGGAACCTTGAAAGAATGGGAGGGAGAAGAACTAACAATTACTATTTCATCCTTGGATTATAGACAAAATACCGGAACTACTGTGCCATTCACAGTTTATCCTATTGAAACAAGGTTAGTTGTAGATTTATTGATGGGATCGAAATTTTTTATCTCATCATTAAAGATAGATAAATTGGAACAGTATATCAGTAGTCAAGGTTGGGATGTAATTAACATTATTAAAGAGGGAGTATCAATAGAAGTAGTAAAGGAAAATAATTATCCAATATTCATTTTGTTGGATAAGGATGATCCGAGTAAGAATGCCACCTTTCCAGTAGATTTTTTGTTGTCAATTATGATGGAATTAATTGATGTACAAAATTATTTGGATATGGCCAAGGTTTCAACCTCGTATGGTGACACACATCATTGGATACCATTTTACGAAGATGAGAAAAATCTTTGGAAGTGACAGTAAATAAAGACTCTGAGGTATAGCATGGGTGCACGTAACATTATATTCACGCTCAGGTAGGCACCCTCGGTCCGGCAGAAGATTACAGCAAAGATATGTCTGAGTTTTATGACGGACAATCTAGCGGAGGAGCAGTGAATATTATTGTTACAATAAAAAGTTATTTAGACTTTTTTAGAATGTAAGAAAACTTGACAAACAAAGTAGAAAGTTGTGATACAGCTATTAAACCCCTTAAAGAAGTCATTGGTCCGGCATTCGCCGGACACTCAGCATACGGTGAGTCGTGAATATAGGAACGTTATACGACAGAATCAAAACAATAGAAAAGAGGATCATATGATCCTCTAAATGCTAGAGTTTTGCAATTCACTAAAGAGTTGTAGAGCGTCTTTGAAACCTTGTATGTAGATATTTCTTTCTAAGATGGATTGAAGAGAAATGTGAGCGTCTTCGTAAAGAAAAACCGTATGTTGAAGTTGATCGGGCAAAGCATCACGAAGTGTTTTAAAATATTGATCTGCCTCCGAAGAAAGCTGATTGTATTCCGTATGACATTCCCAAAGCTCAGTAAAGAGTAATTCTAAACGTATTCTTATAAGTGGTTCTGTTAACGATTCTAATGTATTAACCATATCATATTCCTCCTTTTTTAACTCTATAGAGTCATTATATAACCTTATAAAGTTAATTGCAAGGTGAATATTTGACTTTATAGAGTTAAAACTTCGCTTTTTGTTGATGATTACTAATGTGGAAGATAAGATAGATCTATGGAGGGGAAAAGATGAACGTAATCAAGTGTAATATACGAGAACTCATGGCAGAACATCGAATAGATGATATAACCGAATTGATGGTGAGATCAGGTCTAAGTCGTAACTCTATCAACAAGTTATATAGGGAGACGAATATAGAAACAACCAAATTAGAAACACTTTTCAAGTTGTGTGATACGTTTAATTGTAAGTTATCTGATTTGATCGAATATGTACCAGAAGAAAACAAATAGTGAGAGCCGTTTCGAGAAGCGATTCCGTCGTATAACATAATATTCAAGCATCGGCTCCTTACGGAGCCTTGGTCTGCAGGAAGGATTTCGAAGAGGGATTTCAGCAGACAACCCCTTCAGGGTTCATGAATACAGAAACGTTATCGGAAATCCTTGCAAGATTATAAACCATAGGAGCTGAAGGCGTGGACATAAAAGTCAGAATGGCAAAAAAAGATGACGCATTTGAGTTGTCTGAATTGTTCGTTGAGTTTATTGGAACGAGATCTAACATTGAAAAGATCCAATATCAGTTAGACCTATTACATAAGCAACCAAACTACTATGTTGCAGTAGCATGTTTAGAGGAAAAGGTAGTTGGAACAGCCATGGGCATTGTTTGTCCAGATATTGTAGGAGAGTGTCAGCCATACTTGCTTGTAGAAAATGTAGTTGTTTCATCTGTGTACCAGGGAAGTGGAATTGGTAAGAAACTCATGAATGCACTCGAGGATTTTGCTATGGAAAACCTATGCTCTTATATAATCTTAGCTTCTAATAAAATCGTGAACAAGCCCATAGATTTTATGAATCAATTGGATATGAGGGCACTAAGCGTGGATTTATTAAACGAATCTGATTTGTTAAATACTAAAGTGCTCTCAGCAATTTCGAAGATGGCAAAGACATCCGATAACAACGCATTCAAGCATCGTTCTGCTGCCGCGTCTCTCGGTCCCCCGAGTTGAAAGCAGGGGAACATACTCAGGGGACAACCCTGCACTGGCTAAGTCTTCGACCCGGCAGACCGATGGGTTGCGCTCGATCGACCGGCTGCTTAAGCCAGTGAGGGTTCGTGAATGCCATAACGTTATAAGAAATCCCCGCAAACCATACAAAAACTCAATATCTGAAGGGAGAAAGAAAAATTAAAAAATATTTTTTAATTCATTTAATTCTTCTCTTTCTAGTTGGATTTAGTGAAGAAGTAGTCAAAACAGAAAATAAGGAAAATGGAGAAACAATTGATTCTGAACAATTGGTTGAAGTAAGCAAAACAATTGAATTCATTAATGAAGACCATGATATTCATATTACTGGAAAATTATCTGAACATGGTGATAAGATTTCAGATTTTATTATTAGGAATAATGAGGGTGAAGTCGGACCCTTTCAATGGAATCAAAGTTCTTTGAGAGATCCAATAATTTACTATGAGGATATTAATCAAAATAATCAAAATGAGATTGTCTTTATCAACATTTTTGATCATGGAACTGGAATTATTCTTTCGGAAGCGCATGTAATAGCAATCAATTCGACCGAAGTCATCGTTGAACCTATACAAGAAATCATCAAAGAGAACATAAGATTTTCAGGAAAACAAGTATATCTAGAGGATAGATTGATTTATGAAACATCAAAGAATGGTGACTTAAAGGCATATTATGACGACTGGATAAATTATAAGGTGGTCAATGGGAAATTAATTGGCGGCGTGAGAATTGGAGATGGAAGAACAGAACAGTATGCTGGTTTTTTAGAGGTAGAGTATGCTTTTTATGGAGGGAAATATGTTGTAAAAGAAATTAGACATATTGAAGACGACGAGATGCAAACTGAAGGATTACCTTTGCCATTGACTATACGAAAGAACTATTGAGTAATGCTTCGAAAGCGGGGACATCTTATAACACAATATTCACGCATCGGGCATTCGCCCTCGGTCCGGCACGAAGTTAGAAGTGGAATCAGAGAGGCATTTCAGTAGCAGAGAAGCGGATTCAGCCGGACACACCTGCACCACCTTAAGTCCCTTACGGGACTTAAGGTGGTGGGGCGTCGTGAACACAATAACGTTAAGTGAAGTTACTGCAGACAACATTGCAGACCATATATAAATAAAAATAATCAACAAAACCTATAAAAGCGTTATAAAATGAGTTATACTGAGGTAAGAATAAGTAAGGAGCCGTGCGCTAACACGACTCCAAAGTACAATAACTGCATAAAGAGCAGTCGGCCACGTAAGATGGGTCGGAAATAGACCGTTATCCTAGCCAGGGCGGTCTATTTCTTTTTCATGTAGGTGAGCAATGCCAAAATGAACATGCCAAACATGAACATTAAGGAAAGTGCATCTTTGACCTCCATGGGCATCACCTCCCTTCTGGGAGATTAGCCGACCGCCCTTATAGCCGTATATTGTACTAGAAAATTATAACATTTAGAACATGATAAAATACCATTAGAATATTATAAATAACTAGAATACATAGAAAAACAATATTTAATCTAAATAGTTATGAGAATGTAAATACAGAGAAGGCAGTAACATCACTTAACAATGCATCTATGCTGCAGGGCATTCGCCCCTTGGTTGTCAGAAGCAAGCTCATAGGCGTATATTCAGACAACACACGGCCCGGCCTAAGATAAGAACTATCTCAGGCCGGGTCGCGTCACAGATGCGGGAACGTTAGACAAAAGTCCGCAAATACAATCTTATAAATAACTATGTTGCGTACCACTAACACTATATTACTTAAAATGTATTCTAAAAACCGATGTTTATAGTTTAAGTTGAGGAGCGAAATAAATGTCTGAAAAAGAAAATCCCAACATTAATTCAAAGTTAATGGAATGGTTTAATCGACATGGATATCAATTAGAGATGAAATTAGGTAGAAAGATGAATGATGCTAACTACTTCACTAGAAACTCTGAATATTACATTGATCAAGATAGTAACAAATTCAGAGAAATTGATGTAATTTCTCAATTTAAAGAACCAACTGGATTATTAAACATCTTTTTTGTGTTTGAGTGTAAATCATCTAAATCAAATCCGTATGTGCTGTTTACCTCTAAAGATACATTAAACTATCGAAACAAATTTTTATCATTCTCTTATAATTCCCAATTATCAAGAGAAATTTTAATAGAAAACTACAATGAAATTGAAAATATGCCTTGGCTCAATAAAGATGGAAGGATTGGCTATAACCTCGTTCAAGGTTTTAAAGACGATCAATCGAGTACATATCAAGCAGTTACAGGTGTACTCAAAGCTTCAAAGTACACTTTCGACAATATAAGAATTTCTGATGGTTACAATTTTGTCTTTCCAATCATTCTTGTTGAGGGCGAATTATTTGAATGTTATTTAGACGAACATTATGAAACCAAATTTGAATCAATACAGAGAGGTTTTTTGTTGGAAGACATATCTATAGGGAATTCATATTCACCTTGTATATTGGTAATGAGATTTGATTTTTTAGACTCATTTTTAGAAGAAGCCAATCAGTTAACAGATGATTTAACGAATTTAACAAAAAGTAAAATAGTAAATGCATTACATAATATAAGGAATTAAGATAATTTACAACAACAGCTTTTATAAACTAGAATTGCATTTAGAAAAGTGATCTGAAGTAACTCGAAGAAGGCGGACAATCGTCTAACACCATGTTCACGCATCGGGCATTCGCCCTCGGTCCGGCACGAAGTTAGCGGCAGTTTCAAAGAGGCATATCAGCAGCAGGAAGTTGATTCAGCCGGACACACCCGCACCACCTGTAATCCCTTACGGGGTTAAAGGTGGCGCAGCGTCGTGAACACAATAACGTTATCCGAAATGGCCGAATACGTTAAAAAACCGAAGGTGATATCATGCGAAGAGTTAAAAGTGATATAGATTTTTCTCCAATGGTGGGACAGAAAGTTACTGAGATAAATCGAATGTACCCAATACTTATTTTTGATGAAGGACATTTAATGATTGAATGTCCATGGAGATTAAGGAAAGGGAATAGAATCATTGTAGGACAAGCTGAAACAGAAGTAGAGAACAAAAAGGATCAAGCGTTTTTAGAATTTGAAAAAAACCTAATTGGTAACACAATAAAAAGAGATAATACATTATGAAGAGATCTCAGATCTTACTGTAGTATTTGACACAGAAGTAATACTTGATTTATTTCATGACAGCTCTTGGTATGAAGGATGGCAGCTTCAAGGGCCTGGACAATTTTTAGTAGTTTCCACTCCAGGAGGAGGCTACTCATATTGGAAAAACGAATAGAATCAAATTCTGTATGTATCTCAAAGATGTCGGCCACTTCATATAACACCGTATTCACGCTGCGGTCGCTTACGCTCCCTTGGTCCGCCCGAGGTTTTCGAGGGAGTTAAGTCAGGCGGACAACCCTGCGAGGCTAAGTCCGTCGGACCCGGCAGCAAGCTGCCTTAAGGTTCTCGGGTTCGTGAATACAAGAGACGTTATAGGAAATTCGGGCAAAACATATAAACAAACTGAGCTAGGCAACTGGTGATCTTTGTAATGCTCGAATAGAGACATCGAAAAAAAGGATTGATCTGATGAAATTAATTAGAAGAATTACTGATAGTGATATTTTCGGTGGAACTCCTGAATTGATTGAGTCGGTATCACGATATGCTTCAAGAGGTGTCCTAATTGATGAAGAGATGAATGCAGCTATGATGTATATGTCAGAAATTAATCTATACAAATTGCCAGGTGGAGGAATCGAAGAAAAAGAAACAAAAGATCAATCATTTTTAAGAGAGATTAGAGAAGAGACTGGATATGAAGCTGAAGTATTCCATGAACTGGGATATATTGAAGAACATAAGAAGAAAAATGATTTTATGCAATTATCCTATTGTTGGATAGCATATGCAAGGAGAAGAGTCAGCGCTGTAAACCTTAGCGAAAGCGAAAAACAACTTGGAATGATGGTTAAGTGGTTGACATTAGATAAGGCAATGGAATTGATGAATGAGTCATTGATAAACTGTAATGATTATTCAACAAAGTTCATGATTCTGCGTGATAAGACTATCCTAAATATTGCATATGAAATATTGGAACGAAAGTGAACGTTTTAAGTGACTCGAGGAAGGCCCGAACATCCTTTAACATTATATCCACGCTTCGGAGCCTTACGGCTCCTTCGGTCCGCCCGACGGGAATTGGCAGGGGAGCAGAATCAGGCGGACACATCCGCACCGACTAACCGCATCGCGGTCGGCTCCTTGCGGAGCCTTAAGTCGGTGAGACGTCGTGAATACGGGAACGTTATCGGAAAGATCGGCAAAAACCATAGTAGAAATAGGAGAAAACATTATGGACCGCTTGGTAGTCATGACGGTTGGAAAAACGCATAGTGGCAAAACCACCTTTGCCAAACAATTAGAAGCCGCATTACAACAAGCTATTGTCATTGATCAGGATAATCATGCTGAATTTATTAATAAGCACTACAAGAAACTTCGTCCTGTAGAAGGTCCGAACACTTTAAAATTCTCTGTAACTGAAGCAATTGTTAACTATGCTACGGAGCAGAGCAATTTCCACATTATTTTAAGCAACTCCAATCTGAATAAATTAGGAAGAGCAAATGTTCTCCGATGTTTTCATAATAAAGGATTTAAAAGTATTATTGTTTACTTTGATTTGCCCACTGATTTATTGAAAGAGCGTGTTATACGAACCCATAGAAGCAAAGCAATATTTAGAAGTGCATCAAGCTTTTTGGAGGTATTGGAGAAACAAGAAAAATCGTCAGGAATACAACCTAGTAAAGATGAAGCAAATTATATATTTGTCATTAAGGACCCCAATAATACAGCGGGAATTATTCAACAAATAATAGCAATCAGCGATTTTAGATGATTCGATGAAGGCCGACCCTTCAGATAACATTATATTCACGCTGCGGGGCTTACGCCCCTTGGTCGTCCGATGTATAATCATTGGAGATATTCAGACGCCACACGGGCCGGCCTAAGATAAGAGCTATCTAAGGCCGGCTCGCGTCGTGAATACGGGAACGTTAGACGTAATACCCAAAATTTATAGAAAGAGTGAATAGAATGGATTTACTTACCCCTATTGTTTCAGAGGAAAGAATGCACCACAATTTTAAAGTTCTCTTGGGAGAACCTGATACACATAAAGTTTTGAATAGCTGGGCGTCAGGATTTATAGATCGAGATAACAAGTTTGTAGAACAATTTCAAACAACATTCAATTCAAGTTTTTGGGAAATATATCTATATGCTGTACTGGGCAATTTAGGGTTCAATATAGACTTTTCATATAATACTCCTGATTTCATTGCCACAAAAAGCAAACAAAACGTAATTATAGAAGCAGTAACAACAAACAATCCTAAACACGGAACACCAGAGCATGAAAGAATGAAGGCTCTAGAAAGGTACGAGATAGATTCATTAACTAAATCAGGTAGGGAAAAAATCTATGGAGAAGTCGTAGCACTAGCAACTGAGAGAATTTTAAATAGTGTCAAGAATAAGTCTGATCATTATTTGCGTAAGTACTCAAAGCTTGAACACGTAAAAGGCAAACCTTTCGTTTTAGCCATAGGAGCATTTGAGCAACCTTTGTTCTACTATCAAGGAATTGGAGCAATTCAAAAAGTCAAATATGGTATAAGTAATGCAGAGTATAGAAATGGATCTCCTTTTTTTGAATATGAGGAGCAAATCAAGAAGCAGAATTCTGAAGCAATGATTCCTCTAGGTCTATTTAAAGATAATAAATTTAGCCATATTAGTGCTATCATTTTTAGCCCTGTTGCAACTTTTGGAAAACTCAGAGCCCTTCAGTCGAAAAAATTAAAAGGAGTACTTTTTGAAACATATAATTATAACGATTATTCTACAAAAGGAACTATAGAATTGAAAAAGCATAAAGATTACCGAGAATTTCAATGACGGCAATTGAATCGCATAACATTATATTCACGCTGCGGGGCTTACGCCCCATGGTCGTCCGATGTATAATTATGGGGTATAATCAGACGACACACGAGCCGGCCTAAGATAAGAGCTATCTAAGGCCGGCTCGCGTCGTGAATACGAGAACGTTATGTGAAACCAGCGAAAACTCTGATAAAGGAGTCATTATAATGTTTGAATACAACCTTATTACAACAAAGAATAGTGTTAAGCCGAATTATGATATTAGCAATAAAGATTTTTGTTTTGAGATATATGTTAGCCCTGGTGAAGAAGTATGCCTATTGGGAAAAATAGATAATAACTATATTTGCTGGTGTTCGATAACCAAGGTCACACAATTAAATACTAATGAAGAAATAATCAATTACTTGCTATCACAATCCACTGAGCGACTGTATTCAAGCCACTTTCAAGTGTTAGGATCTCATTATGAAGAAATTCGAAAGTGGCACTCTTTTATTGTTACAAAGCATTGGCACAAAGATCATTACTGGTATAGGTCTCCTGTAAGTAATTGCTTTTTCGGTACTCCTCCCTATAATAATGGTTCGTTTTTGGCGAGAGAAATACAGAAATTCTTTCTGATGGAGCTCAGTAAGTGTCAATATCGACTTATTGATAATGTTTATGTAAAGGTACTTAGTAGATATAAAGATATCTTAATGAAGGAGAATAGCCCGGAATATTATCATGAGATGTTACCCATCAAAGAGATCATAAATTCAGAAAGTTATCTAAAGTTATGCTCTAATGATGAAATCAGAATTTTATATCTGGAATGTTTTGACCAATGTACTAATTTATATAATTTGTATATGACTGCTTCACGTTAAACCCATAAGTAATTCGAGGAAGTCGTTGGAATCACATAACACCATATTCACGCATCGGGCATTCGCCCTTGGTCCGGCAGGAGATATTGGCAGGGAAGCATGAGTAGTCGGACACACTCGACTTCGTCTAGCGTCGTGAATTCTCAAGGAACGTTATACGTAAATACTCAAATCGAAATTAATCTTTTTTCTAAATCAGCACATCTGCTTTTTCAGGTGAACTTAAAGAACATGAATCATTTCCTTAAGAGAAAAGGAGCGTTTAATATGATTAGTATCTATGATTGGTTCGGATATGAACTGCCTATTGAAGAACGATATCGCTTGATCAAGAAAGTAGGTTTTGATGGGGTAATGTTGTGGTGGAGTGAAGGCTTTGGTCGTGGAGAATACCGAAGCGGAGCACGACTTGCACGAGAAGCGGGGCTAACGATAGAGAATATTCATGCCCCCATCGAAAATCAAAATGATCTTTGGTTAGCTAATTTGGCGGGTGAAGATTTGGTCAATTGCTATCTGGAATGTATTGAAGACTGTTCGAATCTAGAAATACCAACAATGGTCATACATCTTCCGGATGAAGAACATATACATAACCCCATTGCTATGGATAGATTTAAACACATTGTGGACAGAGCGGAACAGCGAGGAGTTAACCTTGCTTTAGAGAACTTATGGAATTTAACAAATTTGACACACGTATTGAGCGAAGTGGAATCGCCGCAAGTCGGTTTTTGTTACGATGCAAGTCACCACTATCGATACTATCCAGAATACGATTTTTTGTCCGTATACGGTGAACGATTAAAAGCTATGCACCTGCATGATAATAACGGAAGCTACGCTCAACATGGATTGCCTTTTGATGGCACGCTTGACTGGGATGTAATTATGCGAAAAATAGTAGAGGTTAATTATACAGGACCCATCTCCATTGAAGCAATGAACTGGGATTATCTTAACCTGTCTGTTGAAGAATTTTTAGTAAGAGCATTTAAACAAGCAAAAAAGTTAGAACAAATAAAGTTGGAATACAGCAGCCTTTCAAAGCAGAGCAGTAACTACGTATAACATAATATTCAAGCTGCGGGCATTCGCCCTGGGTCCGGCAGTCGCCGGACACCCAGGATACGCTGGGTCGTGAATACAGGAACGTTATGTGAAATTGATCAGGTATATAAACATTTAAATAACTTTCCAAAACGACGAAAGTAGGAAATAGCATGGAAGTACATAAAAGTATATCTAATAACGAAATACTCAAAGAATTCAAAAATATTATGGGTGTTAGCTTGATGAATAATGCTGCCAATACCTGTAATATTGAACAACATATTTCAGTGGCAAGTGTTCTTTGGCCAGAAATAGTTGAGGTGAATGACTATATATTTATTTCTGAATTCTATAATAACAATATTGAAAATCTTGAAGTACAGTTTAATAAGAACAGGAAACAAATTGAGCAGTTCGTAAATAGTTGGTCTTTATATGACTTCTTCTTTTTATCTGTTAATGAATCAATCAATAACGAAAAGATACTAATGGAATTCGGAAATATATTGAAGTTCTTCTGGGAATTGAGATTAAAAGAATTATATAAGGAGAGGGAAGTCGTTGTGGAAATTGGCAATAACATAATGGGTGAAAACGGAATGACAATAACTTTGTATCAAGCATAGTCGAAGAAGTGACCAACATCACATAACACGTGAATACAACAACGTTAAATGAAAGGGCTGAAGGGCGGTGAAGTTCTAAATCAATGAAACCAGAAATGAAGTATAAACTAATGATATTTCTTTCAAGTATAAGTTCCCTCTCAACAATGCTTGGAATTCTTTTTTTAATCGGCGTGCCATTCTCAAAGCCAGCAGTTATTGGAGTCGTAATTGGTATAGTTTATGGATCATTCGCAAACTCAAATGATTATAAGAGCAGAGATAAATATATAGGAGTAATCGCTGTAATTGCATTAATAACTATGCTTCTTTTAATAAATAAAAATAATACTGAGTTGGTTTTGAAAATATTATTGATAGCTCCATTATTATTTTTGATTATTTTAGTAAGTGACTATTTTAATAAGCAATCGTATATTAGGTATTTAAAGAATATAGAGAATCAGAATAATGATATGTAATTTCAAGGAAGTCAGCCCCATCATCTAACACTATATCCACGCATCGGGTCGACTCCGTCGTCCCTCGGTCCGGCAGGAGCCAGATGTGGTTCGATGATGCATTTCATAATGCAGCCGGACACATCCGCACCACCTAACCGCATTGCTGCCGGAACTGGCGGGTCTTTAAGTCGGTGGGACGTCGTAACGTTAGGCGAAATATCCGCAGTAATAAATCTTTAAGGACTGATTCAATGGAAATATCAAATAATAAAATCAATGAAATTCTTAAGAAAGAGTATACTCTTAAATATCATGATAAATCTGAATTAATTGATGTAGTATGGCCAGACTTTGTGGAGGTAGAAGGTTGCATTGTAATAAAGAAAAACACTGAAAATAATGTAGGAATTAATATTGAACATATTATTCACCAGTTTGGGGATCGAACTGGATTTGAAGCAAGTGAAAGTCATGTTCATATGATAGATATTTCAAATACCTTTAAAAAACATCCTTTAGAAGGTTTAAAGTTTGCAAAGAAGCTATTAGAAATGTGGTCCACTAAACTAAAAATTGATTTTCCAGAGTATGAATTTATCCTTATCTTAACTTATCATGATGATGATACAATTTTACGTTTTCATAGATTAAGAGAATCAGAGACTTGGATAAACATTAATAATATAGAAGAGTTTGAAGAAGGGATCATTATTAGGAAAGTGTAATAGAAGAAGGCAGATACCTCGCCTAACATAGTATCTACGCTGCGGGCTTTGCCCTTGGTTCGCAAGTGGTATTAAACAAAGGGGTGTACTCAGCTCACAACCCTGCGAGGCTAAGTCCGTCGGACCCGGTCGCGTGCGCTCCCTTAAGCCTCTCGGGTTCGTAGATATAACAACGTTACCGAAAGAAGTTCTTAGTATAGGAGGAGTCTATATGATATTAGAAAAAGTTATAAATAGAATTGCAATACAAAGTGAATATAAGGATTTTGTTGATAAGTATATAAATCATATACTTACCGAATTTAAAGGTAAGATTCATAGCATTTATATGTGTGGCTCGATTCCAAAAGGAACTGCTAAACCTTTTAAGTCAGATGCAGACTTTACTATTGTATGTGTAAATCCCAAAGATATTGATTACGAAAGATTGTCAAATATTAAAGACAGGCTTTTGGAAGAATATCCAATAGTAACTAAGATTGATACGATAATTTGCTCGATTGACGATGTATTAAGTAAACCGAATGAGTGGGGTTTTTGGGTTAAGATAATTTGTGTTTGCATGTATGGTCATGACATTGGTGAAAAAGTACCACCGATCATTATTTCTCCAGAGTTCATTCTAGACTTAAATACAGAGACCAAGGAAGAAGTAGATCGTGTACGTCGTTCACTTTCTACTGCTAGTGATCACACGATGAAAACTAGATATATTAAAGGGTATTCGAAGAGATTAATTCGTGCATTATACTCTTTGGTTTTAGAAGATACAGGTGTATGGCAAGATGACATTATTAAGATGAAGAATGCCATATTAAACTATTGTGAGATTGACTCCGCTTTAGTTGATTATCTGTATGCTTGTTACTTGGATAGTGATGTACTTGTTGAAGAGTTTCTGGGAATTGCAGATGAAGTATATAGCTATTTTGAGAACGCCTTAAATACAATGGCTGCTTCCAGAACTTCCCTCGGCTAACACCATATTGACGCTCGGGGTCACTCTGTAGAAGCGAGTGACCCCATCCAGCCCCCTAAGCCCGTCGGGATGTCACTGCATTAGGTGTTCGGCAAGCCTCACAACTATAAGCAGCGACTCTATGGGGCCAGGACGTCGTGAATACAAGAACGTTAGGCGGAAACTCTCAAAACATTAGCAACAATTATGATAATACCTCTAAATATTGAATAAAACATAAGGAATATCAAACATGAAAAGGTTCTCTGTTCAGAAGTCAGAATGGTCTGATAAACGTGAAGAAGACTATAAAAAAGAATGTTTTAATATAGTGTATGAATTTGGTCATAAATTGAATGTTGAGGATGACCGAGTATTTTTAATGATGAGTGAAATGAATATTGAAATATTGAAACCATTAAAGTTCGGTTCATTTTGGTATGAAACATGGCTAGAGATCAGAAAAATTTATAAAATAGATTAGTATAATAATGATTGAACGAGAAGAAAATGAAACGATAATTTAAATAACGAAAAACTTTATAACGACCATGTATTAGGTAGTAATTCATAGAAGTGAGAGCATCGCCTAACATAGTATCTACGCTTCGGGCCATCGGGTCCTCGGTTCGCAAGATGAGGGTAACAGAGAGGTTTATTCAGCCCACAACCCTGTGAGGCTAAGTCCGTCGGCCCCGCGCTGACGCTCCTTTAAGCCTCTCGTGTTCGTGGATACAATAACGTTAGGCGAAATCATTATAAAGAAGGAAACCATTATATGAACATTAGGGGAATTATCCTTGAAGGGTTTTCAAACGCGGGTAAAACATCGCTTCTTAAAGCGATAAAACAATATCAAGCGATTGACGAATCAGCCGAGTTGAGCATCGTTATACTTGGTGAACATTATTCTCAGATTCTGAATAATGTTCATGGGGAGTTTGTTCGATTATCAAGAGATCAACATCTTGAACTATTAAGAGATAGAGTTGATATGCTAAAGAATTTAAATGATTGGGCGATTAATTTAGGACCCTGGAAAAGAAAATCTAGAGGACTCTTTTTTGTATTAGAGAGGTTCCATTTAAATCATCGAGTCGCATTCTCGGATTCAGAAGATACAGAAATAACTAGCATTGAGAACGATTTAAATAAAATATGAGCTAAATGTATCTTGTTAACTATATCTAATGATATTGTTGAAGAAAGAATAATGAGCAGAAATCCAAATAACTGGATTAACAAATCAAGAGAAGATATTGATGCGGCGTGCAAAGAATTAATCGAAACCCAAAATAGACTCAGAATTCAATCGTCCAAATCAATGGTACCAACAATTGAAATAAACACTGATAATAAAGAATGGGATAAGTATGCAAGATTAATCATGGAAGAAAATGACTTCGCCTAACATAATATTCACGCTTCGGGGCATTCGCCCCTCGGTCCGGCCGGAGTAAGAAGAGGATTCGGGGAGGCAATTGACATTAGCAGGGAAACGATTTCAGCTGGACGCATACGACTAAATCGTGAACACGAGAACGTTATCTGAAAGATACGCTTATAAGTGAGGGTGATTCGTTTGAAGCAAGGACAGATTGTGTTCTTGAACGGAACTTCAAGTGCAGGAAAGACTAGTATTTCTATGGAACTGATCAATCAGAAAGAGATTCTTTTTCATCATTTATCCATAGATGATTTTTTTCATAATTTCAATGATCTTATTAATAACAAATTTCCAGATTTAAAACTAGTAAAAGAATTGGATGATGTAGTTATCGGACAAATAATGTTTGATCCTATAATCTCCATGTACTACGCCACAATTAAACTGTTTTTAGAATATGGTCTGAATGTAATCGTCGATACCGTAATCGAAAATGACAAGTGGTTTAATGATTATCTTGATGTACTTATTGATTATCCTACATTATTCGTAGGTGTAATATGCTCGAAAGAAGAACTCACAAGAAGAGAGCAACTCAGAGGAGATCGAATGATTGGACTAGCAAATTCCCAGTTCGACAAAGTATATTGCTTTAATGAATATGACCTTGAAGTAAATACTGAAGAGTTGAATCCAACAGAATGTGCCGAAAAGATATTAAATTTTATTAAGTCCGATCAGGATTACTCGGCATTTAAGAAATTAAGTAAAAGAAATGTTAGTAGTTCATAAAAGGCATACCCATCAGATAACACCATATTCAAGCTGTGGGGCTATCGCCCCTGGGTTGTCAGATGAATAATCATGGAAGAAGCTCAGTCAACAAACGACCCAGCCTAAGATAAGAGCTATCTAAGGCGGGGGCGTTTCGTGAATACAGAAACGTTATGCGCAATTACCGTAAATATTAAAGATAATATTTAAGGAGATCATTTATGAAAGGTAAGATACTCTTATTATTTTTAATTACGATAGTGTTTTCATCTTGTCAAAATATTAGTCAATCGACTACCTTGAACAGCGAAACAACATCAATAGTGAATTCTGAACTGCCACCTGATGTAGCGAGTACAGGTAATGGAACAGAATCGAAAGAAATAACTGAAGGTCGGTCAGATCCTTCTAACAATGAAGTGTTAACCATGAGCATTGGGAACCTTGATTTGAAAGGAGAATTTTATGATGAAATGCTTCGAAATCCTATAGATCATGATTATGAGGTGGAATTTAATGAATTTCAAAATTCCAAAGAGATTATTACAACATTAGAATGGGGGGCGTTTGAAAGCAAATATACAGAGATTTGGGATGATGAGTTAGATCATATATATAAAAAGCTTCTTTCTAAGTTGGATAGAGAACCAAGAGAAGCACTAATTGAATCGCAGAAAGAATGGTTACAGTATCACTTAAGGGAAACAAAATTTGTAGAGAAGACATTTATTAATAATGGTTACCTTGGATCACAAGGGTCGGTAAGCCTAGGCAGGGTTATAAAGGAGAGGATTAGGGAAAGAACAATGCAATTATTTGAATATCGATATTTGCTCGATGGTGAAGTTGAGTTTTTATACCAAAGCAGAAAATAGCGTTGGAATCTTGATCAAAGGTTTTAGGTGATGCTTCGAAGACAGTAACGGCGCATAACAATGTATTCAAGCTGCGGGGCTATCACCCCTTGGTTGTCAGATGTATAATCATGGAAGAACACTCAGACAACACACGACCCGTCCTAAGATAAGAGCTATCTAAGGCTGGTTCGCGTCATAGATACGGGAATGTTATGTTAAATCAGCCTAAATACAGAGGAGAATGTGAATGATAATTCGTGAAGCTGAAACAAATGACGCCGAAGCTATTGAACGACTATATAAAGAGTTGCTTCCAAACAACACAAAAATAAAAGTGTTGGAAGATAGAATAGAAGAAATTAAACAAGATCCTAATAGTTTCTTGTTCATTTGCGAAGTAGACCAAGAGACCGTTGCAACTGCACATCTGCATCTATGTTTAGATGCGTTGATAGAGTCACAACCTTTTGGGGTTGTAGAACGTGTAATTGTATCTGGAAACAGACAAGGTCAAGGTTATGGATCGCTCATTATGAAGCATATTGAAGAGCTGTGTATTTCAAGGGGTTGTGTTAAGGTCTTTTTAACCAGCGGAGCTTCGAGGAAGCAAGCACACGAGTTCTATACAAAGTTAGGTTATGACGGTGATTCGAGTAAAGCCTTTAAGAAGTACTTATAATTTTTGAAAATTTTGAAATATATATACGTTATGTGAAATCACAGCAAACTATTTATCAGAGCGACTCAAGGAGGTCTGTATGGAAACCATTATCTATATGGTTAGGCATGCCGAATCACCATATGATGAAGGAGATGAAAGAACAAGAGGCCTTACCGCAAAGGGTAAGGTGGATGCTGAAAAAGTAACGAAGTTACTTGGTGGTGAAGGAATAGACATCATAATTTCAAGTCCATATTCTAGAGCAGTACTGAGTGTTGAGGGATTGGCTCAGCATTTAAACGTAGAGATCGAAACATTTGAAGATCTAAGGGAACGTCATTTTGCTTCGGATTATATTATTGATTTAATGTCTGAAATCAGAAATAATTTCCACAAACCTGAATATGCCTTACCAGGTGGCGAATCTAATTTAGATTGTCAGAAAAGGTCAATTGCAGTGCTCAAAACCATATTAAAAGAGCACAAAGGGAAGAAAATTGCTATTGGAACACACGGTCTTGCAATGACTTTGATGATGAATCATTTTGATTCAAATTATGGCTTAGATTTCTTAGATCAATTAAAGAAACCGGATATCTATAAAATGCAATTTGAAGACTTAGTATTAAAAGAAGTAAAAAGAATATGGTATGAATAGATTTATGTAAGTTTATCGAGGAGGAATGTGACATCACATAACAATATGTTCAGCATCGGGGCATACGCCCTCGGTCGCCAGAGATATTTCTTTTTCATCATTTGTCAATAGATGATTTTTTTAATAATTTCAATGAATTTATTGATAAAAAATTCCCGGATTTTAAACCTACAAGAGAAGTAGATGATCACGTTGTCGCACAAATCATTTTTGATCCCATAATCTCAATGTACTATTCGACAATTAAATTGTTTTCAGAAATGGGTTTGAATGTAATCGCAGATACGGTAATCGATAATGATAAGAGGTTTAATGAGTGCCTTGATGTATTTTTTGATCAGCCTACATTATTTATAGGTGTTATGTGCTCAAAAGAAGAACTCATGAGAAGAGAGCAAATAAGAGGAGATCGACAGATTGGGCTTGCAAATTCCCAGTTTGACAAAGTATATTGCTTTAATGAATATGACCTTGAAGTAAACACTGAAGAGTTGAATCCAAGTGAATGCGCCGAAAAGATATTAAGTTTTATCAAGTCCGATAAGGAGTACTCGGTATTTAAGAAATTAAGTAAAAGAAATGTTAGCGTTTCATAGAAGACGTATCCATCAGATATCACGATATTCACTCATCGGGGCTACCCCATCGGTCCGCTCGAGGGATTTCGAGGAAGCGAAATCAGGCGGACACATCTGCGAGGCTTTTGTAACAATTGAGGATGATCTAATAAATGTAGATTTGGGTAGCCTTAATTCTATGACTAAAAATCTTCTTGTTAAAGCTAACATAATATTTATGCTGCGGCTCGTTAAGAGCCTGGGTATGCAAGAAGGATTTCGGAGAGGTATTTCAGCAGACAACCTCTTTTGGAGTTCAACGTTATCCGAAATCTTTGCAGGTAAAGAATAAGGAGAAGAGTAGATGAAAAGAGGAATTAGTTTTGAAATTCCAAATGAATACGGAAGATTTCTCGAAGATATCTTAAAACCGTTTAAAGTAGAGGATTATGATTGGTGGATTGGTGGGGAAGAGTCATACATTATACTAGATGGCAAACTGGATGCACTTTTTTCAGGTTTAATTGAATGTATGGAAGGTGAAACACTAAGAAACGTTATAAAGAACAATGATTATTATTTAATATTTCAAGATCTTAAAGCTTTTCCTAAAGGCAGTAAACCAATTGAAATTAAAACTTACGACGAATTTCTCAGAAGCAACTGCGAATTGGCATTATTAGTTGTCGATAGTTCTTATACAACAATCTATTGCAAGAATGTCGAGTTAGTAGAAGGGCTGTATTCTAACGCAAGAAATCAGGACTATACAAATATAGAATACATAACCGACGAGAATGATTTCAGAACAGGCCTTACTGTATGGTAAGGAATTATTAATGCAAGTAAATTAGGAGGCAGAGACATCGGATAACATTATAATCCTACATCGTCGCTGACGCTACTTGGTCGCCAAGTGGGATATCGGAGAAGCTTAATCATGCCACACAATTAACCAGCTAAGTCTATCGACCCGGCAACTTAGTTGCCTTAAGCCGTTTGAACATTAGGAATACGCGAACGTTATCAGACATAATCTGCACGAATACGAGGTAATTAAATGAAAAAAAATATCGCAATCATACTGATGGTTGGATTGATAATAAGCATGTACTTCAACTATCAATTCAAAGAGTACAAAGACAATCAAAAAGTTGATTACACTATTAAACTAAATCATGGAATACAAATTGGTATAAAAGAATCAATTCAGAATTTAGATTATGTGATAAAAAGCTTAGAGGACAATTCTTCGAAGGAAACAGTCATTTACACATTAGGAAATTTGGCAGTATCTTTGAAAGTTGGTGAAGAATCATTCACTTTTCTTGATTCCGATTTCAAGGAAGATAAATTATCATCAACATATTTAATCTATAGTGTGTTTAGAGATATGTATTGGTATATAAGAGCAGATATCACAGACGACATTTTATCGAATAAGGTGTCGCTTGAAGAAGAATCGAGAAATCAACTTATTAAGGATATAAGAGTTCTTAAACATGATTTGGAGTATATTGATAGTCAATTTGACGAGGACATTCTGAAAGAACAAAGTCCTAAGTGGATTGAAAATAAATGGAAAGAATTAATTGGAGAGATTGTAAGTAGAAATACAGATTTTAAGTTATATGAAAGAATCAGAACGAAGTACAATTTATAAGTAGTACTACCTAACCGCATTGCGGCAAGTCGCTGCACTCCTTACCTATTTGGATCATTCATTCTTGTACTTTTAACTTACATTAATAATAACCACAAGAGAAAGTAAAAACCCACCCTAAGGTTGACCGCCAAAGGTGTGGTTTCCGATCGTAAATGACTAAGAAGGGATTACCCATCCAAGCCAATTGGATGGACCGAGTGTTAGCGCACTTGGTCTTTATTAAATATAAAATACCATAATTGAAAAGATGTATCAAAGAACTAATTGAGTTAGAGAACGATATATAGACTGAAATTGAAAGTTATTCGAAGATGGCATACGCATCAGATAACATCGTATCTACGATCCGGGTCGTTCGGACTTGATTCGCGAGAAGTTGTAGGCAGAGAAGACTGGTATAGGTATCATAAGGATTATTTAGATATCAAGGAACAGTATGAGACTCTTTTTTTGATTGGAAGTAAAGAGGTCTTTGTAAACATTTCTATTGATAGTAGAGAAGTAAGGGATGAAGGAAGAAACTTATATCTACGTTATCCAGGTTATCATGCTCATGAACATATAGATTATTATGAAAGAAGAAAACACACTAAAGACTATAAGCCGGTTGGATGGTCTCTATGCTTAGATTTTTATGATCGTGAGCTCTGGGAGAGATGAACATCGCCATAATATTCATGCGGCGGTGCTTTCACCCCGTGGTCGTCCCATGTAAATAAATTTGTACACTTAAGGAGATAAGGCAATGGCAAACAACAAATTACTAAGAATGGACAATGTGGGCATCGTCGTAGAATCCCTTGATGACGCAATCTCTTTCTTCGAGGAGATTGGCTTGAAGCTCGAAGGGCGAGCCACGGTCGAAGGTGAATGGGCTGGTCGCGTAACCGGACTGGGTTCTCAGTCCGTAGAGATTGCTATGATGGTTACCCCAGATGGCCACAGCCGAATTGAGCTTTCGCGGTTTCTCACCCCACCTACTATATCAGATCACCGGACTGCTCCTGTAAACGCCCTCGGTTATCTACGCGTGATGTTCACCGTGGAAGACATTGACGAAATGATATCCAGACTCACTAAGCATGGTGCTCAGCTCGTTGGCGAAATCGTTCAGTATGAGGACTCGTATCGGCTCTGCTACATTCGTGGAACCGAAGGACTTCTAGTCGGTTTGGCGGAACAACTCGGTAACAAATAAGTAACTGACGTTTTATAAACGTCAGTTACGGAAATATACATTTCTAGAGTATAAATAGATAAAGAAAAACAGTGAGAAAGTAACTCAAAGAAGTCAGATGCACCATATTACAACCATTAAAGCATCGTGCTGACGCCCCGGTCGCAGAAGTGTGGATTGAATTGAAACGAATGATGGTCTTATTAAAACTTTAACCGTTATCTGAAAGACATATGAATCTAAAAAAAACATAAAAAAGGAAGATTATATGAAGCGAATAGATGTTGCGTATTCATTGCTTACGGATAAAGACAGAACAAAAATCCTAATGGTGAAGAATCACAAAAACGGTACTTGGTCATTACCAGGTGGAGGCGTTGAAGAAAACGAGACCTTAGAAGCGGCTGCAGTCCGCGAAGCAAAAGAAGAAACGGGATTTGATATTAAAGTCCACGGTGTAGTGGCTATCAATGAAGCAATATTAACAAAACATGATGAACACGTAGTGTTTATTACTTTTAGAGCTGAAATAATAGGCGGACAACAAGAGATAACTAGACCATCCGAAATTAGTCATGTTGAATGGGTAGATATTGATAGAGCAGATGAATTTATGCCTTATTATCAAGAAGGATTAAAAAATATTGTAAAAAACGAGATTGAAATCAAGTATTTTAATGAAGGAAAAGTTTGAAGGAATTGTAAAGTAAGTCGGGGAGGACAAGTCCTTCAAATAAAACACCATATTTACGCATTGAACCGTTCGTTTCTCGGTCTGGTATGAGGGATTTCAGGGGAGCGGTCAACCTGACAACCCTGCACTGGCTAAGTCCATCGGATCCGGGTATTCGCCCCTTAAGCCAGTGAGGGTTCATGAATATAAAGAAGATATCGGAAATCAGCGCAAACCACAATTCCTCATCATATGGTGGTGAGACTTTTGATAAGTAAGTTCAAAATCGAAGATGAACAGCTTATTTTATTCATACAAAAAAACTACGGAATTCTTATTAAGGATATTGAATTTATTCCGGTCGGGGATTCGGCGTATTCCTATAAAGTAAATTGTATTGACGAACAACAATATTACTTGAAGTTATTTGATCATCATAATGATAGACAAAGAGAGGGAATACGACGACTAAATTATTACCTACCTTTGACTTGGGACCTTTATCATCAAGGGTTGTTTATAAACATTACTCATCCAATAAAGAATTGCTTTGGGAGTTTATTTACTAAATTACAAGACATCACTATAGTTTTATTTAATTTTATAGTTGGAGAGACCTTGACCGAGGCATATCCTTTCTCAGATGAGATTCTTGTAGGAATTGCAAAGTCCGTGGCTACATTAGAACAGATTACTCCGCACGTGAATCAGAATTTATTACCAAAGGAATCATTTGATATCACTTTCGAATCCGATCTTTTGAGATGTATTTCGATCCTTGAGAAATCAAATCTAAACAATGACTTAAATCAATCACTACGAAAGCTTGTTTTATTAAAGAAAGAACAAATTCTCTTTTTCATGAACTTAGTTAGAGAAATTCGGAATTCAGTTCATATCAATGCAAGCCAACTTGTTTTGTGTCACGGTGATATGTGGGGTGGGAATATCATATATCACAATAATCAGTTGTTCTTTTTAGACTGGGAATCGGTGATCATAGCACCACCTGAGTATAATTTGTTTGGCTATATTGGTTCGAGTTTCGACATCTTTATATCTTCCTATATTAAACAGTTGGATCGAAAAATTCAGATTAATCTGGACTTGATTCGCTTTTACTCTTATCGTGCACATCTTCGTAATCTATCTAACTGGGTTATGAATATTCTATTTAGGAATAAAGATGAGTCTCAAAGTATTAATGACTTAGAAATGATTCGAAACCACTGTTTAAATCGATTTGATCAAATTGAACCCAATATAAGAAATATTAGAAGAGACATAGTAAGTTGAATACTTATTCGAAGAAGGCGCTGACATCTTAATAACAATGTGTTCACTCATCGGGGCATACGCCCCTCGGTCCAGGCGGGAAGTCGGAGAAGTAATTGCCGGCTAAATTCGCACTACCTAACCGCATCGCGGCGCGGCCTTTCGGGCCTTATGGTGGTGGAGTTCGTGAACACACCAACTTTATTAGCCATGGGGGAGAGTGCGATTATAACCAATCTAAAGAATAGAAGAACACTTATTGTCCTCATACTCGTTATAGGGGCTGTATATTTTGTTCTAGGTGATATGAATGGTTTCATGAGTAAGTCAAACTTAAATAAAGAAATTCAGGTAAAACAAATCTCCAGCACGGAGATGTCCAAAGCACGATACACCAGAAAAGGATCAGGTGCATATATCGATTGGATAGACGTTGAATTAAATCAGGATGAAATTAATAATATTGTAAATTGGATTAATTCTGTACCTGATTCAGGTCGTATAACGTTGAATCAAATACCATCAAACACCAGCATTAATGCAGGGATTGTTTTTAGATTAAAGACCGGAAGAGAAATAAGAATCCAATATGATCTTGAAAAGATTTATATTACAAGAACAGATATATGGACTGGGCAAATGATTTATACAATCGATCAAGAAAACTTAAGGGATTTCTTTGATCAACAACTTAAAGGGTTTTATTTTGGAGAAGACAAGGTAAATAAATCTTGAAGGTGATCCCAGAAGCCCGCCTCACATCATAGGCGTTGACCTGAACCGTGATGAAGCGACTGAGGAATTGAAGCGCAGTCTTTTTAAAATCGATCGAAGCACAGAATTGATGAAAGGTCCGGCCATTAAGAATGTGGCCGGACCTTCGTCGTTGTTTTGACACTTTGGAATTGGAGGTTTAACTCGGTTCAATATGAACATGGACGTCATAAACGCCATGTGTTTCTTTTAATTCATGCTCCACCTGGTCCGAAATATCATGGGCAACCCGAATGTCCAGATTGGATCTGACCAGAATGACGATGTCGACCACCGTGTTGCTCCCGTAATTTCTTGCCCGAATGTCTTTGACCCCTTTGACGCCAACCACTTGTTTCACGGTTTCTTTGTAGCCTTTGATGATGTTCTCATCGAATCCGTCGGTTAAATGATGAGAGGCATCGCGGAATATATCCCAGGCGGTTTTGCATATCAGAAAACCTACCACTATGGCCGTCAGCGGGTCGAGCCAGGGAAGTTGAAATTGGGCGCCGATGATGCCGACAACCGTGCCGATGCTGACCCAAGCGTCCGAGAGGTTATCCTTCGCGGCCGCCATTACGGCTTGGCTGTTAATTTGGCTGGCAAGACGTTTGTTATAGCGGTAAACGCCGTACATGACAATTGCACAGCCGATCCCGGTCCAGGCGGATATGAGATCAGGCGATTCGTGGGTACCTTCAAACATGGAAGATGCGGCCCCGAACAATACCTGGATCCCAACGGCCATCATGATGAAAGAGGCGATCAAGGATGCTACCGTTTCCGCTTTCCAGTGTCCGTAAGGATGATCCCGGTCCGCAGGTTTTTGCGATAATCGTAGTCCGATCAATACGGCAATGGATGCCACGATGTCGGTAGCATTATTTAATCCGTCTGCACGCAGAGCTTCGGAGTTCGCCGAGTAACCTATCAATAGCTTGATTGCAGATAGACAAATATAAGCAATGATGCTGATGATCGCACCTTTTTCACCCAATTTTAAATCCTTGTAACGTTGTTCTTCCACGTCTGGCCGACTCCTTCCGCACACCCCTAAAAATAGTACCTGACTATAATACCAATCCACGCACGGGTGGGTCTAGAGCAACGTTTTTTCCTGTCGCTTAATATGTGACAAGGGGCAAAAAATGTTGCGCCGGACTAAGAAAGATAGATTCCGGTAAAACGCAAAAAATGCCGGCGATGCGCCGGCCGTAATTTGTTGTATATATCAACCGTAGATAGGCAGCCACAATCGAATATCCGCCTTTCGTAAGCTATCGATTGTTTCTCCGAGATTTGCGGCGGAGGATGCTTATCGTGAGCATGATGGAAAGAATCCCGATTATGGCATGCATAGGCCTCTTGCCTCCTGAAGGTTCATGATGGAACATCGGTTATGCATCCATCTTATTCACGATGAAAGGTTCGTGCTTGGGTTGTTATGCAGGGCAGGCCGCAGAATCGAGAGAAAACGTTAAGCGTCCCCCTGGCGAACATAATCCTTATGCTAGGGCGTTCGGCTCGTTTCCCTGGCTTTTTCATCGCTTTAGGGCATGCACAGGCTATTTTTGTGCGGGAAGAAGAAAAATAGCGGGCGAGATCCTATCTCGACACCGCTATCGTTTACATCCTGAATGCATGCCCCCGAACGTGAAACATGCAGAGCGACATTCCAACATGCAATTCCATGAAGGCGCATGTCCTCCAGTGTTCTTACATGATCTTGTTTAAGTGAAGCATATATTCGCCACGGTTCAGCGGGTTGACTTGCCGCCGTGTATTCACTGGGAAGGGAGCTTGCACCTTCGTATAACCTCCTGGTTTAACGGTGAGCATGCCTTCGCCGCTCGTAAGGGAATGAACCTCGGCTTTCAGCAAGTCGGTAGTCCGCACCGGAATGGTGCCGTGAACGTGGACGGTACCGTTATGGAACGCGGGTTCCTGATAAGTGCCGTCCAGCGCGGCTAATTTGGATAGTACTTTGCTTAAGCTGTTTTCCGGCAGAATGAATTGGATCACGTTCATGGGCTCGTATATTTCCGTCCCTGCTTGGTCGAGCGCAGCCATGAGGACTAGAGGAGTCAAGCTTCGAAAGTCCTTTGCCGTCGAAACCGGGCTTGCGTAACCGGTATGGGTCAGCGTTACGATCGTATCGGTCACGGCCCATCCGTACAAACCTTCCTGAAGCACCTCGAATACCGTGTCTTTAATTGCTTTCTGAAAAGCTAAGGGAAGGGAGCCCAGCTCCACTTCCAGTCTGTACTGAATTCCGGTACCGAACTCGCCAGGTTCGACCCTGATGCCCACCGTTGCATAAAAAGGACACTCGCCGATATATTCAACAGCTTCTCCGGTGCCATAAGGCTTCTCGATGCAAATCACCCGCGGAGCGGAAAATACGGCTTCGATGCCGTACTGCTGCAGAATCGTTTCCAGCAGAATTTCTTGCTGGACTTTGCCGAATACATGGATGACATTCTCGCCCGTTTTCGTATCCTGGCTATATTGCAGAAACGGATCCTCTTCCGTGAGATCGCTTAAGGCGGCATGCAGCTGATGTTTCTCCGCGGAATGAACGGCCGAAACCTGGACTTGAATCGGCGGCTTTTGAAAATGAACCGTCTTCATCCTCCCGGAAACGCTGCCGATGACATCGCCCACCTTGAGTTCGCCGTCGATGAGAATGGCGATGTCGCCTGCGCCGATTCCATGGACCGGAATGGATTTGCCCTGGTGCAGGGCATGAAGCTGCTTCACCTTGAGCGTCGAGGTTTGTCCGTTCTGATGGATCACCGGAATTTCATCACGATACTGGATGCAGCCTGCGTACAGGCGGAGGTATACATTCCGCTCTCCATTCGGTCGTCGGATCACTTTGAATACCAAGCCGGATAACGGTTCATGCTGAAGCATCGACGATGGGTTAACCGGGAAAAAATCACCGAGCGCTTGAAGCAGCGGTTCAATGCCGAGGCCTTTGGCTGCTGAACCTGCAAATAGGGGATACACTTTGCCTTGGCGCGTTTGCCTCCGCAATTCCTCCTGCAGCCGCTCTTGTGATATCGGAATATCCAGGGCATAATCGTTCAGTAGATCGTCATTGGACAATGCCAGGGTTTCTACCCAGCCTGCGTGGTGGGGATCGGCCGCGTCCGCCTGAACGGCTGCGCCGCCTTCCTTGATGACCGAGCTCATCTCGCAAATATGTTCGTCAAGCAGATGGCGTATCATCGCATAAACCTTCCGGTAGTCGGCGCCCATTCGATCGATTTTGTTCATGAACAATAGGGTGGGTATCTTTTGTTCCTTCAATGTTTGCATGAGCACCCGGGTTTGGGACTGTACGCCTTCAACGGCGGAAATGACCAGAATGACGCCATCCAGTACGCTAAGCGAATGTTCGACCTCCGAGATGAAGTCGGCATGGCCGGGCGTATCGATGAGATTGACTTTCAGATCGCCCAGCATGAACGATACCGCGGCGGATTTGATCGTAATGCCCCGTCTCCGCTCAATGTCCAATGAATCCGTGGTCGTATTGCCATGGTCCACCGAGCCTGCTTGTTCAATAATCCCGGCCTTAAATAGAATTTGCTCCGTCAGCGTAGTTTTACCGGCATCAACATGGGCCAAAACTCCAATGTTCAATATGTTCTTCATATATCGTAACCCTCATTCGTTTCATCATTTGTAGTCCTTTCGGTTGGATGTCGTTGTGACATTGCCGCATAGATATCGCCTCCATGTAGAATAAAGTTACTTCTAGTTTATCCATTGGGAAGTGAACGGAATATGGAATAAATGCTTATAATCATTCATTATCTTGCACGGTACCTGACAACGTGCTGCGTCCTGTTTGGATTTACATATTTATTACCGTGAAATATCGCCCGAGTTGAATTAGGATAGAGGCATAAACCATGTTGAAGGAGTCTTGCATTTGATATCACTTCATGTCATAGATAAAGATAATTGGGAGGATTGCATCCGCCTTAAACCCAAACCTGAACAGGAGAAATGGATTGCCCCTAATCTATATTCCATAGCGGAAGCTCAATTTATGGAGGGTTTCGAAACGAGAGCCATTTTCCATGATGATGAAATGATCGGATTTGTTATGTACGGACTGCACCCGCACGATGACAACTATTGGATATACCGATTTATGATCGACGGCAAATTTCAGGGAATGCATTATGCCAAGCCTGCGATTCGCCTGGTTCTTGATGAGATTCGCCATTCGCCGAATCGTACGGACGATGTTATGCTGTGTTACAAACCCGGGAACGAGCGTGCAAAAAGGCTATATACCCAAATCGGGTTTACGGAAGCCGGTTATGCTCCCTGGGGAGATGTGATGGCTAAATATAGTTTTGTATAATATAGACGTTCATAATAAAACCGTGCGTTCTGCCATAACTTATGGTGGCACTATCAAAGAGGAAGGGAGGGAACTGCGATTCGAACCTTAGCGATAAGCGACATTCATGGCTGCTATGATGAATTCAATCGGTTATTGTCCGAAGTGCGGTATCATCCCGCACAGGATAAGCTGGTCCTGCTTGGGGATTATGTGGATCGCGGATCAAAAAGCAAAGAAGTGATTGAGCAGGTGATGGGAATGCGGGATGCCGGCGTCATCACCCTCCGCGGGAATCATGATCAGATGATGCTGGATGCCATTCTGCTGGATACGGACGAAGTGAATTCACGCTGGATTCGCAATGGTGCGCGAAATACGATTGAAAGTTATTGCGGCGCCGATTTTTTTGATGGCGATATGGATCGCTCCAGATACAATGAAGGCAAAGCCTATATAAAAGGGCAATATGAGCACCATCTATCCTTTCTCGATACGTTGCCCCTGTATTATGAAACAGACACCCACCTATTCGTGCATGCCGGAATCAATCCGGGCGTGGAAGACTGGAAGCAGCAGCCTCCACATGATTTCATCTGGATACGGGAACCATTCTTCAATTATCCCACCGGCATCAACAAAACCGTGGTATTCGGGCATACCCCTGCCGTCAACTTGCATGACTCGGAGCATATTTGGTTCTGTGGCGATGGGGACAAAATCGGCATCGATGGAGCATGCGTATACGGTAAGCAGTTGAACTGCCTGGAAATCACGGAACAACTGGAATACCGAACGTATTTTGTCCGGTCCGTGCCTGCGGAGTGATAGGAAGAGTATGTTATTCTATCATTAAAGCCATGGTTTAACAGACATAATAGGAGGATCAGTCCATGTTGATGATGAACGAAAAGATAAAAGCGCGCGAAGTCGAGCTTACCGGCTTGAACGGCGAGGAGTTGGGCGTCGTCTCCAGGGAAGAGGCGCTTGCCCTGGCTAAGCGTCACAAAGCCGATTTGGTGTGCACCTCGTTGTTCAGCAGCCCGCCGCCATGCAAGCTCGTAAGCCGCGGCCAAGCGAAGCAGGAGGCGGTTAAAGCGAAGCAGCAGGTTTCGGGCGGTCCGATCAAAGTCAAGGAATTCCGCCTGTCCGTACATATCGAAGAGCATGATTACGACACCAAGCTCTCGCAGATGCATAAGCTGCTGGCAGCGGGCAAAGCCGTCCAGCCGGTCATACGCATCCAGGGCAAGGAAGGCGAAGCGGCCCGTAAGCTGCTTGAACGACTCGTTCAAGATCTGGCCGGGGTGGGCAAGAAGGAAACGGGCATTCAGGTCAGCGGCAAACAGGCTGCGGTGAAGCTGCTGCCGGTATAATCTTGCGGAACGTCTTTCAAGGGCGTTTCATTATTGGTGACGTACAGCGGTTTACTTTTTGAGTTTCTGGTGATATTATGGATCAAATTATAAACGCCATGAAGAGAAGAGTAGATGAACAGGAATCCCTGCAGAGAGCTCCGGTATGCTGAAAAGGAGCGGGAAGCCCTTCATTGAACCAAGCCTCCGAGCGGCGCATCGGAACTTATGGATAAGGGATGGTGCGACAGGAGCTCCTGTTACAGAGCTAGGGTATAAGCGATCGCGTGATGGCCGTACCCGATAAGGCTGGTATCGAGAGATATCGGCAAACCGGGGTGGCACCGCGAAACGAATCTCGTCCCCAAGACTTATGTCTTGGAGACGGGATTTTTGTTTTATACGGCATTGCGGCAGTAAAAAAACATAAGGAGGATTCGATTATGAGCAACGACAACAACAAGGAAGCGGAAAAGGCGGATTTTTTGACCAGGATGATCAAGGAGGATGTGGAGAACAACGTATATCACAGGCCGGTGGCTACGCGGTTCCCGCCAGAGCCCAACGGTTATCTGCACATCGGCAGCGCCTATGCAATCCACATTAACCATGCCATCGCCAGCCGGTTTAACGGGACATTCAATCTTCGGTTCGACGATACGAATCCGCTGAAGGAAGACATGAAATACGTGGATGCGATCCGGGAGGATATCGAGTGGCTCGGACTGAAGCCGGGCGTTTATTTCGGATCGGATTATGCGTTTCAAATCGCTGAGGCAGCAAGGAAACTCATCACCAAGGGGAAGGCATATGTCTGTGATCTCACGCCGGAACAAATGACGGAATACCGGGGGACGCTGACCGAAGCCGGCATGAACAGCCCGTTTCGAGAGCGCAGCATCGAGGAGAATTTATCGTTATTCGAACAAATGCTGGCAGGGGTATTCCGAACGTCCGCGAAAGTGCTCCGGGCCAAAATCGATATGTCTTCGCCCAACATGAATCTGAGAGATCCTGTCTTATACCGGATTATTCATGCCGAGCATTATCGTACGGGAACCACGTGGTGCGTGTACCCGATGTATGATTTTGCCCATCCGATCCAGGATTGGATTGAAGGAATCACTCATTCGCTGTGCTCTGCCGAATTTAAAGAGCATCGACCGCTGTACGAATGGGTGCTGGCCGAGCTGGAAGTGACGGAGCCCCCGAAGCAGCGGGAGTTTGGCAGATTGAACATCTCCGGATACGTAACAAGCAAGCGATACCTGAGGGAACTCGTTGAAGGAGGTTATGTGGACGGATGGGACGATCCCAGACTGCCTACGCTGAAGGGACTTCGGCGACGGGGGGTGACTCCCGAGGGAATTCGGCATTTCCTGGACGAACTCGGCGTGATTCGCGGCAACAGCATGGTGGACTCGGCGATGCTTGACCATTCCATCCGTCAGGACTTGAAGGATCGGTGCCGCAATGCGATGGCGGTCATGAACCCGCTGAAGGTGATCATTACGAATGTTCCGGAAGATCGCACCGAGATGCTGAGCATACCGAATCATGAACATGACGAAGTGCTAGGGATGCGGGAGGTTCCTTTTTCACGGGAGCTATACATCGAACGGGAGGACTTCATGGAGGAGCCGGAACCCGGATTTCATCGGTTATCGCCCGGCAAGGAAGTGCGCCTGAAAGGCGCCTACTTCATCAAATGCGAGCATGTCGTGAAAGACCCGGCAACGGGGGACATCATGGAAATTCACTGCACATATGATCCACTGACGAAGAGCGGCAGCGGATTCAAAGGGCGCAAGGTGAAATCCACGCTGCACTGGGTCTCAGCGAAGCATGGGATTCCGGCGGAGCTTCGCTTGTACGATACATTATTGAAGGAATCGGCCGAGTTGTTGGAATCGGATAATATCTGGGCGGATCTCCTGAACCCCGATTCGTTGATTCGGATCAAAGACGCCATACTGGAGCCCTCCATGAAGGAAGCGGCCATGAACCGAACGTACCAATTTATCAGACACGGCTATTTCTGCTTGGATTCCAAGCATGCAACAGAGCATAGGCTGGTGTTTAACCGGGTCGTTTCGTTGAAGGATTCATGGAAGAAGACCGGCAAGAATTAATGGATACGATCAAGGGGCTGCGATCGTCGGGTACGGACACTCAGACAGCACAAAAAAGCCGGCAGCGAGTGGCTGCCGGAGAATCCTTTGCGAAGGTCTTGATCAATGATCCTGTGTATGCTGCTATTCATGGGACGTTAAGCCGTCCAATGTGCCGGCCGGGATAAGGATGAGGGAAGCCGGGTGTTTGCGTCTCCCTTCGCCGCGTTAACCTGGAATTGAGTAAGGAAGAGGCTGTTCGTTAAATTAGCTCCCCTTAGGTCCGCATCCCGGAAATCGGCCCCGATCAAATCCGCGGCCCGCAGATCGGCTCCTCTGAGGTCCGCCGCAATGAGGTAAGCTCCTCTCAGATTGGCGTATCGAAGGTCAGCTCCTTTAAGCTTTGCTCCCATGAGATCGGCACCACGGCCCCCGATCTTCCGACGCACGGGCGGCCCTTTATGCTTCTGTCGCGCATCGTCCCGCACAAGCTCACTGGTTCGAAGAAGCAGCTGGTTCACTTCGGCGCGATGAGCTGCCACATCCAGCCGTAACAGGGATGCGGCTGGAAGCTGGGTCAACCTCCTCGTCGCTTCCAGCGACGACCTAAGATCAGAATGTATGCCATGCGCCGGCTGCAAACTCAGCGCTTCGTTCAGGTACCATAACAGCTCGTGAAGCTGTCGCATAATCGGAAATACGTCGAACATTTCTTTGGCCGTCTCAGGGGCTTGCCGCCAGTCGCGTCCGTTATAGGTAACCTGTGAAACCATTTGTCCCGCGCCGAAGCATTCATAAACGGTGCATCCCCGCATGCCTCGCTGCCGCAGGCTGTTGTGCACGCCGCATCGGAAGTCGGATTGCAGATGGCGGCAAGGAGTCCCGCCGTCTTTGTCGATGGCAAAATCGGTGGAGGAAGCGAAAGGCAAAGCGACGCAGCATAATCCAAAGCAGCGTTCGCAATCCGATTGCAGTTGAATTCGGCCCTGTTCATCAGGGTTGTGTTCTTGTCTGTCTAGCATGTGTAGAGGAGCTCCTTCCGGTCATAGAAACGTCAATAAATGACTCATTATAGTTATATTTTAAATCAAAATAAGGATAGAGTCATAGATGCAATGTTGGTTTTAACTGTTTTATACCTTAAGAATGCGTGAGAGCCCGATCTGCGCATCCATCGTTTAGTCTGCCAAGGAAATTTAGGCAGCTTTTTGTGCATGATCGATGAAAAGCCAACAGATAGTATATAATGAAATTCGTGTCTTCGGACAGGCTTGATGTGGAATCCCGTTCATTTCAGGACATATGTCCTTTCCTGCGTCCGGTGAGATCACTTTTAATAGTATACAGATCTATAGATGAAGGAGTATGTATCGTGAGAGGAATTTTATTTGCATTCATTGGCGGTGCCTGCATTACGCTGCAAGGTGTAGCCAATGCACGGATCAGCCAGGATATGGGGACGTGGCAAGCCGCCGCGGTCACGCAGCTGACCGGGTTTTTGATGGCATTGGTCATTCTGCTGTTCGTCCGGGACGGCAGCAGGCAAGGCTTCGGGCAAGTGAAGCCGCTGTATCTGATCGGCGGAGCGTTGGGCGCGCCCATCATATTCAGCGAGGTGACGGCGATTCAGAACATCGGTGTTACATTAACGATATCTGCGTTATTAATCGCCCAGTTATTCTTGACGTTCCTGATTGACAGCAACGGATGGTTCGGCGTGGCGAAGAAGAGAATGAGTTTGCCTCAATTCATCGGGATTGGGATGATGATTGCCGGAGTCGTGATTATCAAATTATGATGCGGATAATAAGGGGCCTTTAGACGGGTGATGGGGAAAGGAGACAGGGACGTGAAGGAAATTCATGATGCCGAGCTCATGCAGGATTTTTTGTTAAGCAACCAAATCAATTCCATATTTCCCGATGGGCTAAGGCCTTATTTGGTGTTATATCATTTTGACCACGGCGACATCATCTGTACGCAAGGCGAGCCTGCCGAGATGCTGTACGTCCTGGTTGAAGGGAAAATTAAAATCTTCACGACATCCGCGGAAGGCAAGGCGCTGGTCCTTTCATTCAAAAACCCGCTCGAGGTGATTGGAGACATCGAATACGTTCAGGGAAATCCGATGATCAATACGGTGCAGGCCGTGTCGCCCGTCTACATGATCGGCGTGCATTATCGCTGGCTTCGCAAATACGGGCAGGAGCATCCGCCGCTGCTTCAATTTTTGCTGCGGATCATCACGCGGAAATTTTATATCAAATCCAATTTCTTGAGTTTTAATTTACTGCACCCGGTTGAGGTGCGACTGGCCAGTTATTTACTGTCCGTTTCGGAGGAAGCGTCGGGCACGTTTGTCATGAGCGACCCGGCCGCATACCATCTGACGGATGTCGCGAATCTGCTCGGAACCAGTTATCGGCATTTAAACCGGGTGATCCAGAAATTCAGCCATGAAGGACTGATCGTGCGTCGCAAAGGTTCCATTCTGATTAAAGATCGGGAAGCGTTGATGAGTGTAGCCGGCGGCAATATCTACGAAGAATGACGATGGTGAAAGAAACCGTAAGGGAGATAGAGCATGGTAGCAGGATTGGTATTAGCGCTGATCGCGGGTTCGTTGGTTAGCTTGCAGAACATTTTCAACAACAGGGTGAATGAAAAAACAGGCTCCTGGTCTACAACGACGTTGGTGCTAGGCATGGGCTTTGTGGCTTCGTTCGTCATGAGTCTTGCCGTAGAGGGAAAAGGGACATTCGACATTCAAAACATGGAGCCTTGGTACTGGATCAGCGGAATGATCGGAGTCGGGGTCGTGATCTGTTTGGTACAAGCGACAAGGCTGCTTGGTGCTACATTCGCGATTTCGATCGTTATGACCTCGCAGCTCGGCTTCGCGCTGCTGTGGGACTCCTTGGGCTGGTTGGGTCTGGAGAAGGTCCCGTTTACGAGCAATCAGTTGATCGGTGTTCTTGTGATTGTCGGGGGCATACTAGTATTTAAGTTAGGCGGTAAACAGGAGCAGCAAGAGACGGCATAGCCATCAGCAAACGAAGAATGAGGGAGGAATCCATATGATAACGGAAATTGATAAAATCGCTTGGATCCACATCGTGGATGGACGCATGCTGTGCGCACGTTCCAAAGGCAAGGACACGTATTACCTGCCCGGAGGAAAGCGGGAACCGGGAGAATCCGATATCGAAACCCTGGTTCGGGAAATTGAGGAGGAGCTGTCCGTTCGCATCAAACCGGAGTCCGCGGCGAATGCAGGGAGCTTCCGCGCTTCCGCCCACGGTAAATCGGAGGGCGTTCGGGTAACGATGTCCTGTTACACGGCTGAATATGAAGGGAAGATAAACCCGGCTTCGGAGATTGAAGAGCTGGCATGGCTCACGTATAAGGATCGGGGACGGGTCTCCGAGGTCAGCCAGATGATTTTTGATCATTTACATGAACTGAAAAAGCTGGCGGATTAGCCCTCAGGGAACATCATCTTGCATCCGGGCTGCCAATTTGACGGGCGCTTTCGATATTCATGCTCGCCCTGACAGCAGGCCCAAGTGAATACAGCCATGCAACAAAGAAAGACGCTCCGAGGGGAGCGTCTTTTGTATTTGGAACAAATGTTCGTTTTATGGGTCATCTAAATTGAAAATCACTATATTCGGCTTTGATATTATTAGTATAACTCAGCGTTAAATATAAGTCTATATTTTGCCAGGAAAATGCCCTATAGTTTGTAATACCCGGCCGGGAGAGAAACTGCATCGCCAAATGTTTAACTTGTGTTGTTTGGACGGAAAGAGGGAGTTATATGCCAATTCGATTATGGAATACCAATTTAAAAGTTCGATTGTTCGGTGAAGCGCTGTTCAATATGCTGTTTTGGATGTATTTCCCTTTCATAACGGTTTATTTCGGCGCTGCTCTAGGCAATCATATTGCGGGAATCCTGATGACGGTTCCTCCGATATTCAGCATCGTCGGCAGCCTGCTCGGCGGCGCCTTGGCCGATCGGCTGGGACGACGCCCCGTCATGCTGCTTGGCGCCTCGCTGCAAACGGTCATGTTTGCGCTGTTCGCGCTGTCGCCTTCGCACTGGACCGATTATGCCGCATTTATCGGCATCGGATTCGGGGGAGCCATCTACAGGCCGGCCAGTTCGGCGATGGTAGCGGATTTGGTTCCCGTTCAAGAACGACGGCAGGTATTCGCAACGTTTACGACGGCGAACAACCTAGGGGCCGTGCTTGGCCCGGCGCTTGGCGCCATTTTCTTTTTTCAGTATCGGCAAGAGCTCCTGTGGTCATGTTCATTCGTATTGCTGGTCTATTTCATCGCGATTTACTTCATTGTTCAGGAAACCTTACCGGCTTCAGCGAACGATCCGGAGCGATCTGATTCGATCCTTCAGGTGTTTAAGGCGCAGTGGAAGGGATACGGCATCATTTTTCGGGATAAAGTGTTTCTGATATACATACTGGCAGGGATATTTGCCCTTGTGACCATCATGCAGCTGGACCTGTATTTGGCGGTATATGTCATCGATTATGTGCCATCCCAGACGCTGTTCTCCTGGAACGGTCATTCGCTAATATTATCGAGCACGGAGATTCTTGGGTGGGTACTGGGCCTTAACGGGCTCCTGTTCGTTCTATTTATTCTTCCGGTCACCAAGTGGTTTCGGAACTGGAAGGAGCGTGACGTATTCGTTCTTTCTTCCTTGCTATCCGGTGTAGGCACGTTTGCGCTCGGGCTGAACACCAACATCTGGTTTTTATTCTTCGTAACCATTATTTTTACTTTCGGGGAAATTGTCCGCTCGCCGGTAACGCAAAGTTTTATCAGCCATTATGCGCCGGAGCATGCAAGAGGACAGTATATGGGAGCTGACAGTTTGCAATTTACGGTAGGAAGATTGCTGGCGCCGGTGACGGTATTTCTGTCAGCTTGGGTACCGCCGATGGGCGTATTCGGCATCATACTGTTATCGGCCTTGATCAGCACGGTGTTGTACATTCTGCTATTTCGAATGTATGTAGAAAAAAGGCATAGCTAGCGGACGCTTGAATGGATCGTATAACGAAAGGGCCAAGCCGGGTTGGGACGCAACCGGCTTGGTTTTTTACTTTTTCATTCGAGGCTCGACGTGGAGGTTTGGAAAAATGTTGTATTTTAATATTTACAAACCGCCGGTCGGTATATATAATGGAGTTACAAATTCACGGAAGGTTGGTGAAGGCCATGATACCGTTTATAGCCATGTTCGTGTCGCTTCTTTTGTTTCGGGTACTGGGCTTTGCAGGTTGGGAGTATACGAATGATTGGGTTATTTCGCTCAGGTTTGCGGTTGCGGTCATGTTCCTGATTACGGCTTCTGCCCATTGGGGAAAACGCCGAGCCGATCTGATCGCGATGGTCCCGCCGGGGATCCCTAATGCCGCGTTTGTCGTTAGCGTCACAGGGGTGCTGGAGATTGCGGGAGCTATTCTGATCCTTATTCCGGCCACGGCCGCCTTCGCCTCTTCAGGCCTGGCTCTTATGCTGCTGGCCATGTTTCCGGCCAATGTGTACGCTGCAAAACACCGATTGCCGCTCGACGGCAAGCCGGCCACTCCGATCGGACCGAGAACGCTGATGCAAATCGTATTCCTGGCGGCGGTCATCATGGCGGGATGGCTTCCGCCTCAGGGGTAACCAACCATCATCAAGGAGGATAACAGATGAAGCAGGAAGAACGACGAGAGCAGACCAAGCGAATACTGCTTGAAGCCACGGAAGAACTGATACGTGAGCAGGGCGCAAGCCAAACCACGCTCAATGACATCATGAAGCGTTCCGGCTTGTCCAAGGGAGCTATTTTTCATTATGTTTCAAGCAAGGATGAGCTGTTTGTCCTCGTGTTAAGAGCAAAGCTTGCCGAACAGAACGAGCAGTTCATGAACGAGGTGAACAAGCAAGGGGACATGAAACAGTTTGACGGGCCGATGAATGCCATAACAAGCGGCATGTCGAGACTGGAAAGCAGGGACGATGTCAGCAACCTGATCTTGATGTACCTGATCGGCAAAAGCGATCAGCCGGAAATTGCCGACATTGTGGCTGGCTTCTACAGGGAAGCGACGGCCACTTCCAAGGAATGGATTGTTACGGGCCAGGAAGCCGGCGTCATAACGAAATCCATCGATGCGGAACGGACGGCGGAGCTGTTCGAGCTGTTGTCTTTCGGATTGCGGATGCGGGGGCTTATCGGCGTAACAAGCGATGTATTCAGCACGAAGGAATATTCGGATTTCATCATCGATATATTGCGGCCCGGACATCGGAAGGAGGGGGATGACTGATGACGTTATGGCTATTTCTTCACATCTCCGGATGCGTATTGTTTCTGGGCAATATCGTCACGGCGGCATTCTGGAAGGTGCGGGCGGACCTGAAAGGGGATCCTGCAGAGATCCATCACACGGTAAAAAATGTCATGTTAGCCGATGCCGTGTTCACGCTTCCCAGCCTGCTGCTGATCATCGTTTCAGGCATGGTGATGGCCGTGCAAGCCGGATATGGAATGAGCGGGATGAGCTGGCTTACGGCTTCCTTGGTTTTGTTCGGCGTTACGGGAATTTTGTGGGCGGGCATATTGATTCCTCTGCAAAAAGGAATGATTCGGCATAGTTTGCAGTCCGTAAAGGATGGAGGGATTTCAGCAAGTTATAAGCGAGTTTCAACGTATTGGGCGGTAGGCGGGACGATAGCAACACTGCTGCCGTTCGTTATTTTATACCTCATGGTGAGTAAACCATTCTGAACGATAATGACGATCTGATCGCTAAACCGCGATCGGGTCGTTTTTAGTTAACGGTCCGTAACGAAACATGTCGCGTGAAGCGCCGTCTCCCTCTCGCGTTAGCGCATATTTGACAATCGTCTGCATACGATTAGGCGAGAAAGCTTGCGAATAGGGAGGAAAACTTCATGTCCGTTTATGATCCGCAGCTGGTTCAGATGGTTAAGGCTTATCTGCCAAACGGCGCGGAAATTGTACACATGGGTCATACTGCCAAACATGCTGCCGTCATAACCGCCGATGTCACGGGAGATAAGGTGCCTGAAATCATTGGAGTCTATCGATTGGATGAAGCATTGTATCTATTTGTGCTGTTTTATCGAAATGATGGTTACGAAGTCGTTGCCAATGTCATGGGACAGGGGTATGGGGTTACTTTACTGACGGCAGCTCCCGTGTTAAACCCTAGCCTGAACCATGTGATCGTAGGTTGGCAGCTCGGCTCTATCTGGTCCAAATTGTCGATCTACGCATGGACTCCGGAGGGATATAAGGATATCGCGCCTGCTGACGTGAATTTCAGTTATATCGATATCGTGGATCTGCCCGGTCCGGCGGGCTCGGATGGTCTTGCTGAAATCGCGTTATGGATCCACGATACGGGGGAAGCGTATCGAGTCGAAGTGGTCAGGTGGGACCGAGGAACGTTAGTGTCTGCAACGGATGCTTACCCTTATTATTTTCCTGCCGTCGTTCAGTATTACGAGAGATTGACGCACGAACATCCGGATTACGCTTATTATTGGTACTACTTGGCAGACGCGCAATACCGGGCAGGGATGCCGGAGGCCGCGCTTGTGTCGGTCCGTAAAGCACTTGAGTTCGCAGAGCCTTACCCTTCACGCGAGATTCTGTTTGAGCTTGAGAGCCGGATCAAGGAAATGCTGGCAAGCAGGGGGCAATCGCAGACCCTGGGCCGCTTATATCCGGCATCCGTGAAAACAACGAGCGGAACAAAGTGGGGATACATTGACCGTAGCGGCAGCATGGTCATTCAACCCAAGTATGAGGATGCTCAGGATTTCCAGGACAATGGCCTTGCAGTTGTTGGCGCAGACGGCCTTTATGGGCTCATCGACCGGTTCGCCCGTTTCGTCGTGAAGCCCAAGTATCAATCCATCAGTCCATTCTTGGAACATCGAGCGACCGTGATCGATCGTCAAGGCTTTCAGATGATCAACGAACAAGGGAAAGTGCTGACAAGGCAGAGTTATCCGTATATCGCGGGGCTTAGCGAAGGAAGAGCCGTTTTCGATGTCACCGATTCCGGCGGCGGAGATGGCGCAAACAGCCGATACGGCTACCTCGATGCCGAGGGTCAGGAGGCGATCCCTGCGCAGTATGAGGAAGCGAATGATTTTGCAGGCGGCAAAGCCGTTGTGAAAGTAAAAGAAAATCTGTATGCCCTCATCGATCCCCAGGGACGCCAATTCGCCACCTATCCGTTCGCTTACGTTGGACCGCTAGGTGAGGGCATGCTGGCCTTCCAGAAGGAAAGCGCCGGGAAGTACGGATATATCGATGAACAGGGGAACGTTGTCATCCCGCCGGCTTACACTTCGGCATTTCCTTTCCATCGAGGCAGAGCTATCGTTAATACGTCTGAAGATTACCGATCAAAGTATGGCGTCATTAATGTACGGGGGAAATGGGTCATCCAGCCGGAGTATAACGACATCCGGGATTTGAAGGAAGACCGGTTTGCGCTCGGTCGTGCGATTGATCCGGAACAGCCGTATATTGGATCCATCTATGCCATCGCAGATTGGGACGGAAGGAAGCTGTCCGATTATGTATATCGTGACGTTCTTGAATTCAAGCATGGTTTGGCCTCGGTATATGATGCAATGCAGACGTATTTCATCGATCGATCAGGCCAACCGGCGCCGGGATATCCCCGCGTGAACGGCAGCGGTTCATTTACGCTGGAACCAGGCGGCTTGATAAAGGCCATGGTCGATCAGAGGCTGTCGTATCTGGATCGGTCGGGCCGCGTCATATGGAAGCAGAATACCGTAATTCCGTTACACCCTCCTTATCAGGTCGTAGAGGAGAAGTATAAACCCAATCCGGATTACTTAGTTTATTATCCTCAGATCGAGGGAATGCGGGATCGGGCTGCCGAGCAAGCGGTTAATAACAAGCTTAAAGACATGTCTCAAGTAAAGTTTATTCCGGCGGACCAGCTGTTGGAATATGCTTATACAGGCGATTTTGACGTCATTTTCTACAAGGAGCAGCTGCTTGTACTCGAGCTGAACGGTTATCATTATCCCTTCGGTGCCGCGCATGGCATGCCGACCCGAACCTTTGCCTTGATTAACCTGGGGAACGGCAGCATGTATTCGCTGAAGGATTTGTTTAAGCCAGGCAGCGATTATGTGCAGGAGCTCAGCCGGATCGTCGGCAAGCAGATCAAGGAAGATCCTCAGTATTCGTACGTGTTCCCGGACAGTTATACGGGAATCGCTCCCGACCAGTCCTTCTATGTGAAGGATCATGCGATTCATCTGGTGTTTGCGCCTTATGAGATCGCTCCTTACGCGGCGGGTTTTCCGACATTCACCATTCCGTTCGCACAGATCCGGGATATCATCAATACCGAAGGTGAATTCTGGAAGGCGTTCCATTCCTGACATTTCATTCAGCGCGCCGCTTTCGAGGACAAAAGCCGTGCCTGGCCTTTTCATAAGACCGAACAAGGTTTAGAATAGATGAATATTGCCCGATTGATTACAACATAGAAAGGACCTTCATGGTGGTAACATTTTTTCTTCTTATTATTTATCTTGCCTTCATTAGTTTAGGGCTTCCGGATTCGCTGCTTGGTGTCGCCTGGCCGGCCATGCAGCCGGATATCGGAGCGGCCTTTGAATCTGCGGGTTTACTGTCAATGATGGTAACCGGAGGCACGATCGTGTCCAGCCTGGTCAGCGGAAGCGTGATCGAACGCTTCGGGACGGGGATTGTTACATTTATCAGCTGTTTGCTGACGGCCAGCGCGCTGCTCGGGTTTTCGTTTGCTCCATCGCTGTTCTGGCTCATTCTGCTGGCGATTCCGCTTGGTTTAGGCGCAGGGGCAGTGGATGCAGGGTTGAACAATTACGTGGCCAACCACTATAAGGCCCATCATATGAGCTGGCTGCACTGCTTCTGGGGCGTCGGCGCAACGTTAGGACCGATCATCATGTCCTATTCGATGGGGACCGGCAATGCATGGAGAGACGGATATTATACCGTATCGATCCTGCAATTCGTGCTGGTCTTCATCCTGCTGCTTACGTTACCGCTATGGAAGATCGTGGCGAGCCGACATAAGCCTCAAGACATGCAGGACGTATACACGGGAACCGACTCCGCGAGCAGAGGGGAAGCCATGGTCCAGAAACGCGGGAATCCGCTGCAGATCAAAGGGGTAAAGGTTACCTTGCTGGCATTTTTGTTCTATTGCGGTGTGGAAGTGACCGTCGGTTTATGGGGAGCAAGCTTTCTGGTAGGGACCCGAGGTCTGCCTTTGGAAACAGCGGCAGTCTGGGTGTCCATGTATTACGGGGGCATTACGGTCGGCCGCTTCATAACCGGATTCGTCACGCTGAAGATGAACAATCTCACCCTCATACGAGCCGGGCAGGTGACGGCTATTGCCGGGGCCGTCCTGTTATTACTGCCGCTGCATCCCTATCTGTCCCTCATCGGATTGATTGTCATCGGACTCGGCCTTGCGCCGATATTTCCTTGCATGCTGCATGAAACGCCGGCGCGCTTCGGCAGAGCTCAATCGTCCAGAATCATGGGGTATCAAATGGCTGTTGCCTATACAGGCACAACGATACTGCCCCCGCTCTTTGGGATCGTTGCAGCCCAGATATCCATCGGTTTGTTTCCCGTCGTCATCCTATTGTTTGCCTTGATCATGATGCTGAGCTCCGAAAAGGTCAACCGGATCCTCTATAAAAGCGGGAAGAGTACGGTTTGATTCGAACCGGGCTCTTCTTTTGTAAAAAAAGCGTTTCCAAAAAAGTTATTGAAACGTTTCCAATTTGGTGTTATGATGATTTCCATAAAAGAGATTTAAGTGGGGGGTTAAATGTCAAGTATCAAAGATGTAGCCAACTTAGCTGGTGTGGCTGTGGGCACCGTGTCCCGTGTCATTAACAATTCGGGTGCCGTTAAGCCCGCTACACGCAGAAAAGTGGAGATGGCCATACAAGAGTTAAATTATATCCCTAATGAGATTGCCCGAAATTTCAAAATGCGAAAGTCCAAGATGGTAGCCCTGCTGCTACCCAGTATCTGGCATCCTTTTTTCTCGGAATTAGCTTATTACATAGAAGATGAGTTGGATCAAGAAGGTTTTAAGCTCATGCTGTGTAATAGCGGCGGCAAACCTGAGAAGGAATTGTATTATCTTGATATGCTTCAACAAAACAAAGTGGCAGGTATTGTCGGCATTACGTACAACGATATCGAAAATGACGTAAGCAATGACATCCCGATTGTCAGTATAGACAGGCACTTCAACAAGAAAATCACATGCGTAACTTCGGATAATTATGAAGGAGGGCGTCTGGCGTTAAGGGAGCTTGTCAAAGCGGGTGCCCGAAAGCCGGCTTTTATGGGAAGCGTCACATCCGTTTTCAGTGAAACTATGAATCGGAGAGAAGGCTTTATTCATGAAGCCAAAGCAATGGGAGTCGACTATGTTATTTACGAAAAGCCAGACCCCGTTGTAGACGATGAAGCCTATTTTTGCGAGTTTCTAGATAAGTATCGGGATGTGGACGGCATTTTTGCTATTACGGATATGTTCGCTGCCAAGTATATCGAAAGAGCAGGCAGACTGGGCATTCGCGTTCCGGAGGATGTAAAGGTCATCGGATATGACGGGATTCAGGATCATCCGTATTTCCATCCGATATTGTCAACGATCAGACAACCTGTAGAGGAGATGGCGCGTACGACGATCAGGCTGCTCTTCAAAAAGATCGATGGCAAAACATTGGACCGGGAAGTTTATCGTCTTCCGGTCATATTTAGACAAGGTGAAACGACTTGATTGTTACATGGAAGCAAATGCTTTACCCTAGGTTATTCATTAGAAAAACATCAACTGCTACGGAAGAAGCTTTACTGGTATAATTACTGGTTGACGTTTTTCTTATACTAAGTTGGAAACGTTTCAATTAAATTGGAAACGTTTCAAATACAAATTACATGCTGTGAAGAAAGGGAGTATGACGGTGATTTCACGAGATTCCGGGGGACAACAACCCCTCATTAAAGAAAATCGTAAAACTTGGAGTCGAGTCAAACGCAACTATGAGCTGTATCTGTTCCTGCTGCCGATCATTCTGGTTTACCTGCTGTTCAAGTACTATCCGATGTACGGAGTACAAATTGCATTTAAGGATTTTTCACCGAGCCAGGGCATTTGGGGCAGCGAATGGGTGGGTTTCCAGCATTTTATTGATTTTTTTAATTCTTATAATTTCTGGACCATCATGAAAAATACGCTAACACTCAGTTTCCTATCGCTTGTGTTCAGCTTCCCGGCTCCGATTATTATTGCGATCATGCTGAATCAGATGCTGGGCAAGCGTTACAAGAAATTTATTCAGACCGTCATTTATGCACCGCACTTTATATCTACCGTTGTGCTCGTCGGTATGCTGCATGTTTTTTTATCTCCAAACAGTGGTCTCGTGAACCTCATCATTACCTGGTTCGGCGGGGAACCCATTCTATTCATGGCTGACGAAGGATGGTTCCGTCCATTGTACATTTTGTCAGGCATATGGCAAGAGACCGGTTTCGCTACGATTATTTACCTGGCTGCGCTTGCCGGGGTCAATCCGGAACTGCATGAAGCCGCGATTATGGATGGAGCAAGTAAATGGAAGCGAGTATGGTACGTGGACATTCCCTCGATCTTGCCGACCATTGTCATTCTTCTGATTCTCGCACTCGGGAACGTCATGAGCATCGGTTTCGAGAAAGCATTTCTAATGCAAAGCGATCTGAACTATGCGACTTCGAATATTATACCGACCTATGTATATGAATTGGGGATTCAGAAGGCGCAGTACAGCTTTTCTACGGCAGTCGGACTGTTTAACTCCGTCATCAATATCATCCTGATTGTCACCGTCAACCGGGTCGCCAAAAAATTAACGGAAACCAGTCTTTGGTAGGGGGGATTCACTTTGAACCAGTTATTGAAGAGAAAAAGCAGAGGAGACGCATGGTTTGACGCCATCAACTATTTCTTCTTGACCGTAGTCATGCTGATCGTATTATTTCCGCTGTATTTTGTGCTGATTGCTTCATTCAGTGATCCCAATCTCATCTATTCGGGGGAAGTCTGGTTATTTCCGAAGGGCTTTACGCTCGATGGCTATGAACGAATATTCAATGACTCCTCCATTTGGATCGGGTATGCCAACTCCCTGCTATACGCGGGTATTGGAACTTTGATCGGAGTAGCGGTTACCGTATTTGCCGCTTACCCGTTAGCCCGTAAGGATCTGGTTGGAAGACCTGTTATCATGTGGTTCTTATTGATCACCATGTTTTTTAGCGGCGGGTTGATTCCTACGTATTTGCTAATCAAGGATCTTCACATGCTGAACACGATCTGGGCACTTGTGATCCCCGGTGCCGGCGGCATCATGAATGTCATTATCGTAAGGACCTTTTTTCAGTCCTCCATCCCGGATGAAATGTGGGAAGCTGCTTCGATCGACGGTTGTTCCAACACCCGATTTTTCTGGAGCATTGTATTGCCTTTATCGAAGTCCATAATAGCCGTCATGGTACTGTATCATGTCGTCGGTTTCTGGAACGGTTTCTTTGATGCTCTGATCTATTTGAACGACGAAAGTAAATATCCTCTGCAGCTGGTGCTTCGCAACATTCTCGTCCAGAATCAGGTAAACTCTGGCATGATGGTGGACGTGGAGTCCTACGCCGCGAAGATGCGCGTAACGGAGCTGATCAAATACGGCGTCATCATTGTATCCAGTCTGCCGCTGCTGATTCTCTATCCTTTCTTGCAGAAGTACTTTGTCAAAGGCGTTATGATCGGATCGATCAAAGGATGATGAAGACAGATACTTGAAAGGGGGGATGCGCAGCAGAATCGATATATCAGCATCCAGACCACTATAGATAAAGACAAAGTAATGTATCAATCTTGCGTAATGATCTAAGGGAGGTTATGTACGATGAAATCTGTATTCAAAAGAGCGGGGATTCTTATGTTAGCCGGAGCTTTTGCGCTGAGTGGATGTTCAGGAGACGCCAAGAATCAGTCGGATAATCCTGATCAGGCTGCGAATTTTAACAAAACGGGTCTTCCGATTGTGAATGAACCGGTATCGTTAAAGATGGTATCCCCGAAAGCAGCATTGGCGCCAGAGTATTCGCAAATGGAAATTTTCAAACGATTGGAAACGGAAACCAACGTTAAGATTGAGTGGGAGAACATTCCGGACACCGACTTTACAGAGAAGAAAAATTTGCTGCTGGCCAGCGGCAACTTACCGGATGCTTTTTACGGAGCCGGATTCTCCGATTACGAGCTGGTTACTTACGGAGAAGATGGTACCATCCTCCCGCTGGAAGATTTAATTGATCAATATGCGCCTAATCTGAAAGCGCTCTTAGATCGCCGTCCTGACATTAAGTCCTCGATCACGGCACCGGATGGGCATATATACGGGCTGCCTTCGTGGGAAGAGAACAATCTTGGAACAAACCCCTTCTTTCACGTCATCAATAAAAATTGGCTCGACAAACTGGGCCTGAAAATGCCGCAAACATTGGATGAATATACAGAAGCATTAGTTGCCTTTAAAACGCAGGATCCAAACGGCAACGGCAAGGCCGACGAAATTCCGTTAAGCTTTATGCACATGCAGTGGTGTATGGATATTGCTGGCATATTCGGAGCTTTCGGACTTCCGGATAACATGGAACATCGGATCGTCCGCGACGGAAAAGTGATCTTTACTGCTACGCAGCCTGAATATAAGGAAGCATTGAAATATTTCCATGAAAAATGGTATAAGCAGGGCTTGATTGATCCTGAATCGTTCACCCAGGACGCCGCTCAGTATCTGGCCAAAGGGAAAACATCAACCGAAACACTCGGTTCCTATATCTGGTGGGAAGTCGATGAGGTGGTTGGACCGGAGCGAAGCGAGGATTATGCGTTGCTGTCTCCGCTCAAAGGACCGAACGGGGATCAATTGATCGGTCGCGGCAACGGTGGCGGTCCAGGACGCGGCGCTTTCGTGATTACAAAAGAGAACAAGAATCCGGAAATTACGATGCGTTGGATCGATCAGCAGTATGAGCCCTACATGGCTGCTCAAATCCACTGGGGTCCACTGGATATCGTATTCGAGAAGGACGAGAATGGGAAATTGGTAAACCTGCCGCTTCCCGAAGGGACTTCTGCAGGCGAATTCCGTCAAAAAGTCGCTCCAGGCGCTGGAGGACCAGGTGTTATTACCATCGAAGATTTGGGAAAAGTCGTTGATTTGGAGCCTAGAGCCCAGCAGCGCGTTAAAGACTTGGAAAAATATTACGATCCCTATATGGAAAAGGAAAACTATCCGAGTATCTTCTTTGAGCCGGAGGAACTGGACAAAATCAATCGAATTGAGCCCGAATTGATTAAATATGTCAATACCCAACGAGGAAAATTCATTGTTGATGGCGGCGTCGATGAGCAGTGGGACAGCTATGTGAAGACCCTGGAGAAAATGGGCTTGAACGAATTGATGGAGATTTATCAAAATGGGCTGGATCGTTATAACGCAAATCTAAAATAGATAGATAATCAAACGATAGGTGGGGAGAAACTGTGCTTGATGTAATAGCCATTGGGGAATTATTGATAGACTTTACTCCGGTAGGCCGTTCAGTTGGGGGCAACGAGCAATTAGAATGCAACCCCGGAGGGGCTCCGGCTAACGTAGCAGCTGCGCTGTCCCGTTTAGGTGCCAAAGCTGCATTAATCAGCAAGGTTGGTAAGGATCACTTCGGTTCGTTTCTGCACAATACGTTGCTTAGCTGCGAGGTCGACGTGAGTGCGCTTTCGTTTACGGATGAAGCCAAAACAACGCTGGCATTTGTCCATTTGGATGACAGCGGAGACCGATCGTTCAGCTTCTACCGGCAACCGGGAGCGGATACCTTGTTGCGCTCGGAGGATGTCCCGCTCGACAGGATTGGGAACTGCCAGGTGCTCCACTTTGGTTCATTGTCAATGACCCACGAGCCGGCACGTTCAGCAACAAGAGCGGCAGTCGTTAAGGCCCAGGAGGCCGGAGTTTTGCTTTCATTCGATCCGAACATCCGATTTTCGTTATGGGGGAGCAAGGAGGAAGCGAAGCAAAATATCCTGTGGGGCATGAAGCATGCAGATATCTTGAAAATATCAGAAGTAGAGCTTTGCTTTATCACGGGTATAACCGAAGTTGAGAAAGGCTCACTCATGTTACAGCAACAATTCGGCATCGCCTTTATTGTCGTTACGATAGGTGAACAAGGCTGCTATTACCGGGTGGCTGCCCATGAAGGTTATGTCCCGGGTTTCAAAGTGAATACCATCGATACGACCGGGGCCGGCGACGCTTTTCTAGGATGCTTATTATATCAAATACTGGAATGCAACATTTCTTTAAATAAATTATTAAAACAGCAAATCATTAGCATGCTGACTTTTGCCAATGCTGGCGGTGCATTAGTGACAACACGGAAAGGGGCTCTTCAGTCAATGCCGACGATAGATGAAATCAATAAGATCATGGAGTCACATAAACAGATGGGCGAGAGATTTAGACCGGGAATTCATTTTTCGCCTCCATCCCATTGGATGAACGATCCGAACGGATTAGTCTATTACGAGGGAGAATATCATCTGTTTTATCAACACCATCCCTTTAGCAATAAATGGGGGCCGATGCACTGGGGTCATGCCGTAAGTCATGATCTGATTCACTGGCAGCATGAGCCGATCGCTTTGTTCCCGGACGAGCATGGAGCCATTTTTTCCGGCTGCTGTGTAGTTGACTTTAATAACAGCAGCGGATTTTTTGCGGGCGCCCATGGATTGGTTGCGATTTTTACCCATGCGGACACAAGTCCAGAGACCGGGCAGCCACGCCAGCGGCAAAGCTTGGCTTACAGCAGCGATAAAGGCAGAACCTGGCACAAATATGAGGGGAACCCGGTTCTAACCGAGCCTGATCTGGTAGACTTCCGGGACCCGAAAGTGTTTTGGCATGCACAAAGTGAGCGGTGGATAATGACGATCGTCGCGGGAGACCATGTTCGGTTTTATGGATCAGAAAACTTGCGCGATTGGTCGTTTACCGGGGAATTCGGCCGTGAGGAAGGCTCGCATGACGGGGTTTGGGAATGCCCGGATCTCTTTGAATTGCCGATCGATGACAGCGGGCGTTCTAAATGGGTGCTTGTCATCAGCATTGGGGATAACCCTTCCAGTCCGGAAGGATCACGCACGCAATATTTTATCGGAGAGTTTGACGGAAATACCTTCATCAACGACAATTCGCCTGATCATATCATGTGGCTGGATCATGGTCGGGACAACTATGCAGGTGTTACCTGGTCGGATCTACCTGAGCAAGACGGACGGCGCGTGATCATCGGATGGATGAGCAATTGGAAATATGCCAACGAGACGCCTACCGGCGCCTGGAGAGGCGCAATGACGCTGCCACGCGTTTTGTCATTGACCCATCGGGATGAGGGCATCGTACTAACCCAAATGCCTGTCGGGGAAATCGAGCAGCTTCGAAAAGAATCGTGGGACTGGAATATGCTCACGGTAGCCCCTGAGTTCCCGTATGTGCTGAAGATGAAGGATGACTTGCTGGAGATTGAAGCGGACATCGATATTCGATCCGCCGGCGAGGTTTATATCAAAATGCAATCGTCCGGGCAAAGTGAGACTTCAATCGGATATGATCCTGTACGCCAATGGCTATTCATCGACCGTTCCAAATCAGGCATGACGGATTTTCACGCGTCGTTTGCGTGTAAGCATGGAGCCAGATTGGTTCCGGATAACGGGAAAATCAGGCTGCGTATCTGGCTGGATCGCAATGCGGTTGAAGTGTATGCGAATGAAGGGCTGGTTGCTCTCACGGATCAAATTTTCCCGGATGCCCCGATTAATGAGCTTTCCATAAGTACGGAATCAGGGCAGGTTGTGCTGAACTCGCTCCATGTCCATGCACTTCAGTCTATTCATGCTTCCAATAACAACATCGAACAGACATCAGGGAGGGATGAAGCGTGAGCCAAACATCCGACAATCAGGGGCTGATGATGTATTGGCCATTCGATGAAGGAACCGGAGCCAATGCTGTGGAGAGCATATCTCAAGTACGGGATGATATTCAGTACGTATTTAATCAAGCCGAGTTTACGCAATCCTGCGATCCGCAGTGGAAACCGGGAGTCATGGGAAACGGGCTGCTGTTCGACGGCTACTCGACATACATTTCCCATCGGTTTAAAGAGGGAAATGTGAACCGAAAGACAGAATATCGATCAGCACTGAGTATCGGAGTATGGGTGGCTCCCCGTTCCTATGAATGGGGATTTGAAGGTAAGCTGTCAGCCATCGTGAACCGCTACAACATGGATCGCCAGCAGGGTTATCTACTGGGCATGTTTCGTCATGGCTCCTGGTCCTTCCAAGTCGGGCTGGAAGGAGGAGACTGGAAGGAACTTTGGTCGCCGGACGGTCTTGAACTGCCAAAAAACAATTGGTCTTATATCAATGCTGTGTTCGATGGGCATCAAGGGGAAATGAAATTGTACTTAAACGGCAGCGAAATCGCTTCGGCTGAGCTGCCTAGAAATTCCCGTTTGGCCGAAGCGGTCGACACGGAACTACTCATTGGCAAAAATAATCACAGCAGCCAATGGGCGGGCGAATTTAGCCTTCACATGTTTAGCGGTATCATGGATGAACTCAAAATTTATAATCGCGCTTTGAGCGCGGAGGAGATTGCCTCATCTTATCGGCAAGTGTTGAATGATGCCTGCGGTGGAGTCCATCCGCAATTAGCGTATGATGAGATCAAATTGGATCGGACGCCTTTGCTTTTGGATCGACACAGACCGCAGTATCATGCCAGCCCGCCGGCGCATTGGATGAACGAGCCCCACGCTCCGATCTATTTTGATGGTCAATACCACCTATTCTATCAACATAACCCTCTTGGGCCATTTTTTTATCACATTCATTGGGGACATTGGGTAAGCGAGGACCTGGTGCATTGGCGTGATCTTCCTGTGGCATTAGCCCCTGAAAAGGATTCGCTCGCACCGGATGGGATCTGGTCGGGAAGCGCGACCTACGATGCAGACGGCCTGCCTGTCTTGTTCTTTACAGCGGGCAATGACGGTGCTTCGCCTAATCAGAGCGTGGCGCTTGCACGAAGTACCTATACCCGGGATGGAGACCCGGATCTGGTTCATTGGGTCAAGCATCCGGTACCGTTGATTGTACAGAAGAAGGGCATGGGCGTATTCGGTGATTTCCGGGATCCGTTCGTGTGGAGGGACGATGACGGATGGTTTGCATTGGTCGGGTCCGGGATCGAAGGCGAAGGTGGAGCAGCGCTGGCTTTTGCGTCTCAGGATATGCTGAACTGGACATACAAAGGGCCGTTGTTTAAAGCGGATATTCAGAGGTTTCCTTATCTGGGCCCCATCTGGGAGCTTCCCGTGCTTCTTCCCCTTGGCAGCGACAAGCAGGGTGTGGACAAGCATCTTTTACTGGTCAGCCCTGTGGGACAGGGAGCGGATGTCGAGGTATTCTATTGGATCGGGCAGCTTGACAAGCAAAATCTATCATTTATTCCGGATCAAGAGGAACCGCAATTGATTGACGTTGGTGATTTTCATTTTACTGGCCCGAGCGGAATGGTTGATCCGAAGACCGGCAGAAAGATCATATTTACGATAGCCCAAGGCGACCGAACTCTCGAACTGGAATATCAATCGGGTTGGGCTCATAACGCCGGTTTGCCGCTAAGCGTGTATTTGAGGGAGGACGGACGGTTAGGTATTGAGCCGATTCAGGAGCTTCAATCGCTGCGTGGCGCCAAACGGATATCGCTCCAGGACAAATCATTGACTGAGTCGAATGAACGGCTTCAGGATGTTCGAGGCGATATGCTTGAAATCCAGTTGGAAATCGATTCGGGCAGCGCCAAACGATTCGGGATCAAGATCCGCCGTACATCGGATGGAGAAGAAGAGACACTTCTGTTTTATGATATGAACCAATCCATGTTCTCTGTCGACCGAACCAAAACCACACTTGACCCGCGAGAAAAGTGCGGAGGAATCCAGGGCGGCAATGTGGAGCTCTTAGGGGAGAATCTAAAGCTTCACATTTATTTGGACCGCTCCATGGTTGAAGCCTATGCCAACGGATTGAAAAGCCTTACGACCCGGGTGTATCCGAGCCGTACGGATGCTTTGGGGCTTGAAATTTGGGGAGACGGCAGTCTGACAGTCAAATCGATGGAAGTATGGGATATGAAGCCCATCTGGGAAGAGAGGAGAATTTGATATGAATTCAACGGAACAGCAATTTTATTCCTGTCAAGACCTCGTGAAGCGATTATATGATCTTGAATCGCTTGCTGCTCTTTTGAGGGGGTTATTGAGAAATACAAAGGGGATTATTGGGGGCTAAATAACCAATGTTTGAATGCCGCCACCGTTTACTGGTATCAGGAGCAGGGCACAAGCGATGCGTACATGCCCGTTTCCTTGGATGAACGATTAAGCCACTTAAACCATCAGGAGGGATGAAGATGAAGGAATTTTTCTATCGACCGGAGAACGCCTGGGTAGGGGACGTTATTCCCTATTATGAAGACGGGGAGTTTAAGCTGTTCTATCTGCACGGCTGGCGGGATAACTACCGGGAGGGCCTTGATCACGGCTGGTATCTTGTCGGAACGAAGGACTTCGTCAATTATCGGGAAGAAGGACCCTGTAAGATTGAAGGCGGCACCGGTCATATTCTGAAAGTGGACGGCATCTACCATATGTTCTATTGCATATTCCCACCGGGCAAGCAGCTGGTATGTCATGCGATCAGCAGAGACTTGAAGACCTGGGAGCCCATTCCCGAGGATACCTTTGCAGCTGACGATCGCATCTATGAGCTTTCCGATTGGCGCGATCCCTTCGTGTTCTGGAATGAAGAGGAAGGCCAATATTGGATGCTGCTTTCGGCGATGGCGAAAGGGCCGACCAATCGAAAAGGGTGCACCGCGCTGCTGTCATCCAAGGATCTGAAAGCCTGGGAGTACCGTGAACCTTTGTACGCGCCGAATCTGCACGTGGGGGCTCACGAATGCCCCGATTTGTTCCGAATCGGGGATTGGTGGTATTTGATTTATTCCTCTTACACGGGAAGATTTGCGACATTTTACCGGATGAGCCGCAGCCTGAATGGCCCTTGGATTACCCCAAAGGAGGATACTTTTGACGGGAGGGCCTTCTATGCGGCCAAATCCGTGGCTGACGGACAGAAACGTTACCTGTTCGGGTGGAATCCAACGAAGAATGACGATTTATTCGGCTGGAATCCTCCGAAGTCCCAGGGCAAGGATTACGACACTTGGGACTGGGGCGGGAATTTGGTTGTACATGAAATCATACAGCGTCCGGATGGCACCCTCGGCGTCAAAGTGCCAGATACGGTCGATGCTGCATTTAAAGAACTGATGCCCGTGCGCTTTAACCGTGTTGAGGGAGCGTGGCTCGATTCGGATTGCTCGCTCTCCTGCGAGTCGCCGTATGGGTTTGCTGGCTGCACGACCCGGGAGGATCTCCCAGATCAGTGCAAAATATCCGCGAGTGTTTCATTCTCCGGACAAACACAAGGACTTGGGTTCATGCTCCGAACAGAAGACACCCTGGATGCGGCCTATTATATTACATTTGAACCGCAACGAAACCGCCTTACTTTCCGGGGATATATTATGCAGTCGGAAGAGGGCGGAAAGACATTCCCTTATGAGGTAGAGCTGGAGCGTCCGATTGAGCTTATTCCCGAACGTCCTTACGAAATCAAAGTGTTTATAGACGGCTCGATTTGTGAGATTTACGTGGATGAGAACATAGCGATGAGTGCCAGAATGTACGATATCCAGCATGGGAAGCTCGGTTTGTTTGTCAGTCAGGGCAGTGCTCAATTCAGCGATGTGCGAATCGAGGGTAGAGGATAAAGGGAAAACAAAAAAAAGCATAAGTCTAAGTAAAGATAATGTGATCATCTCAATCACCTCACATTCCATTCCTTGGCTAAGAAAAAAGCCTAAACCGTATACACTTTGTACCAGCTTGAGGGCTCAGAAATCAAGAAAGTTTACAATACTGTAAGCGCGGTTACGTGTAAGGTATTTGGGGAAATCGTTACTTTCCAGCTTAGAAAGCAAGAGGGCAAGCTGCAGGTTCGGCTTGCCTTCTAACTAAGCAAAGATACATGACTCGGGGCGGGGTGAGTTCTCGTGAAGATGAAAGTGGATGACATTATCCGTGGGATTCCAGAGCTAGAGCACAAAATTCTGGGCTTTGAAAATCTTGGCGGAGGCTTGTGCAACGAAACTTATAGGGTGCAAACCAAGCATAAAGCCTATGTTCTTCGCATCAATAGCAGGCAAAATGAATATTTAAATCTGACACGGCGCTCAGAAATCGAAGTGATGAAGAAGGCGCATCGGGAAGGATTTTCCCCTCAAGTCATTGCCGATGATCATCCTGAACATTATGTGGTCACGGAGTTTATCGATGGTCGAATGCTAGAGAAAGATGACCTGGCAGACGAGAACATCAAAACCATGATTATGAATCGCCTCAAAGTTATACATGGCATGGAAAGTCAGGGTCGAAAATGTACGCCTTACGACTTGATTCATGGCTATTTGAGGGGGGCGGATTCGTTTCAAGTCAAGCGCCCGTATGGCTTAAATCGACTATTGGACCGCATAGAAAAAATCGCGCATCAACGGAGTAATGATAAAACTTATAACAATAGGTTCTGTCACAATGACTCTTTCCTGTGCAACATGATCTATACGGGCGACCAGTTGCAGATCATCGATTGGGAGCTTTCGGGAATTGGAGACGTGTTCTTCGAATTGACGCTTATTCCGTTTACCAACCAGTTCAGCGAAGCAGAAGAACGGGAGTGGTTGAGGCTATATTTCGGGCATTTCGAAGAAGATACATTCCACATTTTTCAAGATATGAAATATGTATCGATGGTTCGCGAGGTAGCGTGGGGATTATTCTACAGCGGCCTTACGGAGGACAACAAACATCATGATTTCGATTACTACAAATTTGCCGAGTACTGCATGGAACGAATTGAGCAAGGAATTTATCAGTTGTAGGGTCCTCGTAAGTCAGGCCGATTACGTGGAATGCGGCGTCTTATGTGGGCACGTCAAGCTATATCAAGATTGTCGATAGTGCAGCGGAAGACTTCGGGCATCTCAATGTGGATGATGTGAACGTTCCGACATTGAAGTAGTGAAATTAATAGGAGCACATTCGCGCAGCATGCGGACGTGTATAAAATACCATGAAAGCGTGACTTCATACAACTTCAAGAATCGTCTGGATGAAGTGGAAAGCGTGCAGTGGACTTATGTGTTCCCTTTTCCAGCACGGTGAATGGTTGGATTCTAGAAGGTAAAAGTAGAAAATAATCGGGCAGGGGCCCATTTGCCCTTGCCCGATATTTTGCTTGGTCTATTCCCATAGCATGTTCGAGATCAGCTGGTTCGCCGAACCATCAGTTCTGTCGGAAATACTTCTTCGACAGGTTCGATGCGCTGACCGTCAGACTCGATCGATTTGATCATCAGTTTGGCAGCGGTCTCGGCTAAATCGTTGATGGGATGCCGTATGGTCGATAAGCTAAGCAGTTCGGAGACGGTTGGCATGTCGTCGACGCCCAACACGGCGAGTTTATCCGGAATGGAAATGTTCAAATCTTTGCACGCTTTTAAGGCTCCGATGGCGGATATGTCATTTAAGCAAAACAACGCTTGCGGCAGCTGGTTGTTTTGGACCAAGTTAACTACGGTATCGTATCCGAAAGTTTCCGTCATATCCCCTGTAATAACCGTCGTTAGTTTGCCGTTCTGCCGCAAAGCCTCGCTGGCTCCGTTCAGCCGATCGTCGAATCCGGGAACGTGACCGTGCGGATAAGTCAATATGACCAAATTCTGATAGCCTCGGGATAATAAGTGATTCACGCCGGTCTGACCGCTTAGGTAGTCGTCGACGCGGAGCATATGCGCGCCGTAAGATAAATTGTGGCGTCCGATTGTAATGACCGGTACGTTAAGGTTCATTAACCGGGGCATGAATTTTTCCGTATCCATGGTCGCTTTGACGATGATTCCATCGACCATCTGGATATTCATGAAGATTTCTTCAAAGTCCAGCAAGATAATCTTATATCCCAACGCTTTTAATTGATGTTTGATGACTTGGGCAAAATGCAGGAAATATAAGTCTTCAAAATAACCGTCGTCCGTACTGTCTGATAAAACGAGTCCAATTGTGTGCATTCTGCCAGTGATGAGACTTTTGGCAACAGGGTTCACTTGGTAACCTAGCTTGGTTATCGAGAGACTGATTTTTTCTTTCGTCTCCGAGCCCATTTTCTGAAAGTTTCCGTTCAGGAAATGGGAAACCGTTGCGGGAGAAACACCTGCATCTTTTGCGACTTGAACTAAAGTAACCCTTTTATTAGCCATTTCTATACCTCTACTTATATGATTGCGATTTTATCGTCGGTTAGCGCGGACGTCTTTCCAGAACACCTGGTAGTGTAGGAAACGCTTGATGCGGTTCGGTCTGATACCAATAGCAAACGGAGCTCACGTCGTCACTTCTTTCAAATAAGGCCTTCCCGTCATGTCCGATCTGTTGGACGGTGACACGTAAATCCTCTTCAAACAAAATGGGGTCAAGAATATGCCAACGATAGAAGCCGCGCATCGGGCAAGCAGCTCCATCGTAAATATGCGATCTCGTATTGTCTGTTACTTGGAAGTGCGGGAAACCCATAAAGGGAGTGGAGTAGGTTTGTTCATGCACCGGATTACCGTTATCGTATTTCACGAAGCCCCATGCACCACCGAAGTAATCCTCCGCACCCGTCCCGCAGATGGTAGGCCATTCTTGGTCGCCGTCGAGATAAAATTTCACTTCCCCTTCACCATACCAGTAACGCGATAAGGAAGTCCAGGCCATGTAAGTGCCGACATACTTCCCTCTTCCTTTAATTCCATCAATAATTGTATAATCCTGCCCGAGCTGGGTTGGATTTTCTCTGCGAAATTGGGCATGGAAATATTCCGTATCCTCCGGGAGTTCGTCGACAAGCACATAATCAAACTGGTAGAAAAACGCCTCGATCTCTTGGGGATGTTCATTCGTTATAGTTACTCTGGCGGCTTTTTTGAAAGGCATCGCGAAGTAACTGTTCATGCCACCAACCGGATTCACGACAATCGGCAAAGAATTGACGATTGCTCTGGCGCCGAAGCCGTTGCAAAAGAAATCGCCCAGCGGAACTTCCACAGAGGGGGTTTCTTCATTGTCCCAATACATCCGCAATACCAAGTCACGCAATACAAACCAACCGGTCTCGGTTTGGTCCGTCACGGTCATCCAGATGTGTTGGATGATGCCGGTGCCTTCAATGTCGACGAGTGTGGCGGTTTCGCCTTTGGCTAACGAGATAAAAGCCTTACCTTTGCGAGCAACGCCAAGCGGGCCGGCTGCTTTTCCTCCTTGGCCTTTTAAGCCATGCGGATTTTCCGCTGTAATCGCTCTGCTTTTTCCTTTCATTCTACCAAAAAGTTGATTCATCGATTGCATGGTTAATCTCTCCTTATTCGTTATCCTTTAACAGCACCGTCGGAAACGCCAGCCATTACATATCTATTCAGTAACAAGTAGGTGACGATGATCGGGATGATACTGATGCAGATGGCCGCAAACGTCTGTCCCCAATCCGTTGCTCCGAAAGCACCGATGAACTCTTGAAGGCCGACGGCAATGGTTTTATATTGTTTGTCGTTCGTAAACGTGTTAGAAAAAATAAAATCGTTCCAAATGAAAATGAAATTGATGGAAGCAACCGTGATTGTGGTGTTGATCGTCAGTGGAGAAATGACTTTCAAGAAGACCTGATAAATGTTACATCCGTCGATGACGGCAGCTTCAATCAATTCATTGGGTACATATCGGTAAAAGCTGGTGAAGATCAAAATCGATAGAGGCAGGGCAAATCCGACCTGGGGAAGGATCAGTGCCAGATACGAGTTCAGCAGACCAGATTCTTTGTACATAATAAAAAGCGGGATTAAGGTAACCTGAATCGGAATCATGATTCCGATCGTAAAGAATAGCAGCAACTTTGAATTCAGCCTTGACTGCATTTTAACGAGAGCAAAGCCAGCCGTTGCACTTAAGAAGACGATGAGCAGCAGGCAACTGAACGTAACGATGGCCGTGTTTTTGATATAGAGCAGCAGGCTGCTATCTCGAAATACAGCGGCATAGTTGTCGAATGACCATAACGTCGGAAGCGAAAACGGTTTTGTCGTTAATTCGATGCTCGATTTGAAGCTGGACAACATCAGCCAGACCACCGGGTAGATTTGGACGACCAGGATTGCTATAACGATAAAGTACAATAGGAAGGATAAAGCTTTTTTTCTGGATAGCATGTTATGCTTCTCCTTTCCTGGAATTGAATATAGCTCGGATAATGAGTACAGCCAGTAGGCTTTCGATGACGATAAATACGGCGATCGCACTTCCGTAGCCATATTGAATACTAGTGAACGCTTTTTTGTACATATAAGTCGTAACCAACTCAGTTGTTGACCCTTGTACACCGATGATATAAGGGATATCGAATCCTCTTAGCGCCCCGGTGGTGCACATAATGAGGGCTAAACTGAGCACATGCTTGATGCTCGGTAATTTGATATGGCGGATCAACTGCCATCCGTTTACGCCGTCAATCGTTGCGGCTTCCTCTATTTCTTTCGGGATCGCGATGAGAGCCGCATAGAAAATAACCATGTACATCCCGGTAAAACGCCATCCTTCAGGAATGGAGACTGCGATCAATGCGGTGTGCGGATCCGATAACCACGCGCTTTGCAAATGACCTAATCCGATCCATTCTAGAAACATGTTGAGTAGGCCTAGTGGCTGTAGTGAATAAAAGTTACGAAACATCTGAGCGATGGCAACCGTGACCACAACTGCCGGCAAGTAATACAAGGTTCTAAATAGGCTGGCTCCTTTTTTGACGTACGAGAGTAATAGGGCAAAAAACAGCCCGATAAATACCTGCATGAGTACGACGATTGCAACATAGACCAAGTTATTCTTAACGGCATTCCAGAAATAGGGGTCTTGAAACATTTTAATATAGTTGCCTAGTCCGATATAACTGGCGTCCTTGATTCCGTTCCAATCCTGAAATCCGTAATTCAGTGATTGAATGATCGGAACAAATACAGTTACTAAATAAAACAGCAAAGCAGGCGCGATGAAAATTAACCATGCCTTCTTATCCTTGAGCACATTCATGTGAATCTCCCCATTTGTTTTTATTGAGAGGTATCCACCCGAGTCAATGATGGCCCGGGTGGATGACAGTACGTTTAGAGCAAAGATTAGTTGCTGGCGTTTTGGGCAATAGCGTCGTCAATCTGTTTGGCAAAGTCTTCCGGCGTCATTGTTCCCATTGCCAGCTTGATGATCAAATCACTCATGACAGAGTTGGTATCGGCGTCCAGCAAGGTATCCCATGGTTTGGCGAACTCCGAACCGTAATGATCCATATCCTTTTTGATTCGAAGGAATAGCTCGGAGTACTTGGACTCATCTTCAATCGTGAATTTAAGCGGAGACATCTGCTGCTTAGCAACGTAGACATCGCTGTAGTTTTTTAAGACATAGCTTAGGAAATCCTTAGTTGTTTCGTCGAAATTGTTGGTCGTGGCGGCCAGTCCGATCCCGCTGTTTCCGAAAAATTCGTTATCCGGTGTCTTGGCATCGTTGATGGTCGGTAGATAGAAATAATCCACTTGGCCTTTGAGTTGTTCCGGCAGATTTTCGTCTACGAAGGATGGGATTTCCCAAGTACCCATACGATACATGGCCGCTTCGCCGTTAAGGAACATATTCTTGGCCGTCGTATAATCTGTCGAGGCAAATCCTTTCTGGAAATACTGTCCGATCTCGGATACAAAATTTGCCGCTTGCATGCCGACGTCGTCGGCCATTTTAGCTTTACCTTGGCTCAGATTCCGTGCAAATTCATTTCCTGTGGTACGGAAAGGGATCATAGCTGCATAGCGCAGTACAGGCCAGACGTCAACACCATCCACCGCAATCGGAGTAATGCCCTTGTCCTTTAGCGCCTTGCTGATGGTAAGCATGTCATCGATCGTTTTCGGAACCGTTAGATTATTTTCCTCAAATATCTTCTTATTGTACCAGGTCATTTCCAGATGATACTCCAGAGGGAGAAGGTACAGGCTGCCATCGGGCAGCTCCTGATATTTCAGTGCAGGTTCGTAGAACTGATCATACAAACCTTGCTCTTCCAGGAATTGCTTCATGTCAACGAGCATTCCGGCATCCGCCAGTTCCTGGGCGTACGGATCGGCGTCCGTATCGATAAAATCAGGCAGTTCCCCAGAAGCAACTAGCGTTCTTAATTTGGTTAGGTAGGAAGGTCTGTCAGCGGTCACTTGAATATCCAGTTTGAATTCGGGATGATCCTCCGAATAGCGGTCCGCCAGTTCTCGAACCGTTTGTATGATTGCTCCGTTTTCCGGCCGGGCCGTTAACCACGTAATCGTATTATCTCCCTTAGTTCCAGCACTACTGTTTTCCGAGCCGCCGCAACCTGCGAGAGCGGTTGCAACTAATGAAAAGATTGCGATAAGCGAGAGAACCTTAGACATTTTTCTCTTTTTTGTCGTCATGTGAATACCCCTTCATTTTTTATTTTTCCAATTAAAGTCTCCTTAAAGGAGACTTTAATTGTTTTGAAACAGGTTATTATAGTGATCCTGTCTTGAGCTTGACCTTATTGACTTTAACGGAGCCCTCGTTAGCAAAAAAACCGAGGTGGCCAGTTTTGAAGTTATAGACACGCGTGGTCATCGCGATCTTGTCGTTGACATACAGACATAAGATATCATCTTCCAAAATCACTTTAACCGTGATCTTGTTATGTTCAGAGAACGAAAACGGCCTTTCCAGCTCGATCATCTGAGGTTTGTCGCCGGCAATTTGCCATTGAAAGAATCCAGGTTCGGTTCTAGGCCACATATCGAAAGCGATGCGGTTGTGAAACGGATCGAATTTAATGAAATATCCGGTATCGAGAACTTTGTCGGTTCGCAGCGCGATCCCAAAGTCCTTTGTATCTTTCCAATCCGTAAATGCTGCTTCGACTAGAACCTGGGAAGGCACTTCATTAAATACACGGTAAGCCAATCCATCGGGAGACTCCAGTTCGAATCCGCTTTCATCGTTGTGGCGGCAATTTTTCTCTGATTCTGGAATGACGTCTGCTTCCGTATTAAAATGCTCATAAACCGATTGAGGCATCCGAACAAGTAGATCACCGTCATTATTTTGATAAATCTCATGCACGACAAGTGTTCCAGCCCATTCCCAATCCCCAAAATCACTTGCTCCCTGCTTGGAAGGAACCCAGCCGAAAGCATATCTTTGCTGGCCATCCGAGGCCGTCTTCGCCGCGTAAAAGCCTCTGCCGTCAAAGGTGTCAAGAATCGGTGAAGAGTATACGCCTTCGATACTTTTGCTTTTTTTGTAATGTGTCACGAACTTTTCGCTAAACGTCGAGTAGACCAGGTAGTGCCAGTCTCCCATTTTGAAATAATCCGGGCATTCCATGGTGATGTATTTGTCCGGACTGTAAAACGGTTCCCGATAACGCCAGCTCTTAAGATCATCGGAAGTAAGAAGGGCAACGCACCCACCTCTTCTTTCGGAGGAATTCATTTGCCTTGAGGTGACGAGCATCCAGTACTCTTGCCGTTCTTCGTTGAAAAACACAAATGGATCACGCCAATCGAATTGCTCATAAATGACTCCATCTCCATAAAGCTTAAAATCTTCATCTTTCGTCCAATGGATTCCATCGGTACCGGTAGCCTTCAACACGACCTGTAAGGGCTTTCCGTCAACGCAAAATTCAGGGTTGGGATTATGACCGGTGTAGAAAAGGTGATAGTTACCGTTTCGATCCTTAATCACTGAACCGGTATATGCGTTACGGTCCGGCTCGGTTTCGCTACCGTTTGGCAAAGCTACGCCATAATCTTCAAAATCCAAGCCGTTTTTGGTGGTGATCAGGTTCCATGTCGTATGATTCCCATAATCTCCACCAACTCTTTGATCATGGAGATAGTAGAGCTTGTACTCTCCATGGTCATAGAACGGGATCACATCTCCGACCCATCCGTCTTTCGGTTTGTAAAATACTTTTTTCATCTCGTCATCTCCATTTAGTAAAACGTTTTACAAAAACATATTAACACAATTATTATAGTTGTCAACGGTTACAATAGCTTTGTGATATAGGGTTATAAAAAATATTACCAGATATTGAAAACTAAATAGTAAAACGTTTGCCAAACGTGTAGAATGATATCGAAACCATTTACAATTCAGGAGGAACAAACATGAGGATTGGTGCAATTGAAGCGGGAGGAACGAAATTCATTTGCGGGATTGGCAATGAGAAAGGAGAAATTTTGGACCGGATCAGTTTTCCAACGGATATACCCGAACCGACACTTGAGCAAGTAGTAGCGTACTTTAGAGACAAAGACATTGAGGCAATTGGAGTGGGTTCCTTCGGACCGATTGACCTGGATCGTTCCAGTCTCACTTATGGGCAAGTTACCACGACCCCCAAGCCGGGATGGAGCGGGTTTGACTTCGTGGGGTTTATGAAACGAAATTTCCCTGTTCCGATCGGTTTCGATACCGACGTGAATGCTGCGGTGTTCGGTGAGGCAATGTGGGGAGCCGCCAAGGGATTGGATAGCTGTGTATACTATACGATTGGGACGGGTGTTGGTGTAGGTGTGTTTGCGGAAGGCAATCTGATTCATGGTCTTGTCCATCCGGAGGGTGGACATGTATTGACCCGTCGGCATCCAGAGGATCCATTCAAAGGCTTCTGTCCTTATCATGGCGATTGCCTGGAAGGCATGGCCAGCGGACCTGCGATTGAGAAACGCTGGGGATTGAAGGGAAGCGAGCTGCCTGAAGACCATCTGGCTTGGGAGATGGAAGGATTTTATTTGGCTCAGGCCATTTCGGGGGTAATTCTGTTGCTGTCGCCTAAAAAAGTGATTCTCGGCGGGGGGGTTATGCATCAGAAACAGCTTTATCCGCTCATTCGTAAGAAAGTGGCTAAATTTTTAAACGGATATGTTGCATCCCCAGCTATTCTTGACGATCTGGAGAATTATATCGTTTCACCAGGCTTGGGTGATAATGCCGGATTGTGCGGTGCTCTTGCACTAGGTATTGAAGCTAGTAGCAGGAAAGCAGGAATTCATTATGGCGGGGTTAAAGTTTGACGACTGACATTGCATCAATAATATGTACAGGGGGCTTTCAATAATAGAATTTTTGGAGACCCCTATTTTATTCACAATGAGATAAAGCTGGTGGTTCTTTAATGGACTCTGGCCATGGAAGGGGGAATAATGATGTATCACGTGCTTATAGTAGACGATGAGCCGCGTCATCGCCGTGGTATTGCTGAAATGATCAAAACGCTCCGACCGGACTATCGTTTATTTATGGCCAAGGATGGGGCAGAAGCTCTGCGTATTGCTATAGCCAATCGGATTGATATAACATTTACGGATATTCGTATGCCAAATATGGACGGTTTTGCGTTGATCGAGCAATTAGTGGAACGTAGCGAATCGATGAAAATCGTAATTCTGAGCGTGTATGGGCATTTTGATTATGCCAGGAAGGCGCTCAAGTTTGGCGCGTTCGATTATTTACTTAAACCATTAGAATCGAGAGATATGTCGGATATGCTGAACAAACTAGACACCGCGATTGAAAAAGAGCGGATGCGCCTTCAAGACGGAGCGAATCTTCAGGAAAAACTGAATTCAACTATCCCCGTCTACGAGCAGCACTTGCTCAGTCGCTGGGTACGGTCGGTGGCGAATGAAGACGAGCTTCGGGAAATCGAAGGGTTGGTCCCGCAGGGCCAGGTCGGTTTTGTCATCGTCGCCAAGCTTTCCAAGTCCGAGATCGATGAGAAATATCATGGCGAGGAATTCACGGAAGTCAAAGCAAGCCTCAAGGACTGGATGGGTCAGGTCGCCGAATCGATCGGTCCGACCCTATCCTTTTACCTGGACGGAGACGAGCCTATGCTTATCTCCGTCATTACGCCTGCACATTCCTTGGAGTGGCTGATGAAGAGGGAGGCTGAGCGGTTAACCGAATTTATCGACCGGGTTCGCCTGGAATTCGGACTTACCTTGTCGATAGGCGTAGGCGACGGCGTAGTCGATCTCTACCGGGAAGCGCCGCGCTCCTTCAAGCAAGCCTTGCATGCGCTGGACTATACCTTTTATTGCGGCAGCGGGAAAGTTGTCGTTAATGATGGAATCGCTTACAACCCGTACAAGCCGTCATTGGAATTAGTTCCCGCCGATACCGGAATCGCAGCCGCCGTGGCGAACAGGGAACGGGAGAAGGCGATAGAGTCTTTGAGCTTGTTGATCCGGCAGCTGTTGGATGGCGACTATCCTTCTCCTTCCCACTTGAAGCACAGCATTTTGTATGTGCTGGTGAACCTGGTCAAAGCAAACGAAGCGTCTATACGGAGCGAGGAAGCCAACAATTTCGCTTCCGAGATGGAATTTCAGATTCCCGCTTGCGCGACGCTTGATGAAGTCGAGGAGAAAGCAGGCCATTATTTGAACCGGATCATCGACAGCATCGAGAACCGGAGAAACAACAAAAACGAGCGGATCATTGCGATGTGCAAAGCGTATCTCGCGGAGCATTACATGGAGGATCTTTCGCTGGAGCTTGTCGCGAAACGGTTCTTTTTCAGCCCTGCCTACTTCAGCAGTTTTTTCAGGTCGCATACTTCGATGACGTTTACCGAATATTTACTGAAGCTCAGGATGGATAAAGCCAAGCAAATGCTGGAGGGCGGGAACCGGAAAATTTCGGAGATTGCCTTAAGCGTGGGATTCAGGGATGCGGGTTATTTTACCCGGATTTTCAAGCGGGAGACCGGCCTTTCGCCGGAGGAATTTCGCAAGAAAGACCTGCTGTAGGTGACGCCATGAGACTGAAAAACAAGCTGATTTTATCTTATATCATCTTGATCACGCTGCCCCTTGTCACCTTAGGGACGGGATCCTTCTATGCCAGTAAAAATATGATGCTTAAGCTGGCACGGGATAACGTGACGGAAATCGTGCAAAAAAACAACCAAATCATCGACGAACGGTTGAAAATCATTCAGGACAACAGTCTTTCCCTGATGGTTGAATGCGACCTATTTCAAATTTTCGACGGTGCCGCCCCTGCTCAAAGCAAACTGTTGGCGACAAATAAACAGGTTACGGAAATTTTAAACCGTTACTTCTCGCAATCCCGGGATCTGTATTCGGTGGAGCTCGTGACCCGGGCATTCGTTTACGGAAGCAAAGCGCGCAATACGTATCCGCCGGATCATTTTTACGACTCCGAACTGTACCGTCAGGCCTCCGAACAGAAGGGGCGTTTGGCTTGGGTGCCGACTTATGATTATAGCCTGATGCATCAATTGCCGGATTTGGCCGGTGCCGATATCGAATACCGTTATTTATTTTCCGCCGTTCGGCAAATGAATCATTCCTGCGTCCGCAATGACGCGATCGTGCGGGCTAGAGCAGGTTCGGAAAAACCCGTTCTTGTCATGAACTTCCGGGACGGCCTCTATGCCGATCTTTTCCGGAACAGCATCCCGATCGAAGGTTCGGTATTTTTGGTGGCCGGCGCAGACGGCACGATCATTTCCCATGCGAATGCGGAATTCGTCGGCCGGAAACCGTCTTTCCCCTGGCTGGCCGAAGTGCAAAACCGCGGTAGCGGAGCATCCTTCGTTATGGTGGACGGAAAACGGACGATCGCCTGTTACACGACATCCGCGATCACGGGCTGGACGTCGGTTGTGTTGATTCCCCCTGGCGCGTTGACCAAAGATATCGGACAAACGATCACCTTTTTTATCCTTACCCTGGGCGCCTCGCTGCTGCTGCTTTCCCTATTTTTCGCCTACCTGATTTCCATGCGGATTACCTCGCCGGTCAGAAAATTGCTGCTCGCTATCAAACGTGTCGGAGGCGGCGACTTCAACGCCAAAATCAAGGTGGAAGGGAAGGACGAGCTGGGGCATGTGCTGATGAAGTTCAACAGCATGAACGAGAAGGTGAGGCAGCTGATCGAAGAAAATTATGTGGCCAAACTCAGGGAACGCGAAACGGAAATTCTGGCGCTGGGCATCCAGCTTAATCCCCATTTTCTTTACAATACGCTGAATATCATCAACTGGATGGCTGTTTACGGCGAGAAGGAGCAGGTCAGCCGAATGTTGGTCAGCTTGTCTCGCATGCTGCATTATACGACGGACAACCGCAAAGATTCGATGCCACTCTCCGAGGACATGGGTTGGCTGCAGGATTACATCGTCATCATGTCCAACCGGTTTGAGCATCGTTTCCGGGTTGATTTCGACATCGAGCCGGAACTGATGAAAGCCCGGGTACCCAAGCTTTTTCTTCAACCCCTGGTAGAGAATGCGATCATCCATGGCTTCAGGGATATGGAAAGCGGCGGACTGATTACGATCTACGGGCGCAGTTTGGGGGACGATATCGAGTTTTGTGTGGAAGACAACGGTTGTGGGTTCGAGCCGGAACGCCTAAAGGAGGCGCTGGGGGAAAACGCCTCCCACATCGGTATCCATAACGTCGACAAGCGGATCAAGCTGCTTTACGGCGACCGTTACGGTATCGGTATTGAATCTGTTCCGGAGCTCGGTACGCGAGTCAAACTGGTGATCCCCCACCATAAAGCCGTAAGGAAAGCGGATTGAGCGAAAAATCGTACAGGAAACGAAAAATCGTCCCATAGGCTTTCACGCGCGGCGATTTTACAATGAAAACAAGCGGCTGCAGCGCTTACATTTAAAAACGGGGGGGAGCATTACATGACAAAAAGAACGGGGAAATGGAAGGTTGCATTTATTTTCCTAACGATCATGGCGCTGTTTGTAACCGCTTGCGGAACGGGAGGCGGGGGCTCGCAAACGAACGCGGGTCAAAACGGCGGCGAAAACGTTGGAACCGACAATGGAGAAAAAGTAACGCTGAAATTCACGTTCTGGGGCAGCCCGGAGGAAAAGAAAGCGGTGGAATCGGCGATTAAAGCTTTCGAGGAGAAGAATCCGAACATCACCATAGACCCGGTGCACATTCCGGGCACGGATTTTCTGCAGAAGCTGAATGCCATGATCGCTGGCAACGAAGCGCCGGACATCAGTTATTCGGCCGCCTGGAAATTGAACATGGGCGAAGAAGGACTGATCTATAACTTCTTCGATTTGATGAAAGACGATCCGAGCATCAAGAAAGAGGATTATCTGGAGTATGCCTGGTGGAACTGGGAGCAGGACAAAAGCGCGGGTCCGTATCAGGCTTCCGTTGTCCCCTCCTTAATGTACAATGCGGACATGTTCCAAGAAGGGGGAGTGGCGCTGCCGCCTACGAAGGCGGAGGAAGCGTGGACCTGGGAGCAATTCGTGGACGCGGCCAAGAAGCTGACGCTGGACCGTAACGGCAAACATCCGGACGATCCGGGATTCGATCCGAAGAACATCAAGCAATACGGCGTTAAACTCAACCTCGGCTGGTCGTCCTATATGCCGATGGTCCTCTCAAACGGCGGGGATTATCTGTCGGCGGACGGCAAGGAATTCGGGCTGTCCAAACCGGAAGCGACCGAGGCATTGCAAAGAATAGCCGATCTGATTAATGTGCACCATGTCTCGCCGTCGCCGGTCCAGGCTAGCAGCATTCCCGCTCCGGCTACCGCCTTGCAGTCCAAAAAAGTGGCGATGATCATCGACGGCAGCTGGAATCACCTTGATTTGAGCAAAACCAACATCAACTGGGGCGTCGGCGTACTTCCGGTCATCAAGGATTACAAAACGTTTTTCCTCGGCGGGTCATTGATTATTTTCAAAAGTTCGAAGCACCCGAAGGAAACATGGGAGTTCTCCAAATTCCTCACCGATCCGCAGAACGTGCTCGATTTGCACCAAGGTTTGTGGATGCCGCAGCTCAATAAATGGTACGAGGATCCGGAATTGATCGATGAGTGGGCTAATGAGGAGTTGCCCGGAAGACCGGCCGGCTTCCAGGATGCCGTGATGCGCTCAACCTATGAACATGCAGAGCCGTCACCGGAAAACAACGTCAAAAACTTTGTTGAAATCGACGCTGCGGTAGCCGCGGCTTTGGACCAGGTGTGGCTCGGCGAGAAAACGGCCGAACAGGCTATGAAAGAAGTAGAAACGAAAGTGAAGCCGCTAATACAGGGTACCTATTTGAAATAACGAGCGTTTGTCCGAAGGCGGCGCCGCGACACCGCTTGAAGCGGAACCGTCTTCGGCAGCGTTTCGACGAAGGGAAACTTGCTTATGGAGGCCATCTCTTCCCATACCGGGAACCGTATGCGAAAAAAACGCCGCACACTAAGAGAGCTTTACGGTTGGCTGTTTGCTTTGCCGGCTATTCTGGGCTTGCTGATCTTTACGCTCGGCCCGATGATGTACAGCCTGTACATGAGCTTCACCAATTACACCGGGTCGAATACGCCGAGCTTCATCGGGCTCGATAACTATAAGCGAATATTCGGCGGCGAAGACCAATATTTTTACAAGTCGCTGTCCGTTACTTTTTATTTCGTCATCCTTAGCGTACCGACCGGCATCGTCTATTCCTTTTTGCTGGCGATTCTCCTGAATCAGAATGTCAAAGGGAAGTCGATCTTCCGAACGGTTTTTTATCTGCCATCGATCGTGCCGATCATCGCCATTTCATTTATTTGGCTGTGGCTGCTCAATCCCGATCTCGGCCTTGCCAACGAGCTGCTCCGCTCCCTGGGCCTTCCTGGAAGCCAGTGGATTTTCGGAGAGAAATCGGTCGTTCCTTCCCTGGCTTTAATGAATCTGTGGACGACGGGCGGAACGATGATTATTTTTCTGGCGGGCTTGCAGGATATTCCCCGTTCGCTGTACGAAGCGATTGAGATGGACGGCGGATCGCGGCTCAATAAACTGCGGCATATTACGATTCCGATGATGACGCCGACAATCTTCTTCAACCTGATCATGGGCATCATCAACGGTTTTCAGGTGTTCTCGCAGGCTTATGTCATGACGAACGGCGGCCCTAATAACGCCAGCTTGTTTTATGTATTTTATTTGTACAGGGAAGCCTTTCAGTTCTCGCGAATGGGGAGCGCCAGCGCGATTGCCTGGGTGCTGTTCGCGATCATTATGGTGTTGACGTACGTGGTGTTCAGAACATCGAATAAATGGGTTTACTATGAGGGGGATGGCGCGCGATGAAAGCCAAGGCTTGGTTTGAAAAAGGACTGATTTACCTGGTGCTTGCGGCCGGGGGAATCTTTAGCCTGCTGCCGCTGGTTTGGCTCATCCGCAGTTCCTTGATGAATATGGGGCAAATTTTCGAGCTGCCGCCCGTGTGGATTCCTTCGCCCGTCCAATTATCCAATTACAGTGAAGCGCTGACCATTCTCCCTTTCGGCCAATATTTCATGAATACTGCGATCATCGTTGTCTTTTCGGTGCTGGGCGTCATCGTGACCAGTTCGATCAGTGCCTACAGCTTCGCCCGAATGAAATGGAGAGGCAGGAACATGGTGTTCGGCTTGCTGCTGTCCAGCATGATGCTGCCGTACGCGGTTACGCTGATCCCGACGTTTATCGGCTGGAGCAAAGTGGGCTTAACCAATTCCTTTATCCCGCTCATTGCGCCGGCCTGGTTTGGGGGAGGCGCGTTCAACATCTTCCTGCTGCGGCAGTTTTATCTCAGCATCCCCCGGGATCTGGATGAGGCGGCTTACGTGGACGGCGCCGGACACTTAAGAATCTTCCGGTCGATCATCCTTCCGCTGACCAAACCCGCGCTGATCGTTGTCGGTTTGTTTTCCTTTTTGGCCGCGTGGAACGATTTTCTCGGACCGCTCGTTTATTTGAACGACGAAACCAAATATACGCTTGCCCTTGGTTTGCAGCAGTTCAAAGGCATGTATTCGGCCGAATGGCATTTGATGATGGCAGCGGCCACCGTGGTGCTGCTTCCGGCCATTATCGTATTTTTCATCGGGCAGCGTTATTTTATCGAAGGCATTACATTAACGGGCATTAAAGCTTGATTTCGAATGCGAGGGAGGAGCTGAGTTAGCATGAACCAGTTATATTTGCGTAAAGAAGGAACGTCCCGTCGGCAATCCAGCTGGGATCAAACCGGAGGCAACCGTGACTTTATCGCGATCGAAGCGGGCCAAACCGCGGATATTGCGAAAATTGCCGGGTCGGGCGTGATCCAGCATATCTGGATGACCATCGCGGCCAGGAACAAATACGCGTTCCGCAAAGTGTTGATCCGCATGTTTTGGGATGACGAACGGGAACCCAGCGTGGACTCACCGGTCGGCGACTTTTTCGGCGTCGGGCATGGCGTTGCCAGCCATTATGTCTCCATGCCGCTTAACATGATTACGACCCAGGGCTTGATCGAAGACAAGGCCGCCATGAACTGTTTTTTCGAAATGCCGTTCCGCCAAGGGGCCCGCATCGAAATCGTCAATGAGTGTGAAGACGAAATCGTTTTGTACTATTACGTGGACTATGTGGAAAAAGCGGTACCGGATGACAGCTTTTACTTCCACGCTTCCTGGCGCAGGGAGAATCCGACCAAGGGGCTTGTGGACCTCTCTTTGCTGAAAGTGGAGCAGGACAAGCAGGATAAGGCCAATTATGCCGACCAGAAGGTGTATGAGCTAAAAAATCTGACCGGCGACGATAATTACGTCCTGCTCGATGCAGTGGGCGAAGGCCATTATGTGGGCTGCAACCTGAGCATTGACCACTTGAATCCGATGCCGGGTTTTAGTTGGCCGGGCGAAGGGGACGACATGTTCTTCATCGATGGCGAACCATGGCCACCCCGCCTGCACGGGACGGGGACGGAAGATTATTTCTGCGCCGCCTGGGGATATCCGGCTGGGAAATATGATGCGCCCTACCACGGCTTGTCACTGTACGCCCCGATCCGGGAAAACGGCGATGCGTGGAAAGAGAGCCATACCATCTCGTTTAACGATTATTCCGGGAAAATGACACAATACCGGTTTCATATCGTCGATCCCATCATCTTTAGAAAGTCGATCCGCTTCAGCATCGAGCACGGGCACGGAAATAGCCAATCGAACGACTACTCGTCGGTCGCATACTGGTATCAGCGCGAGCCGCATAAGGCTTTTCCGCAGATGCTGCCCGTCTCGCAGCGCTTGCCGATTCCGGAGAAGGAAAGTGCAAGGCTGTTCTACCGGACGTTCTAAAATAAATGCAGCGGCAAGCCGGAGGATTCCGGACTTGCCGCTGTTTTTTCGCTAGGGTCAAATCGCTTTCCTTCATTATTCGGAGTGTCACCGCTGGTCGGGATTAACGAATCCACCGCCGTGCCGATGGGTGCCATCCTGTTCGTCACCTCCGTGCTGGGTGCGGGTTCGTTCTTCAAACTGACGAAAACGCAGGGGACGGCAGCGGATGATTGATACAGACCATGGGAGAGAGGGCGATAAGCGACCTCTCTTTTTTAAGTTTGAACATGCTGTGAATATGCAAAATATTCCTTGCATGACATTCCCATCTCTGTGACAAAATGTACGAAGGTGGTGAATGGAAATGCGGATACAAAAAATCTTATTCGGCATGCTGTCTCTTGTATTGATCACGGTAATGGGATGCCAGCACCGACAACCTGCCGAGCAGGATTTGCTGCGGGTAAAATCCGAACAAGGAGCGACGCATAAGAAAGTCATATTCTTGATGATCGACTCCCTAATGGCTCAGGCCATCGATAAGGGCATATCCCAAAAGCAGCTGCCCACCTTTCAAACCTTGATTGAACATGGGCAATACTACAAGGATCTGGTCAGCTCTTTTCCTACGATGTCCGTTACGATCGACAGCACGATGTTAACGGGAGCCTATCCGAACGTACATGGCGTTCCGGGTCTGTTATGGTATTCGACCGACGATAAAAAATTGATCAATTATGGCACCGGACCGATGGAAATCTTAAGGCAGGGGATCAATCCGGTCCTGAACGATGCGTTAATCCATCTGAACGGGGAGCATTTACATGCGGATTCGCGTACGATCTACGAAGATTTAGCCCGCAGGGGCTTGAAATCGGGGTCGATCAACGGCTTGGTATATCGCGGAACGACCGAGCATACGCTGACGATCCCGGATTGGATACAGGGGCCGACGTCGCTGCAGAAAAAAATAAAAGTTAAAGGCCCGGATTTTTTAACCTTGGGAGCTCTGTCCAATCCCTTCGACGGTAACGAGAAATTGCCTGACGATCTCACCGAACGGATGGGGATGAACAATAAGTTCGCGATAGGGGCCGTAAACCATCTGATCCAAGCTGATAAGCTGCCGGATTTTTTGTATGTATATTTGCCTGACTTGGACCAGAAGCTTCATAAAAAGGGGCCGTCGGAGCTCGAAGGCGTCAAAAAGGTGGATCAGCAGCTTCAATCCTTACTGCAGTCGTTCGGATCGCCGGAAAAAGCGTTCGAAGAGGCTATATTCGTCATCGCCGGGGATAGCGGCATGACGCAGCTTCTTCCACGTGAGCAGCGTTCGGAGATTGATTTGCCTGCTATGCTGAAAGGCATCCGCATATTAAAGCCGGGTGAGGATCTCAAGGATGAAACCGAGATTGCGCTGGCGGTGAATGAAACGATGGCTTACGTATATAAGTTCAAGCCGGATCGTACGTTGCGAAGCTTGGCCGAAATCATAAGCAAGGATGACCGCATTGATTTTGTTGCATGGAAAGAAGACGAATGGATTCACGCCATGCAGGGATCCACGTATAAGGAGCTCCAATATAAAGAGAAGGGCAGCCTGATCGACCGTTATAAACAAGCTTGGACCGTGAAGTTGGATGCCGAAGTGCTGGACCTTCAATTGAACGCCAAGACTCGCACTTTGGACTACGGGCAATATCCGGATGTGCTGGCGAGATTGTCAGGGGCGCTGAACTCCCATAAAGGGCAATTCTTGGTGGTCACGGCTAAACCGGGATACGAATTGGCGGACCGAAGCTCTCCGACCCATGAAGGGGGCGGGGGCCACGGATCGATTCGCCACATGGAATCGCTTGTTCCGCTGATCATTGTCGGAACAAACGAGAAGCCTCCGCATTTACGTATGGTTGACTTGAAAGCCTATTTGCTTGATTTGCTGGCGAATCACAATCAAAAGGCAAAATAGTGCTGCCGATGAACCTTGTGCTAGGCACCCTGTTCCAATTTTTTTGGAAAAGGGTGCCTTTTTAATAGCGATTTTTTTGGCCTTTGCCGTTATAATATGATGTAATTCTTGCCCAGAAAAAGAGAAGGAGTTGGACTAATATGTCATCAAACCGCTTGATTCATTCCGTTATTTTTTCGCTTAAGCACGAGAAAGGCTCGGAGGAGGAGCATCGTTTCCTGGAGGACGGACGAGCTGCCCTCAGCACGATTCCAACGGTCCAGGAGTTTAGGGTATTCAAGCAAATCAGTCCCAAAAATACATACGATTTCGGCTTCTCCATGAAGTTTGCGAGCGAAGCCGATTATGAAGCCTACAATGTGCATCCTCAGCATGTTGATTTTGTCGAGAATCGCTGGGAGAAGGAAGTCGAGCAGTTTCTGGAGATCGATTACAGCGAGATATAGAAGAGGCCCATAAATAGTGGCGCCATAAATCATGTTAGGGGGAGAAAACATTGACTAGAGCAGGGGAAAGGTCGGAGCTTCAAATAACGCCGCGGCCGGCGCTAGGACGTCTGAAGCCTTACACGGCGGGTAAACCCATCTGGGAAGTGCAGCAAGAATACGGACTGGATCGCGTCATTAAGCTGGCTTCCAATGAAAATTCGCTCGGTCCTTCGCCAAAAGCATTGCAAGCCATTCAGAATCAGCTGCCTGACCTGCACCGTTATCCCGATGAACGCTCGGCCGTTCTTGCGCAAGCGCTTGGCCGACACCTGGGATTGGCAGCGAATCAATTCATCGTGACGAACGGCGGAGATGAGCTGATCATGCTGATTTCACGGGCGTATCTGGAGCCTGGCGACGAGATTGTGGTGCCCGATCCGACATTTAGCGAATACGAATTTGGCGCATTTCTCATGTCGGGCACGGTCATTAAGGTGCCGCTGCGCGAGCCATATGCTTTCTCTGCTGAAGATATGCTGGCCGTCATTACGGAACGTACCAAAATCGTTTATCTGTGCACGCCGAATAATCCTACAGGCACCTACATGCCAGAGACCGAAATGAGAAAGCTGCTCGACAGCCTTCCGGATCGTGTGCTGGTTGTCATTGATACCGCATACCGCCATTATGCCACGGCCTCCGATTATTCGGACGGCATCGGCTTCATCAAGTCGGGATATCCGGTCATCACCCTCAACACCTTCTCTAAAATTTACGGGCTTGCGGGCATTCGGGTCGGGTACGGCGCTGCTTCCGAAGGGATCATCCGCACGCTGCTGCAGGTTAAGGAGCCCTTTAACGTGAATGCATTGGCACAGGCAGCGGCAGCGGCTGCGCTCGGGGATGAAGAACATGTCGATGCATCCCGCCGGATGAATGAACAAGGGAGGCACCAAATCTATGAGGGCCTGAGCCGATTATCGATTCCTTATGTCGAGAGCATGAGCAATTTCATTCTGGCAGAGCTTGGCGAACATGCAGACAACATATACCATCAGCTGCTGGAACGGGGGATCATCGTACGGTCAGCCAAAGGGTGGGGGCTTCCGCGTCATATTCGGATTTCGGTAGGAACCGCGGAAGAAAATCAAGGTTTGCTGGACGCTCTACGCGAGATCCTGGTCCATTCAACATAAACCGATGAAGAAGGATACATGTAGCATAACCGTGGAGGCAAGGATCACATCAAAAATCTTACAGCAACCAGCTCATCCAAAACAAAAAAAGGGCCGCAGGCGCGGCTCTTTTTGTTTTGAGTTCCATCTGTTTTTGATCCATTTTTCCGGGACCTACAGGTTTTTAAGATTGCCGCGATTCTCAATGACGGTCGTAACGCTCAGCTTGAAATCCAGATCGGGATAATACGTCGTTCTCCAATCCTGCAGTTGTTCGCGGGTCAGGTGGTTTCTGAAATGTTGTCCCAGGGCCAGTATATCCGCTTGTTCTTTTTGCGTTTGCTTAAACATCTGATTCAGCCTGGTGGTGAGCAGTTCTTCCAGCTTCCCGTTGATCTGCTCTTCCGTCGGGTGTCCCCTGGAATCCAGGATGGTGACTTTCAGCCTGAGATGGCTTCGAAGGTAAGGTCTTCCATCCTTCATCCAGCTGCGATGAGTCAGCCTGTTGCTAATGATTTGAACGGTGGCGCTATTCATAACCTCGACCTTCCCGAATGCGCTTTTTCCGTAAAAGGCATTGGCAACAAGGGTTTCGTCAGGCCCGATTCGACCTGTCATCCTGCCATTCTTGATGATGGCTGAGCCTACGCATTCGATACTGGTGGATCTGCCTGAACGGATGATCGGGACGATCACGTCGTGCGTATAGGAATGAATGCTTCGAAACATTTGCCATATGCGCGTGTCTGCCAACTGGGGGTTCCATCCGGCGTTTTTTTCAAAAAAATCATATACGATGCTGCCGCTGTGCTCCGATTTCTCCTGCATCTTTGAAAAGAATTGATCCAGCTCTTCATCGCAAATTGCTAGAAGCGTTTTGGATGAAATGTCCCTGGACCGATTAAACGCGGAAATAATATCTTCCATGCCCTTGCTTGCAAAGTTCTTATCCACGATGACGATTTTCAAATGAAGCAGATCCACTTGAGTCTCCATGTTCATGCTCATATGATCGATGATTTCATTGATGGTGTTGCCCGTATCCGAAACGATATTGACGGTACTGGTTTCATTTGTGACCGGAATGTCCAGAAACACCTTGTATTGATTCTCCTCGGTTAACGAAATGCCCATGATCACCGGAAGCGAGCGATGGTTAATGTCTTTGTTATCCCAGCAGCCTGCAAGCAAGGGGACCAGGGCAGCCAGCATGAGAAAGCACTTCAAAGGATGGCCGATGTTGACCGGGTTGTCCATTTCAGGTTACCTCCGTTGCACGGTTTGCTTTGTGCTTCTGCCGCCATCCGATAAGGAACGTGATCAGCGGAAGCACCAGGAAAATATACATTCGCAAAGGAATAATCCACACCTGTAGATTCTTGAGGGAATTCCAGTTGGGGATGGCCAAGGATATGGCAAACAGACCAGCGGTCAAAGCAATCAACAGATAGACGCTGGGGACGTTCGGGACGGCCTTCTGGGCTAGCGTCGCAAGAACCCATAAGGTAACTCCCAAGTACAGCAGCGCAAATGCCATCAGACTTAACAAGAAGAAAATCGTGATCCGATCAAACAACAGCCAGGTGATATTCACGGTGTCTATGGTCATCAGCATAGGAAATTGGTATAACTCGGCGGTGGATTGACCAAAGGTCAGAAGCGGCAAATAGACCGATAAGAAGAACATGGGCAGCAGCAGAAGGCAGCCCAGCATCATTTTCTTGAGACTGATATGTATGGAAGGCGGCAGCAATCCCAGGAAAAAGGAGCCGCCTGCGTAAACGAATAAACTGACCAGAAAATCGGGCTTGGCGATGAAATGCAAGGATTGCTCGCGGTCAATGAGCGGCAGCAAGTAGTACCAATCCACATTTTGAAAGCCTAGGCAGAGAACAAACAAAATGGGGAACATGAACAAAACAACCAACAGGACGCTGGTTCGCGCCATGCTGGGCATTCCTTGCCACGCCATGAGTAAACCAATGGCAATCAATAGCAGCTGGACCGCCCACAGCGGCGTGCTCGATAAAAAGACCAAGGTTAACATCTCTGAATAGGCCCTTAGTGTTACGATGATAGCGATACCGAAATAAAAGAAAGCAGGAAGCAATAAAATCCACGCGAGATATTTGCCGGTGCTGCGGAACATATCCACGACGTTCCTCTGTGCGGCCCATTTCAGACCTTTAATGTACATATAAAGGGCAGCCGCATGCAGCGCATAGCTGATCGAGATTCCGATCCAGTGCCCCATGTCCATGCCGGAGAACATATCGGAGGGATAGAGAAAAAAAATAAGCCCCATATGACAAACCACGTACAGGATGGTTGCTTGATAACCGTTCTTATCCATTTCGCTCATCCTTCTGATTCAATGTAGGTAAAGACAGGTAGGGAATCCCCATACTTTTCTGATGACCCATATACGCACAGATGACAACGATTCCAGCAAGCAATCCCAGCATGCCGTAGATGGCGGACAGTATGATCAGCATATACTTGAACACTCGCACGGATACGGAGTTTTGGAATCCCACCACCGTAGAAGAAGCAATGGTTGTACCCGCCAGCACAATAATCAACAGGTTGCTGACGAGTTTGGCGGATACGGCAGCTTGGCCAAGTATGATACCGCCTACCATCGTAATGGTAGGACCCACGCTTTTAGGCAGACGGACGCTAGCTTCCAGGATAAGCTCCAGAACGATAAGGAGCAGCAGCGTCTCGACAAAGGCGGGATAAGGGACTTCTTGCCGGCTATTAGCTATCGAGAGGGCCAGTTGAAGCCGAAGAACCTCGGGATTGACGGATACCAGAGCAACATAGAGTCCGGGAATTATCGTCGCGATCAAGACGCCGACGACTCTCAAGATTCGGATCAGGTACATGAAGGGGAGGGGGGAATTATGATCGTCCTTCATGCAGAACATATCCATGACAAGGCTGGGGATAATGATTGCGAACGGATAACGGTCAAGCATTAACACGGCCTTGCCCTGCTGAAGGGAGTGGGCTGCGTTCTGCGGAAGTTCCGTCATGTTGAAGTTGGTTACGAGCGACCACGTGTTTACGCCCAGCATCTTTTCGAGCTGCTGGATATGATGAACATCCTGATCCATTTCCGCTTTGATTTTTGCTTGAATGGATTGTAATAAACGTGGTTTGATCTTGTCTTTCTGATAAATTAACAATAAGGATTTGGGATGACTCTTCCCGACGGTGTACGTTTCCACCTGCAAGGAGGATCCGGTGCAATGTTTTCGAAGAATGCCGATGTTCGTATTGATATCTTCCAGAAAGGCGCTGCTGGAGCCGTAAAGTGTATTCTCGGTTTCGGGAGATGTGACGGATCGGGTGACAGTTTTCGATATCGGAAGAACGGCGCTGCAGGCTCCGGACGCGGGTTCCAGAATGATCAGGTGGCCCTTCATGATGTCGGGTACAACCACTTCCAATTTCGGTTCAACAAGCTCGCCCACGATTTTAAGCAGATCAGCGGGCGCCAGGGCAATTTCGGTTAGATTCGAGGTTTGGGTTTGAAGCGATGCGATGCTCTGGGGAATATCCACTAATGAATCCAACCCGATCACCTGGACACGATATTGCAGCAATCGAATTTCAACATTGAAATAATCGGCATTCGCTTTGAAATATTCAGCCAGGCTTTCATTGAGGTTCATATCTGCATCCGCTCCCCGCCATACTTAATGTTAGATATCATTTCCATTGCAGCCCCTGCTTTATGCATGAAAAGTACGGCCGGCTGATGTCACAATCGCATTGCCTTATTTGTCTATATGTTGGAATAGACGAAAAAGGAGAGAAATTGAATGGAAAAAATGCTCATTATTAATGCTCATCCGAAGGTGGAAGCAGCCGCCTCTGTCAGTTTACAGGTGCTTCAGCATTTTGTAGGGGCGTACACGAAATGGAATCCAGCAGGGATAATCGAACAGGTGGATTTATACCGCGATCCTATACCTGCGATTGACTACAGGGTTCTTGAGGCATGGAGCAAACAGGGAAGAGAGGAGCCGCTTAACGAAGAGGAGCAGCAGATCACGGATCGGATGTCCGTCATCCTGAAGCAGTTTAAGGATGCAAGGAAGTATGTCATAGCCATGCCATTGCACAATTTCAACGTTCCGTCCAAGCTTAAGGATTATATCGACAACATCCTCATCGCGCGGGAGACATTTCGGTACACGGAGAACGGTTCGGAAGGCTTGCTAACCGATGGCCGCCGTTTGCTGGTCATTCAGGCAAGTGACGCCATCTACACGAATAATGACTGGTATGCCGAGGTGGAATATTCACATAAGTACCTTAAATCCATGTTTAATTTCATGGGGATCATGGATTATCAGATCATCCGGGCACAAGGGAATGCCATTCTGGATCGAAGTCAAATTCTGGAGAAGGCTTTTCAGGAAGCCGAAACAGCTGCGAAGGCCTTGGCTATGGCGGAGACTTCAAATAAAGAGCCTATGCGAAGTGGATTAGCGGAATAGGAATGTATCATGAACAAGGCTGCCTGATGGCAGCCTTTTTTATAAGTATCCGTGATCCTCTAAATAAGCATGCAGGAGCATAATTCCTTCACGGATCTCGCCAGGCTCAAGATGGCCGTAACCAAACAGCAGCTTGTTGGTGTGGAGACCTTTTTGAATGCTGTGATAATCCAGCGGCGTGATGCGTATTCGATCTTGCCTGATCCTCTGCCTGAAAGCCTCGTCAAAGACAGCCCCGGGAAACTCTACAGCAAGATGCAAACCGGCTGCATCTCCCCAAGAACGCCACTCATCTCCAAAGTGTTCATGTAATGAAGACAAGAGGACCTGCCTGCGTTCGCCGTAGATCTTACGCATTTTCCCGATATGCCTGTCAAATTTCCGGGTATGTAAAAATTCGGCCAAAGCAGCCTGTTCAAAAGGGGGATTCTGCACATCGGTATGGGTACGTAACCGGCCCCAGCTTTGTTGAAGCTGACGGGGAACCACCGCGTAACCGATGCGAAGCGCAGGGAATAGAACCTTGCTGAATGTGCCGACATAGACCACCCTATCGGGATCCATGGCATATAAAGGCGAGACGGAATCCCCGTAATATCTGAACTCGCTGTCATAATCGTCCTCAATGATATAGCTGTCGTTCTTTCTGGCGTAACGAATAAGGGCAGCGCGCCGATCGGCCGGCAGGATACCGCCAAGCGGAAATTGGTGGGAGGGGGTGACATACACGGGACCACTTGATTTGCCGCCCAGCAGATCTGTTTGCATGCCGCATTCGTCCACGGGAACTGGATGTATGCGATACCCTTTATTGATAAACGTCTGCAGCATCTCGATATTGCAAGGATCTTCAAACCATATCTCCTGACGGTCCCGAAAGAGCAAATCGGCAAGGATGCTGAGCGCATGCGTCGCGCCTGCCGTTATGTATATATCCTGGGCATCCACGCTGAGTCCTTTGCTGCGATATAGCCATAAAGCGATTTCATTGCGCAGCGCCGGCAGGCCCTGGGGACCCGTATAACCCAGCAGGGCGGAGCTCATGCCGCCAAGGGTTTTCGATGAAATCTGCTGCCATGCGTACCGCGGGAATAACCTCAGTTCAGGTTGGCCCGTGCGAAAATCCGCTGCAAAGTCAGGAGGACCTTTTTTCTGCGACCGTGGTGCGGCGTCAGTCGGAGGATCCAGCACGATGCCTTGGGCGACGCGCGTCTGCGCTCCTTGCCTGCTGACCACATAGCCCTCGACGTTCAGCATGTCCAGAGCTTCGTTGACCGTGGCACGAGATACGTTCAGATCCCTGGCCAATTGACGGGAAGAGGGGACGGCTTCTCCTGACGGCAGGTTTCCTTGAACGATCTTATCCCTTATGGCCAAATAAATTTGGCGTTTGAGCGAAACTTCGCTATTCCGATCTACTTTGATTCCCCACATGTTGGCTGGACCTCCAACTGGTATGCTTATATTTGTGTTCAACTGGCTATTTCATCATACCAGTTAATTTCCTATGATTATAGCATAGATTAGCGGCCATCGATTGGAGATTTCAAGGGGATGTGATCATGTTGGAACGATGGAAAGGGATGCTTTATTTAATGGGGGCTTTCACGCTGGCAGGAACCTCTGTCATCACGGCGTGGCAGTTGAACGGAAAGTTAGGAACTTTTACCATAACGGCGGCCAGCTTATTGCTGGCTCTGTTATGCATGCTTCCTCTTTGCATGATGGATTTGAGGAGAACGGTTGGCAGGCTTTCATGGGGTGAATGGGGGTATCTGTTTTTTCAGGCGCTCTTGGGTATGTTTCTGTTCCGGATGCTTCTACTGCATGGCCTTCTTCATACTAGCACGGCAGAAGCCGGAATACTCACGGGGACTACGCCCGCTTTTACCGTGATGTTGGCATTCATGCTCCTGAAGGAATCGGTTAGCGGCAGCAAGCTGGCAGGCATTCTCAGCACGGTAGGAGGCATCCTCGTATTACAAGGAATGCTCACGCCCGGCCTTTCTTTCAAGGTGCAGCACATATACGGGAACTTGCTGGTGCTCTGCGCGGCTCTAAGCGAATCCGGCTTTAACCTGCTATCACGTATCGGTTCGGTGAAGCAAACGGCTTCCCCAAACCATGCCATGCATCCTGTTGTCCAAACGACGCTCGTCTCGGCGATCGCCTTCCTATTATGCTTGATTCCCGCAGGTTTCGAGGATCCTGTCAATTCTTTGGCCGCCATCGGGTTACGAGAATGGCTGGCACTGATATGGTATGGTCCGATCGTGACGGCCGTGGCGTTCATCATGTGGTATGCCGGCATCAAGCGCTGCCATGTTTCAACAGCTGCCGCTTTTTCCGGCTTGATGCCTTTCACGGCTCTATTGTTATCTGTCATCGTACTAAAAGAACCCGCAGGATGGGAGCAATGGGGAGGAGGGATCCTGGTCGTTCTCGGTATGTTCCTCATTGGCAGGCAGCAGGCCAAAAGCCCTTCTTCGGCCAAACCGCTTCAAGGAAAAGTTTGAAAGGATAAAATTGGGTTATAGATTATACATGTGGTCGCTATCGTTGCGGATGCAGGGCCGGTACTTGTCATGCTCTGGCTTATTGGCGAATTGGCGAACTGGACACTGGAATTCCCGGTGATTCTACTCATCGTGGCGTTAGCGGGAATCTTTGAATATTTCTTCCACATCTGGCTCCTGCGTGATCATCAGCCCGTCAAGAAGCAGCAGGCTTAGCAATGATCCGATAATTTGCAAAAAAACAGTGAAAGCACTCTGAGCTTTATCAGCTCAGAGTGCTTTTGTGTCTAAACGCTATTTTTACTCGGGTCTCTTGATTTGAAGTGGTGGCGGAATAAGCCAGCCTTTTTCCTTATTCATCTGAAGGATTCGCACACCCTGCGCCGTCTTGGCGAGATGATATTTAGCGAATAATGCACCGATATCCTCCCGGATCGATTGTCCCATGATTTGGCTGCATGATACCAGTCCGAGTGAGGTATCCGCTGCGATTTTGGCCGCGATTTCCGGATCCGTGAATCTTGCGCCAGCCGGAATATCCTCAAGTTTGACAGAGGGTCTTTCGGGAAGCCCCGGTGCAGGCGGGATTCCGTTGTCGGTAAGCAGCTCATCGCATTCTTTAATCTCGAGTTTCGCCTGATCCAGCAGATCATGAAGAATTTTTTTAAGGTCTTTATCTCCCGCGTGATTCAAATAAGCCTCGTAGCAGGATACCATGCCTTTTGCCAGCATCGAAGCTGACCATACGCTAAATATTTCCCCATAATGCATGGGCTCATTTTTAGGATTACCGCTTAAAATTCCCAATCTTATTCGCTCCTTTAATATTTATCCAAACAGAGTCATTATGTACAGGAGATTATTTTTTCATTCTTTTCTAAAAAACAAAACGGGAGTCTCGGGCGTTTGCAGGAAATCATTGTATCGGGTGCAGGCGCATGGAACAAGAGAGGCCAACGCAAACTGGATGCGTGACAATATAGAAGAAGCGGAGGATATCCACATGTATTTTTACAAAGAGGATCTGATTAACCTTATCGTTCCGGATAAACCAGATCCCGCAGCTGCCAAAGTCCTGCAAGAAACGTTAGGCGGCCGGTTCGGCGAAATGCGGACGATGATGCAGTTTTTCTTTCAGAGCAGCAATTTTCGAGGAAAGGCAACGCAGTACCGAGACTTGATCCGCGGCGTTTTTTTGGAAGAAATCAGCCATGTCGAATTGGTTCAACATACAATCAACCAGCTGCTTACCGGTGCTGGAGCAGAAGGAGCGGGTAATTCCGGCACGGATGCGGCCCCGCTGAATGAAGCGATCCAACATGCCAATCCGCATCATTTTATTATGGGAGCCCAAAGTTCTTTGCCTGTGGACGCCGCCGGAAATCCGTGGACGGGAAACTACGTGTACGATCACGGCAATCTGGTAGGTAATTTGCTCGATAATGTCGTACTCGAATCTACGGGAGTGCTTCAAAAAACACGGATTTATGAGATGAGCACGAACAAGGCCTTCCGCGAAACGTTGGCTTTCCTCATCGTGCGGGATAATGCACATCAAAATGCTTTTGCGAAAGCTTTGGAGACGCTTGGCGTGGAATGGGGTAAAATATTTCCTGTACCGAATTATGACATCCATAAATACCCGGAATGTCAGAAATACGTTGATATGGGCTTCCACAATGCTCAGTTCAATTTCAGGCTGGATGACACACGCATCGGCGAAATATTTAGCGGTCAAACACCTAGCAGAAACGGCGGGGAATTACAAGTGGTTCAACCGCCGGAGGGTTTTCCGTTACCTGAGATGCCGGAGCTGGCCAACGAGCATGCACCCGGTTTATACGATTTGAAGCAGTAAGTCTGCATCCGTTCGGATATGCAGGTTATTGAACAAAAAGAGGCAGTCATCGGGCTGCTTCTTTTTTGCGTAGTTCTGATGCGTCTGAAGTCATGAGAGTTATTGTCTTTTTGTGATTATGACCTACCTAGGTTTATATAAAAAATAATTATAATCATACGGTTTATATATAAGAGTTTGTCGAGGATGATACCCTTGAGTACAAGGAGGGATTTGGATTGAGTTTATTTCCTGTCACTTACTCGCTTCTGTCTAAACAAGCGGTAGGGTTACATATCCAACACCATTATGAGATCGGTTCCGTTGTGAAAATTCAGTATTTCTTGCGGGGGATGAACGATACGTACGCAGTAGAAACAGATGTTGATAAGTATATCTTCCGTATCTATAGGGCTGATCGAAGAAGACGGCCTGACATCGAGTTTGAATTGGATTTGCTGCGGTTTCTCAGTGCGAACGGGATCAGCGTGTCAGAGCCCATTCCGGGAAAAGACGGCGCGTACCTTAGCGGGTTTAACGTCATGGAGGGAACCCGGTACGGGGTTCTATTTCAATATGCGGAAGGGCAAGAGATGCCGATTCACGCCGCAGCGGACAGTTACCGGTTCGGTGAATCCATCGGCTATATGCATAAGGCGGCGGATCAATTTGAAAGTCGGTTTGCAAGGGAACGGCTGGATATGGAGTTTCTTATAGATCAGCCTTTATCCATCATCAGATCCTATATGGAGCATCGGTTAACCGATTGTAACTACCTTAGTGACATGGCAACGGAACTTAAGAAACGAATCTCGGAACTCGAAGTTCAAGGTTTAGATTGGGGCGTTTGCCATGGAGATTTGCACGGCAATACGAATGCTGCATGGACACAGGACGGAAAGCTGACCCATTATGATTTTGATTTATGCGGTTACGGCTGGAGAGCTTACGATATTGCGGAGTTTAGGCTGGCCAGAGAAATACATAGCAGACATGACCCGGAGGAAGTGGAAAGATTATGGGACGCTTTTCTGAGAGGGTATTGTAGCGTCAGATCTCTCAGCGAAAATGATCTTGCTGCTGTCCCAGTATTTGTTGCCATTCGGCAGCTTTGGCTCTTTGGTCTATGTTTTCGTGATTCGGAATTTGAGGGCATTGCCGACTTTGATGAAGGTTTTATAAATAGCAAAATGCAGTATTTCAAGAGTTTGGAATATGTCTAGGATGGAGGAAACTATATGAAAGTTACCGTGGAGTTAACCGATGCTTCCACCAAATTTATGATTAACAATCTATATCCGCTATATTTGCACGATCTATCGGAGATATGGGGCTGGAAGCCGAATCGATACGGCGTCTTTGAGGATAACGATACTAGAACCTTATATGATCAGAATCAAGTGTTTGATATATGGTGGGAGAAGCCCTCGGTTTTGTTTCCCTATCTGATTCGAGTGGAAGGTATCCCGGCAGGGTTCGCCCTCGTAGCAACCCCGCCATACACTTTTGGCAGTGAATTTTACATGAATGAGTTTTTTGTTATGAAACCCTTCCGGGGCAAACATGTTGCTGAGAATGCTGCATCGCAAGTGTTCGGTAAGCATGCCGGCAGCTGGGAGGTCCAGACGAATGCCACCGATCGCAATAAGCGGGCGCAGGCATTCTGGAGAAAGACGATGCACAACTATGTTTCGCCCTCTTGCGTGCAGGAATTTGTTGCAACGAGGGACGACAATGAGATGCTAATCTTTCAGTTTGTATCATTGCGGGAGTAAAGTCTGACACACATATATGTTTTCTAAACAAAAGAATGATCGACATGGCGGAAAAACAATTCATACTTGAGGTATGAGTTGTTTTTTTATTTATGTTTCGGGTGTCCCTTTTTTGGAAGAAGAGGGGTTATATAAACGTAAAATAAGATTTTCACGGAGGTGCGTCTTCGAATTGGATTCGATCGAGGAGTACGTGAGACGCGTTAAGGCTGGTGAGGTGGATTGTTTCGAGCCTATCGTCGAAGCGTACAAAAAACAGATTTACATATACTGCTGCCGCATGCTCGGCTGCAAGCAGGATGCGCAGGATGCCGTCCAGGATATCTTCATCAAAGCGTTTACCAAGCTTAATACCTATGAAGCCAAGGTTTCATTCTCATCATGGTTATACAAGATTGCATACCACCATTGTCTCAATATTCTTCGTAAGCGACGGGTTCGCATGCGAGTAAGCCGGCTGGTCAAACCGGCAGGTTATGCCGATAGCGTGGAAGAGACGCTGGAGCGCAAATGGTTTAGCGAACCGCTGGAATATGCCATGACCAAGCTCTCGGTAGAGGAGCGTAATCTGCTCGTGTTGAGGGTTTTTGAAGATAAACCATTTACGGAGATTGCGCAGATTCTGGATAAGAATCTAAGCGCGGTTAAGAAAAAATATGCTCGGATGAAACTTAAAGTCATCCAACTGATCCAGGAGAAGGAGGGGACGGGGTTATGCGAGATTCGGGACAGCCGGAGCAAGATCGAATTCTGAGAAGCATGGAATTGCACACTGTGGATGAAGAAGTAGACGTGACCCCCGCCATCATGCAAAAGGTGCGTCTAATTCACCGGAAGAAACACGGAAGAAATGACGGCAATCGGAAGAAAACCTTAATGATTGCAATGCTTACTGCGATTTTGATTCTTTCGTCGCTTAGTGTTTACGCAAGTCATTACTTGATACAGATCAAGAACAAGGAAGGTGAAGTCATTCTGTCGACCATCAAGCCATGGAAATATTCCGAATCGGAATATAACGCCGAACGTGTAAAAGAGACGGAAGAAGAGCTGAGAAAGAGGTTAAAGCCGGGAGAACAGGCGGTATTTTATATCAAGGACCTGCATATGACGCCACTCATCAAAGAACAACCACTGAAATATTTTTATATGTTGACTAAGCATTCGAATTATCAGGAACTCGCAAAAGAAATCGAGGAAAAAAACGCTCCAGTGCTTCTAGAGCCAGATTATGTACCGGAAGGGTATCGATTTGATTATGGACAGATTCAAATTAGGAACGAGCCCGTATGGGGTACACCGGAGTATGAAACTCTTCTGAATGAACTCAAAGAGCAGGCGGAGCAGTCGGATGAAGAACAGGGACTGTTCTATAAGATTGTTCCTTGGTTCCAGATTGCATCTACAGGAATGGAATATCGTAAAGGCGAAAATCGGATCAAGATGGTAGCTTTTGCACGAGAGAAGGGCTCCAAGGCCGGGGTGCCCACAAACCAAGCCGTAAAAATAAAGGTGAAAGGGAAAGAAATGATTTTGTCAGCCAGTCCATCCAGCCCTTCACGCAGTTTGACTTGGTTAAGCGACAGCGAAGAGGTACTGTATATTATTACGGATGACCCAAAGGATCCGTTGTCCAAGGATGAGTTTGCGAAGATTGCGGCAGGGCTTATTCCGTAAAGGTATCCGATTTTTTACAAAATGTCCCTTTTGATGACGGCGAGGTGTTATATGAGATGTTAATAAAACTCAAAAGGCTTTGCCGCCGAAAGGAGCACGAATGGTAACATGATAAAAAACAAGATGAAAGTCGCATTATTTCTCGCAGCCACGATGATGGTCGGATCCGTCAACGCATACGCAGCCAGTACCGAAAGCGTATCGATATCGAAGACGATGTCTGCCAAACCGGAGAAGGGAATCGTTTCATATGACGATCAAATCACGGACTTGGTCAACAGACTTAAGCCAGGTCAGATGATTGCCTACTATGCTGCCGATCAGGAATATAACCGGGCAGATCAAATCTTCTTCACATCCAAAGGCTTTGCTTTCACCAAGTATACGGACTATCTGGCGAAATCGAAGGCAATGAAAGCACCGGCCCTGACCAAGCCTGCAGCCTTGCCGAAAGGGTACACTTTCAAGAACGCGGTTGTATACTTAAAGAGTCCTGAAAGAACGTCGAGCCTGTACAAGAAGCTGGACCAGGAATTGAAGGGGAAGGCCGCGAAAGGCGAGAAGTTCGTGTATTCCGACATCATAAAAGCGAATGAAGCGTCCGCTGCGATTCTAAACTATGAGAAAGGCAAAGTAAAGCTTCAAGTCGTAGCGAGTGATATCGTTCCCGAACAGCCAATAGGCGGAACGCCCGTACCGCAGGACAAACCCAACGAATCCAAGGAGACCATTGTCATTAACGGTGTCGAATGTGTCTACACCGCCGACTTGAAGGGAAGGGATCACCTGGATTGGGTAGATGAGGAGCAACAGATTCGTTACAGCATTTGGGCCGAAGACGTCAAGTCTGATATTCTTCGCTATGCTAAGAATATGCTTGCTCAAACATAGAGGCTTTGCCATAAAATCCAGGTCGATGCAAAAATCCATGTTTTTATTTTTGCTCTAACGTCTAAGCTCTTTCATATAACGAGCATAGGATATTGTGTTCCGAAAATAAAGGAGGTTAGAACCATGGGTGAAGTTGCCGGTTACAATGGCGGAGGATACGGATCGGTTGGAGCGGTGCTGGTTCTCTTTATTCTCTTGGTCATCATCTTGTCTGCTTTCGGATTTGGAGTTTAATAGGGTATGAAAAAAACCCGCACCGTTTGCCCGGTGTGGGTTACTTCCGTTCATTGCTATGCATGCCTCCCCATAGGCGAGACCGCATCGCCTTTCGGGGTGGATTCTATAAGCAGGGACAACCATTTGCTATATAACTCCCACGGTTTCCCTGAGTCCAGCAATGCTTTGCAAGTATAAATCCCTTCCTCGACCGACCTGACTTTGTCCGCCAATTGTAGACGTACCGCACCATTCAGCAGCACCTGGTAGATAAATGCGAGGTCCCCTTTGCCTAGCAGAACCTCCGCCGTAGCGTCAGCTTGTTCGGAAGGAGTCCAGCTGATCTCTGGAACCGGCACATCTAGCCCGTACGCTTCGGGATCGATGATCTGGAGACTGGCTTTACCGTTCTCGATCCGGTATGTCCGCGTGGGCCGGTGAATGAATAGTTCATCCGAGCCTTCACTGCCTTGAATAATGATCGCTTTGCGGTAATCGAGTTTCATGATCAGTCGGCTTAACCGGTCAAAGACCGTATTATGGTAAACACCAAAGGTTAAATATGGGGAATGAGAATAATCGACAAACTTTTCCGCCGTGTTGAGCACGGTCCGCATCCCCAGTTCCTCGCGAATCGGGCGAAGTTGCTTAAGCGGAGGGCACCATTCTTCCGCATCTACATATAATACGCCCGTCCGTTTGGCCGCCCGGATGCATGAGTCTTTGGCCAATGCCGGTCCGGTTATTCCTTTCGCCGCGAGTATATCCGACAAGGTAATCCCCCACTTTGGCGGGAGGGATGCAGTCCCGTGCAGCGTAACAGGGAGATCGGCAGCCGCGAGGACAAAAGCAGTGGCTAGCGTCGAGAAAAAAGATGACTTTCTGCCGTCATAAGGACCTGCGCAGTCGATACCCGCATGTAAAAACGAACGGTCCGCATATTCACGACTGACCTTCACGAATGCTTCCAATTCTTCCACGCTTTCCATCTTGATGCGTTCAGCGATGAAAAAGGCGCCGATCTGCGCAGGAGTAGCCTGTGCACCTAGAATCGATGCTGCAGCCTGAAGGGCTTCCTCGTAAGTCAGGTCCCGAGCGCCGCGTTTGCCGCGGCCGACTTCTTTCAATAAGTGGATCATGATTTTTTGGCACCTCCTGAACCGGTCTCTTGCAGCAATTGATACAGCTTAACGATCGAGGTGGCGACGTCCACCATTCTTTTTCTTTCATTCATCGCCTGTTTGCGCAGGACATCGTAAGCTTCGGATTCCGAAATTTGTTTCATTTCGCATAAAATGCCTTTGGCCATATCAATCCATTTTCGTTCTTCAATGCGGGCTAGGAGCTGCGTTTTTTCGTCATGCCACTGTTGACGTTCGTAAAAATGCTTTGAACTAAAATGAAGCGTCCAATGCAGCTCGTGCTCCTTCATGGAGGGGAATAAAAGTCCATCAATTGTAACATCATCTTCACATGCTTCGAGAGATTGCGAAGCGGCATGATCGCTGCACCACCACAGAACCGGCACGCGCTTTTGTTGTTCAAGGGTGCTGCACCATGGCTTGATCGAGGAAACCGGAAGATGGAGAACCGTTCCGTCAGCCTCCATGATTCCGGCCAACGCTTGCTTCTCATTGCGAGCAAGGTGGATCTTATAGCCGTATGAACGAAGGATAAATTCCGGAAGAAGCGCCTTGGCAGCTGTGTCACTTCGCTCTGAAGCAGGGACCGGATGGTGGATAACCAGCAATGAACGCATGGATTGACGCTCCCTTCATAAATGAAATCCTGTCAGAGGTTAAGCTTTAGCACAAAACAGAAACTATGTTAATTTATATAACATAAATCACAAGTAGATGTCGATAATTAATTAATTTTCTTAATTTCGTGTCAAATATATTGACAGAACTCAAATGCGTAGTGTATATTTCCCTCAAGAACTTTATACTTCCCGGATACAACGTTGTATCCCATTAGCGGCAAAGAAGCCTGTTTTCGTTCCCGGTAAGAGTGTGCCAACTCTACTGGATCGAATGCAGGCTATTTTGGTTTTTTAAGATTTGTTGATGGATGAGTATATCGAAGGTGTTAGACGGAGGGAGAGCGAACCATGACAAAAAAGAAGTTAGTGATGATCGGGAATGGCATGGCAGGAGTACGTGCTATCGAGCATTTAATCAAGCTTGCGCCCGAAGCGTATGAGATTACGATATTCGGGGCGGAGCCTCATCCGAACTACAATCGGATCATGCTGTCATCCGTCCTCGCAGGCGGAACCGATCTGAAGGAAATCATTATTAATGACTGGGATTGGTACAAGGAGAACCGGATCCAATTGCATGCAGGACATACGGTGAACCGGATCGACACGCTGCATCGCAAAGTATTCTCCGAGCAAGGAGCTGTCGCTCCATATGATGCTTTGATTATTGCGACCGGCTCCAATCCGTTTATGCTGCCTTTGCCGGGTGCCGACAAGGAAGGCGTGATCGCCTTTAGGGACATCCAGGATTGCGAAACGATGGTGAAGACGTCGCAGCAATATAAGAAAGCGGTGGTCATCGGGGGAGGCCTCTTGGGCCTGGAGGCCGCTCGAGGTCTTCTGCATCTGGGCATGGATGTATCCGTGGTTCACCTGAATCCCTATTTAATGGAACGGCAATTGGACGAGACGGCAGCCAAAATGCTGCAGCGTGAACTCGAAACACAAGGAATGACCTTTTTGCTGAATAAAAATTCGGAATCGATCTCGGGTCGGAAGCGGGTGAGGGCGCTCCATTTTACGGACGGGAGCAGCGTCGAGACCGATCTGATCGTGATGGCCGTCGGGATCAAGCCAAACGTCTCTTTGGCACAGTCCTCCGGGATCGAGGTTAATCGCGGGATCGTCGTTAACGACTATATGGCGACGAACGTCCCCGGCGTCTATGCGGTGGGCGAATGCGCCGAGCATCGGGGCATTGCTTATGGTCTTGTAGCCCCGCTGTACGAACAAGGAGCGGTACTCGCCAAGCATCTGGCAGGTGTGGAGACGAGTGGATATGCCGGTTCCGTCACGTCAACGAAATTAAAGGTATCCGGCGTGGATGTATTCTCCGCAGGTCATTTTGCAGACCCGGAAGGAGCCAGATCCATGCGATATCAAGATGAGGTCGAAGGGGTATACAAAAAAATCGTCGTCCGCGAAGACCGGCTCATCGGGGCTGTTATGTTCGGCGATACGGGGGATGGACCGAAGCTGTTTTCGCTCATGAAGAGCGGGGAATCCATCAAGGGCAGAGAGAAAGAGCTTCTGTTAGGCTTCGCGCCTAATGCAGGCGTTGTATCACCGGAGCAGCGGCTGGCTCAGCTGGCGGATGATGAGATCATTTGCGGCTGTAACGGCGTATCGAAAGATGCGATCAAAGATGCCATTCTTACGAAGAACTGCAATACCGTCGCATCCGTTAAAGCTTGTACTAAAGCTTCGGGATCCTGCGGCGGCTGCAAACCTCTTGTCGAGGGACTCGTTCAATTATACGCCGGGGATGCTGCCGGGGAGCCGGTAAAAGAAGGGATATGCGGATGTACTTCGCTGGGGAGAGATGAAATTATCACCGAGATCACCCGTCTTGGACTGGGTACCGTGAAAGAAGTGATGAATGTGCTGGGATGGGACAATCCGGAGGGGTGCTCCAAGTGCCGTCCATCGCTGAACTACTATCTCGGCATGCTGTTTCCGGAATCCTACGTGGACGAGAAGGAATCCCGTTTCACGAACGAGCGGTACCATGCCAACATTCAGAAGGATGGCACGTATTCCGTGGTGCCTCGGATATACGGTGGGGTGACGTCGCCTTCGGAGCTAAAGAAAATCGCCGAGATTGCAGAAAAATTCGATGTGCCGATGGTCAAGATTACGGGCGGACAGCGGATCGATCTACTCGGCGTCAAGAAGGAGGATCTGCCGAGGATGTGGGAGGAGCTGGATATGCCTTCCGGTTATGCTTACGGTAAAGCCCTCCGTACGGTTAAAACTTGCGTAGGGTCCACGTTTTGCAGATTCGGCACGCAGGACTCCATAGGTATGGGCGTGCGTTTGGAGAAAGAATTTGAGCGGCTGAGCACCCCGGCCAAAGTGAAACTGGCGGTTTCCGGATGTCCTCGGAACTGCGCGGAAGCCACCATTAAGGATTTTGGCGTTGTGGCAATTGATGGCGGCTGGGAATTGCACGTCGGCGGCAATGGAGGCGTTCATGTCCGGGCCACGGAATTGTTATGCGTCGTAAAGACCGAAGACGAGGTAGTCGAATGGGCCGGAGCCTTTATCCAATATTACCGCGAAAACGCACAATGGAATGAACGGACGTCGGTTTGGATCGAGCGAGTTGGCCTGGACCATGTGAAAAAAGCATTGGAGAAGAAAGAGGACCGCGCCGCTCTTGTTTCCAGAATAAAGCTGGCTTTAAGCAAGCAAAAGGATCCGTGGAAGGAGATTACGTCAGACAGCGGGCTTCGTAAAAATTTCGTGCCTTTGCCTGACGCCGAAGCTGTGACGAAATAGGGGGAGAACCAATATGGCGAAACTGCATGTAGGATATGTGAACGAAATCGATCCTAAGGGATCAAGAACCATTGAAATCGGGGGAACGGAAATTGCGCTGTTCCGCTTGTCGGACGGGAATATTCTGGCCGTCGAAAACAAGTGCCCGCATAAAGGAGGCAAGCTTTCGGAAGGTATGGTGTGCGGGAAGCAAGTGCACTGTCCACTGCATGATTGGAAAATCGATCTGTGCAGCGGACAGGTTCAAGAGCCGGACACGGGTCATGTAAACACTTTTCAGATAGAAGTGGATCCGGCAAGCGGCGCGATTTACTTGCTGGATCGTACAGCTTAACGCATTGTTAGTCATATTCCGCTGTTATGTTTGAGGCTGTCTTAAATGTTAAGGATTGATTTCATTAGAAGGAGTAGACCGACATGGATTATGTGAAACCGGATCAGGAGATGCATGACATGATCGAGGCTGAGGCCGCGAAGGCGCGGCTGAAGACTTCGCAGATGCTTATTCGCGGCATACTGTCCGGCGCTATCCTGGCATGCGCCACCACGCTAGCATTTACAGCTTCGACTCAAACGAATATCCCGATGGCGGGCGCGCTCCTATTTCCGGTTGGCTTTGTCATCATTGTAGTGCTGGGCTTAGAGTTGGTCACCGGAAGCTTTGCACTCTTACCGTTAGCCGTCCTGCAGAAGAAGGCGTGGCTCTGGAATCAAATCCCCGTGCTTATAGGTAACTTTATCGGCGGATCGTTATTTACCGGGGAGATGCTGTACTTTGCCCGATATGGATTCGGCAAGAGACGCGGGGTTGCGCGGATGACGACCGGCTATTCAGGCCGCAGAATAATGGAGGCGACGGCAGTTTCCGTCGAGAACAGACGATGAGGCCGGGCATGGTGTATATCGTCGGCGCAGGTCCGGGAGACCCGGAGCTGATCACACTGAAAGCCCTCCGGCGTATCCAGGAAGCGGACGTCATCATGTACGATCGGCTGGTGAACGATGAGCTGTTGAGTTACGCGAAGAAGGATGCTTTGCTTGTATACTGCGGCAAGGCACCCGGACGCCATTCTCTTCCGCAGGAAAGGATCAACGAGAACATGGTGGCCTTTGCCCTTGATGGTCATCATGTCGTCAGACTCAAGGGAGGCGACCCGCTGATTTTCGGTCGAGGGGGAGAGGAAGCATGCGAATTGGCTGCACGCGGCATTCCCTTCGAATTCGTACCAGGCGTTACCTCGGCGGTGGGCGCTTCCTCGTCCGCAGGAATTCCACTGACTCACCGCGGAGCCAGTACCTCGGTTGCTTTTGTCAGCGGAACGAGCTGCCATGGTAATGAGCAGAGCGTGAGGTGGGACTTGCTGGCGCACAGCGTGGATACGCTTGTGGTGTACATGGGTGTCAGCAGAATGGACGGCATCTGTAAAGAGATGATCGCTCATGGCAAGCAGCCGTGGACTCCCGCTGCCATCGTCGAGCAGGGAACCAGGGCGGAAGAGAGAATCTTCACGGGTACGCTCGGAACCATCTACAGGATTTCTCATCGGATGAACGTGAAAAATCCGGCCCTGCTGATCATTGGAGAAGTGGTGCGGGTCAGAGAGCAGCTCCTGAAACTGGCGGCGGAGGCGCAGGAGAAGACCGGTTAACCCTTGTGCAGATATGAGGAAATGTATGCACAGCCTACAATTACGCTAGTGCGATACGAAGATACTTTTAACCATGGAGTGAACCCTTCTTGATTTGGGGTTCACTTTATTTTGCTGTGGAACATGTTAGCGGGGATGGGAAGGCATACAATAATACGGACCTGGCATTCGAGAATAGCCGATTCTATGCCGTCGTGAGAGGAAAACGCTTACACAGCAAAGAATATCATGTTAACGCCATCTGTAACGATCAAGCTGGAGTGAAGTTGAAATTACTTGTTTTAGAAAAGGGAAAGAACGGGGGAGACGCATGAAATATGACGTCATCGTGGTAGGAGCCGGCTTATCGGGTCTCGTAGCTACCGCCGAAATGGCCGAGGCCGGCAAGTGGGTGCTGCTGCTTGACCAGGAACCGGAAAGCTCTATTGGCGGGCAGGCATGGTGGTCTTTTGGCGGTTTATTCCTTGTCGATTCGCCTGAGCAGAGAAGACTGGGGATCCGGGACTCCCGTGAACTGGCATGGCAGGATTGGCTGGGAGCCGCTGGTTTCGATCGGGAGGAGGACGAGGATCTGTGGGGGCGAAAATGGGCCGAGGCCTATGTCGACTTTGCCGCCGGCGAGAAGCGGGCATGGCTGCATTCGTTAGGAATTCGGTTCTTCCCAGTCGTTGGCTGGGCGGAACGCGGCGGATATCTCGCCGAGGGCCACGGCAATTCCGTGCCGCGTTTTCACATTGTGTGGGGAACAGGGCCAGGTGTCGTACAACCATTTGAGTCCAGGGTCAGAGACGCCATCCGTTCCGGCGTAGTTGATTATCGTCCGCGTCACCAAGTCGATGAGCTGATTACGCGCGAGAATGCCGTCACTGGAGTAAGGGGTTCGGTACTTGCACCGAGTTCGGCCCGCCGGGGCGAAGAAAGCTCCCGCGAGGTCGTTGGCGACTATGAATATTATGCGGAGGCTGTGGTTGTCTCCAGCGGAGGCATCGGCGCCAACCACGAGCTGATCAGGCAGCATTGGCCGTCCCGGTTAGGCGAGCCTCCACGAGCGATGCTCTCCGGCGTTCCCGCGCATGTGGACGGACGGATGCTGGGAATAACGGAGCAAGCCGGCGGGCGGGTCGTCAATCGAGACCGGATGTGGCACTACACGGAAGGGATTAAGAACTGGGACCCGGTATGGTCCAAGCACGGCATCCGGATACTGCCGGGTCCATCGTCAGTATGGCTTGATGCCAAAGGGCAACGGCTTCCTGCTCCGAATTTCCCGGGTTTCGATACGCTGGGAACCCTGAAAGCCATTCAGGATACGGGCTTTGACTATTCCTGGTTTCTTCTGACCAGAAAGGTCATTGAGAAGGAATTTGCCCTGTCCGGCTCGGAACAAAACCCGGATTTGACCGGCAAGAGCATCCGTAAAGTGCTGGGAAGAGCAGGCTCGGGCATTCCTGGCCCTGTGCAGGCATTTCTGGATCACGGCGAGGATTTTGTTGTCGCCGATTCACTGCCCGAGCTTGTGGACGGCATGAATAAGCTTGCAGGCAGCGACCTGGTCAAGCTGGACGATTTGAAGCGTCAGCTTGCCGCCAGAGACCGCGAGATGGACCAGGCTTTTACCAAGGATCTGCAGATTACGGCGCTCCGGGGAGCAAGGAATTATATAGGCGATCGCTTGGTGCGCGTAGCCAAGCCGCATAAATTTCTTGATCCGGCCCATGGTCCATTGATTGCGGTGCGCCTGCATATTCTTAGCCGGAAAACACTGGGCGGGCTTCAAACGGATCTATCGGGGAGGGTGCTGAGTGGATCCGGCGAACCGGTTCCCGGGCTCTACGCGGTTGGGGAAGCGGCCGGCTTTGGTGGTGGGGGCGTTCATGGTTACCGTGCATTGGAGGGAACGTTTTTGGGTGGCTGCCTGTTTACGGGAAGGCAGGCGGGGCGGTGCATTGCACAACTGTAAAGTTCAGGAGGTCGTCCATCCTTGGAAAATTGTGCAAGAGGCCCCTTATCGTTGTCATCCTCTTCCCAGCCATAATAATGAAACAGCCTCCCATCGAAGTCGAAAGGAGGCCGTTTTCAGTTATGGCTTAAGGAAGGATGTTGCCGGCCGCGCGGTAAATGGCGTACCATTCCTCGCGAGTCAGCGTGACCTCGCCTGCTTTGATGCAGTCTTTCAAACGGTTGATATTCATCGTTCCGATGATGGGCTGCATATGTGCAGGATGGCGAAGAAGCCAAGCAATGGCAATCGTCGTATTGGTGACGTTATATTTCTCAGCGATTTCATCGATCTTCTGGTTAAGCTCAGGGAACTTGTCGCTTCCAAGGAATACGCCTTCGAAGAACCCGTATTGGAAAGGCGACCAAGGCTGAATCGTAATGTCGTGCAGTCTGCAGAAATCCAGAACGCTGCCATCGCGGTTAACCGCGGCGTCGTTCTCCATATTCACGTTGATTCCGCTTTGAATCATGGTGGTATTCGTGATGCTAAGCTGCAGCTGGTTGGCTACGAGCGGCTGCTTCACTGCTTTTTTCAAGAGCTGGATCTGCATCGGATTCTGGTTGGATACGCCGAAATGACGCACTTTCCCGGAGCTTTCGAGCTGATCGAATGCTTCAGCCACCTCTTCAGGCTCAACCAAAGCATCCGGACGGTGGAGCAGGAGAACGTCGAGATATTCGGTACGAAGTCTTTTGAGGATGCCGTCGACGGAATTCAAGATATGCTCTTTGGAGAAATCGAACATGCCCTGACGGATACCGCATTTGGATTGAAGAATGATTTTCTCCCGGACTTCCGCATTCATATGTATCGCATCTGCAAAAATCTCCTCGCAAGCTCCGCCGCCATAGATGTCGGCATGGTCGAAGAAGTTGGCTCCTTCCTCCAGTGCGGATTGCACGAAACGTTCGGCTTCGGCTTTTTCCAGCGAATTTATGCGCATGCAACCAACGGCTACAACAGGTACTTCCAGTGAACTGCTTCCTAGTTTCATCGTTTTCATGATTGCGGTCCTCCCATTCAAAATAGGTTAATTGTACGGCCGCCGCGCTATAATGCAGGGGCAGCCGAGAACGTGTAAGCGAACGACTAGATGAATAGGTTCATGCTGACAGTCTCTAATGTATTGTGACATGCAGACGGCGCAATGTACAAGCTTTAATTTTCTCTCCCATGCAGCAATGTGGGTTCTGGATCCCACATGCGATTTCGGAAGCGTCCTTGGATTCACCGCATCCTAATGTAGGGCCTTTGCTTTTCGAATGACGATCCGGCTGTGAGGAAGAGAAGGCATCTCATGAAAGCTGAAGCTTACGTCCTGTACGGGCACTTCATAACTCATCCGGTTAGCCAGAAAGTCCAGACTCTCCTTCATGATTTCAAGCGTAATCCATTCCCCGGCACAGCGGTGTCCCGTATGATGATCTCCGCCGCCTTGAGGGATGAAGTTAAAGGGACTTCCGTTCCAATGTTCGAAGCGATCCGGCTTGAACAGCTCCGGCTGATCCCATAGGCCGGGATGATGGTTCGTTCCGTATAAATGGTCTCTTCCGATTTGAACAATTTCACACCGCTGTTCTCAACTATCATAATCCAAGCCAAAAGTTGAAACCGGGCTGCTCCCTTGCAGGATTCCCTTGCGTTGACGAGAATTCATTAGGTAATAATTCAAAAAGATGAACCCAGGAGGTTAAGAAAATGGCTGCAGAAGTAACCAGGGTGTACAAAGAACAGATCCCGTCAGCGCGCTTGATCGGCAAACGGTATACGGACGAGCATCGAAATGCGGCAGGAAGCTTCGCGGACCAGTGGGAAGAATGGTTCGCCAATGGCTGGTTCGAAAAGATCGAGCAGCTTGGTTGTTTGCCGGAATCGGAGGGTGCTACTTATGGTCTTATGCGAATGAACGGGATTCAGTTTGAATATTGGATCGGTATGCTTTTTCCGAAGCATATCGAAGTGCCGGAAGGATTTGACCATGCGGATCTGGAAGAAGGCGCTGCGGGGATATGTTGGTTATATGGCAAGGATAACGGGGAGCTATTCGGTATGGAGCCTCATAAACGATGCATGGCGAAAATCGCCGAACAAGGCTGGAGCTTGGACGAGAACCCGTGGTTCTTTGAACGTTATCATCCAGTCCGTTTCATGACGCCGGATGAGCAGGGGAATGTCATCTTGGATTATGGCGTTTATTTGAAATGAGACGTTCGATTCGCTAGGGATGAATGAGAGCCGCTCCAATGGAGTGGCTCTTAACCGTTCTTCTGATTCAGTTAAACAAACTACACGCCATATTCGAGCCCGCTGTTTCTGTGGAAATGCTCGAGTCGCCGGTTCATTCACTGCGATATACGGAACATTTAGATTCATGCAGGACTTAGCCTCTACTTACGAATTTCTTTGCATTGTCTACGTTCAGCTTTTTAACATGTTGAGTTAATAGATTCTTGTCACTGACGATCCAGGTGTGATTGGTGGAGTTGCGTCTTCGATTCGCTAAGAAATGATACGGACTTCCCGAGTATATTCTATAGTTACGAGCTATACAATCAGCACAAAATTTGACGCACTCGCTGCGATTTTGATTCGGGAACGCTACTTGATCGAATACATGCCGTTTAACCAGCAAGGTCGCCCCTTGAACAAGGGGAACCCATTGATTGGCCATGTTAGGGTAACGGTGCAGAAGAGCTTTTTGCCCGGCAAGCTGCATAAAGTGCGCTCTCTTTCCTACAATATCAGCGCGAGTCTTGATCATGAGACGGACGCTTTCGTTCAAATAATCAGGTGCGTAATAGTCATCATCGTCAAATTTAGCAATGAGGCCGTGTTGGGAGACCTTTACACCATAATTAAGGCAGCTGCCGAGTGATAATCGTTCCGGTTTGCTATATATTCTGACGTTGCGATATGACTTGGCTGCCATTTGATATTCCGGTAGCTTGAGACTGCCATGATTTAAGATGACGATTAACTCTTTGTTCCTGTAATTCTGTCTGGCGTAATTCTCCAACAGATTGTGCAGGCATTCCGGTCTTTTGGTGCAGGTGATGATCGATACGGCAGGCTGTGATGGGGATGATGACCGGTGCGTCATGCTCGACTGCCTCCGGTCGTCCGCTGTACGAATTTTTTGAAATCTCGCACATTCGGAACTTTAGGGTGCTTGGCCATGAGTTCCTGATCGCTAATGATCCATGTATGACCGGATGAATTTTTCCGCCGCACTGCCGTAAAATGATACTTGTTGCCGGAATAGACTTTGAAGCCCTTGCTTTTACTTCTTGTGCAAAAAAGATCGTCTTCACCGACGTTTTGATTCGGAAAGCGTACTTTGTTAAAGACGTTCTTCTTAAATATGAGCGTAGCCCCCGGCAGCATGGTTACGGTTCGATTTTCATCGTTGGGAAACCGTAGAATTAGAGTTTTGGAGCCTTGTAAATACATATAATGTGCACGTTTCCCTATAATATCGGCGTTCGATCTTCTTAACGACTTCAGGCTGTCCGACAAATAGTGGGGGGCGTAATAGTCGTCATCATCGAATTTGGCAACGATGCCGTATTTCGTTTTGCTTACGGCGTAATTTAGGCACGCACCCAAAGTGACATGCTCCGGCATGCGGTAGATTTGTATGTTTCGATGCTTGTTGGCTAATTGCTGGTAAGGAGAGAGGGCGATTGTACTATCGTTGACAACGATAATGAGCTCTTTCTTGGCATGGGATTGTCTAGCGAAATTATGGAACAAGTTTTTAATATAATTAGGGCGATTCGTACAGGTAATAATGGATACGCCTTGCGTTTTGGATGAATTGTTGAAGCTTGCTGCCATTCCATCACTCTCCTTATCTATGAGGATAATTTCTATATCACAATAGAGTATGTAAAGTATAAATAGAGGTAACGGCATTACGACTCGACCAACTTTTAAAATTTTTATAGCAGGAGGGCATTGTATTACAGATCTTGTTTGTCTATAATGGATGTCATAAGTCCATAATATGATTTGTCCTTGGCATTCTTCCTTAGGCAAAGAGGAAATAAACAAGAAGTCATGTCTTATTGCGTTTATATTATGGACATTAAAGATCCAGAAGGGTGATGGTATGCATGACGGAGCAATTGCATGATGTCGTTATTATCGGCGGAGGTCCGGCAGGATTGAATGCTGCGCTGGTATTGGGAAGAGCGAGGAAAGACGTGGTGTTGATTGACGAAGGAAAGCCGCGAAACAGGGTTACGCGGGAAACCCACGGTTTTCTTACGAGAGACGGCACAAGCCCATCGGAGTTTCGCCGCATAGCAAGAGAACAGATTACCGCCTATCCCTCCGTCCGCTTCGTAGAGAATACAGCTGCCGCCGCAGAGGGAGTCGACGGTGATTTCCGGATTACCACGGGAGAGGGAACGATATACCGGAGTAAAAAGCTGCTGTTCGCCGTTGGGAAGAAGGACAGCCCGCTGGATATTAACGGATTAGCTGATGTATACGGAAAGAGTGCCTTCGTCTGCCCATACTGCGATGGATGGGAATTGAGGGATCAACCGCTCGTCGTCATTGCCAAGGGGGCGGGGGCGCTGCATTTTGCCAAAGTGATCGCAGGGTGGAGCGACCGGTATACCATTTGTACGAACGGACCGGATGAACTGACGGATGAACAACGGCAGGAATTAAAGGATCATGACGTCCCTCTATTCAACTCCCCGATTCATCGCATTGAATCGAACGAGGGGATGGTGCGGCAAGTCGTATTGGAGGATGGAGCGGTCATTCCGTGCACGGGCATCTTTTTCGCGCCGAAGCTGGTCCCTGGTTCTGAATTGCCTGCGGCTGTAGGCTGCGATATCAATGAAGGTGGAAGTGTGGTCATTGATGCCTTCGGTAAAACGAGCGTGCCGGGCATCTACAGCGCCGGTGATGCAGCCACCGAGATGTATCAGGCCATTGCGGCCGCTTCGATGGGAGCCATGGCAGCGGCCTCCATCAACGGCGAGCTGCTTAACGAACGATGGAATCGTTAATCCGTGAGTATACGAGAGGCAGGCTTTGGTTAGCATCCAAGCCTGTTTTTTCGTTCCTAGGGGATTTTTTAATTCTAAATCATTCTTACACTCCGGATTGGGGTCATTTATCGGCTATGATGAAATTATCAAGTACAAGGAAGGGTGTTTACGATGAGAACAACAATGGAGTTTATCATGAATCAAGTTTGGAGGGATATGAATAATTAACCCTCCGGCATATTGGAGGAGAGCGAATTGAATTCTCGGACCAAGAAATTTTTATCCTATTATAAACCGTACCTGGGGTTATTATTTGCAGATTTGGCATGTGCTTTTGTTGTCTCGGCCATTACGCTGACGCTTCCGCTCTGTATACGATACATCACCATCAACGTGCTGGAAGGGAATTCTCAAAGCCCGCTGATTCAAATCTATGCGGTGGGTGCCGTCATGCTGGCCATGGTCATTATCCATACTCTGTGCGATATGTTCATTTCATACAAAGGACATATGATGGGGGCTTATATGGAAAGTGACATGAGACGGGAGCTGTTTGACCATTTTCAGAAGCTGTCCTTTGGATTCTACGATGAGCACAAAACCGGGCAGCTAATGACACGGACCACCAATGACATTCTGTCGCTGACCGAATTGTATCACCATGGTCCCGAAGATATCGTCATTTCCGTTCTGAAGTTCCTGGGTGCATTCATCATCTTAATGTATATCGACGTGAAGCTTACCCTGATCGTTTTTCTCTTTCTCCCGATTATGGCCGCGTTTGCTTTTTACTATAATAAGAAGATGAACGCGGCGTTGCGGGTAAGCAAGGACCGGATCGAGGATATCAACGCACAGGTAGAGGATTCTCTTTCGGGTATCCGCGTGGTGAAGTCTTTTACGAACGAGCATATAGAGAAGGGGAAATTCGCCTATGCCAACAAGCGGTTCATTGACAGCAGAAGGGAAGGGTATAAGAGCGAAACGTACTTTCACGAAGGGCTGGTCGGTTTTACCCAACTTATTACGATTACCGTTATTGTGTTCGGCGGAGCCGCAATCGTGGATACCTCGCTGGAACTGGCGGATTTGCTGACCTTTTTCTTATGCATCGGCATTCTGATCGAACCGATCCAGCGCATGGTTAACTTCGCCAGACTGTACCAGGAAGGCATTACGGGATTTGACAGGTTCATGGAGATCCTGGAGGTAGAACCCGATATCGAGGATGCCGATCGTGCCGAGACGATCACGCAGGTTCAGGGGAACATCGAGTTTCAGAATGTCAGCTTCAGATACAAGGACCGCTATGGATTCGTGCTGAACCAGGTATCGCTGAACATCAAGCCTGGCGAGTATGTTGCTCTGGTTGGTCCCTCAGGCGTAGGCAAGACCACGTTGTGTTCGCTGATTCCGCGTTTTTATGAAGTAAGTGAAGGACGCATACTGCTGGATGGGAGCGATATCCGGGAGATTACGCAGCACTCTTTAAGAAAAAATATCGGGATCGTGCAGCAGGATGTATATTTGTTTGCAGGCTCCGTCTTCGATAACATCCGGTATGGCAACATGGAGGCCAGCGAGGATGAGATCATCGCAGCAGCCAAAAGAGCGAATGCCCATGATTTCATCATGGCACTGCCGGACGGTTATGAAACGGATATCGGCCAGCGCGGCGTCAAGCTCTCCGGAGGACAGAAGCAGCGGCTCAGCATTGCGCGTGTGTTCCTGAAGAACCCGCCGATTCTCATATTTGACGAAGCGACCAGCTCCCTGGACAATGAAAGCGAGAGAGCGGTCCAAGATTCGCTGGAACGGTTAAGCGATAATCGAACAACGCTTGTCATCGCTCATCGGTTGACAACGGTACGGAATGCGCAGCGAATCGTCGTATTGTCCGAAGACGGGATCCAAGAACAGGGCACGCATGAAGAATTGCTTGCCCGTCAAGGCGCTTACGCGAATTTATATCGTATGCAATTGACAATATAAGCATGAAGAAAGGCGATTTGTGAACGGTTGAAGCACCGTCAGCAAATCGCCTTGTCTTGTTTGATGAATCATGTTATGAAGTTGCCTCATGCGTGGTATACATTGCACGCGGGAGGGGATTTAGCCTTGCAGCGTTTTGCCCGGCTGTTGTTCTTCCACTTCCTTGATGGCATTGTCTTCATCCTGCACTTTCTCTTTCGAAGAGCTAAACCATCCGATCACGGCAATCAGCACGAGAACGATGTAGAAGGAAGCCTTCCAGATCGAGCTCTCAGGGAAGTGATGGTCGATCAGGGCTACATCAGGGTGTGCAAGGGTAATCACTGCAAGCTTGACGCCTACCCAACCAACAATCAGAAATGCCGCCACTTCCAGTCCGGGACGCTGCTGCAGCAATTTTACGAAGTAGGATGCCGCGAAGCGCATGATGATCAAACCAATGAATCCGCCCAGGAAGATGACGATGAATTGACCTCCATCCAGGCCGCCGATGTTCGCCAATCCGCTTGGCGGCAATGCGACAGCCAACGCTACGGCTGCAAGTATCGAGTCTACGGCAAAGGCGATGTCCGCCACTTCGACTTTGAAGACGGTCATCCAGAAGCCGGATTGCTTCTTGGGCTTGTCCGCTTTCGGTTTTGCGTCTTCCGTCGGTTTCTTGCCTTTAATAAAGTGTTTCAACGTGTGATTGATCGAAATGTAAAGAAGATAGAGTGCGCCGATGGCTTGTACCTGCCATACATCCACCAGGAACGAGATTAAGAACAGCGATCCGATCCGGAACACAAAGGCTCCGAGCAGCCCGTAGAATAACGCCTTTTTGCGCTGGTTCTCCGGTAAATGTTTGACCATGATGGCAAGGACCAGCGCATTATCCGCCGCCAGCAATCCTTCCAGTGCGATGAGCACTAACAACACCCATCCATACTCCAATAAAAGCTCCATGCCATTTCCTCCTTGTAGTATTATTGAAGGCACAAAAAAGACCTCCACCGGCAGGTGAAGGCCTTTTGAAATCAAAAAGAGACCTTCACCACAGAGTGTGTGGTAAAGGTCTCGCAAACAACGTATCGTTGCCAACAAAGCCGGGGACATTTCCCGTAATGACGACTTTGCTGTGACAGCTACTCCCCTTTAATCACGTTCCTGCATAACTGATATCGCCCTCAGTTAAGCCGTGATATAAAGATATAAATTTTTTGGAGATAAGTCAAGCTTTTTTACTTGAATTCAGCAGAATAGGACTCCAACGCAACGGGTCTGTTTTTCATGGCCGACCGTTTCCTGAAGTTCACATCAACGCTGGATAGAACAACGCTAAGAAGGACAAGCGCAGCTCCTGCATACTGGTTGGAATCCATGACCTCGTTGGCAAACCAGTATCCGAACAGCGCAGCGAATACAGGTTCCAGCGAAAATACGAGACCCGTTCGGGTGGCGGTTGTATGCTTCTGGGCGATCGTCTGGAAGATGAACCCCAATCCGCTGCATACGACACTGAGGACCAGGACAGCCGTCCATGAGTCGGTGGAGCTTGGCCATGCCGGTGTTTCCAAGAGAAGTGACGAGAGGAACGCATACAATCCGGTAAATCCCAGCTGCAGGATGCCGAGGCTTAACGCGTCGACCTTCTGCGCAGCCGTGCTGACAATATTGATATGAAGCGCATAACATAATGCCGCCGCTATGCAGAACAGGTCCCCGATCTTAAATGCAAAGGGGAGCTGGATAGTCAGCAGCGCGATGCCCGTTAAGGCCAGCAAAATACTGACGATCCGTTTCTTCTCTATTTTTTTCTTAAAGAGGAACGTATGTATTAATGGGACAAACACCACCGTTAAGCTGATCAGAAACCCGGCATTGGATGCTGTCGTTGTTTTCAAGCCAAAGGTCAAGGCCGTGAACATGATAAACAAAATAAAGCCCAGGAGCATGGCGTAACGGATCGTCTTCAGGTTAGCCCGGCGCAAGCGCGGGAAAAAAATCGCTCCTGCAAGCATAAAGGCCAATCCAAATCGTAGGGCTATCAAATTGAACGCTCCCAGCGAATCCAGTCCCATTTTCATAAAAAGATAGGACGAGCCCCAGCACATGGTGATAAACAAAATCATAAGATCGGCCTTCAGCGGTTTCAAGTTCTTCTTCCTCCTTCAAGTGATTGAACAGAATCAGTATACTCACGTACAATAGACAAGTAAAACGAATGTTCTTAATAATAAACATGAGTAAAATTCATGTATAAAATAATGCCGGAGGATTCCCCATGAGTATGAATAAATTCAAAGTTCTATTAAAGGTCGTCGAGCTCGGAAGCTTGACCAAAGCCGCCGAAGTGATGGGATTTACGCAGTCCGGCGTCAGCCATATGATCAACAGCCTGGAAGATGAGTTCGGCTTCTCGCTGCTGATTCGAAACCGTTCAGGCGCGAAGCTGACGACCAATGGCGAGGAGATCGTGAAGACGATGCGGGAGATATTGAAATGGAACGAGCATTTGGAGCAGCAGGTGGCTTCCATTCATGGAATCGAGCTGGGAACCATTCACATCGGTACCTTCACCAGCGTCGGCGTTCACTGGCTGCCTGGGATTATCCAGGATTTCCAGCGGGATTATCCCCATATCGAGATTCGTTTGGTCGAAGGAGATTATCGGGAAATTGAGGATTGGATCGCGGAGGGCAAGATTGATTGCGGCTTTCTGTCACTTCCGACGTGGGATATTTTCGATGCGATTCCTCTGCATCAAGATCCGATGCTCGTACTGCTGCCAGTGGAACATCCGCTTAGCTCCGAGGACTCCATTGCCTTAGCCCAAATTGAGAATGAACCTTTTATTATGCCCAGCAAAGGCTCCGATTACGATGTGAACCGGGTGCTGGAGAAAGCCCTGACCAAGCCGGATATCAAATATACGCTTGGAGACGATTATGCCATTATGGCCATGGTGGAGAAGGGCCTGGGCATCAGCATTCTTCCCGAACTTGTGCTGCGGGGGCAGCGGCGGAATATACGGCAAATCGAATTGAAGGAGAAGAGCTTCAGATCGCTCGGCATTGCGGTAAGCTCCTTGCGGGAAGTATCTCCGGCAACGAAACGATTCTTGGATTACGTTAAAAGTTACCCGAAGCTGTAGCCGCCCGTAACGACACAGAATTATGCCCTTTTCAGAGCATCCGGACTCTATTAGCGGCAGGGTCTAATTCATGCGCATTCTCCACATCAAATAAATCGTGTCACAAAATCCCTTGTTCGGATTGTTATATAGGTAAACAAAGAAGGAGGTGAGCTCGCTTGCAGCCAACCATCCCCGGGGAAGCGGAAGGAAAAAGAAAGGCCATTGAAGAGGTTATCGAACAAGTCAAAGCAGGAGACAAACATGCATATCAAGCGATCATCGTCCAGTTTGAACGGCAGATGTACACCTACTGCTACTATATTCTGAAGAACCATGCGGAGACAGAAGATGCCGTGCAAGAGATCTTTATCCGTGCTTATGAGCATCTTCATCTGTATAAGAGACAAGTATCCTTCTCTGCCTGGTTGTATAAAATGGCCTATCATCATCTGATCAATATTAAGAGAAAGCAGAATCGTTTTCTTAACCTGATCGAGCATTGCAAGGAACAGCAGCCGGTTATGCAAATATCTCAACATGAGCCGGTTGTGTACGAGCTGTTAACCTACCTTACAGCAGAAGAACGCCATATATTGCTGCTCAAGGCCGTAGAACAGTATACCTTCGAGGAAATCAGCGGCATCATGGGACTCAAATCGGCGACGATCAGGAAAAAGTATGAACGCTTGCGTCATAAGTTAATGGACCGAATAAGCCAAAAAGGAGAGGTGGCACGTGGGACAATTGCCGGAACAAACGGAATACGCTGAGATGAATGCACTCGAACAAAGGATTCGCGAATCGTCTTTACCGATGAGAAGTATGAGTGATCAAATCATGAACCGAATTGGAGAGCGTGAAATGACAAGATTATCAACCAAACCTAAACCGAATGTTATTAAAAGAGCGATACTCGTTGCGTCCGCAGCAGCTGTGCTGGGAGGAACCGTGATCGGTTCGGGGTTTGTATCGCCGGTAATGGCAGCAACCCTGAAGCAAATTCCAGTGCTCGGTGTGCTATACGAAGGAACCAGCGAAGATGCAGTGAAAGCCGCCATAGAGCAAGGAATCCTATCCGAACCTAACTTGAGCTTAACTCACGATGGCGTGACGTTGAAGGTAGCTGACCTCCTATATGATGGAACCCGGTTGTCCTTTATCCTGGAGCGCGAGGGAGTGGATTTACCGGGTACAGCTTCTCCGTATATTAGCGAAGATGCTACGTTAATCGGTAATCAGGATAGTGAGTATGTTAAGTCGAGGAAAGTAGCTAAGGAAGATCAGGAAAAAGGCTATATCGAAATGCCGCGAATTCTGGTAGACGGACAAGAAGTGGCGATGGGCGAGGGGACCTTTGGAGATTATCCGCAACAGGACAATGCCTATATCGTTGAGCTTGCCAAGGGTCTGAAATTACCCGATCAATTCGAGCTGACCATTCAGGCCAACGTAACTCAAGTGAACGAAACCTTCGAATTCAAGATCCCTGTAAATGTCGCTAATCCATCGATTGTCGTGAAGCCGGACCAGGCCACGAAATCGGATGGGCCATTCAGTTATACCGTCAAGCAATTGGATATTTCACCGGTATCGACCCGCCTGGTTCTGGACAGTAAAGGCGAGGTGCCGGCTTCTGTAGAGCAAACAGGCGATTACAGCGCCAGCATGGTATATTACGAGCTAGTGGATGATCAAGGAAATGTCCTGAGTCCAAGAAAATTCGAATATTTCCATAGCGAACCCCAAACCGAATATCATATCGACCAATTGTACAGTCCTCTGAACGGAACGCCGAAATCCATTACGATAAAGCCGTTTACGCTGACCGTCAATCCAAAGGATTGGAGTGTTATAGGACAAGATCAGGATAGCGTAGGAGATAAAACCTATCTGAAGGATCTGGAAATGACCATTCCGGTCAAGCCGTAAACCACAAGCACGAACAGGATTGGCCCGCCATACATGGCGGGCCTCTTCCTTATGCTCCTCGAATATTAGGTTTCGGCTCGAAAGCTTTTGCCTACTGACGGGCCGAGCCCATAATAGTGCCGGAAATTGTAGATGAGCGGACTCCATTTGCCGGGGTCAATGTGTTGTTCATTCATAATGATGCTGCGATGGGCATGCACCTGAACAGCCTGTGTTTCGACAATGGCAAAAAAGGGCGAGTCGTCAGGCAGCCGAATGTGGTTCACCTTGGCTTCAATCTGGATCGGGCATTCCATTATACGAGACGGCCTGACGGTGACGGAATCCGCAGGCGTTAATCCGCTATGCGCATATTTATCTTTTTCATATGTGAATCCGCTCTTCAGCTTATAGTCCGGAACGGGGTGTTTCCCTGTCAACGGGGCTAATCGTTCGACATTCTCCCACAAGGAAGGGTCCGGAATATTGATGACGCATTCAGGATGCCGTTCCAGGTTCTCAATCGCCTTGCCCCCGAGCCCGATGCCAAGAATAATATGTTCTCCCAGCGCCCATGATGAGGAGATGGGGCTGATATTGACGGTGCCATCTTCATTCAGGGTGTTGAGCAAAATAACCGGGGTTCCATAGTATAGGATTTTTGGTTGAATTAGTTCGGTGTCGATCATTTGAGCGGTTTTTTTCATAAAACGTTCCTCCTATTAACTTTCTATCCTAAATCATTGTAAAATAGAAAATGTTCGATGCTCATCGAAATATGGATTACATCAGGAGGGATGGAGATGAATGCGAGTCCGAACATAGCACAGGTAGCCTCACTCGTAAGCGATGCATCGAGAGCGGCCATCATGACCGTCTTATTGGATGGGCGTTACCACCCGGCAGGAGAGCTGGCGTACATGGCAAATATCAAACCGCAAACGGCCAGCTTTCATTTATCCAAAATGGTTGCGGCGAATCTGGTGGCCGTCGAAAAACAGGGAAGGCACCGTTATTATGGAATCGAGAACCAGGAGGTTGCCCGGATCATGGAGACCCTTCTATCGATTACGCCTCCCGTTGAAATCAGATCATTCAACCAAGCTTTGGAGCACAAAGCCATACGCCATGCAAGGACTTGCTACGATCATCTTGCGGGGAGTTTGGGAATACAATTGACGGATTCGCTTCTAAATGCAGGGATTTTATCCGAAGTGGATCATCAATTTACGGTTACCGAAAAAGGAGAAGGCTTCTTCAGGGCGTTTCAAATCGATCTGGAACGCGTGAAGAGAAAACGCCGCTCCTTCACGCACCGATGCTTGGACTGGAGTGAAAGACGTCATCACCTTGCCGGGGCGCTGGGCCATGCGCTGTTGGAAAGACTATTGGAATTAGGATGGGTACAAAGGATGCCAAAAACCAGGGCCATTAAAATCACGCCCGAGGGCAAGAAAGGACTAAACGAAACGTTTCTTATTGATATCGAATAGGCGCAGGTTTTCGGTATGAAGCGTGGATGCCAGAAAAAAAGGACTGCCGCAGCCTCATCGGAAGATGAAGCGGCGGCAGTCCTATTTATTAGAGATTAGCGCAGCGTCTTCAAAGCACCGCTCCAAGCAAGCACTTGGTCAAGCATGCCATTCAGGTTGACAAGATGGAGATCAGCCGGTTTGAACACAGAGCCGTTCTCAAAATCAGTGAATAACGAGAGGGCAGGATGTACGCGAACGTCCGCTACGGACAGCTCGCCCAGGATTCCGCGCAGATGCTCGGCAGCGCGTGCGCCGCCAACAGAACCGTAACTCACGATGCCTGCAGCTTTATTGTTCCATGCCTCGCGGGCATAATCGAGTGCGTTCTTCAATGAGCCGGAAATACTGTGGTTGTACTCCTGAACGATGAATACAAAGCCGTCCAAACTTGCAAGTTTGGTATTCCAAGCCGTTGCTTGTTCAGTCGCGTCGGCTTCACCCAAAAGCGGAAGCTTGTAATCCGCGATATCTACGATTTCGTAGTTTGCATCTCCGCGCTCGTCAGCGATACGTTTAACCCATTCACCTACTTGCGGACTTAAACGACCTTGACGGGTACTGCCTAAAATAATACCGATATTCAATTTGGACACTGTTCTTACCTCCCGATTATTCTGAATATATTGTGATCATGGTGTGCTTGTTATTTTGCATGAGCTAATCATAATCTTAGTGGGTTATCTTTGTCAAGTAGCTTACTAAAAGTTTGTGTAAAATATTCTAAGTTTTTTTGTATTCATGCACGGATGGATATTCACCTGAAATCGGACGGTGTTTTGTACCGCATAGGCAGCTGTGATGTTATACTGGTCATGTGCTTGGAACCCACTTTTTCGTGCCGGGATAACACGCGTCATTCAGCAATTAACGTACATATGAAGATTGGAGAGGTGAAGCAAGAATGGAACTTAGACAATTAAGAACGGATGAATTTGACATCAGCACGAAATTATCCGAATATGCCTTTCAATATACGCTGACGCCGGAGCAGCGAGAGTCCAATCAGAAGCATTTTAAACCAGAGCGATTCTGGGGGATTTTTGACGGGGAAGAGCTGCAGGCGAAACTGACCATCATTCCGCTGCAGGTCTATTTGCAGGGGAACACTTTCGCGATGGGCGGCATTGCGGGCGTGGCAACATGGCCGGAGAACCGCAGACAGGGACATGTCTCGACGCTGCTTAAGCATGCATTGCAAGAGATGAAGGGCAAGGGACAGACCCTTTCCTTCCTGCATCCGTTCTCGATCCCGTTTTATCGCAAGTTTGGCTGGGAATTGTTCGCGGAATATCATAAGTACGTCATTCCGGTGTCCAAATTTCCGCGTAAAGTGGAGGTGCCGGGCCGCGTTGTAAGAGATGTAAACGACATTGCTGTACTGGATGGCATGTATCAGGCCTATGTCAGCCGGTATAACGGTACCCTTGTGCGCGAAGAGGCATGGTGGACAAGATTCGTCCTGCAGGGAGACAATCACAGCGTTGTTTATTATTCTGCCGAGGGCAAACCGACGGGTTATGCGTTATATGAGCTAAAAGACAAAGAACTGGTGTGCGACGAATTTGTTTTCCTGAATGAAGAAGCCCGAAGCGGACTCTGGACTTTTTTTGCAAACCATGATTCCAGGATCGAGCAGGTGACCATGACGATGGTGCCAACGGATGACCAGCTGCCCTATATGCTGCCGGATCCCCGCGTTACCCGGGAAACGGTTCCTTACTTCATGGCCCGTATCGTGGATTTACAATCCTTCGTGGAGCAGTATGCTTTTGAAGCGACGCAGGAAGCTGTCCTGACCATCGAGGTGGAGGATTCCGCAGCGCCTTGGAATGCAGGCCTGTGGAGGCTATCGGTGAATGGAGAGGGGAAAGCGGAGCTGTCGGAGCTCCCATCCGATCGAGGGGAGCAGGCGGATCTGTCTACCGACATTCAGACACTGTCGGCCTTGTTTACCGGATATAAAAGACCGCAGGCACTGTATTCCATCCACCGCCTGACCGGAGATGCTAAGGCTGCAGCACTGCTGGAAACGATGATTCCTGCAGGCCAAACCTACCTCATGGATTTCTTTTGAGAAAGGGATACGCTTGGTGCTCCGGAAGAATATCGTCGAATTCGCTTTGTCGTTAGAATATACGAAACACAAAAAAGCCTGGGAATCAGGCTTTTTTTTGCGTTGCGATCATCTAAGGGTATAAATTCAATCCTGAACCTCTTTTTTGGAGAAAACATAGAGCTTTCCGTCATCCCCATACTCCGCGTATGCGATATCTTCCAAGGATTCAAAACCTTGCTCCCGCGCTTTCGATTGAATCTCATTGTGTTCGATGTGTTTGCCCAGCATGGATTCCTCGAGCAGCCTTCCCTTGTCGACAACCGTTACCGTAAAGGGATCCGGCTTGGCTTCGATGCCAAGATCCTGGGCCGTCGGCGGCTCGTATTCGGGTTTGCGCATGACGGATAGCGAGCCGTCCGTTTCCAGAATGGCGTATTTGACTTCGGTTAATGAGAAAATATTTTGCCGTCTGAGCATGGACAGCAGCTGTTTATATTCCATGTCGTATTTATCGAGCAGCTTCTGGTTGAGCTTTCCGTTATCGATCAGAAGAACCGCCCGCCCTTCCGTTAAATAGCCGAACTTGACAAAGTGGGTGGTTGCCTTCTCGAAGAGGAAAGACATGGTTGTCCATAACGCTAGAGCGAATAACAAATGGGACAATTTTACTTTATCATCATAGAGGCTTGCCCCAACGATTTCACTCAGGATTAAGGAGGATAGGAAGTCAAGCGGTGTAAGCTGACTGATGGTTTTGCGCCCAGTAACAAAAGTGATGATCCATAGCCCGAAAAAGCTGATGATCAGTTTGACTCCTAAATCGATAAACATATCCATGGACAACCCTCCTTCGGAAGCAGTGTAATATGGTAAGTTATTAAACGTTTTCGCTTCACGCAGAAACAAGGGAGATTTATCCGGTTAGGGTATTCATTGACGCAATGAACAATATTCAATAATCGATCTTTATGAATGAGAGCTGCTGGTTAACAAGCGGCTTTTTTGTTTTCAGTTATGGATTCATTCGTGAATTTGACAATTTCTCAATAGACGCTTGAAAGTGACGCGGCGTCATCTTGTAAGATATAATTCGTCAACGAAAATCACGGAGAATGTCATACATGTCGACAAGGGAGTTGAGAGAATTGAAAAAGGGAGATATCATTATTTACGCTTGCGTCATCATCGGGGCCGGGATCGGTTTAACGCTAGACCATGCTTTTCCGGGTGTTCTGGTCGGTTTGGGTATTGGATATTTGGTCAAAATGACCCTGAAGGACGAGGAACCGTAAACATGGAAAAGATGCTGACATAGGATACATGAGGGAAGGATTTGTTATCCAAATTAACATCAAACTATCTTTGAAATTAGGTTTGACAATTAGAAAAAACTGACTTATAGTACTTTACTATCAGCAACGATCAAAGACATGATTCCTGAAACAACCTGTCCAGAGAGAGAAGCGATTGGTGAAAGCTTCTTCCGCGCTTGTTCCTTGAATTACCCCTTTGTAGCTGTGTTTTTGAACCCAGATCGGTTGTACGACAATCGAAATGGAACTAGAAAACACCGAATCATCCCCGTTAGCGGATGTCTGAATGAGGATCCGACAAAGCGCGCGGCAGTACGAGCGTTTGCCATTATCGGATCAAATTAGGGTGGAACCACGAGCTGAACGCACTCGTCCCTTAGGGATCGAGTGCTTTTTTGCGTTCAATCTAAATTTGATGGAGGGATCACCATGTCAATTGTAGTAACGCTGCAGGACGGAAGCAAGAAGGAGTATCCCGCACAAACGACGATGATCCAAATCGCGGAATCCATCCATTCAGGACTGAAGAAAAATGCAGTTGCAGCCAAAGTGGATGGCAAACTTGTGGATTTGAATCAAGAGCTTCGTGAAGATGCGGAAGTAAGCATCATTACACTGGATTCCGAGGACGGATTGTACGTATATCGGCACAGTACGGCCCATCTGATGGCTCAGGCCGTGAAACGGCTATACGGCAGTGAATCTGTTCATCTTGGGGTGGGACCGGTCATTGAGGATGGTTTTTATTACGATATGGATCTGGGGCATTCCATTACGGCCGATGACTTGATTACCATCGAACGAGAAATGCAGAAGATCGTTCAGGAAGACCTGCCGATCCTTCGCAAGGAAGTGGGGCGTAAGGAAGCTGAACGCATATTCCAAGATGATCCGTATAAAATGGAGCTTATTCGTGAACTACCGGAGGACGAGGTTATTTCGGTATATGAGCAGGGCGAGTTCGTTGACTTATGCAGAGGGCCGCATCTTCCATCCACGGGCAGAATCAAAGCGTTCAAATTAATGAGTGTGGCGGGTGCTTATTGGCGGGGGGACTCCGACAATAAAATGCTGCAGCGAATCTACGGAACGGCGTTTCCCAAGAAGTCGCAGCTAGATGAACATTTATTGCTGCTAGAAGAAGCCAAGAAACGGGATCATCGGAAGCTGGGAAAAGAGCTTGGCCTCTTTATGTTCTCGGAAGAAGCGCCCGGCATGCCCTTCTTTTTGCCGAACGGGATGATCATTCGCAATGAGCTGGAGCAATTCGCAAGAGGGCTTCAATTCCATCGCGATTACGATGAAGTGCGGACTCCGCTGATGATGAACAAGCGCCTGTGGGAAATGTCCGGTCACTGGGATCACTACAAAGACAATATGTATTTTACGCAAGTAGACGAGACGGAGTATGCGCTGAAGCCGATGAACTGTCCAGGGCATATGTTGGTCTACAAAAACTCGCTGCACTCCTACAGAGAGCTGCCCATTCGCATATCCGAATTCGGTCAGGTTCACCGCCATGAGTTCTCAGGCGCTCTTAACGGCATGATGCGGGTGCGCACGTTTTGTCAAGATGATGCGCATATTTTTGTAAGGCCCGATCAGATCCAGGAAGAAATCAAACAGGTTATCGATTTTATCAGCCGAGTGTATCAAGTCTTTGGCTTTGAATATACAATCGAGTTATCGACAAGACCGGAGGATTCCATGGGCTCCGAGGAACTATGGGAGCAAGCGGAGTCTTCGCTGCAGCAGGTACTGGATCAATTGGGACTGCCGTACCGGATTAATGAAGGGGATGGAGCGTTTTACGGACCCAAAATCGACTTTCATATCCTCGATTCCTTAAAGCGAAGCTGGCAGTGCGGCACCATCCAACTGGATTTCCAGTTCCCTGAAAAGTTCGATCTGTCCTATATTGGGGAAGATAATCAGAAGCATCGGCCGGTTGTCATTCACCGGGCGGTGTTTGGATCCATCGAACGTTTTATCGGGATCCTTACGGAGCATTATGGCGGGGCTTTTCCGATGTGGCTTGCTCCCGTACAAGTGATGATCATTCCGGTGTCAGATCACTATATCGATTATTCCTTGAAGGTGAAGAAGCGTCTGGAGAATGCCGGCATCCGGGTGAATGTCGATGTCCGAAATGAAAAGCTGGGTTATAAAATCCGTGAAGCGGGACTGTTGAAAACGCCTTACACGCTTGTCCTTGGCGAGAAGGAAATGAACTCCGATCACGTATCGGTTCGTAAACGGGGCGAGGGCGAGCTTGGCGAGATCGCGATAGATCAAGTCATTGAACGGCTTCGGAACGAGATAGAGGCAAAAGAATATTAATTCTTCGTTATGGCTGCGGCTTTCCGCATAGGGAGCGGGATGATCTTCGTCACCGTGTGCGACCCCAAATCATGGTATGATTTGGATGTGCCTGTTAAGCGGTACATGTTAATGATGAAGGAGAGAGTACCGTTGCAAACGTACCCGAGCAAAGAGGCTTTCATCGCTGAAATTCAACGAACGTATAAGCTGTTTGACCAAGAATTTGATGATGTCCCGGAGGATAAAAAGAATCATCGCATTGGCGAAGTCGACAGAACGCCGCAAGAAATGATCGCCTATCAGCTTGGTTGGCTGTCTCTCGTCATGAGCTGGGAGCGGGATGAACGAGCCGGCATCGAAGTTACGACGCCGGACCCTGACTATAAATGGAATCAATTGGGGGCGCTGTATCAGCGTTTCTACCAAGCGTATGACGGCTATTCTTTGGAAGAATTGCGTTTTATGCTGAAGCAGAGGACGGATGAATGGTGCGAATGGATCAACCGGTTGACCGAGGAAGAGTTGTTTCGTCCGGGCGTTCGAAAATGGACGATAACCAGCGCCAACTGGCCGATGTGGAAATGGCTGCACATCAATTCCGTCGCCCCTTTCAAAAGCTTCAGAACCAAGATCAGAAAGTGGAAAAAGTTCGTAGCGTAACGCTTTACCGCTTCAAGGGCAAAATGGACGATCCGAGGTAAACCTCGGATCATTTTTTTGGTTGGATTAAAGCAGAATGGGAAGGCTTGTTCCTTTTTTACCGCCTTACGGCTGCAAAAGTCAAAATAATGCACATCAAGGCAAAAATCGGCTCTACTAGAACCGGGCGACTCTCCTTATCATGAATCGTAATCAGGATCGATTTGAAGGGAGCAAGGTGTTATGTGGAGCAATGCGATTCAAGATGCCGTAGAGAAAATCCGGAAGAACATGGATGCCTTCGGGGCAAGATTTCCCCACGTCAGCAGGGACGGAGCTTATTTGCTGAATGACAATGACGACTGGACGAACGGCTTCTGGAGCGGCCTGCTCTGGCTGTGTTATGAATACACAGGCGACGAGGCCTTTAGATTGGGAGCAAAACGAACAGTGGAAGATTTTCGCCGCCGCTTTGCAGAAAAGAAGGTGCTTGATCATCACGATATCGGGTTCCTATATTCCTTGTCCTCGAAAGCGGAATGGATCGTCGAGAAGGACGAGACTGCCCGCCAGTTGACGCTTCAGGCTGCGGATCTGCTGCTGAAACGCTGGCGTCCAAGCGGAGGATATATTCAAGCCTGGGGTCCGGAAGGAGACGAACAGGAAGGCGGCCGCATCATTATCGATTGCTTGATGAATCTGCCGCTGCTGTTCTGGGCGGGACAGCAAACCGGAAAGTCCCAATATCGGGAAATTGCAATCATGCAGGCGGAGAAGACAAGGCGCTATCTCGTACGGGGAGACGACAGCTCATACCATACCTTTTTCTTCGATCCCCATACGGGGGAGCCGATCGGCGGTGCCACGCATCAAGGCTATACGAACGGTTCGACCTGGACGCGGGGACAAGCATGGGGGGTATATGGCTTCGCGCTGGCTTATCGATACACCGGAAATCATGCATACCTGGATACCTCCAAACGAATGGCCAGATATTTCCTAGAGCATTTACCGGAGGATCATGTCGCCCTTTGGGACTTTAACGTTCCCGTAACCGCAGAGACTTACCGCGACAGCTCGGCTTCCGCCATCGTGGCAGCGGGCTTGCTGGAACTGATTGGACATTTGGAGGAGGGGGATCCCGAAAGAGCCGGATTTGAACAAGGATTGAAGGATTCCATGACCTCGCTGGTCCGCCACTATTCCACGATCGGCCAAGAAGCGGAGGGTCTGCTGCAGCATGGCTCTTATCATGTGCGCGGCGGCTTGTCCCCGGATGATTTCATGATCTGGGGAGATTATTTTTACCTGGAAGCGTTAATTCGGCTGGAGACCGGCAGCAAGGGGTACTGGTATGAACGCTGATGCCATGGAAGCTTCGGCGAATGCTGTATTGGAGATTTTGAACCTGAAGGATCCCGCTATGGGTTCGATGCTGGATGCAGACGATCAAGGTCATCGGCACGATTTACTGTGTAAACTGCATCAATACTTCACCTGCCGGAGGACACCCGGATGGTGGATGAGCGGCGAGGATAAGCAGTATATCACCGATTACGTGAAGCAATATTGCGCAGATGAACTGGAAACCGTGATGAAGACGGCGGAAGAAGTGGTACAGCAGACGTTCCTGTTCCGTTTTCCGTGGGATATGGAACGGAGCCAAATTCCCGTTACATTTGAGGGAAGCGTGAATTGGTCCCATATTCCCGATCAAGACGCGGAGTGGGCTTACATGCTGAATCGCCACCGCTATTGGGTGGCGTTGGGACAAGCGTATGCAATGACAGGCGACGAGAAGTATGCGGAAGCGTTTTGCCGCCAGCTCGAAGACTGGATCGATCGGAATCCTGTCCCCGAAGAGCCGACGACGGATACGCTGACATGGCGACCAATCGAAGCTGGTCTGCGCAGCGCGAACTGGATCAAGGCACTTCGATACATGATCGGCAGTCCATCCCTGACTCCGCTGCTGCTCGGTAAAGCCCTGATTTCGCTTCACGAGCACGGGGAGTATCTGGCTGCTTCCTTCACCAGCTGGAAGCATATCAGCAACTGGGGTGTTCTGGAAACGTGCGGTTTATACCATATCGCACTGTACTTCCCCGAGTTTAAGAGCTCGGCACGATGGCGGGAACTAGGGGAAGAGAGACTGAAGGAGACGGCCCGGCTTCAGATCATGGTAGACGGCATTCACTGGGAGCAGTCGCCAACGTACCATCATGAGGTGCTGGCTTGTTATCTGGACTGCGTTCACCTCGCCAATCTCAACGGGTTGGAGCTTGACGGCCTATTCCGGCATAAGGTACGCGAGATGGCCGAAGCCTCCCTGTACTGGGCAAAGCCGAACCACAGGCAGCCGATGCTGGGAGACAGCGACGACAGCGATATCCGTTCCATTCTGACCTACGCCGCGTGGTTATTTGAGGATCCCGTTTTGCGCTTTGGCGGATATGCTCTGCCGGATTACGACCATGCCTGGCTGTTCGGCATGTCGGGCATCCGGGATTACGAAGCGATGGTGCCCGCGGAGCCGCCATCCCTAAGCCGAGCTTTTCCCCATTCCGGCCATTATACGATGCGAACGGGCTGGGGCGAAGATGCGCTGTACCTTTATTTTCACTGCGGTCCGCTCGGGGGTGGCCATGGTCACGCCGATATGCTGCACATGGATCTCCATGCGTACGGCCGGGATCTGCTCACCGATCTCGGAAGGTATAACTATAGCGACCATACACCGCTGAGAAAAGCTTTAAAGGAGAGTTCAGCCCATAATACTACGGTCGTCGACGGGATCGGGTTTACCGGGGTCAAGGATACCTGGTCTTTCGACCGGATTGCCGGGCCACTGGGCTGCAGATGGATCAGCAAGCCGGAGTTCGATTATGTCGAGGGGGCGCATGACGGCTATCTCTATGGGAGTGATCCGTTGTATCCGCGCAGAAGGATCATACTTATCAAGCCTTATTTTTGGCTGCTGATCGACAGCGTGGCTTGCCTTGAGCAGCATACCTTTACTCAGCATTTTCATTTTCCGCACCCGTCAGGAGAAGTCCGGATGGAAGGGGAGTCTTTGATTTGCCGCACAACCACCCTTGGGGAGGCGAATCTGTCCATTATCCCCGTAACTGCAGACGGCCTGCGTGGGGAAGTCGGCGAAGGCATGATTTCCCGCGAATATAACCTGCTGGAACTGAATGCGAATGCGGCTTACTCCCGAACCGGGAAAGGATGCATCAGCATCATGCAGGTGCTGTATCCTCATCGTCCAGGCGATACGGCCTTGCCGCGAGTCCGTAAAGTGCCTGTATATCGCCATACGGGCGAACGGGTTCATGACGGGCAAGCGGAAGCATGCGGGATTCAGCTGCCGGGTATGGAAGAAGAGTTTATTCTCGTTGTTAGTCACCGTGCGCCGTCCGGTCATTATGACTCTTATGTGGTGGAGGGCATGCAGATCTTCGGAGAGGTTGTGCTGATGACCCTTCAAGGCAGAAATAAGCAAGCAACTGTCATCATTTAATGAATGCCGCCAGCACAAAGGACTGATAGAATAAAGAGGACTAGAGCATAAGAAAGGCGCAGAGAAAAATGTTCAAATTCACCTTCTACAAACGCATTCAGCTGTCTTTCCTTTTGCTGATCTTTATTCCGCTGATCGCGGTTTCTATCATTTCGTTTGTGCTGATCCGAAATACGATGGAAGAGAAGCTGCAGCTCAGCAACGAGAATGTCCTGAACGTCATGACCGATGAGCTGAGCAAGACGATTGACGATGTCACGTTTGCCTCCCATTTTATCGTGAACGATACGAATGTTCGCAATATCCTGAAGTCATTTGCAGACACCAAACGGCTGGCTACTTATCAGGATTATGTGCATTTCAGACAAATACAGGACGTGTTCTCCCTGATCAATTCGAAGCCGCTGAATAATAACGTTCGTATGTACCTGGTCAACCGTCAGCACTTCGTCATCTCTTCCGGCACGGAGGATTTGACCGCAATCAACGGAAGCCTCGACAAGCTGATGGAGCGCGTCGATCTCAGTAAACCTGAAACCCTGCAATGGCTTGGGATGGCCGGCGGCGACTCGGCAGGAAACGGAAAAAGCTATTATATAGCCAGGGTCATCTATGACAGCCGCGAGAAGAGGCAAGTGTCCGTATTGCTCAGCGGCATTTCCGATACGTACTTCAACAAGCTGCTGGGTACGATCGACTTTGGCAAGGTGGCGCTCTTTGACGCTAACGGGGAATACATCGCAGGCCATACCGGGCTGATTCGGCATCATACGGAAACCAAGGGCAGCGTCCGAACGGATAGAACCATATTGAAATCGAACTGGAAGCTGGCTTACGAGGCCTCGGAGAAAGAGTGGTCGGGGCAGATCTCCAGGACTTTTTATACCGGTCTTGCCGGTGTTCTTCTGCTGTTTCTGGTGTTCTCCGGGATGTCCATCCTAATGGCCAAGAGGCTCCACAGTCCGATTCACAAGCTGCAGCGGGTGGTACGCCAGTTCGGGATGGGAAACCTGGATGTCAGACTGGAGGTCAAGGGCAAAGATGATATCGCCGAATTGGGGCAGACCCTGAATACGATGCTCGATCAATTGCAGCGGCTGATTCACGATATCGAACAGGAGCAGGAACAGAAACGGGTGATGGAGCTCGAAGCCTTGTTTATGCAAATCCGCCCCCATTTTTTGATCAACACGCTGAATTCGATCAAATGCAGCCTGATCTTGACGAAGGATACGCTTCATAGCGGCATTATCGATTCCCTGATGAGTTTGCTCCGAGCTTATCTCAAGGTTAATGAGCCGGCCACTTTACGCGAGGAATGCAAGCTGCTGGGCCATTATGTCGACATTATGAAAATCCGCAACGAAATCCCGCTTCGTTTAGAGGTCGACCTGGAACCGGAAACCGAGGGGCTTATTTTGCCCAAACTCATTTTGCAGCCTATCGTTGAGAATGCCATCGTCCACGGGCTTGTCGACCATCAGACTCCACGCATTGAGATCCGTTCCCGAAGCAGCCTGGACGGGATTAGGATTGAGATTACAAACAACGGTACAGGGGCCGATGAAGAACTGCTCCAATGCCTTAACCGCAGGCTGGGTAAACCAAGCGAAGAGCAGGACGGAGCCTATGAGAGAGTTGGTCTGATGAACGTGGTCCAAAGACTCCGATTGACCTTCGGACCGGAAGCGAGTTTGACGCTCGCCAACCTTCCGGATGGCGGAATGTCTGTTACGCTGTACTTGCCCTTAAGTCATCATCATGGGTTTTTGCCGGAGGGAGAGGAAGAATGATGTATAGAGTAATGCTTATCGACGATGACGTTCCCATGCTCAAGGTATTGCAGCAGATGATTGACTGGGAGGCAAACAATCTGCAGATTGCCGGCAGTACGTATTCCAGCGCGAAAGCGCTGCTTATGTTTGAGGATGTGAGGCCGGACATCGTCATTACGGATATCGGGCTGCCGCAAAAAAACGGCATGGAGCTGGCAGAACATTTTATTCGCATGAAGCCGGAGGTTCGGATTATCTTCCTGACCTGCCATGAAGATTTTCATTATGCCCAGCAAGCCGTAAAACTGCAAGCAGACGACTATTTGATCAAAGACCAGCTGACGGCCGAGCAGCTGGAAGAGAGCCTTGGCAAATCCATGCATTTATTAAAAACGCGGGCCGGTCTGATTCATCGCGAGGCGGCGAGTTACAACAGCCAGCTCTTTCGGCAGGATTTGCTGCAAAGGGTAATCAATGGCTCGCCTTCCGAGTCCACTTTGGCTTATGCGGGGCAGATCGGCATCTCCTGGACGTATCCGTGGTTTATGCTGGGACTGGTCAGCATTCGGCTCTCCAGCTTTGATCAGCGTTTCAGAAAAACGGAGCTGCCGCTGATTTTATACGCAGTCTATAATATCGCGATGGAATTGTCGGAATCGTTTGAAGGGATTACGCCGTTCATGGAACAGGGGAACATTGTGATTCTGCATAACTTCAGGGTGAATCTCGCACGGAATGCCAGTTTGCATCTGCACAATTATTTGCAGCAGCTGCGATATCAATGCGTCCACTTTCTCAAAATTCAACCGAACGTTATCGCGGTAACGGACAAAATGGAATTAAACTCGATCGGCTCCATCTATCAGGAAATCCTGCACGGCAGGTGCGAATTTTACGAAAATACCGATTATACGATAACCGAGGTTTCTCAAATCCGATCAAGGTGGTTCCAATCCGCGCCTCAAGGGTTTCTTGACGGCTACGTATCCGAGCTGGAACGGAAACTCATCAAGCAGGACCTAGAAGGTATACGTTGCACGCTTCAGAAGATCGCCGGTACAGCAAAAGAACTGTCTATTGATCCAGGAGACTTTGCCAGGGATTTGTCTTCCATGCTTCGCGGCATCGAATTGATGATGTCCAGTCTCAAATTCGATGAGGATCTATTCGCCTATCTTGCTTTAGCCCGCACCTTGGATGATATGATGGAACTGGTGGAGAGAAAGCTGACCCAAATGACGGGAACCCGGCAAGCGGGGGCGGGAAACCACGCTCATGAGCCGAAGCTGCAGGTGATCCAGCAGTATATCGATCAGCATCTTGACGATAACATCACGTCGATCGACATGGCACGCTATCTGTTTTTGAATCCGAGCTATTTTTCGCGATATTTCAAACGGATGACGGGACTGACCTTTACGGATTACGTGCATCAGTACAAAATGAAGATGGCCACCAAAATGCTCAGAATGTCCGGACAAAATCTGGAGTCGTTGGCCATGGGTTTAGGTTATTCGGACCGGACGTATTTTTCAAAAGTGTTTAAAAAATACGTGGGAACCACGCCGAGCGAATACAAAGCGAAGTACACCGCGCGTAAATAAGAGGACCGATAACATTCTATTACTTATACCGAAGCATGCCGCCCGGCAAGGGCGGCTTTTTATGATTTTAGGATGTAGGAGTTTTCAGCAAAGCGCAAGGCATAAATGTATCTGGAATAAGCATCGAAGCATAGGCTCCACTTTGTGGGGCATTTTGTTTTGGGGTCCCCGGAAAGTATCTGGAATCAGCATCGAAGCGTAGGCTCCACTTTGTGGGGCTTTTTATTTTTTGGGGTCCCCGCAAAGTATGTGGAATAACCATCGAAGCATAGGCTCCACTTTGTGGGGCTATTTATAGGTCAAAATCTTGCACATGGCTGGTCATAATCCCTCCTTCTTGCCGATGGCGGATGTATTACTATAATGACAACTTACAAATTGTCGAGGTGATGCTGCATGGAGGCTGTACAACAACCAGTGCCCAAGAGCCGGCGGAAGTTTTGGACTCCCAAGCGGAAAGAGGCTTTGATCGGGTGGCTGTTTTTGGCCCCGGAAATCGTCGGGATGCTGCTATTAAACGTATTTGCCCTTGGGTTTTCTTTGTATTTGAGTTTATCCGATTGGGATATGCTGTCGGGAGTCCAGGGCATCGAATTTACCGGACTGGATAACTACATCAAGATGTTTAATGATCCGACCATCATTCAAGCGATCAAGAACAATTTGATCTATATGGTGCTTACGGTGCCGATCCCGATTGCGATCGCGCTGGTGCTTTCGGTCTTGATCCACAACAGCGTGTTTTTCAAGAGTTATTTTAAAGTCGCGTTCTTTATTCCTTACATCTCTTCAATCATTGCGGTTGCTGCCGTGTGGAGCGCATTATTCCACCCCTCGCTGGGACCGATCAACCAGTTTCTGATGGAGATCGGGATCAGCAGTCCGCCGAAATGGCTGGTCGATCCGAAAACGTCGCTCTTGGCGATTTCGATTATCAGTTCCTGGGCGGGGTTGGGCTACACGATCATTATCTATATGGCCGGGCTCACGAACATTTCGAATGAAATTTACGAAGCCGCGGATATCGACGGCGCCGGTGCGATGAAAAAGTTTTTTGCGATCACGGTTCCGATGCTTCGTCCAACGACCTTCTTCCTGTTGATCACGATGTTGATCGGCTCGTTTAAAGTGTTCGACATCATTGCCTTTCTAACGGAAGGCGGCCCGAACAATTCTTCTACCGTGCTTGTATTCCGCATCTATGAGGAAGGCTTTAAATACTACAACATGGGATACGCTTCGGCCATTTCCTGGCTGCTGTTCGCGATTATCGGCCTGATTACCGCGCTCACCTGGAAAATGAGAAATGAAGAATAAGGAGGGAGAGGAATGTATATGCAGCTGCTTCGAAAAAACATGTCCAAAGTGGTAACCACCGTTATCATGGGGGCTTTGTCCATCGTGTTTCTCGTTCCGCTCATCTGGATGATTTCCGCGGCTTTCAAATATGAGAAGGATGTTATGCGTTTTCCAATTCAGTGGATATCCGAGAAGGTGAATTTGGCCTATAATTTCAAGATGGTCTGGATGGGAAGAGTCCCCTTCTATGATTTCTATTTCAATTCTTTTAAAATAGCGATTATTACGACCTTAATCACGCTGATCATCTCATCCATGGCAGCCTATGCGCTGACGAAGATCCGATTCAAAGGACGGAATCTCGTCTTTATGGCCTTGCTCTCGTTCATGATCATTCCGGATCAGGCAACGCTGATTCCGCGATTTCTGCTGATTCGCTGGTTTGGTCTTTACAATACGCATGCGGCCATCATCTTCATGAGCATGTTCTCGATCTACTTCACGTTCCTGCTGCGCCAATTTATGATCGGGATCAGCGATGAATATTTGGAAGCGGCCAGAATTGACGGAGCGGGCCATCTGCGGACATTTGCTTCCATTATGGTGCCGCTGTGCAAGCCTGTGCTGGCGACGGTTGCGATCATTAAATTCATTTGGACCTGGAACGATTACCAGAATCCATTGATCTTCTTGCTGGACAAGGACTTATACACCATTCCGCTGGGGATGACGCTGTTCCGCGATGACTATACCAACAACTATGCCATTATGATGATGGCGGCGGTATCGGCGATCATTCCGCTGGTCATTGTGTTCATCGCTTTGCAGAAGCAGGTCATAAACGGCATTGCTTTAGGCGGGGTTAAAGGCTGATACGAAGTATAACGTCAACAATCAGAAGTTACCGGAAAGTCAAAAATGTAATCCTAGAACCTCAAAATTGTGCACTTGGTCGGCCAAGCCACTGCCTATAATGAACATGAAAGCGCATCAACTAATTTATCTGTGCAGGGGGAAGTAAGATGAAGAAAAAAAGCAAACACAGATTATCCGTCATTCTTAGCACGATTCTGGCGAGCACCCTGGTATTAAGCGGCTGCGGGAATTCCGGGTCGGAAACGGGCGCCGGCAGCAACGGTGGAAGCGGTCAGACGGACAAGCAGGTTACCGTCAAGTATTACAACTGGGATAACGAAGCACAACAGGCAGGTACGGACGCCATGCTCCAGGAATTTATGGATCAGAATCCGAATATCAAGGTTGAACACGTGGTTCTGGTTCCGGGGGATTCCGTGGAGATGCTGAAAAAACTTGATTTCCTGATCTCTTCCGGCGAAGCGATCGACGTAATACAATTCCCGAGCTTGGGCGGAGTTCTCGAACGGGCGACGCGCGGAGCCCTTGCTCCCCTGAACGAGTTCTATGAGCAGGAAAGCCTGGTTCCGGAAGACGAGTATTTTGTAAATGCCAAGGTAGACGACAAGTATTATGGCATGCAGTACACCAAGAGCATGAACTATGTGATGCTCAACAAGGATGCTCTGGATGAAGCGGGACTTGAGGTTCCGAAATTCGGCTGGACGTGGGATGATTACCGGGAATATTCCAAGAAGCTGACCAAGGGCGAAGGCGTTGACAAGCGTTACGGGTCTTACTTCCATACGTGGGAGCTTTATATGAACGCTCCGGCGCAAACCATGATGAAAGATCCGTTCGTATATGAGGACGGAACGACCATTCTATCCGACCCGACTTACAAATACTTCTTCCAGCTTCGCAAAGATATGGAGGAGACGGATAAGTCGGCCAAGCCTTACAGTGACGTGCTTGCCGCGAAGCTGAACTACCGTACTGAATTTTTTAATGAAGAAGCCGCTATGATTCTTACAGGCAACTTCACGATCGCGGACCCGGGCAATACCGAGCAATATCCGCATGATTTCAAAACAGCCTTCGCTCCGGTGCCTGTGCCGCCTGCTGGCTGGGAGCCTAAAGAGTATGAAGGTAAATATTTCACCAGCGGCAGTATGCTGGCGATGGGCGCCAATTCCGCCAACAAGGAAGCTTCCTTTAAGCTTATGAGATTCATGACCACAGCCGATTCGGACAACAGACTTGAGTTTTCTGGCTACAAGAAGGCGAATAATGAAGAATTGCTGACGAAGCTGGTTGCAGGTAAAGAGGATAAGTACGATATGGACTCCTTGAAATATACGCTGTTCAGCGATGAGATCCAGTATCTGGATGCAGCCAAAGTCATGATGACGGCTACCTCGGAATTGACCAAGATCATTGATGACGGATTTGCGAAATTCATGCTCAGCAACGAGCCGATTGATGAGGTTCAACAATGGATGGTTGATGAGGCTACAAAAATTATTAACGAAAAAGGCGTTGTTAAATAATCGGTCCGGATGGAATCCAAAAAGGTTGATGCTTAGCTATTGATTGGAAGGGCTGTCTTCAGTAATCATTCATCTGAGGCAGCCCTTATTCTGTTGAGATACTCAAAAATAGGAGCAGAGCGATGATCAACGAAACGAGAAAGCTTGTGGAACGACGGCCTGCGCAGGCCTGGACGGAGGCTTTTCCCGTCGGCAACGGGAGACTCGGAGCGATGGTATTTGGCGGTGTGTCCACCGAGCGGATCGGTTTGAATGAAGATTCGGTATGGTACGGCGGACCGAAGCAGCATGACAATCCAGAAGCGATAGAAAAGCTGGATGATATCCGATCACTTCTTCGCTGTGGGGAACTGAGAGAGGCGGAACAGCTGGCGCTTACCCATTTTACGAATGCTCCGCCATACTTTGGACCTTACCAGCCGCTCGGAGATCTGCTGCTTCAGTTCAAGTCCGGCACGTCCGAAGTGAATCATTACAGGCGGGAGCTGAATCTGAGGACGGGCGTTGCTTCCGTAAGCTGGGAAGAGAACGGCATTCTCTATGAACGGGAAGTCTTTGCTAGTGCTGTTCATCAAGTGCTTGTCGTTCGTATTTCCGCATCGGAACCTGCAGCGATTCATTTATCAGCCCGGTTAAGCAGGCGGCCCTTCGATGGAAACATTAATCGGGAAAATGAACGTACATTGGCGATGGAGGGCATATGTGGGCCGGATGGTGTTACATACGCGACAGTGCTTCAAGCCCATACGATCGGCGGCAAGTGTCACACGGTTGGCAATTACCTCGATATCCAGTCTGCCGATGCCGTTACCTTGCTGCTCGCCGCTCAGACATCGTTTCGCTGTGACGATCCGTACCGGGAGGCGCTGCGACAAGCGGAATCCGCTGTTTTGCTTCCATATGCCTCTTTGCTGGAAGAGCATATAACTGATCATTGCGCTTTATTGGAGCGAGTAAGTCTGGAAATCGAAGCGGCCGATACATGGAAAGCTCCGGTATCGGAGGAGAGTGCTTCCGAGGCAGAAGCTGCAGCTGTGGATAGACCTACTTCGGAGAGATTACAGCTTTATCGGCAAGGGGGGAATGATCCTGGGCTTGAGGCATTGTTCTATCAATATGGACGTTACTTGATGATGGCAAGCTCGAGACCGGGAAGTTTACCTGCCAATTTGCAGGGAATCTGGAATGAAAGCTTCACGCCCCCTTGGGAGAGTGATTATCATCTGAACATTAATTTGCAGATGAACTATTGGATTGCCGAGACAGGCAATTTGCCGGAATGCCACGAGCCATTGTTCGATTTTATCGATCGTTTGGTCATCAACGGGCGGAAGACCGCGGCATCTCTGTACGGGGCGAGGGGCTTTACCGCGCACGCTTCATCGAATCTGTGGGCAGAAAGCGGCTTGTTTGGAGCATGGACACCCGCTATTTTCTGGCCGATGGGCGGGGCTTGGCTGGCCCTGCATTTATGGGAGCATTACCGCTATAATCTGTCAGAGTCTTTCCTGAGTGAACGGGCTTATCCAGTACTGAAGGAGGCCTCCTTGTTCTTTCTTGATTTTCTTGTTTTTGATGAGAACGGCAGTCTGGTGACTTCGCCTTCGCTCTCACCGGAGAACAGTTATATTAACGAGAAAGGACAGATCGGTTCCTTATCCTCCGGTCCTTCGATGGACTCGCAAATGATATATGCATTATTAACCGCTTGTATTGAAGCAGCGGAGATTCTGGGGCTGGATGAGGAATGGAGCAGACAATGGATGGATACGCGGGCGAAGCTTCCTCAGCCCCAAATCGGCCGATACGGACAGGTCATGGAATGGGCTGTTGATTATGAAGAGTTTGAGCCGGGCCATCGTCATATCTCACATTTATTCGCTCTGCATCCCGGAGAACAGATTATTCCTCATCGAATGCCCGAGCTGGGAGAGGCTGCCAGGGTAACGTTGGAACGGCGCCTGAAGTATGGGGGAGGACATACCGGCTGGAGCCAAGCGTGGATCGCGAATTTTTGGACTCGACTTGGCGAGGGAGAGAAAGCGCATGACAGTCTTCGCGAACTGCTGGCCAAGGCCGTACATCCGAATTTGTTCGGTGACCACCCCCCTTTTCAAATCGATGCCAATTTCGGCGGAGCAGCCGCGATCCAGGAGATGCTGCTGCAATCCCATGGCGGCGAAATTCGTTTGCTTCCCGCTCTGCCGTCCTCATGGGCAAGTGGTTCGGTGAAGGGACTTCGTGCTAGAGGCGGTTATACAGTGAATATCTGGTGGAAGGAAGGCAAGCTTGAAGCGGCTGAGATATATTCTGGGCATTTTCGGGATTGTGTTTTATTTAGCGGGTACCCGCTTGTAATTCTTGATTCCACTAATGTTCCTGTACCAATAACATGCTTAAGATCCGCCTCGGGTTATCAATATACGTTTGCGGCAGAGAAGGAAGAGACCTATCAGATTGTATTAAGAAGATAATGAACCGTGTCATTGCTGTGTTGAAACCAAGTTTCATATTGCAGCATAACTCACGTGAGGGAGTGAAAAGAGATGAATCATGATTTGAAGCAACATGCGGATAATCTTGTTGCTTTGCCGACTCCAGAGCAGCTAGCCTGGCAGGACCTGGAGCTCGGGATGTTCTGTCATTTCGGTATCAATACGTTCTGCAACCAGGAATGGGGGGAAGGCAAGGATGCTCCGTCTTTGTTTAATCCGGACCGACTGGATGCCAAACAGTGGGTCCGATCCGCGAAGGAAGCCGGATTCCGTTATTTCATATTGACGGCCAAGCACCATGACGGCTTTTGCCTGTGGCCGACAGCGACGACGGACTACTCCGTAGCCTCGAGTCCGTGGAGGGAAGGTCGGGGCGATGTCGTTAAAGAATGCGCGGATACATGCCGGGAAGAGGGCATCGGCTTCGGTATTTATGTATCCCCTTGGGACAGGCACGAGCCGAGTTATGGCGACCCGCAACAGTATGATGACTTTTACTGCAGGCAATTGGAGGAACTCTTATCGGGCTATGGCCCGTTAGTGGAAATTTGGTTTGATGGCGCGGGGTCGGAAGGCCGCGAATATGACTGGCCTCGAATCATGGAACTGGTCAAACGATATCAGCCCCGTGCCATGATCTTTAACATGGGGGCTCCTACGATTCGTTGGGTCGGCAATGAGGACGGCGTGGCGCCGTATCCTTGCTGGAACACTGCCGATTCTTCGCGGGGCAGCATGTTCAGTGAGGAATCGCTGAAATGGCTGCCGGAGACGCCGGGCTGGGTGCCCGCGGAATGCGATGTTCCGATTCGAAAAGACCGCTGGTTCTGGCATCCGGACGAAGAACACTTGCTGTTGTCCGTAGATCAGTTAATGGACATCTACTATCGATCGGTCGGACATGGGGCGACCTTGCTGCTCAACGTCGCGCCTGACCATCATGGCCTGCTTCCGGAAGCCGATGTACGACGTCTTCTGGAATTCGGCAGAGAGATCAAGTCTCGATTTAGTCATGCCCTGGCTGAAAGCTCGGGATCGGGCGAGGTCGTTGAATTGTCTCTTCCTAGCGCATGCGTGATCGATCATGTTGTTGTTATGGAGGACATTGCTTACGGGGAACGGGTAAGTCAATATGTGCTGGACGCCTTCGTCGATGGAGAGTGGCTTGAGCTTACACGCGGCAGCGCGATCGGACACAAGAAAATCGATGCCTTCGCTCCGGTATCTGCCGTGAAGGTGCGTTTACGGGTCCTGAAATCGGCGGCAAGCCCGAGAATCAAAAACATGGCGGTTTATCATTGCGGGCAATAAGCCTTGGATTTTTACATGAGGTGGAGGGAAGCTGAATGGGAATGCTGACATGGGAGAACGGACAATACTTGTTGGACGGACAGCCGTACCGGATCATATCGGGAGCGATTCACTATTTTCGTGTCGTCCCTGAATATTGGGAGGACAGGCTATTAAAATTAAAGGCCTGCGGCTTTAATACCGTTGAAACTTATATCGCATGGAATGTGCACGAACCCCAGGAGGGGGAATTTAACTTTAGCGGTATGGCAGACGTCGCATCGTTTATCGAAATGGCCGGGAAACTGGGCCTGCACGTCATCGTCAGACCCAGCCCGTTCATCTGTGCGGAATGGGAATTTGGTGGGTTGCCGGGCTGGCTGCTTGGTTATGGAGAAATACGGCTTCGCTGCAGCGACCCGCTCTATTTGAGCAAAGTGGATCATTATTACGATGAGCTGATCCCCCAATTGGTTCCGCTGCTATCCACGCACGGGGGGCCGATTCTGGCTGTTCAGGTTGAAAATGAATACGGCAGTTACGGCAACGATCACGCTTATCTGGAGTATTTACGCGAAGGACTGGTGCGGCGCGGCGTCGACGTGCTTCTCTTTACTTCCGACGGGCCAACCGACGAAATGCTGCTCGGTGGGACGCTTAGCGATGTGCACGCAACTGTGAATTTTGGTTCCCGGGTTGAAGAATCCTTCCGCAAATACCGGGAATATCGTGCGGAAGAGCCGCTGATGGTGATGGAGTTTTGGAACGGCTGGTTTGATCACTGGATGGAGGACCATCACGTGCGGGATGCCGCGGATGTCGCCGGCGTACTGGATGAAATGCTGGAGATGGGCTCCTCGATGAATATGTACATGTTCCACGGGGGAACCAATTTCGGCTTTTACAGTGGAGCGAATCACATCCAGGCCTATGAGCCTACGACGACAAGCTACGACTATGATGCCCCTTTGACGGAATGGGGGGATAAAACGGAGAAATACGAGGCGGTCCGGAGGGTGCTCAGCAAGCATGGGTTTGCGCCGGGGTGTGCCTTCCCTGAGCCCGTTCCAAAAGCAGCCTACGGAAAGGTTGCCATGTCTGAAATGGCCGGCCTGTTTACGGAAACCAATCTCCAGCAATTGTCAGAGCCGATAAAAAGCGTGTGCATTCAGCCGATGGAAAAATGCGGACAGTCCTATGGTTTTATAATGTACAGCACATTTATCCAGGGACCGCGGCACGGTCAGCAGCTGCATATTCAGGAGGTTCGTGATCGCGCCCAGGTATTCCTGGACGGTCGCCCGCTTGGGGTCGTCGAACGCTGGAATTCAAAACCGCTGGATATTACCGTACCCGCAGACGGAGCGAGGCTGGATATTCTCGTCGAGAATATGGGCCGGATCAATTATGGGCCGCTGATTCGCGATCCCAAGGGAATCACGGAAGGCGTGAGAATCGATAACCAGTTCCTGTACGACTGGACGATCCGGACCCTGCCGCTCGAGCCGGAGAAAATGTCATCGCTCACGTATACGCCGGTTACGCAGGAAGGGCAGGCGCGGCAAGAAGAACCGTCCATGCCGGAGAGGGGCGACGCGGGTCTGCCAGGGTTTTACCGTGGATGCTTCGAGGTGGAAGAGATCGGAGATACGTTTCTTCGCTTTGATGGTTGGACGAAGGGCGTCGCCTGGATCAATGGCTTTAATCTCGGCCGGTACTGGAAGGCGGGACCGCAGAAGGCACTATATATTCCCGGACCTTTACTGCGCAAAGGGGAAAACGAGTTGGTTCTTTTTGAACTGCACGGCCGTCCCGAATGCTGCGAAGCAGAACTGTCAGATCAACCGGACCTTGGACAGACCGCGGCAGTGGACGAAGCTGTGCTTAATTTCGTTCAAGAGGGAGAAGACAAGTAGCTCATAGCGACAGGATAATTTCAGTTCATCGTGTTAAAAAAGCCGGCCAGAGAGAATCTCTGGCCGGCTTTTTTTGTTAGATGTGCCCTGGAAGAGGAGGCCAATGTCAGAAATGTATACCGCTTTTATGTCAAAATGCTTAAAAAGCATAATATATCCAACTCCGGGAACAGTAGAGGAAAAGATAACTGAAGGTGACTTGAATTCCTTGTAGGGCAAAGCTGGCCGTGTAGGCACGAGGAGTCGTTTCCATGATGATGAAGAACTTAACGCCGGGCGAAGCCCCGCAAGAAAATTTGCCGGCATCCCTGACGCTATTTATTGACGATATGAAGAACCGCTTCGGTCAAAGCGGAGATATTATTTACCGCGAGCTTCAACTAGGCGCCATACCCTCGGTCATGGTCTATATTGAGGGGATGGGAGATCCCCGTTATCTAATCGAAGCGATTCATGCCGATATGCCGCTGTTCATGAATCTCCCCGACCAGCGTCCGGAAGAACGCATGAAAATGCTGCAGGAACTGACGATCACGATGGGAAAAGTGGGAGAAGCCCGGACCTTTCAAGAGGTTGAAAAGAAATTGCTCTCCGGCAATACGATCATCTTCATGGATGGAACCGCCACCTCCCTGTATGTGGGAACGGAAACGCTGAAACAGCGGGGAGTGGAGGAAGCCAGCTCGCAATCCGTGGTAAGAGGTCCGAGGGAAGGCTTTACCGAGTCGCTTCGAGAGAATACGGCTTTGGTCCGGCGGAGAATTCAAAGCCCTAAACTGCGCTTGGAAGAGAGAACGGTCGGCGAGCACACAAATACGCAGCTGGCCGTGATGTACATGGAAGGATTATGCGATGTCGATGTACTGAACGAGCTGCGCAGAAGACTGGATGGAATCAAGCTGGACAGCGTCCTGGAGAGCAATTACATCGAGGAGATGATTCAGGATCATCGCTACAGTCCTTTTCCTACGGTATATAATTCAGAACGGCCCGACGTCATTGCATCTGCTGTATTGGAAGGGCGCATTGCTGTTTTCTTAGAAGGAACGCCCTTTGTTCTGGTGGTTCCCGCCCTGTTCGTCCAGCTGTTTCAATCAAGCGAGGATTATTACCAGCGGTGGGATTTTGCCAGCTTGGTTCGACTGCTTCGATACTTGTGCTTCGGAATAGCGCTCCTTACTCCCTCCCTGTATATTGCGATTACCACGTTCCATCAGGAAATGCTGCCGACCAACCTGTTGACCAGCTTAATCGGACAGCGGGAAGGGGTTCCCTTCCCTGCATTCATCGAAGCCCTGATCATGGAGATTACGTTCGAGATTCTGCGCGAGGCGGGCATTCGGCTGCCTAAATCGATCGGCCAATCCGTCTCCATCGTAGGCACGCTGGTCATCGGGCAAGCCGCCGTGGAAGCGGGTCTCGTATCGGCCGCGATGGTGATCGTTGTGTCCATGACGGCGATTGCGAATTTTGCCCTGCCGGCTTTCAATATCGGAATCTCGGTTCGGATCTTGCGATTCGGGCTCATGGGAATCGCTGCGTCATTCGGATTGTACGGGATGATTATCGGCATGATCATCATAGGTCTTCACCTATGCAGCCTTCAGTCCATGGGGGTTCCGTATATGACCTCTTTCGCCCCCATAAGATGGCGGAGCCAGAAAGATGCCTTGTTGCGATTATCCCGTCACAGCATGAAAAAATACTTGACCAAATCCAAGACATAAGCCTTCAAATAACGAGGACTTGCATTCGAAGTCTCTATTTCATGCAGAGGGGACTGGTTATCGTGTTGGAAAGAAAAATACTACTTTCAGTCCTGCTCGTATTATGCTTGACCTTCACCCCTGGATGCTGGAGCAGAAAAGAACTGAATGAGCTGGCCGTCGTCATGGCGCTTGGCATCGACACCCATGAGAATGGGTATGCCATTACTGCTCAGGTGCTTAATTCGGCCGAGGCCGGCTCCAAAAAAGGCGGATCGATGGGCAGTCTTCCTGCCGTGACCTATAAGTCCGTCGGCAAAACCATACCCGACGCCCTGCAGCGCATGTTGAGCATGGCCCCCCGGATGCCGTATCTGTCCCACGTTCGCGTGTTGGTATTCGGTGAGGATCTGGCCAGGTCAGGGCTCAGCGATGTCCTCGATTATATCTCCCGGAATCATCAGCTTCGAACGGATTTCTTTATGCTCGTCGCCAAGAATGGAAAAGCTGCGGAGATTCTGGAGGTCGTTACGCCATTCGAATATGTTCCGGCGAATTCGCTCTATACCTCCATTCTTATCTCGGAAAAAAAATGGGCGGCGACGGGGAAAGTCACTTTGCAGCAGTTCGTGACGGAGCTAAAGCGCAGCGGGTCAGACCCGGTATTATCCGGAGTCCAATTAAGCGGCAGTTTAGCTGAAGGCCAGTCCATGGAGAACGTGAAGCAAATCAATCCTTCCACGCTTCTACAGCATACGGGGCTAGGCGTATTCAAGGGGGATCGGTTGGTCGGATGGCTGGGGGAACCTCCCAGCAAGGCCGTCAATTATGTCCTGAATAGAGTCGACACCACGACGGGATTCATTGCATGTCCGGACGATGGTATTGTCGGATTCGCCGTGAACCGGGCGGACACAACGCTGGACGTTAAGCTCAATGCGGATGGAACCCCCGCTTTTTCCGCCGAATTGGAGATCGAGGCCGACGTGAATGCCGTTCAATGCGCGATTGATATCAGTCAACCTGCCGTCATCGACGAATTGGAGAAGGACATCGAGGATAAATATAATGCTAATATTCGGAAGCACATCGGGCTGGTCCAGCAGCGTTATGGAGCCGACGTTTTTGGATTCGGCGAGGTTCTGCACCGAAAATATCCGGACGTTTGGAAAAAATACCGGGATCATTGGGGCGAAAGCTTTAAAACGATGAGTATCCGGGTGGACACCGATGTAGCGATCCGCCGGGTCGGATCCATCATACAACCCTTAAACCAAAAGGTGGATGAGCCGTGAATTGGCATTGGTTATTCATATTCTTTCTAGCCGTCGTTCTCGTTACGGAAACCCGTCATCTTCTGAAGCTGCGCTCCATCCGGGACATCATCGTATTCTATGCGGTATGGGGAGTAACCTTGCTGGCTTTGATCGGAGATATGATGGAGGTGCCTTATTTAAGGCCGCTGGACTGGATCGGCGCCTTGGTGCAGCCCCTGAGCGGATTGATCTCATAATGAGGAAGGGTTTGGTAATACGTGATCAAATACAAGGATATCGCACCGCGGCAATTTTATATACTGGCATTCGGTTTGACCATCGGTACCTCGATCCTGGTTACGCCTTCCGGATTAGCGCATACCGCCCGGGAAGATGCGTGGATGGCCTCTCTCTTCAGTTTGCTCATTAATCTCCTCATGGTCGTGCTGTATATAGCCATTGCGCGTCTCTATCCCGGCCAATCGATCTTCGAGATCCACGAAAAGGTGCTAGGGAAGCTGCTGGGCAAACTCTTCTCGCTGATCTATTTGTTTTATTTTTTGATTCTTACAGGTACTTTGCTTGGCAACCTGGGCTTTTTTCTGAGCAGTGAAATGATGCCGGAGACCCCGATCGAGGCTATTCAAATCTTGTTCTTAATAGCGGCCGTCATGTGCGCCAGAATGGGCATCATTCTGTTGGCCCGCGTCGGTGAATTGATGTTTCCGTGGATCGTATTTCTGTTTATGGTCCTTGTCCTCTCGCTTATGCCCCAAATCGATTGGAACCATATCAAGCCGATGCTGGAGGAAGGCTGGATGCCCGTGGCTAAGGCCGGATTCCATTCATCCATGTTCCAGGAGCTGATTGTGTTAATGGTATTCCTACCCTTGGTCAAAGGAGAGAAGGAAGGGGAGAGGGCATTGATGCGGGGAGCCGCTTCAGGCGGGCTCGTCCTTAGCATTACCGTCCTGCTCAGCGTGCTAATTTTGGGGATTGAACAGACGGAGAACAGCACGTTTCCGGCATATGCACTTGCGAAGACGATTAACTTAGGAAACTTCTTTCAACGTGTCGAAGGCATATTGATTACGCTGTGGATCCTGACTTTTTTTATCAAGATTTCTCTGCTGTATCTTTCGATTCTTCAAGGCATGAAAACCGTGTTCGGTCTGAAGGACCAGAATTCGTTAATTTATCCGCTGTCCGTGCTGTTTGTCGTCGTGGCCTGGAATACATACATCAACACCGTTTATGTCGCCGATATCATTGAGAACGTGTGGTCAAGCTATGCGCTCCTCCACTTGATCGTGATTCCCATTGTCCTCTATCTGGTCGGGATAACGCGAACGAAAATCCTCAGCTTGAAATGAAACCAGCATGGTATGGAAAAAGCCCGAAAGCCGGGGCTTTTTTGTTTATTATCTGCATGGACCTGATTTTTTTTGAAAATGACTTGAAAGTGACGTTGCGTCATCTTGTATAGTGGAGTTATCGGAGAACTTAAGAAAGCAGGTGATGAAATCGATTCCCATTCAAGAATTGTCCAAACAGACGGGCATTACGGTAAGAACGCTTCGCTATTATGATCAGATCGGCCTGCTGATTCCGGCAGCCAAGACTCCGGGTAAACACCGGATATACAGCGAGGAGGAGCTAAAGAAGCTGCAGCAAATTCAGTTTCTGAAAAAGCTGGGCTTCAGTTTGCAGGAAATTTCGGATATGATTTCGAACCCGGAATGGAACTGGTCATCCAGTTTGATGAATCAGTTGGACTTCGTGAAGAATGAACAAAACAAGCTGAACCAAATGGAATCAGCGCTCCGCGCCGTCCTGCATAGCATTGCCGTGGAAGGGGAGACAAGCTGGGATGTGATTCAGAAGCTGATCCATCTCTCAGGAAGAGACCCCTCATTAAAGCATGCGTTCCGACAACAAATGTTTGAGAGGCGCGAAGAAGAGCTGCTGGACCTCCTCCCGAATATGAACAGCACAGATCCGGATTCGCTAGAATGGATCGCTCTGCTGGGACAGCTTAAAAAGCGTATGGAGAACGGACCCGGTTCTCCTGAAGTACAGAGGATCATCAAACGCATGGATGAAAAACGCCGGGAGCATTTTGAAGGCGAAGACCCCTTCGTGGATAAATTGTGGGAGATCCGCAAATCTCCTTCGCAATCCGAGCAGATGGGCTTGTACCCCATTGAGGAAGAGCTTCTTCAGTTTATGGAGCTGGCATTTGATATCTATGCTACAGGAGTGGAAGAAAAACTAGACGAAGAGGGGGAGACATCATGACAACGGAACTGCTGCTCTCCGTAGGTGCGTTGTCGCTCCTGGATACCTTGAGCCCCGCCACGCTCGGCGTAACGGTCTATTTGCTGTTGACGGAGCGGGATCGGTTGATCACCCGATTATGGGTCTATTTGTTCACGGTGGCAGGCTTTTATTTCTTGGTTGGTGCCGCACTGATGCTGGGTTGTATGCTGTTCTTCAGAGCGTAACAGGCATTTTTCAGAATCGAACGGTAAGCTGGGTTATGGCTGTTACCGGCGGCGTTTTGTTTGCAGCCAGTTTTTTTGTCCCGACGAAAAAGACGACGGAACCGCGACGTCCAAGCTCCAAAAGCCTCGGGGCGATGATCGGGCTAGGTTTCACCACGTCCCTGCTGGAGGTGGCAACGGCACTGCCCTATTTTGCGGCGATCGGTCTCATGACATCGGCCCAACTAACACCGGTTGAATGGGTACCCCTCCTGGCTGCGTATAATGTGATCATGGTGCTTCCTCCGCTCCTATTGCTCGGTGCACACCTTGCATTTGGCCGCATGATGCAGCGTCCGCTTGAGAAGCTGCGGCTGAAAATCGCCCAGAGCTCCGGATCGGTGCTTTCGTGGGTTTTGTGCATTGCGGGACTGATTTTGGTGCTGAACAGCATAGACAACCTATAATGTTCGCCTCTCGTTCTTTTCGTTCCCGGCTACTGAAACCGAGGAGCCTGCTATGTATTCATATGAATCTCGTTATGATATATTTATCGCAGGGTTCATCGACCGTCAGACACCTCGGTTAATGGTTTGCTGAAGATGTGCTTTGATCAGCAACACAGCTCGAAACATGATAGGGGGTTATCCATTGAGCACACGGATTTTAGAACGGTTAAGAGAAGAGACGGCACCGCAGCATGAACAAATCGAACAGAATCCTTACGCGAAAGCTGCATTCGACCAGACCCTGACGATTGATCAATATCGATCGTATTTAGCGAAGTTTTACGGATTCATTAAACCGGCCGAAACGAAGGTTATGGCAGAGGATGCCGTGAACGATATGGGATTAGATATGTCGATTCGGATGAAGTCGAAACATTTGGAAGAAGATCTGATGCATCTGGGTATGACTCAGGATGAAATAAATGAGCTTCCGCTGTGCAGCCGGCTGCCCGAGCTGGGCACGCCTGCGCAAATATGGGGGTATCTCTATGTGATGGAGGGGTCCACGCTCGGTGGCCAAGTCATCACGAAACAACTGATGAAGTTCTTGCCCGTGAGTCCCGAGTCGGGCATTCGCTATTTCCACGCATACGGTCAAGAGACCAAGCCAAGATGGACCGAATTCCGGGAAGCGCTGCTGTCGAGCGGCTTGAAGGATTCCGATGAAATCATCGATTCGGCGAAGGAAACGTTCCGTTTGCTGGATGCTTGGATCCGAGATTCGGCATAGACATCACAGTCATCTTATTTCAAATAATAGAATCGCATGGAAGACCGTCATGAGAAACCGCGTAATAACGCGGTTTTTTGTGTTGGTTCTTTTCAGATCATTCATATGACAAGCGCTTGATCGGCAAGAAGGAAGGAGGGTCTTCATTCATCATCTCAGCTCTCTCGCTATAGCCGCAGGCTATAACTAGATATAGCTTATTTGAGTTACACTATACCGGGCGATACGTGATATCTTTCTTGTAACAATTTGTATAGGAGTGTTACTTAGATGGCAAAAAGCAGTGTACTGGGATATCCGCGTATTGGCGCTGATCGGGAATGGAAGAAAGCTTTAGAAGCGTTCTGGGCGGGCAAGCTCGAAGAATCGGAGTTTCACAAGCAGCTGCGGGAGATTCGGTTGAATCATTTGCGCAAGCAGCAAGAGAGCGGCATTGATCTGATCGCCGTCAATGATTTTAGTTATTACGATCATATCCTGGACACGGCCACCATGTTCGGCATCGTACCCAAGCGGTTCCCATATGAAGGCGGCATTGTTCCATTGTCTGTATACTATGGGATTGCACGCGGCACGAAGGATGCTACAGCAAGTGAAATGACCAAGTGGTTTAACACCAATTATCACTACATCGTGCCGGAATTGGACGGAGCTGTTCCGGTTCTTACCGAGAATAGGCCGCTTGCAGCCTATCGGGAGGCCAAAGAGAAGCTCGGCATTGAAGGCAAGCCGATCATTGTCGGTCCGCTCACCTTCTTGAAGTTGTCCAAAGGCTACCAAGCCTCGGAAACGGATGCCTGGCTTGATAAATTGCTGCCTCTGTACGTTCAGATCCTTCGGGAGCTCGCACACGAAGGCGTTCAATGGGTACAGATCGACGAGCCGATCCTGGTTACGAAATTAAGCGAAGCCGATCTGGAGCGATTAAACACCATCTATGAAACGTTTGCGGCTTCGGCACCCGGACTAAACATCATGCTGCAAACCTACTTCGAATCGGTGGAAAACTACCAGGACATCATCCAGCTGCCGGTTAGCGGCATCGGCCTTGACCTCGTGCACGGATACAAAGGCAATCTGCAAGCCATCCAACAATCCGGATTTCCGGCGAACAAAGTTTTGGGTGCGGGGATCATTGACGGACGCGGAATCTGGAAGGCCTCGCTTCGCGAGAAGCTGTCGCAATTGGAGGAGCTGACGAAATATGTGGCCGCCGAGCGCTTGATCGTGCAGTCTTCGTGCAGCTTGCTTCATGTACCGGTGACGGTAAGCAAGGAAACGAAATTGCAGCCTGAACTAAAGGACGCTCTCGCTTTTGCAGACGAGAAGCTGATTGAATTGGATCTGCTGACCAAAGCCATCTCCACGGGAGCTGCCCGGATCGCCAATGAACTGGAACATAACGACCTTGCGCTTCAGGCGCTTAAGCAGTCGGAAGAGCGTAATCGGCTCGACGTTCAGCGAGCTGTAGCCGAGGTTAGCGCTCAGAATCCGGCTCGCAGTCTTCCATTCGAGGAGCGTCATGTCGCCCAACAGAACAAGTGGAAGCTGCCTATATTCCCGACGACGACCATCGGCAGCTTCCCGCAGTCAGCCGAGGTGCGCAAGGCTCGCCAGGCTTGGCGCAAGGGGGACTGGAATAACGAGCAGTACGAGCAATTCATTCACGAGCAGATCGATAGTTGGATCAAGCTTCAGGAAGAGATCGGTCTGGATGTGCTTGTGCACGGCGAGTTTGAAAGAACGGATATGGTGGAGTTTTTCGGAGAGAAGCTTGGAGGATTTGCCTTCACCCAGTTTGGATGGGTGCAGTCCTACGGCTCCCGCTGCGTGAAGCCTCCTGTTATTTTCGGCGATGTGGCATTCGAGCAGCCGATGACGGTAGAAGAAACGAAATATGCGCAGTCGAAGACGAGCCGTCCCGTGAAAGGAATGCTGACCGGGCCGATCACGATCATGAACTGGTCGTTCGTACGCGAGGACATCTCAAGGGAACAGATTGCGTATCAATTGGCTTATGCCCTCAGACAGGAAGTTGAGGCGCTCGAGCAAGCCGGCATCGGGATGATTCAGGTTGACGAGCCCGCAGTTCGCGAAGGGCTGCCGCTGAAGGAAGAAGATCAAGCCGAGTATCTCGCATGGGCAGTAAAAGCCTTCCGCATGACGACCTGCACGGTGCAGCCGACCACGCAAATTCACACGCATATGTGTTATTGCGAGTTCCATGACATGATCGATTCGATCGAGGCGATGGATGCCGACGTCATCTCGATCGAAACCTCGCGCAGCCATGGCGAGCTGATCCATAGTTTCGAGGTGAATACGTATAAACTGGGGATTGGGCTCGGGGTATACGATATCCACAGTCCGCGGGTGCCTCGCGTGGAAGAGATGACCAGCATGATCGAACGGGCACTGCGCGTATTGGATCCGAAGCTGTTCTGGATCAATCCGGACTGCGGTCTTAAGACGCGCGGCAAGGAAGAAACGGTTGCCTCCCTTCGTAACATGGTTCAAGCCACGGAGATCGCCCGTTCGTCCTACTCGCTGAACGTGTAGCAGCCGCAGATCCAACCCTTCGGCGGTTCGATCGAGGTCGATATGACTTTGGACGTTTCGGGTGATTGCTCGTCGCACTGGCTTAATGGTTTTAACAGGATATGAATTTCGGGAAAGCCGCACCTTGTGCGGCTTTTTTGTGCTGTAGTCGCGGCAGATTGAACGATAGGCGTTCGGTCTGCCGCTTTTTTCATGAATTCCGGAGGACATTCATGTCCATTTAGAGATTCGGCATTCTTTTGTAAAGAGGATTGACAGATCAAACCAAAAGATGTTAAATTATCCGGCAACTAAACCTAGGCTGATGGGGTTTATATTATGAGAGTGCCGTGCCATTAACGTGCATAAGTGGAGGGGGATATGAAAAAAGTGAATGAGATCGCCCGTAACCTAAAGGGAATCAAGGCGGTATCGCAATGAGTGACAGGTCATGGCGTATTTTTTTTGCAATCGTGGCGTTGATCATATTGTCGGGAGCGGTCTTTTCATTAGTTCAATCCAGAACGACCTACAAGGAGTTGATGGGCGATCAGATCCATGACATACAGAAGATAGATCATATAACCATTGAGAAAAGGGGCAGTTCGTACGGGGAGAATCGAATAAAAATTACCGATCCGGCAACCATCGAGCGCATCATGAATAGCTTCTCCGACGCGAAGTTATGGAGGACCGACAATTACCCAAGGGGGACGGAGTACTGGATCTGGATTAATGTCGAATACAAGCCCTTTCAAATACATTATACGGAACCGGATATCATCCGAATCTCTCCGAATAGAGGCATACATAAGAAATATACTTGGAGTTACAGGATCACCAATGGCTATGACAAGTCGATCATTGAAGATCTCTTTAAGGAAGAATAACAGGGGACTTCAGACTAGGGCAATTTTGTAATCATGGCAGAATAAAATTCATGAAAAGATGAGGAACCGGACGATGAAGCTAACCGAACAAAATTTGAGCAAAATGCAGGATATCATCAAGGAGCATCAATTCGAACATGCCGAAGAGTATTTAATCGAGCATACGCGGCAAGGCGTACGATTATCCAAAAAGAAGCTGGAGGACTATGCCGAGTCAAACAACTCGCGCTTTGGCGGTGACCCGGATCTTCCCGAAGAGGTGGAGTGGCCCCTCAATTCGAAGGGAACACCGATGACGTTTCTGGCACAGCTGCAGTTGAAGGATGTGGCAGTCCAGGACGCCACTAGCTCGCTGCCGACAAGCGGAATGCTGTATTTCTTCGTTGGCGTGGATGAACCCGCCTATAACATTGAGCACCGAGTGCTCTATCTTCCCGAGGGTCAGAGTTCGGGAGCGGTTCGACGACGCGCTCCCGAGGAAACCGCGTTAGATGAGGTGTTCACCGGCTACCGTGTGGAGGCCCGAGCCACGTTGGAGCCGCCTAATTACGGTTATGTGGATGATGAGCTCATCGAAGATGACGAGCATGATTATGAATCATATGAGGAGCTGTGCTTTCAATTGACGGGCCTGGATTCCGGCGACATCGGGACCATCTTTGGCTACCCTTCTACCCAGCACGGCGACTGCGAGTTTGAGGCTGCGCTCATGCTGTTAACCGGCTCGGAGTACAATTACTCTATGGATGCGGCCATGCAACAGATCACCAAGTATTGCGGCGGCAGCGCGGAACGCGCGCAGCAGGAAATTCAGGATACGGTGCTGCTGCTGGCTGTCGATTCGGACGACGATGTCGGTTTTTGCTGGTGGGATGCGGGGGAACTGCAATTTTTCATTCGAAAGGAAGATCTGCTGGCCAACCATTTCGAGCGTACGTATTGTTCCCTGTACTCAAGCTGATCGTCAATCAAACGTGTTAGTGCGATTATAAGGCGCAGCAATGGTAGAGGACCAGGAATTCAGCAGGTACATATGGAGGTTATGGAACCATGAAGGAGAAGGTTTTGAAGGCATACGGCAAGCTGGCTGGGGACTACGAACGGCATGTGGATTCGCAGAGCGGGCACAATGCCTTTTACGAGAGGCCGGCCATGCTCGGGATGCTGCCGAAGAACATGGAGCGGATGACCGTATTGGATGCCGGATGTGCCGCCGGGTGGTATACGGAGCAGTTGATTCAACGGGGGGCTAGGGTAACGGCGATCGATCTGAGCCCGTCGATGATTGAAGCCTGCAAAAGGCGAGTGGGCAGTGAAGCGACCATCGCTGCATGCGATCTGACTGAGGCCCTGCCATTTGCAGATGAAGCTTTTGATTACATCGTAAGTTCATTGACGCTTCATTACATTGAGGAGTGGCTGCCAACCTTTCGCGAATTTCAGCGGGTGCTGAAACCCGGAGGCAGCTTGATTTTCTCCGTGCATCATCCCTTTATGGATTTTAAGCATTTTGACCGGCAAGACTACTTTGCACGAGAGTTATTGACGGAGATTTGGAACAAACCGGAGTCCGGTCCCGTCGAGGTCGCTTTCTATCGAAGACCGATGCAAGAAATCATCAACGTGACTTCCTCCTGTTTCAGCATCGAAGAGATTGTCGAGCCGCAGCCGAGCTTAGAGCATAAAGACAAGCCGGAGGCGGAGGCCTGGATGGCAAAATGGTATGATCGATTAATGACGAATCCTCATTTCTTGATCGTGAAAGCCCGAAAATCAAAATAGCAAAAGGAACCGCGAACCTGCGGTTCCTTTTTGCTATTCATCCCGCATGGAGGAGCGTCGGGCAAGAGGACCGAAGTCAGCGGTACCTTTCACGAGAGCGCATCGTTTGCAACAGCGGGTATCAAGCTTCCAACAGATGGAACATTGTTCCGATAGGTGTACTATGGTACGATCGGAATAAGATTCGATCGGTGATCATGGCCGACTCATCACACGCAGATTTGGAGCCTACATAATGGGAACACCCTACTCCGCTCTTATTACGCTGATCGTCACGGCAGGCGTATTGAACATTATCATGGGTCTTTACGTGCTGTCAGGACGCTCGAAGCTTGCAACGGTAAAAACCTTCTTCATCTTCAGCATGCTGGCCGCGATTTATACATTCGGTGCTGCACTCGAATTGTCCAGCCGTTCGCTTCAAGAGATTCAGTTCTGGATCAAGTTTGAATATCTAGGGATGCCGTTCTTGCCGCCCCTTAATTTATTGATCATTCTGACTTATTTGGGCATGGAACGATATTTGAGACCCGGCCTGCTGATTTCAATGTTTGTCATACCGGTCGTAACCCTGCTGCTTGTTATGACCAACGAACTACATCATCTATATTATCGGGATATTCTATTACGGCCGGACGTTTCTGCTTTGAAGGTGGATATCGTAGCCGGACCCTGGTATATCATTCAGGGCGCCTACACTTTCGCCTGCTTGATAGGCGGGGTCGTACTGCTGCTTTGCAGCTGGCGCAAGATGCCATCCTACCGCTTTCAGCTGGGCACGATGCTGGTTGGTCTTGTCCTGCCCCTTATCGGCGATTTTCTCTATCTTGGCGGACTCACGCCCGATGGTATGGACCCGATCCCCGTCATCATGACGTTGACCTCGGCCCTTTATCTCTGGGCATTGACATCCAAGGGTTTGTTTCATGTGGCGCCGATAGCGAGGGATAATCTCTTTTCGAGCATGCGGGAGGGCGTCCTCGTATTGGATCTGGACAACCGTTTGGTTGACTTCAATCCGGCTGCGGCAACCATGATGCCGGAGCTGAGCCCTTCGGCCATTGGAGAACCGTTACATGAGATGTGGCAGCTTCACACCGCAGAGCCCATTTTCGGTATGGGGGAACGGGAAGGTCCGGATAAGGGAGAAGCCGACATTGAAGAGATTCGCTGGCAATTAGGTAACCATTCGCTTCATTATCAGATCAGGTCTTCTACCGTTCGCAACCAGAGAGGGCGAGAGGCCGGACGATTAATCGTCCTGATCGACGTAACTGATAAGGCGCGTCTTCAGGAAGAGCTGCGGCAGATGGCCTACTACGATGGTTTGACTCGAATCTATAACCGCTCGCACTTTATGAAACTCAGTTACGCCCTTCTGAATCAGGCGGTTCGGAATCGTGAGCCGCTCGCTTTCCTGCTGTTCGATATCGACCATTTCAAACGGATCAACGATGTTTACGGCCACGATATTGGCGACCAAGCCCTGCAGCACATCGTCGAATTAACGCGGAAGACACTGCGGGCCGAGGACCTGTTCGCCCGTTATGGCGGCGAAGAGTTCGCCGTTGCCATGCCCGGTCACTCGACTTCGGAGGCAACAGCAGCTGCGGAGCGGATCCGTGCCAAGCTTCTCGCGCAGCCGATGACTACGCCGCAAGGACCGCTGATGATTACAGCCAGCTTCGGCGTTGCCGCGGTGAAGACAAGCTCACATAACGGCACAGTCGATGCGGAAGCAGAAGAAGCTTGGTGGGATACTGAATTGAAGAAGGTATTGAAGCAGGCGGATCGCTCGCTATACGAAGCCAAACGCTCCGGTCGTAACACGATTCGGGTGTCGGATGAGGAGTAGTAATACCAGCATAGACTCAGGCTAAATGGAACCTTCATATGAAAAACAGCGGAATCTATGTGTATAATAGCTATTGGTTGTATAATGAATGCAATGCGATATATCACATCTAAGGGAGAGAATCATATGTTATGGAATGAAATCACGACACTGGAAGAATGGGACCACATTCTGAGAAAATCCTCCGAACGCGGTCAAGTCATTTTGAAGCACAGCACGACATGCCCGGTTAGCGCCAACGCTTTGGCAGAGTTTGAATCTTATTTGAAAAAGACGCCAAACGGCGATGTGGATTACACCTTGGTCAAAGTCATCGAATCCCGTCCGGTTTCCAATAAAATCGCCGAGGATTTGAACGTGAAGCATGAATCGCCGCAAATCATCTACGTCAAGGACCAAGCGAAGTACTGGACGGCTTCCCATTGGGCGGTAACAACCGAGCACATCACAGCCGTTCTGGACTGAACAACAGCCTGCATGTCGACGGAAAGCAAGGTGTTCATCATGAAAGATCTGGAAGAACTGACATCGATCGAGGCGATCGAACGATTTATTGAAGATCACACCTTCAGTTTTGTATATGTATCCCGGGAAGATTGCAGCGTATGCCATGCGATATTACCCAAACTTAGAGAACTGTTAACGCAGTTCCCGCGTATCTCGCTGGGCCGTATTCAGGCCGAAGCGGTAGGGGAAATCGCTTCGAGATTTTTGATATTCACCGCACCAGCGCTCCTCCTATTCGTAGAGGGCAAAGAGCTTGTGAGGGAAGATCGATTCGTACAGTTCGGGGAGTTAGAGCGAAAATTAAATCAAATCATGAATTTCGTTAACTAGGCCTCTTTTTCATGCAATGAATGCATTAGGCGATATTCCAAAGTCTTTTGACTTACCGGAATGTCGCTTTTTTTGCGTTTGTTTTGTGATGCTTCTCCACGCGATCCCTACGGATGAAAGTTCGAATAATTGTCGAAAACCGGGGCTTATTTGCACTCGGATATTACTAAAGTATTAAATATCGACATGGAATAGCCGATCTATTAATAGTACAAAAGATGTAAGGTTATGGAACCATGTAGAGCAAATGCATCGTTGTTCCCCCGTTTCGCATAACAAGACGGTTTCGAGAAACACCCCTTTACCAGAATCATGACGGAGGAAGAAATGCGCTTCTTTACATCTGAACAATTTTGAAAACGGTCATGTATTACGAAAAATCCCTGAAATTTTCATTGTATCCAGGAAAGTAGGTGATGCGAAAAGTGAGTTAAAAGGGATCCCTGTTATATATGAAAATACATATGAGTTATCAAAGGAGAGACACCGAGTGAGTAAGACAAAAACGTTCTCTAAAGGTATGCGTTTCAAAAATCTTAGCATTGTTACAAGAAACATGATATGGACAAGTCTCTATATCATGATCACGGGCGCCATCGTCATTGGTGCAAGCTTTTATATCCAGGACAACGTGCTGACCAAGCAGCTGCAATCCGATTCGGGGAAAATCATGGATACTTTGATCAAGTCCGTATCCGTTCAAGATGCTGAAGCGGTTAAAGGTTCCACCGACCGGAATTCGGACATCCAGAAGAAGCTAACCGGCACGTTTGATGAGCTGTCCGTTACGTATCCTAACATCGCGCAAGGATATATTTTTGGACCTGAGCTGGAGGACGGCAACAAGACCTCGATTATCGCTATGCCTACGGCGGTGCTCGACATGTTTGCCGAAGAGAATTTGAATCTGGGCGACCTATATGAACAGCCGAAAATTCATGCCGACGCGGTCCGTGAAATGATGAAAACGAAAAAAATCGTTTATACCAAAGCGTATACAGACAATTACGGGACGTGGATCACCGTGCTGCATCCCTTCCAGAATTCGAACGGAGAAATTTTCGCTTACATGGGCATCGACGTGGATGCCAGTTTGATCGCCTCCGGGAAGCAGGAACTGCTTACCAACACGCTTTTTGCGCTGTTGATCACCCTGCTGATCGTATTGGCCCTGCAGTACTTCACGATTAGACGCACATTCGCCCCGATTCAGGCTTTAATGGGAGCGCTGGACAAACTGAGCAAAGGCGATTTCACGGTTCAGTTAAAAGCAGGCGATGATGAACTCGGGCAGGTCAATGCCAAGTTCAATACGACGGTGAATCATATCAATGAGCTTGTTACCACGATCAAATCGGTGTCGGAGCAATCCGCTGAGCAGTCCAAGTTCCTCTTCTCGGCCGTGGAAATCAACAATAACAATTCTTCGGCGATTACCAAGAACATGGAGGAAATGTCCGATCGGGTCGCTGTCCAGAGCACTTCCATTACGGAAAGCGTGGTGTCGCTTGAGGAGATCTCATCCGGCGTATCGACGATTGCCGGCAATACATCGGATTTATCCGAAATATCCATCCAGATGAAGGCGCAGTCGGAACGAGGGAACCACAATGTGGAGCAGGTGATCGAGCAGATGAATTCGATTGATCATTCGGTCAAAAATTCGGTGCATATCATCGAAAAGCTGCAGAACCGCTCCCATGAGATCGGACAGATCGTACAGGTTATTACCGAGATCGCTTCTCAGACGAATTTGTTATCGCTCAATGCAGGAATCGAGGCGGCCAGAGCGGGCGAAGAGGGCCGAGGTTTTGCCGTCGTTGCCAGCGAAGTGAAGAAGCTCTCGGAGGAATCGAGAAAATCGGCAGACCAAATCATTGAATTGGTTCGTTACATCCAGGATGAGACGGCATCCGCGGTAGAAGCCATCAGCGAAGGCGAACACAACGTCGCCAAGGGGATGGAAGTTGTCAAAGAAACCGGTGAGCTGTTCAAAGGCATGCTGGTGGCCACGGATACGGTTACCAGCCAAATTCAAGAGGTGTCTGCAGCAACCCAGCAGATGGTGGCCGAGACCGAACAGATCACCGCTGCGATTAAACAACTGGCTGAGCTCGCAGAGAAGAACTCGACCGTGTCGGGAGAGATCCGGATCAGTGCCCAGGAGCAGCAGGCTTCCTTCGCCAAAATCTTCGAATCTGCCGAGCAGATCAATCAGGTGTCCGCCGAACTGGAGGCTCTCGTAAACAGACTGCGAGTGTAATGACGCCGGAATAGAAAAAGCATAGAAAAAGATGGAGCTGAAACCTTTGAATACTACGTTGATGATCGAACAAGGCAAAGAATATTGGTTGAATGAACTGCAGCTACCTTTACCGGGATTCTATCTGTACACCGACGGTCCAGCGCATCTTCAGCATCAAGATTTCGATCGCATGGCGATTCCCCTTCGTATCGAAACCGGTAAAATCCAGCGGTTCCGCGAAGCGTATAACATCAAGTCATGGATGCTGACAAGCTATGCGGTGTTTCTGTACCGCATGACGCACGATTCGGATTTGCTGATCGGCGTGAACAATGAGAAGGGCAATTTGCTTCCGCTAAGAGTGAGCATAAGCGAAAATGATTCATTTGCTCGTTTGTATGAGCAAATTTCGGCCAAGATGGAGCAGATTGAAGCAAGCATCCTTTCCCTTTCTGACATCGAAGGTTTTATCGGTCAGCCGCTCCATCTGCGGACGATTTACGGCCGGAACGGCAACGGCTATGCCTACGGTGAAAGCGGGCTGAACTGGGTGGTTCAGGAGGAGGAAAGGGATCAATGGACACTTTATGTTTCCTATGCCCAGCCATTGTTCAAAGAAGAAACGATTGAAAAATTCAGCAGGCACTTCGAGCTGCTTGCGGCAGCCGCTCTTGAGCATCAGGAGATGCCGGTTAGCCGTCTGCCTATGCTGACGGAAGAGGACCGGAATGCCTATGCAACCCTTAACGACACGAAGATGGAGCTTCCGGAAGATCCGACGCTTGTGGCGATGTTCGCTGCGGTTGTGGAGAAATATCCGAAGCGAATTGCATTATCTTCCGGCCAGGAGCAGATCACGTACGAACAGCTTGACAGGCAGTCGAACCAAATTTCCCATATGCTCATAGCCAAGGGGCTGCGCAAAGGCCAGTTCGTTTCGATATTTATGAAGAGGGGCCTCGATACGATTATCAGCATGCTCGGCGTCCTCAAAGCCGGGGGAGCCTATATCCCGCTGGATCCTTCCCATCCGGATGAACGAAATGCCTATATTATCGAGGATACGGCATCAAACATCATTCTGACGCATCCGGATTTCACGGCGAAACTGAATGGACTATTGGCCCAAGTCCAAACCAAACCGGAATATTTTTGTCTCGATGACCATGTCGATTCCTATCCGGCAGAAGCTTGCGGCGTGGGCGTGACGGGCGATGATCTGGCTTACATCATTTATACGTCCGGTTCTACAGGCAAACCGAAGGGCGCATTGATCGCCCATCAAGGCGTCGTGAATCTGGCACTCGCCAATCGGGAGAATTTGCAGATGAGCGAACAGGATATTATTCTTCAATATTCCACATTCAGCTTTGATGCTTCCGTTTACGATATATTCGGCTCACTGGCTTGCGGCTCGCGTCTGCATCTCCTATCGGATGAGCAGCGCTTCTCCATAGACGCCTTTACGGAAGCGGTGGCAGACACCAACGCAACGCGCGTCGCGATATTGCCTACGGTATTCTTCAATCAATTGGCAGCGTATTTGCCAATGGAGGACACACACAAATACCGTAACATCAAAACGATCGTGGTCGGCGGGGAAGCTTTGGCGGGAGAAACCGTTCGCATGTTCCGGAAGAAGCTTCCGATTCCAATCGTGAACCTTTACGGCCCTACCGAAACGACCGTCGTAGCAACAGGGCATGTCGTGGATTATCCGATTTCGGAGGATCTGGCCACCGTGTATATCGGCACGCCTTTTGCCAACTATGAATTGTATATCGTAAACGAACATGATGAATTATGTCCGACTTGCGTAACGGGGGAATTGCTCATCTGCTCGGTAGGCGTAGCCAAGGGATATTTGAATCAGCCCGAGAAGACCAGGGAAGCCTTCATTCCGGATCCGATAATGCCCGAATCAGGCAAACAGTACTACCGTTCGGGCGACTTGGTGCGGCTGCTGCCGAACGGGCAGGTGGAATACCGGGGAAGAAAAGATTCACAGGTGAAAATCAGAGGCTTCCGGATTGAGATCGGGGAGATCGAGGACAATCTGGCAAAGCATGATTGCGTGAAGGATATCGCGGTCATTCCGAGAACGGATGAGGACGGAAGCAAAATGCTGGCGGCATTCTACACGTCCCATGATGGACAGGCCGTCCCCGCCAAGGAATTGGTACAATTCTTAAGCCGGAAAGTGCCGAGTTACATGGTTCCTAAATACATCTGTTTCGTGGAAGAAATGCCGTTGTCCCCGACGGGTAAAATAGACCGCAAGAAGCTGGCTATATACGACCTGTCGATGGAGGCGGAAGAGGATAACTCCCGATACGAAGCCCCGGTTAACGATACCCAACGGGATATCGGCGCAGCCTGGGAAAAAGCGCTGGGACAAACCAAAATCGGTATCCACGACGATTTCTTCGATATTGGCGGCTATTCGCTGAAAATCCTGGAGATTCTGGTCCTCCTTAAGCCTCGATATCCGCAGTTGAAGATCAATGATTTCTTTGTATTTCCAACCATAGCGAAACTAGCGGAGAGAGTTGCGGAATTAAGCAGCCAGGATTTCCTGGTCGATCCATTGGAGGAACGGGATCTGCCGATTCAGGATTTGGCGGAGTATCCGATTTCTTTTCCTATCAATCATGCTTCGGAACAAGCGGTGTATACCCAGCAGCATATTTTGCTAACCGGCGCAACGGGGTATTTGGGATCTCATTTGCTGCACGAACTGCTGTATCAATCCACCGCAACCGTATATTGCCTGGTTCGGCCGTCAAAGCTGATGGAGCCGTATATCCGCCTGGAGCAGGTCATGACCGGATATTTCGGCGAAGACATAAAGTCTCGAATGGACAAGCGGGTGATCGCGATTCAGGGCGACTTGGAGCAGGAGTCTCTGGGGCTTGGGGCAGAAGACCTCGCCCTGATTGAAGCGCGCATCGATTCCATCATCCATTGCGGAGCTGAGGTGAAGCATTTCGGGGATGCCGACTATTTTGCCCGAGTTAATGTTGAGAGCACGGACAGACTACTAGCTTTGGCCCAAAAGAAACCTAATACCCGTTTCCATTTTATATCTACGCTTGGCATTCCGGAGGACCTGGCGCTGGGCGGCCAATGGAAGGCGATCGTTGCCGGAGCGGGCTACGAGGAGTCTTCCATTGAGAATGTCTATACGAACAGCAAGCTGGAAGCCGAGAAGCTGGTCATCAAAGCCGGTAAGGAACGAGGCATTCCGGCAGCGGTATACCGGGTCGGCAATTTGTCCTGTCACTCCGAGAACGGAATATTTCAGAAGAACATAGACAACAACGCGTTTTATCGCATGCTGAAAGCGATGGTGCTGTTGAAGAAAGCGCCTAACGTGAAGTGGCAAGTGGATATTACGCCGATTAACTATGCGGGGGAAGCGATTACTGCGCTGCTGCTTCAGCAAGAGACCGTCGGTCGAGTATTCCATATTTGCAATCCGGTTGCCATTCCTTACGAGGACATGGTGGAGCATTTTAAAGATTATGGATATGACATTGCCTTGATGGACTGGAAGGAATACGAGGCATGGTTATTGGATCCGCAGCAGCCGAAGAACAAGGAAGGCCTGGAGCTGGCCATGGCACAGTTTGAAGGCGACGGGGCGAAGAATTCCGTTTACCGGTATACTTGTCCGCAAACTTCGGAGTTCCTCCGCAACACGGGCGTGAAATGCGCTTTGCCGGACAAGCCGTTTTTTGAAAAGATGATGGATTATGCCGCTGGCATCGGATATTTCGTGAAGCCTGAGTAATGATATTCAGGTTAGCAAGCAAGAAACCGCGAATGCTTTCGCGGTTTTTTTGTAATTTTTTGTGCGTATGGTACGGCAAGTCGGCAAAGATGTTTTTAGGGCTCGATTATGGTACGATCATACTGAATTAAGTCCATAATCACCAAATGAGGTGGCCCATGAATAACGAACAATGGAAGCAGGCAGAAACCGCGCTGGCTTGCATGGAAGTGATCAAGAATGGCACCAACGACCCGGTAACGATTGAAGGCGAATCGGATGACCTGCGCTGTGTCGGAATCGGTACGGATGCTGCGGTATTCGTCTATGAACCTATGCCGGCATATGCATATAAATTGTATGCTGTGGAGGCGCTGCCCAAGAAGGAAGCGGAGATCAAGGTCTATCAAGAGCTGATGGGCAGTCCTTATTTTCCTGTATTTTATGGAACAGGCGAGCGTTATGTGGCGATCAGCCATGAATCCGGATTAACCTTGTACGATTGCTTGCTCTATGGTGTGCCCGTTCCTAGGCAGGTCATAGAGGATGTCGAAGCAGCACGCTCCTTCGTGCGTAGCAAGGGCTTGAACCCGCGGGACATTCATTTGAAGAATGTACTGCTGCAGGACGGCAGAGGGAAAGTGCTCGATGTATCCGAGTATGTTCAGGATGGCAACGACAAACGATGGGAGCATCTCGTGTGGGCTTACGACAATGTATATCCGCTGCTTGAGGGTAAGAAGCTGCCGCTCTGGGTATTGGAAGCCGTGAAGAACGGATATTACCGTCTTGATCCATCCAGCGTGAACATGCAGGAGTTCGCGGATCGGATCGGCAGATTGTTTTTCAGAAAATAGCAGTTGGATTCATACGAAGATGGCAGGAGGGTTTGACCGAAGAGAGGCGGACACTTCCTTATGTTATGTTGTCGTTATTATATTTGAGAAAAATGCTGCGAATCAATCCCCCTTAAGCATATGCTCTTGCTTCAGGGGGATTTTTACTTAGAACATACTCCAATCCATCTCCCGGGACAAGGTTTGCAGGAGATGCACGCCGGCATAACTGTTCCCTTTATCATTCAGTGCCGGGCCTACCACGCCGATGCCGTAACGTCCCGGTACTAATGTTAATATGCCTCCTGAAACGCCGCTTTTGGCCGGCAATCCTACCTGAATGGCAAATTCGCCCGACGCGTTGTACATCCCGCATGTCGTCATGAACGTCTTGGCGATTTGAACATACCTGCGAGGAATGAGCGTTTTGCCGGTTAGCGGATCCAAACCGCTGCAGGCCAGGACCAAGCCCATCCGGGCTAAATCGGCACAATCCACAACAATGGAGCAGTGCCTGAAGTATACCTCCAACACCTCTTCAACATCTCCGCTGAGAACCCCGTTTTCTTTCAAAAAGAACGCTATGGAACGATTTAAATTTCCGGTATCCGATTCCGAGCGGTAAACTCCCATATCATAATCCAAGTCGACGTTCCCGGATAGCTCTTTAAGAAACTGAAGAATTCTGCTTGACTTCTCGTAGGGGCTGCTTCCGTTAATCAAGGAAGAAACGGTAATCGCGCCTGCATTAATCATCGGATTGAAGGGAATGCCGGGCCGAACCAGCTCCAGCTTCAGCATGGAATTGAAGTTGTCTCCGGTCGGCTCCATGCCAACCTTGCCAAAAACGGTTTCCTCTCCATTGTCCATCAGTGCCAAGATCAGCGTGAAAACTTTGGAGATGCTTTGCATCGTAAAACGAAGCCCGCAGTCCCCGGCTGTGACGGATTCTCCCTGAGCGCTTAGAAGGGTAATGCCCAAGGCATCATGTGGAGCTTTGGACAGTTCGGGAATGTAAGAGGCGACTTTACCTCTGTCTGAGCATGGCGAGCTTGCTTTCAGCCAATCCGGCAGCCGCTGCCGGATGGCTTCAAGGTCGGGAGATGTCATCGTTTATACCCCTCCATGGATACATATTGATGAGTCCGAGTCGTTACTGCTGTTTTGTTAAGCTTTATGTAAGGTTCGTATAATAATCGTGTAAGGTTCGGCTAGAAATCCATCTTGAGTTTCGCATCCGCAAAAATTCACAAATTACTTTTTATATTTCGCCTCGATGATTAGTAGTATCGTCAATTACTTCACATTTGTTTCAGTGAAATACGATAGGCGATACAGTCCGCCGCGGAGGGATCAACAAAAAACAGTTCGGACACAAATCAGACTGATGTTATTATATGAAAACTTTCTGATGGGCATGCTTGTTTCACTGCTAGCCGGTATTGCGACGTTGGCCAAGGTATGATAGCTGAGAGCATAGAGACAGAGGCTATCCTTTTCAGATAGGGATCGAGTTGGTCGTTATGCGGACGATGGCCAAAGTTTCCCACGGCTCGTCAAATCCCTCACGGCCGGGAATAACCCGGAGTAATCATAGCGCAAGCTGGATACACTACCGTAAAAAAGAGTGTATCATTATGAAACTGCTTGTTAAGTTATTGGTGCATGGGGTTATGATTACGGCACTGTTGGTTTCCCTAACCGATGCTTCTTTCATCGGGGCTGTATCAACATCAGTGGGGATCGCCATCATTGCTTACTTGGTAGGGGATTTATATATTCTGCCTCGCACCAGCAATATGATCGCCACGATAGCGGATGCCGGCTTGGTATTTGTCATGCTGTGGATCATCGGCGCCGTTGCGAACTGGACCATTGATTTCTCGGAGATTCTGCTGCTAGCAGTACTTGCGGGGGCATTTGAGTATTTCTTTCATAGCTGGATCAGGGGCGAGCATCTTCTTAACAAAAAACAGCGAGCCTCGTAACTGCGCATTGCGTAATGAATCACGGACTTGCGCTTCTATAAGCAATATCACTTTAGCCTGAGTAATCAGGCTTTTTTTATTCTCTGAGTCTGGACCAGCTGCCGTGGCATTGTGACAAATATTATTTCTTAATCAGAGAAGAGGGAATAGATTCGATGTAGGCGACCTTCGAATCTTAAAGAGAATTGAGGCTGTTAGGAGATGGTCAATATCAAAGGGAAGCGATCCCATGCCTTGATTGGCCTTCAAGCATTCTTGGCGATCGGCGCGTTGGCAGGGGGAACGATGCTTATAACGGATCCTGGTGGTGAACTCATTGGGATGCCCAGCTCATTATTGCAGGACTCTTTCTTTCCTGATTATTTAATTCCAGGCATTCTTTTATTCTGCGTGTTTGGCATCCTGCCTCTGATCACGGCTTCCGGACTGATTCTAAAGTGGGAGTGGGACGCAGCTCAAAGATTCAATATTTTCAAAGAAAAGCATTGGTCCTGGACCTTTTCTTTATATTCGGGTTTTGAGTTAATCATCTGGATTATGGTTCAGGTGTATATCCTGGATTCCGTTTCCTTCATACATCTGGTATATGCCATGCTTGGTTTGATGATCCAGATGGCCACGATACTACCATCCATACAAGCAAAATATACGATGCAATGAAGAGAGTAAGTCACACCGGCTGAAACGTCAATGAAATAACCCCATCGCTCCTCTATGAGCAATGGGGTTATGTTCTTTCTCTTACATTTTACGGCTTCGCGCTTTTCCAATACGCATAAGCATGCACGACGCTGCCGGTAAAGGAAGGCGAATCCTTTAATAAAGCAGGCAGCTTGGCAAGCTCTTCCTCCATATAGGCGGCACCTTCTTCGTGGAAGGTGATATGATCGCCTTCATGACTGGCTTTGATCTCTACCGATATCTTGATGGGCTTGCCCAGCTCATCGGCAAATGCAATCTCTTCCTTGGAAACCCCGACGATGCCGTTGGATCCCTCCGCTACATCCCGGAAGGCCATGAGGGAAACATGGTCCATACGATTGATCATCCACTTGCTGAGCGACATGTCTTCGCCGGTGACTTTATATTTATCCAGCCACACGGCCATATCCATGCTGGCTTCCAATGAAGAATCCTTTTTCAATTCCGTAACGAATGCATCCAGATTCGCGGTCCATTCTGAAATAACCTGCTGCGAATCCTCTTTCCATGCCGGCAGCACGTAGGGCTCAATGTCCAGGTGAATGCCGTGGAAACGCTCATCGCCTTCAACGGCGCGATTGTAGCTCTTCACATAATTGACGAGCCGCATCATTCTCGGCCGGTTCTCCTCAAGGGCCCATATCGGATGCCCGCCCATGGCATGAACCTCGATTCCTGCCGCAGCCGCTTGTTTAACAAACGACGAGTACGAGCTGTACGGCTGTTCCAGATCAAGGCGTACATATAGCCAGTTCAATTTCTTCTCTTTGGCAAAATCAAGAATTTCCTGACTGTTTTGAACGACTTCATGGGCTTCCCATATATAAGTGCCTCTTACCATAGGATCCCTCGTCACCGGATCCGCATCCGGCACGCGATCGCCTTCACCGGGTTCTGGATCTGGATTCGGCTCCGGGGCCGGTGATGGGGAAACGGGATCCGTGCTTCCAGGGGGGACGATCTCATCAGCAGACATGCTTTGCCAGTTGCGAATATCGTGGATTGCGACACCGGCAAAGGATGGGTAAGAACCGAGCGCACTGGAGAGATGATCCAATTTTTGATTCAACTTGTCCTTCCCGTGTCCATAAAAGGTGGTATAAGACTCGCCTGGCATCTCCTTGGTATTAACTCCGATCAGGATCTGTTTCCCAAGCCTGTCGGCAAGCTCAAGCTCAGCCCGCGTCAAGTCCAGGATCCCATGCTCGGATTCCACTTCATTCCGGTAAGCCATGACGGTAACATGGTCAAACGCACCGATCAGCCATTCATTAAGTCCGGTTCCATCCGCCAAGGCGTATTGGTCAAACCAGAAAGGAATATCGATCCCGAGCTCGAGTCCCTTTCCGGAAGCTAGGCTCAGGAACGCCTTAAGATTTTGTTCCCAGGTGGTAATGATTTGGTCCTGTTCAGTTTGCCACTTGGCAAGCACATACGGTTCTACATCCAGATGAATCCCGTCGAATCGAGCACCTGCCGCAACCTTGCCGTTATAGTCAATTACCCAATCAGCGAGACCAAGCATGTCATCGAGATGTTCGGTGAGCGCCCATCTAGGGTCTCCGCCCAAGGCATGGACCGCGATTTGGTCCTCATGCGCACGCTCTATAAACGCCTCGTATATCTCCGACGACAGCTGACGATCGATCTGCAAGTAGATCAGATTAATGCCTTCTTCGCGGGAAAAATCAAGCAGCTCTTCGCCGCCATCCCGTATCAGGTCCGTCTGCCATATCCAAGTCGCTTTTTTTGAATTATTTTCGCCGTAAGCCGGGGTATGCAGCCCCACCAGAAGCATAACAACCAAGAGACTAGCAAGCTTCTGGTAACCTTTCACTTTCATGTTTTCCCTCCGTTTCTCTGCGAGAACTCCACGTATTCTCTGTTTAGTAAACGGGGTTATTATAGCATTGATAGTTCAAAAAAAGATGAGCCCAAGTTCTTACGGGACATTATAGACACCAATCAATCGAACGGGTGATCGGTATAAAAGGAACTAGATACAAAATGGAATAATATAACTAAATGACATAAATTATATGAATATGAACAAGAATAAGGCTAACAGCTCAGGAAGAAAGTTGCGTTTTTGGCGCTTGGTTGGTCCAGTGTCACTGTTTTGGGAAAGGTCAGCATTATATTTAATAGCTGCGATCCAGAATGGGAGAGCTATGTCATCATGACTAGTAATTTAAGACAGTGGGCAAGCATAAGCGATTTCAGCACCCGAACACAATCGGTCATCAGGATACCGCAAGCAGCAGCGAACCGTATAAAGGCGGGAGTTCACGTCCATCCTAGAACTAAAATGTGAAGGTGGGCGTTAACATGATTAATTTGGAATCGCGACTGGAGAATATGGAGGATCGTTTCGTAAACATCGATACTTATCTATGCAAACACGATTTTACGTTAGCCAGCAATTGGGATTACAAGCATGGCTATTTGGATAGGAGATTGGATCAGGAGCGGATGGTGTGGCTTCGCATTCCCTTTCACGTAACCAAGGGCAGCTTGGATGGCGAATGCGGCGGATGCCATGCAACGATCAAGCTTGGCCGACCATTTGTCTTCAGGCATATATATAATAAGGGGACCGATAAGCATGCGAGACCACGTTTATTGGGAGCTCTCTTCGATCAATTCCAGTCGCCGATCGACCCTGACGCCTCGGTGGACGATATGTGGGTTGAACAAGCGAGAAAAGTCTTGGACGAGGTGGAGACGGGGTATTTGCATTAACATTAAGATATCCTAAGAGATTCGGGACGCTTGGTCTCTTTTGGCACATCTGCAATATAATGAAGCAAGGGCTCTGATGCATGCTGCATGCGAAGGGCTCTTTTTTTTTGTCCAGTGCAAGAATATACATAAATTAAAGATCATCCTTTGAAAACCTTAGAATTTTTTTGAAGAAGGCTCAAATGATAAAGCATCCTGATATAGTAAGATTGACTGAATTTGCGGTCCTCATTGATTAATAAATAGACGAAGAAGGTGATATCACCCATGAATAAAAGAGCTTTATTTAATGATGGATGGACGTTTGCAAAAAGCGGTTTGGACGTTGAAGATTCGGAGAATCTACAATTTCAGCCTGTTGATCTTCCTCATGATTGGCTCATACATAACACGGAGGAGTTATACGAGAACAGCATTGGCTGGTACCGGAAGGAATGGTTGCGGAATAATGACGGCGGTCAGGTCTTCCTCTGTTTTGACGGTGTGTACATGGATTCTTCCGTCTATGTCAATGGTCGTCCTATGGGCGAATGGAAGTATGGCTATTCTTCATTTGAACACGAGATAACGGAGGCGCTCCGGGACGGTGAGAATGTCATCGTCGTAAAGGTTGTGCATCAAAGCCCGAACAGCCGATGGTACTCCGGGGCAGGCATTTATCGGAATGTATGGTTAAAGACAAGGGAATCCAACCACATCGTCACGGACGGCGTTTATATAGCGACTAAGCATCAGGAAGATGGATGGCTGGTTGAAGTCGAGACGGAAATGAAGGTCGTGGATGATGTGCTGATCAAGCATGTGATTTTGAAGGATGGGCAGATCATCGCCGAGACTTCTGACCGGGTCGACGCCAATCACACGTGCAGCAGTGCAGGCAGCATCCTAAATACGCAAACATTAGCTGTCAAGGATCCGCTGCTCTGGAGTCCGGAAGAACCTAACTTGTATCAATTGGTGACCGAAATGAAGCTGAGCGGAACCAAGCGTTCCGCAGTTTCGCAGTATGCAATCTTGGAAGCCGTCACTCATAACGTGGGATTCCGACACATTCGGCTGGATCCTCATCAAGGGTTCCTGCTGAACGGCAGCAAATTCAAATTGAACGGCGTATGCGAGCATCATGATCTCGGCGCTTTGGGAGCAGCCTTTAACAAAACCGCATTGGCGAGAAGGTTTAAAATTCTGAAAGAAATGGGGGTTAACGCGATTCGCACCGCCCATAATATGCCGGCTAAGGAGCTGATGGAGCTGGCGGATGAAATGGGGCTGCTGATTGTATCGGAAGCCTTCGATATGTGGGAGCGGCCGAAAACGCCTTATGATTATGCCAGGTTTTTTCGGGAATGGGTTCAGCGTGACGTGAAGAGCTGGGTCAAACGGGACCGCAACCATCCGAGCCTTATCATGTGGAGCATCGGGAATGAGATATATGATACTCATGCGGACGAGAGGGGCCAGGACATCACAAGAATGCTGATGGATGAGGTTTATACATACGATCCTAAGCAAAATGCAAAGGTTACCATTGGATCGAATTATATGCCTTGGGAGAACGCGCAGCAATGTGCCGATATTGTGAAGGTAGCAGGATATAACTATGCCGAGAAATATTACGAGAACCATCACCGGGAACATCCGGATTGGATCATATATGGCAGTGAGACCGCGTCCGTCGTACAAAGCAGAGGCATCTACCATTTCCCGTTCGAAAAATCCATTCTGGCCGATGATGACGAGCAGTGTTCCTCCCTCGGTAACAGCTCGACTAGCTGGGGAGCGAAATCGGCGGAGGCATGCATCCTGGCTGAACGGGATACGCCCTTCTCGCTCGGTCAATTCATATGGACAGGGTTCGATTATATTGGTGAGCCTACGCCGTACCATACTAAAAACTCCTATTTCGGACAGATTGATACGGCAACCTTTAAAAAGGACTCCTATTATATCTATCAAGCCGCTTGGACGGATTACAAAACGAAGCCCATGGTGCATCTGCTGCCCTATTGGGATTTCAATGACGGTCAGATGATAGATGTTCGCATCTGCTCCAATGCGCCAAAAGTAGAATTACGACTCAATGGGGAAACCGTGGGTACGCATGACATTGACCATGCACGAGGAAGAGAGCTGGTTGGGTGGTGGAAGATTCCTTACGTCAAAGGCGAATTGAAAGCGATAGCTTATGACGAAACAGGCCGTATCGTAGCCACGGATGTAAAACGATCGTTTGGCAATGCCAAGCGGATCGTCCTGCGTCCGGATAAAGAAGAGCTGAGGGCCGATGGAACAGATCTCATCTTCGTTGAGATCACCATGGAAGATGAGGATGGGTACTCCGTCGAGAATGCCAATAACCGGGTGGAGGTCCATGTCACGGGGGCGGGACGGCTGCTGGGTCTCGATAATGGGGACAGCACGGATTACGATCCGTACAAAGGCCTAAGCAGAAGACTGTTCAGCGGCAAGCTGATGGCGATCATCGGTGCGACATTGGAGCCCGGCGGAATCGGGATCGAGGTGTCCTCCACAGGCATGGAGCGTCAATCCCTTCATTTGACTTCCATACCCGTACAGGATGATGTGACGCAAGGAGTATCCGCAAGCATGAGGAATGAGGAGGGACCATGCCTGACAGGAAACAGGGACGAGATTCCGCTTCGCAAGATTGAGCTGATCAGCGAAAAGGGTCAGGTCTTTGATCCGGCGAATCGACAAATGACAGTGCGGGCCATATTGCATCCACTGGCAGCTTCTTATCAGGAAGTCGAATGGGCCGTCGTAAACGATGCCGGCATCGAATCCAATATTGCGAGCGTCGAGGCCAATGGCCATGCTGCCATCGTAACAGCCCTTGGCGACGGGGAATTTCGATTAAGATGTACGAGCCGGAACGGGACAGGTAAAACCCGGCTCATCTCCCAGCTTGAATTTAAGGTCGACGGTTTGGGTGCAGCATACAAGGATCCATACTCTTTCATATCTGCTGGATTATATGATTACAGTCAAGGTGAAGTCGGGAACGGAAACGAAAGAGGCGTAGCCACGAGCAGAGACGGCGAGACGCAGGTCGGGTTCCGGGACATCGATTTTGGCCCCCATGGCTCCGATACGATTACGATTCCGATATTTGCTCTTTCAAGCGAAGCGTACGCTTTGCAAATCTGGGAGGGCATGCCTGGCGAAGAGGGCAGCTCCCTGCTGGCCGATTGCATTTATCAGAAGGAGTCCAAATGGAACGTGTATCAGGAAGAAACCTACCGATTGTCCAAGAAGCTGCGCGGCATTACGTCGATTTGCTTTGTCCTTCGCCAGAAGGTGCACATCAAAGGGTTTTATTTTCAACCGGGGAATCGAGCCTTTGAGCCCAACTTTGCCGCCGATTGCGACCGGATTTACGGGGATACCTTTACGGTGTTGGACAACAGGTTTGTTCAAGGGATAGGAAATAACGTCTCCCTCGAGTTTGACGAGATGGATTTTTTAGCCGACGGTGCATCGAAACTGGTGGTGTACGGCAGATCCGCCTTAGATAAAAATACGATTCATATTCGGTTTGCGCATTCGGATGGCGAAAGCAACCGGCTGGTCGAATTTAGGCAAGCCTACGAATATGAAGAGCAGGTATTCGATCTGGAGCCCGTGGCCGGCAAACAGAAGGTGACGTTCATCTTCCTGCCGGGAAGCCAATTTGATTTTGGCTGGTTCCGATTTGTGCGAACAGATTCATAATTTGCGAGATAAACCAAGCTGCCGACCGACTCGGCAGCTTGGTTTCGTTATGAAGGATGTAATGGATTTCCGAACAGGCGCGTAGGAATTTAATTAACCCTGCGGTATAATTTGAAATGACATCATATTTGGATTGAAGGGACCGTGATAGACATGAAGCAAACCCATAAACCGAGGAGCAAAAGATGGATCAGGCCATTCGTTTGGATATTGTCCATCTTAGCCATCATTATCATCGTGGGTCTTGCCATACTGGATTCACTTACTTACGAGCCGCTGGATGAAGCGAAAGCGGTATTTCAAAGCGACACGAGGGTAGCGGTTGAACGCATCCAAGACGGCTATCGCTTCGAGCCCGTAAACGGGCAGATGATTCAGCCCGACATTATTTTTTATCCGGGCGGATTGGTGGAGCCCGAAAGTTACGCGCCTTTTGCCAAGAGAATGGCAGAGAAAGGGCATCGCGTGTATGTTGCCTCCATGCCGCTGAATCTCGCCATATTCGGACAGAACAAGGCGGATTCCTTCATAGCGGAGCATCCAGACAACCGATATGTCATCGGCGGACATTCCTTAGGCGGCGTTTTTGCCGCGAGATATGCCAAGGAACATGCGGATGTCATTGAAGGGGTCTATTTCATGGCCTCATACGCTGACGATGGGGGCAATCTGAACGGATTAAACCTGTCCGCGCTTCAGATCACCGGTACGCAGGACGGCGTTCTTGATCGAACGAAATGGGAGGCTGCCCAAAAGAATCTACCGGACGCTACCACCTATGTAGAGATTGAGGGCGGAAATCACGGGCAATTCGGAGCTTACGGTATGCAAAAAGGAGACCATGAACCCGCCATCACCGAGGCCGAGCAGCTGGACGAAGTGTCGGAGGCCATGGGGCGTTGGCTTCAGTCTATGGATGATTCCCTGTAACTGTAACTGAAATGTAACCCGATTGAAACTTCTGCGTATAAAGGTTATAAACATGGATGCATGTTTAACATTTAAAGAAGTTGAGGGATTCCATCATATGAATGTGGCATATACAGATTACGCCGATACGGGATATCGGCAGGCTGAGCAGAAGGCTGCTCAGTATTTTGCATCGCTCCATGTACAGGTAAAGGATAAGAGTTATGTGCCTATCCTGACAGAAGACATTCTAATATGGAAAAGAAAGCATGTTCAACGTCAATCATGGCTGTCCTCTATATTGCCGGCGAAGAAAAAGCCGGATAACCGGGATTATCATAGATACATCGGATGGCTCAACTATACAGGCGAATTGGATGATTATTTGGATCGAAGCATTTCCTATATTTATATGAGGGATCTGGGCATGGCGCTGGATTCCCCTGATACGAAAGAGAGAATACGACGCGTTGTTGCGAATACCCGAAAACTTCTGGTTCGCTCAAACGGAGCAAAAGAGGGAGACACGCCGGATTTTATGAGTCTGGCGGGATTGTACCGTTGGGCGCAGAAGGAAGGCATTGAAACAGCCGTGATTTGGGTCATCAACAAACTGAAGCATGTAGCCTCCCATATCCCGGACAAGATGGATGCAGAGCAAGCCCAGCGCAAATTAATCAAAATTATCGTCGGGGTTGTCATGCATGTTATGGAAGATTTGAATGGCGAAACATCGCCAGCTGAACGCTCAGCGCGTCTTGACGATGCGATCCGGCTGGGTTATTCCTACGGATTAACCTATCCTTTCATAGACGATCTGCTCGATTCAGGGGTCTTGAACGCCCAGGAGAAGGAACAGTACTCCCACATGATACGGCAGGCCCTGCTTACCGGGAAAGTACCGGAACTTGGCCAGTGGAGCGGTAAAAACATGGAGCTCGTTCATTTCGTGCATCAGGAGCTCCGGGATGCATTCGAGTATATTCAAGGGCGGCAGCGCCCGGAAACGCAGCAAACTTTTTTCGAGCAGTCCAACGTGTTTTTTCATTCCCAGCATATTGACCGCATCAAGGACCTTGCGAATCCCGATTATACCAATGAAGAATTATATCTGCCGATCATCCTGAAATCCTCTTCCTCGCGATTGATTGTCCGTTCTGTTATAAGCGCTGCGGCGGATGGAGGCTTCGAGGACCGAACGTTCTATTATGGGATTTACAACCAGTTGGCCGATGATTTTGCCGATATGTTTCAAGACTTGAATGACGGGGCGGTAACACCTTACACTTACTATCTAAAATATCGCGGACAACGCCAGGACCTCATCAATCCTTTTGAATTATACTGGGCGGTGATTTCCCACCTGATTCATAACGTGTACCATTCGGACGCCAAGACGCGAGAGGTGATGCTCGACCGGGCCATCAATGGACTGAAGCGCTGCAAAGAACGCGTCGGCACCGAGAAATACAATGAAATTATGGATATTTTCGCTTCCGGGAACCCGGAATTCAATCGTCTTATCCAGCACATGGTTTCCAAAGCCGATCAGGTGGATTTCCTTGATAAATTGCTGCGTGATCAGATGGTTACCGTACTTAGAAACGAGCGGAAAGAGAAGGATTATTTTATCGATACGTTTAAATCCGTTCGAGATGAGATTAACCAACATTTGCAAATCGACAAGACTCCCGGCATACCGCCGATGAAAGAGTCGCTGATCGATGCGGCCAATTATTCGCTCGAAGGGGATGGCAAGCGCCTGAGACCCATACTGACTTGGGTAATGGCCGTGAAGGAATATGGACTGCAGGCAACAGCCATCGTGCCGCTGCTGAGATCGCTTGAATACATGCACACCGCTTCCTTGATATTCGATGATTTGCCTTCCCAGGATAACGCCTCTACTCGTAGAGGGCGGCCGACCTTGCATCAGGTTCACGATAGCGCCACGGCGGAAATTACCGGGTTGTTCCTGATACAGAAGGCGATCGAAGAGCAGTCCTCCCTGGAAGGGTTTGACCCGAAAACGGTGTTGAAGCTGATACGCTATTCGTCCCAGCGAGCGGGAGATATGTGTTCCGGCCAGGCGATGGATTTGAATTCAAAAGGGAAGGCCTTGTCGTTGGAGCAGTTGAATACGGTTTGTTACTACAAGACGGGGATCGCGTTCGAGGCATCGCTGGTTATGCCCGCCATTCTGGCTCAGGTGAAGGAAACGGAAATCGCAATCCTGAAGAAATTTGCTTACCACGCAGGCATTGCTTTTCAGATTCAGGATGATTTGCTGGATGTGCAGGGAAACGTGGAACAGCTTGGCAAACCCGGGGGACAGGATGCGGAGAACAATACCTCGACCTTCGTGAGCATTCTGGGGCAGGAAGGGGCCAGCCGGGAAATGTGGGATCATTATTGCCAGGCGATGGAGGCGCTGCAGGAAATGCCGCGCAATACGGCGTTTCTCAAGCATCTATTGAACTATATGGTTAATCGTGAACGTTAAGATGATCCCGTAAATTGTCGGTATTCTAATCGAAGGCAAGCGATTGCTCCGGCTGGAGTCGTCAATCGTTCTACTCCCATGGCAGCTGCATATATTTTCTGAGAATAAAGCTGCCAGAGGAGGCAAGGCCAATGAGTGATCCATTGTATGAGCACCGGTTTTGGCTGCAGATTCTTGGGGACCACTGCCGGTTTATTTTTACTGCGCTGTCGCCTAAGGAAAAAGCGGACATTGCTACCGCAGAATCCTTAATGACCAGATTTGATAGGCTCCTCAGTGAATCTCGTCGACCGGATGCATCCGCATTCATCGCTAAACTGAACGAAGAAGCCCTTCATGCTTCGCAAGAATTGCGCGAATTTAAGTTGAATTTATTAGAACGGCAGCTTGCAGGCACCATAGATTTTCTCCTGACCCCGTCCTTCGTCAACCACATGGTGAATGAATTGGAGGAATACCTGCGAATTTTGCAGGCCTTGCAAGAGGGGAAGGGAGTGCCGCTGTTCCATCCTTTGCATTACGATATGGTCTGGCTGCAGGATGCCTTTGGTCATGCGGCAAGTCTGGCCGCTGATCTGGATTTTGCCGAAAAGCCGTTGATTGCCAAAAGCATGGCGTTCCAGAAAGATTTTGAAGGGTTTTATCTGAAGGCTGTTGAAATGACAGGGTACCTGCGGACCCGCCTGAAGGATTTTCCCGCCCTGCGCAAATTTCATGCCGATGTAAACCTGGAAATGAGAGTGTTCATGCACTTTCTGTCGGAACTCGAGGAGCTTGAGCTGCGCGGGGAAGTGCTGGACCGGATCAATCCGCTGATGCCGGATCATATGTATCGGGAAGAATGCTATTATCTGTCCAAGCTGGCTGCTCTGGGCGAAGTACAGAGCCCGAACTGCGATCCGACGAAGCCGAGAGTCACAGGTTGATGGATGAAGGATGGGCTCTTTCTCGAGTTAAAAAAGGCATTCTTCACTTTCTTCTCATGGGGCTAAACATTCACTGGAAGAAGAGCCCCGTCGCACTTATGGCGATCTACGGGAGCAGCATCTCCAAGCAAGCCGACCAAGTTAACAATTTGAATGGAAAGCAGTTCTCTTGCTGTCAATGAAGAGACTGCTTTTTTGATTTTGCCATGACGAGATCGAGTTTTTGATAAAAAAGTACAGTTCGCCTTCGCTGAAATTTGGTATGATGTCTTCATAGGAAGCTACAATCATAAGTGAGAGAAGGACAAGAAATGCAGACCGGTGAAATCGTTCAACGCGCCATTGATTTTGTCGAAGATCATCTCACGGAACCGCTGGCACTCGAGGAAATTGCCGGCGTGGCAGCCATGTCATTGCCGAATCTCTATCGATTGTTTCACAGTATAACGGGACACCCCGTCAAGGAGTACATACGAAAACGCAGGATCAGCGAAGCTGCCAGCTGTTTGCGCAATACCGACCTGCCGACCATCGATATCGGGTACCGCTGTGGATTTGAGTCCTACCCGGCATTCATGAAAACCTTCAAAAGGTGCACAGGTCTAACTCCAGGAGCATACCGGAAAGCTCGGCTGGTCTACAGTTTTGAACGGATGAACCTGAATGAACGGATAACATTCATGGGAGAGCGGGATGCCTCTGAACGCTTTCCTGAAGTAAGGGTTACCCGTTTGCTTCCCCGGAAAGGGATCGGTTGCCTGTTTGCTGCAGAGCATGAGAAAGGGATAGAAACCGCGGCGATCGATCATTTCCGGACGCTTATGTCTTCTCACCATATCGATATCCATGAGCTGAGGCTCTTCGGTTGGAACGTGGATCTGGAGGATGAAAGCAAGCCGTTCGGATATCAATTGCTCGCTGTTGACGTGAAGGAGCGGGCCCGGATGATGAATCATCCGGAACTGCAAGCCATCGTTCTTGATGGCGGGCTGTATGCAGTGGTCCGAACGCCATCGGTGGCGGAAGACTGCATTCAGAACACATGGAACCGTTTGTTCTCCGAATGGCTGCCCCGCAGCGTGTTTGAGCAAGGAAAGCATCATTTCATGGAAGAATATGTACTGAACAAGAATCAAATCGTTCGCATGAAGCTTTACCTTCCCGTGGAACGAAGCAAGTTGATGGGAAAGATCGAAATTGTGGAGTTGTCCACGCTTAAGGCGATAGCCTTTCGCAGAAAGGGGCCGGACTGCGTGGAACAAGCGGATGAAGCTTCGATTGCCTGGTTATCGCGTAACGGGTTTAGGGGCGACTCGCGTATTCGCGTATTCATGCGCTGTGACGACGCTCTGCTGAAGCAAAGATCCGCCTACGAGATTTATATAGTTCCGCCGGAGGAGTTCCTTCCAACCCTTGAAGATAAGGACGTGCAGGTTGAGTTGGAAGGCGGTACCTATGCCTGCCTGGAATCAGGTGCTTATGGCGCAATGACAGGCGTACTTCATCGAATTTATCGATGGCTCGATGCTTCAAGCGAGTTTACGCCGGATCCAGAACGCCGGTGGTATGCCAGTTACGACCTGGAGGGGGCTTCAGATGATGGAATGATCCAAGCGAAGTGTTATGTTCCGGTAAAAATCCAGCAGCAGACATAAGAATGGAGGGAGCTCATGAGCAGATGGCCTGTCGGAAAAGAGCTGCCGGAAGGGTATCGACCGTTTAAGGCACCACGCGTACTTAAGATGATCCAAGGAGGCAAAACCATGAACGAATCCATACAGAATACGGACAACCATACACAGGCAAGCCCGATTAAGAACAAGGTGGGCAGCATCTTCATTCCGGTCCGGAATATCGAAGCGTCGCGCAGCTGGTACTGCCGCGTTCTGGGCATACCAGAGGCCGATTGCCAGATTATGAATGGCCATTTATGCCCATTGCCCATGGAGGGTACGGGCGTGATTCTGGATACGATGCCGAAGTGGGGAGGAGATCAGCCCGAGGGAGCACCGTCAATCGATACTCCCGCCTTCATGCTGATGACAGAGGACCTGGAAGGTTCTTTGGAATATATGAAGAAGCTCGGCGTGGAACTCGTGACGGAAATCGAGCACAACCATTGGTTCGTCGTGAAGGATCCCGATGGGAATAAACTCATGATTTGTCGTGAATAAGTTAGAATTTGTACGAGGAAATAGGGAAGTGACAGAAGCCGGCTCTAGCAGCCGGCTTTTTGATATGGAGAGAAGCGTAAGGAATTTAATGAAAGAAATAAAAAGACGAATGTAAAATAATATAAATTTAGGTTGATAGTGGCATACAACAGGAATATAATGGAAATGTAAGCGCATTATTTACGGTGTTTTATAGGAGAACAACAAGTGAATCTTCCATCATAGATTGGTTTGAGGCAAGACAAGAGAACGAGAAAGAGAGGTGATACGAAGCTTCAGTAGACGGTCCGCACGATGCTCGCACACGAGGTATCCATGAAACCTGAATCCGATGAAAATAGGAGGGAACATGATGCTAAGAAAATTAATATGTGTAGTTCTGCTGTTTAGTCTTCTGGTCGTTCTATTGCCTGTGAACAAAACCAATGCGGCGCCGAACTGGAATTTGGTATGGAGTGACGAGTTTAACGGGACCTCGCTCAACAGATCCAATTGGACGCCGGAAATCGGTACCGGCAGCGGGGGATGGGGTAACAATGAGCTGCAGTATTATACCGATCGCGCACAGAACCTGCAGGTCTCCGGCGGTAACCTTGTCATTACGGCGCAGAAGGAATCCTATGGCGGGATGAATTACACCTCTGCCCGGATCAAAACCCAGGATTTGAAGAGCTTTACTTACGGGAAAGTGGAGGCTCGAATCAAGTTGCCGTCGGGCCAAGGTTTGTGGCCGGCGTTTTGGATGCTCGGAAGCAACATCAGCACGGTCGGCTGGCCGAAGAGCGGAGAGATCGACATTATGGAACGGGTAAATCTGAATCCATACGTGAACGGTACCGTTCACTGGGATGCAGGAGGTCACGCCGAATTCGGTCGGGTATCCGGCAATCTGGATTTTTCGCAGTTCCATGTTTACAGCATTGAGTGGGATTCTAAATACATCCGCTGGTTTGTGGACGGTCAGCAGTTCAATGAATTTTATATTGAGAACGGAACGGGCAATACCGAGGAATTCCAGCGTCCGTTCTTCTTATTGCTGAATTTGGCGGTTGGCGGAAATTGGCCGGGTAGTCCGAACAATTCCACGCCGTTCCCATCGCAGATGCTGGTGGATTACGTACGCGTGTACCAAGACACGGGTGCATCGAATGTCATCAGCGACGGGATTTATACGATCGCTTCCAAGGCGAGCGGCAAAGTGATGGATGTCGTGGATGTGTCCACGGTCAGCGGCGCCAAAATCCAGCAGTGGACCAACTACGTCGCCAATAACCAAAGGTTCCGGGTGGAAAGCACGGGAGACGGATACTACAAACTCACGGCCGTGCATAGCGGCAAAGTTCTCGACGTGCCGAATTCGTCCACTTCCACCGGCGTTCAGCTGCAGCAATGGAATGATAATGGTACGGATGCACAGCGATGGAGGATCATTGATGTTGGAGGCGGTTATTATAAACTTGTGTCCAAAGCGAGCGGGCTTGCAGTCGATGTAGCCAGTGCCTCCACCGCGGACGGGGCCGCCGTTCAGCAATGGACGGACAATGGCACGGATGCGCAGAAGTGGGCTTTCACCAAAATCAATTAAGCTTGGACAGGCAGTCCCGTTTGGGACCGCCTGTTTCATTTTGGGGAGGGTTGCCTTGGGGCGGCGCCGGCTGACGAGCTGAAGGCATGTTTGGTATAATGTTGGGAAAAATCCGGAGGAATCAGACACATGGAACCTGTCCTTTTTACAAACGGTCTTCTTTATTCACCGCACGCTGCAACGACTGCGGATTCGATATATGTAGAAGACGGCATCATTCGTGCCATGGGAAGTGCGGCTGAGCTGCGCCTGCAGTTATCGGGACGGGATTATCGAACGGTGGATTGGGAGGGGGCTTTCGTGCTGCCAGGCCTGGTGGATGCCCATATGCATCTCGGCATGCACGGACTCAAGCTGGGCATGCTGGACTTCACCGAGGCGGCTTCGAAAGACGAGATGCTGGCTATGCTGCGAGCTCGGGCTGCGGTAACGCCGCCTGGGGAGTGGATCATGGGGCTGAATTGGAACGAGAACCATTTTCCGGACCCGGTAATCCCGAATATGATGGAGCTTGACGACATCACTACGGAGCATCCTGTATATCTGACGAGAACCTGTTTCCATGCTTTCCTCGGTAATTCGGAAGCGTTTCGAAGAGCGGGGATCACTGCAGACACGCCCGATCCGGAGTCCGGCGCTTTCGGCCGGGATGCCGATGGCCGGTTGAACGGCTGCATTTACGAGAATGCTTCGGTGCCTTTTACCATGGTCCAGCCGGAGCCTGACCCGTCCAAGCTGAAAGCTGCGATGCTTCAGGCATGCCGTGATGCCCTTCGGCTCGGCCTGACGGCAGCGCATACGGAAGACCTCCGCCTGCTGGGCAGCGTGGAAGCGATGCAGCGGATCCATCGTGAACTGCGCGAGGAGGGACTGCGCTTCCGTACCCATCAGCTGATGTTCCATGGCTTTCTTGATGAAATGGAGGAGCTCGGCGTCAAGGCAGGCAGCGGGAACGAATGGAATCGCATCGGATCGGTTAAATTGTTCGCGGACGGGGCGGTTGGAGGAAGAACGGCGCTGCTCAAGGAGCCTTACCATGATGCGCCGCATACCCGCGGGCTGGCCATGCATACGCCAGAGGAGCTAAGGGAGATTGTTGGCAGGGCGCGCAGGCTGGGTTATCCCGTTGCTTTTCATGCGATCGGTGACGGCGCGGCAGAGATGATGACGGATGTGCTTGAAATCCTTCCGCTGAGCAGAGCTGCGAAGCTTCCCGACCGCTTCATTCATGCCCAAATTGTGCATCCCGATACGGTTAAGCGAATGAGCAAGCTGAAGCTGGCCGTGGATCTGCAGCCTCGGTTTGTGCCCAGCGATTTTCCATGGGTGCTGGAGCGCGTAGGTCCTGATCGGACAAGCTGTTTGTATGCATGGAAGAAGTGGCTGCGTTCGGGGCTGCCTTGTTCCGGCGGCAGCGACGCTCCCATAGAGCCGCTGAATCCGCTGCTCGGGATTCATGCTGCCATTACCAGACGCAAGCCGGAGGAGAATCACGCAGGCTATTTGCCGGAGGAGAAGCTCAGCCTGACGGAAGCGCTCGGGCTGTTTACGCTCGGCAGCGCGGGGGCAGCGGGAGAAGCGGATCAACGAGGAACACTGGAATTGGGCAAATATGCCGATTTCACGGTAGTGGATCGCTGCTTGCATGATGGGATGGAGCCGGACGAGCTGCTGGAGGCGAAGGTCAGAATGACGGTGATTAACGGGGAAATCGGTTATGCCGAGTAGGTGTCACGACAGGAACAGGTCTTAAACATCTTGATCATTCTCGTGAAAATTTTATAAATATGGTTTACCGACGAAATGGTTTTATATATAATAATCATAACAAATGCGATGACGAGACGAGTAAATAAACGAATTCTTGTACAGAGAGCTCCGGCAGCTGAAAAGGGGCAAAGCGTTCTTTATTGAAAAAAGACTCTGAGCAGCACAAGGAACTCTCAACGGAGGGGGATGGTGTGCCAGGAGCTCCTGTTACAGAGCTAGAGTATCTGCATTCCAGTGTAATGCCGTACTCGATGAGGCGAATATGGTGACATATTGGCAAATTTGGGGTGGTACCGCGAGTATAACAATCTCGTCCCTGAGACTTACGGTCTTGGGGGTGGGATTTTTTTGTTAAGTGATCCAAAAGGTTAGACATCAGTGGCTTGCCGTTCGTATATCGTAAGTAACGGTCTGATATAAGCAGTCCGTCTTCTGAGAAAGCAAACTTTTATATCTAAAGAAATACGAAGGTTAAGGCGGGAAACCTACACGGATCTTGCCGGTTTGAATAATTATCTAGTAGAAGCTTATTTATTGCATGCTTTTGTCCGTACGGTACATCGATGTATGGGGAACATGACGACATTATTGAAAGGATATGAGTAGCGAATGTCACAAAAACTTAGAGTGGGAATTGTCGGTGGAACAGGAATGGTGGGTCAACGTTTTATGCAATTGCTGGATGGGCATCCATGGTTCGAAGTGACCACCATTGCAGCCAGCCGCAATTCGGCCGGGAAAACGTATGAAGAATCGGTACAGGGCCGCTGGAAGCTGGCTACACCGATCCCCGAGCAGGTGAAAGGCATTGTCGTTCAGGATGCATCGCAGGTGGAACAGGTTGCCGCAGAGGTTGACTTCGTATTCTGCGCGGTCGACATGAAGAAGAACGAGATTCAGGCATTGGAAGAGGCCTATGCCAAAACGGGCACGCCCGTCATCTCCAACAACTCCGCCCATCGCTGGACGCCTGACGTTCCGATGGTCATTCCGGAAATCAATCCGGGTCATATCGACGTGATTGCCGCACAGCGCAAACGTCTGGGAACAACAACCGGGTTCATTGCGGTGAAGCCGAATTGTTCCATTCAAAGTTATGTGCCGGCGCTGAACGCTTTGCTTGATTTCAAACCTACGAATGTCGTTGCTTCCACTTACCAGGCAATATCCGGGGCCGGCAAGAACTTCACCGATTGGCCGGATATGCTGGACAACGTGATTCCGTATATCGGCGGCGAGGAAGAGAAGAGCGAGCAGGAGCCGCTTCGCATCTGGGGCAGCGTTGTGAACGGGGAGATCGTGAAAGCTGAATCCCCATTGATTACGACGCAATGCATACGCGTTCCCGTAACCGATGGCCATTTAGCTACCGTATTTGCGTCGTTCGAGAACAAGCCGTCAAAGGAGGAAATCCTGGATCGCTGGCAGCAGTTTAAAGGCAGACCGCAAGAGCTGGAACTCCCTAGTGCGCCTAAGCAATTCATTACGTATTTTGAAGAAGAGAACCGGCCTCAGACGAAGCTGGATCGCGACATTGAGCGCGGAATGGGCGTTTCGGTTGGCAGATTGCGCGAGGATTCCCTGTACGATTATAAATTCGTGGGCCTCTCGCATAATACGCTGCGCGGTGCAGCCGGCGGAGCCGTTCTGATTGCGGAACTGTTGAAAGCGGAAGGTTACATTCAAGCGAAATAACGATACATCCTATATATGATAAAAGACGACTGCAGCAAGCAGTCGTCTTTTTTTGGTGATTGTTCATGATTCCTACATTGACGGCATCCGTCCTTATCGTTTATAGTGTTACTCTGTGCTTCAATGCAAAGAAGCCAAAAAGCCGAAAAGCATAAAAGCGAAAAAGTCAAACATTCATCATCAATGGACGGGAGGTAACTCCCGCCACGACAATGGATAAGGAGTCTTAGCATCATGGAACGACATCTCAGTTTCTCAAAAAGCATCATTCTTATCGCGTTTATTCTGGCGCTGCTGTTTGTCTCCATATTTTTGCTGAAAGCAGAGCCGCATCTTCCGCTCTTGGCAACCACCGTCGGTACGGCGGCCTTGCTGCGTTTGTTCGGGTTTTCCTGGAAGCAGCTCGAATCCGCCATCATTCAAGGAATTCAAACGGCGATTATGCCGATTCTCATTCTTTCGCTCATCGGCATTCTGATTGCGGTATGGATGATGAGCGGCACGGTACCGACCATTTTATACTATGGCATGGATTATATCGAACCGCATTATTTTGCCGTGAGCGCATTATATGTGACCATCGTGGTCTCGATGTTCACCGGAAGCTCCTTCACGACAGTCAGTACGGTTGGCGTTGCCTTTATGGGAATCGCGGTAACGACAGGAATTTCTCCGACACTGGCAGCCGGAGCGGTGATCTGCGGCGCTTGCTTCGGTGATAAAATGTCGCCGCTCTCCGACACCACGAACTTTGCTCCCGCGGTCGCCGGCATATCCTTATTCACCCATATCGGCAATATGATCTACACGACAGTGCCGGCCCTTGTGGTGACAACGGTCTTTTTCCTGCTTGCGCCCACAAGTAACGCGCTGGATTTGTCCTCGATAAATCTAATCAAGGCGGCGCTTCATGACGGATTCCATATTCATTGGCTGACGTTGATGTCGCCGCTTGCCGTTATCGCCTGTTCCGTCAAGCGCATGCCGATCCTGCCGACACTCATCGCAGGCATTGTAACCGGACTGATCGTGACGGCCTTCGTTCAGCAGCAGGCAGCCGTCGATGTCTGGTTCAGCGTGATGCAGAGCGGCTACAAGAGCACGGTTGCCAACGAAACCGTTGCTTCCATTGTCAACCGCGGCGGATTGCAATCCATGATGTGGTCCGTATCGCTAATCTTGATTGCATTATCCTTGGGAGGGCTGCTTCAGCATTGCGGCGTCATCGAAGCCTTCTTCCGTCAAGTCATGCAGCCGCTGAAGCGCAGCAGCAGCGTGGTCGTGATGACGGGTGCATCTTCCATCGCGGTTAACGGCATGACGGGCGAGCAGTATTTATCGATCCTTTTGCCCGGTCAAATGTTCAAGGAGGAATATACTCGCCGAAACATACCGGCCAAGACGCTGTCACGCACATTGGAGGATTGTGGAACGCTGGTTAACCCTTTAATTCCATGGGGCGTCAGCGGTGCTTTTTTTGCCACGACCCTTGGAGTACCGGTCATCGAGTACGCACCTTATGCAACTTTCCTGTGGCTGAGCCCGCTCTTCACGTTTGCGTACGCTTTGATACCGCGATTGCAGCGGAACTCGCTTGGCAGGAAGATATGACCCTAGATAGGCACGATCCCATGTTGGCCTTGTTTCCCTGTTTCAAAGGGAGACAGGGTCTTTTTATTTATCGTTTATATTCATTTGTGCCCAACCTGTGGTTCGAAAAATCTGCTACGATGGAGATATGTGATGCGAAACTATGGTTGAAATATTCTTATGGGGGTGAAAGCATGAACCAGCGGATTGGAAATGAGCCAACCGCTAAGGATTTGATGGAGATGCACACACGGGTTATGTTTACGCATGACCTGGATAGTCGGATACGAACCATTAACGAGCCTTGGCCGGGAGAGGAGCCGGCTCCCCGATTTTTCTTGGGTCGAACGATCGACGGTTCAGCCGTTTGCAGGCTTCGTTATGATATACAGGACAAACTTGCCAAGCAACTGACGGCGCTGGTTGAAAATGAACCGTCTCTTAACGAAGATTTTCAAACGAGACCCAAGCACTTCGATGACTACATGAATCTGCTGGCTGCTGATCAATATACGAGCGGACCTTGTTATCGGATTCTTGACATCACAATGTCATCGCCGACCATGCAGGCGGTATCGATCACCGGAGACAATATAACCGAGTATTCGCTCGCCGGTTTGGAATGGCTGAACGCGGAAATCGACTACGCCCAGCCTTGTGTCGCGATCATTCAAGATCAGAGGGTGGTGTCGGTCTGCCGGAGTGTTCGCGTTTCTACGGAAGCGCACGAAGCCGGACTGGAGACGTTAGCCGAATTTCGAGGGAGAGGTTATGCGGCCGCCGTTACTGCCGGTTGGGCAATCGAGGTGCGGAAGATGGGAGCATTGCCCCTGTACAGTACCTCATGGGATAATGCTTCCTCCCAGAGAGTGGCCGGTAAACTGGCATTGTCCTATTACGGCGTCAACTTCACGATTCGGTGAAAGGATAAAAAAAAATCCCTCAACAGACAACCACGTTGAAGGAGGTAGTGTGCTATATGATGTTGAATGATTAGCTTGAGCTGCCTCTTCTGTTTTTATAATAGCCATGACCTTGGTTGCCGTGCCTGCGTTTGTAATCGGATGACGATCCTTTGCGGCGAGAATACACGTGACTGCTGCTGTATTTTCTTCCGTAATTCTTCGCGGAACTGCTGTACCGCTTGCGGCCATGACTGTGGGAAGTTGAGTGGAGAAATTTGTTCATGATTTTTCTTAACATGTGGAATTTCCTCCTTTCTTGTTCGGAATCATTCCATATCATTTAATCGGATCGTAACATAAATGAAACCCAGGAATCAAATAAAACGCTGCCCATCTTATCAGAGGGGCGGTTTTTTTGCATTCGCGAGCGTCTGGAGCTCGTTCATGAACTGCAAAGAACCGGAGTAAGGACTGCTCAGTTGCAGCAAGCGTTTGATCATCTCCCGCAGTTCTTCCGAAAGCTGCAGTTCTTCCTGCCAGCTTCGTTCCCCGATTGCGCTCGGATCGTCGTCCGGATCATAGGCAGAATAGAGCATGAACAACATAAAGTGACCGATGTCGCGGAGATCCTCGATTTCTTTCGACTCTTTATATTGAACAGAGGAGCTTGTGCCGCCGCGCCGGAACTTCTTTCGGGCAGGCAGCCGGAGAGGAGGGGGTTCACCGATCCTTCGTGCCAGCCCAAAATCGATGAGATGGATACGGCCATCCTTAAACAGCACATTGGGAATCCGCAGGTCGAGATGAACATAGCCTTGTTCGTGCAGGTAACGGACCAGCTCCAGAAGCTGCAGCGCGATATGGAGACATTCGGCTTCCCCGTATTTCATGCCATGTTCGAATATTAAATCCTCCAGCGTATCCCCGTCCATATAAGACATGACCAGATACGAATGGCGGCTGTCCGTGAAAAAATCCTGATATGCCGGAATTTGCGGATGCTGAAGGGTGCTTAATATAGCGGCTTCCCGATTCAGCAATTCTTTGGCGTAATCGCCTTTGCTTGGCCGTGACTGTTTGACGGCGACTATATGACCGCTCTGTTGATCCCGACATTGATAGATGATACCGTAACTTCCTTCGCCAATCATTTCTTGGACGGTGTAGCGACTCCCCAGCACCGTATTCTCTTCAGCCGGGTAATCCCGCCATGCGTTGATAAAGGAGCCAAGGTTCGATAAAAAGCGCATTATATTCCAACCTCTCCTTTTTGGGTCCTTCGCCTAATTCTGAGCGTGTGCCATTTCTGATTATCGTACATTATAAGCGATGTTACGCATCGAGGTATACATCGGATTGGGGCGAAGTTCGTTAGTCGTCGGCTTCCATCTGATGTTTCCGATACTCCAGGGGCGACAGTCCGTTAAGTTGACGGAACAGCTTCGAAAAATAATGGATGGATGAGAAGCCGAACTTCTCGGCGATCTCGGTAATGCTGATGTCCGTATTGCACAGATCCTCCTTGGCCCGATGGATGCGAAACTGGTTAATATACTGCGTCGGCGGCAGCCCCGTCGAACGCTTGAACAATTCGAAGAAATAACCTCTGCTGATCCGGAGCTCCTCATAATATGCTTTCAATGGCCGCAGCTTGCCGTGAAGGATATCCTGATCCAATCGCTGCAGCAGCTTGTTCATTCTGTGATCGGGTATCGCCTCGTCCTGCAAGGCGAAGGCAAGGAAGTATTCGATGAATTGCAGGAATTGGCTCTGCGTCTTTACGCTGCGCATATAGGTATGCTCATTCTCATACTGGTTCCCGGTGTAGAATTTTTCAAACCAATCGCTCCATAGGCTGACTTTCTCTACTCTCATGAACTCGGGTATGGCGTAAGGAAAAGCAGGGCCTACATAGGAAGGATTCAGTTGGGCCATGTCATAACAGATAACGCTGGGGTGATCGGCCAAATGCCTGCGGTCCACATGGGCCCAGTCGAAATAACAGCACACATGGACCATGGGATCCCGGTTGTCCGCTATCCAATCATGCGGCTGACCTGCCGGTATGTACACAAGGGAACCTGGGTCGGTGATGTGCCTTCGCCCACAGGTGCGAACGATGCCCCGTCCCTCGGTAATGAGATAAAGGGATGACGAATAACAGTGGCGATTGTTATTGCTTTGACCTTTGGAAAAGGGGTATCTGGTGGCATACAGCACATAGGGATGGAAGACGGCAAAATCCACGTATTCATTTCCACATCCTTCAAGAAAAGATTCTATTCATATTCGCATGACGATTGTACAAAAGCCTGACGTTTATGTAAATACAAGGATCGCGGCCATTGCTATACTAACACTAATTCATTTCATGCTTGAGGAGGGAATTGAGATGTTGGACAGTCAATGGCTGTTGACGGATGAACAAATCTGCCAGTTTATCATGAAGGGGTATGTGGTGCTTCATAACGAATTGCCGGATCAGCTGCATGCTGAAGTCAGGGACAAAATCAACGCCGTACTGCACGAGGAAGGAAATCCCGGCAATAACATCCTGCCCCTTGTACCCGAGATTCAGCAGTTCTTCGAAACACCGGTCGTTCAAGGGGCTTTGACGAGCGTGCTCGGACCGGACTACTACATGCATCCGCATCGGCATTGCCATTACAATCAGCCGGGCGATCCGCTGCCGGGGGGCGGGCAGTGGCATAAAGACGGTTACTGGTCCAGCATGCGCAGCCACCGACCTTGGTGGGCGATGATATTTTATTACATGCAGGATATCACCGAGGAAATGGGACCTACCGCCATCATGCCCGGTACCGCATACTACGATAAGTTCGTAGGCGATCAAGGTGAGACGATACTCCCGACCGGCAAAGCGGGGACGATGGTTTTGGTGCATTTTGATTTGTGGCACAAAGCTTCGCTTAATGTGTCTGGCATGGATCGATACATGCTAAAGTTTCAATTCGTTCGATTGCGTGCGCCGGAATCGCCGAGCTGGAATCATCTAGGGACCGAAATGAACCTAACGGGGGGAACCCCTTACGTGCACTTGAATCTTTGGAGGGATGTATGGAACTGGATGCGCGGCGAACCTGGTCAGGCGAACCTCTTGGCAATGGGAGACGAAGCCGCAATCGAGCCATTGGCCGAAGAATTAAAATCCGAGGACGAGGTCATTCGCGCCAGGGCGGCGGATCAAGTTGGAATGTTAGGAGAGAAGGCCGCTTCCTTAGCTCCGGAACTGGGCCGAATGTTGAATGACAAGGAGCCGGTGGCTTTGAATGCCGGTTATGCGCTTGGCCGGCTGGGATCCGCAGGAAACGATGAATTGCTGCGCCTTATGTCCGAAGGTACAAGGCAAATCGCGGAAAGAGCGGCTTACGGACTGCAGAGTGCCGGCGCTGGAGCCGTTCCAGGACTGCTGACACTGCTCGAACATACGGACGAGAAGCGCAGAGCGCTTGCTGCTTTCGCGTTAGGGGCGATTGTGCCTTCGACGCGTGAGGTTTCGTCTGCATTGATTGCATGCTTACAGGACCCGAGCGATTGGGTTCGTCGAAACGCAATCGAAGCGCTGGGCATGATGGGGAGTGAGGCAGGCGAAGTGTGCCAGGCCTTGGCCAACATATTGGAAGAGTCGATACTGCAAGAGGGGGACGGAACAGCGGAAACCCGGGATAACGACAACACGCAGCAAAGTTATATCCTGAACAAACTCGGATATACGGCAGCCTTGTCATTGCTGCGAACGGCCTCGCCACAGGATGTTCCCATCGTCATCCATTCGCTAGAGCAAGCTCTTCTCAGCAAGGATCGTTACGTCAGGGCGTATGCCTTCGAAACGCTTACCCATCTGCGGACACCCGAAGCGATGGAGGTCCTGATCCGATATTACCGACCGGCCAGATGGTGTCCGGACACAACGAAGGCGAGCACGTTCTGATATCCGTATTTTCCTTTCAAGCCCTTCTCATTCCAAGCCGAAATGAGAGGGCTTTTCGGCATGCCCGTGCTCTGGCTCTATTCACGCTAGGTGTCCTTATTTTGCAAAAGCATGACCCTATCATGCAAAGACTTGCTCGATGCCCTCTAGTAAAATGGGCTCAAAGTTCGGCATTAGCCGATCATTGTTGAAGGAGGCGGTCATGCATGGCAGCATCAATCAAAAGAGTTCATGTCGTATTCAAGACCCATCTGGACATCGGGTTTACCGATATGGGAAAGAACGTAATCGACCGATATATGGAACATTTCATACCCCAGGCCTTGGAGCTGTCCGAACAGCTTGCGAATGAAGAGGGGGATGTAAAATTCGTATGGACCACCGGCTCATGGCTAATCCATGAATTTCTGCAAACGGCTTCTCCCGACATGCGGGCGCGCATGGAAAAAGCCATTGGGGATGGACGCATGGTCTGGCACGGGCTGCCGTTTACAACGCATACCGAGATCATGGATGCCAGTTTATTCGAATTCGGGCTGTCCATTTCGGGCGATTTGGACCGAAAGTACGGAAAAACCACGATTGCCGCAAAAATGACGGACGTTCCGGGCCATACCCTAGCCATGGTGCCTCTGCTGGCAAAACACGGCATACAATATTTACATTTAGGCGTTAACATGGTCTCCAAAAATCCCAAGGTGCCGGAGATGTTTGTATGGCGTGCTTCCGACGGCTCGGAGATTATCGTACATTATGCGGATAGTTATGGTAAGCCCTATCGGATGGAAGGGCTGGAGGATGCCTTGTATTTTGCCCATACCCACGATAATCATGGTCCATCCACGATGGAGGAGATCCGGGCATTATTCGAACAGCTGCGACGGGAATATCCAGGGGCGGACATCATGGCCTCGACATTGGATGCTTTTGCCGCGCGGCTTCAAGCGGTGAAAGACCGATTGCCTGTCGTCAGCGAAGAGATCGGGGACTCGTGGATACACGGGATTGCCTCGGATCCTTGGAAAATCGCCCGCTACCGCGAATTGTTAAGGCTTCGGGATCGCTGGATCGAGGATGGTCGATTGGATAGGGACAGTGAGGCGTACGCTCGATTTTGCAACCGTCTGATGTTGATTCCCGAGCATACTTGGGGGCTGAACAATTCTGTGTATCTCGTCGATTTCGTGAATTATTCCTCGGCTGACCTAGCCGCAGCAAGAGCACGGGATATTGTTGAAGACAATACACGGAAGAAATTCGATTACCTATGCCAGCAGGCAAACGGCACCAGATCGTACAGCCATTACGAGAGTTCCTGGCAGGAGCAGCGGGATTATCTTGAAGAAGCCCTTCAATCGCTGCCCGCGGCGCTAGCGGCTGAAGCGAGAACCGAGCTGGATCGGATGAGTCCGCAGCATACCGTCCTTAACTCGGAGCCGGTGCAGCCTCAGCCGATCGAAACGAACGAGCTTTATGAATTAGGCCAGTTTCAGGTGAGCTTCGCTGCCGACGGCTCGATTAACCGATTGATGGATCGATCCGGAAAGGCATGGGCGGGAGAGCATCAGAGACTTGGCACTTATATGTATGAAACCTTCGGCCAAGAAAACTACGACCGTTTCTTCAAAGAATACATGACGAATCTGGATATACATCATGGCTGGGCGGATAACGATTTCGGCAAGCCGGGAATCGAGTATGTCAAACCGAGGCCGGAGCATCAGCGGTATACCGCGTCCTTGCGAACATTGCACCTGGAGAGGCATGCCGATTATGATATCGTGACCGCAGAAATGAAGCTGCCGGAGGTTCTCAGCAATCAATACGGGGCTCCACGCCAAATCAACGTATTCTATTCGTTCCATGCGAATGAGCCCGTCATTGAGGTATGCCTAAGCTGGATGGGCAAACCGGCATGCCGTCTTCCGGAAGCAAGCTGGTTATCATTTGTGCCGCTTGTGGATAATCCTAACGCATGGTCGATGGATAAGCTGGGAATGCGGATATCTCCGTTATCCGTCGTCAAGGACGGCAACCGGAACATGCATGGCATCAATTCGGGCTTATATTATGAGGGGGCGGACGGAACAGCGGTCATTGAATCCTTGGACGCGCCGCTTGTGTGCCCGGGGGAACCGAGGCTGCTGCAATTCGACAACTCCTATGCTCCGTTGACCGGCGGATTTCATTTCAATCTGCACAATAACGTATGGGGGACAAACTTTATGATGTGGTTCGAAGACGACATGAGGTATCGGTTCCGCTTAAGCCTGCATTCCCATTCGTAAGCTCATTGTGTTTGTAATGAAACGGAAAGATGTGAGTTATGGGCTCGCATCTTTTTTTCATGCCTAATCATCCAAACCGTCAAATTATGATGAAGTATCGTTCTTGGCGATAAAATCCTGAATCCTGTTCCGCAGCTGATCATGCTGTTCAAACTGGTTATACATGCGATAGGCTACCGTCTGCGCATTTCCGAAGAAGAAGCGTTCAAACTGGGTTTGACGGCCCCCGAAAGAGCCTGCGCCAAGCTCCCAGGCAAGGCGGAACAAGGCGATTCGATCACGCGCCTCCGTGGTCGAGCCTCTTAAATATTGGTTCAGGTAAGGACCTGAATCCGACTGGAAGTCCATTTCGGAAGGGATCATAATCAGGCCGCTGGAACCCAGCAGCTGTATCATCTCCACCATCTCGGGATAAAAATGGGGGAATAACATGCTGGATGCGGTAAGCGGGCCCGCCGATGGAACGAAATAACCGAATTTATCCCGGCTGGCGCCCAGTTCGGAAGCCAATCTCAGGGCTTTGAAGGTCTCCAGATATGCAATGATTTTTGAAACGTTCGCGATCATTTGGGGTTCGAGCCCAACGTTCTGCTCGTCTGCCAAGCTCTCCAGCAAACCTAGCATAAATTCGGTTTTGGCGATATAACGGGTGGCCATTTGATGGGCAATATGGGTGTGAAAGCGACTCTCGCCGAATAAACGTCCGGCATAGGCCTCGTCCCCATAGTAAAAGATCCGGTCATGCGGGACCAATACGTGGTCAAAGATGACGAGAACGTCCATCTCTTCGTATCTTGCGCTCAAGGGATAATCATAGGAAGAAGCGGCACCATAACTCTCACGGCATATAAACGTCATTCCGGGCAAATCGTTCGGTACCGCAAAGGCGAATGCGGTTGGATTGACATCATGGAACAACGTGGGCGAAGGCGACGGGAATACCAGCATTTCCTCGCACGTGGCTCCCTGCGTTGCCATCATGAAAGCTCCGGTTATGATCATGCCTTGATCGTTGATCTCAACCACCTTGGCGGCAATCGTGTCCTCTGCAGCATCTTGCTGTCCGGACATTTTACAAGCATAGGGCTGAATGAAGGCATGGGATAACGTAATATCATGATCTCGACAGTACCGGTAATAGGCCCTGAGGTTGTCCGCATACTTCGGATTGTGTTCCTCCAGTATATCGGCAGCCGTGTACAGCGACATGATCGCCGTGTTCATATAATCGGGAGAGCGGCCTAAAAAGCCGTTGTGCCTCTTGGCCCAAAGTTCCATCATCAATCTGCGTTTCTGCAAATCCTCGGCATTCCTCGGCGGGAGAAAAGACAGGCCCACCCGTTCTCCGGTATCGGGCGAGGGGTACGTCATCTGCTCGATATAACACGCTTCGCCTTGCATATCGTAAAGCTCCGCTTGGGTCTGAATGATACCCTGGAATGCAGGGTGCTTGGATAAAGGTCCCTGGATAAGCTCCCCTTTATACCAAAGGTTGATGTTTTGCCGATCGATCCGTTCGATGTACTGCTTCCCTGATTTGATAGGCACATTGTTCACCCCGTTTGCGAAAATCGTAAGCTCTAACTAACCTGTCTACTGCTGTTAATGTACGTGCTTCGTCCAAGCGGAGTACATTGTCCGCAGGAAACGCTGCAAAATATGCGGATGTACCTCAGAAGGCGCGACCGGAAGGCTTCATACGAAAAAAACGGACCCGTTTGGGCCCGCTTTTATAAGATTTGCGATTACCGGGCTTGACCCAGATACTGCTCCAGCGTCAGTTGTTGTCTCGTAATTTCTCCGGCAATATAGACGCCCACATAGCGTACATGCCAAGGCTCGTAAGCGTATCCGGTTAATTTCTCCTGACCTTTTCCATAACGAATGATAAATCCGTACTTCGGTGCATTGGCCTTCAGCCATTTGCCTTCCTTCGTATTTCCGAAGCTCTGCTCCAGGGCATAGCCTACGGAAGCACTGGAAATATCCATGCTAAGTCCGGTCTGATGCTCGCTTTGCCCCGGGCGTGCGCTTGTTTTGTTAGCGACAGCCTCGCCCTTGATACTGGCGTTACGCGCGAATATGGCTTTTTGGGTTGCATAGGAACGATAACCCGATACGGCTTTGAGGTCGATCCCGTCCCGTTTGGCAGCAGCGAACAGCTTTTCGAGCGCAGTCGCCGCTATTTTTTTCATCTGCTTTTTGGGGCTTGGTCCCGAGAAGCTGAACGGAATTTGGGGTACGACCAAATCTTGCGGTACATAATTCGATGGTAGATTTCTTTGTTTGTTGACGAGCACAACCGTGCTGGACAGATTGGTGACCGTATTTATCCCGTTAACCGACCTCAGCGTCCGTTTAGGGGCGTTGTTATCCAAAAACTTCGAAAATGATAGGCTGGCAGAAGATGCTGCGGCCGCTTCCGCCTTATCCAAGCCGGAACCGTTCGGGAACCCGGATAAAGCCAAACTTGTTACGACTGAACCGATGATGACGGATGGCAGGATTGTTTTGATAAAAGTATTGCGCATGTGTAGTTCCTCCTCGTTAGCTGTCTATTGAGTATATAAGAGAGTTATATCGATAGAATCTCCGGATTGTTTCTGAATTGTAAACAAAATAGAATAGATTGAATCTAATCATAACCCGAAAATAGATTATAGTAATATATGAAAAAGGGACGATTTTCTACATAAGGAGACTTTATACATGGAGATACGCGATTATATCAAACAAGGGTTTGAGGCCTATTACGCTAAATACAGCGAAATTTCGGAGGATGGGTTCTGCAGGTGGATGCGGCCGGACGTTCCCGCGGAGATGAAGACCGTTGATACCGATGAGGAATGGTCCATATGGAAATTGCTCCCTTCCATTGTGAGCGAAGAGCAGATTGGGGCGATGGAAGCAGAGTATGGATTGAATTTTCCCGAGTGGTATAAAGCATTCATCTCCACGTACCATCATTACTTTGACGTCATACCTGAACAGGCGGTAGACGAGCCGCTGGAGAACGTCAGGAACATGTACAATCCCTTGTTGTGCCGGCTGGGATATCTCCCTTTCACTTGGGATTCTGAATACGGCAAGATCTGGTGTATCGATGTATGTGGAGACGCCGGTGAGGGGATCGAAGCCATCTATGAGATCGAACATGAAATATTGTTTGATCTGGATGAAGAACACACGGATCGGACCGAACTTAAAGAGTCGCTAGTATTTTTGTACCCGGATTTTAAGGCGTATTTTGACGATACGTTCGTGGAGGGCTGACGGGTTCCATTTCAGAAGTATAAGGAGAAGTTTCAAATGCGAAATGAACAGCTGCAGGAAATTTTGAATGAATACGATATCCGGGAACCGGAAATTGCCTTTATTCGGCATAATGAAAATCGAACGTATAAGGTAATAGGCCATGACGGAAGTACATATCTGATGCGCATTCATCAACCGCTAAAAGAAGGCATGGCTGGTCAGCAGCATACCTACGACGGTCTGCTGGGCGAACTGCAAATGCTGGAGCACTTGTCAGGCTGGGATCATCTGCTTGTCCAGAGGCCTATGCGTAATCGGAAAGGTGAATTGATCACGATTTTCGAACACGAGGGGAAGCGTTGGAACAGCTCCGTGCTTACCTGGCTGGAAGGAAGAGACTTGCAGAAGGATGACGTAAGCGACCCGGTACTGGTCGAGAAGCTGGGGACTCGCATTGCAGAGTTACACAAATTTTATGGCTCATACGAGCAGGAGGGCTTGGACAAGCGTCCGAGTCAGGGGATAGCCTACAATCTATATATGATTGAAGTTGTAAAGCAAGGATTGGCGAAAGATTTGTTTACTACCTCCGATGTTTCCATTATTGAAGAAACGATATCGTTGGTTAACGCGCGCCTTGTGGACAGTGGTAACGTTGAGGCCTGGGGGCTTATCCACGGTGATTTAAGCTTGGGGAATATCATCATGACCTCAGATGGAGAACTGAGTTTTATCGATTTTGGTTTTTTCGGACCAGGGTACCATTACACGGATGTTGCCATGGGTGCCATGATGGTTCCTTCAGCCCTTCGGGATATATTCCTGAAAGGATATTATGGCAATGATCATACGGGACAAGAGAAGCTTGTTTTGTTAGAAGGTTTCATGCTGCTGGCCATTATCGGCTACTATGTCTTTCAGATGGAGAATGAATCCGTGCATGCATGGATGCGTGAACGAATGCCGAAGCTGTGCGCCGATTTTTGCACGCCTTATTTGTCGGGGGCACGCATATTTTATTCCGTATAGTTCGATGTCGAATCACACGGTATCCGTGAAAGATAATTATAAGCATTCAATCCCTTGGAAAGCACGCTGATCGGATGATACCATATGAGATATCAACGATATGATTAGAGGTGAACACCGTATGGCGGAAAGCGAACTTCAACTACAACAAGAGGCTCTCCAGGAGGAAGCTTCTGAGGTAGCAGATGAACTTCGACTTTACGAGTTGTTAAGTCAAGCAGGCGAACCGGTGCGTGTCGGCAGCTCAGCCCTCGGATTGATGGTATGGAGAGACCTGGACATGACGGTAAAATGTTCTCGGCTGAATCAACCATTAACTGCACACATCGCATCGGAGCTCATGCTGCAAGCCGGTGTACGGGAGCTGAAGTTCATCAACGATACCGGTGATTATAATACGGATCCCGCGTATCCCGATGGATTGTACATCGGACTAAAATATAAATCACAGCGCGGTAACGAATGGGCCTTGGACATTTGGTTCGTGGATGAACCGGAGAGACAACCTGACTTGAAACATATCATAACGATGCCTGGACGACTGACTCAGGAACGCCGGGAGGCTATTTTGAGAATCAAAAATCGTTGGGCAAGCCTTGCTGAATATGGAAAAAGTGTACGAAGCTTCGATATTTATACAGCGGTTCTCGAAGACAACGTAAGCACGCCGGAACAGTTTGAAGCCTGGCTGGATCAAAGGTCCGTGAATAAAAGCTGAAAGCCCATGATTCAATAATAGGAGATCTGCATATGGAGATTATCAAGCATAACCAAGACCAATGGGAGCTTAAAGTCAAACAGAAAAATCAGTGGACTGTTCCTGTAAGCAGCGAAGAAATCCAGAAAGCCAGAATGGGCGATTGGTCTATTATCGTCACTTCAATCAAGCCTGTGCCCAAAGAATGGTTTCCGGAACTAAACGGAAAGAATGTGCTCTGCCTAGCTTCTGGAGGAGGGCAGCAGGGACCCGTATTGGCAGCTGCGGGAGCAAATGTAACCGTGTTGGATTTCTCCGAATCTCAACTGGAGCAGGATCGCTTTGTTGCTGAACGGGACGGATTGTCCATTCGGACGGTTCTCGGTTCGATGACGGATTTAAGCATGTTTGAATCGGAGAGCTTTGATTTGTTGGTTCATCCGGTATCTAACCTTTACGTGCCTGATATCCAGCCGGTCTGGCAGGAGGCATATCGCGTGTTGAAGCCTGGCGGCATAATGATTAGCGGCTTTATGAACCCGGTCTTTTATTTATTCGACTGGGAACTGGAAGAACAAGGCACGCTTCGGGTGAAGCACACCCTTCCCTATTCGGAACTGGATTATGCGACGGAAGAAGAAATCGTGAGAAGCGGGGTAGCATTGGAATTCGGACATACGCTGGAACAGCAAATGGGAGGTCAGATTCAATCCGGATTTATGATTGCCGGGTTATACGAGGATTCCTTCGGAGGCGAGAAATTGTTGGACCGATATGCAAACAGTTTTATTGCGACAAGAGCCATAAAGCTTTAACCTCATGCCTACTTCCATGTCTTCACCAGAAGAGTCATCCTAACGGGTGGCTTTTCTTTTTAATGTATATGTAAAACATAAGTGAATCCTATATTTTTAATATTATCCATATAGATGTTCCTATGATAGCATAATCGTATATCTGGCAAGGGAAGGAACGATGGATATGAGTACCGCATTTTGGTTAACGAATGCTCGTTTAGAGAGCGGCTATGAAGTTTCAGAAGGCGTTATTACGGGAACAAAAACGGAGATTTGCCACGTATTCATAGAGGACGGGAACATCGCGAAGATCGTGTCATCCGACAAGACCATCACGGATTCATGGCCGCGACACGACGTGAAGGGATTGCTGCTTTTGCCGTCCTTTACCGAAAAGCACTGCCATCTGGATAAAACGCTGCTCGGTGACCGGTGGCGATCCGTAACGCCGGTCTCCAGCATTTTCGAGCGTTTGGATATCGAGAAAGCAACGCTTCCGGCCCTGGATACCCGGACGCAGGACCGTGCGGAACGCCTGCTTCACATGTACCTGGAGTCCGGGGTGACGCATGTGCGAACGCATGTCGATATTTATCCGGAAGTGGGTTTGGCTAACTTCGAAGAGGTTCAACAAGCATTGCACGCATTTGAAGGAAAGTTATCCTACGAGATCGTAGCTTTTCCTCAGCATGGTTTGCTGCGCTCGAAGTCAAAGGAATGGGTGAGACAAGCACTTCGCGGCGGAGCAGGCTTGGTAGGCGGGGTGGACCCGGCGACGGTGGATGGTAATATCGAAGCCTCCCTGCAGGAAATGGTGGAGCTTGCCGTGGAGGCGAATGCGGGAATTGACCTGCATTTGCACGATGCCCATCATCTGGGAACCTTCACCATGAAGCGGTTGGCACAGCTGACCATCGAGGCGGGCCTGCAGGGCAAGGTGGCGATCAGCCATGCATTCGGACTCGGCGATATCCCGACGTCGCAAGCCATCGAAATGGGGGAAATGCTGGCTGATGCAGGGGTTGCCATTATTTCGAGCGTGCCGATCGGTCGCAACATGCCGCCGGTCGGTTTGCTGCACGAGTGCGGCGTAGAGGTAGCCGTCGGTTGCGATAACATTTTTGACGTGTGGTCGCCTTTCGGAAACGGGGACGTGCTGGAACGCGCGGGCCGGCTGGCTGAGGTGTCCCGATGGGTGGATGAACGCTCTTTGGCAAGGACGCTTCAATATATCACCGGCGGCATGACGCCGCTTGGTCCGGATGGCGAGCAGATATGGCCGCAGGTCGGGGACGCCGCCAGCATCGTGTTTGTCGAAGCTTCTTGTTCCGCCGAAGCCATTGCCAGAAGATCGAAGCGCGTGGCGACGATGTTTAAGGGCAGCATCGTTTCCGGTTCGCTTTAGGCGACGCATGTCGATCAGGATCAAGCTGCTGCTGTCCTTTACCGGCATGCTGGTCATCAGCTTGTTGGTTTTCGTCTTGACTGCCAGTTTGTTTACCGTCGCGGCTACCGGCGACATTCGCGGGGTTCGGGATTTTTATAAAGTTCACTACCAGGTTAACCCGCTGACCGAGCAAGAGGAGTCTATATTCCTTGAATTAAAATATCTTGCCAAGAACGAACCGGACGGTCTGCTGGATCAAGAGCTGCTGAAGGAATATGATTTTAAGCTGAGAACCGTGCGGGCAGGCCTGTACGTCCGTAAGGAAAGCCTTCAGGTTTACGAGTCCAATACGTTAAACCAGCCTGAACTGGAAGCGAATCTCCCTCCATTCGACCTGAACAACAATCAAATCCGCAATACGCTGAGCATCGGGGAACGCTTTTATGCTTATGCCAAATTCGACTTCCGGTTCTCGGACGAGACGAAGGGAAGCGTATACGTGATCCGAGAGCGAAGTCCTTTCGGCGAGGTAACGCGCAAGCTGTTGCCCATCCTTGTATTGAGTCTCGTTGGCATCATTGTGGTTGCGAACGTGATGTTATATCGCTGGATTACGCGCAGCGTGGTCAAACCGCTTGACTTGCTCCGAAATTCGGCCGAACACATCAAGGAGGGGAATCTTCAGTTTTCCCTGGATATGCATTCGAAGGACGAAATCGGCCAGCTGAACGAAACGTTTGAGAATATGCGAAAGCGGCTGCACGAATCGATTCAGCTCCGGCTCCGGGACGAAGAGAACCGAAAGGAGCTGATCTCCAATATCTCACACGATCTGCGCACACCGATAACGAATATTAAGGGTTATGTCGAGGGCATCCGAGACGGCGTCGCGGATACGCCCGAAAAGGTGGATAAATACGTGAATATCATCTACACCAAAACCATCGATCTGGATAAACTCGTGGAAGAGCTGTTTCTGTATTCCAAGCTGGATTTGAAGCAGGTGCCGTTTATGTTCGAGCATGTCGATATCATCGGTTTCATTGACGACTGCATCGAGGAGCAGCGCTATGTTCTGGAGGAGAAGGACATTCGGCTGGAGTGGAAGGAACGCCCCGGTGATCCTGTCGAAGTCATTGCCGACCTTGAGAAATTAAAGCGAACCGTGCTCAACATCATTGGAAATGCCCAGAATTTCATGGACAAGGGGCAAAAAAACATCGGCATCTCGATCCGGCTGTCTTCGGAATGGGTAACGGTTGAAATCCGGGATAACGGCACAGGCATCGCACCGGAAGCGATCCCTTATATATTCGAAAGGTTTTATCGGGCCGAGTCATCCCGCAACTCTTCAACAGGCGGCAGTGGTCTGGGTCTTGCGATTGCGAGCCAGATCATTGAAGGACACGGGGGCCAAATCTGGGCTGAAAGCGAGCTTGGCGTCGGAACAAGCCTGTATTTTACCCTGAAACGAGCGAACAGGAAGGAGGCGCGGTAACCCATGGCCACACGCATTCTCATCATCGAAGACGAAACGACCATCGCCCAGTTGGAGCGGGATTATTTTGAACTGAACGGTTTTGCCGTCGATTTATGCCATACGGGTGACGAGGGCTTGAAGCTTGCACTTAACGAGGACTACAGCCTTATCATTGTGGACCTTCAGCTTCCCGGCATGAATGGCTACGAGTTGTGCAGCCATATCAGGAAGAACAAGGAGGTCCCGATTCTGATCGTATCCGCCAAGAATGAGGAGATCGATAAAATCCGTGCGTTTAATCTCGGTGCCGACGATTACATTACCAAGCCTTTTAGCCCGAGCGAATTAGTCGCAAGAGCCAAAGCCCATTTGATGAGATATGTCAGGCTTCTGGGCAAGCAAAGTCCGAGTCCAAGCTCGGAAATTCACATCCGGGGCCTGGTCATCGACAAAACGGCGCGAAGGGTGTTCGTACGCAATCAGGAAGTCGCGTTTACGACACGGGAATTTAATTTGCTTGAATTTCTGGCGAGCCATCCGAACCGGGTGTTCAACAAACATGAATTGTTTGAACGGATTTGGGGCATGGATTCCAGCGGGGATATCGCTACCGTCACCGTTCACGTCCGAAAGCTGCGCGAAAAGATGGAGCTGGATCCATCCAATCCGCAGTACATTGAAACGGTATGGGGAGCGGGCTATCGTTTTTCGGTCTGAATGAGTTTAGAAATTGTTAATAAATATTTTCGAAACGTTTAATCCCGGATTTCTTGGGAGTTTAGGACTCTCATCTATCATGGAGATATGACGATTATCGTTCATATTCATCGAAGATAGGGAGGACTTACTTATGAAGAAGTATTCGAATAAACTGGCGGCCATGATGCTGGCCGCCGCACTGGGAACGGCGACGCTTCCGTTTCATGTTCTGCAGGCCGATGCTGCACAAGCGCCGCTCGCTGCCCAAGATATAGAGCAAGCCGTTCAAGGGCTGTCCCAGCTGCGCGTGATGCAGGGTTACCAAGACGGCACGATGGGGATAACAAGTCCGATCACACGGGCGGAGCTGGCGAAAATGCTGGTGCTTGCGTTTGGACTTGAAGGCAAAGCGGAGACAGAGCCAAGCTTTACGGATGTGAAATCAAACGCGTGGTATGAGCGGTACGCAACTGAGCTGGTAGCACTAGATATGATGCAGGCACCGGACGGACGTTTTGATCCAAGGGGAAGCGTTACCCACGACGAATTGGTACAGATGGTGACTAAGGCTCTGAAACGAGATGCGAAGTCCGTGGATTACTGGGCGCAACGTTTTTATTCCGAGGAGGGCCATGCCACTCGAGGTCAAGCTGCCTATTTGATAAGCATTGCACATGACGCAATACCGTCGGAAAAAGCAAAAATCACGAGCGTCCGCTCACTGAATGCTATCACCTTGATCGTCACCTTTGATGCTCCATTGACATCGGACGATGAGTCGTTTGCCAAAGCCAAAGAAGATTTTAAATTTAACGACGGTCTTGCCCTAACGAATATGCCGCGTCTGAAGACGGGTTCTATTTCCACCTATATCGTTCCAACTTCCGTTCAAACACCGGGGACATCGTATACGCTGACCTATAAAGGGAAAACAGCAGGTACATTTACAGGAAACAGCACGAAGCTGGACATGACCGAGGCTAGACAGGTTACCCAGGATACATTTGAATTGGAGGCGCTCAAGGAGAATGGCGTCGTCGACTACGGTTATGTTATTTCCGCTTATAGCGGAGGCCGCGGAGCCAATGCCTTCGTATTGGATGAGAACAACAGCGCCGATGGCAAGGTCTATCAGATCATATCTTCTGGTCAAGCCAGGGAAGTTACGATTACGCCTGCAGGCGGACAACCTATCGTGGCCAAATACGTACCCTTCACCCAATCCACCGACGGCAAGCAAGAGCCGAAATTCCGATTGCCGGAAGGCCAGACGTTGACGCCGGGCGTCACTTACACCGTTTCTTCGGACTGGGCTCAGATCGCCAATCCGTCATTCGTTGCAGGATCGTTTGCTCCGCTGGACATCATCGGAGCCGAGGCAGTCAGCGACAGTTCCATTGCCATCACGTTGTCCGAGGATCCGGGGGATGAGCTGTTCTCCGGCCGGAGCGTGGAATTGACCGACGCTGACGGCAATCAACACATTGCGACCTATAAATATTCAAGCCGAAAAGGAGCCGTAGGCATATTCGATCTGACGCAGGAAAGTAAATTGAAGCCGGGATCGACGTATACCATCAAACCGGTAGGCGAGTGGGCAGGAGAAACCGATGCGTCCCTGACCGTCAATTAATCCATTACAGCATGGACATGGCTGTCCATACACAAGAGGACGAGCGTAAAGCTCGTCCTCTTGAACTTGTTTATATGTGACTATCTAAGTGGTTCTATCATTTGTAAAATTAAGGGTAAGAACTTATACTGGTTTCAATATCTGCTATATTCGAGGTGTACATATGGTCAAAGAGCTTGCAAATTATTTAAGCGAATGTGATATTGAAGTTTTGGATTTGGATGGCTTAACGCTCCCTGTCCCAAAGGAAGGGGAGCACAAGATTCTCATCGCTCCCGGCTACAATCTGGTGGAAATGATGGAGGAAATATGCGAAGAAGAAACCCTTTCTGAATACGTGAACAAGGAGCTGGAGCAAGTTCAGCGGTTAAGCATGAAAGATGTGTTGGGAAAAATCGTGGCTTCGCGATTATCCTATACGGATATTGCGCTGGAACCGGAAGAAATAGAAGGCAAGAGCTTTGAGGAGTTATATCGTTCTTATTCATTATTATGGGAAGGCAGCGAAATGCTCAACGAAGAGTTTGGCGAATCGGATACCGAGCCCTTTGACTGGAATACGTCATGGGTACAGGGAAAGGTGGAAGAGGACGAGCAGGTGATCCTGCTGACGCTGCCGGCCGAAGCCGGATATGAAGCACCGCTGTGGGTTCCGATGGGAGGTTATAACGAATGTCCGCTGCCCGAGCATCAGTCGGTGATTTTTAAGCATTTTCAGCAGAGGTATCAGATTAACATTGTGGCCGTTTCGCAAGATACTTGGATTCTTCAGGCCGGAAAACGACCCCAAACGTTTGAAGAAGCATTACGGCTCGCCAAGGAGCATTTTATTTTCTGCCAATATGTCATGGACGGGTTTCCGACGCTTGGACATTATGCGGACTATTTAATGAAGAGCGCGATATCTGGTATTTTTGGTGGGATTAAACGTCAGCTGCCGCGTGAAAACGCGGCTTTTTTTATGTGGACAATGGTCAAAATATCCAAAGGCATGGTTATTTTCCGTTATTGTCATAAAGCATCATGAACCTTAACAATCGGATATTTACCAAGCTTGCCGATTCCCCTAATATGGAGTTACTTTCCGTCATTTAGCCGCATGCAGGCCTGGTATGGAAAAATGTACCCTGCCATACGCAGAAGTACCTACCCTTGCGCCGCAAACATCCATTATGATCAAATTTATAGCTGGCGGGAGAACTTGAGTCGTTATTTTTTGAAAACGCTGTCACATAAGGGGGGATATCTATTCTTAAGCAATCGAAGGTTTTTCGCAGCTTTCTCATCTCCTATATTGCCATTCTGCTCATTCCCACCATCGGAGGATACATATCCTACTTGACCTCCATCTCCGTAACGCAATCCATTTCGATTGAGAACAGCATCGTTCAGCTCGAGAAAAGCCAGGAGCTGCTGGAACACAGGATGGCGGAAGTGGAAGGGATGACGCGGCAGCTGGCGATCAATCAAGACCTTAACGTGCTTCTCAACGATCATCTTGCCCAAAGGGATGTTTATGGCATATGGAGAACGATGCGCAATGTGCTGACTTTCGGTCAAACCAACGATTTTCTTCAGCATTACTACATCTATTTGGCGAACTACGACTTGATTGTAACGTCAGGCTCCTCTTATCGGCCGGAGCATTATTATGAGTTTTTTCATTATGACGATCTCAGTTTTGAGGAATGGAAACAACAGATCCTGGAGAAAGCCCATCGCAGTGAAATCAAACCGCTCTCTTCCTTTTGGGGAAAGGGACAACGAAACCTCGGTCATCACGTACATGCAATCGCTCCCGCTGGACAGCTTTAATGATTCCTCCCCAGCCAATGTTGTGGTCGTGATCGATGCACGGACGATTGCCGGATTATTCTCGGGGTTAACCGACAACTACGGCGGCTGGGTCCACATCCACGACGGGAACGGGAATACGCTTGCTCTTCAAGGAAACATGGAATCCGATGTAAGCCAAATCATGAACGATCCGGCATTCGATCAGAACAAAACCAGCCAGTTCTACAAGAGTGACCTTGTGATCACCACGCGCTCCGCTAAGAGCGGTTGGGTCTATCAGGCCGGCATCCCCCGCAGCGCCCTAATGGAGAATGCCGATCAAATTAAACAAGCGTCCTGGTTCATTACCGGGGGCGCCATGATCGTCGGGCTGCTGTTCGGGTTGTATTTGGCTCATCGGAACAGCGTGCCGATCCATCGAATGATTAGCATCATGAAAGAGCAGTTCGACAGGGATGAGCTGACGGAGCGCAATGAATTCGACTTTTTGATGAATTGGAGTATGACGAATTGAAATAAAGGAGGCAAGGCGAGTGGAGGCAAACATGAAATTACAGTATGTGAAACCGGCGACGGTCTGGACCGAGGCACTGCCGATCGGCAACGGACGTCTTGGAGGCATGGTCTACGGCGGCGTGGAGCGTGAAACGATCAGCTTGAACGAGGATACGCTCTGGTCCGGTTATCCCAGGGATTGGAACAACCCGTCTGCACGGGAAGCGCTGCCGGAGATCCGGGAGCTGGCAAGCCAGGGACGTTATATGGAGGCTGATCAGCTAGGGCGCAAGATGATGGGGCCCTATACGGAATCTTACCTGCCGTTAGGAGACTTATGCCTCAGGTTTGATCATGGAGGCGTGTTTCATTCTTACCGAAGAACGCTGGATATCGCCAATGCCGTTCAACGAACGGAATACCGCATCGGCGAGGTGACCTACACAAGGGAATGCTTCGCGTCCAGCCCGGACCAGATGATTGCCTTGCGGTTAACCTCGAGCGCTGCTTGCGCCCTGAACTTTCATGCCTATCTGGAAAGCCCGCTGCGTTATACCGTAAAGACCGAAGAAGATATGTACGCCATGTCGGGATTTGCGCCGGAACGCGTCGAGCCCAGCTACGTTTCCTCTGATCATCCTATCCGTTACGGCGATCCTGATCATACCGCTGCCATGGCTTTCAATGGTCGGCTGGCGGTGGCCGAAACGGATGGCCGCGTTACCGTGGATTCAGCTGGCATTCATGTACTGGATGCGAGCGAAGCGGTCATTTACTTCACCGCGGCCACCAGCTTCAACGGATTTGACCAAATTCCCGGTCACCGCGATGGCGGAGACCATCCGGCGGCTGCCGCCGCTGCTCTGACTGCGGGGACCATGAAAGCCGCGTGCAGCCAGTCCTGGACAGAGCTGCGCGATCGCCACATCAATGATTATCGCAGCCTGTTTGACCGCGTCAGTCTTCGATTAGGCGAGACGCTGGCTGCAGAAGATATGGACACGGGGGAGAGAATCGAGCGATTCGGTGCCCGGGATCCAGGCTTGGTCGAGCTGCTGTTCCACTATGGCCGCTATCTCCTGATTTCAAGCTCCAGGCCCGGAACGCAAGCCGCCAATCTTCAGGGGATATGGAATGCCTCAACCCGGCCGCCATGGAGCAGCAATTGGACCTTAAACATCAATGCGCAAATGAACTATTGGCCCGCGGAGGTATGCAATTTGGCGGAATGCCATCAGCCTCTGCTGGAGCTGATCAGAAGCCTGTCGGTAAACGGTGCGGAAACCGCCGCCGTCCATTATGGCACCCGGGGCTGGACCGTTCATCACAATACGGATATCTGGGCCCATACCGCACCGGTCGGCAATTACGGGGACGGCGATCCTTCCTGGGCGCTTTGGCAAATGGGAGGAATCTGGTTAACGCAGCACTTATGGGAGCATTACGCATACAGCGGCGATGAAGCTTATTTACGATCGTTCGCTTATCCCCTGATGAAGGAAGCTTCTTTATTTGCTTTGGACTGGCTTATAGAAAACGACGCAGGCCATCTCGTGACCTCGCCGTCGACCTCGCCTGAGCATAAATTCCGCACGTCTGAAGGGATGGCGGCCATCAGCGAAGGGGCGACCATGGATATTTCCCTCATATGGGAGTTGTTCACCAATTGCATGGAAGCCGCCGGCATTCTCGGCGTGGATGAGGAATTCCGGGAGGAATGGAGCAGCAAACGCGAACGTTTGCTGCCTCTGCAGGTCGGCCGATACGGCCAGCTGCAGGAATGGTCCCATGACTCCGAGGATGAGGACGTATTTCATCGGCACACGTCCCACCTGGTCGGGGTTTATCCTGGACGGCAGCTATCTGCGGAAGAAAGCCCGGATCTGTTTGCAGCTGCCCAAACCTCTTTGGAGCGTCGCGGGGAGGAAAGCACGGGCTGGAGCCTGGGCTGGCGGGTGGCGCTATGGAGCCGTTTCGGTGACGGCAACCGTGCGCTCCGGCTGTTAACCAATATGCTGAGATTGGTGCGGGACGGGGACTCGGAGCGTTACGACCACGGAGGTGTGTATGCGAGTTTATTAGGAGCGCATCCTCCTTTTCAGATCGACGGCAACTTCGCAGCTACAGCGGGAATTGCGGAAATGCTGCTGCAGTCGCATCGCTCCTTACTCGTGCTGCTGCCGGCTCTGCCGGATGCATGGCCGGAAGGCGAGGTACGTGGATTGCGGGCACGAGGCGGCTTTGAAGTCGGTATTCGCTGGAAGAATGGAAGACTGACGGAGGCAGAGATCATGTCTCGGTTGGGGAATGTATGCAGCTTAAGCATAGGCAATGGACATGGAAATGGGATTGCGGTTTACCAAGGCGATACCAGCATTCCCATACCGGCCTCCGCCAAAGGCGTATTTTCATTTGAAACAGAACAGGGCTTAACCTATCGACTGGTCACGGATCACGCAGGGGAGCCCGGAGCTTGATCGGCATAATGGAGACCTTTTCGATGGTATCCATACATTATACTATGTTAAAAAAAGACTCCTTCAAGGAGTCTTTTTTACGTGAACTCAGAAGAAAATTCCAATTAAATTGTAATTTTAGTAGTCGAAACGTCCGGGAAGTGGGTATTAATTGTTAAACGGTTGACAACCTGTATATACATGTATATGATTTTCCTATATGCAACCTGTATATACAAGATGACGAGGAGGACCCAGTTACATGCAGAACCCAGGAACCCAATCTCAAGATTGGTGGAGAACTTCGACGGTTTATCAGGTATACCCGAAGAGCTTCAACGATACAACCGGCCGGGGAACCGGCGATATATGCGGGCTCATGGAAAAGCTTGATTATATAAAGGGACTTGGCATCGACATTGTGTGGCTCCAGCCGGTGTATGTTTCTCCGCAAAATGATAACGGTTACGACGTCGCGGATTATTGCAGCATCGATCCTGCATACGGGACGATGGACGATTTCGATGAACTTGTTGCCGAATTAAAAAAGAGAGACATGCATTTGATGATCGACATCGTCGTGAATCATTCTTCAACCGAGCATCGATGGTTTAAAGAAGCCATTTCCTCACGCGATAACCCGTATCGCGACTATTACATCTGGCGGGATCCCGCGGAAGACGGCGGCCCGCCGAATAACTGGCAATCCAAGTTTGGAGGCCCGGCGTGGCAGTATGACGAGGGGACAGGGCAATATTACTTGACATTGTTTGACAAAACGCAGGCCGATCTGAATTGGGAGAACGAGAAGGTCCGGGCGGAGGTTGTGGACATTCTCACGTTCTGGGCGGACAAGGGCGTCAGCGGATTCCGGATGGATGTCATCAATCTCATATCGAAGGATCCCGCTTATCCCGATGATGACGGTTCCGTGGCGCCTGGCGACGGGCGCAGGTTTTATACGGATGGCCCCCGCGTGCATGAATACATTAAGGAATTGAACGAAAAAGTGTTCAAGCCTTACAATCTCGTCACGGTAGGAGAAATGTCCTCCACAACCTTGGAACATTGCATTCGTTACTCGAACCCGAAGGAGAACGAATTCTCCATGACGTTCAACTTCCACCACTTGAAGGTGGACTACCCCAACGGGCAAAAGTGGGAGCTCAAGCCTTACGATTTCGAAGAATTGAAGCGGGTGCTTTCCGATTGGCAGATCGGCATGCAGAAGGGCGGAGGCTGGAATGCCCTCTTCTGGAATAACCATGATCAGCCGCGGGCGCTGACCCGGTTCACCAATGATGGCGAATACCGCTCGGAAAGCGCAAAAATGCTGGCTACGACGCTTCACGGATTGCAGGGCACGCCATATGTGTATCAGGGCGAAGAGATCGGCATGCCCGATCCGAAGTGGAATGACATATCCGAGTTTAGGGATGTTGAATCTCTAAACATGTATACCATCCTCCAAGAGCAAGGAAGAACGCCGGAGGAGGCTGCCCATATCGTCAGGGTGCGCTCGCGCGACAACTCCAGATTACCCATGCCTTGGCATGACGGCGATCAAGCGGGATTTACGACGGGGACGCCTTGGATCAAGCTCGATGAGCGGTATCCGCTGATCAATGCGCAATCCGAAGTGGATAATCCGCAATCGATCTATCATCATTACCGGAAACTGATTGAAATGCGTAAGAACCTTCCGGTGATGACGGACGGTGAATATGTTCGTCTGGATGAAGGCCATCCCGAAATATATGCGTATGCCAGAACGAACAAGGAGCAGACGCTTGTTGTCATTTCCAATTTCAGCGACCGCGACGTATCGTTCGAGCTGCCCGAGAAAATGAAAGACAATCTGACCGAAAGTCGATCAGTTCAGCTGTTAATTGGCAACACAACGGAAGAACCCAAGCTCATGCCAACAGTTGCACTTCGACCGTATGCTTCCTATATGTGGCTTATTCACAATAACTAAATTCATAAATGTCAGGAGCGTAGAGCTATGGCCATTGATCGCAAAAACGTGGAGCGCATTGTCGAGGCAGTCGGCGGAAAAGACAATATCGAAGCCGCTACGCATTGCGTAACCCGATTAAGATTTGCCCTGGTGGACGACAGCAAGGTGGATTCCCGGGCACTTGATGAGAACGACCTGGTGAAAGGGCAGTTCTCTTCCCAGGGTCAATTTCAGGTCGTAATCGGACCGGGTCTTGTAGACCAGGTTTACAACGAAATGATGGATATCACCGGCGGTGCGAGAGTATCGAAGGATGAAGTGAAGAACATTGCGAGCAAGAAGCAAAATCCGCTTCAGCGTGCCATTAAAACGCTTGCGGATATTTTCATCCCGATTCTGCCGGCGATCGTCATGGCAGGTTTATTGTTAGGGATTAACAATCTGCTTACGGGGCCGGGCATATTCTATGAAGGACAATCGTTGATTCAGGTCCATCCCGAGTGGGCGGACGTAGCCTCGATCATCAATCTGATTGCAAGCACCGCTTTTACTTTCCTGCCTGTCCTGATCGGCTGGTCGGCGGTACGTCAGTTCGGTGGCAATCCGCTCCTTGGAATCGTGCTGGGCCTGATCCTGGTAAACCCGGATCTGCTTAGCGCCTACCAGTATGCGGATGCCAAACTTGAAGGCACGGTTCCGGTTTGGAACCTGTTCGGCTTTGAAGTGGAGAAAATCGGTTATCAAGGCCAGGTGCTGCCGGTTCTTGTCTCGGCTTATATTTTGGCCAAAATCGAGAAGTTTCTGAACAAACGCGTCCACGATTCCATCAAGCTGCTTGTCGTGGCACCCGTTGCCCTGTTGGTGACCGGGTTCCTCGCGTTTGTTCTGGTGGGGCCGATCACATTTGCCATCGGCAACGTTCTTACTTCAGGCCTAGTCAGCATTTTTGATTCCTTTGCCGCTCTGGGCGGCCTGATCTATGGCGGACTGTATGCACTCCTTGTTATTACGGGGATGCATCATACCTTCCTTGCGGTGGACATTCAGCTCATCGGCAGCGAAGGCGGAACGTTCCTGTGGCCGATGCTGGCGCTGTCTAATATTGCTCAAGGTGCCGCAGCGCTGGCCATGATGTTTATCATGAAGGAGCAGAAGGCGAAAGGACTTGCCGTTACATCTTCCATCTCGGCCTTCTTGGGGGTTACGGAGCCCGCCATCTTCGGGGTCAACGTTCGCCATAAATATCCTTTTATTTTCGGTATGATCGGATCCGGGATTGCCGGCGTGCTGCTGGCCGTGAACAACGTTCTGGCTTCATCGATCGGCGTGGGCGGAATTCCGGGATTCCTGTCCATCTTCCCTAACCAGTGGGGTGTCTTCTTCATTGGTATGGCGATTGTACTGGTCGTTCCGTTCGCGGGGACATTGCTGTTCGGGCGCTACCAGTTGTCCAAGCAGTCTAGACATGCAACTGCAGCGGATGGGAATGCTGCCGGCTTAGATGGAAGAGCCGAAACTGTTAAAACGGAATCGAACGGCAGTCTTCAATCCGAGTCGTTCGCGTCGACGGAAACGGCAAACAGTCTAACCATGGAAGCGGCGCAACAAGGCGCATTAGAGGTCATGGCACCGATCAAAGGGAAAGTGGTTCCGCTGTCAGAGGTACCGGACCCTGCCTTCGCCGAGAAACAAATGGGCCAGGGCATTGCCATCATCCCGTCCGAAGGCAAAGTGTATGCTCCTTTTGACGGCCAAGTCGCCCATCTCATCAAGAAGAGCAAACATGCGATTATTTTGACGGATGCGAACGGAATCCAGATCCTGATTCACGTCGGAATCAACACCGTTTCGTTAAAAGGCGAAGGATTCAAGGCACATGTCGAAACGGGTGCGGAGATAAGGAAAGGGCAGCTGCTGCTTGAATTCGATATCGATCGCATTCAGCAAGCCGGATTGCCGGTCATTACGCCAGTCATTATTCCGGATGGGCAAGACCACATTCAGAACGTGACAGAGTTTGAAGGCGAGGCGCTTCCTGGCGAAACGCGAGTGCTTCAGGTGACACTCGGTAATGGAAGCTGATAGGTTCCTATTTAACATGTGTTGGCTGCTGGAAAATGGTACAATAGCTGATGGTGATAAAGGATGACGAACAACATTTATTGGACGCTGTATAAAGACTATGCCGACCAAATCGAAACCGGCGCTTTGCAGCCCGGCAGCAAGCTGCCCTCGGAGAACGAGCTTGCGGCAACCTATCAAATTACAAGGGAAACGGTCCGCAAGGGATTGAATTTACTCGCCCAAAACGGCTATATTCATAAGGTGAAAGGCAAAGGTTCGTTTGTGCTGGATACCGGAAGAATGAATTTCCCGGTTACGGGGCTTGTCAGTTATAAGGAAATGGCGGAGCGGATTGGCCGGAAAAGCCGTACGATTGTGCATGAAACGGAGTGCGTTCCGGCCGGGGAAGCCATCGCCAAGGAGCTGCACACCCGCCCGGACCGGCTCGTGTGGAAGGTGATCCGATCCAGGGAAATTGAAGGGGAGCGCATCATCCTCGATGTGGATTATTTGCTTGCCGACATCGTGACGGGTTTAACGAGAGAAATTACGGGCGATTCCATCTATCAATACTTGGAGCAGGAGCTCCATCTAAAGATCAGTTACTCGAAAAAAATCATCTCCGTGGAACGAGCTACGACGATGGACCAGTCCTATATGGATCTTGGAAGCGATACCCATGTCGTCGTCGTCCGAGGTTACGTCCACTTGGAAGATACCACGCTTTTCCAGTACACGGAATCCAGACATCGATTGGATAAATTTCAGTTTGTGGATTTTGCAAGAAGGGAATCCAATCATGATTTTGGAGACAAATAGAAGTGAAGTTAGCCGCGAGTTTATCGCGGCTTTTTTTATTGGCTTCCCATGTCGCTCATTCGTAAAGGCCATGCAGATCAGCAGCGTAATAGATGAAATAAAGAGGAAAACTCCTGGTTGATGTTGAAGCTGTACTTAGAGGCAAAGATTCAAGCAATCCAGTTAAAGGAGCTGATGGATCATGGATATGGGACTCCATGGAAAGGTTGCGTTGATTACCGGGGGGAGCAGGGGGATTGGCCTTGAAACCGCCGTTACGTTTGCGTTGGAAGGGGCTAAAGTTGCCATATGTGCACGAGATGAGGAGCAGTTAAGGGCTGCCGCGGATCATATCAGGCATCTATCGAAATCCGAAGCGTTAACCATCGCAGCGGATGTTACGAAACCTGAGGATTGCATGCGAGCCGTAAACGAAACCGTCAGCCGCTACGGACGGCTCGATATCCTGGTGAACAATGCCGGAACCGCCGCAGCGAAGCCGTTTGAGCAGATCGACGACGAATCATGGGCATCCGATCTGGATCTCAAGCTGTTCGGCGCGATTCGTTTTTCGCGTGCGGCCGTCCCTCATCTGCGGAATTCCGGCGGCGGCGCGATTATTAATGTGACGACATCCTGGGCCAAAACGCCGCCGGCTTCATCCATGCCAAGCAGCGTCAGCCGCGCGGCGGGACAAGCCATGACCAAAGCGATGAGTCACGATTTGGCGAAAGACCATATCCGGGTAAACACCGTATGTATCGGAACGATACGGAGTGCACAGCTTGAGGCGCGTTGGAAACGTGAATCACCTGAACTCACCTGGGACCAGTACGCCCGGGATCCGCGCCATAACATCCCGCTCGGGCGTATCGGCGATACGGAGGAAGCGGCAAAAGTCATCGTATTTTTGGCTTCCGATGCTGCTTCCTATGTTACAGGAACTTCCATCAATATTGACGGGGGTTCAGCTCCGGCTTTGTAAGGGGTCAGCATTTAAATGATGGGGATATGATTTGGAGCATGGAGGTTCATGCATGCTGGTAAAATTTATAATATTTTCATAACGAATATTATGTAAACCATGGTGCTTCGGAACGGGCAGCCCTTGTTTGAAGACATGGCGATGATGTCGTAATTTTATATATGATTTGTCGCATAGTTGGACTAAAAAAATGTGCAAGATGTGATACCTTATATGTGGATGTTCGGAAAATAAATGACGGGCTGCCGGAAGGAGTGATTTCCCTCATTGTTACTTTTTTTCTAAGACGCCATAGGGATAGAGCAGTCATAGGACCACTTCCCTAAACGTGGTGCGTACACCAACCCTTCGGATGGATGAAGGTTATCCACATGCCGACTGGAGGCCGCTCTTTGTTGAGGGTGATGTGCCTTTCAGAGATTCGTAGAGGTGTTGTGACAGAATTACATACAACGATCTGCTTGTTTTATAAGGCGTTTCGAATAAGCAGAAATTATGAATTTTTAAAAAACAATGAAAAGTGATGGTGATGATCCATGTCTAAAGTGTATCGTATTGGAATTATCGGCTGCGGCGGAATCGCAAACGGGAAGCATCTTCCGAGCTTAAGCAGATTAAACAACGTGGAGCTCGTGGCATTCTGCGATATCGTAATCGATCGGGCAGAAGCAGCGGCTAGCAAGTACGGTATTGAGGAAGCAAAAGTGTATGGCGATTATAAAGAGCTGCTGCAGGATCAAAGCATCGATATTATCCATGTCTTGACCCCTAATGATTCTCATGCCGAGATTTCCATTGCTTCGCTTGAAGCGGGAAAACATGTGATGTGTGAGAAGCCGATGGCCAAAACGGCCGCCGATGCCAAGCTTATGATGGAAACCGCGAAGCGCACAGGCAAGAAATTGACGATCGGGTACAATAACCGTTTCCGCGAAGACAGCCTTTATCTGAAACAGGTATGCGAAGCCGGCGAACTCGGAAATATTTATTTTGCCAAAGCGCATGCCGTACGGAGAAGAGCCGTGCCGACTTGGGGCGTCTTTTTGGATGAGGAAAAACAAGGCGGCGGGCCGCTTATCGACATCGGCACGCACGCGCTCGATCTGACGCTCTGGATGATGGATAATTACAAGCCGAAGATTGTACTCGGCACCACATACCATGAACTGTCCCGCAAGGAGAATGCGGCCAATGCTTGGGGACCTTGGGATCCCGAAAAATTCACGGTGGAAGATTCCGCCTTCGGCATGATTGTGATGGAGAACGGCGCAACCATTATGCTGGAATCCAGCTGGGCGCTCAATACGCTTGAAGTCGATGAAGCCAAATGCTCGCTGAGCGGTTCGGAAGGCGGAGCCGATATGAAGAACGGTCTTCGCATCAACGGCGAGAAATTCAGCCGCCTGTATACAAACGAAATCGAATTGAACTCCGGCGGGGTTGCGTTCTACGACGGCAAGAAGGAGCAAGCTCCGGATGTTGAGATGAGAAGATGGATCGAGGCTATCGACCAGGATAAGGATCCTGTCGTAACCCCAGAACAAGCTTATGTTGTATCTCGAATCTTGGAAGCTCTATACGAATCCGCAAAAATCGGCAAGGCCGTTTATCTGGACTAAGTCCATCTTAAATCGGATTCATCCCGAAGAAGCCCTGATCATCAGGGCTTCTTTTAGTTGCGAAAGTATCAAGTCTAGCAATCCATGAATCGCGGGCGAATGAGATTTACATAATGGGTAATAATAAGCTCATTAAATCGGAAGGATGGGGTCATGGACATGATATTTATTTATAATGATTATGGCGGAACCCATACAACATCTCTGGCTGCAGCTTATCATTTGAATAAATTGCCGACCAATCGCCAGCTTACGAAAGAGGAGATTCTGGCGGTAGACTATTTCGATAAACTGAATACGTCCGATATGGGTAAACTTATCTTTCACGGTCTGGACGAGAACGGGAACCCCGTGTACACCATTGGACGGGGTTCATCCAAAGTCGTAGTTCCCGCGTTGGAAAATGTGTGCTTGATTCTTCAAGACAAATACCAGAATGACGAGCCGATCGTATTCTCCAACACATCGCCTACCGTGCCCATCATCATGTCGATCGGGGGATTTTTGTCCAAGAGGCTAAAACTGAGTTTCGTCGGCAGTCCGTTATTGGTGGCAGGGGCCAAGCAGTGCTGCAGCACGATCCGCGAGCTGGTCTTATATACTAAACAAACGGCGGCATCGAGGTCCGGCTCGGAGTCCGTTATCGTGATGGAGAACAAGAATTTCTCACCTTAACCATAGCAAGGCATCATGAAGCTGAGAGGATAATCCTGAATTTGCAGGGTTATCTTCTTTTTTTATCATTCGCCGAGCATCTTATGAGCTGCTTGATCTGGTATAATTTAGGGACGCTTGATCGGATCGGGGAACCGTCTCGCATTTATAACTCAGTCCCATCGTCCCGCGGTCCATACGGCAACATGAAGGGGAGTGATGGTAATGAAACGTTTATTCACAATCAGCACTTGGGTTGTCATTGTGACGTATCTCTTACTCCTGATGATGGGATGGTTCAGAGGAACGTTATCCATTCGTGCCGTTATTTTCATGACCGTCATTACAATCTTGATTATCGCCATTGTGTATGGGCTGACTAAACTGATTCGATACTTAAACCGTAAGCTGTATAAAGAGCTGAAGCGCATGATGAAATAATCGTTCGGCTGGTGAAGCATAGGGTGACGCCGGGGGTCAATCGACTCCGTGGATGTCATCCTTTTGTTTGTTCGGACAACATTTTCGCAAAAGTTTACAGCCTGTTTTCTTCGGCAATAATGGGGGAATAGCATCTGTGAGAGGAAGAATGTTCTTATGCGGTATCGAAGAAGAACCGGCCATTCCAACAAAAACAACACCAAAGATACCCCATCGGCTGCTGCAAAGAAGAAAGATTCTAATGCTTTAAGCCCGGAACTCGAAAGCAACCTGAACCATATCCGAAGGACTCTCGGTAACAGCACCGATATCGTCATCAGGGAAATCCCGCTTGACGAAGGCGAAAAACACTATATGGCTGTTGTATACACGGACGGCCTGGCCGATCAAAAGATCATTTCGGAATCCATCATGTCCGCTGTAGCCGACATTGCGAAATCCAGGGCTAGAGAAAATACGGAGTATGGGAAACCATTGGAAGCTCAAAAGGTACTAGAAGAAATCTCTTTTATAAGTAAAGAGATACAGTCCATATCTGACTATAAAACGCTGTTCCATTCTTTATTGTCGGGAGACGCGATCGTGCTGGTTGATGGCTTGGATCGAGGCATCGCGGCCGGCGCCCGGGGATGGAAGGACCGCGGAGTCATGGAAACATCGGCTGAAAATGTCGTGCGCGGCCCGCGCGAATCCTTTACGGAGGCAGTTCGAACGAATACGGCTTTGATTCGCCGAAAGATCAAGGATCCTCATCTATGGATGGAAACGAAGCAGATCGGACGCATTACGCAAACGGATGTCGTTATGATGTACATCGATGGCATCGCCAACGAGAAAATTGTCGGCGAAGTGCGCACTCGGTTGGAACGAATCGATGTTGACAGCATCTTGGAGAGCGGTTATATCGAGGAGCTTGTGCAGGATAAGACCCTGACTCCTTTTCCCACGATTTATAATACCGAGCGACCCGACGTGGTCGCAGCCGAGCTGCTGGAAGGCAAAATCGCGATTATCGTGGACGGCACTCCATTCGTTCTGATCGTTCCTGCCTTATTTGTTTCGTTCTTGCATGCTGCAGAGGATTACTACCAGCGCGCGGATATCAGCTCGTTTCTGCGGATACTGCGCTATCTGAGCATATTCATTTCGTTGCTTGGGCCATCACTTTATGTGGCGATAACCACCTTTCACCACGAAATGCTGCCGACACGGCTCCTGTTCGGGCTAGCTGGACAGCGCGAGCAAATCCCATTTCCCGCCTTCGTTGAGGCGGTCCTCATGGAGGTAACCTTCGAAATTCTGAGGGAGGCAGGCGTTCGGCTGCCTAAAAACATCGGATCCGCTATTTCCATCGTAGGAACGCTGGTCATTGGACAAGCCGCCGTTGAAGCAGGGATCATCTCTCCAGCCATGGTCATTGTGGTGGCTATTACCGCTATATCCAGCTTTGTTGTTCCATCTTTTAACATGTCTATTGCTTTTCGGATGCTCCGGTTTCCGTTAATGGCGCTTGCCGGGTCCTTCGGACTGTTCGGCATCTTAGTTGGGGTCATCGCGATCATACTCCATTTGTGCAGCCTTCGTTCGTTCGGAATTCCGTATATGTCGCCTTTTGCCCCATTAATTCCGGAGGGGCAAAAAGATTCCATTTTGCGGCTGCCACACTGGATGCTGATAAACCGCCCCCGACTGATCAATCAGGACAACGAGAAGCGCAGGAAAGACACACCTCCCCAGAAGTCGCGGGAATAGTTGAATGCAGATCAGTGGGAAAGCGAGTGAAATGGAATGAAACGGATATTGGCGCTGCTGCTCCTGCATATCGTAATCATGCTTCTTCTTAGCGGATGCTGGAATCGCAGGGAGTTAAACGAGCTGGCCATAGCGGTGGCCGCAGGGGTAGATTGGGTGGACGGCCGCTACCGACTGTCGATCCAGGTCGCTATCCCTGGGCAGGTTACCGCCAAACGAAGCGGCGGTCCCCAAGCGCCAGCTACGCTGTATACAGCCGAAGGCGACACCATATTTGAAGCGGCGCGGAGGATGACCCAGATTAGCCCACGAAAAATATATTTTTCTCATTTGCGGATGTTTCTGATGGATGAGGCGATGGCAAGGGAAGGGATAGCCAAAGTTCTGGATCTGTTATCCAGGGATCACGAATTCAGACCTGATTTTTACCTGGCAATTACCAAAGGGGCAACGGTCGAGGAAACCTTGAAAATCATGACCCCCATGGAAACGATTCCTGCAAATAAACTATACGATTCCCTGCAAATCTCCGAGAAGGTATGGTCACCGAGCATGGCCGTAACGCTGGATGAATTGATCAACGACATTACCAGCATTGGAAAACATCCCGTGCTAACCGGACTTGTGATTACAGGGAACCGGGAAATTGGAAAAACAAAGAAAAACGTAGAAAATATCCAAACGCCAAGCCAATTGAAATATTCGGGGTTTGCTGTTTTTAAAAATGACAAGCTGATTGGCTGGTTAAATGAGAAAGATAGCAGAGGATATCGATTTATAATGGGGGACGTTAAAAGCTCTTTAGGTTTCATACCCTGCCGTAACGACGGCAAGGTCGTAGTGGAGACGCTTAGGACCGATGCGAAGCTTAAGGGAAGAATCGTGCAATCCCGTCCCGAGATGAGCATCAAGTTAAATATCGAAGGAAATATCGGCTCCGTGGAGTGCAGCGGGTTGGATTTATCGCAGCCTGAAACAGTGAGGGAACTTGAAGAGGAAATGGAGGAAAGGTTAACTCGATTTTTGGAGTCGGTGATCGATAAAGTACAAACGGAGCTTAAAGTGGACATATTCGGTTTCGGAGAAACGTTTCACCGTTCTCATCCTAAACAATGGAAAGAGATGCAGGATGCGTGGAATGACCGATATTTCCCGAACCTAAAGACCCATGTCAACGTGGATTACAAAATCCGGCGAACCGGCACAACCAATAATTCATTTCTAAATGATATTAAGGAATGAGGCAAATTCATGCTGAATATCGCATTAATTGCAGTTTCAGCCGCAATTATAACCTGGCTTGAGCTGCCTAGGATGCTGCGGGAAAAAGAATACAGGGAAGTCTGGGGATTCGCGGCATTCATGATCATTGCCATAGGAATCAGTGTGGCTCAAACGATCTTGAGAGATATACCAACTCCCTTGGTCATGATTACGATTGCCTTCAAGCCGCTCAGCGATTGGCTTACAGCCATCGGTTTGATCCAATGAGAAAGGGAGCGGGGAAGATGCCTGTAGTAAAAATTTCATTGCGCCAAGTTAGCATTTTAACCGCTATGTATACAATCGGAAGCGCAATTCTTATCGTTCCTTCGGGTACGGCTAACATTGCCAGGCAAGACGCCTGGATTGCCGCCTTGGTTGGGATCGGGCTGGGCTTCATCTTCTTAGCGGTGCAGCTGCAATTGTCCCAAAAATACCCGGAATCGAATTTAATGCAATTGACTGAGAAACTATTGGGAAAATGGATCGGCAAAACGGTAAACTTTCTGTTATTACTAACATTATTTCTAAGTGGTCCAGCATCAGTATTGCACGAAATTAGTGACTTCATGACCATCCAAATGCTGCCCGAAACCCCGGTTCAGGCGATTATTTTCCTCTACGGAGCACTTGTTGTCTTGGGGGTACGTTTAGGGCTCGAAGTGCTGGCCAGATCAGCGGAGATGCTATTTCCATGGTTTCTTTTTCTGTTTCTGTCCATGAGCATTTTATTGTTGTCAGAAATTAAATGGGAGAATGCACTTCCCATTTTCGAATCGGGAGCCAACCCTATTTTCCCGGCTGCGATCTCTTTCGCTAGTACTGCGTTTCTGCCAAACATCGTGTTGATGATCATCTACCCGGGAGCCGTCAACCGCCCGGCGGAGACAAGCAAGGCCGTTTATATTGGAAGCCTATTGGGAGCGGGGGTGCTTTTTACGATTATTGGATTAGCAATTTTGGTCTTGGGTCCGGACATTGCGGCACGAAATATGTATCCAAGTTATATGCTGGCCAAGAAAATCAATATCGGTAATTTTCTTCAGCGCATTGAAGCGGTCATGGCGGTGATGTGGTTTATCACTTTGTTTTTCCGAATCTCCTTGTACTTTTACGCCATTGCAATCGGCATCAGCCAGATATTTAATATCAAAAATTATCAGCCGCTGGTCGTGCCGCTAGGCTGGATACTTGCCGCGGTTTCCGTCTTTATATATCCCAATGTTCCTTACAAGTTGGAATGGGACGCAAAGACTTGGATTCCGTATACGATCACCGTCGGATTTATATTTCCATTGGTGTTGTTCGGGATGCACGGACTCCGTAAATTGCGGTCCAAAAAAACAAAAAAGTCCTCGAAATCCGCCTGAACGATTGGAGGACAAAGTGGGTTGTTCGATAATCCACTGTAATCGTGATTGGAATGGAAATAGCTTGGCTGTGCGATCCGTCTACTTGTAGACGGTTTTTTTATGTTGAACCGGCAGGAAAGGGTAGATTTTCTCTTGCGCACTAATATATGAAGCCACTCAGACTTCATAAAAGAACGGCAATTGTGCTTTATGCAAATCCTAAGGCTTATCACCGATTAAGCCCAACAAAAACATTTGAGAATAAGCGTAACCTTTATAAGTCTTGGATAAACACGAAGGAATCGTAAGATCCAGATCCATGTAGGTAGTCAAGATCAATTGAGTGAACTCCTTCTGGTTCGTCAAGGAATGCTCCTGCAATTGTTTGGCGAATTCCTTGCTGACATGTTCTCTTCCTCCAAGTGCTTGCTGTAATAGGTAACCTGCCAAGTATAACTCGGCAGCTGTATCTTCATCTGTCCCTCGATGCTCAGCTACATAATTGCTGATCCAGTCGCGAACAAGAGTTGAAGGGTCTGTGTTATTCTCCTTCGCAATCTCTTGAAAGCTCTCCTTGAGGTCTTTGGATAGACGGATGTGCAGATTGGTATCCATGGGCAAAGCCTCCTTAACGTAGTGAATCTATTGTACGCATAATGTAAACACGTTGTCAACACAAAATATAGACTCGCGAAAACACCGGAAAAGCTCCGGTGATAACCGATAGAGGGAGCAACTCCCATCCAGTGCTTGAAATGACGGTTGAAGCAGATACCGTGATAGCCAGAGACAAGAACATATACACGCTAGAAACCGCGACTATCGCGATTTTTTGTTTTATTTGTTTTAAATGATGTGGAAATCAGCAATTAAGAAGAAATCATTGATAGTCGAGTACGATAAAATCAGTGAGTATGCTCAATATGTGAATCGAGGAGGACTTAATGATGGGTAGAATCATTCTGACTATGCAGACTACGATGGACGGCATTGTATCAAATGAAGATCAATGGATGACATTAAATGAGGAAATCTTTGAAGATTATTTAGAGTACTATAATACTATAGACACGATTATTATAGGCAGCAATTCGTATTCATCATTAGCACAGCATTGGCAAAATGCAGAGAATTCATCTAACGACGACCTTGAACGAGCTATAGCCAAGCGCATAAATGCCATCCCCAAATTTGTGATTTCCAGCACGAAAATGGATCTAACTTGGATAAACTCTCAGCAAATTCTAGTAAATGGTGAAAATTCCATGGCTCATGAAATCGAGATGCTCAAAAATAGAGAAGGGAATATCTCGGTAGAGAGTGGAGTAAGAACGTGGCAATTATTTATCCAACATGATTTATTTGATGATCTGTGGTTATTTATACATCCGGTAATCGTTTCACAGGGAGAACGGTTGTTTGCGCTTGCAAATAAACGATTCACTATGAACCTTAACAGCAGTAAAACCTATGGCAACGGTGTACTTGGACTGTACTACAGTAAATAGGGCACTGCTATGAGAAGAGGTCTTCTATTCGAGGAAACCAGTGCGGCCAGCGTCTCTAAGATGTACGCTGGCCGCCTTTATTTCAATGGGGATAAGCCGTATCGAATTCGATGCCGCACGGACCGCCATTCGGATTGACGTCAAGGTTGATCTCCGTGCCGTCTTCCCGGAACAAAGGCCGATAAAATGCACCGATTTTGGTAGCCGACGCGTTGGCGTAATGGCAGATGAAAGCGCGGCGGAACCGGTTGGATTTGTTGCGGTAAGAGCCGTGGATCAGGTTGCCGTTAAAGAACAGGACGTCCCCTTTGTCCATGATCGCGGGGAGGACCTTTCGATCCTTGGGCGGCTTCACGAAATGAGTGGTAAACGACTCGTTCGAATCGGCTTCTTCCGGGCATACCAGGTCATAATCACTTGTTTTCGGAACGACGAGCAAACCGCCGTTCTCTTCATTAGCCGCGTCGATTGCGGTCCATGCCGCGATGCAGTTGCCCGGTTCCACCTGCAGGTAGAAGTTGTCTTGATGCAGCGCTTGGCCGCGGGAGCCTGGAGGCTTGTAATAGAACATGCTTTGGGCGGCGAGCGCCGGTTCCCCGTACAAATCGGCCAATACCTGCATGACCGGTTTATGCAGCATGTATTTCTTCGCGGTTGCATGAAAGCGGTGCGGATGCATAACGCGGGGATAACGTTTGAGCGGTTCAACGGTTTCATCGTCCAGCACAGGCTCAAAGTGGCCGGGCACGGTCGTGTGGCTGATCTCCTCAAACGTTGCTTCGATCTCCGACAGCTCCTCCTCGCGGAAGAGGCCTTTTACAATCAAATATCCCTCCGTTTCGAATTTGTGCAGCTGTTCTTCCGTCAATACGTGTAACTTCTCTCTCATAGCAATTCCTCCCGCAAATTAATGGTTTTCCTGTTGACAATAGAATAAGGTCTGCTTAACTTGAGAGGAAGTATGATTTCTGCTTAATATTACCGGAATTCTGCTATTCGGGGTACAGAGGAGGAGAGACCGCTTGAGAACGCCGGCTGATAGGCATGCCATATCCTTAGAAAGCACCGGAACCATATTCGGCGATCATTTCGAGCAAGACGATTCTTATCGCCTGCGTCGTCCTAACGGAATGCAGGACTGGCTGCTTGTTTACACGCTGCAAGGTGAGGGCTATTTCCGCACGCCTGCCGGGGAGAAACGCTGCGGATCCGGGCAGCTCGGCCTGCTGCGCGCCAACATCGCCCATGAATACGGGACCGTGCAGGGGACGCATTGGAACTTTCTTTGGATCCATTATCCCGGGCTCCCGGAAAACGGGATGCTGCCGAACGAGGAGTTTCTGGTCGAAACCTTGCCCGATGAACGTGTCCGAGGCCGTGTCGAGCTGGCCTTTCGTAATGTGCTGCAAGATTCGCTGGACCGGTTAGAACTGTGGGAAGCTCTGTGCGAGAACGCCCTGCGTGAGATTTTGCTTCTGCTTGCACAGCGGACAAACAAGAGGCTAGATCCCAGAGTCGAGCAAACGCTTGGGTTGTTATCCCGTTCGTTAAAAGAAGACGTCAAAATTGATGCCTTATCCCGAGAGATCGGAATTTCGGGATCCAGGCTGGCGCACTTGTTCAAACAGCAAACGGGATCCACCATTTTGGAGCATCTGAACCGGATGAGGGTTCGCCATGCCGCTTTATTGATGAGCCATTCGGGCCGTACGGCGAATGAAGCTGCCCACGACGTAGGGTTTAACAGTTACAATCATTTTGCCGATCAGTTTCGCAAGCAGTTCGGGGTTTCGCCGAGGCAGTACCGCCAGTCATGCAGGCATCCATGAATGTGCCGGGTTTACATTTGATGCCTGAATGAAGACGGTGCAGATATATCAGACTAACATACGAAAAGACAGGAAGGACTGCTGAAGGGCAGTCTTTTATTTTTCTATTCCCGGATTTGAGATATCATCGGTTTCTCAGCCATTTCGCTATGATCCCAATTGTAGAATTTCATAAAGAGCTTGATAAAATTGAGAAAGATACCATCCGTATGACGGTCCCTTGCTGTTTATGCGGGGCCGCTTATGATGCGGCTTTTTTGTCGTTTGGCCTTAACTTTGTGACAGAATCGAGCTTGGTTAACCGCTAGAAATAACAACTTTTCTGCTGTGATGCTTCTGCTTCTTTTGAAATATCCACATTGTCGAATAAAGGGACAAGAGGAATATGGCATGATCGTTATGGATTGACACCATCCCGGTATTTGCCTAATATACGGCCAGACGGTTCCGCTAGTCTTCCATATTCCACCAGTGCGGGTTGCGTCTAATCATGACCAAAGGAGGTTCAGTTTACTAAAAAACAGAGGCTGAATGCCTGCCGGATTCGTTCATAGCTATTAGAGCGGTCTTACGGGATAGTCAACACCGAAATCTAAGGAGGTCATTTATGAGATTTGCAAAAAGCGGCAAGTACCAGGTATTTATGCTGGCATTGTGTCTGTTATTGGTTTGTTCGGGCGGCGGTCTCGCCGCTGCTTCCGGGGAGAGCAGGCTTGCTCAAAAAACATACGGAACACCGGAGGAAATTCTCGTTCCTAACAACTATACGGTTGCCGTGTTCAACGGTACGGCAGGGAAGGAAGAAGGCCGCAACGTTCTTTATGCGACCAGTAAAGGAAAGCCGGGGCATCTTAACGTGATCGATCTGGAGGATTATAAACTGCTTCGCAGCATTCCGATCGGCCCCTCCGAAAGCTCCTGGGCACATACCACGGCACCGGACGGTACCTTGTTCCTTGCGGCCGACGGCGGCGGAGCGAGGCTGTGGAGTTACTCACCGGTTACTCATGTCCCTGTGCAAGTTGCACAGTTCGATGGCCAGTCGGTTCCGAACAGCATCACCACGGATGAACAGGGCCGCGTGTATGTCGGAACCTATCCCGGCGGCAAAGTGTACCAGTACGATCCGGCTACGAAGCAAACCAAAGATTATGGCCGCGTCATCGGGTCGCTTGACCAGGAGTATGTGCGCTCCATCGCTTACCAGGGCGGCAATATATATGCCGGTACCGCGCATAAGCAGATCGTACGCGTGAATTTAGCGACCGGTGAGAAAACAAATATCGCGGCTTCCCTGCCGGTTAAAGAAGACACCGTGTATGACCTGAGCACGATTGATAACCGTTATTTGTTTGCCCGATATACGGACGGAAGCGGCATTCCTGGAGAGGCGTTTATCTACGATACACAGACGGAAAGCTGGCTGGATGTTGTGCTGGAGAACGTAACGGGGCTTCACGCAACGGACTCGCTTGACGGAAAACTGTATTACATGTCCGACAAGAAGTTGAAAACGTTTAATCTTGCCACGCATGAGGTCGAGTTGACCGGCATGGAGTACAACAGCGGATTTCGGGGAGTAGATTGGGTGGAATTTCCCAATAATCCGGAATACCCGGGCAAAAATCTGGTGACCGTCCGTTATGACGGCGGTGTTACGATCATGAACATCGAAACCAAGCAGGTGCACCTGATGCCGCCGGTCATCCCGGGTCTGCCCGGCGTTGTCAACCGGTTGAAAAGCGTATCGGACACTCAATTGATCACCACCGGCTCGCAGGCCCGTTCCTCGCTCGTCGATCTGACCAATAACACCGCAACGCCGTTCAGCATCGGCCAAGCGGATAGCGTTCATGCCGTAGGCAATAAAGTCTATATGGGCGTGTACCCGGAAGGCGGACTGTACGAGTTCGATTTATCGACGGAGCCTGGAATGAACAATCCGAAGAGACTGGCCGTTCTGGGCAACGATCAGGAGAGGCTGGTTGATATCTCCAGTTCCAAAGGCAAGCTCTACATTTCGACGATTTCCGGTTACGGCACTTTGGGTGGCTCGTTGACCGTTTATGATACCGCCACCGGAGAAATCAACGTTCATCGCAACGTCGTCCAGAATCAGAGCGTGCTCAGTACGACGGTTCATGACGGCAAGGTGTTCGGTTCCACCACGATTCGGGGCGGACTGGGCTCCGAGCCGACGGAAGCGGAAGCGAAGATTTTTGTTTGGGATGAAGAGACGCAACAAAAAATCACCGAGTTTCCGCTCCGGGTTCCGGGACTGGATAAACCGATATTCATCGGAGATCTTTCGGCCGGTCCGGACGGTTTGATCTGGGGAGCATCCTATGAGTATATTTTTGCGATCGACCCCGATACGTATGAAGTCGTGAAGAGCAAAAAAGTGTATCCAAGCTTGAATTTCAGCCAATGGGCGCATCACCCGCTCCGCTGGTCGGAGGATGGTCTGCTTTACGTGCTGTTCAACAACAAATTGACGGTCATCGACCCTGAAACGCTGGAGCATCGGACATTGGCCGACACCTCCAGATTCGATTTACATGCCGACGGGAATCTCTATTTCACGGACATGCAGACCAATACGATTCTGTATCGGATGGAAGTTGACGGAGAAGTCGTGGAAGAACCGCCGCATACGGCTGTTCCCGTCACCAATCCTGGTTTCGAAGAGGAAATGAAGGGATGGAGTCAATTATTCGCTCCAGGCAACGGTTATCGCTATGATCTCAGCACGGAACGCAGTTTCACGGGAACGCACAGCCTGAAGATTACGGACACGCTGAGAACGGCATCCGTTGCCGTCCAAAGTGATGCGATTCCCGTCATCCCGGGAGAGGAATATACGGCAGGCATGAATCTCTATATTGAATCGGGCCAGCCGGGTTTTATGTTCCGATTCTTTGACAGCAATAACGCCACGATTTCCACACTGGAAACCCATTTGGATGAATCGCGATTGGCCCAATGGCAGAAAGTGACGCTCAGAGGGAAGGCTCCGGCTAATGCAGCTTATGCGAAACTGATTGCGGTAACTTCCAGATACAATGTGGCAACAGCCTATTATGACGATTTCTTTGTAACCGTAAAAGACAGTGTTCCTCCCGTCTCGACGGTTAGCCTATCGCCTTCTCCCAACGAGAACGGCTGGGTAAATGCCGATGTGTCCTTGTCCATCTCGTCCGACCGCGCATACTCTATTGCATATGCTGCGGAAGGGGCGCAGCCGATAGAGAAGACCACGGTAAAAGGGAGTACGGCTCAGCTTCAAATCACTGAGGAAGGCGTCACGACGGTTACCTATTCCGCCACCAACTTCTCAGGCGTATCTGAGGCACCTGGAACGCTGAACGTGCAAATCGACAAGACGGCTCCAGTCGTTGAATTCACCGGTGAGCGAACGTACACGGTAACCGACTCCGTATACGTTTCGTGCAGTGCCGTCGACAGTCTGTCAGGGTTAGCTGACAATCCTTGTTCTCTTCCGCTGCTCGAACGTCCTGCCTATTCCTTTGAACCGGGCTCCCATGAAATATCCGTAACGGCAGTCGATCTGGCCGGAAATAAAACGGAATCCGTCTTTCGTTTTGAGGTAGCCGTGACCTATGACAGCTTGATCGGGCTGGTAGAGCGTTTCGCAGGAAGCGATCAGGGAATCGCACAATCGCTGTCTACGAAGCTGCAAGGCGCCAAAGAGGCGGAGGATCGGGGCAACGACTCCGCTAAGCAAGGCAAGCTGAACGCTTTTACCAATCAGGTCAGGGCACAATCCGGCAATAAATTGACGGATGAACAGGCGGATGTGCTTGCAAAGCTGGCAGCATATCTATAAGCAGACTTAGAGCAAGGTAATGAACATCGACCATGCGTTTCTAAACGCTCGTTTATTTAATAGAAACAGCCGCGTAAACCATGCGGCTGTTTCTTTTTTTCGGAATGATACCGGCCCTCCCTTGTGGGATCGTTCGACAACCTACGGCACGCAGGACGATGTTAATAAGGCTGCAACCGTCGAAATTTGTCATAACAATTCCGCGTTTATACAACTAAAGTAGCAATTATTCGATGTCATATTGACTGGAAAATAAAACCTCACTAAAATGTGTTATAACAAATTATTAATTACATAACAAATGTTAGTACAAGTGAATAGAAGGGAGGTGTCATATTACTGTACCAAGCAGATATTGCTGATGATCTCGCACAGCTCAGACTTCTGCTACACGCCATTCGATTAGATAAAGGAGGTCATGATTAAGCATGGACGCCCGATTAAACTCGGCATCCCCACAGCCCGCTCCCAAACCCACCCGGTGGACGCATGTTAAGAGGCAGCTAAAGCGAAATATCGGGCTGTATATCATCATTTCCCCGGCAGTGCTTTACTTTTTGGTCTGGCATTATTGGCCGATGTACGGCGTACAAATCGCTTTCAAGGATTTTATGCCCGGGCTTGGCATCTGGAACAGCCCATGGGTCGGGTTCGAACATTTTGAGCGGCTGTTTGACGCCTATTATTTTTGGACGATTCTGAAAAATACGATCGGGATCAGTTTATACGGACTGCTGGTCGGCATTCCCGCACCGATCCTGCTGGCGCTATTGTTCAACGAGATTCGGAATCGCAAATTCCGCTCATTCGCTCAAAGCATTTCTTATGCTCCTCACTTTATTTCGGTCGTCGTTGCAGTCGGTATCCTGTTTTTTTTCATCTCGCCTACGAATGGCGTCTTTAACTCCATCCTAGTCTCCTTGGGGAAGGAACCGGTCGATTATTTGGCAGAGCCGTCTAAATTCTGGCATCTCTATGTCTGGTCGGGCGTATGGCAGGGAGTTGGCTGGTCTTCACTCATCTACAGCGCAGCCATCTCGGGCATCTCGCCGGACCTGTACGAGGCGGCATATATGGATGGCGCCAGCAAATTTCGCCGAATTTGGCATATTACGATTCCCGGCATCGTCCCGACGATCGTCATCCTGTCTATCTTGAGTGCAGGCGGCATCATGAGTGTCGGCTTCGAGAAAATCCTGTTGATGCAAAATGCGATGAACCTGGAAACCTCCGAGGTAATCTCCACTTACATGTACAAGAGCGGACTGCTTAACACTCAGTACAGCTTTTCGGCGGCAGTCGGCCTGTTCAACAATGTGATCAATTTTATCATCCTGATCATCGTTAATGCGGTTGCACGCAAGGCGGGGGAGACCAGCTTGTGGTAAAGGCCGTCGATGCAGGAATAGGGAGGGAGCCTAAGAAGTGCTGCTGAACATTAAACGAACGCCAGGAGAAAAACTGGCCGATATCATAATATTAGTGCTGGCGATTCTCGTGACCATCGTCATTTTGTACCCGCTCATTTTTGTTTTGTTTGCGTCATTCTCCGATCCGCGCCAAATATGGGACAAGCCGCTGCTGCTCTTTCCGGCAGGCTTCAACCTGGACAGCTATGCCAAAGTATTCGAGAACAGCGAAATATGGAGCGGGTATGCCAATACGCTGCTTTACGCTCTCGTGGGTACCGCGATCAATATCATGATGACGGTATTCGGTGCGTACCCGTTATCCAGAAAGCGCTTTTATGGCAAGGGACTATTCACGCTGCTTTTTGCTTTTACGATGTTTTTCAGCGGCGGATTGATCCCGCAGTACTTGGTGAACAAGGAGCTTGGATTACTGAATACGATGTGGGCATTGGTGCTGCCCGGAGCGATCAGCGCCTACAACATGATTATTATGAGAACCTATTTTCAGACTCGGATTCCGGTGGAACTGGAAGAGAGCGCCTACGTCGACGGCTGCAACGATTACCATATGCTGTTCCGAATCGTGCTGCCTTTGTCCATGCCGATCATTGCTGTGATGATTCTGTTCTATGGAGTGGGCCACTGGAACTCGTATTTTGACGCTATGATTTATTTGACAGACCGGGAGAAATTCCCGCTGCAGCTGATTTTAAGAGAAATCCTGGTGCAGAACGACTTCAAGGAAATGGCCGGAATTTCGGTCGGCGCCGAATACGCGGATCAGATGATGGTTAAGGAAGGGCTGAAATATGCGATCGTCGTATTATCCGCCCTGCCGCTCTTGCTATTGTATCCGCTGCTGTCGCGATTCTTTGAGAAAGGCATCATGGTGGGAGCTATCAAAGGGTAAGCCGATATAGGAGCGGTCAATTACCGCTTGGAACTCATAATCATGAAAAGAGGGGATATGGATTTATGAGAAAAGGAATGAATCTTCTGCTTGCTTTCATGTTGACATGCTCGTTGACGCTTTCCGCCTGCGGCGGATCAGGGGGAAAGGCGGAGCCGGAACCAGTCGGAACGGACGGAGACACCGGGAACATCAAGCTAAGGATCGTCAAACGCGGATATACCGATGTGCATCCACCAGCTGATCAATTATGGATGTGGCAAAAATACGAGGAGATGTCCGGAATCGAGGTTGAGTTTGAGGAGCTGGCCGGTTCCGCCGTAACCGAGAGGAAAAATGTCATGCTCGGCTCCAACGACCTGCCCGATGCGTTCTACCGTATTGCCTTCGGCACCGACGAGCTGATGAAATATGGCAAGCAGGGCTTGTTTGTTCCGCTCGAGGACTTGATTGAACAGCATGCGCCGAATTTAAATAAGCTGCTCAAGGACAACCCGGATATCAGAGGAGCGATTACGATGTCGGACGGACATATATACGCTCTTCCATACGTTGATTTTTCGAAAGCGTTCAATTCCGTTCGCCTGTATATTAATCAGGATTGGCTGGATGAAGCGGGGCTTGAAGTGCCCAAGACGACCGAGGAGTTCCGCCAAGCGCTCATGAAGGTTCGGGAGAAGGACAGTTCCCGCCTCGGCTGGGTGCTTGAATCGCAGTACTGGACCTTCCTGGAGAGCTTTCTGGCCGGCAGCTTCGGCATGGGCGAAGGCGGCGCCAAGGCTTTCGGACAGTATCTCTATAAGGACGCGGACGGACAAGTCAAGACGACGTTCAACGATCCGAAATACAGGGAGCTCTTGCGTTATATGAGCGATCTGTACAAGGACGGCTCGTTGGCTCAGCAGAATTTCACAACCGGCTACGATTATGCCAAATGGTCTACGGACGGCTCCAACAATTTGATCGGCTCGTTTGTATGGGAAGGGCCGGGATATATCGGAAAGGAAGCGGCCGAAAATTATGTGGGCATCCATGCCCTGGAAGGTCCGAACGGCGATAGAGTCGCGGGGGTGCTGGGACCGCCGGCCAAAGGGATCTTCGGTTTCGTGATTACCAACAAAAACAAGTATCCGGTCGAAACCATCAAGTGGATCGATTATTTCTACGGTGAAGAAGGGATTAACTTCGCTACCTTTGGATTGGAAGGAGAAACTTACGAACTGGTGGACGGCAAACCGAAATACAAGGACGAAATATTGAACTACAAGGGTGGCGTGCAGCTGGGTGCCTTCCAATATGTTGATAATGTGTATGGCGCTTATTATCCTTATGTTGAGCCTGACGACGATTTGCGGATGGCGGCTCGCGGGACGACGGTCGCTGACGAGATCAAAGCGGATCCTGCCGAGCTGGATGAGTTGGCGCCCAAAGAGCTTTGGCCGGATTTTGTTCCCACGGATGACGAAGCCAACCAAACCAGCGCGATTCTGACCGACATCAATAAATACATGGAGGAGATGCGGGTCAAATTTGTTACGGGTAAAGCGAGTCTGGACACGGATTGGGATAACTACGTTAAGACCTTGGACAAAATGGGGGCCCAGCGTTACCTGGAAATCAAAAGAGCGCAGTATGAACGCTATACGAACGTGAAGTAACCATGACGGGAGGCAGGCATGATCGATCGGGGCGGTTTACATGCCAATGATGCTAACGCTATAATTTTAGTTGGACTAGATCAAACCGGAAAATAGATAAAGATGGGATGAGAACCAAGTTGACCAAAGACAATAAACCGCTGTACCGCGTGATGATGGACGAGCTAAAATCGAAAATTTCATCCGGCCTGTACCCTTCCGAGGCCCAGCTTCCTACCGAGGCCGAGCTGAGTACGGCCTTCGGCGTGAGCCGCATTACAACAAGAAGAGCGCTCGAGGAGCTGGAGCGGGACGGGTTCATCTACCGCGTCAAAGGAAGCGGCAGCTTTGTCAAACCCCGGCAGCGGGGGCAGGAGCAGCGATCGGTTGGAACGGAAAAAATGATATCGCTGATCCTGCCTTCCGAAGACGACCGCGGCACGATGGGGTATATTCGCGGCGCTTCGGACTGGCTGAACGCGAACGGCTACTATTTAAGCATTCATCAGAGCGATTATGACTCCCAGAAGGAGCGCGATCTCCTGGAGATGCTGACCCGAAAGGGCATTGCAGCCATTATATTGTACCCGCGGAACGATCATACGAACTACGATATCCTGCATCGGCTGTGCCTTGAAGATTATCCGATCGTGACCATCGATAAATACTTTGACAGCCTCCCGCTCGGGGCGGTCGTTTCGGATAATTGGAGCGGCTCTTATCAAGCCGTATCCCGATTGATTGAGCTCGGACACCGAAAGATTGCGTTTTTGACCGCGGTCAGCATTGAATCCACTTCGTCGGTGCGCGACCGGTATTTCGGATACTGCCAAGCGCTGAAGGACCACGGGCTTCCCCTCGACAGCCGTTATATCAGGCTGAACATGAAGGGTTACCGGGAGAAGGTCGGCGTGGAGCAATTTTATAACGAGCTGCTGGACTCGTACAAGACGGAGGGGGTGACGGCCGTTCAGACGGAAAATGATCTGATCGCCGCCAACCTGCTAAACCTCTGTTTGGAGAGGGGGATCCGTATTCCGGACGATATCTCCATCATAGGCTTTGATAATAATCCGGTCACGGAGCATGTGATGATCCCTCTGACTACCGTCGAGCAGAACTTTTACGAGATCGGCCGCCAAGCGGCCGAGCATGTCGTAAACTGGCTGGAGAGAGGGAAACCGACACCGGGCAGGGCGCTGATCCCTGTTAAGCTGGTGGAGCGGGATACGACCGCTCCTGCTCCGAAAGCGAGATCGGGCAAGTAGATACGACATAAAGGCTGATTGTCTGCGGATGCACTTTCTGCAGGCAATCGGCTTTTTGTTCGGTATGTAAAAGTTGAATATACATATTCTTTGCTTACTCAAGCAAGGCGCAAGCGTGGTACATTATTTGGAGGGATGAAATTCGATTGGCGATGTCCATCAAAGAGAATGATTCGAAAGAATATAACGCTCAGCCCCTCCGAACAGGTAAACCATGACACTGACACCATGCTAAGCTAGTCGCGAAAGGAGGTGAATTTCATGAGTACGATTCATATGCTGGTCGGGATACCCGGCAGCGGGAAAAGCTATTATGCCAAACAATTGTGCAAAAGCGAGCGGGCCGTGCTGGTTGCGACGGACGCGATACGCGAAAGATTGTTTGGCAGCGAATCCAAACAGAAAAATACGTATATGGTATTTGACGAGGCTTTCGCCGAAATCGAAGAGGCGCTGAAGTCGGATCGAAACGTCGTATTCGACGCAACGAATGTCAGCCGGGAACGAAGACTGAAATTTCTGAAACGGTATGGCGATCGACGGGTGGAGTGCCATATCTGCACGACTCCTTATGAAGTGGCACTGGATAGAGTTAAGAGACGAAAACGCCGGCTTGATGAGAAGATCATGACCAAGTATGCCAAGAATCTTGAATTCCCGGTCATGGGTGAAGGGTTTGTCGATCTGCACCTCGTTCATGAGGCGGGTGAAACTCAGCTGGCAAGAGAGGATTTGGAACAGCTGCTAACGCGCAGGCCGGATCACGATGAGTTGTTCGGTTACTTATCGCAATCCCCCTATTTTCAAACGATGCTGGGATTTGATCAAGAGAATCCGTTCCATTCGAGAACGTTGTCGGAGCATACGTTTGCCGTGCTGGAATACATCCAAAATTGCTATGAAGGTGAAGGCGATCATCTGCTGGCTATGCAATTAGCGGCTCTGTTCCATGACGCGGGCAAGCCGTTTTGCAAAGTATGGAAGCAGGCTCGAGGATACTATTCCTATTATGGACATGAGCATGTATCGGCCATCATGGCATGTCATGCCTTAAAAGACCTTGGGTATGAGGATGAATTTGTGCTTCATGTCGTCCAACTTGTCAGCTTCCATATGGAAATATTGCATGGAGGCGATGCCGGCGCATCCAAGATTTATCATTTGTTAGGCGAGGATTTGCTGGCTCAGCTGTATTTCTTCGCAGAGGCCGATACGTTCGGCAAGTAAGAGAGGTGAACAACGATGAAAATGAAATACCCCAGAACGATGCATCTGCCCTGGTCCAGAGGTTATACCGACGACGATAAGATTTTGCGGAATACCGACCATTTTAAGGGGCAGGAGGTCGTCATTACCGAGAAAATGGATGGGGAGAACACCACCATGTACCCCGATTTCATTCACGCCAGATCCCTGGACAGCAAGGATCATCCTTCCCGTCATTATGTCAAGACGCTGCATGGGGGCATCAAGTATTTGATTCCGGAGGGATATCGTCTCTGCGGGGAAAACGTCTATGCCAAACATTCGCTTTCGTATTCGGCGCTGCCGTCCTACTTCATGCTGTTCTCCGTGTGGAATGAGTTGAATGAGTGCCTGTCATGGGATGAGACGGAGGAATGGGCGGAACGTCTGGGGCTGGTTACGGTTCCTGTGTTGTACCGGGGAATCTGGGACGAGGAGGCTGCCAAGGCTTGTTATACGAAGCGATCTTGCTGCGGCGGTGAACAGGAAGGTTATGTGGTTAGGCTTGCTTCCGCATTTGCATATGACGATTTTAAGCATAGCGCTGCCAAGTACGTCCGCAAGAATCATGTTCAAACCGACGAGCATTGGCTGAGCAAACCGGTGGAAGCGAATCATTTGGCTGCAGGAGATTTGAACGGTAAGTAAGTATTTTATTATTTTTAGAATATGAGGTGTTGATCATGTGATTTCTAAATGCTTTTTAATAAAATGATGTGGATACATAGCACTGATATGAGCTGCCGCTAAAATCGGGGCTTTTTTTATTGGGTTATTGCAAATCAGGTTACCACATTTTGTGAGTGCAGGTATAATGAGCATATACTTTAAGGTGAATACAGAATCAACCTTATTCGATGATAGGAGATCACATGAACAATAACAGGATGTTTAGCGTTTCAGCCCCGTCTGGCATTAAATTAATGGTTTCCATGCTGCTCTTAATCGTTATTCTTCTTGGAAATATCATGTTGGAACAGGGAGAAAGGGACTTCTTTTATTATGCCTGTATAGTGTGGTTAGTTTTTTGTTCCACCGTATTCATCATCTCCTTCTACAGAACCTGCCTGATGAAACCAGGCGTGATGAAAATGCATCAAGACGGGATCATAATAAACGGAAAAGAAATGAACGCAGATTCCGTGGCATGTTTACTGATCAACCAGGACAGGAAACCGGTGACCGGAATCAAGCCGAAAGGGCGTAGAATCGTGCCTTTGAAGCTATGTTTTCAGTTCTTGGAGGATCAGACTGAAGGGATCGAGCAGCTTGAACTATGGGCACAAGCAAGTCATGTGAAGATAACCAAAGGTTTTTTTATGAGATGGTTGTAGAAAGCACTTGCATTTTATTCCACCTAAAGGAGGATGGTAAATGGAGGGATTATACTCATTTATAGTCCTTGTTATTATAGTTGGACAATGGGTCCTAAGGAAGATTATTGATGTAGGCGAAGAAGAGATGCGTGACACACCGGTGTATAAATGGTATCTTCTGGGCTCATGGGCTTTATTAATTCCGATACTCATTCTTGTATGGACGATGGATAGAAGCAGACCTTATCCCATATGGCCATTCTTATTATCCCTAATCTTCTGCTTTCGCGGATATATGGAGTGGAAATACATACGCGAAACCAGGCGCCATCAAGTTTCAATCCTATTGGCTGCAGTTTCACTTTTCTTCACAGGTTGGATGATATTCATTCTCTTATTAAAATATTAAAACAAGAAAGCAATCCAAAAGAAATGTCCCGTAGATGGGTCAGCTATCATATAATCAGGTGTTTAGACATGGATTTCACTATAGGGAGAGACAAACATGAATAATATGTTCAATCATTTCGATATGACCCAAATATTAAACCGAATCGACGCATTAAGCCCTCAATCACAACCGTTATGGGGAAAAATGGATGCTGCCCAAATGCTGTCTCACTGCTCCGCGTTCCAAGACATCGCCATGGGCATCACAAACCCGCCAAGAGGCTGGCTAGGTAGGTTGGTAGGGAATTTCGCGAAGCCCGTGTTTTATAATGAAAAACCGTTACCTCGCAACATGTCGACTATTCCGGATATTTTGATTGCGGATCCAAGAGAATTTGAAACGGAAAGAGAACAATTGAAAGAAAAATTGATAGCATTCCAAAAGCACGGACCCGAGAAATGTACCACGCATCCTCATCCTTTCTTCGGTAAACTGACCTCGGAGCAATGGGGGAGGGGATTATACAAGCATCTGGACCATCACTTGAAACAGTTTGGCGTTTAAGGCTCAAGAAACCTATGTAATGTGGATACGGATGCAACCCGTAGAGCCATGACTACGAAGGTTGGCTCTACGAGGTTGAAGGGTCTTGCTGCAGATTATGTATTCTTCTTTATAACCATTCCACGTATTTCTCCATCGTAAACTCGCCTTCCAATTCCAGCCGGGTATCCGGCTTACTCCCATCATAATAATTGACGTCCATCGTCGTTCCAGTCCAATATACGTAAAATACGCCATTTCCTCTATACTCAATGCGTCCCCGGTTATCATTTACCTCCTGATGTTCAAAATAATAGAGTCTTGCATCCAGGCTTCTGGAGTTCTCGTTATAGCCCTGGGCAAGCGTAAATTCCAGCGGTGCAAACTCATTCAGTTTTAGCGTATCCAGATAAATCGTAAGCTCCGCGTCCGGATTGTTCAGCAGCTCATCCGAATCCGGGAAATCCTGAAGCGGTTCGGTCTCGGTTTCCGTTTCAAACCACAGCATGATTTGCGGCCGTTCATTGACTTGGCTGCGGGTTGCATAGGCTTTGGATTCGGCCAAAGCGTGTTTTTCGGTTCCGTTATAACGGATTAATGTGATCGTTCCCGGCATGTGATTCTCCTTGTCTATTGTATTCGATTATTATAGAATGTCAGATTTGCCTTACTAAATGGTAGCATAAACCAATCATCGCACCAATAAGTTAGCATAACTTTCCCTTACCTTATCTGGCGAATGGAACGATAAAAGTAGAATGTGCAGGGGCGGGATATGGAATCTCCTATTGCGAAAATGATATTTTATTGTAAAATGACCGCAACAGATTAGTTACGACATGGCAGGACTTCTTGTCATTTCAGGAGAGGTTGATCGAGTATTGATTAAACGACAAAGACACGAGCATTTTACCGGAAAGTTCAGCAAGTGGGTTTACGGGATCACGTTTAAACAAAGAGTTCGCTTATCCTTCATCATTATGATAACGCTTGCAATTGGAGCGGTAGGCATGACAACCTATTGGATCGCCTCCAAAGAGCTTCAGAAGAACGCTTTCGAATCCAGACAAGAGACCGTGAACAAAACGACTCAGATTCTGGACGACAAATTGGCCGGGATCTCCAATTCGGTTCGTTCCCTAATGTTCAGCTACGCCTTTAAGGAAATGATGCTGGATGTGCAGAGCAACGACATCTCGAATTATTACGTGCATTTGTCCGAGCTTCAGTATGTGTTTTCACAGGTTACCTTTAACGAGCCACTGATCGAAAGCATACTCATTGCTACCCCGATCGGGGATTTTTATCCAGTATCGCAGCGTCGTTCCCAGACCCAGTCCTTTTATGAATCCAGCATGTATTACGACGTGAAGGAGAATTATGGAGGGATCTGGGTTAAGGGGCACACCGACAAATTTTTTACCGGGAACAGCCGAACGCTTTCCTTTGTTACCAAGGGAACGCAGGAGAACGTTTCCAACACCAACGTATTCATCGTGGTGAACGTGAACGAGAGCGGGTTGATCGGCATGGTCAACCAGCATTCTTCGAATGATGACAGCGATTATTTTGTCATTGATTCGAAAGGCGAGGAAGTCATTCGGACCGCCTGGTCGTCCAGCCATAATCTCATGAAAGATAAACCATTCCTGTACAAAGTATCGGAAGGTAACCAAGGTTCTTTTTTTCATCATTTTGACGAAACCGATTACCTGGTGAATTACACCCGATCCGCCGTGGTCAAAGACTGGAGCCTGTTCGGCATTCAGCAGAAGGATAAGCTGCTGGAGCAAATGAACGGAGTCAAGCGAACCACCTTTTATATCATGCTGTTCTTTCTGCTTCTTACCTGGCTGCTGTCCACCAAATTGACGGCAATCCTGCTCAACCCGTTATATAAACTGCAGCGGCTCATGCGGGAGGTTGAGGACAACCGATTGAACGTCCGTTTTGCCAGCCGGTCTACCGACGAAGTTGCGCAGGTGGGTTATCAATTTAACCGCATGCTGGACGAAATCAATCGGCTCATCGATGATGTAAGGCTGAGTGAATCCGGGAAACGTAAGGCGGAGATGCGGGCTTTAACCGCGCAGATGGAGCCGCATTTTTTATACAACACCCTGAATACGATCTACTGCAAATCGGTGCTTGGCGAGAACGATGAGGTCAATGAGATGATTTTGTCCTTGTCCCAGATGTTCCAGTTAGGGCTGAGCGGAGGCAAGGACTGGAACACGCTGGAGGATGAGCTTCTGCATGTGGAGCAGTATTGTCTCCTGCAGCAAAAATGTTATGAGGGGCTGTTTGAGTTTGAAGTTACCGTGACCGACGATTCGTTGTTAACTTGCCTGATGCCCAAAATTCTATTGCAGCCGATCGTGGAAAACAGTATTCAGCACGGGTTTAGGGACATCGGCTCAGGAGGTCAAATCCACTTGCACGTTTGCAGGCAGGGCCAGCTGTTATATCTGATCATTGAGGATAACGGAATCGGCATGGATGCGGATAACGTCATGAAGGGGATGCTGGAGCCGCGGGTCTCCAAGAAGGGTTATGCCTTGAATAATATCGTGAACCGGCTTAGTCTCTTTTATGGTGAAGATGCCGGAATCAAGCTGACCAGTCTTCCCGGCAAAGGATCAAGAACGGAAATATGGATGCCGATTAGAGAAGGGGACGTTGAATCATGACGAATGGATTACCCGTGATTAAGTTATGCATCATTGATGATATTCGAAGCGTGGTCGACATGATCGCACGGAAGCCGCCTTGGAAGGATCATCATATCGAAGTCGTTGGCACGGCACTGGATGGCGAGGAAGGCATCCGCCTCGTGAAAGAGACGAAACCCGATATTGTCCTAACGGACATCCGGATGCCGAAGAAGGATGGGTTGGCCATGACGCAGGAAATTCTCGAAAGTTCTCCTTACACGAAGATTGTCATTCTCAGCGCATACACCGATTTCTCGTTCACGAGACAGGCCATCCGCTTGGGAGCCTTTGATTTTGTGAAGAAACCGTTCTCGATTGACGAAATCATCCAGGTCGTTTTGAAGGCAAAGGCTGCGTACCTGGAAGAATTGCAGGAGCAAAGCAAGGTCTTGGAACTCAAGCAGAACATGATCAAAAGCTTGCCGGTCCTGCAGCAGGAATACTTGTCATTGCTGATCCATCACCGTATGAATCCGGAAGCGGCATATCAGCAATGGCAAGCACTTGGCATCAAGCTTGAGCCACGGCGATTCAATCTCTTTATCGTGGAAGTGGACCGTTTCATGGACAAATATAAGGAGCAGCCAGCACGTGAAGTGGAGCTAATCAGGTTCAGTTTGCGCAATATTTTGGAGGAAACGATTGGAGGGGTTACCCATGGCGTCGTCTTCAGCGAGGCATTGAATCGCTTGATCTGCCTGATCAATTGCGAGGATATGGGGATGGCGGAGCAAATATCGGAGGCTTGCCGGCAAAACATTTTTCAATTTACGCATTCGACTATTTCCATCGGGATCGGCATGTGCGTTCATTCAATCGATGAGCTGCCCGATTCCTATCAGCAGGCTTTGAATGCGCTGGATTATCATTTTTATACAGACGGCAATGGTGTAAGCAGTTATTCCGGCACTTCTGCCGAAGAAAAGACCCTTTTGAATTATACGGCTTCGACGGAACAAGAGTTTCTGTTTGCCTTACGATCCGGGCACAGGGAAAAATGCCAGCTGATTCTGGAGCAGATATTTAATGACTTGCTGCAGCGTGACCCGCTGCCCAAGCCGCAGCATGTTGAAAACTTATGTTATGAGCTGTCATCCAAGATCTGCAGAGTCATGTCGGAGCTGTTCCCTCACGAGCGGGTGAAGAGGCTTGAAGGACAATGGAACACGGTGAAGAGTTCCGGCCATGGTTCATTCCAGATCATGCGGGATACGGTAAAAGGGATATGCCTTGAAGCTTGCTCTTGGGTCGAGCAGGAGCGCTCGGACGAATCAACCAAATTAATCTATCAGGCAAAGGATTATATATGTGCGCATCTACATACGAACTTATCGTTGGATACATGTGCGAAGCAGTTTAATATCAGCCCCGGTTATTTTTCGAATCTGTTCAAAAAAGTGCTGAATATCTCCTTCCAACAATTCGTGATCCATCAGCGAATGGAAAAAGCCAAAGAAATGCTGATCGATGATTATCAGGTACAGGAGATCGCACAGAAGCTTGGATACGAGCATCGCCGTTATTTTAGCGAAATCTTCAAGAAGCATACTAACATGACCCCGTCCGAGTTCAAGCTGTATAGTACGGGGAAGCTCAGCACTCCTATGGATTTGGATTGAGGATCATCCTATAGAATACAGCCTTGTTTCCCGTAATTCTGGATGCAAGGCTTGTTTTGTGAAGAACGGATTCATGGGGAAACCTGCCCTCGATGTGTGGTTACCCGCATTATGCGAGTGAGAGGGGCCCTTTATAATGAGAGAGAAAGAAAGAGGTTCCGTAGATAAAAAGGGAGGTAACACGGATGAAAATAAGCAAGAGATTCTTCATGTCCGCGATATGCCTGATGCTTTCTGGAAGTCTGGCAGCTTGCGGCAGCTCGACGTCCACAGATCAAGGGGCGGAAGCCGGATCCAATGACAAGACAAAAATCACCTATTGGACCGGAGATCGCCATGATTCCGAGTTTGTCAAAGAGACCATCGATACATTCAACAAGACGAACAAGGATAACATCGAGGTGGAACTGGTCATCAAGGGAGACGACTTCGATCAAGCACTGGACATGTCCTTTCAGACTTCAGAGCCACCGGATGTCATTCGCGTGAAAGAGAACACCATCCAGACCTTCTATAAAAAAGGGTTTCTTGCACCGATCGACGAGTTTCTGACGGATGAAATGAAGGAAAAGTTTCCATTGATGGAGGATCTGAACAGCTTTGAGGGAAAACGCTACAGTCTGCCGAACTACGGCACGACCATGCGACTGATTTACAATAAAGAGCTTTTTGCCAAAGCTGGCATTGAGCAGCCGCCAACCACTTTGGATGAGCTGGTCGAAACCGCCAAGAAAATAACGGAGGCAGGAAAGGCAAGCGGAGCCTATGGATTCGCCCAGAATTTCAAAAATCCTTCCAGTGCGTTAGGGCGTTCTGCGCGCGTCATCGCAGAGGTAAGCGGTTTCGGAGGCTTTGGCTATGATTTTAAGACGGCCCGATATGACTTTAGCGGCTTTAAGCCGATCATGGAGGCGTTCAAACAAATCAAGGACGACGGAAGCATGCTGCCGGGTGTCGAATCGCTTGATATCGATCCATTGCGTGCTCAATTCGCTGAGGGAAAAATCGGCATGTACTTATCTTTTTCTGCTGAGGCGGGAGTCTACCAATCCCAATTCCCGGCCAAAATCGAATGGGCTGCGGCACCCGTTCCTTCCATAGACGGTCAATTCAATGGCGCTTCCGGTTTCCTTGGCGGTCAGTGGCTGGCCATTAGCTCGGAGTCGGAGCACAAGGAAGCCGCATGGAAGTTCCTAACGTACATGTACGATGAGTCGATCCTCCAACAGTACCAAGAGAAGGGATTCGGCATATCGATGGTTCCTTCGGTTAGCGCTGTTGCCGCGAAGCCTGAAGTGAAAGGGATCGACGGGTTCCTGCCTAATCAATACGACGGTGTTTGGCCGGTCTATCCGACCGTGCCGGTACAAGGCATGAAGTCGGACGACGCCTTCTTCAAATACATCCTCAGCGGAGGCGATCTGGATTCCATCATCGACGATTTGAATACCCGCTATAATGCCGCCTTGGATGCTGCCATTGCGAGCGGGGAAGTGAAGGCGGAGCCGATGGCAGATTTTAATCCGCTGGATCTTGCCGGACAATACGCTAAATAGATAGTGTCACAGGGGATGGGGCATGCCCCATCCTTTCTTAAATTCTAAAGAGACCGCAAGGAGTTGAGAGGATATGAATAAAGCGAAGAGTGTTGCTTTTTCATACAGCTTTCTGTTGCCGAGCTTTATTCTGACCATGGTTCTTGGCATTTACCCGATCATGTGGGCGATGAGGTATATGTTTTACGATTATAAAGGATTTGGCGCCGAACGATTCGTAGGATTGGTCAATTTCGAACGTGTCATGAAGGATCATCAGTTTTGGGAATCCGTAGCCAACACGTTCATATACGCCGGAGGCAAACTCCTGCTCTCGATACCGCTTGCCCTGATCTTGGCCGTTATTCTGAACTGGAGGATCAAAGGCAGAAATTTGCTCAGAGCGATTTTCTTTATGCCGACGATCATAAGCACCGCCGTAATGGCGGTCGTATTTTTTACGATCTTTAATTCCTATAATGGCATTCTCAATCAGTTTCTGCTGAAATATCAAATCATCGGAAATGCCATCGATTGGCTGGGCGTGGATTATGCCATGCTGACCGTCATTCTCGTGGCCGTATGGGGGGCGATTGGCAATTACATGCTACTCTTTCTGGCGGGGCTCCAAAACATTCCCGAGGATGTTTATGAGAGCTCTGCATTGGACGGGGCAAGCAAATTTCAGCAATTCCGATACATTACCATCCCTATGCTTGGACCCGTGATGCAAATGATCATCATGTTGGCCATTATCAATGCCCTAAAAGGTTATGAGAGCATCATGGTCATGACCGATGGCGGTCCGATCGGAAAAACCAATGTCATGTTCCTATACGTATATAAATTGTTCTTCCCTCCGGCAGGCTCCACGGCATCCACGCAAATCCAGGAGTTCGGCTATGGCAGCGCGGTAGCTTTTGTTACGGCCGTGATTGTCGGCGTCATTACGATACTGTACTTCTATGGCTCGAAACGCATGAGTCATAACGAATAAGGGGGAAACGTTCATGAGAATCGCATGGAATACTATACTGTGGGCGTTTCTGTTAATCGTCGCATTTCTGACGCTATTTCCCGTCGTGATCACCTTGCTCGGTTCTTTTAAAACCAATGCCGAGCTTACGGCTGGGGCCACGTTTCTGCCGGCCGATTGGCAGTTTTCCAACTATATCGAGGCTTGGGAACAGGCGAATTTCTCAACGTACACGCTGAACAGCCTGTTCGTTGCCGGAGCCGCGACCATCGGAACGTTATTGGTGGCTTCCATGGCGGCGTACGTCGTGAATCGAATGAACTTTATCGGTAAAAAGCTATACGTCGGTCTCCAGGCATTTACGATGTTTGTCGCCATCGGCGCCGTGGTGCTGCGTCCTCAATTCGACCTCATGATTCGCCTTCATCTTCATAACTCGCTGTGGGGCGTAATCCTGATATTAATCAGCGCCCATGCTTCAGCATTCTTCATCCTGCTCAGCTTTATGAACGGGATCCCCAGAGAGTTGGATGAAGCCGCGCGCATCGACGGTTGCTCGCCGGGCAGAACGTTCTGGCGAATCATCATTCCCTTGCTGACGCCCGGGCTTGGCGTGTGTGCTCTGTTTGCTTTTCGCGGGGCATGGAATGAGTATCTGCTCCCGTTTGTGTTTACGCTCAGCAAACCGGAGCTGCAGACGTTGACCGTGGGCCTTGCCAATCTGAAGTACGGTGTTGCTGCCGCTTCCCAGACTCACTTCATGATGGCCGGAGCTTGCCTTTCCATAACCCCGATTCTTATCGCTTATATTTTTGCCAACAAATCTTTTATGCAAATGACCGCCGGCTCTTTAAAGGGTTAGCGGCAACTTACCATAACAGGAGGCTTTTTGCCATGAACTCACTTCATATCGGAAATCTCATCTCAAGTTCCGTGATTCGGCGTCATCCGGATAACCCGATTCTGGATGCGTCCCGCGTTCCATATCCGACAGCGCTTGTATTTAATGCCGGTGTGACCAAATTCAACGGGAAATACGTGATGGTGTTTCGTAACGACTACGGAAGTGTAGAACGCCGGACGCTCGAGCCCCATCATACCACCGACCTTGGCGTCGCCTTTAGCGATGACGGAGTTCATTGGGAGGTGCAGCCAAAGCCGTGCTTTAAGCTGCATAACCAAGAGATCATTCGGGCGTATGACCCTCGGCTCACCGTTATCGATGGTCGATGTTACATGTGTTTTGCCGTGGACACGCAGCATGGCATTCGCGGAGGCGTAGCGGTTACTGACGATTTTGTGAGCTTTGAAATATTGAGTCTATCAACGCCGGATCTGCGCAACATGGTGCTGTTTCCCGAGAAGATTGGCGGCAACTATGTACGGCTGGAGCGGCCATTCACGGTGTACAGCCGAGGGGGAGTCGATCGGTTTGATATGTGGATATCGGAATCGCCGGACCTGAAGTACTGGGGGAATTCCGGTTTGCTGCTCGCTGTCGAAGGCGTCGCGTTTGCCAATGACAAGATTGGTCCCGCGGCTCCTCCAATAAAGACGAAGTTTGGCTGGCTTACGTCTTTTCATGCGGTGGATCTTGATCCTGCAAGAGGCAAGAACGGGTGGGAACCCTCCTGGAAAAAACGTTATACCGCCGGCTTGATGATGCTGGATTTGGATAACCCCAAAAAAATCATCGGTATGTATAAGGAGCCCTTGCTGGCGCCAGAGGTTAGTTACGAGACCGAAGGAGGCTTTCGGAACAACGTGATCTTCCCTGGCGGCATGATACTTGAAGAGGATGGCGAGGTTAAAATTTATTACGGTGCAGCGGACGCGGTGGAATGTTTGGCTACGGCACATATTGATGAATTGATCCAATTATGTCTCAACGATTAGAGCGAGGTGGGATAAGAAAATGACGATATGGAACCTTCTGCAGCATCCTCCAACCCGTTATCGAACGGTGCCGTTTTGGTCCTGGAACGACGATCTGAATAAGAACGAACTCTTACGGCAGATCGAAGAAATGCACGGGGCTGGCATCGGCGGTTTTTTCATACATGCCCGCGGGGGACTTACGGTACCGTACATGGGTGAGGAATGGATGGAGGCCATCCAGGCCTGCATCGAAAAAAGCCAGGAGCTCGGGCTTGAGGTATGGCTGTATGACGAAAACGGCTGGCCCAGCGGTTTCGCCGACGGTAAGGTGCCTGCGCTTGGCCCTGCTTATCAGCAGAAGCGGCTGGCTTATGAATGGGCTCCGTTTACGGACGGAGAAAACGTGACGTTAGCCTATTATGTTCAGAGCGGTGAAGAGCTGCTGTTACTCACTCCGGATGATCCTTGCAGTCCTGACTTTCGTGTATATTACGAGGTCAATCCGTACTATATCGACACGCTAAGCAAACAGGCCGTGAAGGCGTTCATTACGACCATCTATGAAGCTTACTGGGCACATTTCGGCAATGAATACGGCACTGTGCTCAAAGGAATATTCACGGATGAACCGCAGTTTGGACGGGGGGATTTTCCGTGGTCGCTGGAGCTGGAAGAAGACTTTGAAACCCGGTTTGGATATTCCTTGCTGGAAGCACTTCCGTCACTGTTTCTGGAGACGAAGAATTGTCGCAGGACAAGATACGATTATTGGGCGTGTGTTACCACGATGTTCACGGAAGCCTACGCCAAGCAGATCGGAGCGTGGTGCGGGGAGCGGGGGTGGTCTTCCGCCGGACATGTCGTGGACGAGCAGACGCTTATGAGCCAAGCGACTTCAGTAGGCGATCCGCTGCTCTTCTATGAGTACCTTCAAATTCCCGGTTGCGACTGGCTCGGCCGATCCGTTAGCGAAGAGCCGCTTGTTCCCAAACAAGTCAGCTCCGTTGTGCGTCAACTCGGCAAAAAACAAGCCATCACCGAGAGCTATGGCTGCACCGGATGGAATATCAGCTTTCAGGATCTAAAGCGGATTGGGGAGTGGCAATTCGTTCACGGCATGAATCTCATGTGTCAGCACTTGCAGGCCTATTCCTTAAGAGGGCTGCGCAAAAGGGACTATCCGCCATCCTTGTTCTATCAGCAGCCTTGGTGGGAGCACTATCACCGGTTTAACGATTATTTTGCCCGTTTGTCCATGCTGCTTATGGAGGGAGAGCGACAGGCCGAGGTACTCCTGATGCATCCTATTCGGACTGCTTGGGTGGAGCAAGCGGGCTCGGACTCATGCAGGATAGAGCCTTACCATCAAGCGTTTGCCCAGTTGTCCCGTTGGATGTGTCAATCGTTCATCGAGCATGATTACGGCAGCGAGGGAATCATGGAACGTCATGGTAAGGTAGCAGGCGGACGATTCATTGTAGGAGAGGTCGGTTATCGGGTCGTTGTCATCCCTCCTTGTGTTACCTTAAATAAGGTAACCGTGAAATTGCTGCATCAGTTTATCCTTCAAGGAGGAACATTGATCGCTTTCGAACCTTACCCTTACTTGATCAATGGGGAACGTTGCGAAGACATCATGCGTGTCGTAGACGCTGCAATGAAACCTGATATGAGTCGATTATCTTTGGTGAAGATGCTTACGGATACGGTTTCACCTCCCATTTCTGTAACTGACGGAATCGGGAATCCCATTATCTCGGACATGGTAAACGTTCAGACACTTGAGCTGGACGGCTCTTATCTTTATTACCTGGTGAATTCCGGAGAAGAGCGCTATCCGGATACGGTGGTGACTATTCATCGAAAGGGTTCGCCTTTTCTTATTCATTTGGAGAGCGGCGCGATCGAGCCGCTGAACCATAAAGCAATGCCCGACGGCATTCGGTTGAACTTGACGCTGCATCCAGCTCAATCCTATATGATTCGGGTCGTCCCGGATCATGAGGAGCTAAACGATTCTGTTACGGTAACAGAACAGCATGCCGAAGGGCAGATTCTACCATTGGGTGAGCGGTGGAGAATCGATTATCTCGATAAGAACAGTTTAACGCTGGATACGTGCAGGTATCGGGTGGAACAAGGCGAGTGGTCAAAACCACGGCCCCTTATTTTTATCCAGGAAGAGCTGCTGAAGATCGGAGCACCGGTGCAAATCGAATTGGAATTCGAGGTTGCCGTTGCATTTGATCCCTTGATGAAACGGGAATTGTATCTTGTCTTAGAGAATCCGGAGAAAACGAAAATCCAGGTGAACGGAAACGAAGTAGCATCCCATAGTTGTGGCTGGTGGAGAGACGTTGCTTTCAAAAAATTAGATATTACAGGCTGCCTTCAGCACGGGCGAAATACCATCAGGCTTGCGCTCAATTTTTGGAACTCGCCCGAAACGTATACGGCTATAAAGCGTGCCAATCAATTTGAATCTGAGGCGAATAAGCTTACGTTTGATTCGGAGCTCGAGAGCGTGTATATCATAGGAGATTTTGCGGTAACCTCGGAATCGCCGTTTGTTGATGGAGGGGATGGTGTCCTTTTTTCGGACGGCCCGTTCATTCTTTCCGAACGTCCGCACGAATGTTCGCTGGCAGAAGATTTGGTCAGTCAGGGCTTGCCGTTCTTCGCAGGAAGCCTCCGCCTGGCGCAGACGGTTTCCATCTGTCTGGATAACCGTGCTAAATGGCTGTGGCGGTTTGACGCTAGGCCGAATGCAATTGTCACGCGATTAACCATAAACGGACAAGAAATCCACACTTTCTTATGGGAGCCGTACGAAGTTGATATCTCTGAATATCTCATTTCAGGAGAGAACCTGATTGAACTAGAGTTAATCGGAAGCTGCAGAAACTTGCTAGGTCCGCACCATCATGTGAAAGGGGAACCCCTTAAGGTCGGCCCGGACAGCTTTAAGAATAAACCCGGATGGACGGATAAGGACCTTGATCAGGACAGCCCGATCTATCAAAACCGCTATGCTTTCGTTCGTTACGGTTTGTCACATGTTCCAAGCTTGGTTCCCCAGAATATGAAACCGGAGAGGGTACGTCCCGAATGAATTAGCATATAGGATCTGCCCTTTTTGTGGAATTACCCTCATTAATCGTCCTATCCATGAAGTCTATAATGAAGAGGCGCTATATGGAAGCAGACAGGTATGAAAGGGTTTTTGAAAAACGAACGAAAAGGAGGCAATATGTAATGTCATTCGTCAAAACATGGTTTCGTGCGGCACTTGGATTTACGCTTGCTGCTGCCTTGCTGGCACCATCCGTGAATCTACAAGCGGAAGCATCGGAGGGAGGGGCTGCATTTACTCCAGCTACAATCGTAGCCTACGAGCCATCGGAAAGGTATGAAAGCTCCGTCAATTATACGCTCAAAGCGAACGGAGTACCCGTCCCGGTGGTGAAGGGGTTCAGCGATTATGACTATGCGCATTTTTCCATGTCCGACGGTCCTGTCACTTACGAGTTAACGATCCTGAATACGGACAAGGTACACGAATACTCCATAAGTCCCAAGAAGCTGGGCATCCAAGCCGATAAGATTGAAGGACGAACCATCACTTTCACGACCCAATCGGACGAGTATTTGATTGTGATGATGAATAACCGCAAGACGCGTATGGTCATCGCGGCGGATCCGCTCGAAACGGATGCACCCGCCTCAACCGGCGAGGGCATTTTCAATATTACATCCGCTCCTTATCATGTTGTATCCTCAGGTTCTTCAGCGGCCGAAGTTTCGGTAAGAACCGGGGCCATTCAGCAGGCGATTGACGATGCCAGTCATTACGGTACCGCTCGAGGAGACGGTGCGCAGGGTATTGTCTACATTCCGGCGGGAACCTATGAAATCGGCAATTTGGTATTAAAAAGTAATACGGCCCTCTACATGGAGCCGGGAGCCACCTTGGTCGGTACAGGACGAACCAGCGATTACACCGAGCACTGGTTTAAGGATTCCATGGGACGACCGGCTACCTGGTGGATCTCAACCGCATTTCAATCCGAGAATATCCGGATCTATGGACGGGGCACGATCGATGGCAACGGGCAAGCGCTGCACGACGACAAAGGAACCAATGGCAAGGGAATGATCAATAACCTCGTTGTTCCGATAGCTACCTCCCATTTTGTCATGGAAGGGATCGTGATTAGAGAATCATCGGGCTGGGCGGTGGTCACGGTACGTTCTAACGATCTTGCCTTCAGAAATCTGAAGCTGTTCAACAGTTTGGGGATGGGGGAAAATGACGGGATCGATATTTGCGAATCCCAAGACGTCGTCGTACAAAATGCGATCGTCATTTCGCTGGATGACCCGTTCTCCACGAAAGCCTGGAAAGAGGATACCGATATCGCCTCGGGCAAAGTGCCATGGCCGGGCAATCCGGAGCCCGTTCGCAATGTGTTATTCGAGGATACGATCGCTTGGACCTTATGCTACGGTTATAAGATCGGTCAAGGCGTCATGCAGGATCAATCCAATATCGTATTCCGAAACGGAGTCGTTTATAAAGCGGCTGTGGGATTCGCCATTCATCATAAATACGGCACCGGTGCGGTGAGTGACGTAACATTCGAATCGATGGACGTCGAAGATATCAGCGGCAAGAACGAGGACAATAGCGCATGGATGACCATGTTCACGGTAAATGGAAGCAATAACGGCGTGGGACCCGTCAGAGACGTTAAAGTGACGGATATTACGGTGCGCGACGCAGGTGAAAGTTTTGCCAAGATCAAGGGTATGGAAGGTGCCGAGATTACGGATCTGATGTTCGAGAATGTTTATATGCCAGGATCAAGCTTGCCGGCAACTACACTGCACGAGATGAACTTCTTGAGCAAAGAGCATTACGGCGATGTCACGATCAGACCCGTTCAGAATGAGGAACCTCTGCCAAAAACCAATTTGGCGCTGCACCGTCCAGCCATGGCTTCGTCCAATGACGGATTGGAGGATACCGCGCCGTACGTTAACGACGGAAGTTTAACTACGCGCTTCGGTTCGAAGCGGGGCGTGGACCCCGGCTGGATCTATGTGGATCTCGGAGAGACGCGAACGATAAACGAAGTCAGGCTCTATTGGGAGGCCGCTTATGGGAAGAGCTACCGGATTCAGGTAGCCGACGATCCAAGCGATGAGGCGAATTGGAGAGATGTATACAGCACCACGACAGGCAAGGGCGGTCTTGAGACGATAACTTTTGACGAAGCGGACGCGCGGTATGTACGGATGTACGGAACAGTCCGGGCTACAATATACGGATACTCCATTTGGGAATTTGAGGTATATGGGCCTGAAGAGTGAAGACTAGGGGGACGGTGGGCAGTTGATTAATAAGCAAAGGACACATTCTCTTAATGAGGTGTGTCCTTTGCTTATGTTGGCAGGCAGCCCTCTTCGTTTATCGAAGCGATAAATATTCCAGCAGGGCATCCATTTGCTCGCTTCCCAAAAGATCCGACAGTGGCGGCATCACATGGGCGAGAAAATCAGGCTTCGTCTCATAAGTTTCTTCGTCGCTGGTTTCACCTTGAAAAAGCAGAGCGCCTTCAATGAGGATGGACAGCGCGTGAAAGCAATCCGCAAGCGAATTCGCGATCAGTTTAGGCTCGCCACCTTCGAAAGCGGCATATACGGGTGAACCACTGGCTTGGACATCTACAATCAGCGGATCATCGTTCACATTGGCAATGACAACGTGATGAGCTGGCCAATTGCTCGATTCTATGGTTTCCCCCCTATCGCTAATCCAGCGATAGCCCATTTGCTGCCGGACCAGATGCTCGGGAGAAACAAAGTAAATGACAGCCGATTCGCCGATCTCAACCGCCGCGTTTTTCATTTTATGGGTTCCTTCGGCCATAGCGTCAATCATCTCATAATGGCTATATAGATAGGTCAGCTCAGGGGACAGCGTGATACGGTCATCCACGGGCGGCAGCCGGACCTCGGACCGCTGCCGTATTTCATGATCGGTGAAGAGCCCGAAACCCCGATTATACAAGTCCTGTTGTTCTATGAATCTAGTTAAAGCCGCTTCCAGTTTCAGCATTCATTTCATCCCTTCCAGCATGTTAACCGAATTATAACACGCCGAGTCATCGCGGTTAAGCGCGAGAAATTCTATCTCTGATTGGATATATGGTAGAATATCCCGTATGTAGAGAATCTATTAAACGAACGGAAGATGGTATCACGAATACGAATAGGACGTTGATTCTGCAGCAAGCAAGGAGGCGGCAAGGGATGAAATATGAATTCAATATAACGGCTTCGATCTCCGAGCTTGTGTGGTATCCGGATGAGCTGTCTGACGAGTATAGGGTACACCCTAACTTTAAAGCCGTGATGGATCGGCTTGGCATAGCGGTTCCCGTAAAGGAGATCTATGAGCGGTATTTCGATAGTCCGGTGAACACCGGCCATGTTCTGGTATTCCAGGAGACGGAGGGCCCGACTTCCTGCATCATGCTGGACACGTATCGCGATCCGTTGGATCAGCTGGATATGATCCAGATGGGTTGGCGAAGCCAAGGCGAAGATCACGAGCTTCGCCGGCTTTCCCGCAAATTCTATGATGAATGTGAATTCGCGGTCCGTTATCAGGAAGGTCAGTCGGTATTGTCCGAGAAGCTTCGCGAAGATCGATATCCACGGACCTTCCGGTATCATACGGTATTCGAACAGAGAATGAAGCGATACGTCAATTACGCAAATTCCCCTAATTTGAAGGAGTGAGCAAATTATGAATATATCGAAATCCCATATTCGTCCTTTTCCGGCTTACGAGGATGTATTCGATGGCGACGTGGAGCGGTACCGGAAGCATTTTCTTCCGATTCTTTCCTTGAATCTGCAGTGCCTGTTTCCTGGCGAGGATCAGTGGCTGCACTTTGTGTCCGTCAAAGAAATATACGACGGCAGCGTCGGCGAAGAAACCGTGTCCGAACACCGGCCGTATACCAAGGAGGATATGCTTGGTTTTGATGTAGTGAATGGAAAATACCGATTCGAAGCGGATTGGAACTACTTTTTGCTTGAGCAGGAACCGGAGCATGAGACGCTGGCAGAAGCATATGCCGACAATGAGCGGGACTTTATGGCCCGCAAGCGGTTCTATGAAGAGAAGGGGCATATCTTCCCTTACTCGTCTTTTGGTCGTGCTGCCGAATCGGCGGACGCGCTGATTCATGAATACAAGGAAAAGCAGGAGAAGGGCTGGGGATTAAGCTTCCCGGAGATCCATGGACTGCTGGATGATATTGGCTTTATGTCGGAAGAGGCACAACAGGATTTGCAGGAAGAGGGGGAATCTCTTGAGGACTGGCTGCGCTTCGAGCAGACCAATCTGATGCATGTGCCGCGTACGCCGGAAGGAGAGACTTTTACCTATGTTGGCCGATTGACGGGTTATTACTTTCAGGCGTACGGAGCAGACGCGCTGTACTTGTTCTATTCGAGGGAGCTGGGCAAGGCCGTCGTTTGCTTGGAATATACTTGAGATGCGACAATGACGAATATCCAGGTTAGGATCAATGATCCGCCCCTAAGAACCATTTGGCACGATAAGCCGCAGGAGAGATGCCTTTGAATTGGGTGAACAGCCTTGTGAAGTAATGAACGGAAGAGAATCCGGTTCGTTCCGCAATCAGCTTGATGGGATCATGGGTTTGCTGCAGCAGAAGCTCAGCTGCCCGGATCCGTTCGGTGCGAACCATGGACGAAAAGGATTCATGGATGCTGCCCGCAAGCAAGCGGGACAACTGCCGCTCCGACACGTTGAGGTATGTCGCCACTTCCGGCAAGGATAACGGTCCGCTCAGATTATCTCGAATGTACAGTTTTGCCCTTTGGACAAGCTGCACCGTGGTTGAGTAGCTCGGAGCCGCATCGAGGTTGCGGGCAGCCCCGAACAGGGCAGGGAAGGATTCGAGCAGCGCATGCGCAAGTTTGGGCAGAAGCGAAGCAGGCAGCGAGTCTTCGGCTTCCGAACGCACCAGCATGGATTTCCATAATTGGATGGCCGGCGATTCGCTGGCAAACTCGGTCCAAACGTTACATCGCCGAAGCGCCTCCAAGTATGCCGCCGTTACATCCGAGGCTGAAGGTTTCTCCCTGGCATCATATGCAACGAACAACAGATTCAGATCGTGAACGTCCTTGATCTGATGGAGCTGACCTGGACGTGTACAGAAAGCGACCCCAGGATACAAGGGGTATGTCTTGTCGCCTTCGAGATACACGCCGGTTCCGCCGTTTACATAACAAATTTCAACGAAAGAATGCCGATGCAAGGAATTGGCCGTCAAATGACGAACGGTTCCCCAGTAATGGACAAGGAACGAGAGGCTCTCGCCTTCTAACCGTCCTGCATAACGATTAAGCCGTTCCTCGCTTTTGCTCCAATGGTACAAGGCAGTACAGCTCCCTTCTGGCGTAATTTTGCAAAACGTCGTCTTCCCCGTGCAAATACGATCCCGCTTGCCCTCACTATAATTAAACTAGATATTCCATAAAATATCGAGAGGGTGCATGGCGATGATTGACGAGAAGGATGTGCAATTTTACAAAGAAAATGGGTATCTGCTGGTCCGAGGCGTTTATAATCAACAGGAAGTCGAGGATATGCGAACGGCCGTTGAGGGGATCATCCAAAGGGCGGCACGCGCCAAATCGGATCAAAACCATGCCTGGCAGGGCGATTTCCTGCCGCCTGAACAGCTTAAGAAGCTGGTTCTGAAAGGATTTCACGACGTGCAATATCATGATGCCGCTTTCATGCGTGCCGCGATCCATCCTCGAATGACCGAAGTGCTGAACGGGATCATCGGACCGAACGTGCAGCTGCATCACTCCAAAATGCTGGTTAAGCCCCCTTCTAACGGGGCCGCATTCCCCATGCATCAGGATTATCCGTATTTCCCTCATCGGGACCACACCATGCTTGCTGCCAGCGTTCATCTCGACGACGCCGATATGGAGAACGGCTGCCTCTGCGTCGTTCCCGGCTCTCATAAACAGGGCGTATTGCCGCATGTCGGCGCTTACTATTTGAACCATAAAGAGCATCCTTTATCTTCGGGGACTCCATGTCCGGCCAAGGCAGGCGATGTATTGTTCTTCAATTACTTGACCATCCATGGGTCGGACGTGAACCGGAGCGAGCGTACGCGCCGAAACATCCTGTTCCAATATCGCGATGCTTCGGATGTGCCGACCGCGGATGTTCACTTCGATTGGGGCATGGGCTTAATGGTCAGCGGAACCAACCCGGATTTTAACAATGTGAAGCCGAAGTATGAAATCATCAGTGCGAAATGACCACATAACAGCACCGATACCTATGCTGAATGATAAACCAGCTTAAAAGCCCCTTACGGGGCTTTTTTTATGCCTGGAACTCATGACTGTCATGTTTGCACCTAATATGTAAAAATAATTCGTTGTAATGTCAGCCGGCCCCCCTATACTAGATGATAATGGATGGAGAGATAACGGATTGGGGGAAAAGCATGAAACTTCAGGCTGCGGGCAAAGCATCGAAATGGTTTGTTTATCAAAAAATCGTCATCGTATTTATCGTATTGTTACTTCCTCTCATCTCGATGAATATTTGGTTGAATTATAAGGGGATGTCCGTCACCAAGGAGTCTATCTTGAACTCCGCGGCCGCGGGGGCCTCCTTCTATTCCAAGCAGCTCGATAAAGAAATGTATTTTATCCGGAATCTGCAGCTGCAGCTGTTAAATGACAAGGATCTGCAGAAGCTTAGTTTTCGAGGCAGCATGCTTGAGGATTACGAAGAGGTGGAGCTCATCGACCAGGTAAGGGATCGGCTGGCAACCTTGATGGTTTCCAGCGAATATGTTGTGAGTGCCGGCGTGTACGTGAAGGATGTCGGGAAAACGATCTCGACCACGACGGGAGTGACCAATACCCCGAACAAGGAAATGGAACGGATATCGTCCATGATGGCGGTCATGCCCAAGCCTTCATTCTATAGGAGCGGCGACCGGATCTTTCTGATCGAAACCGAAAACAACGGGGCTGTATGGTCATACATCGAGATTTCCCGGCCCAAGCTCCTCGGGGCTTTAAGCGAAATCGCCAAGCTGTATCCGGAATCCGAAGTCCTTCTGGGGAGCAGGGAAGGCAGCACCATCTTGACGACGGCGCCTGCGGCCGATGAGTCAACAGAGATCTTGAATCATGTCCTGGACAAGCCGGATACGGATCGAAATGCGCCGGAGACGGGGGAATTGGGAGGCGTAGACTATTTTATCATTCAGAATGAAGTCGGCTCGCTGGATCTGTCCTTGGTCATGTATGTGAATCAGAATGAAATCACCCGCCCCATAAGCCAATTCATTACCTGGTTCTATACGCTGTTTATCCTTGCCGTGATTGTGATGGTGCTCTATTCGTTCTCGGTCAATCTGATGATCCACAGGCCTTTGTCCAAGCTCGTTAAAGCCTTTCATATGATCGAAACCGATAATTTGAATATCCTGATCGAGTCCAGAACCAAGGATGAGTTTCATTACGTGTTTAACGGTTTCAACAGGATGGCCTTGAAGCTTAAACAGTCGATCGAAGAAAACTATGAGCAAAAAATAGCACTGCAGCACTCGCAGCTGAAGCAGCTGCAATCCCAGATTAACCCGCATTTTTTATATAACAGCTTTTTTAATGTGTATATGATGTGCAAGGTCGGAGATTCGGATAGTGCGGCGGAGCTCTCGCAAAAGCTCGGCAGCTATTATCAGTACATCACGAGAAGCGGCTCCGACGAAGTGCCTTTTTATACGGAATACAGGCATGCTCTGGATTACTGCGACATACAGGGCATTCGCTTCTCGAACCGGATTTCATATGAGCATAGGGAATTTGCGGACATTCCCCAAGGTATCACCGTACCGAGACTTATTGTTCAGCCTATCGTGGAGAATGCGTTTGAGCATGCATTCGAGGATGGCATGGAGGAAGGCATGCTGTACATCAGCGCTGATTATCGGGAGGGCAGACTGCGTATCACGGTGGAGGACAACGGGAATTTGCTTACGAATGAGATGCTGCAGCGTCTGCGCGGCAAGCTTGCCATGGATTCGAAGCATGTGGAGCAGACCGGATTGGTCAACGTGAACAACCGGCTTCAGCTCAAGTATGGGCCCGGCAGCGGATTAACCGTCTCGCGCAGCGTCCATGGCGGTTTGAAGGTGGATTTGATCATTATGATTCATGAATCAGAGGAGGCATCGTGATGTACAGACTGTTGATCGTGGACGACGAGCCCGTCATCGTGAACGGCTTGGTTCAGCTTTTTCAGGAGCAAACGCAATTCGACCTGGATGTATGGAAAGCCTATTCCGCCAAGGAAGCGGTGGAGATCGCCATGAGAGTGAAGCTGGACATCCTGGTCAGCGATATACGAATGCCCCATAAGAACGGGCTTCAGCTGATTGACGAAATTACGTATTATTGGCCGCACTGCCGAATCATTTTTCTGACCGGTTACAGCGAGTTTGAATATGTGCACGAAGCCCTGCGCAAGAACGTGGATAACTACATCCTGAAAACCGAAGGAATCGATCCGATCTTTCAAGCCGTCCAAGAGGCTTCCTCCAGGCTGGATGAAGAGAACCGACGCAGAATCCAGGCAGAAAAGGCTAAGATGCATTTTCAAATGGCCGAGCCTCTGCTCAAGCGCGAACTCATACAAAAGGCATTGAAGGGGGAAGACCTGGGTTCCCTGTTGTCGCAGCCCCGTTATGAAGAGGTGGGGTTCGGTATCGACGCAGATCGGCCGGCATTCCTTCTCGTTGGAAGGATCGGAATGGCCCCGGAGGCCAAGGCGAAGAATGCGGTGCAAGCCGTTCAGATGATGTTCATCAACGACCTGCCCAGCTCGTTTGCCTGCGAGCATGCCGTACTGGATGAAGACTTGCTGGTATGGCTGCTGCAGCCGGGCGAGGAGCTTCTGGACCGTTATCGGAGGTTTGAGCCGGAAGATGTGCTTCATTGGCAGGGCATGATGTCGTATATGAGGGGCATCCTGGAGCAGGTGCAAAATGAGTGCGAAGAGCTGCTTGGCGTTCAGGTTTCTTTCGGGATATCGGGCAATCTTCTGCATCAATGGAACACGGCGGGAGAGCAGCTTCATGCTTTGCGGACCATGCTGCTCAGCAGGGCGGCGCTGGGACAAGAGATGGTCGTTGCCGATATCGAAAAGGCCAAGGAACACGAAGCGATGATACATGGAAACAGCCAGCTGAGGCAGGATGACATGAAATTCGATGTGATCGACCGGATTCACAGGTACATACTGGAGCATATATCCGGGGACGTCTCGTTGACCGCCATAGCGGAGGAAGTGCATTTTAACCCATCCTATCTTTCGCGCTACTACAAGCAGCTGACAGGTCAGAATCTGCTGGAGTATATTCAGGCGAAAAAGCTGGAGGGGGCGCTTCATCTGATGCAGCATACGAACATGAAATTACAAGAGATTGCCGTGCGGCTCGGGTTCGAATCCCCGTCGTATTTCACGACGTTTTTTAAGAAAAAGATGGGCGTAACCCCGCAGGAATACCGAAATACCCAATAATAGGTAGTTCAAAAAGTCTGCTTTTGATAAGAAAACCTCTATCGAGGCCACTTCAAGGATGAGCGACCGCGATGCGTAGGTAGGTTTTCTTGCGATATAGAATTTCATCAGTTCCACTGATAACTCATAAATTCTATATCTAACACGAAGCGAATCAGGAAGCAGCTCGGCATCGAATCTTGAATTCAGCCGGGATTTCCGGTGCTCACGTACCCAAAACGTACGCTCCGCTCCTCACTCCCTAGCTTCATCCAACTGAAGCGTTTTGAAAAAACGCACATCGAAAGCATAAGCTTCGGTGCTGAAAATCGATCTTTTTGAACACGCACAATAAGTAAAAAAAGTGAAAGGGATGTAAAAAACTTAAAATTGATAGCGCTTTCGTGCGGAATCTATAATGATATCTAAGCAGCACGGATATCAAGAATATGCCAGATCAAGGGGGATATAGCCATCATGAAATGGACCAAACTAGCGAAAATGATGTTGATTAGCACGATGACGCTTTCGGTAATGGCGGCATGCTCGAATCAGGGGAACGAATCGGAGGGGACACCGAACAAAACCTCTGCCGAGGAGACGAACTCCAATACGCCGCCGGATCCTCTCGGCAAATATCCTGAAACGGTAACGGTCACGCAAGTGCTTGGCTACAATCCGCCCGAGGACCCGCGGACGCCGCAAGGGATTACGCCCGAACAGAATGCTTACTTCAAAGATCTCAAAGACATGCTGAACATTGAAGTCCAGTACAAATGGACAGTGCCTTCCAGCCAGTTCGAGCAAAAGTTTTCATTAGCCATGGCTTCGGCCGACCTGCCGGACATTATGGAGCTGGACCAGAAGAACTTCGAGAAGCTGAAGAAGCAGGACATGCTTGCCGATCTCACCCAAGCTTATAACGACTTCGCTTCGCCGGCATTGAAAAAATACATGGAATCCGACGGCGGTTTTGCGATGAAGACGTTTACCTCAGACGGAAAGCTGCTCGCGATTCCCGGTTTCGAGGATCCGTTCCTGTCCACCCAGCTGCTCTGGATCCGGAAGGACTGGCTCGATAACCTGAATCTGCAGGCGCCGAAAACGATGGATGAGCTGGAGCAGGTTGCTAAAGCCTTTGTGCAGCAGGATCCCGATCAAAACGGCAAAAACGACACCTACGGTATCGCCATGCAAAAGAATCTGTTCTTTTGGGGCTTTGACCTGAGGGGCTTCTTCAATGGATTTGGCGCTTACCCTTCCATCGGGGACAATCAATCGGCCTGGATCAAGGACGACAGCGGCAAGCTGATCCCCGGGCTCATACAACCGGAAGTCAAGACCGCGCTGGGCAAGCTGCAGTCCTGGTACAAGGAGGGAATTCTGGACAAAGAATTCGCCTTGAAGGACGAGAACAAGTCCGTTGAAGATATTACGGCAGGCAAGGTGGGCATTTCTTACGGGGAATGGTGGTATCCGAACTGGCCGTTGAATCTGAATGTTGACAAGGATCCCAAGGCAGACTGGATTGCCCTTCAGATTCCCGGACTCGACGGGCCGGGCAAGTCCATGGTTCCCAAAATCCGCAGCAACAAACTCGTGGTCGTGAACAAAAAAATGAAGAATCCGGAAGCCGCCATCAAAATGATCAACTTCTACATCGAGATGGGCAACAAGAAATACATGGACCAGAACAAAGCGGAAAAAGGATACGTCTATAATTGGTTCAACCCACGGATCTATAATCCGGCACAAATCGAAACGATCTATACGGAAGTAAACAAGGCTCTCGATGCAAACCAAACGGAAATCACGCTGGATGACGAGAACTACAAAAATGTGGCGGACGTCTTCAAGGCGGCAAAGGATTATCTTGCAGGCAATACCGCGAATGCCTCGAAAGGCGTAAACTGGGGCCAATATTTCAGCCGGGCGGCGAAAGACGGCGGCTGGGGCATGACGCGGCAAATCAAAGAGAATCAAGCTTACGTAAATAACGAGTTCTACGGACTGCCAACGGCAACTCAAGTCGAGAAGGGCTCCCAGCTTGATAAGCTGATGCAGGAAACCTTCACCAAGATCGTCATGGGGGCCTCGCTGGACGAATTCGATAAATTCGTTCAGAGCTGGAAATCGCTGGGCGGGGATCAGATCACCCAGGAAGTCAATGATTGGTACGGCCAGCAGGGCGCCAAATAATCTTGGATTGATAAAGCGGGAGGAGAAGCCCTTGAGGAAGCCGGCAGACTCCTCCCGTTTGAAATGGACGGGGAGGTTTCATCTGTGAGAACGCTGAAAAAAGAATATTTGCTGCATTTGATGCTGCTGCCGGGAGTCATTGTCACGTTGATTTACGCATACGGGCCCATGGCCGGCCTTGTGATGGCCTTTCAGCAATTCGAGCCGCTGGCAGGATTCTTCCGCTCGGATTTCGTCGGCTTCGATAATTTCCGCTATGTCTTCGAACTGCCCGATTTCAAGCAGGTTCTGTGGAATACCATCGTGATTTCCGTATTTAAAATGGTTTTGTTTTTACTGGTGCCCCTGATATTGGCACTGCTCCTCAACGAAGTCACGCGAAGATGGTTTTCGCGCTTTATCCAATCCGCCATCTTCCTGCCGTTCTTTCTGTCCTGGACCGTGCTCGGCGGCGTCATCATCGAATTGTTCTCCTTGAATGGTCCGGTGAACGGCCTTCTGGGCGCGCTCCATATGGAACCGATCATGTTCATGCTGGATAATAACTGGTTCCGCGGGATCGTCATCGGATCGGATGTATGGAAAGGGATGGGTTACAACATGATCGTCATGCTTGCAGCCATCACCGGAATCCATGCGACGCTGTATGAGGCAGCAGAAGTAGACGGAGCCGGAAGATGGAAGCAGATGATTCACATCACGCTGCCGGGCATGGCGCCGATTCTCATTTTGCTTGGCGTGTTGAGCCTTGGCGGCATTCTTAACGCAGGTTTCGAGCAGATCTTGATCATGTACAACCCGACGGTTTATGAAGGGGCGGATATCATTGATACCTTCGTTTATCGACTGGGCATGTTCAGCCAGCAGTTCGGTCCTGCCGCCGCCGTCGGTTTCTTTAAATCCGTCATCTCTCTGGCGCTCGTGGCCGTGACGTACTATGCGGCTTACAAATATAACAATTATCGGATCTTTTAGGCTGGAGTGGAGGTAGGAAGATGCATAAACCAACGATCAGCAGAAGACTGTTTGTAATCACGAATACGCTGGTGCTGTCCCTCATCACCTTGCTCGGTATCATTCCGTTCGTTCATTTGCTCTCGATTTCGCTAAGCTCGAATACGGCCGCAATGGCGGGAGAGGTGAGACTCTGGCCCGTGGGCTTTAACCTGGACGCTTACCGGTACTTGGGCGAAAAGGTAGAGTTTTTCCGTTCGTTCCGCGTCTCGCTTACCCGGGTCGTGTTGGGGACGGCGGTGAATATGCTTCTTGTATTCATAACGGCGTATCCATTATCGAAATCGAATCATCAATTTAAGTTCCGTACGCCGTATGTGTGGTTTTTTGCCATAACGATGTTTTTCGGCGGGGGATTGATTCCCACGTACATGGTCGTGAAGAATACCGGACTCATCGACTCCGTGTGGGCTTTGATTCTGCCCGGAGCGCTTAACGTATGGAACATGGTTCTGATGCTGAACTTCTTCAGGACAATCCCGAAGGAGCTGGAAGAAGCGGCAACGATTGACGGTGCGGGACACTGGAGAATATTATGGCGAATTTACCTGCCGGTTTCGCTGCCGTCCATTGCGACGATCGGTCTGTTCACCATCGTGGGGCACTGGAATGCTTGGTTTGACGGTATCCTGTACTTGAATTCGCCGGAAAAATACCCGCTGCAAACCTATTTGTCCACCCTCATTATGTCGATCAATTCCCAAATGACCTCGATTTCGATCGAACAGATCAAGGCGATGGAGAATTTGAGCGAAAAAACGCTTCGAACGGCCCAAATCTTCATGGGCGCACTGCCGATCATGGTCGTGTATCCGTTCCTGCAGAAGTATTTTGTCAAAGGGATGACGGTCGGAAGCGTGAAAGAATAAGACCTACGGAGGGAGAGGAAACGGATGAATAAAGTGAAGGTCGCCCTGATCGGAGCCGGTCTGCGGGGCATCAATTATATGGACTATGCCCTGCAGCATCCCCATGAGATGGAGGTGGTCGCCGTCGCAGAACCGAATCGGCAGCGGAGGGAACAGTTTCAAGAAAGGCATGGGCTTGAAGACGCGGCATGCTTCGAGAACTGGAATGATTTTTTTACAGCACCCAAGGTCGCGGACGCCGTGTTCATATGTACCCAGGATAAGCAGCATTTCGAGCCGACAATGCGGGCGCTTGAGACCGGCTACCATGTGCTTCTGGAAAAGCCGATGTCTCCGGATCCCGAAGAGTGCATCCGGATGGGTGAAATGGCTTCGCAGGCCGGTTTGGTATTTTCGATCTGTCATGTGCTTCGGTACACGCCGTTTTTTTCCACCATCAAGGAGCTGCTGGAGCGTGAGGCTATCGGCCGATTGATGTCGATTCAGCATAACGAGAACGTGGGTTATTGGCATCAGGCGCACAGCTTTGTGCGGGGGAATTGGCGGCGGACGGAAGATTCCAGCCCAATGATACTGGCCAAGTCCTGCCATGATCTGGATATGCTGCTCTGGCTTGCCGATTCGGATTGCGTCCGGGTATCCTCCTTCGGCTCGCTCGGCCATTTTACGGCTGCGCAGGCACCGGCAGGCGCACCCAAGCGCTGCTTGGACGGATGTCCGGTCTCGGATGAGTGCCTCTATTATGCACCTGATCATTATTTGACCGAGGACACGAATTGGCCGACCTCGGCGATCAGCGACGATATGAGTTATGATGCCCGATATCAAGCGCTGCTGGAGGGGCCGTACGGCAGATGCGTATACCATTGCGACAATGACGTGGTGGATCATCAGGTCGTCAATATGGAGTTTGCCAACAGCGTGACGGTCGCCTTCACGATGAGCGCGTTTACGCGAGATGTCAGCCGCACGATCAAGCTGATGGGAACCCGCGGGGAAATCCGCGGAGCCATGGAGAAGAACGAAATAGAGATCATTCACTTTGACAGCGGGAAGGTCGAGCGAATTTCTTTTGCGGACCGGGGCGGCCATGTCGGCCACGGCGGCGGAGATATGGGTCTGATCAAGGATTTTCTGAGATTGGTGCAAACGGGAGGAAACAATCAAGGACTTACATCGGCAAGCCGTTCCGTACAAAGCCACCTTATGGCATTCGCGGCTGAGCAGTCGAGAGTGGATGGAAGGATCATCTATCTAAATGAGTTTGCGCAGCAGTTCAGTACGCCGATCAGAACGATGTCGGGGAAATAATGTTTAAATCTTGAAGCCTGATTGCAGTCGCAATCAGGCTTGTTTGATATAGTAAAGAAAAGACGCCGCGCCCAAGCACCTGGATATGGTAAAATAAACCGGGTGCCATATATAAAACACTCATACGGTTCGTAAATCTGAATCTGGAATGGAAGAGGCACTACGCTTATGAAGCGAATAGGGAAAATTGGGAAGATTCGGCACCTGAAACCATTCCTACGGGCCGACTCTCTTTTCTGGCTTGTGCAAGCATATAGGATATCGCATATTTGGTTTGGCCCGAATCGGACGACGCCATAGAGCCGGAGCCCGAGGTGTGGGTTTATTTAAGTTATAGCGAGAGCCGCCACCGGAACTTGGCCGAATTTCTTGAACGGTTGCTCAGCTGATAGGAGGACGATTTTTGAAATATCTGAAAGATGTTCAGGAACCGGGAATGGGGACCTGGTATTTTGAAGTGGATCACGACGGAACGGCTTACAGGCAGATGGTTCATGATGAGGACGGCAGCTGGATCACGTCGAACCGAAAGCATGACTCCCGTCATTTCTTGCTGGCGGAGCATCCACTTGATCCGAAAGAACCCTATTATGAAGAAATCAGTCAAGCTGCATTCGAAGAGCTCTGGCAGAAGCAGCTTTTGGTCTGGATGGAGGACTGGCAGCGGATCCAGCGCATGTTTCCTATAGGCGCACGAGTAGAAGGCTGGATCGAGGCCTTTTTTCCGCAAGGCACTTTGATTCATTTGCTAGAGCCGCATGCGGTCGGTTTGACGGACACCTCCGCTCTGGAAGCCGGTACCCCTCCCGAATGGATGTACCCTCGATATCGTGTGGTTGCCGAGGTATCCGGTTACGACCAATCCAACCAATGGGTTCTTCTTGCCCATGCGGAAGTTCTGGGAAGTCAGGATGACGAAGCTGAACCCGGCAAGTAATATAACCGAAGATCCGTTGCGTTCATCCGTTCAGGATCAACAGCCATTGCTTTTCCTTTGATGACAAGGATCGTCGAGTCTGAAAAACCACGTGAATCGTGGTTTTTTTTGTTTGCGGATGCGATTTTACAAGTGATTTGGTTTGAATTGGATATGATTTGCTATGTTCGGGTTATCCTAACCTCAAATAGAAGTTAAACGAGTTCAAAAAGCCCCGGGGTGGGTAATCATGTATAATTCCAAGACTGCAGGAGGTTTGAGCATGAAGCAAACAAACGGTAGATCCGATGTCGCGATTCTCGGGATGGGCACGGCATTGCCGGTGCATTCCGTAGCTCAGTCGGATATCGCAGAATTAATCGCATCCACGCTGCAGGACAGACCTGATCTGGCCCGCTTTGCCCGAAGAGTATTTCGATCCTGCGGTGTCGAAACTCGTTATACTTGCGAATCCAACTATTTGGATCCCTTGGAGAAGTGCCGATATTTGCATTCCCATGACGCGTCCGTCATTCCGACAACCGAAGAGCGTATGGATACATATAAGAGAGAGGCCCTCCCGCTTGGCGTAGAGGCTGCCGAGAAGGCATTGAAAGATGCCGGCATGTCTCCGGATCGAATTACGCATCTCATTACGGTCAGCTGCACGGGTCAATACCAGCCGGGGATGGATGTTCTGTTGATCCGGAAGCTGGGGCTTTCTCCGCGGGTCAATCGTTTGCCGTTAATCTTCCAAGGCTGTGCCGCTGGTCTTAAAGCAATCCAAATGGCGCGGGATGTTGTGAGTGGGGCGCCGGGTTCGCAGGTGCTGGTCGTGTGCGTGGAGCTTTGCACGCTTCACTTCCAGCCGGTTCGGGAGAGGGAAGCATTGTTTGCGGCCTCATTCTTCGGCGATGGTGCCTCGTCCTGTGTCATCGGTCAGCCGGAAGCAGAGCATCGGCATTATGTGGAGCTCGGCACGGGATATTCCGTCCTGCTCCCGGATTCAACGGAGGATATGACGTGGGAGGTAGGCAATACGGGCTTTGATCTTTTCTTGTCGCCGCGCATTCCCAAACTGCTCGGTGCTCATCTGGAGGATGAACTTCGTGTTCTGCTGGGAGGCGACAAGCTTCCGGAATTATGGGCGATTCATCCGGGCGGCCGGGGCATCGTAGATTCGGTGCAGGAAGTCATGCGCTTGACCGACGAGCAAACCCACTACAGCCGGGAGATTCTAAGAACGGCAGGCAACCTCTCCTCCGTGACGATTATGTTCGTGCTGAACGCGATGCGCCAGAAGATGAAAGAACGGAATGAAGCTTCGACGGAAGGAGTAGCCATGGCTTTCGGACCTGGCTTGACGGCGGAGCTTATGCGTTTTACCTATGTGAAGGCTTATGCGCCATCGGTTAAGGAGCAGGACCATGTCCTTCTTTAGAACGCTGTCCAACCGGGCACAAGAAGATGAGCTTATGGATGACTTCTCCATGGGCGGAGAAGAGCTGAGCGAAGCGCTCCGGCATTTAAGGCGGTTGAATCGCATATTCGCGGCACCAGGCCCGACCTTGGACGGCGTGGTGAAGCTCTGGAAATCGGTCGGCTGTCCGAACACCCTTAGCATCATGGATGTTGGCGCGGGTTCCGGCGATGTGAACCAGAAGCTGCTGCAATGGTCGGATCAAATGGGCGTGGAGCTGAGCATTACCTTAGTCGATGTGACGGAAGAAGCCTGCGAAGAGGCGAGACGGCTGTTTCGTCATGAACCGAGGGTTCAAGTACGCCGCGCGGACGTTAAGGAACTGCCCGATGCGTCGGCTGATATCGTGACCGGATCCCAGTTCATCCACCATTTTCAGGGACAGCAGCTCTTGGAGATCGTGTCGCATATGCTGCGAACTTCCGTTCATGGCGTCGTCATTAACGATATCCATCGGCATCCTGTGCCTTACGCGGCCGTCTGGATCACAACGCGTCTCATCTCCCGCAATCGTTATATTCGTCACGATGGGCCGTTATCGGTTGCCAAGGGGTTTAAGGGGAGAGATTGGAGAGAGCTGAACAAGCAGCTTAATCACGCCACCTTAACCTATCGATGGAAGCCGTTGTTCCGCTATTCCGTTGTTATCCCAAAACGATAGGAAGCCATAATCGGTTGCCAAAACCGATGATTAATTCTTCATGCAAGCTAAAAGGCGGGTGTTCACATATGTCAAAGCAAGCCGATGTAATGGTCATCGGAGCGGGAGTTGCCGGAACGAGCTGTGCCCTGCAGCTTGCCAAGCAGGGGCATCGTACGATCCTGCTGGATCGCCAATCCTTTCCGCGCCACAAAACCTGCGGCGAATTCATGTCCCCAGAGACCCGAGAGATGCTGGAATATCTGGGTGTCCATCTTCAAGTCCAGGAGGTGAACCCCGCTGCGATGGATCATGCCTCTATCGTGATGCCTCATGGCGGCGTCATCACCGCTCCGTTACCGGGTAAGGCTACCGGCATCAGCCGTTACGAGCTGGATCGCCTATTGCATGAGAGTGCCGTAAGCGCGGGTGCGGAAATCGTAACGGGGTCTGCCGTGACCGAGATCCGGAAGCGAGGCGATCATCGATATGAAATCGAAACGAGGCAAGGGAACGAGCAGATTCGGTATGAGGCAAGAGCCGTCATTGGAGCCTACGGTACTAAGAAGCCGCGCGGTGTTGCTTCAGCCGAAACCTATCGCGATGATACCGTATATGTCGGCGTAAAATCGCACTTTGCCGGCATCACTGTGCCTTCCAGGGTGGAGTTGTATTTTTGCGAGGGCGGTTATGTCGGGATATCGCCGGTCGAGAATGGGAAGGTCAACGTGGCTGCATTGCTGACCTTGAAATCGGTACAAGGAAGCGGCAAATCGGTACCCGAAATTCTCAAAGCCGCATCGCGCTCGAACAACAGGTTAACTGAACGGTTGGCTGAAGGAGAGCCGGTAGAAGGCACCCAGGTATCGATTGCCCCGCTTCGTTTATCCGACAGACCGGAACCGTGGTCGCAATATCCGCACATAGGCGATGCCATGTTGATGCTTCCGCCGCTTTGCGGAGACGGAATGTCGGTTGCCCTGCGTTCATCTCTGCTGTGCTCCGGCTGGACCGACAAATATTTAAACGGAGAAATCAACTTCGCTCAATGGCAAAATCATTACACGTACGAAGCCAATCGCACCTTTGCGCAGCTGCTTCGAAGGGCGAGAAGAATTCAGAATCTGGCTTTTGCCAAAAGCAATCGCTTCTATCCCGGCATCGTCCGGATGATCCCCGGACTGGCTTCCTATATCGTCAAAGCCACCCGTTTATCCGAATCGGGCATGGGCACCAGATAAGCCGCATCCTTGCGGCTTTTTTGTTTGCTGATGTTCAGATCCATGGATTGATTGGTGATAAACAATAGCTTATTATATCCTTATATTAATAGACGAATATGTATAACGTCTATATTATAGTTAATCGATGACGGAGGTATGTACTATGCAGGACGAAAATACGGCTAACCCGCCTTGTATCCTTCGAAACACCCTTGATTTCCAGTTCCAAATCGCTTGGCAGTTGCTTGATCTGCATCTCACGGGCCTTCAAGACGAGGAGTTTTTTTGGCGGCCTGCCTCGAAGGGGCTTCATGTTTATCGCGAATCCGGAATCTGGCGCGCGGAATGGCCGGAATCCGAGGAGTACGACATCGGCCCGCCCAGCATATCCTGGCTGACATGGCATATCACCTATTGGTGGACGATGGTGCTGAACCATTCGTTCGGAAACGGGGCGATGACCCGCAACGATATCCATTCTGCTGGAAGCGTTCAAGAGGCCAGAGAGCGGATTAACGATTTGAGACTGCGATGGGAACGTGAAGCGGCGGCTTTGACGGACGATGCTTTTCTTTCGACGGAACGAACCAAGTGGCCTTTCACGGATCAACCCTTTCATAAGCTGGCGGCCTGGCTTAATGTCGAGCTGATGAAAAATGCGGCTGAGATCGGCTATGGTCGTTTCCTATATGCCGTAAACAGGAAATAATAGATGTATCCCCGGTGTCAATCATCGTATAATAAACTTAATAGGATATGATGCGAGTCCATATCTTAAATGGGAGGAACTTGAATGCGCATACAATATGACCGTTTTCCCAATGGCGCCAAGGAGGCATTGACGCTTAGCTTTGATGATGGCCGCGAATATGATCGGAAATTGGTCAAGAAGCTGAATGAGTACGGAATGCGGGGCACGTTTCATTTGAACAGCGGAACGCTTGGCAAAGACGGATACATCGACCCTTCGGAGGTGGCATCCTTGTACCATGGGCATGAGGTATCCGCGCATACCGTGGATCATCCCTTCCTGGAGCAAATACCTACGGAACAAGTGGTGGAGCAGGTTATAGAGGATCGGAAAGCGTTAGAAGCTCTGGTTCATTACCCCATTAAGGGGATGAGTTATCCGTTCGGCACTTACAGTGAACAAGTGATCGGCCTATTAAGATATGTCGGCATGGAATACGCTCGCACGGTAAACAGCCATGGCTCGTTTCACAAGCCGGATGATTGGCTTCGGTGGCATCCGACTTGTCACCATAAAGATATGGTGGAATACGCCGAGAAGTTCGTGGATATGCGGCAGATTTTCTCCAGGATGGCCATCCTGTACGTGTGGGGCCACAGTTATGAGTTCGAGAACGACCGCAACTGGGATCTCGTGGATCGGTTCGGGGACATGATCGGCGGCCGGAATGATATCTGGTATGCCACGAATGCCGAGATCTATGCATACTGCAGTGCCTTGGACCAACTTCGTTTCTCGGCAGATAGCCGGATGATCCATAACCCCAGTGCCTTAAACGTATGGATTAGCGTAGATGGCGAGCCTTTAGAGATCAAAGGTGGTCAGATGGCGCGTTTGTAGATTTGGAAGGTAGAGCCCAGCGTGGACTCAAGTTCTTAAGCATAAGATAAAAGAGGGATGCAGGACTGCTGTGTGCAAGTCTTGCATCCCTCTATGTACATGAGTTCAGTTTTCGATGACGATGCGATTTAGCTTAAGATTCACCGGCGCAGCAATCGTATCGCCCACAGGGCATTTACTCTCCAGGAATGCCACGAACGACTCCACCTTATCGGCGGGCGATGGTGTCTTGATGTAAAACGTATATCGAATGTCGGAGTATCCGGGGCGTACCTCGGAGCGGTTAAAAAATCCGTCCAGATCCAAGTCGCCTTCGACGTCTACCCTGAAATCCTCCAGCACCACATCGAATTTCGGCGCATAAACACGGGCCACGATCGATTGGCATGCACCCAAGGAAGCAAGCAAGGCTTCGACGGGATTCATTCCGGTATCCGTACCGCCGAGACTTTGAGGCTCATCGATGACCAGCTCGAATTGTCTTGCTTTCGTTATAACTTTTACTCCTTCTTGCAATTGGGCGGTAGCTTTAAACGTTTGAACATTTGGCATGTGGATCTCTCCTTTTCCGGGCAGCCCAAGGTTGGACGGTTATTTGTCGTTCTATAAAATATACTATTTGTGTAGGATTAGTATGAATTATAATTCTAGTGATTCGGATCTGTCAATATCATATAAGGTCGGCAGGGATCGCCATGTGATCCGTAGTGGATCAAAAAAAGAACGTGTTTTCAGATTGAAAACACGTTCTAATGGAATCCTGTTTTATTTTTCGGAGGCCTGGTTTTGCTGTTTCAGCAAATCGCGAATCTCAGCTAACAAAACTTCTTCCTTCGACGGAGCCGGCGGTTCTTCGGCTTTGGTCTCTTCTTTGCGTTTGAAGCGGTTGAGCGTGCGGATGAACATGAATATCGAGAAGGATACGATCAGGAAGTCCACGACGGTTTGAAGGAAGACTCCGTATGTCAGCGTTGCGTCCCCGATGGTAGCCTTCAGCCCTGATAAATCCACACCGCCAAGAAGCAAGCCAATCACCGGCATAATGATATCGCTCACGAGCGAAGATACGATCTTGCCGAAGGCTGCCCCTATGATCACCCCGATGGCCAAATCCAGCACATTTCCCTTGAGTGCGAAGGTTTTAAATTCTTTTAACAAATTCATAATCGGTCACCTGCTTTTCGATCCATATGATTAGGCAGCTAGCTGCCACTCGAATTATCCTAACAGCAACCCGCTATTTGCGCAAGATCGGAAAGTCGGATATGATCCATGGTCTTCGTTCAGAATATTAAAACGGTGAGGCTCCCGAGCAGGTTGACCAAAGGGAGGTTTTCATGTTAAGTTTTTTTATATTCGGACTATAATGAGTGATCATACAGAGGAGGGATAAAGCGATGACTGAATTAGAGGTTGTAGATGTTTATGTGAACCTGTCGAAACGGGGAACACTAGACAAGGTTCACATCATAACCAATCAGATACCGGAACTTTATCCTTCTATATTCATATACAGGCATGCTTAGCGATGACTTGATCCATCGCTTGGTTTCTTTATGGTATAGTTAGGTTAACGTTAGCGTGGAAAGCACCGGGGATCTGGTGTTATCTGCGCTTTTTTCGTTCTGAAATTTCGCCATAGAGGAATGAGTAAAATGTCATTAATTAATGTAACGAACCTAACCTTTGCTTATGAAAGCAGTTATGATCCTATATTCGAGAATGTGAGCTTTCAAATCGATACCGATTGGAAATTAGGATTTACCGGAAGAAACGGCAGAGGGAAAACCACGTTCTTGAACCTGCTGCAAGGCAAGTATGAATACAGCGGGAATATTTCGTCCGCCGTGAGCTTTGACTATTTTCCTTACCATGTCGAGCACAAGGAGTATCTTACCCTGGATGTAATCGAAGAGATTTATCCGGAGTATGTTCATTGGCAAATCCTGCGCGAGCTTAACTTGCTGAAGGTATCGGAAGATGTTCTATACCGGCCTTATGCATCATTGTCGAACGGAGAACAAACCAAAGTGATGTTGGCGGCGCTCTTTACCAAAGAGAACCGCTTCCTGTTGATTGACGAGCCGACCAATCATCTTGACATGCATGCGAGAAAATCGGTCAGCGACTATCTGAGCAAAAAAAGCGGGTACATTCTGGTATCTCACGATCGAGCATTCCTGGATGACTGTGTCGACCACATCCTGTCCATCAATAAAACCAATATCGAGATCCAAAAGGGCAATTTCTCCGCATGGTGGGAAAATAAAAAGCGACAGGATCAATTTGAGCTTGCCAGTGACGAGAAACTCAGGAAAGACATTAAACGGTTAACCGATTCTGCCAAAAGAACGGGAAATTGGTCGCATGAAGTAGAAAAAACGAAAAACGGCACCAGAAATTCCGGCTCCAAAGTCGATAAAGGCTATATTGGCCACAAGGCAGCCAAAATGATGAAACGCTCCAAAAACCTGGAGCAGCGGCAACAATCCGCTATTGAAGAAAAATCGAAGCTCCTTAAAAATATCGAGAGCTCCGAGAGTCTTGCGATTTCCCAGCTCGAGTATCACAAAAAGCAGCTGGCCGAGCTAGAGAATGTATCCATCTCATATGGCTCCAAGACGGTGTGTGAGAACGTAAGTTTCACGATCGAACAAAGGGAGCGAATTGCCCTTTCGGGTAAAAACGGATCAGGAAAATCCAGCATCCTGAAATTAATATGCGGAGAAGATCTGCAGTACACGGGACATCTCAGCAGGGATCGTCAGCTGAAAATATCCTACGTATCCCAGGACACGTCCCATCTTCGGGGCAGTTTGTCGGATTATGCCACCAGCAGCGGAATTGACGAGAGCCTGTTTAAATCGATATTGCGGAAGCTCGATTTCTCGAGGCTCCAATTCGAAAAGGATATTTCGACTTATAGCGGGGGACAGAAGAAGAAGGTCCTGATCGCCAAAAGTCTTAGTGAGCAGGCTCATTTGCATATTTGGGATGAACCGCTTAATTTTATTGACGTGATTTCCCGTATGCAAATTGAAGAGCTATTGCTGGAGTATGCACCGACCATTCTGTTTGTGGAGCATGATCGTGCATTTTGCGAAAATGTTGCAACGAAAATCGTTGAGCTTGAAGGCAATCAAGAAGCATAGAAAAATTTCGAATAAAAAAGCTGTCCGCTCATTAGCGGCAGCTTTTTTTAACATTTTATTGTTATATCATCTAGGCAATCTTACAGAAGCCCAGCCTCGCTTGATTTCAATTGCACTCTACCTTAATTGCCTTCTCGAATCAACTGGAGCAGCTGATTCGTGTAAAAAGTCAGCTCGTTCTCCGAAGACAGATCCTTTAGCAGCGCTTGGATCAAAAAGGGTCGAGGACGTTCTGCGGAGAACTCTTCCCGCAGCATTGCCGTTACCTCAGACAAGTCATTTTTTCTAGAATTCGTAGAGGACATATCGGGGATAATCGACTCGATCGTATCCATCAACGCCGTTCTTCGAATTTCTTGCGTATGGGTAAGTGCTTCTAGATCAATCATCGAATATTCCTTCATGAGTTCGTCGGTGAGCAGGGGACGGGGATCACGTTTTTCCAATCCCAGTACAAGATCATCCATTCGCTCCGCAATGAAAACAGCCAATTCCTTTTGAATGAGCGGCTTGAATCCAAACAAGACATGAAAGGTATACTCTCGGATCAATCCGTTAAAGATCGCGGTAGCATCCCATTTCCATTCCGCTATCGAATCCCCGTACTGACGGAGCAAAATATCCTGGTAATAACGAAACATATTCAATTGGAGCTGATGAATGACGGAGCCGATCTTGTCACTGTTCGCTGGTGGAAGCTCATTGTGATCACGCGAAATATAATATCCATGCTCGATGAAAAAATCGAATTGGTAAGCGATCTCCTCAATAAATGTTTCCCTGCGGGATAAACCTTTATTGCGGATCTTCTCTACGGCATCAATCATATCTTGCTGTCGTTTCTCCAGAATACGGATGTACAGCTCTTCTTTGGAACCATAGTATTTATAGATTGAGCCTTTAGCGATGCTGCAATCATCCGCGATATCTTGAATCGAAGTGGCTTGATATCCTTTTTCGGCAAAGGAACGAATAGCCGATTGCATTATTTTTTCTTTTAGCAAGCTCATAGCGTGACCCCCTAACGATGTTCAAATAAACCGGATTTGATCATTATCATATCGTTTTTTGCAGAGCTAATCCACAGGCACAAGAAGGCTCCTCAATCTTGTACGAGATCGATATCCGGATATTTTTTCGACAGTTCATCCATGGCGTTATTCCGTGTTCCTTTGAGATACTGGCCAAAGAAAGCAACGCTTACCTCATTTATGATGCGATGAACCGATCTGGGATTCTCTCCCGGGTTAGGCAGCAGCGGAGAGAATAGATGAAAATCCGTATAACTCATATGGGAAGTATGGGGAATCGTCATCGTGTATCCCCCTCCTTGCAGAGCATTCATGCGACGCCGTACCGTTTCTTCCCAAAATTCTTGGTAATACTCCCGTGTATGGCCGCTTTGGGCCATGGCTTGATCGAGTGAGTTATCGAATATCGATTTATCGATACTCTTCTCGCCATTCATCTGTAAATATGGCTTATTCGGTCCCGTACTCGGCATGGGGTCCCCATATAAGGTTCCATCCATATTGAGCGCAGCTTTGATACGAGAATCCTTCAGCAGCATTTGGGCAGCGGTGGCTCCGCCGTAAGAATGCCCGAACATGCCGATTCGTTCCAAATCAAGACGGCCGGTAAAACGGTCCTGTTCATCCTGTCCATTCAATTGTTCCAGCCGATCCAAAATAAAGGATACATCCTGAGTCCATAATGTCATGTGCTCGTCAAGTGCCTCAAAACCAGAAAGCTGCTGCTTGTTGATCAAAATCTCTCGGCCGTCCGGGAATACCGTTGCAGCCGCATCATAGGCATGGTCGATTCCAACCACGATATATCCATGGCTGGCCAGCTCTTCGATCTGGAAGGTATTCTGATTGCGAAATCCCGTCATGCCGTGTGAAAAGATTAAGATGGGATATTCCTCTTCAGTGGAGGACAGCGGGGGATTGCTGTAGGCATGAGTTCCCACGAGCCCCAGATGGCTTAACGTCCAAGCAGGGAAAGACAAAGCCTGTTCGAGACCTTTAGTAATGGCTCCTACATTACGCATGTAGGGTGCGGCTTCTTCCCCCGTTTCGGGCTCGGAAGGATACCATAATTGTACCATCAGCTCGCGGTGATTCGTCGGATCGGCAGAGTACTCATCGGGCCGGTCATTGTCGATAAAATGGTATACCGCAGTTCCCACACTATAGGGTCCCTGAGGTTGATTAAATGCGAATACAGGGAGCAGGAGAGGCAGCGCGACCATGACCGATGCGTAAAAGAATAATACCGTTGTCCACAACCAGGCTGTCCATCTTCTCATGCTCTTACTGCGCGGTTTCTTTTCGTTTTTTCTAAAAATGATGCAAATCGTCAGGATAACGGACGCCGCATAACAAGGAATCATTTGCCACCGGCAGTCCTCCACGATGATCTGTACAACCGTAACGATATATAGAACGATTAACGAGTAAATCAGCTGGCTTTTCTTCGATTTTGGTCCCCAAATCGTAGCTATAGCCAGAGCGATAATGAATAGTATGATAACCATTTCCCCGAATCTCAAGTAAGCCCCTCCTATGTGTAACGGTTATTGTGGTTTATTAGATGTCTGCTGTTCAATGAAACGAAGAATCATCGGTTATTTGTTTTGGTTTTCTAAGAAATAAGCTGAGAACCAGTCCCATACATGCAATGCAGGCAGCCAGGAAAAAGGTGTCCGCAAAGGATGCGGTATGGGATTCCAGAGGGTTGGTTCCAACAGGCTTACCCGGCAGGTCTGATGTCATCCGGGAAGATAAATATCCCGTGAAGCCTGCTACGGCAAATGAAGCGATCACCTGCTGCGACGCGCTTGTGAGCGGAGTAACCCGGCTTACAAGGTGCTTAGGGGTTGCATTTAATACATGCGTATTCAGGGACATCATCGATAGCCCCATGCCGGAGCCCATGAAGAACAATACGATCATGATGAGAAATAAAGGGGTATCGATTCGAACAAAGGACATCGTTAACAAGGCTACAGTCATCAGCGCCATTCCGGCCACGAGCGGGGGGCGTGCTCCCACTTTATCAAACAGCTTGCCTGCCATCGGCATAAAGATCATGGAACCGACTGCCTGCGGCAGCAGGATTAATCCGGTCGTCAGCGGAGTGAAACCTTTAATCTGCTGTAGAAGGAGCGGGAACAGAAGCACGGAGCCGAACATGGCAGCCTGCATGATCCAGGAGATGATGATACCGCGTGTGAAATCAACCGATTTAAACGCACGCAGTTCAAGCAACGGTTGTTTTTGCCGCAAGCAGGATCCAATGAAGAGGAGGAGCGCGATCCCACCGATGGTGATTCCGAATAACGTTCTGGGGGAAGTCCAGCTTACCCCTCCCTCACTGACCCCATAAGTAATCATGGCAAAAGCCATGGGCGCAAGAATCATGCCGGCAATGTCCAGAGTAGGTGCCTCCTTTCCTGGAAAGGAAGGAAGATGTTTGATACCCACAAATAATCCGATCATGCCGATGGGGAGGTTGATCCAAAATATCCATTGCCAGCTGACAAACTCAATCAACCAACCGGATAATACGGGACCGAGCGCTGGGGCAAGCAGTAATGGTATTCCAAACATGCCTATAACAGATCCTCTTTTATCGGGAGGTGCCAAACGGTACACCATGGCCATCCCGATCGGCGATACCATGCCGCCGCCCATTCCCTGAAGAACCCGGAAGGCGATAAGCTGCTCGGCTGTCTGGGCAAAAGCACATAGCACGGATCCTATCGTAAACAATCCGATCGATATGAGAAACACTCGTTTAGGCTTAAATTTATCAGACAGCCATCCCGCGAGAGGGATAACTGCTGACAATGCAAGCGTGTATGCGGCTATCGACCATTGCATGGTATGCAGGGGGCTATCAAAATATTGAACTAACGTTGGTACGGCGACATTGACGACCGTGCTGTCCAACAGGACCATAAAGGTGCCGATGATGACTGCAAGTAATGGCGCAATAATGTCTTTGATTGTAAAAGCTTTTTCTACTGGGGTGTTACGGACGATTGCTGATGGATCTGACATGATGGTGAACCTACTTTCTGTAAAAAATATAGAATATGAACTTTATAGTTTTTTGAAAAACTATAAAGTCACATATAATAGTAACGATGAACGTATCTTGTGTCAAACGGGTATCCGTCAAGTTTTTTGAAGAAGTTAGACAGAAATTAAACCTAAATTCGCAATTGAAAAGAAATATGTATACATTTGGCATGTTAGGATATGAAGAGAAAAGGAAGTCATGGAAGCAGGCTGGATTGACATTTCATTTACTTATACGAGGGAGTGTAGAATCGATGATTAGCAAAGTTGGTCAAATTATGGTGTATGTATACAATCAGGATCAAGCCGTGAAGTTTTGGACTGAGATGCTAGGATTTGAAGTTATCGCTGAAGAGAACAACGGTGAAATGAGATGGATTGAAATTGCTCCAACGAAGGAAGCTGAAACAAGCATCATTCTGCATGATAAGGAATTCGTAGCCAAAATGTCGCCAGGATTACATTTGGGCACACCGTCTTTAATGTTGTTCACGGAAAATTTCGATGCGCTGCATCGTCATTTAACCAGCCACAATATCACGGTCGGCGAAGTGGTACATTTGCCTTCCGGCAGAGTTTTCAATTTTGCGGATGAGGAAGATAACTATTTTGCAGTCATGGAAAAATAAGATGAACCGTTCCATCAGATCAACCATAGATCATATGGATGTAAAGTCGCCTATTTGGCGGCTTTTTTGTATGAAAGAAATATCCCTGCTGAAATATGCATTAGCCGCCTGATCTAAACGGCTAGATGGCGGGCGTTATACTTTCTCCCTGTATTCGCTATAATGGATACAGTGCTTTGAGGAAGGGAATGTCATACATGAGGAAAGTCATCGTCATAGGGTCTGGTATACTGGGGGCATCGACCGCTTATCAGTTAGCCAAAATGGGAGCGGAAGTCCTCGTTATAGACCGCAAAGATCTAGGGCAGGCTACCGATGCCGCGGCAGGAATTATATGTCCCTGGTTGTCGCAAAGGAGGAATCAGGCATGGTACCGATTGGCCAAAGCAGGCGCACGCTTTTATCCTGAATTAATAAACGAGCTTATCAGCGAGGGCGAAACGGACACGGGCTACGCCCAAGTCGGCGCCCTTAGCATTCATGAAGATGTGAACAAAATCAGTAAGATGGAGGAGCGGGCTTATGCGAGAAAAGCGGATGCTCCGGAAATCGGCGAGATCACACGGCTGAATGAGGAAGAAACCCGTGAACGGTTTCCTTTGCTCCAGGAAGGCTATCATTCCGTTCATATCAGCGGTGCAGCCCGTGTCGATGGTCGGGCGCTGCGAGATGCGTTGATCCGATCAGCGCAAAGACACGGAGCCGAGCTAATAACCGGGAATGCCGAGCTGCAGTATCAGGCGAGCCGCGTAACTGGAACCGTAGTCGGATCCAAGCGCTACTCGGCTGATGAAGTCATCGTCTGTGCCGGCGCCTGGGCAAACCAACTGCTGCAGCCTTTAGGCATTCATTTTGGGGTTCACTATCAGAAAGCGCAAATCATGCATGTAGAGGTGTCCGACTATCCGGATACAGGAGACTGGCCGGTGATCATGCCGCCTTCGGATCAATATTTGCTCGCTTTCGATAACCGAAGGATCGTAATCGGGGCGACTCACGAAAATGATATCAAGGACTACGATACGAGGGTGACTCCTGGCGGCATGCAGGAAATCCTGAATAAAGGATTGGCATTGGCGCCTGATTTAGCAGACAGCAAGTTTCAGGAAGTGCGAGTTGGTTTTCGTCCGTTTACGCCCGGTTTTCTTCCCGTCATCGGCCCAGTTCCCGAGTGGGAAGGGCTGATTACGGCAAACGGGCTGGGAGCGTCCGGACTAACGACGGGCCCATTTCTAGGGTATCAGCTGGCAAAGCTGGCGCTCCGCATGCCGCTGGATATCGACATCCGCGATTATGATGTTCGTAAAGCCATGGAAGAAGCTCAAGTTTGAACCTTTGGCTAATCTGAGCCAGGAATGGATCACAGATATATACTCCATGCAGAAGAATACTGGATATCAAAAGAGCCGCGATCATATCGCGGCTTTTATTGATGAGTATGGCGAAGACTCCGACATTCTAGACGGTGTTGAGGGATTCGTTCATGCGGTTGGCTTTCAGCTTGCCAAACAGGAACCGCACGATCGGGCCTATAATGAGAAGTTGAAGCGGCAGCGCAAACACAAAATTTTTAATGAAGATGGAGAAGTAGCTTCCAAGCAGCGATTCACCAGGCAGGCCGTCGGCAAAGTAAGAGGACGCCAGACCGTACATGGACATAAAAGTCACCATCCCAATCACCATAAAAAAGGCCATTGCCACGATCATGATAATTTTGCTGGATTTGTTGCGCGTTATGGAAAATACGATTTTTTTGGCTGCAGGGCCGACAACAAACAGCTCCAGCAGGAAGGCAATCATAAACCCCAGAACAAACTGCGTGAGTACGGCTGCAAGCGATATGTTTCCGATCAATCCGTTCGTGATCAGATTGTAGGTGGTCATCATGATGACCATCCCCACACACATCATCATACCAAAATAGAAATTTTCTTTCTTAGTTGTTGGCACTTTCATCATCCTTTCTAGTTACCTTTGTAATTATAGGGATGGGGAAAAGCTCCTCGTAAGTGAAAATTCTGTGAACATTTACAGAAAAGTTTCTAATGCAACAAAAAACTGTGCCTTATTATATTGCGAATCTGCAACCGCTTGTTTCGGTTATCATCTTGAAATCATGCGGTTAGATTTACTACTCTTGGGGGCCAATTTGCTAATTCCATCGTTTATGGATTGATTATCCAAGACCAGCATTTTATAATGAGTAAAAACTCACTCAATAAAAAGGAGGGGCAACTTGCCACGTACAAAGGAACAATACGAAGAAATGCGTAACGCAACCAGACAAAAAATACAATCCGCCGGAATGCGGCTTTTTGTTCAAAAAGGGTTCGGCTCCACGAATGTGCAGGACATAGCGGATGCAGCAGGTATCAGCATCGGGCTTTTATACCGGCATTACAAAACAAAAGACAGCTTGTTTAATGAACTTGTTGAATTTGCGCTTAACGGCTTGACCCAAATCATCCAAACCTTCGAAGACGCTGATTCACCGAAAAAACTCATGACGCAGTTTGTTGACGAAATTTATCACGATATGCAAGAAGGGGAAGAGCTTGCCAATTTGCTGATTCTCATGAATCAGTTGTTTTTCTCCGGTGATGGAGCCAATCGGAAACAAGCTGAGGTTTTAGAGGTAAATGGTCGGCTGTTGCGTTCTACCGCCGCACTTATTAAGAAGGGACAGGAGTCAGGCGATTTCCGTTCCGGAGATGCCCATGAAATGGCCGTGTTGTTTTATTCGGCATTGCAGGGCCTGGCTGATATGAAAGCGATAATGAAAAACAACTTCGTTATGCCATCACCGAGTGTACTCACATTATTCCTGTTCAAGGAGGTAGAGTGACTATGTTTACAGTTAGGAAAGCCGATCAATTACAAATGGATGCAAGAGTTCAAATGTCCCGTATTTTTGCAGATGGGTTCTCGCAATGGCTTGGATATTTCTCGAAAGATAAGGAGCAAATCGCCAGAGCCTTTGCGCACATGTTTAACCTGGATCAATTTTATGTTGCCGTTGCCGGCGACAAAGTGGCTGGAATGGCTGCATGTTCGGACGGCACCTCTTTATCCGTGAAACTCAACAAAAAAGAGCTGCGGGAGCATTTGGGATTATATAAGGGCAGCCTTGCGCACACGTTTTTGAAAAAGGAATTTGAAACGCCACTTGCGAATCCGTCTCCGATGAAGTGTTCGATTGAGTTTGTGGGGACGGCCGCGGAATATCGAGGACAGGGGGTAGGCTCGCTGATCATAGGCCATATTCTTGAAGCTGCTCCATACCGTGAGTTTTTAATAGAAGAGGTAGCCGATACGAATATACCAGCGATGAGACTCTACGAAAAGATGGGTTTTAAGGAATACAAACGTACCACCATTCCTCGAAAGAAAGCAGGAAAAATAGGCATTAATCATATCGTATCTCTAAAGCAAGTAAAATGAGGAACACGGCTAGGATTCACCCAGCATAAATCTGTGAATGTGAATGTCAGCTAGCATGTAGGGTTATGGCCATATCGGTTCAAACGATATTCTGGATTCATAGTCCAAAAGTTGTAATAACGGGTCACTTCCTGGTTGAAAAGTAATAAACGAATAACAGCGGACCTATACGATATTACGGACCTCCGGCAGATGTGCGGATATCCATATCATGATAGGGTAAAGGCAGGATCAGGCAGCCATTGTAAGTGAAAACAAACGATGCCGCGTCGAATCCTCCTTTTTTACATGAAAATGACCGTATTACGAAATTGGTCAATTGGTTCTGTAACAAGAATTATTCTGCCCGAATATGGGCAAATACAAAGAGATGACAGGGATGATGGAGGGAGATCGCATGACACAAACCAAGGAAGTGCCTCAGCCTAAAACCTACGGTCCGCTCGGCAATCTGCCGCTGCTGGATTCCGCCGCACCAGTCCAATCGCTTGTGAAAGTTGCCTCCGAGCTCGGACCGATTTTTCAATTTCAATATCCAGGCGGACGCAAGGAACTGTACGTTTCGGGACATGAATATGTCAAGGATGCTTGTGACGAGAAGCGGTTTGATAAACGAATCTGGGCACCGCTGCAGAATGTCCGCCCATTCGCGGGGGATGGATTGTTTACGAGCGCCACGCAGGAGCCAAACTGGAAAAAAGCCCATAACATTTTGCTCTCCAGCTTCAGCCAGCGCGCGATGCAAGGCTACCACACGAAAATGGTCGATATCGCCATGCAGCTGATCCAGAAATGGGCTCGACTCAATCCGGACGAAACCGTGGACGTTCCTGCCGACATGACGCGCTTGACGCTGGATACAATCGGCCTCTGCGGATTTAATTACCGGTTTAACAGCTTCTACCGCGAAGACAACCATCCATTTATCGATAGTATGGTGCGGGCGCTGGATGAGGGCATGAACCAGCTTCATCGTCTGGGCATTCAGGACATGTTTATGATTAAAAAGAAACGGCAGTTTCAGGATGATATCCAGTTCATGTTCTCCCTCGTGGATGAGCTCATCCAAGATCGCAGAAAGCACGGCGGTGAAGAAGGGGATTTGCTCGCGCATATGCTGGAAGGCGTCGATCCCGATACAGGCGAGTCTCTCGATCATGAGAACATCCGTTACCAGATCATCACCTTTCTGATCGCCGGACATGAGACGACAAGCGGCTTGTTGTCCTTTGCCATTTATTATTTGATGAAAAATCCGGAAGCCTTGTTTAAGGCAGTCAGCGAAGTGGACCGCGTACTGAAAGATCCCGTTCCGACCTATAACCAGGTGAGGGAACTCAAATACGTCCGCATGGTACTCAACGAGTCGCTGCGCTTATGGCCAACGGCGCCTGCTTTCTCCTTGTATGCGAAGGAAGATACGGCGATCGGGGGAACCTATCCCATGAAGAAAGGGGACAGCGTGACCGTCCTGATCCCAGCGCTCCATCGGGACTCGCGGGTGTGGGGGGACGACGCGGAAACGTTCAGACCTGAACGCTTCGAGGATCCGAGCCGGGTGCCGCATGACGCTTACAAACCGTTTGGTAACGGCCAACGCGCCTGCATCGGGCAGCAGTTTGCGCTGCAGGAAGCAACCCTGGTGCTTGGTTTGGTTCTCAAATATTTCGAACTGATCGATAACCAGCCTTATGAGCTGCAAGTGAAGGAAACACTCACTCTGAAGCCGGAAGGGTTCCGTATTCAGGTTCGAAGCCGTCAAGGCGGGACGGCTCTCCTGGTACCGGGTGGCGGTCAAGTTGCTTCGCTCGAATCGAAGAAGCGGGATGATGCCAAGTCCGATCCTTCGGCGGCATTTGCCCATCATACGCCGCTGCTCGCATTGTACGGTTCCAATCTGGGCACGGCTGAGGGAATTGCCAGAGAGGTGGCGGATGCTGCGAAGCACCAAGGGTTCGACAGCCAGGTGGGCACACTGGACGAATATGCAGGAAAACTTCCGAAGGAAGGCGTTGTAGTCATCGTTACTGCATCGTACAACGGACAACCGCCTTCCAATGCCAAGGCTTTCATGGAATGGCTTGAGAACGCGAACGAATCCGAAATTGAGGGCGTTCGTTACGCGGTATTCGGGTGCGGAGACCATAGCTGGGCAAGCACGTATCAGCGCATTCCCCGCCTCATCGACGAGCAGCTTTCACTCAAAGGGGGGCAGCGTTTGATCCAGCGCGGCGAAAGTGATGCAAGCGGCGATTTTGAGCGGGAAGTCGATGAGTGGACGGAGCATTTATGGCCGGATTTGATGCAAGCGCTCGGATTGCCGGTTACGGCGGTCCATGGACAGAAACGCAGCGCCTTGTCCGTTCAGTTCGTCCAGAGTGCGGCAGCCGTTCCGTTGACGGAAACCTATCGCGCCGTGACGGGGCATATCGTATTTAACCGCAATCTGCAGCATGAGGGCAGCGGAAGGATCACGCAGCATATCGAAATCTCGCTCCCGCCGGGAACAGAATACCGCGAAGGCGATCATCTGGGGGTGCTTCCGGTCAATCCAAAGACACTGGTTCAGCGAGTACTTCGAAGATTCAAACTGAACGCGGGCGCCCATCTTATTTTGTCTGCAGAAGGAAGAAGCGGTGCGCATTTGCCGACCGGCATACCTGTCCGCCTCGACGATCTGCTGTCCCGCAGCTTGGAACTGCAGGAACCGGCTACAAGGGCGCAGATACGGGAAATGGCCGCTAGCACGGTATGTCCGCCGCATGCCAAAGAGCTTCAAGAACTTATAGAGGAAGCGAGCTATCAGGCCGAAGTTCGGACCAAACGGATCACCATGCTCGACCTGCTGGAGCGGTATGAAGCCTGCGAACTGCCGTTTGAACGGTTTCTTGAGCTTCTGCCGCCATTGAAGCCGAGATATTATTCGATTTCCAGCTCACCGAAAGTTAGCCGGAATACGGCAAGCATCACGGTTAGCGTCGTTCGGGACCGGGCATGGAGCGGCAAGGGAGAATATCGGGGCATTGCTTCGAACTATTTGGCCGAATTGGAAACGGGCGCGGAGGTCTTGATGTTTATACGCTCTCCCGAGTCGGGTTTTGCGCTGCCGGAGGATCCGGCGACGCCTATGATCATGATCGGACCAGGCACGGGCGTTGCACCGTTCAGGGGATTTATCCAAGCGAGACAAGCGCTTCGGGAGGCAGGTCAAGAGCTGGGCGCCGCGCATCTGTACTTCGGCTGCCGGAATCCGGAGCAGGACTTCCTGTATCGCGAGGAGTTTGAGCGGGCAGAGCAGGAGGGGCTGGTCACGTTGCATACGGCTTTCTCGAGGGTAAGAGGAGCGGAGAAATGCTATGTTCAGCATTTGATGAAACAAGACGGAATGTTATTGCTGTCGCTGCTTGAGGGCGGAGCGCAAATGTACATTTGCGGCGACGGCTCCCGGATGGCTCCGGAAGTGGAACAAACGCTGATTCGTTCCTATCAGGAGCGCCATGGCGTGAATGCTGAAGATGCTGCTGCCTGGCTGTCGGGTTTGGAATCGACAGGACAATATGTAAAAGACGTATGGGCTGGTTGAATCTCATGCCGGAAGGGAATCTCCTGAGTTTCCAGGATCGTATTTGTGATAAAATGATCCTGATATCGAGCCTTGGAAACAGATCGGAAGGAGAGTGTGGCTTGTGCGGGAAAGCGAATCCTGTGTACCAACCGGCGTGAAACCCCAAGACACCGGCTTTGGATATACATTGTCCTTAATCGGCGGCAAGTATAAAATGATCATCCTGTACTGGCTGTCAGAAAAAAAGATCATGCGGCATAACGAGCTGAAACGAAGCATCGGCTCCATTTCCTTTAAAACGCTTAGCATCATGTTAAAGGAGCTGGAAACGGATGATCTTATCGTTCGGACGGAATATCCCCAGGTTCCCCCGAAAGTGGAATACACTTTATCCGAACGCGGACTTTCTCTCATACCTGTATTACACATGATGTGCGAATGGGGAGAGAAGAACAGTTTGCTTGCTTCGGAAGGCGTACAGCGTGAAGCTTGACGACGGCCGATGTAACTAAAGAAGTATTTCCTACAGCAGGAAATACTTCTTTTTTTACTTTGTTGCAGCAACTCATCATAGGTTGTCTAAGAACTTCAAATACTGCCGGGCGCTTATATCCAACGTGCTTTGGGGCGGCCACGGCTCCATGTCGGGCGCGTTTCCGCCAGGTTCCTTCTCCTGCCCGTAGAAAGCATAGAACGAACGATAATCGGCATCGCAGTATAAGAACGTTGTCTCCAATGGAGCCAGCAGCTGCCCCAAGGTGTGGCGATACCTTCCGTCTTCCCGATAATCTTCCTCTTTAATGCCGGCGGATACGGCTAATGCGACCTTGCGTTTCTTTAGTTTATCGCCTCCATTCGAACCATAAGCCCAACCATAAGTCAAAACATCATCCAGCCATTTTTTCAGGAGCGGCGGGCAGCTAAACCAATAAACGGGGAATTGCAAAACTAAAATTTGATGCGATTCTATGAGCTGCTGTTCTTTTTTCACGTCTATGATTCCGTTCGGATACGCTTTGTGCAATTCGTGAACGGTATACTTATCCGGGTATTGCCGGAGTTCTTCTACCCAGCGCTTATTGATGATCGATGTTTCTATGTTCGGATGCGTTACGATAACGAGAGTTTTCAAAAGATGATTCCTCCTTGGATATGATGTATGTTCTAGAGTATAAAGGGCTTGCCGGATTGATGTAAGTATGCACTTTTTTTACAGGTACTTACCTAAAGGTGAGCGTTCAGGGGAAACGGCAGGTCCGATCCGGTGCCACGGAAAAACAATCTATCAACTTTATGAAATTTATGATATATAATTATTTGCATTGAAATGCATCGGAATGGACGCGTGCGGGTACATATTCTCTAGATCGATTTCATTATCACCGACAAATGCATGTAAGGCTCGCATTAGGAAATAGTATCAGTATCATATTAATTTCATCGAAGGGGTTCTTTGTTGCATGGTAGACTTTTTTATGAATTTCAATCCCATTATCCAAGCATTGCTGGCCACCTTGTTTACCTGGGGGATGACGGCGTTAGGTGCGGCTCTTGTTTTTGTTACGAAAACATTGAACCAGCGCTTGCTGGATAGTATGTTGGGGTTTGCCGGTGGCGTCATGATTGCGGCCAGCTACTGGTCATTATTGGCACCGGCCATCGAACTGTCGGAAGGCAATCCGATCGGGAACTGGTTTCCGGCTGCGTTCGGATTTTTATTAGGCGGAGTATTTATATGGGGAATCGATAAGATTCTACCCCATCTTCACCCCAATTCTCCGATGGGAGGAGCGGAGGGATATAATCCGAGAGTGAGGAAAAGAAGCACCTTGCTGGTTCTGGCCATCACGCTGCACAACATTCCGGAAGGATTAGCGGTGGGGATCGCATTTGGGGCTCTTGCGAACGGGGGAACGGAGGCATCTCTGGTGGGAGCTTTGACGCTGGCCCTGGGTATCGGCATTCAGAACTTCCCGGAGGGCGTAGCGGTCTCGATGCCGCTCCGCGGTGACGGAATGTCGCGTAGAAAAAGCTTTTTCTATGGACAGTTCTCGGGAATGGTCGAACCTATCGCCGCGGTGATAGGCGCGGTCGCCGTAGCCTTCATTGAACCCATGCTGCCTTATGCCTTGAGCTTTGCGGCCGGAGCGATGATCTTTGTCGTAGCCGAAGAGGTGATTCCAAGCTCGCAGGAAAAAGGCAACAAGGATTTGGCTTCGATGAGTTTGATGTTCGGTTTCGTGCTGATGATGATTCTTGATGTGGCATTGGGATAGGTAAGGATGGATTTTTATTAAAGAAAAGTCGCGGAATTGGCGGCTTTTTTTGTTTTCAAGCATAGTCTGAGGTTTATTCCCGGCGAGCTGGCTTCCCTTGCCAGGATTGAAGTTGTAAAGATTTGTTCTCCCATATGTTGTGAGGTATCTCAGCTTTACTAGACTTAGGTCGGGGTTCCAATCTCATTCGCGGGGTCAATGCTCATTTCCCGAAGGGATGGTATACTGAACAGGACTTCAGATATTGGAAAAACAAACCAGAGAACTCATAAAGGGATGATACGGAAGGAATGAGGAACACGTTATGAAGAAGAGAACAGGATATTTGATCGTGGCAGTCGGTGTGCTGCTGTTGATCTTTACGATGAACCCAAGGAACATTTTTTCGGATATTCAATTCGGCTTTTCCTTTGACACCAAGAAGATAAATGAAGAGCAAACGCTTGATGCGGATATCTACCGGGATTTGACGGTGAAGACCGGAAGCATCGACATACATGTCGTCCCAGGAGCAACGGATCAGATCAAGGTGCGGCTGAGTGGAAAGGCAAGTTCGAAATATGCGGACCAAGTAAAATTGAAGGTTGAGCCGAACGGCGATTCGATGACGGTTGGCGTCGAAGAAGATCATGGCATTAATCTGGGTATAAGCATTATGGATCTACAGTTAACGGTGGAGTTACCGGAAAAGAACTGGGAAACGGCCAAGATCGAAAGCGGGAGCGGTAATATCGAAATAGAGAGCATACTGGGAGACGAGGTTACCGTCAAGGCAGGCAGCGGCAATGTCAATGTCCAGCAGGTGAATGCCGGGGAGCTGGCTATGCATACCGGCAGCGGCAATATCGAAGTTGAGGAGATTGAAGCCGAATCGGTGGCGCTGCAATCGGGGTCCGGCGAAATCTCGGCAGACGGCTATCGTGCCGAACAGCTGAGCTTTCAAAACGGCAGCGGCAACGTTGAGCTGAGTGATGGAGAAGCGGCTTTGCAAGGCAAGACGGGATCCGGCAATATCCGCGTGGATGCGGAACGATTGGTCCATGATGCCGATCTGCGAACCGGCAGCGGCAACGTGAGCATTGATCTGGCTCAAGAACCTACTTCGTTGGAAGTCGATTACCAGGGAAGTTCCGGTGAGGGAAATATTCGGTTGGATGGAATGCGTTACGAGGTGAAGGACGAAGACAAAGGAAGACTGAAGGGAACGCTTGGCAGCGGCGACGTGCTGTTGAAGGTTCGCACGGGCTCCGGAAACTTCAAGCTGGAATAATTCTGTGAATAAAAGAGACGAGAAGACATCCTAACGGGGATGTCTTTTTTGTTGTGCATGAAGTCAACAAGGTGCAAAAGCCAAGGTGAAAATTTATCGATTGAAGGCGAATGCAGTGTGTATAATGAGGAAGATTATTTGCTTCCAATTTGTAGGTGAGGTGAAATGATATGCTTCCTATTCAATTGCATGAAATACCCGAGTCGATTATAGATGAAGTAGGTACGGTATCCAAGCTGGAATTTCCAAGACAGGGTCATACATCGGATGTAGGAATACTGGAAAACGAGCAGGAGCGATTTATTCTAAAGCGAACGAAGGGAGAGCAGTACAGCTCGTGGCTGGCACAAGAAATCCGCGTTCTGCATTCTCTGCAAAAGACATCGTTGCTTGTCCCTTCGGTTTACAGGTTCGTGGAAGATAAAGAAAACAATCAATCGTGGGCGCTTAACAAACACCTTGATCCATGGCGATTTCACGATTGATAATGTTTTGGTTCGCGACGGAAACATTACGGGCATCATAGATTGGAGCGGCGGAGCGCTTGGTGATCCAAGGTATGATGTATCTTTGGCGATACGCCCAAAACCGAACGCGATTGAAACCGAATCGGAAATCGACGTTTTCTTTGAAGGATATGGAAGAAGAAGGATTAGCGAGTCGGAGTACAAGTACTTTGAAGAAGGATTATATGCATTTTTCTAGATAGGATCGGGCGGTCTAATCACCATTACCTGATTATGATTCGTACTAGAACAGCTGACGATTCGAAACCGTCAGCTGTTCTTATTCAAATATTAAGCTATGAATGCCAAGCTTCCACTAGTAAGCAGCGGACCAAATTAAAAACCAAAAGCCTGCTGAATCAGTTTCGCGTAGATGGCCGCCGCTTCCTTCCGCAGAAGATTGTCCGTTGGCCGGTAATCGGCCGCACCGTTTGCATCCTTGGTCACTTCGGGACCATGCATGCCGGTTCCGACCATAAATTGCACCGCTTCATCCGCCCACGCAGCCGGTTTCGTACGGAGTTTGGCCGGGACGGCCTTCGCGCCAAGCGCATGATGTGCAGTCCGCCATATGATAGCTGCAGCCTCTTGACGCGTGACCGGCTGATCGGGTTCGAAATTTTGATTCGTCTTACCGTTCACGGCACCCATATTCGCAGCATTCTGCACATAACCAGCGAGCGGGTGCCCTTGCATATCTTTGAATATGCTTACGCTTTCGCTAGGCTTCATGCCGGCCAGCCTGCTGATGACGCTGACAAACTCGGCCCGGGTAATCGGTTCATCCGGCCGGAAGCTGGATTGTCCTTTATCCCCGAAAGCCTGGAGAGACTGAGCGAAGTAAATGTCCTTGGCATAAGGATTTTCTTCAGGGACGTCGTTGTAAGGAGCAGGATTCGGGAGCTTCTCGGACATACTGTCGATGGCCGTGTAATACATATACGCAACATCACCGTTATCATCTTCCTTAAACGCGGCGGGTACACCGTTCTCATCCACAAACCGCAGCGGTCCGACCGGTTTGAGTTTATGCTCGCCCATGGCATCTTTAACCAGCAGCTCGCCTTGTCCGGCAGTCACCTGGGTGGCGATAATCGGAGTCCTCAGGCTTCTGTATAGGCCCTCGAATTTCTGCAGCTGCTCCTGATGGAGTGGGAATGAATTCTCTGAGCCCTGCTTTTTCGGATAGAAATGATCCATGAACGCGACGAAAAATTCGCTGCGGATCGAAGCGCTCTTGTCGCTGTTAACAACGATCAGACCACCGACATTCTGGTCGGGAAGCAGCCAAAGCCAGGAATGGTAGCCCTCCAAATCGCCGCCTTTGCCAATCACCGTTTGGCCGTTATGGCTGTTGTGCATGAACGACTCGAAGCCGTAAGACGTCAACGGAATGCCAGCGGCATCATAATGCGTCTTGTGCATCAATCGCGTCGTTTCCTCCTTAAGGATGCGGGCAGATCCGAATCGGCCCTCGTTCAGATGGGCAGTAATGAAATTGGCCATATCGGTACCGCTGGCGAACATGCCGCCTTCAGGTGCGATGGTAGGCACATTCTCGTAAGGCTTTATCGGTTGTTGATCGACATTGTACCCCGTGGCAAGATTCGCGATGATATCGTCGTTCATTCGAAATGCGGCATGCTTCATGTTCAGCGGGTCGAATATTTGCTTTTTGATATAATTCTCAAACGGCTCTCCGGATACGCTCTGGACAATATATCCCTGCATGGAGGATGCCAGATTGTCATACCGGTAAACTTCACCAGGCGTACGAACCACAGCCGGAGCATTCACCCGGATAAAATCGGCGAGCGGAATCTCGCCCTTCTGAATGATGTGAGGCGGAACCGAGTAGCTGTCCGTAAAGTCGAAGCCTGTCGTATGCGTCAGCAAATGCTCAACGGTGACGGGGGCGCCGGTATGGTTAGGGATCTTCACATCCGGCATGTATTCGGTTATGTTTTGCTTCAGGTCGATTTTTCCGTTCTCGATCAGCTGCATGACCGCCGTTGCGGTAACCGATTTCGATATCGATGCCATGCGGAACAATGTACGATCCGGATCAATCTTCTTCTTGGATTCAAGATCGGCGTAACCGTAGCCCGTATTCAACAGCACCTTGTCGTCTTGTACGACCACTACTAGTGCGCCTGCCAGCATGTCCGAAACCTGGGGATCGGCAAAATAAGCGTCAGCGAATGCCTTGACTTCGTTGGAGCTTAGTACCGGTGCCTCCGCATGCCGGGATTCGACTGCGACTTCTGCGGATTTGGCCGCTGCCGCATGAATATCGACGGGGAAAGCCAGCAGACTGGCGGACAGCACGGAGGCTGCCAATACACGAATGGTTCTCGACTTGCTTTGTTTCTTCGGCTTCATGGGTTCCTCTCCTTATCTCATATGCATTGGATTTCCACTTAATGGTAGACCATGCAGGGAGCAGGAAGAACAGTCCCAAGAAGGAGTTTGAACTGGATCCGCGGCAGGAAACCAGACTCGACTTTGGTCCAGGGAATTGTATTGGCAAGCCGTGCAACGCATAATTTATACCATGGATCGTTTAAAAGTATAACAAAATTCTAAAAAAACCCGTTAAATCTTCGGATTAATATACTATAATTGTATTAATAGTAAATGTTATATATTGGGGATGATACAATGAACTTATTCATGAAGGAGAGCGGAAACATTCATGCGTCAAGGATGATCGTATTTTTGCATGGGGGCGGGGTAAGCGGCTGGATGTGGAACAAGCAGCTTCCCTTTTTTAAAGACGATTACTGCCTGGTTCCCGATTTACCCGGACACGGCGGCAGCTCCGCCAACGGGCCCTTTTCTATAAAACGCACTGCAGCGCAGATCAATGAGGTCATGTCGAATAAGGCGGACGGAAGGGAAATTATTGTATTCGGTTTTTCCTTGGGGGCGCAGATTCTCGTGGAAATGATGTGCCAACGACCTCAACTCATCGATTACGCAATCGTAAACAGCGCTTTGCTTAGGCCGATGCCGGCTGCGCTGAAGCTGATCGAACCTTCTGTACGAATGACCTTTCCGCTGACCAAATACCGATGGTTCTCCAGATGGCAGGCAAGCACGCTGTACGTGAATCGGGATGATTTTGAACAGTATTATTCGGAATCCCTGCATATGCCTTCGGAGCTGCTGGTTTCGGTGCTCAAGGAAAACATGTCCTATGCAATCTCTCCAAGCATCAAAGAATCTTCGACGAAGGTATTGGTTACGGTCGGGGAGAAGGAAAGAGCCAGCGTTAAAAAATCAGCCAGGGACCTCGTGCAGCTATCCAACCGTGCGGAGGGGATCGTGTTTCCCGGTATCGGGCACGGCATACCGCTTGCCGATCCGGCATTATTCAACCGCGTAGCGGGGAAGTGGCTGAACACCGGGGAACTGCCGGAAGATCTTCCTCAGGTGTAGTACGGAGGCGAGGAAGATCAGGGATTCCATTTTACAAATTAGCAGTGGACTTTGCCCTAAGGGCAAGGTGTAAAGTGATCTTGAACCAAGAGTCTATATACGGAAAGAGGTGGATCCTTGCTGCCGATCGGGGAATTCTCCAAACTATGCGAAGTATCGACGAAGACGCTTCGGTATTACGATGAAATCGGATTAATTCATCCGGATCAGATCAATCCGGAAAACGGGTATAGGTATTATTCCATCGGTCAGCTAAAGAGAATGCTCTATATTAACCGGTTGAAGTCTTACCATTTTTCACTGGACGAAATCAAAGAAATCTTAGCGGGGGAACCGGGTCACTCGGATGAGAAGCTTTACACGGCCCTTCACCGCAAGCGTCGGGAAGTCCAGCACAAATTAGATATGTATCATCATGCCCTGAACCAAATGGACCAGGATATCCTGAGCCTGGAAAAGGGCATCGACGTGATGTCGTACCTGAATCGAATTGAAGTGCAGCTTGTGGATCGGGCGCCAATGCATCTTCTTTTCATGCGCCGGATGATGAGCAGGGATGATTATGCTCTGGGTTATGGCAGGTATTTTAGCGGATTATATGAACGGATTGCCAAGGAGAAGCTTACATTGGTTGGTACGCCCATGACGATTTATCACAGCTCGGAGTACAATCCCGCAGGCAATGACACCGAGTTTGCCCTCCCGGTTAAGGAAAGGGTTATTGGAACGAGGGACCTGGAGGGAGGACGATGTGCCAAGTCTGTTTGGAAGGGTTCCTATTCGGATTTGACATCGGTATATGCCAGGCTCAGGGAATGGATAGAAGAAGAGGGATACGCATTGAGCCAATCCCCGTATGAAATCTATGTAACCGATCCGAATCAAGCCACGGCAGCCGAGCATTTGGTTACCGAGGTCTATTTTCCCGTGTCGAAAAAACAAATAAAAAATGTGAGGTATCTCTAATGAAGAGAGAGTATTGGCCAACGAAGGCATGGCAAACCGCTGCCCCTGAAGCCTTGAGTTTGGATGCCGGCAAGCTTTCGGCCCTGGATGCTTTGATCCCATCCGAATACGGCAACATCAACGGTATGGTCGTGGTGAGAAACGGATATATCGCATATGAAAAATACGATCATGGTTACGGCCCGGAGGATACCCACCACGTGGCATCGGTCACCAAGAGCGTTTTATCCGCCCTCATAGGCATTGCCATCGGTGCTGGCTATATTGACAATTCGGATCAAAAGGTGCTGGATTTCTTCCCCGAATATGAACACAAGTCCGCTGATCGGCAAATACAAGACATTACGCTTCGCCATCTTCTTACGATGACGGCTCCTTATCCCTTTGAGGACTGGCGCGAGCCATTGGACAAAATGTGCATGCAGCCTGATTGGGTAGCATATACGCTTGATATGCTGGGGGAAGGCGGAACCCTGGGAGCGTTTAAATATTCCACCGCAGGAGTGCACCTGCTGTCAGCCATTATCACCCGCACCACCGGAAAAAGCGCACGCGCCTTTGCGAACGAACACTTGTTTAAACCGATTGGCATGACCGAAATCCCGGATCATGACATGGGATCATTCGGATTTGATCATTTATTCGGTAAAGACGTCAGGGGATGGGTCAAAGACCCCGGCGGCAACACCACGGGTGGATGGGGCCTTACGTTAAGCCCGCGTGATATGGCGCGTTTCGGTTTTCTGTACCTGAACCGCGGCCTATGGGACGGACAACCGATTATACCGGGAGATTGGATAGACCAATCAACGGCGATGAACGCTAACCAATACGGTTATTTGTGGTGGCTGAGGGATGAGGACGGAATTTATACATATTCGGCCGTAGGCGATGGAGGCAATATCATCTGCTGCATTCCGGAAAAAGATATGGTTGTAGCGATTGCATCGTCCTTTACCGTCAATCCGCGGGATCGATGGACCTTGATAAAGGAAGGCGTGCTTTCAGCTGTCATAGAATAAATCGAGGAACGTAAACGCCATTCGCGCTATCTTCTTTCCTTGTTTCGTACCTGGTTCTCATCGCAATTCCGTTCTGCTAGAATATGTATAATCCGATTACGCAGCGAATACACCCAGCTCCTGAATATCTGACATCCATTTGCCCTCGATGAAAGAAGGGGCGAACGGAACGTATGATGTCTTATATGGGCACACAACGGATGTGGTACGGAGCTTACATCATGGAATATAACATTCAATTGTCGGTATGATCTTCAACGTTAGAGGATTTAGATTCATGCTAGAAGGGAAGGATCCCATGAATGAAGCATTAATGGAAAGATTACAGAATTTCCTCTTCCGGGAGGATCGAGCCTCACTTGTAGGAAGTCCGGCAACCCAAGAGGAAATCGCACATGCGGAGCAGCAGTTGAATGTAAGGTTTCATGAGGACTATGTACATTTTATAAGAAAGTTCGGAGGAGCCTATGCGGGCCTTGCGGTACATGCATTCTCTAATGGCTCCAGCATTGGAAATGAAACCGTCGCAGATTTGACGCTTGATTTCCGCGAGCAGTATAAGGAGCTTCCTATTGGAGATGCATTACAAACTGGTTATGTCATCTCGATCGACGGATCCGGCAACCCGATAATCATCGACCAATCAGGAAAGGTGTTCATCTGCCATCATGATACGGGAGAGGTCAAACTCTTGGCAGATTCCTTTGAGGCGCTGATCGAGGAAAATTTCTATGAATGGTAGGTCGTTCTTAACCGATCTATCAAGTGGAGATGAAATCAGTCACTGAACTCGATTGAGCAAAATGAGATGGGAAGGAGTTTTCGAAATGTATGAACGATTGGCTGAGAAACTGGAAAGCACGACAGCCGTGAAATGGTTTCCCGGACGCGGCGCGAAAGAGGAATGGATCGCCGAGGCAGAAGCGGAGCTGGGATTCAGCCTGCCGCCTTCCTATCGCTGGTGGCTCAAGAATTACGGCAGTGCCACGTTGAGCGGGACGGGCATTCTCATGTTAGCTCCTCCGGACGTGAGGGAATATACCGATACGGATATTCTATACATACATCGCCTGAATCAGGATGATGAGGAGTGGCGTGAGCAATATCCGCACAGACTGGATCTGTTCGTGCCGGACGAGGACGAGCTGTATTTTTTCGACACGTCCGCCAAGGATGAGCAGGGGGAGTTCCCTGTCATGCGTTATGATCTCATGAACGATTTGATCGAGGAGTATGCTCCGACATTTGCAGGATTTTTGGAACAATTGATTGACAAACGCAGTTCAGTATATTGAACACATAACATGAAAACCTGCAAAATGAACCGATATGATGTGAACAGCCGCAGTCTCCAGACTGCGGCTGCTTGTATCATATGGAAGAGTTGTTCCCTCATCATGAAGGCAAGTATGTTGTTTACGCCAGTTCCAGCACAACCATTTGATGATTATCCAGATTGGGAACCGTGTAGTTGATCTCCCCCTCACTCCCAATGGTGTATGGAAGCTCATCCATCGAGGGGGCCAGATAGACCCGCCGGATCGAAGGCACCGCAGGGAGGCGCAAGCGGACGGAAACGTCCCGCAGCGGCACGATGTCCTCGATGACTTCAACGCGCCCCTTCAGGACAGGTGAAGCATAGAGTAGGTGATTAATATAGCGGTTTTCTTCCTGCTGATACTGCAGCGTCGCGATGCCTCGTGCCGGCAAATCGCAGCGCAGAGTAGGCTGCGGCAGGAGCCGGTCAATCGCATGCAATACCATCTCCTTCAGAATGAGATGGCCGTTGTCCGCATAGTCGCCGAACACATTCCAAGCGATGTAGATGCCGTTTGTGCTCTCGATCATGCCCGGGCCGCCGTCTTCTCCGGCGCTTGGCGTGTGCTGATGCGAGCAGAACGTGAACACGTCCCGGTTAAAGTATGGATTCTCCCGGCTGCCAAGCGCACGGCCGCCGTTCAGTTCAACCAGCTGTCCTTCACCGTACATTACGAATGATGCAGGCATGAGAGGACCGGGAACAAAGTCCGGGCGGAAATAAGACGGACGGTATGGGCTCTGGCCTTTCCAGTTCAATCCGAGATCCAGCGTAAACGCGTCGCCTGCCGCATTCAAACCCGAACGACCCGAGGCAAGAACTTTTCCTCCACCCGCGGTGAATGCACGGATATCCTCTTCCAATTCGGGCCATATTGGCACCTCGTCCGGCAGTATCAGCACGTTGTAGAGGCTAAAATCAGCAGTTGCATCCACGATGTCGTAAAGGTAGTGCCCTTCGGTCAGGATGCGTACCGCACCGGCATCCGCCAGGTTGTTCCGGTCATCCGACTTCCGTGCTTCCGGACAAGCCTCCCAAGCAGCCTCCAGCGACAGGACGGCGATGTCCGCCACGGAAGAGGTTGCGCTGCACCAAGGCTCCTTCGCTTCCACCTCAGCATAGGCTGTGCCGATCAAGGCGTAGGTTGCTTCATCCATGAGACCCGAAGGATGAAGCTGGTCGCCGATCGAGCACTTGGCGCCGTGGGCGAGACTGAGCGCCGTTTCGAATCGCAGCGCGTTCGGATGCTTGTAACCGCCGAATTCGCCCCAGGAGGTATGGAATTTGCCCGTCATGCCGAGATAGTCCATGCCTAGCGTCTGGGCATAGCGTGCGGACAGCGGAAAGTGATCGTAACCCCAGCCACCGGTTGGAAGCGATTCGAGTTCCAAATGGCTGTTGACTTGAGCAAGGTCGCGGCGGCCGCGACGCTGATGGCCGCTGTTATGGAAGACCGGCAGACCGGGTTTGATCTCATCGATCGTTTCTCTTACGCGGCGGGCATAGTTCAGGTAGGTGGATTCGCCTAACGCGGCAACGGCAGCTTCATCGCGAGGGTCATGACCGGCTGATCGCAGCGCGGCCACGCAATGCTGGCACCGGCATTGACGGATTCCGACGATGTCAAGGAAAATGCCGTCCGCATCATACCTGGAAACTACCTCACGAATTTGCGCCAGCAAGATGTCCAGGTAAGGCGTGTTGAAGCAAAATTCATGGTAACCGGGCGTCATGAAATCTCTCGCCCAGCGCGTACGGTCTTCCGCGTCGCGGATCAGCCATTCGGGATGGCGCCGCGCCAGCTTTTCGTCCAGCCCTGCGGATAAGTACACCGGCGTCTTGACGCCGATTTCATGGGCAGCCGAGATCATTTCTCCCAGCAGATCGAATGTGAGATGCGGATGTATTTCATTAGCTTCGCTCGGGTGATATGCCCAGCCGTGATGGCATTTTGAAAACACCGTGATGGAATCGACATGCCCGGCACGCAGCATGTTCTGAAACTGGGGTTTTGAAAAACGGCTTCCGATGCCGGCAATGGCCTCGGATGTATGGAAGTCGAGATGGACCTGACGAAAACGCATGCGTAAACAGCCTCCTTAGTCGCTTTATGAGAGCGGTTTCTCGTGATCAAATGTACCTCTTTTTCATGCGGGCAACCAGTGATAATATAGACTTTGATTAGCACAAAATGAACTTGCGAAAAGGAGGGGGTGGCTGTGCTGTGCTTAGAATTCGCCATACCGCCGCTGCCGCAATTCGTTACGGCCGGACATGCCGTATGGAAGCCGGGAGACAGGCATTTCGCCCGCACCTTCGACGTTTATGACCTGCTTCTGGTCACGAAAGGAACGCTCTATATGACGGAAGAACAGACGGAGTATGAGGTCGGCGCGGGAAAGCTGCTGGTGCTGGAAGCAGGACTGGCGCATGTCGGGCACCGAGCCTGCTCTGAGCACACGGAGATTTATTGGGTGCATTTCATTCATGGTCATCCGGCTGCGCACATCCGTCGGGAAGAGATTCCCTGGTCGAACCTGCTGTCCAAAGGCACGGTCGAAGACGTTGAGCCTTCTCCGCAGCAGCGCATGTACTTGCCGAAGTTTGCGCCCTTCGAGGTGCAAACCTTGGAGCCGATGCTGCGCGGATTGAACGATACCCACAACAGACTGAACGGGGAAAATGCGCTCAGGCTCCACCTTATGCTGACCGAACTGTTTGCCGCGCTGCAGGCTGGCTGCGCCCGGACGTCCGAGCCGGAGCCTTCCGTCCGGCTGGCCCAGGCCGCCGCAGCCTATTTGAACGAACATTGGAAGGAGCCGTTTGAACGGGCCGCGCTGGAGGAAAAGCTCCACTTCCAAGCGAGTTATATCGCAAGATGCATGAAGAGGCATATCGGCAAAACGCCACTGCAGTACGTGCTGCACCTGCGCCTGGAGGAGGCCAAGAAACTGCTTGGCGGCACGGTGCTTGGCATTTCCGAGATCGCGGAACGCGTGGGAATCCGCGATTCGAACTACATGACGCGCCTGTTTACCGCCAAGGTTGGCATGACGCCAGGTGCTTATCGGCAGATGCTTCGGCAGAAGAGGGATGGCGATGGGCGGGTCACCTGAGCAGCCCTGATCATACGACGATACCCAGAGATACGGTCAGTGCGTATCCCGTACAGGGTAATATTTCGAAAATGCAGATTGACAATGAAAATCCCGGCGGCTTATAGTAAAGCCACCTAAACTTGCAGGAGAGTGGTCCCATGAACTTGCTGCAAACCCTCCGCTCTCGCAAATATTTGCAGCGGATTATCCTGAGCTTTATGCTCGTCGTCGCCATGCTCGCCATAGCCTCCCTCTTTCTGAACGCCGCCGCCCGTGACAAAGTGTTGAGCCTCCAGCATGAGGCCGACGTCAAGCTACTCACCCAAATCAACTACAACATCGAGAACATGAACGGGATCGTGAAGGATTTGGCGGTATCGCTGTATAACGACGAAGAGCTCATCGCACTGAAATCCGGGGCGGATTATAAGCAGAGCATTCTGAAGATTGAGCGTTTGAACCGCACGGTTGCCGCTTCCCCGTACTTGCACGCCGCCGTTTTTTATAACGGCAAACAGGGCCGTTTTTTCTCGTCGCTGAGCCATGATATGGATACGCGCGTCCTTTACGGCGCACTGGAAGATTACATGGACGCTCGTGCCGACCTGCCGAAGCTGCAGCTCATTCCGCTCGACCTCGATGGGGAGAACGAAGGCATCGACGTGTTCGCATTTTTCATATATGATGGGCCGAGCCTCGGTTCCGTCAATCGGAACGTGCTGATCTTGACCGTGAAGCCGGGGTGGATGCTGGATAATGTGAAAGCGCTTAATCGGGTCGCCGAACGGGAAAACGACGTCCTGTTCGTTACGGACGGCAATGGTCAAGTACTGATGGCGGGCGACCGCAAGCTACCGCCCGGGCTGGACATCAAGAGAGATTTACTCGGACGGATGGGCTCGGCAAACCATGCACCGGACTCCTTCATCCATCAACAAGGCGATAAGAAATATAAGGTCACCTATTTAAGCAAAGGCTTAAACGACTGGCAGATCATCAGCCTTCAAGACTATGACGACGTGCTGGGCAGCGTCCGCCAGATGCGGTGGACGGAAATGGCCGTGACATTGTCCGTGGCCATGCTGGCTTTGCTGCTGTCCGTACTGATTTCGCTCCGGCTATACAAACCGGTAGGACGCCTGCTTACGCTGGTGCCCTACGATGGACGTGGAGACGCCAAAGCCAAGGATGAGCTGTCCCTGATCACGGAGAACGTAACGGAAATGATCGGCAAGCTCAGAGGATTGGAACAGGAGCGGGCCACGCAATGGAATATCGCCAAGTTATATCATCTGCGGAGCCTGATCGGCACAAGCGACAGCATGGACGAAGATGCGTTTATGCGGATGAAGGAGCAGTACGGGATCGATATCGCGCATCCGTCGCCGCTTCGGCTTGCGCTTGTGCAGCTCGACGACCTGCAAAGCCAGGTCCTGCAGCCGGTTCCCCGGGCGGAAGAGCTCTATTCCTTCGCCATCGCGAATATCGGCCAGGAGCTGCTGCGCCATGGCGGCTCCTGCGAAGCGGCGGATATGAAGAGCGGCCATCTCGTTTTTGTTGTCGGGGGCGATTCCGGTCACCTCGAGTCCTTGCACGAACGCTTCCGTGAACTTCAGCAAACCATTCTCCGCTTCTATCGGATTACGTTCACCGTAACGCTAAGCGATACCTTCGAGGATTATCGCGAGCTTACGAAACATTACAATCTGGCGCTGCGGCATTCCAACTATCGCATGATATTCGGTAAGGGCGCCGTGATGCGGCCGGAGATGATCCGCAGGAACGAGCGGAACGAATCGCTTACCATTCCGAAGGAACTGGAACGCCGGCTGACGGAGGGCTTAAAAGGCGGTAATCCGGAAGAGACGGAGCAAGCCATTCGGAGCTGGAGGGAGCATCTTGCCGAGTTTAGCTTTGACGGCATGTTTTCGGCGCTGCTGCATTTGACCATGACGCTGAGCCATACGCTCGGTGAAATGAATAATAACAACTTGAACCCGGTGTCGGTCAATCTGCAGGCGATCAACCGCCGCATTCTCGAAAAAGAGACGCTGGACGAGATCGAGTGCGTGCTCCTGGACGTCGTGCGGGAGGTGTTCGAACAGCGTAGGAGCGGACGCGAGGATAAAAACCGGCTGCTTGCGGATACCGTCAAGGAAATGATCGATAAGCATTATGCCGATCCGGACCTCAACGTACAGAAGATCGCCGATATGCTGAAGATGAGTTCCGTCTATTTGGGGCAAGTGTTCAAGGCTCAGGAAGGTGCGACGGTAGTCGACCAGATCAACGCGACTCGGCTTGCCCGTGCCCAGCAGTATCTGGAGCAGCAGCAATTGACCGTGGCCGAAATCATGGAGAAGGTAGGCTTCGGCAATGAAAGCTATTTCTATCGGCTGTTCAAGCGCCGGTATGGAACGACCCCGAAAGAGTACCGCCTGAAGTGCGCCATCGAGCGCAGTACTTAAATCGCACAGGTTCCATCAGACCCGCAGGCGAGTGTTGCCGTTTGCGGGTTTTTGCCATGCCGTGCTCCGACAATGATATCCATTCGAATGCGGGCGAACCGGCAGATTCGATACAAGCTGCGAGCCCCCATTGACCAGTTGGATCAACGCGTAACTGAAAAGTACTGTCTCACTGTCTCCTGCACCTTGGGCATCGTATCGATGATGGGAGAACGGTGTTCCCTTAACGCAGGCAAAGCCCTAAAATTTTTCAAGTGCAGCAATCTTGGATCTATACAGCCGGCTGTACAGCATTCCGAAATCCCTACAGTCCACCTGTACAGCAATCCTGAAATTGTACAGTAACGGAAAGTACCGCGTTTGAGCTATCGTTAAACGTGCAAAGCCTGGAACGCAGGCAAGAAGTGCACAAGGAAAGGAAGGGGCTTTCGCTATGTTGAAGAAGATTACACGATCGGGCTCTATGGGCGCGGAACCGGCGAACCGATCGGGAACCGGGCCCGACCCGGATTCAGAACCAGCCGGCACTCGCCCAAAAAAAACGGCGCTTCGCAGGGAGCTTCGCCATTTTCGAAACAACCGCGAGCTGTTTCTTTTATCCCTGCCGGGGATTCTGTACAAGCTGATTTTTGCCTATATTCCATTGGTGGGATTGATCATCGCCTTCAAGCATTACCGCTACGATCTCGGCATATTCGGCAGCGAATGGGTAGGTCTGGAAAACTTCCGTTATTTGTTCTCGACCGATACGGCTTGGCGGATCACGCGCAATACGGTGCTGTATAATGCCGCTTACATTGCAGTTACCACGGCCGCTGCGCTGTTGTTGGCCATTCTGATGAACGAGCTCAGGGCGAAATGGAGCAAATTTTATCAGACCGCGCTGTTTCTGCCCCACTTTCTATCCTGGGTGCTGGTCGGATACGTGGCATATGCCTTCCTGAACCATTCCGACGGTTTCATTAACCGCACCTTGCAAATGTTCGGCATGGATCCGATCAGTTGGTACCAGACGGCCGAGGCATGGCCGGCCATTCTCATTCTTGTTCATTTATGGAAGGCAGTCGGCTTCAACACGCTGATTTATTTTGCGGGCATTATCGGCATTAACAGCGAGTATTACGAGGCAGCCCGGATCGATGGTGCGACGAAATGGCAGATGGCCATGAGAATTACGGTCCCGCTGCTGGCTCCGCTGGTCATCATTCTGCTGATTTTGTCCATCGGCAACATGTTCCGGGGCGACTTCGGACTGCATTATTTCATTCCGAACAACTCCGGCTTCCTGTACGGATCCACGGATATTATCGATACGTACGTGTACCGTGCGCTTCGCGAGATCGGTAATGTCAGCATGTCGGCCGCCACGGGCTTCTATCAGTCGGTTGTCGGTTTCGTGCTCGTGCTGGCGGCGAACGGAATCGTGCGCAAAATCAACCCTGAGCATTCCCTGTGGTAAGAAGGAGGATATCCGATGCCGAAGAAGTTCGAACTATCCAAAATGTTAATCCATCTGCTGTTCATCCTGCTATCGCTGGCCATCGTCCTGCCGTTTCTGCTCGTTGTCGCGGTCTCGCTGACGGACGAAGCGTCGCTTACCGACAAAGGCTATCAGTTTTTTCCAGAAACGTTCAGCCTGGAGGCTTATCGCTATCTTCTCGACGCACCCGACATTTTGCTGCGGGCATACGGGGTCACGATCACGGTGACCGTCATTGGAGCGCTGGCAGGCCTTCTGCTCACCGCGATGACCGCATACGTCATCTCGAGACCGGATTACCGCTACAAGAGGGTAACGACGTTTTACGTGTTTTTCACGATGCTGTTCAGCGGCGGGCTCGTCCCTTCCTATATTCTCATCACCCAATACCTGCATTTAAAGGACAGCTTGCTTGCACTAATCCTGCCGGTTCTGCTCTCTCCCTTCAACATCATGGTCATGAAGGGATTCATGTCCAAAATTCCGCTTGAAATCGTGGAATCCGCCAAAATCGACGGGGCAAGGGAGCTGCGCATCTTTTTCCGGATCATATTGCCGCTATCCACGCCGGCCTTGGCCACGCTGGGTTTGCTTATCTCGTTCACGTACTGGAACGAATGGTTCAACGCCATGCTGTATATCGACGATCCCGACAAGGTGCCGCTGCAGCTGCTGCTTGTGCGAACGCTGGGCAGCATCGAGTTCATAACCTCCAATTCGGAATTTTCGCAGCAGCTGGGCATCGATTTATCCAGCTTCCCGAACAACTCGGCAAGAATGGCGATCGCCGTGCTGGCCGGCGGGCCGATGCTGATCATCTTCCCGTTCTTCCAGCGGTTTTTCGTGAAAGGGCTTACGGTTGGCTCCCTTAAGGGTTAACATATATCAACCAATAAACGTTCAGGAGGTCATGTCATGAAAAAAAGATTATTCGGATTGCTCGCGGTCATCATGATCGCCATGTCCGCGCTTGCCGGCTGCGGAGGCAGCGGCGGGAAGAGCGATTCGGGCAGCGGAACGACCGGCACGCAAGGATCGACACCGGAGGCGAGCGGCGCTAGCGGGCTTGAGCCCGCAGAGCTGACTTGGTATTATCCGCTGCTGCAGCTGCAGCCGGACCAGAAGAAGGTCGAAGAGGAGATCAACAAAATCGTGAAGGAGAAGCTGAACGCCACCGTCAAGCTGATGCCCGTCGCAATCGGGGATTACGTGCAGAAGATGAATACCGTACTGGCGGCAGGCGAGAAGTTCGACATTCTCTGGACCGGTTACATGCTGAAACCGGAAGAGCTTGTACGGAAAGGGGCTATTCAACCGCTGAACGGGCTCTTGGATGAGTACGCGCCGCAGCTGAAGACGGACGTCCCTCAGGTGATGTGGGATGGCCTCTCGGTGGACGGGGAAATTTACGGCATCCCGAATCAGCAAATCAACGGGTCGAGATACGGCTTTATCGTGCAGAAGCGGTTTGCCGACAAATACGGGTTGGATCCTTCCACAATCAAAACGATAGCGGATATCGAGCCGTTCCTTGAGCAAATCAAGCAGAACGAGCCGGGCATCATTCCGATCGGCCTGTTCGGCGGCTCGTTTGTCAACCCGCAGGCGCATGACGATCAATATTGGGTCGTTCCGGGGCTTGACGATCATTTCTACATCAAGACCGATGACCCTTCCTACACGTTGCATCGCTATCCGGAGGAGGAGCTGGACAATTTCCGCCTGGCCAGCAAATGGTATAAAGCCGGGTACATCCACAAGGACGCGGCCACGGAAAAAATGACCGACTACCAATCCAAGGGCCAGATCGCGGTCGAGTTTGACGTCACGTTGAAGCCTGGGGTCGAGGCAGAGGTCAAGCCGAAGAACGGCGGCAACGATGTCATCATCATCCCGCTCAGCGATTGGTTCTCCAACGGTTATTCGGCAACGACCAACCAGTCGATCAGCCGCACTTCGCCGAATCCGGAACGGGCCATGATGCTGCTCAATCTGATCAACACCGATAAGGAGCTCTACAACCTGATGATCAACGGCTTAGAGGGCGTGCATTACGAGAAGCTGAGCGGGGAGTATATCAAAGCGATGCCGGATTCCAGGTACCGTCCGAACATGGATTGGGTCTTCGGCAGCGTCTTCAATTCCTACCTGAAGGAAGGCCAACCGGAGAACATATGGGAGGAAACGAAAAAAATCAACGAAAGCTCTGAAATCAATCCGGTCGGCGCCTTCAAGTTCAATTCCGAGCCGGTCAGCACGGAAATCGCGAACCTGAATGCCGTATGGGGCGAGTACAAACGGGGACTCGTGACCGGCACGCTCGATTTCGAGGAGACCTGGCCCGTTCTTTACGGCAAGCTGAAGGAGGCGGGCGAAGATAAATACGTGGAGGAGGTGACGCGTCAGTTCGAGCAATTCCTGAAAGATAAGGGCTTGAAATAATCGGCCAGTAAGCTTATAGACGGATGGAGACGAAACGGGAGAAACCTGCTGCCCGGGTGGGCTTTGACGACACTGCGCACGGCGCAGACAGAGCTGACCGGATTCCACGATGGAGGAAGGGGAGCGATTTATGAAGAAGCTTGTGCTTGCGGCACTGGCGGCAAGCCTGTTGTTTGCGCTATATCCATTTCTGCCCGCCGCCGAGACGGCGTCGGCTTATGGAAATCCGCACGGGACGGCTTTTTACGTAGCCTTGGACGGAAATGACTCGAACAAAGGGACGATCAACAAACCGTTTCGAACGTTGGAAAAAGCGCGTGACGCCATTCGGGCGTTGAAAGCGAAGAAAGGGCTGCCTCGGGGCGGCGTCACGGTCTATCTTCGGGAAGGCCGGTACGAGCGCACAGCCAGCTTTGAGCTGGGTTTGCAGGATTCGGGGGAAGCGGGCAAGCCGGTAACCTATACGGCCTATCCGGGCGAAACGGTCATCTTGTCCGGTTCTAAGCAGTTGGAGAAATCCGCATTCGTTCCGGTAGCCGATCCTGCCGTACTGAACCGGATGATTAGCGAAGAAGCAAGAAACGAAGTGCTGGTCGCCGATCTGGCCGCCCTCGGCATTAACGATTACGGCGAGATGAGCCGTCACGGTTATTACTTGGCCAACGATTTGAGCAAGGTGCCGCCGATGGAGTTGTACGTGGGCGGGCAAGGGATGACGCTGGCACGCTGGCCGAACGAGGGAACCGTCCAAATGGACGAAATCCTCGATCCCGGACCGACGCGGAAAGATCCGAACGGGGAGGTCCATACAAGAGGCGGGACCTTTACGTATACGTATGACAGACCGCAATACTGGACACAGGCGGACGACATCTGGCTGGATGGCATTTTCGGCTACAGCTGGGAATGGTCCTACAACAAAATCGCTTCCATCGACACCGAGGCCAAGAGCATCACGCTCCGGTACGGGGAAATGAGCGGCATTTTCAAAAATTGGTACCCGGATTTCCATTTTGCCCAAAACTTGCTGGAGGAGATCGATATGCCCGGCGAGTATTACATCGACCGCCAGGCCGGAAAGCTCTATTTTCTGCCGAACGCCGAATTCATGACCGCGAATCCATCCATTGAAGTGACGATGCTGAAGACGCCGATGATCAATGCGCTGGACGCATCCTATATCGATTTCTCGGAGCTGATCCTGGAGAACGGGCGCGATTCGGCGGTCGTCTTCATGGGCGGAAGCCATATGCGCGTCCTCCACAGCGAAATTCGCAACTTCACCAACAGCGGCGTGCTGGTCAACACCCAGAGCCGGTTTCATTATAACGACTTTACGGGGGTTCCCGGAACAGACCACACGATCGAGTTTACCCACATCCACCATATCGGGGGAACCGCCGTCACGCTCACCGGAGGCGACAAGACAACGCTCGCTGCGGGCAACAACGCCGTGGAGAACTCGCACATTCATGATTTTGCCTATTATCATAAGGCTTACAATCCGGGCGTCCTCTTGTCCGGAGTGGGCAACCGCATGTTGCACAACGAGCTGCATGATGCTCCTCATCCCGGGGTGCTGATCTTCGGCAATGATCATCTTGTAGAGTACAACGACATTTATGACGTTTGCAAAACCTTCTCGGATCTCGGCGCCATTTACATGAACGCGGGCGAAACGCCGCAGCAGCGGGGCACCGTCATCCGCCGCAATTACTTCCATAACATCGGCGAAGCCAAGCCCGGCGTGGAAGGGGTATATCCCGATAACTTCACGATGGGATTGAAGATCGACGAGAACATCTTTTATAAAATGGGCAACTCGGCGATCAAAAACAACGGCGGCGCGCATATTTTGACCCGCAACAATATATTCGTGGACAGCAAGATTCCGTACGACTACGCGGATTTGTTTCTCGGCGACGAGCCGGACGATCAGGTTCCGCTGAATTACATGCCGAAGTGGGAGGCGCTGTTCGAGGCCAACAACGACTTCATCGGGACGCCATATCTGTCCAAATATCCGGAGCTGGCAAACTTTTTCACGGAAAACCGCTTTTATCCGGACACGAACACGTTCCACGGCAACGTCGTATACAATCCGACAGTTCCGCGAAGCTCGACAACCAACGCGGAAGGTGCGTACGACAAATTCAATCTGGTCCAATATGCGGATAACTGGGTTACTAACGAGGATCCTGGTTTCGTCGATCTGGCAGGAGGCGATCTGTCGCTGCGTCCGGATGCGCAAGTATTCCAGGCCATCCCCGGCTTCCCGGATATTCCGTTTCACGAGATCGGCATTAACGGGAAAGCAGGTACCACGAGCAGTCCGGACAGCTATCCGGTGCAAAACGTGGTGGTCTATGACAACCAAATCACGGTAGATCGTTGGAAAACGGTGAAGCTGCGCACGGCGGTCCTCCCATGGAACGCGGATAATCCGAAGCTGGTCTTCACGTCGGCCGATCCCGGTGTCGCCACGGTCGATACTAACGGCATCGTCACGGGCCAGGCGGTGGGCCAAACGGTCGTCACCGTGGCGTCGGCGGAGAATCCGCAGCTCACGGCGGCGGTGGACGTCATAGTCGAAGCCGGAGACGGCGTCATGGATTTCACCAATTTCGAGTCGGGGGCGAACGGCTGGCCGCAGGATGCGAACCGCAGCATCGTCAAAGAAGGCGACAACCGCTGGTATAAGATACTGAACGGCGCTACCGCACTCAGCCAGAAAACCTTCACCGAATATGAGCTGAGCTTCAAGCTGAAGACGCCCGAGTCGATCAGTGAAAACGCAACGCTGTACGTGTTCGATCGCCAGGCGGGCAGCGGCTCGACCCGCGTCGGTTACAAAACGCGTCCGGACGGATCCTCCTCCTGGCTGCTGTATAATGCAGCCTGGACCGTGCTGCGCGAAGAGAAGCTCCCCGGCCACGACCTGCAGCCAAACACGGAATACGAGATCAAGGTGCTGGTCAGAGGCGGCGATATCAGCGTATACGTGGACGGCCAATTCCGTCTTAAGGCAGCCGATCCGGGCCATAACGCGGCAGGCAAGGTCGGATTCTACGTTAACAACGTCAGCCATATGCTGTTTGACGACATCCGGTTCAAGGCACTGAGCACGGAGCTGGCCGGCATCATACCGTCCGAGCGCGAAATACGGCTTGCCGCCGGCGAGCAGCATCAGATGCAGGTGACGTTCGATCCCGCGGACACCACGGATACCGGCATTACTTGGCAATCCGCCGATCCATCCGTGGCGGAGGTAAGCGATACGGGCGTCGTCCATGCCGTATATGAAGGACAGACCATCATTACCGCAGTGTCCGTCGTCAATCCGCTTATCAAGGCCGATATCGTGGTGACCGTTTCGGGCATCATGCACGAAACCGACTTCGAATCGGGCGGCAACGGCTGGCCGGTAGACCCGAACCGCAGCATCGCGGCGGATCCGGACGGCAATCGCCGGTATAAAATTTTGAACGGTGCCACGGGTCTGCTGGACCGCGTCTTTGAATCGTATGTACTCGAATTCAAGCTAAAGACCCCGTCGTCGATGCCGGAGGACGGAACCTTTTATATTTTCGACCGTCAGGCGGGCAGCGGTTCGACCCGGATCGGCTATCGATCCCGGACGGACGGAACCTCGTCCTGGATCCTGTACGATTCGGCATGGCAGAAGATCGCCGAGACTCCTTTGCCGAATCTCGACTTACAGTCGGACACGGAACATGCGGTCAAGGTCGTCGTGAAGAACGGGGACGTCGCGGTTTACGTGAACAACGAGCCAAGACTTGCCGCTACGGACCCGAATCATCAGCCTTCAGGCAAAGTGGGCTTCTATGTCAGCGGATTCGATTATATGCTGTTTGACGATATCCGCTTCTCGGTGGTGCCATAAGATATGCGGCGTGTCCTCCCGGTATCAGGGGGGGCCGCCTTTTACTATCGCAAAAGAAAGCTTCAGCTTCTTGAAATTGAGACATCCTGTAACATCAAAAATTGACAACAGGAGGTGCTGCATGCCATTCATGCAACGATGTTTATATAGGGCCGAGGAAATCGGGGGAAATATCCGTTCCCGGTTTCGCGGGGAACGGTATATTCAAGCGGTCGAAGATGCGATGAAGCGGGAGGGCGTATCCCGATTAAGTTTGTTTGCGGATGGAAGCCGGTTGTTTCTTTATTATGAATGCCGTGGTGAGCAGGTCCTACCGGAAATTCTGCTGCCGGAAGCCAATTCGTGGCTGGCCGTTTGGCCGGGAGGTGGATTAGAACGACGATGGGCGGCCATGACCGATATTTTTCATTACCAAGCCCCCGCTTCGGAGCAGCATTGGGAACGCAGGAATAAAGACAGCGTGCCGTATGGAAGGATCGCCCGGCTGAAGCCCGAGGAGACGGCCAGCTACGTGTACTATCATTATCAGTACCAGGAAGAACGGCCTGGCGATGGAGACAAGTACGGGATCATCGGCCTGCATGAGAATATGCTCTTCTTCTACTCCGAGCTTCCCGCTACGCTTGAGCCAGCGCCCTACAAAGGGAAGCTGAATACTTCGCTCCGGCCGGATGATTGGGCGGCGGCGATGGATCCGCATTTTATCAAGTGGGAGGAGGCGTCGAGCGGACAGGAGATCTGGCGGGATCTGGAGCTTGTACGGGAAGTGCGCATCTCTGACGAAAGGCAGGATACAAAGCATGCGTAACCGATGGTGCCTGAACGGAGAGTGGGACTTCATGCCGCTGTACGATCAGCCGCAGCGCCGGCAGCTTCCGGATGAGATCGTCTACGAGCCGGAGCCCGTCCGAGTTCCTTCCAGCTGGAGACGGTCGTACGAGCAGCCAAACGGCAGAACGTTCGGCGAAATTCACGAGCACGGATATGCTCCGATGGATCTCTACAGCTATCCCAAGGCGTGGGACGCCGCGGAAGCGGGCGTTCTGCACCGCTGCTTCCGGATTCCCGAACACATGGCCGGTCAGCGGATCGTCCTGCGGCTGGACGGTATTATGCAAAAAGCCGTCCTATTTCTCGACGGGGCGGAAGTCGCGGTTTGGGAGGACGGCTACCTGCCGCTGCGGCTCGATATCACGTCGAGCGTAGCGCCGGGCCGTGAGCATCATCTCCATGTCCTATGCGGGAGCTTCGACAGAGTGAAGCTGCCGTCCGGCATGGAGAAAGTGACGGGATTGACAGGTTCATGGTTTGGCAATGTCGCCAGAGGGATATGGCAGGATGTCTATCTGGAAAGCTACCCGGTTCTTTCACTGGAGGATGTAACCATTTGCACGTCTGTGCGGAAGAAGCGCTTGGAGCTTGCGGTCATCGCCGGGACGACAGAAACGGCTGCGGCTCTTGGGCCGATCCATGTGAGGCTGAGCGTGCGGGAACTTGGCGTATTGCGACAGGATGGAGAACTTTCGGAGGCAAGGGATGCCGATTCGTCAGGCAGCGGCATCCATCGATATGGGGCTCAAGATGCGAAGCCGCAGCAAGCTCAGGGGCGTGGAATTGAAACGGAGAGGCACCTCGTGGAGAGAAGGACAGGAGGCAGATCGGAAGCCGAAGACAAGCTGGCCGTTCCGGTCCTCCTGGCGGAGCAGCTCGCTGAACAGGTCGATCCCTCGGCTGTTGGGATGCTTCGGTTGTGCGAGAACGAACGCGTCGGAGCGGTTTATCGCGCCTCCTTCACCCTGGATTGGCAGGACGCCAAGCTGTGGAATCCTGACACGCCATTCCTTTATGTCGCGGTGCTTGAACTTGTAGCAGGTGAGCAGGTTCTCGACCGGCGCGAAGAGGTATTCGGTTTCCGCGAATTTTGGTGCGAAGGTCCTCAATTTATGCTGAACGGGATCCCGATCCATCTTCGCGGCGATTCGTGGCATTTTCAAGGCGGACTCCAGCAGATGGAGACGTATATCCGTAATTGGTACCGGATGTGCCGGTCTGTCGGAATCAACAGTATCCGTCTGCATGCCGAACCCTATCCGGAAGATTATGTGCGGATTGCCGACGAGGAGGGCATGCTGATTATCGACGAAACGGCCATATACGGATCGGGCAAATCCATGCTCGCCGACCATCCCGAATACTTGGCCCATTGTCGGTTGCATGTTCAGCGGCTCGTTCGGCGCGACAAGAATCATCCTTCGGTCATCATGTGGAGCTTGCAGAACGAAATGCGCTGGGTAGACGGCCGGGACGGCTACAGGTCGCAGATTCCCAGCTTCATGGAGGCAATGCGCGAACTGGATCCAACGCGGCCGATCATCGCAGAAGGGGACAATCGGCTGCTGTCCAAAGCGCATACGGAAGTGGAGAGCCGTCATTACAACATCGACGGCACCATTGCTCAATGGGACCGTTCCGTCCCTTTGACCTTCGGCGAACACGGCGGATGGTGGTACATATGCCCGCAGAACGCCAGCATGTACGCAGGGCTGCAGGCCTATCGCGGTACGGACGAAAGCACGGCCGGGCTGGCGCACAAGGAACGCCTATTCGTGGAGTATGCGCGGCGGCAAGGCGTCTCGGGCATAGCCACGTTTAATTTCGCCCATTATTTCATGCGGTCGATGCCGGAGAACGACGTCGCAGCTCCGCCGTTGGAACCGGACTTGCCCGGCGTAAGCCCCAAGAAGATCCCGGCCTATTCGCTGACGATCAACAACGGTATGCTCCCGGATCATCCGATGTATCTTCCTAATCCGGCTTTCGCCATCATGGCGGAGGCGTTGAAGCCGGTTACGATGTTCGCGGCCGAATACAACGGCTGCTTCTACGACGACGCGCCCATCTCGCGCAGCTTTGACGTCTTCAACGACACGCTGTCCGCACAAGACGTGCGGATTGAATGCGAGGTCATGCAAGGGGAGACGATCGTGCTGGATCGTATCTTCACGTTCCGTCAAGAGCCGGCCGAGTCCAAGGCCTTTGAAATCACGTGGATTCCCATCCCCGTGGATACGGAAGGGACGGCGCTGCTGAAGGCCTCGCTGTTTCATGGCGAGCGTCTGATGTTTGAGCTGCGCAAGGAATACCGGCTTGTGCCGGGAAGCTTGCTCCATGATCCTGTCGAAGTCGGCCGCCCGGCGGCTTACTGGGGTTCTGAGGAGGATTATATCCGGATCCGCCGGCTTGTACCCGGCTGCGAACGGGCGAACCGTGATGCGATCGCCTTGCTGTCGTCCGATGATTTGCTGATTATTGGCAGCAATGCGGAGGATCCGGACGGCAGGCTGGAAGCGGAGCTTAAAGCCTTCGTTGCAAGGGGCGGACGTCTGCTTCTGCTGGAGCAGACCGGCCTGTCGCTCGGTCGGATAACGCTGTCGCGCAGGCCTTTTCTGCGCGCCCATGCCGGGGATTACCGTCACCCGGTGCTGAAGGGCTTGAGCGACAAGGACCTGATGTTCTGGCACGAGGAGCTGCGTGAAGAAGGGCCGTTGCCGATCATACGCGCCGCGTTCGAAAAGCCGGTCCATGGCGATTTCACCCTGCTGCTGGAGTGCAGCGCCGGCGATTTCGGCGACGGGGGGGATCTTTGGTCGCCGCTGCTGGAGTATCGGAGCGGAAGCGGCATGTTTCTGGCCAATCAGCTGGAGATCATGGCCAATCTAGACCGAGTACCGCAAGCCTGTCTGCTGCTGCGCAACCTGCTGGCTTATGCAGGGCGGTCCGAGGAAGCTGCCGTCCCGGCCATGCGGACGGCAGGAGCGCTGGTAAGCCCTGGCGGGACAACGGCAGCGTTCCTCGACCGACTTCGGCTGCGTTATAAGGTGCTGGATGCCGCAGCGGTGATAGGTGAAGCTGCGGAGCGCGAATCCTCCGAGCCATCATTCGGCCTGCTCATGGCCGAAGCCTGCCTGCTTGGGTCGCCTGGCGCTGCTGAAGCCGTCAAGCGCTATGCTGAAGCCGGCGGGCATGTGCTTGTCCTGCCGGCGGACAGCAGTCAGCAGGACACGCTTGCCCGCTTGTTGGGCCGTCCGGTACGCGTGGAGCCGCACGAGGCCTACCATCTAGCGGCAGATTACTCCCACGACGCCGTGCGCGGCTTTAGCCCGGTTGATTTGTTCGGCTTCGATAAAGTGTTCCTTTCGCCGCGTGATGTCGTGAACCGGCCGCTGGCCAGCGATCGGCTGGAAGTGCCGGGCACGGACACGATGTGCGTAAGCGTCGAGGAAACTGCCTGGAAGGACTACTTCGTGAATGGTTACACATCCGAATACAGCCGTCTTGCGCTGGTTGAAATCAACCGCAGGAACGCTCGCCGATCCGGGGTATTTCTCGTCCGAGACAGGATAGGGGCAGGTTCCATTCTCTGTTCGCAGCTTCTGACTGATCTTGACAGTGACAAAGCGCTGCGATTGTACACTCGTCTGCTCGCCAATCTGGGCGCTGCCTTCGATGACCGCTTACTGGTGAGCGAGAAGGCTGACGGCGCATGGGCCGTGGAAGCGGTAATGGCGCTGTCTTGCCCGCCTTACGTCGATTTCGAAGCCATGAAGACGTATTATACCGATCCCGAATATTCGCTGAATAATTTGGGAGAAAGCCTGTACGGCTGGATGCAGAAAAAAGAGCGGAGGTCCGAGGACGGAAAGATGCGGATCTCCCATGTCGCGAATGAGCCATGGTTCTTGAGCTGTTTCGTACAGGTGCCTGATGGAACCGAGCCGTACCGCAAGGGATACATGAGAATCCAATCGGATGTACCGTACGCCATTTTTTTGAACGGCGAGTTTATACCGGAGCCAGAGCTTGAGCTTGCCCTGAAGAGCGGCCTTAACCGGCTGGTCGCGATCGTCCATGGAAACGGCGGGAATATGGACTTCGGTATGGTCATTCTGCACGCGGATGGATCGTACATGAAAGATCTGGAATACCGAATGACCCTGGACGAAGTCGAGCCGAAATAGCGGTGAGAATGGAAGAGCGGGCTCTGTTTGGATGGAGCCGCACCAAATGAATAAGTTATGGGAGGGCAAGATGGGCTGGAACGCTGTCATAGAACAAACCTTGCATACGACCAAAGCGAATATCGCCCGGTTTGAAGATCGGTTTCCGCATGTCGGAAACGAAAACGGCAAATACCGACTGGTGGATCATACGGATTGGACGGAAGGATTTTGGCCGGGAATCCTGTGGCTGAGCTGCGAGTACGGTCAGGATTCCTATATCCGTGAAGCTGCAGTCCGATGCACGCATTCATTTCAAGCAAGATTAGCGGAGCATAAAAATCTGGATCATCACGATATCGGTTTCTTGTATTCTTTATCTGCACTGGCGCAATGGATGGTTGAACGGGACGAAGCGGCCAAGATCACGGCTCTTCAGGCGGCTGATGCGCTCATGAGACGATGGAGGCCCACGCTTCAGCTTATCCAGGCGTGGGGCCCTGAACATGACCCCCAAAACGGCGGCCGGATCATCATCGACTGCTTGATGAATTTGCCTTTGTTGTGCTGGGCAACCGAACAGACCGGGAGATCGGCATATGCCGAAGCCGCCCGCATTCATGCTGACAAAAGCCTGAAGTTCCTGGTTCGCGGCGATGCCTCATCCTATCATACCTTTTATTTTGATCCCGAATCGGGGGATGCCGTGCGCGGAGGTACCCATCAAGGATTTCAGGATGGTTCGACGTGGTCGCGGGGGCAGGCATGGGGCATATATGGATTCGCGCTGGCCTACCGTTATTTCGAAGAACCGCAATATTTGGACACGGCGATTCGAATGGCGCGTTATTTCATCGACCGCCTTCCAGATGATCATGTCGCCTACTGGGATTTCGACGTTCCTCCAACGGCACTTACGCCTAAAGACAGCTCTGCTTCTGCGATTGCCGCTTGCGGGATGCTGGAAATCGCCGACCAGCTGTCAAGCGATGATCCCCGCAGGGAATTTCTCCTTGATGCCGTTCGGCGTTCCATGGATTCCATGGTACAGGGATATTTTACGAAGGGTAATCCGGACGAAGAAGGCTTTTTGCGGCATGGTTCGTATTTTGTCAGAGGGGGAATTGCGCCGGACGATTTTGTCATCTGGGGCGATTATTTCTTCCTGGAAGCGCTCATGCGTTTAAACAACGGGCGGCCCGGTTACTGGTATGAACCCAAGAGGTAAAAAAGCAATAGAATGATTTCCTAATAAGCGAGAGACCCTGTCATTTCAGAAACAAGCAGGGTCTCCCGATATCATGAGCCCTTGCTGTGGAGGGCTTTTTTTGATGTACCAAATAAAATGAGACAGGTCAGCCTTATCGATGAACACGGATAGGAAGCTGAGTCAACATTTGTCCTGCCGCAGAAGGACTCAGGTTATCTTCCAGTTTAAATTCAGGAACGGGTTCAATGCGCGGGAAGAAATCCATGAACCTGCTTATCGCAATATTTGCTTCCAGCCGTGCCAGCGGAGCACCCAGGCAGAAGTGAGCGCCATTCCCAAAGGTTAAATGTTTTTTGTTATTGGTACGGTGGATGTTCAAGGTGAAGGGATCCTCAAATACCTCTTCATCCATATTGGCAGCACTCATCCAAGCGACGACGAGATCCCCTCGTTTCATATCTACGCCGAGTACATGATTGTCCTGTTTGACGGTTCGATCCATTTTTGCAATGTTAAACCGATAACGCAGCATTTCCTCGATGGCATTGGGAAGGAGCTCGCGGTTAGCCTGGATTTCCCCGTAAATTTGGTTGTTGTCATATAAGAAGGAATAAAACGTATTAGCTAGCAGATGAGTCGTCGTTTCAATGCCTGCACCCAGGATAAACATCGTCGTTCGGACGATCTCATCGTCCGATAACCGATCCCCGTCCACCTCGGCTTGAATGAGGTCGGAGATGATATCGTCCGCGAGATTGGCTCTTTTTTGGACGATATGAGGATAGAGATAGTTGTAATATTCCTTGGCAGCATGACGTTTCAGTTCTTGTACATCTTCCGAATGGTTTTTGGGCAGGGGAAGGAACAGATGGTTTACCCACTCCTTGAATAATAACCGGTCTTCGGAAGGGACTCCGAGCAGATCCGCTATGACGATGGTTGGCAGCGCACTGGCATAATGTTGGACGATATCGATGACATGGGCGTCTCCCATTTCCTGCAGAAGCTGGTCTGCAATCTCTTGAATGCGCGGCTCCCAGAGCTTCAAGCTGCGAGGGGTGAAAGCGGCGGATATCAAGGCACGGCTTTTTTGGTGTTCCGGGGGGTCTGATTGCAGGTTGATTTTGCTCATTTTCTGGCCTTCGTCATTATCGGCGCCAACGCTGATCATCGTCCGCGTTCTTACACTAGAGAAATATTCATGATCCTTGAGAACCCTCTTGACGTCATCGTACCGGAAGACGTTCCAGGTTTGGGTCGCCTGATTATAAACGATGGGCTCATGCTGCAATTTGTGTTTGTACCATTCATAAGGATTGAATTCTTCGATCGGTGAACGGAATTGCGTGATTTCCTCTAAGGAGATGATCTCATGATTCATTACATTCCCTCCAATGCTAGTGTAATATAACATATGTTAATTTAACATATAGTTATAATTGGTCATAGTTTCCAATGACCCATGTCCAAAGTTCTGTTTATATTCTTCCTTGTCGGATTTTGGTTGAACATATACGCTAGAGATGTGCTGTTAAATATGCAGCGGTATTGTCAAATCCGTCGACGAAAGGCCTGAACGATCATGTATCTTGAACTTCTCATTCTGATCCAAATCGATAAATCCCCGAAACACGGGTATGAAATAAAAAAAGAAATACAGAAAGATCTCGGTTATTTGATGGACGTGAATCACAACATGTTATACCCGACATTGCGAAAATTTACGGATGAGGGATTTGTTCGTAAACATCGAAATGAGCAGGTAGGCAGACCGAATCAGTATGTATATGAAATTACAGAAGCAGGGAGGGAACAAATCGCAAACCTCATTAACGAATTCACCGAAAAAGATGCAAAACATCAAATCGAGTTCATGGTTAGAGTGTCCCTGTTCGATCGTATTTCGAAGGAGGACCGGAATCGGATTTTACATAGGAGAAAGAAGGATTTGGAAGAGCTGCTGTCAGATATCGAGAGAAGACTGGATGAAGGCGGGGACGAGTTGTTCCGGGACGAGGTTCTGCGGTATTCGGTATCCCAGGTTCAAGGCGAATTGGCGTGGATCGATAGGCTGGTCAGCAGCTTAACCTGATGGGTAAATACGGCTTCGACCAGAGCTTTATTCATTGCAGCATTCAGCGCGACGATGTTTTAGCGCGAGCAAAGGAGCCGCGAAATCGCGGCTTTTTACCAGTAGATCTTGAGGGCTTTGGTAGTGGATGGGGTGTTGGGCTCGAAAGTTTGAAAATTAAGCAAAGGGTTCTCCGTTGATCTTGACATGCTCCATAATTGTATTATCCCAAACCGGTAGAGCTTCCGCTTCACTTACAAACCGGCTTCCGGATAAGGAGCCGTTATGAAAGATTGCTTCATTGAAGCTGCATTCTTCAAAGAGGCAGTACATCAGATGTGCGCCGCGAAAATTAACATTCGAGAAGTTACACCGAATGAAGGCCGCGTCGCGTGCGATGGCGTGACTTAAATTGGCTCCGGTAAAATCGCAATCCTCAAACCTTTCTCCAATCCGGGCTTTTTTTAAATTTGTTTTTCGAAACGAACAATGATTGAAATGACGCGTCACAAACGAACCGCCAAGTTTCATTCCATCAAAGCGGCAATGCGTAAACCTGGATGAGTTCAGACCCGTTCCGTCCATAAACTTGGCAAAAGATAAATCAACATGATGAACATCCAGGTACTGGATAATTTCATTCAAGGTGACACCTCGGAAATCCTCTTGCCCTGCATCTGTTACTCCAAAGGGAGAGGAAGGGAATCTCCGTTCTTTTTTATGCATATTTTGTTTGCCTGTAACGGCAGCCAATGCCTGATTCACTTCAGTGGATTGCTCCGTATCCCATCTTGCGATCCATTGTTTTGCGCTCAATGAACAACCTCCTTATTTCAGAAACGAATGTATGCTCTTAGAAATGATCTTTAATCGAGTCGGTTTTATAGTATCATAGATGAAGCAGCATATTCCAAGATTTGGTTGGAATCAAATCGATGAAGGAGTGGCGAATGGAGGCTTAAGTCATGATCAAGGAGAGTGAAAGGGTATGAAGGAGAAAGAGAGACAGCCGCATTTGGCCAAAGCTGTTAGCGCAGATGAGGAACAATACGAAATGATATAAAGGAGTATTAGTGGAACATGGATCAGACACTGGAAACACTTTTGAATGAAATGAAACAGGAGATCGACAAATGGATGGCTTATATCAGCGATAAAAACGCGGACAAAATCGTAAAGCGTACTACGCTGCAGATCGGGATTCACGACTATGCGCTGCTCGAATATAACAAGGGCAGAGTGAGCATGACGGACGACGAGCTGGACTTATCGATGCCTGGAGACAGGGGCACACCTGGGGAGCCGTTGACCGAAGAACTTGTGCGAGAGCACATCGTTCCTAAATTATCCTCTTACATGCAGCGTAAATTGGACGAGATGCCAAGCTCATTAATCGATTATCAGTTTACGTTTAACGGCAAGTTTCGAGTGCGGGAAGGCGACCTGAACCTTTGCATTCTTACATATGCAGATGAGACAAAGAAGAAGCAATTACAGGAACGAATCTCAATCTATATTGCCAATAAGCTAGAAGCGGGAACCTATCCGACGAAACCGTTGGAGACGTTTTTCCTGTCCAGGCACATCCTGGACGAGGGGCTGTATCCTGACGCGGATCCCGCCTGGATCATTGCCGTTTTTGAGCGGATTCAGCAATTGAACAAAGGGAACCAACATCTCGCAGAGCATCGTTCTAATCTAATTACGGCTTTGCGGAATTGGGCGGAGCAGCGTTGGCTTCCTCGTTATTTTGATAATATCGGGACGCAGTGGCAGCCAGAATACAAGAAAAAAATCGACATTCATTTGGAAAATACCGAGCAAGGTCCAATCGATCTGCTGATCTATGCCGCCATCCTGATTCTGAAATACGAGCCCTCTTATAGCAGAAGTACAGGATTGACTATGTTGAATTGCGCCAAGGATCTTGGAAGCGAACGGGCCCAACGATTGAGTAAAGAAGGAAGCGGGACCTTCGCCAAGGAAGACGTCTGTTTACGTGACGAAATGGTGGAATGTACGGCCAACGATGTGTTTGCCGAGGTCTCCATAGCCATTAAGGAGGAAACGGGGGAGAGTTACGCTCGCGCGCTCCGGTTTCTGACACGCCTCTTCAGCTTGGGATTCCCGAAAAGCTACCAAATCAAACTGAAATCCCCGGTCAAGCAGTGGCTGCCGATCAAAGGATTGGCTAAGTCGGGAACGCATCGGTTCTTCGCCAACGCCTTGGAATACCCGGAATTGTATCCCTTCATGGAGGAGTATGCTAAAGCAGCGATGGAGCCGTTTGAATGGTATGCGGATACGGAAGGGGAAAAAAACTGCATGCCGGGAAGCTACGCCGTCTTTGGCCTCGGATTGAAGGATACAACGTTTTTCCCATTGGTGGAAGAATACATGGGCAAAGTTGATGACGAACACCAATCCGTTCAAAACCATTTCACGATAGCTTTTACTGAGCGGCATGGTGTTAATACGGAAACCATTCCAACCTTGGTAAAGTGCATGCTGCACTGCAACGATTCAATGAAAATGAAGATCCAATCGGACATGGAACACGGGCTAAACGTCAGACTGCTGCTCGATCAAGTTCGCGGCCTCCCGTATTACCAGGTGGAGCGTATCGTATATTTGATCTGGGGCGGTACGGACAAGCTGAAGAAGATAGCCGCCAAAGCCGAGGGGGAGAGGGCGCAGTGGCTCACTGATTTGGCGGAGGCCGCCTGTCGGAAGTAATCGTGTTCACTTAGGCCATCCTTAAATGAGTCCAAAATCAGCTGCTGAAAGGCAGCTTTTTTTATCCTTATCTAACTGTTCCAGGCAAAATGATGCGAAAATGATGGAACCGAAAGCCGTTTATATAGTAGCTAAATGGAGACGCATTGATATAAAATACGGACAAGAAGACAGGAAAAGTTTGGAGCCATTCGAAAAATTGAAAGCGTTGTCTTTAAGAATCTGCGGAACTTATGAATGTAGGGAAGGGGGCCTTGGAATCGGCACGTTATGGGCATTGCGAATAGAAGAGGCTCAGCTTCGAGCTGGAGTTGCCTTATATTGAGACCATGAGGACAGAGGATTCGCTATTTTGCCGAAATGGGCTCATTATGGTGACCTTGCGGACCCAGGATCCGTTATTGCACCATAATCGTAAATGATTCCACGCTAAATCCTGCAATAGCGGATCTCTTGTCCGCATATGGCTGTGAAAATAGGTAAATCAAAGAAATAGCGGAACCAGGGTCCTCTATTATCGCAAATCCATGAAGTTAAACGAAGCTGGATCGATAGCCGTGGTCCTAATGAGGGAAATGGTCATACGGCGCAAATCCCTGGTGTTATTTTGGTAATATCGGACGAATATTGAGATCACGAGGACAGCGGATACGCTATTTAACCGAAATGAGCTTATTATGGTGACCTTGCGGACACATGCTCCGTTATTGCACCATAATTGCAAGTAATTCCACGATGAATCCTCGCGAGGAAGGGACCCCAGGCATCATTCGCGGTCCAAACGGGCAGCCCGTCGTACAAATGAAGGGCATCACGATGGGCGCGAGCCAGCGAGCGGAATGGATCGTTTCTATCAAGCCGCGAATTCTGGCCGCCCAGGGAAACGCCACCGGCGAAACGCTGGAATGGATGAAAACGGATAAGAAGCCGCTGGAATTCAACAACCATTTCGGCGAAATCAGCAGCGGCTACATCGGAGTGCTCAAGGTGTTGTTTCCCGAGTTCGAGTACGGATGGTTTGATTATTATCTCGACCATGTGCCGAACTACATGCCTTATATGACGCCGGACAACAGTACGATGATTTCGGTCGGCGCGCACTCCAAGCATAAGGAAATTGCATTGCGCTTAAGCTGATCGAGAAGGCCCACACGGATCGTATATACTACAATCTCCTGCTGTATGGCGTGGAAGGGGAGAACTACAATCTGGAGGGGGATTACATCAGCTACGCCGGCATCAAGTCGGAGAACAATAAGCCGGGCTGGACGGGATTGTATGACGGCAGCATGAGCCAATTGGAAAAATAACCGGGAGGATGGCAGGCCATCGTTGAGCATTAGCATTCGGAAGGCGCGAAACGGGCCGTAGAAAACGGAGAGAGCCCGCTGGCGGGATTCCGCTTCGATACGGTACCGATAACGGCGGAGCTCGCAGCCATGGAGGCAGTCAGATCGCATTACATCGTACCGCTGTACGTCGGCATGTCCGAAGGTATCGATGCTGATCTTGCATTTGCGAGGCAGCAGATGAGTGAAGCTGGATTCCCGAGCTTCATGGAGGAGCTGCAGATTCAGCTGGATGCATTCGCAGCCATGAAACGATAGGGGATAATCACGAAGCAATCAAGTGATCCGACAAGGAAGCGAGGAGGTCTCAAATGACGAATTCCAATATAAACCTTAATGCTGAACCTGAACGCATCGAACGCATCCCTACAACCCTTACCGGTGATGGTGCCTGGTGCTGGTTTGCCGATCCGAGGGCGCTGCGACATGTCAATGCCGCAACGGGCAGCGACAAGACATTCATCGGGTACATCGATGTTGCGGGCAGCATCCAGGCGGTTCAATATGATCATGTGACCCAAGAACGCAAGCAAGTGCGGGTTCGGGCGGGTTTCCAGCAGGATGACCATAACAATCCGACGTTTTTGGTACTGCCCGACGGCCGGGTGATGATTTTTTATTCCGAGCACTCGACAACCCCATATTTTTATTATCGCGTCACAGCCCGTCCTGACGATCTAGAAACCTTAGGGCCTGAAAAAATCATCGCTACCACGGGATATGGGAACACCACCTATCCTTCTCCCTTCGTGATGACGGATCAGCCCGGTTATTTCTATCTGCTGTGGCGGGGCATGAATTGGCACCCGACCGTCGCTAGGTACACGCTGCCGGATCCGGATGGCGACGTCACTTGCGACATGGAACCGAAACAGATCGTGGATTCCAGGTGTTCTGAACAAGAAACCGGAAAAAGGCCGTATGCCAAGTACGAAACGAACGGCAAAGACAAAATTATGATGTCGTATACCTATACGCATCCGGACAATATGATTCCGAATTCATTGTACTATTCGTATTTGGACGTGAATACCCTGACGCTGCATGGCGCTTATGGACATCAGCTCGCAGATCTGAACCGCGGGCCGCTGAAGCTGGATAACAAAGAAACCGATCCGGCCCACTTGGTCGATCGCCAGCCGGGCATACGCAACTGGAACTGGGATATAGCCGTCGATAAAGAGGGATACCCGGTGATCTTGTTTGTTAGGATCAATGGGGATAAGGATCGCCACCATTATTGTTACGCTAAGTGGTCCGGCTCCGATTGGCGGATTACACCGTTGGCGGATGGCGGACGATGGTTCCACCAAAATGATCAAAGAGAATTATGCTATTCCGGGGGCATGACGCTGGATCATAACAACCCTTCCATCGTGTACATGTCAATCCCTGTAAAGGGTACATACGGTGAGGTTTTCGAAATTCATCAATGCGTCATTGCGCATGACGGGACGATCGCCGAAATAAACCAAGTCACCGAAAACTCGACTCATAACAACGTTCGACCTTTCGTTGTCCGCCATGCAGCTCTGGGCGAAGCCTATGATTTGATATGGATGCACGGGGATTACTACTATTGGGATCATTCGCAAGGGCGATTGGGTTATACGACGGGGCTGCGAACCTTGTGTGAAATCGTAGCGATTGAAGACGAAGGGAAGACCGATCCTTCGGCATAAGTCATAATATCGGCAACACCGAAAAGCATCTGGGGAGTCGACCGTTTCCCGCTAGGGAGAAACGGTCGATTTATTATTTGAGGTAAGAAATTTTGTGTTAAAGAAACTGCTTCCCGATGAAGGCAGCATGGATAATGGCAAAATAAGACAAGCGCCTAAGGACACTCCATCATATACATGTAAATGGATCCCCAACCGTCCGTTCTGAAGGATTGCTCTATTCGCTGCCTGCTATAGAAATTACGGTAAAAGGTGCTAATCACGACCAATCCGATGATCAGGATGATCACGATGCTGGCGAAGAAAACCCGCCGATTCCGGTTCAGAGGCTTCAGAAAATCACTCATTCGCCTATATGTAACGAGGTAGGCATCGATCGGTTCGATATATTTGGATAGGACAAAGTAGTCCCCACCCTGAGAACTGTAATCGAATCTGAGAATATGCTTTTGGTCCGGCGACATATGGCTAGGCGTGAAGATTGTCGTGACTTATGTAACCCCGGTTTTCAAGGTTGCCCTGCCGTTCATGCTGCTGTTGACGATATGGATCAGAAATAAGCCGGCTGCCTGAATACTTTTGATTCATGTAATGAACAATAAAACTGGACTGCAAATGCAATCCGTTCGCAGCGCCACCATCGTGGATTTATAGCTGCATAAAAATCGAAAAACCCATAGGAGGTACATGAATGCAATTCGAACAACAGCAAAATCATCAGAACATGGAAACCGGCATGATTCCACCGCAATTGAACCATGGCGGTCATGAAATGTTCGATGTACACGAGGTACTGGCAGGAGCCATCAATACGATGAACACGTATACCATGCTGAGCGGACATGTGCAGGATCCGGAGCTTCGGGATATCTTGCAGCGCCAAAAGCAATTTATGGCGGATGAATATAATATCACCTTAGAATGCTTCAAAACTGGACAAGATCCATCCAAGTCGACGCAAAGCTATAAAATGAAGCAGGGGAACGACTTTATCTACGGCATGAAACCGGGTCAACCGAAAAAACCGATGCAGTCCACTGCCGAGATCAATGATGAAACCATCGCGCTCAGCATGCTGAACGCCGTGAAATCCGGCGCTACCATGAAAACGAATGCAGCGATGGAATCCACGAATCCGGTTGTGCGCCGCGTCCTAGCGGATTCCCTTCCCAACTGCATCGAAATGGCGTATGAAATTTCGCTGTATCAAAACAAGCACGGCTACTATCAAGTGCCGCAGCTGCCTCAGCAAGATATGCAGTATATGCAGAACAGCTACGCCACGGCTCCGATCCAGTCGCAAATGCCCGGCAAAATGGCCCCTCACTAAATCCATAAAAGCGCCAAGTCCACAAGGAAATGGCGCTTTTATTTTTTCTGATTTCATCAGTTATAAGAGAGAATTCAGCTAGAGCTAAACACACTATTTTATTGAGAATGATTATCAATGAGATTATAATAGGTTAAAACAGGAGTTCGTCAGAAGGAGCGCCAGCATGGAAGAAACGCAATATTCGCTGTTGGGAGTACGGTACATAAAGCAAGGTCACGCCGAAGAGCCAGTCGGGGGTTTCATGGAGACGCATACCCTATACCTGATCCATAAAGGCTCCGGCGACTTATATTTGAACGGAGGAAAGCACCGACTGAAGGCGAAGGCTGTCTGTTATTGTCCGCCGGGTTCGATCGTCGACATTCAACGGACGCCGTCTTCCCCGGTGCCGCTGGAGGTTTACGAATTGCGTTATGAAGTATGGGATCTCAAGGAAAGCACCACGTGCAACAGGGTATACATCAAGAATTTGTCTGCACTGATGGACACCGGCAAGCTTCCCTTCGCCGCAACGCACGAAGCTCTTGTCCTGATTCAAGAACTAAGCCAACGAATGCAAGATCAAGCAGGAGGCGGAGGACTTGCAGCTCGTCTTTGCATCGACGCAGTATTCAAACAGTTGTTGAGTGCGCTGCTGCGATCAACGAACGATAAGAATCGGGAAGAGGATTGGCTTGAGCGTATGAGACTTGCAGTTGAATATATGGAGAAGCATTATCACATAGCCTTAACGCGCAACGACATGGCAAAGAGGGCTGGATTTACGCCGGAGCACTTTTCCGTATCGTTCAAAAAAGCAACGGGCTCCAGTTTCACGGAGTATTTAACCCGGCTGCGACTCGAGAAAGCCAGAGAGGCATTGCTTGATGGCGACGATCGCAATCTCGACCGCATTGCACGGGAGGTCGGATACCAAGACGGCATGTATTTAAGCCGGAAATTCAAGCAGCATTTCGGCCACTCTCCACGCGATTATATGCAGCGGCCAAAGCGTATTGTGGCGCTTCAATACCTGGGCCACCTGCTGGCGCTCGGACTTACGCCCGTGGGAACGTCATCGAATCTGCTACGCGCCCGCCCCTTCAGGGGAATGCTTAAGCATGTAGCGGATATCGGAGATGCCAAATCGCACCGTGCGATTGCCTCCGTGCAGCCTGATCTGATCGTTACGTCCGGACCCAACAGCCAGCCTTTGTCCCGGCTCGCAACAACGATCTCGATTCCATGGGGGCAGGAAGACTCCTTAGACGAGCTGCTCCGGTTGGGCAGAGCGCTGAATCGCGAGCGGGAGGCGGAGAAGTGGATTACTGCGTTTCGGGCGAAAGAGGAAGCTGCAGCCTCTATGGTCGCCAACAGAATCAGTACTCATAACGCGACGGCAGTTGTACTGGAGTTTTGGCAGGACCGGTTATGGGCGGTCAATATCGCCTATGGCAGAGGCCTTCGCAATTTATACCGGACCTTTTCCTTTCGGCCGCCGGAGCCGCTGACTGATTACGTCCTGGGAGAAGGAATCGGCTTGGAATTAACGCCGGATATGCTTGCCGCGCATGCGGCGGATTATATATTCGTAACCGTGTGGGAAGCGGGTGGAGGTGCAGCATATGCAAAACGGGTTATGAACAGCAAGGAATGGAGGAGCCTGCCCGCCGTTCGCAACGGCAAAGTGTTCTTACTCGATCTGGAGCTGTTTAAGCATAATGATCCGATAGCGTTAGAGCAGCAATTAAGCATCCAAACCGAACTTCTTACAAATGTCCATAGAACCGCAAACGGAGCGCAATAGACGAGCCTTCTCCCTATTAATATAATAATGATAATCATTATCAATAGGTGGAGGGTTTAATGGATGCAGTGGCTTAAAGGTTGGAAACTGGCTCTGATCGGAAGTTTGGTCATCGTATTGGGAGCATGCGGGGATTCTGGACAGCAAAGCGAGAAGGTGGTGAACCAAGCGGGTCAACAAACAGAAGCAACACGCAAATTCGATACGGTTATGGGAGAGATCGAGATTCCGAAGGAACCGAAGCGAATCGTTGCGACGCAATACCTGGGCCATTTGTTGACCTTGGGCGTTAAGCCGGTCGGGGCAGGTACGGCCAGCTTGAATCAATATTTTTTGCAGGACCTGACGGACGGAATCGAGGATATCGGCGATGATCAAGCGGCGCTTGAGAAAATCGTGTCCCTTGATCCCGACCTTATTATTCGGCCTTCAGACAAGAATTATGAACAATTCGCCAAAATCGCACCGACGATTGTCATTCCATGGGGAGCTAAGGATTTGTATGCAGAGCTGCGGGAATTCGGCGATTTTCTCGGGAAATCGGAGGAAGCCGAGGAGGCAATCCGGCATTACGAGGAGAAGCTGGCGGAGGCCAAAACCAAGCTGAACGGCGTGGTCAAGGAAGGAGAAACCGTTGGCGTTTACGAGATTTGGGCGAAAAACTTCTGGGTTGTGGGAGAAAGCTTTGGCCGCGGAACCCGTAATCTCTATTCCGGTCTCGGCTATCAGCCGCCTGAAGCCGTGAAAGGGCAGGTCGTAAACGGAGGCGCCGGTTTGGACATTTCGCTGGAATCGCTGCCGGACATGGCCGCGGATTACATGTTCGTGACCGTCTACGATGCGGACGGGGGCGGGGAACGAGCCAACGAGATATTGGAGAGCGCGCTGTGGAAATCCCTTCCGGCTTACAAAAACAACCGCATCTTCACGCTGGATATCAACCAGTTCTCCGCAGGCGACCTGATCTCGCTTGAAAAGCAATTGGAGATACAGACGAATTTGCTGCTCGGCAACGTGAAATAGCCGCAACACGGGAAAACCATGTCGAAACCCGCTTAAAGTCGCGATCCTCGCGGCTTTTTTTGTTATGACGTTAGCCGGATTATCAGTTGTCGGATATTGTGGAGGATCTTCTCACTTTGTTAACTACTTGAAATCGTTTATAATGATTAGATAATAATAGATATTTTAATCTATCAATATTTATAATAGACTATAATATGGTGATTATTGACACAGAAAAGGTGTGTTTTCAGAAGACGCCTTGCTTTTTATCGACATTTTTAGCAGGGGCGCCTACTCTTTTTTCAAATATATGGGATAAGGAAGGGTATAATGAGCAACATGGACAAAAAAACAGACGTAATCTTGATTGGTGCCGGCGTCATGAGCGCGACATTGGGAGCCTTACTGAAGGAGCTAGTGCCCGAATGGGAGATCAAAGTGTTCGAGAAACTCGCAAGCGCGGGGGAAGAAAGCTCCAATGAATGGAATAATGCGGGGACCGGCCATTCCGCACTGTGCGAGCTTAACTATACGTCCGAAAAACCTGACGGATCTATAGACATCAGCAAAGCGATCAACATCAACGAGCAGTTCCAGGTCTCAAGGCAGTTCTGGTCTTATCTGGTAAGTAGCAATCTGATTCGCAATCCGCAGGATTTTATCATGCCTATACCTCATATGAGCTTGGTTCAGGGCGAAAAAGACGTGGCCTTTTTGAAAAAACGTTTTGAAGCGCTGTCAAATCATCCTCTCTTTCAAGGAATGGAATATTCCGAGGATCCCGAGCAGCTGAAGGAATGGATTCCGCTTATTATGGAAGGGCGCACATCAAACGAACCGTTAGCGGCAACCAAAATCGATTCCGGGACGGACATTAACTTTGGCGCTTTAACGCGCATGCTGTTTGAGCATCTGAAGAACAAAGACGTGGAGGTCAACTACAAGCACAGCGTGAAGGATATCAAGCGTACTCCCGATGGCTCGTGGAAAGTAAAAGTGTTGGATATCGATAACGGCAGAACCGAGTTCCATACGGCCAAGTTCGTCTTTATCGGCGGCGGAGGCGGCAGCCTGCATTTATTGCAAAAAACCGGCATTCCCGAATCCAAGCATATCGGAGGGTTCCCGGTAAGCGGACTGTTCATGGTCTGCAAGAATCAAGAAGTCGTTGCGCAGCATCATGCCAAGGTATACGGAAAAGCCAAGGTCGGCGCACCTCCGATGTCGGTGCCCCATCTGGACACAAGATACATCGATAACCAAAAAGCACTGCTCTTCGGTCCGTTTGCCGGCTTTTCGCCGAAGTTCCTAAAAACGGGTTCGAATTTCGATTTGATCGGTTCCGTCAAACCGAATAACGTCTTCACGATGCTGGCGGCAGGGGTTAAAGAAATGGCGTTGACCCGATACCTGATCCAGCAGGTGGTGCTATCGAATGAGAAGCGCATGGAAGAGCTGCGCGAGTTCATCCCGAACGCGAAGAGCGAGGATTGGGAAATCGTCGTGGCGGGCCAACGCGTACAAGTCATTAAGGATACGGCTAACGGAAAGGGCACGCTGCAGTTCGGGACCGAAGTGGTTAGTGCCGCGGATGGTTCGGTCGCAGCCCTGCTCGGTGCTTCGCCCGGGGCTTCGACGGCCGTTCACGTGATGCTTGAGGTATTGCAGAAATGCTTCCCGCAGCAGATGAAGGAATGGGAACCGAAAATCAAGGAAATGATTCCTTCTTACGGGATGTCGCTTTCGAAGAATCCGGCCCTCTTCGAAGAAATTCAAGATACAACTTCAGAAACGCTAGGTTTAAGCTTAAAAGCACTGGTGCATAGTTAATCTCTTTTATGATGGAAAACCAACCCGGTATAGCGGTTGGTTTTTTTTCGTTCCGTGGGCTTGCAGTGAATTCAGCGATGCTTCACTTCAAGGATAAAAACTTGGCATTGATAAGTCATACCTTCACCCATAAAATATAATGAGAATGTTTCTCAATAACAAAGGGGGAAGTTGATATGTTCGAGGAGTTAACGGAAATGCATGGCTATCTGTACAAGCTTGTCCATGCACGGTCTCCGGAAGATACGCCCGGTATGAAAGTTGATAACAACAATCACCTTATGCTTCTTGTGTTCTCTGATAAGCAGAAGATAACAATTGAGCGGAAGCCTTATCATGTCGGCCCTCAAAAGGTCATCTTGCTGCCGGCAGGTCTTTGGATTGAGGATAAGTCCGAATCGATGGGCAGTTTGGCATTGGAGTTTGTCATGCTGGAAGAAACGCAAGCTTATCGTTATGCGCCTGTAAGCTTAAGCCGAGTTATCGAGGTTGAGGTGGGTCTTTTCCCGTCGTTGTACCAATCCGTGCTGGATATCAGAACCAAGTGGAGTGGGGAACGTGTGGATCAGCTGAAGGCCCAGCATATGTTTCTAGAGCTGCTAATAATGATCATGGAGAATGCAGCCGAAAAACCTCATACCGAACATGAACGAGTGGTCAAGCAAACCGTTGAATACATTCATCGTCACTATCATCGCAATATCAGCCGAGAGCATTTGGCAGAGCGTGCAGGTCTTAGCAGCGATTATTTCACGAGAATCTTCAAGCGGCAGCTTGGAAAATCGCCGATGTCTTACTTATCGGCGGTCAGGCTGAACCACGCAAAGCAAGAGCTATTATTAACGAAGGACTCGTTTCGGACGATCGCCCAGCGCATCGGTTATGCGGACGAATTTTATTTTAGCCGCAAATTCCGAATGATGACGGGCATGTCGCCGTCCATGTATGTGAAGCAAATGAAAAAGGCGGATAAAATCGTATCCCTTCACCACCATCTGACCGGCCATTTGCTTGCACTTGGAATTGAGCCTTACGCTGCCATCGTCAATTCCTATTATCCGATCGCGTTACATAATACGATTGAAATTGGTCATTTCCGACCTGATCTGGACAAGCTGGCCTCGGCGAACCCCGATGTCATTTTCACATGCGATATCTATGACGAGGAAACCTCTGCCAAGGCAAAAATGTTTGAGCATATCACGCAAACGATAAGCATTCCTTTCTATGACGATTGGCGTACCCAGTTTTGTAAAATAGCCACGGCAACCGGGAAGGACAAGGAGGCGGGGCTATGGCTTGAAAAGTATCAGGCAAAATCCCTGAGTGTTCGCGCAAGCATCAAGCCGTATGTCGATGGAAAAACAGCCCTGATCATCGGTCTCGGCAACGGTATACTCTGTCTGTTTGGTCAGCGCAACGTAGGTGCGGTGGTTTATGACGATTTGGGGCTTAAGCCGCCCTCGGGCTTGGGCTCCATTCCTCTGTACCGCGAGATAGCTTATGAGGACATTTTCGATTACGATCCAGATATCATTTTTTTGACCAGCTTTCGAAATGACGGCTCGCAGCAAACCAAAGCGGCCATCCGGCAGACCTTGAATCAATGGTATCGGGACCCGAGATGGAAGTCGAAAAGGGCGGTGCGGAATCAGGAGGTATACTCACTGTTGGAGAGCCAGCATTTATATACAATGTATACTGCCTATTCGCATGATCTGCTGCTGGACCGTCTGCATGACTTGCTTGTGTCGGATTTGTCCAAAGAGTGGACGTAATTACCTATGTTCATGCCCTAGGCTTTTTTTATAATTAATAATGAGAATCAATATCAATGGTATTGACTTATTAATTCATAGAGATGACGGGGGAGAAGAAACAGATGCAAGTTTGGAAAAAACCGTGGCTGTTTGCCATGTTGCTGGTGATTGTACTCGTAGTATCGGGGTGTGGACAAAATCAGGGAAGTGTATCGAAGGAACCTGCTTCGCAACAAAGCGGATCGCCAACAATAGGCAGCCAGAGCGAAGCGATAACTCCGGCCAACGAATCGGAAGTTCGTACCATAAAACATGAGATGGGCGAGACCAAAATTCAAGGTAACCCGACTCGCATCATCACCTTATATCAAGGAGCGAACGATGCAGCGGTCGCATATGGGGTTAAGCCTGTCGGCATTGTCGAATCCTGGCTACAAAAACCGGTGTATGAATATTTGCGAGATGAGTTAGACGACGTTCCCCAGCTCGGCACGGAGGTTCAGCCAAATCTTGAAGAAATCTACAAGTTGAAGCCAGACGTTATCTTCGCAACGAAAACGAGACATGAAGGCATCTATGATCAGCTCAGCCAGATTGCACCCACGGTCATGATCGGTGAAGTATACGACTGGAAAGCCTCGGTCAATTTGATGGGTGAGGTTCTGAACCGGGGAGATAAGTCCAAAGAACTTATGGCAGAATGGGACTCCAGAGTTGACGACTTTAAACAGAAAATGGGGGATCGCCTCCCCATCGAAGCGACCATCACTAATTTCAGGGCGGATCATGCGAGAATCTTCTACATGGGTTATGCCGGAGGCATTCTGAAAGAACTCGGATTCGCTCGTCCTGAGGGACACGATGCGGAGGTATGGGGCGTTCAGTTGACTTCCAAGGAGAGCATACCCGATATGAATGCTGACGTTATTTTCAATTTCAACTCGGGTGACGATATGGCAGCGGTAGAGAAGTATTACAAAGATTGGACAAGCCATCCCCTCTGGGCAAACCTGGATGCCGTCAAGAACAACCAAGTCTATATGGTTGATGAAGTCTCCTGGAATATGGCCGGAGGCATTCTGTCGGCGCACCTAATGCTCGATAGTCTGTACGATTTGTTTGAGTTGGACAAATGAACAAGCGCAATGCCCTGTTATTGCTCAGCGCATTCATTCTGATGGCCGGCGCGTTCATTGCGAGCCTGCTGCTGGGGCGGACGAATTATTCTTGGGTTACGCTCGTATCTTCGTTTACCCAGTATAATCCGGAACAGGTCGACCATCTCATTATTCGGACTGAGCGTCTGTCCCGGGCAGTCATTGCTTTGTCGGTAGGGGCTGCGGTCTCCTTGGCAGGGGCCATGATGCAAGCATTAACCCGGAATCCGCTTGCCTCCCCGGACGTTTTCGGCATTAACTCAGGCGCGATCCTGCTGGTCGTGCTGGCAACGCTCCTCAATCCAAGCAGCCCGATGCTGCATTTGGCCTTATACGCGGTAGGAGGTGCGACGGTGTCCGCATTCATCGTGTACGGGCTGGGCTCGTTGGGACGCGACGGGCTCACTCCTATTAAGCTAGTTCTAGCCGGTTCAGCGATAACCGCCTTATTCTCGTCCGGTACGCAGGCTATTCTTGTCATGAATGAAAACGGGCTGCAGGATGTGTTGTTTTGGCTGGCAGGTTCCGTGAGCGGCCGCTCGATTGATCAGGTCCTGCCACTGTTCCCGTTTATGGCGGCAGCGGGCGTGGCAGCCCTGTTCATGGGCCGGGCGGTCAACCTGCTTATGACCGGGGAGGACGTTGCGAAAGGACTCGGGCAAAACACCGTGCAGGTGAAACTGATGCTCGGCGTCCTGATCGTCGTTCTTGCCGGCGGTTCGGTAGCCATCGTCGGCGCGGTGGGTTTTATCGGCCTGTTCGTTCCGCATTTGGCACGCTCTTTGACAGGACGGGATTACCGTTGGGCTTTGCCCTTCTCTGCCGTATTGGGGGGGCTGCTGTTAATCATCGCGGATATAGCGGCACGGCTGTTGATTATGCCTAATGAAATTCCGATCGGCGTAATGACGGCGGCTATCGGAATTCCGTTTTTCATTCATGTCGCTCGTAAGGGAGGGGCGTGGAAGTGAAACGATATACCCATATTCGAAGTCGAACGGGAAGCATGGACCTACAATTCGAGACAATAAGTTTGATCTGGATACTACTGGGTATATTGGCCTTTGTCGTGGCCATTGCCATGGGAACAGGGTGGGGAGATACCTACATATCGCCGAATGCCGTCCTGTCAACCTTATTCGGCACGGGATCGGGAGAGCACGATTTTATCCTGCTAACGCTTCGGCTGCCGCGGGTATTGACCGCCTTGTTCGTCGGAGCGGCCCTTGGCGTTGCCGGTGCCATTCTGCAGGGGATCATTCGCAATCCGCTGGCATCGCCGGATATTATAGGCATTACCGGCGGGGCTTCGGTAGCCGCGGTGAGTTTCATTACGTTTGCCGGCGGTGTCGCAAGTATCAAGCTCCTGCCGTTAGCCTCCATTGCAGGAGCGCTTCTGATCTCCTTGCTAGTGTATGGCCTGTCATGGAAAAAGGGAGTTACGCCGATTCGTATGGTGCTGATCGGAATCGGCTTATCCGCTGCCGCTAAAGCGGCAACGACGCTAATGATTGTCATGAGCCCCGCCATATCGGCCGGCAAAGCATATCTTTGGCTTACCGGAAGCGTTTATGGGGCTTCCTGGCAAAACGTATATACGATTGTTCCGGTTGTTGTGCTTGGTACTTTGCTTGCCCTGGCATTCAGCCGAAGCCTGAATGCCCAGGAGCTTGGCGATGATATTGCAAGCAGCCTGGGCGTCAAGGTACAGCGGCATCGATTCCTGCTCATCCTCATCAGCGTAGTTCTGGCGGGGACTGCCGTATCCGTCGCGGGCGCGATCGGTTTTATCGGTTTGATCGCGCCGCATATCGCGCGGCGATTGGTTGGCCGATTGTATGGGGGAATGATGCTGGTGTCCGGTCTGATCGGCGGGCTTCTCGTCTTCATGGCCGATCTGATCGCCCGTACCCTGTTCTATCCGCTGGATATTCCGGCAGGTATCTTCACGGCCGGTATAGGAGCTCCGTTCTTCATCTATTTACTGTTCAGGAACCGCAATCAGATATAGCTTAGGAGGGAAGCCGTTTTGACAACGCTGCAAGTAAAAGAGCTGACCGTAGGGTATGGGCCCAAGACGGTAATCAAGGATATGAACCTGATGATTCCTGAAGGAAAAATAACCGTATTCATTGGTGGAAACGGGTGCGGAAAATCGACTTTACTGCGCACGCTTGCCCGATTGCAGAAGCCTGATACCGGCGCGGTTTTGCTGGATGGCAGGCAAATTGCCCAGATGTCGACCAAAGAGGTGGCCAAGAGCTTGTCCATATTGCCTCAGGGTCCATCGGCGCCGGAAGGCCTTACTGTCCGTCAATTGGTTCGCCAGGGAAGATACCCGCATCAGAGCTGGTTGAAGCAGTGGTCACCAGTTGATGAAGAGATGGTGAACGTTGCATTAAAGTCTACCCGCGTGGAAGCTTTTGCCGATCAGACCGTGGACTCCCTCTCCGGTGGCCAGAGGCAGCGAGCATGGATTGCCATGACCCTGGCTCAAGGAACCGGTATGCTGCTGCTCGACGAACCGACGACATATCTGGACCTGTCCCATCAGGTAGAGATATTGGATATGCTGTATGAACTGAATGAGCGGGATCAGCGCACCATCGTCATGGTGCTGCATGACCTGAATTTAGCTTGCCGTTATGCACACTACATGGTGGCTGTAAGCGAGGGGAATATTTATGCGTTCGGAGCACCTGAGGAAATCGTGACGCCGGAAACTGTTAAAGACGTCTTCCAATTGGATTGCAAGGTCATACCAGATCCCTTGTTCGGCACGCCGCTGTGTATCCCTAGGGGAAAGGGTAGAATTATCGGGCAGTTTTAAGCGTCCCTGTTTGGATCGTTGTTTGTAGGAAGGTCTTTCATACTTGCTGCATCGGTACGGGTATCCGTTGAAGGTTGAATACGAACAGAGTGAGGACAAACGATATGGAACCAAAGTGCTTGGACGAGTTACACAAGAAGTTCGGCATTCGGACGGATGCCGTGATGGGCAGTTATTCAATTGAGCTTCGCTTACTGCTGCAAGACGAGGAAGCGAAGCGGTTTCTCGATGAATACAATGTCGTTATTCGCGGGGAGGATCGAGCAGTCGCAGCTGTTTTTTGCGCGGGTTGGCTGAGCAAAATCGCCTTGGCTCTGCAGTATGCCATTTCCGTTTGGCAAATCGCACCCGATTTTTCAATACCGAATATGACTCTGCATTGGACGACCAACAACCATAAAATGAGCTATTTCATAGAGATGAGTCATTGGCAGGCTGTATTAGCTCCTGAGAACGAAGTGGATCGACGGGATTGGTTAGAGAGCGTCATGGAAAGATTTTACTTCGCTACAGCAAGACCTCTATTGGAAAGCTTGTCGGCGGCAAGCGGACTCCACATCCAACAGCTCTGGGGGCAATGGCCAACCCGATTCTATCGGGAACATCAGACATGGCTGGAGGAGCAGCACAACGAAGCGATAAAGAACCGTCTTCATGAGGATTATCGATTTTTACGTGAAGAGCTGGACCCCGAGGCAGCTTTTGCTCGGAAGAAAAATCCCTTCGCAGTGAAAATTCGTCAGCTTCCGCCGTTGGTTGACCCCGACTACCGGCCACCGATGAAAACGGCCTGCTGTCTTTATTACCGCACGGAAGGAAGCGATTACTGTTATACCTGCCCGCGTTTGAATGAACAGCAGCGTGAAGTGAAAAGAAAGGAATACATAGCGATGTTACAGGAAAATACGCATTGATGGGGACCATTCGTGCTCTTAATGCGAAAAACATGAGTCCAGCGGTTCAATGTTGAACCGCTTTTTTTATATGCTGCGAAGCATCACAGATAACAATATTTCGGATAATATTGAAAGTTTACAGGATATTATGAATGGACCAAGCCTCTTATAATGAGTTAAAGAAAGCAGCTTGATAACACTTACATAGCAATCACGAGGAGGCTTATCCATGAAAATCACCCGGCATGCGGAAAATCCGATAGTAGTGCCTGGACTCTACGATTGGAGAAAGGTGACGGTATTCAATCCGGCCGTCATTATCGATAACGGAAAATTCTATATGATTGAACGGACGGCAGGATCCCTGACTCCCTGCAAGAACTACCTGGGTTTGCTGGAAAGCACGGACGGCGTGCATTTCACCCATGTGCTGGACGAACCGGTGGTAACGCCGGACCAGCTGGGATTCCCCTATGGCAGCATCCAGGACCCGCGAATCGTCAAGATCGACGACACCTTTTATTTGAACTATGCCTTGCGCCCGTGCGCCATGAACTATTACCCGACGGGAGCCGGCATCCCCGAACGCTCGATTCCCGAATATCCGGACGGCTGGGGCGAAGAGGAAGGCCATTGGCTGACGCGTTCCGGGATCCTGACTTCGAAGGATCTCATTCATTGGGAGTACCTGTGCGATACAACGCCGCTGGATATCAATGATCGCGACAACATTCTGTTCCCGGAGAAAATCAACGGCAAGTATGTGCTGCTTCGCAGACCGGAAGAATATGTAGGGGAGGAATACGGAACCGAAAAAGCGGCCATGTGGATCAGCTACTCCGAAGACTTGATGCATTGGGACGAGCCGAAGCTGTTGGCAAAAGCCGAGAACAACGATTGGGAGTTTAAAAAAATCGGCGGTTCGACGCCTCCGGTGCGGACGGACAAAGGCTGGCTGGTGCTCTACCACGGCGTAGACCAAGATACGGTGTATCGCGTGGGGGCTTTGCTGCTGGATCTGGAGAATCCCGAGAAAATCATCGCCAGAACCCGCCGGTTCATTATGGAGCCGGAGACGTATTATGAAAAATTCGGCTATCAGATCCCGAACGTCATTTTCCCGACAGGCAATGTGGTCAAGGACGGTCTCCTCTATATCTATTACGGCGTAACCGATACGGCAATTGCCCTCGCAACGGTACCGTTGGATGACTTAGTGGATTATATTTTGAACGAACCGCAATAAAGACGCTTCAGAGCGTGGCAAATGATTTGGTTTCACTGCCACGCTTTCTGTAGAACCTAAGATGTAAGCGATACCATTAAAATGGAAAAACGCGAATTTAATGTAATGAAAATTAACGCTACCGAGAGAAATATGATGAATAAGAAGTCCGTTTTGTCCGAAATGACTTAAAAAAATTAGATGAAATCGTTTTTTTAGCGGATATTGGGATCGCTAACCCGATTGTATAATTAATATATCTTATATTGTTAAATATAAGAACATGATATGTAACGTATAAAGAGAGGGGTATAACAAATGAAAACGTCTAAGAAGCTTAGAACGATGCTTCTCACCGGAACAGCTGCGCTGCTGCTCATGTCAACCGTCGCTTGCGGCTCCGGGGAGAAAGACGCTGCCGAACCGGAAAAGGTTACCTTGAACATCATGCATCCATGGACATCGCCGAACGTGGATAACGAGGTGTACAAAGAGCGGATCGCCGAGTTCGAAAAACAGCATCCCGACATTATCATCAAGCAGGACGGGGTAGCTGCAACGGAGTATAAAACGAAGCTGCGCACGTTGGCTGCCGCCAACAATCTGTCGGATATCAACGTCGTATGGCCTGGTGCCGACCTGGCTCCTCTGGTAGCCGGGGATCTGCTGATGCCGCTGGATGACCTGATGGATAACTGGAAGGATATTTTGCCGGAGGACGCATTGGCCGGATTTAATCAGAACGGCAGTCAATTCGCCGTGCCGACCAAACAAACCTTCGTGGACATTATTTATTACAATAAAGAGATGTTCGCCGGGGTCGGTTATGACCAATTTCCGGCTACCTACGACGAATTCATCGATGCGGTGAAAAAGCTGAAGGAAGCCGGCATTACGCCGATCTCCTTGGGCAACAAAGAGAAATGGCCGCTTCAATCGTCCTTCTTGTCGATTATCGGGGACCGTTACGTAGGCAGTGACTTCTTGCAGAAAATTTTGAACAAGGAAGCCAAATTTACCGATCCCGAATACGTGAAAGCGATTGCCGTCATCGACGAACTGTCCAAGCTGGGAGCATTCAATACGGATGCGAACAACATGGATTCCGTCCAAGGGCAGGACTATTTCATTCAAGGCAAAGCAGCGATGCATATTTCTTCTTCTACCGTTGACGGAAGAATCCGCATCAACAACGAGGAAGGGGACAAATTCGGCATTGCGCTCTTCCCGAGCGTCCCTGGCGGATCCGGCGATCCGGTGAAAAGCGCGGGCGTCGTTCAGTACGGCATCTCCATTAAAAAAGGATTGAGCGATGAAAAGAAAGCGGCTGCCGAGGAATTCATTAAGTTTTTTGTCAATGAGGACCTGTACAAAGATCTGATCAGTAAAGGCGTTGTCGTACCGGCCAACGTTGAAATTCCTGAAGATGCGAGCCCGTATCTCAAGGAGATGCTGGAGTTGACCAACAAGGGAACGGCACCGGTGTTCGACAGCGTCATTCCGACGCAAGTTACCGACGTCATGCAGAACGGATTGCAGGCTCTGACCATCGGCAGAGGGACGCCGGAGGAGCTCGCCCAAGAGGTTCAGGAAGCTTTCGACAGCATGAAGTAAGTTGCGAATTTCCTTCCTTAAGTCAAGATCATGATGGCACAAAGAAAAACCCGGCAGCGGGTTTTTCTTATTAAAGGCAGAAAGAAAGGAGTTACGCCAATGCATACGCTTAAGCATACGAAATGGGCTATATTCTTGGGCTTGGCGCCAGCACTCATTATCTATATATGTATTGCCATATTTCCCATCGGCTTATCGGTTTATTATTCATTAATGAACTGGGACGGAATCACGCCCATGCGTTTTATCGGGCTGGACAATTTCGTAGATATTTTCAAAGATGATATTTTTTGGCTGTCCGTTAAGAACAACATCATTATCATGTTTACCGGGATAGCGGGTCAGATTCCGCTTGGCCTGCTGCTGGCCCTGCTGCTGAATCGAGGACTCAAGGGCTCCAGCTTCTTCCGGACCATCGGATTCCTGCCGGTCGTCATTTCATCGGTGATGGTATCCCTGATCTGGGGCATGGTGTACAACACGGAATACGGGATGCTAAATAACCTGCTCGGCGTTCTGGGTCTTGAGAGCTGGCAGCATAATTGGCTGGGGGATCCGTTCTGGTCCATGATCTCCATCAGCATCGCTTATATATGGCAAAACTGCGGCTTATATATGATCATTCTATTGGCCGCGCTGCAGAATATCCCCGATGAAGTCAATGAGGCGGCTGCCCTGGACGGGGCGACCGGACTAAGCCGGATCATGCGGATTACGATCCCGATGATCCGAGGAACATTGCTCGTCTCCGTTGTCTACAGCATAAGCAATTCGTTCCGCGTGTTCGATCTGATCCAGATCATGACGGGCGGCGGACCGGCACATGCGACGGAGGTTATGACCGTCTATATGTACAACAACTCGTTTATGAATATGAGATTCGGCTACGGCAGTGCAGTGTCCGTATTGATTCTGCTGTTTAGCCTTATCGTCATCACGATCGTAAATCGATTGGCGAGAGAAAAAGAATAGAAGGGAGAGGGAGGAGATGTACAGACAAACGAAATGGTTCCATTTATCGGCATACACTTTTTTGGGGATATTCGCTATTATTAATATAATCCCTTTCTTTTGGATGATCGTAGATTCGTTCAAAACCGAGCAGGAATATGCGGCGAACCCGTTCTCCATACCGACCGAGCTGCAATTCTCCAATTACGCGAAGGCATGGGAAGTGGCGAATATGGATACCTACTTCCTTAACAGCATCATCGTAACGGTCGTATCGTTGGTCGTGACGGTCCTTCTTGGATCGCTTGCGGCGTACTTCTTGGCAAGGTTCAATTTTAAGCTGCGCGGTGCAACTTACGCGATATTTCTGCTGGGCATGGTCGTTCCGATTCATGCGACCTTGATTCCGATTTTCTTGATCATGCGGAATCTGCATTTGCTGGATACCCACTTATCGCTGATTCTTCCATACACGGCGTTCCATTTGTCCTTGACGATCTTTATCCTGGAGGGTTTCATGAGAGGGTTTCCAAAGGATTTGGAGGAGTCGGGCGTCATGGACGGCGCGGGCGTATTCAAGATTTTCTGGTCGATCATATTACCGATCACGCGTCCGGCGATTTCAACCGTCGTGATCTTGAACTTTATCTATAATTGGAACGAGTACTTGTTCGCACTCGTCTTGATCAGTTCATCGTCGCTGAAAACATTGCCGCTTGGGCTCGCCAACTTTGTCGGCATTGAGACAGCCAGCCTTACGCTGCAAATGGCTGCGTTGACGATCGCGCTTATACCGATCATTATTTTTTACCTGCTCCTGCAAAAACAGCTCGTTAACGGCATGACGGCAGGCGCAGTTAAAGGTTAATCCGGTTTCAGCTCAACATCATGAAGACATCGAAAGAGGGAATGGACATGCGCAGCAGTTTGGGCTGGATCGGGAATTATGGTCTGAAACAGAAGGCTCTGGTCATTTTCCTCTTTTTTGTCATTCTGCCTACGCTGGGGGTCGGCGTCCTGGCCCAAGACAAGCTGAACGAAGTGCTGCGCGGCCAATTTATCCAATCAAGCCAGCGCAGCCTGGAGATCGTAACGAACCAGCTGGAAGAACAAACGGCCATGATCGAGGATATAGCCGATTATTTGATATTGAGCAATGACATGCGCCAATACCTGCGCCTTGATCCACCGCCAGAGAGCGGGAGGGCGGAGCAGTTGAAGCAGAATCTTGAAGGATTCCTGACGTTTCAGCTCATGTCCAAAAACTATATCAAATCGATTTCGATCACCGGGTTTAACGGCAATTCCATTGAGATGGGCGAGCCGATTCACGGCAACGAAGAGTCTTGGAACCGGCTGGCGGACGAGCATAAAGGCGGAATCGTGTGGAGCAACGGCTATCCTTCCACCAGCGGCTGGTATGGTGAAGTAAACCTCGTCTCATTGTTCCGGGTTCTGAATTCCTATGACGAGATCACGCTCCCGCTGGCTAGGCTCGTCATCCGCATGGATGAAGCCAGTATTCTTAAACAGCTGCAGCGGGGGTTAACTCGGGACGAAGGCATGGTATTCATTGTGAATGCCGAAGGACAAATCGTACTTCCCTCCAAAGAATTGCTATCCTTGGATATCGGCGATGGGAAAGCGATTACGGATATCATAACCGCCGGGACGATGGGCTCTTCCACATACCGACACGACGGGGAAGCGTATTTGACCTTTCATCAACGGATGGAGAATACCGATTGGACGATCGTTTCCATGGTGCCCAAGGCTGCGTTGGATCAGGATGTACGCGGCGTATCCATCTTGATGCAGGTCATTCTCATCGGAATTCTCCTGTTGGGCTTATCGGCCTTGATCGGGTTCCACTATACGATTATCAGGCCGATCCTGCGCCTGAAGATTGAGACCAATCGCGTAAAGCTCGGCGATTTCAACGCTCGGGTCCCCATTCGTTCCAAGGATGAGATTTCCGAGCTGAACCGCAGGTTTAACGATATGGTCTCCACGATTCAGGAACTGATCGAGCATAAATACAAGCTGGAACTGAGGGAGCGCGAATCCGAGCTGCGCCTGCTGCAGGAGCAGATGGATCCGCATTTTCTCTATAATACGCTGGATATGATCCGCTGGACCGCCAGGCTGGAGAAGGCCGTCGAGTCCAGCCAGCTCATCGAAATTTTGTCCCGATTCCTTCGTTCCAGTCTGAACAATGGCCATTACGAGACCAGCCTTGCTAAAGAAATGGAATTCGTACGCTCCTATTTGTATTTGCAGCAGAGACGGCTGGGGCGTAAACTGAAATATGCGCTGTACATGGAATATGATCTGGCGAATTCGCTTACCTTGAAGGCTACCATTCAGCCTTTGGTCGAGAATTTTCTCAAGCATGGCCTTGATCGGCGCGAGCCGGTTGCCAGGATAACGGTCATCGCGTATAAGCGGGAGGATGAGATTTGGATCGACGTGCAGGATAACGGCCGGGGTATGGACGATTCTACTTTGGAAGAAGTCAGGGAATCCCTGCGAATCGGAGTCCAAGCCGGCCGCACACGAGGTGCGCTCAGCAACATTCATGAACGTTTATACCTGTTTTTCGGAGAACGCTACGGACTGGAAGTGATTGAGGCTTCATCGCAAGGAACCTTGATTCGCCTCAAGCTTCCATATTCTGAAACCTACGGTGGTGAATCGTACGATGCAACACGTGAAGACAGTAAAAATGCTGATCGTTGACGATGAACCGGTGATCTGTCAGGGCTTGCACTATACCATTGACTGGGCGGATTATGGAGTCGAGGTCGTCGCCGAGGCTTATGATGGCAATGAAGCTTTGCAGGTGGTGCAGGAACACGAGATTGATCTGGTTCTGACGGACATCCGAATGGAGGGAATGGACGGGCTTCAGCTTGCTAAGGAGCTGAAGCTCCGTCATCCTCAGATTCGGGTCATCATGATCAGCGGTTATGAGGAATTCGAGTATGCCCGCCAAGCCATCAAGCTTGATGTAACCGATTACTTGCTGAAGCCCGTCGATATTGACGAATTGGTGGCCGCCGTGACGGGAATCGTGGAAGACATTCGCAACCAAGATACCCGTGTCGACGGATCATCGAAGGATGCCGAGCTGTGGCTTTCCGACATGGCAGCGCATAATGAAACTTCATTGGCCAAGGCGGTGCCCGGCGATTTAGTAAACGGTGCCGAATATAAACTCATGGCTACGCAGCTGGAGAAGTTCTCGAACCTTGCAGCTTCCGTATCGGAACAGGATTTAACGATGCTGCAGCATGTATGGATCCGGACGGTTCGTGAAAGCCTCGAAACCAGCGGAATTCGTCAAATATCCGTGTTTGTGCATAAAAATTTGCTGTTGACCCTGCTGATGACGGATCAGCCTCGCCCGAAGCGGCAGTGGGAAGAAATTCTGCAGGCGATGCTGGATGCCTGGCCGGAAAAGCATCGTTTGTACGGCGCGGTATCGGATGCTTACGCTTCCCCGGACCAAACGGCAGCCATCTGCTCGGAGGTGCGAGCGTTATTGCCTTATTATGCCTTGGAACAGCGCCCCTTGCTGGATCGCGAATATAAGTCCGAGGTGGATAACGGCCGGGCCAAGCACGATTTCGACAGTGCCGATATGGTCTCGAAACTGTCCGTGGCTTTATTCAAGCAGGATGCCGAAATGCTGGAAGAGCTAATCGACGGCATGTTCCGATTTTTCCGGGATCAGCGGTACCTGTTGACGGATATGGTGAACGTGTGTGATGAACTGTCCATCATGCTTAGGCAGCGACTTCGTCAAAGCGGTCTGACCCAGCTGGAGCATGGCCTGGAGAGAACGATCGATCTGGAGGTGTTCAATCATCCCGACGCGATTCGTCTGGCGATATCCTCGGAAGTGTTTGATCTGCTGCAGCTGATCGACAGGGTCGGCATCGACAGATCGTTCTGGATCATTGAGAAGGCCAAGAAGTATATGGCGGATCATTATCTCAGCGACCTGAAAGCGTCGGAAGTGGCAGCGTATTTAAAGATTACGCCCAGCTACTTCAGCAATATTTTTAAACAAAGCACGGGAAAAAGCTTCAGCGAATACATGAACGAATTGCGCATCAACGAGGCGAGAAAGCTGCTGCTGACGACGCAGGACAAGGTGTTTGAGATTGCCGACCGCGTCGGCTACAAAGAATACAAGTATTTTGTATCCGTCTTCAAACTGTACACGGGCATGACGCCCAAGAAATATCGGGTCTTGAATATCAAAGAATGATCAGAAGCGTGACGACCAGGATGGAAGGGGTATGGGAATATGGAGAAATATCGGAATGCTGCGCTCCCCGTAAACGAGCGCGTAGAGGATTTGTTGTCCAGAATGACGCTGCAGGAGAAGGTCGGGCAGCTGAACCAGCACTTGTACGGCTGGATGGCATATCGGCGAAGCGAAGGGACCGAAACGGAGTTTGAACTGACCGACTTATTCAAGGAGCATGTCGAGTGGGGGGCCGGCATGGGGGCCCTGTACGGTCTGTTCCGGGCGGACCCTTGGTCCGGGGTGACCTATGAGAACGGGATTCCTACGCAGGACAACGCGAAGGTGGCGAATGCCATCCAGCGTTACGTGATCGAGCACAGCCGGCTCGGCATTCCCGTCCTGCTCTCGGAGGAATGCCCCCACGGCCATCAAGCGCTTGACGGAACGCTTCTGCCCGTCAATACGGCCATCGGTTCCACCTGGAATCCCGAATTAATTGAAAAGGCCTATTCCCATGTGGCCTCCGAGATCCGCAGCCGAGGCGCGCATTTAGGTTTGGTCTCGGTACTGGACATCCTGCAGGATCCGCGGTGGGGACGCTCCGAGGAATGTTACGGAGAAGATCCTTACCTGGCTGCGCGAATGACGGAGGCGGTTGTGTTTGGCATGCAGGGAAGAAACCCGGAGGAATGGAAGAGTCCGGATAAGGCAGCTGCCGTGCTCAAGCATCTATGCGCACAAGGAGCAGGGCAGGGCGGAAGGAACGCAGGCCCGGTTCCCGCAGGCGAGCGGGAGCTGCGGGAAATTCAACTGCCTGCCGCAGAGGCGGGGATCAAAGCAGGAGCGGCTGGCGTCATGGCGGCCTATAATGAACTCGACGGCATTCCATGTCATGCCAATGATAAGCTGTTAACCGGCATTCTGAGAGATGAATGGGGATTTGATGGGATTGTCATGGCGGATGGAACGGCCATCGACCGTTTGGTGTCCATTACGGGAGACCATGAGTCGGCAGCGGCGCTTGCTCTGTCATCCGGGGTCGATCTAAGCCTGTGGGACAAGTCGTTCACGACGCTTAAAGAAGCGGTGAAACAAGGGAAGGCCGATATGGAGAGCATCGACCGCGCGGTTGGTCGAGTGCTTGGCCTGAAATTCCGATTGGGGCTGTTCGAGCAGCCGTACGTTGACGAGGGCTTGGCTGCTTCGACCGTGAACAATGCAGCCGCCAGAGAGTTGAACGTTTCCGTTGCAAGAGAAGCGGTTGTGCTTCTTAAAAACGATAAAGGCGTACTGCCATTGAATCACAACAGTATCAAACGGCTGGCGGTCATCGGTCCTAATGCGGACCGTCTCTACAACCAGCTCGGGGACTACACCAGCGTTCAGCGCGAGGGCAGTGGAGTCACGGCGCTTCAAGGCATTCGGATGGCCGCTCCCGAAGGCACGGACATCGTCTTCGCTCCCGGATGCAGCGTTCGAGGCATGTCCGCCCAGGGCTTGCCTGAAGCAATCGAAGCGGCCCGTTCCGCGGACGCGGTCGTGCTCGTGCTTGGCGGCAGCAGTGCTCGTCAATTCGGGGGCACGTTTGACAATAACGGCGCAGCGATCGTAGCGGAGGGGGATCCGACGGAAATGGACTGCGGGGAAGGAGTCGATCTAGCCGAACTGCGCTTAGGCGGGATACAGGAGCAGTTGGTTCGGGAAATTCACGCGATCGGCAAACCGGTGATCACCGTGCTCATTCAAGGACGTCCGCTCGCCGTCGGCGAGGTGGCCGAGCTTAGCGATGCCTTGCTGTGCGCTTGGTATCCCGGCAGCGAAGGAGGCCGTGCCATCGGAGAAATCCTGTTTGGCCAAGTGAACCCGAGCGGAAAGCTGCCCGTCTCGATTCCACGCTCCGTAGGTCAATTGCCGGTTTATTATAATCAGAAAAACGCAGGGCGCCCTCGTCCCTATGTCGATATGCCGTCCAAACCGTTATATCCGTTCGGATTCGGCTTGAGTTACAGCTCGTTTGAATATGGATCTCCGGCCATCTCCCAGAATGAAGTGACGCTTGACGAGCTTCGCTCCGGAAGTCGTGTCGAGGTGTGCGTGGAGGTGAAGAACAGCGGAAAGCTGAAGGGGGATGAAGTCGTTCAGCTTTACATACAAGCCGATCAATCAGGGATTACCCGCCGACTTCGAGAATTGAAGGGATTCAAGAAGGTAATGCTGGAGCCCGGGGACAGCACCACCGTTACGTTCAAGCTCGGCTTCGAGGAACTGGCCATCTGGAACCGCAACATGGATTACGATGTCGTCCCTTGCCGAGTCAGCATCGTAGTAGGCGGCCACTCGGATTGGGAGAGCGGCGTTGTTGAGTTGAAGGTAAAGGCCTGAGCGTAAGCCTATTTCAAAGGATTTGCCTACATGTCTAAGCTATCGATATTTTGGAGACAGCATTCCATGCTGTCTCTTTTCGTTGTGATCCGCCTTTCGTTTGACACAAAGAAGGAATCGGGATATTATGTATGGAAAACAAAGAAAACGATTTTGTTTTATTATTTTCCAGGGTGGGGGGTGAATTTCATTGAGAGAACGAATCGTCGAGGCGGCAAGCAAGGAAATCCGGAGAAGCGGATTGCGATTTACGATGGGTGAACTGGCCAAACAGCTGGGGATGAGCACGAAAACCCTGTATGGCGTTTTCCCTTCCAAAGATGAGCTAATTGCCGAAATTCTCGCGGGGGCGATCGATGAGCTTCAGCATAAAGAGAAGGAAATCATGAATAATGCGAGCCTCAGTACATTGGAGAAACTTAGACGATGTCTGATTCTTATCCCGGCTGATTTTCAGTTTATCGAGCTAAACCTCATCACAGAGCTGCAGCGTTATTATCCTAACCAATGGAACCGTCTGGACCAATTTCTAAATGAGCAATGGGGCAGCATTGCCGAATTATTTCAGGAAGGCATTCGTCAAGGCTTGCTCCGGCCGTTTAACGCCAAAATATTCATTGATCTGTATGTAGGGGGCTTCTATCGGTTAATGGAGGACTCGGCGGCAAACAGGAGCAGCATGACTCTTCAGGAGGGCCTGCGCGATATGGGAGAGATTCTTTTGGCCGGTATCATCAAAAGGGAAACTTGAGCCAACGATAGATCACGAAGGAGAAGAGAGGGTATGCCTTGGGCAAAACATTAAAAGGTTTGTTCTTAGTGACGGATATCGGATTTATTATGTATTGGGTCATTACCGCACTGGCCTTCATTCCTAAAGAGTATTTATATCAGGATTATACCAATGAGCTGTTGGTTATTTGGAATTGGTCGTTCTTTCCGCTGGACATATTCATATCCGTTACCGGGATGTATAGTCTGTACTTACATAAACGAAGAAATGCGAAATGGAAAAATCTCGCCTTAATCTCGCTTACCCTGACGTTTTGTTCCGGGCTGCAGGCGATCGTTTTTTGGATCATCAAGTCGGATTTCGACCTCATGTGGTGGGTGTCCAACCTGTACCTTTTGTTGTATCCGTTGTTTTTCATCCCTAAACTGCTAGAGACAAAGGAAGCATTCGCCGAATCTTAAAGCGGATGCTCCTTTTCTTTATGATCTCTTGGGCGTTTAATCGAAAAAAAAGGGCTAAAGGACCATGATTTCCTAAAACTTTAAGTATGATAAGCACAGGAAATCCCTGGGGGAAATGGTAAACTCAAAGTGTACATTCACTACCTAGGAAAGGGGGCGCCGAGGAACTCACGGAATTCTATCATTTCATGGAGGTGGATTGATGTTTGACGTTCAAGGGCTGAGCCTTAAGAAAAGGCAATTTAAATTACTCACGTCCTTCATCCTTGCAATGCTTATCTTTTGTATGTCCGGTTTGCCCGCGTTCGCGGCAACCCCAGAGAAAACCGTCAACGCTTCGGCAACGCTTGCCTACAATTTAAAAGGGCTTCAACACAACGTGGCTGTTCAAAAAGCCTACATCGCGGATAAATATCTGTATGTCACGCAGCGTTCCAAGGGAACCTGCTATCTTTCAAGATTGCTCATTAACGGCAATGACGCTACTTTTGTAGATAAAATGACCGTCACCAACACGGGGCACTGTCAAACGCTGGATATGTATACGTACAATGGCGTCAATTATTTCTATTTCAGTTCAAAAGCAGACCCTTCAACCGATTATTATTGGTCGCTCCAGGTAGCAAGACTGCAATATTCGGCCGGCAAGACGGTCGATTATACGGATCTGCATCGATTTACCTATATGAATTACGCCAATAAAACAGGAGCAAGGCTGGGCGAGACCTACCGGGTTGATGGCGGCGGCAACAGTACGCATACGGTGTTCCGCGTTCAGACGAAAGAAGGAACCGTGACCTGGTCCATTTATGACACGGTCGCGCTCAATAAGCTGCTTGACAGCAATGAACAGGTGCGGATGGACAGCGCAGCCGCGGTGAACGCAGCGGTTGGCAGCTTCACGCAATCGGGCAGCGGCATCGTCAGACCGAACGGATCTTTCCAGGGGGCGGATATGCTCGGCCAAACGAAAATCTATACGTCAGGCGGAGCCGAAGGCGAAACCCCTCAGATTGCCATGATGACGAATACCGGGACTTTCAAAACCCTCGTGAAAATTACGAATGTAGGCAACCATGAAATCGAGGGAGTCCAGACCAAGAACGGCAACGTATATTTTACGATCGTGACGGATCCGGTCAATAAGCAGAATACGCAGAAGGTATATTACGTTCCGGACAGCATTTTTAATTGATGCGCAGGCGGTTTTGACTCATTGAATAGTTGCGATCAACCAAGCGAATGTAAGTCGCAGGTCACAGGCTGGACCATATAAAGGGTGTCTAGTCTGTTTCTTTTTTACCATTTTAAAGGAGCAGCTCGTGGCTTGATCTGGCGAAAATAAAACCCGTATATAATCAATTTGATTCTTACAATATTAATCTGGCTAATGGAAGGAGATTCGTTCATGAAAAAAAGCTTCATTTCGCTAATCGCTTGCTTGTTCATCATTCCCCTGTTTGCAACGGGCGTCATGGCAGCGGGAAAGGGTCAAGGCAAAGAAGTAAGCACCACCGTGATGTCTTACAATATCCATCATGGGGTAGGAATCGATGGTCAGCTGAGCCTGCAGAGAATTGCGGATGTGATCCGCGACTCCGGCGCTGAGATTGTCGGGCTTCAAGAAGTGGATCGGCATTACGGGGAACGAAGCGATTTTAAAGACCAAGCCAAGGAATTGGCTGATTTGCTCGGCTATCATTACGCTTACGGCGCAAATCTTGATTTGGAACCGGGGGAAGGACAAACAAACAACCGTCAATACGGGACAGCCATCGTGAGCAAGTATCCGATACTCCGATCCGAGAATACATGGTTAAGCAGCTTCGGGAAGGAGCAGCGTGGCGTTCTTCATGCCGTCGTTAATCTGAGGGGAATCCATGTGGATGTTTACAACACGCATCTCGGGCTGGATGTCACCAGCAGAACGGCACAGGCTCAGGAAATCATTGACCTTGCTTCCGGCTCTCAGGGACCTGCGCTTCTCATGGGGGATTTTAATGCGGAACCGGACAGTTCAGAGTTTCAATTACTGTTAAACAGCGGTTTATTCGTAAACAGCTTTGAGGGAATAGACGATGCCTATACGTTCCCTGTCATCAATCCGTCGGCAACCATCGATTATATTCTGACTTCCCCTAACGTCCGGCATGCCAATCAACGCGTGATCCAAACCGAAGCATCGGATCATCTGCCGATTGCAGCCGATGTGGTATTCAAGCGATAGCGCTCTTTACCCGTGTTCAAGTTCATTATTTTTATAGCTAATTACTGTGTTGTGGGTCTGACACCATCATTCCGCCTTCATGCCGACTCTTCGGACTTTCGATGTTACACGGAAATCAAAGGTTGTATGTTTATAAATTTCACTCCATTGATCCGCGGTTTTGACATGGCTATTCCAATAGGATGGTTTTCTGGCTCGTACCAATTCACCGAATCCGAAAATATCGGATTCTTTTTTTTGCGTTTTTTGGATTAGTCCGAGCATGAGTTCTTTAACGGATCGTTCATTCTCCCGAGCAATTTCCTCAAGAATATGCGAGTTATTGAGCGGGAGGGTTTCCGTGTTTTTCTCTTCGACATTCACTTCCGTCACTGCCGTGATCGTAAAATGAGGAAGGCCGTTCTTGATGTCTACCTTGATTTCCGATTCCCGGTTCGTTGCATGGATGGTGACGACCTGAGAGTCGTCTCCAACATGAATGATTCCCCGATATCCTGCCGGACTGATTCCCTTAATGACCAAGTATCCGGCAATTTCAAACGGTTTTGTCACGCCGACCAGTGTGGCGCCTTTGAAAAAAGCCATGCCGCTGATTTCCACGTTATCGCCCTTCATGATTTGGATGTAAGGCAGAAATCCTTCCTGCCCCTTCTTCGACGAATTGTTCCAGAAGGTTCCGATATAGTCGCTCGGGAACTTGCCATGCTTAACGGCGTCGTCAAGCGTGGAGGACAAATACAATGCCGGGACGCGCTCCAGCTTCGGGGCTGCTTCCATCAGTTCTCTCGCTTTCCCTTTGGATACCATCAGCCAGGCCATACGGCGGACTTCCGCGTTTCGGTGGAGATAGTCGTTTAAATTCTCCATCCCCTTTCTCGCAAATTCTTCAGAAACGACGATGACGCGGAGATGTCCAAAAAACAATTTGCCTGATATTTGCTGCTGGAGATTCATCATCGCATCATCGACGGTATGTCCCACAACATCAAGCACCCACACGGTTTCTTGGGCGCCTTCTCCTGAAGCACCGCCTTCGCCGGGTCCGAGCGGTATTCTGCCGGGAAGAGCGATTTGAACGGATAACTGGATCATTTCCTGTTGCGGTGCGGGATATTTCCCTCGAAGATGAGAAATTTCATCTTCACGAATCTCGGCATTCTTGCCGGCCGTGTCGATTGATATACCTAGAACGACCGCGCGTTCCTCAATCTCCATCCGATCCCAGCAGCCTGTCAGAAGTGAGCAGAGGAGAAGAAGGATCATGAATTTTAGGTTAAAGCCGGCGTTTACTCTCTTACTCATTGAGATCCTCCTGAACTCAGACATCTAAACTCACACGAAGACTTTAACAAGGACGATAACCAGAAACCAAACCGTTACGATACTGATATTGATCCAACCCAGCACGCGGGATACTTTTTTTTCCTTGGTCATGTTCGATTGTCTGTACTTATTCGTGTCGATGAACAGATTGAACAAGCCGCAGAAGAGCCAGATCAGAATGGCAACATCCAAATAACCGCTGTAAATTTCCCCGATCATTTGGCTGCACCTCTTTTTTTGCGCAGGATGGCGATGATCAGCAGGATACCGGGATACGCGATAGTAATCAGCAGTCCGTATTTGGATATCATGCCGTTCACTTCATTCAATTGAATCAAGCTTTGGGGCAGCATGGCCAACACGAACAGAAAGGGGAGGATGAAGAAGGACAACATCCCATGGTCCGCTAACCGGAATAGCTTGCTTATCGAGTAAAGCGTAAAGTAGTAACAAGAGAACAAGGAAGTAAAAACAGCCGTTACCCATACGGCTAGAAAGACTGCATCCAAGCGTTCCAGCACATTGGCAGGCAATGAAGTTGCTTTGGCAAGCTCCAGTGTCGGCCACAACAGCTTTTTGGTTTCCTCGGCTCCGAACACACCCACGGTGGCAGCCACGATCAAAATATACAAAGCGCCGGTTACTACCATGGCCCATAGGCTGGACCGCATCGCTCTTTCAGGTTTGCACATGGCCGGAATGACCATCATCATAATAAAGTATCCTTGGAACACGGTGGAGAGCGTAATAATGCCTGCCGGTATGCCTCCGGGTTCATTTCCCCATAGAGGGAGTACATTGACCAAGTCTGCATTTTTTAATGAAAGGGCGACGATCAAAAGGGCAGGTATCAGAATAAAGGGGCTGTAAAATAAGTGGATATACGAAAAGGTCATGATATTCCGGCGTGAAGAAAATGCAGCCAACAGCAGCATGACCAGTACGGTTATCTCCAGCGGTGTGTTCTTCAGGACGGCCGTAACGACAACCTCTCCGAATTCTCTGGCGACCAGTGAGCTCAAAACCGCAAAAAACGCAATCGAGATCAAGCTTCCGATTCGACCGAACCACTTGCCGATGATGACTTCGCTGTACTCCACGTAAGAGTCGTTCGGAAACCGCATGCCGAGCCGGGTCATGAAGAAAAGTCCGACAAACGCCAGCAGCATTCCCAAAAAAGTAACGAACGGAGCCCCGGCATCCGCAGCTTTGACCGCAGACAAAGGGAGTGCAAGAACGCCTACTCCCACGATGGTGCTGATCGTAATGGCAGAGGCTTGCAGAACCGTGATTTGGCGCTGTTCATTCATGGTTATCGACCTTTCTCGTCATTAGGTTGGACGGGATTCATGATATTGGTTGAGGAATGATCCACCTGCTCCTTCATTTGATCACCGAGCCTTGATGTGTCAAGCGGGTGGAGGAAGGAAGGCCTGTTCTTCATCTTCCACAGCGGTCCGCGAGTCAGAAGATCCCGCATGCCTTGAAAGTTGCCTGGGACGAATGGGCTTAGATACGGAACTCCGAACGATTTAAGCGACAAAAGATGATTGGCAATCAGGATGATGCCGACCATGACGCCGTACAATCCGAAGATCCCGGCCAATATGATCAGCGGAAAACGCAGCAGACGGAGCGCAAGCGCCGCGTTGTAGGCCGGCGTTGCGAAAGATCCGATGGTCGTTAATGCAATGATGACGATGGTAATCGGACTAGCGAACCCGGCAGATACCGCGGCTTGCCCGATGACGAGCACGCCGACAATGGATAATGCGCCGCCCACCTGCTGCGGCAACCGGATCGTGGCTTCCCGCAAAACCTCCATCGAAATTTCAATAACGAGCACTTCGACCATCGCCGGAAAAGGGACGCCTGCACGTCCGCCTGCGACGGCGACCGCAAATTCCGTGGGAATCAGCTCAGGATTAAAGGAGATAATCGCCACATACAACGAAGGAAAAACCAAGGAAAATACCAAAGCCACCAGGCGGGACAGCCGAATCGCGCTCATCAATAGAAATCGTTCGGTATAATCTTCGACCGTTTGATAGAACTGGCTGAATACGGTTGGAGCGATCAAGGCGAGCGGAGAACCGTCGACCAGAATGGCCACTCGGCCTTCCAGCAGATTCGCCACGACTTTGTCGGGCCGCTCCGTATACTGGATTTGCGGAAACGGAGACCAATGATTGTCTTCGATAAACTGTTCCAGATACCCCGAATCCAGCACGGCATCGATTTCAATGGCGTCCAGGCGCTTATTCACTTCTTTAACGATGCCGGGATTGGTGATGCCATCCATGTAACAGACCGCAACCTTGGATTTTGTTTTCGTTCCGATCTCCATGGATTTCACGCGGAAATCCGGCGTTTGCAGCCGGTAGCGGAGCAGGGAAATGTTGGTACCGAGCGTCTCGATGAATCCTTCCCGTGCCCCGCGGATCACCTGTTCCGTCGCCGGCTGTTCTATTGAACGCTGCGATATTTTTCGCGTATCAATGATGATGGCCTCGTCCAGCCCTTCGATCGCTACGACAGACTGTCCCCTTAGAAGATTGTCGGTGAGCACGGAGATTTTTCGTTCCGAGTATCCTTCGCTGTGATAAAGCGTATCCTTCATCAAAGTGTCCATCAACGCATGGCGAGGGAGGTCTGAAACATCGAGATGGCGAGGGCCATATTTAAGTGGTCTTAATAAAGTATTATTAATGACGGCGTGATCCGTCATATCGGAGAAATAAAACAATACGGCCGGATGCTGCCCGAACACATGGAAGGGATGTATCATAAAATCGTCGTTATCGCCGAGAATTTTCTTGATTTCGGATGTGGTCTCTTCTAAGCTCTCCGATATGTTCCGGCCATCTGAACTCGCATCATTTGAGTTGGAAGAGGCTTCGTTACGGGATTGGTTTGAACCCGTCCATGTGGAAAATGGCATGGTTGTTTACACCTCACTTGTTTAAACGGTGGTCCTTAGCTGTTGGATAGTTTGATTAAGTATTTCCTCTGTTTGTTATTTTTATCAAACGAAGCCCTCTAAGTATTGTATTTAATATATGAATGCGATATATTGCATATAACAAACTTAAAGAGTAAGGATGATAAGTCATGCCAGTTCCTAAGAATTATGTCTCTCCCGTACGAATGACCGCAAAAGAAAGAGCCTTCTCCCAAATTCAACGGTGGATTATCGATGGCACGCTTCAGCCCGGCGAGAAATTGCTCGACGCCGAATTGGCGGAATCGCTTGGCGTAAGCCGAACGCCCATCCGGGAAGCTTTTCAACTGCTTGAAGTACAAGGACTCGTGTCCACGCACCCCGGAAAAGAAACAAAAGTTACGGCCATTGAGAGGGAAGATATCTTTAAGATGTATTCGACCATGGCCGTTCTTCAAGCATTGGCCGCTGAAGTGACCACTACCATCATTGTTCCGGAGCAGATCCAGCAATTGCGGGCGATGAATCTGGATTTTGAAAATGCCATGAAGAGCGGGCAAGCTTATCAAGCCATGGAGTTGGATGAACAGTTTCATAATTTCATCGTGGAGCTGTCAGATAATCCTTATGTCGCTGCATATAGTGCCTCGCTTCAGATGCATATCCGGCGGTTTAAGTACGTGTTCTTAAAACAGCCGATTGCTGCCACACAGGCTTCAGTCGATGAGCATGCCTCGATCATCAGCGCTTTCGAGCAGAAGGACGGTGATCGGGCGCAAGCTATGATGAAACAAAACTTCATGCGTCCCATGCAGGAACTACACGGGTTACTCTAAACAGAGGGGGAGAAGGAAGGATGACAAACAAAAAAGATTTACGCATTCGCAGTAAGGTAATCAGTGAGGGCGTCAACAGGGTACCGAACAGGGCGATGCTGCGGGCTGTTGGTTTCACGGATGCGGATTTTAAGAAACCGATGATTGGCGTAGCCAGCACTTGGAGCGAAGTGACCCCTTGTAATATGCATATCGACAAGCTAGCCATAGAGGCCAAGCAAGGGGTACGCAACCATGGCGGCGCTCCGCTTATTTTCAACACGATCACGGTTTCGGATGGCATTTCGATGGGACACGGCGGCATGCTGTTCTCCCTGCCCAGCCGAGAAGCCATCGCAGATTCGATTGAGATCGTGACGGGGGCCGAACGTTTCGATGGTCTGGTGGCGATCGGCGGTTGCGACAAGAATACGCCCGCTTGCCTGATGGCAATCGGACGGATGAATCTTCCTGCGGTTTATGTTTACGGCGGTACGATACAGCCCGGGAAGCTCGATGGCAAGAACGTGGATATCGTCACGGCTTTCGAAGCGGTCGGGCAATATCATGACGGAAAAATGACGGAGGAGCAGTTACACAAGGTGGAATGCAGCGTCTGCCCGGGACCGGGCTCTTGCGGGGGCATGTATACAGCCAATACGATGGCCGCTGCGGCAGAAGCCATGGGGATGAGCCTGCCCGGTTCCTCTTCAACGCCGGCTATTTCACCAGACAAAGCAGCGGAATGCGCTGCGGCTGGAAGACAGGTCCTCTCCTTGTTGGAGCAAGAAATCTATCCCAGGGACATCATGACCAAAAAAGCGTTTGAGAATGCGATAACCGTCGTCATGGCTTTGGGCGGTTCAACCAACGCGTTCCTGCATTTGCTTGCCATCGCTCATTCGGTTGGCGTAGATTTGACGTTAGACGATTTCGAGCGAATCCGTTTGCGAGTTCCCCACCTTGCAGACCTGAAGCCAAGCGGACGACATGCCATGCAGGACTTAAACGAAGTCGGCGGCGTACCGGGCGTCATGAAATTATTGCTCGCCGAGGGGCTTCTGCATGGCGATTGTCTGACGGTCACAGGTAAATCATTGGCAGAGAATCTGGCGGAAGCTGCGCCGTTAGAGGGCAGCCAGGAAATCATTCGCCCCATCGATAAGCCGCTGAAGCCGAACGGGCCATTGGTTGTATTAAGAGGCAATCTCGCGCCAGAAGGTGCGGTCGCCAAAATGTCGGGTATGAAGAAGCTGCGTTTTGTCGGACCGGCCAAGGTGTATGACAGCGAGGAGGATGCAACCGAAGCGATCTTGAGAGATGAAATATGCAAGGGCGACGTGTTAGTCATTCGTTATTGCGGTCCTAAGGGCGGCCCGGGTATGCCGGAGATGCTGTCGGTCACGGCACTCATTGTAGGCAAGGGTCTCGGCGGAGAGGTTGCGCTGATTACGGACGGCAGGTTCTCTGGCGGCTCGCATGGGTTCGTTGTCGGTCACGTTGCGCCTGAAGCACAGGTAGGCGGGCCGATCGCGCTGCTGAGGAATGGAGACATGATCACGATCGACAGCGAAACGCAAGAAATGACGTTCGACGTATCGGATTCCGAATTGGCTGCAAGGGCACAAGCATGGCAGCAGCCTCCACTCAAAGTTTCCACGGGCGTATTGTACAAATATGCAAAATTAGTGTCCTCAGCATCGAGAGGCGCGGTTACTGACTCTGCAGAATAAGTGGAATTTCCAGTCTGAAATCTGGCTTATGGTAAAACAAGCTCTTGCGGTTCGCCAGAGCTTGTTTCGATATGACCGGTGGCCCATTATCGCAAAACAAAAAGACATCATAATGCTAACAAAAAAGCATGTGAAGACTAAAAATTAATGCTCGGGTATGTTATGATTTTTAAACTATTATAATGCAAGCGTTATCATTCGGTTGTACATATCCATTTATACGGTCCAGTTGATCCTGTTCTTTACATCCAATGCCAAGAAGGAGCAGACGATATTGGGAACATTCAAATCCAAAATACTCATATACAGTTTGCTGCTGGGATCCTTCCCGACGATTCTTATCGGATTCTTCTCTTATTTCATCGCCGCCAAAGATGTGGAGGAGAAGGTGAACGAAGGCAATATGCATCTGCTGAACCAGACCCGGATGAGGGTGGAGCAGGTGCTCGATTCCATGCAAAGAACCGCCTTGCAGTTTGAGAACTCTTCGCTGCTGAAGTCCGTGATGGACAGCAAGTTAAGCGGACAGGATTTTATCAAGGTCCGGGAACTGACGAAGGAAATGTTCAACCTGCAGACGCAGACCATATTAAACCAGGTGTACGTCGTCAATCTGAAGCATGAATGGGTCGTGGATTTAAACTCACTCAAACCGCTGGAGGGCATGAACAAAGCCGAATTCGACCGGTATCTGAATACCCATGAAAGCATATTCTGGGCAGCGGGATCGGGGGAAATCCCGCAGACCTCGAATCCTGCGGAGACGGATTACTGGAACAGTGCCGAACAAACGGCGACAACTCTTCGGCTGGTACACAAATTACCGCTTCTGTCGAAAAGCGCCGCTCCGTCCGGCATTCTGATTCTGCAAATCACCGCCAAAGATATCCGGAGCATGCTGGAACCCGTCAATTTGCGGGCCAGCCAATATATCCTGAACGAGCAGGGAGAAGCGTTCCTGTCGCCGGTTCAGGATCGGGAGGCTTACCGCTCGATCAACGGAGAGGTCTTATCAAGGATTGGGCAGTCCGTTGAACCCCAAGGCGCATTTCACGCAGAAAGCGAAGGTAATAAGGTGAGCGTGCTGTACACCAAATCGGATTATAACGGCTGGACCTATGTATCCGTCGTATCGCTGGATAAAGTGACCGATCAGACGGGAAAGATTGCACTGATTACAGCCGCAGCCTGTTTCGGGATTATTGTGACCGTGCTGATCGCTTCCTGGTTTGGCAGCCGCAGGATGTATTCTCCAATCCGCAAACTCCACGAGTTCGCGACGAACGTTCAGCCGCAGCAGACCGATGACTACCGGAAAGATGAGTTTGAGTCCATCCGGGAGAGCTTGACCTCCCTTGCCGTTTCAAGAAACGAGCTGGACAAACAGATGAAATCCCAGACGGTGCATCTACGGGAATTCTATGTCCTGAAGCTGTTTACCGAGCAGATGTCCGGAGCCGATGACCAATACGCTTCCGAACGCTACGGGTTTCCAACGGGCTGGGGAAGCCTCGGCGTGCTGCAGCTTGAGTTGGATAACCTTCAGCAGTCGCGGTTTCAGGAACAGGACCGGGAGCTTCTTCTGTTTGCGGTCAGCAATATCGTGTCGGAAACCTTGCCCGTAGAGGCGCGTTTCAGTCCGATCGTGCTGAATCATTCCCAGGTAACGCTGTTAACCAGTAAGGAGGAGAGTGCCGAAGCTGGTCTAGCTATGTTCTATGAGACCTCTCAGCATATCAAAGCCAAGGTTCATGAATACCTCGGGCTCGAATGCAGCATCGGCATCAGCCACCCGTTTAAGCGGTTGTCCGATGCGAAGCGTGCCTATAAAGAAAGCAGTGCGGCTCTTAAATTGCGATTTATTCTCGGGTCGAATATCGTCGTGCGTTATGCCGATATTGAGGATCAAGGCAATACTGAGAAGACGGTATACACGAAATTAAGGCTGATCGAGGATCAGATGATGCTTGCCATGGAAGAACGACAGCTTGAAAAGGTGGAGCAGCTGTTTCAGCGTTATTTGGACAAATTGCTGTGCAAGGACGGGTTTCATCAAGAGCATCATTTATTGCTGCTGCAGCTGGCGTCCAGGACCGTTGGCATAGCCCAGGAGCAAGGACTGTCGATGCAGCAAGTATGGAATGGCGAAGAGGAGCTGAAGCATCTGTTCAGGCTGCAGACACGAACCGAAATTGCGAGCTGGTTCCACTCCAGGTTGTTTAAGCCTGTAATCGGAATTTTGGAAGATATGGCCGATAAACAGTTCGTGAACATCACCCGCCGAATCGTCGATATCGTGCAGGAGCAGTACGGTCAAGATATTTCGCTCGACTATTGCGCGGCGGTCATGAATTTTAATCCGGCTTATATCAGCCGTGTATTTAAGAAAGAAATGGGCGTCTCCTTCAGTGAATACATTAGCGAGTACCGAATGAATATCGCCAAAAATCTACTGGCCACGACCGAGATGAAGGTCTCGGAAATCGGCAGGAAAGTGAGCTACACGAATATTAGCGCCTTTATCCGTACGTTCCGTCGTGCGTTTGGGTTAACTCCCGGCCAGTATCGGGAGCAGCTCAACAGTGAAGAAGGGAAGGGATGATTAGCACCTCCATTCAAAGATGTAGACACAACCGGTATGATGGATCGGGCTCATCTTATGATGAAATCACCATATCAATCCAAGAAAGCTGTTCCAGCCGTAGCATGTTTTACGGTGATGGAGCAGCTTTTTGCTCCAATAAACGCTCGAGCGGGGTTACGGAAATCGCTGCACGAATCAATCAGTGTGCTGCTAACGTACGGCGCGAAGAACCAACTAAGACTGTATGTCATCAGCGGCACGCTATAGGTAGAATACGGCATATGCGACGGAAAACCGTGATATCTTACCTTCCTTGCAGGATAGGCATTTATCGAAGGTTGGTGCTTGAAGTCATGAACGGAGTATAGCCTTACACGAATTTCGTGACGGATAATAAAAACATGAAAACGCATACAATCAGGCAACAAGAACGATGTTCAAACAGGCAATGCCGATGCTTCCGAAGCGAGTTTAGTTCGAAACCGATTCAGGAAGCAACGCTCACAAAACTTTGAGGAGAGGTGCTATGAAATCTAATCAAACTCCGGCTGCGGCAGGCCCGCAAGTAAAAGGGGAACTGAGTCTGGAGAAAAGAAAGCTATTACTGAGGGATCTGGTCAGGGACAGGTGGATGTATCTGATGCTGCTGCCCGGCGTGCTGTATTTTATCGTATTTAAATATGTTCCGATGTACGGGGTGACGATGGCTTTTCAAGATTACAAGCCGCATACCGGATTTTTTGGCAGCCCGTGGGTCGGGTTCAAGCATTTCGAGCGCTTTTTCAGTGAGCCGCAGTTTTGGATGCTCTTTCGAAACACCATTATTTTAGCGTTATATAATCTGATCTTTTTCTTTCCGCTGCCGATTATATTGGCGCTCATGCTGAATGAGTTAAGGCGGGAACGCTTCAAACGATTTGTACAAACGTTGATCTATATTCCGCATTTTGTATCCTGGGTTGTCGTTGTAGGTATTTTCTATATTCTGTTTACGACCGAGAACGGCCTTCTCAATGAGATCATTTACCAGATAACGGGCGAGAAAATCGCATTCTTGCTGGAGAAGGATTGGTTTCGGACGATGATTGTCTCCCAGTCGATATGGAAGGAAGTGGGCTGGGGCACCGTGATCTTTCTTGCCGCCCTTGCAGGCGTAGATCTGCAGCAGTATGAGGCCGCACGGATCGACGGAGCCGGACGCTGGCGCCAGCTGTGGCATATTACGCTGCCGGCCATCCGAAGCACGATCATCATTTTGCTTATTCTTCGTTTAGGCAACTTCCTGGACTCGGGCTTCGAGCAAATCTTCCTCATGATCACGCCGACGAATCGGGAAGTGAGTGAAGTATTCGATACGTACGTGTACACCAAAGGGATGACGCAGGCCCAGTACAGTTACAGTGCCGCCGTCGGCCTGTTTAAATCCTTTGTCGGATTGATTCTGGTTCTCGGATCAAACTGGATGGCCAAGCGATTCGGGGAAGAAGGCGTGTACTAGGACGACGCTGCGGATGCATTTTTTCTAAGATGACAGGAGGGAATACAAGTGCGTCAAGATCAAACCTGGGGCAATCGCCTGTTTGATATCATTAACCATTCGGTATTATTCATCGTTGCGATCGTGTGTGTTCTGCCATTCGTGTATGTGCTGGCGGTATCCTTTGCCAGTCCGGCGGAAGTCGCCAAAGGCGGGTTGATTCTATGGCCCAAAGAATGGTCGCTCGTATCGTATCAATATATTTTCTCGTCGGATACACTGCCGCGAAGCTTGCTCGTGTCGATCTATATTACGGTAGTAGGAACGCTGATCAACCTGGCGTTTACGTCGCTGATGGCTTATCCGTTGTCCAAGCCTCATCTCCGGGGGAGAAATCCCATCCTTCTCGGTGTATTGATCACGATGCTCTTTAGCGGTGGCATGATTCCAACGTACTTTGTCGTGAATGGATTGAATCTGACCAACACGTTATGGTCTTTGATGATTCCCAATGCCATCAGTGCGTTTAACCTGATCGTGCTGAAGAATTTCTTCCAGCAGATTCCCGACGGGCTGGAGGATTCCGCAAAAATCGACGGCTGTAACGACCTGGGAGTCCTGATACGGATCGTGCTTCCCTTGTCCCTTCCGGCCATGGCGACATTTGGATTGTTCTATGCGGTTGCTCACTGGAACACGTTTTTCAATGCGATTCTGTACATCAATGATAACGAGAAGTGGCCGATTCAGGTCCTGCTTAGGGAAATCGTGATTTTGGCACAGAGCCGCGTGGGGGATGCCAGCTTTGACGAAATGGACGTGCAGCCGTTAACGATCCGTATGGCGGTCATCGTCTTTGCCACCGTGCCGATTCTGCTCGTGTATCCTTTTCTGCAGAAGCATTTTGCGAAGGGCGTCATGCTCGGCTCTGTGAAAGGTTAATCGGTTCGATGCGCCTTCTTCCCAAAGAGGGGTTTCTTATAGAATAAATATGATGGAGGGGTAATGATGAAGAAAAGATGGATGACAACCGTGATGGCGTTGCTGGCGGGGATGATGGTTGTAACGGCTTGCGGAGACAAGAGCGGCGGGAGCGGGGTCAATGGCGACGGGCCTTATCCGCTCACTCTGGTGGTGAACCAGGTGGGAGAAATACCTGACCCGAACAATCCGATGGAGGAAAAAATACGCGAATACACGAACACGGATCTGCGGATTCAGTGGATACCTTACTCCGCATACGACGAGAAGGTTAACGTCATGGTCGCTTCCAATGAGCTTCCGAAGCTGATCAAGCTGAACTATACGCCAACAACCATCAGCTCGCTCGAAGCCGATCTGTTCTGGGATATCACAACCCATTTGAAAAATTACCCGAATTTGGCCGCACAGCCGCAAGCCTATTACGATAATATCAGCGTGAACGGCAAAGTATACGGCATCCCTCTTTTCCGGGACATGGGCCGGGCGATCGTCAGCTACCGCAAGGACTGGCTCGATGCAGCCGGCTTGAAGGAGCCGGTGACCCTGGATGATTGGTATGAAATTATCCGGTACAGCACGGAAGAGGACCCCGATGGCAACGGTAAAAGGGACACCTACGGAATGATGCTGGACAAAGGCTATAACCAGGGTACCGCATCAACATTGACCCGGCTTGCCGTTTCCCAAGGCGCACCTAATAAATGGGGCATCGACGAGCAGGGCAATTTCTATCCGGAGTTCGAATCCGAGCAGTTCTTCGAGGTTATGAACCTGTTCCGAAGATTGTATGAAGAGAAGCTGATCAACCAGGATTTCGCCGTGGTGGATTCCTCCGAGCTCAATAAGGTGTATGAATCGGGCCGCGCGAATATCCGGATCTCCGGCGGTAACGGCCAATCGCTGCAAACCAAGCTGGAGAAGGTCGTTCCGGAAGCGGTTGTCGACGTATCGGCGCTGCAAGGACCTGAAGGCGTTCGGGTTCCGGGGGAAAGCGGTAATACCGGCTTTCTGGCGATCCCGAAATCGACGGTCAAGTCTGAAGAGGAGCTGGCTAAAGTGCTGACCTTCGTTGACAAGCTCCTGGATCCGGAGATGGTTAATGTCATTAATAAAGGTATCGAAGGCGTTCATTACGAAGTCGAAGGCGATTATACCGTAACGATCGATGCGGATAAGGACGCTCAAGAGGTCAAGCCTTATCGCGATACGTTTCCGCAACGGGGAGATTTGTACAACATGGAGAAGAAACCGAAAGGAACGGAGCTGTTCAACAAAAATAAACAAATCGTGTACGAGAACGAGAACTATATTGTGCCGAATCCGGCGCTTACCTTGAAATCCACTACGTATAATGAACGCGGCGGCGAGCTGGAGCAGATCATCACCGATGCGCAAACCAAGTTTATTATGGGACAGATTGACGAGGCCGGCTGGAAGGCCGAAGTGGAGAGATGGAGAAAGAGCGGCGGCGATCAAATGGCTGCGGAATATAAAGAGTCCTACGAGAATCAAGAATAGCGGTCATTAATAATGATAACGAGAGACAAAGCGGCAAGGAAAAGGAAGTACCTTTTACGTACTTGGCTGCTTTGTCTCTCGGTTCATGGAGCATCGATTTTCGTTCCGATGAGCACGAGGTCCAAATGATTCGTGCTGAGCGCCCCTGCCGGCTTGATTTGCAGCACAAGACCATCGCGGTCGAAACGGCAGGTCAGGATAAACATCTGCTGCACCTCCAGCAGTTGAATGTGGATCAAGCAAGTCGACGAGTCTGCCCATACGGCACCACAGGCGGAGGGAAGGCCATAAAAAGGATCAGGACCGATATGCCAATCGTTCATGGAGCATAAAACCCTGGCATGACCGGTTTCATGTACGAAAATGAGCTCGCATTGTTGCTCACTGAACATAAAGCGACAATACATCCAACCCGGCTCATTTGCTGAGAGGCGGTATTGCTGCCCAGAGACCTCCGTGGCCGCTGTGGAGGAGGAGCTTCCCTTCGGCAGATGGAGTTTCAAAGCGCTCAGACGCTGCTGCATCCGTTGATAATCGGCATCATCAAGGGGGCAGAACGCACTCATTGAAGGAACCAGATGCGTCCAAACGCTATCCAGGATCCCTTGGTGCTCATCCCGGTTCAGCATGGTGTTGGCCGTCGAGACGAAAACGGCATCTTGGTCCGGCATGACGAGGATGAATTGTCCACCCGCGCCGAAAGCGCAGTAGGCTTGACGCCTGGCCCGCCAGAACTGGTATCCGTACCCGCTTCGACCTTCCAAAAGAATTCCGGCACTGGAGTTATCGACCGCCTTGGATGTGCTTTGTTCTACCCAGCCCTCCGGCAGAATCCGGATCCCGTTCCAGACTCCGTCCTGCAGATAAAGCTGGCCGAACCTTGCCATATCCTCGGGCGTGCAATAAGCTCCGCTGCCGCCCTGGTTAATGCCGAGCGGACAGGTCTCCCATTCGATATCCTGCATCCCGAGGGGCTGGAACAAGCGTGTTTCGAGATATTCGTGCACGGTGGTTCCCGTGACTCGTTGGAGGATGGCACACAGCGTATGCGTACCCGTCGTATCGTAAGCAAAGACGGTACCCGGGGGATGGCTTGGAGGCGTATGAAGATATTCGAATACGATATCCCGGGCCTCTTTATTGGTGGATTTCCGGTGAACGGATTGCATGCTCAGCAGATGCCGGATGGTCATGCTGGCCGTATACGGGTGTACGGCCTCCGGCTGCTTGTCCGGAAAAAATGCAATGACCTTGTCCTCCAGGGAGATTAGCCCTTCTCCAATGGCGATACCGATGGCTGCAGAAGTCAGACTTTTGCTGACGGAGAATATCGGATGCCTTGCATTCTTTCGAAAAGGGTAGTAGTGGCCTTCAGCAGCCACTTTGCCATGCCGGAGCAGCATAAAGCTGTGCAGGTTCATATTTCTTTCCGTCATATCCTCCATAAAGCGGAGGATGGCTGATGGAGGAATACCCACCTCCTCGGGACGGACTCGTGCCAGTGCAGTCATCATCATCAACCTTTCTTCAGCTTAGATGAACCTGGTGCGTAAGGCGAACACCAACCGTCTTGTCCACTGAGCACTTGTTCAATCGTAAACGGTTTAGCCTCGGCTTCGGTAAGGTCCCTAGACCACGAAACCCGCAGGGAGGGGGCTGCTCCGGGGCCGCGGCTGTCGAATTCGGCATAACGGGATGTCTGCTCGCGATCCGGCTGGTTCCAGTTATGCCAGCCTTGCGGATGAACCGAGCCGTCCATCTCGCATCGGATGAACACCACATTGGCATAATCGCGCCACGGCCGGCCGAGGTATACGTTCTCAACGCCAGGCGCTCCCGATATAGTACAGTCCAGAAAGACATAGCCGAACTCCGCTTCCTTCGGCGTATTGGCTGCGGTCAGGTAACCGCCGGACCGCTTGCAGCGGATCATGCACCTGTCGAATACGGCCGCTGCCGGCCCAAATATAAAATCGACATCTCCTTCGATAAAGCATTCGGCAAAGTAATGACGTCCGCCGGATACATAGAGCGTATCTTGATCGCCTTCGAGCCTTACATGCTGAAAGGACACCCGGTCGGCATCGATAAAGGCGGCGACAGCCTGGCCCGTTCCAGGTCCGGAATCGTTGCGGACGGTCAATTGTTCGGCGCTGAAATCGTCGGCGTAGACATACAAGCTTCCACTGCGAAAGGTGCCAAGGGGCTGACCATCTTCCCCCAGGGTGTGGGCGTTATCCGAATAGGTAAGAATCGTTTCTTCGGCTCCTTCGCCGATCATGCGAATAGTTGGCTTCGATGAAGGGATCGTGATTTTCTCGCAATACACACCCTTTTTGATTTCGAGGATCACAAGGGAATCGGCCTGCTCGGGAATCGAGTCAACAGCGGACTGTACCGTCACGAAGTCGCCTTGTCCGCTGGGATCTACTGTGATTTTCATCGATGAACACGCTCCTTCTATGGATTTTTCATCCATGTTATCGAATTGCAGGCTCTAATAATAACACCTCCGATGTTTAAATCGGTTCATTCTTTGCCTTTTATGCCGAATTTATAAAAATGGCAGCTTATTCTGCTTGTCTTCTTGAACGAAAGCTGATTGGGAAACAGAGCATAAAATGCAAAATATGCGGGAGATTCGGCATCAAATCCGGATTTTTTATGATTTACGTTTCTTTATAATTAGTTAGTGATTAGAACTTCCAAGGATATTGAGGTGAGGCGGTTTTGAAACAAGAGAGCAGATGGTCCGTCTTGACGGCGGATACCATTCTCAGTCAAGCGGACAGCGAGGGACTTCACTCTGAAATTGCCCGTCGTTGGGCGTATGTACCCGGGATGATGCTCATGGCGATCGCCCGCACAGGGGATTGTTATAGCAAGGATGCTTATATTGATTTCATGAAAAGGCATATGGATCTGTTTGTTCAAGCGGATGGGGACATTCGGGGATATCGCATCGAAGAGTATAATCTGGACCAGATCAACCAGGGGAAAAATTTATTTGCTCTGAGCGCCAGATTTCATGACTCCCGTTATGAAAAGGCTTCACATACGCTTGCCGCCCAGCTGATCGGCCAGCCCAGGACGACGGACGGCGGGTTCTGGCACAAGAAAGTTTACCCGTTTCAGATGTGGCTGGATGGGCTCTATATGTCTTCGCCATTTCTGGCGCAATATGCGAAAACCTACAACCGACCTGAATGGTTCGACGAGGTAGCCCATCAGCTTCTGCTGGTGGAGCGAAGAACCCGGGATCGCACAACGGGGCTCTTGTATCACGGATGGGATGAAGCGAAGGAACAAGTATGGGCCGATCCGGAAAGCGGCCGCTCCCCGCATTATTGGAGCAGGGCCTTAGGCTGGTATGCAATGGCGCTGGTGGACAGTCTCGAGTATTTCCCGGTGGATCATCCGAAGCGCGGTACGATCATGGGCATATTCGAACGGTTAAGCCGGGCGCTTGGACGGTATCAGGAAAAAGAGAGCGGGCTGTGGTTCCAGGTGCTCGATCAAGGCTTCCGGGAAGGCAATTATCTCGAAACCTCCGGCTCCTCGATGTTTATTTATGCATTGGCCAAGGGAGTGCGGCTTCAATACCTGGAACAGTCTTCAAGATCCATTGCGGAAAGGGCTTACGAAGGTTTGGTACAGCGGTTTGTCGAGGTTAACGATACCGGCGTGCATCTACATTCCATATGCCATGGAGCGGGGCTCAGCGACGACCGCAACGGCTCTTACGAATATTACATCGGCGAGAAAGTGGTGTCGGACGCCCAGATCGGCGTCGCGCCTTTCATCCTTGCAAGTCTGGAAATGGAGCGGTTAGAAGATTCAAGGGTAGGAGGTTCTATATGATGCACTCATCGTTAACAATGCAAGCATTACAGAACAAACCGTGGTTGTCGGATCAGGGAGACGGAACGTTCGTGAATCCGGTGCTTCATGCGGATTATTCGGATCCGGATGTGATCCGGGTAGGGGAAGATTTCTATATGACAGCCTCCAGCTTTGGCCATCTGCCGGGACTGCCGATTCTGCATTCGAAGGATTTAATTAACTGGAAGATCATGAATCATGTGCTGCCACGGATGGATCTGCCGGGCTATGACGTCCCGCAGCATGGGAACGGCGTCTGGGCTCCGGCCCTTCGATTCCATGACGGCAAGTACTGGGTGTTCTATGGAGATCCGGATGTCGGCATCTTGATGAGCACAGCAGAGGACCCGGCAGGCAGCTGGACGCCACTCCATCTGGTTCAAGAGGGAAAAGGCTTAATCGACCCGTGCCCGTTCTGGGACGATGACGGCCAGGCTTACCTGGTTCACGCGTTTGCCAAAAGCAGATGCGGCATCAAGCATCTATTACGAATGTGCCGGATGTCCCCGGATGGAAAACAGCTGCTGGATGAAGGTCAGATCGTCTTCGACGGGACCGAGCGCCATCCGACGATGGAGGGCCCGAAGCTGTATAAACGGAATGGCTATTATTATATCTTTGCTCCTGCCGGAGGAGTATCAACGGGTTGGCAGACCGTGCTTCGGTCTACCTCGGTCTTTGGCCCTTATGAGGACAAAATCGAGCTGCATCAAGGCGATGGCCCGGTTAACGGTCCGCATCAAGGCGGCTGGGTGGAGCTGGCATCGGGAGAATCGTGGTTTATGCATTTTCAAGACAAGGGGGCTTACGGACGAATAACACATCTGCAGCCCATGCGCTGGGTGGATGATTGGCCGCAGATCGGGATCGACACGAATGGAGACGGGATCGGCGAACCGGTTCTGCGTTATCCGAAGCCAAGTGTCCTTGGGGAGCATATGATTCAAGCCCCGGACGATTCGGACGAATTCGAAGGCGCAACGCTTGGCCTTCAGTGGCAATGGCAGGCCAATCCGAATCCGGATTGGTACGCATTCGAGAAGGACAGCCATTTGCGATTATTCTCCTTTCCCGTGCCGGAGCACCGGCCATCGCAAACGATCTACGATGCCCCTCACTTGCTGCTGCAGAAATTTCCGGCTGAAGTATTTCATGCGGAAGCCAAACTGGATGGAACGTCACTCAAGCCCGGTGAACGGGCGGGTCTGATCATATTCGGACGAACCTTCGCCTATGTCGGCGTTCGGATGAAAACGGACGGATCCGGGATGGAGATTATTCAAGCCAAAGGGAATGACAAGGAGGAGAATATCGTATGGTCCGGCGGATGGAATGATGGGAAGGTAACGATTCGGGTCACGGTTCATCCTGGTGCGATATGCCGCTTCGATTACGCTGCTGCTGACGGTCGTTACATGCCGTGCGGGAAAAAGGATTTCGTAGCGGAAAAAGGTCACTGGGTCGGAGCCAAGGTTGGATTGTTCGCGGTTTGTAAGGAGGATCATCCAGACAGAGGGTATGTGGATGTCGAATGGTTTAGGGTCGGAAGAGGAGAGATGTAGTAAAGGCGGGGCTGTCCCAAGACGGGTGACTACTTTGGAACAGCCCCGATTCTATCCGTGACGCTTGCGATACTGGAGAGGCGTCGTGCCCGCTATTTTTTTGAAGGTTTTATTGAAGTGGGCAATATGTTCAAATCCGGCCAGCTCGGAGATGATTTGCACGGAGTCCCGGCTGCTCACGAGCATTTTTTGGGCTTCGCGGATTCGTACCACCTGCACGTATTCACGAAAGTGAAAGCCTGTCAGCCTGGTGAATACCCTGCTGAGATAGGAGGGACTGATGTAAAACTGCTTGGCGACCTGTTCCAGCGTGAGCTTTTCATGGAAATTCGATTTGATATATTGGGCAATTTCCGAAATTTTTTGATGCATCGGATGCTCGTATTCATGGGTTTGGGATTGCAGCGTAGTCTCAATCCGGTGGAGTCGGATAAGCAACTCGTTCATCAGCGAGCGAACCAATGAGCTGTAGTGAGTCTGCTCCGTTTGGCATTCTGCGAGCATGGAATGCAGCAGCCGCTCGATTTCCGGCTGATGCTTAAGCGGAATACGAATGAGCCTGGACGTCCCATGATCGAGCAAATTGGCGACGCCGGCGTCCCCCTGTTCGATGAAGGTTCTGGAGAAGCCGATCAGCACCCGCTCGAAGAGCAGCTTCTCGGAGCTTGCCGTCGAGTGCAGATCATGCGGGTTCACGATCATCAGATCCCCTTTTTTGACGGTGAACACGTTATCGTCCATGAAGTAAACTCGCTCCCCGTTGAGCAAGTAGTACAACTCGAAGTAGGGATGCTCATGGGGGCGCGGCATGCTGCTGGAACCGTTTCGCGACATGTATTGGATGGAGAAATTATGATCTCCGATGTGGTATTTAGGCTGCAGCCGGTCAATCATTCCTCTCAATCTCCTTTATACGCATGGTTGGATTACCATCGATAGTGATCGTAGAAAATTATATATCATGCCTGCAGCCGATCTTCAAGGGTTTTGGCCGCAATCACCAACTTTTTTAAAACGCTTACAAATTCTTAGCATAAGAAGCTTAGGAGGACAGAATGCCATTAACTTCAGAAACCTTGATATGGTTCGATCAGCCGGCCCAGAACTGGAACGAGGCTTTACCGATTGGGAACGGACGTCTTGGCGGCATGGTATTCGGATGCGCCCAGCAGGAAAAAATCCAATTCAACGAGGATTCGGTATGGTACGGAGGTCCGAGGGACCGCAACAATCCGGATGCGCTCCGACATCTTCCGCTCATCCGCAAGCTGTTGTTCGAAGGGCGGCTGAAGGAAGCCCACCGGCTGTCGGAGACGGCTTTTTCCGGGACGCCGCGCAGCCAGAGGCCATATTTGACGGCGGGCGATTTCTGCATTCAGGTCGATCATCCGCAAGGCGAGTTGTCCCACTATCGCAGGGAGCTGGATCTTGAAAAGGCGATCGCCGTAACGTCATACCAATACGGAGGCGTTACCTTTACCCGGGAAGTGTTTTGCAGCTATCCGGACCAGGTGATGGTCATCCGGCTGGAAGCCGATCGACCGGGTGTTCTGACCTTGACAGCGCGATTTGAGCGGCAGAAAGGGAAGCACATGGATGCAGTCCATCGGCATGGCACGGACACGGTGGTCATGACGAATGATTGCGGTGGGAAGGACGGGCTTACCTACAGTGCCGCTGCAAAAGCCATAACTGCAGGCGGAACCGTACGCGTTGTCGGCGAGCATTTGCTGGTGGATCAGGCCGACGAAGTCGTCATTATCCTTGCCGCGGCCAGCACCTTTCGCGTAGACGATCCGAAATTGCGCTGTGCTGAGCTGCTGGAACATGCAGCGAACCAGGGCTATGCCGCTTTGAAGAAGCGTCATATTGCGGATTATCAGCCGTTGTTTGAGCGGGTAAAGCTGGACCTGAGAGCTCCTGCAGATCAGGAGCGCCATTTGCTGCCGGTGCCTAAGCGGCTTGAGCGTGTGCGGGCGGGAGAGGACGACGCAGGCCTGTACACGCTGTATTTTCACTTCGGAAGATATCTGCTTATTGCCTGCAGCCGCCCTGGATCGCTCCCGGCCAATCTCCAGGGCATCTGGAACGATTCCATGGCTCCACCCTGGGACAGCAAATTTACGATCAATATCAACACCCAGATGAATTACTGGCCGGCGGAAAGCTGCAATCTGTCCGAATGCCATGAACCGCTGTTTGAATTAATTGAACGCATGAGGGACAACGGGCGCGTAACGGCACGAACAATGTACGGCTGCTGCGGATTCGTCGCCCATCATAACACCGATATTTGGGCCGACACCGCGCCCCAGGACATTTATCCTCCGGCCACCCAATGGGTGATGGGCGCCGCATGGCTGACCCTTCATCTCTGGGAGCATTACAAATTCAATCCGAATCCGGATTTCTTGAAAAGAGCCTATGAGACCATGAAGGAAGCGGCACTCTTCTTCACCGACTTTCTGGTGGAAAGTCCTGAAGGATACCTCGTGACGAATCCATCCGTTTCGCCGGAGAACCGTTATTTGCTGCGGAACGGCGAATCCGGAACGCTCTGTTACGGACCGTCCATGGACACGCAAATCATATCGGAGCTGTACAGTGCCTGCATCCAGGCAAGCCTGGAGCTGGACATCGACGAAAATGCTCGCCAAGAATGGGCGGCCATCATGGATCGTTTGCCGGAGATGAAGGTAGGAAGGCACGGGCAGCTGCAGGAATGGCTGGAGGATTACGAAGAGGCCGACCCCGGGCACCGGCACATCTCCCATCTGTTCGGTCTTCATCCCGGAACGACGGTCAGTCCGGACTCGACGCCGGACTTGGCGGAAGCGGCCCGGGTTACGCTTCGGCGGCGTCTCGCCCACGGCGGGGGACATACCGGCTGGAGCCGGGCCTGGATCATCAACTTCTGGGCGCGGCTGCTGGACGGCGAACAGGCCTATGTTCATCTTAAAGAATTGCTGAGGCAATCGACGCTCCCCAATCTGTTCGACAATCACCCGCCGTTCCAAATCGACGGCAACTTCGGGGCTGCCGCGGGAATTGCCGAAATGCTGATCCAGAGTCACCTGGATCACATCCGTCTTCTGCCGGCGCTGCCAGAAGCCTGGCCGCAAGGGCGCGTACAGGGACTTCGCGCCAGGGGAGGCTTCCAGGTGGATATCGATTGGAGAGACGGGAGCCTTGCGGAAGCGGTGATCACTTCGGTAAGCGGTCGGAAGCTTCGTCTCCATGCGAAGCGGTCCGTACGGGTCACGACCTCGGATGGAAGGGAGGTGCCGATGGAACGTCATGGCCATGTCATCGAAATGGCTACCGAAACCGGCGGAAGGTATTTCGTCCAGCCGATACAAATCGAAAATGAAATCTTACAATAACGGAGGTACCCATGATCATGATAACCGAAGAAGCGATATGCCCTGATTTGCCCGTGATCCCGGAACATACGGTAACGATTACAGACTATGGCGCCGTCGGAGACGGTGTTTATGACAATACTCAAGCATTTCATCAAGCGATTGAAGCCTGCGCAAAGGCAGGAGGAGGCACGCTGGTCATCCCTCCGGGGATATGGCTCACCGGTCCGATCAAGCTGCAGAGCCGGATTGAGCTTCATGCCTCAGCCGGTGCCTTCGTCATGTTCAGCAAGTTTTTCGAAGATTATCCGATCCTGATGTCCACGTATGAGGGCCGGCAGATGTTTCGCTGCCAGTCTCCGCTCGATGGCGAAGGGCTGGAGGATGTCGCGATCACCGGGGGCGGGATTTTTGACGGAAGCGGCGAAGCCTGGAGGCCTGTTAAGAGAGGGAAGCTGACGGAAAGCCAGTGGGAGCGCTTAATACAATCCGGCGGCGTCGTGGATGACCAGGGATTGTGGTGGCCAACGCCCGCTGCTCGGGACGGTCAGGAGACCCTGGACCGTATTGAACAGACAGGCAGCGAGGAACCACAGGATTATGAGCCCGTCAGAGACTACTTGAGACCCAATCTGCTCAGCTTGAGAAACTGTAAGCGGATCCTGCTCAGCGGTCCCACCTTTCAAAACTCCGCAGCCTGGTGCCTGCATCCTTGGGCATCGGAGCAGATCACCATTCAAAACATTACGGTCCGCAATCCGTGGTATGCCCAGAACGGGGACGGTCTGGACATTGATTCGTGCAAATACGTAACCGTTGAAAACAGCTCGTTTGATGTAGGAGACGACGCGATCTGCCTGAAGTCCGGCAAAAATGAAGCCGGGCGCCTGCTGGGAAAGCCGAGCGAGCGGATTAGTATCCGGAATTGCACCGTTTATCACGGCCACGGCGGCATCGTGGTCGGCAGTGAAATGTCCGGAGGCATCAAGGATGTATACGTATCCGATTGCACTTTTATCGGCACCGATATCGGCATTCGCTTTAAAAGCTGCCGCGGGCGCGGCGGCGTGGTCGAGAACATCTTGATTGAACGGATTCGGATGCGGGATATCGACGGGGATGCCATCTCCTTCAATTTATATTACGAAGGGAAAGCCGGCTCCGGCGAATACCAAGAGGAAGTAATGCTGCCCGTTACCGAGGAAACCCCCGTGTTCCGGAACATTGTCATTCAGGATATCGTGTGCAGCGGCGCGCATACTGCGCTCCTCATCAACGGCCTGCCGGAGATGCCGGTGGAGAACTTGACGGTGAAGCGGTCCGCCATCACAAGTCGGGAAGGCATTGTATGCCGAAATGGACAAAACCTGAGCATTCAGGACTTGGTCCTTCGCACTCAGGATAATCCGCTGCTTCTTTTTCACCAAAGCCGAAATGTTCAAGTGGCGAATGTCAGCGGAGAAGGCGGTTCGCAGGACGACCGCCTGTTGGTGGTGACCGGGGAACGGTCCAGCCAAATCGAATGCTCGGGGCTGAAGGCCGATAAGGCTAGGGGGATCGAGATCTCTCCTGAAGTGGAACCGGGGGAGGTCGTGATCAAGTAGCTTTCGGATTAAATATGGCTTAGAAAGGAGGTGATCGAATTATAACCGTTGTCAGAATCTCAAAATGATAAGGAGGTACGCAAATGAAAGCAGCAAAATGGTTGAAGCAAATGCTTGTCTTCACGATGCTGTTTACCGGTTTATCCGGCGGAGGTGCTTACGCTGAGGAAAATCCTGAATCCCCAGCCCCGGCAAATTCCCCGCAAACGCCTGCGTTTCCGGGGGCCGAAGGCGGTGGGAAATATACGACCGGCGGCCGGGGCGGCGAAGTGTACGAGGTAACGACGCTTGCCGACTCGGGAGCGGGGTCGCTTCGTGACGCGGTCAGCGCCGGGAACCGGACCGTCGTATTTAAAGTCGGCGGCGTGATTCAGCTGAAATCCCCACTGAAGATTCTCGGAGACAACCTGACGATTGCCGGTCAAACGGCGCCGGGCGATGGGATTACGGTTATCGGGTATCCAACGTCCTTCGATGGAAACAACCTGATCATCCGTTACATGCGCTTCCGGCTGGGCGATATGAATGAAACGGAAGCAGACTCTTTTGGCGGACGGTACAAGAAAGACATTATCATTGACCACTCCTCGTTCAGCTGGTCCGTTGACGAAGTGCTCAGCCCTTACGGCAACGAAAATGTCACCGTGCAGTGGTCGATCATCGCCGACGCCATGCATATTAGCAGACACGTCAAAGGCAGACACGGGTACGGCGGGATATGGGGCGGAAAGAACACCAGCTTCCATCATAACTTGATCGCTCATAATTCCAGCCGTAACCCGGCGTTTGACAGCACGGCCGGCAACTCCCATGATTTCCGAAATAACGTGGTATACAACTGGGGTTTCTTTGCTTCGTACGGAGGCAAAGGCGCAGTTACCAATATCATCAACAATTATTACAAGCCCGGCCCGGAAACGGAAGTCGTTCGGTTTATGAATGCGGAGAGCACCGGAAGTTACTTTATCGACGGCAACGTCATGGACGGGTATCCGGAATATACGCAGGATAACTGGTCCGGCGTTCATAAATACCCAAATTACGTGAAGCTGGAAACTCCCGCTTCCTTTGCCAATCCATTGCCGACCGAATCCGCCGAAGAGGCTTATGAAGCGGTCATGCAAAGCGCCGGAGCCACCCTGCCGAAGCGGGATGCCGTCGATGCCCGGATCATCCAGGATGTGATCCACCGAACCGGCATGCATATTAACTCCCAGAATGAGGTGGGCGGATATCCGCTCGTGGAGCCGGTTGTTTCTACAATAGAAGATGACGATCAAGATGGAATGCCGAATGATTGGGAGATCGCCCACGGGCTGGATCCGAAAGATCCGAGCGACCGCAATATGACCAATAACGAAGGATTTACGAATCTGGAGCTGTATCTGAATTCCATACCAGGAAACGGATCGGCCAATCCCTCAGCGGTCATTACCGCCCCGGCAAACAACACGGTGGTAAAAGCCGGTTCGAACGTCACGATTGAAGCGTCCGTTTCCGATGAAGACGGCAGCGTAACCAAGGTGGAATTTTACCGGAACGGAGAGAAGGTTGGAGAGGACGAAAGCATGCCGTTCCGCTATCAGTGGACGGACGTTGCGGATGGCACCCATTACTGGGCCGCAAAAGCGATCGACGATACAGGCACGATGGCATTCTCAACGAGCGTGGTCGTTCATGCGAACACTAAAGGGAGCATCAGGCCTTGGAAATCGGCCGATGTCGGCAGTCCGGGAATTCCGGGACACACGCAGCTCGGCGGCGCGCCGGGGGAAGTGACCGTCAAGTCCGCGGGTGATATCGGCGGCACGAAGGACGTCTTTCATTTTGCATATCAGAAGGTAAAGGGAGATGCTGAAATCGTTGCCCGGATTGAAAGCATCACTCCCACAAATGAGGAAGCGGAAGCCGGGATCATGTTCCGCGAGAGCCTGAAAGAGGATGCCCCGTTCGTTTCCCTTGTCGTCCCTTATATTCGCACGGGGAAAAGAGGCGTAACCCTTAGTCGCGCCGAGGAGGGCGGCGAGGTCGCGAGGATTCAGCCGGATCAGGAATTTCAGCTGCCATATTGGATCAAGCTTGTCCGCAAGGATAATCAATTCACATCGTTCGTTTCTCAAGATGGAACCAGTTGGACCACGGTTGGAAACGTCCAAGTCGATTTGCCGAAGCAAGTCTATGTCGGGCTTGTGGCGGATGCGTCTAAAGTTAACAATGAGACGTGGAAATACAATACTTCCACATTTTCCAATGTAAATATCTCGGCGAAGACAGGCATCGGTCCGAAGGCCGAGTAATGTGAACGATGACGAAGAAACTGGGCAGCTTTGAGAACAAAACAGGGATGATTTCATCCATGATTGTTGTTGTCCTGGGTCCCGTTGTCCTTTCGATACTATCGTTCACATAGTGTTACATTTCAGTATGACTGCAATCACATTTGCGGGGATGGGAGTTTCATATACTTGAGTTGTAAGAGTGAAAAAGTTCACAAACACGTATTTAGTCTAGGGAGGTTTGAATATGAGTTCATTCACGCTTCAGAGCCAAGTATCCGATATTGTGACATCCATCCCGCAAACCGCGGATTTATTTCGATCCCTCCGCATCGATTTTTGTTGTGGCGGCCAGGTGCCTTTGGAAGAGGCAGCCAAGCAGCGTCTTTTGGATCCAGCCGCCGTTCTGGAGCAGGTTCGGTCCGTAGAGAGCAAGTTTGCCGATTACCAGGAAAGCCGTCCCGCTTCATTGAAGGAATCCGAACTGATTGATCACATCCAACAAAAACATCATGCCTTCCTACGTGATGAATTACCGGCATTAACGCCCTATGTCACGAAATTGGCCCGTGTGCATGGAGAGCATCATCCCGAGCTGCTTCGCGTGCAGGAGCTTTTTTCGGAATTGAAAAAGGAGCTGCTAGAGCATACGAAGGACGAGGACGAGAACGTATTCCCGCTCATCTTGAAATTTGTGGCGGACCCTAGCCACCAAGCGGCAGCAGAGCTTAAGCCGCACGTGTCCGAACTGGAACATGAACATGCTCATGCCGGCAGCTTGCTGCAGGAGCTGCGGGACGTAACATCCGATTTCGAGCTTCCGGCTGGTGCCTGCGGTACGTATCGGCTTGTCTTTCAACGGTTAGCCATGCTTGAAAAGAACACCTTCGAGCATATCCATCTGGAAAACAACATATTGTTTGAGCGGCTGCGCCAAGCGGTATAACCTTTCGACAACGTCCCTTCCTCACCAAATGAGGAAGGGATTTTTATTGTTCCAGCCCATCATCCTACTCAACGATTCGATGCATTCGGACGATAAATATAGTGATCAGAAGGGAAGATGCAGTTCCCAATGATACGCCAATAAGCTTGATGATACGGTATGGCGGACAATAGCACCCATATGAAGGGTTGGGGGAGATAGCATGAGCAATGTAACTGAAGAACAAACACAGCATGAGATGATAGGGGCCTTTGTCAAGGTAGCTCCACTTCTGAAAAGTCTTACGAATGATGACATCACGATTGGCATATACGACACGGAGAAGCTCATCATCAACATTCCGGGAAGAACCTTTTCGCTGAATGTCAAGCCTGGGGACCCGCTCGTGGAGGGGGATATCGTAACCGATGCCATCCGCAATAATAAAGCTTTATCGGCAGTCGTTCCGAAAGAGCTGTTTGGATTTCCGCTTGCTGCACGGGCGATCCCGCTGCATGACGAATTTGGCAGGGTAATCGGCGGCGTAGGCATGGGTACAAGCCTCGAAAAAGCGAATATGCTGTTTGAGATGGCCGAGAGCTTTTCCGCAATTGTCGAGCAGACCACCGCATCCATTGAAGATATTAGCCAATCCATCGCCCGACTTACCGATCGGGTGTCGGACGTAACCGGTCAAATGTCGGAGGTTAGCTCCAGTGCGCAGCAGATCGGCAAGATTTCCACCGTCGTGAAGGAAATTTCGGATCAGAGCAGCATGTTAGGCCTTAATGCTTCTATCGAAGCGGCAAGGGCTGGGGAAGTCGGTAGGGGTTTCTCGGTCGTTGCCGATGAGATTCGGAAGCTGGCGACAAGCTCCAAAGAGAACGTGGACCAGATTAATGGCATCACCAAGCATATTCAGGAATTTTTACAGCGGCTCAATCATGCTTTTGCCGATATCCACACGCTGACCGATACCCAGTCAAGGACGATTCAGGAGTTCTCGGCAACGATTCATGAGATTAGCATCAAGGCTGAGGAACTGGCACAGGTTGCTGAAGAAACCTTGTATTCCAAAGAAAATAAGCAATAGGATAACTGAAACTCTCCTAATTCTTTAATTTTATTTTGCAAGGAAGAAGAAATACGCTGATGTATTTCTTCTTTTTTATTTGATTGATGATCTCCCTTATATACTCGATCTTGTATAGAGATTGCAGCATAAGGGGAACTTACTGAATATGTCAGATTTTGTGGGAAAGGGCTGAAGGTATTGGATTTTTTTGAAAGCCAAGAAACGCTGACGTCCGTCCAATGGATCTTAAGAGGCATCGTTAGCTTTGTTTTTTTACTTTTAGTAGCGAAAGTAATGGGACAGCGTTCCATTTCTCAATTAAGATTTCTAGATTTCATTGTCGCTCTCATTCTCGGCAATATAATAGCTCACCCGCTCTCAGACGAGGAATTGGGCTTGGAAGGATCTATGATCACCACCATCGTGATCATTGTGCTGTATGTTGCGGCGACATGGTTGAGCCTGAAGTGGCCGTTCATCAAACGTTATATAGATCCGCCACCCATCACGCTCGTTAAAAATGGACTCATCCAATTCCATAACTTGTCTAAAGCTAGGATCTCTGTCGATTATTTATTCTCCGAGCTTAGAAAAGAGAAAGTAGAGGATATACAGAAAGTATCGCTGGCTTTGTGGGAACCGGGGGGAACCATTTCCGTATTCGTGGACACTCCATACCAACCGGTTACTCCGTCTGATATGAACATAGTGACCCAACCATTTACGATCTCGAGGCCGATTATCGTGGATGGAAAAATCGATATGCTGCTCCTTCAGGAAATCGGAAAGGATCTTGATTGGCTCAAATTAAAAGTAACGCCTGCTCATAAGAATATTCAAGATGTGGCATTAGCGACCATTAACGATAAAGAAGACGTGCGCTTCTACTCCAAGCAAGATAGCCAATATACGCATAAATAACTCTTCCGATGATGACGTCGAAAGAGTTTTTTTCTTGCTAAAATGTTGACTATTTCGAAAAGCCATGCTATATTCTCATCATTCTTAATCGTAACAATTACGATTAGAGAACATCAATCCAACTGGCAATCCATTGGAACAGAGGGAGCCCGTGATGAAGCAGAAGATCGATTTTGTGAAATGCAATCCCACGCAGAACATGACGATTCTCATTAACACCAAGCTTCCGCCCGATGAACATAAACGCGTCGCTGCTAAAATCATGTCTTACGACAATGTTTATGCTGAGCAGGTTGGTTTTATCGAACAATCCATGAAAGATGATGCGGATGCGTTTCTGCGGATGGCAGGAGGTGAATTTTGCGGGAATGCTTGCATGGCCCTAGCGGCATACCTGGCTGAGGTCCAGGGGATAAAACGACATCTAACAACTGAGTTTCGACTAGAGGTTTCAGGGGCGGAGCGGTTAGTGTCATGCCATATAACAAAAAACAAGGAGGATTATCGCTGCAGGGTCAACATGCCGCTTCCGGTGAGAATTGATCAAACGATCCTTCAAGACGGGTGCTCCCTTGTTGATGCGGTTGTCGTTCGATACAAAGACTTTGTTCATTTCGTGATTGAAGTGGAGCGCTTCGATGCGCAAATGAACAGCAGCATGTTGGCCATAGCCAAGCACATCGGACCCTTTCTCGATACGAGAATGGTCGGGATCCTGTTATACAACTCCCGCACTAGGGAACTGACTCCGCTCATTTATGTACCGGAGCTTAATAGCGCGGTGTGGGAAAGAGGTTGCGGATCTGGCACCGCTTCCGTAGGCGCCTACTTAGCTTGGAAGCATAAGAGGGGTGTCGAGGCTTCCATCAAACAGCCCGGCGGGACGATTCATGTAAAGGCCCTATTTGATCAAAACCGGTTGACGCATCTGGAAATCGAAGGGTCCGTGGGGATTGCAGCTCAAGGCATCGCATTCATTGATCTGGATGAAGACCATATCGCGGGGGTGGGAAATCGTGAAACTAACCATGTTTGATCAATCCTTGGCTGAATATTTAACAAGGTTTAAGTACTACGCAGACCGCTTCGATGATATTTCCCGTCACCGAACGGAGCTGGAACGTCTGGTCGATGATTATTCAGCATTTATCACCGACCAGTCCAACTCCAATATTTGGGATGAGCTGGAGCGGCAAGGAACTGGAGGTTTAAACGGGCTTGCGGAGGAATTGAGAGCGTATTCGGCACGCTGCGTAGCGACCCTGGAGAAATATCGCGCATTGAAATTGATCAGGGGAGACACGGGGATCACCGATTATTTCAGGAATATCGAAGAATGCATCGAGAAAGAGTTCGGAAGCTTCCAAGTGACTTCGAAGTCGATCATACTGCTGGTTGGCTCCGGCGCATTTCCGATGACGGCTCTATTGATTGCCAAGCGAACGGGAGCCGAGGTGATCGGCATCGACATTGACGATGAGGCCATTGGGCTCGGGGTCAAGGTTATCGAGGCATTGGGCCCGGAGCTGAAGATCCGGCTGATAAATACACCAGTAGAAAATCTTGATTACATACAAGAGGTCACCCACATCATTTTCAGTTCAACGGTTGCTGAAAAGTACGACCTGTTGGAGCGGTTACATCCATTAACGAACGAAAAGGTCGTTGTGGCCATGAGGCACGGAAACCGTTTGAAGTCTTTATTCAATTACCCCATGAAAGAAACGGATGACGACAAATGGAAACTAGTTGATACGGTATTGCGCCAAAACGATATATTCGACATCGCGTTGTACAAAAAGGCACCATAACACATGGATAATCGAAGTGAGGTGTTCTTATGAGAGATATGAAGCGAGTCCTGATATTGGGAACGGGTCCAGCCGCCTTGCAGCTGGCAGTGATCCTTAAGAAAGGGTACCGTTGTCATTTGGGCATTGCGGGCCGGGAATCGGTCCGTTCCGCGGATTTCTTTGAATCGCTTGCGGCCAGCGGTCAAAGGGTTCGCGTAAGCATCCAAAATGAAAAACATCATGCCTTGGAAGGCGAGTGCCGCTTGGATGGCGTATTCCGTGGCATTGAGACGATCGAAGGCCAGTGGGATACCCTGATTTTGGCAGTGACCACCGACGCCTATTTGGAAGTCATGCGACAGATCGACCAAGACGTTCTGCGAAAAGTAAACAGCTTGGTGCTGATTTCCCCGACGTTCGGTTCCAACAGATTGGTAACCGGTTATATCGGGCAATTGAATCCGGGTGCGGAAGTCATAAGTTTTTCTACATATATCGGGGACACCAGATGGGTGGATGACCGGGTTTCCAATCAGGTCATAACGACGGGGGTCAAGAAAAAAGTCTATATCGGCTCGACACGTGGCCGTTCAGATCTTGTCGACAGGCTGTGCGGTCTGTATAAGCAATCGGACATTGAAGTGGAATTCATGAGGACGCCCTTGGAGGCTGAAGCGCGAAATATTTCGTTATATGTTCATCCCGCTTTGTTCATGAATGACTTCTCATTAAACGCCATTTTTGACGAATCGGGTTCTCGCAAGTATGTCTATAAGCTTTTCCCTGAAGGCCCCATTACGCAAGATCTGATCCGCGATATGCTATCCCAGTGGAAGGAAATGATGAGCATCTTAGACCGATTAGGGATGGGACGCATCAATTTGCTGAAGTTTATGACGGATGATAACTATCCGGTGAGAAATGAGAGTTTATCACGACAGGATATCGATTGCTTCGAGCACCTGGAAAGCATTCATCAAGAGTATTTATTGTATATCCGTTACGCCTCATTGTTGATCGATCCCTTCTCTCAGCCGGATCCTGAGGGAAAGTACTTCGATTTCTCGGCGGTGCCGATCCGGAGTTTGTTTATCAATCTGGAAGGCTGCCTGGATATCCCGAGAATGCCGAAGGAGGACTATTATCGGATCAAGATCATACAAGGCATCGCCGGCTTCTTAAAGGTGGAATGTCCAACCATCGATCGGTTCATTTCAGCATATGAAGGCAAAATCGTCAGCGTGGCACTTGCTCATAAGGACCGGTCGTTGTCCGGCGCCTTCGCGGTTCAGAGTTTCGGAGAAGAACTGGCCATGATATGCAAGGACCTAACCAATACATGAACGTTAACATAATCAAGTGGGTAGCAGGAGGAAAACCGTGAAAAGAAAAACCGTAATCATATGGATGTTTTTATGCACATTCGCGCTTTTGGCAGGCTGCGGAGAGACGTATCAGGAAAACAAATCCGCATCGGCTGTCCTGGATGAATTAATCTATGCGACAGCAAAAGATATTCATGATATGAACCCGCATTTGTACACGGGGTCCATGCCGGCTCAGGGCATGGTATACGAGTCGCTGGTGGAGAACACGAAGGAGGGCATCAAGCCGCTGCTTGCGGAATCTTGGGACCTTTCCGAAGACGGCCGGACCTATACCTTTCATTTAAGAAAGGACGTGAAGTTCCATGATGGAGAACCGTTTAATGCCGAAGCCGTCAAATTGAACATCGACGCCGTGCAGCGTAATGCCGAAAAACATGCCTGGATTAAGCTGTCAAGCAAAATCAAAAACGTGAAGGTCGTGGATGAATACACTGTCCAATTGATCTTAAGCGAAGCTTATTACCCAACGCTGGTCGAATTGTCCATGACGCGGCCGTATGTATTCCTATCGCCAAAGGACTTCATGCAAGGGGAAACGAAGGATGGCGTTAACGGCCATAACGGTACAGGTCCTTACAAGTTCACGGAGCATAAAATCGATGAGTACGCCGTCTTTACCACCAATGAAGAATACTGGAACGGTGCGCCGAAAATCAAGAAAATTACGGCCAAGGTGCTGCCTGCCGGCGAGACGACGTTTCTGGCCATGCAGAAAGGAGAGGTGAACTTCGTATTCACCGATGATCGGGGGGCAGACAGCATCGACGTGCAAGCGATGAATCAACTGGTTGACGCCGGAACCTATCAGCTTGTTCGCAGCGAAGCCATGAATACGAAAATGATAGTCGCCAACAGCAGCAAATCGGACAGCCCGGTAAGCGAAACCGCGGTGCGTGAGGCAATCTGGTATGCAATCGATCGCGAAACGATCAGCAAGGACATATTCGAAGGAACCGAAGCCGAGGCGAACAGGCTGTTCTCGTCCAACGTGAACTATGCAGATGTCGAATTGAAGGAACGCGGCTATGATCCGGGAGCGGCCGAGTTAATCTTGGAACAAGCCGGATGGAAAAAAGGCAGCGGCGACGAGGCCAGGACCAAGTCCGGGCAGCAGCTGGCCATGAGCTTATATTATGACAGCAATTCATCCTCGCAAAAAACACAGGCGGAATTCATTCAGCATGCGCTAATGCAGATCGGGATCAAGCTGGATATCATCGGCGAAGAATCGAGTTCGATCGCGAATCGAAGGTCTACGGGGGACTACGAGTTATTGTTTAATCAGACCTGGGGATTGGCGTATGACCCCCAAAGCACCATCGCTGCGTTCACTTCCGAGGCTTCTTATCTGCAAACGACCAAAGGGATCGCCGAAGCGGATCATCTCTATGACCGGATACAGCAGGTTATGGTATCGACTGACGAGGAAGCCAGAAAGGCGTTGTATGCCGAGATCATGCGGACGGTTCACGATGAAGCCGTGTTTATCCCGATTTCGAGCGGGAGCGTCACGGTTCTCGCACCGAAGAACTTGAAAGGCATTACGTTCAAGCAAACCCAATTTGAGCTGCCTTTTGAACAAATGTATTTCGAATAGGCTGCGTGCTCATCAATCGATAAGGAGTCATTATGGGAAGTTATATAGCTAAACGATTATTTCTGTCCGTTCCGATTCTGCTCATGATTTCATTCTTGACCTTTCTATTGATCAACCTGTCGCCCATGGATCCTGCCGAAGTGGTGCTCCGCGCCCAGGAAGTTCCCGAAATCACGGAGGAACTGATCGCTAAGACGCGTGAAGAGCTGGGATTGAATCAGCCCTTCCTGAAACAATATGCCGACTGGGTGATGGCCTGTCTTCAATTGGACTTCGGGGAGTCCTACGTCACGGGACAATCGGTGTGGTCCTTGATCAGCCCGGCGTTTCTCAACACGTTAAAGTTAACGTTGGTTTCGTCGATCATCATTATCGTCATGTCCGTCATCTTGGGGGTTGTCTGCGCATTAAACGAAGGCAAAATGCTGGATCGATCGGTAAGAGGCGTTTCTTTCTTTCTGACGGCGATGCCTTCCTATTGGCTGGCTTCGATCTTGATCTGGTATTTCTCCGTCCGGCTCGACTTGCTGCCGACCAGCGGCATGGACTCCTATCAAAGCTATATTCTTCCCGTAACGGTCATATCGGTGAGTTATGTCGGCATTTACTTCAGAAACGTAAGAAGCTCCATGCTGAGTCACTTGCACGAAGACTATGTGGTCTATGGGAGAGCTTGCGGTTTGCCTGAGAGGAAGATTACGAAACATATTCTAAGAAATTCGCTGCAAGTCGCCGTATCCATCTTTTGCATGGCGATCCCTATTATATTGGGCAGTACCGTAGTCATTGAAAATGTATTTGCATGGCCGGGACTTGGGCGCCTGAGCGTGAAATCCATATTGAGCAGGGACTTTCCGGTCATTCAGGCCTATGTCCTGATACTGGCTGTAGCCTTTGTCTTATTCAACACCTTGTCGGACATGATCAATGCTGCGTTCAATCCGAAATTAAGGAAGGAAATCTGATGAGAGCACTGAAAAATCTGAGCAGAGACAAGCTGGCCAGCCTGTCACTGCTCCTTATTGCTTCAATCGTAATCTTGGGGCTGTTCGCCCCTATATTCGCGCCGCATGATCCGAACTATGTCGATATGAAGCTGCGTTATGCCGGCTCGTCGAGGGCGTATTGGTTCGGCAACGACCACTTGGGGAGATGCATCCTGTCCCGGCTGATTTATGGCATACGTCCCAGTATTTTATGGGTTCTGGCCGCCTTGTTGGCATCGGTAGGCGTAGGAGCGGCCGTTGGATTCGTGGCAGGCTACTTCAGAGGCAAAACGGACGCGATTCTGATGAGAATTTGCGATATTATGCTTTCTTTTCCCGGGTATGTCATGACACTGGCGGTTGTCGGCATTCTGGGTGCAGGCCTTGAGAACATCCTGATTGCCTTTGTTGCCATGAAATGGGCGTGGTTTGCCCGCGTCATCCGAACGTCGGTCCAGCAGTATGCCGAAATGGATTATGTGAAGTTTTCAAAAGCAGCCGGTATCAGCAATCGTAGAATCATTATGAAGCATATCGTTTCCGTGACATTCTCGGATATTGCCGTCATTGCCAGTGGTTCGATGTGCTCCATGATATTGCAAATCTCCGGATTATCCTTCTTGGGACTGGGCATCAAGGCCCCTCACGCCGAATGGGGAATGATGCTGAATGAAGCGAGAGAGGTTATGTTTTCACATCCCGAACTGATGTTGGCGCCCGGCTTGGCGATCGTCATTGCCGTATCGGCATTTAATTTTCTGGCGGATGGGCTTCAGGTCGCGCTGGATCCCAAACGAATGAACTCCGGCAAGCAGCCGCGAATTGCAGAGGTGGAGAAACCGAATGTTGAATATGCTAGAGGTTAACCATTTGAGGGTATGGGATGCGAATGAGGGCAAAGAGATCATCCGTGACAGCTCTTTTCGGTTAAAGCCCCAAACCTGCCTGGCCATCGTAGGGGAAAGCGGGAGCGGAAAATCCCTTACGTGCAGATCGATCATCCGATTGCATAAGCCCTGGATTCGTCAATCCGGGGAGATTCTGTTCAAAGGCGAGAATTTGAATCAACTTTCAGATAAAGAAATGAGAAGAAGAAGGGGTAAACAGATTGGGATGATCATGCAGAACGGCATGGGAGCGTTTGATCCATCTTCCGTAGTCGGCGTTCATTTCCAAGAGACGTTGAAGGCGCATTTCGGCTGGAGCAAGAGCCAAGTCGAAACCATGATGAAAAAAGCGATGGAGAGCGTCATGCTCAACCATCCGATCGAAACCATGAATAAGTACCCTTACCAACTATCGGGCGGCATGCTACAGCGCTTGATGATTGCGCTCACGCTGGTTCTTTCGCCCGACATCGTGATCGCCGACGAGCCGACGACGGCACTCGATACCATCTCGCAATACGAGGTCGTTGAACAATTCATCCAGCTCCGTGAGCGAATGGGAGGCTCCATGATTTTCGTGTCCCACGACTTGGGTGTCGTGAAGAAGATTGCCGATGAAGTATTGGTCATGAGAAATGGCGTCATTGTAGAAAGCGGGAGCGTTGAAGAGGTATTATCGGCACCGCGGCATCCCTATACGCAGTACCTGGTTTCTACCCGTCTTGAGCTGAGCAGCCATTTCAACGAGATTATGAGGGGGGAGTAACGTGCTGAAGGTAGAGAACGTTCATAAATCCTACCGGGTAGGCGGCCTGTTTTCGAGGAAAAAGCAGCAAATTCTGTATGATGTAAGCTTCGAATGCGGAAGCGGCGAATGCCTTGGCATCATCGGCGAGAGCGGAAGCGGAAAATCTACGCTTGGACGATTGATTTTGGGTATTGAACAACCGGACCAAGGGGCCGTCTTATTCGAAGGAAACGATGTGAGGAATCGTCATGTGCGTTCCGGCAATATGAGTGCCGTTTTTCAGGATTATACGTCTTCGATCAATCCGTTCTATACCGTGAAGGAAGCCATCATGGAACCCTTAACGGCACGGGGTCCGGTACGTTCCGACCAAGACGCCCGAGTCGATCGTTTGCTGCATCAGGTCGGGTTGAACGCTTCCTACAAAACAAAATATGCGCATGAGTTATCCGGCGGAGAGGCGCAGAGAGTTTGCATTGCCAGAGCGATTGCCACGGAGCCCAAGTGCATCGTGCTCGACGAGGCGATCAGCTCTTTGGACGTATCCGTACAGATACAGGTCCTCCGCTTATTGAAGGAGCTTAAAGACATCTATCAGATGAGTTACGTTTTCATCACGCACGACATTCAAGCTGCCGCTTATATTTGCGACAGGGTACTTATTTTCAGAAGCGGCAAGGTGGAGGAGACGATCGACGTCAAGCAATTAAAGCATGTTCAGTCGGATTATGCCAAAAGATTAATGGAGCATTTGATTACGTTCTAACGTTTACACGCAAGCAGGAGGAGAAATATAGTGAGTGGAGCGATGTCTTGGCCGTTTTTGCGTTTATATACGCTGGCCCTGCTTTATTTCAGCGCCAATGCCTTACTTAACGTCATCATTCCGCTTCAAGGAGCCGCATGGGGAGCCAGCAGCACAACCATCGGTCTCGTCATGGGGGCTTACATGCTGACAACGATGTTCTTTCGGCCCTGGGCCGGGCATTTGATCCAAAAGCATGGGCCAGTTAAGGTGCTGCGCCTGGTTCTGTTGGTAAACGGCACTGCCCTGATTCTGTACACTTGTACCGGATTAGGGGGATACCTCATGGCTCGAATTTTGCAAGGCATTTGCACGGCTTTCTTTTCGATGGCATTGCAGATCGGCATCATTGATGCACTGCCTGAGAAGGAGCGTTCGCAAGGCATTTCATTTTATTCATTGTTCACCTATATCCCGGGCGTGATCGGTCCGGTTCTCGCATTAGGCCTCTGGCAGACGGGCGGCATGGACTCATTCACGCTTATTCTTGTTGCTATCGCCATTTGTACAGGTTTATTCGGGTATAGCGTCAAGATGGACACAGAGAAGGCCCCATCAGAACAAGCGACAAGCCGTTCAGGCGTGTTCCAATCCTTCGGGCAAATCGTCAAGAATCGGTTCCTGTTCCGATGCAGTGTCTTGATGCTGTCGGCATCCATCGTATTCGGAGCGGTCACCACGTTTATGCCTTTATACGGCGAGCAGCTGAACAGCGGCAGCGCCGGGATTTACTTGATGCTCCAGGCTGCGGTCGTAGTCGCTTCGCGGTTTGTCCTGAGAAAACGAATTCCGTCCGATGGCAGATGGCATTCATGGTTTATCATGGGTACCATGCTTCTTGTAACCCTGGCTTCGGCATGCATCAGCCTGTCTTCAGAGTTGGGAAGCATGCTGCTCTACGCAGGCGCCATTCTTATGGGCATGGCCCAGGCGCTGCTGTACCCTACGTTAACGACTTATTTGTCATTTGTATTGCCCTCGTCCAATCGCAACGTGTTAATCGGTCTGTTCATTGCGATGGCCGATTTAGGCATATCCTTGGGCGGGGTCGCGATGGGACCGATCGCCGATTATTTGTCCTACTCCACCATGTACATGATCTGTGCAATGTTAAGCATGATGATGGTTATTTTCGCGTACGAGCGAAAAGGAGGCTTGGCTGCTTCAAACTCCAGCCATATCAGGGAGAGAGAAGGGGATGTTTAGCAATGTACGCCTGAAGGTTCATGAATCTCTGCTCGCTGGTTGAGCAGAGATTCTTTTTTGAATTACTCAAAAGCTTCTTATACTGTCTACGGGATCGATCCATAAGCCATCATTTAAGATCTCTGCCGCTTAGGCAGGGAATATTGTTGAAGCTCATCCCAATGCGGCGTCGCCATATTCGCGCTTTTCTTTAATTCGGCAAAAGCTTGCTGCAGCGCTGTTACCTCGTTGGCCGACACCGCCTTATCACTTAACAGAATTCTGCTGATCGGGATAGACAGCATCATCTTCAATAGAATGTAAAAGAGCTTTCTGTTTTTGCGGGCGAACTGCTTTTGAGCGGCAGGCGTAACCGTGAACTCGTTTTTCTCTAATACTTGATGCCCCTCATCCATAGCATGGATGACAAGATGAAGAAGCTTCCTGTCTTTGGCGGCTCTGCGCAAATTCCCGTTATATGCAGAAGCAATGGAATTCAAAGCCAAGATCATAACATAATGACTCTTCAGCCACTCATTCATATTTTTTTGGTAGGTCCATGCATATTTGGTGTTTGCCAAAGCCTGATCGATGAACGGCCGCCAAGACAGATCCTCGCCTAAACCTCCGATATTGATTTTGGTTCTTGGGCCGCGCACGCTAATGACAAGGCCGTTCTCTCTCCAGCCAGCGATCGATTGAAAAGCGAAGGCCACATGTTTCGTCACAGAACTATGGGCTTGCAAGTAGGTTTGCATGTCCTGAGGGCTTGCATTGTTGCCCATGATCACGACATGGCGGCTGTGATTCGCAGCCAGTGCAGGCAATACGGCCTCGAAATCCGGATATTTCATCACGACAAAAATAAGGTCATATACATCGTCCGGCTCTAGCTCGCGAATGACCCTCACGTTATGAACCGTAGTTTTGAATTGAAAATAATGCCGGATGACATTGCCGTTCTTCTCAAGCTCATCCGCTCTTCGTCCTCTGGCCAGCATCGCGACGTTGTGTCCTACGCGCACCAGTTCGTGGGCTAAATAACTGCCCAGAACACCTGCGCCGTAAACCAATATTCGCATAATAGGTCCCCCATTGTAGATTGAGCGCTTGGATCAAAACGTGTTTGCTCAAGCGCATATTTCATGTATCGAACATAGTTTTTAAATAATCGACTCGATATTTAAAAATTATAGCTTGATTCTATATGGATCTTGTTAAGACTGTCAAGAAGTTTTTAAATATTGACTGAATAATTTAAAAACTGTGCAGGTCATGTTAAACTAGGTGTAGTGATGAATGCGGAAGCGAGTGAGGATTTTGATGAACAAATTCGAAGTGAGAACCCAACAGAAGAAGGATGCGATCGTTCAAGCGGCCTTAAAGCTGTTCAAAGAAAAAGGCTTCGTCCACGTCAGCATCAAAGACATTGCCGAAGAATCCGGAGTGTCGTCCGTATCGCTGTATAACTATTTTGGCAGCAAAGAAGGGGTGGTCAAAGAATGCGCAAACGTTCTGATGCAGAATACCATCCGTATGGCCACGGAGCTGTTAAAACAAGATATTGAGTTTAAAGACAAGTTATCCCGCGTGCTTGCGATCTGCGCCGACCAAGACTATCAATTGCTTTGTACCCCAGGCGCGGTCGAGGATCAGGTGCTGGCGAGTTTATATAGCGAAAGCACAAATAACATTAGAATGGAGCTTATTCAGGAATTTATTGAGCTGGGGAAGAAGGAAGGGGCGATTCATTCTTCGGTCTCGCTGGAGACCCTATTGGAATTATTGAATGCCGTCGGGACGCTGCAAGCTTCCTGGGCAAGAGCCGGGAATTATAACGACAAGATGGCTGAGCTTAACCAGCTTCTCTTGTTTGGTTTTATCGGACGCTAATGAATCAATCATAAAATGACCTCCGCCGTATCCGGTGAGAGGTTATTTCTGTTTAATAATGCTGACGAGACAACGCAAAAAAGGAAATTAGCCTTCCAAGGAGAACCCTATACTACTTGAAGGAGGATGCTATTTATGCCCAGAACCATACTTGTGGTCGATGATGATCCGGATATCGTAGACATGCTGAAACTCTATTTAGACGCAGAAGGATATACGACTTTGGCAGCCTTCGACGGACTTGCAGCGCTTGAGCATCTCCGAAGCCAACGCGTCGATCTCGCTCTGTTCGATATCATGATGCCGGTCATCGACGGATACCAGCTGCTCCGCACGATTAGACAGGATTATAAAATCCCGGTCATTCTCGTATCGGCCAAAAATCAGGAGCTCGATAAAATCACGGGTCTCAAGCTCGGAGCAGACGATTATGTTTCCAAACCGTTTAGCCCGATGGAAGTAATGGCAAGAATTCAGGCCCAGTTAAGACGGTCCTATGAATTCAATGAGCCGTCGGAACCTGACCCGGTTTCCGTCACCCGCATCGGTGATTTGGTGCTGGATCATCGCGAATACATGCTGTATATCAAAGGAAAGCCCATTTCGCTCAGCGCGATCGAATATAAATTGTTAAACCTGTTTATGGGAGAACCGGGGCGCGTATTTACGAAACGTCAAATGTTTGAGCATGCCTGGGACGAGTTGTACCTGGCCGACGATAACGCCGTTATGGTGCAGATTAGCAGGCTGCGGGACAAAATCGAGACCAATCCGAGAAACCCCGTTTATATCAAAACCATCCGCGGCCTCGGCTACCGGTTTGCCAAGAAAGATGAGTTAAACGCATGAAAACGCCTAATCGTTTGCAGCGTTCGCTGATCGGACAATACTTGTATTTCTTTGTTACGATTGCCATCATTGCGGCGTTATCGTTGTTTATATTGAATGCCCAAATCATGAATTATTTTCTCGATTCATCCGGGCAGACAAAGGTGGAGGAGGCAACACAGAAGGGCTATTCTCCCGCTACGCCAGAGGAGAGCTACAGCGATCAACAAAAGCGCGTATTTTATAAAATGGCTCTTCAGACCCTGCTTCTGTTTCTCGTTTTGTTTGCGATCACCGTGTATGCGTTCGGAAGAAGGACCGCTTCGAGGCTCACGACTCCGCTCAGCTCCATAGCCGACGGCATTCGAAACATTGCCCAAGGTCAATACCGCAAAAGGCTAAACTTCAAAGCAAGCTATGAGCTCGCGCAGATCCAGGACGATTTCAATGATATGGCAGAGCGTCTCGAGCGGATGGAGCGGGAAAAGCAGGAGCTGGAAGAAAGCAAGCAGCGCATGCTGATCGACATCTCCCATGACTTGAAGACACCGTTGACTACCATACGGGGCTATATCGAAGCGCTGGAGGCGGGACTCGTGGATACGGAAGAGAGAAGACGCCAGGTCTTGCGTTTGATATCCGACAAAGCCAGTCTGATGTCGGAGCTGATTGACGATATCTTTGACCTGTCCAAGCTGGACAGTCCCGATGTTCCTTTTTCCGTGGAATTCTCCGACATTACGGAATTTACGAGGGAAATCGCAGCCGAATATTATGAAGTTTTCGAAGATAAACAGCTTGATTTCCGTTACGATATTCCCAATCGGGAATTGAGGGTCCCGTTCAACGCGATCTGGTTGTACCGGGCGGTTTCCAATATGCTGTCCAATGCATGGAAATACAACCCTCCCGGCACAACCGTGGAATTGAAATTGGTAACCGCAGAGAACGGGGTTGAGATTCACGTTTCGGATGATGGCGCCGGTATCCCGGATGATCTGAAGGATAAGGTGTTCGAAGCTTTCGTTCGCGGAGACAGGGCACGGACCAGCGATGGCGGCACGGGACTCGGTCTGGCGATTGCCAAACAAGTGGCAGAGAAACATGGAGGAAAGATCAGGCTTACAACAACAAACGGGCAAACGAGTTTCATTCTGTTTCTGCCGAGCAATATGTAAGATTTCTGAAAGAATTGAGAAAGTGCACAGAAAGAGTGATCCGGTATCCTCAGATGTAGAACGATCTACTAAATAGAGTGCAGGAGGACTGGGAAGAGTGGAAATACAAAAAGAGAAAGAGAATGAGAAGGGCATTGCCATTATACAAAGAATCGTTGCAAACCGGAAACGTTTGCAGCCTTTAACTCCTGGATGGAAGGGAGCGTCGCTTGGACTAGGAGGCATCGCCTTCATTCTAATCCTGATCCAGGCCGATTATTTATTGACGGGGCACGGTTTCATAAAATATATCGCGGGCACGTTTTTGTTTGTCCTAGCGATTGCCTTGATAAGCGGCTTGACAGCGTTGCTGCTGCACGGAGTCAAGAAACTGCCAAGCCGTTATATTTGGACGTTGACAGGCTCACTGACCTTGCTTGCATTCTGCTTCACCGTGCCGCCGAAAGTATCGGCCTTGTTCATTGCATGTTTTGCCTTTGTTTTTTCTTTATTTGGGGCATTGCTTTATAAAATTGCAGCCGGAAGCTACAGGCAAGTCTCAAAAGCAAGGAGAATCGGCGCCTTGGCCTGCTTGTCCTTGATCGCCATCGTGATCGGAGCGGGCAGCTTCTGGCTGATTCGGGAGGGAGATGAAGCTGCTCCGGGCGTCACGTTACAACAGCTGAAAACCTCAAGCCGGTATGAAGACTCGACGATGAATAATCCGGCAGAACAAGGCCCATATCCCGTCCAAAGCCTGTTATACGGAAGTCCTGACAACTACCGGAAAGAGTTTAATCAAAGCGGTTCGCTGACGACCAAAACGGTTGATGCAACCGAGTTTGTCGAGAAATGGTCCTCAGGGCGTACGAAGTCGCTTGGATTCGGACCGGATGCCCTGCCGTTAAACGGAAAAGTATGGTATCCCGAAGGGGTGGGGGCATTTCCGCTGGTCCTGATTGTGCATGGAAACCACTTAATGAACGATTATTCCGATCCCGGTTACGAATACCTCGGCAAACTGCTCGCGAGCAAAGGGTATATTTTCGTCTCCGTGGATGAAAATTTCTTGAATGCCGCCCCATACGAGGACCTTTTTCTGGTTAGCGCCCTCCAACGCGAAAATCCGGCAAGAGGTCTGCTGCTGCTGGAGCATTTGAAGACATGGAAGGGCTGGAACAGCGATCCGGACAACCCGTTTTATCAAAAGGTCGATATGGAACGAATCGCCCTCATCGGTCATTCCAGGGGAGGCGAAGCGGTCGCGATCGCCGCAGCCTATAACAAGCTCGGACGTCACCCGGATCACGGCCATATCAAGTTCGACTATAACTTCTCGATCCGCTCTCTCGTTTCCATTGCGGGAACGGACGGGCAGTATCAGCCGCAAGGCAAACCGCTGCCGCTGCAGGACGTGAATTATCTCTCTTTGCATGGAGCTCATGATATGGACGTCAACAGCCTGGACGCTGCCAAACAATATCATCGGATTCGTTATACCGAAGGCAAAGATTACATGAAGTCGATGATTTATGTCTATGGGGCCAACCATGGCCAGTTCAACGGAGGCTGGAACAGAGGGGATGGAGCAGGTCTAGCGAATCGTCTCTTTAACCTTCGTCAGATCATGCCGCGGGAAGAGCAGGAAACGATTGCCAAGGTGTTTATTTCCGGTTTTCTCGATGCAACGCTTATGGACCAACGTCAATATCGGGAGATGTTCACGGATTTGGGTTACGCCAAGGAATGGATTCCCGACAACCTGTACGTGGGCAATGTTTACGATTCGGGGACGACCATGATTGCCGATTTTGAAGAAGACATCGATCTGCAGAGCACGACGCTGCCTGGCGGCAGCCTGATGGGCGAACATCTCCGGGTATGGAAGGAGGAGAAGGTAAGGACCAAGCATGGCTTGGCCGATTACAGCGCGGTTCGCTTAGGCTGGGACTCGAGAGGAGAATCCGAACCTGCATCCTTCACGGTCACGCTGCCGGAACGCGGCATGGAAACGGGAACGGAAAGCTCTGTCGTATTTTCGATGGCGGACGCCCGTGGAAAAGACGCGAGCGGCGACTCGAATGAACTGATCAATGCAACGGTTTCCGTTGAAGACAAGAAAGGCAATCAGGCCCATCTTCCCCTCAGCCACATATCCAAATTGCCGCCTGTTATAGAAGGTAAACTTCTCAAATGGCCGTTCTCGAATTCCGGGAACATTTCGGAGCCCGTTTTTCAAAGCTATGATTTCCCGTTAAGCGATTTTGAACAAATGAATCCGGACTTCAACCCGCAGCAGCTGAGCAAGGTCCGTATTCAATTCAACCTGACCAAGCGGGGAACCGTGCTTCTGAGCGACATGGGGATCCGATCGTAACATGCTTGATATGGTCTTATAGGATGACTTTGATGACTGCCAGTCGACAAGAACTAAATACGCTAAAGAAGCCGCCATATTGGCGGCTTCTTCGCTTTAGATTGTGCAGCGGGCTCATACCGTTACCGCTTTATAAGCGGTAATACGTATCCGTTTTCGGAAAATGAATCGTGACTGCTGTATACCTTCCAGCCTCCGACCGGATAGACAAATGATGTCCCAGCTTATGCGCCAATTGTTTTGCAAGATAAAGTCCCATGCCGGTCGATTTGGGATGGCTTCTTCCGATAGATCCGGTAAATCCTTTCTCAAAGACTCGATGGAGGTCTTCCGTCTGGATCCCGATCCCCGTATCTATAATGTTCAACCGCTTTTCTTTACGGTCTTCTTCCACCGTAAATGTAATGTTCCCGCCTTCGTCCGTATATTTCAACGCATTTGAAACGATTTGATCAAGGATAAATCCAAGCCATTTGCGGTCGGTATGGATGGTTTGCCGAATGTCCTCCATATGTAACCGAATCTGTTTATTGATAAACGTCTTGGCGAATTTTTTCGCGCAGGTTTTAATGATCGCTTCCAACGGTTCTTCCGTGATGAAATAATCCTTGGAAAAAGAATCGATTCGAGAATAGTACAGTGCCTGCTCCACGTAATTTTCTATTTTATCCAGTTCGTCCTCAAGTTTATCGGCCAGGGAATCTGCCGTTTCCTCCGTGCTGTTTTCCATGAGCAAACGACTTGCTGCAATCGGTAGCTTTACCTCATGAATCCAGGACATGATAAATTCCTGGTGATCTATTTTCTCTTCATTGAGTTTCCGGAGGTCCCGTTCATGATGCCGGTGCAATTTGGCAAAAAGCTCGAGATACAGCCGCTGCTGCGAATTTTGCGGTTCAGGGGCAGCGACAGGCCAATCTTCCCGGTCAAGATCGATCAGCTCCTGCAGCTTGCGGTAATAGGATCTGCGATAAACATAGCCAATCAGTAAGTAGGCTGCGGTGAAGGCAAAACAAACGATTTGAATATAAAGAATGCTGCCTAAGGCGTGGCCCGTGTTGACGGATAGGGCAACAATCATCGAAATAAAGCCCATCATCCCGGCGTACAGCAACAAAAAATAACGTTTGTCCTTTATGTATCGAAAGAAGCTCATGGGATCATATAACCTTGCCCTTTCTTGGTTACAATCCAGTTTTCCTTGCCGATGCCGGCCAGTTTTTTGCGCAAGCGGACGATGTTGACGGTTAACGTGTTTTCGTCCACGAAGCTTTCATCCTGCCAAAGATGACGCATGATTTTCTTGCGGTCCACAACGGTTCCCTTCTGCTGCATCAGAATCTTCAATATGCTGACTTCGGTTTTGGTAAGCTCCGCTTGTTCGGTTTCATACGTGAGCGTCCCTTTGTCCGGAAGGAACACGACCCCCTCATGCTCGAACACGTTGGATTGCATGTCCGAATAGGAATACGTCCGGCGCAGCAGCGCATTGACTTTAGCGGTCAAAACATCCATATGGAACGGCTTCTGAATATAATCGTCCCCGCCCATATTCACCGACATGACAACATCCATGGGCGAATCGCGGGAAGAAAGAAAGAGCACCGGCACATTGGAGATTTCCCTAATCTTTTGACACCAGTAAAATCCATCATACGACGGCAAGTTGATATCCATGATCACAAGATGAGGCTGTTCATGAATAAAGCATAACGCGACCTGGTCAAAGTTATCGACGCTGACCGTTTCCAGGCTCCATTTGGTTAAAGCTAACTGGATCATCCCGCGAATGGTCGGGTCATCCTCTACGATCATGATTTTCATAAACGATCCTCCCGGGCGTTACTTGCGGCAAATTAAACACATTGTATACGATCTTCCCGCGGCAGACAAGCAAGTTTCCGGGGCTGCTTCCTTTGTCTAATGTGACAGGAATGTAAGGTTGAAAGGGAAGTTGTAAGCTAAAGTAAAGGTGACCTGTATTAAGATCAGGATAAGAAATACATGATTTCGAAATCGTGTTGACATTGTTTCTATATTGATAACCAGGAAGGAAAGATCAACATGAAAATGGTAGTGAACGCGGCTCAGGTTCGAAAGGTTTATGGCGTAAAAGGAAATGTCTATACCGCCTTGGATGATATCGATTTGTCCGTGCAGGAGGGAGAGTTCGTAGGGATCATGGGGCCGTCGGGCGCAGGCAAATCGACTTTGCTCCATGTGCTGGCGACGATCGATCAGCCTACCTCCGGAGACGTTGTGATTGACGGGATGGACGTGCTGAAGATGGATGAGGAACAGTTATCCGCTTTTCGCCGGGATAAACTGGGATTCATTTTTCAAGATTACAATTTGCTGGACACTTTAACCGTGAAGGAGAACATCCTGCTGCCCTTGGCGCTGGCCAAGATGAATGTCAAAGAACTGGAGTTTAGAGTGGGGGAGATCGCGGACAAATTCGGCATCACCCCGATTCTGGACAAATACCCGTATCAGATTTCCGGAGGGCAAAAACAGCGGACTGCGGCTTCACGCGCCATGATTTCCGGCCCCAGCCTGCTGCTGGCCGATGAGCCGACCGGCGCTCTGGATTCGAAATCGGCGACCGACCTGCTGGAGAGCCTGAGGGACTTGAATGAATATGATCAGGCAACGATTCTGATGGTCACCCATGACACGTTTGCGGCAAGTTACTGCAAGCGCGTGCTGTTTATTAAGGACGGTCGCATTTTCACGGAACTGACGAAAGGCGAGGCATCCCGCAAACACTTTTTCAAAAAAATACTGGATGTATTGACCGTACTGGGGGGAAATGCAAGTGACCTTGTTTGACATCGTGAAAAAGAACATGAAAGGGAACTTCAAAAACTACGCCATCTATTTCATTTCCATCCTGTTCAGCGTCATTATCTATTATACTTTCCTTTCTTTGCAGTACAGCCAAGAAATTGCAAGTTCAATCGAATCGTCGCAGAGCATGCAATCCGTTTTTATGATGGCGTCCATCCTATTGATTGTGTTTGTTGCTGTCTTTATCATGTACTCCAACCGTTTTTTTTTCGAGACAGCGTAAAAAGGAAGTAGGCTTGTACGCGCTATTTGGTTTGCCTAAAAAAAAGATCGGAAAAATGCTGTTTTATGAAAACCTGATCATTGGGGTAACGGTTTTAATCATAGGAATCATGATCGGCACATTGTTATCCAAGCTGTTCGCCATGATATTAATCAAACTGCTGGGGACGCCTGTACAGGTAGGCATGGCATTCTCCCTTCGCGCGCTGGTTCATACGCTCATCGTGTTCTTGGTGATTATTTTGGCGACGTCGATCCAAGGCTATCGATTGATCTACAGCTTTAAACTCATTGAATTGTTTCGCGCGGAGCAGAAAGGGGAGCAGGAACCGAAAGCGTCGTTTCTATCGGCGGTGGGTGCAGTTCTCTGTCTTGCTGCGGGATACGGATTCGCTTTCCGCGATTTTTCCGTCACCGAAGAAATTCTTGTCAACCTGAGCGTGATGACCGTCGGTATTATCGCTGGAACGCTTCTGCTCTTCTCCTCCTTGGTCATTGTCTTGTTGAGAACCGCCAAGAAGAGAAAGCGAAGTTATTATAAAGGCATGAATCTGGTCATCACCTCTAATTTGGTGTACCGGATTAAAGGAAACGCTCGTTTGTTAAGCGTCATTTCCCTGTTATCCGCAGCAGCTCTGTGCGCTTTCAGTGTCGGATTAGGTGCATATTTCACTTTTGACAAAACATCGAAGCTCACGGCACCGTTTAGCTACATGTATATTGCCCAGGACAAAGCCTTTAATCAGAATGTAGACGATATCATACGCGGGGATGAAGCGCATCCGATTATAGCGCAAATGACGATTCCGGTACTGGAGACAAAAGGGGAGGCTTCCGATCCAGAGATCCTTCCGGAGAGAATGATCGAAGCCGATAAAACCCCGCTCAAAGTGGTTTCGATCGATCAATACAACCAGGTGGCAAAGGTGTTGCGCTTTCCCGTTCTTGATCCGATCGAACAGGATGAAGCCGTTGCGATCCGGCCCATGTATACGGATTATGAGTGGTCCGATTACGAAGGCGAAACGGTCGACATCGAACTGCCTGATCAACGGCTAACCCTTGCTTTTGCGGGGATGACCGTAGAACGAATCATCAATTGGAGTTATCCGGATGTGATGATTGTTGTAAGTAACGGCACCTACGACAACATCGAGGCTCAAGTTTCGCCGACCCGCTATGTCGGATATGCCGTGCAGGAACAGAAGACGACGAAGCACACAGCCGACGCGCTGGCGGCGCTGAAGACACCGGAATCGAACTTGTCTTCTTTTTATTCCGAATACCGGCTTGGGATCGAAGAGGCGGCCTTCAATGTGTATATATTAGGATTTTTGGGGCTCGTTTTTGTCATGGCAACAGGAAGCATGATCTATTTCAAGCAATTGACAGAAGCGGCGACAGACAAACCTCGGTTCGATATTCTTAAAAAAGTCGGCGTAAGCGGAAAAGAAATCAATATGGCTATCATCAAGCAGAACGCCTTCATTTTTGCTTTGCCGCTCGCGATCGGGCTTGCCCACTACATGGTCATCCTGCAATTGTTGAAAAGGTTATTCAGCAATATGGCAGGTGCCAGTCTCTTGCTGCCCATCCTGATCTGCGTCGCTGTGTTTATCATGATCTATACGGTTTATTATGTGCTCACGGTCAACTCCATCAGCAGGATCGTCCATGGAAAGGCTGCCCCCGTGGCAAGAATTGCGGTTATCGCCATTACGGTCTGTCTTCTGGTTCTGATTGGCATATTCTTCGGCACTGAAACCCCTGCAACGCAGGATGAAAGGGGCCCGGCAGAGAAAATCCAGTTACAGCTTCCAAAACCTACTGGAGAATACGCTGTGGGGTCGATGGAGATGCACTTCAAGGATGACAACCGGGTGGACCCATGGAAACAGGACAGAGACAGGGAGCTGATGGTCAGCATATGGTACCCGGCCACGGGGAAAAGCGAGCAGAAGGCTTTGTACATGCAGCCCGAAGCAGCAAAGTATTACGATGAAAACACGATCTCCACGATCGGGTTGGATCCCGGCAGAGTCGATCTATCCGGTATCGGCACACACTCTTGGGTGAATGCGCCTCCAGTGAACAACGGCGATGGGTGGCCGATCCTCATCTACACACCTGGCGGGTCTGTTCCAAGAAACTTCGGGACGGCTGTAGTCGAAGACTTGGTCAGCAGAGGTTATGTAGTGGTTGCAGTCGATCATACGTATGAAGCCTCTGCGGTCCAGTTTCCCGATGGACGTGTGGCCACGGAGTCATTACCGCCTTTCAGTGCAGAAACGGTACTGAAAATGCTAGAGATAAGAGTGGATGATATCCAATATGTATTGGATCAACTCGAACTCATAAAGGAAGGCCTTCATCCAGGCGATCAGCCTTTACCCGCGGGACTTCAAGAAACATGGGATCTGTCAAGGATCGGAATATTCGGACATTCTGCCGGAGGGGCTACCGCTGCTCAGGTGATGTATGAGGATGACCGGGTTGACGCCGGCATCGATATGGATGGAACGATGGGGCATATGCCCGATAACCCGCTCCCGGTGGCGGTGCACGGTTTGGATCGTCCTTTCATGCTCATGAACTCAGGCTACAATAAGGAGGGCGAGGTTGATTCCCATCTAACCGCGATGGACCGTCAATCGTTCTGGCAGCATTCGACCGGCTGGAAGCTCGATTTAAGCATACCCGAGGGAGCACATTATACGTTTACAGATTATCAGTCGCTCCTTCCACAGCTTCAAGAGAAGCTGAGCCTTTCGCCGCGAGTTGTCCAGCAATTTATCGGGACAGCTGAGCCTGAACGGACGATCGCCGCCCATCGAGATTATGTCGCTGCTTTTTTCGATTATCATTTAAAGGGTGCTCTGCAGCCACTGCTGCAGTCTCCGTCCGAAGACTATCCAATGGTTGATTTTATTCCATAATGTCAGAGGCGTGATCCTCTAAAGTTGCCAAAACGGGGGGAACAGGGATGATATCATCCCTGTTTTTTACGTTCCGGTTCAGGATCATCATCATGATTATTTACGGCTTTTGTTATTGTTTTTGCCACATTTCTCCTCGAATATCAACAGAAAAAACAGTATAATAAAAACAAACAAAACTAAACAAAAACATTCGGATAAGGCGGTGGCAGGAATGAATCAGGATTTTATGCATCCGGCAGATCAGCTTCTTCTCTTTATCAATCGCATTTACAACCATGGGATGACCACCACGTCGGGGGGCAATTTGTCGATCAGGGACCATAACGGGGATATATGGATTACGCCAGCGGGGGTGGACAAAGGGTCGCTTAACCGGTCGGATATGGTATGCGTGAAGGAGGACGGCAGGGTAGAGGGAATTCACAAGCCTTCCAGCGAATTTCCCTTTCATCGGCTCATTTATCAAGCCCGCCCGGATTTGAAGTCGATCATTCATGCCCATCCGCCTGCACTGGTTTCGTTCAGCATAGTAAGGCGCATTCCGGATACAAGGCTGCTTCCGAACGAAAGGCAAATTTGCGGCGAGATCGGAATCGCGCCTTATGCGCTGCCCGGAAGCGAGCAGCTCGGGGAGAACATCGCAGCCGTCTTCAAGCGAGGGATCGACACCGTCATGCTGGAGAATCACGGGGTCGTGGTCGGGGGAGAGGATCTTTTTCAAGCGTTTCGTCGGTTCGAAACCCTCGACTTCTGTGCACGCCTTGAGATTGAGGCACGTCGAATCGGTAAACCGGTCCTGCTTACCGATGAGGATTACGAAACCGTGCGCAACAAAAGCACGCTGCAGATGGATACGTTCATCCGCGATTCCTGCACGTCGGAAGAAAAAGAGCTGCGCCGCGATATGTGCGGATTGATGAAACGCGCGTATAAACAGGGATTGTTCACCAGCACGCAGGGCACCTTCTCCCATCGATTGCAAGGAAACGATTTTGTCATCACGCCATATGGCAAAGACCGCAATGATCTGGAACCGGAAGACCTCGTCCGCATAGAGAACGGCAAAGCGGAAGCGGGCAAACAGCCGAGCAAATCCGTTCTCCTCCATGAAGCAATCTATAACACGCAGCCGCATGTCCATTCGGTCATTATCGCGCATCCTCCCAACATTATGGCATTTGCGGTCACCGATACGGCCTTCGATTCGAGGACGATACCGGAAAGCTATATATTGCTTCGCGGAACGCCGAAGCTCCCCTTTCATGCGGTGTATAATGAGCCTGAGCGTACCGCTTCGCTGTTTAAAGCCAATACGCCGATTGCCATTGTGAACAATAACTGCGTAATCGTTGCCGGTCAAAGCCTGCTCAACGCTTTTGATCGATTGGAAGTTGCGGAGTACAGCGCGAAGTCCATTTTGTCGGCGAGAACGCTAGGCGATGTCATCCACATCGATGATGAACGGATCCGCGAGCTTGAAGCAGCATTTCATCTGGAATCATGAGCAAGAACCAGGCGTTCATGATCTATAGCCTTTAAATGAAGGAAGAGCAGCAGAGTTGCCGTGAATGATACGCGGCCATCTGCTGCTCTTTTTATTATGATAGTTGAAATCCGTTTATCATGCTATTTGGTCCATGAACCGACCTTATAAGCTCCGTCTGAAAGCCGGTTTGTGTTAGCGAAATCAACCGCCGGCTGGTTCGTCGATGGATCGAGAATCGCTATGGCTAATTCATAAGTACCGCTCGGCAGTGTATTCGTAGGAAGAGAGCCTGTGACTGTGTGCTGCCCAGTTCTCCAGGTCGTTAAGTCCGCCGATGTGGTTTGGCGTGCCACGATCTGGCCGCCGCTGCGCAGCTGGATTTCAAGAGGCCAATTGAATGGGAAGTGTTGAACCCCCTTATTCTCCACCGTGACGGATACTTCGAGCGTGCTTCCGCTATTTACTTGCGGGTATGCAGCCTTGTTTACGACAAAGTGATAACCCATTCGTTTCTTGAGCGTATCGATGTTGCCTTGCAATGGATTCCCAACCGCCAGGGAAGCCGGAGAATTCGGTCCCAGCCAGCTTGGCTTGCTGAGCTCGGTTTGCCGAAGGGTCTCATTGAAGCCGCTGCCTGACGTAAGCGCAGCATTCATGCCATAAGCACCACCATAGAATTCGCCGCCGGAGACGCGAGTGTCCCAAAAGTTTGCATGGGCGGGTTGCTGCTGGCCGATGTCATCCCAATATCCGTTCTGGGTGCCTGTATACCAGCCCCATTCGGAATCGAAGCTCGGCTGATCGCCGAAGACGTCATTGTACATTCCCAGAATCAAACCCTTGTTGTTATTCTTGGCCAGCTCTACGCTGCGTCTAATCAATAGCTGCGTGTGATCCTCCTGATCGGCAAAGGCATCGATATAATGCTGAATATATTGGTTGGATACGCTGTTCGGAGGAAATGCCCCCGTATAGTTGCTTTCCCCGTTCGGTCCGACATAAGGCCAGGTATGGAATTCGGCCCAATGTCCGAGCGAACCGATTTGCACAAAAGCGATCGGGCTATCCGGGGAGTCGTAATGGTCCGCAATCGCCTCGATTGCAAGTTTGTGCCTGGCGATCAGATAGTCGGAACTGTAATTAGGAGAGAAGCCCGTGTTGTTGCCGGCTCCCATGCCTCCAGTATCGTCGCGATAGGCCTTGCCCGGCGATTGTCCCAGGCTTGCCATGTCGTTGTACAGCCAATCCGGGATATCCCGGTGAGCCACGCCGGAAGGACTGTCCAGAATAAAGCGAAGGATTACCTTGACGCCGCGGCTTTTCCAATAGTCGAAATGATTGGAGGCTTCAATCGCACTGAAATCATAATTGCCCTTCGTCGGCTCAAACTCCTTCCAAGTCACGCCGGCATATACCAGCCGATGAGGTTGAGGATAATTGGTAGATTTTGCGGATGGAGCCCAGCCTTTAAACGGGTTATTCAACGGATCATTCAGCTCGGTTGGATAGAATTCGATCATATTGCCTCCCGGATGATGTGCTTGTAAGGTATAGACCGGAAGCGGCTGGTTCTGTGCCGGCAGGCGGTGCATATCCGAATTGTTATCCAGATACCCGATGCTCACGCTGCTGCCTTCGCCAAGTCCAAGCGTAGAAAGAGGGATCGCTGCTTCAATCACAGATGAGGAACGTACATATTGAGAAGAAGTCAGAGTCGATGAAAAATTCCAGTTCCAGCTGCTTCCATTGCCTGAGTAGCGGTATAAGGATTGGTTCTCGAGAAGCCACTCAACGCCTGTCGTGCCCCAACCAAAAGCTTGATATCCGGTAGAAGCATTCCCGTCCGTATTCAACCAGAAGCTTCCCATCGTAGTGCTAAGGCCTGAGCCTTGTACAAGCAGATAAAGATTCTTGTCGTCATGGGAAGCCTTTAAGATTTGAGCCGTTCCCGTATTCGTGGATAGGGCCGGAATGCCCTCCCAGTCGCTCGGATCGCCGTCAACAACAATAGAGGCAGAGGCAGTTTCCGCAGACCAAGTAAAGCGGGGAAAAGGGAATAAGGCAAGTAGAATGGCCGTCATGATAATTAGTGCAAACGGCTGCTTCCAATGGATACCCCGTGCTTTCATGTCAAACCTCCTCACAGAATTGTTCTTTTACTCTCAAGAAATCGAATCCTTCACCTCCTTTCCGAGCAGGCAATTAACAATTCGTGATTAAGCCGTTTAAGTTGAGCTGCGTGCCACCAAGCGGGTAGGCAAAATCACCTTTTTGGGCAGCAGCTTGTTTCCGTTTATTCGGTCGATTAGGTTATCGACAGCTACCATGCCGATTTCTTTCATCGGCACATCGATCGTAGACAGCGGCGGATTGGAATACTTCGATACCTCAATGTTGGATAGCCCAATAACCGCTACTTCGTCAGGAACGGAAATACCGTTGTTATACAGGCCGTTGAGGGCGGCCATAGCCATTAAATCGCTGCCGGCAAAGAAGGCAGTCGGGAAATTTCGGGTTGTACATAGATGATTGATTTTTTCGATGCAGACCGCCTCATCCCACATGCAATCAATAACCCAATCGGGATTGACCGACAATCCGGCAGCATGCATGGTTGCGTAGTAGCCCCGATAACGACGGCTGTCTTTGAGGTTGCTCGATAATCCGCTGCCCCCGATATATCCGATTCGGGTATGGCCTTTTTCAATGAGATGGCTGACGGCCATCGAAGCGACATTGTAATGATCGTAGCCGACATTGTCGATATCCCCGCGCTCCGTATCGATCCCTACGATGTACGGGACCTGCTTGCGAATATATTCGTAGGTCTCGTGATCGAGCGATTCCATGAGAATGAGGCCGGTAATCGGTTCGCTAAATGTATTAAATAGGATCTTGCTGTCGTTCAATTCAATTCCCGTCCGGATAAAGGACATGTTGTAACCGGCGCCAAGCAAGCGTTCTTCCACGCCGGATAAGATCGACATGAAGTAGGGATCGTTGTATTTATCCTTGGTGACGCTTAAGACGCATCCGATTTTGATATGCGATTTGCTTTCGGCTGGGTCCTGAGCAGAAACCTTGCGCTTGGGCCCTGATGCGATTTTATAGTTCAGCTGCGTAACGGCTTGCCAAACCCTTTCCCGGGTTTCGTCCGTGATTTTATACTTCGTATCATTGTTTAACACTCTGGACACGGTGGCTGTGGATACATTTGCAAGTTTAGCAACATCCCGAATCGTACTCATGTATAAACACATTCTCCTTTTAAGTTACTAATAATCGCCATTTTAGAGTTTATAGGAATGTTACATTGTAAACAATGATTTGCTTTTATTACAGACTATGTTACGTTGTTTGTTGCGTAATATCGTTACGTTACTTCATTTTACATTCCTCCTTAATCAAAATCAAGAGTGACATGTATATTCCATGCGTTGTCACTAGAAATTTCGTAGTATTTCAAAATTGATATTGCCAGATAACATGCGAATGATATAACATGAAATCACTAAACAAATTGTGTAATAAAACAGATTTAACGCAACAAACAACGTAACAAACAAAGGCTTCTGTTTAGTACATGGGGGAGTTGGGATATGAACAAGAGAGTTACGGTTTACCCAATGATATCGGATGAAATGTTGACCAATCCGGGGATTGGCTTTACCACGGCGCCGGGCTTGATGGGAGATCCGGAACGGATTGTTGATAACCGGGGGGAAGCGCAGCGCAAATACAAGTTTGCGGAAGACAGCAGGACGTACAATCATCCGGACAGCAAAGTATATTTCTGCAGCGTTCGTTGGCGTGACATCGAAACGGATAAAGGGAGTTACGACTGGAGCGTGTTGGAAGAAAAGCTGGATTACGCCAAATCATTAGGCTGTACTGCCGTGGTGCGCTGTTCGCCATATGCATTAAGCGAAGAAGACGATATTCCGTCTTGGTTCCGGGCCGAATATCCGGAGGAACCCGAGTTTCCGTTCTGGAGAGTAGACCCTCTGACCACCCCATATGCCGAGTATTGGTCTGATTTCATCAAGGCGTTTGCCGCCCGCTTTGACGGCCATCCGCTTATCAGCTCGATCGATTTGACCATAGTCGGAGCCTGGGGGGAAGGCGGCGGAACCGAATTTCTAACGACTGGCGCGATTAAGCAGATAACGGATGCTTACTTGGACGGTTTTAAAATAACGCCTCTCCAGGCACTGCTGCATGATCCGCTGTCGATCGGGATCATAAATGAACGCAAAGCCAAAGTCGGATTTCGCGTGGATTGCTTGGGGGATATGGGCGGCTTTCATGGCGATCAGTGGTCGCATATGACCGATTTCTATCCGCAAAATATTCAGAATTTTGAGATGGGCGATGCCTGGGAGAAAGCGCCGATCCTGTTCGAAGCATGCTGGCATATGAATGACTGGTATCTGCAGGGCTGGGATATCGACTATATCATACAAGAAACGCTCAAGTGGCATATTTCATCCTTTAACAACAAAGGGACGGTAGTGCCGGAACCGTGGAAAGAGAAGGTCAAGGCTTGGATTAACAAGATGGGCTACCGCTTCGAATTAAGGAAATTCGCGTACGATTCGATAGCGGACGTTGGCGGAGAGCTAAACATCGATGCGTTGTGGGCTAATGTCGGCGTCGCTCCGATTTATCATCGTTATCCGCTGGCGGTGAGGTTAACCGGCCAATGTCGATCGTTTACGCTGCATAGCAGTGAAGACATCAGGGAATGGCTCCCGGATGAGGATATTGCTTGGATAGAAAGGTTTTCGCTTCCTATCGATATGCCGGCGGGTGAGTATATGTTGGAGATTGGCATCGAAACCGGCGTGAAGGAAATCGGGAATATCCAGCTGGCAATCACGAGATATCAAGACGGCTTTTACCCGATGGGTAAGCTATTCGTCGAAAGGGGGAGGCAGGCTAATGGAAAGGCCGATGAATTATAGAGAAGTAACAGCGATCTGTGATTTTGATTATCTGCCTGATGGATTGGAAGCAAAATATGATCGCTATCTACCGGATGGCGAGCCCTATCTCATACCAAGGGGCTTCTTGAATGGAATCTTTGAGCGATATCAGACTCCCGAGGAGACTCGGCAATGGATTGAACAGGGGATTTTAGCGATAGAGGAAGACGCCGTATTGTTTCATTTCACCAAATTTTTGGTGGAGGATCTGTGCTCGGCTCGCAATCGCTGTGATGAAGCCCATTATACCAATATGACGCCCGCATGCATTAAGAAGCACGGCGAATTATATTCGTTTTTATTGCTGCTAGCCTGCGTGGTGCCTTCCATGAAGATGCTGGAGAAGCGTTCCGTACCCCTAATCTATTATGAGGACATTCCGCATCAACCGCTGAAGCTGCAAATGGAAAAATTGGCACTGCAGGGCGATGCCAAGGTTCATGATTTCCCGTGGGTGATGAATTTCTATACCTGCTCCATCTTTCTGTTGGACCGCTTCTATTTTATTCCGTACCGATTCGAGGATTCCTTCACCATGTTCCGCCATAGGGATACGCAGGAAGTGCTTGCCCTTCGCCATCCCGGAGAGGATTTCCGCAGCGATGGACAGCGGAATGGAATCAACAACGTTTATGATTCTCAAGGCCGCTTCACATCGGAATGGCAGGAGAATGCCGAATTCATCATCGCGAATCGGATCAATCCCATGGGATTCGTCGAAAGAGAAACAACGCCGATCTTAAAGAAGGACTGGGATACCGTGCTTCAAAAAGGGGATACCCTGTTGGCGCTTCACATTCCATCCGGGCCCGGGTACACGCCGGACAGGCTTAGGAATTCCATGGCGATGGCCATCGAATTCTATGATCGATATTTTCCGGAATTGCCCATTAGAGGCTTCTGGAGTTCAAGCTGGCTTTATGATACCAGGCTCTCGCTCGTTTTGGACAATGAAAAAAGCAATATCGTCCACGTTCAACGGCAGTTTTATAATTATCCCACCGATGAAGGGGACGGCATGCTGCGCTATGAAGTCTTTGGAGACCGGAATGCTGATCCGGCGTTGAATACCGGCGAATATACGACCTCGCTGCAAAGAGCGGCTGCTGAGTATATGCGGACCGGAGCCCGATTCAATACGTTAAGCATGATCGTGCTGAAGGAAGATATCGGCCGGATTGGCAGCATGACTTATATAACCGACGCAGATATAGAATTGTTCCGCGGAACCGTTGACAGCCATTTACAAAGGAGCGAAGAGGATGGGGAAATATTCGCTTGAGAGCCACGAGAAGTATAAAACCGTCAAAATCAGGCCGAAGCCCTTATCGGTCAAGGAGTACGATACAAGCCACGGTCGATTCGAATATGCGGCTTTTTCATGGAAGGAACTAGAACCTGCGCGAGGAGAGTATAAGCTCGGAGGGATCGAAAAGGTATTGAAAGCGATTACGAATCCTGTTCTTTTCCTGACGCCGGACCTGCCAGAATGGGCGAAGGATAACCTCGAAGCATGTTATGCGGCATTGATCCGAAAAGTAGGGAGTATGATCGATTCGGATAAACGCCTTGCAGCCGTTTTGATCTCGACCTTGGCAAACAGCAAGGAAGAATGGAACGCCTATATCGATTCCTTTGGATCCCAGGTACTGCTTGCAGATTTGCAGAATGAACCACTGATTCAATATTTAAAGGAGCGCGGCCGCGGCTTTGGCCTGCTGGTGAAGTGCGGCGAGGAGAATTGGATCGAATGCTGCGAAGCCTTTGCCAAACATCATTTGCAGCGGGTATGGAAGAGCTACCCGGTGTTCCTCCATGCGACCGATGAAGCTGGCGGTTCCCACATCAGACGGGAGGCCTTTCGCTGGCATGCCGGGATGTCCAACGTAAACCTGGGGCTTGGTTACAACCTTGCTTTACGTCGGCTAACCTACCCGGAAACGGTGTCCGGCAGCGGGAGCCTGCCGCTGCGATTCTGGTTCGTAAACTCGGGAAGCTCAAGAATCTATCGAAAATTTCAGCTGCGGCTGCAGCTAAAGCAGGAAGACGTGTCCTATGAATTTCCGCTGCACGCGGCAACGCATTCCTGGTTAACCGGCGACCTTGTCCATAACGAGATCGTACACTTGCAGGACATCGCAGCGGGAACCTATTCGCTTGGCATAGCGCTCTGCTTCGAAGACCGTTCTTCACTGACGCTGAATATACAGAACCGGCAACTGGATGGTTTTTATGAGATGGGTACGATACAAGTCGAAGCCTCCCGCGAGGATCCCCTCAAGAATATATGGGACACTTATTATCCGGAAGGATATTATCCCCTGGAAGATCCCCAGATGCCGGGACAAGAATAATCGATCTAGACAAATACGAGCTCGCTGGAGGTTATGGAGTTGAAACTAGCATTAATTGGTGCAGGACAAAGAGGCATGATCTATTCAAGGCACGCTTACCAAAGCGAGGAGATTGTGGCGGTGATCGAGCCGGATGCCGGCAGAAGAAAGGCAGCGGCGGATGAGTTTCAGATTCCGCTGGAGAAACAATTTGCATCCGTGGATGCGTTTTATGCAATGGGGAAAATTTGCGATGCCGTCATCATCTCTTCCATGGACAAGGACCATTACGAGCAAACGATGATGGCGCTTGATCTTGGCTATGATATTTTGCTCGAGAAGCCCATTTCACCAAGTCCGGTAGAATGCATGAGAATTCAGGAGAAAGCCAATGAAAAAGGCCGCAAGGTGATTGTATGCCATGTGCTCAGATATACGAACTTCTTTGCGGAAATTAAGAAAATCATCGATAGCAATGAACTCGGGAAAATCGTGACCATACAGCACAACGAGAACATCGGCAATTTCCATATGGCACATTCCTTCGTAAGAGGCAATTGGAGAAGAAGCGATCTGGCGAGCCCGATCATCATGCAGAAATCCTGTCATGACATGGATATTCTATCCTGGCTTGTGGACAGCGGGGCGAAACGCATCTCTTCGTATGGAAGCCTTACGTATTTCAAAGAGGAGAATGCACCGGCAGGCAGTGCGGAACGATGCCTCGACTGTAAGGCAGCCGCGAACTGCCGATTCGACGCAAGAAAAGCCTATTTGCCTATAAGGGGCCAATGGCCCGCTACCGTCATTTCGGCGGACCAGAGCGAAGAGGGACTGCTCCAAGCGCTAGCAACGAGTCCTTACGGACGCTGCGTATATCGGCTTGACAATGATGTATGCGACCATCAAGTCACCCTGATCGAGTTCAAAAACGGGGTAACGGCAACGTTTAATTTAAGCGGATTCACCAACAAAATGTACCGTACGCTCAAAATCATGTGCGAGCACGGGGAAATCCGAGGCGACGATAACTTGAACATTATCGAAGTCACCCGCTTTAACTCCAATATGGCAGAACCCGTTCAGCAAACCGTCATTCGGCCGGCAACGGTGAGCGGCGGACATAACGGCGGCGATACCGGTCTGATGAATGACTTCTTGGAGAATCTGGGGAATGCCGACTTCAGCAGCAGATCCTCCATCGACATGTCCGTTGAAAGCCATATGATGGCCTATGCCGCGGAAGAGGCGAGAATTACCGGTACCGTGATCGATCTGGATGAACTAAAGATGAAGCTGCAGCAAGGCATTACAGCTTAGTCGTGTAATCACATGCAAAGGGGTGATGGAATGAGTTCGGCTGTCAAGGGATTTCTCTATGAAATAAAAAAACACAGGATCCTGTATCTCATGTGCGTGCCCGCGCTGATCGTGCTGATCATGTTCTCCTATATCCCGTTTGCCGGGATATGGATGGCGTTTACCGACTTCAATGTGGTCGACGGCATCTTCGGCAGCAAATTTGTGGGTCTGGACAACTTCAAATACTTTTTTTCGGAAAACAGCATGGGATGGAAGGTTACCTATAACACGCTGTATATCAACTTTTTCGGTCTCATCTTAGGCATTATCATTCCTGTCAGCATTGCCATTCTGATCAATGAAATCCGGCATAAAGCCTACAAAAAGATCGCGCAAAGCATGATGTTTTTTCCGTATTTCATATCTTGGGTTGTTGTCGGTGCGATTCTGTACGGAATCTTCTCCACGGATGTGGGCGTAGCGAATCATATTTTGAAGTTCTTCGGTGCGGAGCCGATCTCCTGGTACTCGGAGCCAAAGTATTGGAAGTGGATCATCATTCTGTCGAGCGTCTGGAAATGGAGCGGCTACAGCTCCATTGTCTACATGGCGGCGATGTCCAATTTTGACGGGAGCCTATACGAAGCGGCCAAGGTGGATGGCGCCAACAAATTGCAGCAAATTCTTTACTTGACCGTGCCCATGCTGAAGCCAACGATCATCGTTTTGAGCTTGCTGAGCGTCGGACGAATCTTCTACGGGGACTTTGGGATGATTTACGGTATCGTTGGCAACAACCCGGTCCTGGCTGAAGAAGTAACAGTCATCGATACCTACGTTTATCAGTCGATGCGTACGCTGGGCTTTTCTTACTCGACGGCCATCGGGCTATTCCAGTCATTGATGGGCTTGATCCTGATTACGGCTGCTAACAAATCCGCTAAGAAAATAAACGACGGAGAGGGTCTATTTTGATGATGGAAAAGAATAGATTGCTTGGCGATAAATTGGTGATTGCCTTTGCCTATGCATTCATTGGCTTATTCGCACTCGTTTGTCTGTATCCTCTTGTATTAACGTTAAGCGTGTCCTTTTCTTCGGAACAGGCCGTTGCAAGAAACGGATATTCGATCATCCCTCTGAGCCCGAGCTTGGATACATATAAATATATCTTTGTTAATAGTGGGATGAAACTGCTCAAATCCTACGGCGTTACCCTGTTTGTAACCACTGTGGGGACGTTTGGGGCTCTGTTGATTACCAGCATGATTGCATTTTCCCTATCTATCAAAAAGCTGAAATACCGCAACGTGCTCGCTTTCATTAGCAACTTTACGATCATCTTCTCGGCCGGCTTGATACCGTGGTACATGGTCAGCGTCAATTATTACGGGTTGAAGAACAGCATTCTGGCTTTGATCCTGCCGTCCATATTCAGCGTATGGAACATGTTTCTGATGCGAACGTACTTTGCAAGCATTTCTCCATCTTTATATGAAGCGGCCGAGATGGACGGCGCCAATTATTTTACGATCTATGTCAAAATAGCCCTTCCGTTAAGCAAAACCGCACTGCTGACGGTTGGTCTAATGTATGCGCTTCAATATTGGAATGATTGGTGGCACGCGCTGATCTTCATTAACGAACGCGATTTGTTTCCGCTGCAGTATTTCCTCTACAACATTCTGTCGAACGTCAATGCGATAAGTTCCGGACGAATTCCGTCAGGGGCATCGGGCAACATCACATTGCCTGCCGAAACCGTGAAGATGGCCATTACGGTCATTACGATCGGTCCGATCATTTTCCTGTATCCGTACATTCAAAAATACTTCGTGCACGGGATTATGGCCGGAGCGGTAAAAGAATAGACACCTGCGTGGTTATTGGCCGATTCAGGCTTTTAACATAGATTAACCATTTCATAGGGAGGGTCTTTCATGAAAGCAAAAAAAATGCTGATCTTGTTGGTTTTATTGATCGCATCCGTTTCGGTAATGGCAGGATGCAGCGGCAAAAAAGAGGGGGCAGCCGCGCTCGAAACCGTCACGATTTTGTATCCGGGGGAACGAAGCGATCGCATGAACGAATTTTTAAACAATGAATTCGCAGAGAAAATGGCTGCCGATCTCGGTCTAAAGGTCGAAGTCATATATGTGCCGTGGGCCCAGTATTGGGAACAGAAAGATATCATGCTGGCCGCAAACGAACCTATCGATTTGTATTGGGATGGTCTTCCTGATCTTTCCACGATCGTCAACAAGAAACAAGCCATGGTTCTGGATGATTTAATCCAGGAATATGGTCAGGATATGTTGAAAGTTTTGCCGATGGAACAGCTTCAAGGCGCAACCATCGATGGGAAAATTCACGGCATTCCGTCGGCCTATGCACCGTCCTCGGCCATGTACCAGCTGGTCGCCGTCCGCCAGGATATTCTGGAAGCCGTGGGGATGACCGACGTGAAGACACCCGACGATTTAAAAGAATTCGCGACCAAGGCGAAAGAGAAGTTTCCTGAAATGAAAGGACCCGCCGACATTATCTTCAAACCGTTGACTCGATACTTTACCGATGAACAATATAACTGGATCGCCGTCGAAGATTTGGTTGTATTCGGGGAAGACAGCAAGAAAGCATACAGCTATTATGAAACGGAAGCATTCCAGGAAGTGGCGAAATTTAACCGGGGAATGTATGAAGCAGGTTTATACACAGAGGATTTGACCATCAAATACAACGAGAGAGACTCCCGCATGCAGACCGGCCTATATTTATGGGTGGAAGGATCTCTGGGCAAGGAAATGGAAATCGTCGATGCCATCAAAGCCAATGCCCCGGATGCCGAAGTTAAGACCTATCTGCTAGCCGAGGATAAGCCGCGTTATGTGACCGCCACAGGCGGGGAAGTTCTGGGCATTCCAGTCAATGCTCCGAATCCGGAAGGAGCCATGAAGTTTGTGAACTGGATTTATAAATCCAAGGAAAATTACCAGTTTGCTCTCTATGGCGTCGAAGGCAAGGACTACGAGATCGTGGACGGAAGAATCAATAAGCTCACCCCGAGCGAATTCTTCTATGAATGGATGTTTAGAAACCAGAATTACCAATTGTTCGGGCCGAACGTGGCCCAGGAATCCATCGATCAATATAAGAGCTGGGATGATCAGGCTGTTCGATCCGAATCCTTGGGATTCCGATTCAATAACGAAAAGGTTAAGTTGATCGAGACATCCTTGAAAGAAGTCGCAGGCAAAGATCTAGCTGCGATCCGTTCCGGATTTGTCGATTTTGAGACAGAGTATCCCAAAGCGATCCAGAAACTGAAGGCGGCTGGGATTGACGAGTATGTCGCCGAGATACAGCGTCAGCTGGATGAATTCTTGGCAGGTAAATAAAGGGGTCATCTCCTTGTTCCAGCAACGAAGCAGCTGAAATTGATAGCTGTGGGTGAAACGAACATCATAAATTCCGAAGAAGTATCTCCTGAACAAGGGGATGCTTCTTTTCATTTTTGTTTCAATTCATAATTTCACGCTTTGCGAGGCGTTACTAGTCAGGTATTTACAACAATTAAATATATGTCTATTATATAGATAGATAATAAATAAAATTGTTTATTATAATAATGAAATTGATTAGACCAATATGTTCTTATGGCAAACGATGCACGTGAATTATTTGCGGAAGATCCATTTCTGAGAAAAGAGGATAAATGATGAACATACACGCTTCTATGAATCATAAGCCTGTCATTGTGTCGGATAATTACGGGGAGGTCGATGGGCGGTTTGCCGGCGCCACCGATGTCAGGGCGTTATCCCTCGGACTGTCTCAAGGTAACGAGGAAGGCCAGGCAAATGTTGCCGCCAGAGTATGGAGAGATGCGGACGAGCAAGCAACCGATCAATCGTTAGAGCTTCCGATTCATCGCATTCTGGATTTGTCTATTCTCGTTTGCAGCGCACTGGCGCATTTTAGCGAAGCCTATCGATACGAGCAGTTCTATGATCCGCAGAATCCCGTGATCGACCGGATCGGGCTGCAGGGAAGCGCCATGACGGTAGCCGTATGCACGGACAATGAACAGATCCATGAGGATATCAGGCTGTTTAACGAGGCTTTGAGCGATAACGGCGAGATGATTGGTGAAAGACTGCGGACATTAACCAGAGCATTGAAAGAATTGGGGTACGAATAATGAGGAGGCATCCCAGATAGCGGGGGAATGGAGCGAGAGTGTCCTTCCACGCTGGGAAAAGCTTGGAGGCGATAGGTTATGCTAGAACAGAATGACAATGAATATTACGTGCTGTCTCCCGGGAGAGCATTGACCGAAGAAGAAAAGAGCCTTGTGTGGACAAAACCGTTAACGCATAAAGTAAGTGAGGAAGAACGGCGAATCTCGAATGATATTAAGCGGAATTGGGATCGGGGCGAGATGAAAATCGCCAATGTTTTGTTAGAGGGGGATGCCGGATCCGGAAAGACGCAGCTCGCCAAAGCTTTATCCGCGAACTTCAGGCTCCCCTACACCAAAGTCACATGTTTTGCCGATATGGATAAATCGGATATTATCGGAGCCATTTTACCGGTCATTACTTCCGATCAAATAGAGCACTTGGAACCTGACGATCGGGCTGCCTTGAAAGCCCTATACGATAGTGACGGCTTTCGAAGTTCGACGGAGATTCTAATGGAGGCTTTAGGAATTTCGCGGGAGCATGCTTCAGCGAAAATGAAGCATGTATTGAAGCTGGCCGCGAATGCCGCAGAGAATAAGGCGGTAGAATATCGATTTTACGCTTCCGAGATCGTCAGAGCCTTTCAGAACGGCTATCTGCTGGAAATACAGGAACCGAACGTGATACGTGATGCTGCCGTATTAATGGCGCTGAATTCCGCGCTGGAGCCCGGCGGCACGCTGAATCTGCCGATGGGTATCGTGCACAGGCATCCGGATTTCATTGCGGTGATCACGGCCAACCGCAGTTATGCGGGATCCAGGCCGCTAAATGAAGCATTGCGAGACAGGATACAGCATTCGGAGAAAATGGATCTGCCAGCCAAGGATATGATGATGGAGCGCGCAAAGGCCAAAATCGGCTGCGAGGACGATAAAATGCTGGACATCCTCGCAAGGGTCATCATTCTGTTAGACAAAACAGCCCGGGCCAATGCCATTAAGGGGGTTGCCGGCATGCGTTCCTATTTCTATTGGGCGGATGCCGTGGCTCAGGGAACTTCTGCAAGAGAATCCCTTTATCACAAAGTGATCTACAAGATTACGACCGATCCGGAAGAAATCAAACTGCTGGAAGATGCGCTGGAAGGCCAAGGCCTGTTGGGGCTGCTGGACGAAATTCCGGTTGAACCCCCAAGCAAACGAAGAGGGGATTCCGTGGAGATCTCAACCTGGGAAATCGATATGGATGTTGACTCCAATCCGGATCAGCAAGCCGGGGAAGAAGGGATCCGCTTAAAAAAATCCGCTGAGAGCGAAGGCAGCACATCCGTTTCATCGGATGAATCAGCGGAGATGGAGAGCACGGATTCGGGCGAGGAGGGCACGCCGAATTATCACCAGGCTAATCCTGAGCCCATGTCGGAAGAGGAGAAGCAGAAGGAACGGGATTTCCGCAAAAAGCTGAATCGGGTTTCCAGAGAAATCGTGTCCGATTCCCTTCATCGGTCGGTTAAGCTGATCGTTCATCGCCCTGACTACGATCCGAACCTACAGGAGGAATATGGGCGGTTAAGTCAGGGGCTTATGCCCGTTGTACGGGAAATCGCCAGAAAAACGCTGCCGCTCTTGGAGCTTGAAATCACCGCGGAGTATGCCAAAAATCAATACTATGGATCAAAATTTCAGGCAGACAGCGTAGCCTACCGGGACTTCAGGTTATTTTCCAAGAAACGTCCTCCGACGGAATCCCCTGGTCTTGTGGTCGGACTGAGGGTCGATGAATCCGCATCGATGGCTGCGTTCGGTAGATTGGAGGCAGCCAAGCGTGCGGTCATTGCGGTCTATGAATTTTGTCAGATTTGCCATATTCCTGTTCTGATCTACGGCGATACGGCCGATGTGTCCCGCTTGGAGCAGATGTCGATCTTCGCTTATGCCGACTATGATCATCCGGATGTTCGCGATCGCTTCAGGTTGATGGGAATCCGCGCGAGAAGCAACAATCGGGATGGTATGGCGTTAAGGATCATGGCGGAACGGCTGGCAGCTTCACCGAAGCAGACCAAGCTTTTGATCAGCATCAGCGACGGGCAGCCTAAGGCGATGGAAGACTATACCGGAAGTCTTGCCATTCAAGACATGCAGCAGACCTTATCCGAATATGATAGAAAAGGAGTCAAATTTCTGGCCGCGGCCATCGGACAAGACAAAGATGTCATTAGCCGGATTTATGGAGCTGAGAGGTTCCTGGACATTACCAACCTGAATGAGCTGCCAGCAAAATTAGTGCGCATCATTTCCCGATATTTATAAGATCGAGGTTTGTAATTACAGCCTAAGCCTGTGTGTCTTCATGACACGCAGGCTTATTCCATTATAAATATGACCGCCCATAAATGCGCGAGCCTCACGCTGGCCCTGGGTTGACTGGACATGTGCCCTGAAGAAACATTATAGTTAAAAGAATGGAGTCAGCGAAGCTATGCTCGATGATCTCGACGCCATGAGTAGCTTGCATCAATGCAAGTTTTGTGTCTGGAATCGATAAACCTAAATAAGGGAGGACATATATGGAGCAACCTCGCATTTGGCCGGATCGGTTCAAGCGCTTTTTTCTTAACAATAAGTTTGTGCTGCTTTTGCTTGTTCTGTTGCTGGTCGGTTTAAACATCATGGTATTAAGCAAAATCTCGTTTGTGCTGCATCCGATCGCGGTTTTGATCAAGACGATCGTACTGCCGATCATTTTATCCGGAATCCTGTATTATTTGCTGAATCCCTTGGTGGATATGTTGGAAAGAAGGAAAATCAAACGCGGATGGTCCATCCTGATATTATATCTGTTGATTGCCGGAATTTTAACGGTTGTGGTGCTGGCGGTCATTCCGGTGCTCCGCACCCAGATTATGAGTCTCATTGACAATTTCCCGACATACAGCGAGAAGGTCAGGCAGCAGTTCGAAGAGCTTACCGGCAGCCAGTTGTATAGTCAGCTGCAGGAGGCCGTGAACATCAACTCCCAGGAGTGGTGGGGCACGATAACGCAGAAAGCAACCGAAATCCTGAACTCGACATGGAGCAAGGTAGGCGGTTTTCTTGGCGCGTTTACGGAAATCGTGTTGTCGATCATTACGGTTCCTTTTGTCCTGTTCTATATGCTGAAAGACGGCAAAAAGCTTCCTCGGAAAATCTTGTCGTACCTGCCGACCCAGAGTCGTTCGGGGATCCTGCATGTGCTTCAGGATATCAATCACCAGATCAGTTCGTTCATCCGCGGTCAGATTATTGTCAGTGTCTGCATCGGTATTCTGCTGTACATCGGGTACATGATCATCGGCCTGGATTACGCGCTTATTCTTGCCATTATCGCCTCGTTCACCAGCGTAGTCCCCTATTTGGGGCCTGCCATTGCGATCACGCCCGCGTTGATTGTGGCTCTGGTCACTTCTCCGGTAATGCTGCTGAAGATGGTAGCGGTATGGACGATCGTGCAGCTGATCGAGGGCAAATTCATCTCTCCGCAAATTATGGGCAAAACGCTCAAGATTCATCCCATTACGATTATCTTTGTCATACTGACAGCCGGTAATCTGTTCGGCGTTGTCGGCATTCTGTTGGCGGTTCCCGGCTACGCTGTTCTCAAGGTTTGCGTAACCCATATATTCGAATGGTTCAAGAACACATCGGGGTTATACGATCCTTCGAATGATGGCCGTATGTCCAAATAACAAGGCGTGCCTATTGATGAATAGGAGGCGTAACCTTGATAAACATTAACCGAGATTTATAGAAGCGTATGAAGCTGCGCTTGCGAAGCCGCCGTTTTGGCGGCTTTTTCATGTTCGATTCTGGTCACCATGATTTATTCTGACCCTCGCGGATTCATTGCAAATAAGAAACTGAAACAATATAATGGATATCATGGGTCTATGGTAAATAAAATAAAGCAAAGGAGGAAACCGCCATACAGTTTTCCAAAAGCGTTGATTATGCTCTGCACGCCTTAATTCATCTGGCTCAATCGGAGCGTGACCACAACATCGGAATCAAGGAGCTGTCTGCGACACTAGGCGTTTCGGAAAGCTATTTGTCCAAAATCATGTCCAAGCTGAGACAGGACGGAATCGTGCGTGCCGTGCCGGGGGTAAACGGTGGTTATGAGCTGGCAAAGCCGGCCCGGCAGATTACATTTTTAGAAGTGATCCAAGTGATCGAAGGAAGGCAGCAGCTGTTTGAATGCTCCAATCTCAAATCGCAGCAGCATCGATTGTTGACTGAAGAGAAACCTAGCGACAGGAACGAAGACAAGCCGGGTGCTTGCGTATGTCTGGTCAAACAGGTGATGGACGGTGCGGAACGGCAGTTGAATCAATACTTGGAGGAGCAAACGATCCAATCGGTATTGGATGCTGCTTCCAAACGCGGCAGCTGCTCGACTAACAAGGAGTGACGAAACAGTTGAACTTCGCTTCGGAGGGATCCTTATCGATAAGCTATACGAGAAATTGCAAGGGTTTGGGGAAAGAGAGAATTGGCTTTTACTCCGTCGGTTGCTGAACACAGCGGTCCAGGATGCCACGAACGGCGGGCATGAAGAGAAAAGGGCTGCTGAGCGATTGTACAAGCTGATCGAACACCATGCAGAGATCGTTCAACATGAGCGGCTGCAGGAGGAGAATCTCCAAACGCATGTTCATATCATTTTCAGCCTCTCGAATGCCGGTTCATTAAAAGTAGCGCTCAGTCAAGTGGGGAATCGGGAGAAATCCCGCGTATTGGCATTTAATGAATGCTTTTCCACTGGCCCTATCAGGGATTTAAGCACAGCGGAAGGGCAGCAGCGCAGGCTAATCTGGTTGATGGAACATGACAGAGATTACTACTTTTCTTATACGAGCAATCTGGAACACCAAATCGAGCGCATGATAGAAACGCTAAAAACCATACCGGAGAGCAAGACCGTGGTCATATGGTGCGCGGATAACGCCCATGATCAAACCGGGCTTCGCTTTGCATCGTACTTGCTGAGGGAGCGGAAACGCCCCGTTCATGTGGTGAATGTCACGCAAATTCTCAAAGATTCGGGACACGATGATGCTCCGTTTTCGCAGGCACTCATCGAGCGAGGGACCTACATCGAAATCGTCAAAAGTTACGGTGATGGGATTCCGCTGGACTCGGATCTAAGGAGACGGTACGAATCCGAATGGCTGGAGCTGGCAGGACAAGATCATGTCCTTCGATTCTGGGAAGAGGACAGGGTCATCGGCTGCGAAGAGAATCGAATGGATGCGCTTATCTTACAAACGGTCGCTGAACTGCAAGAGCAGCACCATTCTGGTGATCTGGTTAAAGCAGGGGACGTCGTATTCAGCATATTGGAAATGTCACGTCAATTCGTAAGTTATTCTTATATCGTGTACAGAATCTGGTTTTTAGTCAGTGAGGGTGTCCTCATGTTCAAGGGGTTACCGGGCTTTCCCCATCAATTTTCGATAGGTTTGCCTAAAGCTTAAGGAGCCGCCAAATGGGCGGCTTTTTTGATTTGACTGGAAAATCCATTCGCATCTTGGCATGGTTTCCTTGGATTAGTTGCAACCGCAGGTTATTTACAGTAAACTGTCTGTTACAACTTGTTATACGGAAGGATGAAAGATAACCATGACCATACCTTCATTGCATAGAATTAATGAACTGAGCCGCAAGCAGAAGAGCGAAGGTCTGAGCCAAGAAGAATACACTGAGCAGCAGCAGCTTCGTCAGGAATATTTGCAAGCCATCCGAGGGCAGGTTCTCTCGACCATGTCTACGCTGAAAGTTGTGGACCCGAATGGTGAAGACGTTACCCCGGAGAAACTGAAAATAACGCAAAAACAGAATACGTCTAAGCTCCATTAAGCTTCGACCTTGGTTAGTTTCTATTTGGATTCATTGGTCTCCGCACCCGCACAGGGATAGGCAAACGTTTACCCTGTGTATGGTGTGGAGTTTTTTTGTGCGGAATGAACTTTTATCATTGCTTCTAGCTCTTATAAATGAGAGAGGGGGAGAATATGCGAGTAAGCCGTCTTGTGAAACAAGCCAAACGAGGAAATAAGGAAGCTCTATTACAGCTGATCATAGCCGATCAGGACGCTTATTATCGTCTAGCCTACAGCTACATGGGAAATGAGCATGACGCGATGGATGCCATGGAAGACATGATCGTTACGCTGTATGAAAAGCTGGATCAGTTGCAAAAGAACGAAGCCTTTTATAGCTGGAGCAAAACGATTCTAGTGAACCGCTGCAAAACACTACTCCGAAAAAAGGAACGATTTCTTCCGCTGGGAGACGATCAGGAAACTGCTTTTAATACTTTAACCGACGATAATCCCTATCGCTATGCGGAGTCAGAGATGGATATGCAGGTGCTGCTATCTCATCTGAATCCAAGGCAGCGAGAAGCGATTGAGCTCCGCTACGTGCATGATTTGCCGTATCAGACCATAGCGGATATGACCGGTGCACCGATCGGCACGATCAAATCAAGAATTTCGCAAGGCATACTGAAACTGAAAGTCATGATCGGAGGTGATCGCCATGAGAACGATCGAGGAGAAGCTGCAGGAGCATCAGCAGACCCTGAATTCCGTACAGGCCCCGCCAGAACTTGAAGGGCGACTGCGGCATGCGCTTGAGCTAGTTCCCGCCAAGAAAAAGGACCGGAATCGAGCTTTTACATGGGCCGCATCCATAGCCGCGGCACTGCTCCTGATTGTCGGTACCTATCAATATCCTGCGTTTGCTTACTATGGCGTAAAGCTGCTGGATAAAATCGAGCTGAACTCACTTAGCTTTGCTGAAGTTACGGAGCAAGGGTATGGACAAACGGTCGGCAAAAGCAAAACGCTGGATGACGGTACGGTCATAACCATTAATGGAGTCATCGCGGACGATAACGCATTTCTTATGTATTACAGTATCGATCGACCCGCCGGCAGCGTGCTTTCCGACAATGGTTCTTTTCGTTACAACGTTGGTGGAATACAAGGCTTCATGACGGATTCCCGTCCGAAAGAAGGAAGCGGCAATTATAGCAAAGACGAGACTCGGTACGAGGGCGTGTATAAATTCGAGCCGGTCAGCCCATTTTCCAGAACATTAACCGTTACCTTCAGTGAGTGGCTGGATAACGGGGAGAGGTCAGCTTATTCGGTCTCCTTCAAGTTTGAAGCGAACAAAGCGATGAAGAGTATGATTAAGGAGGATATTTCAAAATCCGTTTCGGTTGATCAGGGGACTGTCCACTATGACTCGATTACGGCTTCACCAACTTCTACCATCGTGAAGGGTCATTACGAATTTGAGGACGAGGGATTTCCCAGATTTCCTGGCAAAACCAAGCTTTATGTCAATGGCACGGAAGTGAAATTTTGGGGAATGCGGTCGGATCGATACGCCGAAAAGGGCATCCCAGGATTTGAACTGGAATACGACGTCCTTCCTACGGATCAAATAGAGACGATTGAAATCGTTCTTAAAACCTTCGATGGATATCAGAAAGTAGCAGAACCCATCTCCCTTGCGTCACCGTCTGATCAATCGATTCAGGTTGGCAATGAAAAGTTATGGATACGAAGCGTCACGAAAACCGATGCCGGTTATGACATCGTGATAGCCAGAAAACAATTTACCATCTTGGAGAAGGATCAATTATCCGTACAAACGGGCGGGAAGAAGGTTCCTGTATCGTCCATATCCAGATCACGTCCTTGGGATTTGAAAAACGGCAATATCCTATGGGAGCAGACATATTCATTTGACACAACGAATAGGCCGGAATTCCTGCTGCTGGATGGATACCGTTACATTAAAACCTATGATCAAACGGTATCTATCCCAATAAAAACCCAAAAATGATGAGCGAGCTATGGTAAAAGAAATATGAACGCATCGATCGAATTCGAAAATAAAACGAACCATTCCAATCAAGGAATGAGTTCGTTTTTTTCGGTTCGTTTCGTTCTGATGATGATTTCAGGAATAACGATCAGCAGCGCAATAGAGCCGTAAAGGCCAATGGTGTAGCTTGTGGCGTAAACCATGCCGAAACCCTGATGAACAAGAGAAGTGATAAGATGAATCAACAGGTTCGTGAAGCAGAAGGCGTAACTCCGAATCATCCAGTTCCGGTGCCGGTCGATTCGTTTCCTCTTGATTTGGATGAGCGCCGTCATGGTGACAAACAGCCAGATCAGATTGAGCGCGTTGAATCCCATGCTGCTGATTTTTCCGCCGGTGGCGTAAGGCGCCATATATCCGGAGGTGAGGACAACCAGCAGTACGGACACGAGGTAGACGTAGCCGTTGAAACGATGGAACCTGCGGCTTTTTTCAAACATACGATTGGAAAAGTTGATCAAGCCCGACGCCATGGCCAGACATGCAAATCCAACATGAACGTACATGACATTCAACCAGACCGGAAGATTCAGCTCCCGCTTCAGCCCGGTTTTACGGCTTAAAAAACCAGCAGCACCGGGATCGATCCAATAGTTTTTGACCAGGGCGTATAGAATAAATACAAGGCTGACACAGGCCAGCAGCCGGTATAATGATTTCCGTTTCTTCATGCAGTTCCACAACCTCCGAATCTTAAGAAACCCGTGTTCCGGTTAATTTGGATGCCGGCAGCATGCCGGCCTTGGCGGATCCGGTCATAACATCTCCGTCCGCGGTAACTTCGAATTTCAGGTTCAGGCGCATGGGCTTCGTGATGGGAAGCGACCAGGCCAGCTTGCCGTTCTGGAGCACCGGGCTCCTGAATTGGATGGTTTCATCTCCTTGCGTTGCCGTACCTTCGATGATGTCGTTCCTTGCCGATATGGAAAGCCTGACTTCCATTTTTCCGACAGGCGTAGCGATGATCGTATCCCAATCCCCTTCGAACATAGAAGCCTGCGTGAGTTGGTAACCCGAGGCTGGGTTAGTCAACATCCCATGGTTCGCTGCTGCGTTCGGTTCGTTATCGTCCGGCAAAGATTTCTGCGTGCTTGGTGCCAGGCCGATCCCCTTCCAAACCGTCCCTCTTCGCTCGTACTCGAATAACTGCTCTACCGCGTGCGCGATGCGCGGTCCGAGTTCCCGTTCAACCAAGTACAGTGCCACATCAAGCCCGGATGTGACACCGCCCCCGGTAACGAGGCTGCCGTCGTCCACGACCCGTGCCTTAATCGGGACTGCCCCGGTTGCACCAAGCAAGTCCATGCCGAGGTGATGCGTTACCGCAGATCTCCCTTCCAATAGTCCGCTCATGGCCAGCAGCAGAGAGCCGCCGCATACGGTAGCGACTACGATGTCCTGCCGGTCGAGCGCCTGCCCGATCATACCGGTCAATTCGGTATTCATTGCCCGGCCCAAAATAGCTGGGATCGAATCGGGGCCATCACCGTCGACCTCGCCCGACGCTCCCGGTACGAGAATGATGCCCGCGCATTCCGGATTCAGTCGGCCGCTCGCTTCAATTTTTAATCCGTTAACGCCGCTAGCCACAGCCCTTGACCCTTCAGCCGTGACCAATTCCACGCTTAACTCATGTTCTGCATACAACGCTGCCGCGCAAAAAACCTCGTAAGGCGCAATGGCATCCAGCAGGTCGAAACCATCAAATAACACGATTTGTACAGTTAGCAATATAAATCCTCCCGTCTTTATTGGGTTACAAGCTCTTTCAGCATGCGATATTCCTTCTCGTCCAGCTCACCCTTTGCCAATCGGCTCTTCAGAATCAATGCGATGTCCCTGTCCTGCAGACTGTCGTCTTTGTAGCGATGGCGAATCGCGTAGATCCGAACAGCTGCTATACTAAAAAGCGTGAGACAAAACAAAACGCCGAAAGGAAAAAACGAAAACCCGTCGTTTTCCAATCCCATAAGATAACCTCCCTTTAACATGGATTGCCCGGACGACCTCCGAATGAAGCCCGTCCGTGTTCGCAAATAGAAGCATAACAAGCGAATATCTCAAACGAAGTCGTAAAAAGGTCACAAAAGTATAAACAAACCATCACAATTCATGGGCTCTCGTCAGTTCCTGCAAAAAAAATGATAAACTAGATGGCAAAGGTGGGATTTGCATGAGCGGAGACAATACGATACTCGTTGTAGACGATGACCAAAGCATCGTCGAACTATTAAGGGACTTTCTTGAGAATGACAGCTTTCACGTGAAGACTGCTTGTGATGCGGAGGAGGCGTGGGCCATATTCCAACAGCATCCCATTCAGTGCATGGTTCTGGACATCATGATGCCGGGACAAAATGGATTTGAGCTGTGCCGCCGGATTCGGGCGGAAAGTCCTGTTCCGATTCTCTTTTTGAGTGCCCGCAGCGACGACGTGGACAAAATCCGGGGGCTGACGCTCGGCGGCGACGATTATATCGTCAAAACGGCTTCTCCCGCGGAGATCGTTGCCCGCGTGAAAGCCGTACTGCGGCGCTCCGCGACCCGGCGGCCAATGGAGGAGCGGGTGTTGGATTACGGCCGCCTCCGGTTGAATTTGTCCACAAGGGAAGTGGTCGTGGATGGCAATAACGTCGTGCTCACGCCGAAGGAGTTCGAACTGCTGCGAGTATTCGCCGAGCATCCTAGACATGTTTTCACCTATGACCAGCTGCTTGCGAAATTTTGGGACGGGGTGGGCGACAGGCATACGATCCGCGTCCATCTCAGCCGGCTGCGCGAGAAAATCGAAGCCGATCCGAACCAGCCGCAATTCCTCGTTAACGTGTGGGGAGTAGGCTATCGCTTTGAGGGTCGTTGACATGAAGAAGCTGCGCATTCGAACCTTTACCATGCTTTGCTTTTTCTTTATCCTTCTGTTACCGTGGATCTTTTTTGTCACTGCCCATTTTATGGAGACCAAGACGCTCAGCTTCGAAAAAGGGCGTCTGCAAAATGAGACGATGCAAAGTAATTTATCGGAAATGATACACTTCATTGAAGCAGGCTCCGGCCAATGGACGGAACCGGCTTGGCAAAATCAATTGAAAACGGCGCTCCATGAAGCGAAAATGGATGTTCTTATTCAATCCGCGGAAGAGCGGGAGCTGTATCGGTCTAATCCGGAACGCAGCGGTACGTCGTTGTCAACGGAACGATTCTCCGTCATCAAGGATGGTCAATTGCTGGGTAGGGTAACTCTGTATTTGCCAAGAACCAATGAAAAACAGGTCATGTCGGCTTTTGCAGGACTGCTGCTTGCTATCTTGATTGTCGGAATGGGAATGAGACGGTTCGTGCTCAAACCGCTTGAGAAGATGGGGAATGCAGCCAGACAAATCGCGACAGGCGATTGGAAGGCGCGGTTGCCCTCATCCAGGGTCACCGAAATCGCCGAAGTACGCGATGGATTCGAAGTGATGGTGAAGGGGCTTGAGAAATCCTATCAAAAACAAGCCGAATTGGAACAGGAACGCCGATTCGTGATTGCTGCCGTTGCGCATGATTTGCGGACGCCGTTGTTTGCGTTGCGGGGTTATTTGGATGGCTTGGAACAAGGAATCGCTCAATCCCCGCAAATGGTCGCCAAATACGTAGCGGTATGCAAGGAAAAATCGGTGCAGTTGGATCGTCTTGTGGAGGATCTTTTCACATTTACGAGGATGGAATATTTGGAGGCGGAACTTAGCCGCAGCCTCGTTGATTTGAGAGATGTTATCCAGAATTCGATGGACAGCCTGCGGCCGCTTGCGGCTGACAAGCATATTGCCTTTACCGCACAATTCATGGGCGATTGTCTACTAAGCGGCGATACGCATTTATTGGAGCGCGCTATGAATAATCTCATGGACAATGCCGTCAGACATACACCTCTGGATGGTGAAATTGCTGTGCAATGCTGTAAGGACGGCAACCGGATCAGGTTTACCATACGAGATACCGGACCGGGCTTCTCCTCGGAAGACCTGGAGCGCGTTTTTGAACCCTTGTACCGTGGGGAAGCGTCTCGAAGCCGATCAACTGGAGGGAGCGGTTTAGGGCTGACGATTACACAAAGAATCATAAGGCGGCACGGAGGTGAAATAACCGTCAGCAACCATCCGAAGGGAGGAGCAATGCTGGAAGGATGGTTACCTGCCACAGTCTCCGAACAAAAGGCTATGGATGGTTGTGAGTCTTATTCCTCTAAGTGACACGCTTAAACAGCCGCGAACAATCGCGGCTTTTTTATGATGAACATCCATATTGACTCAATCCACCGATCAGCCGGATTTGGATGAACGGCCTCCTTTGATTAATATAATCAAAGCAAGAAGCAATGGCAGTCCGATCTGAAAGATGGGAAAGTGGTATTTCAAATTTTGAGCGAACCCGATCCAGATATGATAAATAAAGTTCGGCGAAGTGAACGATATGGTAAAAATGAAAGCACCCACGATCATGGTGGTTTTTTTATGGCTGATTTTGATCAGGCTGGAGAGACCGAGTACGGCACCGAGGTAGAATGCGGTCATTTTTACGAAAATGCCGATATAGATCAGCAAGATGATCAACGGGTCCAAACGCTCCAAAAAATCGGCGATTTCGATGAGACGAACAGACCGAAGCAGCGGAAAAGTAGATATGCTCGTTATGGAGGGATCCAATATAGCAAGGTTTAAAATGTTGAATATCATTAAAAAGATGCCCACGAATATGTAGGAAGACAAGGATGTCTTGGACAGCGTTTTCTTGTCATCGAGATGACTCCAAAACATGAGAAAGACCACGATTTGACCGAACGGAAAACTGATCACCTCCGGCAAAGCTGCTTGCAGCACCGGCTGGATTCCGTTTTCAAGCATGGGCATAAGGCGGTCAAGGTGAATGATCTTCGAACCGATGAACATAAGAACGATCAAGATATATCCGATCATCGTAAAAGGAAGCAGAAATTCCGTGACGCGAAAGAATACCTCAATGCCTTTCCAAACGGCATAACCGGACAGCAAGACCATCAAGAGAATCAGGATGAACAGCGGTGTGCTGGGGAGAAAGGAGATATTGATGATGTCCGCGAACTCGCGGGTATTTCGCATGGATTCATACGCAAAATAAACGATATAGGCTGCAGTAATAAGGGAGCCCAAATATTTCCCGAAATGCCGATTTAGAATTTGGGGAAGTGCATGCTCCGAATTTTTGTTCTGGATATAGAGGTAGACGCACAACAGCAGCAATCCCGCGAGCATGGCAACCAGCACGACCAGCCAAGCATCTTGTTTAGCTTCAATCCCCAGCTCATACAAAGGGGTGCTGCCGATCATAAACAAGATGGTCATGGTTATGATTTGGTATTTACCGATCTTCTCCATTGGGGATCTCCTTGTTATAGGTATCGTTTGCGGTCTATTTATTGGGTTCAATCAGATTCGAGAAGGGTTTATTGATCATATTCGTATGCTCCACGTTGACTTCAATATTCAGGTCGAGTTCCAGCTCCTGAAGCGGATCCTCCAACTTTGAAAGGCGTTTGCTGGCTGCCGGATATCTTCTGTGAATCATATCCAAAAAACCAACAACATCCACATTCAAATCCTTCATCCTTTTCCACGTAGCCAAAACTTCTTCCTTGATCTGCTCGGCTATCGCTTCCTCGAGTTTCGAAATGACTTCTGGTTTCGTCAAATCCATCGTACAGCTGGTTTCATCAAGAGCCCCATTGGTTTGAATATGGACCATCATGTTGACTGAACCGTTGACCATTTTGGGATCTACCCGAGTCGAGGAATGGGTGACGCGGTAACTCGATAATCGGGTTGCGTCTTGATCGCTGCATGGGGTAACAATGATCAGGTTTTTGACGCTGTTCGAAAGCCAAGCGACGCCTCTGCTTTCTCTTCGCTTCATCCATCCGACAAGTCTGTCTCCCCGAAATACGCCTAAATCCCCAAGTTTGAGTACCGCTTGATTGCGGGTCGACTTTAAGGCATCCAAGGTGGATTGCTCCTCTTGATTGCCGGACACTCTCAACTCGGGTGCCATGGCGCTTTGGTACGGATTGGCGACCATGGATGCAAAATCGATCAATTTAATATTTTTCACCTGGGACAGATTTTCTTGCCCTTGCGTAATGACCCGTTGAATCGCATTGCCCGATATTTTCTCCAAAGGAATAAGCACTTCCAACAGATTGGAGGCTTTGTCCTTGGTCAGCAGAACCGACATGGTTTCCCGGCTTTCCATGGGACGGAGGAAAAAATCAAGGATTTGTTGTACGCCTGCGTTCCGAACGACTTGTTCATTAATAATCAATATGGAGTTATGGGCGAAAAACAACGCGCGCGGCGCTTCTAAATTCGCATTCTGCATGGCTTCGCGAATGGTCTTGCCCCTGGTGGAGAAGATGGTGATCGGAGATTGACTTCCCCCCGATCCACCACCGGTCTGGGTGGCGATGGACTGCGGAATGACGACTTGGAAGGAGATGATCCATTCGTCTTCGCTGCGGTCTATGGACGTCGCCGAGACAATGCTAAGCGAGTTTAACTCTTTACTGTCCCAGCAACCGTTGAGAAGCAACGAGGCGGTCATCATGAGAATCAGGAGTTTAAGCTTCCGGTTCATCTGTTCTTCACCTCCGACTTATACCATTTGTATACTATTTGTTACCATCGGAAGGTGATGGACGCTGGTTCATTTTTTGCCGTTTCGCGTTTTTACGATTGATTAAGGTGGGTCTTGTCACCATGGCCCACCATGGAACTCGCACCAGCACGTCTTTTTGGTCTAACGGGATAAATGGAGCGAACGGCGTAAGATACGGCAAACCGAATGATCGCAAGCCGGCTAGGTGGATCAGCATGGCAAGTAATCCTGCCATAATCCCAAAGAGCCCTAAAGTTGCCGCCAATATCATAAAACCGAATCGGAGCAGTCTGGCGGAGTTGGCTATGCTCACGGAAGGCGCAACAAAGCTCGCGATGGCGGTAAATGCAACGATGATCACCATGGCAGCAGACACTAAACCTGCCTGTACAGCGGCTTGACCCAGTACTAATGCGCCTACGATGGATATCGCAGAACCCATCGCCCTGGGCATGCGCACACCGGCTTCCCTTAATACTTCGAACGTAATTTCCATGGCCAAGGCCTCGACAACGGCGGGAAAAGGGATGCCTTCCCGCTGTGCTGCAAGGCTGATTAGCAGGGTCGTTGGTAGCATTTCTTGATGGAATGTGGAGATGGCAATATAAAGCGAAGGAAGAAGCATCGACACCACAAAGGAAATGATGCGCAACAGGCGCAAAAAAGTGGCGATATCGAACTTTTGGTAGTAGTCTTCGCTCGATTGAAACAATTTGAATATGGTGATGGGAGCAATCAGCGCAAACGGTGTCCCATCAACCAAAATGGCGATTTTCCCTTCCAGGATCGCACCGGCGATAGCATCGGGTCGCTCCGTATTGGTGATGGTAGGAAAGGGGGTGAACGTTGTATCTTGTATAAACTCTTCGATATACCCGCTCTCCAGAATGCTGTCGGTATCGATCCGGTCTAAACGATTCAATATTTCTTGTACGATCTTATCATTGGCGATGCCATTCAAATACATAACGGCAACATCCGTTTGGGTGACGCGGCCAATCTTACGATCCACGATCCAGAGGTTTGGGCTTTTAATCTTCCGACGGATCAAGGCGGTATTCGTGCGGATATTTTCGGTGAAACCTTCCTTCGGGCCGCGAACGACGGTCTGAGATTGGGGCTCTTCTACTCCGCGTTCTTCTCCTCCGATAGAGCTGGCGATAACGCCATGAGAGGATCCGTCGATGAGAATGACAGTATTGCCTTCAAGGATGGCGGAGATCAATGGCTCCATATGCTCCAAATCGCTAATGCTGCCAATGGATAAGAATCGATTTTTGATAATGGACAAGATTTCTGCAGGGTCAGAGGTATGCAGCTCTTCGTCGTAATCCTTTGAGGTTAAGGATTGCATGATCGAGTGATTGATGGTGAGCGTATCAACCAATCCATCGATATAAATAACGGCTAGGGTATGATCGCTTCCAAACATATGACTTAGGGTGCGAATGATGATATCCCGGCTGTGGCCGGTTTGTTCCCGGATTCTATGTAAATTATGATCCAAGCGGTCGGATAGACGAGAGGCTTCGGCGGTTTGCTTCGTTTGCTCGTTATGATGAAGCAGGGCTGTATTCGATGGGGGTTGCTTTGTTCGTTTAAAAAAGGCCACGGGATCAGCTCACTTTGACAAGATTCATACGATCTAAAGTTCCCTAATTCTGGTTTAATATTCTTTGGGCGAACCGCTCGAGATCGAACCGGCTATCGTCTCACTTCTCGGAAACCGTTAACCCGTCCGATCTCATCGCTTTAGTGAATTTGCGAGGCAGGTTAGTTTAACTATAAGTGTTTTATCGTCTGCACAGATCGGCGAATCCATGGTACTTTATAGTTAGCTTGGATCTCTCGAATAAGTGGAAAAAAACTTGGAGGCTTAGGGTAATGAAAAAAAGGCTTGAAACACGGATAGAAGGGGACCGCATTGTGCTCCGTCCTGTAAGGGAAGATGAATTTGATGTATACTTCGAATTATTGCAGGATGGTGAGTCTAACCGATTAACGGGAACACAGCAGACGTTCACCAAGGATTCGATTGCGGCTTGGATTCATAACATCGGCTACGCCCATGAGGATCGCCTGGATATGATGATTGCGGAGAAGCAATCGGACGAATTAATCGGAGAAGTGGTCCTGAACGAAATCGACCTCAACAATCGCAGCGGCAATATCCGCATATCGATCTCCGGTCGGCACAGCAATAAAGGATACGGCACGGAGGCCTTGAAGCTTATGCTGCGTTATGGGTTCGAAAGTTTACGTCTGCACCGTATCGAGTTAGGCGTATATGCGTTTAATCCCCGGGCCATCCATGTCTACGAGAAGCTTGGTTTCGTACGGGAAGGTACCCTGCGAGACTACCTATATTGGGACGGAACATTCCATGACATGATTGTAATGTCGATTCTGGAGGAAGAATTTCGGCAGCTGCCATAGTCATTCCTGTATCCCTATATCATATTACGAAAGAAGTCGCCAGAATCGGCGACTTCTTTATTTGCTTTTATAATTGGAGGTTCTTCTTAATCAGATGTCGAGTAGCGAAACCTCTTGGGGCTCTCTTTAGTGAGTTATTCAAAAAACTAACAATAATATATAAAAATTCAACCTCAGTTGTTAAATCTAGGAACCAGCTTTCGATACACTGGTCAAGGTAGAGGGAAATTAGGTACAATAGCTAAACAATCTCATTATTTAAGATTGGAGATAGCGACTATGGAGAATCAGAGAAAAACCATATTATTTCAGGGTGATTCGATAACCGACGGCAATTGGGGAAGAAACCAGGACCCTAATCATATTTTGGGACATGGCTACGTCTATCTCATAGCAGCGCAGCTCGGATTGGAATTCGCCCAAAGCCAGCCGCTATTTATAAATCGCGGGGTCAGCGGCAATCGCGTATCGGAGCTGTATGCAAGATGGAACGAAGATGCCTTTAGCTTGAAGCCTGATCTCATCAGTATTCTGGCAGGTGTGAACGATGCAGGCCGTATCATTCAAGGTCAGCCCGAAGGAGCAACAGACCGTTTCGAACGAATCTATCGCCAGCTGCTGAGCGAAACAAGGGAAGTTCTCCCGGAAACCGGCCTGGTGCTGTGCGAGCCTTTTGTTTTGCAAACGGCGGCTACCGCGAATGGATGGGATCAATGGCGCAGCAAGATCGATGAATACGGTTCAATCGTTCGGCAGCTGGCAGAGGAATATCACACGCTTTTTGTTCCTTTGCAGGAAGTATTCAACCAAGAAGCCCAAAACGTTACGGCGGAATACTGGTTATGGGACGGTGTTCATCCTACGGCAGCGGGACACCAGTTGTTGGCCAGGGAGTGGCTAAAGACCGTCCAGCAAAGTGACTTGGCTATCCGATGATGAATAGGAGTTCTATAGATATGAAGTCTCATGTATCCGACCGGATTAAACTCCCTCCGGGATTTTGGACAGGATTAAGACAACTGGGGATTGACGCTGAGGACGTGGCCCGCAAAGCGCGCTTGCCGCTTACGATCATCACTGGAGCGGAAGTCACCACCGCCCAATACTTCGCGATTTGGCAGGCGTATTCCGATCTCGTGGGTGATCTGGCCAAAGGCATCGTCGAGCTTGCAACCGTCTTTGAAACGGCGAAGTACCCGCCAACCGTCTTAGCGACTTACCATGCTCGTGACTATCGCGAGGCTTTATATCGAATGTCCCGGTACAAACAGCTTTGCCCGCCTGAAGGTTTGCGTATCAACGAGGAGGGCGAGCTCTGCACGATTGATCTGGAGTGGGGGAACAGCCTGCAGACCGGTCCGCCGATGCTGGTCGGAATCACGCTGGCATATCTGCTTGAGCTCGGACGCCGGGGGACAGGTCAACCGTTGAGGGCACGACTCGTGGAATTTTCCGAGCCTATGGGCGATGTAGAGACTCTTGAAGCTTTTTTTGGCTGCCGAATCCGGTTCGGCGCAGCACGCAATCGGCTCTCGCTGCTTCGACAAGATCTGGACCGTCCCTTTATCTCTTACAATGAAGAACTGCTGGAGATTCTGACTCCCGCCCTGGACCGATCGCTTGATGAACGGCGGAACAGTCGTTCCGTTTCCGATATGGTCAAATGGTTCTTGAAACGCTGCCTCATCGGAGGGCGCCCCGACATTCACGTTGTCGCGAAAGAAATGGGAATGAGCGACCGTACCCTGCAGCGCAAGCTGACAGATGAAAACACGAGCTACAAGCAGCTGTTGACACAAGCCAGACATGAGCAGGCGATCGAGTACTTGGCAGACCCTTCTATCGATATTAAAGAAGTGGCGTTTTTGATTGGTTATGCAGACCAGAACTCATTCTACCGCGCGTTCCGCATGTGGGAAGGCGATACCCCTTCGAATTGGCGCGCTGCAAATGGCGCGAGAAGCAAGAACTTTGGCGCCATAGGCTAGTTACCCGTCTATCCAAACAAGGTAATATAATCATGATCCAGATTACAAAGGAGAAATGTTTATATTATGGATATGGAATTAAACAATAAAACAGCGTTGGTTACAGGCTCTACGAAAGGGATAGGCAAGGCGATTGCCATGGAACTTGCCAGAGAGGGAGCCCATGTTCTCATTAACGGACGAAATGATGAAGAGGTTGAACGAACCGTACATGAAATAAAGTCGAAATTTCCGAATACCTCTCCGCAAAAGGCAACCGCCGATTTGGTGGATATCGGTCAACGGGAGGCTCTATTCGAAAAATACCCTCATGTTGATATTCTGGTTAACAATATGGGGATATACGAAATCATGTCGTACGAGGACGTTGACGATGAGGTATGGGAGACATACTTCCGTACCAACGTGCTTGCTGCAAACGGATTAACCAAATTTTATTTGCCTGGCATGCTGAAGAATGATTTTGGCCGCATTATCTTTATGGCGAGTGAAGAAGCCGTGATGCCTTCCGGACAAATGCCGCAGTACTGCATGACAAAATCCATGCTGTTATCCTTGGCCAAAAGCTTGTCCAAATTAACGAGAGGAACCGAAGTTACCGTCAATACGATCATGCCGGGACCGACTCTCTCCGAGAACGTGCAGCATATTATCGAGGGTATATACGCGAATGAAGATATGACCTTTTCGGAAAAAGAGAAGGCATTCATGGCCGCAAACCTGCCACAATCTGAAATTCAACGATTCATTAGGCCTATTGAGATTGGCAGATTGGCAACATTTTTATGCAGTCCTTATGCTTCCGCGTTTAGAGGCTCTCCCATTCGTATGGATGGGGGAATGGTTCCGACCATTTTCTAACGTTCACGAAATAACAATGTTGGCTTCAAACAACAAAAGCTTGGGATCCCAATATGAGATCTCCAAGCTTTTTTGTTGTTTTGCAGTAATGAAGGGTGTTCACTCGCTTATCAGCTCCAGCTTGTTCAACCTTTTGAGGTACACCATGCGAGACAGTCCGATGCTGATCTCATATAAGAGGAACAGCGGCACGATGACGAGAATATCCGACACAAAATCCGGCGGCGTTATGGTGACGGCTGCAATCGTCAGCAGCAAATAGGCAATTTTCCGCATTTTCGATAAGCGCAGCGGATTCAGAATGCCGATCGACGTTAAGAACATGATGACAACCGGCATTTCGAACAGAACGCCGAACGGTACGGTCATATTGATCATGAAGCGGAAGTATTTTTCGGCGGTATAGGCCGTAATGAAATGATTCGAGAGCGAATCCAGGAAGGACAGGACCATAGGGTATACGATAAAGTAGCCAAAGGCCAGACCTGCGAGGAAGAGCCCCCCGATTGCGGGGATATACGCCAAGGAAGCCCGGCGTTCCACGGTGCTCAGACCGGGGACGACAAATCGCCATACTTGAAAACCGGCTACCGGAATCGTCACCGCAAGGGCGATCACGCCGGCAATCATGAAGTATACCCATATCACATCCGTCGGTCCCAGCACTTGGAGCTGCCCTTCAACGTCGCGAGTCAGCATTTCGTACAGCGGTTCCACATATAGAAAAGCGGCACAAAGGGCCACCAAGAAGGTGCCCAATGTGATGAGGATCCGCTTGCGGAGCTCCGTTAAGTGCTCTAATAGATGCAGCTCCTGCTCCTGTCCCTGCTCGGTCATTTCAATTTATCCCCGTCTTGGATATCTTCCGCTGAAACCAGCTCCCGTGTGGAGTTCTTGAATTCGCTGAGCGTTCGGCCGAAGGCCCGTCCTAGTTCAGGCAGCTTCGAAGGGCCGAAAATAATCAAGGCGATCAACAAGATGAGAATCAATCCTGTCACGCCGATGTTTCCTAGTGGCATATGATCAACTCCTTTAGCTATTTTTTATCCGAAGCCATCCGAAGCAGCTCCGAAATATCCCTGGCTATCGACTCGTCGCGCGGTGAATCATGCAGCTTCGTGGCAATGCGGTCTATCAGCGCAGGGGCTTGCGGATTGGTCACCGTTAGAATTTGCACTTCTTCATTAAACATCTTCTTCACTTGCTCTTTGGCTTGCGACATATTATCGTTGCCCGCGGCCTTGACTCCCATTACACCTTCGTTCGGCTCACCTTTGCCCGACATTCCTTCCGTCTGACTTAACACCTTCTTCTGCATGCTGTCATAGTGGTTGGAAGAAACCTGTGATTCTGCGCGTGCCAGGACAATCGTGTCATTCAGGACAAAAGCCTTCACTCCGTCAATGCCTTGACCTGCGAGTCTTGACTGTACATGGGAAGAGACGCCGCCTTCATGCAGGCTGGATGAACCGATCATGCTGTACACGGACATGCCCATACCGCTTGTGGTTTTGCCTTGGACGTTGGTTGTTTCGGTTTTCGGCCCATGATAGCTCGGAATCACATCGGCACTGTGCAGGTGAACGGTGTCGGCATTACCTGGCTGGGTGGACTGCGCGTTTTGTTGATTGTCTGTTTGATTCAAGCAGGCTGTTAATGAAAGAAGCAGTACGGATCCCAAGAGGGGACCTTTCCACCTGCTCCAAAATGGTTTCATGAGCATTCGCCTCCATATCGGTAGTAATTTTATCATGCCCGGATGGAGAATAATGTATGAATGAAATTTTGATGGGGACAATACCCATTATTCAAAATGATGAAGAGTAGGGGTGCTGAAAGTTTGAGCGAACAAGACCAACAACAAACCAAACCAGCGAAGCCTGACGGCTCGCAGACGATGTCACGGCGGAAGTTCCTGAGAAACTCCGGTTATGCCGTGGGAGGTGTCGTGCTGGGCGGTGTACTCGGATATCTTCTGCCGAAGCAGAAAACTCCGCCTGCAGCACCGGCGCCTGCGCAGAATGAAAACAACTACAACCAAGCGTTAATGTTCTTTAACCAGGAACAATACAGGATCACGGAGGCAGCCGTAGAGCGCATCTTTCCTGCGGATGACAATGGTCCTGGAGCCAAAGAGCTGGGCGCTGCATTTTTCATCGACCACCAGCTGGCCGGTGATTGGGGCTTCAATGCAAGAGATTATATGCAGCCCCCTTTCTATGTTGGAGAGAAAACGCAAGGCTATCAAGGCCGATTAAGACGGCGAGAGATATTCTATATCGGTCTCCGCGAGATTCAGAACTACAGTCAGAAAAAGTATCAAAAAGACTTCCCGAGCCTGGCGCCGGAGGAACAGGATGCCGTGTTAACTGCCTTTCAGAACGACGAGGTCAAATTGACAACGATCTCGGCCAGCGGGTTCTTCAACCTGCTTCGCAGCAGCACATTGGAAGGGGTTTACAGCGATCCCCTATACGGCGGCAATAAAAATATGCAGGGCTGGACGATGCGCCAATATCCGGGTAACCAAATGGCTTACACGAATATTATTGAGAAGAATTTCACCGTCATCCCGCCGAAGAGTTTAAAGGACCACCTATAACAGCTCATCCATAGCGAAAGGAGTACACAAATGGCCAAAAAATTACCGAAAACGGATGTTGTCATTATCGGCGTCGGCTGGGCTGGCGGGATTATCGCCTCGGAATTGACCAAGAAGGGTTTATCCGTCGTCGGTTTGGAAAGAGGTAAAGAAAGGGTAACGGAAGACTACTACATGGCTCACGATGAGCTCCGTTACGCGCTTCGGTACGATTTAATGCAGGACCTTTCCAAAGAAACGATTACATTTCGCAGCACCGAAAAAATACGTGCACTTCCGATGAGGCAGTACGGATCGTTTCTGTTAGGGGAGGGACTGGGAGGAGCCGGCGTGCACTGGAACGGGCAAACGTTCCGTTTCCTGCCCTACGATTTTAAAATCCGGAGCATGACGGAAGAACGTTATGGGAAAGATAAAATACCGCCGGAAATGACGATCCAGGACTGGGGCATCACCTACGATCAGCTCGAGCCGTATTTTGATAAGTTCGAGAAGACCACCGGCATCTCCGGCGAGGAAAACCCCTTGGCAGGGAAACGTTCGAATCCGTACCCTACACCGCCCATGCTCCACACGCCATCCATGAAGATGTTTGCGGATGCTGCGAAAAACCTGAAACTCAATCCGTATACGGTTCCTTCTGCCAATCTGTCGGAAAGCTACACGAATCCGGATGGCATATCACGAGCCGCATGCCAGTATTGCGGATACTGCGAGCGGTTTGGCTGCGAATACGGAGCGAAAGCGGATCCTGTCGTTACCGTGATTCCTGTTGCGAAAAAAACCGGAAAGTTCGAAATCCGAACCCATTCTTATGTTCGAAGAATTCTGCATACGGGCGGTAAGGCAACGGGCGTCATGTACACGGACCTCACGACCGGAGAGGAAATCGAACAACCAGCGGATATCGTAGTATCCACGGGATATGTATTTAACAATACCCGTTTGATGCTCCTCTCTAAAATCGGCAAACCATACGACTCGTCCAGCGGGTCGGGCGTGATCGGCAAAAACTATGCCTATCAGGTGATCAAGGGGAATGCCGCCGGATTTTTTGAGGATAAATTCAATTTGTTTGCCGGTGCGGGAAGCCTAGGTATGGGTCTGGACGATTTTAACGGCGACAATTTTGATCACTCGGACTTGAAGTTCATTCATGGGGGGAATATTGCCCACACCATAACCGGACAAAGACCCATTCAAAACAATCCGGTTCCGGAGGAATCACCGCGTTGGGGAAAAGAGTTTAAGGCGAATTCCTTGAAGTATGCAAACAGCGTGCTGTCCGTAGGCTCTCAGGGCTCATCAATGCCTTTCCGTCATCACTATTTGGATTTGGATCCAACCTATAAGGACGCATTCGGAGACCCGTTGATTCGAATCACGTTTGATTTCGAAGAGCAGGACCGCCAGTTGGCCAGGTATCTTTCCGATCGCTGCGCGGAGATCGTGCAGGAGATGGGAGGCCAGAACATTATGAAATTGAAGGAACTGGGACCTTACGAAATTACGACATACCAATCGACTCATAACACCGGCGGGGTGATTATGGGAGAGAACCCTGGCAATTCGGCCGTCAACAACTACATGCAAATGTGGGATATGGAAAATTTGTTTGTGGTAGGCGCATCCGCTTTCCCGCATAATAGCGGCTATAATCCAACCGGGACGGTCGGGGCTCTTGCTTATCGCACAGCGGAGGGAATTCTGGAATACAGCAAAAAAGGCGGGCTGTTAGTATAGCTTGCATTATACAAAAGGAGGCAGTTTCAGAAATGTTCAAAAAAGGGTTACTGTTTGTACTGCTATTGACAACTTTTGCTTTTGCAGCGGTAGCATGCGGCGGCAATAATACATCCGAGCCTGCTCCAGCTCCTGCAGAAAACGGCGGACAAGCTCCGGAAGGAGCAACCGGCGGGAATGCAACCAACGATGAAGCTATGACGCTGTACAATGCCAACTGCATGGCTTGCCATGCTACCGACTTAGGCGGAGGCGGAAGCTTTCCCAGCCTGCAAAACGTAGGATCCAAATACGATGCCAGCCAAATTGCGGGCATAATCACGAATGGGCGCAATGGAATGCCGGCGTTCCAAGGCAAGCTGACGGAAGACGAAATTAATGTACTGTCCCAATGGTTGGCTGCCAAAAAATAAGACGAACCGATTGAAAGAAAGCAGGACCCTCATGATACAATGCAGATACGGATGCATGGTAATCATGAGGGTTTATTATATTTGTACAAGGAATTTTGAAACGATCTAGGAGGGGCTTAGAAACATGACAGAAGCATTTGTATCCCCCCATAGTACCTGTTCCCTGGATTGCAGTACGGTCGTTTGTTTTTTTGCCGGTGTTCTGACCTATCGAAATAACTTTGAAGACGCAGCCAGCGAGATAGCCCGAAGATACCCAAATGCCAAAATCGTGATGATCTTTCCTTACGGGATGGCCAACGGCAGGGAGGGGGCCGCTTTATTCCGTCTGCTGGCCCGGCAGCTTACTCAAGTCGGCTATGATCTGGCGCGTGAGCGCTCCCTTCGAGTAATCAACGCTGCGGAGATCCTCCGCGACCATGCCGCAGGCTGCGACCGCCTGATCCTGATCGGGCACAGTGCTGGAGGTGTAGTTGCCTACCGGACAGGATTATATATGAAAGAGAAGCTTGGATTGCAGGAAGTTCAGGTGTTTGCCGTGGGGTGTCCCAAGTTCTATTTGAAGGACATCCCCTACAATAATCGGTTTACATATATCACGGGCCAGAATCCGGACAGGATCACCCAAATCGGCAGCTGGCGCAAACCCGGTTCGAGCGTGTATCGGGGAAGGCCGGGGCGTGAGATGCAATTGGATTTTAATCCGGATCATCAAGGATGGCGGTTTCATGCGTCCTACTTTCTGAAATCGGCCTGGACCGATTCGAACCAAACGTTCCGTACCAATTCGGAAGACCTGGTCTCCAAAATCCATGAATTGGATTCAGAGAATGATTAGTTACCGTAATAAATATTATGTAAACTAATATTTTCTTTTTGCTTCCTTTACCGAAAAGGTTATACTAATCATTGGGTTTATACGATCGTCATCAGGAGGATATGCATATGGCAATACAAGATGGAGATTCACTACAGAAGAAATTGAGGCCAAGGCATATCAGCTTTATGGCTATGGGCGGCGTCATCGGCACCGGCATATTTAAGGGAAGCGCCGAGACAATCGGTCTCGCCGGGCCTGGCGTGATTTTCTCTTATATCTTTGCAGGACTGCTGCTGTTGGTCGTCATGGGTGCCATGACGGAGATGGCTACGGTATATCCGGGGCGAAACATGAAGGACTTTGTTCGGCAAGCGTTCGGAGAGCGGGTATCCTTTGTCATGGGCTGGATGTATTGTTTTATGTGGCTGTCGGTTTGCGTGATCGAAGTGATTGCGGCAGGCAGCTTTCTGCAGTACTGGTTTCCCGACGTACCGCTGTGGATGCTGAGCCTGGCAAGCGCAGCGCTCATTATTCTCATCAATATGATGAGCGTGGGGAGCTTTGGCGAAGTGGAATTCTGGCTTGCGGGCATCAAAATCGCCATGATCATTATTTTTATCGTACTCGGGAGCTTACTGATGTTTGGAGTGATTCCGAGCTCTGATGCCCCGTTCCTTCACAATTTCACAGCACACGGCGGGTTCCTGCCAAACGGATGGTTTGCCATCTTTTCTGCCTTACTGGTCGTTACCTTTTCGTACGGCGGCTCTGAGCTGATCGGTCTCACATTGACAGAAACCGAGGATGCGGACAAAATCCTGCCGAAAGTCGTGCGCAATTTTATTTTACGGGTGATTTTGTTCTTCACGCTGCCGATTCTGATTATATGCGGATTGATTCCGTGGAACCAACTCGGCGGAGAGGCGAGTCCATTTGTTCAAGTGCTGTCGGCTACCGGGCTTCAGGGAACGGCCCACATCATGAATTTTATTCTCGTGACGGCCGTGCTGTCGGCAGCCAATTCCGGCATCTATGGCGCGACGCGCATGATTTATTCCATGGCAGCCGCCGGAGAGGCGCCACAGAGCCTGGCCAAAACCACGAACAAAGGCATACCGCTTAATACGTTGAAACTCTGTGCGATCATACTATTAGCGGGTTCGTTGCTTGGACTGATCGCGCAAGACCAGCTGTTTCGGGTTTTGATGGCGGTACCTGGCTTTGTCGTTGTGCTGGTATGGATCTGCATTTGTTTCTCGCAGCTGAAACTGCACAAAGCTTATCCGAAGCAGCCCAGCTTTAAGGTATGGGGGTTCCCCTACATAACCGGGGTAACTGCCCTCTGCTTGTCAGTGATTGCGGTCCTGTTTCTTATTGACGGTCAGAACCGGGTCAGCATCAGCGTATGTCTGGCCGTTCTGCTGCTATTGGTTGTCTGGTCCATCATGAAATTCAAAAAAGAGAGCAGAGTCGGATAACTGAAGGATGACGGGCTTCAACTTCACGGCAATTGAACAAGAACAAGCCGGACATGGTGTCATGATCCGGTTGCGAGCCGCATGGCTGCAAACAAGAAAACCGAATGAAGAAAGAGAAGGCGGCAGAGGAAAGAATCCTCTGCCGCTTTTTTATGCGCGGGAACAAGTAAAGAAAGTGAAAGGAATGTAAAAAAGGAGAAATTGATAGCGCTTACTTATGGAAATTATAATGAATTATACATAATTTGGAGATGCCTTGGTAGAATCGTCTTCATTAAAAATCTAATGACGAGGGGGTGCTGATGGGTTTGATGGTACATAAATTTTGCAGTCTGAAATGGCTGTTCATAGCCGGATTCTTCATCTTGATCGTGCTGACGATCCTTTTAATCGCAAAGCCTGCATTTACACAAACACATCATGAAGACGCTTATATCGCGACAGTTGACGGAGTAGAGATTCATGTAAGCGAATTTCAAAGAGCCATCGATGCCAATCGAGCCGGTATCATCAAGTATTTCCATGAAAAATATGATGCTGCACCGTCGGCCGCATTTTGGACTACGCCATACGGAGGTAACGAGATTCCGCTTGAGTTGATCAAAAAGAAGGCGCTCGAAGATAGCATCAATCAGAAAATTCGACAGATCCTTGCCAAAGAGCAGGAAGTGCTCCCCGATATCAGTTACGCCGGTTTTATTCAAAATTTCAACCTTGAAAACCAGAGAAGGCAACAAGCCATCAAGAATCATCAGGTAATTTTCGGTCCTGCTCAATATACGGAGGAAGCCTATTATGAATACATGATGGCGAATACGGCCTTATCGGTCAAGAACCATCTGATGGAACATGACTGGAAGCCGAGTGAACAACAGCTGATCACGTTTTACGAGGCGAATAAGAGAAGGTTGTACCATGCACCCGCAACGGTGAAGGTACGCCAATTATCGTTATCTTTTCTGGATGCCAATCGGAATGTCGATACACTTCTCAAAACGCAGGTGAAACGGAAGATTGAGAAGGCTAGGGAGAAAATCTCATCCGGTATTTCTTTTGAGCAAGCCGTAAAGGACATTAAACAAGATGACCGGGTTACGGAGGAGGTCTATAACTTGGATAGTTACAGGCACAATGTCAGAAGTCCGGTAGCCCAAGCTTCGGCTGACCTTCTTCCAGGGGAGGTAAGCGAAATTATTGAAGAGAACGGTCGCTTCTATCTCATGCAGTGCATGGAGAAAGATCAGTTAGGTTCCAAGTATCTGGCATTTGACGGTATAAGAGAACAAGTGTTAAAGGACTATATCGATAACCAATATGAGCAGTACGTACGTGAACGGTTAACCGATGCGAAGGTTGTATTGAATGAGGAGTTGTACAGAAATTTCCTGATGTAATCGCCGATTTGGCATTACATATATAACAATGAAAGGAATGAAGAGGATTGAGCCAATCGTTTTTCAAAAAGCTTATCTGTATGGTTTCGATTTTTTCTTTCGTTTGCAATTGGATTACCGTTTCACCGTCGACCGCTTTAGCTGCGGGAACCACTTATTATGTGGACAGCACAGGGGGAGATGATGGGAATAACGGCACAAGTCAAGACTCTGCATGGAGATCGTTGGATAAAGTGAACGCGACTACCTTTGCCCCAGGCGACAAAATCTTGTTCAAAGCCGGGGAGAGTTGGAACGGCAGACTGTGGCCTAAAGGTTCAGGTTCAAGCGGAAATCCGATCATTATCGATATGTACGGTTCCGGAAGCAAACCATTAATCGCAGGAATTACGTCCGAACTGGAAGCCGTATTTTTGAAAAACCAGGAGTACTGGGAAATCAACAACCTGGAGGTAACAAACAGCTCGCCGCTGCCTTTTGATCGAGATTGGGAGAATCCGCGGGGTCAAAGGCGTGGTGTTTATATCTTGAATGAGGAAGCTGGTATATTAAATCACATCTATATCCAAAACATGAACATCCATGATGTCGATGGATCGTATACCACGCGCTCCGGGGGGATTATTTTCGATTCGGTTGGGTCGACTACGCCCAGCGCATTTAACGATATTCTCATTGACGGTAATATACTGACGGACGTAGATGCCTATGGTATCTACGTTGGCTCCAATTGTATCTTGCGCTACGGTATGGGCGATTTATGGCCATGGGTACCTAAACCATACGGGCCATGGACGCCGTCCACCCAAGTGAAAATATCCAATAATACGGTCATCAGAGCAGCAACAGGCGGCATCGCGTGGAATGTCACCGATGGAGCGGTAGTCGAGCGCAACACCGTCCAACAAGCTACGTATTTGGCAACCAACGCTTCCATTTGGTGGGCGTATGCGGACAATAATCTCGTTCAATTCAACGAATCGTTTGCCAGTGTGAACGGCGCGGAAGACGGGCATGGCTTCGACGTGGATGCAGGAAACATCAATTCGTTGGTTCAGTACAATTACAGTCATGATAACGCTGGCGGCTTTATGCTGTTCGTAAACGACACGTACTACACCATCAATACCATCGTTAGATACAACATTAGCCAAAACGACAGAAAAAGCATATTCCGATACAGCGGTTCCATTGATAACGTCTATAACTACAATAATACGATATACGTAGGAAAATCATCCGGCAACCCGGTCATGAGCGATTACTTCACCAAGGCTTCGGGTGCTCCGCGCAACATTTATAACTATAATAATGTGTACTACAGCGTCGGCGATAAGGGATGGGACTTGACGGGCCAGACGTTTGACTACAACGCATATTACGGAGGAAACACACTGGTGCAGGCCGATGCCCATAAGATAACGGACGATCCAAGATTCGTTGATCCCGGTAGCGGCGGGAATGGCATGGATACAGTACATGGGTACCAATTGCAAGCGAATTCGCCACTCATTGGAGCAGGCATTCGTGTAAGCGATAACGGAGGGCGGGATTATTTCGGTAACCCGATATATCATGGCGCTCCCGATATCGGTGCCCACGAATACGAGGGCAGTGTGCCACCAGCCGAGAACATGCCTGATCCGATCGTCATCGTTCCGAAACGGCCAGCCAGCACACCTGTTGACAATCTGGCTACGCAGGCAGCTGCTAGTACGACATTTGAATCGTCCTCTTCAGGTCCGATCGAACATATCATCGATAATGAATACGACACGGCATGGGAAACCGGCATTACGCCTTCATTTCCGAACGATATCACGCTCGATTTCGGCGAGCAAAGGCTGATCGCCAACCAATTGAAGTTAAATACTAGATACGGGCAAGAATGGGGAATCACGAACTTTGATCTTGAATACAGCAATGGTTCCGGATGGATTCCCCTGCGCACAAATATTAATCTGACTTGGGATCTGAACACGGGGGCAAACGAGATCAAATCCGTGGAATTTCCACTTACTCGATTCTCTAAAATCAGATTGAAGGTCCATGACGGTGCTAACCAACCGGGGCGAATCGCACTGAACGAGCTTGAATTGTATAACAATCCCGAACTGTCCAAAGATATGGTCACCACAACCTTTGCTACGGGGGCAGGCACCATTAACAGCATCATCGACAACAATTTGAACTCTGCATGGGGAAGTACCGGTGATATTACCTTCCCAGGTTATATTACCCTTGACTACGGCAATCATAGCGTACCGGTCAACAAGGTTACGTTAGTTACGTTTTTTGGAATCGGCCAAGGCATCACTAATTTTGACGTGGAGTATTTCGACGGTAGCCGATGGATAACGGCTTTATCTGACGCATCGATCGAATGGGAGTTTAATGACAGCACCAAAGAGCGCCAGAGCGTTTCTTTTCCAACGGTAAACGCCAATAAACTTCGATTAAAGGTGAATGACGGGAATCGGATATGGGGAAACATTGCATTAAATGAACTCATTGTTGAGCATACCTCTAATATCGTCCCCGTTACCGGAATTACGTTGGACAAACCGGAGCTCGTGTTTAATTCCTCTTCCGGCCGGAGCGTAGGACTCCAAGCAACGGTTTTGCCGGATCATGCAACCAATAAGAATGTGACATGGAGCACGAATCAAGACCAGGTGGCAACGGTAGACGATCATGGCATCGTGACTGCAGAAGGGGAAGGAAGGGCTGTCATCACGGCCACGACGGACGACGGTGATTTTCAAGCCTCCAGCCATATTACGGTGGATTGGACGGCTCCGGAGATTACGATAAACCAAGTCGCATCCTCCGAATTCAACACGGGTGTGTTTCAACCCGAATTTGAAATGGCAGACACGCTGTCAGGTATCGACCAAGCAAAAACCGAAGTCATGTTGGATGGGAAGGTCATAACGGATCTAATGGATATTCCTTTATACAAATTTGAGCTGGGTACACATACATTTACGATAAAGGCTGTGGACTTAGCAGGGAATACATCTACACAATCCGTAGACTTTCAAGTGAAAACAAGTTATGCCTCTCTTGAGGAACTGGTTCAACGTTTCGCAGACGAGGGAACAATCAACAACAAAGGGATTGCTAACAGTCTGCTGAAAAAATTGCAAAAACAAAACCTGAGCAGTTTCATTTCAGAAGTCCATGCACAAAAAGGGAAGTTTATCTCCACCGAGACAGCGGAATATTTGATACGTGATGCAGCAACGCTCCGTAATCCATAGCAGATTATTTATTCGCCGTCATCCATGCCAATATAATGCTGGCTGACTCATTAGATTGATAACCTAAAACTCCATTATTCTTATAGCTACGGCTCATGCGCAAACTTCCTTGCATGTGAGACCGTAGTTTTTTTGCCAGTTCATACTCCGTTCATATTGTCGTTACGGGGAGTACATCTTCATTGGTTAAGATTTCATTAGCGGCACATGGAGGAAGCCTAACCAACCGATCAGGACAGGAGAAGATGAGCGTGACACAAACTGAGAAAATGAATACGAGGAACGGGACGAAATCAAAGAAAGCACGAAGTATATTGCTTAAATTCATTGGAGCAATCGTTATTGCCATCATTCTTTTTCTGGGCATTGTTTATATCAGCAATGTGATCAGCAGCCATTCCGAAGCGAAGCGAATAGAGCCCTACGGCCAACAGGTATCTGTCGATGGCAAAAATATGAATGTATATATTCAAGGAGAAGGCGAAGAAACGATTGTACTCCTTCCAGGTGCCGGAACAGCAGCACCCGCTCTTGATTTTAAGCTGCTGATCGATGAATTATCTCCATTTTATAGAGTTGTTGCCGTTGAGCCTTTTGGTTATGGCTTAAGTGATGGAACCGATAAAGAACGAACCACGGAGAACATCGTAAGTGAAGTCCATGAAGCGCTGCAGCAGCTTAATATTACCCGTTATACGCTCATGGGCCATTCCATTGCAGGTATTTACGGAATTGATTATGTGAGCAAATATCCAAACGAGGTGACCGCATTTGTCGGCATCGATAGCAGTGTTCCGACACAACCAGGCATGGACGTTAAATTCCCAATAAAAAAGTTTACCTTTCTTAAAAAATCAGGTCTTATGCGATTGATGATGAAGCTCGGTTCCGATCCCTATGCTGCTCTAGCATTTGATGAACATACCAAAGAACAAATGAGATTGATTACGAATAAAAACTCGTTAACTGCCACGATTTTTAACGAAATGGAGCATATTCCTTCTAATTTTAAAGGGGCTCAGGATTTAACCTTCCCTAAAGATCTTCCGCTTCTTCTCTTTGTACAAGCGGATAATCCAGACTTTCCAACCTGGATTCCATTGCATGAAGAGCAGGTAAAGGATTCTGACTACGGAAAAGTAATACCCCTTGAAGGAGAGCATTATTTGCATCATACCAAGTACAAAGACATTGCAGAAACCTTTAGCGAATTTATCGAAGAAGTAAAGGGGGGGCCCACCCTTTAACGAAAATGTATGTATAGAATGTATTCAAATGAAAAAGCCGGGTTTTCCTTCATGAAGGAATCCGGCTTTTTGTTGGATCAATAAGTTATTTCTTTGAAGGCGTTACCGTTTTGTATTCGATAACTTGCAATACTTTCGGTTCAATAGCTTTTAACATTTGATCATTTGAAAGGTTGTTGGCAGGAAGTTCGCCATTCGCTTCACTTTGGATTTGCAAGTCAACCTGTGATTGTGCAATGACATCCACAACCTGCTGCTTCGAGACATTTTTGGATGCTGCAATCTCCACTACGGATTTACCTTTAGCTAATTCTTGCTTTAGTTCAATCGGGCTCATGTTTAGTAAGGAAAAAAGTTTGTCGTCATTCAAAAAGGCATCTGCAAAATAATCAGGCTTGCCATTCGTAGTGAAGAAACCTTGTACTTTATTGTCTGAGGACGACGTTTCACCTCCAATCAGCGAAAGACTGATGGAATGGTCCTGAACCAGTACCTGGTAGAAGGGGGCTGTTGATCCCTTTTGGATGTAATTCAGCATCAACGTTTTCTGATCCGGGTTCTCCATTGGCTCCATAGCAAACTCGTACGCTTCGATGCTGCCGTATAATGCAATGATCAGATGATCGACCTTCGACTTGATTTCCTGTTCGGTTAAAGCCGTCAGCGGCTTCTCCTTAGGCTCCCAATTCTCTTGAATCACGTGTTCGATCTCACCCGTCATACTGTTGGTATGAAGGGTAATCTTTTTGCCGGTTCCTCCTTTTTCCTGAAGGATGATGCTGGTTTGGACACCTTGAACGGTGCTTGCATCGATGATCTCAAACTTTTTGGTTTCGGGAAATGCGCGGTACAGCTTCTCAAGGGTAGCTTTGCCAATCTCATCCGTCTTGACTTGTTCAGCCGTCATCGGCGTTCTGGTCAGCATATCAATCAGGGTAGGTGCAGCAAATGCTGCGGTTGGAATCAAAATCGCCGTTGCTATTATTCCAGCTATAAAACGTTTTTTCATGGTTTTTCCGCTCCTTTGTCTTTGCAAATATTGTGTATAGGATTGCTCGATTCGGTTGCTAATGGCTTGAGGGCAATCCATCGTTTCTGCTTCTTTGCGCAGATGCTCTCGGATTTTGCGTTCAATAGTCATTGATCTTTTCCATCCTTTCCGGGGGGAGATTCCATATGTTTTTTCGAAGCGCCTGGATGCCCGCATGATATCTGGACTTGACGGTACCCAGCGGAATATCGAGTAGGGTCGCAATCTCCTCCAGCGTATAGTCGTGAAAAAAGCGGAGGATAATGACCGTTCGCTGTTTATCCGTCAGTTTGTGGATGGCCTGCGATATCATTTGGTTCGTCCCGTCCATTAACACCGAAGGTTGATCCCAATGCGACTCTTCCCGGGCGAAGTCACGAATGCGCTCGAAAATTCGGAATCTCCGCCAGCGCTTGACTCGAAATCTTTGCACTTGACGGATGACGAGGCCATGCAGCCAGAAATGGAAAGGTCGGTTCGTATCGTAATTGGCCAGCGACGTCCACATTTGCATATAAATCTCATTCATGACATCTTCCCGGTCCTGCGCATGATCCACCAGAAAGGAAACGGTCCGGTAGACATCCTGATAGGTGGCATCATACATCGCATGAAATGCCTGTTGATCACCGTCTTTCATTTGTTTGAGTAATTGGAACATATATTCACTTTGCATTCAGAGGGCCCTCCTGGGTATGCAGCTTACACCCTATATTGTCTCTCTATCGAAAAAAGGTTCGGGTTCTTGATTATTTTTTCTTAAACGTACGCTACGTTACTTTGAGTTTCAAAGGCGATGTAAGGTGGAGGAATTAACATTGGTTGATAAAATGATGACTCGGCAGTCTCTATTATAGAAGCGCTGGATATGAATTTACTATGGAATACGTGGAAAAGTAGACGGTACTCGATTTGTGGGTCAACAAGGAATAACTTAAAAACCTCGTATCCTTCACGGATACGAGGTTTTTTAATCATGGAGGGGATATGAAGATCCATGCCAATCAAAATCAATGGTGTGACATTGTTATTGGCAAGATCATAACAGTTCTCGAATATAAGAGGGAGGTTGCACGTTAATGGTGAATGTCGCACTTGTTCATGATGAAGGAGATTTGATTCTCCAATCGGTTCAATCGTTCCTGCGTTTCCGAGTCTCCAGTGCCTTGTCCTCGCAACGCAGCAAGCTCTTGCTTAAGTTGATGGAGATCGTCGCCGGCTTTGGAGCAGTCGTAGTCGCTTTCCAAGTTGTCGAGCATTAGGGTTCCTCCTAGGTTCAAATATGTTGTTCTTCCCTAGTATGGAGGATGCTTCCAAAGTTATTCACGGTTTGGTTATACCAGCTTTTTCCGGAGCGATCCCGAAATGAAATCGACCACGGTGATCATCACGATGATGCCGAGCAAAATGATGCCGACGCGGTCCCAGTTCCGTGAGCTCAGCGCAAAAATGAGCGGTGTGCCGATGCCGCCTGCACCGATGACCCCGAGGATGGTGGCGGAGCGAAGGTTAATCTCGAAACGGTAAAGGATATACGAGAGAAAACCCGGAAGCACCTGCGGCAGTACGGCGAATCGCACCATTTGGAGCCGCGTCGCCCCCGCGGCGATCAGTGCCTCGGTCGGACCCGTATCAATCTGCTCCACCTCTTCGGAGAACAGCTTGCCTAGCATGCCGACGGAATGCAGGCCTAATGCGAGTACGCCGGCAAAAGATCCGGGCCCGACCGCCTTGATAAACAGCAGCGCCATCACGATTTCGGGAAAAACGCGGATTAAGCTGAGCAGCGTTTTGCCGGAGCCGGAAGCGAATACCGTCCGGCTCATGTTAGCTGCGGCCCAGAAAGCGAACGGGATGCAGATAAAAGCCGAGATGACCGTCCCCAATATGGAAATGGCCAGCGTATCGAGCAAGCCCCGAAGCAGATCTTCTCCGCCTGGCAGGTAGACAAAATCCCAATCCGGCGAAAACAAACCGGAGAATATGGCCTTCGTCACCTGCCCGGCGGTCTCCTTGACTCCGGAGAACGGAATGCCCGCGAAGGCCCAGATATAAACAACGGCAAGCAGGGCGTAGATCAGCCAGCGAAGGCGGCTTTTTTTCGGTTGGGGAACGACGTCGTTCCATGATTTGCTCATATCCATTTCTCCCGCAATTTCGTACTAAGGTAATCGATCATCAGGACCACGATCAGGGTGAAGATGATGATCATGCATGTTTTGTCATATTCGAAGAAGCCGAGCGTCACTTCATAATAATGACCGATGCCGCCGGCCCCCACCAAACCGAGTACGGCAGCGGCCCGAACGTTGATTTCGAACGTGTACAAGGTGAAGGAAGCGAAATGCGCCCGAATTTGCGGGACGACGCCATACACGATCAACTGTGCCAGATTTGCACCGACTGCAGTCATGGCCTCCAGAGGACCGGGATCTATCGCTTCCAGCGCTTCATAGGTGAGCTTCGCGATCAAACCCAGCGAAAAGACGGATAGGGCAAAGATCCCCGGCAGTGGACCGAGTCCCAGTATCGCGACAAAAAAAGCGGCGAGCAGCAGGTCCGGAATCGTACGGACCAAGTTCAGCAAAAAGCGGACCGGATAAGTGATCCAGCGGCTCTTGATCAGATTGCCTGCACATAGGAGCGCCACTGGAACCGCCAAAAAGGCGCCAAGCGTGGTCCCGATCAGCGCCATGCGTATCGTCTCCAGCATCGCCTGCCAGATGTTGTCGAGATAGCTCCATCTCGGCGGGAACATTTCCCGCAGCAGGTCGAGCATGTTCGGCAGACCTTCCACAAGCTCCTTGAAGGTAGCATCCGTCTGAAGCGAACTGCTCCATACCAGAATCAGCAGGAAAGCCGCCGTTAAGTAATGCTTTAGTTTGCCCGGCGGTTTCGGGCGGAGCAGGGGAGACTGCCCCGGTTGCTCGAATGGGGCCGTGTCGAGTTCCATCTTCATACCGCCGTTTCCTCCCATATTCCATCCTTGCCGAATGGCCGTCCGTATATTTCCGTAAATCGCTCGTCCGTCGCGTCCGACACGGGTCCGTCAAAAACAATCTCTCCGGCGCGCATTCCGATAATCCTCGTAGCGTACTGCCTGGCCAAATCGATCGAATGAAGATTCACGATGGTCGTAATATCGGATTCCGCGTTAATCCGTTTCAGATCATCCATGACCTGCTTTGTGGTCAAAGGATCCAGGGAAGCCACCGGCTCGTCCGCCAGAATGATCTTGGCCTCTTGCGCCAGCACGCGGGCGATTGCGACCCGCTGCTGCTGTCCGCCGGACAGCTCGTCCGCGCGGGCATACGCCTTTTGGACAATGCCTACCCGATCCAGCGCTTGAAAGGCCAAGTCCATATCGGGCTTGGGAAAACGGCCCAATAGGGTGCGCAGGGTGGAATGGTAGCCGACGCGTCCGGCCAGCACATTGCGAAGCACGGAAGAGCGCTTCACCAGGTTGAAGCTCTGAAAGATCATCCCGATATCCCGGCGGATGCGGCGCAGTTCTTTGCCCCTGGCCGATGTAATCGATTGGCCGCCGATCACGATTTCTCCCTCTGTAATGTCATGAAGCCGATTCATCGACCGCAGCAGGGTCGACTTACCGGCACCGGACAACCCGACGATCGCCACGAACTCGCCGCGGCCGATCGTCAGATTTATATGATGTAATCCCTTGGTTCCATTAGCGTATGTTTTTGAAACATTGCGAATTTCAATCATGGCCTTCAGTCCCTTATCTTTTACTCGGTCTTTACCTTTTCGCCATATTCCCGGACAATCTCAAATTGAGTGTCGTCCGATTTGATATAACCTTCATGCGTATAAATTTCGGAAATGATTTTGTGGCCTTCCTCGTCTTGGCCGATCTCGATAAACGCGTTTTGCAGCTTCTCCACCCATTCCGGGTTCATATCGGAACGCACGCTGATCGTATCGTTCGGAATCTTCTCGGTATAGGTCAGAACGCGCGTATCTTCAAACACGGTCGGGTAATCCCCCTTGACGACATTGCGGGCATCCTGGAAGATGGCTGCCGCATCGACATCGCCGTTCAGCACGGCAAGGACTGCCTGGTCATGACCTTTGACCGTAACCGGCTGGACATCCTTCAGCGGATCTATTCCGTTATCCATCAAGACCGCAGCCGGCCATACATAGCCGGCAGAAGAAGAGACGTTCTGGTAGGCGATTTTCTTTCCCTTCAAATCAGCCACGGATTGGATGGCAGCGTCTTTTTTCACGATCAGCATCGCCTTATAAAAATCAACAAGCTCTTCCGTCGGTTCGCCGGTTTCATCCTTGACGCCGAAACGCTGGGCCTGAAGAATGACTTCGGAAGCGCCTTTCTCCTTGGCTAATACATAGGCGGTGGGCGGCAGGAAGCCGACGTCCACTTTCTTGGATGCCATTGCTTCTACGATGGTGTTATAGTCGGTCGATACGCTGACATCTACCGGGATGCCGACTTTATCGGACAACAGCTTCTCTAGCGGTTTAGCTTTGGCCTCAAGCGTGTCCGCATTCTGGGAAGGGACGAATTGCACCGTCAGTTTTTCCGGGACGTATCTGGTCGGTTCCGTCGCTGGGCTGCTGTCCGCATTCGTGCCTTGCGATTTCTCCTGGCTCGCGTTGGCAGCGGCTTTGCCGCCAGTGTCGGCATTCCCTCCGCATCCGCTGAGGACAGCGACGGATAAGAGCAGGGGCATCGTGAATTTCATCCATTTTTTCAAAGCAATGACCTCCGTTTTTTAGATAACGTATTTTGTCTTACCTGCTTCACTATAAGGACGGAGTGTTAATGGTCTGTCAATAATTTGATAACTCTTTGTAAAGTTTTGGAATTTTAATATAAAGCTGCATCTCGGTTGATAGAATAGCAAGGAGAAGGTAAGAACAGGAGGGATGGCATGAAATCGACGATCACAAGAACGATCGCCGTGCTGGCTACTAGCGACCTGCATGGGCATCTGTATCCAACCGATTACCGAACCCGGGACGAACGGGATATCGGACTCGGCAAGCTGGCGTCCCTGATTCGTGATGAACGGCGCAGACATCCGGACTTGCTGCTGATTGATAACGGAGATGTGATTCAGGGATCCCCGCTGGCTGCCTATGCATTAAAAAACAATGCCGAAATACACCCCATGATTGCGGCTATGAATGGACTGGGTTATGATGCGGCGGTGCTGGGAAACCACGAATTCAATTATGGTATGGGGACCGTGGACAACGTCGTGCAAAGTTCCGTGTTCCCTTGGCTGTCAGCAGGCATCCGGCTGCAGGGCAGCAAGAAGCCGGCTTTCGGACAGCCTTACCTGATCAAGGATCTGAACGGCATCAAGGTTGCGGTTCTAGGCGTGACGACGCACTATATTCCGAAATGGGAGAACCCGTTTCATATTCATGGTCTTGAATTCCATGATGCGTTGGAAACCGTCAAGGAATGGGTGCCGCGCATCCGAAGGGAAGAGCGGCCCGATGTGATGGTTGTGGCATACCACGGCGGATTCGAGCGTGATATGGTGACGGGGGAGCCGACGGAAAATCTGACGGGAGAAAATCAGGCCTATGCGATGTGTGCTGAGGTAGAGGGCATCGATGTGCTGATCACCGGGCACCAGCATCGCCTGCTGGATACGTTTTTGCATGGGGTGGCGGTCGTTCAGCCCGGCTGCAACGGCCAGGCTATCGGGAAGATCAGCGTTGATCTCGTTCGGGAACAAGAACGCTGGGTCATCGTGGAGAAACGAGCCGAGCTGCTGCGACCGGAGCACGGGACGGCGGCCGATAAGAACGTGCTTTCTTCCAGCGGGGACCTCGAAGACCGGACTCAGGCATGGCTCAACGAATCGATTGGACGCGTTCACGGCAATATGAGCCTGAGCGATCCGGCAGCCTGCCGGCTTGCGGAGCATCCTTTTATCGAGTTCATTCATCGCGTGCAGCTTGAATTCGCGGGGGTTAACGTTTCCTGCGCGGCTTTACTAAGCGAATCTTCCAAGGGCTTCGGAGAGATCATTACGAGGCGGGATATCCTTACGAACTTCATGTTTCCGAATACCTTGGTCGTGCTGCGCCTGACCGGTAAAGACATCCGGGCCGCGCTGGAGCAGACGGCCTGCTATTTCGTGGTCGGCCCGAACGGGAGCCCTGCCGTAAATCCGGCATATTTGGAGCCGAAACCCCAGCATTATAACTATGACATGTGGGAAGGCATTGAATATACGCTAAACATTGCAGAGCCCCCGGGATCCAGGGTGATCAAGCTGAAATACAACGGAGTGGACCTCCCGGACGAGAAGGAGCTGGATGTGGTCATGAACAGCTACCGGGCTAGCGGAGGAGGAGACTACATCATGTTCTGGGGCAAGAGAGTGATTCGCGAGATTCTCATCGATACCGCAGAGTTAGTGGAGGAGTATATATCAGGACGTGGGTTCATAACGGCTTCATGCAATCACAATTGGAAAGTGGTCGTCGAAGCCAATGCCCCGCTTCCAAAGATCGCAAATAAAATCTTGTATTGATGACAATACTTGTCACTATTAGCGATTATGATTGGATTGAGCACGTCATCCGGCTTCCTCTCTCGGGGGGAAGGGAACGTGTAGCCGATTTTACCAATCAGAGAACGAGTTTCTCAAGGAGGGATGGGGTTATCATGTATAGAACCGTTGCCGATTTCATCACGGAATGGAAGAACGAAGCCGCTCTAACGCAAAGGATTTTAGACAGTTTGACGGATGAATCCTTACAGCAGCAAGTATATCCTGAAGGGAGGACGCTCGGAAGGATTGCATGGCACTTCGTAACGAATATTCCTGAATATTTGTCTGAATTTGGCCTTGTCATCGAGCAGGTACCAAATTCAGCAGAAGTACCCGCGGCGAAGCAAATCGCGGAGACGTTTAAGCTTCTAAGTTCTGACGCAGAAAAAGCAGTTGAAGAACAATGGACGGATGAGACGTTAACGCAGGTTCAGAATGCTTTCGGTCGTCAGGAATCCAATGCTACCATCTTCATGGGATTGATCAAGCATATTGTCCACCATCGGGGACAGGTTACCGTTCTGATGCGACAAGCGGGATTGAATATTCCGGCGGTATATGGTCCTTCAAAGGAAGGGTGGATACAAATGGGAGTGGAACACCCGCCACTGTGAACAAGTATGTGCAATCAAGTGTTTGCAAGCAAATGAAGTCGCGAAATTCGCGGCTTTTTTTGTTGAATCTTTCCCTCACGCAGCGTGGATTTTGTAGTAAAATGAAATTTGTGGGTTTTATGATAGATCAGGATCGTGAATTTTGGGTAGAGGAGTTATTGAGCAAGGTGAAAAAATTATATTCAACATGGTTCGGGAACTACTGGAGCCCCTATCTGGTAATGGCTCTGGCCGGTATTCTCAGCGCAGTCTATTTCGGAATCACCCATACGGTTTGGGCCGTAACCGGTGAGTTCACCCGTCTGGGCGGGCATCTTCTGGAATTCGTGGGGGTGGATGTTTCCGGCTGGGCGTACTTCGACCTCGTCCATATGAACGGCACGACCTGGACGCGGACCGACGGCTGGATTGTCTGGGGCATGTTTATCGGAGCCCTGATTACGATTCTGCTAAGCGGTAATTTCAAGATCCGCATGCCGAGACAGAAGCGGCGGTATGTACAGGGGTTTGCCGGAGGCATTATCGCGGGTTTCGGAGCCCGACTGGCCCTAGGCTGCAACCTCGCGGCCTTTTTTACCGGTGTGCCTCAGTTCTCGCTCCATGCCTGGATCTTCATCGTGGCTACGGGGGCAGGCACTTTCCTTGGCGCCAAGCTGGTCAACACAAGATGGTGGAAAGGCAAGCCCGTGCTGAAAAAGGGAGGCAGCCTGCCGAGCGTTAAACAGGGTAAAAACCGGCAACCGCTCTTTGGGGTTGTACTCGGTCTGGCTTACCTCGCGCTGATTGTCTGCTTCTATGCAACGGGCCGAACCATGCTAGGTACCGCTGCCCTGTTCGGAGCGGCATTCGGCATCCTGATTGAACGAGGGCAGATCTGTTTCACTTCCGCATTTCGTGATCTGTGGATCAGCGGCCGGGCCACGATGACCAAAGCGATTGCTCTGGGCATGGCCGTCAGTTCCGTCGCTACGCTGGCCATTATTCTTATGTACGGATTAGAGCCGATTACGAAAATTGCCGCTCCCAGCACCTTGATCGGCGGACTCCTGTTCGGTCTGGGCATCGTCATGGCCGGCGGCTGTGAAACCGGCATGATGTACCGTTTGATGGAAGGACAGGTTGTCTTCTTGCCTGTGTTTGTCGGGAACATTGTAGGAGCTACCGCATTAGCATACGCCTGGGATCACATGGGGGTATACAAACTGCTTGTGAAGAGCGGCTCGCCTGTCAACCTGATCACCGCCATGGGTCCGGCGGCTGCATTAATGGTTACACTGCTCGTACTCGGGGTCGGATTCGCTGTCGCCGCGTACTGGCAAAAAAACTACCGCTTCGGCGTAGGATTCAAGAAAGGGGATGCAACCCATGTCCGTTGATTTTACACTGGATCTCCGGGGGGAATCTTGTCCTTACCCGGTCATCTATACACTCGAAACGCTGCGTGATATGAAAAAAGGACAAACGCTTCAGGTCATTTCGGACTGTCCGTCCGCGTTTCGGAACGTGCCGGAGGAAGTCGTCAAGCACGGCTACACCATGGCACAGGAACCGGTCAAAAACGGCCAGGAGTTCAGCCTGTTCATTCAGGCGTAACAGGATCATCCTATTTGCAGAAAAGTCCCCTTGTGAAAGGGGGCTTTTTCGCGTGAATGGGGGTCTGGGGATTCGTCACTTCCGTTGTCAACATCGTTGCTGCTGTTTTCACATGCAGAAAGAACATGAGCGGTGACCCCGTCACAGGAAGAGTCATTGCAAACCGTATCCTTCGTTACGGCTTGGATGAGAAGAGAAGGGGGATCGCCGGCCGGATTTTGTTCATGGCGCGTTCTTTTGTCTCATCCAGCACATGGGTATAAATCTGCGTGGTGGATATATCTTCGTGTCCGAGGAGCTCCTGCACAGCACGCAGATCAGCACCGTTACGCAGCAGCTCGGTGGCAAAGGAGTGTCTTAACTTATGTGCGGATAGAGATTGCCCGGATAACTGCGGAAACTGCTCGGTCATTGCCGCAAACGTCTTCTCGGCTATCGTCTGCACCATGCGTTTACTGATTCTGCGCCGAAACTGCGATACGAAGAAGGCGTTATCCTTTGAACTTCTGGGAACCATCCGCTCTTCCAGGTACATTTGCAGCAGCTTGTTCAATTCGGCAGGGAGGGGGATGTATCTCCATTTATTGCCTTTACCCAGCACTCCGATGCTGGAGTTCTCCATATCAACGTCCGTTACATTCAGCTTTACGATCTCGCTAACCCGAAGACCCGCATAAGCCATGAGCGCAATGATGGTCACGTCGCGGATTCTATATCTTCCTTCAATTCCATTCAGACAAGCATCCAGAATCGGCTTTTGAAGATAGGTAGGCTGACGGTTCTTCTCCACCTTGGCTTTTTCGATATCCATGGCAGGATTGGTGCTCGCCAATTTGAAACGGATCATGACTTTATAGAAGAGACGGATGGCGGACTGGCACCGATTTCGATATCGCGCGCCGGCACCGCTTTCCCGCACCTGCGTCAGATAATACATCACATCAATGTCCGTGACTTCCGTGATGGATTTCCCCTCAAGGCTGTACAGGAAGTGCTTGATATCATGAAGATAGGCCTGTTGTGTATCCTTGGCGTATTCGCGATCCTTCATATAGGAGAGAAACAGCTTCATTTCCCGGTCATAGTGCTCAAAAACTTCGGTATAGTTCATCGCTTCACACCCGTCCAATCGTTTAAAACAGAAATTGCATTAAATATAGATTTAATGCAATTTCTATTATAGCAAAATCGAGCAATTTGGCAAAATGATAGCGGCCGCCCAGCGTATGCCAGTTTCAAATTCCGTCAATGGAGTGGATGCCATTAACAAAGTCGTAGTCGTGGGAAAATATAAAAAGCACGCCAAGTCCATATCGATGGCTAGGCGTGCTTTGTCGGAGAGTTGATTCGATAAATTCAGTACTTGATTTTAAGAGTGTCATCAGGAAGATACACGCCCTCGGAGCGGGTAATCGGAAGTTTCTGTTCCGCGGAGAAGCCGATGGTTTCCCCGTCCCTTAGCGTGACGTCCTGCTCCACGATGTATAAAGCAATGTCCATCAGGAATTCACGGAGCTCGGCAGGGGTCACCTGGCTGTCCAGCACCTCGATCTCATCCTTGCCGAAGGCTCTGAGCCCATAGGTATATCCGTTGATTCCGGTTTCGGTGCCAACTAAACCAAAATATACGAGATTTAACAGGGGAAACAGATCTTCGGTCTTCATCGTTTCGGTCATATCGATATAGAACTCAGGCTGAAATACGGTGCCGGACGAGTAGAGCCCGACGGTATTCGGCAGCTTCAGGCAGCTGGCCGCCAGTTTGGCGTACACTTTTCCGCTATCCAGCGGAGACGCGGAGCGCTTAAGCACGGCCAGAATAAGCTGGGCGACATGGGTTTGGGTGACCTCGGCGGCCTCGGGCCACAGGTAGTTCCCTTGAGCGTAATGCTCGGCCTCGCCATCCGGCACCGGGGCATTGATGAAGCTGACTGCAATCATGCAGCCCTCCGCCTCAAAGACCAGCATTCCTTCCTTCTCCTCTTCGGCGCTGCCGTCTTTCGGGGAGCAGGAGATGCTCCAATCGCGCAGAAGATTGGCTTTGATCTGCTCCAAATCGCATTCTGGCGAGTTCAACAGAACGAAGCCGTTGAATATGCCGGATGACGTTTGGTTGTCTGCCGCGTCATCCTCTGGATTCTCCGCCGATTCATACTGCGCCGCCTGCTGCATCCAATACTCCCGGATCATATTGACCATGGATATCGCTTCCTCCTCCGCGGTGGCAGGATGATAAGGCTGCATCTCACTGAATACATGACCGCAATGCTCGATGTCCGAGGCATGTTCGTAACCGCCGCACACGCCAACCAGCCATTTACCAAGCATGGACTTCTTATATTTGAATATGTAGTGATGCATGTCATGGAGATTGAATTCTCCGGCTAATTCGATTTTGCTGGGCTTATGTCCAAGCTCTCGTTCATTTGCCAGCCATTCGATCATGGCTCGCTTGGCCGCTTGCTGTTGGACTGTCGTCATGGGTTTCTCTCCTTAACTATGTGTGATATATTAACTGTTATATTTTACAAGCTATTGAATGGCTCGGCAATAGATGGAAATTGCTAGTCTATGACCAGAAGATGGTATGACCATTGCCGTCTTCACATATAACTGGCAGGATGGTTACATAGAATGTGGAAGAGAGTGTTTCGTTAAAATTAAAAAATGGCTGAGATGGCATGAGAGGTGAGAATGTGAAACTTGCAAGGATTTCATATGAACAGAAGAGCGTATTGCGCAGCCTCATGGAGTTATATCAATACGATATGAGTCCGTATGAGGATGACAGCGATAATGACGTTAACGAGTACGGTCTTTACGATTATAAGTATGTAGACCATTACTGGACCGAAGAGGGACGCCACCCTTACTTTGTCAAAGTATCCGGGAAGCTTGCCGGATTTGTGTTGGTGAGGGAAATCGAAGCATCAGATCTTTCAGCTCCCGGTTACTCCTTGGCAGAATTTTTTATTCTTAAGAAATACCGCAAGCAGGGTATCGGCAAACAGGCGGCATTCCAAGTATTCGAATGGTTCAGGGGGAAGTGGAGCATCGCCTGGCTGGAAAAAAATCTGCCGGCGCAAAACTTCTGGACAACGATCATCTCGGAATATAAGGCGGGCGAATTTTCGGAAACCACGTATGCAGGCAACCCTGCCATCGAATTTTATTCTTAGCATTCAGCACTTACGAAAAGTTCTTGTTAAGCGAGTCGGACGATTGTATTATGGAAGGAAAAGTAGCCGGAGATGATCTTATGAGCAGGATTCAATTCTCAGTTCAAGTTCGATTGGTATCCGATCTTTCCCGATCCAAGCAGTTTTATGAAGAGGTGCTCGGTTGTGAAGTGAACGATGTTTGGGCGGTCAGGGATGATTTTGCGCTCGGTTTCAAACTGATTCAGGCGGTAACGATGACGGACGTTAACCCGAATCCGCCAGGCCAGGATCAACAGACGCCTTGGGATACATACGCCTATGTGGATACGCACCGCGAATTAGACGAGTTGTATGAAGAACTAACCTCTCGCGGGGCAGAAGTGGTACAAGAGCCTGTGCTCATGGAAGCAGACTGGGGCGTGTGGAAGGATTTTGCGATCAAGGATCCGGACAATTATGTGATTGCATTTGGCTCCGGTAAAAGGAACTGACGGTGTGATGATGGACATCGATCTGAAGCGGATTTTGATAAGCAGCGACCCTTCCCTCCTGGATATGGACGCCATTGTACATTTTTTGCGTCAAAGCTATTGGGCTAACGAACGCTCCGATGAAAAAATTAAGAAATCGCTAGAGGGCTCAACATGTTTTGGCGCCTATATCGACAACCGGCAGATCGGATTTGCCAGGGTCGTGACCGACGACGCAACCGTGTATTGGTTATGCGATGTATTTGTGGATGAGTCTTATCGTGGGCATGGCATAGGAAAGAAGTTAATCGAAACGATTACCACCAGCGATGACTACCGAAATTTATTCGGCATCTTGTCGACGCGGGATGCTCATGGTCTATACGAACAATATGGATTTGTCCGTGATCACGGAAAAACATTGACTCGATTGCCGGACTTTCTGAGAAAAGCATAATTTTACATAAGAGACGACATTTGATACAAGCAAAACCCTGATAAGGAAGGGGTTCTTTCATCTATGATTATTTGGGTGAACGGCGCATTCGGCTCGGGGAAAACCCAGGCTGCGCATGAGCTGCAGCGAAGAATACCGAACTCGTGCGTGTACGATCCGGAAAATGCAGGTTATTTCATTCGCGATAATCTTCCGAAGGATGCCACACGCGATGATTTTCAGCATTATCCGATGTGGAGGGAGTTTAACTACTCCATGTTTAAGTATATGGACCAGGAATCCGATCAATTGATCATTGCTCCGATGACCATATCAAACGCGTCATATTTCGATGAAATCGTTGGGAACCTGAGACGGGATGGCGTTGTTGTCCGGCATTTCACGTTGTGTGCTTCCAAGGAAGTCCTGCTAAGACGATTGCGGAGCCGAGGGGAAGGTGCGAATTCGTGGGCAGCGCAGCAAATCGATCGGTGCATGAGCGGATTCTCGAATGAAGTGTTCCAGCGTCATATCGATACCGATCATCTGTCAATCGACGAGGTGGTAGAAACCATCGGTGCTTTGGCCGATGTGAAGCTATTGCCCGATAACCGCAGCAATAGCAGGAAGAAATTCGACCGTTTAAAAACCAAGTTTGCGCACATTCGGTTTTTTGGGTAACCCAAGGGTTGTGATTGATCAAACAATAGGAAAAGAAGACGATTTCTCTTGAAGAGAAGTCGTCTTTTTTTGTGCATTGAACATGAATGCAATCCTAGCCTATTAAAATATTTAAATATAGCTAAATATTTTGCCTATGCGAAAAATAGATCCAGATTGCTCGGATATTATGGATTAAATCAAGCTTTTTAAGGAAGTGGATTGAGATACCGAGTATACGAATTTATAAAATAACATTGACAAAAACCTAAAGATGGATTATTTTTTGTACATAGGAATTAAAGTTGCGTCAATGCAAAACAATTGGATGACGGCAGGACGAGGTTTTCATTTACATTAGAATGGTCGACTCATTATTTATTTGGAGTGGAGGAGAAGAAGATGAAGAACAAGAGGACTAGTAGAGGCAGGATATTCATGGGGGCAGCCATTCTGGGTTTGTTGCTGGTATTATCCGCATGCGCATCGGGAGAAGCGAAGCAGAGCGGAGCGGCAACCGAGCAGCAAGGCAAGAAAATACGCGTGGTAACCACCATTGGACAGATTGCGGAACCCATCTCCGTTATCGGAGGAGATCGGGTGGAGGTGCAGAGCTTGATGGGACCTGGCGTCGATCCGCATTTATATAATGCCACACAAGGCGATATCAAGAAGTTGGATAGCGGGGATGTTATTTTCTATAGCGGACTTCATTTGGAAGGCAATATGACGGAAATCTTCGAACAGATCGGAAAAAACAAACCCGTGCTGGCGATAGCGGACGCCATCCCGAAGGATCGGTTGCTTCAGGATGACACGCAGGCGACCGATCCCCACGTATGGTTTGATATCGATCTATGGAAGACCTCCTTGGACTCTGCAGTGGAAGAGCTAAAGTCGCTGTCTCCCGCCGATGCCGACTATTTTGAAGAGAACAAGCAGAAGTATTTTGCGCAATTGGATGAGCTGAAAGCGGAGGCGAAGGATAAGCTGGGGCAAATACCGGAAGAGCAGCGGGTCATGGTTACCGCTCATGATGCCTTTGGGTATTTCGGCCGTATGTATGGTCTGGAAGTCGTCGGCCTTCAAGGCCTGAGCACTGAGGATGAAATCGGCCTCTCGGATATTAACGGCACGATCGACCTACTGCTGGAACACAAGGTGCCTGCCGTGTTCGTCGAATCCAGCGTCAACCCGGCATCGATAAATGCCGTCATTGAAGGAGCTGCCAAGAAAGGGCTGGACATTAAGCTTGGAGGCGAGCTCTTCTCCGATGCCATGGGCGAGACGGGTACGACGGAAGGCACTTATATCGGAATGTACCGTCATAATGTCGAAACAATCTATCATGCGCTAACAGGAAGTGGTGAATAAGATGTCTGTACTTAAAGTTCAAGATCTCCATGCATCGTATCGAAAAAATAAAGTGCTTCACAACGTGTCCTTCAACGTCGAGCAGGGCTCGCTAACCAGCATTGTCGGGCCGAACGGCGCAGGCAAATCCACCTTGCTGAAGGTCATGCTGGAGCTTCATCCGAAGCTGTCGGGGAATGTTTCCTTCTTCGGGTCCAGCTTAAGCCAAACGAAAACCCGCGTCGGCTATGTGCCGCAGCGGGGGTCCGTGGACTGGGATTTCCCGACCGATGCGTTGGATGTCGTCATGATGGGTTTATACGGACGGGTGGGGTGGCTGAAACGGCCAAACAAGAGCCACAAGGAAAAGGCGATGGCATCGCTTGATCAGATGGGCATGGCAGACTTTGCCGACCGGCAGATCAGTCAGCTCTCTGGCGGACAGCAGCAGCGCGTATTTCTCGCAAGGGCGCTCGTTCAGGATGCCGATCTCTATTTCATGGATGAGCCGTTAGCTGGAGTCGATGCCGCAACCGAGCGGGCGATTATGACAACCCTGAAGGATCTGAAAACGGCGGGCAAAACCGTGATGGTGGTCCATCATGATCTGCAGACGGTTGAAGATTATTTCGACCATGTGCTGCTGTTGAACCGTACGGTCATTGCGCACGGGAAGACGGAAGACGTCTTCACGAAGGATCAAGTTTACCGCGCATACGGCGGTTCGCTTCGCTGGATGAAGGAGGCGTAAAGCATGCTCAATTCATTATTGTCGCCGAACACACAATGGGTACTGTTAAGCACGTTAATCCTGGGCATGGCAGCCGGCATGATCGGCTGTCTTGCCTATTGGAAGCGGCAAAGCCTGATGAGCGATGCATTGTCTCACGCGGCGCTGCCGGGTGTCGTGATCGCATTCGCTTTGACGGGAAGCAAGAACCTGCTGGTCATGATTCTCGGGGCAGCCGCCAGCGCTTTAATCGGGGCCTGGATGATCCAGTGGATTCGGACTTCCAGCCGCATTAAAGAGGATACGGCGATGGGCATGATTCTATCCGTGTTTTTCGGTTTGGGCATTATGCTGCTGACGATCGTGAACCGTACGGGCGGCGGGAATCAAAGCGGACTGGATAACTTTATTTTCGGGCAGGCGGCATCCATGGTTCGCAAGGATGTGGTTACGATGCTAATCCTGGCTGTTCTGGTCATTCTCGTTGTCTCGATCGGTTTTAAAGAATGGAAGCTATTTCTGTTTGATCCCGATTTTGCCCGGGGGTTAGGGCTGAACAGCAGACTGATGAATACCCTCTATATGGGAGTGCTCGTTCTCGTCATCGTCATCGGCATTCAGGCCGTCGGCGTCATATTGATGGCGGCCATGCTGATCATTCCGTCGGTCAGCGCAAGATATTGGACTCAATCCTTCAAAATGATGGTCATTCTGTCGGCGGTATTTGGAGGCGGCGCCGGGTTTGTCGGTACACTCGTGAGCACTCTGGGAAAAGGATGGCCTACAGGGCCCTTCATCGTTGTAGCTTCCTCCGTGTTGTTCACGATCTCTCTGGTCTTCGGCGCAGAGAAGGGTCTTCTGATTCAGGCTCTGCAGCTCCGCTCCCAGAAAAAAGAGCATAGGGACGCGGGCAGTCAAACCGTTCTTGGTCCCCGGATTTCCGAGAGGGGGAGCAATCAATGACTTATACCGCATGGATCTTACTCACAGCCTCGCTCGTCGGATTGTCCTGCGGCATCGTCGGCGTGTTCCTGATTCTGCGCCGAATGGCGATGATGGCCGATGCCATCAGCCACACCGTGCTGCTCGGCATCGTCACGGCGTTTATCGTCACCCGAGAACTCAGCGGTCCGCATATGCTGGTCGGTGCGATCATAGCCGGCCTGCTGACGGCGGTACTGGTTCAATGGTTTCATTCCCGGGGCGTACAGCAGGACGCATCCATTGGCGTTGTTTTTACAACCTTGTTTGCCATCGGCGTCATCCTGATTGCGACCCAGGTTGGCAACGCCCATCTGGATACAAAGCATGCGCTCATGGGCGAAATCACGTTTGTGCCATGGGATGTGATACACGTTCCGCTTCTAGGCGAGGTACCGAAAGCGACCTTTATGCTGGCAGCCGTTCTCTTGGTCGTGCTTATCGTGATCCTGGCATTCTATAAAGAATGGAAGATTACCTCCTTTGATCCGGCACTTGCGGCCAGCATCGGCATTCCCGTCGTGCTTATGCATTATGTGTTCATGTCGCTCGTCTCCATCACAACGGTGGCATCCTTTGATGCCGTGGGGGCGATCATGGTGGTGGCTATGTTAATAACGCCTGCCGCGGCTGCTTATCTATGGACCGATAAACTTTCCATCATGCTGGCGCTAAGCGGGGCCTTTGGCGTCATATCGGCATTTATGGGCTATTATATCGCGGTATGGCTGGACACCTCCATTTCGGGATCCATGGCATTCGCAACCGGAATCGTATTTATCATCAGCTTTCTGTCCTCTCCGCGACATGGCGTGCTTTCCCGTTATATTCATAAGTTCAAAACGCATGACAGGGAGAAGAAACTGGAAGGAATTTCTTAATGTGAGATATTGAAAGAAGCTTGGGTGATAGGCTGCCCGGCTTCTTTTTTTATCTGCGACATACAGCGTGGTATAATTGGAAAAAATCACCTCCGCCTGTGCCGGAGGCTTCATGAAGGAGTGAGGTACCTATGCAGTTAGAGTCCCCTAGACTGACGATCCGCGATTTCCGGGATGAGGATTTTGCGAGTATTCATGCCTATGCTTCAGATCCAAGAGTGACCGAGTATACGATGTGGGGACCCAATACGGAAGAAGATACATGGAAGTATGTAGGGGAAATCCGCCGAATGATAGAGCAGAGCCCCCGTGACAGCTACGAGTTGGCGATCGTATTAAAGGATGGCGGCCAATTGATCGGAGGCGTGGGGCTTCATCGATCCGATACGAATGCAGAGCTTGGATACTGTCTGAATCCTGCTTATTGGCGGCAGGGTTATGCTACCGAGGCCGCTAGGGTCATGTGCCGCTTCGGCTTCGAGGAACTGGGAGTCAACCGGATCTATGCCACTTGTCGGCCGGGAAACGTCGGGTCTGCCAGCGTCATGCGTCACATCGGAATGAAGCAGGAGGGGCATCTACGGCAGCACTTATGGTTTAAGGGCCGTTATCATGATTCCTATTTATTCTCCATCCTGAAAGAAGAATTCGACGGGAGGAAATGACCAACCGTCTTGAAAAGGAGCACCTGCCCGTATGGTAAATAGCGAGTTATTGATCCGCCATAACGGAATATCGATTTACGAGGAAACGTCAGGCAAAGTGTATTATACCAAGGAAAATTATGCGTCCGTTGTTGTTCTGGCAAAGGATGGCGATCAGCTGCTGCTGATCCGTCAATACCGAGCGGCCGTGGATGATTACGTTATTCAGCTGCCTGGCGGCGGCGTAGGCGAGGAAGAGGAACTGGAATCGGCGGCTCGACGTGAAATGCTGGAGGAAACAGGCTTCATCTGCGGTGAGCTTCACTATCTAGGCAAGCTGTACCCGGCGTCCTGGAGGTGCAACGAGATCGCCCATGTCTATTATACCGATGAGGTAACAAGCCAATCCGGCCAGCAGCTCGAGGGATACGAGCGCATTGACGTGGTACGTATGGGCGTCACGGACTGCTGGCGCGGGATAAAGGAGAATAAGCTGCAGGATTCCGAACTGATTTTTGCCATGATGCAGGGCTTGCTTAAGGAATTCATTCAGCCATCATAAAACGGAGGTTTTTGACTAAATGGATTTTGTAGAGATTTTCATGATTGTGATAAGTATCGTAGTTTCCATCATTGTCATTCGTTACGCCATCAATTCATCCAAAATCATCATTAGAATGGATGCCATGCTTCAAGAGATGAGAGCGTTGAGAAAAGAAATTCAAGAGAACCATGCCAATGAACATATTATCGATAAAAAAGTTTAGTTATCAGTCAAATTCATTGGAATTTTACCGCTGCCTATAGTGTAGGTTTCATTCTACGCCATGGGCAGCTTTTTATTGTTAATGATGGACGTATTCATCATTTTGCATGGACTTGCAAACTTGTCGGGGAGGAGTCGAATATACTCTATTACGAGCGGATAAGGAGGTCGACATTATGGGAAGGCACTTGCTGATCTATGACGTGCCCTGGTGGATCCTGGGCAAGAATGCCAAGGTTATTCAGCAATATCATCCATCGTTGGACCTCATGTCTATGAGCGAATTGGATCTCTATCTTGAACACAAAAGCAGTGGAGAGTTGAATCACCAATATGATCACATATCCGCCATGTGTCTTGGCATTGCGGCTTATTGCGTTTTCAAGAATATCCGCATCGATTCAGCGGCAGCCGTCTCCTATTATTACTTCAGTAAGCACTACGAAACCTATAGGGAATGGAAGGATGAACTCGTTCCCGATCCTGACTTTCTCAGGCTGGTCATTCCTAGAATCGGAAAGCTAGGCGCTATAAATCGGAGACTGGCCTCCATCTTGCAGGCCATAGCACCAAATACATCTGTGGAGTATATCGGTCATTTCGTGGATGACCAATTGTTTCAGCCATTGCCTATAGCTCGAATAGACAATGCTCCATTCGTGATCGGCTGGGCCGGTGATCCCTCGAAAACCTCTAAAAACTACAATACTTTGTATATGCGGATTAAAGAGCATTTCAAGAGTGACGAAGGAATCGCTTTTATCGAAACTTCTGGTGCTCACACTTACGAAAGCATGCCGGGTTTTTATCATAAATTGAACTTGTTGTTGAACACGGGAGCCAATGAAGGAAGCGGGGCTACTGTGCTGGAAGCGTATGCTTGCGGGGTCCCCGTTCTTTCCACGAATGTCGGTAATGCAAAAGATGCAGCTCACCCGGCTGCCCATGGACTGATATTGGATAGTGACTCTCCCGAAGATTTTATACACAAGATTAACTATTGGAGAAGTCGGACGGATGAACTTCGAGAAATCGGGTTAAGGTGCAGGAGTCATATAGAGTCAGGTTGGAGGATCGACCATGCGATGAGCCGATGGCTCCGCGTTTTGTTTCAAATTTAGTCAAGCTCTGCAGGTGAGGAGGAAGAAAAAGATGTTTGACCAAGTTTCCGTTCTGATTCCCTACCAGTCGGATCATGGCGGGCCGAGGGATGCCGCGTTCAGGTGGGCGCTGGATTTCTACTCACGGACGATGCCGGGCATAGAAGTATGTGTCGGTGAAGTCTCCGGTAATCCATTCAGCAGGTCGAAAGCCATTAACCGCGCAGCCCGCCAAGCAACCAGAGATGTATTCATGATTGCCGACTGTGATATTGTATATGATCCCAACCTCGTGCTGGAAACGATATCTTACGTGAATGACCGTCAATGGGTTATCCCGTTCAGTCGTATTTTACGGCTGCCGGAGGACATCTCGCAAATGATCCTGTCTCAAACAGCGGATTGGCCGATCCCAACGATACTGGGAAATAGAGATGAGAACAGCGCTTATTATCTGGGAGGGTTGAATGCATTAAAACGAAATGCGTTTGATGCGGTGGGGGGATATGATGAACGGTTTATCGGTTGGGGCGGGGAGGATGAGGCCTTCGCATACGCAATGGACACCCTTATCGGTACCCACGTTCGATTGGACGGAGAAATGGTGCACTTCTGGCACCCATTTGTTGGTCCTGAAGGCAATCCCCATTATGAAACCAACTATGCCTTATACAAACAATACAAGGAGGCAAGGGGGGATGTTCAGTCTATGCGCAAACTGATCCGCAGAGGTTAAGCGTAAGGGCCAGAACAGGAAGGAGAGGATATTCCATGAAGCTGTCGGTCATTGTACCGGTTTTGAATGAAGAAACGTTCGTCCCCTTATATATCGAAAGCGTGAGCCGTTTTGCTCATGAAATCATTATTGTAGATGGAGGAAGCACAGATGGCACTTTGAAGCATATTGAGCGCCTGCAGGATCGTTATCCAATCCGGTTGTTTCGTTTGCAGCAGAATGGAATGCCTTACACCGATGATTGGAATGAATCCCAAGTACGTAATTTCCTGATCGATCAAGCTCAAGGAGACTGGATTATGAATCTGGATATCGATGAATTGATGGATGATCGTTTTCAACAAGCACTGCCGGAGCTTATGGCCAACGCTGACGTGGATATATATCAGTTCCCGTTCGTCAATTTTTGGGGAGATCCGTGGACCATTCGAGTGAATAGCCCAGGGGATGAGCGATGGTCCAATGATATAACGAGAATGTGGAGGGCGAATAAAGGGATTCGTTATCGTGATGAGAAGCATCATTGCACGCTTGAGGCGGCAGAAGGGCAGAGCATATGGAGTATTCCAAGAGGGCGAAGCGATGTGTTTATATACCATTATCATTATGCTTTGGGACGTAAGATCAAATTTAATGACAACCGGAGAAAAGACGTTAATTTACTTGAAAACGAAGGCGTGCCCGATTGGAGTTTTAAGCATTCGGAATACGAGATAACCACAACTCCCTTTCAAGGTCGTCATCCAGAAGTCATTCGGCGTTACTTAAAGAAAATGGAAAAAGAGCCTCATTCAAATTAAACGCCCTGACCATGCTTCTGAACGAACTTCAGAAGCATGGATGGGCTTTTATTCTCCAGTTATTTAGGGAGTTCCATTTTATACTATACGGTCGATATATCCCTTGTAAGAGACATGACATTACGTACGGTATGAGTCACAAGAGCATCCCCAAACATCTTGATATTGGGCAAGTTGGATTGAAGAGCTTTGAGCCGATGATCATGATAACAAAGCGTATCCGCTACAAAATGGTCGGAACGCAGGTAGGGGTAAACTTCGGTTGAACCGCAGTATATTACATGATCAAATGTGACTTGAGAGAATAAATCGATCCGGTTTGTGAAATACAGTCTTGGACCCACCTTGCGAGTTCCGATTATCGGGTTGCCGTGATATTCATGCGCATATATGATGACATACAAGTTCTCATCCTCCGTCAATCCCATGACGATTTTCTGCCAGCGTTTGGAATGTGCATCCCATACTTTATCACCCAGAACCAAAGCGAACTTCTTCCCTGTCACATGAATCCGATTGGCGATTTCCTGCGGATGATCCGCCAAATGAAACAGGCTGTGAGGACCTTTCGGTAATCTCCAGGTTTTGTTCCATTTCTGCTCGTAGTATGCCTTGTTCTTTTCCCACAACGAATCGTATGCTTGGGGCTTCAGCTCTTTAATGGTGGCACTGCCGTAATGATATACAAAAGCATCCTCGACGATAGCCAGACGGTAACCTGCATTGCGTACCCGTTCACAGTAATCATCATCCTCGAACATGCCAATTCCATAGGCCGGATCAAGGGAGCCAACCTTATCCCATACACTACGCTTCATGGCAACACAGAAGAATCCAAGCAAATCGGTATATCTGATTTTCTCATGGTACAGCTCATAGAAATCATGCAACCAACGAACATCGGCACCGTATACCGCGTCGCCGATGAAATGATCCAACGCTTGATCATTACCCACATAATTGGACATCGGGCCCGTCATTCCGATTTGCGGGTCTTCGTGAAATGGCCGGAGCAATCGGGTAATCCAGCTGCCATCAGGTACAAGCGTATCGTTGTTAAGCAGGATCATATACTCACCTGTTGATTCCAGGCATCCGAGTGTGTTCCCTGCGGAAAAACCGAGATTTTCCTGAGACGAAATAACTTTAACTAGCGGGTTGTTAAGAGCTTTAAGGTGGAAAGAAGTTTGATCCGTCGAGGCATTATCGACGATAACAACTTCCAGGTTTGGATAATGTCCCTTTTGCAGTAAACTGCGGAGACATTGCTCGGTGTAAGACCATTTATTGTGAACGACAATAATGACGCTAACCTTAGGAAACAGATGCTGTGTAATGTAGTCGTTTAGAACCTGGTATCTTTGAACCCAGTTATTGTGACGGGCGAATTCTTGCCTTCGTTTGATCTGCTCGGTACCGGATTCCTGAAGTGCTTCATGAATCGCCTGTTCGAATTTATCCGGCGTGTCTGCAAGGGAGACCATATCGGAAGCAACGGCTTCAACCTCTGGCAGGTCGGTAGATACGACTGGTTTTCCAGCCGCAAGATATTCGTACAGTTTGACAGGATTTGTAGCCTTGGTGAGCATATTCTTCATGAAAGGAATTAATGCAACTTGGAATCGATGTAAATAGATTGGCAGCTCATGATAGGGCTTCTCGCCCAAAAGCACGACGTTGTCCAGCTTCTCGACGTCAGTGGTATCACAACCAAAGGTGTGTCCAATCAGAACGAATGTCCATTCGGGTCTGTTTCTGGCCACTGTTTCGATCAGACGTATATCGAACCAGTCGGATATCGCCCCGTAATAACCGATAATCGGCTGCTTTATGGACTTCAGCTCCGTCAACGATTGTTCAGGCGGTTTTAAAAAATGAGAGATATCAGCGGCATTGCGGATAAGGACCGTGGATGGATTATGTTCAATAGCCCAATCGTACAAATGCTGTGAGGACGTTACGACAAGCCCGGCCACCCGAAGCAGGCGTTCCTCCTGATGGAGCATGGCAGGATCATTGGTCGAGAAACCCGCATGATGATCCATGCAATCATACACGATATGATGTTGCTCCATGGCCGTGACAAGAGGAGTCCAGAACGGTAAATCGACAATCGATACCACTTGGGATATCCCGAATTTGTCTCGTACGTGCTCTATAGACCATTTTAGGTACTGGATATCCCAGCTGCTCATCTCATCTTTATATAGATTTAGAGGTTTATGCGCGCACAAAGTAACGAGCCATACGTTTCGATCGATGTTCTTAATGGAGACAAAACGTCCTACCTCTTCTTTGGAAGCCTCTTCCTTGCGCACACCGTTGATCTCCGTCGTTACATAGAAGACACGATGCCCCTGTTGAGCGAACTGTTCGGATAATTGCTGCGGCCGCTGCCATCTGAATTGCCAATCAATGACGGGAAAACGAATAATGTCGTATAACGGCGTTATCCCGGGTGCGATTAACCCCGTTACCTGGGGCGCAGCAGGGGCATGGGCAGCTTCGGATTCAAAAGGTGTGACGGATTGTTGATGAGTTGTATGTGATAGGGAAATCGGAGGTACCGGCTGAACTGACCGTTTCTTTTTGTACAATTTATAGTTTGATTTACGAAGCTTAATCTGACGGGGACTCGTGCGATTTGTAGAAGATCTGCGCCGGTTGTTTGTGATTTTATTCAAGAGTAGCCTCCTCTCTCTGTGTGATTGTCTCTTTAACAAAGTATGTATCACCCCATGTATCTGTATGGGTAGAACACCATCCGGCATTGGTTTTATCAAAATGGGTATGTATGATTCCCGCATTGAAATATCTTGCAACAATTTACACGGATCTATAGTTGTAGGCCCTTTTCTTATCTTTAGCTAATCCGGTTTCCATTGGATGGATTTATACATATTGTACCAGTGACTATACGGAGGGAGGCAGCTAGTGTGAGGAGATATTGGAACCGAAGCCATCAAAAAGATTGCAAATTCATTGTTGGCAAGAGAAAACATAAGCGTGCTAAAAAGCCGATAACGGTTCTGAGCAAGCTAAATCGGTTGCGTCGAAGATTGATTCATAGCATATCTAAAATCAAATTACAGCTCAGACGACTTACCATACGGGTAAACGCTCTTCAGAAGCAAGTGGAGGATTATGGCTATGCGGATTGGAATAATGTCATTGCTTATTTAAGATCGCGTCTGAATACTCGAATAACCATCGAAACTCCGGCTGGTTCGATTTTCGGTTCATTGGTGTCTATTGGAGACAATTATATTCAAATCTCGGAGCCTAACGGAAGTATTGCCATAATACCGTTGAGTAGTGTTTTATCTATTGAATAATGTTGAACAGGGAGGTAAGAATGGATGGATTTTTCGGAAATACTGGCAACTTTCCTTGGCAGGACAGTGGAGGTTATCCAGGCCAATCAGTTCCTTCAAGGACAGTTATTATCGGCAGCAGGCGGCTTGATCACAGTTCAGGTTGTAAGCTCAAACTATTTGCCGTCCTCAAGGCAGGTCACCATCATCAACAATAATATATCATTGGTTCGCATACTTCCGTAGTCATTATTTGAGATGAGGAACTTTGCAATAACTATTTCAAAATATCGAGTTCTTCCATTTCTCATAGTGATTAAGATGCCGATGCGTCATGCTTGAGCTCCTTATTCTTCTATGATATAGCGGTTGAGGAATGTAAACCGGATGGAAGCTTGAAACCTTGGATAACATCTCGATATCTTCGTATAGACGTCCTTCGAATGGAACCGAGGTGTTCCATCCTCCTAGCTGCTTGATTACAGAGATATTGAACATTCTTGGGGCTACTGCCATAGCTTCTACGAGGAGTCGCTCCGCGGACAAATGGGAAGGTCCGGTTCGGACCCCCTGGTAAAGGAGCTGTTTATTCAAACGCTCGACCCATTCAAAATGATTCGCATACAGTACACCAACATTCGGCTCCTTCTTAGCTTCTTGCAGAAAAACTTTCAGAATATCTGGTGACAGCCAATCATCGGCATCCAGCTCAAGAAACCAGGCCCCCCTTGCCATTTGAAGCGCTATGTTCAGGGCATGAGCCTTACCCAGATTTTGATGTAGTCTCACTTTATTTATACGCTTATCTGCCGGTAATCCCGCCAGGATGCTTGGAGTATCATCACTTGAATGATCATCAACTATGATCAGCTCCCAATCTGTGATCGTCTGAGACAATACGGAACGAATAGCCCACGGCAAGTATTCACCATCGTTAAATGTGCACAGCGCAATGGTAACTATAGTAGAGTATTGTTTTTCATTGATAGTCTGAACGCGGGATGGAGCATGAAGAAGCGGAGAGATTGCGTTCCATTCCTCTGCTTCCTTCATCCAGGGAGGGGCACCGCGATGATGGTATAAGAACCCCTCAGAATCTACTTCCTTCCATTCATAGTGGCTGGTTAGCTGGATCTGCTTATCGATCAACACGTATTTCTGGAACGGCAGCTGATCATTGCTCGAAAAACCCGGTGTCTGTCCATTCATCACGATGCTCGTACGCCATAACAGGGGGCCGCGGGGAGTATGGAAGTTTGGAACAGGTCTTTTGTGAAATACTATTGGCTGGTCTGTTTTGGTTGCGGAAGTCAGTATAAAGCCAGCGGAGCCGTCAGCGTAAGTTTGCAGCCATCGTTCGATTTCTTTCTTCGCCATAGGCTGTACAGTATCTCCAGCACAGAGCGTCATGAACCATGGCGTATTCAGGTTATCGGACAGCGCTTCGTTCATTATTGCTGCAGACTCCTGTTCGTTTTGAATCACGATAGGACGGGCATTTGAAAAAACACGCAAAACCGAGGATACGGTATTCTCGCTTAAATGAGGATATAATCCAGGTAGAATAAACACCAGCATGGCTGTCATGTTCCTTTCTGTATCCTAACCGAAGGTGACTCTATACGGTTGTAATGGGTCATCAACACAGTTCTGTTTATCATATGCCCCCATTCGCATGGGGGATACAAATGCCGATAACTTACTCCATGTTGCGGCGTTTAGGTAAATCGGGAATAATAGAGCTTATAGACCGGAACCCGGGATAGGAGATGTAGAATCAAATGAAATCGACTCAGAGTCATATCATTCGGCAAGCCCAAGACTTTGCTCGCGCCGTACACGAAGGGGATGCAAGCGGCCACGACTGGTGGCACGTTCAGCGTGTCACCCGCATCGCCCGGATACTGGCTCATCTTGAAGGCGCCAACGCATACATATGTGAGTTATCGGCAGTCCTCCATGACGTAGCCGACGAGAAATTGAACGAATCAAAAGAAGCAGGTTACGATCGGGTTCGCCATTGGTTGAAACAAGCCGGCGTAGAAGCATCTGATCAGGAGCATGTGCTGGGGATCATCGGTACGATGTCATTCTCAGGCGGAACAGGGAGTGCTATGCAAACGCTGGAAGGCCAAATTGTCCAAGATGCGGATCGGCTTGATGCGATGGGGGTTATCGGAATGGCTCGTACTTTCGCATATTCCGGATGGAAAGGACAGAGTATGTACGATCCATCTGTTCCACTCCGCGAGCATATGACCCTGGAGGAATATCGAAAGGGAAAGAGCACGGCCATTAACCATTTCTCTGAAAAGCTCTTGAAGCTGAAGGACCGGATGAATACCGAATCGGCCAAGCTGCTTGCAGATGGTAAGCATCAAAGTCTTGAGCTCTTCCTAGAGGCGTTCGATAAAGAATGGGCGATGGGGAATGAAGCCTACCTGCGGGAATCGCCGATTCATCGCGGAAACGTATCGCGAATCCATATTGCCTTTGATGAGTCGACGGCAGGATCGCTCAAGATCATGCTGCTGTCGAAACCCGGTGAAATCGTAGTGACATTAGGCGATAATCTCATGGCCGGACCGCTTCCGAACGATCATGCTTTCGCCCGTTCGTTCTCCGCCCGAAAGCAGTGGTTTGAGGAATGTTATAGCACCGCGCATGCGGAAGATAGGAAATTAACGATGCTGCAGGCAGCGTTCGCGTGGCTAACCTGGCCTCAGCAGATGAAAGAGACCCCATGCCTGATCTGGGCTGGCGATTCCGCGGCGGAACAGCTGGGCCTGCGAAGACTGCTGTCCTTAATGCCGGACCATTCTGAGGTGAGATTGGTGAATGCGACAAGCGTGCTTCATCAGCAAAATCCAAATCAATGGTTCAAAGGAACATTTGAAATGAACGCGAATCAGCTTCAGCATGTTCTGGACGCAGCCGAGCCGGTCCCATTGTCGCTGCAAGAGCAGGCTGGCTATCGCGCAGACTGGGAGCGCCTTTTGAGCGAAGGCGGGTTCCTTCGGGTGCTTCAAGGTGATATGCTGTGTACCGTTCCAGAATCTTACTACGATGAAGAAATTCTGAAAACCGTATACCGCCTTGAAGCCAGGCATGGATTCTTCAAGAAATCCGCTCGGGTTATTGGCGAGGTCATCGGACAGGGGGAATTAACCGTTTCCGACTTTTTCATCGAGTACCGCATACGTCATCTGATTCAGAGAGGTGCTTTAGCTTACTCCGGCGAGTTGGATGCCATGCGGCACTATAGCGTCTCGCTTGTGGATACATCGAGTCCAAAGGAGCGGTGGAGTCATGAACAACGCCTGGCTAAGGCTGCGAAGCTGAAGTCGCTGTTAAGTGAGATGATGGAAATGAATCTTACGGAGACAGGCTTCATGGAGGAATTGCGGCAGTTAGATGCAGAAAGCCTAGGATTGTCTGAATTGTTCGGCTCGGATGCCATAAAGGGCAGCATGCAAACTGAAATCGATCACCTGTTGAGCACTTATGAGGATCATAGGATACAACGAGTGTCTTTGATGCGCTCCCTGGAAAAGGCGTTAATTCAGATCGATGAAACGGCTCCTAAAGAATAGATTAATAAATTCATAGATTATGATTTCATAAAGAGCAGACGATCATTCTGAAAGAGAAATGATCACGGAAAGCGGTGGAGACATGTTATTTACGGAGCAAGAGATTCAAACCATAAGAGAACAAGCGCTTGGGATGGATAAGCATAGACAAGTAACTCCCGACGTGCTGAAAACCATATATGATCATCGTTTGTTTCACCTGTTTGTTCCCGACGAGCTGGAAGGAAGGATGACCCCTCTGCCGGATGCAACGCGTTTCTTCCAAGAAAGTGCCCGAATCGACGGCAACCTGGGATGGATGGTTGCGATTGGAGCAGGCGGAGGATTCTTTGCCGCACTGATGAGCTCGGATATCAGCCGCCGGGTGTTTGCGCGCCGTGAAGCGGTGATTGCGGGCAGCGGCATGCCGACAGGTACCGCCAGACAGGTGGACGGCGGTTATATCGTGACTGGCAGCTGGAAGTATTGCAGCGGGTCTACTTATGCCACGACCTTTACGGCCAACGCAGTTGTTGAAAAGGGTTCCACGCTACAAGATGCCCCTGGCGAGCCGACTGCAGATCAGGGCGAACCCGAGATCCGGTCCTTTATCATGAATCCTGACCAGATCGAAATCCAGCAGGATTGGAATGCCTTTGGCCTTCGGGCAACAGGGAGCCACACCATATCCGCTGTAGAGGCATTCGTTCCGGATGAGATGACATTCTCGCTTTCGGAAACGAAAGGGTATGAGGACGAGCCGATATATCGCTATCCATTCCTTCCGTTTGCTCAAGTATCCTTTGCCGGTGTTGCAGTCGGGATCGCGGAGCATTTCCTTGAAGCTGCGGAATCGCTTGCGGTCAAGCGGGGGAGTTCCTCCCATGTGATCGGCAAGCTGAATGAGAATAAATCGGCATTGCATCTATCGATCGCTGATTTTTATAAGTGGGTAGAAGCGTCGTGGGCAGAGCTGATGGCTAACGGTGCCTTATCGGATGCCACGGAGGCACATGTAACGGCCCAAAGCATCGAAACAGCCCAAGCTGCGTTATTCTGCGGCCAGCAGCTGTTTCCGCTGTTCGGTTTATCTGCTGCCATGGAAGATTCCGAAATCAATCGCTGCTGGAGGGATCTTCAGACGGCATGCTCGCATGCACTGCTGAGAAGCTATGAATAAAACGAACAACCATGAGCGGCAAGCCGAGCTGCTCATGGTTGTTCGTTTAAATGTGGATTATAAGAGGGATCCTTAATTACGCTTGCATGGATCTTTGGCCATTATACCAGGAAATAGCGCTGGGATAACGGCAGATGAGACGATGGGGCGCTTGTCAGCTTCTCGCCGTTAACGGTTACGGCATAGGTCGCCGGATCGACCATGATTTCCGGCGTCTCCCCATTGTGGACAAGATCCGCCTTTCTTACGGTTCGGCAGTTCCTTACAGGCAGGAGCTGCTTACGCAATCCTAATGGATCCAGCGTCCCTAATTGCAGGGAGGCTTGGGAAACGAAGGTGGCGCTTAGCGCTGCCTGAGCGCCGCCATAGCTGCCGAACATCGGCCGATACATATACGGCTGCGGTGTAGCGATGGAAGCGTTGGGATCTCCCATGACGGCATGGACAATCATGCCGCTCTTCAGCACGATCTCCGGTTTAGCTCCGAAGAAGGCCGGTTTCCAAAGTACGAGATCGGCCATTTTTCCTACCTCGACGGAACCGACATAATCGGATATCCCATGGGTCATGGCCGGGTTAATGGTATATTTGGCGATATAGCGCTTGATGCGGAAATTGTCCGATTTGGAATCCGGCCCGAGCGGACCGCGCTGCTGTTTCATTTTGTCGGCCGTTTGCCATGTACGGATAGCGACCTCACCAACCCTTCCCATTGCCTGCGAATCGGAACTGGTCATGCTGATCGCTCCGATGTCATGCAAAATATCTTCCGCCCCGATCGTCTCCGCACGAATCCGTGACGCGGCGAAGGCAACATCCTCGGGAATACGCGGATCCAGATGATGGCAGATCATCAGCATATCCAGATGCTCGTCAACCGTATTCACCGTATATGGCATGGTCGGACTGGTCGAGGAGGGGAGGACATTCGGCATGGAGGCAACCCGCAGCAGATCCGGCGCATGACCGCCTCCCGCACCTTCGGTATGGTAGGTATGAATCGCCCGGTCGTTAAAGGAGCGCAGGCTGTCTTCAACATAACCGGCTTCGTTCAACGTGTCGGTATGGATGTTGACCTGCACATCCAGTTCTTCGGCAACGCTCAGGCACTTGTCGATAACGTAGGGCGTGCTGCCCCAATCTTCGTGGATTTTGAGTCCAGCCGCCCCGGCATGGACTTGTTCGGCCAGCGCTTCCGGACGACTGCTGTTTCCCCGTCCCAGAAAAACCATATTGATCGGCAGTGCATCGGTCGCTTGCAGCATTCGCTGCAGATTCCATACCCCCGACGTACAATTGGTTGCCAATGTGCCCGTTGCGGGACCGGTGCCTCCGCCAACGAATGTAGTGATCCCGCTCTGGAGCGCGATTTCGACTTGCTGCGGACTGATGAAATGCACATGCGAATCCACGCCGCCGGCCGTTACGATCAAGTTCTCTCCGGAGATGACTTCCGTGCCCACGCCGATGATCATGCCGTCGGTGACACCATCCATCATAAGCGGATTACCTGCTTTTCCGATGCCGCTGATGTACCCGTCCTTAATCCCGATGTCCGCTTTCACGATTCCCCAGGTATCCACAATGATGGCATTCGTAATGACCAGATCCAGTGCCCCTTCCGCTCGGGTCGCGAGCGGATGCTGTCCCATGCCGTCACGTATCACTTTACCGCCGCCGAAGACGCATTCATCCCCATAAACGGTATAATCCCTCTCAATCTCAAGCCAGAGGGAGGTGTCGGCAAGCCTGACCCGATCCCCTGTCGTAGGTCCATACATGCTGGCATAGGTCGCGCGGTCGATTGTTGTCATAAGCTCACCATCCCATTGGTTTTTCCGTTCGTCAGACCTGCAAAACCATGAATTTCCTGGCTCCCGCCAATTTGAACAAGCGTCACCTTCGTGATTTCCCCGGGCTCGAATCTTGCCGATAAACCGGAGGCGATATCGAGCCTGTATCCTTGCGTTCCGTTCCGGTCGAATAACAAGGCGGGATTGCATTCGTAAAAATGGAAGTGCGATCCTACTTGAATCGGACGGTCGCCGCTATTTGTAACCTCACGCGTAATGCGTGGCCGATCCGGCACCAGCTGAATCGGCTCGTCTCGCAGGTCGTATTCACCTGCAACAATGTCTGAAGGGGCCGGAGCGCCTTGAATCGGGTCATGAACGCTGACCAGCTTGGTGCCATCCACAAAGGTAGCTTCGACTTGAACTTCCCTGAGGAGATGGGCGACGCCGTCCATCACTTGATCCGCTGACAGCACATGGCGGGCTTCCTCCATTAATTCGGCTACGGACTTACCATCACGAGCACCTTCGACAACAAAACCCGAAATGAGTGCGGCCGCTTCCGGGTAGTTTAATTTCAACCCGCGGGCTAATCGTTTTTGCGCTAATTCCATTGCCACAAAAAGCATTAATTTGTCTCTTTCCTGGTAAGTTAAATGCATCTTAGCCACTCCTTTTGCATTCAGATGTGTTAATATTCATAACATAAATGAGGCTAGGTATCGACTGACATGCTGCGTAATGGTGTTTATTTTGGATAAATGTAGCATTATACAAAGAAATAGTCAATATTAATGTCAAGAAACATAACATTAAGCTCACGAGTTTTATCGAAACCTCATAAGGAATCGATTTCTTTAGGCAACAAAAAGACCCCGATTGGGGTCTTTCCAAGTATTATCTAAATTTCCCGTAATCTTTGATATGAACGTCAATCACGCATTCGACCTGCAGCTTTTGCAATTCTTGCCGCCAGTCCATCTTTTTCCATTGCTCATAGCCAATCCGGTTACGGACGTACCTGCCGATTCCGAGGCTGTCTATCTGATGCTGTTTCATGATCGAGATCATGGCATTTCCTTTTTTCGTAATATATTGGCTGATCCGCTGCTCCAGCTCATGCCGCTCGCGGTCATTGCTTAACCTGGCATCGCCGATGTATTCCAGAACGGACCCGGAAATCTTGACGTAAAACATCACTTTGTCAATGCCCTGGTCTCCGCGCACGACCTTGACTTTTCGTGAGCTGATCAATGAACTGAACATGACGACTTCTTTCTTGTCCTTAGGATCCTCCGACAGATCAATGTTAAGTTGACCTTCTCTGAACTTGCCCTTCAGAAAGGAAAAAATCAATGCATCCTGCGGCTCGATCTTAGCAACATAGCGATCATCCTTAAATAAAGCAATTCCGTTCGTCGTAATGTAGTTCTTGTCATGCTTCTTAATTATCGGAGCAACCGGATCTACGCCCTGATCGAAATAATCCCTGGCAAAGTTGAACAGCGTTACCTTGGGGATGGTCTGACCGAGCGCCTCCTTTTCAAGCAGCATGTCGATATACCGCCCTGTTCGCGGATGCTGCTTGTAATCGTCTATTAACAGTTCGCCGGCATTTCCTTCAACCACGCTTATTTTTACTTGAGACGATATGGAAGGATCCCTGTACAAGGTATCCAGATGTCCGTGCAGCCCTTGTTCCGCCATCGAAAGCCCGAACAGGACGTTCCGCAATTGCCCGCTTACCAGCAGCATGCCGGTTTGTCTGGACATAATCATCTTCGCTTCTTTGCTGCTCTTGGCCGTTGCCGTCAGCACTTCCCGCTTAGAGGCAGTTTCCGGATCCGCTTGCGGAATGGAGACCGATATCGCTAAATTACCATCCTGCAGCAAGTCATAACTGGTCGTCTGGATGAACCCCAGATCTTCCAGGATGCGTTGATCGCCGCAGCCTGCTAGAGGAAGGATGCATAAGAGTAGGAACAAGCATGCATATTTTTTTAACATTGCGCATCACGCTGCCTTTTTCTGCGCTGCCACAGCAGCAGCATAATTAGTATCAATGGCATGATGTAAGCAAACCCGATTTGGATGTAACCCAGAAACAGAAGCCACTCCCGGATTCGGTTCAATACCGCGGGTATGTAGGATATCAGCAGTGCTACAAGAATGATAAAGAAATACTGCACATTCATCTTGATTTTTGGAAAGACACGTTGGGTGCTTTCGCCCGCTGCCCAGAAATAAAGCACTAGCGTAATGAGGGTCGTGAACAGGAAGAAGCCGTAAAAAAGATTCTCGATTCGCTCGATAAACGGAAGTTTGATATATGCCAGCAAATCCAGTAACGGGAACAGCATGACCTTCAGCATATCGCTGCCAACCACGCCAAACGAAACAAAACCCAGGATGGTATAGGATACTGAACGTATCAAATTTCCGTAGATGACGGCCCTGAACAATTTGGTTTTCTTATCGGTATAAGGAAACAACAGTAAGCATAACTCATACCCTAGGTATGCCAAATAGATTTGAAAGATTCCTTCCAACATGTTGGAACTGTCTTTAAATATATAGGGGGTTAATCTTTCAATACGAAATTCCCCTGCATAATACAGCAGAAGCAAACTCATCCAAATGGTACACCAAAAAAAGACCGTGGAAGCTTTGGAGATATTGTACAAACCCTTGGTCAGCAGCATGAAAGCAAGGACATCGATTGCTATCTTGAATACCATCGGGTTGGTTGTCGGGAACGCAAACATCTGAAAGATCAGCACGTACTGCTTGGCGACGAGGCAGCCGATCAAAGCCCATACCGTACTGATCGCCAGATAGAAGGGGGCCAGTATGAACTTGGGAATGCTTTTCTCCAGAATGACGAATATCGACTGTCCTTCGCCCAGCCGGTACACCCAGTACATCTGATAAATGTTCAGACAGACCAGGATGGATGCCGGGATCGTAATGAGCCATCCGTTTGTACCAAAATATTGGGCCTCCACCTGCGTAATGCTGAATACGTAGACCCCCGTTTGAATCATGTAGATGAGGATCGCAGTGTGAAATTGGGATAGTTTTTCCTTCAAAGTTGCCTCACCTTTTCATTTTTAATTTGACCTTGTTTTTGGCTTTGACTTGGGTAGGCCGCTTGGCCAATGTGGAAAAGGGAAGTCTTAGAAATACGTCTTTCCAGTCATACGGCTCGAATGGTGCGATGGGTGTTAGATAGGAGGAGCCGACACTCGTCAAGCCGCTTAAGTGAATGACCATATAGGCCAAGCCAAGCGCTAGTCCCATATTCCCCCACAAACCGGCCAATACGATAAGCCCGAAACGGAACAAGCGAAAAGATGCGCTCATAACATAGTTCGGGATGACAAAGGAAGCGATGGCCGAAGAGGCGACGGAGATGATCAGAATATTACTGGTTAATCCGGCTTGCACTGCCGCCTGGCCGATGACGATACCGCCTACGATACCGATAGTCTGTCCAATCTTGGTAGGCAGCCTGGCCCCGGCCTCCCGCAGCAGCTCGATCGTCGTCTCCATGAGCAGCGCTTCGAAAATGGGAGGAAACGGCACTTTGCTTCTGGACTCCGTCAGCGTAAGGATCAGATTCTCGGGAATCATTTCATAGTGAAACGAGGTAACCGAGACATATAGGGCTGTCAACGTCACCGTTATCAAAAGGGCTGCAAACCTTAGGAACAAGGTCGCCGTACCAATGCTCCACCTCTGGTAATAATCGTCGGAAGACGAGAAAAATTCAAAAAAGTTGGCGGGCGCGCTAAAAGCAGTGGGACTTCCGTCCATAATTCCAACGACTCGTCCCGAAACCAGCTTGGAGGCAATGGTATCCGGCCGCTCTGAGGTCAAAAATTGCGCAAAAATCGAGTACGGATCATCGTCAATGCACTGGATCAGCATGTTTGTATCGTGAATGGCATCAATCTCTATAGCTTCGACCCGCTTAATTACTTCTTTGACGTATTTCTCATTCGCGATGTCCTGGATATACAGAACATAGATATCCGATTTCGTAACTTCGCCGACGGAAAGTTTGATGACCTTGAGATGAGAACTTTGCACTCTCTTCCGGATTAAAGACAGATTCGTATAGGCTTGTTCGGTAAACGCTTCGTGCGGTCCGATAATGATGGATTCCGTTTCGGATTCAGCCACCGTCCGGGATGTCGGGAAAATAACATCGATCATGAAAGCTTGATCTTCATAATAAAACGCGGCCATACCGCTTAGAATACCTTCCACATAGGTTTTCGAATCCGTTACATGCTCATATTGTGATTGCTCCGTCAACAAATCGAGCGGGTTGTCGGAATTCAAAATGGGAGGAAGCAGATCCCGTTCCAGCCGATCCTCATTGACCAAATGGCTGAAATACATAACATGAAGGCGCCCATGAAGATAGATCTTATGGACAAAGTCGGCCGAATCGTCAAACTGATCCGCAACATGCTTCAGCGTCAGCGAAACCTCTTCCTGGGGGGGGGGATCCTGTTGATTATATAGAGATGTGCCGGATTCAGAATGCTCATGAGTGACCAAAAAAATAGATTTTAATATCTGTTTCATCCCCACGCTTACTCACCTCGGATTCATGCATAGTCCGTCACAGTGTGTGTATTTTTCAAAGGAATTATCCAACGAATCCCAAGTCAGGAATAAGAAGAGCGTCCGCGGGAATCTTAGGATCAGGCAAGTCTGCCAATCTCTAGGAGGAGGAATAACATGCTGGGCACCCTTTTATTCGCTAGCATTTTGTCGCTCGTGGTCACACCCGTTAATGATCAGGCGACTATGGAATCTTCGGAGTTTTCGTTTCAGCAAGCCATTTTTGAAAGCGGTGCCGAGCTTGCAGAGGAGGCGATAAGGGCTTGCGAGAAGCGTTTCGGCAGAGAAATCCAGCTCCCGCCGCAAGTGCCTGCCGTAGCTTTTACGCATCAATATGGTCGTTGTTATGGCACGCATGCCGGACTTGACGAGCATTTGGAGATCCATTATCGAAACGAATTTAAACCCGAGAACGACTACAGGATCGAGTTATATCCCGTTGAGAATAGACAGCAGCTGGAACACCTATCGTTTCAAGCATTAGAATTGACGGAGCAGACAACCGCTAAATTCTACAAGGGTCCGCTCAATACGCTGCAGCTGTTGGTATTTGAAAAGGCGGATTGGCAATATCTCATAACTACAGCAAATCGAGCTTCCACAGAGATCGGACAGCGTGAACTGACCGATATTGCGCAGTCTTTGATTCATGCCGTGAACAGAAGAGAGCCTGCCTATGCCAAGTGGGGAACCTTAGCCGTCACCGAAACCAAGCGGAAATATAATATGGACGTCGTGGATTATTTGTATATGGGCAGAACCAAGATATCCAGTGTTTTGGCGGAGGAGAAGTTCAAACTGTGGCTTAAGAAAGGGAACGTTGAATTCGGCGTCTATGTCACGGTTTCGTATCATCCGGTAACCGATCAGATTCTATCGATACGTTATGAGGAAATTTAGCTGAAAATAGCAATTGACGGCAGGAATAACGCCATTTTCAGGAAAAAATAAAGGGCGGCTTTGTTGAAAGTGATGTTTTCCTGCTGTTCAGACGCATGTATATGGTGTACCATATTTGGTGGAACTTGCCTCGTTGATTTCTTCAATATGCGCCAGTAATAGCGATTTAGGAGTGATTCGCTTTGTCGTTTTTAGTCCTTAAGCTCCTATTTGTTCCCTTGATATCGATTTTTATCATGGTATCGTCGGTCTATCTCGGTTATCACACGTCCATTCCTTTGATGCTGCTCACGGCAACTTTGTTGTACGTATCCGTTGTTTTTGATCGAAAGTACGAATGGCTTCGTTATGTTCATTTTCTGTTTCTTGGGGCGTTTCACTATGTAAGTCAATTAAACTGGTGTATCCTCCTGTATTACATACTGATCATTAATACCATTCATAACAAAGAACGATATAAGGAAACGATGCCGCTGTGCTTCCTGATCATTCTTCAGTATTCCTTAATCCGTCTGACTTACGTGCCGTTAACGAAATACAATGTTCTGGTCTCCGTGTTTGATTGTTTGGCTTCCTTTGTGATTGTGATTTCATTCCACTTTGTTAACTTTCTGGAATCGGAGAAGAAGAAATTATATAAGCAGAATGATTACTTAACGTACCATGATGCATTAACCGGTCTTCTGAATTATGACGGGTATTTGCATAAAGTCCAGCAGCTCATTGAGGTGAACAAGCCGTTTCAGCTGGTGCTGCTCGATATCAACAACTTTAAATCGTTAAATGCAAAGGACATTTCCACGGCAAATGAGATACTGATCAGATTCTCGCGTGCTCTGCGGAGATTATTCCTGAACGACATGCTGGCCGCCTCGCGCTATGCGGGAGACCGCTTTGCCGTACTGCTACCGGAGCATGTCAACATCGACAGCACCATGTTCAATTTTGAGCATATCGGCGTACAGGTGACGTATAGCATTACTTGCTACCCGCATGAAGCTTTAACGTATCAGGAGATCATCAGCACGGCGGAGGACCGGATTTTTCAAATGCGCCGCAATTCCTGGATGAGAAGCCAGGAGGAGATGATCCGTACGGAAAAAATGAAGATGGTGGGGGAGCTCGCTGCCGGAATGGCCCACGAGATACGCAATCCGCTGACTTCGATTAAAGGCTTTATACAGCTTTCCAAAAATCAAAGTTATAATATACAGCCCTGGTATGAGGTTATCATGGGGGAAATCACGCGGGTAGGGGAGCTGACGGCTGAATTTTTACATTTTTCTAAGCCCCATGCCAGCAATATGAGGGTTGAGTCCCTATCGGACTGCATGACGCGCGTTTACTCCTTATGTGAATCCGAAGCGGCCTCGCACGGACATGTGTTTCTGCTCGACTTAAGCGATGAGCCGATCCAAATCGTGATGGACCGGGACAAGATCATCCAGGTGCTGATCAATCTGATTCGTAATTCCTTCCAGGCGATGGAAAACACCGGTTCCGTTCGAATCTCGCTTAAAGCAGAAGAGGGGATGGCCGTTGTTCAGATCGAGGATACTGGCAAAGGGATCGCTGATGAAAATCTTGCCAAAATTTTCGATCCGTTCTATACGACCAAGGAGGAAGGGACGGGGCTCGGGTTATCCCTCTGTCAGAAAATTGTAGAAGATCATGGCGGGAGAATTACAGTACATAGCGAACTGGGCATTGGCACAACGTTTACTTTGCGCATGCCCCTGTCCTAGTAAAAATGGTTGGTAATATCCAAAAAAATAACCTATGATAGGATAGTTGCTTAGCAATCAAGATGGATTGCCAGCAGCATATCACCCATGCATCAATGTGTTGCAAGAGAAAGGAAGTATCTGTCAGTATGTCGATTTCCACCAAAGAAACCGGTTCAGCCATGGTCCTGACTCGCGGAAAGAGGCTGCAGTTTGCCTTGATTCTCGGATCCCTATCGGCATTTGGACCGCTCTCCGTTGACATGTATTTGCCTGCACTGCCTAAACTTTCGGAAAGTTTAGGGTCGCCGGCATCGTTAGCCCAATTAAGCTTGACGGCATTTTTGCTTGGCCTGGCGCTTGGACAGCTCGTAGCCGGGCCGCTCAGCGATATACGGGGGAGAAAAGCACCACTGATCATATCTATGATTATTTATTCGGTCACCTCCTTACTGTGCGCATTTGCACCGACGATTTGGGTTCTGGTTGCGCTCCGCTTCGTGCAGGGAGCCAGCGGAGCAGCCGGCATCGTCATATCCAGGGCGGTCGTGCGGGATTTATACACCGGCTCGGAGCTGACCAAATTTTTCACTTTACTGATGCTGATCAACGGATTGGCTCCAATTATCGCTCCTGTATTCGGAGCCTTTATTCTAAATTTTGTATCTTGGCGCGGCGTATTCGTCGTCCTGTTTTTGATTGGATTGCTTATGCTGCTTGCCGTATGGTTTGGTCTTCCGGAAACGTTGAACAAGGAGAATAGAGCCAGCGGCGGGATCAGGCAAACCTTTCAAACCTTCGGTACGCTGGTTCGGGATCGCGTGTTTATCGGATATGCGCTCTCCCAAGCGTTCGTATCGGCCGCGATGTTCGCTTATATCTCGGGATCGCCCTTCGTGCTGCAGGATATCTTCGGGGTGTCTCCTCAAACGTACAGCCTATTCTTTGCCGTTAACGGGGTTGGTATCGTACTATTCTCCCAAATTACCGGCAGATTGGCTTCCCGCACAGGAGAAACCAAACTTCTGACGACGGGACTTCTTATTGCAGCCTTTGGCGGCACATCGCTGCTTGCCATTACATGGCTTGGCGGCGGACTGTTTCTCATTGCGCCGATGCTGTTCCTGATCGTCTCTGCTGTAGGGATGGTTAGCGCAACGACAACATCCCTGGCGATGCAGAAGCAGGAAGCCCATACTTCAGGCAGTGCATCTGCATTGCTAGGCTTGCTGCCTTTGCTCTTAGGCGCCGCCGCAAGCCCTCTTGTCGGGCTTGGAGACGGAACGACGGCAGCTCCTATGGGCACCGTCATCGGGATCGCGGAATTGCTGGCCGTCAGTTCGTTTCTGTTTCTCGTCATGCCTATTAGCCGCAGGAAAGAGACACAAGTCTCTTTATAAAATCGTACTTTTGCAAAGAAGCTCGCACGATGAATGTGTGGGCTTCTTTTTTTTGTTAAGAAAACAATTCTGCATGAATTACCTAGAATGCAATCATAATACCAAAGAGATGTGTAAACGGGCATAGCAGGAAAAACGCACGAAGACGAGGAAAACACAAAGATAAAGCAGGTGAACCCACTTGAAATGGATGTCGGTCATTAGCCTACTGTTCATGCTCCTGCAAGGGACTGAACCGGAGAACGACAATTTAACGATTACCCAGGAAGGCAAAGTCATGGAAAGCGTGAATCGAAGCGAACATGCGCTTGATGTGTTCCCGCTGCTAGATATGGACAAATACGATCAATGGGTGGATAAACTTGATCGCAAGACCTTTATGGAAGCCCGAAATGCCAAGATTGGCAGCAGCGGCCAGATCGTTCCGGGTCAGAACGGCCATCGTCTGGACCGCCGCAAGCTATTGGAACAATACTACTCGTATTGGTACGGCACCGGGGCTTCTTCCATCGAAGCGCCGAGGTATCCGATATATCCGAAAGTGGACACCGAGCTTCTGGCTTCCATTCGCGTCAAGCCGATCGGCTACTATGTAACCTATTTTAATTCCAATAACAAAAATCGTTCCCATAACATCTCGTTGGCTGCTCAAGCGATTGACAGCGCAGTCGTATTCCCCGGGGAAACGTTCTCGTTCAATGAGGTCGTCGGCATGAGAACGGTGGACAGGGGTTACAAACGTGCCGGCGTGATCGTAAGAGGCGAATTGTCCGAAGGAGTGGGGGGCGGAATCTGTCAGGTTTCTTCGACTCTGTATAATGCGATTGACCGTGCAGGTTTGCAGATTGTGAAGCGCTACTCTCACAGCCGGAACGTCCCTTACGTGCTGCCTGGTCGAGACGCTACGGTTAGCTGGGGAGGCCCGGATTTTGTCTTTGAGAACGCCTATAATCAACCCATCCTCATTCGGGCATTCGGGAACGGGGGAAGAATGACCGTAGCCATATACTCTTCGGAACTCATTGAATATAAGCCGCGCAATGTACCGAGCATATCCAACAGCCTGCCGGAGGAGACCAGTGACACCAAGCATAATCCGGTAAGCGGCGATTAATCCGAGATTGGATGAAACGATGCCGGACGCGGACGGGACGACCTATACCATTGCATGCACATCCACAACACGAGAACGAGATCCACGGCATCGCCGCCGTAATACATCAGCATTCCACCAAGCTTTGCCTGCTCGAAAGGAACACCGTCGGGCGGATGGGCATATAAGTATTTGGAGAGTATCCCGTGTCCCGCCATGGCAATGATCAGGATGAACGCACGAAGCCGAAAGCTTCGGCGGTAGGGAACCACATCCACGTAGATCAAAGAAACCGTAAATAGATATCCGGCTGCAAACACATGAAAATGAACGGCTATATGAAGAATTAGGCTATGATGCATGGCCGTGAACAACCCGGTGGTGTAGAGGATCCATAAGCCGCCGATATTCAACAAAGCGGCCACCAATGGATGTGAGATACAATGGACGAGCTTGATCTTAAGCAATCGGCTAATTCTTCTTGCGACCGGCACTGGGACTGACCGAAGCAGAAGCGTCATTGGAGCTGAAAACGCAATCAGCAGTGGCCCGAGCATGCCGAGCAGCAGATGCCCAAGCATATGCACCGGGAAATTCGCAGGGGCAAGCCGGGCCAACGGGCCAGCCAGCGACAAACCTATGCAGGTCAATCCCGCAATCCAGCAAACATAACGATGGGCAGGCCATATGCGGTGGCGTCGATTGGAAACCGCAGCAGCTGTCCAATAGAGCAGAATTAGGCCAGCGAGGAAGAAACTCAAAATCCATTCCCAAGGGTGCCATACAGCAGCGCCTTCGAACATTCCGGCACCATGATGATGAAACGAATGGCTACTCATCTTAGGATGCGGCCTTCCCGGAAGGAACGCGGTTTCGAGTTCGTGCAATGAGTATGACGCCAGAGATGATCATGCCGGCAGCAATCAGATTCCAGACCCAGTCGTAGGGTCTTATATCGACGAAATAACGAATCTGATGCAGTCGCATCCACTTGTGCTGGATGATGCCGTCATACAGCTGGAAAGCGCCACCGCCTAACAGAATGCCTCCAATCCATCGTTTAGCCCAAAACGCGTTCCTTCGGTGCAGATCGGCAATCAGAAACGAGGAGCCGATGGTAGCAAACCAGCTGAACGCATGAAACAGACCATCAGAGACAAGGCCGATATCGCTTGTAGACTTATCGTAGAAATGATGCCAATGCAGCAATTGGTGAAATACCACCTCATCGATAAATCCGACCAGCCCTAACCCGAACAAGATGCCGGCCCATAGGTTGCGTTCGGCGTAGTTTGAGCGCTGTGTTTGATTTTCATGGGTTTTAGAAGACTTCATTCGTCTCATCCTCTTCCGTTATAAAATTCTGAAGTCCATCGATTTACAAAGTGATACTTTCTAAGTTTACCCATTATTACCATTTCAATAACTTAAACACCGGGTGGATAAAACGAGTAATATATATTATTCGCTTCGGTAAAGGACTAAAGCTCGTTGTTCATTAGTTAAATAGTTTACATAATGTTATATATGTTAACTGAATTGAACATATCCACAAACAAAAGGCGAACCACTTTTAGGGTTCGCCTTTTTACTAGGTGTAAATATATTCTCCTGGTTATTAAGAACGAAGTGAAATGGGGATCTCCTTCACGCCGCGCACGATCATACCCGGCCTCCATTCCAGCTCGTCGATATTGCCCTGAAGCTCGAAATCGGGAAAGCGGCGTAGGAGCGTGTTAATCGCGATTTCACCTTCCAGCCTGGCGAGCGGTGCTCCGAGGCAGAGGTGTATTCCCTTGCCGAAGGCTAAGTGCTGGCTCTTCTCCCGGGTGATATCGAACAGATCGGGATCCTCGAATTGTATGGAATCGCGATTAGCGGAATTTAGGGCGATGACAACCAAGTCGCCTTTTTTCATATGGACGCCGTGAAATTCCAAGTCCTCCGCGGCCCATCGTGAAGTGCTGAATTCAACGGGACCGTTGTAGCGGAGCATTTCTTCAATGGCGCCATGAATCCGTTCCGGCTGTTCCTGCAAAAGCTTCCGCTGCTCCGGATGCTCCAATAATGCTAGCACGCCATTGCCGATCAGGTTCACCGTCGTTTCATGTCCGGCTATGATCATCAGGGTAACGACGCCGTATAACTCCTGTTCGGATAAGCGGTCACCTTGGTTCTCGGCAATGACCAGCTGACTGATCATATCGTCGCCGGGCTGTTCGCGAACCTTGGCGAACCAGTCCCTCAAATAAGCGATGAATTCGTTCATATGCTGGACGACCTGCTCGTTCATTTCCTGATTGGAGGCGCCGATGATGGAATTGGACCATACCCGGAACTTGTCCTGATCCTCAGCAGGTACGCCGAGAATCTCGCTGATTACTATAATGGGAAGCTTAAAGGCATATTCGTCAATAAGATTCATGGTGTCTTTGGAGGAGACGGCATCCAACAGGCCGTCCGCGATCTCTTGAATATGGCTGCGCATATCCGCGATTCTCTGCGGCGTGAAACCCTTCTGGACCAATCCGCGAAGCCGTTTGTGATCCGGCGGATCGGAGAACAGCATATTGGTGCTGAACACGCTGGTCTGTTCCCCGCCCATTGCCTTCGTGACGTCCTTGCTGAACCGGCCATCCTTGAGCGCTTCGACGGCTTCAGCGTAACTGCTGATCAGCCACCCATGACGACCATCCGGAAATTGCAGATTCATAATGGGATCGCTTTGCCTCAATTTCTCGTACACCGGATAAGGGTTATGGGTAAATTCCTTGGTAAACAATGCATTTTTCAGAGATTCGTTCACATTCATCGGTATGGTCTCCTCTCGAAAATGATAGTTTCATATCCAGTATAAGGGATAGCGATAAGGATAACCAATTTACGGTTGAATTGACGACAGTCTCCAGTTCCTTCAATCCATTCGTCGTTCCGGTGTAGCCGTGCATGTTGCCCATGAACAGATCATGCATACCTGCAGCAGAGGGATGCCCTTTCCCTTGCGAGTATGCCGGGTATAAGATGTGACGCAGCTAGGAAGTACGGGGTAAAATCGAATGGTCGAATCGGATCTGCACAAGCGGGTCTTTTTGCGTTTACGGAAGATTAATAAGGGGGAAATCAGTGCCTTTTGGTCTACTGACTACGCGCATCAATTTTTGATATATTGGATCATATCTGAAGGGAAGAAAGGGGGAAGATGCCGGTGAAATCCGTTTCGGGGGAGAAGGCAGGGCTGTTGTTTCGTTTTTTTATACCGTATGCCGTCATTCTCGTAGGCTCCCTATTGGTAGGATGGTTTGCTTATGGGAAAACCTCGGAGCTGATTGAAAACGAAACGGTAAAGAGCACCTCTGCGGCACTGCAGCAAATTCAGGAAGCGCTGGATCAGCGATTTGCCGAAATCGAGAACATCGCACGGCAGATGTCGAGCGAATCGAAGATCCAATCCTTTCAATTCGAGAAAGAACCGTTTGCCGGCACAGGTCCATACCGTCTGTGGGATTTGGAAAAGAGCTTGTTTAACTACAAACTGTTTAATCATTTCATCGTGGATTATTACATTGCGTACAAGAACAGCAGCATGGTCATCTCTCCCCGCAAGGTGTATACGTCAGACCAGTATTATCGTTTGCTGCTGCGTTATGAAGGCCAATCGTTAAGCGAATGGAGGCAAGCATTGTTCGGGCAGTATCATTATAAAACGTATACGCCGGGACATTCGGTTGTTTATGAAGGCAAACCATACTCCGTCGTGAGTTATATGCAATCCTTCGGAAACAAAAGCAGCAGCGGGGTCGTTACGGTCCTGATTAACAATAGGCAGATCCAGGACATGCTCCGCAAAGTCGATCCGGAACAAGAGGGCTTTGCCTATATAGCGGATGCCAACGGAAACTTGATCAGCTCCATCGGTTTGAAAGAACAGGATTTTATGAAAGCGCTTCCTATAAAAAGTGGCGATACCCATATCCAATGGAATGAACAGGAGATGCTTGTGACGCAATCCACATCCGAATACAACGGATGGAGCTATGTATCCGCCCAGCCTAAATCCGTGGTGCTCCAAAAGGTATATTATATCAAGCAGCTGACGTTAACCATCTTCGTTACAGCTCTGCTGTTGGGGTTAGGCGTAGCCGGTTATTTGGCATATCGAAGCAGCAGGCCGTTCCTCAAAATCCTTCAGCTGCTGCCTTCAACCCGATCGGAAGCAGCTCACGCTGCTTCGCGTAACACCGTTGATTATATCGGCCATTCCGTTTCCGAGCTGGTTGAAAGCCATGATTCGCTAAAGGAGCGGTTGGAAGAGCAGATTCCGATGCTGCGAAACGTTCTGGTAGACCGTCTTCTGAAAGGGGGCTTCACGTCGATGCAGGAGCTGGAGGCTGCCATGGATCACGCGCAGGTCCAGCTCCGGGGATCTCACCATGCGGTGGCGCTGCTTCATATTCGAGGTTACCATGAGCCATTCATGGAAGAGATGCTGATGGAGCTCGATATTGTCAAAATCAACATCCGCGACCGGATTCAATCATTATGCGGAGAAGGGGCGCTGCTGCATGACTTTGGAGAAAATCAATTGGTTCTGGTCCTGTCGGGAACGGCAGCGGACAAAGCGGAATTCACGATACAAATGCGTGCACATCTACAGTCGATTTATGAACATTTGATTGGAATTTCCGGCACGGGCCTGTACATGGCTGTAGGCGAGTTCCGGTCCAATATTGCCGAGCTGTATCGTTCCTACGGGGAGGCCAAGTTTGTTCTGCATCATGCGGGATGGAGCGAGAAGTCTCCTATCTTTTTTCATGCCGAGATGGAAATGCCGGCCTTTTCCTATTATTACCCGGCAGACGAAGAGATGCGGTTAATCCAGCTCGTGAAGGCCGGCAATCTGGATGAGACAAAGCAGCTTTTTCGGCAGATCAAGGAGAAGAACAGGTCGGATCGGCAAATGCCGATGGCCGTCGAGAAGCTCCTTGTCCAGGAGCTTAGCGGTACCCTGATGAAGTGCAACGAACAGACAGGGAACGATGGAAGCCACAGAACGGAGGAAACGGATGCCGTCATCCGAGCGTTAAATCCCGAGTTATCCCCTGCTGAAGCCATGAATATTCTCTATGCCGCTTTCGTTCGCCTCTGTCAGAAGAACGAGGAGAGGAAGAAGAGCCATAATGCTCATTTAACGAACCGGCTGCTGAGCTATATCGAGAAGCACTATGGGGAGAGCGATCTGAGTTTATCCGCGCTCGCCCGGGAAACCCATACTTCCGAAGCTTATGTATCGTACTTCTTCAAGGAGCAGACGGGCTTGAATTTCTCGGAGTATCTTGAGAAGCTCCGAATGGATGAGGCAAAGCGGGAGTTGGCGACGAGCGACAAGCCGGTCAGCGACATCGCTGCAGCTTGCGGCTATTTGTCACTCAACACCTTCAGCCGGGCGTTTAAACGCGTAAACGGGATAAGCGCCACCGAGTACAGACGTCTTCACCGGACCGGAGATTATGCTTAATCTAAAGAAATGCGTAGTACCGGATTGATGAATAACAGCCCATTCTAAAATTCTGAATAGTCGACCGGAAACATGAAGATTTACGCGGATCAACCGGCTGTATATACTCCAATCACGGACCGGATCGGGACGAATCCCATTAACGATTGGAGTGGTAACTGCTGAGTGGCTGGAAGAGTATCATCCGCAGCTGGCAATTGTACGCGCTTTTTTTACTCCCGTTATTGTACATCATCATCTTCAAGTATGTGCCGATGTACGGCGCGCAGATTGCGTTTAAAGAGTTCAACGTCACAAAAGGAATCAGCGGCAGTCCATGGGTCGGATTTGCCCAGTTCGAACGTTTCTTCCAATCGCATGAATTTTGGCGTTTGCTCAAGAATACGTTCTCGATCAGCTTGTACACGCTGATAGCCAGTTTTCCGTTTCCCATTCTGCTCGCGCTCGGTTTGAATTATGTTAGAAACCGGCGTTTCAAGAACACCGTCCAGATGGTTACATACGCGCCTTATTTCATCTCTCTGGTCGTACTGGTGGGCTTGATGCTGCAGTTTATGGACCCGAGAACGGGACTCATCAATACGATGCTCGGCTGGATCGGCGCAGGTCCGTATCATTTCATGGCCGAGGCCTCTTGGTTTCAGTCGATCTACGTGTGGTCCCATATTTGGCAGAACGTCGGGTTTTCCTGCATCATTTTTTTGGCAACGCTTTCAGGCATTGATCCAGCACTCCATGAAGCAGCCGTCATCGACGGCGCTTCGAAGATGCAGCGGATGCGCCATATTGACCTGCCGGGCATTATGCCCATCGCCATCATTCTGCTCATTCTGAATACGGGGCAAATGTTGGAGACCGGCTTCGAGAAAATCCTGTTAATGCAGAATGCGCTGAATTTGCGATCATCCGAGGTCATCGACACGTATGTGTACAAGGTTGGGCTGGTATCCCAAGCGATGAATTTCTCTTATGCCACGGCGATTGGCTTGTTTAAAGCGATCATCGGCTTCGTGCTGCTGCTGATCGTGAATCAGACGGCCAAAAAGCTGAAGCAGGAAAGTCTTTGGTAAGGAAGGGAGGACATGTATGCAATCACCTGCCATGAAGGAATCCGGCTCGGACCGTGTGTTTACGGTGGTGAACTACGTCATTTTATCCGTTTTCTTAATCGTTGTGTTATATCCGTTGATTTATGTGGTCAGTGCTTCGTTCAGTTCCAGCAGCGCGGTTTTATCGGGAAAGGTATGGCTGTGGCCCGTCGAACCGACGCTCGAGGGGTACCGTGCGGTATTCAAAAATACGATGGTCGCCAAAGGCTTCATGAACACGCTGTTCTATACGCTGGCAGGCACCTCGATTAATCTCATTCTGTCCGTCATGGCGGCTTACCCGCTATCACGCAAAGATTTTCGGGGGCGCGGCCTGTTCATGCTGCTGTTTGTGTTCACGATGCTGTTTAATGGGGGACTGATACCGACCTACCTGCTGGTGAAGGATCTCGGCATGATTGACACGGTATGGTCGATGCTCATTCCCGGCGCGCTGTCGGTGTGGAACGTCATCATCATGCGGACCTACTTCCAGACGACAATCCCTACGGAATTGCTGGAGGCATCACAGTTGGACGGATGTACGGATTTCCGGTTCCTATGGCGCATCGTGCTGCCGCTTTCGGGTCCCATCCTGGCCGTTATCGCTTTATTCTATGCCGTCGGCCACTGGAACCAATATTTCAACGCCATGATCTATTTAAAAAGCGCGGATTTGTACCCGCTTCAGCTGGTGCTCCGCGACATTCTGGTGCAGAACGAGGTCAATATCGAAATGCTCGGAGACGCCAAAACCGCGGCGGCCCGGCAAGGGCTGCGCGAGCTGCTGAAATATTCGCTGATCGTGGTGACATCGGTTCCACTGCTGATCATTTATCCGTTCCTGCAGAAGTTTTTTGTCAAAGGGGTCATGATCGGTTCGTTAAAAGGATAATACATCCATCATTTCAGGAGGGCGGGACGTTATGAGAAAAAGAACGCGGGTTATTATGGGTGCTATCACCGCATTCAGTATCCTTCTTGCAGGCTGTACCGGGTCAAAGGGCCCGAAAGGCGCAGATGAACCACAAAATACGGGTACCGAGACAATCGCATTGTCCGAACCGGGAACCTATCCGCTGGTTCAAGAGAAAACCACCTTGAAGGTGATGGTGCGGGGAAATCCGCTGGTCGAGAATTTCGAAACGAACGATTTCACCAAATGGTACGAAGAAAAAACGAATGTGCACATCGAGTGGGAGGTCGTTCCGGAGCAGAGCATGCAGGAAAAGTTGAATCTCGTTCTTGCCAGCGAGGACTACCCCGATGTCATCCTGGGATTGAACATATCGCCGGCGCAGCAGATGATTTACGGCTCGCAGGGCGCCTTTCTCCCGTTGAATGATCTGATCGAGAAGCAGGGGCCGAACACCAAGAAATTGTTCCAGGACAATCCGGAGATCCAATCCACGATTACCGCGCTGGACGGCAATATCTATGCGCTTCCGGAAGTGAATGAATGCTACCACTGCTCCATGAGCCAGAAAATGTGGATTTATGAGCCTTGGCTGAAGAAACTCAACCTAAAGATGCCGGAAACCACCGATGAGCTGTACGAGGTGCTGAAGGCCTTCAAAGAACAGGACCCGAACGGAAACGGAATCCAGGATGAAATTCCGCTGTCGATTTCACCGAAATCCTGGAGCTCCTCCATCGATGCGTTCCTGTTGAACTCTTTCATTTATAATCCGGTTTACGGCTCAAGTTACAAGCATATATTCATAAAAGACGACAAGCTCGACGTCGCCTTCAACAAACCGGAGTGGAGGGAAGGGTTGCGGTATATGAACAAGCTGTATGCCGAGGGGCTGCTCGCTCCGGAGTCATTCACGCAGGATGACAATCAGCTGATCCAGATCGGGGAGAATCCCGATACGGTCATTCTGGGTGCTTCAACCGGCGGCCACCAGGGTATATTTACCCAACTCCTCGGCGAAAGCGGCAGATGGTTGGAATATAAGACGGTGCCGCCGCTCAAAGGACCGAACGGCGTTCGTTATGCGGCTCTCGATTCCACCGGATTAAACCCGGGTGCATTCGTCATCACGAAAAAGGCCAAGCATCCTGAGCTTGCCCTGCGCTGGGCAGATGGTCTGTACGAGCGGGAGCATACGCTGCGCAGCGTCTATGGCCGTCCGGATCAGGAATGGAGGGAAGCGAAGGACGGAGAGGTCGGCATCAACGGGGAGCCTGCGGTCTGGTCTGAGCTAAAATCATACGGTACGGTGCAAAATATTGCCTGGATACAAACCGGCCCGAGTTTGCGGACAAATGATTTCCGCCTGAGCGCCGTTGCCAAAGGAGACGACGATCTGGAAGTCGTATTGTACAACGAGACGAAAAATAAATACGAACCTTACAAACCAACCGATGTCAGCACCGTTCCGCCGTTGTTTTTGACAAACGAGCAGGCGTCCGAGGTAGCGGATCTGTCCAAAACGATCAACGATTACGTGGATGAAATGATGGCACGCTTCGTGATTGGCGATGCCGATCTGGATAAAGACTGGGACGGCTACGTGAAGCAGCTGGAGGCCATGAATGTAGCCCGCTATCTGGAAATCTACCAGGAAGCTTACGATGGAAGAAGCAAATAAAGGAGGTATCATGCAATGAGGGTTGGTGTAAGCACCTACAGCTTGCTGCCGGCTATCCGTGCAGGCGAGATGACGGTGCTGGATGTGGTGGATTGGATCGCGGAGAACGGCGGACAGCATATGGAGATCGTACCCTATGGATTTACGCTGGAGGACAATCCCGGACTTGCCGATGCGGTGCGTGAACGGGCGGCCGAAGCCGGCATCGCATTATCCAATTATTCCATGCCCGCTAATTTCGTCCAGGAGAGCAGAGACGACTTCGATGCGGAGGTCGAACGAATCAAGCGCCACGTGGATACGGTCAACCGGCTGGGAATGAAGCATATGCGGCATGACGTAACGGCGTTCACGCTGCCGTCGGAGAAGATGGGCATCGATTACGTGGAAACCCATCTGGACATGATCGTGGAAGGCTGCCGTCAAATCGCGGATTACGCGGCCAAGCACGACATCACGACCACAATCGAGAACCATGGCGTGAGCGTGCAGGCAAGCGACCGGGTACAGCGCGTGCTGCAGGCTGTCGACCGTCCGAACTTCAAGACGACCTTGGATATCGGCAACTTTCTATGCGTTGACGAGCAGCCGCTGGTCGGCGTGAAACGCAACTTGCCGCTGGCCTCGCTCGTCCACGTGAAAGACTTCTATTATCGTCCGTATGATCAGGATCCGGGCGGGGGGAAGTGGTTCAGAACGTCCCATGGCAATTACCTGCGAGGCTCCATCTTCGGGCAGGGGGATCTGGATGTGCGGCGAATCCTTCGACTCATTAAAGAATCCGGTTATGACGGGGATATTACGCTGGAATTCGAGGGCATGGAGGAGTGCAGGGAAGGAACCCGATTGGGTTTGGACAATCTGAAGCGGTTATGGGAGGAAGCGTGACAGGAGAAGCGCCAGATTATTTAAACGAAACCATTATAATACACAGGCCTGCCATGGAGAAAATCCGGGCAGGCCTGTTTGCGCAAAGCGGCAACCGAAAGCAGCTCAGTACGAACCGATAATCACCTATATCTACTAAAAATGGATTCGGGAAGGAACAAAGACGATGCCATAGCCCAATTTCAGTGATTGACAATTTATGGGTTGCGTTTAGTATTAAACTGAAGGACAAAATTCATGGTGAATTTCACCAGCCAAGGGGGATAATATGAACCAAACTACCGTTCCTTATAACGAGATTGAGCCTAAGCTGCAGACCGGAGATATTCTGCTCGCTCATGGGGTAGCCAAGGGAAGTCTTCGAATTGAAGCACTGGAACATTGTCCGTGGTCACATGTTGCGATGGTCGTACGCGCTCCGAACGATGAAGTGCTGTTATGGGAATCCACGTCGCTCAATAATTTGGAGGATACGTGGTTACATATCAAGAAATCAGGTCCTCAGCTCGTGAAGTTACGCGATCGATTGTCAACCGATCTCAGCAACCATTACGATACGATGTTTGCGATCCGTCATCTGCATGCAGATCGAACACCCGAAATGTACGAGCAGCTGGATCATTTTATCGAGCAGGTGCATGATGCCGTGTTTCCGGATAAAAAACAGATGTATTGGGAGATCATCGAAGGCAAGTTTGGCATCACTACTTCGTTCCGCGACTTCTTCTGCAGCAAACTTGTAGCGGAAACCTATATCCAACTAAAGCTGTTGTCCCCCGCTAAAGCACCCAACAGTTACGAACCCAAAGATTTTACATCCAAGCGACATCTTCGTCTGCTGGGGAATGCCCGGTTAGGCGATGAAATTTATATCGATGTTGCGTCCATTCTCGCATGAGATGGCGTAAACACGCGGCTGCCCTGTTTTTTTTTACCTGATCCTATCTTTAGCCGGCCATTCGGATATGGCAACTGCGAAGTCGTCCGTGAGTGTGCAGAACGGTGAGCTTCAGCTGGAAGGATGGGATTTCGGCACAGAGGGGTCCGTTGCGCTGAACGGAAAGTGGGCATTTTATTGGAACCAACTGCTGGATCCGGACGATCTGAAACAGGGGACACTTCCTGCCGTAAGCGCATACGTCGATATGCCCGAGTATTGGACGAATTATACATTGAACGGCAGAAAGCTTCCAGCCGACGGATATGCAACGTATCGTTTGACGATTAGCGGGCTTGATTCTGAAGAGCCGATTGCACTCAAACTGCGAAACATCTATTCGTCATACGCCCTATGGGTCAACGATACCCTGGCGGCATCGGCGGGTAAACCTGGATCTACGCACGAGGCATCCATTCCGAAGTATGGTCCGTCTGTAGTCGTACCCGTTAAGCCGGACTCGGACGGACGATTGACGCTTCTGGTTCAGGTCGCCAATTATACGTATCCCAAAGGCGGGATTAATAACGCTATTGAGCTTGGAGATGCCAAGCAGCTGCAGCAGGAGAAGTCGGTAGAGCTTGTAAGAGACAGTCTTGTGATCGGTTCACTGCTGGTGATCGGTGTGTATCATATTATCTTGTACTTGCTCAGACGCAACGACGTAACTCCGCTGTATTTCGGATTGTTCTGTATGTGCATTGCCGTTCGAACGATGCTGGTGGGTTCGAGATTTATACTGGAAATATTCCCAGCGTTCTCATGGGTTTGGTTTGCAAAAGTATCGTATTTAACGATTTACGTCGGCGAATTATTTTTGATCTCATATATATATCACTTGTTTCCCCAATTTCTATCCCGCAAGGTATGGCGTTTGACGCAGTTTTTCACGATATCTTTGACCTTACTGGTGCTTACAACAGATATCCGGGTGTATGATTATTCCCTGATCCCATTTCAGATCTATTCCATCGGGCTTGTTCTCTATGCCGTCTATGCATCCATTCGGTTAGCAAGGCAAAGACAAGAAGGGGCTGTCCTCCTCATCCTCGGATTCAGCCTGATTTTCCTGACAGCGGTCAATGATACCTTAAACCGTAAAGGAGTCTTTACTACGCCAGCGTTGCTGCAGTTCGGTGTGCTCGGGTTTGTATTTTTGCAGGCATTATTGCTGTCCATGAAATCCTCCCGGGCATTTTTCCAAGTGGAGCGATTATCGGAGCGTTTGTTGACATTAGACAAACTGAAGGATGAATTTTTGGCGAAAACCTCGCATGAGCTGCGTACTCCGCTGCATGGCATTATCGGTCTGGCCGATGCCTTGATTGACGGAAGCTCCGGCAAACTGCCATCGCCTGTCATCGATCTTTTGCGGCTCATGAAGGTCAGTGGCCAGCGGCTTGCCCATTTGGTAAACGATATATTGGATTTCTCAAAGCTCAAGCACCAGGAGATCGGTTTGGTCCTCGTGACGGTTAACTTGCGTCTGGCCGTCGAGCTGACCCTTCAAGTGCTCAACCCATTGGCCGAGAAGAAAGGGCTCCGGCTATCCCATCAATTGCCGGACGATATGTACGTGATGGCCGACGAGAATCGATTGCAGCAAATATTGCATAATTTAATTGGAAATGCGATCGCTTACACGGAAACCGGGACGGTTACCGTCACGGCAAAGAGGCTGCAAGGACAAGTTTCGGTTCAGATAACCGATAGCGGAATCGGTATCTCAGAAGCTGATCTGGACCGTATTTTTGAATCATTCGAGCAGATTAATCCTCTGGATCGATCTCAACAAGGCGGTACGGGGATCGGGCTCTCGATTACTAAGAAGCTAGTCGAACTGCATGGCGGAAGGATTGGAGTAACCTCCGGTGTTGGAGAAGGCTCAACGTTCAGCTTTACGCTCCCCATGGCTGGCGAAGGAGAGCCGAAGGGCCCTCCTCTGCCCGTCGCAGATTACATTCCGACGGAGTCATTTCCACAATGGGAGATCGTTGAGCCTGAGCGGGAGGCAGCCCACTCCAATAAACAACTGCCTTCAGTGCTCATCGTGGATGACGATCCGATTAACGTCCAGGTACTCTTGCAGTTCCTGGCGGGAAAATATTCACTCAGGTCGACATGCAGCGGACAAGAGGCCCTGGAATGGATCCAGAATGGATACAAACCGGACATCGCGCTTCTCGATGTCATGATGCCGTACGTATCCGGACTCCAATTAGGTGAAGAAATACGCAGGCATTACAATTCTGGCGAATTGCCTGTCATCTTCCTCAGCGCAAAAAGTCAAATGACGGATTTGGTTGCCGGTTTTGAACACGGCGGTAATGATTATCTTGCGAAACCCGTCGACAAGCAGGAGCTGTTGGCACGCCTTGAACTGCATCTCCAACTGGCACGCTGGAATGCAACGCTGGAACGCGAAGTGGAGGCGAGGACCATTGAGCTTGAGCATTCTTTGGAAGAACGGGCCAGAGCATTGTCGGAGATATCCGTGCTCGCCGAGCGGAACCGAATTGCCGGCGATATTCACGATCACGTAGGACATATTCTAACAGCCAGCGTCGTTCAGTTAGAGCTCGGTCTGAAAATGTCTTCGCAGAACGCACCGGAATCGACGGAGAAATTGAAGCATGCGTCCGACCTGCTCCGCAAAGGGCTTCATGAAATGCGGAAATCCGTGCATATGCTTGCCGAGGAAGCGGCTGCTTCAGCAACGTTCCGGGACTCCTTGCAGCAAATCATTAACGACTCCCAGCAATATGCGGAAGTCAACGTGGAGCATAAGATTGAAGTCTCCGACGGAAGTCTTGAGCCGGAGGCCGAGAAGTTGATCCGCCATGCCTTGCAGGAGGGAATCACGAACGGTATTCGTCACGGCCAATGCACGTTCTTCCGGTTTGAGTTGATCGAGACAGAAGACGCTATCCAGTTTACGCTCGAAAATAACGGACTGCCCTTTACGTCCGAACGGCTTGGATTCGGATTGACCATGATGCGCCAAACGACCCGGCGAAGGGGCGGTACCTTCCAGGTCAGCACGAAGGATGGAGCAGGCTGTGTGTTATTACTCACCATGCCCCGTTCCGCGCTTAAGGAGTGATCAGAAATGTCAAGCATAAGCATACTTATTGCAGAGGATCAAACTATTGTCCGTGAAGGCCTAGAGACCATTATCAATATGGAGCCCGAAATGGAGGTCGTTGCTACGACGGACAATGGGCAGACCGCTTGCGAGCTGGTGGAGCAGCTGCGTCCTCAGCTTGTGTTAATGGACATCGAAATGCCGGTTATGAACGGTATTGCGGCAACGCACCAGATTAAGCAGTCCAATCCGGATACGATCGTGCTGATCCTCACGACGTTCACCGAAGAGGATTTCATTATAGAGGCACTGGCCAAAGGAGCATCCGGATATTTGCTTAAAGACTTTACGTCCCAAAAAATCATTGCCTCGATCCGCGAGGCGATTCGTGGCGAGCTGATGCTCCCTTCGAAGGTGGCGGCAAAGTTGGCGGCCCGGTTAAGAACGACCGGAGTTCCACAGTTTCCGGTGCAGAATTATAATCTGACACCCAGGGAATTGCAGATTGCAAAGCTGATGACGGAATATAAGAACAACCGCGAAATCGCCGATATGTTATATATCACGGAAGGTACGGTTCGCAACTACATCAGCGTCATCTATGAGAAAATCGGCATGAATGACCGGACCAAGGCGATTCCGCTGCTCAAGCAGGCACTTAGGGATCCGGATTGATTAAGGCAAGAACACCGCTTTCAATGAAAGCGGTGTTTTTTTGTCATGTGTTTCTATGAGTATAGGGTTTGGCAGTCTATCGAAACAGTTACTTCTGTCATATATTAGCCATACACCTGTCATGCTTTTGTCATGATTCGGTCATATCCTAACATGGCTGAACAAGATCATGCCATCGGCGCGATCCCGTTCAGCATGTTATATGAGATGAACGCAACCGTTAGGTTTTACATTTGAACCCGGCTGATATATGATATAACGTGGATATTCATTATCCGCTTTAAATATGAATAGCATTTGATATCAAATTCATACCGTAAAACGAGGTGCTGTTTATGCATATGAAAACCGGCGTGGAACAGTCCGTATATGCCCTGGTTCTGCTCAACATGCTGCCGGACAGGGCGGTGCTGCCCGGGGAAGCGATCAGCCAGCAGCTGGGAACTTCCGTGACCTATTTTCAGAAATTGTTGAGAAAGCTGGTAACCGCTGATCTGATCACGTCCGTCCCCGGCATCAAGGGCGGATTCAGATTAAGGAAGAAACCTGAGGATATCCGTGTATACGACGTTTACCTCGCAGTGGAAGGACAGCAGTCCCTATACTCGTCCCACGGAATTCTCGTAGACATGCTCGACCTGCAAAAAGAAGAGAGCTGCTGCCTGCTATCCGATTTGATGGAAGAAGCCGAGTCTTCCTGGAAAGCTGTATTAAAGCGAGAGACCATCGCTTCGTTATCGGAGGAAATGCGCGGAGAACGCTTTAAGGATAAAGTTAGCGCCTTGGAGGAATGGATCAGCAACAAAATGGTCATCTAATCGAACCGAAGAAGGGAAGATATCATATGAGATTAAGCGTACTGGATCAAGCTCCCGTCACCAGCGGCAATACGGCGGAAGGCGCATTGATGAAAGCTGAAGAGCTGGCTGTTCTGGCCGATGGATTGGGATACAGCAGAATGTGGATGGCCGAGCATCATGGAGGACATACGTTTGCCAGCTCCGCCCCTGAAGTGACGGCCGCCCGGCTTGCGGCAAAAACCGAGCGGATACGCATCGGCACCGGCGGCGTCATGATGATGCATTATTCTCCACTGAAGCTCGCGGAAGTATTTAAGACGTTAAGCGCATTTACGCCGGGAAGGATTGATTTCGGCGTAGGTCGTGCGCCAGGCGGCGATACGAGTGCCATGTACGCACTGTCCGAGGGGCGGCAGCTGATGCTTCATAACATGTATGACAAGCTCTCCGTCACCATGCAGCTTCTTCGCGACCAGGTGCCGGAAGATGAACTGTATGCCACGAATGCCGCCGCGCCTACGGGAGTCGCCCTGCCTGAAGTGTGGCTGCTCGGCTCCAGCGGCAACAGTGCGCTGCAAGCGGCACAGATGGGGGTCGGTTACTCCTTCGCACAGTTCTTTAACGGAGCGATGAGCATAGACATATTGGACCATTACCGAGATAACTTCCAACCATCCCCGTACATGGAGAAGCCTGAAATTAACGTATCCTATATGGTGACAACAGCGGAAACAAAGGAAGAAGCGGAGTATGAAGCGCTGCCGCAGGATATTTTCCGGCTGATGATGAGCAAGGGCCGAATTACGCAGGTGATGACACCCGAAGAGGCTCAGAATGTATCTTTATCGGAGATTGACCGGATGGCTATCCAGGAAGGGCGCAAAATTCATCTGGTGGGAGCGGTAAAAGACATCGCGGCCCGCTTACAGGAAGAGCAAGCGCACTACGGATTCCAGGAAGCGATGATATGCAGCATTCCGCATTCGCAGGAAAAGCGGCTGGAGGTATATCGCCTGCTCGCACGTGAACTGCTGTAAATCATGGTTTTGAGAGGGCAGGCGGAAGCCTGTCCTTTTTCGATTGACGAAAATATCGTATCCCTTAGAAGTGTGTTGATGCTAGAATAGTAAAAAATCGTTTATACATAAAATTAGCAGTTAGGAGAGATTATGCCTTTTACATTCGCGCATCCCGTCATCACGATGCCGTGGTGGAAGAAGAAGTCGTTACCGGTGTCCGCGCTCATTATCGGGTGCATGGCGCCGGATTTTGAATATTTCGTCCGTTTTCGGGCGGCTGGCGTATGGGGGCATGAGGGTCCGGGTATTCTCTTATTCAATCTCCCCTTGATATTGCTGCTGTACGTTGTGTTTGAGAAGGTTATACGCCCGGTTCTGCACGTCTATTTACCTTCATGGTTCCCGTACCGCTGGCAGAGGGATGGAAAACTTCCAGTCTCTCCCATAGGGTGGCTGGCCGTAATCCTCTTAGGACTGGCAGGCGTTGGCACGCATCTGCTCTGGGATCAGTTCACGCACAAGGGAGCATGGATCGTCAATCAGATTCCGCTCCTTACGGAAATGCTGCATATCGGTGCCTTACAAATTCCGGTGTACAAATTAGGCCAACACGGCAGCACCCTATTTGGCTTGGTCCTGACCGCATGGTGGATTCACCGTCATTTGTACGTATCGCCCCCGAAAAGAGCGCATGCGCATCCGGTTATAACCTTTTGGTGCGTATTCGTTACGGTCTATATCCTTGCAATGTTCACGGCCATGTTGACGGTTGTAGAAGGGAGGGGACTGCCCTATGTATTGCAGCTTGTCGTCCCGGCCATTAGCAGCTTTCTGCTCGCACTGCTTGTAACTTGTATCCTATTTTGGAATACGGCCAGGCGAAAATAACGAATCCAGCATAAACCAGAATTCATTGTGTAGGAGGGGCTATTATGGTAACCATTGAGCAGTACACCCTTAAGGGGATCCATTTTTTAAATGAAGATGCACTTATTAATCATGAGCAGGCCGGATTGTACGGCGTGTTAGACGGGGTATCCTCCGTGGTTCCCTACCTCAGCGACAAGAAGGAAACGGGAGGGTACCTTGCTGCTCAAGCGGTGAAGAACTTTTTTGAATCACTGGATCAAGTGGAACAGCTTGCGGAGCATGCTGCGGCAGCAAACGATAAGTTAAGAGAACTCATGCAGCAAGCCCATGTCGATATGGAGAAAAAAGACGGGCTCTGGGGAACGGCTCTTGCTCTCGTACGAATTCAGGAGGAACGGGTGGAATTCCTGCAGACCGGTGACTGCATGATTCTTGCCGTGTACCGGGACGGGGAGGTTCGGCCGTTAACCTGGAGACAAGTCGCTCATTTGGAAACTCCAGCCATCGCGAAATGGGAGGAAGGCGTGAATCAGGGACTGACCCGTCAACAAGAACTCCTCGGCACGGTGATAGATATCATTAGGGAGAACCGCTTTAAGAGCAACGTGAATGGAGGCTACGGCGTCTTGAACGGGGATCCCCGTGCCGTTGATTTTCTCGAATACGGAAAAATCAATAGATCCCGAATAGCCCACCTGATTCTATTAACGGATGGTTTATTCTGGCCTGTGAACGACGTGCCGAGTGATCGATCCTATTGGAACTACATCGCGCAGCGTATACTGTTAAAAGGCCTTGAGCAGTATACGCATGAATTACAGGATATCGAAGAGGCTGACCCGGAGTGCTTAACCCATGCAAGATTCAAGAGATCCGATGACAAGACGGGCATGGTGCTTCATTTTAACGACCTATAGTTGGTCCATCGAACCTATAAGCTATGCAAAACTGCTGGTGAAAATGAGAGAATGGCATTTGGGTCAAAAAGAGAGCCGCAGTCATATGGTTGCCATGTCCGATCCGGATTAACTATACTCATACGATATAATAAGCGTGCTTTGCCTAACAACATTTTCATGTCGGAATCATATTTTATGGTAACGGCATGAAAGCGGGAGGTATGCAGTATGGGCCGAGGAGTGCAAAGTAAACGAAGACAGCAAGGGAAATCAAACAAAGCTACGGTTAAACAATTGGCGTTCATCGCAGCCATTTTGGTATTAATCGCCTCAGCCATAGGCCTCTACGTTGCTTATGATGACTTGTTTGAGGATGAAGGTGTGGAAATTGTCGTGTAGCCAAGCGCGTACGATCAACTTAACAAACAACATTTATTTCATCTTCATCATATATGACATAGGAATTCTACCTGCTTCAAAGCAAAGGCAGCCGTTCTTGACTCCAAGAAAAGGCTGCCTTAATTATGGATTCATTTAATGGCAGATCGTCTGGATATTGTTTCGTTTTGGGTCGAAGGTGCAGCAGGTCCATTTTGATGAGGGAGCAGCTTCATGCCGGCATGATTCAGATGGACTTCGACATGAACCTTTTCCAGAGAACCTTGATCCATCGGTTGGGGAGACGACTGATGGATTTTTTTCCAAAGCCGGGTGTCCTTCTTAAACAATACGTGCTCCAAGCTGTACAGGTCTGTCTTTGAAGCAATCCCATTCTTAAACGTGGACAGAATCTCCTCCTGTACTTCCGTGGCCGCCTGTTTTTCCATTTCAGTCTTAATCATGTCGTCGAGAGCTTCCACCACGTTGCCATTTAACTTCACGTAAATGCTGTATTGGGGCTTTCCGTTGACAATGTTCAATTTCTTGCGAATTTTAGGGTTCGACAATACGACGATCCCCGCGTAGTCGCCGTTCTTATTCGTAATCATGACAGGAGAGCGTTTCGTATCGGTTTCCATCCAGCGCAGACCGGTAAGCTTGTCATTGGTGAAGAAGCCATTCAATTTCTCTTTGGAAATAGCGTATACTCCGTTAATCTCCAGCTTCGGATTTTCTTTTTGATTTAGACTCCAGGTCCTTTTATCGATCGATAGATTAGGAAGAAGTACCGTGCTTGCCGGTTCTGTGGTCAACGCCATGAAATCAAAATATCGAATCGGTACGACATAGGATTTCTGTCTATACTCTTCAGAAGGTTCATGGGCTAACGTATTCAACGGGGATAGATTGAAGAAAGCAGTAACATTAAATAATTGTTCGATGGAGTCTTTTGTTCCAAATACCCATGGCGTCATCCGGATTTCTTGATAACGGCCGATCGTATCCAGTTTGGTTAGGACATTGGATTGTAAGACGGTGTCACTGATGAGAATACAAGAGATATGGCTCCAGCTCGTGCGCACCTGCGCTGAATCATAGATGGCGTTAACCGCCATATCGAACGTTTTGCCTCTAGTTTTGGAAGTCCATACTTGAGGGGGGGTATCCGTTTTTCCCGATTCGTTTTTGGCTACGGACGTAAAATCCATCATCTGGGTGTAAACAACAAAATCACCGTCCTCTTGATCGATGCCGATGGCGGTGATGTAATTCATGTCTTGTATCTCCTTGATGTCCCAGCAGCCCGTTAACATATTGAGCATAACCGTTAACCATATTAATTTTAGGATATTGGTACAGTTTCTCATATCACGTAGGTTCCCTTTCTTCAGATGTGTTATCTATATTCTGCAGCATATCCGGTCGGTTTTTGTTGAAAGCCCACGGTTTTTTCAAGAGGGCATTCATCAAATCCTTGAAGGTCAGCGGCGATAGAGGAGCAAGGTACGGAAGTCCGAAGGATTCCAATACGGAGAGGTAGGCAACGATACTGAATAAACCGATAAAGAATCCCAGCATGCCAAGCAACGAAGACCATATCAGCACATACAGCCGAATAATGCTGACCGTTCCGCTCAATGTCTGGTTTACCAATGTAAACGTTGCGACTGCCGTCGTTGCAGATACGACCAGCATGGTGGGCGACGTTAAACCCGCGCGTATGGCAGCATCACCGATAATGAGGCCGCCTAAGACCGCGATGGTTTGACCCACAGCTTTCGGCAGCCTGACGCCAGCCTCCCTGAATAATTCGAACATGCCCAGCATCAATAAAATTTCCATTGGCGACGACAACGGAAGCCCGAATCGGGAGACGGTGACGGTCGCAAGAAGCAGAAAAGGAAGCTGATCCATGTTGTAGCATGTCAAGGCAACCCAAAACCCCGGAAGCATTATGGCAAGAGATAAACCTATCAACCTTAGAAGCCGTTCAAATATGACAAAGTGGTAAGGAAAATAGGAATCTTCAGGCGACTTTAACAACTCCAGCAAGTTGCAAGGCGCAATCAATGCCATCGGCGACCCGTCCACAAGAATGACAAAACGCCCTCTTAGCAAGCACTCCACGACGAAATCCGGTCTTCCAATGTAATCCATGAGTGGGAACAGGGATAAGGTCGAATCGGAAAGGGCTTCCTCCAGCTGGCCGCTGGTTACTAGCGCATCGACATGGATGCCTTTTAAGCGCTCCTTTGCCTCGTTGATAAATTCCGGACGTATGATATCGGAAATATACAGAAGAGCTACTCTGGTCTGGCTGCGATCGCCAATCATCACTTGCTCATTGTGGAGTGTGGCTGTACGCAATCTTTTTCGAACGAGTGCCACGTTCATGTTAAGATCTTCCGTAAAAGAGTCGCGTGCCCCTTTGATGGCCACCTCTGTATTGGACTCATCAGGTTGTCTATTGGGAAGCGAGGCAATATCAATGGAATAAAAGCACTTCTCTTTTGAAAAAAATAGGATCATTCGTCCGGCAAACAGAAGTTTAACGACATCGGCAGGCTGCTTCACTTTGCTCCATTCCATCGATTTATCCAGTTCTCTGGCTAAAGGTTCCCAATCCTTGAAGTGTTCCAGTTTTTCTTCCAGATCCGGCAGCACATATTGTGTCATCAGCATGGTATCAACCATACCTTCGCTATACAGCAGCAATACGGGGATAGCATCTTCATGATTTCCTGGGAAAGATTTGATGATGACATCTGCGGAGTTGGCAAACATGGATCGCAGGGCTTCCTCATCCAATGCGTCGGAAGCAGGTTGCCGGTCCACTGCGACCGAGGATGGTTTCTTTTTTCGGCGGAACATGCTATTTCGATTTCTGTAGTTTGACATCATCTACCCTCCTTTGGTATTAGCTCGAAATGTGACAGCAATGGCAATCAACAGCGTCAGCGAAGAAAGGAAGACCAGGTAGGATGGCGAATATTTGCCCAGCACGAATAACTCGATTTGCCGATCGATGACCGGGATCAACGAGATGATGGATGTGGCAACACCCATCCCTAACAGGTACCACAAGCGCCGTTTGGTTTTTTTAAAGGAAATGCCGTCCGCAATAATAAACAGGAACAGGGATATACGTATTAACGTCCCCGATATCCATTGGTACAATGCCAGAAAATCGACATGGGTGATATATTTCGTTATGGTGACCAGCATCCACTGTTCGTAAGCGGGATAGCGGGATTCCATGGCGGGAACAGGACCGAATGTGGCAATAGCTCCCATCAACGGTCCCAGCGTGAGACCTCCCAGCAAAATAGACAATATGACGATCGAGAGGTATTTCATCTTTCGTTTCATGTGATGCTGAAGATAGATCAGTACAATCATCTCCATGAATCCACCGCCGGCCACGAGCATGCTCTTAAGCATGGGCGTATAACCTTCCAAGAAGAGCGGCGTCAACAAGGTATAGTCTTTATATTCCAAATTAGAAATAGCGACAAAATGGCCCAACACCCATACAATGGGAAGCAAGATTCCCGATATGATGGCTATCGAGCGAATGCCGTTATTCGCCACATACACGCATAGGAGGATAATGGTGAGCGAGACGACTGTTTTGGGTGTTTGCGGCAGGTAGGTGACCTGAATCCACGTCACCGTTTCTCGCAAAATCACCATGGACATCCAGAAAAAATAGAGCGTTGTTAAGCTAACGAAGATCCAGCCTATCACGGGTCCGAAGCTGTCTTTGAACCATGCGAAGATGGATTGTTGTCGGGTCCGCTTCATAATGAAAAACAAGATATACACCCAGCCAATATGCAGGATCATGGTTAGCAACGTGCCCATCCACGCGTCCCGGCCTGCTTTCTGCAGAAGAAGCGGAATCAGGACAACGTGATTGGTGATGCCCAAGGACAGCAGCATGATGAAGTAAACGTCGATTAAGGATATCTTTTTAGTTGCGGCCATAATACTAATCTCCATATGAGGGAATACATGCTAATTCGATACAGTGAGTATTCACCATTTGCCGTATTTTATGTATGGTGCGAGGAAGCACAGCCGTAATATGGCTGCGAGTCGTATGGGGGAGAGGATCTTATTCGCCATGTGATTGCCGACTGCAATAGAGTAGGGAAGAGAATCGGACATCAGATCGGCTGTCGAAACGATGTGGTTTTTGCGATTACCCAAGAAATAATTCAGCCGCTTCTCACAGATCCAAGCAGGCAAGGAACCATATTTTCCTTTTAAGAGATAAAGAGATGCGAGGAGAGACGGAGTACTTTATGAAGGCGGTCCGATGTTATTGGAGGCACAGTTCCGATTGCAGCATGATGAAGGACAAGAGATGATTAATGATATTAATCAATTAATTCATGGCATTAATTATATATAATTAATGATATCAACTACATATAGTTAATGCTATGAAATATAGCAACAGACCCCGCGTTAATAAAACAGGCAGCGCAGACCCGATTGGATCGGGCCTGACGCTGCCTTGAGAAATATGCAGTTCGCTTAACAAGACATCATCATTTCTTGCTTGCCGGCAAGCCGTAGCTTTCGCGGATCAAGGAGAAATAGTGATCGGCGCGTACAACTTTGAAGTCTGTTCCAAGCTGTTCGGTTAGAGCCAGCGCATCCGACGGAGTCATGCTCCAGGCAAGCATGCCGAGGGAAACGAAGAGCGGTGACTTACCGTCCCAATTCGCTTTGGCCTCATTCAGGACCTGCAATCCGTCCTGCACGGTGCTGATCCCGCGGATCGTTGATACGGGCAGGCTGTCGCCAACGATTTCAACCCCGTATCTGTCTTCATAGCTAATAAATAAACCGGGTACGTTATATTCCTCCTCATATGCTTTTGCTTTAAACGGTGATAACGGCACATTCTGACTATCGACTCGATTCAGAACATAAGGGATCGTCATTCCCGTCTTTTTCAGGTATTTCTCGGTAGACCGCAAGAACTGCTGAAAGCTTGCATCCGGCCATGGGCTTGGGTAAAAATATCCGGCACCGGACGGCCCGGCAATCAGCAAATCGTTCTCTGTAGCCGAATTGAGATAATAATTCAATATCGCTGGAGCACCTTCATAGAGCAGTGGACTGGAGGTCCAGTTGATCGGGACTTTGCCGCGAGCCGGGTCATCCCACATGACGCGCATGCGATGCTGGTTGTATTGGAAGTTGTCGCCTTCTGTAAAAGTATACGTTACGTAAATCTTATTCTCCAGGGCCGGCTGTGGAGGTGTTTTCGCCAGCTTGAAATTCGGCTTGGTTCCCGAGAAGACAGTCAGATTGCTGAACCAGTCGGCCGCCAGCACATAAACGCCATAACGGGAAGCGATCTCGACGGAACTGAACTCGCCTTCCACATCGTTGCTGAACCAGCCGAGATACGGGGTTCCCGGCTTCACATCAGACAGGATTTTTTCGAACAGCGCTTTTTGCTCAGGCACATTGGAATCCAGCCAGAAGACCATCGCTTTGTTGGCTACGGCGTAATCTCTTAAGTAACCATAAGGTTCCTGCTGCTCAGCGGATAGCGGACGGACATTTCCAGCGGAAACCTTATACTGGTTCCACATATCCACTTCGGCGGTCAGGTTCTTGGTTCCGGCAGGAGGGGTGAATTCGTACACAAAATAACTGCCGTTATCGGCGAAGCGGTGACCGCCCTGTCCTTCACTGAACTTGGAATTTTGCCGATCATATAGATAGGTCTCTTCTTCCGGTGTACCTGCGATGAAACTCGCAATCACGTTGCCGTCGGCCTTAACCGTTACTTCGTGTACGGCAGGGCCCCAACCATCCTGGGTGAAAGCATCGTCGAACCGAAGATATACCTCTGATTTTCCCAAGAGGAAGGATAAATCAAGCTGGTAAGTATCACGATTGCTTGCATCGCGAATCTGCTCCTTTTCCTCTGCAATCGTTACAAACGATTCCGGTAGGCCGGAAGGAATTCGAATCGCCGTATCCGGGTCCAGTCCGACTAACATCTGATGATTCGTCTGTTTCCACAGATTCTCGTACTGCCAGGTGTAAGCTTCGAGCCGGTTATCGAATTTGCCGCGCAGATCGTCCAGCGTCTTCAAGTTGTAAGGGGCTTTGGACAATTTGGCGGCCAGCTCCGGGCTGGCAACGACAGCCTTCTTCAGTCCTGCGAGGGTGGTGGCGACATTAATCGTGTCGGGAACTTCCGGATCATAAACAATCATGCCTTTGGCTTCGCCTTGATAAGCAGCGAATACGTCCCAATAATCTTCATGAAGCGTATAAGGCACGTTTATATCTTCAAGCCAGGTCATTTTCCCTTCTTCCTGGGACTCAATCAAATAGATTCGGGGCTGTTCCCTGTTAACGATTCCCTGCAAGGTCCCTAATAGCAATTTAATGTCACCTGGAGCATCATAAATATCTGCGGCATCCAAATGCTTCGGTTTCTTGAAACTTGGCAGTTCGCGGTTATCGGAGCCGTCGGGTTTGGCTGGCCATGCATCCGTTCCCGAAGCAAAAGCTGCGCCGCCGCTTAATGAAAAAGCACAAAGGATGGCTAAACAGAGAATCGTGAATCTACGGGCCATGGCGAATTCACTCCTTGTTATGTTCTGTTGTCAACTGGAAGCGCGTGCTCATCCGTAAACATCCAACCTCCTTTTTTCGGTACCATACCGTGCAGCACACTGCTTACCAACACATATTTAATATATTCAAATATTATTTTACAAGAGGTTCGACAAAACTTCTTATAATTCTTGCAAATCAGGCATGTTAAACGCTATTGCATCAAGGGGTTGTCGTAACAGTCGTTGTCAGCTCATGCTTGTTTATTGCGCTTGTATGTGTAAGGATATATTATATATTTCAAATATCATGAATGAATTGGTGATGTGATTAGAATGAGTACAAATGATCGAATTCCGTTGTATCAGCAAATCCAGGACTATATCCGACACGTCATAGCATCAGAAAATATGAAGCCCGGTGATCGCATTCCGACAGAGAAGGAGCTGATGGACCAGTTTCATGTCAGCAAGATCACGGTTGCCAATGCGCTGACGGGATTAGCGAACGAGAAATTGATTGCCCGCGTGCCGGGCAAAGGAAGTTTTGTTGCGGAAGAAGCGGACTTCTCACCCGGTAACCAGCCGTTGGCTTCGTCGCTCAAGGGAAAAGAGAGGACGCTGGCAACGGGCATGATTGGCGTGATTATGCCCACGATTCATGATTACTTTGCCATGAGACTCATCGAGGGAATCGAGCAGGCTCTGAATGATGAAGGTTATCGAAGCATGATCATGCTGACCGACGGCAAACTCGACAAGGAAAAAGACGCCATCAAGGATCTGAAGGCTCTCGGAGCCGAAGGCCTGCTGATTTTCCCGATCGACGAGGAGAACTACAACGAGGAGATACTGGGCATGAAGCTGTCCGGTTTTCCTTTTGTGTTGATCGACCGGTATTTGCCTGGCGTCGAGACGCATTATATTGCCGCCGATGGCAGGCGGGGCACCCGGCTCGCCGTTGAGCATCTATGGGAGCTTGGGCACCGGGATATCGCCATCTGCTCGGATTCCCCCCTTCAGACCGTGACGGTTCAGGAGCGGATCGAAGGGTATATCGATGCATTGAAGGACAAAGGCGCGCTCATCAATCCGGCGCATATGATTACGGATTTCAAACCGCTGAACGTGCTTAAGGATGCGGAAGCGCACCCATTGTACCGATACATTCGAAATCGCATGGTAACCGCCTATATTTCGCTTAACGGGAGACTGGGCGTGCAGATCTATCAGATGGCAAAGCAAGCGGGGCTTAGGGTCCCAGAGGACGTATCGATCGTCAGCTTCGACGATCCGACTTCCATCGTGGAGGAATTCAGCATTTTCACCCATGTCAAGCAGTTTGAGCGGGATATGGGATATCAAGCCGCCGGCAAACTTCTGGAAGTGCTGCGCGGCTCAGGCGAAGGCAAGAGTTACAGCAAAATGCTGATTGAGCCTGAGCTTGTGATCCGCCAAACATCCGGCCGCGTTCCACGAACTTAATATCCATGCGAAGAATAAGCCTTTTCCGTCATCCAACGGAGAAGGCTTTTTTGGTTTGTCCAAAAAACATATTGAATATATTTATATTATATATTATATTCTAGAAAATGATGGAGGTTCATGAAGTGAAAGTACATTTAACCTGAGCAGGGAGGTTTAAACACGTGCCGAGAGATCGCAGGGAAGAACGAACCGGGTTTCAAGAGTCCGCACCGTATCACCCCGACTATGATCTTCAGACAGACTTCGTGATGGTGTACGGGATTGACGAAACCATGCCTGAGCGCATTCGGAAATGGAAAGAGAAGGGGTACGTCGTCCATCTCATGACCGGAGTCGCATGGGGGCAATACAACAGCTACCTGGATGGGGAGGTAGACGGCGTACCGCATTGGGATGAAGCCCAGAAGGATCGCCAAGGGGAGATGATCCTGCATGGCAAGCAACCGGTCATTCCTTACATGGTGCCTACGATTTCCTTTGGCCGCTTTATCGCGGACCGAATACGCATCGCGGTGGATGCGGGCGTGGAGGCCATTCATCTGGAAGAGCCAGAATTTTGGGTGAACGGAGGTTATTCGGAAGCGTTCAAGCGGGAATGGCAGCTGTATTACAAGGAGCCATGGATTCCGCCACATGCTTCACCGGACGCACAATACCGGGCTTCCAAATTGAAAGCGTATTTATATACCCGGGTGCTCGACCGGCTGTGCGCAGAGATGAAGGATTACGCGTTAAAGCGTTATGATCGAATCCTTCGCTTTTACGTTCCGACCCATAGTCTGATCAACTACACCCAATGGCGGATCGTCAGTCCGCAATCAGGGCTCGTGGAGCTCCCGTCCATAGACGGGTACATTGCACAGATCTGGACGGGGACCTCCCGGACGCCGAATGTATATGAGGGGCTGCGCAAGGAACGGACGTTTGAAACCGCTTACCTCGAATACGGCGTGATGCAGGAGCTGGTTCGGGGAACGGACAGACGCATGTGGTTCCTGCATGATCCGATCGAAGACAATCCGAACCACACGTGGGCGGATTATCAGCAGAACTATCTAAAAACCGTGGTCGCTTCACTGCTGCATCCAGGGGTTTCCCATTATGAGGTCTCGCCATGGCCGCGGCGAATCTTTAAAGGGACTTACCCATCCCAGGACGGCTCAAGCAAAGAATCCATCCCGTCCGACTATGCAACGACGCTGCTCCAGGTCATGCATACGCTGGGCAATATGGACCAGAAAGTGATCGAATCGGAGGAAGACGCCTTGCAAGTCGGCGTTCTCATTGCAGACTCCGCGATGTTTCAGCGAATGAAGCCTGAGCCTGGAGCGCCCGATGCCGGGAAATATGACGGCACGGACCCCCAAGGATTTCAGGAGGCGGGGGACACGGAGCTACTCGATTTCTCTCCTTTTTACGGTCTGACGCTGCCCCTGTTGAAGCATGGCATCCCGGTTCGCCCGCTTCAGCTTGATAATGTAAGGCGTTATCCGGGTTATTTGGCTCCTTACCGCGTCCTTGTATTGAGCTATGAATTTTTCAAGCCGGAATATCCAGACCTTCATAATGCCCTCGCGCAGTGGGTGCGGGATGGCGGCGCACTGATCTATGTCGGCGATGACAGCGATCCGTACCACGGCATACGCGCATGGTGGAACACGGAGGTTGGGGTCGGATCGTTCAGCTCGAAATATAACTCCCCGCGGGAGCATCTTTTTGAGCAGCTTGATCTGAAGGGAGTAGCGGAAGGTATCCATCAGGCAGGAAAAGGCGTCGTATGCTGGCTGGATCAGCATCCGGCCGACCTGAGCTTGTCGAAGGAAGGGGCAGACCGGCTGCGCCGCGCCGTCCAGGCCACGATGGAGGCACTTTTCGGCACGGAACCGCCGTGGCATACCAAACATTATTTCAAGCTGCAACGCGGTCCTTATATCATTGCTTCGGTCCTGGAAGAGTCCGTCTCCGATAAAGACCTGACAATCTCGGGTCCTGTCGTGGACTTGTTCGATTCGAAACTCTCCGTTCATGATCAAATTTCGTTAAGCCCCGGGAAACAGGCGCTTCTCTATGATGTTGAAGCCGGACGTCCTTCCGGAGGCAGAGTGTCCATCATCGCAGCCTCCTCCAGAATCGAGGAGCTCGACCAATCGGACGCCGGTTTCCGATTCACGGCCAAGGGACCGGCCAATATGCAGGCCAGCGCGAGGCTGTATTGTCCGACCGAGCCGGCGTCCGTCCAGTACGTCATCGGGAATCAAGCGATGCCTGCCGACTGGGTATGGGATCGGGAGTCGTTAACCGTCCTGCTGAAGTACGAACACGGCGCGGCGAACCAGGCCGTGATTCTGGTGGATTGGATATCCCAATCCGTGACGGAACCTGCAGCCGACTGATGCAATAGAGAGGAGCAGATCATCATGCCATACGAACCGATAAGGCCTGAACCGTTAAAACAAATGTTAAGCAAACTTCGGGAATCCATATATGAGCCGGTTGCCGAGTTGGAAGTGACGGCATGGGTTACGCCTGAGCCCGTATCGTACTTGGATCGAAAGACGGGAACGAAAATGACGCTTGTCCATGGACAGCGATGGGGCAGCCTGTGGGACTGCGCCTGGTTCCGTTTTGCCGGCAGCATTCCGGAGCATAGCCGGAAGGAGGATCTTGTCCTCCTGCTGGACATCAACGGCGAGTTGTGTTTGGTGGATCCGAACGGATCGCCAGTACAGGGCTTGACCACCGTGAATTCGGAATTCGACTTTTCCTTAGGACTCCCCGGCAAGCGCGTCGTCCGGCTCCATGACATGTTCCTGCGTGGATCGGATATTGAAGTGTGGGCCGATGCGGGCAATAACGATCTCTTCGGCAAATACCGGGGAGGAACTTTGAAAGAAGCCGTCATCGCCAGCTGCCGGGAAGATATCCGGAGCCTATATTACGATGTCGAGGTACTCTTGGAAGCCGCCGAGCAGCTCCCGGCGGGAACCGCTCGCAAAGAGAGAATCTATCAGGCGCTGTATGACGTTTCGTTACGGCTCACGGATTTCTCGCCGGAGCGCGTCGCGGAGGCGAAGAAGAAGCTGGCTGAACCATTGAGCCTGAAGGGCGGCGATCCGGTCTTAACGATCAGCGCCGTGGGGCACGCTCATATCGATTTGGCCTGGTTGTGGCCGATCCGCGAAACGATCCGGAAAGGCGCCAGAACGTTCTCGACCGTGCTCCGCATGATGGAACGCTACCCGGACTACGTGTTCGGGGCAAGCCAGCCCCAGCTCTATGACTGGATGAAGCAGCATTATCCCGCACTATATGAACAGATCAAGGAACGGGTGCGCGAAGGAAGATGGGAACCGCAGGGAGCCATGTGGGTAGAATCGGATACCAATGTACCGGGCGGGGAATCACTGGTTCGTCAGATCTTGTACGGCAAGCGATATTTCCAACAGGAATTCGGGTTGGAGATGAAATCGCTCTGGATGCCGGACGTGTTCGGTTACTCTGCCAGCCTGCCGCAGTTGCTCAAGAAATCCGGCGTGGATTATATGATGACCCAGAAGCTCTCTTGGAGCGAGTACAACCGGCACCCTCACCATTCCTTCCTCTGGGAAGGCATCGACGGCTCCGCCGTTCTGACCCATATGCCTCCTGAAGACACGTACAACAGTCCGGCAGCCCCTCGCTCCATTGCCAAGGCGGAGCGGGAGTATTTAGATAAGAACGTATCCGGCCATGCCTTGATGCTCTTCGGCATTGGAGACGGCGGCGGCGGTCCGGGCGAAGAGCATTTGGAACGGCTGGCTCGCGAGAAAAACCTTCTTGGTTTGTCTCCCGTCCAGCAAGAGCCTTCGTGGAAGTTCTTCGAACGGTTGAATGAAGAGCGCGAGTCGTTCCAGACGTGGCGCGGGGAGCTCTACCTGGAGAAGCATCAAGGAACCTTGACCAGTCAGGCCCGGAGCAAACGTTACAACCGGAAGATGGAGAAAGCGCTGCGCGAGCTGGAGTTTGCTTCTGTGCTGGCAGCCCGGCTAGGGCGGGATTATCCTGCTGAGACGCTGGAGACGATCTGGAAGGAAGTCCTGCTGTATCAGTTCCACGATATTCTTCCGGGATCTTCGATCAAGCGGGTGTACGATGAGTCGCTGGCGCGGTATGAAGAGCTGCTTGGGCAGACGGAAACCATGATTGCCGACACCTACAACTATATAGCTGGCCATATAGCACGCAGTGACACGGCTTCCGCGCAAACCGTCATCTTCAATTCGCTGCCTTGGGAGCGACGAGAGTGGCTGCGCATGAACGGACGCTGGCATCACGTGCAGGTTCCATCGATGGGATATGCGGTCTTATCGAATGACGCTGGCCTGGAAGCGGATGGAGAAGCCGCATCCTCCTCTGAAATCTTGACTAAAACGCCAGAGGCGGGCGCAGACGCTGCAGCTGCAGCTGAAGGACGAAGCCTGGAGAACGACAAGGTCATCGTGACATTCGATCAAAACGGGGCTATCCTGTCGGTTCTGGATAAAGCGGAAAACCGCGAAGTCATCCAGCAGGGACGATTAGGCAACGATCTTCGCGTTTATCATGACGACGGGGACGCATGGGATTTCCGCCATGACTATGCGGCGAATCCGGGTACACCGATACACCTGCTGAGCATGCGGGAGCTTCGGGAGGGGCCGAGGATCGGGCTTGTCTTCGAGTACGGTTACGGGGAGTCCTCGCTGACCCAGACCGTCGTGTTGACGGCGGGCAGCCGGCGCATCGATTTCGAGACGGACGTCGATTGGAGGGAGAACGGCAAGATGTTAAGAACGTCGTTCCCCGTTAATATACGCACGGATCAGGTCCACTGCGAAATCCAGTTCGGCAGCCTGAGCAGACCGACCCACCGCAATACGCTGTGGGATTTTGCGAAGGATGAGATCTGCGCACATCAATGGGTGGACTTATCGGAGCCGGATTACGGCGTCGCGCTGCTCAATGATTGCAAGTATGGCCATCGCGCCATCGATAACGTGCTGGATCTTCATCTGCTCCGCAGCAGCTCTTATCCCGATCCGGAGGCGGACCGCGCAGAGCATCGATTCACGTATTCGTTGTATCCGCACCAAGGGAATCATGTGCAAGCCGAAATCTACCGAAGAGGCCATGAACTGAACGTCCCGCTTCGCACGATGTCCTTGCCTGAGGTATCGGATCAGGTGACAACAAAGCTGCCTCCTTCACAATCGTTTATCTGGCCTGATCATCCGCACATCATGGTAGAGTCCGTCAAAAAAGCCGAGGATGGCGACGATGTCATCGTTCGTCTGTATGAAGCTTCAGGAACGCACGCGAACACGTCGCTTCGGCTTGGGTTTGAAGCCGCCGAGGCCTGGATCGCTGATCTGATGGAAAACTGCCTTACGCAGCTGCCGATGAACGATCCGTCCGAGGTCACGCTATCGTTCACGCCGTTTGAAATCATCACGCTGCGGTTGAATGTACCAGAACTATAGAGGACGGGGCGGCACCGCCGCCCCATGTGAGAAAGGAGAGGTGGGAATGTGAACAAGTCACGATGGACAAGCAACCGAGTATTCAAACGAATTTGGCAGCACAAGCTCTTTTACTTGTTCATGCTGCCCTGCATCGTCTGGTTTTTTCTGTTTTCCTATGTGCCCTTATACGGAATTCAAGTTGCCTTCAGGGACTACACCTTCATAGGCGGATTTACAGGCAGCCCCTGGGCCGGATTCAAGTACTTTGAACAATTCTTCAATTATTATCAGTCCGGGGACATCATCCGCAACACGGTCATCATCAGCCTCATGAAGCTGCTGATCGGATTTCCGATGCCGATCATTCTTGCGCTCCTGCTGAATGAAGTGCGGAAGATGAAATTCAAGAAGACCATTCAGACCCTGTCTTACTTGCCTTATTTCGTATCCTGGATCGTGGTCGTCACCTTGATGCAGCGGCTGCTGACCCCATACGGCGGTCCGGTCAATGACCTCTTGGGGTCATTCGGGGCCGAGTCGATCCAGTTCCTGAACAATCCAACCTGGTTTTATCAGATGATTGTAGGTTCCGATATCTGGAAGAACATCGGCTGGAATTCCATTATCTTTATGGCCGCCATTGCGGGCATCGACCAGCAGCTATATGAAGCTGCCAAGATGGATGGCGCGGGGCGCTTCAAGCAAATGTGGCACGTGACGCTTCCAGGTATCCGGAATGTGGCCATCATCTTGTTTATTCTCGCGGTGGGCAATCTGATGAGCGCGGGGTATGAACAGCTCCTGCTCCTGAACGGACCGGCGACTGCCAGCATGGGCAGCGTTCTGGACGTGCACGCCATCAATTCCGGTATCCGGGAAGGACGCCTCAGCTACGCCGCGGCCGTCGGGCTATTCCAAAGCATCATCGGGCTCATCCTGGTTCTGACGGTCAATCGGATTGCCCGCAAAGTCAGCGATGTATCCCTGTTCTAAGGAGGTGACGTAATGAATCGAAAGTGGTCTTTTTTCTCGGTGTTTAATTACACGTTTCTTGCATTGATCGGCTTCTCCATGATCTACCCGTTTATTTATATTTTGGCTTATTCCTTGAATGACGGCAAAGATTCGATGATGGGGGCCATCTATTTCCTTCCTCGTAAATTCACGCTGGAGAACTATGCTCAGGTGTTCGATAACGCCCGCATATGGAAGGCATACCAAATTACGCTTATGCGCACCGTGCTCGGAACCTTCCTGCATGTGGTGCTGTGTACGCTCATGGCCTATGCGCTTTCCAAGAAAACGCTGCCCGGCCGTTCCTTTTTCACTTTCTACATCTTTTTGCCGACGATTTTCAGCGCCGGGTTCATCCCGTTCTTCATTACGCTGCAGAAGCTGCATCTGATCAATACCTTCTGGGTGTACGTGCTGCCGATGCTGTTCAATTTCATGCACATCGTGATCATCCGCACCTTCCTGCAAGGCATACCCGAGGAGCTGGAGGAATCCGCCCGCATTGACGGTTACGGCGATTTTCAAATCTTCGTGCGGATCATACTGCCACTCTCGGGACCGGTGCTGGCAACCATCTCCCTCTTCATCGGGGTGGCCCATTGGAATGATTGGTTCTCGGGCGCATACTACGTATCCAACAAAGATTTGATCCCGGTGCAGACCCTATTGCAAGAAATGCTGACCGAAGCAGAAGCATTATCCAATTCGATGCAGCGCGCGGCGCAGCAAGGTGGTCAGACGGTGGGCGGAACCAGCGGGGCAGGCGCGACGCCCGAATCGCTTCGCATGGCCTTGCTTGTCATCACGGTCTTCCCGATCCTGTGCATTTATCCGTTCCTGCAGCGATATTTCGTAAAGGGGGTTATGATCGGCTCGGTTAAAGGTTAGGTCATCCTGACCCGGAATTTGTCCAAAGCTTTACCAAGATCATTGATATCCATATTCCAGGAGGCGATTGGTTTGAAGAGGATTTGGTCGAAAGGCGTATCCGCATTGCTCGTGTCCATCATGGTTGGAGGTTTGCTGATCAGCTGCACGAATTCATCAGGGAACGGAGATAACGGAGAAGGCGCAGAAGGAGAGAATTCATACAAACTCAAAATATTACACAATTGGAATGGCTCAAACGGTTCCGATGCGATGACGCCGGTCGAAGAAGTCATCAAGGAGAAGACGGGCGTTACCCTGGAGTGGGAATATACCAAGGGCAGCGAGACGGAGAAGGTCAATCAGATCTTCGCGACCCAGGATCTGCCCGATATCTATACCGGACCTGCCTGGGGCGGGGAGCTGGACGGAATCATCAAGGCGGCCAAAGAAGGACAATTGGTCGATATCTCCGAGAAATTGAAGGATTATCCGAACTTATCCAAATCCATTGCGGAAGAAAATGTCCCGCCGGCATTGTATGAAAAAGCGATTAACGCTTACGACGGCAAAAAGTATCTGCTGCTGCAAAATCAGCCGGCGACCAACGAAGATGGGATGGACTGGCTCTATGGCTTCTATGTGCGCAAAGACATCGCCGAGAAGGTTGGCGTAGACCCGCAATCCGTCGTGACGAAGGACGACTTCTATAACTTCCTCAAAAAAATCAAGGATGCCAACTTGCAGGAGAACGGCCAGCCGGTCTTTCCGCTGGGCGGTTTCAGCAACGGCTGGGCCGTCGGCATCGGCAACACCATGTTTTATTCCGGGGCGAGTTACGTCGATAAAGGCGACGGCACGCTTGAGCATAACTTCTTCACCAAGGGCTACGAAGAATACACGCTGTTCTATCGAAAGCTGGTTGAAGAAGGGCTGATGGATCCTGAAGCCTTCACCCAGACGGACCCGATTGCCAAGGAAAAAATCAATCAAGGCCGCATCGCCATCCTGGCCGCCCACTACCCGGCTATACTGGATGCTTCCAAGGAATATGTCTCATCGCATCCGGGCAGCGACTACATTCCGCTCGGCCCGCTGGAGCGCGCTGACGTCGAACCGGACAGGCCTGTCGATCTCGGAATTCAAGGCAACAATGTGACGGCAATCACCAAGAACTGTAAAGGCGCTTGCGTGGATGCTGCGCTCAAGTTCCTCGACTTCATGGCTTCCGATGAAGGCTTTATGCTGGCTAGGTACGGGGTGCAGGGCGTTCACTGGGACATGAAGGACGGCAAGCCTGTCGCGAATCAGGAATGGTTTGACAAATTCAGCACGGACACCAACATGAAGCTGCGCAAGAACGAAGGCATCAGCATCGGTCTGGAATCGCTGACAGGACTTGACCGCATCAATTCCGCTGCGGGAGGAGACATCTGGGCGGAACAAGAAAGGCTGGACGCGATGGAGAATGCTCGCAAAATCCTCCGTCCGAACGGCATTCAGGTCATTACGGCGTACAACCCCGGCGATGTCATCACCAAAGCGCCGGAATGGGAAATGCTGAAGCCTTCGATGGATCGGATGGGCGATGCGTGGAAGGAAGCGGTTTTTGCCAAATCGGATGAAGCCGCCATGAGCATTATCAACGAACTGCGGGAACAGCTCCGAAAGACCGGATACGATAAGGCGATGCAGTTCACGAACGAAAATCTGAAGGGTAAAGACGTTGTGACCGTTCAAATGCCGAACTAATCATATCCATGATCAGGGGAGCCCGTTAATTAGGAAGGCTTCGCATGACCTTGTCATCCAAGGGGGCGAAGCCTTCGCTGTTTATTGAATCAATATTTCCAAATCGCAAGGAGATCCAGGCAGCTTGAAGAATAAAGAATACATGAAGGAGTTGACGTTAGATGACAACGAATTTCAGACCCCCATCCGTGCCGCTGGTAACCGTAGATCCTTATTTCAGCGTATGGTCCGCAGCGGACCGTCTATATGACGACCATACCCGGCATTGGACGAACAAGATTCAGGGCATGACGGGAGTAGCCATCATTGATGGCGTACCGCGACGATTCATGGGAAAAGTTATCACGCAGGAGCCGTCAGAACAACTTGAGCCTGAAGCGCTTGAGCAAACCGATCTGACGGTTGAGCCCGTAACGACCCGGTATACGTTTCAAGGGGAAGGCATTGAACTTCAAGTTCAGTTTACCACCCCGCTCTTGCTGGACGATCTCGAGCTATTATCCCGGCCCGTCACCTATTTGACCTTTCACGTGCGTTCGTTGGATGGGCAACCGCATGACGTTAAGATTTACATCGATGTAACGGGCGAATGGTGCGTTAATACGCCGGATCAGCAGGTGACCTGGGAGCACCGCGTGTTCGACGGACGATTGAATGCGATGTCGATGGGTACTGTCGAACAGCCGATCCTGCAGCTTGCCGGTGATGACACCCGAATCGACTGGGGGTATATGGTGCTGGCGGTGCCGCGTTCATCGCGGATACAGACGGTAATTCATTCGGTCACAACTCGGGAGTCGTATGTGAGGACTGGTCAATTACCTGTCCAAGATGATTCGAAGAAGCCGCGCCCCGTCTCCGATAACGTTCCCGTCATGGCTGCCGAAATCGATTTGGGTGCTGTTCGGGATGAATGGGTATCCGAATATCTGATGCTTGCGTATGACGATATTCATGCGATCGAATATTTCCTCAAGCCGCTGGATGCTTATTGGAAGGTAAATGGATGGACCTTTCATGACATGCTGTTAGCGGCAGCCGATCAGTATGAAACGATCATGGAGCGATGCGAGATATTTAACCGCGAGCTCATGACCGAGAGCCAAGCCGCAGGGGGCAATCGGTACCGGGATATTTTGGCGCTGACCTATCGGCAGGCGATTGCCGCGCATAAACTGGTTGCTGACGAAGCGGGCCGCGTGTTGTTTTTCTCCAAGGAGAATTTCAGCAACGGGTGCATTGCCACGGTCGATGTCAGCTACCCGTCGATTCCATTGTTCCTGAGATATAACCCTGAACTGATCAAGGGCATGATGCGTCCGATTTTTAAGTATGCGATGAGCGATGAATGGACGTTCGATTTTGCGCCCCATGACGTGGGCACGTACCCGAAAGCCAACGGTCAAGTGTATGGCGAGAACAAGCTGGAATACCAGATGCCGATTGAGGAATGCGGTAATATGCTCCTGATGGCGGCTGCGGTATGCAAGTATGAAGGAAATGCGGAGTTTGCCAGGGAGCACTGGGAGCCCCTTACCGCATGGGCTGGGTATTTGCTGAAGAATGGACTCGATCCGGACAATCAGCTGTGCACGGATGACTTCGCCGGACATTTGGCGCATAATGCTAATCTGTCCATCAAGGCGATCTTGGGCATTGCCGCATACTCCTACATGTGCGATCGGCTCGGCCTCCCGGAAGGGGAAGCTTATCACGAAGCTGCACGGAACATGGCGAATGAATGGATGTCCATGGCCGATGCCGGTGACCATTACAAGCTTACGTTCGACAGCGCCGGCGATTCCTGGAGCATGAAATACAATCTGGTGTGGGATCGGCTGCTGGAGTTCAACCTGTTTCCAACAGCAGTGGCGGAGCGGGAACTGGAGTATTACCAGCATCTACAGAACCGTTACGGCCTTCCCCTGGACAGCCGCGATACGTATACGAAATCCGATTGGCTGGTATGGTGTGCAGCCATGAGTACCACGCAGGCCGGGTTTGAGTCCATGATCGCGCCCCTATGGGATTTCATGAATGAAACCTCCGCTCGAGTCCCGGTGACCGATTGGTATGACACCATCAGCGGCAAGCAAATGAACTTCCAGAATCGCTCCGTCGTCGGGGGATTCTTCATTCGATTACTCATGTCAGAATCCAGTTCAAATTCGAACAAAGACAGGTGATGTAGGTGAACAGCCTTCATGTTAAGGAAGAAATCGAAATGGATCTCATGCGGTTGAAGCAGCAATTCCAGAATCCGGACGCAACGTACCGCCCGCAGCCTTTCTGGTTTCTGAATCACGAGCTCAAGGAAGCGGAGCTGGAAAGCCAGATTCAATCGATGTTTGAAGCGGGCGTCGGAGGGGTTGTTCTGCATGCGCGTCATGGAATGCAAGCCTCATACCTCTCGCAGGCTTTTATGGAAGCTTTGGAATTCTGCACCGTGGAATGCCAAAAACGCAATATGGTCGTCTGGCTGTACGATGAGGATAATTGGCCAAGCGGGACGGTGGGCGGAAAGCTGACGCGACAGCATCCGGAATTTCGCATGCGTTACTTAAGAGTGGAGGAAAAGAGATGTTACGGCGGTTCCGGGCAAGAGAGCTTGAAGCTGGATTTTGCACGCTATGAGAATAATGAGCTGATTGCCATTCTGGCCTATCGTGCCGTCGAGTCTGACGGGGAATGGCTGCTCCATGAAGAATCCGAGGACCTCACGCATGAATGGGGACGGGATTGGACGCCTCCGCATGCGGAAGACTCTTATGTCGTGCTGGCCTGCTGGTCCTGCGAAATTGCGGAAGGCATCACGTTTGCCAATGGGTACTACTTGGATACGTTGAATCCGGAGGCGGTCCAGGCGTTCATCCGGATGTCCTATGAACCGTTTCTGTCCTTGCAGAAATATTTCGGAACGACGATACAAGGCGTTTTTACCGACGAGCCGGGGCTCATGATCCACGACGGTTTCTTCGGGGTGGAAGCGATCCGGACGGCTGTTCACGATGTAGGCGCTACCCTGCCTGGCATGGTCTTTGCTTGGTCTGAAGGAATGGGTGAGCGGTACCGGCAAGAGAACGGGTATGATCTCATCCCGCGATTAGGAGCTTTGCTATATAACATGGCAGACGGCAGCCGTGCAACGAAACAGCAATATTATGATACGATTACGCGCTGGTATGTGGAGGGGTATCATCAAGCGGTTTCCTCATGGTGCGAAGGGCATGAACTGCTGTACATCGGTCATACGCTGGAGGAACCGGTCTGGGGGCAAGCCAGGTCGCAAGGCAACCAGACGCGCGTCCTGCAGCAGTTCCACTATGCAGGCGTGGATTATTTGACGCCAGGCATCGGCACGAAGGAGAATCCGCACCGGATCGTGTCCGTGAAGACGGCGGCTTCCGTAGCCGGGTTGGATAATAAAGAACGCGTGATCTGCGAGGCCTTTGGTGCCAGCGGTCACGGCTATTCCATGCGTCAAAGGCGGCTCGATGCCAATTTCATGGCTTTCCTCGGCGTTAATCTATTTATCCCGCATGCGTTCTATTATTCGTTTGCAGGGTATCGGAAAACCGATTTTCCTCCCACAGAATTCAAACATGCGCCGCATTGGCCGCATTATCGTGCTTTTGCCGACTATCTCGGTCGATTGAGTCTGCTCGGCGCCAGCGGAAAACGAACCCCGGAGGTTCTTCTATTATCGCCTATTCAATCGGTGTACGAAAATATGTTCGCATCGGGACAATCTAACCGGTTTCCTTCATCCGATACCTTGTTCTCGCTTTTGTCGGATCGCATGCTGCGCCATTCCATTGATTATGACTATGTTGATGAATGTCAGCTTCGTAATGCTGCCCTTGTTGATGGAGAAGGGGTACGATTCAGTGGTGACGGGAACGTATATTCGGTTTTGGTTATGCCCGAGGTGGAAGTCATGTCGAGAGACATCGCCGTTCTTCTGGTTGCCTATGTAAAGCAAGGCGGAACGCTGGTTGCCGTAGGGGCAATTCCGAGGCATAGCGAGACCGTACGCCAGGACCCGGAGCTGGCAAAGCAAATGCATGAGCTTTTTAGCCCGAATCCTCAGCATGGGGCTTTACGCCCCGTTGGCAAAGGGTATGCTTTATTTTATTCGTTGGAGGACAAGGACCACGAAGATACATTGATCGAGGATCATCTCGATTCCGGAGAAAAGCGGATACTTGCCGATCCAGAGATGTCCGGAGGCCGTATAAAGGAGCAGGCTCCAGATCTGTTCGAGCCCTTGTGTGAAACGGTAAGCGGGTTATTAAAGAAATCTGCTGCCTTACGATGGAAGCTGATTGAAGGACAATATGAGGATTTGATCTATGTAGAACGTGTGTTCGGTAACCGTGTATTTGTATGGTTTATGAACTGGACGGAGCATGACGTTTCCATGAAGCTTGATGCAGGAGAAACCGGGAACCTTATGGAAGAGTGGGACTTGGAAAGCGGGAACATTCGCCGGTTAGTAGGCGATTCCGTTCTTACCTATGCACCTGGAGAACTGCGAGTTCTATCGGTTGGACCTGAGGAGTGCTCAATTAATGGAACAGAACAAACGTTCGGCAAGGTGCAAAAAACCGAGGATATTATCGTTCTCGAAGATAAGTGGCGTTTTCAGTCTCTTGAACCCAACGTTTTATTACTGGACCAGTGGCAGGTCACGCTGAATGACCGAAACTCCAGGATGAACGCCACGATGCCTGGGCAAGTGAACACGTACCGTACAACGTTTACCATTACGCAGGCATTAATCGAACAATTGCATTCACCGAATGGCCGAGATCATTCGCATCCACCAGATGTTCATCCATTGCCGAGGCTTGAGTTGATTCTGGACGATGTGAAGCAGATAATACCGGCCCATATCGGCTTCCTGCAGCGCAGGCGCAATGTTGAAATCTTCGTGAATGGCGTTAGGCAGAATGCGCTGAAGCCATCCGATTGGCAGGATTCAAACTATGCTTGCCTGGATATCACGGCTCATTTGGTGGCGGGCGAGAACGAGCTCGAGATATTGACGGTTTCCTTATTGGAGCCGATGCCGGCGATTTCATTCCCAGCCTATTTGATTGGCCCGTTTGAAATAGAAGCTGAGGTGAGGTTAAACGCACGTTCGGAACATATGTTTGGTTCTTGGGCTTCTGCCGGCTATCCTTATTATGCGGGGGCGGGTGATTACTCTCAGCAGGTAGACCTGACGGAGGTCAGCTTAGCTCCGGACGAGGAGTTGTGGCTGGAAGCCGAAGATATTAGGGAGACGGCTTGCCTATATGTGAATGATATAGACGCTGGCATCCGGCTGTGGCCTCCGTATCATTGGAACATCACGCGGTATGTGGAACAGGGGCTCCATCAGCTTACCATCCGTGCAGCCAATACGCTGGAGAACCTGTATGGCAAGAATGCTTTGCCTTCAGGGGTGAATGGTCAGGTGAAGCTGGTACGTCGAACTTTATCCAAAGAAATGTAATCTTAGAAGAAGCTCATCGAAATGACTACAACGAATGCAGGTTGTAGTCATTCTGTTAATTAATTGTTTACATAATATAATATATGTAACCTAAATGGATGATGACCTTGCTTATTTCAAGTTACAAAGTCGCGAGCTTATTTATTCGATTGGACATAAGAATAACGAGGACTATTCTTACAAATGTATCGATTTATCATAACATTCTCTTAATCAAGAAGGCTTACACTTAAGTAGTTTTTACGATTGATATCAACTCGGAGGTGCCATGAAATGCAGCTAAAGAAGAAAACCATCATGGTTTTGGCGCTCAGCTTGTCCATCCTTTCGCAAGGCATGGTTGTTCATGCGAAGTCGGATGGGTCTAAGTTTAAGCCGGAAAGCAACGGCAAATGGATGACTGGGGAGTATCACGCGCATACGTATCAGTCCGATGATGCCAGTCAATCCTTACAGGAATTGTTGGACAACGGGTTCGAAAAGTACGGTTTGGATTGGATCGCCGTTTCGGACCATCTTAGAGTTTCGAAACGGGATGATGAGGGAAATCCTCTTGCCGGCGGACCTGTTCCGTTCTCCCAAGGAATGGCGCTGTATCAGATCCCTAAGATCCAGCAGCTCCAGGCAGCAGGGAAATACAAGAATAACATTATCTATTCGGGTTTTGAATGGGACATGCCTACATACGAACATGTGGGAGTCGGCATTATAGCAGGCTCATTCGGTTCAGAGGCGAGCCTTAGGGCAGCCCGTCAGTTCGAGTATCTATTCACGGATCGAGATGAAGCGATGTTTGATCCCAAAGAAGTCGCCGATTGGAAAAAAACAGACAACCGGGCCTATACGACGTCCGAAGATGCTCGAACGGCACTGGCCTGGCTCCAAAAAAACTACGCCAACAGCAGTTATGCATTGCTCAACCATCCTTCCAGAAAAACCGTCTATACGATCGCTGACATACGGGATTTCAACAACATCGCGCCGAATGTTGTATTCGGGTTGGAAGGAATGCCCGGGAATCAGATGGAACCGGATCGTGGCGGGCTAAATTTAACTACGCCGGAAAACAGAACCTATGGCGGCGCTGATTACATGATTGCCAAAGTTGGCGGCGTATGGGATGCGCTGCTCGGCGAAGGACGCGAATTCTGGAACTTTGCGAACTCGGATTCTCATTTTGAGATTAGTGACAATCGTTTATACTCCAGCGGTTATTGGCCGGGACAATACGCCAAGAATTACACATGGGTGAACGGAAAGGATATGCAAAGCGTGCTGAACGGCATGCGTTCAGGCCAATCGTTCTCCGTGCACGGCGATTTAATCAACGCGTTGGATTTTCGCGTTCGCCATGGGAATAAGCAGGCCGAGATGGGGAGTAAACTTCAAGTGAAACAAGGGAATCCTATCGAAATTACGATCCGATTCAAAAGTCCGAAACAAAATAACAACGGCGACTCCGTAGCCGTGGATCATGTCGATTTGATCTCGGGTGATGTCACCGGTAAGGCACAACCAGGTACGGCGGCATACAGCAAGAGCACCAACGATTCGACCAAAGTGGTGAAACGGTTTACGAGCAAGGATTGGACAACCGATCGGGATGGATACAACGTGATCACTTATCGGACGAAAGCAACGAAGGACCAATATTTCCGGTTAAGAGGGACGAACCTTGGCGTGAATGTTGACGGAGAAACCCGACATGGCGATCCGCTCATGGATCCGAAAACGGACATCGAAGACAACGAGCAGCGCTTTGCGGAAATTAATAAACGGAATTACAGCGACCTGTGGTTTTATTCTAATCCGATCTTTGTCAGCGTTAACGATAAGCCGGTTAAAGCTCCTAAACAACAGGGGAAACATTCGTAAGACGCGACTTGCGCTATATTCAGAAGACTGCCGATTATCCGGCAGTCTTTTTCATTTTTCAACTTTTAAAGAAGCCTGAGGTCTGAATTCCTATCTGGCTGCAACAGAAAGGGCTAAAGACAAATGACATACCGTTTGAGATTGGCGGGATTTCTGTCGTTACTCTGCATTACGACTGGCGCATCCATTGTTTCCCGCGGTGCATAAGTTTTGCGAGAACTTCAATAATATAGAAGGAACATCATGCATTGAAAGATATGGACCTAGGCGAGTAGAGACAAGGAGGCAACCTAGCCATGAATATAGCTGAACAAAAATTGCTGGTCGCCGCGCTTGGCGGGGTGAATGAAATTGGCAAAAACATGTACTTCATACAGTACGATCAAGATATTGTGTTGATTGATTGCGGCTCGAAATTTCCTGACGAAAACCTGCCCGGCATCGACTTGATTGTCCCCGACTTCACCTATTTGCTGGACAACGCGGATAAAGTCAGAGCCCTTGTCGTCACTCATGGACATGAAGACCATATTGGTGGAATTCCCTATTTACTGAGGCAGCTGCCGATCCCTGTGTATGGGACGAAGCTTACGATTGAGCTGATTAAAATCAAGCTGAAAGAGCATCGAATTCTGCGTAATTCCGAGCTTCACACGATCGACGCGAATTCCACCATTCAAGCGGGTGCCATCCATGCCTCTTTTTTTTCGACCAGTCACAGCATCCCGGATTGCGTGGGCGTCGTATTTCAAACTCCGGAAGGCAATGTCGTCCACACGGGAGATTTTAAATTCGACATGTCTCCCGTGAAGGGACCTTATCCCGATCTGCACCGAATGGCAGAAATCGGCAAGCAGGGCGTGAAGGTGCTGCTATCGGAAAGCACAAACGCCGAAAGACCCGGGTTTACCCCTTCGGAACGCCTGGTTGGCGGTCATATCCTGGAGGCTTTCGCCCAGGCCAAACAGCAGGTATTCATCTCCACATTTGCTTCGAACGTCAACCGTGTTCAGCAGATCATCGATGCCGCGGTAGAGACGGAACGGAAATTGATTCTGCTCGGCCGGAGCATGGTTAATGTCGTTGCGGTGGCCAAGGAGCACGGATATCTCAACATGCCCGATGATTTGCTGATCGATGCTGGAGACAGCGAGCGTTATCCGCCGGACCAAATCGCCGTGTTATGCACGGGAAGCCAAGGAGAGCCTATGGCAGCCTTATCACGGCTAGCCAACTCCAAGCATCCCCATATCGAGATTCTGCCGGGCGATACCGTCATTATTGCTGCAGGGGCGATACCGGGTAATGAGCGGAATCTGGCTCATGTCATCGATAATTTATATGTGCTGGGAGCCCAAGTCATCTATGGATCGGGTGCGACTTCTGGGATGCATGTATCCGGACATGGCAGCCAAGAAGAATTGAAGTTGATGCTCACCTTAATGAAACCGGACTATTTGCTCCCCGTTCACGGTGAATTCCGAATGCTCTATCAGCATCGTCAGCTGGCCGAGTCCGTGGGAATCCCGAATGAGAACGTGTTTATCGTTCAGAATGGCGATACGGTACAAATCCAGCAGGGCATGGCATCGTTAGGTCCCAAAATCCCTTCAGGCAACAGCCTGGTGGACGGATTGATGATCGGCAACGTAGGCAATATCGTCTTGCGGGACCGGAGGCAGCTGTCCTCCGACGGGATGCTCATTATCGTCACCACGCTCAGCAAAACGGAAAAGCAGATGGTGGCCAAGCCCGAGCTTATATCCAGGGGGTTTATCTTCGTAAAAGATTCGGAGGAATTCATGGGTCAGATCCACGATATCGTCTCGTCTTCAATGAAGGATTTGACTGAAACCGGATCCACCCAATGGAATCTGATCAAGCAAACCTTGAAGGATCATGTCGGCAAATTCATATACAGTGAGACCAAGAGAAGGCCGATGATTCTGCCCATCATTATCGAAGTTTAAGCCCTTTGAATATATAAAGCACAGCCTCCAATAGGCTGTGCTTTTTTTTATGCGTATCGATATGGGGTTCAACCTAGGCATACACCCGGAAGCGGGCTGCTGCATACACTGCCGATAAAGAATCGCTTTAAGGTGTTATTCTTTCATTCACGTCTGTGAAAAAAAGAATAACACATAATCCGGATTCATCCACATAACCATGTACAGAATGGACATGAACGTCTTGTCCGATTGCCGGAATGGATCCGGTTACTAACGAAAGGAGGAGGATCGGTTTGTCATCCACCCCAGAAGGGAAATGGACTGCGGAACATGGAAAATGGGCAAAACGAAAGTTCAGATTTACGCGCAATGACTGGATGGGCTATCTATTCAGCGCCCCTCTGATTATCGGCGTCATCGTATTTGCCATTTATCCCATGTTTGCCGCACTGTTTATGAGTTTTCATCAGACATCCGGGCTCAATTTATCCGGAAACTGGGTGGGCCTGAGCAACTATCGTTACGCGTTAGAGGATTCCTTATTTTGGCAAGCGCTTACAAATACGTTCGTCATGGGGATATGGTCCGTATTGCTAGGGATCGCGCTTTCGTTTGTTCTGGCGAGCCTGATTAATAATCTGAAATGGCATCTGGGACGCAACTTTTTCAAAGCGGTCTATTTTCTGCCCAACGTCGTGTCTGGCGTTGCTACAAGCTTGTTGTTCTCCTTCTTGTTTTTCCCCTCCAAGGAAGGGCTGATCAACTTCGTGATTGGATTGTTCGGCATCGATCCGGTCGGCTGGTTCACGAACCCGGAAGTCGCGCGTTACAGTATCGTGCTGATGAGCTTGTGGGGTGCACTAGGGTATAACACCATTATTTTTCTGGCCGGTTTGCAAAGCGTCCCGCGGGATCTCTATGAGGCTGCCGAGGTCGACGGTGCAGGCACGTACCGGAAATGGTGGTATATAACGATTCCATACTTGCGTCCGATCTTTGTGTTCATGCTCATCATGGGAACCATCGGCGGAATGAAGCGGTTTACCGATGTATGGTTAATCGGCGGAACCGCAGGTAATCCTGGGGGAAGCTTGATGACCGTGGTGCTGTATATTTACCGAAATGCATTCCTCTCTTCGCAGATGGGGCTGGCTACGGCCGTATCCTATCTGTTATTCGTCATCATACTCATCTTAACCGTGTTCCTCATGCTGCTCAACCGACGTAAAGACAGCTTGGATTAATCCCATTATCCATTTTTGGATCCGTAGGGGAACTTTATTCCAGAAGACAGGAGGGTAACTATGAGCAGTTCAGCCTTGCCCAAGGAGCCGGTGCGCCGCAAACGAATCACGCTTCCACAATTGATGCTAACGCTGGTCCTATTGGTAGGTTCATTCATTATGATTGTGCCATTCTTATGGATGCTGGTAACAAGCTTCGATTGGGCCGCACGGTTAAATATTTCATTCCCGCCGAAAATATGGCCGGAGGAGCCTTCAATCCGAACCTATGAAGCCGCTTTCACCAACATCAATATGTTCCGATATATCGGCAATTCCACGCTTGTCAGCGCAGGGGTCATTATCATCAGCTCGTTGTCCGCACTATTATCCGGTTATGCCTTATCCAAGCTTCGCTTCAAAGGAGCTAATTTCGTACTGCTGCTGGCGCTAAGCACGATGATGATTCCGTTCGAAATGACCATGATTCCGCAGTATCTTTTGTTCAGTAAACTCGGGTTGGTCGACAATTATCTGGCATTTTATTTGCCGGCCATGAACTATGCGTTCGGTACTTTTTTGGCCAAAGCGTTCTTTGATCAATTGCCCAGCAGTTTAAGGGAAGCGGCCGTACTGGATGGAGCTAAGGAAATTACGGTATTCAGCCGGGTTTATCTGCCGCTGTGTACGCCTATTATCGCTACCATGGTCATTCTGCTGTTCTTGGGCGTATGGAATGATATGCTGTGGCCGCTGCTGATCTTGAAATCGGCTGCCAAGTACACGATCCAGATCGGTTTAGCCATGTTTACGTACAACAACGGTATTAACCAACAGCCATCCATTATTATGGCGGCCACAACCACGAGCCTAATTCCGGTTATCGTCGTCTATATGTTCCTGCAGCGCTATATTATCGAAAGCATTGCGCTCTCCGGTATCAAGCAGTAATTCAGATAGTAAAGCTAAAATTATGCGGGGGTGTTGACATGATGAAAAAAGCTGTGCTGCTGATCCTGTCATTCGTGCTGGTGTTTACATTGGCCGCTTGTTCAGGCAGTTCAGGTAAAGATGTGACAGGCGGCGTTACCATTGAAAAAGTATCGGATATGGAAGGAACGGTTCGCGTTGCGCTGGCAGGCTGGCAGCTGGATAACGGGATCGATGCGCTGACAGGCAACCCGACCATCGGACTCAACGAATATTTGGATAAAACGTTCAAAAAAATGTATCCGAACATCAAACTGGAGGTTTATCAAATCCCTTGGGAGAACGTAAAAGCCAAACAAACGGCCATGCTGCTCTCCGGCGATGCGGATGTCTTGTATACCGGGGGAGCCTTTGCATCGCAATGGTACCAAGAAGGGCTGCTGCGTGACCTGGACGACTTGATTGCAAAAGATACTTCGTTTGACCCAAGCATCTATCTGGAAGGCATTATGAATAATTCCTACAGCACCAAGTCGCCGGACGGAAGTAAACAATTTGGAATTCCTGCCGTTCTTGGCCGCCGGATGACGATTTATGATAAGAAGCTGTTTGAAGACTGGGGCGTTGAAACACTCTCGGCACAACCGGGACCGGACGAAATTCTGGAGAAAGCCAAGCAGATGACCGGCAAAAACCCGAAAACCGGTGAAGACAATTTCGGTTTGTATTGGAGCGGCAACTCTTTAAACGGATCTACCTTTGTTGCATTAACCCTTGCATATGGCGCCAAAGGAGCGGAAGGATCACTGAAGGATATCAAGAACATCAAGTGGCACCTGAATTCTCCGGAAATGGTCAAAGTGCTGGAATGGCTGAAGGAAGCCGCACAGCTGCCACCGGCCGGGTTCGTGAATGCCCAGGGTGCCGAGAATTTTGGGCTCGAGAAAAACAATATTGCCATCGCGCTGGATTCCACCGGCGGCTCCACGATGAGTGAATACCGGTCGAAGCAGAACAAGGAGTTGCTGGACCGTTTTGAACCTGTGCTGAACATGGGGCCTAAAGGCGAAGGCTGGGTGGCGGTTGACCCGTTCATCATGGCAAAGAATGCCAAAGATGTGGATGCATCATGGGAAGTATTAAAGTTCTTGACCAGCTACATGACGCAAAAATACATGTATGAGAACTTCTCCAGTACCCCGACACTTAAAAACGCTGATTTCGTAACTCCGGAGGATAAGTTTGTGAAAAAAGCACTCGAAATCGCTGATGTTGGCCACTCGGAGCTCATGGATGAAGCCAATCCGTTCTACATGAGCGATATCGCTCCAGCCATTAATGGATTTATCAGCCAGGCAGCGTCCGGTAATGCTCCGGATATTCAGAAGTTTCTGGATGATCTGCAGGCTCGTGCCGAGAAGTGGTCTGCGAATCTGAAGTAAAAACAGGAGGGGACTGCACAGGTGCATGGGTTTGATAAGCGTGGTTGACTTACACGTTGTCCCTGACTTTGAAGAGACGGGCTAATCATGATGAGTATATGAGCCGAACAGCACAATATATTCCAATGTTATGTGAATCGTGCATTGTCCCGATCATGCGGGAGAAAAACCGACCGAATATGGCCGGTTTTTTTATATTTCAAGGCGGATAAAATAACATATAATGGTAAATTATTAAGTTGTAGAGAGGGGAGGGTTAATAAAAAATTAGGATAATGGATGATAACAAGCAAGCACTAAATAGTTCATAAGATTGAGCATTAATAAAAATTAAATCGATTAAGAACCAACGAAAGATTAAAAATATCTCAGTAGCGAAATTCCGCTAAAATGTGAAGCGAAATCGTAATAATAATGAAACAACCAAAATTCGATGATTATGATGATTTATAATGGCACATGAACAAACTTGAACAAGTGATCGATTAATGACGATATTAAACGACATTTTAATTAATGCCTTAGATTAGATAAATTGTAATTCAAACGAATGAATCTAGAATCAAAGAATCCAATTGGAAAGTTAAAGTTGTTTGATAAAAAGAAGATGCGCAAGAAAAAAGGATTATAACGGCTTAACATGATAGAAAGCAAAAACTTCAGATTCATACGAATCTAAATGAAAATCAGCTGTGGCGATTCTTTTCTCAACATCTGTTACACAAAACTCGTATTTTGTACATATGTCAAAGAATCCGGAACACAATTGGCGTGTTTGCTACGATCAATCGATTTATGTCGGAGGACAAGAACATGTACCGTTAAAGGACAAGAACTTGTACCCATTGCCGTAACTTGCCCTTTTCCCTCTTAGATTTCTTCCATTATCGTTATAATAAAAAATAAAAACCCGTTGGAATTAATCATCAACGGGTTTAAAAATTCAATGGGTTCGTTATGCGCGCTTACGGTTATATTTTGATACTAGTTCAGAGTGATACTATCAAGCTCGGCATATCCAGTTGAACCTTTGGCTAGTCTTATGATGTTATCTCCAGTAGTTAGATTCACATTCACATTTATAGTAGTGAATTCCCCCCATCCTGTGGTTGGAGGGTAAGTAACCGCTGAACAAGGGCCACCGTTGTAGCAAAGGTTTTGTGACGAATTTGCTCCAGTACCATTAGCATATCGGATTGTCATCTCCCCGGCATGTCACGCCAAAAGATTAAAACGACCAATGCGTCTGTAGAATCGACTCTTTGTAATTGTCATTTGCGAAATGGCATTCCAAATCCTATCATCACGAACTATTAGATATTTCTCATGATTATATTCATATTTCCTGCTTTGACTAAGATTGCAAAAAAGAGTACCTTTAATCGGTTTTTACCGAATAGAAGGTACTCTTTTTTCTGCTCAATGTCAAAATACAATAAAAACATACGGAATCCTAAGGTTAAGGCATCTCCGAGCTCCAGTAGCTCTCCGGATCCACGTTTTCAAGACCCGGAATTGGCTTGCCGATCGGCAGTTCAAAGGACCAGTTCACATTCGGATACCACTTGTCGGTGACTTTGCGGATCAAGGTGGCCTTCTCCGGCAGTTCGGTCATGCCCTGCACAACAAAGCCGGGATCTCCGGAAGCCTCTTTGATCTTGCCCATACTGACTCCCCCTCTGAATTCCGCCGGATATTCCCTTCCATCCTGATCTCTGACGACCCAAACATCTTTGCTGAATTCATTGCGATATTGCCCTTTCATCTTAATTAGACCCGCAATTTTCGGATCATTCATCCTCGCATTCGGGTCATGGTCAACCGTAAAGCCGCTTAATGTAACGACGTCTCCCTGATCCTTGAATATGACCGGATGTTCTTTAAGCTCGCTTGGAATCAGTTCAAGCGAACCGCTGCTTTGAATGGGAATGGAGTATCCGTCAAATACGAAGCTCAGCTTTTCGCGGTCATACGGAAGATACCTGAAGGTATAGGTCCAGTGCCGCTTACCGCCCTGCAGCTCACTGTTCTGCGAAATGATCGTCTCTGGGTGTCCGCCCCTGTAATTGTTTACGCTCGATATGTCTTCTCCCTTTTCATTTTCAAAATGAAACATCAGCTGCTGCATGCTCTCCAGTACTCCCGGCGAGCGCTTGGCGGCTTCAGGTGTCAAGGAAGTGCTCAGCTCCAATCTTACGCCGCTTGGCGTGCGTACCAGCTTTTCCATCTCAATCTGCATACCGTCAGGCGTCATGTACTTCTCATGTAGGGGCGTCGTAATATTCAGCGCGTTCGCCTTTTTCATGTCGAGCTTGAAGTTGAAATCCCAGTTTCCTTTCACGACTTTCTTGGAAAATACATTTCCTATTTCGCTTACCTCTCCTACTACGCTCACTTGATCATTCTGAACTTCACGAGTAAAAACAAACGTCAATTTATCGATGAACTTCGATCCTCCTTGTTCCCTGAGCCGCGCCACCTCATTATCGTTAGCATCTAGGACAAGAATTTTACTCCAGTCAACCTGATTCACGGCAGGTTTCCCCCGCGGATCCGTCACCTTCACCCCCATCACAAGCCGGGTCGCATCGGCGACCACTTCGTTAATCTCAATCGTGTAGCCTTTATCCTTCACTTTGACATGGGGGTTCTGCACGAGTCCAAGGCTTTGGGCATCCATCATCCCGCTATCTGAGGTTTCCCTCGCAAAAATCGATCGGACCCAGTCGGCAATGGACGGCTGTGCGTACAAAGTCAATGCCATGGCTACAACGAGAAGCGAAGCAACCCACAAGGCGCTTTTTTTCAAGAAAGGCCGCGATTTCGGATGACTCTTCTTAGAAACAGCCATGGATTCTTCCCCTGCAGGCTCGATTTCCATCTGTTCAAGGGAAGCCATCACCTGCTCGGTAAAGCCTTCTGGAAGTCTCTCGGCATACAGCAGCTGCGTCCATACTTTTTCTTCCTCCTCTGCCGCGGCTACCGTACTCCGGCATTCCGGGCACATGCGAAGATGGAATTCCAGCTCTTCGTCCGTTTTATTTCCAGACCGAATGTACTCTTTTGTCTGAGCAAGCTTCCAGCATCTCATGTATCATCCCCTCCTTCTCCTTGAACTTTTTTCGCAGAGACTTCTTGGCCCGGTGCAGCCGATTGCGCACTTGATTCACCTCAATGCCGGCAATAGCGGCAATTTCGTCATAGCTTAGTTCATTCGTATATCGCAGCAGCAGCACGATCCGATATTTATCCGGCAGCTGCTGCAGTAATTGCTGTACTTCCCCGCCGGTTTCCTTGCGGAGATAAGCCGATTCCGGCGTTTCGGTGTGATGATGCTGCACCCGGATCAGCACATCAGCTTCTACCGGCTCAGGCTTTTTTCTCCGCCCCGCATCCTTCATCACATTCACGGCGATGGCGTACAGCCATGAGGCGAAGCTCGATTCCTCCCTGAAGCCCGCCAGCTTGCGGTAAGCTTTCAGAAAAGCCTCCTGCGTGTAGTCCTGGGCATCCTGCGGGCTAGCACCCAGGCCTCGTAATAGGCCGTATATTTTATTTTTGTGCGTATCCACCAGCTGTGTAAAGCTCCTCTTGTCGCCAGCCAGCACCTGCCTGACCAGCGTAACGTCCTGTGACGGGTCTGCCATAACGATCCTCCCTGCTCATCATCTGAACTTCATATATTATAGACGGATGTCCTTTGCCGTTTCTCTCACTAAAAAAAAAAGAGCCCTCTTAGAATCTCTTCCTGTTTATTCCATTATACAGCCCGTTAGTTGAACAAAGGCAGCCGATCTCGTTATCGGCTGCCTACTTGTCTTTTATTGAACTAACGTGTCCCGTTAGTTTAATGAACCTCTATTATGCATTTGAATAATTAATCGAGACCACTCCTGGTTAACTACGGAACGAAGGAGTACCCCAAGTACCCGAAGAAGAACTTCGGCTCGTGCTCCTAGTTTGTATCCTCCCATAGTTGAACGGAAAAAAGTATCTTTATATACTAAAAGTGAGACCTTTACATCTAAAGTAATCTTCAACTTGTTTAATTCTTTTCCAATATACTTAACAAAAAGTTCATAACGTCTCTTTAACCATTCAAATGACCTATTCATGATGTTTGTAATTATACATGTATGAGTGATCCGGTAGGACGTCCAAATTTTTTTGAAAATATCCCAACCTTTATTTCGCCTGGCACACTATTTAATTGTCAGGAATTACAGATGCAACTATGGAGGCAAAAAATGGATTCAATTGGGAAGAACGGAAAAGAATCGGCGGAAGCGATTCGGAGCTATGTCAAACCGATTTTCGGTTTTGCGTTAAACCGGGTCAAGCAGCGGGCCGAGGCGGAGGATCTGGCTCAGGAGATTATGCTGCAGTTGTTGAAATCCTTCTCCGGGGTGCGGGACATTAGATGCCTTGAGGCTTACGTCTGGACGGTTGCCCGATACACTTGGGTGAATTGGTTGAAAAAGCGTGCGCACGCTCCCCAAGCGATCGAAATCAACGGCATGTCCGAACTGTCGGCCGCCCCTTCCCGGGAGCCGCTTGACCGGCTGCTGGTAACCGAAGCTTACCGCGAGCTGCGCCGAGAAGTCGCGTTTCTGTCCGACATCCATCGCCGGATCGTGGTCATGCATTACTACGACGAGCTTAAAATCGGCGATATCGCGATTGCTCTGAACATTCCTGTCAACACGGTGAAGTGGCATTTGAGCGAGGCCAAAAAGGAGTTACGGAAAGGGATGAAACGTATGCGTGCAACAGGAACTTTAAGTGTCAATCCGGTCAGCATGGGGGAAATGGGCCATTCCGGTTCGGCCGGCAGACTGGGCGAAACCAACGATTTTCTTGGACGCGCCTTGGCGCAAAATATCGTTTACGCGGCTTATCACAAGGCGCGTACCGTACATCAAATCGCGGAGGAGCTCGGAATGCCGCCGTCTTTGCTGGAAGGCGAAGTCCGGCACCTGGCCGATTACAATTTTCTCATCCAAACCTCTCCCGGCAAATATCAAAGCAATACCATCGTCTGGGACCTCTTCGAGTTGGTCGTAGCCGGTCATCAATTCTGGCAAGATTGCGCCGCCGAAGTGGCCGATGTTCATTTCGACGCGTTAATGGAAGTTCGCCGGCAAGTCGAGGATAGCGGAGTGTACGTTCCGGACGGCGACTATAACTTCCTGCTCTGGACCTTGCTGCCCAAGAACGTCGAGGAGCAATCTTGGCGGAGCATGCCGGCGGGCGACAACTTCGATGCGGTCGCACCAATGCGAAAGGACGGAGGTCAGTATATTGCCTATGCGGCGTTGAACCGGAGCCGCAATGCCGATCCGGGTTTTGATTTGAGTAGTTACGTCACCTTCGGTCCGTCGCTCCGCTACGTCGAAGACACTCCCTTATACTTGTGGCAATTCAATACGTACTGGAGCGACCGCCAGGTGGATTGGCGTTTCCTGGAATACCGGAATGTCGAGATTTGTAATGCGTTCCAACAAGGGGAACTGCCCGACAACGAAGAGAACAGCGAGCAATATTCGTTCCTGCTGGAGAAGGGGTACATCCGCAAGACGGAGGAGGGGTACAAGTTCAATGCGGTTTGGATCGACTCTCCGCAAACGTTGGATCGGTTGAACAAGGCAATGCCGGATTTGTCCGCTCTGTATGCGCCTGCTGTCGGCAAGCTCTACGATAAAATGCTCAAGCTGTTCCTGCAAAATCAGCCGAAGCATTTGGAGCCGCAGCTTGCTTACATGGTGAGAGGCAACACCGGCGGAGGCCGGCTTGTCGCTTATATTTTGAAGCATTTGATCGATAACAGGAAGTTGAAACCGCCGTTGCCGCACCAGCAGAAGACGATTTCAACCTGGATGGGGCCGGTCAAGTAAGTCGGTTCGGAAATGTATACGAAGAATGGCCGTTCCCGGGCGGTGGCCATTTTTACACAAAACTCTGTCTGTCCACTCTGTCTGTCCAACGAAGTGATTAGGACATCGCTATTTCACCACGACCCCCTCCTGAACGTATGAAAATGATTAAAAACTACCCATGACGCATGTGCGTCATGGGTAGTTTTTGATCGCAATCGTATCCGCCGGATTTCTCCTTTACCTTACGATTTTTAATTTTTCTTGTCCGCAACCAACCGTGAGAGGCCAGATGCTCCACATACTCAGCAGATCTATTCAGCAAAACTGCCCGTTAGCTTAATGATATTGCATTGAACATAGTTAGATACTTATCTAATCGGTAATCGGTTCATGTTCTTGTCCTTTACGGCAATCGGTACAAGTTCTTGTCCTCGACTCGGGACAAGAACTTGTACCGATAAAACAAAAAAGCCGCTACAATAGCGACTTTCAATGGGACCATGTTCTTGTCCCCCGACACTTCTCATCCAATTCCGAGATTGATGCCACGATTGTGCGCGTTCACCGATGTCTTCGGTTTCGGCGAAGGATGATTAGTTTTTATTCTGTCTTGCTTTAGCCACTCTCGGTAATTGTTTCTCAAAAATGGATAACACATTTGAAATCAAATGTTCGCTCGGACTTTTGTTGTCTTTTAAAAGTGTATATATAAGGTTCAAGAAAGTCTTAGCATCTTTCTCTGTTAAACTTTTGATTGATTCCATGGTGCTATCATTTAGAAAATTTTCTTCCTTCATCTCCATAATTATTCCTCCATCTTTAAATATCATTTATTCTTCCGTTACAAAATATTAATGCGTTGTTTCCAAGCTAGCTCCCTTAATTAAAACGTTTCCAGTGGTTAGAAAGTTGATTTATTGTTTCCCGTTAGTTTAATCACCTATTGTTAGCTGCTCTTCGCAGTCCTTCTTCATAGAAAGCTTTATTTGCTTCGACCCAAGCAAGCTTTAATGCCTCTTCTGGTTTGAACAGCCCTCTTCCGTTTGTTTCATAAGTATTTTGAAAATCATCAAGCCTTATGATTTTTGCAGAATAAAAGACCATATAGCTCTCTGGATATGGATACTTATAATTCTCTGGCTTGTTATATAGTCTTATCAATTCATATCCGAGAACGTGAGGAGATTCAATCAAAGCACCTGTTTCTTCATAAAGTTCCCTTTTCATTGCCTCCATAGGCGTTTCCCCAGGTTCAATATGCCCTCCAGGTATATCCCATCCTCTTTCATTCAAATTAGTTAATAACAATGCGTCTTCTTGAAATGCAAGTACAAACGAGCACCTTATTATTAATTCTTGACGAGGAATAACTTCAGACAATACTAATTGTGTTTCGTTAGGCAACGGGAGCCCTCTAACGTTTTTTTCTTCTCTGATAATTTTCATTTCAAAATTTCACCTCTTCAATAATTTGAATTTAAAGCAATACTTTAGAGTCACAAAATTCCCAAAAAATCGTCAGGTGGCCGCCGAAATTTTCGAAAAAAAATTATGCAACTACTAAAATTATTAAGGAAAGAAGGTATAGAAAATGATTCGAGAAATTGAACAGCAATTCACTGAAGAGATCCTTACCGAAGTAATAAAGCGATACGACCTTAATCAAGACACTGTTCGTTCATTGGGCGGTTATGAAAGCTAAGGCCTCCTCCTGATCGCTTTCCAGGTAATTGTCCAGAAGCGCCCTCTCTCAGAAGCACATCCTCATCTGATCCGTCCGGCTCGAACAAAACCTCTTGAGGCGTATCAGTCCTCCCGATTGGATGGGCTTTATTTAATTTATCAGTGACTCTTCCAAACCAATCCGTATGTATTGTACCTGGACAAACGGCATTAACGCGTATCCCTTTGATGCAGCACTCAACCGCTGCCGTTCGTTAAACCAATGATACCTTGCTTGCTAGTCTAGTTAAAGCTTAAAACACCAATCGTCGCTGTTTTTGTTTACAACTATCCTGCCCGTTAGCTTAAAAAGGCACCTGATCGCTCTGACCAGCTGCCTCCTCTTCTTTATTCAACTATCGTTTCCCGTTAGCTTTACGGGCTACCGATCACCCCAACCACTTTCCCCTCAATTTTATCTGTGGGTAATGGCCCAAAGAATCTACTATCATTACTGCGAAACCAATCATCACCTACAATATAAATGCTGTCTTCAGGGATCTCAATTTCCTTCATAGTTAATTCCTCAAAATAATTTACTATATTTTCGATGTTTTTTCTTATGTAATCTTCTAAGTCAACACGCTCTAAAGCTTTTTTCAAACTATCGAGATCAGCACCCAGTCGATGTGCTCTTCCGTAAAAGGCATCAAGCAATTTCCCGTTAATATAGATCTGTCCTTTTTCAATCTTTACTTTTTCGCCAGGTAGCCCGATTACTCTAGAAATACTGTACTCACCAAGATTCTTTTTAGTTTCAGGATTTGTAAAGTATACGATATCACCGCGACTAATCGCATGCTTATTGTAATACTTCGAATCAATCACAACCTGACCTTCTAAATCATGATTCCCACGATCCATGTTGTCATAGTTATGATGATAGATGACCTGCCCGGAATCTAACTCATTTTTGGTTACTGTATTAATCGTTGGTTTGGTTATGGAATCAGTGATGATTTTACTTGTTTCATCTGAACTACTACATGCTGCAAATATCAGTCCAAATACAATACCGATAATGACCACTTTCATCATTTCCCACTCCCCTCGACTTCTTTTCCTTTATACGTAAACTTAAGGTTAAGTGTTCCAAAGTTACAGTGGCTTGATTGAACTAATCTGCCCTTTAGTTGAACAAAAGCAGCCGATTACGTTGATCGGCTGCCTTTGTTTTTATTGAGCTATCGTTTCCCGTTAGCGTAATCACGATGGTTAAGTCCCTGCAGAGACATGGTCAATACGTAGCTGTTAAGACTAATGGTATCATTACGAATCAGTGACTACATCAATTCACCCAGATCTGGCGGACGACGAAAAAGTGTTGCCTGCTCGAAACTATAGGCGATGCTTATTAACGTGGGCTCACTGAAAGCCCTCCCGGAAAAGACAACACCAAATGGACCCTGCGTCGAATCTCCATCCGCATCAATTGTTCCTTTGGCTGAATAACCGGCGGGCACCGTTATAAGGGGATACCCTAATCTGGCAGCAATGTACATACCATCAATATCACCGGGTAGCATTAATGCATCTAAGCCGTGTTGATCGAGTGCATAGTCAATTCCTTGCGATACTGTCGGATGGTTATATTCTTGACGTTTAAGTTGATAGGTTGTCTCGTTTAGTGCATTTTGTTCCGAGCGAATCAGATTATCTTGGCCAAACTTCAATGAGGAAGCAGCGTGCTTCTGATTATAAGAAATCAATTCTTGAAGAGAATGCACGGGCATATCCGAGCTCAACTTCGATAAATAGTGATTCAGGCCTGTTTTGAATTCGTAGCAGATAACATCATTGTTCCATGGATGCTGTTCCAAATAGAGGTCCACAGGATCGATAACTGTAGCACCTTGCTCACGTAGAACATTAATGGCGGATTCCATGATTGAAAGTCTTTCTTCATCCAATGAATCATAGTAATGTCGGGGAATCCCAATGCGAGCTTTACGCAGAAAGTCTCGGTCGAGATAAGTTGTATAGTCATGAGAAGTACGTTGCGGGCTAGTCCATGTTGCCTCATCGTTTTCGTCAAAACCGACGATTGCTCCAAGTAGAATCGCTGCATCAGTGACTGTCTTGGAAATTGGTCCTGGTGTATCCTGACTTATAGAGATTGGGATTATGCCGCTGCGGCTCGTAAGCCCTATAGTAGGCTTTATTCCAACGAGAAGATGTTGGCTGGCCGGCCCAATAATCGAACCTGCGGTTTCTGTTCCTATCGCTGCTGCTGCCAGGTCCGCAGCTAGTGCTGCAGCAGATCCTGAACTTGACCCGCTGACGAAGAGCTTGCCAGGTCCATATGGATTCAACACATATCCACCCCTAGAACTGAATCCAGCAGGCATACGGCTGGACATAAAATTCGACCACTCGGTCATATTTGCCTTACCTAGAAGAACTGCGCCGGCAGCGCGGAGTTTTGCGGCAATAAACGAATCTTCAGGAGCAAACGACTCAGCCAATGCGATTGAACCAGCGCTCGTATGCATTCGGTCGTGTGTATCGATGTTATCCTTGAGAAGGATTGGTATTCCGTGAAGAGGCCCCCGACTACCTGTTGTTTTTAGCTCAAAATCGAGATTCCTTGCGATTTCAACCGCATCTGGATTAATCTCTAATACAGCATTGATCAAAGGATTATACCTATGAATTCTTTCGATATATGCTAGAACGAGGGCTTCGGAGGTACATTCACCCGTAGCCATTGCCTTTTGAATGCTGACCAAATCAGCGTCCTGAATCCAATCTTGCAAGTTGATGCTCATATATTAAGATACCCCCCAGTGATGGTAAATTATAGGACAATAATAATACGGTAACATTCTGTCTTACTACGTGTATAGGTAAAGTTTCGATATAATAAAAAAGTATCTTTGGGCATTGCAGGAGAGCTTATACATATCCGAACATCAATATTGTATCTAAAGAAAACTGCCCGTAAGCACAACGAGGCTACCGATCATGACGGCAGCCTCGTTTAAGTAAATTATTTAGTTATAGTGTCCCGTTAGCGCAACAGGCTGCCTATTGGGCAGCCTGCACATGATACCTACACTACTGGTTGTTTCAACTTATAATCCAAAATGTTCACGAACTAGTCTGAATTGTTCTTCAACACTTAAGCTAGTTGTTCTTTTAATGGTCTTGATTCCATTTTTAACACAGGCATTTCTAATGTCACGAGAAAACTTTACCATATTCTTGTTGCCGTTTTTGATTGTTTCCGCTGGTTTAGCTGTAAGGTTAATAACATCCAAAATCATCTTATGGTCTTCCCTGAAGAAATATAGCCGTTCTATTTCTTCATCAGACGTATAGAGACAAATCATTCTTTCTTTAGGAATAAAGGGTAATATTTGCTCGGGCATTATTCCTAAATCTATTATGATTGGTGTATCGGTAGGCATTTTCAACAAATCGATAACAAAAAACTCCATCATTTCTTCGATAATTTGAAAAAGCCATTCACAATGTTCATCATTGGGTTTATTAAACCATTTGTCCCAGTCCAAACCAGGATGAGGATATTGAAGGGCAGGGTATTCAACAGGGCTAGTGAATGGTCTATATTTTAAGACATTATCCTCTAGCGTTTGAAATCCTAACTCCTCAGCAAATTTCTTTGTCATTGTGGTCTTGCCCGCGCAACAACCACCATTTAACCAATACACATGCTTTAATTGTTCTTTCAGATAATTATCATTAACCTTCATATTTACCCTCCTCAAATTTTAATTTTGAGGAAGTTGGCGGATTCTTATCGGCTTTCTATAACAGCGAAAGTACATATTAAATCCTCCTTTCCAAAGCATACTAATAACATTCGACTGTTTGGTTATTAATTCCTCTTGCATTCCAACTAAACTGCCCGTTAGTGTAACAAGGAAGAAATTGCTTTTGGGTTTTATGTTTTTGCGCTGATTTCTTATAACGTTCCAGCATTCACGAACCCTCACTGGCTTAAGCCCCAAAGGGGCAGCCGCGATGCGGTTAGCCAGTGCAGGGTTGTCGCCTGAATCCTCTTCTACAAAATCCCTCTGGACAACTTGCTGGCCCGCCGCGTGAATGCACTGTTATCTGATGGCATGGCCTTCTCCGAACTACCTTCAAAATCATATTTTTATATTTCCTTCTCGAAGAACACGACATTCATGTCACCGAATTTCTTTTGGGTATACTCTCGATATCCATTCTTCTTGAAAAGTAATATTGCTGGCTCCTGATTAGTGGTTGTATCCAAAATAATTCTTCCAAATCCCTTTTGCTTGGCCGACTTCTCTAACGCAGTCAATATATCTTGACCATATCCTCGCCTTTGATAAGCACTATCTACTCTTATTCTCTTAACTTCTGCGGTCAAATAATCTCGTTTACGGTATGCGCCCATGCATACGATCATGCTATCATGTATTCCAACTAAGAAATCACCATCATTGTCAATATATGTTGTCAAAATGTTTTGCATATCCTTATCCATACTCGGGTCACCGATGCTTGCATTGTGCTGTCTAAGTCCTTCAATGTGCAAATGCATTACTCGTTCATGATCGGTTTCTCGATATTTTCGAATTGCTAACTCCATCACTTCACCGCCCAAATTGGTTTTGCCATGCTTTCAGATAACGTTCTTGTATTCACGACGCCCCACCACCCTAAAGGAGCGAAGTGACTGGCCGCGATGCGGTTGGGTGGTGCGGGTGTGTCCGGCAGATTCCGCTTCCTTGCTACTGTAATTGCCTCCTTGAAACCTCTTCTAACTTCGGTCCGGACCGAGGCAGCTTGTCTGCCGAAGCGTGAATACGGTGTTATATGATGGATCGGCCCACTTCCTCGAATTAAGACACGATGTCGACCCACATAAAAATATTAAGCAGCTACATACTAACTGTAGCTGCTCTGTTCTATGGCTTATGCTTCTGGAAAGAGAGCATTTATTGAGAGATATTGCTCGCCTGTATCTGGAAGTAGTATAACAATTTTTTTATCTTTATTTTCTGGTCTTCTAGCAATTTGTAATGCAACAAATGCGGCAGCACCCGAGGAAATCCCTACCAGTAATCCTTCGCTTTTCGCTAACTGCCTTGTAGTTTCAAAGGCATCTTCATTTTTTACTTGAATAATCTCATCTACTACTGATCTATTAAAATTATCTGGTACGAATCCTGCTCCGATTCCTTGGATCTTATGTACTCCTTTGTTTCCTCCAGAGAGAACCGCGAATCAAAGGGTTCAACTGCAATAATCCTTACTGTAGGCTTTCTTGCCTATAGTACTTCTCCAACTCCAGAAATTGTTCCTCCTGTGCCAACACCACCAATGAATATATCAATGTCTCCATCTGTATCTCTCCAGATTTCTTCAGCAGTTGTTTTCTTATGTATTTCTGGGTTAGCTGGATTATTAAATTGCTGAGGTATATATGAATTAGGAATTGTAGCAGCTATCTCTTCGGCCTTCTTGATTGCACCGGACATGCCTTCCTGGGCAGGGGTTAGAATTAATTCTGCACCTAAAGCAGTTAAAAGCTTTCTACGTTCGACACTAAAACTCTCAGGAAGAGTAATCATTAATCTATATCCTAAAGCTGCTGCAGCAAAGGCAAGACCCACGCCAGTGTTCCCGCTGGTAGGTTCTATTATTACTGAATCCTTATTTATATATCCTTTTTCTTCAGCGTCTTTAATCATAGCGAATCCAATTCTGTCTTTAACACTTCCAGCAGGATTAAAGTACTCCAATTTAGCAATGATTTTTGTCTCAAGTTGATGCTTCAGCGAAAAGTTGGTTAGCTCTAATAATGGGGTATTACCTATAAGATCTGTAAGGTTCTTTGCAATTCTAGACAAAGTTATCCCTCCGCCAATGTCAATTCCAACTGAATTAGTTGGCTTTATGTTTTTAACATAACACTTATGGAAAATAAATACAACAATAACTTCAGCCCCATGGACGGGGCGATTGATTAGCTTCCACAATGGTATTCTGGGCCGATCTTTCATATAACGTCTTATCTACGAACTTCGTAAATAATTCCATATGTAGAGTATTCGTGAATTTATTGAACTATCCAATAAAAGGGCGTCTACTACCGTCGATGAAATCATCTCGGGAATGTAACCATGTTCTTGTCATCAGTCGGGAATGTTATCAAGTTCTTGTTATTGTGTTTTGACAAGAACTTGATAACATAATTATAAAAAGCCGCTTAATTAGCGGCTTTCAATGGGAATATGTTCTTGTCCCCCGACAATTATTTATTTCTGCTGGTTTCCATTCGTTCCTTATGAACTTTCGATCACCTGAATCATATGATCTTGATAAACTATGGATGGCCCCCATAGTCGCGCCCCATTTACTAAACAAACCCGAACCCCATAACTCTGGTTCACTATCAAAGAACCTTCCAGGAACTCCTTCAAAAACGACGGCAATAAAACATTGTTCACGATCTATGCAAACTTTCGTCATGTTGCCATCAATTGTTTGAATTGGCAATGAGGTACGAACACCGTTTTCAGCTAAGTAACGAACCCATTGAACTTCTGCCTGAATCGTCATCTCATATTCAACCGGTTTTGGTGACAACCGTAGAAAATAGGCCTTTCTGTCTTTAATGTATTTGTAGACTTCGTTAGTGGAGCTACTTACAAACTGTATTGAATGAATATCAAAATCGAAAGCTCTACTTGCTTGCGAAAGGATATCTTTAGGTATTTGAGGTTGCATATAACACCCTCCTCAATTCAAATCATTACTCTAATATATGCGTCATACCTAATTAAGTACTGTCAATATACATATACCTGCTCGTTAGCTTAATGAAATTGTATGGAAACATAGTTAGATACTTATCTAATCGGTAATCGGCTCATGTTCTTTGATCATCATTCTTTATTAAATGAATAGTAAAAAAACAAAAACAACAAACCATCACTCTGATGGTTTGTTGTTTTTGTTTTTGACTTATTTAAATGAAAATCTGTTTACATAGTTATCAACATATTCACGAAGTAATTTATTTTCTTGTGTTGGGTTGTCAAATATTTTCATCGCAACCACTGACGGAATATGCGACTTCATTTTTTGAATTTCATTCTTCGTATTGATGGAACTATTCGTACATATTAGATTAATTGGTAGATCGTTTCATTGTTTTCATAATAGACTTTAACTGTATCTATCCTATTTTCTAAATCAATATTTAATTTAAAGATTATCGACGGTAAGCTCATTCCAATCATTTCATTGATCTGTTTCCATTTTGGTGCGACAGTAAGTCTTGCCCCTTCTTCAGCAATGGCTAACCATTGGTGGAAATAATTTATTATTAATTCTGAAGTGTAACGATTCAGAAATTGATGAAATACCGGCCTACTTTCAACATTAGAAAGATTCATTTGAGAAATCAGTATTTTTTTATGTTCGCCCATCGTTTAGAATGGGACCTCCCTGCACTTCCCTGAATGACTTCGTTCCAATCTTCGGCATCTCCCTCTAAACAACGGGCCAGTACCGTCAATGACGTTGCCGAAAACACATTGTAGAATACCTGCTCATATGTCGGAAACACTTGCTCCAGTAAGGCTCTACTGTTCAGCTTCGCCTGCACAAAGATTCCCGTGACGAACTCGTGCTGCCTTGTCAAATGCTGTAGCTCGTAAACGTCTCATTCCACGTTCGGTGCGCTTCACGTCGCCACGGTAGTACATCTCAGCCAGGTGCCAGGCATCCAGAGCATCTGTTTTGACTTTGCGTAACTGTGTCCTTTTCGCTCGTTTGGATTGCAACGGATTCACCATGTAATAGGTGTAGCCACTTCGATCCAAATATGAAACCAATGCACGGTGGTAATGCCCTGTTGCTTCCAGAACCACCACTGGAGCCAAACCCGTTTCAGCTTGAAGCCTACTCAGCATTTCCGCGAATTGTTCGAATCCACTCGTTCCATGCTCAATGTCTACAGCTTTTCGTTAGGGTTTGCGCTAACGCTTTTTTCAGCTTCTCCTCTTCGAAGGGATCAAGTTTTAACTCGGTTAATTTCTCTACATATAAACTGTACAAAATCGTTTCTTCCGGTTTCGTATTCCGCAAATTGCTGTAACTCGTAAGCATTTCCTTCAGAAATTCAGAAGCAGGGACAATACCTTTCTCCTGTCTGTCTTGAATTCTATCTATGACATGCGCGACTTTATCCGAAAACCCGTTTAGCGCAATGAATGAACGCATTCACCTCTATGAAAGCGCTTTTGCCCTATACATAATGGTGTTAGATCGTAGTAATGTAAATATTGCAATAATATAGAATAAAAACATCGAATTGTAAACTTTGTATGAAAGGAGGTGAAAAGGGCTCGACAAACTGTAGTCTCGCTTATTCACCTGGACATAACTACGACAACGAAAGCACCGGAGAAGCCAAAAGATTATAATCCCCTCGCAAAGGACAAGAAGCGGCCTTTCTTGAGAGGTAGAGCATAGACCCTGGTTAAGTACAGGCTCTATTCCCGCCACCGGCTATTAAAGAAAAAAATCATATTTTTCAATTATCCTCCAAACGCTTCTATATGTCGAAGTTAAAAAGCTAAGAATGAGCGAGAAAGCAGGAGAAAACATTACTTTATAATGGGAGGGAATTTGAGATGTCCAAGTCCAAAAAAGGTTTAAGTCTAATGCTGATGTTAGCTATGACTGTTAGTTTTGCGCCCCTTAGCTCCGCGGCCGAGGACGGCACGGGCAGCATAAGCATTCCTAACCGATACAACACACCCTACTCCGTCGATGACAATGAGATCTACATCTTCGCGGCCAACTACAAACCGTTCGAATATAGCACGAACGAGGACGACCACACCGGCGGCGACGTGGTATTCAACGAGATCATCGGCGACAAGCTTCGGGAAGCGTTCCCGGGACTTAAAATCAAGGTTGGCACCTGGGACTATCCGGTCCGCTATGAGGATCTGGATGCGGCCGGGATCGTACCCGATATTATCATCGATAACCCGTACAACCGGATTGATCGTGATTTCGAGCATCGCGGCTGGGTCCAGGATATGACTCCTATGATCGAGCAGAGCGGGATCGACCTGGGCTCGCTCAACCAGGCCGCAGTGGAGATGGTAAAGTCGCGGTCAGATGGCGGGATCTACGGCGTTCCGCTCTTTATCGACGACTATGTACTCTACTACAATAAGAAGATCTTCGATAAGTTTGGCGTAAAGTATCCTACGCCAGGCATGACGTACGACGAGATCTTCAAGCTGGCCAAGAAGCTGACCACCCAGGACGGGCTTGACGCCTACAAGGGTTTCATGCAGCATCCCGACAACTACTTGCAGTATAACCAGCTCGGGCTGTATCCCTTCCAGCCGACTGACAGCGAGGAGCCAGCACCTGCGGACGTGAAGGTGGACATCACGTCACCGGAGTGGAACCAATTGGGAGAGAACATCGATCGGTTCCTCTGGCTTCCTCGTAACGGGTTCACCACGGTTAACGATTTCCTCAAGGGCGACATGAGCCGTCCCGGGCATGTCGCGATGGCGGTGGACACATTGCAGAAGCTGCCGGCATACGTTGGCGACGACCTCTTCATCAAGGATGAGGATGAAGAGATCTACCATGAATGGTTGAGGAGTATCGATGTCGGTGTCACGTCGGTGCCAGTGCTCAAGAATCGTTCAGAAACGACTTACCAGCCCAACACGATGGCGGCGTTCATTCCGCCGCAGGCGCGCCATCAGGAGAAGGCCATCGAGATCGTAAAATGGCTGGTGTCGGAGGAGGGACAGGTAGCGCTATCTCGCAATGCCATCAAGGGAGTCCTGGAGACGCCGGCAGTCGTGGACAGCTTTGGTGACGACATTCCAGGGCTGGCCAACGTCGACACCTCGGGTGTGTATTGGGGTTCCAATGCTGTCGTACAGAACTACCAGAACACCGAGTACTGGGATATTCCGCTGTATTCCGTGTTCCGGCAGCACGTGTTGAAGGACGCGATGTCGGTTGAGGCGGCGTTTACCGTCACCGAGACCGTGGACATTCCCAACTACATCAAATCCCAGTCGGAATCGGGTAAAGACTGGTAAGCAAATGTCGTACCCTTGAACAGACTCTGAGCTCAAAATAAAGAAGATCGGCTTATCGTACCTGTGCAAACAGGCGTAAGCCGATTTTTTTACAACATAGGAATGTTTAAGCTCTTTAAAGCGATAAAGCGTATCATGATTCACACTTCCTCCATGTTGTTAACCAATCGAATGGCTCCGTTACAGGCTTGCATCACCTTCCTTGCAAGCATATTCAATCCGAGGGAGCAGTTTGCGGTAAACGTCCTCGATGTCAAGGATCGACATCGGCTTCGGGTTGTTGTCCATCAATCGCTTGACTTGGAAAGCGGCTTCGGCGAGTACGGGAACATCCGAGGACTGCACGCCGTAGACGGCTAGATTCTGCGGAATTTGCAGCTCTTTCGTCCACTCCGCGATCCGTTCGACGACAAGCTCCGCCGCATCGGCGGAAGCGCCCGCTTCGGTCACGATGCCCATGGCGGAAGCGACGCGCCTCAGCTTATCCTGAACGCTGTCCATATTGAACGCCATGACATGCGGAAGGAGCATCGCGTTCGCCGCCCCGTGAGGGATATGGAACCTGCCGCCGAGCGGATACGCCATCGCGTGAACGGCCGCCGTGCCGGAGCCCGCGAGCGCCATTCCGCCGAACATCGAACCAAGAAGCATCGCGCTTCGGTCTTCGACGGCGTGTCCGTCATGGAACGCGGACACGATGCTTCCCGAGAGCAGACGAATCGACTCCAAGGCCAGCATGTCGCTGATCGGGTTCGCTTTGTTGGACAGAAAGGATTCCAACGCGTGCGTGAAAGCGTCCATGCCGGTTTCCGCCGTGATCGACCGCGGAAGCGACAGTGTCAAGGCGGGATCCAGCACGACCAAGCTCGCGTATAAGCGGCTGCTGACGATGCCCAGCTTCAACGCTTCCTCCTCCAGCGTCACGATGGCGTTCGGCGTGACTTCCGATCCCGTGCCGGACGTCGTCGGGATAAGCACCGTCGGTACTCCCGCATGGGGAATCCGCTCCGTGCCGATCATCTCTCTCACGCACAGCCGGTTCGTACGCAAGACGGACAGGAGCTTCGTCGCGTCCAGGACGCTGCCGCCGCCGATTCCGATGTAGACGTCGAAGGGCTCTTGCCCGATTCGGTCGGCCAGCGCTTCGATGTGGTCCGCGGTCGGCTCCCGCATGACGCCGCCGATCGTTTCGGAGGCGATGCCGCTTCCGGCCAGCCGCGCGGCCAGCTCGTCCGTTGCGCCTTGCCTTCGCATCGCGTCCGATGCGACGATCAGCGCCTTATTGATCCGGCCCAAGCCGCGAAGTTCCGGCCCTAGATTTTGCATCGCGTGAAGTCCGGCGATGATTTTGCCGGAGGTTTGAAATTGATAGATTCTTGCAGGCTCATTCATTCGAATTCCCTCCCGGATTTGCCCCTCGTTATTCGTGCGGGCTGTCGCCGCCTTGCTTGTGTATCGCGATTCTCGTAATCCGGTAATCCTTGATCGAATCGCGATTTCATCACATTCGTTCTCTTTCCATCTCGGTCGTTCGATGATTCGCGGCAAAGGTAAAGCAATAAGAGCCCGGGCCCGAACGATAGACCGCGTGACCGTCTTCGTGTCCCTCGTATGCGACGTCCGGCCCGCTCGCGAGCACCGGCGTGTCCGGAGAGGAGGGAATCCGGATCAGACCTTCGCTGTTCGCCGGAATATCGACCCGGACGGTCATTTGGTTAGACGGGCCGAGCTCCCAGCGGACGCTCGCCCTGCCGGAGCGAAGCTGCTGCCACGCTTCCGCCCATTCGACGCCTTGGACGACCGTCGGCTTCGCCTTGACGAGGTAGCGTCCGACTTCCGGGCGATAACGATAATCCAAGCCGGCAAGGCTGGCGTACAGCCACTCCTCCAAGTGGCCCAGCATGAAATGGTTTTGCGATTTTCCGACGGTCGGTCCGTCCCAGGCTTCGGTCAGCGACGTCGCGCCGTGAGCGACCTGATAAGCGTAGCCGGGCGCATGCGGGTTTCTCGCCATCTTGCCGACGACATCCGACCGGCCTCCGCTTGCAAGCGCCGACAGCACGTAGCGGTGCCCGACGTCACCGGCGGTCGTCTGCCAGCCCCGCTCCCCGATATTGCGGACGAGGCGGTCCAAGAGGACGCCGCGCAGTTCCTCGGGGGCAAGGCCGATCGCGAGCGGCATGGCGATGGCCGTGTCGCTCCCTTCGGCGTACATGGCGTTAGCCGTATCGTAGAACGCCGAATGAAACGCCGTTCGAATGGATTCGGATAGCCGCGAATGGGCGGAAGCGTCCTCGGCTTTGCCGAGCACCAGCGCAATTTCGCCGAGCGCTCTCGCCAGCCCGAAGAAGATGACCGTCTCGACCAGCGCGACGGACGTATTCTGAGCGAAGCCGGGGCCTTTCGGTCCGATGTCGTACCAGTCGCCGAGCCCGCCGCGCAGAATGAAGCCGTCCGATGCCTCGGTCAAATAACGGACATAACGGCCCATCCCCTCGTAGTGCCGCTCGAGCGTTCCGACGCTGCCGTAACGCCGAAGCATCTCCCACGCGAGCAGAATATAGGAGCCCCCCCAAGCGGCCGCGTCGCGAAACATGTGCCAAGGCTCCTCGAATACGACGTACTCCGGCGCCGTCGTCGGCACCATGCCGTTCGGAAGCTGGGCATCCGACATGTCGCGCATGATCTTCTCGAGCAGCGCTTCGCATTCGTAGTTGAACATGACGGAAGGCCCCATGAGATGTAGCTGCTCCAACCAGCCCAGCTTCTCGCGATGCGGACAGTCCGTGAAGACGCTCTTCATGTTGCTGAGGATCGCCCAGTTGATGATCTCGTGAATCCGGTTGAGCAGCGGATCCGAGCACCGAAAGCCCCCGGCGTCCTCGACGTCCGGACCGATCATGTGGCCTTCGAGACCGTGCAGCACGGGAAGGTCCGATTCCTCGACGCCTTCGCCGGCGGGCGCCGCGCCCTCCACTTGCACGTACCGGAAGCCGTAATACGTGAACCGGGGATGCCATTCTTCGATGCCTTCCCCCTTCAAGACGTAATTCAGCTCGTATGGCGATCCCGAATATTTCTGATTGGCCAACCCCTCTTCCGTCAAGAGCTCCGCGGGCTTCAGCTTGACCCGCGTTCCGTTCGGGCCGCTGACGCGAATGCACGGCCAGCCCGAGAAATTTTGCCCCAAGTCGTAGACGTACACGCCCCTCCGCGGCTCCGAGACGCTGCGTGCGGGCAAGCGCTTGGTAATCGCGAGCGGGGGAGACGATTGCGCCGTCAGTTTGCCGGGCGGGGGCTCCAGCTCGCAAGCGCGTCTCCAATCCCCGTCTTCCACGAAGCCCGGACCGTCCCAGCCCGTCCGCTCCAATCCGGCATCGTAATCCTCGCCGCCGTAAATACATGAGAAGGTAAGAGGGCTGTCGCTTAGCGACCAAGTTCCGTCGGTGACGATCGTCTCCGCGGTCCCGTCGGCATATTCGATGACCAGCTCCGCCAAACATTTCGGGTTGCCGAAGCTGCCCTTGAACTTGGCGTAGCGTCCGCCGGCCACGCGATAGAAGCCGTTGCCGAGGAGAACGCCCACCGCGTTCTCCCCCTGCCTGAGCCCGGGCGTCACGTCGTAAACCGAGTACAGCACCGTCTTGTCGTAATTCGTCCACCCCGGCTCAAGCTGCCGGTCGCCGACCTTCGCCCCGTTCAGGCGCAGCTCGTAATGTCCGAGTCCGGTTACGTAAGCGCGCGCGCGGGCAACCGGCTTCTTCACCTCGAAAGACTTCCGGAGCTGGATCATCGGTCCGCGGTCCGCCGCTTCGGCGGCATCGCCGATCCAGCGCTCCGACCATTTCGCTTCGGCCAATAGGCCCGTCTCCCACCATGCCGCCTTGCTGACGGCCGGTTGACCTTGGCCGTCCCACGCCGTTACGTGCCAGTAATACCTCCGCCTCGGCATCAGCGACGCCCCTTCGTACGGGATGGAAACATGCTCGCAGCTTCTCACGATGCCGCTGTCCCATACATCCGGTTCGCCGAGCTTTAGACGCTCCTCGCTGGACGCGACGGCGATTCGGTAAGCGCTTTGGCCGCTTCCGACTCCGGCCGGCTGCCCGAACGACCAGCTTAACCGGGGACGCTCCGCGTCCAGCCCGAACGGGTTAAGGATGCCCTCCGTCCGCAAGTCCGTCGCTTTAATCGCCGCCACGCTGCTCCTCCTTTAACTCGCGCGAAGTCGCCACGGCGATCGTTCGGTATTCGGGGAAGAAGTTGCAGGTCCTGTCGCCTTTCTGAGGCTTGCGGCATGCCGTATAGAAGTGGTACAACACGCCTTCGTGCGCGATGACGGAAGGCTTGTGGGCGTAGGATGCGTCCAGCTCTCCCGGCTGGCCGGTCTCGATGATCGGATCGGGATGTTTGGTCCAATTCAGAAGGTCGGCGGAGTAGGCGACGCCTTCCTGCGCCTTCTTGTAGTCGAAGCCGAAGAAGAACATGGCCCAGCGGTCTCCGTCCCTTAGCACGCAAGGATCGCTGACGAATCCGCCGTCCCATGCCCCCGGCGTAACGCGAAGGACGGGATTGTCCGGATGCCGGGTCCACCGGACGAGATCCGTCGAGGTCGCGAGACCCGTCTGCTCGATCCATCGGCCGTGCGTTTGGTTTTTGGCGTTGTAGAACAAATAAAAGGTTCCTTCATGCTCGAGCAAGCACTCCTTGTAGAGCCCGCCGCTCTCCCACGGCTCTCCTTCCTCCGGCGTCAAGATCGGCTCCGGAAGCCGATGCCACTCGAGCAGCTCCTCGTCCTCCGTCCAGGCCAAGCCGATTCGGGCCGAGCCTGCCTCGTAGCCGTCGCCCGGATAGGAGTGATAGGCAAGCCAATATTTGCCGTTCCACTTTTTGAGCGTGCCCGGCCCGTGCAAATCGTTGTCGCGCAGCATCCAGGTTCCCGCCACGTTTCTCGAATCCCAGGCCGAGCCTTCGTCGCAGCGCAATATCGTCGATAAAGGTTCGAACCGCAGCAGATCGTCGCCGACCGCAAGCGCCGTCTGATAGCCGATGCCGTCGTAGCCGACGTACATCATGTAGAACCGGCCGTTGTGGCGGAACACGAACGGACAGTCCACCGCGTGGTAATCGAAAGCGCCTTCCTCCCCGGAGCCGACCAGAACCGGTTCGCTCCGTTTGTAAGGCGTCAGCCAAGCATCGATCGTCATCTTTCATCCTCCTCCGATTGCGTGAACCATGCTCGAACGGGACCGTACAGCCCTCCGGCAGGGAACGAAGCCTGCCATTCCGGCCTCGGCGTCTTGTCCCAGTAGGTGACGGCCGGGTTCGCGCCGACGAGACTTGTCGGGCGGCCGTGCTCATAGAATGTGCCTAGCGTATTCGTGACGCGTACGCGCAGCTTATGCGAGCCCGCGGCCAGCTTGCCTAACGCGAACCGATACGGGCGCCATACACGGACGCCGGCGGGAGCACCGTCCGCCCACACCTCGGCGGTCCCCCTCACGTGGCCCAAATCGAGCAATACCGTGCCTTCCGCCGCGAGCTCCAGCCGCGTCTCGTATTCAACGGCACCGCTGTGATGCGGCAGATGCAGCGCGGTCCGCCAGTCGCCAAGCTCCCCTAGGCGAGGTAAGGTTTCGAACCGGATCGGCGCGTTCATCACGGCGGCTTCCGTCAACGCGCCTTCCGGTTCGATTCGGACGGCGGCCATCGTTCCCGCCGCCTGCGGGGCGAAGGAACAGCAACCGCTCGCGAACGCCGTCTCTTGCCCGCCGATCCAAAGACGCACCTTGCCCTCGACCTCCAGGTGCATGCGATGCGTACCGACGGGCAGAGGGAATCGGAGCCAAATCGGCCGACCAATCCGGCTCGCGTCCGCCACGAACGGGACGGGCGCCGTCGAAGGCGCCGAGCCCGGCATCAGCCAGCCCACGCCGGGCAGCGGATGGGGACGATCGTTGATCCAGAGCGACTCCGTCTCGGCGAATTGCAGCACGCCGCCATGATGGACTAGCGCGGGTTCTCCCCGTTCGTCCAGCCAATCTGGACCGGTGCAGAAGGGAATCGCGCCGCCGTCCGCCAGCTCGATTCTCCCGTCGACGAATACGTCGCCTTTGCCTTCGGGCAGCAGCAGCGCGATGTCGTTCGCGCCTTCCCGCCAATAAGCAGTAATATCGACTTCCTCCTGGCCCTGCCGAATGTACGGATTGAAGTCCCCATGCTCGGTTACGGCAATCCCGTTCACTGCAAGGACCGCCCTTCCCCGCGCGGCGAACACAAGGCGCACGCGGCTTGCCGGCCGGTTCGGCGGCGCCGCCAGCCCGATCCGAAGGCGGGAGCTGGCAGCCGGCCGTCCCGCGTATATCCATTTGGGCAAGGGCATCGCGGCCGATTCGTTGATTTCGACCGCCGCGCGCTGCATGCCCTTCGATCTTGCTTCCGCTCGCAGCAAGACCGCGTTCGGCCCTTCCTTCAGCCGAACCCAAGCCGTCCTCTCCTCCGGTCCGCCGCTCCATTCGATGGCCTCGCCGTTCACCCATCCCTGCAGATCGGCATTGCTTTCCGTTCGGATCCAGAAGCATCCTTCCTCGCGAGCCATGGCGTTCGTGGCGGCCCAGACGGTTTCGCCCTTCGACGCTTCGCCAAGATGCAAATATCTTCGCGGCACGCGGCCCATCCGTCCGGCCCAGGACCGGAATTTCAGATCGCCGAATACCGTGCTGTAGACAAGCGGCTCCGCTTCTTTCGGATCGTAGGACTCGCCTTTATGAACGTGCCAGTAAGCGGCTTCGCTCCATAGCCGTTCGTCCCAACCCGCGTCGGAATACTCCGGCATCTGCCAGCCTGCCGCCGTTCCGTCCTCGCCGCGTTCCTCCGTGCGGACCCGCATCATGCGCCGCTCGGGAGGCATCAGTCCCCGTCGTTCAGCATGCAGGTCGAAGTCCCCGTACCGATTGTCCAGCGTCGGCTCGATCCGGACGCGCCACTCCTCCAGCGTTCGTTCCTCTCCGCCGCCTGCCGGACCTGATCCGATCTCCGCGGGAAAGCGTTCCGGGTGCGAGACCAAAGCCGAGGTCCGTGCCGCCGCCGACTCGTCTGCCGCTCGGCTTCCCGCATCCCGGACGGACGTCGCGCCGCACACGATCAAGGCGGCAGGCCAATGGTCGAAGGAGGCCTCTACGCGGATCCAATCGCCCTCGCGCGCATACGCGACGGGACCGGTTCGGCCGGTTACCGGGTCCCATAGCTCCGGAACGCCGGCCGTTCGCAGCCGGTAGACGGCTGGCGGAAGCGGCCGCGCGGACTCGACCGCCGGTTCGTGCATCTTCAGCAGCGCGCCGTTCTCCGGCAGCAAGAGAAAGATATCCGCGTCGTCCGTTCGCCGATGCAGCGACAGTCCCGGTCCTTCCGCTCGCTTCTCCGCCTTCCGCTCGGCGAGCGCGGCCGCCTCCTCCGCCGTGTCGACGAAGACGGCGCCCGGAATCGCTCCACGCTCCTCCTCCGGGACGTCTACCCCGACGACCATCCCGCCTTGCCGCGCCATGGCCTGAGCCATTGCAAGCGCCGGCGCGTCCATGACGGTCGTCCCGCATAACACGAGCACGCCGAATCGCTCGCCGGCGATCTCCAGCTTACCGTCCCTGACGAGGCTTCTCTCCAGCGCGGAATCGTCAACGACGTCGAAGTCGAGTCCAAGGGTGCGAAGCGAACCCGCATACGTCTCGGTATCCTTGCGGTGGGTCGTGCCCGCCACGCTCCAGTACGCCCGTCTCAGCTGCGTAATCCTCTCGCGGGGGTCCCGGTTGGAAGCGCCCATCGGATGCTCGTTCGGCTTCACGTCGTCCAGGGACAGATACCCTACTGCCGCATAAGACGGATAATGAACGGCAACGTCGGCGACATGGTTTCCCTCGCTCAGCAAGCGGCATACCCGGCTGACGGTGTCCGCGAACACCCCGTAGTGCTCGAAGTAGGGCTGGCGCCACCCCGTATCCGGCGGCGCCCATTCCCACCATCCGCCGCGGGTGGAGTAATAGACGGCGTGGGGACTGAACAGCGTCACGCCCGTCTGCAGCCAAGGCACCAACCAATGCATCGTTTCCTCGAGCGTGCCGCCCCAGCCGCTGGAGTGAAAGCCCTCCAACCAGACGCGGGATCCGCCGTTCAAATGGACGAGGGAGGAGTGGGCCTTCAAGTCCCCGTCCATGTCCGCTCCGGGCGAATTGTACCACCGGTGCGTCCGGAAGTAATCGAGGTACAGACGCTGCGCGCCGTGAACGTCGGCTCTGCGCGCCGGGCCGGCCTGGTCGCAGCCGATCAGCATGCCGTATTTGCGGTGCCACTCGCCGAGCGGCTCGAAGAACGCCCGTTCGGCGAGCTCCGCCGCGATCACGTAGACGCGTCGGCGAACGTCTGCCGCGCCCGGCCCTTCGTCGAACAACGCTGGAAGCGCCTCCAACAAATCGTGCCGGTGACGCTCGCGATAGAGGATCGGCACTTCCGGCGACCATAGCGGCAGCGGCGGCAGCTCGTCTTGAAAGCTGCCCGCGATCGTTCGGCCGAGATCGTCCGGAAAGCGTCTCTCGAATTCGCCGTGCACCCGGCCCAGCAAGGCGGCCGACGCCTTCGGATCCAGCCAGTTGAAGCCCTGACGCTCGGCGGTGTACCGGTAATCGTCCGTCTCCAGCAAGAGCTGGGAGCCAGAAGGCGCTTCCTCATCCTTCGGATACCTGCGCAGCTGATAGCCCGAGTATGCCGGCACCTCCGCGACGAGGCGCGCGAGTTCGTTCGCGCCGGAGAACCCGATTTGATCATAGAACCACAGTCTCATCCCCAGCCGCTCCGCTTCCCGCAGCGCGGCCTCGAACAGCGTCCACCATTCCTCGCTCATGTAAGCCGGGCGATCGCCGCAGGAGCCGTATTGCGGTCCGGTCGGCGCCAGATGGATAATGCCGATATTGCGCAGCCCTCCCTCCCGGAATTTCCGCAGCTGCCACCGGATTCGCTCTTCCGTCACCTCTTCGCCGCTCCACCACCAGAACGGCACCGGTCCGTATCGCGGATCCGGCTCCTTGAACCGATCGTGCATTCGAGTCCATTCCGAAACCATGCCCATTCCCTCTCCTCTCCGATACAGGCCTTCGCGCGAGCGTGCGATTCCCCCGCCTAGCCGGGTTCTGTTCGTTTGAACACCACTCTACACGGTTTAAAGGCTTTGTTTATAGGTTGCTTCCATCGACTTTATAGGTCATTTCTGAGTGATGTGCGATTCGTTGCGTTTCTTGATTTCGAGGACGAAAAAAGCAAGCCGTCACTCCCGTGCCGGGAAGCGATTGCTTGCTTCGATTGTTCGTTTACGCCGCAGGCTGCCACGCTATCGCTCTCATCCTCCGAGTCTTACGCGTTCGAAATAATCGGCCCCCCCGACCTGACCGCCTTTCAGCGCCAGCTGAAGCCCGTCCAGCCGCGGATCCTCGGAGTAGCAACGGCATAACGGCCCCCCCGGGACGATGGCGCTCAAGCATGACAGGGCGTAAATGCCCAGCTCGCGCGTCACGTAACCGGAGGTATCGCCTCCGGCAATAAGAATGCGGCGCAAGCCCGTCGCCCGCAAGAGGTCCGAGGTCAGCCTGCCAAGCTGCGTGCCGATCAAACGTCCGGAATCCGCCGGCTCCATGCCTCTGGCGGTCAAGGCCTCCCGAAGCGCTGCGATGGCTGGATCCTCGGGTCCGTCCGCGGAATAGACGATGATATTCCTGCCTTGCTCGACGAGCGGCAGCGCCTGCTTCAGCAGCGACCGTCTCGCCTCGTCCGCCCGCCCCGGTTCGAGCCAATCCCGCGCCCGCACCCGTATGCCGGCGTAACCTCGCTTAAGCGCCCACGCGATCTGCGATTGCGTGACCGGCGAACAGCTTCCCGAGACGACCAACAATTGATCCGCTTGTTCCGCCGCTTGCAGCCGCGCCCCTCCCGGGTCGACGAGCCCCTCTTTCGCCCAATGGGCGGCCAGCGCGTATTCCACGCCCGACGAGCCAATGACGAATAGTCCAGTCCCCCGTTCCTCGGCCTCCCGCCACATTAATCTGCCCGCCGCCTCCAGCCGCGGGTCGTCGATGACGTCGAACAGGAGAGCGGCCGGCTCCCCGACCTCCAGCCGATGCTCGAGCCTGGCCGACACCTCCTCGGGCACGCCGTCCAAGGCCGTCCACTCCATTAACGAAACGGGCAAATCCGTTTGCTCCCGAAGATGCAAGCGAAGATCGGATTCCCGCATGGGCGTAATGGGATGGCGGGACATCGTGGGATGGCGGTCCAGCCGGTACGTACCACCGTCGGCGCCCGCCGCGGCGAAGTGGTGGCCGAACAGCGTGTAGCGCTTCAGGGCCGGCACGCCGACCAGGATCGGCACGTACCTTTGACGCGGATAGACGGACCTGCCCAGCTCCAGCACCTTGCCGATGCTTCCCGCGCGGGGCGAAGAATCGAAGGTGGAGCATACTTTATAATGCACGACGGCCGTTCCGTAAGCATGGAGCCGTTCGAGCGCCGGCCGAAGCTCGCGCTCCATCTCGTCCGGCGTCATCGACCGGCTTACGCCCGCGACGCCGAAGCACCGCACGTTCGGGAACCGTTCGGCGAGCAGCTCCGGCGGCGGGGGATCAAGAAACAGCACTGTGTCCGCGCCGCTCTTGGCGAGAGCCTCCATCGCGTCGGTGGAGCCGGTAAAGTCGTCACCGTAGAAGCATAGCAGCCGATCGTTATGTTTCGGCATAGCTCCCGGTACGCTCATAGCGCTCGTTCCTTGCACTTAAACTTGTCGAACGCGCGCCGCAACTCGACCCGCTCCTTCGCGTATTCTTCGGCGGGAATGCCGCGCATCGCGGCCTCCCAGCCTTGCTTCATGCTTTCAACGCCGGCAGCCGGCCCGTCCGGATGGGCAAGAATGCCTCCGCCGGCGAGATGCATGACATCTACCGATCGCGTCCGTTCGAACGTCGTCTCCGCCGTCCCCGCCCATTGCCCCGACGAGAGTACCGGCATCGCCGAATAGCCGTCCCACATGGGCTGCAGACAGGCTTCCACGGACCTCGCGACGGATTCGTCGCTTTCGTAGAACTTGCTGCCCAGACCGTTCACGTGCAGATGGTCGGCCCCCGCAAGCCTGCACAGCTTCTGATAGACCCGGAAATCCATCCCGAGCTGTCCGTGCCGCGTCAGCATCCCCCACTGATTCCGGTGACCGTGGACGGGAACCTCGCTGAAGCCGTTCAAATAGGCGAGTCCCGCGAAACCGATGCTGTTGATGCTGACCATTACGCAATTGCCGCCCGCCTTGACCACATGCTCGTGGTTTCGTTGCAGCTCTTCGATGTCGCCCGTAATATTGCAGGCGTACATCGCCTTGCGCCCCGTCTTGTCCGCCGCTCTCCCGATGGCCCGCATCACCGTCTCCGCTTTTTCCCGCAGGGGCAAATAAGGCGGATTCGCGTTCAGCTCGTCGTCCTTGATGAAATCAACCCCCGATACGGCCAGGTCGTATACGAGCGCCTCCAATTCCGCACGCCCGAGACCCACGCTCGGCTTAATGATCGTACCGATGATCGGCCGGCCGCGGACGCCGGTTATTCGCCGGGTCCCTTCGATGCCGAAGCGCGGACCCGGATAACGGGACTTGAAGTCCTCCGGCAGCTCCAGATCGACGAGACGCAACCCCGACAGCTCGCGGAGCTCGTACAGATTGCCGGCCACGCAGGCCATCAGATTCGGAATCGACGGCCCGAAATTATGAAGCGGGAACGAAACGACAATCTCTCCGCGCGAATAGCGTCCTTGTGTGGCCGGCGGAGCGAGCGCTCCGGGAAGCGACGGCTGCGCAACCTGCTCCAATGGCGTCATTCGTTCGATTCTGGCGCCGTGCCGCTCCTTGAGCGGCTCCGTCTCGCCGGGCACCGCCGTGAACGTGCCCGTCGATTGCTCCCCTGCGATGGACGCGGCCGCCTGCTCCAGCGTCAACGGGGTTTCCACCAAATAAGTAGCCGTTACCCGATTCGTTTCCAATTCCCAACACCTCGCCGTAGCATATCGATTAACTCAAAGATTCCAATGCCCGCTTCACGGCCATGACGCCCGAACGCGGACTCGACAATACCGGCTTGCCGGTTTTCTCCCGGAGCGCGGCTTCCATCCTTGCCATCGAGCCTTGCGCGAGCACGATCGCGTCCACCGAGCCGGCAAGGCCGGCCGCCGCGTTCGCGATCAGCGCGTCATGCTCTTCCGGCTTGCCGGCAACCAGGGCATCATATGCTCCCGCCGCCAGTCCGTCCGCCAATACGACTTTTTGGCCGATCGCCTCCGCTTGAGAGAGCAGCAAGGCCTTGGTCGGCTGCAGCGTCGTCGGCAAAGTCGCGATGACGCCGATGCGGGCATAGCGGCTTACCGCTTCCAGAGCCATTTCCTGATCGATCTTCACGATGGGCACGGATACGAACGGTCTCGTCCGGTCGACCGCTTCGCCGACCGAGGAGCAGGTATTCAGAATGACGTCGGCTCCAAGCTCCTCTGCGTTCCGATAGTAAGTCAGCAGCCGCTTCGACACTAGCGGCGTAATCTCTCCCGCGCGAACGACGTCATGGATCAAACCGTCGTCGATCAGATTGACGAGCCGGCAGTCCGGCAGCAGCTCATCGAATATTTTCTTCAGCGGATCCGCGAGCCCTTGGCCCGTATATACCGCGGCAACCGTCCATTTCATGGATTCCCCTCCGTCTTTCATCATTGCGCTTCATGGCGCTACCAGACGAAATCGCGATCCGGTCTGCGATAATCGCCCTCCCGCATAGGCGCGCGGTCGTAGACGGCGCGTCCGCTGTACAGCGGCTTTTGCCGTCCCTTCGGACTGATCTCGACGACGTCATCGCCTCGCCACTGCGCCGCGAACGATTGGCCGACCGCATTCTCCTGCGTGGTTCGGAAGCTTAACGGAAACGTGATCGTGATCGTCTCGCCCTCGCGGGCCGCCCCGAGCAGCAGGAAGCATTTATTGATCCAACTGCTCGGAGCTTTTCCGTTGCTTTCCGCCGTCTCGCCGCCGAGCTCGCGGAGCACGTTTATTTTGGTAAAGCCCGCCCATTCCGGAATGCGAACGGCCAGCCGCCGCAAATCCCGGCGAACGTGAAGCACGACTTTGCCTTCATGCGGCAAATAACTGTCGACGTCCAGCCATTTCGAGCCTCGGTTCAGCAGGAAGTTGACGCTGATCATGCCGTCCCGCTCGGTAATGGCGTTGCTCCAGCCCATGAACAACCCCCGGGTTCCGGAGCCTAAGCAGCAAAGCTGCAAATCGTTCGTATGGCCGCGACCCTCGTTCACGTCGCAGCAGAAATCGTTGGGAGCGGAATAGCCGGCGAAAGCGCCGCGCGAACGGTCCGCGACCTTGTAATAGGAGCGGTCCGCGCGAACGTCGCGGGACTTGTCGTCCAACTGCTCGACCCAATTCAAGTCCAGCAATTGCGATTCCGCAAGATGGTTCCGGATGAACCGCTCCACGGTTCCCCAATACTCCACGTAGCCGTTCCTGGCGAGCGTGATCCCGGTCGCGATCAAGTCCACGAGCGAACAGGTTTCGTGCTCGTAAGCCTGCTCGTGCAGATCGCCTGGGGTCCAGCCGAACGATGTGCACTTCGTCAGCGCCCAATCGTAGCTCTTCTTCACCCAGGCAATCAATGCGGCGTTGCCCGTGAATTCGCCGAAACGGGCGATCGCGTCGAGCGTGCCGAGGCGGGTATGGAAATGTCCGCTCCGGTAGGCAGGCGCGTCGTTGAAGCTTCCGTCCTCCAGGAAGACACGGCTTCGTTCCGTAATAAGCGCCGTGAAATATTGGCAGAGCTCGAAGGCGTCCGGATTTCCCGTTAATTCGTGGTACTTCAGGAGCGGCATGATCAGCCTGCCGCAGAAGGAAGCCGGATCCGGGGCAAGCCGGAGCTGCACGGCGTTCGCGGATGGCCAGCCGGATTCCTTGTATTCGGATGCCGGGTAATACCAAATGTCGCGCTCCTTGACCGCGATCCGCTTCAACGCGGCCACGTGACGATCTGCCGCTTCCTTCGCCTTCTCGTCCCCCGTTTCCATGTACCATGTCGCCAGCGACAAGATGACCGCGCGCTGATCGATCAGATTGGCGTTCGTCTCCCAGCGGTATACCGGATTCAATTGGCGATAGCTCATGCCGTCTTCCTTGAAGAAGGAGAGCAAGTTGGCCCGGTAGCGCTCCTCCACCTCGCGTCCGAACGTGGCGCCGGACATATGGCGGGCAAGGATCATGCCGTCGATCATGCGTCCGTGTGAGGAGCCGTAATCCCAATCCCCATGCGTCACGAACGCGGGCTTTGCCATTAAATTAGCCGCGAAAAACGGGATATGGCCAAAATCCTCGTCCGCCATGCCCACCATGGCGTTCAATGCATGGGCCGCCCGTTCTTCCAGCATCAACGTGTCCGGAATTTGACGCGTTGCCATGCGAATTCCCCCTCTCGTTATTCGGATCGCCGTCCGCCGGGCGTCAGCTCGATCGCTTGGCGGATCGCTTCCTTCATGCTTTGCTCGTCGGCAATGCCTTTGCCGGCGATATCGAACGCCGTTCCGTGGTCGACGCTCGTCCGGATAATCGGCAGACCGACGGTAATGTTGACTCCGGCTTCCAGTCAGATGCCTGCATACGGCCTTCGCCGTGTCTCCCCCGGTCAGAATGACGCCTTGCAGCTCCGTCGTATCCATGCATTCGGAAGCCGCCAAACCGAGCAGCGACGCGATCCGGTTCGACACTTCCGCCGCCTGCAATCCTCTCGCGGCGCCCGCCACTTGGGCCGACCGGACTTGTCCGGGCGAGCAGCCGGCGTACAAGGAAACGTCAAAGCCTGCCGCAAGCGCCGTCCGGACGGCCGAGCTGCACCGCTCGAGCTCCCGGTCGCAGCCTTCGTCGGAAGTCATGGCCGCGATGGCGTCGAGCTCCACGGCCTTTGTTCGCGGGCATTGATTGAACGCGGCAACCTGGCTCCGGGTAATCTTGGAGATGCTGTCCGCAACCAATAGAACGGGTTTCCCCCTTTCGGGGACGACTCGCGACAGGTGCTCGTGCGCTCTGTGGCCTCTCGCCAACGCGAGCGAATCCGGCAGGCATTCCGCGAGACCGGCCGAGCCTGCCCATAGCATTCGTCCCACGCCTGCCGCCGCGACGTCGGCGATTCGCCGCAAATCCTCGTCCGAGACGGCGTCGCATACGATGATTTCGATGCCGCTCCGAAGCAGCTTCCCGATTCGCAAGCTAGCGGCTTCCGCGCCCGCTCGCAGTGCTTCAAGCGGCAGCAGTCCCGCTTGCCGTTGCGATTGGGAGGCCAGCAGCTTGACGAGATCGGCTTCGGCGACGGGAGATTTGGGATCCTTAGCGGTTTCCGTCCGATCGATCCTTACATCGTTCACATAATGAATGCCGTTTCGGGTCGTCCTTCCGATCTTCGGATAGGCGGGTGCAACGATGATGCAATCCACGGGAATGGCATCCGCGACGGCGTCGATTTCCGCGCGAGATTGCCCCTCAGCGTGGAATCCAGCTTTTTGTACACGTGCTTGAAGCCCATCCGCGCGACTTGGAGCGCGGCGAGCCTGGTCCGCTCGTAGGCCTCGCCTGCGGCAACCGCCCTGCTGTCCGTATCCAGCAGATAATTTCGGAATTCCTTTCGATCGCCGAAACCTCTTCCGCATGCAAGACGACCTGCGTATCGAAGCCTCTCCGCGCGAACTGCACGCCCGAGTCGGTGGCTCCCATCAAGTCGTCCGCGATAATCGCAAGCTCGTTCATGGCAGACGCATCTCCCCGCGGCTCATGGTCTCGTCCCGCAAGAGCTTCCGCAGATGCGCCAGCCCGTTCTCGCGGAGCAGCTCATCCACGCGGACCGGCCTGCCGCCTTCCCGCATGGTTCGCTCCATCGCCGCCATCAAGGCGAGCGTCACCACCGCTTCCTCCGCGTCCGGCAGCGGCTTCGCGCCATTGTCCAGACATTCCGCGAAATAGTCGATGTAGTTCTGATATTCCCCCGCGTGATGGCTGTTGCCCTCGAATCGGAAGTAATAATCGCGCTTATTCTCGAAGGAATACGTCTTGCGGCCTTCGCCCTCGAATCGCGTATGATACAGCAGATTGGAGTACTCCGCCCGCGAGGAGCCCTTCGTCCCCCGAATGACGCAGCCGATTCCCGGCTCGACCTCCGAGCCTAACGCCGGCAAGGTATAGCTGCCCGATATTTGGCCGATCCTGCCTTCTTCGTCCCGAACGAGGAGCCGCATGGAATCCCACGTCTCGAGGCCGTATTGGCGGCTGTTCCCGCTGACGTTGCCGTATCCGGTCACCTCCAAGGCGCCCGGCAAATACCAGCGGACCAGATCGACGGCGTGTATCATGAAATTGTACATCCAGCTGAAGCCCTTCTGCCGGCTCCACGGCTTGTTCAAGAACCAGCGGCTGTCCGCGATATAATGAGCTTCAACCGTCTGGATGCTTCCGTGGCGACCCCGCTCGTAATCTGCGCGCTGGCGGATCATCGGTTCGAAGAAACGGGAGCTTTGCCCGACGAATACATGCTTGCCGGATCTCCCCGCCAGCTCTAGCAGCTCGTTCGCCCCCTCAAGCGAGGTCAACATCGGTTTCGTGCAGATGACGTGCTTGCCTGCCTGCAGCGCCTGAATCATGTGGGGGAGGTGCAGCGGGTCGGGCGAATAAATGGCGACGACGTCGATGGCCGGATTGCTTAACAGCTCCCCGTAATCCGTCGTCCACTGATCGAAGCCGAACTCCTCGGCCCGAAGCTTGCATACCGCCGGATTAATATCGCATACTTGGACAAGCTCCCATCTCGTGCTGCTTAACGCCGCGGACATAATGCTCCGGCCTTCCCCCAGTCCAACGACGCCAAGCTTGTAGGTGTTCATGTATCGGCTTCCTCCTCACCTTTTCCTAATTTCGAAATCCAGCATGAACCCGCGCTCGTCCGCCTTGTACATCCTTACCTCCGCGTCCGCGAACCGCTGCATCCAACAGTCGGAACCTCCGAGATGCGGCCCGGCTTCTTCCTTCACCCGATCATCCGACAGGAAATCGCCGGTTACCAGCCATTTGCCTTCGCCCGTTCGGCCGCTGGCCTTCCACGGCTCGGGGACGAGCCAGTCCGCGATCATGACCGTCGCTCCCGCTTCCGCTCTTCGACGGACCGCCTTCAGCGTCTCCGCGGAAAGGCGAGTGCCGGCATCCAGAATCAATTTCGGATTTCCGAGCTGCTCCTCGCGCACCGTTTCGTCGAAGACGAGAACGTTGTTCGTCGGATAATAGAGCGGATGAACCCGCTCCTCTATGGCATGAGGCCTGCCCCGCAGCAATGGAAATTCGTCCCTCGGAACCTCCGCTTTCAAGCGATGGCGCGGAAAGGCGAAGCCGGGAATATGCATGCAGCTGCCATGCGCGGGAATGGTGCCGTGGCTGAGCAGATGCCACGCGCGGAACACACTTTGCGCAGCGTCGGGGACGGCAAGCCCCCGGTTGCCGAACAACCTTGCGTTCTGCCCGTAATTGCTGTCGTCCGAATGGATGAACGCGATGTCGGGGTCGGCTTCCGCGTGCGACCAGGTCAAGGGATGCGCCGGAATAAAGTCCCGCACGAACTCCTCCCACACCTCTCCGAACTCCGTACGGCGGAAGCTGCCGTTCCCGTGCTGCAGCAAAGCGTCGATATTTTCCGTGAACAGATGGGTCGGTCCCATAAAGTAGCCCATCTTGAGCGCCGAAGCGTACTCCTCCGGCGAGTGCCCGGGGAATCCCGGCGTCCGGATGAACCAGGGCCCGACGTCCGGTCCCCACAAATCCGCGCAAATCCACAGCCCTCGGCCGTATTGCTTCGCCGCGCCGAGCGCCGTGGAAAGCTGAAGCGACTGGAACGACTCTTTCATGATTTTGGGACAAACGATCATTCCGCCCCTGGCTTTCGTGTGGAAGAGGGTGGGGAACACAAACTCGCCTACCAAGGGCACGCCCTCCGGATCGACTCCGGCATTCGCCAGGATCCCGCGCACGTGCGCCGTCCTCTCCGCCACCGCGCGAACAACCGAATCTTGCGATTGCCGCAGCGTGTTTTCTTCCGTGGTCCCCCAATGCGGAAGGAAGGCATCCTTGCGATATTGCGAGGCGTTGATTTGGAGATGCTCGGGCTCGTCGTACAGCAGGCCGATCAGCTTGCCGCTTCCCGCGGCTTCCAGCAGCGCCTCGTCGGGCACGTCGTACCGGTTCGTCCCTTCCGCGTAAGGTCCGTTAATATTTCCGTATTCGTTGCCCAAGCACAGGTCCATGCCGTGCTTGGCCATATCGCGCACCATGGCCGATTGCCCGGCCCCGTTCGGGAACATGTGGTGCACGTAGAAATCGCAGCCAAGCTCCTTCAGCACCTGAAGGAACAAATCGGGAGCCGGGAGCGCCTCCTGGGAAGGATAGACGCTGCCCGTGCCCGTTCGCATGATTTCGTCGGACGCTGCCCCCGCCCATGAATCCTGCCAGGCGATAACGGGCCCCTGCATGCCCAGCTTTGGTCTGGCCATTTTTTCGTTCCCCTTTCCGAATCTCTCGTTCTCTCATTCTGTTATTCTTTTATTCTCTTATTCCCTCGTTCCGTCGGTATTCCGCTAATTTGTCGGTACCGCTTTCACTGCCTTCGTCGATTGACTATAATTATAGGTGCAGAATAACCAGAGTTCTCTATCTGATGTTGCTCGAAAGTTAAAGGATCTTGCTCTTCGGGGGGACCAAATGGCAAGGGTCAGCGATGATTCCTTTCATGATGATTCTGGGCCTCATTCCCACTCACGCTGCCTCTTGGACGTCCCGGCAAGCAAAGAAGCAACAGCTGTTTGCCAGCCTGACAAGCGTCTGTTCCGTTCAGACGACTCCATCAACGGTTCATATCGTGATCCTTCATGCGTGCAATTTGGCAAGCTTTCCGGCGAGTTCCAAAGGCCAATGGCAAGACCACCCATATAGACGGAGCCCATCGCTGATCGTTCGGCTATGCCTGTGCGAGTGACCGGCTTCCGCAGCAGGTCCGCCTGGAATTGCATCAAGATCGCATTAACCGTGGCCCCTCCGTCGGCGCGCAGCTCCTCCAGAATGACGCAGGATTCGCTTTGCAGAAGCTCCACTGCGTCATGCACCTGATAGGCGATACTTTCGATCGCGGCACGGACAATATGCGATTTGTCTGTCGCGCGGTTCATTCCCGTAATAGCCGCTCTTGCGTCCGGCTGCCAGTAGGGCGCGCCTAGACCGACAAAAGCAGGTACGAGGTAGACGCCTCCATGATCCGGTGCACGCTCAAGCAATTGCTCCATTTCCTGATAGGTCGCGAACAGTCCCAAGTTGTCGCGTAGCCAATTCAGGCTGTCTCCGCTAGAGCGAATGACAGCTTCAAGCGCATACGTTACCCTTCCGCCGCAGCCCCAGGCGACGGTCGAAACGAGTCCTCCGCCGGCATGGGGAGCAGCGGCTCCGACGTTCATCAGCACCGAAGTTCCTGTGCCGTAGGTCGCCTTTGCCATTCCTTCCTTCAGGCACAGGTTTCCGAACAGCGCCGCCTGCGAATCGCCGATTATGCCGGTCACCGGGACGGAAGCCCCGAGCCAGCCTTCGCTCTCCGTATAGCCGAATACTTCGTCGGAATTCCTTACTTCCGGCAGAATGCCGCGCGGAATACCGAACAATTCGCACAGCTCCTCATCCCAAGCAAGCGTATAGATATTAAACAGAGAGGTGCGGCTCGCATTCGTGTAGTCGGTTGCATGCGTCTTGCCGCCCGTCAGCTTCCAGACCAGCCAACTGTCGATCGTTCCCGCAAGCAGTCTTCCCTCATCGAGCTTCTCGCGCGCGCCCTCCACATTGTCCAGAATCCAGCGCCACTTCGTTGCCGAGAAGTACGGGTCTAGCGTCAAGCCAGTCTTCGCGGTGACCGTCCCCTCATGTCCCTGCTCCTTCAATCCCGCGCATGCTTCCGCCGTACGCTGGCATTGCCACACGACTGCGCGGCCAACCGGCTCACCCGTCATCCGGTCCCATAGGACGGCCGTTTCCCGCTGATTCGTAATCGTAACCGCCACAAGCTGCGCGGGAGATACATGCGCCTCACGCATGGCATTGAGCGCCGCAAGCTTGACATTGTCATAAATTTCTTGCGCGTCGTGCTCCACCCAGCCGGAGTTTGGGTAATACTGGCGATGATCGCGGCTGCTTCGGCTCCTCACCGTCCCGCTGGCGTTCACGATAAGCGCTTTCGTACCTGAGGTGCTTTGATCAATAGCCAATATAAATTTATCACTTGCCGACATAACAGACCTCCCTATTGCCCTAACAGTTCCTGCGCGAGACTACTGATATGTTCGACGCTGATGCCATAATGCCGGAACACTTCCGCCGTCTTGCCCGCGATAGCAGGTTCATCCGGAATGCCAACAATCCGCATAGGCACGGGATGATGCTGCACCACGACCTCGGCAACGGCCGCGCCCAAACCGCCGTGTATGCTGTGCTCTTCAATCGTAATGATTCGTCCGGTTTCGAGCGCCGCCTTCAGAATGGCTTCCTCGTCCAGCGGTTTGATCGTATGCATATTGATGACGCGCGCGGAAATGCCGGCTTCCGCAAGGGCGGCTGCCGCGTCAACCGCAACCTTCACGGTCTCTCCTGCCGCAATGAGCGTAATATCTTTACCGTCTCTTAGCGTGACGGCCTTGCCAATCTGGAATTCGTAATCATCCGATTCGTAGACGTCCTCAACTGGATTCCGCCCGATTCGAATATAGGCTCCGCCTTCATATGCAACCAAAGCTTCCGTCATCTTTTTCGTCTCATGCCGGTCGGCCGGCAGAAGTACGGCAATGCCCGGGATCGCGCGCATGACCGCCAAATCCTGTACGGAATGATGGGACATGCCAAGCGCTCCGTAGCTGACGCCGCCGCTTATGCCGACCAGCTTCACATTTGTTGCGGAATAGGCCACGTCGACTTTAATCTGCTCGATGCTGCGCATGCTCAGGAAGCAAGCCGGCGATGTGACGAACGGTTTTTTTCCGCTGTGCGCGAGACCGGCGGATATGCCGACAATGTTTTGCTCCGCGATGCCTACTTCCACGAACTGGTCTGGATACGCGCTCGCGAAAGGCGCCATCGCCGCCGAACCGCGCGAATCGCTCGCAAGGACCATAATGCTGCCATCCTCTTGAGCCAGCTCCAGCAGCGTGTCGCAAATCACTTGTCTGTTGGCTATTTTGTTCGCCATTCCTTACACGGCCCCTTCCCGTTGATACGTATCCAATACAGCTTCCAGCTCCGCGATCGCCCGCTTTAGTTCGTCGTCGCTCGGAACGTGATGATGCCAATGAGGAATGTTTTCCGCAAAAGACACTCCTTTTCCCTTCACTGTATTGGCCATCACCAGGGTAGGTTTGCCAGGTTGTGCCGGGGCTGCCTCGAATGCTTCCACAAGGGAGTCCATGTCGTTGCCGTCAACGGTTACGACATGCCAACCGAATGCCCGCCACTTATCCTCCAGCGGCTCCAGCCCCATGACTTCCTCCGTCGATCCGCTAATTTGCAGCCGGTTGCGATCGATAATGCCAATGAGATTGTCGAGCTTGTAATGCGGGCCAGCCATCGCCGCTTCCCAGACGGAGCCTTCCGCCTGCTCGCCGTCGCCCATCAGGCAGAACACGCGATAATCGCCGCCGTCCCGCTTCGCGGCAAGCGCCATGCCGACCGAGATGGCAAGACCGTGGCCGAGCGCCCCCGTATTCATCTCGATGCCGGCCACCTTGTTGTTTGGATGGCCGATCAGCCTTGTTCCGAAAGCGCTGAACGTCTTCAGCTCCTCCTTCGGGAAGAAGCCAAGATCGGCGAGAATGCACCATAATGATTCCACTGAATGGCCTTTGCTGGCAATAAAGCGGTCCCGTTGCTCCCATTTCGGCTGTTTGGGATCTACTCTCATGACACGATAATAAAGTGCGGTAAGGATGTCCGTATTACTTAATGATCCACCTGTATGTCCGGTCTTGGCAGCGTGAATCATGCTCAGCAGATCGATTCGAATTTGCGCTGCTTTCGCTTTCAATTCCCGTACTTCCATTTGCCCGTCCTCCTCCGTCTGCTTCTATAAGCCGCTGCCGCGAAGCCATGCTTGAATTTCGCGTTCTGTCGGATCGACCGGGTCCGGCGTCAATCCCGGAATATAGCTGCAAGCCTCATATAACGCCGGGATAACATTGGCATGAATGCCGACGGAATGATGCACATAAGGCCCCTTAACGAGCTTCTCTTCCCATAGCGGCCAGTCGTTGACCTCCACCCACACATAAGAACCGCGGGTATATGGGCCTTTGATACCGCGCGCTTTGCCAAGGAACAGCTGGTAATCGCCATGATCGCCGTCGAAGCGCGCCAAAGTCATATCGCCGCCTTTCACTTCGCCTTCATGCGTGCCCGGCGAATGATCGTCGAACAGAAAGTGCTTACGGAGCCTCGGCTTATCCTCCACCGACATGGATACCGGGAAGTTGCCGCAATGGAATAGCAGCTCGCCGTTCGCGTTCTCGGGATGTCGGACCGTCAGATCGGCGAAGAAGGTCGGATGCTGGTTCATCGTTGCCGCCTGAACCATGATGGATGTAATTGCACCGTGAATATCCGTTTCGCAGGTAACCGGAATTTGCTCATCGGTCAATATCGCGTTCGCGAGACAAGGCATGATGCCCATCGCATCCTGCAGTGAAGACCAGCATTGAATCGCGATCGCGGAGCTTCCCGTCCGGACGGCGAACGATTTCATGGCCGCCTTCAGAGCCGCGATGCGGATGACGTCCGCTTCGGCCACCTCCGACCAGTCCAGCTTGCGTTTAATATAATCGACGGCTTCGGCTAGCTCCGGGCTTCCGTTTTTCTCGATGCGCTTTGTTTCCCTTTGAATATCGACAAGCGTAATGGGATGGATCTCAATGCCGAACCTCTCCAGCAATTCGCCTTCGTTGCACATCATCGTCCAGAACGACGAAGGACGCGGCCCGATTTGCAAAATGCGTAAGCTGCGGAAGCTTCTGACCACATTGGCTGCCGCGACGAAATTGGTAAAACCCCGCTCAAACACCGGATCGTCAATACGGCTATTGGTCACATAAGTGAAAGGAACATTAAAACGTCTCAGCACCTTGCCTGTCGCGAACAGGCCGCATTGCGTATCGCGCAGCCGCATGCCGTCCTCCAGCGGAGATTCGTCGCGAGGCCCCCATAGCAGCACCGGCTTGCCAAGCGCCTTGCCCACACGCGCCACCGTATCCTCCGTCCCGAAATTGCAATGAGGGAAGAAGACGGCATCCACTCCGTCCTTCTTGAATCGATCCACTAATGAATCCGCATTGATATTGTCGTCATAGAGCAGCCCTTCTTCGTTAATGCCTTCCAAATCGACGATGTCGATATCCATACCGAAGCTTTCGATTTTCTCCTTGATCAGCACCTTGTACTTGAATGCGTCCTCCGCGCTGAAAACAAACCGTCTTGTTGGTGCATATCCCAATTTAAATTTTTTCAAGCATGCGCTCCTCCTTGTTTTAACTAAACAAACTTAACTAAACAATCGTATTTTCAAATAAACAGTTCACAAAAACCAAGTCAATCAAACTTATGACACCTTTAAATTAACACCGTATTTTTGTTTAGTCAATCAGTTTATATAAACAAAAGCAAATAGTTTAGTTAATAGACATAAACGTTAATATAAACTCGCAGCGTGATGTTGCTTATTATTCATGGGGATAGTAAACTAAACGTACTAAACTTCGATATTTGGAAGAAATGAAATGAGGCTGAAGTGGATTGAAAATGGAGGATATCGCGAAGCTGGCGGGCGTGTCCAAAGCCGCCGTCTCGCTTGCATTAAACGGAAAGCAAGGAATCAGCGTTGAAACGCGCGAAAAAATTATTCAAATTGCGGAGAAAAACGGCTATACCCACAAATCGAGATCGTCATCGGACGAGCCGTCTATCAAATCGCTGACGTTTCTCGCGATCGCCAATTCCGGCATTGTTCTGGAGCAATACTACCAGCAGCCGTTCTTTCGCGAACTGATCCATCATATCGAGGAGAGATGCCGTTTCTACGGCTATTCGCTTATGTTCACTTCGGTATCGCCAGATCAGTTTGCGGAGCAGCTTAAGCTGATTTCGGAGGAAAAGAGAAGCGATGGCGTCATTTTGTTAGGTACCAACCTTGGCCGCGAGCAAATTTCCGACATCGCGGGAGCGATTACGATGCCTCTTGTCGTATTGGACAACTGCTTTGAAACGCTCCCCGTTCATTTTGTATCCATCAATAATGTGCTGGGAGCCTATCAGGCAGGGATACACATTTGCGACAGCGGGCATTCATCCATCGGATATCTGGCATCTAATGTAAGAATTAAAAACTTCGACGATCGCCGGATAGGCTTCGAGTCAGCGCTTCGGGAGCGAGGGCTCGATCCAGGCGATGTGTGCGTCTTCTCGGTCGCGCCGACGATCCTTTCCTCTCAGGAAAACCTGTCGCGGCAGCTTACGGATTATTTGGCTGACAAGAAGCCGATGCCTACGGCTTTTTTCTGCGAGTGCGATTATATCGCGATCAGCGCTGTCAGAACGCTGCAAGAGCTTGGTCTTCGCGTGCCGGAGGATATATCTGTCGTCGGCTTTGACGATATTTCGGAAGCTAGAATCGTCACTCCCGAACTGACCACGGTTCAAGTAGCCAAGGAACGAATGGCCCATCTGGCTGTTGATCTGGTCATACAGTCGGCGACATCAGGCGAGACCGCCGCTTCCAAAGTCATGATCGATACGACGCTCGTACAAAGGAAGTCATCGGCATCTTCCCTAATTGCAAACGGCGAGAGCTGAAGCCAGCAACTCACATAGCCGCGGAAATCGAGTAGGCCTATGCGCATGCGCATAGGCCTCTCACAGATCCGGACGTGCGGGTCAACGCATCCGGCTCCTCCATGCATGCTGTCATACGCATCTGTGGCATTTCTTCGCATTTCCCGGTGGAGCTTTCTCACTTTTCGCCAGCTCCGCAATTGTATCGAACGGAGTCGCCTTCGGATCCAAGCATCCAAGTCTTGAAATCGTTTCAGAACATCACCTGATCTTCTGAAGCGCCTTATGTGTAGCTTGAATGGTCATAGACTCCTCCCGGGCTTTGAGCGCATCAACTTGATTTGACCCATAATGCCATAGGGAAACGTGATATAATCCGGCGTATGCTCCTTGCCTTCGGTCCGAAACGAGCCCCAGCTCGTCACTCGCGATTTGCCTCTCGCCACGTGAAAGGGTCCGAACACATTGCGCGGACTGCCCATCACTTCGATCTCCAGCCGATTGTCGCCTTCCGCCAAAAAGCCGGTTATATCGAGACCGTCCGCCGCCCTCCACGGGATGTAGCCGGCCGTTACGCCGTTCACCCTCACTTCCGCAACGACCGCCGATACCTCGCCGAGCTTCAGAATCGCACGATAATCGGGTTCATGACAATGCTTATAATCCAAATGATAGATTATGCTGCCGCAATAATGATAATAACCTTGCAGGCACCAATCGCCCGCGTGCAGCAGGGTCGGCTCAGCAATGATGCTGCGTTGCGGGCTAATCCCGAAATTGCCGATCACATAGATGTCTTCCATTTCCATATCGTTCGTGTATTCGCAGTCGAGAATCAGCTCATTGATTCCCTTGCGTAAGCCGCTTAGTTTCACGCATGAGATCGAACGATCCATATACCAGCCTTCCGCCGTTGAAGCAAGCTCTTCGCCGTTGCAGCGAATGCGGAATCGTTCCGCCCCCTCGAGCGCGAGGGAAACTTCGCTCTCTGGCACCTCATCGATATGTAACTCGAACCGGAATAGAACCTCCGTCCCATCGTTCGGATGCTTTTCCCCGATCCATTTGTACCGCTGCGTGATGCCATTGTAAAATACTTGCCTCATCCCGAGCGTATCGCGAATATGGCGCTGCGCTTGCCACACCTCCATCCGCTCGGACCAGCTTCCGCCCTGCATCTGGTAACGGCATTGATCGAGAGTCAGCACGTTGGGCATCGACCGGGTGAACCGGAACCTCGGCCCGAACGCCGCATACAAGTCGTTGTCGTTAAACGCTACCGGCACCGGGGCCGGTGCTTGTGCGGCAGGAGCCGCTGTTTCATTAATCATGTACAGCTTCGAGCCGGCCGGTTCGAATGACGCCCGAAACCGCAGCTTGCCTTCGCAGAGCCACGACTCAACTTGATGAACCTCGCCAGTCAGCGCATCCCATTCCTCTACGGTACCGATAACGGCCGTTTCGATCCGCGCGTCATGGCCGCGATTGCGGTCATTGTTAACGATGAACAGCGAGCTGCAGCCTTCAGACTTCCTAAGCATATACAACAAGCCGTCTTCTTCGGTCCCTTGCTGCCCGCGAATGGATACTTGGCGCGATAGGCCCGAGCCATGATCGAGCCAATCCATAACCCCAGCCGTATCCGCAACCGCCGTGAAGTGCGGATGATTCGTCAGCTTCGCTAGATCTTCCGACGTTCGGCCTTCCAACATCATTGGCAATGGCTGCATGGCAACGACGCGGCCGCCCGCCTCCAGAAAAAGCAGCAGCAGCTCATAGGTGGTGCGCAGCATGGTGGAGATGCTTGGCATGACCACCGCCTTGTAGGCCGCCTGTCCGATGATCAGCTTGCCGGGCTTCACTTCGCCGATCTCGCTCATAATCGTCTCGTCTCCAAGGTCGCAATCGTGATGCGCGCCGAGCAGCGCCCTGAGCAAACGATTGAACTCGTCTCCGTACCGATTAATGCCGGGGATATCGCGATCCCTGCCCCGGTTCGGCATGCCGTATGGATTGGAGCCAAGCAGCGACCAAGCCGTCGAAGCCGGATGCAGCACGAGGATGTCCCTAACCGCGCGCCCTTCGGTCAACACCGCGCCGAGCCGTGCAAAATAATCCTCGACAACGTGATTGTATTTCCACCAGCTTGTATTGTAATTAAACACCGGCGGATAATCCCGCTTACGGCAGCCTTTAATGGAATATAGCGCCAAATGTTGCGAACGGAAGTTGACCCCGAGCACATATTGCCAGTCGCCGATCCACTTCTGACCCTCGAACGTAAACTCCCATCCAGCGCAGCCATACGTTTCCGTCATCACGCGCTTACGGCCGTATTGATTTGCTACGCTCGTGCACTGCTTCACCGTCATATGCTCATCGGTCGATTCCGTCAACATGTCGATGCCGGGTATATGTTGATACCGATAATGCGGCATGATGGCGCCGCCGACCCGGGTGCCCAGACCGAGCTTATCCTCCTGCAAATAATGCCCTGTAAACGACAGGCCGTTATTGTCGCACCAATCGTAAATCTGCTTCGAGAACGCGTCGGTGAATTTCTCCGATACGGTGCGCCAATAATCATGGCGAGCCCAGGAAGAGCGGTCGCTGTCAAAGAACAGATGAGGGACTTCCTCGAGCAGATCGTAACCGCGCCGGCTCTTGAAGTAATCGGGGAATGAATACGTCCACGGCACCCAGCCGCGTCCTTCCGTAAACCTGCAATGCCGGTCATTGACGCTTGGTTCGTCGGTGAACACGCCTTTGATCGTTTGGCCGAACCGGTCGCCGACCTTAGCCTTGTATACCTCGTACGTCTCGTCGATGAACCGGCGAACGGCCTCTGGATTCATGCTGTCCGGCGGCGCCTGGTCATTAAACCATTCGGAAGGTGCTGACACCTCGACACGAAACACGAGAAGCCCCTCGGCCGCTTCAAGCGTTTTAACCGGCTCCGCAAGCGGCAGGCGCTCACAGCGGTACAACTTCATCTGGTCGATACGCGCCTTGAAGAGCGCCACTGTCCGATCATCGGCTAGGTATGGAGCAGAGGCCGTTCCGCATCTGCCGTCTTGAAGCACCTCTACCGTCAGTCCCTTGGAGCGATACTCGTCGCCGATCGCCGGCACTTTGCCGCCCGCCGTGCCGGAAGGCCAACGATCCTCGTCGTACAGCCATGCCTCCATGCCGAGCTGCTCTGCCTTCATCACCGAAGCTTCGACCGCCTCCATCCATTCCTCTCCCAGATACTCGGTTTCCAGTCCGTCCCTCGCATGCATAAAGAAGCCGCCGATTCCTTGCTCCTTCATCCCTTCGATTTGCCGCATCAATTCATCAACATCCAGCTTGTCGTTCCATGCCCAGAAGGGCGCGGACCTCGCTTCTACAGGCGGTTCCGCAAACTGCTTGCGCAGCATAGCCAAGTCGCTCATCTTGCCAACTCCTCCCCATCAAGCAACGTAGGATTACTTCGAAGCAGCTCGGGAACGGCCTCCGCATTCCCCCCGACACAGGCTGTAAGCATGCGCCATACGTCGTTGCCCGCGCCGCCGCTGAACGGGACTTCCCTATCTGTTTTCAGTGTGTCCGGTTGTACAAGCTTCCTCATCGATTCATCCGCCTCCTTAATCAGCTTAATAGGTTCAACACTTCGAGCAGTCTTGTTGATTTGTGCGCGTGAACAAAAATCAGCAGCCAGCCTTGCGGCCTAGCTGCTGTGTTTGTTGCAAGGTGAGTAGGACCCTGAATTAATTAGGCTTCAATAGCGCTTGTTCCTGAACCGCCTCCATCAGCGCGACAGCGCTCCCTTCTTGTTGGCGCCGTCATATAGCCAATCCAGCGTTCGGGAGCTTTCGCTGAACGGCGATACGTCCCGCTCCTTCAGCTCCTGATCGGCGGCGATGACGCCGAGCACCGCGTAGGCTCCTATGCCCAGGTTCAGCATATGGCTTCCGGCCTCGTACAGAAAAGCGTGAACGTTAACGCTCGGGTAGAAGGAGGTCTTGATTCCTTTGCGCAATACGGGAGATAAGCCTCCCCGTTCATCCGCATGCGTATTCTCGTCCAGGGTCGGAACCTGAAGCCATTGCGGGTCGGAGGAATTGAAATAGCCGACTAGCACGCGAACCGGCGCGTCCGTCTCGAACTCGACGGCCATTCCGCCCTTCGCCGCTTCCGCGCGGCTGAACCGGACGCCGGTCAAGCCTTCGAGCTCCTCGGCGCAGTTCTGCACGTATACCTCGCCGTCGGTGAAGAGCAAGCTGTCCTTCGACAGCGTATACGTCTCCATGCCGGTGGATTTCAGCCTGAAGGCGGCTTCCCGGTACGGCTCGATCTTCACTTCTCCGCTTACCCGCGATGGCAGCTTTCCGGCCTTCAAGTCATTCACGCTGGCTCTAAAGCCTGCGAGCTCTTCCTCGTAAATCGGGAGGCAGTCCGTCCAATGCTTAAATTTCCGGCCGTCGGGCACCGGAATTTTACGGTGCGCCGTCAGCATGCTGTTCGCGTACAGGTACGTGTTCTTAGTCAGCTCCGTCAGCTTGCGGTACCAATCCACGCTCTCCTGCAAATAAGGAACGGCTTCCTCCAACAGATTTGTATGTTCCAGGTAGTTGCCGTTCACCGTGTGTTTGTACGTCAGCACTTGGACGGCGGCCCGCACCTTGGCGCCGTAGAAGCACACCATGTACAGAATCGCTTCCACGTCGCTCGCGATTCGGTCAAATTCTTCCCTATTGTCTGTAACATGAGAGCTTGCGCGCTGTATCGCCGTCCAGGCTTGCTCCGCAAACAGCTCGGCCGATTCGATAACGTCGATCGGCGTCTCCCCGATGTGCGGTTCATCCGCCAGCTCTCGCTGGACATACAATTCGAGCCGCTCGCCTTGCGGCGCGTGATCCTCCCACAGCGCTCGATATGGGGAATAACGGTCCGGATTGGTCAATTGGCTCATCGTCATCCCAAGCGACAGCGTCTGCCGGTTGCCCTCCGTAATGCCGAAGCGGCGAAGAAGCCGCGGCGCACACTCGCCAAAAGCGTCATAGGCTTCCAACAGCGCAGCGCCCGCTTCCCTTGACCCGAACAGCGAAGCCAACTCCTCTATCCAATAGTGGCGTTCCGTCTCCGGATCGCGGTCAGGGTTCCATGCATAACGCGCCCATGCGGCATACCACATCCAATCCCGCTCCGCCTGCTTCAGCCTTGGCGTCGTCTTGTCGCCGCTGTATGGCCAATCCCAGAAGAAAAGTGGGTAAAGGTGCAGCCCGTTCGCCTTCTGCCGATCCTTTGCCGCTTGCATGCTTTTCTGAATGAAGGCGGGCGAGCCGTAGCGGAATGGCTCCAGATTCGCGAGCACGTGGACGTTGACGATATGAACCGACTGCATCCCGCTCAGATTGTTATGGGTATGCTTCCAGCCGCCTCGCGGCGTCCAGGTCGTGAGCGACTCGCCGTTATACTTGGCTTCGGTGAATAAATTCGGGTAATGCGAAATCGCCTTCTCGATAATCGGCTCCGCCTTAACCGCGTGCGCGCGGAGGATGATCGGCGGACGTTCCTTCACCTTCAGATCCCGGAGGCCTTCGTTAACGCCTGCCAGAATCGTGTCCGTGAACCATTCGGCGCCGTACACGTCTCCCTGCATCGCCTCGCCCAGGCACAGCATGAGCCCGACGCTCGGGTAGGACCTGACGAATTCCGCGATCGATTTGCGGGTGTAATCGGCGGTGATCGGAAGCGGTTTCGGCTGATGAAGCTCCAAGCCGTGTTTTTCCGCGAACGGCAGCGGGATATGAATGTTGTAGAAATTCAGCACGACCCAGATGCCTCGTTTGTCCGCTTCTACCGTCAGCCAGCCGAACGTCTCGACGTTGAGGTTGTACTCCTCTTCCGTCACTTCCAGCGCCTCCGGATAATCCTTAAGCTTCAACAAGGAGGAGAACGGATGGGCCGACCAGATGTATACGATATTGCTCCGCTGCGCGCAGAGCATGTCCAGGTATTCCGTCCACAACGCCTTGTCGTAGAACCAAGGGAAGCGATCCGGCGTAATCGGGTACTCGTATGTGCGGCGCGGAGGCTCGATTTCCGTCTTTTGCAGGCCGAGCACCGGGCCGCGGATCACAAACTTCGGCGTTTCGCCATGCGCAAGCAAATCAGGAACCCGTCCCTCGCGACGAATCCGTCCGGCCAGCTCCTGAGCTCCGTACAAGGCGCCGGTATCGTTGCCGCCCGAAACCACGATCAGATTCCCCGGCAGCGTGGCGATGTAGAAGCCTTCCTTGCCCGGCTCCTCCGAATGATAAAGAAGGACCTCCTGATTCTCAAGCGTTCGGATAAATTCCGATTCTTCCCGGTTGCCGACGTAAATTTTGAGCTCCGGCGATTTCCGGTAGGTCAAGGAGCTCCACTCCCCGTCCGCAGTCTCCGTCTCGAAGCCGCATGCTTCCAAAGCACCCTTAAGCAGCGTCAAGCCGTAAACCATCCGAGGCGATGCTTGTTCCTGGATCCCTAATCTGATTTTATTCATGTCGATCCTCCGCTTTCCATTTATTCTCTAACGATTGCCAAGTCGATTGTAGCCAATGATAGATATTCCGTCCGCTAACCTCGTGGACGCCGGGGAAAATATCGGATTGCAGCCTATGCTCCGCCCCTTCGTCTCGGTAGATGTTCCGCAGAATCTCGACGGCTTCGCGAACGGAGCCGGCAGGGAAGATCGGGTCGTTCTCGCCTGATTCGACGAACAGCGGACGCGGCGCAATGAGCCCGATCCAATCTGGCAGCTCGGCATAATCAAGCACGCCAGAAATGTAATTGTCGATGCAGTGATTAATCGACAAAATGCTTCCTTTATAAGTGCTGGTGAATCCACAAAGGACAGCGGCGTTGATCCGCTCGTCGATTGCGGCCGCGTAAGCCGCGAGAAAGCCTCCACCTGAGAAACCCATGCAGCCGATTGCCCGAGGATCGGCCTCCGCCCGCATCGCAAGGTAATCGAGCGTCCTGATTGCTTCATAGACGCGCAAGCCAGCAAGGGACATGCCGTGCATGAGCAATTGTCCCGTTAAGGAATTGCAAGAGCTGCGTTCTTTGCCGGGAACGGTATCGCGGAGCAGCCTGCGGTCGCCAAAGCCGATCATTTCCGGCGCAGCGACGATATGGCCCTGCCGTGCAAGCTCCAAGGCGAATCGGTTATGTCCGCCTTTCTTCACGCTCATCGTCCCGTCAGGCGCAAACCCCGCAACCTCCCGGCTTCCGTATCCGTGTCCATGCAGCGCCAGCATGCCGGGAAGCTTGCCGGAAGAATTCCCGGGCAGCTCCCAAGTCCGACTGCTTTCTTTAGGAATGAGAACGTAGACAGGCATGCGAAGACCGGTCACCGTTCCGATCTCGACGCGCTCCCGGACATAATCGTCATACTCCGTTCGTTCCAGGAGAATCGGATCGAGCGGCGCGCGCATTTCCTCGAACGGAACAAGCGCTGCTCGCAGATGTTCCTTCTGAAGCGCTTTCCGCTCTTCGCGGCCAAGTTCGGATTGCTTCTTTCTTGCCGCTGCGGACCGTTCATATAAAGTTTCCATAAATTTGTCAGGATTCCACATGTCGTAAACTCCTTTCCCAAATAGGCGCTATCGCAGGACGTACGAACGTAATGCCCTATTGAATCGAGTCAAGCACCGTCATACGCTTGTAACGTAACAGCTTCACCCATGGGGTAAGTTCAAAGCAGCTGTTAAATAGATCTGGAGGTGTCTTTTTTTATGACGTATTCTGTAGAAGCAAAAGAGTTTATTTTTGAAGAAGATCGCCCCTTCGCGAGCTGTCATGCGTCCACGCTGGTCGTCCTGCCGGACGGCGACGTGCTGGCCGCATGGTTCGGGGGCTCACGCGAGGGCGCTCCCGACGTGGCGATCTGGACGGCGCGCAGAACGGACGGCGGGTGGTCCGCTCCGGTCAAAGTCGCGGACGAGGAAGGCCTTCCGCATTGGAATCCCGTTCTATATCTCAGACCTGACGGCAAGCTGCTGCTCTTCTACAAGGTTGGCCCCCGCGTTGCCGAATGGCACACCCGCATTATCCATTCCGACGATAACGGCTTTTCCTGGTCCGAGCCCAAGGAGCTCGTGCCCGGCGACATCGGCGGACGGGGACCTGTCAAGAACAAGCCGATCATGCTCCGGAACGGCACGCTGCTCGCGCCGAATTCGCTTGAGCCCGCATGGGACGCTTTTATCGATATTTCCTCCGATCATGGCGATACGTGGACGCAAATGGCGATCGTTCCGCTCGATCACGGAAAGCTGAAGCTCAAAGGCATCATCCAACCGACGCTGTGGGAGTCGGAGGACGGCTCCGTCCACCTGCTGGCACGGAGCACCGAAGGCGCTATGTACCGCAGCGATTCACAGGACGGCGGCTTCACTTGGTGCGAAGCTTATCCGACCGATATGCCGAACAACAACAGCGGCTTCGATCTTGCGCGGTTATCGGACGGAACGCTTGCCATGGCCTACAACCCGACTGTGCCGCGCGAGGACGATCCGAAGGGAAAAGGTCCCCGCACTCCGCTCGTGCTTCGGTTATCCCGCGACGATGGCGCGACTTGGGGCGAAGAGCTTCCGCTCGATTCGGGCATCAGTCAATATTCGTACCCCGCGGTCGTCGCCCATGGCAACAACATCTATATTAGCTACACATGGAGAAGGGAGCGAATCGCTTTCTACCATATCGTCTTGAAACAATAGTCAGCGATTGCTCCCGAAATCAACCCTTTATATAACGGCCGCGCGCACCTCTTCGGGATTCCAGCCGTCGCGGCCTTCCAGTACGCTTCGTACCGTCAATGCCGACGCCTCTTCTTCCGTCAAATATCTGGCCCACTCTACCCGGGCCGCAGACTCCGCTCCCGGTCCCACGCTTCCGTATTCCGCATACCTCGCCGTTTTTTCCTTCGCTGGATCGCGCCAGTTGTCCCAGCCTTCCGGACGGATATGGCTTCCCATCCACGTATGAACGAAAATCACGCTTCCGTGCGGCCTCCAAGGCCGGCCGAGACTGACGGTCGCGGGAGGCGCGGCTCCGGTTAGTCTGCAGTTCATAAAGACGTAGCCGTAAGGCTGCGATTCTTCCGTGGAAGCCGCCGTCACAAAGCCGTTATGACGATCGAGACTATGAAGCTCGCAATCCTTGAACACGGCTGTCGCAGATCCGAATATGAAGTCGACGTGTCCCTCGATATAGCAGCGATCGTACAATTGTCTGCCGTTGCCCGGCGTATACAGCGTATCCTGATGGCCGAGTATCGCTACGTTCCGGAAGATTGCGCGATCTCCCTCCACATGTAGCGCAAGCGCTTGTCCCCGCTTCTCCAGCCTGCTGGCCGAATTAGCAAAGGTCATATTTTCAGCATAAAAATCTTTTGCCAATATCGTGAAGGATGGCGTGTCGTACGTCGTCATTTTCTCGCCGTTCGGCTTCAGGGTCGACACTGAATCGTCATAGAAGATGACGGCTCCGTCCCGGCTTTCACCCATCATGCACAAATTGGTTTTACTTGCGGGAACCGTTACCTTCTCCTTGTAATGCCCGTTTTTCACGACGATCAGCGTGCGTTCGACGGCATGATCCGGCGCTGCCGCGATCGCTTCCGCAACCGTTCGGAAATCGCCGTTTCCGGATTGATCAACGACCAATGTTCGCATGCGAGTTCCCCTCCTTCAGCAGGCCAGCCGCGCGCAGCGTGGCCGCAATGGTATTTCGCGCATCTGCGCCGACGGGCTGCACCGGCAGACGCGGCGAGCCGACTTCGATTCCCAGCTGGCTCAGAATCTCCTTGAGCCCTGACGGGACCGTTCCGAACTGCATCAGCTTGCGGACAACCGCGATGTCGGCTTGCGATTTCGCGGCTTCCTCCAACTGCCCTTCCTGCCAGTGTTTATAAATCGAGACAACCGTATCGGGAGCGACGTTGGCGGATGCCGCAATCGCTCCGGCGCCCCCTGCAAGCAAGGTCGACAAAATGAACGAATCCGTGCCGGCCAAAACCGCAAAGTCGGGACCCGATTGTTGAATCAGCTGAAGCACATGCTCGTAATTGCCGCTTGAATCCTTTACGCCGACGATATTGGCAATGCCGGACAACGATGCCACGGTTGCCGCTTCCAGCATAATGCCCGTGCGCGCAGGTATGTTATAGAGAACGATCGGCAAATTCGTCGAGCCTGCCGCCGCTTCGAAGTGACTGTGAAGCTCCGATTGGTTGAGTGGAACGAAGTGAGGCGTAATGACGGATAAAATATCGGCGCCCGCTTCCTCCAATTTGCACGACAAACGGATCGTCTCTGCTGTCGTAATCGCGCCGGATCCCGCGTAGAGCGGGACGGCTCCGCCGATCTCGTCGGCCGCGATTCGGACAAGCTCAATCTTCTCGTCTTCCGTTAGCGCAAAAAATTCGCCGTTCGTCCCGAGCACGAATATGCCGTGCGCTCCCGCTTGAAGCAGACGCCGAATCATCTGGCGGACGACGGGTTCGTTAAGCCGCCCCTCCTGGTCGAATGGCGTCACCATTGCGGGTATAATTCCGTGCGGTTTAATCATATACGATGAACTCCTTTGCCCTGATTTTGGTTTTCGCCATGAGTGGCCGCCTCGCGGAAGCGAAGCGCATGATGCAGCACTTCCGAAATAACCCAAGAGGGATTCCAGGTATTGGATCTGCCTCTTCCTTGGAAGTTGGACTGGAAGAACCCTTCCGCTTGTTCCCCGACGACGGTGAAGCCCCACTCGCCCGGCTTGGTGCAAATGCCTTGGCCGAGTGCGCCAAAGATCGTGCGCGCCAAGCGCACGTACGTCTCGTTGTCGGTCATGAGGCCGAACTGCCACAGCTCGAAGGTAGGGAAAAAGACGTCGAGATGATGGTTCTGCACGCTCACCCCGGGCCAGCCGACAGCCTGGAAGCCGCTTTCCCTGAACGCCGTGCCGCGATCGTAAGCCGGGTTCCACATATACACGTAGGTAAGCTGCCAATCCGCGGCGATCTCCGCCCAATTGCGGAAATGAGGTTCCCCGGTCAGACGGAAGAGCTCGAAGGCCGCGATGAAGAAAAACATGCCCGCTTCCTTGTCCTCGCATCTTGCGTCAAGCGTAGATCTGGCGAACGGCCGTTCAAAGGTTTTGGCATGCAGCGCGTAATAGCGCTCCATGCTGGCGCTGGCGGCGTCAAGATACGTCCGCGCGCCCGTCACCTGCCAGGCTTTGATTAACGCGATCAGGCATGGAATGCCGGCGGCCGTAATCTCCGTGTCCGCGGCGCTGCCGTCCGGCTTAAAGGCGGAAGGGAATATGCCTGAAGGCAATATGGCCCCCAATATAAAATCGGCGGATTGCTCGAGCGCGGCCGTCCAAGCGGAAGGAACCCGCTCCCCCCGGCTGCGGAACAGCAAAATGATATCGGCGAGGTCGCTGACGGTTTCGCCGAAGGCGCGGCTCGAGATGACGGGCTCCTGCTGCCAGCGGAAATTTTCCCACCGGCCATCCGACAAATGATACGCGCCGTTCCTGAGTCCGGGCACCGAAGTGCCGCTCTCGCGGAGATAAAAGTCGACGGCTTTCCTGCATCGCTCGATACGCTCGGGCGATTGACCGTCGAAGCCCAAAGACGCGTCGCACCAAGCCAGCTTCAAACATTGTCCGGTCCAGCCGTACATGTAGTGAAGCCCGTGCTTCTTCGACACGAGCCCGAACGAATTCCGGTCGTTGAACTTCACGTAGCCGGCTGACCGGTCCGTCTCCCGCCACCGGTCATCCATGGCCGCCGTCTTGAGCCGAATCAGTTCATCCAGCGATAGCGGATCGGCGCCCTGCGGATCGTACAGCCGAACGGCGCGGTGAACGGCCTTCGAGAAAGCCTGGCCGGGCTTCTCCTGCGGACCCCATTCCAAAGCATAGCTCTTCTCGAGCGCAAAGCCCGGGGCAAAATCGGTATAGCCGCCGGAGTACGGCTCGATTTGGCTCTTGCTCACGTATACGATGTCCTTCTCGCCACCAAACATCAGAACGCCGCTCATCGCCGCAACGGCTATGCTTCCATCACGCTGATAAGCGCCAAGCGAGCCATAATGGACGAGGCCGTCCGAATCCTCGATATAGGACGGAAGCGAGAACATCGAAAAATATCGCTCGCCGGAGTTTTCCTCGTTCCACTCGACGTTCACGCATGGGATCGGGAGCCGATGCTCCTCGCAAATAAAGCCCTTGCCCTCGCCGATGCCGAGATGCGGCACAAGCCTGGAGGGATCCGCCGACGGGTTGTTGTTGTAGATCATATGGGGGATCGTCACGTTTTCCTTGCCGCGGGAGGCGAGCTCCCATTCGAGCCCGACCGCGGCGTCGCATAGCGTGCGATCGGAACGATTCTCCCATATGGCGCAAACCCGTAGCAGCCCTTCCGCATCGAACTTCAGTTCCAATGCGAGGAACAGCTCGCCGCCGTCCGCCTCGATCCGCAGCGTGCCGCCACGCTGCTCGATTCGCGCGGCATGTAGCCGAAGCCGCTCTTCACGCCATGGACGTCCCTCCGAGTAAACCGCCATAAGTCCTAGCTTATTGCTGAAATAAGGCTCGGAGTCGCCTTCGCGGGACAATTGGATATAAACATCGTTGTCCGACTGCCATACATCCACGCTTCGGCGCTCGGCCGGACTCGTTATACGATAAGCGTTCATTTCCAGCGCTCTCCTTCCGATTTCCGTTCTGCCGCCCGGTTGGACGGTGAAGTCTTCGCCTTCTACGCCGACGCTTGCTCCTTCTCCGGTTCGTCCTGCTCCGCGCCTTCGCCGATTTTGCGCAAACGGAGCGCGTAGTAGAGCTCTCCGGGCAGCTTGATCTGGAACCGTTGCTGATACGTTTGGTCCAGCCGTTCGATCGTCATATTCCATGTATCGATAATATCCACCGCGAATTCGCCTGTCTGCATCCCGAAGTCGCGCGACGAGAACCGGTGCGGTCCGAAATATTGCAAATAATATTCGCCCCGCTTCTCGAGGGTCGAGGCATCGTGTCGCTGCCTGCTGTATGTCAGATAGCCTGGCGCATCCTCTAGCAGACCGCGCAGGAAGGCGATCCGCTCCACGCTCTCGCCGAGCAGCTCGCCGCCGTGAACCGACCAGCTTGTTCCGTCCGGCCTGCGAAGCGATTCCCCATGGGCCGCGAAGCCGCCACGGGACAAGCCTTCCCAAATTCTGTACGCCATGTCTTCCGGCGTCAACGCGTCCCTAGGCTCCGCTCCAATACCCTCGCGTCCGCAATCGTCAATGACGATCGGCTTCTCGTATTGCAGCGTGAAGTCGGAGGCAAGCATCACGTCCTCCTGACGGAGGCTGACATGCGTCAGCCAGGGAACGCCCCAATCGAAAGCGGAAGGCGTGCCATGGATCGAGCACAGATGATGTCCGTAATCGCATTCGCGAAGCGTCTGGAAATAAGCGCGCCAATCGACTTCCCGCCTCCGCGTTCCGTCGCCCAGGTCTGCCATCGTCCACCATACGTTGCGATAAGCGGCCAACCGGGAAACCGCATAACGGATATAACGCTCTTCCTGCTCCGGGGTCAACCGAATGGAGCCTTCAAGGTCCATGGAGGCCGGGAATAGGATCAGCTCCGCTTCCACGCCAATGCGGGACAAACTCTCCACGCAGGCTTCCAGCTTCGCGAAATAAGCCGGCTCGAAGCAATCACCGTCCGGCTGGCCGTCCTGGCGAATGGCAAACGGAGATATAACCGTCTCGCCGTTCCCCGCATGACCCGCCTGCGGGACAACGCTCATCCGCGCTTTGTTGAAGGGCGATGCCGTCAGCGTCCGGATCGTCCGGTCGCGGCTCGATTCGTCCTGCACATGCCAGGCCTCAAGCAGCGTTCCGAACGGCGTATACGGCTTGCCGTCCGCATAAGCGAACAGCGTCGCGTTCGATACGCTCACCGGTCCGTGATTATCGGCCCCCGCCGGCAGGCAATGGAATTGTCCGGCGTATCCTCCGGCTGGGGCGGACGCGCCTTCGATGCGAAACGACCATTCCCCCTCCTCGTCCGGCATGAACCGGATCAATAGTCTGCCTTCGCCGTCGTAGAAACCTTCTGCCACGAAATGACGATCCTCTTTGCTGAATTCAGCCCACAGACCGGAGTCCGCGAACAGCCCGTCGTCCTCGCGCCCCTTCAGTTGCAGCTCGAATATGCCAAATCGCTCTACTTCTTTTTTATATTGAATCACGCCGTTCCCTCCTCTCAAACTGCTTGCGCGCGCAAGGCGGTATAAGGTCTAGCCGGCAATGCCAAGTCGCTCTGCCCCGTGAAAGTGCCGTCAAGCGGCGTTATCGTCATCTCCCAAATATCGATGAGCTCGATCCGGTATTCCCGATCTTGGGACAGCGGGAGCTTATAGGACGAAAGCCGGTATTTGCCCAAGTACAGAAGTGCATAGCCGCCTTCCTCGCGAGCCTGCATCCAATCCTCCGGACCTTCCTCCATCACTTGGCGCAGGAATCGGATCCGCTCCGGACTTTCACCGTACATCTTGCCGCCGCTCGATATCCAGGCTCTTGTCGGCTTGTTCTCGAAGCATTCGCCATGGGCGACGAAGCCGCCTTTGGTCAGCCCCTCCCAAAAGCGGTGGATCAACTCGAGCCCCGTAATGTTCCCCCATCGCTTGGCGACGTTGCCCTCGTAGGAAATTTCGTCGACGACGATCGGCTTGCGAACGGCTTCCCGCCATTCGGTGGTCGGACTTGTATCCCAATGCTGGATGCTCTGGTGCGTGAGCCACGACTTGGAGAAATCGTACAGGGACGATTGTTCGTACATTTTGGTGCCGTTATGAATCGACCGCAGCCGCTGGTACGGATCCTTCCGCTGCACGTATTGCAGCAGCCGGTCCCAATCCTCGATCGTCTTCATCTTGTTGAAATCGTATTCGTTCGACAGCGACCACCAGACATTGCGGTACGCGCCAAGACGGGCGATGACGTATCGCAGATAGTAGAAATCCTGTTCGCGCGACATGCTGTTGAAGCCCCAGCCGCCTTGCTTGTCGTAGGGATGGAACAGAATCAGGTCGGCTTCCACTCCGAGCTTCATCAAGTCGCCGATCCGCTCCTCCAGATGGGCGAAGAACGCCGGATTGAACCGGGTCGTATCCGCATCCTCCGGGCATGTCCCCGCGAAGGCGACCATCTCCGGACGCATATCCCGCGTAGGGAGCAGGCACATCCTGACCTTATTGAACGGAGACTGCTCGAGCTCCTCCAGCGTTTGCAGCTCATGCTCTTTGCTCCCCGTATGCGTCCAGTGATAACAGGTCGTACCGAACGGCATATAAGGCGTGCCGTCCTCGAATGCGAACAAATAACCGTCCTTGACTCTTACCGGCCCGTGATTTCCTTCCGACGGCGATGTGCAGAGGAAGCTTCCCGTCGCGCCGTCCAGCTCAGGCGTGCCGCTCTTCGTGACGTATCGCCACGTCCCTTCCCGATCCGGCATGAACCGGACCCGATAGATCCCTTCCCCGTCATAGAATCCTTCCACCTCGACCCGATCGTTGCGGTATTCGAAGGTCGCCGACACGGCGACCTCCTCGAACGGATTGCCTGCCGAAGGACCGGCTAAAGCAACCTCGAATTTTCCCCAGCGTTCTACTTCTTGCATTCCCATGAGCGCACTGGCACTCCCTTCCATTCGTTGTTATTCCACAAGGCCGGTCCGCTCGACGCCTTCGGTGAACCAGCGCTGCGTAAAGAGGTACAGCAATAGCGGCGGCATGACCGCGAGAAACGACTTCGCCATATCGAGCGACTGGGCGAACAACTGTCCTTCCTCCGTCGATATGTCTCCGGTCGCCTTTACCAGCGCGATGGAGAGCGGAACGTCCTGCATCTTGAACAGGAACATCATCGGAAAATAACTGTCGTTCCAGCTCCAGACGAAAGAGAACAGGAATACGACGACAATCGCCGGCGTTGCGATCGGCAGCATAACCTTGAAGAAGACTCTGTACAGACTTGCGCCGTCGATCTTCGCCGCTTCCTCCAGCTCCTTCGGCAGAATGGAGAAAAATTGGCGGTAAATGATGACGTATAGCGCGCCCTTCAGGCCGTGCCCGAACAAAGCCGGGATCAGCATCGGGAAGTACGTATCGATCCAGCCGACTTCCCGGTACATAATAATCAGCGGCAGAACCGTGACCTGCGGCGGGATGACGAAGGCGAAGATCAAGCACACGAACCAGAAGCGCTTGAACGGAAACTTTACCCTGGCGAACGCGTATCCGGCCATCGCGCAGGCGACGAGCTGAAAGAGCGTCGCCCCGATCGACAGTCCAAAGCTGATGCCAAACGAAGTCGGGTAGTTCAGCAGCCTCCACGCCTCTTTCAGATGCCCCCAAAAAATCTCCTTCGGTATCCAGTTCACGGTCGGATCCAACAAATCGCCGAGGCCTTTCACCATGGTGGATACCATATATAAAATAGGATTGAGATACAGATAAGCCGTTTCAATCAGCACGATGTAAATAAATACGCGAAACAGCAATCCCTTATCGGCTTCCCGCCCGAGCAGCAGCAATCGAAGACGCTCGAGCAATCCAACCTGGCTGAACCGCTGCTGCCGCTGCCTTAGGACATTCCAAACTTTCTCCATCCTTCTCTCCTCCTACCTCGTTTGCGTCGTGTTGCGGACCGCTCTTCCGAGCAGCAGCACCACCAGTCCCAAGAACAGCAGGATGATGATGAAATAGACCCAGATCAATGCGCTGGTCGGACCGTATTGCGTCGGATTGACGCTCGCAATGACGGGATTGCCGGGGAAAGTAAACAAATCCACAACGGTATAAATCGTATTCAGCAGGACGAACGGCATCATGCCCGGCAGGGTGATTTTCCAGAACATCTCCCACGGATTCGCGCCGTCGATGCGCGCCGCCTCGTAAACGGACGCCGAAATCGTCTGGCGGCCCGCAAGGAACAGTAGAATCTGCACGCCGGAATACCACAAGATAAGGACGAACGAGTTCAAGACGCTTACGATCGGCGTCGCCCAGGAGCCCGGCAAATATTGCGTGAGCGTCGTCGAAATGGAGAACTGCTCCAGGAATCCGAGCTGCCCCCTCCCTTGACTCAAGAAGCGTTCAATGATATTGCCGGAGGAGAAAATAACCGGCAGGAAGAACACCGCCCTGAACAAGCCCCTTCCCAGAAACTTTTGGTTCAGCATGATCGAAATCATAAAGGAGAAGATGACGATGATCGGAATCATGAACAGAATCTGCCTCAGAAACGGCAGCAGCTGGTCGTAGAAGACGCCGCCGTCCTCGAACAAAAGATTATAGTAATATTTGATGCCCACATATTCATGCAGGATGCCCGTCCCGGTAATGCGAACGTTATGAAAGCTCATATAGAGCGAATAGAAGAGAGGGAACGATACGAACAAGAGAAACCCGATAATCCAGGGCAAAATAAGGAAGATGCCTTCGTATCGTTGCGACAATCGGTTTTTTAATCGTAACAATCCGTTCACTTCGCCTCTCCCCCTTTCACCACGACAAAATCTTGCGCTGGAATCTTTATTCCCAAGACGGTTACCTCGGTATCGTTGTAGTTCACGATAATTTTCTTCCCGCCGGAGTAAACGGACTCCTTCACCTTAGGAGCGAGCGTGCGGTTGTACGTCATGAATTGGCCCTGAACATCTCCGAGCGCTTCGTTAAAGCGCTTGTACTCCTCGATGATCGCGGCTTCCCAATCGTCGTAATTCAAGCTGTAATGCCAGATCGTGTACGCCCTCTTCATCTTCTCCGTCTCTGCTTTCATGACGCCGAATGTCGGCGCCGCTCCGTATTCGATGCTCCGCAGGAAATCCTTGCGGTATTCGTCCCTCGCATTGCCCCAGTTCATCGTATACGGCACTAGGCCGTGCAGCGACATTTGGGCGAAAGGAACCGCTTCGTCGAAGAACAGGTCGTACGAATAATCGCCAGCCAGTTGCCTAACGGCATCCGTGCTCTGCAGCGAGTAAGCATTGCCGCCCGCGACCGTTACCGAAGGAAGCTTCGATTGCACGGCGTTCAGCAGTTCGCTTTGCAGCGATGCAGCCTCTTCCCGGCTGGTGAGGGATCTGCGATTGTAATCGCTGTACAGCATGTAGCCGGTTCCCGTGAGATGAAGTCCGTCTATGCCCAGCGACGCGAATCTCTTCAAGGCGTCTTCCATCTTGTCTAACGTTACCTTCGGACTCACGATCGCAACCTCGTCGTTCGATTGCAGGCGAGGGAACTTCATGATGGAACCCGCTTGGTCCTGCGTCGCTTGCCTCTTCGGATCAAAGTCGTCGCCGTCGGTGTTCAGCGTGAAATCCGTCTCCAGAATGACCGTATCGCCCTTTGACTTCGCGTATTCGGCGAAGCTTCGCATGCCGTCGTTGCCGCCAAGCCGCTTGTCGACCTTCACGCCGAAGCCGAGTCGGCTCGCGCCTCCGGTCTGCCAGCCTTGATAGGTGACGATCAGCCGGGGAATGCCCTGCGCATGCAGCCGATCGACGATCGACTTCGCTTCGTCCGTCGTCGTGCCGGGAATGAACCGGTTGCTAAGAAACCCCTTCTCCGAATCTCCGCCGATAAGATCAAGGTAAAGCGGCAGCTCGGACTCGCTTGCTTCCAACTGCTTCAGACCGTTTTCCTTCATCAAATGCTCGCGGTATTTCGCGGCCATGCCGGAATAGTCGCTTTTCGATTCGGGAAGGACGTAGTAACGGATTTTGCGGTCTCCGCCGAATTTGACTTTGCTGAACGTAAAGAAGCCTGCTGTCTTGTCGTACGTCGTCGGCTGGAAGTATTGAAGCCGGTAATTATGTTCTACGGTAGCCCAGGCATACTGGCTGTACACCCCTGCGGGCGCCGCGAACATATATCCGTATTCCTCGCCTTCGTCCGCAACGGCCAGAAAGCCGCCGCTTCCCGATTTAATGCCATAGATCGGCATCGTAATCGGCCTCCGGTTCGTGTAGACCGAGTTGAACGCGTAGTCCGTGCCGTAGATCGGTTCGCGGTATACGCTGCGGTCGTTCGAAATATTTTCCTTGATCCGGTAGACGGCGCCCGAGCCGTCCGGCAGGAGCATATACTCCTCTTCTTGCCCGCCGGGCTGCTTGGCGCCCAGAAACGGATATACCTTCAAATTGATCAACGCGTCTTTGCCTTCGACGATCTCCGAGTCGATGACCTTTGTTTCCACATAATCGTTCTTAATACGGACCTCGACCGGAATCGCCATCTGAATGGACGGCATCGCATAGGTGACGGCGAAGCCGTCCTCTAGCTGCTTCCAGCTCATGATGCCGCCGTTTAGCGACAGAAGACTGCTCACCTTCACTTCCGTCTTGCGCACGCTCGTGGCCGTCTCCAGCATGATCGGCGACAAGAGATGGCTCCGCCAAGTACCGGAAATCGTCTCCCGCGGCCAGTCCTCCGGATTCGGGTAAGAGCGCAGCTCGTGCCCGTCCCGTTTGTCGCGAACTTTGAAATGACCGGTGTTCTTATCCGCCAATAACACAAGCGTCTCGCTTTCGGCTACTTGCACGAAATCGGCTTCGTTCGGCAGCTCCCCATTCGTGCTGACGGCTGACTTGATGCCTTCGGGAATGACCGCCTCCTGAACCTGCTCCGTCCGTACCACGTCCGAGCTTGCGGAATGGGTCCACAAGTATATGCCGACCGACGCTACTGCCGCCGCCAACGCCGCCGCAGGAAGCAGCTTGCGCAGCTTGATGTAGGATTTGCTTGCTTCCGTCAACGCGCCGACACCTCCTGTATGATCGAATAGATAAAGCTGCGCAGCTCGGTGCTTAGACCGAACAGAATAAAGCACAGCACGCCGATAATAATCATCGTTACGGCCGTATACAGTAAATTGACCACGGTCTCGCCTACCGTGTAATTTTGAAGCGATTGCACCTTCCACACGAGCAGAAGGAAAATCCATACCATCATGCCTGTGTGAAGAAAATTGTAAATCGATTCTTCGCTAAGCGACATGCCGTTCGAGATCAGCGTAAGCGGCAAGCCGACTACGATAAACGGCGTAAGCGCATAGGCGCTGCCGACGAACACGTCCTTGAAACGTCCCTCGCCCCGCATGATGCTGCTGACCAAATAATTGGATACGACCCAGCCGATCCATACCAGGAAAAATTGGAGGAATACAGTAAGTCCGCTGAGCGGCATGATCGCTTCCATATTAAAGGTGAAGCTTGTATGCGTTCGAGACACCGCATAGGAGATATACGCCAGCGCCAGGATAACGAACGCGCTCGCATAGCTTCCCTTATTCTCGTAGCGGAGCGCGGAGAAGCCGTCGATCGGATGCCTCAGCACGTAAAGCGAATGTTTCATCTGCCCCAGGAAGCGCGAGCGCGGCCGGAACCGGATCGGCGAATTCAGCAGAACGGGATAACGTTTCGCCGCCATTCTATAAACGACGTACAAGGCGACCGCAACCATGATCAAGTTCATGAACAAACCGAATTTGTCCTGGAACCACTGCAAGCGGATTTGCCAGAACGCGTTCGAGTAACCCTCTTGAACGCCGGCGTCGCGGAACAGCTTTTGCGATTCCGCGTAATCCCCGCGGGCGTAGGCGGACTGAGCCAGCCCGATCATCGCGGGCGTATAGTACGCGTTAAGATGGAGCACCTCGCGCCAAAGCGGCTCGGCTTCCTTGTACCTGCCGTCGACGGTTAGGTTGTTCGCCTTGTAGACGAGCGCTCCGAACTCGGTTTGGCGGTACGTCTGGATCAAATTCGCATTGTCGTCCAGGATGAACAGTTCGTTCTTCGAGTTGATGTCGATGGCCGACGGGCTCTTGACGATGCCGAGCTGCGTCGTGTTCGGACTTGCGTCCCCGGACCAGAAGAACAGCAGGTTGCCGAACGCGTCGTATTGGCTGATCATCTTCGAATCTCCGTCGACAACGGAGAAGTTGCCGCTAGCGTCGATGGCGATGTCCTTCAGATTCACCATCTGTCCGATCTGGCGAAACCGGTATTCGCCGAACTTTTTATTGCCGTCCCCCAAGGTGCTGCTGGAACCGAGAAAATACTTGCCGGCATTGTTCAGCTTCTTCACTTGGTCTTCGGTCAAACTTTCTCCGAATGAAACGGTGTACGTAAACCCTCGCTCGTCGATGTTTACGTTGTTGATGGCCGGAGGCAGCTTGCTGAGCTGCTTCTCGTACATCTCTTTCGAATAGATCATTCGTTTGATCGAGTCCAGGACGGTGAAAGGCACCTTATTGGCCGCGAAGAAGCGGACAAAGCCGCCCTCGGGATCGAGCTGAAGCAGACCGTTATAGCTGCCGAGCGATACGATATACAGGAATCCGCGTTTATCGACCGCGACCTTGATCGGCTCGAAACGGTAATCCGCCGGAATAAACCTTGATTCCGGAAGCTTATATTCCTTCAGCAGCTTCCCCTGCTGGTCGAGCATCACGATCCTGGCGTTTCCCGTATCCGCGACATATATTTGGCCCTTCTCATCGACGTGCAGCCCCTGCGGATTGGACAACGGCGTACCTTCAAGCGCTGGCAGCACGCGGTCGAATTCGCCGTTCGGATGAAACACGACGACCCGATTGTTCCCCGAATCGGCTACATAGATCCGGTCCTGGGCGTCGATGAACAGATCTCGAGGCTGCATAAGCGGCGACTGCGCTTGTTTGGCGGGATCATTGGGAGCGGGGGTGAATATGTCCCTGCCAAGCACCTGCTCCGGCGCAAAAGCGGCTTGCGTCCAGACAAGCGATCCGGTGGCGGCCGATCTGTAATTCGTTGAATAAGGATAATCGGCGGATACTGCCGCCGGAAAGACGACCCATACGAGGCACACGGCCAGCAAGCCCCGCAGGAGACGGATCATTTTGGATTGTGCCGGCTTCATAATTTCTCCTCCCGCGGTTTCATTTAATGCCGGAATGGGCCATTGTCGCAATGACCTTGCTCTGGAATGCAAGAAAAATAATAAGGTTCGGAATGAACATAAACAACGCCGCGGCTGCGGCCGCACCCTGCCTTGCCACGTTGTTCGCCATGTTCGAAGTCAGCGATGAGATAAAGAACGGGAACGTCTTCATCTGCTCGTCCTGCATGAACAAATTTGATGTCTCGACGTTGCCCCACGCGGTCTGGAACGAGATGATGCCAATGGTTGCGACCGCTGGAAGGATGACGGGAACTACGATCCGCAGGAACACCGTAAATTCTCTGGCGCCGTCCAGGCGAGCCGATTCCAGCAGCTCGTTCGGAATTTGATCGATGAACTGCTTCATTAAGAAGACGCCGACAGGTACGGCTACCATGGGCAAGATGTGGCCCCAGTACGTGTTCATGATCCCCAAGTTGCTGACGACGAGATAACGAGGGATCGTAACCGTCTCCGGCGCGAACAGCAGCGTCAGCATAATCGTTGCGAACACAAGCTTATAACCGGGAAACTTATGCTTCGAAAGCGGGTAGGCGCATAACGCGCTTACCCCCGTCACCGTGATGACGCTCAGCACCGCTACGGTCAAGCTGTTGAAAATGTAGCGCGTGACCGGAATAACGGAATCCGACGTAATATGGAACAGCTCGACGAAATTTTGCAAGGATGGGGTGCGAGCCCAAATCGTCGGTGGATAAATGAACAGTTCTTCGTACGGCTTTAACGCGTGATTGAAAATATAAACCAGCGGCAGGAGCATAAACGCGCTGAATAGGACGAGCAGAAATACGACAGCCTTCTCGAAGCGGCTCATCCGATGCAGCCTGGATTGTCTCTTGAAACGGAATCGCTTGCGCAGCAGCGGCATTGCCATCTTATTCATCTCCCTTCGAACCGAACAGACCCCAGCAAAACTTATTGGATAAATACATAAGCAGCAGCAAGAATACGGACAAAGCGGATGCATAGCCCAGTTCGAAACGAATAAAACCGTAATCGTCGATCTGGTTCATAATGAGATGGCCGGAATATTGCGGCGTAGGGTTCATCCCCGACAGCTCCGTGCCGATGCTGCCCGCCTTGAAGGTTCCGACGATGGCCATAACCGCTCCGAACAGCATCTGAGGCTTCATGGACGGAATCGTAATGTACCAGATTTCCTCCAGCCTGGATTTGATGCCGTCGAGTCTCCCCGCTTCGTACAGGTCGGGATTGACGTTCAAGATGCCCGCCATCATCGCCAGAAATCCGATCCCCATGCTGGACCACAGCGTAACGACGATCATGGACGACATCAGATGCTCCTTGCTCGTCACCCATAACACGGGGTCGCTTATGAATCCCCATTCGATCAGAAAGCTGTTCAAGTAACCGATCCGGTCGCCGCTCAGCATCGGCAGCCAGACGATGGTCATTGCGATTCCCCCCATCAGCGACGGGGAATACATCGCGAGGGCAAACCATTTGCGCAAGCGTACGGGAAGAATCGTGATTAACCAGGCCAGCAGGAAGGCGGCAATGTAGCCGCACGGTCCTGCGATGATCGCGAATTTGAACGTATTCGGCAACGCGTATTTCAGAAACAACAGATCCTCCGAAATCATATAACGGAAATTCGCCCAGCCGACAAAGCGAGGCGGCTCGAGTGAGTTATAGGTCATAAAGCTGAGCAGAAACGCGCTTACGACCGGAATTAATATAAATAGGACAAAACAGATCATAAACGGCGCAATGAACAGGTACGACAACCGGAAGCGCCAAATTTCCCTCAGCAGCTCGGACGCCTTTCCTTTCGCGCGGAGCGATGTTCCGCCGGATGCGGAAGGTTTTTTCAAAGCCTGCGCGTTAATCTCTGACATATGGATTCACCCCTTCCCATGGCTGGTTGACCTCGGGCAAATCAAGCGGCCGAAGCACCTCGCCCACGCTGTCGATAATGCCGAATTCCTGCAGTTTTCTTCGCATTTCCCGTTCGATCTCCAAAGTCGACGTCTCGAGCGAACTCCGGTAATTGATGCCGTCGACGACGCTCCGGTTCCAGGCGTTCTGCAGCTCCCTTTCCAGGAAGTAGCTGCCCGGCACGTTCGGAATTTCCTTGAACCAGCGCCATTGCTCGAGAATGCCGTTCAAATCTTCCTGCTTCCACGGAAGGTGGACGAACGCTTCGATATTCGAGGTGTTCCAACGGAAGGATAGGCCGTTAATCGTCTCCAGATCGGAGCCGTACCTCTCCTGTACCTCGGCGGAGGTCCACCACTTGAGAAACTCCCAGCTTTGCTCGGCTTTTTTGGTCTTCTTGAAGATGACGGACGATTGCAGGTTGCCGCCCATCCACCTGGCCACTTCTCCGCCGCTCTGCTTGACGCCCGGAATCGGCGCGATTCCCCAATACCCGTTCAGCTCGGGAGCAGCTACCATCAGCTGGATGTACATGCTGAAGTCCGAGATGCCGATCGGGACGGTGCCGCTTCTGAACGACTGGTAAAAGCTGGCCAGCTGTTGGTCTACGGCGTATACGTTATACAGGTCGGTCCATTCCTTGAAGGCTTTGTATCCCGCTTCCGTTCCCAGAGCCGTCTGCAGGCCGTTCTTGTTGAAATAATCGGCCCCGTTCTGGAAGAAAAACGGCATATGCTGAGTCGGCGCCATATTGAGATTGTTCTGCTGCAAGGTAGGGAGCATATCATAGACCTCTTCCCAGGTGTCGGGCACCTCGAGTCCAAGCTCCTTCAATATATCTTTGCGGTAATAGAGCATGGAGAAGCTCTGCGTCTCCGGTACCGCGTAATAGCCTTTGTCGTAGTAGAAAGGCGTCCAGGAGCCCGGCGCGAAACGCTTGTATACCGCATCGAAATCCTGGAACCGCGTCAGATCGTACAGCCCGTTGCGGATCGCGTAATCGAACGGCAGCGTCTCCGGCAAACCGAGCGCGACGTCCGGCGCGATATCGGCCGCGTTCATCAGGACGAGCAAATTCGTATCCGGAAGCAAGTTGACCTTTACCTTGATACCCGTCTTCGGCGTAAACTGCTCTTCGGCCAGCTGTTGCAGAAGATTGACGTAATCGCGTCCGCGGAGCACCCATACGTTCAGCACATCGTCATCCATGCTGCTCAGCTGCTCCTTCGACTGGAACGAAGAAAAGAAATTAACGAATGTCCCTTCCAGCTTTTTGAAGAAACCCGCTTCCATCTTTGGAAACTTCTCCTTCTCCGGCACGATATAAATGCGGTCAAGCCCAAGCGGCTGGGTCTTCAGCTGCTGCAGCATCTCGGCGACCTTACCCTGCATTGTGACGAAACGGTCGGTTTTGTACGGAATCTGATTCGGATCCGCAAGCATGGAACGGATATCCTTGATCGTCGTGAACAATCCTTGCGTGACGGCATCCTTCTTGCCGTTGACCTCGATCAGCTTTTTCTGAACAGCGTCCAGCGAGTCTCCGATTGTACCGAGCTTATCCGTAAAACCGGGCAGCTCGGTATTGATTTTCCAAGTTCTGTTCGTGTCGTTGGAACCTCCGGTCAGCGCTTTCAGATCGGTCGCAAGCTCCATCAGCTCGGTTACGGTTTTCTCCAGCTCGGAGATCATCGGTTTGACGGGAGCACCGGTCGCGCGCATCGAGATCGTATTGCTTCCTTTTTCCATATAGAACAGGTATGGCTCCTCCTGCTCGTCCTCGAGCCGGACGCCCTGCCAGCCGGACTCGTACGGGAACCGGTACGCCTTCATTTCGGCGAACGGAATTTCGCCGTTGACCATAATCGTCCGGAAGGACGAACGGTTGGAGGAGTAATTTTGTTTGGTTCGCATTCCGATTTTGTAATATCCGCTTTCGGGAACGTCGAAGGTCCAGCTGATTTCGCCGTTTCCGGTTGACCAGCGCGAGCCGTCGATCGTGTTGAACGTGATTTTCCCGCGTTTATACGGCGTGCTGTTGATCTCGTTGTCATAGCGAAGCGAGATTGAGGAGACGCTTTTCCAATCGCCCTGCTCGGCTTCGATAACGATCGGCTCCCCGCTCGTTCCGGCTCCGCTTTTGCCGGCATTCACCTGCTTTGCCGTCTCGTAGTCCGGAACCTGCTCCGGATCCGACAGCTCGATGGAGCCGAGCGCGAACGGCTCGTTGCTGGTAAAGCGGAGCGTATGCTTCCCGGGCGTCAAGTACCACTGCAGCGGTTCGACGTAAGCCCCTCCCGAATCTCGCAGCGATGTCGTAATCCAGCCGCTGATATCCTCGGCCATCGGACGGATCTGATCGCCGTTCGAGTCGACGGCAGCCGGGAAAGGATCCTTCCAGCGGCGGTCCAGCGTGATGGATCTCGCTTCAAGAAACGCATTGTTTCCGTCGAACGAGACGTTAAGCAGGATCGGCCTTCTGCGGTTGCCGTCCGTAACGGGACGGTACGTCAAATCGATCTGGTACAGCCCGGCTTGCTCGATGGATACATCGTATTCAACCCATTCCTCGTTCGTAAGGCCCCAATCGAGCGCCTCCGCCCGGCCGTCCACGGTGCCGACTTGAACGCTGGCGCCTTCCGATGTACGCGCAAAGCCGGCGCCGGACAAGCTGACCTTTCCGTCATGTTCGGAAGGCGCTCCCGCTTGCTTCCATTCCGCCAGCTTATCCAGAAAGTAGGGCTCGCCCGTTTCGTTCGCTGCTGCCGTCTGCGATTCCTCCGGCGATTCCTTCTGCGGCTCCTCCGCCGACACGGCTGATGCTTCCTCCGCCGAATTCGCCGACTGCGTTCCCCCGGCGTTCCCCGCTGCTCCGACTGTCCAAGGCAGCAGCATAGCGAATGCCAATGCCGGCACGATGATTGCACGCCATCTCGTAAGCGCCCTTAACATTCATCTCTCCCCCTTTGCACCCATCATTCGTACATCAAGCTTTCCGATGTATCCTTATCGAAGTAAAGCGCTTTCGACATGTTCAGCGTAACGGTGATTTTTTGGTCCTCCTTGTAATCAAAGCCAGAAGTCGTACGGACGGCAAAGGGCGTGTCCGTTCCGATATCCACATACAGATACATATCCGCTCCCATTAGCTCCGCCACCTTGAGCGTGCCCGTTATCTGGCTGCGCGGATGACGATCGGCCATTTCCGGCTCTGCATGCGCATACTCGCATCGAATGCCGAGCACAACTCTCCGGTTCACTTTGCCGTGCTTCCGCAGCAGCTGCGCGTGCTCGTCCGAAATGGCCAGGTAGCTCCGCTGCGTCTGCAGATCCAGCTTGCCTCCGTCCGTTTCCACGACCTTCCCTTCGATGAAGTTGATCGGCGGCGTCCCGATAAAGCTCGCGACGAACATATTTCTCGGATTGCCGTAGATCAGGCGCGGACTGTCGACCTGCTGAATCACGCCGTCCTTCATGACGACGATCCGGTTGCCCATCGTCATCGCTTCCACCTGATCATGCGTTACATAAACAGTCGTCACGCCGAGTTGTTTATGAAGCCGGATAATCTCCGTACGCATCTGAACTCTTAGCTTGGCATCAAGGTTCGACAGCGGCTCGTCCATCAAGAACACGCTAGGCTTTCGGACGATCGCCCGGCCGAGCGCGACGCGCTGGCGCTGACCGCCCGACAACTGTCTCGGCTTGCGATCCAGAAACTGCTCGATCTCCAGCGTGCGCGACGTCGATTTGACCGACAGATCGATCTCGTGCTTCGGCTCCTTGCGCAGACGCAGGCCGAACGCGATATTTTCGTAAATATTCATATTCGGGTACAACGCGTAGTTCTGGAAGACCATCGCAATATCGCGATCCTTAGGCGGCAGATGATTCACCAGCTTATCCCCGATGTACAGCTCGCCGGAAGTAATATCCTCCAGCCCGGCGATCATGCGGAGCGTCGTCGATTTGCCGCAGCCAGACCCGCCGACCATGACAAGAAACTCGCCGTCCTCGATCTCTAGGTTAAAATCCTTTACGGCATATTGTTTGTCCTTGCCATATCGTTTCTCTACATGCTTTAGTACAATGCGCCCCATGGCGGCACCTCCGAACAATTGGGTATGGAATAGTCCGCTGTCTTTGTCCTGGCAATGTTCAACCTTTATTGCATGCTCCGCCGAATTCGCAGCGCCAAATACGGCCTGCCCGGCAGGCTGATCGCGCAATCGCCGGAGAAGGTCCCCTCGATCGGCTCGATCGTCATGTTCCAGGTATCGATAACTTCCGCGGTATACGCGGCGTCCTCCGAAAGCTGGACCGGACGGACGATCGGCCGGTGAATGCCGAAGTACAACAAGTAATAGTCTTCCTGTTTGCCGAGAGCCGGCACATCCTTAATCGTGTCGATGACTGTTAAATGCCGCGGCGCATCCTCCAGCACCTTCCTAAGAAATCCGATTCGATCGGGACTCGTGCCGTGCAGTTCTCCTCCGTGCGACCACCAGATGATGTTCTCGGGATGCATGTACGTCTCTCCGTGACCGACGTAAGCGCCGCGAACGGTTCCTTCCCAGAACCGGTGCGTCATCTCTTCACCTGTGATGTTGCCCCATCGGCGAGGGATATCGCCTTCGTAGCAGCACTCGTCCACGACGACCGGCTTCCCGTATGCGCGTCGGATCGAGTCTACAGCGGTAAGATCCCAGTGCTGCAGGCTGACGTGATCGACCCATGGTTTCGAGTGGTCGTAGAGATCAAGCGACGTGGGATCGTACATTTTCGTTCCGTTGTGGATGGAACGGAGATGCCCGTAAGGATCGTTTTCTTGCACGATTTGGAATAACCGGTCCCAGTCTTCTTTCCGCTTTTCCCTCATGAAATCGTACTCATTGGCCAGCGACCACCATACGTTGCGATAAGCGGCCAGGCGCGCGATGACATATCGCAAATAAAATTCATCTCGATCCGGGCTCATCCTGTCGAATCCCCAATGTCCCTTGTCGTAAGGGTGAAACAAGATGACATCCGCTTCAATCCCCAGCTCCGCCAATTGCTCAATTCGCCGTTCCAGCCCCTGGAAGAACCGCGGTTCGAACCGTTCAAGGTCGAAACCGTCTTCCTTCGAGCCCGGAAAAGCAAAGAGCGCCGGTTCGGTGACGTTGAAGGTATACCTTTTGGGAAAGACGCACATGCGTATTTTATTGAAGGGAGAATTCCGCAGCGCTTCGAGCGTCTCCGCCTGCAGCGGCTCGTTCTGGTGTACCCAAGCGTAGCAAGTCGTTCCGAACGGAATGTAGGGCGATCCGTCCGCATATTCGAATGAATCCCGCGATGCGACGCGAACGGGTCCGTGATTGCCGGCTCCGGCGTCCGTGCATTCGAACTTGCCGGTTAAGGCATCCAGCGCCGGAACGTTGCTGCTTGTCAAGAATGTCCAAGGTCCGACAGCATCCGGCATAAATCTGATTTTGTAGACGCCGTCCCCGTCGTAGAACCCATTTGCCTTCACCGTCCGCTCGCCGCTCCGGAATGCAGCCTCCAGCTGGACGCCGCTGAACGGATTTTCAAGCGTTTCATCGACATTGATAGCGGTTTCAAATACAGCCCATCTTCCAACTGTTTTGTTATAAATCACGCGTTGTCTCTCCTTCCGCATGGCCAAGCCCCCAAACAGGCCCGCCGGATGCGAATTTTCCTCATTATACAATGCTAATCTCCCCCTTTTATAGGCGATTCAGGCCGTTTCTATAGGGGGATGCAATCCGGGCAAGCGGTTCTCCGGCATTCCGGAAATCGGATTGACCCATTAGCCATGCAGAAGCGCTCGAATCATGCTGCGCGGAGCTGCAGCATGGCAAAAAAAGCGCAATCCCGCTAGGGAATGCGCTTTCATTTTTACATTGAGGCCATTCTAAATTCCGGATCCGGCGTGCTTCTCCGGTACTCTCTGGGCGTAACGCCCGTCTTCTTGCGAAACAGCGAGTGGAAAAACTTCATATCCTGATAGCCAACCTGATTGGCGGCCTCCTGAATCGATATTTCGGTCGATTTCAGTAGCTCGCAGCAGCGCTGAACCCGGATATTTTGCAAAAATTGCATGAACGTGACGCCTGTCGTTTTCTTGAACAACCGTTGAAAGTGGCTTGGGCTCATGAACGACCTCTCCGCTACCTGCTGAACCGTGAGGTTCGTGGCAAAGTGATCGTTAATGTATTGGATGGCGTCATCCATGTTGTTCGTCGGCGTGGATACCATGCTCCCGTCGCACTCATATCGCTGCAGCATGGCCAGGACCTGGATGAGCTGCCCCATCATCAGAAATTCATAACGAGGTCCCTTCTTCAAATATTCTCTGAACATCCCGTGCATGATGGACAAAAACTTGTCGAACTTGTCCTGGTATTGAAGCCACTTGGCCGACGGCGACGAGCCGTACAACATACTGTGCAGCTTGGTCGATTCGCAGATGACGGACTTCAATTGCTCCAGCAGGCAAGTCCGGAAGATGCAGTTGTAGATGACAAGTTGATTGTCCTGGGAAGAAGGCCGGAACACATGCGACGTGCCGATCGGTATGACGAACAGATCGCCGCGTTTGATCGGGATCAACTGATCCTCGACATAATGATATCCGCTGCCTTCCTCCACATAGCTGATTTCTATAAAATCATGGGTATGCTGCGATAGACAAAACCCTTCGACTTCGCGATTAATGAATATGTCAAAATCAGGATTAAAAAAAATATCCCCGCTCAATTCGATGATGCGCCAATTCATACGATCACCCCGGTCGAGTGTGTTTGTGATTCTACACTTCGTAAACACTTCATTACCGTTTTATAGTAGCAAAATTTCTCAATTAAAGCGATTGCAAAAAAAGTCTATTCCGCTCTAAATTTTCATGAACGTTCGTTAAACGGGCGTCCTCCCGTTCTCCTTCACCCATTCCTCGGTAAAGCGCACATATTTGATCGCTTTCCTCAGGTACGAATAAGCGGCGTGGATGCTGCCGTCCTTTGTTCCCATAATGCTCGGATAAGAATACCCGGTTTGCTTCTCCTTATGCTCGAGATCCGACATCTGGACGTTTTTGACATGGGGCCAAGTCTTGCCGCCATCCTCCGAGATCGCGACGGTCAGCGGCGTCCGCAGCGTCTTCTTGCGCCATTCGCCATTCCTCTCGATCCAGCGGTATTGATCTCTCTCCATCGTAGAATCGTTATAGATAATCGCCAAATGCCCGTTCGCAAGCTTCGCCAATTGAATGGAGGAATTGTTGTTCGGCAAAGATGTTTTTGCCGGCTCGCTCCACGTTTTGCCGAAATCCTTGGAGACGCTGCCGTAGATGCGGTCGGCATGGCGGCTGCGGAAGACGGCGAACAACATGCCGCCGTCGAGCTCCACAACGCTCATTTGAACACGATGAAGGCTGCCTTGCACCTCGTATTCCGACCATGTCTCTCCTTGGTCGGCCGATATAAGCACCACGCTGTAATGTCCGCCGGGCTTGCAGTAATAACAAGGCAGCAGCCATTCTCCGTTGCTCATCGCGAGAATCGGCTGACGGAGGAACATGCCGGGGCCCTCATGCAGGACAAACGGCTCCCCCCATGTATATCCTCGATCATCCGAGATGCGGCCGACGATTTTGGAGGTCTGCTGGTTGTGCGGCTCATTCGATGTATGCAGAAGCCACACCTTGTTGTCCGGCGCCTGGAAGACGAGCGGATTTTGCTCCGAGCGCTCCGGATCGGCCGCTACCTCGATCGGCTCCTCCCACCGTTCGCCGCCTGCGGGAAGCCTCGACAGCAGCACGTTCGTATCCGGATTGCCCTCGCCGCTTCCGGAGAACCAGACGCAAAGCAAATCTCCGTTGTCCAGCGCCAGCAAATTCGCCGAATGGCTATCGGGCTCGTAACGGATAGGCAGCAAGGCCTCCGTCAGCTGCGGATCCTGCTCCGATTGACTTAATATCCCGTTGTACCGTTCCGTTAATTGCATGAGTTATCCCTCTTTCGTCATTTATTCTTCGGCAACGTCGCCGCCGCCAAGCTATCCGAGGCAAAGACCGGTTGTCCGTTCAAATACAGCTTGTAGCCTGCTTCGATTCCGTCCGGATACCTGCCGAGGCCCGGCTTTCCGTAAGTGATCCGAATGTCTTGTCCCGCCGCCTTCACATGGTCAAGCTCGAAATAATCGAGACCGATATCGAGCGGTTCGAGACGGAGGCCGCCATCTTCGACGGAGAGACCCGCCACATGGCTGACGATCAGATCGATATAATACGAGTGGTTGTATTCCTGTTCATCGCTTAACGGTTCTCCGGTGTCGCTGTTGTAATGCTCAACCAGTCCCGGCCTGTTCAGATCGCGGTTCTGGAAATGGAGGAACGAATATTCCTTCAGGCCGCGCGCGAACGCTTCATTATAAGCGTTGCCGCGGCGCTTGCTCTCGCGGGCGAGCGCGTCCAGCGTAATCGCGTTCGTGTACGGCCAAGTCGGCCCGTTCCACATGCAGCCGTTACGGCCTTTAAGAAAAAAGCCGAACCATCCGCCTTCCTTCGAGTAGGCGACGCTGTCGGCCGACACCGTCGGATAAGGGCAAGCGGTCGCGAATTGTTTCGGATCGAGCAAATGGGCAACCAGGCCGTCATGCCTCTCGTCGAGCATCTCCGCCCACGCCGGATAGAAGCCGACTATATTTTTGACAAGCGCCTTCTCGTCCGTCTGGTCATGCAGATCGTAGAAAAACGCCGACGCTTCGTCCCACATCTTCTCCAGCACGTCATGTTTGATCCGCTCCGCAAGCTGCAGGTATTTAACCGATTCCGGATCGCCCGCCGCTTCGCACAACCGGGCTACGCCGAGCGTGTTCAGATAATGATAGACGGTTCGATCCACCCGCTTCACATGCGTGTACGTTTCCGGATCCTTCGGATTGCGGGGATAATCGTGGAAATACCAATAGCTTGGCTGATATTCCTTCCCTGTCCGGGTATGCCGGTATTCCGTCATTAATCCGTCCCGTTCGTTGCCGTACACTTCCTGCCAGCTCGAGATTTGGTCTTTAAGTCCAGGAAGCGCCTTCAATATAGCGTTCTCATCGCGATGGACGAGAAACAAGCGGTAAGCCGCCCAACCGATATAGTTAGCGAAAGAGTGCATCCTCTCGTCCGCCATCAAGCAGCAGTACATGCCGTTTTCCGCCGGCGTTTCCTGCATGTTCCGCAGCGCTCCCAAGCTGGGCGCGGGATCGTGATGCCACCTGGCGTCCATCAAATGAAGCGGCACCGATAAATTGATCAGCTTGCTGAACTCCCATCCTCCCTTGGAGAACGGCCGCTTGCCCTTCTTATGGGAACGTCCTTCATAGAACAGCGGATGCTGCAGCAATCCGTAACGCGGATCGGCCATGTTGTGCCGGAGCAGGAACCACCTGTACGTCCACGTCTTGTCCAGTACCGGGTCGCTGCTCTTGAAGCGCGGCGCGGCGTCGAACCAGCGCTGGTACTCCTTCTGCTGCACGGATGCTGTCTCTTCAAGGCTTGCGGGCTTTTGGATGAAACGATTTGCGCGGCTCATTAAAGCTTCGATGCCGTCGAGCGACCGGATGCCGAGCGCCGCGGCTACAATAAACGTTTTTGTCTCGCCGGGCTGCAGGCTTACTCCGTCGCTAAGCAGTTTCGGCTCGCTTGCAACGAGGCAAGCGTCGATGTCAAAGCTGAAAAAAGGGATATCGAAACCGCCCTGCAAACCTGCATCGCCGCAGGCTCGAAAATCCGTCGGGGCAGTCGCTTGCAGCAACAGCTCGCCATCAGACCGGTTCGTCCAGGTCTGGCAGGAAACGGCGCAGTCCTCCCAAGTAATAAATTTCGTCTCCGCATAGCCGATCCGGTCGTCCGAATAGGCGAGACGGAGCTGGCTGGGATACCAATCGGCTGAAGCCGTTTCCATTTTGCAGGCATGGCCGTTAACCGTTATGGTGAACAGGAGCGGAATATTTACTTTGTGAATGAAGTCGAATCGGCCGATAAAGCCCGGTGCGGCTTCCACGTAATCGGCCCATAATCGCGCTCCCGTAGGACCGAGCAGCAGCCCTCCCGGGACGGTGCGCAGCGCCTTTCTCCCGGCCCTTAACTCCTCGTCGATCATGCTATTGCCCCCCTGTCGTACAGATTGAAACCGCCAAGCCGCCTAAGACGATGTAAGCCGTTTCACCTTATTTACCAGTATATCTGCTAGACTTTTTTTGTTCTGTGGGGTTATCGGCAAATTTATAGGGCAATCCAACCCGCTTGCCAAATCCCCTTCCTTTTTCCAAATCGAAATCACCTATGTTTGAGAAACCAACACGCGCAAAGCTATGTTTAACCCACAACGTTTCCACCGATATGAGAATTACCTGCTAAACCACATAGCGCGCAAAAGGGGATGGTCGCCCATCCCCCCTCTTGGCGCAGCTGCCCCCTGAGGGCGGCGTCAACCTTTCACGATTGTTACTTTTGCGACAATTGCTCCTGGATTAACTTGTTCGCATTCTCTTCCGCTCTGCGAAGCGCCGTATTGACATCGAGGTTGCCCATCGCTATTTGCCGGACGGCATCCTTGTCGAAGGCATCCTCGATGACAATTTCATCGAATTGCGTAAGGACGCGGGATGGCGCCGGCTTGCCATAGTACAGCGCGTCAATGTTCTTTTCGCTTGCGAACGGATAGTCGGAGAACGCCACATCGCGAACCGATTGCGTCGTAAGCGGCGTTATCATGCCTTTCTTGGACATGATCGTCTGATACTCTTCCGAGATCAAATATTTGAGCACTTCCATGGCGGCATCCTGGTTTTTCGAAAGAGCCGAAATGCCTGCATAAGTAGCATTTGGCTGCGTATTCACCCCGGGCATATCCTTGAAGGTCGGAACGGCCGCAATATCCCAGTCCATGGCGAGCGAGCTCTCGGCATCCTGCATCCAACCCGACGTATAGATATACATGCCAATTATGAAATCTCTGTTGAAGTCGACGTGCGCGAGCCAATCCTCGGTCGCGCGTTTTTGCACGCCCGGATCCCGGGTGAAGTCGTAGAACACGTTTTCGAAGATGAATTTCCATTGATCGTTATTGACGGTCGCCTTATTCGTCTCCGGATCGACAAAGCCTGCCGAATTTTGGGCGACGCGGAGATAGTGCTTCGGCGACATCCACAGACCGATGTACTGTTTGCCCCCTTCATTGCGGGTAATCTTTTTGGACAACTCCAGCGCTTCGTCCCAGGTCATGCCGTCCTTAGGATATTCCACTCCGAACCGGTCGAAGATGCCCTTGTTGTAATACATAACGAATTTGTTGTCGCTGAGCGGCAGCAGATTCACCTTTCCGTCGATTTTGACCGGCTCCAGATAGGCCGGCTCGATGGCGCTGATGTCAACGGCATGCTTCTCAATTAATGCGGTGAGGTCAAGAGCCAGATTGGCAGGTACGTAATCTTCCCTTAACTCGCCTGCCGACGACAGATACATATCGATTTGCGTGCCGGATGCGATAACCTGCTCCAATTTCTGCTCGTCCGTCTGGTTGATATAGGTAATGTTGATATTCGGGAATTTTTGCTTGATATGTTGGCCGTAGCGCTCTTCGAATTGTTCGGGGCTTGCCAAGCCGAACCAGGTCAGATCGGCTTTAAGATCCGCCGGATTTCCGGCGCCGGCATCGGCGCCTTCAGGCGGTGTCTCGTTCTGCGGGGACTCCGCATTGCCCTCGGAATTGCCGGAGCATGCCGCCAGGACGGTGAGAAGCATGACCAAAGTCAACATCATTGAAACCATTTTCCTTGCCATAACCATCATTTCCTCCCGTTCTCTATACGAAACGCGATGCGACGCCATGAACGGGGGCCCCCGGTTCACCTTGCTTCATCATTATATCGGCCAGGCTATCGTTTTTCACCGGGGTTAAAGACGAATTCATAGGGCAATCCAACCCTAAAAAATAAAAAAAGGGAGATGGTCGCCCCTCTCCCTCTTCGTACGGCTGCCCCTGGAAGGCTTCGTCATCCGTGTCTGCTTGTTAATTTTGCGCCAATTGTTCCTGAATCAGCTTATTCGCTAGCTCTTCGGCATTGCGGAGCGCCGTATTGACATCGAGTTTGCCCATCGCGATTTGCCGGACGGCATCCTGGTCCAAAGCATCCTCGATAACAAGCTCGTCGAATTGCGTAAGCACGCGGGAAGGAGCCGGCTTTCCGTAGAATAGCGCTTTGATGTTCTTTTCGCTTGCGAACGGATAGTCGGCGAAAGCCGCATCGCGAACCGATTGCGTCGTAAGCGGAGTAATCATGCCTTTCTTGGATATAATCGTCTGATATTCTTCCGAGATCAAATATTTGAGCACTTGCATGGCAACATCCTGGTTTTTCGAAAGAGCCGAGATACCTACGTAAGTAGCATATGGCTGCGTGTTCACCTCAGGCATATCCTTGAAGGTCGGAACGGCTGCAATGTCCCAGTCCATGGCGAGCGAAGTATCGGCAGACGACATCCAGCCCGATGTGTAGATATACATGCCGACTAAGAATTCCTTGTTGAAATCCTTGTGCGCGAGCCACTCTTCGCTCGCTCGTTTTTGCAAGCCAGGATCCCGAGTGAAGTTGTAGAAAATATTTTCGAAAATGAATTTCCATTGGTCGTTGTTGACGGTCGCCTTATTTGTCTCCGGATCGATAAAGCCGGCCGAATTTTGAGCGACGCGGAGATAGTGCTTCGGCGACATCCACAAACCGATATACTGCTTGCCGCCTTCATTGCGGGTAATTTGTTTGGACAGCTCCAGTGCTTCATCCCAAGTCATGCCATCCCAAGGATACTTCACGCCGAACCGGTCGAAGATGCCTTTGTTGTAATACATGACGAATTTGTTGTCGGTGATCGGCAGCAAATTTACATTTCCGTCGATTTTGACCGGCTCCAGATAGGCCGGCTCGATCGTGCTGATATCGACGGCATGCTTCTCGAGCAACGGGGTGAGATTAAGCGCCATGTTGGCCGGCACGTAGTCTTCCCTTAACTCGCCGGCCGACGACAGAAACATGTCGATTTCCGTGCCGGATGCGATAACCTGCTCCAATTTCTGCTCGTCCGTCTGGTTGATATAGGTAATGTTGATATTCGGAAATTTTTGCTTGATATATTGGTTGTAACGCTCTTCGAATTGTTCGGGACCCATCAAGCCGAACCAAGTCAGATCGGCTTTCAGATCCGCCGGATTGCCGGTGCCGGCGTCGGTGCCTTCAGGCGCTGCCGACTCGGAAGGCGTGTTGCTCGCGCTCTGCGAGGGCTCCGCATTGTTTCCGGAATTGCTCGCGCAAGCCGACAGGACAGTTAGAAGCATAACCAAGGATACCATCATCGAAACCATTTTCCGCACCATAATTATCAATACCTCCCTTTATATTCAACCATTGTTTTGAATATCTTACATTGTAAGCGCTGTCTAAATTGCTATAATAACCCCCCCGTTATCCTCCTTTCAAATGAACGGCGTTATGTAATTCCTGCTGTTGACAACAATTATTATATAGACAAATCCGCTGCCAATCTTAGGGGGAAACTGCTTTTCTATAGGGGAATACGATGCATTTGAACAAGGGCTCGCCGCCATGCCGTCGCATGTCTGGCGAACCCTAGATCCGTACTTTCTGCATCGTGCAGCCTCGAATGTAGCCTGAAATTGTACTGCATTGTGTCGGCTGGGCACGTGACGTTATTTTAAATATTTCTCGTAAATTGTCCGCGTTTCGTCGAGCCCTACCTTCTCCAGATCGCTCAAGTAGCCGTTCCATGTTTCGTCGTTGCCGATATCGATCATCCCCATAATCGCTTTCGTAGCGAACTGGTAAGCCACATCCTCGAGGGCGCTGACCGTCGTGCCCACCGTCTCTTGTTCCTCCTCGGTAAGCGGAGCGTTCTTCGGCGTCACGTTATAGTTCGGGGCAAACTCCTTCATCGCTTCCTGCTTTTTCAAATACCCGGCATCGGATTTCATGAATTCCGCGCTTTGGCTTAGCCACCAATCGAAGCCGTGCTGCTCCGCCACCTTCTGACGATCGAGCCCTTCCTTGTATTTCATCGTCCCGCCTTCGTTCACGTAGGTGACGTTGTCCAGGCCCGCCTGATGGAACAGCTGTCCTTCCGGCGTGGCGCCCCATTCGACATATTCGATTAGGCGGTCCAGCTTCTCCGGCTCGTCGGCAAGCTTGCTGCTGAAGACCGGACCGAACAACGAGAAGTTAAGCGGCTTGAATTCCAGTGCAGGTTGCTCCGAGGCGCTTGGCAGCATGCGTGCGAATTCCCACAGGCCTTCCGGAATATCCGTTAAGGCGTAATCCGGGTCGACCGTATGGCTTGCGTATTGGAAGTCCAGCAGCACCTTGCCCGTGAGGCGCTTCGCTTTCCACTGATTTTTACCGCAAGGATGCGTTCGATAAGGCCGGCATCGCTTCGTTCCCGGCCACGATGGATGAGCTGTACGAGTCGGCGAAGAAGCTGAAAGAAGTCTATCCCGATTCCGTGCCGATCGGCGTTCGCGGCTGCAAGGAAACGGCGGCGTCAAAAACTTGATGAACGGCTTCCGCCAGACGTTCCGCAATACGCAAAACAGCAACACGCGCGGATGCTTTGTCAACGCCAGGTTCCATACCACCTTGCCGACTTCGTCCGGATCGTTCCAGAAATCCACGTCATCGGGTCGCTGCTCGCCACGGTCGGCAGCATATAGAGCTTGCCGTTGCTGCTGCCGTTCCCGTTATTTGCCTGGCTGCAGCCCGTCGCCGCGACCACCCCGCAATCGCGAGCAGCGCCACTTTCCGTTTCCGGCCGAACGGGACGTCGCCGATCCACAGCGGCTGAGCGTCCAGCTTGTCGAGCCGGTTCGCGGAAATGACGGCTTCGCTTTTCTCCAGGTAGACAAACAGATCGGAGAAGAGCTGGTTCGTCGACAGCATGTTCAATTCGTTCTTCTGCAGCTGGGAGAGCTTGTACACCGCCTGTGGCGGCCATGAAGCGTCGGCGATAATCATCACATTCAGCAGCTCCGAATCGAGCGACAGCTGGGACACGATATCGCGGATTTCCGTCAACAGCCGGTTCAGCGCATCCTCGCTCTGCTCCAGCATCGCCAGGTTCAGCTCCGCCGCGTCCTCGCCCACGACCTGAACCGTCTGGTAATAGGATAGGCGCCTACCAGCAGCGGAATCAACAGGATGAGCACGTAGGACAATAAAAATTTGCCGAACAGCTTTCGCTTGCCGTTAAATTCGAACACCTGTTTCCGTTCCATCGGTCATCGCTCCTTTGAAGCCATAATCGCCCGCAAACGCAAACGGCCGACGCCGCCTAAGGCAGCGTCAGCTCGTATGGGTTGACCCTCCGCTACTTCCACGTCAAGGGAACGTTTCCCGGTCTGTCCTGCAGCGCTTCCGCTAGATGAAGCAGCGCCAGCGGCAGCGGATCGTCGGTCAAAATCCGTTCCTCCGAAACAAACGCGCCGTTATCGGCAACTTTCGTAAGCAATTGCTCTCCCGTCTGCCGGGCATAGGATAAAAATCTGCGGTCGTCCGTCGCCTTATACAGCTCCAACAAGCCGTACAGCAGACGGTAATCGGCGTTGTCCTCCCTCTGCTCCCAAGTGCGGACTCCGCCCCCGCTTGGTTGGCCGATATCTCCCGCGCCCATCCCATCGGCGATGGATTTCGCCATCTCCCATAGAAACGGATCGCGCGAATGCCGGTAGCCTGCCGCGTACATCCAGAAAAAATCCGGACCAGCGGGGATTGCGCCAAACACCCTCCCTTTCGGCCCGAAGTAGCCGTCGCGATCCAGCGACAGCCCTTCGATCGGGTATCCGTCGGTCAGCATCGGGACAAAGCTGTTGTCGGATCGGCGGTATGCGATTTTACCCCAAGCCGCTATTTCCTCGCAAGCCCATCGGATGAAGCATTCCGCCACTTCCCCCGCTTGTTCGCCGATCGCCAGCATACAGCGCTGGACGACGGGCCGCGGCTTGAAGAGCGTTCCTTCATAGACGTCATGGCCTTCCGGAATAAGCGGCGCCAGCTGATACTGCGCCCGGTCGCCCTTTACCGCCGGGCCGTTGCACCAGGAGTTTGCGGATTGGCTGAATTGGTAGCCGCTGATCCCGATGCCGGGCTGTCTCGTTTCCACGTAACGGCGCGCCAGCCGTTTCGACCACGCCAGCGGCGCTTTCTCGCCCGACAGCTTCGCCAGCATCGCGGCAGCGTAATACAGATCGCTGCCGGCGTTTACGAACGTCAATCCGCGTCCCCAGAAGAATACGTCACCGCCCTTGTATTCATGCTCCCATAACCGTCCAGGCGGCGTTCCGTAAGGTCCGTGTCGGTTGAAATCCAGGCGCGACCAGTCCAGGATATGCGCATTCCACATCGCTTCGATATACCGTCTTGTTCCTTCCGGATCCGCCCGCCACATCAGCTCGTAATCCGGGTAATGAAATTTCAGCTCGTGCACCTTCGATTTGTCTCTGGCGTATTCGATCGATCTGTTCTCTACGTTGTAGGCGGTATGGCCTCCCCACAAGAGCAGGCCGCCGTCATCTGTCTGGCTATCCAGTAGAAAGCGGTTGACCGCGAGCGCGCGTTCTTCGTACGCCGGATCGCCCGTCAGCCGGGTAAGGCCGCATAGCAGCTTTTGCCAGCGCTGCTGGCTTGCGGGACTCGCGAGCAGCGCTTCGCGGTTCACATGATCCGGGTCGTATGCGACCGGCGATAGCGTGCGCGAATCTAACGCGTTGACAAACAAGGGGGTTTCTCCGGCTTTGTCCGATGCGTGCTTCAGCAGCAGGCCGGCGTGCTTTGCTACTATCCCGATCAGCCCGGCCGCCGCTTCCGAGTCGGTTTTCACTGGACCATCTCCACCTCCTTCATTTCGTACAGCCAATCGAGTAGCGTACGCTCTTCGTTTTGCGGGTCGAATTCCCGGTCAGACAGGTTCTGATGCAGCTCAATGACGCCAAGAATCAGAAACGCCCCTTTGCCGAAACAAAGCGTATGCCGGCCGGCCTCGTAAGGCAAAGCATGGACATGGACCGAAGGATAGACGAACAGCCGTATGCCTCTGCGGATCACCGGATCCAATCCGAATGTATACTGGTCGACGGCAGCGACTCCCCCAGGCTTCATCCATTGGTCGTCTCTGGAATTGAAGCATCCTACCAGAATCAGGGAAGGCTCCTTCAGCTCCACGTCGAGCCGAATTTCTTCGTGCGCCGCCCGCAGCTGGCTGTACCTTATTCCCGTCAAGCCGTACAATTCCTCCGCGCAGCTAATAATCGGAATGTCGCCGTCGGTGAAGACGCGGGCGCCTTTCTCGATCCGGTACAGCTCGGCATCCTCGCTCAGCAGCGTAAAGCTTGCCTGACGATATCGCCGATAGGAAACGGACGGCGCCTGATTCAGGGACGCCGGCATTTTGCCAGCCCGCAGCTCTCCGATACGCTGTCGGAAAACGGCAAGCTCCCGTTCGAACAGGGGGAGACAGTCCCTCCAATGGTTGATGAATTTCCCCTCGCGGAACGGGATTTTGCGATGCGCCGTCTGCATGCCGTTTGCGAATCCGTAATGCTTCTCCGTCGTTTCCGTCAGCTTGCGGTATGCGGCTACGCTTTTGTCCAACCATTCCGCCGCCTCCTCCAGCAGCGACACCCTTTCGGCGTATTTTCCGAAGGCGGTATGCTTATACATGAACACGAGCAGCGCGGCTCTTACCTTGTACGTATACGTATTCGTCATCGCTTTGATCGCGTCAATATCGGCAGCAAGACGTTCGAACTCGGCTTTATTTTTTTTCACGGTCATCCTAGCCTGCTTTGCCGCTTTCGAAGCTTCTTCGGAAGCACGCTCTACTTCCTCCACGATATCGAGCGGCGTCTCGCCCAGATGAGGCATGCCCGCCAGTTGCTTCAACACGAACTCCTCCAGCCTCTCTCCTTGCGGAGCATGCGATTCCCACAGCTCGGACCATGGGACGTGCCGTTCCGGATTCGTCAGCTGACTCATCGTCATGCCGAGGCTCATCGTCTGGCGGTTGCCTTGCGTTATGCCAAAACGACGCAGCAGCTTGGGCGCGCAAGTCCCGATCGTTTCATAGGCGTGCAACAAATGCTCGGCCGACTGCCTGCTTCCGTACTTTTCCTCCAGTCGGGCTATCCAGTGGCTTTTCTCCGCCTTCCCGTCCCGGTCCGAATTCCATGCGTAACGGAGCCACGCTTCAAACCAGATCCAGTCGCGGTCCACCTGCTTGATCGGGTGCTCCGACCTGTCCGGCGAATAAGGCCAGCTCCAGTAGGACAGCGGGAAAATTTGCAGCGCCGAGGCTTTTAAGCGGTACCTCGCCGCCTGAACGCAGCGTTGAATAAAGGATGGAGCTCCCCAGCGGAACGGTTCCAAATTGGCATTCATATGCACGGTGACGAGGTGTTTGCCATCGCGCTCTGCCAGCCGCCGATGCAGCCCTTGCGCTCCCCCCCTTGGCGTCCAGGTGGTGAGGGATTCCCCGTTGAATTTCATTTCGCTGTGAAGATTGGGATAAAGCCCGTCAGCCTCTTTCATCACCTTCTCGATGTCGATGGCGTGCGAGCGCACGACGACGGGCGGCGGCTCCGCGGCAGCCGACTGGCCGAAGCCTTCCATGATGCCGGGCAGAATCGTTTCGCACAGCCATTCCGCCCCGTACATTTGCCCCTTCAGCTTTTCGCCCAGACAGACCATCAGGCCGACCGAAGGGAAAGCGCGTACAAACGCGGTCAGCAAGCGGCGGAAATAATCGCTAGTCTCTGGCAAAGGCTTTAACTGCTTATAAGACAAACCGTGCTTGTCGGCAAAACCTTGCGGAATATGAATGCTGTAGAAGGCCAAAAAGCACTGTATCCCGCGCCTGTCCGCCTCTTCCGTCAGCCAATGCAGCAAGCTTGCATTCTCCTCCAGTTGATCCTTCGTCACCTCCCGCGCCTCCGGCTCGCCCGGCAGATCGATCAGCGAGGCGAACGGATTCGCGTTCCATAGGTAAAGGGAGTTGCCCCGGTGCTCGAGCAGCATGTCCAGGTAGTCGAGCCATATGACTCTGTCGTAAAACCAAGGAAAGCGGTCTGGCGTCAGAGGATATTCGAAGGGCTGCCGCCCGGGTTCCACGTGCTGCTTCTGCATGCCGATGGCGGGTCCGCGCCAGTCCAGGCATGGCGTGTCCCCGAACGACAGCTCGCGCGGCAGTCCTCCTTCCTCGCGGATTCGGACCGCCAGCTCCTGGCATCCGTACAGCGCGCCGCTATCGTTCCCGCCGGAGACCACGACTAGCCGGCCCGGACATGATGCCAGATAGAAGCCTTCGCCGGTAGGCTCATCCGTATGATAGAGCAGCACATCGCGCGCCTCGAGCTCCGCGAGCAGCTCGGAGCCCGTGCGGCGCCCTACGTAAATTTTGCGGTTGCCCGTATCGCGATAACGGTTCCATGCCCAACCACCCGCCTTTTCCTCCACCATGTAATCGCAAGCCTCGAGCGCTTCTCTCAGCAGCCGCACGCCATGCAGCATACGGGGAGAAGCGTCCAAATCGTAGCCAATCGCAATCATTTCCAGCATGCGGCTTCCTCTCCTTCATCAGGTCTGTTAATCGGTTATGGTAACCGCCTCGGTATTGACCAACGTATAAGGCTCGCCGTTCTCCGGAAGCACTTTCGTCTGCCGGAACGTAATGTTCCGGGCATTCGTACAGGTCGCGCCGTTGCGGGCGGTTAGCTGCACCCGGTCGAAGACGATATTTTCAATCGGCATTTCCGGAAGCCCTTTGATGTGCAGCGCCGTATGCGCTCCGATGCACGTTGTGTCGCTGATATGGAAATCGCGGAATACCGGCGTTTCCTCCGTAACGGCCACCGGATCGTCCGTATTGTTTTTGCCTGAGTAATAAGAGCTGAATATGATGGCTTCCTTGGCGATATCCTTCATGAGGACGCCTCGGATATAGATGCGTTCGACCGTTCCGCCGCGGCCTCTCGTGCTCTTGAAACGCAGACCTGCGTCCGTTCCGATAAACACGCAATCCGTTATGGCAATATTCCGGACATCGCCGGACATTTCGCTGCCGATGACGAAGCCGCCATGGCCGTGGAATACTTGGCAGTTCCGTATCGTGACATATTCGGTTGGGACTGCCAGCGCCCTGCCGTCGGCATCTTTGCCGGACTTGATGCAGATGGCGTCATCGCCCACGTCGAATACGGAATCGTATATGTTCGCATACCGGCAGGAGTCGAGATCTAGACCGTCGCCGTTCTGCGAATGCCACTGATTCCGGATCGAGACATTGCGGATGGTCACATGCTCGCACAGCCAAGGATGCACATTCCAAGCCGGCGAATTGCGGAAGGTAGGGCCATCAAACAGCACTTTGCGGCACCGGTCCAATTGCACCAGCGTCGGCCTTAAATGGTCGCGGGCCGGCTCGAACGCGGACGGATCCTGCACGTTCTGCGCAATTAAGCTCTTCACGAGCGCCGCGCTCTTAAGCGACTGCTCCGTTGGCCACCAGACTCCGCCTTCCTCATAACCGCCGGACTGGATCAATTGCTTCCACTGCCCCTCCGTCAGCTTCATTCGTTTCACCGGCCGCCAAGCCTCTCCCGAGCCGTCGAAAATACCCGTTCCCGTTATGGCGACATTTTCCAAATCCTCTCCATAAATGGCCGGCATGCATCTAACGGTGCGTAATCCTTCGTAGCTCGTACGGATCAACGGATAATCGTCGCGGTTCGCGCTGAAATGGACGAGGGCCCCCGCGTCGGCATGCAACCGAATGCCGCTTTGCAGCCGAATCGGGCCGGTCAGCCATAGACCTGCAGGAATAAGGACCGTGCCTCCGCCCTGCGAGGCGCATGCTTCTATCGCTGCCGCGAACGCCTCCGTATTGTCGCTTAGTCCGTCTCCGATCGCGCCGAAATCGGCAATGTTAAACGTCCCGTCCGGAAATACCGGCAATTCCACTTCAGGCATGTCGAACGGCAATGCTTCGTTGCCTGCTTGTTTGGTCATCGCCACTTGTTCGTGCCTCCTTCAATCGTATGGATGTTAACGTTGTTTATATAGTAAGAAACGGCCTTCGCCGGTTCGTCCGCTTCCGGCAAATCCGCGGTCACAAGCGGCGTTTCCGCATGCGGCTCCCGGCGCATCGGTCCAGTGCGAAGCACGAGCTTTTCGAGCGTGTAAGCCGGCATGGAGAACTGGAAAGCCTTTGGAGCCGGCTCGCCGTCTACTTCGAATTCAAACCGCTGTCTATCCGTATCGAAGCGGACGGTCAGCTCGTACCACCGATCCGGCTCGTAGCGCTGCAGCTCCTTCCAGGTGCCGGCTTGCAGTACTTGCAGCGTTCCGTCCGAATGAAAACGAATCCGTATAGGCGCCGCGCTCTTGGCATCGCATAGCTCGATATACAGCTGGCCGTCATTCGCCTGCTTCGCCAATATCCGGATTCGAAGCTCGCCTGCGGCGCATTCCTCGAACACGCGCTCCGCCTTCGCGTAATCGTAGGGATCCGCGTCGTTCAGCTCCAGGCTCCTGTCGCGCTCGGATGGAAACGCCGCGACGGAGACGCTCGCCCATTGCGGGCTGTACACGTTCCAGTCCTGCACCCGATCTTCTGGCGACAGGTTGTCGAACGTATCGTTGACCGGCCCGCTGACCCGGTACTCAATCGGCACCGGAATTTCGCTGACCCAGATATCCTCCTTGTTCGCGCTGTAGGTCACCCACATGCTGCCGCCCGGCGGAGAACCGTCTGCCGCTTCGATGCCGCGGACATAGCTGTTGCCGTAATTTTTATGAAACCCGAAATAGCGCCTCGGCGGAACTTCCCCGTTTACGACGAGCAAATCGTCAAACGTTAACCCGTCATCGCCCGTCACGACCGCAAGCGGCCATCTGTGGTTGCCGATCGGCGAAGGATTGTATAGAAGCGCATATTTGGAATCCGAGGTGCGTTCTCCCCACACTTTTCCGCCTGCCATAATAAGGGATGGAGAGCGCGTCTGCTTGGACCATGTACGCCCTTCGTCCTCCGTTACCGCATGAACCGAATGCTTCCATAGCCCAGCGATCCGTCCGTCAGGCAGCCGGTAAGAGTTGAAGGCCGTTCCCCCTTCCACCGCGTAGAAGCCGTCCCGGCTGCGATCCTCTTCCCACCATTGAAGCGTGGTCACGCGGTCCGCCAGCAGCTCCTCGCAGGCTTCGCGAAAGCCTTCGTCTCCGGACTCCGTATACAAGGGATACTTTATGTTCTCCTCGGACCAGCCGGAATGACGGTTCAGCCGGACGAAATGGATCTGCCCGGAGCTGCCGTCCTCTCCGATCTCTCGCACGACGCGGCCAATGCCTTTTCCGTTGTTCGGACTGACGCTTGGCAGCGGGCAAAATCCGTAAAACGCCGACGCCAACAATCTGCCGTTCGAAGCGGCGAAAAAGCCCATCCGTTGATGCATGACGCTATACGTCCCCTCCGGAAGAATCTCGCCGTCCGGATAATGATGCTCTTGATCCAGCTGGTATGGAGGAAACAAGACGACGGGCGTCGACCAATGCCAGCCGTCCTTCGATGTCGTCAGCAGCGTCTGGCCTGGCGGCACATGCTCGTGAACGGGGCAGCTAAGATACTCCAAATAAAAGCAGCCTTTCCAGTAGGCCAGCATCGGAGCATGGTTGTAGGTCCAACCGCTGCCCTCCGACAACTCCGGATGCGAACGGTTTGCCCGCAACACCTGCCTGCTCCGGACGCCAATCGCGGGACGCAGCTGTCCATGATGATAGTCCAGGTTGGCGGTCACGCCGCCGATATATCGAATTTGGTTCTCCGGTTGATCCATTAGGCCCTCCATTAGTTAGGTTAACTACACTTTACACGGTTTTGGAACTATATTTATAGGCTAATCGCACCGTGTTTATAGGGGAAAAAGAATTTAGAAAAACGGCGGTGCAGGTGTCGGAAGAAGATCGTGTAATTAGCATGCCAAGTGGCTGCAGTATGTTAAGAAGATCGTCATTTCCGGCACGATAGACAAGGTGGAATGGCACAATACGATGGGAAGTCTGAAAAAGCCGGGCCCGTAATGATAAGTCCCGGCTTACCTGTTCATGCTGTTATGATTGATTGTCCATCCGTTCGATTTCCGTGCTGGCGAGAATAAACGGAGCAACGCCCATCATCGAATCCTGTACAACCGGTTCGCTGAGGTAATATTCATAGGAACCATCTCTGTACGGATCGCCTCCAAGTCCTGCGCCTGCGCAAATTTTCGTCAAGTGAACGCCGCCTTCGTCATCGAGCTCGATCAGGCGGTCCAACATTCCCTCATATCCCCGTTTAGCTGCCGAGGCAAAGCCTTTTGTCAAGTAATGAAGTCGCACTCCTTTGGCGAGCGCATATATAAACATCCCCGAACTGGATGCTTCAAGATAATTGCCTTTCCGTCCGCCTTGGTCAAGTACTTGATACCACAGACCGCTTTCCTTATCCTGCACCTTCACGAGCGCGCCAGCCATTCGTTCGAAAATGCCGCAGAGCTGTCCGCGCATCGCATGATCGCGAGGGAAATATTCCAGCGTATCGGCAAGCGCCATTGCGTACCAGCCCATTGCCCTGCTCCAGAAGTGAGGAGACTTGCCGGTCGACGGGTTAGCCCACGCTTGCTCGCAGGTTTCGTCCCAGCCGTGATATAACAGGCCGGAATTCCGGTCGCGGGTATGCCTCTCTACGGTAAGCAGCTGATGTGCCGTCACATCGAACCACTCCGGCCGATCGAAGACAAGCGCATATTCCGCCATAAACGGCGATGCCATATACAGACCGTCCAGCCACATCTGGAACGGATATCTTTTCTTATGCCAGAAACCCCCGTCGCTCGTCCGAGGTTGCCCCTTTAATTGATCGGCCAGCAGGTTGATCGCTTTCTCGAAGCACGGATCGCCGGTTTGCCGAAGCATCAGATACAGCAGCTTGCCTTGGTTAATATTATCGAGGTTATAATCCTCCAGAACGTATTGTTCAATCGTGCCGTCCGCATGAATGTGCCGGCTCATATTCAGCTTAATAAAGTCGAAGTATTTCGAATCAACGGTCAGCTCCCATACTCGTTCGAATGCTTTCAATGTCATGCCGGTGACATAAGCCCACTTTTTCTCAAGGCGAGGGTGATATCCTTCCGGAGAAGCGTTTTGCAAAATGTAGTCAGCCGTTCTTACAGACCAAGCATGGGGTCGGTTCATTTTGTCCTCCTTCAGTTCAAGTTAGGTGACCTAATCAATCGAGAGGAAACGCGCCCAGCATCCTGAGATAGAACGGATGTAAACGTATAGCTCCCGGACTCAAGCTCATAGATCGCTCTGCCATTCGTATAGTCGACAAACCTAACTCCTTCTGCCATTTGAATCGTCCGTCCGCCCTCCAAGACAGGCTGTTCGCGATCCGCCGGCAGATAAAGCTTGGCCGTCGTATTGGCTGGAATCGTTACGGAGTATGTGAATTGTTCCCCGTTTAGCTCCCACTCGCTTCGAATCACCCCGCGAACAGAGTCATATGACCCTTTGACCCAAGTGATCTGTTTGTCTATGTCGATATGAGGCTGCAGGATAATGTTCTTGAAGCCGGGTTGCGTTGAATCCGCGGCAATGCCGACCATATATTTATACATCCATTCCGCAATCGCGCCATAAGAGTAATGATTATATGAATTCATGCGTATATCGCCAAAACCGTCTTCAGCCGAATAGGAATTCCAACGTTCCCAAACCGTAGTGGCCCCATTTTTTACCGAATATAACCATGATGGCATGGCATCTTGCAGCAACAATTTATAGGCAAGCTCCGTCAGTCCCACATCGGATAAAACAGGTGCGATCACGTTTACGCCAAGGAATCCGACAGACAAGGTGTTCTCGGCATAATGGACCCGCGAGCTGTTTGGATGCGCTGCTTTGTATGCCTCATTATTTTGGATGTTGTCGGCCAGCAAGTCGATCATTTGCTGCTTTTGGACTTCGTTTTCATAGAAGCCTAACTTCAAACACCATAGCAGCGCAGCTTGGCTATTGTCTTCCAAAATAATGTTCTCGACGCCTACTTGATCCGGGTCGACATCATACTCCAATGACGCATAACCGCCTGAAGACAGGACCATTAACGCTCCATCTTTATCGATACGAAGATAGTTTTGAATAAAGACTGTTTTAATATGTTCGAACAGTGTTTCGTATTTCTCCACGTCATCCTTGTTCCCGATTCCTTCAGCCATGCTCGCCATCAGCTTGGCATCATATGCGTAATAAGCATCGCTCATGAGCTGCCGGTCTGTTCCTTGGAAGTTCAACCAGTCCCCGATGCTTCCCGTCCCTCTATACGTTTCGCCTGTCTGTTCATAGATCCAATCCATATGACGGTTCATTGCCTCATAATTTTTGCTAATGATGGTTATATCCCCGGTCATCTGCCATACTGTCCACGGCACGACAATGCCCGCGTCAGCCCAACCGCCGTTGCCGGCAAAACCTCTGAAATTCGCATACCTTCCGCTCGGAGCCGTCGATGTAAACGCGCCGTTTCCATACGTATCTTGATTTTCCACGAGCATATCCATCCAATTCTCGAGAAAGAGGGCGGCATCCATATTATATAGAGCGGTATTGGCAAATAACTGCGTATCGCCCGACCAGCCTACGCGTTCGTTTCTTTGCGGACAATCGCTTGGAATCCACAAATAATTACCGCGTTGCCCCCACATAATGTTGCTATAAAGTTGATTGATATCCGGATGCGATGTTTTAATACTCCCCGTTTCCGGAAGGGCCGACATCGCTACCTTCCCCGTCAAACTTTTAATCAGCACGGATTCGCCCTCGACAATAGCGACTTCAACATATCTGAACCCATGATAGGTTAAGGTTGGTTGGTAGGTTTCTTCCATCGCGGATCCTTTTAACGTGTAGTAATCCGATGCTTTCGCATTCCGCAAATTCGCGGTATATATCGAGCCAGCCGGACCGTCTGCGCCATTGCTGTAATCATTCAGTATTTCCGCATAACGAATGCTGATTTGAGTCCCTTTCCGACCCTGGACCGTAATCCTCGGAATGCCGACCATGTTTTGTCCCAAATCATAGATCGCAACATCGCCTGAAGCAATCGTTACGGCACTTCGCCAGGCAACCTCTAAGTCCGTAACGCTTCTTGCATGGTCGACTTTGATTTCTCCTCGGCTGGTTGCGCTAGCTTTATTGACAACGTCGGTATATACGGTAATTCCTTGAGGGACACGGTCTAAACCATCGATAATCTGCACGGTATGACCATGATACGATGTCACGTTTACATTCGGGAAGGTGCTTCGATAATCATGCTGCTTGACCTCGCGCCACTGTGAATCGTCAAAACCGGCTTCCGTCCAGCCTTCCTGTTCCATCGTGGCATCATACGATTCGCCGTCATAAATATCGTCGGCTCTCACTGGACCCGTATCGGTCGCCTTCCAGCCGGAATCGATATCCGTCACAATCGCTTGAGTCGTTTGATCTTCATAAGTGATGAATAGCTTGCATAATAACCCCAGATCATTCCGTTCATCGTTATAATACACCGTTTGTTTCTCAGGGGACGGCGCCTTGGAAATTCGGCCATTCCACCACCCATTTCCTAGCGTGAATGCTAGCGTTGCCACATCATCTCTTATAAAAGGGGTAACATCATACGTCATGTAGTTAATGGTCTGATCGAAGTTCGTCCAGCCCGGAGGCATGAGCTCGTAGACGCAACTGCCATCCTCTTTGACAATCCCTAGCTTATGCCCATTGATATAGGCATCGTATACGCCCAATGCCGAAATATACAGTCTGGCTTGCTTGATCGCCCCGTTCAACTTCGTTTCTTTTCTAAACATCGGCGCCCCGGAGCTTTTAGGCTTCTTGCCATCCATCGCGATCCACTTGGCCCCATCCCATCCCGTTATTCCGTCTGTTGACCGTAATCCGGTTTCAAAATACGCCTCCTCTTTTGCTTTAACCATGTGACCATTCTTATCCCAAACGATGATCGTCCAGTAATAGCGAGTCGTTGGCTGCAAGGTTTTGCCCATATAGGCGATCGCTACCGATTCATTGGACTCGACTTTACCGCTATTCCACAAATCGGCAGTGTCTTCCGCCAATTTCTCCGGCATGGTTGCTGCTAGAATCTGATAAGCAGTCTGCTTCTGTCCCCGTTCGGCGGAATTCATCATCCAACTAAAACGCGGCGCCTCTACATCAATGCCGATTGGATTGCTCCTATGTTCCACTCTTAGATTTGTAATCAATACATGGTTGCTCAAATCCAGTTCCTCCCGCTAGGTTATCTTGCGCGCTTCGTTATGAAGATTGAGTGACCAAATGGACTCCCGACTCGAGCGTGACGCATTCGCCCGAGCGGAGCTTAAGGCTAATGATCGCCTCTTCCGTCTCGACAACAGCCCCGTCCTTCCTGATCAACGACCTACCTCCGAATGGATTGACGAGACGGATCGTTTCATTGCGTTCGCTGTACACGGTAACATGCTTTACCTTTCCGCCTTCTTTGCTTCCCGACAGCAGAAACGCTCCCTCCACCCGGATGCCCGCGAACGAGGCGTCTTTGAATCGCCGGGACAGCCCCGTGAACACCCGGACGGTTCCTCTGACGCATTGCACGTACATTTCCAATACCGCCGCCGCCGCGGCGATCGATGCTTCTGCCTGCATGGTATCGCCCCCGGTAAACTGGCAGAAGCCTTCATAGTTGGCGTTATGCCTGGTCGCGTAGCTCGGCATCATGAACACCTCCCTCAGCAGGTGTAGAGAAAGCAGCGCCATATCCGCACGGCCCATCCGGTTGTGCAAGATCGAAGCCCAAGGCATCGACCAGCCGGCCCATCGCCCCATGCCTTTGTCGATCCATGACTTATAAGCGTTCGAGACAGCCTCTTTCTGCGCAGGATCGTCCATTTGGATGGTGTCGAAGGGAAAGATGCCGGCCAAATGAGAATGATGGCGATGCGATTCGGAGAGCGGCTGTCCTTCCCACAGATACAGCTCGAGCCCGGGCTTCGTGCCGAACTCTTGGAATTGCCGCGGTCCGGCCGTGTAGGGAGGCAGCTTCTCGCGGATGTCGGCTGCCATGGCCGCGGCATCCGGATCGATTCCGTACTTTTCGTCGAGCTCCAACAGCTTTTCGCATAAGAAATGGACATTGACAAGAAAGAAGGTCGAATTCCGGCCGAGTCCGGCTTGCGACGAGCCGCCGAATTCCGGCGAAACGGTTACCGGAAGCGAATAGCGATCCCCTTCGGTCTCCATCATTTCCCTGAATACGCGAAGAGCCTTGCTCATGAATGGAATCACTTCATCCAGCAAGTATGCCTCGTCTCCGGCATACCGGGCATACTGCCACATCATCTGGGCGACCCACGAGGTGTTCGCCTGATCGATCGTCCCTGTCCACATGCCGCCGACCGGACGGCCGCGGTCGTCTACCGAATGGCCAAGCATATATCCGTCATCGATGCCGACAAAACGTTTGGCGTTCAGCGCCAGCGTCGGCTTCCAACCATCGATCATGGAGAACAGCGGCTTCAGGCTGTCCAGCAAATTGGAACCGTATGCCGGCCATAAGCATTGTTGAACATTAATATTGAAGTGATAATCGCAGCTCCATGGCGGATTCCGGTATTCCTCCGCCCAAGGGCCTTGCAGCGTCGGCGCGATCCTGCCCGGCATGGAATTGCCTAACATCCGGTAGATGCCCAAGTAATACATGCGTTCAATCTCGGCGTCGGGCAAGGAGATATCCGCCGCCTGCCGCCATAATGCCAGCCAACGCTCTCTTGTTTCACTTGTTGCGGCGGCATACCCTCCGTTAGAGGGAGAAACCGAATTCAGCAGCGCGTTTGCCGATTGTATTGCCTGCTCCGGATCAGCGCCGTATTCCGCGGCGATCGCGAGCGTTCCCCCGCGCTGCCTCATCCTTACGGCGCATGCCGGATCCTCCGGCAGCTCCTGCACCCAGCCGTCTTCTATTGCTTCAGGGGCCGGAATCCCGAAGTCGTCGAAGTACGCCTTCGTTTTCTCGAAGGAATATGACGGTACGGGCGTTATGCTCTCGAACAGCTCTTCGCCGCCCGAGAGCAGCAGCATCGGCTTATCGATCAGAACGGCAAGATCGATAACATGCTCGCGTTCGCCAAGACGGCACACCACCCGGACCTCGCCTTCGTTCATATGCAGGTTAGCCGAAACCAATCGCACATCCGGCTTCAGCCTCGCTTCGATCCGTCCCATCGCCAGCCGCGTCGGCCGTTTCTCCTTGCCGTTCATCAGCGTAATCGGGAAGAGCTCCCGCGCGCCTTGGAAATCGCCGCTCTCCAGCAGCGATTTCAGTTGGCCGTACGTACAATCGTCCCGCCAGATCGTTCCGCCGCGATGATCCCAATAATCGGCCCGATTGATCGTTAGCATAACGGTCTGGTCCTGGAACCAGATCAACGCGCCGAACACGCCGTTCGACAACGGAATCCCGTCATGACAATAACCGGTGTCCAGCGTCCACGGCACATCATAGGACGGACTTATCTCAATGGCTTTCATAATCCTCCGCCTCCTTCTCGAATCGTTAACTCTCCTCTTCCTTGCCTGCAGCCGACAACCAACTCTTGCAAGAGCTGGTCAAGCGGCGGGTTGCAGCCCAGCCGTCCTTCGAGGCGAAGTCCCACAAAGATCAACTCGCCGCGCCCGTGCCGGACCGAGCCGACGACAGGCACTCTGCGTTTGCGCGCTCCGCCCGATGGGGTCCCGCCCTTCGGCTTCGCGTACGCATAAAGCAGCGGCGACATAGACTCCGCGTACCAACCGCATCCGGTCAGAGCGTCTATTCGGTCCAAGGTTTGGTTATAGAAGAATTGGAAATCGGAAGCCTCGAATCGCTCGAGCCGCTTATCGGCTTCGTCGAAGGCCAGCGTATACAGGCTGCCCGTTTTCTCCTGCCGCACGGCGATATCTCCGATTCGCCATTCGGCTTCGCCTCCCTCGTCCGGGACGATGATCGCCTTTGCCCCCGCTTCGATCCTTCCCGCGATCTCGGTTTCGTGGAGACGGAATGCCTCCGCGGAAGATAAGAAGATCACGTCGAAAGGGAGGCTGGCTTCATAAGTCCGGCAAGGCAAGCCCATCGCGGCGAGCAGCGCTTCCGCTGCGGTTCCGATCGCTGCCGCATTTACCGCGGCTGTAGGTTCGCCATCGACGAACGTAACGTCGTTCGGGAATACCTCGATGTCGAACCGCTCGCTGTTGAGCAGTTCTCCGGCACGATTATAGGCGGATATGTCCGCTTGAAGCGTGCGGCGTCTATCGACCGCCGGCATGACAAACGGCACGGAGCCGACATAAGCGGAATCGGCGCCGCCGATGTCGGCTTCCAGCTCGAAGGAAGCGTAATCCTCGGTCTCGCTCCGAAGCATCGCGACTAGCTTCATGCCTTGATAATCATCGGGCGTATCATTAAGCAGCCAGGCTTCCAGCTCGAGAAGTTCGCCTGCATATGCGCGCCATCGGTCGCTCCGCCAATGTACCCGCAGCGGCTCCAGAGCGTCTTTGTAAGCAAAATAGGCCGGCTTCGGCACCCGGTCGGCTCCGACAAGCGATTTCATCCACCCCGACGGCCAAGCGTCGATGAGCAGATGGATGGCTGACTGCACGATCAGATCGGCGCGCCGGCGGATCGCGTCGGTCATCAGCCTTGTGACGAATGCCTGGTATCGCTGGCTCCGCTCGATCCAGTCTCCGATGCGGTCGGCTTCCGGATACCAATCGCCATGATGCGAATACGTCTGGCTGTCGACGATCGCGTCCGGCATCCAAGGGTCGTCCGGGTTCTCCGGCAGCCATTCAAGCGGATAGCGCTTGTGCATGAGGGCAAGATGATCAAGCGCCTCCGAGCCGTATTCCCCGCATCCGGTCTTCCAATCCTTCTTGAGCGGCGGAAGCCCGCCCTTGTAGAGCTCTCCGAACGAGATCATATGATTCGTATACCACATCGTATAGCAGTGATAATCGGAGAGCCCCGTTTCCGTCGGCGGATCATAATCGCCTTCCGCGTTTTTTACGACGCGGTCCGGATTCTCGATATAAATGGCATGCCTTGCCGATGCGAAGAACGCTTCCATTTCGTCCCGGTACAGATGCCGATGTCCTTTGCCCCGCTTGGCGGGACGGGATGGCTCGTTGATCAGCGATACCATAATGACGCTCGGATGGCTGCGTACGAGCCGCTCCATCTCTGCAGATTGCCTCACTGCCTCGCAGAACTTGTTTCGACGGATAAAACCGAACGCCGGCAAATCGCATTGGTTCATCATGCCGAGACGGTCCATGTAATCGTAAATTTCTTCTTGCACCGGTCGTTGCGTGATCCGATAAAAGTTCAGATTGGCCAGCTTCGCAATCAAAATATCGTCAATGAGCTGCCCTTCGTCGCCTTGCATGACGCATTGCTGGAGATGCCCCATCTCGTTCGCGCCCCGCAGCAGAATCGGCCGTCCGTTCAAATACAGCGTCCCTTTCGGCGTCGCCGCTTCGTCCATCCTGAAGGATCTCATGCCGAAGCAACGGTCTTTGGCATCCTGCAGCTCCCCTTCGCGGTCCAGACTCGCCCTAAGCCGGTATACCCGCGGCGCGTCCGGTTCCCAGCTGCGGAATGCCGGGAAGGCGATTTTATAACGGTAATTGTTCATGCCCGGACCCGCATAAGCAATCGGGAAGCGAATGCCGGAGAGCCCTTCTCCCTCGAAATTGTCCGCAAAAACGTCGACCGTCAGCTCGGCTCCTTCGATGAGACCCGCCGTCATGTTCATGACGTCGATCCACGCCTCAAACGATCCGTCCTCGGGATTGGGTCTAATAAAGATGTCGTCTACGAACAGCTCCGCCCGTTCCTCCAGAATCACATGGTTATAAATGCCCGCGCCGGGCGGGCAATGATGCCAGCCGTACACCGGCTCGTCCCAGCCCGGACCCGTGGCGGCGTACATCTTGTCTCCATCGAGCCGCGTGCCGCCGACGCCCATCATCGGATAATCGTTTTTCACTTCGACAACGAGCACGTTGGTCTCCTCAAGCAAAGAAGTGATGTCGAACTCGAAGGGAGCAAACAATCCTTCATGCCGACCAACGCATTTGCCGTTCACGTAAACGGCCGCTTCATAATCGACAGCCTTGAAGACAAGAAACGTTCTCCTTCCTGCTTGCGGCTTCGGATAGCCGAATGTCGTCCGATAATAGCCGGTCCAGCGTCCCTTCTCCTTCGTCGGCCCGCGGAAGTCGGGGATCGAGACCTGTTCCCACTCGCCTTCGCCCCGCAGCACGCGAGCGAATTCCCCGCTTCCTCCCTCCTCGTAACGGAAATTGAAGCTGGTCAGCTTCCCGTTGGGACGGGTATAGGCTGGTGGCGGCGATAGCTGCCTTAGATAGGGGCGATATCGCTCGCGAAGCTCGGCCAATTCCTGCCCGAATCGGCTCAGCCGTTCCTCGAAGCTCGGCTCGATCATTCGCTCGGCAGTAGTCTCCCCCCTCCCGAACAACCTCTTCGTCCATTCGCGCGGCCGGATTTCGGTCATGCCTTCCTTTACAAGCGGATGCTCGCGAAGCGCGATTTCCGCGAAAGGATCCACCGTCTGTGAACGATTCACCTGCGTTGATTTCAATGAAATGCCTCCTTCTCCAAGAAAGAATGATAGTCTCTGGCGCCTGTCTAGCACCGCGTAATCGTATAGGTTACGCCCGGCTCCGTTCGAAACTCCACGACGCAAGGAGCGATCTCGCGAACCTCGACCGCTTCCGTTCCGGCGGTTACCTGCACATTGCCATCGGTTCGAATTCGGCAGTGCTCGCCATTTGCCGATGCTATGACGGCTTCGCTAAGGGCGCGATCCGTCCATGCCAGCGATACCGTAAAGCCGCCGCGCGCCCGCAATCCGGATACGCGGCCTCCCTTCCACGCCTCCGGCAGCGCGGGCAGCAGGTTGAGCTCGCCGGCATGGCTCTGCAGCAGCATCTCGGCAATCCCCGCCGTCGCCCCGAGATTGGCTTCGATCGTAAGCGGATAAAAGGTCAGCTTCGGATGCCGGTGGGCGTTGAACAAATTGTCAAACGGATTTTTAAGCAATTTGGTCAAATAACGATGCGCCATCTCGCCGTCATCCAGCCTCGCGAACAGGCTGATCAACCAGGCGAAGCACCAGCCCACCGCGTCTTCCCCTTCGTGCTGCAGCCGAAGGTCGATCGATACCCGGCAAGCGTTAGCAAGCTCGGGGGTGCGTCGATGGTCGAGCTCGCTGCCCGGATGCAGCGGATAGAGATGGGCCATATGCCGGTGCCCGGGCTCCGCTTCTTCGAAATCCGAGAACCACTCTTGCAGTTGTCCGCGGCGGCCGATCTGGAATGGGCGAAGGCGCGCCCTTGCAGCGGCCAGTTCAAGGCGCAGCTCCCGATCGATCCCCAGGTGGTCGGACGCTTCCATGCAGTTTCCAAAGAGCTCGCGGAGCAAGGCAATATCCATCGTGGCGTCCATGCTGACGGCCGCTTTACGTCCGTCCGGCAAGGCGAATGTATTCTCCGGCGAGGTGGACGGATTGGAAACTAAGTAGCCGTCCGCATCCTCGACGAGGTAGTCCAGGAAAAACAACGCGGCTTCTTTCATGATCGGATAGCCGACCTGGCTCAGAAACGTCCGGTCTCCCCCGAACCTGTAATGCTCCCATACATGCTGGCTGAGCCAAGCTCCCCCCATCGGCCAGTACGCCCAGCTTGCGGGGCCGCCCGACGGGCCGCCGGACGGCGTCGTGATTCGCCAAAGGTCAACGGCATGATGGCTGACCCAGCCTCTTGCCTTATAATGGGCAGACGCCGTTTCCCTGCCGGCAATCCGCAAGTCCTCCAATAGACGGAAGAGCGGCTCGTGACATTCCGCAAGATTGCATACCTCGGCTGGCCAATAATTCATTTGCGTATTAATGTTGACCGTATAGTTGCACGACCACGGCGGTCTCATCGACTGATTCCAGATCCCTTGCAAGTTCGCCGCTTGCGTTCCCGGCCGGGACGACGATAGAAGCAAATACCTTCCGAATTGGAAAAATAGAACGGCTAGCTGCTCGTCTGTCTTGTCTTCGCGAAGCGCCCGAATTCGTTCGTCGGTCGGCAGATGCTGCAGACCGGGGGCATCAAGCTCAAGCTCCACCCGTCCGTATAGCGCCCTGTAATCCTGGACGTGCCGGTCCAGCAGCTCGCCGTAGGAAAGCTTGGCAGCCGCATCCAGGCAGGAGCGGCATAGCTCGGCGGGGTTTCGCCCCTCCAGGACGGGATTCTTGTCGAACCCATTGAAGCTGGTCGACGCCGCCAGGAGGAAGGTTACGGCGTCCGCGCCTTCGATCCGGATCCGTCCTTCCCCGTCCTCCGTCGTCGCTCCGCCTTCCGGCAGGGCGAGCAGCTGCGCCTCGAAGCGGATGCCCCGTCCTTCCTCATAGATGACCGGATCGTTGCTCCGGGCATGAAGCGGCTCCACATGCGACGGGCTTCGTCCCTTCATCGCAAGCTTATCGGCGGAGACCCGGAGCGCCTGATGCCGCAGCTGACTGTCAAGCGATGCAGAAACGGCTATCCGGCCGGGCTGATCGGCGGTAAAACGCACGACCATGACCTGATCGACCGCGGAAACGAACGTTTCGCGCACATACCGAACCCCGTTCAATGTAAACCGCGTCCGGCAGACCGCATCGTTCAGGTCAAGCTCGCGCCTGTAATGCTCCGCTTTGCCGGTCTCCTCCAGCTCGAGATACAAGTCGCCTAGCGGCTGATAGGACTCGGACCACGGCCCCAGCATATGCTCTTCGATCGTCCGCTGGGCTTCCGGGTATTTCCCTTCGAATACGAGCTTCTGTACCGTCTCCAAATAGGCTGCCGCCTCCCGGTTATTCGGATCGTACGGATGTCCCGACCATAACGTATCCTCGTTTAGCGAGATGCGTTCCCGAAAAATCCCGCCGTACACCATGCCTCCCAGCCGGCCGTTTCCTACGGCGAGCGCGTCCACCCATTCCGCAGCAGGATTGCGATACCACAGCATTCCTTCGTATGTTCCCAAACCGTCAACCGTCTTCATACCCATCACTCCGTTCGCTCTTCCAGAATCCAGACGCCGTGGGCGGGAAGCGAGGCTTCCCCGCTCACGTCCGAGCCACCGAGCAGCTCGCGCAGCGGCGCCTTGCCAACATTGACCTTCGCCGGCTGGTCATTATGGTTTAGCAGAAACAAGTACCTTTTGCCGTCCTTCACCCTGGCGCTCGCTTCCACGCCGGGAGGCGTCGCGGCAACCGGAACGATATTGTTCCTGGTCGTCAGCTCGGAGAACAGATCGATCAAAAACCGTTCTTCCGGATCGGACGATATGTACCAGGCTTCACCCTTGCCGAATGTATTGCGCGTAATCGCGGGCATCCCTGCATAGAAATCCGCGCCATAAACGGCGACGGTTTCCGCGCCCTCCGTATGCAGACGCTCGCATATTAATGAGCAGCTATACGTGACAGCCGGCAGGCTGGTTTTTCCTTGCATGACGAGAAAATTCGACTGGCCCGGAAACAGCGGATCGATTTCTTCCACCCAGATGCCGAGCAGCTTCCGAAGCTCGCCGGGATAACCGCCGAGCGTCACCAGATCGGTTTCCTGCACGATGCCGCTGAAGAACGTCGTCACGAACGTGCCGCCGCTAGCCGCATACGTCTCCAGTTTCTCGGCGAAGCCCGGTTTGACCATGTACAGCACGGGCGCAACGACCAGCGCGTATTCGTCAAGCCTTGTCTCCGTGCCGATCATATCGACTTGCACGTTAAGACTGTAGAAGGCATCGTAATAGCGCTGAATCTGCTGCAAATATTTGAGCCGCGTCGTTGGCCCGCTGGAATGCTCGAGCGCCCACCAATTGTCCCAATCGAACACGATGGCAACCTTCGAAGCCGTTCTCGCTCCGATCAGCGCATCGCCCAATCGCTGCAGCTCTTGTCCGAGCTCGGCGCATTCTTGGAAGACGCGCGTATGCTCATGGCCGGCATGGTCGATAACGGCCCCGTGAAACTTCTCGAAGGCGCCCGCGGATCGTCTGAGCTGGAAAAACATGACCGCTTCCGCGCCGCGCGCGACCGCCTGGTAGCTCCACAGCCGCATGACGCCGGGCCGCTTAAGCGGATTGACTTCCCTCCAGTTCAATTGGCTGGGGCTCTGTTCCATCAGCAGGAACGGCTTGCCTTGTTTCAGCCCCCGCATCAGATCGTGCCGCATCGCAATTTGGCTCATCGGCGTGCCGCTCTCCGGATAGCTGTCCAGTGCGACGACATCCAGCTCCTTGGCCCATTTGAAATAATCTAGCGGCTTATAGGTGCCGTTGCTCTGGAAATTGGTCGTCACGACCGCATCCGGAATGACGGCTTTAATCGCGTCGCGCTCCAATTGGTAGCAGGCCAAAAAGCTGTCGGAGTTGAAACGGTCGTAATCGATCGACATCGCCGGGAAAGCCGTCGCTTCATGGCCGAACGCGCTGAAATGCTCGCTCTGCTGGCTCGGCAGCACGATCTCCTCCCAGTCGTAAAACGTATGGCCCCAGAACGAGGTGTACCAAGCGTTGTTAAGCGCATCGAGCGTTTCATAGCGCTCCCGCAGCCAGACTCGAAACGCCTGCTCGCAGTTGTCGCAATAGCACCGCCAGCCCATCTCGTTGTTGACATGCCACAGCAGCAAAGCCGGGTGATCCTTGTACCGTTCCGCCAGCTTCCGCGCCATCCGCTCCGAATAGAGGCGGAAGGTCGGGCTGTTCGGGCAGGAATTATGACGCCGTCCGTACTTTTTCTTGCGGCCCTGCGAGTCCACGGTCAGCACGTCCGGATACGCGCGCGCCATCCAGGCGGGATGGGCCGCGGTGCCGGTCCCGAGGCAAGCGCGAACCCCATTCGCGTGCAGCATATCGAGGACGTCGTCCAGCCATTCGAAGCGGTACGTCTCCTCGTCCGGCTGATTGCGCGCCCAGGAGAAAACGTTGACGGTGGCGATGTCGATTCCGGCGAGCTTGAACAGCCGCATGTCCTCTTCCCACACGCCGCGAGGCCATTGCTCCGGGTTGTAGTCCCCGCCGTACAGTATCTTATTAGGCAAACCGTTCATTACACTCGCTCCTTCTCCTTTGTTTCCCACTCGATCCGCTCCGGCAATCGCAGCCTAGCGCCGTTGACCCGCTCCGGACCCGCAACGATCGGCTTCAATCGAATCGTGAACGAGACCGGCTCTGCTGGAATCAAATAATCCGGCAGAGTCGGCGCATAGCCGCAGCTGTGATTGCCGAGCCCCGACTGGCGCCAGTCGACGCTGACTTCCGTCGCGCCGAGAAGCTTCAAATCCGAATGATGCCGGGCGGCGCCCAAAGCTTCGGTCGAATACGGCCGTGCGCCGAACTGGCCGAGCGGGGCATCCGTCCCCGTAACCAATAGCCCGGCTCCGCCAGCATCGGTCAGGCTCGCCCAGCGGACATCGGCCTTGCTGCCGTTCTCCTGGGGTTTAATGTACGGAACAACCTGTTCGCCGACGGTTCCTTCGTACAAGCCCAGCTTGCCGCTTTCCTTGCGGTCCGCATAACATTCGTGAGGACCGAGGCCAAGCCAGGACATATGACCGAACCGTGATGGCATCACGAACCGGAGTCCAACCCTGGGCAGCGGCGGAAGCCCTTCCTTGAGCGGCTCGAGCCTCGTTTCGACCGTCACGTCGCCGCTGCCGAAGACGGTGTAGAGCTGAACGGCCGCGAACGCCGGCCGCAAGCCGTTCACCCCAAGGACCGTCTCCGTCCGCACCTGGACGGCTCGCCCGCCAGCGGCATGGCGGGCTTCCATCGTTCTGACGTGGGTCTCCAGCTCATGATAGCCGGCCTCCCGCCACTTTTTCGCAAGATGAACATCGTTGTCGACCGGCGCCCTCCACAGCTGGATGCGGGGCCCCGACTCCAGCAGGGGTAAGCCGTCATGCTCCCAACGGTCCAGCGCGCCGGTTACTTTGTCGAACGTTAACGAAAACCCTGCTCCGCTTGCCTTGACGTACCGGCTTCCATCTTCTAAGGCGACGGCGCTCATCGCCGATTGCGATACAGGCTGCAAGGAAGCTCCTGTTGCCGCCGATGAAGTCAAAGGAATATCCGCCCACGCCACTTCATGCCCCGCAGGCGCCCAGCATGTCTCCTCGCGGAGCGTGAAGTTCAGATGGAGCCAATATTCTCCGCCGCCGCTTCGCTCCTGCTCCTGATTCAGCTCCGGATTCGTCCGGTAAGGAACGGCGACGAACGCTTCTTCTCCCGCGGCAATCGCAAGCGGCTGCAGCTCTCCCTCCTCTACCGCCACTCCCTCCCGGTAAACGATCCATTTGACCGCCAAATGCTCCAGCGTGACAACATCGTACCGGTTGCGGATCCGAAGCAGACGATCCGTATCGGTCGGCAGCACATTGACCGGCTCGATGGCCTTCTTGAACTCCAGAAGCGCCGGCTTGACGGTACGGTCTGGAAACAACAAGCCGTCGACGCAGAAGTGACCGCTGTTGGGGCTGTCGCCAAAGTCGCCTCCATAAGCGTATTCGAAGCCGCCGCCCGGCTTCCACCGGAGCAAAGACAGATCCGCCCATTCCCAGATCAAGCCTCCGCACAGACGCGGATAACGGAAAACCGCATCCCAATACTCCTTCTGGTTGCCGAGCGCGTTGCCCATCGCATGCCCGAATTCAATCATCAGATAGGGCCGGGTCTCGTTCGATTTCTCGCCTTCCGCAATCAGCATATCCACGGAAGGATACATGCTGCTTACAATGTCTACGACGGGCGCATCGTAAGCCCGCTCGTAATGGACCGGCCGCGTTGGATCGTTCTCCCGTACCCAAGCCGCCATCGCAGCGTGATTCGCTCCGTAGCCCGATTCGTTGCCGAGCGACCAGATGATGACGGACGGGTGGTTCTTGTTCCTCTCGACAAGCCGGACGATCCGGTCCATGAACGCCTCTTTCCATGCCGGGTCGTTCGCCAGGCGGCTTTCGAAAGCTGTTTTTTCATCGGGATTGTCGATCCATCGGCTGATTTCGCCGAGAAAGACGCAGCCGTGCGTCTCCAGGTCCGCTTCGTCGACGACGAACAGGCCGTAGCGGTCGCACAGGTCGAGCCAGCGCTCGTCATTCGGATAATGCGAGCATCGCACCGTATTGATGTTGTGGCGCTTCATCAGCTCGATGTCCTCGATCATCGCTTCCATCGTCATGACGCGGCCGAGCTCGGGATCGAATTCGTTCCGGTTCACCCCGCGGATGATGACCGGCCTGCCGTTGACCAGGAGCCGTCCGTCCCGCACCCGGATATCCCGGAAGCCGACCGCGTACCGGTATACCTCCTCCACTTGTCCTTCCGCGCCGGATAAGGTGACGAGCAGCGTATAAAGATTCGGCTCTTCCGCCGACCACAGCTTGGGAGCGCTAACAGGAAGCTCTACGGCGATGTCTGCTTCCGGTGAGCTCCCGATCTGGCAGGGAACGCCGGCAACGCTGGCCGTGACCGTCGATTCGTGGTCATCCAGCAACTCGGCCCTGATCTGATAGCCCTCCCCATTGCTGCCGGAAGACGCCGCAAGTCTTAAGCCAAGCTCGAGCACGCCGCTGTCGTACGACTCGGACAGCCGTGTCCGGATACGGGCGTCGCGCAGACGGACCGCCGACGGCGAGCTCAGCAGGTAAACTTCGCGGAATATGCCGCTTAGCCGCCACTTGTCCTGATCCTCCAAGTAACTGCCGGTTGACCATTGGTAGACGCGAACGGCCAGCTTGTTGACGCCTGGGCGGATCAAGTCCGTCACCTTGAACGTCATCCGGTTATGGCTGCCTTGACCGAAGCCCGCTTCCTCGCCGTTGACCCACACGTGAAAGGAGGAGTCTACGCCTTCAAATACAAGAAAAACGTCGCCGCCCGCCCTTTGCTCCGGCAGCTCGAACGTTCGCAGGTAAGAGCCTGTGGGGTTCTGCTTCGGTATGAATGGCGGATCAACCGGAAACGGATATTTGCTGCTGCTGTACAACGGCGTTCCATAGCCGAGAAGCTGCCAGTTCGACGGCACCGGAATGGCGTCCCAATCCTCACCCTCGAACGATTCGTCATAGAACCGCTCCGGCGCATCCTGGGGGCATGCCGCGTAATGGAACTTCCATTCGCCGTTAAGCATTTGGACGTACGAGGAGGCGTTCTTGTCACAGGTTGCGGCTGCCGCCAGCGCCGTCTCCCTATCTTGATAAGGAATGCCCCGCGCATCCGCCGGCTCGGCATGGATCTGCAAAACGTCCGGGTTCTCATAATCCGGCGACTCCTGATTGAATCGCAATCTCATGTCTCTACAGCTCCTTGACTTCTAATTTCGTGGCATCTATCGCTGCGTGAAAGAGATAGGCGCCCGGATCCGTGCTATAAACCGCATATCCAACTGTTGGCCGACCGTAATAATCGGCTCGGGATACTTCGTCCAATGCAGAAGATCGTCCGAAAAGGCAATGCCCTCCCCGTTACTTTATGACAGCCTTTTGCGGGTAAAATGCTTCTGTTGTTTGAAGACCACTTTACACGGTTTCAAGACTTCGTTTATAGGCTAATTCAACTGTGTTTATAGGGGGGTTTCACGAAGGTGAAACGGCCGATGCTATCCACGTCTACGCAGCGACTAGACCGCCGAAATCTATGATCATAATGCGCCCACTGGACGTGAAAACCATTGAATGTAGCATAAATTTCGACCACAATGCCCCCGTTGGACGTTCAGACCACCGAATGTAGCATTAATTTCGACTACAATGCCCCACTCGATGTGCAGACCACTGTTGGAGTGATTCTCCAGCATTCAACGGTTACCACAGCGCTTAAATGGCCTGTTTGAGCGCTTTTCATCCTGTATGAGGAACGCTATGTGACCAAAATCCGCAAAAATGACCTACTTTCAGCCGAATAAGCTCCACTGCAAACGTGACATCCGGAAGGAGGTCATTTAAAGGCGATTAGGCTCCGTGTTGACCGTTAGAGTCTGAAAGCCTCCATGAGCCATATATTTTAAAAAAACAAAAGCAACCTCCGCTCTGTTGAGGGTAGGTTGCTAAGACAGGTTTGCTAGGACTGGTCACTTTGATAGGTTACTTTGATAGGTTGCTTAGACAGGTTGCAGTAACAAAATTGCTATAACAGATTGCCATATTCGTCTACCAGCTAGTTAAAAATAGTGTCTCGACTCCCCCGGCTCATGAGTCCTGCCAGGCGATGACCGGCCCCTGCAACCCCAGCTTCGGTCTACTCATCGGCTTTTCAAGAAAAGCTCGATGACAGGGACGGTTACGTTCGGCTTCTTGACCGGCAGCAGCAGCGTCAGGATATCGCGCGGCCTTCCCTCGTTGAAAGCGCCCGCTTCCATCGTCATTTCCTCTTCGCCTTGCTTCATTTTAATTTCCGAAGCATCGTTCAGCAGTTGTGCATATTCCACCATGCCCGTCAAACCGCGCAGATGAATATGCTTGAAAGGCCAGCTGTAAACGTGCAGATAAAGACGGTTGTTCTCCGGATTGTAGGTAAAACGGCAATCTTCCGGACATTGAAGCTCCTCCGGCGCGGCCGTACAGCCGTAAATCGACTTGCTGTGGCGTTTCATCCATTCGCCAATTCCCTTTAAACGATCGATGGCACGTTCATCGAATTCACCTCGACCTGTCGGTCCGACGTTAAGAAGCAGATTGCCTCCCTTGCTTACCGTGTCTATTAACATTTTCACAAGGGTGTCGACGCTCTTCCACGTTTCTTCGTCGCGGTAATACCCCCATGAGCCGCTGAAGGTATGACACGCCTCCCAGACAACGCGCTTGCCGTTCGTTTGAATCCACTCGCGCGGTTGATATTGCTCCGGCGTCGTGATGTCCCCTTTCACCTGCAGGCGATCATTCAGCAAAATATGCGGCTGCAGCTCGCGAATAAGCTTCACCAGCTTCTCGCTTTGCCACTCTTCCTTGCCTTTGCCAGGGAAGCCTTGTTCCGACGGGATAGAGAAATCGAAAAACATCAAATCAATCTTGCCGAATTTAGTCAGCAGCTCCCTCGTCTGCTCATGCATGTAGTCGACATACTTCTGCCATTCGCGGTGCTTCTGGTCTTCCAGAAACTCCTTATTATATCGAAGCGGATGTTTGACATCGAGCGTATAATGCCGATGATGCCAATCCAACAGGGAGTAATACAGTCCCGGCCTAATGTTCTTTGACTTGAATGCTTCTATCATCGGCGTCAGCAGGTCCCGGCCTGCCGGCGTGTTGGTCGCTTTGTAATCAGTCAGAGCCGAATCCCATAAGCAAAAGCCTTCATGATGCTTCGTGGTGACTACGAAATATTTCATGCCGGCGTCCGATGCAAGAGTAGCCCATAGCTCGGGATCGTACAAATCCGGGTCAAAGCGCTTGAAATATTTGTCGTACTGCTCATTCGTCATAAATTCCCGGCCCTTCATCCACTCGTGCCTGGCGCCCAGCGAGTACAAGCCCCAATGAATGAACATGCCGAAACGATCATGCGTATACCAGCTTGAATCCCCTGTTGTCTGCTCAATTTCAAATCCCATTCGATAATCCTCCCGTAACCGTTATTTGGCTGTTCTTGTTTTGGATATCGCTTTCATTACTTTCATTCCAGCGGTTGATAGTCTATAATTATAGATGCTTCCTATTAAAAGTTCTCTAGCTGATATTGCTGTAAAGTTAAGGGATATTGCTTTTCGAGGGGACTGCGGCATGACAAATCCTTATCAAATCAAGCAAGACGTCCCGCATCGCGATCAGGACTTTCCGTTTGACGTCTTCCACATCATTCCGCCCGGCAAGGAAGTACTGCACCTGCATTGGCATGATGACTTGGAACTCATCTATTTTATCAGGGGAAACGCGACCTTCTATATCGGCTCCGAGACGGTTAAACCGGAACCTGGCGATTTGATGTTCGTGAACAAGGGCATGATCCATACGGGGTTTGCGGATGACGAGCATCAGGTGGAATATTACGCGCTGGTCTTTCATTCCGTGCTAGCCGAAAGCCGAGTGGCAGGCTCCAGTCATGTGCAAATCACAAATCCTTATGCTTCCGGAAAACGTTTTTTTCCCATCCTTCTGCCGGTAACGGATGCGTATAATTCGCTCATCGCTGGTATTGTCAAGCAGATGATCGCCGAATACGAGCAGCAGGCTATAGGCTATCAGGTTGCGATCCAGTCCATGCTGCATCTGCTGCTCGTACATTTATCCCGCCATCACCATCTGCATGGACCAACCGGTTCCGCAGATACGGTAGGCGCGGAATTAACCGATAGATTCAAAGAGCTTATAGCGTTTGTGGAGCGGCATTATCCAGAGAAGCTCACCGTACAGCAAGCAGCCGGCATCGTCAATTTGAGCGAATACCACTTTTGCAGAACCTTTAAGAAGGTAACCGGCAAGACGTTCGTGGAGTACGTCAATTTGCTCCGAATCAACGCCGCCGAGCAATTATTAATCCATTCCTCCGATCCGATCACGGAAATCGCGTTTAAAGTCGGCTTCGGCAGTGTCAATTATTTCAGTCAAATGTTCAGGCAGTACAAGAGGCATTCCCCTTCGCAATGCCGGAAGCGGTATGCGCGGGGACTCTCATAAACCGCACATCGATTGGCGGGTGTGCTCCAGATGGAGAACGCCCGCCGATCCAGCTCGAAGACGATCTCGGCCGACTCGCCGGACCTCTGTGTATACGCTTACTTCAAATTTTTGTAAGCCTCTTGTCAGCGCTCCTTATCCCCTCAAGAAACTCGCCGCCCTTTAATTCCCATATACCCTGCAATTTCAAACGGCTTTATTGTCTCTACCATCTTTGCGTCTTTAAAATAAGCCATTCCGAGCAGATTAATATTCTGTTCTTTCTTCACTTCAACATAAGGAAGAAAACCTTCTTGCCCTATCTTAGAGGAATTGCTCCAAAACTGGCCGACTTAATCAATCCGATACTTGCCTAGCTTAACGGCATTGTCCAACATGGATAGCAAGTAAAGACTCGGAACGCGTTCCAGTTTCAGGGAAGCGGTCCTGTTTTTTTTGCATTTCCTTTTGATATCATAATCCACAGCGTTCTCGTATCGTCCCTCTTGATGGGCTGTCGATTAAGAGCAGCACCGTCCAATACCCGGTTCCGAGAATCAACAATAGATTCGATCGCCCTATATTTACGATTATAGCCGTATATTTTTGATGGAAACACTCCTATACAATAGTGCCAGATACTTGCAAACGCGAACGCAAAACTTGTATGCGCTTACAGGCAACGGCACAGACTTTGAGAGGGGGTGGTCTGGATTCGGGTTTTAGGATTATCCACTTCAAACTAAGGGAGGGAAAACGAAATGTTGAAAAGAAGAATGGGACTGCTGTTGGTAATTATTCTGATTTTAAGTATAATTGCAGCTTGTACTAACGGTAATACTGAAGGTACTGTTAATACTGAGGGTACTGTTGCGCCGTCGGGCGGTAATGATCCGACAGCAGAACCTCCGGCGCCGGAAAATGCCGAAGTCACATTTTCTACAATATTTTCCGATGAAGAATTTGAAGCAAATGTAGGGAGTTACGTGAAGAAAAAGTTCCCTACATACACGATTAACCATATTTCGAATAGAGGACTTTCATTGGAACAACTAGTAGCCGCTCAAACGAAGTTTGATATTTACTTCACAAGAGCCGGTGGATTTTTGAATGCATACGAACCGATGAAGTTGACTTATGATATGACGGAGCTAGCTAAAAAACATGGAGTTGACTTAGCTTCGTTTGCCCCGGGGTTTATTGAATCTGCCACGTTTGATAACCAACTTTACGGCCTTCCTATTTTTAACGATTCTCTTGTTTTGTTCTATAACCGAGATTTATTCGACAAATTCGGGATTCCATATCCGAAAGATGGCATGACGTGGGAGGAGACGTTTGCACTCGCCCATCAATTCGATCGGAATGAAAACGGAACGCAGTATATGGGACTTTGGATGTCTCCGAAGCACTACTTCCGCATGAATTCCTTATCGCAAGGTTTCATTGATCCGGAAACTAACAAGGTGACGGTAGACAACGATAATTGGAAGAGGATTCTTAACCTCTTCACTGAATTGAGCAGAAATCCTGGCGTGCAGGAAATGGCTAAAGCAAATTTCCCAAGTCATGATCACTTTAGAGGAGCAGCAGGCGTTTCCGCCATGTATGTATTTTTAACCGAATGGATCGCGGTTTCGCAAGAACAACTTCCGCTGAACTGGGACATGGTTTCGATGCCGGTCTTCAAAGATCTTCCGGATAATGGCACTCAACCTTACGCCAACTATGCTGGTATTACTTCCATTTCCGAAAATAAAGATGCGGCAATGCAAATTTTAAAATATTTAACGTCTGAAGAGTTCCAAATGGAAGTATCAAAAAAAGGAAAGATTTCTCCATTGAAATCACAGCAGGTTAAAGATCTTGCATTTGAAAACCATCCAGACCAAGATAAAAACTTCGACGCAGTGTATGTGAACGGAAATGCTCCAATGCGTCAATTACATCCATTAGAAGATCACATCGTTGACTTAATGAATGACAAAGTAACTGAACTTGTAACAGGGCAAAAAGATGTCAATACAATCCTAAGAGAGGTACAAGAACTGGGGCAACAAACGGTTGATCAGGAAATGGAAAAATTGAAGTAACGGGAAAACCCCCGACTCTGAATATGGAGTCGGGGGTTTCCTATCGCGATCCATTCAACTATGGCGATAGAGGGCAATCTGCTCCCCCTGGTGACCAACTGCTTGATTTAATCTGCGATGAAATTAGTGAGATGTACCCACCAACTTTTCTCCCCCTTCCCCTTATTTCATCTAAAAAAGACAGCCGGTCACGAGACCGGCTGCCACATGGTTTATTGAGCTATAGTCTTCTTAAGCGCTGATAAAATTCGGAACAGGTCGGAAGCGGAGTTGCTCGTTCAAACCCTCTATTAATTTACTTCTTGTCAGCCTGTCCTTTTATTCTAATTGAACGATTGATCGAAGCGTGGCTTACATTGCCTGCAGCATCGGTTGCCGTTGCGGTGATGGTATACGTTCCGTTGTTCAGTCTTGTTGATTCGGCACTAAATGAACTGTTCGATTCAGCCGTTGTCGTCAACGTTGCGTTTTTTGTCGATCCCGATGAAGTGCCTGTCAATGTGATTGTCACGATGCTGCTCGGTTCTGCCGTTCCGCTTATGCTCGGAGTACGCATGTGGATTTCCGCCGACTCTGCCGGAGCTATAATAACAGGTGCTTCTGGCGCTGTAATGTCCTCGTTGACCATTAGACCCGCATATCGAGTAACAAGAAAAGGAATATCCTCGGCATCATCCAGTTCGTAGGCGTAGGGCGGATTGGTAAAAGGCGCCACGCTGTCGTAGCCCTCTGGTGTAACGGCACCCGTATCCATTAATCCGCTTGTGTTGTCATAAATATTGCCCGTAGCCGTGATGTACGCCGGTCGACGGTCGGGGTACATAAACTGGTGCGGATTTTTTACGTTCTTGAAGTAATTGTTTTCCACCAGCATCGACGCGAAGACGCCTACGCCGATGGCGTAATTGTTGTTACTGGCCGTGTAGTAGTTGTTGTAGGCGTGCGCCTGACCGAAAAGGACGCGTGGCATCCGCTGATCGGTATTGTTGGCGAACCAGTTGTGATGATAGGTTACCTTGTTCTTGCCTGTGTCGGTAGCATCATGTTCCGCGCCTCCGCCGTCCAAGCTGACCATACGGTGAGGATTATCCGGATCGGTGTAAAAGAACTTGTTCCATGAAACGGTGACGTAGTTAGTTCCTTGGGTGAGGTCCAATAAGCCGTCACTGGCATCCCAGATGTTCAAGTGATCGAACCAAAGATGATGCGAATTTCTCACGGCGATCGCGTCGGCAGGGCCGAAGATAGGCCAGATGCCTTGGAAGTTCAAGTGGCGAATAATGATGTTGCTGCTATCGTCTATGGTGATGCCGCCGCGGATGGTCGCGTACTGGTCCTCCCCCAATATCGTCTTGTTGCTGCCTACGCTGATAGGCTGAGCCCCGGATGTGATCGTTCCGGAAATGACGATGACTCTTGGTTCGTCGTCTCCAGCCAGTTGTTCCAGTTCTTCCAGCGTTGTCACCGTCCGAGGTTCGGCATCGCCGCCGCCTGTCGTCCCGCCCTGTCCATCAGCCTCCACGGAGGCCCACCCATGAAGCTCCATGGCAGGTTCCGTGTGCGGCCTTAAACTACTTTGAAGCGTCAGGGTTGCCTCATCCCAGGAGACGTCCAAGGCCATGGCTTCGGATATTTCCCGAATAGGAAGCATCCAATTGCCATCCAGAACAAATGGACGAACCTCCGATTCGATTTCCAAACCGTTCACGATCAGCTGAGTCGACTGCTGTTTGAGCCTTGCTTGACTCGGCATTGAATTAATCAGAACGGCATTCTTTTCCTCATTCCAACCAACATCAGCGCCAAATTCTTCAGCTATCATATCTACAGGTACCATGACTTGGCCGTTCGCTCTAACCGGCGGAACATCCGACTCCGCCTCTTCTCCATTGACAACAATGATTACGGGAGTCCTATCAATGTCTCGTGGTTCTTCAATTACAGGGTCTACGGGATCAATAGGAATCGGAACGTCAAGCGACTTGATTTCAATGTAGTTGATCTTAATGTTTTCCGTGGCGGAATCTTTCGGATCGAGGGTCAGTTTGCCGTCGGTCACATCCGCTTCTACCGTTTTGGAAACGTAAGTTTGTCCAATCGGTTTGACGTGTTCCCATTTGCCGTCAACTTGTTTGTTCTCGAAGATGACGGTCTCTTCAGCCAAGAGCAACAATTTTCCTTTGATTTGGTCCGGATATCGAATATCGCCTATGCTGACCGTCACTTCATACTTGCCGTTCGGAACGGCAATTTCCCAAATAATCCCTTGGCCAAATTGGTTCAAGGTTGCTAGTTTAAGATCCGGTTCGATTAAGCTGTAATCTCTGGCGGCTCCAACAATGCCTGGGGTCCATCCATACGTAAAGCCATTCCCGCGTTCGCCGTACGCATCCCCGTTGTCGGGCAGATACCCTTCTGCCGTTTGAGACCCTTTGGTCTGGAAGTCGATTTTGACCTCATCGGTTGTATCCGGATTCGTAACCGGATCTGTGAGCGGGACGATTTCGTAGGATTCCGCAGCCGGAACTGCCGTAGAGAAAATCACAATCAATGGAAGTAAGAGTGCCAGTATCAGAACCGAAACTTTTTTTGATGCCTTCATCAATAATCCCTCCGCATTCATTCATAGCCTCTCGGCATTCGCCGAGGCAGATGGGACAAGGGGTTTCTTGTACCACCAAACTTACTCTCCTCCTACTTCGTAGGGGTTTTTTTCATTAATTTCCTTTTTTCATTATGGGAAATATTCTAGAATATTTGGTCATTTTCTTCGAAAAAGCCTTGACAAATCCTTCATTTTTCCAAAATTGCGTTGTAAGGGTTCCTTTTTCAACCTATAAATCGCGATTAGAGTGCTTCTCTTGAAACCTATTTTTGTTCCGCATGCGGACTACCAAGGCTTTGTTCTTAAGCAACTTCGTACTCAGATTGGGCCCGGTATCGTCATCATCAATAAAGACTGGCCGCTTCTAGCAAAATTATGGATGACTGACCTTTCTCCCCTCACAACGTTTCTTCGAGACACTTACTCGGATCGGGGCCCTGAACCTCGAGATCCAGCATCTATGTTTCGATCCTTTTTCTTGTTCCTTTTGACCAACCCTGAAAAGGGATTAACCGAATGTGTAAATGTCTTGAAGCGGACACCTATCTATGCCATTCTTTACGGCTTCGACTATGACGATCTTCCTGTCGTCGGGACCTTCTATGAATTCTTCAGACGCTTTTGGCTTGCGGTAGGCAATAATCTTAAACCGATGAAGCAACCCAAACGCAAGAGCAAACCAAAGAAAGGGAAGAAAGGAGAGAAAGCGCCTACGGCTACACCGGGCAGAGTGAACCGTCTTGTCACATGGATGATGCGTCACGCGGATAAGAAAACACCAGGATCGCCGCAAGTGGAGATGCTCTTTGACCTGCGGGGGTACTCCGATGCCAAATACGGGCGGACATACCATACACACAGCAGCGATAATCTTCGCCTGTTTCCCAGAACCGCTCGCGGGTCGGAGAAGTGGAGGTTGATTTACAAACGCTGCACGTCCATTGAGCGTTCCAACAAGCAGGAGAAGATCGATTACAAGTTCGAATCCGGTAGGCACCGCTCGACGATGATGTGGTACATTCGCATCTACGGCATTATGACCTGCCAGCACATGTATGCCTGGTATGTAAGCCAGAAAGATGAATGGGACAAGCTGAAAGCTACCATTTGCCCTACTGTCGCTTAAGTTTTTCAAAAAAGCGTTTCGCCTAAATTGTCGAAGTCTGCCCATTCTTGAAACTGGTTTTCAATTTCCATACTTTCCAGCTCCAACTGTCTTCTTCTTCCAATTTCACCTCTAATGATGTTCCGAGAGACTATATTCATTCCTCATTCCGATTACCAAGCTTTTGTCCTCTAGCATCCACGAACCTCTTACGGTCCCGGCGTAGTCCTCATCAACAAGGATTGGCCCTCCTTTATCCCCCCCTCTAGAAGTCGTTTGTCGTCACAGACAAAAATTTGAAGATCTTTCCTTGTAAGCGCTCTATTCTTCTCATATTATACGGACTTCACAATTGAGAAACTCTAGCGGATATTGCTTAATAGTTAAAAGATTTTGCTCTTTGCGCTTTGCCCCATTCGTGCTGAGTTCGCGAACGGCATCTTATAAGAGGCGGTGCAACGTGCTCTTGGTAATTTTATAATAATTATTTTTTCGTTTTCGAAGTCGATTTTACTAACTCAACTTTCGCAGCAACAAATTAGCTTGAATACCTTGCGGCTGTAAGCGTCGAGCCATAGTTTCCGTCTTACGAATGTAGACAATATTCTGAAATTCTGTTTTCTGTTTGGGGGAATTGTCCTCGAATACATTACTAACAACAACTTTTACACGTATTCATCTGCTTTAATTCTAACCGTTTTCACGATTGTTCGTTTAATTGAATCCATCATAGAAATAACCATGTACTCACCCTAAAATGAAGATCCTGTTGAATCATAATTAAATAGTTTATTATGACCTGGACCCAAAATCAGATAGATCCAAAAACAGGGTGACATAAAGTCACCCAAAGGTTACTTTATGTCCGAAACCCAAGTTGAAATGGTCTATTAGTCATTTTTTACACCTTGATTGATTATGATGGTCATAGGGATAGTACTAGCGTAACTGACACGAATCCCCGCGTCTGAAACCGTACCCTCAACTGAAGGAACGTACTCAAATAAGCCCTGATTCCACGGAATCAGGGCTTCGTTTTTTATTGGGAATTGGATTAGGATAGAGAGCTAATGAACTCCATAATCGCCTTATTATAGTCCTCGTCCGTTAGATCTCCGAGAAGTCTCTGAAATAATAGATCCTTTTCATGAGCAGACAAAGCCGAATCTTCAAAACTCCAGGAAGCATTTACTTCACGAAAGAGATTTTCTAATCTTTCTCTAGATATTTGAGTCATGTGACACAATCCTCCCCGCTTACTCACTTGCTTGGATCAAGGATGAAGGAACTCACGACCATCTTTTGCTATATGAGCGGTCAAGGTTGGACTTACATCCTCCCATTGTAGTCTTCGCATCCCTCTCCTCTGGTTCCTTGGGTTAAGGATAACGGCATGTAACCTTTCCGGACTAGGACTCGCCCAATTGGTTGTATGATTAGGAACTAACGGTTGCTCGTAGGTATTCTTGGTTACCGTTGCGGCCTGTGGCAGGTCCCCAATGGCTTCATGAACAGTTCGCCGAATTAGCGGCGGTTCAGGGAAATCAAAAAAGAATCCTAAATCCTTTCGAATCCCTACGATAAACAAACGTTCCCGGCTTTGGGAAACCCCGAAATCAGCAGCGTTTAAAAGCCGAAACCCCATATTGTAATACCCAATGTCGGTAAAAGAAGATAGGAGCCTATATAAGGTGTCTTTGTGCTACAGAGCCATATTGGATACATTCTCTAAGAGAAATGCCATTGGTTTATTAAGAGCGATAATCCTTTGATACTTCCAAACAAGCCCCCCGGTAAGTCCTTCTGTGCGTAAATCGATCAAATCGGTCGTTCTAATGGTTACAAATGAGACTTACACCATTGAAGGTTACCCTGTTCAAAGGTATATCGGTATTGTGACCGGCGAAGTCATTATGGGCGCTAATGTAGCGAGGGACTTTCTGGCCTCCATTACCGATATTGTCGGCGGGCGCTCGGGGGCATACGAAAACAAGCTGCAGGAAGCAAGGGATGCAGCGTTTGTCGAGTGGAAGATCGAGCCGTGCGCCTGGGGGCAAACGCCATTATAGCGGTGACATCGACTATGAAGTTATTTGTGAGGGAATGCTGAGGGTGGCCGTCAGCGGAACCGCAGTAGTGGTATAGCCGATACAGTGACAATTTGCCACATTTAAAACAAAAAAGCAGCATATATGGTATTCCCCCCTCATGGTGGACAACGAAAAAGAAACACCTGTTAAGATGGACTTACGGTTGTCTGCTGGAGGGAGTTTTTTTCATGGGGAAAACAGGACGTACAAACAAGAATTATTCTAGGATGTTAAGAAGGAGGCCGTGCGGCCGGCTGGCTATTGAGGAGAACATGTTATCATACTTTTTTTACATAGGGCATTGCTAAACCGGACCGATTATGCCGGGTTTATTTTTTTATTAACGTTTACTGCCCGAACGCAACTGACGGCAGCCGAATATTTTCGTCGGCTGCCGTCCTGTCATGATTGGGCTACTGTATCCCGTTAGTTTAAAGATCATTTTCATGCTCTTCGATCCTCATGCGGGCTCGAATTAGGGAGTAAGGCGATTAGCCCGCTTTCTCCTAGTTTTTAGAGTACGCATTGCTTAACTGCCTGGGTAATCATCCATGAAGTCGAAATATCCCAGCGCTCCAATCGATACGGTCGTAAAATAGAAATACCGCTTCTCGAGCTCCTGATTCTCCTCGCTCATCTCCAGAAAACCCGGGTCTTTTATGATTTCATCATTCATAATGCCTTCTCGCCAGAAGCACAGCTCAAGTTCTTGAATGGCAAAGGAAAATCCCGTCCTCGGATCAACATCTCCGACCATTGAATAATATTTGCTAAACGTGTGGATCAAATCCTCTGCCTTGGTCGTGAAGACGTCCACACCTTGAAACAGGCAGGGAATACAGATGTTACCCGAGTATTGCGGATTTATCAGTTGAATGAACTTCACCCGGCTATTGGCATCGTATTCGAAATGTTCGCGCATAAACAGAATTTCTATATAGCTAGGATTACCGGGTATGCCATTATCAGCTCTCAAATGACCCAAACTCTGGAAAGTCCGCTCCACCTCTTCCCTGCACATCCCTAGCCGAAAAGGACCGATACCGACATGCGGCGTTATGATAATTGCGTCCACTGCAAACTCCTTTTAATGACAATTTCTAATTATTTTTCTTCTGGAATGTCAACAATAATATAGTTTTCCTTCAGATTAGTTTGAGGCAGTTCGGCTTGTTTAAAAACAACGTCATTCCAATTCTCCTTAGTGATTAAACCATATCCAGTAGAAGTAATATGAGGCATCCAGCGAAAGTTGGCGAATGTCGTATCTTTAAAATTTGGTAGGGAACCGTTCTCTTTTATAAAGGCGCGGTTTATGAAATAAAGGTTATCTTGCGTAGTGGTCTTTTCGCTAATGAAAGCTTGCCACTTAAGGTAAGCTGTGTTCTTCGTAATTTTATAATAGCGGATTACATTATTATTGACCTCGATGAATCGGTCATGGGTGTTTTCCGGAAAATAATATTGAAGACTGGATGCTTCCATAATTGGTTTAAAGTCCTCCGTGAGCTGTGATACTCTAGGAAGATTGATTGCAGCATTTCTGGCCGTGCTTAATGCACTACTCTTAACGTCCGTCAGCAGTTTCGTGCTTGGTTTTGAAACAAACGCCGTTTGGGTCTTTTGATTCCAAGTTACTGAACCGTCCAACGCTTCTGCAACAAAACGTAAGGGAATCATTGTTTTACCGTTTTGAATAAATGGAGCAGTACTTAATGAAACTGGAGATCCATTTTTTTGTGCTACTTTATTATTCATAGTCAACTGCAAGTTTGTGTCGCTCCCCTTCACTGTCGCTTGCTTAGTAGTATTATTCCAGGCAAACGTTAAGTCACCTAAACCTTTGAGTGAAGTCAGGCTAAAAAACACCTGATTGTTCTTGTTGAGAATGTCTTTTGAATCTAAGTCATTATTATTCACAACAACTTGTGTTCTTTTTAGACTTTGTACTGCTGCGGCTGCCTCATTGGTTGGAAGTATCAAAAGCGAAGAACATAGAACAGCAAAAGAAAATAATACTAATTTCTTCATCAAAAAACCTCCTGAATTTTACAGTCCATATAAGTATAAACGCAAGAAAAAACGTAAGGTTATCTCTAAATAGTGTAGATTCTTGAGAATTTCTCCACTCTTACTAAAGTTAGATATTTATCTAATCGGTAATCGGACCATCTTCTTGTCCTTTACGGCAATCGGTACAAGTTCTTGTCCTTGACTCGGGACAAGAACTTGTACCGATTAAACAAAAAAGCCGCTTAATTAGCGACTTTCAATGGGCCTATGTTCTTGTCCCTCGACATCTGTCGTAATATATACGGCTTCAAATCTGGAGTATTTGCGGTTCATCGGATGACTGGAGTTGTTTAAATGTATTCGAGAAAAGATAGAAAATTTTCAATCTCCCTAACCGTCAACTTCTCCAGTGTTTCTAAATCTACCATTAATAAAAATATTGAACAACTATAAGACCAACAATAATAACAATAGTTAATACTAAAGTGCCTTTCCAACCTAAATCGACTATACTATACCGAGCCCTACTATTTCCGTGATTCATATGACCAAATGGATTATTTTCCAATTCTTCTTGTCTTAGTCTTTCTCTTGTTCTTTCAGGAGTTTCATAATCTTTGCTCATTGCTTACCTACCCCCTAGGTTAATAATTTTAATTAGATATCCAATACCAATTTATTGATGCAGTAGTATAATTATAACATTATTATGTTATTTAATGGGATTTAATTGAACATTGAATAGATCTTAAACTATCCTGTTAAAACGTCCGCTAGCTGCAAAAGCATTTAGCCGGATATTCCTGTCTCAATTCTTCGATGATCTCGCAACGAATGGCTTTGCTCGTCACTCCCGGTGTTGATTTGGATACAGCTTTTTTAGGTATGCGATCTCCGCCTTTAAGGCTATTTCTTCTTCAAGACGGGTAAGCTTTGTCTTCGGCCGTCCTTTATGAAAGGCTTCTTGCTCTATAGCTCTACCTTCTTGCTGCCATTTCACCCATACCTCAACTTGTATCTTATTCCGAATCCCCAGTCGCCTAGCCACCTCTCGATAGGACATGTTCTCTTCAATAGCCAGCCGCATGGCATCCTTCTTAACTTCCTCATTTATTTGTACGCCTGTTTTCCCCATAAAAAAACCCCCTCCAGCAGACAACATGTAAGTTCATCTTAACAGATGTCTTCGTTGTCTATCATGAGGGGATAATACTAATTCAGGGGCTTCTAATGTTGCTATGTTTTTGTCACCCGTCATCTCTTTATGACATCAGACACCAGTTGGTTGATTGAGTACAACTGAGTTCCATAACGGTCTTAAATCGGATATTCATTCAACCCAATAAATGCTTCGTCATAATTATCAAAAAAATTTACAGATTCTTTTGTGTTGGATTGTTGCAAATCATTCATTATCTCCCCTTCTTCAAGAAGAAACACAATTGCAATACTTTGATTCAGAATGGTTTCATTGAAGAACTTATCTTTCCATGTTTTTTGAATGGAAAAATGATCTAGAGTGTACCCTTTTCTATCCACCAACAATTTGTATTGCCGACCCTCGGAAATGAATTGCTGGCAAACCTTCTCGAAGCCGTTATACCATTCATTAACATCATCTGTTTTAATCTTACCAATTAGATGGGTAACAATGATATCCCCTGAAACTGTTGTGCTGATATTCTGTTCACTCAACTTGGAATCATCTCCCTTAGTTACAATTATGGATAAGGAGCTTCATAAAAGCAATAAGTAGACCTTCTTGATGTTCGGCGCATGCTCTTCAATAAGCGGCGTTAAATCGATCAATGCGCCAGCGTCCTTCAGCTTGCCCACGCTGCCTTTGGCCGAAACGATGTCCGGATATTCGTTGTTTGCCACCATCAGCGCGAACATATCCGTGTCATTAACGCTTATCGGAAATTGAGCTTTCATCGAGATGCCGGTTTTTTCCGTGATGAGCTTGCCGACATCGCTTTGCATGCCGTCCCAAAGCGGGTTATTGTCCCCTGCTGCATATGTGATCGTCATGGGCGCGAGTTCTTTGTTCGGCGATGCGTCAGGACTGCCTGAGCTATCGGAGTCCGATCCGTTGCTGCAGCCGCTGGCTGCAAGAAGTGCTCCGATCATTAAAAGGCATGTCACTATTCCTGTGCTGGCCTTCATGAAATCCCCCCACTTTAAGAATCTATGATGTTTCCAATGAAAATGTCGTGGCCTTGGAAGGAGACCTTTGATCGAAGAGGGGGAAGCTGCTACATATTTCTTGAATTTGCTATGGAAATAATCCACATTGGGATAACCTACGAGCTCCGAGACCTCATAGACCTTGTACCCTTCCCTGAGGAGCCGGATCGCTTGCTGAATACGGACCTTATCCAAGAAGGTATGGAAGGAATCGCCCGTATGCTGCTTGAACATTCTGCCCAAATATCCTTTGTTGTAATTGTACATCTCCGCCAGCGTCTCCAGCTTTAGATTTTCATGGTAATGCCGCTGGATAAAATCCATCACTTGCTTGACCACGGGTAGGTTTCCGTTCGCCCCCAGCCTTCCCGCCAGCTCGGCGAGCTGGGAATAGGCCGCGCTCATCACCCTATCGTAATGCGCGTGCTGATAAAGCTCGGCCAGCAGGGGCGCATATTCTTGGATATCGACGCATTGATGGAGAGCAGCCAACTTGCTTAGCGCGACGGACAACACTTTGGCCAGGCCGGTCTTGATCGCGGTTTCGGAAGAATCGTATGCCACGAGTGCCTTTCCCGCTTCCTCAAGCGTCTCCGCCACCCCCTCGCGTCTGCCTAGATCCAGCATATAGAACAGCTTGGTTGCGAATGCCTCCAGATCCGGAGCAGCATACCTGACCATGTTCTTGTCCCCCGACACTTGTCCCTCAACAAAGATCAAGGCTGCTGCTTGCCATTTGTGCTGGACCGTACGGCATTATAGCCACTCAACCGACGAAAAGAAAAAAGACTGTAATGTAAAAAAAGCCGCATTTTATGCGACTCTGAAAGTATTTATGTTCTTGTCGTCTGACAATACCATGGATATTCTAATAAAAATCAAAATTAGTATTTCACTATCCTACCCGTTGCCCCTCTCGGGCCACCACAGAGATTTCCTCAAGTTCTACTTAAAAATTTATAATCACCTTCCCTTTTGGACGCCCAGTAGCGACCAGTTCTAATGCTTCATTGATTTCTCCTATAGAAAATCGTCTATGATGAAGCGGTGGAACAATGTTGTATTCTTCAATGACGTTGGTTATCTCTTTTAATTGTGCACCGTCAGAGCGCACGAAGATAAATCGGTATTCCACGTCGCGCTTCTTGGCTTTGTTGTCGTATTTTGCGCCAGCAAGCGAAAAAAGTTTCTGTTTCCACCAAGGGAAGTTATTGTCTTCAGCGAATCGTTTATTGGGTCCTGTACGGAGAGAGAGCAATTTACCACCTGGTTTAATGACTTTTAATTCATTATCGAATTCTTTGGCTCCCAAGGTATCAATCACATAATCGACATTCGACAACAAGTCAACATAGTTTTCCTTTGTGTAATCCAAATATCGGTCAGCACCGATTTCCAAAGTACGTTCTCGCGCTTGCGAGTTACCACTAACAATGACATTTAATCCCATTGCCTTTGCAATTGGGACAGCCATCTGACCAAAGCTACCCGATCCACCTGGAATAAAAACCGATTTACCCGGTCGTGCCTCAAGTTCTTCATGCAGGCCTTGATAGGCTGTAAGTCCAGTTAACGCTGCAGCAGCAGCTTCTTCATAGGATAAATTTTTTGGCATAGGTGCAATTGCAGCAGCGTCAATTGCGGCATATTCAGCAAAAGCGCCAATTTTTTTCAATGGCAGACGTGTATAAATTTCATCTCCTGCATAAAACTCCTTCACATTTTTACCTACTTTTTCAATAACCCCTGCCAATTCATTACCAAGCGTCAATGGGAATTTATAATCTTGAATCAACTTCACGCTACCTGTGATAATTAACATTTCGAGTGGATTGACTGCCGCAGATTTTACTCTTACTAAAACTTCGTTATCAGTAATTTCTGGAATTGCAATATCATTGACTTGAGCTTGGATTTCTTTTGAATACTTGGCAATTTGTGCTGCCTTCATGTGTGTATTCATTAAAAATCAGCATCCTTCCGTTAGTGGACATTGTTGGTTTCTTGCTGTACTTGAAACTCAAAAATGCATAGAATAAAACCAATTTATGGCGTACAATTTTTCAATTGTACGCCATTTCAGTATGACCTTATTGCTGATTTACAATCTAATCTATAACCTTACCTTGTATTTACTCCTGTTGTGATTTTAATTCTTCCATTGTTGGATAGTCTGTATAACCCACGCCTCCGTTACCCGCGTATAATGTTTTAGGATCAACTTCATTTAAAGGAAATCCTTTTTTAAGACGTTCCACTAAAACCGAATTAGCTAATGACCAAACACCAACTGGAACCACATCAGCAATGCCATTATCAATATCTACGCTAATTTCTTCAAGTGCCCGTCCTGCTCGATTAACCAGTAATGAATTTGTCCACATCGAACGAATTTCACGGAGCAGCGTTTCGTTCCCTAAATGCATAACATGTAGGTATGCTAAATTGTACTTAGATAATTCTTTTACAAGATGGAGATAAACCTCAGGTCCTTGATCACCTTCATCAATCCCACCAAGAGGTGTTCCAGGTGAGATACGGAAGCCGGTTCTTTCTGCTCCAATTTCTTCAACGACTGCTTTCGTTACGTCGATTGCAAAGCGAGCGCGGTTCTCCACAGATCCACCGTATTTATCGATTCGTTTATTTGAATTTTCACCAATAAATTGATTGATTAAGTATCCGTTGGCTCCATGAATTTCAACACCATCAGCTCCTGCTTTAATTGCTGCTGCGGCTGCTTTACGGAAGTCTGAAATAGTAGTTTGAATATCTTCTTCACTTAATTCTCGTGGGACGGGTATTTCCTGCATTCCGTTAGCAGTAAACATTTCTACACCAGGTGCAATCGCTGAAGGTGCAACTGCTTGACGATGATGTGGAGTATTGTCTGGATGTGACATACGACCGACATGCATTAATTGTATGAACATGAATCCGCCAGCATTATGCACTTCATCCGTAACTTTTTTCCAACCTTCAATATGCTTTTCAGTATAGATACCTGGTGAATTTAAATAACCTTGCCCATCCTCAGATGGTTGGGTACCTTCACTAATGATGAATCCCATAGATGCTCTTTGAGCATAATAAAGGGAACTCAGTTCACCCGGCGTACCATCTTCTTGTGCTCTACTCCGTGTCATGGGTGCCATCGCTAAACGATGAGGCAATTCCAAATTACCAATTTTTGTTTTACTCCATAATTTTTCCATTCCCAAAACTCCGCTTCAATTATTATGTTCCATTCCCTCATTGCTCCACTCTATCCTGCACCGCTCTGACTGCTCAGGTCATCAGTTTGCGCGGTAGCAACCGCGGCAGAAATGCCATAAACCAGTTATCCTCTACCTGTGATTATTAACATCTTACCGCGCATAAATTGACGATATCCTTCGTCGGCCATTTGACCGACTTCCATGACGCCGCTCATAAACAATTTTGAAGAGGCCAGCCCCGCACGATCGACAAAGCCAGTCGCTGTGGTCCGAGACAGAGTGCTGCAAAGCCCCGCCGGTACAACTCAACTCTCCAATGCTTCAGTGAACGATAGCAAATACGCCTTGTTGCATAGTAAACCGCCATTAGAGGTCCCGGAAAAAAAGCAACCAACCAAGCCAAAGCCTGCATTATTAACGAGGTAGAGTTGACTGCACTCCCTTTTTCTTAGGAGAGCTGAGGGTATAGCACAGCTATACCACCGGCCAGGCTCCTTTGGATCATGCGACTTGAATCGTCCGCAACAATTTCAAGGCTATCCGATTCGATACCATCAATCGCAATTTTTGCAATATCGGCAGGGTTGGATTTGGGAACTTCTAAGCCCGACGTCATGTCGGTCTCCATGTAGCCCACATGTAATCCAGCTACTCGCACATTGTGAGGATACAGATTTAAACGCAGGTCGTTCGTCAATGCCCATTCTGCTGCCTTAGCAGCTGTATAAGCGCCTACAGTTCCCGAACTAACCCAAGATAATGCCGAAAGAATATTCAGAATCGAACCACCGCCGTTCTTTTCTAGAATTGGTGCAAAAGTGCGAACCATGGAAAGTGTGCCAAAAAAATGCGTATTAAACTCCAAATGTATTTGGTCAAGATCACCGTCAAGCAAGGAAGCGCCTGTAGACGATCCCGCATTGTTGATTAACAGTGTGATATCCTTAGCAACCTTAGCAGCTGCGGCTACCTCTTGAGGGTTCGTAATATCAAGCTTCATAGGTATTACACCTGGAATATCAATGGCTTCTGGATTTCTAGCACCAGCATACACCTTAGCCCCTCTGGATAGAAGTTCAAGTGTTAGTTCTCGGCCAAGGCCTCTGTTTGCACCAGAGACAAATGCGATTTGTTCAGAAATTTTCATTTTAGGCTACTCCTTTGTCATTTAGTTTGGGTACATAGAATTGGGTTGTAGGGAGCTGGAATTGTATGAGAACGATCATTCTAGAATGAATGTAAGAATAATTCCTTCATGTAGAGAACATTGTTAACTCACCATGTAGGAATTATCATTCATAAAACTATTTTGGAGTGATAAGCTTCAGAACACTCAGCCTAAACTAACAATAAGAAAACTCATACTAACGATATTGAATTATTTAGTTATAAGTTTTATGGATATATTAGCTGTTTGGCGTAGTTTTTCTTTGGATATGGAGGTTCTTGTCATTACTCTCAACCCAACACATACTGCATGTAGATGTTCTGCCAATTCTCCGGCATCGTAATCTGAAGTGAATTCACCATTCCGCTGCCCCCATAGAATAATATCCTTAAACAATTGCTCTGATAATGTAAACGATTCAGTGGACTTGGAATCCACATCGGCATCACGCATTGCCAATTCCACAGCCGAATTCACCATTAAACAGCCAGAAGGTGAGTCCTCTTCACCATCTATCATTGAATTAATTATCAACTGAATAGCTTCCGCAGCAGTCTCCGAGCGTTTTACTACTCCTGAGAGCTCCGTATTAATTTTAGCGCGAAATCGATCCATAGCTTTCAGAAACAGCGTATGCTTGTCGCCAAATGTGTCGTACAAACTTCTCCGATGGATTCCCATATGCTCAACCAGATCCGTCAAAGATGTCTTTTCATAACCTTGTTCCCAAAACAGCTTCATCGCCTTATCCAGTACAACGCTCTCCTCAAATTCTTTGCTTCTTGCCATTCCATTTCCCTCCTCCCATTGTTAATTTAACATATTGAGAACGATCAGTAAAGAAAACAAAAACATAATCCTCATACCAATTCTTATCTGCTGTAGTGATACCACCTATCATTCAAATTACTATGTTTTTGTCACCCAACAATGAGATATGAACCTATAAGCAGCCGATCACATTTATCGGCTACCAGTCCACTTGCTCTTATCTTAATATTTTTTTGGTTATTTAAACTATCCTGCCCGTTAGCTTAATGAGTTTGCATGGAAACATAGTTAGATACTTATCTAATCGGTAATCGGCTCATGTTCTTGTCCTTTTCGGCAATCGGTACAAGTTCTTGTCCTTGGCTCGGTACAAGAACTTGTACCGATAAAACAAAAAAGCCGCTAATTAGCGACTTTTAATGGGCTCATGTTCTTGTCCCTCCACAAGTTTGTCCCTGCATTCCATTCCCACCGGAATCGGTCCGTCGTACTCTCTTGATACCGGCATCCCTTAAAAGTATCCCTTTTGTCCATTCTGGTAGAACCATCCTGCGGTCTGGCCCAATTGTTCTGGAAGTGTAAGATTGGACATACTTTCCAACGTGCCGCTATCTCGTCACAGGATCGTCCACCTTGCCAGAATTCCCCATAACTTGATGATGTGATATCCCAGATCCCAATAAACTTGTGCGCTGGAATATACTCTACTTTGATCTCTGCCTGTTGCAAATGTACTTTGCTCATCTCATCCCGCTCCTTGATCAAATAATGATAAGGCGAGAACACTCCAGACGAATGGCTAATGGAATGGGTCTGGGGGCTTTCTGATAGGCTGCGGGACTAAGCTGAAAAGCCTTGGTGAATGCTCTCGTAAATGCCTCTTGCGAAGAGAATCCATACTTAACGGCAATATCCAGTACCCGTTGGTCCGTATCGCGGAGCTCCAAGGCGGCACGACTAATTCTCCGGGTCCAGACGTAATCCCGTAATGTCATCCCGGTCAATTGATTAAACTGCCTTGAACAATAATAAGGGGAGTACCCGAACTGTTCCGACATCTTCAGCAGCGATGAACTTTCCGTTAAATTGGCTTCCACCCAATCCACCATATGCTGTACCATTTCATTCCATTCATACACTGGAAGTCCTCCCTCCTTTCACTTCGATCATATCACCGGCGTATATTGCATTTTTGATTTGAGTTGCACAACAAAAACTTGCCGTTACTTATGGATAAGGTTCACCGGAATTAATATTCAACTATCCTGCTCGTTAGCTTAACGAATTTGCATGGAAACATAGTTAGATACTTATCTAATCGGTATTCGGATCAAGTTCTTGTCCACGGATCGGGACAAGAACTTGTACCGATAAAACAAAAATGCCGCTCAATTAGCGACTTTCAATGGGACTATGTTCTTGTCCCCCGACATTTATATATATTTGCTGCATTCTTCCCTTACTTTCCGCCTCATAATGATTAACAATCTCATCAATCACTTTTTCCACGTCACACGCCACCTGAAAACAGCATAACACCCCGGTTCAATATTCTTCCACATGTTTAATCCTCTCATTTCTCTCTTTTAACCATGACAACGAAATTACTTTGCTAACGTAGACACCGTCGTGTTCATAAAGAACTAACGATACCCGTTAGCTCAGTATCAGCACCGAAAACCCATTACTTACAATGTTGTTTTTTTGAGTAAGACTAATTCAAAAATAAGTGAATCTCTATCAGGGTAATCATATTGAATTGGCAAATCCTCTTTTGCAATCTCCTTAAATCCAACCTTTTTGTAAAAGCTGTGTGACCTAGTGGCTTTGGAAGGAGTGTCCAAAATCACCTTAGAAAACCCATGTTTCTGCGCAAAATCAAGCAAAGCTTCGTAGAGTCCCGTTCCTATCCCAAACTCTTTACCACGGTAATCTTTATAAACAAAAAATTTCTTTAGTACGGCAACCTCGTTAGTTTTCTTTTGCAAACCGATAGAGCCTACAACCTCATCGTTATCGTTTAACGCTACCCAAAAGTTACCCCCATCCTTAATATAATACGATTGAATATCTAGTATATCTGGTTGTTCTTCGACACTAATCCCTACACCATATTCGACATTCTGTACATGCAATATTAGTTTAATGACCTCTTCTTTATACCTATCAGAATAAACCGTAATCATTTTAATAACTCCTTTCAGGTTTTTTTATAACAGAATACATCTTTTTGTTTTGTAAATGAAACTATTGAGCTAATCTGCCCGTTAGTTTAATCAAAGGGCGTCAACCGCCGTCGATGAAATCATATCGGGAATGTAACCATGTTCTTGTCATCCGTCGGGAATGTTATCAAGTTCTTGTCATTGTGTTTTGACAAGAACTTGATAACATAAATATAAAAAGCTGTGTAATCAGCGGCTTCTAAAGTTACTATGTTTTTGTCACCCGACATGAAATTGCATGGAAACGTTAACATCGATTTGTAGGGGATACACCAATTTCTGGTAAACCAAAACTTCTTTCGCCATCTCATTCCCACCCGTAGGAATCATTCGATCATTCCCATTCTCTCGTATCCCGTTAGCGTAATAAGCTATTGATTTCAACAGAAATCATGATTCATGATGTAGCAATGCTTCTGCGTGAATAACATTGTCAACAAGGAAAGAACATTCTTCAAGTGATGAGCCTTTCTCCAAATCGTCACATAGCCAAATTGCAGTTTCCACATAGAGACAGAGCTTAAGTATTTTGCTCGGAATATCAAGTTGCTTAGCTAAGTCACATAATAACTCTTCAATTTTTTGATGCTTCTCTGGTGATAATGTATCGCTGAACTCATTTAATATAAAACGTGAAATATCAAATATAGGGTCACCAATTACTCCTTTAGGGTCAATTATGGTGTATTCGAAATAATATTCCCATGATGAAGGTCACCATGAAGCAGCATCTTACGAGGATATAAAGCAGAAACCGACAAACATATTTCTTTTGCTTTTTCTATGTGTTTGAATAGTTCCATGCAGTCCTCTCGCTTGCTTAGATAGTTCACGCTCTTATCTACCCATTCTATATAAGTAGGATATTGAGCGGTTCTAATTGGGGCGATATGTAAATCCGTTAAAAAGTGAACAAAATATAGATATTCGTTCTTCATATCCATTTCCGTGGAACAATGAATCACCAGGCTGTATGCATTCTTCAAGGATAATACCGTTCTCTACGTCAGACTCATAAACTTTGCACAATCGTCTGCCGTTATATTCACAAAGAGTATTGTACTCAGTTATTACTTCTTTTCTTGGCTTACCTACTTTTAAGACTGTATTTCCATAAAGCTCAGAACGGCATTTAAAAACGCAATTAGCAGAATATGAATGTACAAATTCAAAATCATACAATTTCCACTTTTCGGTGTATGTTACGATATCGCGTAATACCTTTTCATAAAAGCTTTCTCCAAAACGACTGATGATTTTCTCGGTTTCGTCCTGTTTAAAATAAGACATACCACGTTCCTTCTTCCAGTCCTCGTTCACCGTATCCCTCCAAATCTATATGATTATTCTTTTCCATTAGTCAACTATCCTGCCCGTTAGTTGAACTAGTTGTTCGTTTTATACAGGGTATCTAGATGGCGCAATTCATTCACAAACCCATGCTCCTGTAGCAAACTTTTCACGGCTACTCTAATTTTCTCTGGGAAAGGCACTTCGATATAATTCGTCTCTTGAACATCACGAACAAAAGCAAGAACATTCTCAAGACTCGTCGAATTCACAAACGTTAGTAAACGCTCTTCCATTTGCTCGTCACTCTCAACATAATCCAAGTCCACCTTTTGATGGGTAAAATGGTCCGTTACTCGCTTTACACCAATACGATTGAAAGTTTGAACGACAATGTGTTTTTCGCGTTCTTGCATAAGTTGTTGCTTATAGGCACTAATACTTTCAAAGGGCTCAATTTGAAATCTTTCCTGAATGCGATTGAAAATCAACTCAACTGTTGGTTCTAGATCACCCTCTAGTTCAACATCTTCTTCTGACATTAATCCAAATATGCTCTTGGTGGTAATAAGCAATCGGAGAAAATCAATAAAGTTATGTGCAATAAGAGTGGAATGTTTATCTAGACCTATCGCTTCATGCTGAATTATCGGTGCATTTGAAAGGTCATCCACTGTACTAAACTCCGTAAGAAAGCCAAAGGTGCATTCCGAAATGACCGTTGAACCCAGCAAAACCATATCTATGGGCATACTTTCCCACTCATAATCGGCATTGTCATCTTCTGGCCAATAATCGAAGCCGATCCCGATCGTTTCCCAAAAATCTATACCGAGTTCCGCTCTCAGTTCTTCTTCTAATTGTTCTAACATGTTAAGCTCTTTGAAGCTTGAATAAACATTTTGCTTGTTAAGTGGCTTCATAGATATACCGCCTCCTTCGGTTGCTGTCTGTCTCGAGCTATTGTCTCTCGTTAGATGAACAGCATAATTGAGCATACGATGATAAAAATAGCTCCACCAATACGGTGAAGTAAATGAACTAGAGAGGATGGTTCCTCAGTTGAAAAACAAACTTCCCTTCCCTCAGTCTAAACATAAACTGTCCAATAGACCATATTTTATAGGGGAATGCAACATTGAGTAGTCCAATTATGATGCAAATCAACTCGGCTATCATAGTGACCTTTTATCTTTCTTTGTAAGTCAGCATATTTCTACATCGTCTTCACGTTATCCTGCCCGATAGCTCAACGACAGAAGGAGCAGCTGCCATGATGGCAAATTGCTCCTGCACTATGAATGCTGCCTTGGTGCGGTTCTTGTTAATTGTTTTTTATGTAATCCCTGTTTTCAAACAAATCTTGAATTTGGGTACTCAATTCCTCATTGTGGATGTAATAATGCCCGCCCTGCGAATTAGGAGTAAATCCGAGCTTAATCTCGCGACCTTCCCGCAAAGATACCGTGTACAGAAAGCCGCTCCTGTCTTCTTGGTTAGGATCAGGCTCGAATTTCATGTCTTTCACTTGATCGAGCCACGCTTGAATCTGTTTTTTGTTAGTGAACAATTTCCGTTCACCTGAGCTGCCGTCCGTAATCTCAATAGAATCTACATTAGCAATATCCCCTGGGTAAAGTTCTTGCAATTTCTTTGTAGTCAGATTCTCAGTCTGAGGTTTGCTGCAAGCTATGATCGCAAGCACTATGAGTAGCAACAGTAAAATGCACCATAATTTCCTCATGTTCCACCCCTTGTTTTTGTACATAGACGTACTCAGGGCAACTTAGGTTGCTCTCAACATAACTGCCCGTTAGCTTAATGAAATTGCATGGGAACATAGTAAGATATTTATCTAATCGGGAATCGGCTCATGTTCTTGTCCATTACGGCAATCGGTACAAGTTCTTGTCCTCGACTCGGGACAAGAGCTTGTACCGATAAAACAAAAAAGCCGCTAAAATAGCGACTCTCAATGGGAACAAGATCTTGTCCCGCGACATTTGACCATTTACTTCAACCATTACTCCATATGGAGTAATTTTTTCTAACTCACTCCAGCAGTTGGCCTCCCAAGAACTATTGAATACTGCTGGGCAGTTGTCCCGCAACGAGAACTGGCATTCGACGAGACGCTCAGACAATGTCTGGTCGTCGCAGCCCCGTCCACCGACAAGGTGGACGGGACTTTTTCTTTGTCCAGACGTAAGTACCACTCACCCTCTACGATTGTGATCTAAAGCATCTCCGTTTCTGCAAGCGAAAGTTCCGTCAGAAGCGCGTTCGCTGCCAGCATCGACACTTAGTAAACTTTAAAAAGTCTCATCTATGTCGAACCCTTTACTTCTATAAACTTAGGCCTTTTTTCTGAACCTCATATATTCATCCGTTTTCATCGATATGAATGCGTGTCGATTATAATCCAATTATTATTCGCATCATTCCTTATTCTATCGTATTTTTGTTATATTAAAACGTAAACAATTGTACCAATTATAGATAAGGCCATCATCGATAGTGAAATAATATGTTTTTGTGAACTTCGAATATATTTCCATTGAAAGATAGATCGAACACCGAACACTAGAGTAAGTAATATGCCAATCCAAACATATTGATAAGGAGGTTCTTTAACAAAAATAACTGACAAAATTATGGCAATTCCCCCAATCACGACGAACCACCTATATGGGATAACACCATCCGTGTCTGATATCTTCTCATCTGTTTTGCTGATACCTTTATCCAGAACAAATTGAATCACAGCTGCGATAAATAATACAATAGCAAAATTCATTAGCATCTCCTTCTTTTTCTATTTGTAGTGTATTATTTTGTTTCAAACTAGATGTTTCTTTTATGGATATCTAAAACTAAAGAGTAAATTCGGAGAATCAAGCCTATTAACAATCCTAATCCTAGAATCAATCCTAATGCCCCCAAGGATATTAAGATGTAAGAAATTACACAACCTAATATTGTGGATGCTAAAAGTTTCATCATCTGGTCTCCTTTGTATTGGTTAGTTAACTATTGATCAGCTAGAGAAAAAACACTTCCTAAGTATAACAATACCTATCTAGATGAAATAGTTATGGGTCCTTCTGAGGGGTGAGATCGAGTGCGGGGTGAAATCATATCGGGAATGTAACCAAGTTCTTGTCATCAGTCGAAAATGTTATCAAGTTCTTGTCATTGTATTTTGACAACAACCTGATAACCATAAATATATGAAGCCGCATAATTGGTATTATCCCCTTTTAGTAGACAAGAGAAAAAAGACATCTGTTAAGATGGACTTAATCTTGCCTAACGAAGGGGATTTTTTCATGGCTAAAAAAGGACAAACTTACCAACGGTACTCCTTGGAATTAAAATTGGAGGCGGCCCGGCTGGTCAACGAATAACATATGAGTATTCGTGAAGTAGCAAAACGTTTAGGTATTCAAAATAAATCTCAAGTACAAGTATGGGCGGCGAAAATGAAACGTGGAATGAGCCTAGAACCTGCCACATCCAAACGGGGACGCCCCAGAACGAAGTTTTCCAGTATGGAAGAAGAGATGGCATACTTGCGAGCGGAGATTGAATATTTAAAAAAGCAGTATCCAAATCTACACAAGGAGTGACGAGTAAAGCTGCTAGATTTCAGATCATAGAGGACTTGCGAGTACGCCATCGTCTTGTTTGGCTCTTGAAGTTAACCGCGGTTTCCCGTTCAGGCTATTACAAGTGGAGAAAGAGCTTGCAAGCGGCAAAAGAACGTAGACAAAAGCAGCATGAATTGGAATCGCATCTGCTTGCCATCCATCGCATGCATCCCTACTTTGGTTATCTTCGAATGACGGTAGCTTTACGGAGGGAAGGCATTAGGGTCAACCACAAAAAGGTGTATCGATTAATGAAACAATTAGAAATCTGTTCTGTCATTCGGAAGAAGCGTCGATTCTTTGGAAAACAAGCTTCCGTGGTGAATCCGAATCGGCTTCAGCGCCAGTTTAAGGCGGATACGCCACGAACTAAACTGGTCACAGATATTACCTATATTCGTGCTGGAGAACAATTTGTGTACCTGTCTGTGATTCAGGATTTATACAATAACGAGATTGTAGCTTGGCATTTATCGGAACGAAATGACCTCGCTTTGGTTCATGAAACGCTGGATAGACTCCGTCAGCACGTGGATGTGAGTGGCGTAATCCTACACTCGGATCAAGGATTTCAATACACGTCAAAACCATTTAACCGTAAACTGAAACAACTCGGCATGCTAGGCAGTCACTCTAGGCGAGGAAATTGCCTGGACAATGCCTGTATCGAGTCTTTCTTCTCTCATTTAAAAACCGAGAAAATATACTTGAATGAAGCAGCGAACAAAGCTGAGGTTGAACAGCAAGTGAGTGAATACATTCTGTTCTATAACCAGAACCGATTCCAGAAAAAATTAAACGACCGTTTACCGGGAAACGGCCGCAGCTTAAATCTTGTCTTTTTTGTACTGTCTACTTGACAGGGTTATGACCAAATCAGCGGCTTCAATGTTACTATGTTTTTGTCACCCGACTTGTGTTTTATCCCTATTCTGTTGCTTGGTTTTACTTCACAATGGGTTGGACTAAATGCAGTTATCGTATGTATTCCAAAAGCTACTCTGAGAGTTCTGATCTAAGTTTCCAACGCAGATGAAATTACCTCGTCAATATAGTTTCTTGAGTATTGAATTAACACGCAGTCTCTCAACTTCTTTTGAAATTTCCATTTGCAATTCCGTAATTAACATCAGTTTTTTACTTTCTTGTGATTCAGGATTTTGCTCAAGCTTTTTGAGCATCTTTGGCACTTCCCATACCGAACGCAAGGCAAATGCAGCTAGGAATCCGAAACGAGGCAGGTCTTCGTCTCCATCCCACCCAGTCTTCCTCATCCCTTTCAAATAAGAAGTAATAAATAATTCAAGGTACATCTTGAAATGTTCAATCGGTACCTGGCCCCGACTAACACTTAGACCTAAGAACCGACCTAAATCCTCACCGATTCCTGAAATACTTGTGAATTGCCAATCAATTAAGGTTAGTTTCCTCTCTTGTTGTTGAACAGAATTTAACATGATATTCATCTCATAAAAGTCTTGGTGAGCAAGTGTTTTGGGAAGTAGATCGATTCCATATAGCCAATCATTGATCCATTTTTCAAGTTGAGTGAATTGGTCCATTATAGCCGCCACTCTTTGATCAGATAACAAAATGCGTTTAGAGTGAATATCAGGCTGATATTGATATGCATAACACTCATTTAACCATGAACGCATCCATTGCTGATTTACCCAGTGGAATTCCGGTAGCGGCTTTCCAAGTAGGTAAGCAGCTTGAAACTCCCCAAGCTTTTCTGTTACGAAACCATAATCATCCCACTCCCATTGCCGCTGGTCTTGCTCTATATCCTCAATCCATAGCCAAACGGATCTATTGTCTTTTTCATCAATAGCAAAACACTTAGGAGTCAATATATTTTGGGGTAAATTATCAAGCAATCCAGAACTGTATGCCAAGATCTCTCGCCGCCAATAATTATAATGAGCTGGGTCCTCACGCAAGGGATCGGGATTGATTACTTTCAGAATAAATGACCAAGATTGTTGCGCCCCACTATCTATTTCGGTTGTCCCAGATATCCGGTAGACCCCACCTGTCACAAAATTCTTGTCAACTGCACCGATCGAATTGCAGGACCAGTTCGTAATGATTCCTTTTTCAGAGTGAAGATAGTTGTTTGATAAGGTACGAAGCCAATCTGTATCTATCATTTCTGAGATACGTTGTATGTCCATACGTCTCTCCTTTCCTTAACTATTGAACAAGTTATTCAGGTTCCTTTTAATATTCCACCAAACATTGTAACTAACCTGCCCGTTAGCTTAATGAAATAGCGATTGGAAAATGATTAAATATATGAATAACCGGTAATCGGAACATGTTCTTGTCCTTTTCGGCAATCGTTACAAGTTCATGTCCTCGAACCGGGACACGAACTTGGTAACGATATAACAAAAAACGCCGCTAAATTAGCGACTTTCTATGGGATCATATTTTTGTCCCCCGACAGTGTGGTAGAACCATGATGATTAGTTTTTATTCTGTCTTGCTTTAGCAACTCTCGGTAATTGTTTCTCAAAAATGGATAATACATTTGAAATCAAATGTTCGCTCGGACTTTTGTTGTCTTTTAAAAGTGCATATATAAGGTTCAAGAAAGTCTTAGCATCTTTCTCTGTTAAATTTTTGATTGATTCCATGGTGCTATCATTTGGAATTTTTTCTTCCTTCGTCTCCATAATTTATTCCTCCATCTTTAAATATCATTTATTTCTTCCGTTACAAAATATTAATGCGTTGTTTCCAAGCTAGCTCCCTTGATTGAAACCTTTCCAGTGGTTGGAAAGTTGATTTATTGTTTCCCGTTAGTTTAATCACCTATTGTTAGCTGCTCTTCGTAGCCCTTCTTCATAGAACGCTTTATTTGCTTCGACCCAAGCAATTTTTAATGCCTCTTCTGGTTTGAACAGCCCTCTTCCGTTTGTTTCATAAGTATTTTGAAAATCATCAAGCCTTATGATTCTTGCAGAATAGAAGACCATATAGCTCTCTGGATATGGATATTTATATTTCTCTGGCTTGTTATATAGTCTTATCAATTCATATCCGAGAACGTGAGGAGATTCAATCAAAGCACCTGTCTCTTCATAAAGTTCCCTTTTCATTGCCTCCATAGGCGTTTCCCCAGGTTCAATATGCCCTCCAGGTATATCCCATCCTCTTTCATTCAAATTAGTTAATAACAATGCTTCTTCTTGAAATGCAAGTACAAACGAGCACGTTATTAATTCTTGACGAGGAATAACTTCAGACAATACTAATTGTGTTTCGTTAGGCAACGGGAGCCCTCTAACGTTTTTTTCTTCTCTGATAATTTTCATTTCAAAATTTCACCTCTTCAATACATTGGAATTTAAAGCAATACTTTAGAGTCACAAAATTTCCAAAAAACTGCCCGTTAGATTAATCAAGGCAGCTGATCAATCTGACCGACTGCCTTCGTGTCTTTGTTAAACTAACATTTTGCAATAAGCTTAATTGATTAGAGTCTTTTGGCGTTATTGAATCTATATATCCCATATCCTGTGAAGTCGGAAGCTAATATTGCCTCCTTAAGCGGATATAAATTTGATGTGATTCTTAATTCAATTCCTTTTTGGAGTAATCTCTCCAACAAATTCTCATATTTTTCAACTGATTTGGGTTTTACTACTTGGCGAGAAATGTAGTAGCCAGCTGTTTTATCAAAAAGCTCATAACCCTCATCGTCAAAACGATATCGAAATATGATCTGCTTTGATATCCTCGTATACCAGTCACTTTCTTCTGTAACTATGGTATTGGCGATTGAATTATTAAAGAAGAGTTGTAAATGTTCGTCCGTTGTCGCCTCATCTTTCCTACACACAATTCGGGGACAATCCCTAGGGAAATAGTACCTATACTCGTGCTCTTCATCAAGTGCTCAAACTACCGCAGGAAAATCCGGACGATTTTGCTTCTCTTTTGGTACAAATATATTGATACTATCGTCTTCACTGAAGTGAAAAAGCATGTGCGCCCCCTCATACCATTTATTGTTATATTCCATAAAAATATTGAATTATCCTGCCCGTTAGCTTAATGATATTGCATTGAACATAGTTAGATACTTAACTAATCGGTAATCGGTTCATGTTCTTGTCCTTTTTACGGCAATCGGTACAAGTTCTTGTCCTCGACTCGGGACAAGAACTTGTACCGATAAAACAAAAAAGCCGCTATTTTAGCGACTTTCATTGGGAATATGTTCTTGTCCCCCGACATTCCAATCTGACTCAAACCGCCCCTCGTCGCTCATACGGCACTTCGTCAGTTTAACCATTTCCGTAAAATATGTATCCACGCGGCTGCTCATTTGATTCGTAATTTGTCGGCTCATTTCATTGTGTTGTCCTGAATCGTCAGCGTGGTCATGCGATACCAGTAAAATCCCACCCCTGTCAGTAGTATGCATAGAATGACAAACATAACGATAATCTTTTTGCTTATCGAAAAGGATCTCATGGTTCCACCCACTTGTCGGTTGTTCACAACCTCATTGTATTGGCTTCCCTGCCGGTTAGCAATAACTCTCGTGAACCATTTATTCGTTTTAGATTGTAGGGCTCCTATCGCGTTCTAAAATATTAAACATTTATTTGTCTATCGCATTACCGATCTTGCATGCATAAGCTAAGTATTATTAATAGAGGAGGTGAAGACGCTATGTCTAAGTTTCTTAGCTATCTCGGCGGAGTCATTGGTGGTTTCGGCCTAATTTACGTCCCAGTTTCGGAATTACTGTCAAGCCTGGAACCTGTACTTGACACAGTAGGCATCATATCTGTGATTGTGTTCTCCATCGCCTTAATCGTCAATGGTGTGCGTTCCTTGATAAGCAAAGCGTAACGGATTATCTCGCTACTAAGATAGAGATATATTGACATTTGGGAATAGGGTGCCCAGAGAATCTATGAAAACAGGGAGCAGCCTGCCGCGCGGCGTTCTGCTCCCTAGTTATTGCACTATCGTTTCCCGATAGCTTATATATCGTGCATCACAACTTATGTCCATTACAGCAACATGACAGAATATTGTAAGTTCCACATAATTGGTAAATTACACCTATTGGGAGGGCTATTAGATGTACCAATTGTTCATATCAATCAATCGGTTAAGATTCATAATCATAGTCTCCTTTATACAATAATTAGGCTTCCAATTGCCTCATTAAAATCTTTAATTGGTGCAATGACTGACTATTGTATGGATGACCTTGATGATGCTGACAATGCGCCTTTATTATAGTACAATCTCTACATCCAATTTTGTAGGTGATTGATAATGCTAGTGCTTGAGCTGAAAGTGCCCCCATTCCTCCTGCTAGCCACGGTCGGCCATACCTTATGGCCGCCGGGAATTGTCCATGCAAGGCGTCAATTTGATGTTTTTGACATTATTATTTGCGTCAGTGGCACACTCTATATGGAGGAAAACGGCATTCAATATGAAATCAAAAAAGGCATGGTATTGGTGCTTGAGCCTGGAAAAATGCATCGCGGCTATCGCCAAACTGATACAAATACGGAAGTGTATTGGATTCATTTTGAATATCCGCTATTGTCGAAGCCTGTGCTAGTCGATAAAAACAATTGGCAGCAGCCTCTGCTGAACAGGACGGACCAGGATACCGAGGCTCCTCCAGGCATGGTGTACATCCCCAAATTTACCGGGATAGATTTGCGTACGGTCGTCCCCCTTCTGAAGGAAATGATAAAAGTGCCAGCATCCTTTCAGCATACCGCTCCTACGAGCTGCAAATTTTATTTGGCCGATTCCTCATTGAAATTCAAAGCAGCATGAAAAAAAGCAGCCCACAGGCCCGATCCCTTTTACTTGGGGAGAAAGTTGCCTCCTATTTGGCAGATTGCTTAGAAGATCCTTTTGATTCCGTACAGATGGAGAACGACCTGCATTACCACTTCGATTATTTGGCGCGCTGTCTGAAACAGTATTCGGGAATGAGTCCTCTGCAATACAGGCATCGTCTCCAGATCGAACGTGCTAAACAGCTACTAGCGAATTCAGAAATACCTTTAATCCAAGTCGGTGAACAATGCGGATTCCGTGACAACAATTATTTTACGCGCCTATTCAAACGCCAAACTTCGTTTACACCTGGAGAGTACCGGAAGCGGTATCAGGTATTTCGAGTGGATTAACACAAGAATAAACGTCCTCCCAATTGAAAAAGCGCTGCTACCATTCAATGGTCAAGCGCTTTTTTAAGCTGTGTGCTTCGTTAATAATGATCAAGTTATTTTCTAATCAGCCAGTTTGCTGGAATACTTTGGAGTTCCACCGGATGACGATATCGTTTTCCGATTTCTTTAAAACGTTCTAACACATTCGCATCAAACAAGCCGCGCTGATCTGGAGCTCCATTTAATAAAAATGACACGTTATGGTTGTTCGCATCCTGTACTTTATCCAATACCCAATCAGTGGTTTTGAGTTCCATTTTCGTATCCGAAGCTCTCCAAAACCACGTTTCAGTTAAGATATTGCAGCTCGCACCAGGACCTACAAAGGATTCTTCAATTTCTTGCCCAGCAGCATTTTCATAAAAAACGATATCTGTATGATCCAAAGTCGATTCACAGCTAATATTCATCAATAAGCACTGAGGCTGCAAACTTTTCACGAGTTCATTAATTTCTTCAAACGGAAGGTCCTCATAATTAGGGCCTCCCCAATGGGCGTTCCATCCGTCAATGATCAAAAACGGAAGTTCGCCATAGTTTGTCAGCAATTCTTCGATTTGATTTTTAATGAACCGCTTATCTTCCGCTGTGCATTTTTTTCGACCGATTTGATGATGCAAGTCTAGCATAGAGAAATAAAGACCCGCATTAATACCTTCCTCCCTAAATGCATCAAGATATTCTTTGACGACATCTCTTTTGTCGGTTGCATTACGGATGCAATGCTCCGTATATCGGGTAGGCCACAAGCTGAATCCTTCATGATGCTTTGCTGTCAGTGCAGCGAATTTCATCCCCGCGGATCTAGCCGCTTTCGCCCATTGCGCACAGTCCAACTGCTCAGGATTCCAGAGTTTTGGATCAAATGGGAATCTGCGAGGTTCATCATGATTCTCATGCCCGTATTCCCAATCCTTAATTTCCGTTTCAGCAAACTGAAATGTAGCACTATTAAAGTGAATAAACATCCCAAGTCTCTGATTCACAAACCATAGTTGTCGTTGTACCAAATCATGATTATCCAAATGATAACCTCCTCTAATTGTCCGGTGAATACTCACCATCATATGATATCTACCACTATAATGGATTATCATCCTTGATACATCAATCAAAAACGACATTTTACCATACAATTTCTACTTTTCTTTAGGATTTTAACGATTTATTTATTCTCGCGGCGAGGTAACGAACCCACTGAAACTCAGCAGTAATCAGATGCTTATCTAATCGAAAATCGGCCTATTATTTTGTCCTTTAAGGCAATCGGTACAAGTTCTTATACTTGGCACTGGACAAGAACTTGTACCGATACAACAAAAAAAGCCGCTAAAATAGCGACTTTCAATGGGACTATGTTTTTGTCGCCCAACATTCTCTGGGTTTAAGAAGGATAATTAATTTGTCTGTTTGGATATCGTCCCGAAATATTCCACAACTACCTCACGGAATTCGAGAGCAGCCCGCGAAATGTACCGACTCCTATGCCATAACAAAGCGATCTCCCGTACCAATTCATGATTCTCTACTTTGAGATATTTGATATGTTCCCCAGAATACCTTGCCGTACTTGGTATAAAGGCTATGCCAATTCCCGCTTCTACTAGAGAACTTAGCCTTGCAGGTTCGTCACCCTCATACACATATGTAGGTACAAATCCAACCGATTTGCATATAGAATCCACCAGATCACGAGTACCGTAGCCTCTTTTTACACCAACAAAACATTCATCCCTTAGCTCAGTCAAAGATATGCTGTTTCGGTTAGCAAGCCGATGCCCTGTGGGAACAGCTACAAGAATCGGGTCGATGAACATGATTTGACATTCAATGTCTTCCCCTTTTATAGGAGGTGAGGACAAGCAAAAATCAACCTCTCCTCTATGAAGAAGCGTAACCATTTCCTGCGTGGTGAGCATTTGCACATGAAATTGGATATCGGGACGCTTGTTCCGAAACTCTCGAAGGATCTGAGGCAATGTGCTTGCGGTGGTCACCGCCAATTCGAGTGTGCCATGTTCTTGGCTGGACACATCGCTAATCTCCTGCTTCCCCTGTTCCAATTCAAACAACGCCCTTTCAGCACGGCGATAGAATCTGCTTCCAAACTCATTCAATCGCAGTTTCCTCCCTATTCGATCGAATAACGGGACCCCCAAATCCTCCTCCAAGCGCCCAATCGTTTTGCTTAGTGACGATTGAGTGACATGCAGACTTCGTGCTGCTTCAGTCATATGTTCCAAACGAGCTACCTCGAGAAAATATTTCAGTTGAAGAAGTTCCATTTCACACTCTCCTTTCATTCCCTTGAGTCAATGAAATCATAACATAAAATGCATTGGAATAAATAAATGATTTCAAGTACGATGATGACACTAACATACAGATCGGAGGGATAAAAATGAGTATTCGCAATAGGTGGTTGATGATCTCCGTTGGACTAGGGATTCTATTGAACCCATTGAATTCTTCAATGGTTTCAGTTGCTATTCCAAGGCTACAAAATGTGTTCCATCTCGACTTTACAGTGGTATCCTGGATTATTTTTTCGTTCTACATTGCGAGTGCTATCGCTCAACCGATCATGGGAAAAGCCAGCGATTTATTCGGTCGGAGGAGGATATTTCTTAGCGGACTTGTTGTATCCTTCGTTGCATCATTATTAGCTCCACTATCGCTAAACTTTGGTTGGCTCATCGTGTTCCGCATTGTACAATCCATCGGAACAAGCATGATGGTTGCAGTTGGAATGGCCATTGTGCGAATTCATATTAGGGAGAAACAAGCAACTGCACTGTCAGTCTTGTCCATATTCCTATCCGGAGCGGCAGCGGTTGGCCCCTTCATTGGCGGGGTCATCATTCACTGGTGGAGCTGGCCTGCTATTTTTTTGGTTAATATTCCGTTCGTGGTGACAAGCTTTCTATTAGCTTGGAGGCATATTCCTAAGGATGATCCGTCTACGACATCCGTTGCTCGCAACATGTCCTTTCGCAAATGGTCTGATTTGATTGATGCGCCAGGAGTTCTGCTATTCACCGTGGGTCTGGTTGCTCTGCTCGTTGGAGTATTGTCCGCAAAATCATCTGGTCAAATTTCATTTAGTAACGTTATTGTCGGGCTGATTGGCTTCGTTGGATTGGGAGCTTTCGTGCGACATGAGTTAAAAGCGAAGGCCCCCTTTATTCCTTTACGCACATTCGCTAAATATCCTGCAATGACTTGGGTCAATGTCGAATTCATGGTCGTTAACTTGCTTTTTTACTCTCTCTTTTTCGGGCTTCCGTCCTACTTGCAAATCGTACGTCATGTCAGCGAGTTCCATACCGGGATGCTCATGCTAAGCTTAGGCTTGTGCTCGCTCGTTGCTTCTCCAATGGCAGGACGATGGATCGATAAATCAGGACATCGACCAGCATTGCTTATGTCCGGAATGCTGATGACATTTGGGTCCGTATGGATCGTGATCATGACACTGGATCAGACTTCACCGGTTATCAGTGTGTGTCTGGCTTTAGCTGCATTCGGCATTAGCAACGGGTTAAACAGTGTCGCTATGCAAGCGGCCTTATTCAAAAGTTCACCAAAAGAAATTATAGGTGTAGCATCTGGAATATTTAATACCTCAAGATACCTGGGAACCATTCTCTCTTCATTACTCATTAGCAGCGTAATGGGAGATAACTTCAGCTTCGAGGGATTTCGAGTACTTGGGATTATCCTCACGTTATTTGCATTGTCCTTGTTATTCGTTAATTTGCGTCAGAACTTGTACCGATATAACAAAAAAAGCCGCTAAATTAGCGACTTTCAATGGGTCCATATTCTTGTCCACCGACAAGAAATCTCATTAAGAACTACTGCCCTAGTTGAATAACACTGCTCGTTAATTAAGATCATTCCACCCAGCACGGTTTAGTATGTCTCTTACAAAATCGCTTTTTGCATTTGTATAACCGGAACGGTCACCTTTAAATTGTTTAACAAGCATTTGTTTCAACTGACTGTATCTTTTTGCGTCTACCGGATGATTTCTCAAGTAGTCTCGAAAAAGAATATGACGCTTATACTCAGCATTGTCAACAGTACATAAATAAAGGTGATGCCAATCTACATCTCTTGGCGGGAGAAAAGCTTCTCTTCCTGGTATCCCTAGATCTCCTTCATGAACATAGCCTAGATTTGCAAGTCTTTTAACAGCAACAAGAATATCTGATTGTGTAGGGACTACCACATCTATATCAACAATTGGCTTTGCTGCTATTCCTGGGATTGCAGTGCTTCCAACGTGCTCTATAGTGACCTTAAGATCACTTAATACTGGGAACACAAAATCCCTTAACTCTTCAAATTTTTTAACCCAATTAGGATTGTACTCAACAACGATTAGCTTGGTGCCCATCAAACATCCTCCTAATCCATAATAACTACCTCTTCTATGATTATCAGAATCATTGATGGCGTTAAATCTTTACGAAAATTGAACATTGCCTGCCCGACAAACCATTCCATGCTATTTTCAACTAACCTTTCTCGTTAGTTGAATGGCAGGGCTATCAGAATATTGCCCGCTTCGCGAACCATTGATTCAAATCGACAGACCCTTGTACTCCTAACAAACGGTAGAAGTAGCGGTACACCTTGCGATTTTTAGATAAATCGGGGGGATCCAGGATTGTCGAATAACCATTAAGGAAAGAAGCTGCAGATAACTCATCCAGCACATACTCGAGTCCGACAAAATCAAATTCACGTGGGCCTATCGCATAGGCTTCAACATCGACGACCGCAGACAGCATCCCGTCTTGAATTAAGAACTGAGACGGATCCAGATCAATAAACACAGGACAGAAGTGATCCGGTACAGGCAGATTAAAAAGCTCACTGATAATAGCATCGACCTGCATCTTGATATTGCTATCATTCTTATAATCGCGCTCGACAAGCTGCCGAATGGTTTGGGACATACGAGCATGAAAGGATTCTTTTCGATCAATTTGGCCGGAGGAAAGGTTCCCGAAGTAATCGTAACGATTTAAATGCACTTGGGCCAGCCAGACACCTAACTGATGAAGAAGCGCATCAGATTGCCCGATGAATGACCGAAGTGCCTTTCCATTCATTTTCTCGACAACGAGATATTCCTTATTTTCGATAACTTCACGCGCATACACCCGAGGTGCCGGAATTCCCGAAATAGCACCGAGCATGGCAACGTTTGCTTCGAAATGTCGCATTCGTCTGGGATCGATCCCGAATAGATCGAGACACCCCCACCAAAACTCACGTGTCGGTGCCTCGGTCCATCTGGACGAACGCACGACACGCTCCTCCCGAGCTGTTTTGACCAACCACACATCGCTGGCATGCCCGGAATAACCAGGATCAAGATATGTGATCCGTTCGATCGGTTCGCGAAAGAGTTGCTGGAGTTTAGACTCGATAGCCATGGATGGAACTCTCCTCGTTAAAATGTTATTGTACCTTCATTCTTTGTACCCACTTATATTCAATTAATATATTCTACAAATTTCCATTTTAACCTGCCCGTTAGTTAAACAAAAGCAGCCGATCCACGTGGATCGGCTACCTTCTTGTTCTTATTGAGCTATCGTGTCCCGTTAGCGAAATAGTTAAGCTTTTTCAAAGCTCCAGCCTTTATAGGCTCCATACTTTTTACCGAACATACTCATGAGATGCGTCTGATAATCAATAAGAGCTAAGGCTTGTGTTTTGGTAGCTATAAACGTAAACTGATCATCCGTAATAGATAAGCGCCGAATCGCGAATGACGTTAATGAGATTTCTCTTTCAAACTTATCGGCGTTTTCGGACGGAATCTCAAAATGATGCAATATATGACAGGTATTAACTCGCCTTAGATTTATTCCAGAATCAGAAACCTTTTTGTTATCAAGTGTCCACCGAAGTTTTTTTTCTTCGTCCGTTTCAATGATACCGGCGAGTCCCTCATCGAAAATGCTGTCAATTTCGTAGCGGTTATAATCCAGGATCCATTTTCGGTGTAGATGGTAGAGTGGCAGAAGAGCGCTTTTGTCGGAACTGAAAACATCACAGCCCCGATCGTCATACATGTGAAACAAAATGTCATTTGATTTGTTGTATAGGTAAATCCGCCCACCGGATGTCGGTTTACGCTTGAAGTCGACATTTTCAATGGATTCAAGTACATAAGGCATACGTAATTCTTTAGCTTTAACTTCAACAATCCATTCTCTTGTGTAAAGCTCGTCATCCGATTCATCGAACTCATATGGCAAAGTGCGCGATTGCATTAGCCTTAATCGCGTTGTGAAAAAGCGCTTTAAGTGGATCTTTTGAACTCGTTTTTCACTCTTACTATGGCTAGTGCGATGAATAAAAATCACATCGTCTTCAGAACCAAAAATTGAACGATAAATGGCTAGTGCACGACGAAGACTCTCCCATCGATATGCTTCATCCATCAAGCTGTCGAGTCCTAGTTCAAAACGAATGTAAGGACCATGCGCTTTCATTTCTTTTATAATATTCACCACGTATATCCCTTCGTTTTAAAGTCTTACTAAGTAGCTGCCTACATGTCTTGATTGAGCTATCGTTTCCCGTTATTCAGCGCTATCCATTTATTTGAATATTATAGAAAATCGTCGATCAACGAAAATCCATTGATGAGCCGCATCCTACTATCATTCAGAAAATCGCGAGTCCAATTATCCGGCTGACGTAAATTCCAGCACAGTCCCCACTCTTCATGATCGGCCCTACGAATTGAATATTCATTTGATAAATCAAAAAAATTTATGTCTTCAGACCAATTAACTAGTTGCACACGTTATCCCCCTAATAAATGAGTTCATGATTTGCAGTGATTGTAAATTAAGTAGAGTTCTCACAATTAAAATAATAACAGAACGTTAAATGTGGTTTCTTGTACAAATTAATTATATTTAAACTAATCTGCTCGTTAGCTTAATGAAATTGGAAAAACAGTTAAGTATTTATCTAATCGGTAATCGGACTATGTTCTTGTCCTTGGCTCGGGACAAGAACTTGTACCGATAGAACAAAAAAGCCGCTAAATTAGCGACTTTCAATGGGATCATGTTCTTGTCCCCCGACATCCGCCCTCATAATTGTCGGACAATATTCCACTGCACCTTTAGCGTTGATTTCGTGACGGGAAGATCCCCGGCCACGCCTGAATTCATTTTTCCAATGAATAAATTAAGTTGTTGATAACTCTACCATCCTGCTGTCCCACCTACAAGATCATATAGAGAAGTTCTATCCTCGCTTCTTGATTCCCTATTAGAGCCCTTAATCCACGGTGATTATGGCAGCGCAAAAACCACGATCCACGGATTCGAATCGTGGCGGCTCATTTCAAGATCACGTTTCTGGGGACCAATGCGTCAGACAACCTGCCCCTGCCGCTCTGCCGGTGCAGCCGAATATCGGGCCAGCTCTGCCTGCAGCTCGTTCAGCGCGTCATCCAAGCGCTCTCTGAGCTGCTCCGTTATGTCGTAACCGCCGAGTTCTAGTCGGGTGACCCACTGATCTACGGCAAACACCCCGCTGAGAATGTTGGTCCCTCCGAGTGCGGATACCACCGGCTTCAGGGCATAATCCACGGCAAGCAAATGCGCGATCGTGCCTCCGATAAAGAGCGGGAGCACAACCTTACCCTGCAGGCCTTTTTGGGGAAGGAGATCCAGAATCGTCTTCAACGCACCCGAGTAGGAAGCTTTATACACCGGGCTTGCAATGATTACGGCAGCTGCTCCTTCAACGGCTGTGATAGCCTGCTTGATGGCCGGACTGTTAAATTCGGCCCGCAGCAAATCCTCAGCCGGGAGATCCGCTGCCGAGACGAATTCGATCTCATAGCCGGCAATGACCAGGCGGTCCTCTAAGTATTGCGTCAGTCCGAACAAACGGGACCCTTGAGTCGGGCTTCCTGCTATAAATGCAATTTTTGTCATGGTCTTCCTCCTTATTCGTAAACGTCATATACGGCTAAACGTACCCATATTCGCGTCCCATGCACCAGGACATCCTCATCCAGATCGAATCGGGGCTGATGTATCGCATGCACGAATCCCCGATCCGGATTCCCGCAGCCGATGAATCCAAAGGCACCAGGGACCTGATCCAGGTACCAACCGAAATCCTCGCTCGCCAAGCTTGGTGGATGGAGCCCCTGCACTTGCTCCTGCTCCTCACCCAGCACCTTCCCTGCGGCTTGCGTCATACGACGCAGCGCGGCTCCGTCATTGACTACGGCCATCCCTTCTCTCAGCTCCAGCTTATAGCTGCCGCCTGCTTGGTCTGCAATGGATGCGGCCAGACGCCTTAGGCCTTCCGTAATCGTCGCCACGATGTCATTCCTAAACGCCCGGAAGGTTCCCGTGAGCTCGCTGTGCGCAGTGATGACATTGATTGGCGCTATCTGCATGAAGCGTGCCGAATGCCAGCACCGCCGCTTCAGACGGATCCACCCGGTTGGCCATCAGGGCATTGACCTCCGTAACGTAGCGTGCCGCCATTTGGAGTGCGTCAAAGGCCAGGTGCGGGGAACTGTGATGTCCCGGCGTTCCATAGAAATTTACTCTAAAATGGCTTGACGCCGCCATGGCGTAACGGGTATGGACCCCGAACGAACCGACGGGCAGCTCAGGCATCATATGGAGGGCATAACATTGATCCGCATGCTCCAGCACGCCATCCTCGATCATATCGCGTCCGCAGGCATGCATCACTCCCTCATGCCGAGAGCGGTAAGGCACGTCGTTCTCCTCCCGGATCGGAAGGGCATCCCGGCTCGCAGCAGAAGGGTCGGGTCGCTCCCTGCCGTTCCGTGAAGCGTGCCGACCACCCCCATCCCGAAATGTCTGCCCACATTCCGCCTGACCTCAATCCCCCAAGACTCCAAGAGATCTGCATCCAGCTTCGAGGTGAGGAAGACATCGTGCAATAACTCGGGATACTGATGAAGGTCCCTCCGTATCCTGGAGAGGTCTTCCCGAAGCTCCCCCGCAAAAACCATCATTACTTCATGCTCTACAGCAGCCTTCATTCGCGTCATCTCTTAGGAACGGACAGCGACTGTCTGAGCCTTGCTGTACCGGTTCTCGGGCACGGGCAAGCCCAAATTGCCGCGCAGCGTGTCGCTCTCGTACTCGGTTCTGTAGATGCCTCTCTCCTGCAGAACCGGCACGACATGATCCACAAAATCCTCCAGCCCGTTCGGCACCGCTGCGGCAATCATGAAGCCGTCGGCTGCCCCGGCTTCGAACCAAGCCTGGATCTTGTCTGCCACCTGCTCCGGCGTGCCGATAAACCCGCCGCGCGGCGTGGCCGACTGCAGCGCCACTTGCCGAAGAGTAAGCCCCTTCTCCTTGGCATCCCTTTTGATTTTGTCGGTACTGCTCTGGAAGCTGTTCTTGCCCAGATCGCCCAGTTCAGGGAACGGCTCATCCAGCGGATACTGGGAGAAATCGTGATGCTCGAAGAATCGGCCGAGATAATCCAGGGCATTCTCGATGGTCACCAGGCTGGCCACCTCCTCATATTTGCGCTCGGCCTCCTCCGGCGTGCTGCCGATGATCGGGCTGATGCCGGGAAAGATCAGCACATCATCCGGATTCCGGCCGAATCCCGCCGCCCGCGCCTTCACGTCCTGATAAAAGGCTGCCGCATCCTCCACAAACTCATGTCCGGTGAATACCGCGTCGGCTTCCTTGGAGGCATAGTTCTTGCCGACCTCGGACGCTCCCGCTTGAAAAATGACCGGCTGCCCCTGCTTGGAACGGGCGATGTTCAGCGGCCCCTTCACGGAGAAGAACTCGCCTTCGTGATTCAGCGCGTGCATTTTCTCCGGATCGAAGAATTCGCCCGTCTCCTTGTTCCGCACGAAGGCATCGTCCTCCCATGAATCCCACAGACCCCGGGCAACCTCCAAATACTCCGTTGCGATCCTGTATCGCTTATCGTGCTCCGGATGCTCCTTCTTGCCGTAATTCAAGGCAGAACCCTCCAGCGGAGAGGTAACGATATTCCAGCCTGCGCGTCCGTCGCTGATCTTGTCAAGCGACGCGAACTGCCGGGCCACGGTGAACGGCTCGCTGTACGAGGTGGACAACGTACCGACAAGACCGATGTTTTTGCTGACGGCGGCCAGAGCGCTCAGAATGGTGATCGGCTCAAAGCGGTTCAGAAAATGCGGTATCGATTTTTCGTTGATATACAAGCCGTCCGCGATGAAGATCAGGTCGAACTTGCCCTCTTCGGCTTTCTGAACCCACTGCTTATACAGATCAAAATTGACGCTTGCGTCGGGCTGCGCATCCGGATGCCGCCACATGGAGGTTCCTCCGCCCACACCGTGCAGGAGCGCCCCCAATTTCAATTGTCTTTGCTTTGCCATGTTCCATTCCTCCTTATCGATCTTAGCGCCATCGTCTCACACGGGAGCGGCAGCCAGTTTAATGCGTTCGATCTGCCCGAGATGATTCTGTACGTGACGGGTAAAACCGCTGACGATATCCGAGACGCTGACGGTCTCCCCTTTGAAATTGATGCCGGTTTTGGCAGCATCGGCCGCGCTCAAACGACGAAGCAACAAGCTGTTATAGTGCAGCAGCGCCCGGAATGCTTCCAAAATATCCGCGGCTCTGCCTTCGTTCGAATATTGGCCGCTGACCCAGGCATCCTGATTAAACGCGGGCAGCTGGGCCGTCGTTCCGGCCAGAATGTCCCGGATTCGGAACGAGGTCACGATGCTGTGATCCACCAGATGGGAGAGCACCTCCTGTACGCTCCATATGTGCGGTGCCTGCTTCCATTGGAGCTGATCCTCGCTAAGGCCGGCGACGGCGGCCAGCAGTTGATCATGCGTATTGACAAAGGCTTCAATAGGGAATTTGCTCATTCGATCTCCTCCAATACACAAACTCGATAATGACCTGCCCGATAGAAATAACAAGGAACTGCCCTTCGCATAACACTACCGTTCATGTTCAGGAACACTTCACGGTGATGCATGAAATATGAACTAGGCTTCCATTTGAACGACAGTAACAAAAGAACTCCTTATCGCGAAGTCTCCCCGCCGGCGTGGTAATGCCGGAGCGCCCGCTCCGCCAGCCTCGTGAAGAAATCGATGCTGACCGGAATCGCCCGCTCATCCAGATCAAAAGCCGGATGGTGCCACTCCTGCGTGCCCGCCGTTCCCATGAAGACAAACAACCCGGGAACCTCGCGCTGGTACACCGCAAAATCCTCCCCGGCCGGCGAAGGAACCGGTATCACCGCCTCATATCCTGCTTCGTCAGCAGCGGCATAACCGAGCTCCGCCAGCTTGCGGTCGTTATGGACCGGCGGCGGTCCTTCGATCCAGCGCACGGCAGCCGTCGCTCCGAAAGCTGCCGCCACGCCTTGGACGACTTGGCCAAATCGTTCGAGCACCTGATGCCTGACGTCGTCGTCAAAGGTGCGGATGGTCCCTTCCAGCAGCGCTTTATCCGGAATCACGTTCCACGCGGTTCCGCTATGCAGCTTCGTCACGCTGATGACGGCACTCTTCAAGGGGCTCACATTGCGGCTTACAATGGACTGGAGGGCCGTAATGATATGCGACGCGGTCACGATCGGGTCAAGGCCCGCTTCGGGTACGGCCGCATGGGACCCCTTCCCCGCCACTTCAACCACGAAGCCGTCGGCGGCGGCCATCAGCGGACCTTCCTTAATGCCAATAGTCCCGACAGGCAGGTCCGGCTTGTTATGCATGCCGAAGATCGCCTGCACGCCTTCGAGCGCCCCGCTGTCGATCACCTGCTTTGCGCCCTTGGCCTTCTCTTCCGCCGGCTGAAAGATCAGCCGGACGGTTCCTCTTAGCTCCTGCTCCCGCTGCTTCAGCGCATACGCCGTCCCGATCAAGGCAGCCGTATGAAAATCGTGCCCGCAGGCATGCATTTTGCCGGAAATCGTCGAGGCGTACGGGAGTCCCGTCTCTTCCTGGACTGGCAGGGCGTCGATGTCCGCTCGCAGCGCTATGATCGGCCCCTCTTGAAATCCGCCGACTTCGGCGATTACGCCTGTGCCCAGCGGATACCCCGCGACCCGTATCCCGGCTTCCTCAAGCCAGCCCCGGATCAGCTGCGTCGTCTCAAACTCCTCGTTCGACAGCTCCGGGTACCGGTGGAGATGGCGCCGGATCTCAATAAACCGTTGAATGTCTATGTCTGTGGATATAACATGGCTTGGCATTCGTAAAACCTCCTAAATAGTCACAGATCTATGGCCGGATCCATTATGCCTCTGCAGGAACCTCAGCCAACGCCTCGCTCAGCAGCTCGAATGAGCGGATTCGCTTGGCAAAAGGCTGGATATTGCTGGTGACGATGATCTCGTCAACGCCCGAAGCCTGCTGAAGTCGGAGCAGCTGCTCGCGCACGACCTCCTTCGTCCCCTTAGTAATGAACGGCTCCTGTTCCTCAATCGTGTACGGCTCGCCTGCCTGGCGACCGAATTCTTCGGCCTGTTCCCTCGTCCCCAGCGTCAGCGTCCGGCCGCTGGCCAGATGAATCTTCACCAGCTTCAGCGATCCTGCCAGCTCCGCCGCTTCCTCCTCCGAATCGGCCACGATCACGGACAGGGCGACAAGAATCTCCGGTTCCCTGCCATGGGAGTAGTCAAACGTGCTCCGGTAAACGCGAATGGCCTCCAGCGCTGCGGATTCATCCCCGTTGATGAAGAGGGAGAACACATAGGGCAGACCGAGTCCGGCTGCAATTTCGGCGCTGCCTGCGCTGGCACCCAGGACGTACAGCTCAGGCGCGGTCTCCGGCAGCGGAGCGGCGCGAAGCCCGGCGAGCGGATGATCCTCCTCCAGCGTGTTATGAACAAATTGGCGAAGCTCGACGATTTTATCTGTTAACCCGTTCTCCTGCACGCCCCGCTGCAGCGCCTGCGTGCTGCGCGGCAAACCGCCCGGGGCGCGCCCGATGCCCAGATCCACGCGTCCCGGCGCGAGCGCGGCCAGCACGTTGAAATTCTCCGCTACCTTGTAGGGACTGTAATGCTGCAGCATGACGCCGCCGGACCCCACGCGGATGGTTTGGGTTTTGGCTAACAGGTACGAGATGAGCACCTCCGGCGAAGACCCCGCCACATGGTCCGAATCGTGATGCTCGGATACCCAGAAGCGCCGGAAGCCGAGCTCCTCCGACTTTTGGGCAAGCAGCACGGTGTGCGCGAACGCCTCCGCTGCCGTTTCCCCGGGATATATTGGACTTTGGTCAAGCACGCTTATCGTAATCCCCATATTGGTTGGCCTCCTAAATGCTATAGTTAAGCTCAGGCGTGATCCGCTTCAGGAACTGCTTGGTCCGTTCTTCCCGCGGATGATGGAACAGCTCGGACGGGGGCCCCTGCTCCACGATCACGCCTTCGTCCATGAACACGACGTGGTTCGCCACATCCCTCGCGAAGCCCATTTCATGCGTTACCACGATCATGGTGATCCCCTCCTTCGCGATTTTGCGAATGACCGCAAGCACCTCGCCGACAAGCTCCGGGTCGAGCGCCGACGTCGGCTCATCGAACAGGATCACCTCCGGCTCCAGGGCAAGCGCCCTGGCAATGCCCACCCGCTGCTGCTGTCCGCCCGAGAGCTGACTCGGGTAGGCATCCAGCTTATCGGCCAGACCCACCTTTTCGAGCAAGGCGATGCTCTTCAGCCTTGCCTCGGCCTTTGGCATTTTTTTGACGACGACCAGGCCTTCCATCACGTTCTCGATCGCCGTCTTATGCTTGAACAGATTGTACTGCTGAAACACCATGGCCGATCTTTGGCGTAGTTCATGAATCTCCTTCTTGGTGGCGCGCTTGCACTGGACACGGTAATCGCCGATAGCAATCTCGCCGCCATTCGGCTTCTCGAGATAATTCACGCAGCGCAGCAGCGTGGTTTTGCCGGAACCGCTCGGCCCCAGAATGACCACCACTTCCCCTTTGTTTATCGTCAGATCAATGGATTTCAGCACCGCGTTCTTGCCGTATGACTTTGAAATATCGGTCAATTGAATCATGCGACGCCCCCCCGATTGTAGAGATTGATTCGTCTCTCGAAGATCGCGGTCAGTCTTTCGATGAGAAGCGTAAGCCCCCAGAAAATAGCTGCCGCCGCCAAGTACGATTCGAAGAACTTCCAGTTGGTCGAAGCCACGATCTGCGCCTGCGCGTTAATGTCCACAACCGACACGGTAAATGCCAAGGTCGAGCCATGAAGCATGCCGATCACCGAATTGGAGAGGTTTGGCAGGCTGACTGCCAAGGCTTGGGGGAATACGATCCTCCGCAGCGCCTGCCACGTCGTCATGCCGATCGAATAGGCTGCCTCCAGCTGCCCCCGGTTGACCGCGAGCAGGCCGGAACGGATCATTTCGGACATATACGCGCCTGCCGTAATCGAGAATGATATGAACGCAAACCAGATCATCGGGATGGAGGATGACTTAAAGCCCCAGCCCATCTGGGCGGACAGCGCATCCACCAGCACCGGCAGGCCGAAATAGATCAGCAGCAGATGCGTCAGCATGGGAGTGCCCCGGATAAAAGTCACGTAGGCAGTGGCGATCTGGCTGAGCACAGGCACCTTATAGATCCGGGCAAATGCCGCAATAAGCCCGATCATAAATCCGGCCGTGACCGATACGGCGGTGATCAACAGCGTTGTCGGGATCGCGGACAGCAAGTTTACAAATGCCGTCCATATGAAGGATGGATCGATTTTCACAGCTCCGCGCCTCCTTTTTCAGGTCTTATTCCGGCGATGATACGGCGGTAGGATAATTTCTCTTGTATACGGAATCTCTTGCGCGCCGCCGACTCCGGAACCTCGTGGCGCATCAGGCGCCGCTCCGCACGCAGCAGCAGTTTCTCAAGCGTGAAGCTGATGACAAGATAGATGAAAGCCAGCGCCAGATAAGCTTCGATAAAATGCTGGGTGATATTGCCCAGGGTTTGCGCTTTTCCCGTCATCTCCATGAGCCCGAGGGTAAACGCCAAGGAAGTATCCTTCAGCAGGGCAATCACCATATTCGAAAATACCGGAACCGCGATCGCGAGCGCTTGAGGGAGGACGATCCGAAGGAAGGCTTGATGTCCCTTCATCCCCATGGCGTACGCCGCTTCTACCTGGCCTCTGTCCACCGCCGTTACCGAAGCCCGGATCATCTCCGACATGAAGGCTCCGGTATGAAGCCCGTAAGTCAGGATCACGAATACCATGACAGGCGCCCGGGACAGGTCGATATGAACCAGCTTCAGCATCTCCGGCAGACCGTAATAGAACAAGAAGAGCTGGATCAGAATCGGCGTTCCCCTGAAGAACGAAATGTACACCATGGAGAATGCGTTCAGCACCGGTATCCGGTAGAGGCGAGGAAGGGCAACCAGAAATCCGACGACGATTCCCACCAGCAGAGAGCCTGCCACGATCAGCATCGTGACGCCTAACGTCGACAAGAGCTTGGGCAGAAAGCTAAATACGTACGAGTAATCGAACGGTGCACCCATGGACCCCTTCTCCCTTCTACTAGGTTTATCTCATCATGGATTCGACGACGTGAAGTCGTCGCCCAGCCATTCCTTGCTCAGCTTGGTCAGCGTTCCATCCGATTTCAGCTCCTTGATCGCATCGTCAACCGCATCCGACAGCTTCTGGCTCTCCGGGTCATCCTTGCGGAATACGAACAGGATGTCGGCCTCCGACAGGTGGTCGCCCGTTGTTTTCAGCTTTCCTTGCGGGTCGATTAGCGGCAGCGTAAAGTCCGCCCCTACGGTTGCATCCACCCGGCCCGTCGTAATCTGGCTCACGGTATCATTCGCCGCGCCGTTCTGATAGACAATGTTGATCGCATCGTTATTGTCCTTGTTGTAGTTCTCCAGAATCTGAGCAGCCGCACTGGTTGCACCGGTCAGTACCTTTTTGCCCTTCAAATCATTCAGCGATTGAATGGAGTCGTTCTCCTTGGCGACGATGATCTTATTCCGCCAGTAGGCGTAAGGCTCTTTATTGAATAGGTACTTTTCCGTTCGCTCCGGATTCTTCTCCATCTGGTGGGCCACAAAATCAATTTTCTTCGTTTCCAGGCTCAGCAGCAGATTGGAAAACTCTTGGGTCTGCAGCTCGAACTCATACTCCGGCAAACGTTGATCAATCTCCCGTACCAGTTCAACGTCAAAGCCGGTCAGCTTTCCGTTCTCGTCAATAAAGCAGATTCTAGGAAAGGCCGTGCCCGTGCCGACAACAATCTTCGTTACTTTTCCTTCTGCAGCGTTCGCCGTGCTATCTTGTTGCGCCTCTCCACTCTTCGTGCCTGTTCCGCATCCGGCGATCACCCCTGCCAATGCGATTACAACGGCTGCCACGATTGATTTCTTCACGACCTCATCCCCCTTCAATCTTGTCCCGATTCGTAATTTAATAATTCCTATAGTTTTAGTAAGATTTATGTTGTCACTAACTTTACCGCGATTTGGGAAACGCGTCTAATAGAGTTTTTCTATTCATCCATGCATTTCATCAATAGGACAATTCGCGGCCGAGCTCCAGCAAGGAATCCAGAAACCCATTGTTGTGCCCGTTCAAGGAGATGAGATGGGTCTGCAGGGAAATGCCTGCCGTCTCGGCAATATCTACGGGAATCAGGCTTCCCTCGGCTACCTCCTGCTGAGCGCATAGACCCGGAAGAAAGCAGATGCCCGCTCGCCCCAGCACAAGCTTCTTCGCCGTCTCGGAATTATCGACCTGAAACACGATATTCGGCGGCTGTTTCAGACTCTCGAATACCCGGTGAATCCTTAGCCAATCCAGCGAACCGCATTCGAAGAAGACCAGCGTCTCGTGCCGGATATCCCGAATGGAGGCTCTCCCGGCAGCAGCAAGCGGATGATCCTTATATACATAGAGGCGGATGGGATCTTCAAAGAACGGATAGGATTGAAACGCCGGATTCATCAGCTTGCGGACGAAGGCCAGATCGATGTCCTTGGACGAGAGCTTGCCGGCCAGCTCTTCCGTGGGGCCTGTCGTCAGCTTGAAGTTCATCTCTGGAAACCGTCGGTTGAGCACCATAAGCAGATAGGGCATTAAGTAATTGGATACCGAAACCGTGCTTCCGATTCTGAGCTCATTGGGCATGGACGCTTTGGATTGAAGATGGTGTTTCCCTTTTTGGAAGGTTTGGAGGATCTGCTGAGCATAGGGAAGGAATTGTTTGCCTTTGTCGGTCAGATGAATCTGTTTGCCCAAACGGTCAAACAGCCTGCAGTCGAGCTCCCTCTCCAGCGACTGGATGCGTGCAGTCACCGTCGGCTGGGATAGAAACAGAACGTCTGCCGCCTTGTTGAAGCTGCCGTAGTGGTTGATGTAGACAAAAGCCTCGATATTTTCGATGTTCAAGCTAACACCTCCGGGATCATCATTAAATACACTATTCCAATGTATATAGATGGTTTAAAGACCGCAGTTTCCTTATAAATTATCCTTATCTTAATTGGAAAATTATTGTCAATCCAAATATGCTTATAGATTTTTTTAATGAAAGCATTAATATTTTTGTTTTCCAATGTGTTTAATTGGAATAAACTGCTATACTAATCTCACCTTATCAGGATATGGCCGTATCCTCTGAAGTTTAAATGACCGAAAAAAGGAGTGGTAGCGTTGAATTCAATCCAAGAAGTGATCGTACGGGATGCACATGAGTGGGAACGCGAGGCTGTTGCGGCTGTGATGCTGGAATCCTATCAGCAGTATGCCTTCGATCTGTCTGCGGAGCGATGGGAGGAATATCGGAATTCCATTAGGAGTTCGGCGTACAGCCATGCGCCGCATGCCCGGATCGTCGCCGAGTTTGGCGGGGAAATCGTTGGCAGCGTCCAACTCTTCCTCTCCTCGGAGGCCGCTTACGGAAAACCGGAGATGGGGATTCACTCGCCTATTATCCGCCTTCTTGCCGTATCTCCTGGTTCCCGGGGACGCGGGATCGCCACGCTGCTGATTCAAGAGGCTGCCCGCAGATCGATCCAGCTTGGCGCAACCACGCTGAATCTCCATACTTCCGACATGATGGCCTCTGCGGTGAAGTTATATGAGCGGCTCGGCTTTGAGCGGGCGTATGACACGGATATCATCAACAATGAAACACTTGTCAAAGGATACCGGATCGAACTTCCCGGATCCTTGCTGCTACAAAGCGCCTTATGAAAATAGAGGCCCTAATAATCTGCTTCCTTATGTTCAATGAGATTCTCATCTGTATTATATATATCTTTCTGCAGCAACGCCCTTATCCAATTATGAAGCCGTCCTGAGATTTTTCTCGCGAAAGTTTGGCCAATTCGTAACGACTTCATTATGTCTACTTTAAAGCCCTGAAAACTCTTTAATCCCTTGCTTATAAGAAGACCCGCCCTCAAGAAACCGGGCGGGGTCGATCATGAATGGAAGCAAGATCCTCGGGATGTTCCATGATGTATACCTCATACAGTGTGGGATCCAGTATTTTTCGCATAAGATGCATTACGCCGTCGCCGTTCTTGGGGTCGAAGTCCAGTATTGAAGCATAACCGTTGCGCCGATACATGTCAGCCAGCCAGGGATGCCGCGCGGCTGTCGCTAAAGTAACCGCAGGTGCTCGATGTTGTCCGAGAAGGACGGACCGTTCGACCCAATCCATTAACTTCGACCCAAGTCCCCTCGCTTGGAGCAAGGGATCCACCGCAAACCATTTTATAAAAGGCAGGGCCGTCACGTCCCGGACCTCTCCTTCCAGCGAATAGGTGAGCGTCGCCGCGATTTTACCGTCCTGCTCCAAGACATAGCATTCATTGCGCTGGATATTGGACGCAACGAGTTCCGCCGTGGCGTTGGCGGCAGGCCATTTCAGTTCCAACTTCCGAATCGGTTCATAGGCACGGAAAAGGATATCCCTTACCGTCGCAGCATCTTCCGCAGCTGCCAACCGTATGGTATCGCTCATCGAATATACCCCTTCCATTCTTTCATGATAATATTTCGACAGGAGCGGCTTCCGGGCTTGCGTATTTGCCCTCCCACAAATGGCATCGTACGGCGTGACCTTCCCCGACGCTGGACCACCCCGGCATTTCAGACTCGCAGCGTTCGAAAGCATGCAGGCACCGTGACCGGAACGGGCACCCGCTGATATGAGCCGTTGGATCCGGCAAGTCTCCGCTAAGAATGATCTGCTCCCGCTTGGCAGCGCCCCGTTCCGCCGGGATTGACGATACCAGCGCTTGCGTGTAAGGATGGAGCGGCCTGTCATACAGATCGTGCACATCCGCAATCTCGACAATGTTCCCCAGATACATCACGGCGACCCGGTCACTGACATAATGAACCACGTTCAGATCATGGGAAATAAACAGGTAGGTTAAGGACAGTTCATGCTGCAGGGATTTCAGCAGATTCAAAATTTGAGCCTGAACGGAAACGTCCAGGGCGGACACGGGCTCATCCAGCACAACAAATTCTGGATTCATCATGAGGGCTCGCGCAATGCCAACCCTCTGACGCTGGCCGCCGCTTAGTTCATGGGGATACCGGTTCCTATACGAGGCGTTCAGGCCAATCCGGTCCAGCATCTCCAGCACATCGCGCTTACGCTTCAATCGGTTTCCCAGCTGATTGTACTTCAGCGGCTCCTCCAATAAGCGCCCAACGGTAAATCTCGGATTCAGCGAAGTGTACGGATCCTGAAACACATACTGGATTTCCTGACGCAGCTGTCGTAGTGTCCTTCCCCCCGCATCTGTGATATCACTTCCTTTATAGTGAAGCTCTCCGGCACTCGGCTCAAGAAGGCGTGCTGTCATCCGTCCAACGGTGGACTTGCCGCAGCCGCTCTCGCCGACAAGTCCAAGCGTCTCTCCCCTCCTGATGGACAGCGAGACTCCGCGAACCGCCCGGAACTTCTTGCTGCCGGGCCAGGACTGCTGCGAGTAGGACTTCTCTATGTTTCTAAGCTCTAACAGCGGAGCTTCATACGACAGCATTAGCGTTCACCTCCTCGAGCAGGAAACAAGCAGCCGTATGCTGCTTCCCGACTTGGATAAGCGGTGGCTGCTCCTGCCGGCAGCGGTCGGCCGCGTATTCGCACCGGGAAGCGAACCGACAGCCGGCTCCTCTTTCATGGAGGGCCGGGACGGTGCCGGGTATGGAGTACAGTCGATTGCCCTTTTTCGCGGGAGTCGGAATGGAATTGAGCAGCCCTATCGTATACGGATGGCGGGGGTGATCAAAGATCTCCGATGCCGTTCCATGCTCCACCACTTTGCCGGCGTACATGACGATAATGCGATCACACATATCGGCGATCATGCCCAGATCATGGGAAATGAGCAGAATCGCCGTACCGTCATCCTCGCGAATCCTGCGCATCAAGTCCAGAATCTGGGCCTGGATTGTAACATCCAGTGCCGTCGTCGGCTCATCCGCAATCAAGAGACCCGGGTTGCAGGAAATGGCGATCGCGATCATGACACGCTGCCGCATGCCACCCGACAGCTGATACGGATATTCGTGCAGCAGTTTCTCCGGCCGGGGGAGTCCCACCTTGCGAAACAGCATAATTGCGCGCTCCCGTGCCTCGCTCTTGGAACAGCCCAGATGGAGTCTTAGGCTCTCCGTCACCTGATAACCGACCGTCAAGCCATGGTTCAAGGAGCTCATCGGGTCCTGGAATACCATCGATATTTCCTTCCCTCGAACCCTTTGCAGCCTGCGGTTGTCATAAGCGTGAAGCGGCAGCTTATCCTTGTACCACAGTTCCCCCCCGCTGATCCGCATGGCCGGAGGAAGTAAACCCAGCACGGAAAGCGACAGTATGCTTTTGCCGCAGCCCGATTCGCCGACAACGCCCACGATTTCTCCTTTTCTAATCTGAAGGGACACGTCCTCCAGCACATTCACGGCCGTCCTGCGGGACGTTTGCAATTCGATCCTCAAATTGCGGATATCAAGAACCTGTTCATCCTGTTTGGCTCCCAGTTCCATGCCAATCACCTTCATCCTCTCTTATCCCGGACATCGCGGACCCCGTCGCTTAGGAGATTAAAACCGAGCACGGTCAGCGTGATTACCAGCCCCGGTGCGAGGGTAAACCATGGCGCCTTGCCCAGAAAGCTCTGCGATTCGTTCAGCATTCTTCCCCAGCTTGGGTCCGGCGGCTGCACGCCTAGTCCCAAATAACTGAGCGCGGCCTCCACCAGAATCGCGGTCGAGAAGCTTAAAGCTGCCGTAGTGACGATAGAGGACGCTATATTGGGAAGAATTTGAATAAAAATAATGTTCATGTGACCTGCGCCGATGCCTCTTGCGGCCTTCACATATTCCGCCTCGCGATGCTGCAGCACCCCGCTGCGAATGACCCGCGCAAACGACGGAATGGATAATATTCCGATGGCCAGCATCGTCTGGAACATGCTGGGCTGGTAAATCGTGACGAGTAGCAAAGCGATGAGTATGCCGGGGAATGCAAGCAATGCATCGGTCCCCCTCATGAGGAGCTCATCCAGCCATTTGCCCGCGTAACCGGCCAGGGTTCCGATGATCAATCCTCCGGTCAACCCGATTCCGACGGATACGGCTCCAACCATAAACGCGGTCTGGGCTCCGACCATGACGCGGCTAAGCACGTCTCTTCCGAAGTTGTCGGTTCCCAGCCAATGATTCCAGCTCGGCCCTTGCAGCCGGTCCGCAATCTTCATGACGTTGACGGCGTACGGGGTATAAAACAGGCTGATCAGCATGATTGCAAGCAGCAACGATACAAACGTCATCCCCAGCACCAAACTTAAGCTGTATTTTCTATTCATCATAGCTTAGCTCCTACTTTAATCGGATTTGCGGATCCAGCCAGCGGTAGGACAGATCAACCAAGAAATTAATCGTAATGACGGTAAAGGCAATGATCAGTACCAACCCTTGCACCAGCGGATAGTCGCGGTTTCCAATGGCCGTTATGAGCAGGCTGCCGAAGCCCGGGAGCGTAAATACCTGCTCAATGACCAGGCTGCCGGCGAGCAGCTCGCCAAAATGAATGCCGATAATCGTAATGACGGGCAGCAGCGCATTCTTCAGCACATGCCGGTAATGAACGTCTTTCTCAGGCAGCCCTTTGCTTCGAGCAGTCCTTACATAATCCAAGTTCAGCTGCTCCAGCATCGTCGTCCGCAAGTACCGCACCACGATAGCAATCTGCGGAATCGCGAGCGCGATGGCGGGAAGCAGCAAGGATCGCAGGGCGAATAGCGGATTCTCCGACCATCCGACGTACGTGCTGACCGACACCCATTTGAGGGTAAGGCCGAAGACCAAGATCAGAATGATCCCCATCCAGAACGACGGAACGGCTAGACCGATCTGGGTACCTATCGATACAACCATATCCACGAGCTTTCCCTTGGTCCGGGCTGCCAGTATGCCCAGCGGTATGGCTACGCATACCGTAATTGCCATAGCCAGCACAGCCAGGGAAAACGTGACCGGCAGACGGGCTGCGATTAAATCCAAAACCGGCTCGGAGAACCTTAAGGATTCCCCGAAGTCCAATATCGCAATGCCCTGAATCCAGTCGATAAATTGCTCGCCAAGCAGGCGATCCGTGCCGAGCTTCGCCTCCAGCATCGCAATTTGCTCATCCGTGGCCTCTACGCCAAGAATGGTAAGCGCAGGATTGCCGGGAATGATGCGGAACACGGAGAAGGTCAGCACCACAATAAACAGCATCGTCAGCAGCAGCGTGAACGTTCGTCTTGCATAGTAGTTCATCCGGGCACCTCCAGCCCCCTATTCCGTGAAGTAGACACTCGACAGATCTTGGACATAGAGCGGATACTGCTTGTAACCCGCAAGTTTCTTATTGAGCGCCACATTGGAGTTCGGGTCCATGATGTAAATCGCAGCAGCATCTTCGGCTAGAATTTGTTGGGCTTTCTTATACAGCTCCACCCGTTTCGCATCATCCACTTCGGTTACCGCCGAACTGAGGACAGTATCGAATTCAGGGTTGTTATAATTGAAGAAATTGTTGGATGCATCGGAAATATATTTGTTCAGAATCTGATACGGATCCAGCTTGCCGTCAAGGCCAATGATCGTCAGCTCATAATCGCGGCCCTTATAGATCCGTTCGAGCCATACGGCCCACTCCACCGGTTCGATTTTGACTTTCACGCCGATCTGCTCCAGCTGCGCAGCGACGACTTGGGCCGTATCCACATGGAACTGGTAGTTGGAAGGCACGGAGAGCGTTGTCTCAAACCCGTTCGGATAACCCGCTTCGGCAAGCAAAGCCTTGGCTTTCTCCAGATCGGTGGCATATTGATCTTCGAGACCTTCCTGATAATACTTTGCAAGCACGGGGCTCAGGTTCGAACCGATCTTCGTACCGTAACCGAGCGCAACCCCTTGAATGATTTCATCTTTGTTGATGGCATAATTCAAAGCCTGGCGCACTTTTATGTCACTGAACGGTTTCTTGGCGTTATTGAAGGCAACCAGTTGCACCAGATTTTGCGGCGCGCTCAGGGTGGTATAGTCGTTGGCTATCTCCTCCAGCCGCTCCGTCCCGATCCGCGGGAATACATCCACTTCTCCGGATTTCAAAGCCAGCAGTCCTGCTTCCGCATCCGTAATGATCCGGAATTCGACCTTGTCGAGCGAAGGCACATCCTTCACATAATAATCCGGGAACTTCTCGACAACGAGCCGCTGTCCAGGCAAGTACTCCTTAAACTTGAAAGGTCCTGTGCCGATCGGGTTCTTGTTGCTGTCTTCATACCCCTTCGGAATGACCGCAGAGGTCAATGCCGTCAAAAAGGAGGAGCTGTTCTGCTTCAATTGGATCTCGATTGTGGAAGCGTCCTTGGCCTCAACCGACTGAACGTCCTCGAAAGCCGATTGCAGCGGTTTTCCTGTATCCAGCCCAGCCAAGCGGGAATAAGAATACGCCACATCCTCTGCGGTTACCGGGTTCCCATTATGGAATTTTACCCCGCTTCGCAGCTTGAACGTATAGATCAGACCGTCATCCGACACTTCGTAAGATTCCGCAATAGCCGGATTAAGCTCGCCCTCCTCGTTTGGCTTCAGCAGCCCCTCGAACACATTGAACAGCACTTCATTCGTGCCGGCTGCCACCGCCAGGTGAGGGTCGAGGAAATCAAGATCCTGCAAAATAATGACGACAACGTCGCCGCCCTGCACCTTGGCTCCGGAGGATTGCTCCGTCTTGATTTCCGGTGCCGGGGCAGATGACGTGTTGGCAACGCCGTCGCCGCCTCCATTGGTTCCCCCCTCTGGACTGCCGGTTGGAGCGGCAGCGTTGTTATTGCCGCAAGCGGCCGTAAACAGAATCAATAAAGCCATCGTTAAAATACCCATGCCATGACGCAATCTGCGATTTTTTCTCATAGGTATGACCCCTACCTTTCTTATTTAAGAGATGATTTTGGATGAAACGGATAATCGCTGCGGAAGCTCTTGTATCGATGAAATCAGCTGGACCGAATCCAGCTCCTCGATCCCCAGCATACCGAACCGGTTGATCAGGTAACTCTGCATGCCCGCCCGCTCACTCCCGATGACGTCATCGTAATAGTTATCACCGACGTACAGGCTTTCCTCGGGGGATATCCCGGCGCGCTCCAGCGCTAACTGAAATATCGCCCGATCCGGCTTCTCGATTCCCACTTCCGAAGAGATCACGATCTCATCAAGGAGCGGCAGTAAGCCATTTCTCTCCAGTACATCCCTTGCGGTATGATCCCAATTGCTGATAAGGCCCACCCCGTAGGAGTGCTCTTTCAAGGTCTCCAGTACGGGGCGGGTAAATGGAAACGAACGCCAGCCGACGCACTCCAGCTCCCGCTGAACCTCCATAATCCGCCGGTATTGCTTCGTCAGATCAAAATGCAAGCCCAGCGAGTGATTGAGCACGCCCAAGTACCATGGGAAAAAGGTATCGCGTTCCTTGGCCAGCACCCCCGGGTAATCCCTCATGAAATGTTTATCCGCCAGATGGTACGCCTCTTCGATCCGCTCCTGCGGAATGCTCACCCCTTGCTCCGCCAGGTAGCGGACGTAAACCTGTTCCCTGTCCTGATACACTAATGTGTATCCCAGATCAAACCAAATGAAGTTGATCGCCAATTTCCTTGTACCTCCCTGTCTTATTCATGGATGATCGGCAGCCAAAGCTTCGATGGATGCAGCTCATCATGGTATATCGTCTGAGTCGCCGTCACGAAGTCGGCCTCCGTCGCTTCCCCCGGATTCATCACTCGGTTCGGATTGCGGTCAAAGGTCGGAAACAGCGAGCTTGTGACATGAAGGCGGATGCGATGGCCTGGGCGGAACACGGCTGCCGTCGGCCCAAGCGATATTTCGTATCGGTGCACTTCACCCGGCACAACTGCCTCCGGAGCCGATAAACCATGGCGGTAGCTCGCTCTCACGATGCCCTCCGCGATATTATAGGAACGCCCGTCCGGGTACGCATCGACAAGCTTTGCGACAAAATCCGTATCCTCGGCCGAAGTGGAAGCATACAGCTCAACCGTTACCTCCCCGCTAAGAACCAGCTCCTCCTGGAGAGGCTCCGTCGAATAGACCAGCACATCGTTCCGAACCTCATTCGGTATCTGATTGCGAGGACCCATCGGCGTTAAATCGGGCACGGCGCCGGATCGGCCGCCGAGTGCGGGTACCGGGATCGAAGGATGGTACACATACGTGTCCGGATACTCCTCAACCGGCGCGCTCGTGGTCAGCGTTCCGTCACCATGAATCGAGTTCGCTCTCGACGAGCTGTGAAGATAATAAGCCGTATCCTGAGCTTCGGCTGGAGGCCACTGCTCCGCTTCGTGCCAGGTATTGCTTCCCATCCGAAAATAGGTGACCGAGGCCAGTTCATGAAACGGCTCCTTCCCTTTCAGCCAACGGTCAAACCACCGGAGCTGCAGTTGATCTACCCGGTTGGCCGCTTCCGGTCCGAAATCCAGCTCCCCGACATATCTCGACCACGGCATGTGAAACCACGGCTCTATGTACAAATACTGATGTGCCTTTGCGTTCTCCGTGGCCCCCCGCTTACGGATCCCGGTGAAGTTCTCGATTGTCCCGTCAATAAAAATGTCGTACCACCCGCCAATATGAAGCGCAGGCACCTCGACCGATTCATACTTTTCCTTCAAGGAAGTAGCATGCCAATACTCGTCACGGGACGGATGCCTCAGCCATTCCAGATAGTAAGGTGCGAGCTCCTTAACCGACTCGGGCGGATCGTTCAGCGGCAATCGCTTGTAAAAGGAAAACACGTCCCCGTATAACGCCGACAGCTCGGCTGCCCAGTCCCCGCGTCCGCGGCGAAGCGCGGTGTCCTGGGCAGCGAACAACATCCACGATTGCTGCAAGGCCAGGCTCAGGGCACCGTTTCGGTAGGCTTTGCCCTGATAGGAGTCGGAGCCGATCATAGCCGGTGCGATGCAGGCCAGATGAGGCGGCCTGCTGGTGGCCGCCAGCCACTGCATGGCACCCGCGTACGAGAATCCGTACATGCCGACCTTCGGTATGGCGTACGGAAGCGAGGCTGCCCACTCAATGGTGTCATAGCCGTCCTCTGCCTCATGTATGTATGGATGAAACGCTCCCTCCGAGGACCATCGGCCTCTGGCATCCTGCACGACCACTACATATCCATGCCGGGCATACCAGCTCGGATGCGCGTAATTCATCGTCTGCGCATCCTCCCTGTTGTACGGAGTTCGCAGCAGCAGCACAGGATAAGACTTGTCATCATTGGGCCGGTAAACATCCGCATACAGCCGGACGCCGTCCCGCATCGGAACGGGAATGCCCCGTTCCGTTCGGATTGAATCTTGAATGGACATCGATATTTCACCTTTCCGACAGAAAATAAGGATACAAAAAGAGATGCCGCGCTAATCTTCCGATTAGCAGCAGACATCTCCAGTTGACTGGTAAATGGCATTATTCCGACAATGACAATTGGTTTTGTGTGATATCGTAACGCAGTTTGTACGTCTCGTCAATAACCTATTTTCGCTGGCGTGTTTCCTCAAGTCAGCGATTCATATAATGAGCAAGTTACGGGTTGACAACGGCGGCATTGCTTATTAACATTCAGTTAAGCTTATATAGCCCATTATTCCGATCTTGATAATGCCAGATTAAGTCTACCAGTCAACTGGAGACACTTTTCCCCGATCTTTGGAGGAAAGTGTCTTTTTTTATTCATCCATAAGGAGTGAAGACCGTGACCCGGAAGAAAGAAATCAAATTATCGGCTTACCTTGTAGGCACCGGCATCCACGCCTCTTCTTGGCGGCGCGACGATGCTATGCCCAGGGCAAGCATCGACATCGATTATTACCGAACGCTTGCCCAAACTGCGGAACGTGGCAAATTCGACATGGTGTTTCTGGCCGACAGTCTGGCCATTAACGAAGAGTCCCATCCTAACATCCTGAACCGGTTCGAGCCTATCACACTAATCTCCGCCCTGGCGGGCGCGACCTCCCGCATCGGGCTGGTCGCCACGGCTTCCACCTCTTACGTGGAGCCCTTCAACCTGGCGCGCCAGCTGATGTCCGCAGACCATATCAGCAAGGGGCGGGTAGGCTGGAACATCGTCACAACCCGGGACTTATCCGGTAACACGGCACGGAACTTCGGCGCTGCCGAGCATTATGAGCTGGAGCATCGCTACCTTAGAGCTGCCGAGTTCGTAGATGTCGTTCGCGGCCTCTGGGATTCGTGGGAGGATGATGCCTTTGTCTTCGACAAGTCTTCCGGACGCTTCTTCGAGCCGGATAAGCTTCATCGCCTTCAACATCAGGGCGAATTCTTCTCCGTGGAGGGGCCGCTTAACATCGCGCGCTCCCCACAGGGGCAGCCGGTTCTGGTCCAAGCCGGCAATTCCGCTGCCGGTCAGCAGTTTGCCGCAAACGTGGGCGAAGTGATTTTCGCAATTAAATACAATTTCGAAGATGCACGGGAATACTATCAAGCCTTCAAACAGAAGATTGCGGCTTCCGGCAGAAATCCGGATGACGTATCCATTGTCCTTGGGATCTCGCCGGTCATCGGCGCGACAGAGGACGATGCGCTGCGCAAGCGCAAGCAGTTTGAGGAGCTGCTTACGGATGAGACGATTCTGGGTTTTCTGGCGGATTATTTTAAGGATGTCGATTTTACCGGCTTCACGCCTGAAACCACCGCAAAGGAAGCCGGCCTGGACATACTGCAGGCGAGGAATCCGGACTATCCCAAACATCAGCCCGTCATCGCAAGGGAGAATCCTACGCTGCGCGAAATCTATTCGCTCATTATCGGCTCCTTCAGCGGGGACCACTTGGTCGGTACGCCGGAGAAAATCGCGAATACCCTGGAACATTGGTTCAAGGAAGGCGCCGCGGATGGCTTCATGCTCATGGCTCCCGGCCTTCCCGATGGGCTCGAGGATTTTGTGGACGGGGTTGTCCCGCTCCTACAGGAACGGGGACTGTTCCGGCGGGAATATACCGGAACCACGTTGCGGGAGCATTTCGGTCTGACGATCCCTCCCAACCGCTTCCGTACAGCGTCTGAGGCGCAGGCTGCCACGCGTTAAGCGCTAGCGTTGATCGATAGGACCGACAGATAACCTCCATGCCCCGATCGTTGGAGGAGTCATCGCCCAGCATGCTAAAGCGCCCACCCGTAGTGAAACGGGGGGCGCTTCTTTGTACCAGGCCAATGTGATGATACCGTTGGCCGTTTTAATTACTCCATTAGAATAGCCGGACTACACCGGCCCCCTCTGACGGTCCAATTTCATCTTCGTGAAAAAGAAGCCAGTCAGCTTACGGACTGGCTCGATCAGCTTCTTATGATTGCAGCGTTCCTGCCGGTTTCCCGGCTAAACTTCCGGCCTTCTGCAAGGCCTGCTCCAAATCGTCAATAAGATCCAGCGAATCCTCGATGCCAACGGACAGTCGGATCAGATCCGGCGTTATGCCGCCGGAGAGCTGCTGCTCCGGCGACAGCTGGGCATGGGTCGTACTGGCAGGGTGAATGACCAACGATTTGGCATCCGCGACATTGGCCAGATGGGAGAACAGCTCCAGGCTGTCAATAAATCGATTGGCTGCCTCAAACCCGCCTTTTAAGCCGAAAGTAAAGATAGAACCTGCGCCTTTCGGGAAGTAGGTTTGACCCAGTTCATAGTAAGGGCTTGATGCAAGTCCCGGGTAATTGACCCAGGCCACTTCGGGATGCTCGTTCAGATACTGCACGATGCGATTCGTATTGGACAAATGCTTCTCCAGCCGCAGCGACAGCGTCTCGAGTCCTTGCAGCAGCAAGAAGGAGTTGAACGGGCTGATGGCTGCCCCGATGTCACGCAAAAATTGAACGCGCAGCTTCGTAATATAAGCGGTCTCGCCGAATTTCTCCAGGTACCGGATACCGTTATAGCTTGGATCAGGCTCCGTAAGCCCCGGGAATTTGCCGCTCTCCCAATCAAACCTGCCGCCGTCCACAATCAGGCCGCCGATGGTGGTGCCATGGCCCCCGATATATTTCGTCGCCGAATGGACAACGATATCGGCGCCATGCTCAATCGGTCTGATCAGATACGGCGTTCCGAAGGTGTTGTCTACGATTAATGGGATTCCATGTTCATGGGCTATATCCGCAATGCGCCTGAGGTCCGGTACGTTGAGCCCCGGATTTCCAATCGATTCAATGAAAAGGGCTTTCGTATGCTCGTTGATGGCGCGCCGGAAATTCTCGGGATCATCCGGGCTGACAAACGTCGTCCGGATGCCAAGCTTGGGCAGCGTGACGGCAAGCAAGTTGTAGGTTCCGCCATAAAGGGTGTTCGCGGCTACAATCTCATCGCCGGCCCCTGCAATATTAAATATGGAATACGTGACGGCCGTCGAGCCCGAGGCCACAGCGAGCGCGCCAGAGCCACCCTCCAAGGCAGCTATTCGCTGCTCCAGTACCTCATTCGTCGGATTGCTGATTCGGGTATAGGTGTTCCCAGGCTCTTCAAAATTCAGCACAGCGCGAGCGTGCTCCGTATTCTTGAATACAAAGGAAGAGCTTTGGTAAATAGGTACCGCTCTTGCGCCCGTCACCGGATCCGCCTCTTGCCCAGCGTGCACTTGCAACGTATCGAATCTCCATTTTTTCGAAAGGTTCTGCTGATCTGTCACCATGGTTCATCTCCTTTTTCTCCTATACAAACCAAAAGGAGACTGAAGGCATGGTCCCCTAGGGAACCCCTTCAGTCTCCAGTATTTCTGGTCAACTCCGTATACAGCACTTATATCCAATTATTCCTACTTATATAGTAGTTATATTGTACTTCCAACCGTACAACGTGTCAATGTGATGCGTTCAGCGGATCCTTAATCGATTATCATGGCATTCTTAGTATGATCCTTATCCCTTGACCGCTCCTAAGAAAGCACTCTTCACAAAATACTTCTGGAGAAACGGATAAATACACAGAATGGGCATAGTCGCAATCACGATTGTAGCATATTTGATCGTTTCTCCGATGTTTCGAGCTTCTCCTACACCTGCTCCAAAAGAAATGTTATCCGTCCCGTTGTTGATCAAAATCTCGCGCAACACCAATTGTAGCGGATACAATGTACGATCTTGTATGAATAGCGATGGGATAAACCACATGTTCCATTTGTCTGCCGCCGTGTATAGCATAATTACGCTAATGACTGGCATGGACAACGGGATCACTATTTTTAGAAGCACGGTCAAGTGATTGGCACCGTCGATCTGGGCCGACTCCTCAAGTTCAACAGGCAACGACAAAAAGGCGGTTCGCAAAATAATCAGGTGAAACGTATTTACCGCAAACGGAAGGAGCAGAGCCCACATGGTGTTCATGATACCCATATCATTTACTACAAGATAGAACGGTATGAGCCCAGCATTAAAGAACATCGTTACGACAATAAACAACATTAGGAACTTGCCCCATATGAAATTGCGGCGCGATAGCACGTATGCCGCCATAATCGCCATCGTTACATGTAGAATGAGACCTCCGCCAACCAGTCGAAGCGTGTTCCAGTAGCCCGACCAAACCGCCGGATTGCCAAGCGCTCTCTCGTAAGCCAGTGTACTAAAACCGGCCGGTTTCCACAGCAGTCCCTTTCTAGCCATAAGCAGGTCGCCATCGCTGAACGAGGCGAACAAGACGTAGATCAATGGATAAAGCGTAACAGCAACCAACGTGGTCAGCAGAAAGTACATGGCAATGTCAAGTATACGGTCGGATATACGCATAGGGTCCCCTCCTTACCACAGACTGTTTTGGTTTGTTTTTCGGGTTAGCGCATTGGCGATAACAAGCATCAGGAGATTGATTGCAGAGTTAAACAATCCAATGGCCGAACTGAAACTCCAGTCATTGTCGAGTAAGCCTTTACGATAGACGAACGTGGAAATAACGTCCGCCGTTTCATAGATCACTGGATTATAAAGCAATAATATTTTTTCGTACCCTACATCCATCAAATGACCTACCCGCAAAATAAACATGATTGCAATCGTCGGAAGAAGCCCTGGCAGCGTTATACTTCGAATTTGCCGCAAGCGACTTGCGCCATCTATACGCGCTGCCTCGTATTGCGCCTGCGGGATCGTCGACAGCGCTGCTGCATAAATAATCGACTCCCAACCGACCCGTTGCCAGATTTCGGACATCACGTATATGCCGCGGAACAGCCCTGGCTGCTGCAACAAATCCTGTCCATCTCCCCCCGTCAAAAACGTAAAGGCGAGATTCGCGACGCCGCCGCTCTGGGTTAGATCCTTGACCAAGCCGCAAACGACGATCAGCGAGATAAAATAAGGCATGAACGAAACCGTCTGCACGAATGATTTGACATATCGCGAACGAACTTCGTGAATCAAAAGCGCCAGTACAATCGGAGCTGTAAAATCGAACACCAGGGAGTAAAGGCTTAACAGCACGGTGTTCCGAAACAAGCGCCAGAAATAGTGGCTGTTAATAAAAGATCTGAAATGTTCCAATCCGACCCATTCACTTCCCCAAACCCCTTGAATCGGTGAATAATCTTTAAATGCGATAACCGCGCCGTACATAGGCAAATACTGAAACAAAACATAATAGGCGACGATTGGAATAGCGAGCACATAGAGCCATTTGTTACGATTAAAATCTTTGGCGACTCTTCTGATCATCGGTTCAGGAAACGGTCGTAAGCAGCCTGTTGAATTTCTAGCGCGCGTCTGATACCAAGAGACTCCAACTTCTCCGTAAGCTCACGAAAAGCTTCATCCGCCGGTTCTGAACCCAGAATGACCTTTAGTGTGATCTCGTTGACTAGCGTGTCGACATCAGACATAATGCGCGCAAATTCGTTCGATTCCTCAGATGTAATCGACACGGGCGGAAGTACGTGCTTAAGGTTGTCCGTTTTCCAATTGTCGTAATTGTGGTCCTCATTCGTCACGGCCAATTTACCGATCAGCTCCTTAGATTCCACGTACGGACCTGGATTTACGGTATGGGTGTAGAGCGTCAATGCTTCTAGGTAGGACAGATTGTCCGGGTTACTCGTGATTAATTCTGTCAGCTCCGGTTTGCCGCCTTTCCAGTTGAATGACTGTCCTTCGATTCCATAATTGAAAAGCAGGTAGCCCTCTTCTCCGTAGGCGTAATCAAGCACTTGAACGGCAAGCTCTGGATGCTTGCTGCTGGCGGATATCGCAGCAGACGCTTCCGCCCCGTACAACCACGCTTCCTGTCCAAATTTCGGAGTCTCCCCTTTTTGCAGCACGGGATAAGGCGCGAACACGAAAGTCGCTCGCGGATCTCCATCCCTAAGAGCAGCCTCCCATTTGTCGATATTGGCACCCGAGGAGACGGTTGCTCCCGAAGCCCCTGTCATCAGATTCGCATCCTGCGTTTTTCGGTCGTTCTGCGTAAAGTTCGGGTCGAGCAATCCTTCTTCGTACCATTGATTCATTGTTTTCAAAAACTGTATATATCCAGGCTGCAGCGGACCATACAACACTTTCCCGTCTTCGTGATAAAAATCGCGAATGACGCCGAACGCCCCGATAAAAGCTCCATCCAGAAAACCTTGCAGCGCATGGGTTTGGCTGCTGAAAGTCAATGGTGCACGTACGCCTTTTCGCTCCTTGAACGCGATCAACACTTGGTGCCATTCATCGATTGTTGTGGGGACTTCCAAATTTAGTTCCTGAAGCCAATCCTTGCGCAGCACCGGACCTGCCCACTGTGTGGTCATGCCGCCTTCTTTAAGAAACGGAAATGCATAATAGTCTCCGTTGTCCGTTTTCACCAATTTGTCGATATCGGGATGCTCCTGTAAATACTTTTTCAAGTTCGGCGCATGCCGGTCGATGAGTTCGTTCAGTCTTAAAATATATCCGTCTTTCAATGCCTTTTCAGGTCCACCTGACACACCATCCAGCCAATTATATTCGATAATGTCGGGTAAATTTCCTGAAGCAAGCATTACGCTGAACGATTCCTTTGCCTGTGTTGCAGACACCTCAGAAAACCGAATCGGTACCCCGATCCGTTTCTGCCATTCCTGATAAAAAGGAATATCGTTAACGCTCGGTTTGAGCGTCGTCTGGCTTTGCAGCCAGTACGTCAGTTCGGCCCCATTTTGGATTGGGTAGACAGCCTGCCCGTCTACCGTTTCACCGTTCGAAGAACGGCTTGCCGATTCGGTGATTTGATCGGAGACTTCATTCCGTCCCGAGCAAGCTGAAATAAGGATCAATATCACCAGCACAAGCGGCAGAACGGCAACTTTTTTAATGGTCAACATATCTGGTTACTCCTTTTGAGCATGGGTTTCATACTTGAAACGATGGGCTCGGTTTGATAATATTCATATTAAACAGGGATGATTAGTCGATTATAATAACAAAAAAAGAGGGGTATTGAATAGGGACTGACCCCCGTTTGTGAGACAGGGATCAAAACACCTTGCAAGTTTAAGCAGCCAGTTGCCGGAAATGAAGCGGCGACTGGTTGTTTAGTTTTGTTTGAATGCGAATTGAGTTATAGTAAGTAATGTAGTCTCGAACGGTCTGCTCGACGATGGCTGTCGTCGTACAGGTTAAACCTTCGAGATAGAACGTTTCAGACTTTAGCGTGGAATGAAACGATTCAATGGGGGCATTATCAGCGGGCGTACCCTTGCGGGACATGCTCATGGTAATGCCTTTTCCCTTCACAGCTTCTTGATAGGCCTGAGATGTGAAGACGCTGCCCTGGTCGCTATGGAGCATAGTGCCTGGCAGAGTGGGCAGCTGACCCAGCGTGTCCAGGACAAACCCGGTGTCTTGCTTGTCAGAAATACTGTACGCCACAATCTCTCCGTTAAACAAGTCCAAGATACTCGACAGGTATAACGTTTTTCCGCCAAACGGCAAATACGTAATATCTGTAACGAGTTTTTGCATGGGGGCATCGGCTGCAAACTGGCGCTTTAACAAGTGCTCTGCGATATAAGCTGGCTGCCCAGTAGGTTTGCGTTTCTTCACTTTGACACGACATTGGAGCCCCTCGCGCTGCATAATCCGCTGCACGCGTTTATGGTTTATCTTACGCTCCATCCGAAGCAGAGCCGTGATCTTCCGGTATCCATAACGAAATTTATGCTGACTACAGAGTTCTCGAATCGTCTCTACCATGTGATCTTTACATGGGTTCTTGTAGGCGTTCTTCCAGCGATAGTAGGTGGAGCGAGAAAGCCCGATCCATGCACACGCTTGAGTTACACTGATTTCTCCTCGAACAGACTCCACCCACTCCACTACAGCCTTTGGCGACACCTCCTTTGCATTTCCACGAACTTTTTTAGCAGATCTAATTGTTGCTTCAGAAACCGATTTTCCGCCTGTACCTTCTCGAGTTCTGACGTATATTCAGGGCCTTTACCGTAGCTGTATTGTTTACCGACAGGTTGCTCCAACCGGTTCCATTGGCCGCTGCGATACCATCTCATCCAGGTCTCCACTTGTGTCTTATTTCGTATGTTCAGTTGGTCCATGACTTCTTTCACTGGAATGCCATCCAACCTCATTTCAATAGCTTTCTTTTTCACTTCTACTGGATAGCTGACTCTTGTTGCCAACGCAAAAACACCTCCAAAGTTGTCCCCATATCTTACGACATGGTTGCATTCTCTTGAAGGTGTTTTTTAATTTGTCTCACGTTATGGGGTCAGTCCCATATGATCGAATACCGCAATAGCGTTTTTCTTTGTACCTCCGAAATCACGCTCGGATTAATAAGTGGGAAATGGAAGCCTTTGATTTTAAGTCATTTATCGAAACAAACCTACCGGTTCAACGAACTTCAGAAGTTGATGCCCGGAGCTACGCAAAAAATGCTGACGGTGCAGTTAAGAGACTTGGAAAACGACGGATTAATCGCCCGGAAAGTGTATGCGGTAGTTCCGCCAAAGGTCGAATATTCGCTAACCCAATTGGGAGAGGCGCTCATGGTTATATTAATCCAGCTTCGGGACTTTGGGACAGATTATATGCGGTTATTTCCGGACGACGAACTGCCATCCGCAATACAAGAGCATGAGGTTAACGGGTAACAACTTGACGAGAATAGCTTCCATTCAACAGAATTAACCCTCTTAATTTACTACCTGCCAGATGCGGCGCCTCCACTTCATCGGCTTGTTCGTCAATGATTACAACCACATTTAGCGGAAACAGTTTGCCAAGCAGTGCCCACACCACGAGCGGATTGCCTCCAACTGAAATGTAGTGAACGCCGTCATCATCAAAGGCCGCGAGTCCTGTCACCCCCAATATATCCGAAGCAGAGTGTTCGATCCATGCGGAACGGGCCGGCCAGGCTGTACTTTCTGCGGATACGTGGATTTGCTCAGGACGATACATATATCGGTGTCCTCGCATAGCCTGCCCAACATCCACACAATACTCGTAATTCCCATCCGACAATCTCAGATTTAATATAACCCGGCCTTGTTCATTTGCTTCGGGTACGATATCTATTTCGTTTTCGAAACTCACTTCATTGTTATTCTGTTGCTCTGATGTACGGGAACCGATCCAACTGCGGGTGACTGCGTAGTAATCTCCCTCAGCATAATCGATGACAAAGGAGTCTGTCCCCCCGGCCTTCTCATACGGCAATAGATGAGCGGGATGCCAGCAAAGTAAGCTTTTTGTGGCGGTAATCGGTTTTCCGATTGCCGCAGGCAGCACCATCCCGAGACGGTATTGAAATCCGTATCCAACCATGGAGAGTTCAGGGCTTAGGAAACTTTGCGCGAAGCGTACAACCTCTTTGTGTGGCATTCGTTTGACCATCAGTTCTGTGAGAAAGCGATTCCGCGCCGGCTCGATAAATCGAAGTCCCTTCGCTTGATCCCCCTCCACGATCATAATAGGAACTTCCTCCCAGTTCTCAAAAGGCATCAACGCATCTCTCAGGAGGATCAGTTGATGCAGATACTCATTAAACAACTGCATGATTTCGGGGCTACCCTTAGGCCCCATTAAAATGCTCACCACCTCTGGCGTCCACCGATGATTGTCACACTGGCTTCTATGAACAAGCTGGAGTAAGGATTTTTCTCCGTACATCAGCCAAGCCGACTTCTCTAAATAATATTCTCGAGCCCAGCTAGACAACGTGTTTCCGATTTGTTGCGCCTGATCGAGGAACGGGCGTTTCGTTTCATCTCCCGAGGCGATTAAGGCCAACGGCAGCACGGCTTCTCTTCCGGAAACTCCTAAGCTGGATTGGAGATTCCTTAAGAGCGACTCAGCGGCTGCAGAGTCCCCAAGCTGTAAGCAAACCGCCTCGAGTAATGCACTTATTTCGCGGACGATATCTTTTGCGCGGTACACTCCAGCAGGGAGTTCCCAATGCGATTTCTCTTGAGAGTCTACAGAACGAAACGTCGTAGTCTCGATATCAATTCGCGTCCCAAGTCGCAGGCTGCTATCCTCTATTTTGATCCGATATTCCAATTAATCTCTCCCCCTTTCGTTATTTCTGACTCAGTATAAATTCAATTGACATACTTGAGAAGTACGCACTTTTGGGTATGTCAATTTCAATGAAGTGACTTAGTTTCATGAAGGAAACCGTAGTTAACATTAGGATAGAAGATACCCATAAATTAGGGTACACGGGTTTACAAGCCAATCATCATTCCATCCTATAATTGCAAATTGATAAGAAATTTATCTAATCGGTAATCGGACTATGTTCTTGTCCTTCGACATTCGGATTAGTACCTTTTTCGGCTGTTCACTTTACACAGAAAAAAAAACAGTCAGATCTAAATATGTAAGGTCTGACTGTTGAAATTATTCACCTGTCAATTCATCATTCATTCTTTGTATTTCATATAGATATCAATAGCGGCCTATCCAACATCAATTTCGGCCAAATGTTAAAGAATATGCTTGGTCAACTGATATAATTTTAGTGCGTCCTTCTTGCTAAGCGTCGGGAGATCGAGATCAACGGGCTTGGTTCGGTCCCAGGCGATGAGGGGCTGGGATGGAGGATTATCCATCAGCTTAATGATCGGTTGAATACTCCTCTCCACCGGCTGTGCGAAGAGCTTGCCCATTACGCGCAATATTCCCTTGAAAGGCTGGGCCAAATGATTCGTACCGCTATGGGTATATCCGGGATGGTTAAGTATGAAACGCGTCTTCCCGTTCTTGTGGTTCTCAGCATACGCAACCCCCAGCAAATCATTCGCCCGTCCTCCCTGCAGAGTCGCCTTCAACAGACCATACCCCTGTTGAAGTGTAAGGTCATCGTAGTGAACGAATCCCTTCGTCATTCCAGTGCCTCCGATGCTTACAATGACCGGATTGGTCCCCCTCTCCAACAATTCCGTTAAACCATAACTCAGAATAAATCGGCTGACATAATAGAGCGCAAAAGTGCTTTCAAAACCATCTGGAGTCAATTTCCGTTTAGGAAATTGTTGCATCGCTGTAAGCACCAGTCCGTCAAGCGACATATGGTGTTGTTGAACTTCTTGAATGACGCGGCGGTTCTCAGACAATGATAATAGATCAGCTTGAATAAAGAATGCCCGGTCTGCGGCGCCAAGTCGTGCAGCCTCGTCTAGAAATTCCTTACCCCGGAGACGGTTGCTGCCTGTCACCGTCACTCTGCTACCCTGGCGTAAATAATAAATGGCGAGCCCTTTGCCCATCCCGGAAGTACCTCCTGCTACGAATAAGTCCTTCACCTTCCCACTCTCCCACATATGAATTAAGCTATAAATGTTGACTAGTCAACAGTTGTCAATTACCATATTAATAGTAATCTCCAATGCGAATCAATCAGCAAAAGAGCAGATCTGTTGTGTAGACAACAATAGATCCAAATTGTACTCTTCCCGACTACGGATCACGAAACAAGGAGATGGTGTGGGATGGGTTTAGTGAACCCGAATGATCCTCGCGCAAAGCGAACGAGGAAATATATTCAGAAAGCATTTACGGATTTGCTTGTAGAAATGGACTTCGAAAACCTCTCGATTCAGGATATTATGGATCGTGCTGAACTGAACCGAGCCACCTTTTATAACCATTATCAAGATAAATATGAATTGCTTGAGTTAACCATGACCAGCGCATTTACGGAAATTCTATCAACACAGATTCCTACCGGTACGCAAATGCAGGGTACAGAGCTGTTGCGCAATCTAATGCTGGCAGTCTGTGAGTGGCAGATTGAAACGACGAAGCTGCTAAATGCTCGGCGAACCCTTTCGCGGGCGATGGAGGACAATGCCAAGAAACAACTGTACAATGTCATCATCTCTTGCATGGCGCATGTCAAAGACCTCCCGGCGGAAGAGCAGCGAAGAATGGAATGGGTCGCGACGATGATCAGTTGGTCAATTTATGGGGTGGTTGTGAAGTGGAGTCAACGGCAGGAAGAGCCGGCGGAACAATTCATCGAGCATGTGCTGCCCTTCCTGATGTCGAACTTGCGTACGCTTAATCTGCAAGGCTCACAAGAGGAATCGGGGTAATCCAAAAGGGTATTTAAATCTATCCACACCCCCTATTTTTTGCCGGCGCGTATGGTATGGTTCTCCGTGACTAATCTTCAACTAAACTGCTTGCATGGAAACATAGTTAGATACTTATCTAATCGGTAATGAGGCTATGTTCTTGTCCTTTATGGCAATCGGTACAAGTTCTTGTCCTCGAATCGGGGCAAGAATTTGTGCCGATAAAACAAAAAAGCCGCTATTTTAGCGACTTTCAATAGGACCATGTTCTTGTCCTTCGACACCTATGTTTGTTTGCTTGCCTCTTTTTCGGCAATGGCTAAACCATTGGTGTAATTCAAAAGTAATTCTGTAGGGTGATATAATACCCCGGTTCCATATTCCCCCACATGTATAATCCTCTCATTTCTCTTACTAACCATCTCTACTAACTCATTAACAAAAGATTCCTTTCCTTCTTGGTATTTATCTGGGTACTTATTTGCTAATTTCGATATGCTTGCTCCGTAAGTGTCCCTCTAAGTTTCATCTTATCCTTCTTCCCCATGCCCACAATTAAACTAACGTTTCCCTTGTGGTAGATTGCTTGAATAATCAAATACAAAACTGGTTACTGTATGACGATTAAATAGAAGAGCGCTGCTAAGACAAAACGGTATAGAGCAAACCATTCCAATCGAAGTCGCTTAATCAGTTTGATGAACGTCGCTACTGCAATCATTGCCACAAGAAAGGATGTCGTAAAGCCAATTATCATTAGAAAGAAATCCTCAGAATTCAGCAAATCGCGACTATCGTACAAATCCAACAAGCTTGCACCAAACATAACAGGCACGGAAATAAGGAACGTAAAATCTGCGGCGGCTTTTTGGCTAGTACCAAGTAAAAGACCACCTGAAATCGTTGAACCCGATCTCGAAAATCCCGGCCACAAAGCCAAACATTGGAACAGTCCAATCCCGAAAGCTTGTTTATAATTTATCCCATCCATCGTATCAGCGGTTTCAGTTCTCCTACTACGTGCAGCGATGATCATCAACAAGCCACCTGCAACTAGACCGATCAAGACGGGGGTTGGGCCGAATAATTGGCTTTTTATTGTGTCCTTGAAGAGAAGATATATAATTAATGCTGGTAACATAGCCAAAATCATATGAACTACATTTAAGCCTTTACTTTGGGAAAAATCCAATCTAATCAGATTAGCACCAATCTCCAAATATCTTTTCCAATAAAGTATTAGAACTGCCATCACCGCACCCAATTGAATAACGATTTTAAAAGTTATTGCAGCGTCTCCCTCAAAGTTAAGCAAATTGCCTGCTAAAATCAGATGTCCAGTAGACGATACTGGTAAAAATTCTGTTAACCCCTCTATTATGCCAAGTATTATTGCTTTAATTACCTCAGTCATCTGTGGATACCCCCTTTTGGAAATTTGGTTGGTGGCAATAAACTACACCTTGTTTAATAATTTCCAGTATAAGGGGGTCATCTATGTATTCCCATCGAATAACATAACAATATTCAATTTAGTATTACATTATTGTCACATTGCTCATTATTTTAGTCTTAATACCCCCTTTGACTAACTAATGGCAGGAACTGCAATATCCTCCTTTTGAATTCTTGTTTGCTATCCAAGAAACTCATCTTTTGATCAGTTCTACATCCAGTCTTCAAAATTATCATTTAGAAACTCAATCTCACGCTCATAGTGCGCCAAGTGCCCTTCCTCAACCTTTTTTTGATAGGCAGGATTTCCATTGGCAGCACCCTTTCTTCAAAATTCACTTAAAATCATAGTAAAGGCACTAGCAGGTTAGCTTCAATTTTCCATTGTGAGATCTCGCCTTTGGTCACTTCTGCTTTAAAAGTGTTGTACTCCTGGTCATACATCACTACAGCGGCATTCATGACTTCATTAAGATTTACGCTTACCAGGGAATCATTCTCTATTTTATAGATAGATGTTTCCGCTGCTGTACCTGCAGTAGCAACGATTTCCTTTATCCCGTCCTGGTCTACATCAACCTCCACAGTATGTGCTTCTATACACAGCACCTGGGGGGAAGTACTGAGCGACAAATACTTGGAAATAGGTGCGTTAGCTCCAACAGAGCCGGTCACTTTAACGTAAGATTGGCCCAAAACATCAACTGTACTTGTCGAATAGTCGCTGGCCCCTTCATACCCGATCTGTCCTATATCATAGGTTCCGTCTTTGGAATGAAGTACAGCATAAATTTTCTCTACATCATCATTCTTTTTATAAGTTAAAACCTTGGAATCATCAACCGCTTGGCTCTTCAATTGTTTAGATAGTTCTACTGGAGTGACTTTAGTTAGTGGCTCGGCAGTTAAAGACGTTGTATACTTCAACTGGAACTGCTTTGTTTCAGGTGCTACTACATTGGCAGTAGGCTGCTCCGTTACACTGTTAAAATTTGTTGCTGAAGGAGCATCTGAGGACGGGGTGCCACATCCCGTAATTACTCCTAATAAGATTAATGCCAGTACTGTTTTTTTCATTAAAGAGCGCTCCCTACTTTCATATTTGTTCTGATCTCTGACACATATCCCAAGCATTATAGTCGTCTATATAGACGGTAACATTCGCATATTTGTTGTTTAAATATCCAATTTTTTTAAAACGTCCGCTAGCTGCAAAAGCCACTTAAGCCGGATATTCCTGTCTCAATTTTTCGATGATCTCGCAACGAATGGCTTTGCTCGTCACTCCCCGTGTAGATTTGGATACAGCTTTTTTAGGTATGCGGTCTCCGCCTTTAAGTAGGCTATTTCTTCTTCAAAACGGGGAAGCTTTGTCTTCGGCCGTCCTTTATGAAAGGCTTCTTGCTCTATAGCTCTACCTTCTTGATGCCATTTCACCCATACCTCAACTTGTGTCTTATTCCGAATCCCCAGTCGCCTAGCCACCTCTCGATAGGACATGTTCTCTTCGTTCCCATGAATCAGTGAACTCATAACTTCTTCTGTTTTCTTGTGCTGACGGAGAAGGGCCACCCGATAAAAATCGTGCTTCGCAGCCTATGAAAAAACTTGACATAACATAAACCTCACCTTTGACTGCCACACGTTATAGAGTATAGAATACCATTTTGATCGGCGTTTACCCTTCATTGACTGTGCCAAAGGTATAATACGGTTTTATCCCATTTGCAAATAGGCTATCGATCAGCTTGACCAATTCTTCCGACGATAGATCTTTGCCGTTGCGTATCCACAGGCGAAACATAGATAGTAACGTGGATATGTAAAACTCAATGATGTAGGGTGCCAAGACATCGTTTGTGGGAAATTGTACAATCAATCGCTCAAAGGGAATTTCTCTTTTCAGCCGTTCAATAAAATGAACCGCACCATAGTCGCCCAACAGGGCTTTCAGAACTGAAATTTCCTCTGCATTTTCCAGGCATTGCAGCGCATCCTGGAACGTATGGGTAGAAAACTCGCGGCTCGCCATTTCCTCGTGAATGGATTTTAAGACACGCTCTTCAACGAAATCCAACAACGCATAAATATCCGTAAAGTATTGATAAAAGGTGCTGCGATTATATCCTGATTGCTTGGCAATCTCTTGAACGGATATTTTTTCAATTGGTTTTTGGCAATACAAATCGCAGAATACATTAATAAAGGTTTGCCTCGTTTTGTCCGTCATTTCAGGTTGCTTATTCATGATTGGCCTCCATGTTCTGTTTCATCGATTATGCGACAGATCTTAAAAATCTGATGGTTGATGACCCTATTATGAATCTATACAATAACATTATACAACACGTTGTTGGATGATCAACTATTCTAGGGAGGCTAACATGAGAATTTTATTCTTCGGTCGAGGCGTCATATCAACCCAGTATGCTTGGGCATTCGAAAAGGCAGGGCATACCGTTGAGTTTTACGTTAGAAAAGGGAGAAAAGAAACCTTCGGAAGCCATATCGCGCTTGAAATGTGGGACGCACGAAGAGGGAAACAGCTCATAAAAGAAAACTGGAACGTCACACTGCATGAGGAGATAGGGTCAAATTACGATCTCATTATTGCGAGTGTCAACACGGAGCAACTTCCATCAGCAGCACAGCTCCTATCGACTGCCGCCGGGAACACCCCAATCCTCATCTTCAATAATCTTTGGCAAGACTTAAAATCAGCGATCTCGCCATTGTCTATGAACAAGGTGGTCTTTGGATTTCCAGCAGCAGGGGGCGGCATCACGGACAATAAGCTTAGAGGCGGCTTTTTGAAAATGATATTTCTGGAGAAACCACGGGCAGGCACGGAACAGATGAACAACCAGATCAAAGAACTATTTGAAAGTGCCCATTTTAAAATCAGTTGGATCAAGGATATGCAAAGCTGGCTATGGAATCACTTTGCCATGAATGCGGCGATGGAGGCCGAGGTGTTAAAACGCGGAAGCTTTCCAGCACTTATGAATCATAGTGACTCCTTCGCAAATGTTGGTAAGCATATGAGGGAAATGATGCCCATACTTAAAGCAAGAGGCGCAAAGATGGACGCGATTACTCTACTGCTGACCAAGATTCCACCGGCACTTCTCGGCCCGCTTTTTAACAAGGTTATTTTTGCAAAGAGCAGCTTACCGCGACTTTTCGTCGAATACAACAATAGTAAAGCAGGTTTTGCGGTACTTGAAGTTGTGAGAGAAGCAAAAAAGTTAGGCATACCTTTGCCGCGTCTTACGATGGCATTTGAAAATACGGAATATGCAAAAGAAATATAAAGAAGCCTTCCGATGGTTTCGAGCGTAAGCCAAATCTGCTTCTTGGCATAAAAATACACGCTTTAGCATGCATCGGATTACCCATGGGTTTTCCAATGTCTATTCTAAGGGGTGTACTCTGTCGATGCGACGGGCGGCTTAGGCAGTGAGGACGGGAAACGAGGGGTAAAGCTATTAAGGTTTCGGGCGTACACTAAAAGATTTTCACTCAAATCGACTCCAGTTACTTTTGCTCCAAGCTCGGATAAACGGTAGGCTAATTCACCCTGACCACAACCGATGTCACAAATTCTTAGGTCGGCTAGAACAGATAGATTCTTTAGTTGTTGTAAAATATATCTGTAGGAACCCTCTGGCCCTCCCGAGTTCACCATACCGTTATATTGCTCAGCATCACTATCGTAGCTCCCCTTATTCATCCTCCTTTTCTCATCAAATTTAAAGTCCTTAATCCGTTACAAGTCCATTTATATTCCATACTGGTGTTACGTAATCCTGCCCGTTAGTTTAATAAATGGTGTATAAAAAGCCGCTGATTATGCGGCTTCTAATGTTACTATGTTTATGTCACCCGACACTCGCCTACTGTAATGGCCACATTTCCCTTTTTGCGTCCTGTTTCTGCGTATCTGTGAGCCTCGGGGATCTGCTCCAACGGGTAACATCTGTCGATAACTGATTTCAATTTTCCCTTTTCCATAAGCTCTTTGAGGAAGTGCAAATCCTTGGTGCTTACTTTCGCTATGCCCTGACCATCCACGGACACATAGGTTCCATTAGGAGCTAAGACTTTAGAGGATCTCGCTTTTGAAATTTTCCCAACGGCATCAAAGATAACATCATATCGCTCATTTCTGTTCACGAAATTTTCTGTGGTGTAATCAACGACCAGATCAGCTCCCAACGTCTTCACCAAGTCTATATTTGTAGTGCTAGTAACACCGGTAACCTCTGTACCAAAGTGCTTAGCGAGCTGAACTGCCGATGAGCCCACTGCACCAGAAGCTCCATAGATAAGAACCCTTTGACCACTCTGAATGTTCGACTTTTTTAAGAAATACAGGGCCGAAAGCCAACCGAAGGCAAAGGCCGCTGCTTCTTCATAAGTTGAATTTATGGGTTTCATAACTACCATTCCGTCTTCATGAAGACACGTATACTCGGCGTAAGTACCGAAGTTCATTCCTCGATAAGCCATAATCTCATCGCCCTTTTTGAATCGTTTAACGTCTTTACCTACATCTTCAATGATTCCAGACAACTCTACTCCTAAAATGGTTTTTTTGGGTTTTCTGAAGCCGAGCAGAAATCGCATTGGGATCCACAACAATAGAGGAAAGTCAGAGCTGCGAATTCGAACATCCATTGCCGCTACGGACGTTGCGCGAATCCTCACCAGTACTTCGTTCGCCATCGGAACTGGTTTGTTAACCTCTGTCAGTTCAAGAACGTCCGGTGATCCGTATTTAGTGCAGACCATCGCTTTCAAATGGGTTACCTCCTTGGCCACAACTTAAGCCAAGTATATCGGTCGCATCACTGTTCGAGATAGATACTAAAGTATTGTATTTGTGGGGAACTGTTTACAACAGACGGTGCTTACGAACGCGTGCTACAGCCTCGTTCCGCCTGCCTGCTTGACCTGAAGTTTATCAACACGATTTGAAAGACCATGGGCCATGGGCAATAAGGTGTAGAACTTCTAATTCACGCTCGCTAAGTGGTTCGATCAGTGAGTTGTTATACGGACCGCTGTGACGTTCGGATGCACCTTCGCTGTCACGTAGATCGGTTTCAATCTCGGCTAACAATTTTTCAACATAACTAGGCATTATGCTCTGTACCTTAACTTCTAACAGCAAAGTGTAGACAGGCGAACCTTCGTCAAGGAAGATAAGAATGCCCCCGTTCATCACCAAGCCCTTTTCCTCAACTTGGCGTCGCAATGACCACAGTAACGCCAAAGCACGATGGGCGTTTCCCCGTGCGAGGTTGACTCGAATTTGACTGATTGTATGTTGTGCTCTTGCACCTCTGCGGCTTTACTATGTTTATCACCTCCTATCCTCTCAAACATAAGAAAACACAAAAAAAGCCGCCAAATTAGCGACTTCCAATGGAACGATGTTCGTGTCCTTCGACAAATAGCGACTTTCAATGGGACTATGTTTTTGTCGCCCAACACGAATTCCCTGCCCGTTAGCCCAGAAAAAGCTGTCGACCAAAAAGCCGGCTGCCTCTATATGTCTTCATTGAGCTATCGTTTCTACGTTTGCGTAATGCCCTGGCATATGTGATACGGTTCATCTTAACAGTCTATCGGCGAAAAAAAGGAGCTATCTTCGGTAGTTTTTTACAAGTCATAAACTACTCCGGTTAACTTCTCGGATTGTAACCAAAGCTTTTCCGCAAGCTGCACATCCAATGCCTTTTTGGGAAAATCTACAAACTTTGGTTTCTTAGCCTTTAGAGGATTCATTCCTAGCCCTACGTAAACATCTCCGGTGATTGTCGAATCCGTCGCCGCAATAAGTGATGGCCAAGATGATTGATCAGGAGGAGTTCCGAATATTTTCATTAATAGCAGTCCGAATGCTTTGGTTCCCTTCGGTACGTTTCTCCCGATTCCTGTAGGACTCGTACCAGGATGTACTGCTATAGAAGAGATACCTTTCTTCTTCGCACGTCGATTTAATTCTCGGGCAAACAGTAGGTTTGAAAGTTTCGAGCGATTGTATCCTGCCATTGGTCTGTATTTATTATCCATCTTTAAATCAGAAAAATTTATATCACCCATTTGAGCTGACTGTGCGCTAACTGTAACGATTCGACCGTGGTTCTTTTCAATTAACGGCAATAACAGACCCGTCAACGCGAAGTGTCCAAGATGATTGGTTCCGAAGTGCATTTCAAAACCATCGGCCGTCAGTTCACGAGTGGGAACGGCCATTACCCCAGCGTTGTTTATAAGGACGTCTATTCCTTTCACTTTCCCTTGGATCGTGTCGGCAAAGCTTCGAACTGACTTCAGATCAGCCAAGTTTAATGGCTCCACTGTTACATCTATATTCGGTGCCGTTTGTTTCATCTTTATGATAGCTTCTTCGCCGCGCCTAGGATCACGGCTTCCAATGATCACTTTAGCACCGTGCTTCGCTAGCTCTAATGCTGTATAATAGCCTACCCCGCTATTGCCTCCCGTCACGATAGCTGTTTTTCCTATTAAGTTTGGGAGATCGTCAGGCGTCCAGTTTGGTCTCATGATTTATTCCTCCAAAAGGATATATTTTGATATGTAATTGGGTCATTACTACATGCAAAGCTGTTTCAGTCAGTCATGAATAAACGAGGATTGTTTGATGTAACGAGCATGTTCGACTGAATCGATCATGAATCTAGCCACGTCGTCACGAGAAATTTTAGCTAGCATGGAAGGAGTAAAAGCACCGTGCTTATATCGCCCTTTGCCCGGCTCATTGGTGAGCCTTGATGGCTGAACGATAGTCCAGTCCAATCCACTGTTCCGCACAATACCATCCTGCCTTTCCTTATCGTAAAACTCTCGGAACGTTATTAAAGAAACCAGTTTTACAATCATTCTCATCCCAATTCCGAGCTGATTCCTGCTTTCTCTGCTGGTGCCAAATCCCGTAAGAACGACAAGTCTCTTTACTTTATGCCTTCTCATCGCGTTCACAATGGAACGAGTCCCACGTAAGCATAGATCTGAAGGACTTCTTGCTGTCGCTCCTAAAGCTACAAACACCGCGTCTTGCCCCTCAACAGCCGATCCTACATCCTCTTCACTAAATACATTGCCTTCTACAACTGTTAATCCCTCCCGGGTAAACGGGATTCGATCTGCGGCACGTACAAAGGCTTTTACGGTATGTCCTTTGCTGATTGCTTGGTCAATTAGCTGTAAGCCCGTACCCCCGTAGCTCCAAAGATGGTAAACTTCATTGTTCTTTGCCTCCTTTAATCTTCTCTCCATCTTAATAAGTGAACGATCATTTATTATTAGTGGGGAGAAAAGCGATGCCAGGCATCGCTAAAATACTTTGTTATACTCGGGAATTATAGATCATGCCTTAATTGCGTCCCAACTCATCTTGATGGCAGAATCTAATTGTTTACTATTCAATATGCTCCCGTTCTTCAAATGTGCTTTCAACAATTCGGCTATTGGCAAGATGGAGTAAACAACCAGCATGTTAATATCCTCCTTCTTCAATATCCCTTGTCGGATGCCAGCGTCAAACATCTCGAAGATCGGCTGAAACTGACTTGCCGTATCCTCTAGGCACCATTTCTGGGGCAAAGGCGAATTCATGATTTGCTCCAGAAACAAAAAATATTCTTTGTACGATTGAATAAAATCAACATAGTTGCGGATGATAGCTTCAAATCGTTCGTAAACTGTTCGGGTATGATCCACTCCCTGAAACATTTTCTCGCTCATCTTGCCTTTAATCTTCAAGTAAGTCTTGTAGAGCAGATCCTCTTTGTTCTCATGGTAAATATAAATCGTCGCTGCCGATACATTCGCTCTTTTGGCAATTTTTGATATCGACGTTTCAGAGAAACCGATCTCATTAATTAGCTGTACGGTCGCGTCAAATATTGCTTCGACTTTGTTATCATCTCTATATCTCATGAATCAATAATAAATGATCGTTTATTTATTGTCAACAATAAGGTATTGCTAAATATTCGCTCTACTTGTGATACGGTTCACCTCGCATGACCTTAAAGTATCCTGCCCGTTAGTTCAATAAAAAGACGCTCCCGCGCTTTCGCTTGGGGTACGTCCTCATCAGTATATTCCATTTCTAATTACTAATTAAAGAACGTACGCGGGTAGCATTAGTGCTTAAACAGGGGACTTATCTTAACCTAAGCACAAAGAAAATACTTTATTTTATAATTCCAAAAGAATAGGCTGCAGAAGCTATCCGTATGTACAAATTCTTTAATCTCAATGTAAGCTCTACAAATATGGATCTGTTTAGATCTTCATCAACCGGTAATCGGACCATTTTGTTGTCCCTTGACATCGTCGGAAGACAACGTGGATTTCCGTTAACTCTTTAATCACATCACCTTTATGAATGCATAATGCATTGTCCATGTCTCGACTGTTTTTTGAAGGATCTTATGTTCATCACTTGGATAAAAGTTGTGTATGGCAAAATTGTACCATGTCTAAGTTATTTAAGAGACAACCTGTCAGCTCGATACCATTCTATAAACGATCTATAAACGAGAAAATACGAGAAAATACCTGCCCCTCTCCCGGGCAGGTATTAAAGGTGAATCTTATAAATGCTTACCAACATCGATCACTAAATATTAGTCCAGAAGGCTGTAGATCTGAATGCTCTCCACCTTGGCATCCTTGATATGAAACGACATCACATCCACATAATTGGATGGCTCATAACGGAAGTCATCCTCCTCATTAGGGGCTCCATCACCAAGCAGTTTCCCCTCAGGGTAGGCGTTTTTGAGTGTATCCAGGCTATCTCCTGCTTTAATGTTTCGCACTGTCGCGTAATTAGGATCTGTAATTTCGATATGAAAGATGGAGTCTTGTTTCCCCTCCGGTATACTGATTGTTTTAATCTCCAGACCAGGATACGTATAAACCTTTTCTGTAAAACCGATTAACGTATCCATGTTTGTTCCATCGCCAGCACTGTACGTATGAGATTTCAGGTTATCCGGTTTGCCCAGCATCTGTTCCATCTGATCTTCATTCGCTGTATCCGAAATCGCAATGGTGTGCTCATTATAGACAAAAGCAAGCTCCTTCAGCACCACATTGCCTTCCTTCTCCATGGAACCTTCCTTAATAGCTTCAGCACTTTGTCCTTCCGAATTTTCTGAAGCAGGCGCAGTAGAATTGGATGCTCCTTCGCCTTTGGCCTGTTCGTCGGGCGTGTTTTTTTCAGCCGAGTTCTGCGCCGCTTCTGGCGGCTTGGCACCATTGGACAGACAGCCCGTCAGTGCCATCGTTAGTAAAATACTCAGCAGGATAACAGATGTAGCTTTGTTTATCAATTTCATCATGATCCCTCCATAAATGTGTGATTTCTTCTTATGAAGTGATTATAAAAAATGTATCTGTTAGTCTCATAACAGAATTGTATCAATCTTGTAACGTTAACTATTTACGTGCGTGTTTACGCACGGGGTAACACAATCGTAACGGTCGTTCCTTCCCCGATTTGACTTTCCATGTCGATATATCCATTAAACCGCTCTACAATCTCTTTGCAAATCGAAAGTCCAAGACCTGAACCGCTCGCTGTGCTTGCATTTTTCGCCCGGTAAAAGCGTTCCTGCACTCTCTCCAGCTCATCGCCCGCGATACCGATACCTTGATCACGTATCCTTATAACTACCTCGCTTGGCGTATGGTCCAACTTTAATTCGATTAGCGATGGACTGCCTGAATATTTGATGGCATTGTCCACAAGGTTGGCGATCGCATGGGACATCAGCATTGGATTCACGTTGGCGTGAACTCTCGTCATAGGCTTATCCTCCGGTTCCGCTTCCGTCTCCCTGAACATAATCTCGATTCCTTTATCTTTGGCCTTGGCACCCATACTCATTGCGACTTGCTGAATCAGTTCGTTCATTTCCGTCTTCCGGGCTTCCAGTTCGTTAGAACCAGCCTTGTCGAATCGGGATAGCAACAACAGTTCATTAATCAAGCGCGTCAGCCGATCCGATTCCTGCAGAAGATGAGCATAGATTTTTTGCAGCTCCTTGTTCTCGTTCTCCCCTTCAACCAAGTATTGAGAGAAACCACGAATGGCTGCCAATGGTGTTTTTAACTCGTGAGATACGTTGGAGACAAATTGTTTCTGGTACTGAATGTAATCATGAAGCTGCCGCCCCATGGAATCCAGCCCATCTGCCAGCATGCCCAGCTCATCCTTCCGGTTTAGATGAACTCTCCGAAACTCCTGTCTAGAGAAACTTTGCGCAGCCCCAAGCAACAGCTTAATTGGCTTGGTTGTGTTGCGGGCAATCCACAGACTGGATAACGTAATCAGTACAATAAATCCGCCTGCACCCGCAAACAGGATATAACGGATTTGATCCATAATCGCATAAAAGTAGGAAATGTCCTCCACGAACTCATACACATAAGCGTTTTGGTAGTATTGATCCTGAATGGGAGTAGCAAAATAAAGCAGATGATTTTCCGTTACGGTGTAGGCGTAACTGCCGCTCAGGGCTTTCTCAATATTCTTTTCAAAAATAAGAGGTTTGCCATCATTAATGATGATGCCATCCACTGCCAAGCCCAGCAACTGCTTGGAGCTATCATAGATACGTACTTCCTTGCCTGAAGCTTTCAGCTTCTCCAGAGCAAGTCTGACGATTTCTTCTGTCTGCGGTTCTCCTGTCGATGATCTATGCTGTGCCAACACCTCACGGAAGGACAACTCGGACAGATCCGCCTTCTCCATCATCTGTTTTTCAATGGTAATGAAGCTGTAGTAATCGATGGCTTTATTCACCGCAAAAATGATGATGCCAAAGGACAGCACGGAGAAAAATAAATAATTCAGTAGTAACCGGGTTGCATACTTCAGGCCTCGCCACCTCCAAGTTGATAGCCAAATCCATAGATCGTCCTGACATACTTCGGTTCGTCCGCGTTATCCTCCAGCTTCTTCCGTAATCGCATGATGGTCATATCCACACTGCGACTGTCTCCCATAAAGTCATATCCCCATCCGATCTGCAGCAGCTCATCCCGGGTAAAGATTTTGTCTGGCCTTTTGAGTAACGATTCCAGAATTTTAAACTCTTTGGCCGTTAAAGACACGGGTACACCGTTTTTCAGCACCCTTCGGCTTTCGAGATCAAATGTCAGCTCTTCATGAATGATGCGTGTAGATTTCACTTCTGTTCCTTCACTTGATTCCTCCTTGCTCTCGTTTCTTCTCAGAATCACCTTGATCCGAGCGAGCAATTCGCGATTGTCAAAGGGTTTGGTCATGTAATCTTCCGCCCCTAGCTCTAGTCCCAACACCTTGTCGATTACCTCATTTTTGGCAGAGAGCATGATCACAGGAACGGCACGTTTCCCGGTGATTTCCTTGCACAGGTCATATCCGGAGCAGTCAGGCAGCATCAAGTCAAGCACCACCAGGTCCGGCCCAAAAGCATCCAGCAGCTGCAGGGCTATTTTTCCGTTTTCAGCCGTTTGAACGACGTAGTTTTCTCTTCTCAGTACGAGCTCGATTAAATCTCTGATTGCGACTTCATCGTCAATGACAAGTATTTTCTTCAATGTGCACCCCTTCTAGCCTTGTTCCCCAGCTTGAATCATAATTTACCCTCATCTTAGCACAGACACTTTAGATTCCTCCACCAACTGGGAGATGAGGTATATTCCACTGAGCCCAACATAACTAGTAATAAATCCGAAGAATGGAGAACAATCCATGGATCTGCTCTGGGTACTCATTGTTGGTGGGCTTATTGGCTGGTTAAGCGGCAACTTGTTTGGGCGGGACGTACCGAGCGGTGTACTTGGGAACATTATTGCGGGTTTTATCGGTTCCTGGTTAGGAACAGAATTGCTGGGACCAAGGGGGCCGACGATTAGCGGATTCCATATTATTCCATCCATTATTGGCTCGATTATTGCCCTGCTCATCTTCTTCGCTCTGGCACGCGGCGGAGCATTTCCGAAGACGTTAACAAAAAAGAGGCGGAAACCGGTATCGTCGTTCATTAGATATTTTTTATATAGATGCTGCCAGGTCATAAGATGAACACTTACGGTCCTTTTTATATTTTTGTACTGATTATGTCTGCGATTTCAGAGCATAGTCGTGACAATAGCGCAGGATGACGACCATACGAAGTTTGTACGACTTATTAATAAAATGATCGCTAAGTCTTGAATTGAAATGCGAAAACTGTCCTACATAATGCTACTTATGAGGTTTTAATCGCTTTTCATTTAGATACTCATCTAATCGGTAATCGGACTTTGTTCTTGTTCCGGTAATCGGTACAAGTTCTTGTCCTCGGCTTGGGTCAAGAACTTGTACCGAGACCTTCAATGGGACTATGTTCTCGTCCCCGACATCTTAGGCTAGTATTTTTCTGTTTTCTCTGGCCCATTATTTTTCTTGTACCGATAAAACAAAAAAGCCGCTAAATTAGCGACTTTCAATGGGTCCATCAAACGGGTTTTAAAAAAAATTCAATTTTTAAATTTATAGTTCTACCGATGAAGTTCTTGTATATGTAGGAGGCAATAGTTTAATAACCATTTTTAATTATTTCAACAGCTTTCTCAACATACTCGTCCCTACCTTCCATAATTCCTTCAATGGTGGGATCAAGACGAATATCAGGCTGCACTCCTATTCTTTGCGTTGGTTTTTTATCTGGATAAAATATTCCGATTCCACTTATGGCAGTTTTTATATTTCCTGGAAGAGTAATTCTAAATAAATTGCCATCCGCTCCAGCAGTTGGCCTCCCAAGAACTATTGAATTTTCTGTTTTTCTGAGTAACATCGTTGTAAACTCACCGTTACTCATAGTATGCTCATTGATTAAAATCACAACTTTCCCTTTATAAACCTCGTCATCTTTCCGTTGAGGCTTCACTGAGGTAAGAGGTTCAAAATAATATTCACCTGGTACTGCACGATTAGGAAGTGACGCTTTAGCAAACTCTTCCTCAGAAGGGATCAGATATTGGGCCAACTTATAGTCAACTGAGCTAGAAGGGTAGTTTCTAAGATCAACAATCAGACCTTTAGTGTCCCACCATTTTTTCATGATGCTATCAATCTCGCCATCTACCAACAGACCGGCATTAATATAGTAGATCTCTCCGTTCTCCATTGCTTGCGATTTCGTATAAACAAAGTAATTCATCTCTTGTAGGCTGCTCGTCGCACTGATATTCATCGTTTTTCCCTGTCGAATTACGGTAACGTCCATATTCTTTTGATGAGTTCGGAATAATGCATTAAAGAAATGAGCTGACGTGTCTTCTCGTGATTGTGAGATGTATTTTCTTCTATCTTCTAATAATTCATCAATACTCTTGTCACCTACTTTTAATACAATGTCTCCGACCTCAAGTCCACATTTGTTATAGACTGTACTTATAACAATCTGATTGTTAATTTCGACAAAGTTTACGGGAAGTCGATACGTTCCAAAATACTCAGTAATGGACTCTCTATTTTTGCCACCCAAATAAACATGAGAATCGTGTATTCTAGTTGTTAGTTCTGCTAAGGTCATGAAATAGGAATCATAATCAGACCCATCTATCATTTTAGGAATAAACTCTAGCAGCACTTGATCCCAATCCTCTTCGATGACATCTTTATAAGGAAAATAGTATTCGATAATATTCCAATAGCGGAATAAACCAAGCAACCTGTAGCCGGTGTCATCAAATTTCATACTAGTATAAGCGTTTTCATTATGCATAATCCCTAAGGGTGATTGATCATTAAAGCTAACGTATGCATTTTTCCGTTCTGAAATGTTAGAATCTAAAATCTTAGATAATTCAAGACTCAGATCTGTTCCAAGATATTCCTCATCCTTGGACCAATCTGTGGTTGGACTGAGTTGTATGGAATCTTCGGAAAACTGGTATTGCTGTTCAAGATCCCCGGGAATGCTCTCATTACCTAGCGTATGAACCCAATCATAGAGAATTGAATTCACATCCGAATTTTCTTCTAAAATAGAAGGCATCACCCGAAATAGCTCATAGTCCCAATTTATATCCCCAGATACAACCTTAGGATGGTAATATTTCACCATTCCCCATACCTTACCGAGCTTAGCAAAATCCTCGATCTTCTGTTCAGAAAGGCTGGAAAATTTCATTCCACTTCCTTGGTCATACTCCTGCTCCTGCTCTTTCACTTGCTCAAACTGATGAGTCTCTTGTGATGCAAAACATCCTGCAGTCATGAGGATAAACAATACACTGATAAATACAAAGAACATCCGGTTTCTTCTTTTTTTAGTTTCACCGTTTTCCACCTTTCAGCTCAATAATTTATCTTTTTTCTTGTAAATCTTTTAGAATACATTCTCACTCTTCACTCTGTAACCGTTCGTCCCGTCCTTTTTACTTCATATATTACACCAAATAATGGAAAATGTAAAATTCTTCCTGCTACTACAACAAAAGCAGCTGATCACCTTGATCAGCTGCTTTCTTATTTTGATCGTGCTTTCGTTTCCCGTTAGTTTTAATGGAAAATTCAATTTGCCTTCACTGCTTTGTCTGAGATTCCGTTTTTACGGATAACTTTGCTTCCAACGAAGGTCAATCGTCAATTCCATGAATAACTATGTCATTTCGCATAACTGAACAAATTTTAATGAATAAGAGATCCTCTGACTGCCGCTACAGACGGAGAATCCCTATTAAAGTAAAGTGCCCTTTAGGCCGCTGGGTCAACCGCACACTAAGCTGGAACGTAGGTCAACCTGATCACCTTCTCGCCAATTCGATCGCTTGCCACGAGGCGCAGCGGCGGCCGCGGACCGGCGAAGAACGGCTTGCCGTGACCCAGCACGACTGGATGGAGATAGAGTCGATACTCATCAACGAGTCCGAGCTCTGTTAGACTGTGGGCCAACTCCGGTCCGGCAACTTCAATATCCCCTTCATACTGAGCCTTCAGCCCACGTATGGCCGCTGCGAGGTCGCCCTCGATCAGAGAAGCGTTTGGACCGACGGACTTTAACGTCCTCGACACCACCCACTTCGGTTTGCTTTGCCACGCCGCTGCGTATTCCCGTTCCGGCGCATCCCATTCAAAATGGTCTCCGTCCCAATACCGCATGGTCTCGTACATACGACGCCCGTACAGGATGCCCGCGAGGCCGCGCACGTCGTCGATGAAATGACGGAATAGCACGGGGTCGGGCTGAAATGCCATGTGGTCGTGGTCAACGAATCCGTCCAGAGACTGGTTCAATGCGAAAACAATCTTTGCCATGCGATTGACTCTCCTCCCTGGTTTTCTCGCACATTCATCATCAAGATTGCACGTTTCATATGCAGCCTCCTTTATGTCTACATTTTATCATCCAACAGTATGTCCGGTTTCTCATGGATTGCTAAGTGCACAGTTCTGGCCTGACTGAATACAAATTTAATTTAACGAAGGATGGTAAATTAAACAATTCTGCCCATTAGTTTAATCAAAGGACGTCTACCACCGTCGATGAAATTCTTTCCGGCATGTAACCATGTTCTTGTCATCAGTCGGGAATGTTATCAAGTTCTTGTCATTGTGTATTGACAAGAACTTGATAACATAAATATAAAAAGCCGCATAATTAGCGGCTTCTAATAGATGTTAAAATACGTTTCTCTGTTTGGTTAATATGATGCAGTTGCACGTTGATTGTTTGTTGTTATATCAGGATGAGGTGGAAAACACCCATCAACTACTGCGATAGCAATGTTTTCTCCTGTAAGATGCGATGGGACATCGAGGAAATCTCTTATGGATGGCCATTCCATGTTCTTAGCTCACTTCTAAAAATACAATCGATCAGCACAATTTACTTATTTAATTCCTATCATTTAAAGGCTCTTTGATGTGTGTCCTCGTGTTCTTGTCTTTCGATATATGTCATTCCACATATATCCCCCTCAGATCATCACGATTTTCTCAACCGGCTTCATGAATTGTGGAGGCGTAACACTTTTCATCTTTTTTTTATTACTTTCCTCCAACACATTTTCGCTCCTTTCCCACTCTTCCCTCTGTAACCGTTCGTCCCGTCCTTTTCACTTCATATAAATCTTTTATTATGATATTAATATTTCAACACTGCTTGACATGTGAATGAATTACCGATATAGTGTGAATCAATTCACGACTCACATAAAGGAGTAATCTATGCCAAAAAGTACTTTCTTTCGTTTAGATGAAGCAAGGCGCGCGGAAATATCTAATAGCGCTATGCATCTTTTTGTTGATCATCTTTACGAGGATATAACTATGAAGATGGTTTTGGATCGTTTGTCCATGCACCCCGGAACATTTTATCGGTATTTTGAAGACAAAGATGACCTATATTGTCTCTTAATACGTAATGTGACCCAGAAAAGAGCTGCGTATTTTAATAACAGTAATGAAGATTCCCTCCTCCAGTTTTTCCTTACTGGCTTATTTGGTAGCGTAAATGGCATTGTGACCGAGCCGCTGAACGAGTTGGAAATCAAACTCACTGAAACACTTTTATACATTCCTGAGAACATTTTGCTTAAAATATATCTGAATGTGCTAAAGGGCGAGTCATTCCCCTTAATCAAGGATATTTTACGCCGAATGAGGGTTGATGGATATCTCCGACCTGATATTGACGACGACCTGATTTCTTTTATGTTTGAGTCGATGCAGTTTAATTTAGTCATGTTTTTTAGGGAATTCGATATTAAGGACTCTAAGCTGCAACATAAGATTAGCAAGTATTTTGCTGACTTTATGAGTCATGGGCTGCTTGAAGATCATAAATATGCTGAAATGCTTAACGATCTCAAGAAAGCCAAGGAGTAGAAGTAATATGTATTTCACATTCGCCACTTTTATTAATTAAGGGGAACAAGAAAATGAAAACTTATGACGCATTTCCGGAACCAATTGGCAACTATGCTGTCGGTCGAACCCAGATGGATTTTGAGTATACGGCATCAGATCATTCAAAAAGAGAACTGACGGCGTTTGTGTACTATCCGTCCGACAGTAGCGAAGGTAAGACTACATCAACGTACATGTTTCCAGAATTCTACGAAATGCTTGATGAGCAGCCACTTCTCGCTGCGTTGAAGGATGCTTACTCTATAGATATCAAGACCCAGTGTTACGACGATCTTGCTCTCTCCAGGAAGGAAAAGCGCTATCCGGTGTTATTCTATGTTTGCGGCGGGGGCGGTTCTCCAGAATGGGGTACCGTGATCTGTACTGACTTGGCAAGCATGGGATATGTTGTGGTAAGCATCGGGCATCAGAATAGCACGATGTATAAGCGTAAAGATGGGCGCCTGTTTAATGTATCAAAGGATTTTTCGGATGTCATTATGGCGTTTTCTGAAGATCCGGAGATGGTGGCGTTGGCTGGTAAGATGGAGATGCGGCCTGACGATGAAACAGCCATTGAGATGTGCCAAAACGTGCTTACACTGCCGATACTTGCCAAGTTAACAAAGTATAGCGAATTACAGGCAGAAGATGTAAGGTATGTAGCCGATTATCTTTACAAACTGGACTCTGGAGAGCTGAATTCCATCTTTAAGGGCAGATTGTTGCTTGACATCGGCATGGGCATAGTCGGACATTCTTATGGAGGGCCTACTACGGCGATGGTTTGCCGGGACGACGATCGGTTCGCCTGCGGGATTGGCTTGGATAGCGGTGCGTTCGGCCTTCAGGGCAGCGACCTTAAGAAACCCTTCTTGCTACTGTTTTGTGAACCAAACTATAACATGAATGCGATAATTGGCGCTAACAATAGCATGGAAACCTATTATTTCTCTGTTGATCGTGTTGCGCATTTAGATTACTGCGACATCGTGTTTACCAGTGTTAATGAGGAACTCAGAGGCGAACGGGATGCTATGGAGATGCGAAATCTTGTTACAGACTACACGAAGAACTTTTTTGATCATTACATACTGCAGAAGGCTGCAAGTGTGGAAAGTTTGGCATACGATGGCGTGGACTTGATCAAGAAGACCAGCAACAAGTGACATAACCAAGAGGTTGCTGATAGTCGCATGTCAAAGAGCTAGTCGTACAGACACAGAGCCGATAACCCTATTACGCGGTTATCGGCTCTCTCATATTTCAGGGTTTGTTTTCTATTTGAGATGGTAAGCGGTGTTTTCAGCGTTGAAAAAAACACTTGAAGATGTTAGTAATTGGCTGAATTCTAACAGACATTGAGATTACAAACCAAAGCTTCTCCTTTGTATTAAATTTATTTTTGTGTATACATGACAACTAAAACATTTACCTTTCTTCCTGAAGAGGCATGGGACCATCGAATGGGAAGAGCTAACCAAGATAGGATGAATTGAATCGAAGGTTTGAACCATAATAGTGAACTCCACATAAGGACTTGCTTTATGTGTGTCCGTTTCGCGGTATCGAACCCAGTACGTTCCGGTCGGCAGATTGGCAAGTGTATCACCTTCTACATTTAGCCAGGTGCCGCCATGATCTGAAGACCATTCCATGGAATCATTCACCCCGGTGATGCGTCCATCATTGGCGCCAGCCGCTGTTTCATCGACTTTCCCAAGACCCTCTGGCGCTGCCTATGGTCCTCCTATGACCATAGCTTTGAAATCATCAAAATCGATGGAGGCATTGGCGTATCCGTCGATACCGAACCGTTGTCCGATCAGCTTGTCACCGCCTGTATGGCGGAAATTGTAATCCGTAGCTACCGGAACATCGTCGAGATAGACGGTGTAGGTTTTGTTATCCCAGTTGGCCACCATTTTGATTTTGTACCATGTATTGTAGGACACGTTTTTGACTGCTTTCTTGGATCCGCCGTTCTGTACAATAAACTTACCGGTATCAAAAGCAGTGACCATCGAATAATTGCCGGTACCGCTGTCGTTTCTCATCATGGCGCCATTCGCGTATGGGAAGCTGCTGTTTAATCTGGCGCGGTATTCGATGACGATGCGCTGATCCGCCCCAGCCTTTACCTCGCCTGTATATGGCAGGAATAGGTTTGCCTTGCCCGAGGTAGCGGTCGTGGTCAGTCGAAGAAAGTTATTCCCGTCCTCTTCCTTTACCGTTGCGGTAGCTCCATTGGTCAGATCTTCGGTGGTGATACCGTAAGGGTATTTGCCTACCGTATCGCCGGAGAAATCCCGGTAAGCGTTATAGACAACGCCATCCTGTACGAGGTTAAGTGAAGCTAACAGAGCCTCTTCCGCTTGAGCGAGATTATCCAGCTGCCCGTCAAACTGCTCTTTGCTCAGATCGGGGTTGGAGGCCATCTCCTCCGCTTTATCCACCTCGGCCACAAAAGCGTCATACTTGGATTGGCTATAGTTGCCTAACCCCGTGCCCAACGGATAAGAGAAATTCGCCAGTCTATTGCGGAGCTGGTCCACAATGTCATCAAGGCCCCATCCTGCAACAATTTCTACGGATACAGTGGAAGGAATATCTCGGCCATCCACCTTCAGAATGACTGGCACCTGAACCGTACCAAGAGAGCTGAAGTCCATTCCCTCCGGCTTCCAGCTGACAACTTCCGCCGTCATCGACTCGCTATTGTATACAACATCCACAACGCTGGGCGAATCAGGAGTCACTCCGGAAGGAGTCCTCAATTCGGAAACCACCTGAACCGCGTCAGAAGCCTTGATTACCGTCAAATGGATTGCCGTTTTGCTGCCGTTGTATTCGGCTGTAATAAGAGCTGTACCCGGTTTATCTGCATATACCGAAGGGGTGACCGAGACAGTATCAATCCGGGCCACCCCGGGATCGCTGCTGGTATATTGAGCATCAGCTGTCACATTCTTCATTTCATAATTGTTATAGCGAGCAGTTACCTGTAATGGGAGGCTTCGCTGTCCGCTGGTAAGAACGCTGTCCAATCCGCTCATGTCAAGTGACTGCACCGATCTGGGCTCTGCGACAACGGTTACCGCAGCCGTTGTTGTTTTCCCATTATATGTTGCGGTAATTGTCGTACTGCCCGCCCCGACAGCTTGAATCTGATCCCCTTCATCAATAATGGCTACCTTCGTGTCGGAAGAACTGAAGGTAGCTCCTGTATCGATAGCGGTATAGGTAGCGCCCGTTACCGTATACAGGGGCAAACTGCGGGTTTCGTTCAACCCCAGGGTGAATCCCGGGAATTCAAATAAAATTTCCGATGTATCCAGCTTAAATAGATCCATACTGTCGATTTCGGCCAGATTGCTCCCTTTCGAGAAGCGGATGATGTTGTCGCCTCCCTTAAGGAAGACTTTCGCCGTGCAGGCTCCCCAACGATTCGGACCAGAATAGACGATGTTCAATTTGGCACCGGAACTGCCGTTGACCGACAATATATGGGAGGCATCCGCCGCATTGGGGGAGCCGTTGGCATTGCGCACGGACAGGTTATAGAATCCCGCCTCCTGCACATTTACTGTAAACTGGGCATAATCATTAGCGTTCTTAATTCTCGCGACTTTCATCCCGCCTGATGCCGTGCTTTCCCGCCGGACAGCCGGAGAAGTTTCTCCAATCGGATCCTTCACCAGCAACGCATGTTCCGCTTCATAGCGCTTCCGCATCGGCTCGCCGGAAGGTATGGCAATCGGTATGTTCGGATCTACCGGCTCTCCCAGGTTCGGCGTCATGTCGTCTTTCCAAGTGAATTTCTGTGCATAGACTTTGCGGGTCCAGCCTGACCCCGGCCAGCGGGCAGCATGGTAAATAATCCAGTTCTCCGCGCCATCAGGAGATGAGACGATACTATGGTGGCCGGGGCCGTAAACACCATTGGCGCTAGAAAAGATCGGCTTATCCCGCTTTACCCAGGAGCCAGGGTTCATTAAATCGTCGCTAATCTTGGCCGTGATCAACCCGAGGGAGTAACTGTCTGTCCAGCTTCCGTTGGCCGAATAGATCAGATTGATGGTGTCGCCCTTTACAGTGACCTCCGGCCCTTCATTGATCCTCCCCGGGGAAGTTTCCCAGTCATATTCAGGCGTTGAAATCAGAACCCGTTCCGAACTGATGGTCCGTGGATCGCTCAGCTTTGCGATATATAAATTTTGAAAGCTTCCGTCGTTTTCCTCCCAGCCGGACCAAATAAAATAGTGATCCTCATTTACAGTCAGCACTGTGCCGTCAATTGCCCAACGGTCGGTGGAATCGGTAATTTTCCCTTTGAACTCCCAGGTTCCCGTCATTGGATTATCACTGGCGTTCTCCAGCACGTACATGCGATGGTTTGCATTGGTTCCGTTGTCGGCTGCGAAGTAAATATACCATTTGAATTGGCCATCGTTATCTCTGAGATAGTGCATCTCAGGCGCCCAAACATTGGAACTGTACATGGTACCTTTAACCGGTGTCCAGGCTAAGCTTCTCTCGCCCGCATCAATGCCGGTAATCGTCTTCGCTCTGCGGATCATGATACCGCTGGCATTGACAAACACATTGTAGTAGTAGCCGTCCGTATGCTTGTAAACCCAAGGGTCGGCCCCTGTCTGCATGATAACATTGTAGAAATCAGACATATCCTTTCCCTCCTGTCGGGATGCCAAATCCGCCCTATCTGGCGGTACCCCTGCCGCCATAGCCGCTCCGTTCCATTGCGGCAGCATCAGCAGCACTGCGAGACAAAACAGCAAATACCTGAATCTTTTCCTATCCCATAAAACCGCTTTCAACTTCATCCATCCCCCTGTCATTGATTTTTTCAGCCATGTCCTCATTCTACTTTCAGAGAAAATTTAAAAAATGTACTATCTTAAATTGTTTTGGTAACCGTTTTAGAAAAAGTGTCTTGACCTTCGGATTATGCTTAATCCTCTCAACGTCTGATTGTTATCGCCGGGAATCCGAAGAAAAAAAAGGACACAAACCCCAATTAAGGGATGTGTCCTGAAGAAAAACATTACATTGTAGGTAGTGTGTCTGACGTATCGACATAACCTTACTCTTCCGAATGTTTGCGGTTGTTTAACAGCTTTTGAATCCTCACGGTCACGGTCGTCCCATGGCCGATCTGGCTTTCTATGGCGATCCCGTAACCCTCTCCGAACAATAGCCGAAGCCTGTTATGGATATTGGAAAGTCCGATGCTTGTAGCAGGTTGGCCATCTGGTGCAGGTTCCGGGGATGCCATGCCCAACTTAGCCTGAAGGGAAGCCAATTGCTCCGGGTCCATTCCCTTCCCGGTATCCGTGATTTGGAAGCACACGTCCCCATGCGCATCTATGCTCCCGGTAACTTGAAGCCGGCCCCCTTGATCCATCCGCTCAAGCCCATGATAGACCGCATTCTCCACAATGGGTTGGAGAATCATCTTGGGGGTTTGCATCTCCAGGAGTCCCTCGTCCACATCGATCTCGATGATAAATTTATTTTCATACCGGATGGCGATAATGTTCATATAAGCCTGAATACAGTCCAGCTCTTCCCTTATCCGTACAAGATCATCTTTTCTTATACTGTACCGGAATATTTTGGACATGCAAGATGCAATTTGCGCGATCTCCCTGCTTCCGTATTCCAATCCGATGCTGCTGATGCAATTGAGCGTATTATAGAGAAAATGGGGGTTGATCTGGCTTTGCAGGGCAGCAAACTCCGCCTGTTTCTGACTCAGCTCAGATTCATATAATCTGGCCTGGGTCTTGATCATATCTCTTGCCATCTGTTCCCTTTCATTGATTACCCGGTTAATGTCGCAGGCCAGCATGCCTACTTCATTGGTAGACCGGACTTTAATGCGGAAGTCCATGTCCCGGCTCCCCACTCTCTTCATATCCAGAACAAGTCCCATCACCGGACGCATCAGATTGTTCATAAAGAAACTGCCCATGATAAGCATGCTTAGAATCATCCCAATCCCCACGATAATGCTGACTTTCCGTATAGGGTTCATGTCCGCAGTAAGCTCTTGCACTGGAATCATACTCACAAGCCGCCATCCGTCCGCCTGCTCCAAACCCTTAACCTGGACAAGAATATCTTCCCCATCGATAGTTGTTTTGACCCCTTTAAGCAGGAGGCCCTTATCCATAGACAGAACATCTCTGAATAACGCACCTCGGGCATTGGAATTGGTGGAAGCAATCACCTCATCCCGGCTATTCAGAATGTATAAGGTAGAGTTGGGCGTTAATTCCGTATTTTCTACAAGCCCCTGCATTTTGTCCATATTGACCAAAACGGTACAGTAACCCGTAATTTGGGAGAAATAGATTCCCCCGATGGCCTCCACAATCGGCGCTATATAAAAGAACTGTTCCGTTCCTGTTCTGTCGTCTTTTAGAATCGAAGTGAACATCCCCTTGTCCCGCAGCGAGGGATCTTCCTTATACTTCTGGATAAAGGTATCGTAGCGATTGAGAAAAAAAATATCTCCGCTTGCTGATGCCAAACTGTAAAGCCGTCTTCCCTGTATATCATTAATTACAATTCCGTTCACATACGAATTAAAGGATCTCATATATTCCATGAGATCCAATGCATTTGGACCGCTATTAAACGCCCTTTTGTAATCATCATCCACTACAGAAAATTCCTGAACCCGTCTGCTATTGACCGCAATGCTGGTGCTGACTCTGATATCACTAAATGCAGAATCAATTTTGCGGCGTGTTTGTTCTATCATCTGGTTACTGTAATGGGCGGCTCTCTTCTGAGTCAAATTAGAGAAACTATAATAATAATAAAATTCCATGACAGTAAATATGATGATGGAGAAAAAAAAGATAAGCCATATCTGATGCTTCAATTTCAGTTTACTGATCTTCATGGCCCGCCGCTCCGTTCATATCAACTTTTTCTGAATTTGGTGGGGGTCATCCCGCAATGCTTCTTGAACACTTTATTGAAATAATAATAATCGACATACCCGGCCTTAATGGCCACTTCTTCAATGGACAGATCCGTCCGCTTCAGGAGCTCACGGGCTTTCTTAATTCTCAGCTCCGACACATATTCAGAGAAGGTTTTGCCCAGATTTTTTCTGAATAATTGACAGCAATACACCTGGTTAATGAAGAACTGGGCAGATAGATCCTTCAAATACAATTTCTGCTCAAAATGATGGTTGATATAATTGATCATCCTGTTGAAGCAGGACTGGATGTCCCCTTCCTGCAAAGAGCGGCTGTTTCCTATCCTGATGGAGTCGAGAACCTCATGTAAAAAGCTGCATAGCGACTCAAAGTGTTCAAATCGTTCCTTGATCTCGGAATAATTCAGGAATTCCAGTTCCATATCCTTCAATTCCTCAGAATATGCTTTGATAAGGATCCCGACGGCTTGATTCCACAGGTAGACAACCTCAGACATGCCCAGATGATGATCCCTGAAATATGCCTGCAGCCCTTTAATGTACGCTTCCACATCGTCAAATTGATTTCCCTGAAGGATGTGGTGGATTTCATCGATACATGACTTCACCAGATGAAGCTTCGGCTCGTAGTGAACGACGCCCCCAGCTTCTTCAAGAAAAACCTGGGAAGCGGACAGGTCTGCTTCTTTAATGAGCTTGCTCATATGCTTTAGTTGATTAGAGATGCTGCTGACGCCCATAACATGGATGCCCGTCTTATTCAGAACCCGCTTATCCGAATGTCCTTCCAGACAATCCCTATGCTCCGTCATCAGGACAACTAGCATTTTTCGGGCTCCAGCTTCAACTTCCACAACATGAACAGGCTTTCCCTCCAAAGAAAGCAGGTTCCTAATATTTTTATGTTCTCCCTCGAAATAGATGGTCAACACCTGATAATAGTACACAGCTGCATCATCGGGAAGCGGTAGGAAGCTCTTTATCGCGTCCTCATTCACCGAGGTCAGCGCATCCAGAAGGAGTTGGTTGCGTGCTGTGCTTCTCCTGGAGAAGTGCATGGCCAGTTTCGCGATGAAGGGGTCAGCCTTATCGATATCCAAGGGTTTCAGGAAATAATCCAGTGCGCCATAGCGCAGCGCTTCCTGGGCATATTCAAATTCCGCATATCCGCTTACGATGACAAACTCAATGTCCAGCCCTTCTACTTTGGCTCTCTTCATCAGATCCAGTCCGGATATTTCAGGCATACGGATATCCGTAAATACCAAATCGGGTTCATTCGCTTTTATGGCATCCCATGCAGTGTAAGCGCTTTTAAATTGTCCGATAATTTCAAATCCATATTTATCCCAATCGAAGGCGTTGCGGATTCCTTTAATTGCCCACGGCTCATCATCTACAATCATGACCTTGTACATGGGTATCCTCCTGAACATATGGATTCTCCCGAATAATAGCAAAATTATTCGGGAACAGCAACGAAATAAGGATAAACCACAGACTGGTTTATCCTTATGCCATGGATTACTTGCTCTGTGCTTTGATATCTCTATAATTCTTTATATTCTCATCCTGAACAGCCTGACCGCCGGCATCCATATATTCTTTCACCAGCTTGTCATACAAGGCGTCGAACTCTGCCGGCTTGGCAACGACCAGCCTGTCACTCATCTGCTTGTTCATGTCACCCAACGTTTTGCCGTACTTGATACTAGCTTCGTTCGAGACGCCGTAATAGAAGCCTGTATAACCATCCGTCGTATTGATCTTGTATGAATCTACAGCCAGTTTTTCATAGCTCTGATCTCCGGCTGCTAAGGCTGCTGCGTACGTTCGGACATTCTTTTCGGTATCGCCCAGCTCTGCACCGTTTACAATTAGAGTATAATCCATATTCAGATTGCTCGTTTGCATATTTTCGCCGGTTTGCGCAATCCCTTGCGGGATGCCGTTTACAAGGTTATGGTTGACGCCTTCTTCGCCAAACTGAAGGAAGAACATCACCTCCGGATCAGCCATCCAGTTCAGATACTTTATGGCCAGTTCCGCATTCTTGCTGCTTTTCGGGATGAAGGAGAAAATCCCGTTTTCATTGTACATCTCTTTCAGGTATTTCCCCTCATCGTTTTTGAAGGTATCTACAGCAACATAGTTGGCATCAGGTGCATTTTGCTTCAGTGGTTCACGAATTTTTTGTGAAAGTGGATAATCCCAGTTGGCAGCGTAGAAGCCTACCTTGCCATTGGTCACATCGGCATCCGCTTGTTTGGTTGTTTTATCCAGCGCAAAGTCGGGGCTGATCAGCCTTTCATTGTACAGTTTGTTCAGCCATTTATAAGCATCCTTGGTACCGGGCTTCAGCCAATTGGTGGTGGTAACGAATTCCTCCTCCGACATCGGACCCCAGAACGAAGGAATCAGGTTGCCAAAGGTGTAGTTCATGCCGGATGCCGCAGTTGCCCACGGAATGACACCATCCACATTACCCGGGTTCTTGTCACGGAAAGCAACGAGGGTATTATATAATTCATCCCGATTCGTTGGAACAGGCATTCCCAGCTTATCCAGCCAATCCTTGCGGATAAACATGCCGTTCCAAGCGATCAGAGTCCGCTTGCCTGGGATCGAGATTTGTTTGCCCTCATATTTCCCGTAGGAAAGAACTTGCTCGCCCAGATAAGACTTTAATTGCTGGCCATGCTTCTCCAACAATTCATCCAGTGTATAGAGGCCACCGCTTTTTGCGAAACGGGTTACGGTATTCCCGTCATAAGTGAAGGAAATATCAGGAGCCTCGTTGGCAGCCATCAACACATTCAGCTTGTCGACTTCTTGGGAACGGGGGACAGGAACAAATTTTACAATGGCGTTATTAGGCTTCCCGAATTTTTCATTGACATATTTGGTCCACGTGTTGTTGTTCAAGTCCGGTTGTCCCTGAATACCTCTGTCAAACACTTCCACTGTCAAGGTTACTGGGGAACCGGAGCCCGTTTCCGATGCGTTGGACCCTTTTGATACCGTCTCCCCATTGTTATTGCCTGCGCCACCACAGCCTGCCACTCCTACGGCTAGAAGCACTGTGCTAAATAGAATTGCTGCTTTCTTCTTTATGCCCTTATACACTTTAACCACCCTTTCGTTCTTGTGATTGATTCTCTTAAATCATCCGCGAGGCCGGGATCCCCCCTTCATCATAATCTGTTTCCCCATCAACCCTTGATAGCCCCAGTCATCACACCATCCACGAAATATTTCTGCAGTTTAGGATAGATCAGCAAAATCGGAATCGTTGTAAACATGACACTGGCCGCTTTCAATGACTCAGGGACAATATAGGAGCCGACACTTCCTTCTCCTCCCTGTTGGCTATCCAACTGCTGATTGGCCGAAATGATCTGATATAGCTTCATCTGCATAGGGTACAGCTCTTTTTTCGTAATGTAGAACAGCGCATCCTGGAATCCATTCCATCTGTCCACCGCATAGAAAAGGCTTAACGTGGCGATCGATGGCAACGAAAGGGGGAGCACAATCTTGATGAGAATGCCCAGATCCGAACACCCGTCAATGGCTGCCGATTCCTCCAGGCTCTCCGGAAGATTGCTGAAGAAGGTTTTCAGGATGATCATATTAAACACGCTCATGGCACCCGGCAAAACCAAGCTCCAAATCGAATTCATCATGCCCAGGTTTTTAACCAGAATATAGGAGGGAATTAAGCCGCCGCTGAAATACATGGTGAAGACCAACGCCGTCAAAATAAAGTTTCTTCCCTTCAGCCGCTTCTTCGTTAACGGATACGCTGCACATATGGTCAGGAACATGCATACCAAAGTGTAAAATATCGTAAGCACAATACTATATCCAAGCGTATATAGCATATCCATATCGCTCAATATGGTTTTGTACGTTTCTGCTGTGAAGTCTACTGGCCACAGTCCTACCTTTTGAGAAATAATCGCTTCGTTGGAACTGAAAGAAAGCGCAATCATGTACAGAAACGGTACGATACATGTGAAGGACAATGCCACGATAAATACAATGATGGCAATATCCGCTACAGTCATTTTTTTCTTCTTGCCCCTATTGCTCGCCACCCTCACCATATCCCATCCTCGCCTAATTTTTTCGCAACAAAGTTTGCAGATAACAGCAGGATCAGGCCGACCACGGATTGGAACAATCCTACCGCCGTTGCCTGGGAGAAATCACCCGAACTAATACCAACTCTATACACGAAAGTACTGATAACATCAGAGTAATCGCTAACCAGTGAATTCCCCATCACAAAGGGACGGTCAAATCCGATAGAAACCATTCTGCCTATTTGGAGAATCAACAAAATATTGATGGTTGATTTAATGCCAGGCAGTGTAATATGCCACATTTTGCGAAGCCTGCTGCAGCCATCAATATCGGAGGCCTCATACAACTCCCTATTGATTCCGGTAATGGCCGCCAAATAAATGATGGTGCCCCATCCGATATTTTGCCATACGCCAACGGCAATATAAGTAATCAGCCAAGGTGTTTTCCGCGACAGAAACTCAATCTTCTCCAAACCAAAGCTCGACAGGAAATTGTTGATCATGCCGCCGTTAGAAAACATCAGATAGACCATACCGCCAATAATAACCCAGGACAAAAAGTGGGGCAGATACAACACGGTCTGGGTCATTTTCTTGAATTTTGCTTGTCTTACTTCATTGAGCATAATCGCCAGAAGAATGGGCGCTGGAAAACCCGCGATCAAGTCCAGAACATTCAGGACCAGCGTATTCTTCAATGCACGGTAGAAGCTGTCCTGCTCAAAAATAAACCGGAACACATCCAGTCCTACCCATTCGCTCCCTCTAATTCCTTCAAAAATGTTGTAATCTTGGAATGCCATCACAAGGCCATAGATGGGTGCATACTTGAAAATCAGGATATACGCCATAGGCAGCAGCAAAAGAAAATATAACAGACCGTCTCTTTTGATGTAGTACAGAAAGTTATTTTTCCTTTTTGTTGCGCCGTACTTTCGGGAGCTGTCTAAAACCGCTTTCATTTTTCCCATCCCTCCGACTGTAATAAGGAGCTCTCATGTTTATCATTTTACCTTCAGGATTAAATAAAAAAATGTACTCCCTTAAATCAATTTGGTAATAACTTAAAAAGGTAGTTGTATGTAAACTGTAGAGTGCGGAATTAGTCAGGTAAACAAAATAAAGAACCAGAGACCATTTGGTCCTGATTCATTTAAAAAGGTATCATGCCTCCAAAAATACATAAAATGAATTTTTAATACATGTAACATGGTCGGCTTCCCCTCGCAACAAGAAACCCCATCTTTAACTGTTTTGGAATCCAAAAAACAGTGAAAAGTGGAGTTGCCTCGGGAAACTATTGATTTACGGTTTAACTTTAGATTAAACCTCGACATTGTAAAAAGTAGAGCCCTGAAGGAACGCCTCTAATTGGTCGGTCTACCGTTATTTGTGCTCATAGTGGCAGGCAGCTCGAATCGGCTGTAGCCCTCCATCCGGAACAGCCGGGTCGGCGTCGCCCAAGGAAGCGGATATTCACTGTACAGTTGCCGCTTCGATGCCGCGTCTCTCATCTTCTCGGACAAGCTGGGCAGCAAGCGCACCGTGGAATCTCCATCCTCCCGCTCGGTCACGAACCGGCCGGGAATGGCACGAACGGCGCGAGCCGACTCATAGGCGCCGTTGGATACCAGCACGAAGCTTCGGCTTGCCTTGAGCGGCGAGAAGAGTGGTTTCCCAGGGTTTTCAATCGCTTCCATCAGATTCAGATACATGCTGCACATCAAATCGGTTGGACCAAACGCCAAATCCTCTTCGGCGTCCTGTGCGCGAATGGTCAGCTTGTTCTGGTAATTCCAATGCGCTTCCCCTCGCGTTCCGTACACGGCAATCGAAGGCACTTCGCTGACTTCGTGACAAAGCATGGCGTAAAAATGAACGCTCACACCGTTAGCCATAACGGCGCGAAAACAGGAGACATCGTCCCCCTCGATGTCATTGACGTGGTAAAGCTCGGCCTGCACCGATTCCGGGTACAAGTCTGCGGCGCCTCCTCCGGCCGCCAGCAAGCTATGGTGCAGCAAGTGGGCGAACGGATTGTTGAACGTCCCGTCCAGCACATACTGGCCGTCGCTGACTAGTTTGCCAGCCCAGCGGGTTCGATCGTAGTAAGAGCGAAGCCGTTTCCACATGCCAATGCCGACCACATGCTCCACCTGCCCAAGCACACCGGAGCCGATCCTTTCCAGCAGCGCTCGGAACGCCTGGCCCGACGTATTCTGGAAGTTCACCTGGCACAAGCGCCCGGTCTCCAGCTGCACCGCGATCATCTCGTCCAAGTCCTGGATCGTTACCGCCGGGGGCTTCTCCACCAGCACGTGAAAGCCCATCCGCATCACCTGGATGCACATCGGCTTGTGGGAGGAGATCGGCGTGACGATTACGACGAAATCGATATCCGGATGCAGCGTGAGCATCTGCACGTAATCCATATAATGGACGGCCCCAAGCGCGGTCAGCTTGCCGTAAGACTCCTGATGAGCGTCGACATTCGGCTCCGCAAAAGCAACAACCTGCAGGCTACCTTCTTCGACCAGCTTCTGCATGATATTCACATGTTCAGCGCCGAATCCCCCGATCCCGATCAGCGCGGTGCGACAAATCTTCACATTCCTTCCCTCCAAAGCTATGCCTTGACGAGCCGGGAACGATTCTCCCAGCCCGCCAAAGCTGCAAATTTATAATTCATACATGCTGCAAATAACGTTCCTTGATGAGCGTGAGCGCCTCGTCTCCCGGCATATCCCATACCTGCCGGTTGAAGATTTCCACCTCGATCGCCCCCACGTAACCGGCCGCTTCAACGGCATGACGCATCCGGCGCAACTCGATAACGCCGTCCCCCATCATCCCTCTGCCCATCAGCAGGTCGGGTACCGGCACGATCCAATCGGAGACGTGAAAGCCGAGGATACGCCCCCTGGCCCGCTCAATTTGCGCGTACAGCTCGGGGTCCCACCAGACGTGGAACGCATCGACGACGACACCGACGTCTTGCGGGTCGTGCTGCTCCGCGAGCGTGTTGGCTTGCGCCAGCGTATTGATGACGGAACGTTCAGCGGCGTACATCGGGTGCAAAGGCTCGATGCCGAGCTTGACTCCGTGCGAGCGGGCGAACGGCACAAGTTCCGCGATCGCTTCTTCGACCGTCTTGCGGGCGAAATCGATATCTCGGTCTGGCGCCGGTCCGCAAACGAGCACGAGCACATCGGTGCCGAGCTCGGCCGCTTCCTCGACAGCGCGGCGATTGTCGTCCATCCGCTCTTTGCGCGCAGGCGCGGTGGCCGCCGGAAAATAACCCCCACGGCACAGGCTGGAGACGCGCAGGCCCGCGTCCCGCACAAGCCGCTTGCTCTCGGCCAGGCCGGTCTCGGCCACTTTATGCCGCCACAGCGCGATCCAAGGCACTTCGGCGCGAACGCATGCTTCCACGGCCTCACGCATATTCAGCCGATCGGTCGTAATCTGGTTCAAGCTGAGTCTGTCTATAGAACGAAGCGGTTCCATACTGATCCCTCCCGGATTTCAAACATCTCTATAAATGATTACGGCCAAATACCCGCCAGCACCAAGACAGGCTTCATCCGTTCGGCGGCAAGCTCCGGATCGGCCAATAGCCCGGCCCTGTCGGCAAGCACGAACAGCTCGGCCAAATGGACGATCGAGCGCGATCCCTCCGCGCCCCCGATCATGCGGAAATGCGGTTGGCGGCCGTTCAAGTAGGCCATGAACACAATTCCCGTCTTGTAGGCGTACGTCGGCTTCTGGAAAATATGACGCGACAAGGCAACGGTAGGCTCCATAATTGCCTCATAACTGACCAGATCGCCTGCGTCTAGCGCATGAAGCGCCTGGGCGGCGGCTGGCGCGATCGCGTCGAATATGCCGAGCAGCGCATGGCTGTAGCCCTGCCCATCACCCTTGATCAGTTCCGGGTAGTTGAAATCGTCGCCGGTGTACATTTTGACGCCTTCCGGCAGCAGCCGGCGCATCTTGATTTCTTTGCCGGCATCGAGCAGCGAGATTTTAATCCCGTCGACCTTGTCCGCGTTTGCCCGAATGACGCGCAAACAAACGTCCATCGCCTCGTCCAGATCGTCCTTGCATCCCCAATAGCCGGCCAGAGCGGGGTCGAACATGTCGCCAAGCCAATGCAGAATGACCGGCTGTTTCACCTGTCCCAAAATGCGCCCATACACCCGCTGGTAATCCTCGGGCCCTTTCGCGCAGGCGGCAAGCGCGCGGCTCGCCATCAGAATGACTTGACCGCCCTCGCCTTCGATGAAGCCGACTTGCTCTTCATAGGCAGCTTCCACGTCGGCGATCGTGACCGACGGGCCCGGAAACAGATGGTCGGTTCCCGCACCGCAGGCGATTTTGCCACCGACCGAGCGCGCTTCCGCGATCGAAGCGCGGATAAGCTCCTTCGAGCGGTTCCAGTCGAGGCCCATGCCGCGCTGCGCGGTATCCATCGCTTCCGCCACGGCCAGACCGAGCGACCACAAATGGTGCCGGTAGGCGAGCGTCGAGTTCCAATCAATCTGCGAATGAAACAGCGGATCTGCGTCCGCAAACGGATCGCAGACGACATGGGCGGCCGAGAAGGCGATGCGGCCCGTAAACGGCTTGGCCGGCACGGAGTACGAGCCTGCTTTGCCCGGAGTATATTCATACAACGCTCCCCCTGCGCGGGGGAGGAGCAGCGATTGGGTCATCTGTACTCCCCTCCTTAAGAGGTAATTAAAAAATCGGCTTTTGATCACGAAGTATAGCTATGAAGCTTACTCGACGTCGAATCTTGAATTCAGCCGGGCCTTCCGCTACTCACGTAGGCTCACCTACGCTGCGTTGCTCAGTCCCTAGCTTCATCCAACATTCTCGGTGCTGAAAAGCCGATTTTTTTAGTATTTATTTTTACAGGCTCAGCTTCGGCACGTCGATCCAGCGGCGTTCCTGCCACGACTGCAAGCTGAGATCGGCAAGCTGGGTGCCCTTCGCGCCTTCGAGCAAATCCCACGGAAACGGCGTGCCGATGACGACATGCTTCAAGAAGAGTTCCCATTGCACCTTGAACGCGTTGTCGTACGACGCGTTGTCCGGCACCTCCACCCATTGGTCACGGAACTGGAACGGGTTCGGAATGTCCGGATTCCATACCGGCTTCGGCGTATTGACCCGATGCTGCGTCTTGCAGTCCCGCAAACCCGCCACGGCGCTGCCTTCGGTGCCGTCGACCGTAACCGTGAGCAGATCGTCGCGGTCTACGCGCACCGCCCAGGACGAGTTGGCCTGCACGATAATGCCGCCTTCCAGCTCAAACATGGCGTACGCCGCATCGTCCGCCGTGCATTCGTACGGAACGCCCTGCTCATCCAGACGTTTCGGAATATGCGTAGCGGCAAGACAGGAAACAGCCTTCACTTCCCCGAACAAATTCTCGAGAACATAGCGCCAGTGTGCAAACATGTCGACGATAATGCCGCCGCCGTCTTCCTTGCGGTAGTTCCACGATGGCCGCTGACCCTGCTGCCAGTCGCCCTCGAACACCCAATAGCCGAACTCCATCCGCACGGACAGGATACGCCCGAAGAAGCCAGAGTCGTTTAAGCGTTTCAGCTTGAGCAATCCTGGTAAAAACAGCTTGTCTTGCACGACGCCGTTTCTCACCCCGGCCTCAGCGGCGATGCGAGCCAGTTCAAGAGCCCCTTCAAAATCGACGGCCGTCGGCTTCTCGCAATAAATATGCTTTCCCGCGGCGATCGCCTGCTTGATGCTTTCGGCGCGGCGCACCGTCGTCTGGCTGTCGAAATAGATTTCATAGTACGGATCGGCGAGGCATGCTTCAAGATCGGTACTCCAACGTTCGACGCCGTGGGCGGCGGCCAGCGCCTGCAGCTTGCTCTCCTGTCGTCCGACCAGAATCGGGTCGGGCATGATGACGTCGCCGTCCGGTAGCGCGACGCCCCCTTGCTTGCGAATCGCAAGAATTGAACGGACCAAATGCTGATTGGTTCCCATCCGTCCGGTAACGCCGTTCATAATAATGCCGATGTTGCGAACTGCCATCGTTCATCGCTCCCTTCGCTTCGTATAACCGTATTGTAGTCGATGCAAAACCGCTTTTCTTACGATTACGGGAACACGATTCTCAATTTTGGAAGCGAATTATTCGAGCGAAAAACAAAATCCCCGCCGACGTTTAGCCGATGGGGGATGAAGGGGGAAATATGTTTCGATCAATCGGCCGGTCGTCCTTTGATCGTTATCTGGTTCGTTTGATCGCATTGTGCACTCGCTGTCCATTTGACGGAAGGATCCCTGCCTACTCAGCATGCTCGGGCGCGTTCAGCTCCCGGTACGTTTTTGGTGACAGCTTGGAGACAGCTTTGAACGACCGGTAAAACGTAGACACGGAATCGTAGCCGACCTCGAAGCAGATCGATATAATGTCCTTACCCGTTTCCACCAGCAACTTCTGGGCGACGCGGATGCGTACCTCGGTCAAATATTGCATCGGTGTCATGTTGTACCGTTCTTTGAAGATGTTGTTCACGTGCCGCGTGCTGATGTCCAGCTTGGAGGCGATGTCCCCCGCGGTCAGCGGATCAAAATACTTCGAATCGATATAGCTGCGAATTTTCTCGGCGCGCAGCTTGTTGGAGCTGGAGCCCGCTCCGGCGGCCTCCGTTCCGGCCGATCGCACCAGCAGGAGCAGCAACTGAGACAGCTGGACTTTGAGCGAAAGCCGGACGAGCGGCGACAGCTCCCTGGACTGCTCGAACAGCATTTTCCTCAGCAGCTGACGCAGTTCGCTCGCAGCAAACAATCCCGGCTTCATCAGGCAGGAGGCCGGAAAGTAGGCGTGGAGCAGCTGCGCCCTCATATCCGGATCGAGCACTGCCTCGTCAAACGCCAACACTAACAAGGTCAGCCTGAAGTCGGACATGACGGAGTGGACGGAATACGGAACGATCAGCGCCGTATCGTCGACCGTAAGCTTCCGTACTTCACCCCCTAACCGGATAGTGCCTTCCCCTTCCAGCACAAATAGCAGCTGGTGCGTCTGATGATAGTGCTCGGACACGAGATGCCCGCCCCTATGTTTCTGCTCGTATAAGTCTATCGCATTCCTGGACAAGTCAATCCTTTTCATCGTCACGGCGAAGCCCCCGTTTTTTTACCGTTACATTTAAAGCCATTTTAGCGCGATCTGCGGCTTCTATACAACATTTGACAAAATCAGCGTAGCACATCCAAGGATGCGTCTGAGTCTAAACGGGGCGCATCCGTTCAAAATTAGAAATTATCATCCGAAACGTAAACGGCTAGACCCTAACTCCAGTAATAGTAAGTGGCGATAAGTTTACACTTTTTCAGATTAAAGGAATAAATAACGACAATCCCGTCATGTTTAAAAACTTAACGTATGTTTTCGTAAAAATGTTGGCGGTCCCCTATTTGAAAGTTTATCTTGCATGGCGCTTTCTAGTTGGAAACGGTGAATATGCTTTAACATCCAATTTGCTCCATACACTCATGTCTTGGTCAATCGAATATGAACAACGGTGCCCTCCGCCTCCGGATCAAGCCAAATTTGCCCGGCATGCCGCTCAACTGAACTTCGTGCGATGGCTAAGCCGAGCCCGCTGCCGCCGTCACTTCTCCTAGCCTGATCACCGCGCACGAAAGGTTCGAACACCGTCTCTCTCATAGGGTCCGATATTCCCGGACCGTCGTCTCCAACGGTAAGCAGGATATCTTCAACGCATGCCTCCAGCTCCAGCCATACATGAGCACCCTCCTTATTGTATTTCAGGGCATTCGTCAATAAATTCGAAAGAGCTCTATACATGAGACCTTCGTGATAAGACAGCATGACTGGCGATTCCGGAATGCGGATGTCCAGCGTAATTCCCTTCCGTTCAAACGAATCGTACAGATCGGCTGCCGCAGTGCGGCACAGCTCAGCTAAATCGCCTATCTTCCGCTTGTATGACAGTTCCGTGCTCTCCAGTTTGGTTAACTCAAACAGGTCATCAACAAGCGAGGCGATAAATCTCGCCTTGGTATGTATGCGGTTCGCATATTTCTGTCGCTGCTCTTCGCTCTGTTCCATACCGAGCCGCAGCACCTCTGCATAACCCTGTATCGTTGTGATCGGCGTTTTCAGATCATGGGAAATGTCCATCATCAGCCGGCGGCGCTCTTCTTCAAGTCTTCGCTTTGCCGTCTCCGCTTGCTCAAGCCTGTCCGCCATCCGGTTGAAATGAAGCTGAAGATCCATTAACTCCTTGTTGGCTCGAAAAAATAGCCGTTTCCCTCCCCTGCCTTCTGCAATCTGTGCGAGTTCGCGGGAAACTTCCGTGAGCGGATTCGTGATCCTTCTTGCCGTAATCCGGCCGTATAACCATAAACTCAATAAAAATGCGGCGGCAAACCACAGAAATCCATCAATCAGAAATCTCGTGAAAACTTTGGTTATCTCGGCGTTTGTCTTCACCAAATGGCTTTCCTTCATCACAACTCCGCCCGGTATCGTAACAAGTAGGTGGTATTCCCGGCCTTCCGGTGAAACGAAAGGGGCAAGGGAGTGATATCCCGATCCGTTCCCTTCATAGAACAGGGCAAGCAGCTCCTCTTCCGTATAGCAGGCTTTTGCCTTCTCCATTCCGCTGCCCCGCGAAAAGACAACGTTCAGGCTCTTGTCCAGCACCTGGATGTAACCGCCAAAGGATTGGACGGTTTCATAGGGGATGCTCTCCCAATCGTCCCGTATCAGCAGGTTCGCTTCAACCCTGGGAAGTGTCCGACTTATATATTCCTCACGGGCATCATACATGTTGTCATATACCACAAAACCGATAACCCCTAGAATGACGGAAAACAGGACATAATTTATCATCAGGCTGTTATGGACCCTTCTTCGATTCCTCATGGTGCCACGTCTCTCGGTACGAGCTTGTACCCAAGTCCCTTAATGGTGATGAGTAACCTCGGTTCACGAGGATCGTCCTCAAGCTTATCCCTCAGTCTACTGATCTGCACCATGACGGTGTTGCTGTCCTCCAGATACGGCTCGTTCCACACATTTTCATAAATTTGACGCTTTGTAAAAATCCGCCCTGGCGCTTCCATCAACAACCTGAGCAGCTTGTATTCCAGCGGGCCTAACGTTATCGCCTCGCTTCGCTTGTAAAGGACGCAAGCTTCATGATCCAGGGTTAGTGATCCGCACACGGTCTTTAACATCTCCGACCGCTGGGCGGGTTCCGCGCCCATCAGTTCGTAATAACGACGAAGCTGCGCCTTGATTCTCGCTACGACTTCGATCGGACTGAACGGTTTGGAGATAAAATCGTCCGCCCCGAGCCCCAGCCCGGTAACTTTATCTACATCACCGTTTTTAGCCGACAAAATAATGACAGGAAGCCTGTGATTCTCCCGGATCCGGGCGATCAGCTGATAGCCGTCAAGTTCAGGCATCATAATGTCGACTACCGCCAGGTCGACCGGCTCCCGATGCAATATATTCCACGCTTCCCGTCCGCTTATAGCTTCCAGCACGCGATAGCCTTCGCGCTCCAAGAACAGCCTCAGCAGCTCCGTGATGTCCGACTCGTCGTCCGCTATCAAGATCGTCCGTCCTTTTACTAGTCTAGTATCTTGTTCCATATCGTTCCTCCATATGTATACGGCAAAGCCGAGCTCTCTTTATAAAAATATACACTGTAATTATCGGTCAGACGGAGCCATTATTAATTGTAAGGATTATGTAAGGTTGGCTACAGCTAGGCTAAAGCTCCGGTTGATAAGCTTATTTTACGATAAAACAGGAGGATACTTATGCGTATATATGAAACGGCATTATGGATCATGAATCTGGCACTAATCATAAGTTGCGTCTCGTTATTGGGAAAGCACAAACATTCTGTACACCTCTGCTTTTGGGCAGCCGGACTGTCCGGGGGCCTAAGCATTATCCAAATGTTAACCGAAGGCTACCGATGGCAGATGATCCCGACCTATGCGGAATGTCTAATCGTAGGAGGACTGGCTCTTTATCATTTACGGCAATCCACCCACTCGAAGGATCATCCCTCGGTCCAGCCTGCAAAGCGGTTTGCCGTAATGACATCAATCAAGCGCTGGATCACCGCGCTGCTTCTGATCGTGTATATCGGCGTTTCCGCTGCATTGCCGATACTCCTTCCGGTTTTCTCCTTTGCCGAACCTCAAGGACCATATCCTGTCGGGTCGACCACGATGGTACTTGAGGACGAACGCAGAGAAGAGCCGGCCACGGATGATCCTGCGGATAGCAGAAAGCTTAAGATCCAATTCTGGTACCCTGCGTCACTGGGCACAGGGACCGGGAAATCTCCGTATATAAAGCATCTCCCGGTCGTTCTTGAAGGTTTACGGCAGGCCATCTCCATCCCCCCGTTTTTGTTAGGCCAGCTGAAATACGTGCAATCCCATTCCGAGCAAGATGCGGAGTTATCCACGGACCAGGATCGTTATCCCGTACTGTTGTTCTCTCACGGGCTGACCGGCTTCCGTAACCAGAATACGTTTCAGGTTGAAGAACTGGCCAGTCGAGGATACGTTGTCGTTGGCATCGATCATCCCTATGATGCCGCCGCCGTCGTCTTTCCGGACCAGGCAGCCATGTTGAAACTTGAGAACCTGTCGGGATTCGATGCATACGAGAAAAAGAGCCAGCTGTGGGTCGAAGATGCCAAGTTCGTACTGGATCAAATAGAGCTGCTAAACGAATCGGACCATAAAGGGATCTTTTCCGAAAGACTCGATATGGATAAGGTCGGCATGTTCGGCCATTCCTTTGGCGGAGCCACGGCAGCCCAGATGCTGCTGGCGGATAGCAGAGTGAAAGCTGCCCTTAATATGGACGGAACGCTTTACGGCCAGCCGGTGCCTGAGGGCGGATACGGGAAGCCGTATATGCAGATGAATGCGGAGTTTAGCGTAGACCGCCTCGCATTCGAGCGATCCTTGGACCAGGCAATTGAATCTTCCGGCCGTAGTCGGGAAGATTACGAGCAGTTTTGGGCCGAGTCGGCGGATCGCCGAAAACGGGCTGGTGCAGGAGAAGCATACTCGGTTGTATTCGCCAATGCGAACCATATGAGTTTCACGGATTTTTATCTGTTCTCTCCATTACTGCCGCCAACAGGGGCTGCCCCTCGTCAGATGCACCGCTCCATTAACGAGCTCTCATCCGCTTTCTTCGACCGGTATGTCAAAGGAGATACTAATGTCTCGCTGAAAAAGGTCTCTCAAGGCCTGCCTCAGTTGACCATGCCGTAGTTTCTATAAAAAAGGTTGTTGGTACAAGGGGGCTTCATCCTATTCAGGATGAAGCCCCCTTTCCTCGTATACTTAAAAAGCAACACCCATCGATAAAGGATTTTGCAATTTTCCGTTGTACTTTCGACACAGAACGGTATTGACGCGCGTCACTACTTTGAGGGGGCTGAAGGGCTCGGTGATATAATCGTCTGCGCCTAATCTCGTTTTTCAAATTCCATTCTGCGTATATAGTTTAGATTATTGTAATGGTGGATCAATATGAAGATCTTCGTCAGGGGCAGTTACCTCCCAACGGGTAAACGTAGCCTCAAAGCCCTCGCGCTGCGGCGAGCAGGCAAAAGGACCGGCTTGATTATTCGAAGGGTATGGAAATCTTGCGACCCTAATGGTCCTCCAAGCATGCTTACCGCTCCGTGCCCGAATAACCGCAGCATCTTTAATGATCGATGCCCGCAAGGTAACTTCCTCCCCCTCCCATTCCGGTACAGCCGTAAGCGACCAATCTGAATATCCGTCTGTAACTACAACGGCAAGTTGAGGAGTCCCGTCATTCATTTCAATGCCGGCTTTAATCCATTGTTCCTGGCCATGATATAATAACAGACCCGCTTGATCGTATAATTCGACAAAGGAGTTGAGCCGGAAGGAAACCTCAACTCCCGTATTGCGATCCCATTTTGCCAACAATGCCGGTCCATCTTCAAATTCAAAACCGTACAAAGTCTTTTTCCAGAAGTCTCTGCCTTTCTCCGGCACAATCTTCAGCATCCCATCTTCTATGGTAGAAGACTGAGGGGCGTTAAGCCATACACCCTCATTCCAATCCATTAGGGTTCTATTTTGCCTGGACATAAATAACCTCCTAAAAATTATGTTCATTCATAACAACAGTCTATTGGGGCATTCAGCTTACATGGTACCCAATTATTGTTATGTAATTATATTACAATAAAGAGCCATGCAAATTTACATTTTTGTCACTGCCATTTCCGGATGCGACACGCCTGCCTCGTACCATATCCATCTTGATACCGTCATAAATAAACGGCTCAAAGGCCTGGACTGACGATCTATCGACAGATCAGTAATAAAATATTGTTTAGTCGTTACAATAATCTCATCAATCTTTAAGTCTTTCTATCTGACCAGCTTTAATTTGCGGGGGATCGGATTTCATTACAACATATTCACCTTTGTCATTCGTTTTGGGGGTTACATGAACTTTTTCGCCTATCATAAGCTCATTATAGAGTTGGGAATCCTCAACAATATAATTGATTAATTCGATGTTACTCTTTTTGAGTTCAGCGAAGGTCTTACTTTCAGAATCCTTCTTTGAAATATTCTTCGCTACTAAGATTCTTTGGCCTTCTTTCGAAATAATATAATCCCCCTTTTTGGCTTCGGGCGAGGCACTGCAACCACTAAGCATACATATGGCAAATACTAAAGCAGCTCCTAAAACTAACGTTCTCAACATTTCAACTCCTCCTCGTAAAATCCAACCTACTTTTTAGACGAACCCGGAATAAATTTGTTTTGTTAAACTTCCCGTAACTTAATATAAATTGCGTGGAAACATAGTTATATATATATATTTATTAATCGGTAATCGGACTATCTTCTTGTCCTTTTCGGCAATCGGTACAAGTTCTTGTCCACGACTCGGGACAAGAACTTGTACCGATAAAAAACAAACATAGCGACTTTCAATCGGAATATGTTCTTGTCCTCCGGCAACAGAGGCTGCCCCATAGCCATGTGGATGACTTATGGAACAGCCCCGGTTTCAGTTTATACGCTATAGGCAAATGTGCCGCACTCGATCAAATCTCTCGCGTTCTTGCCGACGAACACCTTGAAATCGCCCGCTTCTACCTCGTACTGCTTCTTGGCGGTGAAATAAGAGAGCATTTCCGGCTCGATTACAAACTCCACCGTCGCTTTCTCCCCCGGGGCCAGATGGATTTTCTTAAAGCCCTTCAGCTCAAGCAGCGGTCTCGACGTGCTGCCCCATAGATCGCGAACGTACATTTGTACGATTTCTTCGCCGGCGTAGTTCCCGGTATTCTGCACCGTCACCTTCGCCTTCACGCAGCCGCCCGGCGTTAACGTATCGCCGATCAGCGCGGCGTCCGAATATGTATATTCGGTGTAGCTCAATCCGTAACCGAACGGATAGAACGGCGCATTCGGAATGTCGAGATATTTGGAGAGGAAACGGAAGTCGTTATCCTCATGCCCTTTCGGTCTGCCGGTATTCAAGCAGTTGTAGTACACCGGCACTTGCCCGACGGTATACGGAAAGCTCATCGTCAGCTTCGCCGAAGGATTCGCGTCCCCGAACAGCAGGTCAGCGACCGCGTTTCCTCCCTCCGTTCCCGGGAACCACGCTTCCAGAATCGCGGGAACGTGCTCGTGATACCACTTGAGCTCCAGCGGACGTCCATTGAAGAGGACCAGAACGGTAGGCTTGCCGAGCTTCAGCACTTCCTCGACCAGCTTCGACTGAACGCCCGGTAACGTTAAATACGCGCGGCTGCCCGCTTCGCCGCTCATATGATCCTCTTCGCCCATGGCAAGAATGACGACCTCTGACGAGGCGGCCGCTTCCAATGCGGCTTCGAAGGCGGAAACGTCATTCGAGCTGTAGTCGCACCCGGCTGCAGCCGTAACCTTCACAGCATTTCCTAATTTCTTGATAAGACCTTGCTTGACGGTAACCGCCTCGTCCGGTTTACCGAGCCCGCTCCATGGGCCCAAAATCCGGCCGTTGTCGGCGAATGGTCCGATAACGGCCACCGATTTGATGTCCTTCTTCAGCGGAAGAATGTCATCGTTCTTTAACAGTACCATCGATTTCTGGGCAGCCTCTCTCGCCAGCTGACGATATTCAGGCTTCAGGTGCGCCTTTTTTTCGCGTTCAATGTTGAGGTAACGGTACGGATCGTCGAACAGACCGAGCTTGAATTTCAACGTGAGGATGCGTCTGACCGCCTCATCGATCAGCGCAACGTCTACCTCGCCCCTTTCAACCAATTGCTCAAGGTGGCTGATGTATTCCGTCGATATCATCTCGATGTCAAGACCCGCTTCCAGCCCCTGCTTCGCTGCGTCTTCGCCGTGTTTGGAGCTCATATGGAAGATCGTTTCCCAAAGCGAGGTGTAGTCGGAAATGACCACGCCCTCAAAGCCCCACTCCTCTCTGAGCACTTTTCTCAGCAGGAAGGAGTTGGTTGTAGCCGGCACCCCGTCGTAGACGTTAAAGGACGTCATGATCAATTCGGCGCCTGCGTCGATCCCCGCCTTGTAAGCAGGCAAATAGTAATTGCGGAGCGCAGCTTCCGACATATCGACGGTGTTGTAATCCCGTCCGCCCTCCGCCGCGCCGTATGCCGCAAAATGCTTCACGCATGCCGCAACCGTATCGAGCGCCTTCAGATCGTCCCCTTGAAAGCCTCTTACCATCGCTGCGGCCATTAGACCGTTCAAATACGGATCTTCTCCGGGGCTTTCCATTACCCTCCCCCATCTCGGATCGCGAACGAGGTCGGCCATCGGCGCGAAGGTCACGTTAATGCCGGAAGCGGCGCCTTCCGCTGCGGCAACCCTGGAGGTATCTTCCGCAAGCTTCGGCTCCCAGCTGGAAGCAAGGCCGAGCGGTACCGGAAACACCGTGCGGAAGCCGTGAATAATATCGAACATGAAGAGCAACGGGATTTTCAGCCGATTATGTTCAAGGAACACCTTCTGCACTTCGTACGCCGTTTCGGCATCGGTCGCGCTCAAGATCGAGCCCAAATTCGAAATGAGTTCCTTGCTGAGTGTACGCTCGGATACGGGGCCGGTCATCGGCGTCGAGACTTCGATTTTTGAATGGTAGGAACGCAGCACGGTTCCCGGGTCGGTCTGGTACATTTGCCCGATTTTTTCGGCAAGGGTCATCTGGGATAGAAGCTCTTCCACTTTCGTTTGAATCGTTGAATCGGTGTGCATCAAGTTGTAGTTCCCTCCTATGACACGAAATGTAGTGTTAAGCGGTCGTTTACTTTGGCGTGCTGGCGCGACACGATCCATGTTCTGCTGCCTTCCTTACGGACCGTGAAGCTTTCGTTCGGAATCAATTCGCGATCCGTCTCGAGCACGATGATATCTTCAGGCTGGGTCAGCCGGAATTCGAGGCGGTCCTGCACTACTTTGACAATTTCCGCGGTGGAATACACAATCTTCACTTCGCCGAGGGTCACATTGAGCGGCAGCATAACCCCGTCTTTGCTTTGCAGCAGCAGCTTACGTCCGCCGAACAACGGTTGGCCGTTCTCCTGAATGCCGATCTCTTTATCGAAGCCGTCCAAATTCAGCACATGGACGAACCGTTCCCCTTCGTTCGTTGCCGTTGAAGTCATAAAGATGCCGTGGTATTTGCAATCATGCGTCAGCCCCGCTTTCGCGCCGAGAAGCTCCAAGGCTGTCCGGAACAAATCGATATCGCACCGGTACGAATTGCCGAATACAATCGCGCGTCCCGCTCCGACCTTCGCATCGAACGCGGTCACTTCACCGCTGCCGTACACGCGCATGATCGGCGTCTGATCGCCGACATCGAACGTTTGGGCAACGTATGCGCGCATTTCCGGCCGCGGGGCCGCCCACCCTTCAGACACGATCGACAGGTAGAAATGGCCCGAATCACGGAGCAGGCCAAGCGGCTTCACTCCTAACGCTTCCGTCAAAATCGTGCACGGCTTGCCTTCCATATCGAAGCTCGGCAGCTCGCCGTAAACGAGCAGCTTTCCTCCCGCATGCAGGTAGTCGGCCAGCTTCCGCTGGATATGGCCGTGCATATAGCGGGCAGACGGCAGCGCGAGTACCGGGGTGGCCGAAGGATCGAGCGGCTTATTTTGAATATCGGAGGCGCCGAACCGATAGCCGGCGAGCAGCATAGCACGTCCCATGATCTCCCAAGCGCCGTGCGCACGGTTCCCCTCGATATTTTGCAGGATTTCCTTCACGCGCTCACTGCCCGGATAACGGTATTCCGTCATGTAATAATCCGGAATGAACGCAAAGCTGACGTCGTCGCGTTCCTCGTTCATTCGTGCGAGCTTCTCCCCGACAGCCAATATCGTCTTGTTCGTGCGCGCCATTCGCGGGAACGTATAGTTGTACTCACCTTCCGGACTAATCGGAGCGGCAAAGCCGTGACGTTCGCCGGTAAACGCGATCCGGTCGTTCCCGTCGCTAGGCGGCATATCCATCCGATAGTTATAGCCGCCGGTCAGAAGATAAAAATTGAGAAGCCGATTCCCTTGCGCGATGCACATCCGGGCTTTAAAATCGGCGGCCGAAGGGTCGTTGCGTCCTCCGTACGTCTCGCCGAAGTTGCTGTCGCCGCAGTTGAATTCGACGGAGGTGAGCGGCTGGTCCGGCGTATGCACGGCATCCATAAATCCGTTGATGATATAAAGATCCTGGAACGTCACCATGTCCAAGTCCCCGAAATAAATATCGGAGCCCGATAGATATCCCGGCGCCTGCGTATATGATTCATACAGCTGGCTGATGCCGATCGGGAACGTGAACCCGCGGCCCCCGTCCGTCCCGTGAATGTTAACAACGAACGGAACGTCCTTGACGCCGAACTCTTCGGCATAAGAGCGAAGAATAGCAACATAACGGGCCGCTCGGTTCCGCATATAGTAGCCTAAGTCGTGCGTCAGCTCCGGCGCGTACTCTTCCTTCGGAGAACGAATGCCGGTCTTGCGTGCTTGTGGATCATCCAAGGAGAACGGATAACGGGCCGACAGCTGCTCCGCGGAATACCGCTGCTTGAGCCAAGCGGCGAAATCGCTCAGCACGTTGTCCGTAAGGTCCGGACAATTGCTGACCCAAGAGAGCATGCCGATCTCATTGTCCAGTTGCACCGCAATAATATTGCCTCCGTTCGTGTAGAGACGGGGCGCCACGACCGCCATCACCGCCCGATACCAGTTTTTGCTGGCCTCAAGAAATCCGGGCGCGAGGTAGTCGACCGTCTTCGTCGTCGCCGGGTTTCCGTCCCAGCCGACCGGAATGATTTCCGGATACTTGGCATACACCCAGTAAGGCAAACCTTCGTTTTTCATTTCCGCCATAATGAACGGGCCCGGTCTAACGAAAAAGTACAGATCGTTCTCCTTGCACAGATCGATAAAGCGGATGAGGTTCAGCTCCGGGTGCGTATGACCGTCAAAATCGTACTCCCCTTCCGCCGGCTCGTGACAGAGCCACGGTACATAGCTGGCAACAGCATTGCAGCCCGCTTCCTTCAGCTTGTCGATGCGGTCCTGCCAATCCTCCGGCTTAAGCCGGTAATAGTGAATTTCCCCGCACATGATGATTTGCGGCTTGCCGTCGATGAGGATTTGCTTGTTTTTGATTTCAATCATCGTTTCAAACCCTGCCTTTTTCATTCGAATTGGTCTAGCGGATGATAACGGCGAAACGTTTCGACAAACGGTGACAACAATTACTTATAGTGCGTGTTCAAAAAGTCGGATTTTCACGAGGTTCGATGCCGAGTCGCTTCTAGACTCCCTTCGTGGTCAAAAGATGACTTTATGAGCAGCCTCTAATAGATGTGTTATCTCAACCGGTCCGTGAAGAAAGACATCCCCCGTTTAAAGGCCGTCATGCCGTACAGCATGGAGCTCCAGTCGATCACTGTCACTTTCTCGGGGTACCAGCGGTCCCTTCCTTCCAGATGCCACCAGGAGTAACGATGCAATCCGTATTTGTAAGCCGCTCTATATTTCACTTCATCATCCCGATCCCTCGGATTGGAATAGGTGTCGTACGGAATGTGCAGCCGATATAACGCATAGAGGTCGTGGATGCCCGCAGGGTAAACCGGCAGGAAGCCGGCAACAATGTAGGCGGAAGCGACGTTGCCAGGTGAATCCTCGATTTTATCCGCATGATAAGTGTTGTACAGACCGTCATTGGCGCCGGCTCCATACCCCCATACGTAGGAAGGCACATCGGTAAGCTCTTTCCACTTCAGCCGGTCAGCCGTGCATGCATTCTCATAGTACTGAGTGTAGATCTCGCTCTTCGCATAATCCGGAACCAAGAAATAAGGGAACTGGTGCACAAAAGAAGACAAGAACTTCAAATCGCTCGGATCCTTCGTGTTCGTATCGGTAATAACCGGAATGTCCCGGTAATATTTCATAGGGAATTCATTAATCTTGTGTTCCGCAAATGTGCTATCCCACAACTCTTGGATGTCCGGGTCTTCCGGCTGGGCGATTTTCGCCAAGTGGGCAACCAACACATATTCGTTGTAAGCCGGGAGCGGGGCGATTCCTTGGCCGTCCTTCACGATCATGTTGATGATGCCTCTATGCTTATCTGAAATAACAACACGCCAGTCGATTTGCTCTAACAATTCATGAGCCATCTCGTCGATTTCGGGCATTTTATCCTTAAAATGCTTCCCCGCGAACAAGGCTCCCGCTACCAGCAACGATGTATCGATCGTCGAAATTTCGGAGCCCTGATTCGCGCCTGTCTCTATGTCGATGAAGTGCGCGAAGAAGCCCGTCGCGGCGTCTCTAGCCGGCTTGCAGCCTTCCACCTTGCCGAGAACGGCATTAAGCGTAAGCTTGACCTTCTCCGCCGCCTGGTCGTCCCAGCCCTCGTAATCGGCAACAACCAGGCTGATCAAGCCGACCCCGGTTGCAGAGACCGAGCAGCGGGCCTCCGGATTTCTCGCGAAACTGTAATATGCGTCGCCGTAAAGGCCTGTGCGCGGATTGCGGCAAGCATCGATCAACCGGTAGGAGTCCTTATGCTGGCGATCGACAAACGCCTTCACCTTCTCCGAAAGCTGATCATAAACATTGGTCGTTTGTTTCATCGTACTCTCTCTCCATTCGCCGCCTGAAATAGCCTATTTATTTTTGAATTGCAGAGCTTCAAGCCCTTTCTTCACGTAAGGAACCTTCATGAACATGTTCCATACCGTCTCGTCCCGGTAATTGGCGGCCATCAGCAGCGTGATCCCTTTATCGATGCCGATATAATCGGGACCGACCCAGTCGGCATTCAGATTGAACGCATCCTTCAGCCCATATTCGCCGCTTAGATCCGGAACCGTTAGGTAATACTTCAATGCCTCTATGGATTCTTCCGGTGTAAACACAACCGAGCCCAGCGCCCCGGCCGGCGGAACGGTGCCGTCCGCTTGATGGGCCGCATTGTCATAGCCGGAAGGCGGCGAACCGAGCAATCCGTTATAGCCGGCGGGCGAATCGGATGCGGTAAAGCCCCACGACTGCTCGCCCACGCCTTTAAACTTCTCGCTTAGATCGATGGCGAACTGCCGGCTCGCCTGGGAGGCGACGACCGAGTTGTTGAACCAATCAACCCCGTCACGGTCTACCAAGCCGCGAAAGTCGACCCAGGCATGCGAGAACTGATGGGTGAACAGGGAACCGAACCAGGAATGGATGAACGGCTCGGAATTCTTATACGAAGCTTTGTGGCGTGTAAAGCCGTCGTAGACGTCAATCGGATGCGTCGGCGAACCGGCGGCCAGCACGTAAAGGGACAGCTGCTCGGCATAGAAGTCCCAATGGCCTTGAAACCCTTTCTCCGGGAAATATGCCATATAGAACTGATTTTTGCCTTTGTCTACGAACCAGGGCCACTCGACGCGCTCATATAACTGCTCGCTCTTCTTCTGAACATCGCCGCCGAAATATTGCCCCGCCGTCAAGACGCCGTTCATTAGGAGCCCGGTGTCGATGCTCGAAATTTCGCTGTTCCACTCCCGCTTGCCGGTATCGATGTTCACGAAGTGGTAAAAAAATCCGTGCTCATGCTCCATCCGCAGAAGCGTATCGAGCGTGCGGTCCGCTCTGTCATAGCCTTCCTCGCGGCTGATCCAGCCGTTCTCCACGCCGATCGGAATCGCCGTGAGCGCGAATCCGGTGGCTGCCGTGCTGGCGATCTTCGGATTGCCCGGGTATCGGTCCCTCGTCAAGCCGTAGCCTTCGGAGCCTTCCTCGCGGTTCGTCTGCTCCCATAGATAGTCGAACGACGCCTTGGCCTCAAGGTCCAATTCGTCCGGCTGCTTCTGCGAGCATCCTACCGCTGCTGTCAGCAGCATCATCGCACCGGCTAAACATGCGATCCATCTTCTGCGCCGCAAATCCGTGCCTCCCTTCTCAAGCGATCTTATTCGCCTGTGATGCCTGATCGTTCAATGCTCTCTACGAACCAGCGCTGCGTAAAGAAGTAAACGATCAGCAGCGGGATGATATTCAAAAACGTTCCGGCCATATTGATCGCTTCGTTCAAGCTGCGTCCGGTCTGCGCATTCGGATCGGCCGGGAATACCTTCTGGTACGTTACGGCGAAGTTTTGCAGCTCCAGCGGCAGCGTCGTCAGCTTATCGCCCAAGTACAGCGCCGCGAGCAGCGTTTCGTTCCAATACCAAACCATCGAGAACAAGAAGGAAATGATGAAGGCCGGCACGGCCATCGGCACGCAAATAACGGCAAATATTTTGTAAGCGCCGGCTCCGTCGATTTGTGCGGCCTCCTCGAGCGATTTCGGAATCGACCGAAAAAACTGATAGAAAATCAGAATGAACAGACCGCTTTTAATTCCCTGTCCGAACGCCGCCGGAATGATATAAGAAAATATGCTTCCGATTAATCCGAGATCTTTAAACATCAGGAACTGCGGAATCATCGTAATTTGCGGCGGTATGATGAACGTTGCCAGCACGAGCGCAAACAAGACGGATTTCCCCGGAATTCGGAAACGGGCAAAGCCGTATCCGATAACGGCTGCCGAAACGGTCTGGACGATGGCAGGAACGAAGGAAGCAAGAACGTTCTGCCACAAGGTATTAAGAAAGTCCATGACCTCGGCTGCCTTGACGAAATTGTCCATATAAAATCCCGACGGAATATAGGTGATCAACGGATTGATCAGGTCTTCCGTATTCATGAAGCTGTAGGTGATCATATAAAACAACGGGTACAAATAGACGAAGCCGATCAGAGACAGCAAGAAGTATACGGCTATTTTGTAGACAATGCCTTCTCCCGTAAACCCCCACAGGATCCGCTTCGTCTTGTCGATCGTTCTGCGGTCAATCCCTTTCATACCATCCCACCTCCTAACGGTTCGTTTCCCGCTGCCTTGTAACGAGCACCAGCACGCCTAGCAGTACCAGCATGGCAAGGAAATAGATCCACGCCATTGCAGCGGAATATCCCATTCCGTATTTCGCATCATACATCGCGCTCTGGATCTGAGTAATGACCGGATTCAGCGAAAAGACGGACTGCATGATGACGGTATACACCATATTGACGATAATCATCGGGTTCAGCGCCGGCAGCGTCAGCTTCCAGAACGATTCCCACCTGGAGGCGCCGTCGATGCTCGCCGCTTCGTACATCGAGGAATCCAGCTTCTGCAGGCCTGCCAGGAAGATCAGCATCTGCACGCCGGAGAACCAAAGAATCGTAATAAACGACGTCAGTAGAAACACGATCAGATCGGCGAGCAGCTCCGGCATGCTTTCATGAAGCTTGCTCATTTCGATAATCGTCTGAATGCCCGGGAGCGTAGTGGCTCCTTGATCCATCAGCTGCTTGATGACAGGTCCGCTTGTAATAATGACCGGAAGAAAGTAAATCGTCCGGAAGATGCCTTTGCCGCGGATTTTCACGTTCAGCAGAAGGGAGACGATTAACGCGAACACGACGATGATCGGCACGATCACAAGCGTCTCAACAAAATAGGTAGCCAAGGTATCGCCGAACTCGACGTTCAGGAACAGCGCGTTCCGGTAATTTTCCCAGCCGATGAACGTTGTCTTGACTCCGTCTGCAGTAATCTTTACTTGGCTGAAGCTGAACAGCAAGGTGCGGATCAACGGATAGCAGGTGAAGACCAAAAAACCTACGATCCAAATCCAGATAAACGATAGGCCGATAAGCGCCTCTCTGAGCCGGTAACGAATTTTCATGAACGGCCTCCTTCCCGGACCAAGAACCCTTGCGCCGGAATCTTGTTCCCGTCCGCCGTAAATTCATTCATAGTGTAATTGACATAGATGACGGTACCGTTCGAGTAAGTGTTTTTAAATACGCCTTCCCGCACTTTTTCACGTTTGTCAAAGGTCGCATCCGCAACAGGCTTCAGGGCTTCCGCAACCGTCCGATATTCTTGAACGGCCTGATCCTTCCAAACCGAATACTGGGATGTGAAAAGCCACCATGACGCCTCCGTATTGGCCAGCTTGATCGGATCCTCGTCGGTCAGGATGAAGGACGGGTAGCTGCCGTAATCGATCATTTTCAGTTGCTCCTTCTGCGGGTTCGCGTTGAAATTGGAGGCCTGGGCGTAATAATCGACATGTCCTTTCAGCACAAGCTGCAGGAACGGCACCTCTTCGCTCTCCAGCAGGAAGCTTGAAGTGCTCATCGGCAGATCCATGATCCGGTCGGCAAACCTCCACAGGTAATAATTCGGCTTGTAAAATGCGTAGCTGTTGATGGAATCACGTGGCAGCATCGACGTATACGTCTCGATCGACCCGCTGCGCGTAGACGTGGACTTCCCATAAGCGGAAAAAAGATTGCTGCCTATCGAGTCCATCGCGATATGGTCGATGCCGTGCTTCCGGAATGATGAAATTTCATTCCCAAACAGCTTCGCGGACGCTGCCGGCTGCAGGTAGTACGACGTGTCATAGAACGAAAGCAGCTGCTTGGAAACGGACTGGGCGATGTCCCCCTTGCCGTATCCGTCCGCCGTCGCACCGGCCATCACGTAGTCGGTATAAAAGTACACGGGAATGCCTAACGCTTTATACTTTTCCACGAATGCGTTCCAATCGTCCCCGCTGCCTACCTTTTCTTCAAACGGAAAATGAGTAGGAGATGCTCCGGTAGCGCCGCCCTCCGTGTAGCCGCGGACAACAACCATCATGCGGTCCACTTCATTTGCCCGCAGATCGGTCAGTATATCGTCCATTTGGTCCACGGTGGTCATGGGGATTACTTCGCTCCCAATCAATTGCTTTTGGTTGTCCGCGGCGAAAAATTCGATGCGGAGCGGGAGCGGATCCGCGCCGTCCTTCTTGGCGGGCAGCTCCCCCCGCTGCACAAGCTCGCTCTGCACCCGGTTTGCCATTCCGGAATAATCGGCCTGCTTGCCGGAAAGAAGCATGACTTTCATGGAAGCGTCGAATTTGTTCTTCTCTTCCTGGTTTAAGGTGATGCCTTTGCCCTCTTTGTCCAAGGACTGGAAGTAGTTTTCTCTGTATATCCATTTGGCCGTGGTCCAATTGTAAGCCGTGGTCACATTGCCAGGATAAGAGCGAATTTCCGCGTAAGGGGCGCCGCCCGTGATCATGGAAACGAAAGCGTTGCCGCCTTCCTTATGGGCGATGCCGAACACCGGCAGATACACTTGCTCTATGGGAGTTGCCATTCCTTCTGATAGCTGCGTGCTGCCCTTCATCCCGAGATCGTCGCCGAACACTCTCCCGATATAGGGCTGCGTCGCCAGCGTCTGCTCGTTCAAGCTGATGAGCGCTCCCGAGCCGTCAGGAATGAGCATATATCCTTTATCCTGCTGAACTCCCTTGGTTGCCCCAAAGAACGGATACACGTAGAGCGACTGCAGCCGGTTGTCCTTATTCGTCTCCTGAATCGAATTCTCCGGAACCTTGAATTCGATCGCGTCTTCCGTCAACCTAACTTCCAGCTTCAGCGAGATTCCCAGCCTCTCGTAATTCACGTTCGCCGAGAAGCCGTCCTCCATGGGCTCAACCGCAATCTTTGCTTGCTCTCCGGTTACCGGCGCGGTGCTGATTTTGCGTTTGGCATCCATGTATTCCACGCTCAAGCCTGACTCGAAGAGCGATTGCCACGATTTGTTCAGCTTGTCATCCTTCTCATCCAGCGTGCCGTCCCACACATAACCGTTCTGTTTGTCTTGGACTTTGATGCCGAGCGTGTTCTTATTTACATAAAGCGCCAAGCGGGCGTTTTCCGCAGCTTTCTCGTATGATGCGAGTCGATCGCCCGATGCGTCCGCACCGGCGACTGGAGCTTCCGGTTGGTTCACTCCCTGCTGCGCGAGCGCCGCGATCGAGATCAAACCGGCCAACAGCAGGAACGTTAACGATAGAGCAGCTATTCGTTTCACTTTGTTAAGCACGGTTTCTCATCTCCTGAATGATCGTTTGAATGAATTCCACTTCTTGATTAAATAAGAGCACTAACAAGAAAATAACCAGGGCAGCCAATACGATGCCGAACACCGTTAGGAACAAATTCCGCACCGTCTGCCTGAACGTATAGTCATGCAGCTCCTTCACCATGATGCAAACGAGAAGCAGCGACCAGCCTTGGATCAACATCATCGAATAGTCGTAGACGAATTTTTCGTTATACGTCAGCACGTTGCTGATCAATGCGATCGGGAGCGCGAATATCAAATAAGGCGACAGCGCGTAAACCGTGCCGATATAAACCTCCGACAGCTTTCCCTCTCCGTCGCTGATCGTGCTGACCATGTAGTTCATAACGACCCAGAATAATAGCGGAACGGCCGACGTTAGCATGATCGGCAATAAGTCCATTTGGTCGGGATCTCCGCTTGCGAACAAATATCCTTTGGCATAGACCAGAATGACTTGAAGCAGCAGCATCCAGACATACAGAACCGTCGCCGAGCGGACGGTCGCCCTTTTGTGTTCCTTCAGCTCCTGTACCGCATCGATCGGATGCTTGAGGAAGTAGAACATGAACCCGATTTCTTTCACCAGCTTGATGTCCGCCACGCGGTTTCTCAATCGTACGAGCGGCTGCAGCACGCGATACCGCCGATGCAGAATTCGGATGACGTAACCCGCAACGATGATGGCAAATACGGTATATACGACGACATTAATGTTTTGTTGAAGCCAATCATTGCGGATTTTCCAGAATGCGTCGGAATAGCCCTCTTTGTCTTCCGCCATCCGGAAGCTCTCCAGAGCCTTGCCGTTCTGGTTTTGCTTGAAATACGATTCAGCCAACGATTTATATGACAAAATAAAATAGCTGTTCATCTTGAGGATCTCTTTCCAGATGTCCTCGCTCTGCACGTATAACCCTTGCTTGTACTGGTCGACGCCTTCATACACCTTCGTTCCGAACGGGGTGATCGAATAGCGGTTAATGACGTTCCGCTCTTTGTCGGCCACGTACAGCGTACGCCCGGAGTCGGTGACGTCAATGGCCGAGGCGCTTTTAAACAGCCCCTGGCGCTCATACTTGTCGTCCCCTCCGCCAAACATGAACAGCAAATTGCCGAAGCTGTCGTAAACGCAGATGAGCCCATTGACGTCTACCGTATAGATGTTTCCGCCCGCATCCACGTCGATATCGACCATCGAATCGCTGGTCCAAGAGCTCGAGGACAATATGTTATCACCTACAATATTCAGCTTCTTGATGCCGTCACCGCTAATTCCATTGGTTACCGTGTACAGCAGCCCTTGATAATCAAGCACAATGCTGGTCGGGGATGGCGGCGTCGATTTGAACAGCTGCGCCTTCTGTCCTTCGGTAAAAATGAAGCGTTGAATGAGCATTTTCATCGACAGGCTCGTTCGGTTCGCGCCGACGTAACCCAGGAAATGCCCCTCGTTGTTCAACTGAACGACACCGTTGATGGAGCCTTCGCTGATGACGTAGATGTTGCCGCGTTTATCCACCGCAACCTTCTTCGGCGCAAAATCATTCTTTTTGCCGTAAATCGGTTCCTCCGGACGGCCGAACTGTTTCACGAGCTTTCCCTGCTCGTCGAACACGACAATTTGCTTCAACCCGTAATCCGCGACGTAAACGAGTCGATCGGCGGCCACATATACGCCGGAAGGATTCGATAAGACGTCTTCTCCGATCGTTTGCGGTGCGTTGTTCTCTTCATAAACGACAATTCTTGCATTCCCGGGATCCGCGATATACAACTTTCCGGTCGGCTCATCATAGAACAGATCCGCCGGCTGGTTTATGTCGAGCCGAATCATTCCGTCCGGTTCATATGCGGTTTGCGTCCCGACGATCATGCCTCCCGGGCCTTCGGTCCCTGTTTGGTACGGCGCAGCGGCCATAGCCGGAGCCGGGATTTGAACGAGCAGAAAGCATGCAATTACGACGAGCAACACCCATCTGCCTACCGTCTTCTTTTTCATCTGCTTCACACCTATTTCAGACCGGAATGAGCCATCGTATTCATAACCCGGCTTTGCATAAAGATAAAGATCAGCAAATTCGGGATAAACATGATGAGCGCGGCGGCCGCGGATATCCCTTGACCGGCCACTTCATTGTTGGTCGCCGTAAAGGTCGACATATAATAAGCAAAGTTCTTCATTTCCTCGTCATTGACGTACAGCGTCGCCGGCTCTATGCTGTTCCAGCTGAGCTGGAACGCCAGGATCGCAATCGTGGCGATCGCCGGCATCGTCATCGGAATGATGATTTTCCGGAAGATCGTAAAGTCGTTTGCTCCGTCAATCTGGGCAGCCTCTATCAGCTCATTCGGGATTTGGTCAATGAACTGTTTCAATAGAAACAAGCCGACAGGCATCGCCAAGAGCGGAAGAATATTAACCGAGAAGTCGTTTATCAATCCGAGCTTGACGACGAGGAAGTACCTCGGAATGGAGACGGCGACCGGAACAAACATAAGCGCGAGCGTATTGATCGAAAAGAGCGTGTTCTTCAGCTTGAAGTTTTTCTTCGAAAAGGCGTACCCGGCTGCTGCGCTGATATAAATGGTCGCGAACACCGTCACGACCGTAATCACGACGCTGTTGAATATATAGCGGCTGACCGGAATGCCGGAAACCGTAAACGTCGACAATAGGAACCGAAAGTTATCCATCGTCGGATTTTGAACGAAAAACTTTGGGGGAAAAGCAAACAGTTCGTCCATCGGTTTAAGCGAATGAGAAAATATAAAAATGATCGGCATAACCATGAAAACCGAGAGGGGAGCCAGAATCAGGTAGAACTTCAACTGACTGATATGAAATCGGCTCGGATTCATCTTTGTTCCTTGAAAAGAAGCCATACTTGTTCCCTCCTACTCTTTCTCGGCGAACATTTTCCATACGATCTTCGAGCAAAGCCAAATCACCAGGAGAAGAACGGTGGAAATGGCCGAAGCATAACCCATCTCGTAGCGGATAAAGCCATAATCCTCAATGTGATTGACGATCAACTGTCCGGCATACGACGGCGTCGGGTTCGTACCCGACAGCTGAACCCCGATGAGCCCTGCTTGAAATGTGTTAACGACCGCCATGACGGCACCGAACAGCATTTGCGGCTTCATGGACGGAATCGTAATATGAACGATTTCTTGAAAGCGGTTCGATATCCCGTCGATATATCCCGCCTCATACATCTCCGAATTGATGTTCAAGACGCCTGCGAGCATCGCCAAAAACCCGATGCCCATACTGCTCCAAATCGTGACGACCATCATGATCGGCAGTAAATATTCGGGCGATTGAAGCCATTGGATCGGCTGCGTGATAAAGCCGTTGCGGAGCAGCAAGCTGTTAATATAGCCCGTCGGGTCTCCGCTGAATATCGTCTTCCATACGACCGCCATCGCGACGCCCATCGTAAGGGACGGCGAATAGATGAGCAAGGCGAGCACCGTTCTCGGACCGCGCTGAATTTGCGCCAGCATCCAAGCGAGGAGGAACGATAAAATATACGAGATCGGGCCCACGATGAGCGAAAACTTCAATGTGTTCGGCAGTACGTACTGCATAAACACGCTATCTCTCATAAATAGATCGATATAATTTTTGAGACCCATAAATTTCGGCATTTGAATGGCGTTAAAGCTCGTGAAGGAGAGCCCGACCGCAAATATAACGGGAAGCACGATAAAGACAAAGAAAAGCAATAAATAGGGAGCGAGGAAAAGGTAGGCAGAGCCTTCCTTTTCTCTCCATTTCTTAAATTTGCTGCGGGTTTGTGGCATCCCGTCGATTCGGGGCAGCGCTGCTGTATCGGACTTAGTTTCCATCTCTTCCTCTCACCCAACTTTCTACATCCTCGATGGTTGCGATACGGTAAGGAGCGACAACCTTGCCCTGTTTCATATAACCGAACTCTTCCATCTTTCTTGCAGTTTCCTTGTCGATCTCGTTCACTGCGTCTTCCACGGCTGAACGGATATTTTCCCCGTCGAAAACAACCTTGGTCCAAATGTTGCTCAATTCGCGTTCGATTAAATAGGCGCTCGGCGACTTAGGCACTTCCTTGAGCCATTTCCATTGCTCAAGAACGACCTGTTTGTCTTCTTCCGGCCAATACAGTTGTGAGAAGGCTTCATTATTTGCGGTATTCCACAGATACTCTTTGCCGTACAACGTTTGCAGCTGGTTTGCAAAGTGCACCTGCGTCTCCGTTGAAATCCACCATTTTAAAAATTGCCAGGCTTCGTCAGGATACTTGGTGCTCTTGAAGATCATCGACACTTGCGCCGAACCCGGCTCCCATCGTTCCGTCACCCCGTTGCGCTTAATCCCTGGCGCGGGAGCGATTTTCCACGAGCCTTTCAGTTCAGGGGCCGCCACTTGCATTTGAATATACGTAGCGAAATTACTGACGCCCAGAGGCATTTTTCCGGAACGGAAGTGCTCATAAAATACGGGAACCTGCATCTGCAAACCATACAGCTTGAACAAATTCGTCATCAGCTCTATGCCTTTCAGCGACTCCTTGCTGTCGATTCCCGTCTCAAAGGCGTCCTTCCCGAATATATCCCCGCCCGCTTGATAAATGAAAGGCGCGGTAGCCATGAACGGTTTCATTCCCGTCGCGCCGGCGATCGGCGAATAGAAATTCATGCCATACCGCTGCAGCTCCGGCATGATTTCGATGACGTCGTCCCATGTATCCGGCACAGGAATGTTGAGCGAATCCAATATATCCTTCCGATAGAACAGTACGTAAAAATCTTGCGTTTCAGGAACACCGTATAATTCGTCATTGACGATGAGCGGCAGCAGCGCCCCGGGCGAGAACGGCTCGATCACTTGGCCGAAGTCGTCAAATTGCTTTAGATCGAGCGCTGCGCCCCGGAAGCCCAAATCGAATGGAATATTGTTACTGATTCCGAGAGCCAAGTCGGGGGCAATTCCGGATGAGGCGGCAAGCGTAAGCCGCTGCTCGTTAGGCAATGTCGAGAAATTCACCTTGATGCCCGTCTTCGGCGTAAACTGTTCATCCACCATTCGCTGCAGGAGCTCCATATAGTTTCTAGGCCGGTTCATCCAGACGTTCAACGTTACTCCATCGTCGTTGTCCTGCCGTTTCGGCGACCGGAACGTATGGAAGAACTGTTTTGTGCTTTCATATACGGAGCTAGCCCAAGAGGCTTTATGCTCCGGGTAAGAAGCGTCTTTGTTCGAAATGTACAATTGGTCTACCGTTAGGGGCTGCATTTCGAAATCGGTGATCGCATTCGACAAGTTCTGCGTCACGGAACCGGCCCCGCCGTTCAGCTCATTCAGCTTACGCGGAATTTGGTTCGGCTCGGCCGCCAGCTTCTCCAGGCTGCCCACCGCCATCTTCATTGCAGTCAGGCCCTTGGAGCTGTCTACGCCGCCGTTCAGCATGACCACCTTCTCATACTCTTGACTAAGAGCTTTCGCTATATCTAGTATATCTCCCTGAATAGTCGGGAAGTGCTCCGTAATCTCCCACTCCCGATTCTGATCCACGTCGTTGCCCACTAATTTGCGGATATCCAATGTCAGATCATTGGTCTGTTTAATGGAATGCTGCAGCAATTGCATCACATCGAAATAGGGGCTCGCATCCGCCATAATCCCGATTCGATGCTTTCCTTTGTTTAAGTAAAACAGATAAGGGCCTTCAGCTCCTTGCAGCACTTCGGTCTTCCATGAAGTCGAATACTCGAAAGGATACTGCTTCGCTTCCGCGAAGGGAATTTGCCCGTCGATCGTAAAGGTTCGGAACACTCGGGAATTCGGTTTGTCCTCTTGCTTATATTTAACACCGATTTGGTACAGGCCGTCGTGTTCCACATGGATGTCGTAATAAACCGTTTGGCCCGATATATCCCACGTTTTTCCGCCAAGCGTGTTGAGCAGCAGCAGGTTCGTCGCATAAGGGCTTACTCCCAAGTTTCTGCTTGGCAGCGGGTTGATCGTCGTATCGTTTTTGAAATCGGGTTTTTCCGCTTCCTTCACAATCATCGCCGACTTCGCTTCTGTCTTATCGATGTGCTGTGCGGCATATTGCGAATACGACGGCAATGCAGCCGGAACTGCAACGGTAATGCTGCCGTTTAACAATTCTCCGTTCATTAATGTAAATTTAATGATGTTTTTCCCTTTGTTCAGCTTGATCTTGATCGGCTCCGGATTCATCCGGTTCGGATCTGCGAATTCAATCGTCTGCCACTCGTCCGCCCGCACCTGCGTCGGCATCACTTCGTTGCCATAGCGGTCCTTCGGAAACGTGTCCGTGTTGCTTTTCCACAGCGGCGGGAGAACAAATCGATTGGCTTCCAGAGCAGGGGATTTTCCGTTTACTTGAATGCTGTATTCCGTAGATTGCAATCCTTCGGCAAGAATAAAATAATCGAATGACAGGGTATACTCGCCTTCCTTCGGAACTTCAATTTCGGCTGCGAAGGAGTCGCCCTTCTTCAGGTGAATCGCGCCGTCATCGTAACCGTAGGCAGCCTCTCTGGCAAGAATCGGTAAGTTGGAATCGGCTATAAAACGGGATGGGGCGATCCTGAAGGATCCCCCGTCGGCCGGAATCATTCCTTCTTTCTCCCTTTGATCCAGAGAGGCAGAACTGCGGTTATTGACCATATTGGAATTGGAATCGGCATCACCATTCCCTCTGCTAATGAAGCCGCTGATGCCTGAGATCATGATGATTCCAATCAAGATCAAGCTGAAGGTGATCTTGGCTCCTCTACGCCTTAACATGGATTCTACCTCCTCTGGCCACCGGTCGTAGGTTACTGCGTCAAAGCGGAGATTGCGTCGGCTGCTGCCTTGTATTCATCGTTCGCAAGCTTATTGATTTGCTCCGCGTAATCTTCGATCTTCGTACCTCCCTTAATGCTGTCAAGAATCAAATCGCCGAGGTTGGCGTTTTCCTTGTCGCCGACTTTGACGCCGGTTGGCGCTTCCCATCTAGATCTTACAACGCCCGGAATGAACTTGACGCCCTCCAAAATCGCGTTGTCGATGTTATCGTAAGCCTCCTTCAATCCCTCATAGCCGCCGTTAGCGAAATATTGATCAAGGATGCTTTGGTCCGTCGTCATCGGCAGAGATGTATAGGATCCGTCCGTGTTCAGCTCCATGCGCTTCAAAATGCCGTCTTTGCCGAACGTCATATATTTAGCGAATTCGTATGCTTCTTGTTGGTGCTCGGTGCTCTTCGAAATACCGATGAAATCGCCGATCAAAATAAATTTGCCGCCAGGGATGCCGATAAACTTGGATTTGAAATTCAGGTTGCTGAAATCCTTCGTTGCCCATGTGCCTTCCCACCGGACTGCGACCTTTCCTTGATTCCACACATCGCCGTGCCAGGTGGCATTGTACTTCGCTTTTTCGTCTTCGGTCAGGCTGTCGAACGTGTATTTGCCTTGCATAATTTCCTTCGCCTTGTTCACGCCTTCGATAAACACCGGGTCGTTCAAGTGATACTGCTGTCCGTCCCATGTGAACCAGCCGAGCTGCGAATTCACGGAGGCCGGGTACCAGTCCGGAATTTGAACCGCTTCGGACAATCCGAGAACGTCTTCCGAAGGATTGTTCAGCGTTTTTACCGCGTTCAGGAATTCATCCCAAGTCGGAGAATAGTTCAGCTCCGGCAGGTTTGCTTGCTCAAACAAGTCTTGATTGATGAAGTAACCCTGGAAGAACATTCCCGCAGGAACTGCGTAGATTCCGCTGCCGTAATGCGTGGCGTTCTCGAGCGCCTTCGGAATGTTTGCCCACTCCGGATCGGATGCAGCGATTGTCTCAAGGTTGAGCAGCCATTCGTTCGACAAGCCAAACGGAATGTTTGGAAGCATCATGACGTCGGGCAATTTGCCCGCAGCTGCTGCAGCCGCCAGGGAATCGCCGTATTTCGAATAGTCGAACGATTCGTCCAGCTGGATATCGATGTTCGGATGAGCTTCTTCGAACGCCGCGATCATTTTTCTTTCAATGTTGTTTTCGGCTTCGGTGCCGAGGTTCCAGTTCACATAATTGATCACAATCTTCTCGCCCGAGCCGACATTTGCATCATCGCCAGGCTTATTCGTTTGTTCCTGGTTCTGCCCTTGGTTCGGCTCCGTTGCGTTGTCGGTCTTGCTCGACGAACAACCGCTTAACAGTGCGACCAGCAGCGTAAGAATAAGAGCGAATACAACGGTTTTCTTCATACTGATCCCTCTCTTTTGATTATTGTTGTTTATTTTCCATCGCCTTCCGTGAAAAGCGTACGGCGCTCAAACCGGGTCTTGGATAATGGCAACGCTTTCACTTTAACTTTGCGAAGGCCTAGTAGCGAAGCTTGCAGGATCTTCGCACGACCAGCTCCGTCGACAGTACATACTCATGCTCAAGCTCGAGGCCGTCCAATAGCTGCACAATCAGGTGGGCAGCTAGCGAGCCGATCTCGTACTTGGGCTGACGGATTGTCGTGAGCGGCGGGTTCATGTGCTCGGCGAGGAAAATATCGTCGAAGCCGACGATCGAAATATCGTCGGGAACCCGGATACCGGCCTCTTGGAAAGCTTTAATGCCGCCTGCCGCCATCTCGTCGTTCGCATAAAAAATCGCATCCGGGAGCTGGCGCTGGCCGATCAGCAATTTCGTTGCCATATAGCCGCCATCGATCGTAAATCTTCCGTTGATATTCAAGTTGGATGTGCATGCGAGATTGTAATCGCTTAAAGCTTGCAAATACCCTTTGTAACGCAGCTTGTGATCATAGGAATTGCTTGAACTGCTGATGTACGCGATTTGCTTGCAGCCGTTCTTGATCAGCAGCTCCGTCGCCATATAGCCGCCTTTCTCGTTATCGACAAGAACATTGTAGATATAATCGCCCTTGAGGTACCGGTCAAGCACGACGATCGGGAAGCCTTTGCGTGCGGATTGCAAAATCGCTTCGTCATGGAGATTGTGTTCCGAGATGATGACGCCGTCTACTCGCTTCTCTCTCAGAAATTTAATCGCGGTCGATTCGTTGCCGCCGAACGAACTGCAGGCAATAAGGTCGTAACCGTTCTCGAGCGCGACTTCTTGCACCCCTCGGATCAACTCCGAATAATACGGACCGGACATGTCGCTTAAAATCAGCGCAATCGTCTTCGTGCTGCTCCGCTTCAGGTCAGTCGCCAAACCGTTCTTTTGATAATTCAACTGTTTGGCCGCTTCTATGACCTTCGCTCTTGTCGCTTCGCTGATCTTGCTGCTGCCGTTGATCGCGTATGATGCGGTCGACAAGGATACCCCCGCCGCTTTGGCTACATCCTTCATAGTTGCCATTCACGTGACTCCTTCTTCTCTCATACTTATATAAATCAATTGAAACGTTTCACTTAACGCTATCATAATGGAGAAAAATGACATCGTCAAGATTTTTTTGTAACCGCTTTAATATATTTTTGAACATGCTCGTATTCTTGCATAAACGCTTGTATACCAAGGGTTATTCGAATTCAGCCAGACAATTCCTCGAATTTTTATTTTGGTGAACAAGAGGTGAAATTTAAGTGAAACGAATCGTATGTTAACCTATATCTCCGACAACCTGCCTCGGAGTTTTGGCGCAGTCATCGACCCCCAATACAAAAAAAGAGGAAACTGCCGTGACGACAGTTTCCCAAAGGTTAAGTTTTATGATTCGTTACACTTCAACTTTACGATCAAGCGTTGCGCATGCCAAGAACAAGGATGACGCAATGTTCCATACCGAGAGAACGGGAAGCAGTCAACTGTGGTATGCTTTAATGTTGCTAGCGAAGTTCTTGCAGGTCACCACGAGGAGCAGCACGCTTGCGGAGTCATAGGCGAGCAAACTCAGGATCATCCCAAAGGGGTGATTTAGTGTCATTAACTCCGACCAAAATGGTAAACTTTGTGTCATATTTATCCATATTATTAATAGCATTTCGCATTTCTTCGAGTGCGCATCTCAGCAGTTCCCAAAGGAGTTAATGTACAATGAGGACTGGGCAACTTGATAGCTGTGAAACCTTGTGGCTGACACTTCCAAGCATCATTTCTTTTACGCCCCTTAGCCCACGGCTTCCGATAATAATAAGTTGCTGCTCGGTATCCCTTGCATAATTCAATATTTCATGCCCAGGATCTCCCTTTAGATGAATTGTTTCCGGGTTAATCCCCGCAGACTTTAATTTAGATTTGGCTTGGTGCAACAGTTCCCAACTCGCTTTTTCCATTTCGTTCAGTATGTCTTCCAAAAAATTCTCTGGTACATATGTCATGCCATTTGCCACATAATCCTGGCTGACATGAACCAAGGTAACTTGAGTTTGTTTATTTTGGGCTATTTCAACGGTTGCATCAAGGAGTTTGTCCGTTATTTCAGATTTATCAATGGCCACCATAATTTTGTCAAACATAGTTATCATCCTTTCCGTGGCAGTTCGTAACCATCTCGACTACCTACAACACGATTACTCGCTGCTCCTATACCAACTAAAAAGAGTAAGACCGAAGCCCCAAGAAGAATGAAAAGTGGCAGGTTCCAACTATTTGTTGCATCGTGCAGATATCCTATAAGGGCTGGACCGATTGCGGCAAGAAGATATCCGACCGATTGGGCCATGCCAGACAGTTCCGCTGCTTGATGCGCATTTTCAGTGCGTAACCCGAAAAACATCATGGCCAAACTAAAAGCGAAGCCTCCACCAATTCCGAGTATGATGATCCACAACAGAATGACATTGGAGCTTCCGTAAAGAAGTCCGAGCGTCCCCGTCAAAAGCAAAACGGTTGTGATGACCACTAACAATCGTTGGCTAGACATACGCCCGGCAATAACAGGGACAATAAAGGTAAATGGAAGCATCGCTAACTGCATGATCGAGAGGAACCATCCAGATTGGTTGGAGTCAATTCCTTGCTGCTTTAAAATTTCAGGCAACCATGCGATCAATACATAGAAAACCATAGACTGTATACCCATAAACAAGGTTACTTGCCAAGCAAGCGGGGATCGCCAAACATTCACATCGTTGCTGACCATCTTTTGACTTGTCTTGGCTGTTTGATTCGCTTGATTTCTTAATTGGGGTAACCAACAGAGGATCGATACAAAGCTTAGAATCCCCCATATTCCCAATGCTCCCTGCCATTTTAGCCCTGCGTTCACGGCTAGCGGTACACTGATTCCCGATGCGATTGCTCCACATAAATTCATTGAAATGGAGTAAACTCCTGTCATGGAGCCAATTTTATTTGGGAAATCCCGTTTGATTATACTTGGCAATAATACATTACATATGGCAATGGCGAATCCAAGAACTGCTGTTCCAATAAACAGATTAACTGCGCCAGATAAAGATCGTATTACAATACCAACAGTCAGAAAGATTAGGGCAATCAAAATGATACGCTCAACCCCATATCTTCGTCCTAACTTAGGTACTAGAGGCGATAATAAAGCAAAGGCAAGCAAGGGTACCGTTGTGATCAGGCCTGCTAATGTATTTGAAATATGAACGTCATCCCTTATAAAACTCACTAAAGGACCGACTGAGGTTAAGGGAGTACGTAAATTAGCTGCGATAACAATAATGCCGAGAATAATCAGCCCTATAGAGGACGGTACGTTTTTTGGTTTGTTCGGCATTCTTCACTTCTCCTTCCTGAATTCTTACGTATTATTTGCTACCTGCTGATTGAAAAAATTTTGCTATAACATTCGCGCGAACAACAAAAGTATATTATAATATATTAAATTTAACAATAAATATTTTGAAATATACCAAATCTCATCTGACAATAAAAAAACAACTCTGAATTCCCGCCATGAATTCGGAGTTGTATTTAATAAGTAGAATTTATAGACTTTTAGAAACCATATTTTAAGGATATATGGAGCACTGTTTCGCTATTCGTATGATTGGTATAAGAATGAGGACAATCTGCACGAAAACTGATCGTATCATATTGATTCAATGTATAAATCTCTTCATTGACTTGAATTTCAATGGAGCCAGTCATTACTGTCGCGATTTCAGTTGTATTCACATGATGACCTTCAGGGTAATACGAGCTATTTGGCTGTAGGTATGCCCGACACATTTCCATATCGTTGCTTTTAAAGACTGGTTCAATGATCCAATTTTTTTCATCATTAGAAAACCGTAGTCCTTCGCCTGCTCGATACAAACTAACAGGGTTCTCTGATTTGAACAAAGCAAATAGCGGTAAAGATATGCCTTTTGAAATTTTCCAAATAATCGCTAAAGTTGGATTTGTTTCGCCACGTTCGATATTCCCCAGAGTAAGTTTGCTTACGCCCGTTATTTCCGCTAAATCGTCTAAGCTCATATTTTTTTCTTTTCTGTACTTTTTCAAGGCACCGCCCATTTGTAATACAATTTGTTTTGATTCATTGACTTCATCCATTTAATATTCACCTCAACAATAAACTGTTATAGCTAGTATATTGTTAATCTAGATTCTTTTCCATACGATACCACTTGTAAGTCCAGTGGATTTCCATACTTCCCTTACGTACTTAAATTGTTCACAAGTTCAATATAAAATAAAATCTCGATAAAAGTTGAAGGTTGACCCCGGTTCGAGCTTGAGCTTTACCAAAACTAACTTTAACTCCATACAAATTACAGCTGCAGGGGCCACAGCCGACACCGGCGACAGGCGAGATCTGTATCACCTCACGCTTTCGGACATAAAAAACAGAGCGATCCCTCCAAATGGGACTTCGCTCTGTTTTTATATTGGATCCGCCAACATTCTCTGAACATTAGCGGTCATTTACTTGGAAATCAGTTTTGAAATGCCCACACGTCCTTAATGTATATTTACGTTAAATTGGTGGCCCTACCAATCTTTTATCGTTTAGCAAAATTCCAATCAGTATGATGGTTGATTTTCGTTTTGAACGGTGCGTTTTCCATAAGCGCAAAGAAAGACGCGTACGCCTTCAGTGATGATACGTTTGGTTAGTTGTTCCTCCTCTAATGTCCCGGTTTTTCTCGGTTGATCAAATACCAATAAAAACGTTAAGGCAGCGAAGTGCTTTGTAGCCATTACAGGATCTGGCACATCGAGCAGTCCGGTTTGTCCAAACTCGGTAAACCTCCTGATAATCCCCTCTTCTGTTGCGCTATCCAGCTTTTCTAAAAACGAGGCTGGCAGGTTGGCGGCTTCCATTGTAACCAGACGGATCAAAGCACTGTAATCGGACGAACCGTTCGCCGAAGCTACGAATTGTTCGCAGAATAAGATGAGCGCCTCCTCCAGATCCTCGAATTCCCAGAGGTAGTCTGATATCCCTTGCTTGATCATGTCCAGAACCGCCCGACTGGTTTCTTCCACAACAGCAAGCAGCAAGTTCTGTTTGTCGCCATAATAATCATAAACGGTCCTCTTGGAAACCCCCGCTTTAGCTGCGACCGCATCGACGCTGGAGCGATCAAACCCATCTGAAAGAAACAGATCCCGTGCCGCTGCAATAATTTTAGCTCGTTTGTCTGAAGAGCCTTTGCGGATTTTTTTGTTTTCCGTATTATCCATGCTTACGTTTCCCCCCTACAGGTATACTATCAAAAATGAGTTCCACTTTACAAACTACACTGCACGGTGTAGTATAATCAATGCAACATATCACAATCAATGATCAAGGAGGATTTTATCCATGACAACCGTGCAGTCTTTTGTTGATGTTCTCATTGTCGGGGCCGGACCAACAGGGCTTACACTTGCCTGCGACCTTGCCCGTCGAAACGTCGACCATCGTATTATAGAACGAAGCGCCTTATATAACGCAGCGTCTCGCGCCAAAGCAATCCAGCCCCGCTCGCTTGAGGTCGTCGATGATTTGGAGGCCGTTCATTACATTATGGACACAGGTGTTGTGGATTTGCCTGTTCGTTACTATACCGCAGATGGCAGGAGTGTCGACAAGCCTGCTATTACCGTTGCAGCCAGCGCCGAACTGGAGACACCCTATCGTGATCCGGTCTGGATTGCTCAGTATGATGTGGAAAAAGCATTGCGCGGCCGCTATGCGGCGCTTGGCGGTCAAGTCGAGTTGGGCGTGGAAGCTGTAGGGCTTGAACAGGATTTGGATGGTGTGACGGTAACCATGAATACACCTCAAGGAGAAGAGCAAATTCGCGCTTGTTATGTCGTCGGCGCTGACGGGGGCAAAAGCAATATCCGCAAGTTTATTCACTTACCGCTGGTTGGGAAAACACACGATCAGGAGCGATGGTATCTTGGCGATGTACGATTGGAAGGGTTGGATCGCGATCATATTCATATCTGGACATCTTCGGAGGGGATGGTCGGGGTGACACCACTGCCGAAATCCGATATTTGGCAGCTGCAGGCTACAATTCCGGCAGATATCGAAGAACCTGAGCAGCCATCACTAGAGGCGTATCAAGCCATGTTTGACCGCCGGGCCGGGGCAGGACTTGTTCGGATCACGGATGCTTCCTGGCTTTCCATCTACCGGGTGAACGTCCGTATGGTTGAATGCTACCGCAACGGCCGGGTCTTCCTTGCCGGCGATGCTGCTCATGTTCATTCGCCGGCCGGCGGTCAAGGCATGAATACGGGGATGCAGGACGCGTACAACCTCGGCTGGAAGCTGGAGACTGTCATACACGGAGCGGACACCGCCTTGCTCGACACATACGATGAGGAGCGCCGCCCAGTGGCTCAAGCCGTGCTTGAGGACAGCACGAAGAAGATGCACGATGTAATAGGAAAGGCGACTGAACGCGGAGCGTTATCCCAATCCTTGAGCACCATATCCGACGATCTGACGAGCGGGCTTCTCATTTCCTATCGGTCAAGTTCGCTTACCCAACCGTCTGCTCGAACGAATGCTATCCGTTCATTGCCCGGGGATCGTGCTCCTAATGCCGAGGGTCTGCAAGGTACAGGGTTTGCAGGAAGTGTATTTGACCTGTTGCGCGGCCCACACTGGACGCTTTTGGCTTTTGTAAACCGCACAGATCATCTTTCTTTGGAGAACTTCACCTACGACGAACTCCATGTGCATTCCATCCTGCCATCGCATGTGGAGGGAGCGGAAGGCATAATCGACACAGCAGGGAATGCCTATCGAATTTACGATGTGGCAAGCGAAGAACTCGTATTGATTCGTCCCGACGGTTACATCGCACTGCGTACCTCCATTGATGATACCGCATCGATCTTGAATTACTTGAATTTCATTTATCGCTAAAACTGATTTGGACAAGGCCGGCGGAATTCTTTTACAACATCTCATATCGCTGCCAGTCTTATATTCGTTTAATTTAGGTTATGGAAGGACTGTTACTATGGAAGAAATTATTCGAACCGTTAACCTGACAAAGCAATACGGAAATAAAGTCATTGTAGATCGCGTTTCGATTTCTGTTAAAAAAGGAGAAATTTATGGATTCCTGGGGTTGAATGGCGCAGGAAAAACGACAACCATCCGAGCTCTTCTCGGAATGAGTAAGCCTTCTTCCGGAGAAGTGTATTTGTTTGGTCAGCGCTGGGCGAATGGGAATCCCGATTTGTCGAAACGAGTAGGTTACATGGTAGAAGTTCCTTATGCCTACCCTAACTTTACGGTTAGGGAAAACTTGAGTTTGATGGCCAGGTTGCGAGGATTACCGGTTCCGAGGGCAGTTGACGAAATTATGGAGCAATTGAATTTGACCCAATATGCGGATAGTAAGGCAAGAGATTTGTCACTCGGTAACGGGCAGAAACTTGGATTGGCCAAAGCGTTAATTCATAAGCCGGATGTTCTGATTCTTGATGAGCCAACTAATGCACTTGACCCAGCCGGAATTGTCGAGATAAGGGAGATGCTGAAAGCTCTAGCTTCTCAACAGGGGTTACCGGTTGCTGGGGTTTGGATTGGTGACAAGCTGGACATTTGGCCGCGAGTATTCTGATCGGACGCTTAAGGATTTGCTCGTTTTGCCTATATCGCGCGGTAAAATAGCGATTGCCAAATATGTCGCAATTATATTTTGGTGATTTGTAATGATGTTGATCAGCTTTGCTTATGCCTTAGTACTTGGTTTTGCTATTGGCCTTCCTGGCTTTTCGTTTGCAATTGTACAACATTATTTGTTCCTGATACTTATCATTGGTGCTCTCCACTTATTATTAAGTGCCCCTCTTGCCCTACTGGCCTGTATATCGCGCGGTTATCTGGTGCCGATCGGCTTTGCTTTTACAACTTTAATGCTGGCATTGGTATTCGGGCCCACTGCCATTGGCAAGTATCCCCCCTGGTCTGTACCTGCTTTGCATTTGCAGGAAAACGGCATCGCATCATTTCCCTTGGCAGAAACCAGTTATTTTCTAGTATTTTTAATAGGACTGGCAGGCTTCATTGGGACGTTTAAATGGTTGCAAAACAGGGAGCAACGATGATTAACTAGAAAATACTTCTGAATAGAAATACATTTGGAAGGAGACTATTGTAGGAAAATCGGAAGCCGAGACAAGGTAGCTTGCAAGCAGGGCACGTCACCGGGTTCGAGGGGTGAAAGCAAAGGAAGTCTTAAATTTACGAGTAGTCACGTGAGGATTGCCGAAGTCGACCTGATCTCCGATCCTGCTTGAACTGGCGGTGTTGAGTAATTGAGCCTTAAACTCAGCGTCTTCGACGGTGTTAAAGACATAATCCCCCGGATAAAATATAACAGTTATTAAAACCATAACACGCTCAAGCGGCACCCAAAGGGTGCCATTTTCTTTTTAATGTCCTTTTGTATCGCCTATTACATAATTACGTACGTATTTCTCGTAAAGACCTTACCTTGGAAATGGACTGCATCTCTTATCCTTTGTACAGTGAAATATGACAGGAGATGGTAGTTCGTCTATGGGGAAAAATCTAATTTCATCAACTTCTCCTTCTTCATTTAAAATTGTAAAACTTATACAGATAATACAAAAAAGCCGCTATTATAGCGACTTTCTATGGGATCCTGTTCTTGTCCCTCGACACCGTTAGCTTAATTATTTGGGAGTGCTCTGAGCTATGGCATATGCGGTAAAGTTCTCCCCGATCTGCAAGCCGTATTGATGCCCTTCAACTTAAACGTCTGACAATTAGATAAACACCAGCTGCTTATTTCATGTCCTGCCAGCTTTTAAAATCGTGAACGGCAAAGCCGGCATAGCTTGCGTAGCGAGCCAATTGATTATGGGCAGTTTGAAGCTCCTTTTCCATCACTTCATTGCTCATGGAATAGAATGAGACCCGCGGACCCTCTGTGCTTTTGACCGTTTCTACAGCAACAACAACTTTCTTCTTCAGAGTGGATGCTTCTCTCAGCATGGCCTGCGCATTTCCCACAATTCCATTGCTGCCTAATGCATGATTCCGATAATTCATTATGACGAGGCAATCGAACTTCTCGAGCATCCATGCGCTCATACTGTAATCCTTCCCCGGAACATTAATCGTATTCAGCCAATACGGAACATCGATAGCAATTTTCAAGCCGCTCCCTCTGGTTTCTTTCTCGATCAGTCTCAAATTGTCCATCCAGCTTTCAATAATCGCCTTGTTGTCCTTTGTCCATTCGCTTAGCGCATAAGGTTCAATATCGAAATGCAGTCCTGTAAAACTTGCTTCCGGGCCAACAAAGGAATTATAGGTTTTAACCCACGTGATGAATTTTCGAATATCCTCCTGCTTAGACTTATAGACCCATTCGGGACGCCCCTCAAGTGCTTCCACTTGAATTCCTTCGCTTTTGGCTTTTCGTATAAAACCTTCATATATCGCTGGATCGATATCTCTATTCACCTGAAGGTAAATAGATGTCACACCCTTCATTTTTGCGAAGCTTATAATTTTCTCTTGATCCTGTTTGATGATGTGACTGTCCCATATCCATGTTCCTTTCGGAACATTGGCCACGGAGGTCATAATGCTCACCAGATTGCGCGTGGGCTGCCACTCCACATTAGCATGCAGGGCTTCACTTATAAAACGCAACGGAACCATCGTGCGGCCGTTTTTGAGCACTGCCGACCCTTCAAAGTCTACTCTTTTACCGTTCACCAGTGCATGATGATCGCCAATCACCAAAATAACAGTGTCACGGTTAAGCGAGATCGTGATTTGTTTTAATTTTGAGTCCCATTTCGTAGCAGCTCCAAGCTTGTCGGATAAAAAAGCAAGTGGAACCATCGTAAGGTTGGATCTCTGATCGACATATGGGTGCTCATCCGGGAATTGTACATCACGCCCATCCACGGATACTTGGACTTCAGAAGCGTAAATAGCGGGGGTAAACGCAGCTAAACTTAGCATGATAGCTAACGTGCATACTAGCAATTTTCTCATGGGTGATTTCCTATCTTTTTGAATTTGTTCTTTTTCTTACTGTGCACGCATTGTCACATAATGAGATTATAAGGTATGTAATAATTGGTAACAAGATCAACAGGCTCGATCGATTTGCAGAATTTGAAATAAAGGATGGCTTATACATAAATCTCGCTTATCGTAATTGATAAATTTTCCCAGGCCCAAAGGCGTAAGCCCGCCCCATTACCAACGAAATACTAAGGGCTACAACTGGGAAAGAGAATAACTTTTATTATTCACTACTATTACCTCAAAGAGTAGTGTGAATGCCAATATAAATGATACTTTAAAATCACCGTGATCCCAAAGCTTCATGCTCGGAAAGGTACCTGAGGGCCGCACTCCCGGATGGTCCGTCTTACGAACGTTCGCAGCTTCAAGCAGACTCCTACCTTCGGCAAGCGCTCCATAAACACGCTGTCCCCATTCCCCACGGTAAATGTGATTGGCGACACGGTTACTGGGTAGACGGATCAGCTTGGGACACATCGGCACATGTTCTTGTCCTTTTCTTTTTTATCCATGAAAAAATCCCCTTCATTCGTTAGGCAAGATTAAGTCCATCTTAACAGATGTCTTTTTTCTCTTGTCTACTGAAAGGGGATTTTTCCCAAAAAAGTGATCAATGTCTGGCAAATTGTATAAATTGAGCTCCACTGCTTAATCATATCCGGTTTCGATAAAGTTTTTTGAAAATGTCTGAGACAGCTCAAAAAACAAAAAGCTTCGTCAAAAGCCGAAGCCTTTTGACGGAAACTCACCGTGTCTAAGGCAAATACGTTCCTCTGAGCATCTACGCAGGTCATTTGCCCATGCGGAAAGTATCGGCGTAAGTTCGGAAAATCTCATCGGGATATACTGGATATAGACAGACGACCATACCTCGACATTAGTAAGCCTGACTCTACTGTATCCGAAAAAGAAGACTCTATGCCAAGCCTATCTGTGCCAAAACCGTTTTATCGTTGGTCAGGCAGACGTAATGCATTTGCTGAAGTTTGCGCTTGATCTAAAAATTCCTCTGCTTGGGTCAATTGCTGCCGGGCCCTCTCCAAAGCTTGTGAATTTCAATCTTCGGATCCGGCACCTCTTTGACCACGACATTTTTAATCCCTTGATAGGTTACCGCCTTCATGCTTTATGTCCTCCAATATGTTCATCTGGGGTCCGATCAAACATCCCTTTACGCGACGTATCATCCGGGAACAAATTCATCTGTCCGATCATCACTGTATTTTTCGCTGAAAGCTGGTCGAGTTGGTACTGTTCGTTCAGTTCGTAAGGATGGAACCATTTTTTGCGAATCATGAGCTCCGTGATTTCTTGGTGCATTGCAATCCCCTGCTTAAGATGATTGTGCAGCAGGGCTCTTACATCCGGTGAAGCCGCCTTATAGATTCGTGCTATGGAGACAAGCAATTGGATAAACAATCCTTGTACCATCGGTTTACTTAAAAAGATTTTCATGCGCAGTTCTTCAAAAATGTTATCGAATATGCTTTTTATGAGACCATTATCGTCCTTCTCCACCCGATTAAAACCGATTTTGTAATATTCCACTTCCAAGCTTCTCATCTGCTCGAGATTAAAGCCAAGGTAATACAACCTAAACGGCAAGTCTCCAGCGGCAGCTCCCTGATGACTTTCGCCTGGTTTCGTTATAAAAAGATCTCCCTGACTAACCGTGTAGTAAGATCCGTCTATCGTAAACCACCCTTGCCCACTTTCCACATAACACAGTTCAAAATGTTCATGATGGTGACCGGGCACATGCCATGTTTCGTATAAAACGACTCCGATATAAGATAAATTTTCAAATTCGGTCTCGTAAGGAAGCTCGAAACGAATTTCTTTGTCTGATTCAAGCAAACGTGAATCCTTTGGTGTGTTATATTTGGTGGAACGTTTCTTCTCCATCTGGCCACCTCCCTTCTTCAAGAATATACTTAAGATTCAAGTACAACAAGGGTTTTCAAGACTCCAAAGCGAATGGTCGTCACACCTTGAGCCCGGTCTTTACTACCCCATCGATAAGAGTCATAGGCGAGTAACGCAGGCCAATTCCATCCATCAGACTTCTTATTTGTCCGGTCTTCTCTCCACACCCTTGGCATATTAATCATACTCACCAGTTTCTGCGCGGCAGCCACTTTTCAGGACCATTCCAACTGGTCGTCCGTAGGCTTCCGGGCGATGGGATCACTGAGAGAATCGCCGCTGATCCTAAACATTTCATGCACTTCCTCCAACTTATCTGGGGTGGCTTAAACTGATTGTTCCCAGCAGCTCTGTGATAATGTGCGACAACGATATCAAAAAACACGTATAATACAAAATCATGTTTAGAATAACAAGCTGATTAGATAGTCATCATATCGGTAATCGGACCAATTTCATGTCCATTACGGTAATAGGTACAAGTTCTTGTCCTCGACTCGGGACAAGAACTTGTACCTATAAAACAAAGGAAGTCGCTAAATAAGCGACTTCCTTTGGGACCTTGATCTTGTCTCTCGACAGAACTTGATAACATTCTCCCACCCATACAATACTTGAGAGAGATCTCGAATGGTAACAATTAACCCCCGTCTGGCATTTCATGTTAAACGTCCTCTTTTGTCGGTGGAAACAATGAAGATTTAGGCGGAGTTTCAATACTTCCGACAGCGTTTTACGTTCAGGAGTCAAAACGATCGAGTTTCCAAAAAAGCTAGGTACCTTTAATGCATTTCCGTCTATACCCGATTATGATTCCCCGAATCGCTTAGCGGCTCGTTCCCGGGCCCGAGCGATCTCGACCTCTCGATTGCGGGGTTCGGCTTGAGTCACCAGAGAATCCAGCAGTTGCCGTGCAACGACGGTAAACTCTTGCACCGCTTGGTTAAACGCCGCTTCGTTCGCTTTGGAAGGACGGTTAAACCCCGAGAGCTTCCTTGCGAATTGCAGCGCTGCAGCCTGAATTTCTTCATCCGTCGCAGGCGGGTCGAAATTGAATAAGGTCTTGATATTTCGGCACATGGCATTTTAAACCCCTTTCTTGAAATGAACGCACTTAGTTGTATCCAGCATAACATAGTTTGTTCATTCAAGTAGTTCTTCAACCTCTCATCCCTCCGTTTACGAAGTTTTATTCTGTATCGTCGAAAAAGCACACCCCGGGCGCGTTGCTGCGCTAATCGGAATGTGCTTAAATCAATTGTTCCCGCTTCTACTGTTGCTGCCCCTCGATTAATTGAAGAACGCGATACAAGAACGTCGCCGCTTCAGCCCTGCTGGTCGTACTCCTTGGCTTCATGTAGCCGTTAGAGCCCGTAACCAGCCCATACTCGAACATCGTTGCCACGCTGTCCGCAGCATATGACGCAATCTGGCTCGCATCACGGAAGCCCTCAAGCGTTGAACCGGATGCGGACGGCTTTATTGCCCCCGTCGTTTGCAGCGCTCGGGTCAGCATAACCATAGCATCCTGGCGGCTGATTGAATCACGAGGAGCGAAGTTAACTTCGTTCACTCCCGAAGCGATTCCCAATTGCTTGGCGATGGACACCGCATCGTAGTAATAATCATTCGGCTTAACATCGGCGAACGTCGAGGCGATTTCGGCACGCAGGTCAAGCATGTTCACCAGCATCAAGATAAAATCAGCTCGCGTTACCTGATTTGCGGGGCTGAACGTGCCTTTTTCGATCGAGGTGCCTTTGACGATGCCTCTTTCCGCCAGCTTCTCGATCGCCTCGCGCGCCCATTCATGCTTGCCAAGGTCGGTAAATGCAGCCGGTTTCTTGCCGCCGATAGCATAGACGCCGACATGGTCGATGGAGAATCGCAGCATATCCTTGTCTTTGTCATAAGACGCGCCATTAATTGCCGCCGCGCTGTTGCCCATCAACTCGAAAGCTTGCAGATCAGCAGCTTGCTCTCCCGCTTGAAGCGAATACGGAATGGCAATCGAAATCGGTGCCTTCGCATTTTTCCAAGACAGAGCTTCACCGTCCAGTTGCAATGCAACTTCTAGGATTGGCCTGTTGCCGATCCGCCCGGCCGCTTCGTTACTGCGATACTCGCCCGCATAATCGTTTACGATTACGAGCAGCTTTCCAGCATTCTCCTTGACTCCTGCCAGCATGTCACCAGTCAAAACAAGCTGAGCGTACGGCGTGGAGATATGCAGAATCAGATTAGACTGGTTTGTCAGATTAGCCGCCGGAAGCTCCAAAGCATAGCTCCCAGCCGCGTTCGACGACTTCAATTCAACATGAACATGTTTATTACCTTTGCTGTCGGCCACTGCCCTCTGAATGGCGGCATTCAGATCCGACGCCCCGACCGCAGCGGCAGCCTGCTGGCCGTTCATCGTCGGGACAAGCACGGCTTTAACTGAACCGTCCGCTTGTAAGGTATACGGATCTTGCGCCTGACCGCCTCCGCCGCTGCCTCCACTGCTGCCACCACCGCTGCCACCACCACTGCCTCCACCGCCGCCTCCATTGCCTCCACCACTCGTAGGCGCCTTGCGGTATTCGAAGGTTACCAGCTCGGGAATCGTCATGTCATCCGATTCAAGCTCGACCGTATACTTCCCTTGCTCTTCTCCGGTCAACGTAAAGGCGATGCGGAAGCTTCCGTCATCCTCAGTGCCCGTCTGACCGGTATATTGAATGTTGCCTTTTGGGTCAAGCACTTTCACATACAAATGTTCTTTCTTGCCGTTCATGACCAGACCGTCAATCGTGACTTTCTTCGTGGAAGCGTCAACAGCGGCTTGTATGCCGTCCAACGTCTTTAGTTCTTGCTGCGGAGCAAGATCGTACACGCCGAATTCATAGAAGGAATAACCGTAAAACGTTGCCCGATTCAATCCCTCGAACTTGATGTATCTTGCCGTCGTTACCGGGAATACCAGGGTGTTCTTGCCGTCGGCAGCTTTAACCACGCCATTGTTGCCGACTTTCAAGGGCTCCCACGTTTGCTTATCATTAGAGACGCTCAGGCGGTATTGGTCCGCGCGCGCATATTCCCAATCGATGCGGATCGTATCGAATGTTTGCTGGCTGTCCAGATCAACCTGGAACCAAGCCGTATCGCGCACTTCGCTTGCCCAACGCGTGGCCGGGGCGCCGTCCAACGCCTTCGCAGGCTCCAGACCTGCGGTTTCCGTCGAGGATGCCTCTGCTTCTTTATCTTGTGCGATGCTGCCAGCCTCGTAATACACGCCTTCCTTCAGCGCCGTATAAGCGCCTTCCGTTACAAACTCAAGGCCTTTAGCTTCTTCCAGCTTCGCATTGAATGCCAGCAAATAGTCCCTGGCTTGTTCAGGGTCGCTCTCTTGCGTACGCTCCATCATGATCAAGGCGTTGCGCATAGCGCGTACCGTATCGGCATTGCTAAGCTGCTTGTTGTCCGCGTACTTATCAACAAGCGCCAATAGGCCTTCAGCGCCTAAACGAGCTTCTATTACGAATTTAACCGTCTTGGAATTGGCAGCCGCCACGGTCAGCTCCAGCACATGTTTGCCCGGCTTACCCGTCAGATCTACAACAGTTCCTTCCGTATAAGGCTTGCCGTCATACTTGGCCGTAACTTTAACGATCCCGCTCCCGTCATCTCCCGGAATGGTCCAGGTGAATGCGGCCTGTGTCGTATCAGGCACGATCGTATGCTCCGAGATCGGCTGCCCGTTCATGAGCGCTACAACATCAGGCGGAGCAGCGTCTTGCTTCTGATAAGTGCCTTTAGCGAATTGGTATAGCCAATCGTAAAGCACGCGGGTAGCAGGGTCTGTGCTTTTCGCCGCGTTGTATACAGCGTTGTTGCCTTGATAGTAAGCTTTATATCCATGCTGCATCAGACCGGTATCCACGCCGCTGTTCAAGTACTCGATGAACCGCTCGCGGAAGACGGCGTCGTTGATCATCCGGTCGTCGAATTCCAGCTCCAGCGACATGCCGTACCGCTTCGCCATATCCGCTGTATCCTCCAGACGCGAAGGGTCCAGTTTCTCGAAGAAATAGTTCGGCTGCAGAGATACGGCATCAATGCCGACATCCTTCCACATGAATGCCTTATAGGCCATAAAATGAGGAATCCAGAACAGCTTCAGGCCTGCGTTATGAACGATGTCGCTCGCTCTCTTGACCATCTCCGGCCCGGTCGCATGCGTGCTGATTTGTTCCTCCAGCCAATACATGCCGACGAACTCCAGGTTCGAGTAGCCCGCAGCCGTCCATCTGGCTTGCACTTCATCGACCCACCACTGAATCGCTTTGGCCCTGTTATCCAGCGATGCGGCATCGCCGACCGCACCTACATCGAAGTTCAGATCCTCGCCGTCAATGCTGCCGAAGTCGGACTGATACTCGCCCGGTTCTGGAATCATCAGAACAACTTTCGTCTTATGGTTGGGCTCGCCAAGCTTCACGCCTGCCTCGACCGTCGCCTCGTTCAACGCGCTCATATCGCCGCCAGCGTTAAACGTTTTATCCAAATACCATTCCCATTCCTGTTTTCTGGCTTTGCCGGCCGCTTCTGCCGCTCCGAAGCCTCTGCCGTTATCCGATGTCAAGCCCAGATACAGCACGCCGTCGAACAGCCAATCGACAGGCTCTCCCTGCTCGTTCACATAACTGATATTAGGGATAGCCCGTTCCTTCGTCCAATTTCCTGTGCCGTCCGCGTAGTGTCCGTTATACAGCAAGCCCAGGTTTTGAATCCCGCCAGTAGCATCTCCAGGCTGCAGGAGGGCGTAAGGCTCAGGCTGTACCGGCTGCGCTCCGGAAATCAAGCCATCCGCACCGGTAATCGTCACCTCGTCGATCATGCTCCATGCCCTCGGATGCATGGAGAACACTACTTTCACATACCGAGCGTATACGAGTCCTTCGGTATAATCGCCACGCTTGACCACTCCAGTTTCAGGGCTGCCGTCCCATGCAAATGTCTCGATGTTGGTCTGGTCTCCCCATAACAACTGAGTTGCATTATGAGACAATACGCTCCAGCTCACCCCATCGTCCGACGCGTAGAACGAAACGGTGAGCGGCACAAGCGTTTCGTTGTTCGGCCAATCGTGCAGGAAACGCGCGCTCACCTCCTGAACCGTCTTTTGCTCGCCTAGATCAAACACAACCGAACGGGATTTCTTGTCGCGGTGGCCCACCCAGTTGCCGCTGTCACGCGAGGGGTCGACGGCATTGCCGTCCGTCAGCTTCGTCCCGTCATCCGGGAAAGCGCCTTCCGGCTGTTCCGACCATGTGTACGTTTTCCCTTGGGCCAGATTATAAAAGCCGGCGCTTTCTCCGCCCGCCTCCTCCGCATACACGGAGGAGATTAACGATAACAGCATGACCGGGACAAGCAGCATAGCAGTCAAACTTCGTCTAGTTTTCACCTAATCTCACGCTCTCTTTCTATGCATAATTAGTTCTGCTCCTGTTCCTTCAACTCCCCAAGTGCATCAAGCATATTCAGAATAACGGTCACGGCTTCAGCTCTCGTCGCCGAGGCGGCCGGTGCGAAACGGTTGTCTCCGCGACCGTTCATCACTCTCGCCTCCTGGGCTGCTGCCACGTACGGCTTCGCCCAAGCCGGGATTTGATCCGCGTCCGCGTAAGAGAGCTCATGCCCTTCCGCAGTCTTCAGACCCAAGCCGCGAACAATCATTGCTGCCAGTTCTGCTCGACTAATCGAAACCTTCGGTCGGAATGTCCCGTCCGCATAACCGCTGATCAGGCCGGATTCCAAGGCCTGCGCAATATAAGGCTTCGCCCAGGTTTGAATCGAACCTGCGTCCGCGAAGTCCAGCGAACTGTTCGCACCCTGCAGCTTCAACGCTTTGACCAGCATGACGACGAATTCGTCTCTGCTGACCGTCTTATTCGGCTTGAACGTCTTGTCGGTGTAGCCCGTTACGAATCCAAGCTCAACCGCCCGTTTGATGGACGCTTCTGCCCAATGGCTCGCAATATCGTTCAGCCGAACCGTTGTCGATCCGCCGGACTCCCCGCCGTTGCCGTTGCCGTTCTCGTTCCCGCTGCCGTTCTCATTGCCATTGCCTGGATCTTCACCTCCCGGATTCGAACCGCCGTTTTGGCCTTCTTCCGGATCAGGAGTTACTGGAGTCGGAACCCATCCTCCGCCGCCGGAGCCAGGCAGCGCTTTGATTTTGATCTTGAACGTTTTCTCCGCGGATGCTGCTCCCTTGCTGATCGTCGCGATCAGCACGACCTCCATGTCGCCTGACCTGCTTGACGGACGTTTCAACAACTGTCCATTCGCATTCAGGTAGTCGGGTTTTGAGCTGCTCCAGACGATGCGCGTACCGAACTGCCCTTTCTGCGGGAGGTAAAGGTTGGATGTGATACTTCCGTTTACATTAAGCACGATCAGACCCATTACGTCTTCGATCGTTAGACGATTACGCGCAACGCTCAGCGCTGCATACGCCTGTTCGGCCTCAGAACGGGACAGCTGGGCGGTTTGAATAGCCGCAGTCGCTTGCCTAATCGCTTGCTGAAGCTGTGCCCAGCCCTCAGGAGAGTAATGGTCCTCCACAAGCTTGTCGGCTTCGATAGCCGTCAACAGGTCGATAATCGGCCGTAGATTGCCGAGTTTATATTCCTCGCCGTACACTTCAAATTCCTCAAAGGAATAGCCGAACATCGTAGCTCTGGACACGCCTTCGAACTTCACGTATCTGGCTGGCGTGCTCTGGAAGGTAGTCACGACTCGTCCCGGCTTTCCGTTAATCTCCCCATTGCTGTCTTTCACAACGTTCGTCCAGTTCTCCTTGTCCTCGGACACGAGAATGCGGTACTTCGAACCATAAGCCGTTTGCCACAAAATAGATACAGCATCAATGTTCTTCACTTCACCTAGATCCACCATGAACCAGGTATCGTCCACCCAATCGCTGGACCATCTGGTATCCCCTCTGCCGTCCACCGCTTTATCAGCCGTGTAGGACGAGGATTCCGGCTGCGAGGATTCGGCTTGCTTATGCAAAGCCAGATTTCCATGCAGGTCCAAGTAGGTCTTCCTTACGATGAGTTCGTCAATCAAGCCTTTAAAAGCATTCGTTTCGCTGCCGATTTTGGCTACCGGCAGAACGAATGTTTCCAGCTTGGAGCCGTCTTTGAGAGTAGCCGTATATTCACTGCCGTTAATGAAGATGGAGGTCCCCGTGTCGTCGCCGATCATAATGACATGGGTCCAGCGATCGGTCGGCAGCTTATAATTGAATTCGCTGACGTAATTTTCTTTTGTGATGGCGATTTTGCCGCTGCCCCCAATGTTGTATTTCAGCTGTCCGTCCGGAGATTCCAGCAGCACAACTCCTTGCGGGTTGTCAGCGTCCGGTTTGATCCACATGGACATCGTCCAGCCGAAACCAAGCGTGCGAAGCGGCGTTTCCACGTAGCTGGCCCCGCCGTTTAGCCTCATGGCTTGACCGAAGATTCCCTTCTCTGTGCCTGCATTCACCGCGTTGCCGTCAAAGCCGTTCCCCGAACGGTCCGCGAAGCCTTCGTCGAAGGTATAATCCAGCACGAGTTGCCGCTCATTGTCGATTTGAAGCTTGTGTGACTGATGAACACCCGGCGGGTCCACGTACCTTGCGGCATCCGCCTGGAAGCTTGCGAAGTTCCGATCGATGCGGTTGCCTCTCCACAGCTTTTCCGCCAGCACTTGCATGGAAGGCAAGATCCGCTGATGAGAGTCCGCCATGGATACGCCCTTCTCTACGGACACATCGTTCCAGAGCGCGAACATGCCGCCTTTGACCTGCGGATGCGCATAAGGAAGCTTCGTCTCCAGCCAATCGTTGGGCTCCCACTCGTTGTAAATAAAATCGTAATTCAAATAGCTGCGGTACAGCTGCGGAACGATGTAGAGCAAATTCGTATTGGTATTGATAATATCGTAGCCGAGCTCCACGGCCTGCTGAGCGCTTCCGTACGGCTCATACCAGATGTCCATCGTCGCATTGTTGCTGACCGGCGTCGTGCCGTCGTATGCTGACAGACTGCCCCATAGACGGGCGCGTTTGCCTTTGCTGTTAATGTGGTTAAGGAGCATATCCGCGTACCTGCGGAACGCCTCCTTGTCGTCGCCGAAATATTCATCCGTGCCGACGTGCACATCCGGGCCGACAAAGGTCGGATTGCTGCCATCGAGATACTCGTCAAAGAGTGCTTTAATGAAGTCGAGCGTCTCTGGACGCTTGATATCCAGCTGATTGTTGCTGCCCAATCGAGGATCGTAGGCAATGAACGCGCCGGAGTGGCCCGGCGTATCAATTTCCGGCACAACGTTTACGCCGTATTCCATCCCAAGCAGCTGCAGGTCTCTGAATTGCTGCTTCGTATAATAGCCGTCCTTGCTCGTCACTCCCGGAAATTTCTCGCTCTCCAGACGGAAGTAACCGACATCGCCGACATCATCGTTCAGGTGAATCTGGAACCGGTTCATTTTATAGTAGGACATCAGCTTGACATAGTCCTGCAAAAACTCGATCGTATAAAACTTGCGGCCCACATCGAGCATAAAGCCCCGATCCGGGTATTTCGGATAATCGCGCGATTGCCCCTTAGGCATCGCCGTATGATCGGCAGCGTGGCCGAGCAACTGCAAGATCGTTCTCGTGCCGAACATGACTCCCGTCTGCTCGGATGCAGCAACAGAGGCATACTCGCCGATATTCAGCTCATATCCCTCTTTCCCCAATCCCGCTTGCGCGGCATCCAGCATCAAATAGATATCTCCCTCTTGAGGAGAACCAACCTCAACGGTCAGTGACAACTTCGTTAAATCCAATAAGTCCTGCTGCAAAATGTCAGCCGTCCCCCGCAGAGCCGCTTCATCATCTGCGCGGATGACGATTTTGGATTTGTCCGACAAGCGGAACTCGCCGGTTGCGCCCAGCCACTCACGCAAAGAAGGAATGACGCGCGGCTCCGGGTTCCGATCGCTCGTCTGCTCGTAGAGACCGGGTACGGTGACTAGCGCATTATCCGTTAAGAGATATGTCGGATCGCTGTCGCTCTGGATTTGCAGCAGCAGCTGAACCTGAGTATCGACAAGCGGCGCATGAATATTGCCCTGTACGTCGATCACCGGCAAGCTGTCCGTGTTCACCAGCGTCAGCGTATAACCTTCCGGTACAGCGGGCAGATTCAGCAGGGTATCCCCTTCGGAGACGACAATGCTGTTTTTCACCGCGTCCATGATTGGCTGCAGTTGCGGTCTGCCTTTGTATACCTCGAATTCCCAGAAGGAGTATCCGTAATAAACGCCCTCAATAGGACGTCGCGTCTCCCCTTGAAACTTGACGTATTGCGCCACTGTCGGCTCGAAATCGATCGTATCTTCACCCGGCCCGGACGCGACGAGCACGCGGTTGTCCGCGAATACGTTCCGCCAGGATACCGCATCGTCGGATACGAGAATTTGATATTGCTCCGCCGGAGTCTGCCAGTTGATGATTACTCTTCCGATTTCTACAGGCTCACCCAGGTCAACGTAAAACCACTGATCGTCCGTTCTTTCCGAAGACCAGCGGCTTGCATGTTCGGTGCCCCCATCGACCGCTTTCTCAGGTCCGAAAAAATCCACTTCGTTCGACGACGAATAAGCCGTCTTCCCTAGAGCCATATTCCCTGTTGCGGCATTGGACCTCTCCGAAAGGGTGGTCACCATTATGAAAGCGGTAACAAATATGACTAAAAAAATAACCCTCTGCCGTAAACCCACGAATATCCCTCCCTTTGTCATTTGCACGAATTACCACAAGCAACCCGCATGACCTTCCATGCTATTTGCTGCGGCAACTTCATTATAAGTAGAGGGCAATGAAGCATCGATATACATGTGTTTACCTTCCATATACAAATATGGACATTTGGCCTTCTACGATGAATCATGGCTATGGATGCCAGCATTTCGATCATATCTGGTGCCACTATCAAGGCGCTTTCCACTAATTTCGGACACAGTATTATTCGAATCTCGTTAAATAGAAGTGAATTTTCTTCATGTTATCGAATATCGAATCCTTCTATAGTGTTCCTCTTCAACTTTTACGATCCTCCAATAATGTCTTGCTGCGACCAAAATGGTTTCATCCGAAACATTTTCTTTATGCATCGCTACGCCTGCGAAATAGCGCGGTCTGCTTAACGCAACATAAGCCAGTTTTAATGTATCTTTCACAAGCGATTCTTCAATCAATTCAGACTGGTGAGTAATCCTGCCCGTTACCTTAATGAAATTGCACGGAAACATAGTTAGATGCTTATCTAATCGGTAATCGGCTCATGTTCTTGTCCTTTTCGGCAATCGGTACAAGTTCTTGTCCTCGACTCGGGACAAGAACTTGTACCGTAAAACAAAAAAAGCCGCTATAATAGCGACTCTCAATGGGACTATGTTCTTGTCCCCCGACAGTCTTATCAGACCATAGCAACCACCTTAGTTAAACGGATATTCAGCGCTTAATGTCACCCATCTTGGTAATCGCCGTTCCCCCACATATGACTTCTTCATAAATTATGATTAATTTTATTTCTGAGGAGATGTGAAGATGAAAAAAGGAAAGCAATCACTCAAGAAAGCACACCTTTCACAAACCACCGATCGTTTTCAGCATCGGATGTCTGGCAACACTTCCATTAATGAGGGACATCGACATCGCTTTCGCAATTTAACAGATCGCTTTATTCCTGGTATTGGCACACATCGACATTCGTTTAATGGGATTACTCAAATAGCTGACGGACATCGACATCGCTATTCGGGTATAACTGGAGCAGCAATCAATGGTCAAGGACCTCGTCACTTCCATCGGTTCCGTCAAATGACTCAATTCGCGGATGGTCATAGACATCTTATTTCTGGCAGAACGACTGTGCCGATTCGAGTAAGCGGTTCTACACTTCATCGTCACGGGATTATTATTGAAAACATTAAGCGCGTGTAATACGAATAAAGGTTCTATCTATGGATTATTTCCATGGGTTGAACCTTTATCTTTCTATTCTTGTTACGCTTCTAACGTCTCGATTCACAACCGCACCAACACAGCCACACATTTTTATACTCTTCGTTATCGCTATTCTCACTCTATACTTATTCGGGCTACAATGATAGTTCTTCACATAAGGGATGCATGGGTGATCTACGAAAAGGCCACCCTTTTCCATCCCCTTTTCTTTAATTAAATACTCCATAATTTCATAGACTGAAGAATTCTTAAGGCTTCGTACTCTACGCTCTTTTCGGCACCGAAAGTCATGATGTAGCTCTTTATTCTTAAAATACTCCTCAATGACTTGTCCGTATTACACTTTGAACTCTTTATAAGGGTGCCGCCAGCAAAACGCAAATTTACAACAAAATCAGCCTCTGCATCTCCTCGGCGAGCGAGCTGCCGGTGACCTTCTCGATCAGCAGCCTGGCCAGTACGTAGTTGGTGTTGGAATAGCTCCAGTCCGTTCCCGGCTCGAATCGCACCGGCTTTGACAATGCCAGCCGTACCAGCTCCTCCGGCCGGTAGGTTTTGAACCGATTGTCTACCCACTCCTGACCCTGCCAGGGGATCCCCGGCATGACCGTCCCGTCTTCGTAGTACTTGCCGGTGAAGTTAAACACCCCGCTGGTGTGTTGCAGCAGCATCCGCACCGTGATCCGCCGGTCCAGCCCGAACTCGGGCAGGTAGTCTACCGCCGGTTCGTCCAGCCCGATCCTGCCCTCGGCAACCAATTGCAGCATCACGGTCGACGTGAAGGTCTTGATGTTGCTGCCGATCCGGAAGTGCCCGTTTGTAGGCGGCTTCGCCTCCTCGCCCAACCTGCTCACCCCGGCGCTGCCGACCCACTCGCTGAACTAATATTTTTTAGCAAAAGGTTCCATCTGAAACGGTAGGACCTTTATCTAAAGTGCCTAAGTGCCAGACATACCACGTTCACGCGTTGAACCACCTGCAATTAATTAGTTTGTTCACCATGAACATTCAATATCATGATATACACTCAAAGATATTTCAATCTAAATTACGAGACAAAACAAAATTCAAACCATAAAAAATCCGCGTAAAACGCGGACTTAAATGGATATGTATGTTCTTTCCTCTAACATGAATACTATGCAAGTGGCAATATAAACTTTTCTATCTATTATTGAGCCCGCTATCGTCCTTAGTCGTGCGATTGTAGACGACGGTTTCTTTGGTGCCGTCCGCGTATTCCAGGTCAACTTCGTCGATACGGATTGAATCCAAAGCACCTTGATACGTGAAGAGCTCAAACACACCGAGTTCTAACCCCGGTATGACCGGACCGACATATTGAAGATTGAAAGAGTTCTTTCCGGAGTGCTCGTCATACGAAGGGTCTCCTACGGGATTAAATGTGCTGACCTTCACGGTATAGTAGTTGATCGTTTTGCCGGTCAAATTATCGACGAGCCACGTCAGCGTGATACCGTTCGCTGAATTGACACTGTATCTGAACTCTCTTGGGTCGCTGAAACGATTCTCCGATGTCACTCGGGTAGCTTCGGGTTCGTCGTTGGCCGTTTCGTTACCTCCTTGAGTCTGAGCCGTGGAAATCGTTGCGCCTTTTTCGCCATCTCCGTTGGAAGGTTCGTTTTCGGCATCCACTGTTTGCTCATCATCATCTGCCATTGTTTGCCCAGCTTTAACTATAGTTGGTTCACTCCGACTATAACCCAAGTCTTCCGAGAAATACACACCGCAGCTGAATGCGATGATAATAGATATTAGAAAAGATAAAAAGATATTCAATTTTTTAGCCATGCTGATGTCCTCGCCTTTTCCGTTATTTGTTTTATAATAACAGATCTAGGTCCAATAGGACAGACAGAAAGTAGTAATATCGAACTATGTTTATATAGTAAGACCTAACTCGCAACTTGATAACATAAATAGAAAAAGCTGCATATTCAGCGGCTGCTAATGTTACTATGTTTTTGTCGCCCGACATTAGCCAAGATCTTCCTCCAGGAACATCGCAACAGCCTAGCGCTTGATTTCGATGTCATATGTTTTTCGTATTTCGCCCATGAAAAAAGTCCCCTCCAAGAAGACTTTAATGCGCTTTTACACACTGTCTACTTAAAGGGGATCATATCAAAAATGCGGCTTCTTTAGTTTACATGGATAATGACTATGCCAGATCCTCTCTATCCATTGAGCTGGGCATGATTTGGTTAGATATCACTACTGAAGATCGGGTTCCAGGCTCATATTAGGGATCTGTCTCAAATGATCGCTTACCTTGTCCACCTTCCATGCACCATTAGTATAAATAATGTGCGCTTTCCGATCAAAAACATAATGCAGCTCGCCCGTTAATATATTTCCTGGAATATAGGATTGAATAAGCATCGCGCTAGTATTGCTTGCATAGTTTACCGTTGCCGTATTCATATCAAAATTCATTTCTTTAAAGTGAAGTCCTTCCTGCTCTATGATTTGCTGAATTAGACGATCCGTAAAATAAGGTTTGAAGTAAGTGCGAACCTGTTTCACTTTCGATAGATCAGATGCCTCGTTCAATTTCTCCGATAATTGCGCAATACGAGTGTCACTTAGTCTTTGTTTGGTAGGTACTTGATACTTCGGCTTCATCAACTTAACGACGACTTGCTTGCCATCCAGGATAACGGTGGCTTCTTTGGTTTTCTGATCCCACTTCACATCTGCTCCCATGGTTTGGCTAACGAACCTTAAAGGTACATAAGTTGTGTTTTGGATGAGCTCAACCGGAGCATCAAAATCAACGCGGTCCTGGTTTACTAAGGCCCTTTTGAATTGAACCGCAAGTGTGATTACAGTTTCGCCTTTGGTCAATTGAGCTGTTTTTTGAAATTGGTTCCATTTCACATCGATACCCATGTTCTGAGATACTGCCCGTATAGGGATCAACACTCGATTGTTCTTTAGAATACCATGCTCGATTACTTCATTGCCTGATGCTTGTGTTGGAATGACGTTCGCAAGAAAAAAGATCATGAACGTCGATATGCTAATCAATATCTTTTTCAAATGCGCTCCCCCTCAAATCAGCCCTAATTTGTTCCAGTCCTATTCATTTAGACGTCCTATTCCATGAAAAAGTTGCCCAAAATGACGGAATACCTATTTTCGCCTCTCCGCTGTTGAATGCAGCCACATGGCCCGTCTACTTGTTCCGGCAAACCACTAAATGTGGCTCGGGCTGTACCCAGATGGCGGGGCCTGCTGGAAGGTCCTCCTCCACCGCGGTCCAGAACGGGGAATCTTGAGCAAGTGCCAGCACAAGAAAGGTTTTAAGCGCCCAATACGGCGAACCCGGCGCATTATAATTTTCCGCCATCACCAGATTCGGATAGGCATAACCGAGGTAAGCACGCCGGTCCTGTCAAAAAGGTATCTCACGCCTAACGAGCAGAGCGCGAGTAAAACACGTCCCCGTGCATATGCTGAATTCTGCCCCAGTGGGCGGGATTCATCGTGTCTGGTGAGCGGTTCTCCAGAATGGCCTGGTACAGTGCCGTCTTCTCTTCCAAATGGGCAACGTGCTGTTTGGCTTCTTCGAGCTTAGCGAGCGCAGCTTCTTTATGCTCCATCATGAGTCTGTAGCGTTGTGAAATGGTAGAATCCCCCTCGAGACATAAATCGATATACATTTTTATGACATCGATCGGCATCCCGGATTGCTTGAGGCATTTGATGCCATGCAGCCAGTTGATCGATTCTTCGTCGAATAATCGAATATTATTCTCATTGCGCTGTACGCTTGGCACTAGAGCTTTATCCGTGTAAAAGCGCACGGCGTGCTCAGTGAGCCCCGTGATTTGAGCGGCTTCTTTGACCGTATACATGTGGAATCCCCCTTGGATAAAAAAGAATAAGAGCCTCTTGCCTTCGTGTAACACGAAGGTACTATGCTTATTGTAACGCAACTGTGTCGTAATCGGAATTCCCGCTGCAGTCCCCGTTGTTGGGGATACGCGCCGGTTGCTGTTATACATTTGAACAATAGGAGGAATCGCAATGCAAACTGTAACTTTGAACAACGGTGTGAAAATGCCGATCCTAGGCTTCGGTGTCTACCAGATTCCCGATACTGATGAGTGCGAGAACGCGGTGTACGAAGCGCTGTCGGTCGGTTACCGCTTGATCGACACCGCCGCCGGTTACCTTAACGAGGAAGCGGTCGGACGCGCGATCAAGCGCAGCGGTGTTCCGCGTGAGGAGCTGTTCATTACGACAAAGATTTGGGTTCAGGATGCCGGCTACGAGAGTGCCAAGCTTGCATTTGCAAAATCCCTGAAGAAGCTGCAGCTTGATTATCTCGATCTGTACCTGATTCACCAGCCATTCGGTGATTACTACGGCACTTGGCGTGCGATGGAAGAACTGTACCGTGACGGCAAAATCAAGGCCATCGGGGTCAGCAACTTCATGCCCGATCGTCTGATGGACCTCATTGTGCATAACGAAATTGTGCCCGCCGTCAACCAGATTGAAACGCACCCGTTCTACCAGCAGATAGAGAGCGCTGCTTTCGTAAAAGATCAGGGCGTGCAACACCAGTCGTGGGCGCCGTTCGCTGAAGGACGAAACAATATGTTCGGCAACGAAGTGCTGACCTCGATCGCGGGAAAACACAACAAATCCGTCGCCCAGATCGTATTGCGATGGCTTGTTCAACGAGAAGTTGTTGTCATTCCAAAGTCAGTACGAAAAGAGCGAATCGTCGAAAATTTCAACATTTTTGATTTTGAGTTGGGCGCGGACGATATGGAACACATTTCCACCCTTGATACTCGGGAGAGTCTATTCTTATCGTACCGCGATCCGGGAGTCGCCAAGATGATGGGCAACTGGAGAGTCGAACTGTAAACCTTGGTCCGGTTTCTCCATTTAGAAAGGACAGGGCCGGAACTCCTGTCCTTTCGTGTTGTAAACTCGCTTGTCCTTTAAACTCATTCACTTATTGTCCTCGACTCGGGACAAGAACTTGTACCGATAAAACAAAAAAGCTGCTAAATTAGCAACTTTCAATGGGACCATGTTCTCCCCCGACAGGTAATAATTGAGTCGCATATGCGGCTCTTTTATTCTGTCTATAAGCCATGCACTGCTATGGGTTCGCTCTTGATCTATCGGTTTCCGATTAACGATATATCTACGAACTTCGTTCACACCTTTTCTTAGAGACGCACTCAATTTCCAACGTTTCCTGATAGAACGTTATGGTGTTATGAAAAATCTCGCTGTAACTAGTATTTATCCCAACCCTAGTTCCATAGAAATCACATTATCGTCATATAAGGTTCTAATTACTTCCTCTCTATTGTTTATCAAAACCTTTAACCACTCATTGAAATTATCCAAGATTCCATACAATTTTGGGTTGTGACTATCGAAATAAGCAACTTTGTATTCTTCATTCTTCATCTGGTTCGCAATGAAACACCATGCATTCCCATTATGATCTAGAGAAAACGGGATTAAATGGCCTATTTCCACTGATCCACCCTCTCTAATATTAATCATTTTATGAGTCTCAACGCTCGTCATTCTTTGTAAAGAAAGTCTCTGAATCGATAAGATTTGTTTGTTTCCATCTCCTACTGCACCTACTTCTTGAATCATGTACAGAAATGCACCATTGCTAAACTGTGATACAAAATCACAATAGGATTTTGGTAGTTTGTAATTCAAATCATTTTCTGTTTTTTCTATATCTTCTTTCGATGCTACTTCATATGTTTCATGGATCTCTTTTTCTTTAACAAGGGATTTTAATGAGGTATTGTCCATACATTCTAGAACTCTCCTTATTGCATTTTTGACTTCGCACTATCATTCTATCTACCTTCGTAAATCATTCCATATGTAGAGTATTCACGAAATTATTGAACTACCCTGCCCGTTAGCTTAAAAAAAGGAACAGCTGCCTACAGGCGAACTGCTCCATGCTATTTTAAATTAACGTGTCCCGTTAGTGTAAAACAACTTCATTTCCTTACCATTAAAGAATGACCTAGAAACCAGCTGTATAATTCCGGATTATCGTATGTTTCTGTCCAAGAGTTGTGATTCGACTCAGGATAAATTGTGAAAGAGACATTTCCACCGTTTTCGCGAAGTGCGTCTACCATTTTTTTTGATTCAGCAATGGGCACTATATCATCCTTCGCACCATGGAATGCCCAGGTGGGTGTTCCTATTAGTTCATGTACCCGGTTGGGGTTACCTCCACCACATATTGGAGCGATAGCTGCGAACCTTCCTGGATATTCTGCTGCTAAGTGCCACGTCCCATAACCACCCATGCTTAGCCCCGTCAAGTATATCCGATCTGGATCTACGTTATAGTTTGCAATGATCTCATCTACTAATGCCATCAATCCGTCTTGTTCAGCATTCCAAAAAGAATCCTCCGGGCATTGAGGGGAGATCGTAATGAATGGAAAAGAAGGATCGCGTTCTGCTATCATAGGAATTCCATGTGCTTTAACCAACTCCAGATCATCTCCACGTTCACCTGCCCCGTGAAGAAATAAGATTAAAGGCCACTTAATTGAGGATTCTTTTTCATGTTGATCTGGCAAATGTAAGAGGTATTTCATCCGCACTCTTTTAGTTATTTCTTTTTCAAATTTATTTGCGGTTTGACTCATCGTATCTCCCTCACTTTACTGATATCTCCCATAGGGGGTAAAAATAGAATTCCCCATATTTCCCGGAATCCCTTCAGTTGCATTAAACTGCATGTTAGTTGAACAAAAGCAGCCGATCTCGTTAACGGCTGCCTTCTTGTCTTCTATTGAACTAACGATTTCCGTTAGTTCAATGGAGTGTCACCTAAATATAATTCTGAATTGTATAGATTGTTTACTAACGAAAAAAAGGAGCAGCTGCAACCGACAACTGTTCGATGTTTAAATGAATAGACGAGAAACGAGTGAGTCAGCCTCGTGGTTATACCCTAATAAACGAAGATCATAACAAAAATATTTAAAGCCGCATAATCAGAATCAGCGGCCTCTAATGTTACTATGTTTTTGTCACCCGACAACACGGCCGGCCCCTATGAGCCGGATGTGTTGAGTCAGCCCTTCCCCCTACTTTAGTAAAATACGATGCTCTCAGATTAATGAATACTATGATAAATGCTTTTAAAGTCATGAACAAAGTCAATCGGCAGCATAGGCTCATCAGAAGCGGCTATTTGTTGAATCTCTTTTAACCTGTTCATTGATTCTTCATCCAAATTTGACACATCGTTTGCTTGATGAAAATAAATATACTGCAATACATAACGAAGTTTAATAGACTCTTGTAAATATTCTATTTCTTCTTCTTGGATTGTATTTTCCTTTAGATATCCTTTTATAAAATGGCGGAAAAACAATCTATAATATTCCGTTTTATTTTCAAATTCCTTATACGGAAAAAAAAGTGCATAACACAATGTAATCCCAATATCGTTTACGAAATACGTATAACTGCAATCATCGAAATCGAACAAATAAATGTCGCCGTTATGCAGATAAAAATTACTTTGACTAAAGTCACTATGAATCAAACCGTATGTATCTTTGGACTTGGGCAGAGAAGTAAGTTTTGTTAATCTTTCTTTTAGAATTGAAATCATTACATCATCAGGTCGCAGGTACTTCTCCGCCTTTAATTGAACTTCTTGGTCCCAGGCTTGTCGTTTAAACGCCGGATTACTCCATTCATAACCCTTTGTGGCATGATGGATTTTCCCCATAAATTCGCCCCATTTTTCGTAAAGCGATTCATTCCAATCTTCATCCGACACTTCTTTTCCAAGAGCCATTTCGTATGAAATGGCTAGGAACGAACCATTTTCTGCAGCAATTTCTTCAACCATATTACCTCTGGTTGATGGAACAGCATTTGAAACTGCCAGTCCTTTATTCGACAAATAATTTAAAAATTCAATTTCACCCCGTATATTATTTCTCGATCTTCTAATTGTATGTGAGATTTTTAATATGAAAAATGCGTTGTTTTTCTGGTATTCATAAACAAAGCTTTCATAACCGCCCAATGAACGAACAGTGTCTTTATTAATGTCATATCGCTTTATTACTTCGGTAAGGATCTCTTCAGTGAATTGCTCTTCAATTTCTCGTATCATTTTCTATACCTTCTTTCATTCAACACATTTTCGCTTCTTTCTCACTCTTCCCTCTGTAACCGTTCATCCCGTCTAATTTGATACTGGCGTCTTCGCTAAAATGAAAAAGCTCAAAACAATTTTCTTTATATTCCATACGAACATTGAATTATCCTGTCCGTTAACAAGAACTAGTACCGATAAAACAAAAAAGTCGCTAAAATAGCGACTTTCTATGGGATCATGTCTTGTCCCTAGACATCTTGGGATCTTTTCTACATAAAAAAGCTTAAGGACAGTTTATATTTCCTTTTCTTCGAACTTACGAACTCCTTTATTTTTAGACGTCACTGGTTTCAGACAACCGTAGCTTTTTTTTACCTATTTAGACACTTACTGATATAATTGACCCAACCCTCTGAAGGATCAACAATCCGTTATCAATACTCTCAATGAAGTACTTCATATCATCTAAAACAACAACATCACTTTCCTTCAATTTGACTTCGCTTTTAAAATAAATGAAGTTATCTGATCCAGGTACTGCTCCTTTATAGTAAATCATGCTGTTCTCAACTCCTTATAAAACTTATTTCACTTAAACCAAAAAAAACCGACTTTCCGCCTGTACCTTTGGTTCATGACTTCTTTCACTGGAATGCCATCCAATATTCTGGTTAACTAACTCTTGTTGCCAACGCAAAAACACCTCCCGAAATTGTCACCATATCTTATGACATGGTTTTCTCTTGAAGGTGTTTTTAATTTATCTCACGCTATGGAGCCAGTCCCACCTGCTTCATCTGAAACGCTACTTGGTTTTGACTATTTGCCCCTGTGCTTCTTCTTCGCCTTTTGAACTCTAAGTTGATATTTTCTTTCATTTTCCACAAGATTTTGTTGACGATTATGCACTTTTCGTTGCAGTTTCCTGGATTCGAGGTCCAGCTTTATTGCCTCCTGAGCATGGCTAGATAAACCTCGTTGGGCAATCTCTCTAGACGCCTGCCGAGCTAGTCTTTTCGGATTTATTCGAGTGTTTTTACTTCGTTTCGTATCCGTTCCTACCTTCGTAAGGTTCATCAATTCCATCATTTTCTCGCTAACGAACTCTAATATTTCCGGATCCTTTGGCTCGTTACCAAAAATATGACGACAAGCTTTTAGACGTCCTTGTTCTTCCTGCTCAATCACACCAATCCAGTACTTACAACTTTCATCAAACAATACGGTAAGCTTCACACTTACTCCCCCTCTGTTTATACTGGAGTGATGGACATCCCGAGGGGGGAAGGTCACTGACACTGGAACTGACCCTGTGCGACCGGACTACCAACCGATCTGTGTTTTTACACTCCTTTAAGGTTATATCACATTTTTCAAAATTCTTAAACCGTTCCACTATCCTGCCCGTTAGCTTAATGAAATTGCACCTTGAAACAGGCAGGGAATGCAGATGTTATCCGCGTATTGCGGATTATCAGTTGAATGAACTTCACCCGACTATTGTCATCGTATTGAAATGTTCGCGTATAAACAGCATTTCTATATAGCTAGGATTACCGGGTATACGATGATTAGCTCTCCAATGGCCCAAAGCTTGGAAAGTCCGCTCCACCTCTTCCCTGCGCATCCCTAGCCGAAAAGGACCGATACCGACATGCGGCGTTACGATAATAATTGCGTCAACTGCAAACTCCTCTTTATGACAACTTCTAATTATTTTTCTTCTGGAATGTCAACAATAATATAGTTTTCTTTTAGATTAACTTGAGGCAGTTCGGCTTGTTTAAAAACAACGTCATTCCAATTCTCCTTAGTGATTAAACCATATCCAGTAGAAGTAATATGAGGCATCCAGCGAAAGTTGGCGAATGTCGTATCTTTAAAATTCGGTAGGGAACCGTTCTCTTTTATAAAGGCGCGGTTTATGAAATAAAGGTTATCTTGCGTAGTGGTCTTTTCGCTAATGAAAGCTTGCCACTTAAGGTAAGCTGTGTTCTTCGTAATTTGATAATAGCGGATTACATTATTATTGAGCTCGATGAATCGGTCATGGGTGTTTTCCGGAAAATAATATTGAAGACTGGATGCTTCCATAAATGGTTCAAAGTCCTCCGTGAGCTGTGAAACTCTAGGAAGATTGATTGCAGCATTTCTGGCCGTGCTTAATGCACTACTCTTAACGTCGGTCAGCAGTTTCGTGCTTGGTTTTGAAACAAACGCCGTTTGGGTCTTTTGATTCCAAGTTACTGAACCGTCCAACGCTTCTGCAACAAAACGTAAGGGAATCATTGTTTTACCGTTTTGAATAAATGGAGCAGCGCTTAATGAAACTGAAGTTCCATTTTTTTGTGCTACTTTATTATTCATAGTCAACTGCAAGTTTATGTCGCCCCCCTTCACTGTCACTTGCTTAGTAGTATTATTCCAGGCAAACGTTAAGCCACCTAAACCTTTGAGTGAAGTCAGACTAAAAAACACCTGATTGTTCTTAATGAGAATATCTTTTGAATCTAAGTCATGATTATTCACAACAACTTGTGTTCCTTTTGAACTTTTTACTGCTGCGGCTGCCTCATTTGTTGGAAGTAACAAAAGCGAAGAACATAGAACAGCAAAAGAAAATAACACCAATTTCTTCATCACTAAAACCTCTTCTCTTCTTTATTTCAACTATCCTCTCCCGTTTGCTTAATTAATCATCTCTTTTAAATATAGAATAAGAAAAATATATCACTCCACCAACACCTAAAATCATTGATATCCCAAACAATATCCACACTATTTTCACATCAGTATCGCTAAGACCGTTACCTACTGGACCAACTTTTGGTTCGAAAAAATGATTTAGTTTCCATATACCATAGAGAATGAGAAATATTGATGCGAACAATCCAACAAAATTTTTCTGCTTAATGTTTCACGCCCCCATCCGTACTGATATAAAAGTAACGCGGTCATTAAGTTAATAAATAGATAATACCACATATTGGAACTATCCTGCCCGTTAGCTTAATGAAATTGTATGGAAAGCAGTTAGATATTTAGCTAATCGGTTATCGGCTCATGTTAAAGTAAAAAATGGCCTTTAAAAGTTGAAATGACGGGTGTCAATTATAAGGCATAAATCACTCCCTATGGTCGCCACCCGCCACCAGGTTACATAACTTGGGGTTTTTCCAGAAGCCCAGCCTCCCTGGCTTTTTGCACCGCTTCCTCCCGGTTGCGAACCCCCAGCTTCATATAAACCGATGACGCATAGTTTCGAACCGTACCGTCGGATAAATACAATTTGGAAGCAATGCTTTTATATCGCAGCCCTTCGGACACGAACTGTAAAATTTCAAGCTCCCGCGGCGTTAAATCATAGGCCGATGACGCTTTGATTGACGAAGGATCATCACGGCTATTGTCCGCTTCCAGTTGGGCAAATAATTTGTGTGACATGCCCTGATCGATCAGCGTGCCCCCGCGGTGGACGGTGCGAATCGTTTCAGCCAGCTCTAACGGCTGCATGGACTTCAATAAGTATCCATCCACTCCGCTTCGCATTGCCTCCAGAGCCTGTTTGGTATCCTCGAACGTGGTGAGAATCAGAATCCGGATGTGGGGCCACGATTCTTTAATCGTACGGGATGCGGAGATTCCATCCACATTCGGCATTTCAACATCCATAAGCACCAGCTGCGGCCTAACTTGCCTGCACAGCTCGATCGCTTGCTCGCCATCCTCTGCCGTCCCGACAACCTGAAAATCCTGCTGCTCTTCCAGCAAAGTCCGCAAGCTTTCACGAATAACGGGGTGGTCATCGACGACCAACAGGCGGATGACTTCATCCTTAAGCTCCGTTTGTCTGGGTAGCGTGCAGGTAACGAGAGTGCCTTCTCCCTGCTCCGTATAGACGGCCACATGGCCTTGCAAAATCATCGCCCGCTCCTTCATGGCGCTGAGGCCAAAGCCCTCTCTTCCATGCTCCATCCCGCGGCCGTTATCTTGAATTTCCAGTCTCGTCTGCTGGGGCTCGAATTGCACGGAAACCTTAATCTCTGTTGAGTGTCCATGGCGCACGGCATTCGTCAACGACTCTTGCAGGCAGCGGTAGAGTGCTGTCTTCGCTTGCTTCATTACAGGGTATTCCTCCCCGTAGGAATGGAAAGTAACGCTCACCTTGGCATGCTCCTGAAACTCCTCCGCCAGCTTCCTCAAAGACTGAAGCAGCGGGAGCGTCTCATGCGGCGATTCGATTTGATGCACATAACCTCTGACCTCCTCCATATTTTGGCGGGCCAGGTTCAATAGGGAATCGAGACTTTCGGTTCCTGTATCCGTTGCCATCTGAGGACGCAACGTTTCTAATCCCATAATGAGCGAAGTGTAGGCATGACCGACGGTATCATGAAGCTCTTTGGACAGCCGGCTCCGCTCTTCGGCAAGCGTGATACGCTCGATTTGGGACAGGTACTGCTCCAACACCGCATTTTGCTCGCGGATCGTTTCGCCTTGACGATGATTGAGCACGAGTAAATGGAAGGAGAATCCGAAGATATACGCCATCCCGATGTGAACGGCCATGACCAAGTATTCACTCTGCTCTGCAAGCTGCTTGATTATGGCGGGCACGAGCAAGATGGTTACAGGCCCTGACCAGAGATAGGTTCTATGGGCGCTGTGAGCAGCAATGAAAAAAGCATACAGCAGGAATGCTAAGTAGGCTTGCGGAAAAAATGAAGCCAGATACAAACACAACCCGCCCGAGATCACGATTTCGGTAAATAGGTAGTATTTATAATCGAGCTGCAAGCAAAGCCATGGTACGGAAAAAGCAATCAGCTGCCATAGGACAAGGACTACAATCGGCAGCGTGAAATATTGTTGCAATCCTATGGTCGTAAACGCGAGAGAAATGCTGGATATCAGGCGGATTATAAACATGAGCCAGTCGTACCAGTACCATTGCTTGACCATATCGAACAAAACCATCATCCCCTAAAGACTTTCAGTATGACATTACGTAACTATTATAAAGTAAACTGCTATAGAGTAAACTATCCTCCGACGACCTACGAGGCGAAGCGGGGCATTCGTCTACCGGTTCACATGCTTGATCATTAGACGCGTGTAGCCGCCTATCCAGCGCGCCATGCGGTCCGCAAGCCAGCAGCTCACCATCATCAGTACGACCCCTGTTGCCGATACCATCATAGCTTTGGCAAACGTGTCTACCGTCGCACCCATAATGGAAAGGGTGATAAACGGATAGAGGAACGGGACCGCAATCAATACAGGCGGCGCCACATAGAGTAAGGCCGCACTGACCAGACTTAAAATCCCTACCGGAAACTTCAACATCAGCCAGCCAATAGCGATCCAGTTGCGTCGGTTCAGCAACTCCTTTTTCGCTTGGAGCCAGTTGGACACTTTCGGGGTGACAGCTTTAACACAAGGCTCGGTGGTGATATCCATATAGATCTTGGTTTGTACACGTTCGAATTGCAGGAAGACAGTTGTCGTTCGCAAAACGTTAGCCAGGAGAGGAACGCCCACGACAGTAAACGAAAGACTCAAACCCAGAATAATGGCAACCAGATAAAAGCAGAAGTAAAACAATCCGGTGACGAAAGTAAACAGCAGGAAATAGCCGTTTTGAACAAAACAGGCGACGGTTCTTGCCATCAAAGAGATCACATCCTTTGCAAGTAGTAAACGTATCCTACTTCTCTTGATGTCAAATCTGCCAGTGTCAAAATGTCATATGACATAAAATGAACGGAGCGTGAGCTACGGTCATGACCAACTGCACAGTAGAATTGTTCAAACTCAGAATGGTCCCTGCGTACCAGTAATACAGGTACAAACCGCAACTCATTATGTCTTTTCTTATACGATGCTATTACGCTACGCTTACCAGCACCTTTTTCGAGATTTCAATTAACCAGAATAAATCCGTATCTTACCCCACATACTTCACTTTTCTTTAAGTCACCTTTTAACCTAATATAATATGTACAATCCCCAAGCATTCTTATCTTACAAGGAAAAAGTAATTAAGCACGATGCCATATCAGCAGTCCATTTCATGAAGCCATATACACCTGATGTTCCTCTACAGTGCGCATAAATTATATATAAGGCATTTAGACCAGATGGATCCCTGACGCCATTTGACAAAAACATAAATCGTTAAAAACAAAAAAGCCGCAACTAAGCGACTTTTAAGCATACATAATTAAGATTTTATTGATTCAATTGAGATGGCTTCACTTTTTGAATTTGAACGAGGATGTCAAATGTTTTACCTAATGATACATCAACAGTCGTTGGGATATCTGGACCTACCGTTGTTACTCCGGCAAAAATGGGATGTTGCTCGTTTAGCCAAGTTTTAGTCACTCCGCTTGCCTTACGTAAATCAACAAAGAACTGGTCGTATTTTACTTGTCCAAAGGTGTGGTTGAAACTATTCGGGTCATCTAATTTTAAGATTCCATAGGGCCCGAATTGTTGGCTGGTGTTATAAACATTGTAACGTCCCTCGAAAACAGATGTTCCAATGGTTACATACCGTTTTCCATAATGTTCTGCTAAATGCTGCCCAGCTACTTTAGGGTATACGAAAGGGATCAGGTTTGTTTTCGAAACGTGCCCATTATGGCCCCACACGATTGTTTTTCCTATATGTTCTTCTGTCCATTTCGCATTCTCATACATGGCAATATCGTGCTTCAAATAAAAGTCTTCCAGGTTATCAGGATATGCGGCTGTCATTGTCGTAAATTGCTCGATAATACGGGCATTTTGTTTGATCCATGCGAACTCTGGGGATTTTCCATTCAGTTTATGTTTATTTTGCTCTAATAAAGCGCTGATTTGTTTCGCATCTGAAACATACCGTGCTTTCGTTTCTTTCTTAAGACCGCCAAAGGTATCTAAATCCTTGGTTACAGGAATAAGGCCTTTCATCTTTTGTTCGAAGCGAGTGACAAGTTTCGGATCGTATTTCTTTACATACGCTAGGATATTGTTATAAACACTCTCGTTCACGGTCTGGATATCCATCCCGATGATCCGTATTTTGGATTTATGCTTTGGATCAGCATTATATTGGCGTATCCATTGAAGCAGATCTATGATTTCTTTCGTGTTAAATACAGGACTTAGATATTGGCTTGGGTCCCCTTTACCCGTAAGAACATAGCGATCGAGTCCCAATGCTCTGTCCCATCCCTCTTCTAACACTAAGGCCTTAAAGCCCATTTCAGCTGTCAAATAATTAACAATGCGATGCTTCATGGTAAAAACTTCGTGAGCTCCATGCGTCGCTTCGCCTAAACCAACAATTGTAGCTGATCCGATCATATCCTTAAGCGGTCTTAAATCCTGAAGAGATGCTGTTGGATCCGTTGACTTTAATGGCATGGCATGCTTTTCTAACCATTTTATCTGCTCGGCTTTTTGATTTGAGTTGTAGGGAGCTATAAGAGAAGCACCTACTTTCGAAGTTGCATGAATATTTCCTGTAAAACCAGCCAGTGTGAACATCGAAGCAGCAATTGCGATACCCATTTTCTTTTTCATAAAATCTTCTCCTTAAATACTTTATGATTTGGTTTGATGAGATATATTCTAGTTCCCAGAACTCTCTTCTGTATCCTACTGCACTCGTTGTTATGTACAACAGTGTCAAAATGTCATATGATACGCCCTTCCCCCTTAACTTAATAAAAAGACGTCTGCTGCCTCGATGAAATCAAATCGGGAATGTAACAATGTTCTTGTCATTGCATTTTGACAAGAACTTGATAACCTAAATATAAAAAGCCGCATAATCAGCGGCTTCTAATGCTACTATGTTTTTGTCACCGACAATTTTTACTAACTTAGTCAATCTCCTCCCCCTCCGCCATCTCCCGAACCTCCATCATTGCCACTGTCACTACTGTAGTCGTATGAGCTCCCCCCGTCTGCTCCACTGTCACTATTACTGCTCCAAGTTCTCCCGGAAGTTGTCCCCCCAGGTATTCCCTTCCAAGAACGATTAAAGACATAATCGATAGCGGTATCCACATCGTTATTAAACAGAGAAGAAGCCTCAGAGAAAGTAAAATCCGGGTTTTCTTTGCTTACATTTCTCATAAAACGTTCTCCTACACCAAGTAATAGCGCATCTTCCCTCATCTTTTCCAGCCATTTGAGGTCTTTACCAGCCCTTCCTACGTCATGTCCGCCTCTAGCCAGCTTTCGTCGATACCGCTTTATAGCGCTTCGGAAAGCTGCCGAACGCCGATCTAATGCTCCTCGGGGTAAAAACCCAACAAGTAAAAACGAAAGAATTACGAAGTTCAAGTATTCGTCTACCAAGGGTTCATACAAAATTGGAGCTGCCACGAAAAAGCAAACGACCAAAAAGACGATGATGTATCTTTTGAGGCGCCATCGATAAGAAGCCAATATGAGTCCGCCGCCCAAAATAATGGCCAATATTCCTACCCAACCCCAAGCTGTTACGTCTGCAATGTACAGATAGATGAGCAAAGCCAAATGTATGAGAGCTAGAGCAGGTATGATGACTTTTCTCGCCGCGTATTCCTTGTACATGATCCCTTTGCTATTCTCAGTCTCCACAAGTTCCTGCCAGCGGCTTAGTCCCTTTTTAAGACTTCTCATGCGCTTTATGTATTTACCTTTAGTCGCTTTATTCCTGCGCTCTGTTTTCGTAGGGCCAGAAAATTTATCCAGGTTCAGGACAGTCGTACCGTGAGACAGCCAACCAAGCAAGTAACGGTCTGGTTTTTTCAAGGCTGTACGATTACCCTTGAATGTAAACTCGGGAAGCCTCTTCGGCGCTCTCGAATCTTCCTGGAATCGCATAGCTGATGGCACTAAGGAAACACTCACCATGCCTTTACGGCGCAGCGAAAATACACCGGCCAGCCCATCTGCAAGCCGGAGCTTTCCCTTCCGGAAAAGGTAAATCATATCGATTGGATCCATCGCTGCGATATCTTCGAAGCTGATCCGCCTACCCCTCCACCAGGATGAAATCCTACGCAGTGAAAGGGAATAATAAACGATACCTGCTATGGCTGCATAGGTCAGCCAGCGGCTGATATGTTGACCCGCTTTCAGTAAATGTTCACGCTTTTCGAATCTTTGCTGAAGCTTCTGTTCAGCTAACAGTCGTTCCGAGAGTGAGGCTGAGGTCTCTTCTGTTTCCCTCTCCGTCAGCATCTCTGGGGGGAAATACAACTTCAGCCTCGCACTATCCCCTTCAGGTAATAGCTTGTTTTCGTACCTGATCCAACGATTGTTTACTTCTGTCAAGCTGCCTCTTGAGCGATCGTAGGCAAATCCAGATAAATTTTCTTTTGCAGGCTGTTCTGTACATACCCTAACGGTTACGTTGTGATGATCAAACCTGTTATCTTTGAGTACGGTCCAATCCAGCTCTCCACGATCGTCATATTTCACAGCTTCTCGATCAAGCCTATAGCGATAATAAATCTGCCTCGTTTCATCTTTTGCTTGTAATTCGATGTAATAAGAACCCGATTTAGTTCTTAAATAGACCGGATAACGCTCCAAATTAACATATCCAAGATTACCGAGCTCTCGGTCATTCGGTGGTACATAAGCTTCAAAAAATTCAATATTCGCTCCCCCGAAATTATCCATATATCTAGGAATTCTTTCATACTCTCCTTGTACTGTGTAAGTGAATAGCTCTTCCACATATAAGTCCCCGTCCGCCATTACCTTGGCCATAACGTCCACTTGATCAATCGTTAACTCATTGTCGTTGCCACACCCGACTAAGATAACAACCCAAACAATACTAACTGCCAAAAGCATCGCATGTTTAATCCTTATTTTCACAGTAAACCTCCCGTTAATATACCAGGGTCTCACTGTCCATTTGTTGAACAAGAAGGCAGCAGATCACGTTGATATAAGCATCGTGCTACTATTGATAATAGATGTCTTTCTGCTTCCAGATGCCATTGTCACACTCTATGATGGATCTTAACTCTACGTTTACATAATCTCCCCAATATCCCAGTGTAATAGAGTTTTCATGTAATGAAATCCACTGCAATGACACGATAAAATGTTCTATTTTAAAATTACTGTTTTCATAGACCTCTTTACAATAAAGCTGCACTCCATTATCAAATACATCCATTTTAGATAGAAAGTGTTCAAACATTTGATGAGAGATATTTTGGATACCGTCTACTTCTATTGACCAATCCGAATGGGCGGATTCTAATAGTATTACATCTTTTGATTTATCCGCGTTTTCCCATGCTGTCAAAACTTCATTTGCTGAGAATCTGTTGAATTTAAATAACAGTTGTTGTTTTATCATTAGTGTCACTTCCTTTCAAACTTCAATTACCTCTGCTCCAAAAATCATCAAGCGTCTTCTTGCTTTCTCCTAATGAGCGAAGCTGAACAATATCCCCTCTTTCATTTAAAGTAAAATGTCCTTTGAAAGCATCTGGCATGGCATTATATTGTTTTTCTTCCTGCTCATATGCCTGGACAAAACAAGCATATCCATATTGATTTACTAGATACGGCAGCCCAAAAGCAGAACGAAGCAGTTCATATTCTTGATAGTTATAAGGCGTGCTTTCAGGACGCTTCATCAGAATTTCTATGAATTTAGTCATCAGTTTCTCTACTTCTTTCTCAGTTGCATACTTTGCATAGCCTCGAATTGCAGTCAATCTCATATCTAGGTAGCGCTCTTTTTTAAACGCTTTTAAGAAGAATTCCTTTAAATCAATATCTTCACAGAACACAAGTGCTTTCAATATTGTGTTGCGAATGTACAAATTTTTAGCCTTAAAATACAGTTCTATTAAAAATTCAACATCTTCATTTGACAACGTTATATCCTTACATCTTTCCAGCAGCTGTTGAAAATCGTCTTTATTTTCATACCCTCTTTTTTGGGACATCTTCTTAAGCTCTTCAATTATGTTTATCATTTGAATCCCTTCACCATCTCCTTCTCTTCTCTGGCTTTACCCTATTGGCACATCATTCACCCTTATCCTTTTAACTTCTTAAACCTAGTTAAATATTCACTGACCAATTGGATTAAATTGCGGATAAAAAAACAGCTAATCGCTTATCTTGATCTGCTTGTGTTAAATTGCACTAACATGTCCCGTTAGTGCAATGGAGTGTCACCTAATATTATAAAGGAAACATTCCCCATCTGTCTGATAAAAATGGCCACCCATTACGCAAAACTGCCCGTTAGCTTAATGTATTGCATGGAAACATAGTTAGATGCTTATCTAATCGGTAATCGGTACAAGTTCTTGTCTTCGCCTCAGGACAAGAACTTGTACCGATAAAACAAAAAAGCCGCTATTTTAGCGACTTTCTATGGGACCATGTTCTTGTCCCTCGACATGATTTCTTTTTTTGGCCACATATACCTATAGCTATCATTCAAAAAAGGCCAACCGAATGGATTGGTTGACCTCATTCTCCTTTTGTAATTGCGTGAATCATCCCTTCTTCGGTGCGGCGATCTGACGTGCTACCCTATCGGCTAATGTTGCATCGGCCTGGAATAAATAGCCTAACACAACCCTTTGAATCTCATGAGAAGCCGCCGATAAGTCATCAGCGAGGTTCTGAACAAGATGATCCTGCTGAACTTGTGTGAGCGATTGGTAGAATTGTCCCGCTTGCGTGAAATTATCGGCCTTCGGAATATCGGATCGAACGAGCCGACCGGCTACATAGCGACCTGCCCCGCTCGTTACCTGTTCAGTCGGTGACCAGTTAGCTTGATGGTTAATCGGAATTTTGCGGAAATCCGATCCAAGGCGATGCCGCTGTGAATCCCAATAAATATTGCTGCGACCTTGCAGCATTTTATCATCGGACAGCTCGGCACCATCCAGAAGATTTGACGGGGAGAATGCCAGCTTCTCGACCTGCTCCTGATAATCAGTAGGGTTCGTATCCAATACGAGTCGACCAACTGGCAGCAGAGGGAATTGATGCAAATCCCACACTTTCGTGTCATCCAGCGGATCGAACGACAGCATCGCCTCATCCTCTGGGTTCATCAACTGCACATACAGCCCGTATTGGACCGGTGTGCCTTTGGCAATCGCTTCATACAGATCTTTACCCGAATAATCCGGGTTCTCGCAAGCCAAACGAGCTGCTTCTTGCGCATCGATATATTGCTCTCCAGCCAACGGAATCCAGCGATATTTGACGTAGAAGCGGTCGTTCTGTGCATTTTTCCAAACATAGGTGTTAACACTGTGTCCCGGCGTATGGCTGAAGCTCTTGACCGTCCCTTCGTCCGAGTACAGACGTACAACGAAATGGGTTGCCTCTGGCGCTGTAGCAATGAAACCCCAGAATCGATTTGGATCGATGAGATTGTTAACTGGTGATGGCAGGAAAGCATGAATTGACTCAGGGAACCGGATCGGGTCTCGTACGAGGAACACGGGGATATGATTACAGAGCAGGTCGAATACGCCATGCTCGGTATAAAATTTCGTCGAGAATCCACGCACGTTGCGGGATGTATCGGGTGTCCCTTTGTTGCTGACCGCAAGTGAGAAACGAACTGTAACGGGTACCCGTTGTCCCGGCTGCTGCAAGAAGCACAGTTTCGTATAAGCGGCCATCGAGTGAAGGGTTTCAAAATAACCCATGGCACCAAACCCCTTCACGTGGACCGGACGCTCTAATATCTTTTCGTGGACAAAGGTTTCAAGTGTTTCATGCAGCATGCTGTCCTGTTCAAGAATCGGTCCCCGTTCCCCCACCGTTTGTGAATGGTGTTCCGGCGACTGCATAGCATTCCATTGTGATTGAGCATGGCCTCTTTGCCAGCTTCGATCGTTTGCCTGATTGTTAGCTTTGTTACCGTCCATTGCCCCGCCTCCCATACCTACATTCTCGGGGATATATATGCATGGCTATGTACGGGTATGACAGCATGTCAAATTGTATATTGAATTGAAATGAGTAAATGTGCATTTCATCACATAGTAGAGAAATCCTGTAAACACACTACGTTATCCGCATAGCTTTCTGCTGCGCTTTCAGACACAGTTCTGCCGCCATAAAAGCGGATCGAGCGCAACAGCGGCGATGATAAATTCGCCCGGCTTCACCACCGGACTGGGCTTCCCCTTCGGGGCATAGTTCATTCCGTCGCTTTTCTGCATAATCATAAGCCTCCACCCATATCATTTTTTTCGCCATAATTGCTTCCTGTCGTGATCTTCCCATACTCAAAATTCTCAATGCTCTTGCCCTTTTGGTAAAAATAAGGAACGTTTTGTTGAGCACCCTCTTGCGTATAGAAGGGATCATTCTTTTGTAGCGGGAGTTGCACGTTCTCTCCCATGCTTGCGGATTGGTAGATGCTCATGATCAACTCTAATGTGCTGCGGCCGTCTTCTCCGTCGATGAGCACCGGCGTTCCATGCTCGATCGCGCTCAGCACATTGTCGATCTGACCAGTATGACCTTCGTACGGTAAATCCGGCAATTCGTCATAGTATTTCTGGATTTTTTCTTCTAGTTCCAAATCGCGTTCAGGGAATCCGTTCGGCAAGGAAGTGGAAGCCGTTACCCGCCACGGGGCAGAAATCCGTGCATACTGTCCTTGGAAGATGTATTGCTGTTCTTCTCCGTGGTGGACGACCGAGCTGGTAAGTTGTCCCAAAGCTCCATTCGGATATTTCATCATCGCGATGGATAAATCCTCAACCTCGGCATTGTCATGCGCGACATTAGCCATGTAGGCTTGTACGTGGCTAGGACAACCAAGCATCCACAGCAATCCGTCGATATGATGTACGGCATGATTCAGCGTAGGGCCTCCCCCCTCTTTCTCCCAAGTGCCGCGCCACCATAAGTCGTAATAACTATGGCCCCGCCACCAAAAAGAATCCACTTGGGCGTGCAGAATCTTGCCGGCCAGACCGCTATCCAGCACTTGTTTCAGCTTCATAATCGGATTTCTGAATCGATTCTGGGCAATCACGGACAACACCTTGCCGTTATTCCGTGCCGCTTCGATCATGTCATCACATTCCTTAAGCGAGGCTGCCATAGGTTTCTCAACAATGACATGGCTTCCTGCGTTCAGGAAATCGACCGCAACCTGCGCATGAACGTACGGAGGCATACAAATGGACACGAGATCGATTCCGTCCTGAAGCAGTTCCTTATAATCGTGTGCGATTTTAGCCTCCAGTCCGTACTGCTCCCGCCTTACTTCAGCCTTCTCTGGGTAAAGATCGCATAAGGCAACAATTTTACAGCGGTCCTTAAACTGCAGATATGCTTCGATATGACTGGGCGAAATTGCACCCGTACCTATAATTGCAACCTTTAACATACGTTATTTTTTACCTCCCAACTTTATTTTTTATATAAAAATTATATCCGGTGCAAACTTGTAAATGTGTTTTGCTATGAGGGAAAAATAACGCTAGATTGCGGATTGTATGGTATATTCAATGCATGTACGAAGACGAGGAAGAAGGAGGCAAACAAGTTGTCATTCGTTGCAAGCAACTACAGTATCTCTCCCTTGTACTTTGCCTATAGACGTAAAAGCGAAAATTACGAGCATAAAGAGACTTTCCATTCCCATCTTGGCCTTGAGGTGTTGTTCATTCATCAAGGAAGGGGAACCATGATCGTTAACAACAACAGCTATGAGATTAAGCCGGGCATGCTTTGTATATTTCAGCCCTGTCAACTCCACCACCTAAAGCTTGAATACGACGATCATCAATGTTTCGAACGTTCGATTGCGATTTTTGAACCGACGGTGTTTGAGGCTTATTTTAAACAGTGGCCCGCTCTTCATGAATTTTACAATTTTATTTATCTAGGCAATCTTCCTTTCCCTTGTTTATACGAGGTCGACGACCCGTATCTGGAAGGTGCATACAAGAGCATGAACGATCGATTCCCGACGCTGTCCGACACGGAAAAATATGAAGAAATTTCGCTGTTTCTTGTCGCACTTTTTCGCTCCTTGAAACCAATCTGGGATAAGCGGAAAGTACGGAGTTCAACTTACCAAACCCGTAAAAATCATCGGGTGGAGCACATTTTAACCTGGATTGAGACGAATTATACGATTCCTTTCCGATTGGACGACATGGCGAAGTCGCTGCATCTATCTCCCTACCATTTGTCACATCTCTTTAAAGAAGCGACAGGGATCAGCATCACGGAATACATAGCAGCCCGAAGGATTCATCAATCCATACAGCTCCTAGCGACTACAAAAAAACCGATCTCGCTTATTGCAGAGGAGATCGGATTAACGAATAGCTCTTATTTTTGCAAATTGTTTAAGTCGCAAATGGGAATCACGCCGCATCAATATCGAAAAAAATGGACGAGTACTTAAATAACGGGAATGCGCCTGATATTTATATGGACCTTAGATAAAAAGGTTAATCGTGTCAAGCATGATCAAAGATAGTACACTCATGCAGTGATGAATAAAGCTAAAAAAGAACCGATGCATCACTCACCGGTATCGGAGCGTTTCCGCCGGACTTATTACGAACTGGGATTTGAGAGATATAAGATCAATGATTGATATAATGGTCATATAATTGCTCGAAGGTTGTAAAACGTTCGACTTCTCTACCGACCTTACCATATTCGTCTACATATTCATCCATCATTTCAAGGAACTTCTCTTTCATTACTGATAAATCACTTGCATCAAAGTACTGCATGAGATCAAATTTCTTGGTTCCTTTCTCCGCAGCCATTTCATCAAGATATCCTTGTGCTCCAAAGGCCGAAAGAAAGGCATAGGAGGCATCGTTCGTTTTAACACTGTTCAAGATTTTATTGCGGTAGTTGCACCACAATTCTTCGTAAGTTCCCTTCAGATTATCAAAAGTCGGAGCGGGTTTAACAATGAAGTTATCACACATCTTGCTATGTAACCTCGTAACGCTGTTCAACATATTAAAAGAGGCAATTCGGATATCTTCAATGGTATGAGCTTCGATGACAGACATGTATAAGGATTCGAGGTCATCTGGAACATGGCGATACGAGCGTATTTCTTCTAAATATCGCTTGACACCTCGTTTGATGCACGTGTTATTCATGCTGACCAAGGCATTGACCAGATTGTACAGAACGCCGGCAGATGCATGTCTCACTGAACCGATATGATCACCCAGCATCGTATCGCTGTATGCTTGCTTAGCCAGATCGATCCATTTTTTTGCTCGATTAAGACACGCTTCTCCTATCGGCTCCGCAAGCGCATCAAGAGCTTTTTGCCTAAAGTCGTTCAATTTCTCCAAATCCTCAGACTTTGCATAATAGAGAATTTTGAGCTCGGTTAGGCTCGACACGTTGGGACTCTCTAAGATGGATTGTGCGTGTAATCTTGTATCCCATGGAGTGCAATAGATGTCATAGCCAACGTCATCTAAGATGAAGCAATCGGATATTCCCCATCCCTTTTCTGTATTATTTATGATAATTAAATCAAGATCGCTCTTTTCGTGAAAGTCCCCGGTGCTAAACGAACCAGTAAGCCCAATAATTGCGATATCGTCTTGAAAATCTCTTCTTGCGCGTTCGATCACCATGTTGATCAGCAGTTCATTTTTGTCCAGCAGCTTCTTCTTTATGATTTCGTTCATTCGTTACACCCCTTCGTATGAGCTGGCCGTCCTTCATCACAACAACCTCAACTAGAGTCTATCGATTTAGAGGTGCGGTTGCTATGTATAAGTTGATTTAATTCATCTTTGCACAAAATCCGCTAAACCGTCGATATGACGATTAAGCGGATTTCAGTAGTTCTTTTTTCTTTATGCTTTCGCATGACAAGGAATGCCGATCCGCCAATAAACAGTCCGTTAGACTAATGCCTGCAGCAAGTTTAGTTTTGTAACTCCGTTTATGCGGGCATCCGCTTATTGTTCTGTGAATTGAAGAATTTAATGGAAAATAAAATAAACCTCACCATAATACTTTTAACAAAAAAATTACTGAAGATGTATTTCCGATTTGACATCATTTTGATTTAAAAATTTCATTAAATCATGACTCAGCTGCATAATCTCATTATTCGCATGCAAGCGTATCTAATCACACATTCCGTATCAGACATTCCGTATCAGACATTGCCATGATGAGCGTATCCTTTTTAATAACGTACGGAAGCTTTGCTGCCACAATAAAGACTGACCAAACCTACTCTTAATGATTCACATTCTGTAAATACAGATTTCTGAAAGTTTTTCTTCAGAGAAATTGCCTCTATTTGTGATACGGTTCACCGTATCAGCTAATAAGCGAATCGATGGCACCCGATTGGGTGCCCTTCAAAGTTGAAACAGGAGTCGTACACCCATCCTGGGAGCTGTGATACCGATTTTTTGGATAAAATTATACAAAAATACAAAGTCGCTAATCTAGCGACTTTGTATTTGGGCATAATCAAATTTTGATGTTAGTTCGTTCAATCTGAGATTCTATTACATCATATAGAGCAAGTTTATAGTTTATTTTATCCAAATTAAAATATAGCTCTCTTATGCTTTTCTCAATTTCTTTTTTATGATGGAGCATCATCATTTTTCGTTCCGAAATCGTCGAATCCCCTTCTTTATACAAGTAGACATACTTCTGAATTTGAGCAATCGGCATTCCTGTTGCTCTAAGCGCAGTAACGAAGTGAATCCAGCTTAAATCATTTTCGTCATATAACCGCTTCCCATTTTCATTTCTCTTCACATGTGGAAGCAGCCCCTCCTTTTCGTAATATCGAAGTGTGGGGGCCGCTATTCCTGTCAATTCAGTCACTTTCCTTATAGTCATCATAAATAAAACTCATCGCCTCCTATTAAAGTTAACTTTAATTGATTTTTTGGCATATCCAATTAAATAATCCAAATTTATGCTGTGAAAGAAGAAGGGAGATAGGATAAAATCAATTATTTCACTGTTTCATTATACACTTTTTTTCAGTGGAAAAGTCTTGACTTAAAGTGAACTTTATAATCTATGATAACAATGTAATTAAAAATGAGCTCTGGAAGGATGAAGTTACAATGAATAATATCTCAATCGTCACTGGTGGTAGCCGTGGACTTGGTCGCAATACGGCCATCAGTATTGCCCGTCATGGCGGTGATGTCATCTTGACCTATCGTAGCCAAGCAGAAGAAGCAAAGTCTGTTGTTGCTGAGATCGAATCTTTGGGTCGTAAAGCAGTGGCATTACAACTTGATGTTGGAAATATTGCCAGCTTTGCGGTCTTTGCTGAGACAGTACGTTCGACCCTGCGGTCAACTTGGGATAGTGCCACTTTCGATCATTTAGTGAATAATGCCGGCCACGGAGAAATGATAGACTATGCCGAAACTACAGAAGCTCAGTTCGACGGCCTGTTTAATGTACATGTCAAAGGCGTATTTTTCTTGACCCAGGCTCTTCTGCCGCTTCTTGCAGATGGTGGTCGTATCGTGAACTTCTCATCGGGACTCACTCGCGTTTCTTATCCTGGCTTCTCTGCCTATTCCGCCGCAAAGGGCGCGGTCGAGATTCTAACCATCTATATGGCCAAAGAACTTGGTCACCGAGGCATTACCGCTAATACCATTGCACCTGGAGCAATCGAAACCGATTTTCTAGGAGGCTCTGTACGCGACATACCTGCTTATAATGACACTTTTGCCTCTATGACTGCCCTTGGTCGAGTCGGCGTACCTGAGGACATTGGTCCTGTAGTCGCCAACCTACTTGAATCCGACAATCGCTGGGTTAATGCGCAGAGAATCGAAGTCTCGGGTGGTCAGAACATCTGATCGCAAGTAATGCAGCAAAGACAATCCGTGAAACTGGGGCTGTCTCCGAACGAATACGACCATGTTGGGTTAGAATAAGTCCCACCCCCATCTTGGTCGTAATCGTTTCTCCCAAAAAGAGAATGCTGATCACGATCGCAATGAGAGGGACCAGAAAATGAAACGATCCGATTTTGCCGGCTTCGCCTCCGCGCACTTCTTGACGAATATATTGCGAATCATTGGGGAGAAACATCCGGGGCTGACATTTGAACTTCACGAAGGAAGATCGTATCGAAACTTCTTTGTCGCTATCGACACTGCCACCTAATGTCCGCATCCGGACAATTAATCCGTAGCCTTTTAGAGACATTCACTTGGCAGTTCCCTCATTAAAAGAGGCTTCACACGGGACGAAACTGTTCCTTCAGACTGCACGAGAGCTTTATTTATCGGGGGATCGAAATGGTCCTAAATTCACTTGTTCCATCATTTATAACAGCGAGGTTGCGAACTTCATCTCGGGAAAGCGGCTATCCGGTCCTTTCATTAAGTTTCCACCTTGATTTTTCAGATACATGTCGAAGAAATCCAGCATATAGGCATTAATAATGGAGCTCGCTCGTTCAGGTGCTATTTTCCCTGTAATGCCCAGTATTTTGAAAAAAGGAGAAATGAATTGGACATCGGTAAAATTCAAATGCTCCGTATTTTCAATATAAAGGACTTGTCCCCCTTCGCTGACCGTTTCGCGCATCCGTTCAAGCTCCAGCTTTTTATCTTCCGTTACCTGATCCACCCACTCTCTTGTTGAGCCCATACGGTCAAGCTCTGCATCCGTGTAAACTCGGTTATCCCTCACCATTTTTAATTGTTCAAATTCGCTTTCCGAATGGATGAATAAAAACGGCTTTTGCAGACCCTTTCTGTCACGCAGTCGGTACAGCCCTCCGTCCAAGTCTATTCCAGCTGTGATTCGCGGATCGTAAGAAGCGTCATAGGCCGTCGCACCGCCGATGGAATGACCAAACACCCCGATATGCTTAAGATCAATCTTCCCTTTAAATCGACTTGGAATCTGCCCCGATTGGATAAGCTCGAACTGGTCCAGCGCAAAAACCACATCATCTGTTAAAACTTTTCCCAATTTGTCGCGGTTTCCGCTTTCGGTCCGATAATCGTGGTCGGGCGAAAATAAGTCGTTGGTTGTGCTGGTCGTGATTCGACCATCCGGAAACTCAGTTGCAAATGTATTGAAGGTGTGGTCGATCACGGCCACGATATATCCGTGACTCGCGAGATTTTCGGCTTGCGACGTGTGGAGGAACCTGGAAGAGCCGAAGCCGGGATTCGCAAGAATCAGAGGGTATGAAGTCTGTGCTGAAGAGACTTCGGTCCCCGAATAAGCATGACTGGATACGTACTTCAAGTGTTGAAACGTAAACTCAGGAAGGCCATAGTTCGCAGCCATATATCGTAAAATCCGAGAATCGGGAATAAAGGGAGCATACTTGCCGGAGCCCGCTTGGGCCGGATACCATACTTGAACCATCAATTCCCTCTTGCCTGTCGCGGTTGTGCCAAATGTCTCCTCTCGGCTTGAATCGATGAAATGAAAGACTTGTGTACTTACCTTCAGCTCGCCAGTTGGCTCCGGAAAGTTGAATACGGGAAACACATATAGGAAGCATCCCGTTGCGATTAACCCAAACCCGATAAAAAGGCGGCCCAGCACCCTACGGTTTCGCGAAGCAGTCTTAACGGCTGCAGGTTTTTTGAAAGCGTCTTTCAGTGATAGAATAAGCATTATGAGCGTAAATCCGTATAAAAATAATAGCTGAGCCCTGTATCCTTCGACAAGCAAATGGATTACTAAAAAAATGGAGCCTGCTCCGCTTGTCAGGAGCAAAGCTGATCTTCGGATACGCTGATTGACAATGAACTGGATTGCCAACAAACACGCACTCGAAAAGAATAGCATCATTTCCAAAAACCTCACGCCAACTCCCCCTTAAAAATAATCCTATCAAGGGAGTATTTTAGAGGAGCAGCCAGGTTGGTACCATTGATTTAGATGACAATTACCTTACACGCTTGTAAGATTGACGATGATGCGCGCAAGGATCTGATCATCCAAGGATAAATCCTGCAATTTTATTTAAAACACCTACACTTATGCGTTCTCATTGAACCATCGAGTTTCGTTGATTAACGACGATAAGACATTCTTTAGTCGACATTAAAATAACCCGCGCCAGGATAAGGATATGGCTGAAATAGGATTGCGTACAGGCCACAAAAATATCAGTTACTCACCCACTCATTTAACATGTTCTTGTCCCACGACTCTGGATAAGAACTCTCTTGTACCGATAAAACAAAAAAGCCGCAAAATTAGCGACTTTCAATTGGATTAGTTCTTGTCCCCCCGACAATAAAATTTCCTGGCTCTCCGCTGCATAGGAGTTATTTTATTTTAATGACTACCTTTCCTTTGGCACTTCCGCCTTGCAGGTACGAGAATGCTTGCGCTGTCTCTTCCAAATGGTACACTTTATCGATAACGGGCCTAATGTGGCCACCTTCAATATATTCTTTTATAACCTTCAATTGTGCTCCACTCGATTTCATAAAAAGGAAATGATATCTTGTATGGTACTTCTTCTCAAGTGCTGTGATCTTACGGCTCACGATGGACAAAATGGCCGTTTTCATCCAACCCAACTTTGCTTCTTTTCCAAATCTTGCGTTTGGCAAGCCAGAGATGGATACGATTTGTCCTCCTGGCTTCAGGACACGGAACGACTTTTCCAAAGCCGCTCCTCCTAGCGTATCAAAAACAGCGTCATATCCAGTAAGCACTTCTTCAAAATTTTCTTTTTTATAATTAATGATCAGATCGGCGCCCATCGATTTGACCAACTCATACCCTTTTTCACTTGCTGTTGTTGCAACAAAAGCTCCCATCAATTTGGCCAGTTGAATGGCGAACGTCCCCACGCCTCCTGATCCTGCATGAATCAGAATTTTTTGGCCCTTTTGGAGATGCAAAATATCGGTAAAGGCTTGGTAAGCCGTAAGTCCGACCAGTGGAATAGATGCAGCTTCTTCAAAGTTTAGATTCTGCGGCTTTAACCAAATATCTTCCTCGTGTACTGCAATGTATTCCGCCAATGTGCCAATACGACTCTTTCGTGGTCTGCCATAAACTTCATCACCAGGTTTAAATGCACTCACCCGTTTGCCAACCTTAACTATAACGCCGGAGAAATCATTGCCTAAATTTAGTGGGAACTTGTAACTCAGCAGGAGTTTTACTTTCCCTTCCTTAATTTTATAGTCGATAGGGTTTAAGCTGGCTGCATGAATTTCCACTAACACATCATGTTCTCCGATATGAGGTACTGGTTGTTCTGTCAACACTAAGGGTACATTTTTACCGTATTTCTCAATGGCTATAACCTTCATTTAATATCACTCCCATTAGGATTATTGGTTTAAACAAATGAACCTATCGAGCAAAAATGATCTGCTCTACCGTATTCAACTTAAGTCTTTGGTTTGTCACTGAGGCTAAGTGCATTCTGCTTCTATGGCATTAATCAAGGTTTTGAGTTGTTCAAGCGGTTTGCGGACTGTCAAAATATAATAATTTTCTACGCCCTTTTTCTCGGATTGAATATAACCAGACTGTTTCAGCACCTTCAGATGATGGGAGACGGCTGGTCTAGATAAATTGATGTGTCCTGCTATCGCATTTACATTAAGTCCCGATTTGTTCTGTGCTAGCACCATAATAATAGCTTGACGGTTTTCATCGGTCAGCACTTCCAAGAGCGGGATGGTCTCTTTGAATTGTTGCAGAACTTGCTCGGTTCGCTGGCTCATTCGATCCATCCTTTCCGTTCGTTCGTTTAATCACTTAAACATAATTTTAACTATATTCTTGATAAAATCAAGCGTAAGCCGTTACTATATGATGCGTTTCAGCGTGTTAGATCTTCAATTATCCTGCCCGTTAGCTCAATGAAATTGCATGTAAACTTAGCTAGATACTTATCTAATCGGTAATCGGCTCATGTTCTTGTCCTTTACGGCAATCGGTACAAGTTCTTGTCCTCGCCTCGGTACATGAACTTGTACCGATAAAACAAAAAAGTCGCTAATAGCGACTTCCAATGGGACTATGTTCTTGTTCCTCAACACAATACGCTGATTATCTTTCGGAGGACAAGAACTTGTTCGGTTAAATGATTTGGGCAAAATCGATTTAGTTGCGGACACCAGTCCACATCCAGTGCAATCTCTCATACACCGTAGAATAGATTTCTCGTCCGCCCTAATGATAGCAGACCCTGCTATTCATCGGATACGCCAAGCGCTTTGTTCCGTTCTTTAAACCTCTCATTATGCGACGATACATATGCCATTCTTGGTGCCTCGGGATCCATGTATCGTTTGGCGCTATTAAGCGCCAGAGCCGCATCCGTGAACGCCCCTGCAATAAGGTTGAGCTTGCTTTCGTAATTGGCGAAGTCGCCAGCCCCGAAAATGCCCGGCAAGTTCGTCTCAAGTCTCGGGCTGACGAATATGTTCCATTCGTCCATATCCAGTCCCCAATCCTTGATACCTGTAAAATCGGACTTCAGCCCGTGGTTGACGATAACCTCGTCTATTTCTATCTCGCGCGAGTCCCCTGATTCGAGATGGGTAATCGTCACCCGTTCAATCGTCTTTCCGTTGCCGCTGAATAACTGAGTGACTTCATACGGCGTAAGCACATCGACAGAAGACTCCTTCATTCGAACAATGTTCTTCTCGTGTCCGCCGAAGCGGTCGCGCCTATGTACAACTGTGACCTGACCGGCGATGGGAACCAGCTCGTTCGCCCAATCGACAGCGGAGTTTCCTCCACCTGAAATAAGTACACGTTTCCCTCTAAAAGGCTCCAGTTCCTGCACCGTATAGTGAAGATTGGACACCTCATAGCGCTCAGCTCCCTCCAGCTCCAGCTTCGCCATTCGCAGAATGCCGCGGCCGATAGCCAGAATGACCGTGCGTGTCCAGTGCCTCTCCCCCGTTGCCGCCTCCAGTATGTACGTCGAATCCGCTTGTTTCTCCAGTCCGATGATGTGCTGGCCGAATACAATGGTCGGGTCGAACGTCTTCGCCTGCTCCGACAATTGGGCGATTAAATTCTCGCATAGGATCGGCGGAACCCCGCCAACATCCCAAATCATTTTCTCGGGATAAATAAGCATCCGCCCGCCGAGCTCGTCTTTCGCTTCTACTAGCTTTGTCTTCAAATCGCGCATTCCACTATAAAAGGCAGTATACATTCCCGCAGGACCACCGCCGATAATCGTCACATCGTATAATTCAAGCTGCTCAGTCAATTGATATCCTCCTCAAGCCGGCTCATGTAAAGTCCATGCTGTGATAATCATTATCAATATAATTGTAGCTTCGGCCATGTGATAATAACAATAGACAAAATCGACGGTTGCTTTATACAAAATACTAAATGGAGGATGCGGACTTTTCAGTGGCAAGCAAAACCGAATCAAGCTAAAGAACACAGTATATCATCGATTTTTTTACCATTGGAAATAATTCCGTTATTCATCCAAGTTAGAAAATCAACCTCGTAAACGTGGTTGTTTCGTACAGCGGGCAGCTCACGCCACTCTGGCTGCTCTAGCAGTTCCCTTTCCTTTCCTTCTGCCTGGCTATGCCACTTATCGAAAGTTATGAACAGATGATCCGCGGTTAACGTACGTAGGTCCTCTACAGAGAGATTGAACATGCCCGGCCTATTCGCTTTTGAAGCTACACCTACTGCAGAGTGGGAACGCAAGCCAACATCTCCATAGAGAACAGTCGAAACAAAGCCTTGCCCTTCTTCCGTATATTGAATGATGTGGTCCGCCGAGATACGCAAAAAAGCGACCGTTTCACCTTTTATAACCTGACTAAGCGTATGACTCGCACTACGTGCTTTGAAATCATACTTTGCGATAGCATCTTCGGCCAACTCTGTCCGACCGAAATAATCGGCGACGGTACGCAACAGCGTACGCCAATTATTGGTCTGCTCACGCAGGATGCACGTGTTGGATATGCGTCGGCACTGAGAATATTGCTGTTGCTCATAACGATCCATAAGCAATATCAAATCGGGCTTATAGCCGGAAAGGGCGTCAAAGTTTCTGCCGTTCTCGTCGAACGTCGGAATATGGTTTAAGCCGAGATAGTCTTGCTTGCCCCATTTCGCATGCCAGTACTGGACGATAGGCTGCATATCCAGCGCGACCAAGAAATCCTCCAAATACGGCGCTACTACTCTAAGCTTTCCCTTGCGGCTGCGGCGGTATTGTCCGGGCGATATGCCTACCGTCTGCTTGAAACGACGATTGAAATAATATTCATTGTTGAAACCTGCATTCAGCGCAATATCGAGCAGCTTGTCATCGGTGCTTGCCAGCCACTTCTTAGCTTCATTAATCCGTACTTCATTCAAGTACTGAAGCGGTACTTGACCCGTAGCCTCTTTGAACAGACGGGTATACTTCCAGCGATCAATGCCTGCGAGGGAGGCTAACTCCTCCACGGTCAGAATCTCACAGTAATACTGATGAATATGCCGTATGCTGAGCTCTATCCCATGCCGCTCGATATCCGTTCCCATATTCTCGGCTGTAGGTGCATTTTGACGGAATAGAAAAAGCAGCAGTTCTTGAAATCTTACAAATCGTTGGAACAGCTCGAGCCCGCCTGTCGCCCCGCGGAGTCCATATATCTCATCAAGCAGCTCCATCGTTTTCGCGAAAGGTGCGCAGGCAAGCTCTTGCTTATCCGGCAGCAAGCTCGAAGCTGCATCATAGCCGCTCGTTACGAAGCACACACGGTAATAGCTGCAGTTCATAATCTCTTGATCAACAGATAAAGATCTCCCAGGCCCCTGCAAATAGCATTTTCCTTGTCCCTTCCCGCTCATTATAATGAGCAGTTCAAAGCTTTCCTTATCGTTTTTATCGCTGCCGTCCAAATCACTCATTTCTACTTGCTCGCCCGCATCGATCAAGCGGATTGATCGCAGCACATAATGGACTAAAGGGGCAGTCCCAGCTTGTTTGCGCTGTTCGATATCCATCGTTACTATCAACCCCTTTTTAATTGATATTCATTCTCAATGAACATAGTGTAAATCAAAACGAGCCACCCATCAACCTTCGTTGAAAAGCGGCTCTTTCTCACTTATGGCGATGAGTCCTGCCAATGAACTTAATCACTCTTATGTCCTGCTAAGAAGCCAGCAATCGAAGTAAATCATCCATCTTCAATCCGTTGGCCGTAATGGCTCCCGTCTGCCAATACGATCTCTCTACGGGATATACATGGCCGTTCTTAAATGCAGGAACGGTTTGCCATAGCGGATCTGCCTTCATTTCCTCAAGCGCTTTCGCGTTGCTCTCTTCCTCCCACGTTCCGTTGGACGGAAGCATAATAATATGGTCCGCGTCAAGCTCCGGAATGACCTCTTTCGACAAGACGATATTGCCCTCCGTCATCGCCTCGGCGAACCCCGGTGCCTTCAAACCAAGATCCTCATACAAGATTTGTCCGACAAACGTGTTATGAATGCCGAAAATATTAATCGATTTGTCTACAACGTTCATCCGCAGAACAACAAGCTTCTCATCGCCGATTGCCGCGTTCAGCTTCGCCTTTACGTCGACAATTCGGGCTTCGTAATCGGCAAGAACCTGCTCCGCCTTGTCGCTGAGACCAAGCAATTCGGCGATTAAGGTCAATGTTTTGCGCGAATCCGCAAGTACGTCGTCCGGCAAGCGGAACGTCGGCGCAACCTTGGAATAGAGCTCGTATTGTGCTGCATCAACCTCTCCGGCGCCGATGATCAAGTCCGGCTCCGACACAAGCATAGCTTCGATGCTGCCGGTCACGTCGAACAACGGCACGTCCAGCTTCAAATAATCCTGCTTGCCCCACATCGGGTTATAATATTGCACAATAGGAGTTACCCCAAGCGCAACCAAATAATCTTCACGATAAAGAGCTGAGATTCGCTTCGGATTTGTAGGAATCTCTACCTCTCCGAAACCATCGGTTACAACGCGCGTTTCCGTCTGAGGCGGAGCTTCACTTGGCGCTGCGGTTGCCTGTCCAGGCTGATCGGTAGTACCGCCTGTCGAGCCGCAGCCCGTCACCGTAATCATTGCTGCCGTTATAAGTGATATCCATCCTGTTTTCATAAATCCCGATCTTGCCATGATTTAATTCACTCCCATAAGTTTTATGTTTTGTAGCAAAACAATTCATTTATTATTAATAATGATAATCATTATCATTTTGCTTGAGTAGATTTTACACCAAATTGGATTACATGCTCAATATACATTCTCTACGACAGGCTTTATATAAACTCGTCACTTCACTTCCTACTAACAAATAACAAGAAAAAACATGACCCTCTACCGGCTCACAGACTATGATGAAAATTTTCATAACCTTATTTTAAGGTCTTCTAAACCCTCCAAAAATGCTCAATGAACCAAGCAGACCTCGTGGCTTTCTGCGTTATAAATACGGAAGCGGTACCTTGAAACACATAGGTCCAGGCACTAAGTCGTATCTTACAAAACCTCACAGGTTATGGCTATTAGAATCATTAAACATTCCTTGAAGCTTAACTGACCTGCTGCTAGCTTCTTTTTGCCCACTTATTTGTTTCCGGATCATATATGGGAAGCATCTCGCCCTCTGCTTAGATGTACGGAAATCCAAGCAGAATAAAACCGCTCTAACTCCTCTTTAAAGAACGTTCTTACCGTGCACCTACCTTTTCCCCACTAGAACTGATTTTCTTTTCCTTGTTCATCACCTCTTATAATGTCCTTGGCTCGGGACAACTTGTACCTATAAAACAAAAAAGCCGCTACAATAGCGACTTTTAATGGGACTCGACAACATTCTTAGCTTCAGCACCATGTTCCAGTTTAAAGCCTTTGTGTATACAGAAGCATGGCTTTTGCAATCCTCCACCTATAGGGACCCCCTATTTGAAACGAGAGACAAAGCGGCGTTGCCAAGGCGTCTCAACAGCTCGTGGACTGTATTGCTGCCGAATATAGTCGACAGCTTCATGATTTGGTAATCCATCAATCACAGCGAGACAGGCTAGTGCCGTACCTGTTCGTCCAATCCCGCCCCCACAGGCGATTTCAACCCGTTCAACTTCAGCCCGAGTCCATGCTTCGCGAAGCGCATCAGCGGCTGCAACCTTGTTTGTTGGCAGCCAGAAGTCCGGCCAAGGAATCCAGCGGCTTTCCCAAGTAACGGGCGCTGGTTGTCGTCCAAGCAGGTAGAGTGCAAAAGTGGGCTGAAGCCCTTGGGGAAGTGGACGTCTTAGTGCTCGGCCGCGGACGAGTCGACCTGAAGGAAGGCGCAGCACACCTGGCGATTCGGGGTTCCATGTATCATTCATAGTGTCACCCTCCGAAGGATTTAAGAACACGTACAACTAAACATTCCTTTGAAGCTTGACATTGCATTCTGACGTTGTCGCAGTGACGTACTCCACATAATTCACAGAGCCGTTAAAAATAAGCTTCATAACGCATGCGGATTGCGGGTAAAGGGATCAAATCCAGAACATTTCCCTTTGGAACCCACCTGCATTCGTTAGATTCTTCAGTCGACTCAGCTAACTCTCTACCCACAGCTTTGCACACGAAATCAAACATGACCTTCGTAGGAACATCAGTTTCACCGTCATGCCACTATTGAATCGCTGTATATTTATTCCACGTGTTTCATGTACTTCCCTGCTTTCATAATGTATATGCTTGAAGTTACTCACCGAACGATTGGACTATCCTGCCCGTTAGTTTAATAACAGGGCGTCTGCCGCTGTCGATGTCGATGAAATCATATTGGGAATGTAACCATGTTCTCGTCATTATGTTTTGACAAGAACTTGATAACATAAATATAAAAAGCCGCATAGATTGCGACTTTCAAAGTCATCATGTTCTTGTCCGCTTCTTCCTATTCATCACGGCTGTGGCAATAGATATCGAAAAAGGTAGCCGGCTTTGGAGTCGGCTACCTTCAATGTCTTCATTGAGATATATCGTATCCCGTTAGCGTAATCTACTTTTGGAGACAGAGTCATCGAACCGTCTGGTAAACGAGGCCTATGGCTCCAGAATCAAATGTCTTGTTTTCGATAAGTTTAAGATTGACCTTCTCCTTGAGACCTTGGAATAACGGCAACCCGCTGCCGATCAGGACGGGAGATACCGTAATTTTATACTCATCTATTAAATCAAGCTGCATAAGGTAGTGTGCGAACCTAGGACTGCCGAGGATGACCATATCCTTGCCTGGCTGCTGTTTGAGGTTTTTGATCTCTTCCTCGACATCTTCTTTCACCAGTCTGGAATTGTTCCATTCGACTTTCTCCAGCGTCGTGGAAAAAATAATTTTGGCTGTCTTTTCGATCCACTCGGCATGATTAAGTTCATGCTGCGAAGCTGATGGGTTCGAAGGCACAGATGGCCAGTAACTGTGCATCATCTGATAAGTTCCACGTCCCCAAATGACAGTGTCGGCAGTACTCAGAATTTCTTTCGCGTGCTTCTCCAAATCAGCATCGTAAGAAACCCAGCCAATGTCCATTTTACCGTTCGGCCCTTCTACAAAACCGTCAAGCGATACGTGCAAAAATAGAACGAGTTTTCTCATTTTCAGTTCTCCTTTGTTCATGAGGGATCTCTACATTAACTACATTATAGGACAACTCAGCTTGGGTTGTTTCTTACGGATTGCTAAATGGGTTCTCAGCTAGCTGTATAACTGACTCGCTGACGAATGATGGAACTGTATCAAAAGTAGTAGGAGATTAATTAAATCATAAATTAGAAAAGGAGAAGCGCTGGAATGCCTCTCCTTCTTCTTCTTCTATCAAATCACACCCATAAACGACCTGTCTCGCAGGTGTTCTTCCACTCGCGTTTATTGATCCATGGTTTCTATAACAACAGCCTTACCAAAATCTTCGCTTAGCAGAATCTCAATTAATTTGTGCGCAGTGTATTCAGGCGTTTGTAGCTTCCCTTCCTCAGAAAGTCGAATGAACTCATTAACATATGGGAAAAGATCATTACTTACGGATCGAATTTCCGATTGTAAATTGGTATCGATCATACCTGGATATACAGCGACTACTTTTGCTGGATATGTCACGAGCTTTTGCTCAATGTCTATGCTTTTGGTAAATGAGTCAAGGCCAGCTTTTGCAGTGCTGTAACAGCTTTGTGAGGGTAATAAATATTTTGCGGATGCTGAGGATATGTTTAGAATTCTTTTGTCCACATTCATATCTTGGGTACGTTTAAGATAGTTAGCTGTTATTATCATTGGTGCTAATAGATTTAAATGGATGTTCTCAATTATTTTATCCGTTTCTATCCGTTCAATTGGGCTCACAGGAGTCAACATGGCGGCATTATTGATAAGATAGACCGCTTTATCGTTGGAATTAAGCTCAATTTGACGGAAGATGTCCTCAAAAAGTTGATCAATCTCGCCAATGTTTGTTAAATCAAAATTAAAATAATCAATTCTGCAGTCCCTCTCCTGGGCTAGATCGATAATCCGTTGGTTCGTAGTTCTAGAAATGCATATAAGGTGATGGTTCTTATCGATTAATTGATTAGCCAACGATTCACCAATACCTCTTGATGTACCTGTAATCAATATATGTTTCAACCGGATCCCTCCTTATAAGTTAACTATGTATTTTCTCGAATGATAATTCTATTAACAGTTTCTTCCCAAATCATCTGATACTCCAAATCCATCTTCATCATCTTACATCTAGACAAATTATCAATAAGAAGGGCAAGAATTTTAGCACTGACTTCGATTTTTGTAGGTTCAACTAGACCCAGATCACTGCCTTTTGACAATAAATTACAGAAACCATTGATAAAATCTTGTTGAACTTTCAATAAAGGAGCTCTAAATTGCTCATCACGCTCGGCTAGCATCGTGAACTCACTAAGCACTCTTAATGTTGAACGATACTCTTCATCATCGCTTGGCAGCATATTTAAACCGCCCCGAATTATCGTCTCTACAAAATTGTCTTTATTAACGGATTCAGCGTCAAAGTAAGCAGCAAAATAATGATCCCTAAAAATATAATCAAATGTTCGGCTAATCAACTCTTCCTTTGTTGCAAAATGGTAGTATATAGAGGATTTGGTTATGCCTACTTTTTTAGAAATCAAGCCCAAACTCGTTCTCTCTATCCCATGCTCTGCAAACAGCTCATATGCCGCTTGGACGATATGACTTGATGTAATCTCTCTTTTCTTGATAACCTTCAGGCTCCCTTCATCTGAATTAATGCCATTATAAGGATTATCATAATGTATTGTCAATAATTTAACGACCGATCGTTCAAAAACATTCAAATAAATCTATCTAATCGGTAACCGGCACAAGAACTTGTCCCCAGCCATGTACAATAAACTTATGCCGATATAATAAAAAAGCCGCTAAAATAGCGACTTCAATGGTCCATATTCTTGTCCCTCGACATTTAAAAAAGACAACCGATCGCTCTAACCGGCTGCCTCCTCTTCTTTATTCAGCTCCCGTTAGCGAAATTGATCTGATTAATCGATTAAGGCTGCCAAACTTCCCATATGTTACCGTCAGGGTCAGCAAACGTTATGTTTGGTCCGCTTGTGACCCGTTCTCCTAAAATATTCACTCCGTTTTTCTTAAAACGTTCTAATAGCTCTTCGATCCGTGGTGTAATAAAACATGCTATTGCGTGGGGCTTGCCGTTGTCCAATGACCATGAAAAGCGTAATCGCCCGCCTTCTTCGTCTGATTTGTGAAGGAACAGAGCGGGTACAACTTGCCTTAAACCAGGTGAAGGCAGGTTTCCATTCCGATCGGGAATATTCAAAACAGCCATCACCATCCCAGGCTCAACACGATCGTTGTTTGCAGGTTGGTACCCTAAAATCTTTTGATACCATTTAATAGACTCGTAAACATCACTTACTGGTACGTAGATACAAGTAACTCCCGTAATGTCTTCCAGCCCTTCTTCCATTTTGAATTCCTCATTTGCCTGCATAGCTTATCATCCCTTTGTTCATTCTTTTTCTAGCTTTTTATCAAAACAAGGTTAAATGCGATGTTTTCCCCTGGTGTAGCTTGGAGAAATACTAGAGGACAATGAGGAAATCTTTTCTCCATCGTGCTCTTCTTCATTCTTCCTATAGGAGGTGCGAAAAACGTTTCCAATTCCCTTCGGAGACAACTTCAACCGTTCCGTCGATCACTTTGATGGCGGTCTGATCATCGATCGCATACGCTGGCCCTTGCATCCCGGCAGCCCATCTCTCTGCATCAGCCATGGTGTTTCTCGGCAGCATTTCGTGATCCAGATGCGGAAATATTGCAAAATCAACCAGACTCAGCGCTTCATCGCCGCCAGTGGGTGGGGTCCAGCCAACGAAAAATTCCCCGATGTTAGGTGCCATCACCATACTCCCGGCACTCAGTCCCACATAAACTGCCTGCAGAGACGGTAAGAAGTCTGCCAGTCCGGACTGCCGCATCCAGTGGCACAGGTAGAGGGCGTCGCCGCCCGCAACCAGCAGGACGTCCGTCTCCCTTACTAGCGGCACCCAGCGGTCTTTGTCGATGCTTGGCAGCGCTGTGAGCTCCAGCACGCCGACGGACTTCCAGCCTAGGTCGACCATGGGATTCTCGGAATTCCCGCTAATGAATTGCCAGGCTTTGACGCCGGGGCCTACCCAGGGGTGTCCGTACATCGCGGTGGGAATACACAGGGCATTGCAGTCGGCGATCGGCTTGCCCAGCATGTCAACTAGCGCATTGTGTATGCTTTTGTTATTAATGCCGGCAGATGTGAGCAATAATTTCATAACTTCACTCCTTTGTTTGCGTTAGTCGTTTATTCTTTAGACTTTAGGGGGCTACATAAACTATAATATAGTACATTTCTGTGCGGATTGTTTCTTACAGATTGCTAATCTAATCTGCCCGTTAGTTCAATATAAGGGCGTTTGTCGCCGTCGATCAAATCATATCGGGAATGTTATCAAGTTCTTGTCATTGTGTTTTAACAAGAACATGTCCCGATAAAACAAAAAAGCCGCTAAATTAGCGACTTTCTATGGGTCTAGGTTCTTGTCCATCTATAACTTTCAATGAGACTCTCAATGAGACTTTGTTTTTGTACTCCGTCACATCTATCATATAGACCATCGTACTTTTTCAGAAATTTTTAAAAAAATCACTAGCGTTATATTTTTGAATGGATGAAACTTACACTCAAGCATCTCGTTTACGGTAAAATACAATAGCTGCCGTAATAAAAATAAGTGTCCATATCATTGAAATCCCTGTCCCTTGCATTGGTGAAAGGACATTTATTTCATCAGAGGAAGGCGGCATATACATATAATATCCTGCCGTATCCGGAAAATACATTGTAATACTAGGCAGAAAATCTCTCGATAATGGACTGACAACGAAATAATAACCAAGCAGTACCACTAAAGCAGGGGTGGTTCGTCTTAATAAAGCACCTATAGCTGCACTGAGAAGTGTGGTTAATGTCAGATAGCCTGTTGCGCCTGCTAATGCTTCTACCATGGTATCTATATCAATCGCTGCTGCTGTGTCTTTCATCATCATATAAGTATAGAGTACACCGGATACAGCGATAATAAAGGCCGCGGGAACGGTTATGATTGCCAATGCCAAATGCTTCATGGATAATTGAATCCCACGACAAGGTATCGCAGCTAACGTAGTTCGAATCTGTCCACCGATATACTCTGAACAAGTAGCTAGGATCCCAAGAATAATGAATCCTGCTTGAAGATAACCCATCGAAGCAAACCCTATATTCAGTATTTTTTGCGTCCCTATTGCCCCTTGTAAACCAATAGAAGTAAAAGCTGCGGCTAATCCTAAATTAAGAATGAATGTACCCATAAAAGTGAGCCATATCAATGGTAATGTAGCTAATTTATCCAGTTCAGCACGAAGGATTTGTGTTATCTTTCTAATAGAAGGGACACTCATGCAGCAACGTCCCTCCTATGGAATACGATAGCTGCAGCAATGAAAAGAACGACTACCCAGGCAGACATGACTATGCCGCCTGTGAACGGGGTGAGAAATCTGTCGCTCAGAAACATAAACATTTCAAGGCCAGCCCGATCCGGTAGGTATAACGCTAACTTTGTAACTTTAGAAAGCAGGAAACTAAATGAAACAACGGATGTATTTATGATGAGCACAGCAAGCGGAATCGTGCCATTCTTAGTTAGTACAGTAATCCCGAATGCTAATAGAGCAGTGAATGTCCAGTAACAAACTGCACCGAGCAGCTTCGACCATTCTAATGCAGGGGAATACTCACCAAGAACAAGATGCGTGGCAGACACAGTTGTCATTATAGCAACAATACAAAGCAGTATACTGATTACAGTCACAGCGCCTGCTTTTGCCAGCAAAAATTGAAGCCTTGATGAAACAACCGTTAAACTTGTTGTAATCTGTTGTCCTCCGCCAGATTCACTGCTCTCTGTCAAATACTCGCTGCTGACAGCAAGCACACCAAGGATGATGACACCTTGTACACCAAGGGCTAATCCAATATAGCCAACTTCCAATAGCCGTGTGCTAACTCCAGCTATAATCTCCTCTTTTTGAGCTATACTGTCTAAGGCGGCTATGACCGCAGGAGAAAATGCTCCAACAAGAAAGGCAAGCCAAATGCCCGGCAGGGAGAACAATTTAGATAGTTCCGCGTTGAATGCTCTCATACAACACCACCTGCATGATCAGATGTCCGGGCAAAAAAAGCTTTCTCCAGCGTGGAATGGTTACCTATTACTTCATCCAACGTTCCATCTGCAACGATTGTTCCTTGCTTAATAATAACCACATCATCAACTGTCTCTGCAAGCTCTCCTATTAGATGACTGGATAGTAACACCGTGTTGCCAGACTCAGCCCGTTTACGCAAAAATGTCCGGATCCAACGAATTCCTTCCGGGTCGAGCCCATTTACGGGTTCATCTAGAACCAATATTGGGGGATCACCCAGCAGTGCAGCGGCCATTCCAAGTCTTCTCCCCATACCAAGCGAATATTTTCCCACTCTTTTATCAGCTGCATTAGTAAGACCTACGATTTCCAAAACTTCCTCGACACGTGAGTTAGACAATCCTGCGGCACGAGCAATCCAGCGTAAATGGGCCCCTCCTGTTCGGCTGCGGTGAGCTCCAGATCCATCCAATGCGGCACCTACTGTTGCTAGAGGATTATCTAACTCTGAGAATGGCTTGCCATTTATGAGTGCACTCCCTGATGTGGCGCGATCTAATCCAAGCAGGATGCGAAGCGTTGAGCTTTTACCTGCCCCGTTTGGACCTAAAAAACCAGTTACTCTACCGGGTCTAGCTTTAAAACTGATACCCGATAAGATTTCTTGAGATCCGCGATGTTTGACTAAGTTATTAATTTCAAGCAACCATAACACTCCCTTTCTGTTATGGTTCCAATTATAAAGTAGCAAAGTTACATCACGGTTATCATGGTGTTTACTTCCGGGTTACCTTTGGGTTACGCTCTACCAATAACTACACTTGTGCCATTTTCATTTGAGGTAAAGTCAGCTCTCAGCTTCATTTTTTTCAACATATAATTTGAAGTCGATAAACCAATCCCTGCCCCATGCTCATAGGAAGAGTTATCCAAACCTGGACCTCTGTCTGCAATAATGATCTGTTCTTTTTCTACATCAACCATAATGTTTGCATATTTCCCTTCTGCTGCATGGCGAAGAATATTCTGAAATAAATTATCCAAAACTCGTGTCATCCAATTAGGATCTGCTTCCCAATAAAAAGTCTCCTCTCCCGGTAAATCAACATCAAGCTGAATTTCTTTTTCTTCAAATACAGGATACCATGCAGCAACAGATGCTCTTACTAGACGTCCAATATCTGTTGAAACGGGCACAAAAGGATGTTTTCCCGAGGTAAGCAATGTATAGGACAGTAAATCATCCATTAGATCTCCGACTCTTGTAATCGTATGGTTGATCTCTGTTAACGAGTTTTGTCCTTCTTGACTCATGAGTTCTTTATTTAAACGGGTGACATGTCCTCTCAAAATGGTAAGCGGTGTTCGTAAGTCGTGAGATAAATTCGCAATGAGTCGATGTCGTAATAACTCCTCTTCATATTCTCGCTTGCGACTGTCTTCAAGCTGCTGAATCATCCAATTAAAAGAACTTCCTAACTGGTCTATCTCATCCATACGATCATTTTGAACAGATATGGTTTTAGGAAATGAGTTGTTTTTAGCTGAAAATGACATGACTTCTTGCAAGCGGGCAAGACGTCTTTGAAGTTTCAAGAAGAAGCGCCAAGATAAGATCACAAATGCGACAATAATAAAACCAAACACTAGTACGGTAACGTAAAACAGATTTAACGTATTTACATTTTTATCATGGATATCTGAAACCCCAAAAAACGCACTGATGAAAATAATCATAATCGGAGGAAAAAAGATAAATAGAAAATGTACTTTTAGAAAACGACGAAATAATGATCTGTTTTGCTTCATAATTTCACCCGATAGCCTATACCCTTCAACGTTTCAATAATCTCCTGGGAATCGGGATGACGTTCCAGCTTTTGACGCAGTCGGTGGATATGCACCATCAGTGTTTTATCGCCTGTTATATAAGCTTCTTCCCAAATAGCTTCATAAATTTGTTCTTTTGTTAAAACTTGATTAGGGTGGCGTATGAAGTACATTAAGATTTGATGCTGTTTCCCTGTTAATATAATTTCTTCTCCTGTGTGTTTGTCAAATATCATTTGACCTTCCGGATCTACTTCAATCTGATTTCCTAACGAAATGCGATCGGATGTTGATCCACCACTACGACGGATTAATACTTCTATTCTTGCGACTAATTCATCTGTATGGAATGGTTTCGTTAAGTAGTCATCAGCAAATTGCAAACCATCTACTTTATCATCTATCGATGTTCGAGCAGTTAACAGCAAAATAGGAACAGCAGGAGCTGTCTTCTTTAATCGTCTTCCCACAGTAAATCCGTCTAAACCGGGTAACATGATATCCAAAATAACAATGTCTTGCTGATTGACTTCTTTTTCGGCTCCTTCACCAGTTAGCAGCCACTGAACTGAATACCCTCGCTGTTCCAATTCTTCCTTTACCCAACTGCCTATTTTCTCGTTATCTTCAATATATAATACGTTTCTTTTCAAGTAACATCCCTCTTTTTAAATGGAGTCCACTACAGATTAACACACTATAAAAAAAAGTTTCCAGTTAAGACAATTTTATCGTTCGCTAATAGAGTTTTATAAAAAAGAGGCCCGTCTAACGGATTGGCACTTTTCTGCTCATGACATTAGATTTAATACGAACAATAGAAAATCCCCAAAAACCCTAGATACAGCTAGGGTTTCGGGGATTTGCGTTCCGAATGAATTATTCAAGTATTATGAGAGCCTCCGCCTAACCTCTTCCGATCCACAATGACGGCCATGGTTAATATCCTTCTTCCCGCATGTGTACTTGAACCGAAAAACCCTTTTTCAGACGCAAACCGGCAGCAAGTTCAATGCAGCCGGTTTACGAACATGTATTTTTTCTTTTGCGTTTACCTCGATTACACTTATTTAGAAGCTCCGAGCTTGGCTCCATGAACCCCTACAACAATCAGCCACGTAATCTCCGCCAAGATTAAGAATCGTCCGAACATACCGGCCAAAACCTCTGGTCCGAATTGCCCGTCTTGCGGAATTTGAAGAACGAATACCAGCATCGCGACGATTGCAATCATCGCGATTGTGAGCATCACTCGCTTCATGGGACGCCAAACATCAAGTCGACATAACGAAAGACTGATCAATAATGCGGCTAACGGCGTATAGTCCAGCATCGCACCGATAGAGTGCATGCTGCCGCTAAACGTCGCATCATCCGGACTAACGGAGATAGGATCGGTCACGAAGATACCTGCGATTATTACGCCTATTGCACTGATTCCAAGAATAACAAGTCCAATGTATCCCGTAACCGTACGAATATGCGGGAATATCGTAATTGCTACGCTGATTTGAGCAAGAGCCAGCAATCCAAAAGCCAGGTGCATCATCCAACCGAAGTCGCCAAGAGCATATTCGCTGATAAAACGCCATGTTGGATCAAATTCGGGCTGCAGCAGATGCAGGCTGCATAGGAGAAGCACGAACAATGCTCCTGAGAAAATTGACACTAGCGCGAATATGGAGGCTGTCACCGTTAAAGGTTTTGCCATGACCAACTGCTTAACCAATCCCAATCCCTCCTATTGGCGAGACTCTCGTCATCGTCGTTTCATAGCCTCCTCCGCCAGGATAATGCCATGCCCCCGAATGGGTATCTCCGTCAGAGCGGAATGCCCCTTTATAATAGGAAGGCGATCCTTTGTCTCCAGCCCATATGACGAGCGTATCTCCTTCCAATTCATACACATAATCGAAGGTATTGCCTAACGTATCGTAATATCGGGACCGAATATCCGGACTCTTGCTTTCGCCGAAGGGTTTTAAATGCCCAATCATCTCGATCCCTTTCACTTCTTGACCATTTTGGGAAAGATGGACGCGTTGTATCAAAAAGTGCCCGCCTTCCATCCACTCATAGGTTACCGTTCCTTCTGCTCCGCCGCTGATTTGCCAAGTACCTACTAGTCGGTCCAACGTTATAAGATTCGTCATTCTCCCATTCTCCTTATCGTTCGGAATTTGCTACAGCTTTTGCTACTATATCAGGAGCCATGATACCATTCGCATCGGTGAATCCTATCAATACAGGTCCATCGCTTCAGCGTCGTTACACTTGATAGTGAGTTCTCTGCGATCGCGGTTTTTACGAATGATTGTTTTTCTGTTCTTTTGTAGTCATCCTTTTTAGGTAGCTTTCAAGGGAATCCAGTCTTTGATTCCAGACTTCGCGATAATTCAGCATGTAGTTCGCGATAAAACTGTTGATACCTGTCATAAATCCTCCTTCTTCTTGTATTCCAGCATATACTCCTTGAAGTTATCATGCGGCTGCCTAATGCCTAATGCCTAGCGCTTGGCGATTACCCCTACCAATTCGGGTCCATTCCTTGGTAACACAACATGTTGAATCGATGGGGTCCGGCAAAAGTAAATAATGCGTTAACTGCATGTTTGGTGATCTACTGAACAAAATATACACTATGGCGTATATACACGTCAATATATATTAAAACATATTAACTCGAATTAAAATCAGTAACACGAAAGGAACAGCCCCGCAGAGGTTTAAGCTTTACGAGGCTGTTGAGGATCAAGATTATCAAGAACTACCCGATTGATTGCTTAATCAATAGCTGTAAACTCTAGTTAAATAATTATTTAATCGAAAAAATCGACTTCCTTGGGGCCATGTTCTTGTCCCTTGACAAGAAAGCTTTTAATGTTTAAAGCCTCTGGCGGTTATCCAGCTTGCTTAATATCTGATTGATTTGATACTGGTCAATCAAAATCAGAACGACACCGAGAGGATTATTTAAAGCATCCACTGGAAACGAATGTAGATAATAGAGTACTTGATGTTGTTTCTTATCAGCCAGTTTCACTTGACTGCCGGTCAAGAATGTCGACTGATGAAACTATTTCCAGAGCATACGTTGAAATTGTTGTTTGTCTAGGGATGCATTGTCCCTGAACAAGCTCTTACAAAACCATTCTATGTCCGGAAATGCCGTATCTGATGAGATAATCACGAAAAAACCGCACTACGGTGCGGTTTACAGACGTTTCGCACTCAAGGAGCCGCTATAATAAACGCGGCATTTTATCTAACTTGTCGATAATTGTCATTGGCGCTACGTAAGTTCTTGTCCGCTGTTCGGGATAAGAACTTGTACCGATAAAACAAAAAAGCCGCTAAATTAGCGACTTCCTTGGGGCCATGTTCTTGTCCCTTGACATTGCCGAGGCATGTAATACCCAATGGAGCTAAGCTCCTTCCCTATATGAGTATGAATTCTGCCTGTAACATGCAAGTATGACGAGTGCCATCCTTTTCAGGATGGCCCCTTCTGTCCTGCAACCTAATCTCTGCCGGTCAACAGTCGTCTTCCTAACTGCAATCGTGCTTCAAGCTCGATCCTGTTTTTGCAATCTTCGCAGCAATGCATTCCATTGAAATTTCGTTTCACACGGTCGTAAGCTTGAGTCCCCTCAATGACATAAAACTCTCTTCTGCAATGATAACAGGTGGTACGAAAACGAAAAAATCCATCGATTTGCTCTAGCATTGCTTCCCTCCCGTCAATCACAACAAAGTCCAATACTATTGACGTTTTATTTGCGACGCGATATAACTAAATAAACTCTAAATAACACAGTGTGTTATTTATTTTAATTCATTGTGCTAAATAAAACAAGGGGGCGTTAGCCTTGCCGAAAGTCGTGGATCACGAACAAAAAAGAAAACTGATCGCCGAATCAGCATGGAATATTATTAAAGAAAAAGGGATCGAACACGCGTCAATCCGTGCCATTGCAGCTGCGGCAGGGTTATCACCCGGCGCATTGCGGCATTATTTTTCAACACAGGACGAGCTGTTGCTATTTATCGTGGATTATTATTTGACAAGAGGAGTTGCCAGAGCAGAAGAGCGCCTCGAAATAAGCCCTATTCCGATGAAGGCTGCGAGGGAAATTCTGTTACAACTGCTCCCTTTGGATGCAGAAAAACGAACTGCCGGCGGCGTCTGGTGGGTCTTCGCCATCCGCTCCCTCGCGAGTCTGGCATTACAAGCTAAAAAAGACGAGCTCACGGACGGACTCCACTACCTGACTAAAGCCGTCCTCGAAATCCTAGCTGAGGCGAAGCTTCTCCTCCCTTCGGTAGACATTCAACTTGAAACATTAAGATTGGCCGCGATTGTCGAAGGCTTGACGATACTCGCTTTGCTCCGCCCGGAGCTCTACACGCCGGAGACAATTGAGCAGATCGTCAGCCGACATCTTCAGGAGCTGTGCTCGCAAGCTATGGATGAATGAGTATGTAGACGATTCCCGAAAAGACTTGCTGTTACTTATGGTACGTTTCAGCTTGTTGGATCTTCAATATTCCAGTTCGTTAGATCAATGAAGTTGCATGTAGACTTAACTAATAGTCGGTTCATGTTCTTTTCCTTTGCTGCAATCGATGCAAGTTCTTGTCCTCGAGACATGAACTTGTATCGATATAACAAAAAAGCCGCTATAATAGCGACTTTCTAACAGGTTCCGATACTGTGTCTCCACCCTTCAATGAGGCCGACTCAACGAATGACTTCTGCAATTATTGCTCGTAGACGATGCCAGGATAACCCCGATCCCCTATCGCATGCAGCTAAACTTTATTTTCTTCAGAAACCCGGGTGGTCATAAACTCTGCTTTCATCCGGACGGTGACAGAGGTACCCGCACTGAGTTTCGACGAGATGCTCAAGCCATACCCCTCACCAGAGTGTAGCTTGATCCGCTCGTTCACGTTAAACAAGCCGTAGGAGCTTCCGTTGCCCGTGTGATCACTAGGGCTGACTCGCTCCTCCGTCAGCAGACTGCGGGACATCTCCTCGTCCATGCCAATGCCGTTGTCCGAAATCACGAAAACGAGATCGCTTTGATCCAACTCCACCGTAATATCGATAAGCCCTTTCCGGTCCTTCGCCTTGCGTATGCCGTGCAGCAACGCGTTCTCGACAATCGGCTGCAAGATAAGCTTAGGCATGCGATATGCCTTCAACTCATCCCCCGCCGCCACCTTGAAATCGAACGAGCCGAAAAATCGGCTCTGCTGAATTTCGAGATACACCTCTGCCAGCCTCAGCTCGTCCGTAACGCTTACGATGGTATTTCCTTTATTGAGACTGAGACGGAAATACTTCGCGAGACTGTCGATCATCATACTGATGTCGGTTGCACCCTTACCGATGGCAATCCAGTTGATCGTATCCAGCGTGTTGTAAAGGAAGTGCGGATTGATCTGCGCCTGCAACGCTGACAGCTGGGCTTCCCGTTCGCGAATCTCAGCTCTGTAGTTTTCTTCGACGAGCGTACGCACCCTTAGGATCAGATGGTCGACGCTTCGCTCCAGCATATGGAAGTCACCATTAACCGCCGGTAACTCATGCAGACCGTCGATCGCTTCCTTGCCCTCCTTCCCTTCCTTTCGGATGACGGTGATCACGTGGTTGACTCGCCGGTTCATCCCCCGCACGATAATCGCCAGAAGGACAAACGGAAGGATCAGAAACAACGCGACATATTCAATCAGCGAGCGCCACTCTGACTGCTTCGTCTGTCGCTGCGTAGCGGGCGACAGCTGGGATTCCGTTCCCTGGACGACAAGCTTCCAGCCCGTCGGCGCAAGCGTCGTATACAGCACGTCGCTTTGTTCATTGTTCAGCAGAAGCGACTTTGTTCCTTCCGCCCCCTCGTTCAGCGCATCCAATAGGTGAGGATCAACCGCCTTGCCGATAAGTGCCTCATCGGGATGATAAACGATTGAGCCATCCTGAGCAACAAGGTAAACTGCTGTGCCCGGGGCGAACTGAAGATCGGATAAAATATTGGAGACGATGTCTTGACGGACGTCGATCATGAGCACACCGGACACTTTGTCATAATTATCGGGATCCCGCAGCATTCGGGCAGCAGATAATATCGTCTCATTGGAGCCGCCGAGATACGACTCCTCGTAGACACCCGTCCATACGATCCCACCGTTTCCATCGATGATGGAATGAAACCACGGTCTAACCATCAAGCTATCCAGCGTAAAGAAATTGATTCTCTCTTCTGCATACAGCTTAGATTTGTCCACGAACACCCGAACATGAAACACGTCGGAGTTAGACTGTACGGTCTCGACCAAATACCGCAAATCCTCAATCACCTTGATCTGTGTGCCGATGGACTGATCATCCGAATTAATGGATAAGTACGAATGCAGGTTTGCGTTCATGAATGCAGCGTCACTAATATCCTCGATGCGCTCCAGCCGGTAGGAGAGATTGCTCCCGGCCTGCTTTAGCGCTTGCTGCATCGTCCGAATGACCTCGCTCCTCAGAATATCCGCGGAACGCGCGTAATAACCATACAAGAAAATGCCCGCCGGAAGCACAATGAGCAGCAGATACGCGATTAACCAAGAACGGGGGATCGAGAAACGGCGAATCGCCGCTGGCTGGAGCAGCGGCGAAAGCAAGCCGGTTACGGCGACCCAGGCTCTACGCATGAGACCCCCGGTATGCGCTAGGTGTAACACCCGTTACCTTTTTGAACAGCTTTGAGAAGTAACTGGGGTCGGTATATCCGATCGCGTAACAAATATCATAAAACTTGTACTGCGGATCGCGCAGCAGCTCCTTCGCCTTATCCACGCGCACTTTAGTCAAATATTCGCCCACCGTCTGCCCCGTCTCTTGCTTAAACAGGAGACTGACGTACGTGGAAGACAAATAGACCGCCTTGCCGATATCGGCTACGGTAAGCCCGTTGTTGGCGTAGTTCTGATCGATATACCCGCGTACTCGCTCTATGACGTTTGCCACCCTGCCAGTCCGCTTCTCCCGAATGTGTTCCCCGACGGTCGCCAGATACGATTCGATCAGCCCCCGCATATCTTTTAACGTCTCCTTCGCGTACAACGCCTCTGTCAGCTCTCCCTCCATAACTTCCAGTTCGGGGTCCCCAGCGCCAAGCTCCATGAGCAGCTGTCCGATTGCGAGCACGAGCTGCATGCACAGATTGCGGCCGTACTTCAGGCCGTCCGGGCGGGTGTAGGACAAGCTGGCAAAAATCATCTCCACGGCTTCGCTAATCTTGTCCTCATCGTCCGCCTTGAGTGCGGAAATCAGCTTCTCATTGAGCTCGTAATCGTATTTCCGCATGGCGCCTTCCTCCGGCTCTGCGCTCTCCAGACTGTCCATTGTGATGATACGGTTTTTGCCGAGGTACCACTTGTAATCGACCGCTTCGCGAGCTTGCTTGTAAGCTGGCGCCAGTCCGGATAAGCCGCCTGCCATATCGCTAATGCCGATCGTCACGCCGATCTTGAGCCAGCGTTCCAGATTGGAGCGAAGATCGCCGGCCAGCGCAAACAGTGCCTCCGCCGCTTCGGATACCGAATCGCCGCCGGGCTCCGATACCTTCAGCACGCCTACAAATTCGCCGGTACGTTGCTCGAAGGCATACCCTCGCAGATGCGCATCCAGCAGCTCCTCGTAAATGTTCAGCACCGAATACCACAGCAGCTGGCGGTCGCGCTCGGAACGGCTGGCCATCACATCGGCAAGATCATCCACGCAGACGACCATCACCCAATAGGAAGCATTCACGGGCAAGTCCAATCCCAGAAACGACACCCGCTCCGCCAATTCCGACTTCGGCGCACCCTCTCTGATCATGGAGAGCAGGAACTTCTCACGCAGGAGCGGCATACCTTCCTTTAGTTTAACGAGCAGCTCCTGCTTATAAATCCGTTCGGAGCTCTCCGCGTCCAGATCGGCAACGACGCGCTTGATGACCGTACTCAGCTCCTGCAAATTAACCGGCTTAAATATATAGTCGACCGCGCTGACCTTCATCGCTGATTTAAGATAATCGGCGTCGTCGTGCCCGCTGACGAATATGATCTTCATGGCCGGATATTCGGACGAGATACACTGCGACATCGTAATACCGTCCATGTTCGGCATCCGGACATCCGTTAGTATAAGATCGGGCTGATCGCGGGCGATCATCTCAAGAGCCACGTCTCCATCATCCGCTTCGCCTGCCACTTCAATTCCGTAAGCGGCCCAATCGAAATAAGCGCGCAAGCCCGCTCGGACCGCCGGTTCGTCATCCACGATAAGCAATCGATACATCGCCCGCCATCTCCCTTCTCCTAATTTAACGGCCTAACAGTCTAGCGTCTTGATTGGCAAGCTCGGCCTGCACTTTGTCAATGTCTACTTCGCGAACGGGCACGGCGTCTTCGAGCGAGATCGCGGCCGCAATGCCTGCTGCTTGACCCAGCGCATAACAAGTCGCTTGGACGCGCATCGAAGACATTGCGACATGCGTTGCGGAAATCGATCTGCCCGCAACGAGCAGGTTGTCGATATCGCCAACAGGCACCATCGTGCGATACGGAATATCGTAGCCGTCTACGCGGCGCTCGTCGGTTGTCTTGCCCGCATCCGGGCTATGAATATCGATCTCGTAATTTGTTTGGGCGACCACATCCGGGAAACGCGTGCCGCTTACAACATCTTGTTCGGTCAACGTGTACAGCCCTTCAATTTGATTGGTCTCCCTAACACCTGTCTGCGGTGCGATGTGTGCGATGGCGTATGTCTCGAAGCCCGTTCTCTGCAAATAATGCGCGATCGAGAACACCTGCTTAAGCGCTTCGGTCTCCGCGTAATTGACTTGCTCCATATCGGCTCCGTTCGCCTTGACGCGCGACATATTAATGAGCAAAACGCCGTCTTCGCGCTGCTTCCAATATAACCTGCGCCCCTGCGGCAGATCGGATACCTCCTCGTAATAATAACAGCCTTCCGGAAGTATCTTCTCTACTGGCTTTCCCGTATCCTGCATCGTAAACATAAGTGTCATCGGCTGCGTGAGTCCATCAGACTCGCGGCCCGTGCGGTAAGGTACACCCGCATCGATGGCTACTCGCGCATCGCCCGTGCAATCGATGATGACATCGCCTTCTATCGCCCTTAGGCCTTCGCGCGTCGAGACGATAACCGAACCGATCCCGCTGCCGCTGCGGATCGTGCCCACGAATTCACAATGGAAGTAGACCGATACCCCTTCCTTTTTCATTTTGTCATTCAAGTATTGGCGAAGCAAAAATGGCGAATATTGCGGCGCGACCGATTCGTCATGGCCTGCGGGCAGATAGTCGGCCAGCATCTCCTTGATGATCTCGCGGTAGATGCCGGTCACATTGCCGACAGGCATAAACACGCTTACGTTGGCAAGCGTCCCCATCCCCCCGAGTTGAGCGGACTTCTCCAGCAAGATCACCTGTTTGCCGCGTCTCGCCGCGCCAATGGCAGCGGCCGTCCCCGCAGGTCCGCCTCCGATGACGACAACGTCGGCCTTGGCATGGGTTTTCACTTGACGTTCGAACGAATACATTGCATGTTTCATGATGATCTCTCCCTTAGATCGAAGTAGCGGTGTGAGCAAAAAAGGATCACCACCGCTTATCCTGTTTTTTATTTAGTCGTTGCGTACCAATCGTTAATTTCCTTTGAAGCCGCTTCCCCGCCCGCTGACATAAACTTGGATTGGAAGTCGGCAAGGCTATCGATGGACTCCGCGCCGGCGATCAGTTTGACCGTGTAGTCGCCAACCATGGTGCTCAATTGCTGATTCGTCTTCGAATATTGCTGCATGTACGGAGCAAGACCCAGAACGTTTTTGATTTTCACTTCGGCTGGCTGCTCGTTGTTCAGGAAGTTAAACGCATCAAACATAACCGGGTTTTTGCGAACGCGCGCTTGCCAGTATTGCGGATAGTTTTCTTCATCCGTTCCCGCCATGTAGTTATTCGCCAAGTTGCGCTCGTCGGTGAAGATCGGCTGGATTGGCTCGTATGCTCCGTCTACTACTTTATAATGCGTGCCTTCCACGCCGATCGCCATATTTTTGAACGTTTCCGGCTCCAGGCTTTCATTGATCCATTTGATCGCATCTTCCGGATGCTTTGATGCTTTCGGAATGAACGTCAGACGGTCAAATCCGGCGTTTGCCGCGAAGCCGGCTTCTCCGTTAGGCCCCTTGAGCGCCGGCACGAAAGCGAATTTGGCCTCCGGCTTGGTCTTCGCAAGGGAATCCGAGATGGCCGGAATGTCCGCCCAGTGAACAACGATGGCGCCAGCTACGCCGCTTGCGAATTTCTCCTTCGCTGTAGCGTCTTTGTTGGCTACGAATTCTCGGTCGATCAATCCTTTCTCGTACAAGTTGCCTACGTAAGCGACATAATCCTTAAATGCCGGGTCCATGACACGCGGCACGAGCTTGCCGTCTACGTCGTTCCAAGTATTGGAAATGCCGAACGCGCCTACGAGGTTGTCAATCATCGATTGGTCACCCTTGATCGTAAGTGGTACATTGCGGTCGCCGTTGCCGCCTGGGTCCTTCTCCTTGAATTGCGTGAGAACGTTTGTCAGCTCTTCGGTCGTCGTCGGCATGGACAGACCCAGCTTATCGAGCCAGTCCGTACGGATGAGTATGGAGCTGTTGATATCATACGTAACGGTTACCGGGATTGCGTATAGCTTGCCATTTACCTTAAGCGCTTCCATCGATTCGGGCTTTATAGCCGCCTTAATATTTGGGCCAAATTCGTCGATAAGCGGCGTCAGGTCGACGAGCGCACCCTTTTGCGCATAATCCGAATATAAAGCCATGTCGTTATAGGAAGTGACGATGTCATACGCTTCGCCGGAGGACATGATTAGGTTCAGCTTCTCCGCCCACTTGTCTTGAGGCAGCATATCGTATTGCACTTTATAGCCCGTTTTTTCTTCGAGCAGCTTGGCTACCGGGTATGCATTGTATTCTTCGTTCTGCCATACGTTCAGTCGCTTTAAGGCTGGCTTTTCCGCATCCGGTTTGGCCGTCGCTTCGTTGTCCGTGTTCGTTCCGTTGCCTGTGTTCGTTCCGTTGCCGGAACAAGCAGCCATAGTCATTACCAGAAGCGCAGACATGGCCATGACAGACATCAATTTGAATGCTTTTTTCATAATGAGACCCTCCTGCAATTAATATAATCTATATCATTAATTTTCCCGCAACGTCCCGATGAAGGGGCAATTCTCCGGTACCTGAAGTCATGCCTTGACGTTCATCGCCATTGCTGGAAAAGTTAATGCCTTAGGAAAGCTGCTTTACATGCCTGCCATCAACCTTTTACGGAACCGATGAGCACGCCTTTGATAAAATATTTCTGCAGGAACGGATAAACGAGCAGAATCGGAATCGTGGATGCGATGACCGTTGCTGATCGGACGCCTTCCGCAGGCACGTTCATGAGATCGTCGGCCGTCTTGTCAAGCGCCGAAGATGTATCGGCGTTCATGACGATGTCCTGTAGGTACAATTGCAACGGCTTCAGCGACGAGCTGTTGATGTACAGCATCGGGTTGAAGTAGTCATTCCAATAATAAACGGCGTAAAACAGACCAATCGTCGCAAGCACGGGACCACTTAGCGGCAAAATAATACGGAACAGAACCGTTAAATTGCTCGCGCCTTCAATTTTGGCGGATTCCTCCAGACTGGCCGGCAAGCTTTCAAAGTAGCTCTTGATGACCAGCATGTTGAACACGCTGATGAGCGCCGGCAAAATGAGGGAGCCTAGATGGTTAATGAGGCCCAACTCGCGGATGAGCAGATAGTTGGGGATGATGCCCCCGTTAAACATCATCGTGAAGATGAACAAAATGATGATGATGCCCATCCCCGGTAGCTCGCGCTTCGAGAGCGGATAAGCGGTCAGCGCCGTAATGAGCAGCGATGCGAGGGTACCGATGACTGTAATCAGCACCGATATCCAGAGCGAGTTTAGAAACTGGCTGTTCGTGACGACGAATTTCATCGTTTCGAGCTGAAAGCCGACCGGGAAAATTCCGACTCGGCCCGACAGGATGGCCCACTCTTCACTGATCGACTTGGAAAATACGTTTACAAACGGAAGCAGTGTAATAAGCCCCATCGCGATGAGCAGAACGTAGATAGAGCCATCTAGCATGAAATCTTTGACAGTTTTCCTATACATGGTCGTTCCTCCTTTACCAGATGCTGCGATTCAGGAATTTGCGGCTGAGCATGTTGCCCATGACGATTAGCAGGAATCCGACCGCTGAGTTGAATAGGCCAACCGCCGTACTGAAGCTGTAATCCTGCTGGCCGAGTCCCATCCGGTATACATAGGTGCCGATGACGTCCCCGGTCTCGTACACGAGCGGATTATACATGGTCAAAATTTGTTCCGTCCCCGCCTCCAGCAGGCTGCCGATCCGCAGGATGAACATCAACACGATGGTAGGCAGCATGCCCGGAAGCGAAATCGACCACATCTGTCTGATCCGCCCCGCCCCGTCGATGGCTGCTGCTTCGTATTGCTCCTGCTCGATACCCGCGATCGCGGCGATAAACACGATAGCGTTCCAGCCGATTTCCTTCCACCCGGCCGTGAAGACAACCAAGCTGCGGAACAGGCTGTTGTCGGTAAAAAACGAGATCGGCTCTCCGCCGAACGAACGGATGATTTCGTTCACGATACCGCCGGTAGGTGACAGGATGTTAAGGAACAACCCCGAGATAATGACCCAGGAAAGGAAATGCGGCAAATAAATGATCGTCTGGATCGTCCGCTTGAAGAACATGCGCCGCACTTCATTGAGCATAAGCGCGATGACGATCGGAATCGGGAATAAAATCGTTATTTTGTACAAGCTGATGAGCAGCGTATTTATTAATACTTGCAGAAATTCATCCGATTGCAGCAACCTCTCGAACTGCGCCATCCCTACCCACTCGCTGCCGGATATGCCGCCGAAGATGTTGAAATCCTGGAAGGCGATAACGATCCCGTACATCGGCGTGTATTTGAACAATAACAAGAACACAAGGCCCGGTATAAGCAGCAAATACATATCCAAGTTGCCTCTAATCAGCTTCCAACGCCGTCCGCCGGCGTACAGGAGAGTGCCTTCTCTTCCGCTGCGTTTGCTCACGATCTCCACCTACTTTTCTCTGTCTTGTATCTTATTGTAGGGGTGGCAGCCCAGAGGGAGTAGAGGTCGATCCTTTTATTTCTGGTCTTTTCCAACACAGTTTGCGAATGGACTTGGGACTTGGCCGGGCCCTGTAGTGTGCTGCTTTGCCAAAAATTTTAGATAACGCTTAAAGTCCTTTAAATCCTATCGGCCCCCCTAAACGATTGCCCGCTCCCACATTACAAAATAGGTATTGCGGCAGCGTCTTTAAGCTCGTTCGCCAGACGGTCATAAACGCACATTCGACCAAAACAGACGCATGTTGGGATGCCGGCATGATCAATATAAATCTGGATATGTCCGTCAGGAGCGCAGCATTACGGAGGTTCGGTTCGCCACTCATTAATCTTGTAAAAATGACCCTGATTGCACAAAGCAATAGGGTCATTTTTCTAGTGTACCTTCAAAGAATTGGTCAGCAATTTGTCCCTTACGGCAATTGCCCCAATTCTTGTCCCTCGACAGAATTCTATCGGCAAGTCAGGTTAGCCAATCGCCGTATCTCATCGCTTAACTTTCGATTGACTGGATACACCTCTTCTATGAAATTTAAAATACGAAGTGCCGATTCTGGAACATGATCGTATCCCTGAATCATATCTCCTATGATTCCAGCAAAACGCGGGTATCTCCTCTCTAGCCGCCTCTCGTTGCCGAACGGATCGGGAAAGTAGTCCACCTCTTGCTCCAGCAGATGGAGCACGGATAGAATCCGATCCACTGCGTAACCTTGAACAAACCTTGTCGCGGAGAGACGCTCTCCCCTTGCATAGCGACCAAGCCCCACGTATAGATTGGTTAACGCTTCATTCATAGGAAATTCCAAGGAATCCACTTTTAGGTTGGGGACCGGGTTGGAAGGTTTGGCGATGGCCGTATTGGAATACAGGGGGTTCTTCCATATGACTCTGCCTTCCGTATAGGTCGCATTCGCCAGCTCCCACTCCTCGAATACAGCATATTCCCCGAAAATACCATCCTCGAACAATACTTTGTAGCCAACATCCGAATTCTTAAACGCATAAGCAAGAGGGTGTACGTCCTCGAGCCAATCCAACCGGTCTATATATCGGTTTTTCTCCCTTGGCTCTACAATGACAAAGAAATCTAAATCCGAATATTCATCCAACCGTTCAGTTTCGACCCCAACGGAACCAACGCCTAATAATAAAAGAGCTCCCCCCTTGCGTTCGAGCGACTTGCCGATCTCGCCCAGCCGCTGTAACAGCAATTCTGTTCTCAACATTACGAAACCTCCCCTAGTTTTGGAATGCAAAAAGGGTCCAACCCACTTTTCAGCGAGGTTGAACCCGAAGGTTGCATTGCCTTTATTATCCTGCCATCAAGGTATCACGTATTCTTATTGCCGTCAATCGAAAAAAACTTGCCATGATTTGTAATTACGGTTCACCGCACATGATCTCAATCTATTCTGCCCTATATTTAATGGACTTTGAAGCTGCTGCCGGCGGCAAGCTGCTTCCTGGTGCGTTTGAGCTATCGTTAGGGCACCGTGGTATCAACATAACCAACCCTGACTTTCTTCATTCTTCTACCGAATACAATAGGGATGAAAATCCTTCCCATTCGAATGGATAGTGATAGCTACTTCGAGGATGGATGGATCAGCATGGATTTGAGAGGCACCATCGATTCCTCTGGAACGTAATAATTGAATTTGTTGTCGCTGATCTGTCCAAGCAGCTGGCGGCGTATCGGATCGGCGTCCATCAGCAGACTCACAGACGCCGAGTGATAGTCAATAGGACGCATCCAGATCGGGCTGTAGCCCAGGAACAGCTGCCTTCTTGTGAATGTGGAGCGATTCGGCGAGCCAGCATGCCACAAGTTTTGGGCGAACACGAAGACGTCACCTGGTTTTCCGCACACTTGTACCTCTCCGTCAAGCTGCTGGCGCACATCCTTGTGATTCGGATTGTACGGCTGCTTGTGACTGCCCGGAATCACTTTCGTATTGCCGCGATCCGGCTCTGACATATCGCTCAAAATATAACAAACCTTAATATAATAGGTTGCCGTCAAGCCGTTAATGACAGGAAACTGCGGATGCGGACCGTCTTGATGCCAATCGATAAAGCTGTGCGTGTCCGTTTGGGTTTCGCTTGGATTCGGTTGTCTGATCGTGAGGTGGGAGATATGAAGCTGGATGTTGTGGCCAAGCAAATTAACGATTAACGGAAGAATGGCAGGCTGATCGATTAATGCAGCAATCTCGGCATGGCGTTCTACGCTGTTATAAATATTGTGCGAAAGCGCTTCCGGTTCAATCGAGATAATTTCGTCGATCGCGGCATTCAGCCGGCTTACCTCTTCCTGCGACAAAATATCTGGTATAACCAAATACCCCTGTTCATGAAATTGCTCCATTAATTTCGGTATTTCCAAATGGGCTGTCTTCATCCTTTATACCTCCTACTTGTATTTAATTATATTATATTTGCCGAACCATCATGTTATAATGTAAGAAAAATCGATTTCCCTTGTAAATAATTTCAATATACGAAAGGGTGTTGTCATGCAATGGAGTTCAGCGGATTTCTCGATCCCGATTTGCAATACCATGTCTACGTGAAGGATACCCCTCAATTTCAGAAAACGCATGATACATATGATCATTGGGCGTTGTTCATCGTCGAAGAAGGCGCTTTTAATTACAGAATGGGCAGCCAAAGCGGAAGGGCGGTCAAGGATGACATCGTATTATGCCCGCCCGATCTAACCTTCTACCGGCAAACGGACGGTTTATCATTCCATCTCATGGGGTTTCAATGGATCAATTCCCTAGAGGGGCCGCCGCGTGCGGCGGATTTCCCGACTTTCGGCAAGCTTCGGCTATTGAACCACAAACGCTTCCAATCCACCCTCTCTCAATTTCGCGAAGCCCAATACTTGCATGCAGGGATTGGTCATACGTACAAGAAACATCTTCTCAGGGATCTGCTCTATTTGCTTCAGATTGAGCAATCTGAGCAGCATACGATGACCTTGTTCAGCGAGGATCCGACCCTTGGGCGAGCCCTGCATTTGCTTCAGCAGCAAGCAGAATTCGGTCTATCGTTGAAGTCGATCGCTGTGGAGCTTGGTCTAACCCAGGTGCAACTGACAAGACTGTTTACACGCGAGTTCCGCATAACGCCAAGCGCCTACGCGACTAATCTTAGAATGGACAAGGTGAAGCAACTCCTTGTATACTCTTCGCTTACCCTTGCCCAAATCGCCGAGCATTGCGGATTTACCGACGAACATCATTTAAGCAAAAGCTTCAAAAAACTGTGCGGCGTCAATCCTTCGTCGTACCGAAAAACGCATAGCGTATAATAGAACAGGCCGACCTGCATCGAATGAGGTCGGCCTTTCGTTCCCGTTATTTAGTCCCCGTAACCGAGCGCCTTGAGCTGTTCCATGGCGCTGTCCACTAACGCTTTGTAGTTCATGGACGTTTCCAGCGTCTTGATAAAGTCATCGTATTCGGTCAATGGACGTTTATCGTAAATAAACTTCGCGATCTCCTCTTCCATGTACCGATTCGCATCGGCAGGGTTATACCCCTCCGGATTGTCGACAAATCCGTTCAACGCTTCAATACGGGGTTGATCGTTCGCGAATTCGATTGCAGCCGATTGTGCGGCGAACTTCGCTTGCAAATACTCCATTTCCGGTCTGCCGGTGAATTGGTACAGCCAAGAATGGCCGACTTCGCCCGCTTTGTCCGTCATCTTAGGCTTGCCATCCTCAAGTGTGAAGTGCGTATCCTTCACCCCGAACTGCACGAGCAGCGAGCCTCCGTCCGGATTCGAAATATAGTTGAGCAGATCGAACACCCGCTGCAGTTTCTCCGGGTCTTTCTCAAGCGCTTTCGGAATGGCATATCTCCCAGGCGCCGCGCCGATATCCCACGAACCGTCGAATTGTCCTCCTGTACCAGAAGGAGCGGCGATTTGCAGCCATTCCGCATTCGGATTAACGGTTTTGATCTGTTCCACGAACTGCTCCTTCGTCATGTTCGGCCAATCGATATAGACGATGCCCGCCTGCCCTTTGATCGCCTTCTCCTGATGCTGCAAACCGCTGTTGGCCAGCAGCTCCGGATCAACCGATCCGGATCCAATCATGTCCTTAATAAAGGCCAAAGCATCTTTCATTGCCGGCTCATGAAGCGCATTGACGACTTTGCCGTCCTTCTCGTAGAAGTTGCCTGGCATTCCGACGCCGAAGGCTCCGAAAACGGTCGAGAATGCACTCAGCTTGCTGCCCGTTAGACCAAAGGTATCCGGCTTGCCATTACCATCCGGATCGTTCTTAGTGAACGCATCCGCTACGGAAGCCAACTGTTCCACGGTCGTCGGCACTTCCAGCTTCAGCTTGTTGAGCCAATCCTTGCGGATCCATAAGGTATTGTATGGGATTTGCGGAGATTTGGAGATGCCATATACTTTCCCGTCGACCATCCCCTTCTTGACGCTGTCCTCCCCGATGAACGCTACCGTTTGCTCCAATTTATCCATATACGGCGTCAGATCGAGCAGCAGCCCTTGCTTGGAAAATTGAATTAACTGCTGCCGGTCGACCATGAACAGGTCGGGAAAGTTCCCCGAGGACATCCGAACGTTTAGTTGATTGTTGTAATCGTCCGCTGCTGGATATACTGTCAGGTTCAGGTCGATATTCAGCGCCTTATCCAATTCCTGCTTAATGATGTCTTTATCGGGTGACGGAAGATTGTTCCCCGTCTCGATAATGTCGAGCTTAACCGGTTTGCCGCTAGGCTGCTCCGTCGTTTCCGTTCCGGGCTTGGCGGTAGCGCCCGAAGGATTTCCCGGATTATCGCTGCTGTTTCCACCCGAACACGCCGTAAGCATGGCCCCCGCTAATGAAACGGCTACGAGCAAAGTCCTTAATTTCTTCATGATCTTAACCCCTCTCTGAATGGTTTCATCGGTTAACCTTTAATCGAACCAAGCAGCATCCCTTTTGTAAAATGCTTTTGAAGAAACGGATAGATCACGATGACCGGCAAGCTCGCAATCATGACGGATGCCATTTGCATCGTCTGCGTCGGCATCATATTTTCCGCGTTCTCCAGCGGCTGCTGGCTTTGCATCAGAATTTCCCGGACGACGACCTGCAGCGGATACAGCGTGCGATCGGTCACATAAAAAATCGCTTGAAAAAACTCGTTCCAATGGCCGACCAGGTAAAACAATCCAACCGTCAGCAAGACAGGAACGGAAAGCGGCGTAACGATTTGCAGCAGGATGCGGAACTCTTTGGCTCCATCCATTCGGGCCGACTCGAACAGCTCCTCCGGGAGCCCTTCAAAAAAGCTTTTCATAATAAGAACGTTAAAGCTCCAGACTGCATTCGGCAGAATCATCGCCCAGATCGAATCGAGCAGCCCCATCGACTTAACGACCAGATAGGTCGGAATAAGCCCTCCGCTGAACAACAAGGTGAACACGATCATGAGAAGAAAAAAGTTTCTTCCCGGCAAATTCCGGCGACTAAGCGGGTACGCCATCAGTCCCGTCAAGACGAGATTGACCGCTGTTCCGATCACCGTAATGAGAACGGTTATTTGGAACGCCTTCGGAATATTGGACTCCGTCAGCAGCGTGCGGTAAGCGGAAAACGTAATTTCCTTCGGGAACAATATGAATCCGCCGTTACGCAGCACTTCTCCGAACGGAGTGATGGATACGGATACGACATAAAGGATCGGCAGAATGGCGACAAGTCCGCATATTCCGAGAATGACGTATATGATTGCGTTAAAAATTTTATCATCGAGGCCTCTTACCATATGCCCTCACCCCATTTCTTCGCCACACGGTTAGCTCCTAGCACAAGGATGAGTCCAATGACCGATTTGAACAATCCGACTGCCGACGCCAAACTGAAATTAAGCTGCTGCAGACCGGTTCGGTAAACCCATGTGTCGATGATGTCCGCAACCGGGTATACCTGAATATTGTACAGAATGTAAATTTGATCAAAGCCTGCATCAAGCAGATGGCCAAGCTTCAGAACGAACAGCAGGACGATAATGCTTCTAATGCCAGGAAGCGTAATATGCCAGATCATTCGCATTCGGCTCGCACCATCCACCTTCGCCGCCTCGTAAAGCGTCGGATCGATGCCCGCCATCGCGGCTAAATAGATAATCGCACCCCAGCCGAGATTTTGCCATACCTCCGATCCAACCAGTATGCTGCGGAAATATTCCGTCGAGGTCAGAAACGGGATCGAGCTTCCCCCCGCTTCCACAATCCAGCGGTTGATGAGACCGCCGTTCTGGGATAAGAGCGTCAAAAGAATGCCGAAAATAATGACCCAAGACAAGAAGTGCGGCATGTAGGTCAGCGTTTGTACAATCGACTTCAGCCAGCGAATGCGGCATTCGTTCAGCAGTACGGCCAGCATGATCGGCGGCAGCGTCCCCCATAACAGCTTGTAGAGGCTGATCAAAAGCGTATTGGTCAGCAGTTGACTGAAGTAAGGCGACTCGTAAAAGCTCTGAAAATGCTTATACCACGGATCAACCCACGAGCTGCCCGTTATGCCGTCCAGGATTGCAAAATCTTTGAAAGCGATAATGACTCCGTACATCGGGAAGTATCGAAATATGACAAAATAAATAATGCCGGGCAGCAGCATGATGTAAAAGGCTTTAAACCGCCATGCTAACTTTAAAATCATGAGCAGCCTTGTCCGCAGAGAAAACCGTATCCGAGGGGCTGGCGTTAGGCTATGATTGGCTTCCATCGTATCCCTCCCCAGTGTGAATGCGCTTCCAATAAGGTAAGTATAAAGGTCCTCACGTCTCCTCGATATACACAAAAACGTAAAAAATGTAAGCATTTCCTTCATCATCATTAACATCGAATATGGATCCATCTGCATCAATATCAACGATAAATGAGTAAAGGCTGTCACGAATGGTCTGAAGAAACCACGTGACAGCCTTGGTATCGTTTTTGGTTAACGCCAAATACCTAATCGTTCGTCGCTTTCCATCAGGACGGGCATATCGACGCGGACCACAGTACCTGCCCCTTCCGCGCTTCCGATCCGCAAGCCGTACGTCTCGCCGTGATGGATCCGAATTCGCTCATGCACGTTCCGCAGCCCGATGCCCGTAAACCGGTACATGGAGCCCTGCCCACCGTCCTGATTTTCCAACAGCAGCCTGCTTCGCTTCTCCCGCCTGATGCCTATTCCGTTATCGCGCACATAGAGTCTCAGAATCCCCTTCCTCAGCCCGCCATTCACGACGATAAGCCCGCCGTGATTCGGCGTTAGTCCATGGAAGAGTGCATTTTCTACGAGCGGCTGCAGCGTAAGCTTAAGTATGCGATACTGCAGAAGATCAGGATTGATATCAATCCTAAACTGATATTGTTCCCCAAAGCGCACCTGCTGAATATGCATGTACATTCGCAGCCCTTCCAGCTCCTCCTCAAGGGATACGTATTCTGATTGCTTGTCGAAGCTGAAGCTTAACAGCTTGACCAGTGAACGAATCGTATCGCGTAACTCGTCGATACGCTGCTGCTTTGCCAAGCTGCTTATGCAGGCAAGGGTATTATACAGAAAATGGGGCGCAATCTGGCTTCGCAGCATCTTCAGCTCGTATTCCTTCTTCTGCTCCTCCGCATTTTTCGTCTTTTGGAGCAGGCTCTGAATCCTCTCGAGCATGGCATTGTAGCTCTGCGTTAGCTTGCCGATTTCGTCCATTCTCGTAACAGGCAGCTTCGCCACAACCTCAAAGTTGTTAAGACGGTCCATCTTCTCGACAAATCGGCGAATCGGATGTGTGAACGATCGGCTGAGCAGATACGCACTGATCAGAAGCATAATGATCCATACGATACTCGCGGTCCGGTAGTTGTTGTTCAGCCTCTGAAGGTCCTGATAGAAATAATCCTCTTCGATGAACGCCGCAAGCGACCAGCCTAGACGGTTTTTGGTCGACTTCACGGCAACGAGCGGATTCAAAGAATCCCCTTCTATGCCGCTTACGCCGACTTTGAGCAAGGCGAGCTGCCCGCGAAAGCTCTCCTCCAGCTTCGGCGGATACGAGGCGGCTTGGAAGGGGAGCAGCTTATCGCGGGAATCCAGCCGATTAATGACGCTGCCTTCCTTCGTGAACAGTATATAAGATTGATAGATCATCGGCGCAATACGCTCTGTGAGCAAATCGAGATTAAGTTCGGCGACTACGACACCCTTCACCTTTTTGCCAGCATCCGCAATAGGCAGTACGTAAGCAAGCGTTCGCCCCGACATTGGCGAATCATAAGGTTCGCTCACGTTAATGGCCCCGTAGTTAATAAGCGCCAGCTCATAGAGCTGATTCAGATTTGGATTGCCGATGATGTCATAAACGACCTGCGAGCTTGCAAATACTTGGCCGTCAGCTCGAATCATGTACAAAGTTCTGGCGATGGAGTTGTTAATCCCCGCAAACTTGCGAAGCGTCTCGACGGCTGCCACCTCATTCCCTTCCTCCAGCAAATCGGCGCGGGTCGAGAGTAGCAGCAGCATATTTTCCACATTGTCCAAACTTGCATCGATATATTGATTCGTCCGGCTGACGAGCAGCTCTGCATCGCGAATGACTTGATTCTGAAGCAGACTTTCAGCCTCGTGGAGGTTTCGCCATGCAAGCACTTGAACGAGCAGCAGCGTCACGATGAACAAATAAATAAACTGCTTGGTAGCGAGACCAAGGCTGGCATACCAATGAAACAGTTTCGTCATTATCCCCCTTCTTTCGCGCCCGTTCTGACGCTCCCATGCTCTCAGCCATTCCGTTTATAGTCCGTCGGCGATACCCCGGTCCAATTTCGAAACGTAACGGTAAAATAGCGGTAGCTCGGAATGCCGACCTCTTCCGCGATCTCATATACCTTCTTATTCGAATGCCTAAGAAGCTCAATCGCCTTCTCCATACGAAGACGGGTAATATACTGATTGACCGTACTCCCCGTTTCCTCGCGAAACAATTTGCTGATATAGTGTGGGCTCAATCCTACCTGCTCTGCAATAACGGGCAGTGAGATCGGCTCCTTGAGATGGTCTTTGATCCATTGCACGGCCAACCGAATCTCAAAGCGCGAACGCGACTTCCCTAGCTCGACAGCTTCCATAACCTGAACAATATTGGTAATCATCTCGGCTAACGTTCCTGCGTCCATTAATAGCCCCATACGGACTGCGCTTAGGTCAGCGCCCTCTTGCTGCCTGTGCCAGTCAACCTGCCAATGGAGTATCCGTTCCTTCAGTTGACTTGGCTTCACTCGCTCAGCGATGCACCAATCCCTGAACTCGCCAAGCAAGCATTCCTTCAAGCTCGCAAGAGACAATGATGCTTTTCTCAGCATCTCGTTTAATTCCTTCGTTTTCTTTTCCGTCAGATCCGATAGAGGCAGCGAATGCTGCGCGTACACAGCGCTTTCCTCGGGACATCGGTCGTAAAACAGCGCATCTTTCCACTCGTTCGAATAGGCGAGCGCCGATGCAATTTCTTCCTTCGATGTGACCGGTTTGCTAAATAGGGCACATACTGTCGCCCACCGTCCCTGCTTGGTCTCTTCCCTATTCAACAGCTCCGTCAAATGCTGAACGACCGTGCGGAGTGACTCTAGAACAGCATTGGCAGAAGTTCTGCCTTCAAGCAGAACAAAATATTCCCGCTCCCGTACCGTCAGCCAAGTCAGCCAAGTTGGATCCCTTTTTTCCTGCTCGGTCAGTCTCTGCCGAACCGTTTCCTTCACGGGTAGATAGGCAAATGGAGGAATGTCTAGCTGAAGTCGTACCAGCCGAATCGGACGATCTACGCTTAGCGTCATCGATTGCCAATCGGAGCCGGCTGGCTCTTGCCCATGAAGCAGCTTGCCGAATAAGGCGGCTTGCAGCTGCCTCTGTTCCCTTCTCGCATGCTCCTGCACCATGCGCTCCTTGATGACCGCAGCTCTCACTTTGTCCATCGCCTGCTTAAGCTCTTCTTCCTCCAATGACACCTTCAAAATATATTCAAGCGCTCCAAGACGGAGCGCTTCTTGTACGTAATGAAAATCGCTGTGACAGGTTAACAATATGATCTGAACGTGCGGGTGCCGCTTCCGGAGTTCCCGAATGAGAGCAATGCCGTCCATAACCGGCATCGTAATATCCGTTATCACGACATCTGGCGTGCGTTCAGCACATAGCTGCATCGCTTCCGAGCCGTTGCTCGCTTCCCCTATCCATTCGGCTCCGCACGCCTCCCATGGAAATAGCCGAAGCTCTTGCCGCAGAGGAATTTCATCTTCAACGATCAATACGCCAAGCGGCTTTATGACCATGATATCCTCTCCTTTACGCCCTAAAATGAAAGCGCTATCATTTATTTTATTCCATTATAGAGCATAAACTCTCATTTCGGCAACCTCCGCGCGTGGTCCTCCGTTCGTTTCGTCGATCCATAGTCTAATCGTATGCGACGAGATGGAACGGCTGAGCTTATGCACTTTTTTGCGCTTATGGTTGTGCTTCTCTTCAGCCAGTGTAACCCACTCCTCACCGATGAGCGCCTCGATCCGATAAGCTCGGACGAGCTCGGGAATCGCTTCGAAAGCCGTGCGATGATGGTGCAAATTGATTAAATCTTCATTAACGTCGTCGTTAAAGGTGACGTGGATCTCGGCGATCGATTGCACTTCAGCCCACTCCAGCTGCAGCCATTCCGGTTTGCCTGGAGACATCGGCTCGGACATCCATAAATGCGGACCGGCGAACGGCCGAATATACCCGTCCGTCACCGCTGCGGCAGCGTACGCTTCCGTATTTGGCGTAACCTGCAGACACAGCGGCTTGCGGTTCCAACGGCGCATGCTCCACTGTACGACCGGCTGATCCGGTTGACGATCCTCTAAAAGCGTAGAGACGATCGGCTTTGGCCCCTTCTCAAAGCACAGCACGCCGGTCATCGGACAATCCAATCCGTGTAGCTGAATCGCTTCGTTCGCCTTAATAATAAGGAATGCATTACAGGCTGCATCGGGCTGCCAAAATAAGTCCAGCTTAACCCACTGCCCGGTACCTTCGGCTACTGACACCGATGCTTCAGCTACCATCTGCTTTGGCACGTAGTTTTCACCTTTATCCGTATGCCACAGCTCCACTTCAAGAGTAGCAGCCTTTGCCGCATCGATCAGCAGCTTCACTGATTCAAGCGAGGGATTCACGGGAAACAGGATGCCCAGTTCTTTATCCAACGGGTGCGTATAGGTTGAGTCCGTCAGCGAAACTTTGGTCATTGTGCTGGATGCCGTAATACGGGCCGACTTGGCGTGATCGTAAGGGTCGTCTGCCGCGATTCCGATAATCGACGCATCCTGCCTGAGCATCGTCTGCTGCAGGTCGTTCATATGGTCACGGTGCAACGCACGCGGCGATATCCCTTTCTGCACGCACAGTGCGGCACCGCTTCCGGCTGCTTCGCCGATGACCGCACAGGTTGCCATTACCCTCGTGGTACCGAATGCGACGTGAGTTGCGCTGATATCGCGGCCTGCGAACATCAGATTGCTGACGTTGCTGGAGTACAGACACCGAAATGGAATATGATAGATGCCGTCCGAAAATAAATGCTTTGAACCGCTCTCTGTCGAATACATGCCTTGCGGCGGATGAAGATCTATCGACCAACCTCCGAAGGCGATGCGATCGGTGAAGGGCACCTGCGCGATAATATCGTTTTGGTTCAACATATAATCTCCTGTGAATCGGCGATACTCCCGTTTGCCAGGGAGCGATCCGACCCATTCCAGCGTCATGCGATCGGCATCGAAATTGCCGGAGTTTTTGATATAATCCCATACCCCGTAAATGACCGACCAGAGCTCATCGCGTATTCGTTCATTATCATGCACCGTATCCAGCTCGCCGCCCCATTCGATCCACCAATAGTGGCAGCCTGAGTCGCCGCTGCGAATGACCCGCTTCATCGGGATCGCCGTTTGCGTAATGTCCTTCGCAAAGCTCGGCGGAATGTACTTGACCGGCCGATCGGCTTCCTTCGTATAGAACAGGAGCGTGCTGCCAAGCGTAATATCGTCCGCCGTCTCCGGTGCCCAGTCCTCGTTGTATTCCTCTGCGGCCTCGCGGCCGATCCGATATTTAGCGCCTGCCAAAAAACCCGCAAGGCCATCTCCTGTACAATCTATGTACATATCGCTTTCAAACCGGATTTTCCGCTCGGAGCCCATCATCCAGCCCGTGACCGACTTAATGATGCGCTCCTCCTCCGTGCCCTCTGCTTCGACCTCGTGCACATCCGTATTGAGAAACAAGGCAATGTTCGGCTCTGCTCGGACCGTCTCGAGTACGACGAGATCCCATAAATACGGATTTCCATCCGGGTTCCGGAATTGATTCTCGACGAACATTTCTCCCATGATGCCGGTTTCTCTCGCGTAACGCTGCGTACCATGCGCCGTAGCACCGCATACCCACACCCGTACCTCGCTGCTAGAATTGCCTCCGAGTACGGGTCTGTTGTTCACGAGCGACACGGTTTGGCCAAGACGTGCCGCTGCAACGGCAGCGCATACGCCGGCCAGGCCTCCGCCAATAACGGTAATGTCGGATTTTACTAATTCAAACTTCAATCGAATCCCCCCATGCTTAGAATTACTATCATCTTAATCGAGGGGGTCGTTATTTAACATGCACTGCGCTATCATATTGGCATATACTTTATTTCATTCTGGAGGCGGATTGCCGTGATGATGTTAAATCGAAGCCCCATCCTATATCCTAGTCTAATGCATCATGTCTTTTGGAATCATAAGAAGCAATTTCAATACAGCGTGGACACCTACGGACATTGGGTTCTATTTGCGGTGGAGGGCGGCAGCTTCCGTTATGGGATCGGCGATAGCGAAGGTACGGCGCAGATGGGCGACGTCATCGTTTGTCCGCCGGGCATCGATTTTCATCGCGACGTTATCCATGCGCCGTCCTTTCATTTCATCGGATTTTGGTTAGGCTTTATATCGGGAGAGGCGGTTGAAGGGCAAGAGGCAGTGCAGGACGTCCACCATCGTTTAGCGGCTTCTGCCTACAAGCCCGCCGTCGCGCATAAGGAGAGGTTTGCCGATAATTTGAGATATTTCAAGAGGCAGGACGAAGCTGCCGCGGAGATCGATCAGCGGAGCTATTGGCAAAACCATGCGCTGAACGATATTTGGCTCTTTTCTTTGCAGTCGATAGCGGTCGGTGTGGTTGGCGAAGACAAAAAACCTGCCGATCCTCTGATGGAACAAGCACGGCTCTATATCCAGCAGAACGCCTATAAGGACATGAGCATGCTGGTGCTTGCGGACGAGCTGGGCATCAGTCCCGTTCAGCTCACCCGCAGATTCACACGAAGCGTGGGGATGACTCCTTCGCGCTATTTAAGCCATATTAGGCTGGAGCAAGCAAAGTCCTTGCTCGTCGATACCCATCTGAATTTAGAGCAGATCGCATTAGCTTGCGGCTTCAACAATGGCTTCTACCTCAGCCGCGTGTTCACGAAGCTGATGAAAGTCAGTCCTTCCGCTTACCGGAAAACGAACCGGGTCTAATGCCTGCAACAATCCCCTCTATTCAATAGAAGGAAGCGACAGGACAAATACACTTCCTTGTTCCGAGCTTTCCCTAATCGTTAGCTGCCTGCCTTGAGCTTGCGCCAACTGCCTGCGAACGTATGGCCAAGACCTGGCCGCGAACGGCATGCTTCTTGTTCTCGCCGCGGATGAACCGCTCGAAGATATTCTTCCTGTTGCGGCAGTGGTATGCCTTGACCGTTGTCAGACACCACGCATCGTCTCTCTCGCTTAGGGAGACGGAGATGCTAAGCGGCCGATCCGGATGAAGGGACTGTACGATATTATTGAGTAAAACCCGTAATGTCTTCCAGTCCTTCTTCCATTTTGAATTCCTCATTTGCCTGTATATCCGTTTCATCCCATTGTTCATCAACGTTTCAAATCATTTTTAATGCTTGCAAGGCCACATGAGGCAGTGTATGTGAGACTGGTACAAAACTGGGACAGATGATCCTTCAACTCTCAGTCTTCTGTCCTGAACTGGTAGAGCGAAGGCCGCTTGCATTGCAGGTGGCTTTACTTGCTCTTCCCCCTTCTAGAACAACTAAAAAGCGGTACCACGCGCTTCGGTGTAGTTGGATTTTTGTTATATGGTGAATCTAGTAGCCACCACGGCTAAACTGACCAAGCGGAGGCGAGCCAAGTGGTTACAGCAAGTCAAGCGCTCTTCTGATTTTTCTGGCGAAAATGAGCGGCTTTTGTACCGCTTCGATGTTGACATAGATCAATCTGGGGCGCTCGAACAGCCATTCGTTATGAATGGACGAAACGATGATGCCCTGTTTAAGAAGGCTTGCGATAAACCGATCCGTTTCCTTTTGCAACAGGGCAACTCTTCCCAAACACAACGCTCTACCAGTCACAGCATTTAACGATTCAAACGAGAATGATGAGGTTAACATAAACCTTTTCTTTAAAATCGTTGCCTTTACTCGATTCCGCGAAATGGTCGCGACGCATTTTCCGCCTGCAAATCCGGGGGTTCCTCCAATGATTTTGGCAAACCTTCCGCAAATACGTTCATTTCTACTCATGCTCAACCGACTTCCTCCTTAAAAGCGTAGCAGATTCCGGTACTGCTTTTGCTTGACCTGCTTCATTTTCGCTTCGTAATAGGTACCCCTGGCTCGGCGGAGCTTCGGCATTAGAATCGGGGGGATGGCCAACGGGGTAACATATTTTTTGAGCGGCACTGATATATCCTCCTATTGAAGACTAGACATTTGTAGGTTCAAGGCATTCGCCCTGAAGTCCTGATATAGTCTAATGCCGCATCGGAGAAACGCGATACGTACAGCAGCCCACGGATATCATTTATTTTATTACGCTAAACTTGCGAAAGAGAAGATTTTGATAAGGCTGTTTTTTTGGAGACCATTGATCAATAAGCTCTGTGGGGTACGCCTATATATTTATTCATATGAAGAGACCATATGAAGAGACCCCACCTGAATTATACAGGCAGGGTCTTCGTCATGCGTGAAGTATTATACGAAGGCGTCACAGCAATCCGATTCCACCTCCCGATTCTAAATTTTGCTTGCCCTAGTACGCACGCAGCGGATCAGGCCGCCAGCTTGAATGCTCTCTGACCAGATCGCTGATCCCGACGAACTCCACTTTTTTTTGGAGCTCCGGAATGGATTTTTTCAGCGCTTCTGCCGTACGAATTCCGTACACGCCTACATGGCCTATTGCAATACAGAATGTCCGCTCTTCCGCTTGCTGTGCCGCGGTGAGGAGCTGCTTGCTCACGTGCTGTACGGTATGAACATCATCCAGGAATATATCGTTGGCAATGGAAGACATTCCCTTCGCCACAGCCAGTTTGCCGACAACGCTGTGGTAATTCGTCTTACTGTCGATAAAGAACAATCCTCTTGCCTTGCCCTGCAGACATCGAGCACGATAGACATGATTACGAATAACAAGGTCATCATGGGTTTGTGATCGTTCCTGCCAACGTGATGCTTATTGATTATTTTATGCACAATAAAAAGCCGCACATTGTGCGACTTTGTTTATAACAGCCTACCGCCATACCGGTATCTGATAACAAGACATCTCTTGTATTCACTCTAGCGTCGTTGTCAGACAATCATGCGGTAGTGAAGATGAACAACGCCGCTTGGAAAGTGGCGCTCACCGAGCAGCTCGAGCCGCATGCAGAGGTTGTCCGGCAATGCTCGTTTACCTCCACCCAAGACGATCGGATTAAGAAGCAGATGACACTCGTCGATCAGTCCCGCTCTCATCGCCTCCCCAGCAAGCTCGGGGCCGCCAATCGTGATATCGGCTCCTGAAGACTCCTTCAGCCTCCGGATCGCTTCAGGATCGAATTCGCGCTCGATCCTAGTCCTGGCGCTTGAAACCGCCAGAAGTGTCCGGGAGAACACGATCTTCTTAGCTGTTCGCCAAATCTGTGCGAATTCCCGTATTACCTCTGGTTGATCATTGGGCTTGGCGCTCGCCGTCTCCCAGTACACCATCGACTCGTACATTCGGCGCCCGTATAGGTAGGTGCCCATCGGCCGCTCGAAGTCAGTCCAGAACGCAAATACCTCGTCATCGGAGATCGTCCACTCGATATTGCCGTGTTCGTCCTCAATGTAACCGTCCAAAGATACGTTGGCTGCGTAGATCAGTTTAGCCATTTCAATAACGCCCTCCAATTTTCAGTTTCCAGCCAGACCAAGTATGCCCCTCTGAATTTGCTCCTTGTAATATAAACGAAGCAGCCGACAAATGTATTTTGGCTCGTATAGCAGTGCCAAGCCGCGGTGATCAGCCAGGCATTGTTATCGAACGGGCGTGTAGTGGAGCACCACGACGCCGGAGCCGAAAGGCTTGGTCTCGGTCAGCTTCAGATTCAGTCGATCACGAACTCCCCCCAATAATTGGGGGCCATGTCCGGCAACGATGGGCTGCACCAGAAAGTGATACTCATCCACTAAGCCTAGTTGTGCCAGGGTGGACCCGAGTCCGGGACCGCCGTTAACGACTAGGTTCTTCCCTTCTGCCATAAGTCGCGGCACCTCCTCGGAAACAGGCCCTTTCAACAAGAAAGAGTTCTGCCACGACACGTGATCCAGCGTCCGCGAAAAGACGTACTTGGGTTTCCGATCGAGCTTGCGTGCGAAGTCGACCAAGAACTGAGGTCCGTCGCCGCTGCTGGCAATGGATGGCCAAGCACTTTCCATCAACTGGTAGATTTCACGTCCGAAAAGCAGACCATCAGACTCGTCCATCAAGTCCATAGTGTACTGGTGGAGATCCTCATCCGCAATTACCTGCGTGTGGTCACAGCAACCGTCCAGTGTCACATTCATCATCAGGATTATACGTCCCATATTCAGCCTCCTTATGCCTACATTTTATCATCCAAAAGCAGGCCATGTTTCTCATAGATTGCTGATATGAACAGTCTGGGCCAGACCGAATACTACTTTAGTAAAATGGAGGATAGAAATTTTGCCAGTTAACTTATTTAGTAGGTTTGTGTTTTAGTCATTGAGGATTTCTGTTACGTTCTAGTCTATTTTCCAAGTCTACTTCTAGTTCATCAAAACAAATTTTTATCCGCCCTTTGATTCCCAATATCAGATAAACTTCATCGAGACAGTCCCAAGTTAGTTCGTATACTTCACTATCTTAAAAGTGCTGCAGAACGATTTTACCCACTGTCCGGCCTGTCTCCAAAAGAACGTGCGCTTTACGCAGGTTCTCCGCGTTGATTGGCTCCAACTTCTGTGCAATGGTCGTCCGTATGATACCTTGGCCCACGAGACGTGCGACTTCATTAAGGAGTTTATGCTGCTCTATCATATCGGCTGTCTGATAGGTGGAGCGTGTGAACATGAATTCCCAAACAAAGGTTGCACTTTTATTCTTAAGAAGTGTCAAATCCAATGTCAACCGCACCGATCGAATTGCAGGACCAGTTCGTAACGATTCCTTTTTCAGAGTGAAGATAGTTGTTTGATAAGGTACGAAGCCAATCTGTATCTATCATTTCTGAGATACATTGTATATCCATACGTTTCCCCTTTCCTTAACTATTGAAGAAGTTAACGGAATATATATTCTGTTTCTAACCAAAAACCTCCAACCCTATATTGCCAGTGGTGGAGGTCTTAACGAATGCAAAAAATTAACATTTTTGTTTCATTCCATTAGATCACTTTTTCTAAAATGGTGATTAATCCTTAACATCAATGCATAATGTAATGATCCAGAAACGTATTTCGAAACTTCCCTATTGGATCGTATCGAAGTAGCAGCTGACGGAAATCCGCTAACCGCTCATACCGAGCCCGTATCATTTCCGACTCCATCGTAAACAGTTTCGCCCAATGTGGGCGTGCTCCAAACGGTTCGAGTTCACGTTCTACAAGCGGAAGTAATTGGCGCACGCGCTCCCAATCCGGTTTCCATGTAAAATGAAAACCAACACTGTCTTGTCGGTAGCATGGGCTCATCCAGTGGGTATCCGAGGCAATGGTTCGTATCTCGGAGATGAAGAGCAGAGGCGCAATTCTATCACGCAGTTTTCCTAGCGCACGCATTGCCTCGACCGCATGACGCCTCGGAACGAAATATTCACTTTGCAGTTCGTTGCCCGCGCTGGGGGTAAATTCCATGCGAAAATGAGGCAACCGTTCATACCATGGTCCAGGAGCGCCTAGCTGCTCGCTACAGCTCTCTACAGATTGGCCAGTTACCATATGCCGTTTTTCCGGAGCTGGCAAAGCCCCGAAGAACTCTGGAGATATCTCATCCTCCCCGTTTATTCCCACCTTTTGTTTTACCCACACTTGATTGAATATGGGCTCTGCCCAATCCGTAAACAAGCTGATACTGTATGCGGAAGATAAAATTTCGTCTATGCCATGATCCAGTGCAGAAAAAGGAAGACGATCATATACGGTCTGACTTACCTGAAACGAGGGTACTAAATCCAGTTTAAGCTTTGTGACGACTCCAAGTCCGCCGAGTCCGACAACCGCCCCATCGAACTCGGGATCTATCCCGCGCGTGAGTACCGTTACTTCTCCATCCGATTTCATTAGCTCGATAGCACGTACAGAAGACGCCAGGCTTGCATTCTGATCGCCCGAGCCGTGCGTGGCTGTCGCAACGGCGCCTGCCACGCTGATGTGCGGCAGCGATGCTAAATTATGCAAAGCATAGCCATGATCATTTAAATAGCGGCACAGATCGCCATACCGAATGCCACCTTCGACGGTTACGGTTCTCTGTACACGGTCGAGATCGATTACCCGATTCATCTTTCGAAGCGAAAGATGGCTGCCCCCGGTGTCAGCAATCCCGTTAAAAGAATGGCGCGAGCCAAGCACGCGTATGCTTGTGCGGCTAACAACTAGGTCCTTAACTTCTTCTAGACTTTTAGGCTCAAGCAACTCCATCGAACAGTAGCGATAATTCCCGGCCCAGTTCAGTTTATCTCCCATATGAACGCTCCTATTTAATATGCTGGTTTTTGTACGGTACTCATAAACTTTCACAAACAGAGGCTATCGCACCTTTGTGTTGATTTACCATTACCTTACAGGAAAATCAACTTAAAACTAGGTATTCGGCATAGCGCACCGCTTTCCTGCCCGTTAGCATAATGAAATTGCATGGTATCGTAGTTAGAAACTTATCTAATCGGCAACCGGACAATGTTCTTGTCCTTGGCTCGGGCCAAGAACTTGTACCGAAAAAAAAGCCGCTAAATTAGCGACTTTTAATGGGATTATGTTCTTGTGCCCGACAAAATAGTAATTTCTCATGGTTGTCGAGTAAGCTAGCTTCTGTTCCCTCTTACGATAGCAGTCTGCATATCCGCAGCCGAGGTGCCCTCGTCAAGAATAAGAATCGGCATGTTTCGAATCAGCGCCCGCGCAACAGCGTTGACCTCGGAAAAATTAGAGCCGTTTTCTCCGACGGCAGACGACAACCCATTTGGCAGTTGCGCAATCAATTTGTCGATCCCGCTCATTTGAACGGCAGACTGGATCTCTTTAAGTCAGGAATTGAAATGGGACACAGTAGATGAGAAGCAACAGCTCTATCCACCCCGCCTGGCAGGCCGGCTATGGCTTTTGAATCATATGCTTTTCCTTGTATTCCTGCGGTGAACAGCCGGTAGCCTTTTTGAAAAAACGAGTAAAAGAGGATGCGGTTTCGTAGCCCACACGGCGGGCAACTTCACCGACTCGAAGATTCTCGCTATGAAGTAAACGCTTCGCTTGCATAAGACGGGTGGAGTCGATAAACTCCGTCAGATTGTTTCCGGTTTCCTGTTTGTAGATGCGGGATAAATATGACGGATTCAAATATACTTGTTCCGCCAATCGCACCAAAGACAGGTCTTCATCCAAATGATTCCGAATGAATTCCTGCAAAAAATCGATGATATGATCCGCGCGTTTTTTCTGCTCTACTTTTTGCATGTCGAACAACACAGACGATAACTCCGTCAAATATAAGGAAGCTTCGCTCCAACTGTCAAAAAAATCGATCCTCATCAGTCTGTTTTGACCCAACTGAGCTTCAATCTTCTCATTGAGTGCCCATCGATTGATATAGGACATCAAATACAGGGACACGGTGTAATAAATTTCCTGGGCAAAAGCATTATTTTTCGTGCGAACGTCTCTGATCGGACCAAGAAGCAGCTCCAAGGCTTCAAAATACTTACTCCTTTGTCCTGCCTCCAGATATTGCTCGATAAGCGAAAGATCGTTGGACTTAAGCACCCGCCCAAGCCTTTCTCCTTCGAGATCCTCTTCCTTCAAACCCTGAACGTTGCCTGCCTCATCGGGTTCATCATGACTAACCGCATCGTCGATCAGAAGAACTGTATTTTCGAGTCCGATCCGGTAATTGAGCAAGTGGTGGAGCGAGTGATACTTATTGGAAACCGATTCCCACCCATCCGCTTGGCTGCCGATTGTAAAGCTGATCGGAAGTCCGATATTTTCCTGGCATGCCGACTGGATGACCTCCAATATTCCTTTAAGGAACGACACTGTTTTATTGAACGTCTGCAGGATCGTCTCCGCATTCTCAGTACCGGTAGCGGACAACGACTCCTTAGGCTGAATAAAAATCACGAATCTGCGACTATCATCCAGCACAATCACGAAATTGACACGGGTGGCTAAGTACCTATGCATGATTTGACGTACGGCATAGATTTGTTGCATCTTCTGCATATAACCGGTAGAGTCGGGGAATTTATCGATCTTGCCCACGACCAGGGCAACCGGCCACTTAACATTCAGCGGGATCGACAATTCTTCGAACTGTGATTGGCTGGCTTGTAACCCGCGGCTGCCTTTTAACATGCCTAGAAGATAATCTTCTTGAAACAAATTCAGCGCTATGTTTATTTGCTCTTTGGCCTCCCGGATCAGATCTTCCGTTTTGATTTCCTGGCGGATTTTTGATACGGTCTCTTCGACCACCTGAATCACTTTGTCGATATTCTCGGTCTTCAGAATATAGCTGACATCCTGATACTGAATCGCTTTGTATACATATCTGAATTCACTGTGCCCTGTCAAAAAAATCACTCTGCACTGAGGCCAGCTTCGAAAAATCTCCTCCATGAGCTGCAGACCGTCAATGTGGGGCATGTCGATATCGGTCAACACGATATCAATTCTTGTACGGTTGAGCCACTCAATGGCTTCTTCTCCCCCATATGCTTTATAGACATCGAGATCCAAATGGTCAAATCCTCGAAAAATTTCATAAAGATGATTCACTATAATCTCTTCGTTATCGACAATCAGGAGTCTGTACATCCCTTACACACTCGCTTTCGGGTCAAGTTGCAGCGTCACCTTCAAGCCGCCCATTGCGCTTCGTTCCAAAAACAGGCCGTGTTCATCACCATATATCAAACGAAGCCGGCGATGAATGTTAATCAGACCTGAGGTCTCGATATTGGACGTATCGTTAAGGAGCTTTTGGAGCGCGGATAATTTGGACTCCGACAGATCCGTTCCGTTGTCCTCTACAATAATACGCAAAGCGCGGTCCTCCTGCTGAAAGCGCATTGTGATCAAGCCTTTGACTTTGGTTTGTTCCACGGCATATTTGAATGCATTTTCAAGAATCGGTTGAAGAATCAATCTAGGCACCTGAATTTCCTTGACCTCATCCGGAAGATCTTCAAATTGGATCGTCAGCCGGCTTGGAAAACGCATGAACTGGATCTCGCTATAGGTCCGTGCGTGCTCCACTTCTTCACGCAGCGGCAAAAAATCCGAAGCATTTCTTGTAATAAACTGAAAATAATCACCCAGCAGCTTAGTAAACGGGATTAAATTATCGTCCCCTAGTTTGGCCATCGTGTTGATCAAAAACAAACTGTTATATAAAAAATGCGGACTAATTTGCGATTGCAATTGCTTTAGCTCCGCTCTCTGGTTTAGAATTTTCTGCTTGTACACCTGCTCGATCAAAGCAGATACGTTCTGTACCATGGAATTAAAGCCTTGATAAAGATAACCGAACTCGTTTTTGCTGTTTACGTGGATCGAGACGTTAAAATTTCCGCTCTCGACGTGTCGGAACGATCCGACAAGCTTACGCATGGGCTTGTGAATTAAGTTATAGGTGTAGATAGAGTAAAACAACATAATCATTGCGCCTGCACCGGTGAATACCCACAGCCAGATATAAAAATCCCGCAACGGCACAAAGATGAGCTCTTGGGGAATATAACGCAGTAAGAGCATATTCAAATAATCCGATTTGACAGACACCACATACATTTTCTGACCGTTTATGTTGCTGTATGTGACGTTCCCGCTCTTCAGTTCATGGTAGTTTCCCGCCAAATCTTGTAAGCGTACATTTGCATCGTTGCCTTTGCCGCTAATGACGATGTCGTGCGTGAGATCAATTAAAAAGGATCCGCTGTTGTCGTAAGTATGAAACTGGCCCAGCGCCTCTTGAAACGCCGTCGTATCCAGCTCAATCTCGATCATGTACTTTTGAGGCAAGCCGGCATTCTCGGTATGTAGAGTGGTTATGTAAAGATTATTTTTGTATTGTACCAGCTGCGCGCCAGTTTCCCCCGCCGGAACGCGAATCTGATCGAATTTGTCCATATCGATCGGACTTACGGTAGCGGTGGAGGAAATGGTTTTTTGAATCGGTAAAATGTGTGCGCTTACATTCGAGGTGTAGGAGCTGCTGTTATGAATAGTGACGAGACGCTGATGGAGCTTTCGCATGCTTTCCATGATTTCATACTCGTCCATGATGGAATACCGTACCGCGAGTTTGCCCAGGTATTCATCAGTCAAGCTTTCGTGTTGCAAAATTTTAATGCGTTCGATCTCCTCCTCCAGGCTTGTAAGGTAGAACGAAACCTGTGCAGTCGAAGAATTAATAATTTCATTTTTTACGGTGTTCAGGCTCCAATTGTACAAATAGATGCCCAAGAAAATAATTAGGACGATCGCCAATAAGAAGGACGCGATCAATCGTGCGAAAATGCTGTTCTTGATCTGCCCTCCCTCCCTTATTCACGATTATTATTGCGGGAAACGAGGTCGGCCTTTCGTGTTTATCCTTTCACGCTCCCGAGTACAATTCCTTTGACAAAGAAACGCTGCAGGAACGGATACACGCAGATGATCGGCAGAGCTCCAAGGAAAATCTGGGCCGAACGCAGCGTCTTATCCGAAATGTCCGCCATGAGCTTGGCCTCTTCCGGCGTCATCGTGGCTAACGAGCGCTGAACGACGATCGTCTGAATGTAGCTCTGGATCGGGTAATGGCTGGGATCGTTCATATAGATTAACCCATCGAACCAGCTGTTCCAGTGCGTGACCAGTGAAAATAGCAGAATGGTCGCAAGAGCCGGCAAGGATACCGGAACGTAAATCTGCCACAGCGTTCGCCAATGTCCGGCACCATCGATAAACGCGGCCTCACTCAGTTCCTTTGGCACTGCTCGAAAAAAATTCAACAGCAAAATGACACTGAATACAGGAATTGCAGTTGGGAAGACCAGCGCCCAGATCGTGTCGATCAACCCGAGCTGCTTGACAACCATATACGTCGGAATTAATCCAGCCCCAAATATCATTGTAATAAAAAAGGCCCATGAATAAAAGGTGCGCAGCCGGAATTCTCCCTTTTCTTTCGAAAGCGGATATGCGACTGTAGCGATCAAAACGAGATTCAGCGTCCCTCCCAATGCGATGCGCTCCAGAGAAACGAGCATCGATTGCCAAAAGGCTGAACGATGTGCGACAAATTCATAGGATTTCAACGTAAATTCCTTCGGCCACAAGGTTACGGTTCCTGTTGCAGCGACAGCGCTGGAGCTTAATGACACGGCCAGGATGTGTATCATCGGAATCAGACACAACATTCCGACTGCGATCAAGAATATACTATTGCACACAACAAACCAATCCAGCCTCTTTTTTACAGGCATATCGGTCCCTCCTTAGAAAATCCTGTAGTCCGCAACTTTATACGCGATGTAATAGGAGACGGACACGAGAACAAGCGCGATAACGGACTTGAATAATCCTACTGCGGTTGCAACCCCGAATTGCGCATCCAGCAGTCCGATGCGGTACACGAAGGTATCGAGAATATCCCCGCTTTCATATACCATCGGGCTGTACATGTTAAAAATTTGGTCAAATCCGGCATTCAGCAAATTCCCCAAATTAAGAACCATAAGCAATACGATAACCATCTGCATCCCAGGCAGCGTCACGTGAAGCGTCTGCCTCCAACGGCTCGCTCCGTCAATTTGCGCCGCTTCGTACAGGTTCGGATTGATGCTTGTAAGCGCGGCCAGATATATGATGGTTCCGTATCCAAACTCTTTCCATACGTCTGTCAAAATCATGGTGTTTGGGAACCACCGATTGTCCCCAAGGAAAAAGATCGGTTCAATCCCGAAGGATTGAAGCGCCCGGTTGACCAAGCCGTCATTCGGTGACAGAATTTCGATAAAGATTCCGCCCAATACTACCCAGGATAAAAAATGGGGCAAGTAAATCGCGGTCTGCACTCCTCTCTTCAGTGCCATATGCCGGACCTCGTTTAATAGAATCGCAATCACAATGGGCACAAGCAATCCTAGAATGACTTTCATCATCGCGATATAAAACGTATTCCACATGATGTTATCGAAGTTGGGCAGGTTCATTACATATTCGAAGTTGCGCAGACCAATCCAGTCCTGATCGCCGAACAAACCTTTCGCCGGTATAAACTTTTGGAACGCAATAATGATTCCGACAATGGGAAGGTAGTTGAATACCAGCAAAAAAAGAAAACCCGGCAAAATCATTACATGCAGAGGCAATTCCCTTTTCCAGCTTCTTTTTTGCATAATAAATCACCCGTTTCTTAAGATGAGAATGAGGAAGGGAAAGGATGCCCCAGATCAATGCAGCATCCTTTCTCATGGTCCTAGGTACTTATTTTACAGATGCGTACCACTCATTGACTTCTTTGGTCATATCGGCTCCCCCAAGCGTATTCCAGTTCTCTACGAACTTGTCGAACTCATCAATCGAAGTGGCGCCCATAATGATTTTGACAAACACCTCGGTTTCCAGCGCTTTTAGTGTGGACTGCTTTTCCGCCATCGTTTGGGTAGGCGGTCCGGCAAACGCCTCAAGCATGAAATGGTCGTTCTCCAGGTACTTCACGCTATGCTGGAACACGCCGTCTTCCCCATAAATTTTAGGCCATCCCCATAAAGTGGTTTCTCCATTGTTGAAGGCTTCCATATTTTTCTGAATCGACAGTGCCTCGCCGGTTAGCTGATCCAAAGTTTTATTCTTACGCGCCTCCTCGATTTCCTGGAACGCATTCACGTTTTTAAATGGCGGGTAGGGTTGTACCGGCGAATATTTCCACACGCCTACGCTGTCATTGGCGGAAGGCATATAATAATAATCGAAATCTCCGCTTTCTCCCCAGTTCAACTCAATGTGCAAATTAAACATTTTCACCAGGGCTTCCGGATTGGAAAATCCTTTTCTGACGACCCAGAACTCCGATGCGGCAAATTTCTGCGGTGACAGCACCGGTTCCCCGTCCACCGAAACCAAGGCGTAGCCTTTCCAATCTGCACCCGGATCGTTCTGATAGTTGCTGATGAGCGGGTACATCGGATTCCATTGTTGCCCGAACTCCATGCCCACCTTGCCGGCGGCTATCGTCTCAGCCACCTTGCCGCCGTCCTTAACTCCGAATTCCTTGTCGATTTCACCGGCCTTATACATCGAAGACAGCGCTTTCAATCCCTCCTTTACTTCAGGAAGCGTACTGCCCCAAACCAGATTTCCCGATCCGTCATCGATCCACATGTTCGGATACGCGTGGTAGCCGGCAAAAAAACCTTCCAGCCCCATGGCTCCGCCGTACAAATCCTTCGTAATTGCTAGCCCGTAGGTGTCGTTGACCCCGTTCCCGTCCGGGTCCTGCGTGGTAAACGCTTTACTGATTGCAATCACATCATCCATCGTTTTGGGTTCTGAAAGCCCGAGTTTCTCTAACCAGTCGGCACGAAGCCAGATAAATACGCCGTCTCCGTATACCTCCGGCGGACCAAGGCCCATCATCTTACCATCAACCGTAGCGGCCTGAAGGACCGCAGGCCCTTGCACCGCGTACAGTTCCTTCATTTGGTCAGAAGCATATTCGTCCCAGTACGGTGTGAGATCCTCGATCATATCTGCTTCAGCCATCTGTTTCATTTGTGCGGCTGTGACTCGGATCATGTCCGGAATATCCCCGGATGTCAACGTTACGTTAACCTTTTGGGTATAAGCATCCCCGCCGCTGACCGTCCAATCGTATTTTACGTTGATTCCCAGTTTTTCCGAGAACGCTTTCAACCAGCGGTTGTCTTCCACTGTTTCGCCAGGTGTTTTGGGTATGATGTTATCCTGCATATCGTTGTCTACATCGCGGGCAAATCGAATCGTAAGCGGTTCTTCATATTTGCCGAACGGTCCTTCCGCTGCGGTGGCTCCCCCTTCAGATGATTTGCCTGAACTGCTTCCTGACGGATTGGTTGACTGTTGATTGTTTGAGTCGGAACTACATGCGGTGATCAATCCTGTTAAAAGTATTGTTGCTAAGATGAGGACGACTTTCGGGTAAACCCTTCGTTTCATGCTAATAACCCCCTTGAAATCGTTTTTGCCTTGAATCACGTTTCATTTTAACCCTGAAATTTAGGAATGAATACAGGCGAGCTGTTACATTTCTAACATTTGTTTACGCTTTTGTCTCACCCCATGCTCGCAGTTTTCAACAAGTTTAGCATTTCTTTACGACCTCGTTCGGGAGCATGAAATCGGGTTGAACCGTTAAAATGAAAGCGCTATAATGGAACATCGCAAGGAAGTTCACAGGTCTAGCAACATATATTTTTCCGAATGGAGAGGAAGGCTATGGCGTTACTGTTCATCGATTCAGGGCGGAAGTACGGAAAAATCAACAAAAATGTTTACGGGCATTTTTCAGAGCATTTGGGACGAGGTATTTATGGCAGCATTTATGTCGACGAAAACAGCCCCATTCCCAATATCCGCGGGATACGCACCGACGTTGTGGAGGCATTGCGGCATATCCGGGTGCCGGTGCTGCGCTGGCCCGGCGGATGCTTCGCTGAATATTACAATTGGAAAGACGGCGTAGGTGCTGAGCGCAAGCGCATCGTGAATGCAGGCTGGGGCGGCGTCGTGGAGGACAATTCATTCGGCACCCACGAGTTTTTGGATCTATGCGAGCAGATCGGCTGCTCGGCTTATATCGCCGCCAACGTCGGCTCCGGTACCCCTAGAGAAATGAGCGAATGGATTGAATACATGACCTTTGACGGAGACTCGCCAATGGCGAACTGGAGGCGCCAGAACGGCAGGCACGAACCGTGGAAGGTTGAATATGTCGGCATCGGAAATGAGAATTGGGGATGCGGCGGGCACATGCGGCCGGAATATTATGCCGATGTGTACAAGCAATTCAACACTTATGTTCGCAATTACGGCAATCATCGGATTTTCAGGGTTGCTTGCGGTGCCGACGGCAACGATTATGCCTGGACGGAAACCTTGATGCGCGAAGCGGGCACAAATATGGATGGATTGTCTCTGCATTATTACACCATGCCGGGATATTACAAATCTGACGAATATCCCGAGGAGCGCAAAGGTCCGGCTCTGGAGTTCGACAAGCCGACCTATTATCGCACCCTGCGCCGAGCGTTGTATATGGATGAATTAATTACCCGGCATAAACATGTCATGGATCGCTACGACCCCAATGGGAAGGTGTCGATCATTATCGACGAGTGGGGAACCTGGCACGAGGTGGAGCCTGGGACTCACCCGGCATTCTTGTTTCAGCATAATGCGATGCGAGACGCCATTGTCGCCGGAGTGTCCCTGAATATATTTAACGCCCACAGCGATCGGGTTCAGATGGCCAATCTGGCGCAGCTGGTCAATGTGCTCCAATCGGTCATCCTGACGGAAGGCGAGGATATGGTGCTCACACCGACGTACCATGTATTCGATCTCTATAAAGGGCATCAAGATTCGACACGGATCGAAAGCTATATACAACCGCAGCTGACGGGGACGACCGAAGCCGAGGTGCCGGCTCTGCACGTCAGCGCATCGAAACGGGCGGACGGCCGCGTTCACGCGACAGTAGTGAACTTGTCCGCAGATGAGTCCCAGCAGCTCCTTTGCGTGTTAGATGGTCAAGCGTTTTCCTCTGCAGAAGTTCGTTACATTTCTGGGACCATGACGAGCCACAACGCGTTCGGACGTCCCCCGCAAGTCGAAATAAAAAAGATGCCGGTTATTCCAATTAAGGACAACCGTCTGGATATGCACCTTCCCGCCTGCTGCGTTGCTGAAATCGTGTTGTCTTAATGCATCCAGGCTAGCTAGTGGCCGAGTTCGTTGATTTGTCGATAGCTCCACTTCTCCCACACATGAAGCCGGATGGCTTCTTACTTGAGTCTTCTGAAAATGCTTGAATTTTGCTCTTTATTTGCATCATAAAATGCACCCCTAGAAATCATCGGAATAGCCAGGGGATTCCAATGTCTATTCTAAGGGGTGCACTTAATGGTCTGATACCGCCTTTGCCATTTACATTTCTTTATATACAAAATAATCAAAATCAGCGTGTTTCCGGGTCCCGCCAAGATCCTGCACGCAAAGACCGATGTAGGTTCCCGTAAACCGGATATATTCAGGAGATTCATCCGACAGATGCGTGATATCGAACCATCCGCCTGCCGGATGCCAGGACGGATCATCTTGTAACCCATAGTAAAAACAGGCACGGTCATGATCGATCACAACCTTTAACCGGATCCCGTTCACCGGTTTCAGCGTGATATCATCCAGCAGCTCGTCGTATATCCCGTATCGGGACTGAATGATTCCGAGGCACAGTCCCTTCTCTTCGTGATACGTTACCCGTAAATAGAGATAGTCTTTCGTGTCGTAATACAGAATCAGCCCTGCCATTTGCTGCGGATGGTCCGGTGCAAACTCCAGACAAGTTTCGGCTTCGCACGCAAAAGCCTGCAGTCTTCGCGCGACCATGCTCTGCCTGTGCGTCGAGCTCATTGACTCCATGCCGCGCAGGCGCAAGCAACCGGGACGTTCCGTAAGGCTCAGCCACGTCGAGTCCGGCGGAATACGAAGCGTATTCCAATCGCTCCGAAGCATGGGTTGATCAAAGTGGTCCATTTTCGGTGCCGGTTCAAAAGGGTGTGGCATAATTTTCGGTGCAGGCACCTGAACTTCGGGGTAGCGGTCACCGCTCGCAAGCCGCAGCCAGCCGTCCTCGCTCCAAACACATTGCTGCAGAGCCGTCTCACGGCCAAGTGTGCAAAATTGTCCATTGACAGGCCGGCCGACCAGGTGGGCCATGTACCATTCGCCGGTGTGCGTCTCGACGAGGCTGCCGTGACCGGCCTTCTGGAGCATTAAATCCGGCCTGCCGTATGAAGTCAGGATCGGATTGGCAGGATCGACCTCATAAGGTCCCTGTAACATGCGGGAGCGTGCTACCGTCACCGCATGCTCGTAACCGGTTCCCCCTTCAGCCGTTATTAAATAATAAAAATCCTTATATTTGTACAGATGCGGCGCTTCCGTCAGCCCTAATTCCGTGCCTTTGAATATGTTAACGGCGGGCCCTATCAGCTTCTGTTCCTGAACGGAAAATTCCTGGAGCACGATGCCCGAGAACCGGTTCTTTCCCTTACGGTGATCCCAAATCATATTGACCAGCCACTTGCGTCCGTCCTCATCATGGAATAAGGATGGATCGAATCCGCTGCTGTTCAAATATACCGGCTCGGACCACGGGCCTTCGATATCCTTTGCCGTCACAAGATAATTATGGGTATCTTTAAAAGCGCCGATCCGGCTTTTGACATCCGTGTAAATCAGGTAAAACACGCCGTTGTCATAGCTAAGGCAGGGAGCCCATACTCCTCCGGAATCGATGTTGCCCTCCATATGCAGCTGCGAAGTCCGGCTAAGCGGAGATTGTATCGGCTTCCAATGAACCAGGTCCCGGGAATGGTGAATCCGTACACCCGGGAACCATTCGAAGGTGGACGTGGCGATATAATAATCTTCCCCCGCCCGGCAAATGGACGGATCGGGATGAAAACCGCGAAGAACGGGGTTCGTGATCATATTCATTTAAGTTCCCTCCGGTATGAAAATGATGATTGTACAAAATGGTTGATTTCAGTGCCAGCCCAGTACTTTTTTGCCGGCTTCCAGAGCGGTTATGATCCGTTCCACGTCGTACACATTCCCTCTCCATGTCCCTCCGCTGACGGACTGCAGCGCAGCCCACAGCCTGGTGTCATCCGGCAGAGCTTCATCCGGCCGCATATCCGGATGGAAGGGCCTCTGTGCAAGGATGAGAGCTCCCTCCTCCGGCGAAACCTCGATTTCCCCTTCACCGACAAAGTTCATGCTGCCTTCCAGCGTGTTGCGATCCACGACGATATCGATCAAGTCACCGTTCCGAAGCTTGCCGATCGGCCCGCCTGCCAGTGCTTCAGGGCCAACGTGGCCAATGCACGCCCCGGTGGAAACACCGGAAAACCGGGCATCTGTAATGAGCGATACGTATTTGCCGAAAGACAAATGCTTCAGCGCAGACGTAAGTTGGTAAGTCTCCTCCATCCCGGTCCCTGACGGCCCCCGCCCGAGAAGTACGACCACGTCGCCTGCCAGAACACCGCCGGTCTTAATTGCACGGATCGCTTCGCGTTCGGTTGTAAACACTTTTGCTCTACCTTTGTGACGATACACGCCTTGGTTATCCAGTACCGTAGGGTCGATCGATGTGGATTTGATCACAGAGCCCTCCGGAGCGATATTCCCTGTTGGAAATGTCACGGTAGAGGTAATGCCAAGACGCTGCGAATACTCAACGCTCATAATGACACTGTCCGGATCTATCCCGTCCTTCTCCTTCAGCTGCTTCCGCAGCAGATGACGGCGTTCCGACGATTCCCACCAGTCGAGAACCTCGCTCAGCGTCGTACCTGTTACGGTAAGCACGGACTCATCCAGTACGCCAAGCTGCCTAAGGTGAAGCATCACTTCGGGCACGCCTCCAGCCTGAAACACCCGAATGGTCGGGTGGAAGATCGGGCCGTTCGGCAGGGCGCTGACCAGTCTCGGCACATGTTTGTTGACCTGGATCCAGTCCTGCACCGCAGGCACGTTTAAACCGGCTGCATGGGCAATGGCGGGAATGTGCAGCAGCAGGTTGGTAGAGCCGCCGAATGCGGCATGAACAGCCATCGCATTGCGAATCGCCGCATCGGTGACAACGTCCGCCATTCTCAGCCCATTGGACTCCATCGCCATCAGTGCGCGTGAGGATTGGCGCGCCATTTCGATCCAGATCGGCTGCCCGGAAGGTGCAAGTGCGGCATGCGGCACCGTCATGCCCATCGCCTCGGCGACGACCTGGGCCGTTGCTGCCGTGCCCAGGAACTGGCAGCCTCCCCCCGGTGTAGCACATGCCCGGCAGCCGAGCTCCGCCGCCGCTTCCAGGGAGAGCTCGCCGCTGACGTACCGTGCGCCGATCGTCTGAATTTTGCCGGCGTCCTCTCCATCGACAGGCGGAAGGGTGACGCCCCCGGGAACGATTACTCCCGGCAGCTGCGGCATTCCCGCAAGCGCTAACATCATCGCCGGCAGACCTTTGTCACAAGTGGCGACGCCGATCACGCCTTTGCGCGTCGGCAGGGAGCGAATCAATCTGCGGAACACGAGCGCGGCATCGTTCCTGTACGGGAGCGAGTCGAACATGCCTGTCGTGCCCTGTGATCTGCCGTCACAGGGGTCGCTGACATAGCCGGCAAACGGAATTCCGCCGCGGTCCGATATCTCTTCCGCCGCGGCCTTCATGAGCAGACCGACCTCCCAGTGGCCCGTGTGGTAACCGAGGGCTGCAGGACTGCCGTCCTCATTGCGAATTCCGCCCTGCGTGCTCAGGATCAGAAACTGTTTTCCGTTCAATTCCTCAGGCTTCCAGCCCATTCCGACATTCTGGGACATGCCGAACAAGTCGCCGCTCGGAGCGTTCCGCAGCAAATCATCCGTTAAAGGCAGCCGTCCCGCTGCCCCCGGAGCTTGTGCTGTAATATCGAAACGGCTTGAGTCCATCTCTCCCATTATCGACATAATCTGATCGTGCATGGCACCCTCCCGCAGCTTATGACTTCACGAAGACCGTTTTGATAGAAGTGAAAAACTCGATCGCTGCTTGACCCTGTTCCCTGGAATGCGAGCTTGACATCTTCATCCCGCCGAACGGCGCCTGCAGCTCTACACCGGCCGTTTCCGCATTGATCCTGACCAATCCGGCATCCATATCCCGGATGAATGACAGCATTGCCCCGACATTTTGCGTATAGATGGAGGCACTCAAGCCAAAGTCGCTGTCATTGGCCGTCTCTATGGCTTCCTCCAGGGAATCCACCGCGATCAATGCAAGCACAGGACCGAAGACTTCTTCCCGGGCTATGGACATATGCGGTTCGACACCCTCAAATACGGTTGGCTGGACATAGAATCCCTCTTCAAGTCCTGGACCGTCCGCTCTTTTTCCGCCGGTCAGCAGCACGGCACCTTCATCCTGCCCTTTATGAATATAGTTCAGCACCGTTTCGAGCTGTCCTTCGTTCGCGCACGGTCCCATCCAGCTTTCGGAAGACATGCCGTCGCCCAACCGGATCTCCCGAATTTGCGACAGGAGCTTTTCTTTAAAGGCTTCATATACTTTCCGCTCAACAATGACCCGGCTGGTGGCGGTGCATTTTTGGCCGGTGGATTTCAAGCCGCCGCTGATGGTGGCCTCGACTGCCAAGTCCAGGTCCGCATCTGCCGCGATAATGATCGGATTTTTGCCGCCCATTTCAAGCTGATACTTGGCTCCCCGCCCCAAAGCGGCGGCGCCGACCCGTTTTCCGACTTCGTTGGAACCTGTAAACGTTATCCCGTTGACATCCGGATGCTCGGCAAGCGCAGATCCGATCACCGAACCTCTGCCGCATACAAGATTGAGAACGCCTGCCGGAATTCCCGCTTCCTCAAAGCATTCCATCAGTTTGGCTGCCGTGACCGCCGTTTCCTGCGCCGGCTTTAACACAACGGTATTGCCGTATATCAAAGCCGGGGCCGTCTTCCAAATCGGAATCGCTACGGGAAAATTCCATGGGGCAATCACGCCCACGACGCCAAGCGGTACACGGGTCGTAAACATCAGTGCTTCGCTGTCCGTGGAAGGAATGACATCGCCGATTTTTCGCATCCCTTCGCCAGCGTAATACCTAAGGATCGCGACGCCGCGCATCGTCTCTCCCTTAGCTTCTGCGAGCGTTTTGCCCATTTCCCTCGTCATCGCCTCGGCGACCTCGTCGACCCGGCGTTCCAGCACATTCGCCGCCTTGTACAGAACATTGCCGCGTTCCGAGCCGGTTAATCGCCGCCAGGCTCGGCCTGCTGCTTTGGCCGCTGCGACAGCACGGTTCAGATCCTCTATACCGGAAACCGGTACATACCCGACTACCTCATTCCGGTTTGCCGGATTGATGCTGGGTTCGTTTTCTCCGGACGCCGCCTTCATCCATTCTCCGTTGATATAGTTCCTGTATACTTGCTCTCCTTGAAATGCCATCATGGAAGTACGTCCTCCTTATTAAAAACTAGTTTGATAAAACAGGGTTCACCAGCGTACCGATACTGCTGATTGAAATTTCAATCCGGTCCCCGGGCTCAAGCGTGAACTCATTAGGCGGCACAATGCTTGTGCCTGTCAAAAGCACCGTACCGTCAAACAAATCATTGTCTTTTGCCAGGAAGGAGACCAGTTCATCCAGCTTTCGGTTTAATTCACTCGTACTGGCCTCGCTCTTAACGACCATGCGCCCCTCGCGGTAAATTTCGCAGACGATGCTGAATGCATATGGATTCTGCACCGTTTCCGCAAGCCGGATGGCCGGTCCGATGGAGCAGGATTTGCGCCATATTTTCGCTTGCGGCAAATACAGCGGGTTCTCCCCTTCGATATCGCGGCAGCTCATGTCATTGCCGACGATATATCCCACAATGCTGCCATCTGCGCCAAGCACCAATCCCAGCTCAGGCTCAGGGATCTGCCATGTGGAATCACTGCGCAGCGTGACGGCCTCGTTCGGTCCGATGGTGCGGGCGGCCGTGGATTTGAAAAAGATTTCCGGCCTCTCAGCCTCATAAACTTTGTCGTAAAATGTTTCCGCATCCAGTTTTCCATCCGTAGCTTCATAATTACGTGCTTCCCGGCTCCGTTGATATGTAACGCCTGCCGCCCATACCTCCGGAGCTTCCACTGGCGTGATAAGGCGCAGAGAAGTCCAGTCACCAGCCAACTCATTCGCAGGACTAAAAGCGCTTTCAACCAGTTGGACAGGAGAGATCCCGCGCTCCCTGGCTTGATGGATCAAAGTCATAAAATCCGGCTGCGGCAGACGATAGGCTGCTTCATCATCCGTAACGGCTGCCAGCCGCTTCTGTTGTCCGTCCAGAAATCGTATAATTCTCATTCAGGCTTGCCCCCATTTCTTCCCCTTCGGGTTGATATTACTACCATAGCACCACCGATCGTCTATGACGATGCGCTAATCTCTACGACGATTTACCCTTTTCACGCATGATTTTTCTGTTAAGATGAGTCTAACCGTTACTGGAAAACAGGACATACCGAGGAGGTTTGCTTTGACCAAGTTTTCCGAAGCCGTATATTTAGGCCGTCTGCCCGATGTTCGCATGTCTTTTCAATTATTGGGGCTGCATGCAAGAAAAGTGGGTTCCCGCTGGACTTATCCGTCCCACGAGCATTCCATGTACGAAATTCATTGGATGATGGACGGAGAGATGAATATGGTGGTAAATGGACAGCTGTACAAACAGTCCGTTGGAGACTTGTTGTTCATCCGCCCCGGTATGACGCATTCCTGCACTGGCGCCGGTCCGAAAGGTTTCACTTACTTTTCCGTCCATTTCAGCGTTCACGATACATCCTTTTGTAGAGAACTCAACCGCTGCAAGGACATTTATTATCCGGCTGATTCGGTTTTAGCCCAGGGACTGTCTTCTTCTCTCTCTACACTCTACAGTCTGGCCACTGAGCACTTATCCAGCCCGCTGCCGGCCTTCAAACAGATGAGAGTCCACGCTGCCGTATTCGAACTGCTCGGCTCCCTGGTCGGACAGCTATCTCAGACCCCATCCGTCATCTTATCGAAAAAAGAAGCAATCGCCCGTCAGATCGCCGAGCAAATTGAAGACTCCGTAAGATATATCCATCTTCACGGTGAAATTCAGGAGACCGAGCGAACCTGGATCCATGACATCGCCAAGTCGCTGAACCTTAGTCCGTCGCAGGTGAATCGGATCTTTCGTGAAGTGTACGGCAAAGCACCTCGCAAGTTCTTGTCAGAAACCCTTTTGGGCGAAGCTCAGCGGCTGTTAAAGCAAACGGATTTAAGCATGGACCATATCGCGATGATGCTAGGATATAAGACCAATGCGCATTTCAGCCGCCAGTTCAAGCGGTGGACGAGGATGGCGCCCAGTGAATACAGAAACGGAGTCCAGCAGCAGTCATTAGATTATGAGCCGGGTCAGTAACTCATTAAGAATGCGTATCACGAGCTATTAAGTTATTTGATGATCACTCATCCCTTTTCTTGGTGAACATGTAGGAGCGGCCGGCTTCCCCCGTAAACGAAACAGGGTCAAGTCCAGGTGCTTGTAAACGGCATGGACCGGAGACTGAGCAGGACACGACCACTTCAGTAACCTGTCCCTTCGTCCAGGTGAAATTCAAGGTGAAGCCGCCACGTGCCCGCAGCCCTCTGACTTCCCCATCGCTCCAGCTGTTAGGCAAAGCAGGCAGCAAACGGATCAAACCAGCGTGGCTTTGCAGCAGCATCTCGGCAATGCCCGCCGTGCCGCCGAAATTACCATCGATTTGAAACGGCGGATGGTTGTCGAAAAGGTTAGGCAGCGTAGAGTGGTGAAGCATCGCTCTTACGTTTTCGTAAGCTTTGTCGGCATCCAACAGTCGTGCCCAGAAGTTGATGATCCACGCCCGGCTCCAGCCGGTGTGTCCGCCGCCGTTAGCCAACCTTCGTTCCAAAGTCGTCCGAGCCGCTGCGGCGAGCTCCGGCGTGGAATCCACGTTCATGCCTTCGCCCGGATAAAGCGCAAACAGATGGGAGATGTGGCGATGTCCCGGTTCCACTTCCTCGTAATCCTCCATCCACTCCTGAATTTGCCCATATTTGCCGATCTGCGGTTTGGGCAGCCGCTTCAAGGCGGCAGCGAGCTCCTCGCGGAACGCCTCATCCCGCCCGAAAATTTCCGCACTCTGCATGCAGGCATCAAACAGCGCTTCGATGATCTGGAAATCCATCGTGGCCCCTGTGCACAGCACCCCCGTCTCGCCGTTTGGCAGCTTATAGCGGTTCTCCGGGGAAACGGAAGGGCAAGTCACGAGCCGCCCTTCGCCGTCCTCGATCAAATAATCGAGCAGGAACAACGCCGCCTCCTTCATCGTCTCGTATGCCCGCGCCAGAAAATATCGGTCCTGACCGAATCGGTAATGCTCCCACAGATGCAGGCACAGCCAGGCGGCGCCCATCGGCCAGAAGGAAGCAGGAAGGTACGTATCCTGCGGGGCCGTGTCCGCCCAAATATCCGTATTGTGATGCGCGGTGAAGCCCCGGCAGCCGTACATGACGCCGGCCGTAACCCGCCCGGGCTCCCGCATCCGTTCGATCAGCTCGAACAACGGCTCGTGGCATTCGGCCAAATTGCAGTTTTCCGCATGCCAATAATTCATCTGCGCATTGATATTGATCGTGAATTTGCTGTCCCACGGCGGAGTAAAGCTGTCGTTCCAGATGCCTTGAAGATTCGCGGGCAAAGAGCCCGGCCGGCTGGAGGCAATGAGCAGGTAGCGCCCGAATTGAAAATAGGTCGCGATCAGGCCGTGGTCTTCCTCGCCGTGTTGGAACCGCTTCAACCGTTCGTCGGTCGGGAGCGCGGCTTTGTCCGGATTCTCGGGCAGCTTCAGTTCGACCCGTCCGTACAGCTCGCGGTAATCGGCGACATGCCGGGCTAACAGCTCGGCATACGGAACTCGGCTCAACTCCTCCAGCCGCCGTTTGCCGTCAAGCTCCGGGTCGGGATGCCGGAACGTCGTTCCGGCGGCAAGCAGCAATGTGACCGAGCTTGCGCCGTCCACTAGCAAATACTCGCCAAGCGTGCGGCAGACGCCGCCTTCCGGGACCGCCTTCAAGACGGCGCTGAAGGAGCTGCCTCCTTCGCCGCCGCAATCCCCGCGCATGACCAGCCCGCTCGCCTCCCATTTGTCCGTCTTCTCCACGTACCTCCAGTTCCGGCGGTTGAACCGGGCTTTGAACGTGACCGCCTCCTGCTTGTCGGCGGTGATGCGGATGACGACCGCCTGATCCGGATAACTGGCAAACAGCTCGCGCGTATACCTGATCCCGCCGATCCGATAGCTGACGCGGGATACACCGCGCTCCAAATCAAGCTCCCGCATGTAATCCTCGGCAAGCTGGCCATGCTGGCCGAACGACAGCAGCAGATCGCCGAGCGGCACATAGTGCCGCTGCGCTTCGGGCAGCCCCGCCATCGTCATCGCCGCCAGCTCCTCCGCTTCCTGCAGCCTGCCTTCCATAATCAGCTTGCGGATCTCGGGCAAATGGGGCAGCGCATCTTCGTTGTTGCGGTCGCGCGGGCCCCCGTACCACACCGAATCCTCGTTAAGCTGCAGCTTCTCCTCGGCCGTGCCGCCGAAGATCATCGCGCCCAGCCGGCCGTTTCCGATCGGCAGCGCCTCATTCCATTCGGCCGCCGGTTTCCTATACCACAAGCGATGCTTCAGTTCCATGCCATTCAAACTTGTCATGCTTCTCCTCCAATCCGCTATCGCAATTTGAACTAGTTCAGCTCCACCAACGCCTTGATCACCTTCGATTCCGGCAAGAGCCAGCTGTCGAAGTTGTCGATCATGTCCTCGAGCGAGCTTCGGTGGGTAATGTAATGCCGATGTCAATGCAGCCGCCGGTTATGGCCGCAATCACCCGCTCGAAGTCCTCCCGCGTCGCATTTCGGCTGCCCTGCACCGTCATTTCGCACGCGTGAAAATCGGGATCGTTAAAGGTAATCGTGCTTTTTACCAACCCGACAAACGTCAAGGAACCGCCGTGGCCGACGAGCCCAAAGGCGCTTTCCATCGACGAGGCGCTGCTCGTACGGCCGTTTCGCTTAATTTCAGAATGAATTCGGTTTCCTCGATCGTCGGCGCAGCCTGAACAAGAATCGTATGGCCGATGCCGTGTCTCTGCAAATGCAGTTTGAGACCGGAAGGCAAATAGTCGCGGTAAAGCACCGGAATTTCGGGCGTCATCCATCCGTAATCGTTGCGTTCGATTTTCCAAAAATGCTGATGGGCGTCAATGCGCATCGAACACAACCTCCATTCCACCTTGTTGCAACATCCGATAACAGAATAGAAATTGCCGAATTCCGCATATTTGTACCTTTTTTTGATGTCACGGTCCCAAATCGAAGATCACTTAAACGCCGAACTTTAAAAATAAGGAAGACAAGAGCCCCGCGTCCTGAGCAAAGACTCCTGCCTCCAAGAAGCCGGGCTTATCGGGCCACGGTTTATTTCGATATTGTCGATGAATCGTAAGCAGCCTGCATGATTTCAATATAACGCGGCATGTTCAGACCCTCCAGCCCTTTCACGTAATCATCCCAATCCTTATCCAGGCTCTTGGCACCGGTGATGAACAGCAAGGCGTTCTGGTCAATATAGTCCTTGATGTTCGTCTGCATCATGCTGGCTTCGTCGGCAACCAGCGGGTCGACCCATAGCGCCCAGTGCGGGAAGATATCTTGCGGCTCCTTGCCTTCCATCAATAGCGTTGCCTCGTACAGGCGGCGTTCGTAACCGTCATCGGCGTAAATATCTGTGCCCTGAACCTCGGCATCGCGGTATGCCCGGTGATGGTTATATTGGGTTAATGCTCCCCAATTGTCATTGCGGGGCTGCTCCCCGGGTTCAAGCGGGATCGCTTTATAGAGCGGCTCCACTTTATCGTTCAGCGCGATTTCTCCATCCTGCGGCTTGCGCCAGCTTTTGCCTTCTTCACCGAGGTAGGAAAGCATCGCGCCTTCTTGCGTGTAGAAATAGTCCAGCATTTGAATGGCGGCAATTTGGGCCTCTTTGCTCGCTTTATTCGTCAGGACGAAGGATGCGCCCGGATCTATCGGATAGTTGAATGTTGCATAATCGGCATGCGGTCCTCGCAAAGGCGAAAGCGGGTTATAGTCCTTGCTGTACGGCGCGTCTTCTCCCGTCGTCAGGAACAAGGCGGGATGCATGCCGGCCCCGGCGCCCAACAGCTGTGCGTCCGCGTTATCCCCGATTTTTTTGTACGCGCCTGCATTTTGCGTAAAGGCTCCCGGGTCAATGAGCCCCCCATCATAAAGCGATTTGATGTAGGCCAGCGCTTCCCGCCATTCCGGTTTGTTCGCGGCGGTGTCTACCTGGCCCTCCTTCATGATGAGATATGTTCTGTCGTCGTTGTATATAAAGCCGTTCATAAGGTAAGGGATTACGTGAACGCCGAAATTTTCGACGGATCCGCTAAGCGGCACTTCGTCCGCCTTGCCGTTGCCGTTCGGATCCTGTGTCTTGAAGGCCTCGAGAACCGCTTTGAATTCTTCCGGCGTCGTCGGCTGCGCAAGCCCGAGCTGATCAAGCCACTTCGTATTGATCCACATTTTATTCGGGTAGGAGCAGTGGAAGCATTCGTTTAAGCCGGTCAATCCGTAAATGTTGCCATCCGGCGCGGTGTTCATCGCTTTATAATAATCGTTGTTCTCCAGCACTTCCTTAATGTGCGGAGCATGCTCATCGATCAGGTCGTTCAGCGGGATGATTACCCCCTGCTGTCCGAATTTCAATAAGTCCGTCTGCGAGAAACGGTCTACCCATGGAATAAGCATATACAAATCCGGATAGTCGCCGGACGCGAGCGAGATTTGCCGTTTTTCGGCCGCGCCGTCAAACGGAACGGTTGTCCAATTGAATTTGATGCCGAATTGCTCTTCCATTTTTTTCGTAAACTTGTTGGTTTTCAGATCCATATCCGATCCTTGATGGGAAAAAACGTTGATCGTTACCTTCTCGCCGGAGTCCGGCATGCCGCCTTCCTTCCCTGCGCTTCCCGGGTTGTCATTTCCGCCGGAGCATCCGGCAAGCACAAAACTAAGCATCAGTATGAGAACAAGCAGACGAGTTGCTGTTTTTCTCAAATCAATCTCCCCCTCATGAATTGGTAATGCAACATAACGGGCTCTGCCCACGATCAGCCCTTCACGGAGCCGATCAGCATGCCTTGCACGAAATAGCGCTGCACGAACGGATAGATCACCAGCACCGGAAGGCTTGCCACCACAATAAGCGAGTATTTCATGAGCTCGGCCATTTGCTGCTGCTTCACCATCTCCCCGGCGTCCATATTGCCCGTTCCGCTTCCCAGGATGAGAATGCTGCGGAGAATGAGCTGAAGCGGATAGAGCGATTGCGATTTTAAGTAGATCAAGGCATCGAAATAGGCGTTCCACTGCCCCACCGCGTACATAAGCGAGAGCACGGCGATAATCGGTTTGGCAAGCGGAAGAACGACGCTGAAAATGTAGCGGATGTCGCTGCACCCGTCGATGTCTGCCGCCTCGGAAAGCTCATCCGGGATCGAGGTCTGGAAGAAGGTTCTGGCGATAATGACCTGCCATACCCAAACGGCATTCGGAATGAGCAGCGCCCAGCGGGTATCGATCATGCCCATCGATTTGACGACCAGATAGGTCGGGATCAACCCGCCGGAGAACAGCATGGTGAAAGTAATGAAAACCATAAGCGGCGTGCGGCCGAAAAACGACTTCTTCGACAGCGGGTAAGCGACCATGATGGTCAGGGATACGCTGATGAACGTACCGGCAACGGTATAAAACAGCGAATTGGCATAGCCTGTCAGCACCTGGCCGTTTCGGAACACCGCCTCGTACCCTGCCAGCGATACGTCGACCGGCCACAGCCACACCTTGCCTGCAGAGACGGCGCTTGGACTGCTCAGGGACGAGCTTACGATGTAAATAAGCGGATACAGGACGGCAATTAAAACCAAGATCAGCAAGATGTAGGTTACGCTCAGAAAAATACGGTCCCCCAGCGACTCCTTGATCCTCACGCTCCGTCGGCTTCCGGAATGGGCCCGCAATGCGTTCATGTCACTCCCCCCCTTTCGTGAAATTTACCAGAGGCTGGTATTGGATGCCCGCTTGGCAATGGCGTTGACGACTAGGAGCAGCACCAGATTGATCAAGGAATTGAACAATCCTACCGCCGTGGCGAAGCTGTAGTTCGCGTTCAGCAATCCGATTTTGTACACATACGTGGAAATGATCTCGGACGAGGACAAGTTCAGCGGATTCTGCAATAAGTACATTTTCTCGAAGCCGAGTGCCATGATGTTGCCTACACTGAGAATCAGAATGATGACCGCGGCCGGCAGAATGCCGGGAAGATCGACATTCAGGATTTTCTGGAACCGATTGGCGCCATCCACTTTGGCCGCTTCATATAATGACGGGTCCACTCCCGCCAGAGCAGCAAGATAAATCACCGCGGAATAGCCCATGGTTTGCCATACATCGGACAGCACGTAGATCGTGCGGAACATGCCAGGCTCTCCAAGATAATTGACCGCTTCAAAGCCAAGCGCGCCAGCAATGGTATTCACGATCCCAAGACGCGGGGACAGGAACAGCATGATGATGGACACCATGACCACCGTGGAGATGAAATATGGCGCATAGGTGACCATCTGCACGGTTTTTTTGAACCTTGCGCTCTTCACCTCGTTCAAGGCCAACGCCAGCAGAATCGGGATCGGAAACCCGACGATCAATTGATAGAACGAAATGTACAGCGTATTTTTGATCAGTGTCACGAACGCAGGGTTGCGAAAAAACATCTCGAAATACTGTGTGCCGACCCATGGACTCCCCCAAATCCCTTTCATTACGTTATAATTCTTGAATGCTAGCACGGCGTTTGCCATGGGCAAGTACTTGAAGATGATGAAGTACAAGACCGGCGGAATGACCAGCAGATACAGTTGCCAATGTCTTCTGAAGCTTCGATAGGCGGCTCTTCCGATTTCCGAGCGCTTGCCGCTCGGGGCTCTGACCGTTTTGGACTTGGAAAATAGAGTACTCAGTTCCATCCCTCCTTCGATGAGTAGCTGCCAATGAAGCCGGAACTTATTTGGCAGCGCTTTCTTGTGCGTAATCATAAAATTGCACGCTCGGCTTCGTAAAGGCACACTTTCTCCCTTGCCGTACAATTTCGGAAACGGATGCTTTCCAAGCCTTGATTTTACTAGGTTTTTCATTAGGCGGATTCGATAAAAAACGTCCGCCAACACGTTCGATCCCCTTTGATTAAGCAGACGGCTGACTTCCCTTTTACGCAAAAGATTGGCGAGATCGCCGTTTCCTTAATCGGCCATTTGCCGGAATGTGCTCGGCGACACGCCGCGAACCCGCTTGAAGGCCCTCCGAAATGAATGGGCGCTGTTATACCCCACCTGCGCGGCGATCTCGTCAATCGTCAATAGGTTCTCCTGCAGCAGCTCGGCCGCCTTGCCGATCCTCACCAGCTCAACGTAGTCCGAAGGATTCGTTCCCGTATGTTCCTTGAACATTTGGGAGATATACTTTTCGGGCTTGCCAATATGCTCCGCGATACGATAAAGCGTCAACTCTGCGTCGGAGTAACGCTCGTGGATATAGCGGATGATCTCACCGACGGTCTCGGCATGCATGTCGCATTTTTTCTTCCGGACGTCCATGCAGATATCATGAATGAGCTTCCCGAATCTGTCCCTGAGCTGATCGACCCCGTCCGACGTCGTAATGGCCGCGATCTGTTCCTTGATATGGTCGGTCAACGACTCGTCGTGGAATATTTTTTGTTCGGCCAGCTTCAAAAAGGTTCCCTTGAGTTCCGTCACAAACTGCTGCGTCATATCGTACGACAGCTCCCTTTCTTCAAAGTTCCGGCTGAACAGCTGGTCAAGAAGGCGGCTTGTTTCCTCCAGTTCACCCGCCTTAAGCGTATTGAGCATACGCTGTTCGGATTCAATCGGATAATAGTACAGCTCCGTTGCTTTCATCGCATCCTCGAACCGAGTGATGCCGACTGCCCCAGTGTGGACGGCATATTCCAACGCTTGCTGCGCTTCGTTGAACGAGTCAGCTACGCCGTTCCACGCGTCGAACACCGAACCCAGCCCGATCGTGATCGACAATCGATGCTGCCGATATACGGTATCGACTAGTTCGAGCAAACCGGCTTCCAGGCGACGATGTAAATCGTCCAGCGGCTCTCCGGCAAGCGCATGCACGAAAGCGATCTGGTCCGAACCCCAGTCCGTAACCAGCACATCGGATTCCAGCCGGCTCAAGCCCTGCCGGACGATCAACCTTGCGACGCTGAGTTCCTGGATGATTTCCTCACTGTCAGCGCTGCCATATCCGGCAACTTTTAGAATGCCTGCACGTCCATGCTCGCCGCGGAGGCGGACTCCGGTTTGACCGGAGACCGCCTCGATCTCGCGCAGCGTATAGAAGTCGCCTGTCAGCAGCCGCTTGATAAACGCATCCCTAAGCAGCGGGAGCTGATCGTTCAGTGAAGACTCCAGCAATTCATTGTTTGCGATCAGCGCCGCGATATTGCCGGCCAGGAAATCATACTCATTACCGATCTTCTCCCGAGAAATGTGGTTTTGCTCGCGAAACACGGACAGGAGCGAATGGAGCTTAGCACTGTGCCGGTACGCGAGCACAAGTCCGATCAGCAAACCGATGACCAGCGCAGCCAGCGTAAACGTCGTCGTGATCCGCTGGATTTTGTCGGCCTTCGTCAACAGCACCTGCTCGGGTATTCCGGCCATATAGGTCCACCCGTTCAGGTCGGACCGAATGGTAATCAACAGTTTGCCGTCGCCCGTGGGGCTGACTTGTCCGTTCTCGTCTCCCGGAGCTTCGGAGAAGCGCTTGGCTTCCTCTTCGCCGATGCCGCGGGACAGGATCAAGCTGCCTTCCCGGTCCGCAACCACCGCCCAGCCGCCGTATTGGTCCACGATGTTTTGCAGCAGGCTGCCCATATGATCTTCATCGATCATAACGCCGATCATCGCCTGTGGATTGTTGAAGCTGTTAAGCGGTATCGACTGCAGAAACGTGACTGCCGGCATTTCGACAAACACCGTATCGCGGATTTCCCGCCTATATTTCTTAAGCGGAATCAACTCATTTAGATGAGGTTTCTTTAATACGGCCTCTTCCCATTCCTCGAACGTCATTCCTTCAAGCCGATTCGCCTCGTAATAATGCTCAGGCCGGTAATAGACGGTGCTCGGCGTAATAATGGCGTTATAATTGCGTATGTAGATGAAGAAATTAGACAGGTAATCGTTCGTGCTGCTGTACATGGACAGACTGCGCTGCATCCTCCCCAAGCCGTAAACGTTGTTGCTGTCGAGCGGCTTGGGATCGGCGATCAGACGATATAAATCCTGATTGATCGCAAGCTGCTTCGTGAAGGCTTCCACCTCCACCAGATGCCGCTCGATGATCTCTTTTCCCAGATTCAATGAACTCAGACTGTTTTCGATCGAGCTTGATTTTGCTACTTCAATCGAAGCCCTGTACGATGCATAACCTGCGATTTGGGGGATTAACAGCACAATCAGGTAGGAAATCAGAAATCTGCGGAACACCGGGGAGAACTTGGACCATAAACGCTGCATATGTACCCTCCTCAATAGAAAGCGTTTTCAAATATGAAGCAATTCGATGATACACTTGACTGTTCGCAAGAAAAAGGTACAATTCCTTCCTCGGAGTACAATTGCATACGATATGGCAATAGGCTAGGAGCGAAAGGACGCAAATTCCTTTACGAGGCAATATGATCAATCGGAGTTAATATAAACATTAAGGGGTTTGGCAGGAACCACTGCGAGCTGTGTGTCGGCACTTCGTGGATTTCCTTACTGATTACCAGCCCAGAACAAAGAGCTGCCCTTCCAAGTCACCCTTGTGACTTGAAGACAGCCCTTATCATACGCTTTGTTAACAGTACCGTAGACGATGTGTTACCGCCCGAGTTCACCCACAAAAGTCGTAACGCTTTGCGCGGGAAGATGAGCCCAGAAATTGCTCCCTGTTACATTGAGAGACGTTCCTGGCTGGAGATTGCTGCTGCTGCTCGTGATCCACCTTGATACCTGCGAAACGGTTCCATTCTGAAGGACAAAGTTCTGATTGACCCCGGAGTTGTTCCGGTTTATGGCAACGATAACGATTTTGTTGTCGCCTTTATAGGCGGATACGTAAACGTTCGTTTGTGGATTTTTCGAAGCATCCACCCTGACATAGCCGGGACGGACAAACTTGGAGAAATGAGCCATATTGTAGCCGCGTTTGCTGATCGTGCCGTCCTCTTTCATCGGACCGTAGGATCTGCGGATATACCACCATACGTAAGCTTGAAAATCTCCCTCTACCATCGCATTGTGGATATGGTAAGACACATCCAAGGCTTCAGGCCAGCGATCCGCCGAGTTGTTGTCGCTGTTCGGGTAATACACCTCGGTCATCCAGAGGTCTTTTCCCGCTCCTTTTTGTTTGAATAGTGGATACGCGAAATTGCTAACTTGGGTACCGTACAGATGAGCGCCAAGAATATCCATATTGGCAAGCGCCTGGGGATCATTTAGAATCGGGTCCGACATATTTTTCAGATATTGGAACGATTCCGGTGCGATCACTCTGCTGTTGATCGATCCGGCATTTTCTTTCATAAAGCGAAGCATTTCCTGCGGCGTCCACCACGTCCAGTCATGCGCATAATCGGGCTCGTTCTGGACGGAAATCGCGTAAAGATTCACGCCATTGTTTCTCATGTAGGTTACGAAATCGTTAAGATGCTGGGCATACGCGGCATACTTGTCGTAGCGAAGTCGCTTTGCCGACGTATCGCCGTTGCGGTTGAAGGTCTCGACCATGTCGGCGGGCGGATTCCATGGCGAAGCGAATACGATAGCTCCAAGGGCAATCGCTCGTTTGGCCGTATCCAGTTCACGGTACCACTGATTTCGGTCTTCGTGCACGTAGATTCTTAATATCGAGAATCCTAACTGGTTGTGTCCGTTTCCGAATGCGGTTTCTCTCTGTGCTGCCGTCAAATCTCCGATCCATGCCGGGTGGTTGATGCCTCCGAAACCGCGTATCACTTGTTTCTCCGACGATACATTCACAACGGCGTCGCTGGCTGCGGCAACATCGCCAGGTGCCGGCAAAAGGGACAACGCAAGGACAAGGGCCAAACATGCACTTATGGCTTTCTTATAACGTGAAATCAAGAAACGATTCATGAGACTGCTCCTCCCAAAAATTTTTTTTTGGATTCGTGTCAGGATGCACTCGGTTGAATTCATATCCGACCTTTCAATTCCACTCCATCCCTTCCACAGCTAGCAATCGCTTTATCGCTTTGGAAGCCTCGACGAATAGTTGGGGATTGGTGAATCCCTCGAACCTTCCGGCGGCCCGCAGATGCGGCTCCAAAGACAGAAAGCCGGAATACCGCCTGCGGCAAAGCTCTTGAAGGAGCAGACGTAGCTCGCCGTCACCATCGCCTGCGGGCACGACCATCCCCTTCCCCATTATGGCGTCTTTGACATGGATATACGCCGTATAGTCGCCGACCAATGGGTAGGCCTCGCCTACGGGTTTCACGCCGCACTGCACGAAATTCGCAGGATCGAACGCCGCCCGCAAATGGGGGGACGAAACTGATTGAAGCAACTCCAAGCATCGCTCGCCGGTGTCTCCGTAAATATGGCTTTCGTTCTCATGAAGCAGTACAATGCCTTCCTGCTCTGCCAACTGAGCGAGCCGAAGCATGCGCCGTATTACCTCTGGCCGATACTTCTCGTGGTCTCCGTCGGGAATGTAAAAGGAAAACACGCGGACATAAGGCGCTTGGAAATACTTAGCCAAACGAACGGCATGCTTGGCATGTTCGAGATGAGGTTCAAAGTCGTCGGTGATTTGGATTTTCCCGATCGGCGATCCGATTGAGGAGACTCCGACCCCCCGCTGCGATAATCGTTCTTTTATGCCAGACAACTCTTCTTCCCTCAACTGCAGCACGTTTTTCCCCCATACGCCTCGAAGCTCAAGATAACGGATGCTTTCGGATTCAAGGACATCCAGCTGTTCCTCCAAATCCTGGGAGATCTCATCCGCAAACCCGGTTAACGTGATCATTCAATCATTCCCTTTCTTAGCTGAAAATTTCGATAATAGCAAGCGGCGATTCCATGGTAAAATTACAATCCAATCACAGGTTGTAAAAGTTCATTAGGACGTTACAATTTTTTTAAAAGGAGGCGATTTTCGCATGGAGCTTGAATATCACCCTCATCTCGTACCGAATATCTTTCTGTTCGTAGACCGTAAATGTTATCCGGATTGGAAAATTCAGAAGTCCCGAATCGGATTTCATGATTTGACGTTCGTTGTTGAGGGCCGGGCAAACTACTACATTAACGGCAAAAAATTTGCAGTTGAAGCAGGCGACCTGGTATACGTTCCCGGAGGAAGCGTACGAGAAGCCCATACATGTAAGGAGTCGCCCATGCATGCGTATCCGTTCAATTTTTTCTGGGCCGAGCCGCATAATTATATCCGGCTTCCGTTTGGCGTGGTCACAAAGAAATTGATCACCAAGGAGATTCTTTCCTACATCCGTGAGTTCAACCTCGTGTGGATGAATAAACAACCGTTTTATATGATCCATGCGCGCGCATTGTTCGAACTCATTCTCCATCGGCTGCTCCGCTGCATGCATCGCCAAACGACGATGCTGATGGATCCGCGGATCAAGAAACTGACAGCATTCATCGAAGAGCACTATGCGGAAGACTTGACGTTAAACGATTTTGCCGAGCAGCTCAATCTCCACCCCGTCTACCTTGGAAAGCTATTCAAGCTGAACACCGGTTCGACCTACAAGGAATACCTGCAGCGCGTTCGCGTAAATAATGCTGAAATCATGCTGGCGACGGGCAATTGTACTGTTACGGAAGCCGCGGAATGCTGCGGTTTTTATGACCTTTCCTATTTCAGCAAAGTGTTCAAGGAATCGAAAGGCTATCCTCCCTCTGCCATTAAGAGGCATTAATCGAAATCGCTTTCCAACACGAATGGCTTTACCTGAAGCCGCCCTCCTAATCGAAAGAGGATGCGAGGGCAGCTGTTATGGTTGATGATCCCTGCTCACTTTTTCCAAACTGTATCAATCGCGGCCTGGAACGGCGCTTTGTATTTCTCGACAACCGTTGATACCGGGATGCCTTCCTGAATTTCCCCTGTAAATTCGTAATAAGGCATCGATGGATACCCGGCGTTGGTATCAACTACTTTGATGCTCTCACCGGCCATCTTGGCATTTTGAATATCGTCCTCATTGCTGAATAGTGTTTCCAGCGTGGATTGTTTCGGATAATCGTAGATTGAGTCGATATCGTTGATTTTCTCGTAAATGTAAACCAGGCGTTCGGGGTGTTCTACCGCGCTTGGAATCGTCAGATAGTTCGGGATCGTATTATGCGAATGATACCCTGTGGCGCTTGGCCCTTTCGGGAATGGAAGAAAGCCGATATCGTAATCCGGCATGTCCTGCTTGAAGTTCTCCATTTCATAGTCGCTGCCGGCAAGCATCAATGTGTTGCCTTGGCGGAAAAATTGGCCCGCCTCAGTCCAGTCCCCTCCTTCCGTAGGCCTGCCAACCGCCTCGGTTGCAAGTCGCGATAAGAAGTTCAATACTTCCAAGGTTTTTGGATCCTCGAGTCCTTGCTGATCGAGAATGACCAGATTCGCCTCGTTCGAAGCCATGGCAGGAACCAGAAGGGAAGCGGTTGCAAGCCCCCAAATATCCAACTTGCCGTCGTTATTTGAATCTTTGTTCGCTTCTTTCGCGACTTGAATGAATGTGTCCCAGTTCCAGTTGTCTTCGTTGACGTATTCCTGCAACGGCTTTATGCCCAATTGATTCATTAGCGTGCGATTATAGAAAATGCCGGATGATGCGCCATTGATGCCGGTCCGAAATCCGTAGCCTCTTCCTTCGTATTGGGAGTACTCGTTCGTGTACTGCTGTATGAATACCTTCTCATTCTTGGTATATTCATCCACTGGCGCGAACAAACCTTGATTGACCAGCGTCGGAATCATCCATGGCCTTGCAACCCGGATGATATCGCCGATCGGTTCGCCCGCTACCAGCGAAGCTGTCACCTTGTCCTGATACTCGCCGAAATCCACGGTTACGTATTCCATTTTAAAATTATGCTTTTCCATTAACTCTTCCAAATTTCGTTTCCGATTAATGTTGTCAGGGTTGTCTTCCTGAATGGACTCGTCATACCAGGACACCCATTTGATGGTGCTGCCGCCCATATCAAAATCCATTTCCGGCGAACCGGATATGTCTTCCTGGCCGCTTGGTTCGTCTGCCGGTTCCTCGTCTTTCACTGCAGGCTCGTTGACGGCCTCATTCGCTATGCCGGGTTCGCTCGACTTCAGATCACCGCCCGAACCGCTGCTGCATGCCATCATGAACACCAGAATCAGACTGCAGAACAGCAGGCTGATCTTTCGCATCCACATGCGTTATTCCCCTCCCTTGGTCATGGCTGCATTCATGTTGCAGCGCTTACATTTTGTAGCTACCAAGATCATATAACTGCTTGCGTTAACGGACCAGAGAGAAACTAAACATGATTTGTAAATTCTAAAAGTGTTGATGCTCTGGGCAACGCAAAGGGCCAGAAAGTGGAAAGCGCATGAGCATCGGCTATACGGTGTGCCCAATCTGAATTCATCATTGGCAAAGGATTAACCTCGGGTTCACGTCGTCAAAACGCAAAAGAAGCGCTGCGTACCCGCACACGGGAACACGGCGCTTCTTTTGTTCTTCATGTTCAACAATTCGCACAAACCCAGAAAAGTTGTTGTTCCGTCAGCCTTCCACCAATGCTTCCACCTGCACATCCAGGTATACGGACGCAAGCGCTGGATTCAGGTCCTTCTCTTCCGTCAAGCCCAGCATCGGTTCACCGTCAACGTCGAAATGCACGCGACGGAGACCCGAGCAGCGGGGTTGGCCGATGCCTGGACGAGCGTGATATACGCTCCAGATCGTTCCTTCCTCGTCCTTCACATAAGAATTGTGTCCTGGCCCGTATTCGCCCGGCACGCTTCTGGAGGTTAGCAGCGGGTAATTTCGCTTCGTCCATTGGTTCGGGTCAAGCAAATCAGCGTCAGAATTGACGCTGAGCATGCCGACGCAATACGTGGCATCGACCAGAGCACCGGATATCGTCACGAAGATCTTCCGGTCTGTCATGAGTGCAAAGGGCCCTTCCTCCACGAACGTTTGATTGTTCGCCCAGCCGTAATCGGGCTTGGACAGCAGGACAGGCTCCGATAACAGTCTCCACGGTTCCCTCGGATCCGCCTCGGCGATATAGATCCACGAGCCCAGGTCATGCGGTACCAATTCCCTTTGCGCCCAGAGCACATATAAACGGCCTTTCCGCTCTAATACGGTCATGTCCAGCGTTATGCCGGCTTGAAACAGCGGGCTTCCGTCATTCCTGGCGACCCGGATTGGGGTCCCCCAATCCGCAGCCATTCTCGGATTGCCGCCATTCTTTAACCGCATAACATGCGATTGAATGTCTTTGAATTCGCCGCTGCAGCCGGCAAGAAAAATATACAGATCGCCGCCGATGCCATGAAGTTCAGGCGCCCACAGAAATCGCTTCAGATGATCATGCATGCCTGTATCCAGGATTTTGGTTTCTTCTGCCGAGACCAGACCGAATATGGAATCCGCCTCCCGGATCGATATCGTATGGTTGCCGTCGGCATCATTGGTCGCGACAAAATAATACCTTCCGTCCCACTGCGCAATGCAAGGGTCGGCACGGTTCGTCGCCATCGGAAACGTATAGCGATCCTGCCGAATGCTTCCAGAAATGCGATAAGTTCCGGGACGGCTCCAATCGATCTCGGACGCATCCCACTCAATCGGCTTGATCGCGGTTGTGCCATCACTGTATATCGCCGTCACTTTAACGGCTTGTAACTGTTCTTTGGACGTAACGGCCACACGCTCCGGCAGTTCATTACGCACATGAACCGGTACCGTAAGCTTATGAATCAGCCTCTGAGCCACGCCTCGCGATACACGTATCGCATTGCGGGGCACTGCTCCTTCAATGTCGACGCGTCTCGGGCTTAGCGTGAAAGCTTCGCACGGCTTCGGCTTGGCAGCGTCGTCCGGGCATGTCACATCCGCCATTTCCCTTTGATAATACCTTCCGTCTTCTTCACGCCAACGAAGGATATACCTTCGGGAAGCATGTTCATATTCGCACATGATATCTTGTACATGAAGCCCGTTCGTTAGGTTCAACAGACCGAGCTCCCGATACTGCAGCAAGTCCGGGGAAGTGAACAAAAGCACTGAGCCCTTGCTCTGCTGATCGGGAGAACCGTCCGCTTCCGTCCGAATGGCCAGTACGCCAAAGTTTCCGTCAGCCAAGTGGAACAGGTACGGATTCTTCAAACTCTTGGCGGACAGCGTGGCGTTTGAGAGCTCGGCGGCTTTAGCGAACAGCACCCCCGAGTTGTGATTAAGCTCCCGATAACTCATCCCGTCTTCGGTGTAAGCGAGATGCATGCTATATGCAAGCTTCGGGGAATAGATTTCCGGTTCAAGCGGTTCTCTCGTATAGCAGAGAACGCTGAGAATTTCATTTTCCATACGCTGCTCCTTCCCTCCTAACGGATAAGGCTTTTCAAGAATAATCTCTTCCAACTTTGCACTCGGCTTCGAGTAATGAATATTCACTCCGGTCGTCCCGCCGAACAGGAACGTTATATGAGACCTCCGACAGCTTACATCTCTCAAATCTCCATTACGGAAATGGCAATTTTACCGATCTCAGTATCCGCCTGTTTGATCGTACTAGTCATCAGCCTAGATCTATCGCAGGAATGGATGTTGATCGGCTGGACACACGGAATATTTTATTTTTCTCTCTTCACTATAATTTTGTACGCGTTACTTTGAAGTAAATTTGATAAGGTTCGTACCCGATATCCCGAATTCGTTTGAACGTGATGGCAGGTTCCTGGTTGACTGTCTTGAAGAAATACCGCCAACTCCCCCATTCACGTTCATTTTCGTTCTCGATAGCGGACGCAATATCCTCATCCCTCATATAGAGCTGCTGTTCTGATTCGCACAAGCCTGCCAACACTTCTGGACCGTATCGGAAGGCACCTGTTCGTTCGTCGTCCGGTAGCGGAACAAACCGAATGCCGATTGGCAGCATGATCGAGACGGTATCGCCTTCCTTCCATGCTCTGTGAATGTCATAGAAGTTCTCGCTGTCCAGAGTCGTCCCCTGCAGAACGTCATTGACGTACACGGATGCTCCCGCCATGATCCACTCAGGTATGCGGAAGCGGAGCGTGAACGTTGTCGGTGCGGCAGCAGATACAATGAAATCGTATTTGCGAAAAGTAGGTATATTTTCATTTATCGACGCTGTATCATTAATAGCTTGGTACCCGGCCGTGTTAGACGAGGATAGGAGGCTACCGCTCATTTTGTCCTGCGTCTGTACGATCCGTATGAGGGTTCCAGCGATACTTGCGTCCAACTCGGAATCGAAATATTGACTGATATAGACGATATCCCCGTCCTGATAATAAATTCCCATGTTCCAGGCCGCATTCGCCTGAACCATCGTGCCGTGGCAGCAGAAGAAGCTGTCGGTTTCCGTGCTCCACTCCTTGCGCAGACCGGCCTTCATGGGGAGGAAATAGGTCAGCAGGCCGGTTCTAGGATAGTTATGCTGACTACCAGTCAAACCATATTCCTGATAATAGGCTTGCGCCATAATGCCATTGTATAGATTGTACTCGATATATTGCGCGTAGGTAGGGTCGCCAGATTGACGAAATAAGAAATCTGCTAGTCGGATCATGTTATAGACAGTACAATGCTCCTGATTTTTGTCACCTAGGCGGGCCTTCATCTTCATCTTCGGCATCCAGACCTCTCCAGCGGTTTGACCGCCTGTCGCAAGGCTTCCCCTTTCCGTTACAGCGCAATTCCAATACGCTTGGACGATGGACAGCCACCTGTCGTCTCCGGTAACCTCATAAGCTCTCGCACAGCCGAGCACTTCCGGTATCGTAGTGTTAGCATGCATATTCGTAAGCGGATCCTTGCCCTCCAGCAAGGGTTGAAACAGCCGACTGCGATAATACCGGTCTAACAGCACACGATATTTGTCCGCTCCGGTTATGTGCAACAGATCGGCCCAAACCTCAAGCATTCCGCCTGTCTCCACATCGAGAATATCGTCGAATTGCTCTCTTGTGAATGTGCCGCTCCATTCGACAAACCAGTCCGCGAACCGATCCACGATATCCAGGGCCTGCCGATTTCCGGCATATTGCCAGGCATCGACCAACCCCATTAATATTTTGTGACAATTGTATTGGGGCGCCCAGATGCTTTTTCCGCTTGCAATCCAGTGCAGATATTTTTCGGGTATCGGACCGACCCACTGACCGCCGTTATCGCGTTGGCATTCATGCAATTCATGCACAATAGCATCCAGTTTGGCCTTTAATTCGATGTCGCCGCTTTCTTCATAATGCAACGCCGCACCAGACAACCAATGACCAAGAAAATGGCCGCGCAATTGGCAGACCGGCGTTTCCCAACCGCCGTGCGCACCTTCGGGAATCGTTCTTCCATGAAATCTTCCGGCCTCCAAATGATAATTAAACAACAGATGACCGCTGTCCAGCTTCATCAGATAGCTTCTGTTCGCTCGTTCCCTGCGGATCAGTTCTTGCTCTTTCAAAATGACCTGTTTGCCTCTCAATGCTTTCATTGAGTTCCTCCTTTCGATATGTCGGCAGAACGAGCTTTTAATCTTTCAGCCCGTCTATTTCACAGTAAGCATCTGGCGGCGTCATACCACCACGGAAGGGTCGCTCTTGCGGGACATGCCGCGCTGGGCGGCAATCAGCTTGTAATAGATCCCCCGCTTATCCATCAATTCGCGATGCGAGCCGATCTCGGCGATCCGCCCCCTGTCGAGAACGACGAGCCGATCGGCATGGCGCAGCGTAGAGAGGCGATGCGCGATAGCGATCGTCGTGCGGTTTTTCGTCACCCGTTTCAGCGCTTCCTGGATGGCCGCTTCCGTCTCGATGTCAAGCGAAGCCGTTGCCTCGTCCAGAATGAGGATTCGGGGATCGTTCAGCACGGCCCGTGCGATCGCTATGCGTTGACGCTCGCCACCAGACAAATTGTTCCCGTTCTCTTCGAGCCTCGTATCATAACCGTCGGGCAAATTGATGATAAAATCATGCGCGTTCGCGATTTTGGCCGCCTCGATTACTTCTTCCGGTTTCGCACCCGGCTTCGAATACTGAATGTTCTCCGCAATCGTCCCGCTGAACAGGAACGTCTCCTGCAGCACGACTCCGATCTGCGAGCGCAAATCTTCCTGCCGGATCATCCGGATATCGATATCGTCGATCCGAATCTCCCCTTCGTTCACATCATAAAAACGGGAAATCAGATTGATCGTCGTTGATTTGCCCGATCCGGAATGGCCGACGAGTCCGATCATCTCCCCCGGCTTCACGGTGAGGTTGATTTCCTTCAGAACAGGCTCATACGATCGGTAACCAAAAAAAACGTCGCGGAACTCGATCGAGCCCCGAATCCGGTGGCCCACCGCGTTCTTTGCATCGATGACTTCCGGCTGCTCGTCGATCACCGAGAATACACGATGCATTGATATGACGGCATTCGCGATCCAGCGCGGCATGAACATCAACCAGGAGATCGGCCCGAATATCATTGTGGCGTAAGCGCTGAACTGAATCAGTTCGCCAACGTTCATTTCCCGGCCGATAATCATGTAGCAGCCGATCATGAGGACGAGATATTGGCCGATCTGAATCAAATAATTCGAGATCGGCGATAAAACGCTGTACAATTGCTCGCTCTTGATCGCGGCTGCGGCAAATTCGCCGTTGTATTTCCGGAATCTGCGGATTTCCCGCTCTTCCTGGCCGAACGCCTTCACGACCCGGATGCCGCTTAGAACGTCGTGAAGGAATGAGTTCGCCTTATCGGAGATTCGCCACTGCTTGTGAAACAGCTTGTGCAGCACGTGTCTCCAAATATGGTAGTGCAGATAAGCAACGAACGGAGCGGGAAGGAGCACGACCAGCGCTAGCCGCCAATCGGCGGTAAAGAGCAGAGCCGCTGACGCAACCAGGATGATCAGTTGGTAGATGGCCGTTGTGCACATCTCCTGAATCAAATGACGGATGCGGTCCGTATCGGCCGTCACCCTGTTCATCAGGTCTCCTGCTCGCTGGGACGTCAAAAATCCGAGCGACATGTTCTGAATCCGATCGAATACCGTTTTGCGCAAATCGGCCGCAATGCCCGTACTGACGCTGGCCATGATCCGGTTTTTGGCGATGCCGAGCAGCTCGCCGAAGGCCAGGGCGAACAGCATCCCGGCGAGGGCAAGGAAGAACACCCTAACGTTCGCTTCTTGCCCGGCGGGGGGCAGCAGCGCAGCGTTGACGAGTAGCTTCTGGAAATAGGGTCCAGCCATCGCCAGTCCCGAAGCGACGATCAGAACGCCAAGCCCAAGCATTAAGCCTCGCCAGTGCCTTCTCGACACGAGAAGCAGTCGTTTGAAAGCAGCTGTTCTGCTCATGCATCGGGGACACACCCGCGTACCCGGGACGAGCGATCGTCCGCAAGCTGCACAAACCGGATCCGCTTCATCATGATAAATACGGATGGGGCGAGCGGCAGCCATGTCATTCAAGATTTGGGCGATATAGCCGTACCTGGCCGCATGCTGCATCGTCACCCGGACGACGATTCGCTTCGTCTCGTTCTCCGTGGCTTCGAGCACTGCATTGCCAACGAACGGCACCAGCTTATAATCGCTGGCGTCCGCGATGTTTCCCTCGTCTCGCACCTGGCCGTCTTGCACATAGGCCCACCTGCCACCGCCGATCGCAAGATAGCCTTCCACCCGCTGCCCTTCCAGCGACAGGTCGGCCGGGACGCAATAAGCGATCTCCGCTCCGACGACTTGCCGTACCGCCGCTAAATCCTGCTCTGAAAGCGTGAAATTCAAATTCATCGATTTTCCTCCGTTACCGCCGTTTACAATCTCATTTCGACCATTCGGTATTCCTTGTCGCTCAGACGGTCCACCTGCGGGATGACGAATCGGTTTCCGTCGACGTCGATAATCAGCAGGCGATTCTCCGCGGCGAACTTGACGTTGCCGCTGCCGTTTCGCACCGTAAACCGGCACAGTCCGGCAGTCGTTGCAACTTCCCAATAGGAATAGCCGAACTCCTCGGTTACGGCAATAACCTTCGTTATTTCCGGCGTAAAATAGCGGATTATCATCTGCCTTTCAATCAGGGAGGCCGTGCCTTGGGGAAAATCGTCAAGATGGCGGATCATGCCGATCTCCTTGTTATCCGCCGTACGAATCGACAAGAATGAGCGCTGGTTCGTATGCGGAAAGGAACAATGCACGTAAACCGGCGAATGCACTTCGCCCCCGGTACTAACCGATAGCATACGTCCGTTCGTCTCCGTGAAATCCGTATTATCCGGGGTCAAATATCGGATGCCCGCCGCATCCGCCAGCTCCGTCCCCCGATGTTCGTCCATCGTCGTCATGCGATGATCTCCCCCTTCATTCTGAGCGCTTCGTCATGTTTGCGGACCAGTTCCCTATAGACGCCCTCCATCGCCATCAGCTCGTCGTGCGTGCCCGCTTCGACGATGACGCCTTTATCCATCACAACCAAAAAATCGGCTTGCCTTAACGTGGACAGCCGGTGGGCGATCGCGATGGTCGTCCGTCCTTTGACAAGCGAATCGAGCGCCTGCTGAATTTGCAGCTCCGTCTCCGTATCGAGCGAGGCGGTCGCCTCGTCTAGAATGAGCACCTTTGGGTTGTGCAGCACGGCCCTGGCGATCGAAAGCCTCTGTTTCTCCCCGCCGGACAAGCTGTAACCGCCCGATCCGACCTGGGTATCATAGCCGTCCGGCAGCTTTTCGATGAAATCGTGCGCATTCGCGATTTTGGCCGCATGCAGAATGTCCTCCGCCTGGCAATCGGGATCGGCGTACGCGATATTTTCGGCGATGCTGCCCGAGAACACATAGACATCCTGGGATACGATCCCGATATGACGCCGCAGTGAAGCTGTCGAAAGATCCTTGACATTGACGCCGTCGATCCGGATTTCCCCCTCGGTTACGTCGTACAATCGCGACACCAGATTGACAAGCGTCGATTTCCCCGCACCCGAATGGCCGACGACGCCGATCATCTGCCCCGGTCTCGCGCACAAGGACACCTGCTTCAAAATCGGTTTGTTCGGCTCGTAGCCGAACGAAACGTTATCGACCACGATATCGCCTTTCATCGCCGGCAAATGAACGGCGCCAGGACGCTCAGCTACATCCGGCACGGCATCCTGGATCTCGAAGATACGCTGCGCCGCCGCCATGCAATTGGACCACCAGCCGACGATATTGTTCATGAACTGAATCGGCCCGTACAGCATCATCATATAGTTGACGAACGTCAGCACGGCGCCGAACGACATCCGGCCTTGCATCACGTACCAACCGCCGAACGCCCAGATCAAGATCCCGCCCGCCTGCGTCAGAAAATTGAGCACCGGGAACACGGTTCCGCTCAATTTGTTGAAACGCTGTTCGGCCCCGGAGAATGCATCGTTCGCCCGCTGAAAGCGGCGGATCTCCACCTTTTCTTTACCGAATGCCTTGACGACCCGCGAGCCGCGAACCGAATCGCTGATGATTGAATTCAGGGCGCTCACCCTGCGGTGCCTTCGCCAGGACAAGCGCCACAGCTTCGGAAACGCGCTCCGGACAAGCCAGAGGACCAACGGCATCGGCAGCAGGCAAATCAGCGTAAGCCGCCAATCCATCCAAAGAAGCACGGCGGTGATGCCGATGATGTTCAACGCATTTACGATGAAATAAGAAAGCCCGTCTAATAAGAAATATTGCAGTTCCTGTGCGTCGTTATTCACTCGGGTCATGAGATGACCGGTCTGCCTACGCATGAAAAAATCGAGCGACAACCGCTGCAACGCGGTAAATACGGCCGATTTCAAATCGAATGCGACCTTTGCCGCCAGTTTTGCGATAATGGTGCCGAACAAGACCCCGAATAACAGCGATAGCGTTCGGAATGCGAGAATGATCACAATGACAAGACCGATCTTCCCCGCGAAAGCGCCACTTCCGGCAAGCGCCTGATCAAAGAGCACCGTGCCTTGAAAATAAGGAATGACGAGACCGGTCGCCGAGTTGAGCAGCATAAACAACACGATAAAGAAGATAGACAGCTTATACTTGCCCGCAAACGACAGCAAACGTGCGAAGACGGCATGCCTCTTCATGCATTTCGGGCAGAATGGCCTGCCTTCTTCAGGGTACATCAATCCGCATGTCGGGCAGGAAGCCCCTTCCGATTCCTCGTTTTGTTCGAAGGCCTCCAACCGCTCGTTTTTCTTCATTTTGTCGAAGGCTCCCGCAAATCGGACGGCCTGTTTCATTTGACCACTCGTGAATGCGCCGATCACTCGCTCTTCCCGCTCCTTTGCCACGACCATGCCGGAAGCGACCAGATTAACGATGATCAGGGATTCCAATCGTTCGACGGGAATGCGTTCCCATGCCCAATCGACGGAACGGTCTCTCCCCGGCTTGCCAGCGTCCTTGCTCCGGCGGGCTGCATCACTCGAAAACGTCTTCTCCTTCGAAGTGACGCTGCCACGAAAGATGTGAAGATATTCCCGGGACAAGACGAGATATCCGTCCGTATAGCCGCCGTCCGGCAACCGGTCACACTCCATCCAGTGCACCAGATCAGCGGCTTTTGTACCTTTTCTGTCCAACATGGACATGATTTCCTTCGGCAGTAACGTCATGATCTTTTCGCCTTTCGGTCATTTTGGCTGAAAGTAAAAAGCCCGGCCATAAACGGACAAGGCTTCCTTGCACATTAGCTATCTTTAAAAAGGTGCTGAGAAAAATGATACAAATCGCTCTTCCATACGGACCAATCATGTCCGCCAGGTTCCTCAAACGAAATATGTGGAACCTGGTGCTCCGCCAAATACGCATGCGTCCGGTCGCTAATCGGCTTAAGACTGTCTTCGTCGCCGCATGAAAGCCACAGCAATTTGAGCCTGGCCGACGCTTCTTCCGGTTGCGGGACGAGCTGTTCAGGAGATTTCGTATTGGGAGCCGGGGAAAAAGCGCCGATCCATGCGAAACGGTCGAGGTGCTTCAAGCCGATATTCAAGGATTGCCCCCCGCCCATGGACAACCCCGCAATCGCACGGTTTTCCCGACCTGTCGATACCGAATAACGCGACTCGACAAAGGGAATAAGGTCGTTTAGCAAATCGAATTCGAACGTCTCGAATGCTTTCACTTTGTCCGGATCAAACAGGTCCCCTTCAGCCCGATCGTTCGGCATCGCACGGCCATTGGGAAAAACGACGATCATCGGCGCGAGTTTCCCATCCGCGCATAGATTATCCAGAATCGTCTGCGGATCCGCATGGCGGTGCCATTCCGACTCATCACCACCGATCCCATGCAATAAATAAAGCACGTTGTACGTTTTATCATCGCCATCCCCTGGTGGCGTATAGATCGTCGCCTTTCGAAAGTTGCCTACCGTTTCGGATGCATATTCCACCGTTTCGATTATTCCCCTGGCGATATGTTCCCGTTGCCGGTCGAATCCGGCCGGGGCCTTCTCCTTCATGTTCCTCTCCCCTTCAGTTCATAGGTTTAGCGCCGGGCGATATCCAAGCAAACTCACCACTTTGGCAAGCTGTGCTCTAATACAACCCTATGGAACATAACCGAAGCCCAGAATCGTGAATCGCTTATCCTCGTGGCCTTCCGCCATTTCGATCTCTACCGCATGTTCATCCGAATTTGGATCATTGTATAAAATCACAGCATTGCAGTGGGTCCAGTTCACTTCAAGCGGATCGGCGGTCTTCTTCAGCTTCCCGTCCACCCATATCTTCGCGGTCCCGAATTCCCGGCTGCCGGAGTCTTTATAAACAAGGATGAGACTCTTGCTCCGGAAGGTCATCTTGAAGCTGTGCTTGCCGGAATCGGCCGTGTGCATCCAGTTGTGCGGAAATTGCGGCGTCCCGTATGCATGATCGTCCATTTCCGCCGTCTGCAGATCCGTGTCGATGTCCGAAAAACCGCCGGCATCAATGCGGGCGAAACGGTCGCCATTCAGACGGTCGAGCAGCTTCGTTAAAGCGAAGTCGTTTCCGATCAGCGGAGGCTGTACATCCGTGAAGTCTTCCTCGTCGGTGGGGGAACGATCGGTTATCTCGAATAACCAGCCCAAACAATCGGCCATCACCCGATGTCCTGCATTGGTCGGATGATATATGTCGTAGAAAAACTGCCTTTTCGTAATCACGTTGCCTTGCTCCTTGCTGTATCGAAACTGTTCCGTGACCGCATCCTTCACGCTGACCATCGGAAGGTTGTAATGCCAGCCTACGGGGGCTAGCCGGTCTTGAAGATTCCAGTCGTTCACGAATACGCTGAACAGCAAAATCACCGCCGGCTTGTGATCGGCACGAAGAGCCTTGAGGACCAGGCTCTCGTAACAGTTTCCTTTCGTTTCGTCGCCGGCGTCGTTGACGGCAAACTCGACGATCACGATATCCGGCTGTACCTCCCCTTCTCGAAGCACATCCCGATCATAGCGGACGATGCCCAGCTCCGACGGTGTGCCGCCTACGCCGGCTTTGATCAGACGCATCGGGCTGTCGGCGGCTGGTGCAAACCTTCGCTTGAACAGGTCATAGGATTGGTATGCGTAGCATTGGGAATGGAGCGGAACAGCACCGGCCCCTTGAGTGATGGAACCACCGATGTAGGCGATGGTTACGGGCTCGCCTCGCTTCGCTTTTTCGATCGCCGCTTTTAGTCGTTTGTTATGGCCCGGACTTATGAGCGATTTCTTAATCATGTCTTGATATGCTTGTGATTCCACATCGACCGGCGGGTCGGCTGCAACCTCGGGAACTTGGTAACCGTCATGAAGATAGAATACGATGCTTGCCGTTGCCAACACGCCCCCTCGCTCAAACTCCAAGACGAATTTGCCCGGAACATGGTCATCCGAATATCGACCCTCGTCGTTATCCAGAACCAAGAGCGTTTCCGTTCCGTTGGCTGGACAGGTTATAGTCTGCCGGGATCCCGTTTCGTATGGATTCGCTTTTCCCCAGTTCCAAAATGTGAATAGGGCGCTCGATACGTCTCGTTCATGAGCATGAACGGAGATCCCGATACAGTCCACCAGCCGGCGGAGACCGCTGCTGCTCTTTAGCAGCTCAAGAATGGTTTCATCCGTCACACCTCCCGTAAATCGGGCTTTATCGACGAGTTGGCTCCCGTCCAGGTAAATCTCTTGCGTATACTTCCCATCGGGACGAATCGTCGCTTCGATCATCGTCTCATATAGGATGTAAAGTCCGCGGCGTCCGACTGCCGGATTCTGCGGTGCGGCCGGGCCTTCCGTTTCATTTGCCGCTGTCGTCCCATGGTCTGCCATGGCTCGTCATCCTCCTGCTCTACCGTTCGGCTTTTTCGTAGCGGAAATAATCGAAGTCGACATGGCCGCCGATTTGCGTGGTGGCATAATAAAATAACCCGATCCGATAACCCATAAAGTGATCTAACGTATACCGCATGTTCAGCTCTCCGCCGATCGGCATCCACTCCGACCCGTCGACAGAATAATGAAAGGAAGCCACATCTTTGCTGTTTTCAAAATCAAAATGGATTTTCAAATGCACATCCCTGCCGTGAAAACGTACGGTTTCCAGCTCCTTCTCTAGGCCATCCCCATCGTTCACGCTCATCCCGATGAACTTGTCGCCGTTTTCTGCCACCTTAACGCCTACGGTGCCGAAATGGCTTTGCAGGGCAACAAGCCCAGCTCGATCGCCCGGCTTCATACGATCCGTATCCAGCAAGGCCAATCCCATGCAAGCAGGCCCTTCCGTACGCTGCGTTAACGTATTGCGCGCCTGAAGCACGCCTGCAGCCAAGCTGCCCGTCGTCAGTCTTAGAAAACCGGGGCGTTCGGTCACCGACCACAGCCGATGATCCGGGTTGTGGTTCCACTGCCAATTCAGCGCCAGCTTATCCGATTCGTATTCGAATTCGTCGCTGATCACGAGCGGCTTCGCCGCGCCTTGCGGCAAGTCGACATCAAACCGTTCCGGCACCTTGCCTTCCATGCCGAACACCGGCCAATCCTCCTCCCAGGCCACCGGCACCAAGCACGGGATTCTGCCGACTGCATCATGATCCTGGAACAGCATCGCGTACCACTTGCCATCCGGCGTGTCGAATATTCCTCCCTGGGCAATTCCCTTGTTACGGTATCCGAGATCGTCATCCAATACGATTCTTCGTTCATAGGGGCCGAGCAATTCCCGTGACCGGTAACAGATTTGTCTGCGCCGGCCGTTGCCGAAGCCTGCTTTCGGCCATTCAATGAACAGCAAATAATAATAACCGTTGATTCGATAGGCATGGCAGCCTTCGCAGCGAAGTCCGATACCCTCCGCTTCCGTTTTGAACAGCAGCTGGTGGATTCCGTCCGGCTTAAGAGCCGTGGTATCCGCGGTCAACTCGGTGATGTAAATATCCCCGTTGCCGTAGATTACGAAGACGCGGTCATCATCAAAAAGCAGGCCCGGATCATGCCGAAGTCCGTCGATGACCGAACGCTGCCACGGCCCCTGAATGATATTGTCCGTGCAGTACACGTAAAATTTCCTGGTATCGTTGCTGGAGAAACAAACATAGAATTTGCCCTGATGATAGCGTAGGCTGGCCGCCCAGGATCCTTGCCCGTATATATTTTGGCCGTCTTCCAAACGATGGGCCTCATTGTCTTCGAACGTATCATATACGTAACCGACAATTTCCCAATGCATCAAATCCTCGGATCTCATGATCGGACAGCCCGGCATCGAATGCATGCTGGTGCTGATCATATAATAAGCATCCTCTGCGCGGATGACATCCACATCCGGCACGTCCGCCCATATGATCGGATTTGTGATCAATGTCTTGTTCATAGATGGTTTCTCCCTTCAACTAATGGAGACTGCTGGAACGGTGCGCGATCAAACATCCTGAAATGTCTGATCCGCCTTGGCTTCCTTCAACAGGTTCCAATAAGATTCCTTCGGATGATGATTCTCATCGAAGACAAACGGCCAATTTTTGCGGCCCCTTACCGGAAAATGATCCAGCCAGGTATAATCGTCCGCCGCGCCCCAGAAGGTTACGGAAGTTATGCTGCCGCTGTACTCTTTAAGCAGCCGGAACAATTGTCCGTAACGCTCCGCCTGGCGCTCAAGCATTTCTTCCGTCGGCGCCGCCAGATCGGTCCGCTTATCCTCATGCGCGAAAACGGATACGTCAAGCTCCGTTATATGGAGCATCAGGTCAAGGCTTGCATATCTTTCGATGGCCCTGCGGATATCGTCAAGCGAAGGGAACTCCAGATTCCAATGAGCTTGAAGCCCGACGCCGTGAATCGGCACATCCTGCTCCTTTAACAATTTAAGGAGCGCGTAAATCTTCTCCCTCTTCTCCGGTACGGATTCGTTGTAATCGTTATAAAACAGCAGAGCTTGCGGATCCGCTTCATGCGCGTATTCGAATGCCTTGGCGATAAAATCCTCCCCGATTGACGCAAGCCACGGGGAAGAACGAAGAAGTTCGCTTCCGCTGTCGGCAATGGCTTCGTTCACGACATCCCAAGCATGGACATCTCCGCAATAACGGCCAACCACCTCATCGATGTGCGCTTTCATCCGCGCAAGCAGCAGCTCGCGGCCGGCTTTTCCGCCGGAGCTGTTTTGAAACACCCATTCCGGCGTCTGATTATGCCATACGAGTGTATGTCCTCGCACCGCCATTCCGTTCGATTTGGCAAACGATACAATCTGGTCGGCTTGCTCGAATGTATATACCTCTTCCGATGGGTGCAATCGCTCGAATTTCATTTCATTTTCCGCCGTAACGCTGTTGTAATGGTGCGTCAACAATTCCTTTTGAGTCACCATCGTGATCGGATTCACGGCAGCTCCGATGTTGAAGCTATTTCCAAAGGCTTCATGAAGCTTGGGCAGCTTCTCCACATTCATTCTCATCATTCGGCTTTCTCCTTATCACGTTTTTTTCGGTAAGCGGCATTGAGCTATACAATTGTTTATCCATAATGCTCGCTCGATTCTGCGGTAACGTCTGTTTATAACTCGGTCTTCGCCGCCTCAACAACGGCCCAAAATGCCGGTTTGGGCTGATGTCGTTGATCGAACAGCAAAGGCGCATTGGTACGTGCGACCGGAAAACCGTGAAGCCAGGTATGATCGTCGGCGATGCCCCAAAACACGACGCCGCTAAGAATGTCCTTGTTTTGGCGGAATGACTTAAACAACTCGCCATATCGTTCGGCTTGCAGGTTTAGGATTTCTTGCGGGAGATCTTGGCCGTAATCGCTGCGGTCGTTCCAGGCATAAATGCTCATGTCGAGCTCGGTGACGAGATTGTCGAGGCCAAGCTCCGCGAATTTTCGCATCGACGTGATGATGGAATCCACCGATGGACCATAGATGTCAATATGCGTCTGATGTCCGACACCGTCGATCGGAACACCTTGCTCCAGCAAATCTTTCACCAGCTGAAACAAACGGTCCCTTTTCACAGGGTTATCCGTTCCGTAATCGTTAATATAGAGCTTCGCTTCAGGTCATCCGGCTTCATTGCGTTCTCCGCCACCAGCCAGCGGACATGCTTCTTCATCAGCTCCGACGATGGGCCGTTGGTCTGATTCGGTTCGATCGCGGCGCCGATCGGAAAATCCTCCTCGAATAGTTCATGAAGCGATGGAATATCTTGCCGCACAGACGGTTGTGCCTGCGGTTCAGTAGACGCGGGTTTGTTTGCACTGGCTGGGGATTCGGCACTCGAATTCCCGTTCGACGCTCCGGAGTTCTCCCGTAGCTCCGCGGCTCCTTCCTCCAGTGTTCCTGGTGCCTGACTTTCCGCGGCCTGCTTGTTGCGGCTGTCCATATAGGACACGATTAAGAGGAGAACAACGGACGCTGCCACCGCAGTTGCCACTGACGTTACCGCCCATCTGCCGAGTTTAGACATACGAAGCAAAACACTGCCTCCTTTCAGCTTCGAGCAAAAAACAGAAATCCGGTACGGAGCCCGGAACCCCGCCCGAATGGTCATAACTCCATATTAGCGCTTACATTTTTTTGCAACAACCTGCCAAATTGGGGTCCTTCACCCGTCCAATCTCAGGTTGTCAAAATTTCTTACGCGTTCACATACCGGTTATATTCGGTAAGAAGTAAATATCGGTTAGAAATATAAAGATCGGCACATTGTGATCCAGCCTTCCGTTCCCCATAATGTTATCAAACCGTATGTAAGCGTTATTACAAAGAAGTTAGGGGGAAGCATTGTGCATGATATTCTGCTTGTTGATCTGGAAACTCATGATGTAGAAACACCGGGAAGCCCGCCGGATTGGAATGATTTGAGATGCTCGCGGTGCCGCTGCGTCAGGTCCTCCTCGTCCGCTATGCAATTCGTTGCCTTGGAGCCTTACACGGTAGTGATTATCCATGCGTTCGGTTCAGATTCCGCAGGCATGGAGTTATGCGAACAAATCCGATGCGTAAGCCGAGTCCCTATCATTGTTGCCGGAGGCAGCACGGACTTTTATTGGACCCGGAAAGCCTTGCAGCTGCAAGTCAACGATTATTTGCCAGCACCGTTCACGATCGAAGAGCTCAGCTCCAGCTTGCAGATGATCACGCCGACAACCGATTCCGGTGACGGGAATCCGTGTCTTAGAGGGTCCCATGTCCATGCGGAAAAGGAGGATCAGGTCATTCAAGAGGTCAAGGAATACTTGGAAGATTCGAAGTATCAAAACGTCACCTTGAAAGAAATTGCCGAGCGGATGCATTTCAACTACTCCTATTTAGTCCAAAAATTCAAGTTCCACGAGAAGATGACGTTTAACGAATATCTATTGCAGCAGAGAATGGAGAAAGCGAAATTCTTGCTGGTGCACACCAACATGAAGATATACGAAATCGCTGACATGGTGGGTTATAACGATATGGACTGGTTCTATAAAAAATTCAAGTCCTATGCCGGCGTAAGCGCTAACATGTTTAGAAAAATGCATGGATCGCAGACAGTTCAGATCGCCTCTGGCCAGCATTAACTTGTACGTACATTATAACCTCGAAACCTAAAAAAGGCGCTGCTTTTTTCGGGAGCGCCTTTTTAGATTGCAATCATGTTATTAACGAACAGGCAATATCAGCAATCAATGATGAAATTGCCATGCTTCGAAATCAAATAGCCTCTGATCCCGCTGCCCGGTAAATATGAAGTAAAGATGATGGATGCCGGACGCGCCCGAAACCTCTATGGAGAATTCCCTTCGCTGTTCCGTACCGGATGAAGGCGGTACGTCCACCTTGCCGATCCGTTCTCCATCCGGACGATCCAGCCGAAGCTCCAGCCGCCCTCCCGCATCTATACCCGAGACCCAAGCCGTAAACGCAGATGCTCCTTTCCCGAAATCAGCATTGGCCACTGCGATCCAATCCCGGTCATGGATGTCCGTGACCCTCAATATCGGGCTTCCCTGCGAGTCCTCAGCAGCCATAGACGTATTGACTTGAATTCCGGCATTCCATGCCATCGTTACCGCCTCCGTTCGTTGGAAAGGATTGAGCGGCTGGATCCCTTTCACGCCTTCCATGTCAGCTACAATCTCCCTGATGGTACCGTCCGGCTCGAAATAAACCCGGTTCAGATGGGTTGACCGATAGCCTTTGGGAACCCCCATGGACTTCGACAGCGTTTGGGCGTGATAGGCAATATACCAGTTTTGTCGGAGTTGAAAAATGACGTGATGATTATTCCCTCCGACCCCGAAGAAATGCCCTGGATTTTTCAAAATAGTCCCTTTATAAATCCAGGGTCCCATCGGATGCTCGCTGACCATATAAGCGATCTCGCCTGGAGGAGGACTGTTCTCCGGCCGCGTTCCTCCGGAGAAATTGGAACAGTACGTATAGTAATACTTTCCACCAAACTTGTTGATTCCAGAATCCTCGAACATATAAGGAGCTGGAATCGTGACGGCTTCTCCAAGCACGCTGACCATATCTTCGCCAAGCTGCATGACGCGAGCCGTATCCGGCATTTCGGCTTTGCCTTCCGGAACGCCGCCGCCAAAGTAGATATAGGCTTTCCCGTCATCGTCAACGAGCACGGCGGGATCAAACAACCACGTGACTCCTTCCACGCCAGGCGTGTTTCTTGTGATCAGCGGCTTTCCTATAGGATCTATCCACGGGCCAACGGGGCTGTCGCTCGTCAGTACACCGATGCTGCTGGCATTGTTGGCAAAATAGAGGAAGAATCGATCTTCCCCGTGAATCACCTTGTGCGCGGCCGCTGGTGCCCATGATTGCGTTGCCCATGCGGCAGCGCCGGTCGGTCCTGCAACCTGGATTGCGCCGTGATCGGTCCAATTGACCAAATCCGAAGAAGAGATGACGGACAGCTTGTTGATCGTGCTGTAGCTGTTGTCCTTGACGTTCCCGTCACCGTCATACTCTAGTGCGTCATACGTGTTATATAAATATACACGACCGTCTACTGCCAGCGCATAGGGATCCGCGCCGAATTTATGCGAGACGACCGGATTCCCATTCGGAGGAATCTTGCCGATCGCGACCGCGTACGGCTCGCTGCGGGTGCTGTCCGCATCCCGAATCGTATCCATGCCGCTGCTGCCCTGGTCCATCATTTCAGTTCCCGCCTTTCCTGCTTTGATTTCATCACTCATCTTGTCACTCAACTCCTGGTTTAACAGTTTTGGATCGTCTTGGCCACGATTCGCAAAGTTTGCAAAGACAAACATTATGCAAACGAACGCGAATACGGTAGATATGACCAGTAACGGCTTTACGGGCTTCATCCCTGAACACGCCCTCCTCCATCGTTACTTGGCGACCTGTCATTCCCATTACGGGTCGACATTTCGGAAGTGGTCGTAAAAAGTGTACCTCTTGCTAAGCAAGGCAACAACCCGACATTCCATCTGAAAACACCGGACTAATAGTAGGTGGCCGGCCTAATTCACGAGATTGTCCCGGTACTCCTGAGGCGTTAACCCCGTCGCCTTTTTGAAGAAGCGGGTGAAGGAATGGGCTGCATCGTATCCGACAAGAGGAGCCACGTCCCTTACCTTCAAATCCCCTTCCTTAAGCAGCTCCTTGGCTCTTCGGATTCGGCATTTTTCGATATATTCGGAGATGTTGATTCCCCGTTCTTGCTTAAACAAGCGCGATAGATAGGACGGATTGAAATAATAGCGTTCTGCAAGATGCACAAGGGTCACGTCCTGATCCAAATGCTCCTCGATATATTGACATACCCGATCAATGACATGCGCCGTTTTGCCTCGTTCATCCATTCGTTTGAAAGCGAAGATGTCTTCGGCCGTTCGCCTCAAATACCGAAAAGCTTCCTTCATGGAATCATGGCCTTCCAAGTCCAGCAGCTTTCCCCGTTCACCGGTAGGATCCTGAAGACCTAGCCGGGTCAGCTTCGCATACAGCACCAGCGCGATAGAATAATAAGCTTGGGCAGCGTGCTGATGAAGATCGTCCACGGTCAGCACGATTTCCGACATCTGCTCCAATTCTTCCATAAATTCATTTTCCCTTCCGGCCTCCAAATGTGCTTCCAAGATGTCCGCCTTATGACTCGCCTCCACTCCTTCCTTGCAGTACGGCGATTTGTCAGAGTCGGTTTGATCCTTCAGAATCATCGGAAATCCGTCGCCCATCTTTAGCTGCTGCAGCCTTCGCAGCCTTTCATACTGTGGTGTCACATCCTCCCACCGGCACGGGAAGCCGCTTATGGTGAATGATACGGTAAGTTCAAGAGAATCAAGGCAGGCTTCCTGGATGAGTTCAAGCGTACCCTCCAAATAAAGAACCAGACGATCCCCGGTCGGGTTCTCGGACCGAGGCTGGAGCAACCATAATAAATCCCCGTGTTTGTCCACGACGCCGATGCTGCGGACATGCTCCTCCATAAAAGAATTCCATATCCATCTTACCGATCGATGGCCATTTTTCTTTTCTGCATATGCTTTGCCTGCTGAATACGCTACGCGGCCAAGAGCTAACAGTACAGGAAGTTTCGGATCCAGCCCAATGTTCAAGGTTTGGAAATCGTCAATCATCGCTTCGTTATCCGCTCCAAGCAAGCTGCTGTCCGCTACGAATTGCCGGAAGTACTCCCCCTGCTCCATCCACTCCAGCGCTTCGATCTGCATGCGAGATTGCTTGAGGCATTCTTTCATGCGGTTGCCGCTCTCGATTTCATGGATAACTTCCTTCACGACCTCCATGACCTTATCGAAACCTTCCGTCTTCAACAAATAGCGAATATTGGGCATCTGGATCGCTTGATAAGCGTAATCGAAATTACTGTACCCAGTCAGAAAGATAATTCTGCACCTTGGCCAAAGAGCGCGGATGCTCTCTGTCAATTCCAATCCGCTCATGCCCGGCATGCGTATGTCCGTCAGAACGATGTCGATTCTCGTGCGCGACATCCAATTCAGCGCTTCCTTGCCGGAGTAGGCCCGGCAAACATCAAGCTTTTCGGGCATCCATTGATGAAATACTTCGAACAAACTGTTCGTAATAATCTCTTCATCGTCGACGACCAGCAATCTATACATGTCCATTCCCCTCCGTCAGCCTGATTCGAATCTGGACCCGCAATCCATTCAATGGACTTCTTGAAAGAACTAATCCGCTGCTTTCCCCGTACGTTAAGGCAATTCGCCGATGGATGTTGATAAGGCCCGTCACTTCAGGGGATTCAGCGGATTCGGACGTCCGTTCAAGCCGCCTGTTTAGCTCTTCGATTTCGTTATCCGTCAGCCCGTTCCCATTTTCTTCAATCACGATGGAGGCTTCGTCTTTATCCAAATGAAACGCTACATGCAGCAAACCTTCATCCTGCATTTTTTCGAGACTGTGCTCATAGGCGTTTTCGATAATAGGCTGAATGATCAATCGCGGCACCTTGATGGTCTCCATTTCCTTCGGCAGCTCCCCGAATTGAACGCGGATCCGCCTTGAGAATCTGAGCTTTTGAATCTCGGTATAAATGCGGGAATGCCTCGTCTCTTCCAGCAATGGAACGTTGTCCGCATCATTGCGGGTAATGAATCGAAAATACTCTCCAAGCATGTTCGTGAACAACTCGATTTGCGCGACATCCCCCGTTTTGGCCAGGGAACTCAAGATGAAGAAGCTATTATATAAAAAGTGGGGATTGATCTGGGATTGGAGCTGTTTCAGCTCCGCCCTTTGCATCATGAGCTTATGCCTGAAATCCTGATCAATCAAATGCTGCAGCTTGATAAGCATATGATTGAATCGATCGTATAAATAGCCGAACTCATCCCTTTGTCCGTGCCTGATCCGGATATTAAACATGCCATCTTCCATTTTCCTGAAACTTTGGACAAGCAGGAGCAGCGGTTTATGAACCAGCTTGTATGTCGATACGGCATAGATGGCGATGGCTAAGAGCGTCGTGCCTGCAAACAGCCAGGCCCAGACATAAAATTTACTTAGCGGCCGCTTCACCACCTCGGTAGGCAAGTAGGTGAACACGGATAATTTCAGCTTATCGGAATACGCCTTATCGATCAGATACCTGCCTGTACCGATCATTATCAGTTGGCGATTCGCATTTGGGATGGCCTGCATGGCCCCTCCCATTAAACGATCCGCCTCCTCATGGCTGGCCAGAGCAAATCCGGACGGCTCGGAGACGATAAAAGCCCCGCTTTCCGGATATACGCTGATTTGCATCAGGGATTCCCTGAGTTTGCTCGGATCCAGTTCGATCTGAACGATCAGGAACGGCTCTTCCCCTTTTCTAGCTCCGTATTTAGCCGCTACAAGATGGAGCGTATCGTCGATCTGCAAGAGTCTCGCATTGCCGTGCGCCTTTCCTGCTTGGACATTGTTATACCGTATCGAGTCGAATGGGTTCATCCCGGTCATGGCTGAAATCGTTTTATCCATGCCGCGAATATGAACGAATACGTCTTTTATGTAGACACTGCTGTTTTTGATGGAGACCAGTCGAGGCAGCAAATAATGGAGGCTTGCTTTTCTATCGACCGTGCTCATCATCTCCCATGTCAGCGCCATTTTGTTGAGTTCCCCGTCCTGCAAAATATCGTATTGCTGAATTTCCAACCATTCGATTTCCCGGTTCAACCCGTCCAGGTAAGCCGAAAGCTGCGCTTGCGAATTTTTGGATATTTCCTGGCTAGCGTATTGGTAACTCCAGTTATACAGATAAACACCGAGAATGATAAGCGGAAGAATAACGAATAGATAGGTAGCAACCAATCGAATAAAGATGGTATTACGAATGGAATTCACGGGTAACTTAAGCAATTAAACTCCTCCGATGCGTGTGAATATGCTTGATGATTAGCCGCCTGATAGCCTTTGAAGCCAATCATGCTTGCGGGGCTCATGGTTCTATGGACGGCCTTTTCTTGTCCTCATGCCATTGATTCACTTCTGCCGTAATGTCCGCGCCGCCAAGCCGATACCATTCCTCGACAAACCGGTCGAATTGGTCGACGGGTTCACCGAGGATGATATTAACGAAGTAATCATGCTGAAGATTGTCCAGAATGTTTCTTCTTTCGATCATGGTTTCGGTCGGAGCGCCGGCAAATGCATCGAATAACAACTGATCGTTTTTCTCGTATTGGTCCAGGATACTCATCGCACCGGATGACCCGTAGATTTTTTCCCATCCCCAGCCGGATTCGCTGTCTTCTTTCTTATCCATATATCGAGCGATTCGGTCTTGAATGAATCCGGACTCACCTTGTAACTGTGACGTCAATCCTTGTTGACGCGCTTCGGCGATTTGCCGGTAGGCTTTGAGGTTTTTATCAGCAGGGAAAGGAGTCACGGGAGATAGACCCCACACGGGCGAGGAATCGTTGTAGTAAGTCCCGTACTCGGCCGTTTTGCCCCAATTTTTTTCAAGATGCAAATTGAACATTTTCAGAATCGCTTCCGGGTGAGCAAAATCCTTTTTTACGGCGTAAAAAGAACTTGTGGTGAATTTAAGCGGAACCATTGGCGCCTTGCCGGAGTCAGTAACAATGGGAAAAGCCTGCCACTCTGCATCCGGATCGCCGCTTCGGCTGGATTGAAACAAGAACGCTCCCCATTGCTCTCCATAGGCCATTCCGATCTTCCCATCGGCTATGAGCTGTTTGGCTTTGCTTCCGTTTTTAAAAATGAATTCACTCTCGATTTCATGGTTGCGATACATATCCTGAAGCGCTTTGAGCGCCTGTTTCACTTCGGGCTGAATGCCTCCGTATACGAGTTTGCCGCTCTCGTCTTCAAGCCATATGTTTGGGTAAGCTCCATAACCGGCCATGAATCCGGTTAAACCCATGACGGGGTCCCACAAATATTGGGTAGCCGCTATTCCATAGGTGTCCTGTTGGCCATTTCTGTCGGGATCCTGTTCTGTAAACGCTTTCGAAATTGCCAGGACATCATCCATCGTTTGCGGAGGCAACAGCTCCAATCGGTCCAGCCAATCCGTTCGAATCCACAGAAACATCGCCTTTTCGATAGAGGAATCGGTCTCTGGTATGCCCATCAGCTTGTCACCGATTATGCCGGATTCCAGGGTGCCGCTCCCTTCCTGACGATGAACTTGCCGAGTCAACGCTGAAGCATATTCCTCATAAGCCTGCGTCAGATCCTGGATCAGACCGGCATGACTTAATTGCCTGAGCTGCTGGGCATTGACCTTGACGATATCCGGAATGTCCCCTGAAGCCAGCATAATATCCAGCTTTTTGTGGTATTGTTCGCTTCTCACAGCCCATTTGTATTTGATTTGAATGCCAAGAACTTGTTCGTACAACTGACTCCAGCGATTGTCCTCCAGCGTTTCATCAGGCAATGCCTTCAGAATATCTTCCAAGCCGTCGCCGATTTCTCTAACAAGCGTGACTTCGATCGGCGGATGATAAGCGCTTAATGACTTATCGTTGTATACGCCCTCCCCGCGTGTTTCCGGCCCCCGATTGTGGTCGATACCGCTGCTTTGGTGACAAGACGCCAGTGTTGAACCAAACAGTAAAGCGCTTAGCATGACCTTGGATAAGTTCTTTACGATGATCAGCAACAGATAACACCCTTTCCTATCGATTAATTGTATTATTATACTTTAAAGGCCCCGGCCCACAATAAACATTTTTTTACTTTCCATCCCGTTATTTACTTGTTGCTGCATGCAAGCAAAAACCGCCATCCCCTAGATTCGGGGTGGCGGTTTTCATCTTGAAATGTTAGCCTACGATACCGGTACGCTCGATACTTTCCACGAAGTATCGCTGGACGAACAAATAAATGACGATCAACGGAAGGATGGCCAGCAAGATGCCGGTATCCTGCACCATACTCAAATAAAAAGGGTCTGCCTTCGACGGATCACCGCCCAGCATAATGGACAGATTGTACGGCAGCGATGAAAGCTGGGTGGACATGACCTTGCTTGAAGTCAGATACGTCGTCGTGTAGAAGCTGTCGTTCCATTGCCAGACGAAGGAGAACAACGTCGTGGTAATGACGGCAGGAATCGCGTTCGGCATCATGATGCGGGTAAAGGTGGTTCCGACGCCCGCGCCGTCGATATAAGCGGCCTCTTCCACTTCTTTCGGAATGCCGCGGAAAAATTGTCGGAATATAAAAATGTACAAACCCGCTTTGAGGGAATTGGCCGTCAGCGAAGTCAGAATGAACGGCCAATAGCTGTTTAACAGATTGACGGATTTCCCGGTTATGAGCGGGATCAAGCCCATCAGCGTAAAATCTTTCAGATTCAAGTATATAGGAATGAGAATCGTGGTTGGGGGCACCAGTATCGTCAGGATAACGCAAGCGAACATAAATTGGCTGCCTTTGAACTTCAAACGGGCAAAGCCGTATCCCGCAAGCGCGCAAGAAGCGGCTGTCAAGACCGTCGTCGTCGCCGACAGCGCAAACGTGTTGAAGAGCGTTTCCCAGTAATCCATAATGCGGATGGCATCAAGGAAATTGCTCATCGTAAAATTTTCCGGAATCCATACGACGACCGGTGAATAAAGATCGGCCTTGTCTTTGACGGCCGTCGAGATTTTTTGCAGAATCGGATACAGAATAACAAAGGACAGGCCTGCGATCAATGTTAAACGTATGAAAGACCAGAGCCATCGTTTCCAATGTTCGAGCGATAGCCACCGAGATACCGGCATTGCATTCACCTTCTTCTATTCATGGTAAAAGACTTTTCTGGATACCAAATATGCGCTGATTAATAGGATGATAGTAATGGCTAAGAAATAAATCCAGGCCATCGCTGAGCTAAGGCCGAAATCGAACTGAACGAAGCCCGTGGTACGGATTAACTCTGTCAGCTCATTTCGGGAGAACGAGTCGATAATCGTATAAATCATATTGACCAGAATTAGCGGGCTAACCATCGGAAACGTGATTTTCCAGAAGGCTTCGTAACCCGTTGCCCCTTCCATCTTGGACGCTTCATACAGCTGGGGAGATATCGTCTGGATGCCAGCCAGGAATATGAGAATCTGTACGCCGGATTGGCTTACAATATCATAAATACGATCCACGGCTCCCGTTAAATAGTTTACGATGGTCTCGCTTACGCCGGCTTGAAGCATTAATCGCTCGAGCTCAAAGCTTCCCAAAGCGTTGATCAGCCCTCCGGAACCGGCATTCTGATCATTGATCGCCTGAACGAGGCTGCTGCTTTCCAGGGTCAGTATGACCCCGGAAGCAAGAATGACAGGCAGGAAGAATATCGATCTGGCAAAGGAACGGCCAAGGAATTTCTGATTCAGGACAACAGCCAGAAAGAGGCTGAAAATAACGATCAGGGGCACGTTTACCACCATATTAACAATCGCTTCGGTCAGCATTCGATTAAAGCTGGTGTTGACCGTAAAGGCGGTCACATAATTTTTCATCCCCATTAGGGTAATGCCGATTCCTTCGGAATTCGCGGTTACAGTGCTAAAACTGTAGATCAGGGAAGTCAGCAAAGGGATCAGGAAGAAAAATATAAAGCCGAGAAGCCAAGGCATAACATAAGCAATGCCCCATAAAGCCTTCTGTTTCCCATAGCTCCTTTGCTTTCCCGCCAATCGCTGGGTTATGAATTTCACGGCGCTTCACCACCTGTCACATAGCTTTCGGCTTCAATGGTTAGATCGTCAATCGTCACCGGTACATGATTATAATTCACGATGACATAAACGCCGCTCTCATATATCGTCTTGAATACGCCGTCACCCAATTCGTCATGTCCGATGATCCGATCATGGCGAACCTTTTTCAGAAAAGCATTCACTTCCTCATAGATACGGGCGGCTTCATCGATCCATATCTCGTAATTGGCGGAGAACAAGTCGTTATGCGCTGTGTCCTTTATGTTGTGATTCGGTTCATAGATCCATTGGAAGTACACGCTGGAACCGTACTCCAAACACTTCAATATATACGGTTTGGGATCGGTATACGCAGTCAGATTGTAGGGTGAGCCTGTGTAATCGATATAACCGCGGACGACCATTTGATAGAACGGGATTTCCGCGTCCTCGATTTTAAACCTGCTGCTTGCCATGGGCGCGTGGGTGATATCGGTTAAGAAAGGCAGCGCATAAGCATTTCCTCCGTCAGCCATGACCTGAAGATTGGCATCTTCAATCTTGTTCAGCGCATCCTGAGACAGCTGCTCGGACTCCGTTCGGTCAATTTGGCGGTCCTTGCGAAAATCGCTATCGAGCTCGGCGGCCAGATCACTCAGCGAAACGGCATTTGCGCCGTATTTGCCATAGTCCTTTAAGAAAGCTTCCGTGTAACTACCTATAAACCGCGGCGATATGACATAGGTCGGCGAACCGGTCCGATCCCGGCGATTCAATGCCGGATTGAATGAATAGAGCTCTGCGGGGACGCCTCGGAGCGTTCTGGCCGCCTCCTTCGTTTCGTTGAACCCGGAACCGGACAATGCGGTAAGGATGGCGACATCCGGATATAGCGTTACCCCATTCTCGTTTGCATAGGATAACAGACGCCGAAGTCCCTTCTCTCCCCCTACCTGCTGGTCAACGGAGACGCTGCCAGGTACCTCATGAGCCAGCCCCTTGTTGAACCAGCCGCTATATTTCAATTTGATGTCATGGATTCCACGCTGGCTCATGTCTGTCAGAATACTTTGCGCTTGTTCAAAGGTCGTGAGCGGCTCCAGCGCCCGATAGGGAATTCCTGCAAAATGCTTTTTCTTATAAATGCTGCCTACGAGCTCCAGATAGAACGGCATATTCTCCCCGTTCCTCTCGGCAATTGCGGGAAGACCGCCATGCTGCTCCAAATATTTCCTGTAATAGGCAGCAAGTCCTTGATAGGAAGCCGACTGCTTGCCCACGAAGGCATATCGGACCGTAAAATCGCTTCGCATCGGAGCTTCCTGAAATTTCGGAAGCGAGCGCTGCTGGCCGTTCGCATCCAGGCTTAAGTCGCCTTTGTTGATCACCGTGAACGTCGGGTAAACGTAGTTATAGCTGTTCAGTCTGCCGCTAACGTCGGCATTGATTGTCGCGGCCGGAGCCCCTTCCTCGATGATGCCGATAAATGCCCCGGCTTGACGGATGATTCCGAACACCGGCAGCCTGATTTCCTGGCTGATTTCTGCCGTTTCGATGCGGCTCACGGTTCGGTCCGTTCCGTAAACGTTTTGTTGGTAGGCTGGATACCGGGTCTTGCCGTTATTAAAATGGATCAGCGCCCCCGATCCGTCAGGAATGAAGATCGAGCCTTTTTCTTCCGTTCCCCCGGCACCGAAGAAACTCAGGAACGATATGGTGTTCACCGGATATTCAGCCGGGAAATCGATGCTGGAAACCGGGATCTTGGCGAGCAGACTGTCGCCGTCCAGCGTGTATTCAACCGAAGCATGAAATACCCGCGGTTCAGGCTTGGTCTGATCCAAATGGTTTTCCTCAATGTCGACCAGCAAATCTTCTTCGGTATACCCGGCATCCTCAAAGGCTTTAAGCGCCCGCTCCAGTTGAAGGCCTTTAAGCGCGCCGTCGGACCGGACATGCATCCCCTGTTCCGCATCCTCGGTGTACGCGATTTTCAGCGTTCGCTGGCCCGTGCTGTCCAGCTTGTTTAACAGGTTCTGCTCGAAGCGCGACTTGCTGATCTTCTTGGGCATGTCGTCGATTGTTTTCTTGTCCGAGCCGAACCGGTAGTTTACGCGAACGCCATTTGCGATTTCCTCCATGCCGATTTGTTTATAAGCCACGCTATCGGCGTGCGAATTGACGGAGTTTATTTGTCCGAAACTATTATAAAAATCAAGCTTCAACTGAGAGGACAACAAACTCTTGTTCACGCCTGCAGCCAGCGGATCCGACTCACGCCCGGGAGGATTGCTGTGCCAAACTTCCCCGCTCGCTTTATGCACGACGGCGATCGCCCCCGTCTGATCGTCCGCTAGCAGCTGCAGTTGATCGTTCTCGGCGATGCCTTTCATGCCTTGGACTCTTGGATTGGCGAACGACGCCTTAAGGGTTGAATCGGGTTTAAACGTTTCGGTGAGCCTGTTGACTTGATCGCCAGCTGCCTCATCGGGTCCTTTATCCGTGCATCCGGCCATGATCAGCGCTGTCAGTACACTGGCAGCAAGCAGCATATATCTAGCGAAATTGCCCATTTTTCCTCCTCCTTAAGTTCTCATGACGAATTCTTGATAGATGACGGATATAAAGGCCACGATCTGTTGGACCAAGCTGAAAAACAGCAAACTGATAAAAGCCATGAACCCCATGGCGACCAGGGTCAGCATCATAATTCCGATCGTTTTGGACGGGGAAAACTGATGTACAGTCATATTGCCGATAAACAGCAGATATACGAACCAAAGAACCGCAACGGAGTTGGAAAAATAATAGAAGGCGGTCTCTTGCAGCGAAACGAGATTGCTGAGCCAAATCCATGGAAATTGAATGATCACGAGCGGCATAAGCGCAAAGCAGGTCGACGTGAAAATTTCGACGAATTTGCCTTCTCCGTCCATCAAGGTCGTAAGCGACCAGTTGGCCACGCACCAGAACAATACCGGCACGATCACATACACGATTTCCATGAAGCTGTTCATGGTCTCCGGATTGTACACATGGACTAGAAAACCGCTGTACTGGCTCCCCAAAATGTTCGTAACGGCCACCAGAAACAATACGCAAAATGAAATGATCAACGTGAATTTTCGGTTGCGATCGTATTTCAGGTCCCAATAGCCTTCAAAGGGATGAACCATGAGATTTAGGGGGAATCGAATCCAATCCCTGCTCATGCGGAAGCCCCCTTTCTTCGTTCCTTCACTTTCCGAAGCCTTGCCGCGGCAAAAATACTGATTCCGGCTAAGAACAGCACGGTCATGATCAACGGAAAATGCTCTCTCATGACTTCTTTTCGATATAGCAGGAATGCTTTGGAATAGTTTTTCTGATCCAAACTGCGTTTAAAATGCTTCATGGCGTCCTTATAATCGCCTTGACGAAGCAAGGCTTTACCGATCCCCGCATAGGCAAAATCCAGATTGGCATTCATGGCGATCGTTCGATTAAACAACGCAAAAGCGGTTTCTTCCTCGCCACGGTAATAGCTTTTGACTGCTTCATTCAGCGTTCGCCCGTACTCGGTCGTTCGGAAGACGGTGATTTCGCCCAGCGCTTTATCCAGCACAAGAAAATCCTCGCCGATTCGATCGATGGCGGCCGGCGTATGAAACTGGCCCAATTGGTTCCCCAGCCCGCCGAATACGTACATCAGATGACCGTCCCCGTTGTAAGTGAACACCCGCCCTCGCTTGCCATCGAGAACGGAGTATATCTCGCTGTTTGTAACATCGATATCGATCAGCTTAGAAGGACCTTCGCTGCTGATGTAAAGAATGTCGCCCTGCGGGTCGGAATACCCTGTTCTTCGTAAAATGTCACTGCCTTGCGCGTTAAGCTTCTTAATGTTGTTCCCCCACTGGTCTCCGTTAGTGGCATAGATAAATCCTTCCGAGTCCATATCCAGATTCGTAAACTCCGTAGGCGTAAACATGACCATCTGGCTGCGCTGCGCTTTAGTCGAGATCTGCTTCCAGAAATATTCGATCGGATCGATATAAACGCGATTCGCGCCAATGAAAGTAGTAAACGCCCCTTCGGCGTTGAATTCCATGAACCCGTCAAACACGCCGCCAGCCATGACATAAATTCGCTGTGCATGGTCCATTACGACCCGCACGGGTTCGAATTTAAACGAATCCTGCAATAGTTCCGACTCCGGCGAATCGATGATCTTGACCAGCTGAAAATCCGCATCTAAGTGAACCACCCGCTTGTTACCCGTGTCCGCTACAAGCACATCGCCGTCATCCGTCACGAAAATCCCTTGCGGTTGAAGGAATGTATCCGGCTTGCCCTCTCTCGTGAAGGAATCCACGGTGGTTACCAGCTTTAGATCATGGTCCAGCACAACGATCCGATTGTTGCCTGAATCCAGTACGTATACGCGATTGTCGGCGGCGACGTGGAGATCGCTGGGCTCTTGGAAAGCTCCCGTCCCCAGGTCCGAGCCGCTGATCCATTCGGTCGCCACATAAGCGGCCGGCGCTGCGACGGCATCGCCCCAATAGGAATAATTGTAGGAGTCCGCGGCGCTCTCGGCGCTTACGTTCCCCGTTCCTGCGCCAACCCCCAATAAGCAGCAGATCAAGATGAGGAGAGGCGTTTTCAGTTTGCGCAAGCTGTTGATCAATCTGGTCATGCCTCCTTTCTAATCCTTCATCCCTGAAGTGGCCATCGTCTGCATGACGCTGCTCTGGGAGATGATAAAGAGCGTGATGGGAACGATCATCAGGAGCAAAGCAACGGCCGCGCCGACGCCGGCTCTTGCGATTCCGCCTTCCGTGATCTGTCCCAGCGCGAAGTGTAACGTCTTCAGATGCTCGCTGTATATAAAGCTGCCGCCATCGCTGCCCCAAAGCGCGGGAAATTGCAAAATCATAAGCGTCAGCCAGGCAGGCTTCACGTTCGGCATCACAATGGACCAGTAAATCCGATACTCGCTGGCCCCGTCAATTTTGGCCGCCTCGAGCAGCGCGTCGGGAATTTGCTCCATAAACTGCTTCATCAGGAACAGCCCGAGCGGAAAAGCCAAGGAAGGCACGATGATGGAGGCATGCGTATTGATCCACCCCAGCCAAGACATGACCATATAGTTCGGGATCGCCGTTACATGGGGCGAAAACATCAGGGCGAGCACCACGATGGAGAACAGCGCTTTCGAGCCAGGAAACCGGTATTTGGCCAGCGGATAGGCTGCCGCGGACGCCAGCAGGATATGTCCGGCCGTTCCAATGATGGTGATCAATAGCGTGTTTGCGAAATAGCGCGATAAGGGTACCCAGGAATTCCCCATTAACACCATCAAGTCCAGGAAATTATCCATCGTCGGATTGTTTACGAAAAACCGCGGAGGGAAAATGAACAATTCGTCCAGCGGCTTGAATGCGTTGTTCACCGCGTAAATCAAGGGCAATGCCATGAAGGCTCCGAACAAGGCGAGCAGCGCAAACAGCAAAATGCTAACGGGCAAAGAACGGTTCAGCGTTCTCGGCAGCCGGAAATATCGAATCATTTTCGCAGCCAACGTTACTCACCTATCTTTCTCAACATTTTTTGCGTTAACTTGTTGGTCCCTACCATCAGCAGGAACAGGAACGTCGCAATGGCTGATGCGTAGCCGAGTTCAAAGCGGATCGTGCCGAAATCCATCAGATGGGTTACGATCGTGTGCGCCGCATAGTTAACGCTCGGAAACCCGGCTAGCGCGATGGAGATATCCGCGACCGCGAATGCGGTTGTAATCTGCATGACGGCCCCGAACATCAGCTGCGGCCTCATGGACGGCAGCGTAATATACCAGAGCTCCTGCCATCGATTTTTAATGCCGTCCATCGCCCCGGCTTCGATCAACGACTTGTCGATCGTTTGCAGACCGGCGATAAAAGCCAGAAAGCTGGTGCCCAGGCTGAGCCAAAGCTGTACGATAATCACGATCCATAGAATATAGTTTTCATTCAGAAGCCATTGAATCGGTTCCAAGATAAAACCGGCTTTCATAAGAAATCCGTTTAAATACCCGTAGCTGTCACCGGAAAAGATGATGAGCCAAATGAAATAAACGTTTCCCGATATGGAAGGCGCATAAAAGACCAGCGTCATGAACGCCCGCACTTTGGGCGACAGTTCATTGATGATCCATGCGAATACAAAGCAGGCGATATAACTGACAGGACCGGTTACGACTGCAAACATCAAGGTGTTTTTCAAGGCGATCATAAAGATATCGTCATTCAGAAATAGTCTCGAATAGTTTTGCCAACCGACGAACCTCGGAAATTCCAGCATGTTAAAGTAAAAGAAGCTTAGGGCAAAGGAAAAGACCACCGGAATGACCGTAAACAGAAAGAAAATAATCATATACGGACACATCAGCAAATAGTAGTGCTTGCTGCGTTTCAACTCACTCATGAAGGAAACCCAACGGCTGTTCCTCTGCACATTCGATTTGGGGCTCTTCACGGTTTGAATTCCTGGTTCTCCTTGCATCGTCTACCGCACCTCCCCTGTTAATATGGCAAATTGAACTCCTTTCGCTTGATCTCGATTTCATCGTTAATGTACAAAATATAATCGGACAAGGCTTCTCGCGGATTTTCGCTGGCATTCACTACTTTTCTAAACGCATTGTCCAAATGCCTGCCCGTGAAATATCCTCCTGGCACTTGCGGAATTCCTCGCACCCATCTCCATTGGTTATTCAAATTTCGGTAATCCTTCACCGGCCATGGCAGCTCCTCCAGCGCTTCGATGTTGGCCGTCGGATAGCGGGCCGCCTCACCCATCAAGCCTTCCATCTCTCGTCCATACGCAATTTGCGTATCCTTGCCGGTCCACCACTTCAGAAATTCCCAAGCGGCCTCTTTGCTCTTCGAATTCTGAAGCAGCATGACGGCGGTCGTATGGCTGGCAACCTCGTGGTTTACGGTGCCGTCCCCGCGTTCAGTGCCCGGCACGATCGTGAAATCCCACAGTCCCTTAATCTCGGGGGCCATAACCGTCAGCATGTTGTACGTCGTGTAATCCGCAATCCCGATCGGCATCTCTCCGGTCCGGAAACGGTTCGGAAAATCCGCTTGAAGCGGGAACTTGTAGCTGGTATAGAACTGCGTCCACTTCTTGAAGGCTTCCATGGAGATGTCGGAATCGAGCGCGCTCTTCGTATCGTTATCGCGGTAGAACTGCCCGCCGTTCTGGTACAGCAGCATCGCGAACGTCGCATTCGGGACCAGGCTTGCATTGGTGGCTTCCAGCGGCAAATAAAATTCCATGTTGTGCTTCTGAAGCACGGATATCATGTCATAGATTTCTTGCCAGGTAGCGGGCGGCTTTAAACCAAGTTCCTCCAAAATATCTTTCCGATAGAACAACATCGGGAAGGTTTGCTGCTCAGGCAAGGCGTACACCCCGCCGTTATATTTGTAAGGCTCCAGCCCGCTATCGCGGAACCGGGTGGCCACCTGCTCGAAATCATTGAATTTCGTCAAATCGGCAGCAGCGCCCCTCATCGCGTAGTTGACCGGCACATCCTCGCCGATTTGCATGGCGACATCCGGACCCTCTCCGGCAAGCGTAGCTGGCAGAAGGATATTTCCCGGAACAAGCCGGAGATGCACCGGAATGCCCGATTCAGGCGTAAACGTGTCGTCGATCAATGCTTTCAGTACTTGGGCCTGATCGCGTCCGGTCGTTACCCAAACGGTAATGGCGTCTTCTTCATCGCCGGCGTTGCCGATCGTGTCATAGTCTTCCGTGTATGAAGCCACGTAAGCGCCTAGCTCATGGCCCGTTATCTCGAGAAACGACGCGTCCGGTTTGGGCAGCTTGCGGTCCGGCGAGTGAATGATAAGGTAATCGAGCGAGATGGGCTGCTCTTTAATCTGCAGCATCCAGGTTCCCAGACCGCCTACGTTCACTTTATACGTATCCAAGCGCTTCGCGACGGTTTCGGGATTATCGGCAAGCTCGTTCAGCTGGTGCACCATCGAATGCAGGACGGCTACCTTGTCGCTTCGCTCGCCCGTAGCCTCTTCCAGGTAATCGGCCACGCTCTGAATGATTTCGGCCTGCTCGGCGAACACCTCCACCATATCCGGAATCCGCTTCTCCAATTGATAATCGCGGAACGGGTCCGGCGTATTGGAGGTGATCATCAATATTTTCCGGTACATTTCATTCAGTTCCAGCACGCTGGATTCAATCGTTTGCAAGAGAGGCGCAATCTCGCCAAGAGACACCATCATTCGGATCCGGTGCGTGCCTTTGGTGAAATGGAATAGATAAGGCTCTTCCACTCCCAGCACATTCATCTGCCAATCGCGGTCGTAATGAAAGCGGATTCGTTTCATTTCCTGAAAGGGAAACTCCCCGTCAATCATAAGGCTGCGGGTGGCGAATACGCCGCGGAGCTGGTCCTGCTTTTGCTTTAAGGCGATTTGGTATAAACCGTCTTCTTCCACTTCGAACTCCCATTCGATCCATTGCCCAGGCAGCTTCCAGTTGACGCCTCCGATGGTGTTGACTCTGATTTTGGAAACGTCGTACGGCACCACGGTCGGGCTGGATCTGTCGGATGTTGGATACAAGGTCGGCGACGATTTCCGCTTGGCGTCCTCCGCTTGGATCAGAATGTACTGATCCCGGCTCGGTTCCAAGCCCTCGGACTCATATTCATTCGCCAGCTCCTCGTACGTTCTCAAGGCATGATCCTGGTAGAGCTCGATATAATCAATGGCCATCGGCTCCCGCAAGGACGTTAGCGTAAGCTTCTGCTTGCCCCTGTCAAAATAAAAGGAATACGGCTCATCATAATAGCCATACCGATCGGAGAGCGGCGCAAGCTGCCATGAAGGCTTTTCGACCTGCCTTGGCCGCAGATCGTTTCCCCGGTTATCCTGCCTGATTTCTTCGTCCCGATTTCCCCATACCCTGTCGAATAGCACGATATCCGCACCTTTGAAAGGCACCTCGTCATTGATAGAGAACTGTCTTTCGATCGCCGAACTCTTCCCTTCAATCGGATAATAGCGAATTCGGACATGATATAAGCCTGGCTCTTCCACGTTCACCTTCCAGGAGATGGAACCCGTCTCTGGCGTGATCACGGATTTGCCTTCGGAACCGTGTAATTTCTCCGCGATCTCGAATCCCTTCCCAGCGGTTGATACAAAAGACTCGCCTTCGATGCGGACAATGCGGTCCGGACGGTTTGCCGATGCATGGGCTTCTAAATACTGGCTGTACCCGTCCTGCCCTTCCGTTTCCGTGATCGCTTCAAAGTCGGCGGTCGCTTGAACGGTGCCTTGGTTTGTCGATTTCGAAGGGTAGAAGGCCCATAGAGACAAAAAAAATAGGACGATGACAAGTATGGCGCTGCCGAAACGCTTGTTCCTGGTGTTCAATTTCTCTCCCTCCCACACGGTTAATCCATCCAATGATCGCCCCTGCCGCAGCAATGAGCTCCGCAGGGACGATCGGTCTTCGGCTAATATTCAAGGTCAAGGACCATATACTTCGTCGATGGCCGCTTGAAACGTTGACTTATACTTCTCAACAACGGTGGAAACGGATATCCCTTCATTCAGCTCCCCGACGAAATCGTAGTACTTCAAATTCGGGAATGTATTGTGGTCAAGAATAATCATATTTGGCGCCACCATCTTGGCGTTGTTCAAGTCATCTTCATTCGAGAATATCGTTTCGTACGAGCCTTGGTCCGGATAATCGTATACGGAATCAATGTCGTTGATTTTCTCCCAGATATACAGCAACTGTTCAGGATTTTCGACTGCTTTCGGAATGGTAAGCGCCTGGAAGAGTGCTTCGGCAGAGTGGTATTCCGTTGCGTTCGGCCCTTTTGGAAAAGGTACGAAACCGATGTCGTAATCCGGCATATCCGTCTGCAAGCCGCTCATCTCATAGAGGGCACCGGCGTACATTAATGTATTGCCTTGACGAAAAAATTGCCCTGGCTCCGTCCAGTCGCCGCCCTCGGTAGGTCTTGCTATTTTCTCGGTAGCAATACGAGAAATGAATTGAAGTGCATCCAATGTTGCAGGATCATCGAGATTTTGCTTATCTTCTTTGGTCAGCCCCGTATTGTTGGAATACAAGGCATGGTCCATGAGAGAGGAGTTTGCTAGCCCCCAAGTGTCCAGCTTGCCATCGTTGTTCGTATCTTTGTTGGCTTCCTTAGCCACTTGGATGAATGTTTCCCAGTTCCAGTTATCTTCGTTCACGTACTCTTGAAGCGGCTTTAAGCCAAGCTGGTTCATAAGTGTACGATTGTAAAAGATGCCTTGAACCAGATTTGCCTGGTTTTCGGTAAACCCATACCCCCTGCCTTTATACGTGTAGTATTCCTTCGTAACCTTTTGATTAAAGGCGATGGGGTTCTGGGTGTATTCGTCGATCGGCCAAAGCAGATCCTGTTTAACCAAGGTAGGCACCGTATAGGTTTTGCCAAGTCGAACGATATCGCCGATCGGCTCACCGGCTATCAGGGAAGCGGTAACTTTCTCTTGGTACTCGCCATAATCGATCGCCACGTACTCCACTTTAAAATTATGCTTTTGCATCAGGTCTTCAAGGTTCTTCTTGCGCTCGATATTGTCCGGGGTATCCTCCGGAATCGTCATATCCCACCAAGAGACGATTTTGATGGTCTTGCCGCCTAAATCAAAATCCATATCCGGCGTTCTGTAGACTTCTTCCTCGCCGCTGTTTTCGGTCTCGTCCGTTCCCTTCGACGTCTCGTTTTCAGTGCCGCTATTCGTCTCCGATTCCACGGTTTCTTGGTTGCCGCTGCTTGGGCTGCCTGAGCCTCCGCTGCAGGCTGCAAGCAGCAGCGCCAATCCTAATAACAGAACCATTAATTTGCGAACACACATCTTTAATCCCCCTCAACGATTGATGTTTGGTCCATATTCATCCAAAGTTTAGCGCTTACATTTCCATGCAACAACCTGGGGAAATCGGGATGTTCAACCTGTGAAACGCTAGATAGCCAGCTTGTTCTGCGGCATGTTCACCGATCTTTATAACCCAGCTATGAAAGAAGTAAAGAACGGCTAGCTATGCAAAGAAAAGCACATTGTGAAGAACGGGATCAGGGCAACATAATGTAAGCGTAATCATTTTGAATGATATTCCGTTTAAGGAAATGTACGGGAGGGAGTCAACATATCTAAGATGCTGTATATCAATCTGAGTTGCTATTCCGAAAGCGACATGCTTCGCCTGCAGGATTGGGGCAAATGCGGGATGAACATAGACATCTGCGAACATGATTGCGACGCATCGCTGCATCTGATTGAGGAGAATGGCTATTCGCTGACCGTCATCAACATGAACGGCAAACCTAAAGAAGGGTTGGAACTGTGCGGTCGGATCCGGAGGATCAGCCGATTGCCCATCATCGTCATCGAGGATGCCATGAAATTTGCCGTTATTCGAAAAGCGCTGCAGCTTCAGGTCAGTGATTACTTGCCGAGCACGTTGCCGGCTGAGGAACTGGTGAAGAGCGTAGCAGCTATAAAGGCGAACCATCACCGCACTGAGGATGACGTGATCCACAGAGTGAAGGAATATGTAGGAAAAATGCTTCACGAAAATATTACCCTGAAAGACTTATCGAGCAAATTCCATTTCAACCGCTCCTATCTTGGTCAAAAGTTCAAGAACCATGAAAATATGAGTTTTAACGAATATTTGCTCATCCAGCGCATGGAAAGAGCGAAAATATTGCTGGAGCAAACGGATCTCAAGGTTTACGAAATTGCGTATGAGGTGGGCTATACGGAAATCGACTGGTTCTATAAGCGATTTAAATCCTATACCGGCGTAAGCGCGAACGAATATCGGAAGATGGTCGCCTCCTAACGCCAAAAGTCCTTGGTTATCCAAGGACTGTCCCCCTTTGACCGGCCGTTTTGATGCTGCCAGGCTTTGACACCGGGACCCACCCAGGGGTTGTCCGTACATCGAGTTGGGGATACACAGTACGTTCGAGTTGGCAACGGCTTGCCAAGCATGTCAACTAGAGCGTCGTGCATGTTTTATGTTATTAACGCCTGCAGATGAGAGCAATAATTTCATAACTTTATGCGTCTGTCGTTTATTATTTGACTTTTTAGGGGGCTACATAAACTACAGAATAGTACATTTCGGTTCGTATTGTTTCTTTCAGAGTACTAATCTAAAAAGGCAACTGATCGCTCTGACCAGCTGCCTTTTCTTTATTTACTTTCGTTTCCCGTGAGCGTAACATGATTAATATTCGAACCTACCGTGCAAACATTTTAGAATCGAATCTGCACATTCTTCTGAAGAATTTACGTGTGTGTTGACAGTACAGTCGTACTGTATATCTTTTGCCATCAATTTGTCTTGCCAGTCTGATTGATCTTCAGCTCTATCTCCACGTTCAATATTTCTTTGGCGACAAATTTCCAAGGGACAAAACACTTCAACCATATAAAAGGGGTACCCAGCAAATATGTCCTTAACTTTTTCATAATGCGGCTTTAACTCAGGTCTTTCTACCAAGATGCCATCGATAAGCACATTTTTACCATGGTCAGAAAATAGTTTGGCGGTATGATACATCATAATAATGGCATCACTTAAATATTTCCAATAATCTTCTCGAAGATAGTGATCGCCAATTGTATTTTCAAAAAGATCGTTTGCAACAACATAATAAAACTCGTTCGATTTTAATTGAATAGCGTCTACAATAGATGTTTTTCCTGAACTGGTTACTCCGTTCAAAAACACGATTTTCCCTTTGCTCATCTCTAATTCCCCAATTCGTTCAATTTAATTACAGTTTAACAGTTTCAACGTATAAACAGGATTGAGAAAACAATTATAATTGAACTATGAGTAATGAAAATGAAGCAGCTGCCAACCGGCAAACTGCTCCATCTGTTTTCCTCAACTATCGTTTCCCATTAGTTCAGATAAGTTAAATCTAAATAACATTAGATTCATTGTTTACCACTATTATATCGAATGTTGTCGGTGGACGCAGAACTGTAAAATAGTAGTCCTCAGCCGAGTCCCATCGAAGATGCCAATCCAAATCGTCGGTACCCTCCCTAATATCATGCCTATGACGGCGAATTTCGGGTGGTACATCCACAAGTACTGTAAGATGGTTAACATCGGGTAGTTCAAGGAGGGAGCTATAAATACCATCAAGGATAATTACCTTTGAAGGCTCAATCGTCACCAAGTTCGATCCCAAGCTGTTGCCAGATAAAAAGTAATAAGGATAGTATTGGGCTTTCCTACCTTCTAACAGAGGCAATAATGCTTCATTAAGCATACGTTGCCAGTCAATACAACGACGGCATTTTTGCTCCAATGAGTATGTATCCCAATCGTTGTCAGGGACAGTTGCATCAAAAAAGTCATCGCAGTGAATCACTGCTGCACCTAACTGCGAGGTTACCCCAGCAGCAAGTGTAGATTTGCCTGCCCCACTTCCTCCGTCCAATGAAACTACTAAAGGATATTTATCATTCATATGGAGATTAATTGCAGAAACAATTGACTGAACGGCATTAAATGAATTTTGTGACAAATGGCTCTTTTCCAAATTTAACACTTCCAAACTTTCAAAGGGATTTTAAGCTAGTTTCTACCGATTTCCTCCCATTCACTTGAGATTCCGTTGTTCCCGTCCATATATTAAGTTATAATGAACCTCTATGATGATAGATATTCAACTTATACTTATTCTATCTTGCTACCGGAGGAATTATGAAACTAGTTGCTTTTTTTCCTTATCGAAATGATGTAAGGAAGATCCTGATCCCTTATTTAAACCAATTGACGGAAGAACAGTGGTATGAAACGCATCCCGATCATCCCAACTCTATCGCCTGGATCGTTGAGCACATCGCGCGCAGCGAAGACGAGTGGATTAACGTGATTAGTTCTAAGGGAAAATGTCAACTTCCGCAGTCTTTGGAGCACTCGCAGCAAATTTTACAGGCCTATATCGACATTCGGAACCAAACGGAGTTCAAGCTCAATTCCATGGTTTACGATGAATATGAACCAGCCATACAGCTCCCTCGTTTTTCAGACGGTTGGGAACCGCCTTCGGCGCCGACACTGCGATGGATTTTCCATCATGTTTTCGAGCATGAGTCGTACCATGTCGGTCAAATCGGCGTCATCGCACGTTTGAACGGATTCTCCGGTCCCCTCTTCTGAACGTAAAAACCATTTTGTCTTATAATGGTAAAGCCCTTTGCTACCCAACATCGGACTAATCCACCACTGCTTCATCTGATTTCTCATCAGGAAAATGATGCTGAAAATGACTTTCCGACTCTCCTTCTTCGACAGTTCACTTTAGCTTATCCAGACCTTCAAGTTCCGGAAGGCCCGCTTCTCAACGTTTCTAGAATAAGATGATTTATATTCAGTGGTTGTTAAAGTTAAGGAAGGTGAAAAATAGCCATGCGTAAAAAAGGTAGGAACGTAACAGGTATTGTATTGGCCGTAATTTACTGTGTTGTTCTTTTTGAGATTTTAATTGATGCACCCCCTGGTGAAGCTCCAAATAATCCGCCTTGGGCATACGCAATGATTCCACTTGGAGCTGTTGCAATCACCTTTCTCTTTGATTATGTGATCAAGTTCGATTTCTTCAAAAAAAAGAAAGAGTGAATGGGATGCGATAAATGACAAAATTAAATATGGATAACACATTTTGCGGAGTTCTCCTTTGATTGTTGAACTACCCGGATCGATGATGCTTGCTATGCCGAAACTCCCACTATGGTTTTTTAGCCCATGTTCTTGTGCCGCGGCAATCCTTGAACATATACCGTTAAAGGACAAGACCCCTTTCCCGCACTTGCCCCTTTTCGCCTATCACCTATCCAATGTTACCAGGACGAGAGCTCTGTTCTTTTCCACTTGTTTTCGGTAACGCAAACATATACATAATCGTCGTCCCATGCTATCTGACCCTGACTACAGGCAACTGTGGATGAAGCAGGCGTAAATTTGTCCCGGATTCGAAGCATATCCCCGTTTACATCTAACTTGGTATCGGGGTCATTCGTACCTAAACCGACATTACCGCTGCTGCGCCTTATGGTTAGCGGGGAATCAACGACGTTGCCGTCATCGTCATAACGAACGAACTGCATGTCGGCTCCGGAATTGTCCCCCGGTTCTTCGGAACTATCTGCCCGAAGGGCCCATCTCGTTATCGTCTCATTTTCCTTGCCGGCTACACTGAACTGGATATCCCGGTTAGTCCCTTTTTCCCCTGCGACTCGCAATATGCCGTTCATTACATTGAAGTTGGAAGAATGCGTACGAATCTCGCTAACGTCAGTATCGTAAGGAATTTCAAACCGGGTAAACAGTTGGTTCGGATATTCCCCCGTTGGCGACATCGTCGTCTCGAATGAGATATGCTTATGGTCGTGCTGATCAGGATTGTTAGCCTTGTCATGCGATATGATCGCCGTTTTGTTCATTCCCTTCTCGTCGAGCCACACGATTGCAGGTTTAGCCCTTTCCGCCGTCCATTGAAGCCGAATCAGATCAGACTGATGCCCTTCTTCCTCAACCCACCTCTGATCAGTAGACATATGCAGTCGGTCATTATGTGGTACGCGAATATTGTTATCGGATTGTTTGAGTTCGCTTAGGGTGATCTCCGATTCTTGTTTCTGAACGGTACAGCCAATGCCCAACAAGCAGATGCCGCCTACTATCATCATAATCGTCCTAATGTACTTCAAAGCGTTTCCCTCCGTTGTCGTAAATTCGAACTTGTTACGTAATAAGACTGATCGTATTATATTCAACAGAGGTCGTATACCCATTTCATCAAACTTCCCGGAAAAATGATTCTTTTCGTCTATACAATCAAAAGAGCACTCCGCCAGAGAGAAAGTCCTATAAATTACACAAACATAATCCCACGAGGGATATAACCGAACATGATTGTTATGGATTCACGAATGTATGATCATCCATATTAGCTTGTTCAACGTCCACCCAATTTGCATTATGCATCATCTCGGAAGAATCCCCATGAAATGCCTTCATGGCTTCCTGATCATCAAACAGCCGATATCTCATCCAAGCCGTCAAGTACCCCCGATGATTGCCACCATTACCTTCAATCGCTGTATGAGCAGCACCTTTCGCCATCCCCATCATAACTGGCGTGCTTGCATGAGTATTATGTAAGGCTAATTGATTCGTTGATACCGGTGATATTATGAAATCTCGTGTACCTCCCATAATGAGAAAAGGAACGGTAATACGTGCTGTATCGTACACATCTTCTGGATCACAATGCTTCAAATCCGGGAGAGCGATGGAAACAACCGTCTTAATCAACGATCCACTTTTATAGTTGGTATGTGCATTAATGACCCCTGTAGCCCCTTGAGAATGTCCAGCTACACCAATATGTTCCATTTGTATTTTTTGATAAAACAAGCTGTTTGCTTGTTCGTTTTCATTTTTCAAATAATCAATAGCCTCCACAATTTCTTTTCCTGTTCCTGTTGTCTTGCTGTACGAATCTATTACTATGAATCCCCAGCTAGCTAGATGAGTTAAGAGCTCATCATAACGATCTGGCGTGGCATCTGTTCCATTCCCCCATGAAATAATAGGATAGGATTCGTCTTCTTGAAATGCCGGGTAGTATATTCTAAATAAAGCCTCCCCGCTCATTCTCTTAACTTCTTCTACCTTTACATGATAGCTTCCTTTCTGCGCATACCTTTGCTCAATGCTTCCATCCGCAAGCTCTGGTATATTTGAATGAATGATGATTTGCATGAAAATAGTTATTGGAACTGCAACGATCAGGACTAAAGCTGACAACCATAAAATCCACTTTCGTTTTTTCAGAACCGACATATACGTGACCTCACGATAGACTACCGATTTCTCTATCGTCTTCTCAGTTAAAGTATGAAACTGAATGGATATACGTTAAACTTTGGAATGTTTCATTTCAGCTCTATGCTTTCGAAAATCTTTGGGTGTTCTTTCGTGGTACTTTTTAAAAGACTGAATAAAATGATTGACATGATTGAAGCCTACCCTGCGGGCGATCTCGGTTATGGTGTCGTCCGTTGATATTAATAATTCGCTGCTTTTCTTTATCCGGTACTTGATCAGGTACTCGTAGGGGGTCATATGAACCGTTTTTTTAAAACATCGGGTGCACTCCGAGATGCTCAGATGCGCAACATCGGCAATTTCTTGCAGCGTTACAGGAAACGAGTAGTTTTGATGTATGAAGCTAAGCATGAATTGCAGTCTCTCCTGTTGCCGCTTCACGTGTTTTGGTGCTTCCACGGGAGAGACCGACATATTGGAGATCAAGATGTACCATAGCTGAACGGTTTGAATCGAAATCTCATATTCCCATCCCCAGCTTTTTTTTATATTAAACTTCTTTCTCATTTCCCAAAGCAGGTCCAATACCTGCTTCTCCCACTCCGCATCTCCTGTGATCACGAGCGAAACGAAAGAAGAATTGGTAAAAGGGAGCACATAATTTTTTTCCATGGCACTGTCCGCGTGGAAGGCGAGCAGTTTCTCAGGAAAATTGAAACTCACATATTGACCGTCATGCGTTAGCTGCGTCGCCACATGAAGAACTCCCTTGTTGATCAGAATCGCCTGGCCGGTTTTCAGCTCATGATCCATCCCATTTACTTGAATACTCAGTTTTCCTTTCGTCACCAACGTGATCTGCAGATCTTCGTGCCAATGCAGATCGTTGAATCCTCTGCCTTCGGGAATGCTTTTATGAAGCGTATGCGTGTACATGATATAAGGAAACGAATCGTCGGGATACAAAATAGTTTCATGCAGCGGCTTAGCGATTCCAACTAGCTCCTTTCTATGACGATATATCTATATTATTGAAGGATATAATTACACAATACAATATTATACGATGATATTATTATATCATGAATTTGGCTTATCACTAGCCTGTGCACAGACGATCGGATAGGCCCTCTTGGAGGGTAATCATTGAAAAGATATAAATTACAGTTACAGCTTCATCCGTATATCCTGCTTTTTATCGCCATTCTGTCGGTGTCCGTATCTTCGATCATGATCAAATCATCGGACACGCCAACCGCTGTAGCCGGTATGTACAGACTTTATCTATCGGCACTCATCATGCTTCCGTTTGTCCCCTGGAAAACGCTCCGCTCCTCAAAACTGGACTCGAAGGATTGGAGAACCGTTTTTTTGGCCGGCCTGCTTCTGGGATTGCATTTCCTGTTTTGGATGGAGTCGTTGGTATATACCTCCGTGGCGAGTTCCATGGAAATCCTGGCGCTACAGCCTTTGTTTGTGATGATCGGTTCGTACTATATGTTTAGGGAACGAGCGAGTGTGCTGACCGTTCTTTGCTTGGTTGCCGCCCTGTTTGGCTCAATCATTATCGCTTGGGGAGATATTGGCGTCTCAAGAGAGGCTTTGATTGGGGACGGTTTGTCTTTGCTAGGAACCATACTGGTGTCGGCTTATATGCTGGTCGGACAGAAAGTGAGCCACAAAATCAATGCGAATCTATACAGTGTTGTCGTCTTCTTTATTGGGGGGAGTGTCCTGCTCGTCTACAGTTTGTGGAATCACCATTCTTTGACCCATTACAACGCTTCGGATTGGACATACTTCCTTCTGCTTGCGGTCATTCCCACGATCTTTGGCCAATATGTTTTCAATCTGCTGCTCAAGTCCATTGGTGCAACAACGGTTTCCGTTGGCATTATCGGCGAACCCGTTTTGGCCATAATGCTGGCTTATCTGTTGTTGGGAGAAACGATCTCCGTATTTCAATTTGTAGGTGGGATGATTACGCTGCTGGGCATGCTGACATATTTTTGGCTGCAAACCCTAAGATATTCAGCTCACAAAAATCTTTCGCATTGATCAGTGTATGCAGTATTAGTCCATCGGTAGAATGTAACTAGCCAGCATCCTCCATATGGAATAGGATACAATGCATCCCATACTGTTGCATGAGGTATAACATTATTAAGCTGCTCGTTAAACACAAACAGCCGATCCACGTGGATCGGCTGTTTTTAAACCCTTCTTTAAAAATATCATGCAGCGACATCATAATTCTTCTAGCGCTTATCCTGCTCTCGACCGTATTATGGCGCAATAATTTGTCTACCCACGTTCACATCATCTACCTTCCATTGGTTATCAACCAATTTATAGAATACAAAACGATCAACGAGCTCAAGATTGATCGGACCGCTTTCAAAGTAAGCCGATTGGTGCATTCTCGCCGCTGTGGTACTACTGTAGGTAATATCGGCCTTTTTTGTTAGTATAGCGTTATTTTTAATGCCATTACTGTGAATAATCTTGTTTATAAATGAGTCCGTGAAATAAGGTCTGAAATGTGTTCGGATTTGGGAATAGCTTGAGAGATCGGTGGCTTCATTTATCTTTTCATTCAGTACGTTTATTCTTTCTTGACTCATTCTCCAAGGCTTCTGCGGCTCTGTATAGATAAAGACCTGTTGCAGACCGATCGTAATGGTTGTTTTTCGTTCTTGTTTGGACCACAGCGCCGTTCCGCCAAAAGCTTCAGCAAAAACACGTGCGGGCACTTAAGTCGTTCCATGATCGATTTTTGCTGGCACATCAAGACTGAAAGCAGCGTTATTTAATAAAGCTGTGCGAGAGTTCACACGCAGCAATAGCTCTCGTTTGCCACGAATAATCGTAATGCTTTTTTTTGCCTGGTTCCAAGTTACTTCTGAATTGAATTTCTCTGAAACAGCACGTAATGGAATCAGCATTCGTCCATTTTCGATTTTCCCATTGTCAACCGTATTCGAAAAATTATCGGCGAAGCTTATCGCTGGATTACCGATTAGTAAGGTACACACTAAAGAAAATGTTAGTGCGAGTATTGTTTTTTTCATAGATGACTCCTCCCACGGTTCGATTATATCCTTGACCCTAACTCAATCCTTGTTATTTTAAAACAAACCCCTCCAGCAATTTACGCCGGAGGGATCAGGCAGTACGTAATGAAGCTATTTTTGATCAAATATGATTACCGTTTTGGGATTCGCCACGTATTCAACGGGAGATCCTAACAGCTCGGACACGAAGCGTACGGGGATAAACGAACTATTCTTCTTCAACAGTAACGGCGCATCAAATGAAACGGTTTTTCCATTCACGTTTGCTTTCTTTTCATTCACTTTCCAACGGATCGTCGTGTTGTCTTTGCTGATCGTTACCTCTTGTTTGCTTTGGTTCCACCCTACCTTCGAACCCAATCGCTCGGATACAAATCGAATCGGGACATAAGTGCGGCTCGATGCAATAAACGGCGCTTCGCTTAACCCAAAGGAACTCTCTCCTATGTAAGCAGTTCTACTCCCTATCACTAATCGCTGGGCTTTCAGTTGGCGGGATCCATCTCCACCGAGCTTATTGAGAAGTTGATACGTTTTGGTCGTACTTCTTAAATCCAAATAGTTACCGCTTAATTGCAACGCGTATCTTAGCGCTCCCGTGTCATAATGAGTATCGAACGAATGATTTCGAATGGGGTCCAAACTCCATACACGGTTATCCTTTAGATATAAATATTGAAGTTCCTTTAGGGATTTCAAAGGCTCAAGGTTGTAAACCAAATTAGAGTTTAGACTCAAGGAAGACAGGTTAGACATTTTTTTCAGTGGGTCTAGTTTCTTGATCTGATTGTTGTCCGCGGAAAGAACCCTCATTAGCGTCATCCCTTCAAGCGCACGGAGATCCGAAATTCGATTGCTTCCGATGTTAAGGCTCATTAAACTTTTGGATAGCGGCTTAAGTGGACTCAGGTCCGAGAATTGATTGCTCGCTATTTCCAAATTCTTTAGCTTGGTTAATCTGCTCAAGGGCTGAATATTCGCGATCTGGTTCCCGTTCAGTTGTAACCATGTTAATTCTCTGGCCATTGATAATGCCGTAATATTCGAGATTTGATTATCGTTCGCTTCGAATGTATGCAGACGCCCAAGCTGCTTGATCACATCAATCGACGAAATTTGGTTCCGGTTTACGATCAACATTTCCAAATCCGTCATGTCGGACAAATCCTCAATTGAAGCGATCTGATTGTCTGCAATATCAAGTTCGCGAATCTTAGTCAATGGCATGAGTGGCGTAATATCGTCAATTTCATTATCGGACAAGTCAAGATATGTCACATTGGAAGCATATTGCAAGCCTTGAATGCTTTTAATTCCTCGTCTTGAAAGATCAAGTAATGTTAATGATTCCATATCTTTCTGTGTAACAGCCGCATTTCCATCCTTTTTTAAAATCTGCTTTATTGCTTGCTCCAACTGCTCGTCCTGAAAACTTACTTCCAGGGAAGCCTGCTCCATAGATGCCTGGCCCGGTAAGCTGATCATCATTACCAAAATTAATACGAGCCCTGATAAAACCTTATTCATTTCCGTTCCTATCCCCTCTTCTACTGGTGTCTTATGGTAATGACGCTTATAACCGATAAAAGTTGCAGTACATTTTTTTCCATTGTGCCATCAAGACGAGTACAAAAAAAAGGCCAACCAGTAGACTCTGGCTAACCTTTCCATAAATCCTCCAACCTTACACGATTCTTTATTTAGTGCTCATACGCTCGAGCATATTTCTCATGGTAGTCGATTATCTCGTCCAACTCGGATTCCTCGAGTCCTTAACTTCCATTCCTCATTCCTTTCTTTGCTCGCGGACTTGTACGGCATCCGGGGAACGCAATTCCCAAGCCCGGACGCCGCGGATGTCCGCCATAATTACTTCGCAGCAAGTGATTCCGTTTTATATTGCCTATCACACATCGTTTTGCAGTTGTGTACAATTAAACGCCCGCTTCTTCCTTCTGATACATCTCGGTCAGCTTGATACTTCTGCCTTCCTGCAAACGGGATCGTTCGGAAGCGAAGGCAATCAAATGGCTTTGCAAGGAAGCGGTAGCCGATGTGAGGCCTTGAGACGGGTTGCGGTCGAATTTATGTACATTTTTAAGGAAGGAGCTCACCATGCGCTCATCGCCTCCGCCGTGGCCGTCGCCCTGCACGCTGCATTTAATTTCAATCTCTTCGCCCGTCGCATAGCGGTACAGCGTAAATGAGCCCTTATCCATGTCACCAATGATCTCTCCCTGCGTGCCCATAATCTGCACACGGCGGGTAGCGCTCTTGGTTAATCCCGACATAATAAAGTTAGCGTTGGCGCCGCTGGCAAATTCCATATTGACGACCTGATGGTCAACAACATTGTTATCGCAGCGATAGACGCAGCGGCCGAACGGTCCTTCCTTAAGCGCCCGGAGAATGCCTTCCCGTGATAAATCGTGCGTCATATAGCACGCCCAATGATCGGCAGGTTGCTCCAAATACATTTTAATCGCCGAAAAGGCACATTCCCTCTCCGCTTCGCAACCATCGATGCAGCGGTCCGTTGCACCCTCAGGCGCGTTCTCGGCTTTAAAATGCAGCAATGAGCCAAAGGAGCTGACCGCTGTGCACGGCTCATCCATCAGCCAGGAGATGAGGTCCAGGTCATGGCAGGATTTGGCCAGAATCATCGGACTTGTTTCCTCGGAATTGCGCCAATTGCCGCGTACGTAGCTATGAACCATATGGTGATAGCCTACGTTCTCTGTCAGCTGAATGGTGCCGATGGCACCCAGCTCCCCATCCTCGATGCATTTTTTGATGCCCGACCAGAACGGGGAATAGCGAAGCACATGCGTGACCACCAGCAAACGCTTATGCTTAAGGGATGCTTGCTCCAGGTCTATGCATTCCCGCACATCCGGTGACATCGGCTTCTCCAGCATGACATGGTAGCCAAGCTCCAACGCTTTCATTGTCGGTATATAATGCATCCGATCAAGCGTGCAGATGATCATCACGTCGGCTATTTTCCCCTGCTCGAATGCTTGTTCCCAAGAATGATAAACATGCTCTTCAGCGATTTGATGAATCTCAGCAAAACGCTGTCTGCGTTCATCATCCGGCTCGGCTACGGCAACAAACTTCAGCTCATTCGGAAATTTCTCCGCATATGGTCCGTAGATGTATCTACCTCTACTGCCTGCGCCTATTAGTACGGCCGTTAATGTTCTCAATGTTAGTCCCCCTTGCATGTACAGTTGCATCCTAATTTCATTGTAAGGGGTGACTCCGCGCATCAAAATAGATCATTGCTTACATTTCATATACATTTATTGACCTTGGTGCATAGTTTCGGTGCGGGCCGTTCGAAAATCCTGCGGCGTCATATCATTTTGCTTCTTAAAAAAGCGGATAAAGGCAAGCGCTGAATTGTAGCCGAGCTTGGCGGCAATTTCATTGACCTTCATGGATGTATTGAGCAGCATATCTTTTGCTATGACATTACGGTAATCATTTACGTATTTAGAAAGACCGATTCCCGTTATCTGTTTGTATAGCCTTGAGAGATAGGATGGATTCAAGCTGACATAATCCCCGATCGCGGTTAGGGATATATCATCCGCAATATGCTCCTCTATATAACGATGCACCTTATTGACAACCTCCGCCGGCAGCTCTGTCCCTCGAAGCGCATTCCATTCAAAAAAGCAGTCCGCAATTTGCCAATAGTATGGAATCAGTTCCGTCCATGAAGCGGTCTCCTCCTGGCGGAACAGCATATCCATATTCATCTGGGTGTTCATATAGTCTCGCATATCTTTATTTTTGTGCAAATGCGCCAGAAATACCGCAGATAGGAAATGGTACAACTCAAGCTTGCGCTCATAAGGAGTATCCGGATCGTTCCAGATGTCTGTCAATTCAACAAACAGATGATTAAACTGCTCGCGGTGATTATTTTCAAGACAGCTCATCAGCAGCTGCACGCGAGCGTGAAAAAAGCTGTCATGATAGCTTTTCGCCTTCTCTTTTTCTTCGGACTTCTGAAGATCTTGATCGGTCATGATGACCTCATGGAACAAGCCATGGCCTTGCATAAGACCGTATTTCATCGCATGAAAACGATCCGACAGCCGATTCCAGGGGACAGCCTCGCTGCCAATAAGAAAAGATACGGAGAGGTTCAGCAGCCTTTTGCTGGTCGCCTGGATCGTCTCCAAATTGCCGCTCACATAGCGGTACGCCCTGGTCCATTCCATCGTACGGGTATCCGCCGTTATCTCCGGACCGGCTTTAGGCTGAAAGATCCATACCATTTTGTTCATATCAAATACGACGGAAAAGCAGCGCACATGGGCGGATAAATACTCATCGCCGATATTTTGAAGAGCGTAAGCGAGCAAAGCTTTGTCCGGCGCCGTGAACATTTCCTTCCAGGCATCGATCCGGCCAATCAGTAAATAGACGGGCAGCGATGCGTCGAGCGTAATGTCCATTTCCGCAAAAGCGTCCCCAAGCTGCGGCTCCGTCATCGTCTTGCCTTGAAGCAAGCCCCAAATATACTCCTTCTGCAAGGAAGGCATCGCTTTCCTCATATTGGACTGGGCCCGCAAGATCATTTGCGCCTGACCCTGTTCCTCTTCAATTTGATCTATCGCCCGTTCAACGGTATGTATGATCTTCTCATCGCTTTCCACTTTCAGCAAATAATCAAAGGCACCAAATGTAAGGGCGTTCTTCGCATAGTGAAAATCGTTGAACCCTGTCAATAAAATAACTTTGCACGCCGGCCACTGTGATTTGATTTCCTGCAGCAGCTCAATGCCTTCTATGCCAGACATCTTAATGTCCGAAATCACAATATCCATCCGATGATGGGACAGCACCTCAAGCGCCTCTTCGCCGGAATAGGCCTTCATGACTTCAAGCTCCAAATGCTCCGTCTTCTCGAACAATTCCAGAAGACCATCTACAATGATCGGCAGATCATCCACGATTAAAAGCCTGTACATGGCGATTCCTCCTTAGTTCATGCTCAGTTTAATAATAGCTTGAAGCCCGCCAAGCTCAGAGCGTGATACGGTAATCCCATACTCTTCTCCATAACGAAGCCGAATTCTGCGATGAACATTAAGCAGGCCGGTTGTCTCCTCCATCAGGTTGGTTGAATAACGAAGCCTCTTGTCAAGCGCTTCAATCTCCTCGTCCGTAATGAACTCGCCATTATCTTCTATATAAATGTAATAAGCATCATTGCGCAGCTTACTGTGCACCCATAGCTCGCCTGTGCCGCGCATATTGCCCAGGGCGTACTTGTAAGCATTTTCAATAATAGGCTGCAAAATTAATCGGGGAACTTCTATCGACTTGGCTTCAACTTCAAACAGCACTTCGATTCGATCCCCGTAACAGATCGACTGCATCTCCACATACGTGCGGGAATGCTCAAGCTCCATCTCCAGCGGAATGTCGTCATCATGCTGACGGGTAATGAACTGAAAATATTGCCCGATGTATAAGCAGAACTGGTAGGCTTTTTCCTTCTGGCTATCGGATTTAATCAAACGGCAAAGGACGAAGAAGCAATTATATAAAAAATGAGGATTAATTTGCGATTGCAATCGTTTCAGCTCCGAACGCTGATTGCGAATTTGCTGCTCATAATTTTCCTCAATCAGTGTCTTCAAAGATTTCACCGTATCGTTAAAAGCCTGGTATAAATAGCCGAACTCATCCTTCCTGCGGTCGATCAAGATCGGCTCCAGCTCGTTTTGCTGCATGCGGCGGAAAGAACGCACCAGCTTGATTAACGGACGGTATATCAGCCGGATTAAAAAATAGGTGAAGAATAAAAATATAAAAACAGCAAGCGCGCAAGCCCACCAAAACAAAGTTTTATATACCTCGAGCGAACCAAGAATCGTCTCTTCCGGTATGCTCGTTACCATGTATGAATTCCAAAGGCTTGAATACTTAAATACGGTTAGAAATCGCTTATTTTTATAATGGATCGTATCATAGCCTTCATCCATGTTCGCTGCCTGCTTTTCAAAAGCCAGCTGCTTCATCAGATCATGCAATTCAAGGTCGGAGCCGCTATTGATTTCAAAGCCACGCTCCAGATTAAACAATACGGTCTGGCCTTCCCTGCTGTTGCCAATTTGCCCTAAAGTTTCTTTCATTTTGCCGGTTGAGAGCTCAACGCCTACCACATAGAGCGGGTCCTTCTTCCCTGCAGGGTACTGCATTGTAATAAACAGCCGATCCTGCCAATAAATAAAGGGCTCCGTATAGAGCTTCTTGTCTGGCTGCATCGCTTCGTATTCTTCCGCATTCAGACTGGTTTCAAAGCTGTTGCTCAGCACCGTGCGCTCGATTTGCGGAATGTACGCCTTCGCCTCACGAATAAACGGACTGGAATTTTTCATTAAATCCAATCGATGCTGAATATCCAATATTTTATACGACCGCTCATAGGAGTTCATCTGCTCGCCTGTCGCCGCCACCTCCATTAAATCCTTATCCATGACGTAGTTAGGCAAATATCGGCTGATTCGATCTGCTTCCTTATCCAGGGAGTCTATATAAAACCGCGTTGTATTCAAGATCGAATCGGATATTTCACTCCGGATATGATTGGCTCCTTGCTCATTGATCATCCAGGTAATCGCCATAAGCGGCAGTAAGGCCGCCAAAAAGGCAGCCATGATCTTTTTGAATATAGAAGAATCCTGTAACAAGAATATACTTTTCATCGTTTGTTCTCCTGTGCCTGAGATCTACGACCTTCCTGTCTATTCTTTTACACTTCCCATCACAATGCCTTTGATGAAAAACCGCTGCAAGAAAGGATAGACTATAAGAATAGGGAAAGCCGCAACGAAGATTTGTGCTGCCCTGCTTGTACGGTCAGACAGCTGGAGCATGAGTTCCACATTTTCTGATTTTAGAAATCGGAAGTCCATCTTAATAATAACGGTTTGCAAGAAGGTTTGCAGTGGATAATTTTCTGGATGATTCATATAAAGCATGCCATCGAACCAGCTATTCCAATGCCCGACCATCGTAAACAGCCCCGTTGTTGCCAGTGCGGGCAACGATAGCGGAACATATATTTTCCAAAGTGTTAAAAAATGTCCGGCTCCGTCTATCCGTGAAGCTTCCTCAAGCTCCTTGGGCAAATTGCGGTAAAAGTTCAATAGCAGAATGACGTTGAACACGTTAATCGCCATCGGAAACACTAGCGCTCCGAGAGAATCAATAAGTCCCAAGCTTTTAATTGTTAAATAGGTAGGGATTAATCCGCCACTGAACAAAATCGTAAACACGAAGATCCAGGCATAAACGGTTCTTAAACGAAACGTATTGCTGTCTTTGGATAAAGGATACGCCGTAACAATCGTTAACAGCATGCTTAATGCCGTCCCGACAACAACCCGTTGAAAAGAAATGCCAAAAGCTCTTAAATATTCAGGCTTGCCGAACACGTTATCATAAGCTGCCGTTGTAAATTCTACAGGCCACAGCCCCACCTTGCCGGCTGCCGCAGCTGAACCCGAGCTAAAGGAAATTGCCAAAATATGAATAATAGGCATTAAGCATAAAAACGATATAAAGGCTAGAAAAATTAGATTGCATACGAGAAAAGCTCTTCTTCCGAATGACGGTTTAATGACCACGATCTGTCTCCTTTCTGAATCACCGACTTTTTCGCTATTAGAAAATGCGGTAATTCGCTAGTCGGTATGCGAGTACGTAGGATACGGAAATGAAAATAAAGGATACAACGGATTTCAATAAACCGACAGCTGTGGCAAATCCGAACTGAGCTTGCTGGATCCCCATGCGGTAGACAAAAGTATCAATGATATCAGCACTTTCATAAACCGGTGCACTGTACAGGTTAAATATTTGATCAAATCCGGCATTCAGCACATTGCCGATATTAAGCGTAAGCATGAGGATAATGATCGGCATCATGCCCGGCAGCGTCACGTGAAGCGTTTGTTTCCATCGGCCTGCGCCATCGATTTGAGCGGCTTCATAAAGCGTAGGATTGATTCCTGTTAGCGCCGCCAAATAAACTATGGTGCCAAATCCAAATTCTTTCCATACATCGGAGATAACCATGACATAAGGAAACCAGTTATTGTCGCCAAGAAAGAAAATCGGCTTCATGCCGAACCATCCAAGCAGTTGGTTTAATATGCCGGAGGAAGGAGATAAAATGTCGACCAAAATACCGCTCAGCAGCACCCAGGATAAGAAATGGGGCAGATATACCAGGGTTTGGAACGTTCTTTTCATCCATTCTCTACGCAATTCATTAAGCAAAATAGCAATGGTGATCGGCACGAACAAACCGGCAACGATTTTCATTACGGCAATATAGACCGTGTTAAAAAAGATACGGCCGATATCCGGATAATCCATTAACAGCTGGAAGTTCCTCCATCCGATAAATGGGGAGCCGAACAACCCTTTATTCGGCACATATTTTTGAAAAGCCATCATGATTCCTGACATCGGAATGTAACTAAAAATAACAATAAAAGCCAAACCTGGCAGCAGCATCAAATGAAGCGGCCATTCCTTCTTCCATATGCGCATCAGTTTCATATCTTCACCTCGCTGATTCACTTTTCATGCTGTGCATTTCTTACTCAAGGACCTGATTGTTCTTGAAAAAAGGAGGGATTGCATAAAATCAATCCCTCCCTCCGCCACAGATTCTATTGAAGCGATTTATACCACTCGTTCACTTCTTTCGTGATTTCATCGCCGCCAAGCTTCTTCCACTCTTCAACGAATTTATCGAATTCGTCTACGGATACTTGGTTCATCATGATTTTGATGAATATCTCATCACGTTTCTTCGTCAAGATTTCTTGACGATCTGCCATCGTCGGAGTAGGCGCGCCGTAGAACTTGTTTTGCAGGTATTCTTTGTTTTGATGGATTTTAGGGTTATGCGATACCGCACCGTTCGGACCCGAAATCAGGTACTCCCACCACATGTTGATATCGCTGCCGTCAACATATTTCATTGCACGCTCATAACGCGTTTTTTGGTCTTTTGTTTCCAAAATGCTAGCATCTTTTGTTTCGATCGCTTTCGGCAAGATCTCCCCATTATTATCGATTTGTCTACCTACACGAAGCGGGTTAAGCAACCAGTAGTTAGCTCCTTTTTCTACCCGATCTTTACCGTATTCGTAAACCTTTTGTTCTTCTGTTGGATGAGACTGCGTTACGATGTATTGGTTCAGCAATTTGATAACGCCTTCCGGATGCTTGGCTTGTTTGGAGATTACATAGTACTCGTCAACGCCAAGGCCGATTTGATTCAACGTAGGCTTGTTATCGATTGAAGGGATCGGGAACGCTCCCCATTCTTGAACAACCTTGCCGTCTTTCACAGCGCCCTGCACAAGCTGGGCCGGTGTCCAGGAAGCGCCGAATACCATGCCGATGCTGCCGTCGTAGATGAGCTCAGCGGCTTTTTCCGTATCTTTAACGGCAAACTCAGGATCGATCAACCCTTTCTTGAACATGTCTTGTAGCGCTCCAAGAGCCTGCTTCATCTCAGGCTGAATATCACTGTTCATCAAACCGCCGTTCCCGTCTTCCATCCAAATGTTTTCATAAGCGTGATAGCCGTTCAAGAACGCTCTCAGACCGGTAACGCCTGTCTCTGTGCTAAATGGATTCTTGCTGACCGCAATACCGTAAGTCTGTTTTGTACCGCCAGGATTCTTCTCTTTGAACGCTTCGGCAATTTTAATGAAATCATCCATCGTTTTAGGCTCAGGCAGGTTCAGTTCTTTCAGCCAGTCCGTACGAACGAACAAGTACTGATAGTTGAATGGATTGTATGAGCTTGGAATACCCATCATTTTTCCGTCGATCATCGCTGTTTTCATTTGCATGCCGCCGTCCACGGTCAGAAACTTTTTTGTCTCTTCCGTAGCATGCTGATCATATATCTCTGTCAGATCCATAATCATATCCGCTTCAGTAAGCTCTTTAAGCTGTGCTGCGTTGACAAGCATGAAATCCGGAATATCATTCGATGCAATCGCGATTTTCACTTTTTCCTTAAATTGACTTACATCGGCAATCCATTTGTTTGTAATTTTGACACCGATATCTTGTTCATAAGCGTCATAAACTGAGTTTTTGTCGAAGTCTTCACCTTCGTCAAATTTCAAGTAAGGATCGCTTGGCGAAACCGTTGAAACCTCAATGATATCATTGCTGTTTCCTGTGCCTGTTGTTTGGATCGGTTCCTTGGAATTTCCAGATGGTTGGTTTGGCTCAGACGACGTTTTGAAGCCGCAGCCTGTAATCGCCAATGCAAGCGTCAAGGAGATCATTGCAAGTGCCTTTTTGCTCTTCAAATTTTACCCCTCCGGTACATTTTCGTTTAGTTTTCTGCAAATTGTATTGCAGTCTTTCATAATTCCAGTATAGAAAGAAGCCCCCCGCTGTTCTATATACTAGTCTTTACTTTCGTATACACCTCTTGACACCAGGCAAAAAGCAAATAATTACCGTGATTCACCTATACAACGGCAGCGTTTACTTTTCATTTAGAAACACCTCATAATGTATGTATGAAAGTAAATAACAGTATCTGGTTAAAGGCATCCCTTGTCTATATACTTAGCATATAAATTCATGTTTGTCTGGAGGCGTTGGACATAATGAGACTTCATATTGCCTATGACCATCCCATTGCTATCAATGCTTTCGAATGGACCCCTGCCACTTATCGGCAGCCGCCTCATGTGCACGCAAGTCTGGAGATCGGTCTCTGTTTAACAGGCAAAGGCTATTTTTTCTTTGGCAACAAACAATATGCAGCAAAACCTGGCGACTTATTTCTGGTCAACAATGATGAACGGCATATTGCCCAATCTGCCCCCGATGACCCGAGCCGCTATCTTTTTATTAATTTTGATCCCGCGCTGCTGCTAGCGGAAGAGCCCGGTCTTCTGCTGCCATTCTCCTATCGCTCCACTCATTTTTGCAATCATATTATGGGCGGCTCGCCGCTCGCCAAACAGCTTACGCCTTGGGTGCTGGCTATAGCGGAAGAACTGCGGGAAAAGTCCCCGGGTTATTTGGCAATGGCCAAAAGCGCGCTCATTCAGCTGTGCGGCCGTCTTCTTCGACATTACGACGGTTTGCTGACCGATGATGAGCGTCATCATATGGTACATTCCGTTCGCCAGGCGCAATCGCTGGCCGCTTTGGTCGAGCATCGTTACCATGAGCCGGTTAGCTTAGGGGAATTGGCTGATGAACTTGGTTTAAGCATCTCGCGCGTGAGTCGGGCGTTTCTGGAAACGACCGGTTATCGCTTCTCGGAATATGTTTCCTTGCTGCGTGTTCAGGCTGCCAAGCGGGAATTGGCAGGAACCGACAGAGCTGTTGCCGATATTGCATTCGAATGCGGCTTTCAAAGCTTGCCGACCTTTTACCGTGTTTTTAAAGAGATTGTCGGCCTGTCTCCGATCCGTTATCGGCAATCTAGAGGGATGACGGAATGAGCAAATAATGAGATTAATGCTTTCATGATTTGAGAAGCCATTGTCGTCATGACTGGTTATAATCAAGGCATATTTTGATTACATGGATTTCAGGAGGGCAACCTTAATGACGAAATGGATTGGACTGAGGGAATTAGTTCGGGATGAAATAAAACAGCGCGGAGAAGAAGGCTGTCATGTTGAGGGGATGGCCGAGCGTCAGGAAGCAGCCGGCACAGACGAAGCAAAGTTAATGGAAGTATACCAGGCTTTAATGGCTCTTGAAACGCATGCGGATTTCAAGTATTTCGAGCCGTCGGAATTGGAGGCCATTCGCGCCGAACGTCCGGATGGACCGAGATTCCTGTCCGGAAACTGGGATGAGCTTAAATGGCAGGATAAATTTCATGGTGCGTGGCTCGGCCGTTCGGCTGGTTGCGCGCTCGGAAAACCTCTCGAAGCTCCTTCCTTCATGCAAGGCTCGGGCGGAAGACCCGGCTGGCACAATATTAAGTTGTGGTTCGAAGGCGCAGGGCAATGGCCGATTCGCCACTATACACCGGGCGATTCAACTGCAGAAGCCGAGTACGGTATCGAGATAGCAAGGTGGAGCAGCTTGGCCAGCTGCCGGGATAACATTCGTTTTATGGAAACGGACGATGATGTTCGATATACCGTTCTCGGTCTGCTCATGCTTGAGGAACGCGGGCTCGATTTCAACTCTTGGGACGTGGGCAAGCTGTGGCATCGTCATTTGTCATTCGGGCAGGTATTTACGGCAGAAGCGCAGTCCTATCTTAATTTCGCTCGCGTCACTTCACATATTAGCGGCGATCAGCCAGACGACTGGGAGAAACATATCCACTGGGGGCGTTCTTATTTGAATCCCTACCGCGAATGGATCGGCGCCCAAATCCGTGTAGACGGCTATGCATACGGTGCTGCCGGCCAGCCCCAGCTTGCAGCTGAGCTTGCTTGGCGTGACGCTTCCTTCTCCCACGTGAAGAATGGGATTTACGGCGCCATGTTTTGCTCGGCAATGATTGCCGCCGCATTCGTTGAAAGTGACATGAAGCGAATTGTTGAGATCGGATTGAGTGAAATTCCGAAACGCAGCCGACTTGCAGAAGATATCGCATTAGCGGTCAACATTGCTGAGGAAACGGAAGACCCATTAGATTTGGTGAGTAAAATATGGGAAGCATTTAAGCATTATCACCCTGTTCATACCAATAATAATGCTGCATTATGCGCGGCAGCGCTCATTCATTCCGGAGGGGATTTCGAGAAAGGCATTACGGCAGCCGTACTTGGAGGCTGGGACACCGATTGCAATGGCGCCACCGTCGGCTCCATTCTTGGCGCATCGCTTGGAGCGGCGGCGCTTCCTGAGAAGTGGATCTCGCCGCTAAACGATACGTTGTATGCCGATGTCAGTGGCTTCCACCCCATTGCCATCTCCGAATGCGCGCAAAGAAGCTATCGCGTCTTTCGAAAATTGCAGCATTAACATGATTTAGGATGAATCGAGTATAATGCGGTATCATATTAAACTAATATGTCCGTTCACTTAAGAAGGCAGCTGATCGCTCTGACCAGCTGCCTTCTCTTTTTTATCAAACTCCTCTTGAGAAATTACCCGAACATCAACTTTCAAAGCATTTAAATAATAATCTGTGTAACACCTCCAATAATATCCTCTTGGCAAGTGTTCTGTACGCCCGATGAGCTCATTTCGATTATTCATTTTTGAAGGCATAAGCCATTTTCGTGTAGGATAATATCTGCTTTGCTGCAGGTCGGACGCCGATACATGCATCTTACTACCCGCGTCCTGCGTGTCGCCTTTGTTTTAATGACAATTGAAAAATCGCCATCTATACTAAACCTATAAAGCGTATGGAATGGAGGAGCCGTCTATACATGAAAATTTCACTCGACATCGACCCGCGCAACGAAGAAACCACGGTGACGATTCACTGCAAAGAATTGACCCCAGCCATCCAGGAGATCCTCGAGTACCTCAATAAGAATGACACGGATTTGATCGTCGGAAAAGATGGAGAGAATCAGCACTTAATTAAGCACGAGGAAGTACACTACTTTCGTACAGAAGGCGATGTGGTCACAGCCGCCACCTCAGAAGGAATCTTTAAAGTAAAAGAAAAATTATATGAGCTCGAAAACTCCCTTCCCTCCCACCGGTTTATCAGGATCTCAAAATCCGTCATTGCAAACCTGCATGCAATGAGCCATTTCGAACCATCATTTAACGGGACCCTCTGTGTTCACTTTAAATCAGGTGAAAAAGAATATGTTTCGCGTCATTACATTGGCCGAATTAAAGAAATTTTAAAGATGAACAGGAGGGAAACGAAATGAATGCATTTCTTTTCAGAAGCATGATCGGGATATTCTTCGGGGCCTTTATTGCTGTAATGACTACAAGTGCGCTTATTTATTTTGGCGGACAATCGACAATAGACGGAATGCATTTTATTAAAAATGCATTTGGCTATATATTCTGCGGCTGGCTGTTTAATGTCACACCCCTCTATTTCAAAATCCGCTCACTTCGCCTGCCCATACAGACTGCCTTGCACTTTCTAACAGTCACCATCGTCTACTTTATATTAAGCCTATGGATTGGCTGGATTCACATTAATGTGAAGAACTTTTTGATATTCCTGGGAATCTCTATTATCGGTTACGCCATCGGATGGATTGGATTTTATCTTTATTTTAAAAATGAATCGAAAAAGCTGAATAACGATCTTAGAAGACATTGAATAAAAGGAGAAAACGCATGGAGAGCGTCATTACAGTTCGCAATCTATCGAAAAACTTTGGCGGGACCAAGGCAGTAAAGAATCTTTCCTTTGATGTTTACAAAGGTGAAATCTTCGGAATTATCGGGCCGAACGGCGCAGGGAAAACGACCACCCTCGAAATCCTGGAAGGAATCTCTGATCCAAGCGAGGGAGCGGTTGAAGTCCTTGGACTCGTTCCCAATAAGCAGCTTCGGGCGTTAAACAAGAGAATTGGTGTCCAGTTTCAAGCCACTTCGATCCAGAAGAAAATGAAAGTAAAAGAAGCGCTGGATCTCTTTTCTTCATTTTATGATAACGCCACGAAAAAGGATCATTTCATAGAATTGCTTGGCTTAAACGAAAAGCTGAACGTAAAATTTGATGACTTATCCGGCGGATGGAAGCAGCGGGTAACTCTTGCTTTAGCCACTCTGCATGAGCCTGAAATCTTATTTCTTGATGAGCCGAGCATGGGTCTTGATCCCTCAGCAAGGCGGGAAATGTGGTCTTTGATCCGGCTGTTACGGGATCGTGGAAGTACGATTGTAGTGACCACGCATTATATGGAAGAAGCTGAGCAGCTGTGCGACAGGGTGGCGATGATTTACAGCGGCCAATTAAAAGCTTTAAACTCCCCTCGTGAATTATTAAACGAAGGTGCTGCTAATTGTCTTACCTTTATCAGTGAAGGACTCGCCCCCGAATATCTAAGCTCGCTTCCCGGCGTGGAGCGCGTTGAAAAGAATCAAGACGAATTCAAAGTGTTTTGTGATGACCAACAGACAACGGCTTATCACATTTTCAGTTACTGTCAGGAAAAAGGCATCCGATTGTCCAGCTTCAGGTTTGAAAAAGGCTCTCTCGATGATTTATTTATCCAGTACCTAGAAAAGGAGAAGATCGGATGAACGCAATCGTAAAACTCGCCGGTTTAGAAACGAAAATGTTCTTTAGAGACCGTTTAAGCGTGTTTTGGACGTTTCTCTTTCCAATTGTGATGATTGGGCTGTTTGGATCCATGTTTGTTGGAGATAACATGAGTCAAAAGGCTTTTGCCGAATATTTTGTTCCTTCGTGGATTGGCGTCAATATCGTAACCACTTCCTTTTTTACTCTGGGAACTGTTTTAACCAATTACCGGGAGACGGGCGTATTGCGAAGATATCAATCAACACCGCTCCAGCCATGGAAAATCCTCACCGCCCATACCTTTCAAGGAACCGTCATCTTTGCAATATCCGCCATGCTTCTGATGGTCTTTGGCATGCTGCTCTACGATTTAACCCTGCCGGCCTACATCGGAAGCACCCTGCTTTCATTGCTAATTAGCATCCTCGCCTTTTTCCCGTTTGCTTTATTCCTGACCTCATTAGCAAAAAACACTCAGGCTGCTTCCGCAATCAGTTCATTATTTCTAAACCTGATGCTGTTCCTCTCAGGAGCGACATTCCCGCTGGAAATGATGCCGACGGTTCTTCAATATGCAGCGAAAATACTCCCGCTCTATTACGTCATTCAGTTGCTGCGAGGGACGTGGACAGAAGCGCCAATAACGGAGTATGGCTTTGAAGCTGCTGTTTTGATTGGCATTGCTATAGTATCTGTTGTGCTTGCTACACGGTTTTTCCGGTGGAGCGGGAAATAGGAATATTATAAGAAGACTTGCATCGCATCATTTATAATCGGTTGACCCGGTTTCAAACCTAAAACGATCTACTCCATAGAGCGTATTCATATGCTCCATATGAGCCGCTCCCCAATTGTTCAATGCCTTTAGCACCGTGCTTAAACCTTTGCCATACTCGGAAATTGAATACTCTACTTTTGGAGGGACCTGGTTATAAACCTCTCGATGTACAATATCGTTATACTCAAGCTCTCTTAACTGTTGGGTAAGCATTTTTTTGTTTATACCCGGTATCGATTTTTGAAGCTCGCTGAATCTCATGGTGCCGTTGGAAATCAGTTGAAGTAAAATGACGGGCTTCCATTTCCCCACCAAAATATCAAGCGCTGATTCAAATTTGCAATACTCTTTCATTGAACTCCCCGCTTCCCTGTACCTTAGGTAACTTTTTATTCACTATGTTTAGATAAAGTGCCTACTTCATTGAACCCAATTACTAGACTATTATAACCTCAGAGAACGCAAATAAGTAATAAGGAGGTTAGCACCATTCATGAATATCGCATTATGGATCATTCAAGGGCTTGCTGCGCTGGGGTTTGTCTACTCAGGATGGTTGAAGGCGTTTCAGTTTGAAAAAGCCAACGCGTCTTGGGGATGGGTGAAAGACGTTCCCAAAGCGTTCGTCGTCTTTATTGGGGTAGCAGAATTGGTAGGAGCTTTCGGACTCATTCTGCCACTAGCGATGTATATCGCGCCCATATTGACGCCTATTGCCGCTGCAGGTCTTGCCACAATCGTTCTTCTTGGCGCCCTATACCATGTTGCACGCAAGGAGCATCGAGAAATAGGCGTAAACGTTGTCTTCTTTGTGTTAACTGTATTTATTGTGATCGGTCGTTTTTAAACCAGCATCTGCCGAAGCTGGATTCAATGTTTCAGTAGTGAATATAGCAGCAGAGAATCGACCTGCAGGTCGATTCTTTGCTCTACCACGATCGATGGTACGGTCCACCGTTAATGATCTCAAACGATCCTGCCCTTACTCTCTCATTCTTCTACCTTTATTTGCTTGGCGCAATCCCTTTTACCAGCAATTCCGTCCACTGGGCGGTATAAGGGAGTATCCTTTGGTAGATATGCGGGCTGGATATCCCTTCAACCAGGGCCTGGAAATATATCAGAAGAAATTCATCCGAATATTTCAGATCAACCTTGCCTTCTTTGCGCCCACGATGAAATAAATCCAACATAAGACTGTAGCTTTCGTTGACGTACTCCTGCATCATCAGTGATAATCCGTTATCGTCCTTCTTTGTAAAATAATCCATTAAATCGAAATAAAACTGCTTGTTGATCTTCTCCAGAAAATGAATTTTGATCTGACTCATGGCAATGATCGTTTCTTCGAAGGGTTTATTTTCGGCCATGATTTTTCGGGCATTTTCCCCCATTTGAGTTAAAAAATATTTAAACACCTCGTGGATCAGGTTTTCCTTGCTCCCAAAATATTTAAATATCGTCGTTTTACCGACATTGGCATGTCTAGCTATCTCATCCACTGTTACATTTTCGATGCCGGCTTCGGTATTCAACAAGTTAAAAGTTGCCTCCAAGACTTGATTTTTCTTCGCTTGTGTCCTCTTTTCAAAACCATTCATTCCTTATTCCTGCTTTCTAACGATTATGACTAAAATAAATTATTGCGGAGGTTTTAGTTCGTAATTTTCCTTCCTATTTATTATATAGCGAAATTATGAATTATCAAACTCATAAGAGTTTTAAACTTTAGTTTTTTTGCATTGACTATGCCAATAAACGGGTGTATAACTGAAGTTGTAAATGAACTTTGGTTTAAAACAAAGCATATTCAGCGAATAAATGAACTATTTCTAAATAATTAGTTCATTATTTATCAAGATGAAGCTTTGCTTTAGACTGGAAAGCACGTTACTAAAACTGGTTAAGAAGGAGTTTTAGTGCTATGACAAACATTGTAAAAGTGCAAGGCTTGCAAAAAAGCTTCGGGAAATTCAAAGCATTGCATGACGTGTCATTTACGGTAAATGCCGGGGAAGTTGTCGGATTTATCGGACCGAACGGTGCTGGGAAATCCACAACGATTCGTACGCTGCTCGGGATCATCCAGCGGGATGTCGGGGATGCGAAGATCTTTGGCAAGGATGTATGGAAGGACAGTCTTGAGATTCATAAACGAATTTCTTATGTTCCCGGGGACGTGGCGCTTTGGGGCAGCTTAACAGGCGGCGAAATCATTGATTTGTTTATGAAATTGCATGGCGGCGGAGACAAAACGAAACGCGACTATTTAATTAAACGGTTTGAATTGGACCCTAAGAAGAAAGCCAAAGGCTATTCCAAAGGAAATCGGCAAAAAGTCGGCTTGATCGCGGCTTTATCTGTTGATTCCGATTTGTATATTTTCGACGAACCGACCTCCGGCCTTGATCCGCTGATGGAATCCGTCTTCCAGGACGAGGTCGAGAAAATCAAGCTCGCGGGAAAAGCCATCTTGCTGTCCTCTCATATTTTGAGCGAAGTGGAACGACTGGCCGATAAAGTAGTTATTATTCGCCAAGGCAAAGTAGTTGAAACCGGAACATTGGATGAGCTGCGCCACTTAACCCGTTCGACAGTAACTATGGTAACGCAAGGCGATGTGGCTAAGATGGCAGCCGTTAACGGTGTCCATGATTTCAAGCAATCCGGCAATCAAGCGACATTCTCGGCGGATAACGAATGTATCAATGATATTTTGACCGAAGCGGTAAAATTGGGCGTCAAGAAATTTGAATCCGTGCCGCCTACGCTGGAAGACTTATTCATGCGTCATTATGAAGTCTAAGAGCGGAAACGGAGGAGACTAGGATGCAAGAAAAATTTGCGCGTTCGCGTGTACTGTTCGTCCAATATCTGAAACGTGATTGGAAAAAAGTCATCATCTGGGTTATAGGTTTAGGCTTGTTTTCAGCCGGATTTGTTCCGGCATTTGAAGAAATCGGCAAGGGGCAAGGATTGCAAGGAATGTATGAAACTCTGCAAAATCCTGCCATGATTTCCATGGTGGGTCCGACACCGATTGAGACCGCAGCGGATTATACTTTAGGCGCGATGTATGCGCACGAAATGCAGTTATTCTGCGGTTTGTTTGCGATGATTATCGCTGCATTGCATGTGGTAAGCCATACTCGCAAAGAAGAAGATCTTGGGCTTACTGAACTCGTACGCTCCTTTCAAGTAGGTCGTCAAGCCAATTCGCTTGCGGTGATTGCCGAAGTCGTTATGATCAATATTGTATTAGCGCTCGTGATTGGCGGAATGATGACTAGCTATGGCGCAGATACGATTTCGGCCGAAGGAGCCCTTTTGTTTGGCGCATCCATCGGGATGGCCGGGATTCTGGGAGCCGTGATTGCCTTAGTTATGGCGCAAATTATGCCGACCTCATCCGGAGCAACCGGTTCATCGCTCGGAATAGTAGGCTTGCTTTATATTTTTCGCGCCGGAACGGATGTGTCGAATCCTGATCTCTCCATGATCAATCCGATGGGTTGGACGTATCTAACCTATCCATTTACGGGAAACCATTGGGTCCCCCTGATTGTGGCGATAGTCTTCAGCGTCATTGTCGCGATCATCGCTTTTGCCCTTGAAGGCGGTCGAGACATGGGGGCCGGTTATTTGTCCGAACGAGAAGGACGTGAATCGGCAAAAAAATCATTGCTGTCCGTACCCGGCCTGTTTACCAAGTTGAACAAAGGCGTAATGATCAGCTGGTTGATTGCTTTCGTCATCATGGGAGCAGCCTATGGTTCGATTTATGGAGATATGCAGACGTTCCTAGAAAGCAATGAAATTCTGAGTCAAATGTTTACGATATCCGGCGTTTCCATCGAAGAAGCCTTTACCGGAACCATTATGATGGTCATGACCGGAATGGTTTCCATCTTGCCGATTGCAATCGTAAACAAACTGTTCTCGGAAGAAACGCGGCTGCATTTAAGTCAGCTTTATGCGACCAAAGTGACGCGAGCCCAGCTCTATTGGACGAGTGTCATGTTGGCCATCGTTGCTGGAATCGTGGGCATGTTGCTCGCTTCAAGCGGTCTTGGCGGAACGGCGATTTCGACCATGGGTGACCGCTCGTCCATGAAAATGTGGGATTTTATCGCCGCTGGTTATAACTTTCTGCCTTCCATGTTGTTCTTTACGGGACTTGCCGCTTTGGCTTTAGGCTGGGCGCCAAGACTGGGTAAAGCCGTTTATGCGTATCTTGGCTATTCTTTTGCATTAAACTACTTTGGCGGCATTTTGGAGTTGCCGGAATGGTTCTCGAAAACAGCCGTTCAAAGCTGGATTCCGCGGATGCCGGTTGATCCGTTTGATGCTGCCACCTTTATTGCGATCTCAGCAATCAGTATTGCCTTTATGGTTTTGGGCTTTGTCGGATATCGCAAAAGGGATATGGTTGAAGGAGCTTAACCGATAAATAAACTGATCTCATACTTTGATATAAATGGAACAGAAAACGGGCTGAATCCTGTATATTCAGCCCGTTTTTTTCATTTACGAAGTTTATCTGTATAACTAACAATATTGCCAAACTGCTCGCCCGCCATTATTCGCTGAAACGCGGTAGTGCTTCATCCATCGCGTAGATCCGCCCATTGGCTTAAATCACCTTTAAGTATTGGAATAGGAAGCATCATTGTCGGGTCAGCCGGCGCGGCGGGAGCGGACCAGAGTTAGCCCAGCGAGGATCACACCGATCAGCCCCATTACAATAGCAATGATCGCCCCAGCTCTCCCGGCGCCGGTACCGAAATCACCAGTGAATATGGTCAGATGCACTATAGCGTAGACTAAGACGATCAGCCCTAATACCATGGCCACGATCGACCCGTTTCGCCCACCATTTCCGGTACGACGTACGGAGCGGGCCAGAGACAGCCCACCGATGACCGCGCTGATCAGGCCCACCACCGCGTCCATCGTGGCCCAGAGTCGCCCGGGGGTTAATCCGTATCCGACATTACCGTTGGTCACTTCAGCAGAGGCAATAGTTGGAGCAAGTAGAAATGCACAAAGCATTACGAATGTAACTAGCTTCAATTTCATTTGTTAATTACCCCTCTCGGTTGTTTTTTCATCATTTGCAAGGAGACTTCATGAGTTTGATAGGAGTTCCTGCTAGATCAACTAGTAAGATCTGTTTACCACCAAAACCTGGCGACAATATCATTGCGGGTACGTAGGCCCGCTTTAAGCAGGGTTCTCCTCCTAGATTCTCATTTCTGGCCTAGACGTTCCAACAATCAGTACACTCGTCCGTATGCAATGACTGTGCTGAACTCAGCTAATTCAAACGTTTTTGTTTATTTAGATCTGATCAAGCACTGTCGTACTTCCGTTCTACTCAATTGTTACGGAATTGCCGGATAATCCCCCCCTTAATGCCGAGTTCAAACAGCGCTTTCTCAATCGATATCGTATACAATCCGCAGTTCATCCTTCCGTTTTCAAAAATTACGTTTCTCAGAATCCGATTCCCATATTAATTGTCCTTGTTGTTCTTCGCGGCTATCTCTCTCCTTTCACAGCCAGTTTACAAAACAAATGTCGAGAACTTATGCAGATCTTCCGCTCTTTGTGTGGATTTCTTTAAGAACCTACCTAATCACGTTATAATTTTCGGTAAGCGGCGTGTACTCGCTATGGAATCAAACTAAGGGAAGGATGTGATGGGAATGGAACCGAAATTGTTGATTGTGGAGGATGAACCGGGAATGCTGGAGGAGATGCAGACCTATTTGCAACGTGAAGGGTTCAAGGTATTGACAGCCTGTACCGGCAAGGAAGCGCTCATGATCGCCCGGTCTGAGCGGCCTGATCTCGTCGTGCTTGATTGGATGCTCCCGGAAAAAAGCGGAATCGACGTATGCCGCGAGATAAGACAAACCTCGCATTGCGGCATTATTATGGTCACGGCCCGATCGGACGAATCAGATAAAATCGTCGGTCTGGAAATTGGCGCGGATGATTATTTGACGAAGCCGTTCAGCTTGCGCGAGCTCGCATCGCGCATCAGAGCTTTGCTTCGCCGTTTACGCGGACCCGAAGACAAGTCGATATTCTTGGAAAGAGACAACCTGATCATTTCCGAGGCCAAATGTCAGGTATTCAAAGACGGTCAGGAACTCCAATTGACACCTACCGAATTCAAAATTCTGTTCACACTCGCGGGTCGTCCCGGCATTGTCTTTAGCCGTTTGCAATTGTTAAAGGCTGCTTTGGAGGATGAGTACATGGGATACGAAAGAACGATGGATTCCCATATCCGGAATCTTCGCCGCAAACTGGGAGACGATCCTGCCAATCCTCGATATATTCAAACGGTATATGGTTTCGGTTACCGGTTCGGTGAACGTACATGAAGATGACGGTCCGCATGAAAATGTTTGCCTGTATGGGACTGATCGTTTTCATTGTAAGCATCACGTTCTCCCTGACAACGCAGGTTTACACAAGCGGCTTGATCGATCAATTTCAAAGGGAACAAATCGATGCCAACTATTTGAGCGCATCGCCCGAAGAGAAAATCGAAATTTTTAAATCTTATATCCTTGACAATATGCAGCTGAACGAACTGCTTAATGTCACGCACGGCGTGCGCTTGTTCTTTTTTGTTGCGATCGGGTTGTTCTTCAGTTATTGGATGTCGGGGGTGCTTACCCTCCCGCTCAAAAAACTTATAGCCGCCATAGAGCGCGTGGCGCAGGGTGACCTGAATGTCAAAGTACCTGTAGACACGAAAGATGAGTATGGGAAAGTTGCCCAAACGTTCAACGATATGACGTTCCGTCTGCGTGAAGCCGAAGAGACCCGCAGGCGACTGGTGGCCGACATTGCTCACGAGCTTCGCACGCCGCTCTCCGTGATGCAGCTTAAACTGGAGAATTATCAGCAGGCCGGTCATCATGTCCCCCCGGAAATGCTGCTTCGGCTTCACGATGAGGTAATCCGGCTCAGTCAGCTTGTGAACGATCTTCATATATTGTCGCTGGCCGAATCGGGCCGGTTGTCGCTCGAACGCAAACCGCTCGATCTGACGATGCACCTAGAACGAATTGTGGACGACGTGAAATACGAAGCAGAAGAAAACGGTTTAGACGTTTGTCTTTATACGATTTCGAGTCCGGTTACCGTTATGGCCGATGCGAGACGGATCACGCAGGTATTCATTAATTTGCTGACTAATGCGATTCGTTACACGCCTCGTGGAGGGAAGATTACTGTTGAAATCGAAGACCGGGTCTTTGATAGGAATGCGTTCTTTGCGTGTGTCTCGGTAATCGATACCGGCATCGGAATACCGGCGGAAGAGCTGCCCTACCTATTCGATCGATTTTACCGCGTAGACGAAGCGCGCTCAAGGCATACAGGCGGTACGGGGCTCGGGTTATCTATCGCCCATCATTTTGTAAGAGCCCACGGCGGGTTCATCCGCGTTGCGAGTCAGTCTGATGAAGGTACTACATTTACCGTTTTTCTGCCTATAGGGCGATGATGTCTATAAAAGTTGATAACTCGGCATATAAACTTGCAGGAATTCCATTTACGTTCAATATCCTCATATATCCAGGTCTGGTAGCTTTATAAGGCTGAGACAAGACCTTTGGGGAGAGTATAGGCACAGCATATTTATAGAGAATTTAAAGACATTGACATTATATATGGCCCCTCATATAATCTATTTACATTTTTACCACTATTGAACTAGAAAGGAGAACGCAAACAACAAAATCAAATAGTTTATCGAAATTTACCGCATAAAGGAGGAAATTCATGAATTCCTGGATTAAAAAAACGGCCATCCTGTTAACTTATTCCTTAACTTTAAGTTCACTTGTACCTTTTGCTTCTGGATTTGCCCAGAGCTCCACCATGATGGTCTCCAATTCCTCTCCCGTCATTAACAACGCGGGTTTTGAAACCTTGGGAAGTGGTAGTGAAATACCGGGCTGGACTTATTATTGGTCACCACTGACTGACGAATATTCCATCTCGATCACAGATTCCAAAAGCTATGAGGGAAACTACGCTTTAAAGATGGTAGATGGAGGGCCAAAGTCACTGGGATTAATCAGTTCTTCCGTTCCGGTCACGGAAGGAATCAGTTATGTCACCTCCGTGAAAACCTGGCTGGAACAGGGTTCGGTGGCGATGATTGTTTATTACTACAATGCCGATAATAAGGAAATCAGCAACAGCCGCTCCTCCCTATCCTCCGTAAGCAGCGATTGGTTGGACTTTACGCATGAAAGCGTCGCGCCAGCCGGTGCCGTTACAGCCAAGATTATGCTGTACTCCGGTGCTGCCGGCTACAGTACCGCCTATTTCGATCATATGACCGTGTCCGCATCCACTGCAGCAGATATCCCCGTTGCCTTCGGGGATCCGATTGACCTGGGAGCCGCGACGAAAACGGTCAAAACCAGCGGGGCCGCCATGGCGAACGGCGAGGTTTACTTTGCAACGAATGGAACGCCTTCGACTTTCTATGCACTGGATGCCTCAACCGGCGAAGTCATCTATTCCTCTCCGGTCCAAGGCGTGAACACGGTATACGGTGTAGCAGCCGGTTCCGACGGCAATGTATACATATCCGGCGTGGAGAACGGCATGTTGTATCGTTATTCCCCTGCCGCGAAAACGTTGGAGTCTGTAGGCGTCAATCCATCTGAAAAGCTGGTCTGGGATTTGGCAGCCACCTCGGACGGCAAAATTTACGGGGCCACGTACCCAAACTCCAAAATCTTCGAGTATGATATTGCTTCCAATCAATTCCGTGATCTCGGAAGCGTTCGTGAGGACGTCATGTACGCTCGAGGAATCGGTGTGACCGAGCAGTATATCTATGTCGGGGTGGGAAACCCTGCTTATTTATACAAGATTGATCGTCAAACAGGTGAACAATCTGAAGTCAAGCTCCCGAACTCAGGAGACAATGACATGATCGCCGACATCTGGTCGTATAATGGAAAGCTGTTCGTACGTTCCGGTGCTACTACCCTGTTTATTTTGGATGAAGAAACCGAAGAAGTGCTTCAATCTCTCCCTTGGCCTTCTCCAACCCGTTTTGACAGTATGATCTCCCCTCCTTCCCCACTGGACAGAGATCTGGTGTATTTCCGGAATGTAGTTAACAGTGAACTAGTCACCTATAATACGGCAACCAATGAAATCTTCCCATTGGAGGGTGTCGTTCTGCCAAATTCAACGGTGCGGGCCTATGATTGGGTTACTCCTCAAACCGGGCATAAAGCCGGCAAAACCTTGCTGGCCATGGTAACAGAAAAGCTGGAATACGTGTTGTTTGATCCTGAAGATCGGTCGGTGGAGACCATCATGCCTGAAATTGAAGCGGAAGGCATTGATATTCAGAGCCTGGAGATGGGGCCGGACGGGAAACTGTATATGGGAGGCTTCCATACAGCCTTATCCATATTTGATCCAAGATCCAATGTCTACGAACTACAGAAACGTGTCTTTCCACAAATCGAAGGGATCGGCTTTTTAAACGATAAAGTATATTTCGGCACCTATGGGGGGGCTGTCATCTACAGATACGATCCATCCCAGCCGTACAAGAAAGACGTCAATCCTTCGCTCGCATTCAATATTGAGGATGGTCAGAGCAGGCCGTTCGCTTTTGCTTCAGGCGACGACCAGCTGTTCATCGGAACGATCGCCGACTATGGTCTCGTTAAAGGGGCATTGACCATGTACGATGAACCAACCGATACTTGGACCACCATTCCGGATATTGTGGAAAATCAAAACGTGATGTCCGTTGCCTATAAAGACGGTCTGGTCTATGGAGGAACAACGATCCATGGTGGCGGAGGCTCGACCCCCGCAGCTTCGGAAGCCAAAATGTTTATTTTTGATCCCAAAGCCAAAAGCAAAGTCACGGAGTTCTCCCCTGCGATCCCCGGCATGACATCCCACCAGCTGATCGGTGACCTGAAGGAAGGGCCAGACGGGCTTTTATGGGGTGTGACTTGGGGGAAAACAGCTTCAGGAACCACCGTATATTCGGTCTTCGCTATGGACGCAGCATCACAGGTGATCAAAAAGAGCAAGCTGTTATATCCGAATACCCCGTCCGGTAGTACATGGAGACCTTATTTTCTCCGTTTTGGCGACGATGGTCTGCTCTACACCACGGTCGGTCGTACTCTAACGGTGATCAATCCGGAAACAATGGATTCCCAAAAAATAGCGGACAGCGTCAACCTCATGACCTTGGCAGAAGATGGCGGAATTTATTATGCGGAAGGCTCCCATCTCAAGAAGCTCCCAATCGCCTTAAAAGAAGTCGCATTGAATTTGGATGAATCGTTACTCACTGTTGGAGATCAGGCACAGCTTATGCTGAGCGGAACCCTGTTTAATGGAAAATCCGCAGACTTGGCCAAAGCTTCGATCAACTATAAGAGCTCTGACGAAGGCATCATCACCGTGTCCGATTCTGGTACCATACAAGCTATAGGTGCCGGGAGGGCAGAACTACAGGCCACGGTTGTTCTGAACGGTATCACCGTACTCTCCAACTTTGTAGTGGTTGAAGTCCGTGCGACAGCGGAACAATTGACAGAGAAACTTCAACAGGAATTCAATCTTCGACTGGCTTCGGGCGAGATTCTTAAGCCGCTCGCGAATCAATTGGAGAACAGCCTGAAGCAAACCGAACATCAATTGCTCAAAAAACATACGACTCAGGCCATCCACCATCTTGAGAAATTCACCCGAGATCTTGCAGATCCGAAAATGAATGACTATATCGTTCCGGCCGCCAAGGAGGCATTGCTGCTCCAGGCTGCGGAGCTGCTGAATATCTTAAATCAACAATTGGACAGTTGAAATCGATGCTAGAGTTAAGCCTAAACAGCGTGTACCTATCGGTACACGCTGTTTGCGTGGATGAATTCATTACCTTTAGGCTTTCGTGCATGTAGCCATTTGCCTCGCCTTTGTTTAATAATCAGCTTTAATTATTTCTACGGCTTTCTCAACATACTCGTCCCTACCTTCCATCATTCCTTCAATGGTTGGATCAAGACGAATATCAGGCTGCACTCCTATTCTTTGCGTTGGTTTTTTATCTGGATAAAATACTCCTCTTCCACTTATTGCAGTTTTTATATTTCCTGGTAGAGTAAATATAACTTTATTACCGTCAGCTCCGGCAGTAGGCCTCCCAAGAACTATTGAATTTTCTGTATTTCTCAGCGACATCGTTGTAAATTCACCGTTACTTATCGTATGTTCATTGATTAACATCACGAGTTTTCCTTTGTAAACCTCGTCATTTATATTTTGAGGCTTCCCTGAGAAAATATGCATATAATAAAATTCACCTGGTATTGCAGGATTAGGATATGACAATTTGGCAAACTCTTTTTCGGAAGGGATCAGATATTGAGCTAATTTATAGGAAAGTTCGCTAGTAGGGTAGTTTCTAAGATCAAGAATTAAACCTTTTGTATTCCACCATTCCTTCATGAGTTTATCAATCTCTCCTTCTTCCAACAAACCGGCATTGATATAGTAGATGTCTCCATTCTCCATTGCTTGCGATTTCGTATCAACAAAGAAATTAAACCATTGTCGATAGCCTGTTGCACTTATTTTCATCGTATTTCCCTGTCGGATAACGGTAACGTCAGTATTCTTCTGTTGAGTTCGGAATAATGCAGGAAAGAAATGAGCTGACGTGTCTTCTCGAGACTGTGATATATATTTTCTTCTATTTTCTAATAATTCATCGATACTATCGTCGCCAACGTTTAGCACAATGTCTCCGACTTCAAGTCCACAATCGTTAATTACTTTACTGATAACAATCTGATTATTAATTTCGATAAAGTTTACGGGAAGCTGATACAATCCAAAATAGTCAGTAACAGTCTTTCTGTTTTTGCCCAACAAATAGGCATGAGAATCATGTATTCTAGTTGTCAGTTCTGCTAAGGTCATGTAATAGGAGTCATAATCAGACCCATCTATCATTTTAGGGATAAATTCCAGAAGCACTCGATCCCAATCCTCTTCGATGACATCTTTATAAGGATAATAATATTCAATAATATTCCAATAGCGGAATAAACCAAGTAATCTGTAGCCTGTATCATCAAATTTCATATTTATATAAGAGTTTTCATTATGCATACTCGGATGGGGTGAATCATCCTTAAAACTTACATATGCATGTTCTCGGTCTGAAATGTTCGAATTCAAAAGCATTGATAATTCAAGACTCAGATCTGCTCCGAGATATTCCTCGTCCTTGGACCAATCTGTAGTTGGTCTGAGATGTTTATAATCCTCGGGAATTTGGTATAGCTGTTCAAGAGCCCCGGGGACGTTCTCATTACCTAACGTATGAACCCACTCATAGAGGATTGAGTTCACATCCGAATTTTCATCTATAATAGAAGGCATCACACGAAAAAGCTCATAATCCCAATTTATTTCTCCAGATACAACCTTAGGATGGTAATATTTCACCAATCCCCATACCTTACTGAGCTTAGCGATATCCTCGATCTTCTGTTCAGAAAGGCTGGAAAATTTCATTCCACTTCCTTGGTCGTACTCCTGCCCCTGCTCCTGCTTCTGCTCTTTCACTTGCTCTTTCACTTGCTCAAGCTGATGAGCCTCCTGTGATGCAAAACATCCTGCAGTAATGAGGATAAACAATACACTGATAAACACAAAGAACATCCGGTCTCTTCTTTTTTTTAGTCTCACCTTTTTCCACCTTTCAGCTCAATAATTTATCTCTTTAGTCATTCTTGCAAATCTAGGACCTGCTTCGCCTTTCTAACACGTGGAATGTTAATATATTACATATTATATAAACTATCCCTCGAAATCTCTAGTGCAAATAAAAAGCCCAGCCTATATATTCTCCTAGGCTTGGGCGTATGTTGATCCGATTGATTACTCTTTCCTCAACATTGCTGAAGCATTTGCCGTAGTAACCTTCAACGAATTCCCTTTCCCCTTCAAAGGTAAAGCTGTAGCGTTTGAAAAAATGGGGGGCTATAATATATATCATATTTGATAAAATTGTACATGACATAGATAAGCCACCTGGTTCCTTTCCAAGTGGCTTATTGATCTTGCTACATATTTGATTTTCTTCGTTTTATTCCTTGGAAAATCAGCATTAACGCCATGAAGAAGAATAAAGTATTGACTGAACTTAGAGGCTGTTTTCCTAAAAAATCCTTAATAATAAGATACGATTGGATACCCAAGATAATCGATGCATATAGAAAATACATATTGGATTTGTCTTTAAATTTCCGGCCAAGCAGCTTAATTATCATTGTAAATGCAATGGCATAGATAGTGATTATCCCAACAAGAATAAGAGCTAAGATTGATAAGTTCATAATATCAATCCCTTCCATTTATTGATAATTACATTTTATCACAGTGATTGTTTGTAACAAAATAATTTTAGTATTTCAGGAGTTTAACTAGTGCCTACCTCGCCTTATACCGCTGTCTATATTCGCTCGGCAGCATGCCTGTCTGCTCTCGAAAAGTTCTGCTGAAATATTTCTCATCCTCGTATCCGGTTTGCTTGGCAATCCAGACAATTGGCCTGGCCGTCTGTTCCAGATATTCCCGAGCCTTATCGATCCGTACCTTGCGCAGATATTCATTGAAGGAGTAGCCAACGATTTCTTTGAAACATTGATAGAAGTAGCTTCGGCTCAGATTGACCCGCTTCGCGACATCGATAGCGAATAACGGCAACTCAAGTTCGTCGTGCACGATTTTGACCGCCGTCATAATGCTGCCGCTCACTTCGGGGCTCAGCTGCAGGCTGCCTGACAGCGTCATCCCAATTTCCCTGAATTGTTTCAGCCAGTCCGCAACCTCCCGCCAGCACGTAAATGTGTCAGGCATCTTGATATCATCAGGTTGTATCGCTCTATAAAGCCGGTTCCAGTCAACCATACATCCATAGATCCATTGCATTAGCTTGGAGACGGGTATACGCAGTTCTTTCAATCGACTGCAAAGCTTATCAAAGGCTTCATCGTCATGGACCCATGTGAAGGCGTGTAGTAATTCCTTTACAGTGGCCGTCTCTTCTTCTCCCGGTTCAGGACGTTCCGCCATCAGCTCCATGACAGACTTCTCAATCGGATAGGGCTCATTGCCGTCGCAGTCGTAGAAAAAATCTCTGCTCCTGTAGGCCCGTATTCGTTGAAGCAGCTCGGATGGAGATAAATCGGCTGTATGCCGTAGCCGTACCATATGCCATCCGGTGCTGCACGTTCCGTCTGGAAGCGGCGGCAACGGTTCTTCTTCGTCATTGCCATGAGACTGAACCTCCTTGGGAAGATCCGTCAGCCACATCAGAATAGATCCATCCGCTTCGGCTGTCCAGCCCAATGAAACGCAATCCGCTACCATTCTGCTTGTTAATGGCTCATCCGGGTACGTCAATAGCGCATACGCCGTATCGCAAGAACAAGCCGCTACTATCGAATCCGACTCATTCTTGTGCTTCTGCTTCACTTCCTCAATGCGCGAGTGAATGCGCTGAAACACTTCTTCGAACTGTTCTTTTTCAAGCTCAACCTTGGCAATGTAATCAATGGCACCCAGTCTCAGCGCTTCCTGGATGTATTCAAAATCCTGATGAAGAGTCAGCACGGCGATCGCGATATTCGGATATTGCTTGCGCACAACCCGAATTAACTCTATGCCCGACATCACCGGCATGGCCAGATCGGTCATTAACAGATCTACCCGATTCGCCTTCAGAAAATCGAGCGCCTTCTCCCCGTTGGCAGCTTCGCCTACAACTCTCATTCCGAACGATTCCCAGGGCAAAAAAGACATCAGTCCCTTACGTACAAGCTTGTCGTCGTCTACGATGAGAACATGGATCATTTCGTTAAATTCTCCTCCTCGATTTGTATCGAAATGATGATGCGGGTACCTTTGCCAAGCTCGCTTGTCACCGTCAGACTCGCTTTCCCTTCGTAATGAAATTCTAACATTCGTTTGACATAATTCAGTCCGATTCCCATTCCCACTCGATGGCGCTCAGTCTGTTCCTGCTCAAGCAATGCCTCAATCTTTTCCTCAGAGATCCCCCCACCGTTATCTCGAATTTCGATCTCAAGTCTGTCATTCTTTCTAACCACCACCTCGATTCTGCCGTTATCATCTAGACCGTGATACAGCGAATTTTCAACCAACGGCTGCAGAATGAATCTAGGAACCGTCACTTCGAGTAATGCGTCGTCCACGTGAATATTGACATCGAACTGAAAATTGTATCGAATCTGCTGGAGAATGAGATATTGCTTCAGTGAATCAATCTCATCCCTGATCGTCGCGACACTGTTGCCTTTGCGGAGATTGTAGTAAAGCAGTTTGTTTAACGAAGTGACAAGCCTGTCGATCTCCTCCTGACCGTTCATAACGGCTAGCCAGTGCGCGGTATCCAGCGTATTCATCAAAAAATGCGGATTAATCTGATACTGCAGCTTCTCGATCTCCAGATCCGCTCTGCGCTTCTCTTTGGCCTTGACTTCAGAATACAGCTGCGTAATCTGAACCTTCATATGTTGAAATTGGTTTAACACCATCTCAAATTCCGGGATGCGCGATTGCGTGGCAGCCGCATTAAAATTGCTGCCCGCAATCGATTTGATCTCCTTATTAAAGCGCGACAGCGGCCGGTACACCATTTTCCATAGAAGCCAGCCAATGGTCAGACTGACTACAGCGAACAGCAGCGCCAGCCCCAGCATCTGCATCATCCAGCGATTTTTCTCACGGTTGTAGTCGGATTTCGCAATAAGCGAGACCACACTCCAGCCCTGATTGCTGACTTGTCGATACCAATAATAGTCGGACGTAATACCTGTTACCAGGGAAGGCGCTAGAGCGTCCGAAAATATTGAATTTTCAGGAAAGATATCTTGAAGCTCGCTGTATGAAATTCTTCCGTTGTTGTCCAGAATTAAATGATTGGCATGCTTGCTGACTTCATCCAAATCAAGAATGCTCTGCGTCAGCTTGAAACCGGACTCAATGTAAACATAGGCATCTTCCCTCTGCGGCAAATCAACCTTTCGCAAGGCGGAAAGCACATATTGATTGTTGAATCGATCTTTACTGATATGCGGTCCAAAATAGGTAATGCCATAATACGCTGCTATGATGGGAAGGCCATCGATATCGAATGGCTGTTTCATGCCTGTATTCTCAAAAAGAGTGGTCTGATCGTCGCGTAAATAATACAGCGTTAATCCGACATTGGGATTGGTGAACGTGATTAAATTCAGCTGGTTTTTGATTTCATCCGTCAGATAACTCCGGTCGTACGGCTGCTTCGCCATCAAAAACTTCTCAAGCTGCCTACCGACATTCCCCTTAAAGGTCAGTTGTTGGGAAACGTGATTCAGATTGTCCAGCGTGTTCTCAAGCGACAATCGGACCTGCTTTAAATTGCTTTGAATGCCGGATTGCAGCTTCGTATTCAGAATGGATGTAATGGTGTTGTATGACAGATAACAGGTGCAGATGAAAGGGATCAATGTTGCTGCGGCAAACAGTAAAAGAATTCGATTTTTCAAGGTCAATCGCTTCAGGCGGGACTTCCAATCCTTTTCCGGTTTCATCGTTTCATCCCCATCGATTATCGACTCCTCCTCTCTTTGAATCATATGGTCTATGACGTGCATAATCAGAAACAGGCGGAAAAATCTTTCTAGAATATAACACAAATTAAAATGATTATTGAGCAAAGATTTCAATAAATCAGGTGCCAAATCCGTTAACGTTCAAATGAAAAAATCACGGGTAGACAAATGTCTTCTCCTTAGTGGGTGAAATGTCCAACCACCCGCAGCAGCCGTAAATTTTTGTACATATGACCCCCTCATTTAGAAACCACCTTCTATCCTTGAAGGCGGTTTCATTGTGTTACAGTTAAATGGTCCATACGAATAGTTATTCCATTCATCTGAAAGAAGGGGTGTAATTATGAAAAACAAGTCAAAGACGTTAGCGCTTTTACTGGCCTGTTTTCTCGTTCTAGCAGCTTGCAGCAATCCAACGAATAACACGCCGGCTGCACCGGAGAAAAGCGCGGAGTCCAGCGAACCCGCAGATCCATTTGGCCGCTACGAAGAACCTGTCCAGATCAGCATCAGTATTGAAATCGATCCCACCGATAATGAATTGCCTCCTGGCGACACGCCGCTCGACAATCAATACACTCGTCAGATTAAGGAAGCGCTTAATGTGGACGTCGATCATCAATTTGCTGCCTCTGGCCAGAATCTTCGTCAGAGAATTAGTCTCGCTATTGCAAGTAACGATTTGCCGGATGCTATGGTCGTCAATGCCGTTGAGCTGCGCCAATTGGTCGAAGCCGACCAAATTGCCGATTTAACGGAGGTGTATGAACAATATGCATCCCCGGATATAAAGACAATCATTGAAAACACCAACGGTGCTGCCCTGGATGCAGTAACATTCGATGGCAAAATCATGGCCCTCCCGGGTGTGCAAGCCAATGCCGATGGCATTCACCTCTTGTGGATCCGGCAGGACTGGCTGGATAAGCTGAACCTTGAACCGCCAACCACAATGGCTGAACTTGAGGAAGTCGCCCGTGCTTTCGTCGAAAATGATCCTGATGGTAACGGTCAGCGCGATACGATTGGGATCACCGGGCCGGAAAGTGGTGGCAAGCTGTATGCGAACTTCCTTGAGTCGAAGAACAATTTATACGGTTTTGACGCCATTTTCTCCGCGCATGACTCCTTCCCTGGATACTGGCTCGAGGGCGAGGATGGCAGCCCTGTATACGGCTCAATCCTGCCGGAGACTCGTGAGGCGTTAGCTAGTTTAAGAGATTTGTATTCCAAGGGACTTATTGATCCAGAGATGGGTGTTCGTAACAAAGCGGATGAGCCCATTATCGCCGGAAAATCCGGAATGTTCTTTGCGCCATGGTGGATGGCTTACGGCCCGCTAACCAATGCCGTAAAAAATGATGCCGAAGCCAATTGGCAGGCTTATGCTCTGCCTTTGAATCAAAATGGCGAATTTAGACCACATGCCGCTACACCTTCTACTGAGTTTGTGGTGGTTCGGAAAGATTACGAGCATCCGGAAGTTCCTATGAAATTGCTAAACAATCTGTTTAAAAACGAGCAAGAGAACACCTTTGACCCGAGCAAAGGCGGTCCTGGTTATTATCCGCTCCGCGTGGTTTACGCACCATCCGACGAAATTGAATTTACAGTCAAAGCCCTCCGTGACGTGCTGGCAGGCAATAAAACCGCCGAGGATTTTGCAAATGACAAGGCCTACAAACTGCTGCCTTCGGACATCGCAAGCATCAAGACGATCAAAAACGAGCCTTACGATTCCATGGATCTTTCAACATGGAACCCTGAAGCGAACTGGGGAGCATGGACTCGATCGTACTCCATCATGGTGGGCGGCAGGCCGCTGGTTGATACCGAGTTTGAGGAGGTGCCCAGTCTTCTGTATGAGCAGACACCGTTAATGGAGAGCCGTTGGGTGAATCTGCGCAAGTTAGAGGACGAGACTTTCCTGCGCATCATCATGGGGGCGGCTCCTCTGGAAACATTCGACTCCTTCGTCGAGAACTGGAAACGTCAAGGCGGCGACCAGATTACCCAGGAGGTTAAGGACGCGCTTGCGCAGTGATCTTAAGGCATACAACGAACCATAATAGCCAGAGCTCCCGGCAGCCGTCAGGAGCTCTGGAACACTCGATGCAGGATTCGGGGAAGGGAGTGCTGTCATGCGTATGAAAGGCTTCGCCAAACATTATTATCTGATGCTGATCCCGGGATTTCTATGGCTGTTCGTCTTCAGCATCGTTCCGATGTTCGGCATCATCATTTCGTTCCAATATTTTAATCCAGGCAAAGGTATCCTGGGCTCGGATTGGGCAGGGCTTGAGCACTTCAAGTATATGTTATTGCTGAAGGATACACAGGAAGTCTTCAGCAATACGCTTGTTATCGCGTCCATGAAGATTGTCGCCAATCTGATTGCGCCTCTGTTGTTTGCACTCATGCTCAATGAGCTGCGTTTGATGATTCTCAGACGCTGGATTCAGACCATCGTCTATCTGCCCCACTTTTTGTCTTGGGTTATTCTGGGGGGCATTGTACTCGATCTGTTCTCCTATAACGGACCCGTCAATCAACTGACTGCCTTGTTCGGATTCCAGCCTAAACTGTTCTTTGCCGACTCCCAACTGTTTCCGTTCCTCGTTGTCGGTAGTGACGTCTGGAAGGAATTCGGTTTTGGCACCATTATCTATCTTGCCGCGCTTACCGGGATCAACCCGGCACTGTACGAAGCTGCCAACATCGATGGCGCAGGACGCTGGAGAAGTCTCTGGCATATCACTTTGCCCGGGATCCGCACGACAGCCGTATTGCTTACGGTACTCAGCTTGGGTAATGTGCTTAATGCGGGCTTTGACCAGATCTTCAATCTGTACAACCCGCTCGTCTATTCTACAGGTGATATTATTGACACCTGGGTCTATCGTACAGGTTTGCTTAACCTGCAATATGAACTTGCGACCGCCGTCGGCCTGCTGAAGTCCGTTGTGGGCTTCCTGCTGATATCCGTCTCGTATTATCTGGCTTACCGTTTTGTTAACTATCGCATATTCTAAGGATTCATCCTGTTGAAAAGCTATATAAACCAATCCCATTCCAACTAGTGTAGGAGGTGCTGACCGTGGTCAGAGACCGGACGTTCGGCAACCGTGTGACGGATATTATACTGATTGTTGTCCTGATAGGCATTACGTTGTCATGCATCCTGCCGATCTGGTACACCCTCTCCCTTTCGCTTAGCTCCAACTCTGCCGCTGCGGCCGGTAAGGTCTGGCTATGGCCGGTCGATTTCAATCTCAACGCATATGCCCAGATTCTCAATGACCAGCAGTTCTTCCGGTCCTTCTGGACCTCGACCCAGCGAGTGCTGCTGGGGGTTATGCTCAATTTTATCATGGTTGTGCTCATGTCTTACCCGCTCTCGCGGACAGCGAAAGAGTTCAAGGGGCGCAATGTATTCATGTGGATTCTCATTTTCACGATGTTGTTCAACGGTGGACTGATCCCGCTGTATCTGACGGTCAAAGAGCTCAACATGCTGAACAGCATCTGGGCACTTGTCCTGGTCGGCGGCGCGCAGACACTCGTCTTCAACGTCATCCTCACGATGAACTTCTTCCGCAACCTGCCCAAGGAGCTGGATGAAGCTGCGCTTGTCGACGGCGCGGGACCATGGTACATCCTGTTCAAGATCTACATCCCGCTGGCCGTGCCGGTGCTGGCGACCGTCTCGTTGTTCAGTATCGTGTATCACTGGAATGAATTCTTGTACGGTCTGATCTTCATGTCCCGTGAGCAATTCTATCCACTCCAGACGTATATCCAGCAGCTTGTCGTCTCGGTCGATCCATCGACGATGTCCGAGGACCAATACCGTCGCTTGTCTGAGTTATCCAACCGGACACTCGATGCCGCCAAGATCTTCATCGCGATGCTGCCTGTCCTCATCGTCTATCCGTTCCTCCAGCGCTTCTTCATTCACGGGATTACGCTGGGTTCGGTTAAAGAGTAGCTCCGCCACCCAGGACAACAGCTTTCAGAGATCCGAGCCATTTTCTTTACATGAATATAAAAATATACGAAAACAGGCGCTGGGAGTACGTATCATCCCTCCCATCGCATGTGCTTTGTTTATCCTATGTACAGACAACCTCATTATCTTGGTTGTCTTTTTTTAATTCTACAAATATCCCCCTAATGGCTGACCTTCGTTTGGTTCACCGTGTGTTAATTGCTTCTCTTCGAGACCTGCTTCGATCGTTCTTCATAAAGATTTCAAACAGACGAAATTTCACGTAAAACACAATGTATCGTCATAAGTTCACAACATGAATTTGTTATTTTATAACGGTAAATAAGAACGCTACGGATTAGAAATTCAGAAACGAACATTAAGCCGACCCATCCGCTTTCGAGAAAATCAAGAATTTTGGTCCTCAGATCGTTCAATCACACCAGAAAGGAATTGTTTATAATGAAAACGTTCGATATCGTGAAAGAAAATTTGTTGTTTATTCTTGGACTTGGCGCATTAGCTCTAGTGAGGCCCATAATGAAGATGACGGGGATCATGGATCTGATCGGACAACAATTTGGCAGCATTCTGATGACGATTCTTATTTCCATAGCTTGGCTCGTTATCGTTTTAATTAAGAAACCCGCTTCTCCAGTGGTCATTCTTATTTTTGCCGGTATGAGTTATGCCTTATATGCCGTCATCCTTAGCGGCTTAGTCTCTCCGCTTCTTGATGGAAAATTACAAGGTCCATTAACTAATCCGTTTGCTCTTGTAAGTGTCTTTGCTATAAATGCCATTTGGGGATTCATCGTTGGATTCATTGCCAAAACACTACGCCGTTAACGTTTGAAATAACTGTTATCTCTTCCCGCCATCTCTCGAATCCTTGATAATGTAATTGTCATCGGCGCAGACGGCAGCAACTTCAGAGAAACGGAATATGTAACGGAAAACGGCCATCTCCGCCCCTATCGGACGGAAATGGCCGTTATGACTGTACCTTGACGCCCTTACCGTCAGCTCGCCTTCGCGAGTTTCGTGCTGCGAACCGATGCCACAGCGTATACAACGAGCGCTGTCCAGATGAGCGCGAAGCCGATAAGCAGAACCGGCGAGACCGATTCCTTGAACACGAATATGCTCAGTAACAGCATGATCGTCGGCCCGATGTATTGTACGAAGCCGAGCGTGGATAGCGCCATCCGGGCGGCCGCCCGCGCAAAGAAGAGCAGCGGCAGCGCCGTTACCACGCCGGATAGAAGCAGCTCGACGAACACCGGCGCAGGCAGCGTCCATGCCGTCGTCTTGCCCACGGCGGCCAAATAGATCCAGTAGCCGAGCGCGACGGGCAGGATTACAGCCGTCTCCGACAACAAGCCTACAGAAGCGTCCTGCACGATCTTCTTCTTCGCGAGGCCGTACAAGCCAAACGATACGGCCAACGAGATCGCGACCCACGGGAACCGCCCGTAGTCGATGGCGATGATGAGCACCGCGGCGCCAGCGATGGCAATCCCGAGCCATTGGCCGCGGTTAGGCTTTTCACGAAGGAAGACAACCGCTAACAGAACGTTCAGCAACGGATTCAAATAATAGCCGAGACTTGTCTCGACAACATGGCCGTTGTTGACCGCCCAGATGAAGATGAGCCAATTCGCAGCGATCAGCAGTCCGCTGGCGGCGAGCGACAGCAGGAGCGAGCGGCTAGTCGCAACCCGCTTCATGTCACCCCAGCGTCGCTGGACGGCGACGAGAATACCCATGAAGACGAACGACCAGACAACCCGATGCGACAGAATTTCGCCTGCCGGCACATTTTCAAACAACTTCCAATAAAGCGGGAGAACCCCCCACATGATATACGCGATAATAGCGTTAACCAACCCATTGTTCATTATGATTTCTCCTCTTCTAGCTCCGATGTCTTAACGGATTATACGCCTCGATCCTCGCTTAAGTAAAGCAAATAATTCGTGTCCGATAGCAGACAGTCACGCTCTTGTTCGATTCTCGTTGTATTTTGAGCTATCGTTTTCCGTTCGTTCGCAGACTCGATGAAGCAAGCAGCTGACACATTCTGCGCTGTTAGTCATTGATTATTTTTCCAAAATAGGTTATTTTATAGACAGCTTAGCGATAAGCAAGTTCCTACAACGAAGGGAGATGTGTTTTAATGGCGACTACTTATATGGTGGTTTGGTCTTAAAACTGAATAGCAGGCATACGCGATTAAAGCGGGACAACGCCCGTATTATTTGGTGTGCCATTCAAAGTAACCTTTCGTGAATATTGCTGTTTGCGAGATACGATGAATGTCGTATCTTTTTTGCGTCCTGATGCCGCGCGACAGCAGCTTCTTTAGAGGCTGCTTGTCCGTGGCATTTTTGCGTCCAAAAAACAACATTAAAGGAGCTAACAAAAAACTATGATGGATTTGAAAACTTATGGCTACACAGAAATAGAAGCAATTCAAGGCGGCTTATTGCCCGGCAGGGTGACGGAGCTTCGGCGCGAGCGCTTCAGGGTCATGACCGAGCGAGGCGAGGTAACGGCGGTGCTCAGGGGGGCGTTCTATCACAGTGCGGAAACGCGAGTAGACTTTCCTTGCGTCGGTGATTTTGTTTTGCTGCACTACAACGAAAGCGGAGATTCTCTCATCGACAGGGTACTGCCCCGCCGCTCCAAGTTCTCACGCGCGGATTACTCAGGGCATGCCGCAGGCTATGCCAAAACCGTGCGGGAACAGGTCGTTGCAACCAACTTTGACTATGTATTTATCCTTTCTTCTCTGAATTGGGATTTCAATGTTACCCGTATCATTCGGTATCTGACACAAGCCAGGCAGAGTGGCGGCCAGCCGGTCATCATTCTGACCAAGGCTGATCTCGCCCCAGATTATAATCTCCTGCTCGCAGAAGTCACACAAAGCATCCCCGATGTGCCGGTTCACGCGATCTGCAGTCATACAGGCCTGGGGATGAACGAACTCGATCCCTACTTGATGCCTGGTAAAACGGTCGTCTTTCTCGGCATGTCCGGGGTTGGTAAATCGTCTTTGCTCAATGCGTTGATAGAACAGGACGTAATGAAGGTTCAGGCAATCCGGGAGGTCGACAGCCGGGGGCGGCATACGACAACGCACCGTCAGCTGTTCATGCTGCCCTCCGGTACGATGGTTATTGATACGCCGGGTATGCGTGAGCTTGGGATTTTTGATGCCGACGAAGGCATACGCGCAAGCTTTACCGATGTGGAGGCATGGTTCCCGCAGTGCCGATTTACGGATTGCCGCCATCAGGCCGAGCCGGGCTGTGCCGTTCTTGCCGCGCTTGCCGACGGTTCATTGCCGCGTGAACGGTGGGAGCATTATGTGGCCCAGAAGCATGAGAACAAGTATGTCCAGGATAAAACCAGCTACCTCATCGACAAGAGGGCTCGAAACAAAACGAACGCCATGTGGAGCAAGCAAACGAAAAAAAACGGAGGATGGAAGATATGAATATTCAATTCGAAACGCTGATCTATGCCTTGAGCCGACAGTTCAAGAAGGATATCATCTCGGCCGACTGCCAAACCAAGCCGTTACAGGGCGGAACTGTGGGAAATGTGTACCTGGTAACGGGGATCGCCGATACCGCGGATGGCGAACAATTGCCGTATCGTATCGTGCTCAAAATCCAGCAGAAATGGGAGCGTAACGGCGATCCTGGTTCATGGCGCCGGGAATATGATCTTTATGCGTCTGACTTGGGAGCGACGTTCTCGGATGCCTTCCGCTGGCCGACATGTTATCACGCCGAGATCAATGCCGAGGAAAATGAATTCCAGCTGTGGCTGGAATATATCGATGGCGTAACCGGTTTAGATTTGACCGGTGACATGTATGAACAGGCTGCGCTGGAGTTAGGACGCTATCAAGGCAAGCTGTATGCGGAGCAGCCCGCTGTGCTGCAGAGCCTGACCAACCTGAGCCATGCGGATCTCATGAAGAATACGTATCTCCATTACCGGTCTTGGCCGGTCGTCTACGATTATATACGCTCGGAGAACTGCGATTTCCCGCAGCACGTGCGGCAAATGCTCATCGACATCGATGAGCATGCAGACGAGATTCTCGACCGCATCGAAAAATTGCCTCTCGTGCTATGCCACCGGGACTTCTGGGTGACCAACCTGATCTATGCCGACGGGAAAATCGCACTCATTGACTGGGATACATCCGGATGGGGCTACCTGGGCGAGGACCTCGCAAGCCTGATTGCGGATGAAGCGGATATCGATCACATGGTCGAAAACTACCAGCGTTGTGTCCCCGCGTATTACAAAGGCTTTTCGGAATATGCGGATGTACCCCCTATCGCCGAACATTGCATCTACGAGCTGATCCTTCTCGGCTTCGGATACAGGCTTGTGGAGTGGTATCTCCACACAGAGGACGATGACGAAAAGACGAAGCATTTCCATACGCTCCAAAAAATCCATGACATGAAGACCACCCCAGTACTGCGTTGACTCTAAAAAAAGAACTCCGAAAACCCTTGAATATAGTGGGTTTTCGGAGTTTCTTTCATTTACTCCCATTCGATCGTCCCCGGAAGCTAGCTCGTGATAACATCTCATATTGCTATATCATACACGTTTTAAAAAGGTCCGGTTATTTTCACCTTGATTTTATTGGATTCAACCGTTACCCCGTTCAATGTAATTCGAATCGACAACTCGGCTTGCCCCGGATGCTTGGCGATAATCTTTCCTTTCGGGTCGATCTCCGCCTTTTCCGGACGGCTGCTCAAATACTCAATGACTGCGCCGGATAACTCCTTAGTCGTTCTTTCTTTATCAAGGAATACTTCGTAGGAATAACCGACTTCATCTCCCGGACGAAGCTGGAGCGATTCAGCCTCAAGCTGTACTTTGTCTAGCTGCACGACCAGATTCGGATCGCTATACTTCATCAGCTCGCTGCCGTATTTGAAATATAAGTTGCCAAAATCGTCCTGGGCCAGTTTTTCCGCATTGCTCTCCAACAAGATGGACAGCGATTTGCTTGCAGCGTCAATCTTAAACATTTTGCTTGTGTACGTATGGTCAGCAACATATCCCGTAAAAATGGTACCGTATACATTCCCGTCGGTTCCCACGGTTAAGCGAGGATTGCTGTGTGCATAATCTGCTGCAGGAAACATATCTTCGCTGTAAATAATCTCTTGGCGCTCCGGATCATAGATAAACAGAGACCCTAGCGCCATTCCCCAAATGTTACCGTCCGGGCCCCATATCAAAGAGGTTACTGCTTTTTTGCCCGCAACAGGTACCTGTTCCAGCTCTACTCGGCCGGATGCTGTATCGTAAATGGCAAGCTTCCCCTCTCCGCCTGTCATCGCGCCGGTGGCCATAAACAGCTTTCCATTTTTGTAAAGCAACGAATTGATCGAATGCCCGGATATAATGTCACGTTTCACATCAAACGTTCCGGTAACGGGATTATAGACGGTAAGAGCCCCGCCTGTTTTGCCTGCGATTGGATAAGAACCGATATATAACAGGTTTTCTTCCTCGACCCCGAGCATGGCAACGGGCCGGTCTTGCTCTGAACCCAGCTGATCAAGCCGCAGCGGATTATTCGGCTCTGATGGGTCCGTTCGGTTCCATGGCTTGGCTGGATCGTATTCAAAGATAGTCGCTCTAGGATAAACGCCGAGATACATTTTCCCGTTCAAGGAACCGAATCCTTCGACTTGGCCGATTTGAGGATAATGCTTGGTCTCGTTACGGGTTGGGGAGTAAATTCCCATACCCCCGCCTGAAATGAAGCCAGAGGACAGTATCTGCCCATCTGTGCTCTTCCCGATATTAAACAATTCCACGAACTGTGCCGGAAACGGAAGCTCCGGCGTTTCAATCAAACCGGTTTCCAGATTGTAATAAAATGCTCTTCCGCTATTTCCGGCCAATCCGACTAATGTCCAGCCCGGATAATTTGTCTGGTCCAGCTGTACGTAACCAAAAGCTACGCCTGCTCCTTTGACGTCGACACCCAGCGAGCCGTAATCTCCCGTTCTCACGTCGTATGAATAGAGAGACCATTGCTGCACGCCACCTGGAAGGGTTTCGTAATAGGTGTAGAATACCTCCTCGCCGTCAGGCGATAACGGTGAAAATCCTCGTGCATTATAGGCAGTATTATTGTTAACGATCCAGCTAGCTGTATCGGGATCATACACGAACATAACCGGTCCGGGATCCACGCGCACGAACAATTTACCTCCTGCATACTGGAGATCGTAAACCGAAGTCTTGCCGATAAATTCAGGATGATGAAGCACAATCGACGTGCCGCTAGCAAGATCGTATTGATAAAGCTTAGCGACGTCTGCTCCCCCCACATAGATCATTTGACGATCGGAATCGTAAGCAAGGCTGCGGATATGAGCCTCTTTCGATGAAGTCTTGAAGGATTTAAGGATTCGAGTCTGGTCGGTAACGGGATCATATTCAAACAGCGATTGGGAATATCCTGTTCCTCCATACACTTTGCCATCTTCCCCGGCTACAAGCGTCCAGATGACGGTATCGGTAGGAACAGGTTTCCCGATGGCACGCAGCTTATCCTCTGCCGGATCATATTGAAACAACGTCCCGTTCGGCGTACTTCCGATGTATACCTTACCGTCGGAGGCTGTCACAATCGCCCAAGCTGCCGAAACGTTGCTCCCGTCAAGCGCAACAAGTGGATGAGTGGATTTCACTTCTTTCGAAGCAACATCCATCACGATGAATTGTGCCGGATCACCCTGTGCGACCGTAAACAAAGCATCCTGACCATTCCTATCTTTACCGAATGCAGCCGTCATTAAGGTTAAACTTGAAGATTGCGGTCCTAAATTCGTTAAGTACGGGGAGGAAGCCTGCGACTCCAATGAGACGCTGTCAACGAAATACCTGCCGGTTAGGTCACCATTAAAACCAAAGGCTACCCTGACCTCCGTTGCATTTTTAGGGGCAGAAGCAGCCACTCTTAAATTCTGCCATTTGCCCGATGTTTCACCGACCAGGCCGCTCACGACGGAGACAAGCTTTCCGCCTGCATCATAAAATCTGAGGTCTGCTTTGCCGCCTTGGCCTTCATCCGATAGCACGCTTGCTGTCATGATGACATTGCCGAATGGTTGGGCGGTATATGCATCGCTCACAACTCCGGAGCCTGCGGCGGGCGACAGGCGTTCCACCTGAAGACTTCGTTCCCCTTCTGCGTACACGGACTCACTTACAGTTATGACAGCTGTGTCTTCATCGGGCTGCCAGCCCGGCAAGCGTCCATCTTCTTCGGAATCCTCGAAGCCGCCGTTGATCAAAACGTTGGTCAATTCTTCGTCTGCTGCATACGTGATCGACTTTGCCCACCCGATACTTGCGAACATCATGATGACTGTTAGGGCTCCGGCAAGCCGACTCCTCCACTTGCTTCTCACTAAACTCTCCCCTTTGCGAATAAATTTTTTCAACAGATAGTAAACGCTTTCAATACGCTCTCATCTTATCATATCCCTTCATTCGTATACAAGTAAAATACATGTAAATATAATTCTTTCCGATAAACAAATAAGCCGTGGCATCGGGATATGTGTTAAACAGCGTTGCAATATTGGTCATGTATCCAAGTCCGAGTAGCACAAATTCATGTGGATTAGCCTTGATCATCTCATACATAAAGGCAGGCGCTTCCGATTTTTCATAGAAGCCGTGTTCCCAGTTTGCCAATGCCGCCGCGCCGTCCGGGGTCGGATATACAGGGACAGGCTGTAAAGTTGTATCCAATGCCGAGCTTCGTAAACCACCTTCCGTCCGTCCCTCCGGGGAGCAGCATCTGCACCGGAACGGCCTCCTTATCCACTCTTTCGGCACATCGGACAGCAAACCGAACATCCCCAGTCGGGATTTGAGGCGCGTGGGTCATGGTGCGGCACTAGGGCACGGCATGCCGTCTCCGTCCTCAGACGGAGACAAAAACCATTCTGCCGTCCCTCACTTCTTCTCAGAGCAATAAGTTATCGTTGTATTAACGCCTGTTGATATACCGTTACACAGTCAAAGAATTCTCTTTGTATTTAAACACGCAGCAGCAAAAACATAGTTCGAAAACTGAAAGGGGCAAGCATGATGAAGCTGATCTATCAATTAGAGCATGTGAATAAAACATACAAAAAAGGAAAGGTTGTCGCCAATCAAAACATAAGCTTCGACGTTCAACAAGGGGAAATTCTCGGTTTGCTCGGTCCGAATGGAGCGGGCAAATCCACGCTAATCAAGCAGATGGTAGGCCACCTTGCTCCCACCTCAGGTACGGTACGCTATAAAGGAACCAGCGTGCAGACACAAACAAAGCGAGTTGCCCAGGAGGTCGCCTACTACTCGCAAGAGCCTCACGCCCTGACCAGTTTAAAAACCTGGGAAGCCTTGTATTTTACAGGAAGATTGCGTGGGTTGACGACGGAATCCGCCTTAAAGCAAACAGAGGAATTGTTGGAACGCTTTGGTATGCAAGACCTCCGTCATAAGCTGTTGAAGAACGTTTCCGGCGGACAAAAGCGTTTAATCGGGATCGGAACTTGCTTGATCGGCTTTTCCCCCGTCATGATCCTGGATGAACCGACCAATGAACTAGATCCTAAAAAGAGAAGGCTCGTATGGGATCTGATTCAGGAACGCAATCGTCAAGGAGTAACCGTGATCTTGGTAACACACAACGTGCTGGAGGCCGAACAGGTCGTGGATAGAGTTGCTGTCGTAAATCACGGCAAGCTATTGGCCATCGATCATGTCAGTGTTTTAAAACAAAGGGTAGACCAGCGGATGAAGCTGGAAATTACGACTTCCTTTGGCGAAAGCGATTATGTTTGCCGAAGCTTAAGCGCTCTAGGGCAGTGGACCAAAACGGGAGAAAACCGAATCCGGACACTGATCGAGAAGCAAAACGCCAGCTACGCGATCGACTGCCTGACTGGGCAGCAATTACCGATTGAAGAATACTCGTTGGTCCCTCCGAATCTTGAAGATGTCTATTTTCATATTGATGATGATCAGGATAAGCCTGCCAAAGAGGAGGTGGTCTAAACATGGAAAAGATAAAACCATCCATGCAAAGCCATGACATGCAGCTGCAAGAAACCGTCTTTCTCCAAGGGCACGAACAGCAGAGCATAATCCAGCGCAGAATCACGGAATGGCTGATCTTAGCCCGCATTCAATTTACGATCATCCGCGAAGCATGGGTTTGGATTTTCATCATGGCATGCATGTTTCCGTTAACGACGCTGTTGTTTCTCAAATTCTTTACGGTCGACCCAACGCCGGCTGTCATGACACGTATTATTACGGGGAATATGCTTTTCGGCTTAATCGTCATGGGACTCAATTCCATGGCTCAAGAGATATCTTGGCAGAAGCATCAAGGCCATTTCACGTACTATTCGTCTCTGCCGATTGCCAAGGTAAACTTCATCTTCGCCAATTTGCTGCGTGGATTGATCATGAGCGTACCGTCTTTTATTATCCTGGCCATGATTGGTCAACTTGCTTATGGCATTCAATTCCACTACAGCTGGGGACTTGTCCCTGTATTGCTGCTCACCGTTTTTAGCGTGGTTGGCGCGGGTGTACTGATCGGCTTCTGGTCACCTAGCCATCAATTGACCAACATGCTGGTCCAGGCGCTGATGATGTTCATCTCGTTTTTGACGCCTGTCATGGTGGATATGGATCAATTGCCTATGATCTTGCAATGGCTCTCTTATATCTTCCCAACCACTTACGCCGCTGAGGCCATGCGGGAGGTATTGATATCTGGCTGGTCCGGCTCTGTTGCCTGGAACACGCTTGTTCTCTTGTTTTTCTCGCTGCTCTCCATCGTATTGATCTTGAAAAAGGTTGATTGGCGTGTTGAGTAGTAAAGAAAAGTTCTCCTTGTTTACGGTCGTTGACTAGCAACCTCGACGAAAATAGATAATCACGAGCATAACAAAGTCGTCTTTACAGGCGACTCTGGACACCAACTTGTACCTGTCAAAGCAAAAAAGCCGCTAAAATAGCGGCTTTTAATGGGAGCATGTCGTTGTCTCTCTGCCCGAAATTTCATAAACGTGGGCAATGTAAGTTCCAAATGGTTTCTGTTATTTAAACGCGATCTTAACAGCTAATCACCGTGTCTTCATTCCAAAATTCTTTTACTTCGTCTAATATTTCAGAAGCAGGCGTTATGGTGGCCTCGAAAATCGTTCTACCTGTTTTCCTTAAAAAATATTGGATTAGATAATATCCGCACGCGTATCCAGCACTATATGGCATGTTGACCGGTTTAAAGTTTTGTAGTTTGGCGATCTCGTCACCGTAAAGATACGGAGCAATATTATCAAAACCCGTTAAATGCAATTGCTCTTTAAGCACAGGCTTTATGCGCCTGTTCAGTGTTTCTGCATCTGTTTTCGTTACCCAAGGACCGAGCAATTCTTCTCCAAACATGAACGTAGCGTAATTTTCGGCTAATCCTTCACTTACAATGAGCTCACCCAAATGAACGGTGTGATCCCACTGAATAAATTGATATCGCACATTATGGTTGCATTCGTGCGCGAGCGCAGCCTTCATTCGAGGAATCGTGTACGCATTTGGCAAGATTGTACCCCAGATATACCCGGGAATGCCCCCAAAACCGCTATAACCTTCGTTAATGGTTAAGGCACGGCTTTCCGGATTCCCTAGTTGAATAGTAAATAAATATTCAGAAACAGGGAGGTTTATTTCATGTTCCATAAATAGTTGGAGGCTTTTCCTTACTGCGTGCTCACACTCTAACCAAAAAGAATCTGACGAAATCAAATCTACCTCATGTGAAATCTGCGCGGTAATCTGATCAGGAGATCGATGCATTATGCTATTAAACGTAATAACGTCAAAACCGTTAGCCTCTTCCGCTCTAAAAGGGATCTGTTGAATATGCCATTGTTTCATAAAGGGAGCCATCATTTCGTTTCTGAATAATTCAACTTTTTCCTCGGGCGAAGCTTGGGCAACTTTTTGATAAATATGGTCTGAACGCAATGTTCTTATGTTCATTTCTATCACTCCTAGTTATGTATTCATAGAGAGACTTATGCACGGGCTACGATCGATTTCTAACCGTAATACATAAACATCATATTTGAATAGAAGACAACGAGGATATGCCGATTATAGATATATTCATTTATTACCTCTTCCTGCCCGTTTCTTCATTTGAAAAAGGGAGCAGCTGCTGGCGCAATCTGCTCCCTTTCATTCAACTCGATCCAGTTCATTTTTGGTAATGCAATCGATCTACGCCATAATGGGATCTAATTATTTTATCCCGCCCGTAAAATCCCTAATTTTGTCCGAGATTTCTTTTGGATGAGAACGATATAAATAATGTCCCGCGTCCAATAAAACCATTTCTCCATGTACAGATTCCTCTAATTGCTTCTCATGCTCGGGGATCCATCGGTCCGTCACAGGGTGATTCGCTTGAACAAAGAAAAGAATAGGTAAATCGGGAGGAAAATCCAGCTGTTCTGCTGCTTTAAAGTTGGAATACATGCTCACTGCCTCATTTAATTGCGTGTTGTTATACATGTTTTTGCGTATCATAATGTTCAATTGTTCTTTGGTTTGTTGATCATACGGCAGTCCTTCATAAGGGTCAGCGCTTAGTTTCAATTGTAACCGGGCGAAGCCCAAGTTGCGGAACCATTTAACCGGTTCTGTGTCTGACGAATCAATCTTCTGTTCGCTCAGAGACGGAACGCTGCTATCCAGCCCGATAAACGCACGCACTTCATCTGGATATTGGTTCACGTAATCCAGACTATAGAGCCCCGAAATGGAATGAGCCATGAGGATATAACGATTGATCTGGAGACTTTGTAACGCTTCGTGAATTTCACTTACGATATTTGCTGTACTGCGCTCCTTCTGGGTTCGATCGCTCAAACCGTAACCAAAAGGTTCAATCACGACGACTTTATAATAAGGGATTAACTCTGATATGAGCGGCTTAAAATCAAGTGCAGGTGCCGCTGTTCCATAACCGGGAAGAATCACAATGGTTTCTTCACCTTGACCTTGAATGAAAACATTCATCTGTTTTCCATCTACAGCTATACGCTGACCGTATGGCTCCATTCTTTTTTGTTCTGCATGACTGCTGATTTTATTTACGGTATACACGGTGGCGATAAAAAGCAGGATGGCTATAACTACTGCGACGATTATTTTAAGCAAAATATGTAGTACTCTCTTTGTTTTTGTACTATTCCTTACTTCCTTTCCTGCTGGTTGTGTCAAACTCTTCAGCTCCTTCTTGTCTAACTGTACACTGGCCATGGGGTCCACTAATACAAGTCTAGCCAACCAAGATGTCCTCTCAATGAATGCAATATGAACGGAGCATGAACAAAGTTTATTGGTAATCGACACCCGCTTTTGTCCTCGGCTAGGGACTAGATCTTGTACGGACAAAACAAAAAAAGCCGCTAAAATAGCGACTTTTATAGGTATTTCGGAAGCACAATAAATAGCAAGTGAGCACTTTGCTGTAATCCGTAAACAGTGAGCTGATTAAGAGGTGAAAAGATGCAATTGAGAGCAGTTATAACCTACCTTAAGTAAATAATTTATAGCAGATGCTTCCGACCCATACGGCGATTAATACCCATATCAAAATGAATAACGCACCGGTCACCCAGTTTTTCGGTTTTCCCTGCTCCCTGATCTCCTCCGCTTTAGCTCTACATTCTTCAATAACCGATTGTGGAATCATTTTAAGGGCGATCGTAATTCCTAAAGGCACGATAATCAAATCATCAAGATAACCTAAAACGGGTATGAAATCCGGTATCAAATCGATCGGACTGAAAGCATAGGCAACCACTAAAACCGCAAACAACTTTGCGTACCAAGGTACTCTTGGATCTTTATAGGCCAGGAACAAAACAAAAACATTTCGTTTAATTTCTCTTGCCTTATTCTTTGCTTTTGTTAGAACCTTCGCTTCTCTCATAAAGACCTCCAAAATCATTTGCTATGTCCCTGGCGCAGCTCGTTAACGGAACAAATGGTGTTCTTTAGTTCAGAATACGGCAGCTGGATCGGCTGCCGTTTCTTGGCTATCATTCCCTTATCTTTCGTCAGATTGTCAGTGAATTTTGGCTTCATTTAAAAAGTTGGCACCCGCCCACTCCCCCTCAAACTTAAACAACTCATACACAGCCTCGCGGTCCTTAGGCGGTTCATCTATCCAAGAACTCAATTGGTCTAGACCATAACCCGCTTTTAAAATCCCAATTTCAATGACCGCCTTTTCTCTTAACCCAGCACTTTCCTAATTATATCACCAAAATCATGTGGCTATAAAAGTAAGTTAAGATGCTCCATCGGCTCCTTAAAAAGGTTTTAAGACCATAAGCACCAATATGGCAATCATCATCAGCTGTGCTGCCGTCTCGATGGGGACGATCTTTTTGATCAGCAGTCCGAACTCGGCGGGTATTTCATTACTCTGGTCTTGATTTTCAGATATGAGCTTGATGATCTTTTTCAAACGGGGCTCGATCCATCCGTCGATTAGGACGATCATGAGGAGCGATAAAAGGATGGACACATTCAACCACATTTGGGATATCCCCATCTTGGTTATGATCATAAGCCAAACCCCGGTTACAATAAGTAGAATGCCGCCCATTTTAGGTATGATGGCAAGTTTGGTCGTTATACCAAAAGTAAAGTGCAGCTGGCCGACGGTTCTAGCGGATCTTCGAATGAAGGGCATTACGAAAGCGGGGCCAATGATGGCGATCGAAGCCAATATATGAAAAACAAGCAGTAATCCAAACAAACCCATACTCCCTCTTCTCCTCAGCGCACCGAAATCTTGCTTTGATAGGCTAGCCCGACCCTTTTCCTTTTAAATGCTCCTCCGAGCTCAAGATGGTTGAGCATACACATTACAACATCGTCATAAGCAACATTGAGTTCTTGAAATCGGCTGAACAAATGACCGGCAATTTCTGCCTCGGAAAATTCCTTGATCATCTCCGACATCGGAACGGGCAAGGTTTCCGCTGTTACATGTAGCTGAACCGGATCTGGATGCTCTCTTGAATCCATCATGGTTCCCGGACACATCATGGACCAATCGAGCCCAGTCCGTTGCAGCCTTTCGAAATTCAGGTTGTGATTTTTATACTCGGGCGGGAAGCCGGGTAAATGGTTGCCGATCAGATCGGTATATGGAATATCCAGCAAACCGGCTCCTCCCATGACCCATACCCGCCCAGAGAAACTAGGCTCCAATTCACATCGGCTTATGATGTTATCGACGATACGAACAAACTCTTCTCCCTGTCCCGCATGTCCGGCCGCAATAATAGCAGCGTCTTGATGCGCAAGCGCCTCGCTGACGCTTACTGGGTTCAACATATCGTCCACGATCACCTTCACATGCTTTGCGGAATGTTCACCTAGTTGATCATATAGCTTCTCAGAATTCCGCACAAACGCGGTCATTTTGTGCCCCATTTTTATTCCTTGTGCCAACACTCTTTTCCCCGTATTTCCCGTTGCTCCAAAAACAATAATGTTCATTGTTCTTTCCTCCTCTTTAACGGCTCCAATATTTGGTTGACTCAAGCTTAGCATCGCTTCAAAAAGATGTTAAGAACCCACTTTAAAGTAGGGTACTTACTTAAAAGTAAGCTTCACAGAAAGAGAACCCATATTGTGCGCGGAGGTCGGGACGATAGGAAAAACCTTGTGGCAGATTGTGCGGCTGTAGACGAAAAAAAGCTGCCCGGAATTCCGTGGCAGCTTGTGTTATGGGTTGATTGAATTAGATTCGATTTCTTTAAATCAGCTTTATGACGCTGACTCTTCATACTTCCGCTTATTATGATTTTCTCCCCAAGCACACATGACTTCTGCTACAGGAATCAATGTTCTGCCATATTCACTAAGGGAATATTCAACTTTTGGAGGGATAGCAGGGTAGACCGTTCGGTCGACTATGCCTTCGCGTTCCAAATCTCGGAGATGTTGGGAAAGCATTTTTTGTGAAACATCAGGTATAAGCTTTTCCAGATCGTTGAATCGCTTTGTGGATTCAATCAAATGCCATAAAATCAAAGGCTTCCATTTGCCGCTTAAAACATGCAGGAGTGTTTCGACTGGACATTCGCGCTGATGAATCATGGATCAATCATCCCCTTACTTTTGAGTACGTGTATTACCGATATTAATGTAACAAAATTTTACAATAGGGATACCATCAAGTCAATCATCGAAACTAAAAAGGGTTTTGGGGAAGCACCTGTTATCTTATTCGTCTACTGACTGCTCCACCTATCAAGCAGTCAGTGCAATAAAACAATGAGCCCTCAGTTCGATCATTGAACTGAGGGACTTTTCCTCTTATGCAATTTTCACCTCTAGTCCTGTTCTTTTTTCACCTGTACGACAGGCAGCATCATGCCGTCATCCATGCCCATCAACGTCACGCTGGATGATTCGGGTATCTCATCGTGCTGCGTAATATCTACCGGGGTATCAAATATCGGTTCCGCATAAGCAAGATGCGTCCGGCCGCGGGCCAAAATCTGGCGGTAATTCCCGCTTTCGCCTTCATAACCGTCATGGTCCCACGGAACGAACGACCGAGCGTTACAATAATGGCACACATAGGAGCGGCGATAACGGTCCTTCGTTCGGTTCCGATATGAACGGTGGAACAAATGGGAATCAAAGAACAGCACATCTCCAGGCTTCATTCGCACTGGAATGGGGGCCGGATAATTGGACACCACTTTGGATAACGTGTTGACCTCATCGTCAAGGTGACTGACATTCTCCACGGAATGGAGATCGGTGAATGCTTCTTTAGCATGAACACTGCCGCCGTTATCCCCTGGCGGTGGGTAAATCGGTTCGTGATTGGAACCGGGAACGACCCACAAACACCCATTCTCTTCATCGGCATCCTCCAGGGCAATCCAGGCTCCGATTAGTGTGTCGGGATGGGTCTTGATGTAATATGCATCCTGATGCCAACCTTGCCCCCCTTTTCCCGGCGGGTTAAAGAACATCATCGATTGCAGAGCATAGACATCGGGCCCGATAAGCGCCTCAAGCACATCCAAAATCCGGGGATGAAGCATCAGCTGCTCCCCTTCCGGATGGACGCGGGAGATCATATGGACCCTCGTTTTCTCGGCAAACTCCGATTTGAGAGGATCCTTATCTTCCGTAGATGCCTCTTGACGTTTCCCCTCATGTTCAATCCGCAGTCTCTCTGCCCACGCTGCATAATGCTCTATTTCTTTCGGATCCAACAGTCCTTCAACAATAAGGAAACCATCTCTGTGATAGTGCTTGTATTGCTCTACCGTTACATAATAACGGCCTTCTCTTAGTTTGGCCTTAGGTACATAAGTCTGCCCCATGCTGATCCCTCCACATGAATTGATTACCTTAAGTGTGAAGGATTTCAAAAGCGTTCTCAATGGAGAGGACACGGAAAACGGTGGACTGATTTGATATCCGTTATCATGTCCGTTCCTGATTCAGAGCGACAAAATGCCGGTTCAAGGGATAAGCGGACTCCTCCTCTTCAGTCATGGCCAAATGACGAAATAACGGATCCGCAAAACGATCGCGGAATTCCACGGCAGTGACACCACGTGTCCGTTTGAACATGCGGGAGAAATAGTGCTCATCGGCAAACCCGACATCGTAAGCGATTTGTTTGATCGTTCGCTCCGCTTGGATTAATAGCTGTTCCGCTCTCCGTAGACGGCGTTCCAGCAAAGCCTTCTGGGGAGGGATCCCAATCCAGCGGACAAACATTCGGGTAAAGTGCTCATGAGTCCAGCCGGAACTGCCCGCAATCTCTTCAATGGTAATTTGGTGATGAAGATGTTGTTCCATATAATCCAATGCCTTGATAATCGGGGCAGGCAGGTTCATGGAAGAGCGCGAATCGTCTTCATCGATCGCCTGCCATTCCTCCAGAACGCTCAATAGCAAAATGGCTCCTCTTCTCTGCCAGCCGCGGGGTTTTACATGCACAATTTTGAGCATTTGTTTCAATAGGGAGGGAACAAGACTTCCCCCGGCAATCACCGACCAGTCCTGGCATTCCCCTCGGCTATCGTCCTGTCTGCAGAAGGTTTCCCGGAATGCTGTATATTCGAAGTGGACATATAAATGCCTGGTGGGAACGAGCGGATCAAACCGGTACCTATGCGGCTCTCCGGGACAGGTGAAAACAATGCCGGGCCGATCCAGCAGAAATTCGCCCCGGTCGTTTTCGTAAACGGTTCGGGACCCCGTCGGAAAGAATACCAATTCGAAATCATCAATCGTTCGCACCCCCAGAACGGATCCCTTGTTAACAGTGATATCCCCCATGACATGAAGTGCGGGCAGCGTTAGCGACAACGTATAACCTCCCATTCCTTCCGTTTGTTCTAAATAATATGACGCAGGGCACAAGTTATAAGTTCCATTTAAAACGGTTTCAATTATATGCTACACCACTTAACTCGTAAGAAGGAAATAACTGCCGAAAAAAATGGTATTAGTCTAATCGGTAAAAAGGAACTCCTTATCGGCGATCGGGACGAGAACTTGTAACGATAAAAAAAGCCGCTAATATAGCGACTTACAATGGGTGTTCTTATCCCTCGACACCTACAATTATTTTGTTTCAAACAATAGAAGGCTCTACTGCTTCGTGTTTTGTTGATCTTGATAACTAAACAAGAAAATCATCGGGCTCGGTAATCTCATGTTCCAATAACGAGTGCCATATTGGTTTAAGTCTCCAAACTACATACTCTTCATCAATATCAAGTTCTTGTAAGCCTCCTATGCTATTAATATCTCCTCTTTCTAAAATTATATTTTCAGGTAAGCTAAAAATGAAGGTAGCAATTGTCTGATCTTGATAGATGATATTAGTAGTTACTTTCTTTGCGCTTAAATCTACTTTCGTAAATACAGCTTTTAAATTCAGCGGTACGAATTCTGTATATCCTAATGTACTAGTCATCTTAAATCCTCCTCCCTTCATCTTACCATGCCTTGTATTGGAAAGTGACGAACCATGCCTCTACTCAAAAAGACTAGAAAAAAATCATGAACTCAAGGGGTGTCAGATTCCCCGCAATCACTTAGTCAGGCAAATTTCCAGACCGCGTCCCTACGGGTACACCTTCCCGTTAATGGTCCATAGAAAATGAATCTGACCATTGTAAAATCCCATTTCGTTGCCGAGAATCATATGGACGATCTTTTTGCCAGTATAACGACGGGACTCAAGAAGGGACAAAAAGCGAAAGGAACTAGCATTGGCCAGCTCCCTTATATACGTCTAACAAATAAAGCCGACTATCATTCGAATCTCAAAGTCACCTATATCCCACTTTTACTTTGTTTTATCCGTAATCTTTTTTATGGCCTTGCTTTGGTCAAATGATTCTTGATAGATATCAGCGTAAGTTTTTGAATCTTTGATAAGATCGTCGCAGAAAGCCGCTACGTCACTGCCCGTTACTTCGAGCACGCCTTTTCCCGCGGCCGCGCCCTCTTCAAAAAGATCGATAATCCCCGAGAGCAAACCCGTCCCGTCGGTTAGTTCGACAGGGCCGACCTTAAAGAGATATTTTTGAATCTCTTTATAAACAATCTGATAATCTTTCGGGAGTGCTTTGACACGCGCCACATGCGCTCGCCACTCTTTTTTGCCTTCGATGATATCTTGTATTCTCATGTTATCCTCCTATTTACCTAATTTTTTAGCGATATTATTGTTGAGCTGCTCGCGCCACTTGTCACGAAAAGACTTTGCTCCTTCTTCGCCGGCCAGCGCTGAACAGAAACCCTTGATATCGTTACCCAAAACCTCTTGGACATTCTGACCTTCCGCCGCCGATTCTTCGAGCAAGCCAAGCACGCCGTCAAGAATTGGCATGAGGTTGCGACCGGTGAAATCGGAGTGCGGCCAAAGATTGGCATTAATATCTTTCCATGCAGCTTGATAATCAGCCGGCAGCTTCTTGGCCCGTGATTCAAAAGTTTTAAATTCTTTAGTCATGTCGCTGCCGGTGATTTTTTCCCAAAAATTCATGATTAATTCTCCTTTAACTAGTTAATTGTTGAGGATACGAACTCCCATGTTTCCCAGAACCTTTTCAGCTCCGCGCGCTCCACGTACAGCCTTCCCTCCACAACACGGAAGTTCAGTCGCCGCGTGATTTCGTAGCCGTAGGTTTCAATGCAGCATATAATTCCAAGGACACACCTTCAAGCATCCCTTTGAGCAATTCCGTTAGGTTTTCCAGCCAATTACCCCTGGCTATTCTGTACCACTGGTATGAAGTGTTACTTACTACTTCTATAAAGTAACACGTAGTAGTTGGTTTGTCAATTGCATTTCCTCTGACACGGATTTTACATGTTCAACAATCCTGGCCGTTGGTAGAACAAAGGCAGCCGATTTTATGAACGGCTGCCTTTTTGTCTTCTAATGAACTAGTTCTGCTAAAGGCATGGCGATAGTTCCTATATACTAACGTTCCTCTGGCTAATTTTCCATGGGATAAGAAAGTCCCTCCACTTTCTCTGTTCTGGGAACACGGCTATGAATCCACTTCGCTTGCTCAGTTGCATGCTGCCATTACTCAACTGATCTCAGGACCAGCCGGATCGGTTTATAAGGTAAGTTACAAGTTCATCGTCGAAGACGATGCCGAAACCCGGCGTGGCCGGAACATGAATCTCTCCGTTTTCGATTCGATAGCCTGATACATCCATTCCTTCAATCGTGATGTCGTCATATTCCACAAATTCGAAGTTTCGCACCGCGGCAGACAAATGTCCCGACGCGTAAATGCCATAAGCATTGCCGTAACAATGAGGCGCAGACCGCAAACCATGGGCATCCAACTTCTCGCCTAATTCCATCCAATGCGTGAAACCAGGCCAAATGATATCGTACTGCAGTACATCAACACGGCCGCGAGTCGCCCACTCAATAAGATGAGGTGAGGCAAGCCCTTCCCCATCCGCGATAAGCACATTCTGCCCACGTTGCCCGAGCCATTCCTTCAGGTCCTCGTACAAGGCTTCATCCTCATGAAACGCTTCTTCCAGCCAATACAGATTCACATCCGATAAAGCCGCCAAGACCTCTTTGGTTAAGTTCAAATTATAGGCATTATTCGCATCGATCATGATCTTGCCTGCGGGACCTGCCACTTCCGAGATCCCGCGCACGATTGCGATATCTCGTTTCGTCCCTTCCCAGAGCGGCATATGGCGTCCGCCTCGGCCAACCTTAATCTTAAAATGACGTTGGCCCTTCGCATAACCTTGCATCGCTTCTTCCTGCATCAGCGCGACCGCGGCCCTCTCATCGGCCAAATGCAAATCGTCGAAGTATAGAGAGGTATCATAGCAGGGGACAACCAATGAGGCTCCCGTTTCCAGGTGGGCACCGGACACTAAGTCATACACTGGTTTGCCTTGTCTCTGTCCTAACCAATCGAGCACAGGGTATTCCAATTGCAAACGATACGCTTCCCGCAGTCTGCCACGGTCATCGAATAAATCAAGCAAACGGCGGCCTATTACATCTTCGGCCCATTCCGGTGTCATATGAATCGAGCTACCGTAACCTGTTTGTCCATCGATCGTAATTCTGGCGATATCCACTGTGCAGCTTTTGCCATGAACGCCGATTCTACCATTGGCCCCCGCGCTTCTGGCTCGTTCACCCGTTAACTTGGCGAATTCGATTTTTTCCACTTTCCAGTCAGATTGTATACCGGTAATGTTCATACGATCCTCCTTAACCGATTCGAACGGTTTCTTGTCCGGATTTGATTCGTAAGTAGAATACCATATCATAGAATTATACTGTGAGTTGAACTATGTTATTCACACGAATAAGCCGCCACGAATGACGGCTTATCCTTTTAGCTATATGCGGTCCAATCAGGCCGATAAACCCCACGGCTCCGACCAGAGCGACCGATGATCCGGCAAGTCCCACGGCAATGAGAAGCAGCCATAGGCGTTGTCGCTGCACAGCCGCGCCCATGCCGGTTGCGATCCCTTCCCCAAGCGTGTGAATGTTCAAATGGCGAGCATTCAACCAAGCGATTCCGCCGCAGAGCACCGTCCACGGCATTAGCGTTAGCACCTGGTTCCAAGTAGCTTCATACCGCTGCCGGTTAGGCGGAATTTCATTCATTTCTAGAGAGAAGAACCCTCTGGCTGTCCGGCAGGCGATCGATGCACCAATTCACCGGATATCGATTGCGGATATTTCAACAGGTTGTAAATCGGACATACGCGTTCAACCGCTTTATGAAGATCGGCGATGGTTTCAGCGGATTCTTCGGATACGATGTAAATGTGATATTCGATATTATGCGGATAGATAGGAATATCCTCGTATCCCGGTTTGCCGGCAAGCGGGTGCAATTGACCCGTGACTTCGACTTCAAGGGATTCCAGCGATACGCCCCGTTCCGCTGCCTGAATCAATGTAATATGAGTCAGGCAGCTGCCTAGTACGCCAAGCTGAATTTCTGGTGATGATGGACCGAGGCTATATCCGGCATAATTCTCGGGACTGTCGCTGATGATTTGGAAGTCGCGTATGCGTATTTCACGAACGCCGCTGCGGCCTTTCGCCTGTACCTTGGCCGAATAAGTATTCGGCTTGGGGTCTTGCTCCGCTTGAGAACGCAGGGACTCCGCCGCCGCTTTCTTTTGCGCTAAATATTCATTTAATGTAGTCATCGTATCTCGCTCCTTTAAAATATCAATGATTTTAACGAAAAAAGACACAGCTAAGCAGCATCTCTGCTTAAAGCTGTGTCTCCGACGATTCGGTCAACACTCGTTGCTCGGTGATACTATTTCATTAACTCGATTGGATAATAGGCTAGGGTTCATTCCCAAATAATCGAAGAGCCCCTGTTCGATTTGTTGAATTCGTTCCACTCTTAAACTATAGGTCGATACCGTCTCCCCGACGACATGAACATTGAGCAGCCCCGCGCAGCGCAAATTGAAAATATGGTCATGCGTTATGCCTTTGGATATGCCGAGATGACGAACCACTTCGATAAAAGTGCGCGGTTCGCTGCGCAAAAAGTGCAGGATTCGCAAACGACTCTTCTCGCTCAGGCTGCGGAGCAGCCGGTATAAATGAAGCGACGGCCCATCCTCTTCCTCGGAATGCGGCTCGATCCTGGAGGCATATTGGCAGATGGTTAGGCTTCCGTACGAATAAAAGATATTGCCGGGCTGAAAATGGTAATGCGGAATCAGAACCAGCTTCTCCAGCCCGTTCACCGGCTCGAAACAAAACCCGTTCGTCAAGGCTGCCGCCTTCTCGTAAGCCTCAAATCCACCCCATCCCGTCTTCTCTTCCGCTTCGGCACGCAAAGCCGTGACGATCCCCGGGTCGATATGTTTAAAATAGACTTCTTTCCATTCAGACAGCATCCGATGCTGCCGGTCTCGTACCGCGCCGAAATCTTCGGGAAACGTCTGGACATACGGCGACAGCACGGCATAAAGTTCACCCAACGTGAGTTTATGCAGCCAGGATAGAAAATCTTCGACGCTATTCTTGTTCGGGGACACATAGGCCAGAAGATGAAGCAGCTTCCATTCCAAATCGATTCCCGTCTGTTCCAGTTGATCGGCGAATTCTGAAGACAAGGCTGCATGTACATTCTGAGTCCAGTCAGGACCAAGATCAATCCGTTTGTGCCAGCTTTTGCAAAGATACGTATGGAGGCTGTTGATCAGTTCGTTGACGGGACTGAACGATAATTCCAATTGATAGGACAACAAGTTGCACTCCTTCTTTGACCTGTTATGACTGACTGGATGCCGTTAATACAGCAACCGTCTCGTTCATATTGTACAACATTTGGCAGCGGACGACACAGCCCAAGGCATATCCTCAATGTGTTATAAAATGATCTGAAAATGGCGTGCCGCTTCAAACGAGATGACAAGCCACGTAATGATCGTCCCCCACGTTTCGGAGCTCGGGCACGACCTCCCTGCACTGCGCCAAGGCATATGGGCAGCGTGTATGGAACTTGCAGCCGGAAGGCGGATGGGCCGGACTTGGAATATCCCCTTTAAGTACGATTCTCTCCCGCTTCAGCCTCGGAACCGGAACAGGGATCGCCGATAGCAATGCTTGCGTATAAGGATGCAGCGGACGGCTGAACAGTTCGTCACGCGAAGCCATTTCCATCATGGAACCAAGATACATCACCCCGATGCGATTGCACAAATGCTCCACGACGCTTAGATCATGCGAAATGAACAAATAGGTTAATCCGCGGTTATGCTGAAGCCTTTGAAACAAATTGATGATCTGTGCCTGGATGGATACATCAAGCGCAGACACCGGCTCATCGGCGATAATAAAATCGGGATTCAGCACCAGAGCGCGGGCAATGCCGATCCGCTGCCGCTGGCCGCCCGAAAACTCGTGCGGAAACCGATTGTAGTGATAGGCAGATAAGCCGCAAGCCTCCAGCACATCCAATACCTGATTGCGAACCTCGTCTTTTTCGGCCAAACCGTGCTCTAGCAGCGCTTCGCCGATGGCGTCTCCGATGCGGATTCGCGGATTCAACGAGCTGTAGGGGTCCTGAAAGATAAGCTGCATTTTAGGTCTAAGTTTGCGCATCTCCGATTTGGGAAGCTCGTGAAACGGGATTCCTTTATAAAGGATGTCCCCGCTGGTTTTCTCATGAAGCCGAAGAATCGTGCGCCCGACCGTGCTTTTGCCGCTGCCGGATTCGCCGACCAGGCCGAATGTTTCTCCGGCCCGTATACTCAAGCTGATGTCATCAACCGCTTTGACATGACCGACGGTACGGTTAAGCAGCCCTGCGGTGATGGGAAAATATTTTTTTAAATGTCGTACTTCCAGCAATGCTTCACTCATGCCGCGCCTCCTCTTCATACAACCAACAGGCCGTCCTGTGACCAGGCTCCACTTCTCTTAATGACGGCTGCCGGGTTCGGCAGACGGGCATGCAGCTCTCACAGCGATCATGAAAATAGCAGGATTCCGTCAATTCAAGCGGATTGGGAACCTGACCAGGGATGGAGTATAACTGCTCCGAGCGCTGGCCGATGATCGGCTTCGATTTCAACAATCCCTTCGTGTACGGGTGTTTTGGATGGTCGAAGATCTCCTCGACGTCTCCTTCCTCGACGATTTTCCCCGCGTACATGACGATGACATAATCCGCCATCTCGGCCACTACGCCAAGATCATGCGTGATCAACAGCATTGACATATTGGATTGCTCCTTGCTTTCCCTAAGCGTTTCCAGCACCTGCGCCTGGATGGTAACGTCCAGTGCGGTCGTCGGTTCGTCGGCGATTAACAGCTTGGGGCCGCACGAGATCGCAATTGCAATCATAATCCGCTGCAGCATGCCTCCCGACAATTGATGGGGATAGGAAGCCGCGATTTGTTCCCCTCGGGAAATGCCGACCAGCTCGATCAATTCGAGCGCTCGGGCATAAGCTTGTTTTTTGTTCATTCGCCGATGTAGCATGAGCGGCTCCATGATTTGCTTGCCGATGGTAATGACCGGGTTCAGGGAGGACATCGGTTCTTGGAAAATGATCGAGATGTCGTTGCCCCGGATTCGGCGCATCTCTTCTTTGCTGATCTTCAGTAGATCTTTGTCCCCAAATTGGATCCTGCCGTTCACCACCTTCCCGTGCGGCCCTTCGACCAGTCCCATGATCGACATGGCCGTAATACTCTTGCCGCAGCCGGATTCGCCCACGACGCATACCGTTTCGCCTTCGCGGATACGGAAGCTGATATCATCCACCGCTTTGACCGTTCCGGTTCCGGATTCGAAATAAGTGCTTAAGTGATTGATCTCGATTAATGAATTCATCATCCGTTCACCTGCTTGTATTCTGTTTAGGATCAAGTACGTCTCGCAATCCGTCGCCGAAAATGTTAATGGCAATGACCGTCAAAAAAATGGCCAAGCCTGGTGGAATCCACAGCCAGGGCCGTTTCTCAAAATCGATGACATTGTTGGCCGCATCGATCATATTTCCCCAAGTTGGCGTTGGAGGCATGACCCCCAGCCCGAAGAAGCTAAGGACCGATTCCGACAGTATAGCTCCACCGATGCTAAGCGTGGCGATGACAATCAGAAGCGGGAAGACATTAGGCAGCAAATGGCGAAACAGCTTCCGTTTATCGCTGAGACCAAGCACGTCGGCTGCCAGCATATACTCTCGTTCCCGCAAAGTCAGCATTTGGCTGCGGACGAGCCGAGCTACGCCGGGCCATCCGATGATGCTGAGCATGAGCATGACCAGATACAGCCGATAGTCGGTCGGAACCTTCCAATCCGACATCAGCGCACCCATGATAAAGAGAATTGGAAGACCCGGAATCGTGAAGAGCAAATCGGCTGTTCGCATGATCAACTGATCGACTACTCCACGATAATAACCCGAGATGACGCCGAGAACCGTCCCGATCGTCATAGACAGCGCCATGGATGCAAGACCGACCGTGAGCGATATTCGGCCTGCTTGCAAGAGTCGGGTCAGCACGTCGCGGCCGAGCAGGTCCGTTCCGAGCCAATGCTTGCCGCTTGGGGGCTTGTGCATCATGGCAGGATTGATTTTGCCATCCGCATACGGCGAGAACAACGGACCGATAAAGCATGCGACAAACATCAACACGATAAAGGCGAAGCCGGCTACGGCCAGCTTATTTTTCCAAAGTTGCCGAGTGGATTGCTTCCACAGGGAGTCTGGAACATCCATTCTTCGGGCGGCTTTTCCGGCTTGACTTGCCGTCGTTGGAATCGACAAGGTAATCCCTCCTTTCTTTAAAGCCTGACCCGGGGATCGGAAGTGTGGTAGAGGATATCGGATATGAGCGTCCCGACGACCGTCAAGATAGCCAAAAACATCGTAAAGCCCATAAGGAGCGGATAATCCCGCACCGTGAAGGATTGCATGTACAACTGGCCGATGCCCGGCCAATTGAAAATCTTCTCAATGATGATGGAGCCGCCGAAAAGGCCCGGCAATTCGAAACCTATCAACGTAATCGCGGGCAGCATCGCATTTTTCAATGCGTGGCGGTACAGCACCGTTCTCTCTTTCAACCCTTTCGCACGGGCGGTGCGGACATAATCCTGCCGGATCACCTCCAGCATGTTGCTGCGGAAATAACGGGTGAGCGACCCGACGCCGAGCAATATCATAACGGCGGCCGGAAGCAGCATATGGTGCAGCACCTCGACAACGTAGTCCCAGCCCTCGGCCCGGCTCCCCGTCGTAATCATTCCCCCTGGCGGGAGAATCTTTAAATCGACGGCGAATACTTTGATCAGGAATAATCCGATGAAGAACGAAGGAATCGACATCGCGGCGAAGATGCCGATCATAACCAGGGTATCGAGCAGCGAATATTGCTTATAGGCCGTAATAACGCCCACGACGACCGCGATGAACCAGGTGAAGAACGTGGATACCACCGCCAGCACAAAGGAGTTCCATATGTAATCCTGAAACAGGTCGAGGACGGGGCGCTGCTGAGCCAGAGAATAGCCGAAATCGCCTGTGAAAATGTTGGCCATCCAATTAACGTATCGTTCGATGACAGGTTTGTTCAACCCGTGGATTTCCCTGAGTTCCGCCTTGCGCTCCTCGCTCAAACTCAAGTTGTTATCGACATAATCGCCTGGCGTTAGGGAGTACAGGAAGAAGATTAACAGGGATGCGCCAATTAATATCAAGAGCATGTACAAGCATCTTCGGAGCAAATAGGTTCTCATGTTCTCTCCTTCATTAGTCATCTCCTTGCCTGATGGGTTCAGGCAGGAGATGTCTTCTTTGATAGAGCAGTCTAATCTTCCCTCCAGCTGCCGTCTGGCTTATTGCAGATTCCATCCCGGCAAGCTGTATGCGATTCCCGCCAGCGGGTTCAATTCGAAACCGTCGATGCGCCCGTTGATCGCGATGACCGATTTGGTATAGTTGGTAAACATGATCGGTAATTCGTCATTCAATATTTTGAACATTTCGTGGTAAATCGCTTTGCGTTCTTCGACGTCGTCCGTGGCAAGACCCTGGGCGTAGAGCTCTTCGATGCGCGGATTGTCGTAGCCCTTCGTTTCGCCTTTGATGAACCGCTCCACCCCTTGCGAAGGATCGCTGATAATCGTCGTCGAGAACGAAGCCATGTCATAATCACCGCTGTTGACCTTGGATACGAGTGTGTTAAAGTCCGGGAATTGCTCAGGCACGAAATCAACCCCGAGTTCTTGATAGTTCTCTTTGGCAACGGCAATGAAAATATCGGTATTCGGGCTCTTTGATCCCAGATAGTTGATACGAAGCTTGACCCCTTCCTTCTCCCGAATGCCGTCTGCGCCGACCGTCCAGCCCGCTTCATCCAGCAGTTGTTTTGCTTTTTCCGGATCATACGGATACGGGTTGATATCCTCCTCGGTATAGGACCACAGAATCGGAGATGATGGGATGTTGGCGATCGACGCAGCCCCTTGCCTGGAATCCACGTAAATCAGCTGACGATTCAGGCCGTAAGTCAAGGCTTGGCGAACCCGCTTGTCTTTCAATGGATCCCTCTCCAGATTGAATTGATTATAGCCGTAGTTGCTGGCCGTGGACGGAATCAGGTTCAGGAAACCAAGGGCTTTCAGTTTCTCGATGTTATCCGTCGTAGCCGAGAAGCTGCCATAGTCGACTTCTCCGGTTTCGATAAACTGCCAAGTGTCGCCTTCCGTCGTCTTGTAGATGAAGTATTCGGTCTCCGGTTTACCTAACACGTAGTGTTCATTGGCAACAAAACGCACTTCTTGGCCCGGAATGAACTTCTCCAGCTTGTAAGGGCCGTTCGTGATCGGATTGGCGTGCAGGTTCTTAATATAGTCCAGGTTGCCGAACTGATAATCCTTGCCGTAGTACGCCTTGGACAATATCGGTCCGCCAAGCACCGTCAACGCCGTTGCGTTGGTCTCTTCCAGCGTCACGGAAATCGTTCGCTCGTCGATAATTTGAATGCCTTCAATGGAATCCGCTTTTCCGTCCTTGTAGGCTTGACCTCCCTTGATCTTCGCCTCCACCACGCTGTTGAGACCGTCATACGACGGATCATGAAGCAAGGTCCATGTAAATTCCACGTCCTCGGTTGTCATGGGGGAACCATCGCTGTATTTCAGCCCTTCCCGAAGATGATACGTATACGTCAGCTTATCCTCGGAAATTTCCCATTTCTCCGCGAGACCAGGAACCGGTAAACCATCGGTATCGACGCGGACAAGCGGAGTGTACAGAACAGAGTTTACATTACCGTCATAACCCACTTGGGTGAAATATGGTGTGAATGCCCCGCTCGGATTCACCAGAGTGACGATAATGGCATCATTGCGCTGCTTCGCTCTGTCCGGTAGCTTGTTTAAATCGGTTGCCGCAAAGGGTTCTTCGAGCAAATGGCCCTCCGTATCTTGCTCAGCCGGCTCACTGGATGCGTTCGCTTCTGGAGTTGTCGGCGGCGATGCGGCCGTCTCCTTGTTAGCAGATCCGGAGGAGCAAGCAGACAATATTAAGAATAGCGACAATAACCCTAACCATAACAAACCGGAATATCGTTGTTTTCTCATAGAAACCACCTTTTCCATTTTTTAGAGTTTAACCTCCAAGTAAAATTATAATTCAAATAGGTTAAGTAGGATTTATTGCCAAACTGATGCATCAGTAAGCTCATTTTAGCCAGCGTTATTGATTCTGTAAATAGCTAACTTCCGCGTGTTTCTGTCTAGACAGAAACATTCTGACTACTTTTGGACATTACAATGTTGGCCGTAACTTCGTCGGCATTTGTTCAAATGATGGATATCAAATCATCTTTGATTCTCCAAGGTTTGCGATGGCTTCCTTCTATCGATTCTTGTCCTTCCATCTCCGTTCTATGGAATGACATGCCTACTAATAGGTAGAAATCGAATCTTCAAGCTGCATCTGTTCTTGCATCGCTACGACCTATTGGGCCCTGGGAGATTCCAGTCCGTTATTTATCTTGATGTTGAGTTGTCCATATCGACCGAATTTAGTAATTCCATTCCGGTTTTCACATAAATTTTTTTAAAAAAAAGTTTTTCCTCCCCTTCTTTTCCGATTTTTCCGGTTCCGTCTACCGACGGCATATCCACTTCCATCAAGGTACTTTTTTGTTTGAAACCGACACACCAATATTACTTTGATAAATTGGCCTAATAGAGTGTTTTGAAATTGGATCTTTAAGTGAGTCCAGTTGATTCTTATAATTTGTGTTATTTATGAAAGTTAACATTTGGAGGAGTGTAGCTTCATGTTCCATGGATTATCCGCCTTTCCACTGACCCCAATGAATGAAACAGGAATTAATGAAAATGAATTTGTTAAGCTAATTGAACGATTGGCAGCAGCAGGCGTAGACTCCATCGGGGCACTGGGTTCTACAGGTAACTATGCCTATCTGAGCCGGGAGGAACGCTACCGGGTTTTGCAACTTGCGGTCGGTTACGCTGAGGGCATTCCCGTGATGACAAGCATAAGCGCAATGCGCACGGCTGATGTGCTTCGTTTGGCAGAAGACGCACAAAGAGCAGGAGCAAGTGCGGTGCTGTTAGCTCCTGTTTCTTACCAAGCATTAACGGATGAAGAAGTATACTCCTTATATAAACAGGTGACATGCTCACTCTCTATCCCGCTTTGCGTTTATGATAATCCGGGGACTACGCATTTTCATTTTAGCGATGAACTGCATGGCCGAATTGCTGAGCTCCCCAATGTACGTTCAATCAAGATCCCTGGAGTGCCGTCTGAACCTGAAGCAGCCAAGACACGAGTAAGCCATCTCCGCGAGCTCATTCCTTCCGGCGTAACCATCGGAGTAAGCAATGATCCGTTTGCAGCCACCGGCTTGAATGCAGGTTGTGAAGCTTGGTACTCGGTGCTGGGAGGCTTATTTCCTAAGACATGCATGAGGATGACTCGATTGGCTTTGGAGGGCTTTGCAGACGAAGCCAATCTCCTTTCTAAACAGCTCGAACCGATTTGGACGTTATTTCGCCAATATGGTAGTCTTCGCGTAGTATCTGCAGCAGCAGAAATGGATAACTTGATTTCAAGTCCCAGCCTCCCTCTTCCGTTACAACCACTGAATCCTTCAGCCAGAGAGCATTTGAAGTCCATACTTGTTGACATTCAACTTATGGAATCATCTTGATTGACATCTATATTGGGGCTGTTGCGCAGCCCTAATATTTTTATGCATAGTAATTGACATGGATCAAAGTATGCTTTTATACTGTTAAATGAACTTAATATCTTACCTAAAACCTATTTGGGATGATGTGGACTTTTCTGGAGAGCTATCTCTCCATTTTCGCCACGCAAAGGCCGTACGGTCGTTTGTGTGGCTTTTTTGCGTTTAACTAAGGAGGATAATGATTAGATGAAATTATGGCACTATGCATTGATCGTTTTTTTAGGAGGCTGCAGTTATGGGGTTTTGTCCACCTTCGTTAAATTGGCCTATGCAGCAGGTTTCACCGTGTCCGCAGTAACCGGAGGACAGTATCTCTTCGGCGTTGTCCTCTGTTGGCTTGCCGTGTTATTTACCAAACAGAAAAAACTGACTCGGATCCAGACTTCAAAGCTTATCCTATCTGGAATTCCCTTCGGGTTAACGGGCATATTTTATTATCAAGCCCTACAAACTTTAAGCGCCTCTCTAGCAATCGTTATTTTGTTCCAATTTGTTTGGATCGGAGCCTTGTTGGAGTGGGTATTCCACAAGAAAAAGCCAACCAAGACGAAACTCATTTCCATCGCCTTGCTTTTGGCTGGTTCCGTGTTGGCAGCCAATATCCTATTCCAAGAACCCATATTGTTATCATGGCAGGGATGCCTCTGGGGAATGCTTGCGGCATCGTCCTTTTCCGCATTCGTATTTTTGAGTGGATCGGTTGAAAAGGAAACCCCTCCCATTTTAAAAAGCGCCCTACTTTCCACGGGAGGCGTATTGACCGTATTTATCGTTTTTCCGCCAACGTTTTTATTCGACTTGGATGTATTTGTGGGAATCATTCCTTACGGATTGGCACTGGGCATATTCGGCGGCGTCCTCCCCCCTCTTCTGTATTCGATTGGAATGCCGCATGTCGGTTCGGGATTGGGAACCATTCTTACGTCATCCGAATTGCCGGTTGTCATCGCCATGTCCTCTTTAGTCCTGGGAGAAACCATAAGCTGGTCTCAGTGGATTGGCGTGATCATCATTCTGGGCGGAATTTTTTACAGTAATATTCGATTTCGTACTCGGAACAGAGAAGCTTTGACAACCACTGTGTAAGCTAAAAGCATGTGACAAAAAAAACCGCTAAACCCAATAGGATATGGCTCGATATCAAGTAGATGGAGTAAGAACAAAAAGATGAATCCTTCGGTTCCATACTAGAACTGAAGGATTTTTGTTCTTTACGCCATTCGTTGGGGATAAGCAGTTCGGGCATCTTTGCCGATTGCATAGCTGTGAACTCGTCCATATGCTGACCCTGGCATGTTTATCGTTCAATAGAATACATCAGCATTTTATATCGAATAACCCTCTATGAATCAAGTTTGCAGTAACCGGCTGCTTTCCGATTTCTCGCGACCAGATAGACAATTGACCGATATGATGAATTTCATGGGCGATCACGTGACGCATCACTTCACCGAATGTAAATCTTTCCTGTTCCCCGTCCTGGTTCGTGTCAACCATGATGCGATCTTCCAAGCTATCATTCCAGTCGTAGACGAAGGGAGCAATTTCCGCATGGGCTCGGGCCGAATAATCTCTTAATCCTTTGACGCTTGCACAATCCTCGAACGAAGGGATATCCAGCTCTTTCCCTTGCAAATCCCCGCACAACCAGGCATATTCAACGGTCACGATATGATACAGTGTGAAGAGAATGCTTCCTATGCCACCGGTGCGTTGTTTCAACAACTCTTCCTCGCTCACGGTATCGCACCAGTCAAACCAATCTTGGCGTACTTGCCAGTTATACTCGAATAGCTTCAACATATCACAGCCTCCTGTAATCATAAACTTTGTTGCGTATACTCATGATTCGCGATCTAATTCCATTATCCTCCCTCTATGAAGATTCCGGATCCGAGGTTTACCTCTAACATATCATGTATTGTTGGATGAAGCGTCTCTATTCAAAGCTAAGAACAAAACCATAGCCATGATGCAGGACGTCCCAATCCAATCAGGTAGGATTTAACAGCACCAGCTATTTCATCAATCAATTCAGAAAAACAATGAACATGACACCTTTAATCTATAAAAAGCAGAAAAAATAACGTAACATGGCGATTCGTAATGGAGTGAGGAACTTTATATGCTTCAAACAAAAAAGCCGCATGGTATGCGGCTTTTCAGTGTATTCATGTTCTTGTCGTTTGACAAAAAACAGCGGTACGGGTAGTTTACAAGACTCGCCGTCGATCGTGCAGCACTAGAAGAATGATCATTACCATTATGATCCCCAAGATCATCCCCGCTTCCGTGGTCAACACCCGCAGCAACGGGTACTCCGGAGAAAATTGGGAGTCCGTGCGTATGGCGGAAAAGAGATTGTATGAGAATAACATTCCCGACGAAATCCACACCGTTGCCATCGGGGGGAGAAACCTTCGCGATCCGTTATCCGAAGTTAGAACCCGAGCTCCCCACGCTCCCGCGAAAGACCATGCTCCGGTACTAAACGTCAGCAGATGCCACCACACATCGCGTTCATCCACTCTTGCCGGGTCAATGCCGAAGGTCCCTCCCGCAGCCCAAAACACCTTGATGGTGCCGAGTAGAATACAGCCAACTCCAACAAACTTGGCCAATGTTTGCTGCAGCTTCAAAGTGTTCCCGGGTAAATCACGATAATCAAAGAATGTGCCGAAGGCCTCCGGCCAGCGTGTTCTGGCGTAACCTGCTAGGGCGAGAGGCAGACAAATGCCGACACCGACCAGCGATATCATGACGAAAAACTGTTCATAAACCCAAACATCGGCGGCGCCTGCCTCCTTATCCCGAGTCATTGCTGCCGGTCCTAGTACCGGAGCCAAGAGCAGCATAGGAACCAGCAGACCCGTACCCATCCAAATGGGGATGGCAACCAGCCAAGCAGGAAGACGTTCGCCCCATGGCATGCTGAACGCCAGCGCCAGCAGGATTCCGATCATTGCGAGCACTACGGTAGCTGCGTTGATCGCACGCCAACTAACATCGCCCATTTGTTCGGTCGGAATGAAGAAACCTAAAGTCCAAGCGATTTTGATCAACAGATACGGCAGCACCGATATGGCTGCTCCATAGCCGCATTTGCGACGCAAAGTCATCCATAACGGCGCCTGCAGCTCTTTCGACATTGCCATGTTATCATACCTCATGTTGGATTACTTACCTCCTTAAATAACGCTGCTTGCATATCCCATTCTATCTTCTGAATCGAAAAGTAAAGCGACCTTAAGTTTAAGAATGGGTTAAATTTCTGCATAAGTAGCCTTACGCGAGGTAATTGATCAAAAAAGAAACTGCATGCAACCGTGCACGCATTATCGAATGGATCAGGTTCGTCGGTTTCAGGGCTTACTTGATGTAATTTTCTATGTAATCTAAATGCTGCCGCCGCTATCCTTCCAAAGATAAAACGAGCTTCCGTTTGCTTCGGACTTCAACTCCCATTGCAAACCCATCTCCCTGGTCATCATGGATACAATGGACAATCCAATTCCAGCTCCTTTTTCAGGAGACTCGTTACAAGTGCCGGGACCCTTGTCTTGTACGATAATAGCCTGATTTGGATAATCCGTGATTTGAATGCCGATGTATCGGCCAGCTCCAGCATGACGCACCACGTTCTGGAACACATTGTCAATGATCCGATGAAGCCACATGGGGTCTACATTCCATAGGATCGGGCAATCAGGCAGCTCGACAACAACATCAAAGTCCTTTGCCTCGAAGATCGGATACCATTCGGCCACGCGGTTACGAACTTCTTCAGTGATATCGATCGATTGGATGTTAATGGGATACTTACCCGCCGATAGCAGTGAGTATGACAGCAGGTTATCCATCAACTTGTCGACTTCATCCAGCTTGTGATCAATGATAGAAAGCGACGTCTGTTCCTGGGAAGCAGCAGGATTACTTCGAACGGAATGAACATGCTGCCGAATGACAGTTAACGGAGTCCGGAGATCGTGGGAAATATTCGAAATGAATTGCTTACGCAGTTCCTCCTCCTCCCGCTCCCGCTGCTGACTTTCTTTAAGCTCGCAGACCATCCGGTTAAAGGCGCCTTCCAGCTCTCCAATCTCGTCTTCCTTGCTAATAACGACTTCATTCGGGAAGCCGGTCTTCCCGCTTAAGTTCATCGCTGATCGAAGTTTAATCAATCTTTTTCGAAGATTCACGAAGAACAGAAATGACAGTACCAGAAAGCATAGACAGACGGTGAAGAACATAATGGCTAACGGCATGTTTTCTGGAAACGACATTTCCGCAGATATAATATAAGATTCGGGAAGACTCATCACCATAAAGCCTTGTTTTGGATCGTTTCCGATGAGAGCCGTCAAGGTAAACGCTTCCTGGTTGCTATCCAGGGTTTGAAGCGAGAGCATATCCTCATAACTCCATTGCGCCGGGATATCGTTCGAGGTGACCTTGATCGCATTCGTTCTACCCGCCGAATCGACCCAGAACATCTCTGCTTCCGGATATTCCATGCTCAACTCGCCCAGTTGGGCTTGAATCTTCCCACTTCCTGCACCATTCAGCTTGATGGCCTCCTCTTGCCACCTACGAGTGATCTCTTCCGGACGATACATCGAATGCTCGCTGAATAGGTAACCCGGTAAATAAAACATCGCTGGAATGACTGGCCATAGCAGCAATGCGGTCATCATCAGAGCCAGGTATTTGCTCATTAACGAGGTGCGCATCCTCATGTTCTCACTCGGTATCTAACGCGGCGAATCGTCTCGATCATCTGAGGGGAACGGGAGTCCAGCCCTGTTCTCCAGATCACCTCATAGCCTTGTCCGCATAGAAAGTTTCTGGGCCAGGTGCTAATTTCCTGATTGTTTTCCATGTACAAGATCGTGAATGTCTTCATCTTCACACAGGCTCCTAACAAGTGGTATAAGGTTAGTCTAACACAGGAAGGAAATACGGTGAGCGTTATAACGAGAACTTCTATACTTCAAGCAAAAAAGCCGCAACTTTTGCGGCTTTCCTGATAGTCAATTTCGATCTGCCTATATATTCTCCTGCTTTAACGCATCAATAATGTTTTCCTTTTTTAATTTCCTGCTGGAAAAAATAATCGCAGAAACGACAATAACAAATACGGCGACGACAACAGAAAGCACACTCAGCCAGGGAACGGTGAATCCGTAGCTGAATCTGTTCGCAAATGACCTATAAATCAGAATCATCACGGCGAAACTGACGGGAAGCCCGAACAGCAGCGACTTGACTCCATAAAAAATACTTTCATAGTTCATCATTTTCGCAAAGCCCTTTGGCGTCATGCCAACGGATTTTAACATCGCAATTTCTCGCTTACGAAGGGATAAGCCCGTTGAGATGGTATTAAAAATATTCGCAATGGAAATCGCGGAGATTAATACGATAAAACCGTAAGAAAAGACGGCCGTCAATAGAATCTGTTGTTCTTCGCTTTTTCTGGATTGATATACATTGTAGACATTCAGATTGGTCTCAAACATCTCTTCGATTTCCTGCTGTGTTCTCATCGGCTCCGTACTTTTCAAATAGAGGTATGTCTGAAGGTTAGCCAGCTCCTCGTCGTCTGCCAATTGATCCATGATGTGTTCCGACACGATCATATTTAACCCACACACGCCTGCCCCGCTCATCCCCATCGGCGCTTGATCTTGATCCGCCAACGCGGCAACGGTCACCCGGCTTACCTTCGTTTCTTCCGCATTATCTTTATAGCTATTCGTTAGTTCGAAATTTTGACCGACATTCGTATACACGGCCTTTGTCTGGACATATCTCCCAGAATCCATATCTTGGTAGCGGATTGTATCCATCACGATCGCGGCAGGATGATCCGGATCCCTAAGCTGTTCGTAATTTGCACCGACGGCATTGGCATAGGCTTGCAGACTCAAATCGTTTAATGCATGGATCTTAATCTCGTAAGGGTATTTTCCGCCTTGCAGTAAACCCTTATCCTTCTTAACCATCTCTTGCAATTCATCGGCGATGTACGCTTCATCGACCCAAGCCTGCTTATAGAACTCTTGAATCAGGTTGTAATCCGTTACACCATCTAAGGATACAATCGATTGCAGCAACCGGTCGTCTATTCTTTTTCCATTGCTGTACGACAATTGAATATCATAATTGACGCCTTCCTGCGACAATTCCAGGGATTGTTTCATGCCGGTGGTAAAAAACGATACCGTCAAAAATAAAACGATGCTGATGACAAGCGAAAATACAATGGCATGATATCTCCGTTTGTTTCTTTTTAAGTTTTTCAATCCGATTTCCGCTTCGATGCCGAAGAGCTTGCGAATGAACCTCGACGTTTTCACGGCTTTCGCCGTAAGTTTAACGTCGGACGTTTGGCGAATTGCGTCCAAAGCGGAAACCTTGGATGCTTTGATCGCCGGAAGATACGTCGAAATGAAAATCGTCAGCATCGAAACAACACAGGCAATCAAGAGTGATAACGGCGTGACGATGACCGTCAGCTTTTCACTGCTCCATAATGCCCCTTCAATCATCGGGTTCATGAACCAAAAGGTGATTCCGATCCCAGCAAGACTGCATAGAATGCCAATCGGAATGCTAATCAGGCCAATAATGACACCTTCAAAAAGCACGGAATTTCGCTTCTGCCTTTTCGTAGCCCCGACGCTCGCGAGCATCCCTAAATGACGGGAACGTTCCGAGCCGGATATCGCAAACGCATTATAGATGAGCGAAACCGAGCCGATCATAATGACCGCCATCAGGATCGCCGATAAAGAGTACATCATGCTGTACGATTCTTCGTTTTTGGATAAGCCGTAATAATGCAGCAAGTCGTTATTGTATTGGACCGATTCGATGCCGTTTCTCTTTGCCACATTTTCCGCATGCGCGAACAAGGACGGTTTGATTTTCTGCAAGACCACCGCTGCATTCACGTGATCTTTTGCCCCGATCATATTTTCATCGACATAACTGATCATCGTATAACCCGGAGACCAATCCGTTTCCCATTCGGGACGCTTGATGTAGCCGACCACCGTATAATCCCTTGTCTCGATATGCTGCAAAGTTTCGGTCAAAGCGCCCTCTTCCCTGCGCAGCGGTTCAGTCTGATCCAAAGGATGATCGCCCCCTTGTTCGAATCGTTCGCCGATGCGAAGGGTTAGACGATTGCCGATTTCGTACTTCACTTTGGCGTTCGTTGCAACGGGCTCGGAGATAACGACTTCCTTGTCCGTATGGGGTAGACGCCCCTTGCTTAGTTCAACCTGAAATTGCGTGAAACCTTGCGCATCATACTCCTTGATGAACAAGTATGGTTTATTGGGATTCTGTCCCCCTTCTAAAGGAGCGAAGCCAAGATCCCTTGTAATCGCAACCGTTTTAGTTGCCTCATCGGCTTGTATCGCCGCAAGCTGTTCTTTGGTAACATCTTGATATTGGACATGCCACTCCCCGCTATCCGCGATGGTTTGCCTGATCATTAAATCCGAGAAGGAGAACACAAGCGTAGCGACAGCTGTCACCATGGCAACCGAAATGATGACGCCGATGATGGTTACGAGTGTTCGTCTCTTGTTTTGCTTTAAATTCCGGATGGCAAGTTTGTAGACAATATTCATCGACGGATCACCTCGTCTTTGGCAATCTTCCCGTCTACAATTGAAATGATCCTGTCGGCCTGCAAAGCGATTCGTTCGTCGTGAGTGATGACAATCAGCGTCTGATGATAGGTTTTATTCAACATTTTCAACAAATCGACGATCTCGCTGCTATTTTTGCTGTCCAAATTCCCGGTGGGCTCGTCTGCCAGCATGATGGCAGGGTTACTGATGATCGCTCTGCCGATCGAAACCCGCTGCTGCTGTCCGCCGGATAACTGATTGGGCAGGTGGTTTAAACGATGCTCCAAATTTAGCGTCTTTACGAGCCCATCGAACTGCTTCTTATCTTCCTGCTGGTTGTCAAGCAAGAGCGGAAGCGTCATGTTCTCTTTCACCGTTAAGGTGGGAATCAGATTGAAAAACTGGTAGATCAGTCCGATTTGTCGCCGCCGGAAGATGGCCAGTCGCGTTTCGTCCAATGCATAGATGTCCGTATTTTCAACGAAAACCTTGCCGCTTGTCGGTCGATCGACGCCTCCCAGCAGATGAAGAAGGGTCGATTTTCCCGATCCGGACGGTCCGATAATGGCCACAAATTCGCCTTTTTGAACCGAAAATGACACATCGTCAAGCGCCTTTACCGCCGATTCGCCTGTACCGTATATTTTAGACAGATGCTCGATGTTTAAAATTTCCATTTCCATAGCTCCCTCCCTTCATGCTCAATTCCAGCGATAGACCATCTCTTGATATCCAACATCCCACAGGGTTACATTTCCCTCAATGGTTATGGTAAGCTCATCGGCCTTGGGGAAATAAATCAAGCCCATATCCGGCTCGTGGCGTCCGGCTTCAACAGATACAGTCAGGTACTCATGTCCATCGGCGGTAACCCTAATGCTGCCTTGGGAATCCTGCTGATCGGGAATTCCATAATTCAAGAAAAGGTACAACTCCTTCTTATTGCCAAACGTATATGTGTACGTTTCCTTGTTTTTACCTTCAATGCTGTACACATTATATTGGGGTTCCACATCTTGACCGCCAATCTCAAAACTGGCCGTTTTGAGTCCTGTTGAAGGATTCCCAGTACTATTCCTTAAATCGTTTATCGCCACAAAGGGACCCATCTCTTTGGTGAACGCTTGGTCAACCATCCCGAAGATCCCCCACACCCCGAGCATCAGGACAATGCTGGAAATACCCGAAGCAGCAATATTTCTCCAGTAGTTTTTTCTACGAAAGCCAAGTTTGTACGCCCCGAATCCGATGGCTGCGCCCGTTGAGTTCTGAATGAGGTCGTTCATGTCGAAGCTGCCGAGGAAAGTTAGCGCCTGAATCGTCTCCAGCACAAGAATCGACAGGACGAACAAAGTCATGAAGCGAACAAAGTTGGTTCGATATAACAACGGAATCAATATGCCAAAAGGAATGAAAGCGGCGACGTTCCCGAAACCCACAAAATCCATCAACGTCGGATGTAGAAGGTCGGATAGACCTGGCAGCCTAAAAAAATCGTCCGGTAAAAAAATAAAGGTGTACCCCTTGATTTGATCTGCCTTACCTACTCTGCCGAAAGCGAAAAACAAAAAATAAAGAATAAACAGGGTGTAAAATATCGTAATAGCAAAAATAATCTTACGCTGTTGCTTCGATTGCATTGTCTTACCTCCATCGTTCTTCTGATGAATATCATTTTATCTGTCTAAAATGACTTTACAGTGACGATGGAGGTGACAATTCAGTCACTTACGGAGTGCCGCTAAATCACCTGCTTATAAAATTTAATCCGAAACTGCGTACCCTTCTCGCTGTCGCTCGTCACATCGATCACGCCGTTCTGGCTGGCAATGATGCTCTGAGCCATCGCAAGCCCTATGCCGATGCTCCCTTCGCTAGCATTCTTTCCTTTGTAGAAACGTTTGAAAATATACGGCAAATCTTCTTTCGGAATGCCTTTTCCGTTGTCGGCAATGACGATTTCCGTGTATAACGCGTTTTCGGAAAATGAGATGGCGATCGCACCGCCTTCAGGCGTATGCTCCACTCCGTTTTTCAAAATATTGATAACCGCTTCAGCAGTCCAATTGAAATCGCCGACAAAAGAGACATCGTCTTTCCCCGCAATGGAAACCGTCTGTCCCTTAATATCCATCGGAATCATTACCGGCTCTAATGCCTTTTGGATAAGGTTTTTCATGGGTATTCGATCTTTTTTGAATGGGATGGTCTTCGCGTCCATTTTCGAGAGCTTTAATAAAGAAGAAACAAGCCAGTCGATCCGTTCAAGCTGGATGCGAATATGGTGGGTGAACTCCGTTCTTTTGACCGGAGGCAGGTCAGGGGCGCTTAGCAGATCCGCCATGACGGTCATGGAGGTGAGCGGCGTTTTGAGCTGATGCGAAATATCGGAGATGGCATCCGTCAATTGAAGTTTGTCCCGCTGCAATAGCGACCGGTGTTCCGACAGCATGCGCGTCACTTTGTAAATATCATTCTTTAGGATGCTAAGCTCGCCTTCTGTATTATCCCGCACGTCAAGGGTATCATTGCCGCTGCTAATCTCCCGCAAATAGACGGACAGCTTTTCAATTTCGCGGTATCTCCATTTCGTAAATAACAAGCTGCCGCCAATGAGCAAAATCGATAGAAAGAAAACGAGCATTGCGGCGGCAGGAGAGATCATAAGAGCTGCAACAATCCCCGCAAGGCTGACGGAACCCATGACGAACAATAACATCATAATTTCTCGATTGCGCAGCATCTAATCACCAACCTTATATCCCAGTCCGCGCACGGTTTTGATCAATGTCGGATGTCCAGGATCATCTTCCAGCTTTTCCCGCAGTCTTTTGATATAAACGGTTAACGTATTGTCGTTCACGAAATCGCCGGCCACATCCCAAATTTGCTCTAATAGCTGATTTCTTGAGAGAACCTGCCCGATATGATTGCCAAAGATGAGCAATAAGCGATATTCCAAAGCGGTCAACGCTATCTCGGCACCGTTCTTGAACACTTTCCCTTCCAGCGTATTGATGCGGATATCATCGATATCCATGATGCTGTTAACTTGGGACGGCTTTTGATATCTTCTTAAAACAGACTTGATCCGCGATAGAAGTTCACGCACTCGAAAAGGTTTGGTAATATAATCATCGGCTCCCATATCAAGCCCCATCACGACATTAACCTCATCATCGATCACGGTTAAGAAGATGACCGGAATGTCACGCCGCTCCTTCACCATCTTGCACAATTCATAGCCGCTTCCGTCCGGAAGCTGTAAATCGAACAAACATAAAGCGAACTGATCGATGTCTTCGGCGAGCACCTGTTTTGCAGATGCGACATCATGGCAAATAACGGTGGAATAGCGCTCTTGCTGCAGCGAATATTCCAGACCGGACGCAATCGTTTTATCATCTTCCACTAACAAGAATTTCATATCCAAAAAGATCATCCTAACGTTATGATTAAATTTATGACCCCATCTTCATTCTGATAGTTTACCAACGCATTAGGAAAAATAAAAGCCGTTGCCTCAATGAAAACGGCAGCCGATCATTTGACCAGCTGCCTCAATATGATGCTTCAACATCAACTACGGATAGGCAAATCTCGAATCTCAAGCTTTCGTTGCTGTTGTCCATACAATACAGCCAACGCAGCGGCAATCGCCATAAAGATGGCGCTGGATGCCACGCCGAATGGCAAGCCGTATTGTTCGACGATCAAACCTCCAACGATGGGACCGATGATCTGTCCAGAGGCAAAAAAAGCAGTGGCTATGCTGAGGCTTGGCGCATACGCGTGGTGAGGGACATGACGACGAAGAAGCGCTGTTGTCATCAGCGGAGGGGTAATAAAGGAAACCAACCCAATCGTGGTGGCTCCAAGTACAGTAAAGAACATATTATTAGTGATTACCCCACACGCACCGATCGTACCTAAGGTTAATCCCGACGCCAGCGTATACCCGTTCGGCCATCGGTCAATGGCTCTGCCTCCGATCCATCCGTTAAACAAACCCGCGAATCCGATACCGGACCATATCAGCCCGGCATAGAGGGATGGAATGCCTTGGTTCACCAGATAGGGAATCAAATACGTGAAATAGATGATGTATCCCCAGCCGAAGAAGAAATAAGAAGCGATTAGGAACAAGAGCTTATTGGGGTTCAACAGGAGACGATACACATGATTGCTTTCTTGGTCCCTTGGCTTCGATTCGGTCGGCGCGGGTATTTTTACGACTCCCCTCTCTCTGGTAACAACGAACTCGAAACCGAGCGCGGCAATTACACCGAATACGCCCATGATTACCCAAGCATACCGCCAACCCTGCAGGTGTGAAGGATCAATGATAAAGGGGGCGAACAAACCCGTCACTAGAATGCCGGCAGATCCGCCCAGCCATATAAGACCCGATGCAACGCCTCGTTCCGCCGGTCGAACGGCATCCATGGCAATGGACAGGACTAACACGGTCGCGAAGGCAGATAACAATCCGATGGCGAACCGCCAAAGCCCAAGCTGGGTAAAATGGTCACTAAATGCCGAGCCGATCAAAGTTAATCCGAGCAATAAGCACGTCATCCGATTCATGATATGCTTGTGGTCTGGAAACCGGGAGATCAATGGGGAAAGACACAACGTCCCGATTAAATAACCGATAAAGTTGACGGTGCCGAGTATACCCAACTGTCCATAACTCCCCCCGATGACCCTCTGGATCCCGGGCAAAAACATGCCGTAGGAGAGCCGGGAAAAACCGAGTATCACGACAAATAATAACGATGCCCATAGCGTAATCCAATTCCATGCCGATTTAGTACCCATATCCCCCATCTTCCCCCAAAATAATAAGGCGAACCATGAACCGCTACCCTTCCTGCAATACAATCTCGGCTTCGATGCCCATCTGTTCGCACAGCTTGTGAATCCGGCGCATGTCCTGTGTGCTGGTGATCCATTCGCAACCCAAGGCTGATGCCTCGTGAGCCGCCCATTGCAGGATATAGACTATAGCATCCGCATGGGCTTCCTTCGTAGCGAAGTCCTCCAGTATCAGCGTGCCGCCCCGGATCGAAGCACGCACGTATGCCCAGTGCTGTCCGGCAAAGCTGCGTGCGACAAAACGCGTTTCACCATCCGACGGAGACTGCATGGAGAGCGCTTGCAGCCATTTGCCGAAAGCTCCTGACCCCGTCGGAGCTTTCGGGTTCCCCCATTCAAGTGAATCGGCAGCCAGCTTCCGCAATTCATCCTCGTCAGCGACGCTCTTCCACTGCTCACTTTGGTAAGAGTTCGGGAGAATCGGTTTGAAGCGGACTTGCCAGCTGCGTTCGCCTGCCCTGATGCCATTGGCATGTAGCAGATCGGATACGGTGATCATATCAAGACCTTTGGCGTGAGCATGGTGTACAAGCGATTTTACGGCCTGCGGCGTTTCTTTGGCGATTTCATTGGCATGAAACATCAAAATCGTCCCATTATCCAGCTTAGGTATCACCCGCTCCACAAGCTGCGCGCTTGGCGGTCCCGACCAGTCGACGGTATCCTCCCCCTCGATGACCAGATAGTTCCACTCCCGAAGCCATTCCAAATTCTCTTCCCGATAAGAGGCGTAAGGAAACCGCATGAAAGTCGGAACCGGCCTTCCCGTTGCTTCTTGATAAGCAAGCTCAGCCCATTTCAACTCTTCCAAGAATACGGCTTTGGTCACATCTGCCATTCTGCGGTGATGGTAGGTATGCGTGGTAAGCTCATGGCCCCTGGCTATCATTTCTCTTGCTTTCGCCGGATACCGATCAAACCACTCGCCCGTTAAAAAAAACGTCCCGCACGCGCCTCCCTGCTCCAAAGCATCCAGCCATGCGTCAACAGGAATCCGCATCGGTCCGTCATCAAACGTAAAGGCACAGTGAGAAAGCGCCGGATTGCCGCGAGTAATGACCAAATTAGACATCGTAAATCCCCCTTCTGTAATATCTTTTCATCAGAATACCGGTGTGACCCTATTGTAAAATCCCGGGAATGTTTTGTAAAATTGAATAATATGAATGAATGATTCAGATAACTTAAACAAAGGTGATGGAAATGATGGATCTTCGAGCTTTAAAGACCTTTGAGGCTTGCGTGCGTCTTGGACATTTTTTGAAAGCCGCCGAGGAACTCCAATATGCTCCTTCTACGGTAACCCTTCAGATTCAGCGTCTCGAAGCGGATCTTGGCGTTTCTTTGTTCGTGCGCGACGGAAAACGCGTGATTGTGACCGAAGCCGGCCGATGGCTCTATCATGAGGCCTCGGCTTTACTGAAATCGATCGGAGCCATGAGGCAGACCGTCTCGGATATTGCAACGGGAGATAACGGCTCAGTGCGTTTTTCCTCTATCGAGCCTGTCGCAAGCCAGCAGCTAGCGGCCGTGATAGCCCGCTATTGCAAGACTAGACCGAAGGTGCAGTTAACGATGGAAGTAGGCGGCAGCAGATCCATTGCGGAGAGGGTTCGGGCCGGCGAACTCGATTTTGGTGTTTGCTCGGCTCCACCTTCGAAGCTCATGCTGGAGTTTGAGCCGCTGTTTGAAGAAAGATTAGGCGTCATGTTAAACATGAATCACCCATTAGCCGATCGAGATAGCATCACGGCGAGCGACCTCGCGGGGCATACCATTCTAGTCAAAGAACCGACTTGTATCTATCGGGAGCTTTGGGAAACGGCGATTTATGAGGCTGGGGATAACCTGTTCTCTTGTATGGAGGTTGGAAGCTTCTTTGTGATTCAACAAATGGTAAAGGCCGAGCTCGGTATCGGGATTGTTCCGATATACAGCGGTCTGGAACAGGAGGGCTCCTTGGTTATACGACCAATAACCGATTTGAATCCTGTCATTACGATAGGCATCGCTTATAAAGACAAAAACGTCCTAGGCAAGGCAGCTTTATTGTTAATGGAGGCCATTCGGAGCATCCGCGAACCCAAGCCTGCTCTCTAAAATTCGACAGGACCTGTATGGAAAATGACGATGAGTTAACTCCCATGAAAAATTTCGGCGGTAAAGTCCCGTGCTGTTCATGCCCTTCTTGTTCAGGGCTGCAGCGTGCGCGGAAAGTTGGAAATCGTCCTCTTTACGTAAAATAAAAAAAGCCGCACCTGTGCGACTTTTAAGCATATATGTTGTATCGGTCCACGGCCATACCCCAGGACTACCCGTTCTGGCCGGATACCTTCGCCCAGAGTTCCAGCTCGTTCGTGCAGATAAGCAAGGAAGGATATTGAGCTGCCAATTTCATGTCGCTTTCTTGATTAACTGTCCAGGAGATGAGCTGAATGCCTTCTTCTGCACAGCGTTGGATGAAAGGCTCCGTAATATGTTGATGTTCAATCGACATGTAGCCGCAATGGATCTCTTTGGCAAATGGAAAAAATGCCGGCGAAGCCCCGATATTGATCAGGCCAAGGCCGATTGTATCGTCAAGCTGTCTTACTCTTTCGAGGCAATAGTGGTCGAAAGATGTGATGAAGACCTGCTCCTGCATTCCTTTTTTCTAGACCATATCCAGTACAAGCTGTTCCATCCCCGGGTATAGATCGCCCATCTGCTTCAATTCAATATCAATGATGATCCGGTCCTTTAATAAATCGAGCGCTCATCACCTGTATATTACAGTGAGCGGCGCTATTGCACAATGCGTTTCTTCCAACTCTTGCATTCAGATCGTCAATAACACATTTCGCTTGTTCCCAGCGCTCAAAATGCTCAGTAGCTGATTGTCGGACATCACATGCAAGATGCATGCGGCACTTGCTGAATCCGACAAACTGTGATATTTTAATTTCCAAGTAAACAATATGGAGTGTGAGACCGGAACTATGGATTACCCTGATCGCATCAAGTCAATCATTTATGAACAGCTGCTTCACTTCTCTCATTTGCATGAACAGCGAATGGAACTGGAACTTAAAGAAATCCAAGAGATGGTCCAGCTTCATCAACTGAAAGGCGTACCTGGAAATTTATCGACCATCCATGTCCTGGATTGCATCGGCCAACATGAACCGATCAATCATTCCGCGATTGCCGAAAAATTAAAATTGTCGAAGGCAAGCATTACCAAAATCAGCAAGAAACTGCTTGCGCTTGACCTTATTCATCGGACCCAGCTTAACGACAATCGCAAAGAAGTATATTTTCGTCTAACGCCCCAAGGAAAGCAGCTGTTCGAATTGCATCGGACTTTGCACGAAGCAGAGGAGCAGCGCTTTATGCGATTTTTGGACGATTACTCCGAAAGCGAGCTGCAGACGATGTTGAAGTTTTTTCAAGGAATGGCCCGGTATATAAGCGAGAGATAAGTAAATTTTTTTAACATTATTGTTTACCAGTAAACTAAATTATATAAGGAGGAATCGAATTGAATATTCCCCAAACGATAAGAGAACGCAGAACCATCCGGAGATTCAACACAACGCCGGTACCTCCCGAACTGGTCGTATCCTTGTTGAACGATGCGGTCAACCTGTACGAAGACAAAGGTACGCCCCGCTGGCGCTGTCTTATCGCTGGCACGCCGGAGTCGCGTCAAAGATTGGTGGAGAGCATGATGACCAAGATGAAGGAAAACCGATTCGTTAAGCTCATGCCCCCTAAAATGATTGATTTTTTCATTAAACGAGTAACGGAAATTCCCGCTCACCTGATTTTCATCACGGAATCGGCCTCCGATCGGCGGCAGAGCGACGAAAACTTCGCTGCAGTTTGCAGTGTGATGCAAAATTTTCAGCTGCTTGGCTGGGAACGTGGATTGGGAGCGCTGTGGGACACGGACCCCATGTTTCAAAGCGAGTCATTTCTTGCGGAAATCGGTTTGCAGGAAGGTGAAAGGTTTGCCGGGATTTTGCACATTGGATATTTCGATAAAGCGCCGAGAGCCCGAAGAAGAACGCCGGCCGAGCAGAAATGGACCGCCGTCGGCGAAGGCCGAGAAGCGAATGGGCTTCGGTCGGAACGCGGCCGGATTTCAGCGCAAAGCATTCTGGAAGTGCTGAATGACGCTGTCTGGGCCCCGAATGACGGACTAAGAGAACCGTGGCGCTTTATCTATGTGACGGGCAGCGAAGCGGCCGCAAAGCTCTCGAATTCGGAAGGATATACATCATCGGCTTTTCTCTTGATTATAGCAGAGCATGAAGAGGATCCCCACAAGCAGGAGGAGGATTATGCGGCGATATGCTGTTTGATCCAGAACGTACAACTATTGGTTAAATCCAGGCCGTGGAACGCACGCCGATCGATACCGGAATGGATTTATGACCAGGATCAGTGCAAAGTGTTCGGCATTCAGCCGGAGGAGCGGGTTGTAGCGGTGCTGGAGCTCGGAGAAAACGGTCGATCGTTGCAATCGGAATCGTCTCCTCCCCCGCTCCTTAACCTGACGCATCTATAATGATATAAGCGGGGTGGACCTCCCCAGATTGCTTGATGCGAAGTCCACTCCGTCGTATTTGTGCAATAACCCCGTTCAGATAGCCGTGATTTCGCCCTGTTCTTAAGATAAGCGGTTCTTCGGTGGCCGTAGCGCCCACGAGACGATATTAAGTACCGCATAAGAAAGCGGTAGGATAAGATTAAACCCGTAATCCCCGTAATCGTTAGCAAATGCATGAGATAATGCCGCACCCGTCATTAAAAAGAAGATGCCGGCGTGAACCCATTCTTTAAGTCGAGGTAAACCTGGCACGAGGAGAGCGATGGCACCAAGCACTTTCCAAATTCCGAGAATGGTCAATACATATAGTGGATAGCCCAGATTCGTCACCAATTCGAGGTTTCCCCCATATTGCATCAACTGTCCGATACCACTTAACATAATAGCTGCTGCGAGCAATCCTGTGACTGACCAATAAGCAACCGTTTTCCCTAGAGGGCGGGTATTTATTTTCATGCTTGTTTCTACACCGATCACCTTATTCATTGGTTTCCACCTCTTCATAATATTCTCTCTTGATTACAAAAAACGAGCCTCGAATCGTTCCTGCAAGTTTCGACTTCTGCCTAGCGAACTTGAACTTCCCTTCTAACTCTTCGGGCACCTCCATCCCCTCCGAAAGCTTAATACCAACGGCTCGCTTCTTAGGATCATCAACTGTATACATTACGTTTAACCCGAGACCATTCTCGTAAAAAACATAGGCAAATTGAATGTTTTCCACTTGAAAACGTGACGTTTCCAATGGTTTGGCCGCAAACTCAAGATCACGCTCTTCTTTCAATATTCGGTTCACGTAATCCAGGGTCTCCTGGCTCTCGCTAGCCGGTACAACCGTAAATGCATGCTTATACTTGTTCATAAAGTAACGGGCTTCATTCGCTCGTAAACCAGCAAGCGCTTCTGCTACGGGCGAAGACTCTAAACCAGTTGAAGATACATGTTTAAAATCAACGATATTGGACACGATCATCCCTCCTAATAGTATTGCGAGCTTTACTTCTTCTATGGGCAAAGCTCGCATCAAAATCATTCACGGCTCTTTATTTCCGAACAACAGGAATCCACATTTCGCCTAATTTTTGGCCGTTTCGCTGACCCATATCCACCATGGCATTCGGCCCGCCGACATAAGCGAAATTGTTGGCTTCCGGCAATACTTGACCAAAGGCGATACCAGCAAGCAATTGACTCAACTCATCAGCCGACTGCCCCTCCCCTTTTACAACGAGGTAATCCCCTTTAGGAAATTGGATAACGCGGGTTGCTTCGGGCACCGATTCCTCTGTCATGACGCCGGCGTAGAACATCATCTTGTTGTTAACCGCTTCGTTTACGGCAAAAATGTAGTCATTTGCGGCGATGCCCTTTAACGTGTCCAACCTTCCGTCTTGCTTCACGGCTTCCCAAAAGTCGGCCTTCTCCTTGTTAATGCCCGCATAGTCGGTGTAGTCGCTCTGAAGCTCAGTTCCAATTCCTAAAACGATAAAGCTGTCTTTTTCCTCGAGGATGTAATTTGTCATTTTCAATCCCTTCCTTTTCTTTGAATATTCATTTCGTTCGATGGGTTAATCATAACTTTTAATCATGTCAAAAAATGATACTGTTTAGAGGGCTTATGAAAAAAGTTAAAACGGATGAATTCCATCACTTGGTTTCTTAACCTCAACTCGGGTCAAGAGCTTGCAGCAATAAGACAAACTAGCCTCGATTCTCGCAATCTCTTATGCATGTATATTCTTGTAATCAAGTGCTTACAAGAATACAAGCAACAAAATAAGAACGGGAAGTTTCTCCCGTTCTTATTTTGTGAGCACTTCTAATTCATGTCTTTTTGCCTGATCCTCATGTGTTCTTTTGTTTATGAGGCTTCCCGGCTTTTGACTAGGTAATTGTACATCAGCTCGGCTGCCATTGCCCGATTGGTAACGGCCTTTGGAGACAGTTTGCCTCCGCCGGTGCCTTGAATCAATGCGGCTTCAAGCATGAAATCCATCGCTTCCCGCGCATAACCGGATACGTCCTTCGCATCGGAATAACGATCCATGTCGTCTCCTCCGCCCGGAAACTCGCTTCCGGCCGCTTCCATCATCGCATGAAGCATGACGACCATATCCTGACGCGTGATCGAGTCCTCCGGTCTAAACCGGTTATCTCCCGTTCCATGAACCAGTCCCAGCTGCTTCGCAGCGGACAAATACGGCGTATAATACCTGCTCCCCGCATCGGCAAAATTCATGGCGTCATCCGTTTTCCCTGGTTTGATGCCGAAGGCATTCATGGCCATGACCAGGAAATCGGCCCGGCTGATCTCATCCTGTGGGAGAAATCGCCCTCCGCCTGCACCTTTAACAACGTCCCTGGCAGAGAGGTAATGAACGGCGTCCGCATACCAGCTGCGCGGGTCTATATCCCGGTAAGATACTTGCTTATATGCGATCGCATACGTGCCAAGCTTGCCCGTTTCAAAGGTCAGGGTACGATGCTCGACATTGTAATAACCGTTTAGGACAGCGGATACGGATCCCATTGCATTGAGTTCCCACGCGACCAGCTGATCCAATCGCTCGTCAGCCTTGGCCTCATAATGGAGCGATACCTTTACAGGTGTGCTGCTTCCCGGCCACTCCACCGTCTTGCCATCGATCTGCAGCAGCAGCTCGACGATCGGTCTGTTCCAAATCCCGGCTAGTCGGTCCCCGGAAAGCCCGCCTTGATTGCCCGGACGAATCACGAGGCCCGTGAACTGCCCTGCTTCCTTCAGATTGTTCAGCATATTGGAAGGCACCTTCACAGTTGCCAGTGGGGTAACGATTTCGATCCGTTCCCGTGCGTGGTTCCGGTTCAAGTACGCTGACGGTACCTGGATGACGATTTCGCCGTTGAACGTTCGGACGCTTTCGTCCAGTTGAATCGTGACGGTCTTAATTCCCCGCCCATCTGCTGTTACGCTTTCGAAGGCTTCGCTGAGCTCCAATTCGCCGATGGCTGCCTGAGCCTTCTGACCGTTTATTGCGACTTCCGCCGTAATCGTTCCCGGTCTGGAAGCTCCAGTGGTCGGCGGTGTGCCACCTGGCTTGCTTGGGCCTGGTTGATTGCTGCCGCCTCCATTATTGCTGTTGTTTCCGTTGTTTCCATTGTTTCCGTTATTGCCGTTATTGCCACCCCCATTGTTTCCGCCGCCGTCATTCCCGCCACCTGGAGGTGAGGATTTCTTTGAGGTCGTAAAACGATAGATTGGACTAAGCTGCTTGGCGCCGAATTCATCGGTAATATCCATATACCAATAATACGTCTCATCGGCTTCTCGTCCATTCCATACGGCAGAAGCAATTTCTCCGGAATTCACGTCTTTTTGCTCGCCAATCAGCGTATCTTTGTACACATTGACCGCAAAATAATCGGTTGCCACCCGTTTTTGAATATCCCTGAACGCAAACGGTTCCGTAAAATCCTCAATGGCGTCGTCAAAGAAATTATAATCGTCCAAGTAAGGCGAATACGTATCCACGTCCAGCGTGCCGGAGGTTGGATCGAATTTCAGCAGACGCAGATAACCGTTTCCTCCGTTCGGCCCTCCCTGATAATCCGCCAGCATTTCAATGACCTGTCTTGACGATCCGTCCGGATGCGTCACCGTTTTCACGACCCGGTTGGCAGCATGATAATGGCCGCTTAGCACCAGCTGCACGTTTTTGTTTGGCGCAATGACCTGGTCAAAAACGCTCTGCGCCATATTGGACAAGGTGCCGTTGCTCTCCAAATAAGCGTGCATGCCCACGATCGCGATGCGGTCCGCATGCTTCTTCAGCACCTCGTTGGCCCAAGCGATCGTCTCCGGTGTATCCTCCAGCCCAAAGCCGATATAGAGGAAAATAAAGTCGTGGCCTCCGAACGACACGAGGTCGTAATGGTTGCGGTTGTTATCCATTTCGCCGCCATACCATGGATTGTTCTTGTACCGGTCGGCCCCGACATATTTCCCGTAGTAGGAGTAGTCCACGCCGTCAATGATGACGTCGTGATTGCCCGCCAGCACGCCATACGGTACGCCCGCTTCGTCCAGCTTCTTCAAATTCCGGTCGGCTACGGCCCACTGCTTCTCGTCGTCGGCCACGTTCACGATGTCGCCGGTATGGATCACATAACTGAACAAGCCCTTCTTATATTCTTCCGTGATCCAATCGCCCAGCTTATCGAAAATGTCCGGGTACGATTCTGCGTAATACTGGGTATCCGTAAACCATAAAATGTTGAACGGCGCATTCGCGCTCTTCACTTCATCTTGGACCATGGCCTGGATTTTGCCGTTTCGCACGTAACGGCTAGGATCCACTTCCGCTGTCAAGACGATGTCGGATTCGGCTTCGTCACCGGTGGCCGACTTCAGTGCCGTCCACTTTCCGCTCTCATAATCCCAAGTATACAGCGTCACGATACGGCCCGGAAGCGTGCGCCCTTGCCAGTGCAGCTCTACGGTATCCTGTTCCGACCATGCTTCGTCCAGCTCTACGGTATCCTGTTCCGACCATGCTTCGTCCAGCTCGATTTCGAATCGATGATAAGGGAACCCGGAATCCGTATCCGTGATAAGATACTCACCGTCCGGATAAGCCATCTTCTCGACTTCCTCCTTGCCGATCCCTTTCTCTCCGTCCGGCGCCAGCACGAGCGGAGGCTCCCGGTCTGCAACGTTGAAATGGCCTTCGATCCCGTCTTCGCGGGCAAAGTCATATTTATCCCCTTCCAAGAAGCGAACGTCCATCGAATCTCCGCTCGGATCGCTGAGTCGTGCTCTTAGGCTCGGATTCAAACCCACCTTCTCCGCGAAATCGGCTGGGGAAACCTCGCCCGGAAGAAGAGGTTTCTCCTCTTCGATCATAAAGGTGCGAGAAATCTCCGCCGAATTGCCGGCCCCGTCGAGTACGGTCACATTCATTATATGCTCGCCCGGCGAAAGCAGCGTGGAAGATGTTTCATAAGGTAGCGTGATTGGCTCGCCATCTAGCTCCGCCTTAATGCCCGTTACGCCTGTTAAGTTATCTGAAGCGACCACATCCAGCATGAACGGCCCTTTGAGCTGTATGGCGTCGGTCAATAATTGCCCTTCCCCATACGATATCCCTTCAATCTCGGGTTCGGTGTTGTCCACAGTCACGTCGATGGACTGGAAGACTTGACCGTTCACCGACATGCTCAGCGGATATACCCCGTCCTTTACCGAAGCGGTGTCGAGCTCGGCATATCTTGCCGTGAACTTGTCTTGCGGAATCGGAAAATGGAAGTCGCTGATCATCGGCTTGTTCGGGTTGCTGCCGTAATCCGCATCGCCGAATCCGTAGTACGTATCCTCCCGATAATCTACGGTCGACTGCCCAAGGTTGCCCAGGTAGTTCAGTACCTTATCCGGTTTGACCACCGAACCGTCCGGCAGCACAAGATGTAGATTCATCACTTCAAAATCATCATGGTTGTTCTTGCCGAATACCTTGTCATGGTCTTTGACTTGATATGGCGCATTCTCATTTCCGGTATGCACGGAAACCGTTGTCCCGGTGACGAACAGGTCAGGAGCCATATCGAACATCGACCAGGCGCCGTCGATGTATTTGGGCAGGATGCGGCTGAAAAATACCGTCTCCCCGCTTGCATCCAGCGCGCTTGCCGACGCTTGGTAAATCTGATCGATCCCCCGGGTCTGCATGCCCAGCTGTACCTTACCCGGCAGTGCCTTGCGAAGCGGCAGCGGATTGACCTCAAAGCGAACTTCGATGTCGTCTTCAGCCCGGGAGCCGTAAGCATAGAAGGATGACTTTCCGCTGATCATGCTGCCGTTTGATAAGGACAACCCCGGCTCCGGCAGCTCCGTTCCCGTATTCTCTTCGTTAACCGTTAGCAAGCCGCCTCGGGAGTTATATGGAACCCGCGTGCGGTTGCCGCTGCCGTCGGCAGCTTCAATGATATACCGATAGACGCCGATCTCATTTAGCGTGATCGTGCCTTGATAGACGTAAAGTCCATTATCTTGGGACGCAAGCGTCAGCGCATGCTTGTCCGTAAACGCTGTCGGCTCCTCGGAAGCCGCTCCAATCAGCACTTCAATGGAAGCAAGGGGCTCATCGCTGATCACGGAAACCGGATAAGCCTGTCCCTGGCCCAAGTTATAGGCGGTCTGCTCATGCTGCAGCGTCGGGGCAATCATGTCGACACCTGCAACAGGCGGCACCTGAACCGGATCAATGCTCCCAGGATTGGCGTACATCCGATTATCCAGGCGTTTCATGGTCGTTCCTGCATCCGGATAGGCATATCGAACGACCGCATTGCGGACGTCATTGACCAGCCTGTCCGGGCTGTCCGGAGCGCTGGGATCGTACCAGGCCTGTACAATGTACGAATTGGCCTGTCCCGGCGCGGACAAGGCGATCCCTCGATGCAGCGAATTCGGAAGATTGAAATCCGAAGCTTTCGAATTATCGTAGAAAATAATATCGTTGTCGTTCAGCATGCTGTTAAAATGCAGATTGAAGTCCGCCGTCGTCGTATAACCCTTGCCGTTAGCCACGGCTTCCTTCGCGAACCAGATAACCGCTGCGCTGTACGGCTCGATCGAGGTATGATCCGGTACCTTCCAGCTCTTAGGCGCCGTTGTGCCCGGATATAGATACCAGAGGGTGTAATCCTTGAGGTCCAAAACCTGATCCGAGTTATTGTAGATTTCAACGTATTCGTATTGGTTGCCGCTTCCCCACCGGTAATCCCCGGCCGGGTTCGGAAGAATTTCGGTGATTAGAATACGCGGTACGTCCCCGCCTGCAGAAGCTCCGGTTAAAGCCGTTTCATAATCGACAGATCTCGACTGCTGAAGTCCATCCGCTGCCTCGATATAATACTGCAGCTTATCCCCGGTCAACTGATCGGCCGGAATGACCGCATCGAATTGATCACCGCCCCGATCGATCATGTCGATCTGGCTGTAGGGACTATTGACCGCCGTTTTGTAATACATCTTAACTACCAGCGCATCTCCGTCCGCGTCATAGACGCTTGCGCTGACGGTCAGCGGCTGTGTCCGCTCGGTAAAGGCAATGGGCGTGTGATTGATTTCCGGCGCACGATTGTCAAGCGGCGATAGCTGGCCCAAGTCAACGATTCCGGCGCTAGGTGCAGCTTCCCTGGCGTAAGGAATCATCGCCGAATCGCCGGGAGGCAGCTGAAGATGTACACTCTTGCCGTCGCCGACATCATTGGCAGTATAATAGAAGCCACTGATCACGGCGTCGTCGTCGCCTTTTCGGGTTATGTATAAGCCGCGGTCCGTATTGTTGAGGCCATCCTGTCCCCGAAGCTTGAATACCGGTACTTGGTCGGGAATCGAATGATACCGGCGGAAATCGGATTCCGTCAGGGCAGCGGCTGCTCCGGTAATGGATGAGCTTGTCCGTTCCACCCAGAGCACGGCCGGGCTGTCCGCCGGGATGACCACCCCATCCGGATTGCCGTATACGGTGTCCGTTACCGTTAACGTCTTCACGCCCGTATTGTAGTCGTAACGCATGTTGAATTCGTCATTAAACGAGATCGGCGCTCCCGAGTGATTGTAAACCTCCACATATTCGAACAGGTCGGCCCCGCCCGCGCCTTCGATCGTCTGCTGATTCGACCGATCATCGGGATAAATTTCCGAGATCAACACCGGCATTGCTCCCGAAGGGGCCGCATAGGCCGAGTTGCTTGCAAGCGCAAGCTCAAACAAGCTGCTGCCAATCAGTATGCCGGATAATAATCCGGCGATCCATTTTCGCTTCATGTGCTCCTCCTATTTGCTTTATTTCTCTAAAATCCTAAAGCATAAGGGTCAAGCGAATATTAAATGTAATTGCGTGTTTCGTAAACGAATTCTGAATAAAAAAAAGCCATCGCTAAGAACGCGATAGCTTTAAACTTCATTTCATTATTTATTGAAAGTGACCTTCTCCGAACCGCCCTCAAGAATGATCGACGTGTCCCGCGGCTTCGTTTCGGCGATTTTGCGGCCGCCTCTGAACGAGTAGAGCACCCCGGCCTGTTTGCGTATAGCCTCATATTCGTTCTCGGCTTCAAGAACGATGAAGTTCGCAGGCTTGCCTTCTTCAATACCGTACACGTCCTCGATATGCAGCGTTCTTGCACTGTTTTTCGTAATGAGATCGATCGAATTCACGATTTGATCGTAACCGAGCAACTGCGAAGCATGGATGCCCATGTGCAGCACCTGCAGCATGTTGCCCGTGCCTAGCGGATACCATGGATCAAAGATATCATCGTGACCGAAGCATACATTAAGACCGGCTTCCTGAAGCTCTTTGACGCGAGTCAGCCCTCTTCTTTTCGGATATGTGTCAAAGCGTCCCTGCAGGTGGATGTTGACCAGAGGATTGGAGACGAAATTGAGGTCCGCCATCTTCAGCAATCTGAACAATTTGTAGGTATATGCATCATTGTACGACCCCATCGCCGTCGTGTGGCTTGCCGTGGTGCGGGAGCCCAGCCCGCGTTCGTAGGCTTCTTTGGCGACGACTTCCACGAAACGGGATTGCTCGTCATCAATCTCGTCGCAATGGATGTCGATGAGACGGTCGTATTTTTCGGCTAGGTCAAACGCAACCTTCATCGATTCAACGCCATATTCCCTCGTGAATTCGAAGTGCGGAATGCCCCCAACCACGTCAACGCCCATTTTCAGCGACTCTTCCAGCAATTCCGCGCCGTTCGGGTAGGAGTGAATGCCTTCCTGCGGAAAAGCGACAAGCTGAATGTCAATGTATGGTGCCATTTCTTCTTTCACTTCAAGCATCGCTTTTACTGCGGTCAAGCTTGGATCGGTGACGTCCACATGCGTTCGTACATGCTGGATGCCCTGTGCCATCTGCCACTTCAGTGCCGTTTTGGAGCGCGTCTTGACGTCTTCATGCGTCAGGAATGCCTTGCGTTCAGACCAACGCTGAATGCCTTCGAACAGCGTTCCGCTTAAATTCCATTCCGGCTCGCCTGCCGTTAACGTTGTATCCAGATGAATGTGAGGCTCAATGAACGGCGGCAGCACAAGCGAGCCGCCCACGTCAATGACTTCCTCATTCGCCGTTGCTTCCAGCGACTGCGTGATTAGCTCAAACCTTCCGTCTTTCACGACGATATTCCACAAACCTTCTTTACCCCGCAATTTTGCGTTCTGTATAATCATTGTTTTTCCCCTTTTCTTTGGATTCTTTCACAGGAGCGATCAGCATCAACACAATGTAGGCCACCGCCGTACCGATTAGTGCGTTCAATGGCGTTATGCCTGGAGCAAGCTGAGCGAACGCCACGCCGATAGCCCAAGCCAGCATCGCTATCCAGTTTACCTTCTTGAAAGTCATGTCGGCAAATGGCTTATAGTTTCTGCGCTTCACAAAAAAGTAGTCCGCGATGATGATGGCCCCGATGGACGGTACCGCCGCGCCCAGCACATTGAGGAAACCGACGAAATTGTTGTACATCCACATGGCAAATAGGGTACCCACGATGCCGTTTACGATGACGAAGAATTTTTTCGATATTTTTGTGATGTTGGCAAATCCCAGTCCGGAAGCGTAAAGAGCGTTATCATTGGTCGTCCAAATATTCAGCCCCAGTACGATGATCGCGGGAATGATCAGCCCTTGCAGGAACATGACCTCCGAGATATCTGCCAGGTTATAAGCCATGGCGCCAACCGCACCGAACAGGAACATGAGCGAATTCCCCAGGAAGAACGCTATGACCGTGGCGGTAACCGCCTGCCTCGATGTCCGGGAGAACCGTGCAAAATCGGGCGTCAAGGTTCCACCGCTAATGAATGAGCCGATACAAATGGTCAGTGCCGCTGCCGCGGTCAGTGTCTGTTCAGGCGTGTAATCGAGCAAGCCTTGCAGACCGCCCAGCATATCTGCGCCTTTGAACATGGAGTAACTGCCGAGAATGGTAATGGCCGGAACCGCGATATAACCCAGAATGACCAGCGACTTCATGCCGAAGATGGCCGATGCCGTCATGGCGAGACCAAACAGGAAGATCAACAGGTACACGTTCCAATCCATCGCTTTGGCAACCGGAATTGCGAACATGGCCACGCCGACGCCGAACCATCCGACCTGCGTGAAGCCAAGCAGGAATGATGGCAGGTACGAGCCTTTCTCACCGAACGCGTATTTTGCCAGCAAATGCGTGGAAAGGCCCGTTTTTGCAGCGATATGTGCCAGCGCTCCTGTGTAGATACCGAGTGCCAAATTACCCGCAAGCACGATTCCAATAAACTCCATGAACGTCAAGCCGACTCCGAGCGTCCCTCCCGCAAGCATGCTTGCCGAAAAGAATGTGAACCCTAACATGACGGATAACGTCTTCCAAAAATGGTTTCTCTGCGTTTTCGGTACCGCTTGCCACGAAAACTCTTGATCTTGTTTGCTCATCAGAATACCTCCAGGTTAAAGTGTTCTGATACCAAAGAAGCAGAAAAAAGAGGCTACTCGTCAAGTCTTCACTGACAAGTAGCCTCTTCTATCACATCATAACCCGCGTGAAGACGCAGAGCATCCCTGACGGAATACGCTCTGAATCACGCGTGATTATAAAAATCCGCTGCCCTTGCCAGCCTCTCTGGACTGAATTAAAGGTACCAGTATTCAATTACATTCTATTATTTTGGAAAAGCCTGCAGTTGTCAATGTTATAATTATCCAATGGTTAAAATCCTCTTAAGTATCTTTAATGCGGAAGGATATCGTAAAACTCAAGAGCACGAAGATAAATTGGAGAGACAAAGCCAATAAGATCCCCGTTAATATACCAAAATTCAGCGACTGACTAATCGCAACGAGGGCGCCGCCGATTCCAATGCTCAATCCAGGACTAAAGGCATCTGTAAACTGAAGACTGGCGGATATTTCCCCCTCTTCCCCTGCTTTTGCGTGCTGCAGCGCAATGGCTCCGGTGGTTGGATGTGCCAGACCGATGCCAAACCCAGTGAAAAGCTGCGAAATCGCTGCAAATCCAATTCCCCCTTCAGGTAGGCCCACAGCCAGCAATACGGATAAAACACCAATCATCATAAATCCAATACCGATTGTTACCCGTTTCTTTCGTCCCTTCCCGTGGTCTTTATCATCAAGCTTAGACTGCAGCCAAGCGGCCGTTGACCAACGTAACGCACCCGCGGCTACAATCAGTCCCGCTACATCTGCAGGGAGGTTTTTTACATCAGTCAATGCCAGTACGACATAGCTTTCAGTCGCATTATAGCAAGCCACGAAGAATGCTCTAGAAGCAATCGTAGCTGGCAGACCTGCTCTAGCGCTTAAGGTACCTGCAGGCAGCAATGTTCGCAAAGGCTGAATCAAGATCGCAAATCCTGCCAGTGAAAGCAAAATACCATTCCAATTGGTTATCAGGCTTAATCCAACCAGCAGCAGGCCCGTTCCTATTGTTAGAAGTAATGCAAATCCTTCTTTTCGGCTGTTCTTAAGAACAGAATCCCGTCTCACTGGAAATTTGAGAAAAGCGGGAAGCGTCAGCAGTACAGCCAAACCAATGAAAGGAAGCACCAGCCAAAAAACCAATCTCCAGGACATATACTCCGCAATGAGTCCGGCAATATAAGGGCCGATTAATGCAGGCAAAATATATGCCCCGGAAAACAAAGCAAGTATTTTCGTTCTCAGTTTATCGGGATAACCTAGAGTAATGCTGTAATACACGCATGTAACAATAGCCCCTGCACCAAATCCCTGAAACGCTCTCCCTGCGAGCAGCATCATCATGTTCACAGAAACAGCAGCAATCACGATGCCTGTCACAAAAATAAAAATCGATATGCCAAACGATGCAAAAACGCCGATTCGGTTGATCCGTTGACCTATAATCATCGTTCCGAGGATTTGGGCCAATAGATATCCAACCGAACAAATGCAGCCCATTCAACTGTTGAGCCAGGGTCGGTGCAATCGTCACAAGTGCCAGTCCTTCAAACGCAACGGTCGTTACAGCAAGAATGATCCCTATAGTTAAAAAAATCCCTTCAAGTAACAGTGCTGGATTTTAGCACGCTTGAAGGGATTCATAGGTAATTATTTCTGATAAATTATTTTTCTGATAGCGTAGGTTGATAAAAAGAACGATTCTGAGAGTTCCTCGACTGAAGCGCCAGATAAATACGCATCCACAATAGCATCATTTCTTTGGTTAATTTCTTTTCGTGCGCCAGACAGCTCTCCCCAGACTTTAAACTCATCTTTTCTAGCTGGTATATAGAGGTATTCGCCTTGGACATATTCCTGTAATTGTTCTACTAGTTCCTCCGGCAAGACGACAGAAGCATTAATATATCTCACGAACGACTCACTCCTTGAAATTATTGTTCAAGCAGCAAAGCCAGTTTCTATTTTGTTGGCTGCTCCATGCAAATACTCAAAACCGGCTCTGCATGGAGAATCACATGTGTTATAGATGTATTTTTTAAGAACATTGTATTCCTCCTGGTTAGTTGATCGACTTATTAAATGTTACCGTTTGATCCATATAGTTGACCGCATGCTGCGTTGATGTCTGATCCGAATTGGGTCCTCACGGTGACATGGATTCCCTTTGACTTCAAGATTCTAAGGAACATATTGATGCTGTTCTGATCCGACTCTACAAAACTTTGTGATGTGGCATCAGTGGAATTGTATGGAATTAGATTGACGTGATATAAATGTTCCCACGACCCTCTTTCACGCAACAAATCAGCAACGGCTTTAGCATGTTTAGTTGAATCGTTGATACCCCTTAGCAGGATATAAGCAATGTAAACCTTTCGCTTTGTTTGCTGAATATGCTCGTCCAACACGGTCATAACTTCTTCTAATGGAAAATGATTGTTAATGGGCATTAACTCGCTTCTCTGATCATGAAATGGTGAATGAAGCGAGAACGTTAAATTAATCTGTGGAAATTCCTTCGTCAACTTTTTTACTCCAGGTAATAAACCTATGGTAGAAACCGTAATCCTTCGATGTCCTAAACCGAAAAGTTTAGGATCCGTCAGCAAATGCAAAGCATCAAATACATATGGATTTGCAAGTGCCTCTCCCATTCCCATAAAAGACACACTGTCCAAGGGATGGTTATTCAAAGTAAAATAAAGCAGTTGATCCGTTATTTCATCCGTTGTAAGATTCCTCTTCAAACCGAGTGTTCCCGTAGCGCAAAATGTACAACCAAATCCGCAACCGCACTGCGAAGAGATACAATAGGATTCCCAGCCCGTTTGATAACTTAACCTTACGGATTCAATGTATTCATCGCCTGGGATAGCAAACAGAATTTTGCTAACTTGGTTGGATTTCTGCTCCATTTTCGGTGTGATGCTTAACACATTGTTTCCAAGCTCTTTGATTAATTCATTTCTTACAGGCTTAGGCAAGTTGTTCATTGCTTCGAAATTTCCGATCTTGTTCTTGAAGATTGCCTCTGTTATTTGCGAATATCTATAATTCGGTTGATTTAGAGCCGATAAGATCTTACGTATTTTTTCATACTTAGATAAATGCTTCATTTCTATCTCCCTTTAAACGGAGAAAACGCAAAAAAGCACCAGCTTACCGGTGCTTTTTGCGTACATTAACCTAACTATACCTATACAAAAATAAGAGACTAACTATAAATAAGTCGCGAACTGTATATATGCATAGAAGGATAAAGTTCCGGTATCTGATTTGTAATTATGTGAACCTTGTCAAACATCGCTTTACATGACAGGTTCACGTTTACATCTACAATCTCAGAAGCAGTCATCACTTTATCCCTCCCATTGTTCATCATCGTTAATACATGAAAAAAATTTAACACAAGATATATATTTCGGTCAAGGCGAGTTAGATAGCAGGCACATTTCCTCCCCGCTTCGGACTTTTTATTGATCCTTCCTCATCTTCTATTGTTCAGTCGCGAACTTACGAGTCATGTTCCTATACTTTGTAGGTGAAATGCCTTTTTTAGCTTGAAATTGCTTAATAAAGTAAGTGTCATACTCGAATCCGGTATCGCGTGCAATTTCATCAAGCTTCATACCTGTATGTGTCAGAAGATCGCACGCAACGTTTAAACGATAGGAAAGCAAGTAACCGATAGCTGTATTTCCGCATCTCTCTTGAAACAGCTTATTTAGCGTCACACGGTTCAAATGAGCGCAATTCGTCAAATCTTCCAACGAAATCTTTTTGGGATAGTTGGTGTGTATATATTCCAATACCAAATCAACCGGGGATTGTTCACTATTATGATTTAGATCCTCAAGTAAACCTAAAATTTGAATGAGGTATTTTTTTATTCTGCATACCCAGCGTTCATCACTTTGCGCTTGCACTTCCGTACCGAGTATGAAGAACCACTCGAATATAAGCGGGTATGCTTTTTCCGTTACACGGGGTACACCAGAGTTTCGATCATTTCTTTGAAAAAGTGAAAGACCCCTTTGTATACTCGGACCCGTAGGAATGTAACTCTGCGTTTCGGAAAGTGTTACGGTGTTAAGGAATGCAGGGTGAAAACGAAAGGATTGTGCAGCCACGTTCTGTCTCTCAACGACTTTCATCTCATCTTCTTCAGCAAGACAAAGGACGCCCGGTGCGGAAATTTTAATTGGTCGTTCGTTTAATATCCCGCTAAAACTTCCTGACGTAATGAGAACCAGGGTAAGACGTTCAGGATAAGGAAGCACACTAAAATCCTCCATTGCGGCAAATTCAATGTACACGGTACGGTTTTTGTGACGGTCTACTTGCGGCATAGCAATCACCTATCAAATCGTATAGTCAGATGCTTCATTTAAGCCAGTGTACCACACATAGGTGCGGGATATAATAGCGATGTAACAACTAAAGGAGGAGATCCATATGTCGATGGAACGTTATCATATTCACGTCTCCGATGAGATCCTTGCCGATCTCAAATACAGACTTCATCACATCCGTTGGCCTGATCAGCTAGAACACTCGGGTTGGGAACGGGGTACGGAATTAAGCTATTTAAAGTCGCTGGTTTCGTATTGGCGGGACCACTACGATTGGCGGGCACAAGAAGCTGAGTTGAACCGTTATTCCCAGTATAGCTGCAATATCGATGACATGGATGTGCACTTCGTGCACGAGCGTGGAAAAGGACCTAACCCCATGCCTATTATTCTTACTCACGGATGGCCCGACAGCTACCTTCGTTACCAAAAAATCATCCCCCTTCTTACGGATCCGGCCAGCCATGGTGGTCATCCCGAGGACTCTTTTGATGTGGTTGTCCCTTCATTACCTGGATTCGGGTTCTCAAGCAGCCCCAAACAACCTGGATTCAACAATAATCGCGTCTCCGAAATGTGGGCTAAACTGATGACAAAAGAATTAGGCTATAAGAAATTTGCTGCCGCAGGCGGAGATATTGGCTCCGGTGTTACAAGATATCTGGCAGCAAACCATCCCGAGTTATTATTTGGAATTCACCTGACCGATATCGGCATTATCAGAAATCTCATGAATGCATCTGGTCAGGCTAATCTCTCGCAAGAAGAACTGCGATACAAGACAAGCGCTTCGGAATGGATTGCTCTTGAAGGTGGCTATATGTCGATTCAATCGACACGCCCCCAAACCCTTGCATATGGACTTTCCGACTCGCCGGCAGGTTTGGCAGGCTGGATGATCGAAAAATTCCGATCATGGAGTGATTGTAAGGGTAACCTCCAGCAAAGATTCAGCAAGGATGAGCTCCTCACCCACATTATGATTTATTGGGTTACGAATACGATGGGATCGTCAACACGCATGTATTATGAGAATTCACATTCATTACCGCCATTGGGCTATATCGAGGTACCGACAGGCATCGCATTGTTTCCGGAAGACATCTTGCTGCCGCCTAAGGAATGGGCCTCACGTAACTTAAACGTTACTCGCTGGACTTCAATGCCATCCGGCGGACATTTTACCGCCATGGAAGAACCTGAGCTTCTAGCTCGTGACATTCGTGCTTTCTACAAGCCATACAGATTGGGAAATAGAAATTAATCTAAATCAAAACTATTTCATCATGCAAGCTATAGATGAGTGCTCATTAGGATTCAACGGCCTTTACTGTTTCGTCTTTAGTGCTGTTGAAGCCTGCACCTCTGATTGTTCTGGTGGGTAGAGGGTAAATCGTTATGAGTTTCTCATATATCTCCTTTACCTCTGATCGATTATCTTGTTTTATATGGACTACCAAAGATTCGAACTCCGGAATGTCCTTCTTTCGATACAAGTCATATCCAAGCTCTATCGTTTCGGCAAGTTGATTGCAAAATGCTTGAGAAACTTCCGGTCTTTCGAGATACATCTTAATGGAGTACATAATATTGGACCCATACCGTTCTCCGGCTTGGCTTAATTCGTCGGTTCCTGAATCAGCATGGGGATTCATATTCATGGACTCAACAGCTTCTTTCGTTGCTATCTCTTCTGGGATGCGTGGATTGCTTTGTTCACTAGCGCTGCAACCGACACTAAATGCAATGAACAACATCATAGTGATGCGGCCAGAATTTTTCACAAAACTCTTCAAGCCTGGTTCCTCCTCAAACTTTATATTGGTAGTTTACCAGGCCGAGGTTTATTTTTCTATAAAACCCATTATCTTCATTAGATTAAGGTGTAGCATGCTGCCCATTCCATTCATTCGTCTTATTTTTGACCTGTAAAGTCTTCTTGGATCTTTTTCAATCGTTCAAGATGTGGTTTCAACTGCCGCAGCATTTCCGCTTTATATGACTCTATTTGATCCTCGAAAAACATGTGGTGTGCGGCATCCTTGAACGACATAATCGTTTGGTTTAACGCACGGAGTTCAGTCGCAAGCGAGCGCAAGGTTTCTCTGGTCATGGCGTCAATTGTTTTAGGGTTAGACTTCCAATATGAATAGCTTATTTGGTATAACGATCGCCATGTCCTTGCCTGAAAAGCGAGAATAAACATATCCTCCTGGTTATCCGTTGTCATTGCCGTATTATTAACTGAAAGCTTGGGAACCGCGTTGTTGGGGAAGGTGTCGCTAATTCAATGATCGTTAATAGCTGCTCATCGATTTCCTCCGCTTGGATCTTCGCCTTATCGATCCATTGCCGTATCTTGGCAGGATCTTCATTTTCCTTCGACTCGCTGATCGCCATCAGCGTATCAGCAAGCGGAATCGTTTCAGAAGCGTGCTTCACTAAATAGGCAAATGCCGAGTCGTTCTTCAGCTGATACAGGGAATGGAGGCTGTTGTATCTAACAGATGCCTGGTTTTCCAAATGCCTGTACACCGCAACGTTTATAATGATGATAATAATAAGTATTGGTGCGTAGATCTTTATGTGCTTAGGCAAAGCTGTACTTCCTTTCTGATACATTCATCTTGTAAGTAGGATGATTTAATTGCTGCTATATGAAGTTGCTAGTTTATTTTCGCGAATGTTAGTTCATATTGCAGTCGAAAAAATAGTTTAACATACCAATTCATCAACCCTAAATGGATAATATATTCCATAAAAGTGCCCATTAACTTAATAAGCAGTAAATGCACCTGACTTAAGTAACAACAAGAATTTATATATTTCAAACCAAAAAAGCCGCATAGGATGCGGCTTTAAGTTCTTCAAGTTCTTTTCGTCCAATCAAAAGAAAGTCCAAAAATGATCCGCCATGATTCCCATTGGTTATCCCGAATTTAATAGAAGCACGTCACTCCGCGTTTCGATGTACAGTCCGTAACGCAAAGTCATGAAGATTGCGGAAACGCCGGCCCAGCAGCTCATATCCCTCGGCTCCAGGGTGTAGGCCATCCGTCAGAAAGGCTTCATCCTCCGGACCGAACCACTTCAAGCCGTCCTGATAGTATAACTGGCGATCGCCCCGAGCCCTTAGCAGCTCCACGGTCTCGCGGATGAATTCCCGCATTACGGGCAGGGTGAAGCCCAGTGAATTGAGCTGCGTTTCGCGGACTGTGCCATAAATCGGAGAAATGACAAGCAGCGGGGTATCCCTGTGTTTGTCGCGTATCGTCTCCAGCAGGCCAATCAGCAGCGGCTTGAACATGCGAGGGCTTAAGGTGCCCCCGCCATAGATGTTCACGCCTGCACATATCGAGATGAAATCGGCCGGCAAGTCGCGAATCAGACGCCCGATCATCGGTTCCATGTGGCAGTTGCCGGAGAAGCCGAGATTGGTCAAGCTGAAGCCGCAGGCTTCGGCGGCAATGGCTGGCCAAGCGCGGGAGGGGCTGGAAGCCCCGACGCACTGGGTAATGGAGCTCCCGTACGTAACCCAGCGGGGCCGGGTGTCCGGCAGCGGGACTCCGACGGCATGGGCATCAATCCGTAGGCCGGTGACGGTTATTCCTATATTTTGAGGGAGCCAAATCTCCACATCCTTGATTCCGTCCTTAAGTCCGCTGAACAAGGCTTCTGTTGCTCCGCCGGGCAGGCTGAGCGTCTGGCATAGTCTACCTTCTACAACGCAATCCATGGCGGCGGCGTCCGCAAGCGGTGCAAAAGATACTGTCACCTCGGTGGAGTCCGTCCGCAGCCGCAGGCGAACACCGGCACATATCTCGGCTTTGCCATCGATTCCCCCAGGCGGATACAGCTCGTAATCCATGTAAGGAATACGCCACGGCTTGATACCATCCTCCCCGTGTTCGAGCGACACGGCACCGTGAAACCACTCATCCGTTAATGGAAGCCGCTTCACGGCGCATTCCCGCCCTTCTGCTTATCAGCCGGAATGAAATCTTCTCCCAGCCATACATCCTGCTCCAACAGCCGCTGCTGAAGCTCGGCTACGGAAATGCCGCGCGAGCCGGTGCCGTCCCGCAGCGCCAATGCAGCCGCCGTTCCCGAGGCCTGACCCATGGAGAAGCAGTTCGGCATCACCCGAAGGGAGCCTTGCACTGCTCGGTCCGAGGATACGCAGCGTCCGGCAACCCAAAGGTTGTCGAAGCCAACCGGCAGCATGATCCGGTACGGTACGCCGTGTGAAACCCCGGGCGGCAGGTGGTTAAAGGTCATTTCGCTTTTGCTGTTGGCGAGATGAATATCGATGTAGTATGCGTTGCGGGCAATGTCGTCCGGGAAGGAACGCGCAGCAAGGAAGTCATCGACCGTCAGGATATAGTCCCCTTCGATCCGCCGCGTCTCCCGGATGCCGAGCTGCTCCCCGCTCGCTACCATATGGGCGCGCTCAAAGCCCGGGACGTAGCGGCGGAAGAACTGCAGCTGGCGTTCCGCCGTGCGGCGCCCTTCAATCGCCCCCCGCGTCAAGTCCTCGGCAAGGGTCCCGTCCACGCCGAATACATGGCCGAAGTTGACGCCTACCAAATAGTCGCTGACCCAAGCAAGGCCGGAGATCGACTTGCGGCCCTCCGGCAGCGCACCGTCCTCGATCGCCAGCTCCACCGTCTTGTGCAGTTGGCCCGTATCCCCGCTCTCCTCCAGGTACCGTGTGAACCTTGGACGGTCTACATTCGCAAGCAAATAGCACATGCTGCCAGGCTGAAGTTCGCCCGCTTCCCCGCCCTTCTGAAAAGGAGCTCCCGCCAGTGCGGCAATATCCCCATCTCCCGAACAATCGATAATATACCGGCAGGGAATGAAAGATCGTCCTGTCTTGTTTACGACAACGACACCCTCAACCTTCCGGCGGTCCTCAGACCGGACAACATCGTAAACAAAGGTGTGATACAGCGGCGTCACGCCGCTTTCCAGAATGGCATCATCATAAACCCGCTTCAGCACTTCGGGATCGATCGGCACCCAATCCAGCATCTCTTGATATTCCTCAAGGTACTGAGGATCGCATGCCTGCTTCATCCGTTCCATCAATTGAAGGCCGAGACCGCGGATAATCGGCTTCCGCTTATCCGTAAAGGGACAGAAAGCCGGAACGAGCGCAACCGTGCCCATGCCGCCAAGGAACCCTCGCTGCTCCACCAGCATTGTTTTCGCCCCCCCTTTCGCAGCGGCAATGGCCGCGGCGATGCCTGAGGCGCCTCCGCCGATGACAAGCACATCCACCTCGCGGCTGACCGGAATGCTGGCGGATGGCAACGTAATATGTCCTTTCATAGAACCCTCCCCATTCTGTATAGCTTTAACATGTCATCATTACTTATGGACTGTGCCTTTCAGACAAAGATGCAGCAAATCATCTACATGCGCAGTTGCCAGGCATTCTACGGTATCGGCGGCGCCGTAGTAGATTTTGACTTCCCCGGTATCTTCCAGAATCATGCCTCCCGGAAAAATAACATGATTGCGGAAGCCCCCATCGGTCTCGTAATCGGCTTCCGGGGCAAGCAGCGGCGTCTCCGCCCTGCCGATGATCCGGCTGGGATCGGCAAGATCCAGCAGTAAAATACCGGTCGTATAGCGCTTCTTCCAGCTGTCCTCCCAGCCGTTCTTGCCCCTGCTGGGATCGATGTCCACGGCATGGAACAGGGTCAGCCAGCCTTTGTCCGTTTTGACGGGCGGAGCGCCGGGGCCAACCTTGTCATTGGCATAAGCTACATCTTCAACCGCCAGCAGCAGCTTGGAGTTTCCCCAGTATTTCAGGTCAGGCGAGTCGCTCATCCACATGTCGAAGCGGTCTATCCCGCCTCGGCTGTATACAGGCATCGGACGCTCCAGCCGGACGTACTTGCCCCCGATCCGCTCCGGGAACAATACCATGTTGCGGTTATCCGGCAGCGACAGGCTCAGCACTTCAAAGGATCTGAAATCTTCGGTGACGGCGATGCCGCCGCGCAGCCCGTGCTTGGTATCGACCGCAAAGCACATATAACATTGTTCGCCGATTACCGTTAGACGCGGATCATACACGCGGATGACCTCTTCATCATGCCAAGACCAGCACGGCTTAGGCTGCACATCCCACTTTATGCCGTCATCGCTGAAGGCCAGACCAAGATTCGTTGTATGATGAGGAGCAACAATCCCTTTAAGTTCATCACCGTAGTCATTGCGAAAAACCATAACATATTTGCCTTTAAATTTGGCAACTCCGGCATTAAAGACCATCGCCGGACCGTAGGGCACATCACCCGGAGTCAGAATCGGATTCGCGGAATGCCGGGTCATGATCGGGCTGGAAAACAAAGGTCCCACGATTGAATCTCTCATATGCATCAAACTCCTTGTATATGGAATTATGAAATTAACCTTTGACTGAACCCGCCGTCACTTGAATAAAGGATTTGTTCGCCACAATATAAGCGAGAAGCATCGGCAGGATCGACAGGCATGCTCCCGCCATCATCAAATGGATCTGCATGGCCGCGGAAGAACCGTAACGAAGATTCGCCAGCCCGACGGTGAGCGTCTGCAGCTGCGGATTCGTCATCGTGAATACCAGCGGCAGAATGTATTCGTTCCAGGCATGGCGGAAAGCAAACAGCCCGGCCACGCCAAGCCCCGGCGTCAGGAGCGGGAGAATAATCCGGAAGAAGGTTCGGACGAACCCGGAGCCGTCCACCATGGCCGCTTCGTCAAGCTCGCGGGGAATCGCTTTGAAGAAACCCAGCAGCATAAAAAATGTGCTGGAATGCGCGCTGATCAGAATCAGGATCACGCCCCACAGCGTGGTATTCAGGTTCAGCGCGACCATCAAATCGAATTGCGGGCGCAGCACGATCGCACCGACGGATATAAACATCATCGACGCCTGCGTCGTCACATACAGGGATTTGCCGGGAAAATGGCGACGGTCCACCACATAAGCCGCCATGGCAGCTACCAGCAGGGTGCCTGCGGTAACCATAATGCTGACAAAAGCGCTGTTCCAGGTATAGCGGGCAAAATTAGCCTGCTTCCAGGCTTCGGCATAGTTGACGAACTGCAGCTTGGCCGGCAGCAGGCTCCCGCCGGTCATCATTTCGGCGCCGGTCTTGAGCGAACCGGACAATGTCATCAACAAGGGAAATAATGTCAGTATCGCCGTTATCAATAAGAACAGCCACATCACCGTACGGCCCACAATTCTGCCTGTGTGACCGGAAGGCGGGCGGGCGGCGATTTTGCCGCGCGCATCCGGTTGTTGGGGTAATACCTGTTCGTTCATCTGCTGATCCTCCTGCACGCCTGCAGCCGTTCATGATCAATCGGTCTGCGGCGTTGTTGTCAAATCGTAAGGGCCTTTGCTAAGTTGGCGTCTATTGTTGCATATAGTGCATGTTCAAAAATCATGTTAAGTGGGCTTTTTAAAAGAAACTCTAATAAAGCTTGTTCATTTTACGGCTTAATAAGAAATACAAACCCGTGATGGCTCCCACAATAACAGCGGTTGCGAAGCCAACGGCGCTGCCGTATCCAAGCTGCTGCTCCACAGGCGATCCCGTGGAAACCGGAAACAACAGTTTATACAGATAGAGATACATGACCTCGGTTTTGCCGATAGGTCCGCCTTCCGTGATGAGCATAATGCTCTCATAGCCTTTCAGGGATGCGATAATCGCAAGCATAATGACCAACTGGGCAACCGGAGCCAGCATCGGAAGCGTAATGCTCCAGAACCGTCTTCCTGCATTCGCGCCGTCCATGGCCGCACTTTCGTACAAATCCTGCGGAATGCTCTGCAAGCCAGCCAGAAACAGCAGCATATAGTTACCGACCGCGCCCCATACCGCCACAATAATGACCGTAAGCATCGCATGCTTCGGCCCGAGCCAGTCGATCGGCTGCGAGATCAGGTGCAGCTTCATCAATACGGTGTTAACCATCCCGTTATAGGAATTGAAGATCGTATAGAACACCACGGAGATAACTGCGGTGCTGATGATCGTCGGCATAAAATAGATCCCTCGCAGCAGTTTTCCGCCTCGCAGCTTGCCGTTCAGGATGACCGCGAGCAGCAGGGACAATGGCAGCGTCAGCAGCAGCTTGCCTCCGGCGTAGACAAAGGTATTGCCAACCGATTCCCAGAACAGGGCATCGCGCATCAGCCGACGAAAATTGTCCAGCCCAACGAACAGCGCTTCGCCATACCCGGCATAGTCATAAAACATATAACGCAGCATCCATATCAAGGGGTAGATGCCCAGGGCAGCCGTCAAAATGATGCTCGGCGATAGAAACAGAGCATTCTCCCCTAGCCGTTTCCATTTCATACTCACGATGGGTTCCTCCTTCGGGGAAAGAAAAGGGGCATCCGCCAAAAATGCTTGCGGCAGCCCCATCCTCGCCTGTTATTCTCCCTGTGGTTTGGTTGGATCAAAGGCAGGGTTCGGCGTTACAGTGACCTCGCCTTTCTCCACCGCTTTGGACAATGCGGCGTTGTATCTTGTGTTTAAATCCTCCGTAATCGCTTTCAGGTCTTCATCGGTAAGGATATATTTGAAGAAAGCGTCCGCATAGGTGGATCCCTCCGGAGTAACGTTTGGCGAAGCAGGCCAGAGCGAGTCGTGTTCCCCGACAAGGAAGCCTTCCATGCCACCCATCTCCGGATCTTTTGCCTGTTCTACAATGCTCGGTACAATGGCAATCCCGAAGCCTTTTTCGTGATAGGTCTTCAGAACCTCATCGCCGTACATATACTGCATGAATGTCCAAGCCGCTTCCTTATTGGCCGATTGGGCGCTGATGCCGAGCCACGTTCCGGCGGACACGATTTCGGAAGTTCCCTTGATCTGACCGTCCAGCGTTGGAGCCAACGCGCCCCCCCAGTTGATTTCGGTCGGGAATTGATCCATGTACACGCCGGGCTCCGTCGAGAAGGATAGATACATACCGATTTTGCCTGCGGCGAATTGGGCGCGCAGCGGGTCGATGTCCAGCGCTTCCGCGCCAGGCAGAATGCTTCCGTCTTTATGCATTTGCTTGAAATATTCAATGACCTGCGAGTAAGGCTCGAAATCGAATTGGCCTGTTTTCAGATCAAACCCTAGTCCCTGATGACCGCTCAAGGATAGAATCTCCCGTACGGAACGGTCAAATGCTTGCTTCGGATTTTTGAAGTTCAGCGCAAAACCATAGATGCCCTCGGCCTTGCCGACTTCGGTAATTTTCTTGGCATCCTCCACCATTTCCTGCAGCGATTTCGGAGGATTCTCAATGCCCGCTTTGGCAAAGAGATCCTTGTTGTAGACCAGGCGCATGGTGAGGCCGGTATTGGCAAGCGAGTACACCTTGCCGTCAAAACGGTTGACATCGTCGATCAGCAGGCTGCCGAACTTCGCTTTCAAGTCATCGGTCAGATACTCGTCAATTGGGGCGAGATACCCTTTTTTGACGAATCCGGACGTATTGGCGCTCTTGAGACGCAGCACATCCGGCGCCTGGTTGCTGGAGAAGGCAATGTCGACGCTTTGCGCGTAATTCTCGGACATGACCGTAAGTTCCACCTGGATGTTATCTCCGTTAGTTTCATTGAACTTGTTGATCAATTCCTTGATATACTCCTGGTCATGACGGTCGTCAGTCCAGTATTTAAGCTGTACGGGTTGGCCCGTCTCGGTTGATGGTGCTGCCGTTCCGCCGTCAGACTTGCCATTCGTCGTGCCGCCATTGCTGCTGTTGTCGTTCCCGCCGCAGCCTGCGATTCCGGCTGCCAGAATGAGGCTCAAGCCGAGACTTAACCATTTTTTTCGCATACATTCTACCCCTTTGATTAACGTTTGTATTGTGAGCTCGTTTTTTATTATAGAATCCCGTTCTCGGAAAAGGAGTGAGGCAAATTCACTCTCAAGGGATAGAATTCTATGGTCTCCTGCAGCAGGCACCTCAAGCCTCCGGCCGCTCCATGTGATAGCCCGCCCTGAATTCCGACGGTGTCTGGCCGGTGATCTTCTTGAACATCTCGCTGAAATATCTGCGCTCTTCATACCCTACCGCCGCAGCCACCTCCTGCACCTGCGCTCCCTCCACCAGCAGCAGTCTCGCTTTGTGAATGCGTTCCGAGGTGATAAACTGCGTGACCGTCATCCCGGTCACTTGCTTGAATAAGCTGGAAAAGTAGCTGGCGCTTAGATGCACATGCGCGGCGCATTCGCCAACGGTAATATCCTCGGACAAGCGGCCCTTGATGTAGCCTATGGCATTATAAATAACCTTCTGCCCTTCGGATAAGCTGTTTCGGCGAACCAGCTCGGCTCCCTCCGTGCACAAGGCATGCAGTTGACGCTGCAAAGAGGCCAGCGGCAGCCCCGCCGTCCCTTGTACCGTTCTGAATTTCTGAATCATCGGCTGTATCTCCGAATAGGTAACCATTTCGTAAAGCGTGCGGATCGCTGAAGCGGCCAGCTCATCGTACAGGCTGAGGAGATAATCCGGACTTTGCCGCGAGATCCGTTTCTGCAGCGCTTCCGAAATCGCGGACAGAATCTCGTCCGTCCGGGCGGCATTCCCGGAACGAAGGGCCAGCAGGAGCTCGTCCTTGTACTCCAGTGCCAACGGCTCCTGGCTTCCGCTCTGATGGATATCGTCATACATAATGGCGGCATTGCCTTCAGTGAATAAGTGATGGGAGAGCGCCCGATGAGCCTGGCGATAAGAATCCGGGAGCCCGCTAATCTCCTCCACTCTGCCGCCGACCCCGACCGAGATCGTAAACTTGGTGTATCGTTCAATATTCCGGCAGCACTGCTCGGCAATTTCGATCGGACTGGACGGTCCTGAATCGTTCAGTACGGCCAGGTACTGATCATGACGGGCACGGAAAAGAACGCTGTGCGCATAATGGGCAAGCGTCTCCTGCATAATATTCAACAGCGAGAACCGGATCAGCTCCATCTCCTTCACGGACTGCTCGGCAACTTGCTCCCGGAAACGATCAATTTCAATCAGCATCACGACGAAGCCGCGCGGCTCCAATTCAATATTCAGAAAATCCCACCGTTCCGAGGCCTCTTCCCATGATGTGCGGTGACTTACGAGCAGCCCAAAGTATTCCTGCCGCAGCGCCGGCATGCTCTCGCGAAGCTTGTTCTCCATTTCCCTCAAACTTATCCGTTTGGACCTCTCTTCCATAACCTCTGCTTTGGCTCGCAGCACAGCCGACATCATATCTTCTTCTGTGAAGGGCTTCACCACAAAATCAAACGCCCCCAGCTGCACCGCCTGCTGCGCATATTCAAAGTCGGCATAGCCGCTGATCAGAATGACCTTGCAGCTGGGATTCTCTTCCAGAACCAAACGCAGCATGCTCAACCCGTCCATGATCGGCATCCGGATATCGGTAATAACCAGATCCGGACACAACCCGCTGATCAGCTTCAGCCCCTCTTCTCCATTGCTCGATACACCTGCGACCCGAATCCCTTGCTCTTCCCAGTTCATGGCGGTCAACCCGTCCACCACGCTCTTAATATCGTCGATAATGCAAAGACTGATCGCTTCAGGATTGCTCATCCAAATGCTCCCCTTTCTTGGGTAAAGAAATCCGTATTTCGGTTCCGCGTTCCGGCGCACTGTCTACGCGAAATTCCGCACCGTCCCCATAATAGAGCCGGAGCCGCCGGATCAAGTTGGACACCGCATATCCCTTCTTCGATTCCAGCCAAAAGAGTGCGCGCACTTGGGCCTCATCCATGCCCCTGCCGTTATCGCGTACGGCAATCGTCCAGCGTTTCTCATCCCCGCTAATTTCGATTTCGATTAGGCCGCCGTTCTTCAGGTCGCGAAAACCGTGCAAAATGCTGTTCTCGACCAGCGGCTGCAAAATGATGCGTGGAATCGAAATCGATGACACCTCCGGTTCGCGTACATGGATCTCATAAGAGAATAAGTCTTCATAGCAGCTTAACTGCAGTTCCAAATACTGGCGCACATGCTCCAGCTCTTTCGACATTGTCGTAATTTCCTGACCATTGTTCAGCCCGAGTTGGAACAGGCGGGAGAGCGACATGACCATTTGCTGCGACGGTTCGATCTGCTTCAATTTCAATTTCCAGTAGATGGTATTGAGCGTGTTGTACAGAAAATGCGGGTCCATTTGCGCCGACAGCGCCTTGATCTCTGCAGTTCGCTTATGCGTCTGGGCTTCCGTTACCTCATCAATCAACACCACAATCTGTTCCAGCATCCGGTTAAACCGAAATCCCACCTGAGCCAGCTCATCTCCGCTGCCGCTCTCAAAACGGGCGGTCAGATCGTTGTTCTCGACCCGCTTCATCACCTTCAGCAGCCCTTGCAGCGGCTTTAGCAAATAGCGTGAAAATGCCCCTGAAATTAACGTGGTGACGGTAAAAACAGCCAGCGTAACCCCGGCAATCAGCCATTTGACATACACCATGTCCTGGAGCACGTCGGCCCGGGAACGGATGGTGGTCATCGTCCAATCCGCTATGCCGAGGCGGGCATAATTAAGCAGATAGGTTTGGCCGTCCAGATCAAAAGGCTGACTTCCCTCCGAGCGGTTCATCATGCCACTCAAATCTCCCGTCTCCACCGCCTGCCTGACCAGCGGTTCCTTCACGGGGTAAACCGTCTCTCCATCAGCGTTCAGCAAGAAGCTGGACGCCCCTTCCGCGGTGTTCCCCTGGACCAGCTTGCGGAAGCCGTCCTCACGGATATTCACGACAATATAAACACCACTGACCGGGGTGTCAAAGATCGGCTCCAGAATAAGCGAAATGACGCGTTCCTTGCCGGAGAAGAGCATATCCTCATGACCCTCCACCCACAGGTTCTTTTTCTCCTGTTCGATGCGCGCATACAGAACGGTATCCTCGAATGCGGTGAGCCGATTGCGGTTCATGGACGAAGGATAAAATTCGCCAATCGGCGTAAATACGTAGATCGATTGGATCAGCGGTTCGGCGATCCGCGCCTGCGAGAAAACGTTATCAAGATCGTTCAGATGCGTGTAATATCTGCTGGCATCCCCGGAGGCGGCATCCTTCAGCATGTCGTAGAAAGGCTGGCTGATCATAAACGTCATCATAATCAGCATCAGTTTGTTCAGCTTCTCATCGACGATCTGCGCGGATCTGACCACCGTATCCTGCGTGAGCTTCAGCGCATTCTTTTCCAGCGTGGCAGCCGAGATATAATAAGACAACCCTCCGGTCATCAGGACAGAAAGCACGATGACAGCCAGAAAAGCGACCTTGAGTTTGTTGCGGAACGATTGCCTGCGGAGGTAGTCCAAGCTTTTCACGCCTTCCGTTAAATTTCTTCCTTTGATTATGTCACTGCATCCCCTGTTCGACAATGCAAAAAAACGAAGCTGTCCCTGGCAGCCAATCATGGCGTTAGGGGCAGCTCCTTCGTATGATCCCATTAACGCTGACCGACCTGTGGATCGGCTTTTATTGACACGGTACGGGATGCCTTCAAGTTAGATCGAATCAGGTGCCAGTACCACAGCATCATCAAAAGCTACGCCTGCCGAAGTGGTCCGAAATCCTATTTTTCCTGCTGTCAGTTCCGTCTCGGGATTGGTCCATTCCACTTTTAATTCTCCATCCACATAACCTTTTATGGTGTTCCCTTCAATAGAAGCCTTCATCGTATACCACTGGTTCGCCTGAGCTGTAAACGGGGTACTGGATACAAGGGTCATGACGTTGTCCACGGATTTGTACAACTCCAGCTTTTGGGCTGCGGAATGGATTCGGAACATATAGAAATTACCCGCATCCTGTACCCTGAAGAGAATGCCTGCGTTGGCATTGGTGATGGGCATTTTCGCCTTGGCCTCATACGTATAATCCGTCCACGAATCGCCGGCAGCAATGACTGCAGTGGCAGCTTGATTCTGAATCAAGGCTTTTGTGCCGTCCGTTGTTACATCCCAAGAACCTGAAGCAGACGTCCATCCTCCGGCATTTCCATCTTCGAAATCGTCGCTGAATACAATGACCGTAGGATCCGGATTCACGGGAGGTTCATTCACGTCCGTGACATGGATCGTAAAGGTCTTCTCAACATACAGTCCGCCTGAGTCTGTACTCCTCACCCGGATGCTGTAGCTATCCTTGGCTTCGTAATCAGGCGTTACGGCTAGGAACAACTTATTGTCCGAAATGGTGAAGCTGCCGTTGTCCACATCCCCTGCCCCCGCTATCAGCATATAAGAAAATGTTTCTTCCGCATCAGGGTCGCTGGTGGAAAAGGTTCCGACCATTCCTCCCGCCGTCGTGTTTTCAACAACACTGTTGTGTGAAAGGGCAATCTCCTCAGGCGCTTTATTGAGGAGACTAACCACGGCATCGTCAAAATGGACGCCCGCCGAGGTGGTCCGGAATCCGATCCCCCCAGCCGTCAATTCGGTTACAGGATTGGTCCATTCCATCTTTAATTCTCCATCCACGTAACAGGAAATCGTGTTCCCTTGTATAACCGCCTTAACCTTATACCACTGTTTCTCAATGGCCGTGAACGGCATACTGTTTACAAGCGTCAGCTGTCCATTCACGGATTTGAACAACTCCAGCTGTTGATTCGATGAATGAATGCGATACATATAATAATTGTTTGCATCCTGCACCCTGAAGACCATGCCCGCGTTGGCATTGGTGATGGGCATTCTTAATCTGGCTTCATAAACGTAATCCGTCCATGAACCCCCGCTATTAGCGGTAATCAGGGAGGTGGTTGTCTGATTCCCGCTGGACAGCACGTGATTCGTGCCGACTTTCGGGACGATCCAACCGCCGGACATCGACGTCCAACCCGCCGTATTTCCGTCTTCGAAATTGTCGCTGAATAGCGGAGGTTTGGAATTGGCAAAAACGATACCATATACATTGTTATTGACGGTAACATTCAAGTCGTCCAGGGTTGCTGCAAGCTTGCCTCCAACATAAACATCCGTGAACGTGACGCCGTTAACCCTTCCGCCTTTCGTGGCATTCCCGGAAATTCTGGATTTCTGGGTGCCGGTCTCGCGAACATGGATGTTCTTGACTACAACATTGCTTACATCGCCGGAAGTGCTGGTGGACACTCCAAGCCAATAGTTCCCGAATTGATTGATGCCGACGCGTTCGATGTCGATATTTTCAAAGGTGATATTTTGGGCGTAACCTTCCTCCGGGAGTGTATTCAGTTGGTATCCATGATCAATAAGCAATGCTCGGGCGCTTTGATAGACATACGAATTTCGGATGGTTACGCCGATTTGCGGCTGGGCTACACCCATGCCAATCTTGAAAGCCGCGCATCTTGTCCATGCAAAAGCGTCATCAAAGACCACATTCTCCAAATGTTCAAGCTCGCCCGGCCAGTCTTTGGACATCCCCGTCTGCAGCCAGGTTTTAGTGGAATACGTGTCATCATCCGAGATGGCAATCGAATGCTGAACAAGCACGTTCTGACTCTCATTGATATCGATAACGTCATTCTCGATTTTGTATAAATCCTGGAATCCCTTAAGATTGTTTATGGTCACATTGTCGGAACGTACCACCATGAACGACCAGAAACCGCCATCCCGCAATATTAGGCCGTCAAAAGTAAAATTGGATGTTGCGATCGGAACGAGCAGGTTATTGAGGAACCCTTCATTCTTATTCGGCGCCGGCATCCTTCGCTCTCGCATCGCAATGCCTTTTCCATCAATGGTTCCCCGTCCCCGTATCGTAATATTGGTGGAATCTACGGCAGTACGAATAAAATACGTTCCATCCGCGTTTCGTGAATCCTTGCGAAAATCAATCACGTAGTCTTCCCCCTTGCCCGTGCCGACAATGACGGCGCCGCCGGCCAGGTAAAGGGTTACGTTGCTTTTTAATGTCAGGTTCCCGCTCTTATAAACACCGGCCGGAATGAATACAACGCCGCCGCCGGCTTGATGGGCGTCATCGATCGCCTGCTGAATCGGACCCGATGCCAGCGATGTACCCGTGTTATCCGCATGGTAAGGCGACTGCGTCACATTATAAATCCCGGCACCTGTGGACGGGGGAATATCCGTCTCCAAGGGATCTGCTGCGATAACAATCTTCTTCCTCTGGTCATTGATTTTCACGATGACATAGGTTGAGGATGAAAGATAGAACGTTAGCTTGTTCCCGTTGACCGTGCCTTCGATATTTTTAGCCTGAGGACTGATGGAGTATGATGTAATCGGCACATTGTTGGTAACTTCGATACGGACCGTGCCGGAAAAGGAAAATTGCGCATAATCATAATCAGCCAGATAACTGATAACAGGAATCGCTTCGTTATTCGCTTTCAACGAAAACACGCTGGATGCGGTATAGATGGATGGCATCGGGTAATTTTGTATCGTGGCCGGAGCAGCGGCGGTCTGTGCCAAAGATGCCGGATCAGCGGCATCCGTCATATCCATTGAAGAAATTGAATACCTATCGATTTCTAAAGCATCCGCAGTTCGGGGTGAGAATCCTGTGATCATTACGGCAAGCACGACCAACAGACTAACTGCTTTTCTTGTAATGGTAAGCATAAATACCTCCTCAAGATTATTCATCTGCCACACGATAATAAGGCACTGCAGCTTCCGTTCTCCCGGTTGTATTCTTGCTTGTTTTTTTGTGAAGGCGCTAACATTTATCGGAAGCAGGCAGCCCGCTTTCTGACGTTCACTCCCCCCTCCATCCAAACTTTTCACTGTCACGATGGATTATAATCCCTGCCCATAAAAAAAGGAGTGGGGCAAGCCCACTCTCCAGGGATACATTTTAACTGTTCTCGATCGCCTGCCGTTCCACCGGCAGCCATAGCAAAGCTGCAATGAAGATCTACGCAGGCGCTATCTCCGTTGATTGCTACCAAGACTGCTTTTCCGATAAATCGTCGTAAGAAAGGACTCCCGAAGTCATGTGCTCAAAAGTTCCCTCCTCCAATATTTCATGGCCCATGCGATGCAGCAGCGATATTGCGGCGCGAAAAGGACCTGAGCCGGTGCTGATACGCTGGATCCCTAGCGCTTCAAGCTCCTTTGCGGAAGGTATTCCCGGTCCGGCCAATACATTGATCGGACAGCTTATTTCATGGCGCAGTGTTTGGATGTCGGAGATTTCCTGGATTCCGGGGACAAAAATACAATCTGCCCCGGCTTCCTGGTAGGCATGGGCCCGCTTGATCGTCTCTTCAAGCCTCCCAGCAGACGGCATAGACTTGATCCAGTAAGCATCGATCCGTGCATTGATGAAGAGAGGATACCCCATGGCATTCCCCAGCCTTCGGATCACGGCTAATTTGTTTTGCTGGAGCAAAATATCATGCAGCGGCGCTTGTCGATCCATGCTGCTGTCTTCTATGTTAATCCCAGTCGCGCCTGCCTTGATCACCTGCTTAACCGATTCTGCGACTTCATCAGGCATCTGTCCATACCTGTCTTCCATATCCACGGTAACCGGGATATCCACGGTTTGCACGATCCTGCGGACCGTATCCAGCATCCTATCGAAGGGCATATTCCGATCCGCATACCCATGGGAAACCGCTATGCCGGCACTTGTCGTGCCAATGGCCTTGAAGCCGCACTTCTCGAAAGTTTTCGCGCTTGCAGCATCCCATGCATTGGGCAAAATAAAGAAATTAGAGTGAAGCTTTTTAAAGGCGGTAAGCTTTTCAAGCTGTTTTATCATGTCCATACTATACCTCTCCCCATCTATTATCGACTGGCGTACTTTTGTATATAGTATAAACCGAGTACTATTCGATACCTATCGAAATATGGAATGCACATTGAGTTCCAGAAGGATATGGAACTGTCTGACTAGAATAATAATCAGAGCCTATAAGAAATTGGAGTGAATACGGTGGGAGAAGAGACCCTGAATGACAAAATAAATGAATTTATGATTTGGGCTGAAGAAAACGGTTGGACGATAACTAAGAATGAGGATCATCAATTACATTTAGCTGGCAGCTTGTTATCAAGATATAAGGAAATCCCTAATGATTATTTGGAATTTTTAAGTGTTGTAAAACGATGCATCACACCTGATGAGAAGACCTGGTTTCTATGCGAGGATGAATACAATAATCGCTCCGAGGCTGAATTTAAATGGAATGAATTTGAAATGCTCAGTTTGGAGGCAGCAAGGGACGATGAACTATGGAAATCAGAAATAACTGCGTGGTGGGATTCTTACCTGCCGATCGTGATGTCAGTTGATGGAGGGTATTCCTTCTATGCGATTGATTTAACCAATGACATTGGTGCTATCGTGCGCGGATATGAACCTGAATTTGAAGAAGTTGAACAAGCGGCACATAATCTTGAAGAGTTTTTGGAATTGATTATGTCGAACTCTATAGAGTTCCAGTGATAAAAAGGCAATGCATACAACCTTAGTTCGGTACTCAACCAGACTAAGGTTGTTGGCCTTCGACCCAGGGAGTATTAATATTCAAGTAGACGGCCATGATCGTTCCATTGACTGTACATTTTGTTTTCTCTTGTGTTGGATATGAATTTGTCTAATCTGCTCTTGAATAATTCCGGCTGATTCTTATAGCTTTGTATCGTGTCGATCCGAACTCTTTTATAAAGATCAGGAAATGCCATGAAATTCTCAAATACTTGCTTTTCCTCTTTTAGCCTTTGTTCTATGACCCCATCTATTCTGAAAGAACCGGGATCCATGTCAGGATGAACCCTTCTGCCTTCGTCACTCATGAAGCCCAACTTTTCGAGGCGGCGGACACGTTCTTTATTCAATTCGGTCCATGAGCTTTTTCTACTTCTAGGAGACAGTCTCTGGGCCAGCTCGGTTTCGGACATTTTCTTTTTCATGCCATCAATCCATCCAAAGCATAAAGCTTCCTCAACGACGTCCAAATATAACAACATATCAGGGGTTGGCGTCATACTAACCAAGACCCAGCAAGACTTCTCGGCCGTGCCATGGTTCTGCAGCCAAATCCTTAGATCCTCTCTCGATTTTGCTGGAACCACATGTTCAATTTTCATAGCTATAACCCATCCTCCTCCTTTCTAATGAGAATATCAAAACATGGCCTTTCATTGGTAGGCCATGTTTTGAATGCGTTACTGTTTGTTTGAAATGACTTTATCCAGGAAGCGATCTGCGTCACGATTAAATTTCCAGGCAACTCCGAATTTATCAACCAGCATTCCAAAACACGAAGACCAAGGAGTATTGGATAATGGCATCACAACATGGCCGCCAACAGACAATTGGTTAAAGTATTTTTCCAATGCTTGTTTATCCTCCATGATTAGACTAATAAGCATGTTGTTTCCTTTCACCAACTCACCCGTTACCGCCTTCATGGAGGGCAAAATATCCGACATCATGATTTTCCCGCCTGCAAATTCTACCGAGGATTCCATGATCATATTGAGTTCATTATCTGGCAATGGATAGTTTGGATCCTGCGGAAAATCCTTAAATTTCACTTTTTTTACCTCGTTCGCCAGTAGAGCCTCCGAATAAAATTCAATCGCTTCTCCGGCGACCCCATCAAAGTTCAAATATGCAATAGCTGACATAAAGTTGTACCTCCTTCTTTTGATAGATGAAGTATAATTTATTAGTGGTGACAGACGCATGTCACCATTTAAAAATTTGTACCAAAAGAGGGGCTGTTATGGAGAAGGTTGAGAGATTAATATCCATTATCATGATATTGCTGAAAAAAAATATCGTTTCAACAAAAGAATTCGCACAATTATTCAACGTTTCCAAAAGAACGATTCTTCGCGATATGGAAACACTGAGCTTATCCAATATCCCCATCTATTCTGTTCATGGAATTCATGGCGGATACGGTATTATGGATGAATACAAGGTGGATAAGCGACTTTTAAACAGCTCCGACTTAGAAAATATATTGACTGCGCTCGGCGGATTGGAACAAATTCTAATTAGCGAGGAAGTTGAAATCACGATTAAAAAAATGGAGGCCATGGTTCACCCCATGTCACTGAAAGGTTCAGTCCGTCTATCATTTTATGATTGGGAGGGTCGGTCCGATATTCTTCAAACCTTGAAGACATGCCAAGAATCGATCATAGGGAAAAAGTTAATTTCATTTGATTATATAGATAAAAATGGCATGATAACGAATCGAATCGTCGAGCCGTATCAGCTTCATTTTAGCGAAACCAGTTGGTATTTGAAGGGATTCTGTTTACATCGCCAGAGCTATAGAACATTTAAATTATCCAGGATCGATAATCTCAATATGAATGAAGAAACCTTTAACCCGAGAGATTATGCATTAGAACAAGACGCAGCCAGTTATCAGCCGCAATTAGTCGCCATTAAAGCGTTGATTGCGCCCGGCATAAAAGATCAGTTTATTGAAAGGTACGGTCGAAAGAGTATTGAAAGTCATAGTTCTGAATATTTCCTGGCTACCATCCAAATTCCTCGGAACCCTATTGGATTTCAGTTTTTAGCAAGTTTCGGTACAAATCTAGAAATCGTAGAACCGAAATCATACGTAGAGGAATTTCGCAATTATTTACTTAAAATGGTCGATAAATATTCTTAAAAGGTCCTTTCAAATGAACATGTCGGCAACTTCTAACAGATATGCATATTTGCTGCCAACACAAAAACACCTTCAAGACCGTCTCCATATCTTACGACATGGCTTCGTTCTCCTGAAGGTGCTCTTTTTTACCGAATCGTCATTTCTCCATCCCGGTACCGGCGTCCTTCAAGCCCAGCCGGGAGTTGAAGAGTTGCTCGATCCGGGTGCAGGTATCCGCCGGGGTTTCCATGCCAGCCCACAGCAGATTCAGTTCATCCAGCAGCGTCAATATCTCAGATTGGTTCATGTTAAGGATATGCAGCGGATAAGCATGCGGCAGCACCTCGAGATAACGGTTATAGTGCTGCGGATGAATGTCCGGATTCAGCAGGCTGTCATCCTCGGCTACAGACCGCAACACCGGAATGGTGCAACCGTACTGTTTTAGCAGTTTCTGTGCTTCCTCGCCCGTCATAAAATCCACGAGTTTTTCGGCGATATTCCGATGACTGCTCGCAGCGTTGATCGACAGCCCCCCGCCTAGCAGTATAGTGGCGGGTTTGCTCCCTTTCGGCAAGGTCATCACATCCCAGTCGATGGAATGGTCGCGGAATTCATTCATGAAATAATACGTGGACATGATCATCGCAACCCGTTCTTTCATAAACAGGCTTTCGGCTAAATGGCTGCTGCCATGGGAAAAGATCGGCGACACATGCTCCTTGTACATCAGCGATACGCAAAACTCCAGCGCTTCGATGTTTCGTTCGTCCGCCATCGTGCTCCGGCTGCGGTCTGCAGCCATGATGCTGCCGTCATTTTGAAGCAGGAAGACCGGCCAGCGGTTGGGGGACGAAGAGAAGCAGAACCCGTAATGATCGGTCATTCCGTCTTCGTTCGGGGCCGAGGTGCTGGCTTTGGCCACCTCCAGCAGCTGCTGCCAGTCGACAAGACTGACGGGGTGAGACAGGCCGTGCTGACGGAAGATCGAACGGTTATAACATATGACTACCGGAGAGAACACGAACGGCGCCGCGAGCATGCCGCCTTCATGATTGAACAGCTCGAAGACCCGCGGATAGCTGACCCCTTTCTCCATCAGACGGGGTGGAACATACCCTGTCAGCAGATTCGTGCGCCCGCTTTCGGTCCATTCCCGGAAATGCTGATCCGACATGATAAACAGATCAGGCCCTTGACCGTCCTCAATGGACCGGATGATGGTTTCGGTGTAGAAATCCTCGGAATACAGCACCATCTCCACCTGAACGAACGGATGCTTCCGCTCGAACGCCTCGATCATTTTTTCGATTATCGGAATCTCATAGGAAGAAGAGAACCATGCGAGTCTCAGCACGACAGGCGTTCTGTCCTCATCCGGCACTTTCACCCGGTTGCCCTTGCCCGCGATTTTCTCGATCAATCCTTCGTTCACCAGCTCATCCAGCGCCTTCCGGATCGATACCCGGCTCATTTCGTATTTTTGGCTAAGCGTGTTTTCCGGCAAAATAAATTCACCCGGCTGAAGAACACCGGCAACGATTTCATTCCTCAATTCCTGGACAAAGCGTTCATAACGCTCATGAAATTCATTTCTTCTACGCAACAATATATACCGCTCCTATACATGTCTATAAAAATCAGTATATCATGAGGGACATCAGGATTCCATGCACTCCGGATAAAGAACGCGTATATATTTTACTCCGCAAGCTGTTTTTCAAGAAAAGCATAGGCACGCTGCCGGATATCCGGCGGAAAATCGTGCCCTTCATGACCGATCCAGCACTCGAAAGCAGATGAAGCGCCCAGAAAATCATACAAACCATCCAGCTCCCCCAGTCCCGTGACAATCTCTCTCCAGTTCGGAAAAATCGGGTCTCGCGTTCCGGACCACATCAACATCGGCACCGGAGCTGCAAGCGCCGCGATTTCATGCCACTCAAACGGAAGGGAGCCGCTCCTCAGGGTGTCCGTGATGAATGGGATATGGGAAAACCATTCCCGAAGGCCCCAGCGGTTCGGCTCCGGATCGCCGCGGAACATCGTAAATCCGCAGCTCGAGACGACGGCCTTGATGCGTTTATCTATTCCGGCCAGAAACCAGCCATTATAGCCGCCAAGCGAGTGGCCGATCACGCCGATCCTGTGTGGATTTACCTGCGGCAGCGAGGTCAGCACGTCGACCCCTACCATGTGATCGGAAAGCATTTTGCCGACTGCGGTCCACGCAGGGTGCCGTTGATAGAACGGAGCCGTTTGAAACGGCGCTTCCCCTTCATAGATTCGGTCACCGAACGTGATGGAGTCCGGAGCCAGCACGGCAAAGCCGCGCTGTACCAGCTCTAGACCATACTGCCGGTTCGCCCGTCCGGAAGCCAGACATACATCGTCTTTTCCATTCTCGGTTGTCGGGTGAAGGGCAAGTACAGCGGGGAATCCTCCTACAGCAGGCTTTCCTGAAGGGAGCAACAGATAAGCCGGGATCGAATCCCCGTCCGGTGATTCGTACATGATCGCCTGTCTTGTGTGATCTTCTTCCTTATGCACGGAAAGCACCCGGAAGCACCCGCTGTCTGCTACAGCTCTCGGCTTGTAATCTACCGGCTCCGGAGGCTCCCCCAGCAGCTTCAGCCATCGTGCTCTCAGTCTGGACTCCTTCTCCATCCAGGCCTCAAGGGTATGGATTCCCTCTAACAGCGGCACTAATTCCCCATTAAACTGAGTCATAAAAGTAATCACCCTCCCCTTCCATCCGATACCGCCACAGCTCAGCACCGGAACCGAAATACACGTTTCCGTTCAGGCAGGCGATTCCGCTGGTCGCTTCGACCGGAAGCACTTCCAGCAGTTCCGGCTGCATGTTCACCGTATTTAAGGTGAACAAAGCCCCGCTAAGCAGACCCAGAAGGAATGGATGCCCCTTGCGTTCTATCATGAGCAGTCCCTGCCGGACGATACCGCCCCAGGAAGAAAGATCGCGGCAATGAATGATCTTTTGCAGTCCTGCATCGTAAACGAAGAACACCGATTCCGAGGTCAAGCCATAGACAAGCCCGTTTGTGCCGGATCTCAGCTGAGCGATTTCCCTGGCACCCGGTACCGGCACCCAGCGCCGAATCACTTGTCGGGCAGGCCAATCCAACTCATACATCACCGCTTCCTCCGCCGTGCTGATCCCGCCGCCGGGCGTCTCAATGCTGGTGCCGCCGAATACCCTGCCATCCGGCAGCACGGCAAGCGAAATCGTACTCTGCCCGCTGACCATTTCCCGGTTCTCCAGCATCTCCACCTGCCCGGCCAGTACATCCACGATGCCGAGCCCGCCGCCGGCCGCACCATAACCAGGAAAGCCGCCATACAACACATGGCGGCCGTCCGGATGTGCGACTGCGCATCTCGGCCTGTGGACAGCGGCATTTTCATAGATTAGCCGGGGATTCCGGTGGGGTCCTGGTTCCGTACACCATTCTTTCGCCGTATCCATTAGGTGGACCATGCCGCCGGCATAAGCAGCACCCACGATGATGCTGCCTTGCGCCGCATAAGCGGCAATATTGCCGCCGCCTCCCCGCTCCACGATATCGCCGCCACAATCGGTCAGGCGCCCGGCTTCGGTATCGTACGTGAACAGATGAAGCGGGTGATTGGAAGTGCCGTAAAGAATGCCGTCCGGACCTCCGAACAGCGGAGAGAGTGACGTTCCGCCTCCCTTGTAGTCAAGCGGAATCCGGCTCAGGCTTCCGTCCGCTTCCATGATTTCGATCTGCTTGTCGGACAGCTGCCATTTCAGCAGCACTCGACCGGCATCAAGGTCCCGGTGCAGCTTGTTGTAACCTGCCCCCTTATACAGGGACGGGTTAACCTCCTCCGCCGACACCTGCTCTGCCCCCTGCTCGCCCAGCAGGTACCATATGCCGGCTCCGTCCTCCCCGGTTGGCAGCCAGCCGTAAACGGCGCCGTTGCAGCCTTGGTGAACGGCAGCGCTGCCTGTCGTACCCGGCAGTCCCTCCAGTATTATCTCAAGCTCTCCGGTCTCCTCATGAAAACAGGCAATGGCCGGCGACGTTGTGCCCAGTCCGGCATAGACCTTCCCACCGCTTCCGCAGGCGAGCGTCATGGCATACTTCCTCTCGGCATCCAGCCTGCATAAGGTACGCGAGGATTTTGACGATGCATCGAGCTCAATCAGATAGCTTCCCGGGTAAGTTGTTGCGTAGACCCGACCATCTCCATTCACGGCAAATGCAAAGCCGGCTCCCTCTTCCCCTTCAGGTACCCGGTGCTGCCCGACAAAAGCCGGAGTGAACGGATCGATAACGTAAAAATAGCGGCCTGCTCCGGTATAGAACCGTCCTCGGGAATCACTGATCGACGCAAACGGGTACTGGCCCTCGCCCCCTGGAAAATAAAGCTGCGTGCTGTTTCCTGTTCCCGGATCCGCGATCAGCACATATCCCCGGGCTGCGATTACGATGCGCTCGGTGCCGTCGGCTCTTCGGCACACCGCCGCAGATCTGCTCTCGTCGACATCAACGGGTACGCCGATCCGCTCAAAAGCCCCCATCGTCCCCGTTGCCTCGCTGACGTTCACTTCTTCCGCATTATTCATGGCTTTTCCCATAATAGGCGCCCACCTTGGCAACCGCCTGAATGATATGCTCAATATCCTCGGGCGAGTAGAATTCGTTCATCGGAATCTGCACCGCCGTGTCTAATATCGCCTCCGCGACAGGACAACGGCCTTGCTCATAAGAGACGCTGCTGTTGTCAAACGGAAAATGGCTCCCCGGATAAGCCTGCCGGTTCCGGAACAGCGGCTGCAAATAGCATACCTGCGGGATATAGCCGGCACGGTTGGGGATCCCCTCAGCCTCCAGCGCCCTGCAAAACTCTTCGCGGCTGCACGTCAGCTTGCCCAGATCAAGGCACAGCATGTAGAACCAGTATGTACAGTCATGCTCCGGGTCGACCTGCGGCGGAATGACGCCCTGGATTCCCTGCAATCCTTCATTGAGCCGGTCGCCGTATTGCTGACGCCGCCCGCAAATCCAGGGCAGCTTTTTGAGCTGGGCGATACCGACGGCTCCCTGAAGCTCGGTCATCCGGTAATTCGGCGCAATATAGCTGGTTCCCCGGTCAACCGTGGTGCCGAGACGGCGGTAGTTTTTGTCCGCGAAGGCGTGAGCGGTTTCGTAATCCTCGCGCGCTCCCGAATTGATCAGCACCATGCCCCCGTCCCCGGTGGAGATATGCTTAAAATCGTTCGTGCTGAAACAGCCATAATCGCCAATGGTGCCGGCCAGCCTCCCCTTATACCGGGTCAGATAAGCCTGTGCGCAATCCTCAATGACCTTAATGCCATGCTTTTCCGCGATCTCCATGATCGGGTCCATATCGCACGGATATCCCGCCAGATGGACGACTAGGATCGCTTTCGTTCTCGGCGTAATGCAGGCTTCGATCGAGGCCGGATCCAGATTGTAAGTGTAAGGCTCCAGATCGGCAAACACGGGGATCGCATTCTGGTACAGAATGCCGATCAGCGTTCCCTGGTCCGTAATCGGGCTTGTAATGACCTCGTCCCCTACGGAGACCCCAGCCGCACCCAGCGCGACATGAATCGCCGCGGTGCCGGAGGATGTCGCTACACTGTATTCCCGGCCGTACATCGCATTGAAATCGGCCAAAAACTGTTTAACCTTGGTGCCGAAATGATAAAACAGCGTGTTCTGCTCCAGCGCTTCGAGCAGATGCGCGGCCTCCTCTTCCCCGAATCTTTTGCCTGTGCCAAAAGGACCGGTCTTGACCGGCGCTCCCCCATGAATCGCTAACGCTTCCACTGTCTGATTCCTCCTCATTGCCGTTATTCAGCTGCTGTTTTCATCATGCTCGCCGCTTCTGCACACGGCCGCCCAAAGCGAATGTCCGTCTGTGAAGATGACGGGTCCGCCTCCGCAGCCAACGGCTGGCGCACGACCGCTCCCTGCGGAAGATTCTCGGTGATGAGGGTACCGTCTGCGCTTACCCGGAGCACCGCAGCTCGTCTGGCCTGCTCCCAGCGGGTGATCTCCTCGCTCGTCCAGAACGCATAACCGAGCCGCTTCGCGGTTTCGACCGCTTGCGAAAACGCATGCCGAACGTTCCCTAGATGATGGATGTGCTGCTGGTGAAACAGGAAATGGGCGACGCCGCGGACTTCCGCCACCTTTTCGAGAAACGGGGCAATCACCGACGCATCCGTAAGCGTGGGATGCTCCAGGTCCTGGGTAAGAAAGCCGATCTGCAGCACCCGGTATAGCCGGTTGCGGTCATCCGAACGAGCGATCGGGTAATACGGATGGCTGGTACCGAACGGAAAGCCGACATTTCCTTTTTTGCTCGGCCCTCTAGTTTGATCCGCTTCGATGCCGTTCTGCTCGCACCATACATAGAGCTCTCCCCAGCCCTCAAAGCGGGTATAGTGGTTCTTGTTCGAAATGATCGGTGCGCCGCTGGTGCTCCGGATTACGTTCAGTTGACGGGCAAATTCCTCGGCGCTCCATATCCCCTTCTCCTGCTCCAAAGCATTGTAGTGAAATGCCAGCTCATGCCCGGCAGCCTGAATTTCTTTGTAGAGCGACGGGGAGTAGCCTGGTTCGATCATGCACCAGGTCGAGCGGACGCCGTTTTCCTGAAGCACGCTCAGGGTCGTTCGGGCCGCCTCCTCTATGTTGAAGTCGCTGTCGTGCGAGATCATGGCCACCTGATTGACGCCTTCAGGCCAATAGTCCAGAAACGGAAGCGTCATTCCCAGCGCATCTGCTTCCTCCATCAGTTGACGGACCATCACCTCACGCCACCAGTCTGCATACGGCGTATCAAAGTATGGCATCCCGGTCTCCGTCACCGAGCGGTCCTCATTCCAGTCCATCTCACACCGGTCATCGGCCTTCAAAATGCCTTCGTCCACCGCTCCCGTACCGTCCGGCGCGGGGATGCCGTCCTGGACGACCGGGCCGACACCCTGCTGCAGCATAACGATATTCGCGGGGATGTCCACATTCCAGCGAATCAGCCGGCCAGCACCTAGCGGAATCTCCAGAACGGCTGCGGCTGCCTCGGCACCAGCTTTATGGAGCCGGCACAGAACGCCATCCGCTTGAACCGGGATGTCGGATTTCTCTGACACCATCCACGGATCGCTGCTTACCGCCCTTAAAACCGGTATGCCTTGCGCATAGCTTATTCCTGACAGGTGCCCGTACACCGCATCCCGGATGGCAAACCGGGTACAGCCCAGCCGGCCGGCCATGCGGTTCAATCCACCGTAACTGATGAGCGTCGCTCCACGGCGGGCCCACTCCTCCAGACGGTTCAGATCCTCTTCCTTCTCTCCCGGGTGCAGTATGACGATGATATCGGGTTCATATGACTCAAGGGTTTCGGCGTCATCAAACCTTGCATAAGGAATGCCCGCATGACCAAGCACCTCCTCCACATATAGCTGAAACAGATCCTGGCCATGTCCCCAGAAGTATTCCGCCGACTGCCTGTTAAACCACAGACCGATTTTCGCTGTCTTTTTCATGATATATGTCTCCCTCCTCCACAGCTCGCATTCCCATGGGCGCTAATTCTTCCAATGCAGAACAGGGGCAAAAAGATTTGCCCCGCTGTCCCACGGATCATGCATAAAGCGTCATCTCCAAAGTCTCACTTGAACAGTGCCTTCGGATCCTTCTCTTTGATATTCGCGTTGTATTCCTGGATGATCTGGGCACCGCCTTTGTCCAGATACTCCTGAACCAGTTTATCCCAATCCGAAACCGGACGGGTGCCTGCAATCATTTTTACCTGCTCATCCATGATATACTTTCTCAACTCTGCGCCTTTCGAGTTGTCGGTCGGCGACTCCAGTCCATTGATCGGGTTTGCATAAAGCTTGATTTCCTTATACATGGATTCGATCTCCTCAACCAGATCGGCCAGCTGCTTGGTCTGATACGTAATGGAGTAATCATTATCGAAATCCTGCGGCGCCCACGACGTGTTATCAACAAAATAAGTGGAAGGCGCAAGTCCGTCGGATGCGAAATTCTCCTTGTTGACCTGCACGCCGTCCTGCATGTCATAACCCACACCGACTTTGCCCGACCACCAATCAAAATCGGCGTTTGTATCATTCCGCTGATCCTGCGGATAGAACTGGCGGCCGAAATCAATCATTTCGAAAATCTTCTTCAGCTTTTCCGGCTCATCGGCAAGTTTGGCGCTCAGCACGGTAATTCCGTTGTAGCCCGCTCCAGACGTAAGCCCTTTGTTGCCGTAATTGTCCTCGAAAGGACCAAGACTGATAAACTGGGCATCCGGATGTATACTGAGCAGGCCGTTCATGTAATCCTTCGACATGCCGCGCGGCGTTCCAATAAAGATGCCTGCTTTGCCGGAATAGAACTCCTTGTTGGTGTCTCCCCAGTTCAGGATGGCGTAGTCCTTCGTCATCGCTCCCTGTTGGTAGAGCTCAGACAGCATCGTAATGAACTCCCGGCGGCCTTCCCCGATAATGCCCGGGATGTAGTTGCCCTGCGCATCTTGGTGGTACCAGGCATCCGGGTCCCAATACGGTCCCTGGTTGAAGTTCGGGTTAATGTCCTGACCAATGGCGATTCCGTAGGTGTCCTTCTTGCTGTTGCCGTCCGGATCTCCGTTCGTGAATGCCAGCGCTACCTCTTTCAGCTCCTCGTAATTTGTCGGCGGTTTCAGGCCAAGCTTATCGAGCCAGTCCTTGCGGAGCACCGTGACGACCTGATACTTCGGAGAATACTGCGGGATGGCATAAATCTTGCCGTTCACCCGCATGGCATCCCAGATGAAATCAGGCACCACTTTAAGCGACGGATACTCCTGGATATAAGGCTCGATATCTAGGAAAGCCCCCTGCTTCGCAAATTTATTGTAGCGGTTCTTGATGTCAGCCGACATAAGTCCGATCATATCGGGTATTTTACCTGAGGCGAACACAGCGTTGATCTTCTCATCAAAGGCGGTATTCGGCACAAAAACCGGCTTGTAGTCGACTTTAAATTTCTCGTTGATCATATCAAGTCCCGGACTTGAAGTCGGTGGCGGATCACCATAGCGAAAATCAATCGTAGAGATTTCATACGTCTGCTCTGTCTGTGCCGGTTTTTCCTCCCCCCGAGTGGTCGTTCCAGGTTTCTCCTCCGCCTTCGGCTGGCCGCCGCATGCTGCCACGCTGATGGAGAGCAAGGCCGCCATCACTGCGGTAAGTCTGTGTTTCTTTAACATGAGCTTTCCCCCATTCTAATCAGTGTTGGAGTGTGACCTCCGTTTATGATTCATTCGAACAGCTCCGTTATTCGGCCGTTCGAAGTCATCAACCTTTGACGGCGCCAAGCATGACGCCTTTCGCGAAGTGCTTTTGCAAGAACGGATACACGATCAGAATCGGCAGCGTCGCCATGAGAATCGCGGCCATCTGGATCGTTTCCGGGGGCGGCGGATTATCCATGAACATGTTATCTCCTCCGAGCGTGCCTGTCGTTTCCCCCACCACCACAATCTGTCTCAACACGACCTGTATCGTCCATTTGGCCGGATCATTGATGTACAGAATCGGCGCAAAATAGTTGTTCCAGTGCGTGACCGCATAAAACAGGCTGAATGCCGCCAGCGCAGGCTTCGAGAGCGGCAGGATGATGCGCCCGAAGATCTGCAGGTCATTCGCGCCATCTACGATGCCCGCCTCGATCATATCGCTTGGGATGTTCATGAAGAATTGGCGGATGACAATCAGGTTGAAGGGCGCGATGGCCACCGGCAAAATAAGCGACCAGATGGAATCCAGCAGCCCCGTTTCCTGGACGACCAGATAGGTCGGAATCATGCCGGCCGAGAACAATAGCGCAAAGACGACCATAAACATGACGGTACGCTGGCCTACGATCGGTCTTGACAAGGCGTATGCCATCGTCGCCGTAAAAAACAGATTGACGATGGTACCGAGCACGGTAACCAGCGACGTGTTCAGCAGCGCCTGCCGGAACGTCCTGGAGGCCCAGATATATTCATAGGCGTCGGTCGTCCATTTGGACGGCCAGAGCAGCAGTTTGCTGCCCAGAAAATCCTCGAACGAGGAAAATGAAACCGAGAACAAATATAAAAAAGGAAACAGCATGACTGCGGATATGACAAGCAGCAGACTGATATTCACGCCGCTGAACAAGCGTTCCGCGATGGATTTTTGCTTCATATGTCGTTCTCCTCCCAGAAAGAATCGAAGCCCTAATATACGCCCTGTTCGCCGAATCGCTTGGACAGCTTGTTGGCGGCCATAACCAGCACGAGACCGACCAGACCCTTGAATACGCCGACCGCGGTCGAGAAGCTGTAGTCCGACTGCTGGATCCCCTTGTAATACACGAAGGTATCGAGCGTATTGCCGATGTGCATGTTAAAGGCGTTCAGTTGAAGGAACACCTGCTCGAAGCCGACCTCCAGCACGTCGCCCAAACGTATGATCAGCATGATAATGATCGTGCTGCGGATAGCGGGCAGCGTAATATGCCAGATTTGGCGGAAGCGCCCTGCGCCGTCCATGACGGCCGCCTCGTAAAGAGCCGGGTTGACGCCTGCCAGCGCCGCCAGGAAAATAATCGTTCCCCAGCCGGCTTCCTTCCAGATGACCTCCAACACCAGAAAAGCTCGGAAATAATCGGGCTCGGTGAGAAAAGGGATCGTCTGCTGCAAGCCGAACCATTCGCGCAGCACGTCGTTGATCAAGCCCTCGTTGCGGAAAAAGATCGTCACGATGCCGACCACCACGACCCAAGACAGAAAATGCGGCATGTAAACGATGGACTGCAGCCCTCTTTTCAAGAGCGGATTTGCCACCTCGTTCAGCATGATGGCCAGAATGATCGGCGCCGGAAATGCGAACGCGATCTGCAGAAATGAAATGGTAAGCGTATTCCAGATAACCTGGATAACCTCCGGGCTTTCGAAAATCCGGGCAAAGTTCGCAAAACCGACCCAAGGACTCTCCGCGAACCCCCGGAACGGGCTGTATTCTTTAAAGGCTAGGGATATGCCCAGCATGGGCAGATACCGGTACACGATAAAGTAAAGCAGGCCCGGCAGCAGCAGCAGGTATAGATAACGATCCCTCCACATTCGGGTCCGGATTCGCTTCCAAGGGCTCTTCTTGACGGGAGCGGATGGATTGACCTCCGAAATCACGGTTTCCACACAGCTTCTCTCCCTTCCGCCTGACCACCTCTGCCGGTATTCATAAGATTCCATTCATAATAGCCGGGTGGTGCGGTTTGTTTGACTTCCACGCCAGCAGTTATCTGCCTCAGCTTGAAGGAGACCTCCACAGGGTGGGGGTTATGCACAATGCAGGTTAAGCGGCGGTCATCGCTGTATAAACTCAGAGGCAGCTCCGCCTCAAAAGCGATGTCTCCGCCGGACAACCGTTCAGCCTTCCACAAATTAAGCATGCCGTTACCCGATAAACGGGCGGCTTCTCCCAGGAAAGTTATGCCCCGGTAGCGGGCTTCCACAGCGTCAGCGCAAAACAGCCAGATATCCTCCGCCCCGCCGGGCCTTTCCACCGTTAAACCGGAAGCCAAGCTTCCGGTATCCTGCTCCTCCTGAAGGATGGCCAATCTCTCGCCGTAATGGACCCGTGGATTGATCAGCGTGATGAACCGCCGTCTTTTGCCTTTCGTGCCACCGACAGCTACATATGGACCGTAGGTTTCAGCCCCAGGGTACTCGCGGAGGGTGAGCACCTTCTCCTTGGGAAAAGGAAACATCAGCTGCAGTGCGGCGCTTTCTCCCTGGAATACAACGGATTCACTTCCCAGAATCTCGCCCGGAGCCTTGGGCTCTTCTCCATCCAGAACCGCCGAAGTCGTATGAAACAGCAGCTCGGCCTCATCCGATTCCTGATGAAGCTCCACGTCATCCACGATGAAGTAATATGCCGAATCGATATGTAGGACAGATCGCCGGTAGCGTTTCAGCAGCCCGCCATAGCTTTCGGCAGCGTCCCCGACAACCGCCTCAAATGACGGGAGTAACAACTCCTCCCGGAGACCCCCGCCACCTAGGTTGATCTGCCCCTGACCATTGACGAGCAGCGAATTATGGCCCACAGTGCCGGTAGTGTAATCCGCCTTCGGACCGGGTACATAATCCTGGTAGCCGGGATTGGTCAACAGCCACTCTCCGCCGACATTGATCACCAGATTGTTCTGGTCCTTGTGATTATGGTCCTTCGCCGAGCTGCTTGAGGTGAAGCACAGCAGATGATCCTCATCGCCCCATCCCGACCGCAGGGCGGCCCAGCCTACGCTCCGGAATACTGCGGAAGCGCGCTTCCCGTACAGCTCCGTTGGACTTGCAGGTGAGGTCTCTTTCCGTAAATAAAGAAGCGATGCGTGATGCGTTGCAGCATGCTTGTGCAGGTACCAAACCGCTGCCGGATGGTCGTAATGGGTAGCTGTCATGGCCATGAGGTAAGCGATATCGAGCTTGTAAAACGAATCCGACAGATTCGGAAACGAGCTTTCCTTTCCCGGTGCCAGGAGCCGAAAAAAACGTTCAGGAAGCTCTTCCCGCAAATACGGATGCTTAACCAGGCTGTCATCGCCGCTGATTCTCCGATAAAGATCCGCCGCCATCCAGGCATGGCGCGCAGCCACATTGTCGTACAGCAGCCCCTCTGTTTCTCCGGACATCCCTTTTCGGTCCAGATAGCTTTGAAGATAAGTAAGTCCGGCCTGCAAATATTTGGCGGCAAACGGGTTCTCATCCATGATGGCCGCCGCGCCGTACACCATCGCCACCTGCTTGGCTGCCACGATGTTGTGCATATCACGGCTTCCGATATCGATGGCCAGCGGATGCAGCCCTTTATCCAGAATGGCTTGTCGAATGGATCGCCGCTCTTCTTCCGTCAGCAAGCTGTGAATGGCATCATAGGCGCACGAAGCGCCTAGCAGCAGATGGGCGTTGCTCAGATTTCCTTCCGCACCCCGCTCGTCGAACTCATACCATTTGCCGAAGGCAGCCAGGGACAACAGATGCTGCTTCACTCGAACCGCATACTTTCTCTCTTCCGTCACCAGGAAGGCCGTGGACATGACGACCAGCCGATCCTCTATCGCTCTGGCGTACATCGTCCAGAACGGGAAGAAGGTATGGCCTTGCGGTTCTCGTACCCGCTTCGGCTCCGTTAGGGGCATCGCAACCTTCCACTGATCCGATATGGACGGATACAGCACCTCGAAGCTATCTTCCTCCACATAGTCGTCCGCTTTTGCCAAGTATCCGGCCCATAGCACAGATGCATCGATTGCCCTCGCAGAACTGCCGTCATCCCGCTTAATCCGATCCCGAAAATCCGCGAGCTCATCGATCGAAAACAACATCCTCGGACGGTCCTTCAGCTTCAATTTCGCGGGTTGACCAGCCGGCCTTACAAGAACCTTCCATTTAAACTCTGAAAATCTATCGTCCAGAAAGTCTACGGCAATTTCGGTCTCGCCCGGCTTCAGCCCGGTGATCGCGCTGCCGTTCACCTCAACGATCTCCGGGTCGCTGCAAGTCATGCTAAAGGTCGTATCCGATTGCGGCTCCATTCTTCCGCAGGGGTGCACAAGCATGAAGTTAAGCCGATGTTCCTCCCCGGCCTCCAGGAGCGAGGGCTTAATAAATTCCATCCGCAGCAACAATCGCAAGTTCCTCCTTTTATTAAGTGAGTATCTTTCTTTTCAATCGATCAAGAAAACGCTGTCATAAGTTTTTGCAACAAAGCACCGATTGAAGCCATCCGCCGTTACGTAACTTCTGGTTGTCATGATTCAATTGAATTCCCTTTTTAATATACATGTATATTACTTGTATATTTTATGATCTGTCAATTCAAATTTTTGTTGCATTCGTCCAACTGCAACATGATCAATCGGAAGGAAATCCCCCTTATACGGCCTGCTATAAGGAAACTTGCCCGTTCCACAGCGTTAGGCTGCAACCATATTTATTTCCGACTTTAAATCTTTGTTGTTAATCTCAATCCTTCACTTGCGGCGTCCGTTCAGGCGAAATCCAAATGTAAAGCGGCACCAAACATTCCTTTTGGTGCCGCCTCTTTTTGCCTTGCTATTTAACCGTGACTACACATTCCGACTTCTTGCTGCATTGAATCTTTGCCAAAAGTCTATGATCCATTCCTAAAAGTTAAGCAATTAACATTAAAACTACCTGCCGGGAAGCTTGATGCCGCGCCATTCGCTTACATCGCATTGGCCATATTCATTATCGCCCACGGCTACGACCGTGCCATCCGATTGAAGGCCGAGCGTATGAGCGCATCCCGCCGCTACCGCTACAATGTCGCGCCAGCCGCTTACATTGCATTGTCCATGCTGATTCCAGCCCGCGGCAATGACCGTACCGTCGGATTTAAGACCGATGGTATGATAACTCCCCGCCGCTACCGCCACTATGCCGCTCCAACCGATTACATCGCACTGGCCGTGCTTATTTAAACCCACAGCGGCCACCGTGCCGTCCGATTGAAGCCCGACGGTATGAAGGTAGCCCGCCGATGCTTCCACGATGTTGCGCCAGCTGCTTACATTGCATTGGCCGTACCGATTATTCCCCACGATCGTTACCGTCCCGTCCGCTTTTAGACCGACCGTATGCCAGTCACCTGCGGCGACCGCCACTATGTCGAGCCAGCCGCCTATACTGCATTGACCTTCATTATTTCGTCCCGCAGCCACCACTGAGCCGTCGGATTTAAGACCGACGGTGCGACGCCAGCCTGCCGCTACCGCAACCATATCGCGCCACCCGCTGACATCGCATTGATTATGCTTATTCCAACCCACGGCCGCCACCGTACCGTCCGATCTAAGACCGATGGTATGAGCATTCCCCGTGTTCGTTGCCATATGAACATTCCCGGCCGCGACCGCTACGATATCGCGCCAGCCGCTGACATCGCATTGGCCATTATGATTATCTCCTGCGGCCGTGACCGTGCCGTCCGATGTAAGAGCCACGGAATGACGTCGACTCGCCGCTATGGTATGTTTGGGCCACCGTTTTCCTTTGAACGCCGCTTCTGGCTGGGAAGTGCAATCCATGTCTTACCTCCTCGAAAAGTGTGAGTTTCGATATTTCTTCCGGAAAGTTCTCCTATTCCATTTCGTTTATGATAGATCCAAATTTAAAGCAGGGCGTACGCCATAACCGTCAATACTGTTATTTCCGTAACTGCGAGCACTGCAGCCTGTCCCTACAAAATACGCACGCGAAGGCTTGTTTCCTTGCGTCCGCAGCCACCACCAGGAACAGCCAGCTTCTTTGCCGTCTATGATCATATAGTTGTCTTTGTTCGTTTTATCATATACATATAAGCTGCATCCATCGGGCTTAATCGTTTTGGCATAATCGGTTCCGACAGCGCGTCTCCAATCCTTGCCGTGAGTCTCAGATACATCGTTTATTTCGGCAACGCTGAGCAGAAAAACCTTATCCTCCGTATCCGGGCAGCCCTTTCCGTTGTCCGTGCAATGCGTCGTCTTGATGAGTTCTTTCTCCGAAGCATTGAATGCGACGTTATAGAATTCATGATTCAGCCACTCGCGCAAGTCGCAGTCATGCCACGATATATCCATGCAATCACGCCACGTCAGATCCGCACGCTTGCCGTGATACCTCTTGCAGTCCAAAATATATTCGCTCAATACCAACAGCTCGCTTCCTGAGTTTTGAAGAACACGCCAAGTAATCGCCTGTTCTTTGCCGTCCATAGTCTGCGGATACGTGCCGAACGTAATGAATTCGCCGGGCTTTAGGTTGCGATATGACGCTAAAGCATAATTCCCTTTTTCCATGACCTTTACCTCCTCCATGTTGCGTTCCTGCTTCGATCATATAACATTCATGCAAGATTTCGCTTGATATACCGGGAATCCTTGTGGGGAGGGTCATTGTCTCTTATAATATTGTTGCCGTACTTTAGAGTTTGACTTTAAGGAAGGTGCACGCAAATGGACAGAACCTTTACACCGAAACAGATGGCCAAGAAACTTCATGTCAGCACCACTACCTTGCGAAGATATGAAAATCTCGGCCTGGTGCCTGACGTACCTCGGACTTCAAGCAACAGAAGATATTACACGCCGCTCCATGATCAAGCTTTTCTTGCTTTACGATCCTTGGTCCAAGGATTCGATCTGCCTATCGCCTACGAGGTCATGAGTTTATTAAAGAAAGGTCATGTTGAACAAGCACTTTGGATGATCAATGTACAGCAGTACAACATTCAGGTAGAGAAGCAGCGAGTCGAGGAGGTTATGAGGCTCATTCATCAAACGGATTTCTCCAAGTATAGAAATATTAAGGTCACGGATGAAATGAAAATCGGGGAGGTCGCGTTGATCGCTGGCGTTAACCCCTCCGCTATTCGACATTGGGAAAAGGAGGGACTTATTCGCGCTAAGCGAAACGCGGAAAACGGATATCGAGTCTTTACGTCTCAGGAATTAAAAAAGATTATAGTGCTAAGCAGTTTAAGGAAAACCATCTTTTTCATTGAAAGCATGAAACAGCTGCTTGAAGCTTTAGAGACACATGATCTAACTACGATTGAACGCTCCTTCAAAGTGGCTCTTCAGAAGCTGAATGAGCAACTGGAAAAGCAAATGAACGGCATATCCGAAATGATGAGATACATACAATTTTTCAAGTAAAACGTATATTCTTCAATCATGACCACCCGTCCAACGGGTGGTTTGCTCTTGGGGTATAACCCCTTGTTGCCAAACTGCGCCTAAAGACGCTAGCCTGACCACAAATCCGTTCAGGCTCAGTGTTTTTGTCACTTTCACTTACCAGTTAAACTGGTTTATTTCTTCTTGCTCCTGTTGCTACTGAACGGATCTTCGTACTCTTTTACACTCAGCTTATCTACCGCTTGGTCATGTGCTTCTTGTTCACGAATGTACTTTCTTACCGTTGCTTCATTTAATCCTACCGTACTCACATAATATCCTTCTGCCCAGAATTTTCGATTCCCGTATTTATATTTGAGTTGGGCATGCTTCTCAAAGATCATTAGCGAACTTTTTCCTTTTAGATATCCCATGAACGATGAGACTGCAATTTTCGGTGGGATCGCTACCAACATGTGTACATGATCCGGCATCATATGACCTTCTATGATCTCTACACCTTTGTACTTGCATAAGCGCTTGAAAATTTCAATCAGATCTCTTCTCACTTGATTATAAATCTCTTTCCGTCTATACTTCGGGGTGAATACAATGTGGTATTTGCACATCCACTTTGTGTGAGCTAGGCTGTAGCTCTTGGTTGCCATCTAAGACCATTCCTTTCTTTGAGCCTGAACATCTCAAGTTTATCGGAATGGTCTTAGTGGTCAAACCCTCAATCCCTCCACCCGCATAGCGGGTGGTTTTTTGTTTCGCGCGTTTCACGCACTCAACTGGCTAAAGCCATAACAAAAAAAGCCGCATTTCATGCGGCTTTTACAGTATCCATGGCCATTCTGTTCGATGAAAGATGTTACCTGTTCTTTGATCATCTGAGGAGGCTAGGTGTATTTAACCTAACTGGCGTTTAAAGGCTTTATTAGCGAAAAAGTAAGCGATGACCATGATGCCGACGCACCAGGCAAGCGCGATCCAGATATCGTTTCCGACAGATCCTTCATGCAAGAGGGCACGAATCGCATTTACGATGGAAGTCACGGGCTGGTTCTCAGCGAACGCACGCACAATTTTAGGCATGGTTTCGGTAGGGACAAAGGCCGAACTGATAAACGGCAAGAATATCAGCGGGTATGAGAAGGCCGTCGCCCCTTCCATCGTCTTTGCTGTCAAGCCGGGAATGACCGCCAGCCATGTCAGCGCCAGCGTAAACAACCCGAGTATCCCTGTTACCGCGAGCCAATCCAGGATATTAGCGCCGGAACGGAAGCCCATCAATAGCGCGACGAGGAAAACCACCACGACCGTAAGCGCATTGGAAACAAGCGATGTCAACACATGAGCCCACAATACCGACGAGCGCTTGATCGGCATGGTAATGAAACGCGCCATCAGTCCGCTCTTTACATCTCCGAACAGCCGGAAGGCAGTATAAGAGACGCCGGATGCGATAGCCATCAGCAAGATTCCCGGCAATAAATAATTGACGTAGTTGGCCGTGCCAGTCTCTATGGCGCCGCCAAATACGTAGACAAACAACAGCATCATCATTATCGGCGTAATCGCCACCGTGATAATCGTATCCGGGCTGCGCATGATGTTGCGCATTAAACGCCCCAATAATACCCCTGTTTTGCTTTTCATTTACATTTCCTCCTTTTTACCGATGATTGCAAGGAAAATTTCCTCCAATGTCGGCTGCTTCTCGATATACTCTACTTTTGCCGGCGGGAACATCTCTTTGAGTTCGGAAAGGGTACCGGTCGTGATGATTTTTCCGCCATGCAGGATGGCGATACGGTCCGCCAGTTGCTCGGCTTCCTCCAGGTACTGGGTCGTCAGCAAGATGGTCGTGCCGCTGCCGGCAAGCTCCTTGACGGTATTCCAGACTTCAATTCGTGCTTCAGGGTCAAGTCCTGTGGTCGGTTCGTCGAGAAAAATGACGGCTGGACTCCCGATCAGGCTCATGGCGATATCAAGCCGGCGCTTCATCCCGCCGGAATACTGGTCCGCCCGGCGGCCCGCCGCATCGGTCAGGCTGAATTTGGCAAGCAGATTGTCAGCGACTTGAGCAGGATTGGGAACTCCCCTCAGCTTGGCGATCATAATGAGGTTTTCCCTTCCTGTGTTCATGCCGTCAATAGCTGCAAACTGCCCAGTCAGGCTGATGCTTTGGCGAACATGATCCGGTTGACGCTGGACGTCAGAGCCGCAAATACTCGCTGCGCCGCCATCCGGCTTCATCAGCGTCGAGAGGATATTGACCGTCGTCGTCTTGCCCGCTCCATTGGAGCCCAGCAGCGCGAAAATTTCGCCGCGCCGCACTTCAAAATCCACCCCTTTTAAGACTTCCTTGTCTTTAAAGGATTTTTTTAACCCTTTTACTGAAATCGCCGCATTGCTCATATTTTTTCCTCCTTATAATCGATTAGGCCGCGCTTGAGAATTCCGAAAATTACGGTTAAGTGCCTTGAGAGCTAAATTAACGCAACTAGTTAGTCTGACTGATAATCTGTATTACTTACTACTGGACTAAAAATATAACTGAATAGCGAAGGTGGCAATTCACACGCGTAACCAGCTAATCAGTCGGTATTATTGTAATGAATTTATTTCTTACCCAATCGTTTCATGATGCTCTGATTCAAATCTTCACGATACTTCGCGACATAGGTTTTAGCGTTAGCAACCAGCTCGTCGGCAAAGGATGCCACGTCGTCCCCGGTGATCTCCAGCACTGGTCTGCCTTCCGCCGCACCGGCTTCGAACAATTCGATTAATTCATACTGCATATGCAGCATATCCATCCCGTTGCCGGAGGAGAAATTCCACATGTAATTTTGAATCTTCTTAAATACATACTGGTAGTCTTCTGGCAGGACTTCAACGCGTGCCATCATCATCTTGTATTCTTTTTTATCGCCGATCATTTTTTTGAATATTTCCATCATGTTATGGTTCCTCCTTTTTTATAAAACCGAACCCGACACTCCATATCTCGGACGGAATATCTTATGATGCTACGTCGACTTCAAGACGTTGATTTTTGATGATACAAAATCCCACTTTTCCCAAAACAACTCAAGTTCCTGGCGGCCCGCTTCATTCAGTGTGTAAAACTTGCGAGGCGGTCCCATGTCTGACGGTTTTTTTTCGATGTTCACCAATTTCTTCTTCTCCAATCGCACGAGAATGGTGTAGACCGTCCCTTCCACGACTTCGGTAAACCCAAGCTCGTTCAGACGGCGGGTAATCTCGTAGCCATAGGTTTCATGGCGGCTGATGATTTCAAGCACGCAGCCTTCCAGCGAACCCTTCAGCATTTCAGTTAAATTTTCCATGTTCAAAGCCTCCTCTTTTTCGTCCCTCCTCTATTTAGTCTGACCAATATTCAGTACAACATAGTACTAAGGGAATGTTTTTTACCTAACAGCTTTTGTAAATCGAGCTATTTAGTATTACTTACTACAGGTACATTGTATTACAGAGTAGATGGAGTGTCAACTGTTTTAATAAAAATTATTCTCCACATTCCGCGGCTCGGTAATTAGTGTGACATATTACCGGTATATCGTAACACAAAGTAGTTGGTTTTTCAACATGATTGTCTTTTTCCTTGTAAAGCAGGATCAACCTGACGCTTCTCCAATTATTCACACTTTTGTCCTCCAACCTTGATTTTAGATTCTTTAAATAGCATGATAAGGACAATCAGGTCACTGCAAGCCATGCTTTTGGAGGGAGTCCGAATGAGATGAGCCTGCCGATCTCAAGTCTGGATTACGTATCCTCCGTTGTTGACTTCATGATTGAGGAATACGCGTGCAAGCTGCAGGGCTACCAGACCATCCTGCGTTCGCGATTTATGGAGCTCGTCGTTCAGTTGTCACGGCAGTATGAAAAGCAGGAGCGTCAAGGAACCCAAAGTAATCTGATGCATTTGGCCAAAGCCATTTCTTTTATGGAGGATAACTATTTGCAGCCCATTTCCCGTGACGAAATTACGGCCAAATCCAATATATCCGTCAGGCATTTGAATCGGATATTCCAATCTTACTACCAAACAACGCCTTTCGCTTATCTCCTGCAGCTCCGATTGGAGCATGCATGCAGGCTGTTAAAGACGACCAACCTGCCGATATCGGAGATTTCTTATCAGGGCGGATTCAATGACAGCAATTATTTTACCCGTCAGTTCTCGAAGATCTTTGGACAGTCTCCAAAAGCATACCGAACCAATATGTAAAGTGCTTTCTACGCGCGGCATACAGGTTCTTTCTCCACACGCGCCGCCTCGCCAATGGAAGAAGCGACGCACCCATGTAAAAGGCGCGTCGCTTCATATTTACAGCTTCTGATAGATAAAGTTTTTAAACGTAACCTCGCCGGAACCTTTCGCCCGGAGAGCGATTCGCAATGCAAGAAATCCGCCCAATGTGTTATGATGCCAGCCTGAGGTTTCGAATGAATGCTCAAATTTATTCCATAATGATCCATCCGCACTGTAATAGAAGACGACTTCATGCTCGTTATTTTCAAGACGAACGATGACACGCCGATGCGGAAAAGGCTTTGATGGCGTCTCCCAGCCGCGAATAATCCCATAAAGCCCCTCTTGGGATATCCCGAATCCGCTATACGTCGATCCATTATAGAACAATAAAAACTGGGCTGCCGATTCTTCGGAAAGCTCAATCTCTACCTGCGCGGCATACGAATGGTCTTCCGGCATCATAACCAGTGGCGACGCCTCGGGAGCAGCTTGGATCGTTATCGCTTGCTTCTGCAGCGTATATTGAATATCATTGCTGGATTGATACCAGCTCCATGGATACCCCAGCCCGCCGGACACTTCTTGAAATTCACCGTAAGTCATGCCATGGGGAACGGCATCTCCCGGCGGTTTTGGAATAGGCTCATCTGTCTTGCAATGAAGCGGGACGCGGAACCATCCGTCCTCCGTCCATTCCAGCGGTTCGAGCAGCGTTTGCCTGCCGAGTGTGTAGTATCCTTTTTCGTACGCGTGATAAACGATCCACCAACCGCCGTCCGGGGTGTCAACCAATGAACCGTGCCCTTTAGAGCACCATCGTTCATTCCGGCTTTGCGTTCGAATAATCGGATTGTGGGGGGAGTGTTCATATGGCCCCCATGGCTCTTTGGATCGCGCAGAAGCGACCATATGGCTAGTCGAAGGCCCCGATGTACCTCCTTGCGCCACGGTAAGATAGAAATATCCGTTATGAAACGTTAGCTTGGGAGACTCCATAAAGTTTCCTTCCACGACCCATTCCTTCGGAAACGGCCAGCCATCGTACACTTTGCGCGGAGTGCCCACAGCCGACAAACCGTCCCCAGCCAGTTCTACCATATAACCATCGCTAAAAAACAAATACCGGTTACCATTGGAATCCGCGACATGTCCCGGGTCAATTCCTTGCACCCCCACCTTTTGCGGATCACTCCAAGGTCCGTGTGGGTGCGTCGCCGTCAGCACCATGATCTCTTCATTGATGGGAGCATAGATATAAAACCGGTCTTTGTAGTATGTCAAATCTGGCGCCCAGACATCTCCAGCATAATCGGTTAACGCTTTGGCGATGGGTTCCCAGTTCACCAAGTCTTTAGAGTGCCAAATCAATAACCCCGGCGCAAACTTAAAATTGGAGTGCGTCATATAATAATCGTCTCCGACTCTGACTACGCTAGGATCCGCATAATCACCGGCCAATATCGGGTTCCTATACATGCCGTTTCCTAAATCTCCGCTTGCCTGCATGATCAAACTCCTCACATTCCATGATGTTATGAACTGTCCAATCTACAATTATAAGGAGATCGAAATGACCGGACCTTGATTATTCTGTCATGGATTAGCATGATTGAGACATTGCTCCTCGCGAGTGCTCTTCCGAATTCGTTCATACAAATCATATTTGGCAAAGGATATAAGTTCGAGACCTTATCAACCTAACATATAGTGCTGTACGACTATGCTTTTTTTGCGTATATTGGGAAGTAAGACTTTTAAAAAGGAACGTGAACGGTGACAACCATACTCGCAAAGAACCACAAACGATTTCGAATCATTGCATTACTCCCGCATTTTGCGGCATTTGTCGTTTTTTTGAGCATGCTCCTGGGGATCCGTTGGCTCTGGCTTGAATCCTATGCCCCTCCTGCAGATCAACCGAAAGTCTCCAATGGAATACTCGATTTGAGAGGCTGGGATCTGTTGGGCGCAAAATCCATCAATCTGGACGGAGAGTGGCAATTCTACGCCGACATCCTGGCTAAAGAACAAGAAATGAAGCCGTCTCATGAGTTTACCTACGTAAATGTACCTGGAGACTGGAATAACAATCGTACGAATAAGACAAAAACTTCGTCGTTTGGCATCGGAACGTACCGACTTCGCATATTGCTGGATCGCCCGCTTTCGACCCCTATCTCGTTCTGGATCCAGGAGATTCAATCCGCGGCTACCGTGGACATCAACGGCGAAACGGTAGCTTCCATGGGAAGGACGGGCGAGCCCGGCCAAGCCTCCTATCTGCCGAACCGCACCTCTTTCGTTGTCGATTATGTTCCCGACCGGGATGCTCGCGAGCTCGATCTGATCATCCGCGTGGCGAACTATGAGCATCCTTACTTAGGCGGAATCGCAAAGCCGATCAAGCTGGGATCGCACCAGGCAATCCAGGATGAGCACGGCGTTTCCGTTGATCTTCAGCTGATTATGTTTGTCGTCCTGATGCTGCACGGACTGTACGCCTTCATTCTATACATATTCAATCCGCGGGAAAGGTCGCTGCTCGATTTTTTCCTGTTGCTAGTATCGGCCGCTTTAACCGTCGTGACATCAGACGACAGCCTCCTGCTGAAATGGGTGCCTTTAAACTATGAATGGGAGGTCAAAGTAACCTTTCTCTCTTATTCGTGGCTGTCGTATTTCATATGGAAGCTGAGCCGCACCTTTACCGCCCGGAACCGTAATGTGTGGTTTATCACATTCAGCACGCTTCTGGCTCTATATACGGTCGTAGTCTTTGCCGCTCCTGTGTCTTGGGTTCACTGGCTCGTAGAATTCCGGGTGTTCGGCGCCTTTTACCTGCTGCCGATGCTGATGTCGCTGTTCCTGTTTACCCGAATGGTCTTTAACAGCCAGGATGATTCCATATTCCTGCTGCTGTCGGCCAGCGGCGTGCTGGCAAGCGCCGTATGGGGGGCGCTTAATAAATATTGGGAACTCCCCGCCGTGTATTATCCGGTGGACGTGCTCGCGGCCATCATCGGATTTTCGGCCTATTGGTTTAAGCGATACTTCCGCAACCTTCATCAAATCAGCAAACTCAACGATAAGTTGAAGCTCGCGGATCAAATGAAGGACCGGTTCTTGGCCAACACGTCTCACGAGCTGCGTACGCCGCTGCACGGAATCATGAATATCGCCATAAGCCTTGCTGAACGGGAGAAAGAAACCCTCGGCAAACAGAGCAGCGAGGATTTGAACCTGTTGATTACGGTCAGCCGCCGGATGTCGCATTTATTAAACGACCTGCTGGATGCCGTCCGTCTTCAGGAGAAGCAAATTCAGCTGCAGCTAAGCCGGGTTTCCCTGGTTTCCGTCGTCAACGGGGTATTCGATATCGTAAAATTTATGACGGACGGCGCGCCCGTTCAGCTCAAGATGAATATCCCCGAAGCCCTTCCTGCCGTACAGGCGGATGAAAAGAGGCTCGTTCAAATTTTGCTCAATCTGATTCACAACGCCATCAAATACACGGAGAAAGGCTCCGTTACCGTCTCCGCCTTTACCAAGGGCAGTAAAATGACGATCTTGGTAACGGATACGGGGATCGGGATGGACCCTCAAACGCTAAACCGCATTTTTCTTCCGTACGAGCAGGGGAATCAAGGGTTGAATGACGCGAAGGGGATCGGCCTAGGGCTTAGCATCAGCAAGGAACTCGTTGAACTGCATGACGGCGAGCTGACGGTCGAATCGGAATCAGGGAAAGGAACGACTTTTGCGTTCACACTCCCGCTTGCGGACACAAACGCAGAGTACTCTGCTTCGCAGCGGGTTCACGTACCCGCTGTAGACACAGCTGTCTACAAAGAACTCGCTGCCAGCTGGGACGTCGCAGCTGGCGGTACCCCTATGCAGGTACCCACGAAGCTATGGTCGAAAGAGCATCCCGTCAGTATCCTGGCCGTGGATGACGATCCTGTAAACCTGCGCATCCTTGCCGGCATTCTTTCGGCAGAGCCGTACAACCTGAGTGTCGTTGCCTCGGCTGCCGAAGCGCTTGAGCTTCTCGGCTCGCAGCCGTGGGATCTCCTCATAGCGGATGTCATGATGCCGGAGATGTCCGGCTACGAGCTCACCCGCACCGTAAGGGAGCGCTTTAACGCAGCGGAGCTGCCCGTACTGCTGCTGACGGCTCGAGGCGAATCGGCCGATGTGTATGCAGGCTTCCAATCCGGCGCAAATGATTATGTAACGAAGCCGGTTGATCCTGTAGAATTGAGATACCGCATCCATTCCCTGATCACGCTGAAGCATACGGTGGATGATCGCCTGCGCATGGAAGCAGCCTATTTGCAGGCACAGATCCACCCTCACTTTTTGTTCAACACCTTGAATTCGATTATGGCGCTTAGCGAAATGGACATCGATCGCATGCGAAGCCTTGGCGAGGCTTTCAGCTCCTATCTGCAGATCAGCTTCCATTATCGGAATCAGGATCGGCTGGTACCGCTGCAGCAGGAGCTTGAGCTTATCCAAGCCTATTTATACGTAGAGACGGAACGATACGGGGAACGCCTGAACGTGACCTGGGAAGTTGATTGGGATCTCAACGTCCTCATCCCGCCGCTGGCGATCCAGCCATTATTGGAAAATGCGGTGCGGCACGGCATTATGAAGAGGGCCAGTGGCGGTACGATACGGGTCAGGATTGCAATGCAAGAGGACTTTATCATCGTTGAAGTGACGGATAACGGGCTTGGCATGGAACCCGACCAGGTTACCCAGCTGCTGAATGCACCCGACCATCGAAAAGGCGGCATCGGTCTCTACAACACGAATCGTCGTCTGCTCCAAACCTTTGGCAGCGGGCTGGTTATCAAGAGCACGATGAATCAAGGCACTACGGTTTCTTTTCAAATTCCAGCGCAGCTTCCTTCATATGCATAATTCAAAAAAACCCAACCTCAATAGGTTGGGTTTTTTTTGTTATAAAGTGGGGGGGTACAATTGAAGGTAAAGAGCGGTCTCTTTCTTTCCGGAGCAAACGACATTCTTCACCTTTTTCCTATGACCTATTATCCTCCTCTGAAGCAAGAATCTCCCTTGCCGCTTCTATGAACGACATCATGATTGGTGAAAGCCACTTGTCCTTATGCCACAGCATTTGTGTATACACGTGCAAATCCGGAATTTGCCATGGAAGGGCAACCAGTTCGCCTCGTTCAACTTCGGCTTCCACTACGATTTCTGGAAGAAAGGCAATGCCGATTCCCGAAATGGCACATTGTTTAATCGCTTCGGCACTTTGAAACTCTAAATACGTAATACTGTCAATGCCCTCTTTTTCAAAGGACCGGTCAAACATGGTTCGATAGGGACAACCCTTTTCATTCGTCAAGAACACTTCTTCGTGAAAATCTTCGAGCCGCAGCACCGTCCGTTTTGCGAGCGGGTGGTCTGGAGCGGCGAATAAGCGGAACGTTTCTTCCAGCAAGGGTTCCACGGCAAGTCCGCTTGAGCGAATGGGTTCGTCCAACATAAAGACGACGTCCGCGCTTCCTTCAAAGAGTGTTTGTTTGAGCTCTTGATTGGGAACGGAGCGGAAGATGAGACGCACGCCCGGATGGCGCGAACGAAATAACTGAAAGACAGCCGGAAGCCGATAGGCGCAAATCACCTCATTGGCACTGATCGTTAGGGTGCCGCTTAGAACCTCGTTGTCATGAACGACGGTTTTAGCTTCTTCCAATTGGTCAAGAACACTCTGGACATGTGTTAAAAAGCGTTTACCCGCCGTTGTGAGTACGAGCTGCTTGCCCAAACGGTCAAACAGGCGAACCCCCAGCTCATCCTCCAATGCCTTCATTTGCATCGTGACGTTGGAAGGGACGTAGCTCAGCACTTCCGCAGCACGACTGAAATTTAATGTGGACGCCACCGTGCGGAACGTAATCAGTTGGCGTAATTCCATATACGATGCCCCTTTTACCTTCAATTTTATTGAATACAGCTTTGAATTCTATTCACTTTTATTGAGAGTACCATGACCCTATACTGAGTACAAGAACTACACTCTAAATATATGGATTCATTTTGAAGGGAGCAAACGATATGATGGATTATGAAATTTTTGATTTGGGTGACGTAACCTTGCAATCCGGAGTGACGTTACCGGACGCTTTTCTTGCTTATAAGACATATGGACGATTGAATGAGAAGAAAGATAATGTCATCATCTATCCCACAGCCTTTGGGGACCAGCATACTCAGAATGAATGGTTGATTGGAAACGGTATGGCATTGGATCCGCGAGAATATTTCATTATCGTTCCAAACCTGTTGGGCAACGGATTATCTTCCTCTCCCAGCAACACGCCCCCCCCATTCGACCGGGCTCATTTTCCGCAGGTAACCATCTATGACAACGTTGAATTTCAGCATCGGCTGGTGACCGAGAAATTCGGCATTCACAAGATCGCTCTCGTCGTTGGGTGGTCCATGGGAGGCATTCAAGCATTTCAGTGGGGTGCGAGTTATCCCGACATGGTGGAGCGAATCGCCCCTTTTGCCGGCGTTGCCAAGACTTGGCCCCAAACGTACGTGGTCCTGGAAGGAATGAAGGCTCCGCTCATGGCTGCAGTCGGCTTCGATTCAAGCAAACTAAACAAGTTGACTTCTACAGACATGCGCGCCGTCGGACGCGTCTATGCCGGGTGGGGCGTATCGCAGGCGTTTTATAGAGAGGAACTTTATCGTGAGATGGGTTTTGACTCTTTGGCAGAATTTATGGCGGGCGTCTGGGAAGACAGCTTTATGAAGATGGATCCGCACAATGTCCTGGCCATGTTATGGACAGGTCAACATGCAGACATAAGTGCGAACCCCTCCTATAACGGAGATTTCGATAAAGCGCTCAAAAGCATTTCGGCGCTTGCCTGCATCATGCCGGGTAGCACGGATCTCTTCTGCCCGGCCGACGACAATGAATACGAGGCTAATCTTATACCACATGCTCTATTTAAACCCATTGAGTCGATCTGGGGTCATTTTGCCGGACGCGGAATCAACAGCGCCGATAATCAATTTATAGATGATAACTTAAAACGCTTGTTAGCGCTTCGTTCTAACGAATAGAACATCAATAGCTGAGGTCACCAGAGCTTGCTGGTCGACCTCTTTTTATCCTTCGCCCTCCAGTCCGGATAGGATGGGTAAAATCCTCAATGCAAAGAGTCTATAAGAATATCCAGAATCGTCTTACAACGTTCCCATTCTCCTCCACATACTCCGACTCAAACTGACCACCATTCTTCAGAATCGTTTTTTCCGATGCCACATTTCCTTTATCACAAACCAGCAGCACTTTGTTTAGTCCCATATCTCTCGTGATTTCAAGGGTTAATGCTAAAAGTACGGAAGCATAGCCCTTTCTTCTTTCCGACGGACGTATTCCGTAACCGATATGCCCGCCGCTATTCAAGAGTTTTTCATTAAGTCTGTGTCTAATATTGACTGCACCCATTACTTTTTTTGAATAGCTGTCGATAAGCCAGTACGTAGAATGAGGGACAAAGCTCTTGTTCTGTAGCTTCTCTTCTGTATCTTCCGCATATAAAAATTCGATCATGGAATCAAAATCAGCTGGATCTTTCCTCACTACCCACGGGGTAATATCCTGTTCATCCGACATCCAATCTTCGTAAAAAGACAGATACTCCCTCTTATATGCAGCTGAAGGTTTCACCAACTCAACGGCGTTCGACATTACACCATATCCCATCTGTTAAATTTTATATATAGTACTCCTAGTAAAATGAATTTACCTTTCTTGTCGTCCGACCTTTTTTATTGAAGTTTGGCTGAATAGACATGGTCAAGAAACTCGATAGAGATGCGTTCTGCTTCCGTTTTGGTTACAATTTCCGATGCCTGGCGTAAGCTTTGGTACAACGCTATCGTATTTTTTAAAGCCTGGTAGCAACTATCCAAGTTGTGGAGGGAAATCGTTCCTTTAAGCTCCTCTAATTCCTGGACACCGTATTTCTCTAATTTTCGAACCCCTCGCGGTTGCTGGCCGTTACGCATGAGAACGAGCGGCCCCAAGACTGCGCTTCGCATAAATGTTAAAAGATCTATTACTTCAAACAACTCGCCTCTCCCTAGTTTTGTTGCACCGTAATGAACCCATACCCAAAAGCGGTCTTCAATCCATTGCGGATCAGGGTTAGGAAAAGACAACGTCGTTTTGTTCAGTATCGTTGTAATGTCAGAACCTCTCTCCCATAGAATTCTCGGGTCTTCGATTCGAGATTCGAGCTCTTGCGGCTGTACAAATTTGAGGTCGACATGAAGCGGATCGGGGCCGTATAGGCAAATAACCAAACGAGGCTCACCAACATGCTCCCCGGTGAATGCCGACAGCAGGTTACCCAGCCCTTCCGCAATTTGAAGCCGTTGATCCATGATCTCACTTCGGAATTCATTACGATAAACCAGAATTAAATCTAAATCACTGTACTCATCCATAGCGCCGTGCACCATAGAACCGCCTGCGAGCAAACCTGCAAATCGTTGATCTTGGCGAAAATGCGTTATTGCCTGTTCAATGAATCGTTCATGCACGGGTAATCTCATACAAAACACTCCTTAAATGATGACCCATAAAATGGGTATTATTAAAAAGTAACATTGAAGCAATACGCGTGTCAATCAAATGAAATCCAATTTGCGAAATATGAAAAAAGCCGCAGTTTATGCGGCTTATCCATGTTTATCTGTTCTTGTCGTCCAACAATAGAAGTTGACAAGGTAGTTACCAGCTGGACTTCGTTATACCAGGAATTTGCCCCTTATGGGCCAACTCCCGAAAAACAATGCGTGAAACGCCAAATTTACTGATATAACCTCTTGGCCGGCCGCTGACCGCACAGCGATGATGAAGCCTGGTCGCCGAAGAGTCGTGGGGCAGTTTTTGGAGCGCTGCGTAGTCGCCCTTCTCTTTCAGTTCCTTACGCTTCTGCGCGTATTTAGCAACCATCTCTTGTCTTTTCCGTTCTTTCACGACTTTCGATTTTTTCGCCACTTGGAACACGCCTCCCTTCCTATTCGTGATTATTCATTCAAAGCCTTTGTTAAAGCGTCGAGGTTTTGACGCATAATGGCAATGTAATCAAGGTTATCCGCGATATCTTCCTCGGTTAATCCTTCGATCGGATTAAGTACGGAAGTCGAAGCGCCGATCTCAGAGGCTATCGTCTCTGCAACGTTTGACGACACAAGCGTTTCAAAGAATATCGTTTTTACATTGTGCTCCTTGGCAAATTCGATCACTTTAGCCATTTGAGCAGCCGAGGGCTCTTGGTCCGGAGACAAGCCTGCAATCGGCACTTGAGTCAAACCGTATTCTCTGGCTAGATACCCGAACGCAGCATGCTGCGTAATGAAGTCTTTTCGTTTGGTATTTTTCAGTCCGTCTCGAAACTCTTTGTCCAATGCCTCCAGTTTACTAACATAAGCATCTGCGTTTGCTTTGAATGCCTCTTGATGTTCCGGAGCAGCTTCGGCCAAACCTGCCTCGATGTTGCGCACTTGTTTGACAGCCATGGCCGGCGAGAGCCATACATGCGGATCCAGTCCACCGTGGTCATGGTGATGCCCCTCTTCCTCATGATCATGGGCGTGCTCATCATGGCTGTGATCGCCCTCTTCATGATCATGGGCATGCTCATCATGGCTGTGATCGCCCTCTTCACCATGATCATGGGCATGCTCATCGTGGCTGTGATCGCCCTCTTCACCATGATCATGGGCATGCTCATCGTGGCTCTGATCCCCCTCTTCACCATGATCATGGGCATGCTCATCGTGGCCGTGATCCCCCTCTTCACCATGGCCATGAGAATGACCGGTACCTTCCATGATCTCTATTCCCTTACTGGCCTCAATTGCCGATACCCCGGTGCCCTGGATGCTCTCCAGAACCTGATCGACCCAGCCTTCCATGCCGGCGCCATTATACACCAGCACATCGGCATCGGAAATCCCCGCCATGTCCTGGGGTGTCGGCTCCCAATCATGCGCTTCAATACCCGGAGGAATTAAATTCTCCACATCTGCCAGATCGCCCGCTACCTGTTTAGTAAATTCATACATGGGGTAGAAGCTGGTTTTAACTTTCAGCTTTGTAGTTTCCGTTGTGGAAGCATCAGACGTCTGGTTACTGGCGGAAGACCCGTTTCCATCATGAGAAACCGTCGGTTTACCCGAGCCGCAGCCTGCAATAGCCAATACTGCGGATAGGGATAGTAGGGTTAATACTCGCTTAAATCTCTTCATAATTCTTATGACTCCTATTTCTATTTATTTTTTGTATCGATCTTCGATTTTGTAACCGAAGCAATTTTTGAAAGATAACGGCCAAGATTAGAAATCCTAACAGAATCAGGGCAATGGTACCTCCTGGCGGCGTATTGAGATAGTATGAAGCAGCAAGGCCCGAAAAAACACCGCTCAACCCAACAAAGACGGCGATCCCCATGGCTGCTAAAAAACCTGTTGCCATCCGCAGTGCGATCGAGGCCGGCAGCACAATTAACGCCGAAACCAACAGCACGCCGACTACCGGCATGGCGGCGGCAACCGTCATTCCCGTAAACACGGCGAATAAAAAAGACAGGAGAGAGACACGCATACCGGATACCGAAGCGGTCTCCTCATCAAAAGCAAAGTTATAAAGCGGCCGGCGCAAACCAACAAAAAAGATGATCCCTACTGCTGCTACCACCGCAATAAGCCGAAGCTGCGTATCGCTAACCGCAACAATCGATCCGAACAAATAGGAGCTGAAGCTCTTGCTCAGATTTTGATTCAAGCTCATCAGGACCACCGATAGAGCAAGCCCAGAGGTCATAATAATGGCAACCGGAACCTCGGTGTATGTACGATACACTCTTCTAAGCTGTTCAATCACAAGTGCCCCGATCATAGCCATTGCAAAACCGCTGAGTGCGGGATTCAGTTTCAAAAAAGAACCCAATGCGACTCCCGCCAAGGATACATGAGAGAGTGTGTCCGCCATGAGAACCTGGCGCCTGAGCATTAAAAACACGCCCAGAACGGGACCGATCACGCCGATCAGGCCTCCTGCCCAAAACGCGCGCTGCATAAATTCGTAACTGAGCATCGCCATCCCTCATTCTCCTTTCGCTCCAAGTGGACGACCTGGTCCAGATATGGACCGATTTCATCAAGCGAATGGGTGACCATAATGACCGTGTTGCCTTTGTCCTTGACATAATCGTTTAATAGTCGGTACAGATCCGTACGACTCGACACATCCATCCCTGTCGTAGGCTCGTCAAGAATCAACACCTGCGGCTCCTGGGCCAACGCCCTGGCAACGCATATTCGCTGCTTTTGCCCTCCCGATAACTCGCCGATCCTCCGATGACGATATTCCCACATCCCCACTTCCTTCAGGCTTCGCTCAACGATCTCATAATCTGCGGATGTGAAACGCTTGAACAATCCGAGTCGTCCGTAGCGGCCCGATCGTACAAGCTCAATCACTTTACTGGGAAAACCAGCATTGAACGAGGCCACTTGCTGCGGAACATATCCAACAGATATCCTGGATCCGTCCTCCAATACTCGCTTGAAAACGATGGACCCGCTCCAGGGCTTTATCAAACCAAGCATCAATTTCAGCAAAGTTGATTTTGCGGCACCATTTGGACCGGATATACCGATGAATTGTCCGCTATGAATGTCGAGCGACAAATTCTCAACGACAGCTTGATCCCCGTATCCAAACACAACGTCGCGCATGGAAGACAATAACATATCCCCATCTCTTCCTTCCTTGTGACAGAAAAACTGTTTTATTCAGCATGAAACCCGGTGTATCCTATATCTAATCCCTTTCCCAACTCGGCAGCATGACAGCCGTCCATATTGCCTGGTCCAATTCCTTCTCCAAATTGGTGGCCGCCATCATGATGCTCTTGTCCCCAAAATCATCCAAACACTGCACCAATGTATTAACAGCACGGGCCATCTCCTTCACTTCATCGTTACTGTCCCTCGTCCTGGCGATGGCATCGAACTCATCCACAATTCTCTGATTGAAATCCGGCAATATCAGGTGCCTCGCTTTTTTGCCGCACTCCTTAGGTGAATACACGGTTGCCATATCGATCCCTTTGGCACGCGGAATACGCTGGCTTGCATTGCGTTTGCTCATGATCAACTGCTGCTCCTTCACTGCATAAATCGAGTATCATGGCGTGACCGTTCTTTTTCTGATTCGGTACGTTAACCTCTCTACCGTTTATAACTTAATCGTTTCTTGAACTTATCGACACGCCCGCCGATTTCGGTATTTTTCTGCTTGCCCGTGAAGAAAGGGTGCGAAGCCGAACTGGAATCTACGCGAATCACAGGATAGGTTTGACCGTCTTCCCACTCCATCGTTTCTGTCGAAGTCTTCGTGGACGCACTGAGAAATGAAAAGCCAACGCTCGCGTCTAGGAATATGACTTTTTGAAATGTTGGATGTATCCCTTTTTGCATGGTAATGTTCTCTTCTTTCCGAGCCAATCGACTCTGTATTATTTGTTATTCGTAATATTTACGATTAACGTCATGGATGAATATTAAAATATAAAATCATTTCTGTCAACTCTCGGCCCATACTGAAAAAATCGTTTCATTACTCTTGGGCATAAAGAAAAACCGCATACCACGAATGGAATGCGGTCGGACTATGCGATCATAAAGGCTTTTTAAACATTTCTATTAAGCTGGTAATGCTATCGTCAGCTTTGCTTGAAGTTCGATTCCACACAGTCATATTGTAGTCCTGATCCAAAAGAACACTGACCATCGCCTTGCCCATGAGTCCTAAGGTCGATACGCTGAGCTTCCTATCATGTTATTATTTGAGTGTTTGGGTCATGATAAGATCGATTTGCTCTTCATCCCCCATATAGAAAGTATGGGTCCCCATCTGAACAAACCCCATTTTATTATAAAAGGTAATGGCATTCTCATTTTTTTCCCAAACCCCTAGCCAGATCTTCCTTAGATTGCGTTCCAACGCGATCTCTACGGCTTTAATCATTAGATATTTGCCAAGCCCCTGTTTATGAAAGCTTTTCTTGATATAAATCCGCTCGATCTCTAGGCAATCATCGCCCATTGCTTCAGACTGAGCATGATGGGTGTTAATTTTTAAATACCCTGCAATTTCCCTATCAGCATAAATAAAATAGAATTCCGAAAAGATATTCGATAATTCTTTTTCCAATTGATTCAAGTGGAAAGCTTTATCTAAGTAGGCTTTCATATTTTCAGGCGAATTTTGATCCTTAAAAGTCTCGTTAAATGTCTCAATGCTTATTTCTTGAAGCAAGCCCAGATCTTTAATCGTGCACTTTTCTATAGTTATGGTCACTTTGCTTCGTCCTCCTTTGAATACATCAATAGTGTCGCTTGTTACCCTTTTTAACAAACTCCCAGTCTTTTTCCACATTGTGTCGGACTCTTTGGAGAAGCTCAAACATGACTTCTACTTCACTTGCAGAGAATCCGGATAGTGCAACCAAATTGGAATAATCGTTCTCCCTTTTTATTAATGGATACACATGGCTCCCTTTCTCCGTAGGAAACAGTTTTTTGATTTTTTTGTTATATTGATCTTCTCTCTTATCAATAAACCCATTCATCTCAAGCTTCTTTATAGCCCGGGCCGTTGTTGTTCGGTCGACCTTTATCATTTCAGATAACTTTTCTTGAATAATTCCTGGGTGTTCACATATTCGCACGAGGTACAAATACTGTCCTTTTGTAAGGTCGTATTGCTTAAACTCAATATTGCTTATCGAATCCAATGACCTGGCGATCATACCAATCTCACGTAGTACGTCCTTCATATATGCAACTCCACTCTTCTCGAATTTATTCAAATGAAGCAGTAAGAAAATAGTACACCATTTTTGTTGCATTTACAACAAAAAACAAGCACTCGTAGGTCCTGATCAAACACCAAGCCCTACAGGATAACCATCAACCAAAGATAAGGCAAACAAATCGAACGATCATATGGTCATATTCTCCTGTAATGACCGGCCGTCAGAAATCATCGGGTTGCCGTTACTTTACATGTTCTGGCATAACTTTCTGGCCGAAAAACAAATACTATTCATGAAGGAGGGTCATCATGGTTAATATCAACAGCTGGCTTGGACAACTGGCTCACAATTATTTGCTGATTGTCATTGCAGCCATCGTCTTTTTGGGCATCAAATCCATTCTCGGTGTATTAACTTACAGACATTACAATAAAGAACTGCGGCACTTGCACCAAAAAGTAGATCTCCTGCTAAAAAAGTTCCCCAAAGAATGAAGTCGGCGTGCAGAATCTATGATAGAAGGCAAGCCACCCTTCCTCCACTCCATTCTCTTACCGCCCCTCTCTTTCAGCCCTTCCCTATCCGTTGGGGCATCGCCGATGCCCGCTTGCGTTTGCTTTAACGGCCGCCATCAACTTGGTGGATTGGGGCAATAATTCGCGGATAGTCGCAGGCATCCTACACCAAACCATCCTGCGCCATTTAAAATGGACTTCGCAAAAAAAGCGCCGATGGACTCGGTAAGATCCTCTAACCAAGCTCATCGGCGCTTCTCATTTCGCTGTTTATCTCGACAGCCTAACATATCTAATACGGATGATCTTACGAAGCCCTTACAGGATCCATTCGGTTACCCTTCTACGATATCCGCCCGCAAATCAGTTGCAATTTCGATCATGAGAGGCACAAGCTCTTGATGGGAAACGGCGACATACAGCTCTCCCATGTAGTGCCTGAATGGAATCAAGGCTTCCCCATGTTTCCACATAAAGAAATCGCCTTCTACCGACATGGTGCTCTCTTCCCCTCTCACAGTGAGCTCCGTCTGATAAATAAAATCAGCTTTGGTTGAAAAATATTGTTGGCATTCTTCCAATGAAATCTCCTGATCGCCAGCGTTGGGTTGCATGGATCTCGTGATCCGAAAACGTTGATTCATTATTGATCCTCCAAAATAAAATAACTTGTATCTCCAATTACTTTCGTTAACCAGCCCTTCTCTAACGGTGGTGGTGTCGAAGCGCCACCGACACAGACAATACTATTCATACCACGATTGGTGAACCTCGTCTACTCTGCCTTAGACTTTCCATGCCGTTCAATTAAAATCCGATTGGTATGCGAAAATTTCTTTGATATGCTGAAATCAAACATATGAAACTGGAGATGAAGCATGTATGCATAAGATACTAATCGTGGACGATGAGGCGGATCTTCGAAAGCTGCTGACCGATTACTTTGAAATCAATGGATATTTTGTCATGACGGCCAAGGACAGCCGGGAAGCCATGCGAAAAGTGGAACTAGGACCCGATCTCGTTTTGCTCGATATCAACATGCCTGAGGAGAGCGGCCTTGAAATTTGCGAAAGAATAAGAGGCTTTGTTTCGTGCCCCATCTTATTTTTGACCGCTCGAATCGAAGATGCCGATAAAATAGCCGGCTTTCGGGCAGGAGGCGATGACTATATCCTGAAACCTTTCAGTATTCGCGAGCTTGGCGCCAGAGTAGAAGCGCATTTGCGCAGGGAACAGCGAGTCCCAACCAAAGCCTCGGTGAGGTTTAACCACGATTTGGTCATTAATTATACGGCCCGGGAGCTCTATTTCCAGGATAAACGAATACCTCTGGCCAAAAAAGAGTTCGGCATTATCGAATTGCTGTCCATGAATCCCGGCATGGTATTCGAGAAGGAGCGCATTTACGAGAAAATTTGGGGCCTGGACGAAGAAGGCGATAGCAGCGTCATCGCGGAGCATATTCGGCGAATTCGCAACAAATTCAAGGAATACGGCTGCAGCGATCGAATCGAGACGGTGTGGGGAGTAGGATACAAATGGCTAAACTCGTAAATAGGCTGCTGCTAGAAAGACTTAATTTGCTGCAATCGTTCATCCTGTTATGCATTCTCACGCTTTTGGCCGTACTGGCCATGATCACTTTGGAATTTGCCTGGGCGGAGATCCTGCGGGAGCGTTTTGGAGAGGCCGATTGGTTGCTGCCCTCCCTCGTCGCGGCGGTGCTGTTGACGGTAGCCGCAGGAATAGTCGCCATGGCCGTTCTATTTTACAGATGGAAGCTAAAACGACCGCTGACGATTCTGATGCAAGCATCCAAGAAGATCTCGGCCAACGATCTAGGCTTCAGCATCTCCTATGACAGCCGGGACGAGATGGGCGAGCTCATCGCCGTATTTGAAAACATGCGATCACAATTGGAAATCAATTTAAAGGCGCTCTGGCGTTCGGTGGAGGAGCGCAAGCAGCTCAATGCAATTTTTGCCCATGACCTGAGGACGCCGCTGTCTGTGCTGAAAGGATACGCCGAGTTTCTCGCCACCTATGTTCCCGGGAAGAAATTGTCGGAAGAGAAGATTCTGGACCTGATCCATACCATGAACCTTCACATCGTTCGCCTGGAGAACTATGCGGAGGCCATGAGCTCGATTCAGAAGCTGGAGGATACCCCGGTGCATCGCGATCCCGTGGATATCATCCCTTTTACGGCTTTGCTGAACGACAGTGCCAATCAAATTGCTAGTCAATTCGGCATAAACTTTGCCTCTTCCATTGATAACGCTGATTCTGAAATCAGCCTGGATGCCCATGTCGTCATGCAGGTATTCGAGAACCTGGTAGCCAATGCGGCGCGTTACGCAACCAGTCAGGTGAACGCTCGTTTTATCATTCGGGAAGCCTCTATGGATATTGCCGTCACGGACGACGGACCCGGTTTCTCGAACGAAGCCCTAAACAAGGCTGCTCTTCCTTTTTACCGCGGGGATATGTGGGATGCAACCGAACATCGTGGGCTAGGACTGTATGTTTGCAAGGTGCTTTGCGAAATACATGGCGGGAGCTTGCAGGTCGAAAACGGACCTCAAGGCGGCGGGTGCGTTACCGCAAGTTTTGGATCGTAGTTGATAAATAGTTGAAATTTATCCGATAGCATATCCTTATCTTGATTGAAGGAGTGCTATGATGCCGAAAACAATACATAGAATGTTTACCGTAATTACCTGCCTGCTGCTATCTTGGACCGTGATGGCGGAGTCCGTATCTGCATTGGGGGACGGGGACCGCACGGAACTTTGGCGGGACATTGACGAATACATGAGCCGGAGCATGAAGGCCAACCATATCGAAGGTGCGTCCTTGTCAATCTCCTTAAACGATAAGACCTTCTATGCCAAAGGTTATGGTACGTTTGGTGAAAACCAAAGCATAACGGACGAAACACCTCTACCCATTGCTTCGCTTAGCAAGTCCTTTACCGCATTAGCCGTTCTGCAGTTGGTGGATAAAGGCCGGATTGATCTGGATGAGGCTTACGTTTCCTATTTTCCCGAACTGACTCCTCAGGATCCTCGAGTTCATGACATAACGGTCCGGCATTTATTGAATCAGACCAGCGGCCTGACGGATGGCTCCAATCCCGATATGACGAGGACTCCGCAATTCCAAGCACTGCACGAGGCGAACCGGTTATTAAATGAGGTTGAACTCGCCCATAAACCTGGAACAACTTACAGCTACCACAATCCCAATTACGTGCTGTTGGCGAACCTCGTGGAAAGCATCAGTGGAGAGCGGTTTTCGGATTACCTGAATCGTCATATTTTTAAACCCCTGGGTATGAACCATACGTACAGCGTCAGCACGACGCATCAAATCAATGGGAATGAAGCTATCCCGCCGGGTCATTACTCGATTCTGGGCCGCTCCGTGAGTCGCTCAGAGCCGCTGTGGTTTATTGACGGTCCCGCAGGGATCGTTTCAACCGCGGAAGACATGTCCAGGTGGATGATTGCCCAATATAGCGGCGACCTTCTTCCCCCGGCGTTGATGAAGCAATTTCATTCAGCCGGAGAAGCTTCGCCGTACGGCATGGGTTGGCTCGCAGACCATGATCCATCGGGAGGCCGAACGATCTCCCACAGCGGTATTTTCTGGACGTACAAGTCGGAAGAAACGGTTTTTTTGGACGAGCAAATGGGGATCGCGGTGATGTTTAATTCAGGATTGAACGCATTTGTGAATTACTCGGGAATCATCGATGGGGTCGCGGCTATGATGAGGGGAGAACAGCCCAACATCTCTTTTCTTAACGATCGAAACATGTCTATGATCATGATGGCGTTGATTCTCGCAACGCTTGTATGGGGCGGCTATGCTTCTATTCGTATTCGTCGGAAGAAAAAACGCCTTACAATCGGCATGTTCATTCTCATATCGGTCATTAGGCTGATTCCGGTCCTCATCCTCTTGTCTCTCCCCCCTTTGCTGACGTTTATCGGCGGAGGGCGCGTGCTGCCATGGTCCGGTCTTTGGACTACCCTGTCGTCACCTATCATATGGCTCGTTGTATGGTCGCTTGTCAACTTCGTGCATGTGGCTTGCTATTATAACGTCTATGCTCGTTACGCTAAGAATAGCCAATCGATGGTTAACAACCCATAATGCCACTAGTTCAACACACCTAAGTGAAGAAAAGGCAGCTGCATCAGCTGCCTTATTAATTCGTTTACCTATAAATTCACAAGCTGGATTCAGAGCTGGTTTTACCGCCGGTTAATCTTTTTCCCCCTTGAATCAGGATGAGATAGGCAGCAATAGATAATACACTGGTGGAAAAGATGACAACTCCAAAAGGAATCGCGGAATTTTCGCCCGCAATTCCCACAAGCGGAGACGTAACGGCGCCTAATGCGAATTGTAACGAGCCGAGCACGGCTGAAGCGCTGCCTGCAATATGCCCCTGCGACTCCATAGCTAGCGTAAAAGAGATCGGCCCGATGATCCCAATGGAAAAAGCGAATAAGAAAATCGAAATAAACATGGCAGACAATGCGCCATGTACCAATACGACGAACAAGACCGCTGCAGAAGATATGAACGCAATGATTAATCCGATCCTGAATAGCCGGTTTTCCGGTACCCGGCCTGCATACAATTTGACGAATTGAGATCCCGCAATGATCGCAAGGCCGTTCAACGCAAAGAGGATGGAGAACATTTGCGGCGACACGCCGTACATATTCTGATAAATAAACGGGGTACCCGCCACATAGGCGAAGACGCCTGCGAACAGTATGCCGTTAACTAGTGCATATCCCATAAACGACCGCTCCCGGAACAAGCTGTTATAATTTTTTATCAACGTGCTGAAACTGCTTGGAACACGCTGCTGTACAGGTAAGCTTTCCTTTAACCCTCCTAAGGTTATCGCGGTCAGTGCTATGCCTAGCGCCCCCAAGAACAGAAATACACTTCCCCATGAGCTGTATGACATTACCGCGCTTCCGAGCGTTGGCGAAATTAACGGTGCCACATTGCTGATCATCGTTAAGAGCGCGATAAACTTCGTCATTTCAACACCATGAAACCGATCTCGGACAATCGCTCGCGAAATCACGAGTCCGGCCGACGCTGCAACCCCTTGAATGAATCTTAAACATATGAACCACTCGATGCTTGGCGCAAAAGCGCATCCAATCGAGGACAGAATGTACAAGATCATGGAAGTCAGCAAAGGCGGACGCCTTCCATACATGTCGCTTAATGGCCCCATGATCAACTGTCCCAATCCTAATCCTAACAGGCTGGTGGTTAAACTCGCTTGAACCGCAGCTGCGCTTGTTCCAAAAAATACAGCGATTTGCGGAAGCGATGCCAGGTACATATCGACCGTAAACGGCCCCAATGCCGAAAATGTCGCCAAGATTAGGGCAAAACCGAGAGAACTTTGTTGAGCTTTATAGTTCATTTCTCTAACTCCTATGACTGATGAGATGTTTTCTTATAAAATAACGTATCTGCTTAAGACGATGGCGCAGGTAGCCGTTCGTTCGACCGGTTCCTCATTTAACTAAAGGGCACACCACTCGGCGTGCCCTTCATGATTCGGGGATGCAATGAATTCTTATTCGTTCTCCATCGTGCTGATATCAATGACAAATCGATACCGGACGTCCGAAGCCAGCACGCGTTCCCAAGCCTCATCAATCCGACTTGCGGAGATGACCTCGATCTCAGGCGTTATGTGGTGTTCAGCGCAGAAATCCAGCATTTCCTGCGTTTCTCGAATGCCGCCGATTGCCGATCCAGCAAACGACCGACGATGCGGGATTAGCGAAAATACTTGAACAGGCAATGCCTCCGGCGGTGCACCGACGTTGACCAAGGTACCGTCCACTGCCAGCAGCGAGAGATAAGCATTCAAATCAATCTTCGCGCTCACCGTGTTCACGATGAGATCAAACGTGCCGGCTAACTTGTTAAATGTCTCCGGATCGTTGGTAGCATAATAATGGTCTGCGCCTAACTTCAAACCGTCTTCTTTCTTCTTTAATGTCTGTGATACAACCGTGACTTCGGCTCCCATGGCATGAGCCAGCTTTACGGCCATGTGGCCGAGCCCGCCAAGTCCAACCACTGCGATCTTCTTGCCTGGAGCGGCACCCCAATGGCGAAGCGGCGAGTAGGTTGTGATTCCGGCACATAAGAGCGGTGCAGCGGCATCAAGAGCAATGCCGTCGGGAATGCGTACGACGAAATCCTCCGTAACGACGATATGGGAGGAATAGCCTCCTTGTGTATATTGACCATATCTGTCGGTAGCTGCGTAAGTACCCGTATGTCCTTTCAGACAATATTGCTCCTCTCCTCTGCGGCAGCTCTCGCACTCTCCGCAGGAATCAACCATGCAGCCGACGCCTACTCGGTCACCAACCGTGTACTTTGTGACATTCGAGCCAACCCGGGCGACAATGCCGGCGATTTCATGTCCCGGTACGAGCGGATATTGGACCGGCCCCCAATCGCCGCGAGCGGTATGGATATCCGAGTGGCAAATCCCTGCATATTTGATTTCAATGAGCACATCATGCGGCTTAAGATCCCTGCGCTCAATTGTTGTTAGTTGGAACGGACCTTCCGGACCGAATACAGCACGTGCATTAGCTTTCATCGTGTATAACCTCCAGGTAGTATCAATTTTCTCAACTAGTCCCTTTTAGAAAATAGTTGAGTGGGCGTAAAACAGGCAATTCCTTAGCCGTCCCAATCCACAGAAAGCGACTAAACAAATTAAGTTGTTTAATCAACTCATGTCTATTATTATAGGAGCTAGAAGTTGAAGTTCAATGGTTAAATCAGCGCGATTTGTTGAGATATCAACAAGATCATCAAAAGTGTTCATTATGTTGGGAAGGTCAGGGGGTTAATCCAAGATGGCAAAAGTGGATCGTAGAATCCTAAAAACGCAAGAAGCCTTAAGAAAAGCCGTCATTGAATTGATGGCCGACAAAAACTTCGATGACATAACCATTCAAGACATCGCAGACCAGGCAAATTTGAATCGCGGCACGATTTATCTGCATTATCAGGACAAGTATGATTTATTGAATCAAATCATGGAGGCACACATTCAGGAATTAAAAGAGATGGATACTTGGGCGTGTGAAATGGAATGGGCGGATGCTCTCGTGCCGTATTTCGAATATTTCGAAAAGAATTATGTGCTTTTTTCAACCATGTTAGCGTCCAAAGGCGCCCCTTCCTCTTTCAGAACGCGGCTGCTTACGTCTTTCATGGAAGGATTCAAAGGTGAGATCGACAAAGAAAGCGGAAAAAACGCCGAATTACACGAAGATGTGATGCTGCAATATGCCGGGACTGCTTATGTCGGGGTCATTGAATGGTGGATCCGAAACGGAATGCCTTACTCGCCGCAAGTCATGGCCAAACAAGTAGGGACCTTGTTAGCAAGAAGCCTTTAATCGGCGTACGTGCGGCCGGGGCAGCTGATCACGTAATCGAAACGTACGTCAAGTGGGAATGACACGAACGATAGTCCTGAAAATAAAAAAAAGCCGCATTATTAACGCGACTTTCAGAAGACAAGCCTCTCATCGTTCATCGTATCCTCATGGCTTCTGTACGCATGCAAATCTCTATCAGGCATCACCGATCTACGGAAACGCAGGTTTACAGGTGCCTATTCGAAGCTGTTATTGTTGCTGGCCTCCCTGATAGACCGTCTCGTCCTGACGTACTTTGCTTCCCGCCGCCTTGGCTAACTCAAGCAGCTTTGCTGCGTCGTCCTGAGGTTTGTATCCGATCAATTCTTCCAGATAATCGATGTTATAATAGTTATCCGTATTGGCGGAAGTGCCGTACAAGTTCAAATACGTTAGTTTGTCATCTGCTTCAATGCAGCAAACGATCAGTTGAAGCATATCGCGTTCCGATATCCAGATATGCCCGGCGCGCTCTGAATGAGGTCGATCATCTCCAGGGAAGTTGCCGATTCGAATATTAATCGAAGAGATCTTGCCCTGATCTGAATAAAGCCGGCCCAGCAGTTCGATATAGCATTTACTGAGTCCGTAAAAGCTATCCGGGCGGTACGGATCGTCTGGCTCTACCTTTTCGTAAACCTTGTAATAACCGGTCGCATGATTGGAGCTGGCAAATATCATACGGCGAACGCCATTCTGCACGGCAGCCTCAAACAACTTGTACGCGCCGGTCACATTTCCCTCCAGTACCTTACCGAGGAAATCCCCGTTGTCCTTAATCCAGGCAAAATGGAGCACCGTATCGACTCCTTGCGTAAGCTCTGCCAGCCGCGCCTCGTCCACGATGTCCAACTGCACGATACCCTGCCTATCGTCCGCCTCTATATCCGCACCGATGATGTCATACCGGCTGTCTTTTTGCAGTCCCTTGTAAATTACGTTCCCTATGGTGCCTGCCGCTCCGGTTATCAATAGTTTGCGTTTCATTCGTTTCAAGCCCCTTTCCCACTGATCGTCACGTTTTTGCTGTGCTGTTAGTTATTACCCGTTGGGAGAGGGATGTATACGATCATGTTTTGGGTTCCCTCTTGCGGAAAACGAATAACGGCTAATGGATCATATCTCTTGTTACCGTTAATGTTCACAAGCTCCTGCTTTGGCAATTACAAAAAGCCGCAAAGATGCGGCTATTGTAATTGTAAGTTCTTCTTTAGCGCGATTCTGACACACGAGTAATCCTTAGAATTTCTCAGGGAATTGCTTGACAATGCCTTCTGTCAGAATATCCGCTAAATGAATCATATGGATCTCGTTTTTGTCGGTTGCAGCAATATCCGCTTTCCAATCTCCCTTGATACAGCTAACGACGATTTCCGTAATCAATTGGAGATGCGTATATAACATATCCTGGAGCTCTTTAAACTGCCAGTTCGGATTCGCTGCGCTTAAAAATTTTGCGATATCGTCAGCGTTTCTGTGCCAATCCGCCTCTAATTTGTCCACTTCCGACTGTTTGCCGGCCTTGGCCGCAGCCACGATTTTCACTGCAATCAGAATATGTTCTCTCATTAGATCGGCAAGCTTATTCCCGGCGGCTTCCCCATAGTAAGGTTTGATCACGTTGCCAATGTCCTGCTGGTTTCGCAAAAGCCGGTCCAGAACGTCCTTCTGATCAGGACGATTAGATATGGCACTCACGATATAGCTTCTTGTCCATATCGTATGGTCGATCCAAACCTTCTCCATTTCGCCTTTCAATTGGACTACTTTGGGACTTATGCAATCCGGATTCTTCTTCTCGCCCACCATGGCTTGCACAGGCGCTACGGCCTGAGTCATGCTAATTACGAACGCTAGGGTTAACGCTAGCAACCATTTGCTTTTCACACGTATCTGCTCCTCTGAATGGTTTGGAATAAAAAAGGCTGTATTATTATGATGTAAGGTTCCAATTTTTATGCAGAGGATCATATTGACGGTGCCCTGGTGTTCTGCAAAGCCGCTCAATAAGTAGATTCACCCATGAGATGCTATAATGAGCAATTTATATTTCCTTGATTTTAGTCAGATCTCCGCTGCATAACGTTTCAAGATGGTCAAAAATTTTCCGAGCAGGCCAATCCCACCATTGGATGGCAAGGAGATGGTCGATGAGTTCGTCATCAAATCTTTTCTTAATAACCCTGGAAGGGTTCCCGCCTGCAATATGATAAGGGGGAACATCTTTTACAACAACCGAATTGGCTGCTATGATAGCCCCGTCGCCGATGTGTACACCGGGCATTACGGTCACGTTTTGACCAATCCAGACATCGTTGCCAATGACGGTGTCGCCTTTAAGGGGTAAGTCGGCCAGTGCCGGAGTCGATTTCTCCCAACCGTTACCCATGATGTTAAACGGATAGGTAGTAACACTGCCCATTCTATGGTTGGCGCCATTCATGACGAATTCAATCCCCTTTGCGATTGCGCAAAACTTCCCGATAATCAGCTTGTCTCCAATAAATTCATAGTGATGCGTGACATGCTCTTCGAATTTCTCGGCGCCGTTTAGATCGTCATAATAGGTATAGTCGCCGACAATAATATTGGGACGTGTCACTACGTTTTTAATATAGCAAATACTTTTAATCGCCTCATTCGGGTAGATTGCGTTAGGGTCAGGCCCATATGGCATATAGAATCCCTCCTTCGTTTATATCAATCATGAGTTGTTCAGCGTCGTGTTCCTATCCATGAGGTCCGATACCGGAAGACAAACATTTACCTTTTCAATTTCGACGTATAGATTGGTTATCCTGTTTGAATCCTGCATAAAATCACTCGAGCTCGTACCTCAAAATGAAAACATCCCATTTGCACTTTGGTGAGAATGGGATGTTGATTCATTTCGTTATTGGATGTTTTTGCCGATTCATCTATTGCTTGACTCATGGTTTTTTTGTGCCTTGTTAACCCCGGAGGCATAATAACTGATCACGACAATACCCAAGAAAACAATGCCTGTAATCAGGGAAATCCGAGTTTCATCGTTAATCCACATACCGACCAGCACCATAAGCAAAAAGGCAATCGTCACATAGTTGGTCACCGGTGCGAAAGGCATTTTGAACGGATGATCATCCAATGCACTCCCCTTGGTTCTTCTGAAATTGATTTGACTGATCAAAATGACGAACCATGGCACCATGCCGGGAAGCACGCTGGCGCTGTACACATGCACAAACAGATTTTCCGGTGCGATATAACTTAAAAACACCCCAAGGCCCAACCCCGCGAGTACGCCGATCGTTCCCAGCAGGGGCACGCCGTTACGGGACAGTTTCGTAAATATTTTCGGTGCCTGTCCATTGACCCCTAATGTATAAAGCATGCGGCCTGCGCTAAATATCCCGCTGTTGCAACCTGACATGGCAGCGGTGATGACAACAAAGTTGATGATTCCGGCTGCAGCAGTAATGCCGACTTTCGCAAACGTGGCAACGAACGGACTACCGAGGGCTTGCAGCTGATTCCAAGGGTAGACCGTAACAATCACAAAAATCGCGCCGATATAGAAGATCAAAATGCGCCAGATAATGCTTTGCGTCGCGCTCATTAACGTTTTTTGCGGGTTTTTGGCTTCACCTGCCGTAATCCCTATCAGCTCGACGCCTTGATAGGCCCCGATCACTAACGAGAGAGCAAAGAAAAAGCCTGACCATCCGCCGGTAAAAAAGCCCCCATGCTGCCACAAGTTAGAAAATCCGATCGCATTTCCGCCATTGCCTAATCCGAACAAAATCAGACCAAACCCGGCAACAATCATCAAGACGATGGTTACGATTTTAATCATGGCAAACCAAAACTCGAATTCACCAAACGATTTCACGGAGAACAGGTTGGCTGCACCGAGAATCGCCATGGCGACGAGCCCTGGTATCCAAGCGGGCAAATCCGGAAACCAGTACTTCATATACGTCCCAACGGCAATGATCTCCGCCATCCCGACGATCACCCATTGGAACCAGTTGCTCCAGGCCGTCACATACCCCGCCAAGGGATGAATGTACTTATGGCCAAAGGTCGCAAACGATCCCGTGCTCGGTTCGATGTACTGCATTTCCCCCATTGCGCGCATGATGAAGAAAATAAAAATCCCTACAATAGCATACGCAAGCATCACCGATGGACCTGTCCATTTGATCGTGCTTGCCGAACCCATAAATAACCCGACACCGATGGTGCCGCCCAAAGCAATCATCTGAATGTGGCGAGCTTCGAGCCCCCTCTTTAGTTCATTGTTTTTCATTCCAAGTTTCCCCCTCTGTTACTCTCTTAGCTGTCAATTTGAACAAGAGCAAAATCTAAACACTGGTATGTAAGCCTTGATCCAATTGTAGTATCTTTTTCCTGTGAAAACAATTATATTCATTTGGTAATCCTGCAGCGGAGACGGAAAAACCCTCCATTTACCCGACAGCCCAGTTCAATCATAATGAACCGATGTCGTTGAATGGAGGGTTCTGTTGTAGGCGTTTCCAATTATTCGGATTGCTCAGGGATGTTACATTCAAACCGGACATTCTCCAGCCACTTGCCTGCAGCGAAATCCCGGCCTTTGACGATTACACGATCTGCATAAACCTCGACGAACAGCCCTTGACTCCCATCTTTATGTTCGTCTTTATCCGTCCATAGGTACGCGACAGAGGATCCGTTAAACATATAAGGCAGTCGTTCCTGTCCATCGAACATCGTATGCTGAGCCTCCAGCTCCCAGTGAGTATGGCCCGTGAACAGGATGGCATGCCGGTGTTTAGCCAGAACTTTCTTGAGCGCTTCGTCCTGAGCAACGCCGTACCATCGCTGCGACTCATAAGATCCTGCAACCGTGTCTTTGAGCGGCTGATGCAGGAAGACGAAAGCCGGTTGAACCGGATTCTTGCTCTCGGTTAGCTTAGTATCGAGCCATGTCAGCTGAGTTTCGGACAAGGAAGCAAACAGTTCCAGCCCCTCCTCGGTTCCGAGGAAGATAAAGTGGTACCCGTTAACCCAATGATCGTGATAGGGTCCCCTCATCCCCGTGGCATCCAGATAAGCTCCCAAACGTGAGGGCCAATGCCCCAGACCGACATCGTGATTGCCTGCAGCAAAATAACTGACCGGCAATCCTGCGCCATGCTCCCGCCATATTCTGCGAAACTCCGCATATTCCTCCGTACTCCCCTGGTCGGTTAAATCGCCTGCGTGCATAATGCCGTCACTGTCCGGCGCCATTCGTTTAATATCTTCTAGTGCCCTCGCCAAATTACAATTGTAGGTATGTCCGGGGTCCGCCTTCACGTGCGTATCGGTGATAACCTGAAATCGGAGCAGCACGTCCCCCTTCCGGTTTTCTCCATCTTGATTTCGCTTGTTCAAACTACTCAATCCTCCTTCTAAATGATGTCGAATATGGCCGTGGCGTTATCCCGGTGTTCACCGCAACGGTAAAATGCCGTCTAACTAATCATATGCCCAGCATGCCTACGAGTAAGATTCCGATAAAGATAATGCCGGCCGATACGATCCGCCGCCCTCCTTGACCTTCCTTCAGCAGCAATACGCCCAGCAAGGTGCCGAATACGGTTCCAATCTCTCGAAGAGGCGCTATGTATATTAATGGGGACATACTCATGGCAAACAAGAACAACAAATATGAACCTGGAGAAAGGATCGCGCCAACTGCAAGCCATTTTCCATGTTCTCTTATCTCTCTTACCCAGCGGATTTCGCCAAAACGGATAGACGGGGCCAGCCCCAGCATAAATCCGATATTGGATATTTCCAAAAGCAGCGTTGGCGAAAAATGCTGCAGATTCACTTTGTCTACCATCACGTACGCCATCGTGCAAAGCCCCACGGCTGCAGTATAGAAAAGAACCCTGTGAGGGGCATGAAATCTTTGCTTCCTCATAAAGATGCCGCTTGATAGAAAGAAGCCAAATGCAATCAATCCGAGTCCCAGCCATCCCCAGACGGATAATCGCTCGTTCAGGAGGATGACTCCGCAAAGAGGCAACAAGAAAGTGGAAATGCCTCTCATCATCGGGTAGACCTGGGATAGGTCGCCATAGGTTAAGGACTTGGACAAGAAATAGGCATATCCCCCTTGAATGAACACGGACAGGAATAACAAAAGGTAAGCCGACATGGGTGGATTCGCTGTGACGATTTCGATCATAAAGCCCGGGAGCAGCATAAGCGTGGTGGGGATATAAATCATAAATAAAAACAACTGCTTATTCCCACTCGACTTTGCCAACATATTCCATACCGCATGCGCCATGCCAGAGCCTAGAACCAATAAAACTGCAATTGAAATTATTGCACCCCCTCGAAAACACTATGCTACACAATAATATGCTTATAAACACACATTTATACAACTCGAGATTGATCGTATCATGGGGAATTCTTACTGTCAATTGATATGATGAGCAAAAAAAAAGAACCTCGTCGAAAGGCTCTTCTTGTTCCTTTGAAATTATTAGCAATCGATGTTGACCCCTGCCTCCCGATATTGTTCAAGGACATCATGCCCTAGCCCGGAGTCCGTCACAATCCGTTCAATCTGATCCAATCCGCAGACCGGTGTGAGCGAAACCGCGTTAAACTTACTGCTGTCTGCAAGCACGATGACCTTGTGTGCCCGGGCCAGCATTTTCTTCTTCAATTGAATCTCACTTAACCCATAATCCGTCAAGCCTTCGGTCAGGGATATGCCGCTCACGCTCATAAAGAAAAGGTCGGCATGAAACTGAGTGACAAAGGATTCGGCAAAATCGCCGACCACGCAATGTTCCGAGTTACGGACCACCCCACCGACAAAGATGATCGTGAAATGAGGTTTCTCCATAAGTATCGATGCGATCTGAAAGGAATTGGTCAGTATCGTCAATCGATCAAAGCGCGTCATCAAGGCCTTGGCGAATTCGGTATTGGTGGTGCTTACATCCATGAACAAGGATTGCCCTTCTTCCACGTAGCGGAGGGCAATCTGGGCCAACTCCCGTTTCTCTTGAAGCCTCTTCATTTCCCGCACGGTAAAAGGCAGTTCTTTCTGATAGTCCGCTGCCGGCAAGGTTGCCCCGCCATGAACCCTTTTTAAGAAGCCCTCTTGTTCCAGATATTCCAGGTCTCTACGAATCGTCTCGAAAGAAACTCCGAATTGCGCAATTAAATCCGTTGTCTTGACCGATTGGATTTCGTGAAGCAGTTTCATGATTTGTTGATGCCGATCATGTGCAAGCATTGAATATTCCTCCAATAAACGATTACCGCGTTTGAATTACTAGTACAGAATACCACAAAAACACACAATCTCACATTGTTCTCTGATATTAAGACGTGATAAGAAGTGATTTATACTTGCCGGGGACTGGACATACTAGTTACAATCTCGAAAAAAGCCGCCATTACATGGCGACTTTTTCGTAAAATATTTAAAAAATCGTATCCGGCACATAGTAAATTTTCTGCGTGTTTTTCTTGTTCTTGGGATCCGTCACGATCGTAAAGTAAACCTTCCCGTTCTTGGTCTGAACGCCCTCGATTTCATGCTTTCCCACATTCGTAATTTTCACCAGGCTCTTGTAGGCGCCCGAGCTGGTCATCATGGCGATCTGCGGGGTTTGGCCTTCGGCGCCTCCCGAAGTGTAAATTTTGGAGCTCCCCAGCATATCTGCACCTTGAAACGATCCATTCGGTCTAATAATACGATTGCCGGATTGAGTGAAACTCGCTATGCTCGCTTTTACCGCTGCGGCACTATCCATTCGAACCTGCTTTTTGCTGTCCAGAAGCTTGTTCAGGGCCGCTGTGCTGTATATGGACCAGGTGACGGTCTTTTCCTTGGTTTGTACGCGGAAGAACGTATATTTGCTGTTGCCGCCGCCGTCAACCCTATAGGTTGTGCCTAATCGTTTACCGGTCTTGTTGGCATAATTCATATAGACGAACCGGTCCAGCTTCGTATAATCGACCTTTGATCCCGCCTTATATTTTAGTCTTGCCACTTGGAGGGACCAGAATTGCTTGGTAGAAGAATCGGCTTTGGAACTGAAGTAGAAATAATGTTCCCCTTTGTACGTATACATATCAAGCGTTTGACAATGGCCGGTATTGGTGACGGTCATTTCGTCTACGTACTTCGCGTCTTTCCCGCTAATAAGCAGCCTGGAAAGATAGCATGTACCCTTAGACCGCTGTGTAACATAAATATACTTGTCTGCAATATATGCTTTTTGAACGGCCACATTGTGCTTAAGCCCTTTAAGATTATAGGCCAGCTTAGCCGAAGCATTCACGGTTTTGCCTGGTGATGCAGCTGCAGCCGGCAGGACCGGCATGATAAGTAAAATAATGGCGAGAACGAACGATGTAAAAATCTTTAAGTTCTTACCGCTGAGAGCAAAGCGCTCCTGAAACATTAAGATACCTCCTTTGACATGATGTCTCACTGGGGTTGATATGAAGCAGGAATTATAGCTGACGACAGCTAATCACAATCCTCCTTTCGGTTTGCGCGTAATCAGCACTTTTTACTGGAATGTGATGGTAAAATAATGTGCTGTAACTAATGATTACCCTTTTTTTAAAATAAATCAATATCATGAAGTTCCGAAACATGAAAAAAAGCCGCTGTATTTAGCGACTTTTATTGATCACTTCGCCTTGTAAGAAGCAACATTATAAAGGAAATCATGATCATGGAACCTGTCCAGGCCCATGCCATCGTCGTATTGCCCGCATCAACCGCAACGAATATGGCCGTAGGAATGGTCTGTGTTTTGCCCGGAATATTGCCGGCTATCATTAACGTTGCTCCGAATTCACCAAGTCCACGAGCAAATCCAAGAATATAGGCAGTTACCAACGAGCGATAAGTCAAAGGAAGCGTTATATACCTGAAGACCTGCCACTCGTTAGCCCCGTTTGATCGAGCTGCTTCCTCGACTTCCCGATGGACAGAAGAAAACCCTACCTTCATCGTTTGGTAGACCAGCGGAAAGGCTACGACGACCGAAGCGATCACGGCAGCCCACCAAGTAAAAATGACGGGCGCGGCAAAGAGCCATTCTATCCATTGTCCAAACCAGCTTTTTCGACCAAGTATGACTAATAGTACAAAACCAACCACGGTTGGCGGAAGAACTAACGGGAGCATAAAGGCGGTCTCAAGAATCGTTTTGCCTTTAAAAGATTTGCGTGACATCCACCAGGCAGCAGCCACTCCAAGCAGGACAACCGTTAGGCTGGACAGTACGGAAACCTGTAGTGACAGTTTAATCGGTAACCAGAATTCGTTCCAATTCATATTGGCCCCAATCAATTCAGAACGGAGAATCCGTACTTCTCAAAGACGTCCAGCGCTTCTTGAGTCTGCAAATAAGCGTAGAAATTCTCAGCCTCTTTTCGATGTTTTGTTGCCTTTACGATTCCAATCGGATATTCAACAGGCGTGTATGTTGCGGGATCCACAGCAAAAGCAACCTTCACTTTGTCAGAGGTTAATGCGTCCGTTTTATACACAAACCCGACATCTGCATTACCCGTTGCTACATATTGAAGAACTTGACGTACGTCTTTACCTTGTACGATCTTGGATTGGAGCGAATCCCAGAAGTTCGTTTTTGTAAGGGCCTCTTTAGCGTAACTTCCCGCAGGCACACTTTCAGGAATGCCAATGGCAATGTTCTTTATATCAGACTTGGACAAGTCGGCAAAGCCTGCAACCGGTACTTGTCCATCCGCAGACACGACAACCACCAACTCGTTGCTAAGAACATTTTTTTGTTGATTTGCATCTATCAGTTGTTTTTCCACGAGCGCTTCCATGTTCTTGGCTGCGGCTGACAGGAACAAGTCGGCTGGTGCTCCCTGCTCAATCTGCTGCTGCAATGCGCCCGATGCGCCAAAGTTAAAATTTAATGTGATATTTGGATACTTCGTTTTATAATCTTCCTGGATTTCCTCTAGAGCTTCTGTCATGCTTGCTGCCGCAGATACGGTCAATTCAACCGTTTCCGCTGCTGCCGAAGTTTGCGTATTCTTATCCGCAGCTTGAGAAGCGGTATGATCTTTTGCTGCCGTGCCGCAACCCGCCATTACTAATATCATGGATAATACAAGAGATAAAACCACGCTAATCTTTGCTGGTTTAATCATGGGTCCCCCTCCAAAAAACTATATTTAGTTATAATCAAGCATAAACATTATACTTTCATGCGCAATTCTTTGTAAACCAAATATATCTATTTATATCTAATTTAATGATATACATATAATCCGGAGAGGGGAGAAATCAGGAGAATCGTTTGAATTCATTCAATTGTGTTATAATTAGCCTCAAATGTTAAACCATTTATACAGTTAACCGGGAGGAACATGATATGTCCAATGACATGTCTTATACAACGGAGGAAATTGCCAAGCTCTTAAAAATATCCAAACTTACCGTGTATGATCTGATCAAAAAAGGGGAGTTGCCCTCTTATCGGGTCGGCAAACAAATGCGGGTGGATGCTGCTGACCTGGAGGCCTACAAACAAAGGACGAGAACGGTTCCGGTATCCAACCAGCCTGTTGAGGCGCTTTCGCCTTCACCTATCCAACCGCCTACATTCACCAGCGGGAATCGCCCGATCGTCATTACCGGACATGACATTAGCCTAGACATTTTGGCCAAACATATGGAACAAACAATCCCCGCCATTCGACCCTTGCGTTCATTTGTCGGCAGCCTCGACAGCTTAATCTCTATGTACAGAGGCGAGTCGGATATCGTCAGCACGCACCTCTTGGACGGAGATACAGGAGAGTACAATCTTCCGTATATTCGAAAGCTGCTCGTTGGTTCTTCCTATGTGGTCGTCAATCTTCTTTCCAGAAACGCAGGGTTATATGTCCAGCCGGGGAACCCCTTCGGTCTTAGAGGGTGGTCTGATTTAGACCGTCCGGGGCTGCGATTCGTGAATCGAGAGAAGGGATCAGGCGCCCGCGTATTGCTCGACGAACAGCTCCGCCTTCACGGAATCAATCCGGAGCAGCTTTCAGGCTATGATCATATTCAGACCAACCATCTCGGTGTGGCGACGAAAGTTGCTACCGGTGAAGCCGATGTTGGCGTAGGCATTGAGAAAGCAGCCTCAATAATCGGTCAAATTGATTTTATTCCTTTGATTCAGGAGCGTTATGATCTTGTGATACTTAAAACCACGTGGAGTCAGACTTGGATTCCCGCCCTTTTGCAAATTCTGCAATCGGACACCTTCCAAAAGGAGCTGCGTTCGATTCCGGGGTTTGATGTTTCCCGTACAGGAGAAGTCCTGTTTGAGACTTGAGCACGGCAGCAATTTGCATGCATATAAATAAAAGCCGCATACGATGTGGCTTTTATCGTCTTCATTTACTTGTTGTCCTACATGATTCATAAGAGTCAGGGTTATCTAACAAATCCGTAAATTACTTCTGCACGATCTGAATAAGGTTCCCGCAGGTATCGTCAAAGACAGCTATTGTGAGTTCGCCCATTTTTGTCGGTTCCATCGTAAACTTCACGCCTTTTTCCCTTAACCGCTCGTACTCTTTGCGAATATCTTCAACGCCAAACATGGTTGCCGGGATGCCTTCGGCAAAGATCTTCTTTTGATACTCCTTTGCGGCAGGATGCTCGTTCGGTTCGAGCAAAAGCTCGGTACCGTCTTGAACATCGGGCGAAACAAGCGTTATCCACCTGAATTCTCCGACAGGAACATCCTCCTTTTTAACAAATCCGAGCTTCTCTGAATAAAACTCCAGCGCCCTGTCTTGATCCTGCACGAATATACTGGTTACAATGATTTTCATGATTTTATGGCCTCCTCCAGCATTATAAAATTAAAAATTACTCTATCCATCCTTTCAGCAAATTCTTCAGTGGTTCGTTGTTAAAGATAATGACTCGATATTTCCCCTTACGCTTGGTTATGACGAGTCCGGCATCTTCCAATGCAGCAAGATGTTTAGCTATCGCTTGCCGTGAAATGGAAAGGTTGTGCTTCATGATGAGACGTACCGTAAGTTCATACAACGTCAGCTCATTGCGTTCGGATAATTCGTCTAACATAAGCCGCCGAGTTGGATCGCCAAGTGCTTTGAATATTGCGTCTTTGTCCCACTTCATAGTCCGATTATAAGCAACCCTAGGGTTGCTTGTCAACAATAAGCAACCTTAGAGTTGCGTGAATAAACCGTAACGTATAATAAGCTTCCTAAGTCCGCTGATCACCCCAGCCGATTTGTATCCATGGAAGGCATCTGCTTCCTAGATGTTGTTCAATAATTGAAAAAGCCGCGAAAATCGCGGCTTCATGTTGGTATTTATTATAATATTTCCACATACCCCTCTGTTCCATTCACGCGAATGCGCTGCCCATCCTTGATCCTTTTGGTTGCATTCTCGACGCCGACTACGGCAGGCAATCCATATTCACGCGCAATAACGGCTCCGTGGGTCATCAGTCCGCCCACTTCGGTGATCAATCCTTTAATGGATACAAACAATGGCGTCCAGCTAGGGTCCGTAAAGGCAGTGATTAAGATGTCTCCTTCCTCCAGATCAGCGTCTTCCATGTTTAAGATGACACGTGCTCTTCCCTCTATAACGCCCGAAGAAACTGGCAGCCCTACAATGGCTTCAGCAGGAATATTTTCCCGTTTGTACTCACCAACAATGATTTCGCCATCCGATGTGATCACACGCGGAGGAGTCAGTTTTTTATATAATTTGTACTCGTCTTTTCGTTTGTTGATCATTCGGTAATCCAGTTTATTTGTGCGTGCGACCTCGTGAAGTTCTTCAAAAGAGAGATAATATATATCTTCTCTGTCATGAATAACGCCTGCTTCTACGAGTTGTTCGGCTTCTTTCTGTAAAGCCTGCTTATAGACGAAGTAGCGATTAACCATGCCGTATTTCGGATACTCCCGATAACCAATGAAATTCCGGATAAGGTCGATCATTCGTTTGGTTTCTGCGGCTTTTTGTTCACCATCCGGTAATCGGCTTAATCGTTCCAGTAGTTCTTGTTCTTTGTTCAGCGCTTCCTGTCGTCCTTGCTCAAACTTTCGATGGCTGGCATTAGGCTCAAAGTTTTTGATGTTACCCATAATCAACGGGATGAGCGTTGTGGGTTTTTCGCTCCAACGTGTTCTAGTGATATCGATTTCTCCGGCACATCGCATCCCGTATTTGTTGAGAAAATCACGGATCGCGTCTCGGGCTTCACGCCCGCCATCAAACGTAACCAGCTCATCCAAAAAGTCATCGTGTTTGACTTGCTGCAAATAATCAATGACTTCCGGATAAGGACGAATCGCATCTGCGACATCGAGCAGCGCCAGACCCATTTCCGAAGTAATATTATGGGGTACAGACTGAGAAAGCGTGTCTGCTGCGTTTTTTTCACCTAGCCACTCGTTCATTTTTTCATTGATCCATGATGAAGCATTCATGGCAGCCATAAAGACAGCCGAACTTTGCGGGTCGAACAGAATCTTCTTCAATTGCTGGATATCTTCCACAATGAAATCAAATAAATCCGTCCCAGATTTCGTCTCGATGTTATGTTTTAACTCTTCGATCGATGTTTGACTTCGTTGAATCAGATCATTAACGATTGTTGGCTCGTTTTCGAATTGTGGGGGAGCACCGGCAGGCGGCATAGCATTACTGCTTTTAACGGGACTCGCTTCTTTTTTATCATCGGGTAACGATTTTATAAAATCTCCTCGATCAATGATGGTCATAAGTGCGTCTTTCATGAGCGGATCGTGTTGTTCCATGCTATTTAATAAAAATTCTCTGCTGTTAGGCGATGCCAGATGATGTGTGACATCAACAAACAATCTTCCGCCAGCTTTGCGCATGGGTGCAGGAGTCGTTAGCAGGAAAAAAGACAATCCCAGCGGTTTCATGGGATCCGTCATCATTTGTTGATGACCAACAGAAATATAGACGCGATTTTCTTGGTCACTCGCTTCAGGAATCGGGTATAACGTCGTGATCGGCCGGCTCTGAACGATATAAAACACGTCATCGGCCAGGCACCATTCGATATCTTGCGGCCGGCCGAAAAAAGCTTCAATCTGTCTTCCGATGCGTGCCAGCCGTAAAATTTGTTGTTCGGTAAGGGTTTGGATCTTTTGCTGATCGGGGGCAATCGACTGGGTCTCCGTTCCGCCCTCCCGTCGTCCATAGATCGCCAATGTTTTGGCGGCTATCCGCTTATCGACGATGACCTCATCCTGTACTTTGTAGCAATCGGCAGATACCAAACCGGAGACCAGCGCTTCTCCAAGTCCAAAGCTGGCATCGATGGAGAGCAGCTTTCGATTGGATGTCATCGGGTCTGCCGTGAATAGTATCCCTGAAGCCTGCGGGAAAACCATCCTTTGAACGATCACGGATAAATAAACTTGACTGTGGTCAAATCCATTTTGCATCCGGTAGATCACGGCGCGATCCGTGAATAGGGATGCCCAGCATTTACTGATATGCTGCAAGACGGCCTCTGTCCCGATGATATTTAAATAGGTGTCCTGTTGACCGGCAAAGGAGGCATGAGGTAAATCTTCAGCTGTCGCACTGGAACGCACGGCATAAGCATGTTCCTCGCCATACCGAGAGAGATAATGAGTTACGGCTTTCACGACGTCGGCAGGAATCTCTGCGTCCATAATGATTTGCCTGATCTTCCTGCTGACTTCACCAATTCGTTCCCGATCCTCTGCTTTTAGCATGGCTAGCTGTCCCAGCAAATCATGATAGGTTTCGTTTTGTTCGATGGCTTTTTGATATCCCGCGGTTGTAACACAAAATCCTTCCGGTACGTGTATTCCTTCGATTTTTGCTAATTCTCCTAGATTCATTCCTTTTCCGCCAACGAGCAACAGCTGGTTTTGTTCCATGTCTTGAAAATCGAGAACCAAAGAACGCATTCAACATCTCTCCTAACCATTAATTTGAGAAAAAAACATTTGACAAGGGTATTTTTAGCGTGGTACAATTAAATTGTAAGATGAAATATTTATACCCTTAAACCTGATTGTATCGCATTCAGATTGTATCATCGTGTCTATGTAATTGCAATAATAAAGAACCTGAAAGCAGAGGATTCAGGTTCTTTTTTGGGTTTTCGTTATTTATTTGACTGCTCACCGCTTAGTATTCCTTTTTAATTACAAAGAACGAGCCCCGAATGGTTCCGGCTAATTTGGACTTCTGCCTTGCAAACTTAAACTTCCCTTCCAACTCCTGCGGTACCTCCATCCCCTCCGAAAGCTTAAAACCGACAGCCCGCTTCTTCGGATCATCAACCGTATACATGACATTGACCGCGAGGCCATCCTCATAAAAGACGAAAGCCCACTGGATATTTTCCACTTGAAAACGCGACGTCTCCAAAGGTTTGGCCGCAAACTCAAGATCTCGTTCTTCTTTCAATATTCGGTTCACATAATCCAAAGTCTCCTGGCTATCGCCGGCTGGTACAACCGTAAATTCATGCTTATATTTGTTCATGAAGTAACGCGCCTCATTCGCTCGTAAACCAGCCAGCGCTTCCGCTGCGGGCGAAGACTCCAAACCAACCGTAGATACATTTTTAAAATCAACGATATAAGCCATGCCGCTTTCTCCTTTGATCTTATTTATTTCCTTACGACGGGAATCCACAATTCGCCACTTACGAAGCCGTCCCGCTCTTCCATCTCCACCGTAGCATTCGGCCCGCCGACATAGGCAAAATCCTTGGCTGACGGCAATACTTGACCAAAGGCAATGCCGGTAAGTTTATTGCTCAGCTCATCCGCCGTTTTCCCTTCCCCTTTTACAACGAGGTATTCCCCTTTAGGGAATTGAATAACTCTAGTGGCTTCTGGTAACGACTCCTCCGTCATGACGCCGGCATAATACATCATCTTGTTATTGACCGCCTCGTTTACGGCAAAAATATAATCATTTGCAGCTATGGCCTTTAAGGTATCAAGCCTTCCATCTTGCTTCACCGACTCCCAAAATTCCGTTTTTTCCTTGTTGATGCCGGCATAATCCGTGTAATCGCTTTTAAGTTCGGTTCCAATACCTAATACGATAAAGCTGTCTTTTTCCTCAAGCGTATAATTCTCCATATTCAAAACCTTCCTTTTTTAATTTTTTTCAAATGATTTGTCTTTTCACTTGATAGGTTTATAATAACCTTAAATCATGTCAAAAAATGATACTGTTTAGGAGAGTCCGATGAAAAAAGTTGAGCGGATTAATACCATCATGCGGTATATCAACAACCGCGCCCACTTTACCATTTCTGAAATCATGCGCGAATTTAACATTTCTCGCTCGACGGCGATTCGAGATATTCGAGAAATCGAAGCCATGGGGATGCCGCTTGTCGCTGAAGTTGGGAGGGATGGGGGTTATTTTGTCATGAACAACTCCGTCCTGCCCACGGTCCGCTTTACCGACACAGAAATCAAAGCTTTGTTTATCGCCTTTATGGCCACTCGAAATCAACAGCTCCCTTATCTAAAGAGTCGCCATTCTTTGGCTGAAAAATTACTCGGCCTCATCTCGGAGAACCAACAAGACGATCTTGTTCTACTAAATCAAATATTGCTGTTTGAAGGAACCAATCCTCATAATCCCGACTTGCTTGATCTGTCCGACCTGCCCCATCCGATGTTAGAAAAACTCATCCAACTCCTTCTGCTGGACAACTATTTATTGGTTTCCGTCCAGGAAGAGAAGGAAATAAAGTCTTATCCCATTTATCTCCTGCACCTTTATCGTGAAAAAAGCTTATGGTTAATTGAAGGCTTTGACTTAGCGGAAGAAAAGAGACGGATTATTCCTGTCGACAATCTCTCTGACATAGAACGATTCCATACGAAAAAAAGGGTTGGCAAGAAAAAGATCTTAGAGCAGCTGAGTAAGCAGGAAGAGTTCATCAACCTTGTCCTTGATCTTGGTCCAAAGGCGATAGCCCAGTTCAAAAAGTACCATCCTGTAAAGTTTTCCATTGCATATACGAATCCTTACCAAACCACAGCCGTTCTTAAGGCTTTTATCGATGTGAACAAGGTGGAAGAATTGACCGAAATCACAAATTGGCTGCTATTTCTAGGTGGGGATATCAAGGTTAGGGAGATACCGCCCGAAGTGTTGGATGGTATACAAGCGAGACTAAAATTATTCTGTCCATGATCCGTACCAGATAAAACCAACTCGTGATGAGTTTTTTTGAGATTGACAATTTAAGGAAACCGGTACTCCAGGAAGAGGATAACCACCACTTCATGTTGGTTCAACAGACCCGCACTTCAGACGGCGTACCCGAGGAAGCCAAGCAAATCATTGGCCAGAACACCATCGGGGATTTTAGCGATCAGCTCATGCCGTTATGAGAAATCCCAAGGATTAATACGAGGGTATGCTCGTATTCTCATCCAAAAAGGACGGAGTCAGTCTGAATAAGAGCGCTGATTCAGCTAGTCACATAAAGAAAAATCCCATCTTGAGCGCGATGGGATTTTTCAGATCTTTTACTTTGAAACGTACAACTTAAATACCTGATTTCTCATTTTGTGCTTATTGAGCGCCGAGACCACCGTCAATTACAAATTCGGAGCCGGTGGAATAACTCGATTCGTCCGAAGCTAGATAGAGTACGAGATTCGTTACTTCTTCCGGGTGACCGACTCGGCGAATCGGAAAGCTTGCCTCCAGTTCGTCGTTGATGAGCGCTTCTGTCATTGGCGTCCGGATAAAGCCGGGATGCACGGAGTTGACGCGGATTCCGTAATCGCCAAGCTCCAGTGCTGCCGCCTTCGTCATCCCGCGAACCGCAAATTTGGATGCGGTATAGGCAATTTTTTTGTAAGCTCCAACGATACCGGCAAGTGAAGAAATATTGACGATCGAACCGCCGCCCGCCTTGCGCATCGAAGGCACGACGTAGCGCATGCCAAGAAATACCGACAGCTGGTTCACATCAATAACCCTTTGGTATTGGGCGACGGAGACCTCCTCCAAATCGACCGCCGGAAGGTCGATCCCCGCATTGTTGATGAGTACGTTAATCGAACCGAAAGCTGTTTCAGCTTGCTTGATCACAGCCTGCCACTCGCTTTCGTCCGCAACATTATGTTTTATATAAAGGCTGTTTGGTCCAAGTTCATCCTGAAGTTTCCGTCCTTCTTCCTCCAAAATATCGGTGAATACTACCTTTGCGCCTTCGGTAACGAATCTCCGCACATGTGTCGCTCCCATTCCACGCGCAGCTCCTGTAATGACAACCACTTTTCCATTCAATCTGGACATTTGCTCATCTCCCTGTCTGTTTCTCTATATCGTCTCTCGGGCTGTTCATCATGACCCAACAAAATTATAATAGAATGAGGAGAAATCGGTTACAATCCACAACACTCTTCAATTTGTTGGACTTCCGACAAAAGCCATGAAGGTGTTGGAATAATCGTAAATTTCAATCATAGGATGTGATTCTGTTGGCTTATCTTCACAGACAGGAGCGCAAAAGAAGGCAATCGACAAACGCTTTAAAAGCCGCTTTCATCGATCTCATTTTAGAAAGTAATGATGCAAATGCCATCACGGTATCCGAAATCGCGGACCGAGCTGACTATAATCGCAGCACCTTCTATTTCCACTATAAGGACAAGCAAGAAATACTGGAGGATTTATTCAAGGACGCGATCGAAGGCTTCCGCAACGCAGTTACTGTTACCTTCAGCAAAGTCCAGTCGGTCAATCTTGACAAGGTGTCTCCATCAACCCGGCTGAGCTTCGAACATGTCGAGAACAATAAGAAGTTATTTAAAGCGCTGCATGCCATCCGAAAGACGGATTCGCTATATGAAAGACTAGAGCAGTTGTACATCGAGATGTTCACGGGCAACTACCATTTTTCACGGCGGCATGATGAGCCCACCATTGACCAGGAAATGACCGTTAACTATCAAATTCACGCAATGATCGGCATAATTAAATGCTGGATACAATCTGACTTCAAATATTCAGCCAGTTATATGAGTGAACAGATTACGAAGGTTCATGTCAATCGTCCCACCGATATGATCTATATGCAAACGTAAGCATCTATTCCAAAGTGCATCACCGTGCAGGCTCTGCGTTCGACACGCCCTTATCAATCCTCTTCGGCGATGCTGGACTTTAGTCGAGGTTCGCTACCTTCCTCAGACGGTTTTCGAATCACGGAGATATTCGTTACAATATAGCCAAGACTGTTGGAGGAGCGATTGATCATGAATTACGAGCATAAAGTACAGAGGGAGATCGCCGACTGGGAACACCAGATGTTCAAACCGCCGGGCTGGCTGGAAAAAACATCGAAAACCATCGGCAGCCGGATTAATCATTGGATTCCTCCGAAGGTGCACACCATCATAACGACCACCATACGATCGATCGTTCGCACGGCCCTGTTCGGTGCGGAATATACGCCTAGCCGGCCGGTCCAGCGTACTCTGGAACTGGAAGCTGCCGATCAAGAAGCGAAAGCGTTGTTTGCCCTGTACCAAAAAATCGCGGTTGCCGAAGGCGCTGGTACCGGAGCCGGCGGCATCATGTTCAGTATGGTAGACTTTCCGGCTTTGATCGCGATCAAAATGAAATTTTTGTTCGAGCTCTCGCATGTTTACGGTTATGACACCAAACACTTCTCCGAACGTGTATTCATCCTCAAGGTATTTCAAATGACATTCTCGGGCCCGGATAACCGTGCCAGATTGCTCTATTCCATCAAGCACTGGCATACGGAAAAGGAACAATGGCGTTCCGACGCCGAATACGCCCAGAATATGGACTGGGAGACCTTTCAGATCGAGTATCGTGACGCCATGGACTTCCGGAAAATGCTGCAGATGGTCCCTGGGATCGGCGCTTTCGCAGGAGCATGGGCGAACTACACCATACTTGAGGAGCTGCGCCAATTCGCTATGAACGCTTACCGCCTGCGCAGATTGCACGATTTCGAGGGATAGGGTTAACCCTATCCTATACATCTAAGAAACATGAACGAAGCATACCCAAAAAGCAGCTCATCCATAGGATAAGCTGCTTTTTGGTGTGATTCCATTGTCATTACCACGCGCATGCTTCCATTTCCGAAATGGCGAACCCCATCCCGAAATTCCGATACTACTAAATTTTGGAAAACGGGATTATAATCTTTTTGTCATCGCATGGATTGACTCTTACAGTCAGCCAACTATCAGGCCAAAATAAAGGAGGGATGCCGTTTCCGTCCCGAATGCGAAGTTGTTTTAATCCCAAGTTCAAAGGAGGAATTTTTGATGATGCAGAAGGGAATGCGTTACCTGCTGGTTCTGTCGCTGCTGCTGACCTGTTGGTCCGTTTTCGGTACGAGAGCCGAAGCTGCGGACTATACACAGGGCGTTGAATTATCCGGCAGCGCAGCCACCGTATGGTTCAAATCCGCCGTCAACACTAGCTGGGTCGATGTCCATTATCGAGTAAACGGCGGTGAACAGCAAAATTTCAGAATGTCTTACCATGCCGGAAAATCCCGATATGAGCAGGCCATCTCAGGCATTGCCGCCGGCCAAGTGATTACTTATTCGTTTACTTACAATAACGGGATCCCTGCCTACGACACGGGTGTATTCTCTTACACTGCCGGTTCCACGCCGCCTCCCTCTTCTTCCGGCTCCATATATGACATTCTTCCAACCACCATCCCCATGCCGCCAAACGGTGCCGTCTCGGTCAAGATCATGAACGGGACCCATGGCGCTTATACCGACCAGCAAATATACTGGGGCGTTCTCGGCATCAATCCCGTCAACAACCAGTGGAGCTATTTGGACCTTAACGGGAATCTGATCCCGATCTCCAGCGCCTTGAATGATGCGCCAGGCCATTTAACCAAGAACGGCATCAACTACGCCAACATTTATCATAAGGTCAGCGATGCTTCTTGGGTCACATTGCCCCAGATCACATCGGGCCGAATGTTCCTTAGCGTCGGCACTCCTCTGTACTTGAAGACCTTTAACGATGGATTCGCCGGCCCCGATCTGAACAATCCGACCGACCCGAACCGCGATATTTATTTTGATTTCGTTGAATTCACGATTGACGCCGCCGGCTACCACGGCAATACGACACGCGTCGATGGATTCGGTTTCCCCCTTCAGCATCGTCTGGTCAATAAATCCGGCTCCTTCGACCAGACTGTAGGCGAGCTGGAATCCGAAACCCGAAACGGTATCTTCGCCAAATTCCAGGCGGAAGTTCCTGCCGCCTTCAAATCGTTGGCCACGATTCAAGCACCGTATCGCATTGTCGCGCCGATTCACGGTTCTTTTGCCCAGGGTGGCGCGAATGCCAACTATTTCGGCGGGTATGCTCCGTACAGCACGCAGGATATTTTCCGATGCGACGGCGCTTTAACGGATGCGGCAACTTGTGCCGCCATTCAACGTCATGTATACACGGCCAACGACTGGAATAACGTTTCGAATTACTATCAAGCCGCCCCGGCTAATTATTACGCAAAATTCTGGCACGACCACAGCATTAACCGCTTGGCCTACGGTTTTCCGTATGACGATGTCAACGGCCAGGCCGCTTACCTTGAAGTTGGCGACCCGAAAGGCCTGATCATCCGCATCGGTTGGTAAATCTCCCATAATACCTGAGTGTCTGAGATTGCAAATTGCCTACTCGCTTTATCTATCATCTTTTAGTGCAAAAAAGCCGCCATTTTGGCGGCTTTTCATGCGTTTATACCCAGTAAACCGGTTAGAAACCACCTCTGGAATGAATGATGATTAGAAAATACCTCTTGATCAGTAAATCGATTCGAATGATGTCAATCTATAACGCCCGTGGAGAACAAGACCGGCCTGCCCATTAGGGAGCCTCATAGTTTTTTAACGGCATACCTACATATTCGCGGAAGGAGGCGACCCGCTCTCCCTCGAACTCGAATACGATGGCAAGCTCATTACTAAAAGACCGGCCATTCAACAAACCTTCTGAGCGAAATACCACCGTCCCGTGGTCCGCATTCTCAATCAAGACGAGCGGAATCAGCTGCATCTGAAATACGGAACGCTCGAACCTGACCAGCTCCTCGAACCGCTCTTTGCCTTGCTGCTTGTGATCCCACCCATCTAGCGGGAGCGGAACAAAGAAATGAAAACCATCTGTAACCTTATCAAGAAAATCCGCTGTATGCCCTGTTTCTAAAGCCTGCTTAAAAGCTTCAAAACTTTCAGTTGTTCGGGTTGATACGGAGTCTACGGATTTTTGCATGTAGGCTTCCTCCTTATGGTTAATCGTTAAAATGATAGCTCCATTTATGAAGCTGTCGATCATTCGCCTTTGTTTACGCTTTCCAAGCTTTGATTAGCGTGTCTGAACCTTTAGCTGACTTGATATCGTTCCGAGGTGAATGGCTTCGTGAAGCAGCGCGAAGTTGAACAGGTCCCCAGCCGTACTGAATTGGAACGGTCCCATGACATACGGAGTTGACAGCTTCTCGTCCAGCATATCAGAATTCAGCCCAGATAGGCGTGAAAGCTGAGCTGTTAACATCTCGACCAGCTCTTTTTTCGATGGAGGAGCCACCTTCCATTCCGAGGGCTTGGTTCCGGAGTTAAACAGTAAAGCATACGAGTCCGGTATGTCTGATGGGGAACCAAAGCTTAGGGTAGTATACGTATCCATCCAATAAATGATATGGCCGACATTCCAACGGATGGTGTTGTTAAATCCTCCAGTTTGTATGTCGAACTGCTCCTCCGGTATAGCCTGCACCTGCTGCAGCACCACTTGACGTCCAATCTTCGCCGTATTGATTATCACTTCGGACATATTCATTTCCTCCTTTGTCATAAAAAACGTTTGTTATGCTCCCAAGTATAGGTCGCACGGAACGTTACATCAATACAGTGGACATTACCGGAACGTTAAGTATAAGTTAACGATAATGAATTGACAGATCAGGAAGATAACGCCACAATAATCGTGAAACATCCATTCAATGATGCAAGGGAAAGCAGGTGTGCAGGATGGAGTTAAAACAACTGCAGTATTTTATGGCTATATGCGAAGAGCTTCACTTCTCGAGAGCAGCCGAAAAAATGGGAGTCAGTGCTCCCAACGTAAGCCAGCAGATCAGGAGATTGGAAGAAGAATTAGGGGTTCTGTTGTTCGATCGCGTGGGAAAAACCATTGTTCTTACGGACGCTGGAGCGATTCTTCATGAACATGCCGCCGCCGTGTTCAGGCATCTGCAGCAAGCGGGCGATGCCATTGCCGATCTGAAGCAGATGCAAGGTGGATCGCTATCGATCGGCGTCTTGCCCGGTGACGCGGATCTCATGTTTAATGCCCTGCTGCTGGATTTCCATCAGACCTATCCCACCATCTCGCTGTCCCTTCTGGAAACCATGAAGGTCACGGAACAGGTTTTGGACCGAAGCATCGATATCGGCGTAACCATCGGACCCGTTATCGATGAACGTCTTACATCAATCCCCCTGTTTCACGAGGAATTCTCATTGGCTGTACATAGGAACGATCCTCTTGCCGGGGAGAACTTCATCCCATTGAACAGGCTGCGCATGTTTCCACCCGATCATCAATGCCGCAAGCTGATCGACCGCTTCTGCATGGACAACGGCTTTGCAGTGCAGCCGCATATGGTGACAACAACATTATCCTCCCTCCTCCAGATGGTACAGAGCGGAGTTGGCGCGTGCGTTCTGCCGCGACTTCTACTGGATAATCTTCGCAATACAGAGATCAAAGTCGTGCATCTGAGGAATCCTACGCCTTCTCAAGACATTTGTCTGATCTACCGCAGCGACAGATTCGTGGGATATGCCATGCGCACATTCATTAAAAATTTGAGAGCTTATATCGAGACAGCCATCCGTCATTCGAAGTCTTCATGAGATAGGGATCTTTCCGTGTTCAGTTGTGCACATGCTGGATAAGAAATCAAAAAGCCTGATAACTCAGGCTTTTCTTAACGAATAAATGCAGTATTTTGTGTCAAATGTTGTCCCTAAATTAAACACGCGATCCATAACTTTTTCAAATGATTTGCTGCGCAATCTCCCACACATGCCCTGCCGGATCTGTGAAGGCAGCGGTTCGGACACCCCACGGCCGATCCATTGGACCGTTAAGCAGGGTAACGCCGCGTGTTTTCAATTCGCTGCATACTGCATCTACATCATCCAACCGGATAGTAAACTGGAACCGAGATCCGGATTCACGGCTCGCGACGGTTCCAGGACGGATCAGACCGTGGGCTTCGGAGATATTCAGGAGGTTAATGCTCATATTTCCGAAATTGAACACCGCAGAAACATCGTCTTCATAAACGGCGGAAAAACCGAATACTTCTTGATAGAATACCTTCACATTGTGCAAATCCTCCACAAACAATGTAATTACATCGACATTCAACGACCCTAAAGACCTCATACATACACCCCTTCACACTCAAATTAACTCATATTCATCATAATAGAATTAAGGAATTGATATTTCTTTTTATTTGCTATGCCATTCCTATGAATATCTCATTGTTTCTTCATATCATATAAATTTCACTTGCGGAACTTTGTTAAGTTGCTCTTTTATTACGCGAGCTATGGTATGGACTCCGATTTCGATGTGCTCCTCCTCTACCTGCGATACGCTTAAGCGAATCACCGAATTCTGGGCAAACTCGGGAAGATACATTTTTCGGGCATCGTCTACGTATACGTTTTCCTTCTTCAAATCCTCAATCAACATCCCGGCCTTAAGCAGACCAGGCAACCGGATTGTCGAATAGAATCCCGATTGAGAAACCGAATATGCGGCGCTTGACGGCAGCATCTCTTGATAAGCCTTTTGCAATAAGGCCGCTTTCCGTCTGTAGATGGATCTCATGCGCTGGATATGAGTCTTGAACATGCCGCTCTTCAAGTAAATTTCCAAAGCCCCTTGCATAAGGACCGGGGTATGGAGATCGGTAGCGAATTTGGCGCTAAGGAATGATTCACGCAGGAAGTCCGGAATAACAGCAAGCCCCAATCTTAAGCCGGGCAGCATTAATTTGGAAAAGCTTTTGATATATATGACCCTTCCGGATGGATCGTAAGCAAACATCGGATCCTGGTTCTTGTCAGGATCGAGATCGCCTAGATAATCGTCCTCGATAATGTAAACGTCGTATTTTTGGGCCAGCTCCACGATTTTTCGTCGTTCCTTATTGGAATAGCTGCAGCCTGTCGGGTTATGAAACCTGGTCACGGTGTAGAAACATTTAATGTCATTGCATTTGAACAGATGCTCCAGCCGTTCCATGTCGATTCCTCTCTCCGTTATTTCGATTCCGTAAGTCGTGGCCTGCTGAACCTTGATCGACTCGATCATACTGACATGAGTAGGCTGTTCTACGCAGATATTTTTTTTGCCATTAGGAAAGGAAAGCGAAATCAATAGATGGATCGCTTGCTGTGACCCGGATACCACGCAGATTCGGTCAGGAACCGTAAACACTTGCAGTTCTCGCAGATGCCGGGCCAGCTCCTCTCTTAACGAAGGCAGCCCTTGGATCTCCGAATAGGTAAACATCTCCTCTTTATATACTTCGATAGCTTGATTGATGCAGTGCTGAAAGTCCCGGTAAGGCATGGCATTCTTGTCGGGGCCAGCTGAGAGAAAATCTATGACTCCCGTGTTAGCTGAACCTGAATGTCCGGAAGGCACCCGCTCTACAACATAGTAACCGCTTTTCGAGACGGAATAGATTTTGTGTTTTTTTTCCAATTCTGAGTATGCTTTGATGATGGTATTCACACTGCAGTCGAACTGCTTGGCTAACGCCCGTATGGATGGCAGCCTCTTCCCGGGTTTCAACTCTCCATTATCGATTTGCTGTTCGATGCTCTTCATGACCTCGGCATAGATCATATGGCCTCCTCTTCCTCTCCTCAATCTGTATAGGTACAAACGTTAAATAATCAGATTTACTTGCAGCACCTGTAACCATAGACTAATAGTATCAAAATGCATTTGATATGGGGAATTTGTTCTGTTCGATGGCCATCGAGACCATTCCCGAAATAAGATGTTCTAGGAGTGATGCAGCCATGTTACAGATGAATAAGAAAAACCGCCTATCCGCTTTTATCTTTATATTCCTTGCACTCGTTTGCTTGTTCGCATACTCGTCAAGTGCCGATGCAAAGCCAAGCTCCCATGGACTTGAGCTGGAACAAACCTTCCGGAAGTCCCACGCGACACTGGTCCTCAAGAATTTGAAGACCGATCAAGTATACACATTCAATTCTGAAAGGAGTAAACAGCGGTTTACTCCGGAATCCAGCTTTAAAGTGGCAAATGCCCTCATCGGTTTGGAAGTCAAGGCTGTTGCTGACGAATACGAAGTCAAAAGATGGGACGGTATCGTAAGAGAGTTTCCGGTTTGGAACCGGGATCACTCACTCGCTTCGGCTATGAGGGAATCAGCGATTTGGTATTACCAGGCGATGGCTCGCGATATCGGCCAAGAGCTGATGCAGAAATACGTGAATCGAATCCATTATGGTAACCGCGACATAACCGGAGGCATCGATACATTCTGGCTGAACAGCAGTTTGAAGATCTCTGCCGTAGAACAAGCGGAATTTATCGAAAAGCTCGTTGAAGAGAATTTGCCCTTTCAGAAGAAAACGATGAAAACGGTCAAGCGGATGATGATCGACGATGAACAGAATGAATATACGATTCATGGAAAAACCGGTTCGAGGCTGTCCGATATGGGGCTTGGCTGGTATGTCGGATATGTCGAAACGGAGAAAGAGACCTGGGTGTTCGCAACGAATGCAGCCGGCAGCGGTACATTCGCGAAGCAATTAACGCTGACAACATTGGAGAAGATGAAGATCTTGAATAATTAATAAAGAATTTGCGTCCCATCTGATTGATTACCTTACAACTTTAGAGATACAGAATAAAGATTGGAGATTCATGCCACCGGACATAATATGGTAATAGGGTCCTGACGAATAGATCGTCAGGACCCTGTATTTGTTTTAAGATTTCGAGCAAGATCATTGCTCAGCCTTCTATGGCTGAGCAATGAATGCTTGGACGGCAGCGGCCAATCCATGTAAATCATCGATTAGCGGGGAGTGTCCTGCATCCAAGGCTACATACTGAACTGGCTTTCCATGACTTGCAAAGTCTTCTTTGATTTCTTCCGTCATCTGCTGCGTGGTAATCAAATCCTTAACGCCCCAAATGACGAGGACCGGACATTGAATACGCTCCAACTCTCCTGTTCCATCCGCGAGTCCGTTGGATACGGAACTGATATTGAATCGGTTTGCGGCATCGGCAGCATCCACCATGTTACGCTGCTTCATGCAGGCATCGATGTACTTCCCACGGGTGGCAGCATCAGACTCACGTTCATGTAACAAAAGGTAGTCCATCGCCTGAGCAAAGTAAGCCCGGTCCTGCCTCTGACTTGCTTGAAACGTCATGGCAAGTCCTGGGTCCTTGACTATTTCCTCTTTAGTCTTCAGACGATCGCCATCGGAATTCACGGCTGCATATCCTCTAGTCGAGATAGAGGCAAGCAGAATCAACTTTCGTACGCGATCTGGATAATCTGCCGCAAACTGCATGGCGATGCCTCCACCATTCGACCAGCCCATAACCATAACATGGCGAAGACCAAGCTGTTCTACGAATTGATGCAGGTCCGCGGAAAAGTCTTTCATGTCACCAATGGGATTCTGATAGCTGGACTCGCCGTAACCGCGCAAGTCTACAGCGATGAAGCGTTGGGTCATATCGGCATGCGTCAACAAGGGTTCCCACAGCTCCGAAGAAGCCATATTCCCGTGAATCAACAGCATGCAGGGTTCCGTACCTGTTCTTTCTCTATAAATCAGCGTTTCTCCATTAGGTAACAAAGCAGTTTTCACTTCGAGTTTCATGATGCCACATCCCCTCTTTACAAATCCCCTAGTTTATTCACGAATTTAACCGATAAAATGACGCTTGCCACACCCAATACGGTGAAAATGGCATATAAAAAGTCAGGATGCAGCGTAATCCGCAGCAACCCGAGAAAATTAGGGAACTGCATCAGGAAGACGGCGCAAATGACCGTAGGGATGACCGCCCTTTTCCATATTCCGAACCAAAATAGCGGAATCAATGAGGCAAGCGCGACAACGATGGAGTGTAAGGTCATTCGGATCGCATAATTCGCCAGGTCAGCTGCCGTCGGCGTTCCCGGGATGACATCCATCACTTGGTTGAGCGCATAAGTTGCAACACCGCCAAGTACGAAGGACACCAGCGTACCGAAGAAAACCGCCAACACAATGAACAGCACCTTGGCCATCACGAGCCTTTTTCGGCTGAGCGGATATCCGAATGAAAGAGCCATCGTCTTATTCTTATATTCTTCAATGAATACATGATTGATCAGGGACGCTCCGAACAATATAAACCCCATCTGAATGGGTATCATCAGTTCCAGAGCGGCAGCATAACTTTCTCCAAAACGAATCATCGGCATATCGGCAAAAACGACCTTGAGAAAAAATACCGGCAAGAACATAAGAATGATCCAATACGTAATCGCTTCACCGATCACTTTCTTACGATCCAGCTTCTTCCATTCCAGCTCGATTAATTTCAACATATCGGATTCCCTTTCCCTGAATTTGATGATAGAAATAGTCTTCCAATGTACTGTTATATTTTTGGATCTCCTCGATTTCAATCTCATGCGCAATCAGCAGTTTGGTAATTTGACTGGTCGATACGTCCGTATCATAGACTCGGATTCGCTGATCCTGCACGATTTTGATATTGGATATACGAAGCTCATGCTCAAGTAGAAAGGCGGCTTTCTGCACATTCGAGGTCATAAGTTCAATATAATCGGTACGCTGCTTTCGAATGTCGGACAACGTGACTTCGTCGACCAATTGACCGCGTTGAATGACGCCGATCCTATCGGCTACCTGCTCAATTTCCCCTAAGATATGGCTGGACAAGACAAATGTAATCCCATATTCCTGGTTCAGTGTTCGGATCAAATCCCTCATGTTTTTAATGCCGATCGGATCCAGTCCGTTCGTGGGTTCATCCAGCACGATCAATTCCGGCTTGGTGATGGCGGCCCTGGCGATGCCAAGACGCTGCTTCATGCCGAGCGAGAAATCCTTCACTTTTTTATCTTCGATTCCTTCCAATTGGACCAGGTCCAGGGCTTGACGTATAGCTCTCTTATCATAATAGCCCAAGTATTCGCAATGAATTTGGAGATTCTCAATGGCCGTCATGTGCTCGAAAAATATCGGGTATTCAATGATGCTCCCGACCCGCTTGAGGCCTTCTTTGGAGGTTTCTGAAAAATTCTTGCCAAACAGCATGATCGCGCCGGAGGTCGGAAGAATGAGCCCCGTCAGCATTTTCATGATGGTTGTTTTACCCGCGCCGTTTGGACCCAGCAAGCCATAAATCTCGCCCTTTCTCACATTGAGATTAACACTCGATACAATGGACATCCCTTTTACGGTTTTGCTCAGATCCGAAGTTTGAATGACGTAATTCACGAAGACCACCACCGTGTTTACAATTTGATTTCCTTTGTTATCTTTATCATAGACCTGAAAATGGACTTATTCCTTTCCCGTTCCTTACATGTTTCTTAAGAATCAATCGAAACGTGCGGCTGAAATAAAAAAGAGACGTTGAACAAGAGGACAACATCTCATGGATCAAGATTAGTAGGTTAATTGCTTAAATTTGCATGTGAAAATGGTCTTTTTGTCAGCCTCCGAGCTGCTTAGACTGATCCGTCCGTTCATTTCTTCCGTTAGGCGTTTAGAGATACTGAGTCCCAGCCCGCTTCCTTGAAATTGCGGATTCCGGGCATCGTCCAGGGTATAAAGTCTTTCAAATACGCGATCCTGATGAATCTCTGCGATCCCTTTCCCCCGGTCCCACACGTCTACGGCCACGTATTCTCCTTCTTCCCGAACCGTCAGCCCGAACACGCCTCCGTCGCTTCCATAGCGGATGGAATTCGATATGAGATTGCTCAATATTCGATGCAGCGCATCCTTGTTGCCAAGGAAATAAAAGGGCAGCTCCGGAATGTCGATCTCAACCCGAAGATTTCTGGAAACCAGCAGGTCGTAAAACTCAAGAACGCTGTTCCGGCAAACCTCGCTCAATGATATTTTGCTTAGCGGGATATCATAATCCTCAGACTCGATTTTGACAAGGTCGAAGAATTGATTAAGCAAGGCGATCAGACTGTTTACTTTTTCATTCAACCGTTGAATGACTTGCTCCTCGTCTTGCGCGGTCAACATATTCTTCTGATTCAGTTTTTCCGTGTAGCCGAGAATGACCGTCAGCGGCGTCTTCAAATCATGAGACATGTTTGAGATCATTTTCTTTTGGCTGTCCTTCGTTCTGGCATAATCCGCAAATACCTTCTGTTTGTTATCCAGCAAACGGTTAATCTGTGTGAGCAGCCGCCTGACGGCATCGTCGCCAGTGGGCACCAACACTTTCTCGGCTGTGTCCTGGTCCAGAATATCGGAGATTTTATTCGCTATCTCCAGGATGCTTTGATTTCGTTTCTTCTTGGAAACAAATAGCCATCCGATGATTGCAACCAATAGGGCAATGATGACGGATAAAAGATGGACCATGTGCTAATCCCCCATTTTATATCCGATTCCCCAAATCGTCCGAATGTATTGCGGAGCTGACGGATCCTCTTCCATTTTTTCCCGGAGTCTCCGGATATGTACATTAATCACGTTCTCATTCCCGTAATAATCTTCTTCCCAAATGAGCTGATAGATTTGTTCCTTGGTGAATACCCTGCTGTGATGGGTTAGGAGCAGCTTCAAAATATGGAATTCCTTCGCGGTGAGCGGCACGCTTTTTCCTTTGACTTTTACGGAGAACGAATGCAAGTCCAGGACGAGATCCTTAAACGTAATGACGGGAGGGTCTGCAGGTTTGCTTTCCGTTTCCGCGTATACCGTTGCCCTCCGAATGGCAGCTTGAACCCTGGCTGTTAATTCGATCATGGAGAAAGGCTTGCTGATATAATCATCCGCGCCAAACCCAAGGCCCATGGCCTTGTCGAGGTCGCTGCCTTTCGCAGAAATAATCAGAACAGGAACTTTGCTGGTCTCTCGGATATGTTTGAGCAGCTCCATTCCGTTTACCTTGGGGAGCATCAAATCGAGCAAGATCAGATCGAACTTCTCTTTTTGAAAAAGCGCGAGTGCTTCCTCGCCGTCGCGTGCCGAATCAACGCTATAATGATCCTGTTTCAGCTGGCTTTCAATCAACTGATTGATGTCGTTGTCGTCTTCAACGAGCAGAATGCGTTTTTGCATATCCTATGTCCTCCTGTGCATGCTCTGATCCATTCTACGGTTCCGATCCGAAACAGTAGTTTTTTCGATTTTAACACAATTTGGCATAATCTAGTGATCAATAGGAATTAAGCAATTACAGAAAAATCCCTTTCGCAGCAATCGGGTGCGGCTTCATGGGTGAAACAAAAAAATCCGCGTATTCCGCGGATTTATAATGCATGTATGTTGACGAAACTGCCGCTGTTTTTGTTATTTCCACCAAACGACAGCATGATCAGGCTCCGTAGAATATGCCGATGGAGCTATTACTACCGATTCCCCAATTTGAGGAGTGAGTATGTGCACTTGTTTTTGTTTAGCAGCCGTAGTAACACGTTCGATCGGTTCATTCCAGTCATGCAAGGCCAACGTAAACCCTGCCCAATGGATCGGAATCAACCATTGCCCTTTCACATCCAGATGAGCCTGCACCGTCTCTTCAGGCATCATATGAATATTCGCCCAACGTTTGTCGTATTGACCACATTCCATGAGCGTCACATCAAATGGGCCGTATTTTTCTCCGATCTCATGAAAATGTGGACCATACCCGCTATCCCCGCTGAAATACACTCGACTCTTGTTGCTGATAATGACCCAAGACGACCATAAGGTCGAATCGCGGTCAAACAGGCTTCGCCCTGAAAAGTGTCTCGCTGGCGTGCAGATGAGTTGTAGACCGTCTAACCCGGATGCATCCCACCAATTATGTTCGGTAATGCTCGATTTCGAAATCCCCCAGCGCTCCAAGTGACCACCAAGGCCAAGCGGCACATAAAAATGCTTAGCCTTCTCCTTAAGCTTCTGAATGGAGCTAAAATCCAGATGATCATAATGATCATGTGACAAAACGACGGCATCAATGGGAGGAAGCTTGTCCAGATCAATAGGAATATCCCTGCTATAACGTTGATTCCCAAAAACAGGGATTGGGGATGGAGACGTTCCTAACATAGGGTCGAACAGCAGCGTTTTCCCCTCGATTTCCAGCATGAATGCAGAATGCCCAAACCACGTTACACGTGTTAGCGCTTGTTGTTGTATACTTGCGGGATCTACTCGCTTTATCGGTAATGGAGAAGTCGGCTTCCGATTGGGATTCCGTTTCATGTAATCTCGTAATAGTGACATGAAGTCCGTTGCTCCCATCCTCATGGAGGTATGGATTGGATTCACAAAATGATTACGGTCGAAATTCGGGAGTTTGCGAAATTCGTTTCGTTTTTCCCTAGATACTCTTTGGCCGAATGGCGGATAATATCTCAGAAACAATGCAATGGATAGGATTAAAGCAGCGCATATTAAAAAAATGGTCATAGGGTTCTACCTCGATTTGTCCAATCTAGTTTAAGATAAAAGAATCGGATTACATAAATTGTAATGCTCCTTCTTACGTTTAAGCTTTCACAGCATCCCAGCTCATAACTATAGCTGCTTCCATTTCCCGATCACCAAATCGGGTTCCGTTCTTCAGATGTGATTTCGCCAATTCGGCTACGGGTAAAATCGAATAAACGATCAACATATCCACATCTTCCGCTTTCAATATGTTCTGTTTCTTTCCCGTTTCAAACATCTCGAAAATGGGTTGGAACAGGCTTGCGGTCTCGTCCAAACACCATTTCTGGGGCAATGGAGAATTCATGATTTGCTCTAAAAATAGAAAATAGTCTTTGTGCGTATGTATAAACTCAACATACTTCCGGATGATCGATTCAAAGCGTTCTTTAACCGATCGCGTATCATCGAATCCCTGTAACATGCTCTTACTCATCTTGCCCTTCACCTTTAAGTAAGTTTTAAGCAGCATATCCTCCTTATTCTCATGATAAATATAGATCGTTGCAGCCGATACATTAGCCTTCTTAGCTATTTTGGATATCGACGTTTCCGCAAACCCAATCTCATTCACTAATTGAATCGTCGCGTCAAAAATGGCTTCCACTTTGTTATCGTCTCTATGTCTCATGAAACAATAATAAACGATCATTCGTTTATAATCAAGAAACCGGGCCGGGAACTCCTCCCGAAACCCGGTTTTTGATAAGTTAGTCTGCCTGCTTCCTGAGTACATTTTCTTTTTTCATGATGGTCTGTTCATATCTTGCGATTTTATCGTTCAAGCGTTCCAGTGTGTTCGTCATTTCTTCGATTTTGTCCCCCAGTCGATTGCGCTGTTCAATCAACAATCCCTTTCGCGTTTCAAGCGTGTCGTCGCCTTGTTGAAAAAGCGAAACATACTCGATCAGTACCTCGACCGGAAGCCCCGCGCCTTGACGCATGCATTTAACAAAATCAACCCATTTGATGTCTTCCTCCGAATAATCCCTGATACCATTTTTGTTCCGGTTTACTGGCGGAATCAACCCAATTCGCTCATAATAGCGCAGGGTATCCTGGGAAAGCCCAAACCTTTCGCTGATTTCTTTAATCGTCACCGTCATGTCTTGATTCACCTTCTCTGTTCAATACCTTTTCCTGAATAAGTCAGTTGTTAAAGCTATAAGGCGCCCACAACCCGGTGAGGTATGTACGGCTCTTCCAGGGAGGCCATCTCCTCCGGCGTGAGTTTGACCGTAAGCGCGGCTGCGGCATCCTCCAAGTGTGATATTTTGGTCGCGCCGACAATGGGAGCCGTGATCGGTTCTTTCTGCAGCAGCCAGGCGAGCGCAACTTGAACGCGCGGAATGCCCCGCTCATTCGAAATGCCTGCAAGCCGTTCCACAATGATCCGATCGGCATCCGCCGTGGCATCATACTTGGATTTCTGAACCATGTCCGTTTCGGAACGCTGCGTCGTCTCCGACCAGTCTCGCGTCAATCTTCCCGATGCTAGTGGGCTGTAGGGGATCACGCCGATTTTTTCGGATTGGCACAACGGCAGCATTTCGCGCTCTTCTTCGCGGTAAATGAGGTTGTAATGGTTCTGCATCGAAACGAACCGGGTCCAGCCATTCTTTTCAGCGGTATGCTGGGCCTTGAGAAACTGCCATGCATACATGGCTGAAGCTCCGATGTAGCGAACCTTTCCGGCTTTCACCACATCATGAAGGGCCTCCATCGTTTCTTCGATAGGCGTATCATAATCCCATCGATGAATCTGGTACAGATCGACATAATCGGTACCCAGCCGCTTGAGGCTCTTGTCGATTTCGCTCATGATTGCCTTCCGGGACAGCCCCATCCCATTGGGGCCCTCGTGCATACGGAAATGAACCTTTGTCGCCAGGACGATTTCGTCGCGATTCGCATATTCTTTCAAGGCGCGGCCGACAATTTCCTCGCTTGTACCGTCCGAGTAGACATTCGCCGTATCAAAGAAATTGATGCCAAGCTCCAATGCCTTTTTAATAATAGGACGGCTGCTCTCTTCATTTAACACCCATTGATGCACCCAGCGCTCTGCTACGCCAAATCCCATGCACCCAAGACAGATGCGGGAAACATCGAGACCGGTGTTCCCTAGTTTCACATACTCCATCATAATCCCTCCTTAGACTTAAGTTTATCACTTGGAGTTAACTCCAGGTCAATACGCAATAAACACTCATGATGTTCCGTTTGACTCTAACCTGCAAAAACAAAAACTCCGCGTTCATCACGGAGTTTCCTTTGCATGATTGTGTATTGCTAGCTTACGAATCGCTTTGAACCGTAGATAACGAAACGAGGACAGGACTGGCAAAGTCCGAAGCCTCCTCGCCTTTTGGATTGTGAAGACGGAACAGAAATGCGTCACCCGTTTCAGACTTCCATACGATATAATCGTTAATCCCTTTATCGCTTGAGGCTTGAAGGTATAGCTCGGCGGAGCCCAGCGGATGCTCGACGAGTTCTCCACTGTAATCGGAAACTTCGCTGGACGCCTCCAGTTCTTTCCTTCCTGCCGTCTCAAGCTGCGTCAGGTCATAATTGGCAGGCAGTGCTTCAATGGTGACCTCGTATTCCGGATTGTCGCTTAGAAACAGGTGTCCTTCGGCAGCGTCAAAACTGAACTTTTCAAATACGTATAAGGAAAAGCCATCGCCTCCGACTCTACATGGTAGAGTCGGGTTCGCGTTAGAAAGAGATGGATTTTTCGTTTTTATCCTGACCTTGCCATAGCATAACCGGGATCAGCAGCAGGGCGAGTATGCTCCCGGCAAAGGAAAGTGTGGCATAACTGGAATGAGCAACCACCATACCTGAAAGGGCCCCACCTGATGCCCCCGCGAGGGCAATCAATACGTCAACAGACCCTTGCACTTTCGCGCGGTTTGTTGAGGTTGTTGCATCTACGATCAATGCCGTTCCGCTGATCAAGCCAAAATTCCATCCCAACCCTAGAAGAGATAGGGCGACAATCAATACGGTCATGGAATCAGCCGGTGCCATGGCGGCAATGACCCCTGCAAGCAAAAGCGTAACTCCAGAAGCCATTGCCATTGCCTTACGTCCGATTTTATCGACCAGGATACCGGTTATCAGGGATGGAAGATACATCGATCCGATATGAAAACCAATGACAAGCCCCACTTCGCTTAGTCCATGACCATGATGTCTCATATGTACGGGCGTCATGGTCATAATAGCTACCATTATAATTTGCGTTAAGATCATAACCACAGCGCCGATTGCGATTCCACGCTTTCCTGATCCTGCAGTACCCATTTCTTTTGCAGAACCGGCATGCTCATCCGAATTTCCCTGCATGGCTATAGCATTCGCTACCAGCAAAGGATCGGGACGTAGAAAAATTAGCAAAACGATGCCTGCGAGAATATATGCCGCAGCTGCCAATAAAAAGGGTCCGGCCAAACTCGGTATCCCCACCGACAGGGCGAAATCGCCAGTGACATTCACTAAATTCGGGCCTGCTACTGCACCAAAGGTAGTGAATACCATGGCCGTACTAGCTGCGGTTGCTCGTTGCTTAGAGTTAGCCAGGTCCGTCCCGGCATAACGTGCCTGCAAATTCGTTGCGGTGCCTGCACCATATATCAATAGTGAGATTAAGAGCAGAGTCAGGCTATTCAACATGGCTGCTAATACGACTCCAATCGCTCCTATACCTCCCGTCAGAAAACCGAGTCCCAATCCCAAACTGCGTCCATATCGTTGGGAAAGACGGCCAACCAGCAAGGCCGCACCAGCTGAGCCTAACGTAAACAGTGCCGTTGGTATACCCGTGAAGTTGTCGGTTCCCAGCATATCCTGAGCCAAAAGCGCCCCTACGGTAATGCCTGCCGCAAGACCAGCGCCCCCGAAAATTTGTGAAACAACAACGATGTTTAGTGTCCGCCGGTACAATTTACGTTGTTTTTCGGGTGAATCCACATAGCTTTGGAGCGAAGCCGGCAGCTTCGTCATGTCTTTTTTTGAATACATTCAAATGACATCCTTCCGTAGAAATACGATATGAAGTTGCCCGTCTGATTACCTTGAATCGCGGCCGGTTCCACAGACCTTAAGCTCTCCAATTCGTCGTCGTATACCTTCATGATTGGGTGAATTGATAAATTGAAGGAAACTTGTTTCACGAAATGGCCTGCTCTTCGCTGTTTCGCTTATTCGTAAATGCTTCCCAGTCCTGAACCCTCTTGCTTAAGCGAGCCGCATCGATTCCTTTGGACTTTAGTATCTCGATGGCTTTGATAGACATTAAACAGTGAGGACCCCGGCAATAGGCTACGACTTTGGCCTTCGCAGGCAACGCATGTAGCTGTTCGGCCAGCTCTTCTATAGGTATCGAGATAGCGCCAGGAATATGAGCAGCTTCATATTCGTCCTTTGGACGAACATCGATCAGCGTTACTTCCCCTGCTTCCATGCGGCTCATGAGTTCTTCAAACGATACTTCTTCTATATCCGATAGCTGACCCAGGAATTCATTTTTAATATGCTGGACTTCAATAAGTTGTTTTTCAGATAAACCATACAGAGAATCTAAAAAGTGCAAGACTGCAGGATCAGCGATTTCATAAATAACGAAATTCCCTCGTTTCTTATAATCGACTAGTTTGGCATGATGGAGGGTCTGCAAGTGTTGAGAGACATTCGCTATAGACATGGATGTGATTTTCGATATAACTTCTACGGATTTTGGTCCTTGTGTCAAAACATCCAGAATTTCTAAACGTTTTGGGCTGGAGAGGCATTTTCCAATTCGTGTATATTCCTTGTATAATTCGTCTTTAAGCTCTCTTTCGTTCATCGATTCAACCCCCCTGTAATAAACTATTCAATTGATATATTGAATAGTTTAAGTGGCATTCTGGCTTACGTCAATATTCTTTTAGCAAAGAAAACAGGCTGCCGGTTGAATGAACCAACAGCCTGTTACCTTGGCGTGTATTCTTGTTTAGAAGAACTACGCGGTTAGCGCAGCGTGTAATCCCCAATATGTAAAAACAACTAATCGTTTAATCCCTTTCCATTCAGGATATGCGGGATATATTTTTCAACCCTGGACTCTCGTGTTTTGGCTTGCTTGGGTGCGGAGAAATGCAGAATGTACGCTCTTTGCCGACCTGGCGTCAATGCTTCAAAAGCCTCTTTTAGGTTAGGCATTTCCTCGAATTTATTTTCCAGCTCTTCAGGTATGGTGTAATCCGTATTCTTTTTAAAATTTACTTGCAGACCGGCTTTCTCCACTTCAATGGCTTCCGTAATATAGGCTCTCACGATCAGTTGCATTTCATCTATATCTTGAGCACTGGTAAACCGAATCTGGCGTGCGGCCTGAACGTTCTCCGTTTGCTGGATCAGGATCCCATGGGGATCTCTTAACAATGCGCCTTTGTGAAACAGAAGCGCACAGTAATCCTTAAAACCGTGGATCAACACGATGTTTTTACCGTCGAACGTGTAACAAGGATGCATCCACTTAAAATCCTCGGTCAGCCCGCAGTCCAGCGCAATTTCTCTCAATAGCCCGAACTCTTCCTTCCACTTTTTAAGCTTATTAAAATACGGATCAATCTTTGTATTCCTTTCACCTTTTGTCATCAAGGTGCCTCCTCTGCTTTTGGGGGTTCTGGCTTGCTCGTTTGCGGTTCGATATATCTGATCAGTACAATACGGATTCTAATGTACTGGCACAAGCCCCTTTGATCTAAGTAACTCTAATTTCACTAGAGGTATACTTTTTTCAAGTTCGCCATTTGTTACATCCAAGCCCTCACGATCGACAAACACAATAAAGTCTTCAGCAAGTATGAAGTTTTCGGACCAATTCGTTTCATTTAATGAATAGGCCACTTCCTGCCACAACTTCATACCTTCCTCCCACCAATCATCTGTATTATGCCAAAACATAATCAGATTTCTAAGTTTCTGAATTAGTTCTTGATCTGTAAGTTCTTGTTGATACTTCACAGGATGCTCTCCCGAATTCCAGATGGTCTCATAGTCCTTTTTGTTATCCACTTGCTCATCTCGTATATTTTGCAAGCCAGGTTGGAAAATCGGCGAGTATACCGTATGAGCTTCATCATGTAGAAAGATGGCAAGAAAACAACAGCTTCTATCTACTAATACTCGGGACAAATTACCAATTATCTCTCTTAAAGCTGCTATTAGTCCTTTTTTAACTTCCTCTCGGAGAAGCGCCACCTCTTCAGCCAACATCATCACATAAATTACACCTTTGTGCCATCTAATACTCGACTGAGAATGCCTTTCTCATCATACTCAAAATAGGTTCGAACTAAGTGTTCAAAGTAACCTGGATTACTTTCGTATTGAGGCTGATATACTTGGATCAACCGTTCACCCTCATATATGTAATCTTCGTACTGTAATTTATCATTCCGAGCAGAATATTCTATGCATCGCTTGATAAAACCATCGTATATCAAATATTCCTTTATAGAGTCCAATACTCCACGGACATATAATCTAGTGATGATTCGGTTGTCTTCGTAGACGGTATAAGCGTATCCATCAATTAATTCATCACAAGCTGAAATACGAAGTCTATCATGATTATCGAATTCATAATAAGTGTCCGTCTCCTCTTCAGTAATTTCCCCTGGAACCGTACTTTGTCGCCCATACCAATACGGAGAAATATCATAACGTTTGCTTATGGTATATTCTCTCCTACAAATTGAAGACTCAGCCTCTTCTTTATAAAATTTATAATTATCTTGCGCTTCCTTACTTAATTTCAAATAATATTCTTTATCAACCATTTTGGGCTCCTTTTTACATTATGATTGACAAGCAATTCGACACAAAGCTAAATTTCACCTTTTTTGTCCTCTTGCCCTACAGTGATTATTCACAATCTTTTTTTGCTTGATTGTCATAACAAAAAAATAACCTTGGCCGACTTAAAGGCCAAGGTTATTGACATACGAGCAATTCGGAGACGATTCACGATGAGCGGAGGCTGCATCGTCCCTTCGGCTCCGATCGGTTTGGTTTTGAGTAAAGGGCTTGCGTTGCTCCCTTACCTATTTCTACTGCTCTCATCGTATTCTAGATGGTCTAATAGCCTGGTTAAAGAGCAAATTATGTTGCCTTCTCGTACAAATGCTCAGGCACTGCTTGCACGAACGGAGACCACTCGCTAGTCGCGTAAAGATACAGTCGGTGCATGGCCCGCGTACAGGCCGTATAAAGAAGCTTGCGTTCATTTTCCCTGCCGTAGGCTTCTGACGAAGCATCATAGACCAAGACCGCATCGAACTCGATGCCCTTTGCGAGATATACGGGGACAACCATCACCCCGTTTTGATAGGTGACGGTCTCCTTCGTAATGAGCTGCAAGGCTTCGCATCCCTGCAACTGTAATGATTCCAATGCTTGTCGGCTTTCGGCCGCAGTCTTCGTAATGATGGCAATAGAGTCGATGCCGTCGGCTTTAAGTGCCGCGATGTCTTTAAGCAACTGCGCATCACGTCTCTCTCTGCCTTCAAACCTAGTAAGAACAGGCTTCGGTCCGCTCCTCTCAAAGGGTACGATGTCCGACTCATCGATAAGCAGTTCTTTCGTGAATTCCACGATCTCCCGTGTAGAACGATAACTGCGCACTAGACGAATCAAGCTTGTATCGGCTTCACCATAAAGCCGAAGCAGAGGCGAATCGTCCCCTTGCAGCTTTGTGGACTGCATGAAGATCGCCTGCCCGAAATCGCCGAGTACCGTCATGCGGGCACGAGGGAATAGTTTCTTGAGATACTCGTATTGAAACGGCGAGTAATCCTGTCCCTCATCGACGAAGACATGCCGAATCTCTGTGTTCGTCCGAACGCCTTCGATCAATTCTTTTAAATACAAATATGGAGTCGCATCCTCATAGAACAATTCGAGCCCATCCAGCTTTTCTTTGGTTTGCTTGCAGATTTCAGGCCACATAGCAGGGACATCGGATTCCTTCGTTTTTTCCCGATATGCAGCTACATCGCCGAATAATTGGACGTATAAGCCGTGGGCATCGATAAACGATAATTTCCTCACGGTTTGCCTCAGCGGTTTGAAACTCTTCTTCACGATCCGCTGGCTGAGCAATTCCTCTTCCCGTCCGGCGAAATCAAAGTCGCCTTCATCTCCCCGGCGTTTATTGCTTTTTATCTCGTTCACTACGGCGTAATGCTCGGCAATGTCAAAGACTTCCCGATCCTTGTGCAGCTCGCCGAACACTTCCGCATAGAGCTCCGTATCGAGGTAACTCAGCTCCTCGACTACCCAGGACGCCTTAAGCTCCTTGCGTTCCAGTAGCGATAGCTCCTTCAGCAGCCATTTCTGTAGCTGCTCAACCCGATTGGCCAAGCTCAAGGAAGGGTCGTAGCTGTAAAATTGGGTCCTCATTTGCTCCGCCGTAATCAGATCACGCTCCCGGAATCGAATGCCTTTGAATAGCATCCCTTCCCGGCCCAGCCACTGTGCATAATTCTGCAAGGCTTTCATGAAAGACTCCGATGCCTTGTATTGAATTCCCTGCAGACGTGTCTCGTAATTCGGGGTTGATTGTGCTGTCAGCACATATTCGATCTGATCAAAGGGATCCTCCAGTCGCAAGGATGGACCCAGCCAGTATTCGAGATATTCCTGCAGCGTCGTCTGCTGCATGTTCTCCTCGCCGAGCTCGGGAAGAACAGAGGATACATAGCTGTTAAAAATCGGGTTCGGCGAGAAAAGAACAATCTGGTCAGCCTTCAGCGAATCGCGGTTTTTGTACAGCAAGTACGCCACGCGCTGCAAGGCCGCAGAGGTCTTCCCGCTGCCGGCCGCGCCTTGTACGATCAGAAGCCGGCTGCGATCGTTTCGGATGATGGCGTTTTGCTCCCGCTGAATGGTGGATACGATGCTTTTCATCTGTGAATCTGCGCCTTTGGCTAGCATTTGCTGGAGCAGCTCGTCGCCGATCGTCAGGTTCGCATCAAACATATTTCGAATTTGACCGTTGTGAATCTGATACTGCCGTTTCAGCTCCATCCTACCCGAAATCTGCCCCATCGGGGTGATGTATGAGGCCGCGCCTGGGGAGTGGTCGTAGTAAAGACTTGCGATGGGAGTACGCCAATCATACACCAGAAAGTTCATTCCATCTTCATCGATGAAAGATGATACGCCGATATAAATCTGCTCGGTCAGGTTCATGCCGTCTTCCAAAAAATCGACGCGCCCGAAGTAGGGAGAAGGCAGCAACTGATTGAAGTTCTTCCATTGCTGGGTCAGAAGCCGCTGCCGGCGTTCCCGTTCGGATAATATCGCGGCCTGTTGTTTGATCGTATAGAATGTTTCTTCGAATTCTTCATCCGTGCTTGTGTTGACCGTTACTTCTTCCCAGAATCGTCTGCGTATCTCAGCAGCCTGGTCGCTTAGCCCGGTAACCACAGGTTCCAACTCGCCAATCCTTGCTTTCAGCTTTTCCCTGACCTGTTCCAGCCGTTCTTGTTCTGTCTGCCATTCTTTTGCTTCCATGTTGTTCTGACACACTCCTTTTACCATTTTGTGGGGATAAAAAAGAGCATTGACAAATCAGAGGTCACTGGTGTACAATCAAATTAGGAATAGTAATGATAATGCCAGTTAACTTGATTTTTTTCAATTGCGCTATTGATTATAACATAGCGTCTTTTTCATGTTCAATATTTTTTTATTGTCGCTTGGCTTATGGCCAAGCTTTTTTATTTCTCCATATGACGAACTTCTCCGCTCTACCTCATAATTCCTTGTCCCTTCGCGTATCCACTTCTCACCAACGATCCATCCGTCCGTTTCATGGAGGGAATTTAATAGTACTTAACAAAAAAGCAGCCGATTACGCATCGGCTGCCTTCTCAATATGGATCTTTCGGATTTCTTGCAGTTCATTCACTTGCCTGTGAATAAGTTACTATCATACCCGGTATACATATGAACAATGCGATTAGCCGGTTACGCGATTCACGATTTTCAGTACGGCATCCCTCGTTAATTTGCTTCCGCCAGCAGATATGAGATTTACCGTGGCATGAGCTAAGGATAATGGGATTTTGCAAAATTTCAATGCTGGACCATCCTTCAAATCGGCAATATATGAATCGGCAATTTGTAAATTTCGGCGTGTGTATTGCTGCATCTCCTTAAATCCCCAACCATCCGGGTAGAAGTCGACGCCGCGATGAAGATCCTCTTCTCTATTGCGAAGGATATTTACCGCTTGCAGTCCTCTTCCGAAGGCAATTGCTTTGGTTGAATCAGACTGCGTCCCGTCATGCCAGAGCCAAAGCTCGGATAACATTTCTCCAACCATCCCAGCCACGCTATAAGTATATCTGTCCAAATCCTCTTCCGTGTGGATATTCCACCCGCTTTGAACCCACTGCGCCATATGTAACGACATCTTCGCGATGTAACGATTTACGATCGGGGCGCCGGATGACGGACAAAGAAGCGCCCAGTCATCGATCTGCATCGTAACGTCCGGTAATATTTCTTGGTAAGGTGAGAGCAAATGTTGTGTTTGGGTTACCATCATATCCTCGGATTTGAATATATCATGAATGCCCAGCAGCAGTTTCACTTTCAATTCGTCCGCGAGTTCTTTATGGTCCTCGATTTCGTCAATTGCCCTCATGCATAGATAGGCAGATGTAACAGCCTCCTTTAATCCCAGTTCCAAATAACTTATGGGTATATAAAAAGTCCGGCTCGTCTTCTTTAACATGATCATCGCTTCATTCAGGGTAACGTTACTAATGAGTATTCCCTCCAAGTATCAGGCTCAACTTTATATTAATTATTACTATGATAACATACATAGATATGGTTAAAGCAAATTTGCTGACGTACATCGTTAAAACAAAAAAAGCCGCGGTTTCCACGGCTTTCTAGACATGTTTAATCTTATCCTATCAAACAGCGCGACCATAGTAGTTTAGCGGATTCCGTTCTTCTTGTCTTGTTATGCAAATAGCTCCAGGCCAATAAAGAGCAGTAAACCGCTAACACTTGCATAAGCACTGAGGAAATGTTGTTTGGTATCCTTCATATAGCGTCTTTCTACAAGGGAACGGAACGCATGCAGAATAGCAACAACAAGAATAATATCCTGATGAGCCCACACTCTCCATTCCAATACATATCTCATAACGAAAATGGCAATGAGGGCAGCGACTACAAGGATGAGCTCTCCAATTAAATGAAATCGATTGATATGCTTATATAGCAGTCCGTCTGACGTGGAGGATACCTTCAGCTTTTTTTTGATCCAAACGTAGCCGCAAATGAAGATGATTACATACAACATGATTGTCATGAGGAACATTCATGAGGTCCCCCTTTCATAAAGTAGCAGTCATTATCAGCTTAACATCTTCATGATAGGTTTTCCACAATTACATGAATATGGAATAAGTTTGATTTGTATTGCTGAACACAAGATGTCGAAAAAAAACCGGCCATGATCCTGGCCGGTTCTTCCGCATGAAAATGTTAAAGCTTAGGTTTGTTGTGCAAGATGTCCGTGATCCGGCGCTTTTTGATTCATGATCGGCACCATGACCAGTGAGCCAAGAAGAAATAATAGTCCTGCCCCGCTATAGATCGTGCTCAGTGAGAAGGCATCCTTTAACGCGCCGGCGAAAGACATCGAAATGACCATCATGCCAACGAACATCGGATTCAAAACCCCGTTCACCCGTCCGACGATGGAAGCATTGGACCATTTCAGAATCATCGTGCTGATCCCGATATGAATGCAAGGGAACACAAGCCCATTTAGAAATTGAACCGTCAGTGTCAGCGGAATGCTCGTCGAATACCCGACAATTGTCGTGCAGACGGCGCCAGACAGCATGCCTATGGCAAGAAGTAATTGCGGCGGTACCCGCTTCGCAAAGACGGCTACGATCCCGCCGCCGATCAGCATGGCTGCACCATTCACCATCAGCAGATATTGCAGGAACTCCTCGCTCCTGCCCAGCCGCTCGGTTACGATAAACAGGTTGAGGGCTTGAGCTACGCCAACCGCGAGTCCCGCGAGAACAAACGCGAGTCCAAGCATTCGCAGCACCTGGCTTTGCCACACATAGCGGAAGCCCTCAACGAAATCTCTACGGAACTGGCCTTTAGCGGCGATGGTCTGCGGCTTCATATTATCCTCCGGCAGACGAACAAGGACGAGTGCGGACAGCAGAAATACCGCGCCCATGATCGCAATCGATGTTTCAAGGCCGAACGTGCTGTAAACGAAGGTGCCAAGCATAGGGCCGAGCACCATGAAGATGGCCATCAACGATTGGAATAAAGCCATCCCTTGCTGCAGTTGTTCTTCTGCCACATGATACTTAAACAAACGCATGCTTGACGGCTGCGAGAATTGTGAAAGGATAGCCGAGATAAACGCAACGAGGTAGACGGAATGCCAAGAACCGTAATGTATGGTCAGAAGGACAACGAATACCGATACCGCGGATAACAAGTCGCACCAGATCATTGTTCGCTTAGGCCGCCAACGGTCGGCAAATGTACCTCCGATGAACGAAAAAACAAAAATAGGAGCGAATTCTGCTACGCTGATTAACGAGATCGCATATGGATCATTATTCGTTCGATCCGCAACGTACAGGAGAATCGCAAAATTACGTACCCAGATCCCGATCTGCAGGAGCACGCTAGATAATAAAATCGTCTGCAGGAACCGATTGCGAAGCAGGCTTGGTGCTTGGGTTCTTTTATCGTGCCTAGTCAATCTTTTCTACCTCCAATTTGTCAATGAAAATGCATTCTTGTGTAATGGAATGACTCTCCTTTCATGATCTAATTATACGGACCGCATCATCGTTCACCTCCTACTTAAGACTGAATTTTTACTTATGTAGTCCCGCTAAATTTCGTTCAATTCCAGCTTTTTTTTATATCCATTCTCTCCCTTGTACCCGTTCGGAATCGGGAATTATAATGATGGTACCACGCCAGCTCGTTGAATAAACTCCGTAAGCTTGATTGCATCAATCGGCAGCTTCGGTGAATGGATGCCAACGGAATCCAGAATCTGAAACGGTGTGTATTGAATAAACCAACTGCAGCTTTTATTAAAAATTCACCCCAGGAGGCGTTGAACGTATGATTGAAATTACCACCGAACTTGTACGCCGGTTAATCCATAGTCAATTCCCCCAATGGAAGGATTTAACCATCACCCCAGTGGAAAAAAGCGGACACGATAATCGTACCTATCGGCTGGGTAACGATATGACCGTTCGTCTGCCAAGTCACGATCGCTACGCTTCAGCTGTCGAGAAAGAGCTGACATGGCTCCCGGTCTTCAAACCCCATTTGTCCTTGCCCATTCCGGCTCCGGTTGCAAAAGGAGAGCCTACGGAAGAGTATCCTCTTCCATGGTCGATCAATCGCTGGATTGAAGGCGAAACCGTATCGCATGCCAACATTCGGGATGTTAACGAATTTGCCGAAGACCTCGCTGCATTTTTGAAGGAGCTGCAGGCGATTGACGCAAGCGGCGGCGTGCCGGCGGGCATCCAAAATTTTCATCGCGGAGGAAACCTTGCCGTCTACGACAATGAGACTAGATCCATCATCGAAACGCTTTCCGACGAAAACGATCAATCGCTTTTAACGGAAATTTGGGAACTCTCCCTTACGACAAAATATCAATCCGCACCGATGTGGCTGCACGGCGATGTGGCGGTAGGCAATCTGCTCGTAAAGGATGGACGGCTGTGCGGCGTTATCGACTTCGGGACTATGGGTGTCGGCGATCCTTCAAGCGACCTCGTGATGGCATGGAACTTTTTTGACGACGACAGTCGCCGGATTTTCCTAAACCGCATGAATTTTGATGATAACACCGTTCATCGCGCACGAGGATGGGCCTTGTGGAAAGCACTCATCACCTTCGCTTGGAACGAGCGTGGCTCGGAAGCCTCGAATTGGGGGAAGCACGTGATGGATGTCATTATCCGAGATTATAAAAAGCATGGCGCGTGATATCGAATGTCCTTCATTCGGTAACTGTTCAGCAATCGTCACTTCGAGACAGACATATTAAGACGTTTTCAACGTATACAGCTGCGAAACCGTCCTGTCGAGCCGATCTTTGATGAGGATCGCTTCCGCATATCGGGCTGGTATGTCTTCATACCCGTAGTAAATACCTGCCAGCCCGCCGGCGATAGCGCCGATCGTATCGGAATCATTCCCTAGATTGGCCGCCTTCTGTACGACTCCTGCAAAATCGGATGTGTTGAGCAAAATATGCAGCACCCAGCGGAAGGTATGCACCACAAAACCGCTTGCCGGACAATCGGGCTCGGCTTCAATCATGTGTTCGTATTCGCTTCCCGCCACCTCGCCCATGACGGCAACCCTTAAGTTTTCACCCTGTAAAAGGCGCCGCGCGATTCGGTTGTACATGAGGCAGGCATCGGCGCACCTTGGATCGTAATGCGTCATCCTCGACTGCAGAATCGTCACTCGTTCCATGTCCGCCGGATCCTTATAGGCCAGAGCCGCCGGCAGGCAGCGCATGAGGGATCCATTCCCGCCGCTTTGCCCCATATCCATATGCGCAACAAAAGCCGCTTCGAGCCAATCCCCCTCGTAGGTTTGAAAAACATGACGGATGATATTCCCGATGTCTTTGGGACGCGATTGATACCATTCCATAAAGAAACGCCCGATCGCTTCCATCGGCTCTGCAGGATTCTCGATTATGCCTGCCGCGACGCAAAGCGTCATCATCGTATCGTCGGTCACTTCTCCCGGTTCCAGATTCCAGACCCCGCCGCCGATGATTTCCGTCAAATAACCGTACTGTGCTTCGATCTCCCGCGTACTCATAAACTCCGTCGTCCCACCCAAAGCGTCGCCCACGGCCACCCCGTATAGTCCGCCCTTGATGCGGTCTAAATATTTGTTGTCCATGCAAACACCTCACATTCTGTCCGTGTAAAACCACTCGCAGCATTATATCAAAGTTATAGAGGCGGATGTCTTCCCCACACAAGCGATACTCTGTAAAAAGCAGTAAACCCAGCCTTGGTAACGGACTAGGTTTAGTACTTAAAGTCAGTTTCGCAGTTCATGAAAAGGCATTAATCCTCAGTATAAATCTGGAAGGTCACGCCGAATTTATCGGTTACATCGCCAAAGCCTGGGCTAAAAGGGGCTTCCTCGAACGGCATATTCACTTGACCCTCTTGCTCCAAGGCTTCAAAAAATCGTTTGGATGTCTCCACGCTGTTCGTTGAAATGCAGATGGTGACCTGTTTGCCTTTCGGAATCGAGGTGCCGGTCGGTGCATCCGAGAACATGAGTTCAGCTTCGCCAATCCGCAGCTTCGCATGTGCGACAAGCTGATTTAATGCATCCGTGTATGTGTTCGGCATTTCCGGCATGTCTCCGTAAGTAATGATGGAAAGGACTTCGGCATCTAAAGCTTGTTCATAGAAGCGGATAGCTTCCCTTGCATTCCCTTCCATATTTAAATAAGGGGTAAGTTTGACTGTCATCCTCAATCAACTCCTTTTTTTCAATCATAGCAAAACAACCAAGAATGGGTTTCTTATGGATTGCTATCTTGAAAATCAGGCTAGCCATCCCCTTTATAAAAGCAACCCAAGCGAATGGGCTTGGGTTGCATCGTTTTTTTTTAGCATGGATATTAAGCCGTGCACCTTATGAAACCGAAATTTCCTTTTCCATAATATAATCGTCCATCACGAATCCATTCCCGATATCCGCGATTTGTTCCCTCACGGTCCGATAGCCTTTTTTCTCATATACGGCGATACTGGATTCATTATGTCGATTGACCGTCAGCCAAATATGGCTTAAGCTTCGGTCTTTACACAGCTCTTCCAGGAATGCCATCGCTTGACTGGCATAGCCGCGTCCGCGGTGCTCCCTGCTAATGTAAAACTTGCTCAGGAAGAGCTTGTCCTCTTCTTGTCTGACCGACATATAACCGACGGTGGAGGAGTCTGCCGAATGGATCAAGTAATATTCGTAGTCCTGATGCCGGATCTGATCCGTAATCGCCGGGACAGCTTGATATTTGCCGATCATGTATTCGATCTGCTCCATAGAAATGATGGATACGTAATATTCGCGCCAAATGTCTGCCGCCAGTCTGGCAACCTCTGCGATTTCTTCGGCCGTTTTCACTTGTGTAAATTTCAGTTTCATACATCTTCCCGCCTCTCCCGGATCGTTGGTTCACGCTCTACTACCATATCATCCGATCCCCGGCAGGTTCAAGAATGGTTGGTTGAGCCGGGAAAGATTGTTATTGGAATACTTATCAGGATAATGCCTTAAGTCCGTTTCCCGAGTACATGCTTTCATCCTGCAATCGAATCAATACCTTGCCGTAACGCCCACTCTGCCGGATGGTGACTTTTCCGGACGGATACGCTTGCTCCAAATAATCCGTTATCAATTTCCGCTTCTGATCATCTGGGACTTGACCATGACCGCGAAGCCAGTTCATGATTTCCTGCAGCGCAGCTTCGCTTGAGACTTCCGTCGTTTTCGTTTCCCGCGTCACAAGGGACTCGTAGGAATATCCTTTAAGATACAGCAGGTGAAGCAAATACCCAAATTCCATGTGTTTCGATCGGTAAGGCTGATCGGTGATGAGCGGCCAGATTTCATTCATCAGGCTGATCTCGGTGGAACCTGCGGGCATACTGATATAACAAAACTCCCGGGCGCATTGCAGTACCTTCTCCACGCTCTGCCAATCCACGATGACCGGGCACATCGAGAGAAAAACGAGATCGAACGCCTGGCTCCATCCTTTGGCCTGTACGTCAATATCTTCAAAACGTTCGGGAACGATCTTCACCTGATCCTGTGGAAAATTTGTTATATTCTCTTTCAGCAGATCGATCAATGGCAGCGAAGACTCCACGGCCGTTACATCCGCCCCGCGCTCCGCAAACGGAACCGAAAACACGCCCGAAGCGGCCCCGATATCCAGAACGGAGGCATTATCGAATCGGACGCCTTGCCCTTCAAGCCAGTTCATGATGCGCGAAGTCCTTTTTCTCCCTTCTTCATTAAATGATTGCTTATTGAAGGTCCGGGCCTTATGATCAAATGCTCGGGCCGGTTCGATTCCGGCTTTTTTCATTTTGTTGATGACGCTGTCGCCATGTTCCTTCCAAGCTTGTTCCCATATGGCTTCATTAAAAAAATCGTTCAAGACATCCCTCTCGCTTTCCGTTATGGTTTATGGTGCATGGTATTACAATTATGGATATTAAATATCCATAATTGTCGCGCACGAGAAGTATATTTCTTCCCGTTTCAGCATACTGACAAAAAGTTAATTACGGATCTACGTTATCCATAATATATGATTCATCCCCCATTTGCAATGCCCTTTTTTGATTAATCTGCGGTTGGCACACTGCCGCTGGCAACATAGCTTGAACATAGCCGCTCATAAAAAATGCTCGCCTATTCCACCAATCGTCTGAAATCAAATCTCCGTTAAGGTTATACAGCCGATCTTCCTCCGGAGGAAAATCGGCTGTGCTTCTGATGTTTACTTAGTGAATTGGAGTTGATCAATTTTGCTTGTCTTATATGTCGGTGACGCGAAGGTAGAAATTCACCCGACACTTCAATGGCAAGATCAGGCTTCGCCTATCATTTGCCGCTCAATTTGTTTCATCTCATAGAAGTAGCCCTTTTGCTCCATCAGCTGCGAATACGTGCCTGCTTCCATGATTCTGCCTTGAACCATGACCACGATCCGGTCCATTTCTTCCAAGCCGGTCAGCCGATGGCATATGAGAATAAGCGTATCATCCTGCGCTTGCGCCAGCAATTGACTGAAAACGCGCTGCTCGGTGATGTAATCCAGTGAAGACGTCGGTTCGTCCAAAAGCCACAAACGCCCTTTCCGGAGCATGGCACGCGCCAAGGCCAGCCGTTGCTTTTCTCCGTCGGACAAGTTCTCGCCCTTCTCATATACCGCAGCGTCCAGAGATTGATTCGGCAGTTGGACTTTATCCAGTATAGCGGACAACTCATGGTCGTCGTGATGTTCGGCATCCAGCAGCAGGTTGTCTCGAATGGTTCCCCGGAAGAAATGACTGTGCTGAAGCACTACATTCGACGCTTGCCAAATGCTCGCTTCATCCAATTCCTGAATCGAAACATCATGCAAACGAATCTCACCGCTTGTCGGGGTACGCAGCTTGAGCAGCAATTCGACGATCGTTGATTTCCCTGACCCGCTCGGCCCGACAATGGCCGTTTTGGAACCAGCGGGAAAATGGAGGGATACGTTTTGGAGTGCAGGACGCCATTCGTCTTCATATTGGAACGAAACCCCGCGCAGCTCCACCGAAACGGCTTCGTTGACGGGTAGAATGCCGCTCGGCTGCGGCGACATCACATCGGCAGCATGAACGATTTCCGCGAGCCGCTTGGCCGCGTGCTCGCTGTCCTGCTTATAAGCCGGCAGCGTGGCCATTGGCGCCGCCTCTTCGAACACCGTAAGCGAAGCCATGACCAGCATGGCGAGAAACACGCCGGCAAGGGAGCCGTCCATAATCAGATAAGCACCGAGAATCAGCACGCCCCAAGAAATGAGATACGTCACAAAAGTATGCAGCGATTGCCCTCGCAGCAGGTGCACGGCAGATGCCTGCTGCTCCGCTGATAAAACTGCCGAGGCATGCTGAAGCAGCTTCTCTCGCTGCTTCAGCTGCCCATATACTTTTAAATCACGGAACCCGTAGAGCAGTTCGGTCACTTCCGTGGAAAATGCGGCCCGCTGCCGGCGAACGCGACCATGAATTCTTCTCTGTCCAAGCAATACCAGCGCTGGAACCACAAAAGCCGTTGCCAGCATCCCCGCCACAAACAAACAGGCAATCCAGATCGAGAAAGCGGAAGTAAACAACACCGTCGCCAAAAACACCATAACAACGATGATAGGCGGATAAGCAACGCGCAAAAAATAATGCTGCAAGCTTTCTACATCCCCTACGATCCGCGCGAGCAGCTCACCGCTCCGCTTCTTGCCCAGTATCCCTGGCGTTAACGGAACAAGCTTGGCAAAAAAAGACGTGCGCAAACGGCTGAGCAGAGAAAACGTCGCCCGATGGGAATACAAACGTTCTGCATAGCGGCTGGCCGCCCGCAGCAGACCGAGGATTTTCACCAGAGACGTCAACACAATCAAGGTATAAAGCGGCGGAGCAAATACCGTCTGCGAAATGAGATATCCGCTAAGTGAAAAGAGACATACACCTGCGATGCCTGCCACGAATCCGCCGATGATGGCCATGGCAATATCCTTGCGTTCCTCAATCATCGCTTTTGTTAGAATTGCCAGCTCATTCATGCGAACCTCCCTTTCCGATGGGCATCCACCATTTCGGCATATTGCGGCAGCCGAACAAGAAGCTCTTCATGGCGCCCGCAGCCAAGCAGGGCTCCGTTGTCCATAAACAGGATCTTGTCGGCATCTTTTATCGTATACAAGCGGTGCGCAACGGTAATCATGGTCGCTTGGCTTGCAAGCTCGGCAATGGACAGCTGCAGCACGCGTTCGGTGTGGAGATCCAATCCCACCGTGGGCTCATCAAACAAAATGACGGCAGGCCGCTTCAAAAAAGCGCGCGCCAGCGCAAGCCGCTGCTTCTCGCCGCCTGACAACCCCCTGCCCCCTTCGCCGACGAAGGTGTCATAGCCCTGCTCGAGCTCGGCTGCAACCGCAGCAAGTCCGGCAGCTTCAGCCGCCTGCTCGACGTCATTTCTAGAGACATCCCTGCCCGCGCCAATCGCAATATTCTCGGCAAACGTGCCGGCAAAGATATATGGATGCTGGGTAATGTAGCTGACATGATCAAACCATGGAGCCTCATCGTCTGAATTAAGTGCCCTTCCGTTCACCAGCACTTCACCTGATACCGGCTTCAGCAGCCCGGCCACGAGATGCAGCAAGGTTGTTTTGCCGGATCCGCTTTTACCGACAATCGCAATATGCTCCCCTGGTCCAAACGATGCGGAACCCACCGCAAGCTCGAAGGAATCCGGCGCATACTGAAACCGGATGTCCCTCAGCTCGATGGTCGGGGGCATTTGAATGAACCCCCCACCGGCTGTCCCTGGCTTGTCCACTGCAGTCGTCCAATCTAACTCGCCTGTTCCCTCCCTATGATCAGTACCCTCACGTCGAGAGGTTGCCGCTTCTTCATCCTGAGTTTCCTCAAGCATCTCTTCCACCTTACGGATCGCCCCCATACTGGTGCGGCCCCCGTGAAAGGCGGTTCCCGTGTTTTTTAACAAACTGTAAAACTCGGGCACCAGCAGCAGGATCAAAAAGGCGGTGTGGAAGGAAAGCGATTTGAAGACCAGGAGCTGAAGCGCCAGCTCAAGCGCAACGATACCAATGCCGAGCATGACGATGGATTCCAGCATGAAGGTGTTGGTGAACGCAATTCGCAAAATGTCCATCGTCGCATCCCGGTACCCCAGGCTGCTGCGTTCGATGTCCTGCTGATGATGGCGAGCACGGCCGAAGAGTTTCAGCGATACGAGTCCTTGCAGAGAGTCGAGAAACGTGCCGGAAAATTCGGCCAACTGCGCGAATTTCTCCTCCGATTTGTTCTTCGTTTTGAGCCCCACCAATACCATGAATATCGGGATAAAGGGAGCGGTAACCAGCATAATGAACCCGGAATTCATATGCTGCGTAAATACAACGGCTAAGATTAAAATAGGAATGATGGCAGCTTCCATCATTCGCGGCACATACTGGCTGAAATAACTGTCCGCCTCATCCACGGCATCCAGCGCCACGCTCACCTTTCCGCCTGTTTGCCCGCGAAGCGCCATCGGCATGGAAGCCTTGGTCAGCTTTCGCAGCACGGCCGCCCGCATATCCGTTTTGGCCCGGGCAGCCATCTTCAAACCGATTCGTCCATTGCCATACGACAGCAGCGTACGCGCAGCCATGACGCCCAGCAGAATAACAAGAATGACGGCAACCGACGACAACGAAGCACGCTGCACAAATATCTTCTCCACCGATTCCGCGAGCAGCACGGCCTGGCCCACGATGGCGGCACCGAGCGCAAGCGACACGCCCCCCAGGAGAACAAGGGGTTTTCTTTGCGCCGACATTTGCTGGGAGATCAGTCCCGTTTTTTTCTTCATGATGACGCCCCTCCTTTAAGGCCGACCTCTGTATGTGATTTCACAACGCATCGGTTTATTTTTTGCCTTTTACATAATCCGCATCAAACAGGAATAGCCTGAAGACCAGGATAAGGGACGGAATCAGCAGACACAGTCCGCCGATAAAGGCGATCACCAGCGCAACGCCCATCGACTCATGCGTGGCACCGCTTTGAATGGTAATATACGGATCCAGAATATACGGATATTGTCCGATGCCATAAGCAAAAAAAGCACAGAAAAACTGAAGCATCACGCAAATAAAGGCCAGTCCGTAGCGCCGCCCGCTGTATAGAAGCCATACGGATATCATGAAAAAACCAACGGAAAGCGCCAGCAGCCACCATAAGTCCATCATGTTTTGAAAATGCCGCTCATTATGTTGAGAGAGATAAATGAATGCCGTTAGCGCGGCAATGATGGTTGGCATGCTCCAGAACAGGGCATAGGTCCGCATCAGCTTGAGCGCAGGCTGGTCGTCCGCCCGGGAAGCGTAATAAGACAAGAACGAACCACTGATAAACAGCACCGATACAATGGCCAATGCGACGATGCTCCACGACAACGGGCTTGTCATCAGCGACAAGTACTCTAAAGAAACGGCCCCGCCTTCCTCCACGATAAAGCCGCCCTCGGAAAGGGTCAGTGCCACCGACAACGATGCCGGGATCAGCAATCCCGTGGCCCCGTATAAAAACAGATACACGATGTTTTCTTTGGAGCCGTAGTTCTCAAACGCGTAAAAGGACCCGCGAATGGCCAGCAGAATGACGGCGATGCTTCCCGGCACAAGCAGCGCAGAACCATAATAATAGGCCGTATCGGGAAAAAAACCGACGATGCCAACGAAGAAAAAGACAAAGAACACATTCGTGATCTCCCAGACCGGCGACAAATAACGAGAGATCAAACGATTGAGCAGATGGTCCTGCTTCGTCAAGCGGGCATAGAAGGCAAAAAATCCGGCGCCGTAATCGATGGAGGCCACGATCAAATAGCCGTACAAAAACAGCCAAAGCACGGAGATGCCTATCAACTCGTAACTGATCATAACGGCTCACCCTTTTTCCATGGAATGAATTTGCTTCTCTTTGGACAGTTCTTCAAGCTCGGCTTCTGCCGGCTTGTTACGGAATAAGCGCCGCAGCACAAAAATACACATGACGCCCAGCACGATATACAGAAGGAGGAAAAGGAAAAAGAGAACCCTCACATTCGGCGAGGAGGTGGCAGCTTCCTCAACCCGCATGTATCCGCGGATAATCCACGGCTGTCTACCGACTTCGGCATAGAACCAGCCCAGCTCTACCCCTAAGAACGCCAGCGGCGCGCTAAGAACAATGGCCCGAAGCAGCCACTTGTTGAGCTCGTTCCGTTTCTTCCACATCACGAACAAGAAATACAAGAACGCAACGCCGAGCATCACAAAGCCGATGCCGGCCATCATATCAAACAAATAATGCACGAGCAGCGGAGGTCGCTCATCGAGCGGAAACTCCTCCAGCCCCTTCACCTCGGCATTAAAGTCGCCAAAGGCCAGGAAGCTGAGCGCCTTCGGAATGTGAAGAGCCCCCATGACCTTCTGCTCGGCGTTCAGCCATCCCAACAGGATCAAATCCGCGCCGCGTTCCGTTTCAAAATGCCACTCTGCGGCCGCCAGCTTCTCCGGTTGATGCTCCGCCAAAAACTTTGCGGACATATCGCCGGCAATAGTGGTCAGCAAACTGAAGACCAGCACCGCGCCCATCATCAGCTTCAACGCTTTTTTGTAATACGCCGACGCTCCTTTTCTGAGGATAATATAAGCCGCAATGCCCGCCAGCAGGGCTGCCCCCGTCAAGTAGGCCGAGGATAATACATGGAACACCTTGGAGGGCGTTGCTGCATTAAACATCGCCTGCAGCGGATCAACCGCCGTAAAGTGACCGGCTTCCATAACAAAGCCGTCAGGCTGATTCATAAAACCGTTCACCGACGTGATAAAAAATGCGGACATGCTTGCGCCGGCTACAATGGGTAACGTTAGCAGCCAGTGAACATACGGATTGCGGAAGCGATCCCACGTGTACAAATAAATGCCGAGGAAAATGGCTTCAAAAAAGAAAGCAAAAACCTCCATGAATAATGGAAGAGCGATCACGTTTCCTGCCAACTGCATAAAGTTCGGCCATACCAATGCCAGCTGCAGGGCAATCGCCGTTCCGGTTACAACGCCGACGGCCACGGAAATGACAAATCCTCTCGTCCATCTCTTGGCCATCAGAATGTAGTGCGCATCCTTCTTTCTTATGCCGACGAATTCGGCAATTGCAATCATTAATGGAACACCGACGCCGACCGTGGCGAATATGACATGAAATGCCAAGGTTAACCCTGTTAACCATCTGCTCCACAGCACCGTATCTACGACCATGCCAGAATGTCTCCTTTCAAACGCAATTCATTCGAATCGGGTCAGACCCTAACCTATACTTACCCGATATTCAAAGGCTATTATAACGAAGCATGATCACAATTGAATCACATCAGCGCTCCGTTCATGAAAGGATCGAATCTTTCTGACATCTCGGTGAAAAACAAGAAAACCACTCGTTCGAGCCATTGCATTGTCAGACGATACATGGTATTCGCGGCAGTGGCATATAACCGAAAAAGAACCCCATTTCTAGCCCATGAGCGGATCAAGAAACGGGGTTCTTACAACTACAATTCTATTTGTGATGACGGATAACCATCCACCTGTTGATGTTACAAATTCATGCTTGAGCGGCTTCTTGTTTCTGCGAACGCTTAGCCTGTAACAATGCAAAGGTTATGAGTATAAATGCTGCGAGTGCCAGCATCGGGATGGTCAACCAACCGAACCAATTCAAGTAGTCGTCCATACAGGACACCGGCCCGCATGCCGCCGCGCTCAGATCGTGCGGAAGTTTTTGGATGATGATATGGTATGTCGATATCCCTCCCCCAATGAGGATCAGTGGCAGGACGTACGGGACGATATCTGTCTTTTGCCGGTACGCTGCGATTCCCAGCACAATGACTAACGGATACATGAAAATCCTTTGGTACCAGCATAAGACGCAAGGCGTAAAATGCCAAACTTCACTTAGAAACAAACTTCCGCTAGTGGCCACTGTGGCGACCGTCCATGCAAAAAACAACCAGACTCCGGTTTTGTTCATGGTTTCAAACTTCGTCCCTTCTATTGGTGTTTCGACATCATATCGAAATGAATGTATCTTATGGTCTGCGACTCGGTCCCACACTTCCTTCGAGCTGATGACATTTCTCATTTTCGCTTAATTATAAATATAATAAAATGGCTCCTTTGGGCTATAAGCTGCTCTGGCCAGCTTGTTCTGCGAATGGACACATCATGTTAACGTATCAAGTAAACCAGCGAATAAAAAAAAGATTTTGCCGCTGATAGGGACAAAATCTTTTATGGTTTGTACACTCCATTGAAGAATACCCACTTTGCATGTTCTGAGCTTTTGTTACATACCTATGAGGGAAACTTATGCATTCAGGTGAAGGAAGGGATAGAATGAAGACCAGATGGGGGATTGCTCTGCTGCTGATCTGCACGATCGCGGCCATCCTGATGTTTCGACAGGTTCAGGATCGTACTCCAACGGAGGATCTTTATACCGATGGACAGCTGCGTATGGAAATCCAAACCGTTTCGTCTGCTGCTGAACCCATGCAGGAAACCGTTTTTGAGCTCTTCGTGACCGAGCTTCCCGAGAAGCCGATTACCGATGCTGACGTTGAACTTCACATCGCGATGCCGGATATGTTTTGCGGCGTGTTCCCCGCAAAGGTCGTCGAATCCAAGCCAGGCGTTTACAGCGCGACGGCAATCCCTGTGATGCAAGGCCTCTGGGAGGCCGAAGCCGTTCTGCGTTGGGAAGATCGCCATGTCAAAGTAAGGACGTTGTTCAAAGTTCGCTGAGCCCCTGTTACCATAGCCACGGGTGAATGCCCGGTATCCATCCATTGGCGCTTAGTCCTTTTAAAATAGACAGGATTCCCATCAGGAAAGCTAAAAATCCGCCGAATTTGCGCATGCCCCTGCGCCATTTTTTCGTCAGGCTGCCGGCAGACATCGCCACCACGAACAAGATCGGAAATGTCGCAAGTCCAAACACCAGCATAATCATAATACCTTCCAGGCCGGAACCGGATGCCGCTGCATTCATCTGCATCGCGTAAGTCAAGCCGCATGGAAGAAAACCAAGCAGAATGCCGGTTAAAAAAGTCGCAAGCATCTCATAACGCTGACCAAGCCGTGCCAGTTTCGCTTGAAAAAAGGGATGTCTCGGCAGATGAGCGTTATATATGGGCAATGTGTAGCGGCGAAAGGTCCAGAGCAGAATGAGCATTCCTCCAATGATGCTGGCTGCTCCTTGGAAACCGACAAAGCTGCCGGCCACATCCAGGAAGGAGCCCACCACTCCCATAAAACCGCCAATGGCCATATAGGTGATAACTCTGCCCGCATTGTAGGCCAATACGGATTTCAGCGGAGAGCCTTGGTTTCCAAGTGCCAGAGAAGAAACGATTCCCCCGCACATGACCAGACAATGCGGCGCCCCCATTAATCCTGCCAATGCCACTAACGGTAATCCGCTTCCGGTCAAGGCCATGCTCTCGCCCCCCGTTTTCCCCACAGCTGGAGCCGCAGCGAGTTACCGACAACGAGCAGCGAGCTTGCCGCCATTCCAATACATGCAATGCGCGGGTCCAAATAACCGAATGCAGCCAAAGGTACGGTCAGGACGTTATATAATAGTGCAAAGACTAGATTCTGATGAACATTCCGCATCGTATAACGACTCCAGGTGTAGGCTTCCGGAATTCGGGATAGCCTGCTTCCGATCAGGACGACGTCTCCTGCCTGTTTGGCTGCATCCGTTCCACCGCCCATGGCGATGCCGACATCGGCGGCGGCCAGCGCAGCCGCATCATTGATGCCGTCGCCGACCATGGCCACGGAACGACCTTGCTGCTGAAGCTCGCGTATGAACGCAAGCTTTTGTTCAGGAAGCATGCCGGCGCGTACCAGCTCAATGCCTGTCGCGGCAGCCACGGTCAGCGCTGTTCGCTCCTCATCGCCAGTTACCATCCACACTTCGGCTTTTTGCTTCAGCTCATGCACGACGCCTCGCGCATCCCGTCTGAGTTTGTCAGCCATATCAAACGTACCGATCCATGTCCCGTTCATGGCTATATAAAGTCTTATATGACCGGAGGCCGCTTCCTGATGTAATCCAAACCTCTTTTCCTCCGAAAAGCGAATGCCCATTTCCTCCAGCCATTTCCGGTTCCCCACGCATACGTTGTTTCCTTCCACATCGCCTTCCATTCCCTTTCCCGGCCGTTCGTGGAACGAGGCTGCTTCCGGAATGGGGACCTGTTGGTCTTTCGCCGCTTTCACAATGGCTTGCGCCAGTGGATGCATGGACAGAGAAGCTAGAGCCGAGGTCAGGCGAAGTACGTCTGCGTCACGTTGTCCAGCCGTTTGGATGGCAACAAGCTGCGGCAAGCCTTCGGTCAGCGTTCCCGTCTTATCCAGCAATACGACATCGATTTGCCGCAACCTTTCCAAGGAGCGCGCCTCTTTGAACAGAATGCCCTTTTGGGCAGATGATCCGGTTGCAATCAGGATGGAAATCGGGGTTGCCAGTCCAAGCGCACAAGGGCAAGCGACCAGTAAAACAGATAACGCGTGACGCATTGCGGTTTCAGAGAGATCAGGGCCATGGGAAAACAATAGCCATCCTGCAAATGTTACCGCCGCACAGCCCAGCATAACCGGTACAAAAACCGCCGCAATGCGGTCAACCGTTCTTTGAATGGCCGGTTTGCTCTGCTGCGCGGCTTCGATCAGTGCAATCATCTGGGAAAGTCGGGTTTCCTTATGCTTCTTATCGACCATGATATGCAGACTCCCGACCAAACAACGGGTTCCGGCATATACGCGGTCTCCGCTGCATTTGGTCACCGCCGTGCTTTCGCCTGTCATCATCGATTCATCCGCATCCGCCGTTCCCGAATGAACCACACCGTCAACGGATATCCATTCTCCGCTCTTCACCATAATGCGGTCCCCTGTTTGTGCCTGATCTGCCGTAATCCATTCTTCGCCATGCTGTCGCAACACCCGAACCAGCTTCACCTGAAGCGAGTATAAGGCACTCAGTTGTTTCAGCGCTTTTCCCTTGGCAATGGTCTCCAGCCACTTGCCTAACAAAACCACGGTCATAATCATGGCAATCGTATCGAAATACAGGGTGGGGTGAGAGGCATCGTGTGCGGCATGAAACATCGCGTAGTGGCTGTAGAAGTAAGCAACGGACGTGCTGATGGCAACCAAGGTATCCATGTTTGCGCTGCGATGGATGAAGGCTTGATAAGCGCCGTAATAAAATGGATAGCCCACGCCAAACTGAAGAAACGTCGCAATCAGGAATTGAAACATGGGCTCCATGAATAAATTCGGCGTCCATGGTTGAAACCACATGAAAATATGGGCCAGCATCGCCCACAAAAGCGGAATGGACAAACACGCAGCGATCGCGAACCGGGTGCGATAGGCGCGAGTTTCGGCTTCTATTCCTGCTTGGGGATGCGAGAGCTTGCCCGTTGCCTTATAGCCGAGCTTTGCAATTTTGGCGGTGATCGCCTGCATTCCAATTTCCCTCGGTTCGTAGTGAACGGTAGCCCGAGACAAAGCCAAACTGACATGAACAGCTTGAACCCCCTTCTCCTTGCGAAGCGCTTTTTCAATTCGGGTTGCACAAGCCGCGCATGTCATACCACTTACTTGTAATTGCTCCAGTTTCATATTCGCTCACCTCCGGCGCTCGTTCATGGGATCGCTCGTCCATAAATTGTATGAAGGTGTTCGAATATTAAGAATAGCTATAAAGAGCCATCCAAATTACACCTGCCCTATCAACATGGCAAAGGCGATCAATCACAAAGACTGGCCGCCATGAAATGATAGCTTTATTGTTCTTGAATCGAAAAAGCCGCGTATTACGCGACTTTTTGAGTCATAATATGTTGTCTCTTCTCGATCCATTATTTCCTTAATGACAGCTTAGAAATTAAATTTAAGCTATCTTTCTTACAGCGAACCATAGTTCAACGTAATTAAGACCGTCTCTACCGCCGTAGATTTCAAATTCCATTCCATCGACTTGTTCATATCCCGCCGTAGGAAGCCACTCTGAGAAGAATCGTCGATATAACGTCTCAATGATCTCATCAAAGCTGTCCCATGTGAATGGATCCGATGAAAAAACAGCCCAAGTATGCGCGGGTATCGTTATGTTTGTGTATCCGTTTGTATCACTGGAGTCACTTTTAAATGCGCACAACATGTACGGAAAAGAGTCATTTTCCGTTTTTCTGTAACTGCAAACCGCATGTACTTTATATAAATCCTTGTTTAAAAAAGAAGGCAAGTCGCCTGCATGGACAGCAAGTCTTTCAACCTCGCCATTAGCATGGCTTTCCTTCCAGAATTCTGCGGGCGAAGCCACCGCTTCGCCATCTCCGTTTATTGGAAACACTCTTTCGATTCCAAAGATCTGTAAGGCTTCCTTCGTTTCAATACGATAATTCATAGCCTCTGCCCCTTTGATTGAAATGAGGAAGGAAATCCGAGGATAGGCCTTTAGAGCGGTCCCTTCTTGACGAGCTATTGCTGGATTGACACCATGCAGCATTTGAAAAGCCCGCGCAAAAGAAACCGGTGATTCATAACCGTATTTCAGGGCAATATCAATGACTTTAGCGTCGCTATTCTGCAATTCAAAAGCCGCAAGGGTGAGACGTCTTCGCCGAATATATTCCGCAAGTGTCACATTCGTTATGAACGAGAACATTCTCTTAAACTGATGTGACGAACAGCAAGCTTTACGAGCCACTTCAGCCAATTCAATTTCTTCGGATAAATTCATCTCGATGTAATCCAATGCCCGATTCATCCTCATAAGCCAATCCATCTGGTTCCCTCCTCTCAACCAAAGTATAGTTTTGCTATGGCATCGCAGCGCAACTATTTGTGCTCAGTAAAGTTTCGTCTACCCGTTTCTACGGGCAGATGCTTTTTTCTCAGCGCCAAAACGTCGTACAGTTTGCCTTATCCAGCATATTAAACTCGATCATTCTCTCCAGCAATGAGAAATCAACCGGACGATCCCACCGAATACGGACAAGCTCCTTGGTGTGATCATAGCCGGCCTGGACGATTTCATCCGAAAATTGATGTATCCCTGCCTTTTCAGGGGCAACCGCCAAGTGAGGTTTGGCTACGCTAAAGCCAATGATAAATGTGCCGTGGTCGGTGAACATTGGCTGATTCCACGCAATTTTAGGAATCAGATTCGGAAATTTCTCAGCGACCCACCCCAAAACTTCTTCGGTTCTCGCCCGATGCTGCGGGTTATCGATTTTCGCTAAAAAATCTGCAAAAACCTCCATGTTGTTTCCTCCTTCTATAAATGACGCCATCCATGTAGCGATAATGCTTAAGCTAGTTCTCTATCCACGATTTCTCTATAATCATGGATTCCGCTCTTTACGATCAGTAAAAATCAATTGCTAATATCCAAAAAAAGCATCCTTTTTGATATTCCGCTTGGACACACCCTTACTTTGCAAGTACGCAGTAACCGACTCCACCATGGATTTCGGCCCAGCGACCAAATACTTGCCATGATCCTTATGCTGGGCGATGAACTTATCGATTTCCTGATCTAAATCATTTCTTGAATCAAGATAAGATACCTGGATCGAAGGATGGCTGGCTATTGCATCAAGTTCATCTTTATATAGATAGGACTTCTTGCTATCCATATAGAGAAGTTGTATGGGTTTCAACTCACCATTCCCGGCTGCCGTTATTTGTTTTAAAATTGACCGAAAAGGCGTCATTCCGATTCCGGCCGCGATCAGGAGCGAGGGACTTTGAGAATCCAAATGAAAGGACCCTACAGGACCGCTCATTTTCATATGCATGCCTGGTTTTAATTCCAGCAGCGCCTTCTTGAATTCGCTCGGGTTATCCCCGATGCGCGTTGTTATGTTAACAACGTTCTCTGTGGGAACAGAACTGATGCTGAATGGCTTTGTAGCATTCTTCATGGTTTTATGCGTAATGCTGAACAAACCGTATTGCCCTGCTTTCCATGTTAAATCTGGTCCTTTTTCGAACGAAAAAGTGTACACGCCTTCCGATTCTTTGCTGCTCTCTATAAATATCAATTCCCGCTTTTGGATTATGGACAGAAAATCTTTAATAAAACCCATGATCTCACCCCTCGTTACATCAAGTATCTTCCCGTAATCGACTGCTCCGCTTGAGTGATCTGCGCCGGCGTGCCCTCAAACACCACTTGTCCGCCCTTGCTGCCTCCGTCCGGTCCCATGTCGATGATCCAGTCCGCTTGGCTGATCACCTCGAGGTTATGCTCGATGACAATTACCGTATTGCCTGCGTCCACAAGACGGTTCATGATCTCCAGCAGGTGGCCGATATCCGACATATGAAGACCGGTGGTCGGCTCGTCCATCACGTAAATGCTGCCTTTCTTATGCAGCTCGCTTGCCAGCTTGATGCGCTGGCACTCCCCGCCCGAGAGCGTGCTGAGCGGCTGGCCGAGCGTAATATAGTTCAATCCCACATCGCTCATGGCCTGAAGCTTGCGAACAACCTCTTTGAGTTCAAAAAAGTCCAGTGCCTGCTCCACCGTCATCTCCAGCACTTCGGCAATCGACTTGCCGTTCAGTTTGTACTCGAGTACCTCATCCTTGAAGCGTCTCCCCCCGCACACATCGCATGGCAGCTTTACGCTGTCGAGGAAGGAAAGGTCCGTATACAATACGCCAAGCCCTTGGCAGTTCTCGCAGGCTCCCTTCGAGTTGAAGCTGAACAAACCCTGGTTCACCTTGTTCGCCGAAGCAAATGCTTTACGAACATCATCCATTATGCCCGTGTAAGTGGCAGGATTCGAGCGCGTGGATACGCCTACCGCCGATTGATCGATGACGATTGCATCCGGATGCTGGCTGAGAAATACTTCGTTGATCAGGGTGCTTTTGCCCGAGCCGGCGACACCCGTAACAACGGTCAGCACTCCGGTCGGAATATCAACGCTCACGTTCATTAGATTGTGCAGTGTGGCATCCTTGATGGGCAGCTTGCCCGATGGCTGCCTGCAGTCGTGCTTCAACTGGAGCGGCCGCTTCATATGGGTCCCTGTTAAAGTAGCAGACTCCAGAAGTCCGGAGTAGCTTCCCTCATATACGATGGTACCGCCGCGGCTGCCGGCGTAAGGCCCAACGTCGACGATATGGTCCGCCACCTTGATCACATCGGGATCATGCTCAACGACAATCACGGTGTTGCCCTTGTCGCACAGCTTCTGAAGCAGTTCATTTAACCTGTGTACATCGCGGGGATGCAAGCCAACGCTGGGCTCGTCGAAGATGTAAGTGACATCCACGAGGCTGCCGCTCAGATGCTTGACCATTTTGACGCGCTGCGACTCGCCGCCCGATAAGGTATCCGTCTCGCGGTCCAGCGTCAAGTAATCCAAGCCGATATCCACCAGATGCTGCAGACGCTCCGTTAACGATTTGATGATCGGTCCCGCGATCGGATCATCGATCTCGCGTATAACGCGGATCAGTTGGCCCACTTCCATGGCGGACATCTCCGCAATGTGGAGTCCATTGATTTTGCAGCTTAGCGTCGCTTGGCTGAGTCTTGCGCCAAGGCAGCTGGGGCACGGACCCTCCGTGATAAATGGCATCACGGCTTTCTGCGTGCGTTCGGACTTCGTTTTCACATCCTGCTTGATGTATTTGTTGGTGAACTTCTCAATGACGCCTTCCACCGTAATGTTCGTTGCCTTACCGGCGAAATCCATCTTCACTTTTCTTGCCTTGGCATACAGGAGATGCTCCAATTCCTCATCGGAATAATCGCTCAGCTTTTTGTCCGGATCAAAATCGCCCGATTGCAGTATCATGTTCCACTCCCAGCCGTTCACCGAATAGTCCGGCAGCATCAACGCGCCTTCATTTAGCGACTTGGTCATGTCCACCGCCTTGCTCATGTCGACGCCAAGTTTGCGACCGATTCCGTTGCATTCCGGGCACATGCCTTGCGGATCGTTGAAGGAGAATAGATGCGCGGGTCCGATATGGGGCTGACCCACTCGGGAGAATAAAAGACGGAGAATGGGAGAAATATCGGTAATGGTGCCCATCGTGGAATGGGAACCGCCGCCAAGCCGCTTCTGATCCACGATAACGGCCATGCTCAGATTCTCGATTGCGTCCGTATCCGGCTGGGGAACGCGGGGCAGGAACGTACGAACGAACATGCTGAAGTTCTCATTCAGCAGTCGCGTGGATTCTGCGGCGATCGTATCGAAGACAATCGACGATTTGCCGGATCCGGATACACCGGTGAAAATCGTGATCTTCCGCTTGGGAATGCGCAGGGATACGTTCTTAAGATTGTTTTCCCTCGCACCCGAGAGCACGATATACTCCTGATTTGTTTCGCTCATGCATAACATCCTTCCGATATGGGTGATTTAAGCAATTTTTCAAATGATTCGTCCAAGACTTAAACCGGCTGCAAGCAGCATGCAGCCGGTGATATCGATGCGGGCCGGCAGGTTCAATGAACGTCCTCTATTCATTTAGCGCTTGGGTGTGGTACGTAATATGGATAGGGTTAATCTGCCAATGCCTTTTCAAGCTTGGCGACCCATGCACTCCATCCATGCTTAGCCCCCTCGAGCCCATGAACGTTGGAAAATCCGATTTGTTCGAGATGGAGGTTAACCTTTCCGCCTCCTAAATCCTGCAGCGTCAAGGTAACCGTATGTCTTTCCTCACCGGTGGCCCAGGTATAGGATAGAAGATTCGGCTCGTCCACGATAAGCACTTCGCCTTCAACAATCCCATCCCACCATTCTGATGGCTCATGGCGAAACTGAAATCGGTGCCCTACGACGGGTTTAAAATCATTTTCCGTGATCCACTTGGTAAGCTGGTTTGAATCCGTGATGGCTAACCACAGCTTCTCGATCGATGTCTTGAACGGAAAATCCATAGACAGTGTTAAGCTCATTCATCTTCCTCCTCTAATAGCTGGCTTAAACGCAGCATGTTGGCATTCCAGTACTTGTTGTAAAAAGACACCCAATCTTGAACCTCTCGGAGTGGCGAGGCGTTAAGCCTGAAACGCGTTTCTCTGCCGACTTTTCGGTCATGTACCAGATCGGCTTCCTTAAGTATTGTTAAATGCTTGGACACCGCAGTACGGCCCATGGGAAACTGTGCCGTTAGCTCATGCAGCGGCAGCTCGTCGGCTTCCGCCAACAGATGGATCAGCTGGCGCCTGGTCGGGTCTGCAATGGCGTTAAACACATCGCGAGACTGGTAGTTCTCGTTCACAACACCCTCTCCTCCATATTACTGCCGAGGGACAGCCGTTCATTTTCCATCCCTATAGAGTGCGGCCCTGCGGACGAGCGTTCGCGGGGCGAGTCCTTGCGAATCGAAGCAGCAAATAAACGGCAAACTTAAAGCCCTTATCCTGCCACGCGTCCATGAAATGGAGTTGTGTCCGTCTGATCAAAGTGTAACCCTATCATGGATAAGCTGTTCCTCGGTGCTGAATTTCTACTTTTTCGATATTTTCAATAATTGGACACCATTTAGTGACATTTTGATTATAGGTCACCATTTGGTGTCATGTCAATCCATCGGGCTCGGGATTTTTATGATCGGAAAAGTATAAAACGAGGCAGTGGAATTCGATTCCACTGCCTCGTTTACTTAGGTCAACCTAAAGCGGATCAGGTTGAGTGTGCCTTTTATTCGAGGGGGCAAACCAACCGAGAAGGGCGATCGCGACCAAGACCCCGTAGAAAACGACGGTCCAGCCTGTGCTGTGCGGGAAATGATGAGCCAACACGCCAATATCTTCATGGGCCAGGGTGATCACAGCGAGCTTGACGCCGACCCATGCCACGATGGCATATGCCGTGGTCTCCAGTGCCGGCCGTTGAGCAAGCAGCTTCACAAACCACGTGGCCGCGAATTTGATCAGGACAAGCCCTGCGATCCCGCCAAGCACGACAACCAGGAATTGTCCTCCGTCCATCCCGCCGAAATCCGGTAGCGGCGAATCCGGGAGGCCCAGTGCCAGAGCCACAGCAGCAAGAATGGAATCAATCGCAAACGCGAGATCCGCAACCGCAATCTTTCCAACGGTCGGCCAAAAGCCTTTTCCCGCGGCATCTTTCTTTATGTCCTCGCGAATATTTTTGTTTTCCTTGCCGAAACGGGCTTTGATGATGTGCTTTAATCCGAGGTATAGGAGATAAGCCGCTCCAATCGCCTGTATTTGCCAGACGTTCGCGATAAACGATATCGCAAACAGGGCGGCGAAGCGAAATACAAAGGCCATGATGATTCCGTAATTGATGGCTTTCTTCTTTTGTTCCTCCGGTAAGTGCTTCGCGATGACCGCCAGCACAAGGGCATTATCCGCCGATAATAAACCTTCCAAACCGATAAGAATCAGTAATGCCCAGGCATACTCCAACCAAAGTGATTCCAACGGTACTTCCCCTCTCTTATGTTAGAATGTTCAGGACCCATTTGTTGCTTTCAAGCTCCACGTTTCAACTAATGAATTTTGATTGCACCGCTGCTCCCTGTCGTTATTACGTTGTCAAGTAATGTCTCGTTTCATTCATTAGGCATCATAATAAAAAAAATTGTATAGATTATGCTATTTTGAAACAAAACGCTTCGCATTATTCGGCAATCCAAAACACCAAACCACATTTTGGGGGCTGAAGGTAACATCTATTGATCGAACACGGATCGATATGCTCGGGGCCACATCAGGGCCGGAATCTGCTTCATTATTATAACTACACGATATGGCTGATAACTACAGCCGGCCTTTGGGCCGGCTGCTTTACATCGATTGATATCATCAAAGGATACTGGAATCATGTTCAACAAAACCCATGGACCTCTCTCATTATGGTAATCTTTCACTAGCGCTTACTTGACAGTAGCGTTGAATCCTTGGGCTCTTTTGATTTCATTTTAATGCCCAACAGGATGAAGATGACATAGATTACGATCGCAACCGAATCGACTACCGTGTCCGTTAATGACGAAACATTTTGAACTGCCGTTATGCCTAAAATGACCATCAGTCGTACGATCAGCAGCGATACAATCATCCATGCAACGGCCTGGATTTTCGATCGTTCGCCTTGGAATGCCATGCAAATGAACGCGATACCGAAGACCAGATTCTCCGCTGTGATGATATGCCAGACATACGTGAATATGATCTCGGAATCCAAGGCGATCTCGCTCGCGTGAAGTGTCGGCAGTACAGCGGATTGTCCGTTCCAAGCATGCGTAATGGCAAATAGTACGGCAAGAATACCGGCAATTAAATAATATGGATTCTTAATCTTCATGTCCAAGACATCCCTCCTCGGATATTCCATTCTCCTTCCTGCGAATCGTTTGGTAAATCTCGCGAACGAACACTGCCAGCCGCCGGTCGCTTTCATGATTAAGGTCCCTTAGCGTTTCGGCTGCTAACTCAAGCAATTGACTGACCTTTTCCAGATGAGCAATCTTCTCGCGCGTTTCCGCATTCTTGGCATCAAGGAACGAAGCTACCTTCAGGCATTCTGCTGGGTCAACCTCCTCCATGCCGTGGAATCGAAACTTCTCCTTGATTTCGTTCAGCGACAAGTCAGCAAACTGCAGGATTTGAATATTCATCAAATCCATGAGGTCCCTCCTCGAATACCTGCGGTACCGATTGTCTTCCCGGGCCGGCGATACGATTCCAATTCGGTCATAGTAGCGAAGTGTATCCTTGGGGATTCCAAGGATTTGCGAAACTTCTTGTATTGAATATAATGGTTTCATGCATTCAAAATAACATTGGAGTAAACTCCAGTGTCAAGTCACTTTTTTACGAGTTCACCATTACCTTATGTCATATCTAATCTAGACTTACTAGTGCAACCATGATCAGAAGAACAAACAAACGTCGTGGAAAGGATTGTTGAGGATAAAAAAGACTGCCGGTACCTTTCACCGGGCAGTCTTTTGATTTCCAAGTAGTATGCTCTCCAACCTATTCGCTGGACAGTTCCTTGAGCGATTTGATTTTACCATGGGGATGCTGTTCTTGCTTACGCGACTTCCAGGCAGCTTCTTTCCTTCTCTTCTGGTGAGCCATGACAGATATCCTCCTTTGGAAACAGAGATGTATACTACCATCTTATATTGTCATTCCCCGGCTTGGTTCATTCATGAAAATAAGATGCACAACACCACGTGTTTTACTCGCGCGAAGCCCAGGACCTTCATGGCATTGAGAAGCTCATTGGATCGCTCATCTATCGCTCAATTCTGCTTGGTCCTTTAAACGCATGTCCTACGCTGCTTGTTCCGTTTATAATGGAATATGGACAACCCGTCGTTACCTGAAGAGCGGGTGCAACCCCCGTCGAATGAAAGGAGCTTCCATGGACAACAAACAAATGCGCATGTTGAAAAGGCTGTACCATCATACCAATTACAACTATGACAGGGAGCGTGAAGTAAGCATATATAATACAGAAACACTTACTGCGGCAGAGCAGGAGCTGTTGGAGGCCAGCGGATGGGTCGCAAACGATCCGCAGTATATTCGGCATGACGAAATCATGGGCCGACTGATCGAGCTGCGTTCGAACGTTCGCTTGACCTGGTCCAGCATTGGCAATGCCTTTGTTGCAGGGGTGGGTGGAAGCTGGCCCCGAGGCATATCCACGCTGGCCAGTTATCACGCCATGATTCATGCACGCCCCCACGCTTACGAGGAACCCGAATGGCTTCGGGCTTGCAAGGTCTGTGGCTTCAGCCACAGCCATGAAGGCTGGGACAATCTGTCTTACATACGTTACGCGATGCATTTGGGCAACAATTACAGCGGGTCAAGCTTCGGCGCATACGTGGATATGGCCGAGTTGGTCGAACTGCTGGAGCAAGAGCCCGTTGAGGCAACGGACAATGACAAGCACGCCTTCAGAAAGCTGCTGCAGAGCTTGGACCGGGCCGAGGCTGGCGAAACGCCAGGGCAGTATGAGAAGCGGTTAACCGGCGAAAAAATCTTGAAGGGTCACGCGGGCATTCGCCGTGGCATGCTCCAGGCGCTAGCTAGGGTGGGCGTGCTCCCCAACCGCATCCTGGAGCTCGCTCCGGACCGCTGGACGGACACAGCAACAATCATCCATGCCGAGTTTGCACTGGACAACACCAAGGGCCGTTCCGACATGGAGATGCCTTGGGCTGGCTGGCAAGGCAGCATGGGCGTCGATTGGAACAAAGCCCGCGCGATTTTCGGCGATTGGGTTTGAATGATCGAGACAGGAGGTTTCCTATTAAGCGCTGCAGGAAACCTCCTTTTTGATCATTGCGACTTCTGTCCCGTATGATCCATCTATGATAAAACGGTTAGTGGCTTTTAGTTATTTAAAATAGGCATTTCACCCAGCAGTTTCTTCAAATAAATAGAATCCCATGGCAGATGCTCCGTGATCCCTAAACCCACGACATCGGTCTCTTCAGACAGTTCTTTCAGCAGATGAAGCAGCTGCGGCAATTGCATGGTTCCCTGGGGAGATAAATTGAAGGGTTCTTCAGGATTGGCGAACAGCAAAGACCGGAATGCCTTGGGATCAAGCACGTCCAGATCGAGGTGAATGGCCAGGTGCTTAATGCCGCGTTCTTTAATCCACGCTTTAATAGGCGCAGTACTGTTCTTCAACTCCTCGGTGCCAGCAGTTCGAATGCCCAGCCTCTGAATCATGTCTGTGTCCAGCTCCGCAAAACCGATGCCTAGCTTTTGGAATCCTTCCGAGATCACCTTGGCTTCTTGTTCGGTAGGCGTTGCTAATCCTGCAATAAAGACGTTTTCGGGTTTTAGAGGGATGTTCACATGTTTGGCAAACTCCTCATCCCCTTCTCCCAACAGATTCCCAAGCGGTACCGTATGCCCGTTGTCATAGCCTACATACCTCACCAAATCACTGTGAGCATCGATCCAGATTAAACCTAACTCCCCGTCGTATCGTTCGTTCAAATAGGCAAAAGGAGCTTGTTCGACCAAGCAATCACCGCCAAACATGACAATGCGATCCGGCTTATGTGCATGGATAAGATGATGAGCCGCCTTTAACTGTTCGAGCAGCTGTGTTCTGCCATTCATACCGTTCTCGTTTACAAGAGGCGTTCCATCATAGGTTTGGACGGGAACATGGATAAGGGGTTGATCATTATCCGGAGCCAGCCAAGCAAGCAGTTCGGCACCAAAAGAGTAGTTGGGGTTGTTCCCCCCTTGCCATTGCGGCATTAACAGGCGTATCGTTTTCGTTTTTTTAGTCATGCTGTTGTCTCCTTTACTTCAAAGTAAGGTTAGTATAGACTGAGCACAAATAAAAAAGTAGTACGCACTTATTTGAAAGGTACTACCCGAAAGGATAGTGTAGATATGAGCATGGCTGAATTTAAAGGTAAAGTTAAGAATATTCAAGATACGCCTTTTGGTTATACGGTGTCCGTGATCGGCGGCAAATGGAAAATGGTCATTATCTACCTTCTTGCAGAAAACCAAACGGTCCGCTTCAATGATCTGAAGAGACAGATCGGCGCCATTACTTACAAAACATTGAGTTCGCAGCTTAAGGAATTGGAGGCGGATGGACTCGTGAAACGGAAAGAATACCCTCAAGTCCCCCCTAAAGTCGAGTATAGCCTCACGGATAAAGCGGTAACGCTATTACCCGTTTTGGAAGGGTTATGCGAATGGGGAGTAAAGAATCAATACGATTAAAATCGGAACGGCTGGCTCCTTGACTACGCTCCGCGAACGACCCGAAACCCTTGGTCCGGGCCAAAGCCATTGGCATCGAATTTGCCTCGGAACGAGATCTCGTTGTTGCTGACGTCGCCGATCCAGCCGCCGCCCTTCACCACCCGAAAGATGCCGCTCTGGCTGTTCGAGTCGCCGTACCAGTCCCAGCACCACTCCCTAACGTTGCCTGACATATCGTATATGCCTAACTCGTTGGGCTTCTGGGTGCCGATCGATTTGGTTTGATTATGGTTGTTCTCGATGACGGGCCAGTTCCAATCTCCGGATAAGTACTGATCTCCGGCGTTTCTCCAATACCATGCAACCTCGTCGGCATTATGGCTTCCGCTGTATGCGTAACCCTTGCTCGCCTGGCCACCGCTTGCAGCATATTCCCACTCCGCTTCAGTAGGCAGCCGGTAGCCGTCAGCTCCCTCATTGATCGTTACGGTCCATTTGATATGATCATTATCATTCTTATTATTTGCGTCTTTTTCATCCTTGTGGATGTTGTAATACGGTTCGAATCCTTCCTGTATGCTTCTTCGATTGCAGTACTCCACAACGTCATACCAACTCACCATTTCAACCGGCAATTGATCCCCTACGAATTCCGAGGGATTGCTCCCCATGACTTCCTCCCACTCTTTTTGAGTGACCTCATATTTGCCGATATAAAAGCTCGATACCGACACGCTTTGTCCAGCGTAGTTGGACTTGTTGTTCTTAATAGGCCCCCCTTCTACGAACACAAGATCTTCCTTCTTATCAGGTTTATCCTGCGAACAAGCGCCGATCACAAGCATTGCTGCTATAAAAAGAAACAAGCATAGCTTTCTCATGGATAGATCTCCTTTAAGCTGATAGAAGAACCGATAGAACCAATAAGTCATGCCCCGGTCTGCAACTCGCCTCCGGCAACGTCGAAGGCCGCTGCTCAAACAGAGAACGGCCTGCAACGCATCCGGATAACGGATTGGTTAGGATGACGGCTTACTTATGATTGATGGTTGATTACCACACCGTTACGTTGGAGCTCCCGCTGCTTTGATAGCCCTCTGTCGCTAACACCTGGTAAGACCAGCTGCTTCCCAGATTCATTCCTTTGCTTGCCCATGCGTTCACGTGGTTGCTGAACGTGATGCTGGAGTTTACGCCTGTAGCTCTCTTCGATTGCCGAACGCTCCAATACTGGGCAAATGTTTGTGTGCCGTCAATCGAGGGCGCGTTGTATCGCATCGTTGTATAGATGTCATAGGTGCCCCCATCGCTGGTTACAGTGCCTTTATGCGTTCCGGTAGGCCGGTAAGTCCCCCAGCTGTCAACGACGTAATATTCGATCAGCGAGTTTCTCGTCCAGCCGTAGAGCGTCAAATACCCGTTGCCGGACGGCGCCCAGACGCCGGCATTGTAGTTAATCGTCCGGTTCGGCGATCCGGTATTCCAGCCTTTGCCGACAACGAAATTCCCGGTATTTTGCCACGTTACGCTGTAATTGCCTCCGGAGCCGTTAACGGCATTGACCGTTCCGCCGCCATCGGTCCAATTCTGCCAGTAGTCCGTCGCTGCGTTTGAGGTTGTTGCAAACAAACCAAAACTCATGGAAGCTGCCAGCACCAGCGTCATTACCTTTTTACTAAACTTAATCATAATCTACCTCCTCTTTTGTGTTTGCTCTGTACAACCGAATGTCGAATGATTCTCTTTTTTTACTTTTACCTCCTTTCTAAACAAATTATAGGATGACAGCGGTTACATAAAAATTAACAAATTAAATATGATGTATAGATTATCTTGGTAATTATAGTAAGTAATGGGGCGCTACGGATATTCGTTGATAACTTGCCGCTAACCTTGCCGATACCATAAACAAAAAAAGCCGCGTTACCCGCGACTTATGAATGCTTATATTTTGTCCCTATTCGATTGAGCTCGATTCTTCCTATTGCAGATGTTCCTAACACCTTACATATTTGCGTTTAAATCCGATCTTCCCTCTCTCGATCTCTTTTTGAATATTGTCGGAAGCCAGCAGGATGCTGCTCTTCTTCTTGTCCCTTTTGATTTCGACTGGGCCGACGGCCTTCGCGATTTCTACCGCCTTATCATGGCTTGGCAAATAAGAAACCCCTACGGTGTATATAAAATTGTTCATAGCGGATTTCGATCGTTCAGGGGAGTCGTGGATCTTGTCTTTCACCTGTTCGAGCATGCTCTCGATCTTGACGGTATCAAATGCAGCGTCCGCACGGTTACCCAAAAGCCAGCAGTAGCAGCTCCAGCCTGCCGACATTTTAAGCTCTTCACCGCTAGCGATCCACTTATCGGCAACAGCTTGAGCCATTTCCGTTTCGGCCAAAGTCACGGCAACCACATAATCTGAGAGCATATAAAAATAAGCCCGATCCATCCAACGATCGAAATCGGCTTCCGTCATGATCATGGGGTCTGCAATAATGCCGGCAAAATACATTGCGTCATAGTTGCCGGTGGCGTATAGCTGCTCTGCTAAAGGTTGATTTTTCTTGATTTGCTTTGCTAACGGCTTCATTGCGCCAGTAGCAACCCCAAAAAGCGGCTCCTGTGCACCATTGCTCATATAGGTTTTTTTAATCCGTTCCTTGCCGAGTGCCTCTAGTTCCTGCATAACCACGTCGAATTCCAATATAATCCACTTCCTTTTTTGTACAGTATTCATTCACAAATCACGTAGATATCCGGGTAAGGATGGAAATATATTAATTACGAAAAATTATATCATAAGTCGGCTTGTGCAGCCTTACAACCAAAGTCAACCATGTTGCGTCAACTCTTTTTGAACAGCCCCGCTCCTTGTTATGGTAGGTTGCTCCTGCTGTATTGACAGTAATGGCAGTCGATGTTATGATTCAACGTATCATTTATGAGGAGGCTCGTGATCTATGTTACATTCCATGCGTATAAGATAAGCTGGCAATAAAAAAGCGGATTTTCCAACCACAATGTGGGCTTTTTTTGAGCTGCTTATTTCCTGCGTATGTAGACATAGATTGCGACACGGTTAGCTTTTTTGCTATGCCTTTGTATCGCCATCTTCTCTCGTTATTCATGCAGATTTAAGCCCCATTGTGGACTCGAATCTGTATTTTTTATTGCCAAAAAACAACCGGACAATAAAAAATACAGGGAGAATGGACATGATACAACAAAATTGGAAGCGAAATTTCTTTACGATCTGGGCAGGTCAGGCGGTTTCACTAATTACGAGCGCCGTCCTTCAAATGGCTATCATTTGGCACCTAACCGAGACTACAGGATCAGCTATGGTGCTTTCCATGGCAACCATGGTAGGTTTTTTGCCTCAAGCCGTTTTGGGAACCATGATCGGTGTTTTGGTTGACCGATGGAATCGGAAATTGGTTATGATCGGTGCAGACCTTATGGTAGCAGCCGCTGGTGCTGCCTTGGCCATGGTCGCATTCTTCATCGATCTACCAGTATGGGTCGTAATGATCGTGTTATTTGTCCGTAGTATCGGAACGGCTTTTCACACTCCTGCTTTGAGTGCCGTAACGCCTTTGCTGGTACCGGAAGATCAATTAACGAAATGCGCTGGGTACAGCCAATCGGTACAATCTGTGAGTTATATTCTAAGCCCAGCTATTGGAGCTTTCCTATATGCAACATGGGAATTAAACGCCATTATTGCCATGGATGTATTAGGTGCATTGATTGCCAGCTCCACCGTGGCCATGGTTGCTATCCCGACGCAAGTTACGGCGGTCGAAGATGTTAAAGGTAAATTTTTCGAGGAAGTAAAAGAAGGATTTCGTATTTTCCGGGAATCCAAGGGGTTGTTTGCATTGCTCTGGATTGGTGCGCTGTATATGTTTGTCTTTATGCCAATCAACGCATTGTTTCCCTTAATGAGCATGAGCTATTTCGGCGGGACGGCAACCCACGCTTCGATCGTAGAAATCGTCTTTGCTCTTGGAATGTTGATTGGCAGCTTGTTGCTTAGTGTTTGGGGCGGCTTCAAGAACCGAGCGATGAGCATCATTTTTTCCATATCGTTGATGGGAATTGCTTTGTTCATTTCCGGCCTGCTGCCGATCCACGGCTTCCTGATCTTCGTTCTGTGCAGCGCATTGATGGGCTTTTCAAGCCCGTTTTACAATGGCGTACAGATGGCCCTGATTCAAGAGAAAATTCAACCTGAGTATTTAGGGCGTGTATTCGGCTTATTGGGCAGCATGATGTCCTTCGCCATGCCGATCGGATTAATCGTGTCGGGTATATTTGCTGATCGAATTGGAATTCATACGTGGTTTATGTTATCTGGGCTATGCATCATAGGAATTGCAGTTCTATGCGTGCTGCTTCCATCTATCCGAAATTCAGACAAATAAATATGAAATGAGGCAAATTCTTATGAGATCCATCCATTGGTTCTTCTTTATTTAAACCTCTCTTCTTCAATCGCAGGCGATCCTGCGAACAGAAACTGCGATTTTTGAAGGAGGAATCCATATGGGATTTTTGATAAAAGCAAAAGATATGGTTGTGGAATATTCGGGGCGCGATGTACTGGACATTGATGGACTAGAGCTTTACGACTATGACCGAATCGGTCTCGTAGGCGCGAACGGAGCAGGTAAAAGCACACTGCTAAAAGCCTTGCTGGGGGAAATTCCTTTGTCCCAAGGTACTGTCATTCGGGAAGGCAACTTCCGTTATATTCCCCAATTGGATGATGTCATTGTACAGGAGATTCAAGATTACGCTTTAATCGGCAAGCTGGGAATTGAGAGCTGTGAAGCGGAATATATGAGCGGCGGTGAAGAAACACGGCTAAAAATAGCACAGGCCCTCTCCGGAGAGGTGCACGGAATTTTTGCCGATGAGCCGACATGTCACCTGGATCGGGATGGCATAGACTTTCTGATCCACCAGCTTAAATATTATTCCGGCGCCTTGCTCATCATCAGTCACGACCGTTATTTCCTTGACCAAGTCGTCGATAAGATCTGGGAGTTGAATGAGGGAAAAATCACGGAGTACTGGGGCGGATATTCCGATTACCTGCGCCAAAAAGAAGAGGAGCGGCATAGTCAGGCTGCAAAATATAAGCAATTTACTGCGGAACGGGAGCGGCTGGAGAAAGCTATTACCGAAAAGCTTAGCCAGGCTCGAAAAGTGGATCAAAAGGCCAAGGGCGCTTCACGAAAAAACAGCTCCGAAGGCGGCGGCCGTCTGGCTCATCAAAAATCGACGGGAAGCAAACAGAAAAAGCTCCATAATGCCGCTAAAAATATGGAGCATCGAATCCAAGCGCTTGGTGAGGTGAAACCTCCTGAAGCCATGCGATCCATCCGTTTTCGGCAAAGCAAAGCTTTGGAGCTTCATCATCCGTTTCCGATTACAGGGAAAGACATTTGCAAACAGTTTGAGGGCAAGGAAATTTTCGAGGAGGCCACCTTCCAGTTTCCATTGGGCGCCAAGATTGCGGTCACCGGCGCGAATGGATCCGGGAAAACGACGCTTTTCAAGATGATACTCCATCGTGAGCATGGTATTTCCGTATCCCCTAAAGCGGAAATCGGCTATTTTGCCCAAACGGGTTACAAGTTTGACCGTGATCAAGGGGTTATGGAGTTCATGTTGGAAGACAGTGATTATGAAGTGTCGGATATCCGAGCCGTTCTGGCATCGATGGGATTTTCTCAACAGGACGTAAGAAAGTCTTTATCCGTGTTGAGCGGCGGAGAAATCATGAAATTGCAGCTTGCCAAAATGCTGTTAGGACGGTACAACATCCTGCTGATGGATGAACCCAGCAATTTTCTGGATCTTCCTGCGGTGGAAGCGCTGGAACAATTGATGATGCACTATGCGGGAACGATCATATTCATATCGCACGATGTCCGTTTGATCGAGAACGTAGCCGATACCGTATATGTAATCGAGGACAAAAAAATCATTCAGAGGGCTTAATCACCGTTCGGGTCTTCAAGCGGATAATAGGGTATGTTGTTTCGCTGTGTAAACCGTTTGGCTTAGGGCAGCCTTTTATGGCGGGTCCTAAGCCTTTTTGCGTTTAATTAGGATGCTCCATTTTTATTCCAGCTGGTCTTCGTCCATTCGATATTCTAAAATATCTCCGGGCTGACATTCCAAAGCCTTACAAATCGCCTCTAAAGTCGATAATCGAATCGCTTTTGCCTTTCCGTTCTTCAATATGGAAAGATTGGCCATCGTTATTCCAACCTTCTCCGAAAGCTCCGTAACGCTCATTTTTCGTTTAGCCAGCATCACATCGATATTGATTATTATGGCCATGTCGTTTCACCTCAGATTATTAAGTCGTTTTCCGATTTGATATCGATCGCTTCTTGTAACAGTCTTTGAAGGACGGCGGCAAAAACGGCAATCACCATGGAGGCGAAAATCAAGACCAATCCGATCAAGATGATGCCCGGGGCATCGTCTTTCTCCGCGACAAGATAGAACAGCGGCAGGCCAACCACGAACAAGCTGCTGATTGTGATTGCACAGTATTTTATAATTTTTAAAGCTCGTACAGACCATTCCGAGAACGCCTTGTTCTTATCAATATAACTTAAAAGCTTAAAGGCTTGATACAGCGCATAGTAAAACGGGATCGCCGCGGCATAAAAATCGATGAATACGAGATATTTAATATAACTCATATCCGGATACAGCTCGGCAGCGAAATTCGCGATCTCCGGCACCAAAAAGATGCACAAAGCAAGAATCGGAATACCGATAAGAATAACAGCCACCTTTAAAAAGAGCGTTGAAACTTGTTTCATCAAGAGCACCTCACTTCGATATTTTCATTTTTGACTTTAACATATAATTTATCGATTTACAATAAATCATTATTGTTTTTAATTATATTATTGCTGTTACACGATTTTATTCTGCAAAAGAAAAAAAGCATTCTTCATTAAGAAGAATGCTTTCATCCACAAAATGTTACCGGAACAGGGATTCAAAGACGCCTGAAGCGAAATCGCTCACGATTTTATACTCCTTGCCGTATCTTTTATGCTTGCTCGAATGGTTATAAATCAGTATATGGTCTGGACTATAAACGACTATTGTGAAGGTCGGGCCGTATTCGGTACTCAACCGGATCTCAAATTCGTCGCCGCTGTGATCCCTTACGCTGTTCTTACGAAGTTTGAGTTCCGAGAAGCCGTTCACGATGCGATCAATCTCCGCTTGATCCGTCATTTTCATCTGCTGCTCGTTCGGGCGGTTCTGGTTTCTTACAATGTCCAGCTCACGGATCGCGCCGGACTCCTTCAGCTGATCAAGGACCAACTCCTTGAACGAGGTGCGGTTTTGACTTGCCGAATATGCCGTCGCGCTAAGCAGGATCAGGACGCAGATTGCCAAAAAGACATACCAAAAGCGCTTGCTCATCCGCATCTCCTCCCTCGTGGTAAGTCATTAAATGACAAGATTGTTTTCGAGTGTCTCGGCAGCTTCTTCCATAACTATATCAAAACACAAGGCTTATCGTTTGGTAAAGCGACTCAAAAAAAATGGTTCCTGTTAAGGAGTTGTTAAACCCATGCGTTTCTTCACGATGTTTCAAGCCGAGTTGCGGTACCAGTGCAATGCTTATAGGAAAAACAAAATAACAGACGGAGGGAAGTCGTAAGACTTCGCCCCCGCCTGTTAGAGGATGTGAATTGTACTCCTGCAACCGAATTTGTTAACCGTATCTCCAGTTAATAGCATGATCTGCCGAAGTATCGATTTACTCCGGCATTCCCTGGGTCACGCCATGGATATAGGTGAGCCAAGGGGTATCCAAGGCTCCTTGTCCCGGGTTATAGGTGAAAAAGTACTCGACGGTGTCCCCTTGCTTGAGATTGTTTACAGGGTAAGTATAGTTGCCGTTCCCCGTTGGGGTCATGGCTACGTTCAGCTGCCCGCCGTTATTGATCTTGTAATGCAGATCGGCAAAGGTAGCGCCGTTGATATAGAACAGCAGGTCATTGCCGATTTTTTTCAGTCCCCTCGCCTCATCGCCGATGACAATCACGCTGGATGGTGCCGGTACCACCGTAATCGTGGAAGAAGCGGTTTTCTGGCCATCGACGCTTGTAGCCGTAACGGTTGCCGTACCCGGAGCGAGCCCCGTCACGACGCCTTCCTGACTCACAGAGGCAACACTCGCACCCGAAACGGACCAAGTCACCTGCTTATTCGTTGCATTGGAGGGCGCTATGCCGGCGTTTAACTGAAGACTCTGACCCACTTCCACTTGTGCGGAGGTTGGATTCAGCGTGACGCCGGTAACCGGCACATTTCCGGGATTTCCGCTGCCGTTTTCTTTATAAACCCGCACATAATCGACCTGCATCGTAACAGGAATATCGGACGGATTCGGGGAAATGCCGCCGTCAAAATTTCCGCCGAGCGCCAGATTCATGATGAGGTAGAAAGGCTGATCGAAAGGTGCGTTCGGATTGTTCGGTGCCGCCAATGAATACCATTGTTCATTCGTCACTTTGAAGAAGAACTTGCCATCCACATACCATTTGATGTTGTCCTCTTCCCATACGACGGAATAGACATGGTAGTCATTGTTGATGTTCTGCCCTTCCGGGAAATGATATTCGCCAGAAATATGTTGGTTCGCCGGCCATGTTCCACCGAAGTGCACGGCACCGCTCGTTGAGCCTGGCAATCTCCCTCTCGCTTCCATCACGTCGATTTCGCCGGATGCTGCCCATGTTCCGTAAGGGCTGTCTTGCGGCAGCATCCATAGTGCCGGCCATACGCCATTTCCTGTCGGCAGTTTGGCACGGAAGTCGACTCGTCCGTACTTCAGGGTAAAATGATTCTTCGTGTTAATCTTACCGGAGGAGTATTGGGCATACCGGCTTGGATCCTGCGGGAAAGACTTGGGATCGTTCAGTGCGCGGATGTTCAGCTTCCCGTCCTGCACGAACACATTTTGCGCACTATCGGTATAATGCTGCAGCTCCGCGTTGCCCCAGCCCCAGGTGTTTGGATCATCATTGAGATAATAACCTTGTTCATAGTTCCATTTGCTTGTATCCAATGTCGTGCCATTAAATTCATCCTGCCAAATGAGGTTCATGCCTTGAATGGCCGGGTCGCTTGGTGTCCCGATCGCAATATCCTCTTGGTCGCTTACATCCGGACGAGGAGCATCCGGATTGCCGATCAACGTGTAGTTGACGTAATTGCTGCCCACGCTGCCGCCTTTTTGCCCGTTCAGTGGATAGCCGATCCGGATCTGCATATCTTCCTGGATGGGCTGAAACCACAGGCCGTAAATATAATCGGCCCAATATCCCCACTGATTCGCATCGGACATGTTGTTGTAGCCATTGGCAGCGTATGTAAATCCGCTCTGGCCGGAATTCCCCAGCTCAACCCACTGCCCGTTGATGTTAATCTGGTATACGAAATTATCAAGCTCCTTGCCTATCGGCGCTCCCCCGTCAATCTTAGGCAGCGGAATGCCGATCGAACCGTTTGCATCTGCCGTAAAGGTCGTTCCCTCATAAGGCGTAATGACATATGAGTTTCGTACGGCTTCATTAAAAGTGATGGTATACACAACGTTAACCCCGGAGGTTTTCGATTCCAATTTGACGTGGATCGACTCCGTAACGTTAAACCAGTACCCGCCGCCTCCATCGGTGAATTGTCCGAAATTATGATCATAGATCCAGCCGCTTGCAGCGTTGTTGTCGATGTCGATCCAGGTGCTGCTGTTAACCGGTTTCACAAACACCTTCAGATCATCAGCGACGGCTGCATAGGTCACGGCCGGATCGTTATTGAACGTAGGGTAGGTAAAACCGGCGCCACCCGTAAAGCTTGCAGTAATCTGCGGCCCTTGCGTCGGCGTCATGGCTGTGATCGTGGTTTTGTTAATGTTCTGAAATACCAGCCTGTAATCCAGGGTAACCCCATTCGCTTTCGAGTAAAGCTGAATCTCCGTCGTTGCAGAAAGCGTGAACCAATAACCTGTAAATCCTCCGTCGCTCCAATGTCCCCAATTCTGATTATAAATAAAGCTGCTCACACTATCGATATCGACCCAGCTGCCGCCCACTTTCACTTTGACGCCCACGTCTTGGGCTACATCATTCCAAGTAGCTGCGCCTCCGTTGAATATGGGCATGACAAAGCCATAGCTGGCCTGTCCGACTCCTGATTTGGAGATGACCGGTCCGTCAGCCGCCGAAAAATAATCCATCGAGGTAACCGTGAAATCTGCTGCCTCGACCTTTGAAGCTGGCCATAATCCGACACTAGCCAGCATGACAACCGCGAAGAACAAACTCAATCCCTTTTGCAAGTACCGCCTTTCCGTCGCGTAAGATCTCTTCATGAATACCCTCCCTTGTTCATATTATGTGCTCTCAGCATTAGCGCCTGTAGGAAAACGCTTACAGCTGAGGACGTCTTCATTCTATCGAATTCCTAATCTGATGAATAGGTACCATATTTAGGTTGAGGTCTCAATATTTTGGATAACTAAATGCAAAGACTAGGCTTTCCGTCAGAAATTAACGAATCATGGTGTGTAGAGTTATTTTCCATACGACAATGAACAGAAGGCTGCCTCTTCGGCAGCCTTTTGTCTTTTGGATCAGTTGACATAATATTAATTGGGTAAACTTTAAAGTTCATGATCGCCTGATATCGATTCCCTCATTTTTCTTGCCCTAATAGATAAAGGAGCTGTAGGCCTAATGCTCATTAGCTCCTTTTTCTTATAGCACCAACTTTGTGGTTATCATGTGGAGGACGCTAACAATTACGTCCCTTGGTTCGCTTGCTTGCTCAAAATTCGGTTCACTTTCTCGGCGCTTAGCCACATGAAGATGAGGAAGGCAAGCACAACGGAAGGGAACAATCCGATGCTTGTCTGCGAAGCGACCAATCCAAACATGGGGGGAAGCAGCGTGGTCCCCGTATAGGCGACGGCCATTTGATAACCCATCAGCTTGGCCGAATGTTCTTTTCCGAACCGAGACGGCGTTTCATGAAGAAGTCCAGGATAAATGGGCGCAAGGCCAAGTCCAATCAGCATAAATCCCGTCAGAGAAAAGGAAGCACTAAGAGGTAGCACAAGGATAATCGCTCCTAGAATGGTGATGAGCTGTCCATAGCGGATCAACAGACGATTGCCAACCTTCAGCGTGATAAAGCCGGTAATCAGTCTGCCTAGCGTAATTCCTCCGTAATATAAAGAAATCCATATGGCAGCCGTATCGGCTGAAATATGTTTAGCACCGACAAGGTAACTAGCTCCCCACAACCCCACCGTGGTTTCGACTCCACAATAGAATAAAAATGCCGTAAGCGTTGGTTTAACGCCTCTGATTCGAAATATGCCTGCTTTTACGATCTGCTCCTGTTGGCGCTTTTCATTATCGACTACATTTTCGGTTTGCGGCCGGTCAATCTCCTGCATTGCTGCGACGCGTTTCCATAAAGGGAGCGTAATGAGCAAAATGATTACGAGCGAGAACTGGATTATGGATACAGCTGTATATCCGCTTCTCCAAGAATTATGATCTGCAATGTAAGAGGACATAATAATGGGCCCCATTGTTGCCCCGACACCCCAAAAGCAATGTAACCAGTTCATATGATGCGCCTTATAATTCTCAGCAACATAATGATTCAAAGCGGCATCCACAGCACCCGCCCCTAATCCCAGTGGAATGGCCAGAACGACAAGCCAAGCCCCCCTGCACACATGTATCATCTTAATCTATGTTATCCCTATGATATACTACTTTACCTGGTATACAAAACGGCATAATTATGCGTTAAGAACAAAAAAACCGCATATGTCATGCGGCTTTATATGTTACTGAGATGAGATCCGGTAAATTAATTCGGTGAGGCTTCTTCCTGCGGCAGCGGCATTCCCGCTTCAACCAATCGCTTATTGCGCATGAAGAAAACCGTAAGCACGAGCATGAACAATCCGGTACCGACCAGCAGCCATTCGATTTTGACCACGTCGGCAAGCGGACCGAATATCAGCATCCCGATGGGCATCATGGAAGTCGAAATCATCCCGAAGACACCGAATATACGCCCCAGATAATTTTCATCCACCTTCTCCTGCAGCATGACGGTCGTTGGCGTATTAAATATGGGCATCGCTACTCCGAATACAGCCATGATGGCCAAATAAATCCAGAAAACAGGCACAATGCCGAGCGCAAACGTGGACACGGCCATGACGAAGCTGGCTATAGCCATCGTGTACACTTTATTATTAAAGCCGCCCCAGGAAGCAATGATCCCCCCTCCAGCCATCATGCCGACGGAAAACGCGATTTCGATTGCCGTCAAGCGCCATACATCGTCCCCGAAGCTGCGGGTAACCTGCAGCGGGGTCAGAAAGGCTGCAGGCGCCATAAGCACGAAGAAAAAGGCGAAGAAGATAAAAAACGACTTGAGAAAAGCATGCTGTTTAATGTAGACCAAGCCCTCTTTGAAATCGTCCAGATAGCCCGTGCTTTGCGTGTCCGACGCCTTTTTGTGCAGCGGAATTTTGAGAAAGACAAACAATGTAAAGATCGCGATCGCAGCCGTAACGACGTCGATAAAAAAAATCGCTTCGATCGTTGCTACGGTGAGCAATCCCGCGCTGACGATGGGCGCTACGAACATGATCAGCGCTTGTAGGCTGCCGTTAATACCGTTTACTTTCGTCAGCTTATCTTGCGGCACGATTTGAGGCAATATGGCTCCGACCGCTGGAGTCTGAATGCCGGCCCCGAGCGCGCGTACGGCGGAAATGATAAACAGCAGCCAAACCGCCTGATAGCCAAGCATAAACGTAATGGCCAACATCAGCGTAACCACCGCGATCATAGAATCCGCGATCATAATGAGCGTTTTACGGTTGAAGCGGTCCGCCCATACCCCGGCAAAAGGCGACAGCACGAACGTCGGAATGAATCCGCAAATAATATACAGCGTCATCATGATGCCCGACTGCGTCGTCAGCGTAATGTGCCACATAATGGCATATTGAACCAAGGCAGACCCGAACAGCGAGAGTGTTTGGCTGCTTAAAAAGAGAATGATGTTCCTTTTCCAATGGATTTTCTGGGCATCTTCGGTTTCTGACATCGTCCCACCCTTTCGTATGATCTCGCTCACGCGAATTACACTCATTATACCGTTTAACGTTAGGCGACATTTCTTTTTAATTGCTCATTATGGATTATCTACGATCCATATATCCTACAGAATATTTCTAAGTTATCCTATAAAACGCTTGATGAAAACATGTATCGCCTTTTCTTATTTGCTGCCGCGCTCCACCTTGCGTTCCGTCAGAAAGTAGAGCAATGCCAAGGCCGGAAAAAGAACGCCTAGCCACATCGCCGCTTTCCAGCCGCCCATAGCGTATGCCCATCCCCCTGCTGCGGAGCCTATGGCCCCGCCGGCAAAAAAGATCGCCATATACAAGCCGTTCAGCCGGCTCCGTACCTCGGCTCCCAAAGTGAAGATCGCGCGTTGTCCCAACACCAAATTGGCGGACACACCCATATCCAGCAGGATGGCGGCAAGTACCAGGATCACGATAGAGAGCAGAGAACCGCCGGCAAACACAATCGGCAAAAGTCCGGATAGTATCACCAGCACGATGGCAATTCCGGTTGCGGGCCGGATCAGACCCTTATCCGCAAAGCGGCCGGCAAGCGGTGCGGCGGCCGCGCCTGATACTCCAGCCAAAGCAAACAACGCAACGCCTGCAGAGGAAAAGTGATACAGCGGACTTGTTAATACAAGCGGAACCGTTGTCCAGAACAGGCTGAACATCCCGAACAGAAAAGCGTGATACAGCGCCCTGCGACGTAGTATCGGCGTCGTTTTCAGCAGCCCCAGCATGGATGTGATGATTGCAGGGTATTTATCGGTTGTTTGCGGCTTCCTTGCCGGCAATACTTTGATCAAAACCAGAGCCAGCACGAAGAGAATGGCGGATGACATCATAAAGATAGCATGCCAGCCGAAGTAATTTTCCACCAAACTCGAAACCGGACGGGCCAGCATGATTCCTAACAACAGTCCGCTCATGACATTACCGACATTGCGTCCTCTCGTCTCCTCCGGGGAGAGATGCGCTGCATAAGGGACCAGGATCTGGGCCGCAACGGACCCCACGCCGATAAACAAGGAGGCGGCAAGAAACAGAGCGGCGTTTCGGGCTGCGGCGGCAAAGATTAAGACGACGGCCGTCAGCATCAGCAGCGTAACCACCAGTTTGCGATTTTCAAGCAAATCTCCCAAAGGAACGATGAACAGCAAGCCGATCCCGTAACCGATTTGGGTCAGCGTGACGATAACCCCTGCGGCTCCTGAAGATAATCCTATAGATGAACTGATCGACTCAACTAAAGGCTGCGTATAGTAAAGATTGGCAACGATCAAGCCGCACGCAACAGCAAGAATCAGCATAATCCAGGGGGACGCGGAAATCTCCAACTTGCCCTTTGCATTTCCATTAACATTCATGAGAAGCACTCCTTTTATAAAAATGATAGTGTAACTATATTGGAACGTTCATTCCAATATGGGAATACGTTCCCTCTCCGTGCTTAAGCAAGGGGGATTTAATCGGAATGATCGTTCCAGAATGATGAAAAAAAGCTCTACAGCGACTCGATAACGGCGTTCATCATGCCGCGGACCTGATCGCTGTCGCTTTGGATCCTGGCCATCACGTTGATGCTGTGATTGAGATTAAGCAGCAGGAACGATAACATTTTTATGTCTTTCTCGGGGGAAATTTCACCCGTTTCCTGTCCCTTTTTTAATTTCTCGTAGAACAACTGCTCGAGCTCCGTAAAGCTCTGGCGAATCGTATTCTGCAAGGGCTCATCCATGGCATCCAGACCCACGGAAGCGTTCGTAATCAGACATCCGTTCGGGTAAGCTTCACCGTGCGTCGCAAACGCGTTCGTGATATGCAGTTCAAAATATTGGCGGATCCCGGCGATCGCAGAAGGGGCATGGTTCATCAGATCGCGTTTTTTTTGCGACATTTTTTTGTATTGCTGGATGGCCTCATAATAAAGCGTTTGTTTATCCTGAAATGTTTCGTACATGCTGGACCTGCTTAATTCCATCGCTTGCAATAAATCCGGTATGCTTGCCCCCTCGTACCCTTTCTCCCAAAAAACGATCATCGCTTTGCGAAGCACCTGCTCACGGTCAAATTCTTTGGTCCGTCCCATTCATACCTCCTCCTTCTCAACACGAGTATAGACTATTTGGAACGAACATTCCAGTATTTTTTCAATCACTTATTTTCACCGTACCTCCATTCGAAGCAAAATAGATGCGGTTTGTCACTACCGCCATCGACATGCCATCCGCCTGTCCGAACTGCCGCCAAACCTCTGCCCGTAAGAAGCTTCTATGCTTAGCGTCAAACGATAGTATAACTTCACCTTCCGAGTCCACAGCAGTCTCTTCCTCAAGACCCCGCTCGCTGTACAGGCAAATCAGATCGCCCGCCATTACATCATCCAGTTGAACGACCACCTCGCCGGATTGCTCATATGGCACTTCATCTCCAATGCCGTAGTCACCGCACTGAAGGTTGGCAAAAGGGCCTTCAGGCGAATTGGTAATCACGACGCGGCCTTCCTTAATACCGTTCAGGACGCCCTCCACCGTATTTTCATGGGTCCAGACCCATACGCATGGCATCGCATGCTTCACATAGGAATCCGGGCGATGCACATCGCTTCCGCCTACGGCTACCAGGCGTCTCCCTGCGACAAGCTGTTCCTGCCACCAAGAAAGCGCGCGTCTGTTGTGCTCTCTCCATGGCCCGTTCCAAATTTCTACCCCGTCGTAATCCACATCGAAATCCCACTCCCACGGGCAGTGATCACAGTGCGTATGGTTCAGCACAATCTTGGCCCCCCGCTCGCGGGCGACTCGAAACTTCTCGTGAACATCGGATATTCCCGATACTCGAAAATCATCCATGGGGCTCGTCACGCCAAGGAAATTACTATGACCATAATTCGTCGTAAACTCCGTACCCGGTATCATAAGCACCGAGGTCCCGCGCGGATAAGCAAGGTTCTGGCTGCTCGTATTATGATCGGTCATGGCCAAAAAATCGCAGCCCAGGCTTTCCATGATGGCAGCATTTTCTTCCAACGTATAAGACCCGTCGCTATGAACGCTATGCGTGTGAAGATCTCCCTTCAGCCAGCGCCATGCTTTGTAGATAAACTCGATTTCGATCGTGACCAAGCAACCCTCAGCAGGCACCTTGTAAGCATTATGGAGAATAGCCCATTCTCCTGTGGCCAACCGTCCGGGCAGATAACCCGGGGTGGCTGTATTGAGACCGATATTGAATTCCTGACGAGCCCCTCCACTCCAGCCTCTTACTCTCTCAGCGTCACGTATCCCTAGATCAATGACCCCTTTGGCGGTATCGCCGCCATGGGAATCCACCTGATAGCTTACGTGGATTTCTTCGACATCCGGTGGCAATTGGAACGGAATTTCAATGTACGAGCTTTGTTCCGAATGCTCAATGTATCTTTTGTAAACCGATGTGGTCCTCCGCTCGATTTGTTGTGCCATATTGCTTCCTCCTCTTCTCTGCCTATTCTTTATTTGCGCCGACAAACATTCCTTTGACAAAATACTTTTGCACATATGGATAGATGATGATGAGCGGGAGCAAAGCAATGACAATCCCCGCCATTCGGACATTGGTCGTGATCATGAAATTGCTCGAGGTCGAATCGGTATCGACGATGAGCGATTTCAGCGCGATTTGCAGCGTATATTTGGACGAGTCGTTGATATAAAGGACGGCCGGCGTGAATTGGTTCCAGCGACTGACAAACTCAAAAAGCGTAACCGTTGCCAGTCCTGCGCTCGCAAGCGGCAAGTACATCGTAAAGAAGATCCGAGGATCTCCGGCTCCGTCAATCCGGGCAGATTCCGACATTTCGTAAGGAACGCTCAAAAAGAAATTTCGCATGAGGATGACACTGAATCCGGATACGAAACCTGAAAGTATTAATGAGGACAGCGTGTTAAGGAGTCCTAAATCCTGATTCACGATATAGAGCGGTATCATGATGGCCTCGCTTGGAATCATCATCGTTAGCAGGATCGCGGATAACATCCACTTTTTACCGGGAAGTCCTTTCTGTATCAGGACATAGCCCGCCATGGAACTTAGGAAGACATGACCTAAGGTACCGACAACGGTCACAATGACATTGTTCGTAAAAGGCAAATAAAGCTTCATGCGGTTCCATACGGTGGAGAATCCCTCGAGGCTGAATTCCTTGGGCCAGAATACGATCCCCGGCTGCATGGAAGCAAAATTGGATGAGAATGCAAGCGCGAGTGTATTTATGAACGGAATAACCATGGTCAAAACGAGCAGAAGGAGGAACAGAACATTGATCGTATCAAACAAACGGCCAGGCAAGCTAAATTTATTCGTTGATTTCATATACCGACTCACCCTTCATCGTAGCGGATCACCGCTCTTGTTACATACGTCAGCGTGAATGTTGCCAAAATCACCAGGAAGCCGGCCGCCGTTGCTGGTCCAACGCTAAATTCCAATATCCCTTTTTGATAGGTGTACATCATTATGACGTCAACTTTCTTGGCAATGGCGCCATTACTCATCACGAATATTTGATCGAACAAACGCAGGATCCCCAATACATTTAACATGATGACCACTTTCATGGTGGAACGAAGCATCGGAACGGTGACGTAACGGACCTTCTGCCAACGACTGGCGCCGTCCATGCTAGCAGCCTCATACAACGAGGGATTAATGTTCACGATGGCGGCCAGGTACATAATGCAGGTATATCCCATCTCCTTCCAACCTGAAGTAAGGATCATGACGATGCGGGCATAACGATCCGAAGAGAGGAACCCGACCGACTGGCCGCCGAATAGCTGAATGATCTGGTTCACGATGCCTGTATCCGGAGACAACAGCAGAATCCACATCCCGCCTACGACCACCCAAGAGAATAAATGAGGTAAATAGACGATCATCTGGGTCATTTTTTTGAACCAGGCGGAAGCCACTTCATTTAAGGAGAGCGCAAGAATCAGCGGCAAAAAGAAGTTGATGATAAAGCCTCCCGCGCCGATCACGATCGTATTTTGAAAAACTTCCCAAAACACCGGATCCTTCAGTACCCTCAGATAGTTATCGAAACCGATAAAGGGCCGGTCTCCGATCAGCCGGTAATCTTGAAAGCTGATGGCAAGTCCCCGGGCCAGCGGATAAAAGGAAAAGATGAGGAAATAGGCCAGGATGGGAAGCATCATAAAATATAAGGTTTTGTATTTGAATATGGCTTTCACGGAAATTCACCACCATGATCGAAAAATAAAGAGGGAGCGGCGTGATCACCGCCCCCTGCTCTTAAAGCTTTAATCGATATACCCGCCGGCTTTAAGTGCTTCCCGCATTTTCTTTACGGCGTCGGCTGCCGGCATCTCGCCCATGATCGCTTTGAAGGAATGTTCATTGATGATCTTCTCGGCATCTGCCCAATGGGAAGGCGTTAATTCCAAAGCAGCGTATTGATCGACGAGATCCTGCGCTTCCTCCACGCCCGGCAGTTTACCGAAAGGCGCTTCGACATTACGGTTGTACCAGAAAGGAACGCCATGGTCGGAAGCATGCTCTTTACCGGTTTGCGTCAGCGTAAACTTGCCGTTGTCAACCGTGTAATCCACATCCTTGATGCCTAAGCTGCCAAGGGTTATCCCTTCCTCGGAATGCCACCATTCAATGAATTCGAAAGCTGTTTTCGGATGCTCCGCATTAACGGGTATAACCCATACGTCCGGATCGCCCCTGCGCAGCATGTGGTTGCCGTTCGCATCGGCTGCACCCGGCAAGCCCTTCGCTTCGAATTCCGTATTCGGGTCTTGTTCATGGCGCGTGTTGTTCAGCATGCCGACCCAAGCGTCCCAATACGTAATCATTCCGACGCGGTCGGCAAGGAACAGGTCGCGCATTTTACCGGTGTCATTCGTGGTGAAGTTCGGATCCAGAATGCCTTCCTCAAACAGCATGTTCAGCCATTCATAAACCGGGATGGCCGCATCCGTGGAATACGGAACGTCCAGCTTGCCGTCAGCGGTTTCGACATATCGCTGTTTCAGGCCTGCGGCGCTGAAGAAGCCCTGCAGTTCGTACATGCCGGCCGTGCTGAGTCCGTACGTGTCTTTTTTGCCGTTGCCGTCCGGATCTTGTTCGGTGAAAGCTTTGAGGACGTTGTAGTAATCGTCCAGCGTTTCAGGCTCGGGCAGATTTAATTTGTCCAGCCAGTCCTTGCGAACGATCGGCATCGTTCCTCCTTGGTACTTGGTGAACACGCCGTAGATCTCGCCATCCTTCGTCTTGACTTGTTCCCACTCCTTGGCGGGAATGACATTGGGATCCGAAAGCACCTTGGAGCCGTTCACTTGATCGGTCAACGGTGTAAGAATTCCTTGATCCATGAACGTGGACATTTTCTCTTTGCTGATCTGCAGCAGATCGAACTTTTCCCCGGAAGCGATGGCTGCCAGCAGCTTCTGGTCATAGTCGGCAGCCGGCTTGTTCATCGTAACCTTGATGCCGGTTAGACGCTCGATTTCCTGCTCGAACTGCGTATTCTCTTCAGGCGTTTTGCCGCCGATGACACCCGTCATGATTTTGAGCGTACGTTCTTCAGCATTCGATGCAGCTTGGGACGCGGCATTACCGCCTTCCTGTGTACTACTGCTGCCTGCGTTCGGGGAACAACCCGCAAGCAGCCCGCCGAACAGAGATACAGCCATGATTGCACTCATGATCTTGATTCTTTTTACCAAGCTAACCACTCCTTCATTGTCGTTAAGAAAGAAATTTGCAGGATTCCCTCACAACCAGCTGCGCGGGTATGATGATTTGCCTGTGGATACGTTTATCGCTTATTTTCTCGAACAACAGCTTGGCTGCTTCCGCTCCGAGCGTCTCTGCCGACAATTCCACGGATGTCAGCTTTGGATTCATATCCTGTGCCAGAATAGCATCATTGCTGAGAGCGATGACCGATAGCTGTTCGGGTACCTCGATATCCAGCTCCCTGGCAGCCCTCAGCACGCCAAGCGCCACTCGATCCGTATCCGTAATGACTGCCGTATAATTCATGTTTCCATAAGTGTTCATGATGGACATATATCCGTATTCCGTTCCGTTGGCATGCAGCTTGTGGTCATAGTAAACCACATACTCTTCGGGCATCGGCAGGCCGTGTTGGCTATAAGCCTCCGCCAAGCCAAGTTGTCGATCGTAGGACACGGTCATATCGGAGGTTGCATTCAGGAAGAGAACAGTTTGATGTCCGCTCCGGAGCAAATAATCTCCAACCATTTGAGCCACGTTTGCATTGTTGTTATCTACGTAACTGATCGTATCGTCATAAGGATCCGACCGCCCCACCAGCACTAAAGGAGTGCCCATCATCAGGTACCGTTGAATTCGCAAATCATTTTTTCGCGGGTTGAGCAGAATGACGCCATCGACAGGATCCTGCGAATATAAAGTGGGATCCTCCTGCTCGGGCAAGGTGTCCAGAACTAGGCGGTACCCTTGCTTGGAGCATTCCTTGATGACACCGTTAATCAACTGAGTATCGAATGCCGTCATCGTCCCATCAGGCGGGAGAGGTATCTTGAGGCCGATGCTCATCGTCCTCTTGATCGCCAGGCTTCGGGCCAGGTGATTCGGGAAATATCCCAGCTCTTGGGCTACCTCTAATACCCGCTCCGTCACTTGTTGGCTGATCGGCCTTTTTTTGCTGAACACACTGGACACGGTTCCCTTGGATACTCCAGCCATCCTGGCAACGTCATCAATGGTAGCCATCTATCGTTGTTCCTTTCTCTAGCAGATTCTGATGGATTGCTTGATCATTAAACCGGTTTAATAACCCTACGTGATTGATTTTAAAAAAGAATAATTGAATAGAATGCAGGTTTATGTTAATTGAAAATTAAATCTTAGGAATGAAACTCGTTTCTTTTTGGCAAACCAAAAAAGCCGCCTATCAGGCGACTTGGTATGCACGTATATGATAGAAAAGCTATCCCTACTGAGCTCAATTACCGTTAAAGTTTATCCTTCCCGTGCATCTCCTAGGCTTTCTTTGAGCGCATCGCTTTACATTGAGTAATGCTTTGATCGTTCATGAGTTTGAGGTATTCGTCTGACTCTACGGCGTAGATTGCGACTTTCCCTTCAGCGTCATGATGAATCCCCCAGCCATAGCGTTTGCCTAAGGACGAGGTTCGGAGACAAGGCTGCCCTTTCGAAAAAAACTTCTCGCGTGCGGCTGCTCTTTCCGTTTCCGAGATCTGATTGCGCTCGGCAAACACTTCGAACAACACATCCTCTTGCGTGTATCGGTAAGGGTGGTTCGATAGCATCTCATACTGAATCACCGGTATGGTCCTAGACTCGCCTTTTGCTTTGGGAATGACGGCCTCGCTGACAGGGCAGTCTTCGGCAATTTGAATAAAGGTGTCGTATTCATTCATGTCTTTCATACGTAAGAATAACCTCCAATTCTAATTAACATTCAGTATACATCAAATCGTAGCATCATCTACAGACTAGTGCTTGAATCTTGAATCTCTTCCGCCTTGTATCCGAAGCAGCGGCTCCAGGCAGCGGAAGCTGGCTTCGACCACTTACATATTGGAGATCAAAACAGTTGGACGGGCAAGAGCAATCCGTTATCAATCAACGGTCCTAATATCAACATCCCGACGGACATCATGGACAGGCTTCTCTTAAATCGGTAATCGCCAAAAATTAAGTGCTCATGACTTTATCCTGATAAGTTTCCTAATGTCCTGGAATAAATAACAGCCTCAATCCGTCCTTCCGGGAAATTGAGACTGTTATGTTATTGAGGCAAAAGAATCCGAATCTCATTCACCCGTATAATATCTAATCAAAGCCTGCGTGCCTTTATCCTCAAGCCCCTTCTCGGCCAGCTGGCTGTACAGCGATTCGGCTAGGGACAAGCCCGGCGTAACCAAGTTCATCGCCTTAGCGGATTCCAGCGCGATTCCCATATCCTTGATGAAATGCTTGATATAGAATCCCGGCTCCAGATTCCCGGCAATCATGCGCGGAGCCAAATTGCTAAGCGACCAGCTGCCCGCCGCTCCGCTCTCGATGCTCTTGAGCACGGTTTCGGGATCCAGCCCGGCGCTCTCCGCATAGGCCATCGCCTCGCAGACTCCCATCATGTTAGAGGCAATGGCGATCTGGTTGCACATCTTCGTATGCTGTCCGGCGCCGGCTTGCCCTTGATGGACGATATTGCTTCCCATCGTCGACAGCAGCGGCTGCACCGCCTTGACGTCTCCCTCTTCCCCGCCGATCATGATGGACAGCCTCGCCTCACGTGCCCCCACGTCACCGCCGGAGACCGGAGCATCCATGGCATGGAGCCCTTTCGACGAGGCGGCTTCATAAATGCGGCGGGCAAGCAGCGGACTGGACGTCGTCATATCGATCAGATATGCCCCTTCCCTGGCATGCGCCACCAGCCCGTCCGGTTCCAAATAGAGTTCCTCGACATCCTTCGGGTAGCCCACCATCGTAATGATTACGTCGCAGGCCTGCGCCAGCTTGGCCGGGGTATCGTGCCAGACGGCCCCGTCCGCCACCAGCCGTTCCGCCTTGGAGGCGGTTCGCGTGTGAACGTGCAGCGGGTAGCCGGCTTTCCGGATATGCCCTGCCATGCTGTGGCCCATTACGCCCAAGCCGATAAACCCTACGGTCGTTTGATTCGGTGCGATTGTCATCATGTGATCCTCTCCTTTTATTCTATATAAGCCTGAGTCTGTAAAAGCTGTTTTCCTATCTTACCGACAGCCGATACTGCCGTGGAGACATCTGCAGGAATCGCTGAAAGGCCCGGTTCAGGTTTCGTTCGGAATAACCGACGATTTCAGCAATCTCCGTGACCGTGTAATCCGTATCCTTGAGCAGCTGTTTCGCCTTCTGCACTTTGAAGTTCATGACGTATTCAACAAAGGATATGCCCATCTCCTTCTTGAACAGCCGGCTGAGATACGACGGGCTCACCCCCACCAGCTCGGCACAGTCCGCCAGTGAATGAGCACCATCGGGATGACGGCAGATATGGCCGCATACCCGCTGAACGATCAGGCGGGTGGATCGGGTGCGCAAGTCATGGCTGATTTCCTGGTACAGCGGGAACAGCACGCCGATGAACCAGTCATGCATTTCGCGGGAGGTCTGGTTCTCCTTCAGCTGGTCGAACAGGTTACCCCCCAGCAGCTCCAGCACGCCGGGACCTTTCTCCTCCATCGACTGGACTATGGCCGAGAGCAGCACGTAATAGCTCTGGGAGGTCACGTTGTACGATTCCGACACCCGAATACGCCGGGAAAATTCATGAAGTGACGCCTCCGCCTGCGGAAGATCCCCGTTCCACAAATATTCGATCATCTCCGATTCGATATCCTTCGGATACATGAACACGGGATTACGCTCGATGCGGATCATGTCTTCATAAAACAGTACGGTATCGGCATCATGGAACAGGCGATATTGCAGAGCAAGCTGCGCCTCCTTATAGGATTCTGCCGCCCGGGTCAATGTTCCAGTATTGCCGATGCCGATGGACGCGGAAAAAGAAAGATAGCGCGCCAGGGACTGGCTGACGGATTCCGCATAACATGCGAGGAGGCTGCGGAACTCCTGGGAGGAAGCCCCGGGCTCTCCCGGCCTCAGGATCGCCGCCGCTTCACGATCCTCCCGGTCCACCACGTAGCCCTCCAGCTGCCGGTTGTTTGCCAGCAGCTCGGACATGACGTTTTTAACCGCAAACACGATGACCGGACCTTCGTTAGGCATGAATCGTTTTTTCACCGGATTCTCGACTTTCACCACCATCGTGGCATATGGTCCGCTCATCGGGATCTTGTGCTTCGCGCACCCCTCCTCCAGTGTGCCGGACCGCCATGAGCTTCCGGACAGCAGCAAACGCTGCAGAAACCGTTCCCGTAAATCCGGTTGAATTTTTCGAATGTAGCTGTTCAGGGATTCCGCCTGCTCGTTTAAGTAGCTGAGGGAGGAGCGGATGTATTCGATTTCATTCTCTTTGACGGAGCTCTCCACCCCGCTCCTGCCGTCTCTTCTCAAATGCTCCCCGTAACGAAGGAGCTGCTGAATCGGATTGTACGCGATTTTGGACGAGAACCAGGTGAGCAATACCGCGATCAGCATGAAGACGGTCACCGACATGACGATCAGGACGCGGATCCACCTCAATTGCTCGATCATCTCCCGCTCCGGCATCCGGGACACGTATAGACGGCCCATAGACGTCTTGTAAAAGGCGATCAGTTCCTTGCCGTCCTCCCCGGTCATCACGTCATGGCCGGACGTTTCCCCGCTCTCTACCAAAGACCCCAAAATTGGGTCTTCATCCGCGGTTTTGCCGATCTCGCTGCGTCCATCCGTATGCAGCAGGACCCGGTGATCGGAGTCCAGAATGGCCAGCGACTGCTCCTCCAGGGAAAGAGAGTAATTGTTCAAAAGGCTGCGAAGCGATTCCTCTTTCACGTGTATGAAGATGGTGCCTCTCGGTTGGCCCTGCACCATAACGGGAAGATGGCGGACGTAAGAGACGTATCCGTTCTCCGACGACTTCGGGAGGTGCATCCACCTCGCTCCCCCTTCCCTCGCCAGGGCTTGCTCAATATCTTCTTTTCCTTTATACCCGTCCAGGTGGACCAGGCCATAGGTATGCGACAGCAGCAGCCGGTGCCGAACATCGTAAAACAGGATGTCTTCGATCAGGTTATTAGTATTTTTGTGCAGCTGAAACAGCTTGAGCATATCCAATTGCTGCATGTAGTCCGTCTCATATTCGGGATTTTCCAGCGCGCTGCGAATCAGCGGACCGCTGGCAAGCTGAAGCGATTCATGCTCGATGCTTGTTATGATATTTTCGACGCGGTCCTTCAGCTGCAGCAAGGAAGCCATATTATTTTCCTGGAACTGGACCGTCAGCTTTTTCATGGAGAAATGATAGTACGCGCTTCCGGCTAGGATCACCGGAATTACGGCCGACAGACATCCGAGCCAAATCAGACGCTTCAGATAGCGGTTCGCGGAGAACCAGCGGAGGAACGATGCCTGAATATGCTGCCAAAGAGACTTCACGAATTATCACCTCCGGTTCCCGCGGCAGGAACTGCCCTGGGATCACTGTGCCATCCGCAACTCTCTACGGATGATCCTACACCTGTTATACTTCGTCCTCCCGCTTCCTCTATCCTTCCCCAACAGCGTTAACGGTGGGATTCAGCGGGATCCGAATGCACTCCCAAACCTCCAGCCGCGGCAGGGTGAAGTTCAATTCGTCGTTCGCTGCGAAACCTTCTATCCAGCCTCCGCCGATCAACATCTCCAGTTTAAAGCCGCTCCCTGTAGGCCATCTAGTCCCCGGTCTCAGCCGGACCTCGATGTCGTGCAGAGGCAGCGTCGCTGCAAGCGGCCGGCGGCCGGCTCCGTTCACGAAGTGAAGCAGCAGGTCGCTCCCGTTTCGGAAGAGGGTCGCCTGCAGTCCGGGATACGAAGTCGTTACGGACAGCAGCGGCCTTCCGTCAAGCAGGTGGTCGATCGCATTAGCCAGCAGCATCTCATGCTCGGGCAGCTTGAATTCGCGGAGCAGCGCACCCAGCGAGAACGTGAAATACATGGCGCGTCCGGCACCCCACGATTGCTCCAGCGCAAGCGGCAGATCGGTACGGGATACTGGCAGCGATGCCCGTTCCGGCGGCGCCCCCACGCTTTCCGGCGGAGAAAACGGCGGCACCAGCGTCGCCAGCACCCGTACCGCGTCATTCCGCGGATGAGCATAAGTCACATAACCGCGGTGAGCAATCAGCGCCGTCGTATCCATTCCCTGCTGGAGCGGGTTGATCTCGCACGACAGCTCCTGAAACCGCAAATAGGAGGCAATCAGGTATTCGCTTTTGAAGGCTTCATCCGAAATGCCGAGCAGATCATGGAGCAGCTTTACGCCGGCGTCGGCAGCAGCGGAAGGAAGTGCCCCTTCCGTAAGCAGTTGTCCCCCACCATGTACGTACGAACGCAAGTCGTGGATCAAGGACGGGGTATATTCAGTTCCTTCGGGAATCAATACAACGCGGTAGCGGTCCAACTCCCAATCCTTCCTGCTCTGGGGAAGCAGCACGTCAAACGGGATTTGCCGGTTGATCATCGTTTCGGCCCAGCTCTGCGCCTCGCCGCGCTCGTTCCAGAGCAGGGCGGTTTCCGCAGCCGATACGGCCCCGTCCATATAGGCATCCAACTTGGCGGCATGATGATTCAGCTCGGCTACGGTTTTCAAAATCCGCTTGTCTTCGATCGTATCGGGTATGCCCGAGACGGAGTGCCAGATCTGACCGCCGTTGGCCGGAATTTGAGCCAGCCAGAAGCGGTATTCCGCTACCGGAAGCCCGGTATGGCGCCAGTCCATACCCGGGCAGGAATGCACGATGCCAAACGGAGCCGGCCTGCCCGGAACCGACCGCCCCACCTTGATGCTGAGAGCCGGCTTCCAGAATTCAGGGATCAAGGCATGGCCGAGCGAGAGTACGTCCTGCGGCTCCGTACACAGCATATCAGTGATCTGAACGCGCTTCGACAGATTGTCGCGGTGGAGGTTATAGTATAGAATCATGGGCACCTCCGGCCTCTCCTGCTTGATCAGGTCATGCATCGCTTTCATATTGTCATCGAAGCATCCTGCAGCAAAATCCGGCTCCAGCTCCTGCGGGGAGTCCGGGAGGTCCTTGCCGTACCGTTCCGCGTATTTACGCCTGCATCGCTCGCATCGGCAGAACACATAACCGGGGTTATTAAAAAAAATGCCATCGATCGGATACCGCGACAGCGCTTCGCGGAGCACCGGAGCGGCAACATCCGCATTGCGGTAGCCGCCGTTGATGCAGGTGGACATCAAGAGCGGCCACGGTCCGGGCCGTTCAGCCCCGATGATCTCCGGGCGGCCGCCCTCCTTGCGGACGAACCATTCCGGCCTTCGGAGGTACACGCTGTCATCTGCTTTGCTGAAATCGAACCGGGCAATAAATCGAAGCTCTTCAAGGTGGCAGGCCGTGATCAGTTCCCCGAGCAAATCGCGCCCCTCCGGGAGATATCCGTTCACGGTATGGTACGGAACCTGCGTGTCATACCAGGCATATATGCCGCCTGTATTGAAGACCATCGCATTCGCCCCCATCTCCTTCAGCTGCGCGGCAAGCCGGGGCGGGTCGATGCAGGCGGTATCCTGGACTTGCATATTGGGCTGGATGACGCGCAGCGGCTTGTGCCACCAGAAGCGTTCCTCATTAACCTTCGTCATTGCCTTACCTCCTTCTCATTTCAAACTGGCAACAAACGGGCGATTCGCTAGGCGGAGACAGCCGGTTTGAACAGAGGCTTCAACGATGCTGTCTCCTCCCGTTCTTCAACATATTCGCTCCAGAATGCGAGACCGCCCGAGCCGACTGTCCGTTACTCCCCGTTGAACTGCTTGTATGCTTCGGCCATTTGTTGGTACGCTTCCTGAATGTCCGGCTGGTTGTTCAGCTGATCAACGTATGCGCGGAACTCCTCCATTGGAATATGCCCGACGATAGCCTTTGTCACCATGGAAGCATATTCGTCGCTGTATTTAGGCCATGTGCTGCGCCAGCCCTCGGACGTGATGACGCGATAGTGGTCGATTTTTCCGATCTCGTCGTAATTTTCCACCTCTTTGATTTTGGCATCGTTAAAGGCTTTATCTCCGGAAGCGCTGATCACCTTGCCCCACTTGGCATAAGCCAGTACGCCCGCTCCCTTGCTCGTCGTATTGACTTCTTTGACCCCTTGTTCCGTCAGCACCTTCTGCCCGTCCTTTTCGGTGTAATGGACGCCTTCAATGCCGTAATAGGCAAAATCGGTCATTTCCTGGGACGCCGTCTGGTCGAAATATTTGAGCAGCTGCTTCACCTTCTCCTCCGGCACCTTCTTGGAGATGTAGAACCCGCCGGCTACGCCGGTTTCCAGGCCGACCGCATAATCCCCTTTCGGTCCCTTCAAGGTCACGTTCAGGATTTTGGCATCAGGCTGACCGGACTTCTTCATCGCCTGCTCCCATTCATGATCCCACCAGATCGGACGTCCATAGGAAGCGGCGCGGTTCGTCTTGAAGAGCTCCTCCGCCTGGCTTTCCTTCATGACCGCGTATTCCTTGGACATCAGGCCGTCCGCGTACAGTCCGCGCAGCCATTCCACCATCTCGATGTACTGAGGCGTAAGGGACGGGCTCATTAGCCCGCCATCATCGGTATAGGTCGGATTGTATACGCCGAAGCCGGCCTGGAATGATGCGGGCGGGTTATTGATATATAGGAGACCTACCGTATCCTTCTTCCCGTTGCCGTCCATATCGGCATCGACGATCTTCTTCAACGCTTCTTTATATTCGTCGAAATCGGTAGGGATCGGAATGTCCAGCTGCTTCAGCCAGTCCTCTCTTATTTTCAACCCGCCGTCGATCCTGGACCGGGACCGCGGCACCGCATAGATGCTCCCCTCCACCGACAAATATTTCAGTGCATCCGGGGCGAGATTGCTTTTCAGGTTCGGATACTCGCTGAGATCCCCGAGGAACGGCGTCAAATCCCAAAACGCGCCGTTCTGGATCGCCGTAATCAGCGTGGGGCGGATCGGATTTTGATAGGCCACGACTTCGGGCAGATCGCCGGAGGCCAGCAGCAAATCCAGCTTCGTGTCCAGATCGCCCGACGGCACCCATTCCACGTCCAGCTTGACGTTGGTGCGGCGCTCCCATTCCTTCCAATAGTCATTGTTCATGTCGGGGATCTCGTTATAGAGCCCGGCAAACATTTTGATTGTCATCGGCTTGCCGTCATTGCCTTCTGCTTCCGATCCTCCGGCGTTCTGCGGTTTCTCGCCGGCCTGCCCCCCGCAGCCTGCCAGCATGACGACGGCCATGAGGGCCGCGAGCCAGAGCTTCCAGCTGCTATGCGAGCTTCCCTTCTTCGATGTGTTTTTCATGTAAACCCCTCCTTATGGATGCTCATCATCCATGTATTGTTCTTGAAGCAGAGTTCTATCTCCTTCCCGCCAATTTGCGGTAGGATAACGCTTTCAATCCTACCGGCTGCATATCCGATGCACAGGGCATCGATGCGCCGTTTCCTTCCTCAACCCTTAATCGACCCGAGCATCACCCCTTTGGCAAAATGCTTTTGCAGAAATGGGTAAACAACCAAGATCGGTACCATCGCTAGTACAATTGAGGCCATCCGGATGGTCTCTTGCGGCACCACGTTTTCGTCGCTTGCCCCGGCCTGGGCCACCGCCACCGAATTGGAATCGATGACCAGCGTTTTAATCAACAGCTGAAGCGTCCACTTGCTGGAATCCGATAAGTAAATCAAGGCGTTAAAATAGGCGTTCCAATGCCCGACCGCAAAGAACAGGGTGAAGGTGGCGATCGCCGGCATCGACAGCGGGATTATCATTCGCAAAAACACGCCCATATCCGAGCAGCCGTCCATTTTCGCGGAATCCTCCAATTCGGATGGAAGCGAATCCAAGAAGCTTTTGATAACGATCAAGCTCCAGGCGTTGGTCAGGCCCGGCCAGATCATGGACCAGTAGGAATTCAACAGGCCTAGTTCCTTGACCAGCAAGTAGTTGGGCACGATACCCGGGCTGAACACCAGCGTGAAGATGACGAGCCCCATTACCCAGCGATTCCCGGGCATGGACCGTTTCGTCAGCGCGTAGGCCATCGTAAAGGAAACGACGATGTTGAGCGCGGTACCGACAACCGTAATGAAAACGGTGCTTTTAAACGCATTCATAAAGCTGTTGGTCGATAGAATGTACTTGTAGGACTCCAAGGACCACTGCTCGGGAAACAAATAAAATTTAAGCGGAACATAGACCTCGGGATCCGTAAAGGAAACGCTGAACACGTATAGAAACGGAAACAAGCATGCGACCGAGAACATGGTGATTAGACTGTAGTTGATCCAATCGAACAAGCTTAGCCCTTTTTTTCGGATAACGAAGCTCACGCGGAATTCCTCCTTTCGTTTAGCATAATGAGTATTCGGCAGACGCCTTTGGTGGCTTAATAAATGCCTTCATGGCCGAGCCGCTTTACGATTTTGTCGGCGGCCACGATCAGGACGAGCCCCACCAGCCCCTTGAACATGCCGACCGTCACCCCTATGCTGATTTTCCCTTGAAGAATGCCGTGCGTGTAGGAGTACGTATCGAACACCTCCGCCACCGAGCGCACCAGCGGATTCATCATCAGCAAAATCTGCTCGAAGCCAGTGTCCGCCATGCTGCCCAGCCGAAGAATAAGCAAAATGATGATCGTTGGCCGGATGGCCGGAAGCGTGATATGCCAGATCTGGCGGAACCTGCCCGCCCCGTCCACGACGGCGGCTTCGTAACGCTGGGGATCCACGCCCGCCATGGCCGCCAGGAAGATAATCGTTCCCCATCCGGCCTCCTTCCACATGCTTTGCGCGGTCAGAAGTCCCCAGAAGTAATTGGGATTGGACAGAAAGGAAACGGTATCCCTGCCGCTTTCGGCAATGAGTTTATTGACGATCCCCACGTCCGTCGACAACAGAAAGAACGTCATGCTGGCCACGACGACCCACGACAGGAAATGAGGCAGGTAAACTATGGACTGGTTCAGGCGCTTAAAGCTCTCATGCCGGATTTCATTCAGCATCAGGGCCAGCAGGATTGGGAGCGGAAAATGGAAGATCAGCGCGATCATATTGATCGCAAACGTGTTCCGCAACATAATATAGAAGTTGGAGCTCGAGAACAGATCCGCAAAGTGCTTAAATCCAGCCCATTCGCTTCCGGCAAAGCCAAGAAACGGATTATAATCTTTGAAGGCCAGAAGCAGCCCCCACATCGGAGCGATTTTGAACAGCAAGAAGAAGAGCAGCCCGGGCAACAGCAGCAAATAAATGATGCGGTGCTTGACGATGCGGGACGCGAGACTGCTCGGGCGAAGCGTTAGGCCCGGCTTGATGACCCTGCCGGCCCCTTGGGCAGGTATAGCAGATTTAGGCTTTGGCATCGCTGGTGATCAGCTCCTTTCGATCGCCGACAGGCACGGCCTGAAGCCAAACCGCTTCATAACGGCCGATTTGCGGCAGCGTCACCGTCACGCGATCTTGCGAGGTTTCCACCTGCGCATCGGATTCGGCACGGAGCAGCCTGCCCCTCGCTACCGCGTTTCTTGGCAGCTTCCACTTTTGCGGCCAAGACCCCGACGCATTCGCTACAGCGGTTTCGTCCACGCGATCAACGGTCAGTTCCACCTGAACATCATATAACGGAAGCGGATTCATAAAAGTCGTCCCGTTATATCCGGAGAGATTCAGCAGCTGAACCAGGCATCCGCCCTCCTTCAAACGGTGAACGAACAACTCTAGACATGGAGGTGCGTTCGTAGTAGCAACCCGATTCGGCACGATGTTATGTAGAACGTCCGCCATTACCTGCCTGTAGTCCTCGAACCCGTGGCGATAGTAGAGCTCGCCTGGATTCCAAGGCATATACACGCCGGTTCGGACCGTTCCCTGCTTGCCGACCCGCCTGTGCAGCCCCAAACCGTAATCTGCTCCGATGCGGTGGCCGTAGGCACGCTCCGGCGGCCCGAACGTGGACGGTTCGATGAATGGCAATCGGCACTCGGTCGTATCCGGGTCAAAGGCAACGCGGGCAAAGCTTCCGCCCGCGACGATCCAGTCCCGGCCATGGGCAAATCCGGGGAAATGCGACTTGTCCGAAACGTCCAGGTATGCGCCCGGCTCCGATTGTTTCACGCCGGCGAACGAGGCCGCGAACCATTCCTTAAGCAGCTCCGGCTGCCGCTCCAGCGCGCTTCCCGTTGCGACCAGCACCGCGCCGGCATCCGCCGCCCGATGCAGCGCTCGCGCCGCCGCCACCGACAATCCCTGAACGCCGGGAAGAATAACCGCTCGCATATGCATTAGTTTGGACTCCATGGCCACCAGCTGTTCTTCCATCACCACATCGAAGAGGACGTGCTCTTCCTTTAGCATTTTGAACATACCTTGATATTCCGCTGCTGCTTCGGGGGCCGCTGGCTTGACGAGCACCGCTTCAGCCATGGAGCCAAGCTGTCCGAACAGCTCCTCGTGCTCCGCATGGTATCTGAAAATATCCTTTACCGTTTCGAAGCTTGCCCGGTCCGGGTATCCTTCGAATGCCCCGATGATACAGAAATCCAGCCCCGATCCGCTTCCGATGCTTTGATATAAACGGATCGCATTTTCATTCTCGGAGACTCCTGTGAATCGGTAGGTCAGGTCGATGGCGTTAATGCTGCAGTTGCTGACCAGCTTGTCATCCCAGCTGTCTTGTATGGACGCAACATTCTCCGAGGCTGAATACAGCCAAGGCTGGCCGCTCCTTTTCAGCGACGTATTCGATTCCTTGCGGACGATATCGACCCGGTGTGGGTGATACGTGCTAATGGCCACATCGGACCGCAGCGACTTCACGAATCCGTGAATGCGCTCCAGCATTTCCCTTGACGTCCGTTCCTGGAAGGACCGGTACAGCTCGTGCATCGGATGTTCGGGACCGGTATACGCCAGCAAATCTTCGCCGGTTACTTCGCGAAACCGCAAGCGGCAGTTTGGGCAATAGCAAGGACCATAGAAATTCCCGCTGTAATCCCAATGCTGGTAGCCGAACATATTGAAGAAAATCCCATCCACCGGATAACGCTCCAGCACTTCTTGAATACTCTCCAGCGACTTCACCTGCTGATAGGCTCCATTCAGGCACGTATGAACGATGCCGTTATAATTGACCTCCCGCCCCTCACGGTCCCGGTAAAACCATTCGGGATACCGCATCCACAACGATTCATGCGCTTTACTGAAATCGAACCGTGCAATAAATCGCAATCCATTAGCATGGGCTTTTTCTACCGCTTCCCCCAGAAGGTCCTTGGTTAAATAAGGCGTTACATATTGATGCATAAGCGATGATGGATAGAACGCAAATATGCCCCCTGCATTCATCATGAGCACATTCGCTTGGAACGACTTGAGCTCGCGAATCAAAAGATCCACATCCATATCGGCGTCCGTCTCGCGAAGATTATTTTGGATCAATCGGAGACGGTTCGTTGACCACCATTTCATCCCCATTCCCTCCTTGGCTTGTGGTGTATGTCTACCATAATGAAGCTGAGGGCAGCAGAACAGGGACAATTCTTGCATGAGCACGTTAGGAAAAATATGTCCGATCCGGCATGGGGCGATATCCAGCGCGAGGTCCCCTATACCTGACTGAGCCGCAAAGTAAGAACAGGAGTTTATTGGTCATTTCTTGTTTGGCAGGAAAACTGCAAAAAATGTCCCGTTCCAACATTCTCTTGTACGGCGGATTATGTCTGCATGATCGATCGAGTTTACGGTTAGGCATCCAAACGATGGGTATGTATTTTCTTTGTACTCGCAACAAAAAAAACTCACCCTTGGGTGAGTTTTTTCAATCATGCGCGGGTAAGCGAGAATACGTCTCCGGCTACGATCATGCCAGATTGATGCCTCGGATCGCTTCCACGTTTACTTTCGGTTTACGGTCTTCCGTCAGCAAGCCGTTCACTTCCTGCTGCACGTCCGTAATTTGCGTATAACAGAACCCGCACACATAAGGCAAATTCTTGATCGCTTGTGTGATTCCTTCGTACCGCTTCAAGAATTCGTCCTCGCTGCGGACCTGATTGCCGTAGCCCCAGCCTTCTTCGCTTGTAAAAGCGATGCCGCCGTATTCGCTGATGATGACGGGCTGGCCCCGATAGCCATATCCCTGCGCGAATGGATAACGGTGTGTATTATGCGCGATTTGGTTGCCTAACAGCGCATCCTTGTCCCGATACCGCTCTTCCAGCATAGCACCGATTTCTTCATAATCATGGAGCGTAATGATATCCGAAACCGTATGTTCCCAGCCGTCGTTCACGATCACCGGCCTCATCTGGTCGAAAGCCTTGGTCAGATGATAGATCGATTCCGTAAATTGCTGCTGCTTGCGGTTGGTCGATATATCGGAAATTCCCCAAGACTCGTTGAACGGCACCCAGGTGATGATGGAAGGATGGTTGTAATGCTGCCGGACGACGTCCATCCACTCTTGCGTGAACCGCTCGACCGCATCGTCTCCGAATTCGTAAGTCGACGGCATTTCCGACCATACTAACAATCCTTTGCGGTCACACCAATATAAATAACGGGGATCCTCCAGCTTCTGATGCTTGCGCACGCCGTTAAAGCCGAGCGCAAGCGTTTTGTCGATGTCTTCCAGCAGCGCTTCCTCAGACGGAGGCGTCAGATGCGTATCGCTCCAGTATCCTTGATCCAGCAGCAGCCGCTGATAAATCGGCGTATGGTTCAAGATGATTTGGTCCCCTGCGATCCGAATGCTCCGCATGCCGAAATAAGAATAGGCGGTGTCGATCGGCTTTCCGTTTTGCTTCAGAATCATCTCGACGTCGTATAAATTCGGATGGTTCGGATGCCACGGCTTGACTTTCCATTCGCCCACGGCTTCGTTTACGACGCTTACATCGACCGTTACCGTTCCGCGTTCCACGCTCGTTTCCGTCGAACGGATCAGCTTCCCGTCAAACCGGATGATGGTCTGGAGGGTTAACCCGTCGTAGCCGTGCGCGGCATTGCCCAGTTCATAGCCGAAATTCGCCGACCCGCGTTCCAGTTCCGGCGTTATCTTCACCCGGCTGATGTGAATCGGATTCACGTATTCCATCCATACGGTTTGCCATATTCCGGTCGTCTGCACGTACCAACACCCGAAGTTGTCCTTCATCCATCGCTGCTTGCCGCGCGGCTGCGTACAGCTGTTGCCGTCCACGACTTGAACGGTAATCCTGTTCTCGCGTCCAAACTCGACTGCTTCCGTAATATCGAAGGAAAAGGCTGCGTATCCGCCTTCATGCATGCCGATTTTGCTGCCGTTGACCCACAGGGTCGCCGCATAATCGACCGCTTGAAAATGCAAAATGATCCGTTTGCCTTCTGCCTCGGCAGGTACGGCTACACTACGTTCATACCATACGCAAGGATGAAATGTTTCATCCGCGATGCCGCTTGCTTTGGTCTCGTACGCAAAAGGCACCGTGATTTTTCGGTCAGCCTGAAGGCGTTCGTACCACTTGGCGCTTTCTCCTTCCAGAGCATCGTCGAAGCGAAAATCCCATTCCCCGTTCAGATTTACCCATTCCTCGCGTACCAATTGCGGTCTGGGATAGTCCTTTATATATTTGTGCGAGCTAGACATTATGTTCCACTCTCCATCTTCTGTTAGTTTATCGTTTCTATTTGGTTCCTATGGATTCCACCGTTAAATCGCCAAGCCCGATCTGTTCAGCATGAACCGATCGAATGCCGACCCTCCCCTGCATGAAGGCCTGGGGATCGTCATACGTCAGGACAGGCTCTTCTCCATCCTCGACGAAGACGCGGATCGTCCCGTGAACTGCTTCGATGCGCAAGCTGACGGGCTTGTTCCGTTCCAGCTCAACTTTGATGCTTTGAAGCAGCTCGGAATCGTAATTATGTTTGTACAGTTCCAGTTTCGTGGCGGTGACCGCGAGGAAATATCCCATCAGCGAATCGCTCACTTGATCCCTGAAATCCGACTCATTTGTCACCCGGAAGAGTAAGCCCGCTTGACCGGACGGATCATCGCCCAGCGTTACGGTCGTCCGGATGCGGTAGTCGGACCAAAGGCGGCTGCCTCCATACATCTTGGCATCGGCATCGGCTGCTCCGGCATAACTTCCGGCGGTTTCGTTCCAACGGCCGTGAACATCCTCGGAACTTGCTTGTTCCAATAAACGTTCGATCTTGAATGCTTGATCATCGACCAGCTCGAATTCCATCGTTTTCCACTCCAGCTGCCCATTGTCCAATTGAATGGCAAGGCTATGTAATCCCTTTTCGAGCTTTAGGGATCCTACCCGAATTTTTACCCAGGGTTCGCTGCTGGCGTCATGGCTGCCGTCGATTTTAAAGCTTCCGGCTTTTTGATCGTCCACGAGCAGCTTAAAGGCTGCCGGCCCCGCGTCAGCCTTGACCGACAAGTCCAGCGCATAGGTGCCCGATTCCGAAACGTTTACTGCATAACGCAGCCAATCGCCTTTTTCCGTAAGCGCAGCCGAATAGCTGCCATCCTCCGCCTGCCGAATCGCCGTTCCGTCCGAATGACGCCATGCGCCGGTTTCCGACGGTTGACGAACCGCATACCCCCTGCCTTCGCCGCTAAGATAATGCACGGCTTCCATGCTGCCGGGAAGCGGCTTGGCCGTTTCGAAGTCACTGCTGCCGTCGGCTTGATTCGAGAATGCGGTATACGACAATCCCGGTACGCCGTTATCGTACCGATACCCGATACGGCCAGGTCCGAACGTTTCCGAAGATTCATCCAGCTTCACAACGCCGTCCAGGTAGACCCGAAGCCGCTCGTTCCCTCGTTCGATACGAATCGTGTGCAGTTTAGACCAATCCGTATCTTCCGGAAGCTCCGCGGTGGCGAGCACTTTACGGTTGCCATCCTCCATCCTGCCCAAGGATAGTCGGTTTAGTTCCGGTTCGATTTCGGCGAACCCGAAACGGTTGGCCTCCTCATAGGCAAACAATGCGGCGACCCGCGTCTTTGACGGCACCAAATTATATTCCGCCGTATAGATGCGATTCGTGCTCTCCTTGCTGATGATTCGAGCGCTTCCTTCCGATTTCTCCGACTCCCACCGGTTCTCATCGATGGCGTCTGCGTCCAGCCGATCGGCAAAGACCGGCCCTCTCGGGATAGGCTGATCGTAATTCGTAGGACCCAGAATCTCCATCTTGTCTCCGTTGAATACCAGCCGGTCGATGTTCATGCGCCGGACAGGCGGGCCTTCCTGAGATCTTCCCGTCAAGTTATGATAGACGAGATAATAGGAATCCAGATCGGGTCCCATCACCGTCGAGCTGTGGCCAAGCCCGTAAAAGTCCGGCTTAGTGCTGATGACGAGCGGATTGTTGGCCGGAATGTTGTACGGACCGAGCGGCGAGTCATGCGATACGGCATAATGAATACGGTAGCCTTTGCTGAATACATGATTCCCGGTATATGTCATGTAATAGGTACCGTTCCGCTTGATGATCATGGACCCTTCCGTCCAATGCCCCAGATAGGGCCCGGGAATCGTCTGACCGACGCCGAATTCGGCGGGTCCGTCCATCGGAACGCCGACAATGCCCGACGATCCAGCATGGGTAAACAGCCAGGAGCCGTCATCGTCGATAAACACCGAGCCGTCGATGCTCATCCCGACGTTCTCGGAGATTCTTTCGAACGGGCCTGTCGGCGATTCGCTTCGGAACACGTAATGTCCCCTTCCCGCCGGAGAAGTGTATAGATAGAACCACCCGTTCGAGTAAATCACTTCGGGGGCATAGGCCCCGGTCGATACGGGATCTTCCGTCACAAGCCCCGCATAGCTCCAATCGACCAGATTGTCCGACATCCAAGCCTTGATTCCCGTCCGATGATCCTTAGTGCTCACATATAGATAATAGCGGCCGTCATGCCGCAGCACATACGGATCCCCGTTGCCGTAATCCTCCCATTCTTCCTCCAACGACGGAAAGGGATTGGCATACATTTCATTGTATATTTCCATATCGACCGCCTCCGGTTTCGTGGTTGTATCGCATCCCGATAATGCCAATCCGGCCGCTAAACCTAACGCTCCGATACAACATGCGATTTTTGACAGGCGCGGCATTCTTATCGGCATGCGCCTCACCCCTTGATTCCGCTGATTGCCATCGATTCGATAAAGTATCTTTGGCAGAAAAAGAACACGATGATCACCGGCACCATGGAAATGATGGCTGCGGCCATGATCATCGGATAATCCGACTGGCCGATGTACATCGCCTGCATGGAAGCGATCAGCACTTGAATCGTTTGCTTCTCGGGCGTATGCAGGTAAATCAGCGGGCCGAGAAAATCGTTCCAGATGCCCATAAAGCCGAGAGCGGCTTGGGCAGCGAGCGCCGGCTTCATGATCGGCAGCGCGATTTTGAAGAAGATGCCCGGAAAGCTGCAGCCGTCGATCTTCGCCGCTTCGATCAATTCGGTCGGCATCGCGCTCTGCAAATATTGGCGTATGAAAAAGATGACGACGATGTTGCCGAACAGGCCGGGTACGATGAGCGGCAGCAAGGTGTCTACCCAATCCAGCCTGGAAAACCCGATATACTGCGGTATCATTACCACCGAATACGGAATCATCATCGTTCCGAGCAAGCCCATGAAGAGCATGCCTTTGTAAGGGAATTCGAATTTGCCGAATGCATAGGCCGACATTGCGGATACCAGCATTCCTATGGTCAGGACGATCACCACGATGATCAAGCTGTTCATGAATCCATGCAGCAAAGGCGACTCCAGCCAAACCTTCGCATAGTTGCCGAACGTGATCGGTTCTGGAATCCATTGCGGAGGAATTTCGAATACGTTTCGCCGATCCTTCAACGAAGTCGAGATGGTCCAGATGAACGGAGCGATCATAAAGATCGATCCGAAAAGCAGCAGCAGCAGCGACCAGAGGTCCGTCATTTTTTCCCGTTTCACAGATTTCCCCCCTAGTCTTGGTAAACCCAGCGATTGGAAAGCTTGAATTGTATAAGCGTGACAACAAAGATGAGAATGCCCAGCACCCAGGCAACCGCGCTTGCATAACCCATGTTAAAGTACTGGAACGCATGCTGGAAAATATAATAGACCACCGTGGCCCCGCTATATTCAGGCCCGCCGTCTACCGCCAGCACGTAAATTTGGCTGAACGACTGGAACGCCCCGATGATGCCCATGACCACGACGAAAAAATGAATAGGCGTGAGCAGCGGGATGGTAATCCGCGTCAGCTTGTGCCATGCGCCAGCGCCGTCGATTTCCGCGGCTTCATAATACGTCGAGGAGATGGATTGCAGTCCTGCAAGGTACAGCACCATGTTTCCGCCGATGCCGCTCCAAAGCCCGATCAGGATTAACGAAGGCTTCACCCACTCCGGCTTACCCAGCCAGTTAGGGCCGGCAATGCCGAACGTTTCCCACAGAAAATTGTTGAGCAAGCCGTAATCCTGATTTAATATCCACTGCCACAACAGCGATACGGCGATGACCGGCGAAATGACCGGAAGATAATAGATCGTGCGCATGAACGAGATGCCGGCGAATTTACGGTTCATCAGGATGGCCAGCAGCATCGAGAGCACCATGCCGATCGGAATGCCGATCATTAAATAAATCGTATTGTACATCGATTTGTACACTTTCTCGTCGCCCATAAGATCCTTATAGTTTGCGAGTCCCGCCCACTGCGGATCGGATAGCATATCCCATTTGTGAAAGCTGATATATATGGAGAACAAGATCGGCACAAGGCCGAACAAAAGAAACCCGAGAACCGGCGGAGCGACGAACAGATACAACCATGCCAGTTCTCTTCTGCGATACCCGCCAAGCTTGGTACCCATATTCCATTCCACCTTCGCCAGTATTCGATTGATCAGGACGTCTTGATACGGCGGGAGGCGCCGATATCCATGGCTGGCGCCCCGCCTGCTTCATTATTTATTGCCTTTGTCGTACAGCTCCTGCATCTTCGGCTGGATTTGGGCCGTAAAGTCTTTGGCCGACATCTCGCCGTTCCATACTTTACTCGCGTTCTGATTGAACGTATCCATCCATTGCGTATCCTTGGAGAAAGCTATAACGTTTGGTCGTCCGTAATCTTGGATAATGTCCAGAAAGACTTGGCGCGTCTGCGGCCCTTTGTCCATTTCCTTAAATTCGCCTTCGGCCATGTTGATCAGGTTGGGAACCGCCTGGCCGAGCTGGTAGTTTTCGCGCTGGCCTTGCTCATCCAGCGATAAGAAGGCGGCCAAATCGAACGCTTCCTGCGGGTGCTTGGATTTTGCCGATACGGCAAATCCCATTGAGCCGAGCCAGGTCGCCGTTTGTCCCGTGTTCGGGCTTGCCGGCCATGCCGCAATATCCCAATCGAAAGGCAGCTCCCAAAATGCCGGCTGATCCCACGGACCCATCGCAAACATGCCTAGCTGGCCGTTAATGAAGCGCGTATACGCATTCATCGCTTGTTCGGCTTCCTGATTCGGGCTGACCTTATACTTCAAGTTCAGGTCGGCAACAAATTGCATCGCCTCATAGAATGCGGGCTCGTTGACCTTTACCGTGCCGGTGGCGTAATCGATGTATTCGCCGCCGTTGCCCCAAACCGCCGATTCCAGACTGTAAGCGCCTACACCATACTGTTCAGGCTTTCCGTCGCCGTTGTTGTCGACCGTCAGCTTCTGGGCAGCTTCCAGCATGTCGTCCCAGGTCCATTCTCCAGCCGTGGCGGATGGATACGGCACGCCCGCATCGTCAAACAAATCCTTGTTGTATACGAAAGCCCACGGACCTACGTCCTTCGGCAGGCCGTACAAATCGCCCGCCCCGACCTTACTGCCGTCAAAACGATAGCGGTCCATGGCCTGCTTCCATACGTTATCGGGATTAAACAACGACGTCTGATCCAGGTATGACTGGATGTTGAGAAGGGTGCCGGCTTCGGCGAAACGGTAAAACTCCGGACCGCCGACATAGAATACGTCCGGCACTTTGCCTGAACTGATCAGCGTTGTCATCTTCTGCGAGTATTCGCCCGGCGGCACCGAAGTGTATTTAACCGTGACGTGCGGATACTTCTCCTCAAAGGAAGCGATCAGCTTTTCGAAAATCTTTTTTTCGTTCGGATTGCCGTGGCCCATAAACTCAATCGTGACGGGTTCCTTCTGGTCCGTACCGGTGGACGCTTCCTGACCTGGCTTCGACGCGTCCGGGTTGCTTGAAGCAGTCCCTCCGTTTGTTCCGTTGCTGCCCCCGCTGCAAGCGGATAACGCAAACACCAGCAGCAGCATCAACATACCTGCAAATTTGCTTTTCGTTTTCATGCGATCCCCCTCTTCTTTAACAAATGATTTGGTTGTAAGCGCTTTACGGAATCATAATAACTTATATTATTATAATTTTATATACTATATTTATTATAAAATTAGTGGTTTTCAGTGGCTTCACGGACGAACCTTTCATTCGTTTACCAGCATGACCGGCACCATAATCCTTCTTGCCTCAAAGGCTCCTTCAATTTGCTCGATCAGCAGCTCTACGGTCAGGCGGCACATTTCCTCTTCATTTTGACGGATAAACGGCACGTGCGGCAGATCCGGCGGATCGAACGTAATCAGCTCCAGATCCTCCGGTACGCGCTTACGGGATGCAACCGCCGCTTTATATGCACTTCGGCATAGCTCCGTATTGGCCGTAACGATGCCGGTAATTTCGGGATTGCCGTCTAAAAACTCCCTGATTTTATCGACGGAGTTGCCCGAGGCGATCTCCTCCAACGGGATTAGGCACCATAAGCTTTTGTCGATCGACATCCCGCGTTCCAGAAAAGCCTGCTCGAACCCTTGGGCTCTCTCGTCCGTCACGGTATTCGTAATCTCCGGTGAGATGAACGCGATCGACGAATGGCCATTGTTAATTAAATACTCCACGGCTTCCTTTGTCCCGTTGACGTTGTCCGAGCTTACGCTGTACGTCTTGATTTCCTTCAAAAACCGGTCGATCAGGACAAAAGGGAAACGGTCCAGCGACAGCCTTAAAATCGAATCGTTGTATGTCTCGTTTTCAACCGGAAAGATGATGATGCCGTCCACCCCCTGGTTCAAGAAGGACGAGATGACCTTGGACTCCTCGACCTGGGATTCTCGCGTAATTCTCAGCATCAGCTCAAAGCCGGCGGCGGTGGCATATTTCTCGATGTTGTCCAAAAATCGCTGGTCCACTTTCGTTTTCATCGTGGGCAGTACGAGTCCGATCCGTCCGCTTCTGCCCGGACCTGCCGTCCATTCGCCTAACTGATCGAGTGCGGAAGCGTTCTCCGGCCTGCTCATCACGAAGGTACCCTTGCCCTGGATCCGGACGAGCAAACCTTCCTCCATGAGTCCGACCAGCGCGTTTTTGCTTGTAATTTGACTGACGCGGTAACGTTCAGACAGTTCCTTCTCGGAAGGGACCCGGTCCCCTTCCCGCAGCTTGCCGATGGCGATCAGCCGCTTGATGTCTTCCTGGATTTTTTTATATAGCGGCAACGATTTCAACGCGCATCACAACCTTTATATTGTAAATAGTATATTTAGTATATTATTATAATATAACTTTCGAAATGTAAATATAAAACTGTACAAACCCGTGATTTGCCTCAAAATATACGAAAAAAAACGGCTGAACGAAGTTCAGACCGTTTTCACGATGATATTTCTCCTGTGTATCAAGCCAGTATCCTGGATGAACGGATCATTCCGGCCAAATCCATTGGACCGGGACGACCTCCCTTCGAGGCTCGTGCTTACCGGCCAGCTGTTCCGACAGCAGATCGACGGCACGCCGGGATACTTCATCCGGTTGCTGCCGGATATAAGGAATGCCTTCAATATCCGGATCGTCAAAGGCGGCGAGCTGCGGTTTGCTCTCCGTCGCCGGCCAAATTTCCCGCATGGCGTAATGGGCATAGCGGGCCAGCTCCGCATTCACGCAAAAGACCGCGGTTACATCACTGCAGCCCTGCAGAAAACGAAGGACCTCCTGCGGTCCGTGTCCCTCCTGAATCGTAACCAAATCCAGCAAGCACCATAGCCTTTTGTCTATCGGCAAGCCCTGCTCCAGAAATGCGGCTTCGAAGCCTTTGGCTCTTTCGTCCGTAACCGAATTCGTAATCTCCGGAGACAGGAAGGCAATGCGCCTGTGCCCCGTCGCAAGCAAACCGGATATGGCTTCGCGTACGCCCTCGTAATTATCAGAGCTGACGCTATAGGTCCGGATCTCCTTCAAAAAACGGTCGACCAGCACCAGGGGGACCTGATCAAGCGACAAACGCAAAATGGCGTTATTGTAGCTTTCCTGCTCGACCGGAAATATCAAAAAGCCATCGACTCCCCGTTCCCGGAACTGCTCGATCGCCCGGGATTCTTCCTCCTGCGATTCGCGTGAGATACGGATCAACAGATCATATTCTCTTTCCGCGCAGTAGCGTTCCAGGCCGTCCAGCAGCTGCTGGTCGATCTTGGTTTTCATCGTTGGCAATATGATCGCAATCGTTTTTTTCATATCCGTCCGGGGCTGCGGTCCTTCCGAAGAGCCCTGCTCCCTAACAAAGGTGCCTTTTCCCCGGTAACGCACCAGAAAACCTTCCTCCACCAAACCGTTGAGCGCGTTTTTGGATGTGATCTGGCTTACGCCGTACCGCTGAGCCAGCTCCTTCTCCGACGGTACCAAGGCACCTGCCGGAAGCTCGCCGCTCTGAATACTGCGCCGTATATCGTTCTGTATTTGTTTATATAACGGATGCTCCATGTCATACCTCGCTTTTTACGACTGTCCAAACTGAAAAATAATATATATTTAGTATATCTTAATTTATACTAACTGCGATACAATCCAATTTAGAAAGCGCTTTCTAATCTGGATTGGAAGGATTGTTGCTTATGGAACGGAACAAACGCTTTTGGAAGAGACCGCTTGCCTTTATCGTGATGCTTGCGCTTGCTTTAACGTCATTTCCGTTGTCGCCGGCTCATGCGGCCTCATCCGGTATGGCATGGGCTTCGCAGAAGATTGCAGTCTATACGCCGCCTTCAGGCGGCGTATGGTATCCTCGGCTGCTCAAGCTAACGCCGAGCGAATGGCTCGTATCGTTTGACACCAACGCCGGTGGTGGGAACACGCGTATCGTAGTCTCCCGGACGCAGGACGGCGGCTACACTTGGAGCAATCCGGCTACGGCCGTCTCAAGGAGCGCTGGAAATGTTGGGAACGGACAGATGATGAGGCTGCCGAGCGGAGAAATTTGGTTAGCCTACCGTCATGTCGTGCAGAACGGCTCGACCTATGATATCCAGCTAAACGTCCGGCGGAGCGTCGACGGCGGGTATACTTGGAGCGATTTGCCGGGCGGCTTGATCGGAAGTTCAACCGCCTCCAGTTTTAAAGGTCTGTGGGAGCCGCATTTGGAAATGATTAACGGCACGATAGCCGTCCTTTATGCAGATGACAATCCGGCGACGGTAGGTACGACCGGGCGGCAAAATTTGTACATGAAAACGTGGAACGGAAGCGGCTGGGGCAGCCGAATTACGGTCAGCGACGGCGTTGCCGCGGGTTCTCGCGATGGCATGCCGGTCATCACGCGGATGCAAGACGGCCGCTATATGACCGTATTCGAAGCGTCCGACGTCGCAGGACACCCTTTTGTCATTAAATATAAAATATCCCCGGACGGCTTGAATTGGTCGGTTCCGCGCCAAACGCTGTACGTGCCGGTCGGCAACGGCAAAAAAGCCGGTGCTCCTTTTGTCGTAACACTTCCCGACGGCCGTCTGATGGCCGCATTCCAAACCGATGAGAGCAGCGCCAATACAGGGGATCCCTACACTTCGATGTTTACCATGATCAGTTCCGACAACGGTGCGACATGGCAGTACAAAACCAACGTTTTTCCGGTATCCGATACGAAGTCTTCCAATTGGAACTCCCTGATGACCGTCGATTCGACCCGCGTCGCAGCCGTGACGAGCGCGACTGATCCGGTTAGCGGAATCTATCTGCGCTTTGGCTATACCGTTACTCCTTCGCAGACGAATCTCGTTAACAATCCCGGCTTTGAAACGGCGAACGTAGCTGGCTGGACCACGTACGGCGACGATTACCCGAACCGCATCCTGATTCACGGAGCCAATGACGGCGTCGGGCTTCCCGCGGCGGAAGGCTCTTACTTTGTTGGACTTGCGGGCACGAGCGGGCCTGCAACCGCCTACGTCGGCCAGACCATTACCGGTCTCGATAACGGTACGTATACGATGAGGGCCCGCATGCGTAGCAGCGGAGGCCAGAACAGCTGCGTCATGGAAGTGAAGGACTATGGCGGCGGGATGCGCCAAACGGGCTGCCCGGTCACGACGGCGTGGACGCCTGTCACGATCTCGAATATCCAAGTGACGGCGGGCAAGGCAACGATCGGGTTTTACGTGTCGAACTCCTCCTCTTCCCAATGGGCAGATATCGATCAGGTTGAGTTTTTTCGGAACTGAATGAGGTCAGCTCTCTGCCGAATCCCATCCGGGTCAAACAAACATTGGCAAACTGTCGTAAAGGGACACGCCAGCTAATAAATCCATGAAAGCGAATAATGAAAACTAAAAAGCCGCTCTTAGCGGCTTTTTAGTTTTCTCTTTTCCCAGTCAGTCTGACAATCATGATGGTTCCCGCATTTCACGCCCTTCTTACATCTCCTCTAATGTTGCCTCCGCCACAAGAAACGTGGTCCCGTCGTATTCATAGCGCAGCCGGACCTCTGCCGGAAAGTTGCCCGGCGATACCTGGATTGGCACCGAAGCATAGAGGGTGTTTTCTTCCACGGAATACCTGACAATGCTGCCAAGTGCGGGCTGGTCCAGCCAAAAACCGGCGTCCTCCTCTTTGTATTCAAAGCTGCGGGTTACGCCGCTCAACGTAAGTTGAAATATCCTTTTCCCGTCTTCCGCCGTCATATGGTAGCTTAGTCTGGATTGTGACGCAAGGACCGGGTCGGCTGCCATCACTTCGATGAGATCGTCGGTAAGAAGTTTCAATGCGGATTCGCGCATCCCTGTTCCGTAACCGGTTGTCAAAACGATTGCCAGTATATCCTTCTCCTTCCCGCTGCTGCCTGGGGACAGTATCGCGGTTTCCGGATAATAGGATTCGTTACTCACGCTGCTCCAATCTGCAAAGGTTCGTTCCGTGTCGCCATATTGAACATTGATCGAACGAATGGTTCCTGCCTCTTTGAACAGAGTACCCGTAATCTTCAGATCCAAGGCTGCATCTTCCTTTAAAGTAACGGTTGTTCCTTGATCGTCTCCAGCCTCGAAATCGTCCCGTGGTGTTCCCGTTTCGTCAGTGCTTATTAGTTGGATTTGCGAGATTCGGCGGGTATCATTACGAATCTTAACATCTATCGTTTCCTCATATACCATAGGGATCGAATCCCGGAGCAGCAGACGGAGCTTGTATACCGTTTGTTCAGCATCTGTCGTAATCTCGTTTACGTATATTTCATAAACCCAGGGACTGGACACATCATAGCGTTCAAGCGGCCATTTCACCTCGGGATGCTCCCAGATGTCCGGCGTCGGGCCGCCCCAGATGCCGATCTCCCGTTTCAAAAGCGCTGTCGCCAGCGCCACGATCGTACGGTCGCTCTCCTGCGAGACTTCTCGATCCGCAAGGTTCCACCAGTCGAAACCGCCTCCGGACCCGGATACGAAGCTGGATTGAAACGTCCCACCCTTGGATACAGCCGGACTTGGGCTTACCGGATTACCGTTAGGCACGGCCTGGTAACCGAACCAGATTCCAACCCCGAACAAGAGCAGCACTACGGGAACAAAGGCACCGATAGTTCGGATCCAGTCCCTGCGGAATCGTTTCTTTTCAACAACCTGAAGACGTTCCTCCACGGCCTCCATCATGTCAATCCGGAAACGCTGGTTCTTAAATGGCGGATCAGCCAGCCTTCGATTCCAATCCGGTCTCCAATCATTCATCCTCGATCGCTCCTTTCCATGCGGCGGCCACCTTCTGTTTGGCCCTGTAAATTCTGGACTTTACCGTGCCTGGCGAAAGGCCTGTAATGGCGGATATTTCATCTATGGATAGCTGATGATGCAGACTAAGCACGAGCGGATCTCGAAATTTAGCTGGCAGCTTCAGTACCTGCTTCCACAATTCATCGGCCTCTGCCCGTTCCAAATATTCCGCTTCGGCTGATGGCGAAATTGGAGTCCGCATGGCCCCCTTCTGCCCGGTGCCGGGAGATTGCTCGCCCATCAGCACCACTCTGCGCAGGAACGCTCGCTTCAGATAGGAAAGCGCGGTGTTGCGCGTGATTTTCAAAAGCCAGGTCTTGACGGAAGCCTCCCCCCGAAAGGAAGCAAAATGTTGATAGGCTTTAATAAACACATCCTGCGCGACATCATCCGCCGTGTGCGTGTTTCTAGTTATGGCGAAAGCATAGTTCCAGACGTCCTCCCCGTAGGATTCCATAAGCATCCGAATGTCCGAAGTTTTCAGCTCCGCGGAATGCTGCATCTGCATTTCCTTCAAAGCAGTTCTCCCCCCTCACCAAAACAGACTCCGTACGGTCGATGAAAGTTCCCGAAATTATATAAATTTGCATAGGTTCATACATATTGGTGCATTGTAGTAATGCAGCTTTTTACAATGGATATATCATCACATGGAGGGATCATTTTGGCAAAGAGCAAACAACAACAGGAAGCACATGGGATCGGACAAGTCGAGCAGCAGCTCAATCATCAAATGGAGGCTGCCGAAGAAATTCAAGGAACGTCGAATTTGGACCGGGAAATCAAAAAAGCCGCTAACCGGCAGGCTGATCCATTGAATGACCTTTCGAAATAAGGAGAATTGTCATGAATAAACAAAGAGCGATTGAAATTTCGGAATCGGCCATTATGAAACATGTAACTTATCAGGATACCCCCATTTATATCCAGCATGTGAATGAGGATGAAACCGCTCGGGTCTATCCGATCGGCAACTCGGAGCAGGAAATGACCGTCCCTTTATCCAGTCTCACGGAGCATCCGTAAGATAGAAGACATACCCTCTATAGCCGCTTCAAACCTTCAATAAAAAAACCCATCCAGATTCAGCGGATGGGATTTTTTTATTGCTAAAACGAAATATGATTCACGCCTATTCCTCCCAGATGATTTGGGTAATGATGGTATTCGTTGTCGGGATCAGAGCGCCTGTATTCATAGGAACCTGATAGAACATCCATGTTCGAACGGAGAATGCCGCTGTCCTGGTGACTTCTTCTCATCCGGCTTCAAATGGCGATTGACAGCTTCAACCAGACTCATTATGCTAGGGGCGTAATCGCTGTAATGGTTCATATGAAGATCCGTGCGGATGGTTGAATGAATAAGGGGTGTTGGCCGAAATGAGAAAGTCATTGCATTTTAAGTCGAATGGCACGTTTAAGATCGTACAGTTTACCGACACGGAGTTTTGTGAACCGGATGAGGAAGAACTGCAGATGAAGGCCATGATGAAGAGAATACTGGAGAAGGAACAGCCGGATTTAGTGATTTATACCGGTGATGTCATTGCAAGCAACAAAAGTCCGAATCCCGTTCAAGCTTTTAAAGATGCGGTATCGGTCCCCGAAGAAATGCACATTCCATGGGCCGCCGTATTCGGCAATCATGATTCCGAAGCTGCTGAAATGACACGTGAGCAGCTGCACTATCTCCAGCTATCACATCGGTATTGTTATGCACAGCCCGATCCGCCGAATGTCCATGGGGTAGGCAATTATGTGCTTGAAATTTTGGATAGGCTTCACCAGCCTGCTGCCGCCTTGTTTTTTCTGGATTCGGGGAGCTACTCACCGCTTGAGCATATGCGGGTTGGACTCTATGACTGGATACGCCGAAGTCAGATCGCATGGTATACGGAAGCGTCTCATCGTCTGACCGCTCGAAACGGAGGTGAGCCCCTCCCTTCACTCGGCTTCTTTCATATTCCTCTGCCGGAATACAATGACATCTGGGATTTCTCGGTCTGTTACGGACAGAAGTTAGACGCCTATTGCTGCGCACCGCTCATCAATACCGGATTTTTTGCAGCCATGCTGGAAATGGGCGATATCATGGGAACTTTTGTTGGCCATGACCATGGGAACGATTTCTGGGGGACGCTGCATGGAATCCGTCTTTGTTATGGTCGTACGTCCCGCAATGCTTATCTGGATCGACCTTTTCAACCTGGAGCAAGGGTGATCCAATTAACGGAAGGCCAGCGGAGCTTTGAAACATGGCTTCATCTAGAAGATGGAACCATCGTTCATGATCAGCCTGCGCATTTACCCGAAGGGCGCGCTCTTAAGATCGAATCGACTTAGACTGAATTGTCTGTATCTATTTAGATCGCACTAAAAGGCGGTTAAAGTTTTGGATACAAAAAAAAGGGGATGCCCCAAAAGGTCCATGGACCTGGGGCGCCCCCTGTCTGTCGTATGATACTGCGTGTAGTGAATAAGAAGTTACGTGTCCTTCATCGGTACAATGTTACCCTCAATCATCGTCCACTGCACTTGATACCGTTCATCCATCAGAACGAGATCCGCATCGTAACCGACCTCGATTTTTCCTTTGCTATATAAACCTAGAATATGGGCAGGCGTTGTTGAAGCCATGCGCACGGCATTCTCCATCGAAATGCCGTTGGCTTCGGTCAGACGCAACGCTTCATTCATAGTCACGGTACTCGATGCTAAAGTGCCATCCGCAAGCCTGGCGATCCCCTCGGAAACGGTGACCTGATGACCACCAAACATATAATTTCCATCACCTAATCCCATCGCCTGAAGCGCATCCGTAATAAGCACCATGCCTTCCGGCCCTTTGAGACGATGCATTAATCTGACAATGGCCGGATGAAGATGGACTTGATCGACAATCGCTTGCAGGCTTACATGCGGTTCTTCGAACGCGGCTACAATCAGTCCGGGATCTCGATGGTGAATCGGTCTCATGCCGTTAAAGCAATGGGTTACATGACTCGCTCCGGCTGTAAAAGCCAGCTTTGCTTCCTCGTAAGTGGCATCGGAATGAGCTACGGCGATCACAACGCCCTGCTCTTTCAGGAAGGATATAAGCTCCAAGCCTCCAGGCAATTCCGGGGCGATCGTTACCATTTTAATGAGCGAACCCGCTTCCTGAAAAATCAACTTCATTTCTTCCAGATTCGGGTGGCGAAGATATTTCTCGTTTTGCATCCCTTTACGCTTCGGATTCAAATAAGGGCCTTCCAAATGAATGCCGGCGATCCTTGCCCCTTGTTCTCGTCCGATGACACCTTTTACGCTGCGAATCATGTTCATCAGATCCTCTATCGTAGAACTCACGGAAGTTGCCAGAAACGAGGTACAGCCGGTTGCCGCGCAAGAGCGTGACACTTCTTGAATGCTGTCCTCGGTTCCGTCCATCATGTCATAGCCATTGGCCCCATGGATATGAACATCAATCATCCCCGGTATAAGCCACATTCCGTTTCCATCAATCCGTTCATCATCGCCTTCGATGGTTTCAATTTCTTGCGTTGGTTCTATTCTCTTCAACTTTCCGTTCGAAATCCAAACCGTTGCAGAAGGAAGTATTCGATGAGGTAGGTGGACTTTGACATGTTGAATGATTTTGTTGTTCATTATTGCTCAACTCCGTCCTGTGGGTTATGAGTCTGGCATTCTATGAGCGTAATATTTTTCTGGTCTAATATTTCTTGTATGTCAACGGGAATCAATTGATCGGTTACAATAATATCCACATAATCAAAGTCCAGCTTGAACCTTGATTTCACCGTGAATTTGGTATGATCCGCAACAAGTATGACCTGATCCGAGCGCCGGGCCATTTCCCTCTTCACCCGGACATCTTCTTCATATGGATAATAGAGTCCGTCTGGCCGGATTGCCGTTGCACCGATGAACGCTTTGTCGGCACGGATTTCACTTATTTTATCGATGACGGAAGGACCGTATAATAATCGATTTTGGGTATGCAGATAACCGCCGAGCACGTAGATGCTCAGATCTTCTCGTTTGGAAAGTATCCCTACATTATCTATGGAGTGCGTAACCGCTGTTATATGTTTCGCTTGAATATGCTCCGCAACAAATTGTACGGTCGTAGATACGTCCAAAAACACCGTTTCGTGGTCCCGAATCAGTTTAGCGGCATGCTCGCCAATCACGTTCTTGCCCGCGGGCTCATCAACAAGTCGTTCCTGATAAGAAGTCAGTTCCTTTTGCAGATCAGGCCAGGCTACTCCTCCATGTGTTCGAACAACCACTCCTTCTTGAACTAATCTGACAATATCCCTGCGTGCGGTATCCCGCGACACTTGAAAAAACGAGCAGATCTCGCCAACACTCATCGTTTTATGTTGTTTTAAATAATCCAGGATTTTTACGAGTCGTTCCTCTTGGAACACATCTCATCCCTCCCCTGTTTAAGCATTCACATCATATTTATAAGTATATATAAGTAATTAATAACAAACAATAAGTATTTGTAAGTTTATTCATGTTATTATAAAAACTAAAAAAACCACGATCATCATGGTTTTTTTAGTAGACATATGTTAGCTCTTCGACATTTCCCGCTCCGGTAATCGTGATGTAAGTCACTACTCATAGCTTGGATGAAGATAGACTCCTTCTTGCCTGAAGCAGCCCCCTTACCGTCGATGCATAGAACCCGTTAATAAGTAAATGACTGCTGGATTGTACCAATCCGTGCACTTAAATATTGATTTTCTTGATATCTCATATTTTCGAACGCCTGCACAGCGGCATTGGCTACATCGATGTCTTGTGCGCTAGTTCCTCCGCTTACACCAATGCCGCCGACAACCCTGCCTTCGTGAACGAGCGGAATCCCCCCGCCAAGGATGACGACTCTACCCTGATTCGTTGTATTAATGCCAAATGTTGCTCCGCCCGGAAGCGCAGATTGCGCTAAATTCGCCGTCGGCATTTGCATCGCTACGCTGGTCCACGCTTTGCCAATGGCAATATCGATGCCTGCTATTCTCGCGTTATCCATCCGATGAAAAGCAATGAGGTTCCCCCCTTCATCGACGATCGCTACATCAGAATTAAGACCCATTTGTCGTGCTTGGTGTTCAGCAGTTTCCAATAACTTCTTAGCCGCAGTTAAAGTGAGTTTGTACATGGTAGCTCTCCTTTGCATAGAAGAAATACTACATTATATTGCCATTGCCTATATAGGTGAATTGCCCACTACCAGTACTTCCGGAATGCTTATTAAAGAAATGTCTCGGACACCCATACAAAAAACTTTTCCTTCTCTTCAAATTGCGGATAATGGGCAGATTGATCAAACGCGATAAACTCCTTCTGATCGGCTTCGAGCTTATCGAAAAATTCTTTTGCTGCATGGGAGGACGTCATATAGTCATAATCGCCCATGATAAAGTAGCAGGGTATTTCAAGTTTCGTTACAAGCGTTGGCAGCGGATGTTCTATAACTTCCTGCAACAAAACCTTTTGAGAAAAAGATATTCCGACGTTATATCGAATAACGTCCATTAAGTTATACTCGCTGCTTAATAGCATCCCAAGACTATTGCCGTCGGGACTGTCAATAAGTCTTGAAGCTCCGCCATATTGAATGACATAATTTCGTGGAGTGAACATTTCGCCCTTTTTGATTTTATCGGTTAGTCCTTGCAGATATAAGACGTCTTCCGCGTTGCCAGCCTGTTGAGCTTGGCTGATTAAGTAGGTCAAGCTGTCGATCTCGCTTGTTACGGTATCCCCCATCTGACCAATCCCCACGTAAGCCTCATATTTTTCGGGTGCCTTTTGGGCCGCCTGTGCAGCAATGTACGTGCCATAAGAATGTCCCATGAGGATTACCTTTTCTTTGCCCAGGCGCTCCGAAACATAATCCGTTATAGCCAATAAGTCATTTACCAGCAGTTCCGATGAAAGATCAGCGTAATCCTCAAAAAAATGATAGGATTTTCCGCTTGCCCTTTGGTCATAATGAACAACCGTGAATCGGGCTTCCAACAGGTCCTGATATGTATCGACATATGGTATCTCCGGGGCTCCAGGTCCACCGTGTACAAATAGAATCACAGGATTCTCCTTGTCATTGCCGCGTATCATCATTTCTTGCTTGCTTCCATTGATCTCTACTTGTTCTAATATGCTAATACTATTTTCGCCTTTGATGGACGATGTCCATGTAGGGAAAAATAGGGCTGTTATGAGTAGCGCTATCAGGGTTACTCCGGTAATTTTTAATATTTTTTTCAATTTTCTCATGATCTTAGGACACCTTTCTGCTAAAAGTTTGAAGTAAATGCTGAAGATTCAATGTAGGATGTCATACATCTCATTGTACCTTAGGCTTGTTTACTCCAAATCCTTCCTGAGGCTGAATTGGACCTAGACCCGAGTCGAAGAAATCGGCGACATTAGAACAACGCTAATAACAAAAAAAGCCGCGATGTCCGCGACTTATTTGGCACCATGTTGAGTTCCTCCCCATTTGAATGAAGGCTGTGTACTCCTGGTGCAATGGCTATTCGACTAGTGCATAGGCAAATGCTGGTCCCAACCGTTCGATAACTCGATCCAATTGTCCGGTTAAATAAGGCGATACCTCACCCAGCCCGGCTAAAGCTTCTAACAAGGGGAAGGTTTGCCCGCCCCAAGGGCCATGTGGATCATGGACCTGTCTGCCGATCCGCAAGCCATCCGTTTCGATGTAAATCTTCAACCGTTCCACACCTTCCACAAACAGGTCGACCGGCAGCGCTTTGTTTCTGCGCCGGGACCATTCTGCCAAGAAGGACATCCCGCGTAGGATATCATATTCAAAAAAACGCGGAAAGCACGGCTTCAGCCAATCCATATCCAGAACGCCGCCATGCTGTTTCGAACACACTAGACGATGCTCGATCAAATACCGGGCGCCTTCATCTAAGAAAGCGGCTTCCTGTTCGGTGAATTCACGGTCTGTATGCCATAAGATCGCTTCCAGCGGGGGAAGCGTTGAAATGATAGAGCTTTTTTTTGAATGAATGTAAGCTTCCGGCTCGCAGTTCAATCCGCCGTCTGGCAGTTGATGCTTTAAGAGCCATTCACGAATCCAGGGCAGCTCCGTGTCCACATCACAGCCATATGCTTTCAGAATCATATAGAATACGGCAAGTTCACAATGGCAGTAATCCATCTTCAACCGGTCACTATCTTTGGTTGGCTGGTCATCGGCTGTAATGACGAAGGTCCGCCAAACCTTGGTTTCGAGTAGATGTTTAGCCCTGGCGATAACCGATTCCGGGATCAGCTTCACCTCTCCCATTTCGTATAGAGCGGCCATATGCCACCAAGCGCCATCCCATTTATGGCGGCTGTTCTCGCCGTGAGCCGTCTCCCATTGCGAAGTAGATTCAAGGAATTGGATTGATTCTTCAATTGCCAAACGGATTCTCTGATTAGATTCCATTCTACATCTCCTTCTTGGACACTTTCCGGTTCACGCTTCCGTCATTCGGATTTCGATTTCCTTAATCACCCTGGCTGGATTGCCCCCGACGACCACATTATCGGGTATGTCCTTGGTATCGGGGCATCCACTTCCTAATTCAAGTGTCTGTTAGCCCGGCTAATGAACATTGCATTTTCATTTTTAGGATCATGTCGGAAATTTCCCTTTAAGATAGGAGTTCCATAGGTTATTGATAAATTCAATCTGAACGTTGTTCTCCAGCGCCGTGGAAATCAGGCACAAGTCGTCGGATACATAACCCGCCAGTTCAGCATTCCGGGTGATCCTGAACGTTTGCTTGAATGCATATTCCCGAATATCTCGGGTTGTCTGACTTTCAGTGGGACTAAGTTCATGCAATTTCTCGTAACTTGAGTTCCATGCCGAGTCAAATTCATGCGTGTCCCGCGCATCTAATTCGGCATCCCAATCCACTTCGTTATCGCAGACCTTTTCAAAAAAGCTGCCTGCGCTGATCGTCGAAAACATCTTAGCCGCTGTCATCAAGACTTCCCTCCTCCTTATAGGCTATGTGCCGATATACAGCTTCTGGTCTGAGAAAACAGCCGAATACCCTAATCTGTACAGCTCGAAATACGGCGCGAACGGGTCGCCTTTTAGCCCGTAACGGTGCCACTGCAAATAGTAGGAGATCCAGTATTCGCAGGCAATCGAATAATAAGCCTCATCCAGAATCTCTATAGGCTCCTCTTCATTTTTGTGCTCCATAATCACTTCGGTCAGCGCCTCATAGACATCGGGATCATATGAATCACGGACGGTGTCTATTTTCCCTGGAGGAAGAAGCTCGATTTTTTCGATTCCATCCAGGTAGGCGACTGCATCCGCTGCACGTTCCCATTTCGCAAAAGTATCCAGCAGCTGCTTTAACTCCCGAATAAACTGCTCGCCATACCCTCTCAATACATCCTCGGACTCCTCAGCCCCTTTGCCGTTAAAATAGGCCGGCACTGTTCCTCCGGTAAAATCCTCCGGGTCCAGCATCTCGTAAATCCGGGAGATCCGCCGCAAGTAAGCATGTCCATCCTCAAGCGGCTCAAAGGTGGCCTCCACCCCTTTTCCGCTAGGCATATACATTTGAAAATATCCATATAACGCTGCTTCTTCAATCACGGCCTCATCGGAATCTGCTTCTTCATCCATCAGGTTGAGCAGATACCGTGCATACGTCTGCTTATCCATATGTCCCCTTCTCCTTCTCGCCGTTATGCTCGTTATTAAGGTTCTGGTATCGAACGTTCACCGACCGAATGCTCCTCAGCTAAACACGTTACTATATTAACACACAAATCTCCTTTCATTGGCTTCGGTTAACAATGGGCCATCACCTAAGACGGCTGTGTTGATAGGTTCGTCTCTCTCCAAAGGTACGCGCTTGCATCGCAGGAACAAAAAAGTCGCCAGATTGGCGACTTTTTGTCATGAAAATTTCCGTTATGGTTGGCGGAGGTTCAACCTACCGTCATATCCTTGATTCAATCAGGACCATTCACCAATGAAGTCTTGAATGCGCTGCTCCGCTTCCGAACGCTTCTCTTCGGTAATCGTGTCGATTTTAGCTTTATTCAGGTGTTTGAGCGCATCATTCAGGTGTTTCACGGCCTGTTCCTGCTTCCCTTGCTTCTGCTTCAGCTCCGCTTGTTTCAGCGCATTGCCGATCTGCTGGCTCAGGGAATGACTGATAACGCCTTGTTGCTTCCAGGACTGAATATCGTCCATCAGAGACCCAATCGTATCCGATGCTGCAGCATCCGACACTTCAATCTTCATCAATTGCGTATCGTTCGTGTAATAAATATCGCCGTCGTGTCCGAGATTCACATGCTGGGATTCCGCCAGCGTCTGATGCTCCATCGTTTCCGGGTCAACCACGGTGACGTGACCGGCAAGCGTCAGATACATGAGGCAGTCCTCGCTCCAGCGAATGTACACCGGACGCCAGTTGCCGTATTTCTCCACGCCTTCGTAAATCGTTTTGCTTTTTACGATTTCCTGGGTGTCCGGATCTACGGCAAAGAGCGTTCCGTCGTAAGCCGCCCATAGCAGTCCGTCCGGACCGAAGCTGGTTCCGCTAATAATATGCGGCGTAGGAGAAGCACCTTCAATAGAAGGAACCCATTCCTTCTCCACCTTGCCCGTCGCGATATCCCAGACAAACATTTTGGCAGCCGGTTCGAAAGGAGTGATGCCCAGTCCGCCGGCAACGGTGGTTGAGCCATATACCTTGCCGTCTTTTACCGCAATGCCGACAATCGATTGATTGTTGATGACGTTTTTGTATTCGGTATACTGGCTGCCGTTCGCCGGATCATAGATCGTCAGGGAGCCGCCCAGCTTGCCGTAGTCCGGAATGGTGCCGATGAACAGTTTACCTTCCGCTGCTCTCATGATGAACGGACGGTCCTGACCGGTAATTTTGAACAAGCTCTTGCGCTGGGTCGGATTTTCCGCATTGTATTCGAAAATATCAGCACCCGGATATACGCCCATATACATCTTGCCGTTCATGGCGACCATGCCCTCCGACTGACCCATCGGGAAGGTTTCGAAGGTTCCGGTGTCGATGGAATACGCGGACCCTGTGCCGCCAGGATAACCGCTGATAAACAGCCGTCCATCCGGACCGGTCTCCATGGTTTGAACAGGAATCGGGTTGCCCTTCACCGGATAAGGTACGGCTTTGACCTGCTTGGTCGTCAGATTCATGTAAGCGACGCTGCCTCCGAATTGAACGGTTGCAAGCGAAACACCCGGAAGATCCGGATCGTTCGGCACCTCCACCCAGGCCGTATTGCGCAGGAACGTTCCGTACACGACGCCGGTGTCAACAGCAGCAAGGGTATTCAAATCCACTTCCATCAGATGGTTATTCTGAACGAAATAGATTTTATTGCTGCCCTCGGGCCCGTAAGAGAGGCGGATGCCTTTATTGTTCAGATGGTAGGTATCGCTCCATTGCTGCAGCTCCAGGTCATAGAACAGAAGCCCGCTGTTGCCTTTGCCGATGCCGGCAACCAAATATTTGCCCGCAACGTCCAGCTGGTTCACCATGCCGATGTCTACCGCTCCGTTATAGGACGGAAGCTGGATGGTTTCCTTCTCACCAGTCGCCACGTTCACTTTTACAATGCTGCCTTCAATCCCGATGCCGACATACAGATATCCGCCATGATATGCCGTGGAACGGCTGTAGCTTTGGCCCGTGCCTACGATGCCGTAGTCCTTCATTTCCCCTGTAGCTGGATCGTAGCGGCCCGCTTTCGCATTCGGGTAAGAACCGAAGTAGACACGGCCCTGTTCATCGTGGGACAGGCCGTAAACAACCTGCTCACCGATGCCGCCCAAATTTTTCAGCTGTTTCGTGACCGGAGAGTAGGCGTACAGCGTGCCGTTGCCTCCGATATACACCGTGCCGTCCGGGGTCGTCAAATGCGTCCACGAGCTTTCGGAACCCGTTAGCGGATGCGTGCTCAGCACCTCTTTGGTTTTCAGATCAATGACATGAAAAATAGCCGGCTTGCCGGACACCGTCGTATAAATAACCTCCCGTCCGTCCTGTATGCCAAAGGCCCCGTCATATATGGCAACGCTTTGCATCGGGGAGCCCAAATCGATAGGGTCGCTGTAGGTTTTGCCGATTTCCGCCGAGGCGCTTGCCGGGAAGAAAACCGCAGTCAGCAATGTGACGCAAATGGTGAGACATAGATGACGGAGTCCCTTCTTCGCTAGAGGTTTGCTGTGGGTAACGTTCATCAATTCATCCTCATTTCTGGTATGGAGTGTACTGCCAAAATCAATCAAATGGACCGACCTATAAGGGCAACTCGAGCGTTTACCTAGCAAGGATCGCGGCATCCCTCCTCCGTTATGAAGTGTTGTTCATGCTTCTCTGGTATTTATGTAGTTCGTATGTTTGCAAAGAATTTAGCATACACCTACCTGTCTGTCAACTGGTTCTTATCTGGTTATCCATAGAGAAAACGATAACTCAAAAAAAAGCCGCGACCTCATCGGTCGCAGCTTTCGTAGCCATTTAGGTCCCTGCCGTTTTCCTGCTCAGCACGGATATCAGTTCCCCTTCGTCTACAAGGTAGGAGAAGTATTGCTTCAGCCGTTCCCGGAACAACAGCATCTCGTCCAGGCTAAGTCCTACATCTCTGCAGGTCTTATACAGCGGGGCAATTTCTCGGTGCAGATTGAGGCGGGACGGCCGTCCTTCCATCTCCGGATCTACGTTCTCGGTGATGTAACGGTTCGCCGGAATGCTGAAAGTATGCCTGCGAATGTATTCCTGCACTTCGTCAGAGACTAGGAAATCGGCAAAGCTCTGGGCCAGCTCCCGCTCCTTGGAGCACGCGCTGACCCCGATTCCGGTGCCCAATAGCAGGGTTGTCCCATGATCAAAATGCGGCAGAGGCGCCACGTCATACTCAAAGGTCGCTCCCTTCAGCTGGTTGAGCAGATAATAGGTCGTCAGAATGACAGAGACCTTTTGCTCGCGGAACAGCTTCTCTGCTTCAAAAGCGCCTTGGGCCAAGGCCAGCGGGAACATGCCGTCCTCGTGAATCAGTCCGCGAAGCCAAGACAGCCCCTCGACCGCACGGCCCCACGAAGCATCAATCTCCGCCTTGCCCCTACGCTGCATGAGGAATATCGGCCAGCGGTTCAACGAGTACAGTTGCAGAGCCACGCTGTAGCGCCCGGGGCTCCTCAGCTCACGCAGCATTCGCTGGAGATCGTCCCAGCCCCAACTGCTGTCCGGCTCGAACTGGCGCTTTTCCCGCAGATGCTCTTTATTGTAGGCCAAGAGCACGGGAGAATGAATGAACGGCTGCGCCGCCAGCCGGCCTTCGGCATCCATGAACGGGCCGTGCAAAAAAGTATATGTAGACGCGCGCGGCTCCTGACGGTGAAACAGACCGGTACTGCCGTTCTCCTGAAAATGCATCATATCCTGGATGTTGACGGACAGCACATCCACAATGCCAAGCCTCATCAGATTGGCGATGCTTTCCGGATGTTCGTAGGGAAGGTCCACAATCTCCACGGCTACCTCCGGATGCCGCTCCTGAAATAAGGCGAGCACATATTCCATTTCGGCCTCCGCATATAGGGAAGGATACAAACCGAAACGAATCTTACGGGTTTGCCGGGAAGCTGCAACTACCTGGGTGCCTACACGGGGCACCTTCACGATCAATTCTTCCTGAACCAGCTGATCCAGCGCCTGCCGGACTGAATTTTTGCTCAGTCCATACAGCTCGATCAGGGTCATCTCCGATGGTAGATATTCGCCTTGAGCGTAAGTGCCGCGTTTAATTTGTTGGCGCAGGTCGGTGACCATGTGCTTCATTTTATTTTGATACGTATACCGGTCGGATTTAGCCATATGAGACCACCTTTATTTACCATAACTGGTTTGCTGCATCAATCCATTCTTATAGTATAATCACTCTTCAGCTCGTTTGGCAAAATGAAATCCTGTGAAAGCTGTATCCGGGCAGACAATCGTTGAAATAACAATACTACAAAAAAAAGCCGCCATGATAGGCGACTTTACACTTCAACGTATTTTTCCGATATCGTTTTAAGTAAAAATGGGATACTTCCGGGCATATTGTTTGGACACCCGGTATAATTGCTCGATCTCCAGCCGTTGGGTGGCACTGAACTCCTCATGATTTCTCGAACGGCAGCGATAGTTTGTCAGTATGCCCTCCAGCATGAGGTAATACTTGGCATTCACCGGGTAGAGCTGCTTCTCAAGAAATGACGACACACTGAGAAAATCAGACAGTTCCCCTGCCGCTTCCGGTTGGCTTTCCCAATTCCGGAACAGCCATGCATACAACTCGGGATGGAAGTTGGCCATCACGCCGCTGAAGCCGAAAGCGCCGAGCCGGTAGCTGTCCAGAAGCGTCGCCGTATTGGCGTTGAAGATTTTCAGGCCTCCGCCCTGGACCGCCTCGAGTTTATCCCCGATCAGCTGCAGGTCGCAGCTCACGTCCTTGATAAACCGGAAGCGTCCGGTATCGGAGCATTTCTTCAGCATCTCGGGCGTCAGAAGCCGCCGATACGGGGCTGGACACTCATATAATCCGAGTGGGACGTGTTCTGGTAAACGCCCGAGCAGCTTATCGAGATTCGCCAGCCACACATCATCGGATTCCTCAGCAGCGGCAAGCCGGTTCGTGATTAGGACAACGGCGTCGACGCCGGTTTCAGCCATGGCGTTCAGCTCCGTTACTTGATCCTCAAACGCATCCGATACATGACCCGATGCAATGACCGGTACCCGGCCGGCAGCCTTCGCTTTGACGAAGGCTGCTATCAATACGCGCTCCTCCAGAGTCAATGTATACATTTCGCTGGATTGACATACGGCAAAGAGTCCGTCTGCCCCCCGTTCGATATACCAATCGATAAGGCGCTCCAAGGCCTCGTAATCGACATTGTTCTGCTCCGTAAACGGCGTTAGCATAACCGGCCAGTTGCCGTCGGTGATGATCTGATACATATGCATCCCCTCCTGAATGGTTCGTATCATGGGTTGTACTTTATTCTTTTGCAGTCAGTATATTTTGCGGTTCCCTTCCTTCGAATATATCCAGCAATGCCTGAGCGGTAATCATGCTGACCCGCGTATACGTCTCGAAAGTCTCGGCTGCGGTGTGCGGCGTCGTTATCAGGTTCCCGATTTGCAGAATCGGATGGCCGGGGGTTACGGGCTCGGACTCGTAGACGTCGATGGCCGCCCCGGCGATGACTCCAGTCGACAGCGCCCGTGAAAGCGCCTGTTCATCCACGACGGCTCCTCTCGCGGTGTTAATGAAAATGGCGGATGGTTTCATCCTGGCAAAAGCCTTGTCATTCATAATATGGTGCGTCTCTTTCACGCTGGGTAAATGCATGCTGATGATATCGCTATGCGCCAGCACATGCTCGAAACTTGTCATTGTAACGTCGTATTCCGACGCTTTAGCTGTATCTGGATATTTATCATAAGCGATAATCTCGACATCAAAGCCCTTCAACTTCTTCGCGGTGAGCTGGGCGATATTCCCGAACCCTAGAAGGCCGATCGTTCCTCCAGCAAGCTCAGAACCGACAAAACGTTCCCAGCCGCCATTCTTCGTCGATCGATCCAGCGCGGGAATGTGCCGACGGACCGAGATCATCAATCCGATCGCCAGTTCGGCCACCGCGTTGGCATTACCTCGTGGTACATTGGTTACTTGTATCCCATACTTCCTGGCAGCCCCCAAATCGATATTGTCCACGCCAACGCCGAAACGGGCGATGCCTTGAAGCCGCGGCGCAAGCTTGAATACCGCCTCATTCCAAGTATCCACGCCGGCAATGACGCCGTCGACCGATCCCACCACTTCCTTCAGTTCCTCGAACGTCAGCGGACGTCCGAAACGATTCTCGATGATCTCGCATCCATGGCTTTCGAGCAGCTCCTTCGCATCCGCGCACAGTTTGGAGTAATTCGTAGCCGTTACTAACACTTTTTTCGCCTTCATTATTTAACTCCTCCTACCGTCATTCCGCTTACCATATATTTCGATGTAAACAGATACATCACGATGACCGGAATCGATGCAATAATGGAGCCACCCATCAGGGGTCCCCACGCGAAGACGTCGCCGACGATCATATCCGACAATCCCAGCGTGATTGTCTTGTCAGCGCCTTTTGTGACAACAACCAATGCATACAGATATTCGCTCCAGCATAACGTGAACGAAAAAATGAAGGTAGCAGCAATGCCCGGAGCCGATAACGGAAAAATGATCTTGGTCATCGTACGGATTCGCGAACATCCATCGATCATGGCCGCTTCCTCGATTTCGTCCGGGATGGATCTAAAATAGGAAATGAGCATCCACGTAGCATACGGAATCGTGATCGTCGGATAAATCAGCATGAGACCGTAGATGGAATTGTTGATGCCGATGGCCGTCACCAGCATGTACAGCGGGATAAACAGAACGGCTCTAGGCATCAGGTACGCATACAGAATGCTTTTGGAGATGAAGCTTCTTCCTCGAAACCTGAGCTTGGAGATCGCATATGCAGCCAACATGCTGACCGTGATCGAGAACAAGGATACGATCAATGAGACGAACAAGCTGTTTTTGATATTCGTCATAAAGCCCTTTTCGTTGATCAGCTTATCGTAGGCGGTTCCGAGAAATTCCTTCGGCCAAAACGTAGGCGTCATGGAATAGATCTCCCCGTTGGATTTGAAGGAGGTAATCACCATCCAATATAAAGGGAAGAGCGCGAATATTAGCAGCAGCGCGAGCGTCGAGTATACCGTAATTTGCTTGCCGAGCGAATTCTTCATTAAGATCACTCCTTACTTGTCGGACGCCAGCGAACGCTTGGTCACATAATGGATCAGCATGATCAGCGGCGGCAGCGTAATGAGGGAAATCGCAATGGCTTTGCCGAGACTCATGTTCAGAAAGCCGACGGTATAGCTAAGCGTGGATAACACCTGCGTGCCATTGTCTGGACCGCCGCGTGTCAGCAGCCAGATAATCTCGAAGTCGTTCAGCGTCCATATGGTGGTGATGACGGAAGACAGAATGGTCACTTCTTTTACCGAGGGGAGCGTCATGTAGAAAAAGCGCTTGATCGCTCCCGCTCCATCCAGCATAGCGGCTTCATACATCTCTTTGGACACCGTCTGCAGGCCGGCCAATATGGCAATGCCCATAAACGGAATGCCCCGCCACACGTTGACGAGAATGACGGAGAACATGGCCAGGTCCGGTGTGGCCAACCAGCCGACGGGACTGTCGATGAGCCCTGTTTTGAGGAGCATGGCATTCAGCACGCCGCCGACGTCGGAATAAATCCATTGCCAGGTAAATACGGAGACGATCGTGGGAATGGTCCACGGAAGAAACAGCATCACCCTGAAAAAGTTTCGAGCAACGATATTCTCGTTGAGCACGAGCGCCATAATCATCCCGAAGACCGCTTTCAAAATGACGGCCACCATCGTAAAGACAACCGTATTCCATACCGCCTTCCAAAACACGGAATCGGTAAATAGCTCCGTATAGTTTCGCAGGCCGATGAACGTTTCGGGAACGCCGACCACTTTATTCGTCAAGCTAAGATAGACTGCCCAGCAAAAAGGGAGCGCCATGACAGCCAGCAAATATATTAGCACCGGACTCATGAGAAGATAAGCCAGCCTGCTGCTTGTATCACTTCGTTCCCGCCTAGGCGCCCGGGTTTTCCCCGGTGTTGTTTGGACTTCCAAGCTTTTCATTGAGAGCACCTTCTTTCTGACGCCTCAGGCTCATCCGCAGCCACGGACCTTGTATCGATGCCTTGTAATCGGACTGCGGAGCCTGATGCGCGGTTAAGTCATAACCCTACTTCGCGTATACCGCCTCGATCTTGCTCTGTAATTCGTCCACTGCTTGTTGAGCCGTGAAGCCGGAATCCAAAAGCATCTTTTGGAAGACGTCGTTGACATATCGAAGGTTATAAATCTCTCCAGCCTTCGGGTTATACTTCGCAGGGTATCCAAGGAAAGCGAAATGTGCGATGGAGTCGACGAATCCTTTGTTCTTCTCCTCCTGCCATACGGATTCGTTTGCCAGGTCTGTGTAAATCGGACCGGTCAATGGAGCTCCATTCTGCACCCACTGGCCGTACCACGCTTTGTCCGTCATATATTCGATGAAGGATTTGGCAAGCTCCTTGTTCGCAGATGCCTTGAATATGCCTAGATTGTTGCTAATGCCAGGCACTACCGCTCCCTTCGGTCCTGCGGGCAGCATGGCGATCCCCGTATTCTCGTACAATTCGGGATTATCGTTCTTGATCGTCGCAGCCAAGCTGCCGACGTTGAAGATCATGGCCGACTGGCCGCTTAAATACGATTTGTTGTTGCCGCTGTCATCCCATCCGATGGAGCTCGGAGGCGTTACCTTATCTTCGATGAAAATGTCCCTGATCAACTGAACCGCCTGAAGAGTTTCCGGCGAATTCACCGCTACATTCTTGCCGTCCTCGGTATCTAGGGAACCTCCGTAGGACCAGATGATCGCCCGGGTCAGCCATTCGGCATCCGAATTGCCTTTCCCGTACCCGAGTCCTGCGCCGTATATCCCTTTCGAAGAATCCGTGAGTGCCTTCGCCATTTCGCGGAATTCCTCCCAGGTTCCAGGCGGCTCGCTGTAACCCGCTGCCTGAAGCATGTCCTTGCGATAGTATAATGCCGTGGACTCGGTCCAGAACGGCACTCCGTATAACTTGTCCTCGAACGTCACGGAGGTTTTCAGGCTGTCCTGTATTTCCCCGTTTGCGTGCTCCACGCTGCCCACAACGTCGGTAACCTCCTCAAGAACGTCCTTGGCATAGAATTGCCCAACTTCCTGGTAGCCGAAGAAGGAGACGTCAGGCGTAGTACCCGATTCGATGGCTGCCGACCATTTCGGATAAAAGTCCTCGTACGCAATAAACTCCACGTTGACATTCACGCCATGCTCTTCCCCGAACTGTTTTGCCCTCTCTTGGATCATCTGGTTTTGCTCTTCGAACATCTGCTTCTTCATCCAGAATGTCAGGGTTTCCTTGCCAGGCTCGGCATCCCCTGATCCGCTGCCTCCCGTCCCCCCTACGCTGCATCCTGCCATCAATATCATGACTAAAGCTGCCGTTACCCATCGTATGGAGTTTTTCTTCATCTTCATCATGTTCACCCCTCAGCATATAGTGGAATGTCCTTACACCATTCATTGTAAGGGCTTCATAAACAGGGTTAAATGATATAGGCTTAACATCCGCTCTCCTTACTTAACATGATGCCGCAATCGAAAGCAGCGGCCGAATGAGACAAAAAAAGCCCGCTTCCAGCCCAAATGCATGGCTGAAAACGGACGGTAATACAGGCTTTACTACGGCATTCCGGTTTCCAAACTGTTTCGGTATTCTTGCGGCGTCACGGAATAATACTTTTTGAACACCCGAATAAAATAATTCGGGTTGTGGTATCCCAGCTTCAGGGCAATCTCGAAGTTTTTCAAGGAGTGGTCGGCCAGCAGCTCGGCCGCCTGCTCCATTTTCAACCGGAGCACATAATCGCTCACGTTGAATCCGGTCTCCATTTTAAAGAGGCGGGACACGTGAACCGGATGCATATACATATGGTCCGCGATGGCTTGCAGAGAAATATCCTGAGACAGATGATCCCGAATGAACCGTTTCATCCGGGACACGGCAGCGCTCCTGTCGCTGCGCGTTGCCTGTTCGGCGCTTGACTCCAGTAGAGGCAGAACTTGGCCCACCCATTTGCCGAGCGTGGCCGCAGTCGTGCATTGCGAGAGTCCCGTTACATCCGCAAGGGACGCTCCGACGATATCGGCCAGACTGCGTCCGTTCTTGTGCGCATATGCGCTTAGCGAGGAATATATAAAGAAAAAGGCTTCGATTACATGCTCTTGCGAATTGCTGTGCGCGAGCGACAATTCTTTCAGGATCTGCTCAAGTTTCTCTTGGATTTGCTTCCAACTGCCGGATTCCAGCAGATGATGGAGCAGCGGAGGCTCATAACACTTTTGCAAGGAACGGACCGGATGCAGCTCCTCCTCATCTTCTGCGTAAACGAACATATCACTGTGGCTGCCGATATGGCGGCGCAAAGCGAAAAGACTGTCTTGATACAGCTTTCGGACATCTTCCGGGAAGGAACCTCGCTTTCCGATCAGGACGGAGATTGTTCCTTTCAGGTAACGGCTGACATTCATCTGCAGCTGTGCAGCGAAATGCTTGAGCTCATTCTCCTCTGTATGCTCATGAGGGTGCACCCTAGCCGCCGAATCATCGCTATAAGAAAAGCTGCTATCGAAGCCACTCGGGGATGTCGTCGAATCCTTCATTAGCGGTAACTTTTCTTGCGATATCAGGCTGCTTGTACTGCTAAGTTTATACTTACTGATATCTTCAAAAACAAAAAAGACGAGATATCCGTGTATGTCCCTGCATCGCCACAACCGAAACCGTTCCCCGAAGATCTCGTCCGCCATGTTACCGATCGCGTACTCCATGATGGAGGAGTCATAAGGACTCATTTCCGTCAGACGGTCCTCCATCCGTACGAGCATCAAGGCAGCTTGATTGCCGATGGCGGATTTCATTTCAAGCAGCTCCAGTTTTTCGGCCCAAACGTTCTTCGGTGATTTCATGCCTTGAAGCAGCTGATTCAGGAATTCGCCTCGAATTTGAGGCAGATTAGCTCGAAAAGCCTGAACCGCACGGTTGTAGGTTTCGCTGGACTCACGCTCCTGCCGCAGCGATTCCACAGCTCCGCCTACTTTCTCAAGTACGACTTCGTCGCTGACGGGTTTTAGCAGGTACTCATAAGTGCCAAGCGTAATGGCTTCCTTCGCGTAAGCAAAATCGGCATACCCGGACAGCAGGATCGTTTTGATATGCTTCCATTTTGATTTCGTGATCTCGACAAGCTCGAGGCCGTTCATCCGTGGCATCGTGATGTCGGAAATCATGATGTCGACCGGCTGCGTCTGCAGTATTTCCAGCGCTTCGAAAGCGGAGTATGCCTTGCGCACCTCATCGATTCCGATTTTCTGCCAAGGTATCGTATGCGCAAGCCCCTCTACCACGCTTGCTTCATCATCAACGATCAGCAATGTATACAACGTTATCCCTCCCTTCCCTACTCGGCATTTCCCAGCATATTTCCACGCGAAGTCCTCCTGACGGCGATTCTGAAAAGGCCAAGCCCGCATGTTTGCCGTACCGGGTGACCAGTCTCTGATGAATGTTCCATAGGCCGAATCCCCCGCTTTCGTTCAAAGGCTCTTCGACCTGTCGCTTCAGCTTGTCGATGATGCCTACGTCCATGCCCTGGCCGTTGTTGTCAATTCTGATCCGGCATCGACTCCCTTCGATTTCTCCGGAAATATGAATCATCGCAAAATCCAACTGATCCTCAACCCCATGGATGACGGCATTTTCCACGATAGGCTGAAGCAGAAGACGCGGAATCTCGAGCTGCATCATGCTGTCAGGAACCTCGATCTCGAAGGTTAGTCGCTGAAGCCGCAGCATCTGAATCGTTAAATAATTGTCAACCAGCTTCACTTCCTCTTCAAGGGGCGCGGTCGGTTTTTCCAGTCGCGTCGTGTACCGGTAATACTCCCCCAAGTTCAGGGCCATGGCCACGACAGCTTCCTTATCGCCAAGATTGGCCATGTTTTTGATGTAGAACAGGCAGTTATACAGGAAGTGAGGGTTAATTTGCGATTGGAGCTGCTTAAGCGTCGCTTCCTTGGATCGCAAAGACTCTTTGTACACCCGTTCGATGAGCTCCTCGATTTGCTCTGCCATGTTGTTGAAGGAGTGAAACAGATACATGAATTCGTTCTTCGGCACATCCTTCAGACGCGTCATGTATTGACCGTCCCTGATCCTTCTCACCGCATGAAGCAGGCGGGAAATCGGACGCTGGACATTGCGGTACAACAACAAGGTCAGCAGTAAGACAAGAACAAGCAGGAGCGATACGGAAATATAAAAGAGGACGCTGCTTAAGGTGATTGGGGAATATACGCTGTCCAGCCGGACGAAATCCACCAGATACCAGCCCAAACTGCTGGACAAGACGTAATTCATTACATATTTGCCCTGCCCCGATTGCACGATTCGGCTGCCCTCTTCCCCAAGCTGCAATTCGTTCAGGGTGCCGGCGGCCATTCGTATCGTTTCTTCGACCGATGTGCTGTTGGCAATAACGGTTCCGTCAGGTGCATACAGGAATGGCTCGCTGTCCCCGTCCTGTTTCAACCGATTCAGCATATTGACCAGATTCTGGTCGGTGAAACGGACCTCCACGATCAGATCCTGCGAAGAAGCGGACGTTCTCATCCAGCTAAAAAAAGCTTGTCCTCGCGAATCCCGATGATAAGTCCAGTTCTGCTTATGGGCATGAGCCAAGTATTCGGCATCATACCTTGCCGACAAGTCGGTGGTCAGCAATTCACGATACTGCGTCAGGTACATTAGGATTTGGCTGTCCCAGCTGCTAGTTGCAATCTGCATATTCAACATATCCGTGATCCGCTGCTGGCTGTCGATTCGTTCCATGGGAGTGCTACCTGAGCGCTCCGCCAGATAACTCTTAATCCCGTCATCATTGCTCGCGATCACCGAATATTTCGTTAGCTGATCGATCATGGTGTCCATCTGACTCATGAAAAACGTCAGTCGGTTCCGCTGGCCCTCCTCCACAGCCGAACGGACGACGTTGATGCTGACCTGATGGGAGTAGGCATACAGCAAAATAATCGGAATAACCAGGACCGCCAGCAATGTTGTAAGCTTGGCAAACGTACTTGTTCTTAACCGCTTCATCAAAAACATACCCCCGTGTCAGAGCGATTCGCTCTACTTCTCGCTGTCGATCAGTTCTTGCAATTGAACGTTTGCCGACTCGGCAGCAATTCCGACATCTTCGCCGATAATTCCTTTCACCACGATACCGCCGATAATGTCCCGTGCTTCCTTCACGTGAATGACTTTTGGACGGTCGTAGCTCATTCCGATCGGAATGGATTCATTGATCACCGGAATCAGCTCATCCGGAAAGCCGGAGATTCCTTCCTTGTCATGCCACAGCGAACTCCGCGCTCCCGGATTACCGATCTTCTGGGCTTGCAGCACCATGTCCCTGCCCGAAGCCCACTCGATGAATGCCCAGGCAGCATCCTTGCGGGCAGAATTCGCATTGATGCCAATGGCCCATGCAGTGGTGCTATACGGCTTGCGACCGGCATCACCTGCCGGAAAGAGCGCATAACCGATCTTCTCCTTAGCTAATCCCGATTGCGCTAGCAGGGAGTAGATCGCGCTGGCATCGGTGAAAAATACCGCCTTTCCTTGCGCAAAGAGATCTGCGGATTGCGGCCAGCTGTAACTAAGCGCATCGGGCGGTCCATAGTTTCCGAGCAGCCTTACGTACCGCTGAATCCCCTTGAGCGTTTCCTTTGTGTTCAATGCCGCTTTATCTGCGCTTAGAAAATTCCCGCCCTCGGAGTAAACGAATGACGATAGCTGGGTTACGAGAGCGCTTCGCTGCCCTCTAGCGACAAATCCGTACATGCCATGCTCGGGATCATGCACCTGTTTAACCGCTGCTTCCAGCTCATCCAAGGTCTGCGGGACTTCGATCCCTTTTTTCTCTAGCAGGTCCTTGCGATAGTATAGAATCTGCTGCTCCGTCGATAGCGGGACGGCAAGCAGTTTCCCGTTCACCGTTACCGATTCCAGCGCCGTTGAAGAGAAATCGGCGAAGTCGTAACGCGGGTCCGATACGGCATACGATTCCAAGGGCGTTAACCAGCCGTTATTCTCATACAGACTTAGCTCTTCCAACGGCCGGATCATGAACACATCGGGACTTTCGTTACCTACCGTCATCTGTACGAACATCTTTTGGCTGAGCTGCTCATTGGTCAACGCTTGAAAATCCACCTTGATACCCGTCTGCTTCTCAAATTCGGGGAGATGGGCGCGAAGGATGTCCGCAACCGGATTTTTAGCCATATATGCGGTAATCCGCACATTGTCAAACGGGCGTTCCGGTTGGTGCGACATTCTGCTGTCGGCCCCGTTCCTCGCCGCCATGCATCCGGCTGCCGACACCATGATGACGACAATCCATAACACCATGCAGAAACGTCCTGCAAACTTCATAACTTCCCCTCCTGTCAGTCGGTCATAAATCGATATTAAAGCGTTTACAATGGAGAAGACACTGAAAAAATTTAACATATGGTATACATATTTAGCCTTTCATGCATGGCCCTAATTCTCATTCAGTATTACGACAGACGAAATGGCCCTCTTTATCAAAGACTATTAATAGAAAAAAGCCGCTGATCTCATTCCGATTAGCGGCTTAGAAATTCACCTATTCTGCTTTCTCTTCATAGACAACGACGGTCTGACTTTCCGATTCCCACTTGACGGTAGCATTCAAGGCCTCGCTTATAAAGCGTACGGGCACATACGTATTGCCCTTTGTAACGGTAGCTGGGGCATCCAGCGAAATTTTCTTGCCATTGACGGACGCTGTTTTACTGCCAACCAGGAGTTGGATGCTCACCCCGTCCTTCGAGACGGTGATGGAACGCTTTTTAGGATTCCATATAACCTCAGCCTCCAAAGCCTCGGCTATGGCGCGAAAAGGAACATATGTATTGCCTTTTTTGACAAACGGTTCGGTGTCCGAAGCTTCGCCGTTCACATACAGCTTAACCCCATTCTTTTTACCCGCCTTTTCACTGAGCTTTCCCATGGTTTTGTAAAGATCCAGGTTTTTAAAATTTGCTTTGATGGCTTCTTCTTGCAAATACACGGCTTCAGTCACGCTGCCGTTTGTTTCGAGCATGTCCGCTGCCGCTTCTAACGCCTTGTCCTTTTCAATAATGGCCTCAAGTTGTTTTTGTTGCTCGTCCGTTAACTCGGCCGCATATTCGGTAAGCAAAATATTGGCTAGAACGGCGCCTGCCGGTTTATCCTCAACGTTTTGAATGGCATTTAGCAAACCTTTGTATCCTTTGTGTCCTTTGTTCTTGGAATCGACTTTATCGGTGGAAGGGTCGTTTGTTTTCTCTGTTTCCGGCGTTGTGGATTCCTGAACTTGGTCCTCTTCTTTGCTGGACTTATCAGAGGAATCGACTTCCTCGGTTTGCTGCTTGTCATTACGAGTTTCTTTTTCTTTTGGTCCCTTTGGCGATGCCGCGTTACTTGTCTTGCCGGGGGGCGTGTTGCTTGGTTTGGCTGAGATCGTGCCTGCGGCGGTCGCAAACATCAGGGCCGCGCTGGTTAGCAGGATGACAGTTTTTTTCATGATAATTCCTCCTGAATGATCAGATATGCATGCTCCATTCTTTATCGGCAGAGAAAATAGACTTCAACAGATCATCGAAAAATTTGAATGATGCCGTGAAAATCAAAAAGCCGCCATGATGGCGACTTTTCTTGCACATCTATTTTGTTATCATCTGCATTCATATTGATAATAATCTTGTGCATGCACGGCTTGAAATCCAACCGACTCGTATAACCTCAGCGCATGGTCGTTTTTCGTTTCGACTTCCAAGTGCACCGAGTATCCGGCTGAGCTCTGTTCCTTCACGATTCGTCGCAACGCTTTTCTGCCTATTCCCCGGCCTTGATACTCCGGCAATATGGAGAAACCATAGATCCACGCCTGCCCCTCTTCGCGGCTGACTCGAAACTTCCCGACCGTTTCTTCGTTTACGTCAATCATGAACATACCCGTATTATCAGCAAAATGATGGCTCTCCATCGCTCTGGCATCTTCTTCGTCCAATCCGAATGCTTCCACGGATAAGCGCACGCTTGTTTCATAATCTTCCAATGTTGCCTGCCTCAGCAGAATACCGTCCGAATCCTCAAGCGGCATTTCCTGCCACGTCATTTGATGCTCCGAGAAAGCATGCTCCGCACCTAGTTGATGCAAAAATGCCTTTGCCGCATCGGATCCCGCTGGCGCGTTCAACAAGATTTTCTTGTATCCGGCGAGTTTTACCTGTTCCATTCCGAGATGAAACAATCGCTGGAAATGCCCCTTTCGTCGTTCGGCAGGCTTTACCATGCCGCATACTTCGACGGTCGAGCCAAAAGGATATAGCCCTAGAAACGCTACAAGTTCGTTTTCCTCGTAATGAAAAAAATCCAGATTCTCCGTGTTGCGTTCTCTGAGCATTTCCCAATTCAGCTTTAATTGGACATGGTCATGAAGCTCGCACTCGCTTTGCAATTGTTCAATGTCTTTTAGCTGTTGTGTCGTTAGCATGTTATCTCCTAATCGGTTCTGAATGTAATTTACGGTCTCGTGCTATTTCAAAATATGGGATAATACGGCTACCGGCTTCCGGCCGGTGATCAGCTGTTGGCCATCCGTATAACCCTCTTCGCGTCCCTCAAGCTCTTGGATGAGGACCGAACGCCAATAACGGATTCGTTCCTGCCGATTTTCGTCCCCGATCGCGTTGTGCAGCTCATTGGGATCATCAACCAGATCGAAGAACTGCTCCTTGCCTGTTTGGGAGAACCAGATGTATTTCTCCTTCCCGTCGGTAACCCAATGATTGGACTGAAGCCCTTGAGCGTGCTCTCCATGAAGATGGGGACGCCAAGCCGGCTTGCTTCCCCCGTCCCTTCCTGCTGACGCTAGTCTCCAGATGCTCTCGCCTTCGACCGTTTCCGGTATAGGCACGCCGGCCGCTTCCAGCAGCGAGGGCATGATATCCCGCATTTCCACGACATGATCTGAAACCATACCGCTCTGCAGGCCTAAACGGTTGCCGGGATCGCTGACGATAAACGGCACGCGGGTGCTGCCTTCGTACGGAAGAGACTTTCGGAATAAATGATGGTCCCCCAGCAGCTCGCCATGATCGGAAGTAAACAGGATCACCGTGTTGCCTAGCTCCCCATATTCGTTCAATGATTGCAAAAAACGTCCGATTTGGTGATCGATATGCGTGATCAGGGCGTAATAGGCAGCCATCGCTTTACGCAGGCGGCGTTTCGGGACCAGTCCCCTCCCCGTTATAGGGGAGTACCCGGACAGATCCGGATCCTCCGTCTCCGCCCAATCGCCAACCGGAGGCTCCGGAATTTCGGCATCCTCATACAGATCCAAGTAGGCCTGCGGAGGGTCGAACGGAGGATGCGGCCTGACGAATGACATCCACAGGAAGAACGGCTTCCCGGGATCCCGTCGCCGCAAAAAATCAATCGACTGCGTTACCACCCAGTTCGTTGGATGCTGCATTTCCGCCAAATGCCAAGGACGAGCGACGGTTGATGAATTGCAGTCCAGACCAAGATCGGTCATATCGGCGCCCGGCACCCTTTCTCGCAGCCACTGCAAGTAATCGTCAACTTGATCGTAATGCTCCAACATCGGAATGCCGTGGTTATTGCGGTTGTGATGCAAGTAACCATCGTGAAGCATTACGTTGTGGAACCCCAGCAGATTGCGTGCAGGGTAAACATGCATTTTACCGATACACTGCGTGTGATAACCGGCTTTGGCCAATTCCCCCGGCAGCGTCTCCTTGTAATTCCACGGGACGCAGTCTTGATAGCCGACGCGGCCGTGAGCGCGTTGGGATTGGCCGGTGAAGATCGCCGCTCTTGCAGGTACGCAGGTGGGTGTGGCAGAATACGCACGGCTAAACCTTACACCGCTCCTTGCGAGCTCGTCCAGATTGGGCGTTTCCACCACAGGGTGACCTGCTATGCTAAGGCAATCAAAGCGCATCTGATCGACCGTAATGAGCAGCACATTCGGCCTTCCCTGGCGTTGAGTCGAATTCATCATATTCCCTCCTCGGCATGATACTGATATCTATTTGATCATACCTTGTTGCCGAGGGTTGTCAATTGCTTCCTTTAGAAGCTGCGATTCTCCCATACATACGACGGAATCTCCCGATCCCCGTTTCCTAATCTGTTTAATACGGCAATCTGCAGCTATTTGTTTCGCAAAAACATTAAAAGACCTGATTGCAGACGGATGTGCATCCTATCTGGCAATCAGGCCTAACCATTGCCTCACTCTGCGATTATTCGTTACTGTCCGTCTACATTTCTTCCGAACGCCTCAAGCTGCGTTAATGCCGGAAAAAGCGCCTCATCGCCTTTGATCAATCGTTTGAGCACCAACCATTCCACTTTGCGGGGCTGGATCTCAAAATACTGGATGCTTCGGCTTTTCACGGGATACAGCTGCTCCGTTGAACCGTCGGAGAATGCAATCGTGACTTCCTTCCACCAGCTGTCATGAGGAAAATCCCCCCGTAAAACAAGACCGATCCGGTCAAGCTCAACCATTCGCCCGAAATCCAGCGTCAGCTCCGCATCCGCCTGCTGGTTAATTCCCCAGGATTGATACGGATACGAGCCATGATTGCAGTTGGCATAAATGCCGTCGATCGCATTGCGCGCAAAGAAGGTAGGATCATTTCTGGTTTCTACGTTTGCGTGAGCATGCGGATAAGCGTTGGAATCATGCTTCTGGTCATGGGTATTCCATGCCAAATTCCGATATTGGGTAATTTCGCTCTCCGTCGCATAGCGTACCGAAACATAATGTTTTGTCCCCGTAAATGCCTTCTCTGGATAGGCTTGCTTGTACGACAATGGAACTTCGTATTCCCAGCTGGTGCCCTTGACATATACCAGGGACGGAAAGAGTGCCTCATCCAACTGGACCACCAAATACCGATTCGGGTGCTCCGTCGTAATTCTAAATTTGTCGCCGGCGGCGTACTCCAGCTGTTGACAAGCCAGGTAAGTGAAATCCTCGCCTTCCCGCTCCATCACGCGGTCATGGGAGGATTGCGAATGACGGTCACCCTCCACCCTCACGTTCTGTTCATGATTCAGCAACTCAATTTTGATGCTTGGCATATCCTTCTCTCCTTGTTCAAGACATATAATGAACTCAAATGGATTTATATGAACCCATATGAACATTATACATCGAACGAAACGAACAATGCAGCTTTTTCTAATTGTCATGGCCAGTAAATTCGGATGTTTTCATTCAATGAGTTATTAGCCTATACCATGGGCTGTTGCTCACCATATGATGTATGGTGCCGTACCGCATTCCATGATTATCGTTAGCATAAATTCAACGGATTAGGAGCTGTTGTTGGTGAAATCACAAACGAAACTGACCGGAAGGGTTATTTTCCGAGGAGATCCAGGTTACGATTCGGCTCGTAAGAATTGGGATCCCCATACGAACAAATTTCCCAAAGTGTTTGTTTTCGCTCGAAAGACCAAAGATGTGGCAAACGCTATCAAATGGGCTCGTGAGAATCGTGTCCCCATTCGTCCAAGAAGCGGAAGACATGCGTTGGAAACCAATCTTTCACAGGTAAACGGAGGCATTGTCATCGATGTCAGTGAGATGAACAAAATTAAGCTGAATAAAAAAAATGGCACCGTGATTGTCGAGACCGGCAACAGAGTGGGGAGAATTGCAAACACGCTTGCAAGGCAAGGATTCATAGCCCCCTTTGGCGACAGCCCTACGGTCGGGATCGGAGGAATTACGCTCGGTGGGGGCATAGGACCGCTGCAGCGTACCATTGGCCTCATCAGCGATAACCTGATCAGTCTGGAAATGGTGGATGCCAAAGGTAACGTGATCAAGGCTAATAAAAAACAAAACGCCGACCTTCTGTGGGCATCCCGCGGCGGTGGCGGCGGCAACTTCGGCATTTACACCAAATATAAATTCAACGTACGCCGTGCTCCGGAAAGCGCAACCGTGTATCGTATCACCTGGCCTTGGAATCAATTTGAAAAGGTATTAAAGGCTTGGCAGCTATGGGCTCCTTCCGTCGATACCAGACTCGGCAGCGAATTAAGCATTGGTCCGAAAAAAGGCGGCAATGTTTCCATGGAAGGGCTGTTCCTCGGGCCGAAAACAGAGGCAATCCGCCTCTTAAGCCCGCTCACGAGCGTCGGCACACCGACAATGAAAACCATCCGGCAGTTGCCTTACACCGAAGCTGTCAACTTCTTACTGCCTCCTGATCCAGTGCTTACTCAAAAATTCAGCAACCAATTCTCCAGCGGTTTCGGCAGGCGGCCGTTCCCTGATAAAGCAATTAAGTACATGCGCGAATTTTTAGAGAAAGCGGAGGCAAATTCTACCGCGGGATTCTTCTTCCTCAATTGGGGCGGAGCCGTAAGCCGTATATCTCCTAAAGCAACCGCCTTCTTCTGGCGTAAAGCAAAATTTTATGTAGAATGGAATACTTCTTGGATCCAGCCTTCCGATGCCGCTAAAAACATCGCCTTAACTCGCAATACGCGCCGGAAACTGCAGCCTTATATCGTGGGTTCCTACATCAACGTACCAGACCAAGGGATTAAAAATTCCGGGCCGGTGTATTATGGCACGAACTATCCAAGATTGCGGAAAGTGAAGGCGAAATACGACCCGGAAAACGTATTTAACAATCCTCAAAGCATTCCCCCTGCCCGATAAGCACAGATCCTACAACAATAAACATCCATGATTATTTTTCAAGTGCAAACAGGGCTGCTGTTGTTCCATGAATCTGAGTCGTATCAAAAACAGGGATATTCGTATCTTCCTGTTTAATAAGAAGACTAATCTCTGTACAGCCGAGTATGACTCCCTGGGCACCTTGCTTCTGTAATTGGTTGATCACACGCAAATATTCGTTCTTGGATTGTTGAGAAATAATACCCAAGCACAATTCGTCGTAAATGATATGGTTGATAAGTTGTATGTCATCTTCATCAGGAATCAGCACATGTATGCCGGCTGCAATCAATCTTTCCTTGTAGAAATCCTCAGTCAGCGTGTATTTGGTTCCAAGCAAAGCTACGTTATCTATACCGCTTTCTATCAGCTTCTTCGAAGTGGCATCTGCAATATGAATAATGGGAATCTGGATTCTTTGCTGAATGATCGGAGCAACCTTATGCATCGTATTGGTGCAGATAACGATAAAATCCGCACCTCCCCTTTCAAGGTTTACGGCAACATCTCCTAAAATTTCTGCGCTCTTGCTCCAGTTCCCAACGGCCTGGCATTCTTCGATTTCTTTGAAGTCCACGCTGTATAATAAAATTTTCGCGGAATGCAGCCCTCCCCGTTGCTCCTTTACGACCTCATTTATAATCTGATAGTACATCACGGTGCTCTCCCAGCTCATGCCTCCGATGAGTCCAATTGTTTTCATCATTGCCTCCGTAAGATTCAATTTTTCCGTGTCATTACTCTAATGTAAACAGATGTTATGATCAACGCAAGCAGCAGCCGGCATAACTGGTCGACAAGATGGCCGTCGTGCCGAATGTCAGGAATCCGTTAATCATGGTGAGCAGCTGCCCTGGCGCCCACGCTCCCAGTGGATCATGGAATCAGATCAGCCGATCAGCATCCATTCAAAAAAAGGACACTGCCCAAATCAGGCAGTGTCTTAACTCTCTCTATGACTCATAATCAATGCATTACAAAGTCATGGCATGTCCATATTTCGCGAGGAAGGCTTCCTTAGCTTTGTAGTCCTTCATCACGCTGCCGACGCATCGCCAGAAGGATCGGTCATGATTCATATGCAAGAGATGACAGAGTTCATGAATGACCACATAATCAATGACCTCGATGGGCGCCATCGCGAGGCGATAGTTGAAAGTGAGATGCTTCGCCGAGCTGCAGCTGCCCCATTTCGTTTTGGACTCCTCGATGATGAAGGATCTCGGCGTGACTTTCAGCTGCTTCTGATAAATTCGGATTCGTTCCGCGATCACCTTCTTGCAGCTTGCGAAGTAAAATTTCTTCAGATCCCGTTGAAGCTCCTCTTCCGTTCGCCCGTCCGTTTCGATTAACTCATGCAGCGAATAATACTGCCCAAGGTGAAGGAATTTGCCTTCATCTTCGTATGCCTTGACCTTCGGAGCCGTTCGGGCTGCCTCGATCGCATGCAATTGCTTCACGATTTTGCTCCCATGCCGCCTTACGGCGTTGATCACCGTCTCATCGCTTGTACGATTCGGTGCCTTCACCGTGATCAGACCCGATGGGTGGACATGGATCGAAAGCTTTTTGCGTGGACCATATTCTACATGACATTCGATTTGTAGTTCTCCTACTTGGATTTTCATCTATCACCAACATCGTTTCCGTAAGTTTTTTATTATCAGATGGCGGAAAGTCGTTTAAGCCTCACGATTGCATCTCGTTTTCGATTCGTTTCATAAAGTCTTCGGCCGCACTGTAGCCGAGTTGTTTAAGATACCAATTGTTGGCCGCCGCCTCGATCAGACTTGCTACGTCGCGCCCCGGCTGTAGCTGAACCTCGATATGAGGAATTTGGATGCCTAGATATTCCGTAAATTGAGGCACGGCCTCCAGCTCGTTGTTTAGGGAATTTTCACGCCAAGGCACCAATTCAATGTCGAGCACGATTCGTGTCTCATCTTGAAAAGCCGTGCGCCCGTATTGACGCACCACATTGATCAACCCGATGCTTCGCAGCGCGAGAAACTCTCGGGTTGTCTCATTATGCGTTCCAAGAAGAGTCGAAGGGCCTAGCTTTTTTAGCACCACGATATCGTCCGCCACAAACCGGTGGCCCCGCCGGATAAGGGTGTGGGCCGTTTCGCTTTTGCCAATGCCGGATTTGCCCCGGAGCAGGATTCCAATGCCGGATACATTCACGCATACCGCATGGATCGATATCTCCGGAGCCAGCGTCTTCACCAAATAACTGTTCAACTTGGCAATAAACTCCGTTGTCGTCTCGGTTGTCCGCAATAACGGGATTCCTTCCTGATTGCAGAATAGAGTCAGATAAGGGATCTCCTGCTGTCCTGAGGTGACAATAAAGCACGGCGGGTGATATTTGACGATATTCCCGATATGCAGTTTGCGTTCTTCTATGCTAAGCGTCAATAAATAATTAATCTCTTTACGGCCGAGCACCTGCACTCGCTCCATCGGGAAAAAATCGAAATACCCGACAAACTCCAGACCCGGTCTGTGCGTCTGCGCACGGGTAATCATTCGATCCATGCGATTGGCGCCTGCAAGCACTTCCAAATGAAATAACTCCGTAAGACTTTGAACGGTGATCGACTTCATGTTGTTCTCCTCCTGCGGCTATAAGTGTTCCTGAAAAGGCCTGATCATTATTGCAGCATTCGGATATATTCAACGGCCGAGGGGTACTTTCCTGCAACTCATTGCTCAAACGCTAGATGAACGACAGCCTCGCGCCGATTTGACCGATATGGTTAACGTCTGCCCACAAGATGAAATAAGCGTAGAACATATCCCCAATTTGGACAGGGCTCGGATATCTCACAATAAGGGCTGCTTGGTTATTCATCTCCGTTGGCTGGTCAGCTGACGGATAAATGAAGCACGCTTCTTGATTTTGTATCATAGCAGGGACAATCCTTGGAGAAGAACCGTAAGGCATTAATGGATGAAAAGCTTCGGAGCTGCATACATCGGCAATCCGGTCGCCAGACGAAATCGCGGATACCTGGAAGAAACCGTCGAAGCCCTCGTATCTCTCTTCACTGACCGGCCGCCAATTTGCGGGATACGGGAAGGACACCCGGTATACAAGGCTTGTGAACATGCTTTTCGGAACCTTCCTGCCACCTGGGGACCACTGCAAGGCAGTAATCCTGCCTCCGCTAACGACGTGCATCGGTATCTGTTCCCTGATATCGACGATCCAAAGCTGACTAGCGAATTCTTCAGCAGTGCACCCGGACAAATAGGCGATTTGGGCACCGTCCGGCGACCAATCGACGGGTGTGGCGAAACAGTTGGAAACTGCAACCGTCCTTTGATCCTGACCGGTACGGCTGTCAATCTGGATGAGCGAATAGTAATTTGGCTCGCTGTAGGCTGTTGCGCTGTAAGCGATGCTTTTAGAATCAGGAGACCACACGGGAAAATAGTTTTTCGCGAGTGGGCCGCCTTCCAATGCATAGATGGTGCCGTTTGCCAAATCCACCGTCGAAATCATGGAGATGCTTGCTCCAGGGGATGTATACAGCGCGAAGGTTCCATCCGGGGAAATCCGAACGTCGTGGAGCGGTCCGTCCGTTAGATGTGTGATTTGTCTCCGTTCCGTGCCATCGGTCCGAATGCGGTAGAGCTGCGTAACGCCGGCAGAATCTGGAGACGCAAAGAGAAGCTCCATGCCCGAAGGGAACCACTGGGCATCCCTTGCCCCGGTCTGCGGGATGGAATAGCTTCGATGTGAGGCCGTATCATAAATGACGATCCGATCATTCTTGACATACGCCAAAGACCGGCTATCGGGAGACCAGTCCAGCAGCGTGTACGGTTCGATCTGATCAATTCTGGCTACAGTGAACGATACGGTATCCAGCACATGGACCACATGGCCGATACCGATGAATGCGATACTCCTCCGGTCGGGCGACCAATAGGGAACCGAAAATTCCGCGCCGAGCCCTTGAGTAAGTTGAAAATCAAAACCGTCCTGAGGGCGGTACAGCCATATGTCGAACGATCCGCCGCGGTTCGATGTGTAGGCAATCCACTCTGGAACGATACCATGAGAAACAGTTTGCAAGGCCAACATCCTCTCTTGAATCATCTGATACTTCAGATATATTCAAAGGAGAACGGTTAGGCGACCGTCCCGGAACGCAATTATGAGCAGAGCTTCACCATAAAACCGAAGCCTGGGTCGGTAAATGGAATAAGCTTAAGCGATGGGCGTTCCATTCGGCAGATCGAAATCCGGCTTCAGAAGCACCACGTCCCCCTGCTCCGGTACGCCGCCGAGCACAAGCACCTCAGATTGATAGCCGGCAATGCGCCTAGGCGGGAAATTGACGATGGCCACGACTTGGTTTCCTACAACGCTATCCGCGTCATACCGATTCGTAATCTGCGCACTTGTACGCTTGATCCCGAGCGGGCCGAAATCAATCTTCATTTTAATGGCGGGAATGCGCGCTTCCGGGAAGGGCTCTGCTTCCACGACCGTCCCGACGCGAATATCCAGCTTGGTAAAATCATCGATGGTTGCCATGCATTTAACTCCTTACAGGTAGGTTATGGAACATGTTCATGTGCTTCGCGACATGAAATTTAAGTACCATCTTACCACCTGGGGTTGCAGGCATTCAAGAGACAGATTGGTTTAGAACGTTCTTTGACGAAGGAGATCAGCTTAGGTGTCACACGAGATGCCGGACTGGCCCCTCTAAGATCGTTGATCTTCCACAAGCCTCAGCCAATTCTGATGCTGCTTGCACACCTTTGCCCAAATCTGATCCCGTTCTAAAGTGGAGTAGTTGACGAGCGGCTCGTAAAATACGTCCGCCAGGATCTCGAACCACTCCGATTTCGACGAGACCTCTTCGGTGTCCAGCATGCTGCCGTTCCATTTTCTCCAAATGCAGCCTTTGAGCTCGTTCATGCCCACATCGTGCCGCTGCCTGACAACCAATAGATCCATCCATGGGGATTCCGGCGATCGGCTGTAAAAATCATGATTTGTTTTAAATAATTCCAAGCTGCTTACAACCTCAGGCGCATAATCTACCCCTACATAGGAATATTGGGGATCATGAATCAACCGCCAGCCCTGATCCGTTATGGCGGACGGCTCAAGCACATACGTGAACGGCCCCTGTTCATATTTCCCGAATTTCAATGGGATCGGCTCCCATGGCATATCCCCGAGACCGACGTCGACAAGCCAAGACTCTTCTTCCCCAAGATCTTCGTTCATGAGGCTGACCGTTAACCCAAGATGGAAGCCGTTAATCCGTGGCTCTTGTCCTAACGGTTGTACGCCGGCCTTATGCCAACTAACCGCATACCCCAAGGCTCGAAGAAGAGCGGTAAAAGCTCCATTCAAATGAAAACAATAACCGCTTCGTTGATGGATCAGCAGTTGTACCGAATTTTGGATATCCAAGGGAGTCGGTTTCCCGGCAAAAATATCCAGGGTCTGCCAAGGAATTCTTGCCACGTGCGCTTGATGCAGCTCGAATAAATATTCCTTTATCGGAGCCTTGATTTCGGATATGCCTAATCGGTTCAAATACGCCTTTACCTCGCTATGCGTGATCATAAATACCTGCTCTCCTTCTCCTGTTTTAGCTTATCATAACTAACAAATTGACCTGCATGGAATGGTCAGTTTGTTGGTGTTATAAAAGACAGGAGGGTTCCCGAGTAGTTAGTTCATGTTCCAGGCTTTTTGCAGCAGCCGAATGCCCGTTTCCATTTCGGACGCATTCAAGCTGGCAAATCCCAAGTAGATCCTCGGGTACTGTCCAGCGTCTTGACGCTGGTTTATCCACGTCTTCCGCAAGTCGTATACTTTCACGCCGGCTTTCGCAGCCTCCTGAATCAATTCCTCCGAGGTAGCTTCTTTTTTGACGAGCAGTTGAAGGTGAAGCCCGGCATTCTGACCGGTAATTTCAACATACTTGCCCAGATGAGTTTCAATCAGCTCGATCAACCGGTGATGTCTTTTCTTGTACAGGTTACGAACTTTGCGAATATGGCGGAACCAATGTCCCTGTTCGAAAAAAGCGGTCATCGCCCACTGCTCCACACGCGATGGAGCAAAAAACACCTCCTGCTGCATTTGGGTCAACTGATGCTGCAATGCCTGTGGAAGAACCAGATAGTTCATTCGCAGTGCGGGGGTGAGCACTTTCGAGAAGGTGCCGGCGTAAATCACCCGTCCTTTATCGTCCAATCCTTGCAGCGAAGCAATCGGCTTGCCCTGGTAGCGAAACTCGCCGTCGTAATCATCCTCGATGATGTATGCATGTTTAGCATTCGCCCACTCCAGCAATCGTTCCCGCTCCGGATACGGCATAATGCTTCCCGTCGGGAATTGGTGAGATGGCGTTACGTACACGAGCTCAGCATGACTCTGCTCCAATCGGTCAAGCGAGATCCCCTTATCGCCAAGCGATATCGGAAGAATCTCGCAGCCATTCAGCTGAAATTGATCCCGTACCAGGCTGTAACCCGGTTCCTCAACGGCAACATGCTTCATCCCTTTCAGCATCCTGGAGAGAAGGCCTATGCTATATGCCGTTCCGGCACCAATTACAATTTGATCCGGCGTTGAATTGACTCCTCTGGAATTCCGCAAATATTCCGAAACTACGCGCCGAAGGGCGTATTCACCTTGTGGATCCCCATACAATCCGATCTCGAATAAATGGTGGTCCAGCGCTTCCTTGAGCATTTTATTCCAAATTCGTACCGGAAAGGCAGCTTGATCTAATCGGGTTGGATTGAAATCGATGACATTGGGATTGGTGTGCGCATGGGAACGCATGACTGACATCGCGGTCATGGATGGCGGCTGTTGATGCTGTTGGGAGCATGAGAATTCCTTGTAGGGATTTATGACATAAAGCCCCGACCTCGGTTTGCTGATCACATACCCTTCTGCCGTCAGCATCTGATAAGCCGTCTCGATCGGCGTCTTGCTTATATTGAGCTGAAGCTGGAGGGATCGTACGGATGGCAATCGTTGCCCGTCTGGAATTGCGCCATTTCGAATACCCTCACGAAGTTGAAGGTATAACTGCTGATATAGCGGAAACTCGCTTTGCTCGGGTAGAAGGATATCAAACAAAATGGACCACCTCAGGCTTTTTTTAATATGAATTCAAGACCCACATTCTCAATCTGACTTGCATAAACAGCTCCAAAGTGACCATTTCTATGTGGTCAAATATATTCTAAGCTAGCTATAGGCTGAATGTACACTAAAACTACCTGTTCAGTACGAAAGGACGAATGAGCCAATGACAACGCTTATCCATCTTCGGCACAAAATAGGGCAAGGCATATCCCCCCGTCAATTTATGGAGGGCATGAGGAGCCTGGAAATGAAACTGAGCCGAATCCCCAATACAAAGGAACAGTTAAAGCAAGTCTATGACCGCTTTCAATGGGACGACCCAGAAATTCAACGGTTCTTCGCTGAACGTAACGAGCGTGGCCAACTGCACTGCCTTATCCTCTGTACGGATTGGTGTCCGGATGTGATCTGGAATGTTCCCGTCTTGTTCCGGGTAATGGAATACAGCCGCATACCGACCGAAGTGCTCATCATGGAAGAGCATCTGGAAACGATGGATCTCTTTCTTACGGGCGGTGGCCGCGCTCAACCGATCGCTCTCTTCCTTAATGCGGCAACCGGCGCGGTTCTTGGACAATGGGGCGCACGACCGGCATACATCCAAAACGTCATGGACGAGTTCAAAAGAAAACACGCTGATAAACAAGCCGATTCATATCAGGAACAATTGGATCAGGTCTACACAAGGATCGGTGAACTCTACCATGACGGGAACGATTACCGGAAGGTCATGCTTCAGGAGCTAAAGGAGCGGTTTACTTCATTCGCATGAAATGGAATCGCACTGACTGCGGTTCGACTTCGACATCTAGGACATATACAAGGTAACGTGCGATCAAAACCTTCTAAAGTGAGCATGAACGTAACTTAACTCACACTCCCACTGCTTAAATCTTCCTGAATATGTTATCATTACTATCGAAAGCGCCTAATGGAGTTGTTGTGTATACAACGGCTTATTAGGGTAAGTAATTAGAAGCTTTCCATGTATAGGAATTCATTAACTGAGTGCAAGGGAGAGAAACATGGATGACAAAAAATGAAGCTCAGCGCCCGTCCCGCGTCGTGATCATCGGTACAGGCGCTGTAGGAGCAACGACTGCGTACACCTTATTCTTGCGGGAAAGAGTATCTGAACTGGTATTGATCGATGCCAACCATGACAAGGCTCTTGGCGAAGCCTTGGATATGAACCACGGCCTCCCTTTTGCCGGCGGGGTGAAACTTTGGGCTGGAGATTACAGCGATTGCAAGGATGCAGACATCATTGTCATTGCCGCAGGCTCCAACCAAAGACCGGGCGAGACGCGAATCGATTTATTGAAGCGGAATACGGCCATATTTGACGATATTATTCAAAATATCGTGAAATACAACGATCACGGCATCATTCTCGTGGCTACGAATCCGGTTGATATTCTGTCTTACGTCACATTGAAAAAGAGCGGCTTCCCGGTTAATCGGGTAATCGGTTCCGGTACCCTGCTCGACAGCGCCCGCTTCCGTTATTTGATCGGGCAAAACAAAGGCATCAATCCGCGCAGCATTCACGCCCATATCGTCGGCGAACACGGCGATTCCGAGCTGCCGCTCTGGAGCATCGCCAACATTGCCGGTATCGGGATCGATCTGACGGACGAGGAAAGAGAAGATATCTTTGATCGTACCAAGAACGCCGCATATGAAATCATCAACGCCAAAGGCTCCACTTCCTATGCTATCGCATTGGCGCTTGACCGGATCATCGTCTCCATTTTGCAAAACGAGGGTTCCGTTCTCAATGTGTCCACGCTGCTTACAGACTACCATGGCGTGTCCGACGTATATCTAGGGGTGCCTTGCGTGGTTGACCGCACCGGCGTGCGGGAAATTCTCAGCCTTGAGTTTAACGACGAGGAATTGGCCCAATTCCATGCTTCCGCTAACAAACTGAAAGAACAGATTTCCAAAATCTTCGAATAACCCAAACAAGGCTTTCCGGATGAACGTTCCGGAAAGCCTTGTTTTATTTGGCATGGCATCCGTACACGACGAGGCCCGCTTGCTATCCATTCGCTGCATAAATTGAGAATGCGCTGTATATCAGAAGCAGTCCCATACATACATTGAAGATGCGCTCATATCGGGACAACAGGTTCTGGAACAGCGAACCGCATAGCGCCCAGGTCATATTGGCGCAAATGCCAACGATGGTGAGCAGTATCGAGAATAATAACAGCTGCACATGGGTTGCTGCAATTGGCATCACGAAGGTCGATACGGCCGTAATCCCGTATAAAATGACCTTCGGATTCATGAATTGAAATATGAATCCGAACGTAAAGCTGTTAAATCCGCCTGGCTTATCATCTGCATCCCCCTGCGGCCTGCTTCGCATGATTTTTACGGCAAGATAAATCATATACAGGAAACCGATCATATTCATAACCGATCGAATCTTCGGGATGTATTGATACATTGCCAAGTTGAAGTAGCTGGACAGCAGCATAATGATCAAACACCCGGCTGCAACCCCGCCGATAAAGCGCATCGTTGCTCGAAAACCGTAACTTCGTGCGTTGGTCATCGAAATAATGTTGTTGGGACCGGGCGTAAATGAAGCTACAATGGCATAGGTCAACAGCGGAAGGATAAACAAACTCTTAACTCCTTTCTTGTTTGTATGTTATAGTGATTGTAATCGGTCGTTATAGCGACCGTGCGTTATCATTATACATTATGTATGTTATAGCGCACAATATGTACAGTATAGAGGTGAACCATCATTTGAAGCCCATCAATCTGATATTGGCGAACAATTTAAAGATGCTCAGGGAGCAGAGAAAGCTCAGTTTGGATAAAGTCGCGGAAATGACCGGCATCAGCAAGACGATGCTGGGTCAGATTGAACGCGGGGAATCGAGCCCCTCCATAACCACCGTCTGGAAGATCGCCAACGGATTAAAGCTTTCTTTTTCGTCGTTGATCAATGAGCCGCATTCCGGTACCGTCGTGGTATCACGGGAAGAGGTGCAGGCACTGGTTGAGGATAACGGCCGGATTCGAATTTTCCCGTATTTCCCGTATGAAGACGGGCGGCGCTTCGAGATGTATTCATTAGAAATGGAACATGGCGGTTATTTAAGTGCAGAGGCCCATATCGAGGGTACGGAAGAGTTTATTACCGTTTTCGATGGTGAGGTCACCATTCGTGTCGATCATGAGGAATATACGGTAAAGCAAGGTGAATCCATCCGCTTCAAGGCAGACAAGCCACATGTCTATCATAATTCGGGTAATACCCTGAACCGGTTAAGCATGGTGATCCATTATTCCGGATCATGATGTCGATGGAAGAACAGCAACGGCACCCTTTTCATGAAGGGTACCGTTGCTGTTTTGAAACTGTTGTATTATTAACGTTTTACCGACGCAGCGAATTTGCGCTGACCACCCCATACCGGGACAGCAGCTTGCGGCCGAGCAGACCCACGGCCCGGTCTGTCAGGAATCCCATCAACCCCAGGCAGATCAAGCCGACAAATATCCAATCTGTACGGAAGAACAATCGTGAATTCCATATAAGATAACCAACGCCTTCATTGGATGCAATCATCTCGGCCCCGATAATCGCCATGAACGAGGTTCCCATGGCAAGCCGAATGCCGGTGAACATGAAGGGGACGGTTGCAGGAATGACGACATGCAGCACAATCTGCCATTCGGACGCCCCCATGCTGCGGGCGGAGCGGATCTTATCCTCCTCAACGGATAAAACGCCCGTCAGCGTATTCAAGACCACGATGAAGAAGGTTGCATACAGAATAAGCATGATCTTCGATGTCTCCCCGATGCCGAACCAGACCAGAAACAGGGTTATGAACGCAATCGGAGGAATGAACCGAATGAAATTGAGGAAAGGCTCGGCGAAAGCACGGATCGGTCCGACCTTCCCAATCATGATTCCGACCGGGATCGCTAGCAGACTGCCAAACGTCCAGCCAAGCAGCACGCGGTACGAACTGATTCCGATATATTGAATCAAGGTGCCGTCCATCAACAATTCGTATCCGCCCTTTGCCGTATAGACAGGACCGGGCAGAATTTCCGGGCCATACGCAAGGGACAGCAGATGCCAGACGCCAAGTCCTACCATCCATAACAGGATATGCAGGGACCATTTTTTAAGATGATTGCTCACGGGAACGCCTCCTCACTACTCGTCAAAATGCGATTGGATTTGGTTGTACAGGGCATGGAAGGCCGGGTCTGACAAATCTCTCGGGTATGCAAGCGGCACCTCATAGATATCCGTTATTCTTGAGGAAGGTCCTGCAGACATAATGCCGATGCGTCCTCCCAGCAGAAGTGCCTCCTGAATATCGTGCGTCACGAAGATGACGGTTTTGTCCGTATCCTGCCATATGCGAACCAATTCCCTTTGCATCGTGCGTCTTGTCATCGCGTCCAATGCGCCGAACGGTTCATCCATCAGCAGGATCGAGGGATCATTGGACAACACCCGTGCCAGCTGTACCCGTTGTTTCATGCCGCCAGACAGTTCGCGCGGATATTTGCTTTCATGTCCCGCAAGGCCCACGAGCTCAATAAATTCGCCGGATATCTCCCTTCTCTTCTCAGCTGGCATCCGTTTCATGCGGAGGCCGAACTCCACATTCTCCCTAACCGTCAACCACGGAAACAAGGATGAGTCGGCTTGCTGAAATACGACGGCACGATCCTGGCCGGGGCGCTCCACTTCCTTTTCCCCTACCCTTACTTGACCTGATGTCTTGGAGACGAAGCCGGCGATCAGACTGAGCAGCGTCGACTTCCCGCACCCGCTCGGTCCCAGCAGGACGAAGAACTCCCCGCCTTTAACCGCCAGGTTGACGTCCTGGATAATATAATGTAAACCGCCTGCCGATGCTGATGCCTGCGTGTAACTTTTATTCAGCTGCTCAATATGGATTTCATTCTGCCTTGACGCTGCTCTCATTTTCATCATCTCCTTACTTCAAATCAATGACTCGATCCGGGAAGGCTGTTCTTACCAAATCCAGATTCAATTTATCATTCAGCTCGAAATCCTTCTCGATGATACCGTTAGCGACCATGTATTCCTTCTGTCCCCGCAATCCCGCATAGGCTTTGTCCGTAAATCCAATGCTCCATGGATTCTTCGGCAGATCCTTTAAGGTCGCTTCCTTCGGCTGCTTGACTTCTTCGTACATCAAATCCGCTGCTTCCTCCGGATGGGCTTGAGCATAAGCCGACGCTTCATCCAGCGCTTTCAGAAGCGCTACGAATCCTTCCTTGTTGCTGTTGATTAATTCATTTGAAGCGATCAAACCGGTGCCAAGCCTTACCGGCGTCTTCGACATATCCGATAGCTCTCTGGCTTCGGCAAGGGCACCGAACTTTTCGTTCAGCACTGCGCCATATACCCATGCGGCGTCAATTTCGCCTTTTTTCAGCGCCACGTAGGCCTCGTCGAAGCCTCCTTGCCCGATCAGCTCCACATCCGACAATGCAACCCCGTTATCGGCGAGATAAACATCCCACAGATAGGGAATGAATGTGCCTCTGGAGAAACTCAATTTCTTGCCCTTGAGATCGGCAGCGCTGGCGATCTCTTTACGGACGAACAGTTTCCATTCGCTTGCGCTCAAATCCGTGGCTGTTCCGGTTGAGGCGAATATAGAGTAATCGCCTTTGCTAACAGCATTCAGGAGTGGGAAGTCTGCACCGAATGCAACATCCACCTGCTTAATAAACAAGGAGTTCACGCCTTCGGCCGGCGTTGCGAAGTTGACCAGCTCGGCATCAATCCCGTGTTTGTCGAAGATCCCCTTGCTCTTAGCTATACGAAACACCGTATTCGTGGAAATATCGGCGATTTTCAATTGAAATTTACTCTCTTGACTGTCACCGCTGGCCTTACCGCATCCGCTAAGCAAACTCATTGCCAGCGTCGATATCAGAAACCAAGCATGCCATCGTTTCAAATAAGGTCTACGCATCGCGATCCCTTTCTTTCTGCGTTATTTCATCGGTCCTGGCCACGCATAACGCCCCCTCCCCATAGGAGATCGTGCCTTCTACTTCCACGGTCGTAACGGCACCTCTCGGTGCGGCACCTGGCAGGCGGTAATCTGCCACATCAAGCGGAGCAATCTCGGTCTCTATGGGCAATTCAAGCTGTGGCACCCATTCATAAGGAACCCGGTATGCGCGGTAGACCATATTGGAGTTGCGGATATTTTTATAAGGCGATATATATTCCCATACCAGTTCAAATTCTCTTGTCACCTCGAATATTCGGCCGTCGGCCCCTTCGGTAATCAAGGTATTGCCGTTGGGCAGACGCTGTGCTGAGCTGATATACGGACTGTAGAAGCGGTAAGAGTCCAGCGGAGCCTGAAAGCCGGCCTCCGTGGGCGTATACTGCCATTCAATCTCTAAGGTTACGGGATTGATTTCCAGAATTCGCGAATGGTCGCGCCGCGCTATTTTCAAGCCATCTGCCGCTTCCGGATTCGGCTTTCCGTATCCGCCCCAGCCGCCGTTGTCGAAGATCAGAATATTGCCTTCGCCCGGAAGTCCCTTCGGTATGAGGTGAGCATGATGCTGGCCGATAATCCAGCCAATATGCTTCGTTTCCTCCGTGGAATAGTCGGGGCCAAGCTTCCAGACAATGTTCCCGGTTTTTTTATCGATGATGGCAATAATGTTCGTTTCCCGTGCATCCCAGATGATATTATCGGGATGGAAGCGTTCGTCCCCCGCATCATAAAACCGGTTAGGACCAAGCACAGATACCGAGTTAATATGCATCCAATCGCCGGCATGGGCTCCGAAGCCGCGGGTATTCGGATCACGGGATAACGCTAGCTTCGCGTCCTCATCAAACCCGAGTTCATCAAAGTGATCGCTAACCGCCCATTCCCAAATGACATTGCCTTCCCAATCCACTTCGATGATCGTATCGTCCAACAGTTCGATGTCGGAAATTTCGGGACGCTTCACATTTTTGTGAGCAAGAATAAGCGTATTGCCGGAATCTACCTTCGGATCCTGCCCGGGTACATAATAACCGACGGGATTGCCCTCCCGCTGGTAATCATGATGCTGGCGAGCCATCCATTGTGCCGGATGACCCGGGTCCTCTATGTATTCATAACGATCGAATTTCCAGACGATATTGCCTTCCCAGTCGACCTGTACCAGATTGGTTTCATCCTGAAACCCGTATTTCGGATCGCGCTCTGAGGTGCTCCCAAGCACATAACCTCCGGGAAAGAGCTTGTTCGGAAATCCCCGAAGCCCTTTCCATAAGTGAACCTCCCTGCCGTTCATGTCAATCAGGAGGGCGCCGGTATCCGCGGCTTGATAAATCGTGTAGCCGCTCCACGCCTTCCCCGGCTGAAATACGGTTGTACCCGTTGGATAAATCGTTGGATGTCCCATCGTTCAACTTCCTTTCTGATATGAATTTTAGTAAGAAATGAATTTGTTCGAGCGTTTCAGCGAGCCTGGATTGCTTTGATCAATTGCTGCCGGCGTATCGAAAGATGGGCGGGGCGGCCGAAGCACGAAATCCGAGAAGCCCTCCAGATGATCGTTCAACCGTTCAAAATAATGGATCAGATCCCGCAGCTCCTCATGCGAGAATATTCCGAATATTCGTTCGATCGAACGCCCGCCTATGTATTCGTTACGCTTCACCATTTCTCTTCCAGCATCCGTGATGTCCAGCACAATCGATCTCCGATCGCTCTCGCTCCGTCTTCTCACCGCGAACCCGCAAGCCTCAAGTTTATCGCACAAGGCCGTTACCGCTCCGGACGTAAAATCGAGCTGTTCCGCAAGCTCCCCAAGCTTCTGCTCCCCATCCCGCAATATGGTGTTCAGGATCAACAAACCTGGCAGCGATACGCCTTCTATCGAGATTTTGTCACGCTCCTTGACAAATCTCCGCACCATTTTGCGAAAATGCCAATCCGCCTCTTCCATTAATGCCCAATCCGCTTCTTCCATGCCGCTCCTTCCTGTGGAACGATAGCCTCAGACTCCAAGCCATAATCCGTAACGATGTCCGGAAAATACAGAAAGACTCCCATTTCCCCTTCCGTTAAAATAACGAAATCGAGTAAACAGGAGCCTTTGGTAGACCAATCGGCTGATATATCGTTCAATACTAAGATAATGAATAATCATTTAATGAGGACTGAATGAATTTGCTTGTGGCTAGATTAAACCAATTAATACCACCTGTCAAGTAGGAATTAAATATATATTTAAACCATCAAAACAAAACCCCGCACTAGATGCAGGTTTCTCCAAAGCCAAGCATATTGATATTGCATAAAGGTTGTTCCTCTTCTTTGTCGATAGGTCTCGAAGAGGATGCAAGAATAGGCTGCATGTCGATTCAGAAAATCCTATAGAAAAAAGCCGTCGAGACAGTTCCTCGACAGCCTGCATGCATCCATATGTTTGAGCTTGCTGTTAACATGCAATCTCATCTACCTTAACCCGATTTTAATAAATGCCCGCTTTCTTGGAGGTTTGCTGAATCCCGTCGGTTCCATGAACCACCGTGTTTCCCCAGCCGGTCAGGTTTCCGCTTGGCCCTACAGCCAGATCCAGATCGTTCAGCTCCGGGCTGTTTCCGTACCAGGACCAAGCCAGCCAGCCCACTTCCTTCTGCTGTCCGTACTTCATAATAGCAATCTCATCGACATCTGCGCCTTGATGATAGCCGCCGAACTCCCTAATGATTAAAGGCAATCCTTTGTTTAAAACATCGTCCATTTTCGTTTTCACCGTAGCGGCATCCTTACCGGCATACTCATACATATGGATGGAGAATACCGTATTCTTCAGTTGATCGGAAGCAAATACAGCGGCTCCCTCATCCACGATGGATTGCGGGTATTGCCCCCATCCGGCTGCATCAACGATCAACGTATTCTTAATGCCCGCGTTTCTTAATTTGGGAATGGCCTGCTTATAACCATCGGCCCATCCGCTGCTGTTCCAATTTCCATACCATTCATTGGCAATATTGACGATGACGCGGTCTTCTTTTCCGATCAATGCCCCTTTGATGCTGATCCAATAGTCGACGGCCGCTTCAAGGGAAGCATACTCATCTTTGCCTGTCGCATCATGCACCTCCAGAACGGCTATCATTTGATGCTGCGACACCAGCGAGATGATACTGTTGACGGCGTTCAGGTCATCCTTGATCCATTGCGACCCGTTCGACAAGACGACTCGTACGGTATTGGCTCCCGTTTGCGCGATAGCCGGAACAGCCGCGTTCAGATCATTCTTGTACCAGGTGTGGGGATGATTTACACCCCTCATCACAAAGGCTTTGCCCGTTGAATCATACAACTTGGTACCGTTTACATAAAATCCTGTGGCTGCTTCTGGTCTGGGAAGTCCACCGCCTACTGACACAAATGCCAAGATCGCGACTAGAATAGACTTCCATCCCTGCATCCATATCAACATCATCTTCCTCCTTCTGGATTCATATCATTTGATTTCTAGCCTCGACACTAGATGATGAATCAAAACCGAAGTGTTTAGAGTGTTCTTAAAGGCCGATAATATATAGGTAATCGTTTAAGTAATAATTCGAATTTTATATGCCTAGCCTTCACCTGTCAATGGTGTATGCATGTTTATAATAATGTTGCGTGCAAAAGATTTCGTTGACATCGAACGATGCTCTTTCTTAAAATATTTTCTAAGGTTAACGATAACTTAATAACGGAGGATTTATATGACAATGACTTTACATACCCTGGGTTCTGAAATCCGAAAAGAATGGCTGGAGCATATCCTGCCTTTTTGGGGAGGATTGAAGGACGAAACCAACGGCGGGTTTTACGGCCAAGTGAACGCCGATTTAAAGATCGATGAACAAGCAGCCAAAGGCGGGATTGCCTGTTCAGAATTTTATGGAGCTTTAGCGCAGCCTATCGGACGACGGGGCACGAAATCTACGCAGAGTATGCCAGGCATGCCTTTCAATTTCTCGCGCGCCACCTCATTGATCGCCAATATGGCGGACTGTATTGGATGGTAGATTACAAGGGAGTCCCGACAGATACGAGGAAACATATCTACAATCAAGCGTTCGCCGTATATGCATTAAGCGAATACCACCGCGCTTCCGGGAACCAAGAGGCATTGGATCTGGCCAAAGATCTGTACCGTCTGATCGAGAGTAAGGGGTATGATGCGAAACGGCAGGCCTACAAGGAAGAGTTCGACCGGGAGTGGAACGAGCAGCCCAACGAAATGCTTAGCGGCAACGGCGTGGTCGCGCATATCACGATGAATACGCATATTCACGTCCTGGAAGCTTACTCCACGCTTTATCGGGCTTGGCCCGAGGCGGTGGTCCGAGAATCGCTTCATAACCTGCTGTCCATTCTGTACCATCATATTTTCGATGCTGATCGGAGACGTTTAGGGGTGTTTTTTGACAAGGATTGGAACCCGCTCGTGGATGTCACTTCATTTGGCCATGATATTGAGGCCAGCTGGTTGATGAATGAGGCGCTTGATGTCATCAGAAGCACGAATCCGGATTATAAGCGCATGGTTCTGGACTTGGCGTATGCCGTTTCTGAACGGGCCGTGCAGCAGGATGGTTCGCTCATGAATGAGCAAGAAGGCTCACATCTGGATACCTCCAGAATCTGGTGGGTCCAGGCTGAGGCTATGGTCGGTTTTTTCAATGCCTATCAGCGTACGGGAGATATTCAATTTCTTGAACAGGTCTTCAGAATGTGGAATTATACGAAAAAAAATATTATCGATTCCCGCCCGGGCAGCGAATGGTTTTGGTCCGTCAATGAGAACGGACGGCCGGATCAGCACGAGATGGCCGGACCATGGAAATGTCCGTATCATAACAGTCGATTTTGCTTGGAAATCTTAAATCGAATCGAACATGTAAGCAGCAAGCTCTAACAGAATAACAATCAGAAATGCGCCTTCGCCTTTATTTGTCTCAGACGAGCAGGTATACTGTACTTGGATCATGGAATGATTGCATACATACTCGGACAGATGGTCTACTTCGACTGTAGATAAAAGGAGACAAACGCGATGAACAAAAACATAACGATGAAGGACATCGCGGAGCAAGTTGGCGTCAGCACGGTGACCGTCTCGAAAGCCCTGAACGACAAGGAAGGCGTAAGCGACGAGTTAAAGGCAAGAATCAAAGCCATCGCCAGCGAAATGGGCTATCGGGTGAACACCGTTGCCAGGTCCATGCGCGAAGGGCTGACTTACAACATCGGCGTTATCATTCCCGAACGTTTTACCGGACCCGACCAATCGTTCTATCTGCGCGTCTATCAAGAAATCTCCAAGGGATTGGAAGACTACGGGTATTACGGCATACTTCATATTTTAAGCAGCTCGGATGAACAGACCTTGCAGCTGCCGCGCATCTATTATGATCGCAAAGTGGACGGATTCATTCTGCTGGGACAGATCAGTAAGCCTTACATCGAGATCATGCACGCCATCGAACCGCCGATTCTGTTTCTGGACTTCTACGATGACCATTCGGATATTGACGCGGTGGTTTCGGATAATTTTTACGGTGCCTATGAACTTACCAATTACCTGATCCGGCAAGGACATCGCAACATTGCCTATGTGGGCAGTTTGCATGCCACAAGCAGCATTCAGGATCGGTTCCTGGGTTACTATAAATCGCTGCTGGAGCATCATATCGCTCTTCGGCAGGACTGGGTAATCAACGATCGGAATGAGTACGGCAATTATCTCGACATCGAGATTCCGGATGAATTGCCAACAGCTTTCGTATGTAATTGCGATCAGGTCGCCTATTTGGTTGTGCAGAAATTGCAAGGCATGGGTTACCGCATTCCCGATGACTGCTCCGTCGTTGGTTTTGACAACGATATCTACGCCACGCTGACCGTGCCGCACCTGACGACGGTTGAAGTCAATATGAAGCAGCTGGCTCAAACGTCGATCCAGTCCATCTTAAGCAAAATCAGCACCCCTGATACCAAATTCGGCAGAATTGTGGTGAAGGGCAAGATCATCTATCGTTCCTCCGTCGCCAAGATGTAAACCCCTCCCACCATCAAACATGCCCCGAACCACGCATCGTGCGCACAGGGAGCAGTGCGCACGATGTACAAAACGATTGCAAAAGAAAAGACAGCTGCATGGATGCGGCTGTCTTTTAAATTCGCGAAAAATTTTCGGCTATTTATTTGCTTGTCTTGCACGTTAGCGCAGGTCTCGTCAAAGAATAAACGGCACAAACCAGGGACACGATGACGATCCCCCCGCCGACCCAGGCCGTGCTGGCTACGGTGCCTCCCTGCTCTAACACGAGCCCCCCAATGGCAGAGCCCAATGCGATACCGATTTGCAGCGCGGAATTGTTAAAACTTTGCTGGATATCGGACGAACCCGGATCCACTTGAATCAGATAATTCTGCAGAGGAGGAGCCAGGCTCCAGCTCAATGCCCCCCATATCATCATCACGATTAAAAACACGCCAATCGAAAATGTGGATAATGGAAGCACGAACAATACCAGCATGAATGACGTAATGATGATCACGATGCTCTTATGCGATCCGATCCGATCCGCAAGCGCGCCGCCGAACGCCCCGCCGCCGACGGCGGATAGTCCGAACAGGAAGTAACAGATGCTGATCCAATAAGGGCTCAGACCAAGCTCCGATTCAAGAAACGGCGTGAAGTACGCATATATGGTGTAATGCCCTGCAAGCATGAACAAGGTGGCCAGATGCGCACCGGCGATTTTCATCTTGCCCAGCGCCTTGATCTGAACGGATAACGGCGTAACATTTTCAGGCTTGATCCGGTCCAGGAACATATAGATCAAAATCATGGAACCGATCGACAGGAAGCCGATACCCAGGAACAACACCCGCCATCCGAAAGCCTCGCTGATCAGGATGCCGAGCGGCACGCCTAGTACCAATGACGAACTAATCCCCATATAGATAACGCCCAAGGCTTTAGCGCGATGTGCAGGCTCAACCACCTTGGCGGTAATCGTCAAAGATAACACGATAATCAACGCCGTACTCATCGCGGTTAAGATTCTGGCTGCCATGAGCAGCGTAAAGTTCGGGCTTACATAAGCCAGCAAGTTACCAATAAAGAAAATAAACAAGGAAATCAGGTAAAGCCGTTTGCGCTCCACTCTTGCCGTCAGCGCAAGAAGCACCGGTCCCGCTATCGCATAGACCAGGGCGAACACGGTAATCAGCTGACCCGCCGTACCGAGCGAAATATGCAAGTCGTCCGCAATGAGCGGCAGTATCCCACCAACAATAAGTTCAACCAGCCCGACGGATATCGTCGATATCGCTAGGATTAATACTTTCAGATTCATCTGGAATGAAATCCCCTTTCTTCGATGTCATGTTTATAATCAACAAAAAAATCCTGATTACAAAAAATGAGTAAACATTTTCTGTAGTCAGGATTTTCCGGTTCCTGGTAGAGACCCTCAGACCATATTAATGAGGTTATACATTCAAATAAAATATTCAGTTGCACAACAATCGTTGATTAATTTATCACATCCGTTACGAAAGATCAACCTCCCATGCAGGATTCCAGCAAATCTCCCACAAATGCCCGTCCGGATCGAGAAAATGACCGGAATAGCCTCCCCAGAAGGTGTCTTGTGCCGGCACGGTTACGGTCGCTCCCGCTCTACTGGCTTGCTCCATCACCTCATCCACTTCTTCCTTGCTGCCGACGTTGTGGCCGATCGTGAATTCCGAAGAGCTTGGGGACGATAAGGGAACATTCGCTTCAACCGACAGATCCCTGCGATTCCATATCGCCAGCTTCACACCGGCTTGCAAGTCAAAAAATGCTACAGCCCCATGCTCAAATTCAGTGCCAATGATTCCTTCGGTCGGGAGCCCGAGTCCGTCACGATAAAACTTCAGGGACCGTTCCAGGTCATCAACGCCAATCGTAAGTACGGATATGCTTGCTCTCATTTTACGTTACCTCCTGTACATCATCATTGATACTTCTACCCCATTGTCGTTCAACACCCGAATGAAAGATTGTAAAAAACGGACAAACCTTGCCGCCGCCATGCATGCAAAATTTATGGTTGAAAAGCCTGCTTCGGCGACATGCCGTATAAGCGTTTGAAGGTGTTAATAAAATGAGGCTGATCATAATATCCGTATTGGGCAGCGATATCAGGAAACCGATTAGGCTTGGAACGGCGCATCTCCTGCAGCAAATTCTGGAATCGTATGATGTCCGTCATTTCCTTCGGCTTCATGCCCAATTCCTTCTGAAACGTTCTTCTTATGTTTCTCTCGCTGTAATTCATTTTTTCGGCCAGGGCATGAATCGTTATTCTCCCCTTGGAGGCGTATAAATGCTGCATGCCTTGCTCCACCAGCGGCTCAGAACGTATGTTACTCCGTCTTAACGCGTTGAATAAAAACGTCTCGATCAGCTCGATACGTCGGGCGGAATCAAGAGCTGTCACCATTTCTTCGTTCAAGTGATTCACTTCTGCCCCCCACGCTTCATCCAAGAGGACGGGACCCTCCCGAAATTCGGAAGCGGGAAATTGGATGAACGGACGAACGGTTTCCGCATAGAAGCGAATACCGAACAGAGACTGCTCCTGCGTGAGTATCGCCGCTTCATAACGGGACATCAGACCCGTAACGAAGCCGGTGGCCGAGGCGGTCCGTGCCTTCATATTAAATATGATATCCACGCAACCGTCGGGAAGGATGCGATGGAGCGGAGCTTGAATGGACGTGACTCGGTATTCCAAGCTCCAATAACAGGCTACATATGGCATCAATGGCTGGCACGGCCTATACTCCGTATAGGCATAATCTGAAGCAGGAGATTGAATCTCTATGGCCGGTGCTTGTACAGGCATAAAATTCCGCAAAGTGCTCACCCTTAATTATGCTTGAATTAGCAAACAACTTGAATGGAAAAATGTAGTCTTAGCGTCTATCAATCATGCTGTCCTGCTTGAATCTGCAGGTTCATAATTTGACCGTTTCGCGACGTAATATAAACCTTCCAATCCCCCGTTACTCCACGCCCGTCATGCATGGCGAATGTCCGGGTTCCCTCCGTGCCGGCTTTGACATCCGCGTATCCGAATTCCTCCGTTCCCCGGTAGACCTTCAGCATCACGTGGCCCGTGCTGTTCTTGTTATGAACCTTAACGGTTAATTTGCTGCCCTGCTCCGGCATGGTGGTAAACGTGTTTTCGTACGCATTGACGCTTTGGTACTTATCCAAATTTATATATTGCACCGTAAAAGGCGTGTTGCTGTCAGCACCCTCAACTTCCTCTATGTACGATGCCTGGTGATGAACGAGTTCGCCCGCACTCTGAGGGAACAGCGCCAGCGTCAGAAACATGGCGAAGCCGACTCCAAGCCATTTCATTTACGGCGAAACACCTCCAATAAATTTCCCTATGCGCACCGCCGCCTCGCGCAGCGCTTCCTCTTCCTGGACCAGCGCGATTCGCAAGTAGCCTTCACCTTCAGAGCCAAAAGCATCTCCTGGTATAACCGCCACGCCTGTATTCAACAGCAATTCGCGGGCGAACCGCCGCGAACTCCATGCTTCCTCGCGAAAAGCTACAGGCAGCCGCGCCCATAGAAACATCGTGGCCTGCGGTTTAGGGACGTCCCACCCCGCTTCGGCCAAGGAAGCTGCGAGGACATCACGGCGCTGTTCATACAGCGAAGCAACACCTCGTTCCTCGTTGGAAGCAGCCATGGCTTGACGCAATGCATGGACCGCCGCTGTCTGAACCGGCTTGAACACGCCGAAATCGATGTTGCTTTTGTATTCCCGCAGCGCGCCGACAGCTTCCACATGACCGGCAAGAAAACCGATGCGACAGCCTGCCATATTAAAGCTTTTGGAGAAGGAATGAAACTCCACCGCGATGTCGATGGCGCCTGGAGCCTGCAGTACGCTTATCGGACGATAACCGTCAAAGCCCATTTCGGAATAGGCCAGGTCATGGACGATGAGCACGTCCCATTTTTTCGCCAAACCGACCAACTTTTCAAAAAAAGCAAGATCGGCCTGAACCGCAATCGGATTCCCCGGAAAATTCAGCAGGATGAAGGTCGCTTTCGCCCAAATCTCCTCCGGTATGCTGTCCAGATCGGGCACGAACCGCCGCTCTTCTTTCAGTGGCAAATACCAAGGCGTTACCCCTGCGATCGCAAGGGCTCCGGCATAAATCGGATATCCCGGATTCGGCACAATAGCCATATCCCCCGGATTGCATATGGCTTGAGCCAGATGCGATAATCCGTCCTGAGAGCCCATTAAGGCCAGTATTTCCGTATCGGGATCGACGTTCACGCCGAAGCGGTGCTTCATCCATGCTGCCGACTGCTCTCGGAATTCCATGGTTCCTCTGGTGCCCGGATATGTATAGTTATCTTCTTTTAGCGCTTCTTGGCTCAGGATCTCGCGTATATCCTCAGAAGGACCACGGTCAGGACTGCCGATACTCAAATCGATGATATGTCTTCCCGCCTGGGCAGCTTCTTGTTTCCATTCGCTGACCTCGGCAAATATCGAAGAACCGATCTGTGATAATTTGTCTGCACGCCATGATCGCTTTGAAGTTTGATTCGGCATGGTATTCACCCACTCCACTTTTTTTTCCTATATTATAGCATGATGCCGGCTGAGCTTCTCTTGGAATTAAGATCTGGGGCTTGACTTGAAAAGCCTTTCATAACGTAAGATCGAACCATACAAAAAGAGAAACCAGGAGAAGAGACAACCATGACCAGATTGAGAGAAACCATTTTTATTATCGCGTTTACGTTTGCAGCCTTTGTGCTGGGTACCACCGAATATGTCATTGTTGGATTATTGAAGGACATTAGCGCAACTCTCAGCATTTCGCTTGCGGCTGCAGGTGTCCTCGTATCCTGCTTTGCTATCGCTTATGCGCTCGGAACGCCTTTTGCAGTGACGCTGCTCGGACGCATTCCACGGCATGTTACCATCCTGTCAGCGTACATTGCGGTGTTGGTGTTTAATTACTTGACCATCTTCGCCACCACGTATCCTGTCATGCTGTTCATTCGCATCATCACCGCCATTCTGTGCGGATTGACCTTGTCGCTGGCCATTGCCGCAACCAGCGAGCATATGAGCGCTTCCCGCAGGGCTGGCGCGGTTGCCTGGATCATTGGAGGTTTTTCCATAGCGAATGTCCTGGGCGTTCCCGTCGGGACGCAGATCGGCCAAATGGCTGGATGGCAAACCGCTTTTATCGTTACTTCACTTGTGGGGATCATCCCGCTTGCGTTCATGTTGGCCGTTATGCCCAAGAGCAATACGATTAGCGTAAGCTCCATGAAGCAGCAATTTGCCTTGTTCACAAATCAACGGATTCGTCTTGCATTCTTCATTCCGGTTTTCGGCGTAGGCTCCGTATTTATTGTATACACGTACATCACGCCGCTGTTAGAGAACGTGCTGGGGATACCGCAGCAATGGATCAGCACCGTCCTGCTAGCTTACGGCGCTTTCACGATTTTAAGCAACTGGCTTGGCGCCAAGGTAGCGCAAGGCAATTCCCGGGTAAAATTGAAAGTGATTTTCACCATCCAGGCGATGATTATGACGGCTTTGGCTCTAACCCTATCGCTCCCGTGGATGGCATTGGCATCCTTGATGCTGGTCGCCTGCTTCTCCTTTGCGCTCAGTACCGCCGTTCAGTTATACCTGATTGACTTGGCAGATGAATCTTCGCCCGGCTCCAAGGACTTCGCTTCCACGCTCATGCCGGTTGCATCCAACATGGGAATTGCGCTCGGCTCCCTTCTGGGCAGCCTGGTCGTGGACAGCATTGGCCTGGCCTACCTGCCGTGGGCCGCAGTTGCATTCGCTATCGGAGCTTTTGCCATAACTTCCCGCTGCCATCAGCTCGACCAAGAGCAATCGGAGTTAACGCTCCTGACATCGGTTAAAGCTTCATAGAACTATTTTAATCCTTCTCATGATCAGATGAGAGGGATTTTTTTGTACGGCGGAAATCGGTCATTCTCGCTATAACAGATACCTTATCACTAAAGCGGCACAGTAAACTCGTATTCATTCGATGGTCAACCAAATCCAAAGCCTATTTGGAATTCAAAAAGCTTACCCGTTATGTAACGGCGTAAGCTTTTTGTTATGCTGTTATTCAGTTCAGCAGGAATCGGCATGAGTCCAATATCATGCCGATTCCTGCTAATAGCGAATCCGCTGTCCTCACAATCTCCTTATTCGGCTTCCATTTCGGCGTAATAACGGATCCTCTGTCCTCATGAGCTCCATTTGGGGCATTTTCCAGCATGTAGCAGAGCCTTCTTTTGTGTACATGTGTCCAATTACAGGCCCATTCTAGCAGATAGAGATTCCTCTACTTCGATATGTGAGGTTAACGGACACTGGTTCCGCTATTCCTTTGTTTTTACCTATTTCATGGCATTATGCGGACTTGAGATCCGCTATTGTCGGATTTAGCGTGGATTCGTCCGTGATTATGGTGCAATAACGGATCTTGTGTCCGCTTGATCACCATATTAGGCCCATTTCGGCGAAATAGCGGATCCTCTGTCCTCATCGTCTCCCTATTCGGCTGATTTCAGCGACGTATTACCGACTCATCCATTAGGATACCAACACCATAGATCCAGCATTGTTAACTCCTTGGATTTGTGATATTAGAGGACACTGGTTCCGCTATTCCTTTGCTTTTACCTATTTCATGGCATTATGCGGACAAGAGATCCGCTATTGTCGGATTTAGCGTGGATTCGTCCGTGATTATGGTTCAATAACAGATCCTGTGTCCGCTTGATCACCATAATAGGCCCATTTCGGCGAAATAGCGTATCCTCTGCCCTGATGGACTCCATTTCGGCGTAATAACGGATCCTCTGTCCTCATCGACTCCATTTGGGGCAATTTCCAGCAAGTAGCTGAGCCTCTTCTATAAGCATGTGTCCAATATCGTACCGATACCAGCAAATAGCGGATCCTCTGTCCACACAATCTCCCTATTCGGCTGATTTCACCAATATAGGGTTGCGTCGTATTACCAACTCCCCATTAGCTGTCCTCACAATCACCATAACAGTCTCACTCCAGCAGGCAGCGGTGCCCCCTCATTCTACATCTGCCCACTTAGTCTACATGTATCCAATTTCAGGACCATTCCAGCATATAGCGAGCCTCCGAATCGTCCATCTGCTCGTTCGATCCCCTGCTTAAGCCGCCATCTCCCGGCATGCCTTCGCACATCTGAAGCAGGCTTCCGCACATTCCTGACAGTGCTTAGCATCATGCTTCTTGCACTCGTTTCCGCAAGCTTCACAAACATCGGCACAGATCCTGCATATTTCTCTGGCATACATGCTGTTCGTGGACATGGCCTGAGCCGCAAAATTACAAATATCCGCGCACTGTCGATCCAATCGTATGCATTCCTTCATCATCGCAACATCCTGCTCCTCCAAACATGCGGTGTAACAATGGTTACAAGCCACCATACAGCGCAAGCATTCCTCGATGCATTTTTGAAATGATTCGTGTGACATACAACATTCTCCTTTCGGTGTTAGCGATTATAGGATTACCTTGTACCAAGGTTGTATGTCATTAACCAAAACTTGTGAAGATTCAATGAGGATTTTTTGGAGCATCGAGTTGTCGAGCTTAAAGGTGTGATTAAATTAGATAAAAAAAGACGACTGCGCAGCAGCCGTCTCTCCTTTTTCATGATGCCATGAATGCACCATTTCCCGTTAATATACTTCGAGTTGAGCATTCATCGAACATCCCATTATTTTAGCCAGTCCTCACAGGAATCCGCCATTTTTTGCAAAGCTTGAAAGAACATGCTGGCATGGTAACCATCACACACCGCATGGTGCACCTGCATTGAAACCGGCAGCAGCATACGCCCTCCCTGCTCGGCGTATTTGCCGCCCGTGATGATCGGCAGCAAATATTCTTTATCATTGGCAATATTCAGATTGAACCCGCTAAATCTTGCCCAGGGAATCATGGATATGGGAAACGTATTGGGTGGTGGATTCTCCTTAACGAAGATCCCTTTGACATCCCGATAACGTTCCATGTCCTGCTCATATAGATCATGGAATCGATCAAAATCGTTCACAAATTCAGTCCATAAACAGGAGAAGGTATGATCATCCTTGTGAAAAAAAGTATAACTTGGCGTCATGGAATCCCAGTACCCCAGCTGCCCCTCTGGGCTATACGAGGTTTTGAATTCTGCGCGTTCATTGACAACCCGGGTCACCATGTAAATAAAAGCCGGGTAAAGCTTATACCCCCGAATCTTAAGCGCTTGAAGCAACAGCGTGATATCCGTGTCTAGAGTCATGCTGTAGGTGCATTGATTTACGTTTGTGTAATGCTCGAAATACGGCAGTCTGTTCCACCGCTCAATATCAATGGTATGGAAATTCATTTTTTTGCCCTCCTAAAATAAAATCGTTCTATTTCAGGAGGGTACATCCACCGCTTTAACCACAAGCCATCACTCCAAAGTTTTATATATCAGTCAGCAAGCTCAACGATTACATTTAAAATCCCGTACGACTTTCACGCATCAGAGAAAAAGGCCGTGTTGAACGCTCATATTGCGTTGTGTCCCTATTATAAATCATCACGCTCTTAAAAAATAGAGAATGACAATCCATGCTCCCGCCTGCTTATGTACCTTTGAACTCAACTCAGCGCGTCTCGTCGACGGGATACGATCAAAAGAAAAGGCTTCACTCCTCAAGCAGATGCTCAAGCAGCAAAGCCTTTATCCTTCCAATCTTAATGAATCACTTCCGGCAATTGGGTAAACAGCAGGTTTACCGGCAAATTGCTTCCCGGCGCAGCCGTCAGCATGATTTCAACCTTTTGCTCGTAATCGCCCGTACGGTAGAGAACCGCTTGCTCTCCTGGGGATACCTGGCCCAAGGAATAAATCGGTACGATCGTTCCATTCATCATGGCATAACCCGAGTACTTGCCGCCCCGCGGGTTAAACGAGATCAGAGTATTCGGTGCTACGCGATCCAGCGTGATTTTATACAGGACGCCGAAGTTGCCGGTATTGTGCGTAATATCTCCGACCATAGGATCCATGCCTTGCAGGTTAGGGTCATCCTGGTTGTCTCCAAGAACGAGACGCTGGGATTCTGCCCCCACCAGCTCGGAATAACGAATGATCCGCGTCGAATCCGGATAGGTTCCACGGTTATGAACGCCATCGCGATCCAGGATCGGCAGCGTGCTCAGCACCTTTAATGGATCGGATTTTTCGTCAATCATCACGACGTCAAACTGGATCGGAAGGTCGCTATACATATCCGAGTACAGGGAAATGACATGCCCCTGCTTCATTCGTATCTCGCTCAGCTCCGTCATGACCAGCTTCTGTTCGCCAGGTGCAAGCGTTACGGAAGTTCGCTTCGAACCGTCTTGCATGGATTGGAAATAGTTCAGCACGGACTTTTTGCCAGCTGCCGTCGCAATCGGCGATGGACCTGCAAATCCCAGGTAATCTTGTCTGAGCGTTACCGGGGTAGTGTTCTTGTTAGTTGCAATCACGTACATCTTCACATTTTTGTTCAGATTGTTCACGTGGTGAATCATGAAGCGCATGTCGCCTACCGCTGTCTCTTGATACACGATGCCCTCGCTGTTTACGGTTTCAGGGCTGTTGCTGCGGATCAGCGTGCTCGGCTCGTCGTAAAAATCATAATTGATTTTCGGACGCGAAGTGACGTTGCCGAGGAACGAGAATTTCTCTCCTTCCGGAATGAAGAGCATATTGAAATCGTCTTGCTCATACAACGTCTCGTTCGTTACGTTGATAGTCGTCTCGTAAGAGGAGCTAAGTCCCTTCTTATCGGTGACGGTCAACTTGATGGTGTACACGCCAGGCGAGAAGAAGGCATACTCTTTGTTCTCCCACTTGTACGTCAGGTCCTCGTTCTTGTCCTGGTCGTCGTAGCTTTGATCCGTATAGGTGATCAGCTCACCCATTTTATACTCCATCTTATCGGTTTCGAACATGGCTACAGGCGGAAGGTTCGGCTGAACGACCGTAATCGTTTGGCTGTATGGTTCACTCCAAGCTCCCGTCGAATCTTGAACCGAGTAAGTGACTATGTATTGACCTGGCGCATCAAATATATCTTGCTTGCCTTCCCAACGTTCGTCGATGATTTCACCTTGCACATTCTCAACCTGAGGTGTATAGGTAACTGTAGTCTTCCCTGCAAAGATCTCTTTAGGGCCTACCGTAAACTTCGCAACCGGCTTGCTTTCCAGACTCATGATAACACGCTTGCCAACATTGTCCACTTTATATTGAATGTCCAGCGCTTGCGTGATGGCTGTCAGCGGAACCATAAAGGTGCTCTTGGTTTGGTAAGAGGTGCCTTTCATCGTTTTGGTCACGCCGTTGACGGTATACTTGCTGCTGTCCGTTTTGAAGCGGAGCTCATTGCTTCCTTTGGTAATAATCGTTTCTTTGGTCTTCTTATCGTAAGTGACCTTGAAGCCTACACGATCCACAAGGGCACGAATGGGAACATAGGATACTCCCTTCTTGACTTGCATCGGCTGCGGTGCATTGTAGGTAACGCCGTCTTGGACCATCTTCGTGCTATTAAAATAAAGAATAAGTTCCTTGCCCGTCACGGATGGCGTGTTATTCTGGTTGTTCTGCCCTTCCGTAGTCGTTCCCGGTTCTTGCACTTCACCGGTTTCCGTCCCCGGCACTTCGGTCGTTCCTGTTTCGGTTGTACCTGTTTCGTTGGTTCCTGCTTCATCCGGCGCTTGAGTTCCTTCTGTCTCTGTCGTATCGGATGTCTCTTGAACAGCGCCTGTAGCGTCTGTACCCCCGGATTTCAGTGATTTCGTTGCCGCTGAATTTTGCTCATACACTTCTTGGGTGACTGACGGTTGCGTTGGGTCTGCGGCATTGGCATCCGCGCTCGCCGGATAAGCTGCGGCCAGTTGGGCAACAGCCAATACGGTTAGCAATGATCGTTTCTTCAGTTTCATTACATAACTCCTTCTAATCCTTTTTGATATTTTAATGAGGTCATACTATTAGACGTAAATTTTGGTAAAAAAGTTTCTCTGAACTGCGAATAATATTTAAGATGATGTAGAACTTTGTTAAAAACCTATAAAAAATCCCGAAACAGCATCAAAGCTGTAACGGGACTAATAGGTCACACGACAGAATTCATATAGATGCTCCTAGATATCATCAATCCACTAACCTTCCTCAGGTTCCGATTCATCACCATTTTGGAATATACAATATAGACATTGTAATCACCGAGCTCATTGTTCGACGTTCAGATGCTCCTGCAAATTCGTAACCGCAATAACCTTTCTCCCGCTTGCCGGGTCATATTTCCACAGATGAAGACCCGTATCACCTGTCGGAATATGAATGTCGGTATGATAAGGAAGATTCAAGAAGCTCCGAAATAACATCGAGATCATCCCGCCGTGAGAAACAATGCAGACGCTTTTCAACTCACGTTCGTTATCGAAGGTAGTAAACAGCTTGGACATGAATTGCTCGGCCCTTGCTCTGAGCTGTACTTCAGATTCCCCACCATCAATAGCATCATGCCGTTTCCTTCCGCCCAGGGGCAGAGGGTACTTTATCAAAGCCTCTTCTCTCAGCATCCCCGCGATAACCCCATTATTTTGCTCCATCAAATCAGGATCATAGGTGACGGGAACTTTTGTCGTTTCGGCGATCATGATAGCGGTCTGCTTGGCCCGCTGAAGCGTGCTGGAAAAAATCGCATCCAACGCATAAACACGATGAATCCAATCCGCCAGCAGCCGTGCTTGCTGTTGACCGAGGTCTGTTAAAGCATAATCTGCCCATCCTTCACATCGATTCAGAATATCCGCTTCCGACTGTCCATGTCTGACGACTAGAATTTCAACCATATGCAGTCCCTCACTTACATCCTTCAGCGTTTATTGTTTGTTGCCAACGGCGATCCAGCGCCCGTCCACATCCTCAAACACAAGCTCATGATTGTTATAATCCGTTATGGTTAACGGTCTGACAATCTTCACGTTCAATTCCATGAGCTCCTGCTCGATCTCTTGTTGTCCATCCGCAACAAAATAGGCATCGTACCCGTAACCGTAACGGATTCGATTCGGCACGACCTCCACGTCTGTCATCGTTAATACGATTTCAATGGAGTCCCTGTATAGGCACACATGCGGTTCGTCTGCATCAAGATAGTTCACGGCACGGAACCCGATTTCCTCATAAAACTGACTTGTCCTCTTGATATCAGATGTCGGAAAGATTTGCAAGCAATGGGAAAACCCTGTACTCATGGTTCTGTCTCCTTATCTCCTGTTCTAGCCCTCTTCATGACGACTCTACTGCTAATCCTTCATTTCCCGTATATCCCGGATCGCTCATGTGATCGGATCTTCTCCCGGATCCCCAGAAATTGACGCAATGCCAAACAGATGAAGAACCGCTAAGTAGAATGGGTAAAGCGCCAATCCCGCTATGGCAATGAGTCCTGTTACAGGGGTGGGTTTGTCGGCCGGATTCGTGATCGGGAACCATGCAGCCGTAATGTATACCAGCATCATGAAATAGGGAATCCATAAAATTAGAGCAAAAAAACTTGCTTTGCGACCGTTTAACCAATATCGGACCAGCTTCGGAACCCCCCAACCCGACAGAATGAATCCAGCAACGCAATAGACTAAGGTCAGCGCATTCACGTGATCCAGGTCCCACCCTGTCAATCTGCCAATCCGGTACACGTTGACCATCAGTTCAATCCCGGCAAAAGGGAACAGCGCATACAAAGCAGCCGCCATATTTAATCGAATGATGAAGTTCATATCCACTCTCCTTGCACGCATTCAACTGTAACCGATATGCGGCAGGCCGCTTTATGAAATCAGCTCTTTAATCAAATACAAGTTCAGATCATCATCCGCGCATACCATGTCGCCCGGCACCACAGGTTCGTTGTTGTACATGATCCCGTTGCCGTCCGGAATATAACCGCGCCGTACATATATTCTTTGAGCCGCTCCATAGTCTCTGTATAATCCCACCCCGATGCCGATACGCGGCAGTTTCTTGCTCACGATGATCTCGAATTCTTCTATGATCCGATTGGCGATCCCGTTTCTCCGATACTCGGGAAACACGTTCAGATCATTGATTTCCGGAATGTTCTGATCCCGAAAATACGGATAAGCCGACTCATATTTCAAATGCGATACGCCGGCCAGCTCACCCTGTACAAAAGCCAACAACGTGATGCGTATGCCGATTTGGTTTTCAAATTCACAACGATCATAATACTCATCCGATCTTTGTATCTTTTGCTGTTCAAATGTTTCTTTCCAAATACGTTTAAGGTCTGCGTTATCCAAAACTTTCAATGTAATGTCCATAGGGTTACCTCGCTGTTATGTATTGGTATGGTGAGTACCGTCAACCTCTATTTTAATGCTTTTCCTTAACTTGGTAAATCATTCCGCAGCAATTGATGCATGAAATCAAAACGGCCAAGACGAATGTCCCGGCCGCTGCCTGATTTTTACCACAAATAACCTGTTGCTAAGCAAAAAACTCGGTCTCTGCTACTTTCTGGCCGACATCAGCATAAACATCGGACGGTGACCTTCTTCCTCCCATTCGGGATGTGCCGCCAATTGTGCCTCAGAAGGACCCCAGTCCTCAACATGAGTTATGGTAAAGCCAAGCCCGATCAACATATTGAGATAGGTGCCCATCGTCCGGTGCTGCTTAATTACGCCTTCTGCAAGCCAATTCGTTGTACGCGGTCCTTCTTGCTGGTAATGATCAACCGGCCAAGTTTGATGCCCGCTAGGATGCTGAATCCATTCGGGACGGCTTGAAGCCGTGTATATCGGATGCTCGACGGAGCATACCAGGCTTCCCCCGGGTTTAAGTGAACGATGCACTTCCTTTAAGAGGCCCTGCAAGTTTTCAATATAATGAAAAGCGAGCGAGCTATACACCAGATCATACTTTTCAGAATCCAGCTCCAACGTCTCCAGATCCGCTTTGATATAGCTAATGTTGGAGTCCTGCGTTTCGGCCTTCCCCCGTGCCAGCATATTCTCGGACACGTCAACCCCAATCACTTTTTCGGCGCCGCCATGCTCCCTCGCCCATCGGCTGAACCAGCCGAACCCGCAGCCTAAATCAAGAACGCTGGCACCGCTCAGATCCGGCAGCATCGATCGCAGCGTTTCCCACTCGGGAGCGCCGTCCAAGCCATGAACGGAACGACTTAATTGGCTGTAACCCTGAAAGAATCCTTCATCATCATAAATGTTTTGCGTCATAACCGTTATAGCACTTCCTTCGTCTAGAATATCTCTTCTAAACTTACTTCCTTCATGCGTGGTTCTCAAGTTTATGTTTGATTCTGCCTTAAACAGGATCAAACACCCATAAAAAAGCGATATCTGAAGATCGCCACCGATCCTTCAAATATCGCTGCATTCTAACTTCTCCTTCGTTCTGCCCGAATAATTCTTCGTATCGATTGCTCCGTTAAATAATAACGTTCAGACAAGGTACGAATGGAATCACCCTTCATATGACACTTGAAAATGTTCCGATTCCGCTCGTCCAGATCTCGCTTGGCTCCGGTTTGTTCTCCCCAGCCCTTGCGGTTCTCCGACTTTCTGGGAATATAAATATAACTTCCATCAATATACTGCTGAATGGTTTTGATTACGTGTTCCGGCAAAATATGTTGTGCTTTTTCGTATTTCATACTCCTTGCCCCTATCTACATGGAATCGTGTAAATAGTGAGCAAAGCCTGCACATGAAATATAACAGCGGCTAATTCATGTTGGAAGTAGGCTCCGAACAATTTCTCTGCCCGTTATTTCCGTGCAGCTTTGCCCGGAGCCTGATTTAACCACTTGAACGGTCGTGCTCCTAACGTGAGCCATCATCATTTTCACCTCGCCCGATTGGATGATACAAAGCATTCCCTTCCCTCTATTGTAACAAATTCGATTTCCCTTGTGTCAGGTTCAAATAACGAGATGACGAGTTCTCCCGATCCCACACCTACCCAGCAACCTAGTAGACAAATATAAAAAAGCTTACTGGGCCGTTAAAATCAGCGGTCCGTCCGACGTAATAGCGATCGTATGCTCATATTGCGCCGACAGCTTGCCGTCGGCCGTTCTCGCCGTCCACTGATCGTCGTCGATCGTGATACGGAACGTACCTTCGTTGATCATCGGTTCAATCGTAAACACCATGCCTTCCTTTAACCGAATGCCTTTGCCGGCTACGCCGACATGCTCGTAGTTCGGCTCCTCGTGCAGACTCCGTCCGATCCCGTGCGCCAGCAGATCGCGTACGACCGAGAACCCGTTCGCTTCCGCATGTTGTTGAATCGCCGACGTTATATCGCCAAGCCGGCCCCCGGGGAGTGCCCGGGCGATCCCCAGATCCAGGCATTCCTTTGCCACCTTCATTATTTTTTGCGCCTCCGGCCGGATATTGCCCACCGGATAGCACCAGCACGAATCGCCGAACCATCCGCCGTATTCCACGACGATGTCGAGCTTCAGCAAGTCGCCATCCATCAGCGCCCGGTTCGAAGGAATGCCGTGGGCTACCACATCGTTGACCGATGTGCAGGTTTCGGCGGGGAAGCCGTTGTACCCTTTCGTAAACTGCTTGCCGCCCAGTTTGGTGATGTGTCTGGCAACAAAGTCATTGATCTCCCGGGTGGTGATCCCGGGCTCGATCAGTTTGGCCACCTCGCGGTAGCAGTCCGCAACGATTTGGCTCGCCGGCTTCATCTCTTCGATTTCCCTAGGTGATTTTAAAATGATCATCTATGTTTATTCGCTCCTTATCAGCTCTATAGTTTTAAAAACCGCACGATATCCCTGGCCTCCTCGTGCAGCATTCCTCGTCGAAGCGAGAGCGAGGCGCAGCCGACCAAGGCGGCCAGCAGCATTTCCGCGCGCTGCAGCCGATACGGCGGCTCCGCCGCGTTTGCTACGGCAGCGGCTGCCTCGTTCGCCGCACGCTCGCTTTCCAGCAGCGCGGCAATCGGCGCGAGCACCTCCCGGCGAAAGGCGGCCGTGAGCGGGGCCGAGCGCGCTTCAGGCAGCGCGGCAAAGCCCTCACCGGCCAGCTTATGCAGCAGGAATAGGGCGTGATCCTCCGCCCAAAGCTGCAGCAGCCGGACGCCGGCGGCGGCGACGGGGCTTAGCTCTGCGCCAGCGGCCGTTTCGAGGCTTGTGCTGCGGGAATCCGCGGCAGCCGAGTTACCGATGTCAGCCGCCGTAGCCAAAGGCCAGCCCGCAGGCGCCTCTCCCGAAGCCGATGCGCACAAGACCTTCGGAGGGGCGTTCAGCGGGACCTCCAGCCATTCCCCGGTCCGCTCCAATGCGTCCCACAGGAGATCGTGGAGCAAATCGCCCTTATTGCTGTAATAATGGTATACCGTTCCATAGCCGAGTTCCGCCTGCGCAGCCACATCGCGGATTTCCAGTAAAGGCCCTTTATTCAAAAACACATCGGCAGCGGCTTTACGGATTTGCGCCAGACGCCGCAGCCGGATCTCTTCGTTTTGTTCCTTCGTGCGTGGAGTCATCTCGTCCGTTCACCTCTTTTATTTTTGACCTACTCTTATGTCAATATAAAACATCAGCTTGCGAATAACAAGAGTTTAGCTGGAGGATTTGCGCCTCAGCCTAGCCATCGGTGCTTGACCATGGGTTAGCCTTAAACGCGCGACCTGTTTAGAACATTGCTGCGCTAACGTTACTCAAGGCGCTTAAACGGTCCCAAAACTCAAATCATGGTCACCAACAACCTTTAGATATTTCCCCGCTTTTACGCACCCGCATACACTCTTCCGGTCAAGCACCGATTGATCGTTACAGGCCATAAATTCTGTTAATCCCCAGGCTGGGGCCAAAGCACGTTTTATTTCAGAATCTTAATACTAGGACCTTTCTCCTCATTTAAACGTTCATTCCGGCCGGCGGACGCCGAGCATGGTATACTCTTCCCAACAATTCCGTGATTAAGGAGCCTGTACCGTGTTAAAAGAACGCATTGACTACTTGTGGAAGAAGAAAGGAATATCCCGCAAAGAGCTGGTTGAAGGATTCGTGACCACCGCCCACTTTGCGAACATCCTTGCCGAACGATATCCTTTGCCCGAAGATCTTGCCGGGCATCTGGCTCAGCGCCTTCAAGTGCCTCCTACCTACTTGTTGGAGGCTGGAAACACCGATCAAGATACGCTGGAGACCGCAAATCGCATTTTTGAAGAGCTTTCCCAAGCGGCTTCGCTTCTATCAGAAGAGCGTATCCACGATCTACCGGATCGCCATGACTGTTTAACGGTGGAGCTCACCGTAGCTTTGATGAAAGCCATCTATTACCAACAAGTGAATGATGCGGTATCCCATGATTACCTGCACCAGAACTACCTGAATTTTTACCTCGAGAAGTATGGGCGCCCCGATGATGCCGAGCTCCCGCTGCCTGCGAAGAAAGCGATGCTTTTCTACAAAATCCAATTCTACCGGTCCAAAAACCGTTATCATGAGGCTTTAAGCCACGCGAACCGGTTAAGCGAATATGTGCGGGAAGGGACCGATTTATGGCTGACTACGCAAAACTTCAAGATGGAGGCCAGCATTTTTTTGAAGTTATACGACCAGGCCAAGCAGGTGTTTGATGGAACGATGCGACGCGTTTATGAAGAACGGCTATTTCACCGCTTGACCGATCTGTACATCGCTTACAGCGGTTATTGTTACTCGATGGGATTGTATCAGGAAGCGCTGGTCACCCTCTCGATGGCGGAAGCCAATCTGGTGTATGCGGTAAACCAGGGGAATATGTTATCCACCATCATGAACAACCGGATCATCATGCTGACGATGCAGGGAGAGCATGAAAAAGCGGAGGAAGAAATCCGGCGTTTTGCGGAACTTCTCGAACGGGAATCGGCGGAGGTACGGGAGCAATTCCGTCCGATCCTATTGATTTACCGCTGCGAGTCGGCTGCGGCTCAAAAACAATGGGGGCTATTAACCCAGTACATACAAGAGCTCAAATCGTTAGAGCTGACAACGGATCAAGAGATGTCCGCATTTTTTTATCAATGCCAGCTCGCTTTGGCTCATGGACACCATGAAGAATTTATGGAGTATGCCCTGAAATGCCTGCCGTATTACGAATCCGCTCAGCTCACCATGCGACTAGAATCTTTATATGAAGCATTGGCGGCCGTATCGGAGGAATCAAGGAAATACAAGGAGTCCACCGTTTATTATAAAAAGCTGGTCTACCTGCTTCGAAACAAATAATTCATGCGTTAGAAGGTCGAAACGACCACCTTCATTCGCAAAACTTTCGTCATGACTTACCGTTCATTTGCTTTGCAACCGAATCAACCTGATTGAACCCTATGAATACCGCAAAAGTTTCTCCGAAACGATCAAGTTCATTCCATCATATTGCCCGAAGTTTTGTTTCCTTGCCAAACCATTGTCGCCACAGCTCCCCGAGGCTAACATTGAATTATAAATAATTCTTCTAAGCGAGGTGCTCGATTATGGGATGGTTTAGCAAAAAGAAAAGTCCGCAGGATGCGCTGGAGAAAGCAGATCAAATGATGAACAAAGGTTTGACGGGTATGATGATGAAGGGCTTAGTGCCGAAAGAACATCGACACGCCATCAATCAAAGTCTGGAGCAAGCGAAACAGGCACAGATGGCAGCGACCGGCGCCCTTTCGTTAACGGCGACCGCCCACGTACGATCCGTACGGGATACCGGAAAGCTGATCAATTTTGATCCGGTCGTCATCCTTGAACTGGATGTCACAGAGAACGGAGGAAAGCAATATACCAAAACGCTGGAAACGCTCGTATCGAAACTGCAAATTCCGAGAGCCGGTGATACCATCGGCCTCGCTCAGCATCCGGCCAATCCATCGGAACTGGTCTATATGGGGCTGATAAGCTGAATGCGCCACGTAAAAAGGACCTGAATCAGGTCCTTTTTGTTGTTATATGCCTGCAGCTTCCTGCAATTTTTCGTTCAACATTCGGAAGGCTTCGTGAATGCTCTCTTTTGGCGTCTTGCCGTACCGTTCCCCGATGTTGACCTCCGAATAACACTGATCTTCCCCTGCCTCGTTCAGATAAGCGACCAATCCGACGCCCGTCGCACGGTACACATCAATCAGGATCGGTTCCAGCTGTTCCTTATCCGTTTCAAAGTACACATGGAACATATTCGATACGGGCACGGCAGGCTTCGTCTTCACGCCTCGGCACTGGCCGAACATCGCTGCGAGCTCTTTGGCTTCTTCGTAATACCGGCCCATGCTGCCTATTCTTTCCGCATAATAATAATCCGAGCTGATAATATACGGGTAAAGACTGACCAGATCGCCGCCATGCCTTCTCTTCCACACTTTGGACTTTGCCGTGAAATCGGTCCCGCCGGCCAGAACGGCGCCGGCAATCCCGCCGATGCCTTTATAGAAAGATACATACACGCTGTCAAATAGAGCACAGATTTCTGCAGCCGTTTTCTGATAATACGGTGTAATCTCGAACAATCTTGCCCCGTCCAGATGCAGCTTGATGCCTTGAGTACGGCAATAGGCCGAAATGGCCTCCAACTCCGCGTAATCAGGCAGCTGCCCTCCGATTTCACGCTGCGGCAATTCCAGAAGCAGACATGCAATGTCACGATCCAAACGCTGCACGTCCTCAAGCGTAATCAAACGCTCCTGATCGCCAAGCAGAATCGGTTCGATATGATGCAGCTCTTTAAGCCCGTCCTCCTCATGAATCTCCAAATGGCAAAGCGGGTGATACGCCACTCGCTTCAGATCCGCATCATCGCACCAGATCCGCAAAGCAATCTGCTGCGCCATCGTTCCGCTGGGAAAGAATACCGCCGATTCCTTCCCCAGAACCTCTGCCATTCGCGTCTGAAACTCTTCGATGATGGCGCCCTTTCCGTATGTATCCCCCATCTGCGACCCATCCGCGCTGCGAAATGCCTCGAGCAGCACTTCAACATTCCTGCGGCTATGGCCAATCAATGGGTATGCTGTTTCGCCGTAAGCCTCGCCAAGCGATTTTCGCTGTTCTCCCATGTCGCAATAACTCCCCTTGTTCCATCGATTTTGAGCCTAATCTCTTTACATTGAATGAACCACCCTTTAAGCATACTAGATAAATGAGCAAGTGAAAAATAATTTTGATGACCTAACTTTTCGGAAAAACTTGACAACAGAAGAGGTCTGAAATAACATTGTATATGAGCATATGTTCATATTAAAATTTATTCAGCTTTTTGAATCATTCGTTCAACATTCTTAGGGTTTATCTGAAGGGAGTTTTCGATTATGCATCATCACAACCACCAGCACGGTCATGACCACAGTCACCATGATCACGCCCGCTCAGGGAATAAGAAAGGTCTTGCCATCGCCCTGATCATCACGCTCGGCATTATGATTCTAGAATTTGTGGGAGGTTTGCTTACCAACAGTCTGGCCCTGTTATCCGATTCCGGCCATATGCTAAGCGATGCCAGCGCTTTGCTGCTCAGTCTGGTCGCTTTATGGTTTGCAGCAAGGCCCTCATCGCCGAACAAGACCTACGGCTTTTACCGTTTCGAAATACTGGCAGCACTATTAAATGGCGTCGCCCTGTTTGTAATCGCCGGCTTTATCGTCTGGGAGGCGATTCAACGCTTTGATGACCCGCCGGCCGTTGCCAGCGGCAGCATGATGCTCATTGCATCCATCGGCTTGTTGGCTAATCTTCTGAGTGCCTGGTTCTTGATGCGGATGGGCGATGTGAAGAACAATGTGAACCTGCGAAGCGCCTACCTTCATGTCATCGGCGATGCGCTTGGCTCCGTAGGTGCTATTGTCGCCGGGATTCTCATGATTGCATTTGGATGGTATATTGCAGATCCTATGATTTCCATTCTGGTTTCGATCTTGATCCTGAAAAGCGCCTGGAGAATTATACAGAATACCGTTCATATCCTCATGGAGGGTGCACCTGCAGCGATTAACCCTGATGAGGTAACGAAATCCCTGCTGTCCATTCCGGGAGTCACGGGCATCCATGATCTCCATATTTGGACGATTACGTCCAATTTCGACTCCTTGAGCTGCCATCTTGTCGTAAAGGATGACGTGACTGGTTATGAGATCCTTCAACAAGCGATTGATCTTCTGGAAAGTCGATTCCACATCGAGCATTCAACCATTCAGATTGAGAACAGCGCCATCGCTCATAAAGAAAATAAAGTGTGATCTGGTTCCTGCGGCAGTCCTTCCGTTCATGAAAAGGGGAAATTCGGCTGCCGAGGTTTACACTTTTTACAAGCTCGGTTGACCTCCATAATGAGACTATCAAGACATTCTACGTAAGTTACCACGAAATCCTGAATGTCTGATAGGGAGGTTGCCATGAATAACGATATATATACGCTGGAGAAGCTAAATGAATATCGGCAAGCACATTGGGACGAACTGGATCGTCAAGGAAGATTCATTATTCATGATGAGATCGGCGTTGGTGAATCGGAGTTAAATGCGAGGAATCGTCGACTTATCGATAAGCTTTACGGGTTCTTTCGAAAGCGGAGATCACGAAAAACCCATTCAAAAACCTTATAAGCCAAAAGAGCAAGCGCCGTTGTACGCGCTTGCTCTTTTTTTACGGGAATCACGCCCGCCAGATCTGCTTAAAATCCAGCCATCCCAGATTATTAATGACAACTCCCTTGTAAGAAGGATGCAAACTTGCGAAGAATTTCGTATGAATCAGGAATGATACATGCGCTTCCTCCCGCAGCCTCTCCTCGATGTTCGATAAAATGCTCAACCGCTCCTCGCACTGTTCGCTGGCAAGCGCGTCATCGATGCATTCTTGTACCCAATCCTGCAGGGACGGATCCATGAACTCTTTGACAATGCTGCCCTCCTGCTCGTAATTCTCGATGATGCATACTTCTTCGCCCGGAAGAACTAGGCCGTGCAATATGCAGTCCATACTATTCACCACGTCGGGATGCAGCATGGTATCCATACGTATCTCCCGGATCATCAATGAAATCCCAACGGAAGCACACTGATTCTGGATCCATTCGGCATCCTTGATATGATTGGCCAGCGTTGCCATGATGACGGGGGAACCGTCGTAACCCGACTGTCTCAACAGCGACTTGGCGAACTCGGGATCATAACGGTCTTTGCGGTAAGGCGCTTGTTCATCCATAATGAACCCTCTGGCCGGATAAAGACGATTGTCGCCCAGCTCCCGGATCATCTCCGAACGGTTCCGGATCAGATTGAATGCGCGGCGAAATTCGACGGATTGAAACGGCCCCTCTTTTTTCATATTCCATGTAATCAAAGTCGTGCAGCCTTCGGAGGATTCTATGATATCCACAGCATGATGGTCGCCGCCATGACCGAATTGCTCCGAATCCTGCAGCAGCCGCTCCCAACTGACGTTGCAATGCTCGGCATCTTCCGGCATCATAATGATTTGGATGCTGTCCAAATGCGGCCGCCCTTGATAATAGTGGGCATTCGCGTGAATGGTCAGCCTCTCCTCGGTCCATTCCTCCACCTGAAAAGGCCCCGTTCCGACAGGAAGCCTCCAGAACTGTTCTTCATCGTGAATCAGCAGATGTTTAGGCACGATGGACATGCATATGGAACTGAGAAACCGGATGAAAATCCGATTCGGCTTATTCAGGATAAAACGGACCTCGCGGGGCGACACCGCCTCTACGCTGTGCAGTTCACGCACGATCCAAGCATTCCGTCGATCCTGACCCAAGCGCTCCACCGTGAATTTTACGTCCTCGGCCGTTAATTCCTTGCCGTCATGGAACAGAATCCCTTTACGAAGATGAAACGTCCAGCTCGTTCCATCCTCGCTGCTCTCCCAATGATGCGCAATCACAGGCATGTATTGATCCTTTGCTTTATCGTATACCACCAATCGATCGAATATTTGCTGGATCATATGAGCTTGAAAACTGTAATAGCACTCGGCGGGGTCCAAGGTTTCGATCAGCCGATAAACCGGCAGCCGCAGCGAATCTCTGGCTTCTTCCTCCCCTTCCTTCATCTCCTTGCAAAAGCCAAAATGCCCGTTCATCCACTCCACGTAGGAGTCGTTGGTCCGAATGCCTTGTCCGTAGGTACGAAGCAGCTCAAAGGCCTGCTTGTATTCCCCTTTTTCCGCGAGCTGCTGTGCCGCTTCCTGAAGCAGTTCTGCTTGATCCGCTTGAAAGGTCAGCTTGGACCGGTTTCCTCGCCCGCGTCCGGCTTTCCACAGAATCCAGCCCTTCTCTTCGAGCTTGCGCAAAACGAGCTTCGCGTTGCGCGACGTGCAATAAAGCGTGTCGGCAATCTGCTCAAGCGTCACTTCCGTAGCGGTATGGACTGGAGCGTTAACAGCAAGCTTCCGGTGCAGCATGAAAAATTGTTCGTACAGCATTGCGATCCGCTCCCCCCTTGGTAAAATCCAATACGTTTATTCTACTTGGAGATTGTTTCGAGCGCGAGTACCTTTTCGGTAGAAATCCATTATATTCAAAAAAGAACGGCTCCATTCCCCCTAAACCGTTAGCCTTAAACTGCACATCCTTGTTACATAACAGAAGCCCTTCGTTTCATATCAAGCCATCAAGTTCCGGCTTATGAACTCCTCCGCTTCCTTCAATTTTAAAGTAAGCTCCATGCCGTCGGACATGTTCTTCAATCGAAGCACGCCAGCCGCCGCTTCATCTTCGCCGATCAGAATGGCATAAGGGATGCCTTCCGCCGAAGCGGAGGCTAAGGTCTTTTTCAATTTGCGCCGCTGGGTAGCCAATCGGGTACGAATCCCGCGATTCCGAAGTGCCGCAGCAGCCATCAATCCTTCCGGGACAGCTTCTCCTATCGGGATAACCACAACGTGTGGCCTGTTCGTTTCCACCACCCGGTCCCGAAGCATCTCCATGATGGATTCCATGCCGAACGAAAGCCCTACCGTCGGATATGCCATATCTTCCCGTCCAACAAGCTGCCCGATGATCGCGTCATATCTGCCGCCGCCGCCCAGACTTGAACGAAAAGCATGGGACGCGTCGTAAATTTCGTAAACGGTTCCCGTGTAAAACGACAAACCCCGGGAAAGAAACGGATCAAATACGCAGATGTCCTGCAAACCGACACGCTGCAGCAGGCTTTGCAGGATTTGAACTTCGCGCGCGCCCCGCCCCGGCTCCAGGTTGTATGTTCTGGTAATCTGCTCAAACGTCGGTTCCTTGAGATCTACGAAGCTCAGGACGCGGCGGCAAATTTCCGGATCAATCACCTTATCCGCGAGCTCTTTCCGAACCCCTTCCCTCCCGATCTTGTCCAGCTTATCCAGTGTCAACATGACGGATGAACTTAGGTCGGCCGGTACGCCCATAGCTCCCAGGAGTTCACCCAGAAAGCCACGATTGTTCCACCTGAGGACGATCGGAATTTCAAGTCTTCGGAACACCTCGGCTGCGAGCTGCATCAGCTCCGCTTCCGCTTCCGGACCCGCAACCCCCACCACATCGACGTCGCACTGCAGAAACTCCCGCAATCTGCCCCTTTTGACAGGGCCGTCCCGAAATACCTTCCCCATCTCATATCGCTTGAATGGCTGGCTGATGCCTGGGTTCAGCGCGATCACCTTGGCGAACGGTATCGTCAGGTCGTAGCGCAGCCCCAGCTGTCGCGCTCCCTGATCCGTCAGCTGATACATCTCCTTAAGTATTTCTTCTCCTCCAGCGTACTTGGAAGACAGCAGTTCCAATTCATTCAGGATGGTTGACTCCATCTCCGCGTAATCGTAACATTCAAACACTTCGCGAAGCGTCGATTGCACCTTTCTCCTTACAGCCTGTTCCTGTCCAAAATAATCATATGTCCCTTTTACGTTCTGCATCGCTGCTCATCCTTTCGTCCCGAGAAAATAAAAAACGCGCCGGACCTCATGGTCCCGCGCGCTTGGTATGCGGCAGGGAGGCCAACGCGAACAGCGTTAGCCCGCCCTGTAGATTTACAGGCGTGCTAACGCTGCTTGTGATGATGAAGTTGATTCGATTTGATGCTGTTCATGTCATAATCCCCTTCACTTTCAGCCATTGATTAAGGGGAATTATAGCGCAGCTGATCTATATATTCAAGGGCTATTCCTCTTAGATGGTTCGGGACCAATGGCGATGGGCCGCAATCGCATCAATGAAGGCTTGGCCGAACAGCTTCGAATCCTCATTCTCTTTAGCGACCACGATCCCTTCACCGCTCGCCGCCGGAAGCAGATTCATTCCTTCGGCGATGGCCGCGATCGGTTTGAAATGCCGATAAGCTTCCTTGATGAAGTCCAGCACCTTCTGCTCCGTCAGGAGCTCTGACACGCTTAGCGCCCCGCCCGCGACAAGCACCGCGTCGAATAACACGGAATCCGCCCCCAGGAGCGAATGTTTCACTTCCAGTTCTCCGCCGGATTTGCCTGCAATGACGCCAAGCTTCGGGCTAACCACTTCGGTGATGATGCCGGCTTGCTGAAGCTGCGCAAGCACGAACGGAAGCTCGTCCGTAAATCCATTGCCTGCAAGCACAGCCACCTTGCGCGTTAACGGGAGCTTCGCGGTGTTCATCATGCTGAGAGCCGGAGAGGAGTCTTTGGAAGCGGAGCCCCTGGTTTGGGGAGGAATGGTTCCTAACCCTTCCGAAATTCTTGTCGCGAGTTCGCTGTCCACATTCGCAAACAGGTCGACGATCTGCTGGCGGATCTCCTTCCGCTGCACTTTGCCAAGCTCGAACTGGAATGCGGATACGATATGCTGCTTCTCCACCTCGGACATGCTGTTCCAGAACAAAGCCGCCTGGCTGAAGTGATCCTTGAAGCTGTCGCTTCGGGCTTGCACCTTGCGACCCTCCACCTTCTCGGTATAATGCTCGTAGCCGCCTCGTTCGGCTGGAACGGGCTTCGGCGTGTTGCCCGCAATGCCGTTCTTATGATAGCTGACCGGCCCCTTATTGATGGTCATGCGGTGCATCCCGTCCCGTTGGTTGTTATGAACCGGTGCAATCGGACGATTAATCGGAATTTCATGGAAATTCGGCCCGCCCAGACGGGACAGCTGCGTATCGGTATAGGAGAACAGACGTCCCTGCAGCAGCGGATCATTGGTAAAATCGATGCCGGGCACGACATGACCTGGATGGAATGCAATCTGTTCCGTCTCCGCAAAGAAATTATCCGTATTGCGATTAAGCGTCATTTTTCCTATGATTCTGACCGGAATGATCTCTTCCGGCCATATCTTCGTCGGATCGAGGATATCAAAATCAAAATTGAATTCCTCGTCCTCCCCGATCATTTGAACGCCAAATTCGAATTCCGGATAGTTCCCCGTGTCGATGGCATCCCATAGGTCGCGGCGGTTAAAGTCGGGATCCTTTCCTGCCAGCTTCTGCGTTTCGTCCCACACGAGAGAATGAGTGCCCAGCACGGGCTTCCAGTGGAATTTCACAAAATGCGCCTTTCCTTCCTCGTTCACGAAACGGAAGGTATGCACGCCGAAGCCCTCCATCATTCGGAAGCTTCGCGGAAGCGAACGGTCCGACATCGCCCACATCACCATGTGCGCGCTTTCCGTGTTGTTAGCTACAAAATCCCAGAACGTATCGTGAGCGGACTGCGCCTGCGGAATCTCGTTATGGGGCTCGGGCTTTACCGCGTGAACGAAATCGGGAAACTTCATCGCATCCTGTACGAAGAATACAGGCATGTTGTTGCCAACCAGGTCATAGTTGCCCTCTTCCGTATAAAATTTAGTTGCGAAACCGCGCACGTCCCGCACGGTGTCGGCTGAGCCCCTGGAGCCCGCCACCGTCGAGAACCGGACAAATACGGGCGTCACGACGGAAGGATCCTGCAGGAATTTGGCTTTGGTATAATCTTTCATCGATTCATATAACTGAAAATAACCATGGGCTCCAAAACCGCGGGCATGCACAATGCGCTCAGGAATTCGCTCATGGTCGAAATGCGTCATTTTCTCTCTGAAATGGAAGTCCTCCATTAACGTCGGACCGCGTTCGCCAGCCTTAAGCGAATGCTCGTCCTCAGAGACCGTAAGCCCCTGGTTCGTGGTCAAGCTCTTACCGTCATTGTCTACCGTAAATTGTTCCAGCTGTTGGTCCTTGCTCGTCTTGTTGTTGCTGTTGTTGACATTCGAATTGGAATTTGAATTGTCCATGATCGGAACCTCCTGGTATGTAGTAGATGTGTCTCTGACGAGTGTTTCCCTTGGTAACAGGTCCGCTTGCGAACCCGTCATCTAATTACCCTGCAATATGGAATACGAATCCAGTTTCATGCGACCTTCATAAAAAGCTCATGCAATCGAGCTGCAGGCTTAGCGCCGGGACATTCAACGTCTTTCCCTTGTCAATAAAAAAAGCAGCCTCCCTCTTCAGAGGTCGGCTGCAATGTAAAACTGTAATGGCTTAAATCCCTGTCAGTTTATCCGGATTTCTCACGATATAGATATCCTGCAGCAATCCATTCCGGATATTGAAGAAAACGACGCCCGTTACGTTCCCGGCTTGCCGGAAAACAACCCCGGTTTGATGGTTCAATTCCCTGACCGCGATCTCCGGCGCAACACCATCCTCCAGCAGTGCTTGGCGCAGAATGCCGCTAAGAAAACGGGCAACCCGCTCCCGGGTTTCGACCGGCCTTGCCGCCGCGATCACTTTACCGCCGCCGTCGGCCAGAAGGACGGCATCGTCCGCCAGCAGGGACAGGACATGTTCGGCGTTTCCCTCGGACAGGGCCGTGAAGAATCGCTTTACCCATTCCTCCTCGACGGACCCTACGCCAATCAGGTCCTCCTCCGTGATCCCCATTTTTCCTCTTGCCCTGCTCATAAGCTTGCGGCAGTTGGCCTCGGTTTTATCGATCAGCCCGGCGATTTCCGGGTAATCGAATCCCAGCGCTTCCCGCAGGACGAATACGGCTCGCTCCGAAGGAGACAGACGTTCGAGCAGAACCAGCATGGCATAAGAGAGCAGCTCGTGGTTCTCGACGGTCTCATAGGCCTCGCCGTAGGATTCGGGAATCGGCTCGGGAAGCCAAGGACCGAAATACTGCTCTCTCCGATTTCTGGCTGACTTGATCTCGTCGAGACAGCGATTCGTCACCATTTTGCACAAATAGGCTTTGGGCTCCCGTATTTGTCCGATGGGAAGGCTTTGGACCTTCACGAACACATCCTGTACCGCATCCTCTGCATCCGTAACCGTTCCGGTCATTTGATACGCCAGATGAAACAGAAGACCCTTATACTGTTCATACAGCTCTAACATACCGTCTTTACATCCTTTCAAGCAGGATTGTCCCTTATCTAACGAACCATGCTGGAATAATTCCACATGAACGATTTGACCTTGTAAGCCAGCTTTCCTGTGATCATCAGATCCATTCCCCAGGCACGTGACCACACCAGGCCGTGTCCGGGTCCCAATCCAACCGTATACCCTTCATTTACGCTCCTGTGCTTGGCGGCTGGGGTTCCGGTTACATCCGCCTGCACGATGCCGCCAAGCCGCGCCGCTTGCGGAATCGCTTCCTTGCATGTCATCCGGTCTGCGGCACCGCTTACGGGATCGACCACATGCGCGCAATCGCCGATGCCGTATACTCCCGGCGCATCCTTGACACGGTAGCTTTCATCGACAACGATCTGCCCGTCCGCCGTCACGGGCAGCCCCAGGCCTAGCAGCGCGGGGTTCGGAGCCAGACCAAGCGTCCACACCGTAAGGCCGACATGGATGGAAGCTCCTTCAAGAAAATGAAGCTTCCCCTGTTCCTCCTTAAGCGCTCTTCTCCCCTGATGAAGGACTATGCCAAGCTCGGTTAGATATCGTTCAAGCCGTTTCCCTACTTTGGCAGGCCCTTCGAGGAACAAGCGATCCTGAGCATTGAACAGATGCACCTGAATATGTGCCGGGTCTAAACGGAGCTTACCCGCCTCAGCCCGCATCGCGTGAATCAGCTCGGCCGACGTCTCGATTCCGGTAATGCCTGCACCGGCAACGGCAATGCTCATCAGCCGCTGCTTCTCTTGCGCATCCGTTTCTGCTGCCGCAAGCCTAAGATTGGACTGCCAGCGTTCGCGGATACGTTCCGCCGCTTCCATGCCTGTCAGCGATATGCCGCCTTGTTCCGGTGCTGCCTGGCGCACGACGCTTCCAATCGCCATCACAAGGACATCATACTCCATCCTATGCTCCTGCCCTCTGCCGTCTTCCAAGTTCAGCAGCTTGCTTTCCTTGTCAATGTTAGTCACCCTGCCCTGTATGAAGCGGGTGCCTTCCGGCATGACCTGTTCCCACGGGACGGTTATGCTTTCCCCACTAACGGCAGGGCGGAATAAAAGCACTTTCCGCACATGGGCGGACCCTTGATCGATAAGGAACAATCGCAGCTTTCTTCCGTTCAGCCCTTTCTGGCAGCCTTTATGAATGGCTTTGAGGGCATGTATGCCGGCAAAGCCTCCCCCTACGACAACGCATGTGAAATCCTTTATCAATACAACCCATCTCCTTTGGTTTATGCGATTTGCACATAACACGAGAAGGGGGCTGTTTTTGTGACATGACTGCCAACCTTTTTTAAGGGAACTGACTGCTCTTCATCAGCAAGTCCCATAAAAACTCTCTTTGCTGTCCGATTCCTCCTTAAAATCATGCCAATATGTTGCGCTAATCCTGCTTCACACGGTCCGATATCTCAACGAGGCGACGTATTCCCTCATCCAGCTGAACCTCGCTGATATAAGAGTAACTAAGCCTGATCCAGGATTCCATCCGATCCAGCGGATCGCATATCCGTCCGGGAACAAACGCTACCGATTCCGCCAAGCATTGCTGCAATAACGCATCCACGTTGATCGTTTCCGGCAGCCGTATCCATAGATTCAAGCCGCCTCCCGGGCTGCTCCAGCTCCAATCCGTAGCCGCCAGCAGGTTCTCCATCCTCGCTTTTCGAAGCTCCAGCGCAATCCGAAGCTTGGCCACATGCTCCTGCAGCCTGCTGGAGAAGAAATAATGCTGAAAGATCTTTTGCGTCAACAAGGGCGTACCGTTGTCCGAAAGCGCCTTAACCGGTACGATTACCTTCATCAGCTCCGGACGTGCGGCCAGGACCGATATCCGCAGGCCAGGGGCAACGTATTTGCTGAAGCTTCGAATATGAATGACGTAACCCTCGGTATCGTAATAAAAAAAGGGCAGCGGCGGCGGATCTCCAAAATAAATGTCGTGATAAACCTCATCCTCCACCAGAATGCATTCATATCGTTCGGCTAGTTCAACCAGCGCCTTGCGCTGCGTTGCCGGTACCGTATATCCTGTCGGGTTTTGAAACGTCGGGTTCATGTAGAACAGCTTCGGCTTCTCCGTCCGCATCATATATTCGATATGTTCCAGGTCGTATCCTTGCGGCGTAATCTCGATGGGGAGCAGATTGACATTTTGCTGAACAAAAACATCAATCGCCGGGCTGTATGTCGGCCGTTCGATCAATACAGCATCTCCGCTTTTGACGAGCGAACGCGAAATTAGATCAATCGCTTGCTGGGATCCCGTCGTAATCAGCAGTTCTTCCGGATGAACCGCTATGCCCTGCTTCTCCATGAAATACCGGGCCATTTCCTCGCGCAGCTCCAAATCTCCGGACACCGAAGAATAAGTGCTTAATACCTTCGGATACATGTCAAACACTTGTTTGACGTGGTTGGACAAGAATGCATTCGGCAGCAGCGCAGGATCGATCAGCGCTTCCGACATCTGGTAATCGACCTGATGCCTGTGAATGTCGGACAAGCGGCTGCGATTGACGTACAGCGATCTGGCCTGATATTCCCAAGGCGGGCTGAATGCAAGGGATTCCGCCGAAACGTCTTCTGCCTTACTCGCCACAAAATACCCTGATTTATATTTCACTTCCACGATGCCATCCTCTAACAGCTGTTGATAAGCCTTCAACACCGTTAATCGATGAACCTTCAAACGCTTCGCCATAACCCTAACCGACGGCAGCTTGTCAGACTCCTTCCACTCCCCTGTTGCAATGCCTTTTGCAATGGTGTCATAAACCAGCTGCTGCAATGTTCGTTTTCCTGCCTTTTCATCCATCATCGAAAGCTTCATCCGTACTTTCCCCCTGATCTATTTGCAGGCGCATCTGTTCTATCAGACCCAAATCTGTTCTATTAACTACCTATTATAGTATAGAAAAAGGAGGATGCAGCATGATTATTTTTAACTACTTATTAATGTGCGCCATTTTCAGCACCACGTTTCTCGCGATCAAAATCGGCGTGGAGGCTGGGCTGCCGCCATTTCTCTCGGCGGGGCTTCGATTTCTTCTGGCGGGCGCCTTCATCTTCCTGTGGATGATATTGCAGCGCAAGGCAAAACCGAGCCTGCTCTTGCGCAAGGAATTCCTTCTGATCGGGATGACCAGCACGTTTCTGACGTTTGCGACGCTGTATTGGGCCGAGCAGCATGTAGCTTCTGGCATTGCCGCCATGCTGTCGGCTACGGGCCCCATGATGATCCTGATGATTCAATCCGTTGTCATGCGGAAGAAAGCCCGACGCAGCGATTACTGGGGCTGCGCGGTCGGATTTGCGGGCGTGTGCGTGCTCATCATGCCCAAGCTGGCGATCGGGAGCGACCTCATCTGGATTCTGAGCTGCATGATCATCCTTATAGGCGAAATCGGTTATAGCGTGGGCTCGCTTGCTACCCGCAAACTGTCCTTTGACATGCCGGATATCTCGCCGATTACGATCAATGCGGTGCAGATGATGCATGGGGGCTTGGCTTTATTGCTTCTATCCTTGTTCAGTGAACGCGGGCAATGGACTGGGCTGACAACGATGCCGGCCATAGGATCCGTCTTATATTTGACAATCGTCGGCTCGATGCTGGGCCATAGCCTGTATGCCTGGCTGCTAAAAGCGACGAATGCCTTTTTCCCGTCCACCTGGCTCTTCGTGTCGCCGATCATCGCGCTGGGACTCGGTGCATTTCTGTACGGCGAAACGATTTCACTTTATTCGGTCCTAGGCAGTTTGTTCATTATCGGCGGGATTCTGATCGTGAATCTGCCTGAGCTCCGGACACGTTTCATGTCGCGCCGCATGGCATCAAGCTCAGGATAAAGCGTGGCATGGTTCCCCGAATGAATGGACAAACGGAAACGGCTGCGACCCGTAATTCTCGTTACGTGTCGCAGCCGTTATGCTATGCGTTTCTATTGTTATGTTACGATCCCTAATCCACTTTGGCACGATAAGCATCCGCGGTCAGCAGTTTGCCTAGCGCTTCGTCCAGATCGCCTTCCACCTCTACCTCCATAATCCATCCGCCCTCATACGGCTCTCCGTTCACAAGCTCAGGCTGGTCTTCCAAGGAGGTATTCACTTTCGTAATGGTTCCGGAAACAGGGGAATACAGCTCCGAAACGGTTTTGACCGACTCAATGGTGCCGATGCTATCGCCTGCGGAAACCGCAGCGCCCGTCTCAGGAAGCTCTACGAATACGATATCGCCCAGCTGGCACTGCGCATGATCGGAAATACCGACGCGCACCACATTCCCATCAACCCTCAATGCCCATTCATGATCGTCGCTGTACACCAAATTCTCTCTGATTTCGCTCATTTTCGAATACTCCTCTTTTCTTAAAAAAATGAAATTAAGGTGAATGAAAAAAAGGACGCGAAAAAAGGCTTTCGCCTTCTCTCTGTCCTCGGTACCTGAGAGTTTGTGATCGGCCGCCTCTTAACGGTTCGATCTTTCCCCTTGGGTGGCTTGCGCACTCTCCAGAGCTGCGTCGGATGGCGGTTCGTTTACCTGAGAGATTACTCGTCAGCCCGGCAGGCATAACGGTTTGCTCCTTCGGTGCCGCTCGGGTTATCCCCAACTCGTTAGCGGTCTCTCCCATCCATCGTCATTCGCATATTCGGTTGGCTTATTCTCCCACAGAATAAAACAGGGACGAGTCGATGTCAAGATTTCTAACAAAAATTTTAAACATGAACAAATTTTTGATGAAATAAAGGTTGACACTTTATGGAGAGGCACGTTTATAATAATCACAAGAACGTAGGAAGATGACAACTCAATATGTTTCACGCGGATGATGGTATTGGGAGAGATTACCGACAGACTGACAGGTAGCGCCGAAGGAGTAAGCCGGATCACACGGTGAATCTCTCAGGCAAAAGGACCTTTACCGGACGCACCTCTGGAGAGAATTCTGAATAAGGAATCACCCACGGGGAAACTCACACACGCTTGACACAACACTAACATGACATGTGGGGTAACTCTCAGGTACAAAGGACAGAGCAGAAGGATTACGCAACGAGCGGGCTTTTTGAGCACGGCTTGTTATCCTTCTGTCTGTCCTTTTTTGGTGTTTCCCCGATAGACCATGCCAATTAAAGAGGTGAAGAGATGAGTTCATTACAACGTACACCGCTTTACCCGCTTTATTCCGATTTCCCTTCTACTCGCTGCATCGATTTCGGCGGCTGGGAATTGCCCGTGCAATTTTCCGGCATCGTGCAAGAACATGAAGCCGTACGCAAGCACGCCGGCCTGTTCGACGTCTCCCACATGGGTGAATTTATGATCAGCGGACAAGACGCCGAAGCTTTCATCCAGAACATGACCACGAATGACGTCACCCGAATTACGGTCGGTCAGGCCCAATATACGCTAATGTGTAATGACAACGGCGGTACGGTCGATGACCTGCTAGTTTATAAACTGTCGTCGGATCGATTCATGCTGGTTGTGAACGCATCCAACATCGATAAGGATCTTCAGTGGCTTCATGAACACGTCACAGGTGATGTCGCCATCCGGAACGTATCCGCGGAGACGGCACTGATTGCACTCCAAGGACCTGCCGCCGAGAACATCTTGTCGAAGGCAACCTCGGAGACGCTCGGCGATCTCCCCTCCTTCCATTTTATCCAGAACGCGCAAGTATGCGGCCATGCCGCCTTGCTCTCACGGACCGGTTATACCGGTGAAGACGGCTTTGAAATTTATTGCTCCGCCGGGGATGCGCTGGATATCTGGAGAGGCCTGTTAACCGCGGGGGAAGACCATGGACTCATTCCTGCCGGACTTGGTGCGCGCGATACGCTCCGCTTCGAGGCGAAACTGCCATTGTACGGACAGGAGCTTTCGAGCACGATCTCACCGCTTGAAGCCAGCCTCGGTTATTTCGTGAAGCTGGACAGCGGCGATTTCATCGGACGGGAAGCGCTTCAACAGCAGAAACAAGACGGTGTGCCGCGTAAGCTGGTTGGCATTGAGCTTATTGATCGCGGTATCCCGCGGTCCCATTACCCTGTATTCAACGGTAATGGTGAACCGATCGGTGAAGTGACCAGCGGTACTCAATCTCCCTCTCTCAAGCGAAATCTCGGATTGGCCTTGATCGAAACCCCTTATGCAAGCTTGGATTCCGAGGTATGGGTCGAGATTCGCGGTAAGAAATTAAAAGCCAAAGTGGTTAAAACACCATTCTATAAAAGAGGAGCTGCCTTATCATGAAGCATCGTTACTTGCCTATGACAGATCAAGATCAGGCCGACATGCTTGCCGCCGTCGGAGCGGAGACCATCGAAGACCTGTTTGCCGATATCCCTAAATCCGTCCGATACAACGGCGTCCTCCCGATGTCGAAACGGCTGGGCGAGCCAGAGCTGCTGAAGCATATGCGCCGCTTGGCGGACCGCAATGCCGATTTCGACCGGTATACCAGCTTTCTCGGAGCCGGATTGTATGACCACCACATTCCCGTCGTCCTCAATCATGTGATTTCCCGCTCCGAATTTTACACGGCGTACACGCCCTACCAACCGGAGATCAGCCAAGGCGAGCTGCAAGCGATCTTTGAATTTCAATCTTATATCTGCGAATTGACCGGCATGAAAGTAGCCAATGCCAGCATGTATGACGGTTCAACGGCACTGGCTGAGGCAGCGGCGCTTGCCAGCGGGGCAACCAAACGAAAGAAAATCGTTATTTCCCGAGCCGTTCACCCGGAAGCCCGGGAGATCGTTCTGACTTCGGCTCACGGCCTCGATCTGGAAGTCGTTGAAGTCGGCATCGTTAACGGCGTTACCGACCCGGATGCGCTCGCCGCTGCCGTTACGGATGACACGGCAGCCGTGCTTCTGCAATCGCCGAACTTCTTCGGCTGCATTGAGGACGTGAGATCGATCGAGCCCTTGGTTCATGATCAAAAAGCATTGCTCGTGCTGAGCGTAAACCCGCTGTCGCTCGGGCTGCTCGAATCCCCTGGCGTGCTTGGGGCCGACATCGTTGTCGGCGATGCCCAGCCGCTCGGCATTCCTGCCTCTCTCGGCGGACCGACCTGCGGATTCTTCGCGGTATCCGAACCGCTGATGCGCCGCATTCCCGGCCGGATCGTGGGCCAAACCGTCGATAAGGACGGAAAGCGCGGCTTTGTGCTGACGCTGCAGGCACGGGAACAACATATTCGCCGGGAAAAAGCAACGTCGAACATCTGCTCGAACCAGGCGCTGCTCGCGCTGTGTGCCTCCGTTTATATGTCTACGCTGGGTAAAGCCGGCATTCAGGAGGCAGCGCTTCTGAACGTGCGCAAATCCCATTACGCTGCCGACCTTGTCGCCAAGGGCTCCTTATCCCTCCCATTCAGCTCTCCGTTCTTCAATGAATTCGTAGTGAAGCTGACGGATGGAACCAACGTGAAGGAGATCAACTCGAAGCTGCTGGAGGCCGGTTATATCGGCGGTTATGATCTTGGCTCTTCGTACCCTGAGCTTCATGGATGCATGCTGATCGCCGTGACCGAACGGCGGACGAAGGAAGAAATCGACCAGTTTATTGGTGAATTGGAGGCGATTGTATGAAACCGGAAAAAGCCTTGATATTTGAACTCAGCAAGCCCGGCCGCGTCGCCTATTCCCTGCCCGAATGCGACGTACCGGAAACCGACGCCGCTTCATTCATACCGGAGAGCCTGCTGCGCAGCAAACCGGCCGAACTGCCTGAGGTATACGAAGTGGATGTCATCCGTCACTATACCGAGCTGTCGCGACGGAATTTCGGCATCGATAACGGTTTCTATCCGCTCGGGTCATGCACGATGAAATACAACCCGAAGATCAACGAGGATGTTGCCCGTTTTGCCGGTTTTGCCAAGATTCATCCGTACCAGCCTGAGGAAAGCATTCAGGGCGCACTGGAGCTGCTGTATACCCTTCAGAACGACTTGGCCGCATTGACCGGCATGGATCAAGTAACGCTGCAGCCTGCTGCGGGTGCCCATGGCGAATGGACGGGGCTGATGCTGATTCGCGCCTACCATGAGAGCCGCTGCGAGAAACGCACCAAGGTCATCGTACCCGACTCCTCTCACGGCACGAACCCGGCCAGCGCAACAGTAGCCGGTTACGACACGATCACGATTAAATCCAATGAACGGGGCATGGTGGATCTGGATGCCCTCCGCGCCGTCGTTGGTGAGGATACGGCGGCCCTTATGCTGACGAACCCGAGCACGCTTGGCCTGTTCGAGGAGCAGATCGTGGAAATTGCGGAAATCGTGCACGACGCCGGCGGTCTGCTGTACTATGACGGAGCCAATTCCAACGCCATCATGGGAATTACCCGACCAGGCGACATGGGCTTTGACGTGGTCCATCTCAACCTGCACAAAACGATGAGCACACCCCATGGCGGAGGTGGTCCCGGCGCTGGCCCTGTCGGCGTGAAAAGCCTGCTGATCCCGTTCCTGCCGAAACCGATCGTGTCCAAGCGCGAAGACGGCACCTTCTACTGGGATTACGACCGTCCCCAGTCGATCGGCCGCGTGAAGGCGTTCTATGGCAACTTCGGCATTCTGGTTCGTGCCTATGCGTATATTCGCACCTATGGACCGGAAGGACTTCGTCGCGTGTCCGAGCTCGCCGTGCTGAATGCCAACTACATGATGCATCGTCTGGCTCCTTATTACGAAGTAGCCTACCCGGGCTTATGCAAGCACGAATTCGTGCTGTCCGGCAGAAAGCTGAAGGAGTACGGCGTGCGAACCCTGGACGTTGCCAAGCGGCTGCTCGATTTCGGCTATCATCCGCCAACCATCTATTTCCCGCTCAACGTGGAGGAATGCATCATGATCGAGCCGACCGAAACGGAGAGCAAAGAAACGCTGGACGGTTTCATTGACACGATGATCCAGATCGCAAAAGAAGCCGAGTCTACGCCGGACGTTGTCATTAACGCCCCTTACACCACGGTTGTGAAGCGCCTGGACGAAACGACGGCCGCGCGCAAACCGGTATTAAACTGCACCTGCGGATAGCGCAGGAGTTGATCCGTTATAATAGCTTAACAGCTATCGACATGCTTTCTGAGAAGCCAGACCGCATACAGCGGCTGTTTTCTTGCAAGCTAAAGATTAGATGTGGTACGTCTCTGAATTTCATGCTCTCTAATCTCTTAAGAAAGGATGTCCCTCACCGTACAAGCGGCTGTTGGGACACCCTTTTTAAATCGCATAATATAAGGCTTAATGCATCTGTGGGATCTCAGGCACACAGCAGCCCACTTGCCCTCACATGATGCTCTGACACCCTAGGGACAATGGCTGGCCCTTTCCATCTATCTCAATAAACCTGCTGCCATTCCTGGTACTACCCATGCCAACGATTCAGCATCGCTCAGTGCTCAGAATTTGGACCATATCAATTCTCCGCTAACGGCATCTATAAATTCCAAAAGATACTCTGAAACGGTTACTCCTGCTTTTGCTCGTCTCTTGTGCACGGGATCATAGATTAACCGGTAGTGGGCCGTGCCGTCATCACCATCCATATACCACCTGAGCGACACATCCAGCTGTTCCGCATATCGTGCGAGCGCCGAAGCCGCAGAAACCGCGGCCTTAAACCCGCAAGCCTCAAGCTCACGGATTTTCTCATGAGACACACTACGGTACAGAAGCACTTCTCCCGTCATCGTGCTTACGCAAATATTTACACGCTCCAGCCGTACCCGGTATTGATCCATATACAGCGGCAAGTGGAAGAATTCCCGATCTCGCTTCTCTGCTTCGCCCTCATCTCCCTCTTGTTCACTGTCCGTTACCCCGTCTTCCAAATCCCATTTCACTTCCAACCGCAAATACTTGGCGTATGACGGAAAAAATCTCTGCAAGAACAGCTCTGCTCGTTCCCAGCATTGCTCGCGAGTGAGCACCGTCTCTCCGTCGGAGCTTTCCGGTTTATAATGGTACGCCTCTAAGCTGCCTGTGGCCTTATCTATATGTATCATGTAAGCTGCCTGAAGATTGCGAAGCGTTTTTCCCCACCGCCGTTCAAAATATCGGTCCACCGATAACGGATCGGTCGCCGATTGATCCGCTTCATCCTCGTTCATATCGCTTTTGTCAAAGTACAATAAAATCAGGTTTTGATCGTCCCCCCTAGGCTTATCCAGAACATACCGCTCCGTATCAATGCCCAGCTGGGCCTCCCAGAACGGAATTAAATCTGAATTTTCATCTGAGCTTGAATGTTCGGTTCCGGTCCTTGATGGGAGAACAGGCTTAACGGTATAGACGTTATCTAAATTACCGGGATCCGCAGGCGTGATTGGAACAGTCGGCGGCAGCAAATCATGCTGCAGGTTATGTAAGGGTTCACCCGTAACGGCATCGATCTTACGACGCCCCTGAATAGGTTCATAAACCAGCCGATGCTGATCCTCCTCCCCCTCCATGTCATATATAGAGGGATACAGTGTGGTTATGATGGGCTGCATCTCCATATCCTGAAGGATCCTTTGCTTCGCAGCCTCCGCACTAACGAGCCTGTCCGGCCAAACCGGCAGCTCCATTCCCGGGAATTCTTCCGCCTTGTAAAGCACGATATTGAAATCGGCGTCAAGGCGGATCTCACAACCGGAGCGCGGCAGCGGCAATCCGCCGACCTCGGCCCTAAACTCAATCTCAACATAGTTTCGTTTGATCTCTGATCGAATCCAGGTAAGCGCTGCATAATTCGGATGATGCCGGATCATGAACGCTTTAGCTATGTCCGCTGCCTGCTCCGTCGTGCTTCCTGCTTCTACCGCGCTTCCCCGTATCGTGTCATCACGCTCTTGATCGATTTGAAGCCTCATCAGCTGACCGGTCTCCAGGCTTAATGAAACCTCAATTCGGCTGTTCTCGGAATGAGGGTCCTCCCAAATAAACGTTCTCTCTTTTTCATCGAACCCCTTAGGGGTGTTATCCTCCATGACAAGTTCATAATGCTCAGGTATGAAGGTGATCGTTCCTGCAGCTGCCCGGAGCGCCTGGATATCCATGGTCATATCCCGCTTCGCCTCCTTCTCCTTCTCTATTAGAAAGCTCTATTTTATGATATAAAGTATATAATTATATACGGCTTACTTCTACCAAGCTGACAATTTACGAAAGATGCGGTGATCGAATGAGTAACCCGACATATGGCCTGGACGTTAACCAGTATCTTGACCGTATTGGATATACGGGCCCGATTGTGAACAGCGCTTATATGCTCGCCAGACTGCAGGAGCAGCATGTGCATACCGTCCCCTATGAAAATCTCGATATCCTTGACCGAATTCCGCTTTCCCTGGATATTCCCCATCTCTACGATAAAATCGTCACCCGCCATCGCGGCGGCTACTGCTTCGAGCTCAATGCGTTGTTTGGCTGGCTGCTGCAGGAACTGGGCTTTAAGGTCACTCATTACTTCGGTCGCTTCTGGCGGGATGAGAACGATATGCCTGCTAAGCGGCGGCACCATATCCTGCAGGTGGATATCGAAGACCAGCGATATATTGCCGACGTCGGAGTGGGAGGCGCCGGACCTCGCCACCCCTTGGAGCTGGTAGATGGCCTGGAACAAACCCAGGGGAACGAAACCTACCGGCTGGTTCAGACCGAGGCTTATGGCTGGATGCTCGAGGAGTGGAAAAAAGATGCCTGGGATCCGGTCTTCTCTTTTACGGAAGAACCTAATCTACCGAAAGATTTCATCACCACCTCCTTCTGGTGCGAGCATGCCCCCGATTCGCCGTTTAATAAAACGGCCCGGGTATCCATACGTACCGCTGAAGGCAGAAACACCGTGGATGACGACGAGTTCAGAATCTACAAGTCCGGCGGCGTCCACACCTTTAAACCGGGAAATCCACAGGAATATGCCGAAGCGCTTCATACTTATTTCGGTATCCCTATCGATAAATAACAATAAACCGGGCTTCCCCCTAGCAGGGAGCCCGGTTTTTACGATTAATATTCAATTTTGCGCTCCGCAGAGCTCCACGCTTGGAATGGCAGCAAATAATCCGCTGTCCGAACCTGCTTCATGGGGATGGAACGCTGATCCATCGGCATGGCGATTTCATCGTATATGAAATGATCATCAAACCCGATCTCGGCCGCATCCTGCTTCGTGCTTGCATAATAAACGGCATCGGGCCTTGACCAGTAGATAGCCCCCAGGCACATCGGACAGGGTTCGCAGCTGGTATAGATCGTGCAACCTTTCAATTGAAAATCCTCTAAATGCAGGCAGGCTTCCCGTATGGCTTGCACCTCGGCATGAGCGGTAGGGTCGTTCAGCGCAGTAACCAAATTACGGCCCCTGCCGATCACTTGGCCATCCTTAACCACAATCGCCCCAAACGGACCTCCTTCCACATGTTGAACGTTTCGATGGGCTTCTGCAATCGCCTGATGCATCCAGTACTCATGATTATGATCGCTCATTATGTACAGCTCCCTTCCCATGTTCATCCCGATCCCGGTGTGCGTAATCAAACCATCCTCATCGACCGGGCGGCTAACTCTCATCATAGCATATCTTCTTTCGATCTCCTTCATTTTCCAATCTTTTCGCTAAAATGGATTGACGAACCGTATACAAACGTATACAATCACGAGTATTGGTATACAAACGTATACATTTGATGTTGAAGGAGGTTGGTTACATGCGGCAAGAGGAACCACATATGCCGGGCCAGAGCCGGTCGGAGCATCGCGACCGGGACAGCCACCGGCAAGGCGGACGCCACGGAAGACGGCGCGAGGAAGGGCATGGCGGCAGGGAAGGCGGGAAGATGGCGCAAACGTTCCGCCGGGGACGTGCGCTCTCTTTTCTGGACAACCTGGTTGTGAAACGGGAGACCCTGAAGAAACAGGTCAATGATCCGGACCTGCAAGCCATTCGGGACGTGGTCAGCGGAGAGCTGAAAGCGGTGGACCAGATCATTCAGGAGTACATTCAGGCTTTTGAATTGTATGATACGAGGCAGTCTCAGGACGGCCAGCAATAATGGCCCAGGCCATTCATAAACCAATAACCATGACAGAGGTAGGACTTGGAGCGTGATGATTTTTGATTAGAAAGTTTTTTTCATACTATCGGCCCTATAAGGGACTGTTTGTACTGGATTTTACGTGCGCCGTCATTGCGGGACTGCTGGAGCTTGCTTTCCCGCTTGCCGTCAGCAAATTCATCGACGAGCTGCTGCCCAGCCAGGATTGGCCGCTTATCCTGATTGCCTGCATCGTCCTGCTGTCCATCTATGCGCTGAATACCGCGCTGCAGTATATCGTGACGTACTGGGGACATATGCTCGGCATCAACATCGAGACGGACATGCGGGAGAAAATGTTCTCCCACATTCAGAAGTTGTCCTTCCGCTTCTTTGATAACAACAAAACCGGCCACCTGATGGGCCGTATCACGAACGATCTTAACGACGTCGGCGAAGTGGCCCACCATGGCCCGGAAGACGTGTTCATCGCCGTCATGACGCTGCTCGGTTCCTTCTCCTTGATGGCCTACATCAACCTGGAGCTTGCGCTGCTGACCTTTATCATCGTGCCGCTGATGGCATGGCTGATCATTAAGTTCGGTGGCAGAATGACCACGACTTATCGTCAATTGTTCCGAAACGTGGGCAATTTCAATGCCCGCATCGAAGACAATGTCGGCGGCATCCGCGTGGTTCAATCGTTTGCGAACGAAGAGCATGAGAATAAGCTGTTTCAGGAAGAGAACAAGCAGTTCCGCGCCACCAAGCTGCTGGCTTATAAAACGATGGCAAAAAGCACGTCCGTCAGCTATATGCTGATGCGTTTGATCACGGTATTCGTGATGATCTGCGGCGCTTGGTTCTTCATTCAAGGCAAAATCGAGATGGGCGAATTCATGGCTTTCCTGCTGCTCTCCAACATTTTCTTCCGTCCGATCGAGAAGATCAACGCGGTCATTGAGAGTTATCCCAAAGGCATTGCCGGCTTTAAACGCTACCTGGAAATCATGGATACCGAGCCGGAGATCGCCGATGTGCCTGATGCCGTATCCCTTTCATCGGTACGGGGAGATATCCGCTTCGAAGGCGTAACCTTCGGGTACGAGCCTTCCCGAACGATACTGAATAACATTCACCTGACGATACGTGCCGGAGAAACGGTTGCATTCGTCGGGCCGTCCGGTGCCGGAAAGACCACGATCTGCAGCCTACTCCCCCGTTTCTATGACGTGGATCAGGGCTCGATCACGGTGGACGGGATCGACATCCGGAACATCAAATTGCAAAACCTGCGCAAGCATATCGGTATCGTGCAGCAGGATGTGTTCCTGTTCTCCGGCACGATCCGGGACAATATCGCCTACGGCGACTTGAATGCAACCGACCATCAAATCTGGGAAGCCGCACGGCGCGCTTCGCTGGATGAACTGATCCGAAGCCTGCCGGACGGCATGGAGACGGTCATCGGGGAACGCGGGGTTAAGCTGTCCGGCGGCCAGAAGCAGCGTCTGTCCATTGCGAGAATGTTCCTGAAGAATCCGCCGATCTTGATTCTGGATGAAGCCACCTCGGCACTGGACACGGAGACGGAAGCGCAAATCCAAAAGTCCCTGGCTGAGCTGTCCGTCGGCAGAACAACGCTAGTGATCGCTCACCGACTGACCACCATTCAGAGCGCGGACCGAATTATCGTCGTCAATTCGGAAGGCATTGCCGAGCAAGGCACGCATCAGGAATTGATTCACTCCGGCGGTGCGTACAGCAGGCTTCACCAAGTTCACTAATGAAGCCGATGAATGGTTTGGTTGTGGATGAAGATTCGCCTGCAAGAAATGAACATCCCGCATTAATACTGTAAAGGATGACTCCCAGCGAAAGGGAGTCATCCTTTTTTTTGCCGCGCACCTATAAGAAGCATCCTGCTGATTTTGAGCAATCAGAAAAGTGTTGAGAGGATCCTTGCAAATTGTCCATGGATAAGAAAGTTGTCGCAGGGAAACATTAATGGCGTACTACAAAGACCATCGTTACAGGAGGGCTATATGTTTTATATCTACAGTGTCGGTTTGCTCTTCGGCGGACTGTCAATCATCAATTTGGTCTTCTCGTACCAAACCAAGCATATCCAGCATCTGTTCTGGCCTACCCTGCAGTTTCAGTTATGGATGCTTCCGCTCTTTGTCATTGCCAATATGTGCATCGGGTACGGGATCCGCTTTGGTTACAAAGCCACCGATCAGCTGGGGTACACGTTGATCTTCTCCAAATGTCTGGAGATCCTGATATCGTTGGGCGTGGCTTACTTGTTCCTGAAGGAGGTTCCCACCTGGAAAAACTGGGCGGGGATCGGCATTATTGCGCTCGGGATATTTCTGGTGAAGCAGAAATGAGCGCCTCTGGCGCACGGATGCCTGTTTTGCCTAAATTCATTCTTCGCCAACATCCTTCGGACATCGGTACCATGGTTATCGCTGTCTCTTCCCCATCCAGCCTTGTTCGAAGGCATAGCGGGTCAACTGTACCCGATTTTCCAAATGCAGCTTTTGCAGAATGTTCTTCAAATGGTTCTTGACCGTATTTTCGGAAATGCAAAGATCGCTCGAAATATCGCGGTTGGACAATCCCTCGGCGACGAGTCCCAGAATTTCCTTTTCCCGCGCCGTTAAGGGACTTTTGCTCGGGTCCGGCTTGTCGTATTGCGAAAATTCTTTCAGGATGCGGAACGCGAGTTCCCTGCTCACCGGTGCTTCGTCCACCGCAATGGCTTTCAGGTACTCGTGCCATGATTCGGGATTCAAGTTCTTTAACAAATACCCCTGGGCTCCACGCTTCAGGGCATCGAACAAATGGGCGATGTCGTCGGATACCGTGACCATAACGATCTTAACGTAAGGGAATTTGTCCTTCACCCGCTTGGTCGCTTCCAAGCCGCCCATGCCGGGCATCTGGATATCCATCAGGATGATATCGGGCATCCATATTTCGGTCAGTTCCAGCGCATCCTCACCGCTTTGCCCTTCGGCCACGACCTCAAAGGTCGGATCGCTGCTCAAAATGGTGCGAATTCCTTCTCTTGCCAGATCGCTGTCATCGATGATTAACACGCGAAAAGGTTGATTGTTCATGCCGTGCTCTCCTTCCGGATGTTGATAATCGTCTGGTCGTGCCGCCTTTCCATCTGGAACTTCCAGCCCATGGCCTCGGCCCGATCCTTCATGATTTTGATTCCATATCGGTTGCTGCCGAGCGGCTTGTCCAGATCAAAGCCTTTTCCATCGTCGGTGACAGTGCAATGCCAGCCCGAATCCGTTGTATTCGCGGTAATCTTGACGTGTTTTGCCTCGGCGTGCTTATGGATATTCAATAAGGATTCCCTGATCGAAGCCAGCAGCTCCACCTTTTCTTTGGCTGACAGCATGGCGTCCGGAATTCCCCACTTGATGTCGAAATGCAGGTCCGTCTCCTGCTTGATTTCCTCGATCAGGCTGCTCATGCTGTGCATCCACGGAATGGCTTGCGGATCTGCCGGGTAGCGGAGATTCGCAATAGCCTCTCTTACGTAGGTGTTGGTACGATGAACGCTTTCCTTGATTTCCTGATACGGAATGTCTCCCGTACGGCCTGACTTCTCGATTCGGTCGATCTGTGCGTTCAGCAGGAACAAGGATTGGGCGATTCCGTCATGGAGCTCCCGGCCGATCTTCTCCCGTTCATGCATGGCTGCTTGCAATGCCCTCGATCGGTTCAACTCCTCTTGATTCCGTTCAATCAACGAAAATAACTGGGTAAGAAACAGTATGGAAACCAAAAAAACGATGACAGGTGCCAGCAGATTGCCAAGATCCATCGATATATAAGGCAGCAGGAACTCATGGCGAACATATTCCCATATGCCAATCGTCAAGGTTGGAATGATGAGTATCAACCATTTCATTTGTTTATAAGACATACCCTGCCTCCTATTTCAATATAAAAAGTAATGTAATGAACCCGCCTTTCTTCCTACCATGTTACCATTGGTTATCCCTTCATTGTAACCAAAATCGTTCATGAGCGGAATGACTCAATAGAGCTACGAACAATCGCCGGATTCTCTCGTGCTGTAATAACCTATTTACAATTCAAGTGCTAATCGCTTATAAAGAGTAAAAGATATCCATTCATTCCATTTCCGATGAAGGGGGCTGCAGTTGGATGACGCAAAAAATTGCAGTGATCATTGTACACGGATTGGGAACACAAAAGAAAAGTTATGCGGATAAATTCATGAAAAACTTGAGGGACACCTTTTCCCGGACCTCGGGCATCCCGCATGAGCAGTTGGCCATGGAGGCCGTGCATTGGGCCGATGTTTTTGCGGCACGCGAGGATGAATTAATCGGCAGCAGCATTAAACCTTACCGTTTACGTTATCAGCACCTCCGGCAGTACGTAATCAACAATCTGGCGGATGCCGTGGCTTATCAGCCCGTGGAATCCGAAGATCAGAACTACGAGGCCATTCATCGAACGATCAGCGAGGCGCTGCACCGCCTAGCCCTGTCAGCCGGCCCCCATGCTCCGTTATGCGTGATCTCCCATAGCTTGGGGTCCGTGATTGCCAGCAATTTTTTCTACGATCTGCAATTTTCCTCCCGCGGGCATCGTCTGGTCGTTAATCCCGAAGCACCGCTGGAGCGCGGAGAACTTCTGACCTTGTTCTATACGCTAGGAACCACCTTGCCGCTGTGGAGCATGCGTTATCGTGACTTTGACAAGCCGATTGAGGTTCCTTCAGCACAGTTGCAGCTCTATTATCAACATCTACTGGGTGAATGGGTCAATTTCTATGATAAAGACGATATCCTTGCGTACCCCCTCAAAAGCATTAACGAAGAGTATGACCGCACGGTACGCCAAGACATATCCGTAAACGTGGGAAACTGGTTGACAAGCTGGAATCCGTTGTCGCACAGCGGATATTTCTACAGCAAACCGATTCTCGAATATATCGCTTCGCAATTGGAAGCGACCTGGCGAAGCATGAATCAGGTTAAATAAGCAATGCCGCAAAGACATAGGATCTTTGCGGCATTGCTCTTATATGATGATCCGATCATAGAATGAACTTAAGCACCAATTCCAACGTTGATCGAAGATGGCAGCATGTTTTTCACTTTAGAAAGCTGCTGTTATATCAGATGGTTAGATTCATCACCCATTGCTCTCCGATCGGCCCCATTCTTCTTCTGCCTGTATCTTTGAAACCAACACTTGCATACAGCTGCTGAGCCGGTACATTCTTATGATTCACGACCAGCACCACCTCATTGCAGGAAGGAAATTCTCTCCTAATGAACGCTGGCAGCGCAATCATCCCTCGTTTGGCGTAACCTTTACGCTGCTGTCGATGATCAATGGATAAAGCAGTCAACAGCATCGCATGAGAATGACTTGTATATTCCTTGACGCGCTCCGTAGCATGCAGGATAAAGAAACCGACAGGATGACCATCAGCTAAAATGACGATGGGAAACTGACCTTCCCCTAGGTTTAAAACTTCTTTCGGATGAGAGGTGAATTGGACTTGGTCCTCCGGTAGCTCGAATTCTTTCAAGACGGGCAGATGTTCTGCCGTGCGGACAACAAGCTGGATTTGTTCTGCGATTGGCATGGGCCCTCACTCCTCTGTCTAAGGTGACGTTGATTTAATCAAGTCTTCTTCGCGTTGAACATTTGTTCCCGCCTAATTATCCTGTTTCTTCGCCGTACCATAGCTGTCGGAAGCTTTCGCTGGAAGCCAGCAGCTGCTCCGCCGTGCCCTCGGCCTCAATCTCACCGCCGTTCAACACGATGATATGGTCAGCATGGTTAAGCGCAGCCTTCCGATGCGATACCACAAGACAAGTCGCACCTCCGCGCTCGCTGAACAGCCTCTCCCATAACTTGCGCTCCGTCTCAACATCCAATGCACTGGATAAATCGTCGAATACGTAGAGTTCCGCATCCCGTACCAACATTCTTGCCGCGGCTGTCCGCTGTGCTTGACCGCCGGACAGCTTGACTCCGCGCGGACCCACCATCGTCTCCAGCCCATTTTGCAGATGTTTGATATCTTCTTCCATTACGGCCGCATGAAGCGCGCGTTCCAGACTGCCCGGCTGCTCGGATATCCCCAACAGAATGTTGTTGCGCAGTTTGTCGCTGTACAGCCTTGGGATCTGCGCAGTATAAGCACTTTGTGGCGGTATGAAGAAATCAGCCGGCTCCGTTACCCTTTCGCCGTTCCATCGGATTTCGCCCTTTTCGGCTGGCAGCAAGCCCAGCAATGTGCGAACCAGCGTCGTTTTTCCGCTGCCTATCATCCCGGTTACGACCGTAAAGGTACCGCGCGCGAGTCTCAGATTGATATTCGAAATGCCCCGTCCGGTTTCGGGATACTGGTACGACAGCCCTTGCGCTTCCAGCTGCGAGAGCGGAGGTGCCTCGATATATGCCGTTTCCATCCCGTCTTCGATCGGAGCGCCGGCAGCGTGATTGGATGCCCCATGCGGTTGCCCATATCCTGCGGCATGATGACCGGAATTCTCTTCATGGGTTCGCTTGCTCTTAACCTTGCCGATACCAATGTAATGGGCTGCGGTAAGCAGAGAAGCCGGTGCTCCTTGCAGCATGGATTTGATGCGCTGAAAGCTGACGCCCATCTGCTTGTAATACGTCATGAAATTGCCGACGTTCGATATGAGCTGGGTAACAAATGTTAAATAATATACAAAGAGGGACAAATCCCCGACGGTAAAATCGCCGTTTCGCATCTTAAGGCTTGCGAGCACGAGGATCAGGCCGGTACCCAGGTTAACGGAGTTTGTGAATACGGAGGACAAGGTTTCCGTCAGAAGTTTATCCTTCACCATGGATTGGCGCCGTTTCTCGCTCAGACTTACGAAACGCTCCACCACGCGTTTCTCCGCTCCTGCGACCTGGATCGCCTGCACGTTGGCAAACATTTCGCTGATCGCCCCGGTTACCTTGGCGGTCGATTCCCGGCTTGCCGCCCTGTATTTCTGGATGCGCGCGGTTGCGATCTGGGCTGCGGTCACCACCAGAATCAAAGGAACGAACACGAGAATCGTTAGCTGCAGATCGATGGATATGAGAATCCAGCTGGCGACAATGACGAAACCGACAAGCCCTAATGTATCTACTGACCAGCTCGTCGCTTCTTCGGCCTGATCCACGTCATCCCGGAAATTGCTGATGGCTTCTCCGGGCGAGCAAGGGATCGCTCGCGCGCCGGGCTCCTTCATGACATGCGACAGCATATTGCGGCGGAGCAAGGTGCTGATGCGGAAGCGGAAATGCACGTCTGTCATAAAGCCGCCGAAGATCAGCACAATCCGTGCCAAGGCAGCGCCGATAAGCAGCACCGCAATCGCCCAAACGCCGTAAGGAAAAGAATAAGTGCCTTCCAAATGGTCGAAGAAGGCCTTGGTTAACAGACCGGGCACAAGCGGGGCCATATGGATAAGGGACCACGCGAACAGGTTGATGAGGTACAACCCCGGGCGGTACATAATCAACCGCCAGAAAAAATGCCTAGTTTTCATGCCAGCACCTCCTCCATTCCAACGGCAAGCATGCGGCTGAACCGCGATTGCGGATCTGAGGCCAGCTCTTCCCTGCGGCCGCTTTCGAGCATTCTTCCGTTCTCCAGTATGAGAATCCGGTCGGCGCGCTGAACCGTAGCCAGACGATGGGCAATTATAATGCAGGTCTTCTCCTGCAGCAGACGCGAAATGGCTGCTTCGATCCGGTATTCCGTTAACGGATCAAGCCGGGAGGAAGCCTCATCAAGAATGACAAGACCCGGATCCGTCAAAAATACGCGTGCAAACGCCAGCAGCTGGGCCTCGCCCGCAGACAGGCTTCCGCCTCCAGAAGCCAGATTGGTATCCAGCCCTTCGGGAAGCGAGCCGTACCAATCCCCTAGTCCAAGCTCTTCTAACACGGATATAATACGGGTATCGGCTATGCCTTCATCAAACAAGGTCAGATTATCCCGGACGGTTCCCTCAAGAATCTCAATATTCTGCGTGACCATGGCGACCTTCCGCCTTAGTTCATGGAGCTTGCAGCCTCGAATATCGGTTCCCGCCAGCTCGATGCTTCCCTCCTGTGGATCATAGAAGCGTAGCAGCAGGCGTGCGATCGTCGTTTTGCCGCTGCCTGTACGGCCGAGCAGCCCAAGAGTCTGGCCCGGCTCAAGGCGCAGCTGCAGATTTTCAAGCGTAGCCTGCCCGCCCTCTTCGTAAGCGAAGTTAAGGTTCCGGAATTCCACCGACAATGGGCCTGACGGAAGCGGCACGCCAGGGCCGTCTTTGATCCGGGGCTCGGTTGCAAGAAGATCGCGGACCCGCATCAAGCTGGCATCCGCTTTTTGCAAATCCTCCAATTGGGTACGAATCTTTTCAATAGGCTTGGCCAGCAGCTCCGTATAATAAAACACGAGATAGATAGAGCCGATCGTCAAGCCGCCCTGTCCGTTCTTCCACAGTATGGCGCACACGATAAAAGCCGCTGCATTGCCAAGCGCAAACACCAATATCGTGGTGCTCCACATCAAGAAAAATCCGATGAACGCACGAACGCGAACCGGCAGCATCCGCCTGGCCATCTCATAAAATCGATTCATGACATATCCGGCCGCCCCGTTGGCACGCGTATCTTCGGTTCCTTCGAGGTGTTCGCCGATGAATCCGTAGAAATCCGCATTCAGCTCGCGCCACCGCTTCCAGACCGGTATCGCAAATCGCCGGATATGTTGAATGACGTAAATGCTGCCGACCACAAACACCGTCATGACAAGGCCGATCCAGAAGTTCTCCCGATACAGCAAAGCAAGGATCCCGATCATGAGGATCAGATTGCCGAACAGATGGATAATGAAACTGGAGAAGAAATTGGCGAGCGCATTCACATCGCCATCCACCCGTTCAATTAGAGATCCGGAGGTTTGGGTTTTGTGAAAGCTCATATCCAGCGACAGGCAGTGCTCCGCCAACTCGGCACGAAGCTTGTTGGTGGTCGTCCAGCCCAGGTTCTCGCTATAATAAGCAGCCGCTATGGAAACGCCTTGTTGAAGCAATGAAAAGAGAATAAAAAATCCTGCCGCATAATAAAGGGAGGTCAGGCTTCCCTCTCCTTGAGCCGTATCGATGAAATACCGGATGATCTGCGGATTGATCAATTGGAGTCCAATGGAAAATAACAGCAGCACCGTCAGGGCTGCCAGAAGCTTCTTATGCGGGAATACGTACCTGACGAGCATCTCCCGATACATCCCAATCCCCGTGGTCCTTCGCTTGCTGTTTAACGTGTGATCGCTTTGCATTTCGTTTATAATCCCTCCGCTTCGGTTAACCCTATTGATAATAATAAGCTCCATGGTAAGATATGACAAGAACGTGGGTTCCCGTTTTTAAAATAAATTACTAGGAATCGTTATGGGACGCACCAGCACCAAGAAAAACCTGAGCCCTAGCTTCTGGATCACGCCAAGAAGACCAGCCCCTCGGCATGGGAGCTGGTCTTCTAACAGATTACGTATAGGTATCAAGATTTCTTATGTCTCTGCAACTATTTTCAAGAATTGATTGATCATTTCAGGGGTTATTTCCTGCTTCTCAGGCATGGTTGTTACGGCTGCGTTCTTGTCGACAGATTGAATGGCTACGTTGGATCTGACTCCATTCGAAGCGATACCGGTTCGGGCTTGACCATCATGAACGTTATCATGGTTGGCTAACATCATCATCAAAAAAGCACTTCCCAATCCGATCGACCACATACTCATTTTGTTTTTCTTGTTCATCAGCGTTGCTCCTTCCATCACTTGTAGTGACATACTTAGTATAAATTCCGAACCTTAGTGAGAGATGAAAGCAATCTAAAATCCAGTTAAGCAAGTGACGATAGGATCAATTTCAAGATAGTCCGTCTTTAAGCTGGATGCATAACATTGTTTTTTCATAGACTCGAACGAATCGTTCGTCTAACAAGAATAATAAAGTGATGCCGATAACGTTTATTTCCAAACCTGATCAAGCTTATCAGAATAAAAAGCAATGGCTCGCTGATAGCTCCTGGTCCCCTCGTCATTACTGGTTTCGCTTATTTCTCTAAGCAGCAGTTCCATCGCCTTGTCATACTGTCGCAAATTGTACAAGGTCATCGCGTAGAACACCCTGAACTCCCGCGCCCCGGGGTATTCCCGCAGTCCCTGCTCGAATATATCCTTGGATTTGCCGTACATCCCCAATGTACGATATGTGCTTCCAAGTCCAAGCAAAGCGCCGCACCGTTCGGGATCCTTCAGCCCTAAAGAGATCGCCTTCTCGTAATAAGGAACCGCTTCGCTCTCAAGGCCCATCATATCATGCACCCAGGCCAGCTGATAATGGATATCCGGATCATCCGGGGATTGGGGCAGCAGCTCAAGGAGAATTGTCTTCGCTTCCTCCGGTTTGCCTTCGGCGCGAAGTTCAATGGCTTGTTGTATCGTTGTCATGGGGCACATCCCTCTGGAGTTTTATCCGCGTTTTCTACCTTATCTTACCAGACGCCATCCGCACTGGTCAAAATGCAACACCCGCCTCATCTTTTAAATAACCTAAAGATGAGGCGGGTGTCACAAGCTGCTAATGTTTATGCTTTGTTCTCAAGGTTCAAAGCTGGCTTTTCCTCAGCCGCCATATGGGCTTTGCCCGGCCAGAACGCCCACTTGCCCAACAGCGTCGTGATCGCGGGTACCAGGAAAGGTCTCACGATGAACGTATCCAGCATAACCCCGATGGCCGTGATGATCCCAAACTGTACCAACACTTGAATCGGAAGCGTGGCAAGTACGGCAAAGGTTCCTGCCAGGATCAATCCGGCTGAGGTGATCACCGAGCTGGTCTCTCCAACGCCTTCTTTGATCGCTTGCTTCAGCGGCATTTGCTTCCGCTTTTGCCATATGCTCGAGATCATGAAGATGTTGTAATCCTCGCCTAACGCAACCAGGAACACGAACGAATACAACGGAATCGCTCCCTGAATGGCTTCGGCTCCCAGGCCGTAATGAATGATGATCCAGCCAAGCCCGAGGGCCGAGAAGTAAGACAAAATGACGGTTGCAATCAGATAAACGGTAGCTACAACGGATCTCAAATACACCAATAAGAGCAGCGTAATCAAACCGATAACGACGGGGATGATCAATTTGGCATCATGCTCGCCAGCGATCTCGGTGTCGTACTGGGTAGCGGTTTGACCGGAGATCCACACGGCTTCGGCCGGATTGCCGACACCTGCCTTCTCCAGTGAAGCCTCCGCGATCTCCCGAAGATCCGGAATGTGCTGCATTGCTTCCATGGAGTAAGGATTCATGGACAGCTCGATTTCATAACCGATGATATCGTTATTCTCGGCCCCATTCTGCGGATCGGATACGCGATCCACGTAATCCAGCATTTTCAGCCGCTCCTCGAGATCCAAAGCTTGCCCCCCGCTGTCCACCATCACGCGAACCGGCGCAAGCTCTCCTTCCGAGAACTGCTCGCCGATGACGGCGAATCCTTCACGCGAAGGTACATCCTCAGGGAAAGAGGATAAGAGATCGTAAGTGAACTTGATTTGGGACGAGAACGTTGCGAGTCCACCCAGTAATACCAATGCTGCCAAAACGACGGTCCAAGGCTTCGTTGTCACCAAGCGGCCGATCCGGCTCTCCTTCTCCTTGTGAGGGGCAGGAACCGGCTTTCCTTTTTTCCGGGCGCGTTCCGCTTGCATCTCCGGGGTTCTCGGAATGAAAGGATAGAACGAACCTCTGCCGAAAATAGCCAACAATGCGGGCACCAATGTCAGACTGGCTATAAACATGATGAGAATCGACAAACTGAAAGGCACGGCAAAACGTTGATATGCCCCGTACTGAGCCAGCAGCAGCGCGAACAGAGACAATACAACCGTGAAGCCGCTCATCGCAATAGCGCCTGATGAGCTGGTAATCGCCTGAAACAAGGCCTTGCGTTTATCGGGCTCGTGCCATAACAGCTGGCGGAATCTCGAGATCAGGAACAAGCAATAATCCGTTCCGGCTCCAAAGAGCAGCACGGTCATAATGGCGATGGACTGGGAATCCACCGTGATCCAGCCTTGATCCGCCATGAACCCGAGAATCGGGCTTGTTACCAAATACGCAAAGCCGACCGCAACCAAAGGAATGAGGGCCAGAATCGGCGAACGGTAAATCAACAGCAGCAATATCAGAACAAGAAGCACGGTTGCAATCATGAGCGATACGTCGGCATCCTCAAACAATCCGGTTGCATCAATAGATATTCCCACCGGTCCCGTTACGCGAGCGCTGATTCCATCTCCGCTCTGGACGGCAGCCTGAAACGGATTGCTGCCCAGCAATTGTTCCGACCGCTTCTCCAGCTCGGCCGTTCCTTCCTTAAGCTGGTCCGTCTCCTGATCTTCTTCAAAAAATACAGGCATAACCAGCGTACTCCGATCTACTGATAACTGGGCGCTTAAGGCTTGCGGAGGCAGCTGATGGAAAGGAACAACGAACGTCTGATACGGGAGCGGATCGGACTCAAGGCTTGCCGTCAATTCCTGCAGCTTGGTCAGATCCTCTTCGTTTAATCCGTTTTCTTTATGCCATACGACGAGAGCCGGCACGCCGCCATTGCTCGGAAATTCCTTGTCGGCCATCGCTTCCGCTACGACGGACGGAACATCCTCCTTCAGATTGGCGGCATTGTTATCCTCTTTATCTCCAACAGCCGGCCATAGCAAATTCAACGCCAGCGCGATGAGTATCCATACACAGAGCGTGACCCATTTGCTTCGCTTTCCCGCCACCCATTTTCCGTAATTCGGTCCTGATCCGTGCATATGCAGATCCTCTCCATTCCTACGTAGTCTTTATACTTCATCATGATTCTTCCTTCGTAAACCTTGATATTTCAACTTTGCAAATTAATTATATATACCGGTAGGTTAATTTTCAATATTTATTTTGAAAATGCGCCCCTCATGTCTTACACTATACACAGGAGGTCATCATGACAAAAATACGTAACCCCCGAAATCCCGGACGTCCCAAAGCAGCTGCCGATCAGATTCCCATCCAGGAAACGATCCTCTGGACCGCCTCCAAGATGTTCATGGAGAATGGCTACGAGTCCGTATCGTTGCAGCAGATCGCGAAGGTTTGCCAAGTGACCAAGGCTTCCATCTATTATCATTTCACAAGTAAACCCGAGCTGTTTAAAATAGCGGTAACCACGATTCTAGATAAAGCTTATGCTTCTACACATCGCTTTTTGCAGGAAGCCGATACCCTAGAGTCTGGATTGATCCGGGTAGCCGAAGCGAAGATTGCCAAGCCTCATGCGGAAATGGAGACCATGATGCGGGAAGCGGAGCCTTTCTTGTCTAAGGAGCAAATGGCCGCTATCCGTGAGGCGGAACAGCGGATTCATGAAGTCCTTGCCGAACAGATTCATCAAGCCATGCAATCCGGCGAACTTCGGGAAGGGAACGCCTTGCTGATGGCACAGGCTTTCTCGGCCATGCTGATGCTGGGCAATCGTGAAGATACCCGAAGCGGTTATGCCAGCGCCCGTGATATGGCAGTGGACATCGTTGATTTATTCCTGCATGGAGCTGTAAGGCCTGCCAATGAAAATATCGATGTGTAATTCCAAGCTCAGTATGACCGGGCAAATTTCTTGGCGAGAAGAGTTTCAACGATTACAACCAAAAAGAACGGAGGTCCGTTGATGACCTCCGTTCTTTTTGGTGCCTGTTTAGATTTCATTCCAGAACGCAACGTCTTCCAGCGGCAATCTTACCGTCGGCCGGCCTGGAGCGGCTGCTTTCCCGATGGCGATCAGCATCACGCTGCGGTAATGGGAAGGAATATGGAACTCCTCCACAAACCGAACCTTGTTATATCCGCCCATCGGAACGGTATCGTATCCTCTGGCGCGAGCGCTCAGCATCAGTTGCATGGAGATCAGTCCGGCATCCACGTCCACGATGCTTTCCTTTATGGACGGATCCAGGTTCGCATACATATTTTCGGCCGTATGAATGAAGCGCTGCTTCACCTCTTCGGTCATATAACCGGCTTCTTCAGACATGGAATAAATCTTCTCGCCCTTCTCATACCATTTCAGATCGCCCAGTACGGCAATGACGGCTGAGGCTTGAAGAACATGCTCCTGATTGTTGGCAATCGGATGCAGCTTCTTCAAGAGGTCCGCATCATCGATCACAAGAAAACGCCATGGCTGCAGGTTGCTTGAAGAAGGCGCCAGTGTAGCATCCTTCAAGATCGCTTCCATCTCTTCTCTTGGAATCTTCACCGATGGGTCGTATTGACGAACCGAGTGGCGTTCCTGAATCACCGTTTGAAAATCGGGTTTTGTTGTCGTTGTTGTAGACATGGTTATCCCTCCAAATTTATATTGTGCAATATTCTGCACAGTTTATATCGCGGCTTAACTGTGTTGTTTAATGCACAGTATAAAGCACACCTAAATTCTTTGTCAACCCAATTTAGAAGGGTTCATTGAGCGATGTCCGCAATCGTGCGCGACTCCAGTATTTTCAAGGTACTCTCCTCAATCTCGGACAATATGCCGGCAAAGGACTCCTTGATTTCCTCGGCAAAACAATGCCCTGCTGCGGCGTCCAGCATGCTGTCGCTAATCGAGCTGTGAACCTGAAGAATCGAGTATACTTCAGCCAGCGAAATATCGCGGGCGTTCTTCCGCAGACGGTATCCTCCATCCCTTCCTTCACGCGATTCAATCAGATCGGCTTGGGCAAGTGTTTTCAGCACGCGCCGAATCAACGTCGACTCCGAGTGGAGATACGATGCGATATCGCCGCTAGAACACTTCCCGGAGTGACGCTCAAGGGTCACAAGCGCTTGCACGGCAATACTGAAGGTTTTATAGGTGGATGGGCAGGCCATTGTCGATTTTTTGGAGGCCGCTTCTTTGTTTACGCTCATGTTCCTACCCCCTTTTAAGAATAAAAAGCCTTGAATGGATACTCACCTGCAGTAGCAGATGTTCCATCCAGCTTTTCATTATTGTAACGTAAACCTGACACTCCTTCAAGAACATAAGGGCCACTGCTTAATGGCCCTCGTCCTCGACCAGCGCTTGCGACTCAAACAAATTCGCCTCCCGGTAATTCACGTCCATTCTAAGCTGGCTTGCCTGCGTCCGGTCGATATCGCCTTGCTCGAACATGCTCTGAATCTCGTTACGCTCGGATTGAATCGCTTTAAGCTCCAGTTCCATGCGTTCACTGCTCAGCTTCTGTTTTCTTCGGCTCCAAACGCGATCGTTCTGGAGAAAATGCTCCATTGCACGATAATCCGCGATCACCGCTTGCAAGATTTCCTTCTTCTCCGCCGGCTTCACCGCTTGAATCTCGCCGATTGCCGCACGAATGGCCTCGAGCTTCAACGCCTTATACTGGTTCCAATCCGGATGATCCGGAGACATCGGCACTTCTTTGGGCTCGTTGTTTGTCAGCAATCGCTTCAAATTCTGCCATAATGTTCTCATCAACAGCTTGATTTTGTATCGGCTGGCAAGCAGCATCTCGACTCTGTCAAGCGAGGATAGGAACAGCTCGGCTGCTCGCGTTGAGGCTTTATGTTCCTTAAGCCATGCTTCGGCAACGCTTCGCTCCGCCGCCAGGCCGATTTTTCTAACTGCGATCGTGGCTTCCCAGAACTGCTTCATGTCGCTCTTATCCGTGATATGAGATTGCTGAAGCCGCTTGGTATACGCATAGATGAGCTGGACCGCCTCTTCCTTGTTCTCGTCGGTCATTTCTTCCCGTACGGTGCGAAGACCCGCCTGCAGCATTTGAATCCGTGCTTCTTTTCCATGATCGATCATCGTCGCCGAATCGGCATGTTTCTCCCGGGTTAACAGCGGGAGCAGGACACTCGCGATCACCAGAGTTAAGAGAATGACGCCCGCACAGATAAACAGCATCAAGCTTCGCTCCGGAAAAGGACGGTTGTCCGCCAGAGTCAGCGGAATGGAGAAGGCCGCTGCCAGCGTCAATGCTCCCCTAACGCCCGAGAGGGCCGTCAGCAGGGAAGATTTGAACTGACGGTTCGTTGATACCCATACCCATGCGAATCGCAGCAATATCAGCACAGCCGTTATCAGTAATATGTAACCGACGACTTGTCCGTTATTATAGGCAGGGTCGCTCCATATTTGATTCACGACGCCCGGAATTTCATGCCCCAGCAGAATGAACACTAATCCGTTTAGCGTAAAGAGAATGACGGACCAGGTGCTGTCCGATACCACTCTGAGCTTGATGGACGCCGAGCGCATGCGGTCCCTCTCTACTGCGTGGGTGACGCCCGCGGCAACGACGGCCAGAATCCCGGATACATGAAACTCCTCGGCTATGAGGTAAATGATGAACGGCGTCAGGATGATGATCAGCATATGAAGAGTGACGTCCTCCATACCGAGCCGGCGCAGCAGCATTCTGAACCAGATCACAAGAAAACCCAGCAATGCACCGATGACGATTCCTCCGACCGCGATAACCAAAAAACTTCCGATAGCCTTCGTCAGGGAGAAATAACCCGTCACTGTTGCTGCAATCGCAAAGTTGAATGCAACCAAACCGGATGCATCATTCATAAGCGCTTCGCCTTCAAGCAAATGCATGATTTTACCCGGCAGCTTCACTCTTCCCGACAAGGAACCTACCGCTACCGCGTCCGTAGGCGACAGTATCGCTGCCAGGGCGAAGGCCGCCGATAACGGGATTGCCGGAATGAGCCAGTGAATGAAAGGCCCCGCGATCAAGACCGTAGCAAATACGAGACCCAGCGCCAGCAGGAGGATGTATGATCTCAGCTTCCATAATTCGTCGCGCGGGGTCAGCTTTCCATCATTAAACAAGAGCGGTGCGATGAACAAAACCATGAACAATTCGGGATTCAGCGGCACATGATGAAAACCTTGGACATAGGCCACCCCGATTCCGAGGGCGATCTGGATCAGCGGGACCGGAATGAACGGCAGAAAACGATGGATCATATTGGATATCCCGATCAAAACCAGAAAAATAAGGACCATTAAAAATATTTCCACCCTGCATTCGCTCCTTTCTGAGGGGATTCATCTATGTAACATTCACTGCCTTTCAATAGACGGGTTTAGGTTATGTAGAATACCGATGGTTTATTAATGAAGCGGTAAAGTTTCAGCCTTTTGCCTGGATCATAAAAAGGCCCCCTAAAGAGTGTCCTTTAGGAAGCCTATTAAGCCTGCCGTTTCGTATTAATAAGCAGTCCAGCCGGCATCGGCTGTAACGACGGTGCCGTTGACAAAGCTGGCTTCATCCGAAGCGAGGAACAATACCACCTTCGCGATCTCTTCCGGTTCGCCCGCTCGCGGGTTCAGGTTCATGCCGGCCATGGCTCGTTCCATGCCGAACGAATTCGGCGCGTTGATGGTGGTGCCGATATTGGTGCTGACGCCGCCCGGAGCAACCGCGTTACAGCGGATGCCCTGCGTCGCATACTGGAAGCCGACATTTTTGGTCAAGCCGACCACGGCATGTTTGGCCGCCGTATACGAAGCGCCTGCCCTGGACCCCATCAGTCCTCCGGCAGAAGCAATGTTCACAATGACTCCGCTTTTCTTCTCCAAGAAGATCGGCAATGCTTTACGAATGGTTCTCATCGGCCCCGTTGCGTTGATGGCGAATACGCGGTCCCACAGCTCGTCCGTCACGTCCGCAGCCGGTACGAAATTGTCCATGATGCCGGCATTGTTGATCAAGATATCAAGCGTTCCGTATTCGTTAACAGTTGCGTCAACCAACTGCTGCACTTCTTCTTCCTTGGCAACATTCGCGGCCACAGCCAAGGCCGTGCCGCCATTCGCTGCGATTCCGTCCACGACGCCTTGCGCCGCCTCAAGCCGAAGATCGGACACCACGACTTTTGCGCCTTCGGCAGCAAACAATTCTGCCGTCGCTTTTCCCATTCCAGAAGCAGCCCCGGTTACAATCGCAACTTTACCAGATAATCTCATGCTTCATACCCCCATTATTCGTCATTGATCAAATTTAATATCAGGCACAATATATCAACAGCTGTTCAATACCAGACATATGTCAAATCTAGTATAATCAAAGTATGATATAGGTCACAATCATTAAAAAACGCAAAAGTGTGCGTTAACGAACAAAATGCGGGGATCTGTTTATATTTGAAATAATTAAATTCGTTATATTTTCACCGAAAGGACTCTTGCCTATGCAAACGAACAGAAAAAGGAGCGACCGGCGCATCGTCCGCAGCAAAGAGGCTTTAAAGCAATCGCTGCTGTCGCTGCTCTCCCAAAAAAGCTTCTCCAGCATTTCCATCACGGAAATCGTCGAATCGGCCAACTATAATCGAGGTACCTTCTATACCCACTATGACAACAAAGAGGCTCTGCTGGATGATATCCTGACTCCGCTCATGGAGGAGCTGATCGCTTCATTTAGAGCTCCATACGGGGATGTCGACGTTTTTCATATCGATGAGCTGCCCGCCAACGCGGTCAAAATATTCGACCATATCCATCAAAATGCCGGCGTGTACACGTCCCTGTTCAAAAGCGATGTGCTGCCGCTGGTCCGGGATAAAATGTTCACCGCCTTAAAGCAAATCGCCTTGGAGGATTTGGACTATCCGGGCGAAGAGCTCAACCATGAACTTCTCATCATTTATAATATGAACGCCTTAATCGGCCTGGTATTCCACTGGATCGAGAACAATTTCCACTATTCCGTCCCCTATATGAGGGATCAGCTGATTCTCATGATCAACTGGAGGCCACGCAGTGTTAGGACGCAGATCAAGCGGACGGACCCTACATGAAATCGGCGAGGATAAGCTTGATAAGTAAGTAGAAAAACCATGAGCCCTTTCTTAAGCAAGTGAAAGGATTCATGGTTTTTCAACGTCGATCTGCCATAGAACGCCATTTAAAATACGGAGCTTTCGCCTTTCCTTCACAGGTTCCTCGCGGTTAATCGATCATGAACCCGCTTTTCTTACAACCGGATTCTTATTCTTGTTGGTCTAAAGGCATGGATAGGACCGTCATCGTCGTTGTATGCCCATACTCGCTGCACTGATAGATAAAGGTTTCGAGAGACTTCATCGAACCTGTTTCGATTTTCATCAGAAAATTGTATTGGCCGCTGACTTGGTATATCTCGACGACCTCCTGCGATTGTTTGGCGAATGTCGTCAGACGGCCGCAATGACTGGCCTGGATCAGGATGAAGGCCGTTACGCCCTTCCCCATTTTTTCAGCTGAAAGAACCGTACGATACTCTGTAATTACGCCTTTCTCTTCCAAACGCTTCACACGCTCGGATACCGCAGGCTGCGTCATGTTGACCTTCCTCCCCAATTCGGAGAAGGAGATTCTTGCATTATGCTTTAACAGCTCCAAGATTTGAAGATCAATTTGATCCATGATTACACACTCCCTGCATTCCCAACTTCAATTTCCAAGTCGAATGTACGAAACAGCTATGATTTCAAAGTATTACGGTAGGAATTCCTTGATTATCATCTGTAACTATACGGCTCTGATTTATACAATGGAACTAGGTTAACAAGCCCCATTCTAGGAGGTATATACAATGACGATCAGCCTGCACGATTCCATTAGAATCGGAACCTTACCATTGAAGAACCGAATGATCATGGCTCCTATGCAGCAAAATCAAGGAACGCCGGATTCTCATGCAACCGATTATCATGTGAAATTTTACAGTGAACGGGCGGAACATGTCAGTATGATCATTATCGAATCTACCGTCGTGTCGGCAAACGGCCGGTTGTTCCCGGACGATATTGGAATATATACTGAACTGCATGCAGCTTCCCTACGCAGAATTGTCGATGCGGTCCATGCGAAAGGAACACCGATCTTCATCCAATTGACCCACGCCGGCAGAAAAGCATGGCCTACCGTAACCGAAAAAAGTCTGGCTCCTAGCGCGATTGCCTACGATGATCAATATGGACTTCCCGAAACGATGTCCCAAGCGGACATTAACGCGGTCATCGACCAGTTCCGGATGGCTGCCCGCCGAAGCCTCCAGGCCGGCTTTGATGGAATCGAGCTTCATGCCGCCCATGGTCATCTCCTCCACCAATTCCTCTCTCCGCTGTCGAATCGGCGAACGGACGCATATGGTGGGAGCCTTGAAAACAGAGTCCGCTTCATCCAGGAAGTTCTGGCGGCCATCCGTACCGAAGTAGGAAACGACTACCCGGTGCAATTGCGGGTTTCTGCATCCGACTTTGCCGATGGCGGCCTGACGCCGGCAGAGGTTGCGCTCGCCTTGACGTACCTGCAGTCCGAACTGGATGCCGTGCATGTATCTTCGGGCGGTCTCGTACCTGCTGCACCTTTAGCCACGCCGGAAGGCTACCAAACACCTTATGCGGCGGTGATCAAACAATATGTAAACATACCGGTAATCGCGGTCGGCAATATACGCACCCAGGCGTTCGCCAATTTCATTCTAGCAGATGGGATGGCAGATATGATAGCCATCGGCCGCCCATTGCTGGAAGATGCAAATTTCGGTAAAAAAATGCTGACCTTAGTTTAATGACTGCAAACTCAAGCAACATAGTCGTTAACTTGCGCAATTCAATAGAAAAGCCAAAGGCCGTTTCCGCAGGGAGCTTGGAACTCCCCTCGGAGACGGCCTATTCTTGAATGCCGATCAATTCTGCATCAGAACCAATTTGCCGATCCTCCTCAATAAACCGTGATCAAACGCCCCCATTGCTGTAGCAAATGGACAGGAGGTTTAGAGTACCGTCAGGATCGAAACATCTTAAGCCGGCGGCAGGGCCGTCGATTGGCGGACGATCAGCTCCGGGGGGAGCACAATTCGCCGGGCAGGATCTCCCTTGCCGGACAGCCCCCTTACCACAAGATCAACCGCCATGCGTCCCATTTGCTCGATCGGCTGGGCAATAACGGTCAGCGGCGGATCGGTTACGCTGGCCAGAATCGTATCGTCAAAGCTGACGACCGAACATTCCTCCGGTACGCGCAGTCCGAGTTCGCGGGCCGCCCGAAGGGCACCGACCGCCAGCAGGTCGTTGCAGCAGAACAGTGCCGTGGGTCTTACCGCTAGCTCCAGCATGGCTTTAGCTCGCCGGTAACCATCCTCGATCTTATGGTCACAGGCTGCAATACAGCCGGGGGACAGCTCCAAACCGTGTGAAGCGGCAGCTTCAACAAATCCCCTTACCCGCTCGCTGCTGCTTGTCACCCGTTCATTCTCAGCAAGCACTGCGAGTCTGCGATGACCCAATTGTAGCAGATGCTCCGCAGCCAGCCGTCCTCCCTCCAGGTCATGTACCCGGACGCTGCTGGCATCAAGCGCAGGATTGTCCCGGGCAATAAGCGCTATCGCCAGCGAATGCTCTTGAAGCGGCTTAAGCAGCTCGCCATGGGATATACCCGTCCCGATAATCACGCCATCCACTTGCTTCTGCCTCAACAGATTAACGTAGCGCTTTACTTTCTCTTCTTGGTTGTCCGTGCTGCAGATGATCACGCTGTAACCGAGCTGATGTCCTTGATCCTCGACGGAGCGAGCCATCTCGGCAAAAAAAGGGTTGGAGATATCGGGAACGAGCAATCCAAGAGTAAAGGTTCTTTTGCCGGCGAGGGCGGAAGCAATCGCGTTCGGCCGATAGTTCAGGCGCTTCATGATATCCAGAATTTCCTCACGCCGTTCGCGGCTGATCTTGCCCTTGCCGTTGATGACATGAGAAACGGTGGCAATGGAGACGCCGGCTTCGCGCGCAACGTCATAAATAGTCGCTCTTATCATCCCTTGGGCTCCATTTGTTTAATTTTGGAATTTCAATTTATTATGCGCCTTCCTCTCTTTTAGCGCAAGGCCGATTTATCGTTAATGCCGCCTGCAGACATTCAATCAAGAACCCTTGCCTGGATCTTATCTGACTTTATCTCATCAGCCAGTCATGATCCGGGTCGTTGCGGAATTTCCATATTCGCTTCGGACCTGCCATGACGTTCAGGTAATACACGTCATAACCCGGAGGGGCGGAAACCGGATGGTAGCCTTCAGGCACCATCACGGCCTCGCCGTCTTTGACCGCCATCGTTTCGTTCAGCGACCGGTCATCCGTGTAGACCCGCTGCACGGTAAACCCCTGCTCCGGCTCAATCCGGAAATAGTAGGTTTCCTCCAGCAGCGACTCCTCCGGCAGCTCGTCGCGGTCATGCTTGTGGGGCGGATAACTGGACCAGTTGCCTCCGTCCGTAAACACCTCGACCACCAGCAAACTGTCGGCCGGCATTTGCTCCGGCAAAATATTGTGCACCAGACGCGACATGCTGCCGCTGCCCCGGTTCTCGACGCCTACATCCTGCGGCTCAATCAGACGTGCCCGATGATTCCCTTGCCCCGGGGCAAGGCACACCGCCAGCTCTATTTCAGTAAGAGCCTTGACCTCATACTGCTGTTGCGAAGGCACATAAACGGTGTAGGGGGGCGTCTTCTCAAATACGCTCATGCGTTTGCCAATGTTGTCCCAGCTTTCTCCCCCGGCCTTCACGTCGGCCCGCCCGGACAGCAGGACAAGGGCCGCCTCCTGATCTCCCGTGGTTCGGCTCAGCGTCTGGCCTTCACTCAAACGGAAAACCTGGAAGCCTACATACTCCCATCCTGCCGTCTGCGGCGTAATCGACAGCACGCATCCGTCCCGGTCCGGAGTCGTTGCGGGTACTATTAAATTCGGCATGGTGTTTCTCCTCCTTTATCGTGGATCAGATCTGCAAATCATGACGGCATTAGCCTACTGAAGTACCGGCGGTCAGCTCGGCCAGCTTCACCGGACGGCCCTGTTCCAGCGAGCGTTTAGCCGCCAGCGCAATCAGCTCCGCCTGCAGGCCGTCGTGACCGCTAACCGGCACTGGCGTTCCGTTCTGAAGGCTTTCGATAAACTGCTTCGCCTCGTCCATGTACGCTTCCGTGTACCGTTCCAGAAAGAAATACAACGGCTTGTCACGGGTGACGCCTTCCGGGCCGCTGACCACCGTGGTGCTTGGATAATCGTTGTCGGCGGTCACGCTGCCGCCGGAGCCGAATACCTCCACCCGCTGATCATACCCGTAGACGGCTTGGCGGCTGTTGTCGATGACGCCGAGCGCGCCGCTTTCAAACCGAAGCGTCGTCACGGCTGTGTCAATGTCGCCTTGCTCGCCGATGGCGGGGTCCACCAGCACCGCGCCTTGGGCGAACACCTCGACCACCTCGCTGCCCGATAGGTAACGGGCGATGTCAAAATCATGGATCGCCATATCCATAAACAGGCCGCCGGAACCTTTAATATAATCCGGATGCGGGGGGTTCGGATCGCGCGAGGTGATCTTGATCAGATGCGGCTCCCCGATCCTACCCTCAGATACAATCTCCCGAACGCGTCTGAAGTTGTGGTCGAACCTGCGGTTGAAGCCGATCTGCAGGCTAACGCCTCCCGCTTTCACGGCCGCCAGCGCTTCGAGGGTCTGGTCCACGCTCAAACTGACCGGCTTCTCGCAGAAAATATGCTTGCCGTTTGCGGCGGCCTGCTTAATGAACGGGACATGCGTATCCGTCGAGGAGCAGATCAACACGGCATCGATATCCGGGCTTTCCAAGATTTCGATGCTGTTGTTTGTGACGACGGGGATGGCCCGCGACGCCGCCCAGGCACGCAGCTCATCGCCGGCGAACAGGTCGCCGATGGCTGAAATTTTCGCGCCGGGGATGCGCAGCAGGTTATCCGCATGGATTTTGCCGATTCGTCCGGCACCGATGATTCCGATATGAATGGTTTTCATATGAACGTCTCCTCTGCTTCAGGGCTACCAGCGCGCCGTCACCATTTTTTTGCGGGTATAGAATTCCACGCCGTCCGTGCCGTTGGCATGCAGGTCTCCATAGAAGGAGTTTTTCCAGCCGGAGAACGGAAAGAAAGCCATCGGCGCAGGAACGCCGAGGTTTACGCCCAGCATGCCGGCATCGATATGTTCGCGGAACTGGCGCACATCGCTGCCGTCCTGCGTGAACAAACAAGCCCCGTTGGCGAAATCGGAGCGGTTCGATATGTCGATGGCCGCATCCAGCGTTTCCGCCCGCATGATGGACAACACCGGGGCGAAAATTTCGTCCTTCCAAATCTTCATCTCGCTTGTCACTTCATCAAAAATCGTCGGTCCGACAAAATATCCGGCCCCGTTCACAGCCTCGTCCGCGCGGCCGTCACGAATCAGCTTCGCTCCTTCCCGCTCGCCCGCTTCGATATAAAAGAGCGTGCGCTCCTTGTGGGCTTGCCGGATCACCGGCCCCAGGAAGACGCCTTCGTCCGCTCCGTTGCCGATGGAGATTTCATCGGCCGCCTGCTTCAGCTTCGCGATCAGCGGTTCGGCTACGTCCCCTACGGCCACCACCACGGAGCAGGCCATGCAGCGCTCACCGGCAGAGCCGAAGGCAGCGCTGACGATCTGGGTGACGGCGGCGTCCAAATCGGCTGTCGGCATCACGATGCTGTGGTTTTTTGCTCCGGCCAAGGCCTGTACGCGCTTGCCATGGGAAGAAGCGGTTTTGTACACATGCTCCGCCACCGGTTGGGAGCCGACGAAGGACACGGCGGCGATGCCGGGATGCTCCAGCAAAGCGTTGACTACATCATGGGCGCCGTGAACGAGGTTCAGGACGCCGTCCGGCAGGCCCGCTTCCGAGAACAGCTCTGCCAGGCGCTGAGCCAGGAGCGGCGTACGTTCCGAAGGCTTCAGCACGAACGCGTTGCCGCAAGCGATGGCGAGCGGAAACATCCAGCATGGCACCATCATCGGAAAATTGAACGGCGTGATGCCGGCCACAACGCCAATCGGATACCGGTACATGCCGGATTCCAAATGGGTGGCGATGTCCGGAAGCTGTTTGCCCATCATCAGCGTCGGCGCCCCGGCGGCAAACTCGACGCATTCGATGCCGCGCTGGACTTCGCCGTAGGCTTCGGCATAGCTTTTGCCGTTCTCCGCCGTAATCAGGCGTGCCAGCTCCTCCCAATGCTCCACGAGAAGCTGCTGGTACTTGAACAGGATCCGCGCGCGCCGCGGCACGGCGGTCTTGGCCCAGTCGCGTCCGGCTTCGGCAGCCGCTTCCACCGCTTGGTCCACGTCCTCCTTGGTGGAAAGCGGGACGTAAGCAAGGATTTCTTCCGTCGCCGGGTTATAGACCGGTTCGCTGCGTTCCGATCTAGAAGGCACGAATTCTCCGCCGATATAATTGTTCAGGATTTGCGTCATGCGAGTTAGCCCCTTTCGATTGAATCAGTCAGGATAAATAATGATTGCTGCTTCAAGAATTGGCGATAATTTCGCCTCGCTTGCAGCGCTCGATATAATCGAGAACCGCGGCGCTTGTCGGCATCGCATCGGAGCAGCTGTGGCTGGAGATGACGATGCTCGCTGCAGCACTTCCGAACTCCATGCAGCGTTCGATAGCCCAGCCCTGCATTAGGCCGTACAGGAAGCCGGCGGCATACGAATCCCCCGCTCCGAACGTCTTGATGACCTTCGCCGGAAAGCTTTGAGCTGTATGGCTCCCACCGCCGGGGGTATAAGCGATGGACCCCTCCTTGCCGTGCTTGATAATGACGATTTTGGCCCTGTAATCAAACCACTTGGCAGCCGTGACGCGGTCGCTTCGTTCCGGGTTGCCGCCGAACTGCTCCATCATATCGAACTCCTCGCGCGTGCCGAGGACAATGTCGCATTTTTCTGCCGCTAAATTGTAATAGGTTGCCGTCTCCTGCGGCGATTTCCATGTGTACGGACGGTAATCAAGGTCAAACGCGATCACGGTGCCGTGGCGCTTGGCATAGTCCAGAGCCAGAAACACGGCTTCCCGGGAGGGGCTGGCCGCGAGCGCGGTCCCGGAGATGAGTACCATTTTGGCGGATGCGATCAGCTCCTCGCTCACTTCCCCCGTCTCCAGCAGCAAGTCCGCGGCGTTGTCCCGATACATCAGAATGCTGCAGTCGGTCGGGCTCCTGATCTCGGTAAAAGCCAGACCCGTTACGGCCCCCGTGTGGTCGGTGGAGACGCCGTTCGTCGCAATCCCGTTATCCTCCAGATATTTGGTAATAAAACGCCCCATCTGATCGTCCGCCACCTTGCCGATGAAGCCTGTATTCAGGCCTAGGCGGGCCATCCCGATACAGATATTGGCGGGGGATCCGCCCACATATTTGGTAAACGTGCTCGTCTCTTCCATCGGCCGGTTAATCTCATTGGCGTTCAGGTCGATGCACAGTCTGCCCATGGCCACGAAATCCATCGTTTTTTCGTTATTGAACGTGATTTCACTCATGGATAAACCTCCTCGTTCGGATCAGCCCTGGCCGAGCAACCATATGATTCTGACCATGGCTCCGCTCTTCTATGGACCGTATCGCTTACAGCTTTCGTAAGACTTTCGGTTATAATAAATTTCCAACCCGTAAACACTTCCCGCTCAAGTCGCCCACATTTGAGTTCGTTACTGGGGTGACTAGTAAGTTACGATTTCTCCCTCAAACGGGAGTCTGTCACCTTGAGCCAAGCCCGACCCTCATGCCATGGTCTTCAGCTCAGCTATTTCGTCAGTCCGTCCAAGCTGTCCAAGTATTCAATCGCCCGTTGAGCGTACTCCTTGGCCGGATGCAGCGCCGGATCCTGCTCACCCTCCAGCATCGCCCAGCCGTCATAGCCGCGTTCAACGAGCTCTCCGATTATCGGCGCGAAATCGATGCATCCATCGCCGGGAACCGTAAACACGCCCCTGCGGATGCAGCTTACAAAATCGCAGTTGTCCAGTCTCGCCTGTTCCAGCACATCAGGCCGTATATCCTTCAGGTGGATATACGCGATCCGGTCATAATGCTTGCGGAGCAGCTCCAGGGGGTCGTTCCCCCCGTAATAGGCATGACCGGTATCGTACAGGAGAGACACCAGCGAAGCGTCGGTCATGGCCATCAGCCGGTCGACCTCGTAAGGCTGCTCCACAACCGTACCGCCATGATGATGATAAGCCAGCCTCATGCCGTAACTCGCCGCAATTTCTCCTGCCTGGTTCAGCCCTTCCGCCAGGCTTTCCCATCCGGCGTCATCCAACCGCAGCACGATGCTCTCATTCGGCGTCCGGCGGGGATCGAAATGCAGCGAGCCGCCTACCTCCGCCGTGCTGATGACTTTGCTGCCGAACCCCGCCAGAAACTCCGCATGCCGGCGGTAGTCCTCCAGTTCCTGCTTCCGGTAATCGGGATCGGAGAACAGCACCGATTTCCACTGGGAAACCAGCTGGATACCGCGGGCATCCAGCTCCCGCTTCAGAACCGCAGGATCCTTCGGGAATTTACGGCCCATCTCCGTGCCTTTCAGCCCCAAAGCCGCAATATCGTCCACAATCGTTTCAAACGCCGTGCCGTCCCCATGCTCTCTTACATCCTCGCCGACCCAGTTGATGGGATGGATCCCAAGCTTAAACAGCCTGTTGCTCATATTCAGCACTCCTTTGCTTTGTGAGGTAGGGGCTTGCTTCCTTGCTCAAGTGCCCTTAACCGACGGCTTCCTTGCCCCGAACACCTTCATGGACTTCCGTCTATCGGGCTACCATGGCAGCCTTTCTTGTCCGCACCGCGCTTGCTTTCTCCGGCGCAGATGTTTCGCGTTGGATGACGGTTGTCAACCGTATCTCTAGGCTATAAGTTAAAGGCCTTTCAGCGCAGCCGCTTAGTAGGGCCTGGCTTCCTTGCTTCGAGCCGCCATCTGGCGCTGCGCATCGGTTACCTTGTTAGAGGAAGATACCTCCGGCACCTCCACGCGCCACCAGGACTCATAACCGTCGGTGTTCGTTCCCGGAACGACCGGAATTTCGATCAGCGTTGTCACCGTTTCCTTCCGTGCCTGAAGCAGCGCTGCATGCAGTTCTGCCGGCGTGCGGCCCTTGTAGGCTTTAGCCCCTAGCGCGCGTGCGTGGGCGGCAAAATCAATCGGAAGATAATCGCCGGTGAGTCGTCCCGTGCCTTCCTCGCGGCGGCGGAACTCGTTGCCGAAGCCGTCGCTGCCGTTGCTCCGCTGCAAATTGTGAATGCATTGGAAGCCGTGGTTGTCGAACAGCAGTATCGTTATCTTGCGGCCTTCCTGCAAACTGGTGACCAGCTCCGAGTGCATCATCAAATAACTGCCGTCGCCCACCAGTGCATAGACCTCGCGGTCCGGTTCGGCCAGGGCCACGCCCAAAGCGCCGCTCACCTCATACCCCATGCAGGAGAAACCATACTCCATGTGGTACGTCTTCGGTTCGGCCGGCCTCCATAACCGGTGCAGATCCCCTGGAAGACTGCCTGCCGCACAGACGATGACCGATGACGGGGAGATGACCTCGTTAATGACGCCGAGCGCCCTCGTCTGCGACAAGCCGTCGGGATGCTCCGCAGCGTACAGACGGTCTACCTCACTGTCCCACTCGGCTTTCAGCCCGGCAAGCTCGCCTTTTTCGTACTCGGCTTGATAGCTATTTTGAGACAGGATCTCCTTCAGTGCCTGCAATCCTTCCTTCGCATCGGCGATCAGCGATTCGCCGCCGAGCTTGGCTCCGTCCGCGCTGTTGACGTTCAAGTTCAGGAACGATACGTCCTCCCGTTGAAACGCCCATTTGGAGGACGTCGTAAAGTCCGAATAGCGGGTGCCGATGCCGATAATCAGATCGGCCTTTGCCGCTGCGCGGTTCGCCGCCAGCGAGCCGGTTACGCCCATCGCTCCCAGGTTCAGGGGGTGATTCCAGGGAAGCGCGCTTTTACCGGCCTGCGTTTCTGCAACCGGGATGCCGAAGGCTTCCGCAAAGGATGCCAAATCCCCGGTTGCCTCGCTGTAGTGCACGCCACCTCCGGCGATGATGAGCGGCCGCTTGCTTGCTGCAAACCGCGCCGCCGCCCGCATCAGTCCATCTGCCGCAGGCGGTCGGCGGTCGATGGCGTGCACGGTTTTCTCGAACAGCGATTCGGGGTAATCGTAAGCCTCAGCCTGCACGTCCTGCGGCAGCGCCAGCGTGACCGCTCCCGTCTCCGCGGGATCCGTCAAGACGCGGATCGCCTGCCGGACCGCCGCAATCAGCTGCTCCGGCCGGGAGATCCGGTCCCAGTACCGGCTCACCGGCTTGAATGCATCGGCGGCCGATACGGTGTAGTCCGACGAGGCTTCGATCTGCTGAAGTACCGGATCAGGCTGGCGGCAGGCAAAGTTGTCCCCAGGCAGCAGCAGAACCGGAATACGGTTCACGGTTGCCGTTGCCGCTGCGGTGACCATATTCAGCGCGCCGGGTCCGATGGAGGAAGTGCAGGCCCAGATTTGCCGCCGGTTCTTTTGCTTGGCGTACGCCGTCGCTGCGTGCACCATGCCCTGTTCGTTTTTGCCCTGCATATAAACCAGATCCCCGGCGCTTCGTTCCAAAGCCTCGCCAAGGCCGGTCACGTTGCCGTGTCCGAAGATTCCCATTACCCCGCGCACATACTTCGTCTCCACCCCATCGACGGAAACATACTGTGCATCCAAAAACTTCAGCAGCGCCTGTGCCATCGTTAATCGAGTCGTTGTCAACCGGTTCATCTCCTTTTCATCGTCAATATATCCTGTGAAGAAAGCCATTTACGAATTAAGCGCTTAACTCATCGTACCGAAACGCCTAACCAATTATCGGTTAAGCGCTTTAATGAAAGTGTATGCTTTACTTGCCGTTCAGCATGCCTTTCAATTTCATGATCTCCGCGCACGCCAGCATCATGATCCCGATCCCGTGGTTGTCATTGACCACCGTGAGCAGATCATGCTTAATGCTTATAATAGTCCCCGGTGAATGAATAACGGGATCCGCTGCACACTCCGTGCACGCTGCCGTGACGGTCGATGGCCTTCTCGGTCAACCCCTGCCATGCTCGAATGGCTGCATCGGTAAAAGGTGCCGGTTCCTCCAGCCAACCGAACCGGACGCCTCTGGCAAAGGCATAGGCGAACATGGCCGAGCAGGAAGCTTCCTCGTAAGCTTCCGAATCGGTAATAACCTGCCTCCAGAGTCCCGACTCCCCCTGATAAGAAGCAATTCCGGCGCACAATTTACGGAAAAACTCAAGCAGCGCAGGCCGGTCCTTATGATCCTCCGGCAAACGTTCCAGCAGTTCCGATAAGGAGAACAGGCTCCATCCGTTTCCGCGCCCCCAAGGAATTCGGGTCGCTTTTCCGTATTTGAAATCGAATACGTGGCTCATTACGCCTTCCTCCGGCATGAACAGATACTCCCGGTACCTCAAAAACTGCCTGGCCGCTTCGTCCAGGTAGGAGGAATCGCCTGTCATCCCGGCGTAGCGTGACAAGAACGGCGTGCTCATGTACAGATCATCCGCCCACATCGTATCTGCGGAATACTCCGAAACGCACAGACGATAGAAAGCGCCGTCCTCCCGGCGTTCCAGGCGGTTCATCATAAAATCCGCAATGTCCTCCGCGACTTTTACAACTTCCGGATTGCCTCTTTCCTTATCGTCTTCCAGCATCGCCGAGCTGAACGAACCACAGTTGTCCAGCATCTTGATCAGCACCAGCTGATGGTTCACGGACGGAAAACCGTAGGTATCCCGGTCCCAGACGGCGTATTCGTACCATTGGGTGCAGATGTCGATATGCGCCCGGGCATATTCCGCGATATCGGACCGCCCCAGCGCTCGCGATGCTTGAAGAAGTCCATACATCGTGACACCGAGCGGATAGTCCCAGCGCCCGAAATTGGTGGCGGACCCGGAGGTCCATTTGTTGCTCAGCATGGCGTTCTCATAGAACGGCCTGACCCGGTAGCCCGGCGCATCCAGGGACCAGCCGGTCAAACCGCGGCCGTCCGCACGCGGAAACAGTCTCTTGACCGAGCACACCTCCTCCGGCGTTTGCTCCTCCCCTGCGGCCAGCGGCCCGGCATACATCCACGGAGACGGGACGCCTTGTACCGGGACGGGAAGCTCAAACTCCAGCTCTCCCTGTGAAGTATAGGCATGAAGCTCAACCCCCCATCCCGACGGCCCGCGGCAGCTGCGTACCAAAAGATCCCCGCGGCAGGCCGAAGCGGGCAGCTTGCAACCGAAGAGACCTCCCTCAATGTCCATGACGGAATCACCGCCGATCCAGATCTCCGTCCTGCCCATAGTGCTGCCCTTGAACTCAACATGGTCAATGCCGGCAGGCACCTTAAGCCTGCTCCATGCATACCCCGCAGCCGGGGCCTCCGGCAAGCCGAATATTCTCTCGAAATTCGGTTTATCCGCTTCCTCTTCACTCCAGCCTGTGAGCGGAAGCCAATCCATGCCGGTTTCTACTTCGGACCCGTGAGCGTTCGGAAAGACGCCGTTTTCGCCAAGCGTGCCGGCAGCCAGCGGTCCGACATATGCCCAACCGGCGGTGTCATTCCGGTCTGCAAAAGGAGACAGCACCTGCAGAATGCGGACCTTGCCCTCCACGGCTCCGAAGCGGCAGCCGAATCCGGCTTCGGTCCTCCGGACCTCAATCAACAATGTGTTCCAGCCCGGGCTCAGCACCAGCGTAATGGCGATTTTGGCATCGGGCTTCATCTCGTCCTCGGCACCCGAACGATACATCAGCCGCTCGTTCAGATAGAAGCGGACCGGGCTGAACGGCATGATCGCGACATCCAGCGAACGTTCATCGTCGCTCCACACCAGACCAAGGGCGTAGGCGGCCTCCCCTTGCTTCGCTTCCCGGAACCGGTCGCCGAAGTTGAAGTCATAATATCCTTCCTCGGTCTGAAGAATTCCCGTTTCGGCGAACGGCCGCAGCGCGAACGGAATTTCCGGATTCGCCCCGATATAGCGCCCTGCGATCGTCTTCAGTATCCCGGCATCATCGTCGCCCATCCAATACCGGATGCTTTCACGGGCTTCGATATAGCTTGTCATGAGGATCCTCCCCTTTCCGTTCGGTCAAACCTCGCCGATGGCGAAAGCTTGATATGAATCTCCTTCACGAAGGGGGTCACCACATTCAGCAGCAGCGTTCGGAAGCCGAGCGGATAAGCCGCTTCCCGGACGCCAGCCGCCGTGTGCTGCAATCCGCCCCCGCTGATTTCCAGCCAATCGCCGTCCATCTCGTAACGAATGCTCCCTTCCATCCAGAACTGGGCATCCTCGCCTGCTGGAGCAAGCTCTCCGCCGCTAAGACTGCCGGCCGCCGGAAAAATCAGCGAGATTTGCGACACGACCTCCTCCGGCTCCGTCGAGGAAATGACCAGCTTCCAGCCGTCGCTGGCTTCCACCACTTCCACCTCCACCTTGTGCCGCTGGACATGCGTCTGCGGACGGCAGTGATGCGGCAGCAGATACCAAGGGCTGACGCCTTCCCTTGCACTATCAGGCAGAGCTGCTTCCGGCACCGGTCCGTTATAACCCTTTTCCTGTTCGCCGGATAACCGGTATCCCTGCTCCAGCGTCGTCAGCCGGCTCATCTTGACAAAGCCGGGGTCGAAATAGGAAGCGAACTGCACGCCGAGAAGGCGAGCCGCTCCATGACGCAGAGAAAAGAAGGAAGACATCTCCGTGCTCACGGTCACGCTGGTGCGGCCCTCACGGATTCGCGCAACCGGAGCGCCAAAATCCGTGTGCATCCGGCTGTATCGGATAACGCCGTGATGGCCGGCACCGGCAAATCCGGACAAGTAGCGCTCTCTTGGAAATTCGCCGTTCAGTACGACGCGGTAATGCTCCGGCATGGGCGTTGTCTCTGCACCCTCGTGCATGAGCCCCGGATCCAAGAGCAGCCGAACGGCTGCGTTGGTCGGTGCTCCGCCGGGATGTTTCAGCAGAGACAGCGACTGTTCCGCCATCCCTTGAAATACCGGATTGCGGTCCAGGGAAGCCATCATCAGAGACGGCAGGAAGTACCCCGACATATCAAAACTGTGACCATAATCCTGCCGTCCGGAATATTCCGTGACGATTTCCCCGTCCGGGTGGACCAAATAAGTCATCATCTTCAGATTGGCCCGTACCGGTACCAGCAGCTCCGGACGCTTCAGCAGCCTGGCCGCGTGAATCAGCATGACGTCGCTGACGACGTTGTAGATCCCGTTGCTGCGCTCGGTCCATTCTCCGTCCAAGGTGGCGTCCATGCCTTCGGCGAGCCACTCCTTCGTCCTGTTCAAAGCATCCGGCGAATCAAAAAGCTCATTCAAGAAGCCTAGTGCCGCGCAAATCACCCACCGGTGGTTCGGCGTATGGCAGCCTCCGGTAATCAGCGCAGGCAAGGTGCGTTCCAGAAACAGCAGCATATCCGCAGCCGCTTCCTTCAGCTCCGCCCAACCGTCAGCCAGAATCAGCTGTGCGGCTTGCGCATATCCAACCACCACGAAGGCGGTATCCGGGGGGGAATGGAAATTCGTCCAGCCGGGCGAAATCGTACCGTCGCCGTGCTGAGCCGCTAGCATATAATGGGCCGAAAGCGCAAACCTGTGAGCCAGCTCCTTATCGCGGTAATATACGGATGCCGGATTGCAGAGTGCTGCTGCCCATATCGCCATGGCGGTCGGCGTCCCTGTATTATGGTTGGGCGATGGCAAACCGTTCTCCATGGTGCGCACCCCGCCGCGCCAGCGATGCGTTTCCTCTAAGATCTGGCGGTCCATCCCCTCCCGCACCCAGCTGTCATTGACTTCAAAAACCCTGTTCAGCATCATACAATCCCCCTAATGTCCGTCATCCTTAACCCTTCACGGCACCCAGCATCACGCCGCTGACGAAGTAACGCTGCAGCCACGGGTACACAACAAGAATCGGCACCGTGGCAAATACGACGCTTGCCGCTTTCAGGCTTTCCGTGGTTGCTCTGACACCGGCTGCCGGTCCCTCGTTGCGGGTCAAATCCGTAATCATATTGTTCTGTACCAGCTGATACAGCTTCAGCTGCAGCGGATACAGCTCTTCCTTCGTAATATAGAGCAGCGTGTCCTGGAATCCGTTCCAGCGCCCAACCGCGTAGAACAGGCTCAGCGTCGCGATGACCGGCAAAGACAGCGGCAAAATGATTCGAAGCATCGTTCCGATTTGGCTTGTACCGTCGATCTCGGCCGCTTCCTCCAGACTTTCCGGAATTCCGTTGAAGAAGGAGATCAGGATAATCAGATAAAACGGACTGATCAGCCCCGGAAGAACAAGCGCCCAGATCGTATTCAGCAGGTTCAGGTCCTTCACGAGAATGTACTCCGGGATAATGCCCCCGCTGAAGAACATGGTCACAATGATGATAAACATAAACACTTTGCGGCCCTTCAGCTTCTTTTTCGTCAACGGGTAAGCGGCAATCATCGTCATAACCATGCACAGCACCGTCGTCAGCAGCGTCAGCATAATCGTAAAGCCGAGAGAACGGATCATGCTGGAATCCGAGAATACGGATTGATATGCCTGAAGGCTGAACTCCACCGGAAACAACGTCACCTCGCCGGACGTTACCGCCCGGTTGGAGCTGAAAGAAATCGCGATAATATGGAAAAAAGGCGCCAGACAGAGAAGTACGAAAACCGCCAGCAGGATCATGTTTACGGAATCAAAAAAGCGGTTCGACACACGCTCGCTCATGAGTGAATCTCCTTTCTGCAAAAACGTTAAATGATGGACTCGTCCGTCAGTTTTTTGGATGCATAGTTGGCGCCGAGGATAAAGACGAGCCCGACGACAGCCTGGAACAGGCCGACCACCGTAGCCAGGGTATACTGCCCGGATTCCAGACCCGTCCGGTACACATAGGTACTCAGCACGTCGGAATAATCCATGACCGCTTTATTGCCGATGACAAACGGACGGTCAAAGCCGATCGAGATCATATTGCCGAGGTTGATGATGAGGAGCGTCACAATCGTCGTTTTCAGGCCCGGCAACGTGATATGCCAGATGCGCTTGAACCTGCCCGCTCCGTCCACTTCTGCCGCTTCAAACAGTTCCTTGTTGATGCCGGTCAAGGCAGCCAGATAGAGGATGGTTCCCCAGCCGGCGCTCTGCCACACCCCCGTCGCGAGGTACGTAATGAGCCACGTGTTTTTTTCGGTTAGAAAAGGTACCGATTCAAAACCGAGCGCCATCAGCATGTTGTTGATCATGCCGGATTGCGTGCCGAACACCTGGTATACGATGCCGCCTATGATAACCCATGAAATGAAATGGGGAATATACAATATCGTTTGGGACAAACGTTTAAACCACTGGATTCTAAGTTCATGAAGCATGATGGCGAGAATCAAGGGCGCCGGAAATGATACCACAAGGTCCAGCAGGTTGAGCATCAGCGTATTGCGGAGGGTTTTATAAAAATCCTGGGTCTGGAAAACTTCGCGGAAGGCATCCAGTCCAATCCATTCACTTCCGGTGATTCCTTGGAAGAAGTTGAAGTCCTTAAAGGCGATCTGTACGCCCCACATCGGGCCGTATTTGAAAATAATGAAATAGACCAAAGGCAGAACAAGCAGTGCGTATAATTGCCAGTACCGGCGCAGGTAAACGGTTCCTCTCATCTGTATCATCCTCTCCTTGCTCATGACGCCGGGAGCGAAGGAACGGCCTCTTGAAGAAGCCGTCCTTTCCTTTTTCCCGCTGGTTTACTTGGGTTGCATCTCCTGATAAACTTTGGTCCGCTCATCAAGAATCGCCTGGCCGCCGCTGACCATGTAATCCTTCATGGTCGCTTCAAATGTTTTCTCGAAATCTTCCGGTTTCGCCATGGCCGTCTTCACGATCATCTCTTCGTATTTGGCCTGCAGGTTCGTGCCGTATTTCGCCTCAGCCTCGATCGGACGGTCGAAATTGACCGGCTTAAACGTATCCGTTGCCGAGATTTCCACGGCCTTGCGATGCAGATCCTGGAACTTTTCCGGGAAGTTGGTTGTCAGTTTCTCCCGGTTCTGCGTTTCGTCGCCTACAAAATTACCGTTGGCGATAATGGCAATGTCGCCGCTGTTGTAAAGCCGGTCAATCACCTCTTGAGGAGCGTCGGTCTTCATGACGGGAATGCCGTCCACCATTTCGTAGTTCTCGCCTTCCACGCCGTTTTGCAGCGCCAGCAGATTATCCGGGTCAGCCATCCAATTCAAGTATTTGATCGCTTCTGCAGCATGTTGGCTTGTTTTCGGAATCATGATGTACATGCCGTTTGGAGCGTATTCCGGCTTCGCATGCTTGCCTTCGGAGTTGGTGAATGGATCGATCGGCGTAAGCTTGGCGTCCGGCTGGTTTTTGAGCAGCGTGTCATAGGTGCCGTCCGCGTAGTACATGTTCGGATAATCCTCCGTCAGGAAGCCTGTAAGACCGTTGGTCACGTCCTGGGTCAACTGCTTCTTGTCTTCGTCCAAGCTGAAGTCGCGGCTGATCAGCCCTTCGTTGTAAAGCTTGTTGAAAAATTGCAGCGCATCCTTAAAGCCCGGAAGCAGCGTCGGATAGTCGTTGGCTCCAAGCTTTTGCAGCAGCGTGTACTTCTGTTCTTCCGTAGTCGGCTGAATAAAGGACCAGATCAGCGGATCGTACTGAGCCGGTTCGATCGTCATGCCGAAGGGAATGACCTTGCCGCCGGTTTCGCCCGGATCCTTTTCTTTAAAAGCTTTCAAGACCGCGTACAGCTCATCGGTCGTTTGAGGCGCATCCATGCCGAGCTTTTCCAGCCAATCGGCGCGGATAAAGGAAGAATACTTGCCAAGGAAGGCCCGTTTGCCGGGAACGGCGAACTGCTTGCCCATGTACTGGCCGTATCTCATCGCGTCCTCATCGAGGAATTCCTTCAGATTCGGACCGTGCTCGTTGATCAAATCCGTCAGTTCCGTCAATCCACCCTGCTCTGCGTAGCGGTTGAAGGTCGGCGTGTCATACGTAAATACGATATCCGGCACATTGCCGCCGCTGGCCATGAGAACGTTCAGCTTCTTGATCTCCTCGGAACGGGGGACCGGTACGAATTCCATCTTAATGTTGTTAGGGGTTCCAAAGTTGTCCTGGATATATCGGGTAAGATAACTGTCGGTGATGGTATAAGGCTTCGGTGTATTGCCTCGGTCAAAAATTTCGACCTTCAGCGTAATCTGCTTGCCGTCATTGGAGCCGGAATCCCCGCCCGAAGCATTGTTGCTGCTGCCAGAGCCTGAGGAACACCCGGATAATACAACTGTTCCGACCAACAGCATGACGAGCGTGAGCTTTGCGAGCTTGCCCCATGTTTTCTTGCTTGCTGCCATCATTACATCCCCTTTTCTATTTGGATTATGTCCCTGCCGATTTGCGCCGATCTTATTCATGATAGAAAGCTGCGGATTCATCCGAATTGCTTCGGACCACGTAATGTAAGCGCTTAACCTCTCAGGTGTTCTCAGTATGCCTCAAGGGCAAGCGGATGACAATAAACCAAATTCCAAACGTGAGAACCCGCTTCGTTACAAGGTTTCAACGTAGAGAAATGACAATTTTCGTTATCTAAACCGTTTTCTAATCATGACTTTAATGCTTGATATATCCGGTGATTGTTCCGTTTGCAGAACCCTTTCACATAACCCGTTGCATTCGGTACGCATACCGACATTCTCCAGAAAATACGAAACGGGTGCTGCTTCCGGCCGGAAACTTCTGCACCCGTTTCTGGATAAACTATAATCATAAACCGTTTTCGTTATCGAAGCGCTTTCTAGGATCCGAGCTCCGTCCCCGGCGCAGGCTTCATTTGCAGCTTGCGGTAGTCGCCCGGCGTCACACCCGACGTCCGTTTGAACACCCGCCCGAAGGTAATGGAGTTGGCGTATCCGATCTGCTCCGCAATTTCCTGTATCGAGAGGTCGGTCTGCGCCAGAAGCTCCTCCGCCCGCTTCATGCGCAGCTGTACGAGGAAATCCACGAATTTCATATCGTATTCCATCTTAAACAGATAGCTTGCATATTTTCCGGAAATCTGAAAACGGTCGCTCAGATGTTTCAGGGACAAATTCGGATCGTCAAAATGCTCTTCTATATAGTGCTTCATCTCGCTGATCATGGCACGGTAGCTCTTGGTTTCGCTAAGCGCAACATAGGTGCGGTAAATTTCCGTCAACTGATCGGTGATCCTGCTCTGCAGCTCCTCTAAGGTTGCGGCTCCGGCCAGTACATGCTCCCTCCCCTCCGACAGCTGGTTCCTCAGCTCGTCGGATAACACACCGACCTCCCGGGACAGCAGCTGAAGCATGCTGTTGACCAGAGAACGGATCGTATCGTCCTTCAGACGCTCTGCCTTGAATGAAACAAACATGTCCTTCAGACGGGTTCTCCAGCCTTCATTATTTAATCGGAAGTCCTTGACCAGCTCCGAAATTTCATTCAGGTAAGGAAGCAGGCGGCTTAAATCTCCCCGGGGCAGCTCGTCGCCGACCAGCACGGCATGATCGCCCATCGCCAGCCTGTGGCCGAGCGCCTCGGAGGCTGATTGGTGCGAAGCGCCTATTTCATGCAGCCCGGCAACCGTGCTGCCCAGCCCGAACCTCACCGACAAACGAAGCTTTTCCTCGACCCAGCTCCGACATTCCTCAGCTGCGCGGATCAGGGAAGCACGCGTCTCCTCCTTCACCTCCGTAAGCGCGATCAGAATGCCTACGCGGCTGCCGGCGATCCATTCAATCCAGCTGTTGAAGCCGGCATTGCGTGCAAGCTCCTGAAACACGTTCATCAAGGCAAACTTCAGCACGTTCTGGTCGCGGACGGTATGAACATCCTGAAAACCGCTGTAATCATTGATTTCACCGAGCAGGATGACGTAACCCGCGGGCTGTTCCAACAGCTTCATCGGCGTCAGCTCTGCCATCCGGGATAACAGTTCCTCTTCCGGCTTCTGCCCGCTGATCAGGTCCATGAACAGCTGGCTGCGCTGAAGCTGGAGATTCTCGTGCCGCTTTTTGTCATAGTCCATGGACCGGCTGATCAGGCTTTCAAGCGCACTATCGATCATGGAAAGCTCATCCTTGGCGGCCTGGGGCATGTTGAGCTGAATGGACTCGATGCGGTTCATCATGGATTTGATCGGCTGATAATTCCGCCTGGTAACATAAACGATATAAATAACGGCAAGCACCACAGTTACGAAGCCGATCACGATCCAGATATAGGACACGACCGACACCCAGGCATAGAGCTGCCCGACCCGGAGACCGCTTTCAAAAGTCCATCCCAGCTGATCCGATTGCAGCGTCGTCAGCACCTTGCCTTCTTTAGCCCGCTTATCCTCTCCGATTTGGGATGCTTCAAATATGAGATCTCCGCTGGAGTCCAAAATATTCAAAAAGGAAACGCTGTCATTTATCATCGGATTGATCATCTGCTCCACCCGGTACATGCTTACGTTAATGACGAGCAGCCCTTGGCTTCCGAAGGGAAGCGGCAAATTTTTATACATGGAGATGACCTGCTTTGGTTCGTTCTCCCCGAGTCCCGTCATGGATCGAACGGCGGACCACCCCCGGTAGTCGTGCTCTTTCAAGGCAAACTCGATATAAGAACGGTCCGGAAAAGTCGAGAGCGGGCTTTGGCCGCTGGTGGTCAGCACCGACTGATCCGAATGACGGTATAAATAGACCGATTCGATCAGGTCGCTGCCCGATTGTAACCCGCGGAGACGTTTGACAAGCGAGTACATCAAATTTTGGTCGGATGACGGGTTGCTGAACAGATAGCTTGAGTATAGGGCACTCGTCTCCACTTCGTTCAGCACGTTCATCTCGATCGCGTTGATGGAACGATCCAGATCTTCCATAATAAAACGCGTGGAAATTCCGTTCGCCTTGGCTGCCTCTTCGCGCGAGGCCTCATTAAACATGATGAATGAAAGAAACACCAGGATCGTAATCGTGATGAGGAATATGGGAAAATAGGAGAGAAGCAGCTTGCGGTACCAGTTTTGCTGCAAAGAAGTCATTCCTTTCTCTTCCAGGTTAAGCGTTTTACTTATGCTTGTGCTATATTGTAGCATGTCCGTGTCCCTCCCTGGAAGAGGGCTGTCTTCGAAAGTAGGACGCTTATAAAGCATTAAAACGAGGACATCCATTGTTACAATAAAAAAAGCCGCGATGATCGCGACTTCTTCTATGCTTATGTTCACGACCCGCCCGTAACTGCAAAGCTATTCGAGCTCAGAGGCAGGATACGTTTCGAGTACTCCTCAGCCAAGATTAAACGCCCATTCCGTTCATGAACTCCGAGATCATGATTTTCCGTCCGGTCTTGGCGCTTTCCAATGCAGCCAGCACCATCGCCATGCTGTATACGTTGTCGCTGCAGTCCGTTTCCGGCTTGATGCCGGCTTCCAGTGCGTGAAACATATTTTCCAGGCAGCCATGATGTCCGGTCTTCGCCATGGCAGGCAGCATGCCTTCGATCCGCTCATACTTCCGAATGAAGCTTCCCGATTGATCCCCTTCCGCAACGACCTCCGCATAGATCTCGTCATGTCCGTCCCAGATTGCCGTTCCTCTCTCACCCGTGACGCGCCAGGCGGCTTCCCAGGAGGTTTGAGCGCCTTCGGCACACCAGGACCCGCGGTAATTGAACACGGAGCCGTCCGACATTTCATAGATGCATATCGCCATCGCATTGCCGGCGTACCAGGAACCGGGCGGGTTGAACTCCTGACAATATACGGATACCGGATCGGCTCCGCTGATCATGCGGGCCTGATCGAAGGTGTGAATGGCCATATCAAGCAGCAGGGGACTGTCCATCAGGTCCCGAAATCCGCCGAAATGCGCGCCAAGAAAGAAATCCGCCCCTATGAATCCAGGCTTTCCGATCGCTCCGCTATCGATCAAAGCTTTAAATGCCCGTATTCGCGGATCAAATCGGCGGTTTTGCATGACGGCATGGGTTCTGCCTGCAGACTCTGCCAGCTTCACGATATCCAGACATTCCGTCATCGATTCTGCTAACGGTTTTTCGCTGAATACATGACACCCGTGCTTCAGCGCAGCCGTGCTAATCCCATAGTGGCTGGCGGGAATGGTCACATCGAATACGATATTCGCACCGCTTAAAGCAAGTGCATCGTTAATATTGTCATACGTCGGACAGGAAAGTTCGTGCCGATCGGCAAATGCCTTCGCGAAAGTCTCTTGAATGTCCACGAGACCCACGATTTCAACGTCCTCCCGACCTTTTGCATAATCCGCCCAAGTATTCGCCATGCTCCCGCATCCCGCGATAACAACTTTAAACGCCGTGGTCATATTTTCATTACTCCCCCTGAATACGTCATCGTTTGATTAATCGCTTTCAATTCATCGCCTAGTGGTTGTAATCATTCCGATATTGGCTTAATGTAGATGAAGCAACTTCATTATAATGGCGATACACAACAATATCTCTATACAACCTTGTGCAATACCACTCTTATCTTGCGGTTCGAGGTGAATTCGTATGTCCTATCCTAGAGAGCTTCATGAGAATACCAGGCTTGGCGATAAGGCGTATCCCGTACAGGTATTTCATAACCTCTGCCCCGGTGCCAAAACGAAGGATTGCATCCTCTATCTCCACTGGCATGAGCATTTTGAGATCCTATGCATGCGCCAAGGGCGCGCCGTCTTCCATATTGATACCACCCCATATGACGTTAAGGCTGGAGAGTTCATCATCATCCCGGGCGGCAGTCTGCATGTGGGTTATGCCCTCGAGGATGGCGATGTGCGGTTTGATTGCGTCGTGGTGAATGCATCCCTGTTTAACGATTCTCTTCACGATCCTGTTCACTCGCGTTATGTCGCTCCATATATGGAAGGCCGGCTGCGTTTTCCCGTCAAGCCTGCGGAGAGTGACCCGGCTGGCGCAGATTGCTATCCGCTGCTGGATGAAGTCATTGAAGAGCTTGCCGTCCGCCGACCGGCTTATGAGCTTATTGCCAAGTCGAAGCTGTACACCCTGTTCGTTCTGCTGGCGCGCACATTCATGCCTGTACAGCTCGCGGAGAAAACGCACGAGCCTTATTTTGCGAATCGGGAGCGTTATAAAAAGCTGATACAGCATATCGAGAACAACATCGGCGATAAATTGCCGGTGGAGGCCGCCGCTGCGGAAGTCGGTTTGAATCCGTTTCATTTTTGCAAAATGTTCAAGCGTTTAACGGGCCGCACCTTCGTGGATTACGTCAACCTGACCCGGATGAATGAAGCGGAACGGCTGCTTCGCGAACGGACGTTGACCATCACGGAAATTGCCGGCATCGTCGGCTGCAGCAACCCGAATTATTTTACCAAGCTGTATAAACAGTACAAGGGCATGACGCCTTCCCAGGCAAGAATGATATAAAGCTGCGAGTTGATCCTGATTGCTTAGCTGTTATTTCAAGCTGCTCCCTGTACGATGATAAATTGGCACCATGCTTCCTAAATATTAAAAGACTCAACTCCAGCAAAGGCTGCTGTATGTATGTTGAGTCTTTTGGCATTCGTTATCGTATCGGCGAAGCCCCACTTAATACGCCTTGGGCACCTCCACTTTCCTGGTGTTCCCGTCCTCGTTCGTGAAATAGATATGAACCCCATGGTCCTGATCGTCCAGAAAATACGAGACGTATTTACTCTCATCCACTTTCATCGGCACCAGGAGAGTCGCGATGCGATGGCTTGAAGCTGACTTCGTCTCCGCATGCAGATGCCACTGGTTATCCAGCCCTTCGATCTCTTCGGGATCGACGCCGGTGAATTGATTATGCTGATTCAGCGATAGATCGCCTGAGGAGCAGTACACGAATCGCCCCTCCATCTCCGCTTTGCTGCCCATCACTCGGAAGGTCTGCCCCGACAGCTTCATCCGGTTCAAGGTATGGAACAGCCACTCGATACTGGCTGGCTTGGCAAGGTCCACCGTATCCACGATCACAACATAAGATTCGTCGAAGAAATAGATTTCGCGCACATATCGCTCCAGGTAGGGGACATTCGCCCGATAGGCCTGTGTTGCATTCATGCGGGCGTACCCGAAGCCTGCTGCAGCATCGACTTGCTCCACCCTGCCGCTGGCCTCGATGCAGAGAACCTTGTCTTTTCCCGCATACTGACCATGGCCATCGATAAGAATATTGTTCGTCGAATGTGTCTGCCTACGCCAGTTCATATGCATCGTGCTGCCGAAGGCGATATAGTACCCGCTCTCGATAGCCAGCGGCTCGCCGTATGCGTGCAGCAGGAAGCCGTTCTGGTCACCGTGACTGTGGCTCATCGAGCCGTATCGGCTGCTCTTCGCAAGCAGCATGATGTGTTCATCCGGATCATCCATCCGGTGATGCATCGCCACCCAGTCAATATCGCGGAACCATTTGACGGATTGAATGGCCCCTTCATTGGGTTCCGAAGCGTCCGATAAGGCAAAGGGAACGGTATCCGATGGAGGAACGGCTTCCACTTGAGGAAAGTCATGCCGATACAGCATATCGTCAAACCGGAAATCCCACCAGCCGTAATTATAAAATTTGGAGTCGGCATCCGTATCGGATTTGGCCACTTGTTCGAAATACCATTGATACAGCCCGTTTCCCGTAATGCCTGCAAACTGGCGAATATTGAAGGCCGTCTTCAGGCTGACAGGTTCTCCAAGGTAGGACTGGTCGCCGAAGCTGGCCCGAATCGTATCCGGACTGCTGCAATATAGCGGAAAATCGCCGGTGCGCCCGAAAAACGGACGTTTATAAAAATCGATCGCTACGTAATTGCGGATGAGATTGAGCGCATCGATCACGAATGCCATGCCGGTTGTCCAATAGAGCGGCCCTTCTGCCCAGCCCCCGTCCTCTCCGCCCCATGGGGAGTAGAGGCAGGCGTAGTATTCCAGCGTGTAATCCAGCCATGTCCGCGCGCTCGCTTCTTCATGAAGCAAGGCGATGCAGGCTGGGACCAGAGCCGAGGATAACGAACGAACCGCATGGCTGTCGTAAGGGACATGATGGATCTTCGAGCGCTCCATCACATGGAAGGCCACCTGCTCGGTACGGCGCAGCAAGGCGCCCCTGACGAGATCAATCTCCTCAGCGCCGAGGTAATCGTGAAGCCAGTCGTACCCCCAGGCAAGCGCCCCGACCATGCGGAAAGCGGCTTCATCGTTGTAATCGCGGGACGTTGTTCCCTCCGTATCCCAACGGGCCGCGTGGAGCAGCCACGTTTTCGCTTTGGCTATCAAAGTATCATCCTGCAATATAACTCCTGCCACGCTTAAATGCCGGACGGCATAGAGCGTTTCCTGGCAATCCATGTACATTTGTCGCCACAGCTTCGCGACGCGCTTGTTGCCCGGATAACGCTCTGGTTCCGGGATTAGCGGCTTATTCACCCATGGAAGGACCGATCTCTCGTAAAAGGCCTGCCAGCCGCAGTAATCTTCATCCTTGCGGAGACCTTCCCGGAACGCCTCAATCCCCTTTTCGTCCAACCATAACCGCGGATGACCGGTATGCGTGCGTTCGTACCTTTCCGCTCTGCCAGGCAGGGGAGTCTCGGGCAGCCCCTCCGGGACATGAAACATTCGGGATTGACTCCAAGAAGAACGGTTATGCTCCAAGTCCGCGGTATCCTCCACTTGCTCACCGGTCAGCAAGGCATAGCGCCAATAATAAGTACCCGGCTCCAGCGGTCGATCCGGAGTGTATAAGTTATAGGGAATCGGCGATATCGTCGTCGTGGCCCCCGTTTCATACGAGGGTGAAGTCGAGATCTGCAGCATATAACGGTCGTCCTCAAGCTGTCCCGGCATCCAGGTGAAACGGGGAGGATTCTCGAGAAGCTTACTCCCTTCGTCCGGTTGATACGGCACGGACAATAATCCGCTTTTCGGTTCAAACAAGGTTTTCATCGAGCACCCTCTCCTTCAACCCGTTGTTGGTCATTGTAAAGCTTCTTGTCGTCCTCCCATCCGACAGATGGAGCCAATCCCCGTCCGCAGCATGCGTCCATCGCAAGGATATCGGCTCATTTCCGGCACGATAAACGACGATGAAGCGGGCTTTCGAATCCAATCGTTGAAGCCGGATTCCTTCCATGGGACGGCTGGGATCGTCAGCAAGCCCAGGTGATTCCACTCGTGAGCATACCGTTCCTTCAAAGGTGGCAAAGGATGCTACCGCAAGCGCTCCTGACTCGTTAGCGATATAAAGGTCAACCTGCATACCGTCTCTGGACCATACATTAGAGGAGCGCTCTTTTACGTATGCGCGTCCGTCCTCGTTTCCCGGTTCCGCCGACCCGCTGTACTGAACCTCATCCGAAGCTTGGCGAAGCTGCCCTGTGCCGACGTAATGAAACCACCAATCCACGGCGGCCGGTTCATCCAATTCCACTTCGAACCAATCCAGCAGCCAATCTTCCGCCATGATCAAATGCCGGTCCAGAATGCCATGATCGTAGGCTTCATCGGCCCGAACCCAAATATAGGAACGGTTTGGAGCGGATTCATACCGCATGCATTTGCCTTCGGCCGGATTCTGCGAGCGGCCGCCTACGGAGACGGTGTTGTGGCAGGCAGTATGGGGGTACCATTCCTTTTTCAGAACCGATCCATAAGGTACAGTTCCACGATCTGGCGAAAGAGGCTGATCCCCGGCATGAATCATCAGATTCAATTTATCAAAGTGACCATGCGAACCGCCATGGGGGCCAAAATCAATCAGCGCTTGAAGGCCTTGGGGATCGTTCGTCCTTAACAGGGCGAACCCGCTGTGAGGAAGAAAAACGGAATTACGCGATTCGCCGTCGGCATGATTTAAGTTACCGCCTGCGATCCCCCCCGCTTCATGAGCTGTCAGATCACGATCTGCTTGCATAGCGTCTCCCGGTCTTGGGACCTCACGGGTGACCTGTACTTCGATAATATCCCCCGTTTCCCATATCTCGCCCGATTTCAACATAGGCGAGTTCCTTATGCCGGGAGCCGCCATACCGTTTCGGCCATCCCATGATCCCGTGCCGTACAGCAGTGCCTCCAGCATGCCGATTCTGCCGGCTTCTCCATTCAGTTCCCGATATGCATGGCCAAGCAATCGTCGATAGCTCTTATCCCCAAATACGGATAAGCCGATCTCCCCAACTTCCGCAATTTCTCGCGCGAATGGGGCCCTGCGATAAGGACCATCGTGAAGTGCAGGCAAGAAGCCGTTTGGGTCTGATAATCGAACCAGGACCGATAACATTCCCTGCATGCATTGGCCTTGCTCCCCTCTCAGGGAAAAAAGCTCTTCACCAACCCTGCTCCCCATTTCCGCAGCAATCAGGTAAGCACGGAGCACGAATACGTGATAGTAAATGCTGCCTTCAAATTCAAGCTGATCGGGCTTGACGGCAATGGTGAGATGATGGCGCAGCCCGCCTTCCTGCTCAACCAGCTGCTTCAGCTTCTTCGTTTCGCCTTGCACCGCATAGATACAGAACAAAGCGGCGATCAGCCAAGCGGTATAGTTGTTCTCAGGATTTCCGCGTTCCCGGGACAAAATATGATGATATTCCGTCATGCTGCTCTCCAGCATGTGCAGGAACCGGTCAATCTTCCGAAGATCCGCCTCATCAAACCATACGCCCTCATCCCGCAGAAGCAGATATCCACGAAGAAGCGTCGTTGCCCAGATGGCTTCGGTTAAAGCCTGATGGAATGCTCTCCCTTTCAGCATCCATGGCTGCGCATCCGGGTGGACAGGATACAGCGGAAATTGCTCCACATATCGAACGATCAGCCTTTTTCCAAGATCGGCGTAAACCTTCTCCCCCGTGCCCGCATAGACGGCGGCGGATTGCAGAGCATATCGGGCCATGGCCTGATGCTTGAATACCAGCCATGCTCCCCGATACGGTTCTCCTTCCCATTCGCAGCCATACGGACAGCGAAAGGTGCCGCCGTCGGCTTCCAGAGGATCAAACAACAGCTCCGTGTGATGTTCGGGACAAACGAATTGGTGCCACCAGCCGCCGGGCTCGAGGGGAACATCCAGCTTCCGGTCAATTACTTGGTCCAGCTCGGCCTTCAGGATATCGATCGTTTGCACGCCCCACGCATACGAGTTCAGCTTCGCCTTCACCTTCATCCAATCCCTCATCGCATGAACATGCCGCCGTTGATTTCGATCGTCTCACCTGTTATATAAGAAGACAGCCCCGAGACGAGAAACAACACGGAGCCGGCGACATCGTCCGGCGTGCCTTCTCGCCCAAGCGGAATGCCCTGAATGGTAGCTTTGCGCGCATCATCTGGGGTAAAGGTCGCGTGAAACGCCGTTTGCCCGATAAAGCCGGGGGATACGGCATTCACATTGATTCCGCTTGAAGCAAGCTCCTTCGCCAAGCCTTTGGTAAAGCTCAGGACGGCAGCCTTGCTCGCTGCATAAATGCTAGCACCCGGTCCGCCGCCGTTGTGCGCCGCAACGGAGGTCATGTTCACGATGCGGCCTTGACCGGCCGCTTTCATCCCCGAAATGACCGCTTTGCTCACGAATACCGTGCTTTTCATATTGACGTCCATGATCTTGGCGTAGAGCTCCTCGGTCATTTCCGCATTTGCCAGCCGTTGGACCAAATGCCCCGCATTGTTAACCAGAATCGTTACCGGTCCGCCAAACGCCTTTTCCACTTCCGCCACAAGCGCCTCCGCCTGTTCTGCTTGCGCAACGTCTGCGCGAAAAGCATGGGCTTCGCCGCCAAAATCCCGGATCTCGGCAACGGCCTCTTCGGCAGCCTCCTTGCTGTTCAGATAATTCAGCGCTACCTTGGCTCCGCTTCTCGCCAGCATGATGGCAACCGCCCGACCGATTCCTCCGCTAGATCCTGTGACTAAAGCGACGTTACCCGATAGATTGATTTGCATGTTGATCCCTCCTGATTAGGTTTGCAGCTGTTTCAGCCTGTTTTCTTGCTCACATTTTCTTTCCATTCGCGGCATCGTCATGACGATGCTTGTGCCTTGACTCGGCGAACTATGAACCGTTATCCCGTACGCTTCGCCGTAAACCATCTGAATTCGGCGATGGACGTTCACGATGCCGATGCCGCCTCTGCGCCTGGCGCGTTTCCCCTCTTCATCATCGACCAGGCGGTTTTCCTCGAGCCTTTTGCGCAGTTTATGAAGCTTATGGTCCGCAATGCCTGCCCCGTTGTCCTCGACAATGACCAGCAAATTGTCTCCGTCGACTCTCGTATCAATCCGAATGTAGTGCCACGCCTCGATTCCTTCCGGAAAGGCATGCTGGAAAATATTCTCCACAATCGGCTGCAGGGAGAGCCTGACCATCTTCTCCAACAGGAGCTCGGGCGGCGTTGCCACCTCGATCTCAAAATCGCGCCCGATCCGATGCTTCAAGATCATCATGTAATGCCGCACATGGTTCAGCTCGTTGGCAATCGTGATTTCCTCCAGATTGGTCTGAATGGAATATCGAAGCATGAAAGCCATGGCCTCCACCATGTCCGAAATTTCGTCCGAATCCTGAACGATCGCGTAACAGTTGATCGTTTCCAGCGTGTTGTACAAAAAATGCGGATTGATCTGCAATTGAAGCGCCTGAAACTCGGCACGCTGGCGCTCCAGCTGGATGTCCTGCAGCTCCAGCTGCGTCTTCTGATTGTGGAGCTCCGTGTCGTATACCTGCTCGATCATGTCGGACAACCGGCTGACCATGAGATTGTAGCTGTGGATCAATCCCCCGATTTCATCCTCGCGCGGTTTCACGTCGGTGATGTGCGTCCAGTTCCCCTTCTCCGTCTGCCTCATCCCGTTCTTCAAATTGCGGATCGGATTCACGATCGATTTCCCGAATCTGTATGCCAGAACGAGCGCAATGAACAAGGTGACAAAGCCTACGATAATGGTGGTGGAGCGGATGCCCGAAATCGGCGCCCGGAGCTCATCCAGCGGCATCATAATGACGAGGCTCCAGCCCGAATATTCGGACTGGCGCGAGATGATCATCGCTTTCTCGCCTAATACCGGTTCAATGAAGCGATGATCGCCCTTGGCGATAATGCGCTTCGGCAGGTCCGTGGTCGTGATTCCCTCCATATCCACGTGCTCTGGGGCATAAACGACCTCGCCTTCACGATCCAGGATGAAAAAGAAACCCTGTTCCCCCAGGTCGACGCCATTCCATAAACCCGACAGCTGGTCTTCGTTGAATTCTACTGCAAGCACGCCTTTGACGTCGTAGGAATTCATTCCACGGATTTTGCGGGCAACCGTAATGACGTTGTCGCGATCCTGTTCCAGCAGGCTGGTCTTCAAGATGACGATCTCCCCGTTCCCCGGCGTCTTCTCCGTCAATTCACGAAGTCGGTCCGACGGATCGATCGACATGGCGGAGAAATTCTGGTTCTGATCGAAAATCGAACGGCCATGGAACCCCAGAATATACATCATATGGGTCTGCGTGGGGTATTGAATGAAAATCTTCTGAAAGACATCCTTTCGGATGAGATGGGTGAACCGGTAATGCTCGTAACTGTCGCTGGGGTCCATATCCAAAAATCGTTTCACCGAATCCTGCAGCAAAATCGTATTGCTGATCCGCTCGAACATTTTCAGCTGATTATCCGTTTGCCTTGCGGCGTTCGTGATGACGGTGGTCATATACTTCTCGACCTGCTCGTCAATCGCTTCGGATGATTTCATGTAGAAGAAGACGCCGACCGTGGTAAGCGAGAACATCACGACGATGAAGAAGTACAGGAAGATTTGACGGGACAGGCTCTTCCGCATCATTCGATCCCCAGCATCTCCCGGTATTCGGAAGGGGTGTAACCGGTGACCTTCTTAAAGGTTTTGGTAAAATGGGGATGATCCGCATACCCCACTTCGAACGAAATGTCCGTTATTTTATAATGCGGAATGGCAAGGAGCTTCTTCGCCTTCTCCATTCGTTTCTTGATCCGGTAATGGACAAAGGTCTCGTCCGTCATCTGCTTGAACAGCTGGCTGAAATACGACGGGTTGAGTCCAAGCATGTCGGCCACCTCATCCAGTGAGAGATCGCGGGACAAGTTGCGCTCGATATAGGCTTTCGCTTCCTCTACAGGCTCCTTCGCATTTCCTTTTCTCTTCTCGCGTATGAGCTTCACCGTCTGATTCACGGCCAGACGAAATCTCTCGAAATAATGATGGTTCCCTCCGGGCGCAGGCCCCGATATTCCTGTCATGCGTTCGAACGAATATACGTCCCTGCCGTTTAACTGCTTGATCAATTTCGCGTACAGCTCATCCAGCAGCTCCTGAAGCTGGATCGATTCGAACCGGCGCTCATTGCAATAATCCTCGATTTCCTGCAGCTTCATCTGGATATCGTTCATTTGCAAATGCCATACGGCCAGCTCGAGCTGCTCCAGCCAATCCTCCAGCTTGGAAAGCGGAAAATAGAACCGCTGCTTCTCCTGCATGGATTTTCGATCCGCCATCAATTTGTTCATGGTGTTATGTACCACCGATTTGGTCACGGGCTTGAGCAGATATTCCTTAACCCCATACGACATGCATTTCTGGGCGTATTCGAAATCGCCGTAACCGGAGATGACAACGACCGTGATATCGCCGTATGTTTCATATAACTGCTTGCTTAACTCCAAGCCGTCCATCTTGGGCATCTTGATATCCGTAAATATGAAGTCCGGTCGTGCCGTCTGGATCGCTTCCAATGCTTCCATGCCGTTTCCGGCCGTTTCCGCTTGAATCATGGCCGGATCCGTCTGCGTGATCAGTTTCGCCAAGCCCATCCTTATCATAGGTTCATCATCAACGACCAGAATGCGGTACATCACCCATTCCCCTTTCAAAACAGCGAGAGTAGTTTAGCTTTAGCAAGATACTCCTCTGCTTGGACAAGCAGAGGAGTCATTCTTCAACACTATACTAAAACATGCCCCGCCTATTCGAAAGCGTTTTCTTTTTCGTTGTATCGTTTTGTGGCTTCCTCAATAATCTCTTTACCGCCCTTCGACAGATACTCCTCGAGCACCTTGCCGTAGTTATCGATCGGCTCCCTTCCGTATACCATGCGGAGCACGTGCTCCAGAATCAGCGGAGGCAGTTCATCCGATTTCGGATTCAGCTCCGGATATTTCACCATCGCCTCCAGTCTCGGGTCGAATTCTATTCCGCGGCGGCCCTCAGTCGATAACATGTTATCAAAAGCATCAATCAGCTCTTTGCCGGAATCGGACAATTCGGACACGCGTTTGTTGTACGTTGTGTCCTGCACCAGCCACAGCCAGTAGTTCAAATAACGCATCTTATCCGCGCCTGCCGCGTCCGTCGGCACCTCGAAGACCGGCTTTCCGTCGGTCACCTGATAATCCTCGCCCTCGATGCCGAAGCTGAAGAACAATTCCGCGTCCTCACTGACCATCCAGTTGAAGAACTTCACGATATCCTCCGCTTTGTCCTTCGCCTTCGCGTTGATGAAGAAGGAACGCGTGACCGGATTATAATGGGCATATCCCCCTTTACCGTCAGGTCCTACAGGCGAAGGAATCAGCGCCACTTTCGCGTCCGGCACATTCTCCTTCAGCTGGGTTCCCCAGATCGGAAGCTCGTTGGCATTCATAGACCACATGCCGGCTTTGCCGCTCGTGACGATGGATTTGAAATCCGCGCTTTCAATGGTCGCGAATTCCTTGCTGATCAATCCTTCCTCATGCATCGTCTTATAGATCTGAATCGCCTGCTTCATATTTTCTTCATCAAAAAAGGTTGGTTTTACTTGCCCGTCCGGGAACACCTTGAATTGGTTCAGGTAACCCAGCACGTCATAGGCTCCGAAGAAGGTATCGGCATATTTGAAATTCTGACGTCCCGCATAAGGCTGCTCCACCCCGGCTTCCTTGAACGCGCGCAGAACATCCATCGTCTCTTCCACCGTCGTCGGGATCTCCTTGCCTACCTTTTCCAGCAGGTCGGTCCGAATCCATGTGGCCCGTCTGGACGGATTGGACAGGATTTCGGGAATCCCATAGATATTGCCCGTCTTGGAATCCGTCATCCGCTTCCAGGCTTCCTCGGGGATAAACTTAAGCAGGTCCTGCCCATGCTCCTGCAGCAGGTCGTTGAGCGGAAGAAAGACTCCGTTCTCCACGGCACCCGCCAGCTCGGGACCGCTGATTCCGCCAGTTCCCTGCACCACATCCGGTATGTCGTTCGTTGCGAACATCTGCACCATTTTATCCTGATATTCGTTATGCGGAATGAGACGGATATCGAGGTCCGTATTCGTCATTTTCTCTAGCTCCAGCACGTACTTATCCTGGTTGATATCCGGATTCTTCTCAACGTAGGAAACGTTAAGCGTCCGCATCGAAATGGAAAATTTCGTGGCTCCCGCTTCATTCCCGCCTTGGCCGTCGCCCCCGGCGTTGGCTCCTCCGCCTCCGCCATTATTGCCCGCACAGCCGACGAGCATGGCCAGTACAAGACCTGACGTAAGCGCACGTGTCCAGCTTTTTCTCATGAATACCCCTCTTTTCAAGCTAATATAGTCGCTTATAATAGCGCTTTCAAACTTATTATCAGTATAGAGAGCCGTCTGGGCGGGAACAAGGAATGTCTTTGGCTCGGTTTGTCGTTTTTTTAGGGCTATTCTTTGATCGACCCGATCATCATCCCGTGAATGAAGAAGCGCTGCAGAAACGGATACAAGAGAATGATGGGCAGCGTGGCTACCAGAATAACCGCCATCTGAATGCCCTGCACGGACTGGGAGCTTGCTTCGAACGCCATGTTGCCCGTATCGGTCAGGCCCTCGTTCACCAGAAGTTCCCTCAATTTTACCTGGAGCGGATACTTGCTGCGGTCATTGATATAGTAAAGGGCATCCATATATTTGTTCCAATTCGTTACGGAATAGAATATCCCTACCGTCGCCAGCGCCGGCTTGGATAACGGAAGCACGATGCTCCACAGGGTACGGACCTCGCTGCATCCGTCGATTCGGGACGAATCGATCAGTTCGCCCGGAATTTGGGTGAAAAACGTGCGAAGCACAAACAGGTTGAATGCGCTGATCGCCGATGGCAGCATCAAGGACCACAGCGTGTTGACGAGATTCAGCTCGCGCATCAGAATGAATTGCGGGATGAGTGGTGCCGTAAAAATCATGGTCAACAGGATGATTATCATGATGGTTTTTCTGCCGACGTATTCGGGCCTGGAGAGCGGGTACGCCAGCGAAGCGGTTGCTGCCAGATTGATGAAGGTTCCGAATATCGTAATATAGACGCTGATCCCGAATGCCCTCCAGATGGAAACATCGTTGAATACATGCTTATAGTATGCAAAGGTGAATTCCACCGGCCAGAACATCACTTCTCCGCGATCGATAGCGCCCGGGCTGCTGAACGACTGGGCAATGACATTTAGGAATGGGAGCAGCATGGTGAGTGCAAGAAAGGTAAGGATGATATAGTTCAATACAAGAAACATTTTTCTGCCTGCACTGTCATATTTCACGTTGGTGGTCACTCCCCTCTAATACAGCGACTCGCCGGTCGCTTTCTTGCTGATGGTGTTTGCAATGGCGATCAGGAACAAGCCGACAACGGACTTGAACACCCCGATGGCGGTGGCATAACTGTACTGAAGCTGCTGCAAGCCGGCTTTGTAAATATATGTGTCCAAAATTTCGCTGGACTGGATGTTAAGCGGGTTCTGAAACACGAACACGCGTTCAAACCCGTAATCCATGAAATCCCCGATCTTGAGCAGGAACAGGATCGTTATCACGGGAAGCAGCGCTGGCAGGGTAATGCTTAGGGTTTGGCGCCATCTCCCCGCTCCGTCGATTTCGGAGGCTTCGTAGAGATCCGGATTGATGCCTGCGAGCGCCGCCAGATAGATGATGGTTCCCCAGCCGACATCTCTCCATAATCCGGAGCCCACCAATACCGTTCGAATGTAGGAATCTTCGCCTAGGAAATAGATCGGTTCGATGCCGAACCACCCGAGCACCACGTTCACGATCCCCGATGATGGAGACAGGATGCCCACAAAGATACCGCTTACAATAACCCATGACAGAAAATGCGGCGCATAGAATATCGTCTGGACAATTTTCTTGTAAACGACCTGGCGAACCTCATTCAGCAATAAAGCCAGGACGATGGGGGCCGTAAAAGCAAACAGAATGTCATACGTACCCAGCAGAAGCGTATTGCGCAGAATTTTCAGAAAATCATAGTGCTGGAACATTCGCCCAAAGTGCTCAAGGCCCACCCAGGGACTTCCCGTTACGCCCGCAAACAAATTGTAGTTCTGGAATGCGATCACGGAGCCCATTAACGGAACATATTTGAACAATGCGAAGAACAGCAGTCCCGGCAGCGATATGAAGTACAGCGCCCTATATTTCCACATGAATCCGAGCAGCTTTCTCCGTTTATCAAGCTTTCCCTCCAGAATCGGGCTTACCGCTGCTTTGTTTGGCTCGGCCATCTGTCATCACCTCTTGTTTCTCAAATGGGCCGGTGCGTTGTCATCTATCGGAATTTCGTCAAACCGGATGCTGATAAATTCAGGCTCCCGGTCAATGATCCGCGACAGCTCCTTTGTAAAAACGTCAACGATTTCGTTCTTCTGCTCATCCGTGCGTCCTTCGTACATTTTAATCGTAATTTGCGGCATCGGCTGATCGCCTCCTTAGGAAATGGATGTGATGAATATCCTTATCCTATAGGTTTTCATGACCGGGCAGCAATGGAGGAAGATCGGTTCCTTTGTGTTTTTTTTAGGTGGATCGGCGGCTTGTGTTTTTTTAAGTTCGGCTTGTGATTTCAACAGTTTTTAAACGGCTGGTCTAGAAATTCGAAGCGTTCTGTGGAACAATGGTTCAAAGCAGATGCCAAGCAGATGCAAACACGGGCCGCTCGATGCCATCAGTTATGGGAGGTTAGCGATGAACGGACAAGTGAAGGAAGAGGTAACGACCTATGCGTCGTTATGGGGAAAACTCGAAAAGAAAGTAACGCGTATGACGGGTCAGCTCCAAGGCAAAGTTCCCCATGCCACAAAGAACGGGATCTATGATTCCACCCGGATCGATTGGTGGACCTCCGGTTTTTGGCCGGGGATGCTATGGATGATGTATGATATGACCAAGCAGCCGCAGTATAAGGAATGGGCTTGGGAATGGGATATTCGGCTTGAAGAGGCGCTGATCGGAGACAGTAACTTTCATCACGATGTAGGTTTTCAATTTCTGCCGACGGCCGTCATCAAATATAAACTGACCGGCGATCCGGATGCCAGGCGGAGAGGATTGTTGGCGGCTACCCTGCTCGCAGGAAGGTATAACCCCGTCGGCAGATTCATTCGCGCTTGGAATCAGGTGAAGCCTACCTCGTGGAACCACGGAAACGAAGGCTGGTCCATCATCGATTCCACCATGAATCTCTCCCTCTTGTTCTGGGCTTCCGAGGAGAGCGGCGATCCGAGATTCGCTCATATCGCCAGAGAGCAAGCCAATACGGTTGCTGAACATTTCATTAGACCCGACGGCTCGGTTCGGCACATCTGCCGGTTTGACCCGTTGACGGGCGAATATATGGAATCGCTTGGAGGGCAAGGCTTTGGACCGGAATCGGCCTGGAGCCGGGGAGCAGCCTGGGCTTTGCACGGGATGGCGAACACCTATCGGTATACCGGCGATATTCGGTATCTCGACGCTGCCAAGCGAGTCGCTCATTTCTTTGTGGCTTCCCTTGAGGAAGATTCCATTCCGCTTTGGGATTTTCGGGCGGAGCGCAAGGATTTGGAATCCCCCGATCATGACGGGACGGAAACATCCCCAATGGCACCGGTGCCAAGGGATACATCCGCGGCATCCTGCGCCGCATCCGGGCTGCTTGAAATCGCGGACCTCGTCCCGCAAGCCGAAAGCGCTCTGTACCGCAGTAGTGCCTTGCGTATCATCGACTCTTTGACGAACCGTTACGCCGAATGGGATGACCCGGATTATGAAGGCATACTGAAAGAAGCCACAGGGCATCTGCCTGCCGGACAAAATATAAACGTCTCGCTCATCTATGGCGATTATTATTATGTTGAGAGCGCAGCCAAGCTAATGGGATGGAAAAACCGGATCTTCTGATCCGGTTTTTTGTCGTGTTTATTCATTCTTTTTCGGAATCCGAATATAGAAGCAGCTGCCGCCAACATGCTCATCTCCGCTTTCGGCCCACACGTGGCCGCCATGAGCGGAAACCAGCTGCTTGACGATGGCCAGCCCCATTCCGCTTCCGCCGCTTAACCGATTCCTCGACTTATCGCCCCGATACAGCCTTTCGAATATATACGGCAGATCGGTTTGGGAGATGCCCTGTCCCGAATCCCGAATTCGAATCAGGGCATCGGCCCCTTCGTCCACGAGATCGGCTTGCACCGAACCGCCGGACGGGGTGTAGTGCAAGGCATTGCTTAACACATTGATCAGAATCTGGTGCATCCGGTCTGGATCCACCTCGACTGCGATCGACGAACTGCCGGCATATTGCAAACTCACTTCTTTTTCATGATACATCGCCTTCGCCAACATGACGGCTCTCTCCATAATATGGCTCAGATCCTGCTCGGACCGGGACAGCTGAAACTCCGGGGATTCCATATCGTGCAGCTCCTCCAGCTCCGTGACGAGCTGAATCAAACGGTCGATTTCATCCAAGCAGGTGCGGAAACGGTCTGCAGTCGGCTCCCATACCCCGTCCTCGAGTGCACGGGTGTGACTCTTTAAGGTGGTTAGCGGCGTTCGGAGTTCATGCGCGATATCTTGCGTCATGTTCCTGCGAAGCAACTCCTGTTTCTGCAGCTGCACTGCAAGCTCATTCAGCGAAGCACCAAGCCCCGCAATTTCATCGTACCCTCCGGCTGCCACGCGGATATCCCAATTTCCCTGCGTCATCATTTCTGCCGCCCGCTTCATCTGGACGAGGGGGGCCGATATCCTTCTTGCTACATAGATTCCTATTATGGAGGCTATGGCAATCGATAACAGGCAGGTTAAGATAATCGATTGCATCTGCGCCTGCTCCAAATGGTAGTTCAGCTCATCCATTCCGCTGTGCCCGCTGGACTGCTGCTGGTACATCGCGATATGGTAATGGTTCGTCACGATGTTGATCAAGGTAAACACGATCAGGATCCCTGCCGTGATGCTGATAATGATGGCGGCGAGTCTCAGGTCAAGCCGATGCTTCAAGCCCCGTCACCTCCGAAGCGATAGCCGAATCCGTAAACGGTGAGGATATATTTCGGCTGCTTTGGGTCGGATTCAATCTTTTGACGCAGATTCTTTATATGCTGATCGATGATGCGGATGTCGCCGATGAAATCGTAGCCTAATACCCGGTCGACCAGTTCCTCGCGAGAGAAGTTCCGCTGCGGGTATTTGGCCAACAGCAGCAGCAGTTTATATTCGCTCGGCGTCAAATTCACGATTTGTCCATGGCTGGTGACCTCATGCTTCATGGAATGGATGACCAATGCGCCTTCATCATACACAATGACGTCCGCGAGCAGCTTGCTGTCATCCCCCCGCCTCAAGACAGCCTTGACCCTTGCCACGACTTCCCGAGGGTCGAACGGCTTCACGATGTAATCATCGGCTCCGATCGCAAATCCGCCGATCCGGCTGCTCTGAGCCACCTTAGCCGTTAACATCACGATGGGGACCGAGCTAAACGTTCGAATTTCCTTGCATATCCGTTCACCGTCCATATCCGGCAGCATGAGGTCCAATAGGACAAGGTCCACGGCTTGTCCTCGCAGGCAATCGAATGCCTCGGCACCGTTCGCCGCTTCCAGCGTCAAGTAACGTTCTTTGTTCAAATAAGATACAAGAACTTCTCGAATATTCGGTTCATCATCCACGATTAATATGGTTTTCATTCCGGTATCTCCTTATAGAATCCTTCATCAGTACAAGTCAACTGTAACATAAGTCTCCATTGTAACTGAAACTTGTGAAGATTCCATGAGGATCAACAAGATGGTCCATGAAGCCCATGCGTTTCTTGGGCTTCATGGTAGCCTGTCGTTTCATCACGTGGCATTTATAAGAGACTTCAGATAAGAGACGCTTTGCGGCACCTGCTGTTCGTGCAAGCCATGAAGAATCAGCGGTCCGTTAAAACGATAAGCGCGCAGAAGTTGAATGTATGCTTCATAATCCAGTTCTCCGGTCCCGGCAGCCCTATACCGGAACCCATCTACGGTCGAATAATCCTTGGCATGAGCGATAATAACATGTTCACCGAGCAGTGACAGCGCTTGATCTACTACATCAGTCAAAGGCTTACCGTCGTTCGGATTGAACAAATTCGCTGCGTCCAGTACCACCTTTAACCGCGGAGAACGCATTGTATCCAGCAGCTGTTTGGCTTTGACGGCATCGCTGATCACATTGGCCTGCTCGGGTTCAATGGCCAACTCAAGCCCGTATTCCTCTGCTATATTCACCAGAACCTCCATGGTGCTCAGCAGATCATCCCATGCCTCCGGCGAATCGTTGTCCGGATGTCTTCTCCACATATCGATTGGATCCCTCGTTCCCGTGCACAGGGTGATGACGGACGTCCCCATGAAATGGCACATCGCTGCCAAATGGCGAAACCGGCGAATGTCATGCTGCCGTTTCTCCTGATCGGGGTGGATCATATTAAAGGTCCCGGATATGGCCGCCATATGAAGATGCCGATTCTCGCACGCAGCTTGAATATGTGCCGCGGTCCCCAGATCGACGGCCTCCGGCAGCGACGAAAGAGCGGCGGAGGAAAGATTGAACTGGATGACCTCCAATCCGGTTGCTATGACAGCGTCCAAGTTTTCTTCCAGTGTCGGCCTCTCAAACGTCTTGGAGAATATGCCCAATTTCATCACTCATACGCCTCCCGATACTTCAGCCAGCTTTACCGTCTTGCCGCTCTCAACGGATCTGGCAATCGCCGCCATCGCGCGCATGGCCGCTACTCCGTCATCCAGATTGGCTCCTCGCATGGGTGCCTGCTCCAGAATCGTATCCGCGAATCCTTCAACCTGCAGCTTGAAGAAATGCGCATCTTCGCCTAGCGGCCTGTGATAACAACCGTCGCGCGAGGAGAACACCTCGACGTCGCTTGACTTGAAGAGCCACGGATTGTAGGTCTTGCCAACAACGCTTCCGTGTTCACCGTAAATTTGAAAGCCTTCATGCCAGTCCATCCGGACGGCGACCGTAAGATCCAGATGCCCTACAGCGCCCGATGCAAACTGAACCGTGACGAACCAGTTATATGCGCCGAACTTCTGCGTATTCCAGGCCGTCACGCTCACCAGGTCCCCCCCTAAAAAGCGGGCCGTATCCACCAGATGGCTGCCATGCGTCAGCATGTAATAACGCAGCTTATCGAGCTTCGGATTACCTTCCGGCCTCAGGGCATTCGGACTAAGCCGCACCAGCGGCTGCACGTTTTCGGTGACCGTATACCGGTAGGTGGAATCGCAGTACCATGCTTTCAGGGCGAGCATCTCCCCCATCTCTTGATCAATAAACCGTTTGGCATAAGCGATGCCGGGATCAAAGCGTTTCATGTTTCCGATTTGGACAACACAACCGGAATCCCTTGCTCTCCGCTGCAATTCCTCACACTCTTCTACGGTGACGCCAAGCGGCTTCTCCACGAGAACATGTTTTCCTGCTTCGATGGCTTTAAGGGCGGCTTTCACGTGAAATTGATCCGCGATGCCAATGATGACAGCTTCCACCTCGGGATCTGCCAGCATCTTGTCATAATCCTTGTAGGTTCGTACCGGCTGATGGATTTCGGCCATGCGGTTCAGCAAATCCTCCGCTACGTCGCATATCGCATAAAGGCGTGCATTGCGCGCCCTCCGGCAAGCTTCGAAGTGTCCGTACTGCGATATGGGGCCGCAGCCCAGCACGGCTGCATTCAATGTCGTTCTATTCTCGGCCATGACAGCACCTCCTGTAGTTGATGATTTAGAAAAAACGCCGATCGACGTACTTTCTCAGAAACGGACCGCTGTTAGAGGAAGTTTTTCTGCGGCTCCGCTGAAAACTAATAAATTCTATAATCTATGGCAAAAGCCGCAGGATATACTCCTGCGGCTGCATTCCCTCTTATTTTTTTGCCATGTATTTGCGAATGTCAAATGCTACCGCTGCTACGATAATAAGGCCTTTGATGATCAATTGCCAATAGGGACTGACGCCGATAAAGGTTAACCCGTAATTGATAACGCCGAAGATCAGAACCCCGGCCATCACGCCGGGCACCGTGCCGATGCCGCCAGCCGTGGATACGCCTCCGACCACGCATGCCGCTATCGCATCCAGTTCATACATGTTGCCATAGTTGTTGGTCGCACCACCGGTTCTTGCAGCCTCCAGCACGCCGGCGATGCCGTACAGCGCACCGGAAATAGCGTAGATCGCGATGAGATTGCGAGCGACATTGATCCCCGATACATGCGCAGCTTGCACGTTGCCGCCAATGGCATACATGTTTTTGCCGAGCCGGGTCTTGTTGAAGATGACCCAGCAGACGAACGCAACAAAGATAGCGATGATGACGATGTAAGGGAGTGAGTAACCGCCGCCGAAGTCGATGTAGCCGCTGCCCCACACGGTAAAATCCGGTCGTAAGCCGCCGATCGGCTGGGACTGGTTCGGCTCCATATCAAAATAGATGGAATTGACGCCGTAGATCCCGACCATCGTACCGAGCGTCGCTATGAACGGCGGCACATGCAGCTTGGCAACAATGAAGCCATTGATTAGACCGACGATAAGCCCCGCTACGATACCGATCAGGATCGGCAATAGAACCGATACCTGGGGCAAATCCGGGAAAAAGCGGTTCGCATAAACCTCCGTTTGCAGCATCGAAGCCGATACGACCGCGGTTAAGCCTACGACGCGACCTGCGGAAAGGTCTACCCCGCCGGTGATCAGAATGAATGCCGCTCCCAGCGCGATGATCAATCTGGTCGAGGATTGCTGCAGAATATCCCGCAATGTGGAAAAGGCCAGAAAGTTGGGATCCGCGACGGCAATCCCGATGACGAGCAGTATCAATACTACGAATATGGCGCGCTGCGCCAAATAATCTTTAACCTTAACGATGGCTTGCGAATTCATCGACTTCCCCTCCCGGATCGGCCGACCGCTGCTGTGCGGCCAGCCGCATGATTTCCTCTTCGCTTGCTTCCTGCCCTTCCAGAATTCCCGTCATCCGCCCTTCGCTCATCACCATGATCCGGTCGGACATTCCGAGCAGCTCGGGCATTTCGGAGGAAATCATAATGATGCTCTTCCCTTGCGTCGCCAGCTGCGTAATGATGGAATAAATCTCGAACTTGGCGCCCACATCGATCCCGCGGGTCGGCTCATCCAGCAGCAGGATCTCGGGCTCCGTTAGCAGCCATCTCGCCAGCAGCACCTTCTGCTGGTTCCCGCCCGACAGATTTCGAATCTGGGTATTGACCGATGGCGTCTTGGTTCTCAGCTTCTCCACGTTCGTTCGCGCATCCTCGATGCCTCTGCGTTCATTCAGCAGGAACGCCCAATTCTGATACCTTCGAAGATTGGCAATGACCGTATTCTCGTAGACCGAGAGTACCGGGAATATGCCGGTGACTCTACGCTCCTCCGTCAGCAGTGCCATGTTGTTTTTCTTCGCATCGGAAGGCGACTTGATCTTCACTGGTTTCCCGTTAATCGATATGGTTCCGGAGGCCACCGGACGAAGCCCGAAGAGAGCCTCAACCAATTCCGTGCGCTGAGCGCCGACAAGGCCGCCAATGCCCAGAATCTCGCCCTTTCTCAGCTCGAAGGATACATTCTGAAACGACTTCGGATTAGTGGAGCTTAATTGGCGGACCTGCATCCGGGTTTCGCCCGGAATGTTCGTCCGTTCAGGATAGCGCTCCGTCAAATCCCGCCCCACCATGCGGGTAATGATCAAATCGGTCGTCAATTCTCCTGCTTGCCAGGTTCCCACGTACTTCCCGTCCCGCATGATCGTGACATCATCGGATATGCGCAGAATTTCTTCCATTTTGTGCGAGATGTAGACGATGGACACGCCCTGCGACCGCAGCCTGTTCATGATGCTGAACAGATGCTCCACCTCGTTCCCGGTCAGAGATGAGGTCGGTTCGTCCATTACGATCACTTTGGAGTGATAGGACACCGCTTTGACAATCTCAAGCGATTGGATCTTGGACACCGAAAGCGCTCCTGTTCTTGCTCTGGGGTCAATATCGATATCAAGCTCGCGGAACAGCCGGAGCGTGTCCGCTGCCATCTGTTTCTCGTTCACGAATTTCAAGGGCCAGAAGCCCGTCATCGGAAATCTCCCCAGCCATATATTCTCCATCACATTGCGGTGCGGCACGGGATGAAGCTCCTGATGAATCATGGATATTCCGTGATTTAATGCATCCTTGGAGCTGTTGATGGCGACTTTGTCGCCGTTTAAGTAAATGTCGCCTTCATCAGGCTTGTAGATGCCGAACAAACATTTCATCAGCGTTGATTTGCCGGCTCCGTTCTCGCCCATGAGCGCATGCACGGTTCCGGGTCTTACCTTGAACGTTACGTCGCTTAATGCCTGAACGCCTGGAAACGCCTTCGATATATTCCGCATCTCCAGCACATACGATTCCGCCACTTTGAATACCTCCTTCGCTTTTCCGGGCCAAAAGAGTCCAATATAAAGGGACAACGCTACGATGAGCCGCTGCCCCTTCTTATAACCCTGCCATTATTTCGCGTCGGCGATATTGTCCTTCGTTATTTTTTTGTAGGCGATCCACACGTATTTACCGTCGGTTATATCAAAGCCGGTATTCTCCTTGTTCGGCGTTTCCCCTTTGGAAAGCGCGGCCGCAATGGCAACGGAAGCTTTGCCCTGGCTCTTGGCGTCGTTAAGCACGGTTCCGAGAAGGGTTCCGTCTTCCAGCGCCTGGACGGCGGGAGCCGTCGCATCGACGCCCACGACCGGCATGTACTTGTCGCCGCTGAAGTAACCTGCCGCTTTCAATGCCTCAATCGCTCCAAGCGCCATATCGTCATTGTTGGCCAGCACCGCTTCAATCTTGTCGCCATGGGACGCGAGGAAGGTTTGCATCTTCTCCTGTCCTTTCACGCGGTCCCACATGGCGGTATCCACCGCAAGCGCTTCCACTTCAATGCCGGCGTCTTGAATCGCCTGAACGGAGAATTTGGTCCGCAGCTCGGCATCCTGATGGCCCGGCTCCCCCTGCAGCAGCACATACTGCAGTTTGCCGTCCCCGTTCTTGTCTGCCTTCGGATTCGCTTTCCAATAATCGACGATCAGCTGTCCGGAGATCGTGCCGGATTCCTCCGCCTTCGCCCCTACGTAATAAACCTTATCCCATTTGTTCATGTCTTCCGCGATCGGCTCCCGATTCAGGAAAACCACCGGCGTATTGGCGGTTTTCGCCTTGTCGATAATGACGCCCGCTGCCGTGCGATCCACGGGGTTGATAATCATGGAGCTGTATTTTTTCGAGATAAACAGATCAATTTTCTCATTCTGGGTCGGCTGCGCATTTTGACTATCCACGATATCCAGTTTGGCTACGCCATTCGCTGCATCGGACATCGCATTCCGAACGCCTGTCATAAAGGTATCGTCGAACTTGTAAATCGCCACCCCGACTTGAGGCGTGCTGCCGCCTGCCGCGTCGCCGCCCGTGCTATCGCTGCCGGTTGAACTGCTCCCGCCGTTGTTGCATGCCGCCGTGGTGAGCATCATGCCTGCCATAAGGACAAACAGCCATTTTTTCTTCACTTGGGTTGACCTCCCTGATTCATTCGATATTTCAGTGCTGGCTGCGGCACTCCGAAGCCGTATCTCACTGACTACCGCCATTATGCCGGAATGACCCTGATATTCGAATTCAAAATCCTCCTGATTTCTAGCAAAATTCTCATCACTTTATCGGTTTGCTTATGTGACTTCCTTACTTCACAAATGGAAACAGCACCTTCTGATTATCCATCCAGAACATATTGTCGGCATCAATCACCTTGGTCTCAAGCACGATCGGCTTATCATATCTCGAACCGTCCATGACCTTCACAGCCTGCTCTACGCCCAAGTAGCCCGTGCTGAAGCCGTTCTGTACCACGAGTTTATGAAGGACGCCATCCTGAAGAAGCTGAAGCTGTCCCAGATCGCTGCCGAAGGTGACAATCTTGATCTCACCTTGAACCTTCCGCCTTGCGACTTCTTTAGCCGCTCCCAAGGAAGCCTGGATATCGAGTGCCAGAATTCCGTCGACGGCGCCCTGATCCAGCAGCTGTTTGGCGGCCTGCCAGCATGCATCCTCGCGTTTGCCGCAAGCCGCGCCGCCCGCTATTTCAATTCCGCCGATATCTGACCATACCCGTTTGGCTCCCTCTTCGCGGGCGATCAAGTCGGGGTCCTCCATGTCGGAACGCAGGATGGCTACTGTACCCCGACCTTCAAGCAAGTCGGCCAGCTGCTCGCCCGCCTTGCGTCCGGCAGCTTCATTATTGATCACGATCGCGGATAAGATGCCTGTGGTCATTCGTTCATCATTCAATGCAATCACGGGGGTACCCGCTGCCGCTGCCTTATCGCCTAATTCCTGCAGCACTGCCTCCGATGCCGGGTCGATCAAGATCGCGGAGGCGCCCTTCTCCAACATCTTCAAAGCGGCCTGCAGCTGCTCCGCCTCATCGTCGCTAGGCTCCAGGGAAACATAATCGAGCGCCAATCCGTTTTCCTTGGCGGCCGCTTCGGCGCCTAAACGGATCGCATCTCCCTGCTCTTCGGCGTGTACGGGAGCCACAAGGGCAATATGTCGAAGCTCGGGCTCCTCATCCGGGTCCGTATCGGATGAGCACGATGTTAAGAGGATCAGGACAGCGACGAGTGCAGCGAAAAAGCCCCTAGGTCCAATCGGTAACCGCAGCGGCCGAAAAGTTCTAATCATGCTCGCGTCCCTCCTCGTCCATATCGTGAATGACCGGAATCCGTATGCGAACGGTAGTGCCCGCCTCCTGCTCGCTCTCGAATTCCAGCCCGTACCGTTTGCCGTAATACAGACGAATTCGGTCATGAACATTTCGAACGGCTACGCCGGAACCGGCCGTATTGATAAATTGAACAGGGTTATGAGGCGTCTCTTTAGCGTCCAAGATCCCTTCAACCATCTCGGGTGTCATCCCTACCCCGTTATCCGTAACCGTCATTTCCAACAATTCGCCTTTTACGGCTGCCCCTATGCGAATATGCCCCTGATCCACCATATACTCGATGCCGTGCACGATGGCATTCTCGATTAAGGGCTGAAGCACCAGCTTGAGGGTGTAACAGGATAGCGCGGCTTCGTCCGCTTCGATCGCAAAATCGAATTTCTGTTTATATCTCATCTGTTGTATGGTCAAATAATGCCGTGCGTGCTCCAGCTCTTCCCGGACGCTTATCGATGTCTTCCCTTTGCTCAAGCTCAAGCGAAACAGCTTCGACAAGGAAGTAATCATCGTAATGACCTCCTCCTTCTTGCTCATTCCTACCATGCGAACAACCGAATTCAGGGTGTTGTACAAAAAATGAGGGTTGATCTGGGCCTGCAAGGCTTCCAGCTCATATTTACGCTTCGATTCCTGCTCCTTCACAATCTGTTTCATGAGCTGCCGGATCTTATTCAGCATCAGGTTGAAACGGCTGGACAGCTGCACTACTTCAAGCGGCCCCTGCAACGGGAGCTCCACGTCGAAATCGCCCTGTTCCACGGCTTTCATCGTTCTGCCCATGCGGCGGATGGGCCGGGTGAGCATGGCCGAAAGAATCAGGGATACCGCGATGGCCAGCACCAAGACAATGGCAACCACCCGGACCAAATAACGGTTGACCTCTTCCCTTGTGGTCATGATCTCATCCAAATAGGATACGCCCACGATTTTCCAGCCTATGTTGACGACCGATTTGACCGTATTGAGCCGCTTGACCCCATCCGATTCATCAATGTAGCTCTCCGAGGAGGTCAGCGCCCGCTCAACGCTCTCATTCCGAAGCCCCATGTAGATTAATTGCTGCTGTGGATGGTACACGATATTTCCCGCTCCTTCGTCGATGATGTACGCATACCCGCGCTTCCCCAGACTGATGCGGCTGCTCAACTCGTCGATCTTCTTGAAGTTGATATCCACCAGCAGAATGACGTACATCGGCTCCCCGTCATGAACGACCGTAATGCCTTTGCTCATCGTGACGACCCATTCAAACGTTTGGTCGTATAAATTCTGAACATGGGGCAGCGAGAAGCTCAGATGGTCGGAGACTCTCATGGCCGAGTGAAACCAGCTCTGTTCCGTCACCTTGGCGCTGGGCTTGACCGGAATAGCCGGGTGGTTCCGCAGCATGTCGCCCTGATCATTAAACAAAGCGATAGAGACGATGTCATCACGGCTTCGCATGATCGTATCGAGTTGTTTTGTCACCTGTTCATCGTCCCACTGCCCGTCTGCCAGCATATTTTCCTCGATCGCCCGATACAGCTGCGCCATCCCGTCCACGTAATCCTCGAGATTATAGCTAACCTGGTCCACGATTTGCTGGGCATTCAGGAATACGCTTTGCTCTGCCGATCGTGAGAATTTATTGAAGAGCAGTACGGCTACCACAATCACAATGAGCAGAATGAACGCCGAGAAGGACCACATGATGATGGATTGAATGCTGTGCGCCCGGAATCGCTTAACCCATCGTTGAACAAAAGGTAGGACCGAGTATCGCTTCGTATACGTGATTTTCACCGATGCCCTACCCCCTCGCTTGTGCCCGATATTCCTTAGGCGAAACGCCGACCTGCTTCTTGAAGCTGAAGCTGAAATAATTCGGATCGGCAAACCCGACGCGCTCCGCAATTTCGAAAGCCTTCAGGTCGGTGGATCGTAAAAGCTCTTTGGCCGTTTCCATCCGCAGCTGCATTAAGTACTGCACATAGGTCATTTTGAGCTCTTTTTTGAAAACGCCGCTAAAATAGCCTGTGCTGATATGCAGGTGCATGCACAGCTTCTGCAGCGATATATCCGGGTCGCCGTAATGCTCCCGCGTGTATTGGAGCGCTTTCTCCACGATGTCTTTATAGGCATGCTGCCTGGAGCTGGAGATTTGCTTGCGGATGGCCAAACTGACATCCTGAAGCCAAGCTTTAGCCTCCTGTAGCCCGGAAAACTTGAAAATCTCGGCATGCAGCTGATACCCCGCTCCAAACATCTCCTCAAGCTCGATCCCGGATTCCTTAGCCGTTCGAAGTATGGCCGTTACGACTTCCAGGAGATAGATCTGAACCTCTTGAATCGTGCAGGATGCTCCGATCAGCTCATCGAATATGTGCGTAATCGCTTCACTTAATTCCTCCGCGGTTCCGAGCTTAAGATTGCGGATCAGCGCTTGCTCCTGCAATTCGTCCAGACGGACCCCATCTTGCCTCGGACTCTCCACGTCATCAATGAAGATGACTTTCTCGGCGCCGAGAATCAGCCGGTAGTCCAGCGCCAGCAGCGCATCCTGGTAGGAGTGCTTAAGATCGGACAGGGTCCGGACCCTGGAGCCCACGCCGATCGTAACCGGCAACTTCAGATAGTGAAGAATGCTTTTGAGCAAACGGTCCAGTGCCACCTGCAGGTCGCCAAACCACGACTCGTCCTCGCAGCCGTCATTCGTAATCAAAAACACGATGTTATCCTGGTGTATGAATGCGCTTCCAAATGAAAGGGGATCCATCAGCTCTTTCGCAATGTTCAGCATGGCGTGCAGCATCAAGTCCATATCGCCGGAATGCCGCAGGGAGCTTGATGGAGCACTCTCCTTATGCTCAGCCGCCGGATATAAAGCCAGCACCGCGGCGAGATAACAGGCGCCGTTCAGCGGAAGGCCGTAATTCCGAGTTTTCTCCTCTATGATAGAGAGGGGCAGTTTCCGGGTTAAGAGCGAAGCCAGGAACGATTCCCGAAGCAAAGGCAGGCTTGTCCGGTAATGCTCCTTCAATTGGCGCACGTCCTCACGCTCCGCCACCTCCATATCGATTTTGTCCTTGATCTTGCCTAATAACTCCATGAAGCTTTCGGCAGAGAACGGCTTGAGCAAATACTCATCCACGCTGAGCGTAATCGCTTGGCGGGCGTAATCAAATTCGTCATAGCCGGTCAAAATCACGATTTTGCACAGCGGCTGATGCTCCCTTAGCCATGAGGCCAGCTGCAGTCCATCCTGAAAGGGCATACTGATATCAGTAATAACGACATCCGGCTCCAACCGCTCCGCAGCCTCCACGGCCTCTCTTCCGTTCTCCGCCGTCCCCTTGATCTCGAATCCGCAGGCTTCCCATTGGATTTCCTGAACGAGGCCTTCTCTCACATCGGCTTCATCATCCACTAACAGCACTTTATACAATGCGACCCCTCCCGTTTCTGTCCTGTTCGGTTGCAAACTGAATCTATAGTGATCTTACCTCGCCGCACCCAAATTGGGAATCTTCCACATTATGTTTTTTGTAACAAAAAAAAGAACGAATGCACGACTCCAGCGAAACAGTGCTTCCCTGTTCCTGGAGTCATGATTCGTTCCGAATTCGATTGTGCAGCATTCCTTACGCCTGAACGGGTACGGAGACGGGTTTTACCGGCGTGCTTAACCTCTTGATGCTCAGATAGTAAGCGATGCCGAGCGGGATGACGGCGCCCAGCCAAGCCAGCGGATTTGCCAGGCTTGCACCGAGGAAGCCGATCTGCGCGGTCAGGAAGATAGCAGCCAGTACCCGCATGATCAGCTCCATGATGCCCGCCACAGTGGGAATTAAGCTCTGACCAAGCCCCTGAAGCGTGAAGCGGTAGATGAAGAGCAGCGACAGAAGCAGATAGGTGCTGCCGTTCGATAAGAAATACAGCCTGCTGAGCGACAGCAATTCCTCTTGGCCTTGACCCACAAAAAGGCTGACGGCGGCAGGACCCGCGAATATAACCAGCAGGCCCACGACGATGCTGAATGATCCTGAGAGCCAAATACACTGCTTAACCCCCAGTTTGATCCGGTCTATGCGATTCGCTCCGAAGTTCTGAGCGGCAAAAGTCGCCATCGTAATCCCGAAGGAACTCATCGGCTGCGTGGCGAGCATATCAATCTTCTGAGCCGCGGTATAAGCCGCAACGGCTGTTGCCCCGAGACCGTTTAGCGTGATCTGCAGAATAATGGCTCCGATGGCGATAATGGAGGCTTGGAAGCCCATCGGAAAACCTACCCACATATGCTGGCGAATAAATTTCCAATCGATGGACCAGTCGGCATTCTTGAATTGAAGGAGCGGGACCTTCTTATGAATGTAGATCAGACAGAGCAGGCAGGAGAACAGCTGCGATACAACCGTGGCAAGTCCGGCTCCGGCGACTCCCATCTTAAATACGAGAATGAATAAGAGGTCGAGCACGATGTTCAGAATGCTTGCAACGACCAGGAAGAGAAGCGGCGTCCGGCTGTCGCCGAGAGCGCGGAGCAGGTTAGCCAGCAAATTAAACAGAACGGCCGCGCCGACGCCCCAGTTAATGACAATCAGATACGAATACGCATCATCCAAAATTTCGGCAGGGGTGTTCATCATGACGAGGACGGGTCTCGTAAATATAACGCTCACGATAGTGAGGAATACCGTGAACACCAGACTGATCCATACACTCGTTCCCACGCTTTTGCGGACGCCTGCGATATCCTTAGCTCCAAAACGCTGTGCCGTTATGATAGACAAGCCAGCCGTCAATCCCTGGGCAAAGCCGATGACAAAAAACAAAATGCTGCCTGTCGAGCCAACGGCTGCAAGTGCGTTCACGCCAATGGTACGTCCCACGATAAGGGTGTCTGCCATGTTGTAAAATTGTTGAAAAATATTACCGATCAAAAGCGGGATGGTAAACATGATAATCAGCTTGATCGGACTTCCTTGCGTCATGTCTCTCATGTAGATTCTCCTATGCCTTCAATAAACGTTCCTCTAGAGATTTATTTGAAATATTATGCTCCAAGCAGCGCTTATCGCATCGAATGGAAACATTATAATGGGTGAGGGTCGTTTGTATTCTTGTGTATCTTATCATGAAAGAACATAAATTTCTCCCTATTTATTCCCGAAATCAAAACTAAAAGCAAGTACTCGTGATCAGAAGAGTTTGTACTCCATTTGGATCCCTGATTTCTCTATAACTGAAAAGGCCAACCGGTCATTTCGGTTGGCCTTTTTCAACATGATGACATGTGATATCCCTATGGAATTCCGATGTTTATGCCTCTTCGACGGCAAGCTTATCCAAGGCCAGCTTCGCACGTGACCGCGCTTCTTCGACATCGCCGGCGGTTGACAGCGCGACTGCTACTCGTCTTCCGACCTTGGTTACCGGTTTGCCGAACATGCGAAGCTGCGTATTCGGAACGGCCAGCGCTTGCTCGGCGCCTGTAATCGTATAGTCTTCCAGCTCTCGGCCGGCTTTCAGGGGGCGGCTGGCTCCCGGCGTGATCAATTCGATCTCTGGTATCGGAAACCCGAGAATGGCACGGACATGAAGCGCAAATTCGGATAGATTTTGCGTGACCAGCGTAACCAGCCCAGTATCATGCGGACGCGGGGATACCTCGCTGAAGTATACCTTATCCTCGGCCAAAAACAATTCAACGCCGAACAAGCCGTATCCGCCAAGCTCGTCGGTAATCTTCCGCGCAATATATTTAGCTTCCTCGATTTGCGCTTCAGACATATCGTGCGGCTGCCACGATTCGATATAATCTCCGCTTTCCTGAATATGCCCGATCGGCGCACAGAAGCTTGTTCCATTGACGGAGCGGACGGTCAGAAGCGTGATTTCCGACTGGAATGAAATGAATTCCTCAATGATCACCCTTCCGTTCTGCACGCGGCCGCCTTCCATGGCGATGTTCCAGCAGGACTCGATATCCCCTTCCGAACGGCACACGCTTTGACCTTTGCCGGAGGAGCTCATCAGCGGTTTGATCACGCACGGAAAACCCATGTCCAGGACAGACTGCTTGAATTCCTCATAGGTATCGGCAAATCGATAGTCCGCAGTCGGCAGTCCCAACTCCTCTGATGCCAACCGGCGGATCCCTTCACGGTCCATCGTAAGCTTTGCGGCTCTGGCGGTAGGAATCACCCGATACCCCTCATCCTCCAGCTTCACCAGCTCCGCAGTAGCCAGCGCTTCAATCTCCGGAACGATCAGGTCCGGCTTTTCCAACTCAATAATAGCGCGCAGCTTCTCTCCGTCCAGCATATCGATCACATGGCTGTGATCGGCAACGTGCATGGCAGGAGCATCGGCATAACGATCGACGGCTACGGTTTGGACACCCAATCGTTGTGCTTCAATTACGACTTCTTTCCCTAGTTCTCCGGATCCCAGCAGCAATATTTTTTTCGTTTTGAACATCGTTGTTTTATCCCCTTTTCATAGTTTCAGAGACGATAGAAGCCCAAGAAAATAATAAAGAGGTAAGGGAAATAAACTCCCTTACCTCTGCCCAGGCGTACGGCCGTTGTCATTCATGTGCTCCCTCATGGTTCCCCATGCTACGCCAGTCACACATAAACCTATACATTGTTACATAAATGATACTGAATCTTTTCGTTAAATGCAATATCAGCCTGCGTCTTTAAGATTTAGACTTCAACATTTCGATCATATCCCGAAGCGAGTGTGACAGCCATTTCTTAGGATGAATGACAATCTGGATGTCCAGTCGAATGTCAGGGTGTTGAAAGGGAAGAATCGCCAGCTCTCCCCTCTTGATTTCCTCCTCTGCTACCATTCTCGGCAATAGTGAGATGCCGGTACCGGACATGATATATCTTTTGATTGCCTCGGGGTTGCCCAATTCCAAACCAATACGGACGGGAGCTCCGCTGGCGCGCAGCACTTTTTCCAACATGATCCGGTAATTGCAAGTATCCTCGGTCATAATCCATTCGTAATCAGCCAGATACTCCAGCTCGATGACGGGCAACCTGAGAAGCGGATGATCCGGATGGGCAATCAGATGGAGGGGCTCTTCCCGGATCGGGATCCAATTCAATGAAGTGTCTTCCGGTTTGTTCTCCAGAATAAGCCCGAGATCGTACTCACCCTCTCTTACCTTACTGACGATGCTATCTTCACGATCCGTTTGCAAGCGGATGGCAAGATCTTCATGCTCCTGTCTTAGCCGATGAAGGACGGATGGAAGAAAATATGCGGCAAGCGAATCGATCGTTCCAATCGATAAGATGCCCCCGCCTTGTTTCGTCAGCTTTTCCTTAGACTGCTGGAACAGATCCAGCATTTGGACAGCATACTTGAACAGCTCCTCCCCTGACTTCGTCAGGCGCAGGCCTCTGCCATACCGTTCAAACAGCTTGACGCCGTATTCCTTCTCCAGCTTCTGAATCTGGGTGGTAACGCTGGATTGTGCATAACCCAATTCGTCAGCAGCTTTAGTAAAGCTCTTTCGAACAGCAACCTCCCTGAAGGTTTGCAGATAGATCAGTTCCATCGCTCTCTCCTCATCAATAATATTGATAATAACTATCTATTATTATAGATAACACCGATCCCGATTCCCATGGTAAAGTAAAGCCACAATTCATGAAATGGAGGAAAGATCATGTTGAGTCCGCAAGATTTGAGAGGTATTTATGTTCCGGTGGTCACTCCCTTTTCACATGAATACGCATTGGATGTTCCGTCTTATCATCGTTATTTGGAGAATTTGTTATCCCATGACATTCAAGGATTGATCATCAACGGTACGACCGGAGAGGCGCCGACGGTAACTTGGGAAGAGGTCGTTCAAGTGGTGGAGGAAACGCGAAAAGGTCTGGACGGGCGGCAATTGCCGGTCATTATTGGTACGGGTACCAACGATACGTTCTCCAGCATGAAGCGGACGGAATGGGCAGGACATATCGGGGCAGACGCGGTATTGGTGGTCACGCCGTATTACAGCCGCCCTTCGATTGAGGGCATTATACAACATTTCTGCAAAGTCGCGGAGGTGGGGATACCGGTTATTTTGTACGAAGTTCCTTCGCGCACTGGAATTTCCTTACCGGTCGATGCCATTCGAAGAATCATGGAGATCCCCGGTGTCATCGGAATGAAGGACAGCACTGCGAGTACGGAGCTTATGAGAAGCTTGTCTCCATACGATACGAAGCCTGTTCTATGCGGGGACGATGTCCGCTTTCATGAGATGCTGCGTCATGGTGCATCCGGGGGCATTTTGGCGTCGGCCAATGTGAATACCGAGGCTTTTATTCGTGTGTATCAATTAGCTGCCCAAGGGGATTATTCTCGTTCCGAAAAGGAGTTTGAAGTGCTGCTTCCCGTTATTCATCAGTTGTTCGCAGAATCCAATCCAGCTCCGCTAAAATGGCTTCTTGCCAAGCAAGGCCTTATCTCATCCGACACCCTGCGCCTGCCGATGGGCCCCATTACGGATGAGCTCAAGCTATCTTTGGATCAAGCATTCAAAGGCTGAGAAACTTTAAATCATGGACGTAACAGGTTTCTCCTCAAGAGTGGCGGGACGCATTCGCTTCCTTGCCATGCTTGAATGGATGATTCGAAGCTATAGGGCGCACATGCTTTCAATCAGTAGATGATGGGATGGATGATACTGACATTTTACGCAAAAAAAGATATCCTGCTTAGATCTATCGCTTTAAAGGATTGATGAATGAAATCGCCCCACTTATAATATGGGTACATTCAATTCCTCCCAGAAATTTGAAAGGAGACTTGCAGTGCTGCCCTATTCCACCCCTAATCATGATTTTGCCTTTGAACAATCTGTAATCGGTATGGCTTTGGTATCGCTAGATGGAACGATTCTTAAGGTCAATTCGGCACTATGTGATCTGTTGGGTTGCTCGCCGCAGGAGTTAACTGCCGGGGCGCCGCAAGAAGAAAACAGCCTCCGCGAGTTATTGAATCGAGTGATTCAGAACGCTAGGGCTGCCCAGGGTCATCAGCCATCCATCCCCCCGGTTGAATATGCTTACCGTCATCCGTCTGATCGCGAGTTATACCTTAGTGCACGCTGCAGCGTTGATCACGATCCGGAGCGGGGGCCCAAGGGATACTTGGTACAATTCGAGGATCGAACGCTGCTGAGACAGCTCATGAAACAGCTGGAGCAGAAGGAACAGAAGCTGAACGAGAAGGAAAATTCGTTTCTGCAGCTGCTGGAAGAGCTCCCTCTCTCCGTACTCATAACTAAAAAAGGCATTGTGCATTATGTTAATTCTGCCGCGCTCCGGCTCGTCAATGCGATGCACCTCCGTGACGTGCTGGGCATTTCAACCGACGTGATCGTCGACGCATCGTATCATCACACATTGATGAAACGCAGGGCAACGTATGCCGAGAGCGGAGAAATCGGAAGCGTCGATTATCTGATACGCTGCCTGGACGGGCAGGAAAAGATGGTCACGGGGTTCACGTTAATCATACAATATGAAGGCGAGAAAGCGGCCGTCGGCATCTTCAAGGACATTACGGAGCAGCGGATGGAAGAGGATCGCGTGATGCAATCGGAGAAGCTGACGACCGCCGGCCAATTGGCCGCCGGCATCGCTCATGAAATTCGAAATCCATTGACATCGATTAATGGATTCGTGAAGTTATTGCGATCCGCGGAACGCAGCAACGAGCTTTATTTTGAAATCATCGAATCGGAGCTCAAACGCATCGAGCTCATCGTCAATGAGCTCTTGGTGCTCTCCAAACCGCAGGGTGCCCACGTGAGCGGACCCATCGACGTGTCGGCCATACTGGATCAGATCATTACGCTGATGAAGGTGCAAGCCGCTCTCAAGAATATAGAGATCATTCCCCATTATCCACTGGTTCCGATCTATGTACAGGGCGAAGTCAACCAGCTCAAGCAAGTGTTCATCAATCTGCTGAAAAACGCGATGGAGGCGATGAATGACGGGGGAAGCATCACCTTGGACATTGTGCACAGCGGTCCCGAGGTGCAAATTATCGTGCAGGATGAAGGAGTTGGGATGACGCAGGATCAGATCCAATCACTGGGACAGCCCTTTTTTACAACGAAAGACACCGGCACGGGACTCGGTCTCATGATTACCAAGAATATTATTCATAATCACGGCGGTACGATGAACGTGGAGAGCACTCCTGATCATGGGACAACCTTTACGATCCATTTACCTGCATTATAATGCGTACAATCGGAGGACATAGGCATGGACATTCAAGATTCAAACTTACATAAACAATTTGCAATAAACTGCTTCAATCAGGTCTGGGATATCTTGGAGAAGAAGCAGCGGACGACGGAAGACGATGAGAACATGATTCACATGTGTCATGCTTCCTTTTGGCATTGGAGCCGGGTGGCGGATCATACAGAGCGCAACCTGTCTATCGGGTATTGGCAGCTCTCCCGAGTATACGCGGTAACGGGTCAGGGCGATCAAGCACTGCATTATGCCAAGCGCTGCATCACGATCGGGTCATCGGCTAACCTCGAACCCTTCTACATCGGTTACGGATACGAAGCGGAAGCCAGAGCCTATCTGGTTCTGAGGAACAAGGAGCATGCATTGGCATCCAAGCAAAAAGCGGCAAGTTATCTCGACAGGGTAACGGATAAGGAAAGCCATCAGATGCTTGCCAACGATCTCGGAAGTCTGGACTAACACGCAAACTGCGCATTATCGGATCTTTTATCGAAGGGGTTTCGCCAGATGATAACCGATATAATAAAAGACCTCTCTGCATAAAAAGGGGAGCTTGCTTCTTACGCTTTGGTAAGCGCTCCGTGACGCGGGAGAAGGATTGGCTTCGAGACCCATATCTTCAGCCATCGCCATCGCCCGCTTCATGTGCAGCGGATCGCTCACGATAATATATGAGGACAGCCCTGCCGCATCGCCTATCTTGTTCGCATAATACAGGTTTTGCTCGGTGATCGTCGAACTCGTCTCTACCAGGATGTCCCTCTCCGGAACGCCGTGTTCGATGGCATATTGTTTGGCCGCTTCCGATTCGGCTACTTCCTCTTCGGACCCGCGTCCCCCTGTAAAAATGAGCTTGTCTACGTATTGTTGATCATACAGCCATAACGCATGATCGATGCGCCCCTGAAACACAGGCGAAGGTCTCCCCTCCCATACTGCTGCACCCAGAACGATCGCTGCATCGGAGGGAATATTCACCGTTCGCCCTGCATATTTCCAAATCGTGTATCCCACATTAATCGAATAAACCAGCATGATGGCTATCAGTCCCAGCAAAACTCTCAACAAGACGCGCTTTCTTCTGCTTCCTGCTTTCCGCGGCTGCATCAATCGGGTCATGCAACACCTCCAACTTCCACTCGTTCAACTCCAGTCTTCATTTTAGCATCATATGTACAGGGATATAATACAGCAAAGAAGCCTGCAGCTCCATAATGGAGCTGCAGGCTTTTGATTATCCAACTTCCTCTTGGTTCCAACGGACATCAATCCGTTTCATATCCATATAGCGTGACTCTGTTCTTCCCCTTGCTCTTGGCAATATGCATGGCTTTTTCCGTTTCGTCAGTCAAATGGGAAAGACTCAGCATGGAGGTGGGCGTTAGGCAAGCCGCTCCTACGCTTACCGTCATAAATCCGTCTTCCTCCGTTCGGTCCTTGGGGATGCTGAGCGCCAGGACGCCTTGACGTATCTTCTCAGCCACTTCATAGGTTCGGTCGGGATCGGTATCTTTGATCTTCAATATAAAGGTTCCGCCGCCGTAACGCGAAATGGCCGCTCCATAGTATTCACCTATGATTTTCAGTGCGTCGGCAATCCATTGCAAACATAAATCGCCGCCATATAGACCATGAAGCGTGTTATACACCCGGAAATCATCGATATCGACCATCAGCAAGGCCAGAGAAACCTGGTTCTGAACGCTTTCCTCCCAATCCGTCGCCAATTCTTTTTCGAAAGTAGCCGGATTGGGCAGTTCGGTCAATGGATCTGTTGTCACGTAGCTCTGAAGCTGGTTCAATACATCGGAATATACGCGATCGGGGCCTCCATCCTGGGTACCTTCTCTCAAAATGACCATAATGGACGATTTGCGTCCCTGATGAATGGCTGCCAGCATATATTCAAGCTCCATCCTCTTTCCATCCAGCGTATCAAACCAGCCGCTGCCGGAAACGAGCTGGGCCTGATTCTGATCCATCCGTTTGATTTGCTCTCTTAAACCCATGCGGGAACCATCGCTAGCCAAGGTGTATATTTCAAGCTGGAGCAGTTCCTCCGGCCTCGTTGCGCCAAACAGCGTCTCGGCCCGCGAATTGCAATACACGATGGTTCCCGCCGTTGTCAGTGACAAGAAGGCTACGGGGGAGTGGCCCATAAGCTGCAAATACCGCTCCTCGTTCTCCCTGAATATGCGTGCATTTTGAATGGCCTGTTCTTTGGCTTGTCTTAATTGAAAATCGGTTTGCTTGCGGACAATCGATTTCAATTGGGGGAGAACGCTTAATTCCTGAGCCTTCCATGAGTATGAAGTGCCCTCCACCACCTGCCTCCATTTTTCGAACGATTTTCGAGGGGATAAACGCATTTTATCCTCTTCTTGTATAACGGCTTTGGCCGGATCGCCAGCCCAATCCACGATTTCAACAACCTCCGGCCTGAACCACATGACATAGTTTTGTTGACCTGGCGACAGGGCGAGATACAATACGCCGGAGGCCGCACCCTTGAATGCTTTGGCAGGCTCGTACTCTGCGCTGAGTTTCGAGCTGTGGTACGTATAATCCTCTGCTTGGGCGGATAACCAGCCGGCCAGCTCCATGACTTGCTTCGAAGTGGGCGTCGTGCCGTACAGCATCAAATTGTCCTGGTAATAGACGGCGGCACCGGTAGCGCTCATTAAATCCAGCAGGCCCTGCTCTTCGGTCTCAAGCTGCTCAAGCACCTGATAGACATCGGTGTTGCCGATGAAAATTTCGGTAAAACGGGCGGATAAAATTCGAAGCCTGAGTTCGGTTTGGTAATCATCGAGCTGCTGGCGTTGATACAGTTCGTTGGAGAAAAAGGATCCCAGAAAATTGCACAAGTTGCGGGTGCGGTGAGATACGTATTTTCGGCTGTAGTGATGGCAGGTGATTAATCCCCATAACTGGTTGTCATGGATAAGGGAGATCGTGGTTGTCGCGCCGACCCCCATATTATGAAGGTACTCAATATGAAGCGGCGACACGCTGCGAAGAACGGATAAACTGAGGTTCAGCGGCTTTCCGGTCAAAGGCTGCACCGTGGGGATGATCTCGACCGGCGTATAACCCACGTCAACAATCGTACGCAGCCAATTTCTCAAATACAGTTCACGGGCTTGCCGAGGAATATCCGATGCCGGATAATGATGGCCCAGGAAGGATTCCAGTCCTTGCTCTTTGGCTTCGGCAATCACTTTTCCGTTCCAGTGATCATCGAATTCATACAGCATCACACGGTCATAACCCAGAATGTCCTTCACGAGCTCGCAAGCCACTTGACTTGCTTCAACCCGATTCTCGGTTCGTTTCATCCGACTGAAAAACGTCTGGATCCATTCAAAATCATCCGTAAAGGGCACGGTATCTTCCGAAACCGGCTCTAATTCCAGCAGAATCAGCCCTTCGCTTTCGTGAAGAATTCCGATAAATTCAATCGGCTCATTGGCAACCGAAATCGTAAGATTGATATATTGTAAGTCCGGTGTCGCTATTGCTTGAAGGTCTCGGCGAATCATAAGCTCAAATTGCGTTTTTCCGATAAGCTCCTCAAGGCTCTGTCCCAAAAGGGATTCGGCGCTGATCCCGAGCAGCTGCTCCGTATTTCGGCTGCACTGCGCGATCCTGAAATCGTCGATAGGATTAATGGCAAGCAGTACGCCATGGGGCTGAATGTATCCTGGAATGAGAATAGGTTCTTTTTCGCAATTGGTCAGGTCGATCGGTTCATCCGTTACATAATCGCCCTCCGTCAGTAACTTTCGATTAAGTGCATCCTGTTCAGTCATTGCTTATCAACTTCCCTTATTCACAGATTTAAAACCAAATGCCCAATGCATCTCATTGTTATAAAGAGATACATTGGGCACAGCATATTATAACAACAGGTCTATGAAATTGTACGCCATTCAGACTCTAGGATAGCATAGTAATACTCATCCCACCAAACTTCGCCTCGAGGGATACACTGCCTAAAGCAGCCTTCTCTCCTCATGCCAAGCTTCTCCATCACCTTATACGAAGGCGTGTTCTCTGGCTGGCATGTCGCGATGATCCGGTGTATTCCCAATGCTTCAAAGCCATACTGAAGCAAGGCTCTGGCGGCTTCCGTAGCATACCCCATACCGTGGTAGGCTGAATGAAAGACCCAGCCGATCTCGTAAGTATGTTCGCCAAAGCAGGGATGAAACACCATGTGTCCGATCACGCGTTGTTCCTTTTGCAGCATGACGGCATAATGATGCGCCTGCCCGCCCTTGTTCTGCTCCAGAAATTCCTTCACCGTCTCTTCCGTATGGACCGGCTCCGGCATGTAAAACATCACCAAGGGATCGGATGTATATTGAAGAACATCCTGCCAATCTCCTGGTTCAAATTCGCGAATCACTAATCTTTCGGTAACGATATGCATTTGCCCGACTCCTCTTCAAGTTGTATTTCCGTGTCCTCTCTGCTCACACTTCAATACAGGGACAAATGCGATTCGCCGTTCATCCTTATCTTTGTCTTTCTTGATAACGCCGGGTCACCTTCTTTCATGCTGCAGGCTGTTTATACTTTATTCGACTTTATGTATGAAACCCCTTCATAAATTGTAAAATTACTGGGTATTTTGTCTTAATATCGATTTGATTTTATCAAAATGCATGCCTTCATGATATAAGCAGAAGCTTAAGAATTCTTCTATCTTGGATAACTTTAAACCTTTGGATGTCGTGTAGGGAGACAAGACGGTATCTTGCAGATGTGTTGTGTACCTCTGTTCGATCCACTGGACTTGACCTTCAAGCCGTTCGATAAGTTCGCTCATGGAAGGCCATGAAGCGTTGATCTCCCTTGGTTTGGAGCCCGTCTGGAACAGCTCGGTATAATGCTCGGGGAGGTGCATGGTCTCGCCATTCACGCCGAACGTAAACCGTTCCAGCGTCAAATAGATATGTCCTGCATTCCACTTCACTTGGTTGTTCATTCCGCTCGGAATCCATTCCGCCATATCATCCGGGATATCCCTTACAAGATTCAAGGTTTGTGCACGTACAAATTCCAAATGTTCAAAAAGGTATGGTCGCATGTACCTCGCTCCTTCTCATCTGATCTAGCATCCGCTTAACCGAGTGTACCCTATATAATAAAAAAGGAATAATACCGATTACGCTTCGTTTCATAAAAAAAATGGATGAATCAGGCGCGAGCCGTTCATCATCCATGGATATCGTAGTGTCTTTCGCGGATATCCGCCTGGATATAGGAAATAAAAGAACGGATGTGTGCGGGTATCGCTTCTAGCTTTTTGGTACACACCCGTATGGGATGCGGGATCGTTACGCCTGTTACCTTTACCTTGCTAAGTTCGCCGGAAGCCAGCTCTGTCTTGATGGATAGAGCCGGGACCAGGGCAGCCCCGTAACCCGCTTTAACCGCCTCAATGGTTTCGTTCAACCCCTCGATCGTGATGGAGGAACGAAGTCCCCGGATGCCTGAGGCCTCAATCAGAGACATTAACTGTTTTCGTGTGTAACTCCCTTCCTCCCTCAGCACAAAAGGCTCCTCCATAAGCTCGAATCGAGTAACTTCTCTGCCGGCTAGGCGATGAATTGCGGGTACGGCAAAAATCAATTCGTCCTCCATAATCGTAAAGGACTCAATGACCTCGTCTTCAATGGACCAACTGCCGCAAACGATCGAGATATGTACCGAATGATCCCGTAATCGCTGCAGCGCTGTGTTGGAATTCCCTTTCAGCAGCTCCACATCCATGCGCGGATTCTGTTGTTTATATCCAACCAGCCATCCGGGAAGCAAGGCGGTCTCCGGCAGCTCCGTCGCACATATCCGCAAACTTCCCTCCCGGCCAGATTTAATGGCTTGCATCATGTCTTCCATCTCGGCTTCCATCGAAAATAACCGCTGGGAGTGCGCGGCCAACGCTTCACCGGCTTCTGTCAATTGAATATTGCGCCCATTCGCCTCAATCAATTTCAAGCCGAGTTCCCGCTCCAGATTGCGGATTTGGGCGGTAACGGCCGGTTGGCTTAACATTAGATTGCCGGCCGATTTCGTAATGCTTCCCGTTTTGGACACATCATTAAATATGCGGAGTGCATGAAGATTCATGGATCCATCCCTCGATTCTTGAACGATTCACTGTGATAAAGAAGGTTTCCGATAAGGTTTGATCGGTTAACGACATCCCGACTGGTGTCAGCGAGTATTTCATTCTATCATGCGGATTACAATAACCATAGGCAAGCCGAAACTTTCGTTCGTCAGCTTGCACAAATCTGTCACGTGCTCCAAGTTCATATGTTCCATGGCTGCCCCCGTCTTCTAGTTAAATAACGGAATCGTTCAGCATGTTTTTCCGCCCGTGCTGCAACATTTCTACAGATCTCCCGTCTATAGAGGTGCAGCAAGTACATTTTACCAATTCGCGCATGGCTTGGCTGTATCCTAGCCTTTAGGATAATCTACACTTGGAGGATACCTATCATGAACAAAATCTACAAAGTATTAACAACCGCTACAATTCTGGCGATGGCAGCACTGCCGGCAGCCGCTAATGCACAGGACGCCCCTCCTGCTTCAGTCCATACGGGGCAAGGCAGCATCGTGAATCAGGCAAAGAAAAGCGTTCCTGGAACCATGGGTTATATAACGGAATACGTAAACGATAAAACGGGCAAATGGATTACGGTCACCGGCCGCGGTCTCGGTGCCACCGATCAACAAGAAATCAAGCTATCCATTTCCAAGGACACTAAAATCATCGATGCCAAAGGAAACAAAGTCCAACTCCAAACGATTGTGGACAAGAACAAAGCAATTAAAGCCTTCTATGGCCCGAACATCACCAAGAGTCTGCCTGCTCAAGGCTCAGCGCTTACGATCATCGTTCAGGATAAAGACTTTGCGGGTATTGATGGAACCATCGCTGAGGTAACCAAGCAAGGCATTCTGGTGGAGGGTACCAATCTGTACAACGACAGTGAAGAGACTATCCTGCTTCATCTGGATCCAAAAGCGACAATCATCAATGCAGACGGCAGCACACTCAATGCGGGTGGCCTGGAAGCCGGCATGAGCATTCGCGCTTTCTACGGACCTTATGTGGCGTTAAGCATGCCGCCTCAATCGTCAACCAACTACATTCGGGTTCAAGCCCAAGCAGAAGAGCCTGTACAAGAAGAGCCTGCCGGCACGAACGGAATCATTACGGACAAGGCAGATAACAAAATCACCGTCATGGGTCAGGCACTGGAGTCGGGCGGCGTCAATTACGTCATCCTTACCGTAGACGAAAATACGGAGATCGTCGATGCGAAGGGTAAACCGCTGACGGCTGAAGCTTTGAAAGCGGATCTCCGCATCGAGGCCTATTACAGCCAAGTGATGACCCTGATTTATCCTGCCCGGACTCACGCTGATAAGATCGTGGTTTCGGAAACGACCGCTCCCAAAATCGAAGGCACCGTTGCAGCATCCGACCGCACGACCAAAGACCAGCTGTATATCAATGTAGGCTCCGACCAATCAACGGAGAATGACGTCATTCTTAACGTTACCGAAGACACGCAAGTGATTGCGGGGCTCAGCACGGAATCGGAACTGAAACCGGGTGCGAAAGTCGTAGCCTACCACTCGCCTATCATGACCAAGTCCATTCCAGCCATCACCTCGGCCGAAGTCATCATTGTTCAATCGGGCCAATAAGGGTTAATCCAAAATAATATGCTATGCAGCAAAAAACCATCGTACGCAGGACTCCTGAATACGATGGTTTTTATTAGGATATCGATCCGTATCAACTATTCCTCAAACTCCACGTTGTGATAGACTTGCTGAACATCCTCAAGGTCTTCCAGTGCATCGATCAGCTTCTCGAACTGTGCCTGTCCTTCTTCCGGCAGGGACACAAAATTCTGTGCCAGCATCGTCAGCTCGGCAACGGTAAAGTCCGTTATGCCAGCAGCTTTGAATGCTTCCTGAACCGCATGGAACTGATCCGGTTCAGCGTAGACAATCACGGCTTCTTCCTCTTCCAAGATATCACGGACATCCAGGTCGGCTTCGAGCAGCAGATCCATGACTTCCTCTGCCGTCTTTCCTTCCACTCCGATGACGGCCGTTGGATCAAACATATAGGACACCGAACCGCTGACGCCCATATTGCCCCCGTTCTTGTTAAAGGCAGAGCGCACGGCAGGCGCCGTCCGATTGACGTTGTTTGTCAATGCATCGACGATGATCATCGAACCGTTCGGACCGAAGCCTTCATAACGAAGCTCTTCATAGTTCTCGTCCCCGCTGCCCTTGGCTTTATCCAGGGCGCGGTCAATGATCGCTTTCGGCACATTGTATGTTTTGGCACGCTCTAGTACAACCTTCAGCGCACGGTTGGATTCAGGATCCGGCTCGCCTTTTTTGGCGGCAACATAAATTTCCACACCGAATTTCGCGTATACGCGACTTGTATTAGCATCCTTGGATGCTTTCTTTTCCTTAATATTATTCCATTTACGGCCCATACGTTTCGACTCTCTTTCATCATTGAATCTGAAGCCGGTATTTAATAAATACCCCTGTCCATTATATCTCTATTAAGTCCCTTGAACAAGGTTAAGAGCGTAGATCCGGAAAATAGACACATACCCGTAATAATCATCAGGTTCGAAGGCACTTCAAGCGCATGATCCAATGCGGGAAGTGCCTTTTTGGCGAGCGATTTATAGACAACACAAAATTTATGTTGATTATTTATAGACAAAATATTATTATGTCTATGTATTAACCAACGAAATGCGCATTCGCTTGTTTTTACGATGTCCGCCTGCACAATGCAGGTCGCGAAAGGAGAGTCTTTCATGATGCTTAACAACCCGTATGTCCGAACCGTTGTGTTCTCACGCGTACTCTTGAACCTCGGCATTTGGGTCCGCAACTTTGCCATTCTGTTATACGTTACGGACATGACAGGCAATAATCCTGTGTATGTATCTCTCATATCCGTAGCCGAATTTGCCCCTATTTTCTTGTTTGCCTTCATCGGCGGTACTTTCGCTGACCGCTGGCGTCCTAAACGTACCATGGTCCGTTCGGATGTTTTGTCCGCGGTATCGGCATTTCTCGTGCTGATCGCCGTTCATAACGGGTCGTGGCAGGCATTGCTGGTACTCACGTTCTTCTCTGCCACCGTGTCACAATTTTCCCAGCCCTCGGCGATGAAGCTGTTCAAACAGCATGTGCCCGCTGAACAGCTGCAATCCGTAATGGCCATGTTTCAATCCATGGTTGCCTTCTTTACGGTCATCGGCCCGATCGCAGGCGCATTTGTATACCAGAAGTACGGCATTGAAATATCGCTGATCGCCACAGGCGCCCTATTTCTGGGTTCTGGCTTGATTCTGACTTTATTGCCTCGCGATATGCTGGAAGAGACACAATCCAAGCACCAGAATCTCCAGCAAGAACTTATCGAAGGCCTTCGTTATGTATGGAGTAATCAAACGCTCCGAACACTAGGTGCGACCTTCGCCGCCGCTGGCTTGGCATCGGGACTTATCCAGCCGCTCGCGATTTTTGTGACGATTGAGAACCTCGGGCAGGATAAATCATTCTTGCAATGGCTGTTAACCGTCAATGGGGCGGCGATGCTGGTCGGAGGGGGATTCGTCATGGCATTTGCCAAGAAAATAACCCCTCAAACCTTACTGGCTCTCGGTCTGACCGTTAGTGCTATCGGAAACCTCGGTATCGGCTGGTCAACAAACATCATGTTTACGCTGCTGCTTCTGGTGCTTAACGGATTCTTCTACCCCGCCATCCACATTGGAATCAACACCCTGATCCTAAACAATGCGGAGGGGCCATATATTGGTCGGGTGGGCGGCGCCCTTACCCCGATCTTTATGGGCATGATGGTGCTGGGCATGTCGCTGGGAGGATTGCTCAAAGACCAGCTGTCCCTGTTCTTCGTCTATGCGGTCAGTGCACTCTTGCTCCTCGCAGGATCGGCGTTGCTGATCCCATTATTTAAAAAGAAAACGAGCAATGCCGGCGTATTGGAGCAATGATCAGCAAAAAAGAGCCGCCTCCCATTTCAAGAGGCGGCTCTTTGGTTTGAAATATGGGGCGAGACGGACAATGAGGTGCGATGAACGTAACAAACCGGAGTTCTTCTTTAAGAAGGGCTCCGGTTTGTTAATAACTGAGTATAATTACGCGTGAAATTGTTGACCGTCCAATACTTCCTTCACGTAACCGGCGCGAATGACATAATCGCCCAAGCGCTCGCCGATCTCGCGTTCTTCTGCGTACTGCTTCATGATCTGGCGAAGAGAGTCCAGAATCTCAGCCTCCCCGATGTTCTCTTTATAAAGCTTGTTCAGCCGGTGTCCGGAGAATCCGCCGCCCAGGTACATATTGTATTTACCCGGTGCCTTACCGATAAACGCGATTTCGGCCAGCATCGGTCTAGCACAGCCGTTCGGGCATCCTGTCATTCGAATGACGATGTCCTCTTCGCTCAGTCCGTTCTCTTCCAGGATCGGGTCGATTTTATCCAATAGCGTCGGCAAATATCGCTCGGATTCGGCCATGGCCAATCCACAAGTCGGCAAGGCTACGCATGCCATGGAATTTCTGCGCAGCGCAGTATAATGATGGCCGTCCGTCAGCCCGTAACGCTTGATGAGTTCTTCAATCTTCTTCTTTTTGTGGCTGCTGATATTGGCAATGATCAGATTCTGATTGGCCGTCAATCGAAAATCGCCATTATGGATTTGGGCGATTTCGCGAAGACCCGTCATCAGCAGGTAATCGGCATCGTCTTTCACGCGCCCGTTCTGGATGAACAGCGTGAAATGCCATTTGCCGTTGCTGCCTTTTACCCAGCCGTAACGATCGCCGTTATGATCGAAATGGAACGGCTTTGCCTCCTCCAGCTTCCATCCCAGACGGCTGGTCAGCTCGTTAACGAACCAATCGATTCCGCGGTCATCAATCGTATATTTGAAACGAGCATGCTTGCGCACTGCGCGGTCTCCGTAATCACGCTGAATCGTCACCGTTTTCTCGGCCAAGTCCACGATCTGCTCGGGTTTGCAGAATCCAATGACTTTCCCCACTTGAGGATAGGTTAGCGGATCACCGTGCGTCATTCCCATGCCGCCGCCTACCGAGACGTTAAAGCCTTTTAATTTGCCTTCCTCCACGATCGCTATGAAGCCGAGGTCCTGGGAATACACATCGACATCGTTGGAAGGCGGCACGGCCATCCCAATCTTGAATTTCCGCGGCAGGTACACCGGGCCGTAGATCGGCTCCTGTTCCTCTCCATTCTGCGTGCTGTCCACGATCTTCTCGCCGTCAAGCCAAATCTCATGATACGCACGCGAACGCGGATCGAGATGACTGCTGAGCATGCGTGCCCACTCGTATACCTCCGAATGAATTTCGGATTGATCGGGGTTCGGATTGCACATGACATTACGGTTAACGTCACCGCAAGCGGCCAACGTGCTAAGCATGGCTTCATTGACTTCTTTAATGGTGCTCTTCATATTCCACTTCAATACACCGTGGAGCTGGAAGGATTGACGCGTTGTCAATCGAATCGTGCCGTTTGCATACTTCTGGGCTACGCGGTCCATCATCAGCCATTGCTCCGGCGTCACGACGCCGCCCGCGGCGCGTACGCGCAGCATGAACTGATAAGCGGGCTCCAGCTTTTGCTTGTGCCGTTCGTTTCGCAAGTCCCGGTCGTCCTGCATATAGCTGCCGTGGAATTTCATCAATCGGTTATCGTCTTCGGGAATCGATGCCGTAATGCGATCCTCCAACGTTTCTACAAGACTGCCCCGCAGATAATTGCTTCGACGCTTGATGTCCTCGACATCGCTATGCGGCGCACTATTCGGTGATACAAGGTTATTATCAGACATGTTCCTTTTCTCCTCTCGAAAACCACAGGGATGACCTCAATACACATCCCGCTGATAACGTTTCTGTTGCTGCATGAGCGTCAGATATTCCGCAGCTTCTTCCGGACTCATCCCGCCTTCTTGTTCAAGAATGGACCCCAGGGCGGAGTGCACGTCATGAGCCATCTTTTTCTCATCGCCGCATACATATACGCAAGCCCCTTCTTGGAGCCACTGGTACAGCTCCTTGCTGTTCTCCAGCATCCGGTGCTGCACGTACACTTTCTTGTCCGTATCCCGTGAGAAGGCAACATCCATGCGAGTCAACACCCCATCCTTCAACCAGCGCTGCCACTCGATCTGGTAGAGGAAGTCCGTCGTGAAATGCTGATCGCCGTAGAACAGCCACGATTTCCCTTCGGCTCCCGTCTCTTCCCGTTCCCCCAGGAAAGCCCGAAAAGGGGCCACGCCCGTGCCGGGTCCAATCATAATAATCGGGGTGTCCGGATTCTCGGGGAGTTTAAAGTTCGGATTATGCTGAATGTATACCGGCAATGAATCGCCAGCTTCCAGTCGTTCTGCCAATTGTACCGAGCACACCCCGTAGCGGTTACGGCCATGTGCTTCATAGCGGACCGTCCGAACGGTAACATGGACTTCATCCGGAAACGCTTTGGAGCTGCTTGCGATCGAGTACAGACGAGCCGGAATCTTGCGCAGAATGGATACAAAATCGCTTGCCGCCACTTGCTGCAGCCCATAATCCTGTACCAGATCCAGCAAATCCCGTTCCTCGATATAGGCACGAAGTTCCTGCTCATGTCCAGGCTCCAGCAGTTTCCGAAGCCCTTCGCTCCCCGACAGCTTAGCCGCCTGTTCAATCAGAGGTTTCGTGAGAACCGTGATTTCATAATGACGGAGCAAGGCATCCCGCAACGTCCGCGCTTCGCCACTTTTGTTCACAACGACCGCTTCGTCTGCATTCCATCCCATGCCAGCGATGAGATCATCTACCAGCTGCGGATGATTTTCCGGATAAATGCCTAAACTGTCGCCAGGCTCATACTGCAGATTCGATCCTTCAAGCGATATTTCGATATGACGGGTTTCCCGGTCAGACCCTCTTCCGTTCAAATTCAAATTTTCGAGGATTTCGGCTTGAAACGGATTACTTCTCGAATATTCCGATTCCGTACTGTCGGTCAGGGCTACCGCGCTTACATGTTCAACAGCGGACGATCCCGCTCCGGCCTCATTCAACGATAGGAGGACCTGATTCATCCATTCCGCAGCCGATTCATCAAAATCCACGTCGCAGTCTACTCTTGGCGTCAGCCGCTTACCGCCCAGTTCCTCGAGGCGCTTGTCGAAATCTTTACCCGTTTGGCAGAAAAATTCATACGAGGTATCCCCCAGCGCCAGTACGGAATATTGAAGATTCTCCACCTGAGGTGCCCGCTTGCTATGCAGGAACTCATAGAATGGAATCGCGTTATCCGGCGGTTCGCCCTCTCCGTGCGTACTTACAATAATGAGGAGATTCTGTAATTTCTTCAGGTTGTTCGGCTTGAAATCGCTCATCGAGGACATGGTGACCTGCAATCCGACTTCTTCAAGCTTCTTCGATAACTTTTTCGATAATCCATGACCGTTGCCCGTCTGGGACCCATATAGGACGGTGACTTCTTTAGGAGCTGACACGACCGGTGCCGATACGGCCGCCGCCGCACTCGCTTGCGGTGAAGCAGCAACTGCCGCAGCGGCTGCCGTTCCCTGCAAAGCAGCGATAAAACCGCTCAGCCACGTCCGCTGGGATTCCGTCAGTGTAGGCAGTAAGCGATTCAGCAATTCCACTTGTTCCTGATTAAAAGGACTGTTCGTTACTTGAAGTTCCAACAATATCCACCTCTCAAAAGCGCACATTATTAATTCCTACTATTGCGATACAATTAATTTTATTGCTCCTCTGAACCTATCACAGCTTACGGGACCGGTCAATTACAATGTTCTTATAGCATTTATCAGTTTTCCTGATAAATCGGTTTTCCCGACGTTTACTGGATAAAAGCAAGCCGAATTATGGAATATCGCCATCCCCGAATGGTAATGATACCAATGATAAGGAGGAAGACATCGGATGCACAATCAAGACTGCAATTTTACGCCGCTGAAACGCAAATTAAAGGAACAGCTCTCGGATATCACGGGCCACCTGCAGCAGGTTATCGTCAATTTGGATCAAGACGGCTCCTGCCTGCTAGGGGAGCTGGACTCGATACGAACCAAGTTCATGGAAGCCGAATCGATTTCATCAACGTATTATCTCAATTGTTTTCTCTTCCCCTTCACCAGCAAATATCAAGAAATCGCGAAATCTGTATACCATCTCAGCCAAAAAAATCTGGGTGCGTTGATTGTTATTCAACGCGAGGACGGCCTGGATTCCTTAATAACGCCCGGCATTCCCTTGTCGGCAGAAATCACGAGCCCCCTGCTTGAATCCATATTCGTTCCGGGCAGTCCGCTCCACGATGGAGCTGTGCTCGTGCGCAAAGATATGATTATTTCGGCTGCGAACGTGCTCCCGTTAACCGCCAAAACCTACGGGGATCGCAAGCTCGGAACCCGTCACCGTGCAGCCATAGGCCTGTCCGAGATCAGTGATGCCTTGGTCCTCGTTGTATCGGAAGAGACCGGAAGAACCTCCTTCTGCATGGAGGGCACAATGTATCCTTTATCCATCAGCAGCCCCTAGCGCATTGGCTGTTGATTCATTCTGCTTCCTAATATAGCAAATGAAGAGTAACCCTTCCTGACCGAAGCCGGCATATCTCATTAGACTAAACCTTGAAAAAAAGAGCCGCAGATGCTGAGTCTGCGGCTCTTTTTGTGGATCCAACCGATGGTGGAGCTTTATGCAAAGGTATAGGTCCAGAATCGCTCCGTTCCGAAGCGCTGCTCCACTTCCTTGGCCTTCATCTGTTTCTTGCCAACCAGCTCGGCTGCTTGGAATTGAGAGCGATGAGCTTGAATGGAGTTCAGCTTCTGCACCATAAACATGGATACGTCTTGGTAGACATCCGGTTTACCCAGTTCCTGTTCACAGTTGTTGGAGAAAGCCAGACATTGGACCACCGGTCTTTCTTCGGCAGGCATCCGACCAATCGTTTGAATGACGGCAGCGCCTGTTGCATCATGATCGGGGTGTACGCTGTATCCAGGGTAGAACGTGAACACCAGCGATGGCTTGATCTCCTGAAGCAGAGAAGCAATCACGCCGTCCAGTTTGTCCTGATCCTCGAACTCAATTGTTTTATCATGGAAACCAAGCAATCTCAGATCCTGTATGCCGATGGCTTTGCAGGATTCTTCCAGCTCCGCTTTGCGTATCGTTGGAAGCGTAATGCGATTCGCGAAGGGAGGAATGCCCATATTGCGGCCCATTTCCCCCAGCGTTAAACACGCGTAGGTTACATGTGCGCCTTCAACAATATATTTAGCCAGCGTTCCGGACAAACCAAAAGCCTCGTCATCCGGATGCGGCAATACGACCAGTATGTTTTGCTCCATCGATCCTCGTCTCCTCTCTCTATTAAAAAGGTTCCCGGCTCAGCTGCAAAGCGACAACCAGTTTCCCCTGACTGTCATGACCCGCCATGATGAGCCGTTCGGTGTCCGTCTGCTCGAAGTGGGTGAGTCCTTCCGTATATACCCAGCCTTGGCCCATCTTCAATCCGACCCGGTAAGGTCCGTTGCCGGATATGGAACCATGACTGTAACGAATGGTTGCGTTCGTTATAAAATTAGCCGCCGGGTGTTTTGAGCTGTCATAATGGGCAGCATAGGCGCCTGTCGTCATCTCAAGATGAATATATAAATCCTGATCCTTCAATTTATCAATCATTTGCTGTACTTCAGTTTGATTTATGAGTTCCATATTTCCCTCCAATATAAAGAATCACTACGCCATAAGCAGTCGATATGATAATTCTATCATAATTAATGAGCAGGACGAAAACCCTCAAAACCGATGAACAAGATTATCTCTCGGCAAAGAGAGTTGCGTATTCCGGCTGTGCCGCATAAACGCTTAGCTCGTGCTCAGATATAACCGTATAGCCTTCCCGACGCAGAAGAGCCGTAGTCACGCCATAACCGGCCTGTTTCACATTGTCAAATTCTCCGTTATAAATCATGGCACTTCCGCAGGAAGGACTTCCCTCTTTCAGGACGATCAGCAAGGCTCCAAGCTCTTGTGCCATTCGAAGAGCCTGGTATGCACCTTGGATATACATCTCGGTCACGTCTCTGCCCGATAGCTCCACCACTCTGGCATTACCCGCCAGTACATCATCCCCGTTCCCTCCAACGATCTCCGCAGGTTCTCGAGGGATGGTGAATCCACCCAGCAGTTCGGGACATACGGTTACGGCTTTCTTCGCTTCTACAAGCAGCTGAATATTCGTATCCATGCTGTCAGTCGCATTATAGCGAACTTTCATACCGGCTAAACAAGAGCTTACAACAATCACAGATGCCACCTCAAATCTTTCGTTCATACAAACTTACAATCGAAGCCGTTCGCCCTCATTCAAGTATCATGAATCTGAACTCAAATGTCAACGAAATGCAATGAAGAGCTGCCGTGGTGTTCGGAAGCCCTTAATGCCAAAAGTGTATCCATTTTACGAACCAAACCACTTCTCCAACATGACTCATCTCACCATGGGAGCAACCCTCTTTAGGAAATGATTCATTAATATCGGCAAGGAAATCAGAATCGGCGGATCGTCCAGCCGGGGAACGTGGAGCGTAACATGAAGATGCGGCGTCCTGGCGTACGGCTTTACGATAACGGGCTCCTTTGAACGGGTACGCAGCGTAGTGGACTGAGGAAGCAGGAAATCGACCGCCAGCATGCCCCATGGTACCGAAGTAGCCATCAAATAATAAGTGCCGGGTCTGACGTCGGTAAAACGAAAGGAGCCGACGGATGAAAGCAAAGTACCGTATAGGGGAAACCCTTCGGGGATCGGCTTGGCAAACAGCCCGATCAAAATCACGCCCTGAAAGGGAGCCGCGGCCTCGATCGTGCCTTCAACCGTCAAATCGGGATTATCTACCGGCATGGACTCGCGCCAGCTGTTCAGCTTCTGCAGGGCTAACAGATGCTCGTCGGCCTCCTCCTTCGAGTTCCGGAATTGCGAAGGGGTCACCCCCACCCTCTCCGTGAAGCGTGTCGTAAACGTTCCCAGACTCTGCTGGCCGATCTCCATGGCGATATCCCGTATGCTTAGATGGGTATGTAACAGCAAATCCTTTGCCTTCTCCAGGCGAAGCGATGAAACATAATATAACGGAGGCAGCCCGATTCGATCCTTGAATATACGCGAGAAGTGATATGGGCTGTACCCTATGTAATCCGCAAGCGTTGATAACGGGAGAGGCTCGTAAATATTCTTGTGAATATAAGCGATTACTTCATCGATTTCAGCATATCGATCAGTCATCAGGTCTGCACCATCTTTCATACCGGATATGTTATGTATGGATTCCAATTCATCTCTCTCGAAGAACAATTGTTCGCATTCATACTATCATATCCATCTAAAAAATGGAAGCATTTGCAATGCTATATTCACGAATTAAATAATTAAAATTGCAACTAAAAAGCCGCGCTGGTTGCACGGCTTTCATCATCTTAATCCAAATCCGGAATATGGATTTCCACTTCTTTTTTGCTTTGGGAGGATCGCAGAATACCGTCCAGTATCGCTTGATTGCGAAGCACCTGCTCACCCGGAATCGGCGCCGGCTTGCCTTCGCGCACCGCGCTAACGAAATCCTTGATTTTCTCCTGGAATACATTCAGCTCATGGCTGATCAGCGGTATTGCGCTTTCGGTATGATGGCCCTGGATATCGTGAAACAAGGAAATCGATCCTACCTTCCCGTCCCATACACCGCTCCAAGGGCCTGAGCCTGCAGGCGTAATCTTCATGCCCGCATCCGTCCCAAGGAACATCGTTGCCCCGAGCGTATCCATATGCATAGCCCAGGATGTTTTAAAGTTAAGCACAAGGTCGCCTTCAAACCGAATGATGGCTACCCCGAAATCCTCTACGTTAAACGCTCCGGCTTCCGCATGGTATTTGGGATTCGTCCCGAAATAATTCGACGTATAAGCGGATACCGTTAATGGCTTGGGATATCCCAGGGCGTTCAGCGCCATGTCCAGGGAATAGCATCCGATGTCCGCCATAGCGCCTGCCCCGGCGATTTCCTGGCGAACAAACGTGCCGCCTGGCATTCCCCGTCGGCGGCCGCCCCCGGTTTCCACATAGTACACTTTTCCAAGCTCGCCGTTCTGGATCAAATTCTTAATGATGCCCATGTTCGGGTCATATCGCGGCTGGAAGCCTACATTAAGCATATTCCCGGTCTTCTTCGAGATTTGAACCATCTCGATCGCTTCATCCAAAGTGACCGACATCGGTTTTTCAAGCATAACGTGTTTGCCCGCCGACAGCGCATCGATCGTCGTACGGTAATGAGCGACGTTCGGCGTACAGATGCTTACGCCGTCCAGGTCAAGATCCAACAATCTGCGGTGGTCATCGAATCCGATGGCTCCCTGCAATCCCCAGCGCTCAATAAACTGATCGGCTCTGCCGGGTAAAATATCAGCTACGGCAACAATTTGCACATCGTCAATTTGTTTATAGTACTTTGCATGCTCCCCCGCAATGCCGCCGCTTCCAATAATTCCAATTCGAATGGTTTTGCCCATGGCTGATACTCCCCCTACAATTTCACATTCATGGCTCGGTATGTTGTTGGCGTATATCCGTATCTCTTTCGGAAAACGGTATGCAGATAACTGCCGCTGGAGAAGCCTTCGTGAATGGCGATTTTGTCAATCGACCAATTGGTATCAATCAGCTTCCTGCACACGGCTTCCAGGCGGACATGCTCCAGGATCTCGCTGAAGGACTGACCTTCCGCTTGCTCCTTGAATATCCGCTGCAGCTGTCTTGAGCTGATATGCAGCTTCTCTGCGACGTCATCCAGCACAACCTCCCCCGAAGAATTCGCATGGATATACTCCAGCGCCAATTGATAACGGTAAGCCTTCATATCGCGCGAAGGCAGCTCCGCTTCCGATGGCTCGGATTCATATGCGCGCACAGCGCGCAGCAATATCTGAATAAGGCATTGCTTGATCGTTGTGTACAGACCCGAATATTTCTCCTGCGAAGCCTGATAAGCCTCAAGAAAATAAGGCATCGCGCGATGGATGTCCATCGTCGGCTTCATCGGCAATTCTCTCAGCTTCTCCATGCAGTCATCGGCTTCCGCCATTTCCCAAGGATCCGAAACAGGCAGTGCCGGGCTCTCAGGCTCGGAAATCTCATCGCGGGGAATGATGTCGACGTGCAGGCATAATTCGTCCATCGGTTCCGCGGTATCCGCTTCCTGATAATGAAGCACGTTCGGACCCGTTAAATAGAACATCCCTTCCCGCAGCGCATACGGCTCATCCTCCATAATAACGGTCCCCTTGCCGCGGGGTATGAAATGAAATTCATACTCCGCATGCTTATGGAAGGAGACAATCTTCCCGGGCGGGAAGGTGGTGAGATGAAACCGAAGGACCCGGATCTCGTAACGTCCCCAATAGACCCTAAGATCAAGCCGCTCCAAGGCATCCTGCCGCTCTTTCATCATTTCGTATGGAAAATGGTTATTCATCCCGGTGCATCATCCCTGTATCTTATGCTTGAAGTTCATCCAATCTTACAGCACGATGCTCCTTGGCCGAACGATTGGCTGCCTCCATCAATTTGGTCAATTCAACCGCATATGCGATATTTTCTTCGGCAACGGTATCTTCTTGAATATGAGAAATCCATTGTTCAAAAGCACTTGCGCGGTTCGCCGGTACCGGCAGCTCAACCCAAGCATCCTTGTACTCTTCTTTTTTCGTTGAACGAATCAGAAGCTTGCTATCCGGCGTACCGTACAGGATGGTTCCATCCGTGCCATGAATCTCGATCGTGAACGGAGAGAAGTTGTTAACGAATCCGGCTTCCACCACGCCGACGGCACCCGCCGCCGTAGAGAGCGTGGCAACGGCGTTGTCTTCTACCTCTTTGCCCGTTATGTATCCGAAATTCGCTTGGACGTCAATGGCTTCCTCGCCAAGGAACAGGCGCGTCAAATACATCGGATGGCAGCCCAGATCGATCAGGGCACCCCCGCGGCACTCCTCCAGGCTGTAGAAATGCTCAGGCAGCCAACCGGCGGTTGCGCCATTATGGGACAAGCGAACGCGAACGAGCGTCACGGTTCCCAGCAATTCCTGCTCCAATACCTCACGGATCGCCAGCGTATAACCGTCATTCAGCCGCGGTAGCGATACCGTGAATTTGACCTGATTCTCCTTCACGGCTTTAATGATATCATTGACCTCCTGAAGGGTTGCAGCAATTACTTTTTCCGTGAAAATATGCTTGCCTGCCGCTGCGGCCTTCAACATGACTTCTCTGTGCATGGATGTCGGAGCATCCACGATCACGGCATCAATATCGTCGCTTTGCAGCATGTCATCCAGCGATTCATGAAAACGCACGCCTTGCTTCTCGGCGGCTTCTCTTCCCCGCTCCGGATTCTCATCCCATACCGCTACGATCTGAGCATCGGGATGCTCCTGCGCTTGTTTCGTATAATCCCATGCGTGCACATGCCAATAACTAATTTTTCCGATTCTGATCATTCTAGTCACCTCAGTATCTAATATTAAGACATCATGCCATTAATCTATCACACGTACCGCCTGATTCACAGTGTAAAATTGCGACAAACAAGTTAGAAATCACGACATGGCCGCACACAAAGAACCCCGTCGTATGACGGAGTTCGATGTGATTTCGACTAAAATCCCAATCGTTCTCTGGCTGACGTGATGTGGGAAATGTGGTGATTCCCATGCCATGCATACATGCCTGCGGCGTATTCCAAACTCGTTGTTCGCTGGTTTTCGGGATGGTAGAACGTTCTCAGATAGTCCCCATCCTTCATATTCTCCAATAATGCGACCCATCTGGCATGTAATCCGTCGATCAATGCAAGCGGAGCCTCAATGTCTTGTGTCAATGAATCGTGCAGGGCAGCCCATTTCTGTTCGTCATACGGTTTAATCGTCGGGTTCTCTTCCGTCAACGCAAGTTTAAACCGGATATAGCTGTTCATATGACTGTCAGCAAGATGGTGAACAACCTGGCGGATCGTCCAGCCGCCCTCGCGATAAGCCGTATCCAGTTGTTCGTGGCTTAACCCTTGGACCGCTACCCTCAGCTTCTCCGGCATTCCCTTAATCTCTCGGACCCAGACCTTCCTGTGCTCAGGCGACGTGCTGCCTCCCCAGTCAAACTGTCCTATCGGATACCTCAAATCCATGTTCCCTCTCTCCCTTCCATTATGTTTGAGATCATTCCATGTCATGATTTTAGCATCTCCGCCGAAAAATAATAGTGTCTGCACTCCTGATGGATGCTGCTTATTTCCCGTCGAAAAGGCCCTCGGCATCTGCCAAGGGCTTCTCTCCTGCTACATAACTGGAATGTGACTACATGGAGCCCAGTATTCCTTCGATTTCGTTCATCTGTCCAGCCGTTAAAGGTCCAAAAGCAACGGCTCCTATTAGTTCTTCCGCTTGCCTTCTCGTTTTGAAACCCGGTATCGGAATCGCCGCACGGCTTCTTCCCCAAATCCATGCTAACGCTCCTTGCACTAAAGTACGGTCTTCACTCGTTAAAATCTCCCGCACCGCTTCAAGTTTAGCGAGGAACGACGGTACGGCTTTCCCCTCCTTGAAATAGGCGACCCAGTCGTGACCGCTTCCACGCACATCTTGATCACTGAATCGGGTGTCCTGATTAAATTTCCCGCTTAACAGCCCCATTGCCAAAGGCGTATTATTGATGCTCGCCAAACCATGACGTTCGCAAAGGGCAAGCATCTCCTTATCGTCGCTGAGAACATTCAGCACGTGCTGAATGGCTGCCGCTTCGGATCGCTCCGCAAATAACTCGGCATTGGCCGTATCCCAGGTACTCCAGCCATATGTACGGATCAGCCCTTCTTGACGAAGACCGTTTAAGGCATCTATCACCGTTTCCACCTCATCCAGTCGTAATCCGCCTACATGAATCTGATAGAGATCGATATAATCCGTATCGAGTCGCTGAAGAGACCGCTCACAAGCGTAGCGGATATAATCCGGCGTAACATTATAACGCGTAAAAACTTTCTTCGTTGTTTCATCATAGGTATATCCGAATTTGGTGGCTATCACGGCTTCGTGCCGCTTTCCTTTTAATGCGCGGCCAAGCACCCGTTCGCTATGCCCGGTACCATAAACGTCTGCCGTATCAAAAAAGTTAACGCCCCTCTCCAGGGCCGCATGAATCCCTGCAACGGATTCACGTTCGTCCACCTCGCCCCATCCGTCGGACAAGCCGTCCAACGTAAAATTCCCGCCCATTGCCCAGCAGCCTAAGCCGAGCGGGCTTACCGGGATTTGCGATCTGCCTAACGTTCTATCCATGATAGTTCCTCCCTTTTCGAATTGGTTCGCCTTCATTATAATTAGGAAAATGGTTTGTGATGAGATCCAATGATGGTCAATTTGGAGGAACCAATTAAAGGAGGGATACGGTGTACGGCATTTATATCGACCGTGAATCGAAACGATCCGTTACCCATCAGGTATGCCAGCAGCTGCGAAGGCTGATCGAATCGGGACAACTGGCAGCAGGAACACGGCTGCTTCCGACCCGAGTTCTGGCCAAAGAGTGGGGCATTGCGCGCAATGTAGTCATCGAGGTATATGAGCAGCTGACGGCTGAGGGATATTTGGAAGGGCGCGTAGGATCAGGCACCTATGTAGCGGGCGGGATTATACCCTCTCCCCGTCCACGAAACGAGCCATCTGTCGGCGAGCAGCCGATCCATAAAGTTACATCGACTGAACATTCGCACATGATCGATTTTGCCGCCGGCATTCCCGATCAGAAGATGTTTCCAAGGCACATCTGGGCCAAGTACTTGAAACAAGCAGCTGAGGACTCCGTTAATGCAAACCATGATTACGGTCACATCAAAGGTGATAAGATGCTGCGCTCTGCCATTTGCGACTATGTATTCCGGTCCAAGGGCATCCAATGCTCATCCGATCAAATCGTGATCGTGTCCGGCGCTTCCGAAGGGTTGCTCCTCCTTGCCAAATCGTTAGCTTCCAGGTTTCATTCCATCTATATCGAAGACCCCACGATCGATATTACCCGCGATATTTTTCAGATGATGAACTATCGGCTTGTGCCGGTTGAGGTGGATCACGGCGGCATGCGCATCGACGCCGTGACGAGTTTCGCACCAGGTCATCTGGTTTTATTAACGCCGTCACATCAGTTTCCTTCCGGCAGCGTATTATCCATCCAGCGCAGACATCAGGCCATCCGGATGCTGGAGGAAGCCGACTCCTTCGTGATCGAAGATGATTATGACAGCGAATTCCGGCTTCGAGGAATCCCGGTGCCTCCTCTGCAGACGCTATCGCCTTCGAGAGTCATTTACGTGGGAACATTCAGTAAAACCTTAACGCCAAGCCTCCGGATCGGATTTATGATCGTGCCGCCTGATCTAACCGATGCCATAACCGAGATGAAAGATAAACTGAATATACATACCCCAACCGTCATTCAACAAGCGCTAAGCCAATTCATTCTGGACGGCCATCTAGAACGGCATATCCATAAGATGAAAAAAGTGTACAAGAAACGCCGCAATGTATTAATGGAGCGGCTCCATCACTTGTTCGGGCAGGATATTTCCATTGTCGGCGATGATGCGGGGATGCATCTTCAGGTGATATTCGGTCCTCAAGCTTACGCTCTCCTCCCATGGAACGATACGGTCTCATACGGGTTTCGCGTCGAGCCTGCTTCTAATTACAGAATCTCGCCATCGCGTCCTCCGAGTTCGACAGGGATCGTATTGGGATATGGAAACCTTTCGACGGAAGAGATCGAAGAAGGCTTAAGCAGGCTTTACGCATTTGCTTCTCCTTGCAGGGATTCATCTTGATTCCCGGGCATATCTTCCCTTCTCCAAACAACAATGGCTCGGTTCGCTTTACGGCGAACCGAGCCATATCTGTTTCATCCTCAGGATCTTGCCATCATATCCCCTCAATCCGGTCAAAATTACGCAGCGTCCGAAGCGCATTCAGTGTCATAACGCCCTTCCATTCTTCCTTGGCCGACGGCCATACCTCTTCGAATTGGTACCAGCTCCAATTCGGCTCCCAGGCCCCATCTTCGCCCTGGTTCTCTATAAGCAAGTCCAGCTCCGCCGGAAGAAGCGCTCGATATTTTGGAAAGTAAGGAGAGTTCGGCGTGTCCATAATGCTCAGCGGTGTTGCCCCGTATCCCTCCCGGCTGCCGGGGTCCAGGCTAATGCAGTTGTCCATGAAAGCCTCCAAAGCCTCCCTGATCTCGGATGCCTGTTCCTTTGGCAATCGCTCATTCAAGCGCAAGTAACAAAACAGTTCATGCATTTCTTTTAAATCGCTGGTTCGATTCAGGTAGTCCAGAGCATAACGAACCAAGGAATCCAGCGATTCCAGAGGATACAGCTCCCGTTCATCGATAAAATAAGCGATGATGTCTGCATTGGGATTGCCCCAATGGTCCTTAAAAGCGCCGTATTGCCACCAAATCGCTCTAGGTGACTGCTCCGCTTCTTTGGGGATAATGTCCCATCCTGAGCGTTCAGGCACATACGTATGCTCGAGATACTGTAACGCGGATATAACCCGTTCGTTCCGCTCGGGATGATTCGGATGTAACCGAAGAATCTCCAGCGCTCTGGTCGTCGCCAGGGCAGATGACTCCTTGCAGCGAAGGTCAGGCTCAAGGCCATGACCGAATCCGCCATCCTCGTTCTGGTAGCTGGAGAGCTCAATCAGCACATCCGTAAACGACCCGTTCTCGAATTCATATCGGAACAAGGCCCGTTCAAGGTTTCTGGCCCGCTGCAGCATATACTGCCTTGCTTGTTCCCATCGTATCTCGTTTAGCTTCATCACTCGGGTTCCATCTCCTCGTAGAAAGTGATTCGATTGCCGAACGGATCCGTTACACGTACCTCTTTGCTGTTCCATGGGGCGATCTCGATTCCGGGTCTCTGATACGGATAGTTCTGGCTTGAAAGCTGTTCGTGAAAAGCTTCAATTCCTGCGATCTCCACGCGAATGGCTGCTCCAGGGGAGCAGTCACCGTAATGCTCCGTTAAATGGATCAATAACGAACCTTTGGATATTTGCATGTAAAGCGGCGCCGAATCGTCAAACCGGTGCTCCCAGTCCAAGGTGAAACCAAGATACTGCATGTAGAATTCCCTTGCCTTCGTTTCGTCGAACACCCTGAACAACGGTATGATTTTGCTCATGCCAGCCCCTCCCTCCTCTCATCATTCGTATACATTATGTATGTGCTGCTGTTGACTTATTTTAGATCGTATCACAAATCACGTCTCAGCTCGTCCCTATCTTATATAAACTAAACCCGAGCAAACCAATGATCCTTCGCCGGGTCAAGGATCCATTCTATTCATTCCTTGTCACTTTGGTTAGTTTCTTGGCCTTCTCGCGTTTCACGCGGCTCCAAACCAGCAGAACGAGAAACGAACCTGCCAGACAGAGAAAAATGACTTTCAAATAATGCTCCACCACATTCAGAATGTACTGCCACTGCTCCCCGAATATAAAACCTATGCTGAAGAAGGCCAATACCCATGCAGCCACTCCCGTGTATCCGTATATCCAAACCGTCCGGTAGGGAACCCGAATCATGCCGATGAAATACCCGATAAACTGCCTGACTCCGGGAATGAAAAAACAGACGATGAGCAGCTTGTTCCCATACTTGCTGTAATACGCCTGTGTTTTCTCCACAAGGGACGGCTTGATGAACAGCCATTTTCCATAGCGTTCAATCAGCGGCATCCCTAACCGGTAGCCGAGGATATAGGTAATGGTCAGCCCCATGGCCGCTCCTATAAAAGCAGATCCCATGGCCGGAACCATGTCGATGACCCCCTTATAGGTCAGGAACCCGGTATAAGTCAGGGTAGTGTTTCCTGGAGGAATTGGAAGAGCAATAAAATCAAGAGGGAGCCCAATCAATAACACCAGATAACCATATTGTTCAAACAACCGCTCAACCAATTCAAACAAATTCATGGGGAAAACTCCTTCGTCTTACCGATAACTGTCATGGTAGTGGTGCAGGGCTTCATTCACATAAACTTCCCTGTTCAGCACCTCGTAGGGCACCGGGTTCTTTTCTTCGGCCCATTCTCGCGAAGGGCGGTAACGCCGTTGAATCTCTATCAATCGGGTCAGAACCGATAGCGCCGAATCTTTGTGCGTGTTAATGGCCGCTTTTCGCTTCATCTCTTGCAGCAAGGACGAATCCGTCATTAGCGTCATGAATTGATGCTGCAGTTCTCCCGCCATAGCTTGACGTGCCACGCCAATGCCAACCAGGTAGTCGGCATTATCCTGCTCTTGGCCAGGCAAGGGTTTAACCAACAGCATGGGACGTTCCATCGTTAATGCTTCGGAAATCGTGAGACCTCCCGGCTTCGTCACCATCAAGTCGGCCATCGCCATCAATTCATGCATACGATCCACATAACCCATGACGGTGATTTGCGGATGCTCCGCAAACTCTTCCAGCAGCGATTGATATAATTTCATATTGCGTCCGCACACGACCATAAACCGAACATCCTGCGGGTATGCCCTGGATTTCAAGAGCTCGATAATTTCTTTATCGATCATCCCTTCTCCGCCGCCCATGATCAGCACGACCTGCTCGGATGGTTTCAAGCCATAATAATCGCGCAGCCGTTCCTCATCCACCGGTTGACTGTAGAGCGGGTTGACGGGTATTCCGGTCACCGAGATTTTTTCGCTCGGCACGCCTTTGCGCTCCAATGCAACCTGGACCACATCGGAACCCACCATGTAATAATCCGTATGCGAATGGATCCAATAACTGTGATCCGTATGATCCGTCATGACGGTGGCCGTGGGCACGTCCGTGTAACCCATTGCTTTCAACAGCGACATGCCTGCCGCTGCCGGCGGAAACGTACTGACTACGATAGCCGGCTTTTCGATCTCCAGCATTGCGCTCAGTTTTTGAAGACTGAAGGTGCTGAAGCGTTTCAGCATCTGAATGAGCGTGTTTTCCTCGCGCGTTTTTTGGAACAAATAACCGTAAACGGATGGAAAATGCTTCATCCACTGCACAAAGAAAAACTGTCCGGCCACATGCAGCCGCGGATGGGTTAACTCCATGTAATCAATGACTTTAACGCGCAGATGAGGGTATTTTCTTTTTGCTGATTCCACAATGGCCTTTGATGCCTGGTTATGACCCTCTCCCAGACTTCCGGTTAATATGATGATTTTTTGCTCATATATGGATCTCATTGATATTACTCCTTATCTAACGTTATGTGTTTCCCAAGACATGCATCAGGTAAACGACCAGCCATCCCGATCCGAATCCGATCAGGCTTCCCGCCAGACAATCGGTCGGGTAATGATATCCCCAATAGATACGGGATAGACCGACCAGCGCAGCCAGCATGATCAGCAGTATCGTCGGCAGCGGCGAAACCAGAAACAGCAGCGGGGTAATGACTGCAAAAATCGCCGTCGTATGACCGGAAGGGAAGGAGTAATCCTTCAGCGGGAAATTTCCGATCTTTACCTGCTCCAAAACCCGGAAGGGACGATCTCTTCTGACGATTCTCTTGATGAGGACCACGATCAGATGGCTAACGGTTAACGCAATGGCACTCTGATATGCCGTGATATCCCAAGCTTCGAATGCTGCCCAGGCGATAAGCAACGCGCTCAAAATGGTGAAGGTGGCTCCGCCGAGATGGGTGATGCCGCCGAACAACCGGTCAAAGGCTCGGTTGCTGATCGTCTGGTTGCACCAGACGAATACCCGGTGATCAAAACTTTGCAGTCGCTTTATCATTCATTCTTCACCTGCCGTTACGTCAATTGAATCTTTTGGCCCCTTCACGACGGGGACCTCCGAACGTTTATTCCTGCGCTTCTTGATAAGCCGCACCGTCAACCAAATGCCCCCGATCAGAGCACCTACGGATAACAAAATAATCGTAAGCACGCTGTCCACCATATTCTCGGCAGCACGGCCATATACGTAGAACAGCACACCCACCGTGTAGAACTTCACGGCGCGTCCGAGCGCTGCATAGCTGATAAGCTTCCATAAAGGATAGTTCATGCAGCCGGATAGAATGGTGAATATTTTGAAGGGAATCGGCGTAAACGCACCGACCAGGATAGCGGCTTCGCCATGCTTGGTGAACAAAGCGGTGGCGGAATCATACCATTTTTTCTTCATGATCTTGGTTAACACCAAATGACCTGAAGCCTTGCCGATTCCATATCCGATGGGCGTTCCGATCAAGCACCCGACAAACCCGATCGTGGCGAGCCAGATCGCACGGTCCGGACTCAAGGCACTTAAGGACAACTGCGAGAACAGTGCCGGAATCGGAAAAATGATCGCGTCGATCATGGCATGAATGAATAATCCGATATCGCCTAAATTACGTAAAAAATCCATCAAGCCTAATCTCCTCTGCTTGGCTGACCCTTGGACAGCCCGTGTATCGTGCGATATCGTTGCTTACATTCGAATTTGAAATCATCGGTTCACATTCCTCTCCCGTATCATGTTAATGCAAGGATATCACGAATGGAGGAGGATGCCTTCCGTCTTCAGACGATAATGAACCTAGACTTAGGTCTAGATCCTAATAGTAGATATAATATAGTAGATATAGTATAAACGAGTTTTATGATCAATAAGTTGGGTTTATAACCATTTGAATCAAAAACAAAAAAACAGCTCAGCCGCAATGTGCGCGGCCAAACTGCCAGGATCCAAGACCAAGTCCTATTCAAATTGGCAAATCCTCAGAACGTCCCCGATGGAATCCACGACATGATCGGCTTGCGACAAATCCTGATTTCCCGAATTCGGGTTCACGAAGCCGATGCATGTCATGCCGGCCGCCTTCGCTGCAGCAACGCCATGCCGGGCATCCTCCAGCACCATGCAGTGCTCGGGCTCCACGCCTAACAATTCAGCCGCTTTGAGGTACACATCCGGCGCAGGTTTTCCTTTTTCCACTTCTTCACCGCTCACGACGCATTCGAATTGATCCAGGAGATCGAACTTGCGCAAGACGGCCGTAATAAATACGGGAGGCGAGGATGATGCAATCGCAGCAGGGATACGACGTGCTTTAAGTTCAGCCAGAAGCTCCCGAATGCCGGCAATCGGCTCCATTTCCCGAGAGGTGAGCATCTCGATTTTATTGGACAATTGGTATTCGATAATCTCCGATACGGATTGCGCAAGCCGATGCTCATGTTTAATGGCTGCCCACATCTCCGGATTGGTCATGCCTACATACTTCTCCAATTGTTCATGGGTTATCGAGGATCCGTAGTAGTTCATCACCTGGATATCCACTTCAAAGTGCAGCGGTTCGCTGTCAATAATGACCCCGTCCATGTCAAAAATAAATGCCTGTATCATGTTCATGCTCCTTTGCTGAATGTTCTGTTAGTTAACCCCAGATGAGATCGAGCACCGTTCCCAGCACTCCGGATTGATGTCCGCGGAGGACATCGGGATTGAATACCTCGACGAAACCGCACCGCGTACTCCCCACTTCATCGATCTGGCCAAAGCACGGTCATTCGGAAGAAATGATGTCGTGGAGCTCCTCCAAAGTATGTATTTCATACTTGGGGTGAATGGACGTCGGATTGGCCTTTCGCTGCGGGTTATACCAGCAGGTATCTATCCCGTAACGGATGCCTCCTTGTATATCGGAAGTTAACGAATCGCCAACAATGATCACCTCGCTTTTATCGGGGTGGTTTAACTTATCGAAGGCGTAATCGAATATTCCTTCGTGCGGCTTTTGAGATCCTGCATCCTCCGAAACCACGATACATTCAAAGGAATCGCACAGCGCCGATCGGCTGATACGATTAAACTGCACTTCCTTGATTCCGTTCGTGATGATGGCCATGCGTTGGCCGCGCTCGGACAGTTGACTGCACAGCTTCTCTGCCCCTTCCATCAGAAAGGAGCCCTGTCCTAAATACTTTATGTAGATATTGCTAAAGGCTTCAGCGTCCAAAGCGCAATTGATACTATGTTCCTCCAGGAGTCTTTCGAACCGGGCCGCACGCAATTCGCCCTGCGTCACGATCCCCTGCTCGAAATCGTTCCACAACTGCTGGTTTATGCGCCTGTAACTGTCTACGATCGCATTCGTGCACTCCTGGTGGATTTCGCCAAAAACGCCGGCTAACGCAAACGCCTCCGATTGGGCATAGTCGTATAGCGTATCGTCCGCATCAAATAAAATAACGTTGTATCGCAAGGCTGGGCCTCCTCTCTTGCTGCTTAACTTCAACCATTACCCTTTCGCTACCCAGCATAACATTTTATTCATCCGGATTCATCGAACCATTGTCGGATGTCGAAGTTAATCTGGATTGTCGGTTCAATTCCTGGATCCTCTGCCTTTGTAGATGATCTAGACGGTCTCTGTTACTCTTCACCAACTCCGTCAGACGCATGAAAATTAACAATAATATCGTAATGATTACACCTGCTGAGAACACCATCATTGCCCATTCGTCCACGCCTAAGAGCGTGATCAAAAGCAATTCCGTCACAATGAAGATCCCCGCTCCAAGGGCAAGCTGTTTCATTGGGCCTCCCTATTACTCATCGCATAATTTATAGTGATGATACCGCTCCTGCTCAAGTTCGATCTCGCCGATATAGGCAAATCCGCACTTTTGGATTACTTTATTGGAAGCATGATGATGAACGACGGCGATTGCGTTGAGTTCTCGCTCCCTTGTATTCCGGAACAAATAACGGATTAACGCCCGCACGGCTTGGGTGGCATATCCCTTATTATAATACCGATTGGAGATTCCGTACATGATCTCTCGGTTAGGCGGGGGCAGCTCTTCCTTAGGACCGGTATTGCACCAGCCGATGCATTCCCCTGTTTCTTTCAGAACGATGGCTAACCGCAGACGCAGCTGCCCCACATCCCCGCCGTCTTGAACGGCATGCAGGAACCGCCGATTCTCCGGCATTTCATAGTCGGTTAACCATTCTCGCCGCTGTTCCCTTGATACATCCCAGCCAGGCAGGAACTGTCTGATCTCCGGTTCGTGCGTGATCTTGCAGATCGCATCCAGATCTTCCAACAAATATTCCCGAAGGAAGATGTCCTCACATTCAATCGTAAAGGGCTTACCCTGGAATTCGATAGTTGTCTTGCTGTTCAATATAACCCCTGCTTTCATTCGCTCAATGATTCCTGGTCATGATCCATGTTATCAACTGATCGGGCCGTGTAAAAATATTGTCGGGTTCCACCGCAAATTGTGCATTCTGAACGGTATCAAACCAATGCGCCCCGATGGTTAATACCTGAGCTGATTTGCCAGCCGCAATGTCGGCATCGCTGTCCCCGACAAAAACCACGTCCGATGTCCTCAGACCCAACAGCTGAACGGCTTTGAATATCCCTTCCGGGTCGGGTTTGGAACGTTCAACCTCGTCTCCCGTAATGGTAGCGGCAAAATACCCGTCCAGTTTCAGGTTTCTTAAACATATATCCAGGCATCTTCTGCTCTTGCCCGTGATAATAACCATGGGTATACGTAAATCCGACAGCTTCACAATTAGATCCTGTACGGCTTCCGATACCTGCACATGCTCTTGAAAATCCTGCTCAAACACTTCGTAATAATATTCTACGGCTTCATCAACATGGGCCGAATTCGAAAGATGATTGGCAATGATCTCTTCCTCCGTTGGCCCAAACGTCTGAACGATCTCGACATCGGTCAACCGCTGGCCTTCGTACTTCAAGAAAACCGCCCGGAACGCTTTAAACGAAAGCGGCAGCGTATCTGCTAAAGTACCATCGAAATCAAACAGCACCGCCTGTATGGTATTCATCCCAAATCTCCCCTTTCACCTCGGAATCCGACTGAACAACACGACTTGCTCAGACCAAATCCAGCCTCATCTGAATGGTAATCATTTTTCGATCGTCATCTAACGCCGTGATGCGGACATCGAACGGCTCGAATCCCAATTTATGATAAAAAACAAGCCCTCTGGAATTGGTATTATGACAGCTTAGATAAAAACGTTCCATTTCGTATTTTTCTTTGGCGATGTCCATCATGGTACGCAACAGCTTCTGCGCTGCACCGAGTCCACGGTGCGACGGTGCAACAACGACATTGCCAAGCCACAACGATCCATCCGCATCTTCATAAAAATTCGCGTAGGCGACGACCTGCCCGGTGGATTCTTCAAAGATAACCGTGGGATCAAAGCGGTTCTCAAGCAAACTCAGGATTTGATCCGGCGTCAAAGGGAATTCCGATCTCGGGCTCATGTAAAACAGTTCTTCCGGCGTTTGAGGAAAACTGCAAATCGCTTGCAAATCCTCGTCCCTCAGCGGCCTATGTGCATACATATCTTGAGGTCCTCCTTACTAAGCTATTCGGGCAATATACATGCCTCTTCCGATCAAGCCTTGCGTATCGTGCTCCACATCCAGTCCCGCTTCCAGAAATGCCCCGATCATCTCTTCCACGGTAAACAGACCCATACGATGCTCCTCCGTGTAATGCTCGATTCCAACCTCGCTGCCAAACAAATACGAAAAATTCATGATCGAAACATTACCTGCGCGATCCGAATGGGACATTCTGCTCATGTGGATCCCATGTCGCTCGGTCGTGATCGTGTCCACTCTTCCGGTTGTCCAAACGTCCGGCGTAAGCCATGGCTCAACCAGAATGACACCTTCCTCGTTCAGATGTTCCCTAAACTGCACAAGGGTTTGAACCAACAACTCCGGCGTCTTCACATACCCGATGGAGCTGAACAGACACATAATCACGTCATACTTCCGGCCGAGTCGAAAACGGGTCATATCAGCCACCGAATAATCCCCCTTGGGATTCTTCGACTTCGCTATAGCTACGAATTCGGGGTTCAAATCGATTCCATCGATTGCATAGTGCTGCTTCAAGAAAACAGCGTGTTCCGCCGTTCCGCAGGCTACATCCAGAACGGTTTGGTAATCCTTGCTTTGTCTTTCGATATATTCCCGGACCTGCCGCGCCTCCTGCTCATAGTCCTTGAAGCTGTAGATCACGTCATAATACTTCGAAGATAAGTCGAACATGATTTCACCAACTTTCCGTATCCTTTATGAGTACGTTAGAAAAAGGGAAAACGCGATTGATGACTGCGAACAGCCCATTTGACTAAAAAGACCCAACTTAGACAGCTTCATCTAGGGCCGGGTCCTCTGTGGCAGGCATCTTCCATGATTATACAACTGTTCATTCGATTGGGTAACCCCTGGATCCGTTAAGCTCAGATACACCGGTACATACGCTACGGATGCTGCCTTTATCCTTCGATACGCTTATGTCTATACCAATAGGAATAGATCTCCCTGTACTGAATACGATCGTACAACCGGTTAGCAGCAACATTGTTCTGGACCACTTGTATATAGCTGCTTGCGGCTCCATTCTTCTTGGCCCAATGCAGAATATGTAAGAGTAACTGCTTTCCGAACCCGCGATTTCGGCATGCCGGAGCTGTGGCGAGATCAAATATGCCGACGACGCCTTGCTCTATTGCCCCGATCCCGCATGCCACAGGTTCACCAAGATCATATAGGATGAAGAATCCGTATTGAATCACGGAATAGTTGAACAGCTTTCTTTTTACAGCCTTATACTTCTCGGATATTCCAGTTATCTCGGTCAGCACGCTCAGCCATTCATCCGTCAGCCGTTCTTCGATCTTAACCTCCTTATGCGTTGGAAGCTCCAGATGATCCAGATGATCTAACACCCTCAGACTGGTTGGATCAAGTATGGAATAACCCCTGGAATCCAACATACGGTCCAGCCCCTGCGGATTGAACGGGGTGATTTTAAATACGACGTCAAGCCCAGCCTTAACATATAATCGCTCGCATTCATGAATTTGGGCGTCAAGGTCTATCGAAAGGTTCGTGTATAAGGCATTAATCGAGTTGGATCTCTTCGTATAACCGTCTGCAAAACGTAACAGCCACCCATGGTGCGTCAAGGTTTGAAGCGCCGGCCAAGCGTTTAAGGTAAGTTCTTCGATTCTCTTTAGCACGTAACCACTCCTACCATATGATAGGAATTAATATACATCTATTTGTATTTTTATACAATCTAAATGATCTTCTTCATGTATCCTGCACGCCACTCGATTCTGCTAATTCCTTGGATCTATCGGCGATACTAAACACAATGGGAACGTCCGTCATCCTTCTTCTCCATATCATATGGTCGACTCCGCTCCCCCAGTGATCTTGAAGGACGTAATCGGGTTCACCTAGTTTCTTCTTCCATACTTTCTGAGCACGCGTATATCCGCTATCCAAACAAAATTCCGTTATCCCCTTATTGAGCAGCGTAAGATACATGATATGAAGCATCAGACTGCCGATTCCCTGTTGCTGATAATCAGGATGCACAAATACCGTTCCGATTTCAACCACGTCACGCAGTACTCCATTGGAACTTTTCCGTATCAATGCATTGGACGGGCCAAACTCGATGCTGCTTACAACACTGTTGTCTATAAGTCCGATCAGAAAATACCTCTGCTCTCCGTTCGTTGCAATATCCGCGTTCAAGCACCTCTTTTTGGTCTCAATCTCCTGCTCGACGTCCTCCGATAAATCTGCCAAGCCTTCTTTGGCAAACGTATCGGTAATCACGACTCTGAAAAAATGCTCCATCGCTTTCGTATCACTAGGATTCGGCCGCCTAATCTCTACATGAAACATGAGGAGTCCTCCTCCTATCGTCAATTACAAATAGACTCACCATTTTTGGGTATGTTCGATAACATGGGCTTTTATTTCATCCTTTTGTTGATCCGTTAGCTGAACGGGTGTCCCGGAATGATCGACGGGGATGTGGATGGTTAGAGGTGTTTCAAGCTCCTTTTCTTGGCTGCTGGAATCCTCGTTGGGTATATTCTTCCATCGTTTATGACTTTGATCGTACACCCTGGTCTTCATAAACTTCCCTTCGCTATCGTAATAGTCTTCAATCGCTCGTACACGCGACAGCGTGGCCCCTTGATTATCTTCATGATTGATTATCGAATTCACTTTTTTATAACCTGAAGGCACGTAGAGCCCATCTGCAGTTATCATCATATCTTCAACGATAAAAGCCTCAATGTGCTCTACCCGCTCCCCTCCGCTCTGACAAGAGCATAATGCCAACACGATCCATAGGATACAGATCCACGAACCCGTTTGTCGCACGTATTTCAGCAACACGCCTAACCTCCTTGCACACGAATACCTTCCAGGGTCAATAATGTGCTCAACTCCGCAGCCGTGTTCTGTACGAACCTCTCCACTTTATCCAAAGTAAAATAAATCAGTTCAATCTTCGGCTCATTACCTTCCTCCAACAACCATTCTAGTTTAATCGTTCGATACTGCTCCACCTCGGACTTGTCAACAAACGGGTCCAGTGCATGCCCGATCGAATCCTTAAGTGTCTTCAGTACGGAACCTGCCCAATGCTGGGATCGTATGATTTCGAACTCAAGCTGGCTGACCTCCTGGTTATATGTAAATCTCAAGCTTTCATTGTCCGCTTTGTTTTCTTTTTTGTAATCAGCGTACAGCGTCTGCACCCACCTTAAATCCGTGTAGATATGAGCAAAATAACCGTATACAAAGTCAATCCACTCTTTTCCCGGCTTCTGTGTTACATATAACAAATAATTCTCCCTGATTCGATTGGCATCCGGCAACAAATCTTCGTTTACCAGATGCGTGATCCCTTTTTGTTCTCTCGTTATGTTGCCCCTGACATGGACGGCATCGGGAGCGATGCTCCCAAGCAACAAACTCGGTGTCGGCTCCGGCGTACCCAGCTGCTGGGCAATCGCAAAATGGACCATGGGCCATGGCATTTTTCATACACCTCCGATCATCATTTATGGGTAATTCCTGTACTCGACCATTCGCTTACTCCAAAAATACAAAAACTCAGCCCCTTCGTACATGGAATCTCAGGTCACTCTCTTCCACATGATCTACTCCATACGCTCGTTACGGAGCACCATGTGAAGGTGGTCTTCCCATACACCGTTTATCTTCAGGTATTTGATCGCCAGACCTTCCTCATAGAAGCCCAGTCGTTTCACTACGTTCATCGAGGCTTTGTTTCTCGGCATAATGTTGGCTTCCAAACGGTGCAGCTCCAGCGTATCAAAGCAATAGCCGACCACGGCGCTCAGGGCTTCGGTCATATACCCTTTTCCCGTATGAGATTGTGCCAGCTTATACCCGACATGAGCCGATTGAAAAACACCCCGCACGATATTGCTGATCGCAATCGAGCCGATCATCTCATCGTTTTGATGCAGCCATACTTTAAGCAGGGAACCGTCAGCGATGCTTCGACTTTCCGCTGCCAGAATCTCAGCCTGTTTCTCCAGGGTATAAAACTCCGCTTCCCTGGCAGGCTCCCAAATCTTCCAAAACTCATCGTTCCTGACGATAAAATCCAACACATCCGCTGCCCGTTCCCGATCCACGGTTTTCAACTGCAGACGTGAAGTTTGTAGCGTTATGGACATGTGATGCTCCCCCCTGAACAGCTTTAAACTAAAAATTGCAACACCATATCAATCCCTTGGGATATCATGCTTTAGCATGGATCGTGTAATTCCACGGGCTTCCCCCTCAGGCGTCAATCGGTATTCAAACTGCATAATCGTGTCATGGGCAAAATAAATATACTCTACCTCAGGCTCGTCTTTAAATACCACGACGGCATAAAAAGGAGGCAGCTTAACGCCCCAGATGCCTTGGACCGACTGGATTTCATCCTGCGTATAATGTTCTTCTTCAAGCAGGTAGGTCTCCACCTTCTTGGCATAGATTATTTTGTTGGCTTGCACATACACAAAGGGAGACAAGAGCACAAACACCAGCAAAACCAACAATGCGATTTTGATTTTCTTCATTGGATTCCCTGTTGTTTGCATAGCATAAAATGACGCCTGACCTCTTCGTAGTTCTCCCGAACACTTCGGCTCCCGTCCACGAACATCACCTTGAATCCGCGGTCCAAGGCATCCTTGGCCACGTATCTCGCAAAACCGATATCCCGGTCCATCCAGTTTCGAAACGCGGCGCCGGGATCATCGCATGATACCAAAATTTCGTGGATCCATTCCCGTTTGGCATAATGCTCCTTCTGGAATGCCGGAACCGGGACGATCCATATCGCATGATGGGGGCTGGGTACCAGGTGCTCGACTTTTTCCGGCAATAGAGCCGCACCTTCAACGATGATGGGGCTCGTGTCCGGCAGGGCCGAAACATCATCCATAATCATGCCAAATTCCTCGCGGTAAAACTCCAATTCTTCCTCAACCTGCTGCTCCACCGGCCGCGACCACAATGCATTCCAGGACATATCCTTCAATCGGGACATGGTGGGGTGCTCCGACGGATGGCATATGCTCACATGCTTCTCGTTGAATAGATCGCATTGATAATAGGTGCAGCTGTAATCCTTCGCCAATTTTTCAGCAATCGTCGACTTGCCCGAGCAGGGGGAGCCTCCGATCCAGTATACATGGGAGTAGTCTTTTTTCTCGGTCAGCATCGTATCACGCCCCTCTGTCGCCATCACTTCTTAACTCGTTTCGAATGTCCAGCAACACGTTCCAAATTGCCCTCAAATATACCACAACGAACAAAAAGCCCACAACTAGTATCAGTGCGACCATATCCATGTTAACTCCCCACCTTTACTCTGCGACTGGGCATCCCGTCGACCTAAGATCTACGGATCTTATGCTCAGGAAGCACGTGGTTACGCAACTTTATCCCTTCATTTATTATAACTGTCTTTTCTGCGACAAAGTTACGCTATCATACCAGATGTCCTAAACAACAAAAAGAACCGGTTCAAAACCCGGTTCTTTCATTTAAGCCTATGATACTTACTCCTCTCCCTGAGCCTAGCTCACCACGGCATCCAGTTCGGACTCGTTCCGTTCATGCTCAGGTACCAGCACCTCTACCACGACTCTGGTCGGCACGCAAATAATCTGTTGATAAGGTTCCGAGATAAAACCCATGTCCAGCGCGATTCGCCTCGGAGCATCCGAATATATCATCTGGATCCCATAGTCATATACTTTCAATGTATTGTGTCCAAACTTGGTCTTAATGTCGATGATGCGTTCGTCCCCGTTCAGCGGGACGGTTTCGTATTCTTTGCCATTCACCGTGATCAGCGCCTGAAGCTGACCCTGCTGATATTCCACGTGGCTATGCTTCCACCATTGCAGCCCCGTGAAGGATCCAAGGATCAGGATGATGGCGAACAAAATCATATCTCCGCGTCTTATTCTGGACAAGGTGCTCCCTCCCGACGTGCAAAGTCTTCGGTACCCAAGTATGAACGATGCTCGAAGCCATGGAAATGAGTTTTGTCACATTCGCTACCCAGGTTAAACGGCTGCCCGGTTTTATGAATTGATGGCGTATGTGTTCCAGCAAAATATTCAGGACGGCCAATCGCCGACCTTGGCACAAACCGTTGAAAACGTTCTTCACTATGTAGACGAGCATTACATGGATCCTGATTTGACGGTAAAACAGCTGGCGCACATGGCCCGATTATCGACCTGGCGTTTCACGCCTATATTCCAGGAACTCACAGGGAAGAAACCATTGCATTACGTAACCGATTTGCGTATTAACCGTGCCAAAGAACTTCTGCTACGGAAAAATGAGCCGCTGCGATCCATCGCCCAAGAAGTGGGATACATGGATGAGTACTGCTTCAGTCGCCGTTTCCGCCAGATCACGGGGATGTCGCCTTATCGACAGGGCTGTACCACGCACGTGGTTTTCAGCCGACGGAACTTGTCCGTACGGTTCTGAGCGACGGGATGGGTTATCTATGCATGCCACATTCTTTCGATCAATACATTTCCGTTGATCGGCATGCACAGATTACATACCGCCCATAGACTCTGGCCCCCTGGTAACACCAGTCCCGTCCGACATAAGGATGTACGTATTGCGAGATGCAATCCTGACACTTGGCCCGATGTCCCACCGGATCGCTTGTATACCACCACCCGGAAGGATAAGGACATAAGCCCTTGCAATCGTTGATCACCGTCTTTGGCGTGCAAATGATATAATCGGACGGGCAGGAGGCATCTGCGCCGCAGCCCGTGCAATATTGTCCGTGCGGCGGTCTGCAGGGCCCCGCGGTAAAAGCGTGTTTAAGGATATCGTCATCGTTGGGCCGTACCAACACTTTGGCGAGCGCCTCGGCCGTCCTTTGCGCGAATTTATTCAGGAGCGTCTTGCGGTTCATTTTCCGGGTAACCCGGCTGATCAGCACCTGCGTCTCTTCGTCCTTGCTCTCCGGCTTACTCCACATGCTCTCACCTCGTCTTAGAAAACATTTGATGCTTTCGCATACGCTTCAAGCTGCTCCCGGCTGTTGACCAGACCCTTATGCCTGATGATGCCGTTTGTATCCACCGCGTAGGCGTAAGGCGTGACCTGGACATCCAAGTGATTTGCGAACTCCGAGCTTACGATCAGCACCTCATCGTCATATGCTATTTTGCGGACATAATCCGAAGCCAAATCCGCGGACGAAAATAACAGCAGGATCGGTTTCACGTTATTCATCATGGCGATCCGCTGAAAATCCGGCAGGATTTCGGCGCATTCCTTGCACGTCGGGGATCCGAACAGCATGAGGGATGGCGTGCCAATCAGCTCGCTGGTGGACCACTCGGCTCCTTGCAAGGTTGTCGTTGTGGCTCCGGGCATTTTGTGGCCGACCGGGATACCGGACTGATTCACTCCTCTTGCTGTGCCCATCACCATAATCCCGAGCTGCCGGAACAGGACCAAGTTCAGAATCACCAAAGGCACGACCAAAATCCACAGTATGGCATATGAGATCCAGAAGAACGTGTTCATCGCGGCCTCCTCTACCTTCTTTTTATCTTTGAAATATGCGGTGCGGCAATATCGCGGTATATTCGGATTGCGTGTAAGGCATCCGGAACTCCTACAACTACAAACAGCGCAAGCAGTAATATCATGCCTTCCATAAGCAGACCCGTTACTGTAAACGACTGATGAAACGCAAGCCTTGCGGCAGAGCTGCAAACCAATCCTGCGAAGCCCATCGCCAGATTAAACCCAATCAACGGAAACCCCAGCCTGGAGCTGATCTGAGGCCCGAAGCAGCCGCAGTCCACCCTTCCTTTTATTCGGATGAAATAAGCCACGCCCAGTCCTTGAATGAAATAAAGCAAGGAAATGCCCAGGAAGCTGATCAACGACGGAAAGCTGTATACCAAGGTCACCGTCAAAATTTGCAGAAGAATGAGCAGCACATGCAGCCCGGCTCCCCCGGGGAATGGATCCGGATCACCGAAGGCACGGCCCCAGGCATAACTTGCCACCGACAATAGCATGGGAAGCGTAACGAATATCGCGAGAACATCGTACATGGACCTGTATGCTCCTTTTTGGCATCATCAGCTGATGATGCAGATGATGGCTCCCATGATCAACAGCATGGAAACCGCCAGCCGCACCGCGGTCAGCAGCGTGAAGCTGTATACTCTTCTTTTAAGCATGCGGTAGACGATGGACCGGATCAGCGGAAGGCTGAACACGGTGCCTCGAACCATTCCAAACGTCGCGCCTGCCAGCAGGCTCAACCACCAGGGAGCCGCAAACAAGGAAACCACGATGTAGGCATGAAAGAGGACGCCCACTTGGAGCGTGATGAAACCCAAGCCCAGAATCAGGCCCCATAACGCCGCGGATCGATACCCTGCAGCCTTGATCCATTCCGAGGGAACGATGAAATTGCCGGAGGGCAGGATCCCCGTTTTTTGAATCAACTCCAAGACCAGAAACACGACCAACAGCACAACGATGACGTAGTTTTGATATAAGCCCGCCGGGGTTAATTTCAGCACATAATTGATGCCCCCGACCGCAAGCCCCGTTACGGCGCCGCCAAGGGTACAGGTCACGATATAGACCAGCGCATAGTTGAATTTACTGACCTTCGTGCTGTCCAGGCTGCCTAGCACGTTCAGTCCGCAGGTAGTATCCACGCTGGCCATTGCGGCACCGACCGCAAACATAAAAAGCAGCATCGTCAACAAGCCATGCCACCTCCCCACAATCCCGTTACATGAATCCTTAACACTTCATCTTATGAGCGATAGCCTGTCGATTATTTGCACGAATCTCCGATGGCTTGGGCATGTTTGCCCGTGGCTATCTTTTCCAGAAAAAAGAAACCGTCCATGGATGATCTCCGTGGACGGTTTTTCTGTAAGCTATTCACTTTTTCTAATTAAAACCAAAACATAACACGCTTGCCTAACCGTGTGGAGCCGATTTGGTCCACTCCATATAAATCCGGTCGTCGAAGCCTTTCTCATTCGAGTCCTCGGGTATACGCTTAAACTCCCGAAATCCTAATTTCTGATATAATCGAAGCGCGGTTTGGTTGCTGTCCGTCACTTCCAGAACGTAACGCCTGTATGGCAGCTCCGACATGACGTGTTTCATCAAAGCGGTTGATACGCCTTTGCCGCGTGCTTTTTCGGTTGTGGCCACGCATTCGATATATCCGGTCTCGTCATCATAGGGCAATGCCGGGTTGAATTCGTTCTTCATGACGTTATATGCAAGCTCTCCCGTCTTGTCCCCAAAAGCATCCTGAAGCGGGGCTAACGCGACCGGCATGGCCCGCTGCCCATTATGGGAACAAGCCAAGATTCCGACAATGATTCCCTGGACCTCCGCCACATAAAACACCTCCGGGCTGAACAACGTCCGGAAGGCGTTCTCCAGCATGTTCCGGTCTCGGGAGAAATAAGACAACTCCTTATAATACCCGTTAACAAACACCTCGGCCACTTCGCCGCGAACATCGCGTTCGTAATCGGCCATGCTTCTAACCGTGATCGAGCACATCTTGATTACCTCCTGTCAAAAATGTAGTCTGCGCTTCATTTCCTTGCGGAATCCCTTGTCTGCAATCAGGCACATCCCGCCGAATGTCAGCAAGGCGTACACCGCCGCAGCAACGGCTGTCCATAATACGTGCGACATGCCAACGGCATACAGCAATAAGGGAACGATACCAAGAAGGATCAGTGTTAATAAGTAACCTGCGAACTCCCGCCAGCCCATTTTTCGCGAACAGCATATAACGGTAATGAGCAAGGTTGCCGCCATCATCAGGAATGGAATGACATAACCGGTCGACCAGTAAGACGTTCCCGACGCCACGTTGATCCACAGCAGCATGCCGGACAGTCCGAGCAGCTGAACGATAATTTTGCCGCCGAGATGCGACCCGGACATCAGGGTATGCCTGATGGACAACCACGCATACAGCACGCAGGGCATGAGGGTTAAACTCCACCATACCTCGCGATTCCCAAGTAGGTTAATCAGGACGGATAACCCCATGACGGATACCGCAAGAAAGGTAAGCCACTTGGACACAAGACTGCTGCTCGCATGCTGCTCCTCGGCAGACTCGTAGACGGGATACCATGAATTTCTTACGAGGTGATTCTCATCTTTACCTTGCACATTCCTTCGGCATAAGGGACACGCTTGATGCGCCGGATCTACGGATACGCCACAGCTTTCGCATCTCATGCGCCCATCCCCCAATCATTGCTGACAATCGTAATGTCCAATTCGGTCAGGCTGGCAAGCTGGCGAAAAAAGCGCATGATCACATCGCTTTCGACGATATTTCGGGCAAACGTGATGGTGAGCTGATCGTTGATCGAGCTGACGGCACAGTTCATGGGACTTTTGGCTGTGGGATACATCGTGGTTTCCATCGCCTCGATATGGGATGCCATGCTCGCTGGAATGTCGACTCGGCCTAGGTTGGTAAGCGTAAGCGTTTTGGCTTCTTCCCCGAAATGGTCAAAGCCGTAACGGATTGCCAGATCCTTTAATTTCAGCGGCGTGAAGCGGGAAAACAGGTTTTTTTCGTACTTCATGCTCCCGGCCATCGCTTGGCTTAAATAAGACTTGGTCGTTTTCTCTTTCATCTGTGCATGAACGATTTCAAGCACCTGCTCGAATGTCATGCCTTCCTTTAGTTGCACGCCAATGTTGATGACCGCAAAAAAGTTGCGGAGGCTGCTGGAAGGAAAGATTTTTCGCAGGTTTACCGGCATGCTGATCACAATCGGCCGGTTATCGTTATTGAAGGGCAGTGTGGTATCGTAAACCGCCATAATCAAAATTGCCGTCAGGTAAGCGGTAAGGGTTACTCCCTTCTGCTTGGCTGCCGCATTCAGCCGCGATGCGTGAACCATCCCGTGTATGACGTTGTGTCCATAAGGCGAAAAACGGGTGCCCGGAATCTGAAGTGCATCCGGCATCCTGGCATCGGGTGTGGCCGAAATATAATGCGCTTGAAAGCTATCTTGAGCTTCAGCATAACGGGCAAATGAAGCGGGCGGCAGAATCAGGCCTTCCTTGTCCTCCACGTCCTCGCCGAGAAGAGATAAATACTGAAATGCCAAGGTTTTGAGGAACTCCAATGCCCCTCCCCCGTCCGTTAAAGCATGAAAAATCTCCACGCTGATCTTGCTGCCGTAATACAGAACCCTCACCAAGCTTCCATTCTCATGCGAAAGAGTAACGGGGGCACAGGGATAGGCGGATTCCGGCTCCACCATCAAGCGTGTCTCCTTCTCCCGCAGAAATTTCCAGAACAGTCCATTTCTTAGCTCGACATTCAATAGTGGAAATCTCTTAATTACGCTATCGAGCGCCTCCTGTAAAACCGTTGGTTTCACCCGGCTTGTCAGCATCATCGACAGCCGGTAGGTAGATGAATTCTCCCTCCCCGCAACCGCGGGGAACAGCTTTCCCGCGTGGTCAAGTTTATACCATTCTTCCATGTACGTTCTCCCCGTTTCTTCATGTTCTCCCGCTTAAACAGCATACCGGTCTACTATATGGATACATCGCCCTTATACTCAACCTTCGACCGCAGCCGATACCAAGACCGCGTTCCCCTCTTCATGTGGCTGTCTCCGATCTCCCATCGAAAATCGCTTCCTTAAAGAGGATCGGGTATGAATCAACTTCATCGGTACGAGCAATTCGGTTCTTCGATCGATGCGGCTCTTACCCTCCGGGTGCATCACGGACAACAGCATGCGCAGATAGGATGTGGTCAGCTTCTGGAACAGATCCGGTTTCATTGCTTGATGCTCAAAACCAAGCCCATGCGTTAATCCCCGGTGAAGCAGCGTAATCCCGACCAATGCGTTAACCTCGCTGAACTCGGACTGGCTTTCATAGGCGCGGCTAATCTGCTGCATGGATTTTCTTCCAAGCCTCGCAATCTTCAGGGCCGCGCGGTCCGGCCCTTCTGCTCGAATGAGCTTCAGAATCGTCTCATTATCCAAATGAAGCTCGCCTACCAGATCCCCATCCTGAATGACCGTGGAATCCTCGCAGACGATGCGCTCCCCCCGATGCTTCTTGATCATGACCGTGCATATGCCAAAGCGCGAGATATGCGTGCTGCGGAATTTGGAAATAAAGCTGAAGAAACGTTCCCATATCATCCATGTGCTTTGCATGATGGTTTTAAGTGATTTTTGCAGCAGATCCAACACCCCATTTTTTGATGAATATTACATTCAATCATTAGTCAGGAAAAAATCGTTACTCACATCTTAATGGAGAACTGCGCAGGTTCACACCGCCTAAGGTATAGAGTTTTACTCGGTCTCAGGGCGGAGGCCCGTTTAAAACTGCTCGTGTCGATTGAATGAACGCCCATTCGAGCACAACAAAAATAACCTGAAACATGCCAGTCATCGGTTCTAATCGATCTTTTTCGTAATATTTAAAAAGTAAGCGCTTTAAATTTGCGCAGCATGGTATTTTTAGGCTCTTCCGATCATGATGGCTGCCGTTGAGTCCATTTGGTTTACATCAAAACTGACAAGGATGTGGCTAAGATGATGCTTTCACATTTACGAAGGTGCGGGCTTTTGTTTCTGGCGGCCGTTCTGTTTACTACACTCTGCGTTCCATTACCGCAGGTTAAAGCGGCAGCGTTCATTACGATTGACTCCCATCAGGACGGGCAAGCACTGCAGCCGGGCGTAACGGAGTTATTCGGAACCTATTCCGGGGTGTATGAGCTTCAATTCATCTTGAACGGCGAGTTCGTAACGGATGTTCAGATGGAGGATCCAAACGGCGATGACAGCGGGAACTGGTCCTATAAACTCGACACAAGCCGACTTGACGGCCCCGTCGAAATGGTCCTGAAAGGCAATGACGCGATAACGCGTTATGGCATCTGGTCTCCTTGGATTCACTTGAACATCGATAATCCTGCAGCTGATACACCGGAAGTGGAGATTACCAGCCCAACCGAGTCTACGCTGCAGCGCAACAAAATGAAAATCAACATATCCGCAGAAGGGAAGAATCCGATAGCGCTGGTTGAGCTCCGCATCGACGGCGGCGACTGGCTGCAGGTTCCCCCTGCCAAGAACGGATATTCATATACATTGGATTTACGACAATCCCCTCGCCAGGTTCACAGTCTGGAGGCTAGGGCAACCGATACACGCGGCAATACAGGTTATAGTCTGACGGTCTATGCAAGAAACGGGGGACAGACATCGGCTCAACAAAATCAGGATTTCGCAGCGGTTACGAATACCGTTTATATGGCGGATGATCATATCAACCCACATCTCGCTAATGTAATGGGTGATGTTGACAATCCCTCGGCGACGAATCCTGAGACGGTGACCAGCAGCACGTATGACCCGGAACCGCTGCCGGATCAGGATCGTGCGATCTGGATCTGGGAAAATGCCTCCTATCCCCTGGTCCTGAATCCGAATTCCCGAGCCGTTCTCTCTTCCATGGCGAAGGATGTTACGACTTTTCATCAACGTCCCATCACGACGCTCTATTTGGCTGTGGGGCAATATAACGGAGCAAAAATGCTGGAGGATTACCGGAGCGAAGTCCAACAGTTCGTCGAGTGGGCTCACGCCGAGGGTTTTTATGTTCAAGCCTTAATCGCCGGGGGGACCGTGCCGCCTTACTTCGGAGCCTACAGCCGATATCATACTCACGCCGTGCGGGAGTTTGAGCAAATCCTGAATTACAACCTGGCTTCCAGCGAATCCGCTCGCTTCGACGGCGTGAACGTGGATACGGAGCCGTATATCCTGCCGGACTTCAAAACCGCAAAACCCTTCATACAGATTCAGTATCTGGATATGCTGCAGCTGCTCATGGAACGCAAACAAGCATCGGGACTCACCTTGTCGGTTGGCGCAGCGATCCCGAGATGGTATGACACTTCGGCCGATGCGAGCAATATCCCGTGGAACGGGCAAACCAAATGGCTGTCTGAACACATTCAGGATACCGCCGATTACATCTCGATCATGAATTACCGCGATCAGGCGGATGGCAGTGCAGGCATTATCGCGCAAGCGCTGAATGAGCTGGCCTACGCCAATCTGATCGGTAAGCCGAAGTCGGTTGTGATCGGTGTCGAGACCAAAGACATCGCGGATGGCGGGGACCCCGAAACCATCAGCTTCCATGAAGAAGGACGAATTTATATGGAGTCGGAGTTAAACAAGGTGTACGACGCTGTTCAGAATGACCCGGCGTTTGGAGGCATTGCCCTCCACCATTACTCCTCGATCTTGGATTTTCCAAGCGAATGGGGACCTGGCGGCTATACCTGGCAGCCTCCTGCCGACCATGAACCGCCAAGCGCGGTCAGCGGAGCGGCAGCTATCGCATTTGATTATCAACGGATCAATATAACCTACGATATGGCTATGGATAACAGTGCCGTAAATGCATATCGGATCTATCGGGGAACCGAAGCCGGCTTTGAGATTGGACCCGCTACTTACGCCGGAACCTCGAAAGGACTTTCTTATAAAGATACAGGGTTGCTGCCGGACACCACCTATTATTACAAAATCACTGCAGTCGATATCAGCGGCAATGAAGGAGCTCCCAGTTTGGCTGCATCCGCAACGACGATGCCGTCTGCGATGAAACCGATGGTGATCGACCAGATGAACATCACTTACACCTCCGGCATCGCCAAAGTCACTTTTAAGATGGTCGATATGGAGACAAGAATGCCTGTTGCGGCCAAGATCAGCGGACGATTCACCCATATGGCAGGCAAATACGTTACGGCCGCGACGAGTGCAGAAGGCATATTCCAATCGCAGTCCGAACTCGTCTCCGTATCCCGCGGCGAGATCGGCTTCCTGCCGAGGCGAATCATGGCGGACTCCTACTACTGGGCAAGTGCTTATGACCAACTCCCGTATCCAACGGTGATATGGGAGCCGTGAAACTCAGCTTGTATTTCAAAGCTATATTCAGATAGAAGATGCGCCCTGGCTTTAGGCCGGGGCGTATTGCTGTTATTGCACTGTCTGCATCAAAGAATGACCGTTCTCCCTCAAATATTGCTGGGTAAACGGTCGCTTCATTTCTTTACTAGGCAATGCAGCACTACGCATGCGGATCATCCTTCCAATCCCTGTTGCCCCCAGATTTCTTATGATCCTATTATATGGTTGAAATCCGGAGACAAAGGGACCTCTCTGCTTCTCCAGCATGATTCCGCCTGCTCCGTTGAGGCTAGATATCCATACAGAAACCTCTCTGTGATCATGATGGTTTGAGACCACCACTCATCTAGGAGAGGTTCCTTATTTTATATACATAATACAATCTACTTAAGTTGTACAAATATCATGCGTGTTAAGGAAGGGTGTTTAGGAATGGTCTCACCGTTTTGGCAAGCGCGTAATTCGTGGTCGCGTCCCAGTTAATGGACCAAGTCATCGCTCCTCGTATATCGGGATATTTAGCAACGGGCTTATAACTTCCACAGCTGTTTCCGGTTGCTAGACAATTGAGGGCATTATTTACGACCGTTGGAGAAACATATCCTCCTCCGGCAGCTGAAGAGGTAGCAGGTACTCCTATTCCCAATTGGGAAGGTGATACCCACTGCAGCGTTAAGTCCGAAAGAGCCGTCAGGAAATCAACCGTGCCTTGGGAATAGCATTTCCCGTCACGTCCTAACATGCATCCAGAATTATAATACTGGACGTTAATTACGGTTGTCATATCCTTCAGATTGTTATATAGCTGCATGTAAGAAGTGTTTGGATTCTGCATGTCTATCGTTTGGGGAGCCATCGTCAGAACAAAATCACTCCCTACTTTTTGTTTTAGTTGGCGGATCGCATTGGTTAAATTAGGTACATTCATGCCATGCTCCAGATCAATGTCTAACCCATCAAGCCCATATTGAGTGATGATTCCGTACATGCTGTTCACAAAGTTCGCTACATTCGGGGAAGGATTATTCAAATTGATGTTCCCTAATTCCCCTCCAATGGATATGATGACCTTCTTACCTTGAGCGCGTTTAGCCTGAATATCCGCGATTAGTTCGGCACTGGTGTACCCGCCAAGAGCTGCGGATAGTGCGGAATCAACGTTGAAAGTGACACCACCAGGGTTAGCAGGATCCATCTCGGCAAACGCTAAAACAATGATGTCGTACTGATCCGGTATATCTCTCACTTTCAATTTGCTGGCGCCATTGACAAAGTTCTGCCAGTACCCTGTCAATATATGCTTCGTCGGCTGGGGACCTCCACCCGTTCCTTCTGAAGTGGTTGCATTGACGATCGCACTGGCAGGAGAAAGATTCCCGGCAGCATCCTTTGCAATGACCTTAAAAGAATATGTTGTGTTCGGTGAGAGACCCGTTATTGTCGCTGTCGTTCCTGTAACAGAGATGGCGAGGGATGTTCCTCGGTATACATCATATCCTGCCACACCTACATTGTCCGTAGATGCTTGCCAGGATAAAGTAACGGTTGAAGAGGTGATTGCGCTTACAATTACATTCGTAGGAGATGTCGGAGCTACTGTATCATTACCTCCACCACCTTGAACAAACTGCCACAATGCAGGAACATTGGGTGGTTCCCATCCGGGTAATGAGGTATGCGATTGAATCGCTTTATACGCCTTCCCGTCGTACGTCACGTTGTCGTTAACGACATAAGATACATGGGGTGCCCAAGCGCCCCGTTCTGCTGCAGAAACTTCAAGGGGAAAAAAGTTCATAATCATAGACATGACGACCATGAAAGGCAATATCATCACTCTCGATTTGTCCAGCAATCTGGATAAATCCCTTTTCATCCATTAATCCCTCCTCAATCATTGATAATTAAACGTTAGCCTATCTTGATGTAAGCCGGCATCACCTCCTTGATGAAAATGATCTTGTTAATTTTTAAAACCATGTCGATGCATTGTTCATACTCAATTTTGATTCTTTTACGTATGTCGTAAGTTGATGAATATGTAAAAAATTTACTTTATATGTTAATCATTATCAATAGCTCAAAAGGATCAATTTGGTGAAAAGAAAAACCACAAGTCGAGTTTTAATCGAATTGTGGTCAGAACATTTCATTTTAACAATTTCATCCAATCTAGGATTTCATAAAAGGACCGAGTGCCCGATCGTCCCAAACCTGCACTTCAATATACCGCTCGGGTCCATGATGTCCGTCTTTGTTCCAATCTTGCGGCCAGCCAAACTCGTCTACAAGTTGAAGGATTTCGTTTTTTACATATACCTTTCCTCTATAAGGCTTGTCGTCTTGATACCGCATGGTCGGAAATAAGTCGCCATAAGTGAAACTCATCATTTCGGGTTGCATATCATCCAGCAGAATCCTGATTTCTTTTCCATTCGGATACCATTCCTTAATCCATTCGCAAGATCCAAGCGTCATGTAATGCGGATATTCTTTTGTTGGTTTGCCGCCTTTGGCCGTGAATAGAGCTCTCGCCCGTACTTCCAGATCGCGACGGATGGTCATATAATCATCCGCACGTTGACTCGCAAACCAATTTTTGTTTTGTTTGAGTCTCCTCTGTACCTGCAACGCTTCTTCGATGGATAACGAGGATAGATTTTGAAAGGGTCCTGTTGCCGCATCATAATAATGATATAGATATAAATCCATGGCGACTGTCCTTTCTTCGTCAACCTATGTTATGGTTTGTTCCAAACTTTAATTACCGCTGTTCATACTCTAGTTTCTTCTTCTCACGATCTATGTAGGCATATATATTTGCGATTTCTTCTTCATAGTTCTCTTGAATTTCAAAATAAGGGACATTCGATGCCGCACACTTTTCACGGAATACATCATGCTCATGAATATACTCGGCAACAGTTCTCTCTTCAGGATACATTCGCGCTTCGATAGCATTGCGGTGTTGAACGATGTTGGATTGGAAATTCTGCCGGATGTACGAGGTGGAGAATCCTAAGAACACGGAAATGATGTGTTCCGAATAGGGCGGCCGAAAATCTTGCAGATGATGAGGCAGTATGTAACAGCCTTCGATGATTAGATTTTGCTTGTTTTCGATGTTTGTCATGATGATCCCTTTGATGATCGGCCATAATTGTGCACCGATATGCTCGGTTGAATCCACCGGCGTGAAACCGCAGTTCATGTCGGCTCTGTACAAGCCCATTTTCAAATGATCGATGGACAGATAAGGCATTTGATACTTTTCAAGTAATTGTTGAGCCATATATGTCTTTCCCGTGCAGCTGTTTCCGCTGATTAATATGATCATTTACATGGCGTCCTCCCTGCATGCTTGATGCTTCGTTCAAATCTCTGGAACGATTTCATGAAGTGTGCTACTCATCGAAAAATCGTAAGACTTCGTTGTTAATTCAAGTATTCTCGACTCATAAATGCAGCCCAGTCCAAACAATGAGAATTCCTCACTTTTCATTGACTACATTTCCAATATCATTTTTTCCTGTGGTTCTCGCCTGTCTTACAAGACGTTGGTCACCAACATCGGTCCCACTTGATCTATCCATTTATGCTCTTGATCGGCCAGCAAGGTTTTCCATCCAAGGTCGATAGCCGGTTTCAGGTTCTTTTCCTGATCATCAACATAAACAACCGTCAGTTCTGAACGTTCGAATTGTTTCACAACATGTTTATAAATTTGCAGATCAGGTTTCCTCAAACCGACTTGATTCGAAATGGTAATGCTCCTAGCATAAGGTTCTACTTTTTCTAATATCGGCTCCAGCCATTCCTTGCAATGATTGCTTAGTACATGGATATCCGCGATTTCGCTCCATTGCGCCAAGTGATTTAATCCAGGAAGCGGTTGCAACGATTGAGTTATTAACTCCCTGGCTTCCTCTTTGTTGATCTGCTTTATTCGCAGGCTCATCCATCCCCAAAACTCATCTTCCTTCATCTTTCCTGTCCATAAGTCTCTACGAACCTCATCAAATTGTACCCTGATATCTTGAAACGAGATTTCGGAGCCCTCCGCTAATGTAAGCCAAAAAGCAGATGAAAAATTACTCACCAATACGCCAGCTAAATCCAATACCAGTTGTGGTTTTGCCGTCATTGTCTCGTCTCCTTTTATATCTTACTGAATTCCTGAGATATATGTATTCGTGTTTACGAGGGACCGTCCGCTTAACACCTCCACGAACTTCGCCTTCCCTTAATCGCAATGCGAATCCGAATTTCGTGGACGTTTCCCACTTACAAACCATGTGTCGAACCGCTAAATCCCCACCATCACATTGCCGCCACATACCGGAATATAAGCCCCTGTAATAAATGATGACAAATCCGAAGCCAGGAATGCCACGGCATTGGCAATCTCCTGGTCCGTTCCGCGGCGATTCAGCGGCACGGAGGCTTCGTAGGAGGCGCTATGCTCGGTACCGTTCTCCCGATCGCGGTCGCTGATCGTCCAGCCGGGCGCGACTTGATTGACGGTGATCCCATGCTCGCCGATTTCTTTCGCGAGTACGCGGTATACGCCGTCCATGCCGCGCTTGCCTGCTACGTAGGCGGATTGACTCGGGAAGTTCTGGATCGAACATTCGGTATTGATGCCGATGAAGCGACCGCTCTTTCGCTCGATCATGGCAGGCACGAAGGCTTTTGCCAAGTAGACGCTTTGCATGACGCAGGATTGGAACTGGCTCTCGTAATCTTCCGGCGCTTGCTCCAAGACAGACGTCCATTGATAGGATTCCACGGCATTCGCAACGATGATATGAGGCAGCATGCCAAAGTGTTCAAGCACTGCATCCCGCATGGCATTCACGGATGCTTGATCCGTCACGTCGGCTTGCACCGTGAACGCGCGTCTGCCCATCGACTCCACCTCGCGCTGAAGCTCTTCCGCCTTGGCTAAGCTTCCCCGATAATGGATAACCACATCGGCGCCGCATTCCGCCAAGGTTCGGACCATGACCCGGCCCAATTGGCCCGCAGCACCGGTGATTAACGCAATTTGATCCGTCAAATTCAACTTCATTGTTCATTCGCTCCTCTACGTTTGACTGGTTATTTTCGCCTATCATACCATAATCATCTACTGCTGGGCATGATAAAAAGACCGGAAGCTACCTCCCGGTCCTCGCCTCTTTCATTTAACATCCAAACAGCAAGCGCTCATCTGCTAGACGAGCTATCTACCGTTTAAGGTTCAAAACCCTTCTGACTGACAAATAGCTGCTCTTCCGGAAACGCCCTGCTGAATCGATCGTACACCACCTGATAGGCGGCGGGATCATACCATTCTTCCAGACCAAGCTCCTCATACAACGCCTGAACGGGCAGCCGTTTCGTACGTTTGCCTCCGCTGCCGTCCCCCATGAAATAATCGTCGATGCACACGCGATTGACGAGCGGTTTGAGGATCTGAGGAAATGCCTCCGTGCTTGGAAGGACGGGAGCAACCGCTGCTTGCGTCGGTATTCCTGCGTTTCTCAGCAGCTCAAGGGTTTTCAATCTGGCTTGGATCGGCGGAGCGGAAGGCGTAAAATGCTTGCGAATATCCTCTCGATCGGTCTCGACCGTCATGCTTACCCGCACGCGCGCTCCTAACTGCTGCAGCAAATCGATATCCCGTCGGACCAACGGACTGCGAGTCTGCACCAGCAGGAAATCCGGCGGCTCGCTTACCATGGCCTCCAGCATGGCACGGGTCACTTCTTCCTTGGCCTCAATCGGCTGATAGGGATCGGTACTGGATGACATGAAGATCGTGACGGGCCCCTTGGACTTGGCACGCTTCAGTTCTTTACGCAGAATGGCAGCAGATTCGAGCTTAACGTCAACCCAACTCCCCCATTCCTGATTTCGGAATATCGAAACCGGCATTTGCCGGACGTAGCAGTAGGAGCAAGCGAAGGTACAGCCTGTATACGGATTCAAGGTATGGCTGTATCCATTCAGGAAGCCGGTTCCTTTATTGAGCAGGGTCTTCGGCGTTTTATAAAGCACTTCATGTTTCACCTGGGACACCTCATTCCTATACTTTCTTCTATTATACGACTTCCCTCCTCTCATAACGAATGAGTGAATGCGCACCCAGCTCCTTTACTTCGCGTCATGAAAAATAATTCCCAAGCTGTATCTTGTCCCCGACGTGACCGTGCTGACGCCATGCCGGAGCGTAGTCCGGTAATATCCCCTTGTTCCCTGCACCGGACGATGGTTGGTCGGAAAGATCAGTCCCGCTCCCTGATCCAAGGCGATCGCATGTCCCCGGCTCTGTGCCCGCGGCCGCTGCTCCACCAGCAGAAACTCCCCGCCCGTGTAATCGACTTCCTTATCATTCAGGACAAAGACCGCTTGGAACGGAAAGAACTCATCCCCGTACAAATCCTGATGCAGGCAATTATATCCGCCTTGTTCATATTTTAAAATCAGCGGCGTTGACCGCTCCTGACCTTGAGCATGACACATCCCCAGAAACTCATCCAGACTTGCCGGATACTTCTCTTCATGCCCTAGCCGGTTCAACCAGCGGTTCGCCGTCAGCGCAAGTTCAGGATACAAGCCTTCCCGAAGCTGCTGCAGCGTTTCGGGAAGCGGCGCCTGATAATATTTGTACTCCCCCAGTCCGAACCGGTGCCTGGCCATTTGGATCGTGCTGCGAAAACGCTGCTCTTCCGTATACGTGCCTATGATCTCTGCGCATTCCTCGGGCAAGAGCAGCTTGGGAATGACCGCATATCCCTGTTCATCCAAAGCTGCCTGTACGGCAGGCCAATCCAGATTCTTTATGCGCTGCAGCAAAGGATTAGGCATACTCCTTCGTCTCCCTCACGGAGACGTTCATTCGCTCCAATTGCAGCAATCTTGTTTTCATTTCAAGTCCCCCGCGATATCCCGTCAATGCGCCGCTTTTGCCGATTACCCGATGACAAGGCACGGTGATAAGCAGCGGGTTCGCCCCGATAGCCGCACCAACAGCACGCATAGCCGCCGGCTTGCCGATCTGATGCGCAATGTCAGAATACGTGAAGGTTTGCCCATACGGGATCTGGCACAGTGCATCCCATACCGCCATCTGGAAATCGGTACCCTTGTAATCCATTGCGAACTCAAACCGTTCCCGTTTCCCCTGTAAATAGTCCGCCAGCTCGGCGGCATATGGCTGCATGCCCTTATCATTCTGGAATAGTTCACAGCCAGGAAATTTCGCGTTCACCCATTCCTCCAGCTCTTTAAACGGTTTATCCGGTGATCCGATGTAGCATAAACCTTGCGGCGTGGCCGCGATATATATGTTCCAGTCCTCATGCCGCAATCGTGTCCAGCTAATGATTGAATGATTAGATTTCATGATTATGCACCTCCGCACTCGTATTGTTCATATATTGCCCTCGATAGCTTAGGGGGGTCATCCCCGTCTTCTTCTTAAACAGCGTGATAAAATAAGCCGTGTTCTCGATGCCCACTTGATGGCCGACATCCGAAATAGCCAGGCTGGTATTCGCAAGAAGCTCTTTGGCCTTGCCGATCCGGTAATCCTGAATGTATTCCATCGGAGTCTGCCCTTTGACCCGCTTAAAAATCCGGTGCAGATGGTACGGACTGCCGTGGCTTACATCCGCCAAGACATCCAGCGTCAAATGATCCGTATAGTGCGCATCGATATACTCGGCAACGAGTTCGATCCATTCGTGGTCCGGCAGGCGCTCGCCGGTCGGCTTGCACCTTTTGCATGGCCGGAAGCGCTCGGCCCTCGCTTCATCCGCCGATTGAAACACGCGCACATTTTCAAACTTCGGGGGCCTGGATTTGCAGGATGGCCTACAGAAGATTTTCGTCGTCTGCACCGCGTAGAAAAATTGGCCGTCACTGTCCTTGTCATTGTCGATAATGGCTTTCCACTGGGCTTCGGTCGGTTGTATCCGGTTTGCCACGTTTCCTCACCTCCGCTAACATTATAACCACAGGAAGATCCGGTTGTACGCTTTTTGGAATATAAGAGCAAGATAACAAAATTATGAGGTCCGCGTTTATGGTACAACTAGTATAGAGTAGATCAGGAACGAAAGGAAACGATGATCATGCATGAACAGGACCACAATCGCGGCGACAAGCCGTATACCATGGAACAACAACAACGGCTTCCCAAGGACAGCTGGGAGGATCATATCCATACGCTAAAGCTATTCGTGCCGAAGGAATTCAGCTTTCAGGAGAACCTCAATTATTTGCAAAGATCGCCGAATGAATGTCTCTTTACGATTCGGAACGACAGCATCTACCGGGCGATCGCGCTTGAAGATGACGTTGCCGTGATCGAAGTCAGCGCCAGGAATCAAGAGCAAGCGATTCTGGTTCGATTTTTGGGGAATACCACCCCGACCGAACCAAGCAAGCGGGCGGAGGTAGCCATTTATGTCCGGGACTGGTTCGATCTAAACACCGATTTAGTGCCGTTCTATTCGATGGCCGAGACCGATCCCCTGCTCAGTCAAGCCGTCCAGTCCTTCTACGGGCTTCGCAACATGGGCATTCCGGATCTGTTCGAGGCTTTATGCTGGGGCATTCTGGGACAGCAGATTAACCTGGCTTACGCGTATACGCTAAAAAGGCGTTTCGTCGAGGCCTTCGGCAGACGTTTCGAGTGTGAAGGCGAGGTTTACTTGATGTTTCCAAGGCCTGAGGACATCGCGCCGCTGCGTGTTGAAGATCTTGGTGGACTTCGGATGACCGTGAAAAAATGCGAGTATCTCCTCGGAGTAGCTGGGCTTATGACGGATGGAAAATTAACGAAAGAACTGCTGCTGGAAGCTGGCAGCTTAAAGAAAGCGGAGAAACAACTGGTCGGCATCCGCGGCATCGGGCCGTGGACGGCCAATTATGTGCTGATGCGCTGTTTGCGAATGCCGGCGGCTTTTCCCATCGATGATGTGGGACTGCATAATGCCATCAAACATCTGCTAGGCCTAGAGGCGAAGCCGACGAAGAGGGAGATTCTGGAGCTGTCCGCAGGATGGGCGAACTGGGAATCCTACGCCACTTTTTATCTGTGGAGGTTTCTCTACTAACAAGTCCACACAAAATAAAGAGGACGTCTCCCTCTTCTGCCATACAACAGACAGCTGGGAGACCTCCCCTATGATCACTTCATGGATCGGAGACTGCTATTCAATGAAATACAGTTTACCGTCAACCTCAAGCGAAATGGCAGATTGCGAAAGATCATCCTTGAGCTTCTTCGCATAGTCCACCACTTGATTGAGCGAATCCTTGTCGAGTTTCTCGGCAAAAGCGTACACGATGGTTACTTTTTCCTTGATCAAGGTTTTGTTGTTATCCACCCAAGCCCCTTCGCCCGGTATTGCCGTTGCCCCGCCAAACCAGCCGGACAGCTTCGTCAACGCTTGATCGACAAACTTCTGGTGAGCCGCATCCGTGATGGGAATATCCCCCTTTACGGTGGAAGGCACGTAAATCTTCACGACGTGATCCAAGTGGAACTGATTGTTCAGGGCGCTCTGCGTAATGGCCGTTGCCGTCGGATTGCCCTCTGCGCTAAAAGACTGCTGAACCGGTACTACGATAAGCGTTAACAATAATGCCGCTGCAAATGCGATTAGCCAACCTTTTCTTTTCATGTCCATTTCTCCCTTATGTATATATAGTTTCGTGTCCGTACGGAGTCAGCAGAGTTTCAGTTGTTAAATACACTTCTTGCCATCTGTACGGTACAAACTAGCACATATTATATACTGACCTTTGCGTATCAGCTATGGGACGTACGGATTATATTATGCAAAATCATGTAAAAAAGCCGATATTCCCGATGAACAAACTTAGGGAATTCAGCTTTGGTCAACTAACTTCTTATTTTATTGTCCCGATCCAGGATAAACTCTCCACCGTTCGATGATCCATGCTGCCGTTCAATATGGCTTGCACGTCATGCAGCGCCTCTTGCAAGTGGACACGCTCGCCTGGCAGTCCGGTATAAGCTTCAGCAACGTAAAAAGGCTGCGTTAGATAAGCTTCGAGCCGTTCTCCCCGCTCATAAACCTCCATTTCGGATGACGGAATGGCCTCCAATCCTCGTACTTGAACCAGCGAACGCAGCTCCCGATAGCGGCGAAGCAGCTTCTGGGCCCGCTGTTGGACCGCTAAGTGAGCCTGATCCAGATGAACGCCTTCTAATACGGAAGAGGTGGAATATAAGGGGTTCACGGCAGGAAACAGATGTCTTGCCGCCAGATCGGCATCGAAATACCACAGCGTCTCCAGTGGCCCATAAGGCATGTCTTCATCAACAACCGCACCTTTGAGGTCCACAAGAAAAGTCGTGATCTGCTGCATGCCTTCCTGTTGAAAACGTTCCTGAAGATCATAGATTTTGCCGGTTAAGACATGCTCCCGATCCGCGGCAAACACAATTTCTTTATCGGTATTCGCATGCGATACGATAGAATAGATTTCTTCTATTGAAGAAGCAACCCGCTCTACGTCATTCAGCATATCCTGCAGCTCCGGGTAGTTCCCTTCCGGCTTCAGGAGAATCGTCATATACCCTTCCTGCTTGAAGTGATGAAACAACTCCCCGAGCAGCACCAGCTGCCCCATACCGGGACGAGCTACCAGCCCGACGGTACCGCCTTTTGCCAGAGGAGCGAATAGATCAAGAGGCTTAATGCCCGTTTCGATCATCTCCACGCTTTCCCCGCGCAGGATCAGTTCGTCAAGGCTGCATTTCGCCAAGGCTGCCAGCGCGGCAATGGTGCGAACTTCCGCCCGGCCTACGGGTATTTTTCCCGTACATAGATTGGAAACCGTGGCGGGCCGCAATCCAACGGATTTGGCCGCGCTGGTGAGGTTCGGAACCCTTTGTCGTAATAGTGATACATTCAGCTTCAGATTGTCCAAGTCCGTACACCCTTTTTGTGATAGTTTATTGATTTCTTCTTAATCTCTCTCAGAAAAGAGTCTGCGGTGCGAACAAACTCGTCCGCATCCGGTTCGAAAATATTATGATCATGCTGCTCGAATTCCACGATTCGTGCCTGAGGCAGCGATAGCTTATATTGTTCCACTGCTTCTAATGATAACCCGGGATTAGGTTTTACGCCACGTATAATGAGAACAGGGCATGTGAATCGGGACAGGTCGCTCCAAAATTCTACCTTCGCGGAATCCTTCTGCAGGGCATGCAGGGCCGATGGTTTCATCCGGTCGAATAGCTTCTTCCCTCTCCAAGGCGGCAGCGTTGCAAAGAAATCCTCCCATCCCGCTGGCAGCTGGGTATGTATCGCCGGATAGTCTCCGATGATCAGACCTTCAATGCGTTTCGGGTTCCGAATGGCATAACCTAATTGATAGGCTACCCCTCGTGAGTACCCCATGAGTACGAACTGTTCCAGTTCAAGATGGTGAATGGCCGCATCCAGATCGCTGATATGATTCTCAAGCGTGTATCCCGAATCAGGAGAATCACTTTGGCCACGGCCTCGGAGCGTAATGACAACGATATGCCTGGGCGACAGCGTTACCATTTTTTCCATAATGTCGATATAATCCTCGGCCGACTCGGAAAGGCCCGGGATGATAACCAGTGAGCTTTGTTCATTCCTAAGTTCCCGATGTACCTCCGTCACATGAATATGTACCCCATGGTTATTGACCATCGTTTCGTATAACTGCATGCATGAGCCCTCCTATAAAATCGACATTTAAAATATGAAGTTTAATCATCGGGATATCTCCCTTTTCAGTCGCTGAGCCAACACTTGGTGCATTCTTTCACCTCAACGCGCCAAAAGGCAAAAATGCATGCACACCCTTCAGGATATTCACGATCTGGGTTACTCTCAGATCCACCGTCAAGGTGGCGTATGCGTACGCCTCCGTTCTCGAAATGGAATAAAGCTCTGTCATGAGATCCAGCATCCCGCTCAAGCAATCCACATCGCTTCGTCCAGGTCCTCGTGGAATCCCATCGTTAGCCAACCGATACTCGTCTTTGCTCTGGGCATCTTAATGGGCATGTCGTCACGGACATGAAAGGTTAGGCTCACCTTCTCCATGGGACATTCCAAAGCGGGACCGCTAACTTCGCCGTCGCCTTGAGCCGCATGTCCATCCCCTGTTGAGAACAGCCCGCCATCTACCGGAATCGGCAGATACAAGGTGCTCCCGGCGGTTAATTCTTTGCAATCGAGATTTCCTCCATAAGGGCGCGGCACAAAAGTCGTATGCTGACCTTCTTCCTCCGGCGGCATGCCCATAATCCCCATGAATGGCTTCAGTCCGACGCTATACTTGAAATTTTCGAACTGACTCCTGCCAGTCATTGTTTTGGCATCCAATTCAAAGTCCAATGTCATTTCCTGGGTATCGGTCATGCCCAGCTTCTCGTTCCAATAGCTTGGAAACCCTCCGGCAGAGGTCCAACCCCACGGCCCGGGAACGACCTCGTTGATCTGAACCTCCAAGGTATGCCCCGGTTGAGCCCCTTGGATATGCACGGGACCCAATAAGGCATGCCCGAACTGCTTCTCCACCCGCTCCGGCGCACGCTCCGTAAACTTCGTTCTCGGCGCTCCCGGAGCAGAGCGCTTCGCAAGTCCCCATCCCGCATCCAAGGTTCGATACACCACGGTATCCCCGGACTGAATATACAGGGCCGGTTCCAGCTCCTTGCTAAAAAATCCGTGAAGCGTGTGAATATCCGGTTGAAGACTATGGATTGTTGACATCCGTTTCTCTCCCTTCACACACATGATCAGAGTGCCCATTTATCTTAACCCCCTCACTCTGTTACTTTATAAAGTATTTTAAATTACTCTATATGTCAACAATTATTTACTTCTAAGAGTAATAATAATTACTTCAAATAATATTCCCGCACTCATTGCAGCCTATAAAATCCTGGGCACACAACAAAGTCCCCAACCCGATCACGCAAGCGTGAAGGTTGGGGACTTTAGGTTGTTTGAGCCGAGAAGCTATAAACGAAGAACTACGTTAGTTAGAGCATGTCATTCATCGAGGAGCACGCCATCCTTATCATAAAACTTATAATCCCTTAATGTATACGATTGCTCATCAGACGGCGGTAATTCGATATATGATGCATGCGAGCGATAGGGAGCGAATGTTTGTTCAAACAGTTCCCCATTGATCTTGACCTGCATTTTGGCGATCGGGCTCGCCGCACTAGTTACGATCATGATTCGTTTAGCAATAACACCGTCTCTATATAACTTCCCGATCGTCATTATCGGGGAGCTGCGGGAAAGGCGCATGCGGCTCGGCCTGATACCAGAACGCCGTCGATGCAATATCGCTCTGCTGCGGCAGGTATCTGCCTCCGGACCTCCAGCCGAGATCCTGGATCGTGACGCGAAGATCGCTTTGGAAGCGGATCGGATCCATGACATGCCATCGATACATGCCGAAGCGCTGCTGGCTGCGATATAATCCGTCCGGCTTCAGCACTTGGTGCATCCCCAGATAAGGCGTCGAGTAGGTTCGGTACGTACCGATCGGCTGTTCCCAGTTCCAAGCTCCGCCGAAATAATCCTCCGTTCCCGTACCGCAGATGGTCGGGTAATCCTGGTCCCCGTCCATATAAAACTTGATCTCCCCTTCGCCCCACCAGCCGCTGTTGTTCACCTGCCAGGCAAGGTAAGTCCCTACATAGTGCCCCTGTCCCTTCACGCCATCCAGGATCGTGTAAACGTCCTTATAAGGAACGGGATTCGTTCTCCGCCACTGTGCATGAAAATAAGCCTCGTCTTCGGGGATGTCCGTCAGGGTATAGTCGATTTGGTAGTAAAGGACCGCCTTTTCCGGCGCGCGATTCTCCATCGTCAATCGGGCTTGCTTGCGAAAAGGCATCTGCCAGTAACTGTTCATGCCGCCGGCCGGATTGACGGCAACCGGAATCGAATTGACATCGCTTCGTTCACCCCACCCGTTACAGAACAAATCACCCACTGGAACCTCAACCGAAGGGTCCTGCTCTTCGTCCCAATACATGCGGATAATCAGATTGCGCCACAGCGACGGATGACAGGTCAGCCAAATATGCTGAATGGCCCCAGGGCCTTGAATGTCACCCATGGTAAAGGTTTCTCCCGGCATAATCTCCACGGAAGGAGACACCTTCCATCCCGCGCCCAAATCCCTGGAAGCAGCTGCACCAGTGCCTTCGGTGGCCATGCCCCCTTTTCCTTTCTCGCCGGTGAAATTCTCCGCGCTGATGGATCTCGTCTGCGCATTGGACAGCCGGGATAAATTTCCGAGGTGCATATTGAGTCCGTTAAAGTTCGTCATTAGTCATCGCTCCTTCAATTCGTGATATCGTATCCGCACCGCAACCCTTTTTGTTTAAGAAAGGACACACCAGAGGGGAACCCGATCGTTCATTAAGGTCATAAGCTGCTTCTTAATGACTTCAAACGCTTCATGACTCCATTCTCGCCTCTACCCAAATAATCATGAAGCTCTTTATACTCTTTGTATAACTGGTCATACACCCGTACATGCGCTTCGATAGGCTTGAATGTTTCTTCCCGGACGCGGGCCATCGCTTTTGAAGCCTCCACAATGTTGTCATATCCTCCCTGCTCTTTGCCTGCCGCCACCGCACCGAACATGGCAGCGCCGAAAGCGGCCGTCTGGACGGTGTCTGCAACCTTGATTTCTTTGCCGGTTACATCGGCATAAATCTGCATCAACAGCCGGTTTCGCTGCGGCAATCCGCCGCAAGCATAAAGCTCTTGGACTTCTACGCCGCTATCGGTAAACGCGTCGATAATCGCCCGCGTTCCAAAGGCTGTGGCTTCCAGCAGCGCACGATATATTTCCGCCGGCTTGGTCTGCAAGGTCAAGCCAAGCATGACGCCGCTGAGATCGGCATCCATCAGCACGGAACGGTTTCCGTTCCACCAGTCCAGTGCGAGCAATCCGCTCTGGCCAGGAGCATATTGGGCCGCTTCCTTCTCCAGCCACTCATGAATGCCAAGCCGCTCATCGGCAGCCTTGCGGCGAACGTATTCCGGAACAGCTTCATCCACATACCAGGCGAATATATCGCCTACGGCCGATTGTCCTGCCTCATACCCGTAATAGCCGGGAATGATCCCATCCTCGACGACGCCGCAGATGCCTTGGCCCGTCACTTCCTTGTCGCTTAATATCAAGTGACAAGTGGAGGTTCCCATGGCGAGCACCAGCTTCCCCGGGGTTACGACGCTGACGGCCGGTACCATGGCATGGGCATCGATGTTGGCTACGGCTACCGCGGTTCCCGGCAGAAGCCCCGTCATCGCCGCCATACTTTCGGTTAATCCGCCTGCTTTCGAACCCAGGGGCTTGATGGAACCTCTCAGCTTGGTCTCGACGAGATTTCCGAACCTCGGATCAAGCGAATGCAGGAACGCCTTGGACGGATAACCTTCCCGTTTATGCCAATTGGCTTTGTAACCTGCGGTGCAGCTGCTCCGCGCGAGCTGGCCTGTCAATTGCATGACCACCCAATCGGCAGCTTCCATGAACAATACCGCCTGTTCATACAGCTCGGGAGCTTCATTCAGAATCTGCAAAGACTTCGCAAGCATCCACTCGGAGGACAGCTTTCCTCCATAACGCGCAAGAAATTTCTCCCCCCGCGAAGCCGCGGCTTCGTTGATCCGATTCGCTTCATCCTGCGCTGCGTGATGCTTCCACAGCTTTACCCAGCTGTGCGGATGGTCCCTCCATTCTTCCGTCAAACAGAGCGGGGTGCCGCCTGCATCCAGCGGCATCATCGTGCATGCCGTAAAATCGATGCCAATGCCGATAATTTGTTCAGGCGAAACCTCAGCCTCCGACAACACGCGGGGGATGGATTGCGCAAGAACCTCCATGTAGTCCCCCGGATGCTGCAGCGCCCAATCCCGTTCCAGCTTCAAGCCAGAGTGAACCAGCACCTCGTCCATAACTCCGTGCGTATATGGCGTCACATACGTTGCAATTTCTTGACCTGTCGAGATATCGACGAGCAGGGCCCTGCCCGATTCCGTGCCGAAATCAACCCCGATGGCATATAACTGTTTCATGTCGTCTGCCTCCTATGTATACAAAGGGCCATGAGCTGCGCATGCCCTGTAACCGTTGGATCCGGCTCCAGTCCGTCAAAAAGTTCCGGAGCTTGGTCCATTCGATCGATCAGTTCAGCTGTTTGACTTCATTGCTGTATATTTCATAAGCCGGTGGATCCTGCCGGACTTCTTCCCGTATTCGGCTTAGAAGGATTTCTCCGGCCTTGATTCCCATATCGTAGGGATGCTGCTCCATGTAGTAGAGCCCCGATTCCTTGAGTAAAGGCCCGGCTTCCACCTCGCCAAAAGAAGCTACTGCCATGTCGGCAGGAATCTTCAGGCCGCTGCGCACAATCTCGAGCAGGACGCCAAGGCTCATGCGGTTATTCAGGGAAATGATGGCGGTTGGCCTGCGTTCTGCGTTCAGAAATTGCTGAACTGCCCGGATTCCGTCCTCCGTGGAAAAATCTCCGTTATACACCATGGGGCCCTCGTTCAGGCCAAATGCCTTCATCGCGTTCCGGACGCCTTCAAGACGTTCCCTCCCCGTGCTTGATCTCGTTGGCCCGTTAACTACGCCGATAGCCGTATGTCCTTCCTCCAGCAGCTTCCGGGTTAGGCGCGAGGCTCCCTCGGTATTGTCCTCGGCTACCAGATCGAGCATCGATCCTGTTTCCGGCGAGTCCAGCTTCCTGTCCACGAGCACGATCGGCATGTTGGAATCCGCGATCTGCTTGATCGCCGGGTCGTTCCCGCCTGACGTTGCCAATACGACGGCATCCACGCGCTTTTCCTGCAGAAGCTTTAGCAATCGTCTCTCCTTCTCCGGGTTTTCGTCCGAGCTGCAAAATATTAACTGAAAGCCTTCTTTGCCTACAATATCCTCAACGCCTCGGGATATGCCCATGAAATAGGGGTTAGAAATATCGGGCACGATCACGCCGATCATGTACGTCCGGTCCTGCTTCAGGCTGCGTGCGATGGCGCTTGGACGATAATTCAACCGGTTCACGGCCGCCATCACCCGCTCTTTAATTTCTTCGCTTACGTAATCGCTGTTGTTAAGCACTCTTGAAACGGTTGCCGTTGATACTTCTGCTGCCGCTGCTACTTGTTTAATCGTTGCTTTTGCCAATCATCGTTCACCTCAAAATATCATCCTGATTCCTGTATGTAATCGATTACGTAAACGATTACATACACAGAGTACAAGAAGGGACATGCTGCTGTCAACCCTCTTTTTAGAATTTTCCGGAAATACAGATCCGGGCGGAACGAATCGTTTGGCAGCAGGAACTATTCTGCGCAAATTAAAAATCACCGCCTTCGAGAGCGGTGATGGAATGCCTATAATGCGTGCCGATTTTCTAGTCTACGCACTTTCGGGCAGCCCACAGCCCGCTCTCCCGAATCAGATGACGCACGGATTCTATCCGAAAAGACGGCAAATGATGACCTGGCATCAGATATACCACCCGGCCGGAGCCGTATGGATGTGCCCACGCCGCAGGCCAGCGCTGGCCGTCATGCTCGTATTCCGCAAAGACGACCGTTGTTTCATGCGGACTCAATTCGAACCGATAGGGTTCTTCATCGATCGTAAAATCGGTTAAGCTCTCCACGATCGGATGGCTCCCCGATTGATATCGAACGGGCAGCGACGTATATGCCGGATGTCCCGTAAATCGCCCGCCGATTAACTTTTCCAGCTCCGTGCTCCGCTGCAGTGAGATGCCGTTGTGGATAACTAACAGCCCCCCGCCGTTGTGCACATAGGATATAAGCGCTTGTACTTGATTTTCGGGCATCTCCTCATCCGAAAACTCTGCGTACGATATGAACAGATCATATCCCTCCAGCTTATCTTTTTGCAGTACGGCGTAATCATCCGTGCATTCAACGTCCATCGCAGGTTCGAAGATGGTTTGCAGCTCGCGGTCAATTTGCGTAAACGGATGATATTTCGCTCCCTCGTATTGTCCCAGCGCAATGGCTTTCATAGATTTGCAGTCTCCTCTCCCGCCCTTTTACCAGGGCCACACTTGTCCTTCATAATCCAGAAAAATCGGCTGTTCACCAACGTATGCCTTATGGTCCATCACAAGTTTCATGATGCGATCGGCAGACACGTCCGGCGGCACGGCCGCTTCTTGATTCAGTTCGCCGCTCATGTAGGATTGCAGCCACCCGGGATAGAACACCATGACCTGTCCTCCATCGGCTGACAGATGCTGATGCAGTATCGAGGATTGCATATTGAGCGCGGATTTCGACATACAGTAGCCGTACATCTCCTTGCGTTTATTTCTGCTAACGCTGCCGGCTTCGGATGAGATATTGACCACGAGCTTGTTATTTCCTTGAAGCAGCAGATCGATAAGAGCATGACTTACCCGAAGAGGTCCAAGGGTATTGACGTTGTAGATTTGGGCCATGTCGGCAAAATCCAGTTCGCCCTGAATGTTCGCCAGATCGGACCGTTTCGTGATGCCGGCATTGTTTATGAGCAGATCCAGATGCGGCGCCGTATCCCGGATCAGCTTGGCTGCCTGCTGCACGCTGGCATCGTCGCCGATATCAAGCGGAATCAGCTCCAACTGGTCCGGATAATCCTCCAGCAATCGATCCAGTGCGTCCCAATCCTCCATATAGCGTCCGGCAAACACGGTGTATCCGTTTTCAAGAAGCCATTTCGCCAAGCTCAATCCTAAACCCCGATCGGCTCCCGTGACGAAAGCGATTGTTTCCAATGGGCAACAACTCTCCTTTATCCATTAAATGCGGTGCAACCGACATACGGGAGTTTCCCCAAATGCCATTCCTGCGTAATGTCTTCTAATGCTCTTTAACAAACGTTTAAGCATAACCTGATACTGCTACACATTTTGCTTGATATTCATCTAGGAGTGCTTTAGAGCAATTGGTCGTTTAAATATTCGTTTTTGGACAATATGGACCTAAACCTTGAGATGGTACGATGACCGATAGGTACATCATTCGCCTTAAACAGCATGATTCCTCTCATACAAGCTATGGCTTCAAACAATTCAAGGTCATGTTCATCATAACGATACTCGGCACAACATGCGGCACGATAGATGGAGGCTTGCTTTTCGCTTGCAAATACCCACATTACGATGATCGACCAAGCAACATCATATCTGGGATCCCCCCATTGGGCGTTCGTCCAATCGATTACCGTCAGCTTGTCTTTAGTCTCAAGAATATTGCCCAGGTGGTAATCGCCATGGATCAAACATGACTGTTTCATATCCGCACGCTGAAGAAGTTCTTCCAGAAGAATCCGGATATCGGGGTGGTTCTCGATGCGAGGAAAGAAATAATCAATGAAATCATATCGGGGTAATCGGTCACCAACTTCAAGCGGGAGCTTATGAATATCCGCTAAAATCTTCACCAGCTTCGTTAGTTTACGCTGATCGACCGTTTGAACGGGCGTTCCGTCATAACTGGTCAGCAATGATGAATCGCCATTTCGGTCCGTTCCCCAGCCCACGGGCTCAGAAACCGAACATCCATGCGTGAATAAAGCATTCAAAATCTGATATTGAGCATGTACATTCGGCTTGGACGCTTTGTTCCACACTTTCAGTACGTAGTCTGCCGTTGGCGCGGCGATTTTCATTACCTCTGCCTCCAGCCCCGAATCCAAGGAGACTGTTTGAAATGAACCTTTATGATCGAGCAAAACTTGAAGGGTATTGCTTTTCTCCACCCAATTGATTTCCCGCAATGGGTTTCCGATGTTCATCACAGCCTTTCAGAGGATGTTAGCTTAGCGCTTAGTGTCCAACAGGTTACAAGCTCATTCGGTATACCCCAGCCTCCCCGAGAAAATCTTTCCTGGTCAATCCTTTTTCTCCAAGCAATATCCGATAATTCGTTATCGTACCATCATGTGAAATAAAGAATATTTTTTTATAACTTTCCCCGATCCACTCTAACAACCGCGCAGCATACCCTTCGAAAATATTCTGTTCGATCCTATTGATCCCTTCTTTCCAGCAATCCAAATTGAAATCAAGAATTTCAGTATCTCCATACAGATCGGTAATTTCCGTTTTAGAAAGGATGTGATCGCAAGCTAAAAAAGGAAGTTCGGGGTTCTGAGGAAACATTCTCGGACCAACCAATGGAGAAATAATGAAGTCCATGCCATTTTTTATAATCGTTGCCGTCTCAATTGTACGTTTAGTGGGACTTACAAGAACTAAATCATCAGGATCCATTTTAATTTCATTTCGTAGCTGCGTTACTTGAAATTTGCCGTACTCTGTAAGACTAGGATGGAGCGTATTCAACCGATTTGGATAATCGTTGAGATGTTCTCCATGACCGTGCCGAATAAATGTGAAATCCATATCCGCCCTCCTAAGATCAAATCCCATATTAGGTATTCTATGATTTAACTGAGTAATCCTGCCCGTTAGCTAATGAACTATGTGCAGTGAAATATAACTAAATGCTTATCTAATCGGTTCATGAATTGCGGAGAGTTTAAAAAAGGCAGCCGATCACAAATGATCAGCTGCCTTCTAATTTGGATAGGAGCAATCGATTCCCGTTAACTTAGATCAATGGATCACATTTGTAGTCTTAGTGCAGCCTACCCATTATTCCGCGAATCTCCCTTTGCTTCATTATGCTGCGGAATTAATTCATATAAAGCACGAACGTCACAACCGATGGAATCGGCGATCGATATGGCAATTTTGAGTGGCATCACTCTTTTGTTCTCCATAAAGTCGTATACTCGTTCCGGTTTAATAAGCAAGTCTTTTGCCAACCATTCCGCTGACTTCCCGGATTCCACCAATCGTTCATTCAGTAAGCAACGTCCTAGTTCAAATTTCAAGAAATTATGACCTCCCACATAAGATTTACTTAACCTTAAGCGTTGTCCGTTGCCAGCTTGAATATACTTCATAAATGGGCCCGTAACGATGAAGTTCTCCATACGTCTGCCCCATTTGTTGGACGAGTTCCATTGCCGGGCTATCGCTGCCCATGCAACAATTTGCTCCATTTATTATTTATAGATGGATAAGGATATTGATAAGTTTCCCGAATGGGTCCCTAACAAAAAAACGCCGAACCCCCCATGGCTCCTCGGTTGGTCCATACTCAATTGGAATTCCTGCTTCTTTTATCCGAGTTAACGCCTCATCAAGATCATCAACCTCAATTGACAGATCAGGCACAGGTGCTCCGGAGCCTCCCTCTGATAGGAAACTAACCTGAGTGCCCATTTTCTCATGCGAACCGTATGTTGCAATAAATCCCATATCCATTAGTTGATCAAGTCCAAGTACTTCCCCGTAAAAATACGAAGCTTTGGAAATGTCCTGCGTCGCAACATTTGTAACAATTCGTTTGACCTTCATTTTTCATCCTCCTAAAGTTTTGATATCAAATTTTTACTCAACAATGGTCCCGTTCGAGGAACAACCTCATCCTTCTGCTCTCAGAATACCATATTTTACTTTTATACAATTATATATAAATTTGTTTTCACTCTATTCATAAAGACGATTGGGAAACAGGTATATATACGTGGCTTCGTGTTTCCAGCTTATGCTTTATCATTGTTTATGGCAAATTTATAGGCTTCTTTCTCTCATCTATCCTTTCGTCATCTCCCTCATAATCAACAACGCGTTCAAGAATAAGCCCAGCGAGATGACGGGATGTGCCGCTGCCGCAAATCCGATTTTTTCCGAAAAGACAGCCGTCGCGAAGATCAAAAGGATTAGGCCGATCAGCACCAAACTCTTAACTTTCATGCCCTTGGGCAGTCTCGCCGGAAAAGACAATATAAACAACAATACGGGGATAGGCGCGAAGTACATGGCGAAATTACCATGCATCCCCCATTGAGACGAATCCACGAACAGCGCGAATCCAGCCAAGAACACCTGTAGCGCGATGCAGATCGCAAAAAGCACGTTCAATATACTAAAACCTAGCCGCGCATATTGAGCGGCTGCCGGCAGCGAAGAGCGGGTTGCGGTTATTTCTTGTACTTCCATCGTTAACTCCTCCCTTAGACAAACCTTTCGGACACCGCACGAATGGTGTATGGGTACGGATCCAATTGAAACTCCCCTTCTTGGAAATCGAGAATCGTCATTCCGATAGGATGAACTTCCGGAATCTTCATCGAAGGATACCAGCCGATGGCCATATCCCCCAGGATGAACATTCCGTACTCGTCACCGAGCATCTGAAACGTCTTTCCGTCCCCGATATAACGCGTGACGTTAAATCGAGAATCTAGGCGCTGAACGGCCTCGGATACGCTTCCGCGGAGCGGAAAGCCGATCTCGCTGACATTCAGAATGGATTCATGATCGAAAGGCTCTGATAAGGCATTATCCATTCGATGCCGCGCGATGAACTCCACCAGATTCCCCGAAGGATCCTCGAAATAGAAGGCATGCGCATCCGTTCCTTCGAAATAGGCGATATCTTCGTTTGCCTGGATTCCAGCGAACGGAAGCGGTGCAGCGGAAAGCACCTGACAGCCTTTGGCCAGGATCCAGCTTTTCGCTTCGCGAATTTGGTTCTCGGGGATGTTCATTGCCAAATGGTAGGACGGCCGTACCCCTTCCTCCTCCTCGCGAACGAAAGTCAACCTCGTTTCACCGGCAACGATCGTGATGGAATGTTCCGTGATATCTGCTAGAGCAAATCCAAGTCTTTCAGTGTAGAACTCCTTCAGTTCGGCTAACCGGGCGGTTCTCAGTTCCAATTCGATGATTCTCATCTCACTACCTCCTCCAGATATTTGAGTTTATCAGGTCTCTCGCTAAATAAAGAGCCGCGGTCAGTCCGGCAATACCTCCACCCACAATGGCCACATCATGCTTTGCATTCAATCGAAGAAACCTCCTTCATGCGTTGTCATTAAACAAGACAGGAAGGAGGCCGATTATGTGACAAAATGAAAACAGCGATCTAAAAATAGCCCGTATAGTGCAGCCCACAATTGTCGTCTATCTTGATTCGATTCTCCGCGCTGAGTGTAAAGGCTATTTTTAGGCCCGGCCCGCAATGGATACATATCCCGCATTCATGAATACCTGCGGTGCTTACCGCTTGTTCGCATTCTTCATGCACTACGGAACAAGGGTTGCGACATCTTTCAGAGGTAATCGCAATATTTCTGCTCATTCCTTTTGGTGATTTGGACATAGATTCGTACAACAAAAAAACCGCGATATCCGCGGTTTTCGAATGTGTTAACATACCTGCTTAATTCTTAGCGATTCTGGTCCGATCCCCGATCAGAGGGAATTCTCCGATCCGAAGCTTCGCGCTTCCGTACGGAACCAACTCCAATTCCGTAACGGGCTGGCCGTCCGTGTTCGGATGCAGCGGTGGGTTTCCGGCGTTGTTGCCTTCCATTTTCCAATCCCGGATCAGCTGGCCCTTCACCTTCACCCGTACAGGCGCATCGGCAGCCAGGAACGGTTGACGGACCACCTCCCGCTCCAGCACCTCGAACGACGTATCGGCCATCAGTCCGTATTTCCATGGGGAAGCAGGATAGAGCTCCCAATCGTGGAACATCTCGCGCTGCCGGATCATCTGCCAGTTCTCCTTCACAGGCAGCACGTACACCAGCGGTCCTCTTGTAATGCTGGTTGCATACATGCTGCGTGATTCGGTCTTCACTTCCATAGGCAGGTACAGTTCCAGCAGATCGCCGCTCTGCCAGGTCTGCACGATCTCGGCATAACCGGACTCTGCCTGAATTGGCATTTCGCGCCCGTTCAAGGTAATGACGGGATGGTCGCACCAGGCCGGGATGCGCAGCGATATCCGGAATGATTCCGCGCGTTCAAGCGACAGATGGATTTGAATGCGATCCTTGAATGGATATTCGCCGGTGACCGCAATCTCAGCGGACACGCCCTGGCGGCCAACCGTTGTTCTAACCGTGCAGGGGGCATAGGAAACGGCAACTAACCCGTCCTCCTGGTCCTTCATCCACAGGTGCGAGGCCAGCTTGGGCCAGCCCTGATGCATATTGGCCGTGCAGCACCCGAAATTCGGCTCCAGGCCGAATACGTTGGCATCGGGACTGTTGCTCCAAGCCCGCGGAGCGACGTTGCAGATCATTTGGTTGACCTGCTGATCATACTGATGCGAGGTCCAATCCGCAGAGATGGCGGCAGGCAGCGCATTAAACGCGACCTTCTCCAAAATATCCCCGAAGCGTCCCTCCCCGAAAATGCGCGTCAGCTGCTCCATCGAAAACATATACTCGACGACGGCACACAATTCAACCCCTTGGCTCGGATGGGTGCCGGACAACCACTCGTCTCCCGAGAACATGCCGTGCGCTTGCCCGTGGTACGTCATCAAGGAATCGATGCCCCGGTGCACGCTTTCCCGCTCCACCGGATTTCCGTGTAATTCATACAGCACGCCCGGCGTTTTGATGCCCATCGCCACGTTCACGACATGGGTTGTCCAATCCCACTCTTCAACCTTGCGCCAGAACGGAAAATCATGAAAAATACCGCTCCAGTCCGTGGTTTGTTTCGCGATCGTATCCGCAAGCTGCAGCAGGAAAGGCTGCGCCGTTCGTTTATGCAGCCACGCGATGCACAGCAGCATCTCGGCCCCCCTGGTTTTGGCCCAGCCCCGCAGCGGCTGTTCCTCAATGACCGAATGGACGTAAGTAAAGAACTTGGTCAGAAACGGAATGATGCGTTCGTCGCCTCTTGCTTCCTCATGCTGCATCATCACTTTCAGCATGATCATATAATGCCACCAATCCTGATCCTTATCGATATCCTGATTCACGGAGGTGATACGCGCCGGACCGAACATGCCGTTCTCCTGCTGGCTGGCAAGCGACCACTCGACCCATCGATTCGCTTTAGCGATCAAAGACTCGTCCTCCAGCAAATAAGCTAAAGGAAGCAAACCGTCGACATAATAAGGTCCCCGCTCCCAGCTCTCTCCCTGGCCGCCAAGCCATCCGTTGTCTGCTCCGACGTCCTTCCACTGTTCCTCCAGATGTCCCGTAAACCCGCTTGCTTGAATCTCCAGCTGATCCTTAAGCCAGCCGGCCGGCTTAATCGCTCTAAGCGGCAAACTATTAAAAGCCGTCTGATGCAGCATCGACTTCCACGCTCCTTGTTCTGTCTTATAGGTGCTTACTCAGGTAGAAATATATCATCTCAACCGGCGTTTCCCTATACACAGAAACAACATCTTTTTATCCGATTACAACATCATGATTTATTGAATCCCGAGCAACAAAACGATTATCATGGAGAAAAGCCAGTTGGAGAAGGAGGACCGGCCGGAGATGATTTTCCAGTTTACGGCTCCGCCATTGCCGCATTATATGATTTGCGGAGAAGATACCTACCAGGAGGGAGATCGACATCCGGATCGGTATAACATCGGTGTCTTTGATCTGATTCTCGTGACCAGAGGGGAGTTATTCCTGGAAGAGAACGGAGTATCTTACAGCGTAAAGGCAGGGTATCACCTGATTCTAAGACCCGATGCCGCACACCGTACGTACCTGCCCTGTCAGAAGGAAACCCATTTTTATTGGCTGCATTTTCAGACGGTCGCACCGTGGATTGAAGCGGAGGAACGGATCCCGTTTGCCTTATCGCAATCGGATCACCCTTATGTGCAATTTGATAATTTCTCTTTCTATATTCCCAAGTACGGAGAACTGTCTTCGAAAGCGCAGGCCGGACGTCTGATTGAACAACTGCAGCTGCTCCAGCAATCGCCATCTTCCGCGGCACGCTGGAAACAGCAGCAGCTGATGCATGAGCTGCTGCTGTTGTTCCAAGCCGAAGAAGAAGGAATCCAGCAGCAGCATCCTCATTATGCCATTGCCGAACGAACGGCCAACTATTTAAGAGCACATTACAAAGAGCCGGTCAGCTACCAGCAATTGTCCGATGCCATGCACTTTCACCAGAATTATATTTCCATTTGCATGAAAAAAACGTTCGGCTGCACGCCCCTGGAGTTTCTGACGCGGCATCGGATCGAGCAAGCAAAACGCTTGCTGATCCACACCAACGAGCCGATCGGACGCATAGCCGAGGAATCCGGGTTCGGCTCGTTTCCGTATTTCATTCGCTGCTTTGTTCGTTATACCGGGTTTAAACCCAACTCTTTCAGGCTAAAGTACCGTTCATCCCGATAGCATGCCATCGAATGCGTTAGGCTTTTGGCTTGCTCAGAATACGCTTCGTACCAAGCCTCCGTCAATCCGGAGTGCCGAACCGTTGATCGCGGAGGATTTGGGACTGCTCAGGTAGGCGACGAAATCGGCAATTTCCTCCGGACGAATCAGCCGCTGAATAATGGAAGTCGGCCGATTTTCCTTCATAAACCGCTGTTCGGCTTCTTCGATGGTAAGATTCTCATCGGGATACAGCGTATCCAGCATCGTTTCGACGCCTTCCGTAAGGGTGGAGCCGGGCATAACGGTATTCACCGTGACGCGGGTTCCTGTCGTCAATTCGGCCAAGCTCCGGGAAAGGGACAGCTGCATCGTCTTCGTAGCGCTGTAATGCGCCATCTCCTGGGACGGCATGACGGCTGCTTCGCTCGCGATAAAAATAATTCGGCCTTCATTGCGGCTGATCATGTTCTGCAAATAGTGTCTGGTTAAACGGACGCCGCTCATAATATTCGTCTCGAAGAACCTGAACCATTCCGCATCCGATATATCGAAAAATTCGGCAGGCTCGAAGATGCCTAAATTGTTGATTAGAATATCAACGACCGGGGCGGCTTCCCTGACCTGATGGCAGCCCTCCTCGGTTCCGAGATCCGCCACGGCATAACGCAGCTCGGCATCCGGATGGACGGCGCGAATGTCATGGATCGTCTGCTTCACCTTATCCTCGTGTCTTCCATTGATAATGACGGACGCTCCTTCGGCTGCCAGCGACATGGCGATCGCTTTGCCGATGCCTGATGTCGAGCCTGTGACCAATGCGACTTTACCCTGTAAATCCAAGTTCATGATCCTCGCTCCTTTTCGTTATGTAGGAATGGACCCTCCCGATCCCCACCAAGGTGGAGAAGCTCAGGAGAGTCGCTATTCATTACACTTATATGCTTGCGGTAAACGCCGATTTTTTAGAAATCAAAATTGTCCGGGTCCGGTCCCACACGGTGATCCTGATTCAAGCTGTCGATGCGCTGCATATCCTCCATGGACAATTCAAAATCAAATAGATCGGAGTTCTCGGTGATCCGATGCTCTTTGGTCGATTTCGGAATCGTCACCACGCCGTTCTGTAGATCCCAACGAAGAATGATCTGCGCGATGGATTTATGATGCTTCTTCGCGATGATCTGAAGGTCCTCCTGATCCAGCAGCTGACCCTGCATTAAGGGAGACCAAGCCTCTAGCTGAATACCGTTCGCCTGGCAGTACGCCTGCAATTCTTTTTGCGTTAATCGGGGATGATATTCCACCTGGTTCACCATCGGTTTGATGTCGGTTTCCTTCATTAACTTCTCCAGATGATCGATTTGGAAATTGCTCACGCCGATGGCTTTTACGCGCCCTTGCTTGTACAACGTTTCGAGCGCCTTCCACGCCTCTATATATTTCCCTTCAACCGGCCAGTGTATAAGGTATAAGTCCAAATACTCCAATCCCAGCTTTCGCAAGCTTTCCTCATAAGCCTTCAAAGTCGATTCATAACCCAGGTCGGCATTCCACACCTTGGATGTGACGAACAGATCTTCTCTTTTTAATCCGGCAGCTGCCAAGCCTTCGCGAATGCCCTGTCCGACACCTTCTTCATTGCCGTATATGGCGGCGGTGTCCACGCTCCGATAGCCGTGCTGAATGGCCGTACGAACGGCATTCACCAGCTCCGGTCCTTCTTCAACTTTAAATACGCCTAGACCAAACCAAGGCATGTTGACGCCATTATATAAAGTGGTTGTATCTTGTAAGTGTTTTGCTGTCATGTTGATAAACCTCCGAAGTTTTTTTGGATAGTGATAAATTGATGAACCTATTGTGCAGTATCTCCCATGATCCGCTCCGTCATCACCTCCCTTCATCCTAAATGTTGCTTCATGCCGCTGGCATATCCGGTTTATCCGATTTATTATCCGAATCCTTTCGTTCCAGCTTCAAGCTCCAGCCCGTGAGCACGACCGCACCGGCCACCATCAGGGCTCCGATCCATGCCGTATGAATCAGGCCCATGGAATTCGTGATCAAGCCGCCTAGAAATGCGCCGATGGCGATACCGGCATTAAATGCAGCAATATTCAGCGCGGACGCCATATTCACGGCTCCGGGCGCAAAGCGCTCGGCCAGCATCACAACGTAAACCTGCAAACCCGGCACGTTCATGAACGCCAGGAATCCCATAAGAATAATCGTGATGAGTCCCGCCGTTTGAAACGGTGCGGTAAACGTAAGTGTAACCAGCACCAGGGCTTGGGCTATAAACATGTAGAGCAGGGCTTTCAGCGGGTTGCGATTGGCCGCCTTCCCGCCGATCACGTTACCGACTGCAATGGCTATCCCATAGACAAGCAGGATGATGGCCACCGTATTTTCATTGAAGCCTGTTATATCCTGAAGCAATGGGGATAAATAAGTGAAGACAACAAAGGTTCCGCCATAACCGAGAGCCGTAATCAGAAGCATGAGCAGCAGTCTTCCGTTTGTCATCAATTTAGCCTGGTCGCGGAATGAAGTCCGTTCTCCCTTAGGCAGGTCCGAAGGGACCAGGATGCTGTTCGCAATCAGCGCAACGATGCCGACGGCAACAATCGCGACAAAAGCAAGCCTCCAGCCCAACTGCTGACCGATAAACGTTCCGAGCGGAACGCCGGTGACCGTGGCTACGGTAAGACCCGTAAACATAATGGAGATCGCCGATGCCCTGCGGTTCTCAGGCACCACGCTTGCGGCAATAATCGAGCCGATCGACATGAATACGCCATGTGAAAAGGCCGACAGGACCCGTGCTGCAAGCAGGACGCCAATGGAAGCTGCGCCCGCTGCCAAGCTGTTGCCGATAATAAAAATGATCATGATCCAGAGCAGCAAAGTTTTCCTGGACATCCTGGATGTGAGCGACGTGAGGATCGGCGCACCGAAGGTAACGCCGAGCGCATAGATCGACACGGTTAATCCGGCTGTCGTCACGGATATATTCATATCCTCCGCAATCAACGGCAGAAGCCCTACGCTGATGAATTCCGTTGTTCCGATGGCGAAGGCACTGACGGCAAGCGCTATTAGCGCAAGCAAACTTCTTTTTTTATCTATAGTCATGATGTTCCTATTTTCCCCCTATCCTATTCTCTTGCTTGTATATTGTAAAAATATGACGTATGGTGTAATCCAGCTGGCAAATGCTATTATGATTCATATCATCACTTGTGTGAAGAACGTACTTTTTTGTAATGTAGGTACTTGACAGTACCCTAGGCACTTTTTAGTGCCTATCAAGAATAGGAGGCTCCATATGCAAACGAAGAAATACAATATAGCCGTCGAAGCAACATTGGAAGTAATCGGGGGCAAGTGGAAATGCGTGATCCTCTGCCATCTGACCCATGGCCGTAAACGGACCAACGAGCTGAAGCGCCTCATGCCGCATATCACCCAAAAAATGCTGACGCAGCAGCTGCGAGAGCTGGAGGAAGATGGCGTGATCAATCGCATCATTCATAATCAAGTGCCGCCTAAAGTGGAATATGAGCTCAGCGAGTACGGCAGAAGTTTGAGCGGAATTCTGGATATGCTCTGTGCATGGGGCGAAAAACATATCACGAAAGTATACGGGGACAAGTTCAGCGTGCTTGAGGAAAGCATCCTGAACGATAAGTTAAAAGTCTCAGACGAGCCCACAACCTCAGATGCACGCTTGACCTGATTTATAAGTATAAGCACTCCTGATACAACAGCAAGGGCAAGGTCCGTGATCACGGACCTTGCCCTTTTCATATATTCCATCTCTATCGCATGTTCGAAAATTGATTATTTCGCATTCTCCTTCTCTTTTTGGCTGACGATCATTTCCGTCACTTCCTCGGCCTGAGCCAGGACCGCAATGGGATCAAACGGCCAGAATCGCTTGGCATCCAGATAAAACACGCGATCCTGCTTCACCGCTTCAATCGAAGTCCACACCTTATCCTTCTTATCCATCTCGGCCCCGTTGGACTCATCAAAGAAAATATAATCGCCTGCATAATCTTTGAGCACTTCCAAGGAAACCTCCTTGTAAGTCACGTTGGCATCAATCAATTCCTTTTGGATCGTTGCCGGAGGCGTTAGCTGGAGTTCCTTATAGATGGCCAAGCCCCCGCGATAAATGCCGTCACCGTACAGGTAGAAGGTTTTGCCGAATGCGCCGAAAATCGAGAACGTCTCACCTTCTTCCAACACACCGTTCACTTTTGTGCGCAGCGCTTCGATTTTTTCATCAAAACCGGCAAGCCATTCTATTGCTTCTTCTTCCTTGCCAAGGATTGCGCCGAGTCCCTCTACTTCTTCGTGCACGCCTCGATAGGTTTCATAAGGAAGAATGACGGTCGGTGCGATTTTGGACAATTTCTCGTATAGCTCCGGGTCCGAGTTCGCGCTGATAATCAGATCGGGGTTAAGTTCCACTATCTTCTCCGCAGAGCTATCCCCGGTGTTCTCTATGCCATCGATCAGGTCCTGGATATGGACGTTCTCCAAATCCGTCGCGGTGGCGCCTACCGGCTTTTCACCGAGCAGCAGCAGCGTTGGCAAGTAGGCATCCACTACAATACGCTGAGGATCCGTCGGAATTTCGATGTCTCCGTTAATTGTCGGCACCTTTTTGATTGTTGGGGCTGAGGCTTCAGTCTTCGCAGTATCCGTCCCTGTTGCTGTTTCGCCTGCGGAACCGGCTTGATTCGCCGTATTTCCATTTGCGCCGCATGCCGAGATGAAGATCGAGCATAAGACAAGGATGGTGAGCATGACGCGTAATTTTGACTTGAACATATTTTACATCCTCCTAAGTATGGTGTTAGTTGAATCAAGCCCCGAATTGAGCTCGATGCAAACGGCTGTATATGCCGTGCGTCGCGAGCAGATCCTCATGGGCTCCTTGTTCGGCGATGCCTTTGTCCGCAACGACCACGATGCGATCCGCATTCTTGATGGTTGCGAGCCGGTGGGCAATCACCAGCGTCGTTCGTCCTTCCGAGAGCTCGGCAAGCGCCTGTTGAATCGCCGCTTCGGTTTCCGCATCAAGCGCGGACGTCGCCTCGTCGAGAATGAGGATCGGCGGGTTCTTGAGGAACATCCGGGCTATCGACAGTCGCTGCTTCTGTCCGCCGGACAGCTTCACGCCCCGCTCGCCAATCAAGGTGTCCAGCCCATCCGGAAGCGAAGCAACCAGCTCTTCAAGCTGGGCACGGCCCACTGCTTTCATGATGTCGCTGTCGTCAGCATCTAACCTGCCATAAGCGATATTTTCGCGGATGCTGCCATCAAACAGGAACACGTCCTGCTGGACGATGCCAATATGGGAACGAAGGGATTGCAGCGTCATGTCGCGAATATCGATCCCGTCTATCGTTATCTTTCCGGCTTCCGTGTCATAGAAACGAGGCAGCAATGAGCACAACGTGGTCTTGCCCGCTCCGGACGGCCCTACAAGCGCGACGGTTTCGCCTGCGCGAATGGACAAATGGACATCCTCCAGGACGTGGTCTTTGTTCTCGTAACCAAAGGTTACGCCGTGAAAGGCAATGTCACCACGTACATGGCCGAACGGCTTGGCACCCGGCATATCCGCGACGTCGGGTTCGCTTTCCAGAAGCTCCAAATACCGCTTAAAGCCGGCGATTCCCTTCGGATACATCTCAATGACCGCATTGATTTGTTTAATCGGACCGAGGAACACGTTAGACAGCATGACAAAAGCGATAAATTCCCCGTTGGTCATCCGGCCCTCAATCACGAACCAGGTGCCGCATACCAGCACGAACAGGGAGATGAATTTCATCAGGATAAAGCTGATCGACGAGTTCCAGGCCATGATGCGGTAAGCAATCAGCTTCGTCACGCGAAAGCGGTTGTTGTTCTCGGCGAAACGCGTGATTTCATGCTCCTCGTTCGAGAAGGCTTGAACCACGCGGATCCCGCTGACGTTGTTCTCCACGCGTGCATTGTAATCGGCAATATCGGAGAACATGCGCTTGAACGCTGCCGACATTTTCCCGCTGAAATACAGCGATAAATAGATCATCAAAGGAACGATCACAAACGTCATCACAGCAAGCTGCCAGTTGATCCCGAGCATGATGCCCAGCGCTCCGGCAAGCGTCATGACGGCGATGAACAGGTCTTCCGGGCCATGGTGGGCAATCTCACCGATATCCATCAGGTCGTTGGTCATTCTCGAAACAAGATGTCCCGTCTTGTTGTTGTCAAAAAAACGGAAGGATTGCTTCTGAACCCGATCGAACAGCTTTTTGCGCATATCCGTTTCAATGTTGATGCCGAGTTTATGACCCCAATACGTAACTACGTAATGCAGGAAAGAACTGACGACATAAATGCCGAGAAGCCCAAGGCAAGCGTATAAAATCCACTTCCAGTTCCCGCTTGGCAGCAAGTCGTCGATCACGCGGTTGACGGCTACCGGGAATATCAATTCCAACAAAGCGGCAAAGATAGCGCAGCAAAAATCCAATATGAATAGCCCTTTATAAGGCTTGTAATAGGAAAAAAATCGGCGCAGCATAAGGACCTCCTTAAATCCGTAATGGCGTTAAAAAATGTGCAAGCCCTTACCCGTCGCAAGATTGCGCTAGATCCCAGCGATCTTGGGCAGCTAAGCTTTTGTCCTGGATAGCAGGTACAGGAAGTACGGAGCGCCAATCACGGCAACCACGATCCCGGTCGGAATCTCGGACGGTTGAATGATCCAGCGGCCCAAAGTGTCGGCAGTGATGACCAGCAAGGCTCCGACCAGCGCCGTTACCGGAAGCAGCATTTGATGCTTCGCACCGACCAAGCGCCTGGACAGATGCGGCGCTATAAGCCCGACGAATCCGATGCCGCCGCTCACCGCGACGCAGGAGGCAGCCAGTCCGACAGCCGCTGCCAGCAGCTTCAATTGCTCCCTTGTAACGGAGGCTCCCAGTCCGGTTGCCGTCGGCTCTCCTAGATTGAGAACGTTCATCACCTGCGCTTTGTACATCACGAAGGGCAGCAGCACAAGCATCCATGGGAGCAATGCCAGGACGAACTTCCAACTCGAACCCCAGATGCTGCCGGCTAGCCAAGTGGCAACAAACTGATATTTTTCCGGGCTTAAACGCAGCGTCAGCACGATCATAGCCGCACTGATGCCGGCCGCTACGGCGATGCCCGTCAACAGAAGGCCCGTCGGCTTAAAGCCTTGATTCTTCTTGTAAGCCAGCACGCATATCAATGCCGCGGTGCCGCCCGCACCAATCAGGGCGAGTACCGGCAGCAGAAAGACCGGAGCCGCGGCCGTGCTCGGAAAAAATGAAATGAACAGCATAACCATTAATCCGGCTCCCGCATTGATCCCCAAAATGCCGGGGTCCGCCAGCTCATTACGGGAAATGCCCTGCATAACGCAGCCGGATATCGCCAACCCGGCACCAATCAGAAGCGAAATGACGATCCGCGGCAAGCGGAATTCGAACAGCACAAGCTCCTGCTTGTCCGTCCCGCCGCCAAAAAGGGTTTTTACGACCTCAAGCGGCGACAAGCGAATGACCCCCGTGTTCATGCTGATCAGAAATACCAGAATGATTAATGCACCCAGGACAGATAGCGTCATAATCTTGCGCTTCCTGCCTTTACGCTCGTGCATGGTATTGGTAACGGCATCCATCTACAGCTCCCTCCTTTCTTTGCGTGCCAAGTAAAGGAAGAAGGGCACACCGATCAGTGCGATGATCGAGCCCACAGGCGTCTCGTATGGGGGATTCACCATTCTTGCCGCCAGGTCGGCTATGACGACCAGCAAGCTTCCCAGTACGGCCGAGCAGGGAATGATGAGCCGGTAGTCCACGCCGACAAGCTTCCGGGTAAGGTGCGGAATCATCAGACCGACGAAGCCTACCGCACCTACAACCGAGACGGCAGCCCCCGCCAGCACCAGCACGATTACCGTACCGCCCAGCTTGACAAGTCCCGTTCGCTGACCGAGTCCCTTGGCGATATCGTCGCCGAGGCTGAGCATGGTAATGGAACGCGACAATGCTATTGCGCCCAATATAGCAGCTGCTATCCAAGGCAGCATAATTTTCAGATGAACCCACTTAATCCCCGCCGTACCGCCGGCATACCAGAACGCCATGTCCTGTCCGACCTGAAAATACAATGCGATGCCTTCGCTCAGCGCGCTTAGCAGAGCGCTCAGCGCCGCACCCGCCAGAACGAGGCGAACCGGTGTGAGACCGCCTTTTGCCATGGAACTGACTCCGTACACGAGCACGGCACCCAAGCCAGCCCCCAGGAACGAGAACAGAATCAGGTACATATACGGCAATCCCGGAAAAAATGCAAAGCAGATCGCAATGACAAATCCGGCTCCCGCATTTAATCCGAGCAGACCCGAATCAGCGAGCGGATTTCGGGTCATGCCCTGCATGATCGCACCCGATACGGCAAAGCAGGCACCCACCATCGCTCCGCCAAGGACCCTCGGCAGCCGAAGCTCCTGAATAATCTGATGCTCCGTCACATCGGGATTAAAGAAGAACACCGCTTCCCATACATTTCGCAGATCGATGTCGGCCGCGCCGAGCGATATGGATAAAGCTATGCCAAGCACCAATGCTGCCACGCCCCCGGTAAGAATCAGGGTCGCAGCCCATGGGCGCCCTTTGATATTGGCGTGGGTCTTGGCATCCGTAATACTTGGATTGGACGTGTTTGATGACATCATGTTCCCCTCAATTTTATGATATTGATTATCATTATCATTGGTAACTATAAAATAGACACCTTTCTTCGTCCATGGACAATTTGAATTTCTCCTTGGAAAAAAGTCCATGTCCAAGTCAAGCACTTTTTTCCAGGTCAATCGCAGCAATCCGAATTAAGTGTTCGTTTAAACCCTGATTTGTTGTCTGTTGACATATAAGCCGCCGGTCCATTACAATAAATGCTAATTGAATGAGGCGATGGAGTTCGCCATAACCGCTTCCATAGCTAATGACTCCTACCAGAGGTCGCTTTCCTGGTAGGAGTCTGTTTGTGTATGGGGGGTTAGCGGCGAATCTATAGAAACGGGTGAGCTTGCATGAAGAAAAAATGGATTGAGAGCGCCGGGAAATGGTCATTGGCCATGTTATCCGGTTACTTCATCAAATGGGTCGTTCTGGGAAGCCTCGTGGGATTGATGACGGGCAGTGCCTCCGCCTTCTTTCTCTACAGTCTGGACTACGTGACCTCCCTTCGCTTGGGAAATCCATGGCTGTTATACCTTCTTCCCTTGGGAGGCGCCGCAGTCAGCTTCCTTTATTACAAGTTCGGCAAGAGCAGTGCCAAGGGAAATAATCTCATCCTGGAACAAATTCATGGCGGAACCGAAAGCATTCCATTGCGAATGGCGCCGTTGGTCCTGATCGGTACTTTAATTACCCATCTATTCGGCGGATCGGCAGGTCGTGAAGGCACTGCCGTTCAGATGGGAGGCAGCTTATCGGAGTGGCTCGGCAAACTTATCCGCGTAACGCCGTCGGATCGAAAAATACTGCTGATCTGCGGAATCAGCGGCGGTTTCGGATCGATCTTCGGCACGCCGCTGGCCGGCACGCTGTTCGGGCTTGAAGTCCTTGCCATCGGGCTGGTCTCGCATCAGGCTCTCCTGCCTGCATTCGCTGCCAGTATGGTCGGAAATCTGACCGCTACCTCTTTATGGGGCGTCAGCCATTTGCATTATCCGATCGGAGATATTCCGGCATTGGGTTTTATGGTAATCATGAAAGTCGTCTTCGCCTCTATGCTATTCGGTCTGACAAGCCGGCTGTTCAGTGAGCTAACCCATTCGCTCAAGCGGTGGTACGGTTATGTTTTTCACAATCCGATGGTCAAAAGCGCTGCAGGAGGCGTCATCATCATTGGGCTGGTTTACCTGCTCGGAACCCGCGATTATCTGGGGCTGGGCATCCCGCTGATTGAAGCGGCCTTCGCTGGCGAAGTTTCGCCTTTTGCTTTTCTGGGCAAAATTATCTTTACCTCGCTGACGCTCGGAGCAGGGTTCCAGGGAGGCGAAGTCACCCCGTTGTTTGCTATCGGGGCAACGCTGGGCAGCGCATTGTCGGAGTGGATCGGATTGCATGCCCCTTTCTTGGCTGCTTTAGGTTTCATCGCGGTATTTTGCGGAGCGACAAACACCCCAATTGCTTGCTTTATCATGGGAATCGAGCTGTTCGGCGGGGAAGGCGCGGTGTATATGTTTATGGCCTGCGTCATCAGTTACCTCTTTTCCGGTCACTCCGGCATATACACATCGCAACTTATAGGCACTTCCAAACACCCGCAGCTTTCGTACCCGCCGGGCACGACCCTTGCCGGATCGAAGGCGTTAAACAAACGGAAGGACAACAAAAAGACGTCCGAGTAATCGGACGTCTTTTGCCTTACACCGAGCTTTTACGAATCGAGCGGTAGCTGACGAGTGCGAGGATAACCGAGATGGGAATGAGCCACAGGGACAATTCAAAGGCAGTGTGTCTGACAACCCAGTCAATCACTTGCCTCCACCAGCCGTAGTGGGTGACCAGAACGCTGGCCCCCGACAATAGAATGAAATAGGCCGCCATCATGACAAAGGTCTTAATGCCGCGATGACGAAGATAGAACACGCCGATTCCTATCCCGATAAAGGCAAATGTAAGAAGCAATATGAAATAAATGATGAATTGTTCGAATAACGTGCCGTCATTCAAATACGGCAGTTTGAAAAACGATAACCGGTCTCCCCAAGAACTCGTTAAGCTTTCTATTTCGGCTAATGCCAATAATATAATCGACGTTAGGACGCTGTACGCTACCACCATCAGAACAGAACCCAGATAGAAGTCCGTTCTTCGAATGCTGAATCCGAGGGAGAAGGGAAACAGCTGCAGCACCGATACCAGAGCCGCGATAAACACATAGATAAAGATTGTTGCCAAACCCCCGGCATAGATCGCTTCACCATTAACCAATACGCTAATAATGTAGTTGACCAGAAAGCTGAATGCCGTGATGGCCCAGGGCAAATAAAACCAGGATAGTTTCTGTCTCGAATAAATATGGATTACGCCAGGAATTCCGTTCATGGTTGGATCCCCACCTTTTCGTGCTTAGTTAAATATACGATCAATTGTTGAAGGGACACCGGGGTTGTTTCCAAGCCCAATTCCTCCGCCTCTTTTTGCAGCTTCGTTGTCGCGTTTCCCATCACCGTGACGGACAACATGGAAGCGAACGATTCCCGATGTATCACTTCATGCCCTTGGATAAACGATTCAACCGTTCCGGAAGGACCGACGATCTTAAACGCACGTCCGCGCAAGTCATCCGTAGCATCGTCAAGTAAGATTCGGCCGGAATCAATGACGATAATATGCTCCAGCAATCTGCTGACTTCATCGATCAAATGCGTGGACAGAATAATCGTGCGCGGATGATTCGTGTAATCCTCGATCAGATGATCATAGAACAGCTCTCTGGCCACGGCGTCCAGTCCAAGATAAGGTTCATCAAAGATCGTTACGGGCGCGCGGCTGGCGAGTCCGACGATGATGCCTACTGATGAGAGCATGCCGCGGGACAATCTCTTTACGAGTCGTTTCATAGGCAGCCGAAATACCTCGATCAGTTTATTCGCATATGCCGCATCCCAATTCGGATAAACGTTGGCGGCAATTCCCATAACGTCCTTGACCGTAAAGATATCCGGATATTTCTGGCCTTCCTTAATGAAGCATACCTGCCGGATCACCTTATGATTTTCGTATGGATGTTCTCCGAAAACGCGAATCTCCCCTTGGCTCGGGAACAGCTGCGCCGTTATCATCTGCATAATGGTCGTTTTGCCCGCTCCGTTCCTGCCCAGCAATCCATAGATCTTATTCGCCTCGATGGTAAAGCTTACATTATCGACAGCCGTCGCATCCTTGTATGCCTTGCTCAAATTCTTTACTTCGATCACGGTTTGGCTCATCAGTCTTGCTCCCCTCTGCGAATCATTTCCGACAATTGATCTTTGGTAATCCCAAGTTTGGCCGCTTCCTTAACCATGGCGACCACATACTGTTCATAAAACTCCGTCTTGCGTTTCTCCATCAGCAGTTCACGAGCTCCAGAAGCTACAAACATGCCAATCCCCCGTTTCTTGTACAAAATTCCTTGATCGACCAGCAGATTAACCCCTTTGGCAGCTGTAGCCGGATTGATCTGGTAAAAGGCTGCAAACTGATTCGTTGATGGAACCTGCGTTTCCTCAGGCAGTCGTGCTTCGATGATGTCGTCTTCAATTTTGTCGGCTATTTGCATGAATATCGGTCTGCTGTCATCAATCTGAAATGCCATTTACCTCACCAACTTTCGTTTATAACCTCGTTACATAATTGGTTAGTTACTCATGTAATTAACCATATAAGAGATGAGCTTCTTTGTCAATGGGTGATCGGAATTTTTTTACAACACCATGCCATGAACATGGACTTTTGTCCTAAACAAATAGTCCCTGCAAGCCGATAAAATATAGGCACTAATACTACGCCCATTACAGATAAAGACACAAAGGAGCTTGAGAGGAAACATGAAAAGAATCATTGCAATCGTTGTACTGGCCATGCTGACGGTCATCACGCCGCTTTATGCCGCATCCGCCCCCAAAAATTTGGCCTACGTGGACAAGAACAGCCAGTCCTTCATCTCGGTCGGGGTACTCAAGACCTATGACGGTGTAAAGGTAGCTTATACAGCTGCAGAGAAGAAACTCAACATCACACGAGACGATACAGCCCTCACGCTATACCTGGGCAGTCGAAATGCTTATGTAAACGGCAAAAAGCTGCAAGCAAAAGCGGCCCCGTTCTCCGAGAACGGCTCCACATATGTACCGCTGCAATTTGTCAGCCAGCATCTTGGCCTTAAGCTGTCCTGGAGCAATAACAGATCCACCCTGAACATTACGGACGGCAGCGTGTCAAACACCCTCCCCGTTCTTTCGGGGAACATGATGACCGGTTCATCCAAGGCCGTGACGTCGGCCAGAAAAACATTTAAAGTAGGAGCGCGTTCCTTCAGCGCCCAGGTTGTCACCGTTTCGCTGCTCCATCCGAAGGTGGAGTTGGACGTTGTTTTGGCTGGCAATAAAGCAGGCAAAGTCGAAGACTTGCGGAGCATAGCGAAGCGCAGCAATGCCGTGGTTGCCATCAACGGGACGTTCTTTGACGCCTATACTTCGGGAGCGTACAAAGCACCGTACGGTTATTTGGTCAGCAAAGGCAATATTTTTCACAAGGCCTCGGGAGATAACCGGACGATCTTCACCTATGACAGCAACAATCTGGCGACGATGATGCCGGGACTCGACTTCAAATCCGTATATGAAAAAGGCCGTATGGAAGGAGCACTTCAAGCGGGTCCGCGTCTGTTGACCAATGGCAAGGTGACGCTGGACGTCAAGAAGGAAGGATTCAAGGATCCGAAGATACTGACGGGCGGCGGGGCGCGAAGCGCGCTCGGCATCACGAAGGACCACAAGCTGATTTTGTTGACGACAGGCGGCGCTACCATTCCCCAACTGGCGGAAATCATGAAGCAGGCAGGTGCCTACCAAGCGATGAATCTAGATGGCGGGGCCTCCAGCGGATTGTATTATAACGGCTCTTACTTAACGACGCCAGGCCGTCAGATCAGCAATGCCATCGTCGTAAAATATAAATAATGAACCCTCTCCTCTGGTTAATCGGATCTTCCGCCGGCCGCCAGAGGAGTTTTATTTTATGAGCAGCACTACCTCCGTCTCGAACCGCATATGCTGATCAAAGAAATGTTTCACTATGAGGACCATTTGTGTAAATATATAGCAAACTGTCTATCGGGAGCCATGGGGAAGTTCGTGGTTGATTCAGCGGGGGGTGAATTCCATTACATCGTCAATAGCGGGTATTCGGATGAGAGTCAGGGACACCATGGAGCGGATATACGGGGTCTTGAGGGAATGGATCGGAAAATATCCTATCCTTTCCAAGGTATATCACTTGTTTTCCTGGATTTCCTTGGCGGTGCTCGTTGTAAGTCTGGTTCTGATCGAAGAATCGCGCACCATGCTTGTTCAATATTTATGGTCCTTCTACGTGCTGCTGCAATTTTGGCTGTTAAGCCGGAGCAAAACGGTCGCCTGGAAGCAGGTCAGCTTATTTGTTCTCTCGGGCGTTCTCTTGGTCATTCCCTTGACCAACGGGACCATGCAGGGTCTGCATATGATATTCGGAGGACGGACGACCGACACATGGTCATTTGCCGTCATGACCCCCATCATCGAGGAAATTTACAAGCTGCTGCCGCTGGCAGTATATTTGTTTTTTTCAAGAAGAGCCACTTCATTGAGCCTCGGCGATTACGTATTATTGGGCGCTGCTCCCGGCATTGGCTTTCAATTTATGGAGGAGCTGTCTAGACGGCTGGTCCAAAGCAATTACGGAGTTTCTTTTCTTGGCGGCAAAACGCTGCATTGGGAGTTCTTCGATTGGTTTCCCGGCTACTTCGAGGAAAGCTTTATTCCTACCATGATGAATGTTACGCATCCTGTACATAGTGCCATGATCGCGCTCGGCATCGGCCTCGCTTTTCGTTTCTCCAAACGCCTCACTCGCTGGGCCTATGCTTTTCCGGCGATCCTGCTGCTCTGGGCTGTCCTGAATCACGCGGCCTGGAATGGTCAGAATCGGCTGCCGGATTGGATACTTACCCTTCATGAGTGGACCGGGGAGGGCTACCGAACCGAAGGATTCTTCCTGACCCTGCTTGTTATCGGCTTGTTCATCGACTACTGGGACCTGCATCGAATACGGGACCGACTGCCTGTGCTTAAGGGGGAAGCCCTCATCAATCCGTTAACGGAGCTTTGGCAGATGACGCGGGCTTTGTTTACGGACCGGAAACGCCTGGGCTACTTGATCGGTTTCTACCGCCAACGGCGCGAGCTCGGATACTCGCTGCTGTACGGCAATCTCGAAGCCGCGGGCCAAAGGGATCAGGTTCAGGACAATGTAAGAACGTATTCAGCCGCTCTGGGAGCCATCGGAATCCTCATGCTAATTGCCGGGATCCTATCCAGCGTTGGCGATTTCATGACGGCAGCGGACTCCTCCTGTTTTGCGTGCCTGTTCGACTCCCTCCAAAATTGGTGGGATCGCCTTAGCGGCTGGGAACAAGCGGGAATCATACTGGGCGCCTTTGCCCTGTCCCTGCTGTTTGTCAGCTTCTGGCCTGCACTCGGCATTGCCATGACAGGTGCCGGCATTGCGGCAGGGGGACACGAAATCGCTGGATACATCCGCGATCCGAAGAAGCTGCTTTCTCCTCAAAATGCGGCCGCTGCCGTGTTAGCCGTGATCCTCAGCCGGATCCCGGTCGGCAAGGGCCTCTCGTGGCTGTCCAATAAACTGGGCCCGCGGGCAAGAAGATGGTTGGATTCGCTCACCGAAAAATTCGGCTCGAAGACGCGCGATGAACCGGATCGGCCCCATGAACAACCGCGAGAGAATCCACGGAAGCCTGACGATGACCATGAGAATGCTAAGCCGGACGAAGACAAACCGAATCAAGATAAACCGGATAACGATAAGCCCGATGAAAATAAGCCGGATGAAGATAAGCCGGACGAATCAAACGACACCCCTCAAGAGGTACCGAGATATTCCGGGGAGCTGCAGAAGGTCAACAAGCCGGACGCAGCGGCCGATGCGCTGGCGGAGCGGCTCGGCGGAGAATCGAGGATGAAGTTTGATTCCGATCCCATCGGCCGGGAATTCGACGCAATTAGCGATGAATACGTCGCTCAGACCAAGCCTGCCCTCCAGCAGGTGAACAAAAAGGTACGCGATCAAATGAAAGCGACCTTCGAAGCTGCCGAGCAAACCGGCAGAAAGGTCTATTATCATTTTGAAGGGGAGCCTGCCCAATCGGTTATTGACAAACTGCATGAATACAGCCAAAGATATGGAATAGAAGTCCACATCGATACCGATCCATTATAACGACAAGGAGTGAGCATTCATGTATGAATTTCACGGCTGGGCCACCATTCAAGAGAGTCCTGCGGAAGCAGATGCCGGGCAGCTCGATATGATCATTCAGAAAATACAGCTTAAAATTACCGAATTCGCATGGGGCAGCGGCTTGTTATCCTTAAATGCGGCCAACGGCTCGTATTATCTTCATGTCGGCGGGTTTACCAACCGCAAGGGAGCCGAAGCTGCCGAGATTGTAGCGTTGTACCAATTGATCGGCGAGATTGCTCCCGGTTCATACGGTTTGCTGTACACCCGAGACGATGAGAACTTGGAAGGCTACGATAACGAGTTCCGTGTTCGAGTGCTGGCACGCGGACAATTACAGGAGCAGCGCGACGCGTTCCTCTCTCCTTGCGTGCCGGTGATCGAAGATGAAGTCGACTAACGACGATATCCGTAGGGTCCTTGCTTCGAATCTATGCGTTTCGTTGTCTTAAAAAATCCCGCATCCCTTCATGCCATGTTTCCATGGAAGAGGAGGTGCGGGATTTATGGTTTATCTGAATATAGTCTGGTTCGTTGTAACACTTGGCGAACGAGCTTTCAAAAAGGCTTAAGCACGTCCATTCAATTCATCGATCGTTGCTTGAACGATGATCCGCAGGCCATTCAGCATCGTTTCATGCGATAGGGTCGGCAGGGTCGGCTTCTCCGCGGCCATCTCCGTCGAAGCCGGAAAATGCACGAAGCCGGCAATAGCAGGCCGTTGCTCGCGCCGGATTTCATTCAGAATCGCATACATCGTATTGTTGCAAATATACGTTCCAGCTGTATTGGATACCGCTGCCGGTATCCCTGCTTCCTTCAGCCGGTCGACCATCAAACGGATCGGAAGGGTTGAGAATAATCCGTCCGGTCCGTCAACGTCTATAGGCTCGTCTTGGGGCCGTGCACCCCGGTTATCCGTCATCGTCGATTCCGGCGGTATGTCCTTGATGTTAATCGCAATCCGTTCCGGCGTAATGGCGGTCCGTCCCCCCGCCACACCGCAAGCGATGACCGCATCGGGTTCGCATGCCTTCATCTCCTGCAGCAGAATGTCCGCGCATTCGTCGTAATGCACAGGAAGAAGCAGCGTCCGGATCTCGGCCCCAGGAAAGACCTCTTGCCGGATCTCCTCAACCAGTCTCTCCGTAGGATTGACGGAACTCCCGCCAAAGGGCTCAAAGCCTGAAATTAATATTTTTAGCATATGGCATATCTCCTGTACTCGTTATGTAAGCTGACTGGGTCATTCGTAAATATTTTACTGATCATTACGATTGGATCGCTTGTACGTTGACGCCCTCGGCTTCAAGCCGGGATCGCAAGGTGGTGGCGAATAGCGATGCGTGCGCACCGTCTCCATGTATGCAAACAGTGTCCGCTGTTATCGGGATCAGCTTGCCGGTCAAGGATACCACCATGTTTTCTTTGACCATCCTCACCACCTGCGAGACGGAAGCTTCGGGATCGGTGATGACGGCATCCGGCCGATTCCTCGGCGTGAGGGAGCCGTCGTCCTGGTACGTGCGATCCGCAAACACTTCACTGGCTGTTCGAAGCCCTGCTGCTTCCCCTGCCGCGATCAGCTCGCTGCCTGCCAATCCAAACAGAATGAGGGTCGGATCGATTTGTTTGATGGCGAAGGCAATCGCGTCTGCCAGGGGCCTGGAGGCTGCTGCCATGTTATAAAGGGCTCCATGCGGCTTTACATGCTGAAGCCCGGCTCCTTCCTGTATCGCAAAAGCCATCAAGGCCCCCACCTGATAGGTAACCATGTCATAAGCCTCAACGGGCGTAATGTCCATCCTTCTTCTTCCGAAACCGGCCAAATCGGGCAAGCCCGGATGCGCGCCGATGGCGGCGCCGCTCTCGACCGCCTGACGCACCGTTGCCCGCATGACGGCCGGATCGCCTGCATGGAACCCGCAAGCGATGTTAGCCGAGGTGATGCTTCGAAGCAGCTCCTTATCGTTGCCCAGCTTGTAAGCTCCGTAGCTCTCTCCCATATCGCAGTTCAGGTCCACTCGAACCATGGCGAAATCACCACTCCTTTAATTTATGCTTGATCATCGCTTCCATCATTCGAAGCTCCCGAGCGCGGGCCGCGTATAACCGTTCCGCTTCCGCCAAGGAAATTTCCGCAAATCGGATGCTGCCGCCTGGCGGCAGCTGGGCGATCAGCGGAATATCGACCGAAGCAACCTGCGCGATTTTGGGATAGCCGCCAAGCGTCTGCCGATCCGCCATCAGAATAATCGGTTGGCCATCGGAGGGAACCTGTACCGTTCCCGGAGCAACCGGCTCGGATACGTATTCCTTCGCTTGCCTTAATGTCAGCGGCGGACCGGACAATCGGTAGCCCATACGGTCCGATTGCGGGGTGACGGTGAACCGTTCCCGGAACAGCGCCTGCTTGCTGTCGTCGTCAAAATCGTCGAATTGACGTCCGTACAGCACGCGTACCACCGCATCTTGCCCGGTGAAGTCATACCCTGGAGCAGAAACAGACCATTTCACGGTGAAAAAGCCGCCGCAATCATCAACATGAAGGTATCGTGTAGACAAGTTCACAGGAAGCCGGGAAGGATGAGCATGCAGCGTATCCCCCTGCATGAGCGCTCTTCCCTCATATCCGCCGATACCGGCCCTTAAATACGTGCTGCGGCTGCCCATGACCGGCGGGACATCAAATCCGCCAGATACGGACATATAAGCGCGGCACCCCGCTGCCGGCTGTTGAAAGCTCAGCACACGGCCCGCTTTGACCAGCACCGGGCGCCACATGGGCACCTTTGCGCCATCGATTAGCGGCGATAAATCCCCGCCTGTTAAGGCAATCCAACAATTGTCGTGAAATTCAACGGCCAATCCTGACCATGTGATCTCCAGAACGGCGTGTTCACCCTCATTGCCGACAAGTCGGTTGGCAAGCCGATAGGCATAGGCGTCCATGACTCCAGCCGTGATGATACCGTATCTGCCGTAGCCCCGTCTCCCTGTATCCTGAAGAGTCGCCAGCAGACCCGGCTTGATGACGGTCAAACTCATAGGCTCACTTCCCTTAACCGCTCGTATTCCTCGGCTTGAATCGGCCGGAACCGGATATATTGGCCGCTCTTCAACAGCGTTGGCGGCTCGGCGCCGGGACGAAACAAAGCCAGCGGCGTCCGGCCGATAATCTGCCAGCCGCCCGGCGTTTCGATCGGATAGATGCCGGTTTGCGTCCCGGCAATTCCAACGGAACCGGCCGGTATTTGCAGCCTGGGCGTCTTTCTCCTAGGGGTTGCGATTTGTTCCGGGATTCCTCCGACATACGGAAACCCGGGGGCGAAACCGATGGCATAGATCAAGTAATCCTGCCCGGAATGAATCTTGACGACATCCAAGGGCGACAGATGATTCTTCCGGGCCACCTCGTCCAAATCCGGCCCATATTCGCCTCCGTAACAAACCGGAATATCGACAACCTCGTAAGGCGTCCGGTTCTCGTCTGCCGTGTTCGCCTCCATCCGCTGTTCCAGCATCGAGCATACATATGCAAATACCGTATCGAATCCGGCAGGCTTTTCGATCTTATCAAAATCGTAGTAAACCGCGATGCTCGTAAACGACGGGATACATTCGATCCAGCCCATAAATGGCTCCCGTTCCAATCGCCTCGTCATGTCTGTGACCTGACGATGCACCCTCTCGCTCACGAAGTCCGCAAATTGAATGAGGACGGCCGAATCCCCAAGGGGGTTGAACGTATAGGACTTGCTCATCGTACATCCTCCGTTCTGTATGTACTGCCTGATCTCCGTCTATCCTGAAAGGACTATCCCTATGATAGCAGAGAAACAGGCATTCTTTGAATACGAAATTCTATTATCATCGATGAATTATGAGAAACGGGCAGCTCCGTGCCGAACATGCCGCCGGATGCTGTTGCTGCCCTTTTTGCATAAAATTTAGGCATCCTTGGCAAAATACAGAAGTCGTACTAGCATAAGGAGGTGCCACTATGAGCGAACAAAACCGTAACAGCAACGAACCGACAAAAGCGGAAGTCCAGACTACGAAATTGAACAAAATGCCGGTTCCAGGTGAATTTGACACCGAGTTCTCTGCCGAAGAAGCAGCCGAGGTGTTTGAACAGCAGCAGCCTAGCGCGGGTCAAAACACCGAAAACCAGTCATAATAACATGCAGAAGACCTCATCGATGATCTGTTGTTTACGGGATCACGGTGAGGTCTTTTTAGTCGGTCATCTAACAAGCGAACCGGATTTGAGGATTAAACCACCCTGCCTAGGATCATCGTTTATATCCCTTTGGTGCCAATCCGTTTCGCGAGCTCCGCCAAATCCTGCCCTTTGAGGGCGCCCTCCACCAGCTGCGGAAGAAGCGCAGGAGTGCATGCGAAGCAAGGGGTGCCGTCCCGGGACAGCTGTTTGGCTACCTGCTCGTCATAGAAGGGTTTACCCTCGTCGGATAAAGCGAGAAGACACATCGTCTTGACCCCCGCTTCCCGCAATTCGCGCATGCGCCGGATCAGTCCGGCCTGATTGCCGCCTTCATACAGGTCTGAAATGATGATGAACAGCGTCTTTTTCGGCTCCTCGATAAACTGCTCGCAATAAGCGACCGATTTATGAATATCCGTCCCGCCGCCGAGCTGGATCCCGAACAGCATATCCACCGGGTCATGGGCACACTGCTCGGTCAGATCAACGACTTCCGTATCGAAAACCACCACGCGGGTGTCCAGCGAGGGAATGCTGGCAAATATGGATCCTACAACCGAAGCCCAGATCACGGATTCCGCCATGGAACCGCTTTGGTCGATATCCACGATGACGGTCCATTCTTTGCTCCGTTTGGCTCTGTCAAAATAGTAAAAACGCTCCGGCACGATCTGTTTGCGGTCCGCATCATAGTTTTTCAGATTGCGCTGTATCGTCCGCTTCCAGTCGATCCCGCTGAGCGAAGGGAGCGGCGTATGCTGCCTGCGGTTCAAGGCCCCGGTCACCGCCCGGCGGATATCCTCGTGAAGGCGCTGAACCAGCTCATCCACAACCGCCTTCACCAGCTGGCGTGCCGTATCCTTCGTTTTCTCGGGGATTTTCCCCTTTAGGGACAGCAGCGTGCCGACCAGCTGTATATCCGGCTTGACCGTAGCCAGCACCTCGGGCTCAAAAAGCAGCTGCTTCCAGCCTTTTCGTTCCATGGCATCATTCTGGATGATGGACACCACGTCTTCCGGGAAAAAGGAGCGGACGTCACCCAGCCACTGCGCGAGCCGAGGGGCCGACTTCCCCTGTCCGGCTCCCCGCTGTCCCGATGGCGCGCCGCCTGCATCCGTCCCGCCGTCCGTATTATCATAAATTGCGGCCAGCGCGCGGTCCATAATGCGTTCTTCCTCCGATAGCTCGATGCTCCCGCCGGGGCTGAAGCCCGCTAACTGAGACTCTGCCGACTGGCCCAGAATGAGCCGCCATCGCGATACTTGGTTGGATTCTTGCATACTGCTCATAGCCTAAAAATCCTCAAAATCAAAATCATTCAATTCGTCCAGCATTTTCGCTTCTTCCTCCTTCAAGTCACCGGTCAAAATCTCGGCGGCCTGCTCTGCGTTCACGCCCCAAAGTTCGCCAAGCAGCTCGGCTATCATCGTCTTTTCCTTGGGCGAGAAGCTACTGAACGCCCTGCGCAGAAAAACAAGGGCGCGCGCGAACTCTTCATCATCCAGGGACAGGATGTATTCATTCAGCTGCTCCCACAAGCTTAACCGTGATAGCAGGGCATAACGGTTCCGCATCGATAAGCCCTCGAACCATCCAGCCCCCAAATCGGCCGGAATGCCGGGGGAGAGTCTGCGCGAAACTTCTTCGGCGCACTGCTGCGCGGAAATCGCGTTCAGCTCCATTAAAACCGCGCAGGCATACCCCGACAGACGGGCATTGAGGTCATCCCTTTCCGACAAATGCCGAAGCTCTTGCAGCCAAAGTTCCTCGTCTACCTGCTCGGCATGCTCCATCGCAACGCTGTTCAGCTCATTCATAGCGGTGATCATCGAGCCGGACACCTCATCGCTGCACTGGCTGCCATCAAGCAGGAACAAGCAAGCGCGCATAAACAGCTGCTGAAGCAGCGGCACTAACGGCTCCGTATCCATTCGCCGGACCCCGCCATAACGGATCATCACGGATAACGACCGGGAAGCGGCCGCGATCTGTACGACATCACGGCTGTCCACAGCCAGCTTCTGCAGGGTCTGCCTGCCTGCTTCCATCTGGTGAATCATCCCGCACTCATAGGCGATTCGGATAAGCGAAGAGGCTTCGGCAATCGAGCTGCAGTCCGCCAGCTTCTGTTGGAGCATATAAGCGGCAGCTACTTCTACCGTCTCTCCCAGCAGCGTAGACTCCACGACCTGGATTTCAACCTCAGGCGTCCATTTCACAACCCAGTGCTCCGCCCACGCCGCCTGCTCCTGCCCGCTCGGCCTCGCGCTGACGAAGTCAATCCCCAGCAGCTTCAAGCGGTGAAACAAGAAGGAACGGTTCAAATCCAGATAGGCGGATTCTTTCGAAGCAACCCTTCGGTTTTCGCGCAAATCCAGAATTACATCGTTGGCCACAACCGATTTATATTTCTCCAGCTTCAACCTTTTGAGCTGGCGGTTCAGGTCGTCCTGGATCGGCGTCTGGCTGACGCCTTCGGCCAGCTCGCCGATCGCCGTGCCGATATCCGTTCGGGCAAGCTCCTCTGCCACGACGGCAAGCTCACCGCGCCCAAGCAGCGTCTGGGCCGCATCCCGCAAATCCCGCAAGGTGGGGATGCCGCCCCCATGGAGCGCGGCGAGCGACTCCGCCAGCCGGACGGCTTCGATCACTTCTGCCGTTGACCGGTGGGTCCCTTTCTTTCTCATCGAGCCCGCCACCAAGGATAAATACTGATGCGGCAATTCCGTTAGCGCGCCCTTCAGCATCCGTTCCCACATCATTTCAAAATAATGGGGAGCCGCATTTCCTGCGCCATAGCCGGAAATAGACGACAGTTTATAGTAAGAGTATGGCATCAGGGTCAGTTTGGTTGCCCGGGAAGGCAGCTGAGTTAATTCCTCGTCGCTCATCGGGTTAGACAGATCGCTAAGGGCAGGGGCATGGTATGCCCCGCAGACGACGACAATGCGTTCGGGCTCATGCCCCGCCGCAATCGCTTCAACAATCTGACGGCGCATGTAAGACTCCCGGACGGCATTGTAGGCGTACTCCACTGTATCCTCAAGCCGTTCTCTCTCCTCCGAAAGTTCTCGCATATGCCCGGAAAAAGCCGTTATGGATTGCCGGTAAGACCCCGCGTTTAAATTATGTTCATAACTCCGCTCCCAGTACATATCGTAATCGTATTCGCCAGCAAGCTCGGCTATCCGCTCATATACGGATTTTCCGGCCGGCAGGCTATCATTCGACGGCTCTGCTGCACCTGAAACGCTTCCCGGCTTCCCGGCTTCGGACTCTTCCCCGCCAGAACCGCCTACCGGGCTGCGGCGGAGCTCCTGAAGGCATACGGCAGAGGACGACGGCAGATCGATAAATGCGGCGTAGGCTCCGTGCTTCTGCGCCCATTTCATCGCCTGATATTCCGGAGAATATACCGCAAAAGGCCAAAGTACGGTTTGTACCGGCACTTCTTCGGTAAATGCCAATATGGCAACCGGCGGCTTTGTCGTGGCATGGGCCAGATGCCGGATTTCCCCGCTTGCGTCAGACGGTCCTTCAATGAGGACGGCGGTGGGATCAATCTCATCCAGAAAATCTACTAAATGCTTCGCACCGGCGGGTGACAAATGCCGAACGCCAAAAACATGGATGCCGGCGGCATTCACTTGTTTATCTCCTTACATGCTTGATATAAGCCCCGCCACTCGGCACCGCGCTTTTTCATCACGTTGTCGAGATATTCCTTCCACACGAGCCGGTCCTTATCATCATCCTTCACGATCGCGCCTTGAAGTCCTGCTGCCAAATCCTCGTCGGTGAGCTCCCCGCTGCCAAAGCTGGCTGCCAGCGCCATGCTGTTGGTCAGGAGCGAAATCGCTTCAGCCGTCGAGATTACCCCGGCAGGAGACTTCACTTTTTCCTTTTTATCCAGGGTCATGCCGCTGCGCAGCTCGCGAAAGATGGTAACTACCTTAAGCAGTGCTTCATCTGCAGGAGCAGCAGCCTGAAGATCGTAAGAGGAAGCAATCTCCGACACCCGTTTCTTCACGATTTCGATTTCGGTTTCCAGATCCGCAGGAGCCGGAAGCACGATGATGTTGAAACGGCGCTTCAGCGCGGTCGACATCTCATTGACCCCGCGGTCTCTCGTATTCGCTGTAGCGATAATCGAGAAGCCTTTTCGGGCATTCATTTCTTTTCCGAGTTCAGGCACCGAAATCGTCTTTTCGGACAAAATGGAGATAAGGGCATCCTGTACCTCCGAGGCGCAGCGGGAAATCTCTTCGAACCGGGCGATCCCGCCCGCTTCCATCGCCCGCATGATCGGGCTCTGCACCAGCGCTTCGGGGGTAGGGCCTTGGGCAAGCAGCATGGCGTAGTTCCAGGAATACCGCACGTGTTCTTCGCTTGTTCCAGCCGTGCCCTGTACGACCAATCCGGAATTTCCATAGATTGCTGCCGCCAGATTTTCGGACAGCCAGGATTTGGCCGTACCTGGTTCCCCGATCAATAACAGGGCGCGGTCGGTTACCAGGGTAGCGACCGCCATCTCGATCAGTCGTTGGTTTCCGATATATTTAGGCGTGATTTCCGTCTTGCCGGCCTTGCCGCCAACGATGAATTTGAGTACGGATTGAGGGGACATCTGCCATCCGGCAGGAATTTTCCCGGTATCCTCCTTGCGCAGCGCTTCCAGCTCATGACGAAACAGTATTTCCGCGGGCTGGCGCATGATATCTTCCAATTGCTCTTGACCTGCTCCCATGGTTCCACTCCTTAATATTTATTGTTCTTTCATCTTGCGAAGGATATATCGAAGCTGATCCTCGGCGTTGTCCTTGTAGTTGCCCAGGACCGCATGAACGCGGTCATAATAACCTGCAGGCAACCGGCACAGCTGCGAGAATATAAAAGGCTCAATCATGTAGCAGTCCTGATTGCGCTTATCCTCAAGAGCGGCCACAACAGCTTCAAACAGCTCTTCATCCTTTATGCCGGTACGAACAAGACCCATAATAATCAGATTGGCAAACCGGTTGCGGAATTCCGGCGAATTCTGCAGCTTTGCCAGCAAATACGATTCGGCTTCCCGATGTCCCCGGCGGGCGAACGCGCTGACCAGCGCCAGCTCATCCTGCTCGATCAACAGCTCCAGCCATCTTTCATCCCAGCTTGCCAGCAGCTGCTCTTGCGGGAGCATCTCCACGTAATACGTGTAGCTCTCCTTGCCCGTAAACGGCAAAACTTCCTCATAAGGCTTATACTGCCTGCGGATTACCAGATCTGATAGGGTATCCAAAAGCTTTTTCCGCTCCTTGGCCGCGTTGCTGAGCGGGGACGAGGCGAAGCCTTGTAACAGAACGTCCTTGTATTGCTCATATACGCGGTCAGGCGGGAGCACGCGCGCGGCTTTTTGGAAGACCTCGCGGACATAAGAGCCGCTGTGTCTATATTGCTCTATATCATTCTCCGCATTTTGGCGCAGCAGTTCCCTGGCTTCCCCGGAATCCACGCGATTCATGTAGATGACCGCTTCATTCATCAGATAGGTCCAGCCCAAAGACTTGATGTATAAGGCATACTGTTGAAGCACGTTCCGGTACAGCTCTTCGAGCTCCGGATTTTGTTTGTCGTGTAGGGCCCACAAGCAGCGTTTCACCTTGATCCAGCTCTCCTCCAGCTTTTGCTTGTCGTCCAGGGATTCGGAAGCCGATTGAAGCTCGGCCGACAAGTCTCGTACAAGCCAATCCGTCAACAGGGCGGAACGGCATCTGCCTAAGGCAGGATTCACCAACTCTTTGTCTTTTCCTTGAGCGGCTTCATACAACCGCTCCACGGCTTGATCGGAACCGTTCTCGGCCAGCGCGCCATAGGCCGCTTCGCGAATGACCTTCTTCTTGCTCCTGCTCCATTCCATCAGATCCGCTTCAAACTCTTCGTACCGCGCAAGCAGTTTGATGGCCATGCACCGTACCTCGTCGCTGCCGATCTCGGCCGCTTGGCGGATCAGCTCCAGCGCTTCCTTCCCGCCTGTTGCCGCCATCACCTTCAGCTTGCGTGATTCCGGCCTTCCGCCAGCCGGATTAAAACTTTCCATCAGAAACGGAACGATTTCCGGGCCGTATGCCGGCAGTATCTCATTGGCCGCGAGCTCGCCAATCTCGACGTATGGGTCATTCAACGCTTCGATTGCAAGGTATACCAGACGGAAATCCCGGAACACCCCTTCCTTCCACGCTTCTTCTATGATCTCGTAACGGCCGCTGCCCGTCGTGGTCAGGGCGGTCTGTACTGCTGAAAGCTTGCGGTAGGATAAATGGGATGACAGCGAAACCGGATGATGGTCTGCCTGAAACAGTTCTCCCTCGGGTGCTGTCGTTCCTTGCGTATGCAGCACGGAGCTCAGCAGCTGGTTTAAATCCTGAAGCAGCTGTGCGGACTGGTTTTCCTTCTTGGAATCCGGCTCGATCAAGGCAAGGATTCCTTCGCCCAATCGTTTGAACACGGGAGCGCGTTCTCCCAGCTGTTGAAACTGCGGCAGCAGCCGCTTCAGGCGGAAATCGCCTGCCGCGAGCTCGCTGCCGGCGATATATAAACGCCTAACCTCTTGGTTAAGCTCCTGCAGTAATGCCGTACTCATGTTCGCTTTCCTCCTTCGTTACCCTGCTTAGTACAATAGCCGGATGATTTCGTTCGTCGTAATGATGCTTAGCGGCTGTGCCCAGAGACGGCCCGTCGCAAGGTTGTGCTCAAACATAACCAGCATGGATACGCCGCTCAGCTTCTCCTCCGGCAAATACCGCAGCATCGGCACGGTTGGTTCCATATACACATCGGCCAGCCCGATCGACTGCCCGGATTCATCCGTAATGGCATATTGCCCTTCAGCGTTCCGGCCAATCCCGGATACATGCAGCAGCATGACGGGGTTGCTGTCGCTAAGCGGATTCTTGAGCTGGTTCTTCACCTTTTTAACGGCTTCAGCATAAGAACCCGCCGCATGGTTGCGAATCCATTCCAGATCCTCTTCCGTTACCGGACTTGAGGTCATTTCTTCAAAGCGAACACGCCGGTTCATATCACCCGGGTAGCGATACAGTACAGGGACATGGGCTTTATCAAAGAAGCTGTCTTCTTCCCGCATCAGCTTGGCGGCTTTGTAAGGACGGTACTGGATCGTTCGGTGAATTTCGCCGCTGTCCTTCTGGATCCAGTACCCGGTATCCACATGCTCCAGCCGCGCATCGTCGGCATAACTCAGAAAAGAAAGCTGTACCAGCTCCGCTCCTTCGCTCACTAACCCATAGCTTTGCAGCTCGGTCAGCTGCCATGCATGCCCCAGCCATTCCTCTATCGTCGACTCGTGGTCCAGCCTCATATCCGGATCCTCAAGTTTTGTGGTCAGGTACTGTCTGCCCTTCTTGATCATTGCGTTCATGACGGCAAGCTGCCCCACCGCATATGTATAAGCTTTCTCCTGGTCTTCGGATGACAGAACCAGCGCCAGGCGGCGGAGTTCCGTCTGAGCACCCGATAAGTAATAATTGCCCATCTGCTTCACATGCTCCTGGATCCGCTTATGTTCTTTTTTGTCCAATGTCCCGAGACCGTTCCGGATCAACGAGTGTATAAGCTTTTCCAGTACGTCCAGGCCTTCTAGCTGGGCATGGAGTTTCTTTTTTAACGCCGATTTGTTAACCTTCTTCGGTTTGGGTGCTGCTCCTTCGGCTGCTTCTTTGAGCTTGCGCTCTTCCCGCTTCTCCGCCTTCTCCCGCTTGGCGGCCAAATCCTCCGGCACCTCGGCGGGGGTGAACGACGCTCCGCCCGCATAAGCATATAGCAGTCCAAGCACATGTTTGCACGGAAACTGCCGGCTCGGGCAGGTGCACCGCATGACCGGCTTATCCGGCACCGCAAAATCGGCGGACGGCTGGTAATCGGAACTTCCGCTGCCGGCACAGGTGCCGAACAACACGGCTTGATCCTCGGAATGATGCAGCTTGAGGAATCGTCCTTTTTTTACTAGACCTTGCCCGTTCTTAATGGCCGCGCTATTCGGCGCCTGCGAATCGATCCATGTCTCTGTAATCTCAACCAAACTCATACCCTCCTAAATCAAATCGCTGCGTTCAGAAAACAGCAATAATATCCATTACGTTTAATCATATCGAATCTTCGCCCTGCTCCCTACCCTTCTAAAGACCTATTTAAGAACACCCATTCCTATTTATTCCATCATCCTCCTCCTTAAATGGAACATATTGTTATACTATGCTGCCGTTAAAATAAAAAAGAGCCGGCTAAGCCGGTTCTTCGAAATTTGCTATCACCCAGGAGTAGACGAACACGCGCAATGCGGACTTAAAGATCGCCTGCGGCGTTCGCTTATCCCTTTTGTCTCCGATGCCGTTAGTCTTTTCGCGCTTGATACCGCCCTGTTCGAATCTCGAGAATATACGATTCAGGGTGGGGCATGCCGGACTCCAACGCATCCTGCACGGCTTGTTCGATCGGATACGGCACACGGATGCATTGAATGTTTAACGGCGCGGGATCTTCGCTTCCATAGACTCCCTCCAGAACGACGTAAGACGCCTCGGGCATTTCAAGTGGATTGCCGACGCTGCCGGTATTAAACAGCGTTCTCCCGTCCAGATGCTGGTGATAGGCATTATGGATATCGCCGTAACCGGCGACGTCCGCGATTCTCGGGCTGCCGCACAGCGGGGAGCTGTGAAACAAGGTAGCCCGCTTCTCCTGGTCATCCCAGGGCTGGATCCGTTCGTACACGCTTCGCGGCGAAGCATGAAACAGCCGGACCCATTTACCGCTCATCATGAATTCTATGACATAAGGGAGGCCGGCAAGATATTGCAGCCTCTCGCTTCCGAGTCTATGCTGATGCCATAGCAGCGACGGATCATCGGTCTCATTGCCAATAAAGTCGTCCCAATTCCCCTTAATGACCTGCTGGCAATGGGTTCGTACCATATCCACCGCCACATCGCCGTGCGGGCCCTTGCCGATCAAGTCGCCCAGGCAATAGATGGTTTCTATTCCGCGGCGTTGGATATCCCTAAGAACTGCCTCCAGTGCAGGGATATTTCCGTGTATGTCGGAGATTAATGCAAATTGCGCCATCAGCCGGCCTCCAAACTTTGTTTATTTCGGTTTGCTATGGTTATGGCGGAGTTGCTTCCGTATATTCATCCTATGTCTCTTTTTAGCCAGGGATGAACCCGTTCAGCGATTCACGCCGTGCCCCAAAATCAGGTCTTTGGATTTACCAATCCAGCACTTCATTTTCCATACAATATTAACTTATAATGAAAATAGTTTGAAGCTATTCTATAAGAAAGTCACAGGAAGGAGGTTATGCCGTTCCATGCATTGCCGTCCGGAAGCGTTCGGGCACGCGATGCGTGTTTCAACTACATCGGCAGTACATAACGTGCATTGGAAGGAGGCAATTATACGCCGGAACGTGCCAAATCCTTATTTTGGATGTTTTAATTTTTAGTCTATTGTATTAAGGTAATCATATATTTTTACTCACGCAAGCTAGGTAACTGAATAAGATTTAAGCATCACCGACTTCACCACGTTAGGAGGCTGACGATAGTGAATACACGCAGGATGGTTAGCTTAGGGTTACTGATTCTTGTCTTGATCATCAGCGGTTGTACGGGAAATGTTTCAACCGAAAAAACGAAAACGCTTACACTTTGGTATTGGAACCGAAGCCTGGACGATGAGCTGATTAAGTCTGTTGAAAAGGAGTTTCCGGGTATCCGCATCGACGCGCAAAAAATCGGTGGCGACTTCAAATCGAAATTAAAAACAACGCTGGCCGCCGGCTCCGGAGGGCCGGACATCGTCGCATTTAACGACTGGGTGGCGGAGCTGTTTACGAGTTCGGATCGCTTCTACGATCTGTATGAGCTTGGCGCCAAAGAAATCGAACCGGATTTCCTGGATTGGAAATGGAAGCTCGGCGTTACGCCGGAAGGCGCCATGATCGCCTTGCCGATCGATACGGGGCCAACGGCTTTATACTACAGAGCGGATTTGTTCGAGGAAGCCGGACTTCCGACCGAACCGGAAGATGTCCACGAGCAGCTCGGCACCTGGGATCAATATTTCGAGGCGGGACAGAAGCTGCAGGAGCATTTTGATCAAAAAGTGAAAATGCTCGATAACATCACGAACATTTATACCCAAATCAATGCCCAATCCGATCGCATCTATTTTGCCGAGGATGGAACGTTCATCGGCGAGTCCGCGGAATCTTCGATGAAAACGGCCTGGGATACGGCGGTAAAGGCCTCCCAAATGAAGCTGAGCGCCAACGTCAACACTTCTTCCTCAGAGTGGAATGCCGCCATGAACAACGGGCGGGTCGCTTCCTTTGTCGGTGCGGTCTGGATGAAGGAAATACTCATGCAGGCGGCGCCGGACACCACCGGCAAATGGAGGGTAGCCCGTGCACCTGCCGGTGACGGCAACAACGGCGGTTCCTTCCTTGCCATTATGAAGACAAGTAAATATCCGCAGGAAGCATTTGATGTCATGAAATACATTCAGAACCCGGAAAATCAGGTTCAGTCCTTTAAGAAGATCAACCTCTTCCCTTCCGCCAAGGACGCGCTGGATGCACCCGTCATGAAGGAACCCGAAGAATTTTTCGGAAATCAGGCGACGGGCGAGGTGTTCTCGGAATCTGCACGAAACGTTAAGCCGGCTTATTTCGGCGGGAAGTTCGCGAATGTCAACGGCATTGTCAATCGAGAGCTGTCCTCGGTTGCCCTACAGGGCAAAAATCCCGATAAAGCCTGGGCCGACGCGCTGGCCAGGGTCAAAAAAGAACTGCTGCGCTGACCAAGGTTCTTGTTTTGCGAGGTATGGCTTTCCGATTGTTAGGAGTACTTAAATACCAACCGCTACAGGAGGTACAGTACGATGGATAATCCAATGCTGAATCGCACGCCCGTGGAACAGAAGCCTGTTCCCAAGCATCCGAAATCCCAAGACCGACTGTCTGCACAGATCTGGAAGCACCGCAAAGAATATTTGGCGATATCCCCTTTTTACATTCTATTTGCCATCTTCGGGCTGTTCCCGATCGCCTTTTCCATGTTCCTGTCCTTTCAAAAATGGGACGGCATCGGCGAGATGACCTATAACGGTCTCAATAACTATCAATTCATGCTGACCGATCCGGAATTTTGGAGAGCCGTCGGCAATACACTGCTGATCTGGATTTACTCCACGATACCGATGCTGTTCATCGCGCTGGTCGTGGCTTTCCTGCTAAATGCATCGTTCGTCCGTTTCCGCACCTTCTTTCGCATCGGTTATTTCCTGCCAAACGTCACCTCGCTTGTTGCGGTTGCCATCGTGTTCGGCACGGTCTTCTCGAACAACTACGGTCTCCTCAACTATATGTTGTCCTTGCTCGGCCTCAACTCCGTCGAATGGTTGAATAAGACGTGGGGCATTCAGTTAGCCATTTCGGTCATGGTTATATGGAGATGGGCGGGATATAACGCCATCATCTATCTTGCCGGGCTGCAGAGCATCCCGACGGTTCTGTACGAGGCAGCCAAGATCGACGGAGCCACCGGCATTCAATCCTTTTTCAGAATCACCATTCCCAATCTAAGGCCCATCATTCTCTTTACGGTCATTACGTCAACCATCGGCGGCATGCAGATCTTCACCGAGCCGCAAGTGCTGGTCGGCAATGACGGCGGCGTAAGCGGCGGCGGGATGACCATCGTCCTCTACCTGTACCGCGAAGCCTTCGTGAACAACTATTTCGGATATGGCGCTGCCGTCGGCTGGGGCATGTTCCTGCTCATCGCCCTCTTTTCCATCGTGAACTGGAAAATGGTGCAGGGCAGTCCTTCCAATGACTGAAAATGGGGGTGAATCGTATGTTCAAATGGAAATCCATTCTGCTGCACATCGGGTTGATCGCCGGATTGATCTTATCCATTTTTCCCTTCTACTGGCTGCTTGTGATGGCGACGCGCACCACTTCGGATATCTACAGCTTTCCTCCGAAACTATGGTTCGGTCCGCACTTGCTGGATAACGTGTCGAGGGTGCTGAGCAGCATCGACTTCTTCGGCGCCTTCTGGAATACCCTGTTCGTCGCTTCCGCTTGTACGCTGCTGGTCTTATTCTTCGATTCCCTGGCCGGATTCACGTTCGCCAAATTCCAGTTCCCGGGCAAAAAATGGCTGTTTGTCCTGCTGCTTGCCACCATGATGGCGCCCGCACAATTATCCTTGGTGCCTTCGTTTGTCATTATGGCAGAATTCGGATGGGTGGGCACCTACAAGGCGCTGATCATTCCGGGAATGGTCAACGCTTTCGGAATCTTCTGGATCAGGCAATATGCACAAGAATCGGTGCCTTCGGAGCTTCTCGATGCCGGTAAAATCGACGGCTGCGGTTTCTTCCGCCTCTATTGGAACATATCGCTGCCGATTCTGCGGCCCGCTTTATCGTTCTTGGCCGCCTTCACGTTCATCGGGGTATGGAACGACTATCTGTGGCCGCTCATCATTCTAAATGATGAGAACAAGTTCACCTTGCAGGTTGCGTTATCATCATTAAACGGAATATATACCACCGACTATTCGATGGTCATTGCCGGCACGCTGCTCGCGGTCATCCCGCTGATCGTCATGTTCTTGTTCATCAGCAAGCAATTCATTTCCGATATCGCCGCAGGCGCGATTAAGAGTTAACGGCAAAGGAGCTGCCTCCAGGTGTTATGCCTGGCAGGCAGCTCCTTTCTATATTCCGGTCCATGACTTACGCGCTACGGCACCATGACCAGCTGTTCATTTTCTTTCGTTCCTGTCTCTTCTGCTGAATCGGCTGTCTCCTCCCTTTTCAATTCTGCCGTTTCATCCAGCTTTTTGCGTCCCATTAAAGTTGCTGCCAGAAGCGCTAACGCTGCAGGAACGATAGCCCAGGCAAACGTAGCCGCGATGGAGGAAGCGAGCGTGTCCGAGATCGGCTTGAGCAGGTCGGACGGAATCCATGATCTCGTCTCCGGTGCCAATAAGATGTGAGGATCCTTAAGATCGAATCCTTCAGGAAGCCCACCGGTGTTCATCACGGCCGATCCCGATGTTAAGGAACCGGTGAAGGATCGGCTCTGGATCAACCCGAACACCGTAATGCCAATGGTCATTCCAAGCGACCGCGTGAAGTTGAAGGTCGAGCTCGCCATCCCGCGCTGTTTATAGGATAAGCCATGCATGACCGCCGTTCCCAGCACGGAGAACGATCCGCCGATGCCAAGCCCGATCAGAACCATGTACAAGGTAACGATGAACCTGCTGGATTCCGCAGTTAACGTCGAAGCGAGCACCATCCCTCCCGTAAACAGGATCAGCGTCGGGATCATGATGCTGCGATACGAGATTTTACTCATCAGAAAACCGCTGACCGTCGCCGTGACGACCGAGCCCACCATCATCGGCAGCAGGACCAGCCCCGAGTTCGTGGCGCTTCCGCCGAGCACGCCTTGAATGAAGATCGGAATGTAAACGGAAGCCACGATGAAGGATCCTCCGCTAAACAAGCCGCACAGCACGCTTGAGGTATAGAGTTTATTCTTGAATAAATGAAACGAGATGATCGGCTCCTCCGCCCTTCTCTCGGCAAGCACGAAGAGCACAAGCATGACGGCGGCAGCGCCAAACAAAGCCAGGATGACCCAGGAATCCCATGCCCATTGCTTCCCTCCAAGCTCAAGCGCGAACATGAAACAGATCACGCCCGCAAGGAGCGTGGTTGCTCCCTTCCAATCGATCGGCTGTTTGGAACGTTCATGCGATTCCTTATAGAATATCGTCACCATCAGGAAGGCCACGATGCCGATCGGCAAATTAATATAGAATATCCATTGCCAGGTAATATGATCCGTAATATAAGCGCCTGCGAGCGGCCCGAAAATGCTGGATAATCCAAAGACGGCTCCGAACAAACCGGTGAGCTTTCCGCGCTTCTCCAGCGGCACGGTGTCGAACATGATCGCGAAAGCGATCGGGATGAGGGCTCCGCCCCCTACGCCTTGCACGGCCCGATACAGCGCCAGCTCCGTGATGGAGCTTGCCGTACCGCACAGCACGGAGCCCAGCATGAATACAATCATCCCGAACACAAAGAATTTTTTGCGTCCATACATATCGGACAGTTTGCCGAAGATCGGCATCCCCGCAAGCTCGGCAACCATATACGCGGAGGTCACCCATACGAAATGATCAAGTCCTCCGAGCTCCCCGACGATGTTTCCCATGGCGGTTGCTACGATCGTATTGTCCATGGAGGCCATCAAGATGCCGAGCAGCAGGCCGGCAAGCACGATGGGCAGTTTGTTTCTGTTGGCTGTTTGTGTCTTCAAGTTCTCATACACTCCTTCTAAGTAGGTTTCCTTAGTACTGCAGTCATTGTAATTCGAAAAGTATGACAGGTGACTGTCACACTTTTGTCCCCGATTCCGTTATTTTTTATCAAACGCTCTTATTCAAGCAGCCTAATGGCTTTATGTTCGCATGCGGGGTAGCGTATAATCGGTTTATCTTAGCTCATGCCAAGGAGGTCAAGTGATATGAAGATCAGTGAATTATCGCAGCGCAGCCAGGTCAGCGCACGCTCGATCCGGCATTATGAACAAAAAGGCCTGCTGGAAGCCGACAGACTCGATAATGATTACCGCCATTTTAACGCGTCCGCCATCGAACGGGTCAAAATGATCCAATTGTACTTAAAGCTGGGCTTGACCACGGATCAAATTCGCGTATTGTTTCGCGGTGAAGTCGCTTCGCCGGACGATTATGAATATTGCGAAGAAATGCTTTCCTTTTATGAGGACAAATTAAGCAGCGTGGACAGTCAGATTGCAGCGCTCCATGAATTGAAACACCTGCTGGAAAGGCAAATCTCCCGGACCCTTGGCAAAAAGAAGAGTCAGCAGCAACCCTCCGCAACGTGATAGAATGAAGTGTACATCTGAAATGGAGGATATCTACATATGGACAATTTCGAGAAAAATCTGGAGAAATACGCGGAGCTGGTCGTGAAAGTTGGCGTAAACGTTCAACCGGGCCAAGTGCTGATCATCAATGCCCCAATTGAGACCGTAGAGCTGACACGCCGCATCGTGGCCAAAGCATATGATGCAGGCGCCAAATATGTGCAAGTCGACTGGGAAGACGAAAAAATCACCCGAATCCGCTATGAGAAGGCACCGGAAGATTCCTTCCATTATTATCCGCAATGGCAGGCCGACGCCATGCAGCAGCTCGCTGAAGGCGGAGGAGCCATTCTGCGCATTAAGGTTCCGGATCCCGAACTGTTCCGCGGCATTGATTCGGTAAAAGTATCTACAGCCGTTAAGGCTGCTGCCGTGGCTAACGAAAAATATCAGGTATACGTCCGCAACAATAAGATCAGCTGGTCGCTGATTAAGGCGCCTACCCGAGCCTGGGCCAATAAAGTATTCCCGGACCTCCCCGAAGAAGAGCGCATCCAAGCGATGTGGGATGCCGTATTCCTGATGAATCGGGTAGGCAGCGAAGATCCGGTAGCCGCGTGGCGGGATCATATCGCCGGACTGAAGCTGCGCCAGAACCACATGAATGCCAAACGCTACAAGAGTTTCCACTATCGTGCGCCGGGAACGGATCTGCGCGTCGACATGCCGGAAGGTTATCTCTGGCTCGGCGGCGGTGACGAGAATGAGGCCGGGGTGTATTTCGTAGCGAATATGCCCACCGAAGAAATCTATACGATGCCTCATCGCACGGGCGTGAACGGGACCGTATCCAGTACCCTTCCGCTGAATCTGAACGGCCGCCTGGTGGAAGGCATAAAGCTCACGTTCAAGGACGGTAAGGTTGTTGCATATGAAGCCGAATCCGGACGGGAGCATCTCACGACGCTGCTGGAAACGGACGAGGGCGCCTCGTATCTTGGAGAGATGGCACTTGTGCCGCATGATTCGCCGATCTCGCAACTAAACCGCGTCTTCTATAACACCGGCATCGATGAGAACGCCTCCTGCCACTTTGCGCTGGGAAGCGCCTATCCCGTGAATATCGAAGGCGGCACCAAGATGAGCAAGGAAGAACTGCTGGCTCGCGGAGCCAATGTCAGTCTGACGCATGTCGATTTCATGATCGGTTCCGCTGAACTGGACATTGACGGCGTGCTGGCGGACGGTACGATTGAACCCGTATTCCGCGGTGGACGGTGGGTCTAAAGTTCGTTTGGGTAAATTGGGGCTCCTTAGCGTGCCGTTTGGCGACATATGACCGGGGGCAGCCCTTTAAGCCTTCAACTGTAAAAAAGGCGGACACTGGAGCAATTGCTCCATGTCCGCCTTTTTCTATGTTCTACATTCGTATGGTTACTTTACTCCGCATGCTCCAGCATCCGAAGTATCATCATGACCGCTTCCGCACGGGTCGCAGATTCCTGAGGAGCAAACCGGTTACCCGAACGGCCGTTCACGATGCCGGCCTCGGCCGCGGCTGCGATTTCCTTCTCTGCCCAAGCCGGAATATTCTGCTGATCGCGGAAGTCCGTTCCGGCACCTGGCTGGGTAAGGCCTAGGTAGCGTGCGATCATCACCGCCATTTCCGCACGGTTAACGGATTCATTCGGTTTGAATGTCCCATCTTGATATCCTTTCACGATGCCTTCGGATACGGCCCATTGAATCGCTTCAAGCGCCCAGGATCCGATGGAGGAGCTGTCTTTGAAGCTCAGTTTCTCAGATCCCGCTTGACCTTTCAGTGCCTTGGCCATCATCACCATAAATTCGGCACGCGTGACCTGACGTTCCGGTTTGAAGGTTTGATCCGGATAGCCGCCAACGATGCCGAGCGAAACCGCCTGCTCAATCGCAGATGAAGCCCAATGTCCGCCGATGTCGGTTAACAGCACCGACTGGGGTTCCGGTTTCGGTTCTTCTGTCACTGCTTTCACCTTACGGTGAATGGTTAATTGATAGGTTTTGGTCGCACCGTTCTCGGCCCGAACCACCAGCTTCAGGACGTTATCCCCTTCCTTCAGCCCGATGACCTGATCATTCTTCAGAGGCTCTCCTTCCAGAAGGACAGCGGCCTTGCCATGCGCCGCCCCAACGCGAAGCTGTACGGATTCCGCATCCGTTTCAAGCCGGTACTCCGTCGTGCTTTCGTTGAACGCAGGGGTTAATGCAGCCGCTACGCCGCCAATGATGACTTCCAGCGCTTTTAATTGATTGTTTCCTGACAATGGGACTCCACCGCCAGAGGATTCCGATCCCGATCCCGATGACGGAGGATTCTCGGATGAAGGGATCACCGAAGCGTTATAGGCGCGGATCGCGGCTTGCAGTGCGGTCATTGCGTCCTTGACATCCTTCGCAGTTGCATGATCCTGCTGCGCTATGGCGCTGGCGTTTGCAATCGCGTCACGGAGCGCTGACCTTGCGCCTGCAGGATACTGCCCTGGCGATGAGCCTTCCCGTGTTTCGTCGAGCCTTTGCTGCGCCGAGGCGATTAATCCGATTAACTCGCTCTTGTCCACTCCTGCAGCCGAAGTCGTGACCGAGTTATGGAGTCCCACGCTCTCACCAGCAGCGTTATAAGCTTTGACGGTAAAATGATAACGCGTATCCGGCGTAAGCCCGGCTGCGGTATGCGAATACACATCGCCGGTTACGGTCACCACCGGTTCCTCCCGGCCTTTCAAATATACGCGATATCCGTCCACGCCATCGCTTGCAGCCGCCTCCGGCCAGCTCATGGTTACACGGCTCGATGTGATCTCCGAAAATTCCAACTCCCCGGGCGTCCATACCGGCGCACCCGGTACGTCTACAGCACTCGTGATCACCGTTAAGATCTCGCTTGGTGGCGATTCCGCTCCATGCTGATCCGAGGCGGTTACTTTGAATTCGTACGGCGTATCCGGCGTAAGCCCTGTCGCTTCGTATACGCTGTCCGTAACGGTAGCCACTTGCTGTCCGTCCTGATACACATGATAGTTCACGACTTGCTGGTCCGGACGGTTCACAGGGTCCCAACCGATTTGAACCGAGGACGACGTGACCTGAAGTGCTTTCAGATTGGTTGGGGCCGCGAGATCCCCTTCATCCGTTGTGAATGTCCATACGTCCGATACCGTTCTTCCCCCGAATTCATCTTGGGCGACGGCATACCAGGAATAGGTTCCGTTGGATAACAGTCCTGCCCACGGCTGAGTAACTTCCGTGCCGCTCGCTGCGTTTTGCGGCGTACCGATGGCCTCTCCTCTCAGATGATTCACCTGGATCGAATCGGTGGCTACCCGCTTCAGTTTCGGCTCAAGATCCAGGTTCATCGTAAATTCATCCACGCCCGGATTCGTATAATAATTGTACTTATCCAAATAAGGAGAGTACGTATTCACGTAAATCTGATTGCTTTCCTTATCAAAATGCAGCAGTCTCAAATATCCGCTGCCGCCGTCCGCATGTCCTTGATAGTCCGCCAGCATCTGATACACGGTTCGGTCCGTATTGCCGTCGCCATCATCGTCCAATTCGTTCTTAAGCAGGCTGGCTCCCGTGTAATGGCCGCTCAGTACGGCAACCACGTTCGGATTAGGGACGACTACTTCCTTGTACAACTTGTTGCCTACGCCGGAACGCGTTCCGTTCGCGAGCATGTAATCATGGAAATTCAGGAATGCCATACGATCCGGATATTCAGCCAAAACCTCGTTCATCCACTTGATATCCTCGTCTTCGATGCCCCATCCCATATACATCATGATGAAGTCGTTGCCTTCGACGGAGACCAGATCGTAATGTCCCCGGTTGTTCTTGTAGGAGCCTCCGTAATAGGGCTGATCCTTATAACGGTCTTCCCCGAAATATTGACCGTAAGTTGTGTAATCCCAATCATAGCTGCCCACGTCATGATTGCCGGCAAGCACGCCGTGCGGCAGCTTGGCATCCTCCAGCATGTTCATGTATGCATCGGCACGTTTCCATTGGTATTCGGCTGTTGGGTCATTCACGATATCACCGGTATGGAACAAATATTTGATGTTCATCTCATCGATGGAATCAACGATCCATTCGAACTGCTTTTGCTGAATACGCGGATAGAGCTCCGTCAAGAACTGCGTATCGGATACCCATACAAAGGTGTAATCATAATCCCCTCGGGAAGGAATTTCATCCTGTACGATCACATCAACTTTGTTGTTCTGTACATAGTCCGCTGCCGTCAGTTCGCCTCGAAGCGTAAAATCATCTTCAGACTGGGCAATATGCTTGGTTATTTCCGTCCATTTGCTCAGCTTGTGGTTCCACGCATACATTGTGACCTTGCGGCCGGACACCGTGTGTCCTTCCCAAGCGACTTCGACGCTGTCGCCAGGCTCAACGGCATGCTCCAGCTCTGCCTCGAACCGGATGTAAGGGAATTGAGACGTTGAATCTACGGTGACATATTCATCGTTGGATTCGGATACCCGCTTCAATTCCTCTTCGGTCAGCACAGTTTCGCCCGCAGGGAATCTATCCTTTGGCGGTTCTTCGTCCGAAGCGTTCTTGGACAATTTCACCCGATACCCGCTTAAAGCATGATACGAATAAGCCTGATGGAAGGAGACCTCGAGCTCGTCATCCGATGGATCGCTGACTTGAACCTTCAGCTCCGGCGACAGCCCGGTGCCGCTCTCCTTATCTGCCGGCGACACCAATACAGGTTTATTCGGATGCTCCTGAGCCGTGTTAAACGTCACGGTTCGTTCCGAGCGGTTGCCGATCTTGTCCACTGCGCGAATTTCCAGCTTATGACCGCCTGGTTCAAGCTCAGCCGAGGAAGTATTGTACGGCAACTGGATGGCGCGTCCATCAAGCGTAACCTCGACCCGGTCTACGCCCGATACGCGATCCGTGGCGGTCACATCGATCGGGATGCCGCCCTTGTAACTCTTGCCCTCTTCAACGGTTGCGCTAATTTCCGGTCCGTTGTTATCTACCAGAACATCGGCAGCTGCTTCAGACTGACCTTTGACCTTCAATTGAATGGAATACGTTCCGTCCGAGACGGCCGAGGTATCCCATGCGTAGGACAATGCATTTACTTTTTCGGCAGGAATGTCGAATTGAAAAGTTACGAAAGGCAGGAAACGTCCATCGTCGCCAAGGTCATGGATCCGTGCGGGATCGCTATATTGCGGATCCCGGATTTCCGTTCCGTCACCCAAGCGCAGCCGCACGTTGCGCGCATTGAAATCATCCATATTGCCCGTCGGCTTGTCGTCTTCGAAGTAGGTCTTCTCGTTATCGCCGGCCCGAAGGGTAATTTCGTTCGATCCGCTTGTCAGCCACTGCGGTTCGATCGGGAGCACGATGGTTTGATAACCGTCAATGTTCGCCTCCGTCTCGAAAAGAACCTCCTTGCCGATGGTTACCGTGTTGATCCCATCGTCAATGCCGTCGCCTTCAAATATAAAATAGGCGGAATGCTCCATGGCGGGATTACCTTGAACCGGCGTTCCGTCCACTTGAAGCTCCAAATCGGAAGGCCCAGCCCCATCAGCTGCACCCCGAATATACGTGATGCCCGTAACCGTTTGTTGATCTTTAACGTTCAGGCTCGCGCTTGCACCGCTGCCCGTGAGATCAACCTCATATTTAGGGCTCTCCACTTTCTTAAACGTGTTGGACACCGTGAAGAAATACTCCAGCTTGGCATGTCCCAGCAGCTCCAGATAAGGTATCGTATGATGATAGCCTTGCTGTCCTTCCTGAAGCTGTACGACCTTGTAATCGTTCTGTCCGTCGACACGATACGATAACGCGAGCGATGTCACCATGCGGTCATCGTGCGCTTCCGCGGCGATTTCCAGATTGTCTCCCGGCTCCACGTTCGTGGTGGTCGTCCGATTAACAACGGACGGCTCCTTGGTCACGTCGATATGTACCGGCCCGGCGGGCACTTCAGAATGCGCTAGCGAACCCGGCGTAGCCTTATGCTCCAGCTGGGAGATCCGCTGCATTTTAAGGCTGCCGTCTTCAGGATATTTATAGAAGATTCCCTGATCGGGGCCGTTATGAACATCACCGTCGTTGTAAAACGCGGACACGATCGGGCGGCCGGTGTTCGTCACGACCACAAGCTCCCGCATGCGCGAATTGGACATGCCGCCTGAGAATATTTTGACGACATCGGTGTTTTCGTTCAGGTTGGTACCGTAATTATGATTAAAATCAGCAATCGTGGATTTGCTGTTCTGGCCGTTAATGATCCAGAATACCAGCGTGCCTCCGGATGGAATGGTCACCTCGTCGGGTACATGAGCCCACAGGGTGTCGCTCTCCAAGTAACGGTAGCGTATCTTATAATTGCTGAAATCGATGGCTTGATCGGTATTGTTGTAAACCTCGATAAATTCGTAACCGTCGGCGGTTCCTACGTTCGTGGAATCAGGCACAAGCTCGGTGATCAGCAGCTCGGGCACGGGGTTAAGCGCGGTGGATGTCTGGGCGGAAGCTTGTCCTGCGAGAGCAGTAAACGAGGCAGACATAACGATACAAAGAATCAAGAAACAGGAAATACATCGTTTAAGGACGATCTTAGACATGGAAAACCTCCTAGAAATGATTTTTTGAGCAATCAATTCAGTTTCCCAATTCTCCAGGTCTCCATGGGATCTCCAAATGATAATTAAAGCGTTTTCAACATAAAATCCCTCGCGATTTCAACGTAGGCTTTTTCCCCTTGAGGGGTCCTTTTCCTCTTCACCTCCCAAGATCAATAATTGCATATTCCGATCGTTTTTTAAACCACTTTATGTAAAATTTGATAAATGATATAAAGGTCCCGATATTTGCTGAACATCTAGTACAATAGGACAACTTAATGCCGCGTCTTTCTGTCCATAGCATTTGATCACCTGTTTCTCAAGGTACATATTTCAGGATCAAAATAACCTTTATTGTTCGATACTTCAGCACTATGAACGGCTTATTTTCAATTCATCTTTGAGCAACAACTTCCCGCTCCGGCGTATCTTACATCCTGCACCTACTGCTTAATCCGCACAAAAAAAAGACCCCGCGAATGATATCGCAGGATCCTTATCAGTGGGAAGCGATTTTATTATTCATTATGCAGCAATTTTCCAATTGCTAGGGTGCCTTACCTGAAAAGAATCGAAGAAACTTCGCTCTCCTTCTCCTTTTGCGAGTGTTCATGGCGAATCAACTGCCTTTCGGAATGACATGATGTTCTTCCGTCCGTCGATTGACAATACCACTTCCCACTTGTTCTATATTTACCCGGTCCACGGGAAGTGAAACACGCCGGCCCAAATTTCCTTCGAAATCGGATGCCGCCTATGCCTCCTCCGTCACCTTGAATCCATTATCGCGGCTGTTCATTTTGCATCGTTCGGGACAGCTCTACCAGCTTGTTCATGGTTTTCCAATTCCGCATCGTCATCGGTACGCCGAACTTTGCCATTTGCGCCGCCAGCTTGGAATTCCGTACGCTTTCCTTAAATAGTAAATAGATTTCTTCTCCGAGTGCTTCAAAAGTTTCTTTATCGTTCACGTAGAGCCTCAATTTCTCAACGTCATCGGGAGCTGGCGCATCCGGCAGCATGGCAACATAAAGACTCTCAAACTCTGATGCTGCCTCCGCTGCACGTATCGTTTCTTCCGAAAAAGGACAATGCCGGACGATGCCCTCGATTTCCTGCGAGGTTCTGAGTATCACGGTTATCGGGAAGCCGAACGTTTCTTGTATTCCTTGCTCCAGTTGGACCTGCAGCGTTTTCTTGGAGTCCGCAGATTCGAAGAGCACGTTTCCGCTCTGAATGTATGTCTGTACCCGGGCTAGGCCCATGCCTTCAAGCATTTTTCTTAAATCGGCCATTTTGATTTTATTGTGTCCGCCGACATTGATTCCTCGAAGCAAAGCGATGTAGATGGTCATTTGAGCATCCTTTCCATGATCATGCCTGCCGTTTTCTCCCCGTTCGCGATGCAGTCCGGGATCCCCACGCCATAATATGAGCAGCCGGCAAGCATCACGTTAGGATAAAGGTCTTCCATTGCGTGCTCCAGCGACTCCACGACCTGCCTGTGCTTCAGATGATAGTTCGGCATATTCTCATGCCATTTGGTAACTTCGCAGGACACGGGCTCAGCCTCTAAACCTAAGCTGTGACGAATATCCTCCATCCCGACATGCTTCAATTCTTCGTCCGACAATCGAATCAATTGGTCATAATGCGGACTGGAGCTTTTGTAGAACAATCGCATCAATAACCGATTATTCTCGGAGGTATGCTCCCATTTCCGGCTCGTCCATGTGCATGCGTCACACTTCAGCTTCGTCCCCTTGGCCGTAATAAACCCCGTACCGTCGTATGGGAGCTCTTCATCTCGAATATCATAGGCCAGATACACGCTGATGAGGGACTTGGTATACAATTGGTCAAAATCCTCATGAAGCCGCGGATCTTCCAGAAGCTCCTTCGCGCTTGATCCCAGCGTGCTTATTACAACAAAATCGGCTTCCATCTGTTCGCCGTTCGCCAGCATCAATTGATAGCCGTTAGGCGTCCTCTCCAGCTTCTCTGCGGCAACGCCCTTGCAAATCTTCGCGCCTGCTTCTGTCAGGCTCCGTTCCAGTGCGTCAATCAACACCGAGACACCGTTTTTGAAGGAAAGGAATTTCTTATTGCCGGTGCCTAGGAATTTCTGTTTGTTCCCGGCCAAACCACCCATGATGCTGCCATAGGTATTTTTGTACTCCAGCAAATAGGGGAATGTGGACGCAATGGTCAGGTCATGGAGCTCCCCGGAATAGACGCCCGATATGACCGGAGCGATCTGGTTCTGAACGATTTCCCTCCCTAGAAAGGACTCCAGGAATTCTCCCAGGGAATCATGCTTGGTGAACGTCTCATTCGGCGTGTAATAGTCCTTGAGCGCTTCCACCTTCCCCTCCGCGGATACCAGCTCGCTTTCGGCCAAGGATTTCAAGCTAAGCGGTATGCCGAATACGCTCTCCTCGGGAATTTTTTTTAGGCCGTCGGTTGTATATATGAAAGAAGTCCCCGTGGCATTGTACACAACCTGGTCCGTTATCTGAAGCTCCTCCAGAAGCGGCGCCACATTCGTTTTCCGGGATACGATCGAATCCGCTCCGGTTTCCATAATAAATTCACCGTTCTGGACGGTTCGGATTTTGCCTCCCAGCACATCGCTTGCCTCAACCAGCACCAAGTCCATGTCCCGTCGATGATGTTTCAGCTCTTTTTGCAGATAATATAAGGTCGAAAGTCCGGTAATGCCGCCGCCGATGACTACGGTAGTTGTCACTGTACATACACCTCTATTATGTAGGTTTATATCAATAATATATAATGTTACGTTACCATTGTATCCAATTCCTAAGTATATCATAGTGACCGTTCATTCGTTGGGGGCCATTCCCTCAATATTGTGAACAGAACCGTCCACACAGCCACGGGCTTCCCGGGCAGCACCCCTGAACAATTTATACATTGTGCGTGCTGCACTCATTATCCAGGTGCTGGGATGGTCGTCGACAGCAAAAAACCCCGCGAGATCACTCGCAGAGTTTTTTTCGTGGGAAGCGGTTATATCCATTCTGACGCTATCATTCCATTGCTTTAATAACTTAAGGTGTACGCCGGAATAATTCAGGCTGTGCCGTCCTTATTCCTTGTTACGTTGTACATGGGTATCAAATCCTTTCGGTAATTCCGACTTAACGTCTTGTTATCCGTCTGGTGTTGATGTGTTTCCACTTCCCACTTAGGATATATATACCCGGTGCATGGGCGATGAAACAGGTCAGGCATTCCTTTTTTGCGCCGCCCGGGTACGTCTTAATTATCCTCGGTCAATACTTCGAGCAAGCCCGCCGGGAGCTCATACTTGCGGTTGTTGATCTGGATGCTTTTTAATTCCTCCAGCAGCGAATCGTCGCTTTCCGAATCCTTAATGGCCTGCACTTCGCGGTGCAATTGCTCCATCTGACGGTCCAGCGCGTTGGCGGTATCCGCCGCCTTCTTAAGCTCTTCGAGCAGGTGCTGGGGAACCGACTTATTATATTTGTAAAAGATTTTATGCTCCAGACTCGCCCAGAAATCCATGGCAATCGTTCGAATCTGGACTTCAACGCATACCTTCTCCACCCGGTCAGAGAAAAAGACGGGCACTTCCACTAACAGATGCAAGCTTTGGTATCCGTTCGGCTTCGGATTCTTGATGTAGTCCTTGACGTTCAGGACCGTTAAATCGCTTTGATTCTGCAGCATGTCGCTGATTTTGTAAATGTCGGTAATGAATGAACAGGTGATTCGTAAACCCGCAATGTCCTTAATGTTATCTTCTATGGAACGGAGCGATATGTTTCCGCCCTTGCGAAGCAGCTTCTTCATGATGCTCTCCGGCGATTTCAAGCGGGATTTCGTGTGCTCGATCGGGCTATAGTCATGAAGAGCCTGAAACTCTTCTTTTAATATCTCCATTTTGGTTTCGATCTCATCTAAGGCGAATTTGTATTTCATCATGAATCGGGTAATTTCGTTCCGAATGATTTTGAGCTGTTCGATTTGCAAAGAATTCATGGGATACTTCCTTTCGATTGTGTGATTCAGAGCCGTGACGACTCGAGTAGTAAATAAAAACAAAACGCGTTGCTAACATTCTAGAAGTTCTGTCCCTCTTTAAATAGTAGTTGATATTGAGGTGCGACTGCAACTTTAGTGCAATAACGTCAAAAAGACGCCGCAACTACAAACGTTGCAGGCGTCTTTATCTTATGCTTATTCATTCCAATTATTGCGGCAAGGATTAAGCCGCTAAACCAACCTGGAATCAGGAGGACAATCCAGCAAACATCTGGCTCAATTTTGCAGCAGCTTCGATCTCCAAGGCCTTGATCTCCTCTACCAGCGATATCGCCGTTGCTGCTTGTTCTGCCGAATTAGGCTCGCCCCCCTTCGGAAATGGAAACATCCCATGCAAAACGGTGAACTTCTTGCAAATCTCCGTATACAGCGCAGCGGCATCTTCGAACGATGTCGTCAGATCCGGCCCGTCCTCCATGGCTTTCGGCCAGGCGGTCACCAGTTCCTTGAAGAACTCGGCGGCATAGTACCGTGCGTCCCGCAGCACTTCGATATTGTAAGCATGACCATTCGGCTCTATTTCACGACCATGCAGCGATTCTATCCAAGCATCGTAGGCCGCAATTCCCTTCACAGCCGTCGGCACCGCGTTTTCCTTTCCTTCATATAAAGCGGTGGCGGTTTCCAGTGCCAGTCGCAGCTGCTGCCGAAGCGTCAAATCCACGGAACCCTCAATCGCCAGGACGAATATTTCTTCCAAGACGCTCTTGCCTAGATTTTCGTATGGGAGCGTATCAACTCTTCCGCACTCCTCCGCATATAAGGTTCTCGTCTCGTCATCGTACCCGTACAGCGTTCCGAACTCCGGAAAGAAAATATCCCAGGCCAGGACGGGATATCCGCGATCCAATGAGGCATGGATCAAATCAAGGGCTCTTGGCAGCTCTTGATGAATGCTGCGTTTATTCATCGCTCCCTTTTCCATAAGGGCAGGATCCAGCAGATTGGCGTTTGTCCCGATGCCGTCCGACATGCCGTCGACGAATTTGGAATGGAAGCCGATATTATGAAGGCCGCGGGATAAAGATTCGCCGAAAAAATAGGCGGTCGGGCCCGCGATATGGACATCATTCGGTATGATATTGATCCGGAATGCATGCCCAGTCAGCCCCATGACCATTGGCAGCGATAGCTTGCGGTCTGTAAACTGAAGCATTTTGTACGTGGCGTCCGCTGCGGATGTCCAGGTTTTGGTTTCCTTCATCGGTCCTTCGTAAGGCAATATGTTCTTCTTCATAATTCCCAAGTCCCTTCTCGTCTTAATATAAGAGTCAACGGTAACGCGGATTTTTTCTTGGATCACTTTTTTCCGTGATCTCGAAATAATCTGATACACATTGGCCGAAGAGAGCTGAAACAAGTCGGCAATTTCCTGCGGGGACAGCTGATCGAAAAAATGGGATTCGAAAATAAGCCTTTCGCGCGGCTTCAGGCATTGAATGATGCCGGTTAAAGCACGCAGCGTTTCCTGCTGCACGATACGCTCCTCCGGTACGTTAGAACCCGTGGCCGCTTCGCTTGCGGAATGGTTGAGCCTGCCCAGAATGCTGTCCAGATCGTTCCATTGCTCCAGACTCCCTGAACCGTTGACTCTTCCCATGCCTTCTAGCTCGGTGAAAGTCTGCTCTTTGCACGCGGAGCTCCCTTTAAGGCGGGTATAGGCCTGATTCCGGACGATGCGGTGCATCCATGGAAGGAACCGCCGGGCATCCACCAATTTGCCAAGATGCATGAATGCTCGGATCAGGGCATCTTGCACCACGTCTTCTGCTAAGTAAGACTCCCGCGTTATCGCTCTGGCATAGCCATACACCTTGGAGCGATGGCGCCGAACAAGCTCCCCGAATGCTTCCCTTTCCCCTGCCTGCGAGTATTTCACCAGTTCGTCATCTTCCATCTCATCCCATTGAATCGCTAAGTCTGCGGTCGTTTCCAATTGCTCGAACCCTCTTTCGTATCGTTGACTACTTATATGACTTGAGAAGATCGTCATTTCTGACAATATCACCCGAGAAATAGTATAGCTTTTTTTGCATTTGAAGCGACAAAAAAAAACGTTCCAAGCTGACCTGCACCCTCGGTCGCTTGGAACGTTCTCCGGCTTTTCACGCTTATATGGCATCTGCGGCTGCCTGTTGAGCCTCCCGGCGAAAATGTCCCGGTTCAGGACGCGTTAGGCCCAGATGCTCCCTCAGTGTATTGCCGCTGTATTCGGAACGGAACAGGCCCCGTTCTTGCAGCACCGGGATAACCGCATCCACGAACTCGTCCAGATCTCCCGGCAGCACCGGAGGCATGATATTAAATCCGTCGCAGGCATAACCTTCGAACCAATCCTGCATCATGTCGGCCAGCTGCTCGGGCGTCCCGACAAATGGCATGTGACCTCTCGAGGTTAGTATCTTTCTCCCTAACTCTAGGATCGACAGATTATCCTGATAAGCCATGTCCATATATAACTGGACCCGGCTTTTCATGCCGTTGGAGGCGGCCACGGGGTCCGGGATGTTTCTAGGCAGCGGCTGGTCCAGCGGATAACCGCTCAGATCGAAATTCAGGAACCCGGACAGAACGGCGATCGCCGAAGCTGGCGGAATCAATTCCAGCAGCTCGTTCGCTTTGCGCCGTGCCTCCTCCTCGGTTGAGCCGATGACAGGCGACAGGCCCGGCATGATTTTCAGGCTTCCGCTTGCCCTTCCATAATGGGACAGCTTCGAGTGCACGCTGGCGTAAAACGCCTGCGCTGCCTTCTTGGACTGCTGTGCCGTAAAGATGACCTCGCCATATTGGGCGGCAAAGTCCTGTCCCGGACCAGAAGAACCGGCCTGTATCAGGACGGGGTAGCCTTGCGGCGGCCTCGGAACGTTCAGCGGGCCTTTCGTGGAATACCATTGCCCGTTAAAGTCCACGGGACGCACCTTCGCTCCATCGGCAAATTTCCCGGACTCCCGATCCAGCACAAGGGCATCGTCTTCCCAGCTGTCCCATAACCGGGTAACCGCTTCAACAAACTCGCGTGCCATTTCGTAACGCAAGCCATGCTCCGGGTGCTTCGGCTTCCCGTAATTATGGGCTTCGATATCCAGCTGGGACGTCACGATATTCCAGCCCGCTCTTCCCCCGCTGATCCAATCGAGAGAAGCAAATTTCCGAGCCACGTTATACGGTTCATTGTACGTAGTGGAGACCGTAGCGGTCAGCCCCAGTTTGTCCGTTACGGCGGAGAGTGCGGATAACAGCGTTAACGGGTCCAGCATGCCGGAAGCGGAATTTTCGACCTGGGTCACGTACAGCAAATCGGCAAAAAACATCATGTCGAACTTTCCCCGCTCTGCCGTGGCCGCCAGCTGCTTATACAGCTCAATGCCAAACATGCCCTCCACGTCCGAGGCTGGATGACGCCACCCGGCGTGATGATGTCCTGCATAATAGATAAACGCTCCCAAATGCATCTGATGAGCTCTGCGGTTGGTTGTCCCCATCTTCGTAACCACTCCTGTTCATATAAAATAGTCAGCCAACCATCCTTGATCAGCCCTTATATGTCTCTCTCCAGCCCAGCAGCCTGGATTCCAGCCGGCGTACAACGGAATCGCAGAGCTTGCCCACGACCGCAAAAATAATAATGCCTACAAACACAATGTCCGTTTGGGAATAGGCTCGGGCGTCTTGAATCATGTATCCGATGCCCGCGCTGGTCCCCATCATCTCCGCTACGACCAGCACAAGCCAAGAAACGCCGAGCGACAGGCGGATGCCGAGCAGGATGTTCGGCAGCGCAGCCGGTACGATCAACCGGATCAGCAGCTGCAGCTTGGAATATTGAAAGATCCTCGATACTTCATAAAGCTTCGCATCCACGCTGCGAATACCAAGGAAGGTATTCACATAGATCGGGAAAAAGGCTCCGAGGGAAATCATGAGAATCTTCGAGAATTCCCCGATGCCGAACCACAGAATAAACAGCGGAATCAGCGATAAAAGCGGAACGGTACGCAGCATTTGAAATGAAGGGTCCAGCGTACGCTCCGCCATTTTGCCAAGCCCCGTGGACAATCCCAGAGCCAGACCCGTCAAGCCGCCCAGCAAAAAGCCCGATAGCGCTCGAAGAAGACTGATCCGAAAATGCTCCCACAGCTCGCCGCTGGCCCCCAAATTCGCGAATTGCTTGGCTATCGTAAGCGGCGTAGGCAGCAGGGACGCCGAAATCCAGCCAAAGCCGCCCGCCGCCTGCCATAAAGCCACGATCGCTGCGGGTACAAGCCAGGCATGGAGGGGCTTTGGAATGGCCTTCAGCCAGTCCCGCCCCCCTGTTTCTGAGGTGGCTGCATGACTTCTCATGATGGATCACCTCCCTTATAGCTGTCCTGCCAACGCAAAAGTCTGCCTTCGAGCCCTTTGACGAGGGAATCCGACAGCTTCCCGACGAGCGCAAACACCAAAATTCCGACGAAGACCACCGTGGTCCAGGAGAAGGAACGCGCGTCATTGATGATATAACCGATGCCGGAACTGGAACCCATCAGCTCCGCCACAACCAGGCCAAGCCATGCCACCCCGATCGAGAGACGGATGCCTAGGAAAATATGGGGCAGCGAAGCGGGAACGATCAGCCTGCGGATCATATCCCAACGGCTGAATTGCAGGACGCGGGCTACGTCAAACAGCCTGTTGTCCACGGAGCGAATGCCGAGGAATGTGTTCACGTAGAGCGGAAAGAACGAGCCCTTGGCAATAAGCAGGATTTTCGAGGTTTCCCCGAAACCGAACCATAGGATGAACAGCGGCGCAATGGCCAGATGGGGAAGCGTCCGCAGCATCTGCAAGGAAGGATCGACAAGCCGCTCGGCCTTGTACGAGAAACCAACCCATATCCCCGCGGCCAAACCGAGGCTGCCGCCGAGCAGAAACCCGAGCAGCGCTCGCCAGGATGAAATGCCGAGATGCCGAATCAGTTCGCCGGAGCTTGTTAAATAAACAAATTCCTTCCAGATATCGAGCGGAGTCGGAAGCAGGATCGGATTGAGCCAACCCATGGCCCCAGCCGCCTGCCACACGATGATGATAAAGAGCGGAACAAGCCAGCCGATCCATGCATGGGTAAGTTTAAACAGGAACCTGCGGTCAATCCGCTTATGACGGAGACGGGTTTCGACGGGGTCGGCGGTCACGACAACCGCCCCTTTGCTGATCCCTTCCGGGAGCATAAGCGCTACCTCCTTTCAATTTCAGATGATGTGCCGCTTATTGGGTTGCAGCCTCAATATACTGATTATCAAACACGTCTTTGACCTGGATTTTTTTGCGGATCGTTTTTTGCTCGAATTGGAAGTCGGCGGTTTTCTGCTGCTCCGCGATGATGTCATCCGTTACGGGAATGTTGATCGACCTTGAACGGTCAAACGTGCCTTGAATGACTTCCTGCGGGATGCCGCGCTCATCGGCGTAACGTTTAATCGCCTCCGCTTCGTTTTCTTTCTCCCAGGCGAGAGTTTTGTTCAGCACGGTCAGATAGAGCGTGACGAGATCCGGATATTGATCGGCAAAATCCTTCCGTACGATATTGAACGAAGGCGACAGGACGCCAAGCTGCTCGCCGTCCGCCAGCACGTTGCCTTTGCCTGTCAGCGTGTTCAAGGTAATGTACGGGTCCCAGGTTGCCCAAGCATCGACGCCGCCCGATTCGAATGCAGGCTGGGCTTCGTCAGGCTGAAGCTGAATGATTTCGATGTCGGATACCTTGAGCCCTTGATCCGCCAATCCCCTATACAAAAAGTTAAAGGCATTGCTCCCTTTGGTTACCGCTACCTTCTTTCCCTTCAGATCACTGAGGGTCTGCGCGGTGCTGTCCGGCGGCACGATGATGGCCACATTCTTCTGGCCGTGCAAGCTCTGGGAGATGACCTTAAACGGAATATCGGCCGCCTGGGCGGCGATAATCGGCATATTGCCGAGCCCCGCAAAGTCCAGACGATTCGAAGCCATCGCTTCGGTCATGGGAGGGCCGCTCTGAAATTCTGCCCACTCCACCTTGACGCCTAGCTTGCCGAACTCCTCCTCGAACCATCTCTCCTCGCGAGCTTTGCCAAACAAACCGCCGCTTCCCTGGACCCCGAGCCGTACGGTCAAATCTGTGTATTTGCCGTCTGCTCCCTTCTTAACGGCTCCAGCCGCGGGCTGGCTGTTTGCTCCGGCGCAGCCGGATGCGAAGACGGAAAGGATAAGCAATAGCATAATGGCGACGTTCTTTTTCTTTGTATGCATGATCAGATTCTCTCCCCTGTTCTCTATCGTTCATTTGATTTGAGGCTCGACAACCCTGGACCGATTAAATTCCTGCACCGGTATCGAACTCCGGTTCTTCCACTTTCTCGAACTCTCGCAGCACTTTGGTTCGCAGCTCCTGGAAGGAGGATCCGGTCCGTTTCCGCGGAAACGGCAGATCGATCGGCAGGATGGAACGAATATGGCCCGGTCTCGGGTTCATAATGACGACCCGCTCGCCAAGAAACACAGCCTCATCCAGATCATGGGTAACAAATAGCATGGTCGTGCGGTTATTTTGCCAGATGTCCAGCAGCACCTCCTGCATATGGGAGCGAGTGAACGCATCCAGCGCGCCAAAAGGTTCATCCAGCAGCAGCACGTCCGGATTCCGCAGCAGCGCCCTGGCGATGGCTACCCGCTGGGCCATCCCTCCCGACAGCTCCCTGGGATATGCCTTCTCGAAGCCTTTCAGCCGAACGAGCTCAATGAATTCATCCACCTTTTTCCGGACGTCCTTCTGCTTCAGCGATAAATTGCCTGCGATATTCTTTTCCACCGTCAGCCATGGAAACAAGCGCGGCTCTTGAAAAATAAACCCCTTCTCGATGCTCGGGCCCGATATCGGCTTGTCATTCAGCAGGACGCTTCCCTCGTACGATGTATCCAGGCCCGCAACGATTTTGAGCAAGGTGCTCTTCCCGCAGCCGCTCGGTCCGATCAATGTGATGAATTCCCCTTTACGAACCCGCAAGTCAATGCCTTTCAGCGCCGTAACATTCCCTGTCGGGGCTTGAAAAATTTTGTTTACCTGTTGAATAATCAATGTGTCTGCTGACATTTTCCTCACCATCCCCTATTATAATTATTCACACCTGTTTACTTGGTTAAGAGGTGAAAAAAAAAGAGATATCACGCTGGTCAAAGTACGCTCAACCGTCGTACTTGTTCCTTCGCGTGATATCTCCAGTTATCTGGTCGATAATCTTGGTATTCATTTGGTATGCCGTTATATTACAACTGCTGGTAATGGTTGTCAAACCTTTTTTTCGTTCCCTGCTAACAGGTTTGTCAGAATATATTCAACACCAGCAATGGACAAATACCGCCCAATAATGCGACAATATACTCTGCATGTCATATCTTATATAGTAAGAATAACGAAATTTGCACCATTACGCTTATAAAAGCAACATTGCATCTATAGGAAGGGAACGAAAGCATGGCTCAATTATTTTTCAAGTACGGCTCCATGAACAGTGGTAAATCCATCGAGATTTTGAAAGTCGCCCATAACTACGAAGAACAGAACAAACCGGTGCTTCTCTTTACGTCCGCTCTCGATGACCGGGATGCCGTCGGTTATGTATCGTCGCGAATCGGCCTGCGCCGTGAAGCGATACCTATATCCGATACGACCGATATCTACGGGATCGTGAAGGATCATCAGCCTAAGCCCTACTGCGTTCTTGTTGACGAATGCCAGTTCCTGTCCAAGGACAGCATCCTCCAGCTCGTTCGGATCGTCGATGAGCTTAACGTGCCTGTCATGGGCTTCGGACTAAAGAACGACTTCCGCAACGAGCTGTTTGAAGGCAGCCGCTGGATGCTGATTTACGCCGATAAAATCGAGGAAATGAAGACGATCTGCTGGTTCTGCGAGCGCAAAGCGATCATGAACCTTCGCGTCATCGACGGCAAGCCCGTCTATGCCGGCGAACAGATCCTGATCGGCGGGAATGATACCTACTTCCCTGTCTGCCGCAAATGCCATACCAATCCCCCTTTAGCATAGGACGTTATCGCAATCAAACCACCTTTTTACGTTAGGAGTTGGTCATCCATGCCGATCGTCAGACCGTTATTGACCGACCAGGACTTTCAGGAAGTCATGGAGCAGCAGATCCGTATACGCATCTTCAAGGATAATCATTTGATTGATTCGGGGAGTCTTGTCATCCGTTTCACCGACGATACCGTCATTACGCAATCCAGCGTCAGTTCGATCGGCTATCACAAGCGGGACGAATGCGAGTTTTTTGAAGTACGGAAGTGATCGGCGGATTGCCGATCACTAAAACAGCGGCCCTCTGCAGAACTTATCTGCAGAGGGCCGCTTCGTTAATCAGCATATCAAGACGATAGCTTAAACGTATCCCTAATGAATATCGGACTTTGCCATGCTTCCGCCCAGCACGTCCGCGACATTTTGAATCGAAATAAATGCGTTCTTGTCTATCTCCTGCACCACGGTCTTCAGCTTCGCAATCTCCAGCCTGGTGATGACGCAATAAATCATCTGCGTGTCCTCTTTCGAATATCCGCCCTTAGCATAGATCATGGTCGTGCTGCGTCCCAGACGCTGCATGATGGCACTCGAAATTTCCTCATATTCGTTGGATATAATCGTAACGGATTTGGACTCGTCCAAGCCCTCTACCACAATATCCATCACTTTTGCCGCTATGTAGTATGAGAAGATCGAATACATCGCCGAATCTGCACCGAATACAAACCCTGCGGTAATGAATATGAAAACGTTGATGATCATGATGATCTGACCGACCGGCATTCGCAGCTTCTTGGACAGCAGGATGGCTACGATCTCCGTCCCGTCAAGCGCACCGCCGTAACGGATGACAAGACCGACCCCGAGGCCCAGAACCAATCCGCCGAATAATACCGCCAAAATCTTCTCGTTCGTGAACGGATCTACATGATGCAGGAAGGTTGTCGCCACCGACAGCACCACGATCCCGTACAGCGTGGAAAACGCAAACGTTTTGCCAATCTGCTTGTAGCCGATAAACAGAAACGGTAAGTTGATGATAAACAGGAATACCCCCAATTTGATGGGCGTAATCGATGATAATACGATGGAAATACCGGTAATTCCACCATCGATGATTTCGTTGGGCACCAGGAAGATCTCAAGCGCCACGGCCATCAGAATTGCACCGACGGTGATAAAGATGAACCGTTTCAGAATTTCGCCGACTGTCAGTTTTTTGTGATTTTTGACCATGCCATTCTCCTTTTGTATCATTTTTCACACGATAAAGCCTGTCGAAGAACCATTGTATTAAAAAAAGGAATGGCGTGTCAATGTTGACACACCATGTCACATGGATCTTTCAGACCATGGCCGGGTCCTCTGACATAAGGAGTACAGTCCCGCCCTATAAACCTTTCGATCTATTCCTGACCCATCGCTGCGGGGCAAGACCGAATCGATTGGAACTGGGTAGGGCAAATACTTGCAATTTATAATATTGATTCCGGTTATGCTATAATATATTCCATCCGCGATCGACGAGAAAATACATAATTTTACCCTAGGCAGGGAGAGGATTTACTCATCATGTTGGAATGGCTTCAGAACGTGTGGACCCATATGAAAGAAATTGACATGGATCAAGTGCAGGGATGGCTGCAGCAGTACTCGCAGCTGGGTCCTATTCCGGGTATTTTGCTTCCATTTATAGAGGCGTTTCTCCCCTTTCTGCCCCTCATCGTCCTGGTGATGGGAAACTCCGCAGCCTATGGTTTATGGTGGGGATTCCTGCTGTCCTGGATCGGCGTTTGCCTTGGATCCGTCACGGTGTTTTGGATTGTTCGCAAGCTGGGAGGCAAACTGGGATTGCTTATACAAAAAAGAATGCCGGGATCCCAGCGTTTCTTCCATTGGATTGAAGAAAAGGGCTTTACGCCGATCTTCATCCTGTACTGCTTTCCCTTTACGCCTTCCTCGCTGATCAATATCGCATCCGGCATCAGCACGGTATCGGCTACAACGTTCACGATCGCCGTTATGGCAGGCAAATCCGTGATGATCTTCATGGTGGCATTCATCGGACATGACTGGCAGGCCTTTATCCAGCAGCCTTGGCGCATTCTTATCGCGGCCGTCGTCCTCTGGCTGTTGTGGCTGGCCGGCAAAAAGATGGAAAACCGTTACCATCACGATGATCAGCCCGGAAGCGTCGTCATCAGCAGTAAAAAGACGAAGCGTTAGAGGTTAACAAGACCCGCCGGTCCCGATTGCTGGGATGGGCGGGTCTTGTTATTTATGGGCGTACTATGTTGGAAATCATCATGTTCACTCCAATACGTATGCCGCCAGTTTATGCACCGTCTCAAAGCCCGCACGATGATACAGCTGGAGCGCCCCTGCATTGTCCTGGTCCACGCATAGCGAGATTTCTTCCAGCTGCAGGACCTGGAACAAATAATGGAGCGCTTGATCAAGCAGGATCCGGCCATAGCCTTTGCGCCGGAAATGTTCGGATACCGCGATGTACTCTATGCTTCCTTCCTGGAATTCGGGGTCTCCCTCCACATAAACATACCCGGCGAAACGGCCTTCTTCCGTAAGTATGAAGAGCCTGTGATCCTCATCCAGCTTCTGCAAAATAGACTCCGAGTTGAGATAGGTATTCGGGAAGGCTTTGCCATGCAGATCCGCGAACTCATCCCAATATTCGGGCGTGATATCCTGCAATCCAGACGCGGCATTCGTTAGCAAGGTGGATTTTTGGATTCTCAGTACATGATGCACGCCTGTCTTTCTTCCCCCTTTGTCCTCCATAAACCTCGCAGCGGACAGATGAGCTGCATTATAAAATCCGAAATAGCGTGATACGCTACCATTCAGCTTCGTTGTTCCTTCAACCCATAGCTCCTTCGCCAATCGATGCCAAAGCTCGCCTTGTCCATCGATAAAAGGTCCCCATATCTCAGCAGTTCCCTCTTCTTCGTCCACATCGAATCCCAACGCGCCTACCATCTGATCTTGATCATAGATCACGGTAAATCGCTGGCTGCTCAGCCGGCCATTTTCCGAAAAATCTTCAAGCAGCGTGCTATAAATCTCCCCTTCCTGTTCGCCGCAATATCCGACATGATGATGACGATTCCCATTCATTCGAGCAATAAAGGAAGACAGCTCTCTTAATTTCGTTTGATCTGTATCCAATACCATCCGTACACATTCTCCTTGTTCAGGATCAGCTTTCCTAGCGTGATATCCCATCACTCCGCGAATCCGTTTTGGTCAATTTTACCACGAAATGATATCCGTGAGCCAGGCATGAAACCAGAAATGGGCTTCCCATATGCTTGGAAAGCCCATCTCATCTTCTCGATTATTCATCGGGACCTTGTTTACGGTTTGCGGTCATCCTTTCTCGGAATGTTCGGCCTTCCGGGAATCGCGCATGCGTTCACGTTCGCGCTTGAGAGCAGGCTTCAGGTCATCATGTACGCTTTTCTCCCACATGGAGACGCCAGACCGGTAAGCCGCCCTCCCGTTCAAGTGGCCTGCAACCGGACCCGTAATGAAAACGAACACGATCCCCAGCAGCAGCTTCGCGCTGACATGCTCCAAGTAAAAGGTGAAATATAGAAATGCGCCCGCAAGAATAAAGAGGACGCCAAGGGTAGCGCTCTTCGTGGCTGCGTGGGATCTCATGTACACATCCGGCAGGCGAATCAGGCCAAATGCGCTCAATGCGCCGAGTAAAGCTCCGAGCAGCACCATCAGCGCAATCAGAAACTCACCGATCTGACTCATCGTTTGTGCGTTCAATGACGTCACCCCTTTCGATATATCTGGCGAGTGCGGTCGTTCCGATAAACGTTAGAATTCCGATCAGCAATATGATGTCGAAATAGACCGTTGTGCGGAAGAGCATGCACAACACGGCGATCATGGACAACAGGATGATTCCGATCGTATCCAGCGACATGATCCGGTCGTTCATGGAGGGTCCCTTGATCAAGCGATACAAGCAGCCCAGGATGGCAAGCGACAAAATCACCAGCGAAGCAATCAGCATGCTCTGGGTCATGTGCGGGTCACCTCCTTGATCGCCCGTTCGAAGGTACCGCGAATCTGATTCGACAGCTCTTCGACGTCTTCGATATCCATCGCATGAATGTAAAGCGTCTGACCCTCGCGCGACACTTCCAGGGTAAGCGTTCCTGGCGTCAAGCAGATCAGGCACGATAGCACCGTGATCTCCCAATCGGATTTCAGCTCCGTGGAGTAAGCGAAGATGCCGGGACGAACGTTCAGCTTAGGTCTTATGATCTGACCGATGACCGTGACGCTCGATTTAAACAGTTCGCTTAGAAACAGGAGCAGCAGCATCAGGATGGACCACAGCTTGCGCAAATAGAAGTCGTTCGGCCAGAATCGCCGCAGCATATAAATGAGCAAGATGCCGATCAGGTACCCAACAATGAATTGTTGGGGAGACCAGTTGTTGTTCAGGAACATCCAGACAATGGCAATGATGATATTCAACAGGATTTGATGGCCCATATCCACTACTCCTTTAATACGGCTTGAATGTATAGTGACGGATCGGATAATACGGCGCCTGCTTGGGAGGTATAGGTATATACCCATTCTGAACCGACTCCCAGGACAATCACTATGATCGCAAGCAGAATCGCTCCCGCATAAGCGGTCCGATGGATTCTGACCGGCCGCGATTCGTTAGGCCCTGGCGATTCGCCCCAGAATGCTCCCATAAACACTTTAATCAGGGAGTAGAGCACCGCCAGGCTTGATGCCAGCGCCAATCCCGTCAGCGCATAATGCCCCTCGCTCAGTCCGCCGCGAACGATAAGGACCTTGCCAAGAAATCCGCTAAGCGGCGGAATGCCGACCAGCGCCAGCGCCACGATGAAGAACATCCACCCTACCAGGGGATGGCGCTTCATCAGGCCGCCCATATCGCTCAGCTTGCTCGCGCCCGCGCTCGCCATGATGATGCCGCCCAGAATAAAGAGCAGCGCCTTAGCGATCATATCATGCATCAAATAGAACACGGCTCCGTTTAAGGAATCCGAGGAGGCAACCGCCACACCAAAGGCGATGAAGCCCACGCTAATGATGATGTTGTAATTCAGGATGCGTCCGAGATCCTTATACGCAACCGCGCCCAAGCTGCCCAGAACAAGCGTGGCCGCAGCCATCCAGCCGATGACGGCGTGAATGTTGCCGGTATCGTGATGGAAAATCAGCGTAAAGGTTCGGATAATCGCATATAAACCGACCTTCGTCAGCAGGGCGCCGAACAGAGCCGTTACGGCCGCCGGAGGTGCGCTGTAGGAACCGGGCAGCCAGAAGAACAGGAACAAGCCCGCCTTCAGTGCGAATACGATCAGGAACAAAAGGCCAATGACCGACAATATTCCGTCCTGCTGTACTTCTGCCACACGCAGGGACAGATGCGCCATGTTCAGCGTGCCGACCGTGCCGTATAAATAAGCTACGGCTGCAACAAACAAGGTGGATGAAATAATGTTTATAAGCATGTACTTCAAGGTTTCTCTCAGCTGCCGCTTGGTGCCGCCCAGCACGATCAGCGCATAGGAAGCGATCAGCATGACCTCAAAGCAGACAAACAGGTTGAACAGATCCCCCGTCAGAAACGATCCGATCACGCCGGCCAGCAAAAATTGAAAAAAGGGATAGAAGTAATGCTTCTCTCTCTCTTCCCCGATGCTCCGAAAAGCATAGAACAGGCAGGCTGCTGCAACGATCAGCGTCGTAAGCACCAGCAGTGCCGCCAGCATGTCCGCCACGAACACGATCCCGTACGGCGGCTGCCATCCGCCCATATGAAGCGTCTGGATGCCTTCGTTACTCACCTGGTTGACGATGAACAGGGCGCCAAGCAGGTTGATTAGAATACTAACCGCGCTGATCCACCGCTGCGCGCGGACGTATTTGGAACAGAAAATAAGAATGACGGCCGTAACCAAAGGAATCAGGAGCGGAAGCACAATCACGTTATTCATCGTCCATCCCCCTTAACTCCTCCATGTTGTCCGTGCCCAACCGTTGATATGCTTTATAAGCCAGTACGAAAAAGAACGATGTGACGCCAAAGCTGATGACGATGGACGTCAGTATCAATGCTTGCGGAACCGGATCAACGTAAGAGGAAGCCTCTTCGCCAAGCAGCGGCGCAGCCCCGGTCTTCAGCCTTGACATGGTGAGCAGCAGCAGATGGACGCCGTGGGTTAACAGCGAAGTGCCAAGAATGATCCGCAGCAGGCTCTTGGATAAGATCTGGTAGATCCCAACCGCGAAAATAATTCCAATGGCAAACGACATATATAGTTCCATGGTCAGTTATCCCTCCCGATCGAATTGATGATGGTCATCGTCACGCCGACTACGGCCAAATAAACGCCGAGGTCGAAGAGAACCGCAGTAGCCAGCTCCGTTTTCCCGAGCAGCGGCAGGTTGAAATAACCGAAGGAATGACTTAAGAACGGTGCGTTAAAAGCAAAGGAGCCGATCCCTGTAAGCAGGGCGATGGCAAGTCCCGCCGCCGTAACCTTTCGGAACTCGAAAGGCACGATCTTGCGGGTCATATCCATGCCGAAAGCCATGGATAACAGAACCAGTGCCGCAGAGGTCATCAGTCCTCCGATAAATCCGCCGCCCGGCTCATGGTGTCCCGAGTTGAACAAGAACCAGGAGAAGGTTACCACGATAAAGATAACCACCTTGGATACGGTTCGAAGAATGACATCATTGCTGTTGGGCAGATATGCCCCTTCATAACGATCCCGCTCTCCCAGAATCCCTTCTCCCAAATCGATTTTGATCAAGGCATAAATTCCAAGGGATGCAATGCCCAGAACCGTAATTTCAAGCAGGGTATCAAAGCCGCGGAAATCCACCAGAATGACGTTGACGATATTTTTGCCGCCGGCGGAGCGATAGCTCTCTTGAATGAAGTAATCCGCAATGGAGTCGAAGGTCCTCCCGCTGCTCGCAGCCAGGGCGATCAAGGTCACGACAGCACCGACGCCTGCCGAAATAAGCAGATTTCTCCATTTCAAGCTCATCGGCACCTTCTCCCGCTTCAGCTTCGGCAAATGATAGAAACAGAGCAGGAACAGCATCACGGATACCGTCTCGACGACCATCTGGGTCAGCGCCAAATCCGGCGCCCGGAACAGGACGAAGAACAGAGTCACCATGTAACCGGCAGCACCGGTCAATATGATCGCCATCAGCCGCGTCCGGACGAACGGCAGCGCGATGACCGGAATGACCAGGCCGAGTATGGCGACGGCCTCATAGAAGGACATCGGCGCGTAAGCGGTCCTATCAAACCCGATATTGTCGACCAGCAGAAGCCCCCCGCCAAGAACGGCTATAAAAAACACGAAAATATACATCACGTAATGACGGAGAGAGCCTGTCATGTAGGTTGAGGTCAGCGTTTCGCCGCCTCTTTCTAGGACTCTCAATCCCCCGTCATACAGCTTGTTCCATGTCCATCGCTTCATCAGCGATGTATTCAAAATTCGAGCTCTGCCGTGAAGCTTATACAGCACGATACCGAGAACTATGATGCCGATGGTCATGAAAATCTCCGTCGTCCAGCCGTGCCACATTTCGATGTGTACGTGAAAACGATCCTCCGCCCCGAGCAGCCCTGGATGAATCGCGGCCATCGCCGGTTCGATGAGCGTTTGGGACAACAGGTTCGGAAACAAACCGAACACGATGGCGAGCGATGCCAGAATGACCGGTGGAATCAGCATTCCCAGCGGGGCTTCGTGCGGCTTCTTCTCCAGCTTTTCAGGCTGGAAGCGTCCGGTGAAGGTTTTGAAGACCAGGATCATGCTGTACAGGAACGTAAACACGCTGGCAATCCAGGCGACGACCGGGATCAGTATGCCCCAGGTCTCTGCATTCCAGAAATTCATGTCAGAGGCCTGAAGGACTGCCGTAAAGAACATCTCTTTACTCAAGAATCCGTTGAACGGAGGCAAACCGGCCATGGAAAAAGCCCCTATGACCGCCACGGTAAACGTAATCGGCATGAGGGACATCAGCCCGCCGAGCTTCCGCAGATCCCGGGTGCCCGTCTCATGATCCACGATGCCGACGACCATAAACAAGGCGCCTTTGAATATGGCATGATTCATCAGATGAAAGATGGCCGCCGTCGTCGCTTTCGCGTAGAGCAGCGTGTCTACGCCGCCTCCATAATAAGCGGCGGCAGAGCCCAGGCCGAGCAAGCTCATGATCAGCCCCAATTGGCTGATGGTGGAGAATGCCAGGAGCGCTTTTAGATCCGTCTGCTTGATCGCGCGGATCGAAGCATAAATCAGCGTGGTCAAGCCCGTAATCGCTACGATCCAGAACCAGGATGCCTGCCCGGCAAACACCGGACTAAACCTGGCCACCAAATAGATCCCGGCCTTCACCATGGTCGCGGAGTGCAGATAAGCACTTACCGGGGTCGGTGCTTCCATCGCATCCGGCAGCCAGATATGGAACGGAAACTGCGCGGACTTGGTGAAGGCCCCGAGCAGGATCAGAATCATGGCCGGAATAAACATCGCATCTCCGGCAATGCTCCCCACATCGGCGACGATCTCCCGTACGCTAAAGGTGCCCGTCATGACATAAAGCAGGATAAACCCCGCGAACATGGCAAGTCCGCCGAATACGGTGATGAGCATGGATTTTAAGGCTCCGTATCTGGAGCGGTCCCGATGATGCCAGAATGCAATCAGCAGGAAGGACGAGATACTGGTCAGTTCCCAGAAGCCGTACAGCACCATCAAATTATCGGAGAGCACGACGCCCAGCATGGCGCCCATGAACAGTAGCAAGTACACATAGAATCTGTGGACCGCTTCCTTGTTTTTATCCATATAAAAGATAGAGTACAGGACAACGAGTGAACCAATGCCGGATATTAATAGTGCAAAAATCAAGCTTAATCCATCCAAATAAACGGTAAAGTTTATTCCCGCGCTTGGGATCCATTCCAGGACGGCTTGGAGCTGTTCACCTCCCTGAATGGTTGGGATAAGTCCCAAAAAATAGGCGAACAGGACAACCGGGACCGGCAAAACCACCCATCCGGTGTGGACGCGGCCGATGAGCTTGTAGGTCAGCATAACCACAAGCGCTACGATAAAAGGGGCCAAAACGGCGATGTGCAGCAAAGACAAAGTCTACTCCTCCTATAGTCCGATTTTTCCTTCATTAGTAGTATTTCCCCATAATTTAGGCATAAGTCCAAAAAAACACAAAAAGAGCCCGCTGTTGGCAGGCTCCTCCAGGTAAAACCATATGGTATTTTTTCGAATCACACTGAAAATCAGTATATCTTGAGATCAAAGCTTTGTCAAAGGGTATGTCGGGGAATGAAATGGAGGCTCTCGGGAAATTACTGTATGTAAAGGAGTGGTTCCCATGATGATCAAAAAAGCGGCAGTTTGCGCCTTCGTCTTTCTCATGATATTGACGGCGGCCATCGTGATGAATCTACGCACGCAGTCCGCCTACCTACAGGAAAACCCGTCAAACGGCTTATATCAGATGCAGCATTCCCAAGGAGGGGCCCCCTTGTTCTCTCCCCGAGAATACGTGAAAATCATTCGCCATTCACCCGAGACCTTGCCGAATCAGCCTTAAGCTATATCAGAACCCGATCCGTGGGCCTATCCATGAAATTGGATCTCATTATTCTCCTTGCTTCGTTTATTTCTTCGCGTCCACCACGAAATGATCAGGATGACGGCCAGCGCCGCAACGATTCCAGCCGCATAATAACCGTACCGGTTAATCAGCACGCCAATATGATCGACGACCTGATCGCCGACAAACATGCCCAAAGAAAAATAACCGGTGGTCCACACCAAGGACGCGGTATACGAGTAGATCGCAAACCGGCGATACGGCATTCCCTTCATCCCGACCGCATACGGAGTAACATTGCGCAGGATGGGCAAAAAGGCGCTGATGCATATGGCGTAATTGCCATATTGGCGGGTCAAGCGTTCGGATACATCGAGAAACTGGCGAATCTTCGACTTTTCCCCTACGCGGTTTAACAGCTTGCTGGCGGTAAAGCGGCTAAGCATGAAACCGACCGTCGATCCCGAGCACACGCCGAGAAAGGTCATGATAAAAGACGGGGCCGGCGATAATATCCCGGATGCCGCCAACGCTCCGCCAGTCATGGCCACGACTTCATTCGGCACGGGTAGCCCGACCAATCCCAGGCATAATACGAGGAATAATGCGTAATGCCCGATTTGTTCAATAAAATTCAATAGCGTATCCACGCCCTGGCCCCCTAATCCGTCCCTGGAATATATATCAGCTTATATGACAACGCGGCTTTCGCAAACGTGCTGTAGACGAGGATATCAACTGGACCTGAGACCAGGTTTGTTTGGGATTATGCTCGTTCAGAGATTTTTAAATGCCGAAATGAAGGACCCCGGATCCTCCTTCACCGTGTACGAATACACCCCTTGCTGGGTATGCAGGTACAAGAAACCTCCGCCGTCTCCCATCGGCCGATAGGACAGGTCAAACACCTGCCGGATCGGAAACTCCCGGTATTTGGTTACGATTCGATCCTCGTACAGGAACATCTCCCGCCCTTGCTCTTCCGTTCGTTGTTCAATGCCGTCCACGATTCGGTTGATTTTGTAGTACGGCTGTACGGCTACCCAATTCACAAGCTCCCTCCTTGCCGTCTTCATATTCTCACTTGGGAGATCGCATGTCTCCCTTCTTCTTCCTGCGGCTCTTTATTCGTTCCAGCAGCTCCAGCGCCCCGATAAAAAGCACGAATACCACGAAGAGTGCGGCGGCACGGCCAGGCTCGATCAGACCGGTAACGGACGCTATAATGCCTGTAATGCCTACAATAATAATACCTAATACAGATAGTTTCCAACCTGTTAACATATGTATGCTCCTATAAGTAAACATAATTGCCGTCCCATATGATCGTAGACCTTCATGATCAACCAACTCTCCGGCACACACGGAATGTATCATAAAGAACACCCTATATTCAAGTTATGGCCGCTATGCCCGAATCCAGAATTTCGATTGCCAACCTGCGATACATTTGCAATAATTTACACATGGAGAGAAATGATAGTCCCGCCTCCGCATACCAAAATAGACAGGAGGAGCATGTATGAACTCAACAACCTGGATACTGCTCATTGTATTCATCGTGGTGGATGTATGGATTATTTCTTTTTTCGTTAAACGCTCGTTACGCAAACAAAATAGCCAGCTGGTCCCTAAGGGAAATAAGCCTCAGCGAGGGAAAATACCGGAGCTGCCGCCGATTGTCAAGGCCGGAAGCCCGGCAAACGAGCTTGTCGGCAGACTGGAAGCTGCGCTGCCCGATACTTATCAGAGCATGCTGAAACAGCGCGTGATGAGTGAGCATCCGGACATGTCCGAACAGGAATATGAATGGAGATGGCAGGAGCTTAAACGTTTCTTTATCATGTGCGCCGTGTTGGACCGCGTACCGATGTTCAGCAAGGACGTCGATGAGGTCTGGCATGAAATGCTGATGTATACATACGAATATCAACAATTCTCGGACCGATTTCTTGGCCGGATGCTTCACCATGCTCCCAACACCGGTACCGAACATGTGCCGATTCCGAATGAACGCGCCTGGTTCGATACCGTATATGTGCAATTGTTCGGCTGGCATGAATACAGTGCCAAGCTATGGGGAGCTTTCTTCCGCGTCCCGCTGCCGCGTAAAGAGCTGGACCTTTGCACCTCCCCCCATTTTGATGTGAATCATGGCCAGAAGCGATTTAATGCCTGGACCTATGAGAAGATTCCTGCAGCACGCATGGCCATTGATGCTATGATCCGGGATCTGCAGGATCGGGTCAGAGCCGCTCAAACCGAGCCGCGGCGTCAAGAGAAGAGGGTCAACTTTCAGAATAGCGATGTGCTCCTGGCAGCGGCCGTCTATTTTGCCTGGAATGCACCGGACCAATTCAATGATCATATGATCCCGGATGAGCGCGAGCTTCATAAAAACAACAGCAGCTCCTCCTGCACCTATGCTTCGGCTTGCGGCTCAGGCGGCTCGGATTCCCATGACGGATCGTCAAACGATGGTTCATCAGGCGGCGGTTCCTCCTGCAGTAGCGGGTCCTCTTGCAGCAGCGGTTCGTCCTGCAGCAGCTGCGGAGGCGGCTGCAGCAGCTAAATACAAACTTAACAAGAATCGCTTGCTTATTCATGAATCGAACAAAAGCATGGACCTGAGAATTCAGGCCCATGCTTTTTGTTATATCCAGCGTTCAAACCCCGCCATATACAACTTGGCCTCGTCTTACCTTTGATATCGCCAAGCCAGTTAATATTAAGAGACTTCGTATTAACCCAAAACAAATCCGGATGATCCGACACTTGAAAATGCAAATGCGCTTCGGTTGAGTTGCCGGAATTTCCGCATAGACCTATCAGATCGCCTGCTTCGACCTCAGAGCCTACCTTTACGCATACCGATCCCTGCTTTAAATGTGCATATAGGCTGTATTCTGAATGTCCATGATCGATGATGACATAGTTGACGACGGGCTTGGTTTCGTTTGTCTCACCCACAGGCTCATTGTCCCTGATGTTATTCTCGATACCCACCACCTTCCCGCGGGCACCAGCAAGAATCTCCTCTCCAAACGCGAAGTAACTCTCATTCTTGGCTGGATCTCCTTCATAGGACATGGCGTTCTCCGTCTAGATGACGTCTATTGCGTACCGCTGGCTTTCCTCTGCGTAATGGTAATTATCCGTAACATTCTCGCCGCCCCAGAACACATACCATTTTCCCTTAAACGGAACTCGGAAAACCGTGACGGTTTGCTTGGCATCCGATTCAGGAAATCTCTCAATAGGCGATAGCATAAGCCCTACAATGGTACCCGTTTCATCGATCATCGCCTGAATGCCTTTTTCCCCGCTATCATCCATCCAGTTTATCAGTCGGATTTTGTTGAGCGTGTCGTCCAACGTGATATGGAACGTTTTTACGCCTGCCGTATACTCCACTGCCATCGCTTCAAATTGTTCGATCGTTGCAAGTGAACGCAAATCCTCTCCGAACAGCTCGTACAGCTTGCGATGTTCCCCATTCAACAGGAATCTAGAAACATCTACCATATTCAAACCTCCTTAATATTCAAACCCAATGTTATAAATAGTATCTGACGAAATGAACCTGCATTGAAACAGAATCTTAACATTGGTTAAACTTTCAGTTCCCGTAGGTACAGATGCCCGGAAAAACACCTTTCCTCTACAACTAAAACAAAGAAGCACCCGAACCCATTCGTCAAGGTTCGGATGCTTCTATTCTTAATATATATACAGCCTATTAATGGTTAGATGTGAGTACCAAGCCGGAACGGGTTTGCGGTCCGACCTTGCGCACGGAAACCTGATTTCGCTCGGCCCAACGCGTGAGACTCCGAATGCCTTCACAATTCTTCTCTTCAAATTTAAAGCAGCAGTACATCGGATTTACGGTCTTATCCTTGAGGCTAATTTGAAAAGCGGCTTTATGGCAACCGGAAACCTTGATTTCGCGGATCTGTTCAGCACGAATCTCTACGCCGTTGATCGAAATCGTCTCCGAATCCTCCTGAATATTCACTTCCCGCTTCACCAATCTCGCATAACCTTCAATAGCCAGTGCCGCAACGACAACGACATTCACGGCCATCTGCATATAGAAGAAGAAAGGATAGGAATATTCGGTCAAGGTGGCTACCTGAAACAGGATAATGCTAAGGACAAAGGAAAACAAAATAACGTCTTTCATTCTGGTAGAGTAATGGATCGCATATTTCATGATTAATCAGCTCCGTTCATTCTGTAAGGGTTTTCATTCAGCTCTTACCTTATTATAACACCATTGTACATAATTTTGACACATATCATTCACATTTTTGTCAAAAAAATATTTGCCTCGCTCCTTATCCTATGCTTATCCATTTCGTGTCGTGTCGTTCATGGTCCAACCAACCATATAAATACACGGTTTGTTTCCTGACCACAAAAAAAGAGCATCCCGCCAGATCCAAGATCCGTTGGGACACCCTTTGCTTCAACACTTTTGTCTTTATTTGGTTAACGCCGTATTGCCTTCCTTTCCCCGAAACCATTTCATTACGACAGATACGGTATCAATAAAGGTAATGATCACAATGACGTAAATGAGGCCATCCCTGGATCGATCCCAAATTGATTTTACGGTCTCATACGCTTCATCCCCCGGTGTTACGAAACCCGCGTGAACGAGCTGATCCATGAATGTTGGATTCCAAATCGTCACATCGGAGAACAGGATCACCGCAACGATAACGGAAGCAACGTTAAATATGACGTGCATGACGGCAATCTGCGGCGTCCACTTTCTTGTGATTAATTTCCTGGCTTCATTGAATATGCTGAAGGCAGTAAGAAGCCATATCAGCGGTAAATACTTGGCGAAGGCAGCCTGTTCAAACACCGGAATGGCGATCGAGTTTTCATCGAATCGATGAACACCAATCAGGTTAATGGAAAACGTGAACAGGACGAAGAACAGCACGGAGAACAGGATGCCGAGCACCGGCTCAATCGGTTTAATCCGAGCGGCTGGTTCCGGAATTGCAGGCAATTCCGAGGGTTTCCATGGATCATTGGGGACTTGGCGAGCCCCGCGGTATTCGATAAAGGCAAAAATAACGGTAACCCATGCAAATCCGTGGATTCCCACGCTAAGCAGCGAAACAAGAAATTCCAGCAGCTTCTCGGCAGTGGGTTCCGTGCTTGTAAAGAAATCAATGATGTAGACGATGCCAAGAGCAACGGCTATCGAATACAGTACGATCTTCAGGACGGACCAATAGCTGTTAATCAAACCCGGACCTATGAGATACCTTTCCCTTCCTCTGTATCTGGCTGCCATTTCCCCGGGCGGCCCTAGCTCAAGCAGCACCTGCTCCACCTCTTCCAAACTTGCGGTCTCTACGCCGACTCCCCGGTCTTCCAGCATGTCTTCGACGAGTCCTTGAAGCTCCTTCTCAATATCCGCCCGCTGCGATTCGGGCAGCTTCTGGGTCACCGCATAAATATACCTATTAATAAGATCCATCACCTTAGTCCCCCTTGTCATTCACAAGTCCCTCCAGACTTGTCATCATATCCTTCCATTCATGGTAGAGCTGCCGATATATATCCTTGCCTGTCTGACTTATGATGTAATATTTTCTGGGCCGGGCTTCATTCGTATCCCACTCGCTATTAAGCAAGCCTTGTTTCTCCAACCGACGCAGCAACGGATAGAGCGTACCCGCTTCCACGTTGATCCCCCTCTTCTGCAATATGGTCACCAATGAATATCCATACTGTGGTTCGGACAACTGACTGAGAACACCAAGGATGATCGTACCCCGCCGAAGTTCCTGCACCATACTGTTTAAAATATCCTGCTCCTCTGGCATATCATCATCTCCTGGAAATTATTATACTGTACGTCACACACTAATGTAAATAAACAATTAATAATCTTTTAAAATTATTTTAGATAACCTTATGTTAACGGCTGCCAAGCTTGATGGCTACCATAATTCGAGCATTTCCTTGTACGCAATAAAAGGTTACCCTACGGCCGTGACGGTCCGTAAGATAACCTTCTCTAATTACGATCACCCATTACCGGGTTCCTGATAATGTTCACTTGCAGGGAATGATACGCCAGTCTCCATAGTTCGTTGGCAGCTATATGTTCAGCCGCCTATCTATCTCGATTTTCTGGGAAAACCGTTCTGGTATTGTGCCGGAATCGCGATCTCCTTCTGAAGCACCGTTGCTGCTTCTAATGCCCAGTACGGATTGCGCAGCATTCCTCTTCCAACAGCGACGAGATCAGCGTCTTCGTTGCCTATTACCGCATTTGCCCGTTACTTAATCTCCTGCGGCTCCTTGCCCAGCAAACCGAGCATGCGAAGTCCGTATTGTATTCCGTCTTGGCCGACATCGCGGGTGACATGCCTGGCCGCCTGCTTCACGATCTCCGGCGCATTGCCCATTGCCACGCCGTGGCCCACGTACGACAGCATCTCCAGATCATTCAGATAATCGCCAAACGCGACGGTATCCTCCAGATCGATGCGCAGCAGCTGAATCAATTGTTTGATTCCTTCGGCTTTGGAGCCCCCTGCCGGTAACACGTCAATTCCATAGGGGCCCCAGCGCACGAAATCGAACCGCCCTTCGAATCTTTTTACGTAATCGGCCTCCTCATCCTCGTTACAGAATACAATGGCTTGATATATATCGCGGCCCAAGTAATATTCCGGATCGTATTCCGGAATCGTCAGTTTCAGCTCCCCCCAGCTGGAATCGATATGGACATGCTCGGTTACGTTCATCTTCATCGCTTCGCTGCCGGCATAGATAATCGGATGATCCAGCCGAACGGCTTGTTCCGTCAGCTCCTGCAAGGCATCCTCCGCCAGAGGATGACCGTAGATCGGTTTGCCTTCATAAACCACATATTGACCGTTCAAGCAAACATAAGAATCGATGCCGAGCTCTTCCCGCAGCTCTTCAAAATGATAGGGGGCGCGTCCCGTAGCAATGGCTACGATATGGCCGGCCTTCTTTAATTCAGCAATGGACTCCTTCGTTGTCGCCGGAACCTGCTTCTCATGATCCAGCAGCGTACCGTCAATATCAAAAAATAGGATCTTCTTCATCAATAACGCTCGCCTCTCTTTACGTATATTCAAGCTTGTAACTGTATTGTAAATGATGAAAAGCATTTCAGAGCAAGCCATAATTTTACCAAGCCTTCCGGGATCAAGTCCAGCTAACGCCAAAAACGGCAGGGGAGCACTCTTTTCAAGATATCCATTTTAATGAACAAGAAAGCCGGTCAGCCAGACGATTTACCAGCATCCGGACCAAAAAGGCCCGCCTGTTCAGGGCGGACCTTTCTCTTATGGCTTTATTTCGCTTCCGAGCGGACCTCTTCAAGCATTTTATCATTGAATCCGAACATCCAGGTCAGCACGAACGTAATCGCCATCGCCGTCAGGTTGCACAAAATATAAAGAGGAAGCTGGCTGTTCAAGTACAACAGCGTGCCCGGGATGACGGTAATGGCCATGCCTGTGGCCTTAAGCTGAAAGATGGAAGCCATGAAACCGCCCACACCGCCGCCGATCAAGGCGATAACAAACGGTCTGACGTAACGGAGGTTGACCCCGAAGATCGCCGGCTCGGAGATTCCCAGCAAGGCGGAGAATGCCGATGGCAGGGATAATGCCTTGAGCTTTTTATTTCTCGTCTTGAGTCCGACAGCCAGACAAGCTGCACCCTGCGCTGCCATGGCGCTGGTCACGATCGCATTGAACGGATTGCTCCCTGTCTTCTCAAGGAGTTGGATCTCCAGGAAGTTGAAAATATGATGCACGCCGGTGACCACAATGATCTGGTTAAAGAAACCGATGACCAGACCCGCGATACCGAACGGTAGCTCCAGCAAGAAGGTCGTCGCGTTCAGAACCACCTCTTCCAGGGAGTGGAACACGGGGCCGATCGCAAACAGGCCGAGGGTTATCATAACGAGCAAGGTCAGAAACGGCGTAACGATCAGATCGATGGCGTCAGGAATGCGTTTTCGCAAAAATCTCTCGAATTTCGCGCCCAGCAGTCCAATGAAGAATGCCGGCAGGACCGAGCCCTGATACCCGACAACCGGAATGAAATCAAAAATCATGAGTGCCTCAGCCGACCCGTTCGCCACGCTGTACGCGTTGGGAAGAGCCGGGTTAACCAGCATCAATCCCAGGACGATACCCAGCACGGGGCTGCCTCCGAACACCCTGAATGCGGACCATGCCACCAAGGCCGGCAAGAAAGCGAAAGCCGTATCCGTCAGTACCTGGGTGAAGAGCAGAAAATTAGCCGAGATATCATCCGGTGTCGCACCGAACCAGGCAAGCACGGTGTCCTGGGTCAGCAATCCTCGTAGCCCCATGAACAAGCCAGTCGCGACCAGTACCGGAATAATCGGCACAAACACGTCACCGAATGTACGAATCGCCCGCTGAAACGGATTGCCCGACTTTTTTGCCTGAGATTTCAGTTCTTCCTTGCTTGTGCTCTCCATTCCAAGGGATTCGACCGCTTCAAAAATCTGATTGACGGTTCCTGTTCCGAAAATGATCTGGTATTGCCCGGAGTTGAAAAAGGCTCCTTTGACCTTGTCGATCTGCTCGACCTTCTTCTGGTCGATCTTCTTCTGATCATGAACCATGATTCTAAGTCTGGTCGCACAATGGGCAAAGGAAGCGATGTTCTCCCTGCCGCCAATGGCTTCCACTACCTGCCTTGCGATTTCCCGGTTATCCGCTGCCATGTTCATTCAGCCCCTTCTTTATCTTTTACGGCTTCGGTCAGATCCCATTTCCGGACCTTCAAGCCGGCACTGCCGTTCTGTACGAAAAATCGAATGTTTCGGCTGTTCCACTTCGGAAAAATTCTGCTTGTAAACACCTCTTCGCCATCGTTGATGAACAGCTCGACCGAAGAAATGTCCACGAACAGATGAAATTTGATCGAATTTCTTTCGGTTGGCAGCATACAGGATCGTTCCGCTCCGTAATCACTGACAATCGTTGCACCCGAAGAAGAGCGATCCAGCGTAACCTTCCGTTGGCCGGATTCATATCGAATAACGGTTCGTTCCCCTTCGCCAGCCCGAAATTCAATGCCAACGACGTCCGCCTCGATGGCTTGGAACTCGCATATCATTTCGAATGCGGTTCCTTGAACCCCCTCGTAACTCTTCACTTCGCTGTGAAGCGTATCCTCTGCCTCAACGGCATGATCGCGGAGCGCTTGAAGCTCGGGAACCGGCTGTTGAATCAGCCTGCCTTCACGGAACGTAAGCATACGCGGAAGCGTCAAACAATGGGCCCAGCCATGCGAATCGGTGGGATACCCGATATCCGGCAAACCCATCCAGCCCACCATGATGCGCCGGTCTTTCTCATCCAGCATGGTCTGCGGCGCATAGAAATCAAAACCTCTGTCCAGCTCGCAAAAGGGACCGTGATCAAACTCCAGCGTATCCCTATTGAGCGGCTTGCCTGAAATATAGCCGGATTGGTAAATGTTTCGAAAATGGTCGTCCTCCGGAAGCAGCCCTTGCGGGGAAAACAGAAGCACGCCCTGGCCTTCCAGTTCAAAATAGTCGGGGCATTCCCACATATAGCCGAAATGCTGAATTCGGGTTTGTATCTCCCCCTTGAATTCCCAAACCAACAGATCCGAGGATTCATAAACGACAGCCGCACCTGTCTGATTAACCCTTTGGGCACCGATGACGAACCGGTACTTGTCTTTGTCTTGCCATACTTTCGGATCCCGGAAGTGTTCGGTATATCCATCCGGCACATGGTCGATCAGCGGCTTATCGAGCTTCGTGATGGATCCGTCGCGGTTCATCACAGCCATGCATTGATAAGATTGCCTGTTCCATTCCTCATCCCGGGCATTCCCGGTATACATGAGGCATAGTTTGCCATCTTTCACGATTCCGCTACCCGAATAAGCGCCATATGCATCATGCGGGTGACCGGGTTCAATAGCGATGCCTTGGTTCTGCCAAAACACCAGATCTTTCGAGGAAGTATGGTACCAGTATTTCAAGCCGTGAAACGTGCCCAGAGGAAACCATTGGTAAAACAAGTGATACTCTCCGTTGTAATAAGAAAATCCATTGGGATCATTCATCAGGCCCATGATGGGCTGCACGTGAAATTTTTGCCTCCATTCGCTCAATCGCACTTTCTTCCTTAAGGAGGAAAGCTCTTCGGGAGAAGCCTGATCCAGGCGTCGGTATTTCAGTTCTCTGTCCATATCTCTTCTCCTTATAAATAGGCTTCCTGAAAAATCAAGCAGATCGTGCTACGCGTGCACGCGAATAAATCCAACTGCAGTGGAACCGGTTCCAATCAAAGGTAAAAATAATGAACTCAGTTCCAATACCAAGCAAACACTCGGTTTGGAACCGGTTCCGTTATTTGAAGTATAAAATACCTAATTCAGATTGTCAACGCTTTCCCGATGAATCATCTCGCAATTCATGACCGTCAGGAAATCCACCGGCTCGTCGTTGACCAGCTTCATAATATGCTGTGCCGCGAGGTGGCCCGCTTGGAAATATCCGTATTTCACCGTTGTTAACCCGGGATGAATCACCTCGGTTACGTCGTATCCGCCAAATCCGGTAACGGAAAGTTGGTCGGGAATAGGGATGCCTTTCATGTGCGCCGCTTTCATCACGCCCAGCGCAATGTTGTCCGTGGCGCAGACCACGGCCGTTGGCAGCGTTCGGTTCAGCTCAAACATGGAGCATGCCGTTTTCACACCATCCGACATCTTGAATCCACTCTCATAGAGAACCGCTTCCGCCTCTTCATACTCGCTTACCGCTTTGAGGAACCCTTCCTTCCGCTTGACTCCGACGGCAACGTCCTTTTCCGTCACCCCGATATAGGCAATTTGACGATGTCCCATCGACAGCACGTACCGGCCCATGTCATAACCTGCGGCATAATCGTTATAGATCATGCTGTGGACATGGTCATGCTGTTGTCCGAGCAGAATGACCGGAATGCCGATCTCTTGAATCGCGGCAAGATGGGTTTCCGTCACCTGCGTGGCGAACAGAATAATGCCTGATATTTTTTGTCTGGCGAGATCATACAGCGCTTCGATCTCCCTGGATAAATCCTGGCTTGCGTTGATGATCAGAAGCTGATATCCGTGTTTTCTTAATTCTTCGTCCATGCCGGCGACAGTCTGCGATGCGGAGAAGGAGTCCAGACGCGGCATAATGGTGCCGATCATGCTCGTTTTTTTCGCTTTCAGGCTTTGCGCAAAAGAATTCGGGATATAGCCGGTTTCCTGAATAACCTGCTCAATCTTGCGGCGTGTCGCATGACTGACGGATCCTCCGTTCAAGAAACGGGAGACCGTGCTTTTGGCAACTCCGGCTTTGTGGGCAATATCGGCGATCGTGTTCTTCATGCCAAGATCTCCGGAGCCGTTAGCAGCGCAGCATCGAACGGATCATTCTCTGCAGCTCCCTGTTGTCCCGCACAACAGGCCATGATTCGTATAAACATGAATCTCTCCCCTTCGTAATTCGCTTATTCCTAACTATACCATGACGTCCAGGGGTCCGTGAAATGCGGGCTCCAAGCCTAGCATTGCATGGTCCATATTTGCTTCTATGTTCCAGGCTCTGGCATGAAATGAAGGATTCGAAGGGGATGATTCATGGGTGCAGCCTTACTTCACATACTAATGGTCAAGTGCATTCCCTTTGCCTCGGACGGTTCGCTCGGCCGATTCGACGGTATGCTTCAGCAATGTCGCTATCGTCACGGGGCCGACGCCCGCCGGTACCGGCGTGATTGCGGATGCCGCCTTGACGCAGGCTTCGTAATCGCAGTCCCCGATGTTTCCTTTATTGTAACCGGCGTCTAACACGACGGCACCCGGCTTGATCCAGTCCCCTTGAATGAAATTAGGCTTGCCTACGGCCGCAACCACAATATCCGCTTGGGACACAATCTCCCCAAGGTTCTTCGTTCTCGAATGGCAGATCGTAACCGTGGCGTTACGATTGAGCAGCATCATCGATACCGGCTTGCCCAGAATCGGACTGCGTCCGACCACCACCGCATGCTTCCCTTCGATCGGCAGGCTGTAATAGTCCATAATCGCGATAATCGCCGCCGGCGTACATGACGGGTAATCGGCGAAACCAAACGCATTTTGCGAGAACCCGAGCGTGGTTACTCCATCCACGTCTTTTTTAATGTCGATGGCATCAAAAGCCGCCCGCTCATCGATATGGTGCGGTACCGGGTGCTGAAGCAGAATACCGTGGACGTTCGGATCCTCGTTCAGTGCTTGAATCGCGGCAATCAGCTCCTCCGTCGTTGTCGATGTCTCCAGCACTACTTTTTTGGATATGATGCCAAGCCGCTCGCACGCATTTCCCTTCATCCGCACATAGGTCGCCGAAGCAGGATCATCGCCAACCAGAATCGTTGCCAGACAAGGGGTTACCCCTTGCTGTTTCAATTCCTGTACCTTCACCGTCAGTTTTGCCTTGATATTATCGGATACTTTTTTTCCATCCAAAATTACGGGTTCCTTACTCATGCTAATCCGCTCCTTCGCCATTGTATTAAAAACATAAAGAGGCAAGGCGACTCAAACGTCTCCTTACCTCTTGCCCAGGCGTACGGCATATGATCCCATGTGCTCCCTCTTGGTGACCCAAGCTACGCCAGTAACACATGGATAACTTTTTTTAATATATCACGACTTTGGACTTCGCGCCACCGGCTATGCGGCAGCCCTTTAATCGTAAAGTTTTTGATTTATTGCCTGGAATCACGTATGTTGCCGATGGTACAAGCATAGAATGTCTTAAGAACAATTCGCTCCAGGAGGCCTTGATGAGATATCCGGCGATCTTCAAAATGCTGCCCTTTATACTGCCGCTTGTGTTCGTGATTCCGGTCTTGACGATATGGCTGCAGAGGGACTTCAACCCCATATCCAGCCAAGACCTACAGCAGATTAAAACCGTCTTCACGGGCATCTTCCTTGAGGCACTTCCTTTTATTTTGCTTGGAGTGCTGCTGTCGTCCCTTCTGCAGCTGTTCGTAAAAGAGCAATGGGTGCGGCGTCTCACGCCGAAGAATCCGGTGGTTGGCGTCCTGTTCGCTTCCATGCTCGGCATCCTGTTTCCCATCTGCGAATGCGGGATGATCCCGGTCGTTCGCAGGTTGATGCTGAAAGGTATGCCCGCCTATATCGCCGTCACCTTTATCCTCAGCGGTCCTATTCTGAATCCCATTGTATTCGCATCAACGATCATGGCCTTCCGTTCGCATCCCGAAGTGATGATCGGACGAATGGGACTGGCTTTTGCAGTCGCGGTGACGACGGGTTTGCTCGTCTATGTTTTTTCAAAAAGCAGCCCCCTGAAGCGTTCTCTTCAAGAGTTCGCCGAACAGGGCTCCAGCAAGGGGGAACGTTTGTTGCATGAGCATCCCAAAACCTGGAGAAGCATGTTTGTCCACGCCGGAGACGAGCTGATCGAGATGTGCAAATATTTAGTCCTGGGTGCTTTCCTGACGGCCTGCATCCAATCCTTCATTCCGAGGGAGGAACTGCTGGCTCTGGGGAACGGTCCTGCCGCCTCCTATCTGTTCATGATGGGATTTGCCTTCATCCTGTCCCTCTGCTCAACTTCGGACGCCTTCGTGGCATCGGCATTCACGCACACCTTTACCGTCGGCCCGCTGGTTTCCTTCCTGGTTCTCGGCCCGATGCTGGATTTCAAAAGCCTGCTCATGCTGTCGGCTACCTTCAAGACCAAATTCGTGATCGGTTTAAGCCTGCTGGTGATTACGCTTGTCTTTATCGGCTCTGTAACCGTCAACGCGCTATTCGGCGGTTAGGTGTAGTAAACAAACTAGAGTGGCAATACACGAAAACGGTTGGAATAACGGCACCTTCAGGCTGTTATGCCTTCGGATATCCACTTGAGATTGGAGGTGTTCGGGACGTGAATCCCAGTCTGAGCCTGCGAAGCCACTATATACTGCGATCGCTGCTTATCGCAGCTCTGGCCGCCTATATCATGCATTTGAACGCATCAAATTCGCTGGACTATTACTTGGCTCCCCATATGCAGACCCTGCTTCTGCTCTGTCCCGTGCCGCTGTTGTTCATAGCTTTCGGCATGCTGTGGCACGCCATTGCGGGAGTTTCCGGCGAGGTGTGCGATTGCGAGCACCCCCTGCCCAGCGGACTGATCAAAAACATATCGGTTTACGGGTTATTCTCGGTGCCGCTGCTGTTCGGCCTGCTCCTGCCGGACCAAGCCCTCGGCAGCGATATGGCGGCCAAAAAAGGCATGATCTACACCTATCCGAACCCCGATGTTCGCCGTAAAACCGAGGAGCGGAATGCTCCCGCCGTATCGGGCATGGAGAAGCATGGAACGAATGATGACCTGGCGGCAGCGGAGGACATCGCACTGAACGAGCGTTTTGTTCCCAAAGACATCTACAGCGTGGAATTCGCGGAGCTGGCCAAGCGCTTATATACCTTACCCGTCATCCGAGTGGAGCCGGACATTTTCTCGGAGACCGTTGGGGCCATGGATATGTACAAACAGCATTTTCAAGGAAAGGCCATCACCGTCCAAGGATTTGTTTTCCGCGATGGACATATGAACGAAGACGCCTTCGCCGTCAGCCGCTTCCTCGTGATGTGCTGCACGGCAGACGCCGTCCCGTTCGGGGTCATTGTGCGCGACGCGAATGCTTCGTCGTTCGCGAATGACGCGTGGGTTCAGATCGATGGCACGATCCAGGTCACCACTGTGGACGGTAAGGAAACGCTGCAGATTCAAGCGGAACGGATTCAGCCGATCGAGCAGCCGTCATCCCCTTACATTTTCACGAATCCGGACTCTGTCGCAGAGTTTGATGAACTGTATTCGAATGATATCGAGACCAAGGAGGAAATCAATAAATGAACAAGATACCCGTCGTGCTGATTAGCGGATTTTTGGGGAGCGGCAAAACCACGCTGCTCCTCAGGCTGCTGGCGTATGCCGCCAAACGGCAATGGAGAACCGCCGTCCTGATGAATGAGATGGGCGAACAGGACGTGGATGGCGATATCCTGTCCGGTGAAATGCCGGATCTTCCGATCGAGAAGCTGCTTGACGGCTGCATCTGCTGCACCAAACGCGACGAGCTGGGGCAAGCCCTGAAAAGCCTGTTAGATCAAAAGCCCGATCTCGTCTTCATCGAGACGACCGGAGTGGCGAATCCTGAACAGATTCTTGAGGATTTGCAGGATCCGTCACTGGTGGATCGAATATCGATCCGTGGCAAAATCGCCTTGGCCGACTGCAGCAAATTTCTCGAGTACAACAGCTTCTTTGCATCCAGTCGCGAGCTGGTCCGTACCCTGCGGGGACAAATCAGCTTCGCGGACCGGATCATCCTGAACAAGGCGGGAGAATGCGAAGAGAAACAGATCCATAAAGTCATTACCTCCATTAGAAAAATCAATACGACGGCAAGCCTGTCCGTAACCGACTACAGCCGTTTGGATGAGCATGAAATGTTTGCGGCCCTTCAGCTAGAGCCAACGGAGAATCATAGCCATTCATCTCATTCTTCGAACCGGCAAGGGAGTCCTGCGGACCGCCTGCAAGGCAGCGCTTGGACCGGCGAAGAAGATCGGAGCAAGCTGGGTCGCCGCAACCATGAAGGAGCTTTCATTCATAATGAGCATCGCCATCGCCATGGTCATGAAGAGGAGGCCGGACACGGCAGCCATTCCTATACCGGCCTGGATACCTTGACTCTATCTGCACCGACCCCTTTCCCGCTTGAGATCAGCCTCATCGAAACCTTTCTCGCTGCACGCGGTTCCGGCCTGCTACGGGCCAAAGGATATATTCAGCTCTCCACGGGTCCCTCCCTGGTTCAGTGGGCAGGTTCACAGCTTGCCATCGAGCCCAGCACGCTGAAGCTGCAGCGCGGCTATCTTACGTTAATCGGCCATCGCCTGGATAAAACGCGCATTGTCCAGCAGTGGGAGGATTTGCTCAGCGGCGTGGTGCAGTGACATTTGAATGCATGCAGGGATATGAAAAAAAGATAAGGAGATCCTCAGGGATCTCCTTTTTTTCGGTTCGCTTATGTTTAGTCCCTGGGATAATTCACTTCCATAATATCCATAAAAGGAACCTTCGTAATGACGCCGTTCTGTTTCATATGCACCTTCCCTGTGCGGGAGTCCATTTGATCGATTTGTCCGCGGACCGCCTCTTCCCATCCCCAGACCGTCAGTACGATGATCGATTCCTCCTGATAAGCTTCCGTAAGCTGATTTCCGAGCTCTTCCAGTACAAACTCATCCCTGGTGGGTCGCTTTGGAACTTTTGCTTTTGCCATAATCTTGTCCTCCTGATTTATGTTGTTCATGCGTCAGCATTACATTTTCAATGAAAACGAATCTTTTATCCATTCTATGAATTAGGAATCTACTATCTATTATACATCAAATGCGATTCAGAATTCTCGGGCTCTCCCAGGATTCAGATTATCTGAAGGAACTATGGACTCGATTCGCTTTTTTATACAAAAGACTTGATTTTCAGAAAATAAACATATATGATTGACCCATCAACCATTGACGAGTCAATGAATTGAAGGAGGTCTTTATCATCTCTACATGCCATACACAAGACCTGCTGTACTTGCTAATGCATCTGAATAAGCACATTGCGACTCGGTTTGAACGATGTGCCGGTGTTAGTCCCAATCGGCTGGAACTCCTCTGCAAACTGACCGGCGGCGAAATTAGCCAGTCGGATCTCCAGAAGGCAGTGTCTATCGATCCAGCTGCGGTGACCCGTCATGTTCAACAGCTGGAAGCGGAAGGATTGCTTCTGCGGACGAGATGCGAGAATGACAACCGGATTACGTTGGTTCAGCTAACTGAAGTGGGCAAAAGTAAAGTCGCAGCGTTTAAGGCGGAGAAAGATCGATTTATGGAGGAACTGCAGGCAGACCTCACGGAATCAGAACGACTTGCGCTTGTTCATGCTTTACAGAAACTGAACAGCCAGATTCAACGGATGAAACACCCAAGCAAAACCGATTAACTTATAGAGACTAAAGGAGAGAATACCATGTCTGTAACGACCCTAAACAATGATTATAAAGAAATTATTACTTCCCGCCGCTCTGTGCGGGTATACGACCCATCGGTCAAAATCAGCCGTGAAGAGATGACTGAAATTTTGGAAGAAGCGACTTTGGCTCCGTCATCCGTTAATCTTCAGCCTTGGAGATTTCTTGTCGTTGATAGCCCGGAAGGAAAAGCGACGCTTGAAGAGCTGGCACCAGGGAACAAAACACAAGTTTCAACTTCTTCGGCAGTCATTGCGGTATTTGGAGATATGAACGCATTCGACAATGCAGATGAGATTATGAGCACTGCTGTGGAACGCGGTTATCTGCCGCAAGAGATAAAAGATCAGATGATGGCGAACTATACCGATCTATTCGGACGTATTCCGGCACAGGCTTTCCGCGAAATGATCCTTATCGATAGCGGCTTGGTTTCCATGCAGCTTATGCTTGCTGCCCGTGCCCGTGGATATGACACGAACCCCATCGGCGGATACGACAAATCCCGAATTGCAGAAGCATTTGGTATGGAGAAAGAACGTTATGTGCCGGTCATGCTCATCTCGGTAGGTAAAGCTGCCAAAGAAGCGCGTTTGACGACTCGTCTTCCTATTGACCGTATTGCAGAGTGGAAGTGAGGCATAGCGATGATTATTATTCATGCAGAAATGAAAGTAAACGGCGAACGAGAGGCTGAATTTCTGGAATCCGTAAAAGAACTTATTGAAGCATCCCGTGCGGAACAAGGAAATGAATCTTATAAGCTGCTCAAAGATACGGAGCAGGATAACACGTATCTCATGGTTGAACAGTGGAAAGACCAGGAAGCTGTGGGGCTCCACAATGCGAGCAGCCATTTTCAGGCGTTTGTGGCTAAAGCTCCAAAATACCTGACAGCTCCGCTAAACGTGCAGGCCTATGCAGGCCAACTGATCAACAAATAATGAAGCAAACTATATTCCGTATTAAAAAGCCAACTCGTTTAGACGAGTTGGCTTTTTTTATGCTATTACTCCATTCCATATCGGATCGAACAGATAAGCAGCCTTACAGCGATAGCTCTTCGATGACCATCCATGGCAGCGGATTGTGAAACGTTGACCAGTCCAGCTGCATTTCCCGGTCGGTCAACAAACACTCGTCCAGCTCCCGCTCGATTTGTTCCTGTTCCATCCCAATCCCGATCATCACGAGCTCGGTCATCCGATCTCCCCAGACGTTATCCCATTTCCTTCGCACATCCGGCTCACTTCGTAACAGCTCCTGCTGCTCCTGCTCGGTTAAAGCCGCGACCCAGTATCCTGCAGGCCCGAACTGAATCGAAGGTCCGGCCTGGCTCACACTTGCCGCAACATCCTCGCGCACGGCCAGCCAAGCGATCCCTTTCGCACGTACGACTTCTTCCGGCCAATCACCCATGAATGCCGCCAACCGCTCCGGATGAAACGGTCTTCTTCTCCGATAGACAAAAGAGCTGATGCCGTATTCATCCGTTTCCGGCACGTGCTCCTCCTTCTGAAGCTCCTGGATCCAGCCGGGGGACTGACTGGCTTTTTCAAAATCGAATAAACCGGTATTCAGAATTTCCGCAGGTGCCACTTGTCCCTTCACGGTGCGGATGATTTTGGCGCTTGGCTGAAGCTTTCGCAGTATGCCCTCTACCTTGGCCAATTCGTCCTCGCTTACCAGATCGCATTTGTTCAACAACAGCACATCGCAAGTCTCTACCTGGTCGATTAACAAATCCACCACTTCCCGCGTATCCTCTTCGCTCAGCGCTTCCTTCCGATCAAGCAGGCTTTGCCCCGAAGAGAAATCTTTCCAGAATCGGTTCGCGTCCACCACCGTTACCATGCAATCAAGCCGGGCGAGATCGGACAGCTGTACGCCGGACACCTCATCCGGGTAAACAAAGGTCTGCGCAACGGGCACGGGCTCGCTGATTCCCGTCGATTCGATCAGTATGTAATCAAAACGCTTCTCTTGAGCCAGCTTCTGAACTTCCTGCACCAAATCTTCCCGGAGCGTGCAGCAGATGCAGCCATTGGACATTTCGACCAGCTTCTCATCCGTTCGGGACAGGCTTCCTTCCCCTCTCACCAAATCCGCATCGATGTTCACTTCGCTCATGTCGTTCACGATGACCGCTACCTTCAACCCTTCGCGATTATGAAGCACGTGATTCAGGACCGTCGTTTTGCCTGAACCGAGGTAACCGCTAAGAACAGTAACCGGAATTCTATTGTTGTTATTCATCAAATGAACTTCCTCCATTCCTTAATCGTAATAATTACGATTTATACGGTATGATGATATATCCCCTCCATTAAATTGTCAATCCTTCACGTTTAAAAACATTTCTACAAGCAGAAAAAATCTCCGGAAATCAATTTCATAATATTCCTTTACAAGAATATTCTCAAAATGGTATATTACAATTAATCATTGGTTAATCTTTACAAATAAGGAGGATACGTTATGAGCCAAGACGTAATTTCGTTCATTGAAAACCTGAGTTTGCCTTGGCAAGCAGAAGTCGGCAAAAAGCTTCGACTTATGATCCATGAAGCCATTCCGGAGGTAGAAGAACGGATTCAGTACAAAAAACCGCATTTTCTCAAAAACGGACACTATGCAGCCGTGATTTCGCCATCCAAAGATGCAATCGCCTTTATGATCATGAACACAACCAATCTAGAAGTCCCTTCAACTTTCGATGGTCCACCCGAACGGAAATGGCTCAAAATTCGAAAAGACGATACTCCTGACTATGAACAGCTATCCGAATTATTAGTTCAAGCATCAAGTTCGTTGTAATAACCAGATCGGGGGTAAGGTCCCATGAAACAGACAACGTTGAACGCGCTAGCCGAACCTAACCGATTACAGATGGTCGAACTGTTACGAGAAGGTCCTTTAACCGTCAATCAGATTGCCGAACGTCTTCAAATCCGGCAACCTCAGACTTCCAAACATTTAAAAATATTGCATGAAGCTGGACTGGTAGAAGTCCAAGCGGAAGCTAATCGACGATTTTATAAACTACGCCCTGAACCGCTTCAAGAATTGGAAGAATGGTTGGACTCGTTCCGCAGAATTTGGGAAAAGCGCTTAGATCAACTTGAGGATTATTTGGAAAAATTACAAAAGAAAAGGTAGCTGCCGCTACCCTTCTTCTTAGGAGGAATTCAAATGACCGAGCAAAGCAAACAAGGCTTACTTCTGTCACGTGTTTTCAATGCCCCCAGGGAACTGGTTTTTAAAGTTTGGACCGACCCTGAACACTTCGGCAAATGGTGGGGTCCTCAAGGGTTTTCCTTAGACGTTATCAAAATGGATGTACGTCCCGGAGGCATGTTTCTAGGCTGTCAGAAGTCTCCGGACGGCAGTCAAGCCATGTGGGGTAAATTTGTATATCAGGAAGTTATCGAACCTGAGAAGCTGGTATTCATTCAATCATTCTCAGATGAGGAAGGGAACACGATACGTGCACCTTTTAACGCAAACTGGCCGCTTGAAATTATGAATATCATCACATTTGAAGAAATCGACGGAAAAACTACGCTTACCATGCAGGGAGGCCCCGTAAACGCGACTGCGGAAGAACTGGCAGCGTTCGATGAAATGGCTCCAATGGTGAAACAAGGATTTGGCGGTACTTTTGATCAACTCGCTGAATACCTTGAAAGCCAGCAATAATTACATCGATTATGGAAGCTCAACCGAGCGGAGGCGAACCTGTTGGTTCGCCTATTTTTAATTCTTCAGAATGCAGCATCATCACGCTCGAAAACCCCCCTTAAAAAAATTTAAGGAGGGTTTTTCCATGAAGGTTCGAGAAATTACAGCTTTTGGGCGACCGCTTGTTCCGCTGCCTGTACATCGTCTTTATTCTCAGGCAACTCGCCGTCTTTCCAGATGACTTGTTCGCCGTAATCTTTTCCCCAATCGTACATCAATTTCAAAATCGGCATCAAACTCTCCCCGTAGGGAGTAAGCGAATATTCCACCCGAGGGGGAACCTCAGGGTAAACCACGCGGTGGACCAGCTGGTCTTCCTCCAATTCACGAAGCTGATTGGTCAGCATTTTTTGCGTGATGTGGGGAATCATTCGGTTCAGTTCACCGAAGCGTTTCACGCCCTCCAAACCGAGATGCCAGAGGATGATCAGCTTCCATTTGCCGCCGATGACCGCCAGGGTTAACTCCTTATGGCAGTTTATTTCCTTCAGATTAATTCGCTGCTTGACCTCGTTTGCCATAATGCATCACCCCTTCTTCCCTATAGTATACAACGGTTGCGGGGATATCATCAAAGCGGCAAACTTATCATCATTACCGTTTTTTCTTATTCCAAATTGGCATGCAGGCTAAACATTTGGTCTGAGCGAAGCTTGCTTTTTTCCATCAATCTCAGGATAACCGCATCGAGCACGATCAGCATGCTTTGCTCAAATAATGAAGCCATCGGTTGAACGGTGACGAGGATATCCTGATTCTGCTCCTTCGTTGTTCCCGGAAGCTGGACCATCGCATCCGAAAGCATGCCGATACTCGATTCCGGTCTCACGGTTACGACTGCAACCGCGGACCCGATCCCTTTGGCTTTCCGAGCCATGGATACCAATCCTTGCGTTTCGCCGGAGCCTGAACCGATAAGAAGCAGGTCATTCGCTCCGATAGCCGGTGTTACCGTATCGCCGACGATATGAACCTTAAATCCCATCTGCATTAACCGCATGCCGAAAGCCCGGATCATCAGTCCGGATCTGCCTCCCCCTGCCAAGAAGACGGCATCGGATTGCACGATCCGTTCAATCAATTCCTCGATCTGGCCAGCATCCACCTGCTGAACGGATTCCGATAACTCCTTGGCAATGACGGATGCATATTGAAAGATGTTATGACTCATGGCGACTTATGCCTGCTTCACAAGCTCGTTCATTTGAGCCGCTGTGGCCTTCTTGTCGGTTTGGCTTGTAATTCCGCCGCCGACGATGACGAGATCGGGATTTGCCTGAATCACCTCAGGGAGCGTCTCCATTTTGATTCCGCCCGCAACGGCAGTTTTGGCTTGTTTCACGACACGTTTGATCGCTGCCAATTCCTCGAATGAGTTTTTGCCTTCCGCCTGGTGGTCGTAGCCGGAATGAACGCAGATGTAATCCACGCCGAAAGCATCGATCTCCCGCGCCCTGCCTTCAATGTCTTTTACATTGATCATATCCACCATCACTTGCTTGCCTTGCTTGAGGGCTTCCGCTACCGCGCCTTTGATCGTGGAATCGTCGGATACGCCAAGCACCGTAATGATATCCGCACCGGCTTCGGATGCCTTCATCACTTCATAGCCGCCGGCATCCATAATTTTAAGGTCGGCCAGCACGCGCAGATGCGGGAACGCCTCTTTAATCGCTTTGACGGCATGAAGCCCTTCGTTAATGACAACCGGCGTGCCGATCTCCACGATATCGATAAACTCCGCTACCTCCGCCACGACTTCTTTTGCTTCCGGAATATTCACCAAATCCAATGCCAATTGAAGTTCCATATTGTCAATCTCTCCTTATGAGTGTATTGGTTAATAACTACACGATCATTGTAGAGTAGACAGTTTACTTTACGGAAGTACGTACTTATAAGTGAGATACTTACGTGGAAGTAAGTAATACGGAGGGACAAGGGTTCTCGGGCTTTCGCTTATTTGCGAAACTTTCGTCTCGATGCTGGTAAAAAACAATTAAGCCTGTTTGTTCACTTTAGTCCAGTCTTCGGCTGTGATTTAATATAGTTGTCAGGCCGGACAAAATGATCGGAAAGGAGGCTGAACGAATTGATTCAGAATATGGAGGTGGCATCCGCGTAAGCGGGTGTCGCGTTTAAGGGAGCCCCGTGCTGGGCTCCCTTTCATTTGAAATCCACAGAATCGGAGGTAACATGATGTCCTATCCACGTCAACCTGCCGTTATCGTTGTCACCGGCGTCATGGCATCAGGTAAGTCGACCGTAGCCCAGCTGCTGGCCGAGAAGTTTGATCGCGGAGTCCATTTGCGGGGAGACTCGTTCCGGAAAATGATGGTCAGGGGCAGGGAAGAAATGCTTCCGGATGCTTCCGACGAAGCGAAGCGGCAGCTTGCCTTGCGCTACAGATTATCCGCCTCCGCTGCCAAAGCTTATGCCGAGGCCGGTTTTCATGTCGTACTGCAGGACGTCATTCTCGGCCCGGCGCTGCAAGAAATAACCGATATGTTAACAGGCGTTCCCGTGTTCGTTGTTGTGCTGAATCCTTCCGAGGATACCATCCGTGCCCGGGAACAGAATCGAGGCAAAAAAGGCTACGGAGTCTGGAGCATTCATGAGCTGAACCGGCGGTTAACCGACGAAACGCCTAGAATCGGCCTCTGGCTGGATACTTCCGATTTAACACCTCAAGAAACCGCCCAAGAGATTTGGAAGCGGATTTGGGATGAGGGGAAGATCCATTAACCTATACCCTGCATCTTCACGACCGGACTTCCTGGTAAAAAACAATTAAGCTTGTTTATTCACTTCAGTCCTGCCGCCGGCCGTGGTTTAATATAGATGTCCGGCTGGACCAAATGATCGGAAAGGAGGCTGAACGAATTGATTCAGAATATGGAGGTGGCATCTGCGTAAGCGGATGCCGCGTTAAGGGGAGCCCCTACAGGGCTCCCCTTCATTTCATTTATTCATAGATTACGGCTTTGATTTCGTCGCTATCGATATTGTTTTTGTCGTACCAGTAGAATCCCGTATCGATCTGCGGTTCGACCTTCTCCCCTTTGATGGCTGCCACGGCGGCTTTTACCGTCTCATATCCGATGCCGACCGGATTTTGCGTGATGGCTCCCGCCATCGTTCCGTTCTTGATCGCGTCGATCTGCGCTTTTCCGGAATCGAATCCGACCACGATGATTTGGCCTTCCTTCTTCATCTCCGTCACCGCATTGATGACGCCGACGGCGGAGCCTTCATTGGCGCCGAATATCCCTTTTAAATCCGGATGCGCCTGCATCATCGCTTTGGCCAGGTCTGTCGACTTCAGGTGATCCCCGCCGCCATATTGAATGTCCACGATCTCGATATTCGGATACTTCTCTTCGATCTGCTTCTTGAAGCCGTCGCGGCGGCTGACCCCGGTTACGCTGGTCTGGTCATGGACCACCATGGCGATTTTGCCTTCATTCCCGATGAGCTCCGCCATTTTGTCCGCCGCGAGCGCGGATGCAGCCATATTGTCCGTTGAAGCCGTCGTTACCGGAATGTCGCTTTCCACGCCCGAATCGAAGGCGATGACCGGGATGTTGTTTTCCTGGGCTTTTTTCAGATAAGGTATGGAGGCCTGGCTATCCAATGCGGCAAAGCCGATCGCGCTTGGTTTCTTATCGAGCGCAGCCTGCAGCATTTCGATCTGCTTATCCACCTGGGATTCCGTTTCCGGACCTTCAAAGGTAATCCGCACGCCAAGCTCTTCCCCTGCTTGCTCGGCACCGGCTTTCACCGCCTGCCAGAACTGGTGCTGAAAGCCCTTGGAAATGATCGGGATGTAGATCTCTCCTTCGGCTTGAGAACTGGCTCCTGATCCGGATCCGCCCTCGCCTGGACTGTCGGTACCTCCGGCAGCGTTATTGCCCGATGAACCGCAAGCCGCCAGCATGCTTGCAGTCAGCAAAAGAATCAGCGTTAATACGGAAAGCTTTTTCATAATGCAATCTCCCCTTGTTTGGACATTTTGGTACAGCTATAGATCTTCCGTTATGGAAGCTTCTATCGAGATCAAGCCAACCTACGGCTAACCTAGCTCCGGCAGCAGGCACTTATAAGGGCTTACGCTTTGCGTCTGCGCAAAATATCCGCATACACCGCGAGTATAATAACGAACCCTACAACAACGGTTTGCCATTCCTGCGGCACGGACAGAATGCGCAATCCGTTCGTCAGCACGCTCATGATCAACGCCCCGATCACCGTTCCGATAATGGTACCCTTGCCTCCGCTGAGCGAAGTTCCACCGATCACGACCGCCGCGATGGCTTCCAGCTCATACCCGGCACCCAGCGCCGGATTGGCCGAGTTCAGCCTCGATGCCATCATGACGCCCGCCAAACCGGTAAATGCGCCGGTTAAGGTGTAGATCACGATTTTCCAGAAGCCCACGTTGACGCCGGACAATCGGGTCGCTTCTTCGTTGCTGCCCAGCGCAAAGTTATAACGGCCGATGATTGTCTTCGATAAGATGAGATAGCCCAGGATCGCCGCAATGAAGAAAATGACGACCGCATTGGGAATATCGAGGCCCGGTACCAGCCAGCCCAGCACGCTGCCCTGGGACACCTCGGCAAAGCTTTCGGCATCGTTGAAATAGACCGGTTTGGCCCCGGAGATGATGAGCGCGAGACCTTTGGCAATCATCATCATCGCCAGCGTTGCGATAAAAGGCGGAATCTTCATTTTCGCCACCGCCGTCCCGGACAGAAGCCCGCACAGGGCGCCGGTCATGATGCCGCCAAGAATGCCGACGGGGACCGGCAATCCCCAGAAGGTGATGCATACCCCGGTCATAACGCCGCTCAGCGTCATGACCGTCCCGACGGATAGATCGATGCCGCCGGTAATAATGACAAAGGTGGATCCCAAAGCCAGCACGCCGATTACCGCTGTGGAAAGAAGAATGCCCACGATGTTGGAGAACTGAAAGAAATTGCTGGACGAGAACGTAAAGAATAGGACGAGAACGACCAAGCTGGCAAGAGCCAGCACTTGCTGGAGCGCGCCCGATTTGATTTGAATGTTCATCTGCTTGTTCCTCCTGACGTGAATAGATGACGGCGACGGCGTCTTACATCCTCGCTGTAGCCAGATGCATTATGCTTTCTTGGGTCGCCTCTTCATGATCCAGCTCGCCCGTAATCCGGCCTTCGCACATGACGAGGATCCGGTGGCTCATCCGAAGAATTTCCGGCAGCTCCGACGAGATCATGATGATCGACTTGCCCTGTGCTGCAAGATCGTTCAGCAATCGGTAGATTTCGCTCTTGGCCCCAACGTCGATTCCTCGCGTCGGCTCGTCGAAGATCAGGATGTCGCAATCCCTCGTCAGCCATTTGCCAATGACCACCTTCTGCTGATTGCCCCCGGAGAGGAACTTGACCTCCTGGTCGACATGCGGCGTTTTGACCTTCAATCGCGACACCATATCCTCCGCCTGCTCGCGAATCCTCGCCGTATTCATCCAGCCGCCTGGACGGAGGAAGCTGCCGTATGAGGCGATAGCCACATTGCTCTTCACGTCGAGATCGACGACGCATCCATAGCGCTTGCGATCCTCGGATAGATAGCCGATCCCTTGCCGCACCGCATCGTGCGGGCCCTTGATCGTTACCTTGCGGCCGTGCGCGCGGATCTCGCCGGATTGGATGCGGTCGGCGCCGAAGATGGCCCGGGCAAGCTCGGTCCGTCCCGCGCCGACGAGGCCGGCAATGCCAAGAATTTCTCCCTTTTTCAGAGTCAGGTTAATGTCCTTCAAGTTTCTGCCTTGATTCAGTCCTATAACCTCCAATACCGTCTCGCGCTCACCAGCCGTCCTCTCCGGCTTCGAGGTCTCGTATATCTGCCGACCAACCATCTTCGAGATAATGTCCTGGGTCGTGACTTCAGCCGTGGATACCGTATCGATGTACTGCCCGTCGCGCATCACTGTAATGCGATCCGTGATTCGTTTGATCTCATCCATTCGGTGGGAAATGTAAACGATTCCAACTCCGCTCTCGCGAAGCTGCCGTATGATGCGGAACAAATCCTCAATCTCCGTTTCGCTCAAAGCCGCTGTCGGCTCATCCATGACCAGCACATCGGCGTTGTAGGATAATGCCTTGGCGATCTCCACCATCTGCTGCTTGGCAACCGTTAATTCCGAAACCTTGATGGAGGGGTCCATGTCGAGGCCCATCCGTTCGAACAGTTCCTTCACCTGCCGGTGAAGCGCCCGGTCGTCCAGAAACAATCGGAGCTTTCGCCGCGGCTCCCGCCCGATGAAGATATTCTGGGCGACTGTCAGGTCAGGGGCCAGATTCAGCTCCTGATGAATCATGCTGATTCCCGCGTCCTGAGCCGCTTTCGGGTTCGATAACTCAACGGGCTGCCCTTTGAATTCGATCGTTCCTGCATCCTTCTGATAAACGCCGGTCAGGATTTTCATCAGGGTTGACTTGCCCGCACCGTTTTCACCCATAAGGGCATGGACTTCACCGGCCCGCAGGTCGAACCGGCAGTTATTTAATGCAAGCACACCCGGAAATTCCTTCATGATTCCTTCCATCTGTATCAGCCATTCGCTCAACGTCCCTCACCTCTCTAGCTGGCACCTTTTATGAATCATTGTACAAACCGCTACCCCGCGAAGGAATGGAATATTCTCTGATCGATGTTGAATAATCTATGATCCGCCGCAGAAACCCAAAAGAGAAGAAGCTACTCCTCCACAAAGGGAAAGAGCAGCTTCTGGTTCTCCTCGGTATACATATTGTCCTTATTGATGATAACGGAATCGGTGTATATATGCCGGGGCATCCTGTCGCCCTCGATAACGGATACGGCAGTTTTGATGCCCAAATAACCGATGTTGAAGGGCTTCTGAACGATCGTGGATTGCAAGACTCCCTCTTCGAGCAGCTTGACTTCCTTCACCGAGCTGTCGAATCCGACCAGCTTGACTTTGCCCACCAGCCCCAGTTCCCGAATCGCTCTGCCGGCCCCCACCGTAGAAGGCTCATTCAGTCCGACGATTCCATTCAGGTCAGGCCTCTCAAGCAGGAGCTTTTTCGTGATTTCGTACGCCCTCTCCTCCTTGCCTTCGCTGTAGTAGGTGCCTACGATTTCCGTGCCGCCGCGCTGCTCCAGAATACTTCGAACCCCTTGCTCCCTCTCGATCTGCGTCGAGGTGCCCTGTACGAAACTGATGATAGCAACCTTGGCATGTTCCGGCAGGCGTGACGAAAGCTCCTTGCCGGCCTTCTGTCCCGCATTCACATTGTCGGTCGCGATCAAGCTCAGCGCGTAATCACCATTCACGGCGGAATCAATCATAATGAGCGGGATGCCGGCCTTACGAATCGACTCTGCTACGGGAACCAGGCGATTATAATCACCGGCGGCCAAAACGATCGCATCCGGCTTCTGCTTGACGGCTTCCTCCAACAATTGAATCTGCAAGTCAACCTCGATTTCCTGAGACGGTCCTACCACCGAGACGTCAACGCCGAATTCCCGGGAAGCCGTGTTCACCCCTTCAATCAGTACCCGCCAGAATTCATTCTCGTCCAGCGCCTTTACGCCGACGATGATCTTCTCGGCTCCGGGTTCTTCCTTGGACCACTGATTAACGGCATAACCCAGAAGAAGCAACGGAATCAGCAGCAGTACCATATAACGCATTCGCAGGTACGACTTCAAGGCACATCCCCCTCCACACGCTGCCACTCATCTGCATGAACGGCCGGAATGACCAGCGTTACGCTTGTACCCGATCCGGGCACGCTCGCATAGCTAAGACCATATTCCGTTCCAAAATATAACTGTATCCGCTGATGAACATTCGCAATGCCAACGCTGTTTCTCGATCGTGTGCCTTCTTTGGACGTGAGCAGCGTCTCCACCTTGGACTGATCCATCCCGATGCCGTCGTCCTTAACTTGAAATTCGATGCGGGTATCTCGACGCACCCCCGTAATCGTGATCGTCCCCGGCCCTTCCTTGTTTTTGATGCCATGATAAATGGCATTCTCCACCAGCGGCTGCAGCAGCACCTTCAGCGTCAGATACGGGTAAAGCCCGCGATCGATATCCAGGGCAAACGTGATTTTGTCCTGATAACGCATCTGTTGTATTTTCAAATAATTCGTTATATGCTCCACCTCGGTCGCAATCGGTATCAATTCCTTCCCCTTGCTGAGCGAAGCCCGAAACAGCCTGGCTAAAGCCGATGTCATCAAAATCACCTCGTCATGCTTCTTGCTCTCGGCCATCCATATGATGGAATCCAGCGTATTGTAGAGAAAATGGGGGTTGATTTGGGCTTGCAGGGCATTCAGCTCGCTTTTTCTCTTAATCTCCTGCTCTACCACGATTTGATACATCAATTCCTTAATCTTCAGCACCATCACGTTGAAGCTGCGGGCCAGTCCGGAGATTTCCCTGGAATGCCCCACCGGGACCCGGATGTCGAAATCCCCCTTCTCCACCTCCATCATCTTCTCTTGCAGCTTCTTGATGGGACGCGTCAGATTGCGCGAGAGGACGACGGAGAACAGCACGCCGACGACGAGGCATAACAATCCCGCTATAGCAAAAGACAGCTGCATCTGCTTCTTATTGTCCACCAGCTCATTCTCGTAAAAAACGCCCACGATTTTCCAGCCGAAATCCGTGTTCTTAATGCTGTAAATCCGGCTCGCACCGCCCTCCTTCACGACAAAACTTCCATGTTTGTCCTGCAGCACCTGGTCCAATCTCTCCGTTTTCAGATTGCTGTAAAGCAGCTGCTGCTGGGGGTGATAAACAATCCGGCCTTCGCGGTCGATAACGAACACATACCCCCGGTTCCCCAGATCGAGCTTGCTGAGCATATCGTTAATCACTTTGAAGTTAAGATCGATTAGCAGGATGCCAAGCCCTTGGGTCGAATCCATGCCGCTGAGCTCGCGGCTCAGCGATACAACCCAGCGGTACTCTCCCTTAATGACGGGCTGTACATGCGAGGAAGAGATCACCGTCTGTCCTTGGTTTTCCTTCGCCTGCCGATACCAGGGCTGATCGGATATTTCAATATAAGGATTTAACTCCGCGTTGGACCGATCGGATATGAAGGTTCCGCCCGCTCCGAAGATGTTGATCGAAGCAATGTCTTTGCGCGAAATGCGAATCGAGTGAAAATAATCCGATATCTTCGCCTTCAATACCGCCAGCTGCGCAGGCTCCAGCTCGTCGGCCGAGGCCAGGTATTCTCTTACGTTCGGATTGTTCATCGCGGCCAGCGAAATGTCCTTCATGCCTGTAATGTAGGTTTGGATATTCGCATTGACTTGATTGATCAGCTCGGAGGTATAACTTTCCGCCGTTTCGCGAACAGCCGATTCGGACAGCCGATAGGAGATGAAGATAAGCAGCAGGGCCGTGAACAGCACGAGCATCACGAAGGAACTGGCAATGCGGGACTGAATGCTTTTGATTCGCTGCGGAGCCTTCATGGCTGTACCTCGCCAGTTGCCATTTTGTTCCGGTACTCCGTCGGGGTATCTCCGGTATGTTTCTTAAACAGCACGCTAAAATATTGAGGATCCTGATAGCCGGTTTTCGCCGCAATTTCATAGGTTTTTAACAAGGAATGCTTCAGAAGTTCCTTCGCTTTCTCCATGCGGACTTCCGTAACGTATTCGACGAAGGTCTTCCCGGTATGCGACTTGAACAAGGCGCTGAAATAACTCGTGCTCATGAAGATCCGGCTGCACACGGTCTTAATCGATAACTCCTCATCCTCATAATGCCGCTGGATGAAATCGACCGCCTCCAGCATCTGGGAGCGTGTAATATCCTTTCTGGTCTTGGCTACGTCCCTTAACGCCTGCTCGCATACCTCGTTTAACCAGCGCTCGATCTCATCCAAGGACCGAAAAGAATACAGATCGGACAGCAGCCTCTTCTCCTTGCCGATCAGCTCGTTCCCATTGCTGCCGATTTCCATCAAGGTTTGAAGCACGGCAAGCATGACCCGAAGGACCCGCACGTAACAGAGCTCGATTGAAATTGAAGCGCTTCCAATTTCGTTGATCAGCCGCCGGATGCACGCCTTCACCTCTGAGCCTGTGCCCGCCCGGATTGCCGAAACCAGCGCCGTCTCCGTTTCGATCCCATCCAGGAGAGGACCGCTCCCGCGTTTTTCAAGATCGGTGATATGGACCACCTGATCGCGGCCGATCAGAAGCCGGTACTCCAGGGCGGCCTCCGAGGCCTTGCAGGAATATCGTATGTCCTGCAGCTCGCGACAGATCGTTCCGATGCCAACCGTGACCGTGAATTTCATGAACTGCTTGATGGAGCGGCGAATGTCCTCCGCCAGTTCCTGGGCCCGGGCGTGCAGATCTTTCTCGTCGGAGCCCGACAGAATGGTCATGACCTTATTCTCTTTGTACCGAAACACGGCCGCACCAGGCTCACCCGCCAGGATCTCCTGCATGATGTTGTATAAGGCAAAAGCATGCAGTTCATTATCGGCGTGCTGTTCATCCGAGCGTAGCTCATCCATATCCGCTGCCATGGCGATATACAGCGGCCCGCGCAGCGGAATATCGAAATAATCCAGCCGGCTCTCCATTTCGGACCGCTTCATCGGCGATGACGCCAATCGTTCCAGAAAACGTTCCCTAAGCAGAACCAAGCTCTCGTTCAACTGCTTCTTGAGTCTCTTCAAGTGCTCGGTATGACCGCGCTCCTCATCCATTTCCAGCTTGAGCTTGTCGAGCATGTCCCTTAATTCCGCCGCCGTAACCGGTTTCAAAATAAAATCCGTCACCTGCAGCTTCACCGCCTGCTGGGCGTATTCGAAATCGTCGAACCCGGTCAGGATGATGATCTTCGTCTTAGGAAAACGTTCCGTAATATGACGGGACAATTCCAAGCCATCCATGTACGGCATGTTGATGTCCGTTAACACGACATCGGGCTGATGGCGGGTTACGGCCTCCAACGCATCTCTGCCGTTCTCGCAATCCCCGATGCATTCATAGCCATGCTCCGACCACGGAATCCGGTTTCGGATCCCTTCCCTTACGATCGGTTCGTCGTCCACAATAAGAATCGTATACAATCAAAGCCTCCCCCGTTCAAAAGCAAATCCATTCGCTTTGGTTTATCGTGTTACGAGGTGAATAATACAGGAAAAGCCCTTCGGCAGGCAACTGCCAAAGGGCTCCAGACTTCATGTTTTATTTCCTGGCTTTCATCCACGTCATGAAATTGTTCACCACGATATCGATGAAACCGATCGTCGGTTCATGGATCAGCTTGCCGGACTCATCCATCTTCTCGTGCACGGCGCCGATATAAACTTCATTATTGGGAAGCAGCGGTGAGGTAATGCCAACGGAGAAGAGAATGTCCCGAAGATGCTCTTGGGCGCGAACCGTTCCGAGCTGCCCCATCGACGCCCCCATGATCCAGGAAGGCTTCCCGTTCATGACCTTATCGACGCGCGATAACCAATCCAGCGCATTCTTGAGCACGCCCGGTATGGAATAATTATATTCCGGCGTGATCCACAATACGGCATCGGAAGCGGCAATCCGCTCCTTGAATTCCTTGACGGCCGCTGGAGGGTCCAACTCCGTGTCTTGATCGTAGAACGGAAGATCGCGAAGATCCACGATATCAAAGGCGATCTGATCCGAATAGCGCTGCTTCAAATATTCCGCCAGCTTCCGATTGTACGACTCTTTTCTAATGCTTCCTACAACGATTGCAACGTTCATGATATCCTCCAGTTCTATGCCTTTCCAGCATACATGATTCAGTTATTGGGTAACTTATTTTAGCCTATCACCATATTTTACCATTGTCAAAATAGCCATGTTCTACTTCATCAGGGACAGCAGCTTACATACTTCACGTTCCAGGTCTCCCCTTCTTTCAACAGGCACATGCCGCAGCAGCGCCATGGCGGCGTAAGGTACCTTGATGGCATGCGGATCTTCATACAGCCGGCTCCAATAGGCCGATTCCGTGATGGAAGCCTTGGCAGGCGCATCGATCCCCTGAGCCATAAGCGCTTGAGGTCTGAGACGGTTAAGTTTCGTTTGGAGCCGGTGATTGCCTTGGCCCAGCTTGCCCAACTGGGCATAACCGAGCCGTTCCAGCTCAATCAGCGCGTGTGCGTGGGTAATCCCATGCTCAAGCTCACCGGCAAAAAAATAATATTGGCCATCCACATGCTGATCCGGCAGCACGTGATCCAGCTCGGAAAGTGCGCGGCATGCCAAATCGGACGCATCCCGGTAAGGCGGTATTTCCGAGAGTGAGATTTCCGATAGATCCAGCTGCGTATAATCGTCAATGCCGTAATACCTTGCAAGCTTATGTTCACTCGCTGCATCGTCCATGAGCTTAAGCAAACCTCTCACGATGGACGGAGTCAGTAAGTCCGGACGGTCCCGCAGTGCTTTCAGTCCGAGCACGCCCAGGGTCACGCCGTGGCCCGAGGTGCTCAGGCTTGTCAGGTTGGGCAGAAGCCCTTCCAGCAATTGATCCATCAACTCAGGCTGAGCGGGCTCGGATGGATACGGTTCAAACCAATCTTCATGCTGAGCGCGCAGATGACGGCAATTGGCAGCCAATCCATGAAGCACATCTTGAGGCAGATCTTGCTCCTTCTGCATGTAATACGCTGCCAAATACGCTCCGCCGACATGCCCTTCAAACCAACCGACTTCGCCGCCGCGGCTCAAAGCCGTGAGACCGTCTATCAAATATTGGTCGTCAATGACCGGGTTCATCTCCTCCCCTTCGGCGGCACTCGGCAGATTCAGCTTGGCTGCAATGTCCTTGGGAAAGCTGGTTATCTTCAACCTGATGCTGTAGCCGTACATTCTAAAACGCAGTCCCTCATCGTTATCCGATTGGATCATCCGCCGATCCAGGGCCGAGCGAACCCGGTCTATAAACCGCTCGTCGGTGACGCCATACGTTAATTCCAGCGTCGGTGCCAGCGCGTACATCGAGATCGGGATCCATTTGCGCCTCGTGGATACCACAACGGCATGGGCCGTTCCGCCGATGACAAAAGCAAATTGTTCCGATTCCTTGGCGATGGTGAATCCGAGCGTCCGCTGCATCCACAGTCGGGCAGCTACCGGATCCTCGACAGGCAGTCCCACTTCCCGCAAATAGAGGACGCCATATTTACCGCTCGGGGTCAGGACCCCTTCCTTTAAATCCGGATGGGCGATAAACTCCAGCAAATTTCCATCCCCATCCCTGAAGTATACGTTCACGCCGGAATCGAAGGGTTCGACCACCTTGCCGTCCGGCCATTTCAACAACGGCACCTGTTCCGCGAGGCTCCTGACGGTGGAATCAAATTGGGAGAAAGCCACTTCAAACGCGATATGGGCAGGGGCTATGGGTTCGAACACCTCTTCAAATACAAGCGTGAAATCGGGTGTAGGCTGAAATGCAATTTCGGCCTCGCTTTCTCTGACGACCGGGAATTGAAGCAATCCGTGATAGAATTGCTTCACTCCCTCGATGGAGACGGTCCTTAAAGTTAATCCGGCGAAATGGGTGATCATGAGATTTCAGCCTCCACTTTATTGCTGATCTTCTTAACCAGCTCCATAAAGATGGAAAGCGCCTCTTTCGCCCGATAATCCAGCACGATCGTACCCTCAGCCGCTTCCGATTCGTAAATGGCCCGTTGAGATCCGCCAATGGAAATCCATTCCGGACTATTAATACCATGCAAATTGCGTATGGTGGCCTGCATTTGCTGCAGTGAACTTACGCCGACCGCCCCGCCTGCCGAGCTTACCGATAAGACGGGTTTACCCGAGAAATGCATTTGCCCCAAATGATCCAGAGCATTCTTCAACACTCCGCTCATCCCGCCGTGATACTCCGGGGTAGTCAAAATGACGCCGTCCGCCTCCATTAATAACCGCTGCAGCTCACGCACGCCCTCATGCCGGTTGAATATTTCGTCCGGGGAATAGAACGGGAGCGGCGTTTCATACAAATTAAACAGCTTCACTTCGACGAACAACCGGTTCATTTGCGCTTCCAAGGCTTTGGCCAAAATGGTGCTTGTCGCTTCTTTGCGATTGCTGCCTGCGATAATTACGATCTTCATGGTAATGCCTCCCTTATTCGTATTCGAATGTTTTGTTAAATACATTGTAGAGGAGGCACGTCATGAAATCGTCAACATATCGAGTGATTTTACGAGCAAAAGCTCTCATGCCTTCGGCTGAGAGCTTCTACGACTATAGTCTTAGAAATGATCATTATGTACGGTTATATTGCATAAGCAGCAAATCCCTAATCCTATACGATTCCATGCTTAAGCGCATAGATGGCAGCCTGTGTCCGGTCGGCAACCCCAAGCTTATCCAGCAGGTGGCTGACATGGGTTTTGACCGTCTTCTCGGTAATATAAAGCGCTTCGCTGATTTCCCTGTTATTCATCCCAGAGGCAATCAGCTGCAATACTTCCTGCTCTCGGCGGGTAAGCTTATCCAGCTGCGCAGCTTCCTGATGGCTGGATCCATTGGCCTCATCCTCTCCCGCCGGGGAAGTAACATGCGTCATGAGCAGGCCGGCTGCATCCGGATGCAATTCGACCTGTCCTTGGAACACGCGTCGGATCCCGGCTACCAATTCCTCCGGCTCGATATCCTTCAGGAGATAGCCGCGAGCACCCGCTCGAATCGCAGGCAGAACATGATCGTAATCAACAAACGAGGTCAGTACGATCACTTTGATATGAGGCAGTTCTTTTTTCAAACGTGCCGTGGTATCGATGCCATTCAATACAGGCATATTCAAATCCATCAACACGACATCAGGCAGCAAAAGTTTGGCCTGTTCCAGCGTCTCTTCGCCATTCGCGGCTTCTCCCACCATTTCGATATCCGGCTGCGTCGCCAGAAAAACCTGGAGGCCCCGCCGTACCATGGCGTGATCGTCAGCTATTAACAATCGGATCATCGGTTATCCCCCTTTCTCTGTTGTGACCGCCTTCAAGGGTATCGTAACCTCAATGATGGTTCCCTCCCGGTGCACGCTGTATAAACGGAACTGGCCTCCGAGCGATTCGGCCCGCTCCCGCATGCTGGACAGGCCGATGGAATGCCGCGTCAGCTCCTTCCATCGTTGCTTGGTTATCCCGCGCCCTTGATCCTCGATCCGAAGCTCCGCTTCATCGTTCTGCAAGGATAACGCTACCGTTACTTCCTTCGTATCCGCATGCTTGCTCACATTGTTCAGCGCCTCTTGCCCGATCCTCCACAATGCCTCTTCCGCAATCCGCGGCAGCTCCTGCATCCCGCTGATATGTGTACGCACATGAAGCTTCAATCGTTCGCCGTATTGCTGTAGACCTGTCATCAGCCCCTCCTCAAGTCCGGGCGGGCGAAGCTGCATGATCAGCTCCCGCATTTCCTTTAGTGCGCTTTGCGATAATGACTGGATATCGTGGATCGTGTCCTGGAGCAAGCTTTTCGACTCATCCGGTTCAGCGGCAATCATCCCCCCTACACCTTTGGACATCATCACCAGCGAGAACAGGGTTTGGCTTACCGAGTCGTGCAGGTCCCGGGCCAGGCGATTTCGTTCATCCATCCTTGCGAGCTCCCGCCGGTTCTCCTCCAGACGGATGCGCTGAAGCGTCATGCCGATATGCTCCGCTATGGCCTCGATGACCTCCATGTCCGCCCGATGCTGGTCTCCATACTGTTCATAGCCCACCAAGAGCATCCCGGTTAAGGAGTCCGAAGCAACCGCAAGCGGTACCGCAACGGCTCGACGAATGGGAGCTATCCATCCTTTCTCCACCAGTTGATTCGCAAGTTGCTGCGCATCCGGATCGCCGATCGGCTCTGCTGAGTGCTTCACTGCATCAGGACCGGTCCGAGCCATGTCGGCTAGCGGAAATTTGGCATGGGGCAGCGTGGTCTGTCCACCGCTGTATAGCGCACGCAGCGTGATTTCCTGGCCCACCGGTTCAAGCAGCGCCGCAACCGGCCAATCAAAATAACGGCCGAGCAAACTCATCACCTGCTCCGTTAATTCGGCCCGGCTCACTGCTTGGGATGCATAAGCGCCTAGCGCGCTGCTATATTCTCCTAGCCGGGCGAACAAATCAGCCCGACGCTGCTCAGCCGCGTACAGACGCATGCGCTCGATGGCGCTGCCGATTTGGTAGGCTACCGATTCCAGCAGCGCCAGCTCCTCCTTGGAAAAATGAAGCTTCCCGGGTGCGGCCACATTCAGCACGCCGAACCTGCGGCTGCCGGAACGCAGCGGAACGGTAGCATGATGGGTAATTCCCTCCGTGTCGCCCCACTGATAACGAACGGCGTTTTCCAGACGTTTGCAATTCAAAATGTTCACGGCATTTTTCAGTCGGCCGTCATCATAGCGCTCCAGGCACCAGCAGCTGCCGCACCTCATCGGTTCGTCATCTTCCCGTCTCAGAGCAGGCGGCAGATTCCGGCCCGCTACGAATTCATGCGTTCTCTTCTCTTCCACCAGGAACAGCCAACCGGTCGTAAGTCCGGTCAGCTCCAGCAGTTTGCCGATAACAACGTCCAGCATGGGGGCTAACTCATTGGATTCGTTCAGCGTTTCGGCAATCGTCTTCAACGTGATTAACTCCTGGATATGCGGGTCGTGTGTGGACATACAAGCAAGCTCCTTCTATATTTTGCATTCTGAAGTAACTATATTATATAATCCTGTCACGCACCATCCAAATTCCGAATGGAATTCCTGGTCGGTGAAGATCATTCATCCCATGAATTGTGGTAAAAAACAATTAATATTGTTTTATCTCTTGCAAATTTCCACCTACATATGGCTTAATATAGAAGTCGGGCCGACGAAATGAGCTGAAAGGAGGCTGATTGCAATGATTCAGATCCGTGAGGTGGTATTCGCGTAAAGCGAATATCCGTTAAATGGGAGCCCGTCGCGGGCTCCCTATATCTATTTTCAACTCCAATAAAACCAAAATCTAAAAAAACCAATTTCACGAAAGGAGGAGGGCAAGCATGATCAATGCAATTGTTTTGAAACTCAGCGATAGCTTAAATATGTATACAGAAAGAGGAGGGCATCGATGGGCCATTACAAGAACGGAAGAGAAGTGCTTCCCCCCGAGCTGCTGCAGCAAATTCAACAGTATATAGACGGAGAATTACTCTACATACCGAAACAGAGCGAGCAAAGAGCCGGCTGGGGAGAGTTAAGCGGTTCCAAACAACGCATCGAAAGTCGCAATAAAGAAATGTATCGCGCTTACTGCAAAGGACGGTCCATTGAGGAATTGGAACGGACCTACTTCCTGTCTGGAGAAAGCGTGCGCAAGATCATAAGTAAACTTACCCGCGTAGGGACCTGAACCGATGAGGTTTAACGGTCTCCGCACGGATTAACATAGGACTGTTCCCACGGGGTACAGTCCTTTTCATGTTGCATGGATCGGGGCACGGTGAACCCGCGATGTACCGTTTTTAGGGCTGTTCGGCATTTTTACCGCATTGCCACTTTGTCCGATTCGTCTGCACCATAGAAAAGGCCCGGCTGCAAACGAGCTGCAGCCGGGCTTGAATGTACCCTAAAGTTCTTCCCGCTTCTCCCCGGCTACATCCCATCGATGGCGGAATTTCTCCAGCCTCGGATGCAGAACCGGCGGCTCGGACAACAAGATCAGCCTCAGCTTCACGATCCATTCCTCGAAGGAAGAAAACGAAGCAAACACGTTAGCTACCTCCGGAGTCAGGAGAAGAAAGTGGGGACTTCCGTACTTCTCGACCAGATGTCGAAGCGCCGTATCGATCGGCGTGTATTTTTTTCGCTTCGACTCGAACGATTCAATCACGACCGAAGGTCTTCCGTGCTCCTCAATCCATTCCTGAAGCTGTTTCTCCCGCTTGTAATAAGGGCTCACCGGCTCCTTGAACATCCGCTTCACCGTCTCTTCGTGCAGCGGATACAACACCAACTTTGCGAAGGATCGTTCCTCAAAGATGGCAGCCGCCTGCTCGAGGGCCACCTGATCCTGCTCAAAAAGATCGTAAAATATCAAAGTGCCTTTCGTTGTCGGCTTCGGGGGCTCGTAGCCGTATGGGACATACTCCAAATTGCGCGGCATGATTGAACATCACCTCTCTTTACTATGATGACTGGGATGAAAGGTTCGGCGGCACACGATGCTTGGTGGCCTGCTCGAAGCCGTAGGCTAACTGAATCAACACCGGCTCGCTATAAGCCGTCCCGATGAATGTGATGCCCTGAGGACCTTTGGTGTTGTATCCTCCCGGAGCTATGATCCCATTCTCGGCATAACCACCGGGAACGGTAACCGAAGGATACCCTGCACGGGCAGCCAGATCGGGTCCATATTCATTACCCAGAAACAGCAGTGCGTCCAGCTGATGCTCCCGCAGTACATGGTCAATTCCCATGGCGCCCGCCCTTTCCTTGTTCTTCCGCTTGCTCTCCAAATACTCTTTTTCGGTCAACGCACCGCTTGTTTCCTCGGCCCAAATCAGCGTATCCTGTCCATATTTCAGGGCTATGTCGGCGTGTGCCTCATTATAAGCGATAACCTCAGCTAATGAATGAACCGGCAGCGACGGAGCTACATTCGCCAAATAATCATTGACGTATTTCTTGAATTCATAGCGAAGTACGTTGGCATCCCATCGGGTGCCCTGGCATGGCAGTTCCACCGGATCGATGATGGTCGCGCCTTGTTCGCGAAGAACATCAATGGCAGACTCTACGATATCTAGTCTATCCCGATCCAGGTGCTTATAGTAGTATCGGGGAATCCCGATTCGTGCCCGCTTCAGATAACTGGCGTCCAGAAACTTCGTGTAATCCTCTACCCTTGCTTGAGCAGAAGTCTTGGTCACCTCGTCCAGGTCATCCGCACCCGCGATCGCGCCAAGCAGAATCGCGGCATCTTCCACCGTTCGGGTCATTGGACCTGCCGTATCCTGCGTATGCGTGATGGGAATGATGCCCGTCCGGCTTACCAGACCGATCGTCGGCTTCAAGCCGACCAGACTGTTCTGGCTGGAAGGGCTGATAATCGATCCCGAAGTTTCCGTGCCGATGGCTGCCGCAGCCAAATTCGCCGCCACTGCAGCTCCGGAACCGGAGCTCGAACCTCCGACGAACATTTCGCCGGGACCGTAGGGATTTAAAGTAAGCCCGCGTCTTGACGAGTATCCTGCCCACATGGTCGAGGACATGAAATTCGCCCACTCGGTCATGTTGCTCTTGCCCAGAATAACGGCCCCCGCCTCTCGGAGCTTTGCGGCAACAAAGGAATCTTTGGCGGCGTACGAATCGGCCAGCGTGATGGAGCCGGCGCTCGTATGCAGCCGATCCCCGGTGTCGATGTTGTCTTTGAGCAGTATCGGAATCCCGTGCAGCCGTCCCCGTGCTCCCAAGTTTCTGCGCTCCTGATCCAGCTCTTGGGCAATCTGCAGCGCATCCGGGTTCACCTCTAGAATCGAGCGAAGCCATCCATCGTATAACCCGATCCGTTCCAGATACAATTGCACCAGTTCGACCGAAGACATCCAGCCTTCTTCCATGGCATGCTGCATATCCGCTATGGTTGCTTCCACAATCCATGTTCTTTTATCCAAGCTCATATATGGTCCCCCTTATTTTTCTGATCTTGCGGCAGGTGTGGGGTTTAACGTTTCATATTTTAGCCTCCAGACGTTTCAAGTCCCTATTCAATTCGGGATTCAGACATGAAACTCCTTCTGGCACGCAATCGGTCGGCATCTTAGCGGCTCTCTCGTCTCCCATGGCGGCTTGCCCCTCCTAACGTAAACTAAACGCAGGAAGCGGACCAAGAATGACTTCTTGATCCGCTCCGCTTAACTTTCGAAATCGCTTCATAACCGGTGCCGCATGCTAGCGATACCACTGGGCCTGCTTATTGAACATCTCGGCATAATGGGCTCCCTGCCCGATTAATTCCTCATGTTTTCCCTCTTCAACGATTCTCCCTTCCTTGAGGACGAGAATGCGGTCCGCATGTCTGCAGCTTCCCAATCGGTGCGATATGAAGATGGCGGTTTTGCCTTCGGTCATGGACATCAGGCTCTCGAATATCGCGGATTCCGTAAGCGGGTCTACGGCCGCCGTCGGCTCGTCCAGATAGATCACTTCAAAATCCCGATAGAACGCCCGGGCGATCGCGACCTTCTGCCATTGGCCCTGAGACAGTTCGCGCCCGCCGGAGAAGCGCGTACCCAGCTGGGTTGCTACTCCGTCCGGCAGCGAATCTACTAGCGGCGTCATCGCGGCCTTCTCCATGGCATGATTCAATCGGCGATGGGCTTGCCGGTCGTCCGGATCATGCTCACGCAGCGCAATGTTAGCCTCAAGGGTCCATTCATATCGGTAAAAATCCTGGAACACCGCCGTTACTTTGCTGCGGAAGCTGACGGAATCATAATCCTGGATGGGGATGCCGCCATAGCGCACAACGCCATGCGTCGGTTCATACAAGCCTAGCATGACTTTTACGAGCGTGCTCTTCCCCGCACCGTTCTCCCCGACAATGGCAACCTTTTCTCCGGGCTTGATGCGAATCGTCAAATCGTCTAGCACAGGCTTACCCTGATTTGGATAACAAAAGGTAACGCGATCGACTTCGATTCCCTCCCGCAAAGGCGTGGTCATCGGCAGCGCTTTTTCCGGCTGCGGAACCGGCGTATCCAGAAATTCGAACAATTGGTGGATAAACAGACCGTCATGATAGATTTGCCCGATGTTCTGACTGATGTTCTGGATGGAATATCGCGTGTCCTGGACCGCTTGATAGAGGGCGACATAGCTGCCGATGGTTAGTTTGAGGCGTGAGCCGAGCCAGACGAACACGGCTAAAATGCTAAAAGAACAAATCGTCACCGCCCCTTCCACGATCAGGCGATTCTTCATGTTTTTCCGCTCGACGCCCAGCATTTCATACGTATTTTTGAAATAAATGCCCCGCCATTTGTTCAATAAATAATCTTTGGCATGAAACAGCCGGATTTCCTTGGCCGCTTCCTTCGTCTGCAGCAGTTGGTTCATGTAGGCCGCCATACGGGACGAAGCCGTCTGCTGATGAATGACCACGAAGCGGGAAGCCCCCTCTTTCTTCTGGATGATCAACAGCGGAACGATCAGAAGCAGCATAACGATTGGTAATATGTAATGAAAGCTGAACAAGAGCACGAGCAAACCCGTCAACGTGATGAGGTTCTGAATAATCGAGAACATGTAAAACACCATGTTAATTCCGCAGATATTCAGATTGCGAAGAGCACGCTGCAGCTTGTCGTAGCTTTCCGGAGATTCAAAGAATACGAACGGAAGCTTGCTTAACTTCTCCGACACTTGGAGATTAAACCAGTAGGATACATAAGCATTCATCTTTCGCTCGGTATACTTTTGAAGAGATGCCAGCACGAGGCCAATCAGAATGACCGCCATCTGGAGTAACAGCCAATACAATGCTTGGTATGGAGCTTGATCCCGAATCAACACACCGGTAACGGCGTCTATGACTTGAGCCGTAATATAAATCTGGGCAACGGGCAAAAAAGCCTGCATCAAATAAATCATGGTCGATCTGGTGAACATCCGCGGAGAGACGCGGTACACCTGCTTCATAACCTCGAACATCAGGTTCGCATATTTCATGTTGTATAACCTTGAGCCTCCTTCGTCGCTAAGCCGATTTGTTTAGGGCTGAAGGTTTAGCATGAGGCAGCTGGTTGATCATTTGTTCTAAATGATGCAAATAATTCGTGACGCTTTTGTTGATGACGAGCTGCTCCTCGGATAAGTAGAACGCCAACGGAAACCGGTTCACTTTAAACGAATCGATCATAGCCCGGTCTGCCCACACGACCTGCATATCGGTTAACTCATTGGCAACCGCCATTTCTGCGGCCTCATCCGCATCCTGGGCATATAGGAATACCGTGACCGAAAGATCCGGATGCGAAGCCATAAACGCTTTGATGGCCCCGTACGTTTCTTTGCAGGCATTGCAATGGTTCATCGTGAACAATAGAATTTTGGGCTTGCCGTCGTACAAATTCACGGTATCACCGGCCATGCTCGTATAGGCTGCCCGAGGAATCTGCGTGCCAAGCTCGAGCCCTTCCTTCGGAACCGCAGGCATCTCGTGCCCGGTCACGACTGTCTGCGGCTTCAACTTCAACTCCCGAACCTGACGGTACAGTTTGAACACGAAGAAAGCCAAGCTGAATATCAAGCCATACTGAATTACGAGCACGGTCGTAATCAAATTCATGGATTCGTTCCCTCCTTCGCCTGTAATGAATCAAGAGTATACGCATTCACCGCCACCAACGAAATAACGGCAATGCCGCCGGCCGACAGCAAGGTAAGAACCGCCTCTTGGGCCGGCATGAGGAAGAGATTCACGGGTTCGGACAAAAGCCAAATTAGCGCTTGATATCTTGCTTGGACTGCACCTTGCCGTTCTTCTTCGCTGTTCACCCGTTCTCGATCATACTGCAATGGACCCAAAACCATATTCGACCCCTCACTCTTCAACCGTAATAGGAAGCCGCATGCCCTACGTGAAATATAAACAGCGGAACAAGTAGTTCCGCTGTTTAAAAGATAGGTTCATGCGTTTACAAAAAATTAACAGCCGCAAGTATATCTCTCTTCCGAACCGTTGCCGCAGTCCCATACTTCAAGACGAACGCCGAATTTGTCGCGTCCGCATTGCTCCGTAGTGTTACAGGAAGTATGACGAAGAATGCACATAAATACTCACCTCCTTTCAAGTCATGAAGTTCAGTCATTTATATGAAAGGTGTTGCTATGCAAAAAGCTTCGGAATGTGTTAAACGCTGGCTGTAGGGATCTTCAAATTCTTAAACCGAGTCGTTTGTAAGCGGGTTCAATTTCTGAGGGGTGTAAGTGGTTTATGCTAACTAGCTGGCTTGCAGGATAATTTTAAATATACTATATTTATCATTTCTTACAAGGATAATATCTTATAGTAAAATAATAGAATATTATCCCTTATTAAAGAAATTACATAAACAAAAGGCCGCCCCGTTTTGTTAATCGGGGCAGCCCTTTGCTTACCTATTTAACTGATGATCGTAATGACCGGCGCCGAAATGGTAGGCTGTGTCGTGATGGCGGAGGCCGTATTCGTGAAGCTTGCAATTTCCAACAACACCGGTATTCCCGCCGGAACATCCGTCGTATCGAGCACCAAGCTGGCGGTTGTCAAAGTCGATAACGCGAGCTGCTGCAGCATCCCGTTAATATACACATTAAAGTATTCAGCGCCTGTCAACGCGGGAAATGCCGTCACGGGTGCTTCGGCATCATCGATGAAACTCGTGGCCGGCATGGTAATCGAGTCTGCACCGATCATCGCTTCGTCGACCAGCGCAAAATAACGGGTTACGATTGGCGTTACCGTCGTGGTGATCGTGCCGCCGGTTGCAACGGGAACCGATGCGACCGCGGTAATGATAGGTTTAATAACTGGCATGATCTTCACTCCTCTCTTGTCTAAGATAGAAAAAATATGGCTGTGCCACATTATCATTAAATGATAGATTCTGAGATTTGGTTCTGACATTCTCCCACTATATAAAAAACAAACAGTGAATGAATCCATGCTCAGGCCAATATATCACCGAAGAAAGGATAAATGTCCACTCGAGTCCTTCCCCGATAACATAAACTAAGTGGAGACATTCATCCGGGGGGAGGGGGGATAAGACTGAAAACTCCCGTGATCAAGCGGAAACGATATCGAATTCTAAAAGCTGCAGAATATCGAAAACGCAGGAACTGCAAGAAGCGAAAATACAAACGAGTCGTGGCGGCAGGCAAACGAAAATGGAGATGCAACTCCAGATCCACTTATCGGACCACCCCCTCTGCTGTTCAACATAGACGTCAAGTGGGACGCGGTCCAAAAAAATTCTTATCGACACTATTACCTCTATTCCCTCAAGTCGTTCCTGGGAACTCGGGCTTGGCGGGGCCAGCCGGGCTTCAAGGACCCCAGGGCATTCATGGCAACCCTGGCTCGGAGGGGGCAGCGGGCATTCCCGGACCGGTGGGACCCCAAGGCCCTCAGGGTGTTCCTGGCAACTCTGGCATGGAGGGGCCGGCGGGCATTCCCGGACCGGTGGGACCCCAAGGTCCTCAGGGCGCTCCAGGCAACCCTGGCATGGAGGGGCCGGCGGGCATTCCCGGACCGGTGGGGCCCCAAGGCCCTCAGGGCGCTCCAGGCAACCCTGGCATGGAGGGGCCGGCGGGCATTCCCGGACCGATGGGGCCCCAAGGTCCTCAGGGGGCTCCTGGCACCACAGGCTTGGAGGGGCCGGCGGGCATTCCCGGACCGATGGGACCCCAAGGCCCCCAGGGCGCTCCAGGCCCTCCAGGTATGGAGGGGCCCGCTGGAATCCAGGGGCCCACGGGGCCGCAAGGCCCTCAAGGAATCCCCGGAAGCGTCATCGTGCCGGAGATTAACGTGCTGCCGACCACGCTTCGCTATTTTTACGTATTGATGTCCGAGGTTAATCTGGATGATCCCTTCGTCATATCTGCCGGACAATTTACGGATGACGACGGTAACCAGGCATTTCAGAGCATTATGGTAGGTCCGAACAGCTCCTCGACCGTTTATATCAACGGTATGATTCAGGAAGGCCGAATCTACACCATCACTTCGGAGGCACTAACCTTGTATTCTCCCGGCGATGTGCTTCTGGCCGGAACGCAGATCTTGCTGGAGGTGCTGTATCTCACCGTTCAGGTGGTAGCTTGAACGGTGAGCAAAACACCCCGCTGCGGCGGGTAGCAAGGTTCGCGCAAAAAAGACATCTGCCGCAAGGAAGATGTCTTTTTCCTCTGCTTCTTAACATGTTACCGAAATAAACGGTCCCCTCTCTTCCATCTTATCGAATTCGACTATTCGGCCCGGCTATCGATGACTTCATAATCAAACCAGTCGAACAGCGCAGGGGTTGTTCCGTTGTCGCCGAATGCATACATAGCAATCATTAACCCTGTAAATCCGCCGGCTACTTCCGTCGCAAGCAGATGGGTTTCACCTGATCCCATATTCAGGAACTCCGATGAGCCTTGCCCCATGGAGAATCGGAAATGCTCGGGCATTGCTTCGATTCGTAACACGACAGCCCCCTCCGGACAGCGGCTGGTTTGTTCTACGCTAAGCGACCCCACGGTACGTCTGAATACGATCGTTTTTTCCTCGTTTATAAGCTTTACGGCCAGTTCATAATGATAATTTTCATTCATAAAAACGGTTAATCCCGCTTCTTCCCCCTCGTTTGCAGGCTCAAAGTCCAAAGCAGCGGATATATTGCAAGAAAAGTGGCATAATCGTCGCCCGACAAAAGCAGGGGCTGCCGCGTCGTTCAAGGACGATGGGTTGCCCCGCAGCACGAGATATCCCGGATGTTCCTGCAGCGACCAGCTCCCTGGCAATGGGTTGCGCAAAAAGACCCAGTCCAAACCGAGGGAGGCGTGATCGAAATCGTCTCTGGACGGCTTTGCGGGCCACCGGCATACCGGCAGCTGAGGACTGTCCATTACCTGCTCGACCCGTCCCTCGAATCCAATGCTCGGCCAACCGTCCGCCGTCCATGTGACCGGAGCCAGATAAGTTTCTCTGCCGAGATGATGGCGCATGGGGTATGAAACCGGCCTGATCCCCAAGAAAACGGCCCACCACGTGCCATCCTGAGCCTGCACCAGATCCGCGTGCCCTGTCGCGTGAATGGGGCTTCTCCTGCTTCGATGGGACAGAATCGGATTATGGGGACAAGGCTCAAACGGCCCGTAAGGATGTCGGCTTCGCGAGACCGTGACCATATGTCCGTACTCGGTTCCGCCCTCGGCAATCATTAAATAATACTGACTGTCTATTTTGTATAAATGCGGAGCTTCCGGACTGGCTCCCCCGGTTCCTCTCCAGATTAAGCGGCTTTCCGTCAGCTTCTTGCTGCTTGCAATATCGATTTCGCATTGATAAATGCCCTCTCCCTCGTCGCCGCAGCAAGCCGTCTGAAAATAGACGCGACCATCGTCGTCAAATAGCAGCGAAGGATCGATGCCTTGCTGGGCGACAGGGATCGGGTCAGACCAAGGACCCGCAGGATCCGGGCTTTTGACGTAAAAGTTGCCGATTCCGCTGACGTTGGTTGTCGTCATATAATACCAGCCCTCATGATAGCGAAGGGTCGGGGCATAAATTCCCCCTGAGCTCCCGGCTTTCTTAAGGGGCAGTTGTTTTTCCGATGTAAGGCAATGGCCTATTTGCTTCCAATTTACCAAGTCCTTGCTATGAAAGATGGGAACGCCCGGGAAATACTCAAATGTGCTCGTCACCAAATAATAATCTTCGCCAACACGGCAAATGCTTGGATCCGGATAAAAGCCCGGTAGGATGGGGTTGCTAAACTTCATGAAACAAAACACTCCTCTGCACTCCTTATTTATGTCTAAGAAGCGATGGTCTATGAAACAATGGCGGAAAACAGATTGGCATAAAAGAGAGGCAGCTTTTGGGCCTGCCCCTCAAATCAAACGGTTCAGTTATTCCACAGCTCAACCCGATCACGAACCAGCTCCGAATATTCCTGCTCCATTTTTTCCGCCCCGGCAGCGTTCAGATCTTGAATGAACTGATCGTAAAGAACATCGAATTGGGACGGGTCTGCAAGGATGATCTCCGGAATGCGTTTGCGAACAATCTCTTCAACCCGCTTGTAGGTGATTGCAATATTGGAGTCGATCGGCGGGGAAATAAGATATGCCGCACCCCACGGCTTTGTCGGAAATTCCTCCGACTTTGGCCAGAGATCCTTCCACATTTCCGCACCATACGCTCTCAGCGTCTCTTTGGCTGAAGGCGTATAATTGGCCTTGATTTGTTCCGGGAAGTTGGTCGTATAATAATTTCCGGTCGAATCCTTCGCGCCGTCGCCATAACGAGGAAACAAACTGTTATATAATCCAATTCCGCTCTCTTTGGTAAAGCTGGCGTTGTCGTTAACTTTGCGGTCCTGCACGTCCTCCGGAATGACGCGTTTGCCGTCTTTGACATTGTAATGCTCGCCTTCAATGCCCCAGTTCATCAAAATTTGCCCTTCTTCGGAAGCCAGATAATCCAAGAACTTGATGATCCGTACCGGATCCTTCGCGGATGTCGTGATGCCTACTCCCCAGCCTGCTGCATACCCCGCATTCTGGAACGAAGCGTCCTTGGTCGTCCCATCCAATTGGATCGGGAATCTCGCATAGGTACGGTTCTCTTTGCCGGCCGTTCTCAGCGCATTCGTCGGGTTTCCAAACCCCCAATCGGCGTCAATGACGCCAAGAACGCGGCCGGAGGCGATCTTTGCTTCGTACTGGTCCGTCTTCTGAACGAACGTTTCATTGTCCAATATGCCCGTGGCGTTGAGATGATTCAACCAGCGGAAGTATTCCTTGTCCTCCGGACGTCTGTAGTGCAATTTCGCTTCATACGTTTCCGGATCAACATAATACTCCCCATCCCCTGACAAACCGGTAGCAATCACGGCCGCATCCGTTACGGAGATCATGAATCGCCAGCCATCCGCATTGAGCGTCAACGGAATCGTTGGCTGACCGTCGATCGTCGGGTGTTTCTCATAATAATCCTTCAGCGCCTTCTCAAAATCCTTGACGGTCTTGATTTCCGGATAACCGAGCTCTTTCAGCACTTCATGCTGGATATGGAAATTTCCGCCGGCATCCAATGGCTGATGATCCACGGCATTCAACGTCGGAAGGACGTAGATCGATTCATCTTCGCTGCTCCACTTCAGACGGTTCATGTAATCCCCATAGAGCTTTTTCAGGTTCGGTGCATGTTCTTCGATCAAATCGGTAAGGTCGATAAAAGCGCCCGAATCAACGAACAGATTCGCATCGCCTTTCGCGAATACGAGATCCGGATATTCACCGCTCGCTACCATCAACGGCAGCTTCTGATTGGAACCGTCAACCGCAAATTCGGCTTGGATCGTAACGCCGGTCGTCTCGGTCAGCTTTTTGCCGACGGCATCCTGCATACTTGCCCAGTTCGCATTCGAATCGGCGCTGAAATACGTAATTGTAACCGGTTTCAAATCTTCCCCTTCGCTGCCTGCGGAATTGCCGCTGTCACCGCTGCTGCACGCAGCCAGAATAAAAGTAACCAGCAGCATCATGGCCATGAGCAGCGATAATCCCTTCCAGAGTTTCATGTCTTTACCCCCTATTCAATATCTTCTTGTCAGTCGCCAGCAGATCATGCTTTCTAGCTTTTTTGTATGGATGGTTTAGAGCGACTCCACTTTCAGATCCTATTATATCTTCTAGTTTTGTCCTTATTCCTTGATCATAGAGCCTGAATATAGCATGATAAGGACATCAAGATACGACATAATTTACTTGGGAGGGTGGCCGAATGAGAAGCGTACATTTGGACTGGTTTACGACCGATGAGCAGTTTCAGTTCTTTATTCAATATGGCGGACACGAAGAGGACATGTACGTGCATCACCATGTTGATTTCTCCGAACTCGTTATCGTTTTGCATGGTCATGCCACCCATATCGTCAACACAGAGGAATCGTTTATCAAGAAGGGGGACGTCTTTGTCATTAACGGCACCACCTCCCATGGATATAAAGACCCGCATGAGTTTCGTATTTGCAACATCATGTACAAGCCCGAGATGCTGGAATTGACGGGTCCGGAGTTCAAAAGATCGAACGGGTATCAGGCGCTTTTCGTTCTGGAGCCGTATTACCGCAATATCAACCACGCCTTGAGCAAGATGAGCCTGCCGATCTCTAGTCTGGATTACGTATCGTCCGTTGTTGACTTCATGATTGAGGAATACGCGAACAAACTGCAGGGCTACCAGACCATCCTGCGTTCGCGATTTATGGAGCTCGTCGTCCAGCTGTCACGGCAGTATGAAAAGCAAGAGCGTCACGGAGCCCAAATTCATCTGATGCATTTGGCGAAAGCCATTTCCTTTATGGAGGATCACTATTTGCTGCCCATTTCCCGTGACGAAATTGCGGCCAAATCCAATATATCCGTCAGGCATTTGAATCGGATATTCCAATCCTATTACCAAACAACGCCTTTCGCCTATCTTCTTCAGCTCCGCTTGGAGCACGCATGCAGGCTGTTAAAGACGACAGCCCTTCCGATTTCGGAAATTTCTTATCGGAGCGGATTCAATGACAGCAATTATTTTACCCGTCAGTTCTCGAAGGTGTTTGGCCTATCTCCTAAAGTGTACCGAAAGCGCAGGTAAGCACTTTGCAAGGCGCGAGAAATACCGTCCGCCACAAATCCGTGAGTTTCAATGCAACCTTAGATCCTGCAGCAGAAGCAAACCGTTCGAAAAAATCATCCCACCTTTAAATTAGCTAAATTAATTGAAACGCTCCCTCTATTTAGCTATTATAGACTCAAATTAGCTAAATCGAGGTGAAATTTATGAGAATGACTTCCACCGATATGCAAAACAATTTCGGAAAGTATCTTAAGTTAGCTGAGGCTGGCGAGGACATCATCGTGACGAGAAACGGCAGAGATATTGCCAAATTAATAGCCTATGCCGGCACAGATGAACCCGTCCTGAGAGAGGGGGCTGTAAAGTATACAGCCGACAATGACTTTGTTACTTACGAGGATTTCCTGGAACTAACCGGGGGCTCGGAACAGCGCCACGAGCTGATCGACGGGATCGTGTATAACATGGCTTCCCCTTCATACAACCACCAACATGCAGTTAATGAACTGCACGGCACATTTTACAATTGGTTCAAAGGAAAACCCTGTACACCGCTGACTTCCCCACTTGATATTACATTGAAGAAGGAGGAGGCAAATATCTGTGTCGTACAGCCGGATCTGGTCGTCATTTGCGACAAAGATCAAATCAATGAGAAGGGAAAATATATGGGTACGCCTGACCTCGTCGTCGAGGTGTTGTCTCCGCCCACGCGTAGCAAGGACATGATCCCGAAGCTTGATCTATACCGGCAATGCGGCGTAAAAGAGTATTGGATCATCGATCCGATGAAAGCTCAAGTCATCCTCTTTTCCTTGTCCGACGGCGAGATCGCGGATGTGAACTACTTCTCGCAAGCCCATGACTCTTTTGCGGAATCCAAACTTTATCCAGGGTTACAGGTTTCAATGCAAGATTTGTTTGCGTGACTACTATACATTAGGAAACAACCTATTATTGGCCACCTGCTTTGCAACTTCAATAAGCATTTTCCAGCGTATAATTGTCTTCTTACGCCCATTCATGAAACCAATCCTCTTCTGTCGGCGTACTAAAAGAAAGCATCCACGCTGGTAAACGATCGTATACTTCCTAGTACTGCAATCCAAATCAGCATCAGCTTAAAGGTGTTTTTAATCGTAAACGCTATTTAAAAATTATTTGAAAGAAGGACGATCATATGATTATGACAACAACATCTACCATTGAAGGTTACCCGGTTAAAAGGTATATCGGCATTGTGAACGGCGAAGTCATTATGGGCGCTAATGTAGTGCGGGACTTTATGGCCTCCATTACCGATTTTGTTGGTGGGCGCTCGGGAGCCTACGAGAACAAGCTGCAGGAAGCAAGGGATGTAGCGTTTGCCGAGATGAAAGATAAGGCTGAGCGAATGGGGGCAAACGCTATCGTAGCGGTGGACATCGACTATGAGGTCATTCGTGAGGGAATGCTGATGGTGGCTGTCAGCGGAACAGCTGTGGTGATATAACCGCTCGTTACTTCTGTATCGCGTAGCCCTAGTAATCTGGAATCAACAGATTACCAGGTGCTATCCACTTCGAATCAAGGATCTCAGTTGCATGTATATTGGAACAGCGTGTATGGGTTCCCCCATACGCGTTCTTCCTTCTACTACTGTTTTCAACACTCCGTCGACTTGGCACGGATCACCCGAATTGACGTTCAAGCCAGATCACTTCACTAATTCTTATTCTAGTCTTTGAGATGTCCTCTATTAAACAAAGTACCCCAAGCTTTAGAGAATCATTCAATACTCTATAAGAGTTTTCTACAAGCGCACTACTTTTTGGCAAATTTTGTGGATGTATTATTTATGTCCTTGTGGACTGGATCTTTAATTCTGAACGTTTTCAGGTTGAGGTTGCTGTGTTACGCCTTCAAACAGATCAAATTCTTTACGCTAACTGCGCCAGGATTTGCATTGAGCCAAACTTCGTAAACCCCAGATATATTAACAGCAGTTCTTGTTCCATCCTTTACTAATGTACTACCCATATCTAATAGTACTTGGTTATTCTCATCTAAAAAACGAAGACGAATTACTTGTGAAGTACTGCCTAACAAAAGCTGATAGCCTTCTATGTCTATTGGCTTATCAAAACGATAATGTAAATAGGCATTAGAAGATCCATTATCGCGAAGAGAGATCCTTAAGACCCAAGGCGCACTGAAATCTGAGCTGATAAGGCACTAAGTGGCCGTCAGGACGCAGCTTTGGGGAGAGCTGGTTTATGGAAATGAGAAGTTGATTGATGATCGGACACTTTGAATTATTTTTGCTTGAATGCTTATGATTTATTATTAAGCATGCTTAGAAGCAGCGTCATAAGCTGTAACATATTGTATCGCTGAGTATCACATTGTTGTTGAGCGTAGATTTCAACATTTGGGAAGTTAATGGCGTTATTTATTATAGAATGAAAATCGATAAAAATGAGAGGGGAAAAGGAATGAGATGGCTTGGAGGTTTCATCATTTTAATTGTACTATTGTTAATTATTCTGGTGTCTTGTAAATCTTCATCCAACCAGAATATGGTTGAATATCGTCAAGAAGTAAGCCAATCAGAAATACCTGCTTTCAGTATATCAGCCAATGAAGTTGTAAGTGTGACAACGCACATGTTGGATTCAGATGATATTGCCGGAGAAACACATGAGGAAAATAATATTAAAAAAATAATGAATATTTTAAACCACAATCATGCAATGGATCCCGATGATTCTCCACCGGCGGACTTTTACAGAGAAGTACGCATAAAAAAAATAGATGGATCCTATATAGTACTAAATTTCGGAGGAGGGGGGTCCTTTTTTAAAGAAGAAGATTCAGGATTTTTTTATGTTCTTTCACCAAAAGAAAATTATAAATCCTTAAATTCATTAATTGATTATATTGAAGGTGAAGACTAAATTAACATCATTTTTCGTAAATAGCTGTTGAAGAGATGATCTGTCCTTTTTGTAGCCCTTTCACTTGATAATTTCCGATCAAGACCATCCTTTTAACAAACAGGCTGACCTAAATTTTACATAAACGAATAGAACGATCATCTAATATAACCATGCAAGACTGCGGCCACCTCCCCTTTGTCGAGGAACCTCATCCATTCAATCAAGTAGTTCTTGATTTCCTGTCGAAAAAGTTTGAAGCCTTTTGATTCTACTGGAACTTGGATATATACAAGCAGAATGAAACGGACTAGCGTGACTAGTCCGTTTCTGTTTGTTCAGGTTATGTCTTTTAGAGTTATTGCTGGAAATGATGAATGGAAGTTTTAATCAGTGCAAAGATTGCCGTCAAAATTCGATGAACAGCAGAAACGGAACATATAAAACAACTTCTTAATCAAGCGTGGGATATATTGGGTTTATGGTTCTCATCAATGGGTACCCATTTAATCATCTTCCACTTTTGCATTCTGCGACTGCACAGGGAATTCCATGATCGCTGTTAGACCTCTTTGGTCCACATTTGCAAGAATGAGGTGGCCGTGATGCGCCTTCGCAATCCTTGCTACCATCGGAAGTCCCAAACCGTGACCTTGCTGGTCAGGGCGCTTTCTTCTTGCAGAAAAGTACAATTCGGTAATCTCCGCCAATTGCTCTTGCGGGATTCCTCGCCCATCATCCCTTATGATCATGCGATATTGGGAGCGGTCTTGGGATAGAGAGGTTTCTATTGTGATTTTGCAGCCCTGCGGGTTATGACGCACACTGTTCTGGACAAGATTGCTGATTGCCCGAAGCAGCAATTTCTCGTCCCCATGGACCCGAACCGCTTCATCGGCTAGTTTTAATTCAATGTCATACCGGTCATCCAAACCATGATTCACAAATTCCGTGACAACCTGTCTACCCAGAACCGATAGCCGGATGCACTTCAAGTGCAATGGCTGCATCTCATATTCAAGCATAGAGACCAGATTCAGATCGCTTACCAGTGAGCGCAGCTTCTCGCCTTGGCTCCGGATAATACCGGCTTGATGCCTCTGCTCCTCCGACAAGTCCGATTGATCCTCCATTTCGCTGGCATAACCGAGGATGAGGGAGAGCGGCGTCCGAATATCATGAGAAATCCCGGCAATCCAGTTGGCGCGTGCTTCATCCCGTGACTGCAGCGCGGCTGTCTTGTTCTGGAGTATTGCTGACGCTGAATTCATGCTCTGGGCCAAATCACCGAATATCCCTTTGGTGTCCAACTGAACCTCTTGCTCCCTAGCTAAATTGTGGACTCCTTCCACCAGAGGGCGTATCTTTCTGATGAGCCGCGTGCCAATGACAATAGATATCAGTAGAGCTAACGCCAAATTACAAAGTAGCAGCAGCACGATCCGCAGGGGCAACGAGCTTATCCATTCTGCAAGGAAGTCCAATTGATACTTCCAGTGGCTTTCCTTGGGATACCCTACGACCATCAGACCTTCCTGATGTTCTGACGTATAAACCGGATAATCCTTAAGGTAGTACCGTGAGAACTTGGCTACATCGACTAGATTGTAAGAATCAGGAACATCATGAGGTATATGATACTCCCAGATCACATGACCATTTTCACCGAGCAGCATGGCCCAGGCATGATTCTGCTGCAGCAGCTCGGTAGCTTGCCCGTCCAGTTGAAAGCTGTCCTTCTGCATCTCCAAGCCTTGGGTCACTTGCTTAACTATGCCTTCCGGGGACGAGTTCTGGTCATTTTCCGTGAACACTAGCGTGCCTAATAATACGAAATTAAAAAGAAGCAGAAATAACGAGAACAATAGGGTAGCGGCGACAAACCGCCGTAATATGCGAATAATCCCCTCCACTAACGTATCTCCTTCACCAGCAGCTTATATCCCAGTCCCCTGACTGTGAGTAGATGAATCGGTTTAGAAGGATCCCTCTCGATTTTTTCCCGTACCCGTCTGACATGGACCATCAATGTATTTTCGTATCCGTAACTGTCATCTCCCCAAACGGCTTGACATAAGGCATCGCTCGTGACGATTCGGCCTTGGTTCTCGTACAACTTTACAAGAATCGCATGTTCCTTTGCCGTCAATGACAGTTCCTTCCGGTTCCTGTGCACGACAGCGCTCTCAAGGTCTATCGTCTGTTCCCCCAATCGGAAGACAGGAAGACGCTCTGCTACGGGAGAGGAGTAGACCCGCTTCAGTATTGCCATCAGTCGTAATACCAGCTCCCTCGGCAGGAAAGGTTTCACAATGTAATCATCTGCCCCCAAACCCAGTCCAAGCAATCGATCTTCATCCTCACCTCGCGCGGAGAGAAAAAGAATTGGAATATCCGTCAACTGTTTAATGGAAGACAGAAGCGAGAATCCGTCGCCATCAGGCAGCATGACATCGAGAATCGCGATATCCGGTTTACCCTCTCGGCAGATCGACAGAGCCGAAGCACAGTCGCCTGCCATGTAAATACGGTAAAAACCCTCTTTTCTTAAAAATCGTTCGATCATAATTCTGATTTCCGGTTCATCATCTACAATTAATATTTTTTTGTCTTTTAAATTCTCCATGCCCCATCACCTGAATTTATTATACATGAACAACGGGATGAGCCGTCTTTTTCTAAATCTATTTAAGGTTAGCGTAAGGTTGTCTAAAGACTGAAGTAAGGTAGATTCTTTATGGTTGAAACGAAGGAGAAATTAAAGACTGGAATGGAGCTGACTTTCTTATGAGTGCACTCGCTATTGTGCAAACGCAAAATCTGTCTAAAACGTATGGGGCAAATAACAGTGTAAATAAAGTGGATTTACGTGTTCAAGAGGGAGAAATCTATGGGTTTCTGGGCCCAAACGGTGCAGGGAAAACAACGACGCTAAAAATGCTGCTCGGTCTCATCAAACCTACGGAAGGGACCATCCATATTTTCGGGGAAAACCTGAGCAAACATCGGCCATCCATTCTGCAACGTACCGGGTCGCTGATTGAATCTCCCTCTTATTACGGGCATTTGACCGGGCTTGAGAATATGAAGGTTATGCAGAGCCTTCGGAACGTACCCGATAAAAACGTGCACGAGGCCCTTCGTATTGTGCGGCTGGAAAATCAGAAAAACAAAAAAACGGAACAATATTCGCTAGGAATGAAGCAACGGCTGGGCATCGCGATGGCACTGCTTGCTTTCCCCAAGCTGCTGATCCTTGATGAGCCGACGAACGGACTTGACCCTGCAGGCATTGGAGAAATTCGGGAGCTCATCAAGTCATTGCCTGAACGCTATGGAATCACTGTATTGCTCTCCAGCCATCTCCTCTCGGAGATCGAACAAATCGCTACCTCCGTTGGTATTATCACGCAAGGGAATCTGTTGTATCAGGGGAGTATGGCAAGCTTGAGGCAAAAAAACAGAAACGCCATTTTTATGAAAACCGGGGACAATGCGAAAGCCGAGCAGCTCCTGCTCACTCAAGGATACAGCCCGGCACAAAGTGGCAGCCGGCTTGAGCTCGGCACGCTTCAGGATACGGAAGTGGCGGAGATGAACAGACTGCTTGTTGAACATAAAATCGAAGTCACTCGGATTGAAGAGCAGAAGAAAAGTTTGGAGGATATATTCCTGGAGCTGACAGGAAAGGGGCGTAGCTTGTGATCAAGTTGTTAGGGTTGGAGTATTATAAAATCCGTCGCAAAAAAATAGGGATCATGATGATATTATTTCTTGTCGTAGAGATGCTGTGGGCTTTTATGTCCGTAAGCCGGTCCATTGCGAGCAACCCGGATCACGCCGTTTGGGAATCCGTTTTTTTTAGTATATCATCCATGAATGGTTTGTTTATGCCCATTATGTCGGCTGTTGTTGTCTCACGCATTTGTGATATGGAACATAAGGGATCGACCTGGAAAATGCTTGCTGCTACCAATGTTGGACGCGGACGGCTCTACGCAACGAAGTATATATGCACTAATAGTCTAATCTTGTATGGCATCGGGGTACAGGCTTTATTCATCATCGTGTTCGGACTCACAAAGGATTTCCCCGGTACGCTGCCTAGCGATTTATTATTCCGGTTCGTTGGAGGCACTCTCCTCACGACGCTCGCTGTTACAGCTCTTCAACAGTGGATATCTTTTGCTATCAAAAATCAGGCTTTTGCGCTGTGTTTAGGCATGCTGGGCGGCTTCATCGGAATGACCGCCGGATTATTTCCGGCTGCAATTCGGCATCTTTTTATTTGGTCTTACTATTTGGATCTCAGTCCTGTAACTTATCGATACGCCGAGTCTGCGAGCGTCTATATCGTACAGCCTGAAAGTGTTGGTATCGTACTGGGTTCGTTGATTATGACTCTCCTGTTCTATTTCGTGGGGAACTTCCATGTAAGCAGGCAGGAAATCTGAGGAGGAGCGTTTATGAAACGAAGTATTTCTGCTGAGTGGCTCAAACTGCGTCATTCTCGAATTGGCCTTATCATCGCGGTGCTTCCAATTCTAAGTCTGTTGATTGGATGTGCGAATTATTATTTTAACCAGGACGCCCTGCAAAATGGTTGGTACAGCCTTTGGACCCAGGTCGCCCTATTCTACGGCGTGTTTTTCCTGCCTATTCTGATTTCCATCTGCTGTTCCTATATTGGTAGGCTGGAGCATTTAAACCGAAATTGGAATATCGTGATGACCTCTCCTGTTTCGATTGCCAGCGTGTTTCTTGCAAAATGGATAGTCGTCGGTGTTTTAATCTTGTTCGCGCAAGTACTGTTCATAGGACTCTATTGGCTTGCAGGTACCCTATTCTCCTTACCCGGGCCTTTCCCTGTAGAGATTATAGGTTGGATAATCCGTGGATGGTATGCGTGTATGTCCATTACTGCTCTACAACTGGGACTTTCGCTGCGGATCCGCAGCTTTGCCACGCCGATCGGCATTAGTTTGTGCGCGGTCTTTATTGGTCTGGGCATGTATATTGCCAAGTTGGGCCTATTTTTCCCGTTCTCGTTACTCAACATCGGGATGAGTGTGATGAGTCAAGATCCGTTAACAGGCATGCAGAACATTCTGTTTTGGATCATCAATTTGGCTTTCATCATCATTTTTGCATCGATGACTATTCGCCGGCTGAAGAATAAAGACATTGTCTCATCCTGATTACGCTTAGGAGGATTTTTATAATGAAAAAAATAGTTCAAGTCCTGGGGCTCATCATCGTGATTGGAGCATGCTTGTGGATGTTCTTCTTGGACTCTGAGAAGCTTACCCCAGAAAATTCTGCAGGTAAAAACATCTATTATACGATGATAACCGGCCTCGGTATTCAAGATGACAATGGACGTTACAACTATGAGCTGACTTCATATAATGTGAAAGGAAATGAAAGAAGGCTTGGGTTTTCGGCCGGAAAGCAATTAAGAGAAGGAGCTTATGTACAGCTATATCACACGCTGCTTCGGGGTGTCACGCACTGGGAAGAGGTTGCCTTCAAGGAACTGCCTGAGACGGTTCAGCGGCGATATTCGAGGTGATTGGTTATCCGTTAATTTCATAGCATCAGTTCATTTTGAATTATTAGTTTAAGTACTAGGTTATTTTCCAGTGATTCCTTTTCATAGATGAAAATCGTATGGTAACCTTGTCTCTCAGCAGAGATTTAGTAATTCGTAAATTAAAAACCGAGGTCGTTCCCATGCGTTTTGTTAGTGAAGAAATGGGTCTGAGCGTAGGCTGGAATAACAAAGACAAGCTTGTTACTCTATCTAGCAATACATCCCTTCCATCAGAGCCCTCTAATGGAAGTGGGATGGAAGCAACCACGAATCTAATTTGAAATAAACTATGCAAGTAACCAACTGGTGGATTGTTTTCCCGGTGCCAACTAATTTAATGAGAGCCCAAACTGAAACCGAAAAAAAAAGACCGCCGCAGCGATCTCTTCTCTAATTATTGCACCAGGTAGTCTAAACGACAACGCCCTTTTTGAGGATAACATTGGCATACAGCGCTTGTTCGCCCGTCGACACGATGGCATACGCATTCTTGGCGCGTTCATAGAACGAGAAACGTTCCATCTCATCGAATTCAACGGGAACGGCGTGAAACTGCTGCACGATCTGGCGGTAATCCTCCCAGATCGGCGTTTTCACGGTATCTCCGGGGGTGACGGCCATCAGCGCTACCGGGGATTCGACGTACGTATCCAGCGGAAATAACGGCAATATTGCGTTTAATAACGCAGGGATTCCGTGTCCGTCTGCCCGGACCAACCGCCGGGCGTGACTGGCTGCAGGGAAATTGGCGTCGCCGAGAACGATTTCATCCGCGTGCCCCATCTCCATTAGTATTTTCAGCAGCTCAGGCGAGAGCAAATGAGATATGCCTTTTAGCATGGAACGACATCCTTCTTTATCAGATTTTGAAGCAAGTTGAGAATCTTAACAGGGAGCTGTCAGTCCCTGAACGCTCTCATGATCACGGCTGTGCCTGCTGCTGCCCGATCAAGGACTTGTAACGCAGGAACGCTGCCTCCCAATCCTCACTGGATTCGGGTTCATACCAGGCCAGCGGAAAAGACCGCTTCACGAGTTCGACTCCCTCTTCCCTGCTGCGCAGCGTGCCATTGGCCACAAATTGAACCAGCATGTTCCCGATGGCGCTGGCTTCGACCGGACCGGCCCACACCGTACGGCCCATCGCATTCGCCGTATACCGGCATAACAGCTCGTTTTGAATGCCGCCGCCAACCATATGAAGACCATCGTACGACTGCCCTGTCAGTACTTCCATCCGTTCAAGCACTTCCCGGTATCTTAGGGCCAGGCTTTGCAGTATGCACTGGACATACTCACCGGCGCTTTGCGGAACGGGCTGCCCGGTCTCCAGGCAATAATCCCGAATTTCAGCCGTCATATCGGCCGGATTCATGAAGCGTAGATCATCGGGATGGATGAGGCTGCGGAAAGGCTCCGCGTCCTCCGCGAGCTCAACCAGCTCTGCATAAGAATACTTCAGTCCCTGATTTTCCCACTGCCGCTTGCACTCCTGAAGAATCCAGAGGCCCATGATATTCTTCAGCAATTGATAGGACTGATAAGCCCCGCCCTCATTGGAGAAGTCTTCTTCCAGCACGTCCGGGTGGACAAGCGGCTCCGGCATCTCGGTTCCGAGAAGCGACCAGGTCCCGCATACGAGATAAGCAAACCTGCTGGCGTTCGCCGGAACGGCCACCACGGCGGATTCCGTATCGTGCGACGCCACGGCAATCGCTTCGATCGCCGGAACGCCAAGCTCTTGCGCCACGGCATCCTGCAGCCTGCCAATCACGCTTCCCGGCTGTACGGGTTCAAGGAACAAGGACGAGGGAAGTCCCAGCTCATCCATTAACCGGTTATTCCACTTGCCTTCCGTAACATGGTACAGCTGGGTCGTGGTTGCCATGGTAAACTCGCATGCTTGAACCCCTGTAAGAAAATAGTTCAGAAGATCCGGCGTGAGCAGGAACTTGTCCGCGATATCCAGCATCGGCGACTTCGCCTTGAGCATCGCATTCAACTGGAAAATGGTGTTAAACGGCATGAATTGCAGACCGCTTTCTTGGAACAGCCGCTCTCTGCCAACCTGCTTGCAGGTTTCCTCCACCATGCCTTCCGTCCGGAGGTCCCGGTAATGATAAGGCACTCCGATGAGCTCCCCGTTGCGGTCAATCAGTCCATAATCGACGCCCCACGAATCGATGCCATAGCTGGCCGGTCGATAACCGTCCTGAAACGCTTTACGGATGCCGTGCTTGACCTCCTGGAGCAGCATCGGGAAGTTCCAGTGCAGATGATCTCCCATCTGAACAGGGGTATTGGCAAAACGATGAATCTCCGTAATCTTCAGTATGCCGGGGGAGTCATGATCAGAAGCGGTGATTTCGCCCAGCAGCGCCCGGCCGCTGCTGGCCCCCAAGTCAAACGCAAGCACCGCAGATGGATTGCTCATACGCCGCATCCTTTCTCACCTTTAGTACGATACCGATTCAAATTTCAACTACCCGAGTCTGAACGTTAACTCGACATTTATTTCATCTTCTGCAGAAGCTGAATTCGATAATCCTCGCTCTCCAGTGCAGCAATATCGTCTACTTCCTGATCGGTCAGCGGCACCGGCGTGCCGGCCGCCTTGGCGCTCAGATAAATTTTGGCGCTCTCTTCAACCACTTGGGTCCGGTAATACGCTTCGCGCAGATTCCGGCCGGTTGTGACCAGTCCATGATTACCCAGCAGTATGGAGCTGGCCGTGGTCACTTTCTCCGCGACGGCATCTGCCAGCAAATCCGTCGTTGGTATGATGTACGGGATATAAGCCGTACGGCCGACCAATGCCGCCTGATCGGGGAACATTACCGGCAGCTCCTGTTCCACCAGCGTAAAGGCAATGCAATGGGACGGATGCGTATGCACCATGGCCCCGATGTCAGGGTTGCTGCGGTATCCGTACAGGTGCATCAGCACTTCGGAGGAAGGCCGCAGACCCATATCGGTAATATCGCCCGTCGGGATATCCACTTCAATCCATTGCTCCGGCTCGATCTCCTCCAGCGCGAAACCGCTCGGGGACAAATACATTTTGTCCCCTGCCCTGGCGCTGATGTTCCCTCCAGGCCCTACAACGAGTCCGCTGTCGACGATTTTTTTGGCATATTTGCAGAGCTCGTTTCTCGTTTCTACATTCAGCATGATTCGCTCTCCTCTCGAATGACCTTATTTATATAGAGGACCGAAGTTCTGGCAAGCGCGGAAATCGGCGCTTTCCGGATCGGACGTTCCAAACATGCCCCATGCACGCGGACGGAACACCTCATTAGCGGGCACATTATGCATGTTGACCGGAATTCGCAGCACCGAAGCCAGGGTGATAAGATCTGCTCCGATATGTCCGTAACTGATCACGCCGTGATTGGCGCCCCACTGGTTCATGACCTCATAAACACTGGAGAAGGCTCCCTCTCCCGTGAGGTTCGGTACGAACCAAGTCGTTGGCCATGTCGGGTCTGTACGCTTATCGAGCGTATCGTGCACCTCCGACGGCAGGTCCACGGAATAGCCTTCGGCGATTTGCAGGACGGGACCAAGCCCTTTCACCAGGTTAAGGCGGAACATCGTCATCGGCATGCCGCCGCGCGTCAGGTAGTCGGTCGAGTAACCGCCGCCCCGGAAATACTCCAGGTTAGCCGGTCTCCACTGCGTGGCCTTGAGCGTGCGGTCGACCTCTTCATCCGTAATATCCCAGAACGGTTTCATGGCCGGTTTGCCGTCAAGCTCCTGCTCGCCCGTTCCGTCCAGCGCAGCCGAACCGGAATTGATCAAATGCAGGATGCCGTTCTCCGCCTTGCCTTCAAGCTTATAGCCGGTAACCCGTTCTACCGAAGCCGGACTCCAGTACGTCCGCACATCCGCGAAAATCTGTGCCGTATTGGTTAACAGGTATCCGAACAGCATGCCGACTCCGTTCAGGCTGTCATTCTCCGTTGCCACGATATAGGGCGAACGTCTGCCGTTCCAATCGAAGGAGGAATTGAGGATGGTCTCCAGAAAGTCTCCGTTCGGGGAGTGATCCGTCCATTGGCGCTGCCCCTGGAAGCCGGAAGCGATCGCGCTGTGGCCTTGGGCTTCCTCTTCGAAACCAAGCTCCTTCAATCGCGGATTGCCAATCATCAAATCACGGGTGATCAGCGTCATTTTGACGACGGTTTCCCATTCGAGATCCTTGCGCTCCCGGCTGTTCTGCAGATGATCCGGATTGTTATCCGGTCCTTCGGTACAGTTCTCCTTCACCCAAGCAAGCGCCTTCTCATATTCTTCAGGATCATAGATCCCTTCTTCCAAACGGCGCGTAAACTCGCTCATATCCACATATTCGTTCCGCATGCCCAGATATTCCTGGAAGAAGCTGTCGTCCACGATCGAGCCGGCGATGCCCATCGACACCGAGCCCATGGACAAGTACGATTGTCCGCGCATATAGGCCGCAGCCAGTCCGCTCCGTGCAAAACGCAGGAGTTTCTCTTGAACGTCATCCGGAATGCGGGTATCCCCTTCATCCTGAACGTCTTCGCCATAGATGCCGAATGCGGGAAGTCCTTTCTGCGCATGGGCCGACAGTACGGCGGCCAGGTAAACCGCGCCTGGACGTCCTGTTCCGTTGAAGCCCCATACCGCCTTCGGACGCGAAGGATCCGCATCCATCGTCTCGGTGCCGTAACACCAGCAAGGCGTAACGGTTATCGTCAGGCCGACCTCGGCATTCTTGAATTTTTTGGCAGCCGCAGTCGCTTCGGCCACGCCGCCGATGCAAGTATCCGCAATCACGCATTCAACCGGCTCGCCATTCGGATATTTAAGCTCTTTCGTCAGCATCTCGGCGACGGCCTTGGCCAGATTCATCGTCTGTTCCTCAAGGGATTCCCTTACCCCTCTCCGTCTGCCATCTATCGTAGGGCGAATGCCGATTTTCGGAAATCCGTCCCGCCATCTGTAATCGTTTTCAATTGTCATGTATGTCACGCCTCCCTATAAGGATTATGACATCATTGTAAGTTGATTCGGGCTCAAGGATAACCCACTATGTTGTTATATCGGTCCCCAATTTCAGCAAGACAGTGTACCTATGCGTAAGCGGGTTGCAAACGATTTCGGCATCGAGGAGCAATATGCATTATAATAGGAAAAGGATGCTGCTTTCAGGAGGGACGAGACCGTGCCAAAAATCGAAATCTCGCATAGTAAAAGCGATCACTTCCGCTTCATCAAAAATCCGCAGCTGCTCTTTGCCGGCCAGGTCGTGGACGAGGACTTCTTTTATGGCCCGCCCCAAATCCACGATTTCTGCGAGATCATCTATGTGGTTGAAGGTCGCGGAGAATTCACCATAGCAGGTAAAGTATATGAGCTTCACAAAGGCGATGTCGCCATCTATAACCCCGGCATTCCCCATGAGGAGAAATCCATCACGGACGGGCCTTTCAAGGTAATCTATTGCGGCGTGGATTCGCTTCACATTGAAGGGGTGCCTCAGGGGATGCTGCTGCCGGCCTATGTCGAGCCGGTCATATCCTGCGAAAAATACGCTTATAAAGTGGAGAGCTATCTTTCCGAGATCCTCCGCGAATGCGATTCGCAGGTACTGGGATATGAAACGCTGAGCACGAACCTGCTGATGTCATTGATTACCGTGATTTATCGCATCGTGGACGTTAAACACCAATTCCAATCCTTGAAGGGCAAGAATGAAATCGCGCTGCGGACCAAGCACTTTATCGACGCCAACTACACCCAGAGCATCAGCCTCAAGGACATTGCCGATACGATGTATGTCAGCCAGCATTATTTATCCCATCTGTTCAAAAAAGAAGTCGGCGATTCCCCCTTCAATTACTTGATATCCCGCCGGATTGAAGAGGCCAAGCGCCTGCTGGCGGATTCCGAAATGCCGGTGCACGAGGTTGCTTCCCAGGTCGGCTACGGCAACGACAAGTATTTCTCGATGTTGTTCAAGAAAATTACCGGTCAAACGCCAAGCTCGTTCCGGGAACAGAGCAAATTGGCCGTGGAGTGAAGGAATTTTCGATTGTTTTCCTTTCGATAAAGCAGGCAGCCGCAATGGTACGGCTGCCTGCTTTTTATATATTACTGTTATTTGTCATTCTATATCGTCAAAAGTATGGAGCATGCTTGATTTTGACGGGGCCGACCGTTTCGATCCTGCTCTGGCATCCGAGACGGTACCCCTCTTCGATTTCTTCCGGATCCAGGCGCCGTTCTTCGGCCAGATTGGGTTCGGACAGATACTCGATTCCCTCCACCACCATGCAGCGGCAGCGCGCACATGTCCCTCTTTTGCAAAAAGAGTTCCAATCCACCTCATTCCGCTCGGCCAAGTCAAGCACCGTCATGCCCAGAACAGGGGCCACGCTACGCTGAACCTCGCGGCCCGTAAGCTCGATGATCCGGTCCGGCACGGCTTCCATTCTCTCTTCCGCTGCCGGGAGCGACGATTTCTCTCCGCTGTTCTCGCCCTTTTTGTTTTTCCAGAATTTAAACACGCCTTTATCCCCCTATGCATGTAATCATCAGGTTATGTATGAATTCCTTCAATTATTATACTGGAAAGTTTAAAAAATCAACATGCTTACTCTTATCGATTCTATGACATCATGCAATTGGAACTCTATGAAAATTTTGCTATACTAGCGTATGCTAGAGCAAATCCCATATTCTATGAGAATCATTCTATTATTTTATTGGGTTGGAGGGAAAACAATAGCATGCTGCATAAACCAATAGGAAAAACAGCCGTCGCTGCCGTTCTTGCCTTATCTCTGCTCGGAACCGCTCCCCATATCGGCCAGGTACAGGCTGCGCCTGCCATTTCGGTCAAGCTGGATGACGTTGCGCTTACATTCGATGCGGCTCCCAGGATAGACAAAGGGGTCACTTACGTGCCGTTCCGGACGGTCGGTGAGGCGCTGGGCATTCAAATCACGTGGAACAGCAAGACCCAAACGGTGAAGGCCATTGGCGAGGTGAAAGGTCAAACGACGGAAGTGCTGCTTCAAGTCGGGAGCTCGAGCGCAACCGTCAACGGTAAAAAAGTGAAGCTGGCCGCTCCCCCTGTCCAGCGGGAAGGCCGCGTTCTGATTCCGCTCAGCTCGTTCAGCAGCCAATTCGGCGTTAATGTCGGCTGGAATCAGGCGACTCGCACGGTCTCCCTCGTGTCGCCGCAGCGCGAAATGCATCTAAGAGCCTTTTACGCTTTGCAATCTTTCCAAGAGCGGGATCTCGTAGCATCCATGAATTCAGTCGCTTTCGGCTGGAGCCGCATTGATCGGGAAGGTCAGTTTACGCTTCAAGGCGACGAGTATCGTCTGCCTGCGGCGGCCGGCGACGTGACTCCGCAATCGATTGTTGCGGATGCTGCGGATCGGGAGATTAAACCGTACCTTATGGTTTACGCTTTGGACGGAAACGGCGAATTAACCAAAGTCCTCAGCGACAGCAGCCTTCGCCAAAAGTCCATTGAGGGCATCACGACTGCGGTGGCGGATAACGGATTCGGCGGCGTGGTGCTTGATTTCGAAGGGCTCGGTTTTAAACTGGATGCCGCGAAGCAGCAGAAGCTGCTTAATGATTACGTCAAGCAATTGAAAGCCGCATTGCCGAGCGACATTGCTCTGTCCTTAGCCGTTCCGCCATTGAACAGCGCCTATAAAGGCTATGATTACAAGACGCTGGCCTCCCTTGCCGATGATCTCATCGTCATGGCGTATCAGTACAATCCGGTTGGCACCAAAGCCCAGGTTCCTGAACCCAACAGTCTGGTGGACCAAGCCATTCAGCAGGCACTTCAGGCAGGCGTTCCTAAGCAGAAGCTCCTGCTCGGCATCAGCTTAAGCAGCGAAACCGCCACATCCGTCGACGATAAGCTCGGCTTGGCCAAGCGCTATGATCTGAAAGGTGCCGCCTTCTGGCGTCTGGGCTTGTTCCGTTCCTATAATAATGGCATGGAAGCCGCCGTGAATGCCTCTGTCGTAAAGGAATAATCTAGTGAATCTTTTCGCAGAATCCCAAATTATAATCTTCCATAAAAAAAGAAAGCCTGACAAGATCATCTCTTGTCAGGCTTTCCGGTTATGTATCGAACTCTAAACTGCGTATTCCAATTAGCTCGCGCTTCCTACCAGTTTAGCATAGTTCTCTTGACTCAATACACGGCGCGCCGTAACATAACGCGGTTCGTAATAGGAGTCGCTAAGCTTGCTGATTCTTACGCCCTTGCTGCTGGAAGCATGCGCAAATTGTCCATCTCCAATGTAAACGCCCGCATGGGAAATGCCGCTTCCGCTTGTATTGAAGAATACCAAATCTCCGACTCTCAGGTCCTCGCGATCCACATGAACCCCGGCTTTAGCCTGACTCTGGGAAGTGCGTGGAAGGTCCAAGTCGAAATTTCTAAACATATACAGAATAAATCCGGAGCAATCAAATCCGCTTGTCGTTGTTCCGCCCCATTTATAAGGCGTTCCTACTAATTGCTTCACTTGATGCTGAAAATTCGGTTGTTGATCAGCATAGGCTGATACGGCACCAGAAGAAAAAATAATTGCAGACCCAAGCAATGTGATGACAAATTTCTTCAAAATACGTTCTCTCCTTCGATGCCTACGGAGTTAGCTAAGGGTTCGGTTGAAGGTTCCCTATACTCTCTATGGTACAAGAATAATTCACCCAAGACGGTTCCCCCGTTTTCACAAACGAAATTCGGCAAAATTCATTAACATTTTGTAACCTTCTCTTAATATAGTATACAAGCAAGGATGCTGTCAATAATATCCTAGAAATCTATCACTATATGTTAATCAATGTCGTATAGGCTGAAAATTTTCATGTTTTTTCATTATGCCATCTCGTATACTCATGACAATTATGTAACACTCCATCGAACCTCCGGCGACGTTTTGTTAATGGGCATGCAACTTTTTTGCAGTTCGGAACGTTTACATATTCAGACAAGAAATCAAAGAGGTGATCCTTCGCTTATGAGTCAAATTACGATGGCTGAAGCTTTGGCAGTCCGGGCAGCAATCAACCGTCTCATGAATCAACTGATGTCGGAACGCTTGAACAACAGCAGCACGATCATTGAAAAAGGGGAAACGGCGGAGTATCCTGCACGCAGCGTGGATGCCATTACGGAAGAGATCGAAGCTGCCGCAGCGGATTACAGAAAGCTGGATCTGCTGATGGCAATCTCCAACACGACGCAGACCATTAGTTGGAACGGCTCCGACATGACCATCATGGAGGCGATCGAGCTTGCCAAACAAATGCGCAGCGATATCGGACAGCTTGCCCATCTCGGCTCCCGCAAGAAGCTGGAGCGCCAGAACGGCCGGGGAAGCGGAGATGGCGCCGTAACGCTGTTTAACGTGGCCTTATACGATCCGGAAGCTTATCAGGCGCAGGCGCGCAAGAAGGAACGCGAAGTGACCAGGCTCTCCTCACTGATCGAACATGCCAACCATACGAGCATGATTACGTTCGACGCATCAAAATACATGGAGTAGCGGAAGCCGCCGGCTCCAAGCCTGCAGGCCGCCTCGCGTGCGGGTTTGGAGCCGGCGGTTGCCGTCGGCGGGCGGGAAAGTGCGGGCAACCGCTTATTGTTTGTCGGATACAAACAAACCTAATAGGAAACCAAAAACTCGACTCCAGTGAAAACGGATGACGGCTTACGGTTTACGCCTATCACCTGTCACAAGTTACGGACTTCGCTTACGCAAATATGATCGCTCCGTTTCCCGCTCTCTTCATGAATAATCAGAAAGCCGCCCTTGAGGGCGGCTTTTGTTGCCTTTTCTTTACGAATGTATTATTGGAACAAGGCTGCGGCTCCCACCAGGCCAACATCGTCCCGCAGTCCCGCAGGAACGATCTCGTAGGTTCCTAAATAAGACGGCATGACCAGCTTATCCGTCATTTCCCGAAGCTGCGGGAAAAGGAGCTCGCCTGCTCTGCTCACACCCCCGCCAACCACGATGCGATCGGGGTTGAAGCTGTGAATGACATTAACCAGTCCAAGCGCCATGTAATAAACGGCACGATCGATGACCTCTACTGCGACGGGGTCATGAAGACGTTTAGCCTCGAATACATGCCTGGCGTTCACGCCTCCATCGGCTGCGGCCAGTTCAGAAATAACGCTGGTCTGGGTAAGCATCCGCTGGGATGCTGCCAGGCCGATGGCCGTTCCTGAAGCAAACACCTCCCAGCAGCCATGGCTGCCGCAATTGCACTGCGGACCGCTGGGATCAATGATATGATGCCCAAGCTCCCCTGCAAAGGAATTGCTGCCCAGAAACAGCTTGCCATCCAGCACGATGCCTGAACCGATGCCTGTGCTGAGCGTCACGTAAACCATGTTCGTCGACCCTCGGCCGGCACCTCTTACATATTCGCCCCATGCGGCTGCATTGGCATCATTCAGCACTTGTACTTCCGTATTCAGATCTCGTTCCATCCAGGCTTTGAGAGGGACGTTGGTCCATTCCGGCAAATTCGTGCCGTGAATGACAATGCCCTCCCGGCTGTTAACCGTTCCCGGCGAAGCCATGCCTACGCCTCGAAGCGGGTGGCCGCCCGACACGCTGCGAATCATGTTCGTAATTCTCGCGACCACTTCCTCGGCCGTACGCGCTCCGGCTGTCTCCATTTGCTCCCGGTTCAGCAGCTGTCCTTCGGAATCAAAGAGCGCTGCCGCGATCTTCGTACCCCCAAGGTCAACGCCAACCACAAATTCTTGCTGTTTATTCAATTCGGTTTGCAATTTTTGTTCACCTGTTTCCGATAGGTTTGCTACTTCTATTGATGTAAGCTGTCAGCCAAGGATCGCAGTTCAACCGGATCAATGGGCTTCAGCCCTGATCGGCCATACCGGACAGCTGAGCCGAAATGAACCTCGCTCACGCCGGTCTGGTCGATGAAATCGCGTATGATTTCCCACTTCAGGCCGTTCCCGGCCAAAATCTTAAGCCCGGTGCCTGCGGCTTGTTCCACAAGCTCGCGAATCCTCGGGATCGCTTGCGGTGCCGGCTGCGGTCCTCCCGACGTCAAGACGCGGGTGACGGCCGGATATTTCTGCAATGTACGCAGCCCTTCGAATTGATCCTCCAATTCATCAAAAGCCCGGTGGAATGTCACCTGCATATCGCCCGTCCATTCCAGCATTTGGGCCAAGGCGGCCTCGTCGATCTTTCCTTCCGGAGTCAGCATGCCAAGGACCACGCCAGCCGCACCCGCCTTGCGGATCGCCTTAACCTCCGCAACCATGGTTGCTATATCCAGCGCGTTATACACAAAGGATCTGCTATGGGGCCTTACCATCACATGGACCGGAATCCGAACGGCTTTCACGACCTCTTCCACGAGACCGATGCCCGGCGTGAGCCCGCCTTCGGTGATCGCCGTGATCAATTCCAGACGGTCCGCGCCATTTTTCTCGGCTGTGATGGCATCGTCCACGCATGTTGCGATAATTTCAAGCAGCATGTTCTTCACTCCTTACTGTCGTTGGTTCGCTTGTGCAGGGCGAAACTGCTTCTCCACATAGTCCGCCAGCAGCCTGGCTCCATAGCCGGTAGCCCCTGCCGCGGAGTGAGGGAATTCCCGTTTATACTGGACCGTGCCTGCCATATCGATATGCACCCATTTCATGGTCTCCGCCACAAAATGACGGATGAACAACGCGGCCGTGATCGCGCCTGCCAAAGTCGACGTGCCGACATTCCTCAGATCGGCATAATCGCTTCTAAGCTCGGATTCATACTCGTCCATCAGCGGCATGGGCCATAAGCGCTCTCCGTTGCGCTCCCCGATCTCGACCAAATCGGCCGTTATCTCCTGATCGCCCCAAATGCCGGCGATCTCCAAGCCTAATGCCGCACCGACATTGCCGGTAAGGGTGGCGATATCGATCACCTTATCAGCGTTAAGATGGGCTGCGTGCAGCAGCGCGTCCGCAATGATCAATCTTCCTTCCCCGTCCGTATTCGCCACTTGAACGCTCAAGCCGTTCGGATAGTGAACGACGGAAGAAGGAAGCATCGCATCCGGCCCCGATAAATTATCCGCCACCGCGATCAATGCCGTAACCCGTACCGGAGCTTTCCGCGACACAAGAATATCCATGGCGCCCACGACCGCGGCTGCGCCGCCCATATCCATGCGGGCATCGCTGATGTCTCGGCCGATCTTAACGTTCATGCCGCCCATATCAAAGGTAACGCCTTTGCCGATAAGCACGATATGAGGGCTTTCCTTCCCGGATTCCGCTCCATTGTAGGAAATCTCGATCATCGCTGGCTCGTATTTGCTGCCGGCACCCACGGCGATCAGTCCGTTCATCTGCCGGTCATGAAGCTCTTGTCCGCGGTATACGTGAAGGTCTACGGGCGCTTTTTTGAAACGATCCTCAACGACCGCAACAAACGCCTCCGGATTTAACGTCTCAGGTGATTCATTCACCAAGTCTCGGGTGAGCTGCGTTCCTTCGATCCGGATTTCCGCCGTCCGGATGATGGCTTCCATATCTTCACGGGAAAGCCCCTCCCAGTCCTCTTGTCGAAGATGAAGGGACAGGGCTTGCAGATTGGCCGTAACCCCGCGATGCTTATTGAATTGATATAATCCGTACAGCCAGCCTTCCAACCACGCTTGGAGTTCTTCCTCCGCCGAAATCCGCGAAGTTGCTCCGACATCGCGGGATGCCGGGCGGATCAGCACTGCGCTTGATTTATTCTCCTTGAGCAGCGCCCTCGCGGCTGAAGCGCCCGTTCTTCGCACCTGCTCCGAAGTCAGGTTCGAACGTTGCCCCATTCCGGCAACGAGATCGTCCGACTCGTGCTCGGAACGTCCATAGAACCAAGTCAGCGTCTTGCTTTGCTTCCGGGATTCCGTTACGCGGTAATGAGACTCTTCCCCCTCATAAACCGCATAAATCGAAGTATCTGCCAGCTGAACTTCATCGATGGTGATGTTCATATCGAGCCCTTACCTCCTTTTATCAGAAAATCGATGCCTGTTACGCCTTCTTCATGATTTCTTCGTCATATAAATGGCAAGCCACCTGATGTCCCGGCTCAATCTCACGGTATACAGGCGTAATCTGTTTGCATACTTCCATGCAGGAAGGACAGCGGGTATGGAATCGGCAGCCTGTCGGCGGATTGACCGGGCTCGGCAGATCCCCCTTCAGAATGATCCGTTCCTTCTTCTGCTTCGGATCCGGAACCGGCACCGACGACAGCAGCGCTTGAGTGTAAGGATGAAGCGGTCGATCGTACAGCGTATCCTTATCGGCCGTCTCCACGAGCGCGCCAAGATACATAACGCCGATCCGGTCGCTGATATGCTCAACCACGCTGAGATCATGGGAGATGAACAGATAGGTCAGTCCGTATTCTTCCTGAAGATCCTGCAGCAGGTTCAATACCTGGGATTGAATGGATACGTCCAGTGCCGATACAGGCTCGTCGGCTACAATCAGATTGGGACGCACGGATAAGGCTCGGGCAATGCCGATGCGCTGGCGCTGCCCGCCGCTGAACTCATGGGCGAAGCGTTCGGCATGGAAGCTGTTCAAACCGACCGTTTCCAACAGCTCGCAAGCCAGTTTATCGCGCTCTTTGGAACTCAGCTTGGTATGAATCAGCAAGGGCTCCGCTACGAGCTCTTTGACTTTCATCCTTGGATTAAGGGAAGCGTACGGATCCTGAAAGACCATCTGCATGTCTTTTCGCAGCGGACGCATCTGGTTCTCGTTGTATCCGCTAATGTCGGTTCCGTTAAAAATCACTTCGCCGCTATTCGGCGTCAGCAGGCGGGTCACCAGCCGGCCGGTCGTCGATTTGCCGCAGCCGCTCTCGCCAACCAGGCTGAAGGTCTCGCCCTTATGGATTGCGAAGGAGATGCCATCCACGGCACGAAGCTGCTTGGACGTACCGAAGAACCCTTTTTTCACCGTGAATGATTTCTGCAAGTTTTTTACTTCTAATAAAGGTGTTTCTTTCATGCAGTTTCTCCTCCCTTCGAGTGACCTTCCTGTGTCAGCCAGCAGCGGCTTTTGCGATGTTCTTCATTTACAACGGGGAGAAGCTCCGGCTCCCGGGAGAGGCACTGCTCCATGACAAACGGACACCGCGGAGCAAATTTGCAGCCTTGCGGCATATTCCGCAGATCCGGCACATTCCCGGGAATGGATTCCAAGCGGCGCACCTTTTGTCTAAGCTTGGGCACCGAATTAATGAGTCCTTTGGTGTACGGATGCTGAGGGTTCTCAAACAATTCCTCGACCGTCGCCTCTTCGACGACCCGGCCAGCGTACATGACAACCACCCGGTCACACATTTCAGCCACAACGCCAAGGTCATGGGTAATGAGCAGCATGCCCATTTCCTGTTCCGTCTTGAGCCGATTCATCAGATCCAGGATTTGAGCCTGAATCGTAACGTCCAGGGCGGTAGTCGGCTCGTCCGCGATCAGCAGCTTCGGATTGCACGACATCGCCATCGCAATCATGACCCGCTGGCGCATGCCGCCGGACAATTGGTGCGGATAGTCGTCCACGACCTCGTCCGCCCGCGGAATGCCGACGAGTTTGAGCGAATCGATGGCATGCTGCCGCGCTTTTTTGCGGCCGTATCCCAAGTGCAGCATAATCGCTTCCTCCAGTTGCTTCCCGATCCGAAGGACGGGATTCAGCGACGTCATCGGCTCCTGGAAGATCATGGCCAGCTCGTTTCCGCGATAGCGGCGCATTTCTTTTTCCGACATTTGTACGAGATCCTTGCCCTCAAAGCTTACCGAGCCCCCGGATATTCGGCCGGGCGTGTCTTTAAGAAGCCTCATGATGGACAGGGAGGTCACGCTTTTGCCGCATCCGGATTCACCCACGAGCCCGAGCACTTCGCCTTTATTGATGTGAAAATCCACGCCTGCTACGGCAAGCACCGATGAGCCATCGCGTTTGAATTCGGTTTTGAGACCTTTAACTTCAAGCAATGTTTGCGTCACGATCTATCCCCCCTATTAGTTTTTCGTCTTCGGATCAAGGGCATCATTCAGTCCGTCACCGATCAGGTTGAATGCGAGCACGGTCAGGAATATGAGAAGCCCCGGGTAATATACGATATGGGGTGCAATACTCAAGTAGTCCCGACCCATGCTGAGCATGGCGCCCCAGTCCGGTTCCGTCGGCTTGGCCCCGAGGCCGAGAAAGCTTAACGAGGAAGCCGCCAGTATGGCGCCGCCGATTCTCATCGATACGTTGACGATAATGCTGGGAACCGTCTCGGGGAAAATATGTTTCCAGATAATCCGGTTATGCTTGGCACCCATGGACCGTGCTGCCTCTACATACAAAGATTCCTTTGCGGAGAGCGTCACGCTTCGAATGATTCTGGCAAACGACGGGGTCCCGAAGACCGCCACCGCGATGACTACATTGGATAAGCCCGGCCCCAGTATCGCCACGATACCGATGGCCAGCAGCAGGTCAGGGAACGAGAACATGACGTCACTGCCCCGCATGATGAGGCGATCCAGCCACCCGCCATAGTACCCGCTGATCAATCCGAGAATCGTACCCAGCACGGCGGATATAAATACGGCGCTTAAGCTGACCGACATGGTCAACCGCGTACCGTCGATCAAGCGGCTGAGAATGTCGCGGCCGTATTCGTCCGTGCCCGCCCAATGGGCAGCAGACGGGCCTTGCATCATCGCATCATAGTTCGGCTCATTGGGAGGATACGGAACGATATGCGGACCGATCACCGCCAGCACAAGTAGTAACAAAATAAATCCGCTTGATATAACGGCAAGCTTTTGTTTCAAGAATTTAGACGTAAACGCTTTGAATTTGCCAGTTGCCTGACTCTTCGCAAGCATATCCTCCGGTGCGGAGGAATGGACCGTCACTGTTGAATTGTCGCTCATGAGCTCCCCCTCCTATTTCGATGCATACCGGATTTTTGGATTCAGTACACCGTACAATAAATCGACAATCAGGTTAATCAGGATAAATTCGGCTGCGAACAGCAATAGAAGCGCTTGAATCACGGTGTAATCCCGGAACGCGATGGAATCGACCAAGAGACGCCCCATGCCGGGAATACTGAATACCGTCTCGACCATAACCGAGCCGCCCAGCAAAAATCCGAACTGAAGGCCCGCTACGGTCACGACCTGGATCAGGGAGTTGCGCAACGCATGCCTGCCGACAACGACGAATTCCCGCAAGCCCTTCGCGCGTCCGGTCCGGACATAATCCTCGCGCATCGTTTCGAGCATCGAAGTACGGGAGTATCTTGCCAGCATGGACATAATCCCCGCTCCCAGCGTAAAGGAAGGCAAAATATAGGATTGCCAGCTGTCGACGCCCCCTGTAGGGAACCAGCCCAGCTCAACGGAGAAAATTTGAATCAGGACAAGACCAAGCCAGAAACCTGGCAGGGAAATACCCGATATAGCCGTCAGCATCCCAATATAGTCCGGCCATTTGCCGCGATTGACTGCTGATATGATACCAATAATCAGACCAATGACCAGTGCCCAGCCAAGGCTGGTAAAGGTCAGGACAATCGTCGGGAAAAAGCGGCTTTCCAACATGTCCGTCACCGGCAAACCGGAAGTAACGGATACACCCAAGTCACCCTTCAACAGATCACTCATGTAGTTCACATACTGCTGCCATAGCGGCAAGTTTAAGCCTAGCTGCTCTCGAATCCCGTTGATCTCCTCAAGGGTGGCATCCTTACCTGCAACAAGCCGTGCCGGATCTCCAGGAATCAGGTGAATGAACATAAATACAAGGATGGATACAACGAACAACAGCGGGATTACACCCAGCAGCCTCTGAATTGCATATCTTCCCAAAGGATGTGCCTCCTTTCAACATGCCAGCTTTTAAAATACGATGGGCCGCTTCCTTATTGATTCAAGAGGCGGCCCACCACAAGGTATACGTTTAGCAAGCTCTTCGCTGCCTGATTATTTGACTTCTGCGTTGATCACGCTGATCGATCCGTCCGGTAGGGCCTTCACGCCTTCAAGGTAAGCACGTTTGCCCGTGATGACCTGATCGACTCCGAGGAATGCCCAAGGAGCATCTTCCCAGATTTGTTTTTGGATGTTTGCATAGATTTCTTTGGCATCTTCAGCTTTGACGGATGCGTTAGCATCTTTGATCCATTGGTCAACGTTGTCGTTCTTGTAGTAAGCGGTGTTGGAACCCGCTGGCGGGAAGAACTCGCTGCTGAACAGACCTTTTGTCGCGCCGTCGGCATCGCCAGACGAAGGAGACCAGCTTACGTACCACATTTGAATTTTCGCGTTTTCCGGCGTAGCCGAGTTAATCTGATCGGACAGGGTTGCACCTTCCATCGACTTCGGTTCAGCTTTGATTCCGACGAGGGCAAGCTGCTGCTGAATAAACTGCATGCCTTTTACCGTTTCGGAATCATTCTCTCCCCAAATCTCAGCTTCGAATCCATCTGGATATCCTGCTTCAGCCAAAAGGGCTTTGGCTTTCTCCGGATCATAATCATAACCGGATTGCTCGGAGTAGTGCTGGGTCATGGAGGACATGGAAGAAGTCAGCTTCGAACCCAGTCCGGATTTAACGACTTTAATGTAAGCATCTTTATCGATGGCATAGTTGATGGCTTGACGAACCTTCAGATCGTCGTAAGGCTTCTTCATCGTATTCAGCGTGATATAACGCACGATCGTAGAATCAGTCTTATCGATGACGATATTGGAATCGCCTTCTACTTCGGACACTTGCTCTGTCGGCATAGGATAGATGAAGTCCGCTTCGCCCGTTTTCAGCATCGCGATCCGGGAACCGTTCTCCGGTACCGGTTTGAACGTAATGCTGTCCACCTTCGGAAGTCCTTCTTGCCAGTAATCTTCATTCTTCACAACGACAAGGCGGTCGCCTTGAATCCATTCCTTGAATTTGTAAGCCGCCGTACCTACTGGGTTCTTCGTGATGTCGACGCTTTCCTTAAGAGCCTTCGGGCTGATCATCAGCGCCATGGCCGTCTTGTTCAAGAAAGCGTTATACGGCTGGCTAAGGGTGATGACAACGGTGTGTTCATCCGGAGTTTGAACATCGGCTACTGTTGAGAAGCTCTTGCGCATTCTTAGGTTGTTCTTTTCATCCATGATGCGATCCAGATTGGCCTTTACCGCTTCAGCATTGAAATCCGTTCCATCATGGAACTTGACGTTCTGGCGCAGATTGAATGTGTACGTCAGGCCGTCTTCGCTGATCTTGTAGTCTTCAGCCAGCACGGGAACGAGTTCCATTTTCTCGTTGAAGCCCATCAAACCTTCATACATCGTGCGAGCACCGGAAATGGAGTGCGTGTCTCCGGCATTGTGAGGGTCAAGCGTGATGAAGTTGGCGTTAATCGCAATGACAACATCTTTGTTATCTTTTGTCACCGGCTTGCTCTCGCCGCCGCCTTCACTTCCCCCTTCGCCGCTTCCGCTGTTTCCGCCGCAGCCTGCCGCAACAATCGTAAATGCGAGCAGCAGCATGAGCAGTGACCATGTTCTACCTTTGAATCTCATTGTTTTACTCCCCCTTTGATGTAGTGAATATCTATAGATTCACTCGCCGCTTCGGCATGTAACAGCCTGCCTGCCGCTTTGAGTTCCTCACCGTTTAAGCATTCCATTCGTACACAGCGCGCCGTTCACCGACAAACGTGCCCCCATCGTTGAAAATGGCATTTGGAACCAGCTCATACAACCGGTCAATCGTAGACTGATCGCTGTAGCCGAGACGCTCCAGGATGGAAGCGATGATGCACGGCCATACTTGCTCGGAGCCGTCGGATACTTTGAGCGAGATCGCCAAGCGTTCTTTCCGAAGACCGATGCCGTACACGCCCTTCGCGCCGCCCTTGGCTGTCAGGTTTTGGTCCCTGAGCAGAGCTGAGCACACAAACTTGGTGTCTGCAATGATATCCGGATACTCATTCATCAGCTTCGCCATTCTGGCTGCAGCTTCTGCAGTCTCTGGATCCTCGATCAAATCCGGGCATGCCAGCTTGAGGAAGGAATACCCGATACGATCCAGGGGAAGCGCGAAGATGGGAAGTCCGCAGCCGTCAATGCCTTGCGGAATCGAGGAAACCGGAACCTCGGCGAAATAAGCCAGCGTCTCGAGGATTTCTTGCTGAACCGGATGCCCCGGTTTGTAATACGTGCTTTCGTCCCAGCCCATATGCTTGCATAGGGCAATCAAGCCGCTGTGCTTGCCGGAGCAGTTATGGAAGATTCTGCGCTTCTCCTCATGATCGCGATGGCGCTGCGCCTTGGCATCCTCATTCAATGGATAAGTTGCGCAGCAGTGAAGCGCTTCTTCCCGAATGCCGGTTTTCTTCAGAATGGATTCCAATGCATCAATGTGGAATCGCTCGCCCCGATGGGAGGCGGCAAACAAGGCCGTTTCTTCCCCCGTTAGTCCGTACACTTCGTCAATCCGGCGTTTCATTACCGGAATCGCCTGGAACGGCTTGGCCGCCGATCTCAGAAAGGTCATATGATGCGGATCGCCCGCTGCGTATACAACCTTTCCGTTCTCGTCTACGACGCTGATCGCGCCGTAGTGCACATTCTCCAATACGTTCCCGCGATATTCCTCTACCAATGGCACAAATCCCATGTTCATGCTCCCCCGATCTCCAGATGAATTAATTCAATTGAAAGTAACGATCCTGTGCGACAAGCCCCGACCCGATGATGACCCCATGCTCGTGAAGCTCCGAGCGAACAATCGTAAAGGAATCTTGAAGCGGCTCCCAGATGTACTGCGAGTAACACAGATCGGTGATCTCTTCGTATACTTCGGGAAACTTGTCCAGAAACTCGCCGCTCAAAATGACGCTGTCCGGATTGTACATGCTGACGACGTTATTGATCGTAATCGCCATGTAGGCCAGGGCCCGGTCGATCAAATAGCTTGCCCAGCGCGTTCCGGCCCGCCTCTCCGCGAACAGCTCCTCGATCGTGCGGACGGGTTTGATTTTGCTGGCCTCCGACAACAAGGACGGTATATTGATATACGTTTGGAGGCATCCGGCTTTCCCGCAGTCACACATCATGCCTTCAGGGTCGACGGTCGTGTGACCGATTTCCCCGGCGCTGTTCGTCACCCCGCGGTAAATCTCCCCCTCCAGAATGAGCGCCGATCCGACGCCATTGCCGAAGCCCAGGAGCACCGTACGGTTGGAGCCGTAGGCCGAACCCTTGAGCTGCTCCGCCAACGCCTTTACCTTCAGCTCATTGTCCACGACAGCTTGAAGCCCGGTTAGTTCCTTGAGCCTCTCAGCAAGGCTCACATTCTTCCATCCCAGCTGTACCGAAAAATTGACGATGCCGGCGTCGACATCGATGATGCCCGGAAGTCCAACGCCAATGCCCACCACCCGTCTTCGGTCGATATCGCATTCGGCGATCAACTCTTCAATGGTTTCCGCAATCCGGGTTACCGTGACATCCGCCGTTTCATCGGATGATCTTGAAAAGCTTCCGCTGCACAATACGTTACCCTGAACATCAATGAATCCGATATGGGCTTGATGCCGATCCAGCTCGACGCCGATCGAGATGACCGCCGTATCCAGCAGCCTTATTAAGGAAGACTTTCTTCCGCGGCCGGCCGAGGCCTGCTCTTCCGTTTCGTGAACGTATCCTTCCTCCGTCAGCTCCGATACGATCCGGCTGACCGTTGTCGGACTCATGCCCGTCTGTTTGGCAATGACGGCTCTTGAAATCGGCTGTTCATTCTTGATGATTTGAAATACTGTGAGTCTGTTCTGCCGCTTCATAAAGTCTTGATCATGCTTTTTCATGAAGACATCCCCTATTTAATTTCACCAGTAGATTAATTAGATCAATTTTCCAAGTAAAAAGATCCGAAATCATCAAAAAACAGTGATTAATATCAGTTTTAATATTTTTATTCTCCAGTGATATTAATAATAAATCGTGTTTTGTAAAAGTGTCAATATATATGACACATTTAAATAAATATTTTTTTGATTCTGGAAATGTAAGCATTTCACTTTTTTACGAAAGAAATTCAATCTCCTGCATACATACATATGACCTCCCATCACGCACAACATGACATGAACATGACGTAAAATCTCCTAAAATGTAGGTAACAACGTCGTTTCACCTCAATAATAAAGCCACCCGAGAAAAGAATGATTGGAACATTCTTCATCCCGAATGGCTTTAAGAGCAGTAAATTATGATATTTTCAGTATTCACCCAGATCGCTAGGGACTTCGTTGCATCATCCGCCTAAAACGAATTAAACCACCCGAGAAATTAATTCGAGGGGGCCTCGAAATCCCGAATGGCTTATGTATAGATCGAAGCATGAACGCAGTTCAAGTCGCTCTATTTTGCACGCTATTGATCTTAACCGCTTTGTTTTGATACACATAACTTATAGATTTAATCGCTCGCTCCAAACTTCAATCTCTAATCTTTAATCTTTAATCTCTTATCTTATCTCTTATCTTTAGTCTTTTAATCTTTCCCACCAGCGGAGGTTTGAGGATAGCCGATCCTTTGGGAGTTCGTTTCTCCCCTGTCTAATTTCATTCCGGAAACGGACGGACAACAGAGCGGATAGCCTTAAACCGGAGCGCCCGATAGCCGATCCTTTGGGAGTCCGTTTCTACCTTGCCTAATCCATTACCGGAAACGGACGGACAACAGAGCGGATAGACTCAAACCGGAGCGCCCGAGCGCCCTACTTGTTTTTGTAATATTCAACCGCTTTATCGAAATAATGCTTCTGGTCTTCCGGCAGATCCTCAAAATAGAAGATGGCCGCCACCGGACAAGCCGCTTCGCAAGCCCCGCAGGAGATGCAAATATCGGTATCGATGTAGAACTGGTCATCTCCTTCTTCTATACAATCCACAGGGCAAACGTCAACGCATTCTCCCGCCTTCTCTTCGATACAAGCTGAGCCGATAACATACATCCGTGATTCCACCTTCCCAAGTGTTATAAGAATCTTTTAAATTCTATGACGCACTATCATTACAAAAAGCCCATTACTCATCCATTGCTTGGTTTCTATACTTTTTATACTAAAATATATCATAATTATGTGGTTAATCATGCCAGTTGTCAACAAACCGCGAGAGAACAGCCTCGAAAACGCCCATTCCGGTTGACTTATAGAAGGTAAAGACATAAGATGAGACATATTGCTTTTTAACCTTTTTTGTTGCAAAAGAAAGCATTCATCGAGAAACAAGGCGGTGATTATAGTGGATCAAGAAGTTGCATACAGCACCCGCGAGTATATCATGCAAATGTTGAAAATAAATGGTGAACTCAGCACGAAATCCATAACCGAGGCACTGGGCATTACAGGCATGGCCGTCCGTCGCCATCTGGAGAGCTTGAAGAATGAAGGGTACATCACGTACAGAACCGTGAAGCAGCCGATGGGAAGACCCGTCTCCCTATACAGTCTTACCGAATCTGCAGAGGATTTTTTCCCTAAGAACTATCATTCGCTTGCCCTCGATCTGCTTAACGAGCTCCAGGACGAAGCTGGTGACGAAATGATATCCTTACTGTTCGACAAGCGCAAAGACACGTTGCTAAACAAGTACACGCCGACGGTAAAAGCCGAAACTCTCGAAGATCGGGTTGCGGCACTTGCCCAGATTCAAAATGACAACGGATATATGGTGGATTACCAAAAAGTCACGGATGAAGAATATGTGCTTGAAGAACTGAACTGCCCGATTTCCCAGGTAGCCAACCGGTACCAGCATGCATGCCGCTGCGAGCTTGATCTGTTTCAATCCTTGCTGGAAGCGGATGTGGAACGTACCGAATGTCTTGCCAAAGGCGATAAGAAATGCGTGTATCGGATCCGAAAGCAAGCTGAAGCCAAACAAACATAATATCTGTTATTGCCACTTCAGGCTCCTTCCATACGGGAAGGAGTCCTTTTTTTGTTAAGAGATAAGAAAGTATAAACTTCAGAGGCTTACCTACCTTATCTCGCAAGAAAAACCTCCGCTATATGCGGTCTGTCTTCTGAGAAAGTACGTCGATAGACGTTTTTCTTATAGCACTTGTCCTATCCTATTCTCTTGAATCACGAGTCATGTATGTTTCTCGGAATTATTCCAGTACAAGCAGTCGATCATCCTGATCGGACGGCACGCCCCGGCCATCGGTATTGTTGGTAATGACATAGGTTTTGCCGTTATGGACTTTAACGTCTCTTAATCGGCCTTCGCCTTCCAGTACGGTCTCGAGCGCGTCTTTCTCCGGCTGGAACCGGTACAGCTTCTGTCCCCGAAGGGTCGCCACGTACAAGCGGTCCTGCTCGTCAAAAGCGATGCCGGAAGGAGCAATTGCCTTTACGCCGCTATGGTAAAGCGGGAGTTTCATGCCTTCTAACGTATCATCGCCATAAATTTCGGGCCAGCCGTAGTTGCTGCCAGCCGTGATTTCATTAATCTCATCGTGTCCGCCCGGCGTGCCGGAAGGCCCGTGCTCCGAGCTGTAGAAATCCCCCTCCGAATTCCAGGCCAGGCCCTGCGAATTCCGATGCCCTAACGTATAGACGTAAGAACCTGCCGTCGGATTGTCCGCCGGGACTTTCCCGTCCAGCGTTAACCGCAATATTTTACCTGCCAGATTCTCCTGATTTTGCGCAAGCTCGCCCTCGCCCGAATCTCCCGTCGTAACATAGAGCATCTCGTCGGGACCAATCGCGATTCTGCCGCCATTATGGACGTTGGAGCCGGGAATGGACTCAAGGAAGACTTGGGACTCTGTCCATTGGTTTCCCTTCAACTCCAGCAGGACCAGCCGGTTCATGAGCGCTCCACCCTGATCATAGGTATGATAGGCGAAGGCTTTTCCGGAATCCTGAAAATCAGGAGCTAACGCAAAACCCAGAAATCCCCCTTCTCCTTGATGCGAAACCGGCTTCTCGGTATGTACCGATTGTCTGTTCAATGTGCCGTCCTTGATCTGAACGATATTCCCTTCCCGCTCGCTGATATAAATCGCCTCCCCGTCAAAATCAATGGACCAGGGCGTTCTCAACTGCTCGGCAAGCACCTGATAGGAAGGATCCGGAGTCGCTTCCCGCCTCTCCTCCTGCGTTCCTTCGTTCGCCGAAGGGGACGACTGGCTTGTACAAGCAGCAAGTAGCAGCAGCGCTGCTGTAAACATCATGCCGAACGTCTTTCGTTTCAAATCCAGCACCTCCCAGGTTTGTTTAGGGTTCCGGTGTCATCATCAGGATGTCCTGCTCTATGCCCTGCAAAGAACTCATCACGATATCCTCATCGCTAAACGATTCGATCCGACTGCCCGTAACATAACGGGTTTCGTGCCCTCGTCCGGTTATAATAATCCTGTCCTCGTCACCGGCCATTTCCACTGCGCGTTGAATCGCTTCTTTGCGATCTAAGACAACCTCCCAGTTTCCCGATTCGCGGGAAGTTAAGCCGCCCAGCATCTCGGCCATGATCTGCTCCGGATCCTCCGAAAACGGATTGTCGGCCGTGAACAATACATAATCCGCATACGAAGCTGCAATATCGGCCATGATCGGCCGTTTCGATCGGTCCCGCTCTCCCCGGCAGCCCATTACGCATATCATTTTGCCTGAAGTAATGGCCTTGGCGGATTGCAAGGTTGCCTTAAGACCGTCCGGATTATGCGCATAATCGACCACCACGCCAAAACGGCGTCCTGTTTGTATTTCTTGAAACCGGCCATGAACCCCTGCAAATTGTCCCAAACTTTCGCGGATTTCTTCCAGCGGTATCCCTTCCAGCAGGCAGGTCGTCATGGCGGCCAGCGCGTTGTAAATGTTGTGTGCTCCATGCACCTTCAGATTAACTTCGCTGCTTCCCCAAGGCGTTTCTGCATGAAAGGCGCAGCCTTCCCTTGTGTGATGAATGTGCGTTGCCCGGACGTCCGCCTGATTCTGAATGCCATAGGTTATGATCTGGGCGGATGTGCGTTTAACGTAATAAGAGGATGCATCATCGTCAGCGTTCAAGACGGCCTTCTTCAGCATGTCACGGTTACTGTTGCCCAGCTGGGCGAACAGCAGCTCCTTCGTATTGCGATAGCTCTCCATTGTCTGATGAAAGTCCAGATGATCATGCGATAAATTCGTGAAGACGACGGTCTGAAAATCGCATCCGCGCACCCTTCCCATATCCAATCCGTGCGAAGATACCTCCAGAACACCGTATTCTCCGCCATGCGAGATGATCGTATGAAAATAACGCATGAGCTGGATCGTATCCGGCGTTGTATTCAGCGTCTTCTCCGCATGATTTCCGATTTTCATATACAAGGTGCCGATGATCCCTGTTTTGCGGCGGGCGTCGTTAAGTATTTTATCTACCATATGGGTCGTCGTTGTCTTGCCGTTCGTCCCGGTAATCCCGATCAATTTCAAACGCTGCGTAGGATCGCCATAAAAAGCGTTTGCGAGAATCGGCAGGATTCTTCTGGTGTCCGGTACGGTTATCAGTGTTACGTTTTCAGACAGTCCCGAAAGCTCCCGCTCGGCCACGATGGCTACAGCCCCGTTTCGTATCGCCTGCTCGGCGTAATCGTGGCCGTCTACGTGAAATCCCGGAACGCAGACGAACATGCCGCCTGGCCGGATTTCTCTTGAATCTGTATCCAGGTTCGTGATATCCACGGAAAGACTGCCCGTAATCGTCTTAAGGATCAACCGCTCCGTCAGTGATTTTAGAATCATGTCAGCTTCCTCATCTCGTGATGTAATCATAATCCCAGGGTCTGGTGGCAGTGTGATGTATAAGATGTAGAATTTACGACTATGTATCGTTTTAACCAGCATTTCTAATTAACCTAACCAAGCAAGGGCATTCTGAAACTGAAAAAGGCAGATTCCTTAATGATCAAGCGGGTTGCCGCATTCTTCTCTGATATCCGCACCTATTTTCAATAGAAAAAGCGAACTATCGACTGATAGCTCGCTTTCATTCCTATCAAGTTGAGCAATGATGACGTGCGTAACGCGCATATGCCTCAGCTACGGCCCGATTTCTTTGGAGGAGTTCACTGTATGCCCTTACGCCATATCACACCAAACAAAGTGGATGACTGGATTCGCTAACCATGTTACCCTGAAAGTAAGCGGTTGCATTAAGCATGACGATGTATGCAGCCTGTTCTATAAAGAACGCGGACAAAGGATCCGAAAATCCATATCTGCCTGAAAGGGGAACTTTCGATGGGACCGTTCACCGACGATTTGCTTCGCGATAAAGTCGTTTTAATTACGGGAGGCGCCACGGGCCTGGGGCGCGCCATGGGAGAGAAATTCGCGCTGCTGGGCGCCAAGCTCGCCATATGCGGACGCCGGGAAGAAGTGCTGCAGCAGACCGCTGAGGAATTAAAGCAGAAGGGCTGCGAGGTATGGTACAAAAGCTGCGATGTTCGCGACCCTGCGCAAATCTCGGCTCTTGTTGAAGCAGCAGAGCAGCATTACGGAGGCATTGATGTGCTTGTCAACAATGCGGCCGGGAACTTTATCAGCCCCACGGAGCGCCTTTCTCCTCGGGCTGTGGATGCCGTGCTCAACATCGTGCTGCATGGCACCTTCTATGCCACCCTGGAGGTCGGCAAACGCTGGATCGAACAAGGCAAAGGCGGAACGATGCTCAACATCGTCACCACATACGCTTCTACGGGCTCAGGCTACGTGGTCCCGTCCGCGGCTGCCAAAGCAGGCGTTCTTGCGCTGACGCGCTCCCTGGCCGTGGAATGGGCACCATACGGCATACGCCAGGTAGCCATCGCCCCGGGTCCGTTCCCAACCGAAGGCGCCTGGTCAAGATTATCCCCTACGCCGGAACTGGAACAGAAAATGATCGACCGCATCCCCCTCAAGCGCGTTGGGGATGCTGAGGAGCTGGCTAATCTCGCCGCCTATCTGATTTCCGATTATGCCGGCTATATTAATGGCGACGTGATCACCATTGACGGCGGCGAATGGCTGCAGGGGGCAGGGCAGTTCAACGACTTAACGGAAGTGACTCATGAGCAGTGGGATCGGCTGGCCGAGCTGACGCGCAAAGGCAAATAGGATATACGCAAGAAAAGCAGCTTTCCATCTACTTTCACTGAAGACGGAAACAGAAGAAGGAATAGTGTGAATCGAGTTTTCAGTTTTTCTGAAAACTTATGTATTTCTATAATCTAAATGAGCCCCAAGCCGGGAGCATCCAACGGACTGCTCCCGGCTTGGGGCTCATCTTGCGTTTAAGATTAAATATTATGCTTCGTAAGAATCTACCAGCAAGGCATATACGATGCCGGGTCCGTGAACGCCAATCGTCAGATCGTTCTCGATATCGGCGGAACGGCTCGGACCCGATATGAAATGGATTCCTGCTGGCAGCTGCTCACGTCCGGCCTGATCGAACTGAACGAGAATCTCGCCTAATCGGGTAACCATTCGCTCGACTGGAATAATAGCCATCAGCACGGTCGGCAGCAGGCTGACCGAACGGCCCTTATGCGGGGCGGACTTCACCGTAATCGAACCGGTGTAAGCCGCAGCGTAATCGGCCATGACAACGCCGAAGTCGGCTCTGGCAGCGACTGCCTTCCAGTCGGTGTCCGCCGCTTCGTTCCAGGAGAGAACCAGCGCATCCGGCAGACTCTCTTCCAGGCCCAGTCGATCCAGCGCGTCCTCCTGCTGACGAAGAATCGTAGCTGCGCTCATCTCCATCGCTTTATCCCTGATAAACCGGGTGACCTCATCGCGATGGCTCAGTCTGACCACATGGCCTCCGGCTGCTTCAAAGTTCGCGGTAAACTGCGTAATTTTCTCCTCGAGCGACCAATTAAATTCTTTCCAGAAATCCGGGGCACCGCGGAAAGGGTGCTCCGGAGCGGAGCGAATCCGATCTCTACCCAGCTTCGCGGCGATCCCATCCATGAACAACTCCTGCTTCCTGCGGGATTGTTCTTCTAGACGGGTTAACCAGCCGCGATCGGTTTCGTTAGTCATGCGCGTTCTCCCCCTTTCCGGATTTCTGCTGCCGAAGCCGCTCGCTCAACCGATCGGCGATTACAGGATCCATGGTCCCCGAGGTTCTGCGAATATCCTGCTCCATTTCGGGCCATCGATCACGGAAGGAATGTTTGGGGAGGCTTGGGGTCACCCTGTACGAATTCCATCCCTTCAAAGGACCGATTCTCGTTCGGATCTCGCCGCCCCGCACGACCAGCTTCTGACCCCATTTTCCGAGGGATACCACGCTGCGGTAACGCTTGGCATTACCCATGACCGCCGAGAAGCCTTTCATCCCCATCGCTTCCAGCTTATCGCCGCGTCCGGCTTCAATCTTCCGGCGGCGCAAGGATACCAGCATGTCATGCAGCGGGATCTTCACCGGGCACGCTTCGTAACAGGCGCCGCACAGGCTGGATGCGTTGGCGATATCGTCCCATTCCGCGACATTCTTGTTCAAGGCCGGCGTTAATACGGCACCGATCGGTCCGCTGTAAGTGCCGCCATAGGCATGCCCGCCGATATGTCGATATACCGGACAAGCATTCAGGCAGGCGCCGCATCGTATGCAATTGAGCAGCTCCTGGAATTCCGGATCGCCGAGTTGGAGTGAACGCCCGTTATCGATAATGATAATATGCATTTCGTCTGGTCCGTCGGCATCCAGCTCTCTCTTCGGTCCGCTGATGCCGGACATATAGACCGTCAATTTCTGGCCGGTCGCGGACCGCGGCAGCAAGGTAGCCATCACCTCAAGGTCAGACCATGAGGGAATAATCCGCTCCATGCCCATTAGGGTGATCTGCGTCTTCGGCACGGTGGTCACCATCCGGGCATTGCCTTCATTCTCGAACAGAACCATGGAGCCCGTCTCGGCGATGGCAAAATTACAGCCCGTCATGCCAATGTCCGCTTCGAGAAATTTCTCGCGCAGCTTCATGCGGACGAAACCCGCCATAATCGCCGTATCCGGCGGCAGCGCTTCGCCTGCCTCCGCGGACAGCAGCTCTGCGATCTGATAACGGTTCTTGTGGATGGCGGGAATAATAATATGGGAAGGCGTTTCATCCGCAAGCTGAATGATGTACTCGCCGAGATCCGTTTCCACGGCCTCCACCCCGATGGAATCCAGTGCCTTGTTCAAGTGCAGCTCCTCGGACACCATCGATTTCGATTTGACGACGGATTTGGCCGACTTATGCTCCGCTATCTGCAGGGAGATCGCAACCGCTTCTTCCGCCGTCTCCGCAAAATGGACATGTGCTCCGTTCGCCCTGGCCTGCTCGGCAAACTCATTCAAATAATAATCCAAATGCGCAATGGTATGGAGCCGGATCTGGCGCCCCCGTTCCCTCCACGCATCCCAGTTGCCATGCTCCTCCGACGCCAGCTTTTTACCAAGCCGCAGCCGTTCTGTCGTAAACTTCACCGCATTGCGCAGAAATTCATTGTTCAGAGCGTAACCTGCACGCTCCTTCACCGTCTGCGCTTTCGTCTCAGCTGTGCTCATGCACGCTCACCCCCTCGTACAAAAGCTCGGTCAAATGCTTGACCTGAACCTTCTCGCCCCGGTGTCGCAAATTGCCGGCAATGTTCATGAGGCAGGCCATGTCAAGTCCGACCAGCACGGACGCCTCGGTTTCCAGCACATGATCGCTTTTCTCCGTCACCATCGCGCCCGATATATCCGCCATTTTCACGGCAAACGTTCCCCCGAACCCGCAGCAATCCTCGGCAAACGGCAAAGGGACGAGCTCCAGCCCTTTGACGTGACTCAGCAGTTTCATCGGTTCGTCCTTCACCCCGAGAAGGCGGCTGCCGTGGCAGGAAGGATGATAGGTAACCTTGTGCGGATAGACGGCGCCAACATCGGTCACGCCCAGCACGTTGACGAGGAATTGCGTAAACTCATAGCATTTGGATTGAAGCGCTTTCGCTTTATCCAGGTAAACGGGATCGTCCTTGAACAAATCCGGATAATGATGAATCATATACGTGCAGGACCCCGAAGGGGACACCACAAAGTCGCTGTCGTCAAAAGCGTCCAAAATCGTCCTGGCGCTGATGCGCGCCTCTTCCCAATAACCGCTGTTGTAGGCAGGTTGGCCGCAGCAGGTCTGGATTTCCGGGAATTCCAGCTGCACGCCGTACCTTGCCAGCAGTCTTGCCATCGATTCAGCTACCCGCGGGAACAAGGCATCGCTGAGACAAGTGACAAACAATGAAATCTTCAACCTCTTCACCCCGCTAATCGTCAGGATAGGCCGATGAGTCGGCCTCTAGCAAGAACCCCCCGGAACGGGGGGATTCCATGTTGATATGATCCAGCAGCTTGCTCTATACGGATTCGATTCGAAGACCCAGCGCCCGATAAGGCGCCGCTTCCTCTTCCGTCAATCTCCGGTCGGTGATGATCAGGTTCACTTCGGCGAGGTCGGCGACCTGCGCAAAAGCCTGCGTGCCGAATTTGCTGGCATCGGCAAGCAGAATGGTCTCATCCGTCATCCCGATCATTTTTTGCTTGATTCTCGCCTGCAGCTCATTGGATTCGCTCAACCCCCTGTCCATGTGGACGCCCTTGCAGGAGAGGAAGGCTTTATCCACGTAATAAGCTTCCAGCGAACGCTCCGCCAGCGGACCGACGAAGGACAAGGAGCGATGAGCCAGAATCCCGCCCGTCGAGATGACCTGAACGCGCTCCTTGGCGCTCAGCTCAGCGGCCACCTTAATCGAATTCGTCAGCACGGTAATCGGAATGTCCGGTATGATCTTGGCCATGTACCACGCGGTTGAGCTTGCATCCAGCAGGATGCGGTCGTTCGGATGGATTCGCTTGACCGCTTCCTCCGCGATTCGCTGCTTCTCCAGCGCATGCATGATTTCCCGTTCAGCATACGGTATTTCCGGCTGAGACCGCTGAATTTCCGGTTGATCCTTCACGCTAACCGCTCCCCCGTGGGAACGGCGCAGGCGCCCTGCTTGCTCCAGCCTGTCAAGGTCGCGGCGAATCGTTTCCTCCGTTACGCCGCAGAGCTGACTCAGCTCGGAGACTCGAATGCTCCCTCTTTCGTTGACCAACTGTACTATTTTCTCATATCGTTCTGCAACCAGCATCATACCGCCCATCCTTACTGTTCGTATATTCTATCTCTTCCCGGTCCGCTGACCGAACACCCCGTAAGCTTCCTCCCATAAGGGAGCATCCTGCGGCTCGTAGGTCTTGACCGGGAAGGATTCCCTAATGACTGCGCGCGCTTCCCATATATCGGACAGTTCGCCCTGCGCAATGAACTGTACGGCCATATTGCCGATGGCGCTGCCTTCCGCAGGCCCCGCCCATACCGGCTTCCCAATGGCGTTCGCCGTCCACTGGCATAATGTTTCATTATGAATGCCACCGCCTACCATATGCAAGCCCTGAAATTTCCGTCCGGACAATTCCTCGGTCAACTCCAGCACATATCGATATTGCATGGCCAAGCTTTCCATAATGCAGCGCACAAGCGCGCCCTCGTTCTGCGGAACGCCCTGGTTCGTGCGGGCCGCATATTCCCTTACCCGTTTCGGCATGTCTCCCGCAGGGAGGAACATGGAATCGTCTGGATCGATGAAGCAAGCAAATGCCGGTGCCGCTTCCGCCATATGAACCAATTCGGGATACGAATACGACATCCCTTCCCGCCCCCAGGTCCGCTGACATTCCTGCAGGATCCACAGCCCCATGATGTTCTTGAGCAGCCGGTACGTGCCGTATGCGCCTCCCTCATTCGTGAAGTTCAGCTCGCGGGCCCGTTCATGAATGACCGGCTGGTCGACCTCGGTGCCCATCAACGACCAAGTGCCGCAGCTCAAATAGGCGAAGGACCGTTCCAATGCCGGAACCGCGACCACGGCGGAAGCCGTATCATGTTCCGCAACCGCATAAAGCGGGATGGATGGAACCCCCAGTTCCTCGGTTACGGATGGCCTTAACCCCCCGATAAGGGTACCGGGTTGAACCACTGGATGAAATAACTTATGAGGGATCTTCAATGATTTCAATAGATGATCATCCCAGCTGGCCGAGTGCGGGTTATACAGCTGCGTCGTGGTCGCATTCGTGAATTCGTTCGCCATCTCGCCCGTCAAGAAGTAGCGCAGCAAATCGGGGATCATTAAGAATCGCTCAGCCTCTTGAAGCAGATAGGGTTTCTTCCGTTGGAGCGAAGCAAGCTGGTACATGGTATTAAACGAAAGAAATTGAATTCCCGTCCGATCAAAAATTTCTTCAGGCGGCAGCTCTCGGAAAATCTGCTCCATCACGCCATCCGTGTGCGTGTCCCGATAATGATACGGATTCATGAGCAGCTCCCCGCCCCGATCCAGGAGACCGAAATCTACCGCCCAGGTATCAATGCCGATGCTCGACGGCAAGCGATGTTTCCCCTTTAGCTTGAGCAAGCCCTGTTTCATCTCATGGTAGATCCGTAAGATATCCCATTGAAAGCGGTCGCCGATTCGAACAGGATCGTTCGGGAACCGGTGAATTTCCGTGACGCCGATAGTGCGGCTGTTCAGCTGGCCCAGCATCGCCCTGCCGCTGCTTGCTCCCAAATCAAATGCAAGAACGCTCAACGCTCCCCAGCCTCCTTGTCAGATCATAATCAACGGTTCGGGCATGAACCCGATGACGATTCCATCTCTTCTCATGCCTGCGAACGCTTCAGCAATACGTCCTGTTCATACTGTTTCACTTCGGACAGCCACTCTTCTCTGACCGGCACTCCCAAACGTTCGCAATAGTAATCCCACACCGCTCCGAACGGATAGGATTTAAACTCTTCGGTCAACGCCAGGCGGGTCGTGTAATCGCCTTCAAGTTCAGCCTGCTTCAGCCGATCGACCGGTTCAAGCTTGGCGCGCAGCAGCGCCTTGATCGTATTGCGGGTTCCGATAACCCACGCAGCGATGCGGTTAATGCTGGCATCGAAGAAATCCAGTCCGATATGGGTAACATCCAGCAGTTGATTGCGCACCAGCTCGCGTCCGATCTCGGTCAGTTCATCGTCCATGATGACGACATGGTCGCTGTCCCAGCGCATCGGCCGGCTGACGTGAAGGAGAAGTCCATCGGTGAATAGGGCGAGCGACGACAGTTTGCCGGCAATGCTCTCGGTTGGGTGAAAATGACCCGCATCCAGGCAGATCAGCTTGTTGTTCCGAATGCCATACCCCATGTAGAACTCGTGCGAGCCTACAACGTAGGCTTCGGAGCCGAGCCCGAACAGCTTGCTCTCGACGGCATCCAAATTCCATTCCGGATTGATATCCTCGGCAAAAATCTCATCCAGCGAATCCTTCAGCCGCTGTCTCGGTGCCATTCGGTCTACCGGCATATCCTTGTAACCGTCCGGAACCCAAATATTCGTCACGCAGGTCTGACCCAGCTGTTCTCCGAAATAAGCTCCGATTCGTCGCGAAGCCTTGCAATGGTCAATCCAAAATTGACGGATCGCCGGGTCGGCATGACTCAACGTAAACCCGTCCTTCGACTTGTCGTGGGAAAAGCAGGTGGGATTAAAATCGAGTCCGATCCCCTGCTCCTTGGCCCAATCCACCCAGGACTGGAAGTGCCTCGGCTCCAGCTGATCCAAATCAACGGACTCGTCGGTATCCGCATAAATCGCGTGGAGATTCACTTTGTGGGATCCGGGAATGAGCGATAACGCTTTTTCCAGGTCGGCCCTCAGCTGGTCCGGCGTTTCGGCTGCCCCGGGATATTCCCCGGTCACGGAGATGCCGCCGGACAGGTCCTGATCACGGAACAGGAATCCGCGAACATCATCTCCCTGCCAGCAATGGATGGAGATTTTGATGCGCTCAAGTTCCGTCAAGATTTGGTCCACATCGATGCCATGCTGCCCATAGAGCTGTTTAGCTTCCTCAAAGTTCCTTGCAACGTCCTGCCTCATCGCATATCCTCCCATATGAATGAGGACAGCCGGGTTGTATCAACCCAGCGCCCCATCTTAATAAGAATTCTTGATTCCTTGCGTTAGGTTGGTTACTCATTCTTTCGATTATCGAGTAAACGCTGCCGGTACTCCCCCGTCAATCGTCAGCATACAGCCGGTCGTCTTCGATGATTTGGACGAAGCAAAGTAAGCAATGCCTTCGGCAATGTCCTGTGGGTAGATGTTCACGAGCAGTGTCGTGCGTTTCCGATAGTGCTCTTCCAGCTGATCCGGTTCGATCCCGTAGGCTGCAGCCCGCTCGTTTCTCCAGTTCGAGTTCCAGATCGCAGAGCCTTGCAATATCGCGTCAGGCAGGATCGTATTCACTCGGATGCCGTATTCCCCGCCCTCGGCAGCGATGCAGCGGGCCAAATGCGCCTCGAGCGCTTTCGCGGAGCTGTATGCGGTCACATTTTTTCCGGCATAAACGGAGTTCTTCGATCCGATAAACACCATGCTCCCGCCAATCCCCTGTACCTTCATCAAGGAGAAGGCTTCTCTGGCCACGAGGAAATAACCTGTGCCCAGCACGTTCATGTTCAGGTTCCATTCCTTTAGAGACGTCTCGTCAAACGGGCTGGACGTTGCAAGACCCGCATTGTTCACGATAATATCGACACCGCCATAAGTTACGGAGGTTTCGCGATAGGCGCGCTGCACGGCCTCTTCGTCGGTTACGTCCATTTTAACAGCAAATGCCCGATTCTCCCCGTACTTTGCATTGATTTCCTCGGCAACCTGCTGCGCGCCTTCGAGATTTAAGTCCGCCAGCACGACATGGGCTCCTTCGGCTACCAGCCTGCGCGCCGCGGCACTGCCGATCCCCCCGGCTCCCCCGGTGATAAAAGCAATCTGCCGCGAAAACTCCGCTTCGGCCGGTGCAAGGCTCAATTTATACAGCTCCAGCGGCCAATACTCCACGTTGTAGGATTCGTTCTCGCTCAGGGATACGAAGTCGCCGAGCGCCGTTGCGCCGCGCATGACCGCGATGGCCCGGTGATACAGGGCGCCGCTGACTTGCGACATCGCCCAGCTCTTGCCGGTGTTGATCATTCCGATTCCGGGAATCAGGATGACGCGCGGAGCCGCTTCGAACATGACGTCGCCTTCATGATGGTTGCGTTCAAAGTAGGCTTGATACTGCGCTTTGTATGCCGCAATGCCCTCGATGAGCTTTGCCTTAAGGCCTTCGATATCTTCAGCGTTCGGCGTCCAATCGATGAAGAGGGGAACAACCTTGGTATGAACCAAATGATCCGGACAAGCGGCGCCTACTTGGGACAGCTTCGGCGAATCGATGCCGCCGACGAAGTCCAGCACATCGTCTTGATCATCGAAGGACAGGATCATTTTCTTCGCGTCGCTGACGGCTCCGCGTACGGCAGGCATCACTTCCGCAGCGATGCTCCGGCGGATTTCCGCGGCAAGCGGCGCATGCTTCCGGCCGCCGAACAGCTTGTCGTTGTTCACTCGGGCTTCAATGAAGGCTTCCGCTTCACTTATGATGCGAATCGTCTGTGCGTAACAAGCTTCCGAGGTGTCGCCCCAGGTTACAAGGCCGTGCTTCTCCATAAGCACAAGCTCGGCGTTCGGATTAGCCAGCACCCCTTCCGCGATCATCTTCGACAGCGTAAAGCCAGGGCGGACATATGGAACCCACACAAATCGATCGCCGAAAATTTCCCGGGCTAATTCTTTGCCGTTATGGGCGCAGCACAAGCTGATAATGGCATCCGGATGCGTATGATCCACATGCCGAAACGGCAAGAACGCGTGCAGCAGCGTTTCTATGGATGCTCGCGGGTGCTTCGCATCTACCATGCAATGACCCAGGTATGCCACCATTTCCTCATCCGACATCGAATCTCGTTCGAACAGCGGCCGGATATCCTCCATGCGCAAGCCTGTGAAATTGCCCGCTTTCATGGTGGCCAGATCGGATCCGCTGCCTTTCACGTACATTACCTCGACGTCGTTGCCGCGAAAATCCTGAATCGTTGTTTTACTGGATGTGTTGCCGCCGCCCCAGTTGCATACGCGCCGGTCGGCACCAATCAAATTCGAGCGATAGACAAGCTCATCCAATGTATTTTGTGCCTGCTGTGCCTTTGATTGTTCCCATAAGCTCTGAACCATGAAGCTTCCCCTCCGATTGACCATATGAATTTGCTTTCATTTGTTTCCCATATTAACACGCCCGTTTATTTTTGAATAGTATATTTTCAAAAATAAACAAAGATATTATATTTGTTTGTTTGGTTTTCAATGTAAATCCCGTACAAACAAAAAAGCAGCTCTTGTCAGAGCTGCTTTACGAACCGAGCTGCTATATTTGATTTATGAATGGTCCGTGCCGGAGCCCGCGGCCGCCATTTGATCCGCTTTTGCAATTCCTTCCAACAATGCATCACGGAATGCAATTTCATCCTCGTTGACGTAACCCGTGAATACGATTTCCGAGATGTCCTTATGGTTGAAAAAGATGTTGGAATCCGCGGTCAGATTTCCGTGAGGATAGAAGCAGGCAACGTAATCCCAACGCTTTAGCGTCTTGGAGTCGTTCTGCATCCGGCCATAGATCATCAGCGTCTGGTCCCAATCCTTGAACTTGACTACAGATCCGATTGGCAGCAGCTTCTGCTCCGTTTGCTCATGCTGTTCCATGTTGATCAACCCTTCATTATTTTTTTACCGATCCAATAGACAATCGACACTACGAGCGGTACTCCAATGAGAAAGGATAGGCAGATGACGGCTTTTTCCGCTGCCGCGTAACTCGTGTCCAGCAGATTCGGAATCACCGTGCCCAGAACGCCGACGATAGCAATAATCACCATTATGTATTTGAACCGTTTTTGTCTGTCGCCCATAGGCTGTGCGCCCCCTTCTATTTTACCGTAATCGCTCCGCCGACTCCGACGAGGCTTGCTCCCGGTCCCAACGGGATGTGGAACTTCAAGCCGCTCTTGCCCACCTCCGCGGATGCGCCGAGCACGCCCAGTGAAGCGGAACCTCCGATGTGCAGCTCTTTATCCGTCCAAGGAAGCGGAATATTCACGCCGCCCTCATATTTGTTTAATGTAGCCTCAGCTCCGACGCTAAGCGTACCGTCCTTGACCGCCGCCTCGACTTCGGCCTTCACCAGGCTAACCGATCCTTCGACATGATCATTCGCATAGCCTGCTTCAACAACAGCCCCGCTGGCATGCGCTCCTTCGGATAAGCTCGCTCCCGCGCTGCCTGTTATTGCTTTGGCATAAAGTCCATTCTCTTCGTGCTTGATTACGCTGCCTTCCACTTCTACTCCTTTGAGCGCTGCGTCCAGCGGGTTGCTTGAGGATTTAGCGGCCACGCCGGAAGTCTTGGATGCAGCGCCTGCCGCCGCAGCGATTCCCGCTCCGGTTGCCGCCCCGGCCATAATGCCCGCGCCTGCTGCGGCTCCTCCAGCTGCAGCACCGTTCACCATTTCATCCGTGGAACGGAATTTGACGGAAATTTGCTTCAGCTCGGCGGATATCGTTTGCAAGCACTCCACAAACTTGAGCATCGTCGTCCTGGCATGCTGATAATCCCCGTAAAACCGCTCGCGGGTCATCCCTTCCCACTGACCTTCCATTTCGTGAATGCTTCGCTGGAGCCGCTGCACCAAATCGCCGCTAAGTTGCCCTGATTGGGCAAATTGCGCGGATACCTGCTCCAGCTGCTCGGGTGTAACTAATATTCGATTGGACATAAATACGGACGCCCCTTCTGTCTCGCCGCCCTGCTTCTTCAGGCAGTCTACAAACAAATTTCAATTCCATAAACTATTAAACCGATCTACCAAGCAATAACCACATTTTTCAATTTTAGTAGGTATACAGGAAAGGAACAATCAAGCGAAGGATTCATTTTCATCAGGTCCCGATCTAGTAAAAAAGCACTGACCTCCTCATTCCCCATGCGGAAACAGCCATCTCATCCCCGGCTTAAGCCCAGCCATGAAATCATCCCGGGGTACGGTGCCCATTACATCCCCAGCCCGTTAAAGCAGCTCCCGTTCTCTTGTACATTAGAAACAATTCATCTTTCCGAAAGAGGGTATTCATTATGAACCGACTTGCACGTGAAGCGGCCAGCGGGGCATACCGGCTGTATAAACAGGAGACATGGCTCATGCTGACGAGTCTGCTCGGCTTTTTGCTGGCCGGAATTTGCGGGGTATGGGTGCTGCTCCATGGCGGACCTGTCTCACCGGACGGAGATGTCTCCAAAGCCTTTTCCTTCAACGCGGCCCTGGGAATATTCATCCTATCAACCGCAAGCGTTCTACCGGTTTCCGGCATGCGGCCACGAAGCCAATCGATCTACCGCTGCTGTTACATTCCCCTAGTGTTGTTCTCCTACTTCGCCGAGACCGTACAACATTTCCGCGGCGTCGATCCGAGGTTCGTTCGGAACGGTTCATCCTTCGATCATGTCATCTCCACGATTTTTCCTGCCGTTGCGCTTCTGCTCATCGTGTTCTACCTGATCCTGGGGGCTCAATATTTCCGCAAGCGTGTAATAGAGGCCCATCCGGAGCTTGGTCTCGGCATCCGTTATGCCATGATCGCGGTGCTGGTATCTTTTGCGGCAGGCATCTGGATTTCCATCAACGCGGGTCGTTTCACCGGGATCGGCGGCAATATCATTTGGCTGCACGGACTCGGGTTTCATGCACTGCAGGCCATTCCTTTGGTGGCCTGGCTGTCCATGAGAAAATCCGTCAATGCTGCCGTCAAACCGATAATCATCCATATCAGCGGCCTCGCCTATTTATTCGGACTGATCGCCATCGGATGGCAGACGCTTCTCGGTTACTCCGTGGCGGAATGGTCCTTGCTGCCGATTCTGGCGGGCAGCTGTTTTCTCGTTGCCTTTACCCCTGTGATATGGCTGATCAGTCAATCCGATGCATCCGCCGAACCTTTCAACCGTACCCAATCCACGCGAAATTTATAAAATGGACATAGAAAAAGAGACAGTATGGGGCACCTTCCCCGACTGTCTCATCGAAAACTGCTGGCCTTGATCCATATCCTGATGTGGGTTTAGATAAATAAAAACGGAATGAGGAACAACAAGGCAATGGCTTCCCAAGCAAGCACATTGCCTGCGAAACCGTAGCCTCCATACGGTCCAAAACCGCCGTAGCCGTACGGTCCAAATGCGGACGTTTGTGCACCGCCTTTGGTCGACTTCGAAGATTTTCTGCCCTTTTTCCCTTTGGCGGACAATATATATGCGGATGGGTTCGCAAATTCGAGTTCAAGACCCCGATCATGTACACCGCGAATCGTCCCCACGACTTCCGTCCCATCATGCATGACAGCGCAAACGGTTTTGCCGACGTAACCTTTGCATCCTTCTGCCGAAATTGGTATTGGCTGCAATCCTTCTCCCCCTCCCAAGCGTTTGTGTATTATATTCCTCCTGGGGAGAAGGCGGCAGAGATAGAAGTCCACGCAACCAAAATTCCGCCATTAACCTTACTTAATCGCTAGCCTTGCGGTAAGCCCTGGCCATGATATCTTCGTCGATCGCGCCTTGAAACCGTTCTGATACGATGCCGCCAGGCGAAATGACGTAGGTGGTCGGATAAGCCACCACCTCGTACCGCCCGGAGTTCTCACCATGCTGGTCGTACAGGACGGGAAAGGTGATGCCGTTCTTCTCAACAAAAGACTGTACCTCGCTCATGCTTTTTTCCAGGTGGGTCATATTGACGGCCAGTATGATAACATCCTCATCCTGATGTTTCTCGTAAAAATCCTGCATATAAGGCATTTCGACCTTGCAAGGGGGACACCAGGAGGCCCAAAAATTAAGGAGAACGGTTTGCCCGCGATAATCGGACAGCTTGATCTCCCGGCCTTCTGAATCGGTCAGCGTGAAATCCGGCGCGCGAAGCCCAGGCTTCAAACCTTCCGCTGCGATTTCCTGGCTTCCCTCTTGATGCGGCGGTGCGGCTGCTTCCCGCTCGCTGGCCGTGTTCGAAGTGAAGTCATAAATGACCCACGCGAAGAGAGCTGCCATCACGACCAGGACTGCCCTGTTTTTTCCTAATCCCAGCGTAAGGAATTGCGGCAGCGGTGCCTGAAAGCGAAGCCAGCTGACCGTCAGCAAGACGCCGAACATCAGAGCATAGAATAAAAAAGGCGTCACACTCGCACCATCCGCCCACAGCCACTGAAAGAGATACCCTGCCGTTCCGCTTGCAAAGGCCGATAACAGCGCCGATTTCAGCAGCAGGCCAGACTCCCCCCTCTTCCTGTTCCAGCGAAGTGCAGCGTAGACGATAGCGAGAACAACCCCCAGCCATATGCCCCTGACTCCCCCCGTCATGTAGATCAGCGAGGTCGGATGCTGGAGGGTGCGGATCGGATCGAATACCAGCATCCCGAATTTCCATGAGAGAAAACCTATGATGATGACGGATAAATAGGTGTCCAGGATCCATTCCCGCTGCGGCATCTGGCGCAAACGAATGCGAAGTGCGGCGAACCCGGCCGCGGCGCAGATCAGAAATATCACCATATCGGCTCGGATCATCAACGGACCTATCGGAATAATACTCAAATGCGAACCTCCTATAGTGCGGCAAAATCAAAAATCGAGTTACCCGCCGGGGTATATCTCCATCATAGTGGATTCTCTCATTAATGTAAAACCGAGCGAAGACCTTCAGGAAGATGAGCGGATTTGGTCAAGGGAACTCCAAAGCAGTGCCAATTCGGCATGTCTTTTTCCCCCGATGACAATCTCTTTTTGCTTCAGCTCTTGAGCGCCCATATATCTATAAAATTGCTCGGCTTTATTGCCTACCAGCACCCAAACCGACAACGAACGATATCCTCTCGTTTGCAGAAATTCCTTCAACCTGGCAAATAGCCGTTTTCCCCATCCCTGCCCTTGAATTTCTTCCAAGAGATAGATCGCGTAGAGTTCTCCTTCATGGGAGATTTTCTGCTCTCGCTCCGTCCCGTACGACATAAACCCGTAAACCTTGCCATGTTCGTCTGAAATAACCAGTAGCTGTTCGTCTTCGGGCATATTGACAAGCTTCCTGCGCCAGCCTTCTACGCGGTCCGCAACGGAAAGCTTTTGCAAAAAATCATCATCGACGATCCCCCTGTACGTCGTTTTCCAGCTGTTTACATGTACGCTAGCAATGCCTTCGGCATCTTGCTCATTTGCAATTCGAATCTGCATGGTCTTCCACTTCCTCCTGTTCCTCTCTTGATCTCTTGGTATTCGCGGAGAGGCTCGAAGATCCTCTTTTTATCATTGATTGCTTCATCCTGATGACGCTAAGCCCACAACTAGCATAAATAAAATGTATCGGATACCACATGGCGCTCGGATGCCCGTGAAAGGAGTGTCTGTACATGAATAAAGCAATGATACGGCTTGAAGATATCGGCCCTGGCGGATGGTACGGGACGGAAGAACAACAAGCAAAGCTGCTTGTCATCGCAAGATTCCTGCACCAGCTGCAAATCCCCTTTCATCTGGCCGTTATTCCCCGTTATGTTGATCCGGCGCAACATACGGACCGTTCAATAGCCGACCTGCAGGATGAAGCTTCCCTTCGGTTTGTGCGGCTGCTCCGCACGATGGCAGCGCTCGGCGCCTCGCTTGGCATTCACGGCTATACGCATCAGTACGGGAGATCGGCAAGCGGTGACGGATTCGAATTTGCATATTCGGAATGCACCGCCGATTGTCCGCCGGATGATCTCCCCGAGGCTGTGGCTTCGCTCCTGCAGCTGCAGCAATCCTATGCCTATCGGCGGGTTCAGCTGGGGCATCAAGCGTTCCAAACGGCGGGCTTTGCCGCGGCCTGGTTCGAGACGCCGCATTATGCCGCATCGCCGGTTCAGCGGCAGATCATCGAGATCTGCAACGGGGTCCTGTACGAATCTCCGCCGGACGAACCGAATGCGAAGACAGCCGTGCTCCGGCACAACCTGGACGATCCGTTGACGAACGGAACAATCTATGTTCCCACGCCGCTTTATTATGTTTCAGGCCATAACATCGAAGCCGAAGTTGCTCGCATGGAACAGACTTTAAAAGATTTCACGGGTGAACGCGAACTGGCCTCGTTCTTTTACCACCCTTATCTTGAATTTCCTTATATCCGATTCCTTGATGACGGCACCGTGCAGTATGACGAACACTCGCCGCTCAGAAGGATCCTTCGGTTCTTCGAGAGGGAGCGCAAATCGTTTGTATCCTTAACCTCCATCCTCCCCTTCATACCGGATTTCAGGGAAACCCGGCTGTCGGACAGGTTGAGTTTGAAGCGTCCCAAGTTTCTGCACGCCAAAAGAAACAAGCTCCCGAACCGATGGATCATTCGGGACGAGGCCAGCAACACATGGTACACCTTGGATCTTGGGATCCGGTCCCCCCTTAGAATCCATAATGGCATACATTCGATACGTCCGCTATTGGCCGACTGGCCGCCATCCCCTAGCGGCACCGCAATGACAGGCGATTTCGACGGCGACGGCTTTATCGATGCGGCAGTATGGCATGCAGAGCTTGGGATATGCCATGTGGCCTTGGGCGCAGGCAGCAGCCGTTTGGCACCTGACGGGATTTGGCTGTCCGAGCCCGGAGTCCTGAATTGGAAATCCTTAACGGGAGATTTTAACGGGGACGGCAGAGATGATTTATTTCTATGGGATGACGTCACCGGTAAAGCCGCCATCGCTTACAGTTCCGGGGGGAGCTTTTCTCCTCCCCTTTTTCAGCATGAGGTTTCCTTTCAGAGCAATGATATGATACCGTGCATCGGAGATGTAAATGGCGATGGCCTGGATGATCTGGTGGTGTGGAACTCCGCCTCCGGAGCATGTCAGGTCTGGCTAAGCAGCGGTACACGGCTTCGGAATGCCGGCGTTTGGTATTCCGGCGAGGATCCCTTGGGTTCGCCCCTGTCCGTGGTGTTAGGGGATGTCGATGGAGACGGGCTGGAAGATTTGGTTCTCGTACAACCTGCTTCAGGGATGTGGTTCATCCTGTACAGCTCGGGAACGGCCTTCGGCAGGCAGGAAGAATGTTTTGGGCCATGGGCTGCCGGAGAACAGACGACGCCTTTCCTTGCTGATCTATCGGGCAACAGCCGCGTCAGTCTGCTGGCATGGTCACCGAATCGGCACGGCGGAACCCTGGACGCCGCCATCAATGCGAGGGACCGGACAATGGGATAAGTACATGTTATACTTCTATTCAAACCTATGCGGTTTGTTCTGTTAAGTTATATTTCAAACCTTATTCCTATGTTTGGAGGAAAAAATCATGGCACCCCCCAATACGGCCGGTTCAGCGGCACCGATCAAAATCGTGAAACCCAAGCTCCCCAAGCAGCTTGAGCCTGTGATCCTGTCCGATGCCGGCATTGACGACGAATCCTCGTTCGTTCAATCCGCTTGTCAGGACGAGACGCTTGTCTATGTTACGGCCAACAAGGTTCAGTTCGACCAAATGATCTTCGATAACGTGACGTTCCAGCACGTCACGCTCCATCATGCCGAACTGACGGACCTCGTGTTCAACCACTGCGATTTGTCCAATGTTGATCTCAGCGAGGCCATCATGTATCGGGTACAATTTAATCATTGCAAAATATTGGGGCTCGACCTGACGGCCGCCACCATCCGTAATGTCGTATTCGACCATTGTACGGGCGACTATGCCACGTTCCGGTTTGCCAACATGAAGCAGGTATCCTTCCAATCGACATCGCTCGTCAAATCGGATTTTTATCATTCCGAGTTAAGCAAGGTAGAGTTTTTGGACTGCCAGATCGATCAATCGCAGTTCTCCGGCACGAAACTTGCGGGAATCGATCTAAGCCGAACGGACTTCCACCATATCGGCGCAACGCTGGAAGATCTTCAAGGATGCATTATATCGCCGCATCAAGCCATTCCGCTAACGAAAATATTCGGTCTTGTCGTAAAAGAATAACCTCTTGTCGCTCCATTCCAGTTCGGAATAGACAGGTTAGCCAGTGCGATATAGAGTTCCCGACACAGTGTAAAGCGGCTTACCCCGGGTCCAGTTGACCTTTGGGGTAAGCCGCTATTAACATGTGACGCAATATTATTGATCCAGGGTGTACTTCGGCAAATCAAGCGGAAGCGGTGCCGGGATGTCGCAGGTGCTGGACATCTCATACCGTTTGCCGTCATCGGAAGCATCATGGAACCCCCACATGGCTTCAAGCACATGATAGGCAAGCTCGCCGCTCGCTCGATGAGCTCTTCCGCTCCGGATAGCGTAGGCCATATCCGCAGGGCCGATCCCCCTCGTATTCTCGTTATACCCCGGAAGCAGCGGTTCTTCCGTCCACTCGGTTTCACCGGTCAATCGGTATTTTACCGGCCCGCCGAAGGTGTTGGGATCCGGAACGAGAAGCGTACCCTTGGTGCCGTAAATCTCAATATTAGGAAGCGTGCTGCCTCCAAAAACATCGAAACTCGTAATCAGCGTGCCGATGGCTCCATTCTGAAAATCGATAAGTCCGGCTACATGCGTAGGAATGTCTACCTTAATCTTCTGCCCTTGCTTCTTCTCGCTGGTAATGGTCCGCTCCGCGAGCGCAGCGCCGGTCATTCCGCTAATACCGCGGATCGGTCCCAGCAATTGGACCAGTGCCGTCAGATAGTAAGGCCCCATGTCAAACATCGGACCGCCGCCGGCGGCATAATAAAATTCCGGATCCGGATGCCAATGCTCATGTCCGCGGCTCATCATGAATGCGGTTGCTGCGATCGGCTTGCCGATACGTCCATCCTCAATCAGCTTCAGGGCCGTTTGGATACCGGCTCCAAGGAATGTCTCGGGGGCGCATCCTACCAGCAGCCCTTTGGCTGCTGCCATGTCCAACACCGCTCTGCCTTCTTCCCGGGTTACGCCCAGCGGCTTCTCGACGTACACATGCTTTCCGGCTTCCAATGCATCCAGCATAATTTGCGCATGAAGGGCAGGAATCGTCAGATTAATGACCAGCTCAATTTCCGGGTCCGCGAGCAGCTCCTCGGTGGTATAAACATTCGGGATATTATATTTGGCGGCCTGTTCCTCGGCACGGGCTCGATCGATATCCGCACAGGCCGTCAGCTCCAGGATGTCGAACTTGTGGCAGTTTTCCATATAAATGCCGCTGATTTTACCGCAGCCGATAATGCCTACCTTTACCTTCTTCATGATCCCAGTCTCCTTCTGCCTTTATTGGCTGTCTCCCATGCCTGTGTAGCCCTGACCTTCGGTAAAGAAACTCATGTCCGAGCCGGCATACAATGACTTGCCCTCGGAGGCCCACAGCAGTCCTCTCCGCATCATTTCCTTCACCTGCGGCATGTCGACGATATCTGCATGATGACCCAGCGAATTGTAATAGACCCGTCCGTATCCCCAGCGCTTCGTCCACGCCACCGGCATGTCAACCGCTTTGTTCAGCAGATGCGGTCCTGCCGCAACCGGAAAACGGGTGGTGGCCAGCACTTCGACGGCCGGATCCACATGCAGATAATACTGCTCGGATGCCACGGTGAAATCCTGCAGCCCTTCCACAAGCGGACTGGAGCTGGATTTGATCTCGACCCGGTACTCCACTCCGTCGTTCCCCGGATGCGCAACCCAGTTTCCTCCCGTCATGAACTGCCAATCCACATTATTGCGGAAAGAATCGCACATCCCGCCATGACAGCCGGCCAAGCCGGTTCCCTTCTGCACGGCAAGCGATACGTTCTCCACTTGCTGCTTCGATATTTCGCCCATCGTCCATACCGGCACGATCAGATCCAAACCCTGCAGCTTCTCAGCATCGTTAAATGCATCCAGCGTGTCGGATACTTCCACTTCATACTGCTCGCCCCGAAGCATTTCCGCAAAAATGCCGGCAACCTGCTCCGGTTCGTGTCCGTCCCAGCCGCCCCATACGATTAAAGCCTTTTTCATGCGTAGCACTCCTTTTTTATGTGTCCGGCCAAGCCCTGGCCGAATGATTATGATTACATTTCAGACAGCTGCACCCAGCGTCGTTCTTCGATCGATTTATCCACGGCTTCCAGGACGGCTTGGCATTTTACGCCGTCCGCGAAATTAGGCACCGGCTGCCGTCCCTCCGAAATCGCGTTCGACAACTCAAGAAATTCATGCGTAAAGGTGTGTTCGAAGCCGATCGTATGCCCCGGCGGCCACCATGCTTCCATATAATCGTGTACGGGATCGGTAGCCAGTACCCGGCGGAAGCCCTGAACGTCCTCATCGTCGGTCGTGAAGTAAACCTCCAGTTCGTTCATCCGTTCAAAATCAAATTTCACGCTGCCCAAGCTGCCGTTGATCTCGAAGGAATTGGTGCTGCGATGTCCCGCGGCAAACCGCGTGGCCTCGAAGCTGCCCAGCGCCCCATTCTCGAAGCGGGTCATGAATAACGTAGCGTCGTCTACCGTAACTTGGCCCATGGGGCCGCCTTCGCTTCCTTTTGCGCTTAATCCGGTCATCTCGCTGGCAATGGGACGCTCCTTGATGAAGGTCTCGCTCATCCCGATTACTTCCTGCATATCCCCGACCAGATAATGCGCGAGGTCGATCAGGTGAGCGCCCAGATCCCCATGCGATCCGGAGCCGGCCACTTCCTTCTGCAACCGCCATACCAGCGGGAACTGCGGGTCCATGATCCAATCCTGCAGAAACCAGGCACGGAAGTGATAGATCTGGCCCAATCTGCCGCTGTCAATCAATTTCTTGGCCAGTCTTACGGCCGGAGAAAATCTGTAGTTAAACCCGACCATATGGGTGACTCCCGCATCTTCCGCCGCCTGCAGCATCTCTCTGGCGTCGGCCAAGGTCAGCGCGAGCGGCTTCTCGCAGAAAATATGCTTGCCGGCCTTCGCCGCGGCCAACGCAATTTCCTTATGGGCGTCGCTTGGAGCATTGATATCGACCAGATCGATATCCTCCCGATTCACGAGCTGCTTCCAATCGGTAACGCTTTCACGCCAGCCAAGTTGATCCGCCGCTTCTTGCACGGCCGACGCATTGCGGCCGCAGATGGCCACCATTTCAGGCTTCAGCGCCTTCGGAAAAAACATCGGAAGGCTTCGATATGCGTTGCTGTGGGCTTTGCCCATGAATTTATATCCGATCATGCCGACACGTAATTGGTTCATCTTTCATTCCTCCTTGAATAAGGGTTCATTGATTTTGATGAAGCGAAGATGCGCGGATCACCAGGCGAGTAGGCATCTGCCGATGCAGCGCGGCGTTCGATCCGCTGCCGTCCGGCGAATCGGAGTCGTCCAGCAGGCGAAGCACATGCTCCGCGGCAAGACATCCCAGTTCATAGAAAGGGACTCTTACGCTGGTGAGCGGCGGGGTGCAGAGCTCTGCAGCCTCCGAGTCGTCATAACCGACAAAGGCAGGCATTCGATCCTCTGCAATACCTAACGCGCGCAGGCCCTGCTGTAATCCGATCGCCATGCGGTCATTGGCCGCAAACACCGCTTCAATCCGGTCCAGCTTCCCGGCGATTAGCTCGGCTGCGGCATAACCGCTCTTGCGGCTGAAATTGCCCTCGAACAGCAAGGATTCATCCGGCTTGATTCCCGCTTCGTTCAGCGCCCTGGTGTACCCCTTCAGCCGGTCGCGACTGTTGGAATACTGGGGCGGGCCATTAAGAAAAGCAATCTGCCGGAATCCCTGCCCGATCAAGTGATGAACGGCTTGATAGCTGCCTTCTACATGATCCGCATCCATGACGTGAAACGCCTCGCCGTCAAAGTATTGATTAATAAGGCAATAAGGGCGATCCGCTTCACTCAGCTGTTTGATGGCTGCGCGCTCGCCTTCATCGTCCCGGGCGCCGAGAATGATGCAGGCATCCACCTTCTGGGTACGAAACAGGTTCAAGTAATCCATCGAACCGCCGGGTTCACGGAACAGCATCAGCAGGTCATGCTTGCTCTCCAGCGCCTTACTGCCGATGCCGCTTAGGATCTCCGAAAAATAATAGGCGGAGAATATGCGAGCTTTCGGCAGGTAAGGCATAACGACGCCAAGATTACCGCTCCTGCGCCGCGCAAAACTGCGGGCTAGCGCGCTTGGGGTATATCCAAGCCGATCCGCCGCTTCCAGCACGCGCTGCTTGGTCTCCTCCTTGATCGGCCCAACACCATTCAGGACGCGGGATACCGTTGCTTCCGAAACGCCGGCGAGCTGTGCTACCTCTTTACGACTAGCGATAATCATCAAGCCTCCTGCAATTTATGTACGCGCGTACATTTTCTCATGGAGCATGGCTGTTGTCAACCGCTTTCCGATCCTTCATCCTATTCTTTTTAAAACCAACATATTGTTCTTGCACCGTCTTATCGGATGTGCAATAATCATCCCCATGGACTTATTAAACACGTTTAAAAAGAGTGAACGAGGTGATTCATACGCGCAAAGAAGCTTTGCCTACGCCGCAATCCATGAAATTCGCCGTCCGGCGCGCGCTCCGTTCGTCGCTGCTGGAGCTGGGGAGCGGAACCAAAGCCGAGCTCAGCGAAAGACTCGGCATCAGCTTTCCGACAGTGAGCAAAGTTGTGGAGCTCATGGTGCAGGAGGGTGAAGTCAACCTGCTCGGACTGGATGAATCCAGCGGCGGCCGACGTGCGAACCGCTATGCTTTTAATCCGGATTACATGCTGGGTCTCGCCGTTTATTATGAGAAAGAGCAGAGCGTATACACTGTTTTTAATTGGAACGGCGACTTGCTCGAGCGGAAGGTTGAAGACGGCATCCTTCATCGTGGACCGGAAGCCTTGGCTTCCCAAATGGCAAACTGGACCCGCCGTTATTCAGAGATTCGCTCCATCGCCGTTGGCATGCCGGCGGCGGTGCGAGACGGTCTTATTTTTCATGTGCCGTCGTATGGAACATTCCAGGATTACAATCTCCAATCTTACCTGGAGGATCTGTTCTCCATTCCTGTCATCGTAGAGAATGACATGAATGCAGCCGTGCTCGGTTACCACAATCTCAGCGGCTCGGAGGAGGCTTCCCTCGTATACGTATACCTCGGTCACAACGGACCGGGGGCCGGACTGCTCATTAATGGAAACGTCGTTCGCGGCCGCTCGTTCTTCACGGGCGAGATCGGCTTCGTCCCGATGAGCGAGGGCAGCAATTTTCAAGACATATTGGAACGTAATCGTTCTGTGATGAGCAGTCTCATCGAGCCGGATCAGGAGCAAATCGATGCGTTAAGCCGGCTAAGTGCCGCCTTCGCCGCGATTCTCAATCCCGATGCCATTCTGTGGTGCGAGCATAATCTCTCGCCCTCCGCCCTGCTCTCCATTAAAGAGCGTGCTTCCGCCTACGTGCCGGAGCGGCATCTTCCCGAAATGCTGCTTCGCGATTGGGAACACGACTATCTAGCCGGCTTGCAGCGGATCGCTCTGGATATGATGATATCCGATACAAGCGCAATGTAAAATTCAACAATGACGATTGGGGATTAACCGTGAATACTGACCTTCAACCAAAAACAAAACCTAAATTGAGCAAAGACTACACCCTGCATTTGGCAACGATCTTTCTCGGCTTTATCATATTTGGGATATCGGAGAATATTAAGGGGCCCGCCATTCCGCGGATCCAATTCGATTTTCGATTGGATGAAATGCAGATCGGCACCTTGCTCTCCCTGAACGCGCTCGGGTACCTGATCGCATGCTCTTTCACCGCGCTGTTGACCCGGAAGATCGGAATCAAGTGGGTCAGCATGGCTGCCTTCGGATCGATGGCCATCTCGGGCGTGTTGATTTTCCTGTCCCACAGCTACCCTCTGTTTACCGCATCCTACTTCTTAATGTACATTGGGAACGGTATGCTGGAGATCGGCCTCGCGATATTGTCAGCCCGGATCTTTGTGCGCAATACGGGCACGATGATGAACCTGTCCCATTTCTTCTACGGTATCAGCTCAACGGTGGCCCCGATGATTGCATCCGGTCTCATGACCGTTACCGTGTTTAATTACACGCTGGATTGGCGGGGTATGTACCTGGCCATGCTGATGTTATCCATACTTCCCATGATCCCGGCACTCATGAGTAAGTTTCCCGGGGACGATCTATCCGAAACGGAACGGACTCCGCTGAAGCTGCTGGTCAAAGATCCCGCGCTGTGGCTGGTCGTCATGATCCTATCCTTCGGCGTCGTATCGGAGATGGCGGTTGGCGGTTGGCTCGTCAACTTTCTTGAAAAATCGTACAAATGGGAACCTGCAGCGGCAGCCGGCATGCTATCCGCGTTCTTCCTCTGCTTCTCGGCGGCACGCCTGCTGCTTGGCCCGATCACGGACCGGATCGGCTTCACGCTGTCCATCATCATTCTGTCCGGACTGACCGGAGTATGTACGTTTGTCGCGATTTTCGGCGGAGAATCCTACGCCTTCCTGTTTGCGGCGGCAGGCATCGGGATTGCCCCGATCTATCCGACGGTTATGGCTCTCATTGCCAAAAGATATCCGAATGAGAGCGACACCGCGATTACGTTCACCGTCACCATGATGGGGATCGGCAGCGTCATCGGCAATTACGCGATCGGCGCGATCACGAACGGATTCAAGCAAATGTACGGTAGCGGTACAGAGCTCGGCCTGCTGCGCGGGCTCCAGGCCGGCTATGGCTTCATTGGATTATGTGCCGTTCTGTGCTCGCTATTCGGTATCGTCTTGTACCGATATTTAAAAGTCCGCAAGCAATTAATCTGATACTCATTCCAACATGAAAGGGAGCCCTCTCAGTTTACAAGAAGGCTCCCTTTTTGTTTATCCATCGTCGGTCTGTTCCGGCCGAATTAACCCAAGTCGGGTGTGTCGACAAGCTTGATGCTTGCCGTTTCGGTATGATGCAGCTCAAATACCAAGATTTCATTCCGTCCCTGCTTCAGCAGCGGTCCAGGCAGATACAGCGCTGCTTGCGGCCCTTGCTCCCAGTAGCGTCCCAGATTGAATCCATTGACCCAGACGACCCCTTTTCCCCATCCGTCTAAGCGGATAAACGTATCGCCAATGTCATCCACATAGAATTCGCCGCGATAGAAGGTAGGTCGGTCCTGCTGTTCAAAAGGCCCCTCCAGCGGTTGAAACGGTGCCGCATTCGGATGATCAAGCGGTAAGGGATAGATGCTCCAGTCATACAGGAACTGGTTGTTCATTCGGACTCCCTCCGTGATTCCTTTATAATCCTTCAGCTTTGGACCGTAATTGATGCGTCCCATATTCTCGACAACGATCTCCAGCTTGGCGCCGGCTGCCGGAACATCGATTGGCAGGGCTTTGGGATCCCAACGTTCGACCGTCCCTTGATACTTTCCATCCAGGAATACCTGTGCCCGGTCATGCACCTCTTGCAGATGCAGGGACTCCCCTTGGCGCGGCCCGGATATATGCGTTGCGTAAACCGTGAAGCCATAGCTTTGGCCCAGCCGTTCCATCGGTACGGGTGCCGTGCGTTTCTGCTCCTCGGAAAGCGCAGGCAGATGCTCCAGCAGGTCGGCATAGTGCGTCATGCTCACAGAGCCATAGCTTATTTTCTTGACAGGCTGCGGAAGACTTGGCAAATCGGAGAGCTCTTTTCCCTGATGCTGTGCGATCGCGCTTCGAATGGCTTCGAATTTGGCCGTCACGTCCCCGCACTCCGAGAGAGGCGCATCATAATCGTAGCTGGTTAGCGTCGGCTCATACTTTTCGTGAAAATTCGCCCCGTTATAGAATCCGAAATTCGTTCCGCCATGAAACATATAGAAGTTCACGGATGCATTCAAGTCCAGCATTTCCTTGAACACGGCAGCAGCATCCTCCGCATCCCGGGTATGGTGTGGCTTCAGCCAATGATCAAACCAACCGTTCCAGTATTCCATGCACATCAGAGGATCTTCCGGACGGTACTCCCGCAGTTTATCAAAAGCCTCCTTCGTTCTTGATCCGAAATTGACCGTGGCAAGCACGCCGGGAACGGCTCCGCCCTGCAGCATTCCGTCCGTGGGACCATCCGAAGTGAACAGCAGCACGTCCACGCCCCGCTTGATCAAGCCATCCTTTAGATACTCCAGATATGCCGTATCATTTCCGTAACTCCCGTACTCGTTCTCGATTTGCATCGCAATCACGGGACCACCCTTGGAGGTCAGTAACGGAACCAATCGCGGAATCAGCTCATCATAATATTGGTCGACCTTCTCCAGATAAACCGGGTCCATGCATCGAAGCTGAATATCCGGATTTTGCAGCAGCCAGGATGGAAGTCCTCCAAATTCCCATTCTGCGCATATGTAAGGGCTCGGCCGAAGAATGACATGCAGCCCGAGATCGCCGGCGATACGGACGAATCTTTCCAGGTCGGCAATGCCATCAAACACAAATTGTCCTTCCTTCGGTTCATGCAAATTCCACGGAATATAGGTTTCCACCGTGTTCAATCCGCAGCTTCTCAGCTTCATCAGCCGATCTTCCCAATATTCCGGAACCACTCGAAAATAATGGATGGCACCAGACAAAATCTGAATCGGCTCATCCCCCAGCAGGAATTGTTGGTTAACCGCTTTCAATTGAGCTTTCATAGCTTGTTTCCTCCTAACACGTTTCATTTGCTTTCTATTGCCATCATCTATCAAAATCCCATGCTGCTCAATCTCCAAATGGGGCATTCTTTATACCTTTTGTGCCGAATCATCGTTATGATACAATATAAGGCATCATTATCGGCGTTTTGTATGCCCAAAAGGAGCCAGCTGTCATGGATATCGCTTTTCGCTTTCCCAATATGATTCAAACGCTGCAGGTAACCGGATGCCATTTTGATTCCCAGCCGCCAGGCTGGAGTTATCCGAGGCATCACCATCACCTGTTCGAGCTGCTATACTGTCTGGAAGGCGAAGTCCTGCAGGAAATTCATCGGGATTCCATTCAGCTCCGCGAAGGGGAATGGCTTCTGATCAAATCCGGGGTGCCCCATCAAACCTCGAATGCATCCAACAAGCAGTATGGGTACTTCAATGTTCATTTCGATCTGGATGATGCAGAAATTCGAAGCTCATTATCCGCTGCCCCTTACCGACATATTCGCCAGCACGAAAGCGAGCGCAGCAAACTGGCTGCCTACGTTCAAGAGCTGGAGGGAATCGTCCGGCGCAGCCAGCCGGCAGCCCATTCGGTCCGTCCGGAGAACCAGCCAAGCGATTACAATCTCACTTTTGAGGACAGGCTTCTGCTCCAGTCCTACACCCTGCTCATCATCCATGATGTGCTCTCTCTCTTGAAGAGGCAGGATGCGCTGAAGCCGCCCCGCGCTTTATTTGCGGCAGCAGGCACCCCTAAACCATCCTCCCTGCTTGCAGCGGATGCGGCTCATGCCATCGAAGCGAAGCTGTCGTCGGGATTGACCGAAGAGATATCGGTCATGGCTGTGTCCCAAGAGCTTAATTTAAGCCGAAGCCAATGCTCCAAGTTATTCCGCCAAGTGTACGGGATCTCGCCAAGACAATATATCAGCCGCCAGAAGCTCAGTCTGGCCAAAGAGCTGCTGGTCACGACCCATCTGCCGATGAACGCAATCGCCGACAAACTCGGTTTTCGCTCAGCCAGCCATTTTTCCAGGCAATTCCGCCGCTGGACCGGGCAGTCGCCGACGGAATACCGGCCCAGGCACTAAGCCATGAACAGCATTAAAGAACCTCCAATATCGAGTACCAGAACAATAGCCATCCCTTTGAGGATGGCTATTGTTCTGTATTGGCTGAACTTCATCTAATCATATGGCATCATGATTGGATATTGTATAATCCAAGTATTTTTAGTTAGTTACTTGACATTCAATAGTTAAATTGAGTATGATACAACCTATAGTTCTCAGCTATATTTAAGTTAGTTGATAACATTTTAAACCAAAATGACAAGGAGTGGTCTATTTCATGGGTAGTTATTCTTCTGCAGGCACTTTCATAATTCGGGTGATTCTGGGGGTCATCTTTATGGCTCACGGTTTGGATAAATTCCAGAGCGGCATCGGGAATATCGAAGGATTCTTCGCAAGTCTGGGAATCCCTGCCTTTATGGCAACCGTTGTAGCCATCATCGAAATCGTGGGCGGAATTGCGCTGATTATCGGTTTGGGAACGAGAATCGCTTCTCTGGTTCTTGGGGTCGTGCTTGTCGTGGCGATTTTTCAGGCGAAGCTGGGCATGGGTTTCCTGGGTGGCTATGAACTGGATATCGCGCTGCTGGCCATGGCCGTACATCTTGTTCTAAGCGGCAGCAGCCTGCTCTCGGTTGATTCGCTGTTCAGCAAGAAGAACAAGGCCTAACGCGGACAAGAGCGTCCTCAAGGTTGTCGGAGCGTCGATCCCATGAAAAAGAGCTGTGCGCAGATCCATTCCGAAAGGAATGAGACTGGTACAGCTCTTTTCTAGTGATCTCATGACAAGATGCTGCCTCCCGCTTCCGCCGCTGAAGCCAGCTTCCGCTGCAGCCTCAGGATAGTGAACGACAGCCCTGCGGATATGGCAATACAGATTGCCCCTGCAATGTAAACCATGCGAATGCCGAGCGTATCCGCGATAAGACCAATAACCGCAATCGATACACTTGTTACCGATGATAATAAGATATCCCGAGAAGCATATATTTTCGGCAGCATGTCCTGATCCACACTGGATTGGAGAGCGGTTTGCTGCGCCACATCCCTCAGCTGATAGGCCGGCCCCATCGCAATACATAAGATTAAAGCCACAACCGGGATACTGTTCAGGCCGTACCACAAAGTAAGCAGACTGAATACCGCGGAACCCGTAGCCATGCAGGGTATCAGATTTTTCTGGATGAAGGAAGACAGCAGCAGCATCAGCAAACCGCCAAGAATGGCGCCGACGTAATAACTGGCATTAATAAATCCCCACCAGGCTTCGCTTTGATGCAGCACTTCCTTTACGTATACCAGCGTGATCGCTCCCACCCAGATGGTTCCGGCTATCCCCTCAACCATATCCATGATCGTGACGATTCTTAGCGTAGGATTTCTCCACAGATAGAACCAGCCTTCACGGATTACTTCCCAGCTTGGTTTCCCTCGTCCGGCTGCAGCAGGAGCTTTGGTCTGCATGGATCGAGCCGCAATCCAAAAACATAATACGGATAGCCAGATGAGCGTACAGCTCATGATTAATGTCGGCATATCTCCGTAGCGTATGACCAGAAACCCCGTAAACGTATACCCGGCAATCTGCAGGGATTGGCTGGTAACGGATAACGAGCTGTTGGCCTTTACCAACCGGTCAGGAGCAACCATTCTTGGTACCATGGACTGGATCAGCGGATTCCCCCATCCCTCGGTAAACGCTATGAATAATATGAAGATACACAATATCGCGACCTGCGATGATATGTACGGGAACAAGACTACCAGCGTGGTCAACAGCAGGGCTTTCAGAACTTGAAGCCTCAACAGCAGCTTGGAGAAGCCGAATTTCTCCATGACGAGCGGAGCCGTAAAGCCGGCGGCAAACCGCGCCACTGCGTTAAACAGCGGGAACAACGCAGCAATAAAAGCCGAACCGGATTCCTGATACATAAAGGTAGTCAGCACCATGATATAGACAACGCCTGCCAGCGAAATGCTCGAGTGCGCGGTCCAGTAATATAAAAAGCCTCCTTTTTTCATGTCACACCCTATCCTAACGTGCCGATCTTTTTCTATTAGTCATAACATAGGTTGTAAGTTTCTGTAAAGCTAATGAACCCTTCCCGTGCTAAAAAAGCCTGCTCCCATGATCCATCCATGAGAACAGGCCTTTGACTATGCGTTATTTTCTATGAAACACTAACGGTGATCGACCAACGGTCTTTCCCCGGATAAGGGCAGCGCTTGTCTTTCAGCTTCGCGGCGATCTGTACGATGCATCCGCACAGCGTACACGTGGTGTCCCCTTGCAGTTTAAGGCATGCGAAGCACGCACGAAGACGGGCATCATATTCGTCATCCGGCACGCACCGGTCCGATGAGAACATCGGGGAGGACAGTACGCGCGTTATCTGCTCATCGCTGACCCGGTAATCGTCATGACAACCTTTACACCGATTATCCGCCATGACCTTCGTTTATTCCGCCGTGATCTCGAGAACGGTAACGGACATCGGTGCCAGCTTCGCACGCAGTACGTCACCTTCCTGTTCAAATGCAGTGAATGCAGCCGGCTTGAGAACCTCCGGCGATTCAAAGGTGTTATGAGCGTCCAGCGAATCGGCGGCAAGCTGCCGGCCTACGATTTGCTTCACCGCACCGCTTAATCCCCGAAGCTGGATCTTCACGTCGCTCTGCTCCGCGTGACTAACATTACACAGGCTTACATGGATTTTGCCGGCTTCATCCCTCGAGGCCGTTACGGATACTTGCGGGATCTTCTCGCCATTCATCTCATAATCGGCCCCGCTGTGATGGGTAGCCAAACGTTCGGCATCCTGATGCACTTTGTACATATCAAACACATGATAGGTCGGGGTAAGGATCATCTTTTCGCCTTCGGTCAAGATGACGGACTGCAGGACGTTGACGATCTGAGCGATGTTTGCCATCACCACCCGATCGTTATGCTCATGGAAAATATTCAGCGTCAAACCCGCCACCAGGGCATCACGGATCGTATTCTGTTGGTACAGGAAGCCAGGGTTCGTGCCGGGCTCGACATCAAACCAGGTGCCCCACTCATCCACGATGAGCCCGATGCGCTTATTAGGATCATACTGATCCATAATCGCCGAATGTCTCGTGATCAATTCATCCATATGGAGTGCTTTCTTCATGGTGGTGAACCATTCCTGTTCGCTGAATCCGGTGGCAGGTCCTTTGCCTGTCCAGAATTCGCCCGGAATCGTGTAATAATGAAGGCTTATGGCATCCATGTACGGATGTGCTTCCCTCATGACGGTCTCCATCCAGCGGTAATCGTCCACATTCGGGCCGCAGGCAATTTTGTAGATCTTGTTCTCGCCATAGTTGCGGACGTAAGTCTGATAGCGTCTATACAAGTCCGCATAATATTCCGGCCGCATATTGCCCCCGCAGCCCCAGTTCTCGTTCCCGACTCCAAAATATTTCACGTTCCACGGCTTCTCGCGGCCATTCTCCTGACGCCATGCGGCCATCGGCGACACGCCGTCAAAGGTCATGTATTCAACCCATTCCGACATCTCCTGAACCGTGCCGCTGCCGACATTGCCCGATATGTAGGGTTCGCAGCCCAAAAGCTCGCAGAGACGCAGGAATTCGTGCGTGCCGAAATGGTTGTTCTCCACAACGCCGCCCCAGTGCGTATTGACCATCTGTTTCCGATTCTCCCGCGGCCCGACGCCATCTTTCCAATGGTATTCGTCGGCAAAACAACCGCCGGGCCAGCGCAGAACAGGTATATTCAGCTGTCTCAACGCATCCAGCACGTCATTGCGGATCCCTTCCGTATTAGGTATCGGCGAATCCTCGCCCACCCAGATTCCTTCATAAATGCAGCGGCCCAGATGCTCGGAGAAATGTCCATAAATATTGCGATTGATTTTGCCTTTGGATACGTCCGAATGAATGGTAATAACCTGACTCATGACTTTTTCCGCTCCTCGCTATTATTTTATAGATATTTATATGAAACAGTTTAAAAATCTTTAAAACAATGATATCGATCAATTCCGATTCCGTCAACCAATAATTTAAACGCTTTCACTATATGGCCTTATTTTTTGCCAAAAAAAAAGACCAGCCCACAGCCGATCTTTCGATCCAGCTTTGAGCCAGTCCTTTTTAACGCGCGGCCCGATTTAAAAACTCGCGGGTCCGCTCCATCTTCGGCTGGTTAAATATTTGATCCGGCGTTCCGGCTTCGACTACTTGTCCGTGATCCATGAAGATGATCCGGTCCGCCACTTCCTTGGCAAAACTCATCTCATGCGTCACGATCACCATTGTCATGTGCTCCTCGGCCAGCTGCTTGATGACGGCCAGCACCTCGCCGGTCAGCTCGGGATCCAGCGCCGATGTCGGTTCATCAAACAGCATGATGTCCGGATTCATCATGAGCGCCCGAGCAATGGCCACGCGCTGCTTCTGACCGCCCGATAGATTTCCGGGGTATACATCCGCTTTATCGGACAAACCGACCTTTTGCAAAAGTGCGGTGCCGTTCGTTCTAACTTCTTCTTTGCTTTGTTTCTTGACATGTTTGGGCGCGAGGCCCAGATTCTCCTGTACCGTCAGATGCGGAAACAGGTTGAAGTGCTGAAATACCATGCCCATCCGGGACGTGATCGCTTTGATCTGCGGCGGACTGGAATACACGCCGTCCTTCACCAAATACTGATCCTGCACCTTGATCGATCCGCCGTTGATTTCCTCCAGATGCACCAGGCTGCGGAGCATGGTGCTCTTTCCCGAACCGGAAGGCCCGATGATGGCAATCACTTCATTCTTCTGAATCTCAAAGCTGACGTCCTTCAGCACGTCCAGCGAGCCGAAGGATTTTTTCATATGGGTTACTTCGATAATTGCCATTGCGCGACAGTCCTTCTATTCATATTTGAATCGGCGTTCCAGAAATTTAAACAGCAGCGTTAACACAAGCGTCATCAGCAGGTATATCACGCCCGCAATAACAAACGGCATAATCGTGAAATCCCGATTGACCGCCGTATACGCGAAGTGCAGCAGCTCCGGTACCGCCACGGCATACAGCAGCGCCGTATCTTTTACCAGCGTAATGGATTCGTTGGATACCGCAGGCAGGGCTACGCGGAACATCTGGGGCAGAATTACTTTCGTGGTCGTCTGCCAGCGGTTCAAGCCCAGCACCTTAGACGCTTCATATTGTCCCTTGTCAATCGCCAAGAGTCCTCCGCGGAAGATTTCCGCAAAATAAGCGGCATAGTTCAGCACGAATGCCAAGCATGCGGCTACAAAACGATCCAAAACGAGATATTCTCCGATCACCGGCAGCACCGGCAGCCCAAAGCAGAAGAACAGCAGCTGCAGCAGCAGCGGGGTACCTCGAAAAACATATATATAGGCATTGGCTAACCAAGCCAGCGGCTTGATTGCGCTTCGAACCATTAACGTGAACACAAACCCGAGCGGAATGGAGGCCAAAATGGAAATCAAGAACAACAGGATCGTGGTCTGCGCGCCCTCCAGCATCGGTTTGCCGATTTGAACGATGTAATCCATACTCATATCTGCTTAACTCCTAATGGAAAAACTTCCGGAATGCTGAAGTTCTCCGATGATTTCATTGTACCGACCGATTGGAACAGAAAACCGGAGCCTTTGGTCAAAGTCCGGTTTCTTGGAATACCTATGGGAGGTTGGATGACCAACCTCTTGGGAATGCTTACTTCAACACTTTGTCTTCCCCGAACCACTTCTCGGAAATCTTGGCGGCCGTACCGTCGGCATTCATTTCGTCCAAGGCTTTCTGCAGGCTTTCCAGCAGTTCCTCATTGCCTTTCTTAACTCCGATCCCGTACTGCTCCGGCGCCAGGGACTCCTCCAAAATCTTGTACGTTCCCTCTTCCTTGGACATGTAGTATTTCATGACCACTTCGTCAATGATCACGGCGTCTACGCGTCCATTCTTCAAATCGCTCAATGCCAGCACGTTATCGGGAAATTCGGAAATGTTCTTCACTTGCTCGTGAATGGCATTGGCGCTCAGCGCGTCGGCTGCCGAGGATAGCGACTGCAATCCGACCTGTTTGCCGGCCAAATCGCCGATCGTTGCGATATCCGAATCGTTCAGCACCGCGACGACCTGACTGTTCTCCAGATAAGGCTTGGTGAACAGCACTTTCTCCTTGCGCTCATCGGTGATGGTATAACCGTTCCAGATCAAGTCAATGCGGCCGCTGCTAAGCTCGGATTCCTTCGCTTTCCAGTCAATTGGCTGGAACTTGACTTCCTTGCCCATTTTCTCGGCCGCTGCGCGGGCATAATCAATATCAAAGCCGACAATTTCATTGCTCTCGTCGCGGAATCCCATGGGCGCGAACTTGTCGTCAATTCCGACCACCAGCTCATTCCCCCCGCTTGCCGAGCTCGAACAGCCGACTACAGTAAATAAAAGCATGAAGCCTGCTAACACGGATGCTATCTTTTTCACCAAAAAATCCCCCTCGTAGACGTTAAGCGCAGTCATATTCTAGGATCTGCATCAATCCTCGTCCTATGCATAACTGCTTTTTCACTTTAATACGTTATCAAGACTCCATGATAGCATATTAGCAGAGAAGAGTCGATAGTTTCATAGAATGGCCACTTTTCACCATTTGCATGAAATTTATGTATTTTCATCCTATTTTAAGGTTATTTTAAGGATGAGTTCAGTTTAGCGGGAAAGAATGATGGACTGTAAGACCAACAACATGAAAGGCGGTAAACAACAATGACAACCCACTTGAAGTCAGTGAAGCGGTTGGTGCTGCTCGCCATCGCTGTAGTCATGGGCCTCGCTTATCTTCCCGTCTCGGTTTCGGCGGAACCGATCGGACAGCAATCGGAATCACCGGCTGTTCCTTCGTCCAAGGACGAACGCGGGCAACATAAACCCGGCCATATGTTCAAGGCCATCTCCGAGTTTCTGAAGCTGGAGCCGCAAGTTCTCCGGGATAAACTCAAAACCTCGACCCTCGCGGAAATAGCCAAAGAGCAAGGCGTATCGCGGGATGCCATGAAAGCCAAGATCATGGAGCTGCTGAAGGAGAAAATCGCTTCGCATCCAAAGCAGCTGGGCAAATCCATCGATTACTCCGCAGCGGCGGATAAGCTGCTTGACGCCAAGGGCGGATGGCACAAGCAGCGGATGCATCAGCGGCACGGCCGGCTGATCTCGGATAGCGACGAGCTGGCCAAGCTGCTGAAGACAACGCCGGACCAACTTAAAGCATCGCTTCAATCCGGAAAATCGCTGGCACAGATCGCGAAGGAGCAAGGTATACCCGTCCAGTCCGTCATTGATCAGCAAGTCCAGGCACTCACGAAGCGCCTGGATCGGAAGCTGTCCGAGGGCAAGGTGACGAAGGAAGAATACGAGGAACGGAAATCCAAGATAGCACCCTTCGTCAGCGACGTGGTCAACGGCAAAATCAAACCGATGAAACACCAGCACTACAGCAAAGATGCCGGTTAACGCTTGCCGTTAGGCTTAGAAACAAACATAAGAGCCGCCCATCGGTAGGATTAACCGAAATGGAGCGGCTCTTCATCAGTTCGCTTCTCTATTTTTCATGATAAATTAAGGTACATACTGTTGGATGATCTTCACGACGACGCCGTCTTCAACGGTAATATGAAACGGAAACCATTTCATGTCCACGATATCATCCTTTTTGTAGATGTCCGCGAATTTGCTCAGGCTCACCGGCTGATTCCAGGAAATCTGGGCATCCTCATATCGTCCGGTATGGTCGTACAGCTGGAGCAGCACTTCTGCATCGTCCGCTACTGGAAGTTCGATATGCTCTTCCGTATCGTTCACGATATAATAGCCGTCCGGGGCCTCGGTCATCTCAGGGTCCTGCTCCCGTTCGCGGAACACCTGATTCGCTTCCTCTCCCTCATACCACTCGATTGGATCTACTAGAAGAAAGACCTTGCCGTCTTTGATCTCCAGTCCGTTTATGTAGGCAGCTTCCTGATTCGAAGCTTTCGGAACCGGCTCATAATTGTTGCCTGAGGCTACACCGACGGTTGTCATCATGATCAGGACAAGCAGCATCATTGCTCCCAATTTCCAAGCCGACCTCTTCATCTTCTCATCGCTCCCTCTTCATACTTCTATTATAGATCAGATTTATACCACTTTCTGCCTCGGAATCCGACTCAACAAACATTAATGGTCATTAACCCAATTCTTGGGATTTGAAACACCTATGTACTTGTCGTTCCTATTTCTTTCCTTCATTATACGAATCGCCGCCGTAAAAAGGATGTCATTTCGATGTAAATTCATTACAATATTTCAATTTTCGAAAGCGCTTCATATAGGTTGGAGCGGTCCTGCATGATGCAGAAATCCGAGAAAACAGCAAAACAAAAACAAGCCCGCCCCGCTGATTCCTCAGTCGATGGTCAGGCTTGTTCCAATAACCAGCTATTATTGATTGAATGCTTCGGTCAGAACCGGAACGATCTGCGATTTACGGGAAACCACGCCTTTAAGAAGCGCCTTGTTCTCCGACAGAGATACATTGTACGCTCTCTCCACGGCTTTGGACTCTTTACCGAGCGCCAGCGCGATGGAATCGTTGTTCAGGATGTCCGTCACCACGAAGACAAACAAGTCCAGGTTTTTGTCCGTAATAATCGATTGAATCGCATCCTCGAGTTCTGCTTGGCGGGACAATACATCATTCGTATCCACCGCGTTGACCTGGGCGATTTCGACTTTGGCACCGCCCATTTGGAATTCCTTGGCATCGAGGGAGATCAATTGAGCGATGGTTTTGTCGCTCAGATCAGCACCTGCCTTGAGCATGTCCAAACCATAGCTGTCGGCATCCACGCCGGCGATTTCAGCCAGCTCGCGAGCAGCAGCCACATCCTCGTCCGTGCAGGTTGGAGATTTAAACAAGAGGGAGTCCGAGATGATCGCGGACAGCATCAAGCCGGCAATTTCTTTGCGAACGGCTACGCCCTTCTCCTTATAAATCTTGTTCAGGATGGTAGCAGTGCAGCCGACAGGCTCCGCACGGTAGTACAGCGGATGGCTTGTCTCAAAATTAGCGATGCGGTGATGATCGATAACCTCGATTACGCGAACCTGATCAATGTCGCTGGCGCTTTGCTGACGCTCGTTATGGTCCACGAGAATGACGTCCTGCGCTTCGTTTGCAACCGTCTCAACGAGGCGAGGCGCCTCTACTTTGAAGAAATCGAGCGCGTACTGCGTTTCGCCGTTTACGTCACCAAGACGCACGGGCTCGGCCGACAGACCAAGCTGGTTCTTCAAGTCAGCATATGCAATAGCAGAGCAGATGGTGTCCGTATCCGGATTTTTGTGTCCAAAAATTAAAGTTTTAGCCATATTTAATGCCCCTCTCGCAACATGAATTTCATCGTTTATACCAATAAACAGATGATCACCTATCTGATTATAGCGTTAAATTCTACTTATTCCAATTCCTTTACAGAGATTATTTTCAGAGAGCGTTTATACCAATACAATCTCCGGTTCCGGAACGAACCCGAATTGGTTGTTGATCGACTCCGAAATCAGATTCATCAAATATAGTATGTCCGTTGCCTTTGCATGCTTCTGATTCAGAATCATGTTGCCGTGGTGCGGAGAAATGATGGCGCCTCCGTATTCGGTCCCCTTCATATTCAGCTGGTCCACGAGCGAGCCTACGGCTACCCCGTAATCATAATTGTTCTTGAATACGGAACCGCAGGACGGATAGTCGAAATGACGCTTACTCGTCCGGTACTTGATGATGTCGAGCATCGACTGCGGCGTCTCGATTCCCCTTCCGGCCAAAGCATGGACCTCGCCCAGAAAGAACGAGAAAAAGGACGGCAGCGAGGACGGATGGCTGCCGCGGCTCTTCCACTCCGCGAGCAGCGCCGAAGTCGAATGGATCTGCTCCTCCGAGCTGACCGGTATGTTGAGATCGGCGCCTACGATGATCCATGGATGCTGCTGGAAGATGGATTGCTTGTATGCAAATAAACAATCCCCCACCGCAATGGACTGCACCTTCAGGCCCGGATCCATCGTATCGATATAATATACCGTATCCAGGATATCGCAGATTTGGCGCGCATTATATCTGGCGTTCATATAGATGCCGGCGCCTACGCAGCCCGGCAGCAAAAAAGTAAAGTCGAGCAAATCGGTTCCGCCCATTAACCCCATCAAGGAAAGCAGGGACATCGGCGTTCCGGATGAAACGTACCATTTGTCTCCCGCAACCTGCAGCTCCACCAGGTTTTTGAGCGAGATAAAGACCAGATCGCGTTTCGGTTCGTCCGGGAACAGGATATTGGAGCCCATGCCGAAAGTGTACCATGGCAACCCGCGTTTTTTGCAATCCTGCAAAAGTTCCGCCAGGTCGGCTGCCGTTTCAGGCATGGCCAGATAATTGGCTGAACCGCCGATCCCGTACGTCGAAAAGGCAGACAGCTCCACATTGCGCTTGCACAATCGGTCAATAGCAGATGTATGTAAAGTCATCGTAGACATGTCACTCCCTATTCTTCACATTAGGCACAACAACCCTTACTAAATGTGGGGATGTTACATCATTATGATGCAACTACTCGGATGGTGTCAATCTGGGGCGAAATCCTGGCCATATAGCAAAAAATCCCTGGATTACGGCTCGTAGACCGTAACCAGGGATTCGTTCATCATCAGATGATCCGTTACCAAAATTTATTCGAGGAAATCCTTGAGACGCTTGCTGCGGCTCGGATGACGCAATTTACGGAGCGCCTTCGCTTCGATCTGGCGGATGCGTTCGCGCGTTACGCCGAACACCTGCCCCACTTCTTCCAGCGTGCGGGTCCGTCCGTCCTCGAGTCCAAAGCGAAGCCGAAGCACGTTCTCTTCACGCTCGGTAAGCGTATCGAGCACTTCCTCCAGCTGTTCCTTCAGCAGCTCGAAAGCTGCCGCATCTGCCGGTGCCAACGCATCCTGATCCTCGATGAAATCGCCCAGGTTGGAGTCGCTTTCCTCTCCGACAGGCGTTTCCAGGGACACGGGTTCCTGAGATACCTTCTGGATCTCGCGCACTTTCTCCGGTGAGATGTCCATCTCCTTGCCGATTTCTTCCGGCGTCGGTTCGCGGCCCAGCTCCTGAAGGAGCTGTCTGGAGACACGAACAAGTTTATTGATCGTTTCCACCATATGCACCGGAATCCGGATGGTTCTGGCCTGGTCGGCGATCGAGCGGGTAATCGCCTGACGAATCCACCAAGTGGCATAGGTGCTAAACTTAAAGCCCTTGGAGTAGTCGAATTTCTCCACCGCTTTGATCAAGCCCATGTTGCCTTCCTGGATCAGATCAAGGAACTGCATTCCCCGACCGGCATAGCGTCTTGCTATACTAACAACGAGACGAAGATTCGCTTCGGCCAAACGGCGTTTCGCTTCCTCATCTCCCTCCTCTATACGTTTGGACAGTTCCACTTCTTCATCGGCTGAGAGGAGGGGAACACGACCGATTTCTTTCAGGTACATGCGAACTGGATCGCTAATCTTGATGCCTGGCGGAAGCGAGAGATCGTCGTGAACCGAAAAATCCTCTGTTGGAGAATTAGCCGATTTCTCTGTATCCGTAACCTCGCGTTCCAATGCAAAATCCGCACTCTGACGGTTCTCCATTCTATGCCCCCCTGTTGACAATCCCATATTTTCATGCTAATCTAGCATTAGATCATTATGACATTAAACCAATAGTTATTTATCCTTCATTCTAGCATATTTTATAGACTATATCAACTTCTAATATATTCTAGTCCGTTGTACCCGATCTCAACTCTGAGATCGGGTTTTTATATATTCCTATTATATATGTTACGTTTACTTCATTTGATCTAGTACTGCTTTCGTATGCTGATTTAACGGCTTTATATCGGGAGCCTTCACGGGATCATCGCTTAGCTCATATTTGTGCTTTAGCTCAAGCGTCGCCTTTACCCGGTCGTTCAGCATCTCCTCCGGGATCACGCCGCTCCGGACAGCCTTGGTCAATGCCTGGATGACGGCTTCCTCCAGGGCATATTCATGTCCGATCAGTACCATGTTGCTTCCTGCGACAACGGACTTCACGGAAGCCTCACCTACGTCCGTGCTGCCGGATATAGCACCCATTGTCATGTCGTCCGTTATGACAACTCCCTTAAATCCCATCTCTTCCCGTAACAAATCGTTGATCACGGGCTTCGAGTACGAGGATGGGGTATCCGGATCAATGCTCTTCATGAGCAGATGCGCAACCATGACCACATCGGCGCCTTCATTAATCGCTTGTTGAAACGGAACCAGCTCCATTTCATGCAGACGTTTCAAGTCATGTTCCACCACGGGCAGACCGAGGTGGGAATCGACCGAAGTGTCGCCATGCCCTGGAAAATGCTTCACGACGGGAACGACTCCCTTCTCCTGTATCCCCTTCATGGAGGCAATCCCATGCTTGGTAACGGTCTCCGCCGTAGTGCCAAAGGATCGATCGCCGATGACCGGATTGTTCGGGTTGCTATGAATGTCCAGCACCGGGGCGAATACCATATTGAGCCCGAGTCCCGCAACCTTCTGCGCGATAAGGCCGCCAACGCGCTTCGTGAGCGCTAGATCCCCCTTGCTTCCGACTTTGCCGCTTGACGGCAGCTTTACATATTCCTCGGGAAAACGCGTAACCCGTCCGCCCTCCTCGTCTATACTCAGCCACAGGGGCACCGGATTGGCAGCATTGGCTTCCTTCAGATCATTGAGCAGCTTTACCGACTGCTCTAGGCTCTCTATATTGTCTTTGAAGAGGATAAACCCGCCAACATGGTGATCCTTCACCAATTTACGCGAAGTTTCATCGATGGCCGTTCCTTCGAGTCCGACCAGTACCAGCTGGCCGATCTTCTCCTCGACGGTCATGTCGTTCATAAGCTCAGCGATCTCATCTTCGATTTCGTTCGGAGGCAGGCTGCCGTCCTCACTTTCATTGTCGGCACTGCCTGATGGAGGCTCGGTTTCGTTGTCATTCTCTTGAGAAGGCGGGTTCTGGTCCTGTCCAACCTCCGATGGCGAAGTTCCTTGGCCATCATTGCCCGCATTCCCCGTCTCCGAACGGCCCTGGCAACCTGCCAGAACCAGCAGCAAGATGACAACCAGCATCGTTAAGCTCATCCATGGTGTCCTTCGCTTCAACATTGTCACCTTCCTTCATGTTCACACTACTGTATTCGCCCTCTGTCCCGCAGAGTCCTTCCATCATAACATGATTTCGTTAAGGGCCAAAACGATCCACAACGAAAGCCCCCCCGTTGCAAAACAAGAAGAAAAGAGCCGCAGCGATGGCGGCCCTTCCTCTTCTATTTAAGCAGTCCGAGCTGACGGGCCTGCTCCTCCGTCAATATAAACTGCTCTGTCTCCCATACTTCATCCTCGTCCGTTCTTCCGAACATCAGCATGATATCGTCCCATATATTCTTTTGCATCGCCTCGGCTTGCGTGATAATAACCTTCATGTCTGCCTCATTCCTTTCCTTGGGTTCATCCCTACTATTACATAATAAAACCATGGAGGGCAGAATAGAATCGATAAGCAAAGGAAAAGCCTGCAAATAGTATCTGCAGGCTGGGGCTGAAGTATAACTAAGAATAGGCAGGATGGTGTTTAATCCATGACATGGCAATGGTGCCTTCGCCTGCATGGATGCCTGCAACAGGGATAAAGGTCATGATTTCGGTCTTAAGCGACGGATGGGCCCCGCTGATTTCCTTCTGGATCTCCTCGGCCTCTTCCACATTGTTCGCGTGCATGATGCACACCTTCTTAATTTTCTGTATGTCTGTTTTCATGATATCGATCATTTTCTGCTTGGCTTTCTTAAACGTCCGGATCTTCTCCTCCACAATGACTTTGCCTTCGTCAAAACGGAGCAGCAGATGTATGCGGAGCAAATTGCTCAGCAGCAGCTGCGTGCCGGACACCCGGCCGCTGATATGAAGTCGATGCAGGCTTGCCGGTATGAGATAGAACGACATGTTGTGCACCATGGTCTGAATTTTATCCTTTATCACCTGTACGGTATCCCCCTGGCTGTGCCAGTGAATGCCGGACATAATCATTTCGCGCACCGGAAACGCTCCCGCTTGAGAGTCGATGCCAACCACGGGTACCTCGGCAATCTCGGCCGCCTGCAGGGAAGAATTCAAAGTTCCGCTGAGCTCCGAAGAACAGTGAATCGCAATAATATCGTCATACTTCACTTTCAGGGTTTCGTAAAGCTCAATGAATTCTCCGATGGGAGGCTGGGAACTGCTGACTTTCGGCTCGTCTTTCATTCGTTCATAAAAGGCTTCTGCCGATATGTCGATTCCTTCCCTGTAGGCCTCTTGTCCCAGAATCAACCTCAAAGGCACAATGTAAATATGATGCTTCTTGGCGAATTCAGGGTCGATCGTGCTCGTGCTGTCGGTTACCCATGCAATGGATCTCATGATCGTGTTCACGTCTCGCTTTCGTGTAGTAAGAAGTAGGAATGGAAGCGATTTAAGCCGCTCATTTCATCATATCTTACCCTCGCCGCGCTTTGCAAATGGAAGGGGGTTAATTTCACGTCCTACGCCTGGGTTCGCCACACAAAAGCCTTATTTTCCGTCTCCGTTATACCCTTTTTCCCCAAAAGGTTCCAGCCGTTCGATCCAATAGGCTTCCCGCTTGCTGACCGCTCCCTTCAAATCGAAGAACGGGTCTTCCTTCGGCTCAATCTTCTCCAGGATCTCAAAAACAAACGCATCCTCTCCAAACTCTTTCCAATCCTGCTGAAGCGGCTTGTTGTAGCTTGTCCCCATCTGCAGCTCGAAGCGCTTGCCGTTCATGGTTTTCAGATTGTTCGTTCCTGCGACGAATATTTTATCGTTCTTCGTGTTCCGAATTTGATACACGCCGGCTTCAATCTTGATCTCCTTGTACATCTGATTCAGTTCCTGTCTGCGATTCATGGCCTTAACGCCTCCTTCTTGCTTTCATCTATGTCGTTAGCCAGTACTGGCTTCCATCATCCTTGCGATCCAAAAAACCATATTCGATCAAATATCGGCGAATGGTCACATAATCGGGATTGTCTCTTCCGATCGTATCGTTGATTTCCTGCTCGGAATACAAGACATCGGGTTTAAAACGGGCAGCGATTTCGCGCAGCACGACGTACTTCTGCTTCTCTTTAAGCTTAAAAGTCTTCAACGGGCCATCGGTCCCCTCGGGGAACGCCTTGGCCAGGATCGATTGCCTCTCTTCTTCCGTAACATTGTAGCGTTCATCGATCATTTTGGCCTGCTTGGGGATTTCCACGAACGCCGGAGCATGGCTGTCCTTTTCCTTCAACAGCTCCATCAAGGTAAGCAGCACCTTGGACTGCCTCTCCTTCTCTTTCAAGGCAAACCGGTGATTGCGTATCGTCGACGCGCTGCCGATGCCGAGCTCCTGCTGGACCTCCTTGTCGTTCATGCCTTGATAGAAGAGCTGCAGCAGCCGGTTCTGATGCTCGGTCAGTCCGGTCAGCTTCTTATCGAGGCCGGACAGATACTGAAACACGGAGCCATGCTCCCGGCGGATATGAACGGTCATGTATCGTTCCGATTCGTACAACACATCCTGATCCGGGTAGATGATCCCTTTCTCCAGCGCCTTGCCGCACAAGAGACATACCCATACGGGGCCTTCGTCGATATAGCCTTGTTTAAGTTCATCTATGGAAGCATTCCAGAAGCGTTCATTAAGGTCCATCGCACACACCACTTCCCCAAAAGTTATTTACATAGACATTTTATATTTTTGTCTATAGAATGTCAATCAAGCTCCACGACGACATAATATTTCTTCCTCCCTCCCGTGGAACCTGCTAGAATAGAGGTTGCTGCTGTAAAATTTAGGGGGTATCATCATGGGATTCATACAACAGTCGGCAAAAGAAATGCGTTCTTGGCCGCGCAACATCAAGCTGTTTTTTCTAGCTAACGTGCTGTATCAGTTCGGTACCGGCATGTTCAGCGTGCTCTACAATTTGTACATACAAGGCCTGGGTTATAATGACTCCATGAATGGAACAGTGGTCAGTATTCAATCCCTCGCCACGGCATTGATGTTTATCCCGATCGGCTTGATCGGCGACCGCGGAAGCCGCAAGCGAATCCTGGTCCTTGGCGCGTTGTTAAGCGGCGCCGGACTGATTGCGCGAGCTTTTCTGGCGAGTGAGTTCAGCTTGCTTGGGCTCGCGGTATACACCGGACTGTTCGCATCCTTTTTTCAGGTGCTGGCGATTCCGTTTCTGGCGGAAAATACGGCGAAATCGGCTCGTATGCGCATCTTTAGCATCCATGCCTCGCTTGTGCTTGCTTCTCAAGTGTTAGGCAGCATGGGAGGCGGCTTTCTGGCGGATGCCCTGCAGGCATTCGGCCTGAACAAGGTCGATAGCTTGAAAACAGCCCTGTTCATCGGCGGTCTGGCAACCTTTGCGGCATTTATCCCGCTCTTGTTCACGACCGACAAGAACGACGCGCATGCACGGCCTCTGGATGCACCCATCCCGGATCAACCCCTGCGCCCTGGAGGAGCGGTTACCGCCTCCGGGATCGGAGATTTCAAAGTCATCGGGCAGTTCGCACTTGCCCAGCTGTTAATCGGCCTCGGGTCCGGACTGGTCGTTCCTTATTTGAATTTGTATTTTACCAACCGTTTCTCGGTATCGTTATCCGCGGTTGGGATTCTGATATCGCTCGGACAAGTCATGACGATTGTATCCATGCTGATCGGCCCTTCGCTGGTGAATCGGGTAGGAGCCGTCAAAGCCGTGGTTCTCTTTCAAGTCCTATCCTTGCCCTTCCTGTTGTTAACCGGCTTCACGAATGTCCTCCTCATCGCATCGGTCGGCTTCCTGTTCCGTCAAGCCTTGATGAATGCGGCCAATCCGATACAGTCGTCGATTCTGATTGACCGCGTACCGGATCACCGGAGAGGCATCGCCAATTCCGTCACGCAAACCGCCTTTATGCTGGGCTGGGCGACGATGGGGCCCGTACAGTCGAAATTGGTCACCTCATACGGCAGCTACTGGGGATACGCAATCACCTTCTGCATTACCGGAACGCTGTACGTCGTTTCCTCGTTCCTATATTACCGAATGTTCCGCGAACGCAAGGGCAGCGGTCTTTCCCCGGATGCTTCGGCTACTCTCTAGCCTCGACCCGCAGCGGTTTGACATGGGGCGGGACATCCCGTTCGCCTGCAGGAACGGTCCGGGCCTGAAAGCTTCCCTTATACCGGAAGACAGGCCCAAATATCGGGTTGACCACCTCAACGGATATCCGATATAACTGATATTCGTCATCATACCATTCGCATACATCGGCCGTTCCGGTGAGCCACCGGTGAAATCGAAACTGCAGCCGCCCTTCATAAAACCTCTGCTCCCCCGATTGAATGCGAATTCCGCCATGCTCCGCTGCAGCGATCCGAAGATCGACTGCCAAGTGCTGTTTGTTTCCCAAATAATCCACGACGCGGCTGCGCTGTGCGCTATAAATCATCGTGGCGTCAAATCGTCTTTGAATGCCAGGAAAATCAAAACTTCGGCACCACGTCACCGTTTCTCTTCCCCGGTCATCCCGATAAGCGTAGTTCTCAATCCGAAACGGGATCCCTTTCCCCCGGTTAGGAAACATGATATGCCGCATCGTACCTATATACAGCGGCAGCGCCGCCCATGGAGCGTACCAGATTTCTTCCATGATGCCTTCGCCGATCGAAGCGACGTTATCCTTGCTGTCAAACCCGAAGCGCTCCTGGATTTTAGGATGAAGCTTGTGAAACTGGCTTCCCAGCGCCTGTTCATAGATCGAGGTCATGTTCTTCCACTCCTTTGCCGGATGTATGCCTGCGGACCGGTCTTTGTCTTCGAACCGGACGGTAAGCGCTTGGCAAGTCCGATGCGGACAGCGAAGCCATGAAGCAGAACCCAATCATCGACCCGCTAAGCGTTAAGGGATTGAACGGGGCTTTCATTAACTCGGCATCCGTCATCCATGCTCCAAGCATCAAGATCGCAAGCAAGATCATGATCAGCCTGTACCACAACCGGTTCTTGTGAAAGAGCAATGTCAATAAACCGACGCCGATCTCGGTGATGCCGAGCAAGGTCAGCACTACCCCTTCCCGACCGGCTGCCAAACCCGACTGCCTCAGCAGATCAAGCTCTCCCGCTTCCGGGAACAGAAGCTTCGGAACCAGTCCTTCATAGCACCATAGAACAACCAGCATAAACACACTTAAAGCGTGGATGATTGCCTTCTGGATCGTGACCGTAGGCGGAATATCCTTCTCGGCCCATAATCGGAGCACATCGAAGCTCCAAGCCGTCGCTGCGCCGAATAAAGGCCGAAACAGCAGGCGGTCAAACCAGGCCCCCGGCATACCGAACCGCGTCCTGTAATCGTATTGGGTCGAGAAACGGATGACGCCGTTGCCGCTGTCGGCGTATTTCCAATAGCCGCTCCCCTCCTTAACCAGGGAAATGCGCTGATCCGAGCCGAATCGCAGCACCGAGATCCGGTTCCCGGTCCTCGGGTGCACGGCCGTTTTCGTAGCGCCCGTTCCCGTAACTTCCAGTCCGAATCCGATGCGGGTTTTGTATAAAAACCGCTGGACGTCCGAATCAGCCTGCGGCAAATCATGAATCTCGGAAAAACGCAAATCCCATTGTTGATGTTGCTCGGGTCTCTGTGTCAATGACCACAATGTTTCCATATCCGTCTTGATGTCGAGTTCAACATAGATCGGATTTCTCTTCATGCTCACTCAGCTCCTAATGGATAACCCTTCTCGCTGACAGCCGGGCCCCTCTATTTACAAGTCATTTTACCGCTGAGGGGGATTCCCCGTTAGACCTCACTTTTATAGAACAAACGAAGAAGAGGTACTACATTTCGTAGTACCTCTTCCATTTCTTCCATATGATCCGTCTTCCGTCCCGAAGCTAGTTGTCGTTCTCTCTCACGATCCCTTTTCGGCGGACCTTCTCCACGGCCTCCCTGCTGCTCCTCACCCCGAGCTTTTTCAGAATTTTATTGATCTGATTCTTGAGCGTGCTCTCGGTTTTGAACAGCTTCTTCTCCATTTGGGAATGGGTGAAACCCTCATCCAACAGATCAAACACTTCACGTTCCGCCGGCGTCAAGCTCCGCAGCTGTTCTTCGCGCTTGAGGCGGGCAAATTCCTTGAGCAGCACCTCCATCGATCCCGGTTGATGTACGGCGCTTCGGATTGCGGCCGGCAATTCCTCGAAATTCGATTTCTCAATGTAATTGACGGCTCCGGCCGTATAGGATTGCATGATCACCAACTCGTCATCCAGCGAGGTCAGCATGATCACCTTGGCCTCGGGCTTTCGTTCATGGATTTCTGCAGCCGCGTAGATGCCGTCGAGTCGGCCCGCCGTCAGCTGAATATCCATAAGCACGATATCGAAGGACAGGACTTGCGCCATCGCAATCGCTTGTTCGGGGGACTCGGCCGCGCCGACCACGATCATATCCTCCTGCGCATTCAGAAAAACGGTCATTGATTTAATCCAATCCGGATCGTCCTCGACCAGAAAGACGTGTATTCGATTCAAGGCTCTTCCCTCCCGGATAAACGAATGATTTTGCTGCGGGGAAAATACAACGTGATCTCGGTACCGACCGATTCGCGGCTCTCCAATCCCACGGAGCCGCCGCTTTTCTTCATCACGTTGTACGCATAGGTAAGGCCAAGACCGAAGTTTGACTTCCTGTGGCCCTTGGTGCTGTAGAACGGTTCAAACACAAGCGGCTGCTGCTCTTCCGGAATGCCCATGCCGTTATCCTTGACGGAAATCGCGGCACCCTTGCGGTCTGCCGTTACCGTCAACGCGATCACTCCTCCTTCAGGCATCGCCTCGACGCTATTGCTTATGAGATTGCTGATCGCTTCCTTCAAGTGGACGGCATCCGCAAGCAGCCAGGGACGCTGTGTGCACAGCACCATTAACTCGATGCCATGACTGCGCAGCCGTTCCTGTTCGCGAAGCTGCAGTTCAGCAAGCAGCTGATCCGCGCGGACAGGCTGTTCCACCAGCTTAAACGCCTTCATCTGCTGCTGCATGCGCCCTGTCATCGCTAACAAATGCTTGGAAGCGTTAGCGATGACATCAAGCTGCTCCAGGGCCGTTTCGTTATCCGGCGACAGCAGCCGTTTCACGTTATCGGTGCTCATGGCGATTTTCCCGACCTCGTTCTTGATGGTATGATTCAGCATCGTTGTACCCGAGCTGACCGCTTGCATCGTGCGATCCAGCGGATCGCGCTCGAATTTCAGGCGGACGCCCAGGACGCCGTACACAAAGGTGCAGATGACGGCAACGCCCATCGAATACAGAATAAACAGGGACACGTACCGGAATGAATCGTAACCGGGCCAGATGACATTCCCTACATTTATCAACAGCATCACACCGAGCAAGGTTGGCACCATAATCCAGGTGGTAATCCACATGCTTTTGCGTTTCTGCGGGTTCTTCTCAGAGGATAAGGCTCCAATGAGCAGAGCGCATGCAGCAACATAATACGGGCCGGTCCATACGAACAGCCATCCGTAATGAATCCGGTAATCTTTCGTAAGGAGCACCTGGACCAGCATCGCGAACACAGGCAGCAGCAGGCCTATTTTGAGATCACGTTTTCTCCTATGGTGCCGGGGCCTGCCGGTATACACCATGCAAAATATCAACACGCCGTAAGGTGTCAGGGTATGGTTGAGGAATTGAATCCACGGCCCGTACGCGGCCGCAATAAAACCGGAAGGCGCAAGCCAGTCCGTCAACCCCCCGATCCCTGCACTCCACAGGAAAAAAGCCGCCCAGCGGTTCACCTCGCTTCGAGGCTGATTGAACAGCAGCAAGGCCGCTGCACTCCAAAGCGCGAACACATAATACATCAAGACGCATCGTTCCATTCTCTTCCCGAATATAGTTTCATCCTACCATAAATGCGCCAGCAGGGGGACCTCCCTCCTTACCTATGCCGAGGAAATAAAGACCACTGATATATGAAATTGTTTCTTTCTTCAATACCTTCATTTTACATTGCGAAAACATTCAGTTTACATTCAGCCGCGCTTAAGAAAGATATCAGGAACGATTGATAGGATAGATCTCGTAAGCAAACAAGCATACGAAAGACAGAGAGAAACGAGGTGGAAACATGACAACCCCATTAAAATACCGGAACGAGCTGAAGTTCTTCGTGAATCTTCACCAATATCGGATCATCAGCCAACGATTGAAAAATCTGGTGACCTACGATCAGCATGCCGGACCCGCCGGGGAATATCACATTCGAAGCTTGTACTTTGATGATATCAACAATAAAGCCCTATACGAGAAGCTGGCGGGCGTCCGGGATCGGGTGAAATACCGCATCCGTATTTATAACGTAGCCGACGACACGATCCATTTTGAGAAGAAAATCAAATTCCGGGATTACATCGCCAAGCTGAAGGAGCCGCTCACAAGGGAGATGACCGATCAGATCATGGCCGGACAATACGACTGTCTCTACCAGCCGGATAAGCCTTTGATGATGGAGCTGTACCACGAGATGAAGCATAAGCTGCTGCGGCCCAAGGTCATTGTCGATTATGTCCGCGAGCCTTACGTCTGCGCTAACGGAAATGTGCGGATTACGTTTGACAAGGAGCTGAGAACCGGCCTGCACTCCACGGAACTGTTCAATCGAAACCTGCTGCCGATCCGGGCAATCGATGAGAATCTGATCATACTCGAGGTCAAATACGACGAGTACATTCCGGATTACATCAAAATCGCGCTGCAGCTGGAAGGCCTCAACCGGCAATCGGCATCCAAATATGTAATGTGCCGTAAATTTCTGAAATATAACACATGGGAGGATCAATAGTTCATGAACACCACATCGACTTCAAGCAATACGAACACCACCAATTTTTCGGACATCGTCAAAAAATCCGTCATGGAAAATTTCGTATCCGACATCAGCATCGCCAAAATTTTGATCACGCTCGCCGTTGCCTTTGTGATCGGGCTGTTTATTTATCTGCTCTATAAAAGGGTCTTCAGCGGCGTTCTGTATTCCAAGAGCTTTAACGTATCGCTGATCGGGATGACGATGATCACGGCCGTTGTCATCATTGCCATCAATTCGAATCTCGTGCTCTCGCTCGGTATGGTCGGCGCGCTCTCCATCGTCCGTTTCCGCACGCCCATCAAGGACCCAACCGATCTGATCTTCCTGTTCTGGGCCGCGGTTGCCGGGATCGTAACCGGAGCCGGATTCTACACGCTGGCTGCCATCGGCTCCGTCGTTGTCGGTCTTATCCTGTTCTTCTTCATTAAGAAAGCGACGGTCGATACCCCTTACCTGCTGGTCGTCCATTGCGATAACGAGCAGGCCGAGCAAGCCGTTCAAGGTCAAGTCGGTCAGGCTGTGAAGCGTTACAACCTGAAGCAAAAAACCGTGACGCCAGGCAGCATCGAGCTGACGCTGGAAGTACGGCTGCGCGATGCCGAAGGCCAATTCGTGAACAAGCTGTCCCAGCTGCAGGGCGTTCAACATGCGGTTCTGATCAGTTACAGCGGCGATTATGTATCCTAAGTCAGGCGGTGGTCAGAAATGATGAAGAAAAGAACGACAGTCCTGCTGTCCCTTGCGCTGGCCATAATCCTTCTGCTCACAGGCTGCCAAAGGACAACACAGGTTGCCGGGACGGCTGGAAGCTCTGAGAACGATGGCCTGCAGGAGCAAATCGATTCCGCGGTTTTTCCGAAGGACAAGGTCATTGACGTTAAAATCACGATCGACGAAGCGGATTTCCAGGATATGCTGGACAACGCCAGCGCTGAAGAATACAAAGAAGCGTCCGTCAATTACAACGGCATGCAATTTGATCATGTCGGCATTCGCACCAAAGGCAATTTAAGCCTGCGCAGCGTGGTCAATTCCGATTCCGACCGCTACAGCTTCAAGATTTCCTTTGACGAATATCTCAATCAAACCTTGAACGGGATCAGCAAAATCAATCTGAACAACAACTACAGCGACGCCTCGTATATGCGGGAATTCCTGACCTACGAGTTGGCGGAATCCGTCGGTCTGCCGACACCCGGCTTCTCTTACGTCAATGTATACGTTAACGATGAATTATGGGGCTTCTACCTCGCAATCGAACAGATTGGCGATTCTTATCTGCAGCGTCATTTCGATCATTCGTACGGCGCATTATACAAAGCCCAGATGACAGGCTCGGGCAGCGATCTGGCTTGGCTCGGCAGCGACCCCGATTCGTACACCGGGCTTGTCATGAAATCCAAGTCCTCCAATGACGATGTGTTGATCGACATGCTCGACGAGCTGAATAACGGCATCGATTACGAGAAGGTGCTGGATGTCGATAACGTGCTCAAGTACGTTGCCTTGAACGTCGTTGCCTCCAATATGGACAGTTACTTGGGGATGAACAAACAGAACTACTACCTGTATGAGAACAACGGCATTTTCTCCGTCCTGCCCTGGGATTATAACATGGCGTTCGGAGGGTTTGGGGGCTCCGGCATCCTGATTGACGAGCCCACTCAGGGTGCTCTGGCGGAACGTCCCCTGATTGCCAAGCTGCTCGAGGTTGACAAATATAAGGAACGCTATCACGCCATCCTCTCGGAGATGCTGGAAGGCTACATGCAGCAGGAAACATTCAATGAACGGGTGGAGCAATTACAAGACTTAATTTCCGAGCACGTAAAGCAAGACCCAAGACCCTTCTATTCCTATGAGGATTACGAGCAATCCATCCCGACATTGACCTCATTCGTGGAAGAGTCCATGGATAATATCCAGCAGCAGTTGGATGGAACGATCCCTTCCGCAGGCGATGGAAACGGCAGCGGCGGCATGGGCCCCGGGGGTGGTGGCGGACTGGTACCTGGCGGAAATAACAGTACGCCGCAGCCTAATTCGAATGGAGGCACCCAGGGAAATACTACTGATACTGATATTGGCACGAGCACGACACCGGGTGGAGATGGCGGCAGCGGGATGAATGGAAACGGGCTTGTTCCTCCAATCGATGCCCCGGCCGGAGGCATCTCTGGCGGGAACACGCCCGCCAACAGCGATGGTGCTACGCCTGATCCTTCTGGCGACGCGTCCGGAAGTAGCGCAGATGCTACCTCAGGCAAAGCTGGAGGGCCTGATCCTGACACCGACACCGTACCTACAGGAGATGAACCTTCCTTGTCAGTCGTACCAGCTGTCGGATCGAGCGCAAGCCCCCCTTCTGCTGGAAATCAATCAACCATGCCTCAGGACCCCGACCAGAATGGTCAAGGCCAGATGCCGGATTTCCCTCAGGGGCAGATGGGGAACGGATTCGGCGGCGAGTTTGGCGGTCAAATGCAGGGAGGCCGGGGAATGGGCCGGCCGGGGGATTGGTCAAACGGGGCTGCCGAGGAACAAGGCAGTGCCAAGGAGGCCTTGTACGCCGGAGTATCCATCGTGCTGCTTCTTCTCTCTTGTCTCTTGGTAACGCTGTATAAACGTAACAGACTGTAATCATCCAACAAGGGGCAGCTCCAAAGGTCGATACCTTTGGAACTGCCCCTTTAAATCCCATCGTTCGAGCTTATGACCGATGAATTACAGCAATTATACAACGAACCACGTGATCATGATGGGCGCTCCGATAAAGATCATGCCCAGTGCCATGACGATCCTCGTCGTATTTCTAGACAGCTTGTGCTGGGTCGCGGTTGAACGATACCAACCGCTGAACTGCAGGCGATTCCGGTAAAACACAAGAAACAACAGCACATTCCCCACGAACAGGAACAGGAAATATAGTCCGTTCCAAGGTATCCAGGCCTTCAGTATTTCATGTTCAATGTTGCCCAGAACCGTTACAAAGATCATCATTATGATCATCATACGTATCATTTCGAGAATGGATGAGGCCAATTTGGTCATAACACTTACTCCTTTTTAATCTTGCTGGTACTGTAAACAGAAGGGCGATATGACCATGATGCACCCATACCGCCTGCTTGAATTTTGAGGCAATCGATAACCTGCATTAGCAATTTAACCACTCCTAAAAAAACCATCCCAGAGCCGGCTATTTCATGGGACCTAACTAATTAAATTTCAAAAAAGCAGCCGATCACTTGCCGGCTGCCGCTTCCATCAACGTTTTAACAAAAAAATGATTTTAAAAAATTCAATTTTTTAGCTACTCGGCTATTAAGCGTGTATGTTATCGTCTTACAATTTATGTTCCATACAACATAAATTTTCGGGCTTTTACTTGTAACTTTTGAAACTGGATAACTTAGGCCAATCGTTTGACTGGTCCCCCTCTTGGCTCAATAGCTATAATTCATGTTGCACAGGTATCGTTTAGATGAACAAACGTTATTTCTGATTGGAGATAAATGCTGCTGCAAAATTGCGTAAATCATCATCAGCAGCGGTAAAAACGCCAAACACTTGGAATTCCTTATAGTTTGGCGTTTTTTTCGTTACGCACAAAATCATTGCTTGAAAATCATCGAATCTTTTTAGAAAGGCATCTCTACCAGTAATATTATTGGACTTAGGTTGGTTTTATTCTGCAAAATGACCTGCTAGTTCAGTTACATCATAACCATTTATAATTTCATATCTTGTAATTCGATTGCTAGTATTTCTAGCATCATATAACTCTAGGTTACTTTCGTTTAGAAAAGTGATACCAAACCTATCTTCTTGGTTTACTTTAATAAACAAATCATATCGATAATCAGGATTTGGAATATATTTGTTGTGTCTTTTAAGCAATTTAATTGCATTTAAATTCTTCATAATATTTCTGATATCGCCTTCTTCATTAATTGTTACTTCTTCACGCTCTAAAGTATCGGACGATATTCGAGTAATTTTGATTTCATTTATTTCAGATATTGAAATTTGTTCCGAAACTACGTTTTGAAATGAAAGGTTTTTTTGTGAAAAGCACATTATAACAACTACAATTATGACAACTAGAATCACAATACCGATCAGTAACCTTTTTGAATTGATTCTCATTTTGCCACTCCTTTATTCTTTCTTATAGATTAAATCAATTCCATCCCTTAGCTAAATCTCGAACACGGCCCTATTGTAATATATCTTTTGTATAATTTCCAATACCATGTTCTTTTTTACTTTTTTTTATTTTTTTTCGTAACCTTTCCTGTTTTGTTAGCGTTGAATAGTTATAGAGGGCCGTAATTTATTTCTAAATAAGAAGGTAATTCTATTGAGAAAAAAAATCGGGTTTCTCTTAGCAGTAACATCACTGGTAGGTACACTATTTATTGGTAACGCTAATAATGGTAATGTAGCCTCAGCTGATCCTATTCGTCCTCAAGCAGTTACAGCAACCGACACAGATTTGATCTCTATTTGGATCGTCGATGATTCAGGAGCGCGTGTTTATAGCCCTGTAAGTGTCACAACAACCGCACAAATTAATGCTACCACCTCAGGATCGAATTGGGTTGCTACTAGAAGGGAATTAATTAGCTCAACTCATAAAAATGCATTCTTAGCTTATCCGAATGCAACATGGGGAGCAGGAACGCTAGAACTACGTGGTAGTAATGTCTCTTTACCAAAAAAAGGTTCATATATAGGTCAGCCTGGACTTGAATATTCCGGTAAATATAATGATACTAGCCAAACGTATAGTTCAACATCTGCTCCGGCACGCGGCTCCACAGTATTTTATGGCGGTTTTGGGGCTTGGCAAATCGATAATACTGCCTGGGTTGATTTTACTTGGTAAAGGAGGTTTTAATAAATGAAAAAAAACAAAAAAATGATTATTTCTCTTGGCATTTTGTTGACAGGAGCCCTAACATTTGGTGCAATATCATCTTCTGCAATTGATCCACTGACTTCAGAGCTGAACCGTATTAAAACAAATACGGAAATTAATAATAAAGCAGAAACAAGTGTTTTGGTACATGTTGGTCAAAGAGAAATAACTACTACTGATGTATTGAACTACAGGGAACATAATAGTCTATCCCAATCAACAACCAACTTTACTGACTCTGACATTCTTAAACATATGATTAAAGAAGAATTGTTCCTTCAATTAGCTGAAAAAGAAGGTGTATCGGCAACTTTAGAACAAGGAAAACTTGAATCAAACAGAATGAGGGAGTTGCTAAATCAACAGTCTACAGAAGTACAGGATACACATAAAAAATTTATTGAAGCTTATGGAGTCACCGAGGACGAGCACTGGGAAAATGTCGCCCCGGCTATATACCAAAAGCTTTTAACTAAACAAAATTTAGCTGAGAAGATTTTGAATGAACAGAATTCTTTACAAAAAGAACCATCCGATACAGCATCATTTATAAATCAATATAAAGAGCAACTATTTAAATCAGCAATTACGGATGGAACTGTCAAAGTACTTGATAACAGCATCAGATTTTGATTAATATGTTTCTTTAAATTGTGTTAAGTATTGTACGGATCCAATAAATAGGCCCTCTAGCTTTTTTTTACTGAAAAGAGCCTGAATTATTATTGAACTGCATCCCGATTGTTAGACATAACCTAACAGTTGGAGGTGCAGTTTTTTTGAAAACATTACACCAACTCTCTAAAGCGGTTTTAATACCAGTTATAATTGTAAAAAGAGCAGGCTGCTGTAGCCTTCTCAACATTATTAAGTTTTATTAAACTACTAACGTTACCGGTTATTATAGTTACGTCTGTTTAGGATAATCTTCAGGTGGTATTATTGTTACGATTATTGAAATAACGGTATACCATTCAGTAGCTCGACTGACGCAGGCATTGTTTTCACCTGGATGTAAATAACCTTTTTCTCGACTTCAACTTTCTCCAAAGTTAACGTATAGGAGAATCCGACATCCATCTTATAGGCAAGGATAGATGCCCAATCTTTCGCCACGAGTCCAATCTCTCGACCATCCTTCGTGTAGACCTTGATTGCATTCTTGTCAAACGGATCCTCTGGCTCACGGACAAGCTGTAAGGCAACTCCTTCATTAACCGATTGAATCACCTTAAGACGGTTTCCTACGTTAATTCCTACTACCGGAATCCGCTGAAATTAGCTGAAGGATATACATATTAAGTTTACTTCACCATCCACAAAATGGGAATATCTATTGAGCACTGCCCGACTGCCCGATAACTTAATGAAATTGCATGGAAACATAGTTAGATACTAATCTAATCGGTAATCGGCTCATGTTCTTGTCCTTGACTCGGGACAAGAACTTATACCAATAAAACAAAAAAGCCGCTATTTTAGCGACTTTCAATGGGACTATGTTCTTGGCCCCCGACCTAGCTCTGTTTGTTTATCGTGTACCGATTGTTTTCTTACAAAGTATGAATCCAGCTTCCGACTGCCCCATAGGGACAGCAAGATAAAGGCTAGGACACCGAGCAATTTGAAGGGCTCCGCCATAAAATCCGAGAGATTAGCCCCGATGTACGAAACGCAAAACACCATAATGCCCTTGCCCAAGGTTACGGCCATGAGATAGGACATGACATTCATTCTCGCCAGTCCGGCGGCCACGTTGACAGCGACAAACGGCCCGACGGGAAGTATGCCCAGCAGAAAAACATAACTGAAGCCGTTGCGTTGAATCCAGCGCATGCCGCGCTGAACCTTCGGTTTTTTCGCCCAGCGTTCGATCAGGGGAGTACCGGATATTTTCCGCACGAGGAGAAACGTCGTCAAGCATCCCGCCACCATTCCGATCCAGGAGTAGAGAAATCCTGCCCACAGCCCGTACACCGCTGCATTAACGCCAACGATCACGATCGTGGGCATCGGAGGAATAAAGGATTTCAAGAAAGTCAGCAGTATGCCCGGCAGAGGGCCCAAGGCTCGAAACTGGTCAAGAAACCATTCCAGATTGCTCTGTGTAAAATAAGACATGATGTCCAAGTAGCCATTCAATGACTTCACCCATTTCCGCTAAGTATTGCTTGTCCTAACCGACTTGCAGCACCTGATTCAGCTGAACCAGATGGTGATTATCGTGCCAGATGAAATCCCGCATAAATTGCGCCACTTCAAAGGGATGTCCGTCTCCGTCCGCGTACCGCTCCTCATACTTCGTTTCCGGCAACGCTTCAATGGTCCGAATCAGCTGTTCCCTTGCGGTTATCGTCCGTTCCACCAGCGCTTCCGTCGATAACGTTTTGGCATATTGCTTGGCCTCCTCATTGAAGGCGTCATAATCCAGATGCCGGACGGTCAATGCATCTCCCGTTGAGATTTTGGCGATAGCCTCATTAAAAAAATACTCATCCCATCGCATGATATGGCACACCACATCGCGCACGGTCCATTTCCCATCCGCAATCGGGGAATTCCAATAGCCCTCTTCCAGGACACCGAACTCCTTCACCTTGCCGATCCATTCCGAATACTCGTTTAACAGCTGCTGTTTGTCATTCATATACATTCTCCTTGTCCATATATGATTTGATATAAGCGTCCAGTCGATCCACCGGCCAGCGATACATCTCCAGCAGCTCCTCATAAGGATCGCCCGGTAAATGCAGCAGCTTCGCAAAGGCAGGTTCCGTCTTATAACCCGCCCTCTTCAGCTCGATGATGGTTTCTCTTGCAGCTTCGCCGAGCCGCTTCAACAGCTTGTATTCCACTACCATATGACGGTAACCATTCTGCTTCACGGAAGGTACCGGCTGGGCAAAAATCTCGAATTCCCAGCCTTTGTACCGAAATCGCGCTACTGCTCGCTCTACGTTCCCCACACTTCGGTAAGCGTATGTGAAATCCGAAACAAGTCGGTCGTATGACGCTCTGAGTTCTCGCTCGAACCGGTCAAACTCCGTCACATGACATATGATATCGAGATCGCTTGTAGCGATGTCAATCCCTATAGGGATCGTGCCCACCAATATAGGACTGCAGGCTTTCAAATGCTCCCATAGTTCCAGTTCATCTATAACCGAAGCTGCCTGCCTCTGCTTGGCCGTGCCTTGACGTAAATACTCCAGGTTTAAAAAATCCAACTCTGCTTGCATCGCTGTTTCCCACCTGCCCTACTCCGCTGAACTTTCAGGTTGACGCTCGGTCCAGGTCGTCCGAACATAGCCCAGCTTCATGCCGACGGTTTCCATGTCGCGATGGCTCTGGGATAAGAAGGCACACTGACCGACAACCAGATTGCATCCCTCCCGCTTCGCGTCCCGTATTCTTCTGCGAAGCAGCTCCTGATGCAGCCCCCGTCTACGGTATTCCGGCAGCGTAGCGGCAAATGTAAGCGAAGCCGTGGAATGGTTCATATGCATGACACCGGCCGCAGCCGGCTGCTCATCCACATAAGCCATATAGAACCTCCAGCCCGGTCTTGCATGCAATACGCGATTGTTCAATGCTACGGATGGGATCCCTTGCACCGGCAGTCCTGTTCCCAGGCAATGAACTTTAGCATAATCTTCAAACTCGTCTTTGTCTATTGTTTTGATCACAATTCCGTGATCCGGCATGTCCACCAGTTCTTGCGGGTTCATATACATGGAATTATGAAAGGCGGATTGGAAGAATCCACGATCGGCAAGCGCCGAGAGAAATGCCTGATTCACCATGGCGGGCACGATCTCGAACTGGAATTTGCGGTCCCGCGAATGATAGAAGTCGATGATTGCGTCCAGATCCTTCAGATTCTCCGAACGGAGCCCTTTGACCGTGTTAAAAGAAAGCCAAGGCATCGTTTTGCTGTACAAACACAGCGCATGTCCGAAACGAACCATCTCGATCCCTTCGGGATTTCCGGTCCGGCCTTCGATGGCTTGCATTCGATCATACATATACTCCGTTTCCGAACGTTGAATGCGATGGATTAGCTCCTCGGATGGAAGATGCAGCATGGTTACCTCCTATGTTCTATGTATTCAACATTAAGGGTCGGTGATAAATAGAGCCCGAAGATCGTGTACGGATGCTTCGGGCTCTAGGCTTGCTGTGTATGGTTTATTTCGCGCTGCCCGGCAGATCGCAAGATCCGTCGGCACACATGCCGTCGTTGCTGTCGGACTCGTTCACCATGACTAGGGGATTCGCTTCACGATAGGCTTTGTCCAGTGCATCCGTGAAAACTTCCAGCGGTTGTGCGCCGGACACGGCATATTTGCCTCCGAGCACGAAGAACGGCACTCCCCGAATTCCAAGATTCGTCGCTGCGGCTTCATCTGCCCGTACCTCGGATTGGAAAGCATCGCTTTCAAGCACCGCCATAGCCTGCTCCCGCTCCAGTCCGACCTCCGCCGCCAGATCGGCGAGCAGGTTCTTATCTTCCAGATTCTCGGCATCCGTGAAATAGGCGCGGAACAGCCGCTCCGTCATGTCTTTCATTTTACCATGCTGCGCAGCAAAATGAACCAGTCGGTGAGCATCAAATGAATTGGCAGGGATCACGCGGTCCATGTGGTAGGTAAGTCCAACACCGGCCGCTTGTTGAGTCACGTTGGCATTAGCTGCCTTGGCCTGCTCTATGCTCATGCCGTATTTCGCCGCCAATAACTCGTCCATGGACACCCCGGGCATATACGACGCATTCGGATCAAGCTCAAAGCTGCGATATACCACTTCAACCTGATCCTTATGAGGGAACTGCTCCAATGCCGATTCGAACCGGCGCTTTCCAATATAACAGAACGGACACATAAAATCCGACCAAATTTCAACTTTCATTTCATTCGCCTCCTAGCGAGCAGGAATACTAACTTACTAATTGTAACCCGCTTTCACCCTGATATCAACACTACATATGAAAACAGCAATGCTGCACGGTAATCCATGATATGAGCTTAAACAGCCTTCAGCGATGCTTTCTGCTATCTTGTACCCTGGCCTGAATCCAGTCCATTACAACCGCACAGCCAAGCTTCCCCTCCACGGAGCCGTTCATCACCAAATCCGCATGCCAACGGGTAGGCTCGACATATTGATCATGCCTGTATCGCACAAGCTGCAAATATTCCTGTATCACGCTTTCCTCGCGATGACCCTTCTCCATGAACCGCCGGTTTCTTCGAAGCATTCTTTCATCCGCGGGACAGTCGACGAACAGCTTCAGATCCAGGGAGTTTCGAAGATCCTCGAATTGATACAGAAGAAACCCTTCAATGACGATGACATCATGGTCACCGCAACGGGCGGCTTGTTCTATCTCATCGGTCAGACGCTGGATGTTGACGGCGTCCGGATGGTTAAAATCCTCAAAGACTGTATTCGTAAAGGGCGCTTTAGACATAGGTCTGACGGACTTATAATATTTGTCCATATGAAAGAGCGCCACCCGATACTCGACAAGCTTCTGCTTGAGTTGGAGGCTTAGCGTCGTTTTGCCGCTGCCCGTCCCCCCGCCTATCCCGATCCTTATAGCACGGCCATGATTCATGTTCTCGTTCTTCCTCCGCATTTGGTTCACTGTGTAGACTTCAGTCGTTTATATTGCATTACCAGATAGGCCTGGTTTATTAAACCTATCCTTATCTGATATCTATATTAAAAAACAGACAGCGTGCCGCCGCCTGTCATTTGTACTTTTTCCAATCCATCTCGCTGTGTTCCAGCAGATATTCAAAATCGTTATCGCGACGCTTCTGTTCCGCCTTGCGTGCAGCTTCCCGTTCCTGCCGCTCCTTCTCCAGCCGCTCGGCTTCAGAGGCCTTTAAGGACTCGGTTGTCGCCTTCAGCTTTGCCAAAACTTGAGGGTCCAGCATATCTTTTAGCGTTGCGGGTTTATCGGCAGTTTCCGTCCGCGGCGCCGGGGACGTTCGTTTCTTTTTTGCCATAAATACTCACCTCGATTTCAATCCATTATACCATCTTAAATGTCGTCTGACATCCGTATCTATTGAAGAGGCTTTACGAAAAAGGAGAGCCTCTCGGCTCTCCTTCTCGTTATGTATACTTACTTAAGGGCGATCGATGGGACTTGAACCCACGAATGCCGGAGCCACAATCCGGTGCGTTAACCCCTTCGCCACGACCGCCATGACAATGGACATATCATTATGCCCGAGATCATAATATATCAGATATTCAACCGTTTGGCAAATTGTAATTTCTTACATCGCCCCTTGATTTCAACGACGAGTAAATACTATACTTACTTGAACTCCGTCGTCTGACCAAGAGTCCACATACGCTACAACATGATGATTTCAGCATAGGGGGTAAGACATCCATGATCTATCATATCGATTACGTCTCAGAGGGATTGCATGTGAAAGGATATCTGGGTCTGCCGCCGCAATTGTCCCCTAATCGCAGCCAGGAGATGTCCGAAGCGGTCGACGCCATACCCGGCGTTACGATAACCGGCACGCTTGCATGCTCATTGAATAAGGAGCCTGTTCCGGAAGGAGCCTCCGGCTCGATCGAATCGAAGCTGCCGCTGGTCCTGTATTGCCGCGGAGGCATAGGCCGGATCGGCGCGGTCAGGTTGAAGTGGGTCGAAGAATTCGCGGCGCAAGGCTATGCCGTGTTTGCTCCGGCCTATCGCGGAAACGAAGGCAGCGAGGGCAGGGATGAGTTTGGAGGCGCCGATACGATGGATGTGATCACCGCCTTGGAATGGTTATCCCGCATTCCATGGATAGACAACAGCCGTATGCATCTGCTGGGCTTCTCCCGCGGGGCGATCAATGCTGCCGTGGCAGCCGCCCGGTCATCTCATGTATCCAAAATGATTCTATGGAGCGGCGTCTCCGACCTGGCGCAGACCTACGAGGAACGGATCGATCTGCGCAGAATGATGAAACGCGTCATTGGCGGTACGCCGACCAAGTTTCCGGAACGATACCTTCTTCGGTCCCCGATTCACTATGCGGATCGAATCCGATGTCCTGTCCTGATTGTGCATGGTACGCGGGACGAGCAGGTCCTGGTTGAACACAGCTTCCGAATGCTGGACAAGCTTCAAGAGCTGGGACATCACCCCGAAGCTCACCTGTACGAAGGGCTGGGACATCATTTCCCGCCGCCGCAGCATGCAGCGGCGATCAACCGGATGTTCGACTGGTTGAAGCGAAGTTAAGGCGTAATTAATCTCAAGCTCATGAGGATCGGTATCTACACCCCTATTCCAGCCTAGCAGCCGTATCGATCCAGTATTTGCAATTCCCGTCCGCAATGGAACTGAGTTCCCCATGGTTCCATTCTATGATGCGACGGGAAGCCAGATTGGTTTCATCGCAGGTTAGAAGGACCCGGCTTATGTTCTTCTCACAGGCTTTCTTAACGAGCCCCGCCAGCATCTGTTTGCCATATCCTTTCCCCCGCTCCGACGGCCTGATGACATACCCGATATGCCCCCCTGACTCCAACAGCTTCTCATTCAAGCGGTGTCTGAGCTTGCCGTAACCTACAGGCTTGCCGTTATGATACAGCCAATAAATCGTCTGGGGAACATACTCATCCGGCAGATTGATGCTTCGTGCTATTTCGTAATTGCGACGAACCATGGAGGAGAATTCCTCCATGCTGCTGCTATTTAAGCCGTTAACAAAGCCGTTCTCGCCGGAGCCAATCTCCTGGACCATAAACAGCAGACTCTCATCCTCCTTCTCCAGCAGCTCCCTTAATGTTAACGTCAAGGCTATCCCTCCACTTGAAAAATCGAATCCACAATGACAGGCAGCTGATCCCGCAAGGATACCGCGCCGAATACGGATCTGGCATGGATCCCTTGATCCCCGAACACCTCAAGCATCAAATCTGAGAATCCATTCAAAACCATATGATGCTCTTCGTAATCGGTTGTTGCGTTAATGAAGCCCTGAACCTTAACCACCCGCTTCACTTTATCAAGCGATCCAAGGCCTTCCCTCAATACGGCCAAGACTTCGATTCCGGTCAGCCGAGCATATTCGTATCCCTGCTCCGTTGTGTAATGCTCGCCCAATTTACCCCTTGGCTGCCCGGATGGACCCTTGCCGGAAACATACATCAACCCGTTCACGATGACGTAGTTGGCATACTTGGCTGCCGGCGATCCGGCTTTTGGCAAGCTGATGCCCAGCTGCTGTAAACGTTCCTCCGCACAAACGGTCATTTGATCACTCCTATAGGAAAATCATTCAAATTAAATTTCAATTATTGTATCACGGAATAACCGTTTTACAAGCAAAAAAAGACCAACCCCATTCATCGGGATTGGTCTTGGATGTAACCTGTCTGCTCTTAGATCCGGAACGAATACGAAGCATAACGCTCCGCATTGTCAATCGCCTGCCACACGTCCGTCGTTTCTGCTCCCGGATACCAATAGGCATACCCGGCAATTCGGTATTTGGCGGCCATGAGATGTTTCCATGACAGGGAGCGGGAATCCTCGGTCCATATGCGATGCTGGATGCCTCTGCTGCTATAAGCTGCTTCATATTGCGCCACGCTGGCATTCCAAGTTAAGGAAGCCCGGGTCAGACGGATGCGATGTCCCTGTTCAATCAAACTGATATCCGACGAGGACACCGATGAAGCAATCTGCCAATCCCTCGTATAGAGCGGATACGCAATGATGCTCTTCTTAGCCGGCACTTGGGTCAGCAGCTTGCTCAGCGCGGATTCGCTCCATGGCAGCGAGGATACGGAGCCTGCTTTCGGCGAACCGCCCCAGTGCTGATCATAACTCATGAGCACCATATAGTCCACTTGACTCCCAAGCGCCGCATAATCGAAGGCAGCCGTCCAATCCGTATTCAGATCAGGTGAAACATCAATGGATAACTTGGCTCCAAGCCGTTTCATTTCCATGGATAACTGCGTGATGAAGGCCGTCAGATTCTGCCTGTCCTCAGGCATGACGTTTTCAAAATCGATATTGATCCCATCCAATCGGTAGCGGGATACGCTCGCAGCGATGCTGTCTACGACAGACTTCCGGGACTGCGGACTGCTTAGAACCTGGTGGGTTCCTTCCGCATTCGCGCGGTTGCCCACCATAGCCCACACCTGCCGGCCATTGTTATGTGCCCAATTCAGCAGCTCGATGTCGGTGCTGTCCGACAGCTTCCCGTTAGACTCCATGTAATACCACCGCGGCACCAGCACATTCAACCCGGCCCGTTTGGCATAGGAGATATATTGCTTGGTCGAGCCATTGTACAACCAGCCCATATGAATATTCGCAGCCGGCTGGCTGTCGATCATGGATTTCACGTTTCCCGATTGAAGGACCCTGTCCAGCAGCATCGCCGTTTCTTCCCTGGTGATCGGGTCCAGCGGTCTGAATTGGCCTTGGCTTCCTTGCAGCCAGCCTGTATTCGTCGCTTGGCCGACCGCACGCCAAGCCCATGCCGCGATCGATTCCGAATCCGTATAGTAGCCGGCGGTATATCCGTTATCGTATCCAATATCCTTCATGGCACGAATAACGATGACCGCGGCTTCCTGTCTTGTTATCGAAGCATTCGGAAAGAACTTGTAGCCGTTCCCCTCCACGATGGATAAATTAAGGCCTGCATGAACCCAGCCGTAGTACCAAGCTGAACGGGATACGTCCTGAAAGGCGGGCAGATCGTTCGGAACAGGCTCCATGTTCAGCATTCTGGCAACCATAGCGATAAATTCGGCCCGCGTAACCGGATTTCGCGGCAAAAAAGCTCCTGTGCCATCCCCGCTTACGATGCCTCGCTTGGCCAGACGGTAAATCGCGTCTTTTGCAAAGCTGGACGAAATATCGTGAAAAGCGGTCGGGCTAGGAGCTTGAGCTGCTGATGCCTGAAGGGGGCTTATAAACGCTGTAAAAGACAAAAGGAAACAAAGTGACAGGATATATTTCTTCAAAGGGGCGCCTCGATTCTATCATCTGATATTCTCAGCATATCAGATGATGATAGAATCAGGCATTATGCATTTCTTGGCAATGTGGGCAACGGTTAAGGATTTAACAAGTTAAAACGACCGCGCCTATACCTTCGACTACAAGGGAATCCCGGCTCAATCCCTTCACATGCTCTTCGCCAAACAGAACCTTCCAGTCGCCCAGCTTGGGTATCGTCAGGGAGGACGGTTTGCGTCCGGCATAATAGAGCACATAGATATTCTCTGCCGGGTCGCCGCCCGCATGATCGCGAAGCGTGAAAGCAACGGTATGCTCCGGGCACGGCTCGAAATGAAGATGCTTGCGGATCGACGCTGCATCCCTCATTCTGAACGCCGGATGATTCCTGCGCAGCTGAACGAGCCGCTGGATGTACTTCACCCCGTCCTGGTGTTCCGATGCCATTCCCCAATCAAGCCGGTTCACCTCATCGCTGGCATTGTAGCTGTTCTCCACACCGTTCTTGGAGCGATAATACTCTTGGCCGGCGTGCAGGAAAGGAATGCCTTGGCTGGTAAGAATCATGGCCGATGACAGCCGGTGCATATCGCGGCGAACGGCATCCGACTCCCCATCCGTAGACAGCATGATTTTATCCCAAAGGGTATGGTTATCATGACACTCCACATAATTCACGCACTGATCCGGCTCGGAAGCAAACGCCTTGATATCTTGGGAATACGGAATGCCGCCCACGATGCCTTGCTTCACCTTGTTTTGATATCCGACGCCGCCGCTCACAAAGCCTTTATAATCAAAATGAAAGATATCCCCTTTAACTGCATCACGGAAACCATCGTTAAAGTGCGCGATTCGCGGCATCAAGGCCGCTTGCTGCTGATTCGCCCGTTTCTTCTCGTCCAGCTCGGTATTCATGACCCAGCCTTCGCCGATCGTCATGATGGAAGGATCGATTTCGTCCAGGCGCGCACGGATTTCATTCATCGTCTGCACATCCAGCAATCCCATCAGGTCAAAGCGGAAACCGTCCACCCGATACTCCTTCACCCAATGCAGGACGGATTCCACAATGAACTTCCGCATCATCGGACGCTCGGATGCCGTGTCATTGCCGCATCCGGATCCGTTGGAGAATTTGCCGTCTTTCGTGTAGCGGAGATAATATCCCGGCACCAGTTTCGTAAAGTTGACCAAATACCCGTCATAAACGTGGTTATACACCACGTCCATGATGACCCGCAGGCCATGTTCATGGAAGGTCTGAATCAGCTCCTTCAATTCACGGATCCGAATCTCCGGCACATACGGATCGGTAGCATACGAGCCTTCAGGAGCATTATAGTTCTTCGGGTCGTACCCCCAGTTGTACTGAGGCTCATGCAGCCTGGTCTCATCCACGCTTTCCGTGGCAAAATCATAAATCGGCAGTAGTTCCACGTGCGTGGCCCCAAGCTCCACGATATGATCAAGTCCTGTACGAATCCCTCCCGGCCCCCGGGTACCCGTCTCCGTCAGGCCTTTAAACTTGCCCTTAAACTCCACTCCGCTGTCCGGATGAATGGTGTAATCACGAACATGCAGTTCATAGATAACGGCATCCAGCGGGCTTTGGAACGGAGGTTTCTCGTCTGTCCAACGCTCGGGATCGGTCCCTGCCATATCCACGATGTAAGCCCGATCGCCATTGACGCCTACGGCTGCCGCGTAGGGATCGACTGCTTCATTCCATTGATCCCCGATCAGCACCTGGTAGGTGTAAAACATCCCATGAAGATTCTCTTCTACTTTCAGCAGCCAGGTTCCCTTCACGTCGCGCGTCATCGGGAAACGCCGGGCTTCTGACGTCTGCCAATCCGCGTACAGCAGCACGTAGGCCTCGCTGGCCGTGGGTGCCCACAGGCGAAACTTGGACTCTTGGGTTTGGTAGGTTAACCCCAGGTCGGTTCCGTCATAATAAAACAGCTTGTCAAATTCCTTATCAAAAACGGAGACGCCCCCGGTTACCGCGGGATCCCCGTAGTGAATAACAGCGTTGCTTTCTTTTTGTACCGACAAGATGTTCACTCCTCATTTAGGCTTCCGGTCAAGTTGCAGTCCTTCAACTTCTTCTTTTGTAATGGTACGGTTTCCGTAGCGGGCTTCCTCATACAGCTCGATCAAGGACTGCGGAATGCGATCCTTCCGTCCGTCCCATTCCTTAAGATCGTTTTCGGTCTCCCGCGGTGTAAATGACGCTTTCCAATTATAGCCTTCCCTGATGCTTCGGGAAAGTATCAAACGATACATTTGGCGGATTTTCTCATTGAGAAACTCCGAGCCCTCTCCTTCCCGATGCCTTCCGCCGATACGCACGCCGGACAACAGCCGTCGCAGCCGCTTGGATGCCGGGTCATGCTCTATATTCTCCACTTCGTCCTCATAGCCCAGTTGGGGCTGGACGTTCTGCCTGTTCATCATCCTGTTCATCCACGCGGAGAATTTTCTGTAGAGGCTGGGCAGCACTTTGCCAAACCGGAACAGAACGTATAGCATACCGATCCCGATCACGGTGAATACGCCATAAATCAGCACTTGCTCCAGGACTTTCATCCATTGGCTAGGCGGCTTGGTTTCTTCATCGAGATACGGCATCTCGGGAGGAGGCTCCGACATTGAAGGAGGCTCCGGCGCTTGCTCTGCACCCGAACTGAACCACCCGGAGATCCAGGCAGCGATCCCCCTCGCCATATCGGAGACCCACTGCTGCAGCTGCGGAAGAAAAGCGACCAGCGCAATAAGGATCAGCAAAAGGATGATAAACCAGCGATTGTAGCGCAGCACGCGCCGTTCCAGCACGGGCTGGTCATTGCCCGGCAGCGTTTCGTCCAGCACGTATTGCCGGTTGACGATCAGCAGGGTCAATCCTAACGCAGCCGCTCCCATCCAGGTCAGAGACGATATTCCGCCGCGGAAGGAGTCCGTGAAACTGAGAAAAAAACTGCTGACCCCGTACAGAATCAACCCGATCAGAAAGTATGTTCCCGGGAACATCAAATTCCAGTTCACCTGCTCCATTCGGCTTCCGCGAATACTGGCAATAAACAACAGCGGGATCACGTAAGCAAGGATGATATCAACCCCTACAAAGGCAACGGATACAGCAACGGATACCAGGCAAGACCATACGAAAGCTTTGAACTGACGATCCATGTTGAACCAATGTGCACCTGCGTAGCCCAGGACGTACCCGCCTAAGACCAGGGCGGGCCATATCCATCGGTACGATTCAGGCAGCAGATAGAATGCCGGGATGAAGAGCACCGGGAAATACAATACGCACTCCACCAATCCCTGCAAAAAAGCCCTTATAAATCCGGGTCCTCGACTGGTCATGCGGACACCTCCTTCGCGGAAGACGGCACGTCGCGGAGAAGGAATACCTGGATCGTGTGCCCATTATCCCGGAATCGCTGAAACATCTCTTCCAGCCTGGGACTGACGTAAGTGCTCAGAATGAGGATATCTTTAGCTTCTTCATGCCGCGACAGCTCATGGGCCAAATAATCATGAAAAGAAAGCCGGCGGGTCAGCTCCAGTCTGGCCAGCATTTCGAATATCAGCTCCTGCTGCATCATGCCGCCTGCAACCGGAACGAATGCTTCATCGCTTGAATCCTCGCCAAGGGTTCCATTGGTCCCCATCCCGATCTCCATGCCCAGTGACAATAAATGCGCCGTAATGCCGGCAGCCAGGCGGATGCCATACTCAATCGCCTCCGGCCGCGTTGCCTTGCTCCACATCTGCTCATGATCTTCAATATTCAAATAGATGAAGAGCCGGCTGTCCGCGGTCGTATCCCGCCTGTGAACCTGCAGGCTTCCCGTCCGTGCAGTCGCTTTCCATTGGATATCCTTCAGCGGATCACCGTCCCGATATTCGCGAACGCCCGATATCAGGAATGGATCCTCCATGATCCATCTTCGGACCAGCATCTCCCCCATCCAGGTCTGAACCGGCAGCTCCATGTCCGACGCATCCATCGGCATCGGATACACGATAATTCCGCCGGACAGGGTCTTGCTCTGGACAACCGATTCCATGCCGACCAGATCCCCTGTCGTCATCGATACCGTTCCCAGCTTGTACAAACCTCTTCGTTTCGCGGTAATCCGATGCCTTCGAAGAATCTTGGTCCAAGGCAGCAGACTGAAGAAGCTCTTATGGTTCTGATTGTATTGCCCCTCGCTGATGTCCAGGTTCAATTGGTTATCGAACGCCAGGCCCGAGCGGAACTGAGATTCTACCCGAAGCCAGGGCACCGGCAGCGCTTTACGGTTCTCGATGATTTCGATCAATTCCACGGAATCTCCCTCATAGCAGGTCGATACCTTGAAGGAACGGCTGTAGTTCAGCTTTTGGAGTGCCGTCCGTTTGAAAATCTTGCCCTGCACGACCACAACCACCGCAGCGATCAACAATATCCAGTAGGCTCCCATCGCCATCGCCCCCTACGACGAAATGCCTTCTTCTGTCGGCACGGCAACCTGCTGCAGCAATCGTTCGATCACTTCTTCCGAGGCGGTCGCGCCGCCGCGGTTGTGGAGCGTCCCCCGCAGCTTCAAGCGGTGCGCCCACGTCGGCACGGCCAGCTCCTTCACGTCATCAGGCGTAACGAACTCTCTCCCGTTCAGGACGGCCTGTACCTGCACCGCCTTCAATAATGCCTGGCAGCCCCTCGGGCTTACGCCGGAGGCGACGGCTTCATCCCGTCTCGAATGCTCGGAAAGTTCGACTATATAAGCCAACATCTCATCGCTGACATGTACTTTGCTGACGATATGCCTGGCTTGTACGATGCGGTCGGACGCTGCGATGGCCGTCAGGGATTCCAGCGGCTGTTCGTCTTTGAAGCGCTTCAAAATATTCACGCTTTCCTCCGAGGTAGGATACCCCATGTTCAGTTTGAATAAAAAGCGGTCCAGCTGTGCCTCCGGCAGCGGAAACGTTCCTTGCTGCTCCAGCGGGTTCTGCGTGGCGATGACCAGAAACGGTTCTTTCAGTTGATGGGTTACTCCGTCGATGCTGATCTGGCGCTCCTCCATGCACTCGAGCAGACTGGACTGCGTACGAGGCGTCGCTCTGTTGATTTCATCGGCGAGCAGGATATTGGTGAACAGCGGACCGGGACGGAATTCAAACGTCGCGGACTGTTGATTATAGAAATAAATGCCGCTCAGATCGGACGGCAGCAAATCCGGCGTAAACTGTACTCGCTTAAACGTGCAATCAATCGACCTGGAGATGGATTTGGCCAACAGCGTCTTCCCGGTTCCCGGAACATCTTCCAGCAGTACATGTCCCGATGTGACCATGGCAATAAACAATCTGTCAATCAGCTGCTCCTTGCCTACCATAACTTTGGAAACGTTTGCCCGAATGTCGTCGGCAAGACGGCGGACGTCATGATAATCTGTAATGATTGTAACCACCCCTTATGTAGTTTAACTTAACAACAAAGTTCGTCACGCCATCCCATAATTCCTGTTATTCGGGACAAAATAAGACCGATTAGCCAAGTTTGGCCAAGCCTTCACTGACCAGGGCGCGCTTCTTCCAATAACGCCAAGAAGCCGTCCAAGGACGGCTCCCGGGGAATCACCCTCAGTAGGGGATACTCATGCCGTGTTGTATTAGCCGATAAAATGAAGCCCATATTATTCTGACGGCCTGTTTTCCTCGGCGGAATCCGAGCCGCTTTCCGGAATCAACAGTTTAGCCAGCTCCGATTCCGCCTGCTCTCGGCTGTCGATCCGGATGTCGATATAATGCTTGACCTCAGGCGCCTTTGCATAAAACGGTTCCAGAGAGGCAGCCCATTTCTTATAGTCCGGGTGCCCGCGGAAGCCGATCAGGTGATCCTTAATGCCGCTCCAGCGGACAAGGAATATATATTCATCCCGGTTCTCCACGCACTTGTGAAGTTCATGGCCTACATACCCCTTTTTGGATAACAATACGCCGGAAGCCTCCCGAAAAGCACTTTCGAATTCGCTTGCCAGCCCAGGTTTAATATAAAGAATAGCTGATTCCAATATCATAACGTTCCCCCTCTTTCGACATCGATCCGATCAACGGTAAGGCAGCGCTACAGACTTCGCAGCACCAGGCTATGAAAACAAGTAGGTGCAGTCAAGTATATGCTGGTATAATGAGAAGAATGAATATACGAATGAGGATGAGACTAACATGGCATTCGGCATCTCGAAGCAGGAATTGCAGCAATGGAAACAGAAAGTCGCCAAAGGCGATATCGCGTTTTTAACCCATTATTGGTACGATAAGCGGTTTCCGGAGTTCCATACCGTAACCAAAGTAGGCTGCTCGGATATTCAGCTCCTGAAGGACTGGTGCATATCCAATGGACTGAATCCGCAGTATATCCATCACCGCCAGCCATACCCGCATTTTGACCTGATCGGTCCCAAGCAAACGGAATTGCTGCAAAAATATAAACTCGAAGATCATATCACGAGATTCGGTCTGTCATAGCGTCTAGTCTCTCGACTTGAACTAAGTTGACAGTCCGCTCATAGCACCAGAAAACCCGCCTTGATCCACGGTGTCGGCTTACATCCCGTGCCCGATTCAGGCGGGTTCTTTTGTCATCATGTCATGGCTCTGGACCATGCGAATATTCCAGCCTGACTCCTAACATTATGTTACGGCTTGGCTTGTCATCTTTTTCAGCGTTTTATGGATCCAGATCGCAGCCGTTGCGCCTTCCCCCATCGCTACAGTCGTTAATTCGGAATGGACGCCAAGGTCGCCTGCAGCCCACAGCAGTTCGACACTTGTCATTTTGGATCGGGGATCGGTCTTCACATGCCGGTTGTGCTCCAGTTCCGCCCCTAACTGCTCGGCCAATTCGGAATAGATCATGTTCCCGCCAAAGGATATGAAACCGCGCTCCGCGCGTATGATGCTGCCGTCTTCCAGCACGACAGCCGATAGGATGCCCCCTTCCTCCTGAATTTCGGTTACTCTTTTCTCTATATACGGAATCCCAAGATTCGCTAACTGCGTCATGTTCTCGGACGAAGCCGGCTGTCCCTCATGGTTGACATAGATGATTTCCTTAGCCCGCTCGGATAACAAAATGGCCATACTGGCACCGGGATCCCCCGATCCCAGCACAACGGTTTTTCGATCCTGAATTTCATATCCATCGCAATCGGGACATACAAAAACGGATGTGCCCAGCGTAGACATCAGGCCCGGCAGCTTGGGAAAGCGGTCCATCAAGCCTGTTGCAAGCAGCATGCTTTTTGCCCTGTACCTGGTTCCGTCTTTACCGGTTAACACAAAACACTTCGCTTCATCCCGTTCGGCCTTCCGTATATCATCGGCTGCAAACGCAACTCCCACGGCCTCCGCCTGCTTCCGCCCTCGCTGTCTGAGCTCTTCACCGGACACCCCTTCCGGCCATCCTAGTATGTTGCGGTAGCTCTTGCAGATGGTGGAACGCCCCGTTCCCCGGTCGATGACCAGTACATCGTAGGCCGAATACCGTCCCAGTTGTATAGCTGCCTGCAGACCTGCAATTCCGCCGCCAACAATAATGCAATCTTTCACGTCTCTGTCCATCATGTAGGTTTATCCACTCATTTCTGTATCGAATTAAGAGCTGAAACTCTTGTGATCAACGCATGCTTCCCGAATAGAGATACACCCTAATATTTAACCAATCCGATGCGATTTACTCCTGATCAATCAAATAACCCCCGGCACACCGTGCCGAGGGCTATTCAATAAGGCCTTCACAGGAGAAACTGTCCTGCTAATGCGCCAATGATGACAACAAGCCACGGGGGACTCTTCCAGAACATCAGCATCCCGAACAGTCCCGTGCCGATCACAAATTCAAGCGGCCCCTGAATGGAGGAAGTCCATATGGGATGGTACAAAGCGGCCAGCAGAATTCCGACCACAGCCGCGTTCATGCCTGTCAGCATGCCCTGCAGCTTCGGGTTTCTTCTGATGCCGTTCCAGAATGGCATGGCTCCTACAATGAGCAGAAATCCGGGCAGAAAGATGGCAAGCGTGGCAACGATGCCTCCGGGTATTCCCTGAATCAGGACCCCAAGATAAGCGGCAAATGTAAACAACGGGCCAGGAACCGCTTGTGTCGCCCCGTAACCGGTTAGAAAATCCTCTTTAGACATCCATCCGTTCAGTACCGTCTCGCTCTCCAGCAGCGGAAGAACGACATGCCCTCCGCCGAATACAAGCGATCCGGCACGGTAGAAGCTGTCCACAATGGCTACCCATCCATTATCGGTTATTCCTTTAAGGAGCGGGAGACCTACCAACAGAACGACAAACGCTCCCAGGCAAAAGAGTCCGGCTCTCCGTCCGATCGGCATTTTCATATCGGGTGTTGCCTCTTCGTTTGCTTGACGCTTGAACAGCCACAATCCCGATAGGCCGGCTAGAGCGATCACCGTCACTTGAGACACGGGACTCTGCCACAGCAGCACGACTGTCATGGCGATTAACGCTACAGCTGCCCGGACAGGGCCTGAGGCCAGCTTTCCTGCCATACCGAGCACCGCTTGCGCTACGATGGCTACCGCGACGATTTTAAGTCCCTGAATCCAGCCTGCCGAGCCGGGATCGAAGGTCTGCATCAGATAGGCAAAAATCATAAGCATGAGCACGGACGGCAGCGTGAAGCCGAGCCAGGCGACAAGTCCGCCCAAGAGTCCGGCTCTCATAACCCCAACGCCAATGCCTACCTGGCTGCTGGCAGGTCCGGGAAGGAACTGGGCCAAGGCCACCAGATCCGCGTAGCTTTTCTCATCCAGCCATTGTTTGCGCCGTACGTAGGTCTGGTGAAAGTATCCGAGATGGGCAATCGGCCCGCCAAATGAAGTAAGTCCCAGCTGCAGAGCAGTCCACCAGGTTTCGCCGAGCGCACGCCACCTTCCGGACGGTTGTCTGTTGCCAACTTGAGACTGTGTTTGCTCTTTATCTGTCTGTAGATTCAAGATACCATCGCTCCCCGTTTGCTTGGTGTAATGTGATAGAACTCTTAACCCGTTCAGTCTTAAGTATATAGATCATCTTTATCAAATTTCAGAGTATACCATATTCTCATGATCAATCTACCCATTTATGTAAACGCAATGTAAATTTTTCAGACTTGAATGCTTCGCGTGAATGTCCGCACATGCATTAAAAAAAGAGCGATCCAACTGGAGTATCTCCATGGATCGCTCTTCATATCGTTCTAATAGCATGATGCATCACCAGATGCTGACTTCTGCAGCTTTAAGCCTCCGTCTTCGTTTCGTCCGGAACGGACAGATAACCTGGCTTCGCTGCCCCAAAACCAAAGATGAACAACACCACGACAACGGCGGACAGCACCGTCAGAGGCACCTTCCACCCTCCCGTTGCGTCATGCAGGAACCCGATCAGCATCGGACCGACGGCAGCCAGCAAATAACCCAACGACTGGGCCATGCCCGATAACGCGGCGGCTTCGTGGGCCGTTTTGGTACGAAGGGTGAAGAACATCAGGGACAAACTGAAATTCGCCCCGCCCGAAATACCTACCAGCATCACCCATAGGAGATTCAATGAAGACATGCCGGATAACAAACCGGCATAACCGATCAGCATGGACAATGCAGAGATCGTTACCAGTACGCGCTGGTTCGGATTCCGGCCGGCCAGGACTGGAATGATGAAGGAAAACGGCAGGCTGACAAATTGGAGAATCGAGAGCATCCATCCTGCGGCGCCGTAATCCATGCCTTGGCTTCTCAGAATTTCTGGCAGCCAAGAGATGTTCACGTAGAACGTAAACGATTGAAGCCCCATAAATAAAGTAATATACCAAGCAAGCGGCGACTTCAGCACGCTCTGCTGCTTTCCGGCAGCCGAACTGACCTCAGCGGTTTTTCCGGAACTGCTGCGTTGGATCAGCCATACAATCATCGCCAATATGGACAAGGATCCCCAAATTAACAGGGAGCCCTGCCAACCAAGCCCGGCTTGGGTAGCCAGCGGAATGCTCACCCCCGATGCAATCGCGGCGAGCAGGTTCATCGAGGCGGAGTAGGTGCCTGTCATCAAACCGATATGGCGCGGGAAGTCCCGCTTGACCAGACTCGGGAGCAGCACGTTCCCTACGGCTATGGCCATCCCTAGGAATGCGGTACCTATCAACAGCGTATAGGGAGACGATATCGAGCGTATGCCGATGCCGAAAGTCAGCACGACCATACTCAGCAGAAGGGTTGTCTCCAGTCCCCATTTTTTGGCCATGGCCGGCGCCATCGGCGACAGTAAAGCAAAGGCTAATAGCGGCAGCGTTGTCAGCATGCCTGCCAATGTGTTCGAAATTCCCGTATCCTCTCGAATTATTCCGATCAGCGGACCTACCGAAGTAATCGCCGCCCTGAGGTTAATGGCAATAAGGATAATGCCTGCAAAGATCAACCATGTGCGCCCTGTGGAATTGGTGTTTGGATCTATCGATGTTCTTGATGTCATGACATGGACTCCTTACTTTTCATGCGATATGTAAAAATAAACTTATCCGAGTTTATCACAAACCCGGACTTTAGGCCATAGCCCCGGGAGGTCAACATCCTGGCGGCAATGTCATGTAATAACGCATGGACGCACCGAAGAGCCCTACACAACCGGGCTCCAGACATACACGGATAATTTTTGGACATCGCGAATCAATTCATTATACCGGTTCAGGATATCCTCGGTTGCAGCATGGCGGAACTGCTCAAAGATCCCCATGCACCGCAGCATCCCGTTATCGCTTTTGATTCTGATCGAATACTCGAGACTGTCCAGGATATAGGATAAACCGTGATCATACTGTTTGGCATTCAAATAGTATATCCCTAATTCGGCGAGAAGGCGGGTGTATTGATTTAATGTTACGTGTACATTAATGCTGCTAATTTGGTTTTTCTGCGGTTTGTAATTAAGATGCTGTTTAAAACGTTCAAGTAAATATTCTACATTGAACCGATATCGATTTGCTGCAAGTACAATATGACAGAGTGCCACAAAGACTTCATCTTCTTTTGATTCGATGTATTTTACATAATCAGGCAAAATGCTAAAGTCTCCAGCCAAGATGGAAAACAAGTAGCGGTTGGCTTCAGCCCATTCACTAAACTGCTTTATGACTCTACATTCATTTTCGGTAGGGTCTTTAATCCAATCAGGCCTTTCGTATAACCGTGTATAGGACAAAGCTTGTTCATAATCCCCACGTTCACCATAACTATTTTCTCGGGCTAAGTATGAATACAAGATATAAAAAACTAAAGGTTGGTTACCTATATATTCATTGTATTGATTCTGATATCTAATCATGGCTTTTGATCCCATTCTTATAGCTAAATCGTCCACTTTATCCCATTGGCCTAATGAACCATTTACATTAATTAATTCTACATATGCATCAAGTTGATACTCTTCTTCCAACCGTTCAATGTAAGGCTCAAATAGCACTACAGCCCGCCAGTTCGATTCTTGATTATCACTTAATCTTTGTAAAAAAAGACGGTAGTGACACAGGGCGAGCCTTTCAGAGTGTTGGAATTTTTCACTTTCGGCAACACATTCATATAAAACTGCCGCAGCTTTATAATTTTTTTCGTTAAATAATAATTCCGCCAATTCAAATAACATTGGGGCGTAAGTGATGTTTTCCATTGCCATTCGGGCTGCTAATTGCATACAATCCAGTTTATCTAATTCAATACATCGTTGAAGAAAAGCTCCAAGTCGTCTCCAGTCAGGGGTTGTATGAAAGATACATTCGAATATATATCTTTCATAAAAATGACCTTCACTAAATCCTATACAGGCGGTGATAAGGTCCAGTTGATTCATTGACATTGGACGATTCCCATTAAGTATGCTGCTTAAAGATCCACTGTTAATACTAGATATCTTTGCAAACTGATTAATTGTCAAACCATGTTCTTGCAAATATCTAGCTATTTCTCCGCGAATCGTGGCTGTCGTCTCCAAGTAACAACACCCCCAGAAAAATCTATAAACTTAGCATTTCCCTTTACACTTGAGGGCTCCAGGCATACACGGATAATTTTTGGACATCGCGAATCAGTTCATTATACCGTTTTAGTATATCCTCGGTTGCAGCATGGCGGAACTGCTCAAAGATCCCCATGCACCGCAGCATCCCTCTGTCACTATTGATATTTATCGAGTACTCCATGCTGTCAACGATATAAACTAAACCACGGTTAAACTTTTTGGAGTTCAAATAGTATATGCCTAGCTCGGTAAGGAGGCGAGCATGTTGATTCATCGTAACTTGCTCACTTACCTTGCCTAGTTGATTTCGTTGTGGTTTATATATTTGATACTCCCGAAACCGCTCTATAATATAATCGATGTTGATGCGATGTCGATTAGCTGCTACCACAATATTGCATAAGGCCGGAAAAATTTCATCAGTTCTAGATTCAACATAGTTTACATATTCAGAAAGAGCGTCAGAATGTCCAGACATTAACCTATATAGGTAACGATTCGCTCTCGCCCATTCTTTAAACTGTTTAATAATTATTATTTCCTGTTCTGAGGGTGTCTTTATCCAATCCGGGTTCTCATACAGGGACAGGTAACTTAATGCTTCTCCAAAGTTTCCAGATTCACGACAGACACTCGCCAGAATGAGATATGAATAGAGTATGTAAAAAACTACAGGCTTTTCCTGTTCATCATTCATGATTGCAGTGTTTAAGTTATTCTTATATTGCAGTCTTGCTATTTGACCCATTTTTTTAGCTAGGACTTCCACAGTATCCCACCGTAGAAGTGAAATGTTCACATTAATAAGTTTTCTATATGCGTCTAATTGGTAATTTTCATCTAGCCTATTGATATATTGCTCAAATGATACTGCCAGTTTTAAGTTATCATCCACGTTATCACTTAACTCCACCATAAAAAGACGATAGTGACATAGTGCAAGCCTTTCTGAATGCTGGAATTTTTCACTTTCGACCACACATTCATAAAGCAATGCAGCAGCTTTATACTTTTCTTCTTTAAAAAACACCTCTGCCATTTCGAAAAGCATTGGTACGTAATTGATATTTTCCAACGTCATTCGTGCAGCTCTATGCAAACAATCCAATTTATCCAGTTCAGCACACCGTTCAAGAAAAGGCCCAAGCCTCCGCCAATCCGGAGTGGTACGAAAAATACTTTCTGTTATGTAAAGTTCATAGAAGTGCCCCTCTTCAATCTCCATCCCTTTGGTAATCCGGTCTAACTGGTTCATAGACATGGGACGATTACCATTCAAGATATTACTAAGTGTTCCGCTGTTGATGCCGGATATCCTGGCGAATTGGTTAATTGTCATACGATGATTCTGCAAATACCTTACTATTTCTCCGCGAATCGTGGCTGTCGTCTCCAAGTAACAACACCCCCAGATGGAAAACCAAATATTAGTAATTAAATGCTATTATTTTATAACATTAGAATCAACCATTTTTAAGAGGTAAATTTGAAATAAATAGTTTAGATTCCTTCCTCACTTCAATGATCAAGATAGAAATAAAAGATGACTTCAGAATATCCGAAGTCATCACACATTATGAGATCATCTTCTATAAAATTATGTAGATAGCTAAAAGCAAGCATAAAAAACTTAAGTTGTTCCTATTCCATGATTACTTAAAGACTTCATCATTTCATTATTAGGGATATTACTTTCTGCATTTACAATTAAACTTGGAGTTGCAATCGTTAAAATAATGCTACAGAGGATAAAAAGAGAAGCCAATCTTCTTTTCATTAATGTATTCACCTCGCTAATTGATTTTATCGCATTTTTTGTTCAATATAGTGGAATACGACGAAACTTCGCATATATTCACGAATTACGCCTTGTATAATTGTAATAGAATCTACCAGGCTTTCCAAGATAATTATGCTACATTATGATAACAAAAATCTAGACTGAAGATTAAGATAAGAGATTTTCTTAGTTAATACTTAAGGGCAAGACCTATTTTTTCTTCATTCAACTTCTGTACTTCACATACTAATTTTCTATATTTTTGTTGTAAGTCAATTGTAGAAAACTCTCGGAATTGTTCAAATAATGCCATACATCTTAACATTCCATTGTCATTGTTTATAGCTATTGATTGCTGTAAACTTTCTAAAATAAATTGTAAACCTTTTTCAAAGTGCTTTAAATTCAAATAATATATTCCCAATTCTGTTAACAACCTTGTATATCGATCAGCAGTAATTTGTTGAATAATTTCCCCTATATGATTACGTTGCTCTTTGAATTCAATATATCCCTTAAATCTTTCTAGAATATGGTCAACTTGCAGTTGATATCTATTTGCAGCAATCATGATATTACAAATTGCAAGAAATATTTCGTCTTCTTTATCAGCAATGTAATTTACATATTCAGAAAGAGCTCCGTTATTTCCAGCCATTAGTTTATAAAGAAATCTGTTTGCTTCCGCCCACTCATTAAATTGATTAATAATACGACGCTCTTCTTCATTTGGCTGTTCTTTGAGCCATTCCGGTTCAGAATACATCGAAACATATTCCAATGCTAAATCAATTTCTCCACGTTCATAACAAACAGTGGCTTTTACTAAGTATGAATATAACATATAGAAAACAACTGGTTTCTTCCCACTAACTTCTTGTCCAACCCTTCCTACTTCAAATTGATACTGAATTGAGGCAATTCTTCCCATCTTATGGGCTAACTCTTCAACTTTGTTCCACCTATTTAACGATACATTTAAGTTAATAAGCTCTTTTAGCGCATCCAATTGATACACTTCATCTAAACGATCAATATAAGGTTCGAAGTATACTGCTGCCCGCGAATTCATTTCCTGATCATCCGTAAGCCCGAGCGTAAACAACCGGTACTGACAAAGGGCCAGCCGCTCCGAATGCTGGAATCTTTCGCTCTCAGCCACACTCCTGTAGAGCAGCACGGCCGCCTCATGCTTTCCCTCTTTGAAAAAAAGCTCGGCTGTTTCAAAGAGCAGCGGGGAGTAAGAAATATTATCCATCGTCATTCGGACAGCCTTGTCCAAACAATCCAGCTTCCCCAGTTCCGCGCACCTGTGAAGAAACGGTCCCAATCGACGCCAATCCGGCGTAGCATGAAAAATACACTCATCTATGTACAACTCGTAGAAATAACCCTCTTCCAGACCCATGCCTGACGTAATTCGGTCCAGTTGCTGCATGGAAATCGGGCGGTTCCCATTCAGAATGTTGCTGAGTGTGCCGCTGTTGACCTCCGATATTTCAGCAAACCGATTAATCGTCATTTCGTTCTTATGTAGAAACTCTTCCATTTGTTCGCGAATCGTGGCTGTCATTTCCAAGCTAACACCACCCTCCAGGATCAGAACCCAAATATTAGTATATTTCTCTATACAGTAATCATATTAATTAATATTCCAGCGGTCAATACTTATTTACGTCATTTTTTTACATAAAATACCCAATAAGATTTAAAAATCCCAATTTCCTTGTAAATCCTATTCTATTTATATATCGTCAAATGAAATGACACTATGAGAAAAAGCGCTCCGAAATTTTCGGAAGCGCTTTTTTTGATGAATTCTATGAAGAACTTTCTAATCAATCTTCAGTCCAAAAATTCCTTGTCTTGAAGTAAAATTTTACCCCAGCACCAAACGATCATCGGACAGCTTATGGCCGCTAATCTGCTCAAATTCCCCAAGCAGCTGCTCCACCGTCAGGGATTTCTTGCGCTCTTCGTCCACATCCAGAATGATGCGCCCCTTATCCATCATAATGAGACGATTGCCAAGACGGATGGCTTGCTCCATGTTATGCGTGACCATGAGCGTGGTCAACTTCATGTCGCGTACGATGTCATCGGTTATTCGGGTAATCAGCTCCGCACGAGCCGGATCGAGCGCTGCCGTATGTTCATCGAGCAGCAAGATTTGCGGCTGCGTGAAGGTTGCCATTAGCAAGCTTAGCGCTTGACGTTCTCCTCCCGACAGCATTCCTACTTTGGCTCGGAGCCGATCCTCAAGTCCAATGCCAAGCCGCTCTAGATGTTTGCGGAATCCGGCCCGCTTGGATGCTGTAACGCCTATGCTGAGCCCGCGGGACTGGCCGCGACGATATGCCATCGCCAGATTCTCTTCAATGGTCATATGCGGCGCCGTGCCCGCCATCGGATCCTGAAATACCCGGCCGATCCAACGGCTGCGACGGAATTCCGGCAGATGGCCGATCGAAGTGCCGTCAATGCGCACTTCACCCGCATCCGGCTTCATTACCCCGGAAATGATATTCATTAGCGTGGACTTGCCCGCACCATTACTCCCGATAACCGTCACGAAATCCCCCGACTTCAAGCGAAGATTGATATCCATCAAGGCGATTTTCTCATCCACCGTCCCCGGGTTAAACAGCTTGGACACATGGTTCATTTCCAGCATCAGAGGGCACCTCCTTTGGTCTTCCCTTGCGTAGCTAACAGTTCGGTTGAGCGCCTCCGTGCCTGTGAACGCTGCTTCATCGCCCGGTTGATGGTCGGAACCACGAGAGCGATAATGACGATGATCGCCGTGATCAATTTTAAATCCGAAGCTTCGAGCCATGGAATCTCATAAGCAGCGGCAACGACAATCCGATAGATAATCGAACCGCAGACGACAGCCAGCGTCGTCCGGAATACCGAGCCGGTTCCAAGAACGGCTTCGCCGATAATAACGGATGCCAAACCAATGACAATCATTCCAATACCGGAGCCGATGTCCGCAAAACTGGATTGCTGGGCAACCACTGCTCCGGATAAGGCCACCAGCCCGTTCGAGATGCTGAGTCCCAGAATGGTTGTTGTGTCCGTGTTGGCACCAAAGCTGCGGATCATCCGCTTGTTATCGCCTGTCGCGCGCAGCGCAAGACCAAGATCCGTCCGGAAGAATGCATCCAGCAGCAGCTTGCCGATGATCACAATCACTAACATAATATAAATCGGATCGATCGATCCGAAGATATTCGCTTCCTGGCTCAACGATATATTAGGCTTGCCCATGATCCTCATATTGATCGAATACAGCGCAATCATCATAATAATGCCCGACAGCAAACCGTTGATTTTACCCTTGGTGTGCAGCAGGCCTGTACAGATACCGGCTAACATACCTCCGGCAAATGCGGCAAGCGTGGCAAGCCATGGGTTCACACCGTTGGTAATCAGAATCGCTGCAATCGCTGCGCCTGTCGTAAAACTTCCATCCACCGTCAGATCCGGAAAATCCAGAATCCGGAACGTAATATACACGCCAAGTGCCATCAGCGCATACAGCAGCCCCAATTCAATCGGACCATCCAGCCTCATCACGAAATCCAGCATGTCATGACCTCCTTAAGGATTAAGAAGTAAGGCGCGGGCTGTTATCTCCGCGCCTTACCGTTACTCGATGATGTTGTTGTCCGGGTCCTTGACTTCTTGTTTCATGGCGTCGGTCACTTCAATTCCATATTCAGCCGCAGCCTTCGTGTTCAGGATCAGATCCAGCTTATCCGGCTTCGTGATTTCCATGTCCGCCGGATTTTTGCCGTTTTTCAGGATCTCTACGGCCATCTGTCCAACTTGATAGCCGTGGTCGTAATACTTAAAACCAACCGTTGCAAAAGCTCCCTTCTCCACCGTATCGCGGTCACTGGAAAAGAACGGTATTTTGTTTTTTTGTGCTGTCTGAATAATTGTCTCGACTCCACTTACCACGGTATTATCCAGCGTGATATAAAAGGCATCGACTTTACCGACTAGCGATTCCGCTGCTTGCTTCACTTCCGAAGTATTGGTAACGGCAGCTTTCACAAGCTCGATTCCATGCTCCGAAAGCACCTCTTCTGCCGTGTTGGCCATAACAACCGCATTTGCTTCTCCTTCATCTAAGACCAAACCAATCCTCTTAACATTTGGAAAATGAGTATTTACAAAATTCATCAATTGTTTGGTTGCTTCCGGGTTCGTGTCAGATGCCCCGGTGATGTTGCCCCCTGGTTTCTTCAAATCGCTGACCAGCTTCGCATCGAGCGGATCTGTTACAGCTGCGAACAAGACCGGCTTCTCCTTCACGTTCTGCGCCACAGCCTGTGCCGAATCGGTTGCAATTGCGATCACCAGATCCGCTTTCGTATCCTTCAACTTCTGTCCAATCGAGAGGTTGTTCGCCGGGTCACCTTGTGCATTGTTGTAATCAATCTTCAGCGTTTTGTCATCCTCCGAAATTCCAGCGTCCTTCAATGCTGCCAGAATGCCTTCCCGCGTTGCATCCAAGGATGGGTGCTCTACGATCTGAGAAATCGCAATGCTATAGGATTTCTTCTCTGCTTCTCCGCCACTGCCAGTTTGGGTCGCGCCGCCTTCCTGCTTGTCCCCGCATCCAACAGCCGTAACCAGCAGTGCGGAGAGTGTAAGTGATAACCACATTTTTCTCTTCATCATGAATCCCCTCTCAATTTGTTAACCGTTTTGCTTTCCAAACCATAATTTTCTACATAAAGCGACAACGCTTCCCCGCTTTCATAGACGAAAGCATTAAAGTCAAAAAACAGGTCGTTCCTATTGAACAACGGTCTATTATGAACATTTTATATGTACCCAATTGTATTCGTCAATCAAGATTTTCTAATGGAGGATGCTTTCCATAAAGAACATCCCCGGATGTCACACATCTCCGGGGATGCCAGTATAACGAAACCATATTTATATAGTAGAAAAAATCTTAAAATTACCTCTACAGAATGGAACGGCCCTGCATGGTCGCAAGCCACGCATCTGCCATAAGAGCATGCCCTGCCGGCGATGGATGCACGCCATCGGGCGCCCAATAACTCATCTCTATCTTGGAGCTGGCTGCAGCAAAAATGCCGTCGAGCGGAACGTACAGCGTCTCAAATTCTCGCGACAATTCGCGAACGGCCTGAATTTTGGGATCCAGATCTTCTCGCCATTCCTTCTTCGCTTCCGTAACGGGCAGCAGGAAGGGCTCCATGAGAATGAAGCTCGCGCCGGTCAACTCGCGGGTTTGGATTAGCAGCTCCCTGTAGCCTTCATAATAAGCTTCCACGGACGTGGTTTCGCCGCGATTAAATCTCCTGCCGGTTTCATTGATGCCGACCAGGATGGATACCCATGTCGGATCCAGATCGATGCAATCTTCCTCCCAGCGCCCCCGCAGATCGACGACCCGGTTGCCGCTGATTCCCCGGTTTACAAAACGCAGCCTTTTCAAAGGCAGCTCCATACCAACCCGGGCAGCAGCCATCAGCGCGTATCCATGCCCCAAACTGTCCGACTCCTCGTAATTTCGCCCGCAATCGGTGATGCTGTCGCCTTGAAACAATACGAGTGCATTTTGCTCGATATGTACCATGCTGTTCAACGCCTCCAATAATGAAAGTGTTCACCTGCTCACCCCTTCATCATAACCGCTTTCAAGCATTCGTGAAACCCCTTAAATTCACATATCATGGCAAACTTTCTATACATTTAAGTTGACTATGTGGAATGAATTCACTACAATTCTATAGGTATACGTATGGCTGAATCTTAAAAAGAACAGGTGATTAAATCATGTCAGAGCAACAGAACTATCAGATCCTTCTCTATTATAAATTTGTTCAAATCCCGGACCCTGAAGCGTTCAAAGACGAGCATCTGCAATACTGCAAAGATCTCGGGCTCAAAGGACGCATCCTGGTTGCCTCCGAAGGCATCAATGGTACGGTATCCGGTACGGTTGAACAGACTGAGCAATATATGCAGGATATGCACGCCAATCCGCTATTTGCGGATATGGTGTTTAAGATTGACCCATCCGAAGGGCATGCCTTCAAAAAAATGTTCGTGCGTCACCGCGAAGAACTCGTTACGTTCCGTGTCGAGGATGAACTCGACCCTAACGTGATCAGCGGAAAACGCCTATCGCCCCAGGAATTCTTTGAACACTTGCAGCGTGATGATGTCATCGTCATCGACGGACGGAATGACTATGAGTACGACATCGGTCATTTCCGCAATGCAATAAGACCTGAGGTGCAATCCTTCCGGGAGTTTCCGGAATGGATTCGCGAGAACCTGAGCGAGCACAAGGATAAAACCATCCTGACTTACTGCACAGGGGGCATCCGCTGCGAGAAACTGACCGGATTTATGCTCAAGGAAGGCTTCAAAGATGTTGCCCAGCTTGAGGGCGGTATTGTCACCTACGGGAAAGATCCTGAAGTACAGGGCCGTCTATTCGACGGAAAATGTTATGTGTTTGATGAGCGCATTTCCGTTCCGATCAATCAAACGGACGAGGATGTTATCGTGGGCAAATGCCACCATTGCGGAAAGCCCGAAGATCGGTATATCAACTGCGATAATGACGCTTGCCACCTGCAGCATGTGTGCTGCGAAGAGTGTGAGGAGCTTCATCATGGCTGCTGCTCAGCGGAGTGCGAAGAAATTGTTGCTGCAAGCCACAACGCTTCCTGATTATAAATAACCTGAAGAAATAACAAGCGACCGTCCCTAACAATTGCGAGGAACGGTCGCTTATTTATTTAGAACATTTATCATTTTAGCGATATTGTCAATTCCATCACTAAATAAATCAAGAATAACATGGATGCAATACCATTTACGGATTTATAAAATCCGGTTTTGTTCTTATACAAGCTTCTAACTTTAGTTACATCCAATTCTTTTCTTAACGAGAAAAGTATTGTTGGCATTGCGCGTGAAAAACCATACAAAAAACCGAAAAGCAGCCCGACGGTTGGATCTTTAAAAAGACCAATATAGATGTACAAAATATAGAAGGTCATAAATGGTAAATACGTAAAGATCCCCGCCCCCAGAATGCTTCCCCAAACCCACATATTTCGAACCGGAGGTCCATTAACCCATGAGGCCGGGATTTGCCATTTCCGCTGTGGGACTTTTAAGTTTAAAATTTTATAATCATGCAGCATGTATAATCCGACTAATACGATCATGAATATCATTTTTAGAATGTACGGCAACCATGAGAAAACGACAAATAATAATAAAGTATACAAAAATCCTGATAGCGCGCCAGAAAGGGACGAAGCCATCAAATAGTTAGCCCAGCACTTCATTCTTGTTTTTAAATTCTTCTCACCGAGAAGACTGACCTCGAAGGTCACATTTAGCCCTCAATTTGTGCTGACTTTAGTTACGCCTGCTGTGCAAGCCAAGAATAACAATATGATGAACTCAACATATTCCAAGTCTAATTTCCCCCTTATCTTATTGTCACGGCACATCCACAATCCGATGAATATGGTCGAGTGGAGTCGTTACCGCTTAATGTACAATCACAACAAGCTATGGAACCCCAAGAATAACCTAAGCACCAGCAGCCTGTCGATTCGTAACCATGCGCATAAGAGACTTTATAACCCGTTGGACATTTGCTTGATTGTGAACTTGAACACCCTGGACAAGCTTTCCGGTTAGGAAAATTACAAGTCGCAGATTGATCGTATCCCCAAATTTGGCACCACGAGGAAGATCCATCCGCAAAAACCGGACGTGCCGAGAAAGAAACGAATGAAAGGAAAGCAGTCGAAAGAACTGTTTTTAAGAACGTTGATCGTGAAACTTTTCGTTCCAAGTTTTCAGCCATAACCTTAGTAAACCTATCAACCGATTCAAGCCATTTAATCATTTATTTTACCGTCCTTTCAGGGAGATTTGTTTCTTCAACTAACACAGATTCACCTTCAAGTGCCGATATTAAACCATGGATGTGTTCGATACCGTTGCATAATCCTTTTCCTTTGACTGTCCCATTCTCGTCTATAACAAATGCAAACGGTGTAACTCTAACCTGACAGGATGCTAGTATCTCTCTTTCTTCATCTAATAATAGTTCGCCAATCAATGATTTATCCGCTAAAAGTTTGGAAAACGAAGTCTTGTCCCCGAGCCCTACTATAACAAAGTTGATTTTTTCATTATATTTCATATAAGCTTTATTCCATTCGGGAATTAACTCCTGGCAAGGTTTGCAACCAGGCGAGATAAAAGCAATCAATGTCGGTTTATGATAAAATGAATCGATCGGTATTCTTTCATTCGAAAAATACGATTTTGCTGAAAATTCAGGCAGCTTGCTCCCGATGGATATACCGTCTCGAGTAATGGCGTCACGTGTGCCCAAATACACGGTACCAAATTGTCTATAAAGAAGAAATAATGAGAACAACATGAATAAAACAACTATCCACAAGAGCACATTAGAATAAAATAATATGTCCATAAACCCTCCCGTTAGGCTTTTAATAGCTTCATGTTTTTCTTATAATCATTCCATATTTTCTGCGAAAGAAAGTAGATAAAGACTATAACCACGCCTAATACCGATGATGCTACTGAGTATATAGTATGTTGAGAAAATGTTAATCCTATTGCCAAAACATTCAATACGATTAAGGCACCATTTCGGTACAGCGAAAAAATATCAACTTGGCTTTCCAAGAAGTTTCCGAAACATGAACATGTAACGGATCGTTTTGACTTGATAACCATGATATCCGCCATAAGAAAACTGACCAGCAGCAACAAAGTCATCATAAAGCCGTAGGATGAACTTGCGTGAAATATAATCAAAATTGAAGCAAACAGTTCGATGACAGGCAGGGTATAACCATACATAACAGATAATTTCCTTGGAACGACTCTATACTCGATGACGCCATCAACGAATTTTTTTATGTTGGCAAGCTTTGGTACCGAGGATATTAAAAAAATCAAGAAAAACACAACTTTTAATATGCTGCCCGCTAGCTCTAACATAAATATAGTTCCCTTCGATTTTATTGATCATTAGGTTCTTTACTCGAAATCCCTTCTTTAAATTCTTTCACAGCGGAGCCTAGCGATCTTCCCATTGACGGTAAATTCTTCGCCCCGAATACGATAAGGCCAAGAATCAACAATAAAATAATGCCTGGGACGCCGATTTGATTAAACATAACCTCCCCCCTTTCAGTTCTTCCGTTTATTTTCTAAAAAAGCGCACAAGGCTAGCCCAATCTCGAAAATTGAGATTAATAAAATCATTGCGGTAATATCCGAAATAAAGTCAGGTGGAGTTAAAACAACAGCAGTTATACAAAAGATGGGATATAAAAATTTACGAAATTTCTTAATTGTAGTCGGGGATATGATTCCTAGATGAGTTAAAAAAACCATAAATGCGGGGATTTCCAGTATTAATCCGGTCAATAAACAGATCATAAATACGAACTGAAAGTAATCGGAGAAGTTATACATCGTATTCATACTCAGTTCCTCGGTAACACCCAGAAAAAAGGAAAATAAAAATGGTGTCAAGAAATAATAGCCAATGAGCACTCCAAGAAAAAAGAGGATAGATACGATAATTGAGAAAACTATAAAGCCTTTTGTGATATTCTTGCTAATTGCCGGCCTTATAAAAAGAAACAATTGCATAATTAAGATTGGAAATGACAAACACACGCTTTGAAGGAGCATCGTTTTAGCATAAATAGAAACGGATTCCGTGACTTTAAAAACATTTAGTTCAATTTCGTGAGAAATTGCTGACGATTTCAACAAATTCACAACATATGGCGATGTAAAATAAGTAATAATTAAACTCGTTAAAAATGCAGCTACGAAATAAAGTAATCTCTTTCGAAGCTCATAAAAATGTTCAATAAATTTCTTAGAATCGTTATCATAAATACGAGGTTCTTCAATAGCGCTTATTTTTTCAATTTCATTTAACATTTTCTCTCCCAAGTATTACGAGTAATTGTATTCGGATTGCTAAGAACGAAACGCCGATGGAATTTGACTTAATCTCCCTCCTTCCAGCATGTCATTTCAATATTCTTTAAAATATCCAAATAAAAGAAATAGAACCCAAATATTTACTTGGTAATATTTATTATAGTTATATTAATAATTCTTTCAAATAGGACCATTAGCTCAAAAAGTATGATTGCATAAATATGAAACTGAACTACGAACTATGATCTGTAGACGATGCTTGATAATGTGAATATATAGTTGTATAATGAGGTTCCAAAATTAGATATTTGAGGCTGGCTGGGATACTGGTGTTCCTCTAGGTCTTCAAAACCTTTTGGGAGATTATTGGATCTCCGGTGGGTTCGATTCCCACACAGTCTCGCCATTAACTCATTCACAATGTCCATTTTCGGATCTCTTTTACTCTCTGGGTAAATTGTAAGTGGTCCAGAAGTTCGAGAAACTTAACTAGATTTTTTCTTGGTATACTTAAGATCTCCCTTGCATCTTGCAGAGAAAATGGAAGTTGTTTTGTTGCGTGATATAATAATTTATATTGATCCTCAAAAGTTTCATAATGAATAAGATGTTTATCGCCTATTGGATAACCCAGTTTTTTCGTAATCATGAAATGATATGATTCATGTTCAAATCGACTATGAACATTTTCGCTTCTCAAGTATTCCCCCCATTCCTTCACCTCCATCCGATCATGCTTTAAATTGTCTAAAACTCTGTCAAATTTCGACACAAGTTCTTTCGGGATATGAGGCTCAAAATCTGTCAAATAAATAATGTGCTGCTCCCTTGCAATGGTTCCCTTTTTTATTTCCTTTTTTATTACCGCCTCAATTAGTTTTTTAGGAAAATTTCTTTCCAAAATTTGAATGCACTCTGCTTTGCTTATCCCGATTCGAAAAGGATTTAATCCATGGTATTTGTGCACTTCAGCCTTTACCTGGGATCCTACATCTTTATAAACTTCCCTAGAAGTGAAAAAACTAGGCTCGATTTCAACAATTTGATCGCTGTCTATCATCCCATTTAGTATTACGTCGATCTGATCGCCGCTAATTGACAATGACTTAATTATTTCATTCTTATCCAAACTTTTTTTTGTTGATAATAGATCTAGTACTCTTTCTTCCGGATTTGCTTCTCTTTGTTGCAATAATTTCTGAATCGTTTCTTCACCAAATCGATATTTTTCGCCGGCCGTACCAATAACCCATCCACCACCAATGGTTTCTGCAGGTGAAGGCCGTCTTATAATAAAACGATCGCCGCGTCTAACGACAATCGGATTCTCTAATCGAATTTGACACAAAACTTCAGAGCCTTCGCGTAATTCATTGCGATCGAAGAATACAATGTATCCCGAGGATTCGGTTGTTCCACAATAAAATTGGATGGGGGTACGTTGTTTTACAGGATATTGAAGATGATTTACTGAGTTAAGTGACACATCCATCATCGTACTTAGTGTGAAATTGGTCGATGTTACGATAACATCGCCCCTCTTTATTTTGATTTGTTTAAGTGCACCACCAATATTTATGGCTACTCGCTGACCTGCAGAAGCTTTATCTTTAGAACAGTTATGTATTTGAACTTCCTTTGCCTTTACGGCGCATTGTTGTGGCAATACGGTTAACGTATCCCCTTTTTTTACAACCCCTTCGTATATTGTCCCTCTTACAACGACTCCATGACCGTGAATGGTAAAAACCTGGTCAATCGGTAATCTTAAAGCTCCGTTAGATACTCGTTGCGGGATTTTTTTCAGCTTTTCATGTAGCGATAGCTTTAGTTCATCCACCCCTATTTTTCTTATATTATCCACAAACAACACTTCAACTCCTTCAAAAATGGAGCCTTTTACAACCTTGTTTATATCTTCCACTACCATCTTCAGAAAATCATGTTCTACCTTATCAATTTTCGTGACAACGATTAGGCCATTCACGATCCCTAACAGCGTTAGAATTTCAATATGCTCTCTCGTCTGGGGCATAACCCCTTCATCTGCGGCAACGACCAGGATGACAAGGTCTATCCCTGCGACCCCCGCAATCATTTTTTTTATAAATTTTTCATGTCCCGGTACATCGATAATGGATGCTTCTATACCATATAATGAGAATTGAGCATAACCTAGCTCAATGGAGATATTTCTTTCCTTTTCTACTTTCAAACGGTCGGTATCGATATTCGTTAATGCCTTCGTTAATGAAGTCTTACCGTGGTTAATATGACCAGCGATTCCAATCGTATAATACATAGTTTGTTCTCCAATGCTATTCAAAAGTTTTAAATTATCCGGGTACCAAAGATCTCGTTTAATCCTTGCGCAACAATCACAATTTCGTCCGCCTGTATCGTCCTAGCATCTAGAAGAAGAGCATTCTTATGAATACGAGCAATGATCGGAGGATCATTCTTTCGTAGTTCTCTTTCCAACCACTGTACATCGAATCGATCGGAATTAACCGCGACAACAAAAGAAGGCAATTTAACATCAGGCATCGACCCGCCACCGATCTCAGAGTAATCTGGAATGATTTCAGCATATGGTTTATAGTCGTCTAACAGTAGGTCACAAAGTTCCTCTGCCTTTTTCTTAATTTCTTGTGGAGTAAGCAGGATATCTCTAAGTGTTGGTAGTTCTTCTACCAACTTTTTTTCATCAAGATACAATAATAGCGTGGATTCTAAAGCAGCGAGAGTTAACTTATCCGGTCGCAAGGCTCTGATGAGCGGATTTTTCTTTAATGTATTAATTAGATCGCGTCTACCAATAATAATGCCCGCTTGAGGTCCTCCTAACAGTTTATCGCCGCTAAAGCTGATCAAATCTACTTTTTTGTCGACAATCTCTTTAATAAACGGCTCGTTTCCGATATTGTGTTTTTTCAAATCGTATAATACACCGCTGCCAAGATCCTCATACACCGGAATATGATGCTTCTGTCCGAGCATGACGAGGTCTTCAGTCATTACAGAATGCGTATATCCATTCATTACAAAATTGCTCTTGTGGACCTTAAGCAACATAGCCGTATTCTCATTGATTGCTCGCTCATAGTCATAAGTATATGTGCGGTTAGTTGTACCAACTTCGTTAAGAACAGCCCCGCTTTCCTTCATGATGTCAGAAATACGAAATGATCCGCCGATTTCAACAATTTCACCTCGGGATACAACAACCTCCTTTCCTGAAGCTATTGCCTTCAGTATCAGAAATACAGCAGACGCATTATTATTTACAACCAAGGCTGCTTCAGCACCTGTCAAAGTCGTAATAATTTGTTCGACGATATCATGTCTGGATCCGCGATTTCCCGTTTCAAGATTATATTCTAAATTCGAGTATCTTCCGGCTATTTTTGTTAGATGCTGATTAACCTCATTCGGAAGTACGGAACGTCCTAAATTGGTATGCAAAACAACGCCAGTGGCATTGACGACTGGAACCATTTTGGGTTTTAAACGCTTCCAAATATAATCGACAAAATCGTTTAGCAATTGGTCCTCCGATATGGATGTCAACTGCCCTGAGACGATTTCGCTTCTCACTTCTTCAAGATACTTTTTTATTAATATTGTGATATAGTCGGATGATACTGCATGATTTTTTGCAATATTTTTTATAATGGGATTGTTTAATATGCTGGCAACAGAGGGAATCGAACGAAGGATCATATATTTCTCCTTGGTTTTAGTATAGGAATACTTAATTACATCAATTTATAGTGTATATTATTGTATGAAGGAATATCTTATGGTTTATTTTTTACAAGATGCCAATTATAGTATAAGCAAATTTATTTTCATAATTTTTCCTTTTGAATCAAAGTATAATCATAGTTTCTGTATCAAGCAACCGCTAAAATTGAAATTCTAAATAATTCTTAAGATGGAATGTTGCTCTTCAGATCGTGTAGAAAAACGAATTCAAATTTTTTATGTTGCAATATGTAAAAATCCCTTTCAGCCAACAAAAGTTAAGTCATCGTTTCAGATGTACTTTTCAACATTTGAGTGCTAAAAGGGATGATATCAACATGTATTTAATTGTTTCTAGCGATTAAATATCGTGGAAAACAGCCAATTCAGCTTCGATAGCAGCTTTGATCTTCTCGACGCATTCTTCCGTCGTTGCCGCGAATACACGTTTACCATTCACCAGTGCATATGGACGCAGCTTGCATAGACCGCAAAGATTCATGCAATCCGCCCGCAGGACAGCGATTTCGGGATACAATTCCTCAAGATGCTCAAGTTCCAAAGCACTCATCAAGTTGCTGTCGCAAATTTCCACAACAACAATCCCCATCCCCATCTTTATCACCACTATTCATTTGACAATTCGTTCATTCATTATGAGGAAAACGCATGAATTTGTCAAATCGATCGTAGGGGTTGATCAATGGATGAGGGATTCCGCACCATCGATATAAATTTCCGTACCGGTAATATGGGAAGCATCATCCGATGCTAGAAAGGCTACGAGCTGGGCAACCTGTGATGGCTGTCCCGGTCCGTCCGCCAACGGCTGGTCTCCCTCCGGATATTCAATCGGAATCGTCACCTCGTCCAGCTCCGGCTTCGCAATGGTGCTCTCATCAATATTCGTTGCAATCGCGCCTGGGCATATGGCGTTCACCCGGATTTTGTAGCGGGCGAGCTCCAGCGCCGCCATCTTCATGAAAGCCACCTGTCCCGCCTTCGTGGTGCTGTATGCGGAGAAACCAAACCCGGTAAATACCCGGTTTCCGTTTATGGAGCTCGTAATGATGATGCTGCCGCCATGATCCTTTAAATAAGGAATCGCGTATTTTACCGTAGCAAACGTTCCTCTCAAGTTCGTGTTAATGGTAGCATCCCATTCATCCAGCTCCATGATCTCGATCGGAGCCTTGGTCCCATTAATACCGGCATTCGCAAATACGATATCAATCTTTCCCCACTGCTCGGCGGCTTGACTGAAGCAATCCTTCAGCGATTCCGCTTTGGAAATATCGCAGTTGCCCGTGAGCACTTCGCCCCCGCCATCTTCTATGGTCTTCTTCACATTCTCTACGCGTTCACGATCGATGTCGATCAACAGCAGTTTAGCTCCTTGCTCTGCCATAAGAAGGGCTGCGGCCCGGCCGATTCCGGAACCAGCACCGGTAACGATGGCTACCTTACCATCCAAACGTTGATTTGTTGTCATTGCCACAACCTCCTCGTTTAAGTTTTCATGATTATAGATAACCCAACGAGTCCTTGTCTGAATCTTGGCAATCCGGGCCTGCCATGCAGCAAGCAGTACTCAACCATATCCCAGCGGCAATGCTAACCTGATACAAAAAAAAGAAATCGTCCCCCGCCTCATGGTAACACCTTACCATTCGAGCCGTAAGAACGATCTCTTTGCATTCATTTCCTATGAGAGGAGCGGGTCTTCCAGGCCTATCGTTGGAATACCGCAGGTTTTACGCATACCGGCTTGGATTGCGAAACCGTATACCCGGTAAAGTCAAGCTTGCCGTCTTCCGGATTCACGTTAAACAATACCAGGTTATTCCCGTCCCGATTGGCAACGATAAGGAATTTCCCCCCCGGCATGAGCGTAAAATGACGCGGATGGCCGCCCTCCGTCGAAATATATTGAACCGGACTTAGACGACCGGTATCTTCATGCACGTTAAATACTACAATGCTGTCGTGTCCGCGGTTCGATCCGTATACCGTTTTGCCATCCGGTGACACGGCGATTTCGGCGCAATAGCTCTCCCCGTCAAAATCCGCAGGCAGTGTCGATACCGTTTCCAGCACCTTTAAACGTCCTGCTTCTTGATCGTAGCGAAGCACCGTTACACTGGAATTCAGCTCGTTGATGACATAAGCATAGACACCGCTTGGATGGAAAGCCAAATGACGGGGCCCTACGCCCGCGTCCAGCTGGGTTTCGCCGTGAAAGCTCAGCTCTTGCTTATTCTCATTTATCGTATATGCAAGAATCTTGTCCAATCCCAAGTCCTGTACGAACACATATTGACCATCCGGGCTGTAAAATGCCGAGTGCGCTCTGGATTGCTGATCATCACGCACTGTCACGAGATCCGTATGTTTCTTCTCATCCAGCAGTTTGCCGGCTTGTCCATTCTCATCGATCGAATGAAGACCTACCAGGCCTCCATGATAACTCGAAACAATCAGATACTTGCTGGATTCATCACGCTGAATGTGGCAAGTGGAGCTGCTGACACTGCGGGTACGATTCAATTCGGTCAGTTTGCCGGCCTCCGGGTCAATTTCAAAGCTGATGACCTCGGCTGCTTTGCCGCCTTGATCTGCAATTTCGCCGATGGCATACAAACGTCCGTTATCCGGATCGACGTTCAAGAAAGTGGGATTCTTAATGCCGGATACTTCATCAAGCAGCTTCAGTTCGCCGCTGTCCTCGTTAAATTCATAAACACATACCCCGCTTTGATTATCTTCCGCATACGCACCTGTAAACAGCAGTGTGCGCTGTGATGGATTCGCCATAAAATCCGATCTCTCCTCTCGTATATCTATCATTTCATGTCCTATGTAGTGATACTTTCAGTTACCATGTTAACTTCAACCCTGATGAAAATCAAATGACTTGCCGTTTGCAGCCTGTTTGTCTTTTGCCATACCGGGTATGTATGTATTACATTGACTGAAGGAGGTATTCCCATGAAACAACCGAACAGCGAAGAAGTACGCAATCATCAGGACACGGAGAACGACTCCCAGGAACAACGCGACAAGGTGAAGAAGCATCAGGATGTGGAGCCTCAGGCTGAGAATTGGAATCCCCGGGATCTTCCCGATCCAGACGATAAAAATCAATCTAAATCCTAATCGGGCAATAAAAGAAAGGCCGCATGGACACTGCCATGCGGCCTTCTTATATAGGTGAGTCTCTTTGCCTTGGATGATTTATCCTTCCAGAAGCAGCGACTCCGGATCTTCGAGGAGCTCTTTCACGGTTACCAGGAAGCGAACCGCCTCGGAACCGTCAACGATCCGATGATCGTAAGACAATGCAATGTACATCATCGGACGATTTTCCATGCGTTCAGCATCAATCGCTACCGGGCGCAGCTGGATTTTGTGCATGCCGAGGATACCCACCTGAGGCGTATTCAGGATCGGCGTAGACAACAGCGAGCCGAAGACGCCGCCATTCGTAATCGTAAACGTACCGCCTTGCAGCTCAGACAAGGACAGCGCGTTATTGCGGGCTTTGGCAGCCAGATTGCCGATTTCCTTCTCAATCTCGGCAAAACCAAGACGATCGGCATCGCGAACGACCGGAACGACAAGCCCTTCTTTGGCGGATACCGCAATACCGATATCATAGAATTTCTTCACGACGATATCGTCGCCGTCGATCTCGGCGTTCAGATGCGGGAATCTCTTCAACGCACCCACGACCGCTTTGGTGAAGAAGGACATGAAACCGAGCCCTACGTCATGCTTCTCTTGGAATGCTTGCTTACGACGCTTGCGCACGTCCAGGATCGCGGTCATATCCACCTCATTGAAGGTCGTCAGCATGGCAGCCGTATGCTGCGCTTCGACCAAACGATTCGCAATCGTTTGACGACGGCGGGACATGCGGGTACGTTCAACCGGTTTGCCATACTCGGCAGCAGGTGCTTGTGCTGCCGGTGCAGGCGTTGAAGCTGCCGGCTTGCTAGGCGCCGCAGACGGTTTAGCTTCGTTATGATTCTTCACATCATCATGGTAAATCCGACCGATCGGGTCGCGGCCCTGTACCTGGTCCAGATCAATCCCGCGTTCACGAGCCAGTTTGCGTGCGGATGGCGATGCAGTCAGACCTGCTCCTTCCTCGTTCTGAGCCGGTACCGGAGCTTGTGGTTTCGGTGCTTCTGCGGCGGGTGCCGAAGCAGCTTCCGTTTGCACGGAGGCAGGAGCTTCAGCTGCCTTCGGCGCCGATGCGCTTGCAACGCCTTCCTGCGGAGAAATTTGACCGATCACTTCGCCGATCGTTACGTTCTCCCCTTCTTGACGAAGGATTTTTTCCACAACGCCTTCAGACTCTGCGCTAATTTCAAGATTAACCTTATCCGTTTCTAACTCGAGCAGCACATCACCGATGTTGACGCTATCCCCTTCTTTTACGTGCCATTTGAATATCGTTCCTTCGGTGATGGATTCGCCCATAGCTGGTACAGTAATTTCGCTCACAGCCGCTACCTCCCCAATGAGATCTCTTGATTTATAGTTTTACGATTAAGGGCAAAAGAAATGATGGTCTGTTGCTCATAAGCATGAACATCCTGATATCCGCTAGCAGGGCTCGAACGCTCAGGACGTCCGCTGTAACGGACCTCTGTGCCTTTAGGTGCAATTTCACGAATTCTCGGCTCCATGAAGCTCCAGCCGCCCATGTTCTGAGGCTCTTCCTGAACCCACAAAATCTCTTTCAGGTTCGGATACTTCTGCATCACACGGGAAATTTCTTCTTTAGGGAAAGGATACAGCTGTTCCACACGAAGAATGTGGATCCAGGATTGGTCCTCACCCTTCTGCTTATCCAGCGCGTCTTCCAAGTCGATCGCGATTTTCCCCGAGCACAATACAAGGCGTTCCACCTTCTTAGGTGTTTGACCTAGACCCGGCTGTTCCATTACCTTCTGGAAACCGCCCTCGCTGAACGCGTTCACAGACGACGCGACACGCGGGTTACGGATCAAGCTCTTCGGAGCCATAACCACCAGCGGCTTGGCATCGTCCGTGTTGGTCAGGGAAGCCTGTTTGCGCAGCAGGTGGAAATATTGGGCGGCCGAAGTCAGATTCGCAACCGTCCAGTTATCCTCGCCGCTCAGCTGGAGGAACCGTTCCAATCTGGCGCTGGAGTGCTCTGGGCCGTTTCCTTCATAGCCGTGAGGAAGCAGCATCACCAAGCTGGACTTCTGTCTCCACTTCGAACGTCCGGCCGTAATGAACTGGTCGATGATCACCTGTGCACAGTTGACGAAATCGCCGTACTGCGCTTCCCAGATCACCAAAGTCTCGGGAGAGTACACATTGTAGCCATATTCAAATCCAACGACCGCAGCTTCGGTCAGCGGGCTGTTATGGATCGCGAACGATGCCTTGGCTTGCGGCAGCCGGTGCAGCGGGCAGAAGGTTTCTCCATTAACCGCATCGTGAAGCACCAGGTTTCGATGGGCAAACGTTGCACGTTCGGCATCCTGTCCCGTGATCCGGATCGGCTTGCCGTCAGCGAGAATCGTAGCGAAGGCCAGCGTTTCGGCATGACCCCAGTCCACCTTCTCGCCCTCGTCAAGCGAGTTGCTGCGCCGCTCGAGGATGCGTTGAAGCTTTGGATACACCGTAAAGCCTTCAGGCCACTGCAGGAGCTCGCGGTTAATGCCGCGCAGCACCTCTGCAGATACATTCGTCGCGGCTTCCGTCTTGGATTTGCCGTCCGTAGGGTTCAGTCCGAGCAGAATCTGATCAACCGGATCCTTCGTCTTCACGTTCTCGTAAGAGTTCTTCAAGACCTCCACGACGCCGTTCTTCAAACCGTCCACTTGTTCTTGGGTCAGAATGTTTCCATCCACCAGTTTCTTCATATAAATCGTGCTGACGGTTGGATGGTTCTTCACCTTCTGGTAGATCAGCGGCTGGGTCGTTTCCGGATCGTCCGTCTCGTTGTGGCCATATTTCCGGTAGCCGACAAGATCGATCAGAATGCTCTTCTTGAACTTGTTGCGGTAATCGCTGGCAAGACGGGCCACTGCGATACACGCTTCCGGATCATCCGCGTTCACGTGGATAATCGGAATCTCATAGCCTTTTGCCAAATCGCTCGCATAATGGGTCGATCTGGAATCCTTGCCTTCCGTCGTGAATCCGATGCGGTTGTTCACGATGATGTGAATCGATCCGCCCGTACGGAACGCCGGCAATTTATTGAAGTTCAAGGTTTCCGGCACGATGCCTTCGCCAGGGAACGCGGAATCGCCATGAATCTGAATGCTCAGCGCTTTGTTCACATCCTGCTTCGGATAACCCGCTTCGCTGCGATCCTCCTGGGCGGCACGAGCAAAGCCCTCTACTACCGGATTGACGTATTCCAGGTGACTCGGATTGTTCGCAAGCGTGATCCGAACCTGTCGGGCCTCATCCTTCTTCAGGTAACGGTCCGCGCCCAAATGGTACTTTACGTCGCCCGTCCAGCCGTAGTTGATGCCCATGGAGCCTTCGGACGGCACCAAATGTTTATTCGGAGAGTGCATGAACTCCGAGAAAATCTTGCCGTAATCCTTGCCCAGCACATGAGCCAGAACGTTCAAACGTCCGCGGTGCGCCATACCCACGAGAATGGAGTTGACATCCGCTTCGGCCATTTGGCGAACGATCTCGTCGAGCAGCGGCACGAGTGCCTCGTTGCCCTCAACCGAGAAGCGCTTCGCGCCTACGAACGTGCGATGCAGGAATTCCTCGAACTGCTCGGCTTCGAACAGCTTCTTCAACAATCCCCTGCGCTCTTCAACGCTCATGTCGGACAAGTAGCGGCCTGATTCGGCCTGCTGGTTGAGCCACTTGCGTTCTTCTTCATCGTGGACGTGGCTAAATTCATAGGCAATGGAGCCTGTATATAGTTGCAACAGCCGCTGGATTGCCTCTAAGCCGTTCTTGATATCGCCAGGAGCCTCCTCCCAGACGATCTCTGCAGGCAGGGCGGCCAAATCCGCTTGGCTGAGTTGGTAGCTTTCCGGTTGAAGCAGACGCGTGTCGGCTTCGTTTCCGATTCCAATCGGATCAATGTCTGCGGCCAGATGACCGTAGGTTCTAATGTTCCACACCAGTTTGCCGGCAGCTACCCCTTTTTTCATCAATTGCGGGTCGTAGCTTACACCTTGTCCCTGCGAATCCGCTTTCTTTTCATTGTTTTCCAAAGATGGAGGCGGTCCCCAGCTTGCGAACAGCTCGCGGTATCCTGGCTCCACAGATTGCGGGTCTTGCAAAAACTTCTCATACTGATCTTGAATGTACCCCAAGTTCGGACCGTGATATTTCTGCCATGGTCCCTCTGTCATTCTGTCAAGGGTCTTCATCGCTGACTCCCTCCGTCAGATTATTTTGATTGCTCAAGGACGGAATTTCTAATTTTACATTTTGCATACTACATTTTACATTAAATAAACGTTTTCTTACGATTACATTATAATACACTTGGCCTCAATACCGAAAATACCCTTTATATATAATAATGATCTCAGAAACAGATGAATTTGCGTCAATTTTTTGACGATTTGTCCGCTCGTTCACCAGTTCCCTGTATGGGGTTCCATTTAAACCCATTTATTCGGAAAAAATATCCTCTTCCAGCCAGTCCATCTGCCGCAGCGGCTCGGGGCCGGTGTCCATCCCCAGCAGTTGAAGAAGCTGTTTGGCGTTGTCGGAAGCATCGCCTCCCGAATTGTTGTTGAAGATAATCCAGCACTGCTTCGCTTTCTTTAGCAATTGCTCTATCCATCCTCTCAGCTGTTCCAATTCTTCCGGACTGTAACGGTACAAATACCGTACCTCTCGCCAGTTGGGCAGACCGCTGGATTGCCACCCATCGGCGTTTCGTCCGTGCATCCGGATCATCACGGCCTCCGTGCCCGATGTCTCGAGCACGACCGGCACCGATCCGATACCGGCTTGCGGCTCGTCGGCTATGCTGTGGATCCAACCCTCGCTTCGCATAAATTCGAGGGTCTTCTCGCGAAACTCCGGCGCATACCAGCTCTGATGGCGAAACTCCAATGCTACCGGAACGTCCTTCATCCATTCCCGCGTACGCTTCAGCGTGTCCACATGCTTGCGTTCGCAACCAAACCATGGCGGGTATTGGAAAAGCACGGTCCTTAATTTGTCAGCCGCTCGCAATTCTTCGACCGATGCAAGCAAATGATCGAACATCGCTTTTACGCTGGGGTATCTGTCCTTGCCCTGTCCGCGGGCATGTCCTGTCATGCCCTGATAGGCCTTTACAATAAAACCGAAATGCTCCGGGACGGCTGCCGCCCATTTTGTCATTTGTTCCGGCGAGGGTATGGCATAGAACGAATTGTCCATCTCCACGATGGGAAAATGCCTGCTGTACATTTCCAGTTTATCTGCAGGCCTTGCCCCTTCGTCATACAGCTTGTCATGATCTCCCCACCCGGACAAACCTACCTGAATCACATCTTTTTGCTTATCTTTCTTTGACATAACAATCCTCTCATCCACATGATTTACCATATCGGGGACTTCTATTAATTAACCTGATACGGGTGATTTCAAAAGCAGGCAGCCCCATACTGATTTTACCAATGCCTTGATTTCGTTCACTTCCGATCATAAAAAACATGATGGGCTTCCAGGTTTCCGTCCAGGATCTCGATCCTTCCATGCGAATAACGGGGCTGCCGCCTTTTATCCGTAGCGGAACCGGGATTGAACAGCAGGACCCCCTGTACATCTTCTTTAAAGGGAATATGGGAGTGGCCGAACAAGATGCAGTCCACCTCCGTATCTGCAAAAGCTTTTCTTGCTCGCGTTGGCGTCGTTCCGCCTTGACCGTGTCCGTGCACAATCCCGATGCGCTTGCCTTCGATTTCAACCAGTCTTTTATACCCAAAGCGTTCCACGATCCGCGCGTCATCCACATTCCCGGCCACGCCCTCCACGGGAGCATATTGACTTAACAGCTCGTAGAGCTCCCAATCGGACCAGTCTCCGGCATGAACAATAAGCTCCGATTGCCGTAAATCTTCAAGCAGCGGGTCTGGCAGTTCCTTCGCCTTTTTGGGCATATGGGTGTCTGACAATACCGTAATCCGATATGGGCGACTCATTGGGATGCACCTCTTCTTATGGTTATGTAATGCTGTAATACCAGCCATCTGACATTCATCTATATCCTACCAAATAAACGAAATCAAATAAAACCGCGCAGGGAGCTGCGCGGTTTTTCATGTCTTTTTTAAGGCAGAAAAAATTCCCAATCCAGTTTTAGTTTGTCCGCCTTCCGAATACAATGTACGAGCAAGCAGGTACAAGCTGTGTTATCCATGTTCCAGACGAGAGGTGGAAGTTGATGAGTATTCTAATTAGCTACATGATCCTTGGCCTTTCCCTATCAGCCCCCGTTGGTCCGATTAATGCGGCGCAGCTTGATAAGGGGATCAAGAAAGGATTCTGGCATGCTTGGCTGTTCGGCATTGGTGCGGTCCTTGCGGATATCCTGTATATGGTCCTCGTCTATCTCGGCGTTGTTCATTTTCTGAATACGCCGTTCATGCAGACATTCCTCTGGCTGTTCGGCGCTTTTGTCCTTATCTATTCCGGGCTGGAAAGCATCCTGAACGCCAATAAAGTGACGATCAGTCAAGAAAAAAGCGATGATTCGTTATGGAGAAGCACGCTCTCCGGGTTTCTCATGTCCGTCTCGAATCCGATGACGATTCTGTTCTGGCTCGGCATCTACGGCTCCATCCTGGTCAAAACGGCTGCGGACGAAGGGTCCGGGAACCTGTTTCTCTACAGCGTTGCCGTCATCGCCGGGGTCGTGCTGTGGGACTTGTTCATGGCCGCGCTCGGCAGCGTATTCCGCCGATATTTAAACGAGCGGGCGCTTTCTCTCATTTCGGTGCTTTCCGGGATCTCGCTGATCGTGTTTGGCGTTTATTTCGGAATTCGAGCTCTGGCATTACTTTATCCGCTCGTATTCTAACGGGCCGGTTTGGGGCTAAGTTTGCGCTTTTCCCTCTCCATCGCCCGGCCCTGACCGGATTTCTTCCACACGGAGCGCATGCATAATACGACCAGTCCGATTAACAATATGAACCCGAGACTGATCCAGAGTCCCGGCCGACTCGTCGGGTGCAGGGCGGTTCCGCTGACGGCAGCCGCTATGAGTATCATTCCGATGTATCTTTTGACCTTGCCCCATCCCGTAAGCTCGATCAGCCGGCCTGCCGATATCAGGATAAAAAACCAGTTATACAGCAGCATAAGGCCTGCCGCAGTTGTCAGGTACTCGTAAATCTTGCCGGGCATGAGCAGAGACAGCACGATGGATACAATCAACCCGGCGGCGGTTAGGGAAAGGGAGAAGATGGGCGTATCGCGCTTAAACATTTTTCTGGAAAACAGCTTGGGCGCATCCTTATCCTCGGATAACGTGACCAGCATCGTGGTTACGGCATACAGCGAGGCAACCATCGTCGAGAAGCCGGCAATGATTAAGACCGCATTGAATAGATGGGGGATAAAAGGCAGTTGATACGAGTTAAGCGCTACAACGAAGGGGCTTTTCGTCGTGGAGAAGCGATTCCAGGCTACCATCATGACGGCCATCCCAATAGACAGCACATATACGATGGACAGCAGGAGAATCATCACCTTGCCCGATTTCGGCGCTTCCTTCGGATTCTTCAAGCGGACGGCCATGACTCCCATGACTTCAATTCCGCCGAAAGCATAAAACGCAAAGATCAAGGACGACCACACGCCTTTTCCGCCCGTCGGAAATAAGGCGTTCATGCTGCCCGGAACATGGGGCTTAGTCCCGCCTTTCAACCATCCCATCCAAGCGGCGGCGGCAATGACAAGAAACATGACGATGGCAGCAACCTTAATAACAGCCAGCACATTCTCCAGGCGGTCGAAGCCCTTGGTGCCGATCCATATGACAAAAAGCCCCAGTACGGCATAACCTGATGCGAATATCCACATTGGAACGCCAGGAAACCAAAAACGGGAGAAAATCGCCAGCGCCGTCATCTGGCTTCCCATGATCAATACTTCGGAGCACCAGTACATCCACCCTGTTGAGAAGCCTGCCCACCGGCCGTAGGCTTTTTTGGCGTAGGTTCGGAACGAGCCTTTTTGCGGATCCTCCGCCGTCATTCGCGCCAGCACATCAAACACGAAGTAGGTGGCCGTCGCCGCCAATATAATAGAAAGAAGAAAAGCCGGTCCCCCAAGCCGGATACCCAGCGCGGATCCGAGAAAATACCCCGTGCCGATCGTTGATGCGACCCCCAGCAGCGATAGCTGCCACCACTTCAGATTCCCTTTTTCTTTCCCTGCCTCCGTCTTCGCTCCTCTGTTCACGGTTATGTCCTCCGGATATTGTGATGTGTTCGTTCAAAACTTTCCTTATTATGAAGGGATTCTCCGTGATTTATGTACCGTGCCGCCCAGCCTAAAAATGCCTTTAAAGTTCATAAAAAGAAGACGAGCAAAGAGCTTATGCAACCCGAGGCTGGATGCTCTCGCATATTTTGGCTGTTCCCCGAGAAGTATAAACGGAAGAAAGCAGAATTGGGGGATCACACATGTCATTAGCTCGCATTCCAACGAATCAGGCATTTATGATTATGATGCTCACGGCAGGTTTGACCAATCATGTCATGATCATCCCTGTGCTTCTGGAGAAGTCCGGACGGGATGCCTGGATCACCATTCTAGTGTCAGCCGTGTTATTTATGCCCTGGGTTCTGCTAGTTTACGGAATCATCAAAAAAGTCGGCCCCCGTTCGATCAAGCAAGCGTTGGACGAGAGCAGCGGCAAAGCGGCTCGCATGCTTGCAATGGGCATGTCCGGCTTGTATTTTTTCGCTTTCGCCTTCTATACCCTAAAGGAAGTCATCGATTGGACGAAATCGACCTATATGGTCCAAACCCCTGTCATTGCAACGGCCTTCGTGCTCATGATGCTGTGCCTTATCAGCATTAACCATGGAATCAAAACCATCGGCGTTGCCGCCGGCATCTTGCTGCCTTGCGTCGTCTTGCTTGGCATATTCGTGTCCGTGTCCAACCTGAAAGTAAAAAACTACAGCTACTTGCTGCCTGTCCTTGAGGAAGGCTTCATGCCGGTGCTCAGCGGAATCCCGACCATGTTAGGGGGGCTTGCCCAATTTATCCTGATCTTGTTTCTGCGGCCTCACCTGCAGAAAAAGCCCGGTTTCTTGACGATCCTGCTCATCCATCTGGTTCTCATACTCCTCACGTTTGGACCCACGATCGGCGGCATTGCCGAATTTGGTCCGGAAGAAATGAAGCTTCAGCGATATCCCGCCTATGAACAATGGCGTCTCGTGAAGCTGGGCAAATTCGTGGAGCACGTCGATTTTTTATCCATCTTCCAGTGGCTTAGCGGGGCTTATATCTCCATTTCGATTTCGATTTTTTTGCTCTGCGAAACCCTTCTTCCCAAGTCCAGACAGAGCGTTGGCGTATTAGCCGCCACCACGCTGCTCATCATACTGTGCGCCTCACCGATCAGCAATTTGAAAATGTATTATGCCATGGCCGACTATTTCTTGCCCGCATCCGCCGTTTATATCACCATCCTAAGCCTCCTGTTATTCTTCCTGATCCGCAAACCGAATCAGCAGGAGCCGCAGGATGCCAGTTCCACGAAAGGAGATACGCCGCAATGAACATGACCGAACAGCAGCTGCGCGATCGTTATGCCGATTCCGATGACGTCTATATAACGTCCTACCCGGGAATGGATGAAGAGCCTTGGGCGATTATGGTTTACAGCCCGATGATGTGCGATTCGAAAGTGTTGTCCGAGGTCTTTTTGCCTGTCATCAGCAAGGAATGGAATACTTCCGTTTCGCAAAAGCATCCGTTTGACCCGACCAGCCTTGAATATTATCTTACGCTGGATGTCGCCGATGCCGATTTGGAGTCCGTCGATGACATTGTTTATTCCGGCTACGTTGCCTTGTATTTTCCCAAGGACGATAAGCTGTATTCGTACAGCGCCGGCAAAACCATCGGCCGAACGCCGGAAGAAAGCGCCACGGAAACCTCGGTCAAAGGACCTCGCGACGGGTTTGTCGAGGAATTGGATATCAATGTAGCACTTATCCGCAAAAGGCTGAAATCACCGGGACTTGTCTATTCCTCCTTTAAGCTTGGAGACAAAAGCAAAACCACCGTCGGCATCATGTATTTAAAGGACAAGGTCATACCGGAGACCGTCACGGCCATCGTGGACAAGCTAAACCATTACGCCGGGGATCCTCCCGTAGGGATCGGCGAGCTTGCGGAGCATCTGACTCCATACAGGTTCAGCGTGCTTCCCATGTTTGACTACACGGGGCGGACGGATCTGGCATACGACTCTCTGACCCGCGGCCGATTGGTCATTATTTTGCAGGGGAGCCCCGTCCTATTGATTGCACCTGCGAGCTTCATGCAGCTGCTGTTCGCTGCCGAAGACCCCCAAATGCCGTTCTATTTCGTGATGCCTTGGAGAATTCTGAGAATGTTCGGGTTCCTGATTTCCATTTTTCTTCCCGGCTTCTATATAACGCTATTAGCCTTTCACCAGGATCAAATCCCTTTTCCGCTGCTGGCAACGGTTGCGAATACCCGGCTCGGCCTTCCGATCCCGACCGGGTTTGAGATGCTGATCATCCTGTTTCTCCTCACTCTGCTGCGGGAAGCCGGCATGCAAATGCCTTCTCCGATCGCGTCAACCATTACGGTGGTTTCCGGTATCATTATCGGCGATGCGGCGATTCGGGGCGGTTTTTTCTCCCCGACGATGACCGTCATCGGCGCCCTATCCTTTGTGGCGGGGTCTACCCACTCCAATCAGGATTTTGTTGTCAGCCAGACGATCATGCGTTTCTTTGTCCTTACCCTGTCCTCGGTGTTCGGTTTATTCGGTTTCTTCATATCGGTCTTCATGATCGTTCAATATGCAGCAAACCATAATCCGTTCGGGCAGCCGTACCTTGCCCCCTTCTCGCCCTTCTCCAAATCCAAAGTCCTGGGCAATCTCTTGCGATTTCCGGGGAAACGGAAAAAGGGCGGCGCGTTATGAAGCGGGTATGGATACTTGTATGCCTAACGTCTCTGCTGCTCTCAGGCTGCTGGGACAACAATGAAGTCCAGGATATCAACTACATCACGGCGCTCGGCGTAGATTACAAGGACGAGAAATATATCATTTATGTGCAGATGCTTGACTTTGCCACGATTGCCAAACAAGAATCCAACAAACAGACGGAGAAAGCGCCTATCTGGGTTGGCCGAGGAACCGGGACCACGTTGACTGAAGCCCTCATTGATCTGTACACGTCGAGTCAACAGCGGGTCTCTTGGGGTCATGTGACGGCTTTGGTGCTTAGCGAATCGGTATTAAAACCTAAGCTGTTGGCCCAAGTGTTCGACTTGACCAACCGTTCCCAGGAAATCCGGTATACGAAATGGATATACGGGACCAAGGATAAGATGGAGGATCTTTTTACGGTATCGCCGTTCTTTCAGCTCTCCCCCCTGCATTCACTGCTTCATGAACCCAGGGAAAGCTATGTCCAATTCTCGTTTATACGTCCGATCCAATTCGTGAACTTTATTCGTCTCTACAGGGAAAAAGCCGCCACCGTGCTGCTTCCCTCCCTTCATATTTCGACGCAGAACTGGTCGGAAAATCTAAAGCAGCATCCGATATTGGAAGTGAACGGTGGATTTCTGATCAAGAACAAGGAATTGATGGGCTGGCTCCCACGATCCGATCTGCTGGGGACCCGCTGGTTAGCATCGAATAATACTCACGCTGCCGTCGTCGTTCAGGCGGACGGTGAAGCCGTTGGGAGCATTCGGCTGGAGAAGCCCCAATCTACCATCGAAGTCATCCGGAAGCCAAACGATGCGTCGTATCGAATCAAGCTGAACGTCATAGGGACGGTACAGAATATATACAAGCAGGTGGGGATTAAGGAAATGAAGCGATTAACGGAAGATACCCTGCGTAAGGAATTGCAGAACACCTTTCATAAAGCAGCATTGATCCACGCAGATCCTTATGAGCTATGTCTCCAATTGTACCGAACCGATCCAAAACTATGGAAGAAACTAGTGGAACAGAAAAAGGAAATCTACGACGAAACGCCGCTTGAGCTTGATGTCAATGTCAACATCCGGTATTGGGGACAGCGTAAAAGCCTGAACCGATAATGAACCTGTGCAAAAAAAAGAGAAACCCTGTGCTTGGAATAGCACAGGGTTTCTCTCGTTAGTAGCAGCTGCCGCCACATTTACATCATTTTTTTGATTTCGTCTTTAATGGATTCGGCCTGCGGTCCGAATACGACCTGGACCGCACCTTGACCCAGACGCATGACGCCCGATGCGCCTAATTTTTTCAACTCCGAATCCTTAACGGCCTTCTCGTCTTTAACGACGAGGCGCAGACGCGTGATACAAGCATCGATGCTGGTAATATTATCCGCGCCGCCGATGTTTTGCAGAACCTTGGCCGCTTTGGATTCATTGGATGCCGCTCCGGATGGAGCCGGGGCAACTGTATCGCCATCGTCAGAAATCGGATCCATGTCGTCGTCATCCTCGCGTCCAGGCGTTTTCAAGTTCAGCTTCACAATGAGGATTCTGAACAGCAGATAGTAAACGACTCCGAAAGCCAAGCCGACCGGCAGGAGCAGCCAAGCATTGGTAGACAGCTTCAGATTCACCAGGTAGTCGATCAGGCCCGCCGAGAACGAGAAGCCCAAATGCACATCCAGGACATACATGATCAATCCGGAAAGACCTGTCAAAATCGCATGAACTACATACAGTACCGGAGCAATGAACATGAACGCGAATTCAAGCGGTTCGGTGATCCCCGTCAGGAACGACGCCACTGCCGAACCGATAAAGATGGAGCCGACGAGCTTGCGTTTGGACGGCTTGGCGGTATGCATAAACGCCAGTGCCGCAGCAGGCATCGCAAACATCATGATCGGGAAGAAACCGGACATGAACATGCCTGCCGTCGGGTCTCCCGCAAAGAAACGCCACAGGTCGCCGTGAACGACTTCGCCCGCGGCATTCGTGTAATCTCCGATCTGGAACCAGGCGATGGAGTTTAATACGTGATGCAGACCCAGAGGGATCAGCAAGCGGTTAGCCGTACCGAAGATGAACGAACCGATGCCTCCCAGACCGACAACCCAGTTGCCGAAGGCGGAAATGCCATCCTGGATCGGGCTCCAAATCATGCCGATCAGCACTGCCAGCACCATCGTGGAGGCCGCCGTGATGATCGGTACGAAGCGTTTACCCGCAAAGAAGCCCAACCAATCCGGCATCTTAATGTTGTGGAATTTATTATACAGGTAGGCGGACCATAGACCGACAAAGAAACCGCCAAGAACGCCCATATTCAGCTTTACGTCATCCGGAATAAACGGCATTTGCAGCGGCACTTGCGCCAGCACTCTTGTAAGCACCATGTACCCGATAAGAGCGGAGAGACCCGCAACGGCATCCCCGGCGAATCCGATCGCAACGCCGATCGCAAAAATAATCGGCAGATTATCCAGAATGGCAAGGGCGCCGGAAGTCATGAACGGAGTTACATATTGATTCAGAAAAGCTCCGAGAGCTCCCAATGGTATGTCTTTTTGATAGTCGATCAATCCAAGCCCCTGCAAGATACCTGCCGCAGGCAATGTGGCCACCGGCAGCATAAGGGACTTACCCAGCTTTTGCAATTTAGCCAGCATGTCAATCATCCTTTCAACTTCAATAATTTAGCTTTTGCTGAAACCGTTTACATAATGCGTCGATATAATAACCATTTCTTCCCATTCACTCCGGAACAGAAATACCTCAGAAAATCCTCCTCCTTGCGGGCTCTTGTATTCATCATTTTAAGGCGGCATGGATACCATCATCATTCGAAGTCAACAAAAAAAGCCAAGAAGAACGGCGACTATGCATTAAATAGTCCGTTTCTTCTTGGCTCATGCCCATGTTTATGGTAACACGCCTTAAACGTATTCATTTGATGTTGTTATCTTAATTCACGTCTTCCCGTTTTGTCAATAACCAATATTTATTTCCTTATCGAATGAAAACTATTTCAAATCGATGGTCAAAACAGGATTTTGGCCGGACACGACGTCACCGGTCTGACCGTCCACCTTGGAAGCCACTTCATCCGCATTGGTTACGATAATCGGCGTAATCGTCGGATAACCGGCGGCCCGGATCGCAGCCATGTCGAATTCGATGAGCGTCTGACCCGACTTCACCTGGTCACCGGCTTGAACATGGCTTGTAAAGCCTTCACCCTTCAAACCGACCGTGTTAATCCCGATATGGAACAAATACTGCAGGCCGGTTGCGGGATCCTCGAGCATGACGGCATGCTTGGACTTGATGACATGCGCAACGGTCCCGTCAAAAGGCGCGATTAATTTGCCCTCGGAAGGCTCGATGGCGATGCCTTGGCCCATGTGTCCGGCAGCAAACGCCTCATCGGGCACTTGCGATAAAGGCACGGCTTTACCCGACAATGGGGCTGTGAGTTGAATGACAGTAGCTGTTTTTTTCTTTTTCCAACGATCGAACATGTTAAGATTCCTCCCTGGGTTGATTCTTTTGCTGTAGTCGGCCTGTGAAGAGCCGGTATAAATGCATAGCTAGAAAGCAGACCTCCGCTTCGGGCACTTTCTTGCCAAGTTCTTTCTCCATCATGCCTGAGAGACGTGTTGCCAATCCGTATTCCTGCGTGAACTTGGAGCGGATCTGTTCCGCGAACGGATTATCGACATGGATTTCCTGATTCAGAATGCGGTCTACCGAGAACCTTAAATGCATGAGCAGACGAACATAATCCATGCTTCCCCGGTCAAAGGCGACCTGCCGCTCCTCTTCAATATACTTCACCAGGCTTCCCACCACGTTGGATGCCTTGACCAGATGGCCAACGGGTACATGACTGACGGCCGAATACACATGGTAGGTCAAGAAGCCAATCTCATCCTCGGGAACCTCTATATCGAAGGTCTTGCCGATCAATTCCGCTGCCTTGGCTGCGATATCATATTCTTTTGGGAAGCTGATCCGGGTTTCTTCAAGGAAAGGATTGATAATATCCATGCCTTTGCGGATTCTGTAGATCGTAAACTGGATATGGCTTGGAAGCGCCAGGTATACCTTATCATTTAATGTGCCCGGAAATTCCTGTCCGATGAGATTCAGTATCTGATCCGTAATCTCCATCACCTGCGGATCAAATTCTTCCAGCAGATGGTGAGCTTGGCTCCACTGCTCCCGATCCTCCAGCCTGAACAGCTTTTCAATCCGCTTATCGTCCGAAGCGATCGTACCGCCTATTTTTGCGCCGAAGCCAATGCCTTTGCCTAAGATGACATATTCCGATTCTTTTTTGCCGCCAGTAACCATCACGACATTGTTACCAATAACACGAACGACTGTAAACAACTCAATCCCGCTCATTAACTTCCCCCTTTCCTTTAAGTTTAAACAGTGTTCCGCCATAGGATTCATTTGCGGAGAAATACTCCTACCGCATGAACATTGAAAAAGCCAAGAAAAGACCCCTTAAATAAAGATGTCTCTTCTTGGCTCATGCCCTGCTTCAGGTAACACGCCGTTTTATGTTTCTACTATGATTCCATCATAAAACAACCCGCTTGCATTCGTCAACTTACGACATGCCCTTGCAAGGAACAGCACATTAGCGCCGTCATATCCCGGACTTGACTTGATCGCTTATTACCCTATCCATTTCTGAAGGGTAAGGATGACCTCGCGGAGTTGGAGCGGCTTGTGAAGATAGCCGTTCGCACCTTCTCCAAGGAATTGATCCGAATCCCTCATCGCATTCGAGCTCATGACGATCAGTGGCAGATCGCTCCACTCCGGGTTCTCCCGAATCCGCTTCATGGTTTCGACGCCGTCCATTTCAGGCATGACCGTATCCAGCAATACCGCATCGATGGATGAATGTTTGCTTAACAGCTCCAAGCACTCGAAGCCGTTCTGGGCTGTGTGCACGGTCAACTGGAGTTTCTCCAGCGCATTGGTCAATGCGTAAACATTCCGTATATCATCATCGACAATCAATACGGTTTTGTTCTCCAACCGGCTAAGCTCCTCCTGTTCGTACTCTTCCATCCGGATATCGCTCAAGCTGTTGTCGCTTGCCGTGGCAGCCACTTCGGGCAGCATAAACAGGCTGTCGACTGCACCGCCCTCCGTAACGAGCGGCAAATATAATATAAAGGTGCTCCCGATTCCTTCTTCGCTCTCCACGGTAATATACCCGCCCAGCAGCTTCGCTAAATGCAGCGATATGGATAAGCCGAGGCCCGTTCCCCCGAATCTTCTGGCGGTGGTTTCTTCGCCTTGCTGGAATGCTTCGAAGATCGGCTGTAGATGCTCTGCCGCAATCCCGATGCCGGTATCCTCAACGGAAAAAGCAATGACGTCGCCGCTGATAATGAAATCCGAAGTGACAATCGAATTCATTTTCTTTACCTTCAGCTTCACGCTGCCGCTCTCCGTAAACTTAATCGCATTGGAGAGCAGGTTGCGCAGAATTTGATGAAGGCGCATCCCATCGCTGTACATCATGTCGGGCAGGTCATCCGCCACCTCGATATCAAATTCCAGATTTTTGGATTCCGCGCTTTTGGAGAAGTATCCTTCCATCAGCTCCGGCAGCTCCGTCAAGTTCACCAAGTCCATTTCGATCTGCATCTTACCTGCCTCGACCTTGGACAGATCCAGGATATCATTGATCAAATTCAACAATTCACTGCCTGAATTATGAATGACGGTAGCATAATGTTGTTCTTCCTCTGTCAAATTCCCCTGCTTATTCTCCGCCAAAATCTGGGAGAGGATGAGCATGCTGTTCAGCGGCGTCCGCAGCTCATGGGACATATTGGCCAGGAACTGCGATTTATATTTAGAGCTCTTCTCCAGCTCCTTCGCGTATTTTTCCAACTCGCTGGCTGCGATTAAAGCCGCTTCCTTCTGGGCTCCCAACCGTTCATTCAGCAGATGCATTTCCACGGAGTGCGTTTGAAGCTCCTCGGTCTGCGCTTGCAGCTCTTCGGTCTGGCTCTGCAGTTCCTCGTTCAGCGTTTGTGATTCATGATACAGCTGCTGGATTTCCATTTTGCTTTGAATCGAATTCATGGTCACTCCAAGCTGAAAATTCAACTGTTCGATCAGCTGAATCTCCAGCTCATCGAAGGGTTGGAATTTGGCCAACTCGATCACGCCGAGAACTTGTCCCTCGAACATCACGGGTGCCAGCAGCAGCGTCGAAGGCTCGGCATCGCCGAGTCCCGATTCAATCCGCACATAGTTGGGCGGTATATCGTCCAGTATGATCATACGCTGCTCCAGCATGCACTGCCCCACCAAACCTTCGCCCGGCAGGAAACGATCCCGGACCTTGTTCCAAGGCTCGCCGTCCGGGTCGGCAAAAGCAGCAGCCTTAACCAGTTCCGATCCTGACCGGGTAATAAACACCGCCCCGTACGGAAGCTTCATGATCAAAGCGAGCTTATGGATGAAAAATTGCACGGCCGTCTCCACGCGATCGGACGATTGAAGAATCGTCGACATGACCGAAACATGGTCCTTGGCCCAGTTCTGCCTGCCAACCTGTGCGAGCAGTTCGTTGGTTGTATCCGCCAACTGGCGGACCTCGTCATTGGAATGTACATGGATGCGTTGGGAGATGTTGCCTCCATTTACAATATCGGAGATGACGTTGGTCACTTGGTTGATCGGCTTTACGATGCTTTTCGAAATGACCCAAGCCGCACATATGGTGATCAGTGCCGCCCCGGCCCATAACAGGTACATCGTGTACAATAAACGGGCATTGCTCTCCTTCATTTCTTCGATTCTGCTGGTTGTCAGTTCACGTTCCTTGCTTCGAAAGGAGAGGAAGAGCTCATGAATGGAATTCATCGCTTGCTTTCCGGGATCGTTAATAAAGAAATGAAGGGCCTCTTCATCCTGTCCCAGCTGCATGAGTTGAACCGCAGGCTGTCCGGCGTTGGTAATCCACTCTTTGATATTCTCCTTAATATTTTCCAGATGATTGGCTTGCTCCGAGTTATCGCTCACAAGCTTGTACAGCTTGTTATAATTGATCTGCCAGGACGACAGCGCTTGGTTGAACGGCTCCAGGTAGGTTTCATCGCCCGTAATGACGTACCCTCTCTGGCCGGTTTCCATCTCCAGCATATTCTTCTCGATTTCATGCGTGAGATTATGTACTTCGATATCATGTTTCTCTATAAAATCCGCTTCTTGCTGCAGGGAAGAGATACGGTCGGAGACAATCCAGAGAAAAGCTCCAAGACACATTAATATCAATAAATAGCCGATGACAATCTTGCTGCGGATGTTGAATTTCAGGTTGTTAGACATACGGCTAACCTCCCTTGTTATCGATCAGTATAAGTCTGCTCATATTCTCATAGTAATTGTTATGAAAATGGTTTACAAGCAAAACCAGTTTTCATGACATTCAATGATTCTTTAGTCGTAGGCAGTCAGATTTATAAACGTTTGGGCATATATTGTTAGGGGACGTGCTTGTCACATTTTTAATATATTCCAGCTTAAAAAAGGAGGACCGCTCATATGAGGAACGTCACAGCGTTTGCGGAGACACTGCGTTGACAAGGCATGTATATCATTCCAGGAAACAGGCTGTACGTACTGCCGGTCGAGGAGCAGCGAACGTGTCGTCCCTGGAGCTGCCCCTTCTGCAGGGCATGTTCATGTCGGAAATCCATCTCGGCCGCGGTGAGGGCCTCCCGCCTCACGGCCATCCGGATACCGATGAATTGTGTTACATCATTCAAGGAGACATCAGTTATTCCCTGGTGGATCCGGAAAGTCACCGGAATCTCGTGTTTCAAGCCGTACCCGGTCAGGTGGTACATGCCCCGATCGGTTGGTGTCACTGGATTACATCGCTATCCCCCGGGACAATCCTGCTCTTGATCTATCGGACCGGGCATCCGCACCAAATCGATTTTACACCGTTATGGCCATATTCGATTTACGAAGAAGATACCTATGAAGGTAACGACCTGAACAAGCAGCTTTACTCGAAGACACTCCTTACGCCCGTCCCGCTGCAAAACAGGATCGAGAGCGAGACTCCGGAGAAGCCCGTGCCGGGGCCGCCATGGCTCAAAGCCGGGCACCTAAACAACAAAACCACACGCAGCCGGTGATCGGCCACGTGTGGTTCTTGTTGCTGGGACACTTCTTATGTAATGATTTCGCTCGCATCGTATGGCATTAATCAATATAGAATCTTTGTTCAGGGCGGATCTGTTTCTTCAGAAGCCGCAAGTCGGCTTCCAGTTTCGCCACCGTCTCTTCGATCTCTTCGGGATTCAGTGCCGGACGCTCAGCTTCTGGCTTAACGCCAGCCCTCAGATCGCGAATGGTGATCTGCTGCTCCTGCCATTTATCCATCAGATCGGAGATGGTGGCATAGAACCGCTCATAATCTTGAATCACTTCGTCCAGAAAGGAATCCACTTCCTCCTGATCGTAACCCCTCAGTTTATTCGAAAAATTCTTTTCATGGATAGACAAAGCGTCCAGTTGAATGCCTAGCTGACGAAAAAGCTTTTTCTGTTTATCCAATCGGCGTTTCATGTGTTCATCCATAATGATTTACCTCCAGATATTGGTGCAGCCCTTCTTCTTAGCCTTCTCTCTATCATTGTTTATATCATATTAAGCACCGTGATTAAAACACTCCGGGGCTTTTTTGGAGAATGTTCCAAAAACGGCAGGCCGTCATTCCCATGCTTCATGTGATTGTTACCAATCCATTTCGGGTATTGAATTTACATAAGAAGTTCTATTGTGCACATAACCCAGAGAGGAGCGACTATTCCTATGACCAGCATGACAAAACAACAATACAGTGAACTAAGACAACGGTTGCTCAGTGATAAAGAACGGTTGGAAAATCAATTGGAGTCCCGGGAAGACACCAACAAGGATCTTTCCCTGCGAGACTCCACGGGAGAGCTGAGCGCTGCCGACAACCATCCCGCTGACGTGGGCACCGAAGTTTTCGAACGCGGTCGGGATTCGGCCATTCAGGAGACGCTCGAGCGTGAATTGGAGCAGATTGATGCTGCCCTGCAGCGTATGGACCAAGGCGAATACGGAACCTGCGCCGAATGCGGACGGGAAATTCCGTATGAACGGCTGGAAGCTTTGCCTTATACGGCCTATTGCCTCGAGCATACTCCGCGAAAAGACATCAACGACAACCGTCCGGTTGAAGAGGATGTCATGACCCCGCCCCCATCAGGCGCCGGCGTCAACCGCCAAGCAGCCGACGGTAAATTTGATGACGCCGGCGCCTGGGATGCCGTGGAAGATTACGGAACCTCCACATCGCCCGGCATGTCCATTAAACCAGGACAAGACGATTATAAGAAGAATGTATGAATTGATTTGGCAAATTAGAAGGGAAAGCTGGTACCTGACGTTCGGGTACCAGCTTTTTTTGCGTAATCAAGATTCTTTATGGTTCCGAACATTGGAAGCAAAAAACTCGTATTCGTCAAACTCTTCCCCGCGCTTCTTTTTATAAGGGGTCAGCATTTTATCCAGCTCAACAAATAACTCGCGCGCTTCATCTTTGCTCATATACAAGGTGGTATTGGTCAACATGGACGTCGCTTCGCCATCCTGGCTCATATTTTTAAAGAAACGGTCTCGATTCTGGTCGAACAGCTCGGATAATAATTTGTTCGTTTCGGTCCGAATCAATTCCTTGATGACCGGCTCGTCGGAATCCGCCCCACGCTTGATCTTTACCGTACCGACAAAAGGCTCGTAATATTTAGCGATAATTCCGTTGATCTCTTTCGTCGATACGATCTTGACCAGGCCGATCCGCTCCAGCTTCTTCATATGATAATGAACCTTCGCAGGCACATCCCCGATCTTGTCCGCGACCTCCTTTACGGTTGCCGGACGATCCATCTTGTTTAATTCATTCAAAATCTGGAGCCGATATGGATCTGAATATATTTTGATCTCTTCCAGTGTAGTCAATTCCTTCGTTTCCACACCGTACACCTCAGCTTCACGTTTAATTTTCACCTTTTCATTATAGGCCGAGAATGTCGAAATTACAAAAACAGCGATGGGTTCAGATGGCACGGAAACTCTTCTTTCGAATCAGGAACAGCACGGGCACCAGCATGACAAATCCCATCAACGAGAAGAGCACGGGAGGGGATTGATATTCTGCCACGACTCCCGTTATCAGGCTTCCGACAGGAATTGCAGCCGTGCACAATACCGTCATCAGTGCGCCAATTCTGCCCAGCATATGCCGCGGCGTTACTTCCATCAGATACGTCGAGATCGGGGCATTCAGCATGGAGACGGCAAAACCGGCAACGAACATGCAGACCGCCGCGGACTCCACGCGCCACGCCGGGAGATGTCCTGGAATCCCTAATGCAAAATATCCGATCCCGAGCATGATCGATCCTGACATGATCAAGGTACTCTTTTTGAAACTCTTGCCGTAGCGACCAATCCATAGCCCGCTGCAAATCATACCGATCAGAAGAGCCGTTCCCATTACGCTCAGACCTCCCGCTCCGGCACCCAATGTCTCCTTGACGTAGACCGGCTGCAGCACGTTCAACGGTGCCAAGCAGAAATTATTGATCATCGCCAGAACCGTCGTGATGAGAAGCAGCGAATGCTGCTTCACAAACAGAAGCGCCTCTTTGATGTCGCCGAGCACCGTTCTGTTCTTCTCAGGCACCGGACCAGGGAAATCGGACTTGTCTTCGGCCTGTTCGGCCGCTTCCGGATTCGGCATGAATGCAATAATAACCGCGGCAATTAGAAACGTCACGGCATCGATCAGGATCGTTCCCGAGATTCCGATCAAGGCGATCAGGGCTCCGGCAATGGACAGACCGATTAATTCGGCGCTGCGGCTAACGGATGTGGAGAAAGAATTGCCCGCGAGCAGCTGTTCCTTGGGGAGCAGCCGGGGAACGATGGAGGTTTCGGCGGGTCTGGAGAAACATTCGAGCGTTGAATTCAGGAACGTGAAAACAAACAGATGCCAGACTTGAAGAGAACCGATCGCATACAGAAAGGCCGTCAGAGACACCACGATGCCGCGGCTGAGGTAGGTTAAGGCGAGGACTCTTTTCTTAGGCCAGCGGTCTACAAAGGTTCCCGTAAACAAACTGAAAAGCAATCCCGGCAGAAAGTTAAAAGCGAACAAGGTCCCCATTAACAGCTCTGAGCCTGTGAGCATATAAACCATCCAGCTGTAAGCGATGGAGTCCAAGGAATCCCCTAATCGGGTAATGGCTTGAGCAGATAAATAAATCAGGTACGGGCGGATTTTCAACAGTTGGCCAAAGCCTTGTTTTTCCAAAACGGCGGCATTTTGCATGTTACTTTCTCCTCTTCGTTATGAAATGGTTTCATCAAACTTTTTTATTCGTTAAAATTATGATTACGTTAAATATTTTTTAACGTTAAGTTTATTTTAATGATTTTGAAGAGGAATGCAATAGGCAAAAAAAATAAATCGCCATGTTGGCGATTTAAGGTATAGGGTTAATATTTGATAGCGCAGCTTTATTTAATTTCCACCCGCGACGAAGATCTCGCAGCTTGAAGGCATGCTTCGATGGCTCTGATATTGCTGATGGCATCTTCCGGACCGTATGGCAATGGTGCGCCATCCATCACGGCAGCAGCCATGGCGTCCGCTTGCAGGGCAAAATGGTTGTAAATCCCCACTTTCTCCTCGCGGGTTCCCTTGGCCGTATGAACGAATATCTGGGCCATATCCTCCATTCTCTCCCAGCCGAAGGCGGAGGGCAGCTCGATCCTGCCGTCGGTTCCCGCAATCTCTAACGAGCATCTGGAGTAGGTCCACATGCCGCAGTCAAATGTCAGGCCCAGTCCATTGTCAAATTCCATCATTCCATGGACCATCATGTCCACGCCGTCATGCTCCTCGGAGAAAAAAGCGTGGGCCGTCACGGCTTTAGGCTCCTGTCCGTATATCATTCTCGCCGCCGAGATGGGATAACATCCCACGTCGTAGATCGAACCTCCGCCCATGTCCTTGCTGTAGCGGACATTGCTTTTATCCTCCGCATTGTTGAAGGTGAACGACCCGTGTATTCCGCGAAGATGGCCGATTTCGCCGCTTTCGATGATTTCGCGGACGCGCGCGTGCTTCGGATGGTAGCGGTACATGAAGGCTTCGGCGAACAGCACGTTGTGTGCTTTGGCTGCCTCTGCCATCTCACGGACATCCGTTTCCGTCAGGGCCGCCGGTTTCTCGCACAGGACATGCTTTCCGGCCTCAGCGGCTCTGATGGTCCAAGGTTTATGCAGGTGATTCGGCAACGGAATATACACCGCATCAATGTCGGGATCGGCCAGAAGCTCATCGTAAGAACCATAGTATGTTTTAATATGGTATCGTTCCGCGAGCTCCCTGGCTTTATCGGCATTGCGGCTTGCGACGGCCCCAACCTCACAGCGTTCCGATTTCAATATGCCGGGTATCATTGAATTTCTTGCAATTCGAGCGGTACTCATAATCCCAAAGCGCAGTTTCTTGCTCACGAGGTCATTCCTCCTTTGGCTGCATTCCGGATCGATTTTTAATAATTGTCGTTTACGGCTTTATGAAGGATCCCCAAGCATCGATCCAAATCGGTCTTAACCTGTTTTTTATAGAGTTTGGCCTTCTCGGCACCTTCGTCAGTAAAATGATAAAGTACGATTTCCTGGAAATCGACCCGCGGATCGTTTCCTTTCAGCTGTTTGGTACGGTATAGAACACCCTCCTGCACCAATTCATGAAGCGCACGATAGATTTCGCTTTGCGGCGGCGAATATCCATGGCTCTTGAATTCCTGCCGAAGTTCTTCGAGCATCTGATATCCATATCCGCGCTGCTGCTCCACCATGGTAATAAGATATACTTTGATAAAAGCGCGCTGCGCGATCATAAATGCCATTCGGACGCCTCCTCCTTCACGAGCTACTTGTCCCATAATATACCTTATTATAACCCACAGTTTCCCAGTTTGCACAATAGGAAGCATCCTTCTCTTTTTAAACCAAGAAGGCGTGGATTGAAACGTTGGTAGGTGATGGTCGCATGGGAATGAGGCAGGGATGCGCATGTTTTTTCTATTATGAATTTTTCATATGTTGCAATTGTATAATGTTTGGTTTTTCAACTGTTGTTGGTTCGGTCGTTTGGTTCGTTTGGTTCGTTTGGGTCTTAGGAACGATGGCGCGAGCCCACGAAAAAGCCCACACTAAAGGGTGGGCTTCATTTTATTTTCACATGCCGGTGGTTGTCCCGGCGGATGGATGCGATTTTCCGTATGGCCGAATAGAGCGAGGGTTCCGTGCACCCGCGATGCCGACGAGCCATTTTCCGAACGGCAGCTTTGCAAGCAGGCGCGTTGCGGCGTACGCTATCGCCACGCTGATGATCCATGAAGAAAGGATCCTCACCAGAGATGGCATACCAATCAGCAGATACTCATCGACTGCATAGCTTATCCGGAGCGTTAATAAATGCATCAGGTAAGCACCGTACGAATAGACTCCAATGGAGGTTAGGAGCGCATTCGTCCGCGCTCCGGCATGCCGGGTAATCCAGCCGGCCGTATCGTACATGACCATGATGGAGCTAATCAGGAAAAGCGCCATCATCGGCCGCAGCAGCGACAAGGAATAGAACGTGATCGCTCCATTCTCCGCTGAACGGATTTCATTCACGGCCTGCATGAGCATCCAGCCGAACGTAAATGCAAAGACCAGCCATATGGCCGGCCGGGCCTTCTCCAGCCATTTTATCCAAGAGGCATGATATAAGCCGGCTGCTGCCCCAAGCGCAAAATAGAAGAAATAATAAAGTGCATTCCGATCCGCATAGGTTGTGAACAGCTCGCTCCACACCGGTATGCTCAAACTTCCCATCCAGTGTCCGATATCGTTGATCACTCCCGTTAATCCCACGTACAGAAGCCCGGAAAGAACCAGTATCGTAAGCTGCGTCCGTATGCCGCATCGTTCCTTGATTCCCAGTATGGCGGATCTGAAGAGTGGATACAGCAAATAAAATTGGAACAGCATAATAATATACCAAAAATGCGAGCTGGCTTTTCCGGTTAACCATACTTCCCCAAGAAATTTCCAGTCCCCGATCAATGCGGGATTAAACTTATGATTGATTAATAACGTGATCAGGGTCCATAAGGCAAAAGGAACATAAATGTCGCCGAATCGTCTTTTGATGAACCTGCCGTATTGTAAACGGCCTTTATCATTATAAAACAGCACCATGCCGGTAATAAAAATAAAGACGGGCACAGCGAATTTCGTCGCCATCAGGAGGAAGCCCATCATCAGGCCATCGTTTGCCGTCATCCCCGGCGCTACCGAATAATGCGCGATGGAGTGCTGCAAAACCACAGCCAGGAAGGCCATTCCTCGGAGGCGCTCGATTTCCGGAATTCTTTGTTTGGACATACTGCTCCCCCTTCATGCTGGCTTCGTATAATCAACCTCATTGTAAGGGACTTCTCCCTTGACGGGCTAATCCAATTATTTACTGGGCATGACGGCTGACTCCATAACCTAGCATTCATCCGTATGATTATGTATATATTGAAAACTTCTATCGGCGTGCGTTCACGGAAGACTTACCGCGGGTAGCGACCTCGTTTCTAAACGAATATCTACAAGGCACAAATGAGGAAGTGTTACTTTCTAACCACAAAAAAACCGGTTCCGAATCGGAACCGGTTCACGCGCCTTTACAGCAGCGTAGTTCCTCGAGGCGGCAATGTGTCGTCCCGGTCTGGATCAGCCGCACCGTATCGCCCCTCGTTTCTGTAATCGTAATCGCGGAATATATCGTAAATGCCGGTATTCTCTTGATCGGCGTCAACCAGAACGAGAATCCTTCCCTGCTCGACATAGGACTCATATTCCTTCGCCTCATCTTCCGGGATGCCAAGGCCGATAAAACCTCCGACCAGCCCGCCGGCTCCCGCACCGACTGCTGCGCCCGTAAGCGTCGCTGCTATCGGTCCGGCCGCAAGAATCGGGCCGATGCCGGGTATGGCGAGGGCTCCCAGTCCAGCCAGCAATCCTGCCGTGCCTCCAAGTATGCCGCCTGTTGCTGCACCCGCAGCTACTCCTTCGGGAGCCATCGTTCCCGTCTGCTCGGCTATCATGTCCGCCTCGCGTTTGTCCTTCGCTATAATGGAAATGGCATCGTTCGGAATTCCGTGCCGCTGCAGCTGCTCTATAGCTTGAGCGGCCTCCTGTTCCGAACGAAATACCCCAACAACTTTCTTCTCCATGATAAACCCTCCTCATCGGTGGTCGTTCATATTTAACATTACCCGACGGGAGGGGAAATTAAACGTGGCGCTGCCTTGTTATGCCTTGGGTCTGGTCCGATTTGTTGCAATCGCCTCCAGCGGATCATCAGGCCAATAATGCTTAGGATATCTACCCTTTAGGTCCTTTTTCACCTCGTAATACCCGTTTGCCCAAAAGCTCGACAGATCCGAGGTAACCTGGACCGGTCTCTGCGCAGGCGACAACAAATGTAAGGTCAGCGCAACGCGCCCGCCGGCAATGCGCGGCGTGTCCCGCATCCCGAACATCTCCTGCAGACGAACGGCCAGAAACGGCTGTTCAGGGTTGCTGTAGTTGATCGGGATCTGCGACCCGCTCGGCACCTTGATATGCGTCGGGGCTTCTTTTTGAAGCTGCTGCTTCTGCTCCCAGCTGAGCATATGCTCCAAGAGCGTTCCGGGTGCCAGTCGCCTGATATCATTACGATTCCGCAGCCCGTCCAAATAAGGAAGCAGCCACGCTTCCGCGCGATCCAGCAATCCTTCGTCCGATACATCCGGCCAATCCCCTTCGGCTTCGTGCCGGAACATAAAGGCCATCCGTTCTCTCAGCTGCACGGCCGCCTTGCTCCACTGAAATAAGCCAAGGCCCTCCTGCCTGATCCCTTGCAGCAAGGCGCGCGCTATTTCCTCCCCTGTCGGATTGGGATAGGCTTGTTCCTTGACCACGATGGCTCCCAGCATCAGCTTCTGCCTGGCCCTGATGCTGCCGGAAGCTGTATCCCATGCGACTTCTTTCTGCTGTTCCATCTCGTCAAGATAATACTGCTCAAGCCAGGCTTCATCCATTTCGGAAGCTAGCTGGATATTCCCGTCTGCACCTTGATCATCTACGGCTGCGGCCACAATGTACCGGGCACGGCTCATAGGCTGAACCGCAGCCAACTTCACGCCCCTGCCGCTGCGCATGAGAAACCCGCTGCCTCCCCTGTTCTTCGCGATCCGATCCGGATAGGCAAACGACAGCAGCAGGCCGCAGAGGTTCAGGTCACCGTCAGCTGCATATTCGATATTCAGCTGGGCATGGAGCTTCCGAATCTCTTGTTTCATCCGCTGCAGCACGGCTTCGTTCGCCGTGTCCTGTTGGGCGGATCGCAGTCCTTGCTGTTCAAACAAGAGAAACTGTTCCACGCGCGAACGCAAATCCTGGTCCCGAAGCGCATCGCTTCGGCTCAGTATATCGCGCTCCTGAAGCAGAACAGCGATTCGGATGGCTAGCGGGGCCTCGCCGATTTCCTGTGCCTTCAGCAGCATGTGAGCCAGCCTCGGATGAACTCCAAGCAGCGCCATCTCACGGCCGTGCCGGGTGATGCTGCCCGTATCATCCAGAGCCGATAGCTGCTTCAATAACGCTTGACCTTGCGCATAGGCCAGCCGAGGCGGCGCGTCAAGCCAAGCGAGCTGCTCCGGATCACGCGCACCCCATACGGCCAATTCCAAGGCCAGCGGCGCAAGATCGGATTCGCGGATCGCCGGAATGGTACTCTCCGGCAGATGGCGGTGCTCTTCCTCACTCCACAAGCGATAGCACACGCCGGCCGAGACGCGGCCTGCCCTGCCCCTTCTCTGATCGGCGGACGCTCTGGACAGCCGCCTCGTGATCAATTGCGGCAGTCCCGTTCTCGGGGAGAATACCTCTGTTCGCATATAACCGCTGTCCACGACGGTTTTGATCCCCTGAATGGTAATGCTGCTCTCCGCGATGCTAGTGGACAGAACAATTTTACGCCGTCCGTTCACATCGCGTTTTATGGCTTCATCCTGCTTCTCCGCCGGAAGGGCGCTGTATAATTCACGAATGACGACTTCTGGGCTTAAGCCCGTTCTTAATAATTCATTCGCGGTCCGCCTGATTTCACGAGCCCCTGGCAAAAATACGAGAATATCGCCTTCCTGTTCCGAGAGCGCGCGCATAATGGCGTTAGCAGCACCTTTATGTATCTCATCCAGTGGGAACGAGCGCAGATAGCGAGTCGTTACCGGAAAAGCACGCCCTTCGCTGACGATGACCGGTGCGTCTCCAAGGAGCTTTGCAACCGGCTCCGCCTCAAGGGTAGCGGACATGACCAGCAGCCTTAAATCTTCCCGCAGCACCGCTTGGGATTCCATCGCAAAAGCCAGTCCGGCATCGGCCTGCAAATTCCGCTCATGAAATTCGTCGAATATAATCATGCCGATGCCGGTCAATTCCGGATCATCCTGCAGCATCCGCGTCAAAACGCCTTCCGTGACGACCTCGATCCGGGTGTCCCGTCCGATCTTGCTGTCCATCCGGACCCTGTACCCGATCGTTTCTCCTATCGCTTCTCCCAATGTGGACGCCATATATCCAGCCGCTGAGCGGGCCGCGATCCTTCTGGGCTCCAGCATGATGATCCGTTTGCCGGCAAGCCAAGGTTCATTCAGAAAAGCAAGCGGCACTTGCGTCGTCTTCCCTGCACCCGGTTCGGCGATCAACACGGCATGAGTTCCTGTTGATAAAGCCTTTTTCAATTGCGGTAATACTCGGTGAATCGGTAGTTCAGTCATGGATATCTCTCCGTCATCCTATCGAATATCAATATAATCCCTTAATTATATTAAACAGCCGATTTACGTCAAGTAGGCCATTGGCTGGCGAGAATCGATGCATATGCGCTACAATATGAGTATCATTCCCATGGAAACATCAAGATTCAATTAGTCGGAAGGTGAAATGTATGGAGCAGCAAGCCACATTTCGCGGCCGCTTTGCCCCTACGCCATCAGGTAAGATGCATATCGGCAATGCCTTGACCGCTTTGCTTGGATGGCTGCAAATGAGGAGTATGAACGGTCAATATATTCTCCGAATCGAAGATATCGATGTGCAGCGTTCCCGCCAAGAGCTCGCAGACGAGATCATGAGAGATCTGGAATGGCTCGGATTGGATTGGGATGAAGGCCCCGGCGTTGGCGGAGCCTGCGGGCCGTATCATCAGGCTGCTCGCCACGCGTTATACGAACGGGAAATCGCCAAACTGAAGGAATCCAGTATGTTGTACCCCTGCTATTGCAGCCGGGCGGATATTACGGCAGCAGCCAGCGCACCGCATGGCATTGCATCGGAGGGTTTTCGCTACCCGGGAACCTGCCGAGAGTTGACCCGGGAGGAAGCTGCCCTGAAAGAGCTTCATAAGAAACCTTCGCTGCGCATGAAGGTGCCGCACAGAATCGTTTCCTTTGTTGACGGCATTGCCGGGGTGCAGCGCTACCGGCTATCCGACGGCGGAGATTTTGTCGTGAGGAGAGCCGACGATATCATTTCATATCAGCTCGCAGTGGTGGTGGATGACGCGCTAATGGGCATCACCCATGTGCTCCGTGGAGCTGATCTTCTGGACTCCACCCCTCGTCAGCTGCTGTTGTATGAAGCGCTGTCCTATCAGCCGCCGCAGTTTGCGCACACACCGCTGATGGTGGATGCGGAGGGCAAACGGCTGGCCAAGAGAACCCGCGGGCTCAGCCTCTCCTTTCTGCGCGGCCAGGGCATCGCGCCGGAACGCTTAACCGGCTGGCTGGCATGGACAGCCGGCCTCCTGGATCACCCGGAAGCAGCAACTCCTGCGGAATTGATCCCTGTTTTTGATTTATCGAAAGTTTCTTCATTCCCCATAAAAATTACGGATCCTGTCAAAAACCGGCTGTTCGAGCTTTAACTTTAGCGAAAAACAATCAGCGCCAGCCCTTTCATTCTCGAGGCGAGAAGAAAGACTGGCGCTGTTCCGTTATTCCTTACCGGTTAATCGTTCCCTGACCTTGGACTCATACTGCGTAAACGCGCTGTTACCGCTTAGCCCCCGCTGTTCCAGCAGCAACTGCAGTCTAAGGTGCTTTTCGTTCAGCTTGCGTTTGAGCTGCTCCTGCTCGCCCTCGTTTCGGGTAGCGCCGAGCAAATCATAGAGCTGGACACATTCCTTCCGAAGCGTGACTTCTTCAGGAACGTAACCCGCGTTTTTCATGATGCGGTAGGACATTCTCAAATCCTCCGGGATGTGCGAAAGATCGTCGATCGGGAGTTTTTTGCCGGCAAGAGGCAGGTTATCGAATTCTCCGTTGCGGATCGCTTCCTCAATCTTCTGCTCAGCCAATCTGTAAAAGATGCTCATGTAAATCCAGCCTCCTCCTGTTCCTCTGTCCTCTCATCATAAATCAGCCCGCAAGATATTCCAAGTTCAAAAAGTAGGGAATCACACGCAGGTGCACCTGATCCCGCTTAAGACATTACAACAGCGATTCCGCTCCATCTATGAAGATCTGCGCCCCTGTAATATGCCTCGACTGGTCGGAAGCGAGAAACGCCACCAGATCGGCAACCTCTTCAGGCGTCCCCGGACCGTCTGCCAGCGGCTGACTTCCTTCCGGATATTCAACCGGTATCACGATTTCCTCCAAATCTCCTTGCTTCTTCGTGCTTTGGTCGATGTTGGTGGATATCGCGCCGGGACAAATTACATTCACTCTGATTTTGAATTGTGCCAGCTCCAGCGCAGCCATCTTCGCAAAGGCGACCTGTCCCGCTTTCGTTGTGCTATAAGCGCTCATGCCAAAGTTGGAGAAGGTTCGAGTGCCATTGACGGAGCTGGTAATGATGATGCTTCCCTGTCCCCTCTTCTTGAGATGCGGAATTGCATATTTGACCGTCAGAAACGTCCCGTTCAAATTCACGTTCAGCGTCTTGGCCCATTCCTCCAGCTTCATTTCATCAATCGGCGTCATCACGCCGTTGATCCCCGCATTGGCAAATACAATATCGACGCCGCCAAATATCTCCACCGTTTCAAGGACTGCCTTCTCCACCCGGTCGGGATCGGTTGTATCCACGTCGAATGCTCTGGCCGCCCCTTCGCGAATGGAGTTGATTTCCGATTCCGCTTGGTTGGTCCTGTCATCCAACAGATCGAATAGGGCCACATTCGCGCCTTCCTTTGCCAGCTGAATGGCAGCCGCCTTTCCGATGCCTGATCCGGCACCGGTAATGATCGCCGTTCTCCCATGAAAACGTCCGTGTCCTTCATTCATGTCCAACACGCTCCTTTTGTCGTTATCCGTTATGCGTTCATCTGTCACAAGATTACCCAAAAGGAGTTGTTTTATAATCATGATTTCTAATTTTTTGCAAGATCCGGTTGGACTTACACGTCCGTTCGCGAAAAGATATAGGCTGAGAGCTGATATGAAGCGAAAACCACCAGGCAGGATATGCCGAGTCCATACCAAAGATAATCCGTTTGCAGGCCATCCGACCACACCGTATTGATAGCCATCGTAATCGCGAACAACACCGCTACCAGCACCAGCTTCAGCGTTTGTCCGCCCTTGGGCCCCAGCCAATAATAGAGAGGATAGTACACGGCTATAAACAGGATCAAGGAAATGCCGGACACTATATTTTGATAAAGAACAGCGCCTTCTCCATCCCCGCCTAACCAGATATAAGCGACTTGGATCAGGAAACCCGCTAATAACCCGATCAACATAAACAAGAGGGAAGAGACATACTTGCTCAACACAATGTCCCGGCGACGTATCGGCAAGCTCATGGAATATTTATGGAAAGGATGCAAATCGGTATTCGATATGACGATGATCATCATCCCGGCCACCATATAACCTAAGATGCCGACGGCATTGCCAAACGAAAACAACGCCAGCCAGATCGCAAAGAGCCAAGCATACTTACGGATGACCATCCAATCCTTATGAATGAGGGGAACGATATGACTCATGAACAGCGTCTCCTTTCGAAGTGTAATACATAATATCCTCCAGGGCAGGCCGCTCGTATAACACGCTGTCTCCGAACAGCTTGTGCGCGGATTCCCGGTTTGCCGAGAGAGCCTCGAACCCGTATGGCGTTTCCTTGAGGCCGGTAAACTGCTTGCGGACATCCGGGTCCAACAGGTCGCTGCTGCCTTTGACAATGACATATTTGTCGATAATTTCATCCTTGCCTTCACTGAACACGATGCGACCCCGGTGAATAAAGGTGATGTAATCCGCGATTCGATCCAGATCATCCGTATTATGCGTCGAGAACAGGATGGTACGGGTCTCATCCTGTATAAAATCGCTCAGCAATTGCAGCAGCTCTCTGCGAAATACCGGATCAAGACCCGCTGTCGGCTCATCCAAAATCAATATTCGCGGATCATGGGCCATGGCCATCGCAATGGAAAACTTCATTTTCATGCCTTTCGAGCAATCCTTTAGTTTCTTTCTGCCGGGAAGCTCGAACATCCGCATCAGCTGATCCATTCTGGTGCTGTTCCAGCGCTTATAAAAAGGGGACGTCATGCGGATAATTTGATTCAGCGTTAAATACTCATAAAAAATATTCTCGTCCGAAACAAAACCGATCTCTTCCTTATAACTTGCATCGTCCGAGCGAAGCCGCCGGCCATTCACGACGATTTGGCCTGAATCCGGGACAACCATCCCCATGATGGAGCGGATGAGCGTGCTCTTGCCGGCTCCGTTGGGGCCGATCAATCCGGTAATGTATCCCTTAGGGATAAGAAGCGAAATGTCGTTCAGCGCAAACGATGGATATTTCTTGCTCAGATGGTTGATTTGCATTGCAGGTTGATCCTGATCCTCTATTCCGTCTACATGCCTCATTCGGTTTCCTCCTTGTTTATTGTATGGATCATCTCGAACAATTCCTCGGCCTCTATAGGAATGCTCCGGCATTCCTCGAGAATGTCCCTGATTTTATCCTCGATCAGGCGCAGGCGCTGCTCCCGAATCATATCTTGATTGCCTCCCGATACGAAGGAGCCTCTGCCTACCATCGACTCGATCAAGCCCACGGCTTCCAGCTCGCTGTATGCCCTCTTCGTCGTAATAACGCTGATTCCCAAGTCCTTGGCTAGCTGCCGGATGGAAGGAAGCGGCTCTCCCGGCTTCATCTCTCCGCGCATGATGCTCTGCCGGATCTGTCTTTCAATTTGCAAGTAAATCGGCTCGCCGCCGGAATGGGATAGAATAATCTGAATCATCGCAATAATCATTCACCGCCTTTGCTGTACCTGATATTAGGGTTCGGTATGTTGATGATGTGTATATAAAGTATTCATTGTATATATACAATATACACACTAGATGATGCCGCGTCAATTCCGTTTATTATCGCATCCAAGTAAAAAAAGCCGGACCTCATGGGTCCGGCTCGCGAAATAATCGGTCATTTCTGTATTACCATACGATCTCCAGAAAGGAAGCATCATCTTCCAGGCCGCCTGTATGGCGGGCATTCATTAATACTTGCACTTGCTCATCGGGAATCGGCTCCTTCATCGGGTCCAGATCCGTAAGCCCGTCGCTGTATAATTGAAGGCGATAACCGGTCTCCGGTTCCAGCTTGCACGTAAACACGTGAGGACTGCCTCCGATCGGTCCGGTGCGGGAAGACCAGCGTTCGGCCGTTCGGAAGCGGTCTCCGAATATTGAAGTAATCTCGTCCTGCTGACGCCATAATCGTACCCTGGAGTCTCCCTGCCAGGCAAGCCACAGCCTTCCTTTTCGACGAAAACCCGATGACCGCTCGATGCGTCCGCATATGTACATGGCTTCGCTTCCCTTGCGCTGCTTCTCCTCCAGCACTTCACGCAGAAGCTTGGGGGTTTCGGAGCTCAGCGAGTGCGTGCGCATTTCCCGATCTGCTTCATGCGTTAGTTCCTTCAGCTTGCGCTCCAGCGATGAGGACGTGGGATCTTCAACCGTATCCAGCCAGTTCATCAAGCCCTGACCGAGCAGGCGCGAAGCCACATCGCCTCGATAACTCAAGCCGACGCCGTCACACAATACAAAATGGCAGACCTCTTCATCCATTTTCAATGCAATGAAATCCTGGCCCGTCTCGGAGAGCATGACGGATTCCGCCGCTCTGCCATACGCATAACGACATGTGAACAAATCCCTAATCTTCGTAAGCGGCTCTTCCCCGGTCTGCTTGCTCTCGTAATAAAACGACGCTGCTTGAGCCTTCCGCTTGCGAATCCCCAACGTTTCCATGCTTCTAGCGTATGATCGCTTCATGCTGTGACCTCTTACCTTACCGGCGTGGCGGCTGACATCTGGAACCCGATGGACACCAGCTCGGAGCATGTGCCCGGGAGCATCATCAAGGCCCCCGGACTCAGCTGATAATCCGCCTCAACCAGCATTTCTCGATAGCTTTCGGGAAGAACGGAAGACATCATCTTGAGTTTGCGCGCGTGTTCATCCTCAAGCTGCGTATCAGCCAATATCCCCTTCCAGCGGCGTGGTTCGGAGATCGGCTGGTTCATCAGATGGTCGGAGATGAAAATATTCTCCACCAGTACGTTTCCGTCCGGAACGCTCATATTCATGATACGGCGGGCAATCGGTTCCGGGTCCTCTCCCGTGGCCACGCCATCCGTCATATGGCATACGAGCGGCGCAGGGCAATCCTGCATGTTGGGAATCTCCGATTGCAGAATTTTCTCGGCCTGAAGAAACGCTTTGGCCGAATCGGAGAAACGCTTCGGCGTCAAATCCGGAAGCGAGCCGATCGCCGCAATTTCGTCAATGCCCTTGATCCCGTTTAACAAATCATATACATCGTCGCTGTATGCAAGAATGGCAATCCGGTACCTCGGCGTCAGCCGGTTCCCCTTGGTGGAACGAAACACCATTTGCCGAATGGCTAAGGATAATGCTTCGTAAACAACATCAATCCTTCTGCGATCCTCCATCAGCATATTCATGGACGCGCTGATATCAATCAGATATATAATGAGCGCTGGCGTGCGCTGTGATGCTTGAATGGTATAGTTCATCGTGAATAACATTCACCCCTGCAATTTGTCATGTTTACTTCTTTACAGTTTAGGTATCCAGTGGCTGTCGTCACTGATGAATTGCTGCAGATTGTTAAGGCGGCTGCTCATTTTGCCAACCGTTTTGTAATAGGATTTGTCCTTGTTATACAGCGCTATGAATTCACGCGCGGCATTCTTCGCGCGGTCCTTGTTGCCGGCAACCTGCGCATTATATGCCTTGTTATATAAGGCAACCAGTTCGACAACGTTTTGGGACCGCTGCTTCTGAAGCTGGGCTGCTTGCGCTTGCTGAGCAGCACGCGCTTGAGCCTGTCGTTCCGCTTCCGCCTTGGCCGCTGCCTCTTCCTGAGCCTGCCTTTTCTTCTTCTCTTCCTGCTGGGCTAAATACGCCTCGTATTTTGCCTGATTATCATATTTCTCCTGCAGCGCCTGCTTCTTCTTTTTCTCCTCAAGCGATGCCAGATAAGCTTCATACTTCGCCTGCTTATCATACTTTGCCTGAAGCTCGGATTTCTCCTTCTCCTTGCGCGCCAACTCGGCTTCCTCGGCCTTCTTCGCCTCTTCCGCCTTCAAGCGTTCCTCTTCGGCTTTTTTGGCCTCAGCTTCCTTCTTTGCAGCCTCTTCCTGCTGCTTCCGCGCTTCTTCCTCCTGCTTGCGCGCAGCCTCTTCTTTCTCCTGGGCCTGCTGCTCCGCTAAACGCTGGGCATCCATCTGGCGGCTCTCGGCCTTCTCAGCCAATATCTGATTCACCGTAATCGCGGAGCCCGCTAAGATCACGATGGCCGCAGCGGTAGAAAGCATGAATTTGCGGGATGACAACAAAGCTTTAATGCCTTTGTTGGATGATTCTTCAGCGGGACGCAGTTGTTCCTCCAGCCCCTGTATGGCGGCGGCAAGCTCCACTTCAAGCGGACTGTCCTTCTTTACGAAGTGATACGCCGAACGGAATATCTCCAATGCTCCGGAAAGATTGCCTGCCTTCTCCAAATCGCGTGCCTGATGAAACAAGCGTCCTACTACATTGTCGTTAACCTCTCGCGTGCCCGGCTCGATTCCAAGCGATGCCATGATGTCAGCAGGCACCTCCCGGGAACGTTCAGATCCGGATTCATCCGAATCGTCATCCTGGGCAGCCGCAGCGGCAGTGGCGGCGGCAGCCGGAGATTCTTCCACCACTTCTTCCTCACTTACCGAGGATAAAGCGATAAGCCACTCGCCAAAGGTAGGGCAGCTGCTCAAATCCTGACTGTCCCAAGCTCTGCCGAACAGATCCGAAATCCGTGTGCCCCAACGCTGACCTAGCGATTTTTTAAGCAAAAAATAACGTTCGCATGGAGTCTGCATTTCATGCTGATCAAAATAGCTTTCGCCCCATGCCCGATTCACGATAGCCGGATCGCTCCACCCCAGCATCTCAGCAATGATGACGGCCCCTGCAAAACGATCGGCATACGCACTCCATAAACCGCTGTGCACCGTTCGATGCGCCGCATATCCCGGCGAGCCGGCGAGCAAAACGTCGGGACGGTCCATTTTTGGACTGTACATCTGCTCCACATCGACAAGCTCCACGGCGGCAGCGCCTTCCGGCAGCTTCACTTCCGAAAAAAACGGAAGCATGACATTGGGCGCAGACAGATCGCAATGCGCCAATCCGCGCTGCTCCATGCTAGAGCCGATGGCTGCCAAAGCCTTGGCCAGCATCAGGCTTTCGGAACGTCCCAGATTACGCTGATCGCTTATAACGTCAAACCAAGTACATCCATGAATCCATGGCATGATGACCGCGTAGAGCAAATCCGGATATTCCGCTATCAAATCTCCGTTTCTTTCGGGAGTGAGCACCTCTCGACTGCTTACCTGCAAACCCGGTATCTCGCGATAATTCCCCATATGCTCGGATTGATAAACCATAGCCGGAATTCTGAACTTAGGAAAAAACACTTTAAGTGCTTTGGCTTCATGCAGCTCCCCATTCACGGGGATCAGCTGGTAGACGATCCCTTGCCTCCCAGCCTGGGCATAAGCTACGCCCGGTGCCGCCGGATGCTGTCCTACCGTATAAGCCGTTCCATTAACAACGATCCCATCGCCCGGGTTTGGCTGAAATGTCATGAACTTCACCCTCTCTTAACTCCATTACCTTGCTATATAACTCTATTAACCGATTGAACCGCGATTGATTCACGATTAACTACATTCTAAATATCCAAAATTGCAAGAAAACCGGGTTACCTACCACCCGGTTTATTTTGCCTATTAAACTATTATAATGCATCAGAAAGCAAAAGTCTCCGAATGATATTAACGGGATTCGTCAGCCATACGGAATTTCTGAGCGATCGCCTTCAGCTCATTGCTGATGCTGTCAAGCGTTTGTACGAAGGAGTTCATCAAGCGGCTTGCTTCCTGGAATTCCTGGAAGAAGCGCTGCTTCGTCATACCATCCCATTGACCTTCCATTCCGTTGATCGATTGCGTCAGGCTGTTAACGATTTGCTGACTTTGATCACCGCTCTGTTTAAATTGGTTCGCTACTTGCTCCACTTGTTCTGGCGTAATTAAAATACGTCCTGCCATTTATGTAACCTCCTTGAAATTCGTTTTCTGGTGACACTTGACATCTTAGCCCAGAAGACTCGGTTTATCAAAATGTCCTCAGACCTAATTTCGAGTTACCCTATACGTCCCAATTTGAAACATTTTCCATCCCGAATTTCCCAAATGGAATAGGGATTTAGTTGGCAATCCCAAACGAAGACGGATCGGTAAAGGTCCAGCTCTGCCCGGCTAATGCGGCCTGTTTAGCCGCTCCCCCGTTGTCTCCGCTGGTCATGCCCACGGCTGCGGCTGCCGAACTCGGGTTCGATATAACCGTGCCGGAGTTACCATATTCCGGAAGTATGGACGAGCGCCCATCCATCCCGGAAGCGGCGAACAGAGCCGTCGGTGATACGGTGCTTACGATAGCATGCTCCAAAATCGTATGGTATTGATGATCCGTTTCTTGAAATTGATCGGCTTTGCTTTGAAGATGCTTGCCCAGCTGAGCAAGAAGAGCTCCCAGATGCTCTCCAAGACTCCGGGCAGACTGCCATTCATCAATAACCGCCGCTTTGAGAGACGTCTCCCAAACAAGGGATTCCATGGCTTGGTTGAGCGTTCTCGTTATCGCTAAATATTCATCGCCACTATGCTGCAGCTGACGGCTTAACGTCCGGAGAGACTCCGGCTCGACAGAAATACGCATTGGTCCTCACCTTTCATACAGGCTCTGTTACTGTTTCAGCCACATGAGTAACATATGACGAAACTGCTCTTTGGTCGCTGGCGCTGCGGTTAGCCAGTCCTGGTCTCCCTCCAGGCTCATACGCAGCAGCCAATTCATGGACTCGTTCACTATAAATGCTGCATTTTGACTTTCCCAGCTGATTCCGTTCCAAATCGACAGCTGGAGTTCCCCCGAAGATACCTTGTTCTTCATGCATTTCGCCAAAGCGATTGAACCCTCCGCATCGTCCGTCAATCTGGCCAAACGATCGCCGATATCGTCGCAATTATGCTCGGTAACCGAGGTATAGATATCGCCGAATTCCTTCCGGCTAAGCAACAGTGCCGGAATATCTCCCCAGTTTTGGTCGCTGAGGGCCAGATCCTGCACCAGTTGATCGCAGGTTTGTTCGATGGTACCGAGTTCGCTAAGCATGTAACACCGGTTGTCTTCATCGCTTCTGCATACTTGTATTACCCGTTCGTCAGTAACATGCAAATATCCTTCAAACGCCGAATCCTGATTTTCATATTTCAACCAGCACGCACGTTCCGCAAGACCGGCAATAGCCACTCGTGAGAAGACTTCGGGTGGGATCGACAATTCCCCGCCTTCCTCTTGAATCAAATATTGCTTGCTTAGGAGCGATTGTTTGGTTTTCTCCCATTCAACCGCGATTTCTTCCGTTAAATATCCTACAAAAGGATCTTCAACACCAAGTAATCGGTCCGATCCGATAATTCCAGCCAAGAAGAAAAATTCCTTGTCATTCAGCGTGATCGTTTCTTGTTTGGAAGCATGAATTGTCAACATTATGAGCCACCTCCCCTCAAACTACAACATGCCATCGGTCGCGAATTTCTGTGACCCATCTTTGGGCGTTCCATTCCTCATCGAACGGAACTGCGCCTTTTATTCTGGAAAATTTACGTTTTACGTAGTACCCTTGTCCCGGCGGCAGTATTTTTAGTCCTCCAGGACTATTAGAAGATTCGGAAAAAGGAATCCGGAAGAACGATAAATCGTTGGAATCCAAGGTCCCGAATAAAAATCCGTTTTGAGCAGCTTTGATATCGGTAAACCAGTCGACGCCATACGTCGGGAAATCCGCCGGCACGCCGGCAATGACGACATGAACCCTGCGGTCCCTTCCCTGTCTGACGATGGCCGACAGCTGGTCCTTCAAGGTGAAATCCGAAAGCTGCTTGCTGAGAACGTCGGCGTCATCAATCATAAGCAGGATGGCCGGGTCCTCGCTCTCCTTCGACCGGGTCTGTACCCGTTCATAAAGGCTCGTAATAAGCGGCCCCAGATCCTCCTCATTCTCCGCGTGGCCGCGGACATGCGGGAGATGGTTCATCCGGCTCAGGCCGCTGCTTCCATAGCGCGTATCCACCGTATAGATCTCCAGCTCATCCGGAGAAGTATGATATGCGAGCGATAGCATCCAGCTAAGAAGGAATGACGTCTTACCGCCTTCCATCGGACTGGCAACGATAAAATGAGGCCCATCTTCGAGATTGATCGCAAAAGGAGTCAGATCATCCGTAGCCACCCCGACGGGCACCTGATACTTCACCGTTGCGGCTGCTTCATAAGGCTTTTGCACCTTAAGCAGCTGATGGAGCGGAATCTTGTCCGGCAGCGATTCGATCCGCGGGGCTTCCTCGCCACGCCATGATTCATGGTGTACCCGAATCCTGTCGCGAAGGGCTGCCGAACGGTCCCCCTCCTCCTGGCCGGAAGCCGGAAGTGCCGTCTGGAATTCAAGCGGAGGCACCTGGCCTTTGACCAGCCCTCTTCCTGGCGGAAGCTGGCTCGGGGCTCTCGTGGGACGACCCACCGCGTAATAATAGTCGGCGGGATCGGCAAGCTCGTACGATACCGCTTGCGCGATATTGCTCCGGACCTTCTCGAACATATCCGAAATCCGGTTCGCCGTGATGATAAACGTGATGCCCAGACTGCCGCCTTCCCGCAGCAGGTATTCCAGCATATCATTCTCGTCCGGATAGGAATTCCTAAAATTCAGATAACCGTCAATAACCACGACCAGCTGCGGAACCGTCACCGTGCTGCCACGGCGGTAGGAAGCAACGGTCTTCACGCCAGCCTCGGCGATCATGTCTTTGCGTACTGCGGCCGTTTTCGCAAGAAAACGAAACAGGCGCTTGATCCGGTCATCTTCCTCTGCCGTCATGACTCCTCCGATATGGGGCAGTCCTGCAAAGTCCCGCATCATTCGGCCCATATCCACGATATATCCATGCCAAAAGTCCGGGGTATATCGACTCGCCAACGACATGAGCATCGTTTGAATAAAAGTCGTCTTGCCGAGCCCTGGCATCCCATATACGGCCCAGTGGCCCTGCTCCAGGTTGAGCACGAGCGGCTTCTGGCATTGGTTAGGCAAATCGTCAACCATTCCGACATAGGATACGAGAGCCGAATCGCCGAACGTAACCGGCTGCTCGATGCCGGATTGTACCGTCTCCAAATCCAGGCTCTCCGGAAGCGGTGGAAGCCAAGGCCCCTGCAGCCGTTCGATCCCTTGCGCCTTGGCCACTTCCGCTACATGGTCGATAAACACCTGCAGCTGTTTGGGCACTTCCAGATGCGCTCCCAGGGATGGAGTCGACGCAAGCAGCGGTTCCGTCTTCCCGTTGATCCGGACCTCGCGGATGGAAACAGCGCCAGGCGTATCCTTCTCTTCAATGTAAGGAGCGCCGCTCCAAGCAAATTGCATTTCTTCAAACACTTCATCGCTGCCCACCTGGAAGTAGCCTCGTCCGGGCTTGTTGATCCAGGCTGCATTCGGTATCTTCAGCATGTCGCGGCTGTCGCCTTCGCTTTGTACCCGAAGACAGATGCGGAAGCGCGAGTTACTCCAAATTTTATCGTCCACGACGCCTGCCGGCTTCTGGGTCGCCAAGATCAAATGGACACCCAGCGTTCGCCCGATTGCGGCGATGCTGATCAATTCATCCATAAATTCCGGCTGATCTTTCTTCAGCTGCGCAAATTCATCAATGATAATGACGAGATGCGGGAGCGGCTCGCCATGGCGATTGCGCAGCAGCTTGTAATACTCGTCAATGTGCTGCAGGTTTCCCGCATCGTTCAATATTTTCTGGCGGCGGACCAATTCGGCTTTGAGCGACACCTTCGCCCGCTCGATCAGATTGTTGTCCAAATTCGTTATGGTGCCCACGACGTGCGGAAGGTTCACAAACGTATTGGACATGCCGCCGCCCTTATAGTCGATGAGCATGAATGCCAGATCATGAGGGTGAAACTCCGATGCCAGGGAAGCCACGATGGATTGGATAACCTCGCTTTTCCCGGAACCGGTCGTTCCCGCGATCAGGCCATGCGGACCATGACCTTGACGCTCTATTTTATCATGAAGATTCAAATTAATCTTCTTTCCGCCCGCTCGCACACCCATGGGAACGGGCAATGAATCCGGATATCGGTTCTGCTGCCAGCGTTTATATACATCCAAATCGTTGATTTTCTGAATATCCATCATCTCGAATAGTGCCAAAACGCTAGGAATATCGGATGCAGAAGACCGCTTCAGCCGAATCGGCGCCATATACCGGGCCAATGCTTCGATCTGTTCCCTGCTGATGTGATGGGATTGGAAGGATTGCTTGGAAACGGTGCCGTCCGGTTTCTTGATCGTGTACGCCGCCTGCTCCCGATCGACTTCGACGATAAGCTGGCAGTGCATCGGCAAGCTTTCTTTCCGGTCGGACAAGATGATGGTGACGGCGTCAGCCGCATCGGCATCTTCCATCAGCAGAGGCAGCAGAGGTTCTTCCTCAATCAATTGGGCTGCGGATAGGATCACAACGTAAGCCGGCGTCTCAATCGATTTTTTTCCATGTTCGGAGCGATTGTTTTTACGCCGGTATAAATGGGTAAATATTTCATCAGCAAGCTGATGCGCATTGCTCCGTCGATCTGCAAGATAGCGGCTGGAACGGTCATCATCCCAGGTATGGGGCAGCCAGCGCAGCCACTGCCATTCGCTTGCTTCCCTCTCCTCGTAGAAGGCGGCGATTTTCACTTCGTCAGGCGAGTGCCTGACGGCGGTTTGGGCCATCATGACGCGAAGCATGTTTAATACGCGTTCTCTTCCGCCGACGATCCCGATGACCTTGGATTCGAATAACGGCAGTGCAATCGAGGCATCGTCGACCGTCTGGAACTCGGATGACAGCAATTCGGCCGCTTCGATTAACGGGTCCTTATCATACCCGTCCGCACGGGGAGGCTTCACGTTAATGTGAAACGGAACTTCCCCCTTGCCCACGCAAATCTCCAGAAAATCCTTATCTTCCGGGGAACGTTCCCATAAACTGCTGCTCCGGTTCTTCACAACGTTGTAACAGACGTCCGGATCCCCATGGATGTCAAACAGAATATGGACCTGATCCTCCTGCCGCTCCTTCAGTTCTTCCCGATGCACATCAAGCTGAGCCCGGTACTTCTGATTGCGTTCGGCCAGGTTCTTCTGATAGGTCTTCTTGTTACTTAAATACATGAAGAACGGCAGCGTGTAGGATGTCAGCATCATAAAGATGGAGAGCATCTGGAACATCATGTAATTGGGATTCCCCATCTTACCGCTTACGTTCATATAGACATAGAAACCGATCGTCGCCGCCGTCATAATAATCGGTATGATGATGGCAATCATGGAAAACGACGGCTTGCTTGGCTCGGACGGGGGTCTCAGAATTTCCAAGTCTTCATTCGGTAAAGCCGGTCTAATGCGCGGCGAACGTTGGTACAACACGTTCATATGTCACTTCCTCCTAATCCAAAGCATCTGAAATGTACAATTATGTATTTGGCTGTTTCAGTTAAAACCAATGGGTTACTTACCCAATTTCAACTCTCTTGAAACAACGATCTTCTGCCATAGACAGGAGCTTCATCGGTGGTTGTCGAGAATGCGCGCTGCAACCGAACGTAGGAGCCTTCCCTCAATCCCGCTTCAACCAGGTTAGAGTGGCCGCCTACCGTAAACCACAAGCCTTCCGGGAATTTCGCTTCTAATATATATTGAATCCCTTCACTCGAGGGTTCGCGAAAAAGACGTAATCCCAGCAGCTCGTTCAACCGTTCAATAGAGCATTCATCGGGTACGTCGATATCAAACCAATCATCTTCGTTTCGACCGCTGATCACGGTGAGTATCATCTGGTCAACCTGCCTTCCTCAAAATGGTAATCCTATGTTTATTCCATATTGAAAGCCCAATCACCTATTTCAATAGTTGCAAAAAATAGTTACATTATTGTAACTATATCATTCCAGGGTCTGTTCTGTCAATTTGTGTCATATTTCCTATTTCCTATTTCCGATGCGGATTTGTTGGTTCCGAGGAACTATTTATGTATTGATTATAGGGGGAATCCGGGTTTTTCGACGGTAAAATCCCGTCGTTCACAAAAATGTCACGCTCATAAAAATGATGCTGATTAATTCTATGAATTTAAGGTTATTTTAAGATTGGCAATTTATAATGCAAATATCATGAAAAAACTTTCGTGAGGTGATTGATATGAAAACACTGATCATGTTCCAAAACAAGCCGGTTCCCGTTTATTTTACTACGGATAGCAAGCAGCCGGTTCAAAAGGTATTGAAACTGCTAACCAGCGCGCTTGACCATAAAATCCAAACCGGCAAAAAGGCGCTGCAAAAATGCCTCAACTCCCTCATCAGCATTGAAATCGAGGGATCCGAGGCAATTCTACACAGCAAAAGCGAAAACGACTCTCTTGCGCTATCTCTCTTTTAATAAAAGAGGGGTAGCCCTTTTTTTTGTTTGTCTCCATTATAACCCGTAATAACGATCCTCGGCTATCTGCGCCCGCTGAATTCGGATCTGGAACAATTTCACGAGATTTCTCCGCGTTGTGATCTCCTGGCAATTACTCAGCTTTTTTAATATAAACCGATCGATGGACATACTGTTCATCCCTCCATTCTTGTCTTGGAAAAACGACCCTATGTTCTGATAACTTCTATTAACCGTGCCTTTTCAAGATTAAACGAGACTTCCGCCCTTATACAAAGCTTCTCACGGTTCGACGTTTTTTGATGCTTACCCATTTTATGATCAGTACCTTGCATTATTCAGTACTAAGTGATATCTTATTGTAGATCATTACTGAATATTAATTACTACCTCGTGATAACAGCATGAACATGGACTTACGAAAGGAGGTCTCGCCGTATGAATGTCAGTATTCAATTCAAAAAAGGCGTTCTTGAACTCTGCGTGCTTGTGCTGATCCATCGCAAGGACCAATATGGCTACGAGCTGGCTCAAGCCGTCTCCCGGCATATCGAAGTAGCCGAAGGCGCCCTGTACCCTCTCCTTCGCAGGCTTGTTAATGAAGGCTACTGCACCACCTACCTCCAGGAATCGAGCGAGGGTCCCCCCCGTAAATATTATAAGCTGACGGACAGCGGAGTGATTTATATGCGATCTATGGTGAAGGAATGGCAAGCATTTGTAAGCAACGTGACCAATTTGATAGAGGAAGGAAATTTGTATGACTAAAAAACAGTTTATTTCGATTTTGGAATCTCGCCTTGCCGCGCTTCCTCCGGGTGAACGCCGGGAATTCATTCAGGATGTAGAGTCCCATTTTGTCATCGGCATGCAGAATGGGCGTTCCGAAGAGGAGATTGCCCGGGAGTTGGGAGATCCTTTTGAAATGGCGAAGGAAGCGTTAGGCGACCGGTACGTGGATATGGAATCGCCTGCTCCCGCGGCGGTCAGAAGGCCGTCTGCCATAGGCAAATATGCGGTGGGAACCGGTTTGTTCTTCTGTGCATTAGTGACCGTCCCGTTCCTTGCGGCATTATGGTCCGGTGGCGTCGCCATCGCTCTGGGAGCCCTGGCAACCTTGCTGAGCCCGGTGCTCGTTCTGCTCGATTACATCCTGAATGGAACGTTTTATCCGGCTAAATTATTCTTATCGATCTCCTTGATCGGAATCGGCATCTTCCTTGGATATGCCACACGCTCGGCCATGGTTGGATTGTTATCGTTAACCTTGAGGTACTCCAGATGGAATACACGTTTGTTGAAGGGTCGTGACGCACAGTGAACAGAAAATGGTTGTTCAGCTTAGCAATCGCACTTATATTGGTAGGAATTATCGGCATGGCTGCGAACAAGTTTAAATTCGGGGAAGAACTGGTCAGCTACCAGAACCGATGGGATCTGCAGGATGCCGTGAATTTGAAGAAATTAACAATCACCAGCAATATGAATGTCAGTTTCGCGTTTGAGGACAGCGGCGATGATAACGGGTATATCGCTTTTGACGGCAAATTAAAGCCGGAGCATGTCGATATCCTTGAAGCTTTTAAGCCTGCAGGTCAAGAAATCGATTTGGATCTGACTACGGCTGATTCGTTTCAGTTTATGAGCGTGGACTTTCATTCGCCGAAAGGGAAAATAACCATTGTCCTTCCTTCAAGCACATTACTCGAGGAGCTCGATTTATCAACGTTATCCAATAACATCCAGGTAAGCGGAGCTTCGTCCAAGTCGATTGCCATTTCCGTAAAGTCAGGCAACATCAACATGAACGGAATCGTAGCTGACCAGTTGAACGTAGAGAACATTTCGGGCAGTATTCGCGGCTCCGACATTCAGGCCTCCACTCAACTCGTCAATCATTCAGGAAACGTCGAATTGAAAGATATGGAAGGCCCCGTGGACATCGAGGTCACTTCCGGCAATGTAAACGTAGGATTGCTCGGCGTTTCGTCGGTGAATATCCTGTGCAGATCAGGCAACGTGAAAGTGCAGCCTGACCCTTCATTCCGCGGTTTCTATGACCTTAAGTCGCTCACCGGATCGATATCGGCGCCGGAGTCATTGAAGGAAACAACCGATACCATCCAAGTGGAAACCTACTCCGGTAATATCGATATCGTACACTAAGGCATTGTTGACAAACGATAGAAATGAAATATACTATAATTTATAAAGTAAACTATACAACAAGGAGAGTCTTCATACATGTCGAATGTACTATTCATCAAAGCAAACAACAGAGCGATCGAGCAATCGGTCAGCGTAAAAATGTACCATGAGTTTCTGGAATCCTTCAAAGCAAGCCATCCGGAAGATCAAATCACGGAGCTTGACCTGTTCGCAGAGAATCTTCCATATTACGACGGAACAGCCATCAACGGTATGTTCAAAGCCGCCAAGGGTTTGGAAGCTACTCCTGAAGAGCAAGCGGCTGCTGCCAATGTCAGCAAATATCTTGACCAGTTCCTTGCCGCAGACAAAATCGTGCTGGCTTTCCCACTGTGGAACATGACCGTCCCTGCCGTTCTTCATACCTATATCGATTACCTGAACCAAGCAGGCAAAACGTTTAAATATACACCGCAAGGCGTGGTAGGTCTCGTGACCGGCAAAAAAGTCGTCATCCTGAATGCACGCGGCGGCAACTATTCCGAAGGTCCTATGGCTGCAGCAGAGATGGCTGTCAACTTCGTTATGGGCAATCTTCGTCAATGGGGCGTGCAGGATATCGAAACCCTCATCATCGAAGGCCACAACCAGTTCCCTGACGAAGCGGAAAAGATCGTTCAGAATGGTCTTGAGCTTGTTAAAAAGGCCGCTGCCGGATTTTAATTGAACTTATACGTATTCATTCATATAGCACTTCGCAAAAGCTGTCTTCACTGACCAAATCAGTGAAGGCAGCTTTTTTGTTTTGCTTTCGTTTAAAGCGCATCCCAATGCGTCCATTCCTCGCGCGGGTTAAGAATATAGATTTCCTGATCCCGGCTCATATATCGATGATTGATAAATTCTCGCCGAATCGTCGCATAATCCTCGTGATAGCGCTTGATAAACGCATTGATGTCCTTTTCCGGATATTCCCTCCCCGTCTCCAACTGCTCCACCAAAAATTCCATGATGACAAGCTTCTTTTTAAACTGTGCCGGGATGGACCGCAAGGATCCGTCCTTAGCAATAAAACTGCGAAGAACGGATGCTTTGTAGGCTTCTCGGGCAGTCTGCTCCATGCTGGACTCCTCCTTTTCGACAAACAATTTAACGAATTTCTAATTTAACATTTATCTAATTAGATATTAATTAAATTACAATTGTTTGTCAATCTCTTTCTGCATCAGGCCCGCTCGGGCGGGAGTGCGATCGCCTGCATTCTGGATTTATCGCGATAATTGCTGTAGGATTATAATGCTGATAGATAGCGTAAGGTTAATACATAAGGAGGTTCGTCATGCTCGACGTCTTAATTATCGGCGCAGGCCCATGCGGTCTAGCAGCTGCCATTGAGTGCGGCCGCCAGGGCCTCAGCTGCGAGATCATTGATAAACACAACGTAGTCCATTCCATTTATCTCTATCCGACCCATATGCAGTTTTTCAGTACGGCTGAAATGCTTGAAATCGGAGAAGTTCCGTTCGCCATATCGAATGACAAACCGTACCGGCACGAGGCGCTGGCCTATTATCGCCGGGTCGCCAAACATTTTAACCTGAATATTTCCCCATACGAAGAAGCCCTCACCATTGCCAAGCAGCCTGACGGCAGCTTTCAAGTAAAGACGCGGCGACGCGGCGGTGAAGAGACCCTTCGACAAGCCAAACACGTAGTCATTGCTACGGGTTATTTTGATCATCCGAATTATATTGGCATTCCTGGTGAAGACTTGGAGAAAGTAACCCATTATTTCCGGGAAGCCCATCCTTATGCCGGCATGAAAACGGCGATCATCGGCGGCAGCAATTCCGCGGTGGACGCGGCCATGGAGCTGATCCGTGTCGGGGCCGAGGTTACGATGGTCTATCGGGGCGAGGAAGTCTCGCAGAACATCAAACCTTGGGTTCGGCCCCTGTTCGACAGCATGGTTCAAAAAGGGCATATCCAGCTTCATCTGAACTCCCGCGTCGTTCAAATCGCGGAGTCCTCCATTACCGTGCTTTCGAATCAGGGACAGGAATCGATCATCGAAAACGACTTTGTATTGGCATTGACCGGGTTCCGTCCTGATCGCAAACTGCTCGCCTCTTCCGGCGTTCAGCTCGACGAAGATATGGAGAAACCTCTCTATAATCCGGATACGATGGAGACCAATATTCCGGGACTGTACGTCGCCGGCGTAATTGCGTCCGGCCGCAATGCCAATGAGGTGTTCATTGAAACCGGCAGGCTGCACGGCCGATTGATCGCGGAGCATCTGGGCACAAAGGTGTAACCAACGTCTTCCAAAGCGTACATTCCGGGAAGACAACCCGCGTGTAATTGATGTTTATTGCGATATCAGGAAGGCTTGCTCATCGGTAATTCATACTTTCTGATATCTAAATCATAAGGAGTGATCTCCATTGGACGTAACCTCGCTCATTCTGCTGGCAATGGCGGGCCTGGGCATTATCAGCAGCAATTCCGCCGTGACCATAGCCATGCTGGCATTGCTGCTCATCCGCGTCACCGGCTTCCAGCAAGCCTTCCCATGGCTTGAGAAATACGGGCTGACCCTCGGCATCATAATTCTCACCATTGGCGTGATGTCTCCGCTGGCGAGCGGCAAAATGAGTCTCCAAACGATCGGTGAATCCTTCCTGAATTGGAAGTCGCTTCTGGCCATCGCCGTCGGCATGCTTGTCGCATATCTGGGCGGACGCGGAGCCACGCTGATGGGCAGCAACCCTACGGTAGTCGCCGGCCTGCTCGTCGGCACCGTGCTCGGGGTAGCCCTATTCCGCGGCGTGCCCGTCGGCCCGCTTATTGCCGCCGGCCTGCTGTCCTTACTTATCGGCAAATCGTGAAGTCTCACGGAACAACTGTTATTTATATAGGTAAATAGGATAAAGGCCAAAAACCTCCCTGCCGGTTTCATGAACCTTAAGGGAGGTTTATTTGTTCTATATTTAAGTACCATGCCGGACGGGCCGTTACCATATATAGTCTATTTTATGGTATGATAGCTATCGTATTTTAACGGCTTTTCCCGTATTCCCCTAAGAATTAGGATGTATCAGGAGGTAACACAATTGTCTTCAACGAATACCGAATCGGCCGCTGCCCCGTTAAAGCAGCTTCCCATGCTGCTCTTCAGGCAGCTAAGGCCGAAGCAATGGACCAAAAATTTGTTAATATTTGCAGCCCCCCTCTTCTCGTTTGAAACGGTAAATCCGGGGGCGCTAGTTGAAACCCTGATCGGTTTCTTCCTGCTGTCCTTCGTTTCGGGCTGCGTCTACATTGTGAACGATTATGCCGATCGCGAAGCGGATCGCAACCATCCGGTGAAGAAATACCGGCCCATGGCCTCGGGAGCACTCCCGCCTAAGCTGGCCGTTGTGTTCGGCATACTGCTGCTGATCGCTTCGCTGACCGTCTCTTATCTGCTCAATCCGCTGTTTACCGCATTACTGCTGCTCTATTTTGCCATGAACGTGGCTTATTCCTTCAGGCTGAAACATGTTGTCATCATCGACATCATGATTATCGCGGCCGGGTTTGTGCTGCGCGCGATCGCAGGCGGGCTCGTCATTCACGTCCCGTTCACGCCCTGGTTCCTTTTATGTACCATGCTGCTATCGCTCTTCCTGGCGATCGGCAAGAGACGGCATGAGCTTCATCTGCTGCAGCATGACAAGGGCTCTCACCGCAAGGTGCTTGATCAATACTCGTTTGATCTGCTCGACCAGATGAGCAGCATCGTCACAACGGCAACCATCATCAGTTATTCGCTCTTTACCTTTACGTCCGGCAGGACCGTTCATCTTATGTGGACCATTCCGCTCGTCATCTACGGGATGTTTCGGTATCTTTATCTGATTCATATCGAGAAAAAGGGCGGAGCCCCGGACCGGGTGCTCCTGGAGGACTCGCACATCCTGGTCACCGTGATCCTCTATGTCATCAGCGTTATCGGAATATTGATCTATTTTGAGTAATTAAAAAAACGGCAATTGAGGGAAATTTTATGAATCAGAAATTCGCTATTTTTGACATCGACAAAACGGTCATCCATACGGACTCCATGTTTCGATTTTTGAAGTACGGCATACGAAAACACCCGGCCACGACACCGGTCATCCTGAAAGTCGTGCTGCATTCCGTGCTCTACAAGCTCCGTCTCCTGGAAGCCGAAAAGGCAAAAAGCGCTTATTTTCATGCGATGCGCCATATGGATGACGCCGACCTGAAGCATTTTTACGAAACGGAATTGAAGCCTGCCATCTTCCCGGATGCGCTGAAGGAAATGCAGCTAAAAAAAAGCGAGGGCTATCATGTCCTGCTCGTAACCGCGTCCCCCGACGCTTACATGAGATATTTTGCGGAGCTGCCCTGCGTCGACGCGGTCATCGCCACGAAATTATCCGTTCGGGATGGGCGTTTCACGTCGATGATTGAAGGAAACAACTGCAAGGGAGAGGAGAAAGTGAACCGGATTCAGGAATACTTAAGCGAGCAGCGGCTGGCCATTGATTACGACTCTTCCTGCGCGTACTCCGATTCCTTATCCGACCTGCCGATATTTCGGCTTGTTAAGCACAAATATTTGATCAATCAAAAGTCCGCCCATGGATGCGAGGGATTAACATGGAACAAGTAAAAGCGCAGAGCGCCCCGCGCCACTTAGGCAAGCTGTTTATGATCCTGTCGGCTTTTTTGACGGCGAGCGGCCAGCTGTTCTGGAAATGGGGACACGCCAATTTGGTGTATATGGGAATCGGATTTGTCTGTTACGGCATGGGAGCCATCCTCATGATCAAATCGTTTTCCCTGGAGAAGCTGTCCGTCGCTTATCCCCTGATGTGCATCAGCTATATCGTGGCTTTGTTTTATGGGGATTTCTTTCTGGATGAGCCGTTAACCTTGAAAAAGCTGGCCGCCGTGGCCCTTCTTGGAATCGGGGTGACATTAACCTCCTATGAAAAGTGACGTGCCGCTGTACTTGCTTCTGCTCCTAATGACCTTGCTGGGCTCGCTGGGCAGCGTATTCTTCAAAGGATATACCGCGGGTAAACAAATCAAGCTGCTGCTGATCGGTTTTCTTAGTTACGGTTTGGGAGCCTTGTTAAACATTTATTTGCTTGGAAAACTACCATATACGCTGGTGATGCCGGCCAATGCCCTTACGTTCCTGTGGGCGCTGCTGTTTGCCAAACTGGTGTTCAAGGAAACCATCGGCATTCGAAAAATCGCCGGCGTTGCCTTTATCATATCCGGATTGCTGCTGCTGATCTGGTAAACGAATGCCGCTAGGCCGAATCTCAATACATATCACGGATAGATTGGTGGAACGAAAAACATGACTTTTTTCAGTTATTTATTTGGAAATAGAAAAGATAATTACACGGCGGTCGGGCTAAGCGTCTGCCTTGCCTTATGGTATGTGTTCATGAACCTTCCCTTCGTGAATTACATCAAGGATCACGCAGCCGAATTGATGCCTCACAGCCCCTTCTACGGTGCGCCCTTTACGCTGAATCTATTTAACTTCGACCCTTCGATGGAGTATGGACCGGAAAATATTTCGATCATCCATCCGTTCATTAATTTCCTGACGAGTCCGCTAACAACGATGATCGGGAGCTCCAACCTCCCTTATCTTCTGATTCAATCCCTCTTGAACGCCTTTAGTGCAGCTTTGGTTTATTACATCGTTCGGCGAAGCGGAGCCGGCTGGCTGCTGTCCTTCGTAACTGCAGCTTTCTTCGGTATCAGCTCATATTCGCTGTTCACGGCATTCATTCCGGATTCATACGCGTATGCCCAATTCATGATCATTTTGTCGGCCGCTTATTTGCACTACAGCCGGTTGGAGGACCGGTATGCCGTCATGCCGAATGCCTCCCTGGCCCTGATTAATTTCGGGATCACGTCCACGAATGTGGCAACGTTCGCTGGAGCGCTGCTGATCAGCCTGTTCGATCGACGCCGAATGGATACGTTCAAAAGGTTTATCATCATTATGCTGATTTTTCTGGGAATGGTGGTGATCGTCACCCTGCTTCAGCACTTGCTGTTCTCCGGTAAGTCATGGATCGCGAACGTGTTTTCAAGCGTGCAGAATGGTGCGCTCAGCTATGTTTCGCCCTTTTCATGGGAGCATCATTCCCGGGTCTTCTACATGCTGTTTGTAAGCCCGATCCTGTCGCCTGAGCTTGCCATGATCGATCCGGGAATCGCGGCGTTCGTGACAGATCTGGCCAAACCGTATCCGATCCATGTCCATATCGTCGGGATCGGGGTACTGCTCCTAGCCGTTCTGTCCTTCATCAAGGGCATCCGTTCCCGGGATACCTGGGCATTTTCCATCTATATTCTGTTCGCCATTCTGCTGCACATCATCGTGGGGTTCGGTTTGGCCACATATGCTTACGATCTCTACCTCTACGCAGGACATTATCTGTTTGCGCTGTTCGTGCTTGCTGGGCTGTTCATTGCCAAGACGAAGAGCCTCCGGCTTCAACAAGTCCTCACCGGCATCATGGCGCTGTTCCTGCTCATCACGCTCGTCAACAATATCGTGCTGCACGGTCAGTCGCTGGACTATATTCAGACGACCTATGACACGGTGTTCAAACATATCGAGAAATAAGACTGTAAAAAAATCAAAAGACCCGTCCCCTGAAGCATGGCCGAATACCATGCCTAAGAAGGACGGGTCTTTCGTGTAATTAAGTCTCCAAATGCTGCACGTTGTACAGTCTGGCATAGCTTCCATCCAGAGTCATCAGCTCGCCGTGCGTGCCCTGCTCCGTAATTCTTCCATTCTCCAGCACAACGATTTGATCGGCGTGCGTTATGGTCGAAAGACGATGGGCGACGATCAATGTGGTGCGGTTGTTGGATAAGGATTGCAGCGCCTGCTGGATCAAATGCTCGGACTCCAAATCCAGCGCCGAAGTCGCCTCATCCAGCACCAGAATGTCCGGATCCTTGAGAAAGACGCGGGCGATCGCCAGTCTTTGCTTCTGACCTCCCGACAGCTTGACGCCGCGTTCGCCTACTTCCGTGTCATAGCCTTGCGGCAGCTGGGTAATGAAGTCATGGGCATTGGCGGCTTGGGCAGCGGCGACGATCGCGGCTTCATCCGCCTCCGGATTGCCGAACAGAATATTTTCTCGGACGGTGCCGCTAAACAGGAAGTTGTCCTGCAGGACCATGCCCACCGATCCGCGCAGGCTGTCCAGCGTCAAATCCCTGACATCGTGGCCGTTAATCTTCACCGCGCCCTGCTGCACATCGTAGAATCTCGGAATCAGTCCGATCAGGGACGATTTGCCGCCGCCGCTCATGCCGACGAACGCAATCGTCTGTCCCTGCCGAATGGTCAGGTTAATATCTTGAAGCACCCATCCCGCAGCGTCATTGTATTTGAAGGAGACACGGTCGAATTCGATCTGTCCCGCGGTCTTAAGCGTTTTGGCATTCGGACGGTCCACGATGTCATACGGCTCGTCCATGAGCTCCTTGACCCGCTCCAGCGACGCTGAGGCCTGCGTCAGCACCGTTGAAGAGTTAATCAGGCGGCGAAGGGGCGCATACAATCTGTCGAGATAACCGAAGAAGGCAACAAACGTACCTAATGTCAGATCTCCCTGGATCACCCGGTAGCCCCCGTACCCGATAACCAGAATAGGCGCAATATCGGTCAGCGTGTTAATCACCGAGAAAGTCAGCGCATTCCAGCGCGTCTGGGCCATCGCTTTATTCAGGAAATTTCCGTTGATGCCTTCGAATTTCTTCTGATCATAACGCTCCAGGGTAAAGCTTCGGATGACCGAGATCCCTTGAATCCGCTCATGCAGGTATGCCTGAATGCCCGCGAGAGCCTGCGACCGGTCTTTGGTCAAGCGCTTAAGCCGTTTATAGAGTAAGTTCACCGCTAGTCCGTAGAGAGGCAGAATCGAGATGGCAACCAGCGTCAAAACGGGATTCATGAAGAGCATGACCACTAATACGAACAGCAATGTGAACATATCCAGCCAGATGTTCATCATGCCGACTTCCACCAGGTTTTTCGATTGCTCCACATCATTGATAAAACGCGATATTGCCTCGCCGACCTTGGTATTCTGGTAGTAACGGAGGGACAACCGCTGCAGATGCGCATACAGCCGGTTACGCATGTCAAACAAAATACGGCTCGTAATGAACTGCGCAAAATACTGCCGCAGGTATTCCACCGGACCGCGAACGATGACAAACAGCACCAGCGTCCCCCCAAGAATCCACATCAGATCCTGGATTTTCTGCTCGATGCTCATCTGCTGATTGATCAGCAGATCATCCACGACATATTTCATGATCATGGGCAGCAATAATGGGATCGCGAATTTGATCATGCCGATGATGAGGGTGAGAATGATCCACTTCATATACGGCTTAACGAACGGATAATAGATTTTCCATGACTTCAAAGGTGAATCACAGCCCCTTTCTTCAGATTATAGAATGCACAAAGTTTTCTGCGAAGGTGAACTCCTTCGATAATCGCAAGAAAAACGCCCTTCTAAACACTGTCTGCCTTCAGTAAAGGTACATCGATGGAGGTTTTTCTCAAGGGACATCCATCTTGTGACAGACGAAGAGCAGTTGACATTTGAGAGCTTCAATGCTTTATTAGTTCTAAACTCATGAAATGTATCATGTCTGCAGGAGGATTTAGTCATGACCAGAATTTTCGTGACGGAAGCGGTCATGCTGGCCATTTACGGTCAGCTGTTAGTACCACCCAAACCCGTCGAATACATCATTCCATACACCACGATTTTGGAATTATATGAGCTTCATACCACGGAGGAACATCTCATGAATAGCAGTGCTGATGACCAGCACGTCAAAATAAAGATCGGCGAATTGATATCATATTTCGAAGAGCCGCTGAACAAAAAGAAAATCGAGCGGGCCCTCCAGGTTCCCTGGTCCAAAAGCCCGACCATTCCCGTTAGCGAAACCACTCGGGTCTCGGTCATGAACACCATGGACACCGCACCGTACGGAGAGTCCTTCGATCCCATTGAGACCGAGCTGCTGCTGGCTTCCCAAAAAGCGGAGGCTCCCATATTGACGGATCAATACGAGTTGATTCAGCGTATCGTTGAAAGCGCTCTTCCCGTACAGGTCTATGATATCGACGATTTTGACTTTGCACTGGAGGTCCCGTTATCCGGGCAGCCGTAAGGCTCCTGTGTACATGCATACACAAGGCAAAAGGAGTCCCTTCCCCGGTTTGAATGGGGCAGGGACTCCTCATGTTGACCGAAAAAAATTCCCCGTGCGGGGAATTTAAAGCATGCACATCTGCCTCCACGAACGAGCCTCAGCTCTTCTTTTTTATCTTATCGAGCAAGCGGATCGTGATCGCATCCATAGCGGGCAATGCCTGGAAATCAAAATATTTAAGAGATACTTCCGTATTCGGGGACAAATGAATGGCGCTGTGCAGACCGGTTGCCGCGTAAACGCCGATTACATAATATACCTCATCTCCACCAAGCTGCTTCTTCATATACTCCGGACCTGATACAAGGTCCAAGAGTCGCATATCGTCCGCGGTCAGGCCGCTCTCTTCCCACAGCTCTCTGGAGGCTGTATCTTCAAGAGCTTCGCCGGGCTTCAGGTTTCCGATCGGGAGTCCCCACTCGTCCCTGTTCTGACGTTTCAGGAGAAGTATCTCTCCGTTATCGTTCAGCACAAGCACCGCCGCTTTCACACGGACCACCGAACGTTTGCCGATATACTGGCGAATATCACGGTGATATACGCTCATCTTGGGAACCTCCTTTCCCTAGATGGCGCTGCAGTCTCTCATCAGGTTAATTTACTGCGCCCTCTTCTTCATAAATATACGAAATGTCATCCAAGGATTCCTCATATTTCACGCGTAGCGTATACCCTTTCAAATACCACAGATCCTGCTCTTCCATATAGAAAGTTACCTCTTCCGAACGCTCCGTCAGTCCTGCTTCCCTTGGCTCTTCTACCGAAATACCGAGCGAAAAGCCGGGATGGAGCCCGCCGCCTGAGCTATAGCGTGGAAAGAAGCGAACGAACGTGCCGGCTTGAAGGTCGAGTTCCTTCTTGTACCAACGTGCTGCCTGATCGCTGACTTGAATTTGCATGTGTCGTGCACCCTCCTTAGACGTTATTTTATGTTGATCCCTATCTTTTTGGCAGACCGGAGATCATAGGGACGGTATCCATATTTAGCTGCAATATTATCATAACGCATACGCACGTTAGGATACAAATCATTTTGATAATTAAATAGTGACATAAGGTTCCGGCCTTCCTTCACTATAAGAATGACTCGCGGGGATCCGAAAAAATAAGTTTGACACATTCCAGTTCATGGTGATAAAATTCAGTCCATACGAGATCGATTTGAATAAAATGTAAAATGACGAAGAAAGGGTGAGTGACATGCTGAAATTGTTTGCGATGGATAAAGATCATCTGGATCATCATTCCCTACAATTCAATATGGATCGACTCCCCGCTGGTGCTGTCTCATCATCATCAAGCCTCGTTCGTTCGTTGTCGGAATGAATTAGAACGAAGCTGCTGACCTTTGCGCGGAAGTCATGATCACCGTGCGTATGATAAGTTCAAAATTAATGAAGCATATCGTCCGTCGTCGGATGATGTGCTTTTTTTGGTTTTTGCGGATGATATGATGCCAGAACGATACGAAAGGAAGGGATAATGTGTTTGCCGTACTTAAAAATTTAGGCTGGTTTTTCAAGCGTGAGAAAAAACGTTATTTGATCGGCCTGGCGCTGCTCATCTTTTGCGGATTGGTTGAGCTTCTGCCGCCGCTCCTGCTCGGAAACGCCATTGACGATATCGTCAGCAGTTCCATAACCTGGGCGTCCCTCGTCCAATACCTGCTCATGATTCTCGGCATCGTTGCTGTCGTATATTGTGCCACGTACATATGGATGCACCGTTTATTCGGAGGCGCAAACCTCGTGGAACGCCTGCTCCGTACCCGGTACATGAACCATTTGCTGCGGATGCTTCCTCCGTTTTTCGAGCGCAACCGTACCGGGGACCTGATGGCCAAGGCGACGAATGACCTTCGCTCCGTGGCTGCAACCGCCGGCTTCGGCATGCTCGTCATGACGGACTCCACCATCTACTTGATCGTCGTCTTGTTCGCCATGGGTTTCATCGTCAGCTGGAAGCTGACGCTGGCGGCGATTCTGCCGATGCCGATCATTGCCATCGGCATGGTGATCTACGGAAGAGCCATTCATAAGCGCTACACGCTGGCTCAAGATGCCTTTGGAGACATGAACGACCAGGTGCTGGAGTCCGTAGCCGGCGTGCGCGTCATCCGCGCTTATGTGCAGGAACGCGCCGATCAACAGCGCTTCCAGGATATTACGGATGACGTATATCGCAAAAATCTGGCGGTTGCCAAAGTGGATGCCTTATTCGAGCCGACCATCAATTTTTCCATCGGTCTCAGCTACGTCATCGGTTTGGCCTACGGGGTGTACCTCGTGTTCCAAAATCAAATCACGCTCGGAGATCTCGTATCGTTCAATATGTACCTCGGGATGATGATTTGGCCGATGTTTGCGATCGGGGAATTGATCAATATCATGCAGCGGGGTAACGCCTCGCTGGATCGGGTCAACGAAACCTTGAAGACGCCGCCGGATGTTGCCGACGTCGCGGATCCCGTAGACGTGAAGGTTCCGGACACGATTCAATTTAAGGATGTCACCTTCCGTTACCCGACCTCGACGATCGAAAATTTGCAAAATATCAGCTTTACGCTGCAAAAAGGGCAGACGCTAGGCGTTGTAGGACGCACGGGCAGCGGTAAATCGACGCTGCTGAAGCAGCTTCTGCATGAGTATCCGACCGGAACCGGGGATATCCTCATATCCGGCGTGCCGATGGAGAGGCTCGCGACCGATCAGCTCCACAGCTGGATCGGGTATGTGCCGCAGGAGCAGATCCTGTTCTCCAAGACGGTGCGCCAGAACATCCAATTCGGCAAGAAAGATGCCAGCGACGAATTGATCATGGAGGCGATTACGACCGCTGCGTTTGACCGCGATCTGGTCACCCTGTCCGATGGTCTTGATACCGTTGTCGGCGAAAAAGGCGTGGCGCTGTCCGGCGGGCAAAAACAGCGGGTTTCCCTGGCCCGGGCTTTCATCGGCGACCCTGAAATCCTGATTCTGGACGATTCCTTGTCCGCGGTGGATGCGCGCACGGAAGCCAGGATCATCGATAATATCCGGAGCAAGCGCGCCGGTAAAACGACCCTGATCTCCACGCATCGCCTCTCGGCGGTCCAGCATGCCGATCTGATCGTCGTGCTGGAGGACGGCCGAATCACGGAGCAGGGAACCCATGATGAACTGCTGGAACTCGGCGGCTGGTACCGCGAGCAATTCGAACGCCAGCAGGTGGAAAACAATCTGACCTCGGAGGAGGTGTCTTAATTGACTCCAAGCGATACAACCATCTCGAATGAATCCGGAATTGCCAAACGGCTCTTCCGCTATGCCTTAACGGCTAAGGGCACCTTCATCACCGCCCTGATTCTGCTGGCCATCGGCGTTGCCGCCGAGCTGGCAGGACCCTTCATCGCGAAAACGATGATCGACGAGCATATCTTGGGCATCGAGCGTCCCTATTATGAGACGACGCAGGCTCAGGGTGCCGCATACTATAATGGAACTTATTATAAACGTGAAGATCGCTTTCAGGAAAGCGAGACACGAGGTCAGGAAGTGCGCCTCGTTCAGGCTGGCCGCAGCTTCTATTTCATTGATGAGCCGGTAACCCGAACCGAGGGAAACCGTTCCTTCCAGGATGGCGTATTGACGATTTCCTACGCTTCGGAAGAGCTGCAATACCCGGCCGTCAAATTAACCAAAGAACAGCTGTTTGAATTTTACAAACCCGAGCTGCCCAGCATTTATAAACTCGTCGGCCTGTTCCTGATCTGTCTTCTGATCTCCATGATAACGGTATTCGGCAGAACGTACTGGCTCCAATCGGCAGCCAACCGGGTCATCCAGAAGCTGCGTACCGATGTATATGCCCATATACAGCGCTTGCCCGTCAACTTCTTCGATAATCTGCCGGCTGGCAAAGTCGTTTCCCGGGTAACCAATGACACCGAAGCGGTAAAGGACCTGTTCGTTGCGGTATTATCCAACTTCAGCTCCGGCGCCGTCTATATCACGGGTGTTTATGTCGCCCTGTTCCTTCTGGACGTCAGACTGGGCTTGATCAGTTTGTTTGTCATCCCGATGCTGATTGTATGGACCATCCTGTACCGTAAATTCGCAACCAAATACAATACGGTTATCCGCTCCCGTCTGAGCGAGATCAACGCCATTATCAATGAATCCATCCAGGGTATGGCCATCATCCGTGTATTCCGCCGCCAAAAAGCGACCCAGGACGAGTTCGAGGCGCTAAACGCGGATTACATGGCCCATCAGAACAAAATGCTGAATCTGAACTCCTTCACCACGCACAACCTGGTCAATGTGCTGCGTAACGTTTCCTTTGTGGTCGTGCTCTGGTATTTCGGTTCGGCATCGCTGAACGGTGCCGGGATCGTTTCGATCGGCGTGCTGTACGCCTTCGTCGATCTGCTCGGCCGCATGTTCCAGCCGATTACCGGCATGGTCAACCAGCTGGCCGCGCTCGATACCTCCATCGTCTCCGCCAAGCGGGTATTCGAGCTGATGGATGAAACGGGCGAAAAAGTAACGGACGGCTCCATGCCGCGATATTTGGGGAATGTGGAATTTCAGGACGTATCGTTCGCTTACAAGAAGGACTACGTGCTGAAGAACATTTCGTTTGAAGCGAAGCAAGGACAGACGGTGGCGCTTGTCGGGCATACGGGCTCGGGCAAAAGCTCCATCATCAATCTGCTGTTCCGTTTCTACGACCCGCAAAAAGGCACCATCACGATTGACGGCCAGCCTGTCACCGATATTCCGAAGCAGTGGCTCCGCAAGCATATGGGAATCGTGCTGCAGGATCCGTACCTGTTCACCGGCACCATTGCATCCAATGTCAGCCTGGGCGATCCGGACATTACCCGGGAACAGGTAGAGCAGGCCCTTCGCGACGTAGGTGCAGATCGGCTCCTGGCCCATCTGCCGCAAGGCTTTGATGAGCCGGTGCTGGAGAAAGGCAGCACGCTTTCCGCCGGTCAGCGCCAGTTGATCTCGTTTGCCCGTGCATTGGCGTTCAACCCGGCCATACTGATCCTTGATGAGGCCACCGCTAACATCGATACGGAAACGGAAGCCTTGATTCAAGACGCGCTGGAGGTTCTGAAGCGCGGTCGTACAACGTTTATCATCGCTCACCGCTTATCCACGATCCGCAGCGCCGATCAGATTCTGGTCCTTCACCGCGGAGAAATCGTGGAACAGGGTTCCCATGACGAATTGATGGCCTTGGGCGGAAGGTACTTTAAAATGTACCAGCTCCAGCAAGGAAGCTCGCCTTCGGTTCCGGAGAATAAGGAAACGGTGCTGGCCGCTTCCAACAGCAACTTGGCCGGAGGGCATTTATAGATCAAGTTAGGCAAAGCCAACGCAGTCATATGAAGACAGACCGAGGTTAATCGTAGTTTTTCTTGCGATATCCGGAAGTTCCAAGCTTCGAAGTTTATACTTTCTGACACTATAAAAAGGCTGTCCCCTGTCGAATGTAACATTCGCTTGGGGACAGCCTTTTTTTCACATCGTATTCTGGCGGCACATGACAAGAATTACTTTGCCGAATCAAGAGTACCGGCTGCTTTGACCGTGATTTTGGTGTACTTGGACGGCACGAGCACGTCATCGGACGATTTTGAGATGACCTGCGGGTACATTTTGTCCGGATCGGGTTGCACCACCTTGAAGTAGATTACGGCTTCGGTGTCGCTAACATAGTCGACCGAAGTAATTTTAATGCCATACCCCGGATTCGGCAGGTCTTCCTTGGTTACCGTGACTTTGTTCTGCGATTCGTCCACCTTGACGACGCTTGTGCTTACATCCGGTTCGGATTGCCCCGGCTCTTCAGGTGTCATGTTCTTCTGATGCTCCTCAATGAATCGAATGGAATTGTATACGAGCTCTGCGGCTTCGATTCGCGATAAACTCTTCGTTGGATGGAACTTGTCGTTCGCGTCCAGCTTCGCGATTTTGGTTAACAGCAGGAATTGCACGGCCCCCCGGCTCTCCTCTTTCATCAGATCCTCGTCGGCCACATGCAAATACATCATGATCACGGGATAATTCCCGGTCTTCTGAATCGCTTCCGAGAGCAAGGTCGCGAACCCTTCGCGCGTGATCGGCTCATTCCATTTCATGTCCGCGGATACCGACAATCCATTCTGAGCCGCAATGTTCACGGCTTCGGCAAACCAAGCATCCTTCGGAACACTGTCGAACGAGCGGCCCGTAAAGTTCGGCTGCACCTCCAGGCCGGCCGCATTCACGATCATCTGCACCGCCTGAGCGGTCGTTATCGTCTTGGACGGAGCAAATTTGTCGGCGCTGATGCCCTGGATAATCCCTTTCGATTGCAGTTCCTTCACCATTTGCAATGGCTTCTCCTCTTGTATATCCGTAAAAGCAGAGGCGGCGCCGGCACCGAGCAATGACGAAGTGACAAGCATAGCGGTTAATAATTTGGTTGTTTTTTTCATAGTTACACCTCCTATTATTCCTGACGCAGAGGTGCTGGAATATGTTTCATCTGAAGCGCATTTTCTTCTACACGCTTTTTTCGCTATCCAGGCCCAGCTTTATATACATCTCGCGGGAGTAACCTTGAAGCTTCTGCTCCAGCGCTTGGGCTTGGTCCTTAAATGCCGTCAGCTCCCGAATCATTCGGGAACGGCCGGCCGGGCTAAACGTCTCATGGATCCGTTCTTTGAAATAATCATGAACGATATAGTTTCGCTGCTTCCATACTTCTTTTAATTGAAGCGTCTCTTCCTCGGAGAACGGAAAGTAATGCTGGATCTCATGGACCAGCTGGCCCAGGGAGCTGCTTAGTTTCCGCTGATATAATTGGGTGAAATCTTCCTCTGAAGGCACATTCCCTTGAGAAAGCTTGATCAGCATCAACAAATTCGCGAGCTGCTGCTCAAGGGCCTGTGAATAATACACCGCTAATCCGAAATAGGCAAACAGCTCTTTGGAGTGGTCACTGTCCAGCAGTCGAGTTTGTTTCATGGTATCCTCCTCTAGTATTGGCTGTCTTTACCGTTTCTATTTGTGTATATTCCTATGGTAAAGGAAGACTCCTCCTACTTCAACCTACTTTTCGGATCATGGACGCTGCATCCTTGCGGGAAGCCGTCCATAGATAAACAGCCAGTAATATAAATCCGTAGATGAAGGAATAGGCGATCGTCAGGAGTTTGACGGCCGGTGACCGCTCGTCGGCATGCATGAACAGGTCCATCATGACGGAGACAGGCGGCAGCAAGTAAGGGATGATTCCCCAATAAGCATGATCGAACTGGACAATGGATTGACCGGCCAAGGAAACAATGATCACGATGAATAGTAACCCTGCCGCTCTTCCCTGGTTCTCCATGAAGCCGAACTGAAAGAAAACGGACAGCGAAATGCCCAGCAAGGACATTGCGACATGTCCCACATAACCAAGTGCAAACTCGTAGAATGTAATCGGCTTATCGAACATCCCGAACATGACGGGATAAAGGACAGCGAATGCACTGAATAGGATGGACAGAAGACTTACCGTGATATATTGGGCGGCATAAAACCGTAGGGCCTTGCCGCTATGAACAATCAGGAGCATCGTTTGACGCCCTTGATCGTGATTGTGGAAATTCAACCCCAGCCAAGCTGAGCCGACAAACAGAAAGGCTGCCGTCACGGCATAACTGTCCATGATCGGGTTAGGCCGGTAGGAGTAGAGGAACACCACCGAGATCAGCATGAATGCAATCGGAGCGAAGTATCGATAAGATCTTGTGTAACTGGCAAGCAAGTAACGGATCAGGGATCCCATCATGCTCCCTCCCCCTCCATAGGCTGGCCCGAACCCGGGCGCTCGGGCTCTTTCATCTCCCCGCGCCAAGGCTCAAGCCGTATCAGCGAACCGCCAGACTGCAAAATATCCAGCAGCATGTCGTCCGTTGCCTGCCGCGTAACCATCATCGATGCCGGGTTGCCTCTGGATATCCAATAGAGAAACCCGGGGCGGCGTTCAAGCTCCAGCATGTTGTCTGGCGAAACATGCGTGAATTCCAGCTTCATCCGCTCTAAATGCGGACTCCTTTCAAGCAATCCGTCCCGCTCGATCCGCCCCTGCCGCAGCCGCGTCTCCCGATCAGCCAGCGATGCAATAAGCAGCGGCTCGTGAACGGACATCACGATAGCCGTTCCTTGTCTTTTGATCTCGGTCAGAATGCCGATCATCTCCATCTGGGAGGACTCGTCCAATCCCGAAAGCGGCTCATCCAGAAGCAGCAGATCGGGCTGGCTAAGCAAGGCCTGCATGATATTGACCTTTTGCAGCATTCCCTTGGAGCATAGCGTCATCTTCATGTCCTGCAATTGAAACACATTCAGCATGGCATCGATCCGCTTCGCGGCTTCTTGTTTGTCCATGCCCTGAATGCCGGCCATATGGCGCAAATATTCGGAAGGGCGAAACCGCAGCGCAGGAAAACGTTCCGGTACATAGCCGACGCGCAGCGATGTTCCATATTCGATCCTGGACCCTTCCGACGGGTTAGCAAGCCCCGCTATCACATGCAGCATGGTGCTCTTGCCTGCGCCATTGCTTCCCGTTATCGCAACGCACTCAGCGCGGGAGATGCTCCAGGTGATGTTATGCAGGACGGCATACTTGCCGAAACGCTTATGTACTCCGTTCAATTCCAGCAGCTCCTGCAAACCCTTCAACTCCTGTTCACATATTCTGGTGTTTGTATTTCGTTCAGGTATTTTTCGAACACGATCGTGCCGGCGCCTATGACGCCCGCGTACTCTCCCAACTCGGATGGCTGAAGCATGATTTTATCGTGAAAGCTGGACAAGCTTCTGTTATATGATGTTTCTCTTACATATGTGAAGTAATCCGGGTACCGGTTCGCAAGGACTCCACCGATGATAATCGTTTCCGGGGTTAGCAGGTTAATGACATTAGCCAGGGATATACCGACATAACGAGCCGATTCGTTCAGCATATTGGCAGCCAATGGATCTCCGTCCAGACCGGCCGTGATCACATCGGTGATGTCCAATCCGTGATCATTGCCATCAAACGAGGATTGAAGAGAACTGGCAGCTCCGCGCCGCAGCTCTTCTCCGACCCTGCGGACGATGGCCATACCGGATGCGATCGCTTCCAGGCAGCCGGTATTGCCGCAATTGCAGCGCGGACCGTCAATATCGATCGTGCAGTGCCCGATCTCACCGGCTCCATACGGGTAACCCTGATATATTTTCTGGTTGAAGATCAATCCGCTTCCGATCCCAATATCCGCATCCACGTATACCAAATGGTTGAAATGCCTGCCGTTTCCATACCATAACTCACCGAGTGCCATCACGTTAGCGTCCTTCTCGATTTGGGTCGGAAGCTCCGTATTCTCCTCGATCAGTCCCTTTAATCGTACCTGATGCAGTCCGGGAAGGTTCGGCGGAGACAGAATCTTGCCTTGGACCGGATCAAGCGGTCCCGGTGCTCCCACCCCTATGCCGATGATTTGGGACTTCAGGCCCGACTCGTCCAATACGTCTTGGATCGTGGAGATTATGACATTCACCACGCTGCCGCGATTGGCGTTATTTTCAAAGGAGGAACGTTTCTCCATCATCGCTTTCCCCTGCAAATTAATGACTGCCGCTCTTACGGAAGAGGCGCTGATATGAACGCCAACCGTGTAAATATCACCGGGATTCAAGGAGATGAGTTTGGGCTTCCTGCCCCTGCTGGACTCGTCATAAAACCCGGCTTCAGCAATCAATCGATCCTTCATCAGCTCATCCGTCAAATTGTTCACGGCGGTAAACGTCAAATTCATCTTGGCTGCGATTTCCGCCTTCGTCAAACTGCCGTAGTCGCGGAGCAGCGCGATAATGCCGATACGATTCAGGTTTTTGACATGCCGATTGTTCTTTCCAACGGAACTGTTCATCTTACAACCTCATTCTTTTTACCCATATTGTTCTTCCCTCTCACACATCTATCATAGGGGAAAATTCGGAGTTAGTAAAATCCATTACTCAACGAACTGCAAATGAAAAGCCTGACCTCCTATTCGGAAATCAGGCCTGGTTATATCACACAATAGAAACTTGTTAGATTAAACGTGGCTCAGCATTTCGCGGCATGCTTCGGCACATTTCCGGCATGCTTCCGCACATTGTTTGCAATGCTCATGATCATGCTTCTCGCACTCTTCCGCGCAAGCCAGGCACGCCTTGATGCAGAGCTCGCAAATCTCCTTAACGTAAGGGCTTTTGCGGGACATGGCTTGAGCCGCGAAAGCGCAAATATCCGCACACTCTCTATCGAGTGTAATACAATCGCGAAGCATGGCCAGCTCGTATTCTTTCAGGCAGGATACATAGCATACATTGCAAGCGTTCATACATTGGAGACATGCTTCGATGCATTCTTTATATTTGAGTTCATTTAACATTGGATAGATCCTCCTTGTAGTTATTACGCTATGCCTTTGTATTAAACGTTCGACTGCCCTCTGAATCAAACCCGGCCAGAAAGTCCCAAGGTACAATTGCCCAGATTGATCAGGCAAAAATGGCTGAGTTATGCCCGGCTTGTCTTCCCCTCCAGCTGTTCAAGCTGCTCCCTTAGCAGCGATTTCTGAAAATGCTCCCCGATAAACACCACCACATCCGGCACTTGGCCCTGGGGCGTTATCTTCATAAAATCGGATTCGCGAAACGCGTACTGGAACAAAAAACGGCTGTTCGTATCGCTGAAAGTGAGAATGCCCTTCGCCCGGTATACATCCCTTGGCAGCCCGGCTATCAATCGTTCGAACTCCACGCTGTTTACCGGATGGCTGAAGTAGTATGTGTACGACATTACATGATCATGGGAGCCATGATCATGTGTTTGGTCGTGGTCGTGGTTGTGGTCATGCTCGTGGCTGTGGCTGTGGCTGTGGTCATGCTCATGGCTGTTGGCTTGCTTGTTTTTGTCTCTGTGCTCATGGGCATCCCCGGCCTCTCGATGATGTACAATCGAATGCTCATTCCGATCCCCGGGATCGCTCTGCAGCAAATCTTCAACATTCAAGTCGCATCGCACCGAAGGAACAATCGAGGCATGTGGATTCCACCGCTTCACCAACTCTCGAATCGTCTCTCTGTCCCGGTCCTCGACCAGGTCCATTTTATTAAGGACGAGCGCGGAGGCTGCGCGAATCTGCTCCTGCATCAACCGGTAGGTCTTTCCCTTCTGCTCTATGTTCAAATGCAGCAGATGCGCGGCATCCACGACGGTGATCAGTTTTTTCACGTCAATTCTCATATATAATGAGGCTTCCGCTGTCGCGTCCAGAATTTCCATCGGATTGGCGATTCCCGTCGCTTCGATAACGATGACATCCGGCCGCTCCCGCTGAATCAGCATCGCGATTTCGGATGATAAATCGGAACGAATGGTGCAACAGATGCAACCGCTAAGCATCTCTGCCGTCGGCACCGCTTCATCGGCTGCCAGCCCTTCAATGTTAACCTCGCCGATCTCGTTCATGACAATGGCCGGCCGCAATCCCTGCTGCTTGAAGGAGGCAATGAGGCGGCTAAGCAATGTCGTTTTTCCACTGCCGAGAAAACCTGATAAAATATAAATGGGTGTTACGTGCTCCACGTTCCATACTCCTTTGCGCACATTGTTTATTATGCTAGCGAGTGTACTACATTTCATCCGTCTACCGCAAGCGTCCCGCCATTAACTGAACAGGAGTTGTCATAACGCATGAATTCGACGCAAGAACATAAACAGCAATCCCCCGCTTCCGTGAACTGTATGGTGATTACGGTTTCGGACACGCGGACGAAGGACACGGACAAGAGCGGCAAACTGATGATCGGCTTGCTTGAAGAAGCCGGACATGCCGTCGTGGCATACAGCATTGTTCCAGACGACTACGAAACGATCCGTGAAACGATTTATTCCGCGGCCAGCGCTCCGGAGATCGATATCGTGTTACTAACCGGCGGAACAGGCATCTCGAGCCGGGATACCACCTATGAAGCGGTCTCTTCGCTGCTGGATAAAGAACTCCCGGGATTCGGAGAAATCTTCCGCTTCCTTAGCTTCACCGAAGATATCGGGTCTGCGGCTATTTTAAGCCGCGCGATCGGCGGCACGATAAGCCACACGGCCGTTTTCTCGATGCCGGGTTCCAGCGGTGCCGTAAAACTTGCCATGAACCGTATCCTCCTGCCTGAGCTGCGGCACGTCAAATATGAGCTGGATAAACACCGATCATAACCAACTAACGCCGGGCACCATGCAAAAGGCCGGATGCATATGGGCATCCGGCCTTAGCTGTATCCTAACTGCTGGCGCGTCGTTGATGTTTGGCAAGCAGGGAGGGCGCTATTTTTTTGACCTGGTCATAATAGTTATCCGTTTTGTCGCCTGTCGACGTATAGACGATGGACGTTTCCTTGTCACTTATGATCAGATTATGCCCGCCGGCCGCATTGGCATCCCCTTCCGTTACGCCATAGATTTCCTTGAGGCCTTTTTCCCTTGCCGCTTGATTTTGATAGACGTACACGGTAATAAACTGGCTTGCATCATAATTGATCCGGTATTGATATGTGATATTGCCGACGTTGTCCTCTACATAGGTTTCGTTGGTCAACGGCATATCGGCCTGGTTGAACGAGGCTTGGAGATCCTCAAGGAATTTTCCGTTCATGCCCCGGCCTGATATCCGGGCCTCTCTGGAGCCTTCCTCGTAAGCCCTCATGTTATATAGGCGCATCTCGTCCCTGGCCACCTGCCTGGAGCAACCGACCGATATGGCAAGAATGGAACAGAGCAATAACACGGTAACGATTTTGCGGTATTTCATGTTCACTCCCCCTTCCTAAGGTGTCAAAGGCTACCTTCCCTTAGAATGCCTGTGGGAGAGGAACATTATTCGATAAAAACGGCCAAATATTATAAGGCGATGACGCTTCGTCCTACCGCCCCGCCCTGCAGGATGGTATTCAGCACTTCGGGCAAATCGGTCAATCCGTATTCGCCGATTCCTTCTTGAAGCACGGATGTCGGCTTCCATTCATTCGCCAGCTTGGTCCATAACGCTCGGCGGTAGGCCATGGGGCAGTACACCGAGTCGATGCCAAGGAGATTGATTCCCCTCAGTATGAACGGAAACACCGTCGTTTCAAACGCACCACCGCCCGTCATGCCGGAAACGGCGACGCTTCCGCCGTATTGTACGCTTTTCAGGATGGCGCCCAAGTGATCACCACCGACGGGATCTACCACGGCTGCCCATTTCTCGGCGGAGATGGCCCCCTTGGAGGCTGCTGCAGCTTCTTCTCTGGAGATCACCTCATGGGCTCCCAGCTTCAAGAGCCAGTCGGTTTGGCTGGATTTGCCTGTCGATGCCGTTACCCGATAACCTAACTGGTTAAGAATGGATACCGCGAAGCTGCCCACTCCCCCGGTCGCGCCCGTAACCAGGACGGAACCCTGCTCCTGCCGCAACCCATTCCGCAATAAAGCCTCGATCGATAATGCTGCCGTGAACCCTGCGGTACCGATGGCCATCGCATCGCGCGGAGACAAACCCTGCGGCAGGGGAACGAGCCATTCTCCCTTAACCCGTGCATATTGGCTGAACCCGCCTTCATGGGATACCCCTAACTCATAACCGGTACAGAGGACGGAATCCCCTTCCTTGTAATCCGCATGAGCGGAATGCACGACCGTCCCTGCCAGGTCAATGCCTGGTATGAACGGATACCTGCGAACGATTTTTCCACCCGGTATGCTGGCCAGCCCGTCTTTATAGTTAACCCCACTGTATAACACCCGCACAATAACGTCGCCTTCGGGCAGCTGATCCAACCTCATGTTCTCCACGCTGCCGCGAACCCCTTGCTCATCTTGACGAAGCACATAGGCTTGAAATTCGGTTTCGTTGTCCACACATATCACTCCTTGGGTTAGTTTAGGTGCTGCAAAGCAATCTGGATTTGCACGAAGAATATGTCGAAGCTTTATGCATGCTCTCGGAATATGGCGACTTATGCGCTTTCCCGAGAAATGATCCTCCACTCGGCTTAATTAGTAAAAATTATGTTATCATGGAAAAGGAATACTTTTATACAAAAATCACCAGCAGGAGTTGAAATCTAAGTTATGACTCATTCTGAATATAGATCTGAACGTTCATCCTTCCGCTTCTCGTACTTGCTCACTTTGGTGACCTTAGTTCTGTTACCGGTCGTCTATAAACCGATCAGCCAGTTTTTTGGAGCCCTTGGTATTCATACACAATCAGGGGGCGTTGCCGGCTCGTTTCTCGTGTTCTTTCTAAGCTTGGGTCTCATTCTTACACTGTATCGGCTAATCTTCAGAGTATTCCCCATCATTACCCGGCCTGGTCTCAAAGTATACGTATTAATCGGTCTACTCTTCCTATTGATTACCGGGATCTATGAATACATGAGCACACACCGCTCGGTTGAAGCAGCCGTATTCAATGGGAAACATGCTTTTCTTGAGGCACCTTTCAGCGTTGAACATGCTGAAATCATACAATCAGAATTATCGCCGAAGAAGGCTTATGCTTTCTTGGTTACACCTGGAACGGGATTGCATTTATCAACCTATACCAAGGGATGGTTCGGATGGAACACTTCATTTGCAACAATATTGTACCCTCCTGCTGAAGATTCCTCTTCTCACTCCGTATTCTCGGAGACAGGCAAGTATTCATCACTTGTCATTGGCGTATATAGAAGCCAGGAACCCTTTCAGGTCCGAGTAAATGGTCAGCCGGTCCATACCATACCTTATCAGCAACTCAAGCCATATGTCAGTGAAGATTTGTACATTTGGTACTACGAACGCCAGCCCGACATGCTAGAGAACAAGGACAAGGTTCATCTCACCGCGCGTGACGTCAACGGAAGTATAGTGGATCGACTTGACCTATAGGCCAAGTACAAAAAGACGCTCCCTTCTCCTGCCAAGCGGCAAGATTGGGGAAGCGTCTTTTTCATTGGTGTGTATATTCTAATCTTCATGCTGTTCCATGAACTCGGCCATCATCCGCTGTTTCACTTCCCAGACCTCTTCGCTCAGGTTCACGCGGTATATCTCCGGATTCAGCTTACGCAAATACTCGGGCCAGAACTGTCCCAGCTGTGCGTCATGATAGCTGCGGATTTCCTCCAGCTCCGGCAGTTCATACACCAATTCGCCATGCTGGAATATCGGTTCCAGCATGGACACCGCTTCAAAGTTCTTCACGTTTTTGCGCATGTAAGGATGCAGCGGATTAAACAGCTTCAGCTTACCGCTTTCCGGCGGCATCTCCTCTTCCGGGAAACAGATGTAATCGGCGATTGCTTTGCCGCTGCCCTTGGATATGATGCGGTACACGTCCTTTTTGCCGGGGGTGGACACTTTTTCAGGGTTGCCCGAGATTTTGATGGTCGGTACCATTTTCCCGTCAACCTCCCGCTCCACCAGCTTGTAGACCCCTCCGAGCGCAGGCTGGTCGGCCGCCGTGATCAGCTGGGTACCGACGCCCCAAGTATCGACCTTGGCACCCTGTGCCTTGAGATCCAGAATCGTACCCTCATCCAGATCGTTGGAAGCTACGATGCCTACATAGTGAAGACCGGCCTCATCCAGCATCTTCCTTGCCTGAATCGACAGGTAAGCCAAATCCCCGCTGTCCAGACGAATGGCATTCATCCGCTTTCCTTGGGCCTCCAGCTTCTTCGCCGTTGCGATGGCGTGGGGAATCCCGCTCTTTAACGTATCGAAGGTATCCACCAGCAGCGTCACTTGATCCGGCATGACCTCGGCAAAAATATCAAATGCCTCCTGCTCGCTCCGGAAGGTCTGCACCCAGGAATGCGCATGCGTGCCTTTGGTCGGAATACCGAATTTCTCGCCGGCGAGCATATTCGAGGTAGCATGGAAGCCGGCCAGATACGCTGCACGGGCTCCCCACACGGCCGCATCCGCTTCCTGCGCGCGTCTTGTGCCAAACTCCAGCAAGGTATCGCCGCCGGCCACCTGACGGATGCGGGAGGCCTTGGTCGCGATCAAGGTCTGAAAATTCATGAAGTTCAGGAGCGCGGTTTCGACCAGCTGCGTCTCGAAAATGGTGCCTTCCACCCGAATGAGCGGTTCGTTCGGGAATACCAGCGCCCCCTCCTTCATGGAATGAATATTCCCTTGAAACCGGAAGCGGCGAAGCTCCTCCAGAAATTCAGGCTTATACTTCTCTTCCTGTTTGGCCAGATACGCGATATCCTCATCCGAGAAACGCAAGGACTCGATATAATGCACGATCCTTTCCAGTCCGGCAAAAACGGCGTACCCGTTACCGAACGGCAGCTTGCGGAAATATCCCTCAAACACCGCACGCGTACGATGAGAGCCGTTAATCCAATGCGCATACATCATGTTGATCTGGTATTTGTCCGTATGTAGTGCTAATCCTGCTGTCAGCATCACGATCATCCTCCAGTATGACCCGGTTCATCCATGCTTCCGGGTAGTTCGAGCTGTCTATCGATTAAGAAATTCTTCGCTTCGCACAACGGCTGCCCCGAGACTGCCCTGAAAGTGGCTTAACGCCCACTTATGCCCCTCCGGATTGAAGCTGGCAACGCCATCTTCATACACCGTTATTTTGTACCCGTAATTATACGCATCCACGGCAGTATGCAGCACGCAGATGTCGGTGCATACCCCGACAAGATCGACTTCGGTAATCCCGCGTTCCCGCAGCTTCTGGTTCAGATCCGTACCGCAAAATGCGCTGTATCTTGTTTTATCCATCCAATAGATCGTATCCTTGCGATCCTCATAGACCTGTTGTAACTCGCCGTATAATTCCCGCCCCTGGGTTCCCCGGATGTTATGCGGAGGAAACAGCTTGGTTTCGGGGTGAAAAGCGTCGTCCTGCTCATGCAGGTCCACGGCCATGACGACAAAATCTCCGCGATCGCTGTATAATCGGGTCAACTCCGCAATGGTCTTCTGAATGTCGATGGCGGGTTTCCCTACCGGCAGGTTACCATCCACGAAATCATTCGTGAAATCTATCACGATTAAGGCTTTCATCTGACACACTCCTCTACGATATGATTAATGTGATCGATAAAATAACAGCGGTTGAATCATAGACCTGCTACGTATAAATCGATAGCAGCGGCGCATGATCCGTAAATCGGTACAATTGGGCCGGACGTTGGGAATATTGGTTGGAGCTTAGCGGCTTGCCGTTCTCATCCCGCGCTTCTTCCAGTATCCCCTGTCTGCTGCGGGTCGATGTGATTTTACGGATAAAGTTGGGTTCGTTGAACTCGGGCACAACCGTCTGGATGACCTGGTATAACTCGCTCAGCGTAAAATGCTCCGGCAAAAACTGCCTGGCAATCGTCGTTTGCAGCATTTGCAGCTGAATCTTGCGGTAAGCATCCATAATAATATCCCTGTGGTCAAAAGCAAGCTCCAGCTCCTCCAAAGCTTCCGCGACCGTAAACAGGCCAACCTCTTCCGCGTCATCGGCAGCCTGGCGGTGCTCCAGCATCCACTCCTCTACGAGCGCATAGAAGGCATGACTGATAATCCAGCCTCTTGGATCACGTCCCGGCGCGCTATACACGCCCAAGTACTCCAAGTGTCCGCCGTCCACCCCGGTCTCTTCCTTCAGCTCCCGTTTGGCGGCATCGTAAATCGACTCGCTTTCACGGCAAAAACCGCCGGGAAGCGCCCACATGCCGGCACAAGGCCATGACCTGCGCCGGATCAGCATCACCTTAAGCTCCCGAATGGGCAGTGTCTTGGTAAAGGTCTTCCGTTCCCGCTTCGTCAAGGTAAACATCACGATATCGGCGGGCACACCGTCCGGTGTTCTGTATTTCTTGGCACTGCTCTTTGGCGCCTGTTCGCGATCCGTCATTTCCATCACCATAACTATTAATTTGATAATTTCATTATGACATATTTAAAAATGATGTCAAGGATTTCCTAGCCCAATCTCTATATAGTTTACTATGCCCTATACATTCTCATTCTGTGCATGCCTTAACAAGAACAGAAAAGGTGCGGAACCATTCCGCACCTCGTTTCCTCTATCCGCAGCTGCTTGGCGGCGTATCTTTACCTGTTTCCACGTTCACTTTTTCCGAAACGGTATCGTGAATCACGGATACGACCAGCTGAAGAAGATAATTAATGTCGCTTTGACTTTGCTGGAACTCCATCACGAGCGGGATGCTGTCAATCTCCTCCTGCAGCTCTTCGATCTCGCGTTCGATTTTTGCTACCATGTCCTTGTTCTGGAACGTTTCAAAAGCTACGATTTCTTTTTGCTTTTTCTTAATGGTTTTGATCAGGTTTTGGACCCGTTCGTGATTCTGGATCTTCTCTTCCGCTTGCTTAAACATCTGAACTTCTTCGCTTGTGGATATTAAATTCGCCAGCTCGCCGGCTTTCGCCAGAATATCGTCGCGTATAATCAATTCACGCGTATTGTAAGTGGACATACCGTAGGTGTTGGTACGAACATGATCATGTGCCAAGGTTCATCGCTCCAATTCTTCATCATCTATATGGGTATATGCAGGCATGGATCCATTGCGGTAACGGTCTATGCTGCATTGGCATGCTTCTTGCCCCTCCATTATACCGCATCTGAGGCAGGAATCGCGTCCGGGATCATATCCCCTTTGATATACCAGGTCTTCGTATCCGTGATCCTTACATTCACGAAGCTGCCTACGAGTTCCGTTGAGCCTTCAAAATGCACCAGCTTGTTCGTGCGCGTGCGTCCGGACAGCATGGAATCATTGTTCTTGCTGACTCCTTCTACCAGGACCTCCACCGTAGATCCAAGCAGCCTGTCGTTGCTCTTGCGGCTGTATTCATTAATGGCGGCGTTCAAGCGCTGCAGACGCTCGCTCTTAACCTCCATCGGCACATTATCCTCCATCACCGCTGCCGGCGTTCCTTCGCGCGGAGAATAAATAAAGGTATACGCAGAGTCATAACCTACTTCCCGTACCAGGGACAGCGTCTCCTCAAACTGCTCATCGGTTTCGCCGGGGAAACCGACAATGATGTCGGTGGTGAACGCTACATTGGGAATCGCCTTCTTAATCTTATGGGCCAGTTCCAAATACGTCTCGCGGGTATATTTCCGGCTCATTTTCTTGAGCACTTGCGAGCTTCCCGACTGCACCGGCAGATGAATATGCTCCACCAGGTTGCCGCCCTTCGCCAGCACCTCGATCAGATGATCGTCGAAGTCCCTTGGATGGGATGTCGTGAAGCGAACGCGCGGGATATCGATTTTGTGAATATCATCCATCAGATCGCCGAAGCGATACTGTATATCTTCAAAATCTTTGCCGTACGCATTCACGTTTTGACCGAGGAGCGTAATTTCCTTATACCCTTGACGGGCCAATTCGCGAACCTCGGCAATGACGTCCTCCGGACGCCGGCTGCGTTCCTTGCCGCGGGTGTAAGGGACGATGCAGTATGTACAGAATTTATCACAGCCGTACATAATGTTGACCCAGCCGCGGAGACCTTCCCTTTTCTTCGGAAGATTCTCGACAATGTCGCCTTCCTTGGACCACACTTCAACCACCATTTCCTTGCTGAAGAGCGCTTCCTGAATCAAGTGAGGCAGACGATGTACGTTATGCGTGCCGAAGATCAGATCCACGAAGCCATGCTTTTGGAGAATTCGATTCACGACCGATTCTTCCTGCGACATGCAGCCGCAAACCCCAAGCAGCATATCCGGCTTTTCCGTCTTCAGATGCTTCAGGTGGCCGAGTTCGCCAAACACCTTGTCCTCCGCATTTTCACGAATGGCACATGTGTTGAGCAAAATGATGTCCGCCTGCTTGCGATCCTCGGTTGCCCGGTAGCCCATCTGCTCCAGCAATCCCTTAATCGTCTCGGAATCATGCTCATTCATCTGGCATCCGTACGTATACACGATGTAATGCTTGCCAGCCCCGATGCTTCGGAACTCCTCAGGCAGTTCGGTATCGTACAGGACTTCGACACTCTGTTTGCCGCGTTGTTTTTCCTGTCTATGATTAGGCTCCGAAAGAATGTTGATTTCCCGGCCATTGATGCGAATTCTCTTCCCGTGTTCATCTTCCGAGAGAACTTTGGCTCCTGAAAAATCAAAATACTTGGAGTAGTCCTTACTTTCTTTCGACATGCTAGGTCACTCCTTAGATCCGCAAAATCTCTGGTTTACATGACAATATTGCTTAAATAGGCACTGTTTTAAATTATATCATGATCTTTATGCCTAAGCTACCACCCTGGTGCTATTAGAGCGTTCCTTGGCCGTTGATTTTCTTCTCCCATGTTCGGCAGCACGCCGCCCGTAAACTTGGAATTTCCAAAAAAGAGCCTGGCATCGATGAATGGGACTGCCCCCCGTTTGTGAGACAGGGATCAAAACACCTTGCAAGTTTAAGCAGCCAGTTGCCGGAAATGAACCGGTGACTGGTTGTTTAGTTTTGTTTGAATGCGAATTGAGTTATAGTAAGTAATGTAGTCTCGAACGGTCTGCTCGACGATTGCCGTCGTCGTACAGGTTAAACCTTCGAGATAGAACGTTTCAGACTTTAGCGTGGAATGAAACGATTCGATGGGGGCATTATCAGCGGGCGTACCCTTGCGGGACATGCTCATGGTAATGCCTTTTCCCTTTACAGCTTCTTGATAGGCCTGAGAGGTGTAGACGCTGCCTTGGTCGCTATGGAGCATGGTGCCCGACAGGGTGGGCAGTTGAGCCAACGTGTCCAGGACAAACTCAGTGTCTTGCTTGTCAGATATACTGTATGCCACAATCTCTCCGTTAAACAAGTCCAAGATGCTCGACAGGTATAACGTTTTTCCGCCAAACGGCAAATACGTAATGTCTGTTACGAGTTTTTGCATAGGGGCATCGGCCTCAAACTGACGCTTTAACAAGTGTTCTGCGATGTAAGCTGGCTGCCCTGTAGGTTTGCGTTTCTTCACTCTGACACGACATTGGAGCCCCTCTCGCTGCATAATACGCTGCACACGTTTGTGATTTATACTTTGCTCTGTTCGGAGGAGCGCGGTGATCTTCCGGTAACCATACCGAAATTTATGATGAATGCAAAGTTCTCGGATTTTCTCCACCGTTGGTTCTGGACCTTTTGCTTCCACAGTTGCTTTCCAGCGATAATAGGTTGCTCTTGCAATCCCAAGCCATGCACAAGCTTGCGTCACCGTGACTTCTTCTCGAATGGACTCGATCCAAGCAACGACGACCTCGGGTTTCACCTCCTTTCTAACTCCGTGTACTTTTTTAGCAGGTCCAATTGCTGCTTTAAAAATCGGTTTTCTGCCTGTAGTTTTTCTAACTCTGAAGAGTATTCTGGCCCCTTCCCGTAGCTATATTGCTTACCCACAGGCTGCTCCAGCCGATGTACGTCACCTTCTCGATACCACTTCATCCACACCTTTAGCTGTGTCTTATTCCGTATCCCGAGTTGCTCCATGACCTCTCTAACCGGAACTCCTTCTAATCTCATTTCAATAGCTTTCATCTTAAGTTCGAATGGGTAGCTAACTCTTGTTGCCAACGCAAAAACACCTCCAAGGTTATCTCCATATCTTACGACATGGTTTAGTTCTCTTGAAGGTGTTTTAATTTGTCTCACGCTTTGGGGTCAGTCCCGAATCGATCCAGGCTCTTCTTGACTGCGAACTTGTAAAAGTTGCGCATGCGTGACACATACAGTATGTTCTTATGGCTTTCTATAGCCGCGGATTAATCAATAATTTCAGCAGTATCTCCGTTTTTGGCGCCGGCTGCGTTGGCTTCATCGGTATCGATGTGCATGTCGAGCGCAAAATTGTCGGATACGCGGGCAATGACGTTCTCCAGCACAAGGCCGCGTTCGCCGCCTAGGCGCACTTTGAGCAGGTCCTTGTCCTTAATGCCCCACTGTTCCGCATTGGATGTATGGAAGTGAATATGACGAGCGGCCACGATGACGCCTTCGTCCACCGTTACTTCACCTGCCGGGCCTTTAATCGTGATTCCCGGGGTACCGGCAATGTTTCCGGATTCGCGCACGGGTGCTTTCACGCCGATGGCAAAGGAATCCGTACGGGAAATTTCCAGTTGGGTTGCAGGACGCGCAGGTCCCAAAATTCTTACTTTATCGAATTGTCCCTTTGTTCCAATGACCGCTACCGTTTCGTTGGCCGCGAATTGTCCTGGCTGGGACAAAGGTTTGAACTCTGTAAGTTGATATCCAGGGCCGAACAATGCCTCAATATGCTCTTGGGTTAAATGAATATGGCGGGCGGATACACCCACGGGTACAGTTTTACTCATCTGTCTCACTCCTTGTTTTTCTCTATATGCTGTACATGCCATCACCTATTATACTCTCTATTACCCAAAAATAAAAAGGCAACCCGCGTGTTTCAGGTCGCCTTCTTTCGTTTCTTGCGCGATCTGCAACAGGATTGTCATAGTTATCCTCGAATCCAGGATGTTATGCGTCATGTTCATATTCTTGAACCGGCGATGCAGGCAAATGCTGTTCAAGAAAACGCAGCGGATTATCCGACATCCAGCCTTTGACCGTCGATTCGGGATAAAACTTGAGCAGCAGCTCCTGAAAATCCGGATACCGGCCCGGATGCTCCAGCCCTTCGATCCACTGATCGATTCCGTCGAAATCCGACCCGAACATGATGTGCTTCTCTCCGCCCAGCTCACAAATCTTCTCGATGTGCGGCAGGACGTCCTCCGGCGTCACGCGCTGGACACCGCTGCGGATAAACCAGGGCACAAACGTGATGCCGATCATGCCGTTTAACGCTATCAGTGCCCGTATCTGTTCATCGCTCAAATTCCGGGGATGCGGGCAAATGGAGTAGGCATTGGAATGCGAAGCAATGACGGGCCGCTGAGTCAGCTCCGCCAGTTCCCAGAAACCGGCCTGGGACAGATGAGACACATCCAGAATGATGCCTGTTCTATGACATTGCTCGATCAGCTGACGTCCCCGTTCCGTAAACCCGCCGTTTCGCTGCTCCAGCACGCCATCCGCTGCCCAGTTGGCATAATTCCAGGTAACTCCCATCAATCGTACGCCCATATCAAATAAAAGCTGAACGTAATACAGATTGCCCTCCAGCCCGTCAACGCCTTCCAGCGACAGCACGCCGTACCGCTCCGTCTTGCGTTGTCTCATCTCTCGGACTTGTTCCCGCCAAAGCAAGGGCTTGAGATGACCCGCGTTCACGATGCGGCTTCGGTATACATCCAGTTGGGCCAATACGCGTTCAAAGGAGGGCCTCCCGAATTTCTCCGACAAGAACACAGCGAACACCTCAAGCGCCAGATCCCCCTGCTCCAAACGCTGCAACGTTACGTCCAAATGCGGGCCGTCCACAAAAGAGGCTTTGGGATCTTCCCACATTTTGCTCAAAGCATCGCAGTGAAAATCAACCGTCCGCATCGCGGCGCTCATCTCCCTTCTGACCTGTCACAGCAAAAAGCCTGTTTACGCTTAGCAGAGTAAACAGGCTCATCCTCAACATTCGAAATTTATCTAGGTTCCACGATCAATTTAATTGCCGTCCGGTCTTCGCCATCAATCACAATATCCGTAAAAGCAGGGATGCATATCAAATCCACCCCGCTCGGTGCTACAAATCCCCGGGCAATCGCTACCGCTTTAATGGCCTGGTTCAGTGCTCCCGCCCCAATCGCTTGCAGTTCCGCTCCGCCCCGCTCCCGAAGAACTCCAGCGAGCGCCCCTGCAACCGAATTAGGATTGGATTTTGCTGAAACTTTTAATACTTCCATGGTAAGTACCTCCCCTGGGAATGTTGAGTGATGGTTTGCTTCCGCTTACTAGATGTTATTCGTGAGAGGGGAAAAAATTCCTGCTTTTTACCATCCGTACCTAATTTAATTAAACTGATTTTGACGTTTTTAATCCATCCGCCATTCATCTTCGTACATGCGGATTTTTTGGATCTTCCGGGCTTTTCCCGTCTCCTCATCCATGTCCACGCATACGGCGTGGAACTGCCATTTGCCCTCATCGACCTGGAAACGGGCAGGAAGCTGGGTCTTGAATTTATACATGACCGCATCGCGCTGCATGCCGAGGATGCCTTCCTTGGATCCCACCATCCCGGTATCCGTAATGTATGCCGTTCCTCCCGGGAGTATGGTATCGTCATTGCTCTGGACGTGGGTGTGCGTGCCGACCACCATCGAGGCACGGCCTTCCAGATGCCATCCCATGGCAATTTTCTCCGAGGTCGCCTCAGCATGAAAATCCACAAGGATGCATTTATGCTTTTGGCGCAGTTCATCCACAATGTCATCGGCGGCCCGGAACGGGCAATCAATGGCTGGCAGGAATGTCCGTCCCTGCAAATTCACGATCGCCAGCTGTTTGCCGTTCGCTTTAATGACGGTGTATCCGCGGCCGGGTGTGCCGGGCGGGAAATTCGCCGGGCGAATCATTCGCGGTTCGTCGTCGATAAACTCAAAAATATCCTTGTTATCCCACGTGTGGTTTCCCAAGGTGATGCCATGAATGCCCCAATTGAAAAATTCATTGGCTATGGCCGAGGTGATGCCGCGGCCTGAAGCCGCGTTCTCCCCATTGGCAATAATAATGTGCGGATTATATTTGGACTTCAGCTCGGGAAGGGAAGCTTTCAGCGCCTTGCGTCCTGTGCTGCCGACAATGTCTCCGATGAATAATACTTTGATGTCAATCACTCCTTCAGGGGGAGCCTGTCCTGTCCTGACTTGATCCCAGGCAGGTCGGTTCCCGATTCATGGATAGTCCGATATGTATTTTCGGATATCTTAAAGATAAAAAGTGGCCGGAATGCGGCCACTTTTTAAGGTCCAAACTCTATTTCGCGTAATCGACCGCACGGGTTTCCCGGATAACGGTGACTTTAATATGACCCGGATAATCCAGTTCATTTTCAATCGTTTTGGTAATATCGCGTGCCAAGCGGAATGCTTCGGCATCGTCGATTTTTTCCGGCTGTACCATGACGCGAACTTCACGTCCTGCTTGAATGGCGTAGGATTTCTCAACGCCTTCAAAGGATTCTGAAATTTCCTCGAGCTTCTCAAGACGACGGATGTACGTCTCAAGCGTCTCTCTGCGTGCTCCCGGTCTGGCAGCGGACAATGCGTCGGCTGCACCCACCAGCATGGCGATAACCGAAGTTGCTTCGCAATCACCGTGATGGGAGGCAATGCTGTTGATAACCACCGGATGTTCCTTATACTTCTTCGCCAGCTCCACGCCGATTTCAACGTGCGATCCTTCCACTTCATGATCCAGCGCTTTACCGATGTCATGCAACAGTCCTGCCCGTTTCGCAAGCACGATGTCTTCGCCCAGTTCGCCGGCCATCAGGCCAGTCAAATAGGCCACTTCCATGGAGTGTTTCAACACATTTTGTCCATAGCTCGTACGGAATTTCAGTCGACCCAGAATTTTGATCAAATCCGGATGCAAACCGTGTACGCCAACCTCGAAAGTGGCTTGTTCTCCATACTCGCGAATGCGTTCGTCCACTTCCTTGCGGGATTTCTCCACCATTTCTTCGATACGAGCCGGATGAATCCGTCCGTCCGCCACGAGCTTTTCCAAAGCCGTACGGGCAATTTCACGGCGAATCGGATCAAATCCGGACAGAATGACAGCTTCCGGAGTATCATCGATAATAAGGTCAATCCCTGTAAGGGTCTCAAGCGCACGAATGTTTCGGCCTTCACGTCCGATAATCCGGCCTTTCATTTCTTCGTTCGGCAAGGTGACAACAGAAACCGTGGTCTCAGCTACGTGATCAGCCGCACAGCGTTGAATAGCCAGCGTGATGATCTCGCGTGATTTCTTATCTGCTTCTTCCTTCGCCTGCTGCTCGATTTCTTTGATCATCTGAGCGGTTTCATGACGAACTTCTTGCTCGACATTGCTGAGAATGATGCTGCGGGCATCCTCCATCGTCAGGTTGGAGATGCGCTCCAGTTCCGTCGTTTGCTTCTTGTAAATTGCATCGATTTGCTGCTGGGTTTCCTCTATTCGTTTCTCTTTGTTCGCCACTTGTTCTTCTTTACGTTCCAAAGATTCTATTTTTTTATCCAGCGACTCTTCCTTTTGCAACAATCTGCGCTCCTGCCGTTGAATTTCATTCCGGCGCTCGCGAGTGTCTTTTTCAGCTTCGGCTCTGATTTTATGAACTTCGTCTTTAGCTTCGAGAACCGTTTCTTTCTTCAATGCTTCTGCTTCCTTCTTCGCACTTTCGACGATCTGCAAAGCGGCATGCTCGGCACTGGAAATTTTAGCTTCTGCAAGGGATTTGCGAATAAAATAACCGAACCCAAAGAATATAGCGGCTACAGCGAGAACGATTATGATCCAGATCCAAGTTTCCATCTGTTCACCTCCTCGTTGTTTCCTCCAAGGCATTCCTTGGGAAAATGTGCAATTGTCAGGTTACTCATTCATACATAAAATTTTCCGACAGTGGAAGCTGCCGTCCATACTGCGCACGCCATAATGATCGTACGCAAATCCCGCCTTAGCCAGCGGAATACATTTCACTATGAATTGGCGATTTAAGAATCTTTCACAAAGTAGTCACTTTTTTGGAAGGAAAAAGGATTCTAATTTATGATAAAAAGATTCATATTTATTTTAGTATTTATAAAAAGATATTGTCAAGGGAAAGCAATGGGTAAACGTCAGTTTCATCCAGTGAAACCATTTCTTTAGCGAAAAAATGCACAACTGCTTGTGCTTTATTCAAAATCATACGGCTCTTCGTCCCATTCGCCTTTCTCCTGCTCCTCTTCGATCAGAATTTTGAGTGCCTGGCGCACAGGCTCTCCCCCAAAACCCCTACGCATTAAATATGCTCCGGTTTTACGTTTGCGATCCAGCAGCTCCCCCTGGGTTTGCTGCCATTTTTTTCGTCCCACGGCCAAGCAGCTCTCCAATTCCGATTCTGCGCTGATCTCGCCCAAAGCCTCCGAAATCAGCTCGGTGCCGATCCCCTTCTGCCTCAGCTCCTGCTTAACCCACAGCCGTCCCTTCTTATGGCTGGTCATGCGCTGCTCTGCCCACATCTTAGCGTACAGCGCGTCATCCACCAGCTTGTCCTTCTCGAGGCGTTCCAGCGTCGTCTCCACGCTGCTGGGCTCGAACCCCTTTTGCTGCAAACGCTGCGTGATCTCCTGAGTCGTCCTAGGTTTCCGAGCCAAATGATTCAGCGCTTCCACGTAAGCCCGCTGCCGCTCATCTGCCACGACAATCTCCTGCAGCTCTTCCTTGCGAAAAACATTTCCCTTTAACATGCGATATTTAAGCATCACGTCTTCATGAACGGTCATAAGGTACGGACCGAACGCGATTTGATACCGGTGTTTGGGCTTTTTCAGCATTTCGACAGAAGTTATGACCAGATCCTCGTCTTCCGGAAAATGTCCAATTCCCGAGGAATCCGCCTGCCCCGACATTTCTTTATTCTCTATATCCATACGACGCTCCCTTCACTGCTGCACGCTTCTCGACACATCGTCAAGACCAATGATTCGGCAGAAATAAATGCAAAGAAGACCGTCTGGCGTTACCCACACCGGACGGTCCCAAACACTGTCATCGTTAACCAGCGATTTATTACTCTACCTTAAACAACTCTTGCTCTTCCAATTGCTCTTGTTCCTTCTCCTTGTCGGAAGGCTCAGGAACAGCCGTCGTCAGATTACTCGCTTCACGGATCTTGTTCTCGATCACGCTGGCGATCTCCGGATTCTCCTTCAAGAACTGCTTCGCATTCTCGCGGCCTTGACCAAGACGGTCACCGGCATAAGAATACCATGCTCCGCTTTTATCCACGATATCCAGCTCCGTACCGATATCGATCAGGCTTCCCTCTCTAGAGATGCCTTCGCCGTACATAATATCAAGCTCGGCCTGTTTGAAAGGTGGAGCTACCTTGTTCTTAACAACCTTAATCCGTGTGCGGTTACCCACCACATCGTTGCCCATTTTGATGCTCTCAATTCGACGCACGTCCAAACGAACCGTGGAATAGAACTTCAGAGCACGTCCGCCTGGGGTTGTTTCAGGGTTACCGAACATAACGCCAACCTTCTCGCGAAGCTGGTTGATAAAGATGGCAATCGTTTTCGACTTATTGATGGCACCCGACAATTTACGAAGAGCCTGGGACATCAGACGGGCTTGCAGACCTACGTGGGAATCACCCATGTCGCCTTCGATCTCGGCTTTCGGTACAAGCGCGGCAACCGAGTCAATAACGATGACATCGACGGCTCCACTCCGTACCAGAGCTTCCGCAATTTCCAGCGCCTGCTCGCCCGTATCCGGTTGGGAGAGCAGCAATTCATCAATATTAACGCCCAGTTTGTTTGCATACGATGGATCCAGAGCATGCTCGGCATCGATAAATGCAGCTTGTCCGCCAGCCTTCTGAACCTCTGCGATGGCATGCAGGGCTACTGTTGTTTTACCGGAGGATTCCGGGCCGTACACTTCGATAATCCGGCCTCTAGGCAAGCCGCCGGTTCCTAAAGCTATATCCAATGCCAACGATCCGCTTGGCACAATCTCAACTTGCATATGGGTGGATTCACCCAGTTTCATGATGGAACCTTTTCCGAACTGTTTCTCTATCTGACGAAGCGCCATTTCCAGCGCAGCACGACGATCTGACAATTGTTCCACAACCCTTCACTGTTGATAGTCTTATCATACCTTGTTTTGACACGTTTGCCAAGCTTTTTTTCGAACATACATTCGTTTTTTTTATTCAACTCCCCTTCCCGTTCATGCTCCGAACCCTATGTATAAAGAACAAGAACCGTGGCAACATCAATCGATATGCCACGGTTCTTCCGTATTTACCATTATACTTGGAACGGTTCCTGAATTCAAGAACAGCTATTTAGCAAGGTGTAAATTTTTTACTTTTCCAAATGCTCGGTCGCCTTTGGCCACGAAGCCTAAGCCTGCTCAGACGCTACGAGACGCTGCCAAAGCCGGTATAGCAGCGCTTTGGTTGCGCGGAGCCGGATCGTTTCGCGGTTGCCTTGGAGGTTCAGCTCATGCACTTCCGTTTCTTTGCCCCTTTGGGACAATCCGATGTAGACCAGCCCTATAGGCTTGCGTTCCGCGTAACCCGGACCTGCCACGCCTGTCACCGATAAACCGAAGTCGCTGTCGGTTACCATCCGGACATGATCCGCAAGCGCTTCTGCAACCTCCGCACTGACGGCCCCCGGCGCATCGTCCCCCTCCAGCAGCGCATGCGGGATATGCACAAGCTTCTCCTTGATCTGGTTGGTGTAACAGATGATCCCCCCAAGAAACATCGATGCGCTTCCGGGAATGGAGGTCAGGGTCTCCGCTACAAGTCCTCCCGTGCAGCTCTCCGCCGCGCTCAGGGTCCAGCTTCGATCTGCCATCATGTCCACGATGACCTTTTCGATAGGCACATCCTCGTTGGCATACATAAATTCAGGCCCTCTCTCCCGGATCCTGGCTTCCAGTTCATTCAGTCGGACCATCGCCTCAGACTCGCTGGAGGCCTTAGTGGAGATGCGGACGGTGACCTCCCCGTCCTTGGCATACAGAGCAATCGTCGGATCGGTCTGGGCCGTAATCAGGTCCTCCAGGCGTTGATCCAGCGCGGACTCCCCAATGCCCGCGAATTTAAGCATCTTCGAATAGATGGGAAGCTCATCCGTGAGCACATGCTGCAGAAGCCAAGGCTTGGCCTCCTGCTCAAACATCGGCATCAATTCTTTGGGCGGCCCCGGCAAAACGATATAATGAGTGCCTTCATAGGATACCGCGTTCCCGACGGCGAGGCCTGTCTCGTTCGGAAGCGGGGTGCCGCCCTCGATGGCTAGAGCCTGGCGCCGATTGTTCTCGGTCATGACGGATCCCCGCTCATGAAAGAAGCGTTCAATCCGGTCCATGGCCATCCGGTCGATATGCAAGGAACGATTTAGAAAGGAAGCCAGCGCATCCTTCGTCAGATCGTCCTGCGTGGGACCGAGACCGCCGGACAGGAGTACAATATCGGCTCTGCTGCTGGACAGGCGCAAGGCCTCCTTGAGCCTCTCCAGGTTGTCCCCGACAACGGTTTGATAGTACACGTCGATCCCCATTGAAGCAAGCTGTCTGGACAAATACTGTGCGTTGGTATTCACGATCTGTCCGAGGAGAAGTTCTGTTCCAACTGCAATGATTTCTGCTTTCATGATTCATCGATCCTCCCGTATCTTCTATCTCTTCGTTAGTAGCTGCCTTTGTTATTCCTTACCCGGCGGAAGAAAAAAGCAATAGGATGGCTCCTATTGCCGTTATGCCCCGGTACCTTTGAGAAGGTGCCTGTTCTGGACAAAATATTCGATTCCCGAATAGATCGTAATCAGCGCGGCAGCCCAGATCGCAATGACATCAAACGGAATCCCCAAAAATACAAACGGGAAATTGTTGATCAGAAGCGCGACAATCGCCACGATCTGAATCACCGTCTTGATTTTTCCGGATTGACCTGCTGCGACTACCGAACCTTCCAGAAGCGCAATTTGTCTCAAGCCAGTCACCGCAAATTCCCTGCTGATGATGACAACAGCAATCCAGGATTCGCATTTTCCCATCTCTACAAGCGATATGAGTATGGCCGCAACCAGCAGTTTGTCCGCCAGCGGATCCAGAAGTTTACCCAGATTCGTCACCATATTGTTTTTCCGGGCCAGATACCCGTCAATGCCGTCCGTGCTTGCAGCAAGTATGAATATCAGTGCCGCAATCAATTGGTTATAGGGCAGGACAAAATCATTCCACACAATGGGATCCGGATAAAAATCAAAATCCACCAGCAGGAAAATCATCATGACAGGGATCAAGCAAATGCGGGCCAACGTGATACGATTGGGTAAATTCATGGGGCAACCTCCCTTGCAACGGGTTGTCTTGTTAACTCGGCAGACCCTGCAGCGGTTATCCTTCTGCATGTCATCAGGGTCGCTCTTCCCAAGAGCCTAAAGGGTTTGAAGCGTGCATCGCTGTCTGTCATTTTCATCCCCCAGTAATCTATGTATACGTTAATCCTTATATATCGTTTTTTAGTATAATATTTCCGTTGACGCCCTGTCAAAAGAAACAAACCAGCCGAGCCCACCCCTTATTGCTTGGAGGGAGAGGAGCGTTTATTTAAAATTGGTGAATTGCAGATCCAGGGAAAGGTCCGCTTTGCGAAGCAGCTGCATGATCTGCTGAAGATCATCCTTGCTTTTTCCGGTTACCCGAATCTGGTCGCCTTGAATCTGGCTCTTGACCTTCAGCTTGGAATCACGGATCAAAATATTGATCTTTTTGGAATTCTCCTGGTCGATTCCCTGCTTCAAGGTCAGACGCTGACGGACGGTACCCATGGAAGCCGGCTCGATTTTACCGTACTCCACATTTTTAAGCGACAAGCCCCGCTTCACCATCTTGGTCTGCAAAATATCGATAACGGCGTTGAGTTTGTACTCGTCATCGGAGGCAATGACCAGCGCGTCCTTGTCCAGCTTCAAGCTGCTCTTGCTGCCCTTGAAGTCAAAACGGTTTTCGATCTCGCGCTCCGCTTGATTAACCGCATTGGTAAGTTCCTGCATATCCATTTTGGATACGATATCAAATGAGCTTTCTGAAGCCATGGTGAATCCTTCCTTTCATTTGGCGATAATGCTTCTATTATAGGTAAAACCGAGAGACAAGTCTAATCCTGTAAGGAATCCGCGATGGATCAGGAACGAAAAAGACTCCGCTTATCGCCAACATCATCCGGCGAAAACGAAGCCCGCTCCCTCAACTGCTAGCTTTCTCATCATGCACCGGACGGCGGAACATACTCAGTATGCCGAGTAAAATATGTGCCAGCCCAAAGCCTAATATGCCATACCCCCAGCTGCTCGGAATCAAATAATAGCCCAAGAGGCTGACGATAACGCCTAATCCGAATATAATCCAATTGACCGTCACAGAGCATCACCTCTTTCGGGAAGTGAAATAACAGCATGCAGCTGCATGCTGTTATGATGACCTGGAGGACAGGCAATTATTCGAAGTCGGTGGTATCCGATGTATCTGATGTATCCCCGGTACCCGCGTTATCCATGGTGCCTGCGGAACCATCGGCCGGCTCCAGCACGATTCGCGACGTGGACTTGCCATCCGTTACGGGCTGGCCGCCAACCGTAATGGTCGTTGCAGCGGAATTCCCCGATTTCACGAAGAGTCCCTGGCTGTCCATGTCAAAGCTCAGCGAAGCACCGTTCTCGAGCATTTGGAATGCCAGCTTCTCCCCGGAAGTATTGTTGCCGCGGTATACCTCGACCCAGCTCTTGCCTTCGCTCGTGGCCACAATCTCAACCTTCACGGACGAGCCCGATACCTTAAATACGGTGTTCTTGCCTTCCGTCCGGTCCTGCGTCACCGTAGCCGTTCCAGGCGTTGAATCACCCGGTTCATCGATGTCCGTTCCGTCTGTGCCTTCTGTTCCGTCCGGGGTGTCAGTTCCTTCTCCGTCCGTGCCTTCGTTAACCGCGCCGTCCGGAACATTGTCGCCGCCCTGCGCTCCGTCGCCTGGCGTCCCGGAATCCGTGTTATCCGGAGTTTGCGGGTTCTGCGCCTGATCGGTCTGCGTTTGATCATTATTGCTGACCGGCGGTTCGTCCTTAGGCTCATTCGAATTGATGGCCACCAAATATATGACAACAACGATCAGGATCGGGAACGTCCACATCAGCAACGTAGGCAGCCATTTCATGTTCCGTTCGGCTGTCGGTCTGCTGGCGCGCTTTTGAATAACCGGCTCCATGGTCGCTTCCGGTTCGGATTTAGGCACATCCTGTTTATGCCCTTCAAGCAGTTCGTCCGGGTCAATCCCCACCGCTTCCGCATAGGTTTTGATGAATGCCCGCACGTAAAAACTGCCGGGAAGTACTTTGTAATCCCCTGCCTCGATGGCTTCCAAGTATCGCTTGCGTATTTTAGTCATTTCCTGCACATCATCAAGGCTCATCCCTTTTTGCAGACGCGCCTCCCTTAATTGCTGTCCCAGTTCGGACATGCCATCACCTCCTACTTTAGAATTTCGTGGTCAAAGTCAAACAAAAATATTACAAATCGTCACTATAAGAGCCCGTGAACGTATCATAAACGATTTCCTCTTCCGGATTGTTTCGCAATTCGATGATAATGTCGAAATCATCGTAGGAATATTCGGATTCGCGAACAAAGATATCGGGATGCTCGATCACCTTCGTGCTCTCCATTCCCATGATATCCTGCAGGAGCTGATAGTGGCGTTCATTGGATCGGATCGTGCTCACAATGCCGTCAATGATAAAAATGTTGTTCGTATTCATCTCGTCCTCGGAGAGTTGACTGCGAATGGTTTGACGGAGCAGCGTAGAGGAAACGAAGGTCCAGCGCTTCATCGCGCAGACGCTGCCGGCGATAATGGACTCGGTTTTGCCCACGCGGGGCATTCCGCGGAGGCCGATGACCTGATTACCTTCCCTTTTGAACAATTCACCCAAAAAATCAACAAGTAAACCGAGCTCATCACGCGTAAAACGAAACGTTTTACGATCATCCGAGTCCCGGTCGATATATCGTCCATGACGGACAGCCAGAATATCCACCAGTTTCGGGGGCCTCAAGGCTGATACCGTAATATTTTTCATTTTGTTTAACATTTTACCCATCAGAACAATTTTTTCTTCGTCATCCGTCTCGAGCAGCATTCCGCGGGTTTGGCCTTCCACGCCGTTAATGGTTAGTATATTCACTTCGAGCATACCCAGCACGGATGCAATGTCACCGAGCAAACCTGGCCGGTTCTTATGTATCTTATATTCCATGTACCATTGATTCGATTCCACAAAGACACCTCTTTGCACTTCTTTTCCATCAATATTCGACAAATTCCAGCGAAAATTGCACGCAAAAACAGGTCAAATGAAAAATGGGTCACGTTAATGATATATAAAATAAAAATGAAAGGCAAGTATTAACGGTGACATGAAAATTACATTCTTTTTTCTTGACAAAAAGCCCCCATTGTCGGGGGGCTTTTTGTTAATGGATTATGCGTTGTTCTTGGCCAATTTCACCATCAGACGCGCGATAACGTGGCGTTCTTCCTCGTTACCTACATCCCACAATTCTTTCAGTGCCCGGTTGGATGAGTTTTGCGGATCAACCTTCTCATCGAGGAAATCACCGATCTCATAAGCCAGCTGGGAAATGGTGTCTTCACTCATACCCGCTTTCTCGGCTTGAACGACGCGCTCGCCCAGGAATTTCTTCCAGGAATCAAAGTTTTTGATTACGGATGACATGAATTAAATCCTCCTTTTGCGTGGTGGCAATTCAGATTTAAAGTAACAATAGTAATATGTCCCCGTAACCAATACCTTATGAGTGGTGAATTGCACCACGAACGAGATCTAGGTCACCCATCCTCCGTTCGGGCTGATCACTTGCCCGGTAATGTAGCCCGACTCGGGCAGCGCCAAAAAATACACCAGCGACGAAATCTCATCCGGCTGCGCCAATCGGCCGACCGGAATTTCATCCTCCAGCATGCGAATTTCATCCGACTCCAGATGCCCCAGCATGGACGTATCGACCGCACCGGGCGCCACGGCGTTCACCGTTACGCCTGACGGGGCAAGCTCCTTCGCGAGAGCCTTCGTAAAGGCGTTAACGCCGCCTTTGCTTGTTGAATACAATACCTCGCAGGAGGCTCCGGATAACCCCCAGATCGAGGATACATTGATGATCCTGCCAAAGCGCTGGGAAACCATGCGCCCCATAAAAGCCTGGGAACACAGAAACATCCCACGCAGGTTAATGGACATCAAAGTATCCCACTGCTCTTCCGTCACGTCGGACAAAAGCCCGTAATGGGACACGCCCGCGTTGTTAACCAGAATATCCGGCTCCATACCATGACTCTGCAGTTTCTCTTTCATCCGTAATATCTGCTCTTTGTCGCGCAGGTCGGCGGATACGGTTAATACCTTGGCTCCATAAGCCATGCAGCGGCGGGCTACTTCGTTGGCCGCTTCGTGCGAATTCATGTAGTGGATGACCACATTCATGCGGACCGAGGCAAAGCGTTCGGCGACAGCCGCCCCTATGCCTCTGCTCGCACCCGTAATCAATACCGTCATTTCCCCGATCGGCTTCAATTCTCTTCCCATGCCTTGCTTCATTACGGACTCACAACGATCGATACAGCCAGCTGGTTCCAATCGACATGCTCCTGCAGGCGGCGGTTGACATCCTCCAGGGTGATGGATTCATAAACCGGCAAAACGTTGAAGAAATCGGCGCCGCGGAACTGATAGCGAGTAAATTCATGGGCAATGTTTTCCGGGGAATTGAGCATGCGCAAGTATCCGCCCATTTTCTTCTTGCGGGCCCGTTCAAAGTCCGAGGCTAGGAATCCGGCTGCCTTTAGCTTATCCACCTCGGTACGGATGCGCTCCAGCAGTTGATCCGGATCCTTCGTGTCCCCGCCAACCGCGGAGAACGCATACTGGGGCGAGCTGTTATATTCATGACCGAAGCTGTCGGAGATCAAATCCTCATCGTACAGCTTCTGATACAACTCCGTACTGGAGCCAAACAGGAGATCCATCATCAGCTTGGTCGTCAGGTCGCGGCGCAGCTGCTCATCGGCCGATAAACCCACCTGCTTCTCCTTGAAGCCGAACAGGCATTTCGGCAGCGATACGGCCAGGCGGCTCTCCCTCCGCTTCTCTTCGACTCCCTGCGGCTCCGGATCGAATAAACGCTCAATGGAGCCTTGTTTGTCGTACGATTTTCGGGCTTGGTTCGATCGGATCAGGCTCATCGTTTCCTCGGGATCGACGCCGCCCACCACGAACAGCAGCATGTTGCTCGGGTGATAGAACGCATTGTAGCACGTATACAGATCTTCCTTCGTAATCGTCCCGATGGATTCCACCGTGCCGGCGATGTCGATATGCACCGGATGCACCTTATACATCGCTTCGATCAGTCCGAAGTACACGCGCCAATCCGGGTTGTCTTGATACATGTTGATTTCCTGGCCGATGATCCCTTTTTCCTTCTCCACGTTCTGGTCGGTAAAATAAGGATTCTGCACGAAATCGATCAGCGTCTCCAAATTTTCATGAATGTTCTCCGTGGCCGAGAAGAGGTACACGGTCTGGTCAAAACTGGTAAAGGCGTTCGCCGAGGCGCCATTGGAAGCAAACTTGGCAAAAATGTCGCCTTCCGGCTCCTCAAACATTTTGTGCTCGAGAAAATGCGCAATTCCGTCCGGAACCCGGGTCTCGGACTCGCCTTGGACCTTGAAATGGTTATCGACCGAACCGTACTTGGTTGCGAAGGTCGCATAGGTTTTCTGGAAGCCGGGTTTAGGCAGCACATACACGTGCAAACCGTTATCCATCACTTCGTAATACAGCGTTTCCTGCAGGTTGTCATAATGAATGCTCTCCACCGGCTATTCCTCCTTTTGACCTTTCAGGAAATAGATCGTATCCAGGGAAAATGCCGAAGCCGCCTGCTTCACATCGTCCACTGCAATGCCCTCGACCTGCTTCAGCAGCTCATCCGGCGTACGTTCCCGTCCCGACAGCGTGCGGTTAAAATCATACGCAATCATCTCGAAGGCCGAATCCTGCATTTCTTTGATCACGTTGCGGATCATGGCTTTCGTCTGGGTCATTTCGATGTCCGAGATGGCACCCTTGGCCATGTCATCGAGCTGTTGGCGAATGATGTCGACCGCCTTCTCGAAATTTTGAACCTCGATCCCGGACTGGATGGTAGCAATCCCTTTATGACCGTCATATCGGGAGGAAGCGTAATACGCCAGGCTTTCCTTCTCCCTCACGTTAACAAACAGCTTCGAATGCGGATACCCTCCCAAAATCCCGTTATACAGGAGCGCAGCGGCATATTCATCATCTCCGTACGTAATCGTGCTTCGAAGGCCCATGTTGAGTTTGCCTTGATTGATGTCCAGCTTCTCCACGACCGTCTGCGTCTCGTTAGCGGCCGTCCGCGTGATCGAAGGAACATAATCCCGGCTTTCCGTCCGATTCAGTTTAAAATGCTCCTCGACGAGCGTCTTCACCTCATCCAGACTCGTATCGCCAACCACGTACAAATCCAAAACGGACTCTTGGAGCCATTTCTGATAAGACTCATACAAGTCCTCCGGCGTGATGCCGTCAAGGTCCTTCCGCTCTCCGAGCGGATGCAATCGGTACGGCTCGTTCTTGCACATAACCTCAATGCAGCGCTCGGCGGCATAACGGATCTTATCGTTTACGATAGACTCCAGCTTCTTGCGGACCGTGTCGCGCTCGGTCTGCACGTAAGATTTGCGGAATGCGCCATTCTCCAGCACGGGCTGGGTGAATGCCTCGCCCAGTAAAGCAAATGAGGAGCGCAGCAGGCTCTCAGGGCTCTTAACAAAAGAGTCATTGATCGTGTCCATGCGGAAGTGCACGATCTGATAATCGCCGCGCTTATACACGTCAAAGCCAAACCCGGCGCCGTACAGCTGCTCCAGCTGCTCGCGGAATGCTCTGGTTTCCGGGTAAGAAACCGTCCCTCTGCGCAGTACAAAAGGCGTAAGCGCGGTCGAGGTCACGGTTTCCTCCGCTAACGGGCTTCCGGCGTAAAGCGATATCGCAAATGTCTTGAATCGGTTTGTCGGCAACACGTGAATCCGTATCCCTCCGGCAGTACCGTGTTCAAATTCCGTTTTCGTCAAGGTCCATATCCCCTTACATCATGGATTGTCGTTGCCATAATTTACTTCATAGATAACTTACATTCTAACCCATCGCAAAGTGAAGAAGCAACCGAAGACAGGCCCCGGTTGCCGTTGGTTGAGCTACATACAGAAGATATGTTGACCGATGGTTTTGACTTGAGGACGCGTCCAAATCCATGGCGAGGTGGCTGTTTTCGGATTGAAGTAGTACAAGCATCCTCCTGTAGGATCCCAGCCGTTCAGCGCCTGCTCCACCGCTTTTCGAGCCTGGGCGTTCGGCTCCAGCCATATTTGGCCGTCAGCGACCGCGGTAAATGCTCTCGGCTCGAATATAACTCCATGCGGCGTGTTCGGGAAGCTTGGCGATTTCACCCGGTTGAGAATAACGGCCGCTACGGCGACCTGTCCTTCAAACGGCTCTCCGCGCGCTTCGCCGTAAACGGCATTCGCCATGATTCTCAAATCATTGTCGGACAGGCCCATAGTATTCGATGAGGCTAAGTTGTTATTCCCTTGATTAGTACCGCCGCCGTTTCCGCCAGCACCGGCCGCTGCACCTCCGCCTTCATGAAGCTTCGGAGCGGTGGGACGGAAATCCTTGGTGGCGTTATACAGTTTCAATTTGACCTTCGGCCCCACGATGCCGTCCACCTTCATGCCGAACTCGGATTGGAACCACTTGACGGCGCCTTGGGTCTTGGAACCGAACACGCTGTCGATTTTGCCGTGATAAAAGCCTAGGTACTTCAGTCGCCCTTGCAGCTCATACACGTCTTCGCCGGTGGAACCGAATTTGATGGTCTGCTGGCTAAAGGTCGGCAAAGCTTCCTGTAGACTCGAACTGTGATCCGCTTTCAGCCTTCCCTGGGCGAAGACGACGGCAGATAACAATATCGCAATGCTGATCAGAATCCAGATTCTTGAGTTTTTCATGCTGCGCTCTACCTTTCTCTTGTGGTTTAACAAGCCTCGCTACCGTTATTATGACAAGCCTGCCAATATCCTATGCACCTATTCCCTGAGGACGGCATGAGCGCAGAAGTTCCTATAAGCGCAAAGAGAGCTGCTCCTATGAGGGAACAGCTCCTTAAATGTTCTGTATCAGTTGCAGCGTTCAAACACGCTTTCATCCGTCGCTTCTGCCTAGCTCTACGCACGCCATGACCAACGCTCCTACGCCATGAAGGTCATTTTCGCATTGCTGCCTTTCCACATAATGCTTGTAATCGCCTACCCCCGTGCCGATGCAGATTTGGGGCATGACCAAATGTCCCTTGTCATTGCGATATACGGATTGGACCAGGCCTTGATATCCCTGTCTTGCATACGTCATAAAAGCAGGATCCAGATAACCCAGACGGACTCCTTTTGCCAAGGTATAGGTGAAAAGACTGGAGCAGGAGGTTTCGAGCCAATTGTCCTCCCGCCCCCCTTTGTCCACAACCTGATGCCACAGACCGGTAGCCGGATCCTGATAACGCACCAGCGCTTCGCTTAGTTCACGTAGCGCGGCAGCCAGCTCTTCCCTCGCCGAATGATGCTCAGGCAGTAAATCGAGGAACTCGACAAGCGACAGCGCATACCAGCCTATGGCGCGTCCCCAAAATTCCGGAGATTGCCCGCTGACCGGATCCGCCCAGGGCATCGTTCGGCTCTCGTCCCAAGCATGATAATACAAACCGGTAGCCTCATCCTTGGTATGGGAGCGCATCAGCTTCTCCTGGAACAATACCTCGTCAAATAAATGCGGCTCGTTATACTGCCTCGCATAGTTCATCGTAAATACGCCGCCCATATACAGTCCGTCCAGCCACATCTGGTATGGATACCGGTCCTTATGCCAATATCCGCCTTCGGTGGTCCGGTTCAGCGTGGACAGCAAGCGGAGCAGTTTATCCGCTGCGGCCCTGTAGCGGTATTCGGGAAACACAGCATCCAATTCCATCAGGAGCAGGCCCGCTTGAACGGAATCCAGCTCCCCCCGCTCCAGCAGCAGGTTGCCGTTAGCGTCCACCAGATGATCAACATAGCCTTTGATATAATTCAAAAACTTGGCGTCCCCGTTAAATTTCCACAATTGAGACAACCCAACCAAAAATACGCCCTGATGGTAATGCCACCTGCCTGCAGGCGGAAGCTGCTCGGGCAAATACGTTTCCATGATCGATTGGCACGCCTTCTCGGCGAGTTCTATTGGTGACAAAGCGGACTGTGCCTGCTGCTGTACAGGATTGGACATACGTGCTCCTCCTCTTTCTAATCAATTACTAAAAAGCGATTGAATTTATAAAATAACGCCATCCTTGAAAATGGATATTTCCCGGAAGCCGTTCCGTTCATTTTGCGTCTTCTCAACGCCTGAGGCCAAATGAACGATGACCTCCAAAAGTTCCGCATGAAGCTCATCCATGCTTTTGCCCTCCAGCAGAGCTCCCGCATTATAATCGATCCAATGCTTTTTGCGTTTGGCCAGCTCGGAATTGGTCGCGATTTTGACGGTTGGTACAGGCCCCCCAAACGGCGTCCCCCTTCCGGTCGTGAACAGCACGAGGTGGGCGCCGGCTGCAGCGAGTGCCGTAACCGATACGAGGTCATTGCCCGGCCCCTCGATCAGGTTCAGTCCCGGCTTCGAAGTTCTTACGCCGTAACGGAGCACATCGGATACGGTTGCAGTCCCCCCTTTTTGGGTGCATCCCAGCGATTTCTCCTCTAAGGTCGTGATGCCGCCGTCTTTATTCCCGGGAGACGGATTTTCATAGATTTCCTGTCCATGCGAGACGAAATATTGTTTAAAGTTGTTGATGAGCAAGGTGATATCCTGGAACACCTGCTCGTCGGCAGCCCGATCCATCAGGATCGTTTCGGCTCCGAACATCTCCGGCACCTCCGTTAGAAGAGCGGTGCCTCCATAGGCGGTAATCGTATCCGCGATGCGGCCCGCCAGCGGATTGGCTGTAATGCCCGAGAGTCCGTCCGACCCGCCGCATTTCAGCCCGATCTTCAGTTTGGAGAGAGGAACCTCCGTTCGTTTGAAAGTCTCCGCATATTCCACGAGCTCGGATATAAGGGACAACCCTTCCTCCAATTCGTCCTCCATGTCCTGGGCACGCATATATTTGATCCTATTCCCGTCCTGCTCCCCGATCATGGCCTGCATTTGATCGATCTGATTGTTCTCGCAGCCGAGCCCGATAATGAGCACGCCTGCGGCATTGCCATGCTGAGCCAGGGAGGATAATAGGCGCTGGGTATGGCTCAGATCATCTCCGAGCTGTGAGCAGCCGTAAGGATGCGGAAAATGATATATCCCATCAATCCCTCTCCCTTGAAACTGCTGACCTGCCATTCGTGCCAGCAGCTCGCAGGTTTTATTAATGCAGCCGACGGTGTTGATGATCCAGATTTCGTTGCGGATTCCAACCTCGCCGTTCAGTCTGACATATCCTTGGAAAGTTGACGAACCGTGGCTGGCAGCTGAAGGCTCAAGCCCTTGATTCGCGTTTGGCTTATACTGATACTCCACTTCACCGGAGAGACCTGTTTTCAAATTGTGGGTATGAATCCAGGTCCCCGGCAAAATGGCTTCCTTCGCCAGACCGATCGAATAACCGAATTTGAAAACATGGCTACCCGCCTCAATCCACCGCAGAGCCACCTTATGACCCTTCGGGACGTCCTCCGTTAATTCGATGGCATGCTCCTTCCCGTTCAAGATCCCGATGGCATGTTCTCCTGCCGACAAAGGACGAAGCGCAATGCCGACATCATCCTTGCTGTGAAGTATGACGATGTCACTCATGTGTTGTTCAGCTCCATTTCTTCGATATAGCTGCTTACCGTTTCATGAAGAGCGGGAATTCGGTTCAGATCCTCGCCCCATATCCTCTGGTTACCAAGAATGGAGGCCACAAGCTGACGTATAGTCCACTCCCCGCCGTCTACCTTTTGCCAAGCTTGCTGCAGTGTCATCAGGTTATCCGGATCATCTCTTAACGGCAGACGTTCACCATCAAGTCGCGTGCCGTACCATTGCCCCTCTTTAGTGCCGATATGATACAGACGGATCAAGGAAGCCAATCCAAGAGTAATGGTGCTTGGCAGCTCATTATGCATTCTGATATATTCCTTTAAGCTCGGCAGAACCCGAACCCTAAATTTGGACATGCTGTTCATGGCGATGTCCTGCAGCCTGTGCCGAATGAAGGGGTTGCCGAACCGCTCCCACACGGTTTCGGCATATGCTGCAACCTCTTCCGGCGGGAGGGGCACCCCCGGGACGATTTCCTCGAGCATCGCGTTTCGGATGAGATCACCCCATTCAGGACTTTCCGTCATCTCCTTCACTTCGTTCAAGCCATGGAGCAGGCCTATCGAAGCCATAAGGGTATGCGTTCCATTCAAGATCCTTACTTTTCTAACCTGATACGGAGTCAGATCGGATACCCAGCTTACCTGAAGGCCCGCCGACCGTAGAGGCAATCTGGACTCCAGTGACGGATCGCCCTCAATCGCCCAGAAATAATAGGGCTCGGCCGTGTTGAGCAATCGGTCCTGATGACCCCATTTGTCAAAATAACGCTCCGCTTCTTCCGGATAACCGGTTACGATCCGGTCTACAAGCGAGTTCAGGAACAGATTATGCTCCGCCACCCAGCTCTGAAAGGCGGGCGAAAGCCCCCAATCCTGGGCATGCCGCAAAACAATGGATCGCAAGATGTCCCCGTTTCGTTCCAGAAGTTCGCAGGGCAATATCATCAAGCCCTTGTCCGGCGAGCCCTCATAATGCACATAACGCCGATACAGCAGCATGGTCAGCTTGCCGGGATACGACAACACCGGTTCGTCCGGATTCCATTCACTGCGCTGATAATCGAGGCCCGCCTCGGTGGTATTGGAAACGATGATATCCAGGGAATCCAACTCGGCGATCCTTAAGAAGTTCTCCCATTCCGCATAGGGATCCACGATCTTCGAGAACACCGGAATCCACTGCTCCTCCTCAACTTTTCGTCCATTCTGCAGACCTCGGGTCAGCAGGCCGTATATCCCTTCCTGTTCCCGCAGCTGCTCCAGCTTGGGCCTTCCGCCGGGTCTTGGCTGACTGACCGCGACGCTCCCTTGAAACAGCCCCTGCCGGTTGCATTCATAGATCATCCAATCGAAAAAGCCCCTGAGAAAATTACCTTCGCCGATTTGCAGCACCTTCACGGGGAAGTCCAACATCTCCGAGTCCTGGCGTATATCCTGCTGCTGGAGAAACTCCCGTCCGACCAACTTCAACGACCCGCTTCGGTCCGTGCTCGTACCCATGGTTTATCTCCCTTCCGTCTGGCCAAACCGGAAATAACGCTCGGCGTTGTTGTAACAAATATCCTGTACGATGCCTCCGAGCCACGGAAGATCATCCGGCGCTTCGCCCCGCGTAACCCACTCGCCGAGAAGATTGCAAAGAATACGGCGGAAATACTCATGCCGGGTGTAAGACAAAAAACTTCTGGAATCGGTCAGCATCCCGACGAATTGGCTCAACAGGCCCATATTGCCGAGTTTGCTCATCTGCTCGACCATGCCGTCTTTGGTGTCGTTGAACCACCACGCCGAGCCGAACTGGATTTTGCCCGGAATGCCGTCCCCTTGAAAACTCCCGATTAGTGCAGCTAGGATATCGTTATCGCTGGGGTTGAGCGAATAGAGTATCGTTCTCGGAAGCGCTGACTCTTGATCGAGCCGATCCATCAGCTTAACGAGCGGTACGGCGATCGGACTATCGTGAATCGAATCATAACCGGTATCCGGACCCAATTGTCGGAACATCCTTGTGTTGTTGTTGCGTTGGGCATTGATATGGAACTGCATGACCCAGCCGAGCCTGGCGTAGACACGGCCGAGATGAAGCAGCGTATGCGTCTTGAACTGTTCCTCTTCTTCCCGGGAAACCCTCTCCCCTTGAAGCGCTTTCATGAAAATGTCGCCCGCCTGCGCCTCGCTGACCTCTCGATAAGGCACGTAATCCAGCGCATGATCGGATACCCTGCCGCCAACCGAATGGAAAAATTCCGCCCGCTGCTCCAGCGCTGCCAGAAATGCCGGATAATCCGCTATCTCGATCCGGCTTCGCTCGGCGAGCAACTTCACCCAAGGAACGAACGTCTCCCGGTTAATCTCCAGCCCCTTGTCCGGACGGAACGACGGGAGCATCTGAAATCCGGCATCGCCTTCCTCTGCCAGCTTGATATGATATTCCAGGCTATCCGCCGGGTCATCCGTCGTACACACGACCTTCACGTTGCTTGACGTAATCAACCCCCTGGTCGTAAAATCATGTTCCTGGAGACGCTTGTTTGCCGCCTCCCAAATTCGCGGAGCAGTCTTTTCCTGAATGATATCCGATATGCCGAACAGCCTTTGCAGCTCCAAATGCGACCAATGGAATAAGGGGTTGCCAATCGTCATCGGCACGGTGCGGGTCCAAGCCAAGAAGCGGTCATAATCGTTCACGCCCGGCCCTCCCGTGATGTAGGCCTCTTCCACGCCTGCAGCACGCATCGCCCGCCATTTATAGTGGTCACCGTTGATCCAGGCTTCCGTTAAGTTCTCGAACCGGTGATTGTCAACGATCATTTGTGGACTCAAATGACAGTGGTAGTCGATGATTGGCATGGCTTTAGCATAATCGTGGTATAAGATGCGAGCAGTCTCGTTATGAAGCAAAAAATGTTCATCCATAAAAGGTCTCATGATTTCACCGTCCGTTTCTGTAGATTATCTACTATGTTACGGCATCATCAGTTGGATTTCTTCACGTTTATTGCGAATATAGAGGATTAATCAACATATCTTGCTTTGTTTAGCAAGAAGAAGTTGATACAATATAGCTGTATATATTGGAATAGCTCCAAAATGTTATGATCTGAACGAAGCGGGGGCGATTGTCATATCCAGCGAAACCCACACCGTATCCTACGGAGAAGAAGAAGGAGAATTTTACTATCATCGCATTCACCGCACGAAGCCCTTTGAACGGAATAACCATTATCACGGAACTTACGAAATCTACTATTTGGTTTCGGGAGAACGCCATTATTTTATCAAAGAGAAGCTGTACTCCATACGGGCGGGGGATCTGATTCTCATCAATAAATTCGATGTCCATAAAACCTCGGGCCATGGAGACCCGGAGCATGAGCGTATCGTCATTAATTTCAGCGATTCCTTTCTCGGCAAAGGCCATCCCTTGCTGGCATCGGGATTGCTAGGCATGTTTAACCAGGATCGGCCGCTGCTGCGTTTAACCGTGCCGGAGCAGGCCATCATCATGCAAATTCTGAATAAAATGGCCGATGAGATCCGGGAACGCTCCGCTTCGTATGAGCATATGCTGCAGGTGCTGCTTACGGAGTTATTAATCAAAACCTATCGATTAACCCATTCCGCCTCGCTGCCTGCCAACGTCTCCATGAATCCGCTCCATCAGAAAATCACGGACGTGGTGAAGTTTATTCACGTCCACTACGCAGACAAAATCACGCTGCAGGGATTATCCGAAACCTTCTACATCAGTCCGTTCTACCTGTCCCGGATCTTCAAAGAGATTACGGGATTTACCATCATTAATTACCTCAACCTCACCCGGATTCGCGAGGCGCAGCGCCTTCTGACGGATACGGATCTGAAAATCGTGGACATCGCCGAATCGATCGGCTTCGAAAGCCTCACCCATTTTGACCGGACCTTCAAAAAAATCATGAACATGACGGCAAGCCAATATCGCAAAATCAACAGCGTCCCCTGAACATGCAAAAAAGGAAGCGAGCCACCAGGAGTCCAGGGTTGTTCGCTTCCTTTTTTAGTTGGTGATCATACAATGAGCCGCTTAGCTGATTCGATTCTGCTGCTGATGATATTGCTCAATGGACATCAGCACTTCCCGCGGCTTGCTGCCCTCATAAGGACCGATCACCCCGCGCGCTTCCATGGAATCGATGAGGCGGGCGGCGCGGGTGTAGCCTACACGCATTCTCCGCTGCAGCAGCGATACGGATGCCTGCTTAGCTTCCAATACGATGGTCACCGCCTGTTCATACAACTCATCCAATTCTTCTTCGTCCACGCCTGCAGATTCCTCTATTTCAGGCACCAACGACTCGTCATACTCCGCCTGTCCTTGATCCCGGACGAAATCCACGATGTTCTCAACCTCATGATCACTCATAAAGGCTCCCTGAACGCGGATCGGCTTGGAGGAGCCCATCGGCATAAACAGCATGTCCCCGCGGCCTAGCAGCTTCTCGGCGCCCGCCATATCCAGAATGGTTCGGGAATCGACCTGCGAAGACACGCCAAAGGCAATACGCGACGGGATGTTCGCTTTAATGACCCCGGTGATAACGTCGACCGACGGACGCTGCGTCGCGATAATCAGATGGATACCGGCTGCACGCGCCATCTGGGCCAATCGCGTAATCGCATCCTCCACGTCGTTGGCCGCGACCATCATCAAATCGGCCAACTCGTCCACGATGACAACGATATACGGCAATACCGCAGGCAGATTATCCTTCATCAGATTGTTGTAGCCCTCAATATTCCGCGTTCCCGACTTGGAGAACAGCTCATACCGCTTCTCCATCTCCACGACGATTTTCTTAAGCGCTAAGGAGGCCCGCTTCGGGTCGGTTACCACCGGCGCCATCAAATGCGGAATCCCGTTATAGACATTGAGTTCGACCATCTTCGGATCGACCATCAGGAACTTAACCTCATCCGGCTTCGCTTTATACAGGATGCTGGTAATAATGCCGTTGATGCATACGGATTTACCGGAACCCGTGGCGCCTGCAACCAGGAGATGGGGCATCCGTGCCAAATTACCGACAATCGTCTGGCCCGAAATATCGCGGCCGAACGCAATCGACAGCTTCGATTCCGCGTCCTGGAACGTCGGCGTTTCCATAACCTCTCGCATGGTGACGAGCGAAACTTCATTGTTCGGCACTTCGATCCCGATGGCGGACTTGCCTGGAATCGGCGCCTCCATCCGAATATCCTTGGCCGCAAGCGCGAGTGCGATATCATCGGTCAGATTCACGATCCGGCTGACCTTGACGCCGATGTCCGGCTGAATTTCATAGCGGGTTACCGACGGACCCCGGACAACCTCCAGAACCTTGGCCCGAACGCCAAAGCTTTCCAGCGTGGCCTCCAGCTTTCGCGCTGTCTGCATGTAATCGTTCTGGTCTCCACCCTTGCCGCCGTTGTTCGGTTTGGACAGCAGCCGGAACGGAGGCAGCTTGTACGGCTTGGGCGGCGGAGCCGGAGGCGCTGCCGGTGCCGATCCTTCTTGCCCCCCAGTATCCGCCATAACAGCTGAATTCGTCCCGCCGTTCAGCGTCTCTGGGTCAACCATGGCATCCGAACTTGATGCCGCGTTCCCCGAAGGGTCCTCATGTGCCGGAGGCATCACCGCTTCGTGATCGTCTTGATCGTCATCCAATCGACCTTCTTGCTTCACCTGCTCGAAGAAATCGCGAATAATCGGCGAAGAAGGCACAGGATCCGGTGCAGAAAATGCAGCATCCGTCCCCTTCTCCGATTGATCCGCTCGGCTGAACAGGACGACCTCGCCCTCATCATGCTCACCATGTCCGTTGCCAACCGTAAATACCGGAGCCGACTCATCCATAACATCCTCTGCCTCTTCTGCGGCTTCGTTCCGCTTGTTGCCCTTGGAACCAAACAGTTGGAAGAATTGCGGCGCTTTACGCTTCGGCAGCCGCATGCCTTCCATATCGTCGAGGTCATCGTCTTCATCCAGATCCTCCGGCAGCTGTATGCGTTGCTCCTTGGCGCTTGCCTTCGCCGCCGCCTTTGATTTCGTCTGCTGGCTGTTCATTTTCTTTTGGATTCGTTCCCCGGCTTTCACAACCCTGACGCGGAACATCCGCATTAAATCAACATAGGACAGATTCGTAATCAGCATGAAGCTGATAAACAGCATGACAATCACAATCAACTTTGCCCCGATGCTGCCGAACAGCATCAACAAGAGGGCAAACTGCAAGGCTCCAACATAACCCCCGCTGATATCCCGGCCCATGACGGGATGACGTCCGTCATCCGCCCCGGCATGAAGGAGCTCGCCCTGCAAATCACTATGTATCTGGCTCATCGCACTCGATGCATTCAATTGACCGATCGGAGCCAATTTGGACTCCAGACCTGCAATACTGCTCATTAAGGTGAGCGATAATACCAGGAGAAGGACACCGGTACGCCTGCTGTTCCACCGTTTGGGCCATTTCCGGTGAATCATCACCATTAACCCGTAATAAATGCCGATTAGGGGGATGATAAAATAATACTTACCCAGCAGATATCCCGACATCTTGGACAGGGAACGCCCCACCGGTGCTTCTCCGGATAACGCGATGACCGAGAGTGTCATCAATACAATTCCATAAATTTCATATTTCAATACGGCTGCAAAGGCTGCCTTCTTCTTTCTTTTCCGCTTTGCCAAATGTGTCACCCCCGAATCCATATTATAGCATAATATTCGGTGGCGTACCTATGTTCTGTTTTCAGCCTTTAGCCTCATTTTCGACGGTCGGAATATAGCGAATCATCGTCCCTGGCGCGTAGCGCGGGTTCAAGTAATCATGAAGCTCGCAGTCCAATAAACGAACGATTTTCGCCTGATCTTCCGTTACTGGCTTCACTTCCATCAAAATGCCATCGACTCGAACTTCCCTGGACATGACCTCCTGCTCCACTTGAAGCATCCCGATGGTCGGATCCAAGGGCATGACGCTGTACCAAGTCATTGCGTAATCCCCCCGGGCTGAATCGTTTTACGCTCGGCGATCATGCTGTTCAATCGGCTTAATGCCTGTCCGATTCCACCCACTTCGTTCATAAGGCCATACTTTACGGCGTCTGCACCCGAAACCGCAGTACCGATATCCCTGTTCAATTCGCCGGTCTTGAACATCAGATCCTTGAACTGTTCCTCCGTGATCCCCGAGTGGCTCGTCACAAAGCGCACGACGCGTTCCTGCATTTTCTCCATGTATTCGAAGGTTTGCGGCACGCCAATGACTAACCCGCTCATGCGAATCGGGTGAATCGTCATCGTTGCGCTCTCTGCGATAATCGAATGGTCTGCGGCAACAGCGATAGGCACGCCGATGCTATGACCCCCTCCTATGACCACCGTTACCGTCGGTTTGCTGAGCGATGCAATCATTTCGGCAATGGCAAGCCCTGCTTCCACATCGCCGCCAACGGTATTCAGAATGATCAAGAGTCCTTCGATTCGCGGATTTTGCTCGGCTGCCACTAGCTGTGGAATCATATGCTCGTATTTGGTCGTTTTATTTTGCGGCGGCAGCACGAGATGACCCTCGATTTGCCCAATAATCGTCATGCAAAAGACGTTGGATTCTCCACCGGTCGGAAGCCCCGTCTGTCCCAGCTGCTGAATGGTTTCCGTCACAGCCGCTTTCTTGCCTTCCTCGGTCGGAACGACCGGAGGCGCCTCCGTCTCGCCGGTCCACCCCGCTTTTTTGTTGCCCGTCATCCGTTGATCGTTGTCCATCGCGCATCCCTGCCTTTTTATTCTTAATGTCTAGCTGCTGCAACAAACACATAGCTAACCCTTAGTATGGCAAATGACGCGGCTTTTTTATGCTTGTGCAGAGCATTCGGCATTAGGCCTTGCCCATAACAAACAAAAAAACTCCTGCCGAACCAATCGGGAGAAGTTTCATGATTTCCATATAAAAAGCCCCTCTTTCGCGGAAACCGTCCAATTATTACCTGCGAAAAAGGGGCGACTGTGTGCCTGATTTATTGTATTGTCTCGTATCAGACTTCCATGATGATCGGCAAGATCATCGGTCTGCGACGTGTTTGTTCATACAAGAAGCGTCCCAAAGCGTCTTTCACGCTGGTCTTCAGTGACGCCCATTCATTCACGTTTTCGCTCATCAGCTTCTGAAGCGTGCTGGAAACGATACGGTTGGCTTCATCCAGAAGCCCTTCGGATTCTCGTACGTATACGAATCCACGGGAAATAATATCGGGACCGGAAACGATGGAGCCGTTTTGTTTGCTCAACGTAACGACAACGACCAGAATTCCGTCCTGGGACAGAAGCTTGCGGTCGCGCAGTACGATGTTCCCTACGTCCCCGACGCCAAGTCCGTCAATCAGCACATTGCCGGCGGTCACTTTGCCGGCTTTGCGGGCCGAGCCGCCTTGAATCTCCACAATTTCTCCGATATCGGTAATAAAAATGTTGTCCGGATCCACGCCAACGGATTCCGCAAGCAGGGCATGACGGCGCTGCATCCGGTACTCCCCATGGACAGGGATGAAAAATTGCGGTTTCATCAGATTCAGCATCAGTTTAAGCTCTTCCTGGCTACCGTGACCCGACACGTGGACGCCCGAATTGGATCCGCTGTAAATGACGTCTGCTCCAAGACGGAACAACTCATCGATCGTACGACCCACGTACTTCTCATTTCCAGGTACTGGAGTCGCTGCGATGATGACCGTATCTCCCGGCAGAATGTCCACCTTGCGGTGAGTGGAACGAGCCATGCGCGTGAGCGCTGACATCGGTTCTCCCTGACTGCCTGTACACAATACGACAACGCGGTCCGCTGCCATTTTGTTAACCTCTTCGGGTTCGATCAGCATGCCGTCCGGAATGTGCAGGTATCCAAGCTCTGCGGCAATGGACACAACGTTAACCATGCTTCTGCCGATTACCGTTATTTTGCGGCCGGTGGACTCGGCTGCGTTGACAACCTGTTGAATACGGTGTACGTTCGATGCAAACGTTGCAACTACAACCCGCTGTTCGGCTTTGCGGAAGATGTCTTCCAGCACGATGCCTACGTTTTTCTCGGAAGGCGTAAAGCCGGGGCGCTCTGCGTTTGTACTGTCCGACAGAAGTGCCAATACTCCCTTGCTTCCGATCTCAGCCATACGCTGCAGATCCGCATACTGGTCATTGACCGGAGTATGGTCAAACTTAAAGTCACCCGTGTGCACCACATTGCCTTCCGGCGTTTCGATACAGATCCCCACGGAATCCGGAATGCTGTGATTGGTTTTGAAGAAGGTCGCTTTCAATGTGTTTCCGAGTTGAACTTCCGAATCCGCATGGATCAGAATCCGTTTCGTCTCACCAAGCAAATTCGCTTCTCTGAGCTTGTTTTCCACCAATCCGAGCGTCAATTTCGTTCCGTATACAGGAACGTTCAGGTGTTTCAATACGTAAGGGAGGCCGCCGATATGGTCCTCGTGACCGTGAGTCAGCAAAATCCCTCTCACTTTGTCGCGATTTTCCGTTAAATAGCTAATATCAGGAATAACAATATCAATCCCAAGCATATCTTCTTCTGGGAACTTCAATCCCGCATCCACGACAACGATGTCGCCTGCATACTGGATGACATACATGTTCTTCCCGATTTCACCGACGCCGCCCAAGGCAAAAATCGATAGTTTATCGCTGCTTATTTTCTTAGACAAATGTATCTAACCCTCCTATAGTTTTGGACGTCGTACCATTGTTATATTAAATTTCAAAAAAATACCGCACCCAGTCACTTGAATTCATTATACATGATGAAAAAGTGAAAACACAAGTCAGCCACCTTCGTGAGCCATAGGATGCCCAGAATCAGAAGGGTTTAAAACGAAGAAAGCCACCGCCTTCGATGAAGGCAGTGGCTCTGAAAATAGGTAAGCGGCAGCTTACAAGGAAGACAGCATATTACGGATAAAAGCAGCCTCGTTCTCGCTTGGAGCAACGAGCGGCAGGCGAACCCCGCCGACTTGATAGCCGCGTTCGTTCAAAGCGAATTTTACCGCCGCAGGATTCGGAAGCGGGTCAGGACATTCAAAGAGGCCTTTGAACAGCGGGAATAAGGATTGATGAAGCTTGGCAGCTTCCTTCACGTTCCCCTCCACGTAGGCTTCGATCATGTCCTTCATGCGGGCACCTGCAATATGGCTGGCCACGCTTACGATTCCATAAGCACCTACCGACAATGCAGGCAATGCCGCGGAATCGTCGCCGGAATATACAATGAATCCTTCGGGAGCACCTGCGGCAATGCCGGTAACCTGGTCAATCGAAGCGCATTCCTTGGTCGCAACGATGTTCGGAATTCGTGCCAGCCTTAAAGTGGTGGACGTGCTTAGGCTGATGCTCGTTCTTCCAGGCACATTATACAGCATGACGGGCAAGGAGGTTGCCTCGGCAATCGTCTTAAAATGCTGGTAGAGTCCTTCCTGGTTCGGCTTGTTGTAGTAGGGTGCAACAAGCAAAATGCCGTCAACGCCGCAGCTTTCGGCTTTTTTCGTCAATTCTGCAGAATGTGACGTATTGTTGCTGCCGGTGCCTGCGATGATCTTGCTCCGTCCGCCCGCCTGTTTCACAGCGAACTTAAACAATTCAAGCTTTTCGTCTTCGCTAAGCGTTGGCGATTCGCCGGTCGTTCCAGCAATGACCAGGGAATCCGACTTCTGTTCCACAATCAGGTGCTCAATCAATCTCGCAGTCTCGTCCCAATTGATCTGGCCGTTCTGATCAAAAGGGGTTACCATAGCCGTAATCAGTCTTCCGAAATCCACAATGATTCCTCCTTAAAGCATTCCCGCGCGGGAATGCTTCCTTCGTAAGTAATCTTATCTATATTATTTCCTATCAAACGTTTTAAGGGAATATCCGTCTTTAGTAACTTTATCGGTGAAGCTCAAATTTATGATGAAGTGCGCGCAGCGCTTGAGCCATATCCTCTTTTTTAACCAGTACCCATATCGTCGTATTCGAATCCGCGGATTGCAGAATCGGAATGTCGTGCTCGCTCAAGGATTCCACGATTTTGGCCATGATGCCCGGAACGCCGTTGATGCCGCCGCCAATGACGGACACTTTGGCACAGCCGGATAAGCTTTTCGGTTTCAGGTCCAGGCTCTGCAGAACTTCGATCGCCTTCTCCGAATCGCTGTCAAACACCGTATAAAGCACTCCGGTAGGGGTAACATTAATAAAGTCCACGCTGATGGAATGCTCGGCCATCGATTTAAATACCTTCAGTTGAAGACCTTCCGTGCGATCGCATTCCACCGAGATTTGCGTTATGTTGCTTACATAGGCAACTCCCGTCACAAAGCGGTCCACGATTCCGGATTGAATATCTCTGAAGCCTTCAGGCTGGGTTACCAGCGTGCCCTCATTATCCGAGAAGGTCGACCGCACTCTGACCGGAATTTGGGATTGCATGGCAATCTCAACCGCTCTAGGATGAATGACCTTTGCCCCTTGATGAGCCATGTTGCAAATCTCCGTGTAACTCACGTAACTAAGCGGCTTCGCATCCTCGACGATGCGGGGATCCGCCGTTAGAATGCCGTTGACATCCGTGTAGATATCTACCATTTCCGCGCGAAGCGCGGCTCCGAGCGCTGTAGCCGAAGTATCGCTTCCGCCTCTGCCCAGCGTGGTAAAGTCGCCGGAATCGGTCTGCCCCTGGAAGCCGGTTACGATGACAACCTGATAACTCTCCAACTCTTTCAAAACCCGTTCAGGTTTTACGTCCTTGATACGTGCATTTCCGAAGTGATCGTCTGTGAGAAATCCGGCTTGTGCACCCGTCAGCACCGTTGCGGTTATCCCCTCATGCTGAAGGAGACTGCACAGCGTTGAAGCCGAGATAATTTCACCGCAGCAGAGCAGCAGATCCCGTTCTCTGTCTGGAAGCGCGTTTCCGTTATGCCCGATCCAGTCCAGGAGCGTGTCTGTCGCATAAGGCTCCCCTCTGCGTCCCATAGCCGATACGACCACGACCAATTGGTAGTGATTGGCCAGTTCACGCTGGATGTGCCCAATAACATGGGTTCTTGCTTGCGGTGTAGACAATGAGGTGCCGCCGAATTTTTGAACTAAGATGCGCATAAAATATTCCTCCGTTTATATATGCCCAGGAGACGTAAATTGCGGGCCGACCGACTGAAACGGCCGGCTATTAAGCCTGGCCGTTCCGTTGTTGATGATGATTTCTGCGATTAGCACAGCATTTCCATGCTGCACCCTTCAGAAGATGATCTAGCGAACTCCAGATCATAGTCCTTCTTGAATTCAACGTACATGGATTTCGAATGCCCGTTAACGACCGGGATGCGTACACTAGCAGCCGTCACTTCAATGGATTCGTCGCCCATCATTTTTTTGGTCTCGCGGACCATCTTCATTTCTTCCAGGGTATAACCGTTCTCTGTAAATTTATCGAGAATATTCAACGATCATCGGCTGGAGCTGTTTCCCTTCCAATGCCGCATAACAAGCTTCCGGAATCAGATTCATTTTGGCGACAAGCGAGTTCGGTTTCTGCTGCGGATTATCCTGTCCGTAAGGGACGAAATATATGTTTTTGGTAACCAGCAGCTTCGCGATATTGGCCGCATTCAGTCCAAGGCCGTCATTCGTTGAGATCGCCAGCACCAGCGGTCTGCAATTTCTCATCTGCGCCTTGGCTGCCATTAAGACAGGACTGTCAGTCATCGCGTTGGCCAGCTTACTGGTCGTGTTTCCCGTGCAAGGGGCGATAACCAGGACGTCAAGCAGCTTGGATGGGCCCAGCGGTTCCGCCTCCACAATTGTAGAAATAATATCATTCCCGGTTATATCTTTCAACTGTTTCTGCCAATTTTCCGATGTGCCGAATCGGGTATCGGTCGTCATGATGGTGCTCGATACAATCGGCACCACATTCGCTCCCCCGTCTTTGAATCGCTGGATCTGCGGCATCACTTCTTCGAGTGTGCAGTGCGATCCTGTCAGGGCATAACCCACTGTAATTCCATTCCAATTCATTTACGCATCCCCCCGAATCTTGATTTCTTCAGAAATCAGCTCCACCAGCGTGTTGGCCATGATGATGCCGGCTGTTTTTGGAGCCACGATTCCGGGTAGTCCGGGTGCGAGCATGGCTTTGATACCCCGTTTCTCGGCATAGCGAAAATCGCATCCGCCGGGTGCGGAGGCAAGGTCAATAATGACAGCCTCCCGAGGCATTTTCGAGATGATTTGTGCTGTGACTATCATAGTTGGAATCGTGTTAAAAAGCAAGTCAATATCCGACACATAAGAACCCAGATCCCTTACCAGGAAGGGCTTCCAGCCCATTTCCTCAGCTCTTGCGTAGTGCTCCGATTTACGTACCCCCATCCGAATTTTGGCACCCAGTCCCTGCAGGCTGCGAGCCATTGTAAATCCGGTCCGTCCCATGCCGAGCACCATGCTTGTAGATCCGTGGATCGTAAAATCCGTGTTTTGGATCGCCATCATGAGTGCGCCTTCGGCGGTCGGAATGGAATTATAAATAGCCACATCGTCCCTCTCCAATATCTCTACCAGCTTGATCTTATATTTGTCACATAGCGAGCGCAAATAGGGTTTCGCCATGCCTGTATAGATCACTCCATGTCCGGGCATCGCCGCGATATGTTCTTCCTGCAGTCGCAGCGGCCCTTCCGAGAATAGCGCGCTGACACGTCCCTCATCATCACATCCCACTACAGGCAGGATCAGAGCATCGGCGTCCGATAACAGCTCTGGCGTAAGCGGCTCGCGAGTCACTCCCTGAAAAGAATCCTGCAGTTTCTCAAACCCGGCGATCATGACGGAGGCATCCATCTCAGCGCATTTGCGAATCACTTCAATTTGCCTTGCGTCTCCTCCAACAAAGACGGTCCGGACTCCAGTCAGCATGGAAGGCCTCGCTCCTTTCTTCAAACCAACGTATAAAGCATCTTATGCTGCCGCCTATGGGGAGGTGAGCGCATTTCCTTTAAACTACCGCCTTAACGCAGTAAATAACGTTAGGAGAGATAAGTCCGGCTTCATGTCCATCCTGCTTGAAGATCAACGAAAAAAACACCGCTCCGTTTCAACCGGAGCGGTGTTCATGCTGATATCATGATCCTGATGATACCCTTAAGCTTCCATGGTATATTTATTTGCCGGTATGACCGAATCCGCCCGCCCCGCGTACCGTATCGGACAGTTCGTCAACTTCCGTAAATTCTACGGCAGGCACGGATTTGAACACCATCTGGGCAATCCGCTCATTACGCTCAATCGCAAAAGGCTCCTGTCCCAAATTGACAAGCAGCACCTTGACTTCCCCGCGATAATCGGCGTCAATCGTACCCGGAGCATTCAGGCAAGTAATGCCATGTTTGTAGGCAAGACCGCTGCGTGGGCGAATTTGCGCCTCAAGCTCGGCCGGCATGGCAATCGCAAAACCGGTCGGGATTAATTTGCGCTCACCCGGGTTTAGCACCACCGGCTCTTGAACGGCAGCGTGCAGGTCGAAACCCGCAGCCAGCTCGGACATTTTCACCGGAAGTTTCACATCTTCATTTCCTGGCAATCTATTGATTTGAACGTAGTGCAACAAATTCATTCCTCCTAAGTACATTCAGTGCTTTATCTGAAGTTCCTACCATCGCTAGTGCATATGGAGTCCCGAACATACGGTCAAGAACCGCGTTGACATCCTTCATGTCGACCTGTTCGATCCGTTTAATGATCTCGTCCAGACTGAAATGACGGCCCAGCATCAATTCGTTCTTACCCAGGCGATTCATGCGGCTGCTCGTGCTCTCCAGACTCAGGATGAGACTGCCCTTCAATTGTTCCTTTCCTTTGCGCAGCTCTTCCTCCGTCATCCCGTTCTGTGCCAAATCATGGAGCATTTCCGTGGTCAGCTGAAGCACTTCTTTTGTCTGTTTGGGCGCTGTGCCTGCATAGATGGTAAACATGCCGTTATCCGCGTGGGAACTGTGGTACGAATATACCGAGTACGCCAGCCCGCGCTTCTCCCGAATTTCCTGAAACAAGCGTGAGCTCATGCCGCCGCCAATGGCGTTATTCAGCAGAACCATCGCATACTGAAGCTCGTCGCCGATCGAGCAGCCGGGAAACGACATGCAGATATGATTCTGCTCCGTTTTCTTCTTGCGGAACTGCACGCCGTCCAAAAAGGCCGGTACCGCCAGCGGCTCCGACGTTCCATGGTTCGCAAAGCCGCCAAAATGGCGCTCCAATAACGCAATCACTTCATCATTGATGTTGCCGGCCAGGGCAATCACCGTATTCTCAATGGTATAGTGTCGGTCCATGTAGGATCTCAGCGCTTGCGAATCCATCGATTCCAGCCGCTCCTTCGTGCCGAGAATCGGATAAGCAAGCGGGTGGTCACCGTACACTGACAACGACATCAGATCATGAACCAGATCATCCGGCGTATCTTCATACATCGCAATCTCTTCAAGAATGACATTTTTCTCCTTGGCTAACTCGCCCGCATCCAGCTTCGAATTGAAGAACATGTCGGACAGCACGTCAACGGCAATCGGAAAATGCTCATCCAGCACCTTGGCATAATAACACGTATATTCCTTGGACGTAAAAGCGTTGACGTTACCGCCGATGGCATCAAATTCTTCAGCAATGGCACGGGCGTCAAAGCGCTCCGTCCCTTTGAACATCATATGCTCTATAAAATGCGTAATCCCGTTGATGTCTTCCGATTCATTGCGGGATCCGGTTTTCACCCAAATGCCGAATGAAACCGAACGACTTGTCGGGATTTGCTCCATAACCACTCTCAGGCCGTTAGACAATTGTATTTTTTTCACGAATAGGCCCCCCTAACTGTTCCATCAAAGGCTCACTTCGGCTGACAATCAGCCTCATGCCATCCATTCATTCTATCAAACTTTACCATGCGGCTCAACTTCCCTTTGGCATGATTCGCTCCGGTGAAAGCGTCTGGCTGACGGTCCCGATCTCCAGTCCCTTGGCCCGTATTCCGTCAATCATTCCTTTTAATGCTTGGGAAGAGGAGTCCGTTGGATGCATCAATATCAAAAATCCCGGCTCCACCTTCGACGTAATCTTCTGAACGACGGCATCCGGCGCCGGATGCTTCCAGTCGACCGTGTCAAGCGTCCACAGCACCGTCTTCAATCCTCTTGCATGCGCGATGGATACGGTCTGCTGATTGAAATCGCCGGAAGGCGGTGCAAACCACTTATTTACTACGCCCAGGCTTTCTTTAAGCAGATCCTGCGTCTTCGCGATTTCCATCTCCGCCCGTTCCCTGCTGAGACGGCTCATGTTCGGATGCGTAAAGGCATGATTCTCCACCTCATGGCCTCGTTTCACGATCTCGGCGGCCAGCTCCGGGTTTTTCTTCAGCCAGCTGCCATCCAGGAAAAACGTAGTTTTCACCTTCTCCGCATCGAGCGTATTCAGCATCGGCACCAGAAATTCATTCCCCCACGCCACGTTAATCATTATCGATACCATCGGCTTGTTGGGGTTCCCTCGATAGATCGGTTGTTCCCCCAGATCATCGAGCGTGACTTTAGCCGGTATCTGCCGGTAAACGTAGGGAATGGCATCGCCGGCTTTACGTTTCTTCGACGATGCTGCTTGATATGTAGCTTCGATATCGACTTCGAGTCCATTGTATCCGGGAATCGCTTTCCACACCGAGTCCACCCTGGCATCCACCGGCTCGATACGCGATTTAGCCGCAGCGGCTTCAATTTGACCCAATAAATCCAGATCCACTGCCGTCTCTGAACCACTGACGAGATGCGCCTCCGGTTTGTTCTCCAGCCCCGATACGTATTTCCAAGCCCCGCTGAACACAGCAACAGCCGACACCATTGCGGCACCGGTCAGCAGCACGGCCATCTTTTTTCCATTCATGGGCATATCCATCCTCCCTAGAGAAGCTTTGTCCCATTTTATGTGCGATCTGACGGAAATATGTACCGAAACATGGGGCCTTAAGCCGTGAAAGCTTGACCCGATGCTTATCCCGGAGCAAGAACATAGGAAATCCGGCGTCTGATGAGCAAAAAAGAGCCAGAATGATAGGTTCTGCCTCTTTTCCTTCTATCGATATGCGGTTAAACCTGCAAGCGCGAATTAAGATCCGCTCTTGCTGGCTTCGGTTGTCAACACGGCTTTGCGAGACAGGTTAATCCGTCCCTGCTGGTCGATTTCGGTAACCTTCACGGTAATGACGTCACCGATTGCAACCACGTCCTCTACCTTCGCTACGCGCTCAGTCGAGAGTTGGGAGATATGCACAAGCCCGTCTTTGTTAGGCAGGATTTCAACAAATGCACCGAATTTCTCAATCCGTTTTACAGTACCTGTATAGATTTCGCCAACAGCCACCTCACGCACGATGCCTTCAATAATCGAAAGAGCCTTCTTGTTCATCTCATCGTTGGACGATGCGATGAATACGCGGCCGTCTTGTTCGATATCGATCTTCACGCCGGTCTCTTCGATGATTTTGTTGATGATTTTGCCGCCGGCCCCGATAACATCGCGGATTTTATCCGGGTTGATCTGCATCGTAATGATCTTAGGCGCATATTGGGACAGCGTTTCTCTTGGCTTTTGAATGGCTTCCGCCATTTTTCCAAGGATGTGCATGCGTCCTTCTTTTGCCTGCTGCAGCGCTTCCTGCAAAATCGCGCGGTCGATGCCGTCGATCTTGATATCCATCTGAATGGCGGTAACCCCGTCAGGCGTACCTGCCACTTTGAAGTCCATGTCGCCGAGATGGTCTTCCATCCCTTGAATGTCCGTCAAGATGGAAACGTGGTCTCCGTCTTTAATCAAGCCCATCGCCACGCCGGCTACAGGCGCTTTGATCGGCACCCCTGCGTCCATCATGGCAAGCGTGCTTGCGCAAATGCTCGCTTGGGATGTCGAACCGTTCGATTCAATCACCTCGGACACGAGGCGAATCGTGTACGGGAAATCCACTTCATTCGGAATGACCTTCGACAATGCACGTTCACCCAGTGCACCGTGACCGATTTCACGACGGCCCGGAGCGCGAAGCGGACGCGCTTCCCCAACGCTGAACGGCGGGAAGTTATAATGGTGCATGAAGCGCTTGGTCTCTTCCAGATCGATTCCATCGAGAATCTGTACATCGCCTAGAGCACCTAGTGTACATACGCTAAGAGCCTGGGTTTGTCCACGCGTAAACAGACCGGAGCCATGCGTTCTAGGCAGCAGGCTGGTATCGCAATCGATAGGACGGATCTCAGACAGACCGCGGCCGTCCGGACGAACTTTATCGTGCGTGATCAAACGGCGAACTTCTTCTTTCACGATATCGTGAAGGACCTCTTTAACATCCTTCAATAACTCGGGTGTCTCGATGTATTTCTCTTCGAACACGGTGTATGCTTCGTCGTTGATAGCGTCAATCGCATCTTGGCGAGCGTGTTTCTCCTCAATGCGAACGGCTTCAACAAGACGGGCTTCCGCAAATTCGCGCACTTCGCGATTCACGGTTTCATTGACCGCATGAAGCTTAACCGCCATTTTCTCTTTGCCGCAAGCTGCCACCAGCTCTTCGATCTTGGCTACGATTTTCTTGATTTCCTCATGCCCGAACATGATCGCTTCCAGCATGACTTCCTCAGGAACTTCGTTCGCTTCGGCCTCGACCATCATGATCGCATCTTTGGTGCCGGCGACGACCAGATAAATATCGCTTGCTTCCTGCTCCGCAATGTTCGGGTTCACGACAAAGTTGCCGTCAACGCGCCCCACCGCAACGCCGCCGATCGGACCGTTAAAAGGCACGTCCGAGATGCTCAAGGCAGCGGAGGTACCGATCATGGCCGCAATTTCCGGCTCGCAATCCTGATCAACGCTCATCACCAAATTCAGAACTTGAACGTCATTCCGGAATCCTTCCGGAAACAGCGGACGAATCGGACGGTCTGTCAGACGGCTGGCAAGAATCGCCTTCTCGCTTGGTCTGCCTTCGCGTTTGATGAATCCACCCGGAATTTTACCGACTGCGTACAAGCGCTCCTCATAGTTGACCGTCAATGGAAAGAAATCCAGATCCTTCGGTTCACTGGAAGCCGTCACCGTACACAGGACTGCCGTTTCGCCGTAACGAACCATAACAGCCGCATTAGCCTGCTTCGCAAGGCGCCCTGTTTCGAACACGAGGGGTCTTCCGCCAAGCTGCATTTCAACACGTGTTTCCATGTAATCCCTCCTCATGGGGATAAATTTTTTTGAAATCCTAATCATCAGCATGTTTTTGCCAAACGCTGTCCACATTTCCTAACCAGAGTCATCGAAGCGGTCGAATATCACGAACCTATGTACAGGAACAACCCGAACCGTATAGAAAACATTCTCCGTATAGATTGCCCCGGTTATACCATGAAGTGAAAATTAGCGAACAGACCACGCCTACCATCTATCAAGAATCTATATTAAGATAACCCCACAAAGTGGAGTTTAGGCTATGAAGCGTACGCAGTACTTTGTGGGGAAGCTTTCGTAACGGTAAATTGTACAATACTTAGAAAAGAGCCCGGCTGTGCCGCTGTCGTTCCAAGAAGGACAGTGGACAACCAGGCTGTTTTCGGCACATCTTATGGATGATTAGCGACGCAATCCAAGCTTCTCGATCAAAGCACTGTAACGTTTAACATCCTTGTTTTTCAAGTATGCAAGCAACTTACGGCGTTGGCCGACCATTTTCAACAATCCGCGACGGGAATGATGATCCTTCTTGTGCGTACGCAAGTGGTCAGTCAAGTTCGTAATGTTTTCCGTTAGGATAGCGATTTGCACCTCTGGGGATCCTGTATCGGACTCATGAGTTTTGTGCTCGTCAATCAGTTGTTGTTTACGTTCTTGAGTCAATGCCATCCTGTTCACCTCCCTCATTATAATCGCCGTTGGCCCAGGTACCGACGGTGAGATCGAACATCCAAGCCAAGGTTAGAATTGCCCGATCCTCGGGCAACCTCTAAGAGTATAGCATACTTTACCTGAAAAAGAAAATCCGTTTGCGAACAATTTGTCCCAAAACGTTTTATTCGCTGACATTCAATATTTTGCGGGCCTCGACGGCATCCCGCTGAATCCATTCCACAAGCTCCTGAACCGATTCGAATTTATGCTCCTTGCGGATATATTGAACGATATCCACCGTCATGATCTGGTCGTACAGATCCCCTTCGAAATCAAACAGATGGACCTCGAAGATCGGTTCAGTAATCCCTTCGTGGAACGTCGGCTTCACGCCGACGTTCATGACGCCCGGTATCCAGTCGTAATGCTTATCCGTGCGGGCACGGACGGCATAGACGCCCAATGCAGGCGCCACGAACGGGTCCGTCAATTCCAGGTTCGCGGTAGGGAAACCGATCTTTCTTCCCCGCTTCTCCCCGTGAACGACCGTACCCCGGATGTGGTAATTCCGTCCGAGCCAGCGGTTTGCGTCCGACAGCTGTCCAGTTTTTAAGGCAATCCGTATGGATGAACTTCCTACCTTCTCGCCATCGACCAGGAATGGCGGTACCGTAACGACCGACATTTTGCCTTCGCCGAGTTCCTGAAGTTTAACTGCGTCTCCTGCGCCTTTATGGCCGAACCGGAAATCAAATCCGACTACCGCCGTTTGAAGATTCAAGGGAAAGAGCATTTCTTCAACAAACGCTTCCGGACTTACTTGGGAAAATTCTTTATTGAACTCGACGACGTACAGAATATCGATGCCCATCTGCTCGAGCAGCTGCTGCTTGTCAGGCTGGGGTGTCAGATAGCCTTCATAGCTCCCCTTACCGATCACGTCCTTCGGATGCGGATAGAAGGTAATGAGCGCGGCCGGCACTCCATTCTCCCGAGCAATGTTGACAGCGGTCGAAAGCACGCTGGCATGTCCCAGGTGAAGACCGTCGAACTGGCCGATTGCCGCTACCTTGGGCTCGGCAGCTTCTCGTACGATGTCGGAAGATACAGGATAAGATAATGAAACAATCCTCATGATTTCTCACCTCCACTCACTAAATCCAGTCATGCTTAGGAAAATACTTTCACGGGAACGATAGCGCCCGTCTCTTCCTGACGCTTATAGATGCCCAGAAAGTTTTCCTTTATATCGTACAAACGGATAGGCTCCGAACTGTCGACGGCCGGTTCTACCGCCCTGGAGGACAAACGTTGCCCCTTCAGCGCGGCCTCCGCCTTCTCTTCGGAAACCGTATGCTTTGCTAGATGATGAATCGCCTGATCCACCGGAATAAGCCGGGTTTGCAACGTTTCATCCTTCATGAACTGCTCAATTTGCTCTAGTGTCAAGCACTGCGCCTCGGTGATTCCCGCCGATATCGTACGTACCAGCTTAACCATGACGGACGGCAGGCCGAGCTTCCTCCCGATATCCACACAAAGCGTGCGGATGTATGTACCTTTGGAGCACAGTACACGGAAAGAAATTTCCGTATACTCCCCTTCCGCATCAAAGTCCGTCATCTCGATTTCATGAATCGTTACGGTACGGCTTTTGCGCTCCACCGTCTTGCCTTCTCTGGCAAGCTCGTACAATCGTTTGCCGTTGATTTTGACGGCGGAGTACATAGGAGGAACCTGAGAGATCTGGCCTCTAAAAGATTGCAGCGCTTCAAGCGCCTCGTCTCTGGTCACGCGGACTTCATCCGCAGTCTCCACCACATTCCCGGTAATATCCTCGGTATCGGTCGAGTATCCAAGGCGGAGGACCGCATGATACTCTTTAGGCAGCTCCTGCAGATATTCGACGACCCGCGTGGCTCTCCCCAAGCATAACGGAAGCACGCCCGTCACTTCAGGGTCCAGCGTCCCGGTATGTCCGATCCGCTTCAAACGAACCATTCCCCGAACTTTGGCTACCACATCGTGGGAGGTCCATCCGGCCGGTTTGTGAACGGCCAAGATGCCTTCTAATTGCGTCATAGCTTTAATCTCACCTGCTCTACTACTTTAGGGATGATGTCTTGAAGGGAGCCTTCCATGCTGCACCCTGCCGCCCGGACATGGCCGCCACCGCCAAAAATTTGGGCCAATGCGGCAACATCCACTTTGCCGGCTGAACGCAAACTCGCCTTGACCATTCCGGATTTCAGCGATTTGAACAGAATCCCGACTTCGACTCCCTGAATGTTTCGGGGATAATTGACGATCCCTTCAAGATCCTCGCTAACGGCACCGCATAATTCCATATGCTCGGGGGTTACGTACACCCAGGCTATTTTACCGTCATCCGACAGACTCAACGTGTTTAACGCCTGAATCAGCACCTTCATCTGCGGCAGCGTCATTTCCTCCAGCAGCGTTTCCGCAATTTCAGGGCCGTTCACACCATAGGATAACAGATCGGAAGCCATGCTCATGACCTTGGGCGACGTATTGGAATAACGAAAACCGCCAGTATCCGTTAACAATCCGGTATAAATCGCAGTAGCGATTTCGGCATCCCAATCGATTTCAAACAAATTCAGCAAATCATAAAGGATTTCTGCGGTTGCAGCCGCCTCGGGCACAACCAGGTTAACGGCTCCGTAACGATCATTCGTTGGATGATGGTCAATATTAACGATGCTCGCATGATCGGCAAACACCTGCTGCGTATAACCTACTCTCGCAAAATCCGCGCAATCCACGCAAATGACGTTTGAAAACGTCCTTCCCGGCTGCTGTTCGGACAGATTGAGAATGTCTTCTGCATGCCACAGCTTTTTCATGCGCTTCGGGATGGGCCCTTCGTTGATCATCGTGAATTTCTTGCCCAGACATGAGAGAAGCCAGCCCACCGCAAGGGTGGAACTGACTGCATCTCCATCGGGCTGAACATGCGACACAACCAAATAATCATCGTGCTCCAGCAGAAACGACTTCACCTGCTGCAGCTCTTGTTCATAGGTCTGCATTCGCCCTCTCCTTTATAAACAAAAACTACTCTATTTCTCTTCGCGATCCACGATTTCGGTCAGCAGCTTCTCAATATGGCTGCCATAAGCAATGGAATCGTCGAATTTGAAGATCAGCTCCGGAACATGCCGGAGACGAATTCGCTTGCCCAGCTCAGAACGGAGAAAGCCGCTTGCCTTCTCCAGCCCTTTCAAGGAAGCCGCCTTCTGCTCGTCGTCGCCGAGCACGCTCAGGTATACCTTCGCTTGGGAAAGGTCGTTAGTTACATCCACGCCGGTCACGGTAATAAAACCGATTCTCGGGTCTTTCAATTCCGTTTGGATCAGTTGGCTGAGCTCTTTTTTAATCTGCTCGCCTACGCGCCCAGTTCTGATTTTTGCCATGGTCTGATCACCTCATTCGTTAGCGCTCTACCGTCTCCATGATGAAGGCTTCGATTACGTCCCCTTCTTTGACGTCGCTATAGCCTACCAAGGTAATACCGCACTCGTAACCCTGTGCCACTTCTTTAGCGTCATCTTTAAAGCGCTTGAGGGAATCGATCTTGCCTTCATGAACGACAATGCCGTCACGGATCAAGCGAGCTTCTGCGTTACGCGTAATTTTACCGGATGTCACCATACATCCTGCAATCGTACCCACTTTGCTCACTTTAAAGGTGTTGCGGACTTCCGCATGACCGATCACGGATTCTTTATACTCCGGATCGAGCATCCCCTTCATAGCTTGCTCAATTTCCTCGATTACATTATATATTACACGGTGCAGACGGATATCAACCTTCTCCTGCTCGGCGGTTTGCTTCGCTTGAACGTCAGGACGAACGTTAAACCCGATTACGATCGCGTTGGAGGCAGCTGCCAAAATAATATCGGATTCGGTGATGGCACCGGCACCGCTATGGATAATCTTGACGCGAACGCCTTCCACTTCGATTTTGTTCAAGGAGCCTTTCAGCGCCTCGACGGAACCTTGCACGTCACCTTTGATAATAACGTTAAGATCCTTGATCTCGCCGTCTTTAATGTGCTGGAAGAGATCATCCAGCGTCACCCGCGTATTCGTGTTCAATTCGGATTGACGATGGGTAATCGCACGCTTATCCGCGATATTACGCGCTTTACGCTCATCCTCGAACACCATGAACGGATCGCCGGCGCCCGGAACTTCAGTCAAACCGGTAATTTCGACCGGCGTTGATGGTCCGGCTTCTTTTAAACGACGGCCTTTATCGTTCACCATGGCGCGAATACGTCCAAAGCAGTTGCCGGCTACGAAGGCGTCGCCCACTTTCAACGTACCATGCTGAACGAGGATGCGTGCTACCGGTCCTCTGCCTTTATCAAGCTCAGCTTCAATCACGGTACCGCGCGCGCGTTTATCAGGGTTTGCTTTATATTCATTCACTTCTGCTACCAGAAGGATCATTTCAAGCAAGTCTTCCAGACCCATCCGCTGTTTCGCCGAAACGTTAACAAAGATGGTATCTCCGCCCCATTCTTCAGGCACTAACTCGTATTCCGTCAATTCTTGTTTCACTTTATCCGGGTTAGCGTCCGGCTTATCGATTTTGTTCACGGCAACGATGATCGGCAAACCTGCCGCTTTAGCATGGTTAATCGCTTCGACCGTCTGTGGCATCACGCCGTCGTCAGCCGCAACCACGATGATCGTCATATCCGTTACTTGTGCACCACGGGCACGCATGGCCGTAAACGCTTCGTGGCCCGGTGTATCCAGGAACGTAATCTTCTTGTTGTTGATCTCGACTTGGTAAGCACCGATATGCTGCGTAATCCCGCCAGCTTCGCCACTAGATACGTTCGTGGAACGGATCGCATCCAGCAGCGTCGTTTTACCGTGGTCAACGTGACCCATAATCGTAACAACCGGTGGACGCTCTTTCAGTTCTTCCGGAGCATCGTTTTCTTCAACGGTCTCAAAACGATCTTCCTCTACCGGAATTTTCACTTCGACTTCTACACCGAATTCGCCAGCGAGCAATAGAATCGTATCGATATCCAGCTCCTGGTTGATGGTGGCCATCACGCCGAGGAAAATCAGCTTCTTGATGACTTCGGAAGCGTCCTTATGAAGCAGCTTCGCCGTTTCACCGACGGTCATGTTGCCACGGACGATAATTTTCTTCGGCGTGTTGTCGATTTTCTCACGAGGCGGCTGCTGATTATGTTGATTCCGGCCGCGGTTGTTCTTGCCACCGCGATTGTTGCCACGGAATCCTCCCTGACGGTTGTCATCAAAACGCTTGGAGTCTGAACGATTGTTATTGTTGTTTCTGGAACCGCGGTTCTGGCCGTTACTGTTATTGGATCCTGAGAATCCGCCTCCGGTTCCACCCGGCTTGCTCTGAGGACGCGCTCCGCCTGGGTTGTTGCCGCCCTGCGGACGCGATCCGCCCTGATTATTGCCTTGCGGACGCCCGCCGCCTTGACCTCCGCCTTGTGGACGGGATCCGGTCTGCGTGCTGCCGCCCGGTCTGGAGCCTTGGCTGCGATTATTCTGCTGGCTTCCTTGTGCGGAGCCAGATTGGTTTCTTCGGGTATCCTGCCCTCCTTGGGGACGCTGGGAACCTGAAGCTTGTTGTGTGTTTGAATTCGTTCTACTATTCATACCTACCTGCTTTTCCTGTTGTTTTTTGGGCTGGCTTTGACCTTGTTGTCCTGATACTCGTTGTCCTGAATGACGCATACCGTCCTGCCCATTACGGTTGCCGTCTGCATTCACGTTAGTGGAAGTGCCTTCTGTTTTAGCATGGGATACGGATGCGGCTGCATTCGCTCCGGAACCCGAAGGTTTGCGGTTCTCGGTTCGGGGAGCGTCGCCACTGTCCCGCTTAGCTGCCGCATTCGATTTGATATCTTTGAAGAACTGCTCTACCTTGGACACCGTATCGTTTTCCATTACGCTCATGTGGTTATTGACCGGAACGTTCAAACGCTTAAGTATCGTGATAATTTCTTTACTGCTCATGTTCAACGATTTAGCATATTCGTACACTCGAAGTTTATTGTCTTTGTTTTCCTGTTTACTCAATATACTCCACCTCCGACATTGTCTCCATTTTCTTGGAGATCATTCCTGCGAATCCTTGATCCGTAACTGCCAGCACAACCCGCTCGGGTTTACCTACACTTGTGCCCAGACTTTCCCGGTCAAATCCGATTACCAGAGGGATATTGTAAGAACCGCATTTGTCGCGGAACTTCTTTGTTGTATTATCTGAGGCGTCACCCGCCAGAATAACCAATTTTGCTTCAGAAGACCGGATGGCTTTGAGCACGATCTCATCTCCGGTAACCACCTTACCTGCCCTCATGGCCAGGCCGAGCTGAGAAAGCGCCCTATTCATCATCGGCAGCACTCTCTTTTGCAGCCAGGAATTCATCCTCAACCTTGATGAAATCCTGTGCCAACTGTTCGTAGATCTCAGGCTTCACATGTTGTTTCAACGCTCGATCCAGTGCTTTATTTTTGTGTGCCAGCTTGAAGCAGGAAACCTTGCCGCATAGATACGCTCCCCGTCCCGACTTTTTGCCGGTGAGATCGATCAGGACAGCGTCATCGGGAGTCCTGACAATCCGGATGAGCTCTTTCTTCGGCATCATTTCCTGACACGCCACACATTTACGCAGCGGTATCTTTCTCTGTTTCAAGACGACAACCCCCCGTCATTTGGAATTAATCGACAGAGACGGAATCCTGGTGCATTTCACCTGATTGGGACTTCGGTCTGCCAAATTCCTGCTCCGCCTGACTTTCGCTCTTAATATCAATCTTCCAGCCGGTCAGCTTCGCCGCGAGACGAGCATTCTGGCCTTTGATCCCTATCGCCAGCGAGAGTTGGTAATCCGGAACGATTACGCGCGCCATCTTCTCATCTTCAAATACTTGGACTTCAAGCACTTTGGATGGGCTCAGCGCATTGGCCACGTATTCTTCGACCTGGTCGGAATAACGCACGATGTCGATTTTTTCGCCGCGAAGCTCATTGACAATCGTTTGTACGCGCAATCCCTTAGGCCCTACGCAAGAGCCGACCGGATCGACTTCATCGTTGCGGGAATACACCGCAATTTTGGAGCGGAATCCTGCTTCGCGCGCAACCGAGCGAATTTCCACGACGCCGTCGAAAATTTCCGGCACTTCCAGCTCGAACAGGCGCTTCAAAAGGCCCGGATGCGTACGGGACAGCATAATCTGCGGCCCTTTGGTTGTGTTCTCAACCTTCGTAATGTACGCTTTGATCCGGTCGCCATGCTTGAACTTCTCGTTAGGCATAAGCTCGGTAAGCGGCAGTGCCGCTTCGATCTTGCCAAGGTCGATATAGATGTTGCGCAAATCCTGACGCTGCAGCGTACCCGTAACGATATCGTCTTCCTTGTCAATAAAAGCGCTGTAGATCAGGCCGCGTTCGGCTTCTCTAATGCGCTGGGTAACAACCTGCTTTGCCGTTTGAGCGGCGATCCGTCCGAAATCACGCGGCGTAACCTCGATTTCCGCTATATCTTCGATCTGAAAATGCGGATTGATCTCGCGTGCGGCATGCAACGAAATTTCAGTGCGCGGATCCAGAACCTCGTCCACGATCAGTTTCCGTGCGAACACCTTGATAACACCCGTGTTGCGATTCATGTCTACCCGTACATTTTGCGCGGTGTTGAAATTGCGCTTGTAACTTGAGATCAGTGCCGCTTCAATGGCTTCAAACAGCACATCCTTGCTGATGCCCTTCTCTCTTTCCAACTCATTCATCGCTTCAATAAAATCCATACTCATTGAAAATCGGTTCCCCCTTTCAAAACTTCCGTTTAAAAAATGATGGCCAATCTGGCACTGGCTACTTTTGCATATGGAATCACGTGCTGCTTCTTCGCGGTCTGAATGACTAGCTCCTCGTTATCAAAGGATTCCAGCTTGCCTTCAAACTCCTTCAACCCGTTAATCGGCTCGTATACCGTAACAAACACGTTCTTGCCGACTGACTTCGCAACATCCTCTTTTTTCTTCAGGGGACGTTCCGCGCCAGGAGAAGAGACTTCAAGAAAATAAGCCGTCGGAATCGGATCGTTCTCGTCCAGCTTCTGGCTCAGGTATTCACTGATTAAACCGCAATCGTCAATGTCAATGCCGCCGTCTTTATCAACAAACACGCGCAAAAACCAGTTGCTTCCTTCCTTAACGTATTCCACATCTACCAGTTCAAAGCCGTGTTCGTCCAAATACGGCTGCACCATTTCTTCCACAGTCGTTTTAATCTTTGATGTGCTCAAAGAACATAACCTCCAAGTTGATTTCCTATATACCAAAGAGTAAAGAGTGGGTTGCCCCACTCTTTACACAACGGTTTTATCTCCATGATTACCAAAAAAATTATAACATAGTCTGGTAATAGTGACAAGTATGACTCCTTGACTGTCAAGGCGTCACGGCCATGAAAGAATGACAAGAATCAGAACAATGACAACTGGTTGCTCTCCGGCAGACCGCGGAAGCATCCCATTTGGGTCAACAGCTCCACGGCGGTTTTGCTTGCCTTCGATTTTTGCTGGAAATCCTCGATGGAGAGGAATTCTCCGAATTCACGCGCGGCGGCTATGTTGCGGGCGGCGTTATCGCCGATTCCCGCAAGCGCAGAGAACGGCGGAATGAGCGAGTCGCCATCCACCTTGAATCTCAAGGCGTCGGATTGATACAAATCGATGTTCTTGAATGAGAAGCCCCTTGCCGTCATTTCCAGCGCCATCTCCAGAATCGGCAGCATGCCTTTTTCCTTCGGACTCGCTCCGAATCCGAGCTGCTCGATCTCTTCAATCCGGCGATAGATCGCCTCATAACCCTGACAGCATAATTCGATATCAAAATCCTCGGCGCGGACCGAGAAGTAGGTTGCGTAGTATTCAATCGGATAATACAGCTTGAAGTAAGCCGTTCGCACCGCTGAAATAACATATGCGGCGGCGTGGGCTTTCGGGAACATGTACTGGATTTTGAGACAGGAATCAATGTACCACTGCGGCACTTTGCATTTCTTCATCTCGTCGATCCATTCCTGGGACAACCCCCGGCCTTTACGCACGCTTTCCGTAATCTTAAACGCGAGGCTGGCGTCCATGCCGGCCTTGTAAATCAGGAACAGCATGATGTCATCGCGGCAACCGATAACGGTTTTGATGTTGCAGGTTCCATTCTTGATGAGCTCTTGTGCGTTGCCGAGCCATACGCCGGTTCCATGTGAAAGTCCCGAGATTTGCAAAAGGTCAGCAAAACTCGACGGCTGCGACTCCACCAGCATCTGACGCACGAACTTGGTCCCCATCTCCGGCACGCCGAAGGTGGCCACCGGCGAGCGTATTTGCTCCGGCTTCACGCCCAGCGCTTCCGTTGAGTTGAACATGCTCATTACTTTCGGATCGTTCATCGGGATGGTCGTTGGGTCCACCCCGGTCAAATCCTGGAGCATTCTCATCATCGTCGGATCATCGTGTCCGAGAATATCCAGCTTGAGCAAATTCGCTTCAAAGGCATGATAATCGAAATGCGTCGTTTTCCACTCCGCGTTGACATCATCGGCAGGGTACTGCACAGGCGTTATCTCTTCAACCTCGATGTAGTCCGGCACAACGACAATACCGCCGGGATGCTGGCCCGTGCTGCGCTTGACGCCGGTACAGCCTGACGCCAGCCGGTTTAATTCCGCGCCACGCCAGCGCTTGTTGTTGTGCTCCTCGTATTTCTTGGCAAAGCCGAACGCCGTCTTCTCCGCCACGGTGCCGATGGTACCGGCACGGAATACGTTCTTCTCGCCGAACATCTCCTTGGTGAAATTATGGGCATGCGGTTGATATTCGCCGGAGAAGTTCAAATCGATATCGGGAACCTTATCCCCTTTGAAGCCCAGGAAGGTTTCGAACGGGATATCCTGTCCTTCGCCCTTCATCATGTTTCCGCATTCCGGACAAGCCTTGTCCGGCAAGTCGAATCCGCTCGGCACGCTGCCGTCCAGGAACCATTCGCTGTGCTTGCAGTCGCTGTTCAAGCAAATGTAATGCGCTGGCAGCGGGTTAACCTCGGATATGCCGAGGAACGTCGCAACGACGGAGGAGCCAACGGAACCCCGGGAACCAACCAAATAGCCGTCCCGATTCGATTTTTTCACCAGCTTCTCGGAAATCAGATAGTTCGCGGAGAAGCCGTATCTAATAATCGGCTCCAGCTCTTTCTCCAACCGGGCCACAACGACCTCGGGCAGGTTCTCCCCATAGATCGACTTGGCCGTGTCGTAGCAGGTGTTGCGGATTTCTTCGTCGGCCCCCTCCAGGATCGGCGTAAACAGCTTATCCGGGAACAGCTCCAAATCTTCAAAACGGTCGGCCAATTCGCTTGTGTTCGTTACCACGACTTCATAGCATTTGTCCTGACCCAAAAACTCGAACTCTTGCAGCATCTCTTCCGTAGTCCGAAAATGCGCGTCTGGCTTGCGCATATCCTTGAGCGGGCTGAAGCCGGTAATGCCATGGATGGTGATGTCCCGGAACAGCTTGTCCCGCGGTTCCAGATAGTGCACATTCCCTGTAGCGATGACCGGCTTGTTCAGCTTTTCGCCGATGCGCACGACTTTGGAAATGGCGGTTTTGATCTCTTCGGGGCTGCCTACCAGGCCTTTGTCCACCAAATGCATATACATCGTCAACGGCTGGATTTCCAGAACGTCGTAAAAGCCTGCAATCTCTTCGGCTTCTTCCTCCGTCTTGTTCAGCACCGTTTCGAAGAACTCCCCTTTTTCGCAGCCGGACAGCACCAGCAGCCCGTCCCGCATCTCTTGGAGCTTGGATTTCGGGATGCAGGGCACCCGCTTGAAATATTCGGTATGCGACATGGAGACCAGTTTGTACAGATTCTTCTTGCCCGTCATGTTCAAAGCGTAAATCCCGCAATGGAACGGACGGGTATTGGACAGGTCCATGCCCACGTAATCATTAAGACGGTCCAGCATCTTCACGCCTTTGGTTTTGTCTACGTCGCTGAGGAGCCCGTTCAGGATTCCCGCCAGCGCAATTGTATCGTCGATCGCGCGGTGATGGCTTTCTAGCAGCACCTTGTACTTATCCGCCAATGTGTTAAGGCGGTGATTCTTAAGTCCCGGATGCACCAGTCGGGCCAGCTCCAGCGTATCCAAATACGGATTCTCCAGCGTGTCCATGCCTGCATTCTTGAGTGCTGCCTGAATGAACCCCATGTCAAACCGCGCGTTGTGAGCCACGAGCACGCCATCGCCGACGAATTCAACAAATTCCTTCAGTACCGGCTCCAGTTCAGGAGCATCCTTGACCATATCGTCATTGATGTTCGTCAATTGCTGGATATGGTACGGAATTCGCTCGTGCGGATTAACAAACGTGGCGTACCGGCCAATCTCCTTGCCTTCGTGCATCTTCACGGCTGCAAGCTCGATGATCTTGTTCGCGGTGATGGACAAACCCGTGGTTTCAATATCGAATACCACGTAAGTCGCGCTGCTCAGCTCAATCGGCTGTGCCTGTTCCACGATGTTGACGGCATCATTCACGACATTGGCCTCGATGCCGTACATCATTTTGATTCCGTGTTTCTTGGCGTTCTTGGCTGCGTCAGGATAACACTGCACGCCGCCGTGATCACTTACGGCAATCGCTTTATGTCCCCAGGCGGCCGCGGTTTTGATGTACCGGTCGATCGGCGTGACCGCATCCATCGTGCTCATAGTGGTATGGAGATGGAATTCCACCCGCTTCTCGGCAGCGTTATCCTTGCGGGAAGGGGGCGCCTTGACTTCATTGAGGTCGGACGGGATCATGACAAGCTCCGGCACCTGCATAAACCGGTCATATTCCACGCGTCCGCGTGCCTTCACCCATTTGCCGTTCTCAAGAAGGCTCAGGACCTTCAAGTCATCCTTCGTTTTGCCAAACATCTTCATCTGCAAGGAATCGCTGAAATCGGTTAAGTTGAAGGTAAACAGCGTGCTGCCGTTTCGGAGCTCCTTGCGGTCCAACCCGAAAATGGTACCCTGGATCGTAATTTTCTTCTCTTCGTCCTGGATCTCCTGGATCGAAACCGGCTGATCCTTGATATCATATCCGACCTGCAGCCGAACGTCGCCTTCTTCCTCGTCCTCGGCATCCAGCTCCGCTTCCATGCTGCTCATGATCTGTTCGATAACCTCGCGCTCTTCCTCGCGCTTCCTCTGCTCGAACTCCTCGTAAGCGGCCTGGCCGTTATCGCCGACCTGCATCTTCACGCGCAGTGTCAGATCGAAGTACTGCCCGAAGAATCGGGTTATGGCGGCATCGATCTGTTTCTTGCGGGCAAGTTCAAGCGACATGCCATCCGACATGGAGAGAAGGACCTGCCCATCTTCCACCTCGTGTTTCGCCCTTGTCATCCAGCCATTGACCGATGGAATCTCCCGGTGTGCCCACTCCAGAAACAAGCCCCAATACTCCTGCACGATATCGGCCTCCGGAACGCCGCTTCCATACCGGAACACAAATTTGATCTTTGCGATATGTCCCATCTTCTCCTGAATCCTCAGGCAAAATGTACGATAAACTTCGGCCGGGACCAAGGTCTCCTTCTGAACGGTTATCCTCCAGTCCTTGCTGTTCCTGCTGGTCTCTACTTGTTCAATCACACCGTCTAAAAAATAGGGTTCCACCAGATTGGCCGGAACTTCTCCCTGCTTGATCAGCAGTTCAAATCGCTTCCTTTTATCTTCAGTCGTGCCCATGGTTCCCTCCCCCTGCATAACATAAAGCTGTAAGAAAAACTTCTATCGACCTACATCCACAGAAGACAGACCGCGTTTAGCGGATAAAAAACAGAATAAAGCTTCCGCCGGCAGCACTCCATCGTCCTGCCCCGAGAAAGAGAGCGTCCGTCATACTGCCATCCGGAAGCTTACTCCAGATGATGAATCCCCGACGCGGACGAAAAATTGCCCTTCGTCATGCAAGTCGGAAACTCATAATATCGAATTCCTAGTACGCTCTCGCGAACAGCACCGTATGCTTCGCATCCTCGCCGCATACGAGACACTTCGTTTTGTTCTCGGCCGGTTCAAACGGAATGTTTCTGCTCGTCGCGCCGGTTTCTTGCTTCACGGTGTCTTCGCAAGCTTCCGAACCGCACCATCCTGCCAAGGTAAACCCGCGCTTGTCCTCCATGCTGTCCTTCATTTCGTCCAGCGTCTCCACGGAATAGAAATGATCCTCGCGGAACTGCTTCGCACGATCGAACATTTCCTGATGCACCTGTTCCAGCATGCTCTGCACTTCCTGGATCAGGTTGGCCTGCTCCACAACCTTCTTCTCGCCCGTAATGCGGGAAACGAGCACGCAGACGCCATTCTCCATATCACGAGGCCCGATCTCCAGACGAACCGGAACGCCGCGCATTTCGTACTCATTGAATTTCCAGCCTGGACGCACATCCGGATTGTCGTCCACCCGTACGCGGATCCCAGCGGATTTCAGTTCACGGAACAGCTCGTCCGTACGGCCCACGACGGCGTCTCTCGTCTTCGGAGGCCCGATTGGAATCATGATTACTTGAGTCGGCGCAACTTTTGGAGGAAGCACCAAGCCCCGGTCGTCCCCATGGACCATGATCAAGGAGCCGATAAGACGCGTGCTGACTCCCCAGGAAGTCGTATGTGCGTATTCCAGCGTATTTTCACGGTTCAAATATTGAATATCGAAAGCTTGCGAGAAGTTGGTACCCATGTAGTGTGATGTGCCAGCTTGTACAGCCCGACCGTCTTTCATCATCGCTTCGATGGAGAACGTGTCCACGGCACCCGCGAATTTCTCCGAAGGCGTCTTCTGCCCCTTGATCACCGGAATCGCGAGATAGTCCTCTACGAATTGCTGATAGATATCGAGCATTTGCATGGTTTCCCCTCTTGCTTCCGCTTCCGTTTCATGAGCGGTATGACCCTCTTGCCATAAAAACTCGCTGGTGCGGAGGAACGGCAGCGTGCGTTTCTCCCAGCGCACCACGTTGGCCCACTGATTGATCAGCACAGGAAGATCACGATAGGATTGAATCCATTTGGAATACATATGCCCGAACATCGTTTCGGAAGTCGGACGAATAGCCAGACGCTCTTCAAGCTTCTCGCCCGCCGCTTCGGTCACCCATGGCAGCTCTGGATTGAAACCTTCCACATGCTCCTTCTCTTTCTGGAAAAAGCTCTCCGGAATGAACAACGGGAAATAAGCGTTCCGATGTCCCGTTGCCTTAAAGCGCCGATCCAGCTCCGCTTGGATATGCTCCCAAATTTCATAACCGTCCGGTTTAAAGACGATGCAGCCCCGGACTGGGGAATAATCCATCAAGTCTGCTTTTTTGATGACATCGATGTACCAGCGCGAGAAATCTTCTCCTTGCGGCGTGATCTCCGTCACGAATTGTTTATCCTTCGATTCCTTAGACATATAAATCGTGTTCCTCCCATTAATAAAACGCGTGGTCTAAGCCGTTCATTCAGGCGGCTTGACTGGACGTTATTGGCGATATGTGTGAACGGGCCGCGGCTATAAAACCCGCCCTGTATTATAGAACTCCATGCTGGATATCGTTATGCGTGAAACTCTGATAACAATAGAAAAAGGTACGGCTTTCGTCGCGGCTGGCGCACCGAGCCGTACCTTAAGGCCTATCCGTTGATCAAACGCAAAATATCGTTATAGGTGACGGCAATCATTAACAGGAACAGCATCGCAAACCCGATAAAGTGAACCATGCCTTCCCTGTTCGGGTCAACCGGCTTGCCCCGTAATGCCTCGATCCCCAAGAATACGAGCCGGCTTCCATCCAGCGCCGGAATCGGCAGCAGGTTGAATATGCCCAGGTACAAGCTTAGAATGGCCGCCCAATAGGTCAACTGTTCGATACCCTGTTTGGCGATTTGACCCGTGACCTCAAAGGTCCGCACAGGACCGCCTAAATCATCCATGGAAAACTTCTGAATCAACTGTCTGAAGCCCTGGAAAATAATATTGGTGGTGTCAACCATCGCCGTCCCGGAGCCGGTAATCGTCTCACCAAGCCCTGCGGATCGGGTAGGGAGCTCAGGAACGATCCCGACCTTGCCGCCTTCCTGGCCCTCCATGGTCCGAGGCGTCAACGTCAAATCGAAAGATTCCTCTCCCCGGCGTACGGTCCATTCCATCGGCTTGTCCTTGGAGGCCGCAATCAATTCGATCATCTTCTGATAATCGGCCCCAATCGCCGTTCCGTTGATGCTCTCGATGATGTCGCCCTCTTTCAGATCCGCTTCGTCTGCTGGCATGCCTTTCGTAATCTCGCCAATCTGTACGTAGGTTGGATTCTCGACCGGTATACCGGCCATCTGAATGTGAAGGGCAAACAGCACGAAGGCCAAAATAAAGTTCATGACAGGGCCGGCAAATATCGCAAGCGCTCTTTGGCCGACGGTCTTGCTGCCGAACTGGCGGTCTCTCGGTGCGATCTGCGTCTCGACACCTTTAGCTACCGTTAATGCTTGCGGATGGATCTCGTACTGCTGAAATTCACCATCCACATCAAGCCTCACCGACAAACGGTCCACCATGTCGATAAACTGGACTTCGCCGCGAATGACATTTTTACGGTTGTCGAGTTGATCCAGATAAATCTTTTTCACTTGATTCTCTGCGTTCACTCGAACCGCAATCGTCTGACCGGGCTGAATCTCGACAAGTTCCGGATCTTCTCCGGCCATGCGGGCATATCCGCCGAACGGGAGAAGACGAAGCGTGAACTGCGTTTCATGGCGTTTATATGAGAACAGCTTAGGACCAAATCCAATCGCGAACTCGCGTACCAAGATTCCGGCACGCCGGGCAAAATAATAGTGACCCCATTCGTGCACGGTAACGATCACAAAAAACATGAGCACCGTTAAAAAAACGACCCGAACCATTTCCAATTCTTTACATCCCCCTTTTCCTCTGAGAACGCAGTATGTCCCTATAGATTATCATTATTCTCCTGTCGTCCACAAGAGAATCACAAGCTGTCCGCTTTTTTTCAAGGGAGATTTCAAAAACACTTCAAAACTTATAGTCGGGAAGCTATTTCACGTGCAATCCGATCATTCTCTTCAATCGTCTCCAGCGCCGGTTCCGGCACTTTTTGGTGACTATGCAGCACTTCCTCGATTATCTCTTCGATTCGCAGAAAAGAGATTTCGCCGCGGAGAAAGCGGGCGACCGCGATTTCATTGGCCGCATTGAATACCGTTGGCGCTGTACCACCCATTTTACCACATTCATAAGCGAGCCTTAAACAAGGAAAACGCTCAAGGTCCATTTCCCGGAAGTGCAGCTTTCCTGCTTCTGCCAAGGAGAGCCTTGGTGCAGGCGAAGACCACCGCTCGGGATAAGTCAGCGCATATTGAATCGGGACCCGCATGTCCGGGTTGCCGAGCTGCGCGATAATGCTGGAATCGCGGAACTCCACAAAAGAATGGATGATGCTTTCCGGGTGGAGAAGCACGGAAATATTGTCGTACGGTATGCCGTACAACCAATGCGCTTCAATGACCTCAAGCCCTTTATTGACCATGGTCGCGGAATCGATCGTGATTTTGGCGCCCATGGACCAGTTTGGATGCTTAAGCGCATCCTCCACCGTAACGTTGACCAGCTGATCGCGGGTGTAATCCCGGAACGACCCGCCGGAAGCGGTCAGCGTAATCCGTTCGATATCTTCATGCCGTTCTCCGTTCAAGCATTGGAATATGGCGGAATGCTCACTGTCGATCGGCAAGAGCTTTACCCCTTTTGCAGCGGCTTGAGCGGTAACCAGGTGACCTGCGGTAACCAATGTTTCCTTGTTGGCAAGCCCGATCGTCTTCCCCTCGTTAATGGCCGCAAGCGTAGAAGAAAGGCCCAAACTTCCAACGACCGCAGTAACGACCAGCTCGGCGTCTGTCGCTGCCGCAATCTCGATCAGGCCTTCATGGCCATGAAACACTTCGGTTCCGGCAGGAAGATCATGCCTTAAACTGTCAGCAAGCTCTTTCGTCGCAACGGACACTTTTCGCGGAGAAAACTCCTGAACCTGCTGAAGCAGCAATTCCTTATTGCTCCCCGCAGCCAAGCCTTCAATCTGAAATTGTTCCCGGTGCTTCCTCACCACATCCAAGGTTTGGGTGCCAATGGAGCCCGTGGAGCCGAGTACGCTGATCTTCTTCATGCTCATCTTTCCTTTCATCAGTAAGGCAGGAGACTCAATATATGTACAAACGGAAATACGACGATCCAACTGTCGCATCGATCCAGTATTCCTCCATGTCCCGGCAGCAGCTTGCCCGAATCCTTGATGTCATACACCCGTTTATAGGCGGATTGCACCAAGTCGCCGAGCTGGCCGATAACGGCGCAGGAAAGCCCAATCAGAACCGCATGTCCAGCCGTCAGGATTCCATCTGAGTAGAATGAAAAGAGCAGCGACGTGAACACGGCGATGATCACACCGCCGAGCGCACCCTCCACCGTTTTGTTCGGGCTTATGGAAGGCCATAATTTATGGCGCCCCATGGCGCGGCCGACAAAATACGCTCCCGCATCACTTGCCCAGATCGAGCCCAGCAGCAAAAAAGTCCAAAATACGCCATGCCCGTCCGGAGCATGCCGAGATTCGGCTATGAAGGAAAATCCGATGCCGATATAGACCGATGCCAAAAACAATAAAGAGATCCGCTTGATATCTATCGTATTTTTCGTGGTCACCGTCGCCAGCAAAAATAAGAGCAGCAGGAGCCAAAGCACATGTTCCCATGGGATCGGAAGTTTCAGATCAAGGGGACCCCATGGAAATACAAGCAGCAGCACTCCCGCATACCCGATCCATGCCGTTCCCCCGAACGGTGCCGTATGGGTCATGCGCACAAACTCATAGTAACCGACTAGCGCCATCGCCAGAATTAGAAGATGGTACCACAGACCGCCTATGAAACATAATCCTAAAAAGACCGCTCCCGCTATAATTCCGGTAATCAATCGCTGTTTCAAAACGTTCCATCCTCCATCGGCTACGACAGTCCACCGTAGCGCCTAGTTCTTTGTTGATAATCGGCTACGGCCTCCACCAAATGGTCTTTGGTGAACTCCGGCCAATAGGCATCCGTAAACCATAACTCGCTGTACGCGAGCTGCCACAACATAAAATTGCTCAGCCGCAGCTCGCCGCTTGTGCGGATCAGTAAATCCGGATCCGGCAATTCGCCTGTGAGGAGCCGCTGGCCAATCAGTTCCTCTGTAATGTCCTCAGGACGGAGAATTCCGTCTCGCACTTCCCGTCCGAGCGCCTTGACACTTTCGGTGATCTCTTTCCGGCTGCCGTAATTGAGCGCAAAGTTAAGCACAAGCCCGTCATTGCCGGCAGTTTTCGCAACAGCTTCTTCCATCGCAGACACGGTATGGGACGGAAGGTCTTCCGGATGCCCCATCATGCGGACCTGGACATTTTTCTCGATCAGCTCTTCCAGCTCAATAGCCAGAAACTCCTGCGGAAGCTTCATAAGAAAATCGACCTCATCCTTCGGACGCGTCCAGTTTTCCGTAGAGAAAGCATACATCGTCAATATTTTGATTCCCAACTCATCGGCGGCTATGGCAGCTCTTTTGACAGCCTTCATGCCATTCTGATGGCCAACGATCCGCGGCATGCCGCGCCGTTTCGCCCAACGCCCATTGCCATCCATGATGATGGCAACATGATGCGGGATGTTGTCCGGAGAGAGCTGATGCGTCTGCTGACTGTCCTCCTGATTCAACCACGATCGAACCCGTTTGATCATTCCATTTCCTCCAGGCATCTTTCTGCAAAAAAAGAGACAAACCCCACCATTGACAGGAGGGGCCACAAGTCTCTTATACTTCCATAATCTCTTTTTCTTTAGCAACGAGGACTTTGTCGACTTCTGCGATAAATTTATCCGTCGCTTTTTGGATATCTTCCTGATGTCTCCGGGACTCGTCCTCGGAAATATCCGTTTTCTCCAATTTTTTGATGTCGTCGTTGGCATCACGGCGAATGTTGCGGATGGCCACTTTCGCTTCCTCGCCGAATTTCTTCGTCATTTTCACCAGTTCGGTTCTGCGTTCTTCCGTCAATGCAGGTACGACGAGACGAATTTGATTACCATCGTTCGCCGGTGTCAATCCGATATCCGATTTCATGATCGCTTTCTCGATATCCGCCAAGGACGACTTGTCCCAAGGTTGGATCATGAGCGTTCTGGAATCCGGCGTGCTGATGTTAGCCAGCTGATTCAGCGGAGTTTGCGCTCCGTAGTATTCCACCGTGATCCGGTCGAGGAGCGCCGGCGCTGCCCGCCCTGCGCGCAGAGTTGCCAAGTCACGTTTCAAAGACAGGATCGCTTTTTCCATGCGTTCTTCTGCATTCTTTTTCACCGATTGCGGCATTAGTCTACACTCCCTTTAACGATCGTTCCGATTTTCTCGCCCAGAACGACGCGCTTGATATTACCTTGCTCCGTAATAGCGAAGACGATGAGCGGGATGTTGTTGTCCATACATAACGATGAAGCTGTAGAGTCCATTACCCCAAGGTTTTTGTTCAATACGTCTAGATACGTCAGCTGCTCGTACTTCTCGGCAGTTTCATCCTTAAATGGATCAGCGGAGTACACTCCGTCCACCTTGTTCTTCGCCATAAGAATCACTTCTGCTTCGATTTCCGCGGCGCGAAGCGCTGCAGTCGTATCGGTGGAGAAGTATGGGTTCCCTGTTCCTGCCGCAAAAATAACGACACGGCCCTTTTCCAAATGCCGAATGGCTCTGCGGCGAATATACGGCTCGGCAATTTGCTGCATGGAGATCGAGGTTTGCACCCGGGTCGGCACATCGATCTGCTCCAAAGCATCCTGAAGGGCCAAAGAGTTCATCACCGTTGCGAGCATTCCCATATAGTCCGCTGTCGCACGGTCAATTCCGTTCGCGCTGCCGGCAATGCCGCGCCAAATGTTGCCGCCGCCGCATACGATCGCGACCTCCACACCAAGCTCGACAACCTCGCGAACCTGCTCAGCGATCGATGAGATCGTCTCAGCATCAATACCATATCCATTCTGCCCTGAAAGGGATTCCCCACTGACTTTCAATATCACTCGTTTATATACAGGCTGTTCCAAATGATAACCCTCCACTTTAAGACGGCGCCTTAAGTATACGACGCCCGTTTGAAAAACGACAGACAGACACACCGGCACTGCTTGACGGTTTATAAAAATCGGGTAAAAACATCCGTCTCAAGTAGAAACTTCTGGTCGTCTAATCAAGACCTAAGTCCATTCTTTCTTGTGAGATAAGGGTAGCCTTTACTCCGAATTTATAACAATCTTATCTCTCTTATGCCTTTATATCTCTTAAAAAAGAAGGAACACAGGTGTGTTCCACTCTTTTCTATAACTTATATTAGCCTATCCGGCTTATTTATTCACCTGGGCCATAACTTCTTCTACGAAGTTGTCTTGTTTTTTCTCCAAGCCTTCGCCCAATTCGAAACGGGCAAAACGACGAATGGAGATGTTCTCGCCGATTGTGCTGATTTTTTCGTTAAGCAGCGTGCTGATCGTTTTGTCCGGATCCTTGATGAAAGGCTGCTCAAGCAAGCAATACTCTTCATAGTATTTGTTGATGCGGCCTTCAACCATTTTCTCAACGATTTTTTCAGGCTTGCCTTCGTTCAGGGCTTGGTTTTTCAAAATTTCTTTTTCTTTCTCAAGCTCGTCGCTAGGTACTTCTTCACGACGAACGTATTTAGGGTTTGCAGCAGCAATATGCATTGCGATATCGCGAGCAAACTCTTTAAATTGATCCGTTTTGCCTACGAAGTCTGTTTCACAGTTGATTTCCACGAGAACGCCGATGCGTCCGCCACCGTGAATGTAAGACTCGACAACGCCTTCCGTTGCAACGCGTCCAGCTTTGTTAGCCGCTGCGGACAAGCCTTTCTCGCGAAGCACCGCGATCGCTTTTTCGATATCACCGTTTGTTTCGTCGAGCGCTTTTTTGCAATCAAGCATGCCCGCGCCTGTTCTTTCGCGAAGTTCTTTTACCGCACTAGCTGTTACTGCCATTAGAATTCCCTCCATATTGGTATGATCAAGTTTGGCGGTCGGATCTGAAGCAGCCGTCCTTCGACGTGCCCTCCAAGAAATCCGGACCGCTTAAGTATTTGTTTCCCTTGCCCTGCCAGAAGCCTGATGTTCGTAGCGCAATCCGGCCTGACATCTTAAAAAAAGGGCAGTGAGAGGTTATACACCTACCAACCACCCTTTTCATTTAATTCATGGTTTATACGTTTAATCCCGATTAAGCTGTTGTTTCTTCGCCTTGGTGAGCTTCAACAACGGCATCGGCCATTTTACCAGTCAACAATTTGACAGCGCGGATCGCGTCATCGTTACCTGGAATTACATAGTCGATTTCATCCGGATCGCAGTTCGTATCAACGATACCAACGATTGGGATACCCAATTTGCGAGCTTCCGCAACAGCGATGCGCTCTTTGCGAGGATCGATAACGAACAATGCGCTTGGAAGGCCCTTCATGTTCTTGATACCGCCCAGGAATTTCTCAAGACGATCTTTCTCTTTGCGGAGAAGGATGACTTCTTTCTTAGGCAATACTTGGAACGTGCCGTCTTCTTCCCAAGTTTCAAGCTGCTTCAAGCGGTTGATACGCTTTTGGATCGTTTCGAAGTTAGTCAGAGTTCCGCCGAGCCAACGTTGGTTGATGTAGAACATGCCGCAACGCTCCGCTTCTTCCTTCACGGAATCTTGAGCTTGTTTTTTCGTGCCGACGAACAGGATTGTACCGTTCTCACCAGCTACGCTTTTTACGAAGTTGAATGCTTCTTCAACTTTCTTGACCGTTTTTTGCAGGTCGATAATGTAGATACCGTTTCTTTCAGTGAAGATAAATTTATCCATTTTCGGGTTCCAGCGACGAGTCTGGTGACCGAAGTGAACGCCAGCTTCCAAAAGCTGTTTCATGGAAATTACTGCCATCTTCACGCACCTCCTAAGTTTGGTTTTTGTGTGTCCCTCCGCCAAGATCATTTTCCATTAAGACTCCCATTCCAGGAAGCACCCTCAACGGAATCACTCTGGCGTGTGTTTTAACACCGTCAATTACTATAACATAACCATGGGCAGGTTGCAATGTCTTTTGTGTGCATGACCAGCTCAGGCCAATCAGGGGCTTGAAGAGTTACAATAAAGAAAAAAACCACTCTCAACCGGAGTGCTAGTTGGAGGGTTTTGTCGTGATCTTCGTGATAATCGAATTGTAGCTCTCGCCGATCGTAAACGAGTAAGTACCGCTCAGGATTCTGGTGTTGATTTTATTCTCGGTAGCTTTTTTGATGAATGCCTGTTTGTTGTCAATGACGCCGGCATTCAAAAGGCTGTTTGCTACATCGCTGAGATTGTTTCCGGAGGGAATCTTTACTTGAATAGACGCCTTCGCTTTAGCCGGTGTTTTCGGATTGGCCGGATTCGTTACCTGGGAGGAAGCTTCCTGTTTCTTCTGCGCGTCCGTTTCTGGTTTCTCCGGGCTCTCCGGTTTCTCCGGCGCCTCAGGCTTCGTCGCTTCAGGCTTATCGACCGGTTCGGCACCTTCGGACTCGCCTTCTCCCTCGCCCAGCTTCTTCTCTTCCCACTGCTCCGCCGTCATCAGCTCGTCCGTACCTTCGACGACCTGCATATCCAAAGCCTCCGCTGCAGCCACCAGCTGCTCCTTCGTTAACTCCTTTGTCTCCGAAGCGGTTGCACCTTGGCCGATCCACATCAGCTGCAGCAGCACAGCGGCGATCACAAGGCCGCTCCCGAGGCCCATCATAAACATTCGGTTCTTGATCACACGGATTCCTCCTGTTTGGCCAACTGGATAATGAGTTGAACTTCGCCTCGCTGAAGTCCCGTGGACTTGGCTATCATATCGATAGATTTGCCTTGTTCATATAAATCAAACAGTTCCGCGTATCTGGATTTGATGGAATGGACCGGAGGGGCATGATCCGCCTCCGATGACGCTGCAGCCGCTCCTGCAGACAAAGAAGCCGCCGCAGCTGCCTGCGCCAGCTTCTCTTCAGCCGTTCGAAGGCGCGTTTGCGATTCGGTCATTTTCTGCTCCATGGCCAGCATGCGCTGCCGCAAATCGCTGACCTGCTCCTGATGCGCTTGCTGTTTGGCATCAAGTTCTTTCTTCATTTGACTAACCAGCTCGACCAGCTGTTCGTTCTCGTTCTGGATTTCCGCCATGTATCCTTCAAGCGTGTTCTCGACTTCCTTTACAACCCGCTCGCTGGACACGGTCTCTTCCCGGCGTTTCGGCAGCATGAAAGCATACAGCACGGCCGCAATGCCTAGCAGCACGATATATATCCACGGTTTCAAATCCATTAACTCCTTTGTGCCTATAAATTATCTAGAGCGAAACATCGAAATTTTTGCCTTTATAGGGGTGCTCCGCCGGCTGTTCCATAGTCTCGCCCGCTTCTGCAGACCCCCGCCCTTGCTGCTGGCCTGAGGACTGGCGGCTCCCGTCATCCCGCACGGCGGTTTCGGCCGTCTCGCTCACTTCCGTGCTTCGCTGGGCTTCGGCCCGGCTGTTCTTGGTTTGTTCACCTGCTAACAGCATCTGTTCGTTCTGCGGCCGCTGCTGGAATTCGTTATGAACCTTGCCCGCTTCATTGGTTCTCGGGACCGCAATTTGCATCTCAACCGATTTTAAACTCAATGGAATCACCTCATGGTATAGGGATCATGTCCACAAGCATTGTGAATGTCTTTCATTCCTACAACAACGGAACCATGGTGATATCTCCTTCATGATAGTAAAAAGAGACCCGCTGCGTGGGATCCTTAACAAATCGGGTGTACCGCCCGATGACGATTTTGGCGCCGCCGTAGATCGTCTTTACCACATTCACTCTGGCTTTGCCGGTATCCTCCAGCATCTTCTCGATTTCCAGCATGCGTTCCTTGATGTCGGCTTGCTCTGCCATGTTGGATTTTTTGGTCGCATTCAGCTTGATTCGCAGCGCCAGCTTGTCCGGCGACAATTGTCCGGAGGAAGCCAACTGGTTCAAGAGATAAAGCGCTTTATCGGTTTTGTCCATGCTCTCTAACGAAAGCTTCAATTGGGCTCTTAGATCCGCCAGTTCATTCCGCAGCTCGGGAAGAACGCCCACTTCAATGACGGTAGCCGTCGACATGCTGTTTCCGATCGTGCGCGCAACGACCTTTTCCCCGGCTTGCAGAATGCCGCCCACTACGAGCCCTTTCATCCCGTTGCATTCGATATTCTGTACAGCTCGTATATTGGAATGCATGATGCTCTGCGACACGAATACGCTGGCGCCCGCAACGACGTTGCCATCCTGAATGAACGAGCTTTTGACGTCCTGGCCCGCCTTTACGTAACCCTTGTTATAACCGATGATCCCGCCTGATATATCAATGGATCCTTCAGCCTCCAGCTCGGCACCTTCCACAAAGCCCGTGACTCGAATGTCCCCTGCCGCCTTGATTTTGAACCCGGTCAGCACATTCCCGCGAATGACCACCGTACCGACAAAATCGATATTGCCAATGCTGTAATCCACGTCCCCGTTAATCTCATATACCGGGAACACATTGATTTTGCCTTTTTCGGTTTTGGTGAGCAGTCCGTCAAGCGCGGCGTACATGGCGCTTTTCTCGGCGTTGACCACCACGTTCTTTCCCACCTTGAAATGTGCTTCCTTTCCCGGCTTGCTCGGTATCTCTTCGCCGGTGACCGCAGTTCCAGGCACACCCTTCGTAGGCGGGATTCGGGTAGCCAACAGTTGGCCCTTCTTTACATTATTTAAACGAATCACTTCTTTGAAGTCCACTTTGCCGTCCTCGTCCTCCAGCGGCTTCAGATTCGTCTCATTCCCGAAATCGACGGTAAATTGAATTTTACCGTTCTGTCCGTGCGTCGGTTCCGTTCCCATGGCAATCGGCGTTCTGCTATATTGATATTCCTCCCCATGGTCCGCGATTCGCCGCAAGGTATCATATTGAATGCCATACCGAATCTGATGGCTTCTGAGAAACTGTTCAAGAGCCTCGACGGAGCAAGAAAAATCCTTCTCCCACTTGGTGAACTGTATATAGGCGACGACCTTGTCATCCGATAGCGAAACGCTAAAGTATTGATCCAATGCATAATCTACAGACAATCCAGGAACCCCCTTCATAAATGGCAAGCGTCAATCGTTTTGCATCAGCAAATCCCGATCTTTATCGAGCGCGCCCCGAAGTCTCAAAATCGCCTTGGAATGAAGCTGAGATATTCGTGAAGGTGATAGCGACATCACTTCAGCTATTTCGCTGAGTGATAAATCCTCATAATATAATAAGGAAACTACGGTCCGCTCTTTCGGGGTTAATTTACCGATACCCTTCATCAGGGCTTCTCGCAGATAAAATTCATGGACCTTGTGATCCGGATTCTTCGCTTTCTCATCAACCAGGAGCGACATTCGGGTCTCAGACTCCTCCTCGCGGATCGGATCTTCCAAAGATGTCAATGTCATGACCGCCACTTCCTGCAGCATGTGCCGGAACTCCTTCTCGGTCACGTCTAGGTAATCGCTCATCTCGGAATCACTGACGCTGCGTAAATACTTCTGTTCCAACTGCTGATATGCAGTTTCAATCTTCTTCGCCTTCTCACGGACAGAACGCGGTACCCAATCCCCTTGGCGCAGCGAATCCAGAATAGCACCCCGCACCCGCCAAGAGGCATAGGTTTCGAATTGCAGCCCTCGTTTGTAATCGAACTTCTCGATGGCGTCAATCAGACCCATTACCCCATTGCTGGCCAAATCTCCCTTAGAAACGTTCTTTGGAAGACCGATGGCCAATCGGCTTGAAACATAGTCAACGATGTGCAAATGATATTCGATAAGTTTCTTCTTCGCTTCATGGTCTCCATCTTCCTTCCATGCGCTCCATAAATCCGCATGGTTAAGGACGGAAGTTTTACGTTCGTCCAATTGCCTTCACCCTCCTTATTTTTCCGTAAGGTGACGAACGGCCTTGGCCAGTTCTTCAGGATCTTTCGTTGAAACCAGCTTAGGAGGATTCAGCGGTACAAAGTCTCCATTCTCTTTGCTGCTGGATTCGGCATGGATCAAATCCATCAATTCCCGATCCTCATCAGGCGTGGATAAGTCAAGAACGGTTCCTCGGTCCTGCTCCCGCTGCGAGCCTGCGTCCCCTTTTTCGGCTGCTCGCGGCCCCGTAATGGCAGCAAACATCCAATTCAGCAGGAACGCCAGAAGAAACCAGATCGCGCATGCAATCAGCGCCCGATACATGCTAGTCATCCACAAATTGTTACGTATGGAGAAAATAAATGTGAACACAAACCCGGCAATTCCGGTAATCAGATAAAAACGGAGTTTTCCCATCATCGCTACAATTCCTTTATGCCCTTTTGTACGCTTCGTATTGTAAACTTACCCGTTGCGCAGTCCAACTCAACGGTTCTCCCGTAATTTCCTCCGGTGTCCTCGGCTATCAGCGTGATTCCCATCTGCTCGAGTCCCGCTTTGCATGACTCCACATTCCGGGGACCGATGCGCATCGTATCGCCCGAACCCGCAAAAGCAAACATCTGAGCCCCTCCGGCCATTTTGGCTACCATCCGCGCCGGAGACGCCCCCAAATTCCTCATCTTGTTCAGCAGGATCGGAAGAGCGGTATCGGCGTATTTGGCCAGATTCAGCTGCCCCTCCCTGGCAATCGCCGAGGATGGCAGCATGACATGCGCCATGCCGCCAATCTTCGTGACCGGATCATATAACGTCAGTCCAACGCATGAGCCGAGTCCCGTTGTACGCAATATACCGTTTGGACCTGCGACGTTCAGATCCGCCATGGCTACTTTCACTATTGCTTGTTCTTCAATCATGCTCTAAAGGCACTCCCAAAGCTTCGAATATTTGAGCAAATGATTGTGGATCAGGTATGAGGAAGAATTGGCCTTCCACCTCGTTTTGCCCTTCCAGGAACGTCGTGTTGATTAAGAGGGCATCGTCTCCCATTTCTCCGAATTGCAGCAATCCATAACTTAGGATGGCACCTGCCATATCCATTGCCAATGCCGGCACCGTGGGTGTCATGGACAGATTGGTGAAGTCAGCGAGCGACGATAAGTACGAGCCTGACAAAATATTTCCGATCTCGCATAAGGCGGACTGCTCCATCTCGGAGAATGGCTCCTCCTCCGATACTTCAATGCCCGCCAGATTCAGCAGAAGGTTCTTCCCCGCTTCCGGACTCATAATAAAGAAGAGATTCCCCGGAGCGCTTCCTTCAACCCGTAAAAATACGGCAAGTACGAGCTGTTCGCTCCCCCCGACGCTTTCGGCAATCTGTTCGAACGGCAGGAGTTGAACCTTAGGAACCGCCATATCAATAGGCTTGTTAAGCAAACGGGAGAGGGCGGTTGCCGCATTGCCCGCTCCGATGTTTCCCACTTCCTTCAAAACATCCATTTTGATTTCTTTGCCATGCTTAAACAGCTCCACTGTCTACTCCTCAAGGCCTTCCAGCTGAATGATCTCACTCTTGTTCAACACTTCGGACAAATTCAGCATGACGAGAAGGCGCTCCTCTCCTACCTTCGCGACACCGCGAAGGTATTTCGCTTTGATTCCGCCGACAACCTCAGGTGGAGAGTCAATGCTGTCCGTATTCAGATCGATGACATCACTTGCCGAATCCACGATAAAGCCAACCTGCATATCATTGACCGCTACGATAATAACCCGTGTTTGATCGGTTGCTTCAACCTCTTCCAGACCGAATCGGCCGCGCAGATTGATCACTGGGATGACAACGCCTCGTAGGTTGATAACCCCTTTTACGAAAGCAAAGGTTTTGGGAACGCGTGTAATGGGCATCATTCTTTCGATGGTTTGAACCTTGTCCACCTCGATGCCGTATTCTTCCTCGCCAAGTCTAAAGACGATAACCTTGATTTCTTCTCCCATGAATAAGTCCTCCTTCAGAATGTGTGGCCTGCCGTGCTTGATAGCAACCCATTATTTGATAAATGCATTTGCGTCGATAATAAGAGCCACTTGTCCATCTCCAAGAATGGTTGCGCCGGATACCCCTTGTATGGCAGGCAAATATTTGCCCAGGTTTTTAATGACGATTTCACTCTGTCCGATAAAATCATCGATGGTGAGCGCAGCCAAACGATCCCCTTTGCGGATTACAACAATCTCCGTTTCCTCTTCCCGCTCCTCATCAAAATCCGGAACTTCAAACAAACGGCTAAGCGAGATCACCGGTATCATCGACTCCCGGAACTGAATCATGCGGCTTCCGTGCACATGTTTGATTTGCCCGCGCTTGATGATGCCCGTTTCAACGATGGAGGACAACGGAATCGCATATTTCTCCGATCCCATCCGGATCAGCATGGCTGCAATGATGGACAGCGTTAATGGAAGCTGAACCGAAAAATTGGTGCCTTTTCCCGGAGTGGAGTAGATCGTGACGTTACCGCCCAAGGCAACAATCTTCGATTTAACGACGTCGAGCCCTACGCCGCGGCCGGATACATCCGAGATTTTCTCGGCCGTGCTGAATCCGGGAGCGAACAGCAGCTGATTCACCTCGTCATCGGTCATGGACGCTGCCTCGGTCTCCGTGACGACGCCTTTGGCCAGCGCATTCTTCAAAATTTTATCGCGGTAGATGCCGCGCCCGTCGTCTTCAATCTCGATGAACACATTGTTGCCGCTATGGAACGCGCGCAGGTGCACGGTACCGGTCTCCGGTTTACCGGCTGCTATGCGGTCGGCAACAGGTTCGACGCCATGGTCAGCCGAGTTCCGCAGCAAGTGGACCAGAGGGTCGCCGATCTCGTCGATCACCGTGCGATCCAGCTCCGTGTCGGCCCCGGTAATAATCAAGTCGATCTTCTTGTCCAATGTTTTGGCAAGGTCCCGCACCATCCTTGGAAAACGGTTGAACACCGTATCCACAGGCACCATGCGCAGCTTCAGGACGATATTCTGCAAGTCGCTGCTTACGCGGCTCATATGCTCAACCGTGTCCGTCAGCTCCTGGTTCCTGGACTCGCTGGCCAGCTGCTCCAGGCGTACCCGGTCAATCAGAAGCTCGCTAAACAGATTCATCAATACATCCAGCCGTTCAATATCAACCCGGATCGTTCTGGAAGGATTGCCTCCCCCCGCATTACGCGCAGGTGCCTTGGATTCTTTGGCAGGCGCAGGAGCGCTTTTGGCTTCCGGTGAAACCCCGGCCGCCGGAACTGCCGAAGGAGCTTCGGGCTTCACCGCTTCGGCTGTAGCCGCGCTCTCCTGAACCATTTGCTGCAAGGATTCATGATCGAGCGCCACCACTGTCGCAGCTTCAATCTCTGAAACGCCCAGAATCTGGCTTTCAATATCTTGCGTTTCTCTTTGCGTTATGTAATACAACGAAAATACGCGATCGAATTCACCTTGTTCAATCTCTTGAACGTCCGGATAGGTCTTGACGATTTCACCGGATCTCTCCAGCGTTTCGAATACCATGTAGGCCCGAACCGCCTTGAGTTGGCAATCCTCTCGCAATGTCACTTGGATATATAGAACCTTATGACCTTCTGAAATCGATTGATCCAGCACGGAAAATTGAAACTCATCCAATTCGATTCCCTGAACGGCCACAGCGGCGTTATTCCCTTCGACAGATCCCCCGTTAGCTGAGGCGCCTTCTCCGCGCACAATGGACTGCAAGGAGGCTACAATGGCAGACACGTCCGCCTTCCCGTCGCCGCCTTCGGTAATATCCTGCACCATCGATTCAAGAGCGTCCAAGCTTTTGAAGAGCGTGTCAAAGATAAAATCCTGCATCTTAAGCTTTTCGTTCCGGACAAGATCCAGCACGTTTTCCATCTGGTGGGTAAGAGAAGCCAGATCCTCAAATCCCATCGTTGCCGCCATGCCTTTCAACGTATGAGCCGATCGGAAAATAATCTGTACGATCCCGATATCGTCCGGGTTGCTTTCTAATTGAAGCATGTTTTCATTTAATGATTGCAGATGATCATTTGACTCATCAATAAACATTGTCAAATATTGATTCATGTCCATTGAGAGACACCTCCTCTTCAAGTTCACTTTCCGTTATTTACAGCTTGAACCATCCTCGGTGCAATTTCATGAAGCGGCAAAACGTGGCTTACGCATCCCAACTCGACGGCAGATCTCGGCATCCCGTATACGACGCAGGTTTGCTCGCTCTCGGCAAAGGTGGATGTTACGCCGGCATCGAAAAGCTCCTTCATCATTCTCGCTCCATCACTCCCCATGCCAGTCATCAGAATGGCGTGCCGCTTGACCGAGGTCAACGGCAGCAGAGATTCGAACAGCACATCCACCGACGGGCGATGGCCGTTGCGAGTCTCATCCTGGCTTATCCTGATTTGGTATGCACCGCCTTCCGGGCGATGAACCCTCATGTGGCTGCCGCCCGGGCCAATGTATGCCTTGCCCGGCTCCAATACCATGCCGTGTTCTGCTTCCATGACCTCCAGCTGACTGAATGAATTCAGGCGCTGGGCAAGCGATTTGGTGAAATTCGGCGGCATATGCTGAACGATGACGATCGGGGCATGGAAGTCGCCGGGAATTTGCTCGAGAAAAGCTTTTAATGCTCTTGGGCCACCCGTTGAGCAGCCGACCGCCACCAAATCTTTCAGGTCGGTTGACGGCTGGGCATTTGCCTCTCTCGGCGGGCGGCTCTCGTTCTTGGGAAGCACGGCTGGCGCCGACTCCGCTTCAGGTTTGCGTTCAACCCGTTTTCGCTTGAAACCGGAAAGCTCCGGTACATCCGGGAGAGCCGCCTTCTCCCCGGCCGAGCGGGATACCGGCATGCGAAGCGGCTCAGCCGGCTTGCCGCGCTGATCCGTTCCTTTGGCCGCCGGTCTCGTTTCTTTCACCTGCGGCTTCTTTTTCGGCGTCGTCTCAGAAGGCTTTGGCGAAAGAGGAAGCGTGATGTCCGCACTCCGCCGTTTCTGCTCTTCTTCTTCCCACAAGGCCCTCCGCTGTTTAGCCTGCATCGCCGCATTCAGTTGCTTCATCAATTCGGAACGCACCTGCTCAATATCAAGCGCATTCGATATGGAAGGCTTTCGTATAAAATCAAACGCTCCTGCCTCGAGGGCAAGAATGGTCTCCCTCATGCCTTGTTCATTAAGGCCGGATAACATGATAACCGGACGGGGGCCCGCATCCATAATGAGTTTCAAAGCATCCAGCCCGTTCATTTCCGGCATTTCTACATCCAGCGTAATGACGTCAGGATTCAGTTCCTTTACTTTCTCAACAGCGTCAAGCCCGTTCTCGGCTGTCCCGACAACCTGGAATGACTTGTCGCGCTCGATGAAATCGGAAAAGATTTTCCTCATAAATGCGGAATCGTCCACGACGAGCACACGAAAAGGCTTCATAGATGTCCACTCCTATTTCCATTAATCCAACCGAAGAATCATTTCGTACGTTTAAGCCAGCGATGCATAAATCCTTTGATTCCCTTTGGAGTTTCCGGCTCCGCGGCAGCAGGAACGGCCATGTAACGAAGCGCGATCCGTCTGATATCGCTGGAAGCGTTGCACCGTGGATAAGCTGCCGTAAACGGAACCTGCCGCTTGACGGACTGGACTACATGCGTATCATCGGCAATCGAGCCGAGCAGCTTGATGTCGATGTCCAGAAAACGCTGGGCCGTCAAAATAATTTTGCCCGCCGCCTCACGAGCCTCTTCCTCGTCCCCTGCACGGTTGACGATCAGGCTGAACGGAACCTTGCTTTCCGTGCCGTGGACCACCTTGATCAACGCATAGGCATCCGTGATGGAAGTCGGCTCCGGCGTCGTAACGACAAGGCATTGATCAGCGGACGTAATAAACTTCATGTTTTCCTTGGATAAGCCGGCCCCTGTATCGAAGATGATGTAATCCATCCCGGAAGCAATGCGCTCGATCTGGGAAATGAAATAATCCATCTCTTCCTCGGACAGGGACATCATGTCCGCCAAGCCCGAACCTCCGGCAATGTAAGGCAGCTTGTCCGGCCCATACTGAATCACTTCTTCTATGCTCTTCTCCCGGCGAATGAGATGATACAGACTGTACCGAGAGCTTACACCCATCAGAACGTCAATGTTTGCCATGCCGATATCGGCATCAAAGACCAGAACCCTTTTTCCCATCGATTGCAAAGTCAATGCAAAATTCAACGTAAAATTGGATTTCCCAACCCCGCCCTTGCCGCTGCTGACCGTTATGATCTTGGCGGTTCTTGCGGAGGTCGCCTTGGCGCTCTCCCCTGGCTGCTGGGCCGAAACCAACTGGCGAAGCGAGTGAGCTTGATCCGTCATGTACGACTCTCTCCCAGCAGCAGATGGCATAACCGTTCAGGGGTGGCCATCAACAGATCATCGGGTACATTTTGACCATTGGTCATATAAGACAAGCGAAGGTTGTGGGCATCGATCAGATTAAACAGGGCGCCGTAGCTTCCGGTTTCATCCATCTTCGTGAAAATAACCTTATCCAGCTCGTATTTGCTGAAATGATCCGCGATTTCGATCATATCGCTGCTCTTGGATGTGAGGCTGAGAACAAGATAAGTTTCGCTTTGATCGGAATGGGAGAACAGGCTTTGAAGCTCGGAAACGAGCAGCTCATTCCGATAGTTCCGGCCGGCCGTATCCATTAATACCAAATCGCAGTCCTGGAGCTTCTGAAGGGCTCGCTGCATGTCACCGGGCGACTGCACGACCTCCATCGGCACATTGAGAATGGAAGCATAAGTGCGAAGCTGTTCAACGGCGGATATCCGATACGTATCGGACGTAATGAAGCCTACCTTGCGTTGATTACGGAACAGCTGCTCTGCAGCGATCTTCGCAATCGTGGTTGTTTTGCCGACCCCCGTTGGGCCAGCGACATATACGATCCGGGTCCCGGGCTGAACGCCGTCGCCGATACGCCCCTCAAGGAACGCCTCGGCCTGCTTGTATATCACGTTCAGAAGCTCGGTCTCGCTCATCTGCATTTGGCTGGCTTTCCAGGCATCTTCCGCGGCCGCGAGCCACTCTTCCGCCAGCTTGGCCGATAGATCCTGCTTCAGCAATTGGTCCCGGATAACATGCAGCGGCTCGGGAAGATGCTGCGCCTCCAGATTCTGCCTGGATAATCGCGCGATCCATTCCTTCATTTCCTTAAGCTCTTCAAGGACTCTCTGTTCGGATTCGCTGATTCCCAGTCGTGAACTTAACGACTCCTCCTGTCCCCCGCGGGATGGTTTCTTTGCTTCAACAGAAACTGCGGCTTCCGTTGAATCGCTGCTTACCGCTGCCGGAGCAGCCACTGCAGGCTGCTGCGTCTGGCTGACCCCGTCCTTTTGCCTGTCCACAACCTCCTCGGAAGCTGCCACCTGGCTAAGTAACTCGGCAAAGCGGCTATAGTCGGCCTCTTGCCGCGCATCCGCTGCGGCATCCGCGTTATTCACTGGAAGCGGGGAGGTTTTAGGGCCTTGCTTCGAAATTTCAGCCGTTCGCTGGTAGGCTTTGGGTACCGCCCCTGATGGAACAGAAGGCGTAACTTTGGGCTTGACCGGCGAAGAGCCCTTGGGCTTTTCCGCCTGCTCTACCGCCGCGATCACCTCTATTTTCTTGCGGGTGAACATCCCGAGGAACCCGCCTACCTTGGTTTCCTTCGTGCTCAGTATGACGGCATCCGCACCCAAATCCGTACGAATATGCTGCATCGCCTCAGGCATCGTGTCGACGATATACCTTTTCACTCTCATAAGTTCACCACTCCGACACTTTGAATTTCGACGTTAGGCTCCAGCTCGCTATAGGACAACACCGGGATATCCTGCATGCTTCGTTCAATGACCTGCCGCAGATACATTCTTATGGCCGGCGAGGTCAGCAGCACGGGCTGCTGTCCCATCTGAATAATCCGATTGACCTGCTCACTGAGCTTTTGAAACACGCTCTGCGTGGATGCCGGATCCATCGCGAGATAGCTTCCTTGGTCGCTCTGCTGAACGCTCTCGGCGATCTTCTTCTCCAGCTGCGGTCCGACCGTGATGACCCGCATCGCCTCTCCTTCTTGAGCGTATTGCTGTGTAATCTGCCGTGAGAGGGCTTGCCTTACATATTCGGTAAGGACATCAGGGTCCTTCGAATAATGCCCGTAGTCGGCAAGGGTCTCGAGAATCGTAACCATGTCCCGGATGGAGATCTTCTCGCGGAGGAGCTTGGCCAATACCTTTTGCACTTCCCCGATGGTCAGCACGGAAGGAATGAGCTCGTCCACAAGGACCGGATAGCTTTCTCGAATATTGTCGACCAATGCCTTGGTTTCCTGGCGTCCGATCAACTCATGGGCATGTCTCTTAATGAGTTCCGTCAGATGGGTAGCAACGACGGACGGTGGATCCACAACGGTATAACCGGCCAGATCCGCCCGTTCCTTCATGGCTTCGTCAATCCACAACGCAGGAAGCCCGAACGCCGGTTCCATCGTTTCGATCCCTGTTACGGAATCGTCCTCGTATCCCGGGCTCATGGCGAGATAGTGATTTAATAATAATTCACCGCCGCCGACAGCATTCCCTTTTATTTTTATGACATATTCGTTCGGTTTTAGTTGAATATTGTCGCGAATCCGGATGACCGGCACGACGAGTCCCAGTTCAAGCGCGCATTGTCTCCGAATCATAATGATACGGTCCAATAAGTCCCCGCCCTGCTGAGCGTCTGCCAGCGGTATCAACCCATATCCGAATTCGAATTCGATAGGATCGACCTGCAAGAGGTTGATCACGCTTTCCGGGCTTCGCACCTCTTCGATCTGCTGTTCCTCTTCCAGCTGCTCCACTTCCACCTGCTTGCGATCCAAATTGTTCTGCATCGTCCGTGCCGCGATAAATAGTACGAGTGCAATCGGTGCGGTCGTGATCAGATGAATCGGTGTGAAGATCCCCAGCAGCAGAACGGTTCCTGCAACAATGTACAGCAGATGAGGATATGAGAAGAGCTGACCGGTCAGATCCTCCGCCAGATTTCCTTCGGATGAAGCACGCGTAACAATCAAGCCCGCTGCCGTGGAAATCAAGAGCGCCGGAATCTGGCTGACCAATCCGTCTCCGATCGTCAGGATCGAGTAGGTGCTCATCGCATCTCCGAACGACATGCCGTGAATCGAGATCCCGATAATAAATCCGCCGATCAGGTTGATCAGCATGATGACGATCGTGGCGATGGCATCACCCTTGACGAATTTACTCGCACCATCCATGGCGCCGTAAAAGTCGGCTTCCCGCTCGATCTTGCTACGGCGCTCCCTGGCTTGCTGCTCATTGATCAGACCCGCGTTCAGATCCGCATCGATGCTCATCTGCTTACCCGGCATCGCGTCGAGGGTAAATCTTGCCGCAACCTCGGCTACCCGTTCCGAGCCTTTGGTAATGACGATGAACTGTACGACGACGAGGATCAAGAAGACGATGAAGCCAACCGCAATTTCGCCGTTGGCAATCCATTTGCCGAACGTGGCAACAACTTCGCCCGCGTTAGCTTCCGAAAGGATCAGCTTCGTTGTCGATATGTTAAGCGCTACCCGAAAGAGTGTCGTGATGAGCAATAAGGAAGGAAAAATGGAGAAATCGAGCGCTTCCTTCGTATTCATGGCCACCAGCAAAATGATGAGCGCCAGCGAGATATTGATAATCAGAAGTACATCGAGCAGCCATATCGGGATCGGAAGAATCATCATGAGTACGATGCCAATGACACCCGCAAGGACAGATAGATCTTTTATTTTCACTGCACAGACGCCTCCGGTCCCTAGTTATTTCGCTTTACCTTTTAGTTTATATACATAGGCCAGCACTTCCGCTACGGCCTGGAACAGGTCTCCCGGAATCGAATCCCCGATTTCCGACCGTTGGTACAAAGCGCGTGCCAGCGGCTTGTTTTCCATCGTTATAATTCCGTGTTCCTTCGCGATTTCCTTAATCCGCAAGGCCATGAAATCTTGGCCTTTTGCAATGATTTGCGGAGCTTCCATCGTGGACCCGTCATATTTGATCGCCACTGCAAAGTGGGTCGGGTTCGTGATGATGACGTCGGCATTCGGAACTTCCTGCATCATCCGCTGAAGTGCCATCCGACGCTGGCGCTCCCTGATCTTTCCTTTGATCAGCGGATCGCCTTCCATTTTTTTGTACTCGTCTTTGATGTCCTGCTTGGACATCCGAATGTTTTTCTCGTAATCGTATTTCTGATACATGTAATCCAGAACGGCCAGAATAATCAGCCCGATGGCAATCTTAAAACCGAGCGACATGGTGATATCGGCCACGAAATGAAAGATGGTATCGGGTCCCATCGTCGATAAGGAGGATAAATCCTCCCTGGCAGCCCACAAGGTGCTGTACACGAGGTAACCGATAATGGTCAACTTGATGACCGATTTCAAAAACTCGACCAACGAACGCATCGAGAATATATTCTTGAACCCCTTGATGGGGTCGATTTTGCTGAACTTCATTTTCAGCGTCTCGCCGGTTAACATAAACCCGACCTGCAAATAATTAGCGACCAGCGCTATAACGAAAATCGAAATGAACAAAGGCGCGAGCAGAAGCAAGATTTGAACGCCATATTCCCCGAACAGCTCCATCACATTATCTTTCGTTACATTCATGGAGAGCCGATTAATGTATATATCGGTGAATAGTCGAACGGTGCGGTCCCTCATATAACCGCCAAAGATTAACAGGCAGAAGAAAGCCGCCAGCAAAACCGATGCACCCGATACCTCCATGCTCTTGGCAACTTGGCCCTTCTTACGCGTATCCTGGCGCTTCTTCGGTGTGGCTTTCTCCGTCTTTTCGCCAGCGAACAGCTGTAAGTCGACCGGATACCGGTATGACATCCGCTTCACCTCCATCCTCCTTAAGTCGGCTCGTCGCCAAGAACGCCGAGCAGCTCACGGAGCGCTTCAAACATTTTGGCAAACAGATGATCAAACAGGGACACCAGCATCGGCATGAGCAGCATCAGCAGCACGAGCCCAACGATGATTTTGATAATAATCCCGATGACAAACACGTTGAACTGCGGAGCCGTCCTTGCCAGAAAGCCAAGCCCGACATCGGTCAGGAACAGGGCTGCCACCAGCGGAGCCGCCATTTGAATCGCCAATACAAACGAGTGCGAGAATGTCCGAACGAGAAAGTCCGTTACGTTGCCCTCATGGATCTTCCCAAACACGTCACCCGTGATCGGGATCCAATCATAACTGTACATAATCGCATCAAACAAATAATGGTGACCATTCATGCTCAGGAACACCAGCAGAGCGAGATAATACTTGAAGTTCCCGATTAATGGGGTGGACGTCCCCGTAAACGGGTCGATGACATTCGCCATGCTGAAACCGATCTGAATATCAATTAATGCCCCGGCGGTTTGGACGACAGCCATGATGAGATAAGCAGTGAAACCTAGAAGCAGTCCCACCAGCACTTCCTGGACGATTAAGATGGCGTAAGACAGATCTTGCGGAACCACTTCCCCGAGCCCGAACGATAGATAGACGATCAGGGCGATAATGGCCGACAGGGCTATTTTGTAAGAAGAAGGTATACCGCGCGAAGCAAACACTGGCGATATTACAAAAAAAGATGTTATTCGACAAAAAATAAGCATGAAAACTGGTAAACTTTGCTGCAACCATTCCATGGACACTCAGCCTATCCGATATATTTGTAGAGATTGTCCAAAATACCGTGCGTAAAATCCACTAACGTCGTTAATATCCAAGGACCAAACAGCAGTAACGCTACAAGAACGATAATGATTTTGGGTACGAAAGCCAGCGTCTGTTCCTGGATTTGTGTTGTCGCTTGAAAAATACTGATGATTAGTCCCACAACCAGTGCGAGAACCAGCATCGGCGCGCTCACCTGGAGCACAATATAGACCGCTTGTCCTGCCAGACCGATAATAAATTCAGCGCTCACGGCTTAGTCCCCCTGTATTCGAATTGCTTGCCGCTTATTGCTACGGGTTAAAGCTCATCAGCATGGATTTCACTACCAGATACCAGCCGTCCACCAAAACAAAGAGCAGAATCTTGAATGGCAGCGAGATCATGACCGGCGGCAGCATCATCATCCCCATTGCCATCAGCACGCTGGCAACCACGATATCGATGACCAGAAACGGGATGAAGATCATAAAACCCATTTGGAAACCCGTCTTCAGCTCGCTAATGGCAAATGCCGGAACTAAAACCGTTAATGGAATGTCCTCGTAGGATTCGGGTTTCTCCGCGCCTGTGTAATTCATGAACAGCAGCAGGTCCTTTTCCCTTGTGTGCGCGAACATGAACTTCTTCATCGGGTCTTGAGCCTTATCCAGCGCTTCCGCTTGAGTGATCTCCCCTTTGAGGTAGGGCTGCAGCGCGACCTCGTTCATCGAGGACAACGTGGGAGCCATAACGAACAAGGTAAGGAACAGCGCCAGGCCGATCAACACTTGGTTTGGCGGTGTTTGCTGTGTTCCGAGCGAAGTACGGACAAAGCCGAGCACGATAACAATCCTTGTAAAACTTGTCATCAGCACCAGGATCGCCGGTGCAATACTAAGAATGGTAATCAGGAGTATCAAGGACAAAGAGCTTGTCCCCGGTGCATCTCCCTCATTACCGATTTGAATATCAATGTTCGGAATCGGATCCGCGAATGCCGTATGGGAAAACAATAATCCAAACATGATGAAAATCGTGATAGCGTACGAGATCTTTTTATTCATGAATCCTTATGATCCTCCCGCAGCAATTCTTCGACCTTTTCTTTCCGGTTCGGTACGCTGCGCAGCTTGGATTCGAACACTTCATGGAAAGAAGATGTATCGTCCAACTCCATTTCTTCCGGTGGTTTGTCTTTACGGAGTTTTGCCGCCAGTTTCGTTATAAAAGGCGGCAGTGCCCCATTATGTATTCCAGAATCCTGTTCAAATGCAGCTTGGATAAGCGCAACTTCAGCCGGATCAGAAATTTTGTCCACCAACCGGACGTCTTCGCCAACTCCGATCACATAGATGCTGCCCCCAATTTCGACGAGCTGAAGGGATTTGTTAGGGCCCATACCAACCGCACCCAAAGTACGAATGGAGCGGCCCTGCATCCAGCTCTGATTCTTTCTGCCTAGAAAGCGAATCAGGAACACGATCAACGCAATGATGATGGCAAGTACGATAAAGACATAAAACAACTGTAAATAATACCCGGTAGTACTACTTGAGCCCAATCTGTCAGAAGCTGCCATCATCATAAGAAGAATCCTTATACGCCAAGCGTCTTGTTGATGGCTTCAATAACTCTGTCCGATTGGAACGGTTTAACGATGAAGTCTTTCGCTCCGGCTTGGATTGCGTCAATAACCATCGCTTGCTGACCCATGGCAGAGCACATAATTACTTTGGCATTGGCATCTACTTTTTTAATCTCTTTAAGCGCTGCGATACCATCCATTTCCGGCATCGTAATATCCATCGTAATCAGATCTGGACGAAGTTCCTTAAATTTCTCGATTGCTTGTGCACCGTCCTGTGCTTCCCCCACAACCTCGAATCCGTTCTTGACCAATATGTCACGGATCATCATTCTCATAAATGCAGCATCGTCCACGATCAGAATTCGGTTAGCCATTGATAAAAATCCTCCCTAAAATGTTTGTGCTATTGTAATTTTTGAATCCGGTCCCATTGGCTTACGATATCCGTCACACGCACACCAAAGTTCTCATCGATGACAACGACCTCGCCTTTGGCAATCAGTTTATGATTGACGAGGATGTCAACAGGCTCACCGGCCAGCTTGTCCAGCTCGATAATCGAACCTTGCGACATTTCCAGGATATCCTTAATTTGCTTTTGGGTCCTCCCTAATTCTACGGTGACTTTAAGGGGAATGTCCATCAGTAAGTTCAGATTGTTTTCATCCACCTGGGTGTAAGGTGCAGATTGCAGATTAGCGAACTGCACGGGCTGTACATTCACATTGCGATTCGGCATGCCGCCATACTGTTGCGGCTGTGTTTGGTAAGGCATCTGCGGCTGACCGTATGGCATGGATTGCTGCGGGATGGGCCCGCCATGTCCTGGCATAGGCTGACCGTAGCCTTGTCCATAATCGTAGCCTTGACCCATGTCTTGGGTTTGCGCCGGATTAACCGGTGCTTGTACCGACTCCTGGGCACTGGCCGGTGCTTCCACCGCCGGAGCAGCTTCCTGCTTCGCAGGCTGCGGTTCTTCTGTCCCGTTGATGAGCATGTGAACCATATCCTTGGAGAAATGGACGGGCAGCAACTGCATAATGGTTGAATCAATAAGTTCACCGATAATTAATCGGAAAGAAATCTTAATCAGCGTTTCATCCGGCGGCAGGTTGTTGACCCCTTCGCCGTTCGCCATGTTGAGAATGTCAATGCCTGGCGGCGATATATTGACAAACCGGTTGAAAATCGTCGACATGCTCGTTGCGGAAGACCCCATCATCTGGTTCATCGCTTCCTGAACGGCACTGATATGAATCTCATTGAGTTCCTCTTCCATGGGGTTGCCTTCCCCGCCTAACATGAGATCGGCAATGACCTGCGCGTCGCGTGTTTTAATGACCAGCGAGTTAATTCCTTCAAATCCGTCCACGTACTTAACATGTACCGCAACATGCGGCTTCGGAAATTCTTCCTCGAACTCGCTTCGCTTAATGATCGAAACTCTGGGGGTCGTGATATCCACTTTTTTGCCCAGCAAGGTGGACAGGGCGGTTGCAGCGCTGCCGAAGGTTATGTTACCGATCTCACCTAGCGCGTCCTGCTCCAGGGGTGTTAATACGTCATCGACAGTCGCCGCCGAAGGAATTGATGCTGGTGATGCCATTTCCGACTGTTTTAACAAAGCGTCGATTTCTTCCTGGGATAAATAATCTTTACTCGTCAAATTCTTCAGCTCCTTCGATGACAATTTCATCGATTTGTACAGCAACCCGGTCTTTTATCGTTCCGGGACTGCCAATAAACTTTAATTTGTCGCCGACCTTGATGGATAGTCCGTCATGCATCGGCTTGTTTAACGAAATAACGTCGCCGACGCTCAGTCCTAAGAACTCGGACACGGTAAGCTGCGAAACGCCCAGCTCGGCAACGATCGGAAGTTTGGCTTTGCTTACGCGCTGTTTAAGAGCATCCACTTCCTCCGGAACGCTCGCTTTTTTCTCCGAGATGAACCATTGATGCGCGGACAGCTTGGACATGATCGGCTCTAGCACCACATGCGGTATGCACAGGTTAATCATGCCCGTGGTATCGCCGATTTTTGTGCTAAGGGATATTAGCGCAATGGTTTCGTTCGGAGACACGATCTGCATAAATTGCGGATTCGTTTCCAAGGCTTCGAGGCGCGGGGATATATCCAGCACCGTTTTCCATGCCTCTTGGAGGCTATCGAACGCCCGGCTGAATATGCGCTCCATGATAATCGTTTCGATTTCGGTCATCGAGCTGATGGAAGACGGAGCAATGCCCGTACCTCCAAGCAATCGGTCCAGCATCGCGTAGGCAATGTTGGGATGGACCTCGAGCACCATCCGACCTACGAGCGGTTCGGCTTCAAATATATTAAGAACTGTCATTTTTGGTATGGAGCGAATAAATTCATCATACGGAAGCTGTTCAACCTGCACTACGTTGATTTGCACAAAAGTACGTAACTGCGCCGAGAAGTAGGTCGTCAAATAGCGTGCAAAGTTCTCGTGGATCCGAGTCAAGCTTCGGATATGATCCTTCGAAAAACGGAGGGCCCTCTTAAAATCGTAAGAACGGATTTTCTTTTGCGTTTCCTCTTTTTTCAGTTCTTCAGCATCCATTTCCCCTGAAGAGAGAGCGGCCAATAAGGCATCGATCTCATTCTGCGATAAAACATCAACCATCTACTCACCCCCTTACAGGTCGTCCGACGAACAGTCTAGATACCTACGATCATTACTTCTGTCATTTCGATTTGAATCAAGTGACCGGACGTTAACGACTTATTGATCAGGTTTTGCAGCTTGGCAATAAACTGTTCGCGCCCTTTGGAGTCATTCAGTAATTCGGGTTTCGTGTCGGCCAGCGTTTTGATAATAATCGGTTTGATCTTGATTTCCTTGATTTTATCGAATTCTTCCTTTGCTTTTTTATCGTTAAGCTGAAAAGCAAAGGCCATCTGGGCAACAAATTCAGGATCTGCCAGATTCGTCTTGATACCGGTTATTTCCGATGTCATCTTTACGATCTCGTCGGCCGACAACTTGGATAAAGCCGCGGCATTGGCCGAAGCCTGACTTTTCCCGTTATCGCCAAGCAGCTTGTCCGACAACAGGAAGATGGCCAGGACAATCAGCGTAATCGATAACAGGATCGTAATTAACCAGGGGAGCATCTTTTTCATGAAGGTTCCTCCAATTGCTGCACTTTAATGGTGGCTTGATGAATGCCTACCTCGTGGTGATACGCCTTAACGGAAGCGATGATTTCATTTGCACTTTCAAGCACAATCATCCGTTTTCCATTAATCAAAGTAATGTAGGTGTCAGGAGTCTCCTCAACCATTTCTATCAACAGCGCGTTAAGCCACAACTGCGAACCATTTAACCTCGTTACCGATATCATGGATAGCCTCCTTGTTTAATTAGGGAGGGGAGGGCCCCTCCCTATCCATCCTTATCGTTTCAGATTGACAACTTCTTGAAGCACTTCATCCGAAGTCGTGATAATCCGGGAGTTAGCTTGGAAGCCGCGCTGAGCGACGATCATTTCAGAAAATTCGCCTGTCAAGTCAACGTTGGACATTTCAAGTTGACCGGCAATAATCGCACCGGTTCCTTCTTCCGCGTTGTTCCCTTCAAACATGACGGCAGCCAGATCACCATCCGGAACTGCATTCAGGGTCACGCGATACATATTGCCTCCGATTTTTTCCAGGCCTTCCGGATTCGGAATTTTCGCAACGCCGATAATGGCTCCTTCTTCCGTCGTTCCGTCACTCATCTTCTGAATGATGGCGCCATTCTGCGCGATTGTGAAAGACGTAACCTCTTCGTCTAGCTGGATCGGATCACCCGCCGAATCGAGAACGAGCATACCGTCCGATGTGACCAAGTTACGCGCTACGTCGATATGAAAGTCGCCGGCACGAGTCAAGAAAGGCACTTCTTGATCCTCGCTGAGCTTCACCATGAAGAATCCGTCTCCGTCAATTCTCAGGTCCCTCGGATTATTGGTCATCATGGCGCTGCCTGGCGTATGCAAAGTATCAATCGAGCCGATGGATACGCCGAGACCGATCTGCTTCGCATTTACGCCACCGGATGGATCGTCGGTTCCCGGCGTAACGCCGGACATCGTTTGGCTGAGGATATCTTTAAACATAACTCGTCCCGCTTTAAACCCAACCGTATTTACGTTGGCAATGTTATTACCAATGACGTCAAGTTTGGTTTGGAAACCTCTCATTCCGGAAATGCCGGAATACATGGATCTTAACATCGATTTTCCTCCTTCTGTTATGGACCGCTTCTGTCGATCAGCGGCCGCCTGGCTTCCTCACGGGCCAGCCAGATTTATGAGATAATAACTGCACTATCGATTTGCGTGAACACATTGTCTTTCATCGCCTTGCCATCCATCGCCGTGACTACGGTCCGATTCGGAATATTCACGATAAGGGCCATGTCTTTCATCAGAATGAGCGATTCCTTGCTCCCCTTTGCTGCGGCTCTGTCCACCGCACTCTGGATCTGTTCCAGCTGATCACCCTTCAACTCAATGCCGCGCTGCTGTAGTCTCTTCGCCGCATGATTGCTAATTTTAAGGAGATTCTCATTTAAGAGCTCCTGGAACGTTCCGGGTGGAGGATGATGTTGAGCTTGCGCTGTTTTTCGCTCATTGTGAAGCGCTGCGGGATGTATTTTCCCGGGAAATAAATTCCCGATCATCATACGGTCACTCATGGCGAGGTTCCCCCAGGCTCTTCACCTTGTCCCCGGTCTCCGGTTTCAGGCTCTCCCGGATCCGGATTGCTTGCTTCAGGTTCGGAAGAAACGGGATCCGTTGCTCCTGGATCCTTCTCGGCCATAGCGTTCTCGATTTTCACGATCTGGTCAAGCGATACTTCATTTTCACCGACTTTTGCGTAATGGACGCCGTCGCGGACGATGATGGAATCAACAAGACCGCTTTTCATGACGGAATCCGAGCCATCCTCCGGCTTGAACATCCAGCTGATCTGTTTACCGATCAAACTTGAAGCAGCACCCAAAGACTGGCTCATTGCCGTCAATTGCGTATTGATATTCATCAACTGCTCCAGGGAAGTAAACTGGGCCATTTGGGCAATAAATTCCCGGTCCTGCATCGGCTGAAGCGGATCCTGATGCCGCAATTGCGTAATCAGAATGCTTAAGAACTGGTCCTTCCCAAGCTCTTGGCCGTTTCCGTTTTTAGTGCTGATGTTCCCTTTGGCATAATTGGGCCACATATTTTTCGTAGATACCGGATCTGTTGCCATCCAAGCTCACCTCCTCACTGTTAGGCTTTCGCGGTAAATGTTCCTGCTTGCAAGTTCTCATCGTCGGCTTGATGCTCGGCAATCCAATCGTTCAATTCTTCCGTCAAATTCGCGGCAAGAACGGCATCGTCGGAAGGCCTATCCTTCTCCTTCGAACGGTGCTGCGGCTGCTGCTGTCCTGATCCAGGCTGACGTCCATCCTGATAAAGATTGGCATTGGATGGCTGGCTGCTCTGCGTAACCTCAATTTTCTCGACTTGAAGTCCTTGGGCCAGCAATGCGCTTCGAAGCTGTGCCATTTGCTGGTCAATCAGCTCTTTAGCATCCGTCGACCGCGTCATGAACTGTGCGATCAACTGGCCGTTCTGCATCGTTAGCTTGATGTCTACTTGGCCCAGATGCTCCGGATTCAAGGAGATTCTCGCTTCGGTAAAACCGGTTTGCTTCACGATTTCGAGCTTATTAATAATGAAGGAAGTCATTTCGTTAGAGAAATTCTCGACAGGCACCGGCGGAGCTGCAGGTTTTACCGCTACTTGGGTTCCGGAACGCAGGGCCAGCTGACCGGCCGTAACCGTTCCTTGCTCCAATAGGGAATCCCCTTCATTTAAAGCGAATTCAGCTGCTGTGCCGTCAACCGGGGTACTTGTGGCCAGAGTAGACCATTTAGCGTTCGCTTGCCCCGTTGTCTCAGATGAAGCCGACTGTCCTGCAGTATTCGCTGCAATGTTAGGTTGTACCGCATCCGGCTGCTTTTGGCTTAGGATGTTGGCAAAACTGCCGCTTGCTTTATTTTCTCCAGTCCCCGTTCCTTGACCAAGCAAACTTTGGAAGGATTGGACAAGCTGTTTGACGGCTGCCTCCGTCTGGAGGTCCACCTGACCCGATTTGGACAGCATCGAAGCCAGCTGGCTGATCGTGTCCTGTACCGCAAACCGGATCGTATCCGGATGGGAAGCCAATGGGGACATGTCATTGCCGTTCGCGTTTCCTTGGGCGTGAGGAGCTGTTCCGCTTAACAGAAGGTTCGCTTGCGTCAGCCAGTTTTGCAGCTCTTGCAATAACGATGGATCCTCCTCTAAGGCCTGGTCCATGGTATCTAGCTCCTGCAGCAATCCTTGAAGCAGCTCCATCAAGCCTTCAAGCGATTCGTCGGTTTCCGCCGAATACTGCGCAAGCAGGGATTCCAGCTTGGCCGCGACTTCTGTTGAGGTTGTTGCAGCGCCGCTGCCGCTGCCGTTCATCTGGTAAGCCAGCGTCGCATCAAAGGAAACACCCGCTGTCGCTTGACCGGCTGCGCTGGTCTTTCCGCTTCCCGCGGTACTGCTGACGGAAGAAGACATACTGCTTTGTACCGTTATTGTCATCGTCTATTTCACCTCCTTTCCTGAGGATGGAGATTCATTTCAGAGCTTATTTAGAGCCCATCAGGCGATTCAATATTTTAGCTGCCAGCTCCGCGTCTTTCGAGGACATCGCATTTAAAATTCGCGAGCGCGTAGCATCGTCCACCGTATTTAGAATGGTCATCGTTTTCGCGGGGCTGATCTTGTACGTTTGCATCAGCAGGTCCGCGGCGTTGGCAGGCGTCATTCCGGCAAAAGTCTGATTCAGCTGGCTTTTATCCAGGTTCTCGGAGGTTTTCTTCTGCGCAGCCTCCGCGTCGTTCTTCTTCAGCCTGGATTGCAAAGCGGCAATGGCCAGATCTTCAGAGGTCTCCGCGTCTTTCAGCATCATGGTTGCATCCGCCGCCGTTTTCGGATCCATCTTCTGAAGGATGGCAACCCGGTTGCTGCTCTTCATTTGGCTCAGCATTAGCACCATTTCTTCCAGCGTCAGGTTCTGCATGATCGGTGCGGCTTTGCTGGGACTCATGTCCGCATAAAGCTTGGACAGCTCACGAATCTGCTTGGTGTACGCGTCTTCCTCTTCCGCCTCGCCGTCCGTGGATGTGCTTTGCATCGATTCTATTTGGGTTTCCAGCTCTTTCACCTTGTTTTCCTGCGTTGCTTTTTGCTCCGTTACTTCGTTTAACGTTTCTTCTTTCTCGGCAAGCTGCTTCTTAAGTTCCACAATCGTCGCTTCTGCGCTTTCTTCCTGCTGCTTCGCCTCTTTGAGCTTCTGCTCTTCCGGGGTCAACACCGGGTCAGGGACCCAGTTCTTAACGACCGGAATTTTATTGGCTACTTCGAGCAGCCCATCCCGGACATCGGCTCTGAAAAATACGGCGAGCGCTCCGAGCAGAACGATCGTGAATATAGCAGGTACCAAAATCAACAATATCCGTTCAAATCCACCGCCTGATTCTTCCTTATCAAGCGGCATGTCTTTTCGTGCCACACTCATTCCTCCCTCGCGGTCATACCCACCGGTGTTTGCAAACCTTAACGGGCTCTGATCGCAAAACGTACCGTCGCCATTTCGTCCAGCTCGTTTTGTTCCCGAAGGAGACTTTCATGCCGGAACTTTTCTTGGGATTTGTCTCTTGCCTTCAGCCACACTTTTTCGTCAAGCATTTTGTCGGACAATACCTTTTGTTTCTTCGTTACATTGACATGGGCGATCCGTATGTCATCCCGTTTCCGTTCAATGCATTCTTCCAGGTGCTCTGCATAGACCTGAATGTTTCGGATTTCAGAGACAGGCACGCAGCGCGATGCCGCTTCCTGCTGAGCACGGTACATTTGATCCCGCATCTCATACAACTCATTCAGACTTTTCTCTTCCGCCTGCAGCTTCCCGATGGCGCTTGACAGCATCCATTCCGCTTGCGTTTTCTCGTTGCTTTTCAGGTCTACGATTTTCTGGAATGCATAATGAAATTTCATTCTTCAAAGTCATCTCCTTGAAAACTCGGAAATCAAACGTTCCTGAACCTCATCCAATGTGGTCTTCTCATTCACTTTTTGTTTCGTAAAATCCCAAATTCGGCCGATGTATTCGATCGATTCATCGATGTCGGCATTCGAGCCCTGTTGGTAAGCTCCGATATTGATCAAATCCTCCGAATCCTTGTAGATCGCCATCAAACGCTTTACGTTCTCGGAGGCATCAATTTGTTCCTCGGGCGAGATGTCTTTCATGACCCGGCTGATGCTGGCCAGCACGTCGATCGCCGGAAAATGGCCTTTGTTCGCGATATTCCGGTTCAGGACGATGTGACCATCCAGTATCCCCCTGACCGCATCCGCGATCGGTTCGTTCATGTCGTCGCCGTCTACCAGCACCGTGTAAAAAGCGGTGATCGAACCCGTTGGTCCCGTACCTGCGCGTTCCAGAAGCTTCGGCAGACTGGCAAATACCGACGGAGTGTAACCGCGCATCGCCGGCGGTTCCCCTACGGCAAGCCCGACTTCGCGCTGTGCCATCGCATAACGGGTAACCGAATCCATCATCAGCATCACGTTCAGGCCGCGATCCCTGAAATATTCGGCGATCGTGGTGGCGATCAAGGCTCCCTTAATGCGGATGAGCGCCGGTTGATCCGAGGTGGCCACGATCACAACGGACCGTTTCAACCCTTCGGGACCCAGGTCCCGCTCGATGAAATCAAGCACCTCTCGTCCACGTTCACCGATCAAGGCAATGACATTGACATCGGCTGAGGTGTTACGTGCGATCATCCCCATCAGGGTACTCTTCCCGACGCCAGAGCCGGCGAATATGCCGACACGTTGGCCTTTGCCGATGGAGAGCAATCCGTCAATCGCCCGGACGCCGATGCTGATCGGCTCCTGAACCCTGGGCCGATTAAGCGGGTTCTGCGGAACGTTATGGGTGGAATAATGCGGCATGCGTGCCGGAATAATGGATCCGTCGAGCGGTTGTCCCAATCCGTCCAGTACTTTGCCAAGCAGCTCCGAACCGACCTGAACGCTCAACGGTTTGCCTGTGCCCACTACATCGCAGCCCGGGCCAATGGAGTGCAGCTCGCCGAGAGGCATCAGCAGCACTTTATTATCTCTGAAACCCACGACCTCCGCCTTGAGCGGCTTGGATTGCTTCGTGGGATAGATGTAGCATACGTCGCCGATACTGGCATCCGGCCCTTCGGACTCCACCATCAATCCGATGACCTGCGTAACCTTGCCGTTGATGCGGACGGGATCCAGATGTTTCAGATGGTCCATGTACCGGGCGCTATTCAGCTTCTTCATCTTGATTTCTCCGTTCCTCGACATCAAGGGCGATCCGTACGAGTTCTTTTTTGATCTCGGCCAGCTGTGTATCGATGCGTGCGTCCACGCTTCCGAAGGAAGACCGGATGACGCAACCGCGATCCTTAACCGTGGAGTCCGGCAAAATTTGAAGCTCCGCCTGGGAGTCGATCGATAATCCGAGCTCTTCCCGCGCGGCGTATACGAATTCGAACTGATCGGGAGCTACGCAGAGGGAAATGATTCCTTTTTCCCGCTTGCGCGCCAGGTTCTTTCGAATCAGCTCCAGCGTGAATTCCGGTTCAATCGTAAGCTGACGATCCAGCACTTTCTCCGCAATGTTGCAGCTGAGTTCCACCAAAAACGGCTCCGCTTCCTGGATCAGATCTTCCTTGGCTTGGTGCGCGAGCTGAAGCAGCTCGCTCGCTTGCACCGTCGCCTGCTCCATCAGTTCCTTCATCTCAAGCTCCGCCTTGGCAGAGCCCTCCGCATATCCTTGATTAAAACCTTCCATTTTCAGCGTTTCGGACAAGTCCTCATCCTGAAGCCTTCTTTCGGTCCACCAAGCCTCAATCTGCTCCTGCGCTTCGGTCAACAGACGCTGCGCCTCTTCCGAGGCCTCCCGGATTTGCCTTTCGGCAAACTCCTGAGCGTCTTCCAGCATTTCATGCTTCAAACGTTCGGCTTCAGCAAGCGTTTGTACAGCGGCCGGCTCGGCCGTCGGCGGTGCAGGCTCCTCCACCGTTTCCTCGGTTGGCGAAGCGTAACGACGAGCAAGATCCAACTCTTTCAACACATCCATCGGTTTATAGTGGGACGATTTGATCAAGTTAGACAATGATGTCATCTCCTCCGCCGCGGGCAATAATAACCTCGCCCGCTTCTTCGAGTCTCCGGATCGTGCTTACGATCCGAGTCTGGGCTTCCTCCACGTCACGCAGCCGCACCGGTCCCATATATTCCATTTCTTCGCGGAAGGTTTCGGCCATCCGCTTGGACATATTGCGGAAAATAACGTCCCGCACCTCTTCGCTTGCCACCTTGAGCGCAAGCTGCAGGTCCGCATTCTCGACATCGCGGATGATGCGCTGTATCGAACGGTTGTCCACGTTGACGATGTCTTCGAATACAAACATCCGCTTCTTGATTTCTTCAGCAAGCTCGGGATCCTGGATCTCCAGGGAGTCGAGGATCGTCCGTTCCGTTCCGCGGTCCACGCCGTTCAGTATTTGAACGATCGACTCGATGCCGCCCGCACTGGTGTAATCCTGCGTCACCGTAGCCGACAGCTTCTGTTCCAGCACGCGCTCCACCTGAGCGATGACTTCCGGCGAAGTGCTGTCCATGACTGCAACCCTGCGCGCAACTTCCGCCTGCTTCTCCTGCGGGAGCGAAGAGAGGATCGCGGATGCCTGCTCGTATTGAAGATAAGACAAGACGAGGGCGATGGTTTGCGCATTCTCATTCTGGATAAAGTTCAGGATTTGGCTCGGGTCCGCTTTACGGGCGAAGTCAAACGGCCTTACTTGAAGCGTTGCCGTCAGCCTGTTGATCACTTCCATCGCTTTTTGCTGTCCAAGCGCCTTCTCCAAAATTTCCTTCGCGTAATTGATACCGCCCTGCGAGATGTATTCCTGGGCCAGGCAAATTTGATGGAACTCCTGAATAATGCTATCTTTCTCGACGCTGTCGACTTTGCGAACGTTCGCAATCTCGAGCGTTAATTGTTCAATTTCTTCATCTCGAAGATGCTTAAATATTTGAGCAGACACTTCCGGGCCAAGTGTAATGAGCAGTATAGCCGCTTTTTGACGTCCGCTTAACATTTGGTTATTTCCCTTAGCCAATGCTTCCACCTCTATTCCTCAGCTAGCCATGTGCGAAGTAAATTCACGAATTCATCTGGCTTCTTCTTCGCCAAGGTTTCGAGCTGCTTACGAACCTGGCTTTCATTGGTTATACTTTCGAGATTAATCGACGGGAATTCCGTAACAGGCGGAAGCTGGATATCCTCTTCAAGCTCCTCCTGCTGCTGTCTGCGTCTGCGGATGAAGAAATAGGTTCCTCCCGCAATCAATGCCAACGCAGCGATACCGATTCCCCATAATACAGGCTGTGAAAATACGGATTTCGGATTTTCATCCGCATTTACATTAAATACCTGCGAAATAACCGAAACTTTTTTGGACAAATCAGCGTCTGTATAAGTAGAGTCTGAATCCGAAAGCGATGCTCTTACAATATTGACCAGGATGTTCTGAATAGCCGTTCTTGTGGCATCATCCAAAGTTTGTTGCCCGGCAGGTGGTTCAACCGAGACATTAATGGTTAAATCTTTAACAGTATATGGACTTGCAATGATATCCTTCGTAATCCGGTTAACCTCATAGTTAACGGTTTTGGAGAGCTCTTCCGAATTCGTTTCTCCGCTTCCAGAATCGCTTGGATATCCCGGAACGGCCTCTTCGCCTACGCCGGCCACGCCGCCTGTAGGACTGCCGGTTCCCGAATAGTTCTTCTGGATCTCCTGAACGCTGAGCTCAATCCCCTTCATTTCTTCTTCATCCACAGGGGTTACGATGTTTTCCTTGCTTTGCACCTGATCAAAGTTCAGTTTGGAAGCTACAAGAACATTGACTTTATTCGAACCCATGTACTGCGAGAGGAATTGCTGGACATTTTGTCTTACGTCGTTTTCGAATTTTTTCTGGAGCGCGAAATTTTCTTCCACCTTGCCGATCAATCCGCCTTGACCGCCTTTAGCTGTTGCGAGCAGCTCGACTTCGTCATTGGTGATCGTAATGTTCTCGATCGGCAAATTGGGAATGGCCGTTTTCACGAGGTTGTAGTACCCGTCTATGACTTCCTGATTAGGACGATAGCCCGGTTTAAACTGTACAACCACGGAAGCGCTGGCCTGATCCTCGTTTCCGTTTTTCGCGAACACACTTTCTTTTGGCAGGTTCAACAATACCGTTGCGTCCTGAACGCCCTGCATCTTCTCCAGCAGCCGTTCGACTTCGCCATTCAGTGCATTTACATATTTCACTTCGAATTCGTTATCCGTCATCCCGATGGCTGACGCATTCTTCTCGAAGGTTTCGAATCCGATCGTGCCATTCTGCACCAGTCCCTGTGATCCTACATCGATCTGGACTTTAGCTGCGCTTGTGCTCGGAACCAGAATGCTTCTGCCGTCCTCGCTCAGCTTGTAGGAAATCCCCTGGGTCTCCAGGTGGCTGATGATGCCTGCGGCGTCGCTGGAATTCAGATCCCGGAACGCTACTTCATACTTCGTCTTAGAGAACTGCATCGTTAGTACGACTAGAGCAATTAGAACAAATGCTACGGTAGCGATTAACATTATTTTTTGTTTGTTACTGAATTGGTTCCAATACTGGGTCATTCTCTCCCGATATTGGGTAATTCTCTCGTTCACATTGTCACCCCATCCGAAACTTTGCTAGAAACATTTAGATTTGCGTGCGCATGATCTCTTGATAGGCTTCTACCACTTTGTTTCGGACCTGTGTCGTGAGCTGAATGCTCAACAGAGCCTGTTGGGCGGATATCATCGCCTGATCTACGTTTACTTGTCCAATCATTAATTTATCGCTCATCACGTGCGCGTTCTGTTCCTGCGCGGCCACGGAGTTCAGTGCTTCATTCAGGTAAGAGCCAAAATCTCGAATCGATTCGGAAGGAGTCGCACCATTTTTCACTTGCTCCTGCATTTGCAGCGGCTGTACACCCTGAACACTGAACATTGCATTCTGAATCATCTCTCTCTCCTCCTACTATGCTGGTCTATGTATATATCCTCGTATTATCTTCCGATCTCCAAAGCCTTCATGATCATCGCTTTCGAAGCGTTTATCGCCGTAACGTTAGCCTCGTATGAACGGGTAGCTGCAAGCATATCCACCATTTCCTTCGTAATATCGACGTTAGGCATAAAGACATAGCCTTCCGCATTCGCATCCGGATGTGTGGGGTTATATACCTGCTTCAACGGGGATTGATCTTCCCGCACCTGCGCAACCTTGACCCCTTGCCCTGCATTTTGACCGTTCATCTGGGCTCTGAGAAGCCCTTCGAAGGATTCCTGCTGCGGCTGAAACACAACCGTTTTTCGACGATACGGAACGGCTTGTCCATTCTCGATTCGCGCGCGCGTGGTTTCCGCATTGGCTATGTTGGAGGAGATAACATCCATTCGAAGCCGTTGTGCCGTTAGAGCTGATGCATTAATTCCGAAGCTATTGCTAATATTCATGAATCCCTATCTCCCTTCAATAGCTGTACGCATCATTCGAATCTGCTCATTTACAGCTTGTATGTACGAATTATAACGAAGCTGATTCTCTGCAAGCAGCGACATTTCTCTGTCTGCATCGACATTATTCTGGTTGTTATTCATGGAACTGCTGCCGTCCTTTATGACCGAAGCATCCGGGATTGACCCGGTTGGACCGATGACAAAATGCCTGGGATCCGTTCTTCTGCCCTGAAGCGACAACTGGGCTCCATCCATTTCTTTCTTCAGAAGACTTTCAAAGGATACTTCGGATCTCTTAAAATGAGGTGTATCCACGTTCGCGATGTTGTTTGCAATCACGTTGTTCCTGAGATTCGCTGCATCCAAACCGCTTTGAAGCCGTTGAAAAGAACTATTATTCAACAGATTCACTAGCTCATTCCTCCTGACTGGATTTGCCGAAAGGTATTCCACTCTTCCTAGCTAAACCCTCTTTTTTCGACAAATAATATAATCCGTACGAACTAACCTAGGTCTTAAGTAGAAAAAGACAACATGATGTCACATAAACTAAGTTTCTTAAAGATTGGGACTTTTTACAATAAGAAAAAAGCCCTATCTTTTACCAAAAAGAAGGGCTTTGTGTTCATTTTTATCCGATTTTTTTCTATATTATTGCAAATCGTACCACTAAATCTGTAAATTTTAAGTGAATTTACCCGCTAGGTAGGTCCTGTTCCCATCCTGAATATTCACAAAAAATTGCGAAATCCGTCCCGATCCCTTCCAACATGCGAAAGCGCTTCGACATCCTGCAAGAAAGGCCGGGATGAATATCGACAATTATCTCCTTTTTGCATACCCGGCAGATAGACCTATACGAATGCAACTACAGAATATACTGGCTCAGGTCCCGATCCTGGGCGATGCCGGCAAGTTTCTCCCGGACATACTGCGGGGTGATCACCATCCGGTCCAGCGTTAATTCAGGTGCTTCAAACGACAGATCCTCCAGCAGCTTCTCCAATATCGTATGGAGCCTCCGTGCGCCGATATTCTCCGTGTTCTGGTTCACCGAGGCCGCGATTTGGGCAATCTCTCGTATCGCTTCCGGCGAAAACTCGATTTCCAGGTCTTCGGTACGAAGCAGATTGACGTATTGTTTGGTCAATGCGTTTTTCGGCTCGGTCAAAATGGACACAAAATCGTCGAGCGACAAACTGTTCAGCTCTACCCGAATCGGAAAACGACCCTGAAGCTCGGGAATCAAATCCGACGGCTTCGCGATATGGAATGCGCCAGCAGCAATAAACAGGACAAAGTCCGTTTTTACCGGCCCGTATTTCGTCATGATCGTGGAGCCTTCCACGATAGGCAGAATGTCGCGCTGCACACCTTCCCTGGACACATCAGGACCCGATTGACGGCCCTGGCTGGCAACCTTGTCGATTTCGTCGATGAAAATAATTCCGGATTGCTCGGCCCGGCGTATGGACTCCTGGATGACATCATCCATATCAATGAGCTTGCCTGCTTCTTCCTGCGTAAGCACTTTTCTGGCTTCCTTGACGGACAGCTTGCGGCGCTTCGTACGCTTCGGCATCAGGTTGCCAAACATTTCCTGCATATTCATGCCCATCTGATCGTTGCCCTGTCCGGCAAACATGTCGAACATATTCGGTGCGGCATCCTCCACATCGATCTCAATCGTTTCGTCTTCAAGCTTGCCGGACAGCAGGTTAAAGCGCACCTGTCTCCGTTTCTCTTTAAGACTAACGTCCTTATCGTCCGCATCTTCCTCTTCAGCCTGGGTTTCGTTGTTTCCACCGCCAAATAGCATCTCAAAAGGGTTACGCTGGCTCTTCTGGCCTTTGGTTGAAGGCGCCAACAGCTGAACGATTCGCTCGTTCGCCATTTCCTCGGCTTTGTCCTTAACCTTCTCCGTACGTTCCAGCTTCACCATCCGGATCGCGGTTTCTACCAGATCCCGCACCATGGACTCCACATCACGACCGACATAACCAACCTCGGTAAACTTCGTTGCCTCGACCTTGACGAACGGTGCATGGACCAGCTTGGCAAGCCTTCTCGCAATTTCCGTTTTGCCGACGCCGGTAGGACCGATCATCAGAATGTTCTTCGGTACGATTTCGTCCCGCTCGTCATCGGTCAGCAGACTCCGGCGATAACGGTTCCGAAGTGCGACAGCGACCGATTTTTTAGCGTCCTTCTGGCCTACGATGTATTTATCCAGCTCGGATACAATCTGTCTAGGCGTCATCGATTCTTTACTCATCGCGAATACCTCCACCCCTGATATGGCTATATGTTGCTGCATGGCCTCTTACAGCTCTTCAACAATAATGTTGCTGTTGGTGTAGACACACACCTCAGAAGCGATCTGAAGGGCTTCTCTGGCGATGTCTTTTGCTTCCATATGCCCTGCATGGCGTTTAAGCGCACGTCCGGCAGACAAGGCAAAATTGCCGCCTGACCCGATGGCCAGCACATCATCATCAGGCTCGATGATTTCGCCGCCGCCGGAAATCAGCAGCATCCCCGTTTTGTCCATAACAATCATCAAGGCTTCAAGTTTGCGGAGCACCCGGTCTTGACGCCAGTCCTTCGCAAGCTCGACAGCGGCCCGCTGCAGGTTTCCATGGTGCTCCTCCAGCTTGCCTTCGAATTTCTCAAACAACGTGATCGCATCCGCCACAGAACCGGCAAAACCGGCGACAACTTGTCCCCGGTAAAGACGGCGCACTTTCTTGGCGGTCTGCTTCATGACTACACTTTCACCGAATGTGACTTGGCCATCGCCGGCTATAGCAGCCGTGCCATTGTGCCGCACTGCGCAAATCGTCGTGGCGTGAAAAGTCATTTCCATGATGGCAAGACCTCCCTAAGAAAATAAGATTAGATTGTATTTAGTTCATGCTCGCTGATAAATACGCGGACCCCGTCAAGAGCACGGTTCGCAAGCGCTTCGTTCTTTTCCTTTTTGTTGCGAATCCGCTTCTCTAGGCCCGGAAGAAGACCGAAGTTCGCGTTCATTGGCTGGAAATTATCGGGATCCGCATGGGTTATGTAATAAGCCATGCTCCCGATGGTCGATTCCTGAGGGAATACGATCCCCTCACGCCCCTGAGCCGCCCTTGCCGCATTAATGCCAGCAATCAATCCGGACGCCGCCGATTCAACATACCCTTCGACGCCGGTCATTTGTCCCGCCAGGTACAAATTCGGCCGTGTTTTCACCTGATAGGTTTGTTCCAGCAATTTCGGCGAATTGACAAACGTATTGCGGTGCATGACGCCGTAACGCACAATTTCGGCGTTCTCGAGTCCCGGAATCATGGAAATGATCCGCTTCTGTTCGCCCCATTTCAAGTGAGTCTGGAAACCGACAAGATTATAGAGGGTTCCTGCCGCATTATCCTGACGGAGCTGCACCACAGCATGCGGCAGCTTGCCTGTATGCGGGTTCACCAATCCAACAGGCTTCATCGGACCGAACAAGGCGGTTTGTTTACCGCGCTTCATCATAACCTCGATCGGCATGCAGCCCTCGAAATAAATCTCCTTCTCAAACTCTTTCAATTGAGCGACTTCAGCATTAATCAGAGCGTCATAGAAGGCGTCAAACTCTTCTTCCGTCATAGGACAATTCAGATAGGCCGCTTCGCCTTTATCGTAACGGGATGCCAGATAGACCTTGCTCATATCGATGGAATCCTTCTCCACGATCGGAGCAGCCGCATCGTAAAAATAGAAATAGTCTTCGCCCATCAACTCGCGGATTTGCGACGACAATGCCGGCGAAGTCAGCGGTCCCGTAGCAATAACAACGATGCCTTCTTCAGGTATATGCTGAATTTCTTCATTTACGACCTCGATTAACGGATGCTGATGCAAGGTTTCCGTAATCTCTCCGGAGAAGCCGTCGCGGTCGACGGCCAATGCGCCGCCAGCCGGGACGGAATTGCGGTCAGCCGATCCGATGACGAGGGAATTCAGCATCCGCATCTCTTCCTTCAATACGCCGACCGCATTGGTTAATCCGTTCGCCCGAAGCGAATTACTGCATACAAGCTCGGCGAACTTGTCCGTATGATGAGCCGGCGTCTTTACGACCGGCCGCATCTCGTATAGTGTAACGGGTACGCCTCGGCTGGCGATCTGCCAGGCAGCTTCACTGCCAGCAAGTCCTGCCCCGATAACCGTAACCCTCTGTGAATCTGTCAACGTCATTACCCCCTGTATGCCTTACAAATCTGCTGCTTCGTCCTGTTCCTCGACCATTTCGGAATAATCGCAAGAGGTACACTGAAGCTTGATGCCTTGCTTGCTTTTCTTCTCTACCATTAAACTGCTGCAATTCGGACACGGCTTCGTTGACGGTTTATCCCATGATACAAAGTCGCATTCGGGATACCGGTCACAGCCAAAGAAGACGCGCCCCTTCTTGCTCCGTCGTTCCACGACATGGCCTTCCTTGCATTTCGGGCAAGATACGCCGATGTCCTTCACGATCGGCTTGGTATTCCGGCATTCCGGGAACCCCGAGCAGGCAAGAAACTTGCCGAAACGGCCCAGCTTATAAACCATGGGCTTGCCGCATTTTTCGCAGATCTCATCGGAAACCTCATCTTCGATTTCGATTTCCTTCATTTCTTCCTCTGCTACTTCAAGCCGCTTCTCAAAGGATTCATAGAACTCTGCCAATACCTTGACCCAGTCCTCGGAGCCTTCCTCCACATGGTCGAGATCCTCTTCCATGTTCGCCGTAAACTCCACATTGAGGATTTCGGGGAAGAACTGCTCCATCTGCTCGATGACAAGCTCACCGAGCTCGGTCGGCATGAATTTTTTCTCTTCGATGGCAACGTAGCCTCTCTTCTGGATCGTCTCCAGCGTCGGCGCATACGTACTTGGACGCCCTATGCCGAGCTCCTCCAGCGTTCGGACAAGACGCGCTTCCGTATAACGCGGAGGCGGCTGCGTGAAGTGCTGCTTCGGCTCAATGTCCTGCTTCTCCAGAATGTCTCCGGAATGAAGTTCCGGCAGGTATTTGTCTTCCTCTGTCGTTCCGTCGTCATTGCCTTCAACGTAGACCTTCATGAATCCAGGGAAACGGACCTTCGAACCGGTCGCCCGGAAGACCGTATTCCCGGCAGTGATGTCCACGGAAAGCGTATCCAGTACTGCAGAAGACATCTGGCTTGCGACAAAGCGTTCCCAGACCAGTTTGTACAACCGAAGCTGGTCGCGGCTCATATACGGTTTCATGGATTCCGGATCGCGCAGCACGGACGTTGGACGAATCGCTTCGTGCGCATCCTGGGCGTTGGCTGCTTTTTTTGAATATTGTCTCGGGCTCTCCGGCACGAACGGATCACCGTACTTCTCGGTGATGTATTCTTTCGCTTCTTCTTGAGCCGTGCCTGAGATCCGCGTGGAATCCGTACGCATGTAAGTAATTAAACCGACGGTGCCTTCCTTGCCTAACTCAACACCCTCGTACAGCTGCTGGGCTACCGACATGGTCTTGGCGGCACGGAAACCGAGTTTACGCGCAGCCTCCTGCTGCAAGGAACTCGTCGTAAACGGCGGCGACGGGTGGCGCTGACGCTCACGCTCTTTCACTTCGCCGACCTTAAAGGAAGCATCCCGAATCGCCTCGAGGATTTCATTCACTTCCTGCTCATTGGTCAGTTCCTTCTTCGCGCCGTTTAGCTGCGTGAATTTGGCTTCGAATGCGGAGCCTTTAATCGCCAGCTTAGCCGTTATAGTCCAATATTCTTCCGGAACGAAAGCGCTTATCTCATTCTCGCGGTCGAGAATGATTTTGACGGCTACCGATTGAACCCGGCCGGCCGAAAGACCCTTCTTCACTTTCTTCCATAGAATAGGACTGATCTTGTAACCAACCAATCGGTCCAAAATACGTCTGGCCTGCTGCGCATTAACCAGATCCATGTTAATTTTGCGCGGCGTTTTGAAGGCATCCTTCACGGCCGTTTTCGTTATTTCATTAAATACAACCCGCAGGCTTTGAGTATCATCCAGCTCCAACGCATGCGCAAGATGCCATGCAATGGCTTCCCCTTCGCGATCGGGGTCAGCTGCGAGGTACACTTTTTTCACCTTTTTGCTAGCATCCTTAAGTTCCTTTAAGACAGAACCTTTTCCGCGGATCGTAATGTATTTCGGATTGAAGTCGTTTTCCACCTCAACCCCGATCTGGCTCTTCGGCAAATCGCGAACATGACCCATCGAAGCCTTCACGATATACTTGCTGCCGAGATATTTGCCAATCGTTTTCGCCTTGGCAGGCGACTCTACGATGACGAGTGAATCCGCCACAGGTTCATCCTCCTCTCCAACATTCAAACTTTCCCATTATATGATTTTATATATAGCACCGGGTAATTGGGTAATCTGCTTTTTTATGATTAAAGATAACAGAACTGAATGCAAATGTCCAAAATCCCACCGGGTACGCTCGATCATCTCATCCAGCGACCCGGGACCCTGTTCGAGCATATGGTATATTTGTCGTTCGTCATTTGTCAACCCGGCTAGTTCATCCGGACGCTCCTGACGAGGGGCCCGCCGCTCCTTATTGTATGTATCCGAGACCCCTTTTGGCAACCAGGAATCATATTCTTCTATTATATCCCCGGCTTCCGTGACCATCTTGGCCCCTTGCTTGATCAAATCCAAGGTCCCTCTGCTCTTGGGTGAAGTGAGCGGTCCCGGAACGGAAAACACGTCCCTTCCCGCCTCCAGGGCCAAATCCGCCGTAATCAGCGATCCGCTGCGGGCATCCGCCTCCACCACCACGGTTCCCAGCGTCAGCCCGGCGATGATCCGGTTTCGCTGCGGGAAGAATCCCGGCAGCGCCTTGGTACCCGGCGGGTATTCGGAAATAATAAGCCCTTTAGCTGCGATCTCTTCATAAAGTGAGCGGTTCTCCGGCGGATAAATGACATCGATGCCGGCTCCGAGAACGGCTACCGTCGGCCCGCCGCTTCGCAAAGCGGTTTCGTGCACGACGCTGTCAATGCCTCTGGCCATGCCGCTGACAACCATAAGCCCCGCTCGTGTCAGCGCCTCCGACAGCATCGATGCAACCTTGCGCCCGTAGCCGGTAGGCATTCTTGTGCCGACCATCGCGATCCCCGGCGTGGACAGCAAATGAGGATCCCCTATGCAATACAGAACCCAGGGCGCTTGCGGCGACGATTTCAACATGTCCGGGTAGACAGCATCAAGGGCTGTTATAATACGTATTTTTGTGCGGTTTGTCAAATTCCATACCTTGTCTTCCACTTGTCGAAGCTCGACCTCCTCGTCATTCGACAGTTCGACACGCTTTCTTTCGACGGCGATAGGGAATTCTTTAGCCAGCTTGTTTGCTTTTTCGACAGGCAGACCGCACGCTCTCCAATCCTGCGCATCATAGGACAGCAAGCCTTCATGCAGCTCGCCGTTCAATACCATTCGGTTTATGGTCTTCCATCCGATGCCTTCGCTTTCATGCAATGCAATCAGAATTAATCTGTCCAGCCTCATCACGCGACCTCCTTAAAATATAAAATCATAAACAAAAAAGCAACCCTTCATTTCCTAATCAGGAAATAAAAGGTTGCTTACCTTAAGTTATAACGTAAATCTGGCCTATTAATGGATAGGTTTAAGCCTTAGTGCGTTGTGCAGGACTCCAAAAGCCCCTTCTCTTCCAGCACGCTAACCAAGGTCGAGCCCATTTCGGCAGGCGTAGGAGCCACTTTGATACCGCATGCTTCAAGCACAGCGATTTTTTCCTTGGCTGTTCCTTTACCGCCGGAAATGATCGCGCCCGCGTGGCCCATGCGTTTTCCTGGAGGCGCTGTTGCGCCGCCAATGAAGCCTACCACCGGCTTGGTCATGTTCGCTTTGATCCACTCAGCCGCTTCTTCCTCAGCGGTTCCGCCGATCTCGCCGATCATGATCACCGCTTTGGTATTCGGATCTTCGTTGAACAGTCTCAGCACATCGATAAACTCCGTCCCTTTGACAGGGTCGCCGCCGATTCCTACGGCGGAGGATTGTCCGATGCCGCGAGCCGTTAGCTGATGAACGGCTTCATAGGTCAAGGTACCGCTCCGCGATACAACCCCGACATGTCCCGGCGTGTGGATATAACCCGGCATGATGCCGATTTTACATTCACCAGGCGTGATGACACCCGGACAGTTAGGTCCGATCAAGCGAGTCTTCTTGCCTTCCATATAACGGGATACCTTTACCATGTCGAGCACCGGAATGCCTTCCGTAATGCAGATCACCAGATCCATCTCGGCATCAACGGCTTCCAGAATGGAGTCGGCTGCAAAAGCAGGCGGTACATAAATGACGCTTGCGGTTGCGCCTGTTTTGGCTTTGGCTTCCTCAACGGTGTTGTAAACCGGCAGTTTGACGGTTTCGCCGTTCTCCAGCGTGATTTCAACTTCGGTACCGCCTTTGCCGGGCGAAGTTCCGCCGACCATCTGCGTACCGTAATCCAAGGCGCCTTTTGCATGGAACAGGGCTGTTTTACCTGTAATCCCTTGCGTGATAACTTTTGTATTTTTATCGATCAAAATACTCACGATTGATTCACATCCCCTATTGTTATTTGAAAATGAAAGCAACCGCACGGCAGGGCTAAGAAGCCCATCGTGCCATGCCCCTTCAGGAATGAAATATTACTGAACGAGGGAGACGATCTTCTGTGCTCCGTCGGCCATGGAATCAGCAGGCACGATATTCAGACCGGACTCAGCCAAAATCTGCTTGCCGAGGTCTACGTTCGTTCCTTCCAAGCGTACAACAAGCGGACGAGTCAGTCCCAGCTGTTTCGCTGCTTCGACAACACCGGTAGCAATAACGTCGCAACGCATAATGCCGCCGAAAATGTTGACAAAGATTCCTTTTACTTGAGGATCGGACAAAATAATCTTGAAGGCTTCCGTTACCTTCTCCGTTGTTGCGCCGCCCCCAACATCAAGGAAGTTGGCAGGGTCGCCGCCATAATACTTGATGATGTCCATCGTAGCCATGGCAAGACCTGCGCCGTTAACCATACAGCCGATGTTGCCGTCGAGAGCTATGTAACTCAAGTCGTATTTGGACGCTTCGATTTCCTTCTCGTCTTCCTCATCCAGATCGCGCAGTTCCAAGATGTCCTTATGACGGAACAACGCATTGGAATCGAAATTAAGTTTGGCATCGAGAGCCATGACGTTTCCGTCACCGGTTACGACAAGCGGATTGATTTCAGCGATAGAGCAATCCTTCTCTACGAATGCCTTATACAAGGCCAGCATGAACTGAACGGCTTTACCTACCAGTTCATTCGGAATATTAATGGAATACGCTAATTTCCGCGCTTGGAATGTTTGAAGTCCGATCGCCGGATCCACGACTTCTTTGAAAATTTTCTCAGGAGTTGCTGCTGCAACCTCTTCGATTTCGGTACCGCCTTCCTCGGACGCCATCATGACGACACGGCCGGTAGCGCGGTCAACGACCACCCCGATATAGTACTCTTTGCGAATATCGCAGCCCTCTTCAATAAGGAGACGCTTGACTTCCTTGCCTTCCGGACCCGTTTGGTGAGTCACCAACACCTTGCCCAGAATTTCTTCGGCATAAGCACGAACCTCGTCCAGGTTCTTCGCCACTTTAACGCCGCCGGCTTTACCGCGGCCGCCTGCGTGGATCTGCGCTTTGACAACGGTTACGGGACTGCCCAAAGATTGCGCAGCTTCAACTGCTTCTTCCACCGTAAACGCTACCTTGCCGTTCGGAACAGCTACTCCATATTGCTTCAGTACTTGTTTTCCTTGATATTCATGGATATTCATTCTCGAATCCTCCTATCAACATGACTGGAACAAGGCTGGCTGACACGGAACCAATCTATGAAAGTTGGCACTGTCAACCTTTATATATTAAACCCAAGCTATTGTAACATGTTTTTAAAACGCTTACCTTAAAAAGTTCACCGTTTATCCACTCGATTTGGCATGGGTATGATTCCTTCCAGATATAAATTGGAAATATATGTATGCCTAATTGTTTTTTCGAGCGTAATGTATCAAACCTATAATGCCTAACACCACAATGGCAATGCCAAGCAATCCTGCTGCAAGCATAATTAAGATATTTTCCCATAATATCGTCATTTCGATTCCCTCTCCATTCCTCATAGAATTAGTGCATTCGTTACTATTATACCATTAAATCCCTTTTTAGTAAGATCAAACTGTGACGCATTATAAAACTCTTTATCCTTTCTGTGCGATCCGGTAGAATGATTTGGAAAGAGAAAGACAAGTAGGCGTGTTCATAAGGAGATTCAGCATGAAATGGTTGAAATCGTTTTTTCCGATTCATTCCTTGTTCGTCAAAATGTTGGTCTATTTTCTCGTCGTGATTATCCTGCTCTCCTCCTACAACCTATGGTCGATGACCTTCTATTCCCGCAATGTGAACAATGAGATCGTCAAATATAATCTGACCCTGATTCGAAACACCGTCGACAATTTCGAGAAGCAATATTCCACCTGGAAAAGCCTCCTCCTCAACCTTCAGCATAACGAATTCGTCGGCAATATCAGCAGGCAGGCCGATGCCGGCGGAAAGAAAGGAATCGATTATCTGCAGGTTGAAATGGTGACGGATCAGATTCGGACCCTGGTCAGCCAGCCATACTATCACTTGAATAATGTCATGATCTACTACCGGAATCATGCCTTCCTGCTTGAAAGGGACGGCATCGTTAACGATGACCGCATGTTCAAGCATTATTACATCAGCAATTCCTATCCTTACGAGTTCTGGAAAAAGACAGTGCCCGCCAATGGGTTTATGCAAATGCTTCCCAGCAGCACCTTCTCCATCGGGACCGAGAAGAGCGAGGTGCAGCTGCTGCCGTTAGTCGCTGATGTGCAAGGAAGCCCCTGGCGAATCATAGCTTTCGTAAATATGAAAAGCTGGTATGAATCCTATAAAGGAATGGATAGTTCCCGTTTCGTACTGTTGGACCCGAAGGGAACAAAACTGTATGAATCCTCGCCGGACGCGGCTTCCCAGCCGCTTCCGGAATGGGACGGCCAGTCGGATTGGATCATGGAGAAGGGATCGTACTATTTTTTCGAAAAAGGGGCACGCTCCGGTCTTACCTATATCTCCATCATTCCGCACAACGAACTTAATCAAAGCATCAGCCGCATGAACTGGACTGCCGTGCTGTTATTTGCCGCCACCCTGCTAATAGGCACGTTGGCATCGTGGGTCTTCTCTCGCAATATCAACCAACCGCTGAAGAGATTGGTGACGGGGCTGGGCCAAACGGAGATGGAGCTGTATCAAGGAAGCATCGCCGAATTCAGCGCCATTTCCAACCATCTGAAGGGATTGCAGCACGAGCGCAAGATGATCAAGGAATGGATGGACCAAACCAAACCGCTCTTAACCAGCTATCATTATTTGGCACAGTTCAAAAACATTGCCATCGATACCGCCGCTTCCAAAGAACTTTGGGTCGGCGAAGGAGCATTCATGGTCATCGTCTATCAATTGAGGTACCGTCATAACCCGACTCTAAAGCTTGATGCCTTGATGTCACGGGCAACCGGCAAAATCAAGGACATCATCACGCTGCAGATCCAAGAGGCGTTTCCCTTGTCGCACACCCTTCAGATGGAGGGCAAACAAATCTTATCCATCGTGTACACGCAGGAAAAATCAGACACGCTGCAGCAGAGCCTCAGCCAGCTCAAACGGATATTTGATCACGATCAAAGCGCCTATCTCGTGAATATCGCGGTTTCATCCGTCTTCCAGCAAACCTCGGAGTTCGATCAAGCCTATGCGGAAGCCATGTCGCTCCTGCTTCAAGCCCGGCCGCTTGAGGAAACCCAGATTATCTGGGAGAAGGAACTCCGCGGCGATGTAACGGGCTTCACCGCCGAGCAGGAACACGAGTTTTACGTGAATTTGCAGGCGGGCAACGAGAGCAGCTGCCAAATGCTGATCGATCGGGCATTGGAACGGTTGCAGCGACAGGAGGCTACGGCGGATCAGCTGAGCCATTTTGCCAAATCGGTCTCGGTCCGCATGAGAAGAACCGTCGAACTGCTGAAGATCAATACCGACGCGCTTCCGGATTATGCCGATATGCTTGCATACAGCGTAACTCCCGCCCAATACCGGGAAGTCCTTCTGGGCGAGCTTTCCCATGCAACCCAAGCGATCCGCCGGAAACGGGAGGAGCATTACGATATTATCCAATATGTCATTCAGTACCTGGAGTCCCATTACAACGAAGAAATATCGCTCGAGCAGCTCGCTTATAAACTCAACATGTCACCCACCTATCTGTCCGGGTATATTAAAGAGAAGACGGGGAGCAACTTCAGCGACCAATTGAATGCCATCCGGATAACAAAAGCAAAAGAGCTTCTGGAGACGACGAACATGCCGATTCAGGAAGTAGGCAACCGGATCGGCTACCGCAACGTCACTTCCTTTATCCGCATGTTCAAAAAAATAACCGGCCAAACACCAGGCGATTACCGGAAAACCAACTGGATCCGGTAAGGCAGGTGAGCGGCCGGCCGCTTAACCTTTGACGGAGCCGATCAAAGCTCCTTTTACGAAATATTTCTGGATAAACGGGTAAACCAGCAGGATCGGCAGGGTGGACACCATGATGGTAGCGAACTTCAGACCATCCTCCACCACCACGATATCGCCTACAACAGGCCCATCCGTTCCTGTCAATTGGCCCGACAGCACGATGTTTCTTAATATCACCTGCAGCGGCTGCATATCGGCATCCCGCAAATACAGCAGCGGACCCATGAAGTTATTCCACATCCCCACCGCATAATACAATCCGATGGTGGCAAGCACCGGCTTGGAGAGCGGAAGCACAATCCGAAAGAAAATTCCGATTTCGGAAAGACCGTCGATTTTGCCGGATTCCTCAAGCTCTTGGGGCATCCCCATGAAGAAAGTCCGCATGATCAGCAGATTCCAGGTGGCTACTGCTCCTGGGAGTACCATGCCCCATATGGTGTTGACAAAGCCCAACTCCTTCACGACCAGAAACGTCGGAATCATGCCGCCGTTGAAAAACATCGTAAACACGATCAGCATCAATATCGGTTTACCCATGACCAGCTTGGCCTTGGACAGCGAATAGGCCCCCAGCGCCGTCACCAACAAGGAAATCGTCGTTCCGAGAACGACATAAATCAGCGTATTCTTGTATCCTTTCAGCACCCGCCCGTCCTCGAACACATACTGATACATGTCCAGGTTGAAGCCCTTCGGCCACAGCCAGACCTCCCCCGAGGCAATGGAGGCGGAATCGCTGAGGGACACGGCCAGCATGTAGACAAACGGGTATAAACACGCCCCTACGACCCCAGTCAATATCAAGGCATTCAGGGCGTCAAACCAATTCCATTTGGGTTTCATCACGTTCCTCCTCTACCAGATGCTGCTTCCGCTGACTCGCCGGCTGAACGCATTTGCCGCGATAATGAAAATAAAGCTGATGATGCCGGTAAACAGATCGATCGCCGTTGCATAGCTGTAGTTGCCTTGCGTTAAGCCTACTCTGTATACGTAAGTAGATATGATATCGGCCGTCTCGTAAGTAGCGGGAGTCGCAAGCAGGTATACCTTCTCAAAGCCGATCTCCAATATTTTTCCGATGTCGAGTATCAGGATGATCACAATCGCCGGGGCGATGCCGGGCAGCGTAATGTTCAGCGTCTGTCTCCACCGGTTCGCTCCGTCCATGCGCGCCGCTTCATAGAGCTGCGGATCGATGGCCGTCAAAGCGGCCAAATAGATAATGGTCCCCCATCCAATATGCTGCCATACGTCCGTCGTCACATAAATCGACCTGAACCAGGAGGCTTCCACCAGAAAGTTGATCCGCTCAAGCCCAATGGCATTCAGCAGCTGGTTGACCACCCCGCCTGTAGGCGACAGAAACATGACCGCGATCCCCGCGACAACCACGTTGGATATGAAATGCGGAAGATAACTGACCGTCTGGACAAATCGCTTCAAGAAAGATTTGCTCACTTCATTAATGAGTAACGCAAGTATGATGGGTGCGGGAAAGCCGAAAATCAGCTTATACAACCCCAGCAGAAATGTATTCCGGAGAACAGGCCAGAAGTCGGGCGTATTAAAAAACATGCTGAAATATTTGAACCCCACCCAATCGCTCTCCGCGATTCCCTTAAACAAGTTGTAGTCCATGAAGGCGATCGAAACGCCGAATATGGGAACATATTTAAAAATGATGTAATACAGAGCACAGGGAAGAAGCAGCAACAGCAGGTATTTATCCCGCTTCACTTTGGTCAAGAAACTCGAATGCCGTGCTTGCAAAAAACGTATCCTCCTTTAGCAGCGAAATCCATGCGGTATCCATAAGCGGCACCCCCTGCGGACCGGAACCAGGCATAACGAGCATCCGAAGAGCAGATCCGAAAAAGAGAGCCGCCGCGGTTCCTCTGGCTGCATGGCGTTCAGGTTAAATTACTTGGCTTCGTTCAGGAATTTCTGCGTCCGTTCATAAGCGCTTTGATGAACATCCAGCACCTGCTGCACGCCAAGTTTGTTCACTTCTTGCACGTAAGTGTCCCATTCATCCATCGGTTTCTGTCCCAAAATGAATTTCGCAATCTGCTCCTCATGGAATTTCTTCACGGTTTCTCCGACCATGCTCAGCACTTCATTCTCTTCATTCGTATACGCAAGCCTTGGCTGCGGCTTCGTTTCATGGTCTGGTGCGATTTTCATTGCTTCCCGCATTTTTGGTGAATACATGGACTCGTATGCGGTCATGTCCAATACTATGTGAGCACCGATCGTCGCGATTCCCGTTTTGGTTCTTAAGTCGCCAAACTCTTTGTAATCATCGTTGAACGTGCGAACCCCGTTCTCCGTCGTGAAGGTCTCGCCTTCCCTGCCCCAGGTTGCCAGCTCAATCCCTTCGGGGGAGAACAGGAAATCAAGGTACTGCAGCAGTCGATCCCGCTCTTTGGAATTTGCCGCTACGGCAAAGCCGTCACTCTGCAATCCGGCAAACACGTTATGGGACTTGCCATCCGGCGTGCCGATAGGCGGAACCATGTAATCAAGACTGAACTCAGACGATGCATCCCCCAGCATCAACGGCAGTTCATCCATGATGCCGATGTAGTCGCTGGCGATAAACGATTTGTTCTGAAGCAGCAGATCGTTAAATTGCTTGCGTTTATGTGCCATGAAGTCAGGCGCAACCAAGCCCTCCGCGTAAAATTTATTCATATATTCGACCATTTTCTTGTAGTTGTCTTCTGTCGGTCCGTAGCGCCATTCGTTCTTCTCGAAATCGTAATAATAGCTGCTGTTGGTATTAAACGCAGGTGCCATATTAACCAGCGGGCTCAATCCGTTGAACACGGCAATCGGGAAGCTGTCCGGGTACAGTTCCTTCAACTTTTTCGCAACGGTATACAGCTCGTCGTAAGTAGTGGGCGGCGTCAGATTGTGTTTCTTGAATATATCGTCCCGGTAAAGCCAGGAACGCCTGGATTGCTGCTCAAGTCCGTACAACGGCATAAAATAATTTTTTCCCTCGGGAGACAGAATAGCGGCCTTTACCTCCGGATGATCATCAAGAAACTTCTTGTAATTCGGCATCTGATCCAGATGCTCGAAATAGTCGACGAACGCTCCGCTGGCCCCGTGCGTGTTGGCGGCATTCAGGCTGTTGACCATCATGAGATCCGGGATCTCGCCCGAGGATATCGCCAGGTTCATCGTGGTGGTGTAATCGCTCATGACGGGTTGCACCTTGAAGGAGATGCCGGTTTCCTCTTTTAAGTACTTATAAATCGGCCAATTCTCCTTGTACGGCCAATTCGTATGGGAAAATGTCATCATCTCTAACGTGATTTCCTTCCCAGTATCAGCGCTTTCATGATTCCCCTCGTTCGCCGCGTTATCTTTCGAGCAGCCGCTCAACAATGCGCCGGTCAAGACGGCAGCCAACGCCGCCAGCCCTAGCTTTCGGTTCCAAATTTTCACGCAACCCTCTCCCTTATGTATGATAATGTAACGCTCGACGCTCAACCCGTCTTGACGTTTACGGATTTGATTGTACCTGCCGGAGCCGCTCATTGACCATTCACAATCCTTCCCGTTATTGGCCAGACCTCAGAATCTGAAAAAGTGGCAATGATCTGAAACACGGTACATTCATTGCCGAAACCCCGCATCCTGTCCGGGTTCCTGCCTGTACGACGGGGCTTTTAGTATATACTCGCGAATTGACAGACAGGAGGGAAACTTTTACAATACGGACTAGAATCACCCAGCGAAAATGAGGAAGCACCCTTTTCGAATCTTGGATGTTCGTTCTTGTTACAATCCACTGATATCTGAAAAGAGGTGCTTTACTTATGTACGGAAAACTTCATAGCGCCTGCTTGCACGGCATTGACGGCGTCATCATTCAAGTGGAGGTGGACCTCGCTAACGGGCTGCCGCAAACCGCCATCATCGGTCTGCCCGATTCCTCCATCCGCGAATCCGTCGAGCGAGTACGGGCAGCGATTAAAAACTGTGGTTTTACTTATCCACTGAAACGGGTGACCGTCAATCTTGCCCCTGCTGACCTGCGCAAGGAAGGTTCCTCCTTCGATCTGGCGATCGCCGTAGGCATTTTGCTGACTAGCGAGCAGTGGGCCTTCTCGAATGCCGATCGAATATTGATCATCGGCGAGCTTGCACTCGATGGTACGCTCAGGCCCGTGACGGGAGTTCTTCCGATGGTGGAGCAAGCCCAAAAAGAAGGGTATGCCGGCGTTCTTCTTCCGCGGGAAAATGCGGCGGAAGCTGCTTTAATCGGAGGAATCGAGGTCTATGGGCTCGGTCATTTGAATGAGCTCGTCCCGAATCCACCAGCAGAAACCACTCGCCGTAGTGATGCTGCAGGAGATGGCACTGTTACCGTTTCGCTCTCACAGCTCCGGTATGACCGATCGATGAATGCAAGCAGATCGCAAGAAGGTAGCCATCAGAGCAGGCAGCTCGAAGACTATAGGGACGTGATCGGGCAGCAGCATATCAAACGCGCCCTGACCATCGCCGCGGCCGGCATGCACAATATCCTTCTCATCGGGCCCCCCGGTACCGGTAAAACGATGCTGATGAAGCGCCTTCCCACCATACTTCCGCCGCTGGCCGACCAAGAAGCGTTGACGACAACGAAAATATTCAGCGCTGCTGGGAAGCTAAAGCCTTCCGATGGGCTGATGAAGAGACGTCCCTTCCGGTCTCCCCATCACACCATCTCAGCCGGCGGCCTCATCGGAGGAGGAACCATACCGAAGCCGGGAGAGGTCAGTCTGGCCCATAAAGGCATTCTGTTCCTGGATGAGCTTCCCGAGTTCTCAAGGCATGTGCTGGAGGTGCTGCGTCAGCCTCTGGAGGATCGAGAAGTGACCATTAGCAGAGCGCGGGCGGTTTTTACCTTCCCGGCGCATTTCATGCTGGCTTGTTCGATGAATCCCTGTCCGTGCGGTTACTACGGCAGCGACCATCCTCATCAGCGATGCACCTGCAGCGTTTCGCGGATCGCCCAATACCGGGCGAAAATCTCGGGCCCCTTGATGGACCGAATCGACCTTCAAGTGGACGTGCCTCGGCCCAAGGAATGGCCGGGAAGCACGCCGCCCTTATCCTCCGAGCACATGCGGGATCAGGTCTATGCGGCACAAGCGATTCAATTGAAACGCTATGACGGGCTGCCATTCGGCTGGAACAGCGAACTGTTCGGCAGTTTTCTGAGAAAACATGCGAGGCTGGACAAGGAGTCGGCAGATCTCCTGCAAGCAACCATCGATACGCTGGGCCTGAGCATGCGCGCATATGACCGAATCCTGAAGCTGGCTCGAACCATCGCCGATCTCGAGGCATCCGACGGCATCCAAAGCCGGCATGTCGCCGAAGCGATTCAATACCGACAACTGGATCGCCAATATATAGCAACCGAAGAAACACACCGTTAATGAAATGGAGTCGATATTTTATGATGATCAGACAGATGACCAATGAAGATCTAAATGACCTTATCGAAATATGGCTAGCCGCTTCCAAAGAGGCCCACCATTTTATACCCGCCGAGTATTGGGAATCCAAGCAGGGGGACATGCGGGAGGTATACCTCCCGATGGCCGAAACTTATCTATTGGAGGAAACAGGTCAAGTCCGGGGCTTTGTTTCCCTTGTAGGCGAGGATTTAGCGGCATTGTTCATCGATCCAAGCCGCCAAAATCAAGGATGCGGAAAAGCCCTCCTTCGCTATGCCATGGACCTTCGAGATACGTTGAAGCTTCGGGTATATGCGGATAACCAAAGGGCACTCCGCTTCTACGCGAAGAATGGTTTTGAACGCCTTGAAGAAACCGTGGATCCCGATACAGGACAACAAGAGCATATTATGATTTGGAGCAAGAATAAGGCCGAGAGGAAGGATAGCATGACATGACAGCTTCTATTTTTCAGCATATTGACACCGTCTTTGTCCCCACGAGAAATATAAAAGCCGCTAAAGAATGGTACACAGGCGTTCTTGGGGGCAGAATCGGCTGGGAGAGCGAGCAAGGGGAGTATCAATGCATTCTGTTCGGACAAACCTCCCTTACCCTTTTCTCAACAGAAGAAGAGAGATACTTTGAGCGCCGGCATGCCATGTTTAATTTTTTCGTTCCGAACGTGGAGGACGCATATCGGCATCTGAGGAAACAAAACGTACGGGTCGATTCCATCCTGGAATACGGCGCAACCTATTTTACATTCTATGACCTGGACGACAATTGTTTGGAAGTATGCTCGTATTAAAGAGAACGGCCATTATGCAGAAACAGGTGAGGGATCAAGGAGCCCTCACCTGTTTCTATGGTTATTCTTATCGATTCGGATCAGACCCAACTTAAAATGCATTCTCGATATGATCCATCGAATCTGCCGTCATGTCTTCCCGGAGCATAACCGAAATGACGTCGAAACGTATCGTCCGTTCGTAATAACGCTTCTGGTGAACATACTGCTGGGCCGTGTTACGAACCTGCATCACTTTGCGGGCGTTCACGGATTCCGAAGGCGTGCCGAAGCTTGTCGTACCGCTTCGGCTTCTAACCTCGATCACTACAAGAGTCTCCCCTGTTTCCGCCACGATGTCCAATTCTCCAAAACGGCAGCGCCAGTTCCGATCCAGAATCCGGTACCCTTTTTGAATCAGGGCGGCGGCCGCCAGTTCTTCGGCAGCCGCTCCTTTTTGCTTGCGGTTGTCCTTTTTTCCGGATGGCGAGGTCATGACGTCATCATCCCTCCGTCCTTCGCTTGACGATCCGCACGATAAACATACGTCAGCACTTCCGCGACCAGCTGGTACAGCTCTTCCGGAATCTGTTGATCCAGATCCAGCTTGGAGAGAATCTCCACCAAGGCAGCATCTTCCTGCACGGGAACGCCATGCTCTTTGGCTTTATCCAATATAGACTCCGCCAGTTTGCCTTGTCCCTTGGCAACCACAACCGGCGCTTCGCTTTCGCCGGGCGTATATTTAAGCGCAACCGCCTTTTTCATGGCGGTGATTGGCCCTTCCTCTTTCTCTAGCTTGCTCATATTCGCATGTCCACCCCTTTATAAACCTGAGGGGTGTATTCGGCTGCCGTTCCCTGCACGGAATCTTCTGCTGCGGGCGGCGAATCCAGGGGCAGCGGTTCTGTTTTGACGCTGAGCAATTGGTAGCCGATCGACGAAACGGCTTGTGCCAACTCCTGCTTGGTCCCTTCGAACAGCTCTGCGGCAAATGTCTGATCATTCCGAAAGTTAAGGCTGACGATCCGGTCAACAACCTGCACATCGATCAGGGTCTGCCCCAGAAACTTCATGTCCAGGTCGAACAACAGCCTGCAGTTGGTTGCATCCAGCTCGCCTTTACGGCCTCTGCGGGATTGAATATGTACGGACGCGGTCTGTTCCCCGTCGGCGCCATGCAAAGGTATGAACAGCGTGATCTGTGCGAACGGCGCCGTTCGATCGGTATTCAGCAAGAGCTGCTGGCCCGTTAAATGCTGAATGACCTGCTGGGCCGCTTCCTTCAGCGCCGGAGGCGCATCCTGGCTGGACAGCACCTGAAGCAGCACCCCTTTCAGGGTATCCTGCAGGGCAAGCGACGAATCCCCCGATGTCCCTGAAGCCATAGTGGCCGGATGCACGCCTTGAGTTATTTGCTGCTGTACGGTTGGCGTTACCGGGTGCGTCAAGCCCGGCTGATTCGCGGCGCCGGTCTGAGGATTCGGAACACCCGGCGCCTGCTGGTTCGCGTTTGCCGCATTCCCTGGCGTGGAGGAGGCTCCTGGCATATTCGCTGCTGCGCCCCCGCTGCCAGAGGCAGGAGTGGCGGGCAGGGAAGCTTGGGCTGCCGCAGCAGCGGTTGGCTGCGCTGCGGCCGGAGCCGGTGCAGCCGCGCCTGCTGCCGTTGGAGCAGCTGCCGATGCGGTCACGCCCGCATTCGCTCCGGGCGCGGCGGCGCCGTGAGCCGTGCCCGCGGCCGTGCCGCTTCCGGGCGGCGCCGCAGGCTGCCCGGCTGGCGCTGCCGGCGCGGTGCTGCCCGCGCGCGCCGCTTCGCCCGCGGGGCCCGTCCCGGCCCCGCGCAGGGCCTGCTGCTCGTGCTCCGCACCGAGCAGCTTCAAGAGCCGCCCCACCCACGGCTCCGCGCCGGGGGTGGGCGGCTTTGGCGAAGGGCCTGCAGCCCCTTCGCCAAGAGCTGCCGCCGGCCCTGTGGGCACGGCGGCGGGTTGTCCGGCGGCAGGCGCTGCCGTGCCGCCGCTGGCCCATGGCTGCGCGAGCTCGCCGCGCAGCTGCTGCAGCAGGCCCTGCAGCTTGGTCAGCAGCGCCTGCTGACCTGGGCCGGCCTGCGCGGTACCTCCAGCGACATTGTTCGCCGCTGCTGCTTGCTGCTGCGCAGCAGCGATACCCTCTGCGCCAGCTGCCGTCGAAGGCGCAGCGGACGCTGCATTTTTCCCGGCAGCCGCTGCGCCTCCGTTACCGTTGCTTAGAGCAGACATCAGCTGCTGCTCGAGCGACTGCAGCAGCTGATGCAGCTGGGGGCCGAATACGGCCTGATGCAGTCCCTTCACGCTTTCAGGGGTAATCGGCAGTCCGCGGTGAAATGCGATCGCGGCCGACTCTGCCCATTCGGCGGCCGGGATCTGAGGAGGCTTTACGGCCAAAGCCTCTCGGAACATGGCAATATTGTCCTTCGTCAGGGGAACTCCCGCGTTCTGCATGCCCCGGATCATTTCGCGGTTTTCCTTCGTATCCGGAAGACCCGCAAAATCCAGCACCTCAGCCATGGATGAAGGGGACAACGGCTGTCCCGGCGTTTGGCTGAGAGGCTTAAGCACCGCTGTCCCTCCCTCTCCCGGCGGCTGAACCTGCAGCAGAGCCGTTTCCCCGGCTCGGAGCGGCGTTTCCAGCTTCGCTTTCACTTGAACGCCCTGAATCTGCACCACCGCTTCCTGCCCGTCCTCCGATACGTTCATAACGACACCGCGAACGACTTGACCCGGCTTAAGTTCCAACGTCTTGGCGTCTCCCGGCTTCTGCTCGCCCAGGAGTCCGCGAATCAACGATCCGATGTTCACGACAGTTCCTCCCACACCTTCTGTTTACCTTATATATCGGCAGCAGCCCGCCTTTTGACGAGGGCGGGCTGCATCGAAATCTAGAACAAGGACAATTGCTCAATCTCCATATTTTTCAAAAAGCTTCTTCTATGCATGGCGGTAGGTCCGTGCAGCTGCAGCTGTTCCCGGTGAAACTTGGTAGCATAGCCTTTATGTACGGCGATTCCGTATTCCGGATAACGCGCCTCCCATTCCCCCTCGCACAGCCTATCGCGGGTGACCTTGGCTATAATGGAAGCTGCCCCTATGGACTGGCTGTTGGCGTCCCCTTTAATGATAGCACGCTGGGGAATATCGCAATCCACCTTCTCGGCATCAACAAGCAGAAACTGCGGGGGAACCGCCAACTGCTCGATCGCCTTCTTCATCGCAAGTCTTGCCGCTTGTTTGATGTTAATGCGGTCAATCGTTTCCGCATCCACCAAACCGACGCCGACCGCCAGCGCCTGCTCCATGATCAAGTCGTATAGGGTTTCCCGCTTCTTGGCACTGAGTTTCTTCGAATCGTTAATTCCTTCAATGACCAGCCCCTCCGGCATAATGACCGCCGCAGCGACCACATCGCCGAACAAACAACCGCGGCCGACCTCGTCGATGCCTGCAATATGTATATAACGGCTCCAATACTCTCGCTCGTACATCAATAAATCTGTCATAGGTTTAACCCCTTTGGTTCCGAATTATCGTTTGTTGCCTATTCGTTCACACGGTGTATCGCATCTATTCTATCAATCTAGTAACTCTTCTAGAGTATCATACTCGCCAGGGAGCGTCACCCTTTTATCCCGTTAAGAATCCCGGCAGGAATGGGTTCGTCCATCGGCGAACCATCGGTTATACTCCCCGAAAAAAAAAGCCGCCGACAGCGGCAGCTCTTCCCTTTATTCGATTATCGATCCTTGGCTTCAGAGCCCAAGCCGCCATCGCTGACGATCCGAAGCGGCATCCGGCTCATTCAATTCCAGCCCCGAACCGTCAGCCTTTACGGCAAGCGCCCGTCCATCGTGGACGGATCGGATGGTTACCGTATCATCTTCCTGACGTTCCACTCTCCACCGCTGATTGTTATAACCGAGATACGTGTATAACTGAATCCGGTTCTGCCCGGTATCCACATCCAAAGCCTTCCCTTCCGGCGTGCGAATGGAATACGTGCCTTCTTCTCCTGTCGGTACCCATACCCATAGCAGGTTGCCCGTACCCGTTGATTCCTTCACGGTAACGGGTTCGCCGTTTACGGATTTCTCGGTATGGATCGCCTTGTTCACGGCTTCGTTCGTGAAGCTGGTTTTCGTCAGTCGAGCTTCAGACGAATGACGGACGTAGACATTTTGATAGGAAGCCTGTCCGCCAAACACATTGACTCCAAAATGCCCTTCGGCAAATGTCCCGTCCATCACATCGATTACCTTCTTCCCGTCCACGTCGACTTGAATATGCGGACCTTTCGCTTCAATCCTCAGGTGGTAGGTTCTTCCCCCTTGGATAAAGCCGGGGACGCTGGCCAGGACTTGACGTTCCTCGAATCGACCTTCGACCATGTAGAAGAGCCGAACCGACTTCAAACCAGGATCCAAATTCAGATAATATCCGCTGCGGCCGTCCCCGCTTGCCCGAAACAGCATGGATCCGGCACCGCCTGCTTCCCCAAGCCGCATGTCTCCCTCGAACGTGAAGTCTCCTGCCCTCTCTTGCGCCATATAATTAGCATCACTCGAATGGCTGCCCCGGATTCCATGCTCGGTAAGAACCCACTTCGAGGCCTTAAGATCCGGTTTCCATCCCGTCAGATTCGTTTTGAATGTTCCGCTCGAGACCAACACGCGGGTGCTCGCCGATATTTTTCCGTTTGGGGTTGAGGCCGTAATGACGGCTTCTCCCGCATTCGCCGCTTTCAATACGGCATGGGTCTCATCGGATGAAACAATCCGGACCGTATCGGGATGACTGGATGTCCATACCAAAGGTTTCTTCCCGTTGCCCGGGACACGATCCACGGCTGCGTACAACGATTCGGTCTGTCCCCGGGACAGGTCCAGCTCGTATGAATCCAACAGGATGCGGGAACCAGGTTCCGATGGATCAAGAGGCCTCCACACAGAATCCAGCTCATGCACCTTCAGGGATTTCAGCTTTACTTGGCCGCCTAGAGTGTAAAAGCTCATCCCCCGTCTGGCCCGATCCGGAAAAATAACGTCCGAGAACACAATGTTTCCGTCATTGCCGAACACCTCGACGGAAGATTCATCGACATAAATACGCAGCTTGACCACTCCATCTACGGGGTGCAGCAAAGCTTTATGTTCGGTCGAGAACAGGCTGGAGAAATCCGTGGTTCCCGATGCCGAACGGTCAATGAACATGTGATGCGCGGAGTTGTTATAACCGACCACCGTTTGTTGTCCGCCGCCTTCCCGCAGCCGGAACCCGAATTCCAGCTCGCTGCTGTCTGTCGGAATCTCGACTTCCGCCTCGATTTCAAATGCGCCTGCCTGAATCCCCTTTAACACATTCTGCGAGGTCTCCGTCACTTGCCTGTTATTCACATGGATTACCGTATTCCGGAGGGTCTCTAGCTCAGCGATTGGAGACTGGTGCAGACGTATCCCCTCACTCGTCGTTCTGAGCGACAGCTCTCTAGGGATGGTCAGCTGACCCTTCCAGCCCGAAGTCGGAAAACTGAAGGGATAATCCCAGTTCGTCATCCATGCCAGCATGATTCTTCGATTGTCCGGCAGGTCGGAGAAAGACATGGAAGCGTAGAATTCCTTGCCCCAATCCGTTCTCAGCACGTTCCCGGCCGTATGATCATTCATAAATTTGCCGTCTGGCGTCACATCGCCAATAAAATATTCCGCATCGGAGCCTTGGGTGTTCGGATTAGCGCCGCTGCTGATCATCAACACCCATTTGCGCTGACCGGAGCCGTCCACGGCAAGTTGAAACAGATCCGGGCATTCCCACACGCCTCCACGGATATATTCCCCATACCCGAAACGGTCCGTTAAGGTCCAATCGACCAGATTGTCGGAGGTAAAGAAACGGATATGATCTCCCCCTGATACCACCATGATCCAGCGGTTGTTGGCTTCATCCCGTACCACTTTGGGATCGCGAAAATCCCATCCTCCCGGATCCTCGCCCTGTTTGCCCGGGTTCTCGATGAGGATCGGCCGTTCTTTCGAATACGTCCAGGTCCGTCCGTGATCGGTGCTGTAAGCAAGTCCGATCTTCTGATTCCCGCCCGGCCGATCAGGATTGAAGGATGTGTAGTAGGCAATGAGCCCTTTGCCTCCAGAATCCCCGAACAGACCTGAAGCGTTCGTTGTATCGGCTACGGCAGAACCCGACCAGACATGTCCGAGATCGTTCCAAGGCAGTGCGATCGGCAGCCGGTTCCAATGCACCAGATCCCGGCTGACCGCATGCGCCCACTGGCCTCCGTCCTGATGGAATAGATGATATTCCCCCTCAAAATAGACCAATCCGTTCGGATCGCTTGCCGAGCCTCGGATTGGGCTATAGTGATACTGCGGACGATATTCCTCTGTATAATAATCCGCCATCGGGGTTACATAAACGTCCTGAAAGTAAGCCGTTCCGACTTTACCTTCATCCCGATCGATCCGCCCGCGTAACTTCCTTCGGATACGCGGATCGCAGCGGGTTCGTAACCATCTACAGCCATTTGAATACTGTCTCCGGAGACGTGGATCTCCACATGATGCGCACTTGTCGGCAGGCTTGGGTAGGTACGGCTCGATGCGCCAATCACCTTTCCATCCGAGGTTTCCAGCGTTACCCGGACCTGATCATCCTCTCTCCTGAATACGGCTTCGTATCCCTCCGTTCCTTGATCGTTCCCTCTCCAATAGAACCCGGCTTCAGCCTGTCCCCCTAAGGTGATATTGCCTTCCAGCACATAATCCGCAGCCGCATTCTTATAGATCCTGTAGGCTTCGAGCCCCTTCGATGCCGATCCCTTAAGCCCTTTGATGTCAGGCTGCCAGTCCCCGCTCGTATTTGCCGGTCCGAACAGGTTGCCTTTCCACTCGCTCACCTTGATATTTTGAAACAGGGCGGAACCGTCCCACACATGAAGACCCAGGTATCCTGTGGAATAAGCCGTATCATCGACTTCAATCATCGGTTCATATTGGCTTCCCCAATATACCTTAATATTGCTGCCTACCACCTTGATCTTAAGGTGAACGATGTCCCCTCGACTCAACGCGACCGCTTTTTCCACCTTCAATCTTCCATCCCCTTCGCGGGCATCCTTGAGGCGTACCAAGCCTGCGCTGGGCACGATTTGCAGCATATACGATGACCAGCCGTCAACGCTTGAACGAAAGACCAGCGAAGCATCTGCTTGCATATCCGCGTAATCATCACATCGGCTTCATAGACAAAATCATCCGCTCTGGTTGCGGAGATCGCCGTTGCGTTCTCACTTGAATCGGAACTAAGCCGTAAACCTTCTGCCGTTTGTTCCATCTTGCCTTTGCCCTTCAACTGCCACCCTTCAAGGTTGGTATTGACATTGGATACGCTTTCAAAAATGTCGTTTTCTCCTTCCCCTTTCAAAGCTGCATTCGCTTCTTGGATCACTGACGCAGCCGAAGCCGGAATGACGCTTGTCGCCAGCAATAAGGACATCGTGATCGCAGACAACGTGCGCAGCAGCATTGTATGTACATCCTGCGGTAATTTCATATATCCACCTCTTTTCGGATTCTTTACCACACGTGATATAGGAAGGATCAGCCCGAACAATCGGGCTGTTCTCCTAATCGAACCTGTTTAGGATGACGAATCTTGCCATGCCCGGATTCCCAGAGCCAATGCCCCGCATAAGCCGGACTGGGTGCCTAATACCGGAGGAACTATATATTTCTCAATATCATGTACAATTTCGTCGGCAAGCACATATCCGTTTAAATTACGCCTCACCTCTGCACGAATGAGGGGATACAGCTGAGCCTGCTGCATAACGCCGCCGCCCAGTATGATCTTCTCCGGGGAATTCGTCAGAATCAGTCCGGTGATGGACTGCGCTATATAATAGGCTTCGATTTCCCAAGCGGGATGGTCGGCCGGCAGCAGATGTCCTTTCAATCCCCATCGGGCTTCAAGCGCCGGCCCAGCCGCCAATCCTTCCAAGCAATCGCCATGGTAAGGACAGGTTCCTGCAAAGGCATCTTCGGGATGGCGTTTAACGGGAACATGGCCGCCTTCCGGATGAACCAATCCATGGACCAGCCGTCCTTCAGCATAAAGGCCGAGACCAATACCTGTACCCACCGTATAATAAGCGCAGCTGTTCAGCCCCTTGGCTGCTCCCCAAGTTGCTTCTCCCAAAGCAGCTGCATTGACATCCGTATCCCAGCCATAGGGAATATCCATATGCGACTTCATGTTGCCGAGGACATCGATCTGCGACCAGCCATGTTTCGGTGTTGACGTTACATACCCGTAAGTCGGGCTGTCCGGCTTCAGATCGATGGGTCCAAACGACCCGATGCCAATGGCTTCTACCTCATGTTCATGGAAATAGGAAATGGCTCTGGACAATGTACCTTCCGGCTGTCCTGTCGGAAAGCTGATGCGATCCTCGACGATTCCGTTTTCATTTCCGATACCGCAAACAAATTTGGTGCCGCCCGCTTCCATTGCTCCAATACGCATACTGCCGGATCTCCTTATGTCTTATCGATTCATATTACTTTAACTGGCCACCAGATGAAGAAACCTCATAGATATGGAAGGATTCTATAACCTTCCGGTCATCATCGGCAAATACGGTGATTCCCGTTGAAGCAGGATCAGGATAAATCAAATCCGTGATCACCGCCTGCCCGCGATCCGCGAACAGCTCCACGGACGAACGGTCCACGAAGATCCGCAGTTCCAGCATAGAGCCCGATGTCTTTAGCTGCGCCGAATGCTTGCCGGGGAAATCCTTATGGAAATCCGCCTGCCCTGAACGGCTGCGATCCACGTAGACTTCGGCAGATTCTGCATCCCAACCGACCAACGTCTCTTGCCCTAATCCTGTCCTTACTTTCAAACCAAGCGAAAATGCAGCATCAAAGCGGACAAGGATCTCGCAGCTCTCCAGCCGCACAGCGGCTAACCGGACAGCAGCTTCATTCACAGCGATACCATGCAAGGAAAGCAACTCGGTGCGGTGCGCTTCCAATTCACGAGCCGGCTGCTGCGTTACCGTAACTTCGCCTTCCAGCGTCTCCAGCTTGAGTTCCCGTACTAAGGTCATGGCCCCCCTCCAACCATCCGTTGGCGTCAGGTTTGCATATTTCCAATTGCTCATCCAGCCGATGAACAGCCTTCTGCCATCCGCTGCCGGAATGTCCGACCAGCTGACCCCGGCATAATTATCTCTGCCGTAATCCAGCCACCGCACTACACCTTTGGAGCGTTCATCCGGCATAAACGTTGTCCCGTCAAATTCTCCAATGAAATATTGCGTTCTGGAGCCCTCGACGTAGGCCGGATCATCGCCAATGCTGACAAGCATGACCCATCGCACTCCACTGTCTTCCGTTGCAAGAGGGAACAGGTCCGGACATTCCCAGACCCCATCGTGAAATCCGATGCCCTCTCCAAACTCGCTGGCAAATACCCATTCCTTTAAGTTTGAAGATCGATAAAGACATACCGTCTGCCCGCATGCCACAATCATCACCCACTGCGATGACGGCTCATGCCAGAACACTTTGGGATCCCGAAAATCAACATAGCTGTCATGGCCAAGGACCGGATTGCCGTCATACTTCGTCCACGTTCTTCCTTCGTCCTTGCTGTACGCCAGACTTTGGTACTGCATCATTTGCTGAGCGCCCTGCACATCATGATGGTGCGTGAAGATCGCTACAAGCCCGGGCCCTTCATCGAAAAACCCGCTGGAATTGTTCCAATCTACAACGGCACTGCCAGAAAAAATCGTGCCATGTTCATCCGGCGCTAATGCAATGGGAAGCTCTTCCCAAGAAACCAGATCCTTGCTGACCGCATGTCCCCAGTGCATGGGTCCCCATGTGGTGCCAAAGGGATGATGCTGATAAAACAAATGATACTCCCCTTTAAAATAGACCATTCCATTGGGATCATTCATCCAGTTCTTCTGTGGTGAAAAATGATAGGCATTTCGATAGTTTTGTTGTTCTGTGATAGACATATGGCGATCTCCTTCATTATCGTTTTCATGGGTTTACGACCGTACTTCAACGATATGCATCAACGGCGGCCGCATTCCACACGGTTACTTCATGTTTCTGTCGTATCCCGTTTGTTTGATCGTCAGCCACTCCTGAAGTCCAAGTCGATCCAATTCCTTCAGGTAAGCGTCCCATTCCTGATCTACTTTTCCATTCTGGTACCATTCGGTGCGCATTCTTTCCAGGTAAGGGAACAAATCCGCTTCAATCGTGGATAAGCGATCCAACTCGTCGATGGAGAAGAACACTTTCGGGTACGTATTCTCCGCTTTCATGTGCGGTACCATGACGTCCTTCATCAGTTTGAGCCTCCACGCCGCATCATCCGGCATCGTGGTGTATTTTCCATAATACTCGTCCAGGATCGCAAGCGGCCCCGCGATGCTTGTTTTTTGTCTAAGCTCTACCGGAGCTGTGCCTTCAAGCGGAAGGTGCTTCAGCATCCCTTTGGCTTCATCCAGCTCAAAAATATTCTGCTGGGTATCGTCGCCGTAAGTTCCCCAGTTGTTCTGAACCGATTGGAGCGGTTCATACATGGCATCAATCCATTTGGCCGTTTCCTCCAGTTTCTTGTTGCTGCTGGTAATGACCAACCTTCCCCGATCCAGTCCGATTCCGTTCGTCCTCGTTACATTGATCTCTCCGGTTGGCCCTGCAAGCGGCGGCATCAGGTCATACGTATCATTCATGCCCGTGATATTGGCTTTATCCCACGTAAAATACATGCCGTACCGGTGGTCTTTTCCCTTGGCCAGGTAGGTATTCCAATCCTGCTGGAATGCTTCGATGTCGATTAAGCCCTCTTCATATAATTCGTGAATGAATGCTATGGCTTCCTTATACCCTTCCTCTGCGGCGGTGAACACCACCTTGCCGTCATCCGTAACGACGGTGTGATCCCAGTTCTCGCCCAAGCCGAATGAAGCAAACAGGAATGTCAGATCCTCGCCGCCCGGCTTATTAATGAAGGAAAGCGGTATTTCGTCAGCCTGCCCGTTGCCGTTCGGATCTTGGGTTTTGAACGCCTTTAATACGGTTTTCAGCTCTTCCGTCGTAGTTGGCATGTCCAGTCCCAAGGCGTCTAGCCACTCCACGTTAATCCAGGGGAAGTTATCCACCGATTGAATCCGCTCTTTCCCTGAGCCCAACTCCTCGATCCATGGAAAGGAATAAATATGTCCATCCGGCGCCGTAATCATGTTGACGTATTCCGGTGCTTGCTCCAGCACCTTTTTCAGATTGGGCATATGCTGTTCGATTAAATCCTCCACGGGAATGATGACCCCGTCCTTTGCCAGTTTTAGCAGATCGTAATCTCCGTACCCCGCATCGAAGATGGCGTCAGGCAAATCTCCGCTCGCTACGGCCAGATTGCGTTTTTCCGCAAATACATCGCTGGTATAATTCTTCCACTTGATGTGAATGCCCGTTTTCTCTTCCAGGCGCTTGTTGATCAGCTTCTCGTTAGGGTCGGCAGGAGCCAGCGGCGAGCTTTGCGTCAGGACATTCAAAGTAACCTTTCCGTCCGGCGACTCATTTGAGGCTTCCCCGCCCTTGCCGCACCCGGACAAGAGCAGCACGGTTGCCAGAGCTGTCAGGGCTACCGCTTTTTTGCGGTTATGTTTCTTAGATCTCTTCGCAATCATATCAATGACCTCCGAATCATGTATTTGGATAACTATGTTGAAGGCGGCCCCCTATTTGAGAGAGCCTACCATAACACCTTTCTCGAAGTACTTTTGAAAGAATGGATACATAATCAATAGCGGAAGGCTGGATATCACGATCGCCGAATATTTAATCATTTCCGAGAGCCGTTTCAGCTCCGCCATCGCAAGCTGGTCGCTGATCATGCCCGGCGCAGCCTGGTTTTGTATGAGAATCGATCTTAGAACGAGCTGCAGCGGGTGCAGCTTGGGATCGTCCAGATAGATCATGGCATCGAAGAATGCGTTCCACTGGCCTACGAAGGCATACAGCGCGAGCACGAAGATAATGGGCTTGGATAGCGGCAGAACGATCCGAACAAAGATTTTCATATCGGTAGCCCCATCCACATTGGCCGCCTCCTTCAATTCATTCGGCACCCCTTTGAAGAAAGTTCGGGACAATATGATGTTCCACACATTCACCGCGCCGGGGATGATTACGGCCCATACCGTATTGAGCATACCAAGCTCCCTTACAAGCAAATACGTAGGAATCAATCCGCCTCCGAAAAAAATGGTGATAATGAACAACGTCATGAAAAAATGGCGTCCGGCCAGCCGGTTCTCCGAAAGTGCGTATCCCGCACAGACCGATACCGTTACCGTGAGAAGGGCAAAGGCTGTCGAATAGAAAACGGCATTGCCAAATCCGCGGAGCATCGCGGGATTGGACAGAATCATCTGATATCCTTCCAGGCTCCAATCGGAGATTTTAAAAGATAGTCCTTGATTCAGCAGCACGGTGGGATCCATGAACGAGGCCACCACAATGTAAACCAATGGAACGACAACGACTAATACGGCAAGCGTTAAAAAGATCGCATTTAATGACAACAGAAAGCGGTCGAAGCGTGAATGTTTGACGGCCATGAGTATGACTCCTTTCCTAGTAGAGGCCTTCGCCTTCATTGAGTTTTCTGACAATAAAGTTCACCGTTACGAGCAAAATGACATTGATGACGGAGTTGAATAAACCAACGGCTGCGGAGTACGCATAATCGCCTGACTGTAGGCCGACCTTGTACACATAGGTAGCGATAATCTCCGAAGTAGGAAGATTCATCGAGGTTTGCATCAGATAAGCCTTTTCAAAGCCTATGGACATAATGCCCCCTGCCGCCAGTATGAAGACGATCGCCATAATCGGTCTAATCGTAGGCAGATCGATATGTCGGATGCGCTGGAGAAGGTTAGCTCCGTCCAGGCTGGCCGCGTTATGCAGCTCGGGATCCACATTCGCAAGAGCAGCCACATAGATAATGGAGGCCCATCCGGCACCCTGCCATATATCTGATAGAATATAAATCCACCTGAAGTATTCCGGCTGCGACATAAACATCAGCGGACTTCCCGTCATCCAAATGACCAATTGATTGATCGGCCCCGTCGGGGACAAGAAGATAAACAGCATCCCGACAATGACGACCACCGAGATGAAATTGGGCGCGTACAGGAACAGCTGAATATTTTTCTTGACTGCCGCTTTGCGAACCTGGTTTAACATGAGCGCAAGCAGGATCGGCACCGGGAAGCTAAAGATAAGACCAAAAAAACTCAATTTAAGCGTATTCATAAAAATGACGTCAAAGTTTGGCGAGGCGATAAATTTTTCAAAATGCTTGAGCCCGACCCACTCGCTCCCGAGGATTCCTTTAATCGGGCTGAAATCCTTAAATGCGATAACGGCACCGTACATCGGAACGTACTTGAAAATAAGGGTCAATATAAGTGCCGGAGCCAGCAGTATGTACAGAAAATAGTTTTTCTTGACGAAAGCGAGCGTTCGCCCTGCGGAGCTCCGTCCCTTGATTACCCCTGCCCCCTGATTGGCTGGTTCCACTGAATGTCTCAAACCTGTTCCCCCGTTCTTTCTAGAGAAGTTTACATATTGCTTACAGAAAAGGCTTTCATTTTTCACTTATGTTGAATGTCGCTTTTACAATTTATCAAATGATGTAACACCGGTCAATATAATTTGTAAAAATAAATTTGTGCAATTGACAATAAAATTTGTTCATTTATTTCGTCAATTTGTCATAAACACGGGTAACCCATGTCGGTCTTTTCGTAAAATTACGGACATCCACCCTTTCCACTGTTATTAGATGATGTTTTAACAAATGTAAAGGAATAGCGAAGTGGATTCCAACTTAATCTCCGCTATTTAAATGTAAAATCAATTGTGCATTTGTAAAGTTAAGGTTGCTATTTGGGCTAATCTATTATACATTTGATTTAAGATATTCAGAGGTCATTAGCAACTGGAAGAAACAGCGGACCTTCGTATGAACTTGATCATTTGAGGTGAAATCAGATACATGACGAAAGAAAAAGTCACAATTCAAGATATTGCCGATGCCCTGGGGATCTCCAGAAATACGGCATCCAAGGCTTTGAACGGGAGCGAAAGTATTCCGGACGAGACGCGCAGCAAGGTTATCCGAAAAGCGATTGAACTGAAATACAAACAGTTTGCTTTCATGGAGACGGACAATCTGCTGACCAAAAACCCGGGAAATATCGCTCTTCTGACGGCGAATCTTCCAAGCACCTCCCATTTTGGCTCGCGATTAATCAGTGGGCTTGAGAAACGAATCAGCGCGGAAGGCTATAACCTGTCCATTCATATTGTCCGGGACATTGATCGAAGCTCTCGGACACTGCCTAACAATTTTGAATCCTCCAAAGTGGATGGCATCATATGTATTGAGTTATTTGATATGGAATACAGCAGGGAGCTCACAAGTCTGGGCTTGCCTACGGTATTTATCGATTGTGCAGCTGACATGTTCTACCCGGACTTACAGGCGGATTTGCTTCTGATGGAGAATGAACACAGCACCTGCCATATGACCAAGCGGCTCATCGAGCAGGGCTACGCGTCTTTGGGATTCATCGGGGACATCCAGCACTGCAAGAGCTTTAACGAACGCTGGGTGGGATTTAATCGGGCTTTGACCGAGATGGGGATCCGGCTGGATCCGGAACAGTGTGTCCTAAACCCGGACCGTGAGTTTTTCTCCGAGTCCGACTGGATGGAGAAGCGGCTGAAACAGATGAAACCGTTGCCGTCTGCTTTTGTATGCGCCAATGATTTTATTGCGGTCAATGTGATGAAAGCCTTGAAGAATAGCCATATCGCCATCCCCGGCGACATTGCCGTATGCGGCTTCGATAATGCGCCTGAATCGCGCATCGTTGAACCCCATTTATCAACGGTACATATCTATAGCGATGAAATGGGAATTGCTGCGGCTAACATGCTGTTGTCCCGGGTGAAAGAACCGGCGCTGCCCTATCAAGTCACCCATATCCAAACCAAGCCGATTTTCAGGGCATCTACCGAAAAAACAGACTAGTTTTATCCTTGTTAAGAAAAAAGAACCGTCCTGCCGGTATTCGGCTGAACGGTTCTTTTTATTTAATGGGTTGGAGAGGCAGTGCATTCTCCCTTTAACGAATCAATAAGGCGATTCCATAGAATATCGTCCAAGCTTCCCTGCGCGAAGTTCCCGTAGGAATAGGCTCGAGGCTTTTTCCAGATCGACTCTTCCGCCGCTTACGATACAGCCGCGTTTTCTTCCAATCGCCTCCATGACCGCGACGATTTCATCCGGGTTGTCCAGATCCGTCGGGCGCTCCTTCAGGTCAAAGCGCTCGCTCATCGTTTCCCAGTAATAATTGGCGAAATATTTGATCGCAAAAAAGGCAATATCCTCTACGTTCAATATTTCCTCTTTAATCGCGCCGGTTACCGCTAAGCGGTATCCTACATTCTGATCCTCGAACTTCGGCCACAAAATACCGGGGGTATCCAGCAATTCCATCTCACCGCCGGCAACCTTGATCCACTGCTGTCCTTTCGTGACGCCCGGACGGTCTCCCGTCTCCGCGATGTTACGGCCAGCAAGCCGGTTAATCAGCGTGGATTTGCCTACATTCGGTATGCCAACAATCAACACGCGCATCGCTCGCGGGTTCATGCCCTTGGCGATTTGTTTGTCGATCTTCTCTTTCAGCAGCAGCTTAATCTGGTTCGGAATATCCTTAACGCCTGTCCCCGTGGATGCATCGACGGGAAAAGCCGTCAGCCCAGCTTCTTTAAAATAGGCCTGCCATTGCCTTGTAACCTCAGGATCGGCCAAATCGGCTTTATTCATAATAACGAGCCGCGGCTTGCCCTGCAAAATCTCGTCAATCATCGGATTTCGGCTTGAGAGCGGAAGCCTCGCATCGATCAGTTCTATAACGGCATCGATCAGCTTCAGCTTCTCCTGAATTTGACGGCGCGCTTTGGTCATATGTCCAGGAAACCATTGTATTGTCAAACGTCGTCACCTCTACTTTGCTCTGCAAACTTTCATCGTTTCTATAGCGCCATGCGGCTGGCTAATGGTTGATGAGCCCTATGTCTTTAATCGGCCAGAAAATCAAGTCTGCTCGACCGATAATATCCCCCAAAGGAACATATCCTATCATTCGGGAGTCGGTACTGTTGGAGCGGTTATCCCCCATCACGAACACATGGCCCTCCGGGACAACGCCGTCCTGAACAAACGAGTTCGGAAAATCCGTGTTATTGTATAATCGATTTTCAGCATGGGCTTGATCAATTGCTTCCTGTATGTAGGTTTCATTCACAGGTTCCCCGTTGACAAGCACTTTATCGCCTTCCACTTTAACCGTATCACCGGCAACCGCGATCACGCGTTTAATGAAATCCCTGCCCTCGTCAGGAACATGGAACACGATAACTTCGCCACGCTCGGGTTTGCGGATATCATATAAAATCTCGTTGACGATCAGCTTCTGATTCGAAACAAAGTTAGGTTCCATCGATGGTCCCTGTACAATAAACGGTTTAAAGAGAAGCCAGCGAATGAGAACGACGAGAACCAGCGCAATGAGAAGAGCCTTCAGCCATTCTACAAGCTCGTTCTTAGCCTTTTTGGCCGGTTTCCCCACGTTGGTTTCAATGGCCTCCTGGTGTTGATCTTTCTCCATAATCCACCGTCCTTCCCTGTAGATCGCTTTCGCATGATAACGATTTTTGGATATACAAAAGGGGCTTGTATATACGCACAAGCCCCTTTTACCGCCTTGTAATTAACGACGAATTTCTTTAATTCTCGCTGCTTTACCGCGCAGTTCACGAAGATAATAAAGCTTCGCACGACGCACTTTACCACGGCGAGCCACTTCGATTTTATCGATTTTAGGCGAGTTGATTGGGAAAGTTCTTTCCACACCAACACCGTAAGAAATTTTACGAACGGTAAAAGTCTCACTGATTCCGCCACCGCGACGTTTAATTACTACACCTTCAAACAACTGGATACGCTCACGAGTTCCCTCGATAACCTTAACGTGTACTTTTAAAGTATCACCAGGACGAAAGCTCGGAATATCTTTACGAAGTTGTTCTTGAGTAATCGCTTGAACGATATTCATCTATGACTCCCTCCTCTCACACAGGTGTTCTTGCATCTTCCGGAAACTCTATGTATTTCCTTCATTATCCGCAGCGGACCACCGTATTCACAACAAAAGAAATAGTAACATATTTTGCTGACTGAATCAAGTATTTTATCTTTACACCCTCATCTATAAACCCGCACAACGCTCACTGGTCTTTAAAAAACCACTTCCAGCATGAAGATCATGCCGGAAGCGGTTAGGCTGAACTTAATTTACGCTTTCTTTCGAGTCATGCAAGCCTTTGTGGCGCTTGCCATAGTATTCAAGGATGTCGTCTACCGTTTGGAATTGAACTTCAGTATGGTTTGTTTCTTCTATTTTTGCTTCCTGTTGTTGTCGATGTTCTGTCATGACAAGATGCCTCCCAGTAATCTCAAGTGTTTCTCCAGATACATATTACCCACCGAAGGAGACGATGCATCAACCATATTAAAAAAATTGACACTGAAGTATACAATATTGGGCTATGAGCCAATTCTAAAGATAGAAATTCTTGCAGCGGTTTGCGGTGCCGTTATCGATTTACTGACCGGCGATAAATTATAGAGCCCAACGGTATTACCTGCACTTAAATTGATGACGGCAGATCCTGATACCTCGGCGTTGGCTGAATTCGAGTTCATGTTCGCTGTGTTTGTCGTATTACCGTTGACAACGACTCCGAAAGTATTAGGCGCTGACGAACCCGTTTCGAGCGAAATCTGCCAGTCAAAGTAGTAGAAGCCAGCTGTCACGATGGTCAGCGTCGTGGTACCGTTAAAGGTTACACCTTGAAGTGTGCTTGTTGAAAAAGTAACCGGTGAATTGGTAGCCACATTTTGAACGACTCCATTGCTGGCATAGATCACACTACCGCCCACGAGGGTAGTAGACCCGGTTGGACCCGTCGGGCCTGCCGGACCTGTTGCACCGGTTGCTCCTGTTACCCCCGTGGCTCCCGTTGCTCCCGTTGCTCCGGTTGCTCCTGTGACTCCCATTGCCCCAGTTACTCCAGTTGCTCCCGTGGCCCCCGTCGCTCCTCTTTCTCCTGTTGCACCCGTTACACCAGTTACTCCTGTTGCTCCGGTGGCTCCTGTTACCCCGGTTGCCCCTGTTACTCCAGTTGCTCCCGTTGCTCCGGTGGCTCCTCTTTCTCCTGTTGCTCCGGTTGCTCCTGTTGCTCCTGTTGCTCCCGTGGCTCCTCTTTCCCCAGTCACACCTGTGGCTCCGGTTGCCCCTGTTACCCCGGTTGCTCCTGTTACTCCTGTTGCTCCCGTGGCCCCCGTTGCTCCTCTTTCTCCTGTTGCTCCTGTTGCTCCGGTTGCACCAGTTACTCCTGTTGCTCCCGTTGCTCCTGTTGCCCCTGTTACTCCGGTTGCTCCTGTTACCCCCGTTGCTCCTGTTGCTCCTGTTACCCCCGTTGCTCCTGTTGCACCAGTTATTCCTGTTGCTCCCGTTGCTCCGGTTGCACCAGTTACTCCTGTTGCTCCCGTGGCCCCCGTTGCTCCTCTTTCTCCGGTTGCTCCTGTTACTCCTGTCGCTCCTGTTACCCCAGTTGCTCCCGTTGCTCCTGTTGCTCCGGTTGCACCAGTTACCCCGGTTGCTCCTGTTACCCCAGTTGCTCCTGTCTCTCCGGTTGCTCCGGTTGCTCCGGTTGCTCCAGTTATTCCTGTTGCTCCCGTTGCTCCTCTTTCCCCAGTTACACCTGTTGCTCCTGTCGCTCCGGTTACTCCTGTTGCTCCTGTTGCACCTGTTTCACCTGTAGCTCCTGTTGCCCCAGTTACTCCAGTTGCTCCCGTTGCTCCTGTTGTTCCGGTTGCTCCTGTTACCCCGGCTGCTCCTGTTGCCCCAGTTGCTCCTGTTGCCCCAGTTTCTCCTGTTGCCCCTGGTACTCCAGTCGCTCCAGTTACCCCAGTTGCTCCTGTTACCCCTGTTGCTCCTGTTGCACCCGTCGCTCCCGTTGCACCAATTTCTCCTGTGGCTCCCGTGGCTCCTGTTTCACCGGTCGCTCCTGTTGCTCCCGTAGCTCCTGTTACTCCTGCCGCTCCTGTGGCTCCTGTCTCTCCGGTGGCTCCGGTTGCCCCCGTAGCTCCTGTTATTCCTGCCGCTCCTGTGGCTCCTGTCTCTCCGGTGGCTCCGGTGGCTCCTGTTACCCCGGTTGCCCCTGTTTCTCCGGTTACTCCTGTTGCTCCTGTGGCCCCCGTTGCTCCTGTTGTTCCGGTTGCTCCCCTTGCACCCGTGGCTCCTGTTTCACCCGTTGCTCCTGTTACCCCTGTTACCCCTGTTACCCCTGTTACTCCTGTTACTCCTGTCGCTCCTGTTACCCCAGTTGCTCCCGTAGCTCCTGTTACTCCTGCCGCTCCTGTGGCTCCTGTCTCTCCGGTTGCTCCGATTGTCCCCGTAGCTCCTGTTACTCCTGTTGCTCCTGTTGCTCCTGTTGCCCCAGTTTCTCCTGTTGCCCCTGTTGCCCCTGTTGCTCCTGTTGCCCCTGTTACTCCTGTTGCCCCAGTTTCTCCTGTTGCCCCTGTTACTCCTGTCGCTCCAGTTACCCCAGTTGCTCCTGTCTCTCCGGTTGCTCCCCTTGCACCCGTGGCTCCTGTTTCACCCGTTGCTCCTGTTACTCCTGTTGCTCCTGTTGCTCCTGTTACCCCCGTTGCTCCTGTTGCTCCTGTTACCCCCGTTGCTCCTGTAGCTCCCGTTACTCCTGCCGCTCCAGTAGCTCCTGTTACCCCTGTTGCTCCAGTATCTCCAGTTGCCCCTGTTGCCCCTGTTGCTCCTGTTGCACCCGTTTCACCTGTAGCTCCTGTTGATCCGGTTGCTCCTGTTACCCCGGTTGCTCCCGTTGCACCCGTTGTGCCTGTAGCTCCCGTTGCACCTGTTACTCCCGTTTCTCCTGTTGTTCCCGTTGCACCTGTTACCCCAATTGCTCCTGTTGCCCCCGTTGCTCCAGTCTCTCCAGTGGTTCCTGTTGCCCCTGTTGCACCAGTTGCACCTGTTGCTCCGGTTACCCCGGTTGCTCCCGTACCTGTCGCTCCTGCCGCTCCTGTTACTCCCGTTGCTCCGGTTGCACCCATGGCTCCTCTTTCTCCTGTTGCTCCTGTTGCTCCCGTGGCTCCTGTTGCACCCGTGGCTCCGCTTGCTCCCGTCGCTCCTGCACCCGCCGCTCCTCTTGCACCTACCGCTCCCGTCGCTCCTCTTGCACCTGCTTCACCCGTCGCCCCTCTTGCTCCCGTCGCTCCCGTTGACCCCGCAGCCCCAGGAACACCCGGTACTCCTTGGGCACCTGTTGCACCTGCGGCTCCTGTTTCACCCGTCGGTCCCGTTAGATCTTGTACATTTTCAGCGAAATCCTGCATCATCATACTTTGAACGCTCTCGGCACTTATTCTTGAAACAGATAACAAAGAAAACAACAAGCCATTCCGATCAGTTGTCGGTATATCCAAAGTCGTAACCGTTTCTCCAAGCATATTGGTATAATTCATCAATCGATCATTCACTTGCATCGGAGACGCGCCTTCCACCAGTGATGCCATTACGTCCTGGGACGCTGTCTGCAGAGCTTCCCGCTGCGCTGCAGAAGCGCCCAAACGGGATACTTGTTGATTGATATCTTCAAAAACAACTCCTAATCTATTGGCGGATTCCATCCCTGGATTCGTCACTGCGTCCGCAATATATAACGGGAGATTATCGACCAAGTTGTGTAATGGGATCAAATCCATTCTTTCTTGTGCATAACCCCATCTGTTGAGCGAACTGCTAATTTCAAGAACGGATGATCTAATCAATCTTCCTATTCCGATGCGCTCGGCATAAGAAAGGATAAGTACTGCAAAAAAGTTTATTCGATCTATAATTTCTCTGCTATTGTTCATATTAGAAATAACCAATACTTGTTCAGCGGCCATTCGGATAAATCGCTTTTCGCTTTTAGATAGTGACATATTGGAAGACAACAACATTTTTTGGATCCGTCGAACTTGTCTTTTTAGACGAATGAAGTTTTCATGTACCGGTTGCTCAATGAATATGCGGACAAGTGCTCTCAATTGGCGAAACGACCAAACCAGGCGACTCAACCAAAGCTCTCTTAACCTCGCTCGCCTGGGCGCTATTTTTCGTGAAGGCGTGCACTTCAATTTGCCGCGATTTCCTCTCCGTGGGGAATCCAATATGCTTCACTCCTCGTTCTGCTTCTCTACGACTCAGCAAACACCCATATCTGCAGACTATTCACTGGGCGAACAATAGGTTCGAATTCTTACAGTTAGCCGCAACAAAAAAAGAGAAGGCCCATTTACGAGAAGCCCTCTCTTTTCGTCATCCGTTATTCGTTTCATTTTGCCTTGCCGCTTTGGGCACGTAATTTCTCAAGATACACCATATCCTGTTTCGAAAGCTCCAGTTCCTCCAACAATTCAGGGCGTCTTTCCCATGTCCGTTTAAGCGCTTGTTCACGGCGCCATACATCGATATTCGCATGATGACCGCTTAGCAAAATATCCGGCACTTTCCAGCCGCGGAACTCCGCCGGACGTGTATAGTGCGGGTATTCCAGCAGGCCTGTACTGAATGAATCCGTCACCGCGGAGGTTTCATTCCCAAGTACACCCGGCAGCAATCGGACGACGGAATCGATGACCACCATGGCCGGCAGCTCTCCGCCGGTAAGCACGTAATCTCCGATGGATAACTCATCCGTCACGAGAAACTCGCGGATTCGTTCATCGTAACCTTCGTAATGCCCGCATATAAACACCAGATGCTCTTCTTGAGACAGCTCTTCCGCCTTCTTCTGCGTAAAAGTCTCTCCTTGAGGGCACATCAGAATGACTCGCGGAGGCTTGGCTGCGCCGGTGATTTCCGCCGAAATCTCTCCAGCAGGGTGAGCTCCCTCCCCATGATTCGAAATCTCATTCGGATCCGAAGCGAGGATGTCCTCTACCGCAGCAAAAATCGGGTCCGGTTTTAACACCATTCCGCCACCGCCGCCATATGGCGTATCGTCGACCTGCCCATGCTTGTTCCCGGCATACTGGCGGAAGTTGATGGCATTCAGGTTCACGATTTCTTTCTCGGCCGCTTTACCCAGAATGCTCGAATGGAACACGCCATCAAACATTTCGGGAAACAGCGTCAACACATCAATCCGCATGGACTATAACAACCCTTCCAAAAGATGCACGCGGACAAGCTTCGATTCCTTGTCGACATCCAGCACGACATCCGGTATGGCCGGGAGAAGAATTTCTTTTCCCTTAGGCGTTTTGACAACCCATACGTCATTGGCGCCTGGCGTCAAAATCTCGGAAATCGTGCCCAGCTCCTCAGCCGGTTCCTCATCCGTCATCACCTTGCAACCAATAATCTCGTGGAAATAGTACTCGTTCTCCGGAAGCTCCTCCTGAAGATCCTCGGTGATTTTCAGCAGCGAGCCCTTATATTTTTCAGCCTCGTTAATCCCATGAAGCTCCTTGAATTTCAGGACATACATGTTTTTATGAAAGCGGGATGTTTCGACCGTTACTTCAATCTTATTCCCTTTGTCGGGAACGATATACAGCTTGCTCTTCGCGGCAAAACGCTGGTCGGCAAAATCCGTATGCGGCATGACCTTAACTTCGCCGCGAATGCCGTGCGTGTTCACGATTTTGCCTACGGTATACAACTTTTCAGACATGGTCTTCCTCCTGCATCACTTAATGAACGTTCTAAGCTGGTATGACCGGCTGATTTCTTCAGCATGTACGAAAAAGGGCTAGGACATGCATCCTAACCCCCTTTCGTATATTTTAAGAAATGATATCAACGGTCACCCGTTTATCCATTTTAACTGCCGCCGATGTAACGACTGTACGCAATGATTTGGCGATACGCCCTTGTTTGCCTATGACCTTCCCGACATCGTCAGGATGCACGTACAGTTCATATACAATCAAGTGCTCCTTCTCAACGGTTTTCACAGTCACATCTTCTGGATGATCCACTAAAGCCTTAGCAATAACGCGAACTAATTCTTCCATAGATAACCCTCGCGATCAGTCTTATTTCTGATGCTTCAGCTCATGAAACTTCTTCATTACGCCCGCTTTGCTAAGCAAGTTGCGAACCGTGTCAGATGCTTGCGCACCATTTTGAAGCCAGTTCAGTGCTTTCTCTTCATCGATCTTAACTTCAGCCGGTTGAGCAACCGGATTGTAATAACCGATTTCCTCGATAAAACGGCCGTCACGTGGGGAACGGGAATCAGAAACCACCACGCGGTAGAAAGGAGCCTTGTGAGCACCCATGCGTTTCAGACGAATACGTACTGCCATTTGAAAATTCACCTCCTTCAAAAAATGTCCATCCGATATAACCGGGGCTTAACGGAACGGAAACTTCATGCCTTTTCCGCCGGTCAGGCCCTTCAGCTGCTTCAAAGCCTTATTCTTGCCGCCTTTAGGACCCATCATATCCGAGAACTGTTTCATCACGCGGCGCATTTCGTCAAACTGCTTGATGAGCCGGTTCACTTCAGCCAGCGAGGTTCCGCTCCCGGCCGCAATCCGTTTACGACGGTTGTGATTGATAATGTCAGGCTGCTGCTTCTCCGCCGTTGTCATGGAGTGGACGATAGCCTCGATGCGTCCCATCTGCTTCTCGTCAACCTTGAGATCCTTGGCTTGCTTCATCTTGCCCATGCCTGGAATCATATCCATCAGCTGATCCAGAGGACCGAGCTTCTTCACCTGATCCATCTGCTCCAGGAAATCCTCAAACGTAAATTCGGCATTGCGCATTTTACGTTCCATTTCCTTGGCCTTGTCCGCATCAATGTTCGATTGTGCTTTCTCGATAAGAGACAGCATATCGCCCATGCCGAGGATCCGCGATGCCATCCGTTCCGGATGGAACGGCTCGAGCGCATCAATCTTCTCCCCGAGCGCCGCAAATTTAATCGGACATCCGGTAACGGCCTTAACCGAGAGGGCAGCACCGCCTCGGGTGTCACCGTCCAGCTTTGTCAGCACGACGCCCGTGAGCGTCAGCTGCTGGTTGAAGCTTTCCGCGACATTCACCGCATCCTGACCCGTCATCGCATCAACGACAAGCAGGACTTCATCAGGATTCACCACGCTGTGGATCTGCTTCAATTCTTCCATCAGCTCTTCATCGACATGCAGCCGGCCGGCGGTATCGATAATGACGTAATCGTGGCCGTTATCTTTGGCATGCTGCAGGCCCTGCTTCGCGATTTCAACCGGGCTTGTCTTGTCTCCTAAGGAGAATACCGGCACATTGATCTGATTGCCGAGCACTTCGAGCTGCTTGATCGCAGCGGGGCGATAGATGTCGCCTGCCACGAGCAGCGGTTTGCTGTTCTGCTTCTGAAGCAGCTTAGCCAGCTTGCCCGAGGTCGTTGTCTTACCGGCACCTTGCAAACCGGCCATCATAATGACCGTCGGCGGCTTATTGCTCTTTGCCAGCTTGGCTTGGCTTCCCCCCATCAACTCCGTCAGCTCTTTGTTAACGATGTCGATGATCACCATGCCGGGCGTAAAGCTGTCCATCACTTCCTTGCCGATGGCCTTCTCTTTTACTTTGGATACGAAATCCTTAACCACTTTGAAGTTAACGTCGGCTTCCAGAAGCGCGAGTCTAACTTCACGCATGGCGGCTGTTACATCTTCTTCGGACACCTTGCCTTTACCACGAAGCTTGCTGAACACATTCTGTAGTCTGCTGGTCAATCCTTCAAACGCCATATCCGCCACCTCCGTTCATACTTAATCCCATACTTTTAATCGTTCGACCATATCGGTCATTACATGCTTATCATGTTCGTCCAGGTCGCTAGTCTCCACCATTTCCCGAAACTTATCCAGCTCTCGGACACGCGCCTCATGCTTGCTCAGGAGTCCCAGCTTCTCTTCATAAGACTCGAGCACCTGCTCTGCGCGCTTAATATGCTCATAGACGGCCTGACGACTAATCTCAAATTCGCCGGCGATTTCACCCAGGGAAAAATCGTCATGGAAATAATATTTCAAAAAGGTCTGCTGTTTCTCTGTCAGCAGCTGCTCATAGAAATCAAACAGCAAATTGATCCGGTTCGTCTTCTCGAGCCGATTCTCCTGACTCATTTAAGGGCACCCCCTCGTCAAGGAAAAACACTTTACAGTTCGCTTAACGAACCTTATCATACAAAAAACGAAGAAGGATGTCAAGCCATTTCCCTTGTCATCCTTCATCATGCGCAGATAGCCGTCTTCCCAGCGGTTCAACCGATAGGCAGAAGGTAAATCAGTATCGCAAAAAAGTGGAGAATCGAGCCCGCCAGCACAAACAAATGCCAGATGGCATGATGGTACGGGAAGCCTCTCCATACATAGAAAATGGTACCCAGCGTGTACAGCACGCCGCCAAGAACAAGCAAATTCATGCCTTGAGGCGCGACTACCGCCGTTAATGGATTCCAGGCAATGACGATCAGCCAGCCCATCGCAATGTAGAAAATCGTGGAGAGGAACAGAAACTTTTTGACAAAAAACGCTTTAAATACGACGCCGAACAGCGCAATGCCCCATACGATTCCGAAGAGACTCCAGCCCAGCGGCCCCCGGATGGCGACCAACAGGAACGGCGTATAGGTCCCCGCGATAAACAAATAAATGGAAGAGTGGTCCATAAACTCAAAGAAATCCTTGGCTTTCCCGTCCCTCAAGCCGTGAACGAGCGTTGAGCTCAAATACAGCAGAAGCATCGTGGATCCGTAGATCGTAAAGCTCACAACATGCCAGGCCGTGCCCTTCAAGCTTGAAAAAACGATCAGGAGCACCAGCGCGGCAACGCTTAACGCGGCTCCTATGCCATGCGTTATTGCGTTCGCTATCTCTTCTCTGCGCGGATAAGTGTAAGTATTGGCCATAACAGTATCCTTTCGCTTGAAATCTTATAGAGGTTCTTCAAAAAGTCATCATCTACCTTCATCCAACTGAAGCGTTTTGAATAAACGCACATCGGAAGCATAAGCTTCGGTGCTGAACACCTGACTTTTTGAACCCGACTTATACTTCATTATAAGCTCTGCCTGCATGCAAAATCCAGCGGGCCCCCATATCGGCTTCTTAGCGGTAGGAACGCGCTCCGAACACAACAAGAACCTTCTTGGAATTCGCGAACCTCCACTCTCCCTCGTTTTATATGAAAAGACAGGATTGAAAACGTCATATTTTAAGCAATATATGGGAAGCTGATAGATTCGTTCCGGCCAGGGGAAAGCTTGTAGAAATCAACCATTTTTCAGCGATTCGGCGCATTCGTCCAATTCTATGAAGCTAGCAACGCATATATTATCCCGAGTACAAAAGAAAGGAGGGAACCTCTTGGCTGTCATCATTTATCCGAGAACGATGAACTGGTCGTACATGAAACAGAGACCGCAGCAGCTTATGGCGCAATTGGGCTCGCTTGGTCATCAGGTTTTCTTCGAAAACCTGGCCCCGCTCGATAAGGAGTTCAAAGAAATTGAACCGAATGTGTATCTGTTCACCGATACCAAAACGTTTCTGCACAAAAAGCTGCCTGCCCTCCGCAAAGAACATCCCATTGTCGTCTGGACCACCTGGTCTAAGCTCCGGACTCGCATTTCCACGCTTTTCAAGCCCGATATTACGATCTACGACTGCTGTGACGAATTTCCGCATTGGGCTAAATATGAACCGAAAATGATTGATGAGGCGGACCATGTCGTGTGTACCGCAGAGGTGATCCACACCCGGTTGTCCTTGGCTTATCCGGATAAACCGCTCACCCTGATCCCGAATGGAGCTGACTCTTCATTTTTTCATATTCCATACAGCGAAAGACCCGCCGATCTCCCTCCGGGTCCTGTTGTTGCTTATATCGGAGCCTGGGCATATTGGGTGGACCATGAGCTGTTCGCTAAGGCCGCTCTTCGGTTTCCGAACGTCCAATTCGTTTCCATTGGTGCTCCTTACGGCAGCTCCGGCGATTATTCGAAGCTACCGAACGTGCATATTCTCGGGGAAAAGCCGCACCAGGAGCTGAAGCGTTACCTTACTCATATCGACGTTGCGTTGATTCCCTTCCAATACCATCCGATTACGCTCGCTACCAATCCCGTCAAAGCATACGAGTATATGGCTTCCGGCGTCCGTGTGCTGTCGACGGCACTTCCGGAATGCATTGCCATGGAGCCGCACGTCACCACAGCGACGACCCATGATGATTTCTTGGGCAAGCTGGCAGCCATGCTGGATCGCCCCGATTCAGCAGAGCATAAGCTCGCCCGCATAGCCTACGCCAGAGAGAACCGCTGGGTTGAACGCGGATTGAAAGCCGATCAAGTCATCCGGCAAGCCATCATGGACAAAAGCATGAATGCCCAGTGATCCCTTACGCCACGATCCGTACGCAGCCGTTCGGCTATAGGTCCACCGATGCCGCATCTTATCGCGAGCGGGTCATTCAGGAAGTATCAGGGACAGACCGCGAGTGGATTTTATGGAGCTGCAGCTTGTCGTTTACCCATCGGGGATCGTCGGCTCTGGTCCCAATGCCGCTTCATATACCGGACCATGTCGTCTGTATATGTATGAGCGGTGCCCCGATCTATTGGAGAAGAGCCTGGCTGCTTGCCGCCCTCGCCCGCTGGAATGACAAGCTTCCCGCTGTCAGATTTCTGCCTTATGATCTCCTGCCAGTCGATTCCAGCCTAACGTTACATCTGAAAGCTGCGCATCACCCACCGTATCAAAAGGAGCTGGAGTATATTCTCCCCATACTGTCTGCAACACGGAGGCAAGATAGCGCCGCTGGCCCCGAAGGGGCTTTATCTTCCAAACCGCCTCAGCAGCCAGAAGTCTCCATTCTCATGAGCATTTATAACATGAAGGACACTTTAGGCTGGAGCATTCGTTCCGTATTGGCGCAAACGAACGAAAACTGGGAGCTCTTAATCGGCGATGACGGCTCGGAGGACGAAAGTCTGAAGGAAGCCTGCGCTTTTCATGACGGTCGAATACGGGTGATAACACAATCGCGTAACCGAGGAAAGGCGATCATGATGAATCGCCTGCTTACGGAAGCAAAAGGTCACTATATTCTGGAATTGGATGGGGATGATTGGCTGGCACCCGAAACGGTTGCTCTCCTATCCAAGGCGCTTGACAAAAATCCGGACGGGCTGATCGCCACGGGCAGATACGGATGCTGGGAACGAACCCGGCAGCTCGGTCCGTTATGGAGAAGGAATGTTGACTCCGGCAAGCTATATTCGATATACTCTCCGTCCTTCAATCGATCGCATGAACACGGCCACCCGCTCGTTCCCCGAATGTACCGCAAATCTTCCCTGGTCGCCGTTGATGGCTGGTCGAATCGCGAGGATCGTTTCGGACGCATCTTCGAAGATATCGATGTGACCGCACGCGTTCTTAAACAAAGTTCGCCGATCTGTGTGGATACGCTGTTGTATCATCGCGTCGTTTATGGCAGCAGCACCAGCCAACGAAGCCGCAGCCTCTACGAAGCCTGGTATCAGCAAACCATGCAGGGTTAGCGATTGAAAAGGAGGTGATACGTCATGCATATTGCCGCTTCCGGCTACTATGGAATGGGAAACTTCGGCGATGATTTGTTTCTTCACACCCTTCGACAAGTATTCCACGAACACCACGTCTATCCTTGGAATTCCCGACTGGATCCCCGTCAGACGGATGCCTTTATCATCGGCGGTGGCGATTTGATTACACCTTACTCGTTCAATTCGTATTACTTCCCTCCGCAGCTCAAAGGACAGCCTACCTGGGTCTACGGCGTCGGCATCGTCGATGCCTATCCGGAACACACCTGGCCTGAGGAGCAGGTATCCGCCTACCGGGAGATGATCTCCCAGGCAAAACGCGCGGTGTTCCGGGATGAGCGATCGTCGGCCATCGCCAAGCGGGCTGGCTTTCACCGAAACGTCGAAACGGCCCCAGATATGGTATTCGGCTACCGTCAGCCCGACATCCCGGTAAAACGATTCTCGAAGCGTCCAACGATTGGCGTTGTTGTGTTTTCCTATGAATCATTTCCGATGGACAACATGACCAAACTGCTGGCACATCTTATCGCCAAAGGCTATCATGCCGTTCTTATCCCGGTCATTCATCATCCGGGCAACCCGTACTCCGATTACAACACATGCCTGCAGTTACAGCAAAAGGTAAGGGAGCTAACACCCGGCGCTTCCATTGAAACGCTGCCGTTTCTCATGGATATTGAGCTCACCTACAGTTTCATACAATCCGTGGACTATCTGATCTCGTTCAAGCTTCATCCTTCGCTGGCCGCTTTACGCGGAGGCAAACCCGTACTGGCGCTCAGCACCATGGGCAAAGTGCACAGCCTGCTGAGCTCTTTTCATCTCGGCCAATACTTTACGGATTACCGTCAGCCGCTTGATGCGCTGGTGGATAGAACCGAGAGCTTCCTTAAATACGGCCCTGGTCACGTGCAGCAGATGATGCCGCTGATCCGGGCAGCCGAGAAAAAAAGCACAGCCTCGCTCCTCGATTTAAAGAATCACATCGAAGAGCACAACCGTTGGTAATACAGAAAGGAGAATGAGTATGTGTTGCTTCCTGTTCTGCAGAAAGCTTGCCGGACGAGTAAAAAAACTAACGCGGCAGGTCGAGCTTCTAAGCCAGGAAACCAGTCAATTAACCGTTAAGGTGGAATCGCTGGAGAGCCAGGTGCTCACGGGGCTAACCATTAATCCGGAACTGACTCAGTATTTCGAAGTCCGCACCGGTCAACAGGTTAGAGTAAGCACAACGTTTGTCACCTTGGAGGGGATCGTTTTGGCCACCGCCGAAGACGGCGTTCAGCTTCGTGAAGCATCCGGTGACCTTGTGCTGATTCCATTCGCCAATATTACTTCCGTTCAGTAATCCCGCTTAGGGATGCTGAAGATCAGCTCCAAACTTTCATTTACGGCAAGGAGGTTAACCGATATGCGCTACGTGGATTGGCTTCAAGGATTTATCGGCTCGGAAACCGAAGTAACCGTGTCGGGAGATGTCATCATCGGCACGCTGAACAAAGTGGGCGAGGGAACCATCACCTTAAAAGTACCGCCGATCATATATGGCCCGCCAACCGATACCGCCATCATCCCGCTTCGCTCGATTGAATTCGTTCGAATCGTCTCTTCATAAGAATATGTATGCATGGCTCTTGGACCTAACAGAACATGAAAAAGGACCGAAAGTATATCTTTCGGTCCTATCTTATACATATTCGACTATGCATGTTCTAGTCTTGTTGTTCTACAGCATTCTCTTCTTCTTTAATCAAACCCGCAAAGAGAGCATGCACAAACTGCTCCGAATCGAAGGTCTGGAGATCACCCATCTTCTCTCCCAAGCCCACCAGCTTCACCGGCAAATTCAGCTCTTGACGGATCGCGATGACGATTCCGCCCTTAGCCGTACCATCGAGCTTGGTTAACACGAGGCCGGTCACGCCACTCTTCTCGCCGAACAGCTTCGCCTGGCTCAGCGCATTCTGTCCCGTCGTCGCGTCAAGGACCATCAGCACCTCGTGCGGGGCACTTGGAATTTCGCGTTGAATGACGCGGAAGATTTTGTTCAGCTCTTCCATCAGATTCGTTTTGTTCTGAAGGCGTCCCGCCGTATCGCAGAGCAGGACATCCGCCTGCCGCTGCTTGGCAGCTTGAACCGCATCAAACATGACGGCTGCCGGGTCTGAGCCGGGCTGCTGTTTAATGACTTCAACGCCAACCCGCTCTCCCCATACCTCCAGCTGCTCGATCGCACCGGCCCGGAAGGTGTCTCCCGCTGCGAGCAAAACCTTCTTGCCCTCCTGCTTGTAACGATGCGCCAGCTTGCCAATCGTTGTTGTTTTGCCGACTCCGTTAACGCCCACGAACAAGATGACCGTAATACCGTCCGGATTCTCCCGCAGCTCGTTGCTGCTGTCATCCCGGAGAAGTCCCATCAGCTTCTCGGACAATACCGGCTGCAAATCGGCAGCGTCCTCGATCCGCCGTTTTTTCACCTCGGCACGAAGATCGTCCATCAGATCCATCACCGTATTGACGCCGACGTCTGCGCCAATCAGAATCTCCTCCAATTCCTCGTAGAACTCCTCATCGATCTTTTTCCGGCGAATCACCAGGTCCGATACTTTCTCGATAAACCCCTTCCGGGTTTTCTCCAATCCGTCGCGGAACTGTTTTGTTACGTTTTCCGTTTTGCTGGAAATGCTCTCTTTTAACCTCTTAAAAAAGCTCATACGTACCCTCCATGTCGTTATGTTAAATTAAGCAATCTCCGCTTCCTCATTCTCAAGCTTGACGGATACCAGCTTCGACACGCCGCCTTCCTCCATCGTGACGCCGTACAGCACGTCCGCCTCTTCCATCGTTCCTTTGCGGTGGGTGACCACAATAAACTGCGTTTGTTCAGAGAATTCGCGCAGATACTGGGCAAACCGTACCACGTTCGCTTCATCTAGCGCCGCTTCGACTTCATCAAGCACGCAGAACGGAACCGGCTTCACCTGCAAAATGGCAAACAACAGCGCCATAGCCGTTAATGCGCGTTCTCCGCCTGAGAGAAGCTGCAGATTCTGCAGCTTCTTGCCTGGAGGCTGGGCGACGATATCGATCCCCGTCTCAAGCAAACGTTCCGGATCGATCAGGATCAAGTCGGCTCGTCCTCCTCCGAACAGCTTCGTAAACACCGTGCCGAACTCGCGCCGGATGGCATCGAAGGTCTGCTTGAAGCGCTTGGACATTTCATCGTCCATTTCCTTAATGACTTGGTAGAGCGTCGTTTTCGCTTCTACCAGATCCGCCTTCTGCTCGCTCAGGAAGAGGTATCTCTCATTGACGCGCTGGTATTCTTCTATGGCCCCAAGATTGACGTCCCCCAGGGAAGTGATCGACCGCTTCAAATCACGCACTTCGTTCTGAGCGGTCGTGATGTCTTCCGGAATCGGATACCGCTGCTTGGCAAGCTCGTAGCTCAGCTCATAGTCCTCGCTTAACTTCTTCAATATATTTTCAAGCTCGACATCGAGCCGGTTTACCCCAATCTCGGTCTGGCGCAGCTGATCATCCACGGACCGCAGCTGGGTGCGCTGTTCCTTGGTTTCGCTCTCTTCCAGCTCCAGCTTCCGGCTTAGCGCGCTGCGTGCCGCCCGTTTGAATTCAAGCTGCTGCGTGGCTTCTTCCTTCTTCAGCTTGTACTGGTTCAGATCCTCGATCTGCTTCACGCTCTCGCTTTCGTTCTGACTTAGGTCTGCTTGAACGGAGGCCAGCATCGTGCGGTTCTGCTTCTGTTCCTTTTCATGGTTGTCCACATCCGACTGAAGGCGCTTGAGCTGCTCCTCCAGCGAGAAGGTTTCCTGATCCAGCTTTCCTTCGCGAACCTTGAGGTTCGTCAGCTGACTCTGAAGCTCTTCCTTCGCCGATTCATTGGCTTTCCGGGCAAACTCTGCAGCTTGGATGGCCAGATGGGTCGATTTCTCTTCCTCCTCCAGCTCAGACAGCAGCTTCTGCGCGCGTTCACGGCTTTGCTGAATTTCCTTGGCTTCCTTCTCTTGACTGCTCTTCTCTTCGCCTGCCAGCTCGGCTTGCTCGAGGACGTGCCGCAGCTCATGCTCAAGCTGCTTGCGGTCGCCCGCAGCCTGCTGTTCCTCGATCCGTTTGTCGTCTCCGGCTTTGCGAAGCTCGTCCAGCTTATCCTGAGATTCAATCATTTGATTCCGAACGCCTTCAATGCCCTGCTGGAGTTTCTCCAGCTGCTTCTCGGTTTCCGAAATTTCCTGATCGAGCTGCTCCAGTTGCCGTTTGCGCCCCAGCAGGCTGTTTGTTTTCTTATGCTGACTGCCACCTGTCATGGAGCCGCCTGCATTGACGACGTCTCCCTCTAGGGTGACTACTCGGAATCGATAGGAGAATCTAGCCGCAATCTTATTCGCTTGCTCCAGGGTCTCGGCGATAACGACATTGCCAAGCAGACTGCCGACGATGTTGCTGTATCTGGAATCATACTTCACCAGCTCGGAGCCAAACCCTACGAACCCGGCCTCCCCTTCCGCCAAGTGCCGGTCGGATGCCGATACGTTCCTTGGACGAATAACGTCCAAAGGCAGAAATGTCGCACGGCCTAACTGGCGCTGCTTCAGGAAGGAAATCGCCTGCCTCGACACGGATTCGTTCTCCATGACGATATGCTGAACCGACGCGCCAAGGGCGGTCTCCATCGCAAGCTCGAGCTTTTCCGGCACGCGAATAAGCTCGGCCACCGCACCATGGACGCCATGGAGCACGGATTTGCGCGAAGCCTTCAGCACTTCCTTAACGCCCAGCATAAATCCGTCAAAATCGTCCTGAAGCTCTTTCATGGTATCGCGCCGTGAAATTTGCGCTTCCCGCTTCTGCTCCCATTTCCGAAGGGCTCCCTGCGTCTCCTCCTGCAGTTTCTGCAGGGATTGATACCGCTCGCTTTCGCTGATGTAACCGCTGCGAAGGTCCGCAATTTCTTTGCCGAAACGTTCAATGCTTCGATCGATGCTATCTTTGCGACGAAGCAGATCTTCTTTCAGGGCTTCCCATTTGCCGGATTCCTCCTGCGCGCGGTTCATCCGCCGGTCGAGCGCTTCCTGCTGCTGGTCCGCATACCGGATTTCATTCCGCGCCTGCGCCATTTGGTTCATAAGCTCCAGCAAATTCCCCTTCAAGCTCTCTTCCTGCTGCTGGCTGATACCGCCGGTTACGCCAACCAGCTTCGCTTCTTCCGCCGACAGCTGATCCCGAACCTGGGTAAGCTCCTGCTGCAGATCCTGCAGCTTGCTCTTCATTCTCGCGAGCTCGCCTACTCGCTCTTCCAGACGATGATCGCCCGAGTGCAAGCTTTCTTCCAGCTGCTCGCGCGTACGTTCCAGGTTGCGGCGGCGTTCCTTGAGCACCTCGCCATAACCCTCGCTCTTCTCGAACAGCTCACTGAATTGAAGCAGCTGACTTTGCAGATCCTCAACTTCCTGCTCCAGCTGGCGAAGGGCCGATCGGTCACTCTCCAGCTTGGCATCATGCGCGGATACTACGGTGGATAAGGCAAGCTGCTCTTCCTTCAGCTGTTCAAGCTTGGCATTAGCCTCGCTCCATGAGGTATGTATCTGTTCGATCTGATACACATACAGCGAAATTTCCTTGTGCTTCAGCTCCTCCCGGAGCTCCTTGTAGCGAATCGCCTTCTCGGACTGCTCTTTGAGTGGTCCGATCTGATCCTCCAGCTCGGTGACCAAATCATGGATGCGAAGCAGATTTTGCTCCGTTTCATCCAGCTTGCGCACAGACTCTTTTTTACGAGACTTATATTTAACGATCCCGGAAGCTTCCTCAAAAATCCCCCGGCGATCTTCTGATCGTGTACTCAGAATTTCTTCAATGCGGCCTTGTCCAATGATGGAATAGGCTTCTTTGCCGATCCCGGTGTCCATGAACAGCTCTGTTATATCTTTCAACCGGCAGGACTGCCTGTTAATGAAATACTCGCTGTCCCCGCTGCGGTGCACCCGTCTGGTTACGGTCACCTCGTTAAAATCCAGCGGCAGCACATGGTCCTCATTGTCCAGCGTAAGGGAAACCTCCCCATAATTGACCGCTTTACGCGCATCGCTTCCCGCAAAGATAATGTCCTCCATCTTGCCTCCGCGGAGGGATTTAGCGCTTTGCTCGCCAAGCACCCAGCGGATCCCGTCGGAAATATTGCTCTTGCCGCTGCCATTCGGACCTACAACGGCCGTGATTCCCCGGACAAACTCCATCTCCGTCTTGTCGGCAAACGATTTAAATCCTGCTAACTCGATCCGTTTCAAAAACATATTCGAACTATCACCTCTCCTGCTATTGTACCACAAGTAGAATCGGCTTCACCGCCGTCTTTGGACGAGGCCCATCAACGTTATAAGCAGCTGTCCCCTTTAACAAAAGACAGACAACGAAAAGAGCAAAAAACAGTCATCCTATCCGGGTCCGGTCATCCGCTTGACTGCTCTTTGCTCTTTGTTTGTCATCACATCAGCGAAGCTTTAGGCATCCGCACGTTTCAGCTGCTTTAAGGCTACCGCCGCTGCCTGCTGCTCGGCTTCTTTCTTGGATCTGCCGCTTCCGCGTCCAAGACATTCGCTTCCCATGTATACCTCCGAGACAAACTCCCGCTCATGCGCCGGTCCTCGCTCTTCTACGATACGATATTCCAGTGCGCCCATGCCGTGATGCTGGGTCAGTTCCTGAAGCTCGGTCTTATAATCGCTCATCTGCGGTCGACCGTTGACGGTCACCGTAGGGAAGACGTGGTCGCTCAAAAACCGGCGAACCGCTTCCAATCCCTGATCCAGATAAAGCGCCCCCACAAATGATTCGAATACGTCCGCAAGAAGAGCCGGGCGGGTTCGACCGCCCGTCATTTCCTCTCCTTTGCCTAGCAGAACGTAACGTCCAAAGTCCAGACTTACAGCAAATTGCACCAGGGAGGGCTCGCATACGATAGCGGCCCGCAGCTTGGTTAACTCGCCTTCCGGACGGTCCGGAAAAAGGTTGTACAAGAATTCGCTGACCGTCAGTTCCAGAACGGCGTCTCCGAGAAATTCAAGTCGCTCGTTGTCCTGGCTCTGACTGAAGCGATGCTCGTTTACATAAGATGCGTGGGTAAAGGCCTGCTTCAGCAGCATTGCATTGCGAAACTGGATTTGAAGTTTATGCTGTAACTGCTTCAGATCTCCACTCAACACACTGTCCCCTTACTCGGCGTATTTTTTCAGGATAATCGTGGCATTATGCCCGCCAAACCCGAACGAATTGGACATCACGACATCCAAATCGGCTTTACGCGGGTGATTCGGCACGTAATCCAGATCGCACTCCGGATCCTGATCCTCCAGGTTAATCGTCGGTGCAATGGTCTGGTTCTTCAAGCTCAATCCGCAGATAACCGCCTCGACACCGCCGGCGGCCCCAAGCAAGTGACCTGTCATCGACTTGGTCGAGCTCACGGCCACTTTGTATGCATGGTCGCCAAGAGCCATCTTTACGGCCTTCGTTTCCGAGCGGTCACCCACCGGCGTAGAAGTCCCGTGAGCATTAATGTAATCCACGTCTTCCGGCGCAATGCCTGCGTCGCGGATCGCCATCTTCATGCAGCGGGCTGCCCCGTCCGGATCCGGCTCGGTAATGTGATGGGCATCGGCGCTAAGGCCGTAACCAACCACCTCGGCGTAGATCTTGGCTCCGCGTTTCAACGCGTGCTCAAGGGATTCGATGACGAGCACGCCGGCACCTTCACCCATGACAAAACCGTCGCGGCCGGTATCGAATGGCCGGCTGGCCTTCTCCGGCTCGTCATTGCGGGTCGACATTGCGCGCATAGCGCAGAAACCAGCCATCCCCGTCGGACGAATGGTCGCCTCCGCCCCGCCGCAGATCATGACGTCGGCATCGCCGCGCTGAATCAGGCGATAGGAATCGCCGATCGAATGCGTTCCGGTAGCACAAGCCGTCACTTGGGTGGTGTTCGGCCCTTTGGCTCCCAGATTGATGGACATTTGGCCTGAGGCCATGTTGGCGATCATCATCGGAATAAAGAAGGGGCTTACACGTTTCGGGCCTTTTTCCAGCAGGATGTTATGCTGATCCTCCCAGGTTCCCAAACCGCCGATACCCGATCCGATGGAAACGCCGACCCGCTCTGCATCGGCATTCACGCCGATATCAAGACCGCTGTCCTCCAGCGCCTTCGAACCAGCTGCCACAGCTAGCTGCACAAATCGGTCCATTTTGCGGGCTTCCTTGCGGTCCATGTAATCCTCCGGGTTGAAATCCTTCATGGACGCAGCGATCTGCGTGGTGTAATCACTCACGTCAAACGCTTCGATGCGGGATACCCCGGACTTGCCTTCCATCAAACTGTTCCAGAATGTATCAAGATCTTGACCAAGCGAGGTCATGACTCCCATTCCTGTTACAACGACTCTTTGTTTCAAACAGACTCACCTCTATGTGGACTGCCCGTCCATCTATGAAACCGTAAGGACTCAAGATGAACCAGAGCAGCAATAATCTATCACTTGTTAGAACTAAAGCTTTGATTGAATGTGGAGAAGTCCCGCCTTGCTAAAGAACGGGACTTAACTGTAATGACTTAGGTATGAGATTGTATGTAGTTTACAACTTCACCTACGGTCGTAATTTTCTCCGCATCTTCATCAGAGATCTCCATATCAAACTCATCTTCCAACTCCATCACCAATTCAACTACATCGAGAGAATCAGCTCCAAGGTCGTCTTTGAAAGATGCTTCTAATGTTACGTCGGCTTCGTCAACACCCAGGCGGTCGATAACGATGCGTTTTACGCGTTCCAATACATCGGACATCCGGCTCACCTCCTCTTGGTCATTATACGAGATATGACTTCAAATTGCCATAGAAGGCATTTGAAAACGATTTAGCGCCCGGCGCGTCAAGCGCCGGAACAGCAGCGGCTCTACATGTACATGCCGCCATCCACATGCAGCACCTGTCCAGTCATATAAGACGCGCTGGAAGATGCTAGAAAAGTCACAACGCCGGCAATCTCTTCCGGCTGGCCAAGACGGGCCAGCGGAATTCCGCCAAGCAGGCCTTCGCGCATGTCCTCGGGAAGTTCACGGGTCATGTCGGTATCGATAAATCCTGGCGCTACCGCATTAACCGTAATGCCACGGGAAGCCAGCTCCCTCGCGGCTGATTTGGTCAGACCGATGACGCCGGCTTTGGCCGCGACATAATTGGCCTGTCCCGGATTGCCAAGCGCTCCGACAACGGAGGATATGTTGATAATGCGTCCATAGCGCTGCTTCATCATGGGACGCGTCACCGCTTTGAGGCAATTGAATACCCCTTTCAGATTCGTTTCGATCACCTGATCGAACTCCTCTTCCTTCATGCGCATGATTAGATTATCTCTAGTAATCCCCGCATTATTCACCAAGATATCAATTCGACCAAAAGTCTCTAACACCTGCTTAACCATCGCATCGGCTTCCTCGGTCCGTCCGACGTTGGATTTAACCGCGATCGCCGAAACGCCCTTTGCGCGAATCGCCTCCACAACCTCGGTTGCGGCCGCTTCGCTTCCTGCATAATTGACAGCAACGTTCGCGCCAAGATCGGCAAGTGCGAGGGCAATGCTCCGGCCGATTCCTCGGGAAGCACCCGTAACAAGCGCAGTCTGTCCTTTTAGAGCTTCACTCATACCTGTTCCTCCTTTCCAGAGTGATCCGGTTGGCATCAAAAGCTGTTTAAACAACCGTCTCCAAACTATTGACGCTCTCCAGACTATTCACATTAATGACTTTGACGGATTTGTCAATTTTCTTGATCAAACCGCTGAGAACGCTGCCGGGACCAATCTCAACGAAGGTGTCCACGCCTTGAGCGATCATCCACTCCACGCTGTCATGCCACAGCACAGGGGAATAGACCTGCTCCACCAGCAAACCGCGGATGGCAGCCGCATCTTCCACCGGACGCGCCGTCACGTTGGCAACCACCGGTACGGAAGGTGCGTTGAATGAAGCCTGCTCCAGTTTGCCGGCCAGACGCTCAGCCGCCTCCTTCATTAAGGAAGAATGGAAGGGGCCGCTGACTTCCAGCGGGATGGCCCGCTTGCCGCCGGCTTCCTTGACTCTTTCTGCAGCAGCTGCAACGCCTTGAGCCGAACCGGAGATGACGATTTGCCCCGGGCAGTTCATGTTCGCAAGCTCTACGACATGCCCTTCTGCCGAAATGCCCTTGCACAGTTCGGCCAGGGCCTCCCTGTCTGCGCCGAGAACGGCTGCCATGGCGCCTTGTCCTCCGGGAACGGCGGCTTCCATGTATTCGCCGCGTGCTCTAACGATCGACACGGCTTCTTCGAACGAGAGCACGCCTGCGCACACAAGCGCACTGTACTCGCCCAGGGAATGGCCCGCAACGTAATCCGGCACGATTCCTTTGCCGCGAATAGCTTCCAGATAAGCCATGCTGGTTGCGAGCAGAGCCGGCTGCGTGTTGACGGTTTGCTTCAAATCTTCATCAGGGCCATTAAAAATAATGGAGCTGAGCGGAAATCCAAGCTGAGCATCCGCGGTTAGAAATAAATCGCGTGCGGAAGGAACCGCATCATAGGCGTCTTTTCCCATTCCGACGGACTGAGCGCCCTGACCCGGAAATATAAATGCTGTTTTACCCAAAATCGTTGGCTCCCTTCTCTTCTTTCACTAGTCCTGTTAAATCCATTCGGTTTACCAGATGAGTACGGAGGAACCCCATGTCAATCCGCCGCCAAAACCAACCATCAGCACCTTGTCCCCTTCTTTCAGGCGGCCGGACTCCTGGGCTTCCACGAGCGCCAGCGGCACGGAAGCGGCCGAGGTGTTGGCATACTTGTCAACATTGATGACAACTTTCTCCTCCGGAAGCTCCAATCGCTCCATGGCCGACTTGATAATCCGGATGTTCGCTTGATGAGGAACGAATAAATCAATATCTTTTTTGTCGATGCCTGCTTTGGATAAGACGGCTTCCGTGGCAGTGCCCATGACCCGCACCGCAAACTTGAACACTTCGCGGCCGTTCATGTAAATGTAGTGTTTGTTGGTGTTAATCGTTTCAGCGGACGCCGGCAATCTCGAGCCGCCTGCCTCGATATGCAGATGGGCCCCGCCCGCGCCTTCCGCGCCCAGATCAAACGCCTGGAATCCGCGGCCTTCCGGCACTTCGCCGACGATCGCCGCTCCGGCGCCGTCACCGAACAGGACGCAGGTGTTGCGGTCGGTATAGTCGGTAATCCGGGACAAGCAGTCCACCCCGATAACCAGGGCGTTGTTGTACATGCCCGTTTTCACGAAGTTGGTGGCAGTGGCCAGGCCGTATACAAATCCCGAGCAGGCCGCGGACAGGTCAAATGCCGCTGCTTTCTTGGCTCCAAGCCGATCCTGGAGCAAACAAGCGGTCGATGGAAAGAACATATCCGGCGTAATGGTCGCCACAATAATCAATTCCAGATCCTCAGCCTGCATGCCGGCGGATTTCAACGCATTCACAGCAGCGTGATAAGCCAAATCCGAAGTCGCTTCGTTCGGCGCGGCAATATGCCGCTCGCGGATTCCCGTCATCGAGACGATCCATTCGTCGCTAGTATCTACCATTTTTTCTAAATCGCTATTGGATAAAATCTTTTCAGGCACGTATTTGCCTGTGCCAATAATACCGACCGGACGCAAATTGTTCATTTCCTCACTCACTTCCCGCTGATTTCATTCGAAATACTCTCTACCAACCGGTTCTGCAGCGCCGTACGCGCTTGACGAACCCCATTCTTGATGGCGTTCGCATCCGACGAACCGTGGCTCTTGACAACCAGGCCGCCCAGACCAAGCAGCGGCGCACCGCCGTGCTCCTTATAATCGAGCGTCGATTTCAAGCTGCGAAGCTCCGGCATCATCAACGCGGCCGCCATCTTGGTCTTAAGGGACTTGCCGAACTGCTCCTTCAACAGCGAAAAGAGTGCACCGGCTGTTCCTTCAATCGATTTTAACAGAATATTGCCCGAGAACCCGTCGCAGACGAGCACGTCGCAAACGCCGTTCATGACATCGCGCGACTCCACATTGCCAACAAAATGAATAGGCAATTCCTCAAGCAACGGATATGCGTGCTTCGTCAATTCATTGCCCTTGCCCGGCTCGGTGCCGACATTTAACAGCCCGACGCGAGGTTTGGCGATACCGTGCACCTTCTCGCGATACAGGCTGCCCATCAGCGCATACTGCTGTAAATGCTCCGGCTTCGAGTCCATATTCGCTCCGAGGTCCAAGGCGAGCATCCCCTTGCCGTCGAGCGTCGGAATCATAGGGGCCAGCGCAGGGCGCTCAATCCCTTTCATCCTGCCCACGACGAGCAATCCGGTCGTCATGAGCGCTCCCGTGTTGCCCGCCGAGATCATGGCATCCGCTTCGCCTTCCCGAATCATCCGCCCCGCCACGACCATCGACGCATCCTTCTTCCGGCGAACGGCCTTAACCGGCTCATCCTCCGCTTCGATGACTTCGCTCGCATGAACCACCTTCAGATTGGACGGCTTGTCCTTCAGAAGGGCTCCAATCCGGGCCTCATCCCCGACGAGGATGATCTCGGTGTCGCTCCATTCCCGTGCGGCAATCAGCGCGCCGTCGACGTTGCTCTGGGGGGCATTGTCCCCGCCCATCGCATCAACCACAATTCTCATGCCAAATTTCCTCCCTCACTTATGTCATTCTCCTGCAGATCGGTAGATTACGAAATTCCCCTGAAACACCATTTCATCAGCGACATAAGTAAACACTTCCACCTTGGCCTTCCCCTTCTGGCCGGCAATGGACCTGACGTAGGCTTTGGCAATGCATTTCTCGCCGAGGCGCACCTGTCTCAAAAACCGTATATCCGCTGAAGACGTCAATGCGATTTCTTCATTGATCACGGCAATGGCAAGCGAATTGGCCTGAGCGAACACATAATGTCCGCGGGCAATCCGCGTTTTGCTGAAAACATGTTCCTCACGGATTTCAAATATCGATATTCCGCTCTTGTCCAACTGCAGGTCAACGACATCCCCGATCACCTCTTCAAGCGACAAGGAACGAACCTGGTCATAGGAATGCTCCGCCATCTGCTTCATTCGCTCGCGGAGCTCCGGGATGCCCAGTTCCATACGGTCAAGGCGTATCGTTTGAATGCTTACTTTAAGCTGGCGAGTCAACTCGCGGTCCGTAACAAAGGGATTCTCGTCGATCAGCTGAATCAGCCGCTGGTGACGGTCTTTCTTGGATAAACGATCGATGACGAAACAACTCCTTCTGCCGCTATGGTAGCCGCCAATCTTCAAACATACTTATATGTAAATTAGTCGCAAATATTAGAACCTGGTACTAATGTTAAGTATAAATCATGTCACGTTAAAAAGAAAGAGGGACTTGAGACAAAAAAAATAGCACCTCACCAAAGATGAAGTACTACTTATTTAGAAACTATTGTTTGATGATCTCTCTTGCTTTATACGTTCCGCACACTTTACATACGCGATGAGCAAGCTTCAATTCACCACATTGCTCGCATTTCACCATGCCTGGCACAGCCAGCTTAAAATGAGTACGACGCTTGTCACGACGTGTTTTGGACGTTCTACGTTGAGGTACTGCCATGTTCCCACCTCCTTATCAATTCAACCCGCTGAACACGGGTGCCATATCCATCATCATTTAAAGAAGTCCTTCAGTCCGGCTAGCCTAGGATCGATCACTTCCGTATCGCAGTCGCAGGTGCCTTCATTCAGGTCCTTGCCGCAATTCGGGCAGAGTCCCTTGCAGTCGGCTTTGCAAACCGGAGCTAGCGGCAGGTGGAGCAGAAATGCTTCTTCTACATAGGGAGTGAGATCCACACTCTCACCCTGCACGTATGTAGTATCGTCATCCTCATCCTGAACAACAGATTCAGGATCTTCCACCGGCTGGAATACTTCATGAAAAGGGATGTGCACATGCTCGCTGATCGGCTTCAGGCAGCGGGAGCAATTCATCTCCAGCTCGCCTTGCAATCGTCCGCGAACATCCACCGAACCGGTAACCGACGGAGTTGCTTTCAAATCCACGTCTAATGGCTTAACCGCAACAATATCCTTCCGGTCCTTAATGGCATTGCTTACATCCACGGTTTGATGGAACTGTAACGGTTGATCGCTGGTTGTCAATTTACGAAATTGAATTAGCATATCCATCACTCCAAACAAACAAAGATTATTATACCGATTCCCAGAGAGTTTTGTCAACAGGATAACCCTAACAACCTCTATATTGTTACCCGATATTTCTCTTCATACTACCAGAATTATAACACTCCCGGGAGGGGCGCTTATTGTTGCAGGAACGTCATGCAATTATGTTATATTCTAATCAAGGAGTTGAAACGAATGAAAACGGTTGGCATAGTTGTTGAATATAATCCCTTACATAACGGTCATGTACTGCATTATCGCAGTTCCAAAGAAGTATCAGGGGCAGATGCCGTCGTCGCGGTGATGAGCGGTCCGTTTCTCCAGCGCGGCGAACCTGCCATCGCTAGCAAGCGCGCTCGGGCGGAAATGGCCCTTGCCATGGGAGTTGACCTGTGCCTCGAGCTGCCGGTAACCTATGCCGTGCAGCCTGCGGAATGGTTCGCGTTCGGTGCGGTAGCCATTCTGGAAGCTACGGGCGTCGTGGATTGCCTTTCCTTCGGATCCGAAAGCGGGACGCTGGAGCAAATCCTGCCGTTGTCCCGTTCGCTCGCAAACGAATCCGGCGAGCTTCGATCCGAAATCGAAAAGCGCCTCCGGGAAGGCATGAACTTCCCATCTGCCTACGGCGCTGCCGCCGCTGTCCTTTTCGGTGAATCCGGTCCTGCAACGGCAACGGCAGAGCTGCAAGAGCTGCTCACGCAGCCGAACAACTCCCTGGGGCTGCACTATCTGATCGCACTCCAGCGCCTGGGCAGCCGCATTACGCCCTATACCATTCCAAGAGTAAGCGCACATTACCACGATCCGCTGCCGGGAACGTCATCCATTGCCAGCGCAACCGCCATCCGGAACATGATTCTGTCACAAGGCTTGGAAGCCGCCAGACCCTATATGCCGGAATTCACGTACGACATCATGGAGCGGGAAATCAAGAGCGGACTAGCTCCGGTCCATTGGGAGCAGTTTCGCCAGCCGCTGTTCCAAGCCCTGCTCACGCATACACCCGCTCAGCTTGAAAGCTTCCTCGAAGTAACCGAGGGCTTGGAGCATCGTGTTCAGCGCTCGCTATCGCAGCTGGAACAGCCGACGGTTGACGCCCTTCTGGAAGCCTTGAAGACCAAGCGCTATACGCGTACCAAGCTTCAACGCATGCTGATGCACATCATGCTGAATCATGACAAGGCATCGATGAATCGTGAAGAGCTCGCCAAAGGTCCGGGATATATCCGGGTCCTCGGCTTCAGCGAGACGGGGCGTTCGCTGCTGAAACGAATGAAGCGAAGCGCTTCACTCCCCGTCATTCATCAGCCGGCTAAGCTGGAGCATCCTCAGCTGGAGCGTGACTTGGCGGCAGCCGCCGTCTATGCTAACGGGCAACCTAGGCCCCAAATCCGAAACTACTACAGCGATTACCTGCTGCCGCCGCTCACCCCTTAGGCGGCAGCTCCTCCAAATAATCCACGGCATCCTGCAGGTCCTCGACCGGGATCAGCTTCATATCCGTTTTGATCCGGTCCGCGCGCTTCTTGGCTTCATCATAATTTTTTTGAGGCACAAAAAAGATATCGGCTTCCTTCCGGTCGGCAGCCACGATCTTGTGCTTCACGCCGCCAATGGGGCCAACGGCGCCTGATTTATCGATGGTACCCGTTCCGGCTACCCGGTAACCCTTGCTTAAATCCCCGTCGGTAAGCTGATTATAGATCTCAAGGGTGAAGATCAGTCCGGCTGACGGTCCTCCGATGTTGGTATCCGCAAAGTGAATGGTGTGATCGGGATCGGCCGGCTCCACATTCTGCATCGTGGCAATCATGACGCCTAATCCCGGACGCTCCGCGCCGGTCTTCTCATCCTTAATGCTTACAAGCTTTACCTGTTCCTTCACGGTTTTTCCTTTGCGTTCAAGCTCCACGGAAACCTCTTCTCCGATGCTCTTCCCGCTTAACAGGCTGGCAATCTTCTCATTATCCTCTGCAGGCTGCCCATCGATCTTGATCAATTTATCGCCAGGCCGAAAATGCTCGGCATTGGCCGAATTCTCGGAGATCGACATCACGAATACGTAAGCGGGCTCGATGCTGTAATCGATTCCTGCCTCCTGATAAGCGGCTTCCATCGCTGAAGACTGCGAAGAGTTCATATAATACACTTGCGTGGCCGCATACTCGTCCTTGCTCTGATCGCCCATCTTTTCGGCCTTCTTCACGACCTCTGCATTAGGATTAAACGCTGACAGCATTAACAAAGCCATATTGGCATAGCTTGCCGACACGGTAGTCATCATGAACGTACCCTCTTCCGCCGGATCGCCCTTCTCGACATTGATCATGGGGCGAACCTCTTCGGCACTCCCGGGCTGGTATACAAGATAAGGGGTCGGCATATAAACGACAACGTACAGCATGACCCCGACCAGCAACAAATACAGCGCAATTTTTAAGCCATTCGGTTTTACAGACTTCTTCATGGTTTTCCTTCCCTCCGCCTCATATATCCAGCCTTCCACCAAGTTTGGTCTGACGGTTGTCTCCTCTGCATAAAGTTGTACTAGCCATGTTTACGCCGAAAGGAGATTCCTTATGAATAAAGACAACGCCGTCAAGTCATCCAACGGACTGTGGAACACCATTCTTCTCGGTGCCGCCGCGTTCCTGCTTGTACTGGCCGTCGTCAGCGCGCCCGAACCCGCCTTCCAAGCCACCCTGCAAGCACTCAAGCTGTGGTGGAATATCGTATTTCCATCTTTGCTGCCTTTTCTCGTGCTGGTGGAAATCCTCATCGCTTACGGCTGGGCCCACGGGGTTGGCGTACTGCTGGACCCTATGATGAAAAAAATATTCAAACTCCCCGGTACTGGCGGCTGGGTTCTTATAACAGGAATGACAGCCGGGTTCCCGGCAGGCGCTCAGGCCGCGGCCGGCATGCACAAACAAGGCGAGCTCCGTGCCGTTGACGCCGGCAGGCTTGCCGCTTTGGCCCATTTTTGCAATCCGATGACCATCCTCGTTGTCATCGGAACCGGCCTGCTGCATAAACCGGAAGCCGGTTATCTGCTACTGATCGTCCACTGGATATCCGGCCTGCTGGCCGCATGGACATTCAGTCTATTCAGCAAATCGCCCTCTGCAGAAGCCGGGAAGAAGGGCGCACCCTTCGTTAATGACCGGATGAACGAATGGGCGAAGCGTCCGATTCTTCGACGGGCAGCCTCCGCCGCGCTGGACGCCCATCGACGGGATGGGCGAAGCTTCGGCAAACTACTTGGCGAATCCGTTACCCGTTCGGTACAGACCTTAATGATGACGGGCGGCTTTATCTTGTTCTTCGCCGTTCTTACTAGAGTATTGGGCGGCCAGCTGCTGCCCCAGCTTCCATCCTATCTTGTGCCCGGGATATTGGAAGCCCATCTGGCCGCCCAATCGATCAGCTCCTCGGCATTTCAAGCAGGGGCTCTGCAGCTGGCAGTCCTGTCCGCCGCACTGGCATGGAGCGGAATCAGCGCCCATCTGCAAAGCCTGTCGCTGATGCGGGAAGCCGGTCTCTCCTGGCGTTACTTTATGGCAAAGCGATTCCTGCATTCGATCCTCGCCTTTGTCATTACATTGGCCATATGGAAACCGGTCAGCACCCTTTCCGCGGGCATCGTGCCGGCATTCCGAACGGAACCGATCAATCATGCCGATACGGAACAATTCTTCAATTTTTGGAGCGGACTGCCTTCTTTCCTGCAGGTTCAAGGCATGATCTGCTTGTTATTAATAGCGGCTTTCTGGCTATGCTCCCGTCTTATCGGGCGTGATCCCCGCTGAATTTGCGGCGCAACGCCGCATCGACCTCGGGGCTGACCAAATCTGTAGTGTCGCCGTTAAAATGCGCAATTTCCTTCACAAGACTGGAACTCAAGAACGAATATTTCGGATGCGTCATCATAAAGATGGTCTCCGCATCCGGATTCAGCTTATGGTTGGTGGATGCCAGCTGAAGCTCATATTCAAAGTCGGTCACGGTCCGGATCCCGCGTACGATGACCTGCGCATTCTTCTGACGGATATAGTTCGCCAAAAGGTCGCGGAAGCTGTCGATTTCCACATTCGGCAGATGCGCGGTCGCCTGTCTCAGAAGGTCCTTACGCTCGTCCACCGTGAAGAGCGGGTTCTTGCTTAAATTATTGAGTACGGCCACGATCAGCAGATCAAACTGCTTCGAAGCACGTGTGATGATGTCCATGTGTCCCATGGTGACCGGATCAAAACTTCCCGGGTATACGGCAACGCGGTATGTACTAGTATTCTCATTTGTCATCGTGTAATTCCTCCTCATCAAGCTCCGTCGCTTGATCTTGCGCTGTGTCATAACGATATATCGATACGGCGGTTTCTCCGTATTTCGCGGTTCGGATACAATGAAAATCGCCAAATTCCTCAGCATAATTGTAACTTGATTCGTATTCCAATACCACCAGGGCTGAATCCTGCAGCAACCCTCGCTCGGCCATATCCAGCATCAGTTCATCGCCGTTCTTGAACCTGTACGGCGGGTCCAAGAAGACCAGATCGAAGCCATAGCCTCGCTTTTCAAGCGCTTTAAGCGCCCGTGCCGCATCGTTGCGATATACCTCTGCGCTTTCCTCAAGCCGGGCCGCTTTCAAATTATCCTTGATCGTGCTAATGCTTTTCGGTTCCACATCAACAAAAACAGCACGATCCATCCCCCGGCTTAACGCCTCAATGCCAAGGCCTCCCGTGCCTGCGAACAGGTCAAGCGCGATTCCTCCCTCAAAGTAAGGGCCGATCATACTGAATATGGATTCTTTCACTTTATCCGTCGTCGGACGGGTGCTTGTACCCGGCACGCTTTTGAGCGGCCGGCCTTTTGCACTTCCGGATACTACTCTCACTGCTTCATTCACCCGTTTCATTATCTATAAATTAGATGCCCAGACAACGCCATGGACAGTGATTATCGTAACACAATCATCCCATATATGAAAAATGAAACGTAACAGCTCCCAACTTTTTTTCAGAGCAAGGTATATTTCTGCACCAGCCGGGCATCCTTGAAATATCGACATCAATGAATGTCGTAGACAACCGCGGAGAAGACTTACGTTTCCCCATAAGCTCTTCGTCCGGTTTCTCCTCTCCCATGAGGGAGTCACTTCGGTGGCTCCCGAACAAAAGCCCTGTAATGTCAACATGTTGTTACGGGGCTTTTGTTCTTTTTTTTATGTTCAGCCGCTCTAGATTGAGCGGCTTTATATGTTTTTCAGACCCTCGGTCTGTTGGTCCAGCAATCCATAGGTGTAATGAAGCATAACCAATCCCTCTCTGCGAACGTTCATATTATATAAGAGCATGATGGGAGGAGTTCAAGATGGACCTGCTGGTGTACGCAGGAATGGCTTGTCTCTTGGTGACAGGAATCCTATCGGGAGCGTTTACAACGGGGTACCAGCAGAGAGGCAACTTCTATGCCGATTCCAAGGACGACCGCGCATCCAGAAAAAAGGCGGCCAATTGGTTTTTTCTCGCGGGAATTGTATTTCTTGCAGCAGCCGGTATTGTATATCTTCTGTTCCGTTAACAAGAAACTTCCAATGATGAAGAGGAGGGATTCGATTATGAATGGTTTCATTAGCAATGAAACTAAGGAAATAGAACTCGCGAGAATGAAGTATGCTCTGTTCATAATAATTTCAATCGTTACGTTCAGAAAGTTCCCAAAAATCGAAACTGTGAAAAATGATGCATGCGCGGTTTTATTGCTCTTGAAAGGAACCGGCTTATCTTATATGTCGGGCCGGGACAAATTCATCGAATAATGGCAAGCTTCATCTGCAAAACGCCCCCATCCGGGAGCGTTTTTTTGTTCCTTTTTAATCAACGCTCCCCTAAATCTTGCAGGAATAACGCCTATTTTGTCGAAAACAATGAGGTTGTTTGAAAAATATTCCTATTTGTTCAGTGAAGAGAGGTCATGTAAGTGAAAAGAACGTTGTATGTTCTCGTGTTATTCAGCATGCTGGCAGGGCTTGGTTTTGCGGGGACGACGCAAGACATCGCTTCTGCCGACGGGGCCGAGCTCCGGATCCAAGACATTGCGGGAAGGAACACCTATCTGATGAGCGACGGCTCCATGTGGTCCCTGATTGACGGGCGCCACGCCATTCGAACACCAGGTAACGTCGCAGCCATCAGCGGATATGAATACGGCGGCATCGGCATGACGCAGGAGGGCCGCTTAGTGGAGTGGGACATCGGCAAGGGGCCCCAGGTCGTTCCGGGAACAAGCGGCGTGAAGCAGATAGCCGGTTCCTACTGGCTGAAGTCGGACGGTACCGTATGGGCCGGCGATGAAAAAGCGAAGAACCTCAGCGGCATATCGCTGATCGCCAATGCGGATCAGGAATTCGCTGCATTATCCTCCAATGGAGAGCTGCTGCTCCAGGATAACTACAAAAAGGGGCAGTTCAAAAAGCTCGGGATCGTGGAAAACCCGGCAGCCGTCAAATCCATGACGGTACACAGCGGACGCGTTGCCCTGCTGCATGACAACGGCGACGTGGTCGTGTACGAGACGTCCAACTTCGACGATAACGGGCAGATCATACCGGTTACCGTGGCCCAGAACGCAGCTCATATCGTCTATGCATCGAGTGAGCCGACGGATCTTCTCATGGTGACGCTCCAGGACGGAACCGTATGGACTACCGGCGAGTATAAAGACCGCTGGAAACTCAAAGAGCAGATTACCGGACTTAGCGGGATCGTAAAAACATCCATCTATGGGGATGCAAAGGATTTGTCGGAAGGCTTTTATGCGCAGCGGAGTGATGGGAGCTGGGTACATCATAAGGAGGGACAGAACAAGAACATCGATGTACCGGTAGTCAAGAGCTTGTCCGTTGCCATATCCGATGCGACGCCTTATGTAGGAGAATCGCTGGAAGTGAGCATCCAGGAAACCTATACGAACGGGGCGAAAATCAAGGTACCGGTTAAAGACGCCGGCATCGATATCGAGAAGCCGTATTTGTTGAGTATGCAGAAGAATGGGATGCTGAAATCTGCCGGCGTGGGCAAAACGCAGATTACGGTAACCTCCGGCGGCCAGTCCAAATCGGTGACGGTATCGGCCAGCCTGCGCAACAATTTGAAATACGCAAAACAGGTCAACGGCAATGTCATGGTACCGGCTAAATCCGTCATCCAGGCACTGGGCGGCACCTACTCGGCTAAAAACGGAAGCGTGGAGGCGAAGTTCGGCCAGACCCTGCTTTCGTTCAAAGCAGGCAGCAACCAGGCCAAGCTGAATGAAAGCACCATCCGACTCAAAGCCGCACCCGTGAACGACAAGGGCGAGCTGCTCATTCCGGCCTCCGTGTTATCCGATGCTCTGGGAGCTAAAACCAGCTGGGATGCCAAGTGGAAGCAAGCTCAAATCTCCCTCGGCGCGGATGCGGCCATGACCGTCGTCTCCAGCGAAACGGCTGGATTGATCAAAAAAGCGATGCAGGGCAATTTGGTTAAGTATATCGGCCGAACGTATTGGGTGAACGAATTCGAAGATTTGGAACGCTTCTCGAAATTGACCGTTACCGACATTTTGCCTGACGACAAGGGCGAATTCAACGTAATCTTCAAATCGGCATCGGGGAAAACGGTAAAAAGTTATCCTATGCGGTCTTCGGAAGTGACGCAGCTGTTTGCGGACCGTTCCTCGTTATTAACTTACGATCCCTATAAAAAACACAAATGGTCCGCCTCCGTCTGGAAGCAGATCAAAGCCGGGCAGGTTTCCCTCGGCATGACGAAAGAGCAGGTACAGCTTTCATGGGGGAACCCGGCTGCCAAAGACATTACCTCCGGCGGCGGAAAAACCATTGAAACTTGGGGGTACTCCAATTTCAATATCGTATCTTTCGTAAACGGGAAAGCCATATTGATCATGATGTAGCATGAAGGGGACACAAGTTAATAAAGCTCGTTATTCATAAAAAAGACCGTCCTAAGAAGCAGCAATGCCTCTTTGGGACGGTCTTTCCTTGTGACTGCTCATGGTGCCTGGTATTCTCTTATTGATTCATTGGTTTTGTTCGCTCAAAAGATGGATTAGATAAATGCGCGAGTAATGATCACCAACAAGATGAACAATACCAAAATAGCACCTACAGAAGAGCCATATCCATAGCCGCCGCCGTAGCCTTCTCCTACTCCGCTCACAACAATCCCTCCTTTTTTGAACATACCACATGTTATGTCGTTTCCGCTAAAATGAACTGGGCTGCCGCCTGTTCGCGATAAGAATAGTGAACCCGCCCAAATGCGCGCATCTGCGGGTCTCTATACGCCGATTTTCCATGATTCCCATATGAAAGAGGCGTGGTGGAACCGTCGTTCAACCACGCCTCACTATAATTACTGTATTTTCTGCAGTTGCGGAACCTGTACTTTCTCATTCCGTTCGTTGTCATGGTCTGGATGCACGATTCGTCTGCGGCGATCGACCAAGCCTTCTTCTCCCAGCTCCCGATATTTGCGCATCCACACTTTCAGCCGTCCGATGTCTGATATTTGTAAGGCGGATGCCACTTCTTTCTTCGTCATGCCTTCCAGCCGCATGGCGACTGCCTTTTTCTTAGTTTCGAAACTGTAATGATGGAATGTCTGTCCCTTTTTCGCCATGATTATCACCTCTTTACTACCTATATCGGTTATCACCTGGCTACTTTCAATACCTGCGACCTATTCCGACATGCGCATCCTATTAAGGTCTATAGAACCGACCGCATTTCCCCCTAAATAAATCCATGATATGGTATAATTTGGGCTACGACATTACAAGGAAATAGAGGGATTTGTTTGTTTAAACTTATTATTTTCGGATTTTTGTTTTACATTTTCGGGAATCCGATAACGGCGATTCTCGTGCTGCTTCTTATCGTGTACGTGCTGGATCGCCGTTTTGTCGGGGTATTTCCCAGTGTGACGAAGCCGTTCAAGCGTGCAAGGGCTATATCCAAGCTGCGCAGACAGATTGCGGTCAGCCCCAGCGACGTATCATCCCGGCACGAGCTTGCCCGATTGCTGCTGGAGCGTCGCAAGTATGGAGAGGCCCTAAAGCTCCTGGAAACCATGGAATCCAGTTTAGAGGATTCCGCCGAATTCTGGGACGATATCGGAAGCGCGCGTCTGCATACCGGCAGCATCGCTCAGGGAGAGGCGGATATCGTCCGGGCCCTTCAAATCAATCCGAGGGTCAAATATGGCCGGCCTTACCTTAGGCTTGCCGAGGCGTTTCGGGATTCGGATCGTGAGAAGGCACTCCACTATTTGGAGCAGTTCCATGCCATCCACTCTTCCTCCAGCGAAGCCTTTTATTTGCTGGGGTATATGTATCAATCGCTGGGAAGGGCCGAAGATGCCAAGAAATCCTATCAGGAATCGATGGACGTGTATCGCTCGCTGCCCAAATACAAAAAACGGCAGGAACGCAAATGGGCGGTTCGAAGTTGGTTCAGGAACTTATTCTAAGCGTTAATATTGGCTTAAACCAAAAGGACGTCCGTTAGAGGTCATGGGACCCGGGGACGTCCTTTTTTTGATGAGAATTTCCGTTTCCTATGCAAGTGGCTTGTACCCAAGCCGGTTTAACTGTTCCGCGATCACCCGGTACCCTCGGCCATTCGGGTGTAAACCGTCCACCGACATCAGTTCCTTCTCTCGGCCAGAAAATTGTGCGTAAATATCCGCAACGCGAAAATAGCCGTCGCTCAACCCCATCAAATGCCGATTGAACCGAATCACGTATTCCGTTGCCTCCGTCCAGGCCGGATATGGATTATACAGACCGATAGCGCGAATAAAATAAGGCTTGCTGGCCGGTGACTTTATTTTGCGGATATGTTTGACGATATTAGCCACATGGTGCTGGCATCGATACAAGGCGGTGTCCAGCACCTCCCGATTCGGTCGACCTCCCGTGGACTTCACCGCACGAATCAGGTCATTGCCACCGATCGACATCGTGATAATCTGGGCCTGCTGCAAATGATAGCGATACGTTGGAAACTGAACGACCCGATCGTATAATTCATCCGAGGTTAATCCATTCACCCCGAGATTCTCATGGGCCACGAATTGGCGAAGTTTCTCCTCCGCCATCCGACGGTATAACGGAACAAAACCGCTGCCAGGCATCGCCCCAAACCCAAAGGTCAAGGAATCGCCGACAGCGGTATAATGGTACACCAACATGTTCACCCCCTGCCCCGCTCGTTACGACATTATATGAGGAATGCCTCCTGTGCGAAACGGGTATATGAACTTGAATGGCAATTTTAATTCCTATCGGAGACGCAACATCCATCCATAGGAATGACTATTCTTCGGATTCCTCCACCTCATAAATGCAGCGGAATCTTTCGACGCCCGGGTACTTCTCTCCCAGGCTGTAAACCTCGAAACCGATACTGCGGTAGAAGTTCACGGCTTCTTCGTCCGTTTCCGCAATGACTCGTTCCGGTTTAGGCTGCACCTCGAGGAGCAGCTCCAAAATCAACCCGCGTCCGTATCCCTTCCCCCGATTCTCCGGCAGGACCGCTAAATGCCGGATGATAAGCTCGTCCTCCTTCACATCAAAACCGATGACTCCCAGAAGAAGTCCGTCCTCTTCGTAGCCGAACAACCGGCTGTCGCCACCCTGATAAAATGCGGCTGCCTCGTCCACCGCCTCCGGATCCGGGAAAACCGAGTAATTGAGCAGCTCCTTGATTTCGGGCTGCGACGCTTGCATCGTTATATCTTTAAGCATACCTATCTCCAATCTAAACTCATGTAGGACTACAGCATCTTCTCTGCGCTGATCCCCAGCTTGCGCAGCAGCATGGCCGCCTGCGCTCTTTCCTCTTCCGACAATCCGCTAAGCACCTTCACCATCAATTCCTGATGCTGAGGGAAGATGGCCTCGAAGAATTCCTTCCCCTCTGCGGTCAGCTCGGCATAGATCACGCGGCGGTCCTCAGCGGAAGCCCGGCGAACAAGCAGGTTTTTCTTCTGAAGCTTATCGACCACGTATGTAATGTTACCGCTGGAGATCAGCACCTTCTCCCCTATTTTTTGCAGCGGCTGCGGACCTTTGTGGTACAGCACATCCAATACCCCAAATTCGGTGGAATTCAAACCGTGGCTGTTGATGCTTCGATGCGAATGCGTCATCACTGCGTTATAAGCTCTGGCCAGGACTACCAGCAAATGCAGCGGGTAATCCTCGTGTTCTTGAAAATCCGACATACTTCACCCTCCGAAAGATATCATGTATTTAAGGTTAATGAACGCCGGATCAACTGTCAAATGTATTCTTGGCCTGCATGCTCGCGGAATGCAATATCCGTACCGAACCGTCCCGGCAGCCGATAATCGCTTGGTCGGCCATGCCGATGAACAGACCATGTTCAACCACGCCGGGTACAGTGCCTAAACGGGAGCTCAATTCCTCCGGCCCCGAGATTTCCTGGAACCGGCAATCAGCAATATAATTCCCGTTATCCGTTACATACAACCCTTCATCCGGTTGACGGCGCAATTGGACCGAACAACCAAGCTGTGCCAGGGACCGAATCGTCCACTCATAGGCAAAAGGGACAATCTCAACCGGCAGCGGAAAAGCGCCCAGTTGAGCTACCGCTTTTGCCTCATCCGCCACAATCACGAGCCGTTCGCTGTGATAAGCCGTGATCTTCTCGCGAAGAAGGGCTCCGCCTCCTCACTTGATTAACCGCAGCTGATCATCCAGCTCGTCAGCCCCGTCGATCGTCAAATCCAGGCGATCGATCTGGTGTACGGGCGTCAGGGGTATTCCTTGTTCCATCGCCAGCTTCTCCGAAGCGTCAGAGGTAGCCACGGCTTGGATCGAGAGTCCGGACCTGACCATCTCCCCGATTTTGAGAATGGCGTAATAGGCGGTGGAGCCTGTGCCTAGACCGATCTTCATCCCGTCCTGAACATACTTGGCGGCATGCTCAGCCGCTATTTTCTTCATATTCATTTCACTCGTCATAGGACCCGCTCCTTCGTCTTAAGCTGAATCAAATGTTATAATATGGGGTACAGTGATCATTTTCATGCCAAAGGAAAGGATTATGCCATGCGAACAGAGAACCAGATCAAATCCAAAATCAATGAACTTTCGATGCAAAAGAAAAAACTGCAAACCCGACTGGCAGCTCTCGAAGAGAACAGCCCTGAGCGCGCTTCCCTTCTCAATCAGGATGCCCGTCTTGACGACATGATTACCATGCTGGAATGGGTGCTGTTTGAACCAAGCGGTTCCTATCATATGTAATAAACGGCGAATAAACGGCAGGGGCGCACATTTGCGCCCCTGCTTTTTATTAAGATTATAGAATACACCATATTACAGCAGAGCTGAACACTTCTATTATCACAAGGTTTTTTCTTAAGATCTCAGAAGTATGAACTTCGAAGCATGGGCCTTCCTGATATCGCAAGAAAAACGTCCTATACATGCGGTCTGTCTTCTGAGGATGTACCTCGATAGAGGTTTTTCTTAAGATCTCAGAAAGTATAAACATCGAAGCATGGACCTTCCTGATATCGCAAGAAAAACGTCCTAAAAATGCGGTCTGTCTTCTAAGAATGTACGTCGATAGAGGTTTTTCTTATACTTGCGCCTCCTTCTCCTGCGTGAACCGCTCCAGCCAACGGACATAGAGCTCTTCATTCTCGGGAGAAAAGCAAACGAAATCAACCCGCTCCAGCCGGTTATCCGGCAGATCTTCCTCAAGCAGCTTCGTCACCGCCTTTAACGCCACGTCACATGCCGGAGCTTTAGGATACTCATAGATACCCGTGCTTATATTAGGAAAGGCGATGCTTTTGGCACCGACCTCGATTGCAAGCAGGAGACTGTTGCGGTAGCATTCCGCCAGCGTATGCTCCTCGCGCCTTCCGCCGCCCTCCCAGATCGGGCCGACGGTATGAATGATATGCTGGGCAGGAAGCCGGCCTGCTCCTGTAATCACGGCGTTGCCTGGCGGGCAGCCGCCTTGCTGCTTGCGAATTTCCATGCACTGCTCCATGATCTCCGGCCCTCCAGCGCTATGAATCGCGCCATCCACGCCTTTTCCGCCCAGCAGTCCCGAATTTGCAGCATTGACGATAATGTCGCCCGTCCATGTCGTAATATCGCCTATAAAGACGGAGACCGATGTCCTTCCGATTTTAAATGTTTTCATTTCGGAAAATCTCCTTTCGGTCTTTTATTTCTCTATTACCCCGCAACAGGGTGGATTGACCCTGTTCGGCCTATTCTGTCCTCGCCTTTTTTTTCGCGGCGTGAGACAGACGGTCGGTTAAGCTCTTCTCCTCCGGCCCCTGCAGCGCTTCCTCCACGGTCCGATAAAACATCAGCGTGCCGGTGTCCCTGGCCTTGGTCAGATGATGAAGAAACACGTTGCCGGCTTGCTCCAGCTTCAAGTCTTCGGATTCATTTTTAACCCGGCAAAGATATACCTTCATCAAGCCTTGCGGATCGCGAAATTCCATGACGCCGATCGGACTCAGCGTCCTTTTGTCCTCCTCGGTGAATTGAGGCGTCATATAAACGGTATATTCCGAAGCAGGCGGAGGAATGTATGCTTCCCGTTTTTTATCCGCAATTAATTTGGAATTCATAAACGCGATGTAACCCGCTGCCGCGAACAATAGGATGCAGGCAGCGATTGCGATATTCTGCATGAATGTCTCTCCTTGTACATAATCAGTCCATGAGGCATTAACCTAAAAATCTTCTGTTATATAAACACCCGCAATACGGCAATAGCCAGTAAATGCAGCGGATAAAATGAACGCCATACCCAGCGGCTCACACGGACGGACTCCAGTTTTCTCCATACATGAGGGCCATAAGCTATCACGGCCGTCGGGATCACGCTCCACATCTGCAGCTCCCAATCATTAAGGAACCAGAACAGCAGGTTCAATAACATATGAAGCGGAACGAGCCAGCCGGCCTGAGCATATCGGAAAATCAAGATCAACAGCAAGCCGTAGGCTCCGTAATCAAACGGAAACTCACTCATCAACGCACAGGCTGCAACAACCACCATCCATGATAGCAGCCGGGAATCCGATCGTTCCAGCACATAAAGAACCAAGGCACCGGCCAACAACGTTACGACCACGTTCAGCCCTTCGGGATCCAGCGCAAGCTGGTACGGAATTTGGGAGACCGCTGCAATAACGGCCAGCCGTGCGATATACTTGGGTCTCGATGAAGTATAGCGGTGTCCCTGCACGAGAGCGTAAACATAGATTGGAAATGCGATGCGGCCGATGATTCTCCACATCTCCTGATGCGGAAAAAACACAAGCCCGATATGATCAATCAGCATCGTCAGCATGGCGATCCACTGCATGATAACCCCCTCCTCGCACGGTAAGATGAACATTCGTTATGTATGTGGAATCGATATATCTATTATGGGTTGCAAACAGGGGACTTGCAAGCGGAGAAAAGATGAAGAATTGGGTATCCGGCATCCATGTCCGATATCCTATATAATAAGAACAAAGGCGGCTTGGGGACGAAGGAAACGCTGGTTTGAATCCTAGTATCAACATCTTCTCAGATGGAGGTGACTGCCCGATGGAAAAGAAAAAAAACAACATGGGCTTAGGCATATGCATGGGGATCGGCGTGGGTGTGGCGATTGGAGTGGCAATGAATAATATTGCTATTGGCATAGCAATCGGTGTTGCCATCGGCATATCGTTCGGCTCCGCCATGACAAACAAGAACAAAAAGCCACCCCAAGAATAAACGAAAACGCCAAAGAACAAGGAATAGACCACCCGGCTAGAATCGGGTGGTCTATTCGGGTTCCGTAAAACTTACCCCATGACTGCAAGAATGGACCGGATGTTTCCGTTACGGACTTCATGGGCCCACTTGCCCGTAAGTAGGGGGCCGTCAACCTCGAACGTGTCTCCTCCCGCCGTCGTCAAGGTGAACCGCTGAATCGCAACGCCGTCCTGTCCGAACGTATTTGCCGCGCGCTCGCTGCGATACGTTACCTTGACGGAACCGAGGAAGGTGAACGACACCTCCTGCCGCTCGTCAAACAGCCAAGCCGGAAGCACCGGGTTCAGATGAAGCTGAAGCTCGTTGTCCTCATAACGGAATACTTTTTTTCCGGCCATCATCATAATCCACATGCTTAAGAATTCGGCCGTCGATCCGCTCAGCCTTGCCACAAAACCGCGTCCATGCACATGGGGATCCGGATTGACGCTGCTGGCGATGAACGATGAATTTTCCAGGGTGCTGCGTCCATAAACGGCCGGGTCCAGAAATGGGATAAGCGATGTTTTGATTTCCGAGAAAAACTCGTCGTACAGTCCCGCTTTTAATAAGGAAAGCAAGTATTTATAGGTCATATGCAAAAATACGGATTCCCGCTCCAGCCAGCCGGCCGTGAATGCGCGGATGCGTCCGATTTCATCGCCTTCCCCTTCCAGGCTGACGGACGTCTTATACATCCCCAGCGCGGCATCATATAAATCGGAAGCCTTGATCCGATCATACATCGCTCTCGCCTGACCTTCATTGGCGAGCTTCATTCCCCGAGCCGGGGCTTCGAGAAAATGCGGAAGCGCATATGCTTTGAATTCCAACACTTTGGCGGCAGGCAAGCCATAGCGGGTGATGACCGGGCTGCCCTCCGCATCCCGGATTTCTTCGAACCGCTCCGCTTCAAAGCGGAAGTACGTTGGAACGATTCCGCCTCCCAGCTGCTCGGCACGCTGAATCCCTTCTTCAATCTTGTCCAGGAAAGCCGCGTATATCCTCTTTACGCGCTTCACCGGAATCTCGACCTCCAGGCCGCTGATGCCGTATCGGACGGATGCCCGATAAGACTCGCGCTGCCCAGCTACCCGATCCCAATATCGGAAGGAGTCCAAAACGCCGGTTTGATATTGCTGCACGGCATCATATACGCCCTCTAAATAAGAGGCGATTTCCTCCGGCACCATCACCGTATGATGACCGAACCGCTCGGCAGCCTCCACAATGAATGCCACCATACGCTTCAATTCCATCGTTTCGCTCATCCCGGAGCCGAACAGACCCGGCAATCCGTTCATCGCGTCATTCCAGCCCGGCTTGTTTGCCTCCATCTCAACCCCCATCCCGTAAGGATCGAGCGTTGCCATTTTATTGAGGGATAACGAGATCATTTTGACAAACAGATTCGTACGGTAAATGTCGCCTTGTCCGCCATTCACCCGCAGCCATTCCGCCGCGTTCCGCTTTCTGCCGAGCTTATTCAGCTTCTCCTCGTCCTCCAGCAGCGCGCCGTACTGGCGAACCTTGCCCCGGCTGATCACAACCTTCTCGCTCCGCGGGAGCACATATACCGGGCTGTCAAAGAATGTATAGGCATTCTCGCCAAACAGCAGCTCTTCATATTTGTCGGGATAAATATCCAGGAAACCATCAACCAAATCCATGTTATAGGTCCAGTGGTCCGACCAGAAGCCTTCGCCGAACGAAGCCGCAAAATGCTGTTCGGATATCGTCAGCAATCCCGATAAGAACCGTTCCTCGTTGATCGCCAGCCGAATGCCTTGATCCGATATCGCGTTAATGATTTTGCCCGGGGTGAAATCCCCGGCGCATGCCTTCGCGAGCTTATCATAATCCTCCCGAGCCGCGGAGGCGTGCAGCAGCTCCTCCAATTTCCCCTCCATGCCTGGTGCTACTCGAAACCTCGTGCCTTCTACGCTAAGAGGATTATAACCGTCCGCTTGAATGAGGCTGAAGAACATCCGGATGTTGAACGTGCCCACCTTCGGATTGAAAAACACATCATTTCGGCGGTTCTGATTCATATCCCGGAAATTGCCGTTCCCTTGTGAATAATATTCCGGGGCCAGCGAGAAAAAGTTATAGTCCCGCTCCGGATCCCCGTGCTTGCGGGAATAGAGGTGGACAACCGCTCCTTCCTTCCCGTTATCGAATATGAAAGGATAACCGCCCCGCAGGAAATTGTCCAGATAGGACTGCCGGCTGTATTCATCAAATACAGGCAACCCCGTTTTGGTGGCCACATCATCGGTTAATTCCCGGGTCAATGCCGATGCCTCCTCCCGCTTATCGAGGATATAGGCAGGCGAACACAAATCTTTCGAGCGTTTGTTGATTTTGCCGATATCGTTCACATGACCAACCAGCGTATACACGGTTGCCGTCTCCCCAGGCTCAAGCCGCGCCGATAATCCGCTGAAGCCGCATGGCACTTTGTTCACAGGATACGGCGTGGCTTGCGCCAAGGATTCGATCGAACCCGCGGCAAATCGATCGGGGTGGATCAATGAAGTGTTTCCGCCGAATATCAGCTCAAAATCTACGATAGGTTTGATCAAGTTCCCGTGCTGATCAAACGACAGATAGAAATGGCCGTTCGTAACTTCGGTAACCTCCGCCTCATCATGCGTACTGGAGCGAACCTTATAGAACGGTATGCCCCGGTCCAGATTCTTCACTTCCATCCAGCTTCGCAGCAGATTGCCGACCTCCTTGTACCCGCTGTTCTCGACGCCGTAAGGCAGAATCTCCGGCATACCGTCCAGCAGTTCAAGCGATTCCGTCCGGGCTCCGATATTCGTCACGCTGACCTGGCGGACGAGCGCGGCAAAATCTTCACCGGGCAGCTGAAAATACGAGACCGATGTTCGAAGCCCTTTATCTGCATGCTCCTCCTCGATGACCAGCTCATTCTGACGAATCAGCATCGTTCTCCGTGCCTTCGTGTCCGGCTGAAAGGATTGGAACGGCTCATATACGGCCGGCGTCCCGGCCATCTTGATAAACGTGCGGAAGCCGGTGGCGGATACGTTCTTATACGAGATATTGGCCGGCGAGAATTCCATGATCGGCGAATTCTTGTCGCGTATGCCGAAACTGCTTATCCCTTGGCCCCGATTGACGTAAAAGGTCCACATCGGTATCCCCTTCAATCCGGCAATCCCCGGCAGGAAGCTGGAAAACGGCTTGGCGAGATCATACTGCTCGATAACAAAGGCATCCTTCTCAAAACGATAATTGGACATGTTCAAATCCTCCTTAAATGAGTGCATCATTGAAATCAAGAAGCCGCCTATTTCGAAACCGGTTTCGAAATAGGTTAAAAATGAACCCTGCTCTTTAGGTTCACCTTAGGTGACCGGGCGGCAGGACTCCCGGATCATTAATTCGACTGGCAGCATAACCGACTTCACGGCGGTATCCCGCTCTTCGATTGAAGAAAGAAGGATCTCCGCGGCCACCTTGCCAAGCTGCTCCGTATCCTGGCGGACCGTCGTTAATGCAGGGGTAATGTAGCGGGACATTTCAATATCGTCAAAGCCGATGACCGACACGTCTCCCGGCACGCTCAGGCCATGGTCCAGCACGGCTCGAATCGCTCCAAGCGCGAGCAAATCCCCAGCGGCGTAAACGGCTGTCGGCCGATCCGCGAGCGCAAGCAGCCTCTTCATGGCTTCGTATCCGCTCTCGGTGGAGTAAAAATCGCTGCCGGTTATGTACTCTTCCCTTAGGTTCAGATCCAGCTCACGCAGCGCTGTTTCATAGCCATGTTGGCGCTGCTCGCCTGCAAACGTATTCAATCCGCCCGAAATATGGGCAATGCTGCGATGTCCAAGCGAGTGCAAATACCGGATTGCCAGCATGCTGCCTCCGATATTGTCGGAGTAAACCGAATGCACATGCTCCGGTGACGAATCCAGAATGACGCACGGAATGCCGCTATCCAGCAGCTCCTGGAAATCGGGATCATCGTTGCTCGACAGGATGACCACAACACCGTCGACGCCCCTGATTTTGCAATGCTCCACATAACTGCTTCTTCGGCCGCCGACATCCTTGGAAATGAACATCAGATCATACCCTTTGGATACGGAGATTTTCTTAAAGCTTTCGATGACGGCTCCAAAATAGGGATGCCGAATTCCGGCTCCCGTGGCTTCAACAAAAAGAATGCCGATCGTCCAGGATCGCTTGGTCGTAAGTGACCTGGCATTGGCGTTTGGAAGATACCCCATTTCCTTCGCGGTTTCCAGGATCTTGACCCTCGTCTTTTCCCGGACGTCCGGATAATTGTTGAAGACTTTGGATACTGTCGTAGGCGAATAGCCTGTTTTCTTCGCAATATCGTAAATCGTTGTCAACCTTGGAATCAGCTCCTGCCCTTCGCCGACATAATCTAAGACCATCTCTCTGGTATTAAATTCTACCTGTGCCGGCAGGCACTCGTCAATGTTATTCCGCACATCCGGGCAGGAGCTAAAACTCCCGGTTATCCAAATGACAACGGCTAGGACAAGCTGGCGGAGGCGTTCTGCGCTTTAGCGGAATGATCCGTTTCCTGATGACGAATCATCAGCATGCAGATCAGCGCAAGCAGCATACTGCCGGCGGCGCAATAAAACAGGATCGAATATCCCATACCGTCAATAAGCTTGCCCAGCAGAGGCGGCGACGATATCGCCGCCAGCGAAGATACCAAATAGTACATTCCTGTCCGCGTCCCGATGCTGTCCTCCGTTCCGGTCGATACGATGAAAGGGTAAGAATTGATATTGATACAAGCCCAAAACAATCCGCCAACGGTCAGCAGTACGCGAAGCAGCAGCAGCGATTCTACCCATGGGACGAGCGCAAAGACAATCAGCAGCCCGCTGACGCCGATCAGGATCAGCCGTTTCTTCCCGAATTTACCGCCAAGCCATCCGCTGGGAATCGCAAACAGAACGAAGGCGAGCGAAAAAAACGTCAAGGAAAAGGACGCCTGCGATTCCGTCAGCCCCATCTCATTCTTCCCGTACAGCGTAAACAGCGTCTCAACCCCTTGGTACGCCACGAACCAGAAAAATATGGCCGCCAGCAGCAGTACCGTCGTTCGATTGATTTGGCTTTTAAAGGAAATTTTGGCTCTGGCGGCCGTCTGGGCTTGATAGCCCGGAGCGTCGCGTTTCTCTTGGATGAACGTCTTCAGAATGAACAAAGAGACAAGCGTTACGCCGGCAGCTGCAATGAAAGGCAGCGACGCATGGGCGCTGTACAGCACCGAGCCCACGCCAAATGCCAATATGGACCCCAAGCCGCCCATAAAGTTAATGATGCCGTTGGCTCTGGTGCGTCGCTTCTCTTCCGTTATATCCGGCATCAATGAAACGGTTGGCGAACGATACAGGCTCATGGCCAGGTTCATGAGGACCATGAACAACAACAACGTCGCCATTCCGTTATGAAACGGAATCATGGCCGTAAACAAAGCGCCTAGCGGCATTCCGATAAGCAGGTAAGGCATTCTTCTGCCGTACCGGGTAAGGGTACGGTCGCTTCGGCTTCCAATCCATGGCTGCAAGAACAAGGCAAAGTAATTGTCGATCGTCATAAAAAAACCGATCCATGCGACACTGGATATGTAATCCTCCAGAAAGTAGGGCACAAACGCATTGTACAGCGCCCAAGTAATGCTAATGCTGAAAAAGCCGAAGCCCAGCAGCCATGTTTTCCTCACAAAGTCACGCTCCCTTGGTTTGCAGCAGTCCGTTCAGCACATCCGGATAATCCGTAATAATGCCCGCAACGCCTGCATCCATCAACTCTTTCATCCGTCCTTCGTCATTTACGGTCCACGGATGATAGACGACGCCATGCTGCTTCGCTTCCGTTACCCACTCCGGCAGAACCGCCCGATGGTAAGCGTGCAGGGCATCCGCTTTAGCCAATTTGGCGTATTCCCACGGCTGGTACAGCCCTTCGCCATACAGCAGCCCGGTGCGAATTTCCGGATCAATATGTTTGCATTCCACCAGGGAATAATGATTGAAGCTCGAAATGACGATTTGCTCCGCCATATTGTAATGCCTTACAGCCTCAATCACGCGCTTTTCCAGCTCAGGATATTGGATCGTTCCGTTCTTCAGCTCGATATTAACAATCGTGCCGCGGTTTTGCGTTAATTCCAGCAGTTCTTCCAGCAGCGGAATCCGTTCGCCTTGGAAATCGGCACCAAACCATGAGCCTGCGTCCAGCTTGGCCAGCTCGTCGTATGTATAATCCTTGACAAGCCCCTCGGCCCCCGTCGTGCGGGCAACACTCTCGTCATGGATCAATACCAGCTTTCCGTCCTTCGTCATTTGGACGTCGGTTTCGATCCCGGTAGCTCCCTGCTCCAAGCCTTTGGCAAAGGCAGCCATCGTATTCTCGGGGCATATGGCCGATGACCCGCGGTGTGCGAAATTGATCAATTGTGACATTTGTACTTCCTCCTGAGTGATTAAGTTTTGGTTTTGTACTATAAATATAGCTCGCAAATGTTAGAGCTATGTTATCATTCCATTTTTCATATTCCACATCGGTTGATGAAACCCTGTCATGTCCTCATTAATTTTTCAAATGGTTTGACTGATTTGCATGTTAGGCATATAATTGTTTAGACAAGTATTTTTGAAAACCTGAAATGAAAGGTGTGACTTTTTCTTGAAAATACCTAAACGCAACCCTTCCATCGGTTTTCATCTGGGTTACACCTATCGGCGCGCATCCCAATTGTTTGCCAATGCCCTGAAACCCTATGACATCACCCCCGAGCAATGGCTGGTTCTATACCACATCGGCGAGCACGAGGGGCTGAATCAGAAGGAAGTTGCCGCCAAAGCGGACAAAGACCAGCCCACGACAACCCGTATTCTGGACCTGCTCGAGAAAAAAGGATACACTCGCAAAGCCGTATCGGTTAACGACCGGAGAGCTTTTCAGCTCTTTTTGACAGATACAGGCAAGGAACTGATTGAAGCGACTACAGCCATCGAAAGTCAATGCGGAAGCCAATTAATCGAGGGCATTGACGAGAAGCAATTGGAGATGTTCTGGGACACACTCTCACGCATCAATGCCAACATACACAACTTACACAACAACAGGAGAGATGTTCCACATGAATGATATCAACACGAAACAACCGCTATGGACCAAAGAATTCATCACGTTGATGGTCAGCAACCTTTTTTTGTTCCTGACCCTGCAGATGATGCTGACCACGCTGCCCGCATACGCCAAGGAGGCGTTCACGGCAAGCCCCTTGCAGGTGAGCCTCATAACCAGCCTGTTCGCCTTTAGTGCGATCGCTTCCCGCTTCGTATCAAGCAAAGCGCTGGAAAAAGGAAAGCTGAGGCTGCTGCTGTACGTCGGGCTGCTGATTTCCCTGGCAGCCACGCTCGGTTATTACTGGGCGAGCGGCATAGCCTTCCTGCTGCTGATGCGCATATTGTTCGGCATCGGCTTTGGCATGACAAGCACCTCGTTTCCAACCATGGCATCGGATGTCATTCCAATCAAACGCTTGGGCGAGGGCATGGGGTATTTCGGGCTATCCACTACGCTTGCCATGTCGATCGGTCCCATGATCGGCTTGACGCTGCTGCAAAGCGGCGGTTTCACTCCGCTCGTGTTCATCACGGTCATCATCAACCTTCTGATCTTCCCTCTCGCCTACCTCCTGACATCAAGAGCGGCTAAAAGGAACGCAGAGCGCCCTGCAGCGGTTCAACCCCGAGTTGAGGATAAACCGAAGGGCTCCTTCAACAAAAAGCTGATCCTTCCCAGCGTCCTCAACTTTTTGATGTCGATTACGTACGGCGGACTGCTGAGCTTCATGGCATTGTTCGGAGCGGAGGCTCACCTCCGGAATCCCCAGTATTTTTTCTTGTTCAACGCCATTGCCATCATTCTCGTACGGCCGTTCTCCGGCAGAATTTATGACCGGTATGGACATAAGGCGCTTGTTATACCCGCCGCGATTCTGATGGTATCCGGCTTGCTCCTGCTTACCTTCGCCACATCGACGGGATCCATGCTGTTATCGGCGCTGTGCTACGGCATAGGCTTTGGGGCGATGCAGCCGTCCATCCAGACCTGGATGATTCAGGAGGTTCATCCGCTACAGCGCGGCATGGCCAATGGCATGTTCTTCAACTCCCTGGATTTCGGCGTGGCCATCGGCTCGATCGCGCTCGGCGCCATCGCCAAATCCACATCCTATGCCATCATGTACCGATACTCGGCGATTGCGCTCGTGCTGTTGATCCTGATTTATATCATCATGCAGGCAGCCGGCAAGTCGCGTTCCAAATCCACCACGGCAGTCGAGGACACCGAGGCTACCGTGGCAGGTTAACGAACAAAGCCATAACGAAAAGGCTTCGTCAGCCGGAATGCACGAAAGCAGGGATGATGCTTAGCCACAAGGAAAGGGATCGCCCAGCCAAACTGACCCGGCATATGAGAAAAGGTCTTGTCCATTATTTATGGACAAGACCTTTCTTTTTCAATCCTTGCGGTTTCTTGAAATCGACCCGGTATGAATTCCCTCCGGAATCGTCTTCTTTTGCCTCCGGCTTCACCGCGAATAACGTAAGCAGGCCGCCTACAGCCGCAACAGCTGCCAGCGTGCCAAACATCACCCAGTGGTTCGCGCCCAGCAGGAGAGAAACGACCGGCGGCCCCAGCGATACCCCGATAAAACGCATGCTGCTGTAAAGCGAGGTGATGGTGCCGCGCTGCTCCTTCTCCACGCCTTCCGTCAGCAGCGTATCCATGCACGGCAGCACCATGCCGATCCCGATACCGCCAAGCGTCATCATTCCGACGACAAAATAGATCTGTTCGCTAAAGCCGGTGACGATCAGGGAAGCCGTCAAAATAACCATGCCGGCGAAACCGGTCCACTTCTTTGCCGCTTTGTTTTTGCCCGTAAATTTACCGGCTAAATAAGAAGATAGGCATAATAAAGCCAGTGGAATTGCAAGCACCAATCCTTTTACTACGCCATGTAATTTGTAAGTGCTTTCCAGCGTCTCCGACAAATAAAAAAGAACGCCGAATACGCCAAACATTGCGATGCCGCCGATGGCGAATATCGCATACAACCATCTTCCCTTCTCATGCAAAACCCCCTTGGTCGTTTTCAAAAACTCACGCAGGGATTGTTTATCATTGTTATTCGACTTTGGCGTCTTCACCAGAAAAATGACGAGCACGAGTGAAATCAGGCATAGAATCGGAATCGATATAAAGGGCAAGAACCAGATGAAGCTTCCCAGCAGCGCACCCAATATCGGACTGACAACCTTACCGAACGTGTTGGAGGTTTCAATGATTCCCAGGCTTTTGCTAACCTCTTCTTCCTCTTTGAACATGTCGCCGACAAGCGGGATGACGATCGGGAAGGCCCCCGCTGCGCCGATTCCCTGTAGAAAACGGCCGGCTAATATGACATAATACGCCCCTGTCCCGCTTAGCAGCCAGGCAGCTACCGCGGACACGGCTCCGCCTAACGCCGCAATAATCAAACTCGGGATGATGATCTTCTTTCTTCCATACCGATCCGACAAGTACCCGGCGATCGGAATCAGCAAGATGGCTACAACAGCATACACCGTTATCAGCATACTCACTTTGAAGGAGCTGATCCCCAAAACTTTGGAAATTTGCGGCAAAATGGGAATCAGCATGGAATTGCCTAACGTCATGATGAGTGGTATGGATGCTAGGGCAACCAGATCCCATTTCTTGTTTTCCATGAGAGAAGACCACCTTTGCGTTATCTGTCATCCATATTGTAGGTTCTTTCGCCCAGAATATGCATGACGGCAAGGTGGCCGTTTTTTCCCATATGCAATTTTTCCTTAATTATACTTTAAATCCGGACATCAACTGACGAAGCTTGCCAGACATCACGTTAAGATCTTCAACGGAATTTGTGATTTCTTCCATGGACGCCAGCTGCTCTTCCGTTGCGGCACTGACGCTTTGCGTACCGCCTGCCGTCGTCTCCGTAACCTCCTGGATTCGACGGATCGCGTGAACGAGCTCCCCGGCTCCCGAATTCATCTGTTCGGTTGCAGCGGTGACGCTTTGAATCTGCCCGTTCAATTCGCCGACCGACTGCTCGATTTCCTTAAAGGCTCGCTCGGCTCCTTGCGCCACGTTCATGCCTTCGGTTACTTCCCGGGTTCCCTGTTCCATCACGCCGGCCAGATTCACGATGTCTTGCTGCAGCTCGTGAACGAACTGTCTGATTTCGACGGAGGAGTTCGATGCCTGATCAGCCAAATTCCGGACCTCTGCGGCGACGACCGCAAAACCTCTGCCATGCTCGCCAGCCCGAGCGGCCTCAATGGAGGCATTCAAGGCAAGCAGTGAGGTCTGCTCTGCAATTTCGATGATGATCTGTCCCATCGCCCCGATGTTGGAGGCCTTCTCTCCGAGCGCACGCACGGATTGCGCAGATTGGTCCACGCTGGTACGGATGCCTTCCATCTGGGTTAGCGTATGTACAAGTGCCTGTTCCCCTTCAGCCGCAAGCTTGTTCGCCGCTGCCGCCAGCCCGGAAACGTCTTGGGCTGCAAGCGCGATATGCTTCATGCCTTCCGCCATATCCGTAACGGTCGCCGTCGTTTCCTCCGTATCCTGCAGCTGGTTCTCTACCCCGGCAGCCAGCTCTTCCATAATCCCGGACGTTTGGTGGGAGGCTTGACGGATTTCCTCTGTCGTCGAATGCAGCGTCGAAGCAGCGATACCCACTTTACCTGCAGTATCCTGCACTTGGACGACCAGCTCCCTGAAGCCATCGACCAATTTATTATAAGCATCGGCTACATCCCTGATTTCATCTTTCGTTGTAATGTGTAATCGGGTAACCAGATCACCCCCGCCTTCGGCAATCTTCAGAAGCTGACTGCTCATCTGGTTCAACGGACGGATCGAGCGGGTCAGGAGATAGCCCTGTATGGCAAAATAAACGACGGCGGCCGCTCCGATCAGCATGATGATCAAATTCTGAAACCGGCTGCTGGCCGCAATCTGATCAGCCTGTTTCGCCAGGGTTTCATTTTTATGTACCGTAAACTTTGCGATCAGCTCGCTAAATGACTTGCGCACTTCCCGCTCCTTGTTAAAGGCAGCTTCGTACACCCGGAAAGGGACCGCCTTGTAAAAACCGGTGTCATACCCCAATTTGTTCAATACCTCGGCTATGGCCTCGGAGTATACGACATAACCGGCTTCAATCTCGTTAAATACCTTCTGGTCTTCTTCTGCCGTCATTAAGCCTTTGGTTTCCGCCATGAGTTTAACGACGGACTCCTGTTTCGATTTCAATGAATCTGCAAAGGTCGAATCCCCGGTCAATAAGTAGCCCCGCTCATCATTGGAAACGCCAGTCAATAGGGTCTCCAATTGCGTCAGGTTATAAATAACCTTCTGGTCCTCTTCAATAATCTTGCTGAACCTCTTCTCCGTCATATTCGAAGTGATAAACGCAATGATTACGATAACCGCTGTAACCGTCGCAAGTATCGTAGACGAAAGAATTAATTTTGTTTTTATCTTCATCCGCAAGCACCCGACCTTTGATATAAGTAATATACCCCCATTCCTTTTTTCGTCAAATTTGTGTCAAGAGTGAATAGGCAGGACTACCGTGAAATCGCTTAAATCGAAAATAATTGAAAAAATTTTATTAATCACCGGTCAAATGTTGATAATTTTTGGATAACTCCCTCCTTATGGTATAACAAATGCCATAAATTTCTTATAATGATACGTTCCATTTTTTACCTCCGTTATGAAAACGGGTTTGATTTTCATATAGACATCATGCAAAAAGAGGCCGGCCTGAGACGGGCTCAGGCAGACCTCTTTCCTTTAAGCTTGACCGGAGATAAAGTGACTCTTCTCCCCGATATGATAGACATCCAGTTTATGCATGGCACGCGTACATGCCGTGTAGAACAGCTTACGATCGCTTTCCCGGTGGTACACGTCCTCGGCGCCGTTATAGATAATCACCGCGTCAAACTCCACGCCTTTGGCCAAGTAGGCGGGAACCACCAGCGTTCCCTTTTCGAAGGCCGGCGTGGTTTTTGTGATTAAGCGGGCGGAGATCTCCGCCGACAGCTGCTGATGTACGCGCCTGCTCTCCTCTTCTGTCCGGCAGATCACCGCAACGTATTGGAATCCCTGCTCATGAAGCTCGCGGATATCGGATACGATCGCGCCATGCAGTTCTTCTTCATCGTTCACCCGAACGACTCGAGGAGCTTCCCCTTGCCGGTTGAAAGGAACGATCCGCTCCCCGCCCGGTATCATTTGTCGCGTGAAGTTAACGATTTCATACGTCGACCGGTAGCTTTGGGTCAGATTAATGACCTCCGTATCCTCTTTGCCATACAGACTCACCAGATTCTCCAAGCTTCCGAGCGCCTCTCCATGAGCATAAATGGCTTGGTTGAGGTCCCCCAGCACCGTCATTTTGGCCCGCGGGAACAAACGCTTCAGGAACTCTAGCTGAAATGCGGAATAATCCTGAACTTCATCGACGATGACATGGCGTATCGACGTATTCGTACGGAACCCTTGCAGCAGTTCCTTCAGATAGAGAAACGGCGTGGCGTCTTCGTAAAGCAATGCTTTGTCGTCCAGGGACGCAACGGTAAGATTGCATATTTCATCCCAATGTTCCGGGAGCGTCTCCAAATTTCCCGCCGCCCGGCGGAATAAGGATTCGTCCGTGTACAATTTACGGTACATGCCCTTGACGTCCACATACCGGAACCGCTTGATCCAACGCCGAAGCGGCTTGAGCCGGCTGCTGACCACCATTTTCGCAAGGACATCTTTTTCCTTATCGAAATCGTCAAACGTGTCTGCCTTCCGGTTTTGCTTGCGTCTCATCGTTTGAAAGGCCCGTTGGTAATCTTCCGTATCCAGCAGCTGGATTTGCTCTTCTACCCACGGGGCATCTTTCTCGGTTTGGGCAAACTCCGACAGGCGCTTAAGCATCCATTCCTTCATCAGATCAATGCGGCCAGCGAGCTTAACCGCCGAATCATAGCCATAGAACTGCGACGCCATCTCCTCCGAGCTGACAATCACCTTCCCCTGGAATACGACCGGCTTAAAGAGCATGCCTCCCTTTTCCAGCAGCTCCTTGTATCGTCTGATGGTGTCCAGATAAGCCCCCGAGGATTTATACGATATGCTCTCCAAGCGTGCCCGGTAACGCGGCGAATCATCCGCATTCAACAGGGTTTCCGTTTGCGTGAACACGTCTTCGAGATCGAACTCCTTACCGAGCCGGTGCTCCAGATAGGACTGGAAGGTCGTCTGCTGCATATTGTCCTCGCCGAGCTCGGGAAGCACCGTGGACACATAGCTGTTGAACAGCGGATTCGGGGAGAACAGGATCATCTGGTCGGCCCGGAGCGTCTCCCGGTACTTGTACAGCAGATAAGCGACCCTTTGCAGTGCCGCCGAGGTCTTTCCGCTTCCGGCAGCCCCCTGCACGATCAGCATGCGGGTTTTGTCATTTCGGATGACCGCGTTTTGTTCCTTCTGAATCGTAGCCACGATACTCTTCATGCGGTCATCCGCACTATGGCTAAGCACCTGCTGCAGCAGTTCATCTCCGATGGTCACGCCGGTATCGAACAGCACCTTGATCTCGCCGTTATGGATGACGAATTGGCGCTTAAGCAGCATTTCGCCCTTGACCGTACCCGAAGGCGTCTCATATTGGGCAGGGCCCGGCGCACCGTCGTAATACAGGCTCGAGATCGGTGCCCGCCAGTCGTAAACCAGAAACGTCTCCATCTTTTCGTCCAAAAAAGAACCTGTTCCCAAATAAATGGTTTCCGTCTCTGCAGTTCCATCCTCCTGAAAGTCAATGCGTCCGAAGTATGGGGATTCCACCAGCTTCCTGTACTTTTTAAGCAGCTTGCTGGACTGCAGATGAGCATGCTCGCGTTCGGCGAGCACCTGCGACTGCTGTCTCAGGTTGGTGGACGTTTCGCCCAAATCGTCCGGGTTGCTGAAGTTTACCGTAACTTCGTCCCAGAAGTCCTTCCGCATGTCAATGACGACTTCACGGATATCGCCGACGCTTGCTTCCAGCTGGGATATTTTATTTCCGATTTTTGCTGTTACTTCCGTTACCCGCGCCTGTTCCTCTTTCCAATCTTGATCGCTGATAGCCATTTGTTCATCCCCCTAATATACCGGTTGACAGCGTTAGTTAATCGTGATAAAATACAATTGTGATATTCTAACCACATATCAATAATTTAATGACAAAGCATTGTTAATTATAGCAAGCTGCCGTACATAATTCAACATGGAATCTCAGTAACCGACCCGCCGGGGCGGTTTTTTTATGTTCATATACCATACCATTCCCGAGCCTCAAATGCCAAACTTGCTGCTTGCTGAGATGTATAAAAACAGCCGATCAAATGTGAAATCTTGATCGGCATCCTCATGGCGAGCTCCCTTATTTTCGCAGCCACGAGAACATGGCATCCTCTTGCTCCTTATCATCCACGACTCGGCTGATTTGATCCGCCACCCGATTCAACCGGTCAAGCTGATAGCCGTAGTCGTACATGGAGGCGGCCACCACCGCCAGCCGGAGTCCGCCGGGATTTGAGCCGGGCCCGCACATCACCTGCTCCATGAAAGCTTCATTGTTCTCCGCCATGGTCTCGGCCTCATCCTCGTTCGGCTTAAGTTTATCTTCGAATTTCCACAAAATATGCTCATGGTACTTCATTAACCGCTCCAGATTGTGATCAAACTGTTCGTCGATTTCATCGGATCGATCCGCCTGGAAATAGTGGTTCTCCACCGCATCCAGCACTTCATACCCCTTGCGAAGGGATTGAAGCAGCTGCTTATACACCACGAGCTGTCTTGCTTGACTGTATTTCGCCCGCTTCAGCTTCTTCTGCTCTTCCTCAAACAAATTGTATTTGTCGGACAACGATTTGATGGCCGATTCCAGTTCTTTCTTCTCCGCACGGTAGACCGAATCCTTCATTTCATGGGAGATTGCCGTGCGCAGCAGCAGCGACATTTTGCCAAATACAATATGAATCCGCGTGATGTACTGTTCCTTCGGTTTCGGTGGAAACACAAGAATATTGATGAGGAATGCAGATATGATGCCGATAATCGTCAGAATAAAGCGATTGAGGGCAAAGTCCCATTGTCCGGAAGCTTCCATCACGGATATAACCGTAACAAGCGTAAGTCCGATGGTCTCGCCCATTTTCAGCTTCATGCAAATCATGATCACTAGAATACAGACCAAACCGACGGAAATCGGTTGATTCGATAAAAAATACCCTCCGAGCATGGCCAGAATCGCACCGAGCGTACTGGTCTGCAGCTGGTCCAGAAAATATCTCCACGACCTGTATATCGATGGCTGCATCGCGAAAATCGCGGCGATGGCGGCTACGACAGGTGATTTAAAGTCAAACAGCATGGCTAAATAAAGAGCCAGCGTCACGGCTAGGCCGGTTTTGAACATTCTTGCTCCAAACGCCACGGACAGCCCTCCTTACGCAACCCAATTTCACGTCTAAGCCTACACACCATGATACATACTCCTCCGTTTGAACCGCTATTACATGAATTACCCTTACGCTTCCAATGTTATGCAGTTTCTTCATTGACATCATCCGGGTTGGCCCGCTTCCCCATCCTTTTCTCGTAAGATCGGATCACGAACCCAAGCCAAGCGCAAGAAGCCAGATATCCGCCAACGATATCGCTCGGGTAATGGACGCCGAGATAGATTCGACTAAGTCCGATGCTTAGAATCATCACGATGGAAACGGCAATCAACGTCCCTCTCCCCGCTCTGCTGTCAATATGTCTCCACAACAAGTAAGCGAGCACGCTGTAGAACGAGAAGGCCCCCATCGAATGGCCGCTGGGATAGCTGTATCCCGTAATTTCAATCAGGCGGTTGATGTCCGGCCTTGCACGTTGAAACACCCATTTTAATAATAAATTCAGAATAGATGAACCGAAGACGACCACAATAAGGAGAAGAATCTCCTTGCGGTGGCCCAGAATCCAATATAGCACGGCGATCACGATCAGGCTTAACACGATCACCGGTCCGATGGAGCCTATGAACGACAGCCCGATGGCAATATCCGTAAGCAGCGGATGTTCAAGGGCTTGTACCGTCGTAATGATCGCCAAATCAAGCGCTGCCAGGCTTTCCCGCTTTACCAGCGCCGCCAGAATGACAAATCCGATGAAGCTGATCATCGATATGAGGAATATCCAGCGTTGTCTTCCTGAAGCAGGGTATATCTTCTCTCCGCTCAACTCTCTGTTCTCCTTTGACCTTGTTTCGAAACCGTGCGATTTGGTGAAAACAAGATAATATCATTTTCCTGTCATAAAGGAAAGTCCCAAAGGGATTACATGACAAATATCCCGTAGTCTATGTCAAAATCGCAGGGATTACTCTTTACGAGAATATATACCCAAAAGAAAAGGAGCATGTCATGATGAAGGTTCTAGTAGCCGGCGCGAACGGCCAGATTGGCAAACAGCTTACGTTTCTCCTGCATGAGCATGATGCCTATAGCGTAAAAGCCATGGTTCGGAGGGAGGAGCAGGCAGCCTATTATCGAGAAGCGGGAATAGAGTGCGTTATCGCGAATTTGGAAGGATCGGTCAAGGAACTGGCGGAAGCAGCACGAGATTGCCAGGCAGTGGTTTTCACGGCTGGTTCTGGCGGAGCTACCGGATACGACAAAACGCTGCTGATCGATCTGGACGGAGCCGTCAAGATGGTCGAAGCTGCCGAAGAGGCGAAGGTCCCGCGCTTTGTGATGATTAGCGCGATTGGGGCCCATCATCGAGAATCTTGGAACGGGGACATCAAACCGTATTATGCAGCCAAGCATTACGCGGATCGAATGCTTCGTCACAGCAGCCTCTCCTATACGATCATTCGTCCGGGAGGACTTTTGAATGAGCCTGGTACCGGCCGCATTACGGCTGCGGAGAATATCAAGGGCGGCTCGATTCCGCGCGAGGATGTGGCGAAAACGATCCTGTTGGCGCTGGACGAAGAACATACCTTCCGGCGTTCCTTCGACCTGATTTCAGGCGAAACGCCTATCTCGGAAGCTCTATCGTCACTCTAAGAGCATTTCATATTCAAAAGCAAAATCGCCCCTCAAGCAAAAGCGATACCTTCGTATCTGCTAATGCTTAAGGGGCGATCTATCGTTCTATTCGAATCAGGACCGGATCGCAAAATAAAGAGACACATTGGAACTCCTTCTCGTTACGCACTCAACCGATCCTGGCATTTACGCGCCTGTCTTGTGCAGCATTCGGCTTCGCAGTATGTCTTTTACGGCATCCACCGCTTCTTCTACCCGATCTACCGCCACAACGATAGGAGCGTTGTCCTCATATTGACTGAAGGAGTAATTATATTTGGGATCATAATAATGCTCAAGCAGCAGCTGTATTCCCTGAGCATACCTTCCCTCCTCCAAAGACTTGCCAATTTCCGCGGCGATCGGAGTGTGGATTCGGTTCTTGATTAATTGAAAGGCCGCCAAATATTGCTCTTTATAAGCCGCAGGGTTGTAATCCTCCAGTATCTGGCGAACACGCTCCGCCATCGGCAATTCCAACACGATGGCAACGCCCGACTCCTTCTTCTTCATTAGGAAATCGGGAACGACGATTTTGCCGATCCGTTTGCTCTCGGCCTCAAATAACAAATAAGGCGAATTTTCCAATTGCTTCAGCCGTTCAACCAATTCCGCATCGAAAGTCTTCTGATTGTTGGACTGCAGGCCGATATGCCCGAAGATCGAGCCGCGGTGGCCTGCGAGCCCTTCCAGGTCCACGACGGGGTAGCCTTCCTGCTGAAGCTGCCTTAGCACTGCCGTCTTGCCCGTACCCGTCAATCCGTGAAGGACAAACGCTTCCGCATCCAGACTCTTCTGCTCAAGCGTATCCAGCACATACTTCCGGTAAGCCTTAATCCCACCCGTAATCCGATTGACATGGATATCCATCAGGGACAGCACCGTCGCAGCCGTCCGGCTGCGCATGCCGCCGCGCCAGCAATAGACCGCCTTATCTCCTTCGATCTCTTTGAACTGCTTCACGAAGCTGGGTAGCTTGGCCGACATGATGGCGAGCCCCCGCTCTTTGGCCGCATCCACGCTCACCTGCTTGTAAATCGTCCCGATCTCCGCCCGTTCTTCATCATTGAAGACCGGAATGTTCAGACTCCCCGGAATGGTGGAGTCCTTGTATTCCGAAGGGGAACGGACATCAATCAAAGTAATCTTCTTGCTGTTTTGCAGTTCCAATAATTCTTTCACGGTGATGTCTTGAAACATGTCTGTTCGCTCCTTTATGGTTACACAAACAAAACCCGGCTCATGTTACGCCTCAACGACAATGCGATTCGGATGGTCATGTACGACTTCTCCGATTCTGCCGGCTTCCAGCCCGGCTTGGCGAAGCTCCGCCAGTAATGCTTCGGCCTGCGAGCCGTCAACGGCAATGAGCAGTCCCCCTGACGTCACGGCATCGCACAATATCCATTTATCGATCTGGTCCATGCTATCCGGGAAATCCACGTCGTCCTTCACGTGTTCATAATTGTTTTTGGTGCCGCCCGGAATGACGCCTCCGTCGGCCATTTCCCGAACCCTTTCCAGAATGGGAACGGAAGCCTTGGAAATCCGGATGCCCGTGCCGCTGCCTTTGGCCATTTCGAGCGCATGGCCAAGGAGACCGAACCCCGTCACGTCGGTGCAGGCATGCACATCATAAGGCTCCATCGTCTCGGCAGCCGTTTTGTTCAGTGCCGCCATGACGGCCGTAACGCGGCGAATCTCTTCTTCACTTAACAGATCCTTCTTGATGGAACTCGTCAGGATGCCCACGCCAATCGGCTTCGTCAGAATCAAGGCATCGCCCGGCTTGGCTCCGGCATTGGTTCTTACCCGGTCCGGGTGCACGGTCCCCGTTACGGCAAGGCCGAATTTCGGCTCTTTGTCATCAATGGAGTGTCCGCCAACCAGGGTAACCCCCGCTTCCTTCAATTTATCTCCTGCACCTCTCAAAATATCCGTCAAGACCTGCTTGTCCAGCGTCGATATCGGGAATGCTACGATATTCAAGGCGGTCAGCGGTTTGCCGCCCATGGCATAGATATCGCTGATGGCATTCGCCGCGGCCACCTGACCGAAATCATAAGGGTCATCCACGATCGGCGTAAAGAAATCGACGGTCTGCACCATGGCCAGATCATCCGTGAGACGGTATACGCCCGCATCATCGCTGGTATCCAGACCAACCAATAAATTAGGATTCGGCTCGGCTTGCGGAAGCTTGCGGATGACCTGCGCCAGATCGGCAGGTCCGATCTTACAGCCGCAGCCTCCTTTGGAGGAATACGAGGTTAGTTTTATTTTGTCCGATTGACTCATCATGGGTCTTCCCTTCGTCTTAAGAGTGATTTTAGGCAAAGCACATGCAACAACCCCGGCGTGGATGCTTGGATAACGTCTCATCTACACCGGGTATCATCTGATATTCATCCGTTTAGCTAACACTTGTTCAAGCACACAATATCTATATTATATGAAATCGGCTGCTTCAAGTCTAACGGTCTTCCTATTTCTTGCAATTACCGGGAATATCTTTCTGCAACCTGCCGACAATGTGATATACTATTTGATTGGATATGTAAATCATTTCACGATACATCGGGGGAATACAGATTATGAATCACTCAAGCGACGGTGGAAGGGCCTTGAATCATACGGATCGCAGAAGAACCGTCTGGCTCATCACCATCTTCGTCATCATAGCAGCAACAGGCCTTACCTACGTGAAGTGGTGGCCTTACTACGATAAAGCGCTCAAAGCTATTATGGAGCACAGCATCGGCTCTTCCATATTAGGCATGGACCCTGGCGGTGCCGCCCCTTCTTGGCAGGCAGCCTGGAATTATGCGCTCACCTATTTTAAAGCGGTTTGGAAAGCGGCGGTGCTCGGCATTCTGCTCGGGACTCTGGTCCAGTCGCTGCTGCCATCCCAATGGCTGCTTCGGGTCCTTGGCAAAACGACCTTCGGCAGCACGGCGATTGGAGGAATCGCCTCCATTCCGGGCATGATGTGCTCCTGCTGCGCCGCACCGATCGCGATCGGTCTGCGCAAGAAAAAGGTGTCGGTCGGCTCTGCTCTCGCGTTCTGGATCGGCAATCCAACCATCAATCCGGCGACGCTCGTCTTCATGACCTTTGTTTTATCATGGAAATTCACCGTGCTGCGATTGATCTTCGGCATCCTGCTAACCTTCGGCGTCAGCTACCTGGCAAACCGCTTCGCCAAGGAAGCGGATCCCGTGGAGATCGATGCGCCTCAGAGCACGGATCAAACCGATGAGCGTCCGCTGTGGAAACGCTGGTTAACCAGCATCGGGCAGATGCTGGTTCGGGTGGTCCCGGCTTACTTTATAGCCGTGCTGCTCCTTGGCGCCATGCAGGCATGGATGTTCCCGCATTTGGGAGCGGCAGCGGGGAACACGCTCTTGGCCGTCATCTTCTTCTCCGTGATGGGAATGCTGTTCGTCATTCCGACCGCGGCGGAAATCCCGATCATCCAGGCTTTTATGGCAGCAGGCCTGGGGGCGGGTCCGGCCGCGGCGCTGCTTCTGACACTGCCGGCTGTCAGTCTTCCGTCTCTGCTTATGGTGAGGCGTTCATTCCCTAAAAGAGTTTTGTGGTTTGTTACTGCCTCCGTCGTCCTGCTTGGGATTCTTTGCGGCGTGGCGGGAATGCTGATTCTGTAGGCAGGAACCACTTTTCCGTTTATATTTTCAATTTTTATTTTTTCTTAAGGTAAACCATAGGCTTATCTGGTAAAGTGATAAAAGAATGAACAACTCATTATTATATGCAGTCGAAGGGAGTCAATCATTACATGAAAGATAACGATTTGCAGCCAAACCATCCGGGACAGCCCGAGGATGATCAGGGACAAGCCCAAGAGAAAGAGAATAACCAACAAGATCAAAGCGGCTTGCCTCATGAAGAAGAAAGAATAGATTCCACCTATCCGGAGTCCGACGAGCTGTACAAGGATGAGAACGAACACCCAGCCGTTATGCATATGGGAGATCAACCGCATTACGATGAACAGCCACCTGCAGATGGCGGCGGCAACGGAAGCAAAGGCTGGATGATCGCGTCGCTGGTTTTGGCGGCTGCCTTAATCGTCGTCCTGATCGTACCTCCGTTTGCCAAGGGATCCGGCAATGAAGCTATAGCTAAAGTCAACGACGTTAACATTACCAAGGATAATCTGTACGATGAGCTTGTCAGCGTAGGCGGCAAACAAACGCTGAATTCCATGATCACGGAGGAATTGATCCAGCAGGAACTGAAGAACAAGTCCATTACGGTGACCGATGCCGATGTGAATAAAGAAGTGGATGCGCTGAAGGCCTCCTTCCCTTCCGAGGAACAATTCAATATGGCTCTGCAGCAAAACGGCATGACGCTCGACAACCTGAAGGAGCAGACCAAAACCCAGGTTGAGCTTAAAAAGCTGATGGCCGACAAAATCAAGGTAACCGACGAAGAAGTCAAAGAAGTGTATGACCAAAACAAAGAAAGCTTCGCAACGCCTGAGCAGGTTCGCGCTTCCCACATCCTGGTTGAGACCAAGGAAGAAGCCGAAGCCATCGTGAAGCAGCTGAAGGAAGGCGCTGACTTCGCAACGATTGCTAAAGAGAAAAACCAGGATGCAACCAAGGATACCGGCGGCGACCTGAATTTCTTCGGACGCGGCGAAATGGACCCCGCATTTGAAGAAGCGGCGTTCAAACTGAAGAAAGATGAAATCAGCGAACCGGTGAAGAGCTCCTTCGGATACCACATCATCAAGGTTACCGATCGTAAGGAAGCAACGAATCCTACCTTGGAAGACAAGAAGGAAGAAATCCGCAGCCAGCTTGAGAACCAGAAGGTCTATGCCGAATCCACAGCCTACATTCAAGAGCTGAAGGATAAAGCTACCATCACGAATACCCTGGAAGAAGCTCCTGCTGAAGCTCCAGCAGAAGCACCGGCAGATGCTACAGAGACACCTTAACACCTGCTGCACCTTGAACACCAGGCAAAGCCCCTACCCTCGCGGGACGGGGCTTTTTTTCACGCAAAATAAAAAGTTCTTTAAACCCCAAGCAAAACATGTTAGAATGTAAGCGTTATCAAATGTTGATCTTGGAAAAGGGGGAAGCAGAATGATGAAGCACGTATCGGAATCCCGCAACATGTATGAGGACTTCGTGGTGGAGACAGACATTCTGTTCTTTAAAACCGGATCGCACGGTTTGGTCAGCTTTCACGGCAGGAACTATAATATTAAAAAGAGAATGACTGCCGAAAAAATCGCATCCCTGCTGTCCGGTAAACAGTTCTATCATGTCGGCGGCAACTGCTACGTCAACGTAGACAAAATAACTACGGTAGAGCAAGGCATCGTTTATTTCGGGGAAAAGGCGCCTTCCGCTAAACATCTTCGCATTCCCAGATGGAAGCAGGAATCGCTGAAGCGCCTGGTTGCTGAAGTCAAACAGCCGGTTTGAGCGAGCAGCGGCGTATACCTTGAATCTGGCGCAGGACAAGAGAAGATCCCGTATCCGTTACATTCGGAGGCGGGATCTTCTTGCGTTGGCATGATTTTAGCAGCCCCTTTGTTCTTGGCGTCTGTTCTACATAGATACGTTAGCGACGCGGACGATTTCCTTCCCCAACGCGCTTCGGGTATATATGAATAACCCACATTATGGTAGTATCGAATAAAATCTTATGTACATTCAAAAAGGAGTGGTCATGCATCGAATCCTATTTTGATCCGCAATACCCGGAAGCGTTTGCTGCCTTTTCCGTTGAACATTGGATAGCCATTGGCATATGCATCATCCTTGGCCTGCTGCTGTACCTGTTCAGGACTGCCATCGCCTCCAAGCCTTCTCTGCAAAAGACCGTAAGATGGGGCCTGCTCGCTGCCCTTTCGTTGCCAGAAGCTTCCCTTCATGTCTGGTATGTGTCAACGGGAATATGGGATCCAGCCACTTCGCTTCCCTTGGAGTTGTGCAGTCTGACCCTGTTCCTCTCCATCGCCATCCTGCTTACGGATAAACGCCGCTTATACCCGCTGGTTTACTTTGCGGGAATCGGGGGAGCCCTGCAAGCTGTATTAACCCCTAATTTGGGATACCCTTTTCCGCACTTCCGGTTCTTTCATTTCTTTGTTGTCCATATCGCGATCATCATGACGGCATTGTATATGACATGGGTTCGGGGGTACCGTCCCACCTGGAAATCCATCGCCTGGACGATGGTCTTTCTTAACGTGTCCGCACTTTTAGTCGGTCTGGTCAACCTCGCTGTCGGTTCGAACTATATGTTCCTGATGCGCAAGCCGGATACGGCTTCGCTGCTCGATCTGCTGGGGCCGCATCCCGTTTATATTGTTGTAGAAGAGCTTATCGCGTTATCGCTGTTCATCCTCATGCATGTCGCCTTCTTCGTCATCCCGGATCGGATGAGGCGCAGCCGCCGACGCAAACACGAGCCGGCTTCCTTGTCTTCGACAGGCGGTTGAACAAGGCATCATACAAACATAAAGCGTATGGATCGTTAACACCCCTGTCGTTTCGGGCGCTTCCATCCATACGCTTTTTTAAGGAAGGGGCCCTTCCCCTAATTCTTAAGATACAAACGGGAGCTTGCCTCCCAAATCTCGCCCGGCGCCAAACCGAACAACCCGATCTCGTCCGCAGGCAAGTCCGTGTTCGGTGCATTAACCAGGTTGATCTGCGGTTCAGGACAGAAAAATTTGCGGGACGCCTTGCTGTTCCATACCATCCACTGCTTATACGAGTTGCCGACATCGTAAACGAATGTTTTGCCTAGCTTGGTATCCGTCAGCTCCATGCGGTTTCTGCCGTTTTGCGGAACGGCCGTATAATGGTTGTCCATCGAATCGAAATAGGGATTCACGCCGCTCGTGCGAAGCAGCTTTTCTTCTGCCGTCAGCGCTTGGAACTTGCCGGTCGGCAGCATCCGGTCGCTCATCTCCCACCGCTCGCCAATGGTGATTCTCACGACGCAATCATCCGCCGTGCTTTCCGGGGCAAAGGGAGCATTGATCGCCGTATGGAAGGCTAGCAGGCACGGCATGCTGCTGGTACCCTGATTCCGTATAAACACATGCTGAGCCAAGCCGTCCTGATTCAGCGTGTAGCGAAGCCGGAAGGTGAAGCGATGCGGAAGCATGGCGTACACCGGATGATGCTCGTCAACCGTGACGGAGACCACCACATAACTCTCAGCCTCGCTGCTGCCATAGTCCTCGACACTCCAAGGGGTCGTATGTAAAAAACCATGGAGGTGATTGCCCGTCTCTTCTTCATTTACCGGGAATTGATAGGTTTGTCCGTTCCAAGGAAACCGTCCGTCCTCATATCGGTTAGGCGGAAAGAGAACAGGAATGCCGTGAACGCCCGGACTGGCTTTGAACGCTTCCATTTCGTTCTCTTCTGGCTCGCGCAGGAACCGGTAACCGCTTACGTTATCCCTGAAAGCGATGAGATTGCCTCCGATTTCAGGCAATATCGCCGCTTCATAAGGGCCATGCTGGAGCCAAACCGCACGCTCTCCCTGATACGATCCTTCATACGCTTTGTGGTTCATCGGGTGATCTCTCCTCTCAAGTGTGAACGTATATAGATTATCATACCAGTGCCCTTACTTCTATATGTTCGGGGTAGACGGGCTGACCCATCCCCCCTCTCACGGCCGACCGGTTAAGACGAAAGTTTGGCCTTTGAAGCATTTGGCGGAATCGGAGCCTGGGCCGGCGATTCGTTAGCGGCCGGCTGCGCGGCCGAAGCCAGCTCCTCATCCAGTTCCCTGGCGTACTCGGTTCTCTGCTGTTCGCTCCAGCCCAGTACGGTAGCCATATAATTGATCACGGGCACCTTCCATTTTCTCGTCCAGTCGATATGAAACAAGAGAGACCCCGTGCGGCGGATAAAAAAGTCGGCCGGCTTCGATGCCATCTCATGCTCAATGGCATACATCAGCGGAACCAATACCGACACCGGAAGCGCCGATGCCTCCGCCTGATCGGAGCCTTCCTTGGCCAAGCGGAACAATTCCGCTGCGTTTGAGCCGTACATTCGCGCCCAGTGCTCGGCAAGCTTACGGTCAATTCCTTGCGCCGCGCCGATCTCCGTCTGCTTGCGGACAAAATCCGGGAATTGGCTGGAACCGCCAACCTGACCGCCGGAAATCGGCAGATTTTTCGTTACGCTGGCGCCATATGCCTTACCGCCGCTTTCTTGAATCCGTTTCGCTACCAGGTCAACGACGGTGTCCGCCATTTTCCGATACCCGGTCAGTTTCCCTCCCGCAATGGTGATCAGGCCGGAGGGGGATTCCCAAATTTCATCCTTGCGGGAAATTTCGGACGGGCTCTTGCCTTCCTCCAGAATCAGGGGCCGGACCCCGGCCCATCCCGATTCAACGTCTGCCGGACTTAGCTTTACGCCCGGAAACATATAATGGATGGCCTTCAAAATATAATCCCGGTCTTCCACCGTGATCAAGGGACGTACGGGATCCGCCTTATAAACCGTGTCGGTTGTGCCGACATAGGTTTTCCCGTCCCGGGGAATGGCAAACACCATCCTGCCGTCGGGCGTATCGAAGTAGACCGCCTGGCGAAGCGGGAACCTGGATTGGTCGATGACCAGATGAACCCCTTTGGTCAGCTGAAGCATCTTTCCCTTCCTGGACTTATCCATTTCGCGCACTTGGTCCACCCAAGGTCCGGCCGCATTTACGATTTTGGTGCCGGAGACGGACTTCACAGCGCCGCCGAGCATATCCCTTACCGTAACCCCGGTAATCCGCCCATTCGCATCATAATTCAGCGACTCCGCCTTGGCGTAGTTAAACAGAACCGCCCCTCTAGCGGCCGCCTCCTTCATGACCTCCAGCGTCAGCCTGGCGTCGTCCGTCCGGTATTCCACGTAATAGCCGCCGCCCTTCAGGCCCTCCTGCTTCAGAAGCGGCTCCCGCTTTAACGTCTCGGAGGCGGACAGCATGGATCGCCGTTCTCCCCGCTTCACGCCGGCCAGGAAATCATACACCATTAAACCGATGGAGGTACTAAACTTCCCGAAGGTGCCGCCCTGGTGTATCGGCAGCAGCATCCATTCCGGGGTCGTTACGTGCGGCCCGTTCTCGTACACCACGGCCCGTTCTTTGCCTACCTCCGCCACCATGCCGACTTCAAACTGCTTCAAATACCGCAGCCCGCCATGCACCAGCTTGGTGGAACGGCTGCTCGTTCCCGCCGCAAAATCCTGCATTTCCACCAGCAGCACCGACATGCCGCGCGTGACCGCATCCAGTGCAATCCCCGCACCGGTGATTCCGCCGCCGATCACGATCAGATCGTAGGTGCCCTCTGCTATACGTTGAAATCGATGCCCGCGGTCCAAACTTGAAAACGACTGTGACTGCTCCACATTGAATCCCTCCCAGTATGCTTTACCCTGTTTTTATCTATCGTTACCTTCCCCATGAAAAAAGACAGCAAAAAAGAGACCACGAACACGCGGTAACAACCCCATTACATGAGGTATCCGCGCCTAGTGGTCTCTCCAAGTCTCCAGACATCTATTCACTTATTGATCATTATACCATATAAAATGCTAATGAAAAGCCATTGCCGCATAAACGGCTTTTTTCCAGCCGCCGTATAATTGCTCTCTTGCGTTTTCCTCCATGGTTGGTGTGAAGCTCTGCCCCGTTCTCCACTTGCTGCATATCTCCTCCTGATCCTTCCAGAAGCCGACCGCGAGCCCTGCCAGGTAAGCTGCACCGAGCGCCGTAGTCTCCGTAATGTCCGGCACTTCCACCGGGACGTTCAGGATGTCGCTTTGGAATTCCATAAGAAAGGTGTTGGACACCGCTCCTCCATCCACCCGCAGGGATTCGATATGAAAGCCCGAATCCTCTTCCATCACGGAGAGCACATCGCGCGTTTGATACGCAAGCGACTCGAGGGTTGCACGGATAAAGTGCTCCTTCGACGTGCCTCGCGTCAGGCCGAAGACCGCCCCCCGCACATCGCTGTTCCAATACGGACTGCCAAGACCGACAAAAGCCGGCACCACATAGACGCCTTCGGTGGATTGGACCCGTCTTGCATAGGGCTCGCTGTCCTTGGCTTCGCGGAACATTCGAAGCCCGTCGCGCAGCCACTGTATCGCGGAGCCCGCCACGAAGACGCTGCCCTCAAGCGCGTATTGTACGCGGCCACCCAGTCCCCAGGCGATCGTGGTGATCAGCCCATGCTCGGATTGAACCGGCTTCTCGCCGGTATTCATCAGCATAAAGCTGCCTGTTCCGTAGGTCGTCTTCACCATGCCTTCGGAGAAGCAGGTCTGGCCGAACAGCGCCGCTTGCTGATCGCCGGCCGCTCCGGCAATCGGAACCTCTCGCCCGAAGAAGTGATAGGATGCCGTATTGGAATATATTTCGGATGACGGCCTGACCTCAGGCAGCATGGCCTTGGGGATGTCCAGCAGCTGCAGCAGCTCCTCATCCCATTTCAATTCGTGGATGTTATAGAACATCGTACGCGATGCGTTGGAATAATCGGTTACATGCACCTGGCCGCCCGACAGCTTCCAGATCAGCCAGGTGTCGATGGTCCCGAATATAATCTCTCCTCGCTTGGCCCGTTCGCGCGCGCCGTCCACATGATCGAGGATCCATTTGATCTTCGTTCCCGAGAAATAGGGATCGATCAGAAGTCCCGTCTTCTCCCTAACCGTCGCGTCATGGCCTGCTGCAATGAGCTCCTCGCATATGCCGGCCGTCTGGCGAGATTGCCATACGATGGCGGGATAGATCGGTTCACCGCTCTTGCGGTCCCATACCACGGCGGTCTCCCGCTGATTCGTAATTCCGATGCCGGCAATCTGCTCCGTCTTCACGCCTGCTTCGGATAAGCAAGTTGCAATGACCGCCAGAATCGAGCCCCATATTTCGTTGGCATTCTGCTCCACCCAACCGGGCTTCGGAAAATACTGCGGAAATTCCCTTTGAGCGGAGTGAACGATTTGCCCTTCGCGGTTAAACAGGATCGCGCGCGAGCTTGTCGTTCCTTGGTCAAGCGCCAGAATGTACTTCTCCAAGCATCTTCTCCCCTTTCTGCTTATGCATTTAACCAAAGATAACGTGCAGATGGAAACGTTGTCAAATCCATTATTCCATCAAAGAGAAGCCCAGCAGGTCCTGCAGCAGGACCGAAGCCGCACCCATCAGCTTGTCCTCCTCGCCCAGGGATGCCAAGCCGAAAACCATGTCATCCTTCAGAATCGGCATCGCATGCCGGTCGATATATACGCTGACCATGTCCAGCAATTCGGGATTTCCATGCGCCAAATCCCCGCCTAATATCAACGCCTCGGGATTAAACATGTTCACCAGGTTGACGATGGCCGCTCCCAAGTGCTCGGCCACTTCTTCATTCAGATCCCTCGCCAGCTTGTCCCCCTTGCGAAGGGCTTCCTTGAATACGGACGGAACAATTTTACTGTAATCCCCATCGCTGAGCTCCTGGATCAGCGTCGGCCTTCCCGTTGCGATCGCCGTAATAATGCGGGAATACACGGCAATCCAGCTAATATAACTGTCGAGGCAGCCTGCATTGCCGCATTCGCAGCGGATTCCGCTGCGATTCACGCTCGTATGCCCGAATTCCCCGGCACCGCCATGCTTGCCTCTTAGGAGATGATCGTTAATCAAAATACCGGAACCAAGCCCGTCCCCGATGGATATATAGATCAGATTCGCGAACGCGTAATCGCCGAACCGGCGTTCGGCAAGCACAACGGAATTCATGTCATTCTCAACCCAGGTCCGCATTCCGTAGCGGTCTTCAAATATCCGTTTCAATGGAACATTCGTCATCCGCAGTTTCGTGTTATAGTGCACGACGCCATGGCTGTCGCTCACAATGCCGGGGACGTTAATGGAAATACCGACGCACCGTTCCAGATCCTCTTGACCTGACATGAAATCATCCATCAGCTGCAGCAGCCGTTCGATAACCGCTTCTCCCTGGAGTCCGGCTATAGGGTGCGTTTCCTTCGCGAGCACCTTCGCCTCCAGATTCATCCGGGCCAGGATCATGACCGAATTCGTTATGCTTACGGCTAACAGGAAGTGATTATCCGGATTGAATTTAAGCAGTATGGGTTTTCTACCGCCGCTGGAGGAGCCTGTTCCAATTTCGGAAACGTAGCCTTCCCTGATCAGTTCTTGAACGGCCGATGCCACCGTGGAGGGACTCAGCTTGTTTTTTTTGGCCAGTTCGATTCTGGATATAGGGCCTTCCGTACGGATCTTGTTCAGCACCTTGGACCGGTTTAGCGCCTGGATCAGCTTGTGATTGCCTTTTTTCATATTGTTCAAGCAAGTTCAACCTTTCTATGGGTTCTTCATTGTAGTGCGACTTTCTGTATCGGAAAAATGAGGTTAGAACCACTATAACATTTTCAACAAGCGGATATAAACTTATTCCATCCATCGAAATAACATACGGCGTAAGATTTGATAATGACTCTCTCATATTGTGAAAAAAAGAATTTAAAAGGATTTGAAATCGCTATCTTGAAAAATAAACAAGGTAATTATATAATCTTTCGCAATAGAAGCTGGTTATTCTGTCAAGATAGATAGCATATGGATGTTAACTTTTTTCGACAATTGGAATAACTATCGCTTTTTATACTCAAACACAAAGGGGGCGCTTTGGGGGATCGATTCACTTCGAACAAGCCACACGACCAACCACGCTTGATCAAAAACCATGTGAATTCAAGGAGGGTTATTTGATGAAAAAAAGAATGTCTGTCCTGATTTCGGTACTGTTCGTGTTCTCCGCCCTGCTGTCCGCCTGCGGGGGCGGCAATGCCTCCGGAGGAGATAATGGCAAGAAGGTCATCAACGTTGCCCTGTGGGACGAAAATGTGCGGGACACGCTGGACAAATCCATCAAAATTTTCAATGAGAAGCACCCCAATGTACAAGTGAAGGTGACCTACACCCCATGGGCTGATTATTGGACCAAGCTTAAAACCAGCCTCGCCGGCAACAGCGGTCCCGACGTCTACTGGATGAACGGACCCAACTTTCACTCGTATGCCTCCTCCGGTCTGATCAAAGACCTGTCCCCCCTGATTGAGCAAAGCGGGCTCGACACCTCGGTTTATACCGAAGCGCTCGTCGATATGTACACCTATCAAGGCAAGCTTCACGGACTTCCTTACTTCCAGGATTCCGTAGGACTTTTCTACAACAAAGAACTATTTGACAAGGCCGGGCTGCCCTATCCGGACGATACCTGGACCTGGGAAACGGTAGAAGAGAACGCAGCCAAGCTGACGGATAAATCGAACGGAATCTACGGCTACATTACGCCGATCGACAGCCAAATCGGTTATTACAACTATATTGCCCAGGCCGGCGGATTCGTGATATCCGACGATAAAAAAACGTCCGGTTACGATACGCCGGAAGCTCTTTCGGCATTCAAATGGCAGCAGAGCCTGATTGAAAAAGGCTACTCTCCGAATGCGCAGCAGCAGCTTGAAACCAAGTCGCGCCAGCTGTTCGGATCGGGCAAAGCCGCCATGTTCCCGGGAATCTCCGTCAACTCTCCGGAACTGCACAAGCTGCTTGGCGACAAGCTGGGCGTCGCGGTTCTGCCCGCCGGAAAGGAAAAGGCGTCCATCGTCCATGGGCTCAGCTGGGCCATCAACGGCAAAACCAAGGTCGAGCAGGAGTCCTGGGAATTGATTCAGATTCTATCCGGCAAGGAAGGACAGGAATTGCTGGCCGACTCGGGCTTCTCGATGCCTGCTTACAAAGGCACGGAGGGAGGATGGCTGAAATCCATTCCTTCGCTTGATCTGCAAGTGTTCGTCGACAGCCTGGAGTTTGCCGTCCCGTATCCCGTATCCCAAAAAACCGCAGAGTGGCAGGACGCGGAAGTGAAGGAAATCCAGGCCGCTTTCCTCGGCAAGAAAACGTTTGAAGAGGCTTTGAAAAATGCCGGTGAGCAGATGAATGCCATCCTTGCGACGGAAACCAATTAACGAACAGCCCCTTCCAATACGAAACCTAAGAAAGGACGGTGCAGCCTGTGAGCTCTCCCATCACTGTGATCACGAAACCTCCTGAAACGACGGCCAAGCGAAAGGTCGGGAAACTTGCCTTTCACGAAGCCATGTGGGGATACATCTTCATTCTGCCTGTCGTGCTGGGCCTCGGTCTGTTCTACATGGCACCTTCCGCCGCCTCCCTGTTTCTGTCGTTTACTTCCTGGGACGGACTGACTGCCCCCCAATTCATCGGGCTCGATAACTTCGCGAATTTGATGAAGGACGACAAATTCACCGGCTCCATGCTGAACACGATGCTGTATACCATCGGTACGGTACCGTTATCCGTTGCACTGGCAACGGTGCTGGCGGTGCTGCTGAACCAGAAGATCAAGGGTATGGTCTTCTACCGCACGCTCTATTTCATTCCCGTCATCACCATGCCGATCGCGGTCGGCATGGTGTGGAAATGGTTGTACAATTCCGAATTCGGATTAATCAACCATGTGCTGGGCGTCATGAACCTGCCGCAGCCCAACTGGCTGTTTGACGAGAAATTCGCCTTGTTCTCCATCGTGCTTGTCAGCGTGTGGAGCAGCATCGGTTATAACGCCGTCATTCTGCTCTCGGGTCTGCAGGGCATCTCCGGCAGCTACTATGAAGCGGCTTCGCTTGACGGAGCGGGGACGCTGTATAAGTTCTTCCGGATTACGCTGCCTCTGCTCACGCCCAGTTTGTTCTTTGTCTTGGTCATGTCCTTCATCAATTCGTTCCAGGTGTTTGACCTGATCTTCATCATGATGGATCAGCAGACCACGATGCTCGAGTCCACCCGGACGGTGGTATACAGCATCTGGGAAGACGGATTCAAATACTTCAACATGGGGTACGCTTCGGCGCAAGCCTTCATTCTCTTTGTGGTCATTCTGATCATCACCATGGTTCAGATGTACATTCAGAAGCGCTGGGTCCATTACCAATAACAGGAGGTGCGTAGACGTGACTACTTCAACCCAAGCTGAAAAAGCAAGCCGCCTGGCGGTACACATCCTGTTAGCCGTCGGGGCGCTGCTCATGATCATGCCGTTTCTGTGGATGATCTCGACATCCTTCAAGTCCTTTGCCGACTCCATGTCCGTTCCGCCGAAATGGCTGCCTGTGGAATGGCATCCGGACAACTACCTTCGTGTCATCCAAACCATTGATTTCGGCACTTATTATTTGAACACCGTCATCGTGACGGTGGGTCGCACCGCGGGCCAGCTCATTCTGTGCTCGCTGGCAGCCTATGCTTTCGCCAGCTTGAGGTTCCCGTTCAAGAATGCCATTTTTCTCGCCCTCCTGGCCGTATTGATGGTACCTTCCCAAGTCGTTATGATTCCGAGCTTTGTCATCATGCGAGAGTTCAACTGGCTCGACACGTTTTACGTGCTCATCGTACCCGGCATATTCAGCGCCTTCGGCACGTTCTTGCTAAGACAGTTCTTCATGACGCTGCCGAAGGATCTGGAGGAAGCCGCCAAAATCGACGGCTGCAGTTATTTCCGAATTTACTGGAATATCTACTTGCCGTTATCCAAGGCCGCACTCGTCTCGCTGGCGATTTTCACCATCTTAGCCTCATGGAACGATCTGCTGTGGCCGCTCATTATGACGAGCTCCGAGGAGATGCGCGTCCTTTCGATCGGGATATCCAGCTTCCAGGGGCAGCATTCCACCGATTATCCGCTGCTGATGGCCGGGGCCTTGATGGCCACCCTTCCCATCATCATCCTGTTCATCTTCCTTCAGCGGTATTTCATTGAAGGCATAGCCATGAATGGGATCAAAGGATAATGCCTGCAGCAGCCCACCAAGTAAAAAAGGAGTGTACGATAAATGTTACACGTGTTAGTCATTGGGGCAGGCGCCATGGGAAAAACCCATACCGCCGCCTATGCCTCGATGCCGGGAGTGAAGCTTGCCGGCATCGCCGATATCCGGCTGGAGAAAGCGAGGCAGCTTGCGGACGAATATGAAGCAAGCGCCTATCGTTCGTTCGAAGCGGCGGTAGAGGATTTGGGTGCAGGGCAGATTGATGTCATCGACGTCTGCCTGCCAACCCCGCTTCACAAGGACTACGTTGTCAAAGCGGCGGACATCGGCAAGCATGTCATATGCGAGAAACCGCTGGCAAGAACCGAAGAAGACGCGCGATTCATGATCAACTACTGCCGTGATAAGGGCGTACGCTTGTTTGTCGGTCATGTGCTGCGCTTCTTCCCGGAATACGTGAAGGCCAAGTCGCTGCTCGATCAAGGCAGCATCGGCAAACCTGCCGTCATCCGGGCAGGCCGCGGCGGCGGTTATCCGATCGGCTGGAACCATTGGTACAGCGATTTTGGAGCGAGCGGCGGCATTACGCTGGATGCGATGATCCATGATTTTGATTACCTGCGCTGGTGCTTCGGAGAAGTTGAGCGCGTCTATGCCAAGGGGCTGAACGGCCGCCTCCAGGCTCAGCTGGATTATTCGCTGGTGACCCTTCGCTTCCGCAGCGGCGTCATCGCTCATGTGGAGGGCACCTGGGCCCATGACGGCTTCTCCATGAATTTGGAGATGGCGGGCACCAGCGGCATCATTGACTATGATAGTGCCAAGGACAGCCCGCTTCTCTTCAAATCGCGGAGCAGTGCCGCAACGATTCCCGGCGTCTCCGTTCCGGAAAGCCCGCTTGAACGAAGCCCCTATTACCGGGAACTGGAACACTTTATGTCGTGCATCCGCGATGGCAGCGAACCGCTGGTTTCCGCCGAAGACGCATATGAAGCGCTTCGCATCGCACTTGCCGCTTTAGCCTCCATGGCTGCAGGCGAGCCGGTGGTTATCGGGGACGCTGCGCTTACCCTCGCCTCGACATGAAAAAAACGCTATCGATGTATTTTCTGGAGAGCCCGCATCCTGCAGATTTTGCTGCTGGATAAGGAGGGCAAGCCTCTGCGGGATATACTTTCTTATCACTAAACAAGGAGAGAAAGCCATGAAATTGGGAGTGATCAGCTTTGCGCATATGCATGCGTTCAGTTATGCCAAAGCCCTTCTCGGAATTGAGGGCGTGGAGCTTGCCGGCATTGCCGACCCTGTAGAGGAGCGCGGCCGGAAATACGCCGAGTATTTCGAAACCGCCTATTATCGGGATTATCGCGAGCTGCTGGATCAAGGCTTGGACGGCGTCATCGTGACGTCCGAGAACGCGCATCATAAGGAGCACGTGCTGGCCGCCGCTGCGGCCGGGGTTCATGTGCTCTGCGAAAAACCGCTCTCGACCAACATACAGGATGCACAGGACATGATTGATGCCTGCAAAGCAAACGGCGTGCTGCTGCAAACGGCGTTCCCAGTGCGTTACAATACCACGGTCGTGCGGGCCAAGCAGATGATCGATGAGGGAAAACTAGGCCGCATTCTGGCCATGAAGGGAACCAACCGCGGACGCAATCCCGGCGGTTGGTTCATCGATCCGGAGCTCTCCGGCGGAGGAGCCGTCATTGACCATACCGTGCACGTCGCCGATATTATGCGCTGGATCACCGGTGCCGAGGTCAAGGAAGTGTACGCCGAGGTCGACCATCTCATCTCGGAAGCTCCGATTGATGACAGCGGCATCCTGACCATGGAATTCGACAATGGCGTATTTGCTACGCTGGATTGCAGCTGGTCCCGCAACAAGGAGTTCCCGACCTGGGGCGACGTCACCCTGGAAATCGTCGGTTCCGCCGGGACCCTCAGCGTCAATGCCACCAGCCAGAAACTGCACGTATACACCGATGAATCCGGATACCGCCATCAGGCTTGGGGTGACAGCATGGATGCCAGCCTGATCAGGGATTTCGTGGATGCCATCTCCTCCGGCGCCGCGGAGGCATCCGTTACCGGCGAGGACGGGCTTCAAGCGCTGGCCGTGGCCGTAGCCGCCTACCGATCGTCCGCAGACAAGGGAACGATCGCGATGTCGGAGCTGTGATTTGATAACCGGCACAGAAGTCGTTTTCTCGTCGTATACGAGAAGCCTTCTGTGCTTTTTCTCATAGCGGATCCGTGAATCCGGGCCCAAATGAATGCTTGAATAATATGGATGGCGGGGCTATAATCACGTGTGAGTAATCGAGTTACCGGAACTTGGAGCCAACATTTATACGATCGGGAGTGAAGCAACCTATGATTAAAGCAGGCGTGATGGGAGCGGGCGGCATGGGCGCCGTCCACATTAAAAATCTTCACGGGAACGAACATGTCCAGCTGGCCGCGATATGCGATACGAATGAAGCGTTAGCCAAACAGCAGGCCGAGCTTTACGGTGCGGCCTATTATACGGACGGCAGCACGATGCTGGAGCAGGAGCCGCTCGATGTGCTGTATGTCTGCATCCCGCCGTTCTGCCATGGCGACATTGAAGAGCAGGCAGCTGCCAAGGGCATTCACCTGATGGTGGAGAAGCCGCTGGGGCTGGACGTCGAGTCCGTTCGCCACAAAGCCAAAGTCATTGCTGAAAGCGGAATCATCGCCGCTTCCGGTTACTGCCTGCGGTACCTGGATACGGTGGCGATCGCCAAGGATTTTCTCAAGGACAAAAAAATCGGCATGGTCCGAGCCCACTATATCACAACGCCTGTGCCGACTCCATGGTGGCGCAAAAAGGCATTGTCCGGCGGGCAGCTGGTTGAGCAATCCACGCATACAATGGACTTGGTCCGTTACCTGTGCGGCGACATCACCCGCCTGTATGCCGATATGAAGCTGCTGCTGGTCAACGACATTCCGGATCTGGACATTCCGGATGTGGGCGCCATCCAATTCGTCCTCGATTCCGGAGCCGTCGGCCATATGCAAACCGGGTTTATCCAGTTCGATCACCGCAGCGGTATCGAGATCATGGGCCGGGATTTCCGGGTCGTCCTGGACGGAACCACGCTCACCATCGTAGACAAGGAGAAGGAAGTGGTGTACCGCAGCAAGACGGACTTTTACAAAAATCTTACCAATGCCTTTATTGACGCCATTCGGAGCAATGACCCGAGCCTGGTGCTGGCATCCTACGAAGACGGCTTCAAGACGCTGGAAGTAACGCTTGCCGCCAATGAATCCGCCGAGACCGGCCAACCTGTAACGATTCAGCCATAATGCAATAAGGGCGTTCTCGCGGTCTGCAGACTTTGAGGACGCCCTTTTACTTTTCGTTAAACAACAAGTTTCGTTCTGTTCATGCAGCGCAGTAAGCTGCCGCTTCCCTGTCAGAGGCCTCTTTCCGCTTGCGCTATCACTGGGAGCGTGAAGATGCCGGGTTCCACTCTTATAATCCAAGCGAAATGTATTTTACCTCCAGGAACTCCTCCATTCCGTAATGTCCGCCTTCCCGGCCGAGCCCGCTCTCCTTAAAGCCGCCGAACGGCGCTTGCGCTGTCGATGGCACCGGATCATTCACGCCTACAATCCCGTAATCCAACGATTCGGCAATGCGTACCGCTTCACCCAGATTTTGCGTAAATACATAGGCGGCCAAGCCATACGGACTGTTATTGGCACGCTGCACGGCTTCGTCTATCGTTTCGAAAGTGGTAATCGGCGCAAGGGGGCCGAAGGTCTCCTCGTTCATGCACTCCATGTCGTCCGTAGCGTTCATGATGACCGTGGGCTCCACATAATTGCGGCCGAGCTCGGGCAGGGCTTGACCGCCTGCCAAGACGATGCCGCCTTTCTCTTTCGCATCCTTGATCTGTCGTACGACTTTATCCACGGCTTCCCGATTAATCAAGGGACCGATATCGACCCCCTTCTCCATTCCGCTGCCCACCTTCAATTGCTTGACAAGCTCCGAAAACTTCGCAGCGAATTTCTCCGCGATCCCTGCCTGAACATAAACCCGGTTGGCACATACGCAGGTCTGTCCCCCGTTGCGGAACTTGGAAGAAATCAATCCCGCAGCCGCTTGATCCAGGTCCGCCTGATCGGTCACGATAAACGGGGCATGGCCGCCAAGCTCCAGCGATATTTTCTTGACGTTGGCCGACGCGCCGGCCATCAGCTGTTTCCCTACTTCGGTGGATCCCGTAAAAGACAGCTTTCTAACCCGGCTGTCCTCTTGCCACACGCCGGAAATGTCGCTTGAAGACCCGGTTACGATGTTAATGACCCCGGCTGGAATGCCGGCTTGATCCGCTAGCTCCACCAGCTTGATCGCCGTGAACGGCGTCTCGCCGGATGGTTTGATCACCACGGTGCACCCCGCCGCCAAGGCCGGCGCTACCTTACGTGTAATCATGGAGGCCGGGAAATTCCATGGCGTGATGGCGGCAACGACGCCAACAGGCTGCTTCGTGACAATGATGCGCTGGCGGCTGGATGATCCGGGGATGGTCTCGCCGTAGATTCGTTTGCCTTCTTCCGCGTACCATGCCACGAAACTGTTGGCATATTGAATCTCGCCCGCCGCTTCCTTCAGCGGTTTCCCCTGCTCCGTAGTCATAATCCTTGCCAATTCGTCCGTATGTTCCGCGATCAGCTCATGCCAGCGGCGCAGCAGCTCTCCCCGCTCGTTCGCCGTTCTGCGGGACCATGCCGGAAAAGCATCTGCGGCCGCATCGACGGCAAGCCGGGCTTCCTTCTTCCCGCCTTTGGATACGGTACCGATAACCGTGCCGTCCGCCGGGTTATATACATCCATCTGCTCCTCGGTCTGAATCCATTTTCCGGCGATATAGATTTGATTTTGAAACATAAGAATGACCTCCTAATCGATTCTTCTAAGCTGCGATTATTTGATATCATGATTGACTGACATCTATTTAACGTTAGGGTCTGTCAGCCTATTATCCGATATCCACTTACCCTAATGCAAAAAAATAAAACACCGGAGCTTCGTCAAGAAACTCCAGTGCTTCCATATTCATGGCTTAGCGCCCGCCTATTTAACGGCTGCGTCTACTTCCGTGATCATTTCGGATACGGATGTCAATCCGCCGCCGGACAGATACCAGAAGTCAGGGTTCAAATACACGATGTTGCCCTCTTTCGCGGCATTGGTTGTGTTTACAAGTTCGTTCTCGACAACCGCTTTAGCGCCTGATTCTCCTTCACCCGTGGCTACCGCTGCACCGCGGTCCACAACAAAGAGATAATCCGGGTTCATCTCAACGATGTATTCATTCGAAATATCTTTACCATGCGTACTCACTTCAATGTTAGGATCGACGGCACCGAAACCGAACACGTCATGGAGAATGCCGAAACGGGAGCCTGGGCCGTATGCGCTGATTTTGCCTTCGTTCGCCAGAATGATCAGGGCTTTCTTGCCGGTTGCAGTAGCTTTCTCATTCAAAGCTTTGATGTTTTCGTCGATCGTGGCAAGCTCTTTTTCAACTTCGGCTTCTTTACCGAAAATTTGACCCAGCGTATTCATGTTCTCTTTGAAGGATTCCATGTATTTGCTTGTGTCCACGCCCAGGAAGATCGTCGGGGCAATTTTGCTGAGTTCCTCGTATGCATCCTGCTGTCTGCCGGAAATAATGATCAGATCCGGATCAATGCTGTTGATTTTCTCAAAGTCAGGCTCTTTCAGGCTGCCCACATTCTCATATTTCTTGTCTTCGAATTTGGACAGGTATGCCGGGATATTCGCTTGCGGAACGCCCAAAACCTCAACGCCCAATTTATCCACGGAATCCAGAATGCCAAAATCGAATACGACGACGCGGGAAGGATTTTTCTTGACAGGCGTTTCACCCAGCTTATGGGTAATCGTGATTTCTTCGGACGCAGGCGGCGTTTCTCCCGCAGCGTCGCCTCCACCCGCACCGCTAGTTTTATCGTCCTGCCCACAAGCCGCGAGCACAAGCGTGAACATTGCTACCATAAATAAAGCCAACCATTTTTTCATTCCTAACACCCCATTTTTTATATTTAAAGTCCTTACGATTCAACATATATTTGAATTTATGGTTGAATATGTAATCCATTTTGGACAGAGGAAACCATGCCGTCCTTTGACCAAGGCGGCCTAGTCCTTGTGCAGGGAGTGAAGCTCGCACGCTTCATCAGCTTCTCCCGGAGTCCATATCATATTTTCAATTCCCGCTTGTCGATTAACCGTAGTATACGCACACCCGATTGTCGTTAATCTCTTCGATCTCAATGTCCATGTCGTAGATGCCACGAAGAACATTGCTCTGAATGATGTTCTCGGTTTTCCCTTCGCTTTCAATCGCTCCGTCCTTCAATGCCACGATGTAATCCGAATAGAAGGAAGCGAAGTTTATGTCATGAATCACGATCACGATCGTTTTGTTCAGGTCGGCGACAAGCTTTCGGAGAATCTTCATAATCTGTACGGAGTGTTTCATGTCCAGATTGTTCAGAGGTTCGTCCAGCAGGATATACTCCGTGTTCTGGGCGATGACCATCGCGATAAAAGCACGCTGGGTCTGACCGCCGCTGAGCTGATGAAGATATTTATGCTGCATATCCTCAAGCTCCATATAGGAGATGGCTTCATCCACGAACTTCTCGTCTTCCGCGTTCAATCGGCCTTGGGAGTATGGAAAACGCCCGAAGGATACAAGCTCGCGCACCGTCAGGCGGAGGCTGATATGGTTCGATTGCTTCAGGATCGAAACCTTCTTCGCCAGGTCCCCGCTTTTCCATTGGCTCACCTCTTTGCCGTCCACCGTAATTTGACCGCTGTCCTTGCCCGTTAGTCTGCTAATCATGGACAGCAAAGTACTCTTACCGGCGCCGTTCGGGCCGATAAAGGACGTAATTTGACCTTTCGGGATCGTAACCGACACGTTATCAACGACTTTTTTGCCGCCATAGACTTTCGATACGTTCGTAACCTGGATCATGCTTTACTCTCCTTTAGTAGCAGGTATATGAAGTAAACGCCGCCGATGAAGTTGATGATGACGCTTAGCGTAGTAGAGAACGTAAACACCCGCTCTACCACCAGTTGACCGCCCACCAAGGCGATAATGCTAATCAGAATGGACGCCGTGATTAAGTGTGAATGCCGGTATGTTTTCATGAATTCATAAGCGACGTTGACCACAAGCAGTCCAAGGAACGTGATCGGTCCTACCAATGCGGTGGCCACCGAAATGAGAACCGCGACAACGATCAGAAGCCTCTTCACAACGTAATCATAGTTTACGCCAAGGTTGATCGCCTGATCACGACCCAGCGACAGCACGTTCAAGTACTTGGCAAACCGGCCAAAATACAGCAGGGTCAGCGCAACGACAATGGCGGACAGGATGAGCAGCTCGGTCTTCACATTGTTAAAGCTGGCAAACATCTTGTCGGACACGTACTGGAACTCGTTCGGATCGATCAGCACTTCCATAAAGGAAGACATGCTGGAGAACAGGGTTCCAAAGATCATGCCGATCAGCAGCAGGAAGTAAATATTGTTTCCTTCCCTCTGAAACAAAATCTTATATAGGATCCCGGCAAACAGGATCATCGCGCCGACATTGATCAAAAAGTTAACATTGCTGCCCAGTTTATACAGCGTGAAGGAGCCGAAGACAAAGATCACGGTCGTCTGGATCAGGATATACAAGGAATCCAATCCCATCACGCTTGGCGTCAGTATCCGGTTATTCGTGACCGTTTGAAACACCGTGGTAGACAGAGCGATCGCCCCGCCGGTCAGAATAATGGCAAGCACCTTCTTGATTCGTCTTGGAAGGGCGTAATCCCAATTGCCGCCAAGATCAATGAACAGAAAGACTGCCACCAGGATGATTGCCGCCGCGGCCAACAGGCCGAGTTTGGCTTTATAAGTCATAAGCCTTTCTCCTCATCAGTAAGAAAATGAATATACCGCTTCCGAGTACGCCCACGGTCAGACTAATCGGAATTTCGTAGGGATAAATGATGATCCGGCCAAGGATGTCACAGAACAGTACGAACCCGGCCCCCAGCAACGCGGTATGCGAAAGGCTTTTTTTCAAGTGGTCCCCTAAGTACAGACTGACAATATTAGGTATGATCAGACCAAGGAACGGAATCACGCCGACGGTCAGCACAACGGAAGCCGTAACCAGCGCAACGATGACCAATCCCAGGTTCACGACTCGCCGATAATGAAGTCCCAGGTTGGTTGCGAATTCCTCTCCCATTCCGGCTACCGTAAACTTGTTGGCAAACAGGTAAGCCAGAATCACAAGCGGGATACTGAGATACAGCATTTCATATTGGCCCTTCATGATCATGGAGAAATCGCCCTGCAGCCAAGCCGACATATTCTGTATAAGATCATATTTGTAGGCAAAGAAGGTCGCGACCGAGCTGACGATATTACCGAACATAAGCCCTACCAGCGGGATGAAGATCGCGTCCTTGAACTTGATCCGATCCAGTATCTTCATGAAGATAAAGGTTCCTGCCAGCGCGAATACGAATGCCACGAGCATTTTGATAAGCGGGCCGCTTGTCGTAAAGACGAGCATGGCGACCAAGATCCCCAATCTGGCGGAGTCCATGGTGCCCGCCGTCGTCGGCGATACGAACTTGTTGCGGCTGAGCTGCTGCATGATCAATCCACAGATACTCATGCTGACACCCGCCAAGATGAGGCTGACAAGCCGTGGAATCCGGCTTACAAGCATAATATGCTGTTGTTGTTCTGTCATCGAGAACAGTTCCAGTGGCGAGATATCTTTAACTCCAATAAATAACGAGATTATGGAGAGTACCACAACGGCTGCGAATAAGTATCTAATCTTCATGGCTCTTCCTTCTATGCGTATGTCTGTCGAAACTCCGGCAGTCAGCAATTCCCCAACCATTCTCATTGAGATTGATTATCAATTGCGTTCTGATATGGATTATATCATTCTCATTCTCAGTCGACAAGTATAATTGAGAATGAAAATCATTTAATTGGTTCATCCAAGTATCATTTGTTCATGATTTGTTCATAATATGGAGTTTCGCAGAGATAAACTTTATATCCCCGAGGCTGAGCCGCTTGGATTCGCGGTTCCCGAAATACATACGTATGTAGAAGCTGATTTAATTCTCAGTAACCGGGTATAAAAAATATAAATTAACTTTCCTTCGAAGCGTTGACAATCCCTCTAAGTTATATTAATATGCTAACATAATTATTATTTCTAACTAAACGTAAGTTAATGTGGAATGATAATTCAACGACAGCAATTCAACTCAACATGCATATTTGCTTGAATTAAAGGACATCTTTGTTATCAGGCTTATGCAAACATGATTACATCAGGAGGTTTTTTTCAATGTCTAAAGATTTTTCAGCAGCACTTAAGCATCGCCGTTCCCATTATGCCATCAGCAAAGACCCGGTCATTTCCGACGAACGCATCCAGGAGATTGTTAACGAAGCCGTTAAATATACTCCGTCTTCTTTCAACTCCCAAAGCGCACGCGTCGTTGTACTGCTTGGCGAACAGCATGACAAACTGTGGAACCTGACCGAAGGCATCCTGAAAGAGGTTGTCGGAGACGAAGAGGCTTTCAAATCCACAGCTGAAAAAATGGGCGCATTCCGCGCTGGATACGGCACTGTTCTCTTCTTCGAGGACAATAACGTAGTTGCCGACCTGCAGCAAAAGTTCGCGCTGTATGCCGACAATTTCCCGGTTTGGTCGAACCAATCCAGCGGCATGCTGCAATTCGTGGTATGGACGTCCCTCGAGGCAGAAGGCCTGGGCGCATCCCTCCAGCATTACAACCCGTTGATCGACGAGAAAGTGAAGTCCGAATGGAACATTCCGGAAAACTGGAAGCTGATCGCTCAAATGCCTTTCGGCAAACCGGTTGCAGATCCGGGCGAAAAAGAATTTGCGCCGCTTGAAGATCGCGTGAAGGTATACAAGTAAGCCATAGCTGGCCTAAGCCGCCTACCCAAGCCCTGAGGATTGGAATAGGCGGCTTTTTTATGGTGCCCTGCCATTGAAAACCTGCCGGCAAAGCGATACAATAACACAGGAAGCAGGCCTTTCGCCTTCTGATCTTCAGAAGTTCTTGGAGCCGGCTTGATACCAACTGCATATTTGATGTTTGGCTGTACTAGGGGTGCCATGTGCTGAGAGACGGCGGACCGCCGTTAACCCTTATCACCCGATCTAGATCATACTAGCGTGGGGAAGTGTAGCATTTATGTTTATTTCTTTGCGTAGGCATAACTGCACTTCTTCATGGGGTGCGGTTTTTTTGCGTGGACTTATACGATGGGGAGGAAAAAAATTTATGAATGAGCTTGTATGCGGAACCAGCCGGATCGTGGGTTGCCGGTTCTCGGTATTTCCCATGACGGATCGGTTCGTGGAAGTGATCACGGAAGCGCTTCGTTCCGTGGATTCGGAAAAGGTCTGGATCCAAACGGATGATGTAAGCACTTGTATTCGCGGACGTGCGGAGCATGTGTTTGATGTGACGAGAGCAGTATTCGCTCATGCCGCGGCTAGCGGCGTGCACACTGTGTTTAACGGTACTTATTCTATCGGCTGCCCAGGCGATACGGATGCCGATGCGTATATGAATGAGGATTCGACCCGCTTAAACCACGATATCGGGGAACACGCCGATATCGAAACGGCCTGCCAATTCGCGCTTTACCCGATGGGTAGCGCCAATTACATGGATGTCATTTACGCAGAAGTGGATCGTGCGAAGGCAGCGGGCACATTCGGTGGAAGCGTTCATTACGCCAGCCGATTGGACGGGGCGTTGTCCCGGGTGTTCGGATCACTCGAAGACGCGTTCCAACATGCGATTCAATCCGACAGCAGCCATCTGGTCATGACCGCGGTGGTTTCGGCCCACAGCCCATCCCCCAAAGCCAAAGCTTAAGGTCCTTTCCAACAGATAAAGGCAATAATATTGACGGTGTTTAAACCCAAGCACTCAAGATGATTACGAGCAGGATAAAGAGAACCAATATAGTTCCTACTGAATTGCCCCATGCGCCGCCGTATGCTCCGCTCATGAAGATCCCTCCTGGATTTAAAAGAATGACGTGAGTTAATCACGTTATTATCTTATTGCTTATGGCGGGCGAGCGTCACGGCTAATGTCCCCCCTCTTTTTTTATGCAGGGCTTATTTATTCCTCATAACCGACCAGCAGCCTGCCTCCGTACGGGCTGAGCGCTTCCTCCGTCAATGTAATAAGGTCCGCAGGATCGTCCTCCCGATAAATCGCCAGAAGCGCTGCCTCCAGTCGATCCCCCAAGGCTGGGCTATAGCGGTTGAACAAACGGAACAGCATCTTTCCTTCACCTGTCCACTCCCGGTTTGCCCTCAGCACGAATTCGCATAGAGTCGACGCTATTTTGTGTACAGTAAACCATTTTTCGCCTTCCCTGCGGGGACTTGTCAAGTCCAGCAAAAACTCGGTCAGGATGTAGCGGTATTCGGCAATATCGCTCGACGACAAGGGCATGGGGCCGTAATTCAAATCATTCCGGGCATCCGCCCGCACCTCTTCTCCCTCAGGCAACGAACGCAGCACCGTACCTTCGGCGACCATCCGCTGCAAAGACGGATTCGCCGCCAGCACTCCCTCGTCGAAATATTCGCGATAGGAGGATAAGGACAATATGAATATTTCCGCGATCCAGCCATGCGCCTCGATCGTCTTCCTGCTGAAGTCATATCCGTCCCGTTCAATGATGATGATGTCCAGATCGGATTGTTCATTATATTCACCACTGCTCGCGCTGCCGCCAAGTACGGCAAGCAAGCAGTGGGGATAATTTCGTTGCATGACGCGTATCGCTGCCTCCATCGGTTCCAGTCTCATGGCCGTTTCCTCCAGTAATTCTCTCATCCGCCACAAAAAAGGGCTCAAAATATTAAATTCAACAAAAACCCCAAACGTACCTGAATCATATGGTAAATAAACGATTACCCGCATTGACGATAAGGAAGAAGGGATAGATGAGATGAATTACATTCACATGCTCTCCAGATTAGGCATGGGCAGTGCCCACCCGGGAGGATTCGAGGCGACCCTCAGAATGCTGAAGAATTATCCCATTCAACCGGGCAGCCGCATTTTGGAGGTAGGGTGCGGAACCGGCAGAACCGCCTGCCATCTTTCGGAGATGGGTTATCAAGTGACCGCCATTGACCTGAACGAAAATATGATCAAAAAAGCCCGCGCAAGAGCCGAAGCCATGGGTATGGACGTGGAGTTCCTGCAGGCGGATGTATGCGCATTGCCTTTCGAGGACAACCGGTTTGATCTGATCATGGCCGAGTCCGTCACCGTATTTACGGATACCTCGAAATCGCTGCCCGAATATTACCGCGTTCTGGATCGCGGAGGCGTCCTGCTGGACAGGGAACTGCTGCTGGATAAGCCGATGCCGGAGCCGAAGCTTAAGGAGCTGCTCGAATTCTTCGGCATTCCTAATCTGATGATGAGGGAAGAATGGGCGGGGGCCCTTTTGTCTTGTGGTTTTAAGCAGGCTGAATTTTTGGAGTACAACCACTTCAACGAGCAATTAAAGGAAGAGCAAACCCGTCATCTGGATGCGTTTGAGCAGCGCGATAAAGGACTCCTGTTCGATGCTGCGCTCTGGGAAACGCTGTTCAAGCATGACCGCATGATTCTGGATAATACGGATTATCTCGCTTCCGCCTTATTCCGTGCGGTGAAATAATCCGGCTTCATCTCTATGCATCAAGAGGGGATCTGCATATGGCTGTGCTTCCCCTCACTCCCATCACACTCAGTTCTTTCGACCTAATTCAACACTTTTTGTCAATTCGTTATATCTAGTTTAGCCCGTCGATGCTATAATCATGGTAAATATATCCTATGTTGTTGAGGAGGACTCATTCTTATGGCATGGTTCAACAGACTCCCTATGTCTCAAAAAATCACCGCAGCCTGTTATCTCATTGCCGCTTTGTTTGCGGTACCCATGCTGCTTGCGTTTATTCTGATGGGTAAAGCAATCATTGGCGTGGTCATCGTCGTGGTACTAACCGGGCTTACTTTTCCTCTGTCTCGCCTCATTGAGAAAACGCTTACGAACTCCTTCGCGGAAATCTCCAGCGTTTCCGCCAAAATCGCCAAAGGCGACTTCACCTTCCAGGTGGAGGAGGTGGGAGGCATGAACGATCTGAGCAGAACCTTCAACAGCATGGTGGACAAGCTTCGCAAAATATTGCAGGAAACCTCGGATATCACCCGTCAGGTGATGACGTCAAGCTCAAGCATCTCGATCAAAAACCAGGAGCTTATTCAAGTGATGAATCAAGTCTCCCTTTCCTCCAACGAGCTGGCCGTCGGCGCCAACGAAATTTCGGAAGACGTATCCGAAATGACGCATTCCATCCGTGAGATCGAAGAGAAGGTCAGCAATTATACGCATTCGACCCAGGAAATGAATACCCGCTCGATCGAAACGCTGGGACTGGTTGAACAAGGAAGGGATTCGGTAGCCAAGCAGTCAGCAGGGATGCAGCGAAACATTGAGGCGACGGCCAAGGTTTCGGAATCCATCGATGCGTTGGCCCAAAGCGCCAGGGGAATCACGAAGATTACGGAGACGATCTCCGAGCTTGCCGATCAGACCAACCTGTTGTCCCTGAACGCATCCATCGAAGCGGCCAGAGCTGGCGAGCATGGCGCAGGCTTTGCCGTTGTCGCCCAGGAGGTGCGTAAACTGGCCGAAGAGTCCACGTCTTCAACCCGGGAAGTATTCAATCTCGTTCGGAGCATCGAATCGGACATCAAACACGCGTCCCAAAACATCAAAATCAATGAGGAGGTCGTCAGGCAGCAGACCGAGATGATCCGCGAAGCAGAGCTTGTGTTTATGGAGATCGTAAACAGCGTGCAGTATATTTCGGAACAGATCGCCGCTTTCTCCAAGGAAAGCCAGTCCATGCTGGATAGCGCGCAGAGCATTTCTTCCGCGATTCAGAATATATCGGCGATCACGCAGCAATCCGCTGCCGGAACGGAGCAAGTGTCGGCTTCCATGAACGAAGGCATCTCGTCGATCCAGAAGATGGCGGAAGAAGCGGAAGCGATGAATAACGCCGTTTTCCGGCTGCAGAAAACCATCAATATTTTCAAATTTTAAGCAGCGAGGCAGTCTACATAAACTCGCATTTATAGTAACTAAACTTAAAGGCCAAGAATCGATCGAGATTCTTGGCCTTTTTATCATTCTTCCTCTTGATGCTCGCTCCATAACCGCGCGAGGTTCACAAGCCGCCCTTCCTCAAATTCGGCGCAGTAAATATCAGGCAATGTGGTTCCCAGCCAAAAATGATAATCGAAGCGCTCATCATAATGCTGGAGCATGAGTGTCATGATATCGCCGTGCGTCCCGATCGCTACCCGCTTGCCTCCATATGCATTCAAAATGATCTCGAAGGCCCGGATCGCACGGCTTTGCGCGGCTTTACCGGATTCCCCTCTCGGGAAGGAGAAGGCCGAATCCTGGAACAGTTTCTTTTTGGCATCAAGGAAGGAATGCCCCTGCAAATCGCCGGCCATCCGTTCTCTTAAGTCCTCCTGCTCCGCAATCGGTAATCCTAAAGCGTCCGCCAATGGTTGGACCGTGTCCTTGGCTCGCTGATAAGGGCTCGACAGGATCGCGTCAATCCCTTCATCCCGCAGCATCTCCTTCACTCGCTCCGCAGCAAGCGATCCCTGGGCCGACAATCCACGAGACCGTTCCTTCCCCTCGATAAATGGGGATTCCGCATGTCTCACAAAATATATCATCGTCATCCTTCGATCCCCGCTTCTGGATTCGTCTCTAATTCGGGCTCCATCATCATCTCGACAAACGGCGTTAACGGCAGCAACCCCAGTGCGTCAATCGGAATCCATTTGGCTCCCAAGGAGTCTTGACCGTCACCGTCCGCTTGGATTCTAGCTTGATCATCCAGCAGCTCGACATCATAAATAATGCCGATATGATGCAGCTCTTCCATCTGATTCGCTTCATACTGATACACGATCGTATAAGAGACGGCCGTCCGAATGCTTCCCTTAATTGAACCAAGTCCGGTCTCCTCCATAAATTCGCGCTGAAGGGTATGCTCCGGCTCTTCGCCGAACTCGATCGAGCCGCCCGGTAAATCCCACTTCCCCTTATGCGGCCCTCTCGCTTTCTGGATCAACAGGATATGATCATGCTGAACCAGTATTCCATAAACGCCGAGATGCGTATGTTTCACCATGGTCAATCCCTCCTTTTCTCGCAGTGAAGGTCATCCATTGACTTCGGAAAAGAACGTCTCTCCCCTCCTTCACTTCTTGAATATCCTGCTGCACCTGCCGCCTCGTTAAGATTTCCCATTCCGAATACAGCTCATCAAGGATGGAAAAGGCCCTTTCGGTCGACAGATTCAACTCGATTAACCCCTCTTCCTCCAAACCAGTCTTCCGATCGATTTCCTTCACTTCCGTACTCATCATGATGCAGTGGATGCCCTGGTCCACGGTTCCAGCCTGCATTTGTTTGACCTTACATACGAAAGCTTCTTCCGAGCTCAAATGCTCCAGGCATGAACAGGCAATAATGTAGTGATAAGTCGCCTCGGCAATTTCGTAATGCTCTACGTCTGCTGCAAGTGCCTCGATGCTTGAGCTTACGCCGTACAACGCGGCATACTGCACCAGCTTGTCGATAGCCGATGGCAGCAAATCCACGCAGATGACCTGCCCGTTCGCCGATTGGATCCGCTGCGCAACCGGGAGACTGTTACGCCCGACGCCACATCCCAGATCCAGTACCCGCAGATCCTGAAACGGCAATAAGTCCAAAAAATCCAGAACGGTCTGAACGGGCTTGGCTAACCAGCTCCCAGGTTCAAACAATACGGCTTCTTCATACAATTTCTCGTGATACGACTTTTCCTTTTCACGCGCACGGTCGAATATGTTCAATGTTATAACCCCTTGTTTCTGCCGTTATCAGCCGCTTTCTAACCAATTCCACATAAGAATGCCTAAATCCTTGCCGATCGTATCTCTTACTCGGCAAACTCTAATCTAATCCTCGATGATCGCTAAACGCGGCCACTGATCCTTCCATTGTTTCTTGCGTACCCGTTCCAAGTAATAGCCCCGTTTATTAAAGTAAGGACTTCTTCGAACCCGAAGCGCGAATAAATCATCCAATCCGTAAGGACAGCAAAGCTCAAGCTCCCCTGCGACGTTCAGTCTGGCCCCGACCGCGGTGACCGTCTCCGGCCAATGGGTTAGCGCTGCATGGGTCGAATGATAGGGCTCATCTCCGTTCTTGGCATGCATTCTGGCCTGATTCTTGACCGACCATTTCGGGTTCGCCGTCGAGGTCCTTAAGTGCTGTTCCAGGGCAGCATCCCGTTCTTCGGACACATCATCCGGATCGAAGTAAACGACATCGATATCGGTATGCCGGTCCGTCCCGTCTAATCCATGCAGGATGTCCCATACATAATTTCGAATGTAACCTGCGGCAATATAACATTGCGGCAGGGCTAAATCCCGAACGATGCCCAAATCCGCCATCAATGGCTTGTGCTGCCTTATGTATTCCTTTAACCGTTCCTCTAACATGCCTTCACCGCCCATGAATGGTTGATATGAATCCCAGCTTGCTTGTAATCGCGTCGTCTCCAGGTCCCTCACGTTTACGAACCCCGCCGAATATGCGCGAGTATGCCCCAGAGAACCTTGATCCGTGTAAAAAAGCATAGACCGCTTCACGAGGAAACCGGCCTATGCACGCTTAGATAAAACTATTATATTCCAAATAATCCCTGACTTCTAGTCCTTCCTTGTATCGGGAAGCTGCTTACACAGCCGCATCCACCCGCTCCTGCGATGCACCGTCGCAGCGCTTGCACACTTTCAGTGCAGTACCGTCCGATTTGGTCCGAGGATACAACAGTTTGGTCCGGGTACTCTTGCACACCGGGCATGTGCCGCGTGCGCGAGTCGGTAAGTGCCATAAGGATTTGCCTCTTTTTTGTTTTGCCATTTGCCAGATCCCCCATTTCATAGATTCATTATCGTCACTCTTACATATATGAAAGGGTTCGGCATAACATGTCGGCAGCTCCCATGGAATCTTGCATTATCTAACAAAAAGAGAAGGCATCCGTAAACGCCCTCTCTCTAGCAGCATGATTCATGTATTCATAAACGCCACAATCTCTTCCTTAGCCGGTATGGAGGATTGAGCACCCGGACGGGTCACCGTCAATGCAGCAGCTGCGGTCGCAAACCGCAGGGCTGCTTCCGTATCCAGCCCCTCCGTGCAAGCTGCCGCATAAGCACCGATGAAGGTATCCCCTGCCGCCGTGGTATCCACGGGTTTGACGCGGAAAGCCGGAACGTTAAAACGCTCTCCGCGTGCATTCCCATAGAAGCACCCTAACTCGCCAAGGGTGATGATCACGTTGGAGGTGCCTCTTCCGATGATCGATGCTGCAGCAGCCTCGGCCGAAGCTGCGTCCTCCACCCTCAGCCCGCTAACCACGCCTGCTTCTGTTTCGTTTACAATCAATGTATCCAGCAGCGGAAACACCTCGTGCGGAATCGTTCGCGCGGGGGCCGGATTCAGCCAGACGCGAACGCCTGCCTTGCTGGCCGATCGGATGACATGCTGTGTCGTCTGCCACGGAATTTCATTCTGCAGCAGCACCGCATGTACGCCGTCCCAGTTCACTTCGGCGGCAACATCCTCTTCGGTCAGCCGCCCATTGGCTCCTTCCGAGAGCACGATATAGTTCTCGCCTTCTTCGTTGACCGTGATGATCGCGATTCCCGATGTGCCTGCCTTGGTGAGAACGGACGAGACGCCAACGCCGCGCTCCTCCAAGGAAGCAACCAAAGTGCTTCCAAAAGGATCCAGGCCCACGGCGCCGACCATGCTGCAATCGGCACCTGCCAAGGCTGCGGCCACAGCCTGATTTGCCCCTTTGCCTCCGGGAAAAAACTGTGCGTCCCTGCTATGAATCGTCTCCCCCGGCTGGGGAAACTGCGCTACATTACTCACAACATCCATATTGATGCTTCCAATGACAACCAGCTTGCGCAAAGTTAACCCGCTCCCTTCTGTTAAACCGGCTTCGGCTCGAATGTACGAACGCGAACTTCCTTGATCTCGTTCTCGCCATCCTCCAGACAACCAAAACCGAACATGCCGTGAGCATAGGCAGATTCCTTGCATTCCAGCACATTCTCTCCATTAATATACAAGATGAACCTGTCCCTCTCGGACACCAGCTTCAGGCGGTATTCTTTACCCAATGCCCAATCGTATTTTGCCGTAATCAAACGCTTGATCCCGAAATCCTGTTTGATAAACGATACGGAGTTCGGGCCGTCGAAGCCGGCCAGATAATGACGCATGACGCCTTGCGCCCTTGCAATAACACCATGGCTGGTGCCGAATATCGGTTTGATGGTCGCCTCAATCTCCATATCTCCGGCATAATAATTGCCTGAATAGGAGGAGGTATCCCCTTCTGAGGAACAATGCAGGGCACCGTCACGCAGTTCCCATTTCCCTCGATGATGCGAGAATGGGGTGACGGAAGCGAACTCTTTGGCCTGCTTGGCAAAATCGATCGTATAGTCTGAAGCCCCCGTGATGCTGAATTGCCCGACGAACAAACTTCCGATGGCACGGTTCAAGAGCGGCGACGGGCTCTCCAAGATCCAGCCGATCTCATCGATCATGGCACCATCCGTATCCGGAATGACGAATTGCACCGCGTTCCACTCTCCGCATACAGGAGTAAACGCATCCAAACGCACGTCCTCCTGGGTATAGGTATTGCGCACATACGGAGTCAAGGTAACCGGTTCGCCTTCCCACTGATCCGCATAAATGTGGGCGGATACGGTTTGTCCGCTATAGGCCAGCGGCGCAAAGGTCGGCTTATACTTCTCATCGTTGAACTCGGCGCGCCGGTAGAACGGTTTGAAATAGATTTTGCTGCTGTCGCCTTCAACCAGTCGATCAAAGACGACTTCCAAAGATCCTCTGCCATCATAGGCATTCTTGGTGGAGTGGCGCAAGACAGGCGTCTTGAACGAATTACTCGTCCGAAAGCCATGCGTAGATCCCGGCAGGTCGAAATCGAAGTATACTTCGCCCTGCTTCACCCGGCGAACCAGCTCTTCAGGTGCTTTCTCTCCGTTAAGACGATAGCCAAGAAGTGCAAGCTCTTTGGCGAATGTCGGAAAATCCACCAGATTCAAATAGCCGGACACGCTGGAAGCCACGATGAAGTCATTGATCGGCTTACGGTAATGTTCCGGGATTCCCGCCAGACCTCCGTAAACACCGAGGATCGTTCCCACATTGCCTGCGTTGCAATCGGTGTCCCAGCCGCACATCGAAGCGATCTCGACCGTGCGCGCATAATCTCCCTCGCCATACAGAAGGGCAAGCACGCACACGCCCGCATTCGGGATAATGTGGCATACGCCCGTATATTTATCGTATCCCCAGTGGTCCTCCAAATACTGGCGGCAAGCGCGGAAATCGGCGGGCTGCTCCCGATGGAAGTCCATCACCGCATGGACCACGCGCGCATAGGTGGAGTCATCCGGAATCATGCGCAGGCCTTCCGCGATAATCTCATCCATGGATGAAGCATTAAAGGCTTTGGCTATGCAAGCGGCCATGAAGCGGGCGCCATACAGCCCGTTGCCGTCGTGAGAGACGCTGGCCGCTTTTTCCGCGTAATCCGCCGCTTTCTCCGCTTGCCCCGGGAACAGCAGGCCCCAGGAATCGATGAAGATCTGGCCGCCGATCTGCTCCGCCATCTCCGTGCCGTTGACCTCGATCGAACCGGAACGAGGGGCCGGGATGCCTTTGCGCAGATTCACATAGGCGCGGTGCTCGGTACTGATATCCTCGCCGCCCCACCAGAACATGCCGATCCCTTCCCTAGCGTAATTGAGCCATGCCTTGCCCACATCCTCCGGCGAAAGCTCACGGTCCGTCGCATCGTCGTACAGCGCGCGAATAAAGAAAACCGGACCGTTTGCGTCATCGTCCGCGGCAAAGGTTTTGTACGGCTTCACGTAATCCCGGATATCGCCGTATACGTCCCGAATGCGTTCATACGTCCAAGCAACCGGTTCGATGGGAGCACCGAGCCTTATGCCAATGTTCATGCCGATGAATCCCGCATATACCGTCTCTACATAATGTTTAGGTATCATTTGCTCTCCCTCCTGTATCAACCATTCCTCTACATCCGCTGAGTTCCAATGGCTTGCAAAAAACTATGGGCTTACAATATTCTTGCGAGATTCATTGATGCGGAGATCCTCCTCGATGATCTTCGCGGCAATGCCGCTGAACCGGTCGGCGATGGCACACAGGTCCAAACGATTCACCTTATTCAGCTGTTCGATATCTTCCTTGCGGATGACCTCGCTGCCATACATGGCGCCCAGGATCACCCCGGCCATGACGCCGATCGAGTCGGTGTCCCGTCCGGAGTTTACCCCGTCCAGGATCGAACGGTAGTACTCTCCGTCATTGAGAACGATGAACGCCAGTGCCATCGGCAGCTCTTCAATCGACCATAGGCGGCTCGGCGTATAATGGTTGCTCGGAATACCAACCTTGTCGATATGGCGGCTCACGTCATCGCCCATCGGCGAATATTTGAGCATGATCGCCTGAAACACCTCGATCACTTTGTCCATGTCATCCCGCTGATGCCGCAGTTCCCGCGCAGCTTGCGTCATTTCCACAATGGCCGCTTTCGTGCCGTCTTTCGCCAGGCTGATGGCGGTGCGGACAATATCGTCCACACTCACCCCTGGCTCAAAGGCCTTCGCCACGCAAGCGGCCAGCACGCCCGCGGCTTCCAGGCCGTAGCTGCTCTGATGACCCATCGCAAACAGGATGGCTTCATCATAGGCCGCCTTGGGATTGCCCGCATTGACGATCCCGATCGGGGCAATGTACATCGCCGCCCCGCAGTTCACCATATTCCCGATGCCGCCTTCTCTCGGATCGCAATTGGCCAGCACATGACGCATGAGGATATATTTTTCCGGATAGAACAATCGGTCGATAATTAACGTTTCCTCATTCAGCTCAGGGACAAACGTCTTGCGGAACGCAATCTCCTTCACGAACTCGTTGCCCATATCATAGGCATCCAGATGCCTGCCCTCGGTTAGATACACGTTCATGAGCGCAATGGTCATCAGCGTATCGTCCGTGACAATCCCATCTCCCCTTATCCGGCCAAGCCGGACGTCGGGGGGCAGGTCCATCTTATGCCATCTTGTCATGAGGGATTCCACGCGTCCGTACTTGGACTTGATCTCCTCGTACGTCAATTTCTCGATTGGAGCTCCCATTGCGTCTCCGAGCGCGGTGGATATCACCACGCCCCTCACCCGGTTACGAAACGAAGTCATAGTTATAGGCTCCTTACTTGATGTTTTCGTTGGCGTATTTCGTTATCTCTGCTCCGCCTGCAGCATTCCAGGCTTCAACGAATTGGTCGAATTGGGACAAGTCCTTCTTGCCTGTAATAAAGTCCGTCGAATATTCCTTGTACAGATTGTTCATCGCATCCCAGTTCGCAATAAATTGCTCAGGAATGATGAAATTATTGTCTTCCGTGTAAAACTCGGTAGCCATTTTCAACGATTCGGTTCCAGGCTCACCCAATAGCGGCGTTTTCAAAGGCGTTTCGGATTTGATCTCGGTCGGCTCCCAGAAACGCGCATACCATTCGCTGTAATATTTCTCGTTCAGCTCGATCTCGCCGTCAACGACTTTATAATGCTCGTCTTCGAAACCGAGACGGTCCAGCATTTGCCCCTTCGGACTTGCAAGGTAATCAAAGACCTTGAACGCCACGTCTTTATGCGGCGACTGGGAAGAGATCGCAAGTCCTCTGGATTCCTTCGTTACGTCGGTTGCCCCGAAGCCTTGAGCTTCACCCTTGGCAGGCGGCAGCACGATCAGGTTAGCGTCTTCTCCGCCGAGCTCCTGCATTCTTCCGTCATACAAATCGATGATTTTGCCGGCCGTGCCCGTAATAACGGCAGCTTCCCCTTTATAGAAGGCATCTTCCTTCGTATCCCACTGCTTCGTAATGAATTGCGGGTCCAGCAGTCCTTCCTTGTAGAGCTTGTTGTAGAACGTCAGCTTTTCTTTTTCATTCTGGGAAACCTTGGAGTACTCATAAGTGCCGTCTTCCTTCTTAAGCCAAGTCGTATCCAAACCGAAAGCCGTATTGAAAATGAAGTTGATCTCGGCAATATCGCCTGCTGCCGTCAGCGCGTAACTCGGCTTGCCTTCACCGGGCTTCTTCTCCACCAACTCCTTAAAGAAGGCGTAATAATTGTCGACGGTCGGATTCTCCATCAAGGCCTTGGAGCTCTCCATGGCATTAAACCAGTCGGCCCGGATGACCGGGGTCTTCGGTGCGAGCGGTTTGATCCACAGCAGATACGGATAGCTTGCCATCCGCGTTTGGTTATGCGGCTCGATGATATCTTTAATGTAAGTGGATTTTTCAATGTAAGGTGTCAGATCCTCCAGCAGGCCTTGTTCGGCAATTTGCTGGTCGCCGCCTTGGAAGTAGATGATATCCGGAATGGTTCCGCCTAATAGCAGCAGATTCAGGTTCTCGGCATAACTGCCCTGTGCCAGATCCACAAGCTCGAATTTCACGTTCAAGCCTTCGTCTTCGGCCAGGGATTTCTCCAAGGTCTCGAAGAATTTAACGGAAACGGGATTCGCCGTTCCTTCATCCTTGTACACGATCTTCAGCGTAACCGGATCACCGCTTCCTTCAGGCTGCGCGGTCCCGGGCTCGGTCTGGCCCGCTCCCGGCGTCTTCGAATTCGATGTACATGCCGACATGACCATAACCAGCATGGCAACGATTAATAACAGGCTTAATTTTTTCATGTTCATCTTTCTCCCCTTTTTTGAATTTGAACATTCATGCCTTAAGTTAAGCTGCCTTCCTTAGCTTAATCCTTGACTCCGCCCTCCAGTTCGCCTTTGGCGTAATATTTCAAAATGAACGGATATAGGAATAACAGCGGCACAATCGCAATCATGATCGTACCTGCCTGCAGGGAAGCGAAATCAAAATTGATCGAGCTGTCGAACATGTTCTGGTTCCCGATCAGTGACGTATTGTCCTTACGGACAACAAACTGTCTGAGCACGACCTGCAGCGGCCATTTGGTCGGGTCCGAAATATAGAGCGTCGCCCGGAAATATTCATTCCAGTGGTACACTCCGTAGAACAAGCCCAAGGTCGCCAACCCCGGTTTTGAGAGCGGCAGGATGATTCGGCTGTACAAGCGGAAATGGCCTGCGCCGTCGATTCGGGATGCCTCCAGAATCTCCTCCGGAATGTCCTGAATGAACCGCATCAGAATAAAGAGATAGTACACGTTGATCGCTTTGTACAGGATCAGCGAGGTTAACGTATTCATCAGTCCGAGATCCTTCACGAGCAGGTATTCGGGAATCATGCCCGGCTCGAATACCATAATGACGATCAGGAAAAACAACACGACCTTTTTGCCGATAAACTCGGTTCTCGCCAGCACGTACGCTGCCATGGAGGTCAGCAGCAGATTCAGGAATGTGCCTGCCACGGTAATCCATACCGAATTCAGAATACTGCCCGTGATCAAGGGATTGGACAACAACAGCTGGTAATTGATCGTTGAGAATCCCTTCGGAATGATGTCCAGACCGCCCATCAGATGGGCTTTGCCGGGGTCGGTTAGAGACAGCGCCAGCAGATTCAGGAGAGGAACCAAGACCATGAGCGTAAATACAAACAACATCAGATAAATGACGATTTTGGAAATTTCAAGCCGTCTCATCGTAAATCCCTCCTTTACCAGACGCCCTTGCCCGAGAAGCGCTTCGATATGAAATGCGTGCCCAGGATGAGAATGATGCCGATCACGCCCTTGAACAGGCTCGCCGCGGTTGCATAAGCAAACTGTCCGTTTCCGATACCGATCCGGTACACATACGTATCCAGAATATCGACCACGCTGATGATGGAATCGTTCATAAAGTTAAACACCTGATCGAAACCAGCATTCATGAAGAAGCCCAGATTCAGAATGAAGACGGTTACAACTGTGCTGTATAAATGAGGAAGCGTGATGTACCTCATCTGCTGCAGCCGGGTCGCCCCGTCGATCTTGGCTGCTTCATACAATCCTGGGCTGATCTTCATGATGGCTGCCAAATAAATGATGGAATCCCAACCCGCGCTTCGCCAGATTTCGGAGAATACGAGCACCCAACGGATATGCTCCTTGCTGGTCATGTAATCCACCGATGGCAGTTGAAAGAAATTCGCAATCAAATTGACTCCGCCTTCGGCTGGGTTCAAGAGACTGATCCAGATCCCGGCAATCACGACCCAAGACAGGAAATGCGGCAGATAAACCACGGATTGCACATATTTGCGGTATTTCGAGCTCCGAACTTCATTAATCAGAAGCGACAGCATGATCGGAATCGGGAACACGAATACGATTTTCATCAAACTGATGATAATGGTATTCTGCAGCACGCTCGTGAAGGCGGGGGAGCTGAACAACGTCTTGAAGTGCTTCCACCCGACCCACACATGATCCCCGAGAATCCGGTAATCCTGAAAGGCGAGTTTCATGCCGTACAGCGGAATGATGTGAAAAACAAAAAAGTAGAGCAGAGGCAGCGACAGCATCGCGTATAATACCCAATCCTGCCTTAAGCGTCTTAACACCTTCATGTCTTACCCCTCCTCCCCATGTTCGACGGATAACTTCATGAGGGGAGCATGCTGCTGGGCACCGTACACGTCGCGGTCGCCGACGCTGCCCGACGATATATCCCGCGACATCGTGATCTTGAAACCCAGCGCCTGGTCGAAAAACACCAGATGATGAATCTGCTCCTCCCGTATCTGATACAGCTCGCATATGGTCCGTTTCGATATGATGCCGGACTGTTTCACTCTGTCATATTGCTCCTTGGAATCAAACAACACGTCTAATGTAATTTCGAAGGGGCCCGAGTTTTTGCTTCGCAGCACCTTCGCCAAATCGCCGAGTTGAGTCATGGTTTGATCCTCCTTATCGATGCTCTATACGAAAAGCATTATTTTTCATTTCCATCAGATGGTAGACGGAGAATTCATACACAGGACCGAACTCGATGTCGCTTGGCGCGAATGGAAACGCGAGATTGCCTGCCGTTGATTTCCGGCCTTCGTAGCCGTAGTGCAGGAAGGTGGAACGCACCGTCGCGCATATGCTGTTTGCCAACTCCTGCGTCTTGGCCACCACTTCGAACATGACGCCGATCTCGTGCCCGTCGAACGACTCGGGCTCCTTGCTTCCGAGAACGCCGTTCTTGCCGTAGTTGTAGAATTGAATCCGATAATCCGATTCCGGAATTTCCCGGTAATATTCCCGCGCCTGGTTGCGCACATATTCTTCAACCTCTTCCAGCTTCCCGATCAGGATCGGGTCCCGGATCCCTGCGACCACAAAGGTCCGATACGCGACGCGTCTTGCGCCTTCCAGCTTGATGAAATATTTCTCCGCCGGAAGGTACCTGCTGCCCGTCACGCGAACGACGCCTTTTTCCACTTCCTCGAATCGGCAATTCTCCAAATCAAGCGTGAATCCGGGACCATGCAGGATATACGGATGTTCCTTCTCATAGAAGGTATGGGCGGCAACGCTGGTCGGGCTGCACGTCCGGTTCGGGTTAAGCGATTGAACGGTAAACGAATCATCGCTGATCGTGCCAAGAATGCTGTCCTTGGTTGTGCCAGGTTCGGCGCACAGTGCGCCGCATTCCAATATTTTTCCCAGATGATAGGATAGCCCCGGGTCCTTGCCATGATAGATCCCGATCGCCGCGAATGGGGACGGATCATAAGCCCGGCCGCATACGATGATGTCTCCCCCTTGTTTAAGCGCTTCCACAATAGGCTCGTGTCCCATCTGGGCAACGATGCTGTTCGTGGAATCAATCCGCTCGCGGGTCAGTGGCGGAATGTTCGGGCTCAGTCCCTTGATTCTCCCTTCTTCGCTTGCCAGATGGATTTCCTCCTGCGTAAAATCCGCCCAGATAACGGACACCTTGGCCTGAAGACCCCGCTCATCCAAAATCTCATCAATGATATCCAGCGTCCAGTTCACATGGGTCCTTGCTCCCGAGCCGCCGGCCGATCCGATGATAATCGGAATGTTCCGAGGCAAACCCTGGGTGATCATGATGTCCAGGTCTTTCTTAACCGCGCGCTTGCTGACGATCGATACGCCGGCGCCCAGCTTATGCGGTCCGCCATCCGTAGATCCTGCATCCACGACGATGCCGTGCAGACCAAACTCCAGTCCGTTCATAAAGGATTGTTCAGGAAAGCCATATCCCAGCATGCCGCAGGGTGATAGAATTCGAATGTCTGTATTCATCTGCAGTCCCTCTCTACCCACATATTCACCCATGACCATTGGATAATTGGATTATCCAATTTGTGCTAAAAGGGGGTGCATTTTCCCCCTCTTAAACATGAATGTGGTTTTTCTGTATGTTTTCTTTAACCCGGCTAAGATGGTTCAGCAAAGCCAGCTTCGCTTTTACCGGATCCCGTTCCTTAATGGCTTGCATAATAAGTAAATGCTCTTCGTAGACCTCGCTCTTGCGCCCCGGAATCTGGGCTGTTTTGCTCAGCGTCCGCTGAAGTAAATCCATATGCAGTTCAATCATATTGACAAGGACCACGTTATGCGTGGCTTTGGCGATCGACAGGTGAAACGCCTGATCCGGCTTCGAGCGATCCTCCGCGTTCTGATCGATCTCCCCCCATGTCGCGAAGGCGGCTTCAATCTCGGCAATATCCTCATCGGTTGCGCGCTTTGCCGCCAGCTCCACGATTCCCGTCTCGAACAATTCCCGCGCCTCCAACAACTCGATGATGGTAGCGCGTTCAATGTTGTCCAGAATTCGGCTGCGATCCTCGGCAACGTCCAGTGCCTTGCTCAGGAAACGTCCGCCGCCCGGTCTGGCTTCAATCAATCCTTCGCGCTCCAGAATACGAAAGGCTTCCCGCAATGTTCCGCGGCTAATGCCGAAGGACTGGGCCAACTCCCGTTCTGTCGGCAGGACATCACCCGGAGCCAGATTCCCTTCCAGAATCAGATTCTTGATCTGTTCGATAACATCCTCGTATACCCGATGATATTTAATCTTCTTAATGGTCATATGACTACCCTCTCTATCCCTACTTGCGCAAACGATAATTGGGTGATCCAATTAACCGCACGTTTAGCATAAACGCATCTGAATAGGCTGTCAAGCATAAAAATAGCGCTTTCATCGATAAAATCACGGTAGTTTTGACCTATAAGGCATTGGAAACCGGATAATTGGGTCACCCAATCATCCGGCTTAATAAGGGATTAAGCCCCTCGAGTTAGCAATCCACGGAAGGATTCGGGGCGATTATTCTTGATTCTAAACTCCACGCGAACGACGGAAATTCCACCTACATAAATAACCCCGCCGTGGACGAAAATCCATGACAGGGTTTGTGCTCTACGACTTCAAATTTATGACTGCGATCTCCGTTTGTTCCATTGCCATCTTATGTAACCATATAAGCCGCCCAATAGAACGAAGCCTCCGATCGCTGCTGCTGTTTGCCACCCGCTGCTCCGTTCCACCATTCCAAACGTAACCTGGGTCTGCAGGGTTTCCACCCGTTCATATTGCCTGGTCAGATCCAGATCCTGCGCATGTCTCTGTGTTAGCACCATCCCTTGCAGCATCATAAATGCAAAATAGCCTATATATATTGCTGCGGCAAACAACACGGATTCCATCGCCAAACGTTTACGTGTCATCATGATCCAACTCCTCTCTCATTCTTGTTTTCTAACCAATACCACCGTCTTTATATCCATTTTACAATCTCACTGATGACGTAAGCCGCCGGAATAATCACGAGCTGGGCCAGCATCGTTCCGAAAAACCGCGAAACCATCAGCATCGTATACACCTTGCCCAGCTGTTCCCTCGCTTCCTCATTACGGGTGGCTTTGTCCGTAATCAAACCAAGCTGAGGATCGATAAATATCGTTAAGATAATCGTTGCAATCCCGTTGATCAGTCCGGACGCTTGGGAGGCCATGGTGCTGTACTGGGGAACGAGATGTGCGGCATACAGGGATGCCAGGACACCTACCGTGTAAAAAGCCGTAACCACGATATTCAGCAAAATGAACCGTTTAGGTACGCCTAAGTAGCGAAACTGGCTCCACTTCAGATTCGGCTTCCTGATGTAATGCCGTGTATTCTTGAGCTGCCCGATGGTCACGCTTGATACAAGCTTCGGAATGGATCCGGCGACCTCCAGTTTACTGATAATGCGGCTGAACAGATTGACGAAGGTAGGAAACAATGCGATTGCGACAATCGTTCCGATCGATGCAGCCAGCAATATCGCCCTGAAATAGGAGAGCACGTCAAACGAAGGATCCACTTTTGCATAATCCACGAATTTGCCCGTCAGCGGAGCTTGAACCAGGTTGGACGTTCTGGAAACCAGCACAATGATTCCGGTCAAGGATAACGCCACCGCAATTTTGTTCAATTTCACTCCGGCATATCTCGCAGAGTATGACAACGTCTCCGCCGTATGAATAATCATCGTCAGGACAAACACAACGATCAAGCTCTGTATCATAGAGGGTTCCTCCCCACCTGAGGTGCATGCTAAGTCGTGCCATATCATGTCACCGATTGAATCTGCAGTCTGTTTCTCCCTATATGTCTATCGCGTTTACGGCCGAATTAGTACGTGCCCTCCCTGCTCTTTAAGCATGAATGCCGTCCGGTCATAGATCTGCTGCAATTGCTGCCGAGTGATCAGGCTTGCGTTATGTTCAAACGTCACATGGAACCGTGAATTACGGGCGGCAACGTATTGCAAATAGGCGTAGGCTTCTCCATAGTTCGCATCATGATCATGCTCCGGCAGCACCGGCAGATGATGCGTGAACTTGTCCTTCTCGTACCATACGTTACTGTAATGGACCAAATAAATCCGGGACGCCATCCGATCGAGAAATGGGTATGGATCAAAACCTTGAAAGGCCCTGCGAGCTATATCAAGCCTGGCCGTATCCAGCACAAACCCGATGTCGGGATAAGCGTGAAAGCTATCGACCAGCACATCCCCGTAATCTCCAAAGAAATCATGCTCTAGCACAATGCGCTGCCCATAGCGAAGCTGGAGTTCACTGAGAAACTCAAATAACCGCTTCGACATTTCCCGGAATCTTTCTTTGCCCAATTGGCTGTAACTGTAACGCTCCTCGGGGCTAGGAAGTCTCGGGTACGGCGTGAAAGGCTCCTGAAAGATCGGATAAAACGGATAATGAAACAGCATATAATCTGCCCCTATACTGGAGGCTAACCGAACCTCGGCCGAGATTTGTTCAAGCGCTTCCCGAAAGATCTCGGGTTCGGGTGCATTGACTTGAGGCAACCGATATCCCCCTTTACGAAGAATCGGGGCATGAACACCGAACGCGATCCGCTGGTTACGGCAAAAATCGCTGACCTCAACCAACGCCTCCCGATTCGGAAAGCTGCATATTTCCATCCCGCTGATATGTTTGTCCGCAAGCCGTTCCCATCGCTCTTCCGTAAACTGATCCCACATGCCTATCTGTAAACGACGCTGAGTCATGTGCTTCCGCCTCCTTCGAGTTTTACTGCAGACTTTACCGAATCATGGCATTGATCCATAGTCAACGTTGATTCGACTGCACGTCTCGGACGAAAGCCGCACCGCGTCAAGAACGGCCTGGGCCTTATGCCCATCAGCAAAAGTCGGTAAATCTATTGGGGTGTTTCCAGTTAAACTGTGGTATATGCCATCTATCATCTGATAAAAGCCGTTATAATAGTGCAATGCCGGAGCCTCCAGATTTGCCGGGGGATGAAACGGGTCGATATCGATCGATTCAAATGCACCGCCAAAGCTACATTCAAGGGTGCGGTCATCACGCATGATCAGCGTTCCCTTGGTCCCGTAAATCTCCAACGTCCAACCCATGCCGTGGATTCCAGGAAAAAACACATCCACCACAAGCGAAGTTCCACCTTTAAATCGTCCCGTGAAGGTAAAAGCATCATCGGCATCCCTAATCTCAATCCCGGCATCCCCATGATAAGAGGGTATCTGAGTTTTCAAATCGCCGTACACTTCCGTTATCTCTTCGCCCATCCACCACATCAGTGAATCAACCATATGGGAACCCACCGCGAACAGGAATCCTCCGCCATTCTCACTTCGGGCTTCCCACCCCCTATATGACTCCGTCAGAACGGAGTATCCAGAGAAACTCCCGTTATATTTGATATGCTGAATATCCCCCAGCTCTTTGCCCATCAATATATGTTTGATTCGTTGCCTAATCGGGTTCCATCTCCATTGAAAATTAACGAAAGCTTGTCGATCCAGCCGTTCTGACTCTCTTAGCATTTGTAACGTTTGCTCCGTATTCATGCCCAGAGGTTTCTCCGTCAGGACGTGGTAGCCGGACTGCAGGACAAGCATCGTCATTTCATAATGATGGCCTGGTGCAGATACGATCGATACCAGATCCAACTGCTCTCTATCCAGCATGTCACGCCAATTTCTGTAATACGGAATTCCATTCCACGTGCGGTCCACCGTGCGTTGTCGATGAACGCTGGCAATTGCTTTCACATGAAACCCGGGATGCATCTGAAAAATAGGAGCATGAACCGTTCTGCCAAATCCCGTCCCGATAATTCCTACAGACAGTGGCTTCATCATCCAATCACCTCATATAGAAAAATCATGGTATCCCCGACTACTTTATCATCCAAGAGAATCGCCAGTTTTGATCAGATTTTCACCGAAAAGGAGCCGTTTCACCCAAAACTGGCACCTAACATTCTCCTCCAAGTATCGGCGAGATGCCGCTATCGTGCCGTCGTGTGATTGCGCATGACGGACAATTAGCAGTTGCATGAAGTACTCCTAACTCACTGCATGAGGCAGCTTCTTTCGAATAAGACGGATTTGCCCACGATGGTTGATCTCGTCCTCAAAGACGTGGAACCACATAAAATAATAATTTGCGTGCTTGTTATACCAGAATGGCTGCTCGATGTAGAGCCATTCATCCGTAACCGACCGGAACAGCTCGAACGTCCGGTTTCGGACTTCGTTTAACCGCTCGATATAATAATTGAGTTCACGGCCTCGAATCGCGGCTCTGCCTTCATCTCCCAGATTCAGGCCAGGACCCCATTTCCGCAGCTGCTCCATGGTTAAATCCTTGACCTCCTGCAGCGTCGTGAACCTGGCATAATTCATCATCGACAGCAAGCGGCTAATATCCGGTGAATAACCGGGAAGGTCCGCGATGAGCAAATGCGGGACATTCTGAAACATATCCATCACCTTCGTTTCTTGGTTCTATGTACCTTCCTTACCGGGACCGGCACGGAAATCGCAACTAGGCCTATATTCGACTAAAACTATTTTAACATTATTTCCCTCCTGCGTATCCAGCAGCAACGGGTCTAGTAAGATTTTTTCAATGATCCGCGCAATTGGCATAGTGATTCGAGGATTCGATCGTCAGTTTTGTAAAAAGATCCACAACTTTTTCCAGCTTTGCGGCGTTCCTTACATATAAGGAGCGATGCATATGAAAAAATACTTAACCGCCATTATTGTGCTGCCACTGTTCCTGCTTGCGGTCGGATGTACGCCCAGATACGAGGAGCCCGTCGACGGATACAAGCCTTCGTCCGTTGATGACGACTTTCCAATCCCGGAAAGTGCAGCGCTAATGCAGACCATTCCGGAACCTGAGAATCCTAATATAGATAACGGCGCTGAATACGAGGTGAAGGGCATCGGCGGCGAACAGGGCTTGGCCACGCCTAAGCGCTACTTCCAAGAGATCCAAGCCGCAGGTTGGACCCAATTGGAAGAAAAACAAATGGGACATGTTCACTTTTTCCAAAAGGACGATACCGTGATTGCATTGGAAGTTCGTGAGGATTCCCTGACAGTCTACGAAATGATCAAAGACGCCAAATTTTAAATCTCATATAACCAATAACCAACATGCAAAAAAGGACCGCCCTGCGGTCCTTTTTCGTCTATCGCCGTATATTCTTCTTCATCCCAATGGTGAATCGCTGAAAGCCCAGCTTCTCATAATACGGTTCCAGCCCTTCCTCGCACATCAACTGCGGGATGACCCGGGACTTCTCGCAATGTTCAACCAATCGATGAAGGATCTGTCGGCCAATCCCTCTGGACTGATACTCCGGATGTACGCCTAATCCGCATATAACGCCGGTTATGACCCCATCGGAAATGATGCGCCCCATGCCTGCCAATCGCTGTCCGTCGTACGCATAGACGGCATACCAGCTCTGCCTGCATATGGTATTCAATTCGGCAGCGGATAAATTTATGGAGTTCCACTCCAGCGCATCATATAGAGCTTCCAGTTCATGAACGTCCTCAGGAGGCTCTTTAGAATACGTCACCGTATGTACCATGCATCCACCTACTTTGAAATTTGGGTTACCGGATATGCCATCACGCTCATTAAAGCATTCTCGGCCTGAGTGGAATCGAGTCGGCTGTATTGAACAAACACAGGTGCACTGCTTGTAACTTCCATGGCATAGGGAATACCCGGAGGAATACCCTGCCCGTCACCCGTTCGAAGGGAGCTGGTCCGTATGTGCTTGGTTCTTCTTGCTGGCACGATGGTTTCCATTCCCAGCAATGGGTCACGATCCTCGAAGTAAGCATGAATCGTAACCACTACGTCCTGCTCGGTTAAGTTCAACACACAGACGGATTCATGACTGGTTAGTTCTCCGCTGCTTTCAGGAGGGATATACCCATCGGGAATAATCCATTGCTTTTCACCTTTTGACATGCGTTTCGCTCCTCGCTCGTATGATTTAGGGTGTTTTGAATAGATTCGCTGCGGGTGCCAAAGTTCCTCTTTTTCAGGTTCGGGACCCGGCATGTTACCGCAGAAACAGGGACAACGGCTGGAGTCCAAGCGCCTTCAAACCGCCAACCACCATATCGGCCAATTGGGCCGCTCCGCGCTGTTGAAAATGGGTATTGTCCATTACCCCCTGCGGGAACCGAAGAAATTCCCCCGGCCTCCCCCACATAAACACGGATTTGGTCCCTTCCGGACCCAGCCGGTTAAAATACTCCAGACTCAGCGCCGCCAAATCGACCAAGGGCACCTGCTCCTCCGCGGCCAGCTCCCGAACGGCCGTTACATAATCACCATGCGTGTCCTTCAGCCTTCCCTTGCCATCAAAGTAACGGCGGTGAACAGGGGTAACCAGGATCGGTGTCGCCTGTTTCTCCCGGCAAACATCCACGTATTCTTTTAAGAACTCCTTGTATGTTGAAAAAGGCTCCGTGTACCTCTCCTCATCACGCTTCTGATCGTTATGGCCAAACTGAATCAGCATGTAATCATGGGGTTTCATCTTCTCCCGGATTCGTTCCAGGATTCCCTCCGCAATAAAGCTCTTGGAGCTTCGTCCGGAACGTGCATAATTGCTCACAACTGCATCCGCTTTCATGAATGCGGGCAGCATTTGCCCCCACCCGGCATAAGGATAGCCGTCCGCAGGCTGGTTTGTTACCGTCGAATCCCCAGCCAGAAACACCTGGCATGCTGCATGCGGTGCAGGCAGCACTTCCAGTACGTTAATTCGGGGAGCCCGTCCAGAAAAGTACAGTACGCTTTTCCCTTGAACCGCTGGCACCGTCATACTGTAACGTTCAAAGTGGCCTGCCGGGATGAGTTTCCCAGCGAGCAGCATTTGCCCTTCCGTCCCCCGCATGGAGGTTTCCGTATCAAACCAGGCATCGCCAATCAATAGATGCAAGGTGTACAGGCCATCCGAGACATCGACCTGAAACGCTGCGTTCAGCGGGATGATAAAATCTCCCGTTAATGCCTCTCCCCCCGCCCGATTCACGGCAGATATGCTGGATACGGAATGGAATCCGTAGCCAAGCTCGGGACTATATAAGGTCTCGGCGGTTATTTTGATATGTTCATGGCCTGGCGCTTCCGTACCGAAATCGAATTTATACATGTTTTGCAACGAACTTCACCTCTCCCGGTTGAATTTCATCTAAGTCCATTATGGAACGGTAACCGCCGAACATACATTCAAGTAACCGTCCTCCATGTTCAAATAACCGACTAATTAGAGAAGAGCCGCCCCGATTATCCCGGGTGTTGGAATAACCTCGCACGTATTGACAGCGTTTACAACCCGGTACATAATGTGTACACAACATTTTAGGACCAGCGCAAGGAGACGTTGCCGTGCAAAAATGGATGACGATCTATAAAAATATGAAAATCAAAAATAAGCTTTCCCTTCTTATCAGCCTTATCGTTGCCATGGCATTTGCGTTCGCCGTCATCGTCCAGCAGTATGCCTTCTCCATCTACGACGAGCAGCTGTACCTCAAATCATCCCAGGTCCTTCACCTGTCTTCCTCCGCGATTGAGTCAGAGCTCGAGCGGGTCGAACAGTTATCCTTTAATATCATTACGGATACCCAGATCCAGAATATATTGCGTTCCATCGCCGGGAGCGAATCCGATTATGACAGGCTCATCCTCCGCCAGCATTTGGTAGACCGCCTCCTGAATTATGTCGGTTCCGAGCCCATGCTCTACTCTATTCACCTGATCGATTCATATGACCATCAACAGGACGTCGGCAGCGTCGTCCCGATTGAACCTGCCAAGAAGGAACGGATTCTTCAGCTTGCCGGGGACGCGGATGGAGAAGAACGCTGGATATACCCGGACGAAAGTGATCCGGCTCTTCTACTTTCCCGGGAAATAAGATCCTATTCCGGCACATTATTCGATCTTAACTACTTGGGCACCATCATCATTCGCATCAATATGGACAAAATCGTCCGGAAATCCGCCGGCGGGGAAGGCGACCTGATCGTGACCTCGGGTGCGGATGTGATCTATCCCGCAACGCCGCACTTCGATCCGGCGGTCATTCAATCCTCCCTGTCATCCGGAAACGGGTACCTTACCCGGGAAATCGATGGCCACACCTACTTCATTGCGCATAACCGATCGGGCAACACGGGCTGGACATATATGAATGTCACACCCTTTAACCAAACCTTCAAGCAAATCATATTCATTAAAGAGCTTGTCATCATCGTTTTCACCGTTATTTTCGCGGTTGCGATTCTGCTCGGCATCAGGTTCAGCCGGGGGCTGACACGTCCTATCGAAAGTCTCATTACCCGGATGAAACTCGCGGAAAAAGGAAACTTTGCGGAAGCCAACGTGCTGCCTCAGGACGCAGCCCCCGTCGCCATGAACGAGCTGGGACTGCTGCATCGCACATTCCGTCTCATGATTGAGCGAATCAACGCCCTCATTACCGAGAACTATTCAAACCGGCTGTTGATCAAAGAGACCGAGTTTAAAGCGCTGCAAGCACAAATCAATCCTCACTTTCTGTATAACACGCTGGAATCCGTGAACTGGCTGGCGAAAATGAACAAGCAGTCCCAAATCTCCGACATGGTGCAGGCTTTAGCCTTCCTTCTGCGAAACTCCGTCAGTTTGAAGGAGCCCATTCTGACATTGGGGGAAGAATTGGAGATCGTCCGAAACTACGTCATCATACAGAAATTCCGGTTCGAAGACCGCTTACATTTTACGCTGGATGTACAAGAGCAGGATCTGCACCGCAAAATACCCAAGCTGTCCCTTCAGCCCCTGCTCGAAAATGCGATTCATTACGCGCTGGAGCCATCCGTAGACCCTTGTCGAATTACGTTGTCCTGCACGGAGACGCCTTCCGCATTCTGCGTCATCGTGGAGGATGACGGTCCCGGCATGGCGCCGGATACCCTGACGCGGCTGCGAAGCGGCGATTTGGCCACCAGCGGCAACGGAATCGGACTGTTAAACATCGAAGAACGGATCAAGCTGGCTTTTGGCGACCATTACGGTTTATCCATCGACAGCGGACCGGGTCTTGGAACCCGCGTGATTCTGTCTTTACCCAAATAACGGAGGGATTCGAATGTACAAAGTACTGCTCGTGGACGATGAACGGATTATTCTGGACGGCATATCTCAGATGGTGGACTGGTCGGCATACCGAACCGAGCTGGCGGGTACCGCCCAGAACGGAATTCAAGCGTATGAAAAAATCGTCAGGGAGAGCCCGGATATCGTCGTGTGCGACATTCGCATGCCCGGACTCGACGGTCTGGAGCTCGTTGCCAAGACCCACGCCTCCCATCCTCATATCAAATTCGTGCTGCTGTCCGGCTTCGGCGAATTCGAGTATGCTAACCGCGCCATGCAATACGGCGTGAAGCATTACCTGCTGAAGCCGACCGACGAGGACAAGATCGGTGGAGCGCTGAAAGAGGTCATCGACGAGCTGACCCAGTACCGGAACAAGGAAACGTTTGTCCAGGAGATGAAGGACCGGCTCCGGAAGGTGCTGCCCCATGTCAAAGAACAGGTGCTCAAGGAGTTTGTCACCAACAAGACCTATGGGCGCCATGATCTGGAGGAGTACCGGAGCCTGTTCGAATACGATTTCGATCAGCCTGTGCGTCTTCTGCTGTTCCAGCTGGAAGGCTCCGTCGAATTCGAGCATCAATTCGCCGTGAAGAACATCGCCGAGGATCTGCTGGACACGACGCTGCTGAGTACGACGATCGGACAGCAGGTCCTGGTGCTGATCGAGGACCGTAACGATCAGCAGCGGCTTCATCAGCAGCTCCAGGATATCCGCTGCACGTTTAAACAGTATTACAAAATGGACGTCACGATCGCGATCAGCGATCCCGGACCTGTTACCCAGGCGCGGAGGCTGTACCGGGATACGCTGCAGTGCCTGAACTACCGGTTCTACCTGGACGAAAGCGGAATGATCACAACCGAGGATACGCTGCACGTCGGCGGTATGGAAGGAAGCTTCGTCCTTGATGAGGAGCGGCTGTGCATGCCCGTCCGATCCGGCCATCGAAACGAAGCGGAGCTTGCCCTGACCGAGTTCGTTCAGGAACTGAAGCGTGCGCAGCTGAGCATCGAGATGACCAAATCCTATATCATTCAGCAATACGTATCCCTCATCCGGCTGACCGATCCGGACCAGATGCAGGAACGTTACGCGCGAATCCCGGAAATCGCCGAGATGAGCACGCTCCAAGCGATTCAAGGCGTACTGGAAGAAACGGTTCGGGAAATCACGCTGCGAAACTTTGAACGGAACAAGGTCCAATACAACGCCATCGTGCGCAAGGTGGTGGAGATCATCGAGAACCAGCTGGGCAACTCGGAGCTTACCCTCAACCTGGTGGCAAACGACATGCTGTATATGAACGCCGACTATCTTGGCAAGCTGTTCAAAAAGGAGACCGGCGAGAAGTTCTCCAATTACGTGATGAAGCTTCGGATGAAACGCGCAACCGAAATGATGCTCAGCGATCCCGATATCAAAATTTTTGAAATGGCGGAGCGGCTCGGTTTTGGCGACAATCCTCAATATTTCAGCCAAGTGTTCAAGAAACAGATCGGCTGCACGCCCTCCGAATATATGAAAAAGAGCGAATAACTTGTACGTACATCTCTGCTTTTTAAACAAACTGCACGGTTTTTTTCCTTACCCTTTCCCCTCGAAAACTAGATAATTGGGAATGTAAGCACTAACATTTGAAGCGATAATTTGTGGTCCATCAACAAAGGGGAGGAAATGGAATGAAAAAAGTGTTAAGCGCGGTCCTGATGTTTTCCCTGATCGGAAGCTTGATCGGCTGTTCGGGCGGAGGCGCTGCCGAACCGCCGGCAAACGGCGGAACCGGAACGGAAACGCCGCCGGCGACTGCAAGCGATAGCAAGGATCCGGTCAAGCTCCGCATTGCGTGGTGGGGCGGTCAGTCCCGGCATGATTATACCTTGAAGGTCATCGAAATGTATGAGTCCCAGAATCCGCATGTCACCATTGAACCGGAATATGCCCCATTCGATGACTATTGGAAGAAGCTTGCTCCCCAAGCGGTGGCCGGCGGACTTCCGGACATTATCCAAATGGACATCTCCTACCTGAATCAATATGCAGGCCGGAATCAGCTGGCGGATTTGAAGCCGTTCACCGAGAGCGGCGAGCTGGATGTCGCCGACGTCAGCGAGAATGCGCTGAGCGGCGGTGAGGTCAACGGCAAGCTGGTTGCCATGAACCTCGGCGTGAACGCACTCCAAACCACGTTTGACGTCGAGACGATGAAGAAGAACGGCATCGATATTCCGTCCAAGGAATGGACCTGGGACGACATGGACAAAATGGGGGCCCAAGCCAAAGAAAAAGGCCTGCAGATCGGAGGTTTTGCTTACCGGCATGACGTCTTCTTCCCGTACTATTTAAGAACCATCGGCCAGAAAATGTACAGCGCTGACGGCAAAACGATCGGGTACAGCGACGACCAGCCCTTTATCGATTACTTCACCCGCTACCAGAAATGGTACGACAACGGATATATCCTGTCTCTCGACAAGGAAGCCCAGAAGAAAGGCGTAGCGGAGGAGGATGAAATCGTCCTTGGCAATTCCATCTCGGGCACCGGCTGGTCCAACCAGTTCCTTGCCGTGGCCAATCTGGTAACCGACCGTTCGTTGGAGTTGAATCCGATGCCGGGTCCCGGAACGAAGGACGGTCTCTTCCTGAAACCTTCGATGTATTTCTCGGTCACCGAAACCTCGAAGCACAAGGAAGAAGCCGCCAAATTCATCAGCTTCTTCATCAACGACATCGAGGCCAACAAGCTGATCAAGGGCGAACGCGGCGTTCCCGTATCCGCCAAGGTAAAGGAAGCGCTGAAGCCGCTCCTCTCCGAGAACGAAGCCAAAATTTTCGACTATGTCACTTGGGCTGAGGCCAACAGCACGCCAGGAGATCCTCCTAACCCGATCGGTGCGGTAGAGATCGAGAAGCTGCTGCGAGATCTCAGCGAACGCATCCTGTTCAAGAAAATCTCGATCGAAGATGCCGCGGCCGAGTTCCGCAAGGAAGCGAATGCCATCTTGGCCAGATCTCAGCAATAACCAGGATACGGCTAGACAAGGCATCTCCCGCACGTCTTTCCCGTGCAAGAGATGCCTTTTTACATCAGTGACCCCTGCACGGGGCGCAACCAAATCTGAATCGTAGGGGTTGAAGTCTATGAAGAGGCTCCGCGAGAACGAGCACATCACCGGTTACGTGTTTTCAGCGCCGTTCGTTCTTGGTTTTCTCATCTTTACCTTATATCCAATCCTGTCGTCCCTGTATTATTCGTTCACCAATTACAATCTGATGGAAGCGCCGAGATGGCTGGGCCTCGGGAATTATGAGCGGTTGTTTCTGGAGGACGACAAGATCGGCAAGTCCTTTCAGGTCACATTCACCTATGTATTCGCCAGCGTTCCCCTGCGCCTCATATTCGCCCTCTTCGTTGCCATGATTCTGAATACCGCAACCAAGGCCGTGGGGTTGTACCGCTCCGCCTTCTACCTGCCTTCCCTCATCGGGGGAAGCGTGGCCGTGGCCATCATGTGGCAGCAGATCTTCGGCGACAAGGGGCTCGTGAACTCTGCCCTGTCCCTCTTCGGAATCCATTCCACGACCTCTTGGATCGGGAATCCCAGCACGGCGCTTTGGACGCTCATCGCATTGTCCATCTGGCAGTTCGGCTCCTCGATGATCATTTTTCTGGCCGGCTTGAAAAATATACCGAAGGATTACTACGAAGCCGCCAGCGTGGACGGTGCCAATGCGGTCCATCGCTTTTTCAAGATTACGCTGCCTATGCTCAGTCCGATTATTCTGTTCAATCTGACGCTCCAGACGATCTCGGCGTTCCTGACCTTCACCCCCGCCTACATTATTTCGCGCGGCGAAGGCGGCCCGCTGGATCAAACGCTGCTCTATTCGCTCTATTTATACCGCAAGGCGTTCTCGCATTTTGAAATGGGTTACGCGTCGGCTCTTGCCTGGATCATGCTCATTATCGTCGGTGTCCTGACCTTGCTCATCTTCAGATCATCCACCCGCTGGGTTCATTACGAGTCGAAAGGAGATTGACGGTTATGACCAAATCCAGACGTGTTCTCTACCATACCCTGGTCGGATTGTTCGCCCTCGGCATGACCTATCCGATTCTGTGGCTGGTCGCCAGCTCGCTTAAACCCAATCATGAAATATTCACGACGGCTTACAGCCTGATTCCGAGCCGGCTGGAGTTCTCGAATTATGCTACGGGCTGGAAGGGATTCGCCGGGACCACCTTCGGCACCTTCTTCAAGAACTCGTTCATCATTGTCATCATCTCCACCATTGGGGCCGTCGCCTCCTCGGCGCTTGTCGCCTTCGGATTGGCTCGGACCAAGTTCTTCGGACAGCAGTTCTGGTTCGCCTGCATGATGATTACGATGATGCTGCCTCATGACGTCGTGATTGTCCCGCAATATGTCATGTTCGCCAAATTCGGCTGGCTGTCTTCCTTCAAACCGTTAATCGTTCCCCAATTCTTCGGCATTCCGTTCTTCATCTTTCTGATCATGCAGTTTATCCGCACGATTCCGAAGGAACTGGACGAAGCCGCCAAGATTGATGGATGCAGCAAGTACGGGATTTTCTTCCGGGTCGTTGTGCCGCTGATCGTGCCCGCTCTCATTACATGTTCGATTTTCTCCTTCTACTGGAGATGGGACGATTTCATCAATCCGCTCATTTACTTGAACAACCCGGAGAAATATCCGGTGTCACTTGCCTTAAAGCTGTTCCTAGACGGGGAATCGCTTAATAACTGGGGCGGCATGTTTGCCATGGCTACCTTATCGCTGCTGCCGGTCGTCATCGTCTTCTTTATCTTCCAGAAATACATCGTGGAAGGGATCAGCACGACGGGATTGAAAGGGTAATCCATACACATAGATTCAATTGAATATGAAGGGAGTTTCTCATCATGCCAGCACTTGTATTTGATGATCAACAAATTGAGAATGTCATTGACCGCGTGGTTGACCGGACCTTTCGCATGGACTTCAGCTGGGATTGGCCGGGCGGGGTCGCCTTTTACGGGGTATGCGAAGCCTACAAGGCCACCGGCAAAAAGGAATATCTGGAACAGCTGAAAGCCTGGGTCGACGAAAATATGGAAGAGGGGCTGCCGAAGCTGTCCGTCAACGGCGTCTCCATCGGCCACTCCCTCCTGACGCTGTATGAGGTTTATGAGGATGAACGGTATATCGAAACGGCGAAGGAAATGGCCGAGTATCTCACGCATGATGCACTGCGTTTCGGGAACGGCATCTTTCAGCATACGGTGAACTCCGAAACGTATAACTTTCCGGAGCAGGCATGGGTCGATACGATGTTCATGGCAGGCTACTTCCTGCTTCGGATCGGCGTGATGCTGGACCGGGAGGATTACTTCGAGGATGGCTTGAAGCAGTATCACGGCCATGAGGATTGCCTGCAGGATCCCGTCACGAATCTGTATTACCACGGCTGGGACAACATCGCCGGCAACCATATGTCAGGCGTCTTCTGGTGTCGGGGCAATGCCTGGGCCGCCATCACGATGGCTCGTGCCCTGGAGCTTGTACCGGTCACGCACCCGTCCTTCATGATCATCGAAGGCTCGCTGCGCGACCAGCTCAGCGCCCTGGTCCGGCTGCAGCATGAATCCGGCCTGTGGCATACGATTACGACCGATCCGCAATCCCCGCTGGAAACGTCCGGCTCGGCCGGCATCGCCGCCGCCCTGTTGACCAAAGGACGGATCTATAATAAATACACGCAGAAATCGATTGACGGCATCTTGGCCAAAATCACCGAGGATGGTACCGTAACCGGCGTATCTGCGGGTACGGCCGTCATGAAGGACGCCGCAGGTTACAGAGGCGTGCCCGATAAGCGAATCCAGGGCTGGGGCCAAGGTCTGGCCTTGACCTTTCTCGCGGAAGTGCTGAAGATCAGGAGCAATCCTTATTGATTAAATAAGATACAGAAAAGGCAGGATGGAGAGGATCAAGTTCGCCTCTACAGCCTGCCTATAATGATTTTGCACCTCACAAGCGAATGGTATTGATTAATAATGATGAACATGAACCGACTGCACCCGATATACTTTCATCCCATATCATTGGTTTAGTCTCCCCGTCTCCCATCGCTAATCTTCACGATTCCGCGTCTACGCTGTTTATTCATAGTCCCCTGTCTCGTCTTCTCCGTTATCCTTAGCTTGATCTTCGGTTTTCTTCGGATGCGGCGTTCCGTCAAGTCCGTAGATTTCGTCATAAGCATCGAATATCTTCCTCGCAATCGGCGCGGCGCTTTGCGAGCCGAAGCCGCCCTCCGGCACAACGACGGCAACTGCCAGCTTCGGATTATCTCGCGGAGCAAAGGCGATGAAGACGCCGTTATCAATCTTTTGCCATCTTCCATTTACCTTAGCCTCCTGCTCGGAGGTTCCCGTTTTGCGGGCAAAGTCATATTTAAAATCATCGAATGCGGCCAGCCCCTGCGTATTCATCCCCCGCTTAATGGTCTGCCAGTATGTTTTAGGAAATTCGACCTCGTTCAGGACCTCGCGCCCGAATTCCTTGACCACGTTGCCATCCTGATCCGTGACTTTGCTGACTAGCTGCGGCTTGACCCGCTTGCCTTCATTCGCCAGCATGACGGTGTATTGAGCAAGCTGTAGAGGGGTGTATTTACCCTGCTGACCGAAGGAAGCGTAGGCTAACGCCGCCAGATTACTTCCCGCTGCTTTTGTATCGGTATAATTTTTCAGTCCTTTATGCTCGTTGGGCAAGCCGCTCCCCGTTACGACGCCAAGACCAAACTTCTCCATATATTCATCCCAGACCGTAACGCCCTTCTCCCCGCCATACTTGCTGACTAGCCTTTTGCCAATCATATCAATCATAAAAGCATTCGAGGATTGCTGAATCGCTAACTGCGGTTTGATGGGTCCGTTTCGATGACCGCTCGAGTTGGAAATTCTCGTTTCGCTTCCTTCCCGACCTATGGTGGCGTACCCTTGATCAGGATAAGTGTCATTAATGCCAAATAACCCCTCATTAAGCCCGATCAGCACCGTCAGCGGTTTAATGACGGAACCGAGAAAAATCATGGATTCAAAGCCGTTTCCCGAGCGACCTGATCCATAGATCGTAATCGTGCCGTTTCCCGACGCGTCCACGACATCCTGCGTAATTTTGCCACCATTTACCCGCACATTCGAGTCGTAATCCGGCATGCTCGCCATCGCAACCACATGACCGGTATCCACCTCCATGGCGACCGCATATCCAGTTAAGGCATCCTTATGTAACTTACCCGATACCGGATGAGTATGAAGATATTGAAGCTGATCCATGATGGCCTGCTCCGTGGCAAGCTGAATGTCTTTATGAATCGTGGTGTGAATATCATGGCCTTTTTCAGGAGCGACCATCGTCGGTACGCCGTCCACCATATTCTGCGGATTGATCGGAATGCTGAGATACCCGCTCTTGCCGCGCAGTTCTTCCTGAAACATCCGCTCCAATCCGTCATAGCCAATCCACTCTTCTTCCGTGTAGATCAAGCCGGGATTCTTCTGATCCTTGTTGCTCTGATCAATAGCCTCATAAACCTTGAGGTCTTTGGAGCCTCTGAACTTCTTTAAGTACCCGATCGTCTGAACCGCAACCGTATCCGGATCATAATGCCTTACATTCTCCTCCACGATCTGGATGCCGGGAAACTTGGCGCGGTTCTCCATGAAATAAGCGATCTCTTCCTTCGTCAAATCCGTCTTGATGCGTCTGGGTTCATAACCATGCTGCTTGTTATATTCCAAATCCAGGTCGTCTATCACTTTTTTGACGGTCGTCGGTTCCAGGTTCGGATCCCCATACTTGTTAAACGCCTGGACAAGCCGCTTCGCCATCTCCTCCGCTTCCGGCCGGTTTTCTTTCCCTTTGTCCGTCTTCTTGCTGTAATCCTTCATGAGCGTAATATATAGAGAATTTGAAGCCGTAGAGTATGCAAGCTTGGTGCCGGACGCATCGATGATGGACCCCCGGATCGGCTGCAGCGGGAAATGCTTCTGCTCCCCCCCGGTTTCCTGGCTTGCCAGCTCCGGTCCCTCTACGAACTGTAATATGGCAAGGCGAACGATTATGACGCAAAAGATTAAAAATGCGCTGAAAAAGAAAATATTGATCCGTCCATGGAATTTACGCCTGGTTTCTGATTCATCCGGTAAGTCTTTATAAGGTTTAAAGCCTATCACATTGTCTACGCTCCTTTGTTATCTGTATTAATCAAGCCAAGTCGGCAAATGCGGGTCGTTCTCGAATTCGAATATTCTCTTCAACTGCTCCTTGGTATTCCGTTCTTCGGACAACGGCGGCAGTTCGTCCTGAGGGAAAAAACCGACCGCGGACGTTTCGGTCCCCACGCCTGCGGCTCCGCCCGTAATGTCGCACTGAATGAACATTTTGTACACGTGGAAGGCCGAAGGCGGATGGTTATGAAATTTCTTGTCCAATACGGCCAGCAGCCTCCCTGCACGCACGTCGTAGCCGGCCTCTTCCTTCACTTCCTTCACCACGACCTCCGCAGGGGATAAGCCGATGTCCGCCCATCCTCCCGGCAGCGCCCAGGCCCCGTCGGCCTTTTCCTTCACCAGCAGCAGCTTTCCGTCTTGAAAAATAACGCCGCGGACATCCACCTTCGGCGTCTGGTATCCGGTTTCACTCGCAAACAGCGTACGGATCTTCTCTTCGCCTGCTTCGGTATACTCCTGCATGATCTGGATGCTGAGCTCCCTCAGCTGCTCAAACCGTTCCTTGTCATAAACGTCCCTCGTATACTCCAGTCCGGCCTGGCTGATGGCCTGCATCTCCTTGGCCCACGCTAACCATTTTATTGTCATAGGTTTCATCCTCTTCAAAGAATCTCATAATATATAACGCCTGTTATCCTTGATTGGTTTATAATGGAAGTGCTTGATTTCAAAATTATAACATATTTTCTAGCAAGTTATGAGACAAAGGATATAAAGGGGGGGCAGCAGGACATGAAAAAAATGCGGCCGGTGTTATACATCTTTCTTCTAATCATGGTGTTCGGTACCGGGTACTACATCGGATCCAGATCCGAGAACGTAACGCCGATCTCGAAGGAAAATGCCCGCAAAGCCGTTCAGACCCTGTGGGTGAAAGCCGCCGAACCTCCGCTGCCCAAGGTAAGCATTGACGGCACCGAGATCAATCTGCAACGCGGCGGTTATTCCTGGTGCAACGGGGTTAACTGCGCAACGACGGATGCGGCCCGTCCCAGGCTCGAGGATATGACGCCGGTTGTGGTCCAAGGCGGTGCCGACATTCAATCGACGCCACCCCAAGGAATACATGGCTTCACCATCCTCAACCTGACGGATTCAGGTAACGATGGATATACCGTGCCAACGAAAGCCGGCTCGTACCTGTACGAAATTCACTGCACATGGCCTTTGGATCAAGGAGAAGCCAGCTTTTATTTTGCGGTGACGGTTGAATAGACGTGCTCTGGATCGATTAACCAAGCATTTCCGCATCCGTTTGTCCATAAAAAGAAACAGCCCCGGCGCCAGGGCTGTTTCTTCGTTTCCATTATGAATTCGTTGTCTTCTTCTCTTCCCTTTGATTCGTACGGATTAAAGCATACGCCAACTGTCCGACCATTCCGAGGAACAAGCCCGTCCCGACCACGATGTAAACCATGGTGAAGGTTTTTCCTAGCGGCGTCTGCGGCACGAATTCCGGATGCCCTACCGTGCTCAAGGTCACCACGCAGAAATAAAGGGCATCCAGCACCGACAAGCCTTCTTGCCTGGTATAAAACATCGTGCCCGATAACAGCATGATGACGATTAGCACAAACAGCGCCATGAAATACCGCTGCTTGAACGCTCGAAACAAACCGCTGAGGAGACGTTTTAACGTTAACAAAAAAGAGATCATCCGAGAACCGTCCTATTCTATATCTGGAGTAAATGTTGCATACATCACATACACCCTATTATATCAGCGTTTATGCTTCACGCCCATCCGCTACGGTTGAACGGAAAGAATATTCCCTTCGGCATCGATGCTCCGAAATATGAAGCCGCCGGTCTGGTCGGCTGGCAGCTGTTCATAATGGATGGCGTAGCCTTGCTCCACGTCGATTTCCATGTAAATCCCGGATAAAGCCTTCACCTGTTCCAGATCTTCGATCGGTTTATCGTCCCAAGGCTCATTGGTGACGATGATTTTCTTGCTTTCGGGTTCCGACGTCTCCACTGCCACCAGGGTGTCATAGATGCCGTCACCACGATGACTGGCAGACCAAGTTCGTACAAAAGGTTCATCTGCGGACTTGGGTTCCAGCGCGACCCCGTTCGTAATTTTATGCAGCAGTCCCCATCTGCTCTCCAGGACGTTGACGGTCTTAACATGGCCATCATGCCAGACAATCAGCTTATGATGATCCTCTGACTTCTCGTACAGCTTATCACCGGTATACGCAGGGTGAACGCGCCGTATCGCCTGCTCTTCATTGTATGCATAGCCGTCCAGGAACAGCGGCAGGTAGCTGATGACGACCACAACGGCGGCCAGTATGAGAAACATGGTTTTTTTCAAAACAACAGCTCCTTGTATCCTTTTGGAACGCGTATCATCTTATCCGGCCGATTAGCCCTGAAGGGCAAGCAGCTCCCGAATTTCCGCTTCGGACCAGCTTGGAAGCGACTCTTCCCCCGGCTGAACCAGCTCCTCGATCAGATCCTTTTTCTTCTGCTGCAGAGCCACCATCTTATCCTCGATCGTATCTTGAGCGACGAAGCGTATGACCTGCACAACCTTCTTCTGACCGATACGGTGCGCCCGGTCCATCGCCTGCTGCTCGACTGCCGGATTCCACCACAGGTCATACAGGATCACCGTATCGGCCCCGGTCAGGTTGAGCCCCGTTCCGCCTGCCTTCAACGATATCAGGAATACCTCGCGTTCCCCCTCGTTGAAGCGTTCGCACAGCTCCACCCGCTCCGATCCCGGCGTCTGTCCGTCCAGGTAAAAAAACGAAATCCCCCGATATCCCAGCTCCCCGGCGATCAGGTTCAGCATGCCTGTAAACTGGGAGAATACCAGCATCCGCCTCCCTGCAAGACGACATTCCTCGATCGTTTCCAGCAGCTGCTCAAGCTTGGCCGAACCGCCCTCGTAGCCTTCCACGAACAGAGCCGGGTGACAGCAGATCTGTCGCAAGCGGGTAATGCCCGCCAGGATACGGATCCGGTTCTTCTGGAAACCGTCCTGTGCCAAATGCTTAAGCGTCTCCTGCCGCAGTTTCGCAAGATAGGCGGTATACAGCTTCTTCTGTTCGATCAGCAGGCCTGAGGCCTGAATCGTCTCGATTTTCTCCGGCAGCTCCTTAAGCACGTCCGATTTCAGCCTGCGGAGCAGGAAAGGACGCACCCGTTTCACAACCGCTTCTTTAGGCAGTTCATGAAATGCTTTGCGATCTCCGAAAAGAGCCGGGAAAACGGCATCGTAGATGGACCATAATTCCTCCAGACGATTCTCGACCGGCGTGCCTGTCAACGCAAACCGATAACGGGCATGGAGCGTTTTTACGACTTGAGCCGTTTGCGTCGCGTAATTTTTGAAGGCTTGGGCTTCATCCAGAATCAAGGTTAAGAAAGGCAGCTTTGCATATCGCTGGATATCCCTGCGGAGCAGCGGGTAAGAAGTGATGACAACATCCGCTTTGCCTATATTCTGGATCACCTTCGCGCGCTCGGACAGCGTGCCATCGGCAATGACGGCCTTGATCTCCGGCGCAAACTTCTTAAGCTCGTTAAACCAGTTATAGAGCAGGGAGGCAGGAGCCACAATGAGCGCGGGTTCTTTACGCTCCCGGATCTCAGGCAGCAGGGACAGAATGAAAGCGATGCTCTGAATGGTTTTGCCGAGTCCCATATCATCGGCCAAGATGCCGCCGAAGCGGTAATGGGCCATCGTCTTCATCCACTGGAAGCCGAACTTCTGATAATCCCGGAGAACCGTTTCCAGGCTGGCCGGCACGGCAAAGTCCAAATAATCCGGATTCTTCACATTCTGCAGCATTCGGCGCAGGGAACGGCCAAGCTGGACCGATGATCCCGAATCCTCCCAATCCAGCAGCTGAAGTCCTTGGACCGCCGGCAGTTTAAACCGCGTCCCCTCATCTTCGTACAGCCAAGGTCCCACCCGGTTCATTAAAGCAACCATGGCCTGGAACTCCGCGCTTTCCAGCGGAAGCAGCGCTCCGTTTCGCAGCCGGTGATATTTGCGTTTTTCTTCGAGCGATTTGACGATTTCCCGGATCTCGGCTTCGCGAATGCCCTCCATGTCAAACTTCAGTTCAAGCCAATCCGTCCGTTCATCGACCTCCACCCGAACCTTGGCTCCCATCGGTTCAGTGAGCACCCGCTCCTTCACCGCCGTCGTTGCATAAACAACCAGCAGCTTCTCCAGCCGCGGAATCGTATGATACAAAAATTCATATTCGGCATCCTCGTCATTCATGAAGAAACCGCCGTCAGTCCTGGCAAAAGAGGCGTTCTCCATGAGCTCCAGAATCCGCTGCTCCGTCTCTCCATCGCGAACGAGAATCGAGCTGCTGCTGCGTTTGGCGCGGTGTCCCTCCAGCGGATTGATGATGATGTCGCCGTATTGAAATTCGAGTCCGGCCAATAGCCGGCCGCGGACACGGTCCAGAAACAGCTTCGCTTTTAAAGGCGTTTTGACGATGCGGTCGGACACGGTCTGCGCCACATGCACGCTGCCCAGTTTCATCAGCCCCGGTACCACCCGCTCCATGATGGACTCCATCATCTCCGGCTGTATCCGAATATGCGGTGTGTTGGAAGGTTCAATCAGCAGCTTCATCTCGGCGAGCCTTTTGCAAGCATCCATCTCAAGCTGTATCAGCCTGCCATCCGCAATGACGACCCCGTACCCCTCCAGCACGGTCATCCGCTCCAATCCATCGATCTTCATCAGATAGTGATCATCCGCAGCCTCATCGAACTCGAATTGCAGCGGGATCGGTTCCTGAGCGAACTCCAGCTTATCCGTCATGATTCCATCCATCGACAAGAGGGGACGAACCGAAGAACCGAGCGCCTCCCGTACTTGAGGCCAAAAGGCAGGAGGAATGATCAGCATTCGGTCGCCGTTCCCCTTTTTGCCAAGCGGAGCGTAGATGTTCACCGACTGTTGATACATGCTCTCATGATCGGAAATACGGATCAGCTCCTGCAGAAGCGCGTCATCCTCTTTTTTAAAGCTGTGCACCTCTGGATCGTAGGTGAAATTCTTCGTGAACACGCAGGCTGCGCCGCGTTTTACGCACGCTAAGAACTCCCGAATCCGCTGTACGATGTACAAGCGTTTGTTCCCGACTCGCAGTTCGACGCCGAACAGGTATTTCCGGTCCCCGTACGGATATAGCTTGAAAATGCACTCCATCTCCAGAACCTCTCTGGTATCAAAGCGGGATGTCGCCGCGGCCCTCCGACCGCCGGAATACGAGAACAATCCGAGCAGCTGGCTGCTGAGCAGCGCATCCCGTTCTCTCTCGTTCGAGCTTCTGCCATATTCCGGTGAGTGCCGGGGCGTTAACTGTCCTTCTTCCATGTTCACGTTGGCGGAAGGATGTAATAACGATGGAAAGGGGCGCATCGGAGCCTCGACCGTTTGTTCAATATCCCGTATGTTCAGGAGGAGGGCCGCAATATGCCTGCACCGCTTTCGGGAAAATCCGTAATCGATGCAGCTGCATTCCGTGTATACGTCCCCGTTCGAGTCAATCTCCGCATAGGCGATTCCCGACTCCTGATCCTTCACTTCAGCCTCGTATTTTCGAGCGTCCGGATCCTGCTTCAGCATCGATACATAACCATCTCTATATAAAACCCCGCCGCGATCGTAGGAGGTTTTTCCACACAACAGTTTGATCACCCGTTCGGTCAGCTGGTAACCCATAACCACATTCCTTTCTCTATTGCCTGTTAAAAAACAGTATACCATTTTCTCATATCTTCAAAAAAAAAGAACTCGCCGCTACGGCAAGTTCCTGCGCTCTTTGTCATCGACTTTGGTCAATCGATCATAACGCTTGTTATTCCCATTCCATGCCCCGTTGGATATGATGAAACCGACAATCATATATATGGGAAAATAATAATAGTATCTTGTTACAAAATGTTCCGGGGTAAATCTGTCCTGATCCAGGAGCCAGGTCGCGGCAGCCCATACAGCATATAAAAACAAGCCGTGAGCCAGTCCTTGGGAAAATACGAATTTGCCTTTTCCCTTCCCCCGGATCTGCGTCCACCTGCGATAGAATCGCGCATCTCGCTCCATCCGATCCCTCCGCTTCAAGGTTTAGATACGTTTGTAATACAATACCGTTCCGGCAAGTTGGCCGTTAGAGGATATGGCATAATCGGGTATAACTCCAGCTTGAATATAACCCAAAGACTGATACAGCTTGTTGGAAGGGTCCCCCTCCCGGGTATCTAAGACCAATAAGGTTCTGCCCTCTGCCTTGGCTTTCGGCTCCAGATGCAGCATCAGCGTTCTGCCGATACCTCCGCGGCGGGAAGCCGGATCTACCATCAATTTCGCCACCTCGGCCCGGTGTCTGCCATTCGCTTTCGTTGCGCACTGCAATTGAACCGTGCCGATCATCTTCCCATCCTGCATGGCTGCCCACAGGGTAACCCCTGGGCCAAGCGCATCCTTCCAGTAAGCGGAAGCTTCATCATAAGACAGCGGAGCTAAGAATCCCACCGATGCCCCATCTTCTACAACCCGAATCAATAATTCCGTCAATTGATGATGCGTGTTGGTTTCTAATCGGTCGACCTCCACAATCGTAAATTCCTGATTCATGATCGGACACTCCCTCTCTCTCATCTATTAAACCCATTCTATCCGTTCTGTTGCCATATGTAATCATTTTCTGCAAAGTCAATCCATGCCGCGCGCTCAGATTCCCTTATCGTTTCAAGATGTCTGCCAGCGCTTCATTCAGCGTATCGTATGCAAAATGAAAACCTGCCTTGCAGAGTCGGTCCGGAATCACCCAGCGGCTCTTCAGCACGAGTTCCGTTTCCGTACGTATAAGCCTGGCCCCCAGCTCAAGCAGCCATTTAGGCGACGGCAATCCCATTCTGCGATTCAACGCAAGCCGAAGCTGCTCCATCAGTTCCTTGTTCGTCACCGGATAAGGAGATGCACCATTAAAAACCCCGCTCAGCTCTTCCTTCTCCTGCAAAAACAGAATCATGCGATACAGATCCTCCACATGGATCCAGCTGAACCTTTGCTTACCCGTACCTTGGACGCCGCCGAGCCCGAATTTTACCAAGTTAACATAAGGCGTCATGACGCCACCGCCAGGTCCCAGCACAATGGCAATGCGCAGGGCGATTTGTCTCGTCTGAGGCAATCGGAAAGAGAAAAAAGCGCGCTCCCATTCCTTGGCGACCTCGACGGAGAAGCCTTCGCCGATCTCGCCCTGCTCCTCCGTCATCGGTTTATCTTCGGCATGGCGATAAATCGTGGCCGTGCTGGAATTAAACCAGGTGCGCGGAGGAATACGGCAGGCCTCGACGGCGCTGCCGAGTATGTTCGTTGTCTCTGTTCTCGATTTCAGAATAAGCTCCTTGTTGTTTTCATTGTAACGGCAATTAACGGATTTGCCCGCTAAATTTATGAGCATATCCGCCCCCTCCAGGGCAGCGACGATGGCTTCGCGATCGTTCCATGCGATATGACCCTGCCGTCGGGAGATCATAAGTACCTGTGCTTGCTGCTCATTCGTGAATTTTTTCGCAAGATAAGTTCCGATAAAACCAGTTCCACCAGCTAAAACGATCTTTTTCATAGAATAGAATCAGCTCATTTCTCTATGTTTTATCCACATCATATACTCCATTTGACCATCGTTTCTTCCAATATACCATTTTTTCAATAGAGATAAAAAGAAAACACCCTCCTCATAGAGGGTGTTCCATTCATACGAAACCTACTTCCTTGGCATCGAAAACAAATACGTGGAGAAATCACGGTTAATGTAATCCTTAAAATGCCTCTTGTCAGCTACGGGAAAACGATCCAGTTCCTCTGTTGTCCACTCGCTCAAATGGGTCTCGAACTCATTGCCGTATTCAGCGCCCTGCGGCCAGTCTGTTCCAATCGGAATATTAAGCAGGACAAAGCGGGATTTTTCAATGCAGGTCTGCAGCAGGACGAGCGCCCGCTCTTTTGTAAAATGCTCCAGAACGTCACCGAGAATGATTAAATCGAATTGTCCCGGCTGGACCTGCGTTTGCAGATGATCGTAAGCATCCGCTACGTGGATTTTATTATAGAAGCATTCGTGGTAGGTATCGATATTGACAGGGTAAATCTCGATTCCTTCGATCCGCGTGTTCCAATACGCGCGAAATACGCGTCCTTCCCATACGTCCAAATACTCCCGGCAGATCATGCCCCAGCGGCCAAAACCTACCCCGATATCCAGAACGGACTTGGGAGCTACATAGCGGATCAGATCCACGCAATACGATAAATTCTGCCAGTTTGACGTCCCCATTCCCATACCTCCATTCGGAATCTTAACGCCCCAAATTCATCATCATATTCATCATTCGATAACGCTTGATTCATGACGCTCCCCGGCTTTTCCATTCCAACCTAATCCAGTGTATTCCTGGCCTTCCATTCCGGACTCGTCAGTTAACCATTTTCGTTGCACACATTTCGCTCATAAACAAAAAAAGATCCCCGAAGGGATCTATCCTTTTAATAATGAGGTGATATGATTCTTCATGAACTGATAGCTGCCCTGATCATCCTTCTTCGCATAGAAACGAAGCCCGTCCAGCGCCCGAAATAGCTGATAGCACAGCAGCCTTTCTTCAAAATAGGGAATCTTCTCGCCTTGCTGCTCCATCGCTTCCTGCAGCCGCTTGGGAAATCCCAGCATCGGATACCACATATGAATAACGGAGACGTCCATCATGAAATCGCCGAACATGGCCATCTCCCAATCCACGATACCGGTTACGTTTTCGTTCTCTCCAAGCATGTTGCCCAAATGGAAATCACCATGGACAAGATAGCGCTCCGATGGCGAATAGCGAACAAGTTCGATCATCGTTTGGTAGATCTCTTCGAAAAATCCTTTTTCCAGAAAACTGTGCTCATACAGGCTCTGCCATCCATGGTAGAAACCTTCTTGCTCCGCATCGAATACAGACGTCAGGTGGTCCAGCCATGAACGATGAGCAGCCTTGCCTTCCGGAGTAATCCACCCGAAGCCCTCATGGGACTCTCCGATAGGGGTATGAAGGATCCGCATGAATTGCTGGACGATGTCGGGAACCAGCCCTCGAATTTGTGCCGGCTCAAGAGCGCTTATCGGCGTACCGGGTACTTTATCCGAGATCGAGTAATGGATATTCCCCACGCTACCGATCTTATGGATTCGAGGAATGGGCAAGGATTGATCACCGTACATACTGTAGATTTTGTTTACTTTATGAAGGCTGTCCCCATTATCTTTAAAATGAATGACATAATCGGCATCGCCCTTACGATAACTGAATACCTTGCTTAATTCTCCCATCTCGATGGGGGTGACATTCAGCACCGTCTCTCCTTCAATCTGCTGGAGATGGCTTACCGCCTTATCCAAAGTCATCTCCGGCTTGAATGTCTTCATAACCCTTGCCCCTCCTTCGTCTCCGTATTCAGGTTCCTGGACGCATTCCATCTTCGATATAACAGAGGAAACAACTCATACAGATTACATGAGATACTTGATGCGGATATATGGATAGCAGAACCCGTCATGCCTTTATTCATGCTCATGAGCTTCCTTTTACAGGCGGGATGCCTGGACATCAAAAGTTCAGGATCATATACATCGATCCCTATAAACTTCTCATTCTTAATCTGATAGATGTGAATGTTCTTGATTTCGCTCCACGCGACGGCTCCGGCGCTCGCATAGGAGGATCTATCGACGATTCCCTCCCGATGGATCAGGAGTGCAGGCTCCGATTGAACAAGCTTGACGATGGAAAACACCAGTCCCATGCCAAAAAACAACGCGCAAATGATTCCAACTAATACGATAAAGATGTTGCTCGAGGTTAACCCTCCGTACACTAACCCGCTGCCTACCAACACAAATGCCAGGGAACCCACCAGCATTTTGGTCACCTTGGGATAAATCTTGATTTCTTCTTGTTCCTGCATAGCTCGCACTCCCTGTTTCTATTTACAATATCTAGAGGATATCATCCGATCGTTATGAATCATAGCTAACCTCGAATTCTTTAACGAATACAGCCGTACCGGAAATATAGACGTCCATGGTCTCTTCAAAGCGATTCACTTGAACATCGACTCTACCGTCTTTCCCCATTTCCTTGCCTTGTTCAACGATAAATCGTGCGGAGGGGGCCTCGGGATTCAAATAGGTTAAATAGTAAGCTCCCATTACGCCTGACGCGGTTCCGGTTACCGGATCCTCGACGGTGCCTGAATACGGTGAAGAGAAATGTCTCGCATGCATGAACGAAGACTCGTCGATCGTCTCCAGGCAAAAAGGGTGCAGAGAGGCTTTCGGATTGTCCGTTAATATATCCGGGAACATGGCATTATGAGGCACCATCCGCCCAAACGGCTCCAGCCCCTTAATCGGTACCAGCAATGTCCAAATCCCCGTGCTTCCATATACGATCGGCATTGCGAAATCCAAATCCTCGCGCTGCAGGCCCATGGATGATGCCAGGCGGTCAACATCTCCCTCAAAGGGCAGGAATTGAGGATGATCCTGCTTCATCTTCATGGTTAGCTTTCCTTGAGCATCCTGAAATTCGATCGGCAAATTGCCCACTCTTGTCTCAATCCACACGGTTTCTTTGTCAGGGAGCAGCCCCTTGGTCTTCAAGGCATACATCGAAGCCATGGTGGCATGGCCGCACAAATTCATCTCATGTCCGGGCGTAAAATATCTTAATCGGACATCTGCTTGCTCCGATTTTACTATGAAGGTCGTTTCATTGAACCCTACGCTATGGGCGATGGCTTGCATCTCCTTCTCTGTCAGCTCGTCTGCGTTCAAGACCACGCCGGCAGGATTACCCATATTAGGCTGTATGGAGAATGCATCATAATGAAGTACATTTATCGATTTCATGTCCTTTAGTTCCTTCTTTCAATAATGAATTAAACGGAGAACAAAATTTGAGAAGATTTTACCATTGGACATGGGTTAAATCCAGACCAAATTTACAATCAGCAGCCTTCACCCGCCAAACTTCGTTTAGCCAGTCCCTGCTGTTCGACGAGGCGCAAGCCAAAAAACGGTCTATGTGACCGTTTTTTTGTCAGCCGCATTAAAAAACGAGCTTAAAGAAGCGATATTCGTCATTTTTTGATACGCACGGGTTCAATTTGGCGCTCGACGGTTCATTTCGTACGCCGACCTGAATATATATCTGGCATATTCTTTGGAATGGACTATACGCGGGGGGTGATGTATTGATCGCTATTAGCCTATGCATGATCGTAAAAAATGAGGAACATCATTTGAACCGCTGCCTGTCCCGGATTGCAGACATCGTGGATGAGATCGTCGTTGTGGATACAGGCTCCACCGATCGCACGAAAGAAATTGCCAGGGCCTTTCAGGCGGTCGTTTATGATTTTGAATGGATCGACGATTTTGCGGCTGCGCGAAACTTTGCTTTTAGCAAGGCCACCCAGGACTATATCCTGTGGCTCGATGCCGACGACGTGCTGCTTGAAGAAGACCGGCTGAAACTAATAGCGCTTAAAGAAAACCTTGCGCCCGACATCGATTCCGTGACCATGCTCTATCATTTGAGCTCGGACGAATTCGGCAATGTCACCTTCCGTCTACGGCGCAATCGTCTTGTCAAACGGAGCAGGGCCTTTCGATGGATCGGGCCCGTCCACGAATATTTGGAGGTGTACGGTCATGTTATGAATAGCGATGTTGCCATTACCCATCTCAGCTCGAATCATGATCCGGACACCGGCCGGAATCTCAGAATCTATGTGCAGCGCGAGGCAGCCGGCGAATCGTTCACCCCGCGGGATCTGTTCTATTATGCGAATGAACTAAAGGATCACCGTCTTTTCGAGAAAGCGATCGATTATTACGAACGATTCTTACATACGGAAAAAGGCTGGATCGAGGATGTTCTCTCGGCCTGCAGCAGGCTGTCCGATTGCCATCACGAGCTCGGAAACGGGCAAGCCGCATTTGAATCCTCTCTCCGATCCCTGCAATATGCGCCGCCGCGGTCCGAATTCTGCTGCCGCATCGGTTACCATTTTCTCGAGAAAAACCAATATGATACGGCCATCTACTGGTATAAGCTGGCTACCGAGCTTAAGCTGCCTCCGGATTACATGGGATTTCATAACCCCTCCTTCTCCACATGGCTTCCCCATCTGCAATTGGCCGTTTGTTACGACAGAATCGGAGCTTATGCGATTGCCAATCAGCATAATGAGAAGGCGCTTGCCTACCGACCGGGCGATGAGACCATGCTGGCGAACCAAGAATATTTTCGAAACAAGCTGCAGGAGCTTCAGCGTGACGATGAGAGGCAGAGCTCATGACGACCCAGGGGCGCAGACGCGTTTTGATCGGCAGTCCTGTACGGCAGAAACCGGAGATTCTGGACCATTTCCTTACCTCATTGCTGCGGCTGGAACAAAATTCCCTGGAGCTGTGCTACTTCTTTATCGATGACAACAACGATGAATTATCCAGCGCCAGATTGAGCCGATTTATGAAAGAAGTTAACCGGGTGGTTATCCACAGCGCCCATACGCCTGATGATCACGAATATATCCGCGACGAGACAACCCATTATTGGAACGATCGATTGATTTGGAAGGTAGCCGATTATAAGAACAAGATCATTCAATATGCGCTTGACCTACGGTTTGACTATCTGTTTCTGGTCGATTCGGATTTGCTGCTGGCACCGCAGACCCTGATTCACCTCATCGCCACCGACAAAGAGATCATTTCGGAAATCTTCTGGACCCGTTGGCAGCCGGACTCACGCCCCCATCCCCAGGTGTGGCTCAAGGATGAATATACCCAATACGAACAACAGGCGGGCGAAACGTTGGACGAAGCCCAAAAGGAACATCGCTATCAACAATTCGTGAGCCGGTTAGCGGAGGCCGGCGTGTATGAAGTCGGCGGACTCGGAGCTTGCACTTTAATCAGCCGCCGGGCTCTTGTGCGCGGGGTTAACTTTAAACCCATCTACAATTTGTCCTTCTGGGGAGAGGATCGGCATTTCAGCATCCGGGCGGCTGCGCTGGGGTTCACCTTGTATGTAGATACGCACTACCCGGCTTACCATATCTACCGTGAAAGCGATCTTCACCATGCCGGACTGTTCCTGAAGGCAACGGATAAGACTACATCCATCCCCGAGGTTACTCGAAGCTGCCTCGAGGAACGAGAAGAGGGCTGTCTCACCCCCATTGATGCGAATCGCCGCACGGCCCGCCCATCGCTCACCCTGACGATGGTTCTGAAGAATGAAGGCCAACGCTATCTGCGGCAAGCGCTTGAACGGCATCGGGACTACATTGACCAAGCCGTTATTATCGATGATGCAAGTACGGATAACACGCTGGATGTATGTATGGAAGTTTTGAAGGGAATTCCGCTGCGTCTGATCAGCAACGAGGCATCCCTGTTTCACAACGAGGTTGAGCTGCGAAAGCAACAATGGCGCGAAACCTTGAACCTTCATCCCGAATGGATTCTGAATTTGGATGCGGACGAATGGTTTGAGTCTTCCTTTACGGCTGAGCTTCCTTCCATGCTGAAGCAAAACGAGTTCGATTTGTATTGCTTCCGGCTCTATGATTTTTGGAACGAAACCCATTACCGGGACGATGAATGCTGGAGCTCGCATAGAACCTATCGCCCTTTTCTTCTGCGTTACCGTCCCGAAATGAAGTATTGCTGGAAAGAGACGGCCCAGCACTGTGGAAGGTTCCCGGCGAATGTATTCGATCTTCCCCACCATCTTTCAGCCATTCGCCTTAAGCATTACGGGTGGGCCAAACCGGAATATAGGCTGGAGAAGCTCAAGCGTTATCGTCAGCTCGATCCTGAAGCAGAATTCGGCTCGAAAGAACAATACGACTCCATTCTGGAGGAATCGCCTACGCTTGTTGAATGGATGGAATAACGAATAACCATAAGAGGAAGCGATGGAATTGAAAATCATTCATACCTTGCCCTTATTCATTCGGGAGAGCTCGCGCGCGAATGATTTACACATGGCCAGCCTGGCGTTAAGCAGTCTGCAGCGCTCCCGGGAGCATAGGACGGTTCTGTTTAATCAAGGATGCCTTACGAATGAAGAGCTGCACGAATGGCTGCAAACGTTAGGCCTATCCGGTGTTATTCTCGGGAACGGAGCGAATATCGGCATCGCTGCCGCCAGGCAAGCCTGTTTTGAATTCATATGGGAGCACTTCCCTGAAGCAGGGTACATCTCCGAAATTCATGTCGACATGCTCTTTCCTCCGGATTGGCACGAGCCTCTTCTTCGTTATCTGGAATGTAACGACGAACCTATGGTATCGCCCGGCATCGTTACCTCAACCGGAGAAATGCAGCCCTTGGGTGAGTTCATTGTTCTTCCGAATACACCGGGTGAGCTCAGCGAAACGCTCCAGCGGCTGTCAAGAAAAGGGATTGCGGATGGATTCGTGCATCCGGTCGTTCACCGTGCGGAAGCCCTTCGCCATATTGGAGGTTATGATACTCGATTCTTATCCGGCAAGCAGGGGTATGAGGATGACAGTCTGCTTCTGGGCATGCGGTATTATATGGGAACGCGCACGGCATGGAGGCCGAAATGCTGCCTGGCCTCCTGGGTATACCATGCAACCATGGCCCAACGCATGTCGATGCCGGACAAATACACCGAATTTTCCATGAACGAGGCTGGCCTGTTTCATCAATACGGGGCGTACGGATTGAGAGAACTGGCTGAGATTCACAACGGCTCCGGTGAGTTCCACCGGCTGTTTCGCAAGTACACGCCAGAACACAAAGGGGTGACCGAATGATATGCTGCCGGATGAACGCCAGAAGAAGATTTGGGATCAGCTATGGTCCCGGGAGGTATCCTATCACTGGGATTCACTAAGCCAAACCATCTACGATAAGATCATGGAGGTTACAGGAGGCATCGAAGGGAAGCGCATACTCGAGGCCGGTTCCGGAACGGGCAAGATTTCGCTGCGCCTGGCTGCTGAGCATGCGGAAGTGACGCTGGTCGATTATTCCGAGAATGCGCTGTACAACAGCCGGAGCGCCTTTTATAGCGCCAAGGTTCCGGGCACCTTTGTTCTCTCCGATATTAGGGAGATGCGGCTTCCTGACCAGCACTTTGATCTAACCTGGAATGCGGGGGTGCTGGAGCATTTTGAGGGAGAAGAGCGGATCGCGATATTAAGGGAAATGAAACGGGTTACCAAGCCGGGAGGAACGATGCTGATCCTCACCCCTTTTGCGGAATGTTTGCCGTATCGTGCGGGAAAAGAAGCCGCCGAACAGTTGGGCACCTGGATGTATGGCATGGAGCATCCCGCCTCCACGCTCAGAAATCAATTTGAGCGGTGCGGTATAACATTGATCGAGGAGAGCAGCATCGGCTTTTTGGACAGTTTGGATTTTCTTGATTTCATCCGGGATTCCCAGACCGTCAAGCATTGGCTGACGATGTGGTACCATAGACTCCCTGAATACGAGAAGCGCAATGTGCCCGGATACCTGCTCGTCAGCGTTGGAACGGTTGGACCGTTACCCGAGGCTGACGAGCGGCAATGCAGGCAGCCTCTTGATGATGATCTATCGCCTGACGAGAAACTGTCCCGTGCCCAAACGATCATCTCTTCCTATCATGCCAAGCGGAATGGGAGCCACTATCTGTCTGTTTACAAGGATGAAGAAGCCAGCTACTGGTACCCGCTGCTTCCGATCCTGGACTCGTTGCTTGTGAACCGGGGCGCCAAGGTGCTAGATATCGGCGCTGCTTACGGTACGCTGCTAATGTACAGCGTATTGTCCGGAGCTCAAGCACACGGCTTGGATCACATGACGGATTACTGGTCCGTGGAACTGGAACAGGACTACGGGATCGGGTGGAGCCAGTGCAATGTGGAAGCCGAGGATATTCCGGGAAACGAACGGTACGATATCGTTCTCTTTACGGAAGTGCTCGAGCATATGAATTACAATCCGATACCGGTTCTCCGCAAAATCCATGACAAACTGATGCCTGGCGGAAGCCTGCTCATCTCAACGCCGTGGAAACGGCATTTTGCACCTTCTCGTCATGATCCTGATCTCCTCGATATGCCTTACTACCGGATAGGAGACGGTTTTGTTGATGCCGAGATGAAATATTATTCGATCGATGAAATGTATGTACTCGCCGAAGCGACGAATTTTCAGGTGAAATCGCTGGAGATCTATAACGGCCATCTGCTTGCCTGGTTTCTGAGAACGCAGCCGCCTGGAATTTGACCTCATCCCGCTTTACCCAGAAAGATTCTTATGAACAGACAACAGCCCGGCTCATCTTTAGAGCCGGGCTGTTGCAGCATGCTGTTCTAACTATTTAACAGAGACGGTAATGGTTACGGTCTTCGAATTGTACTGCCCCTTAATGCGGGCGGTTCCCTTCGCGATCGCTTCAATGCGTCCGTTCGTTACTTTGGCCACGCTGGAGTTGCTGGTTGTCCACACGGCGGTGTCCCCAACACTCGTTTTTGCGCCGGTATCATATTCGGCCGTAACCGTTACGGTTTTGACGTCACCGGGCTTCAAGTTCAATTTCTTCTCGCTGGCGATCAATTTCGTCATCTTCGGAACCACGTTTACCTTAACGGTGACTTCTTTGCCTTGGTATGAACCCGTAATCGTTGCTTTACCCTCGGCAACCGCTTTAACGGAGGTTCTGGATACCGTTACAATCGCGGTGTCCGAAGAACTCCAATTCATCTTGGATGAGAGCGAAACCGTTTTGCCGTTGCTGTAGTAGCCTGTAACTTTAATCGATTTGGATTTCTTGATGTTGAGGTCAATATTCTCCGGGTCTACGACAAACTTAACGACTTCCTGTTCAACCACGACCGGAATCTTGACTTCTTTGTTCAAATAAGTGCCTTTCAGCGTTGTCGAGCCTTTCGTTAAGCCTTTGATCGTACCGTCTTTAATGACAGCCGCAGATCCAGTCAGCGACCATTCGATGGAAGAGGTCACATCGCTCTCTTCGCCATCCTCGAATACGGCATTTACTTTCGGCAGCGCGTTGCTTCTGCCTATAACCAGCTGATACTCCTCTACATCCGGCAGCAGCACCAGCACTTTTTCGTTAACCGTAACCGGCAGCGTCGCTACTTCTCTGGAACCGATCTTACCGGTGATTGTTGCTGTGCCGGCATCGATACCTTTGATTTTGCCGTTTTCGGTCGTTACCACGTTCTCATCGCTCGATGTCCAGGTCACCGCGCTGCTGAAATCCTCTTCCTCGTCGTCCAGAAGCGTTCCCGTCACTTTAGGGAAGGATTTGGATTCGTCTTTCAGCACATCCAGCTTCGTGTCCTCTGTTTCAAACTTGGTCACCGTCGGATACACCTTAACGGTAAATTCTTTGCTGATTCCGAGGTAACTCACCTTGATGGTGGAGGTTCCCTTTGCTCTTGCTGTAATCACGCCACCGTTGACGGATACCGCCAGCGGATTGGATGAGGTCCATTCCCCGGCCACGTCGATGGATTGGGAAGCCGCATTACGAACCTTGGCTTTTACCGTAATCGAATCATTCATAAACAGAACCGGATTCTTGACGAAATCCGTCTGATCCAGTATCAAAGCTTCATATGGATTGCGCACATACACATCCAGCTTGGCAGTCGAACCCAAATAGCTCACGCTGATCGTGGATTTGCCCAAAGCCACCGGCTTCAGCTTGCCATCCTCAATCGTTGCTACGGAAGTGTTGGACGATTTCAGCTCTACCTTGTCCGTTACGTCCGTACCCGCATCGGTCTCCGACTGCTTGGCGAATACTTTAAGATCCACAGGCGCATCACCGACTAGCAGCTCCTGATCCTCGCCCGGAACGATCGCAAGCTTTTGGTAAGGAGCGACGACTTTGACCGTAAAGGACGCCTTGAGCCCTTTGTAATCCGCAGTCACGGTTGCGCTGCCCAGACCTACGAGGGTCAGTTCCCCTTTGCTTACTTTCACTACGCTGTCATCGGAAGTGGTCCACTTCGCTTCCGTTGTCACGTCGTTCGTTCCGTCAGCCAATGCTTTAACGGTTAAACCTTCCGTTCCAAGCTTATGCTCCACTTTATCCGGCTGATCCAGCTTGAACTCGTCGATGGCAAATTTGACGTCGACATCAATCGTTTTGATTGCGCCTTTGTATTTTGCCGTAATACGGGCCGTACCCTTCTCCAGCGGAACAATGAGACCGCCGTCAACCTTTACGATTCTCGTGTTGGACGAAGTCCACGTCGTCTCATTGGTTACGTCCTTCTTCGTGGAAGATCCTTCAATGTTAGCCAATACGCGAAGTTGTTCCGTTGTTTCATTAACGGTTAAGTAAATTTTGCTCTCGTTCGTATCAAATTCAATCGATGTTACGTCCCCGGAGGCGGCGAATACGCTGGTTGGAAAAACCATCGCCAACATCATCACAACGACAAGAAAAATCTTCGTTGTCTTTCTGTTTAAGCTCATTTATTTCTCTCCTTTGTACCTTCTGTCTCGCAGGCTTTTTTTCCAGTCTCTCTGTATATCGACAGTCCCGGTTAAAATCGTTACCTTCCAAGGCCAAAATGGGCACAAAGTAGGATATTTTCCCATCTTCGGTTGTTCAAAAAAATCTAAGAATCGTTCCTTCCCCCACTATTCGGTATCGTAAAAGATCATATGCTCTTTGTCCGTTCGGTAATAGTCCAGTCTGTCCTGCAATCCGCCAGTATGAAACTCGAACATGTGGCCGTCCGGATCCAGGAAGTAAATCGACTTCTTATCCTTCTCGTCCCTTGCCCTACCCGGCAAAATCTCCACTTGGAGCGATTGAAGGCGAAGCAGCGTCGGCTCCACATCCTGCTCATCGATGGTAAATGCAATATGCGTATAGGTTCTGTTTGCCGTGCTTCGGTCCACGTCTTCTTCGTTTAGAGCAATCCACAGCCCGTTCAGATCGAAATAAGCCAGCTTTCGCCCTCTGACCAGAAGCTTGGCTCCAAACACGTCCCTGTAAAAATCAATGGACCGTTCTAAGTGCGAAACTGAAAAGCAGAGATGGTTAATGGCCTGCAGATTCATTGTTCGGCGGCTCCCTTTCTATATAGATTCAATGATGTCCAGCACATGCAGCGGTTGACGGATCTTCTCATACCCGCTCTCCATAAACGTATTGTACCAATAGGCGTGATATGGCCTTAATCCGGCACTGCCCGCGCCTCTCAGCTCATCTGAACCGCCGTCCCCGATAAACAGGGAATCCTCCGGTCTTACGGATAAGCGCTCACAAGCCAAGCGATAGATTTCTGCATTCGGCTTGGCTACCCCAACCTGATAAGAGAAGATAACGTCATCGAAGTAGGGGGCCAGTCCGCTCTGGCCAAAAGAAACCACCTCTTCTTCCGAGCAATTGCTGATCAAGCCCAGCCTCAGTCCCCGTTCACGCAGAAGTTCCAGCAGCCTGCAGATCTCCTTCGAGATTGTTTGGAAAGGAATTTTCTTCTCGCTGACTCTCGACTGATATAGGAATTCCACGTGTTCCTGAGGATAGGGCAAACTGCGAGAATCCAGAATGTCACGGATCACCGAATGATAGTCGGGAAAATGCCCATTCATTCTTCGCTCCGAACGAGTGCTCCACTCCTGTTTAAACTCCGCTTCCGATAGCCCGAGTCTATCCATATAGTCATAGGATCTCTTGGATACCCGCTTGCCGTCTGCGAACTCCGTGATTAACGTCTCATATAAATCGAAGAACACCGCCTTGACCGCCATCCCGCATCGCTCCCTTCGTTAATCGGCGAGACCTGCCGCCTGTGGTATTCTTGCAGGATACCGCCTGACCGTTTCCTCCAGAACCTGCCCTGTCTTCTCATCCCATATCTCGCTTAATTCAAACGTCCCCTCTTCGAAAAACAAAGGAAACCTTCGTTTAAACCAAGCCTGCATGGGCAGTTTCAATGCCTCTTCGCGATCCACCCATAACAGCTCCCCTTCGGGAGGATGCTCCAGCAGCTCCCCTTCAAAGGAAGTGGCCAAATAATTAAATACCATGTACCGAAGCCCCGTATTCGGTTCACAGAATTCTTCAAGGCCTTTATAGATGATGTCCTTCACAATCAAGCCGGTTTCCTCCCGAACCTCCCGAATGGCTCCGTTTACAATGCTTTCCGGAAAATCCACCTTGCCGCCGGGGGCAATATATCCGGGGAATCCTTTGTCATCCGGTCTGTTCATCAGCAAAATTCTGCTTCCGTCTTGTATCATGCACATGGTGTACAGCTTCACTTCGGTCTGCAACCTCATCCCTCATTCCTGTCCGATCTGCTTGGTTATAGTATACATCCCCAAGGGCTGGAAGACGATACGATGGACGGAGATTCATGTATATCGGTTGTCCCTATTCACCGGTTGTTAATCCTCGTCAAAAAAGGCCGGAGCAGCTTCTGCTCCGGCCTTAACGGCAATGTATGATCCACCTGGTTGAATCTTCGCTTTACGCGGCCATTCGCAGGTCGGCCGAATACCCGCCATACATCATATAACTCGCGGTCGGCGATTGAACCTCCATCGGAGCCATGCTTCCAATGGCCGATCCCCCGCTGCTGTTCCATTGAATCAGCCTAACGACAGCTTCGACATCCCCGGATTGGTATGCCTCTGCCAATGCCTGAAGATTCAGGGTCATCTCTGCCTCTTCCGGCATAGCCAATCCAAGTTCCTCTTCCTCCGGGTTCAACGATTGCAGCACCTTTTGAGCTCGATGAAGGGCCGCTTTTACCGCTCCGTCCGTCGTTTGCAGCATATTCGCGGTTTCCGAAATGGAATATTCGTACACTTCACGGAGCAGCAGCACCGTTCGCTGCAGGGGTGACAAATGTTCCATCAGCCATTGAAAGGCGAACTCGATGTTCAGCTTGCTGTCCTCGTTCGAGGCTTCTTCTTTAGTCAATACGTGTTCCAGCTTCTCATTCAGAATTCGTCGGTAGGTCTGATCCCGGCGGACCCGGTCAATCCATGTATTCTTGGCGATCCGAAGCAGGAGAGCTTCGGGATTGGCATGGCTCCGCTGCTGCAAATGCTCCAGCGCCTTGATCCATGTGTCCTGCACCAGATCATCGGAATCCCATGAGGAGTTTGTAAGGGACAAACAATACCTGTGCAGGACGGCATTCAGCTCCGCCAGGCCCTGTTCGGCTTCCGTGGTGGCGCTCGGTCGATAGATGGTCATCGGAATCCACTCCTTTCCACATCTCGGTAGGATATCTTATAGGTAAACGAATGAAGCGTGCTTTTCGTTACGCTGTCATCAAAAATATATTTCATGGTTTCTTTCGTATCTTTTGCAGCGGTCTCTTCGTTTACTTGCTGAATCACGAAAACCTTACGAAGATGGAGGATGAAACCATGAATATTGTTCCTTATGTTGTTGAACAAACCAACCGTGGCGAACGATCATACGATATTTATTCCCGACTGCTGAAGGATCGGATCGTCTTTGTGGGCGCAGCCATCGATGACGCCATCGCAAACAGCATTATCGCGCAGCTGTTGTTTCTTGCGGCCGAGGATCCCGAGAAGGATATCCATATGTACATCAACAGTCCGGGCGGCTCGGTATCCGCGGGCTTTGGCATTTACGATACCATGCAGATTATCAAACCACAAGTCAACACCATCTGCACGGGATTTGCTGCATCATACGGGGCGATCCTGCTGCTGGCCGGCGCCAAAGGCAAGCGCCTCGCTCTGCCGAACAGCGAAATTATGATCCATCAGCCGCTGGGCGGTGTACAGGGGCAGGCAACCGATATCGCCATTACGGCTAAACGCATCCTGAAAACCCGTGAGAAGCTGGCGCATATTATATCCGAGCGCACAGGTCAGTCCGTCGAACGCGTCGAAAAGGATATGGAGCGGGATTATTTTATGTCGGCGGAAGAAGCGAAGGAATACGGGATCATTGACGACATCGTCACCAAACTGTGACGCTATCCGATGAATGCCCATGATCCGTTTAGCCCCGATATTCTACTTTATTCACAAGGAGTGAACCGTATATGCTGAAAAATTTGCTGAATCAGGAAGTGAGCATCTATTTTACGGATGGAAGTTATGTGCGGAACGGCACGCTGGAGGAAGTAGGCGAACAATTCATCCGATACAGAGATGAATACGAGATGCTGTATGTACCGTTAACCGCGATCCGCTACGTTTCGGTGAATACCAAGGAACGGGACAAACCGAGAGTGGGATTTGCGCCAACTTCTTGATAAGACAACAAGAACCGCATGGGCTCTTAAGCTCATGCGGTTCTGTTTGCATCCTGCTTTATTTTGTCTACTATGAATGAAACCATACGCTGTTTGCAGGCCTCGTTCCGCTCCCTCTGATGATGGCCGATAAATGCCAGGGCATGAACGACGGAGTAAAAATCAATCAGTGCCCGCTGTTCCCGGTCCGCTCCCCACTGCCTGCATAACGCCTCCACGTAGGCCATTCCCCGGTCTCCGATATCAGAGACCACCGCCGTTTGGGTGAGGGCGATCATGTACAACGGGTCTCCATAACAGACCCAATCGAAATCCACGATACCTTGTAGCGTGCCATCGGACACAATCACGTTCTTGATCGTGAGATCATCCAGGAAACAGACAGGCTCTATCCGGTCGAAATCAGGCTCGTATCGCCGCTTGATGTGCTGCAATTGAACGATGATGTCCGGAGCAACCTCACCGGTTATGTTGCCGATATGATCGCAGATATCACGATCGATGATCTCCGACCAGGATGTAAAAGGCCCCTGCTCTCCGATCGGAACCCATCCGAATCCGGTGCCCAGGGGAAGCTCTGACACCTTGCGCTGGAAAACGATGATTTGTCCGGCGAGATCGTCCATTTGTTCATTCGTCATGCCCTCAAGCTCATATCGCAGATCACGGCCCGGAACATGCTCCAGCATCATGTATGCATAGGGGACCTTCTGAAGGGACACATCCGTTCGAATCACGCTCGGTACCGGCAAGCCCAGCGATGATAGGATCGCTATGTTGTTTGCAGTATGCTTCAGGACGTCGGGCTTGCGATTGGTTCGGAGAATGATTTGCTCGTCCGGAAATGACACGCTATACACCTGATTGGTATGGCCGAATGACATCGGCTCGACCTTAAGCGGCAGAATGCCGTATACCTCTGTCATCAACTCTTCAACGTTCAACATGAACACCTGCCTTAACGGTTATTGATTCGCCTCCCGGATACGTCCCAGCTTTCTGATATGCAGGGTCTCGTGTATCGCTATAAAATGGGCCCATTGTGCAGCATTCAGCTCGAATCCATACGGGTGAGGATCGTGCAGATCATTCGTATTTCGCTCAGCCAGCTTCGTTATGATCTGCTTCGTTGTTTCCCGTACTCGATTCAGCTTATCCATCGCTTCATCATAAGATAATATACCGGTGGGCATGGCTTGTTCAGAGGCTTTAAAAATGATGCTTCGATTCACACCTCTTCATAATGTTCTACAACAGGGAACGGATCGTAAAAGTGATGCAGCCGTTGTTTCCAGTCCTGATATTCCGCGGATTCCCGAAAACCTATCGTGTGATCCTCCAGGGTCTCCCATTTCACCAGCAGAATGTACTTATGATCATCTTCCAAGCATCGCTTCAGCTCATGATGGATGTAGCCCTTCATCTTGGAGATGATTCCTGACGCGACTTGGAAATTCCGCTCAAAATCCGCCGTTTGTCCCGGCTTCACCTGCAGCATGGCCACTTCGAGTATCATACATGCTTCCTCCTTTGTATTAAGTTGTGGTATTAGGGCTTTTCTATCCTTTATACTCAAGCTCAGGAGAAGCCTGGAACGCAAAAACGCCGTCCTTATCCGCCTCCAAACGATACACCTTCCGGACCGCATTCAGGTTTAACCCGCCGTAAATATGCGGATACAGCTGATTCAGCTCATATAAATCCTCAAATATGATCTCCGCGTCCACCTGATCTTCTTGAATCCCCAGAACGAACAGATCGGTTCTGCCTGTGTATAAGGTGTTAGCTACGCCACTGACTTGCGCCTCGGTCGAGCAGTGAATAAATCGGTCCGTATGCAAGCTTGGCGGCTCGTACATGTCCTTGCCCTGCGCTTCCATCCATGCTTGCTTCGAAATAATATGATAGATCATTCCGTTCAGTCCCCTCCGTCTATTTTCCGTTTATCTTGACACACTTGCGATAGAAAAGCCAGATCCCTGATGCGTTGTTTCAAGGTGACCTTTTTCCCGGATTACCTATAAAAAGAAGACATCCTTCAAGATGTCCTCTTCACAATCGTATATCGGTCCTCGTCAAAATCCTCGTAGGTTACGGTGTAGACGGATTCCCCCAACGAGGACGCCAGCTGTCCATTGATAAAAACGGCGCATGCCTGCTCATCAATGCCGATGCCGTACCGCACTTTCCCTGTCTTCATTCCCTGCAGCAGGTTGGACTGGTCGTCCCACTCCGTATAATGAACGCTGATTAAGACATTCGAGAACAACCCTACGCCTTGCTTAAACATCATGATGCCTTGTTCATTATCAAGCGGGGATATCAGGCATGTCTCCGGAAGAATTAGGGCACCTGCCGAATTGCCAGCAATCGGAACGCCGTTCTCGTAGCGGTCGATTAACAGCTCTTTAAAAGGCCCCGTCGCGTAATAGTGATGGTATTTCTCCGTGTTGCCCCCGCCAATAAATATTCCCGTGGCCCATGACAGCACCTGTTCAGCTTGTTCCATGTCCAGATTCCCGTCTTCATCGGGAACGATCACGCTCACGTTCTGGGTCATTCCCGCTTCAGTCCACATCTGCTGAAACAACGGAACATACTCCTCCCAGCCCGGCCGGTTCATGATGCATAACGCAATCCTGGCATGGGAACCACCCGCTTGCTCTAGAAACTGTCGATTCGCTTCGGCTTGAAAGGAATGTCCACCGAGCAAAAACAGATATTGATCCTTCAAGATATCCCCCCTTACTTTTTCTTTCCCGAATCCCGTTTGTAAACAGAGTACAGCAGTACGGATATAAAATAGATCGGCAGCAGGATGATGCCAATCACGGCGCTTAACAGAACGATGGACAGTTGGCCGCGCTCAGCGATATCGTCATAATTCATATAACCGTATACAATCCAGACCAGCCAAACCAACGTAACGGCATAACCTATTTTATAAGGTAATCTCACAGCATCTTCACATCCTAGAAGTTGTTTGGATTTCGCTCACCTTGTCTTATGGTATATGCCAGCTTGTAAAGATCCGCGATATCCTGCCTGCCCGTCTCCTCCAATCGTCTTACGGCTACCTCCAGATCAACCGCCTCCACTGCGATGACCTGCTCCCCATCCTCGGGATTCAGCGGCTCCCCAACGATGCGTACATCCCCGTACCCAACCAATCGGACAAATTGAGGATGGGGAATATGCGGCCGATAAGGCGCCTTGCTGCTGGACTCGCAGCGAAACTGGCCAAAGACCCGGTATGACTCGAGTTCTGCGCCAAGCTCCTCCCTCACTTCCCGCCGGAGTCCCTCGATATAAGACTCGCCAGGCTCCAGGGTTCCGCCAGGAAGCTCCCAGCTGCCGTCCGCTATCTGAAAAATAACGCAGCGTTCCCCGGCGAATGGAATAATCGTGACATTGCTGACCATCGATTCTTCGAAATCTTCGCCCAGGGCAAACCGGGCTCGCACCACGCCCCAATGGATATCATTCGATAGGGCCGGATACAGGGTTAGATCCGTGCTTTTTCTCATAAGCGTAATTCCTCCAGCCTTGCAGATATTCATACAACCTATGTAGCGTTGTAGTCGCGGACCATAAGCACCTGCTCCATCGAGCTGGCGAACCCAAGCGCCTCCAGCACGTCCACCAATTCCTTATGCGAAGCCCGGATATTGAATGCGGATCGCTTGCAAGTGGAACCAGGCTGCATCATCACGAGCGCGGCTGCCTTTAACACGGCTTGGGCATCCCGGTAACCCGGAGCGGCTTCACAACGGAACAGCGTGGTCGCCTGCAAACGGCCCGCAGCATCGAACGCACGCTTAAACAAACCGTAGCCCACAAGTTCTTCCCCTTCATAAACAAGCACGCACTCGCCGTCCTTGATACTGGCAGCGTCTGTCTGCCAGACTTCGCCGGATCGATAGAAATCTGCGGAGGCAGCCTCCGCGGCTAGGCCTCTGACCAACGTAAACGGAGTCGATGCATTCTGATGATCCTGCGTCTCTAACGATTGATCATTTGTCATAATGAGCAGCCGATCGATAATTTCATATCCGACGCTTTCATAAAGGCGAATCGCGGCCGCATTCGAGCTGATCGCCTCTAAATATGCACGAAGCACGCCTTGCCCCTTATAGAGGTCGTCGTTTTTCTCCATCATGGATTTGCCGATCCCTTTGCCCCGGAAATCCGGAGCTATTGCCGTCCCTCCGTTACGCGCAATGGATTCGCCGCCATCCAATCGAAAGCTGTTCATGACGATGCCGGCGGGTACGCCATCCACGTAACAAGCGAGTGAGCGCTCCAGACATAAAGCGTCATTCCCGATCCGGGCAATGAAGCGGTCCAGCGGCATGGAAGCGTTCACCATGTAGCCTTCAAACGAGAGATTCCAAAGCTCGGATACTTCCCGGATCGGAAGCTCGCTTAACGGTTTGTACGTAATCATGGTCTTTATTCCTCCTGGTTTATGGGCATTAAAAAGTGAGTCACGTTTTGAGATGCTCACTATGAAAAACATGCAGGAAACACCTGAGTATGTACCCACTCGTGTTCTCCTGCATGTCTTTGCCTTACTTATTTACGATTTAAAGAGCTGTATCGTCCACGCTGTCCAGCCAAGCTTCGATGCTGCCGATGACGGAAGTGACGCAGCCATCCTCGAATGGAGAGATCAGTCCTGCGACCTTCACCAATTCAGTGAAGGATTTGCTTCCGCCTTGACGACACAGGTGCAGATAATCCGCCCATGCCGCGGATTGGTCCTCGTGCATCTTCTTCCAGAATTGGAATGCACAGATTTGAGCCAGCGTATAGTCGATATAATAGAACGGCGAATTGAAGATATGTCCTTGTTTATGCCAGAAGCCGCCTTGCTCCAGATACGCATTATCATCATAGTTCCGGTGCGGCAGATATTTCCGCTCGATCTCGCGCCATGCCTGTTTCCGTTCCGCCGGCGTAGCATCCGGATTCTCGTAAACGAAGTGCTGGAATTCATCAACCGTCACCCCGTAAGGAATGAAGATGAGTCCGCTCGCCAGATGGTCGAAGCGGTATTTATCCGCCTCGTCCTCGAAGAAGCGGTCCATCCACGGCCAAGTGAAGAATTCCATGCTCATGGAATGGATTTCGCATGCCTCATAAGTCGGAAATCCATACTCCGGTACCTCGAAACCTCTGCTCTCGTACACTTGGAACGCATGACCGGCTTCGTGCGTCAGCACGTCAATATCGCCGGAAGTCCCGTTGAAGTTGGAGAAGATAAACGGTGCGCCGTACTCGCTGATATAGGTACAGTATCCGCCGCTCTGCTTGCCTTTTTTGGCAACCAGGTCCATAAGGCCGTTCTCCTGCATGAAGGTGAAGAACTCGTGAGTTTCCGGAGACAATTCCTCGTACATCTTCGCGCCGTTGTTCACGATCCAATCCGGGTCGCCCTTCGGCGTGGCATTCCCCGATTTGAAGGAAAAGTTCTCGTCGTAGTACAGCAGTTGGTCCACATCGATCCGCTTCTGCTGACGTTCTTTCAGCTTGGACGCAACCGGAACGATATGCTCGAGCACCTGGTTACGGAAATTAGCCACCATCTCCGCATTGTAATCCGTGCGGGCCATGCGGGCATAACCCAGCTCCACGTAATTGTTGAAGCCAAGCTTCTTGGCAATCTTGGTTCTCACTTTAACCAGATCGTCATAGATGCGGTCGAAGGTGGCTTCGTTCTCGGCCATGAAACCGCTGGAAGCCTCCATTGCGCGTTTGCGCATATCGCGATCCGTCGATTGCTGGAACGGAATCAGCTGCGACAGGGTGCGTTCTTCGCCTTCGAACTGAATTTTTGCAGAAGCGATCAGCTTCGCATATTCCGTCGTCAGCTTGTTCTCCTGCTGCAAATCCTCGATGATCTCAGGGCTGAAGGTTTTGAGCGATAGCTCTGCCAGCTGGAACAGCTGCCGTCCCCATTTGTCCTCCAGCTGGGCTCTGAATTTCGAATCCACGAGGGCCCGGTAATAATCCGTTATGTATTCCTGGATGACCGGTCCGTTCTCGTCGAAGAAATCCTGCTCTGCCTTATAGAACTCGTCGTTCGTATCAATCGAGTGGCGGATGTACACCAGTTGGCTCAGGGTATCCATCTCGCTGCGAAGTTTGTTAATACGGGTCATCGCCTCATCCTGTTCCTCGTACGTGCCGGCGGAGGTGAAGGCGTTCAGTTGTTCCTTGAACTTTTGCTCAAAAGCTTTTACGTCGGGGCGTTCATAGCGATACTCGCTGAATTTCATAAGATACACCTGTCCTTTCCAAAATAAAAAATGCATCCTGGCGTTTGATCGCATAGCTTCAAATCACCAAACTATATGTAAATTCTATATACAAATCCGAATATCCTTCACAGTCTAAGAAATTCTGTACGCCTCGATTGGTTACGTCATAATCTTAAGTCCGATGGCTGAAGCGAGAATTAAAGCGATGAAGAACATACGACGCCATTCCTTCGGTTCTCCGAACGCAAACATCCCCAGCAGCGTGCTGCCTGCCGTCCCCATTCCCGTCCAAATCGCGTAGGCGGTTCCCATGGAAATGAAATTCATCGCATACGTCAGCAGCAGGAAACTGGAGCCAAGCGAACAGGCTAAAAAAACGTAGGATCCCAAGCTGCGTTGCAGGGTTACCCGTCTTAAGGCAATGACACCCAGAACTTCGCACAACCCGGCTGCAATCAGAGCGATCCATTCCATTAGATGCCACTCTCCTTCGCTTGACGATCCGTATCCTTCGTGACCAGCTTTAGCCCCAGCACGCCTGCGGCCAGCATTGCAATCAGTAGGAGCTTGACGGGATTCGCTTCCTCGCCAAACACGAGAATCTCCGCCAGCACCGTGCCGGCTGTACCGAGTCCTGTGAAGATCACATAGACCGTGCCGATGGGAAGCTTCGCCGCGGAGTCCAAAAAAACTTTAAAACTGAATACTATCGATGCGATGGTAATGACCCACTGCCACCATACATCGGAATGTTTTAAACCGGATACCCAGACAACCTCCAGCGCTCCCGCCAATAATAAGAGCCACCAAGCCTTCTTCATCCCCCAACATCCCCTCCACTCTGTATTTGTTTAAATCGCTTTATGATGTCGTTGTGATTGTAATCCAAATTTGGCATGCTGTATAATGATCATTAATAATGATGTCATCATTTTTAGTGATGTCTGAAGGAGAGGAGTGTTGGCATGGAGCTTACTGATCTAAGGGTTTTTCTCAGGATTGCGGAGGAAGGTAACATCACCCGCGCCGCGGAGCAGCTTGGGTATGTGCAGTCGAATGTAACGGCCCGGGTCAAAAAACTGGAGAATGAATTGGGGGTTCCCTTGTTTAACAGGCACTCCAATGGAGTAACCTTGACGGAGAAAGGGCGTATGTTCCTGGACTATGCGTGTACCATCATCAACCTGTCCGAAGAAGCAGTGAGAACCGTGCAGGAACAGCCGTATCCAAGCGGTTCATTAGCCATTGGCGTCGTGGACACGGTTCATTGCGGGCACTTCATTCAATCCTTGTCCGACTATCAAACCAAGTACCCTGACGTCACGCTGTCCCTGTTGACTGGCAGCTCCTCGGAGCTGATTACTCAAGTTCTGAACTATCAGCTGGACGGGGCTTTTGTGACAGGAACCATTCCGCCGAAGCTGGTAGCCGATTATATAGAAGAGGATGAAGTCATGCTGCTGACCAAATCCAAAGAGCAGCCCTTTCCCGAACTTGCGGTGACCAAATGGGCCGTAGCCCCCGCGGGATGCCCGTTTCGAAGCGCCCTTGAAGCATGGCTGCTGAGCGAAGGCATTCCGCTAACCAATATGATCGAGGTCTCCTCGTTGGAAACCCAGCTCAGCATCGTGCGGTCAGGACTTGCGGCAGCGCTGCTCCCCAGCTCCGTCTTAAGCGGAGAATACGCCAATATGGGCAGCTACTCGATCCCGGAAGCCTTCCGTCACACCTCGACAAGCCTGGTCCGGCGCAACGACCGGTTCAGGAACAAGGCGTTTTCCGCTTTTGCCGAGCTGGTTAAGGTCAATTTTGAGATGAAGGGAAGATCATGAGTTATAAATAACGACGGAGGTCTGAACATCACGCTGAGATTTAACCAGCCGTGAGATGCAGGCGATATTTCCTCTTTGGATATCGTCTGACATCGAAACGGTTCCTAAAGTTCATCTCAAGTCTAATCCATATTCGCTGCAGCTAAAAGCTCCTCCATTTTGAACAGGGAATGCAAAATAAGACCGGCTTCCTCCAGTCTCTGTCTTCCTGCCGGATTACGTTCAATGACGCAGATGACATGCTCGACGACCGCTCCAGCTTCTCTCAAATCGTGAACGCTTAACAAGATTTGTCCTCCGGTCGTCACCACGTCCTCAATCACACATACGCGTTTACCCTTAATGTCCGCACCTTCCGCCAATTTGCAGGTACCGTATTCCTTTGCTTTTTTTCTTACAAATGCGGACGGAGTGCCTGACTTCAAGGATAGCGCAGTTGCAATCGGAATCCCCCCCATTTCAAGTCCTGCTAACACTTCCGTATCTTCAGGGATAAGTCCGACCAGTTCCTCAGCTACTTGGGCCAGAATAGCGGGATCTGACTCAAACAAGTATTTATCAAAATACTCATCAGACGTTTGACCCGAGCGTAAAGTAAAGGTTCCCGTTAAATGGGTTACATCATAGATTTCCTTTGCCAAATTCAACGTCATCATGGTCCTCCCAGTGTGGATATAATCGTATGCTCTCCCGCCAGTTCCATCTGCTGCTCGATATAATGCGCCACGCCATCCAGCTCGTTCGAGTCGATAATATGATCAGCCAGCTGCCGTATCCTTTCATGCGCGTTCCGGACTGCGATCCGAGTGCCTCCGGCCTCGAACAAGCCGACATCATTGATGTGGTCGCCGAACACCACCGTGTTCTCCAGATCAATCCCCATGTGGGCGGACCATAATTGGAGGCCGTCTCTTTTGTTTGCTTTGGCATGGCTGAATTCGAGGAAATAGTGGTTGCGAATGTAATAATCCGGCATCATATGAGCATGAATCACGTCGCCGTAGAATGCCGTAACCTCTTGCCGAATCGGCTCCAATTCTTCATGTAATCCGATGTAGGTAAGAGCTAACGTCCGGTAATCCGGCGGACATTTCAAGTTCTTCACTTCCAGGAACCGCGGATCATGGGGGCGGCCGGCATAGAAGGTCTTCTCTCCCTCTCTGCGCAGCGTCTCATGCAGAACACGCTCCCGCTGGTCCTTATCGAGCGAGAAATAAAAAGGTGTAATGCCGTGCTTTTTCCCAACGCCGATAATCTCATTCGAAATGTCGCGCTCCAGCCAGTATCCATCCACAACGGTTTGATTCAACCCGTCATATAACAAAGCGCCGTTATATAGAATCACGGGGTATTTCCACGGGATATCCGAAACGACGCTCTGAGCGCTAATATAACCGCGGGCAGTCGCATACGTGACGATCAAGTCCCGCTCCAATGCATCCGTGACAACGTTCATCGTATAGGATGACAAGGTTTGATCCGATCGCAAAAGCGTCCCGTCGAGATCCGTAATATATGCTCTTTTTTTCATAGTGAAGCAGTCCTCCTTCGCCGTCCGGTATGTGACAAAACCCAGCCTTAGAATAGCTCATGCCAAGACTGGGCCATACGTGTGAGTTAGACGTCTTCCATGATTATACAACTTCCGGGAGGAAGATGGTAAAGCTTAATTGCTTATTTCGCTTCAACAAGCGTTTATTTCTGAGCCAGGTCTGTTAGCGCAGCATCGGGAAGGCTTCACCGCTCGGAATGAAGGCCCCCACCGGGCAAATGAAGCCGTTGAATCCTATTTGCTCGAGGAGCAGCGAATCGGGAGAGTATCGGAGTTTGTTAAACCGAGATCCGCTGCGGACATGCTGCTGGGAAGCTGCTATCAATATGCTTTTCAATTAAACTTCCTAGGCCTCCCCTTGTCCGATGAAGAGCAGAATGAGTATGACATCGGTGTTGGATACATTGTTTGCAGGCATTGGGAACGAATGAACGGAGAGCAGGCATGACTTGCCCTTTCTTTGGTAACCTTACACACCGAGAATCAGGTATCCCAGTGTCATGAATAGAAAAAGAAATAATAGCAGCACGGAGTGACCTACAATGGCTGTAATACCGATTCGTGATAGTTCACCACGAGTCATGCTAATGAGTGCCAACAGAATCCCCACGGGCGACAACAGAAGAATCGACGCATACGACAGTCCCTGTAAGGGACTGCCTGCCTCCGGCGGAAACATGAAGCTGTACAGCGTGAACAGGGTGATGCAGATAAATAATGTCAGAGACACATGGGACAAATACCATCTCATCACGTAACCTCGGCCAGCATGCCTGATAGAATGCCGGCTCTGCGAACGACCTCAATCTTTAGAGGAATTTCCCTTATAAAACTCAGCATAGGGTTGGCACCTCCGAAAATTATTTAGTGATACGCGGCTGAAGATACCCCACGACTTCTTGTATGTCCTGAATTTCGGCAAACGGTAAAACTCCCATGCGGTTCATTTTGGCGATGTCCCCACGATATGCGATAAACGGAATTCCGGCGCTCTCGGAGGCCTTGCCGTCCACCCAGGCATCTCCGACAGACAGCCATTCCTTCGGCGATGTATGGTGAAAATGCCTCAGCACCTCCATATATCCATCCGGCGCAGGCTTTAATAAGTCCATGGCTTCCCTGCCGATAATGAGATCGAAGTAATGAGCAATCCGGTTCTCTTCGAGTGCAGTCATCGCTGCTTCTACCGCATTATTCGTCACAATGGCCAGATGCAGCTGTCCATGTAATTGCTGGACGATCTCCATAACTCCATCTTCAAGTTTTGCTCCCGTCATCCCTTGAATCTCATGTTCCTTGGCGATATCCCACATCATGCAGCTCAGCTCTTCCGACAGCCGTCCCGTATTCATGGCTTCAGCGATGACGGTTGAGGTGGTATGGGTATCCATGGATAGGCCGGGAGACAGAATGCTGTGACTGCACAAAAAGGCATAGATGTCTCTTTTCATAGCTCCAAAATCAATGCTGGAATGCAGCAGCGTATTATCCATATCAAAGACAATCCCTTTTATCTTAAACTCGATATCTAATCAACTCCCGTCATGGTAACGCCATGAATGGCTGCCCCGCTAGGTAATCCTGATTTACGTAACCCCTTCATTCCCTAGTCATATACAACTTCCGTACCGGCGATAAAATCGTGCAGCGAACGCTTATCCTCTCGCAGCGCAACCATAAAGATGCTCACAATAATTCCAATTCCAAGGGTTAACGCATACACGATTCCCGCCACGAGGTTGCGAAGCAGCATCGTCCCGAGGCCCGGCGGCTCAAGAAAATCGAATTTGCGGATACGAATGCCGCACATGCGCTTACCGATCGTATACCCATTCCAATACACCGGCACCAGAATACCGTATAAACCGAAGATCAAGTTACTGATCGGCTCATTCTCATAATTCCCCGTGATAAGTCCAGCTATGATCGTTAGCGGAAGCGACACTATAAGTCCATCCAGAATGTTGGCTCCTAGCCTGATCCAAAAGCCGGCCACTTGGTTATCGGTCATCTCGACTCCCCCTTGAATTCACTCCATACTCAAAAAGACTCCCTGCCGACACTTCATTTGTTATTAGGCGGATCGAATTCCTTCCAGTTCTTCTTGATCTTATTCAAATCTTCCGAATTCCATTTGCCGATGCTCGGACCTAAGAAACACAAGATGCCGACAATCAGGCTGATCCAGCTTAATACCAGCGGGCCTTTGCCTACATAGGTCAACATCGAATCAAACATCTCTTTGCTCCATGACGTCAAGTTGGATCCGAATATGGCAGCTGCCAGATACCGGACAGCATACAAGAACACCGAAATGCAGATAAATATCATACCCATCGTTTTATGGTTCATCGAATGCCTCTCTTTCCACACAACATTTTCCAAATACCTGATATCATTGTAAGCTTCGGTTCCTGATCGAACAATAGTTTTTCCACTTTTCCCCATTCCGTTGTCATCATACCAAGGAGTAAATAACCTTTACACGCAACAACATTCGCCACATAAAAGAAAGGAATGACTTCCTACGTTGTAGTGAAGCCATTCCATTCTGCTTGTTATACACTATTGTGCCGTTGGCCGGATTATGCAGCTATCCGCTCCTCCATTTCCTGACGACTCCCAGCAATTCACGAATATTTGTCCAGAACAAAATCCTCGATCATTTCAATATTTCGGCGATCCATAGCGTACTGTCTGATGTGTTTCTTAATATTCGGATACAAAATAATGTCGTCCAGCTGCTCGAGCGGTATCCATTTCACATCGGTTTGATTCGGATCTGGCGCCGCCGGAAGCTTCGGAAATGACCCTTCAAGCGGATAACATTCGAACACGATGTATAACGTATGGATGCCCGATAAATTATCTCTGGACTGTTTATGCGGAGCATACTCGTACACGAATGCGACTGGCCCCACCTGCGCCTCCAGCGTGGTTTCCTCACGCAATTCCCTCAAGGCTCCCTCCACGATCGACTCCCCCGGCTCGGCCCCGCCCCCTGGCAAATTATAATGCAATCCGTTCTCATCTACATACTCGACTAATAACACAGACTCATCCCTCAGAACCAAGGCTGTCGGTCTCACCCGAATGTGATACGTCATCATAACCACCTCTCCCGGCTTACAAAAAACGGCCGAACGTACTTGATCTGTCTATCATACAATCAACGCGGCCGATATGGAAATATGATGCATCCTTTCCTCAGTATATCGCTAGTCAGTATATCCCGTGTTTGTTCTGCTATCATTCACTTCGATCGCTTTCATCCAGTCTCACGTTTTCTCCCGTTACGCGGGAAACATTCGCCGCCTCCAGAAAACGAACGATCTCCAGCGTTTCGGATAAGGGAACATCGGAAACCCCCGTCGTGAACATCTTCATGATCTGATCCAGCAGACTGGCATAATAGGGCTTGGGGTGCTCCATGATGTCCACGAAGGTGCTGGCCTCCGCGCGATGAACGGTCAACCCGAAGCGGTCGTTGCCTGCCCGATTGCCCCGTATCGTTCCGATCCTCCCGTCATTCCAAACCGCCGTTAACACCTCGTGCAGCTCCGTTGCGGCTACATGGACGCTTACGCATCCGGGTCCGAGAACACGGTACAGCATTTCAGCCGCATGAATGCCGTACCAGAAAAATCCCGGCTGCGTAGGTTGAAGGGGAAGCGGTCCTGCGCAATCCACGCCAATGATATTATCCGCCCCGCCCCGAGCCAATTCATCCTGTAATCCTTGCGCATACCGGAGAGACGAGCAACTCATAACGGTCACCTGATACTGCTCCGCCAATTCGGCAATTTCCCTTGCGTCCTTACTGCTCACCGCAAACGGCTTATCAATAAATACCTGTTTGCAATAAGGAGCAATCGCGCGAAATAAAGACAGATGCGACCTTCCGTCCACCGCTTCCAGCATGACGGCATCGACCTGTTTGGCCACGTCTTCCGGACTCTCCAATATCTCCGTTCCCCATGCCGCGAGTTCCTTTGTATATCCCTCCACTCGGTTTACGCTCAGCTCAAAGTCCGGCGACCCTCCGGGAAAAGCCGCCGTCACCCGTGCACCAGGAACGTGATATGGATGCGCCTTGTCATGGAGCATTTTCGCGAAAATGGAAACATGGGATGTATCCAAACCAATCATACCGATCTTCATAGTCATAAGTTCATTCTCCTTTACCTTCAGCATTTTAGATGATCACGCTGATTTTCCACTCACTACATTACTGAGGATATCCAGCTGCCGGACATAGGCTTTTCTTTCAACCATCATATCATCCTGTTCGACTAAAGGACGTGACTTTAAATCGTCTTTTATCCTGCACCTGGATCCAATACAAAAAGACCGCCTCCATCTGTCAACCAGATGAGGGGCAGTCTTTCGCATGAGCTTAAAAATGTGTTATGCAATTGCATAATGCGCACTTTCAATATTCTATGGCTGCATCCTCCACTTGATCACGAAGAAGCGGTTGGCCATAGCCACGATAGCGAACACGATGGCAAAGGTTATTAAACCAGAGTCGATCAGGCAAGCAACCGCCGTCGCAAATATGAGGAATTCAATAAGCAGCACGACAGCAAGCGGCAGCTTGACCCTTGCCTTCGGCGATATGGTCATGCCCCAGATGACGGCTGCCAGCAGCGGTAGTCCAATACCGAGAGCTGCCTGTGCCACGAGACCGGAACCATAATGGAAGCCCCAGTAACCTATCGAAAATAACAGAATCAATTCCAATATAAATCGGACGGCGAGATTCAGTACTTTGAACATGGAGGGACACCTTCCGTTTCATGTCATGAACCTATTTATAGTGCAGGCATTAAAGCTCGATTTGCTCCAAATGATGGATCAGGTGATCAACATAATCGTTAAACAACCACTCCAGCGTGACCTCCGTTTTATCGGGCAGCACGCATTTCTTCTGGAAGTCGGATGAATCGGCTCTTTGCATGACCCGCAGAATCATCCGGTTAACCTGCTGCCACAGTGCCAAAACATCCGATTGATCATATCGATTCTGATAATCGTTCACCCGAACCCAATCGTTCTGCGCGTAACCTTGAATCGCGATAGGGTAATCCGACACCAATATTTTTACAAACCGGATATGGTTATTGACCGCCGAATCGCATAGATGGCCCAGGATCTCCTTCTTGGACCATTTATCAGGCGTAAGCTTCAGATTGAATTCCACCTCGTCGATTGCCGTTACAATCTCCGTTACTTCAGAGATCAAAGATTCCAGCTTCATAATGGATTCCATGCGTTATTCCTCCTTCTCGTTCATGATTCTATTCGTGTAATCGGCAGGCCCATGAAATCACTGTAATGTTTAGCCGCCTCCCGAAACGCCTCTTCTCGATCGCCCAACGCCGAGAACGGGCTTAACGTGATTTCGATGCCGCTGCGCTTGATCTCCCGCTTCCAGATACCGACCACTTCTCCTCCTGCGACCATGATGGGTTGGAAAACCCCGTTGCGAAAGGGAGCGATTTTGGCATCATGCTCTGACTCAATAATTGCGCTGCGATCCTTGTACCCCAAGTAATATTCATCAAAACCCGGAAGCAGAACCGCCGAATCCGTATCAGCGGACGCGGATGGCCCAGTAACAGAGCTCCAGTATTCCGTGCCGTTGACAAAATCTAAACGAAGATTGGAATGGACAGCCTCAAAGCCTCGTTTAGCTTCTGTCAGCGTTAATCCGACCCACCATGCAAAATCTTGGACCGTTGCAGGCCCGTGACCTGTAAAATAGCGGAGCGCAAGCTCCGCCAGCGATTCTTCGAGCGATAGCTCCCTTGAATTCGGGACCCACTCGTCGAGCAGTACGAAGCTTTGCTGTTTGCCTTCATGCGGGCCGAAACAGATCATGCCGGTCCGCCCCAAATATCCGAGAATGTAATAGCCGCGGCCATTCTTGGTGCTGATCCCCGCTTCCTCCAGCTGCTCCATCAGTCTAGGGCGGGATACGGGTAAACAGCCTCTCAGCGCGTTGCCAATGATCGTACCGCATTGATGGAGCGTACCTTCGTCAAGCTCAAGCTCGGCCTGCTTCTTCTTATCATGCGTCTGAAACCGCGATGCCGTCAGCCTCAGCATCCACTTGGCATCCTCCGCAGGCACGAAGAAAATCGTTCCACGCATCGGCCAAGTCAGCACGATTTTGCGATCGATCACGGCCTGCTCCACATCGGATATCTTGGCAGACTGCGTACGGAGACCGATTCCCCATACCGCTTGGTGGTAATCCTGTGTCTGAACAGCGCCTAATTCTCTTACTGCTTCTACCGGGCTCACATGCTTCATCCCTGTTATGCGCTGATTGTAGAGCCGTTGATTCGCTATGGTGTGACTTAGCACATCTATCCACTCTCCCAGGCCATGAATATTGTCGGACGCAAAGCTTCTATTTCAAGTCCGGAATGGACATCCAGGCCCGATCATTCTGCCAGCTCACCTCGACCGGCGTCTCAAAGAACGAGGTCAAATTGTCGCTGGTCAGCATGTCCCGGGAACGTCCCTTCCCGAAGACGGTCCCCCGGCGGATGAGCAAGGAGTGCGAGAAAATCGGCAGAATTTCTTCGATATGATGCGTAACGAACAGCAGGGTCGGCGCATCGGGCTTTGAAGCCAGAGCCGTTATGCTGGACAGCAGCGCTTCCCTCGACAGAAAATCCAGTCCGTTGCAGGCCTCGTCCAGTATCAACAGCCTTGGCGAAGCCATGAGGGCCCGGGCGATCAGCAGTTTCTGCTTCTCCCCTTGCGAACAAGTTTCATATGTACGCCCCAGCAGATGAATACAATTAAAATCCTTCATCAACTGCTCGGCCCGTTCCCGGTCTGCTTCATCCACCTTCTGATACAGTCCGATCGAGGCGTGTTTGCCGCTAATTACGACATCCAGCGTGGATTCGCTCGGGCGGATTCTTTCCTGCAGCGAGGAGCTGACCCAGCCTATCGATTTACGCAGTTCTCTTAAATCCACCCTGCCAAAACGATGCCCGAGCACCGAAACCGTGCCGCTGGTCGGCCAGATGTAACCGTTAATCATATTCAAAATGGTTGTCTTCCCGGAGCCGTTCAGTCCGAGCACCGCCCAATGCTCCCCTTGCTGCACGGTCCAATCCACGCCTGTAAGAACGGTCTTTTGCTCCCGTCTCCAGGTTACGTCATCCAGTTCAATCATCGTGTTCATTGCCGTTCCCTCTCCTTCTTCAATCTGCTGCGCCATTTCGTTTCTCTTTTCAAGGATTATACCAGCAATTACATATTCCTCAATAGGGAGATGAAACCCCGCCTTGTGATCAGCCTACGACTTGGAATCATGCAAAGTATGCCAGGCAGGACATTTCATGCCTAAACGAGGATTTTAGTTCATAAATTGAATATTGACAAATAATTATTTTTATGTTATAATAAAATATTTTTCTGTTTACAAAGGTTCGTTGATTTGATAATCTACTTCTGCTCGTTCTTCTCTGGAGATTGAATTTGGGAGAAGACATTCCAATATAGTGGAGGTATGTAAACATGCTACTAATCGATCAAGGCATTGCCATGCTGGAAATTTCCGCAGCCATGATGGGACGTACCGAAACGATCCACCCGACATTCCTCTGGGATCATCAGAATCGGGTGCTTATCGATACTGGCTATCCCGGTCAGTTCCCGCTGATTCAGGAGCAGATATCGGACTGCGGCTTTTCCGTTCAGGATGTAAGCAAAATTATTATAACACACCAGGATTTGGATCATATCGGCAGTTTGCCAGCTATAATCCAGCACTGCAAGCAAGCCCCGGAAGTGTTCGCCAGCGAAATCGAAAAGCCTTATATCGAAGGAGATACAAGGCTTGTCAAATTATCGCCCGAGGCGATCGCGCAAGCGCTGGCTTCGTTGCCGGATCACGTGCCGCCGGAGTGGAGGAACGCGTTTAAACACACGCTGGAGAACCCGCCCTCAGCACCCGTGAACCGCATGTTGCGCGACGGCGAGATGCTGCCGTTTGGCGGCGGTATCATCGCGATCCATACGCCGGGCCATACCCCGGGCCACACCAGCTTATATCATATGCCGAGCAAAACCCTGATTGCAGCGGATGCGCTGAACGTCAGAGCGGGGCAACTGATCGGGCCGGATCCGGCAACCACTATTGATTTGGCGTTAGCCCAGCTCTCCTTGCAGAAGCTCACTCACTATGATATCCGCAACGTGATCTGTTACCACGGCGGATTATTTACGGACAATCCCAACCAGCGCATTCGTGAATTGGCTTGATGCTTAAACGGTTGCCGGTCCACTGTCGATCAAGAAGACTTCACTTCGATCTTCTGCCGTTAATCCAGCTAATCTCAAGGTACCACGTATACGTGCCGCCAGCCGGCACTTCGGCCGCTGCCTGACGATGCATGGCATACGAGAGATCATCGAGCAGCCCCGTCGCAGGCTCAAGCGCAAGATGATACTGTCCCTGATAGCCGCCATAGTTCGCCCATATCGCTAGATAAGGCACCTGCTCTTTAGGAAACATCATGCGTAGTCCTTCACCTGTAACCGGATCGTAAATGGAGGCTGTCCCCTCCGGCAGCTCACCAGCAAAATAAAACTTCTCCGCCGATGCTTCAAGCCTGCTGCCGGTTCGATTCAAGCGGATTTGGGGATTTTCCTCCCATGGCTGCGGCCATTTCCGAATATCGCCGAAATCGCCCAACCGACCGTTCGCAGAGTATGATACGATGATCTCCCTCAGCTCGTGTGGAACGATAATCTCTGCGCCTTCATCGATTTGAAACAACGGATGCGCAGCCCACAGGAAAGAGAACGGGAACGGACTCGAATTATGAACGGCATAATCGATCCGTAAGGTATCTTCACGGGGGAAGGAGTAGGTTTTGCGCAGCCGATAAGGAATCCGGATTCCCTGCACGCTGCAGTGAAGCTGTTCTTCCTCGCTGTGCGCCTTCCATGGAATGGACCATACCTCGCCATGATCCGGAAGCTCCGTTCCTTCCCATGGATGCGCGGGATACCGGCAGACATTGATCGTTGGAAACATTTCGTCCCAGCCGCTGCCGTCCCGCTTTCCGAAGGAGCTTGCATACCCGTTCTTTTCCAGAACTCCAACAGGCTGCACCAGCCATTCCCGGCCTGTCATTCGATTGCGAAGGGAGATGACCCTGCTTCCGAGTTCAGGCACCACGACCATCTCCATCACCTCCGTGCGCCCTGTCCAAACCTCATATCCATCCAGCATCCCTTTGCTCCAGATCATTCATCGTCATCCTCCTCCGTTGTAGTCAACGCATCACCCGGAATGCACAAATGCTCAAGGACCGTTCGTAACGGCCCTTGAGAATGAAGTGTCAATCTCTTACACCAACGTCTTGCAAAGCGCCAAATGCAGCGCAGCTCCTTGATGGTGAGACTCCAGCTGCAGCACCTCGCGGAACAGGGTTTCCGCGGACTGCCGGTCACCAAGTCCAAGATGCCCGAGGCCCATCATGTAGCGGCAATGAATTTCGTTCCTTCGGTCCAGATCTTCATCAAACACCAGGAAGTCCGGCAGCGATACGGCAAAGTAATCAATGCTCTGAGGCTCGAATATATGCTTCTCCCCGTAATCGATCAGCTTGTTAAACCGGCTGCGGGCTTCATTCTCCCGGCCAAGCCTCCGCAGCGCGGCTCCTTGATAAAAAATCATGTGCGGCGGCTGATCGTTGTAATACATCGCGCTGGTCGGCTGATCCAGCCCCTCCGAAGCTTTCAGGAAGCACGCCTCCGCCTCTTCCGACAAGCTCAGCCCCTCGTATGCGCAGCCCAAGTAATAATCGATATTATTCTCCTGCGCTCCCGTCAGCTTCCCTTCATTGATGTTGAGCGGATATTGCTTGGCAGCAAGCAGCTGCTCTATAGCATCCTCGTAGCGACGATCCTGAAGCAGCTGCTTCGCCAGCTCCACGCGGGCCAATACATACTGGGCCGGCACCTTGCCCTCGCCGCCTTCCCAAGGGTGAAAGTTGCGTTTCAGAATCAATGCCAACGCCTCCTCATAACGATTCAGCGTATTGTGCAGCGTCAAGTATTCCAGATATACATCGTCGCGCTGCTCGACCAGTTCCAAGTGCTCCTCCATCGCTTTCAAGCGATCAGCCGGAGCATGACCGAGCTTTTTATACAATTGGTCCAGTTCGTAGAAGATCCTCGCGTCCGCCGGATTCAGCGAGAAGGCGGTTTGCAGGGATGCCAATGCTTTATCGTGGTCCTGCCTCTTGTTATAGTAAGCGAGCGCCAGATTCCGATGCGGCGTAGCGAAGCTGCCATCCAAAGCAACCGAAGCTTCCCAACTGCTTATGGCCTCCTCGTAGCGCTTCTTGTCGTACAGCAGATTCCCTAAGTAGTACAACGCCTTCGCATCCTGTGGCTGTACGCTGAGCGCCTGCTTTAACGTCACATAGTCATGCTGGGAATTCGGGAAGCAGTACGAGGGATCGGCCTCCGAAGCCAATCGGTAGCAAGCGGATGCCTCTTCCGCCCGGTTCATCTTCATGAGTGCACTGCCTTGGTAGTAATAAACCATCGGATAGACGGCAGATGCCGTAAGGCGTTCGATGCGCTGCAGCACATCCAAAGCGTCATCATATTGGCCTGCATCCGCATAGTCCTGAGCTATGGCAATATAATGGTGCGGATTATCGCGCAGGCGCTGGACAAGTGATTCGTAAACATGCCGGCTCTTGTCCTCTTGCTTCAGTTCTTGATATACGGCTGCCAGCTCGTTCATCGCGCCCGCATCCATGGGATCCAGCTTGAGCGTTTCCTCAAGCCATGATGCCGCATCCGCCAAACGTCCCAGCTTTCTTAAGACGAAACTCTTGAGATGCCGCGCCTTATAATTACGGTACTGGGCAGCCAGGGATCGTTCGATCAGCTCGAACGCTTCCTCATATTCCTGCTTCTCGCAGGCAATCTGGGCCAAAGCCAGATACCCTGCACCTTGCCAAGCCCCCGACCAGACCGATTTGTAAAGATAAGCGCACGCTTCATCCAAACGTCCCTGCCACTTCAAGGCTTTGCCCAAATGGTAGAACGGTTCGCTGTCATAAGGCCGGGCGTTATGGCGGGTCAAGGTTTCGATCGCTTTTTTAAAATAAACCTCACTCTGCGTAAAGCACCCTCTGCGCAGCAGGAGCAAACCATAGGCATTGTTCAGCCTTGCGTCTCCCGCATCGCGCCGAAGCCCTTCTACATAATAGGCTTCCGGTTCATAGGTCGCGTGCCGGTACTGCTCCAGATGCTGCCCAGCCAAGAACAGCGCTTCGGTATTCTTCAGGTCCTCCGGCTTGCCAATCGCCGTAGCCGGGTCCGGCGTTAGCTCCAAGGTACGTGGCTTGGGCTGGTAAGCGACCAGCTCTCTGCCGTCCGCAGCCAGTACCGCGATCCGTACATCTTCCTCCCTCATACCTGAGGCGAGTTCGATCTCGGCCTGGAAGGTGTCGGCCGGCGACAGCTTGACCTTTCGATCCAAGCAGGTGTTTCCCGCTCCGGTCACCAGGATGCGAGCCTCTTCGATAACCGAGGTTGCATAAGCATGTACTACGACCTTGCGGCCGTAGACTTCGAGATTTACGGCGGCTTCAATGGACGCATTCTTCACGAGCCCAATGTCTTTATAGGGCATGAAGTACTGCTTGAAGCTTTTCTCCTCATACGGCGCCAGCCAGGTGAAATCGGGCTGGTTATCGGTATACACGCCGGTCATGAGCTCGATGTACGGGCCGTCTTCGTCGGTCAGGTTGCGATCCCAGGCCTGGCCGAATTCGCCGTGCCCCCACGTCCACTGCTTTTTGCCGGGAGATATATGTTTATTGGCGACATGCAGAATCCCCGCTTTCAAGCCATGGTCATATCCGCCGACGAAATCGTAATCCGAATGATAAGCCATATAGGAGGTCGGAACGGGAATGTTGCGGTACATGGAAATATCGACGCCCGCCGAATAGTCCTGCTTATAGTACGTGCCGGTTGCGATCGGGAATTTGGACACGTCCCGCTTCCCATGATCGAACACTGCATGAACGTCCGGCGGAAATACGGATTGGGTATGATCGTTGACCGCTACGGCCGGATTCGCCCACCACAGAAAGGTCTGCGGCTCCGAAGTCCGATTGTACATTTGCGCGTGAATTTCAAGATACGCCTTGCCCGGGTACAGCGTGAAGCCGGTAGACACCTTCGTGCCGTACATCCGGTCGATCTCGCCGACCCATACCGTCTTGCTGCCATCCGGGTGATCCGTTAGACTCCACTCCACCTCGCCATAGGTGTTCGGACGGTGATGCTGCGGCCAGTTGAACTCGATTCCCCCGGATATCCATGGACCCGCAAGGCCAACCAAAGCCGGCTTGATCACTTGATTGTGGTATACAAAATCATAGTTGTTGGTTTTATCGATGGCCCGGTAGATCCGGCCGCCAATCTGCGGCATGATCTGAATCTGCACGTACTCATTTTCAAGGAAAATGATCCGGTAGGGCTTTAATACTTTCTCATCGTAAATTTTATCGATGACCGGCAGCGGATAGACACGCCCCGAGCTCCCCTGATACACCCGTTTCTCCAAAAACATCGGGTTCAGGTCCGGCTTCCCCACTTCATACGTGGGAATCTCCACGGTCTCTTCCCGTACGCTCACTTGCCGTTGTTTTGTCATGAGTCGTCATCCCTCCATTAGCATCCGCGTTGGCTGCGTTATGTCTCTATCTTATAAGCCAGCCTGCCGAAGAGCCATTGACGATATCATGTTGATGATGGATTATATTCTGATTATCAGGTGCTCCATCCGGTTGACAACAATTCCGTTCAGATTCATAGTAAAGCTATGGATACCATACGAAAACCAGACGGATTCGAGTCCCAGAAAATCATTGTCCTCCCGGATCATATTATGAAAGAGGCTGCCCGTCATTCGCTTGTGGAACCGCTGCACGTAACCGACGTCGGGTACTTTCCGCGTGCGCTTCATCACTACCGGGAACGCCCGGAGGGCAGCGGCGCGTACATCTTAATCTACTGCGCGGAGGGGGAAGGCTGGTACCGGTTGAACGGCGGCAAAACCTATTCTCTGCTCAAGGGGCAGGCGGTTGTCATCCCGCCGGATACGCCGCATGAATATGCTTCATCGGAGTTTCATCCCTGGAGCATTTACTGGTGGCATATGAAGGGGACGCATGCAGGTTTATTGTTCGAGGGATTTACCGGCGCAGCCGAACCCGCCATCGTTCCGGTCGACCAGTCAAGGAGCATCGTAGAGCTGTTTCAGGAGAGTTACGAGCTGCTGCAAAAAGGGTATACGCTGAACCATATCATCCATGTCTCGCAGCTCGCCGGCCACTTGGCGGCCATCATCCGCCTCGCCCGGCTCCAACCGCAGCGGGGGCAACACCAGCACAACAAGCATGACATGGAACAGACGCTTCGGTTCATGACCGAGCATCTGGAGGGCCATGTGAGCCTGAAGGAGCTGGCGGCCTACGCCAATCTGTCCATACCGCACTTCACCTTCCGGTTCAAGGAAGCGACGGGCTACTCCCCCATCGATTACTATCTGCGGCTCAAAATCCAGCGGGCCTGCCAGCATCTGGATCTGACCGGCGAGAGCGTCAAGGAGATCAGCCACCGTCTCGGCTTCCAGGATCCCTACTACTTCTCGCGGCTGTTCAAAAAAATCATGGGAAAATCCCCTTCCGAATACCGAGATACCCGGAAGGGGTAGTCCCCTTATTGCCTCTTAGCGGCAGCCCGTTTTTCGTAACGTCGCTGCTTATTCTTTTTTGGCTCGTTTCCTCGAAGGGACCATGCCCCGCACTTTCTCCTGATCTCGCTCCTTGCGAAAGTTACATTTGTGCGCTTTAATACCCATCACATTGATCCTCTTTGTATTGATAAATCAAGTGTTCTACAAAAATTCAACTTCATTCTTTGAAACTGTTTTCAATATATCCACGTATTAATCAACAAAAAGGAGTGGTCATAAATGGAAGAAAAGGTCGGAATGAATTTTGTTTCAAATCTAAGAGAGATTACAAATTTTTATGATGATGAACTATCTAGTAATAAGCTTATCCCAACAACTAAAAAGGATGCTTTTTACCTAATGAGTGCTTCGATTCTACTTATAAGTGGGATAGTACTCCTCTTTGTAACCTTGGCGACCTTAAAAATTTCCCTGTCGATTCTCGCAATAGTAGCAGAAGCAACCTCTTTAGGTTTTGTGAATCTTGCGATCAAATCAAGAAATCAATCCGTAAGATTGCACTTTGGAAATGGTGAAAAACAACAGTATTTATCACTTGCAAATAAGAAGCCGATTGAATACGAAAGAAATATACTCTTTGCATATCGCACAGATAGAATTGCAAGGAAAATGAATGAAATGGGAATAAATAGAGCTGAATACATTACAGCTATGGTTGGACACCTGGAAACCCTTAGTCAAAACACTAAAAATAAAAAATGGCTTCCAATAGGTATTATCGGATTGTTCTTAATTGCTTTGTGGACAGAATTTGTTGGCATGTACTTAAGCAACTTATCATCCGTTGTTGTTTTAATTTTGTTGGGATTGGTAATTTCTTGCGTTGTCGTAATATTGAACATTACTATCAGGATGTTTCTTTGGTCGGAAGCTGAAAGGCATCAAGAGATTTCCACTATCTTGAAAGTTATTATAGCTTCAAGGGCTTAATCGGATTTAGAGAGAGGGGTGCTCGTTACTGAAATGTTGCGAGTACCTCTCTTATTCCAAATCAAACTAGAACTTTATGTTGAAAGATATTCACTACTTCATCTCCCCAGAATCGTAAGAAATAACCGATGGTATCAGTAACGCCCTCAAAGGAATCAAACTACCTGTTACTATAATCCCCGTCAGCAGGTCGATAGGCTAGAAAGGTAATCCACATTTCTCCCCTCCTTTATGTCCATGATGCATCTAAAATCATTCATAACATTGACGTTAACGTGGAAGTCGACGAAAAAAAAAACGCCGCATTGCCTATAAGACAACACGGCTCTTTCTATTTAGGCAGTATCTTATCCCAGTTTCTGAATCCGATACACCAAGCTGTCAAAATCCCCACGCAGCGGCAGCTCGATCCCGATGTTCATGAGCGCCCTGCCGCTCCATGTACCGGCCACCCCCTCAATGGCATACGACTGATCGGCTTGCAGTCCGGTCAGCCGCAGTCTCGGTAGCGGCTCTCCCAGCTTCTGGCTGTGCAGGAACGCAAACAGCACGTTGTCGCTGCCGTCTGCGCTGCCGTACTGCACGGCCGTTACGCCTTTATGCCGAAGCGAGTCTAGGCGATACTGACTGCCGAACTGAACCAGATGGCGAATGGATTTATACTGCGCCACATATTCGGCCGATTCCGCAATCAGCTCATCGCTCCACTCATTCAGGTTGGAGCCGATGCCGAGCGTTCCCATCATGGCGCTGTGGAAGCGGTATTTCAGGGATACCTGCCTGCGGTTCATCCCGGTCGGCGACTCCGTCACCCAGCAGGTCATCATCCGCGGAGCATACGTGTACGAGAAGCCCTCCTGAATGCTGAGGCGGTCAAAGGCATCGGTATTATCGCTCGGCCAGGATTGGTCGGCATACCGGAAGATGCCAAGATCGATGCGCGCTCCGCCACCGGCGCAGGTTTCAAACGCCACATGCGGGAATTTGCGCCGCAGCTCCGCCCAAATCTCGTACAGGCTCTGAACATGGCGAATCCAGATCTCCTTCTGGCGGTGAAGCGGATGGTCCTTCATGCCGGGTTCGGTCACCGTCCGGTTCATGTCCCATTTAATGAACTTGATGTCATGCTGCTCCAGCAGGTCGGTCATAAACTGCAAAATGTAAGCCTTAACCTCCGGCTTCGAAATGTTCAGCAGCAGCTGATTGCGAAGCTGCGACCGCTCCCGCGTCTCGAAATGGTACACCCAATCCGGGTGCTCCCGGTACAGGTCGCTGTCCGGATTGACGGACTCCGGCTCCACCCAGATGCCGAAATCCATGCCCAGCTTATGCACCCGGTTAATCAACTCTCCGAGACCGTTCGGGAATTTCTCCCGGTTCACGAACCAATCGCCAAGACCGGCGCGATCATGATTGCGACCGCCGAACCACCCGTCGTCCACGACGAACAATTCCACGCCCAAACGCGCGGCTCTTTCGGCCAAAGCCATTTGATCCTTGGCACTGACATCGAAGTATGTTGCCTCCCAAGAGTTATACAGGACAGGTCTCGTTTCGCGGCCCGGCAGAACATCCGAATACTGATAGCGGTGCAGCCGCCGGCTCATCCCGCCAAAGCCCCCGCTGCTGTATCCCCCGACGAAGCTTGGCGTATCGAAGGCTTCTCCCGCTCCCAGCACCCACTCGCTGTCGAAATCGTTGATGCCTCCGGTCACCCGAACATGCTCGAACACCGTCCGCTCGGCCGTGATCTTCCAGTTCCCGCTCCAGGCCAGCGCCCCGAACCAGACCTGCCCCGCCGATTCCGTGGCATGTCCGTCATCCATCGCAAACCACGGGTTGGCATGGCTGTCCGTAAAGCCCCTGCGAGATTCCAGCACCTTCTTGCCTTCGGTGAGGAAGGTGCTGCGCAGTTGAAATTCACCGGACCACTTCCCCGTCACGTGCGTAAGGCGGTAATCCGCCAGATAGGGGATGACCCATGCCGCGGATTGCGCGTTCTCCAGCACGATATCCGCCTCGCTGCGGTTGACGATCCGGGCCGAACGTTCGATCAGATCGCACTCGGGAATCGCCCGGTAGGACAGCTCCACTTCCAGCGGGTACGCTTCATCCTTCATGACGATGATCAGCGTCTCCCTGCCTTCCGTCTGCAGCGTGCGGTGCCCGGCATAACGAACCGCCAAGTCGCGCACGCCATCCGGCATGCGGACCTTCAGGCTGGGCTCGCTGTATTTGACGCCGCCCCAGAAGCTGTATTCCTCCACCTCCGAATGGACTTCCGCGTCAAACGAGCTGTGCGATCTCGGCCGCAGCAGCGGCGCCGCGTCTTCGATCGCGACGGACTCCCCCCAGTAGAGATGCTGCAGATTGCCGCTGTCGTTGATGCCGAACAGATAGGAGCTGTTATCGGTTTGTATCGCAAACACGCGAAACTGTTCTTGGTATTGAATGGTCACAGAATATCATCCTTCCGATTCGTGTTGATCTGGTTTATGCCTGCGCAAGAAAAAAGGAGGAGTCAAAAGACGAAGCATCTTTTGACTCCCCTTGGTCAGATTATTTGCCCCACAGCTCTTGACGTTTGTTGAAGTTGTCCGTATAGATCTTTTCCAGCTTGGCCAGGCCAGCCGCCTCGATCTCCGCCATCATCTGGTTGTAGGACTCCACCACTTGATCCTCGGATGGCGACAGGGCCATCTTCAGGAAATATTTATTGATGGTGTCGTTCACCTTCGTTTCCATAATGGCTTCCGGCGTTCCGCCAGCCGGACCCAGGTTATCGTACGGTGCCGTATCAAACGACGTATCGGCCAGGTTCTTGATCGCCAGATCCGTGACCGGATCGGTCTGGTAACGGCCCATCAGGTCATACGGGGTTCCGTCCTCGCCTGGACCGTTCTTGATCATCCAGGTCCACTTGCGGATGCCCGTCGTACGGGAAGCTTCATCCCAATTCTTCTTGAAGGCGTCCAGCACTTCTTGTCTTGGCACATGCTTGCCGTCCTTCATGTCCCAATGCTCGCCCTCTACTCCCCACATCAGCAGATACTGGCCTTCCTCGCTGGCCAGGAAATCCAGCAGCTTCATCGTCCGGACCGGATCCTTGTTGGAGCGGCTGATGGCGACGCCGTCCCAGCCCAGGGAGCTCTTCGGTCCGTAAGTGGCCTCTTCCGGTTTCACGCCCGGGGCCAGCACTTTATATTGGTAGAACTGACGCTCTTCCTCGGTGGCCTTATCGGCTGCTTCGGTTTTGAGCAGCGCATTCGCATTGCCTACATTCCAGAGCGCTTCCGCCGTGGCAAATACGTTGCCGTTTCCGAGCTTCTGTTCGAACTGCTTGGTCTTCATCGTTGCCCATTCTTTATCGAGCAGGCCTTTGCGGTACAGAGAGTTCAGGAACTTGACCATTTCGAGATAGCGCGGATCGCGGACGTCCTTCTTCAGCTCCCCGTTCGTTTCGTAATACGGCATCATGCCGTACATGCCTTTGAAGCTGCCGGTCACGGCTCCAACGTTCTCGCCGTTGAGCGTCATCGGAATGCTTTCTTTGCCGTCAATCGTTGGATATTTCTCCTTGAACTTGACGAGCAGCTGCTCGAATTCCTCCGCGGTAAACGGTTCGCCGTTGTTGACCTTATCGCCGACGCCCAGCTCCTTCATGATGTCCATGCGCATCATAAATCCGAACACCGGGTACTGCTCCAAGCCGTACCAGTTGGAGAAATAATAATTGTTGCCGTCCTCGCTTCGGGTTTTGGCAAGCGTGTCGCCGTACATTTTTTGGATATTCGGTCCGTGCTCTTCGATCAGATCATTCAGCGGGACAACCGCGCCAGAGGTAATATACTTGTTCATGATATCGCTTCCACGACTCATCAAAATAACGTCCGGAAGATCGCCGCTGGCGAGCATCAGATTCAGCTTCTCGACCGGATTGCCCGTAGGCTGCTGGATCTCAACGGTCACTCCTGTCTTTTCCGTAATTACTTTAGCGACCGGATTCGTAAAGGCATCCCCCGTGTTTTGGTCAAACCAGGTTAACGTGATCGGCGCATTGCTGTCCGCATCCGTGCCGCTGTCTCCGCCCGATGCCGCCTTCTGGTTGCCGCCGCAAGCCGAAAGCGTTGTCATAACGAGCGCTGCTGCCAGAATCAATTTTAGTTTCTTCATTCCCTGAACCCCTTTCTAAGGTCGTCATATTCATATGCTCGAATATATCTATCATTGTAAAAATCGGGAGTTCATTGATCTATAACGCAATCTTACAATCCATGATGCAAAATGTCTTTCATTCAGGGTAACGCCTGCTGCGGGTCCCGTTCGTTTGCAGGATGTCTATCGGAGATTACAGGTATCCGAATGGTCACCGCCGTTCCGATGCCGAGCCGGCTGAAGATGCTGACGCCATATTCCTCCCCGTAGGTGAGTTTGATCCGGTCATCCACATTTTTCACGCCGTAGCCCGACAGATTATCCGATTTGTTCAGCGCATGATCGAGCTGTTCGGGCGTCATCCCGATGCCGTCGTCGATGACCTGGAGCAAGATGTCGTCCCCCTCCTGCCTCAGCTTCACGTTAATGTTGATTCCCGATTCGTCCCCAATGGCATGATTGATGCAGTTCTCGATGAACGGCTGCAGAATCAGCTTGATCGTTGTGTTCCCGAACAGCTGCTCATCCAGGTCGTAATGCATATGAAGCTTGTCCCGGAACCGGATCTTCTGGATCGCGACATAATTCTTCACCAGATTGATTTCCTGCTCCAGCAGAATGATGCGCTTTCCTTTATTCAGCGACACCCTGTAATACTTGGCCAAGTAATTGACCATCTGGTACACCTGCATGGCCCCTTCCTTAATCGCCAGGGAAGAGATGGAGGACAAGGTATTGTACAGAAAATGGGGGTTGATCTGGGCTTGGAGCGTATTCAGCTCCGACTCCTTCCTTGCGATCTCCTTGACGTACACGTCATGGATCAGGGATTGTATGGTCGAGGCCATCTTATTGAACGCGAAGGACACCTGGCCGATCTCGTCATGGCCCATCGGCTTAATCGACAGCCGGAAATCCCCGCGCTCCACCTTCCGGATCTGCTGAAGCAGCACCTCGATGCGCTTGGTCATGACCTTGGTCGTAAAATAGAGCAGCAGGATGGCCATGCCAATCGCCAGTACGGAGAACCAGATAACGTTCTTGGTCGCCTGATTCGCATTGGCCAGCAGCTCGTCGTAGGGCACGGTGATGACCGTGGACCAGCCGTTACTCAGCTTTTTATACGTGAAAAAACGCTCCTGGCCGTTTATCTTCATATCGAATGAACCCGCATCCTGGGTCATCCGTTCCTGAATCGGAAACACGTCGAACAGCTGGTTCGATTGGAGGTTCTGATCCCCCGTGCTGATCACGCCGCCAAACTCGTCGATAATATAGACGCTTTTGTTGTCGTTCTCCATTTTGATCAGGGAGTAGAATTCGTTTGCGTTAATGTCCATGGTCAAAATCCCGTACGGATGCTGCAGGCTGAAATAACTTAACGAACGGGCAATGGTAATATACGCATCATGGGCCTTGAAATTCCCGGAATGGAAATACACCGTATTGCCGGCGGCATCCAGCACCTGCTCCTCCATCGCCCGGGGCAACTCTTCCGTATATTTGACGTATTGACCGTCCGAATAAAGGGTATGGTTCCCCGTATAAATGGTGATGCCCAGAATGTTGGCATTCAGGGTCATCAGGGACGGCAGCGTCCGGTTGATATATTGGAAAGCATCCAGATAATAGTACGCCTGCTCATAATCGGTAGACAGATAATTGCGGAGCTGCGCATCCATGTAGAGGATGTTCGACAGCTGATTGTAATACTCCAGCCGCTTCTCCACGTTGGTGTTAATCTGTGCCAGCGATCCGCCCAAGGCCGTATAGGTATGCTCCGTAATCGTGCTGCGGGTCGAAGAATACGAATAATAGATCAGCAGCGAGAACGGCAGGATGATCACGATCAGAAAGATGAAAAAGAATTTGTGCCGGAGCCGCCAATTGGTGTATGCGCGTAAGTACGCGAACGGGAAAGCCCCTGCCAGCCGGCTCCACGGGCCGGACGGGCTAGATGTTTTTGCGGTATTCATTCGGCGTAACTCCTTGGCTTTTTAAGAATAAGGAAATGAAGTAGGATGTGCTCTCATAACCGACCCTTTGAGCGATATCCTGCACTTTGAGCGAATCGTCGGCCAGCAGCTCCTTGGCTTTGTTCAGCCGGATCCTCGTTAGGTAATCATGGATCGTCATGCCGGTTTTCTCCTTAAAGATGGAACGCAGGTAGTTGGGAGACAGATACACCTGATCGGACAAGCTGTTGATCGTGATGGCCTGGTGATAGGTCTGGTCAATCGTCGTGCGCACCTGGTGCACCAGCCTGGCATTTTTATCCATGAACCGGTGTTCCAGCGCCCGAATCGCATGCCCGGCGTAATCCATGATGATCGCTTCGATTTCAATCATGGTTCGGCACTGATAGATGGCATGGTAAAGCTCCGCCCGCTTGTGGCTCTCCGTGATCGGTTCGTGGATCCCCTCCAGCAGACGCTCCACCAATCCGATGGCAAAATCGCATACTTCGGTTTTTCTTATCCGCAGCATGACCAGCCGGTTGAAGTAATCCCGCAGCTTCTGCGCGGCCTGCTCGGACGCCAGCTGATGAATGTCCTCGAAATAAGCCGGCTCTTGGAAAGGAGGAATTTGCCGGCTCTCCAGCTGCCGCTGCACATCCTTCGCATAAATGACTCTCCCGTTCCCGACGTAAAACATCTCCTCCAGCATCAGCCGCGTCTCCCGGTATACATCCTGGATGCGGGACAGCTCTTCCGGCTCCTCGTTCACAGCCGCGGTCATCGTAAAGCCCAGCGCATCCTGCATCTGCTTCAACAGATCCTCCCACGTAAAGCGGCTCAGATGGCTGGCGGCATCCATGAAGATGCCCAGCTCGCCTTCCCGGCAGATGACCAGATCCGCCTCCAGCTTCTTGTCCGCAAGCCACTCCTCCATATGCGTCTGCAGACGCGCCATGCCATCCTCGAGGGACAGCCCCGGCTGTGCAGCGTGCGGAGCATCGAGGCCGAGCAGCGTAAGGGTATACGTTCTCGGCTCCGTATGGCGGGACAGCTTATGGTAGCTGGCAGCGAGGTTTCGGAATCGCTCCTCGTTCTGCTCGAATATCATCTCTCGTACGATATTGGATTTGGTCACGCGAATGGAGCGGTTCTTCATCCGCACTTCCTCGCAGCGCCGCTTGACTTTATCGATAACGCTTACAATTTCGCTCAGATCCAGCGGCTTCAATAAATAGCCGACGGCTCCTACGTTTAAGGCTGATTTCACATAATTGAATTCATCGTGTCCGGTCAGGAAGACGAATTGAATCCAGTCGAATAACTCACTCACCCGTTTTGCCATATCGAGCCCGTTCATAACGGGCATCTGGACATCCGTCAATATGATATCGGGCTGAATCACCTCGATCTTCTCCAGGGCATCCCTGCCGTTCAGGGCTGTTCCGGCCACATATATCCCCATCTCTTCCCAACGAATATAATCTCGGATCATCTCTAGCTCCAGCTCTTCGTCATCTACGAGAAAAATGCTATACATGCTCATACCCCCTGTGTCGGCCTTATCCCTTCATATTATAGCGATTTCGTTATTTTAACTATGGGAACAAGCAATGTAAGTTATTTTCAAGCATCTTTCGTTACATTGTCATATCGACACTCATTTTTTCCGAGTCTTATAATTTGAGTTAACTTGAGATGCGAGGTGCCCCATATGAAACCTGCTACAACCTTACAGACGCGGAGTGACTTGAACTTAAGTCCTCATCGAAAAAGCCGCTGGGCCATGCTGAAGCAGCAAAAGTATTTATTCCTGATGATGCTGCCCGGACTGATCTGGGCCATTGTGTTTGCGTATACGCCCATGGTTGGTCTATACATGTCCTTCGTCAATTACCAGCCGACGCTCGGCGGCTTCTGGTCGACCCTGTTCACGAGCGAGTTCGTCGGCCTGGAATGGTTCCGTTACTTCTTCAACAACGGCGACTTTTGGATCGTCATGCGAAATACGCTGGCCTCGACGTTGATCACGCTCCTCTTCTCCTTCCCGATGCCGATCCTGATCGCCATCGCGATTAATGAGATCAAGAGCGTGAAATTCAAAAAGACGGTGCAAACCGCCTCCTATCTTCCCTATTTCATATCCTGGGTGATCGCGGCCAACATCATCGTGACCCTGCTCTCCTCGGATGGGGCCATTAACGGTATTTTGAAATTCCTCCATATTACCGATGAAAGCGTTTTATTCCTTCAGAACGGCAAGTACTTCTGGTGGATCGTCGCGCTCGGCAATACGTGGAAGGATATGGGCTACAGCTCGATCATGTATTTGGCGGCCATCTCGTCGATCAACCAGGAGCTCTATGAAGCGGCCAAGGTCGACGGCGCCAACCGTTTTAAGCAGATCCGGTACATCACCCTGCCCCACCTGAAGCCAACCATTGTCATACTGCTGATTCTGGCGCTTGGCGGCATCCTGAACGCGGGCTTCGACCAGCACTTCCTGCTCGGCAATGACCTGACGCGGGATTACTCCGACGTCCTGTCCACTTATTCGTTCCGCTATGGTATCCAAAACGGCATGTTCTCCTATGCGGCAGCCGTCGGCATGTTCAGCTCCGTGGTGGCGTTCATCATCGTGGTCATCGTCAACTATACGGCGAAGAAGCTGAACGGGCAGTCCCTATTCTAAACCATAAGGAGGTACATCCATGTTAAGCAAAAAAACCGTGCCCGAGCGTATCTTCGATGCCTCTTTATACCTGTTCCTGACCGGCATCTTCCTCGTGACCTTCTATCCGTTCTGGAACATCCTGGTCATATCCTTGAACGATGCAACCGATACGATGCGGGGCAACCTGTACTTCTGGCCGCGCGTGCCAACCATCGAGAGCTACCTGACCATCTTCCGGAACCCGGAAATCTGGAGCGCCATTAAGATTACCGTGCTGCGTACCATCGTCGGGACCGCAGTATCCATCTTCTTCATCACGCTGCTCGCCTATCCGCTCAGCAAGCGCAATCTGCTCGGATGGAAATACTTCTCCTTCTTCTTCGTGTTCACGATGTATTTCGGCGGAGGTCTGATCCCGACGTATATGATCATCAAATCCCTGGGGCTGATCGACTCCTTCTGGGTCTACATCTTCCCCGGCCTGATCGGCGTCTTCCTGATGATTCTGGTGCGCACCTTCATGGAGCAAATCCCCGGCGAGATCGAGGAATCCTCCAAAATCGACGGCGCGAACGACCTGCAGACGTTCTTCCGCATCATCATGCCGCTGTGCGTGCCGGTGCTCGCGACGATCGGCCTGTTCCTGGCCATCGGCCATTGGAACTCCTGGTATGACTCCTATGTGTATACCTACAAACCGGAGCTGAAGACCCTGCAGGCCGTCCTGGTCAAAATCCTCAACCAGTTCCAGACCGCCGGCATGATGTCCGATGCGCAGCAGCTGGCGCAAGGCTCCAAGCGGATCCCGGTCTCCAGCGAAAGCATCCGGATGGCAGTGACCATGGTCGCCACGCTGCCGATCATTATGGTGTATCCTTTTGTGCAAAGGTATTTTGTGAAGGGGATTATGATGGGGGCTATCAAGAGTTAGGTTCTGGGGAAATGAAGAGGGCCCTTACCCGGAAGGGTAAGGGCGTATTTTTGGTTAATTTTTGCTATTACTAGTAAAGCTAACTGTATTTAGCTTTGAAGCGCGACAGTTGTTATATTTCTCCTAAATCCTTGAACAGATTGTATGAGATGTTGATTTATTAATTATTCACTACAAAGAACTCTCTTCATTTATGATTCAGTTTCCCTTGTAAATGAAATGTCCCATCCCTTCAATCTAAACATTTCAATTTCTTCATTTGTAATAAAGTTTCTATCCATAGCAAATGTGAATAAATGGGTTGGTCGACTCATAGCAACATATAAAAGATTTCTCTCAACCCAATTTCCTGATAAATCCTCATCCCATTCACAGAAGTATGATTTTATCATTTTTGTGTGAATCTTTGGATTCTTATCTTTCTCTGAATCGATAAGTAATACTGATCTATGTGTTTCTCCTTTTACTGAATGAATAGTACTAAAAGTAAATTTATGATCTTCTTCAGTCTGTACAGGATTTATATATATGTGATCTATTATTGAAGATATCTTAGAGAATACACTATTGCTTGCTTTAACACCCTGTCCTCCTTTTTCATAAATCAACTCGTTTAAATAATCCACTAATAGAGAAACTTCTAACTTTCCAGCTTTAATACTCCTCACTATACAAATCTTAAGACTTCGATATGTGGGATGCTCCTTTAACCAGTCTCTAAGGATTATGTTGTTATTCCTTACATTAGGTATCTTATGAAATAGTATTTCTTGAAGTAAGTTAATTATCTGTATGGTAAACGATTCAGTATCTTTAATCCTGGTTCTAGAACTCTTTATATTATTTGGTTCTTCCAGATATTCGTTGATAGTATTATTTTGTATCCCCAGTATCGAATCTTTTTTCTTAACAGCTGAGAAACGCTGATCCTTTAAATACTTGCTAAACTGAATCTTGTAATTATCGATTAATTTTGTTTTAGAAGTATAGATTAGAAGCATTGGATTAAATGAATATTTATCCTCAAGACATTGAATGTTTAAGTTGTCAACTATATATGGTAGCTGGTTTCCAATTTGATAACCAAATCTATTACATATATTTAAGTTAAACGCATTTGAAAGATCTATTGAAGGCATTTCACCTTCAAAGTCCAAGGTTTGATTAGGGTCTCCGATATACTGAATTACATTACTCTTCGAATTAAAAATACGAGTGATTAAATCTATACTACCTTTTTCAGTATCTTGAAATTCATCTATAAACACATATTTAAATCTTTTACGCAACAATGATAATCCTTTTTCATTTTGTATGGCAGCTTTAGAAAAAAGAAATATATCATCAAATGAAAAGCAACCTAACTTCTTTAAGCTCCATTTAAGTTCGAACATGTGGGTTCTATGACGATCAAATTTATCCCAACCAGTTGAATTTTCAATATCAAACTTTTTATTTGTAAAATCAAAATACAACTTGCTAATACTCGTTTTTTGAACAGCAATACTTCTGGGCCTTTCTTGCCATCTTCTAAAGTACGGGTGTCTTTCAGCAAGCTGTGTTAACAGTTGAAGATAATCACTCTCCTTAGCAAATCGAATTTGCTTTGGATTCAACACCTTTTGAATGAATGGAGTTGCTAAGTACGTATTAAAAAACTGATGTATTGTACCAACAAAGTGTGGATGTTTCATTTTAGACTTTCCAACATGATTTAGTATACGGTTGATTTCATCAACAGCTACATTGGTTTTTGTGATAACACATATTCCATCTTTTGAGTTATTTTTAATGGAATTTAATAATAGCAGGACTATCTTTGCAGACAATGAAGTTGTTTTTCCAGTCCCTGGACCAGCTATGATATATTTCGATTCCATTAACTCTATAAACTCTCGTTGTTTATGATTAAAAAAATTACCGTGTAATGTAGCCTCTTCAACCATTCTAAATTCTTTTTCTGTGAAGTACACTTTAACATCCCCCGGTTACGTGAAGGATAGAGTCATAAAGATACTTAAGCTTAGGATCACTTCTAAAAATAGTACTCACCGATGTTTTATTTTCAATAAGTTTATTTGCAAGTATTTGAGCAACTGCAGCTTTTGAAATTTGATTGGTTAGCATGAACCGATATATTTCGACTGCTTTTTTTTCAACGCTACCAATAATATTCCATTCTGCTTTTTTTGCAACTCTATTTTTAAGGGTTACGAAATTAATTTCCAAGACTGCATCCTGTAAATACTCCGATAATCCACTTTCAGCTATGGCAAATTCTAATGTCCATGGTGAGCTAATAAATACTTTAGTACTTTCCACGTTATTATAATATCTTGTTTCTAACTCATGTATTTTTTGAAGCAGTATGTCTTCATATTTCTTATTTTTAAATTTTTCTAGAAGACTAATCAATTTCACGAAATTATCTGGGTCAACATCTACCTTGCCTTTAATACGTTGCAACAATATATCAAATGTAAAATAACTCCCAACGAGAGAACTATCGAAATCATAGTCAAACAATGCACCAATTTCTCCTTCGATTGAGTTATCAACTTCAAAATATGTAATATAATTCTTATCAAAGTAAGATCTCGGTTTAAGATCTACATCAGTTACAATGGATACAGGAAAATTCAGTGCCTGACTGTCCGCTCTCAACAGAATCGATGCATAGCGCTTAAATGCTAAGTTCCCCACATTTACTATAGATACACCGTAATCATAGAGAGGTCTATCAATTATTTCGGCGAGTGCAGGTATTAATAGGTTCTCACTATCACCTTCAACCATAATTATACCTCGTGCAAAAAACATATTTGATTTCGTTGCATCTAGGAATCTTTCTAAAAACTTATAATCATCTTCATCTAGTAAAGTTAAACCAGCATGCATTGGATAAGCTCTATTATTATAGATTAAAATTATATGTTCTAATGATATTGAGGATGCCAGAATTGGACTATGAGAAGTTAGAATGTACTGTATACCATCTTCTTTACTTTTTTTCTCAAAGTATTTTATCAGTCTTAATTGAGACTGAGGATGAATATGCGCCTCAATTTCTTCTATTAGCGCTAATTGGGGACCGAACTTATTCTCACTTAATAGCAACAATTCTGCTGCCATAAATAGAAGGTTTGAACTCCCCAACCCAGTTCCAATTTCGCCTAAGTTAAGCTCTAATTTTTTTACAAATTCATCAAATTTCATATTTCTCGGCTGTATTACTGGCTTCCTTTCACGACTTTTATCGAAGAATGATTGAACTACATCTTCCATTTTATTTAGCACTGGATCATCAATTTTTTGTTGAACATCCGAAAACGCTACAGTCAGTATCTCTTCTATCTCCTTTTTTATTACTCCATCATTCTCTTGAAAAACATTTAAATTTTTCAGAATTTGAGCAAATCTAGATCTATTACCTGGACTTAATTCAGACTCAGCGTCTCTTAGTGGCTTTAAGTATGTTACTGATAACAAGTGTCTAACATTATCATTAATTACACTTTCTTTTCCTGCCTCTCCACCTAATAAGACTCTACTAATTCTTTGCTTACCATTTAAATCCTTTATATTCTCAACTTCTAGCACTACTCTAAAAATTGACTCTTTTTCTACAAAATACAACCATTCGTATAGAAACGCCTCTTCATCTTCTGTTAATTCTTTATAAAAATATTCAATCTTTATTGGTAATGATGGATCAAAAAAATCTGATTCAAGTATCCATGTTACATCTTGACTATTCGTACTTAAGCCTGCTTTTATTGCATCTATAATTGCAGTTTTACCAGAGTCGTTTTCTCCAACAATGACGTTTAAATGTTTATTGAATACAATCTCAATACTAGCTTTCTCATTATCTACTACTTCAAATTTTCTCCAGTTCCAAATACATATCCTTTCAAGATACATTTAAATCCCCCCGAGAATTCTTCTCTTTACTTCACATTAAACAAAGTATACGTTATATCAAGTGGTTAATTTGTCGAATGCTGTAGAATTATCGAAATTTAAGTGAGAAGAGTTCTAAAGATTTACATTATTAGTTTGGCAGGCAATAACGAATTATTTTTTATAATCTTAATATTATTGACCTAACTGATAATTCAGCATAACCCACCTTGTTACAATCCACGATTATTTTCAAGTTAAATCAATTCTAGAAGAATGCAATTCACTCGATTTATGTGTAGTCCCACCCCTCCCCTCATAAAACACCCGCACACTCTTATCCTCATTTCCCTTCACCCTCGCCTCAACCAACTTCCCATCTTTCCATCTCATATCCACCTCAATATTCCCTTTCGCCTTCAGCCCTGTCACGCTGCCCGTCGGCCACATCGCCGGCAGTGCGGGCAGGAGATGAATCTCGCCTTCGTGGCTCTGCAGCAGCATTTCCGCAATGGCGGCGGTTCCACCGAAGTTGCCGTCGATGACAAAGATGTTGGCCTCGGCTCCGGCTACGCCGGGTTTGGAGTAGGTGAGCATGTTGTCGAAGCACAGTTCCCCGATCAGGTGGGCGATATGCTGCACCGCTCGGTCTCCGTCATGCAGTCGGGCGTAGAAGAGTCCGAACAGCGCTGCGGTAAATTCGATATCCTCCAGGTCGGCCCGGCTGTTCCGGTTCTCCAGTGTCACTCGGGCTGCCGCAGCTAGTTCCGGCGTACGATGCGGGGTGATTTGGCTGCCGGGATACAGGGCATATAGATGCGACAGATGGCGATGCTCCGGCTGCGCCTCCTCATAGTCCTCCAGCCATTCCTGCAGCTGCCCCTTCCTGCCGATCATCAGCGGAGGCAGTTGATCCAGCGCCGTCTGCCACTGCTGCTGAAGCTCCTCATCCACGCCCAGCGTCTGTGCTGCGTTCACGCAGAACGTCAGCAGATCCCGAACCAGGACCTGATCCATGGTCGGGCCCATGGACAACTGCTGATGCCCATCCTCCGGATGGCCGGTATAAAAGCTGTTCTCCGGCGAATTCGACGGACCTGTCACCAGCCAGCCATACTTCGGATGCACGGTCATGTAATCCATGAAAAAGGCCGCGGCCTCCTTCAGGACGGGATAGGCCAGCTCCTCCAGAAAAGCCTGATCCTGGTTATACGCGTAATGCTCCATCATATGCGTCGCGATCCACAGTCCGCCCGTCACGTTGAGCCCCCAGGAGGTTTCCCACCCCGGTGACGCAAATCCCCAGGCATTGGAGAATACATGGGCCACCCAGCCTTCGGCATCATAATAATGGCGCGCAGCCGAGCGACCGGCCACCGACAGCTGCTGGATGTACCGCATGAGCGGCTCATGGCTCTCGCTCAGGTTCGCGGCCTCCGTCGGAAAATAATTCATCTGGGTGTTCGTATCCAGGTGATAATCGCAGCTCCAGGCCATCTTGTTGGCTTCGCCGTCATTCCATATGCCTTGCAAATGCATGGGCAGGATAGAGTCTGGTTGTGATCCACTAATCGTCAAGTACCTTCCATATTGATAAAACAACGCAAACAACGCCGGATCATCCTGCTTGCCCTGCTTGAACCTGCCGATCCGCTCGTCCGTAGGCAGACTGGCATGCTCGGAGCTTCCCAGATCCAATCGCACACGGGCATACAGCGGCTGATAATCCGCCAGATGCTTGGCTCTGAGCGCGTCATATCCCAGCAGCACAGCCTGTTCTAGCTGAAACGCGCTTTTCTCCCGCCAGCTCTCACCTTCTTGACGGTAATCCGTATTCACCGCAAAATAAATCGCCGCCTCATCCGCCCCGGATACGCTTATGGTGTCAGCCGTGCAGCTCACCTTCCCGCCTTCCGCAGCGACCCGAAGCTGGCCTTGGCAGGACACCCCGCACTCCCCATTGCTATGTACGTCTTCCAGCGCCTGTCCCCGGAATTCGATCGTGTCCTTCCCCGTTACGTTAGCATGAAAAGGACCATTCTCGCCTCGAATCGAAATGCGGAATGACACGCCTGACGAGCCATGGCTGCTGCGAATCCGCGAAACGATGACCTGATCGGCATGGGAAGCAAATACCTCTCGCGTCATCTCCGCTCCATCGATCTCGCAAAAAGAACGTGCCACCGCCTCCTGCAGATCCAGTTCCCGATAGAACAGCGGCTCAGCTGCTGCTTCTTGTCTCCCGCCTTCGGATGGCTTCACGTTATGATCAAACTCCAGCACGACTTGGCATAGTCCCAGATTGGTGCCAAAATTCAATTTTTCCGGCTCCAGGTGCTTCTTGGCTAGCCGATCGCCTTCGCGATAATCGCCCTGGAAGAAATGCTGCCGCATCCGTTCTAAATCCGCTTTGCTGTTGCTTCGCCCTTGAGCCGGCTCCGGCTGGCCGGACCAATAGGTGGTTTCGGTGATATTCCATATTTCTCTGTCAGGAGCGGATATGACCACATTCCCCATTCGGCCATTGCCGATCGGCAGTCCTTGCGACCAGCCCTGGGCCGGTTTCGTGTACCATAGTTTCATATCTGACATGTTGTTTTCTCCTCTTCATTTGATTTTCCAATATTGAGACAAGCACTACCTTTACAGCAAAAGCAAGAAATCGCGATTCCCGGATGGAGCCGGGAACCGCGATGAACTTGCAGATGTACATGATGATTCGATGACTACTTGTTATGGATTAGGGACGATTTTATAAAGCTTGGATTCGGCCGCTATAAGCGTCACATCCAGCGAAGAGCCAGACACCGTCTGAGATTGGCCGCTCCATACATCCGTCACCGTATAGGACGCCGCCCCTTCCGAAGCGATACCGGCACGAACGAGATCTACGGTGCGCTGCGCCGCATTTTGCGTATAGTTAAACACGGCTACATAGCGGGTTCCCTGATCGTCCAGTACGAATACGTTGGCTGCCTGCGTGCCCGTGTTGCCTTCTACCGGCCGGAACGCCTTGCCCTTCATCGCCAGTCCGTTCACTTCGGGGTTGGTCAGCAGCGTTTCCATGTACTGCCGTGCCGTCGCATCCGTTACGTCATCCGAATTCAGGAAGACCGTGCCGGAGATCGCGGCCGCATTGACGCGAGACTGCGCGCCTTCCATCGACCCGCCTTTGGTTAAGTGCATATAGTCCGGATCGGTATAATGGTAGATCGTTCCGTTCTGCCACCAGCCGTACGTCAGATTGTTCAGCTGGTATTCCGTGCTGCCGATGCTGCCGTCGATATCGCAGGAGATGCGGCGGCTGTGCGCATATTGGCTAGGGAACAGCGGCGCGATGGAAGCGCTGATGAACATGGAGCCGTCCAGCACTTCATTCACGTAAGCCATCCCTTGGTTATAGGCCTGGATGCCGGTTTGAACGCTAGGGTCATCATGCTTGCCTTCCATTGCCCCATGGCTCAAAAAATCGATTTTGATATATTCAAAGCCCTTGCTCTTGAACTTATTCATGTAATAATCGATCCGTTGCTTCACGCCCGGATGCGTCGGGTCCACGGCATAAGCGCCGTCCAGCGTCGGCAGCACGTTGCCGTCCCAATCGCGCAGCACGATATCGCCGTATTTATATTTGCCGTTGGTCCCTTCGACCTCCTGCTCCATATTGTTGCCCCAGTACACGAACGGCGAATAATAGATACCGGCCTTCTGTCCATTGCTATGAATGAGCTGAACCAGATCCGTCAGCTGCTGATCCGTCATGTTATCCCAATAGGAATCGAGATTGATGTAGATATTGCCTTCATTGTTGAAGGAATGGTTCTGAATATGGTCTTTAAAATAATTGGAGACCGAGACTGCCTTGTCATAGCTCAAATCGCTGGCATAAGCTCCCCAGCTGTTCCAGCCGACCGGAACGCCTTCAGGAATGTCCTCGCCAAAGGCTAACGGAGGCTGGATCGCTGCATTCACCTGGCCAAACGCCTCCAGCCCGGTCCGATAATCCTCGAAAAAGCCGACCATGATTTTCGGCGAAGCAATCTGCTTGCCCGTTACTTTTCCATGCGAGATCGTGTCCCACGTGGAGGTGGATGACGTAAATCCGCCATATACGCGCAGTTTGTTCAATTTGTCATTCGAGCCGCTCCAATAGATGCCGGTTTTCCACGTGTCATGCGTCACCGATCCGATAACGAGGCCGTTCCGGCTCGTATTGTCATAGATGGCCGTAAGCTCCGAGCTGATATACAGACCATTGTTGAGGCCGGTATTCATCGACTTCGCTTGGTATCTGGACCAAGCATCATTGTCGAAAGGAACGACGAGGACACGGTTATCGTCATAGCTGCCGATGTCGATGCCGCCTCTCGCTTCCATCGCGATGGGCGCTATGTTTCCCGAAGATATGGCGGAATTGTGGGTAGCGACTGTTTCCGTAAGCAAATATGGCCCGTCTTCGTAGACATAATAAATTTGGCTGAGCGATGGCATTCCCCCATCCTCATTCACGACCGTCACCTTGATGCCCTTGCCGGTGGCATCCTGGAATGGGACCACCTGATTTTTATAAAATTTATGATGTTTATAGTCCTTGCTTGCAACCATCCGGTCGAGCTGGATCTCGCTGTATAACCCCTTGGCAACCGGTTTGCCGTTCCAATTGTATTGCGACAAACCGGTCGAGGTGTTGTACAGCAGCTCATACGTCGGATTGGATACCTTGAAGCCGTTGGCATACTCGGTCAAGGTGATGGAGCCATAGCTCGTGGCTTTCTTTTGCTTGCCTAAATCGCCAATGCTTCCATCTGGGTCTGATCCGTCATCGCCGGCTGAATCAAAGGTCAGCTCAATTTTGTCAAAATCGGGCGAGTAGCCGCCTGCATCATCGAACAGAATCGTGTTGCTGCCCTGCTTCAAGTAAATTTGAATCTGATAGGTGCCGATCGTGTTCCAATCCGCTGTTTTCGGAAAACTGAAGTTCTCCTTCTCCGCTCCGTTTACGGAGATCGAAGCCGCGCGGGAATCCCCGGAGATGTAGAACATGTTCATATTGTAGATACCGGCCTTATCGGCCTGAATCCCGTTGAACGTCAGCGTGGAGCCGCCGTACAGATTGCCGGCTTTTTGCCCGCCCGAACAGAAGCCGCAATCGACCGCTCCTGCATTGCCGGTAAACGTGTTCTGAGATGCCTCGGCCTCGTAGGAAAGGATGCCTCCGGCCGTTTGACTCGGCGGCTGCGGTTCTGCCGAAGCAAAGGAGCTGCCTAGCATAGCCCCCGCTAACAGCATCGATAAGAATAGCATGAATGGCTTTTGGAAGAATTTGAACGGATGGATATTCACTGAACCTCTCCTCCTCTTATTCATTGATTTCGGCTAACTTTAGAATTTTCGATTCGGCTGGCGCCAGCTCGACCGTAAGTGTGCCGTTCGCTTGACCTGTCAAGCCTTCCCACACATCCAGGACCGAGTAGGAAGCGTGCGCCTCGAGTCCGCACCGTTCCAAGGAAATCGTCTTCTGCACGGACTCGGCCCCGTCAAAGTTAAATACGGCAATATACGTGGTTCCCGCTTCGCTCGGATGGGTCAGTACAAACGTATCCGCAGCCTGTTTCCCCAGATTCCCCTCTACGGGCACAAAGGTTCTGCCCAGTCTCGCAATCTCTGTGATCGCCTCATTTCCCAGCCAGTTCTTGGCGCGCCATGCCGCTTCCTCATGCCGGAAGTCATCGCCCAGCAGCAGCACCGTTCCCGAGATCACGGACGCGGTCAGACGGCTTCGCCCTTCATGGCGGGTCGTCGAATCCTGATTGAAGCTTTTATAGATCACGGCATGGTCCGGATCGTTAAAACGGTACAGCGTATCGTTCATCCACCACCCGTGCGTCAGCGAGTTCAGCAAATATTCCGTATCCTGGATCGTTCCGAACACATCGCAGGAAATTCTGCGGCTGTGCGCATAGGAATAAGGGAACAGCGGGGCAATCGACAGGTTGATGAAGAACGGTCTGCCGATCCGCTCCGGGGAGAGTTTATCCGTCAGATACGATAAGCCGTAATTGTAAGCAGCGATCCCCGTCGTAATATTCGGGTCGTAATGCTTGCCTTCCAGAGCCGCATGAGCCATGAAGTCCAGCTTGATATACTCAAATCCCTCGGAGACGAATTTATCCATGAACCAATCGATTCGCGCCAGGTTCCCGGGATGCGTAGGATCAATCGCAAGTCCGCCGTCAACATCCGGCAAAATCTCGCCATCCTGGTCGCGAAGCAGGATATCGCCATAAGTATACTTCCCATCGGTGCCCTCCACGGGGCTGCCGAACCCGGCCGGACTTCCCCAGAAAGCAAACGGCGTCCAGTATGTACCGGGTTTGTGCCCGTTCTCGCGGACCCTTTTCAAGGCATCCTCCATCTCGACAGGCGTCAGGCGATCCCAGAACGCATCGAAATTCATGTACAGGGTATCCTCGTTATGAAAGCCCTGCGGCTGAACCTCCCGCTTCAGAAAATCGCTCGTCGCCACATAGAGGTCGTAATCCAGCGTGCTCATGGCGGCCGACCAGCTGTTCCAACCGATCGGGACACCGCCGTCCCAACTCAGTGCAGGCGCTACCTTCGCATTCGCTTCCCCATACGCTTCGAGTCCTGTCCGGTAATCGTCGTAATCCCCTACCATAACCAGCGGAGATGCGACGCGGGTTCCTCTTACGTAGCCATGCGGCTGGGAATCTCGGGTCATGGCGTCGGCAGCGCCAGCGTACAGTTCCAGTTCATCCAGCTTGCCTGCGGTTTCCCCTTTGACGCGAATGCCGGTTTTCCATACGTCATGACTGATCGATCCCAGAATCAATCCATAACGGCTGTCCGGCTGGAACAAGGCCGTCACTTCGTAGCTTTCCGTCTCCAGCGGGGCCGTCTCCGTCAGATAGCGCACCCATTTGTCATTATCATAAGGCACGCGCAGCACATGCAGCGCTTCTCCCGGAACCGTCTCGCTCCCGCTGGATATGCTATCGGTTTTCACCACCGCGATGCGGTTTACCTTTAATTCCTCTTGACCGACTATGACGACTCTTGTGATGAAAGATGAAGCTCCCTCATAGACATAAAAATGCTGTTCCAGGCCTGGGAGCAGATCGGATTCATGCTTAATCACGGCATGGATTCCGGTTCTGAACGAATCTTGGATCTTCTCCGGCTGCCCCATCATATAGTGGCGGTCGTAATGTCCCGTATGGTATTCCCGGCCCTGCCATCGAAATCCGCTTCGTACTTCTTGCAGAACGAATCCCTTGCTGCCTGCGTAGGCGTAACCGCCTTTTTCCAAATCCACCTCAATGGCTACCAGGCCATTCGCCAAGCGAATGTGAGTTTCGGCATTCACCCCCACGTTCACCGCCGTATCGCTGCTTCCTAACATCTGTGGATTGCCTCCTTCTGCGTGCATCTGTGCTGCATTCAGGCCGTTTTATAGCATCAAGCGCCTTTTACAGCTTGCTACCATTATAGAAGGGCGGTTAAAGCGCTTACTATACAACGATCTTCCGATCCATATCGGGATATAACGCATCTGGAGCGACTCATTTGTTAAAATGCAATATGGCCTCTTTTGGCTGATCGCACCGATCGCTTGCGAAGGATATGCTCATAAGAAACAGGCTATCTCAGAGCGCCTAAGCTCTCCGGATAGCCTGTTTTACATATGGATGATGAAGTACCACTGTTCTCACGCTAAATCTTATCATTAGACGGTTGGTATGGTGCCGCCGTCGATCACATATTCGCTTCCCGTTATGGATGACGCCCGGTCCGATACAAGAAATGCCACCAGCTCGGCTACCTCTTCCGGAAGCCCGGGACGTCCAAGAGGAATCCCCCCGAGCGAATCCATCAATTCCTGAAGCGCGCTTTCTCGGCTTCCTGATACCGACGCAATCCGGTCGATCATGGCATCTGCAGCCTCTGTCTGAATGAATCCGGGCGATACGGCGTTAATTCGAATGCCCCGCGGAGAAAACTCGTTGGATAACCCTTTGCTGTAATTGGCAAGGGCAGCCTTCGCCGCGGCATAAGCCAGCGTGGTTTCATAGAGCGGCAGGCGTCTCTGTATCGAAGTGATATGAATGATGGCACCCGATCCCTGCTCTACCATATACGGCAGCAGCCCCCTGTCCAAACGAACCGCCGCGAGAAGATTCCAATTCAAGGCTTGAACCCAATCCTCGTCAGTCAAGGCAAGCGCTCCTCCAGGGGGTGTGGTCGAACCGCCTACGCAGTGCACCACAATGTCAATTCCATGCAGGTGCTCCTGTACACCTTGAATCACCTTATCGACGCCTGTAGACGTCGCAATATCGGCTTGAACGAACAAGCCGGAGCCGACCCGAACGCTAGGTTCGGAACGGGCGGTAGTCAGTACAGCCGCCCCTCCGTCTGAAAGCCGCTTTACGATGGCCTGACCCATTCCTCTGGTTCCTCCAGTAACCAGCACTCTTTTGCCTTCAAACTCATTCCATGGTCCTTCATGTCTATGTTTCATAATGGCCCTCCAGTATTCGAACGCTCAAATTTTGATTATGGTATTTTTTCCTTACTTTGATTCAGTAATCTGTAATTTTGAAATCTGACCGCTTTGCACCGTGAAACAAAAATCAAAATAGTAAGGGCCTGCCGGATAATCACCATTTACTTCGGTTGAAACGATGTACTGGTCTAGGCGTTGATGAATGTTTGTCGCCCGGACATTTACCCGTGCGCCGATGAATTCGTCGTCGCTCCATTTCTGTATGGCTGCCTTGCCCCTAAACTCCCTGCTGTCATCGACGACTATAGCATCCTTGCCGATGCACGAAAGCATCCGGTTTGTATCATGATCATTGCTTGCGGATATAAATGTGCGAATTATACTCGGCAGCTGCTTCTCGCTTATCTCGATCATAAACGCTTCACTCCTTATGATATGATATTCCTCAGGCTTGACGCCGCTTATCCTCCCCCGCTCCGGTTGAAGACAAGGATATCTTACCTTGACGCTTTTATTACGTCCAATTTATAATAATCATAAAATCTATAAATAAAATTCATATAAAGTAGGTGCTTAGCGATTGGAGCTTACACAGCTGGAGTATTTTTTGACGGTTTCCCGTCTTCAACATATGACGAAGGCATCGAAAGCGCTCAGCATCACGCAGCCGGCTTTAAGCCACGCCATCTCCAAGTTGGAGAGTGAGCTGGGCGTCCCGCTATTTGAACGAAATGGCCGTAATGTGAAGCTTAACCGCTATGGCAGCATGTTTGCCAGATGGGTGGAGCAGGCCCTCCAGGACATTCAGAACGGGATGCAGGAAATCGAAGAATCGTCCAATCCGGACACGGGGATCATTTCGGTTTCTTACCTGAATATTTTAGGGGTCGATCTCGTCCCTGCCCTTGTCAGGGCCTATCAGCTGGCTCATCCCAAGGTTCGTTTTGAATTGCATCAGGGAAACCTCGGCGATATTGACGAACATTTGGAAAAAGGACATTCGGACCTCATGATTACATCGAGAGAATCAACTATAGATCAACATAACTGGCTGGTCATGAGAACCATGCCTTTATATATCGTGGTTTCAAGTCACCACCGCTTGGCGAATCGCCCCTCGCTAAGTCTGATGGATTTGTCCGGAGAGCCGTTCGTCGGCTTGAAGCATAATTGCGGCCTTCGAGCCACGATTCAATCGCGATTTCAGCATACCGGCTTTATTCTGTCTTCGACGTACGATGCAGAAGATTTGGCCACCGTTGCGGGTTTTATTAAAGAGGGACTTGGCGTCTCCGTTCTGCCGAAAACGGCCGGCCTCATGCTGGAAGGCCTCTCGTGGATTCCCATTACCGATGAAGGCTGGTTCTGGGAGATTGGCTTGAAGTGGAGGGAAGACCGCTACCTTTCGCCTGCGGCCAGACGATTCATTGAATATGTGGAGCATCATTATCAAGTCAGCGGGAAGTAACCGGTTGGCGCACAATAAAAAGGCTATCCAGGTCAAAACGACGCTTGGATAGCCTTTGCTAACTCATCGAAAGATCACGTCAATCACCTTCGCCACGACCACGCACTCTATGACGAAGATCAGTAAACAACAAAAATAGAAAACGGACAGCTTCAGTTCCCCGAACTGATCCTTCCAATAACGTCTGCGGAACAAAGAGATAATATCCGGCGTAAACGAATACTTCACCGACTGCTTCAGATCATCCACGTCATCGAAAATTCGTCTAAAGATCCACTTATAGATCGGAATATTCAGGATGAACAACACGACATAGATTAGAAGTTCCACAAGGCCGTGTCACCTCCTAGTTAAACATGCTTCCACCAGACCCCCGCGCACTCCGGCACCGTTGACCATTGGTTCGCTATGATCTTACCCGTTAACTCTTCACCGAAAAAGAAGCCTGTGTGTAGCAATGCCTCCTCTACCGTATCAAAAACATAATCGGTCCGAATCCACTGATGGCTAAATCCGTATTGCTGCTCCAATTGAGCGTAATAACCGGTTAGGAAATCGGGAGGATTCGGCGTCTCCGTTCCGGTTCCCATCGTTTCCAGTATCAAGATCGTCCCCCCGGGTCTCAAAACTCGATGCAGCTCCGACATCACAAGTTCAAGATTCTCACGCCATTCCTCATGGCTGGAATCGGCCAGATAACTAATGCTCCAGCCCGATACAATCAGATCTACACTCGATGAAGCAACCGGGAGATTGCGATGATCAGCAACCATTGTGGTCCAATTGCGAGAATCTAAAGCTTCAGAGCATTTATCGTCCAAAATAACAAGCATGGGTTGCGATATGTCGGTACAGATCAATGATCTAGCGTCGGCGGCAAGCAGCATCGATAATCGGCCTGATCCTGCCCCCAAATCAAGAACATCCAGTCCTTCGTGCGGTCTGACCCTATGGATAAGTTCAGATAAATCAGGCTGTCTGCTAACCATGGCCTCATAGGCTTGAGCCTGCTTGTCGTAAATTTTATCAATAGACACAATTTGTCCCCCTATCCAGCCCGCTTACGAAATTAATTCTCCGCGGATGTTCCTTGTCTTCTGTTCATGATGTCCTGTATCAGTTTGTACATGAAGCACAGCAGCAGCGAGAAGGCAATCATCATGAAATACGTGTTCCAATTGAAAAATTGATTGTTCATATGTATCGAAAGGAGACCGCCGGACGTTATCGATACGATGTGATCCCAGTCCGTTTGGCCCCACCTCAATTGGAAAGCCTCGGCTAGGATTTCTCTATAGATTTCGAGTCGATGAAGCTGATAAGCATACCCCGCTATGATATAGCCGATCAGCACTAAGATCAACAAACTCAATCTGCTGAGTGACAACTTCACATCTTTAAATAAACGAATCCATTGATAGACCAACATAAGAAAAAGAATGCTTAAAGGGATCAGCAGCAGGATGGCAGGATTGCCGTTTCCGGAGCTGCTGCCGGGCCGAGGCGTCATCATATTGCCGAATAGAACCACGCCTAGCGCGGCAAGCGCAATGATGATTAAAGCGGCAAAACGTCTCATTTTCATATCGGCACACCTCGTTCAAGCTTCCTTGCAAAAGCCTATAATCTCTTCATGAACGAGCTCCGGCATCTCATGGTTAATGGCGTGACCCGCCCCGTTAACGATGCGGTAGCGCATCCCGTTCGTCTCCAATCTGGCAACCGCCTTCGGATAATGACTAAGCAAATCCCGCTCGCCAATGACGAACAAGGTCTTGCTGCGAATAGCCTGAACGTCCGCTGGCGAATGGATCGTAATCGCATGCTTCATCATGGAGCGATTGTTGAAGTACTTCAGCAAGTAGAACCAGTGCTGCATCAGCTCCGGATTGTTCTCGAATGCATCTGCATGGGTACCGCACAGCTTACGAAGCAATGAACGCACATTTCGTTCCGAAGGGAATAAGGCTTCCGGCAGAAAAGCCCTCATCATTTTGCTCATCACTTCAAACTGGCTTCCGGCAATGCTCCCGGCCAAACAAACAATCCTGTTCACCCGATCCGGTCTGACGATGGCGTAATGATAGGCCAGATAAGCTCCATAGGATACGCCCGCGATATAGACAGCGTCCACATTCATTGCCTCAAGGACCTCGTCCAACCATGTTGCCTGATTGAATTCGCGAGCATACTTGTCGTTCGGCTCGCTCTTCCCGGACCCTCCGATATTGTCCACCGCGATGATATGAAAGTTACGGGATAGCTCCTCCACGTTATATATCCACATCATGGCGACGTTATCGCCCGTTCCATGCAGTAACAGCAGCGGAGGAAGATCCGAAGAACCTACTGTTATAACGTGAGTCATACCGTAGGAAGTAGAAATATTATGCTGCTCATACGGTACCGTCCATGACGACAGCAGGCGGTCGTAGGATGCATAGACGAGCTTTTGTCCATGATTGCTTTTGAATCGCTTCAATACCTGCACCTCCAATGACATAAAATTTATCTTATGCACTTGCCTTCATGGTGTTCGGCATATATAGGGATCAATTGTTCCAGCTTATGTATGGTCCTGTATGGCTTCACGTCCATAGAGGCGTCCCATCCCCCGTCTCTCGTATACCAGATGGCTTTGATACCGCATTGTGCTGCCCCGATTACATCGTTATGCGGATGGTCTCCGACGTACCATGCCTCTGATGGCATTACGTGAAGTTGGCTCAGAGCTCTCGTAAAGATTGCAGGCTCCGGCTTTTTGACGCCAGCCTCTTCGGAGATCACGATAGAATCGAAGTATTCGCGAATTCCCAGCTGATGGATCTTGCCCTCTTGGACTTGAACGGTTCCATTGGTGATGATGCCAAGCTTAAGTCCCCAAGTCTTCAACTCGCGCAGGACGGAAACCAGCTGATCCATCGGCTGGATACAACTGGCGATTTCCCCTCTGAAAAATGACAGGTATTCATCCGCCTCCGGGGGATTCACCCACGGAAGCTGCTCGACCAGCATCTCATACACTTCGCGCTTGTCCCGATAGCCGTTATGATCCGCTTCCTTGAATCGCTTGGCTATCATCATTTGTGCAGCTTCATCGGAATCGGGAAAGTACCTGGCAATCAATCGCTTGATGAACGTGTTAATTGCTGCCCTTCTGTCCGTTAATGTCTCATCCAGATCGAAGATGATCGCTTTTACTGTCATAGGCGGCGCCTGCTTTCTATTAAAAATGTGCACGCTCTCCATTGGCTTTAATGAAAATATGCTCCGGGTATTTTAGAGCCGTCGGCGGCCGCTGATCCTCCGGATAGAACGCCAGCTCCGCAAACTCGTCATTCTCCGGGTCCAGCTCACCGCTCACAACGCTGCACTCGAACACAATGGTGAGGTACTCCACTTGGTGTCCATTGCTGTATGTATATCGGCGTTCTTTTCCGCCATACACCCCAATGATTCGCTCAGGATTGATATCAAGCCCCGTCTCTTCCTTCGCCTCGCGAATCATCGCCTCCGCCGGCGACTCACCCAGCTCGATGGCACCTGCTACAAGGCCCCATAATTCTTCCTGATGCTTTCTTCCGAACAAAATATCATCCTGATCATTTCGGATAATGCCTGCAACGGACGGCATGAATATCAGCTGATCTCCGATCTTCTCTCTCAAATCTTTATAGTAATCCGACATTCCCATGGCTTTACGCTCCTTTGGTTTGGTTCTTCATGCTGACATGGAAGGCTTAGAATCTAGCTTCTTCTGCCCTGGATCTCCAGCTCATATGGGCTCACTCCTTATGTAACTTCACAGTTTCGAGGTTCGCTATGGATCTTATCTGTGCGATATGATGCTGGTTGTGCCATACGAATCGCTGCAAGGCGATGTCCAGGGTAAAGCTGCCGAGCACTTGGGTTCTCATGGTTCTTTTGAAATCCTCGGGATGCAGATCCTTAAGCAGGATAAGAAAACGAAAATGAAGTGTTTCCAGAAGCGAAAGCGAGTTTTCAACGGGAACCTCCGTGTAATCGCTCAGCTCAGCCCATAAATCCTCCCGGTACGAGCTAGCCAGCGGCTCATCCTCAGTCAATGCCCGCTTAAATCGCAAGTAAGCGTTCATGTCGTTATCGGCGAGATGGTGCACGATTTGCTGAATGCTCCAGCCACCTTCACGGTATGGCATGTGCAGCTGGGAAAGAGGACACTTCATGATGATTTGCCGAAGCGTCGGTACGATTGAAGGAATCTGCTGCATAAACTTCTGTCTGTCCTCCAAAGTTGGCTCCACCAATGGCTCAAAGGAGCCCAGGGGATAACGGATGCTGACCACCACTTCCTTACCTCCTCCATACATCATCGTACCCTTCATATGTTTCTAGTCGCAGATAGATCGAATAAACAATACACCGGATAATACGGAAAGCAGCATGTGTATTTCCGGTTTCCCAAACATCTCTATAACGAACAGCCTTCCAAGTCCAAACCACTCAATCCAATAAATGCCAGGAATGAAGATGATGACTGTAAGTAAAGCAGCGGGCAATAACAGCCAGCTTAATCGAACTTGCCCCTTAATTAAACTACCCCATGCTCTCCACTCTATTAAAACTCCGAACAGGAATCCGTATAAACTCATCTTTAATAACGAGAATTGCTGGGGAGATAAATCTGTATAGGCCCTTTGAATTTCATTATGAGTTTCACTCATCAGGTACAGTAATATGAACATACCAATGACAACGAATCCGCCAAAAGCGATTTTTTTAGGTTGGATCATCCCTCTTTCGCTCCTTTATTCGAAAAAATAATACGAAATATCCGCTAAGAATTATGATTATGCGATGACCCCGAAGTTAGAAGCAGTTAAGACGGATGAAACAGCGCAAGCGGGTGCTGTACGCCTTTTTCGAGGCTCTCCACAATCCGCCCCATGACTTCGGCATCCCGGAATATCATGCTGTCATCCGCTAAGAGATCAGGCAGCGTGACCCAGCGGCAATCCTTGATCTCGTCAGCACCCAACTCAAGCGAGCCCCCCGTCACGATTCCGGTAAAATGAAACATGACGACATGGTAATTCAAACTGCTGATGAACTGATAAACCCCTGTTGTACCCGTCAGTTGTACTTCATACCCTGTTTCTTCCTTCACTTCTCTAATAGCCGCCTCAAACATCGTTTCTCCAGGCTCGATGCGCCCTCCCGGGAAGTTCCAGGTATCCCGAACCGAAGGTTTATTTTCTTGGATAATAAACACTTGATCTCCCTGTACGAGGGTAACGCTGACCACAAGCACGATCCCATTTTCCGTCATATCCACAATCCTTTGCACATGATCTACATAAACAGAACCCGCCTTTGGCGTTAACCGCGAGGAGGGTTCTTGGATGAAATATCTGGTAACTCCCCTTATTCTACCGTTATCGCACATAACACGCAATCGCACGACGTTAATGAAACTTCAACTCGGAATGACTCCCCTTCTCACGCATATCTCCATCGAATAAATACTCCAGTACGAGACTGCCCCAACTGCTAGGAATAGTTTTTTATGTAGATAGAGTCACGCGTCGGGTCAAGCCGATAAGGCAGAGAATATATTATTGAAGACTGAATGCTCCAGAACATCGCCCCATGATCATGATGTCAAATTCTCCGGTCACCCTTCTGAATGCCAGCATTGCAACAAGCAAGCACGTTCTACTGAACATTCCCATCGAAGATTGTTGAAGCCTTTTAATTTTCTTCGAAATAAGGGAACTACGATATATTGGAGGTTGAGCGATGTCCGGGTATGTAAATGTTGATGTCCCGATCGAACTGCTGTTCACGGATCTGGTTACGGAGGAAAGAAAAAAGGATATTCCCAACTACACCGATTCCTGGTACGAACATCATAAACTTTCCGCTGATATGCCGATCATGCGTTTTGATTCGCACAAGAGCCTGTACCGATATTTCATGAACGAACAAGCCAGCCCGTCCGCGTACCTGGATTGGTATAAGAAGATCTTTCTCACCAGGGGAATCGACCCGCCTTTACAGGATGAAGAGGTCCTCTCCTTTAGGAAAAATCAGTATCACATGATGAAGGTGGATCTGTCGTCCAACAGCGCTTTTTTTCATCAAGACCCGCCTTTGGTGAAATTTAATCGCGCAGGAGGTTATTTTAACCTGAAGGACGGACATCACAGGTCGACTTTTTTGTATTGCCAAGGCAAGAGGAGCATGAAAGTCAAAATGTCCAGCGAAGATTATATGGACTGGATGAATATCGAAGGACTGTCAGAGGTTGCCGATTCTTTTCAGAGATATCAACGGAGCCTTATTTATACCCCCATACTGCACCCTTCCTACCTTCTTTTGAAGAGCGAGCGCGATCAAACCTATCCGACAAGACTTGATGTCATTATGGATTTCTTGGGTACACGTTCTCTTCTCGGCACGAAAGTGATCGATATCGGCTGCAATATCGGATATTACGCGCGGCATTTCGCCCGCGAAGGTGCGCACGTAACCGGATTGGAGCCGCTGGCTGAGCATTATGATCTGGCTTTGCAGCTGAATCGGCTGGAAAGGGTGAACTTTGACCTGCTTCCGGACCGTTTCGAATCTTCATCAAGACTTCAGCGGTATGAGATCGGCCTCCTGTTAACCGTTTTTTATCATCATATGGGAGACCAAGATATCCGTAACGCTTTTTTGCGGAAAATCAATCAATGCATTACCGATATGCTCTTCTGGGAATCAGGCGGCGAACCGGAAACGGAAAAAGCGCTGCTACTGCAAAATACGCATTTCACCCGGTATGTAAAGCTGGCGGCCACATCGGGTACAGGGAAAGTAAGGGAGCTCGGCGTATTCTTAAAAACCTGAAGCTGGTAGTTAAAGGTGAACTAAAACTCGGGAGCCTGTGCTTCTTGAGGCGTTATTTACGTTCATGACGGTATTGAGGTCAAAGGGGCCTGCAGCTACAATGGTCTTCTTGGCCTCTTTCTTGTGCCGTACCACCGCGGAGCCGGAAACAACCGGAGAGGCGGAGCTAGGTTTACATATTACGAACAGCCTGACGGACCTCATATCGCCATCATCTCTCCATATTAATATTCTCTTCTTTCCCGAGTGGCCTCTTCCAGCCATTTCCTCCACGAATAACCAAAACAACAGCAAAAACCTAAAAAAATGTAAATACGCAGCCCGCTAAAAATACGATATGATATGGGCAAATCAGGAAGGGAGGACAAGTGACCTGCTCAGCATCCATTAGGAACATATTCTTGCACATGACAAAGGAGGAATTTTAATGAGAATCCCCAAAATCACCAGCCTGTTCATGATGCTTACATTTCTGACAACGGCATCGCTATCCGCTACCGGCGAAATGGGAAGCACCGCGGAAGCCTCGTCGGGCCCTTTAAAGGTTATGAGCTTCAACCTGCGGTATGCCGCCAATGACAGTCAGCCCTGGGAGAACCGCCGCCCAGTCACCAGAAACCTCATCCTGGAGCATCAGCCGGACGTCATTGGAACGCAGGAAGGACTCCACCGGCAAATCGTGGATCTGGAGAATGATCTGCCGGGATATGATCGGATCGGAGTCGGACGTGAAGGCGGGAGCTTAGGGGAATATATGGCGATTTTTTACAATACGGAACGGCTGAGGCCACTGGAGCAGTCTCATTTTTGGCTGTCCGATACGCCCCAGACGATCAGCTCGGCCAGCTGGGGCAACCAAATTCCGCGGATGGCAACCTGGGTTCGCTTTCAGGATCTTCGAAACGGCAAAACCTTCTATATGGTCAACACGCATCTGGATCATCAATCCGAGGTTTCCCGGCAGAAGAGCGCCGCACTTATCGTTGATAAGATGAAGGCATTTGACCCGGATATCCCCGTTGTAATCACCGGCGATTTCAACACGCTTCCGGGGAGCGATACGTATTCGATTTTTACTAGCAACGGGTTGTCGGATGCGCATGTCACGGCCAAGAAGCGAACCAACGATGATCTGGGAACCTTCCATAACTACAAGGACCCTACGGGCGGCGGCAGCGGAAACCGGATCGACTGGATTCTGCACGGCCAAGGGTGGAATGTCCTGCACAGCGAGATTATCAACTACAAGGAAGACGGCCAATACCCTAGCGATCATTATCCCGTCATGATGGAGGGCACCCTACAACAATCCAACAAAACCACCGGAGAAACGGTGCCCAAGCAGCCCTTGACCACAGCTCTGCATATCTCCGAAGTGGTCGCCAACTCGAACGAGCAAGGGAATTACAATTATGTGGAGATCTATAACCCCACGAACCGGGAAATCGACCTGGAAGGGTATCAAATCTACTATTATTACGATCCTGCCCTTCCGTTCGACAAATCCAAGTCCAACCGCTGGACCATTACGAAGGATCGCTACAGCACCAACACCCTTATCGGCCCGAATGAAACCAAGGTGGTCTGGATCAAGAAGCAGCCTTGCTGTTATGACCTGGAATTGGAGCAGTTCCTTGCCAACTATCATGCCGATGGGGATGAGCTCTTACCGTCTCAGGTGCTTGCCGTCTTCACGCCGGGCAACAATCAGGGCCTGAACGGAACCTCCACCAGCGGACGTTCCTTGGGTATTTCATCGCCATCCGGCACGCATCTCGTAGGGGTCCAGTTTAATAACGGACAGCTGGATGCCGGTGTGAACGAATCGATCACCTATCAGGAGCCTGCGCCGCTGATGAGCATTATGCAGAAAAAAGACACATTTCAGCGCCCTTCCCCTGGTCAGCCGTAAGCTTCATACTCCAAAAAAACAGATAAACCTTCCACATGCCATGACTCAGGCTCATGGTGCGTGGAAGGTTTCTTAGGTATTCACCCTCAGAAATCTAGTTCTATGTAATTAATTTCATCTGTTTCATGTCATATAACATAACATAGATATTGTTAAACTTATCCTTCTCCATGTATAATGCTGCTAGATTGATAATATGCACAGGATATGCGGGAGATAATATGTCATCAAGGAAAAGAAATACTCGCTTTCATTCCATCACCGCAGCTTTATGTACGATTTCCTTGTTCACCGCTGTACCCGCGCAAGCCGCTGCCCTCGATTCGTTTCCCATCCTGCAATCCACCAGCAATGAGCAACTCAGAGCCGATTATTATGTCCCCAGCACCGTAGAGAATATCAGTTGGGGGCATCTACCGAATCGGGACAGCAAATCCATCATGACCGTCACCTCCGGCAGCACCGTCACGTTTGATACGATATCCCATGAAGGCATCCTTGAAGACCAGGGAAGGGATCCGGAGAAGTATTTTGCTTCCTTCGGCATCCGGCCAGATCAAGTGCTAGATGACGCTAAAGCGGTTGCTGCCTCTGCGCTGCAGCATGATTTTGACAACGATGGACCGCATGTCGTAACGGGACCGATCGGAATCCAGGGAGCAGAACCTGGAGATGTGTTGAAGGTCGAGGTTCTTTCTCTCACCCCCCGGGTTCCCTACGGCGTCATATCCAACCGGCATTATAAGGGGGCCCTTCCCGGCGAATATCCCGAGAATGACGGGCGTAAAGAAGGAGCAAGCGCAGCAAATCCCGAGCTATACCAAAATATTTCCAAATTCACGCCGGTAGAAGAAATCAACGGTAAACTCTATGGCGTGCTTCCCGTTGAACAGGGCGGGCATGTCCGCTTCCCGCTCAAGCCTTTTATGGGACTTATGGGCGTCGCACCGGATACCAGTGAAAAAGTTAGCAGCGTCCCGCCGATCGAAACCGGAGGCAATATCGATATCAACGAGCTTGGCGTCGGATCTACGCTGTATCTTCCGATTCAGGTAAAAGGCGGGCTCTTCTATACCGGCGATCCTCATTTTGCACAGGGAGACGGCGAGGTTGCCTTGACTGCAATGGAGGCCTCCCTTCGCGGCACCTTCCGGTTGACGGTGCTGAAAGCTGGCGATCCATCCTTGCCGCGTGCAGAGCTCAAGCAGCCTTTTGCCGAAACGGAGGATTACTGGATTCCCGTCGGTCTCGATCCCGATCTGGATGAAGCCATGAAGGAAGCGGTGCGCGAAGCCCTTGGGTTCTTGAATGAGAAGCTGGGCATGGATCGCGCAACGGCTTACGCTTACATGAGCGCGGCTACGGATTACGAGGTCTCCCAGGTGGTGGACAAAACCAAAGGAATTCATGCGCTGATTCATAAGCGGCATTTTATTAACAATCTCAAGCTGTCGATCGCCATCAACGGTTCCGCCCTGGGCTCCTCCATCATCGGGGATGAATTCTATGTTCCCCTCCGTCCGCTCGCTGAAGGTTTGGGCTATGAAGTGGAATGGGATCCTAAGCGGCATGCGGCCTTAGCAACCGCCCCGGGTAAAAGCATAACCGTCCCGATCGGACAGGCGATCTATGAAATGGATGGCAAGGCGGTGTACAACAGCGAAGCGGCCATCATGAAGAATGACATAACCATGATTCCCATCAAGACAATCCCTGCTCTGTTCGGGGCCCATGTGAACTGGACCACCAGCGGGAATGTGCTTAAAGCCAGCGTAACGCCTTCCCTGGATTGATCTTGTACACAGTCGCTATATGATTCTACCGAAACAAAGTCCCCCTTAGCTGGAAACGCCATCTAAGGGGGACTCGTTTATTAGATCGATGTGGTTTTATATTGAACCGTCAAACACTGCTTGGCGATATAAAAAATTTGACCCATATGCTCCGAATAATGCGTGGCGCACTGATGCAGGATGTCGAGATTGCTCCGTTCTTTTCCCCGGACCGGTTGAACCTGTTCAAAGTCCTGACTCGACATGGATTTCACCGTATCGATCAGGAACTGAAACCGATTCTTCACAATCTGGATCAGATCATCCCGGCTGACAAATACCTGGGTCAACTCCTGCTCCCGATTTCGCGGGGCAACGTCTTGTTGCAATATTCCTTTCATGACCCGTTCTTGAATGTTGCCTTCGATGTGCCTGATCAACGTAGATATGCTTAGACTGGAATGATTGGGCCGCCAATTCACTTGCTCATCGTTTAACTGCACCAACGCTTTCAAGATACGGCTGCGGATGTTTTCAAATTTGTCCTCCAGCCACTTCCGGTTGAACTCATGATCCATATCGCACACTCCTTATTCGGTATGATAAAAGATCCTTGATTCACGCCTTCATCGCTTTCCAGATATATTTGTGCTCGCGGACTCCAAGCTGGCCGTCGATCTGGTTCTCCCGTATCCTGTTCTCGAGCTCACCCTTCATTTCCGGTAAAGTATAATCGGGATTGCCTGGCGTATCCGACAGGTTTAATGCAAATTCGTGGGCATTCGGGAAGTAAATAATCGCTTCATTATACTCCTCAATCTCGACATTCATGTAGCCATTCTCCGACAATCGCCTTCGAACGTGAGTCACATCGGTATGTATCCCGAAGATGGTGCCGCCTGAAGCTAATATCCTCGGGTGTTCCAGGATTGAGGTAGGTCCTCTGCGGTCATAGATAAGGTCGAATTGCCCGTCTTGAAAAGGCATCTGTGTCTTCGTCGTGGCAAACACGAATTCCACATTCCGGGTTCCGCTGCTTTCAAGCAAGGATCGGGAGATTCGAATCATCTCCGCGGAATTGTCAAAGCCAATGATTTTCTCAGCATGTCTGGACATCCGAAGCGTGAACTCGCCATGCCCGCAGCCTGCGTCCAGCACGGAATGATACTGCGGCAGCATCTCCACCAGCCGCTCCTCAAACACTTCTTCCGCCGACCTTCCGACTACGGTACACACCGCTCTTCCTCTATAGCCGCCATTCCTGCGCGCGATCATGTCATACCAGTCGATTCCCATGCGTTCCCCCCTTTCGTGATAGGCTGTACTGCATTCACAATCCAAGATGGCACAACCCTGTCGTTACATGATCTTGAGCATGCCAACAGGTACCGAATCAACGAATCAACCGCTATTGCTAATGTCTTAAAATATTACCATTTTGTTCCGCAATGTCAACGGTTACATTTAAATTTCCCGTCGAAAATCATCCACTTTCATTCGGTTTCCCCGGCATTCGTCTTCGCTTCCATTACGCTTCGGACCAAGAACAATGCAAACCGACTCTTTTTCAATAGGTAAGGAGGACTAAAAAAACATTGCTCTTGTCATAATTTGTCGTCTACAATGGAGGAATATTAATCCAATCTATCGATACATACAGGAGGATTTCATGTTTTTAAAAAGGTGGCGTCAATTATTATCTTTAACCCTTATTTTATCGTTTTGCATGACATCCGTGGCAAGTGCGGCGGAATCTGGTCAAACCAAGTATGCATGGGCCAATGAGTCCATTGACTTTCTTCGATCCCATGGGGTTTTTGAGAACATGGAGTATCGGACAAAAACGCTAGGCAGGATGGTGACCAAAGCCGATCTTACCCTTATGGTTCACCGGCTGTTTACCGATTTCCGGGTCGAAGCTGATAAGAAGTTCGACATTCCCGGCGTCCCTAACGGGCACCCATCCTACCAGATTTTTAAGGATGTTTACGGCAGCATACCTTCGGCGCCGAACGGATTAATCGGAGCCGCAGACAGAATCAATTATGGCGATGAAACCTTCAAGTATATACCGGAGAAAGTGTTGACACGCTGGGACTTGTTGATTACGCTGAATACGCTGTTCGATGATATTGGTTATTCCTTGGAATTACCGGACGGTGAGGATATCGCGAGATTGCGGGCGATTAAAGACCTGCCCAAAAGATATTTCAATTCCTACAAGCAATATGATAAGTGGAAGTATGCCTATCAGCCATTGGCACCCGAAATCGGATTGATGCAAGACAAAAAATACGGGCCTTCCTTAGCCTCCGATCTGGATTACGTCAAAGCCTATGCCCTGCTCGGCTTTGCCGAGGCCGGCATCATGAAACCCGACGCAAGAGGGTATTTTCGCCCGAATCAAAAGGTAACGTTAGCCGAAACGGCGGTCGTCCTGCATCGAATTTACGACTATTTTGATGGCGGCAGCTATGTCCGGGAACCATCGCCGGATGATCTCATTCCGAATGGCACAAGATATTTTATATACAAGGATTCCCCATCAGCGCACGGGGCGAGTCCGGTTTCCGACTTTGCTTTGGTGAATTCCGATGCCCTGCCGGAATTCTATCTGGCCTTGAAGGCTACCGAGAAAATCGACTTGCAGATCAACGTGAACGGGGAGCCATCCTATTATACTTACGAGCAGTTGAGCAACCCTAAGCAGCCTGTTCGAATCCCCTTGAACGGCGCATACTATGCGGAATTCATCCCCATTATCCGAAGCAAAGGTCAAAAAGCAACCGGCGAAAATAACAATATTGAAGTTATGTATTATTACGCTGATACATTCCAGGACTTTACCCAAGCCATATGGTATGAACCCAATCTCCAATTAAAATGACACAAGGGAGTGCATAACTGTTGCATACAGTATGCTCTCCCTTTTTTGTCATACAATGCTTGTCGTCCCGTTACGCCTTTTTCGAACACCACTAAGTTGATGTCTTATAGCTCCAGCTTCGCTACGGATTCTCCCCCCGACCAGGGCATAACGCCGATTTCCTCAAAACCCGCTTTGATGTACAGTTGTCTGGCCCGTTCGTTCTTCGGATCAAAACTTAGCATAAGGACATCTGTCCGGCCATGTTTGTTTCGGATTTCTTCAACGATGTATCGCAAAGCCTCTTTCCCGTAGCCCTTTCCTTGGAAATTCCCGTCGATCATGAAACGGTAAATCCAATAGTTGCCGTCATCGGCGTCCAAGCCATATAACGCGAACCCGACCATCGTCTGATCATCATAAATGGCCATCGCTTCAAAATGTTCAAGAAATTGATACTGGGCAATCGAATACAGATTGGAGGCAATGAAACCTTCTTGCTCCGGTTTCGCTTTCAGTTTAATGCATTCGGTCCAATTATCCTTATTTACGGGCTGCAGTCTAATCATGTCAAGCTCCTTCAAATCATTGTTGATGTTCACACGGGTTTACGCCAAATATTTAACAAAATAATAGTGCTGATGTCCCCTTGGGGCATCGTCAATGCGAGTTATCTCTTGAAATCCATGTTTACGGTAGAATGCCGGCGCTTGAAAGCTGAAGGTATTGAGCTTGATGAAGGTGCATTGCTTTTCTTTTGCGATCGTCTCAATCTCTTGTAGTAATCTTGAGCCATATCCCCGCCCTCGAAATCGATCATCGATCCACAGAATATCGACCTCAATCCAATTCCAGCAAAATACACTGTTGATGCCGCCTGCGATCTCTCCAAACTCATCTTTTATATGTAAGTTGATCTCCTCGTAATTCTGCTGCAAATCTTCTGCGATAAACCGTGCATTAAATTGAATCAGGTTCGTCCGTACCGCAAGCGCTTCTTCCGGGCTGCTTCGATTGATGTTGATTTGCGACAATGGGTCACCCCCTTCTCTTAACCTCCGGTTAACCGGCTTCAATTCCATGTCCATTTCATGGCCCCCCAAGCGAGCATACATTAACCCAAATAATACCACATAAAGAACCCCTACTTCCGGGATTAAACAACTTTAGATAAACTTTTCCTAAATACTTCTAACCTTATCAACTATAATCTTCTATCACGGCGATCCTATCGTTTTTAAACGCGAATACGGACTTTCCCTTCATATGAATCTTCTCCCCGGCCTTCATACCGTTAGGTAGATCCTTAGCGAGGATACCCTCGTAGTCAATCTCAATCTGAAGCTTGTCATCTTCAAACGAAGAACCAACGATAGTCTGACAACGGTGGGAGAATAACGACTTGGACTGTTCGGCTATTTCCCGAAATTCCTCAATGCCTTTTTTCTCCACGTCCACCAATCCGCTAGAACTATTTCTGAATTCGATCTCCTCATGCAGAAGAGCTATCATCGGCGTCAACCCTGTTTTTGAAAAACTCCGCCTTTTGCTTTGCACAATTCTCATCAACTTGTCATTTAATATACGGACTCTACTAAAGTATAAGAGGTGATTTGAATGGGTCGTGTCACTGCTGTTCCTCAGCGGGATTTAGTATTGATCAGTTGGTCAAGAAATCCTCTTGTTGCGGGTTCTCCGCGTAGAATCGTGGCCGCACGCGTTATTGGCAATGCTTCACCTTGCCGGGCTGATTTGACGCCGAATGCCTTGCTTAGAACCGCCTTGGCCTGCTTGCAGGATCATGATGTAGGTTTCAAAATCGTATTCCGTCAAAGAACATCCAACATTAGCGGTTACCTGTTATTGCAGCGCAACTAATGAAATGATGGAAGGAGCAGCGTCTTGCTGCTTCTTTTTTATCTACGAGTTTCTAATATGAAAAAGCTCGCAGGCTATTCCGTTCACCCTGCAAGCTTCCTCGTAAGAACCTCTATTTCCTTTTTCATATCTGAAATATATCTCTATCACCTTAGAATTATCTCTATATTTATTTCAATTGGGCAACGCTTACTGCAACCTTCTCCAGCTGCGCTTTGCTTAAGGAATGATCCGGGGAGCTGATCGTCACGAAGCGGTCATTGATCTGAAATCCCAGCATATCCGTGTCATCCGGTGTATACCATTTCGCTTTAACCCCATTGGACAATGTAACCGGTTTGCTGTCATATCCATGAGAGTAGTCTCTTGGAGAGATGTACACCGTCATATGTTTGAAGACCATGTTCACGCCATCTGCCGATGCGCCCGTCTTTTGATACACATCGCCTTTTACCATCTGACTTGGAGCGTACGGTGTTTGGAAACCATCAAATTTGGCGAATGCGCTTTTGATCTCTTTTAGTTGGGCATCGCTGTAATTCACGTTGGTCAGCTCGATCGTCTGACCGTTTCCAGGATTACTTCCGATTAACACCTGGTTATTCTTCGCATCGTATCGCACAGGAACTTCCAGCACATCGGCAATCGCGCGTACCGGCAAGTACGTTGTATTCTGATACGTGATCGGAGTCAATTTCTTGCCCGTGTTATAGACGGTACCATCCACCTGGATACCGATGCTGTGATTTAGGTAAGCCGAGATTTTCTCCAGGTTGGCTCCCGCATAGACGCCAGCGGCTCCCGTCAACGTCATTCCCAGCACGGCAACCGCCGCGATTGATTTTTTCAATTGTTTCATTTCATCCATTCCTCTCGTTGTCTCACCAACCGTTCAAGTCGATGAGTCATAGTATGAAGCGCAATAACTTTTATTGAAAATCAATGACATGCGTTGCAATTAAAGCATCTTTATCGTCAATCGTAATTCCCAGTCTTTTTCCAGACGGACTCCAGGTCAGCGGGTAGACCGGATGGGCCGCAGGGTGCACCGCTGAATAATAGGGCGCCATCCAGCTTACTTTCCCGGAAGCCGTATCAAACACATACACGCCGTTCATCCCGCTTTCATTCTCCGAGTACACATCAAAGGCTAATCTGGCAGAATCCGGCGACCAGGACGGGTAAGAAATCAGATTGCCTTTTCCGATAAGCGATCCTTGCAAGCTGCCGGCCGCGTCATAGATCAGTAAATTGCTGCCTGAGTTCCCTTCCGTGTTGGTTGCTGTGGAGACGGCAATGTACTCTCCATCCGGCGAGATGGTGAAACTCCATACATTATCGATGAGATGTACCGGCTTCGACTGCCCCGGTTCAACCACCTTAAGCACCTGATTTACATCGGTATAATAGATCCGGCCTTTACTCGCTCCGAATTGGTTGTAAACTTCAACGTCCTCATCCTCAATGGCGGTGGTGGTGTAAGTACCGTCCGTGGAAATGAGACGAATCTCTCCCTTGCCGCTCATGGAGCCTGCCGCAAGAACATAGGTATCCGCATCGAGCCAACCGCCAATTTCCATGTAGTTGTCCCCTTTTACCGGAATGCTCTTGCCGGTATTAAGATCCTTCATGAAATTGTCTGCCGTGTACTTATCCCTCCATTTCTGTACAAAGCTATATTTACCGTCCGGCGAGACCTCTTCCTTGACCAGATGTTGGCCTGGATGCGACGTCTCATGATTCGTGAGCTCACGCCGCTCGCCCGTGCTTACGTTCACCTCTTCGGTGGCGTACGCATATTTCGGTTCTTCCGTTGCGGTTGCTTCTTTGACCATTTTGGTGGTAGTGACCCTGACCATATCCTCCGATATCCACGTCTCGATGTTGGACGAGGCAATCCGGTGCGTCTGATTCACGACCACTTCCCGACTTGCCTGCCCGCTCGCCCCGTCAACGACCGTGAGCTTGCGTTCTCCCGGTGTCTTACCTCCTCCGGCATTCGATACAGGCGGCTGGCTGGTTTGACTGCCCGGTTCCACGATCGTCAGCCGATCCTGGGACTGGCAGGCCGCAAGGGCTGCAGCCACAGCAATGATAGACAGCAACTTGATCCCATGCTTCCCAAATCTATGTTTCATAACAGGTTTCCTCCTATGCTTCTCCCCCAAAGAGCTTCGGCAGCTGCAACTCATGTGACTTGTCATGCGCCTCTTTCCCTGTTGAACTCAGTATAGAATGCGAATATCTCGATACGATATCGAGCTTGTAACGAACTTGTAAACAAAGATGTACATTTTAAAAAGAGCCCAGACCTATTCCAAGTCTGAGCTTTCTTCCACCGAATGAACCTCCTGGGATTGCGGCCGTTCCATCGGCAAGGTGACCACAAACGTAGAACCGTTTGGGCCGGATTCCGCAACCTCCACATAACCGCGCTGCTTCTCCGCCAAATTGCGAACCAGGGATAACCCTAAGCCGGTACCGCCATGTACCCGGGAGCGGTCGCTGCTCACCGTATAAAACGGATCAAAGATCCGTTCCCGGGCTTCGTCCGGAATTCCGATTCCGGTATCGCTTACCTTAATGACCATACGATCATGGCCTTGTGGATCCCGGTCCACTTCATTCGATAGCGTAACGGTCCCACCGGGCCTGTTATATTTAATGGCGTTATCCAGCAGATTCAAAATCATATGCATCAGATTCTCCGGATCGGCCCATACCTTGCCTTCGGATAATGAGGATCGCAGCGTTATGCCCGATTGCTCTGCTTTGGCCTCCAGCCGGGCTGCCGCCTCTTGCAGAATCGGCATGAGGTTTACGTGTTCCGCGTGGGTTTCGAATTCATATATATCCATGGACGATAACTGAAGCGCCTTTTCTACCAGGCGATATAGTCGCTGTGCTTCCTGGCTGATCTGTCCTCGGGCTTCCTCGAGCAGCGCGGGATCGTCGCGATACATCTCAAGCAGGTCCGCGTAGGCCAGTATGGAGGTCAGCGGCGTTTTCAACTCATGGCTGATATTTCCGATAAACTGCTTCTGCTGCTGCTCCAGCTCCCGCAGCCGATCAATGGCATCCAGCAGCTTCTGTTTCTCTTCCGTGAGCTGGTTCACCGACAAGGAAATTCGCCCGCTCATATCATATATCCCTTGCGCCAGCTCGCCGAGCTCATCGTTTCGCTTCACCGTCGGTTCTTGAAGATAGACGCCTTCGCCGATCCTCTGCGCAGCCTGGTTCAATCTGCTGATGACATGCACCTGCCGCCATACGTACAGAAAACCGATCAGGAAGCCGGCGGCCAGCACCGCAAGACCCGTCACGATAAACATTGTCTGGATCCTGTCATTGAACGCATGCTGCTCGGCCAGGGAGGCGTGGAATTGAATCGTTCCGATCGGCTGCTCCATATTCCGAAGCGGGGCAAGATATAACAGCTGGTCGCCCTCGGTAATATAGGCGGAACGCCCTTGCGCCGTGTGAGCAAGCGCGTCCAGTACATCCATTTTCGGCTGGAACGGAAGGGAAGTCCCCGTGAATGTACCATCTATCTTATACAGGGTCACCGGCATGCCGCTCTGGGTTCCGAGATCGACGGCCAGCCGTTGGCCGACATTTTCCATAAAATCATCCGGCTGCGTTTGAGGATTCGTCAGTAATTCCTGATGAATCCTGAGATTGGCTGCTTCTGCTTCCTGGGCGAAGGTTTGCTCCAGGCGCACCCGCTGGTCCTCCCGTATCCCGGCAAGAACCAACGTGCTTAGAACAACCACAACGGCGATCAGCAGCAGAGCGAGAAGCAGTGCGACTTTCCACTTTAAGCCGAAACGCACTTTTCCTTTGTTCATGATGGAATCTCCGTGCTTTTATATCCGATGCCATACACGGTCTGGATCACTTCATGCTGGTTTCCCAGCTTTTTGCGCAATCGCTGGACGTGAATATCTACCGTACGCGTGCCGCCGGCAAAATCCATGTCCCATACCTGTTCAAGCAAGGCCTCTCGCGAATATACCCGCTCCGGATTCCGGGCCAGGAGAGCCATGAGGTCAAACTCTTTCGGCGTCAGTTCAAGAGGCTTGCCTTCGGCATGAATGGTTCGATTTAACAGGTTAATGGTAAGTCCGGCTATCCGGATCACATGCGTTTCGAGGGCTTGCTTCCCGGCCGCCTCAGGAGTACGGCTTCTTCGGGACAATGCCTTTACCCTGGCGATGATCTCCCGCATGTCAAAGGGCTTTGTCATATAATCATCGGCACCAAGCTCCAGCCCGAGCACCTTATCCACAATATCGTCCTTCACCGTCAACAGCAGAATGGCAGGACGCTGCCGATCCCCGAGCCTGCGACAAACATCGTACCCGCTAAGCTTCGGCATCATGACATCGAGCACCATCACGTCAGGATCAAACGATTCCACGCGCTCCAGCGCTTCCTGCCCGTCCCCTGCGGTCTCTACCGTATATCCTTCCCTTCGCAGCGCATAAGCAACTGCGCTTGAGATACTGATCTCATCATCTACAACAAGTACCTTCGTCATCGCAGATACGACTCCTTTACTGGCCGATTACACATTTGCTAATTCCATGATGGTAACGTATCCGGCATCATATTTCAACAGCGGTCCCCTGCCGATTTCATTACAATTGTAACTATGAACGCTTTCGTCCGGTGGCCATAATAAAGCTAAGCACTCAAGCAAAGGAGGATTCGGATGACAATCGCTACCATGAACCATATCATTAAGCGCTATGGGCATCAGCTTGTCCTGGACCATGTCCATCTAGAAATCAGGCAGGGAGAAATACTCGGCCTTCTTGGTCCGAATGGTGCAGGTAAAACCACATTGATCCATGCGTTATCCGGCTTAATTGGCATCGATTCCGGAAGCATCGAGCTGTTTGGGGAACGGCCAAGCGGCCCTATGCTGGAGGTTAAACGAAAGATCGGACTGGTTACGCAGGATATCACCGTCTTTGAGGATTTAACCGCTCACGAGAATCTCGCCTTTTTTGGCGGAATCTATGGGTTAAGGGGCACGGAATTGAGAAGACAAATCACGGAAACGCTCCAGTTCGTCGGACTAACGGATCAAGCCCATAAACGTCCTTCCAAATTTTCCGGAGGAATGAAGCGGAGACTGAATATCGCCTGCTCTATTATTCACAGACCCAGGCTCCTGATCATGGACGAACCAACGGTTGGAATCGACCCCCAATCCAGAAATCACATCCTGGAATCGGTCCGCGAGCTGCAAAAAAGAGGGACGACCATTCTCTATACTACCCATTACATGGAAGAAGTGCAGTCCCTCGCATCCCGCGTCGTGATTATGGATCAAGGCCACGTCATAGCGCAGGGGACGATCGATGAGTTGGTAAAGAACATCCACCATGAAGAGAAGATCAAGCTGGAAGTCGTGGAGCTGACAGAGGATCTGATCGATAACATCAAACAACTGGATGGAGTCAAGCACGTGGTTTTGAATGGAACGCAAATTCAGATCATATCACGGGCAGGTGCAGGAAATCTGGATCGCATCCTGTCGTTGGCCAAAAGCGCGGGCGGCGTCCTATCCATCCATGCGGAGAAACCTACGCTTGAAGACGTATTCCTTACGCTTACCGGCAAGCAACTACGTGACACGGAGGGGACTTAACATGCTTGTATTCAGAATGACGTACTTCTCCTTGCTGCGCCTGATACGCGAACCCATCGGGCAGCTGCTTCTGCTGGGCCTGCCACTGGTCGTCATTACCGTGCTGGGTGTCGTTATTGGACCCTATGAAGGCATGAACGGTGTTCCTCCGCTGGACTTGATGGCCGTTACGACCATTATGGGCGTTCAGTTTTTTGGCGGCACGTATTTGATGAGTTATTTGGATATCGATTTACTTAAAACCCGGAAATGGAGAATCTATTCGCTCCCTATTAACGTAGCGGTTTATTCAAGCTCTCTTATTCTTGCCTGCACGCTCTTCAGCACTTTGCAAGGGTTGGTCTTGGTGCTATTCACAACCTGGGTGTTCGGGATCGCGTGGGGATCGCTCGGCTGGGTCTTGCTGGTATTTATTATTTATTCCTTCTTTGCGCAGTCCGTACATCTGCTGCTGACATTATCCATCCATAACATAAAATTGGCTGAAAGGGTATCTGAAGTCCTTGGAATCGGCTTCATCATCTTAACCGGATTAATGTTTCCTCTCCCGGATCATCATTTCTTTGAATTCATGTCGTCCTATGGGAATCCGGTATCCCTCGGAAAGATGGCCGTCCTGGAGATGCTTGTCGATGGCGGGCAAGGTAAAGCGTACCTAAGCATACTATTGCTGTTAGCCTTAACCGTGATATGCATGATGATCAGCACGTGGCTTGGGAGGAGGAAGCTCGCTTGACGATATTTAACTTCGCGCTCATCCGGAGCGTCCGCAGCTTGCCCAATCTTATCTTGCTGTTAGGCCTTCCTGCAGCCGTCGTTGTCCTCCCGGTGGGAGGTTGGCATGGCTTACCGCTGGGGTATCACTTCTATGGAATCCTGCTGTTATTCTCAGCCTCCAAACTCGTTCATATGGTCATGGAGGATCGAAAGAATAAAATTATGACCCGGATCGGCGTTGCACCTGTGACCCACTTCAAGTATTTATCGCAGAATCTGCTTGCTTTCGCTCTGCTGCTTGTAGGACAAAGCGCCGTGGTCACATTCAGCGCCTGGTTGCTGCATACCGATGTTTTTGGCAGTCTGATTCAACTCTTCTGCATGTTCAGCGTGTTCTCGGTCACCGCGATTAGCTTCTCTCTCGCGTGGTGCTCCATGTTCCGCCAGCCTGAATCTTCTACAGCCGTTATGCTGGGAATCATCTTGATCATGGCGGTGCTCGGAGGAACCTTATTTCCCATTCAGGCTATGCCTGCATCCCTGCAGAAAATCGCCATGTTATCCCCTACCTATTGGTTCCATGAGGGAATCATGCTTGCTAAGAACGGAGGCTTGTTCGCGGAGCAACTCACTCCGCTCGGGATCCTGCTGTTGTTTACGATCGCTTTTATGCTGATTGGCAGCCGAAGGAAACTCGCTTGAAAAATATGTTACGATATGGGGAAAAGAGAACGTATGCCATGGGAGGTTTTCATGAGAAGCTATACCGATTCGTGGTCCCCAAGCATAGCGGTCGTGATTTGGAGAATGTTTGCCCTGCTGCTTCTGGCCGCTCTGTGGTTTATGGGAGATGCCGGGACCGAAGGGTTCGTCCTAATCTTCGCCTTAGCGATCCTGGCAATAGCCCGATGGCGGTTTTCCCTTCCTTCATGGACAACACTGGTCGACCAGATTCTATGCATGTCCATCATTCCATTCTGGCCGGAGGCCGGCTTCGGACTGGCTCTGCCGTTATTTGAAACCATGCTTGCCGGTAAACCGCTGTTTTCCCTGCCCATCCTGGCAGCGCTTGTCATCGGCTATGTCGATCCGGACCTCCCGCTTCTTCTCATGCTCGTTCAAGCTTCATTTGCGGGGTGGATCGTTTTATGTTGGTCCAAGCAAATCCATCAGTATCGATTGGAGGCAGATCAGGAGCGTCGCGATCGCTACGAATTGGAAATATTGAAAGGTGAGCTGCTCATGGCCAATGTCCAAACGGCTCAGCTTGCAGAGCTGAGAGAGCGGCATCGAATCTCCCAGAAGCTGCACGATGAGGTCGGCCATGAATTAACAGCCGCGTTGTTAGCCTTTCAAGCTTTTGAAACATTATGGAGGGAGAATGACCCGCAAGCGGAAGACATGTTTGCTCAAGCCCAGATGCGTTTGTCGAGCAGTGCCCTGGAGCTGCGGGAAACGGTCCATAATATGCAGCCTGTCCAAGCGATCGGCATTCGGAGCCTGGAGGAGATCTGCCGCAATTTCAAAGCAATGCCTGTGCAGCTGCAAATTTATGGAAATACATCCCGTATAGCTGCCCATCTGTGGGTCATCCTGAATGCTTGCCTCAAGGAAGCTTTGACCAATGCGGTGCGTCATTCCAAAGCCAAACACGTTGAAGTATCGTTGGACGTCAATGAACATATCGTGCGGTTAAGCGTCCAAAATGACGGCGTTTTGGATTCCTCCTCGCTGCCTGGAACCGGACTCCGCAACCTAAGGCAAAGAGCCCAGGCTGCAGGCGGGAGCATCTCCACCAATACATCCAACGGCTTTCAATTGGTCTGCGTATTACCTATGGAAAAGGAGGGCATTCGATGAACATTCTCATTGTGGATGATGATCCATTGGTATGTCAGAGTCTCCGGCTGCTTCTATCCAGAGAAGCGGATATGGAAGTGACGGCCACTGCGAATGACGGCGCAGCAGCCATTCAATGCTGTGAAGAGGTCCTGCCGGACATCGTCCTCATGGATATTCGGATGCCTGGTATGGACGGAATCCAAGCGGCAAGGCAAATCAAGCAAAAGTGGCCCCAAGTCCAGATCATGATGCTGACCACGTTTCAAGATGAGCATAGTATCCGCCTGGCGCTGCTAGCCGGAGCCGAAGGGTATATGCTGAAGTCGACGCAGGTCTCCAGTATGGCACAACAGCTTCGTGCCTTGGCCTCCGGCAGTTCCGTTGTGGATGCCAATGTGCTGAAGACCTTGATGCTGCCCGAAAAAGAGAATCGTTCCGACCTTACCCCGCGGGAAAACGATATTCTCGAGCTGGTTGCCTTAGGCTGCTCAAATCGGGAAATTGCCGAGCAATTGTTTATCAGCGAAGGAACCGTGCGCAACACCCTCTCGATCATTCTGGATAAGCTGGAGCTCCGGGACAGAACCCAATTGGCGATCTATTATTGGAGGCAGTCGTTGTGATGCCTTATCCATCCCATTTTCCTAGGGCTCCTTACGTACGTTTATTCTCGGCTAACCATGCCAAAAGAAATCTTCATATTCGGCGCGTAAGTCAACCACGAATCGCTATCAAACTTCTGGAACAGCTTGAGTTCAGCAGCATATTGGGCTTGTGCTTCCTCCGCTGTTAAACCTCTCTGTACCAGCTGCTCCATTGTCATTGAAGGTTCATTGGGCTCTTGCCCAATCCCCTCTTCTCTTAGGGATTGATACAGCCGTTCTTTGCTATCATCATCCATATGCCGATCCAAAAAATTCACTTTATCGCTTACTCGACATTCAACATTCCGTAACCCCAGTTGACTTAGAAGAATAGGGAGCTTCATGCCGATGTTCCCGTCTTTGCCGCTGCGGCTGGCGTCCACCTCATACAGCTTCTGTAATACGCCTAGACGGACCACTTCGGAATGCAACATTCCATCATCGAAGCCAAAATTCGCCGCATTGGCGATCCAATGGGGCTCAAAACAAATGACCCGGCCGCCGTTCCGCACACTGTCGATCATTTTTTGAAGGATATCTCGGGGATTCTTCATATGTAATAGAAACGCGTGACAGAGCGCAATGTCGTACTGCCGATGCACCTGGATTTCTTCGATATCCCCTTGAAACAATTCAACGGAATATGGCAGCTTGTCAAAGATTCCCCTTGCTTCCTTGATCAAATCTTCACCTTTGTCTATACCTGTGTAGGTTGATCCATCGGGTAAAAGCGGGAGAAGCTTTAATCCTAGATAACCATAACCACAACCGTAGTCCACCATGTTAACGGGCGTATTCATTTTCCAGACGTTCTTAACCAAAAACTCCAGGTAGTCGTCATTGTAATATAACCATCTGGTATTCCTCAGGTATTCGATTTTGGAATCCCAGTAATATTCGGACATCCTCTTTACGTCCTCTCTGCATCAGGATTCTAACTCTGTTCCAGCCTTGCCTTACGGATCACTTCACGAATGAAATCAGCCTTGCCGTTCGTATAGGCTACGCGGTCGTGTTTATATTGATTTTCGAGTGTTTTTTTCAAAGCATAATATCGATCCTTTATTTCCGGATGTTTCTTTAAATACTCTCTAAATGAAATCTGGTCAATCCACTGTTGGCCCTGGTATTTGTAAATATGCAGATGATGCGTTCCTGCCCGCCATTGCCCTCTTCTAAAGAACAGCCGCTCCGGAAACTCCGGTTTAACAACATATTCGTAGCCGATCCCAGCCAGATTCTCAATATAATACTCATCGACTTCCTCTATACTAAGAACGCCAGCCATCATATCGATGGTCGGTTTAGAGCCTAAACCCGAAACGGACGTGCTCCCGATATGTTCCATGTGAACGTCGAGGCCTTTCAGTGCCGACTCAATTTTCGCTTTTTCCCGGTTGTACTCATCTTTCCAGTCGGGGTTGTATGGTGTGACAATCACTTCTTCCATGGGTCGTTTCCTTTCGATAGCAGATATCAAACCTGCCTATTTTAATACAGCCCATTCCTCTGTTCTGGCATTCCTATCCAAATCATGGAAAAATTCGCCGATGAAGCTTGAATTCGTTCTTTTAGAGGCATCAGAAAAGAGGCGGCCTCCCGTATATGGATTGAGCTCTACTCCCAATGGCCCAGCTCGAATGCCTATATATTCCGTCTCAGCTTAATTTCAAACTCCGGTTTCGTGATATATTCCATATAGACGAGGGCTCGGTTAAAATCCAAATAAGACTGGAAACGCGTACGAATGGCCGAGGCCGTAATGTATTGAAGCACTTCATCCTTATGGATCCAACGACAGTCCGTCGTTTCTTCCGAAGTCCTCAGCTCGCCGCCTGTAGGCTTACACACAAAATCCATCATCACTTTCGTTGGAACCACGGCAACTCCGCTGTGTCCCGGATAGGTTGATGTATTGGAATAGACACCGATCAGATGAGATATAATGGTCTCGATCCCGCTCTCTTCTTTGATCTCCCTAATCAGCGCATCCATGAGATTCTCTCCGGCCTCCACCTGGCCTCCCGGAAACACCCATCCGTTACGATCCTTCACCAATAGAATTTCTCCATGTTCATTCTCAACCACGCCGCCTACGGCAACAATATGCGTTGGCATCATCATGACAACAGCCTCCGATAGATAAGATATACCACAAACTATGACAAGTCCCGTTAGAATTCGTTAGCGTATCCTAGAAAGATCGCTTCATAAATATATTCTTCTACTTCTTCACCACAGGCATGAGATTCACCTTTATCTTCCTCCAAATGGAAAAGGCCTATTTTCCCCTGAACGCGAATCGGCCCGTTGTTATCCGAAATTCATGATCGGCAGGAATAGATCGCAATCGGTAAGAAATCATGATCCGAGTGATTTGATACAATGACATTACATTCTATTATCTGTGACGAAGGAGTTGGGATGATGAAGAATAGAGTCCAGAAGATATCCCCAAACTTGTGGTTTGATCACCAAGCCGAGGAGGCAGCGCAGCATTACGTTTCGATTTTCAAAAACTCGGGGATCGAACGATTTACGCGATACGGCGCAGAACGCAACGATCACTCGCCATTCGCCGAAGGAGCTATAATGACGGTGGAATTTCAATTAGAGGGACAACATTTTGTTGCGCTCAACGGCGGTCCGCATTTCAAATTCAACGAAGCTATTTCGTTTATTGTGCATTGCGATTCGCAAGTAGAAATTGACTACTATTGGGAGAAGCTGGCCGAAGGCGGTGACGAAAAAGCGCAAGTATGCGGTTGGCTGAAGGACAAGTTCGGCGTATCGTGGCAGATCGTTCCGGCTAACTTAAACGAAATGATAACCGATCCCGATCCGGCTAAATCGGAACGCGTGATGAAGGCCTTACTCCAGACGAAATCAAAAATCGATATGCAAACGCTACAGCAAGCCTATGAGGGATAGGGAAGGCTGCCTTCATGGCAGCCTTTTTTATGCTTGAATGTTCTATCCATTTGAGACGGGGCAACCATGATTACATCATAGCACAAGTTCATGCGTGACCAATTCACCGTCGGCAATTTCCCGAAAACCTAGATTCTTATAAAATGCAGACGCCTTGGGATTGTCTGTTTTTAATACGAGTTTCGTATAATGGCTGCTCGCCATACGAATCACAGCTTCAACCAGCCTTCTCCCGACTCCTTGACTCCGGAATTCCTTTAGTACATATAATCTGCGGATCCTGCCTATGCTTCCGTTCGCATACGGATCCCGATTTAACCCGCAGATGCCGATGACTCTATGGCCAACTCGACATTCAAACAAGGCTTCATTTTCATGATGAAAGGTATTGATACCCTTATGATACTCATGCACTAATCTATGGATATTCCTGAATCCTTCTTCCTGGCTTTCAGTCAAGAGCTCGGTAAGGTCTACTGCACCCAGATCGGTAACTTCATGAATGATCATGTTGTTTAATCTCCCTCTTGAGCCTTTCGACTGTATGTTCAATTCCAGTATTTACGCACGTAATTCCATGTTCCTTTGACAACCATCTGTTATAATCGGCCTCATTCTCTTTAGATTCGGACTCAGCTACCAGAGTAAACTCTGAAACTCTACTAGTCATCAACTCGTCACTTCAATCCATCTAGCAATAACGGCTTTTAACTGTTCCTTCTTTTGCTCCAAATCGTCTGTATCAACGATTTTCACGATGGCCCGATCCTGCGACGCCCATTCCAATAACCCCGCCGTACCCTCTGTCAGAGTTCCCCTTATATCATGATCCTTTACCTTGGCTCCACAATGAAAAATCAAGCGAATGAAACCCTTCCCCTGCAAATTCAAAGTGATCCGGTCTTCACCCTGAACGCAAAAGCTGGGAGCATTCCATTTGATATGCTCCGTGATTCGATCATCAACACTCAGGATGAAGCTTCGGACCTCCTCGATTACTTTTTTCAAGGGATGCTCAAGTTGATGAAGATACTCCTCGACTTGTTCTTGACCCCGTAATTGTGCCATCCATAACCCCTCCTTTTTTATACTGGTAAACTCATCCTATCTTACTGGTCTATGCTTCTGGCTTCCTTGCTGTAACGATCGGCTGATAAAAGCCCGAATCTGAAGGCATGTGCCACTGGATATCGATGAGTCCCGCTTCCGCCAGCAAACTGCTTAATTCTGATCGCATTAATGCTCTATAGGATGTGCTGTTGACTTGGGTATGCCATGCCCCATCGATTTCTTGCATAATAAATTGGTTCGTCACATAGTGATATCCACCTTCCGCCCAGTCCCAAACTTGAAAAACCATACGTTTCCCTTCATCCATGATTCGTGGAACCGTTGCACGCTGGCGGTTCTGAATAATAGCGTCATAGTCCCGAATGGACACGACAAGCAGACCCTCGTTACGAAGTTTGGCATACAGGTTGCGGCATGCCTGTCTAAGCTCACCATCTGACAATAAATGAGGGATCGCATTGTCGGCAGACAATACGACATCGAATTGCCCAGCAATATCTTGCTCTAGAGACCGAAAATCGGCGATCCCAAAATCAATGGGAATCCCCAGCTTCTCGGCTTCCTTTTTGGCCCGCTCCACCGACTTGGGACTCAAATCCGTAGCCGTTACGACAAAATCATGCCGTGCCAATCCCAAAGCCTGCGTCCCTATTCCGCATGATGCGTCCAGGAGATGGAACCGAGCCTCAGGGTTCTCGTCATATAACGAACGAATAAAACGATTAAAGAAATCACCCTGCCATCTTACCGCTTCATGCCAATCCTCAAAAATCAAATGATACGTATCCGCAAGTTCTTCGTAAAAATCGAAGCTGGAATCCTTCAACCGTTATCCCCTCCGATGACGTGTTTTTAGTTCACTGCTTCCATATGCTCCTCGTACAACTGGATAACTTCCACATCTGGAAACCTCTCCTGCAGCTTCTGGGCGAGCGATCGTACGCCGAAAATTTCGGTAAACGTATGACTGCCCACGATGAGATTCAATCCGACGAACCTGGCATATTGAACCGTATAGAGCGTTTTTTCCCCGGTAATGTAAACATCGCAGCCATGGTCCAAGGCCTCTTTCAACTGATTCGTGCCGTTACCTGCTCCGGTTATCATGCCGATCCTTTGAACGGGTTTATTGCTATTCTGCTGATAAAACACGTGTTCGCCCAAAGCGGAGGACATGGTTTCTACAAGCTCTTCCATCGAGACCGGAGACTCCAGTTCTCCGATACCTATCGAGCTATTCCCATCCATATGCCGGGATGATTGGACAATATGTTCCGCCCCCAATTCACGCAGCAACGAATTGCAGGTTCCGAACTCGGCATAATCCAAGGGAAGATGGATATAGAAATGAGCGATGTCATGCTCCTGCAGCAACTCTAAACACCGCTCCTTCATCCCGTACACGAAGCCCCATGCATCATGATGCGTGATAATCAGATCGACCTTTTCGACAACTGCTTGTTGGACAACCTCCGGAGTCAGATTAGTAGCGTAGCCTATCCGTAGATAGTGATTCGATGAAAAAAGATGGTAGCCATACTCGTCGTCTTCCTCAAAATCATTCAATAACGAGCCGAAAAGCTCATGGATATAGGATTTGAATTGTATCGTATCCATCTTTACTCCTCCCTCTTCCACCTGGTAAACCTCAATCTAATGTTACCACCTTTAAAAAGTCAGCCATCAAAGTATTGGATACACGCAGCCCCTCCTCTCTGCTGCTAGCCGGTCCGGCAATCATCATCCCACGTGTGGCCTCCCACGACTTTGTATTTGTTTCTCCATTCTCGGTTACATGTTTGGCTATAGCTACGCTGCTAAAATCCTTATCGATAAAAATCAATCCATATGAATTCAGTTTAGGAACTCCATTGGCTGTTTCATCATAGACCAGGACTCCTCCCCCACTTAGATTAAATACGATTTGGGTATAACTTTTCTCGTCTGTAAGTCGTTTGTTATCGCTAAATAATTGGATTGAGCCGTCAAAATGCTTTGCTCCAGTGATGGACCGTGTCAGATAACCATCGATTTCGATGCGAACCGGCATGATCGCCTGGTCCGCGTTCTTTCCTAAATGAAACTCTACTGCTTCTATGTTCTGAACAATTTGTCTGGGATGTGTATACCACTTATAAGACAAAATCAAAAAAATCGAGAAAACCATGATGGTTGGAACGATCACTTTTTTCAAATCATTCAGCACCTTCAAAATTTTTTCATTCTTCGAGTGTATGTACATTGATGCTCTCGTTAGCCTGCGTACGGCCGTCCATGCCTAAAGCTTGAACAGCGATATGATCGTGGAATTTCCGATTGCCAAACTCCCAGGACAACGACCACCCATCCGATCCGTCAATGTCATAACCGATAAGCTCCCTTTCCTTCCAAGTTTCTGTCCCCGTAGGCGCTACCCAGAACAGAACAGACTCTATATGTTCTGCCTCAACATGGATGGTCATCGTATGGGTATCCCTAGATACAACCCACCAATTCGAATCATATGGCAAATCTGTTGATACTTTTAATATCTTAGCCTGAAGGTCTACAGCGTCCGCTTGTTCGTTTATGGGTGTTGAAGTTTTAGCCGAGACGGATTCTTCGACCGGAGAGCATGCAACCAGAAGCAGTAAAACGAGTAAAAACATATTTTTAATTCGCATGATGCCTCCCGCATATAACAACAAAACCCGCCTAAGATCATTCCAATCTGAGTCGGGTCATGTGGTGTGATAGATTTTATGCCAGGTTAATACCTAACCTGTTCTTCTAGATATTTCTTAAATAATTCGGCTCTTATCTCCTCGTTCGTTTCAACCATAGAACTTATTTCAACCGATGTGTGCTGCAGTAGTTTACCATCCTTATACGTACAATGATGTTCGTAACAATTCGGATCATTCAATATCAGCTCGAGCGACTTAGGGATATTGGCTGCGATTCCGGCATTTCCTACAGTCAGAATCCATTGCGTGGATTTCCAATCCAAAATGCCCTCGTCCGTCTTTTTTGGGGTCTCATAAATGCAGTCCTCAGGTACTTCGGCAAGATAAAGGTACATTCCTCCCAGATTCCTGCCTTCCGATGTCCAAGTGACGAGGCCTTTGAAGGTTAATCGGCAATCCTTATCCCGAATATTCGTCTCCTCATACAGCTCACGTATCATGGAGTCTCTGGGCGTCTCGTTGCTTTCAAGCTTGCCCCCCACTCCATTCCAACATCCCATCCATGGCGCTCTATCACGGTTCAATAATAAAATCTCATCACCGCGCCGAACGAAACAAATATTGTATTTCAGCATCGATTGTTTTCTCCCATTCTGGTTACACCGCAATCCATCTTATCATCGTCTCTTCGATCGGCTTCTGTCCAATGTTTTTATTCCCTAGAATACAAAAGCGCACCGCCAGACCCCAAAATAACGAAGTGTTTGCCCGACGGTGAAAAACCACATTTTATTTTTCCGTCCAGCCGGTTCAAATCAATCATCGTGGCTTGCTTCAGATACTCATAATTAGGGACGAACACCTGGTCCAATATAACGGAAGCCCTTGGCCACCAAGGATGAATGACTTCCAGCATCCAGCCATCGTTTGTTACGTGAATCCCATCCCCCGACTCAAATCCAAAAATCGAAATGTCCTGTCCGCTGAGCGGAATGCGAAAACTTAAGTAGTCTCCGCTCATATGGTCTTCCGTTAGGTCAGAGTCCCGGTCTCTGTGAATGACGGTTCCGGTTATGGCCTGCGTCAAACTGTAACCGGAGCTGCTGATCAGAACCAGATTCTCATCGGCATCCCAACCGCAAGCAATGCATCCGGAAGCCGGAATGATGACCTCAGACGTCCAGGGGTGAGGCGGTTTTGTAGGTTCTTTCGCTTGGGCAAAGTGCAGCAAGTCGATCTCAAACGTTGTTCTGATTTCTTTTTTTGATTGATTAAAAGAGTTCATATCATACACCTGCCGTTTGATAGGTTATCGCTTGGATTCATCATTCTTCATTTCATGTATTCTCATATTAAGCTCATCCAGAGAACGCTGCATGCGCTCCATTCTTCTCAGGGCAGCATATTGATTGCTGATAATCCCGGCCAAGCCGACAATCAAGATAATCACAATGAAACCGATCATGGATAGCGTCCATCCTTTCTTATTTTATGATTGAACTTATAATCCCTGTTATCGGGTAACATCGATGTATTCACCCAGTCTTCGAAGCTGCTGAACAACAAAGTCTTCGGCCAATCAGCTGACTCTTCATGCTTCCTGGTTAAATTCACCTCCGTTGGTGCTCTTTTATTATAATCAACGGTCGGCCGACCCGATTAAGGCAGAATGTTGCTTCCCAGATCCTTACGATGAAGCATGGGATTCATCTCACTTTGATCAATTGTAAATGTACCGTCCTTTTGTTCGAGTTCATGATTGAATACTAGATACCCACCTATGATTTCATGATCTGACTCCAGTATATATCCTACAATCTGATTATACGTCGTTGTTTTCTCTTGCAAAATATAGCCCGTCTCTATAACCTCTCTATCCAGAAATGACGCTAAGTCCACATGTCCCAAATCTTTCAAGTCCTTCACATGCTTTTGATAGGATGGTAATGTCGAAGGAGCATACTTTGTTTCGGATGCGAATCTGTCAATGCTCCATCCGTAATCCTCGAGGAATTTAACATGTTGTTCTTTAGGCGTTTCCGTGATAATCTCATCGTCTTGTCGATTACAACCAACCAGAATCACTAGCACACAGATGATTAGTAACTTTAATTTCAATTTTCCGGTCCTTTCCCGTGTTTTTATCCAAACTTAACCGTTGTAGGATGAAATGCGGATCGTTACTCCTCGACGATTTTTATTTTCTGAGCACTGGCCTGAGAAGGATAGGAATCGTTTATCCCGGGCTTGAGCCAATATTGTATTTTCTGTCCTTGTTCATACTTCGAAGCAGTTTTGGTCGTTATCCAGATCGCCGGTCCCTCGTATTCGAGGAAAATATCATCCCAGGTTTCACCTTCAAATTTTCGATCCAGCACTAGGAGCTGATGATCATTTTTTTCTAAGATGTAACCTTCACCCCGAACCAAATCTGACGAGGAATTGCCACAAGCGGTACTTACAACGGAAAGAAAGATAATGATCAAAATGGAAAGATAGCGATTCATGATCCCATCCTCCTTTGGCGATGCTCCAGTTTTCCTATCCCTCAATCTCCCTGTATATGCTGAGCGCTTTCTCCATCTTCTGAGTATACTCCGCGGATTGGCTTGAATTTAGCAGCTTAACATCCTGACTCCCGCTGGAGCTGAGCAGATCCTGGTCGCTCAATACTTGGATGAGTCTGTTCACGGTACCTTCGCTGCCATCGATAATTCGGATATGATCCGGCAGCAGATCCGACAAAATCCTTTTGTAAAAAGGATAGTGCGTACAGCCCAAAACGATCGTTCCATACTCATTCAGATCAAAAGCTTCAAACTTCTTCGTGAAGTATGCGTTCATGATCTCGGGGTCGAAATTCAAAGCCTCACAGTGCTCGACCAGCTCCGGTAAAGGCTGGGAATCCACGATATGCATGCTATCGACTCGCCGGACCAGGTCCTTATACTTCGACTCCTTTAGGGTCAGCGGCGTGGCAAGCACCAGGATTCGCTTCCCGCTGGCGCGGTTAATTTCAACAGCCGGTTTTACGGCAGGCTCCATCCCGATAACCGGGATCGGATAAGCCTTCCTTAAATCGGAGATTGCCATGCTTGTGGCCGTGTTGCACGCAACGACAATGGCTTTGACCTCTTCCTGCATGATGGTTTCCATCGCCTGATGTATGTAAGCTTTCACGTCTTCCTTAGCTTTGGTACCATATGGCACATGGAGCGTATCCGCCAAAAATAAAAAGTCTTCATGAGGCAGCTTTTTCATAGCTGCCGTTAACACGGTTAAACCGCCTAAACCTGAATCAAAAAAAGCTATTCTCATTGTTTTTCACCTGTCGTTATATGTTGGTCTGTCCGTATCATTGCAATCGATGTCCTTATACATTATACTCCACTTCCCGGAAACGCGCAGAGCCATCTGAGCATTAAGCGTTTCAAAATAAACAGACCCGGCCAAGTAAGAATCTCGGGAGGCCGGGTCTGATGTATTGTTCTTTTGAATAGGGAAGAATGATTAACTTCCTTCATGATCATGAAAAAAACGCAATCCATTTACTCAAAGCATTTCAGTAAAGCCAAAGCCTCTTCATGATCGGGCTCCAGAACGAGCGCCTCGCGCGTATATTCCAGAGCCTCCTCGTCCAGGCCAAGCTCGTAACAACAGATCGCCAAACAGTATAATACCGTTGGCACCGGCTCGTCTTCATCCGTGTCCACGGATTCCTTCAGGAAGAACTTGGCATCCTCGTACATATCCATCTCAAACAGCACCAGTCCCGCATCCAGGGCCAGATCATAACGCTGCTCCATTACATAATACGATGACCACATCTTGAAGATGCCTGCACGGATATCCAGCATTTCTTCGTCATTGGCCTCCGGCAGCAGATTCGAGATGCGCTTCGCGCTCTGAATGAAGAACTCGGCGTCATACCCGCCTAATCGCCAGAAGGACAAAATTTGCTGCAAGCCCATGCTTTCAATATTCCGGTCGACCCATTCTTTCATACTGAAGAATTCATCCGGTCCGAAGCGTTCGATGAATTGACGGTAAGCGAGCCGGGTATTGGCATAACTTGCCGGTGCTTCCAGCATGAGAATGCAGCCGACGTTAATATTCTTATAATGCTGCGTAGGGAACATGGCCAGTGCGCCTCGCTGTTCGAACACATGCTGCAGCGCATGATAATTAGCCGTTAGCGAAAAGCTGCCATGGTAAATTAATTGCGGCGGTTCGGCGAATTTCCAATTATCGATGCGATGATCTCCTTTATCCGCCGTGAGGAGCATGAAACCTGAGGTGGATAACCGATTTAGGCGTTCCAAGCAGGTTAAGCCCACCTCCGGAAACAGGATATGCGAATCCTCCAGCTCTTGCTGGTAATGAGCAATCACATCGCGATAAGGATAAGTATCTTCTTCGTATCTTGGTTCCCGGCGGTGCTCGTAGGCCAGCTTCATTCGTTCCAGCGCCTCAGCGGGCTTGAGCTTATGGTGCTGCTCCGGAAATTCGATGACCACATCGCTCTCATAAATCTGGCCTTCCCCGACGTAGATCAATTCTTGCGGAATGCCGTCAAAAAAATAATTGGCGACGATCAGCAGCGGCTGCTTCAAATCTCCGGGACGTATCGTGGTCTTCGATACGACCAAGTTCAATTCCGTATCATGCACGGCATCGAACCTCCCGAAGTCCAGCAGTCCTTGCTCAATATACGATTGCATGGCAGGATGCTGCTGCCATGCCGTCACATTTTTCATCGGCAAATCCGTCATGACATAGCGGAAAGGAGGCAGCGCTATCCCCGTATCATCTCTCAGCTCGCACAGCTTGTGCAGCACATGGTAACCGAGACGTCCGGCTCCGGCGCCCAATTCCAGAATCGTCACGGGTTCGATGATATCGCCCCGACCCGCGCGATCTCGAAGGAATCCGAATATCATTTCGGCGTAAGCCGTGGCTATCATGGGGTTGCTTGTAATATACTGCGGGACCTGATCATTATTCCACGCCTTCATCCCCAGTTCTTCATAATATGTCCGCTGTAGTTCCCAGATGGGTGCTTCACTGAAACGGAAGCGTTGTTGATTATTATCCGTCATTTCTATTTAACCCTGCTCTCTATGTATCGTATAAGTACAATCTGAAACCTCGAATGCCTTTACACGGTTAGACCAAAGACCAATCCATGTCTATAGAATGGTACCATATAACTTGGTTCTTCCCAAACCCTCAAAGTCAGGAAATCCCGCGGACTCCCTTCGGTTGATAACCGTTTGACAAACCAACGGGCAATAGGCACCTTTCCTTCCTCTCCCTAATATAGTGTAGGAGAACAGAAGGGCGGGATGTACATGGGTGCGAGCACGGAGCAAGAACAATGGGCCATTTTCCTGGCGGCGATCTGCGGACAAACCTATACACAATTCACCAACACGGACGGCTCATTTGTCCTTCCGCTAAACTTCTCGCTGTTCGACACCATTGAAGCGAATTCCTTAATCCGCGTGTCGGAACGCTTCGGGTTTATCCTTGAATCGCCGGAGGAGATTATCATCGCCTTTCGGGGTACCATGTCCTCCACGGATTGGATCACGGATGCCATAGCCTCCCAAAAGAACTTCAAATACATCAAAGATCCCGCGCTCACGCACCGCGGCTTCACCAGCATCTACGCTTCCGCCCGCGGGCAGATCATGTCGGCGCTTGCAAGATTGCCTGTCGATAAGACCTTGTTCATTACAGGCCACAGTCTCGGAGGGGCACTTGCCACCTTGTGCGCCGTGGATGTTGCCGCGAACACGGATCACCAATCCCCCCATGTATTCACTTACGGATCACCGCGCGTAGGCGATCCCGATTTTGCGAAGGCCTTTGCCAAATATGTTCGAAGCAGCTTTCGTATAGCCAACCTGTTCGATGTCGTCACTCATGCACCGCCTAGTATCTACAAACTGCCGAAACGGGAAAAGAAATACTATTACAGTCACGTCCATACTCACTGGCCATTGACCTTCCAGAATGGGTCGGTTAGCGGCAATCATGTAATCAGCAGTTATTATGCGGAGCTTGCCAAGCTCCAGCCGCCATTTGCCGAGCTTTTAAATTCGGCGAATCCCGGGTTCTGTCCCGTCACAGAATTACCAATAGAGAAGGTGTAAGCTTATCTGGAGGGTCATATAAAGAAAGCGGATTTCCCTGTAGAGGAAATCCGCTCTTTTATTGCTTAACCGAGAATCGATTACACGCGAGTACCCGTTAGCATCGGGAACAATACCTTCATTTCAGCGTCATTCGGTCTTCGGCCATAATCCGCAATTTCGAAAGGCTCGGCATATTGTACGCCGGCTGCATACTCTTGACCATACAGCTTGGTCAGCGTAGGCAGCATTTCGTCCGACACGCGCAGAAACCGATTCCAAAACTTCAGAATAAAATCCCGCTTCTCTTCCCACGTATCCGGTACGGAATGCAAGAAACCGCCCTGCCAAGGGGCAAACTCGTAAAACTGGGAAGCATGGGCATCGCAGGCCAGCAATTTCTTCTCAATGACGCCTCCGGCATCGATGACCATATCCGGTTGATATGACGCCCGTGCCGCATAATCCGGCATCAGCAGATAGATCGGGGATTTTTTTAATGACGGTACTTCGGGCACGGCATTAGGTACATTCGCCACAAAATCTGCGGCATCCCGCACGACCTTCCCGGCATTTCGGTTATCCACATGGCCGGGACCGTCCGGATGGAACGTGATAACGATATCTGCCTCCCAGCCGCGGATTTGACGGATCACTTCCTTGCGTACGTCCGGTGTCGGCATTAATTCGCCATCCGGTATGGGCAGAACGACATATTCCAGAACCCCAAGATGCCGGGCAGCCTCATGGGCTTCCCGTATACGACGGTCGATCAGGTCCTGCCCGCTCATTTCATGATGGCCGCAGCATCCATCGGTTAACGTAACGAACTTCACCCGATGGCCCATCTCTGCGTAGGCTGCGGAGATCGCTCCTGCATAGATTTCAGGTTCATCGGGATGCGCTGCAATGACAATCACATTGAGAATAGTGGACATATATTGCTTCCTCCTTATCGTTTCTTCAATAAACGATCGATGTACCGATTATTTCAAACGTTTCATCAATGGATGATCTTCTTTCAGCTCCAGCAAATCCCACAGGTTCCCGTACAAATCCTTGAATACCGCTACCATGCCGTAATCCTGCTCTTTCGGCTCTCTTACAAACTCGATTCCCCGCGACACCATTTCGCGATAATCTCTCCAGAAGTCATCGGTATTCAGGAACAGAAACACTCGGCCGCCCGACTGGTTGCCTATAAACGGCTCTTGTTCCGGCTTGGATGCCTTGGCAAGCAATATCGTCGTGCCAACCGACCCGGGAGGAGCAACAACCACCCAGCGTTTGTCTTGTTCGGGCTGATATGTATCTTCGATCAAAGTAAAATTCAGCTTCTCGGTATAAAATGCAATAGCCTCATCATAGTCCTTCACGACTAACGCGATATGAACAATGGATTGTATCATGTCCTTCCATCTCCTTAAGGTTGAGTATCCAGCTAGTCTTCAATCTTTGTTTCTACTTATCCTCTTGATAACGGCATCCTTATACATTAACAACGGTTCCGCTAAAAAAGTATGATAAGATTTAATTGGGATATGAGATGAGAGAACTTTCCCGTGACGCATACATCTCATTATCTACGTTTCATCAGATTTTTCTAGAGCTTTGATACATAATTTATTTTATGGTATTATAAATGTAATTAAGACCAAGTGCAGCAACACTTGGTCAGTACAATTGGCTTGGATGGTCTATTCCCTTCTAAGTCATTAGGAATGAAAAACCCACCTTCGGCGCGTAACCTTTGGGTGGGTTTTTATTTTTTTCTTGTTGTTATTGTTAATGTATGTTAAAAGAGCAAGAATGAACGATCCAAATAGAAACATAATCGTTAATGCATCCTTTACCTCCACGGCTTCACCTCCTTTCGAAGGGAAACCATGCCCACCCAAGATTCAATTGTAGTTATATTTTACCTCTTATCACATCTACGTACAAGTGTTCCTATTTTAACATTTCTAAATAAACCACCACAGTTTGTTATTATTTCGTACAGAATGTTTGAACATATTTCTTTGAATCTTCTCTTACTACTTCAGTATAATTGTCTTTTGTATATTGTTTTACTACCTTTCTCCAAAACGATATTGCAGGCTTGTTAACTTGCATCTGGGCAATCTTCCAATTTGCTTTATACATATTAAGTGCTTTGATTGCTGCTTGATGCCCAATTCCTCTTCTTCTAAATTTCTTAATAATCATAAAATCATAAATAACATGTGTCGGATTGGGGTCAGTATCCATATTTTCATGTAGGATGACTGTAAAACCAACTAATATTCCCGAGGCTTCTATAAAAAAGGGATGCCACCTTCGATCTCCCTCCCAAAACAGATTAATATCCAAATCATACTTTCCATCTTTATTTAGATCTTGATTCGTATACTCACTAAAATCGTAATAATACAATTGATACAAATTAAACAGGATATCTTTTTTCCTAGATCAACGGGTACCAGGTTTATATGCATAATGTTCTCCCAATAGCATTAATCATTATCCACCTTTGAAATATCTACATGATCCCTTCTAATTCCGTTAGCTTCTTTATGATGTAATTAGGTTGTATATGATCCGGCTTCATTTTGTTCATCCGATTGATCCAAACGGCTCGGATTCCCATGTTTTGGGCTCCTACAACATCACTTGTTAATGAATCCCCAACATGCAGTACGTCCGTATTCTTTAACTCATAACGTCTTAATGCTTCTGCAAATATTTCCGATCTTGGTTTATAGGATCTGACGTCTTCACTGGTAATCACTCCACTTACCTTTAGACCGTGGAACTTTATTGCTGCCATCACATCTGATGTATCGATATTGGAAATGATGTATACAGGCAATTCGCATGACTTCAGAAATGAGAGGGAATCCTCGTAAATTCCTGGCTTTTGCCAATGTTCAAATTGCTCAAGTATGATTTCGTCTGCCGTACAGTTCGATTGATAAAATTCTATCGTCTTGCACAAAGACATCCTACCCAGATTTCTTTGAGTATCAAAGTTTTCCCCATAACTTTCTTGAAACATCTTTGAAAATGATGCCCACCAGTATTGTCCTATCTCCTGAATCGAACAATTCTCAGAAGAACTTCCTTTAATTTTCTGGCATATTAACGGAATGATCTCATCATCTTCATGAACTACAGTCCCATAAAAATCGAGAAAAATCGCTTTCGTAGTCATTGCCGTCCCCCAAACTCTACTTGCCTAAAGATGACAAGTTTATGAGCGATTACGTTCACCATTTGAATTGAAATTTCAATGTCTATACGTCATCAAAGCGAGCCCTTCAACTCTCTCAGTCGCAATAAAATTTCAGCAACATGTCCTTTCATGCATACGCTGAGGAATAACCCTTCATTGAATCGGTCACCGCGAACATAACTGGTCATCAATTTTCTAAGGGTTACCAGATCGGCGCTGCGAATGCTGCTCCCCACAGGGTTATCTAAATCTCGATAACCCTCGTTCTCCGCTAACCATTCGCTCCAGTTAAATACCATGAGGAAGCCAGCATCATCCAACGCTTTACGAAAACTTCCGATTTCCTTGCTTTCACATCGATATCCATTAACGTCATGGTAAAAAACGGACCCGGGATTTTGGAAATACTCGAGGTATGGGAGCAACCGCTCCACATCTGAAGCAGTTAAGTCTAAGTCATACGGCATACCATCACCTCATTGATTTTTATTCGTCATCGCGCAAGGTACCCATGGCACCTCATATAAACGCCCTGATGCCTGTTAACGCCCCCTTGAAGCCTTCCTAGCCTCGTATGTAATCATCTGACCCGCGTTTACTGGTTGATTCATCCAGCGATAGTCAGCTGACTTCGTAATCTCATCGTATCCCTGCTTCTCTAACATGAGTTCAAACTCATGCATCCCATACCAGCTTAGAGGAAACCGCTGCAGCTCGGTCTGCACCAGATGGCCTTCCTTCCATTTTTCATATTTCAGAATCGATACGATGCGCTGGTCAAGCAGATTGCATTCCGTACGTCTTTCCTCCAAAACGATGACTTCGTTATCGGAAGTTTCCCAGCTTCTAGTCGAGGTGTGATTCGCGTCGAAATCAGTAGGAATATACAGATCCACGATCAATCTGCCCCCAGGGGTCAAATTGGAAGCATAGTGTTCCAGAGCCGATTCAGCCCGCTCACGTCCCTCTACTAACTGAAAAGATCCTGCTGGAATGATAATGGCGTCATAGGCATCCGCCAACGAAAAGTTATGCATCTCGTCTTCAAACAGCTTCGCCTCAAGGCTCAATTCCGCTAATCTTCTTCTGCAGGAATCCAGCATCGCAGCCGAATTATCCACGCCTTCGATGTTGATGCCTGCTTGGAGCAACGGGATTAATACCCTGCCCGATCCACATCCAACTTCCAGCACCTTGCCCTTAACGTCTTTTAGGCGCTCTGTATAATATTCCACGTCGCCAAAGGAGAAACCTAACGGTTTGCTCAGATCATACACTTCCGTACACAGCGCTCCGTACGAACTATACATTGAAATGACCTCACTTTTTTTAAATATTTTTTTCCCAACAACCCGGCTGATATGATAACCCACTACACTTCCCGCTTCTCATCCGGCCGATAGAGGATACTTTGGCAGTCCCAATCTTTAGAATCCATATCACCCAAGTACATCCGCTCATGCTCGGGCACCCGTTCATATTTCTCTCTAAATGTTCCCTGTAAAACTGGTTGGATTTTCTAGAAATAAATCAACGCTTCATTGATCATATAAGAGAGCCGCAGGAAGCTCTATACCAACGATATTTATAAACATTCTCTACCAAAAACGACTCCCCATCATCCTTCTTGTTAACCTGGCATTCTTATTCTATTTTACTTCCTCATTTCCGTTTGGTAGAAATAGCAAAAGAACTCCCGTGCTCATGAGATCATGACAGCAGGAAGTCCCTATGTGTGGTTTCGTTTAAGCTACACTCTTAAAAAAGCAATATAATCCGTTATGATTCCTTTGTGTCCCAAATGCCGAAGCATGGTCGTGATATTGCCTCTATGGTAGGTTCCATGATTTACGACCTGCTGGAGAATCTCCGAAATCGAATTCTGAAATGCCTCACCCGCAGTGTTGTGATAAGTCACAACCTTCCCCATATCGCCAACCGACGCTAAAAATTCTTGGTGCTTGGTTTGGAGCTGGCTCAGATATTGACGAGCTGCTTCCAAATTCGCGAACGGTCTCGCGGCAAGCGACGGAGGACTTTCCTCCTTGATCCGGGCAAACCAAACTTCCTCCGCAGCTGCAAGGTGACCGAAGACTTCGGCGATGGATGTAAAGCCCAGATTCACTTCCTGGAGAAACACGCCTTCCGGCAAGGATTGCAAATGGTCCAATAATCTTTCGTTCGCCCAAATGTGATAATCGTACAATTGAAGATACGCTTCGTTCATTCTGCTCTCTCCTCTCTTGATCGCTTGATCGGTAAGCCTGAGTTTACGATGCAAGCCATCGCACCTAGCCCCTAGCACCTCGATAGAAAATTATACCATATATTGCGAAATAGCAGACACGGAGCTCAAACGAACATAACGCATATTCGGGATTACTCTTTGACGCTGCCAAGCACGATCCCTTTGACGAAAAAACGCTGGAGGAAAGGATACAGCAGCAGAATCGGCAGCGAGCCGATGAATATTTGCGCAGCTTTAAACGTTCGGTTGGATACTTCGGAGAGTGCCGCCGCATCGTCTGCATTGATCGACGTCAGGTTGGTCTGTACGATAACGGTCTGAAGATAACTCGACAACGGGTATTTTTCCGGAGAATTCATCAATAACAGTCCGTCAAACCATTCGTTCCATTGGCCGACGATCGTAAACAGCGTAACGGTGGCCATGGCCGGCAGCGACAGCGGCGCGTATATTTTCCACAGGCTGGTGATGTAGCTCCCGCCGTCAATGAAGCAGGATTCCTCCAGCTCCTTGGGCAGGCCGCGAAAAAAATTAAGCAGCAAAATCACGTTGAACACTGCTACCGCACCCGGGATGACCAATGCCCAAATCGTGTCGATCAGCCCCGTATCCCTGATTGTCATATACCTCGGTATCAGCCCTCCGGAGAACAGGGTCGTGAACACGAAGAACCAGGCATACTGCGTGCGGAATTTAAAATCCCGCGGTTCCTTCGACAGCGGATAAGCGATGAGCAGGGTCAGCAGCATGCTGATCCCAGTCCCGAGAACGACGCGCTGCACGGTGACCCACATCGCTACCATAAATTGCGGCTTGTTCAATACGTACTGATAGGAGCTGAGCGTAAAATCGACGGGCCACAGCTTCACGATCCCTGCCGTCGCCGCGCCTTTGGAGCTGAGAGAAACCGCCAGAATATGAACGATGGGAAGAAAGCAGAGCAGCCCCAGACCGATCAGAAAAGCGTAGTTGAAGCCAAGAAAAAATTTGCGGCTGAGTGACGGTTTATGCATACGGGACACCTTCCTTCCTAAAATATTCTGTAATTGGCGAACTTGGATGCCAGGGCGTAGGACGTCACGATAAAGACGAACGAGATCAAGGATTTGAACAGGCCGATCGCCGTGGCCACTCCATACTGGGCACCCTGCATGCCGATCCGGTAAATAAACGTATCCAGAATGTCCCCGCTCTCATACACCTGCGGGCTGTACAAGTTGAACACCTGGTCAAAGCCGGCATTCAGCACATTCCCGAGCGAGAGGGTCGCCAGCAAAATGATGATCGGCATCATGCCGGGAAGCGTGATGTGCCAGGTCTGTTTCCAGCGGTTTGCGCCATCCACCGTAGCCGCCTCATACAGGGAAGGATTGATGGAGGTTAATGCAGCCAAATAGACGATGGTGCTAAAGCCGAATTCCTTCCAGATGTCCGTTATGACGAGGGTATAAGGAAACCATTGGTTGCTGCCCAGGAAAAAAATCGGCTCGATGCCGAACCAGCCCAAAATTTGGTTCACGATCCCGTTCGTCGGCGACAAAATGTCGATAAAGATTCCGCCGAGGATGACCCACGACAAAAAATGCGGCAAATAGACGAGCGTCTGCACGCCGCGTTTGATCAGCTCGTTCCTCAGCTCATTCAGCAGCAGCGAAACCAGGATCGGCACGACCAATCCCCCGATGATTTTCATGAAGGCGATAAACACCGTGTTCCAAATGATTTGGCCGGTTTCCGGCAGATCGAACACATAACGGAAATTGTCCAGCCCGATCCAATCCGAGCCGAATAGGCCTTTGAACGGAACGAATTTCTGAAAGGCCATGGCAATGCCGATCATCGGCCAATAGCTGTAGATCAGTACGATGACGATGCCGGGCAAGATCATCAGATGAAGCGGCCACTGCCGCCGAAATTTTTTGCTTAACATGGCGATCCTCCTGTCTGTCAATGTGTATCCCATTCGCCTTCAGCAGGTGATGAATAGAGAACAGGGGAGGGTGTCAGAAACCTCCCTCCCCCTGTTCCCGTTAGCCGAACTCCTTATCTGGCGGCCTTCCATGCATTAACTTCTTCGGTAATCTTGTCGCCGCCAAGCTTCTTCCAGTTGGCTACGAACTCATCAAAGGCGTCGATGCTTGCCTCGCCCAAAATGATTTTGATGAACGTTTCCTGCTCCAGCCGGTCGAGCGTCGCCTTTTTGTCCGCCATGGTCTCGGTCGGAGCGCCGACATATCCGTTCGAGATCACTTTGCCTGCATCGTTTAGATCGCGAAGCTGCTTCATGGAGCCTTCCGGCCCATTGGCGGCATAGCCGGACCAGCCCATCGGATTGTTGCCTGCGAGATATTCCTGGAACTCCTTGAACATGATCTTCGTTTCGGCGCTGGTGATGTCCGCGTCGCTTTCGGATTCCAGCGCTTTGGCCAGCTCCTCCTGCCGGATCAGGTCTTTGTTCGGATTGACGACCTCGACCAGCGAATATTTGTTGACTCCGATGGATACGCCGTCCTCGATGATTTGGCCGTACTTGTCGAATTCCGCATTGTCGCTGTACAGCTTCTCATAGTACTGATTAGCCAGCTTGACGATGACCTCGGGATGCTCGTACCCCTTTTTGACCACGTAATATTGGGATACGGCAAAAGGCATCTGCACCGTCGCCGGACCGCCCTCCAAAGACGGGATAGGGTAGGACTTCCAATTCACCGACTCATCTTCTTTCACCATGTCCCAGAAAGGCCATGCCGGATACCAGCTTGGTCCGATCAGCATGCCGATTTTGTGGGTGGTCACGGATTCAAAGACCTTGACGGTATCCTTTACGCCGAACTCCGGGTCGATCAGCTTGTTCTTGAACATGTCCTGCAGCTTGGCCAGCGCTTCCTTCATCTCCGGCTGAATGCTGCCGAACTGCAGTTGCCCCTCTGCGTCTTCAATCCAAATTTGCGGGAAACCGCCGAAGCCGTTAAAGAAACCTACCGAAGAGCTGTTTAATCCGATATCCTTGGTCAGCGCAAGTCCGTAGGTATCCGCCTTGCCGTTACCGTCCGGATCCTGCTTGGCAAACGCCTCCGCAATGGCTACAAGGTCATCCATCGTGTTCGGTTCAGGCAGATTCAGCTTCTCCATCCAATCCTCCCTGACCCACAGCAGCGGAGCCGAGCCGCCGATGACCGGCTGGGTGGACGGGATCGCCAACAGCTTGCCGTCAAACGTCGCGGAAGGGAGCGCGTTTTTCTCGATCTCCATGACCTTCTTCAGGTCATCGCTGGCGTAATTCTCGAAAGCGGGCGTCAAGTCCGCCAATTGCCCGGCGTCCGCAAGCTGGCGCAGCTGCTCCGGCGTCACCTGCATGATATCCGGGAGGTCATTCGAAGCAATCGCGATATTCATTTTGGATTCATACTGCTCCTGGCCCGTCACCACCCATTTATAGTTGAGGTTGATGCCCATTTCCTTATACAGGTCGGTCCACACGTTGTTTTTAATATCCTGTCCGGACGGAAACTTCACTTCTTCTCCCACAAACCGGACGGCATCCAGCTGAATGGGGGGATCATACTTGCCGAACGGGTCACCCGGCTCCATGGCCGAGGCTTCGCTATCGGTGGATGAACCAGCCGCGCTGCCTCCGCCTCCTTCCCCTTTGCTGCAAGCGCTTAAAATAAACACGAAAGCCAGCATACTGATCCACAATACGGACAAGATCTTATTTCTCTTCATGTTTGCGACCTCCTTGAATTCGATGTTTGTATAGAGTATAAGGGAACAAAAAAAGAGCTATCTACTTCAAGCTCTTTACTTTGATATCTTCTCTTTACATGTTGTGCAGTTCTCTGTATTCCTGCGGCGTCAAATGGGTCGTTTTTTTGAAAAAGCGGTAAAAATACGGCGGAGAACTGAAACCCACCGCAGCGGCAATGACATGGATTTTGTCCGTCGTCTCCTTCAGCAGCTGCTTCGCTTTGGCCAGCCGTGCCGCATTAATCGACTCGGACAGGCCCTCACCGGTCACTTGTTTGTACAATCTGGACAAATACGAAGGGTTGTGTCCCACGGCCTCCCCGATTTGCGTCAAGGACAGGTCGCCGCTCAAGTGATCCTCGATATACCGCTGAACTTTGGCAATCACCTCATGCTGCTGATCCTGCTTCCCCTGCTCTTTCCGGTTGAAGATGATGTCCGCCAGCCTTTCGAAATATTCGGCCGCCTCCGTCCAGGAATCATGCTCCTCCAGATGAGTCAATGTGATATAATCCACCGCCCCTTCCCCTTCCACGTTCCGGCAGAGAGCTTCCATATCCACCAGGGACGGCATCATCACGGACACCAGGCCGTAATACACCTCCATCTTCAGCAAATATTCAACCTCCGGCGGGAAGGAAGAGGTATCGGTCACCTCATGGAGTAGCTGCATGAATTCCTCCCGGTCCCCATTGTCCAGACAGCCGCGCAGCAGCTCCATCCGCTTCAGATGCGTGCGAGAGCGCCCAAGAAAATGCCCCATACGATCCGGGCGGTTGCGCTCACCGGCTTCGGTCAACAAAGATTCGTGGCCGATCCCGAGGCCGCTGTCCAGCAGCTGCTTCAGTCCTTCGAATTTGTCCGGCAGCCGTTCCCAATCGACCCACTCGCCAGCCATGGCAAACGAAGTCTTCAATTTCAGAAGCGTTTTGCAAACGTCCTGAATTTGTTCCAGCATCCCGTGGACAAAACGCTGGACCCGTTCCGCCGCCGGACTTTGAATCTCCTCCGGATGCTCCTCCCCCTCCTCTTTGCGCTGCAAAATCCAGATCATCTTGGCCCTGCCGAACTCCACGGCCATGCCGTCGGTCATCGGGCCGAGCAGCTCGCCGATGATATTCTGGACTGCGTACAGCATCAGCGACTGGGCCGATGGACTTTCTTGCCTTTGCCAGCCGTCCAGCCTGCATAACAGCAGCAGGCATGGCTTGCGGGGATCCAGCTTCATCTCCAGCTCCGCAAAGCGCTGCTCCAGTTCCTCCCGCCGAATGTGACCAGGTGCTTTTTGCATCAGCTCCAGAACGTACTGCTGCTGTAAAAAAGGCAGCGCCATGCGCATATTGTCCCTCGCTTTGGCAAGCAGAATGTCCGCTTCAATCTCCTGGTCAAGCAGCTCCACGGTCTTCTCGATCGCGCTCAGCACGGCATCGTTTCCCTCGGCCTTGAGAACGTAATCGACGCTTCCTTGCCGGGTGGCCTCCTGGATATAAGAAAAGTCGTCGTATCCGGTCAAAAAAATCACTTTGCAATGGGGCCACTGCCTGGATATTTCCTTTTGCAGGGCAAGGCCGTTTAATCCCGGCATTTTGATATCCGACAAAACGATGTCCATTTTCGCCCGTTTAAGCCAGCCCAAGGCTTCCGAAGAGGAATAAGCCTTGTACACCTCAAGCTCGAGAAATTCCGCGCCAAGGCACAATTCCGCAAGCCCGTTCACGATAAAAGGTTCGTCATCCACGATCAGTATTCTGTACCTGCTCTTCATCCATCTCGCTCCTTTCTTGCTTTGGCAGTGTCATATCGATTCTCAAACCGCCCAACCGGCTTCTCGAAAAGGTCAATCCGCCAGCAGGCCCGAATTTCAATCGAAGGCGTCGGTGCACGTTGGATAAACCGGTGATCTCTCCCTTCACGTCCGAATTCGCGATCATGGATTGCAGGTTCTGCAGCCTTTCGTCCGTCAACGTCTCCCCGTTATCCTCCACGATGATATGCAGGACATGCCGCTCAGCGGCCATGGTAACCCAGATTTGCCCGTCCGCCTCCTTCTCCTCAAGTCCGTGCTCGTATGCATTTTCGATTAAGGGCTGAAGAATGAGCAGCGGAACGTCCAGTTGCTCCCAATCACCGGGGATGTCATCCCAATAAGCCGATATCCGGTTATGGAAACGGATGGACTGAATGTCCACGTAAGCCTTGGCATGCCCCACTTCCGCCTTCAACGAAACTTCGTCGGCAGCGTTGCGGGTGATGAACCTGAAATATTCCCCCAAATGCCTCGTAAAACGAACGATATTCTCGTAATCCTCCATCTCTCCCATCTGATGAAGCGTAAAGAAGCTGTTATATAAAAAATGGGGGTTGATCTGGGATTGGAGCTGCTTCAGCTCGGAACGCTGCGAGCGGATTTTCTGCTCAAACACTTCGTGGATCAGTACCTGCAGGCGCTTCACCATATGGTTAAACTGCTCGTACAGATAGTGGAACTCGTCATGATGCTTATGGCGCAGCTCCACCCGGGGACTGTCGAAATCGATGTTGCGGAATGCCCTCACCATCCGCTGAAGCGGCTGATGAATTCGGCTGTAGATCCAGCCCGAGAACAGAATAACCACCAGCAGGGAGAAGCCCGACAGCCCGAAAAAGATCATGCGGTATTTCCCGAGCGGGCCTAAGAATTCGGCTTCGGGGACATACACCACCAGGTCGGCATTCAAAAAGGCGGAGCGCTCCACGCTAACCCAATAGTTGGCCCCATCCGCCTTGACCTTCGTGTTGTAGGGAAGCTTTGAAAACTCGGTGCTTGTTAGCGCTTCCAAATCAATTCGTTCGGCCAGCCGCGGACCGATGCCCCCTCCGTCCTCCTGAGTCAGGACCCAGCTATTGTCCACGCCGATGAGAACGGCGCCCCCGTCCCCCGTGGCCAGCTGCAGGAGCGCCGTTTGCATTTTCGGAACGGAGAGCTCCGCCGCAATCGCAAAATTAGGCGGATGGCCGTTTCGCAATCGTTCCGGGTATACCATACCCAGCAGAAGTTTGTTCTTCCATTCGAAAATGACCCGATCGGGATGCTCTTCAAGCGCCTTCATCTGCTCCGGCGGCATGGCTCCTTCGTACGACACCTGCTCAATCGTTTTCTCAATCAACGGAATATACGTTTTGGCCTCCTGAACGTATTGATTGGAGCTTTGCAGCAGCCGCATTTTGCCTTGGAGACGGTTGATCGCCTGAAAATATTCGGAACGGCTCATGGCGGGTGCTATGGTGCTTAGCTTTTGCAGGTCGGAGTCCTGCGATAAATCGTTCATCAGCAGCACCGTCGATCGCAGCTCCTGTTCCAGCGTACGCATGAAAAAATTAGTCCTCGCATTCAAGGATTGGGTAATTTCCTGCTCCACGCTCGCAAGCCCGGATTCGTTCATGTACAGGGCAGCGGCGTAAACCGGCATAATGGCCAACAAAAAGCCGGCCACGATTTTTGGGTAAATCGATTTGAACCACAGCAGCTTCATCGCTTGCCTCCACTTCGTTACCATGATCGCTTCGCCTAACCGATGAACAGAATAAAAACGGACCATAACGGTTACACGATTGTTCACGACCGGTTATCCCGGCTAAAGCAAGGACATCCGACAACTTCGGGATATCCGCTTTCGCCGGGTTGAACCTGTATCGTTAAGATTCTTTATGTTTGGGAGGGACGGACCGGTTAGCCTTCCACCATCAAGCTTGCGACCTCTCCTCTCGTCGAGTCGGGACCGACCTGAATGCGGAACTCGCCCGGCTCCACCACCGGCTTCAGGTCAAGGCCGATCAATTCCAGCTGCTCGCTGCCGATGGTGAACGTTACTTCCTGCGTTTCCCCGGCCTTCAGGAACACCTTTCGGAACCCTTTCAAGGCCTTCTCGGGGCGGGTAACGGAGGCGGCCAGATCCGAGACGTACAGCTGAACGACTTCCGCGCCGTCCCGTGCTCCCGCGTTGGTCACGTCGATCCGGACCGTGGCTTCGCCGCCTATGGGAACAACGGCCGGCTCGACCGTCAGACGGCCGTAACGGAATTCCGTATAGCTTAAGCCGAAGCCGAACGGATACCGCGGCGCAAGATCCGTCTCCAGGTAACGCTTGCCCCGGGTCCGTCTGGCATTGTAAGAGACCGGCAGCTGGCCAACCTCCTTCGGAATGGACAGCGGCAGACGGCCGGACGGGTTGATATTGCCAAACAGCATGTCCGCAATCGCGCTGCCTCCCTCTTGGCCGGGATACCAGGCTTCCACGATGGAAGGGATGTACTCGTCGATCCACGGCTCCGTAATCGGCCGTCCGTTGATATAGACAACAATCACCGGCTTGCCGAGCTTCTGGAGCTCCTGCAGCAGCTCCAGCTGCACGCCCATCAGCGTCAGGGTCGAGCGGTCAATCCCTTCCCCGCATTCCATATCGCTCTCGGCATGCCCGGTCACGACCGAAGCACCGGTTCTCAGATCGATGGTGCCCTCCCCGAAATCCCGTGCGCTGGAGCCGCCAAGCACCATCACGATGACGTCGGCTTGCTCGGCGCATGCCAGCGCCCGAGGAAACCCCTCCCTTGAATCGCCTTGTATGCGGCAGCCCGGCGCATACAGCACGCGGCTGTCTCCCAGCCGTCGGCGGATGCCGTCCAGCACCGTTACGATCTGCCCCGGCGGCTGGGGGGAGGTATAATCGCCAAGCTGATGGTACGGCGCATGGGCGTTGGGGCCAATGACGGCAATGGTTCTGCTGCTTGAATCCAGAGGCAAGAGGTCCCCCTCGTTTTTCAGGAGCACGATGCCTTCAGCCGCCGCCTGGTAGGCCAGAGCGATATGCTCCTTGCAGCCTATGACCTGCTCTGCCCAGGCTGGATCCACATAAGGCCGATCAAAGAGTCCCAGGCGAAACTTCAGCTCCAACACGCGTCCGGCTGCCCTATTCAGATCGTCTTCAGTGATCAGCCCTTGCTCCAGCGCTTGGTGAAGATGTGCCCGGAACATCGTCCCGGACATCTCCATGTCGACACCGGCCTTCAGCGACTGGGCCGCAGCCTCCACGCCCGATCCGGCCGTATTGTGACCGCATGCCAACATATGGATAGCGCCGCAATCGGTAATGACGAAGCCGTCAAAGCCCCACGCCTCCCGAAGAACGTCTTGCAGCAGATACCGGCTGGATGTGCAAGGGACTCCGTCGATTTCATTATAGGCCGTCATGACCGACAAGGCATCCGCTTCAACGGCCTTGCGGAACGGCAGCAAATCGACCTCGTGAAGCTCCCGAAGGCCCATGTGAACAGGGGCCCCATTGCGTCCCCCTTCGGAAGCGCCGTAGCCTGCGAAATGCTTCAGCGTAGCCAGCAGGCTGGTATGCGAATCCAGGCGCTCGCCTTGCAGTCCCTGCACGGCGGCAACCGCGAATTCGGCCACCAAATGGGGGTCCTCGCCGAAGGTTTCTTCGGTACGGCCCCAGCGGGGATCCCGTACCACGTCCAGCACCGGCGAATAGGTGGCCGCTCCCCCCTGAGCTCTTGTCTCGGCGGCAACGGCGCGGCTTATGCTGCGGAACAGCTCCGTGTTCCAGGTGCTGCCGATCGTAAGCGGTACGGGAAACACCGTCGCCCCGATCGCCATATGCCCGTGGGAGCATTCTTCCCCGAACAGAATCGGAATCCCCAGCCGCGAGTGCTCCATCGCATAACGCTGAATCGCATTAACCGCATCCGCCCCTTCCCGCGGGGACAGACCGTTCGCCAGCGTCACCCCGGTCCAGGGATCGGCCCGCAGCGTTCCGTACAAGGAACCGATTCCTCCCTCCGCAAGCTGCGACTTGAACTCCTCGGTTAGCTTGATCGTAACCTCGTCGTTCCTTATGTAAGCTTTCCAGCCGAACGGCTGGATCAGCTGCCCGATTTTCTCCTCGACCGTCATCCGCTTCAGCAAGTCCTCGACCCGCCGCGAAACCGGCCATGCAGCGTCCTTGTAGTCCATGGCGCACACCCTTTCCTATTCCTGTTAGATTCGTTCTTATTGATCTCATGCAACCGTTTGTTGAATGTTCCTTCATCCTATGGGGGTTCGGTTTTATGCTCTTCCCCATCGGATTCAACGCCACACCGCCTAAGCAGCAGCCCTGCCGAAATTTCCGATGGAAGAAAAAGGCTCTCCGGCACGATCCGATCGGCCGAAGAACCTCCCACTATGCGTATCCTGCAGAATGGCTGCACCGCACCTGGACAAACCAGATCAACGGCTAGAACCCTCTTCCAACCTTTTCATGGGCGAGCACGCCTCAAGATGGTTGGATCTTCCGGATGCGAACCTCCTCCGGCCGGTAAACCGTCTGCACTTGTCCCCCGGCATCGGTCGTAAACATCACGGTCCGCTCCCGTTCCAATTCGAAGGCGTAAACCTTTCCGGTTGCCGGGTCCTTTACCTCGACCTCTGCGCTTGCCCCATGCTCGGAGACGAAGACGTACAAGCTTCCTTGCCCGAACGTCAGCTTGCGGCCGTAAATACCCGGAAGCTCGCCTCCCTTCGGCCATTCCAGCTCAGGCGAAACGGCTGCGGAGCGGATAGCTTCCGCGTACAGCGCCTGGATCGGCTCCCAGCGCTCGTTCATCTCGACCGGGAGCGGGCACCAGATGAACCGTCCCGAGCCCAAGGTCACCGTGACGGGTGCCAGCGTCCCATCCAACCGGCCCGCCGGACGATCTACCGCCAGCGCGTTAATCTTCCGCTCGCCGAACGAAACGGCGAAATGCGCTCCCGCCAGCTCCAGCGTTTCTTCCCGAAGAACGTTGGCATGGACGGTTTCGCCGATCTCCTGCTGCAGACGATGCGGTGCCGGTCCCCAATACGCATCGGTGCGAAGCGGGCCGGTCCACAAGACCGTGCTCCCTCCCCTTGCCAAGTCGAGGAGCTGGGCAAATGCGCCATCGTCGAAATTATGCGCGCTCGGCACGATGATCAGCTTAGCCGGATAGCGCTTCAGGTCCTTCAGCTGATATTCGCCGATCCCCCGCGGATGGACGTTCATGCCGAACGTCAATGCGCGCATGGCCCTCGTCGTCGCTTCGTACGCCAGCTTGCGGCTGGAAAAATCATTCGAAAACGGGTAAACGACGGCGATATCCTCCAACTGCCGTTCATCGTCGAACAGGCCGGCTGCTTCCTTCATGAAGCGGCCGAAGTCATAGGACACATCGGCCTCCGGCTTCTGCGTTCCGTCCGCCCGAAGCGCCCCGATGTTGGATTCGTTGGCATTATCCATGAAGTAGTTAATATTCCAAATCCACTGGACGGCACCCGCGCCCCCGGTCGAAAACGAATACGCATACTTCCGCTCCAGGATGCTGCGAAGCTCTTCCTCCGTCCGCTTGGCGATGCCGTCCGGACGCTGCACGTGCATGATGCCGGTCTCCTGGATCAGATTCGGCTTGTCCGGCGTTTTCGTAAATATGCCGTCCCAAGCCAGGTGATCGTTCTGCCACCAGGAGTGGACCGTCGTGTAATCGACCGCGGGGCCATAGAACGAAGGCGACGGACGCTGGGAGCAGATGCCCTCATCCTGCCCGACCGTTACCAGCTGGCGGGGATCGGAGCGGCGAATGGTGCCGATGAGCTCGGACGCCCACCGATTATGCATGTCCATGGTGAACAGCGTGAAATCGATCCACGGTCCCCACTTCTTCGGCTGCAGCACGCTGTTGAACAGCTTGTCGTCCGGACTCGGCGCAGGCGCCGACTCGAATGAAGGCAGCTCGCCCGGCGTCATGTTCCAGCGCTCCTGAAGCAGCGCCAGATCATCCCCGTGGCGCTGCCGCAGCCACTCGGACCAGGCCTGCCGCTCGAACCGGTCCCCTATCGATACCGGCCCCTCGAAGATTCGCTTCGGATCGAACAGCGACGGCTCGTTGATCAGGTCCCAATGCACGTTGGTCGTGCCCCTGTGACGTCCGACGATGGAGGCGACGAAGCGCTTTTGCGCCTCAACCGATCGCGGATCCAGGTATGGGTTCACGCCTTCCCAGGCTTCGGGCGCAAACGAGAAGAACGTGAACGTCACTTCCAGTTCATGCCGCTTGGCCGTCAGGATAAAGGCATCGATCGCCCGCATGACGTCCTCGGCCGCATGGCCGTCGGCAAACATGATCATCCGGTACCCCGTCCATATGCCCGTCCGGATCAGGTTGATTCCTGCCCGCTTCATCTCCGCCATATCCGCATCCCAACGCTGCACGTTCGGCAGATGGAGGAATTTGCGCGCGACGTCGGAGGTCATGTACGTCATGCCAACGATCGGAACCGTCCGCCCGCCGCGGCGGAAGTAATCGCGCCCGCATTCCAGCCGCTCTCCCGCCTGCAGCAGCGGACGGTCGACGCCCCATACCGCCTGGGTCAGGTTGCGGCGCTCCCCTGATTCGGACTCGGCTTCGCAAACGATCCGGTACAAGCCCGCTTCCAGCCGTACCGGGACGGACAAGCGAAGCTGCTGCAGATCCCGCTGTTCCATGCCGGCTTCCGACTTCTCGTGTCCGGACCAGACGGTCTCGCCGTCGTCTTCCTTGATAAGTCTCACCGCAAAATGCCAGGTCTGCGCCGTGGCGGACGTCCGGGACAGCCTCTGCAGTTGGATCGTCAACCGCATCTGCTCGCCCGGCTCGTAGGAGGCATAGTTCGGCTTCAGCCACAGCTCCGTCACGCCTGTTCCCGCGTATTCGGCGAGATCCTCCAGGACGTCCATCCCTTTCGTCTCCCAGAACGATGCCCTCAGCTGCTGGTTGATCAGAATCCAGCGGCCCCCGGCGTAATCGCCCTTATGCTGCTCCAGCATGACGACCGGAGCGGACCGCTCGCGTCGATCACGGTCCACGCCGATCAGCAGCGGCGAGATAACGGCGTCCATCGGACCGCATGCCCCCATCTCGGCCGGGATGTCGCTCGCTTTGGTCGGATGCAGCGTCAAGCCCCAGGTCGGCTCCATGCCGAACAGCTCCTCGCGCCCCAGCAGGATCGGGTATTCGGCGGAGACCTTCAGCTCCCGGACGCGCGATACGTCAACCGCCAGCGCATCATGGATATCCATTCGCTGATGGTAAGCCAGCTGCTCGCGTTCGGCATGCCAGCTTCCGTTCAGCTCTCGAACCGGCCTGCGGAAAGGCACGCCCCCGGCATGAACCAGACCGCCGCCGGCCTTCAGGTGGGCTTCGATGGCCGTCCAAGCCGCTTTCGGAAAGTATGGCCCGTGCAGATGAACCAGCGCGTCCCAGCCGCCTTCCGTCAGACGATCAGCCACGTCCGCGGCACCTGCGACCACCGCCCATTCCCGCAATCGCTCCAGTGCCTCTGCAGACGGACGTTCGCCTTCGTAAGGAAAATGCTCGTCGTAAAATACAAGCGTTCTCATCGACTTACTCCTTTCTCGTCCGCGGCTGGCCGTCGACGTATACGGATGTTCCGCGCGTTCGGGCCCAGTCGGCGATCCGGGAAGGGTCGCCGGTCCAGAGGCGGTTCACTCCCCATTCATTGGTCTGCGGCCGCTCCTCGCATTTGATGCGGATGACCGGGAACAGCTCCGTCGGACGTTCCCGCGGAAGCCCTTCGATCCACAGCACGTCGCCCTCCTGTCGGAACGACAGCTCCTGTCCCGTTGTCAGCAGCGTCACCCGCGATACCGGCGTCACCAGATCCGCCAGCCTCAGCACCGGCCTTCCATCCCAGAAGCGGATGATGAGATACAGCTTGTTGTCTTTCATGGTCTGCCGCCCGTAGGTGATGAACTCCGTGAGGTTTCCGCCGTCGGAGCCGTAGATGGCCTCGCCGTGAACGTCCAGCCACTCCCCGATCTTCAGCGCCCGCTCCACGAAGGCCGGCGGAAGCTGCCCGTCGGGCTGCGGTCCGACGTTAAGCAGCAGATTGCCGCCCACGGTCCCCCCTTTTTCCGCGCACTCGCACAGCATGTCGAGCAGAACGTCGGCCGGACGCCATCGTTCGCCGTTCGTGTACCCCCACAGCCTCCACGTGGTGACCTGGCTGGATTCCCACAGCCGCTTCTGATCCGGGACGATGACATGCTCAGGCGAGCCGAAATCGCCCAGCACCTCGGAATCGCCCGAGCCGCCGCCGCCGTCCGCATGCAGCTTCTCCTCCTCGGACAGCCCAAGACGGTTGTTCACCAGGATGTCCGGCTGAATCGACTTCATCCGTTCCACCAGCTTGATGCTGTCCAGGTCCTCCGCCGTTCGCGGCCAGACCCCGTCAAAAAAGAAATGATCGATGCGCCCGTATTTCGTGACCAGCTCTTCCACTTGGGCATGCAAATACTGCTTCATCGTCTCCCAGCCCTCGGGATCCTTCTCCGGTCCGTCGAAATAAGCCGGGATCCGCCAATCGATCCAGGAATAATATAATCCGACCCGAAGGCCCTGGGCCCGGAACGCATCGGTAAATTCGCGCACCAGATCCCGGCCTGGCGCCTGCTTCGCGCTGGAATAATCCGTCGTGGCCGTATCCCACAGGCAATACCCGTCATGATGCCGCGTCGTTAAGCAGGCATATCTCATCCCCGCCTTGCGCGCGGTGTACGCCCAAAGCTCGGCGTCAAAGAATTCCGGATTCCACTCGCAGGCCTTCCGAGCGTATTCGGCCTGGTCCAAATGCTCCCGGAACAGAACCTGCTCGCCGCGCCCGTATTGGGCATAAGGCCCGAAATGAATAAACATGCCGTACCGGCTTTCCGTAAACCATTGCCAGCCTTCCCGGATGGCTTGTGTTTGCTTGGTCATGAACTACGTCCTCCTTATTCTGCACGGCTCTTGCCGTGAGGCCAGCCTTAATAAAGACTTTCGCTCCTACCTCTTTGAGCAGTCTCAAGGCTTCTTATGACCTTTACTCTAGCCCGGGAATCCCTGTCTTGAACACTTTACTTTTGAGAGAAAACTTTGATTTTGGCCAATATCGGAGAATTGAAGTCCTAAACGGTAACGTGGATCACTTTCGAATCCCCTTGGAGTCTCCTTGGAATTCCCTCTGTACTCCTCACGGAACGCTCCATGGCGACGCACGAAAAAAAGCAACCCCTCCCCGGTTATCAAACCGGGGAAAGGATTGCCCTGTTCCAATGTTTCTTAGCCGTTAGCGTGCCTAGACTTACGACTGACCGGCTCTCCACTCATCGAATTGCCGTTTGTATTCATCAACGACCTCATCGAGACCGGCGGACTTCATTGCGGCCAGCATTTTATCGTAGGCGTCCTCGTATTTCACGACCCCGTGCATGACCGGATAAACGCTGGTCTTCAGCTCGGCGATGCAATTGGCGTACTGCGAAGCAACGTTGGTCGGATCGAAGGTGAAGCCGATCGTGATGCTGTTCACGGCGTCCTCCGATACCGTTGTGCGGCGCTCCAGACGTGCTGGGTCCGTATTCGTTGGATAACGGTTCATTTCAACGTGGCCGAGCAGCCAGTATGGAAGCTCATAAGCCGGGGAACCGTTCTCGTTCTTGGCCAGATAGTCCTTGGTATTCTTGCCTGTATCCTTCCAATGCACATCTTTCACGCCGCTTTGGACGAGATCCATGTTCTCCTGGCTGCTGTATACCCAGTTCAAGAATTGAATGCCGGCCTCCGGGTGCGGAGACGTGGCCGAAATCCCGTTGGAATTCCGGATCGCGTAGGATCTGAATTTCGGCTGGTCGGCCAAATAATAAATATCCAGCTTCGCATCCGGGAACGTCTGAAGTATGGCGTCGCTCAACCCAACGTCGCCCGGACGGTAGAGATAACGTCCTGCCAGCTCCTCCTGGTTGATAACCTCCGTCGGCGTCGTAAGCAGATCGCTCATGATCAGCCCGCGCTTGTAAGCCTCGTTCATGAACTTCACGTCTTTTTTGAACTCCTCGGTTTCGAACCAGGACTTCACGTTCCCCTGCTGGTCGATGTAAATCATGTTGTCGGCCACGGTAAACGGATAGGTGTCGTAGGTCGTATGCAGGAAGTAGGCTGGCTCCTCCAGCATCTTGATATATACGTTCTTGTTGTCCTGCGGCCAATTCTTCTGCAGCGTCTCTGCTGCATTGAGCAGCTCTTCCGGCGATGTCGGCGGCTTCAGGCCATTTTTCTCGAGCAGATCGGTACGGATTGTAAACATGCCATCGTTATAAGCGGTATCCGCCCAGAAGTTCGGCACGTACGTGATCTTGCCGTTGATTTTCGACGACTCCCAGATCCAGTCCGGCATGGAAGCTTTCAGCTCGGTGCCATACTGATCCAGCAGATCGTCGATCGGAATGATACCGCCGCTTCCCGCAAGCACCGTCGGTCCTTTGGTATCGTGCATGATGGCAATCAGCTCGAATTCCTCGCCGGTCGACATCATGAGGTTGGTCTTCTGATCCCATACGTCCCACGCGATGTACGTCGGTTCGTACGTAAGGTTCAGTCCGTCGGCCTCCAGCTTCTCGTTGATCGCTTTGACCGCCGCATCCAAATCCTGCGGCGCGGAGCCCGGAAGCAAATACCGTACCGGCAGCTTGTCCCCTCCGCCGTTCTCCCCGCTCGCCGATCCATTCTCACTGCCGGCGTCGCCGCCGCCGGAGCAGCCTGCGATCACGGATACCATGAATATCGCGGCCAACCATAGTGCTAGCGCTTTCCTTTTTTTCATGCATGTGTCCCCCTGTCTTCATTTGGTTTAGTCATGCGGTACGATTCCTATCTTAAGGAGACATTGGGGAAAACGTATACTTCAAAATGATGGTTTTCGCCATTTTAAAACACTTTAAAAGGTTGTTCAGAAAGTCATCTTTTGATCACGAGGCAGGTAAGGAAGCAGTCTCGACGTCGAATCTTGAATTCAGCCGGGCCTTCCGTTGCTCACGTAGGATTGCCTACGCTCCGCTACTCAGTCCCTAGCTTCATCCAACCTTCTCGGTGCTGAAAAGTCGACCTTTTGAACCCGAAATTAATCTGCCCGTCACTGCGCCTTTTTCGTCTCGATCGCATGCTGGCTGCGGAACTGGGCCGGCGAGATCTGGTAGTGCTTTTTAAACAGCGTGTAGAAATAGGTCGTATTCAGAATGCCCACCTGCTCGCTGATCGATTGAACCGACTCCTCGGTGCTTGCGAGAAGCTCCCGCGCCTTCTCCAGACGAACGGCATTCAGGTAATCGTTGAACGACAGCTCGCAATGCGCCTTGAACAGCTTGCCGACATAGCTGCGGGACAGCTTCACCTCGCCCGCAACCTGCTCAAGCGACATATCCGGCCTTGCATAATGCTTGCGTACGTACATCTGGATAAAATCCACCACCTCCGCATGCCGGACCGCTCCCGATTCCTCAGACAGGCTGCAGAGCCTAAGGGCAAGATCCTTCAGGGCATCCGCGGTTTCCTGCAGCGTCTGAAAGCGGGTAATCCGCCGCGTAAAGTCGAGGAAGAGATCCGCGCTTTCCCGGTTTTTCACCGTATGGACATTGAGCTGCTTGTACAGGCCGCCGATGAACTGGTTGATGAAAAACATGACTTCATGGTAGTTGTAATCGCGAATTTCCTTGATCCACTGATCGATTTCCTTCTCCAATTTATCCCGCTGCTGCAGCTTGATGGCCTCGATGATGCGCTTCTCCCGCTTGTCCGGATACTGCGCCTCGGAATGCTCCGACTCCGCGGCGATGACCGGATCGCCATGGAATATCCTGCCCTTTCCCGCGAAAAAGCGCTGCTGGAAGCAGGACTGCGCGCAATCGAACGATTCGCGCAGCTCCTCGTACGTCTGCGCGGCCGTTCCGATGCCGACGGTGACGGACACGCGGAGCGTGCGGAGCATCTCGCCCTGCAGCTCCTCCAGCATGCCCAATACATGGAGCGGAAGCCGGCTCTGCTTCATGGGGAGAATGATCGCAATGGTCCCGTCCCCCACCGTGGCCACGCTCGCTCCCTCCGGCTCCAGCATCTGCTGGGCCGCCTGGGCGACGGCCGCGCAGGTATAGGACTGCAGCTCCTCGTCCTCGCCCCCGGGCGAGCCGTCTAAGCTGTCGAGCAGAAGGACGGCCGCCAAGAAATAGGGGCCCTTGCCTTCGCGGGCCAAACGGCGGAATGCCGTCTCGTCGCCGCCTTTCAGCAGCTGCAGCACATGCGCCTGCCGGGCGACGGAAGCCTCGGACTCCATCGACTTCATTTTCTCCGTCATTTCCGCGTAAGTGGTATCCAATATGGCAAATTCGTTGATTTGCCGACGGTTTTCCTTCATTTTCGGAATGGCGCTCATTTTCTCCAGCAGGTGGCGGATCGGGTTGTACGCATGATGCGTCAGCCAGATCGACAAGAACATGCTGACGACGAAACAGGCAAAAGCGAGAATCAGCGCAGACGTTCGGAGGGCCTGCATGTTGAACAACAGATTTTGATATTGGCTTACGCTGATATACGTCCAGTTCATATCCTTGGATTTGACATAGGTAACCAGGCTCTTGCGGCCGTCGATGGAGCGGGTGAAATAACCGCTTTCCGCGTCCGATTCCAGAATGGACTGGACATAGGACTCCTGCGATATATCCTCCATGAACCGGGACCGATCCGAATGGGTGATGATGGTTCCCTTGTCGTCAATGACGTGCAGCGAATCCACCGCTTCGTTGCGGTAGCCTCCGATCAGATCCTGGATGGTATCGGTGCTCATGTTGATTACGATCGCGCCTTTGGAGCTTAGCGGCGAATAATAGCTCGGAAGGAGAACGAAAGTCAGGACGTCTTCGCTCCGCTTCGCCGAAGTGGCGGAAGAGATCTTGCGCGGGAACAGATGAAAATACGATGTATTTTTGCTGTTGATCTCCTCCAGCAGCGCCTTCTCCTGCTCCTTGGTAATCCCCTTCGTATTCAGGTACGTGTTATTCGAGCCGTTATAGATCCCGATCGAATGGATGAACGGATAGGTGGACTGGACCCGGTTAAGGGTGCCGAACACGCCATACTGTTTCACCGGATCGGCCTCTTTGTCCAACAGGGCGTTCACAATCTCCTTGTCGCTGAGCAGAAGGTTGCCCACGTTATACACCTGGTCGCGGATGACGCTGGATACGGCGCTGTTCTGCTTCAGCATCGACTCGGATATTTTTCCTACCTCCTTCGCGGTGCTCCAGGAGAACATCATGTACAGGACCACGGTTACGAGGGCAATCATGGCTGCCGTGAGCAAAACAAAGCTGAGAAACATATTTCGATACACTGCATAACGGAATAATCGCTGCCGGATCATATTCTCCCTCCTTTATCATTCGGTCTTATCATTCATGAATATTACTAACATTATATGTAATATACATGTTAATTTTATGGGGGTGATTAGCCATCCGTTCGCTTGGAACGGATAGATATTTTATTCTCATCTTACATTTGCTCAGGGCATACATCAATATGAAAACGCATTCTTTATTTCCCTCCCCAAACTCCCTTTCATAGACTTCATCGGCTAAACTCCTTATAAAATCAAGCTTTTCCAGGCATTATTCAATCCTGGCGACACTTTGCGAAATACTCAAATTCGAAGTTTTTGCCGTTTTTTAAAGCAGGCGTCCCCCCTTTCAATCCGCTCAAACTCCATTTTCATAGTTTACTGCACGCGGCAACTCTCTTTACACTCGAAACAGAACTGCTACGCTTGCAGCCCCCATCACTTACGAAAGGACGTGCCTACTCATGAAAAAAAGCCGCTTCGGCTTCCTGCGCGAAATCCGCTCGAACGGATCCGCCTACCTGCTCGTCGTACCGGCTGCCATCTATACGCTGGTCTTCGGTTATTTCACGCTTCCGTACATGCTCATTGCGTTTCAGAAATTCAACTTCAAGACGGGACTTTTCAATTCCGCCTGGGTCGGCTTTGACAATTTCAAGTTCTTCTTCTCGTCGCCTCGGGCTTGGGAAGTCACCTTCAACACCTTGAAGCTCAATTTTCTATTTATCATCGTTGGCACGCTCGCAGCCATGGCGCTGGCCATACTGTTCAACGAGCTCCGCAGCCGCTGGTTCTCGAGGGTGACCCAATCCACGATTTTGTTCCCGCATTTCTTGTCCTGGGTTATCGTCAGTTACATCATCTACAGCTTGCTGTCGACCGACTACGGTATCCTGAACCGGATCCTGGCGTTCTTCCATATCGACCCCGTCAACTGGTACGCCTCTCCGCAATACTGGACGTGGATTCTTACGACCGCGGCGGTCTGGAAGGACCTCGGGATGAACCTCGTCATCTATCTGGCGGCGATCACGGGAATTGACGACAGTTATTACGAAGCCGGCCGGATCGACGGCGCTACCCGTTGGCAGCTCATCCGCCACATCACCATTCCGCTCATGCTGCCGACCATATCCATCTTAACCCTGCTGGCTCTGGGCAAAATCATGTACGGCAGCTTCGACATGATCTATGCCATCGTCAAGGACAACGGGCTGCTGTATCCGACGGTTGACGTCATCGATACGTATGTGTTCCGTTCCCTCCGCACCATCGGGAATCCGGCACAAGCCATGGCCGTCGGACTGTATCAATCCGTGGTCGGCTTTATTCTCGTATGGGGCAGCAACAAAATCGTGAAGAAGGTGAATCCGGACCATGCCTTGTTCTAAAGCAAGCCGGAATCATTCGGAAGGGAGCGAAATCTAGATGACGTCCAGACCTAAATTTTTCGACGCCGTGAATGCCGCGCTGATCGGCATCATCTCCATTCTCTGCATCCTGCCGATGCTGCTTGTGCTCATGGTGTCCTTTACCGACGAAGCCAGCATTAAGCAATTCGGCTACCAGCTGTTCCCGAGCGAGCTGTCGCTGGATGCCTACAAGCTGCTTCTGTTCGGCAGCACGCCGCTGTACCGGAGTTACATGATCTCGATCATCGTGACGGTCGTCGGCACGATCCTTGCGGTCACCATCACGTCCATGGCCGGATATACGCTGGCCGCCAAGCATATCCGTTACCGCAACGGGCTCGGATTGTTCTTTTTCATTACGATGGTGTTTAACACGGGCCTGGTGCCCTGGTATCTGATCAACCTGAATCTCGGCATGAACAACACCATCTGGGCCCTGATCATACCGTCCTTGGTGTTCAACCCGTTCAACCTGTTTCTTGTACGCAACTACATGTCCCAAATTCCGCCTTCCCTGACGGAAGCGGCCAAGATCGACGGCGCGAGCGACTTCTATATCGCGTTCCGGATCTACTTCCCGCTCTGTATGCCCGTCCTGGCCACGATTACGCTGTTCTACGGCATTGCCTACTGGAACAACTGGTTCAACGCCATCATGCTGGTGGACAACGAGAAGCTGTATCCCCTTCAATATCTGCTGTTTAAGCTGAACTCCGAGATCAGCATGATCCAGCAGATGCAGAGCAGCGGCGCCATCCTCGGCACCCAGACGCTGCCGCAAGAATCGGTGAAGATGGCCACCGCCATTCTGACGATCGGACCGGTGGTGCTGTTCTATCCGTTCCTGCAGCGGTATTTTATAAAAGGGCTGTTGATTGGCTCTTTGAAGGAGTAAAGGTTTTTTCCACGTGTCATGATCTCAGGTCATGAGCAGGTAATCAGGTTTAACTGAAATCAAAGAGGCTAACCGCTCTCACGGTTAGCCTCTTTTTTTATATGATGGATGTCTTTATGGATGTAACGTCCGCCGCTTCAGATGGAACATCGTCAACAGAGTTCGTTAGCGTAACCCTGATGTTGTGAATGGGGCCAGTAACGCTAATCCGGTCTTTGAAGAGCAGGATGAAGGTTAAAACGCCCGGCTTTTGACTTCTCCTTGATAAGCCAATGCATCCTGGGCCCTTCACCGCTGAACGTCGCTCAGCTCCGACAGCTCGGCCCATTTATATTCCGAATGCTCGGAGCTGAGCACAATTTCCTCGTGAAGCGGGATCGAACAGCGGAATATGCCGACCTGCGCGTTGATATGACTGTGATAATAAAATCCGGTCAAGACCGCATCTTGCAGGGTAAGGCCCAGCTCTTCACGGCATTCGCGAAAAATCGCTTCATGGATCGTTTCGCCGGAATCCACCCCGCCCCCGGGCAAACTCCATCCCTTATTCCCATAGGTCCGTTTTAATAAAAGCAGCTTGCCGTCAGCGTTCGATATGATGGCATGCACACCAAATCTGTACGTGTCATGAAAGCCCAACGTTCATCCTCCCATCCCGTCATTAAAATGCTACCTCAAACGATCCTTCATTTCCTCCAGCACAATTCCCCACCATGAAGAGGAACGAACGGCATTAGGATCCATGTCTTTCAGCTCCCGCTTCATTTGTTCGAAGGCTGACTTCCACTCGCGCTCAGCCTGTAAAGCGTCCAGACGGGTTCCCGGCTTGATCTCCCCTCTTCTGAACTTCTCAAGTTTCTCGCGAAATTGTTCTGCCGTCAAAATCGTGGGAGGTGGATCGGGCTGCAAGCGCTCCGTTTGCTGCTTGAATCGAAGCACACGGTCCATAAAGGCGAGCAGGCTGTCGATGGAGGCGTTTATGTAGGTCGGTTTCTTTGTACCGCCCTCCGTGACTGCCCACACTCCCCCTGTATCCTTTTGGATCGCGACATGCAGTCCTTCGCTCCAGATCTCCCTTCCGATCGCGATATAGGCTCCATGAATATCCTGTAGCGGTAACGCTTCATGAAACAGAAGACCCAACGGTGGCTCCTGCGGATCAAAGACCGGCATTCCCCGATGCACAAGCGTTTCCACCGTCTTATCGTGCATTCCCTGGCCGTCCAAGCTTTCCCTCGTATAAGGCAGCACTCCGTGATCATACAGCGTATGATATTGCGGCTCCATTCTAACCCTCCCTTAAACTCCTAAACCGGTACGTATTCTGTAACCTATAATGATGCAGCGCGGTCTACAGATATTCGCCGAAATAAAACTGCAGCGCTTCAGTGGAATATCCGTCGCTTCCCTGCCACTCCGACATCGAGAAGAAATCGTCGTCCCTTCTCGGACGCGTGCGGGGCGTATCCTTCGGAACCAGCACGCCGGCATATCCCAGAATTTCCATCAGCACGTCTCGTTCATGCTTGCTTGAAGGCAGAACATCCTTCAAGCGCTTCTCAAGATGACGCGGGCTTTCTGATTCGGCGCATCCGTCGACGGCTGTCATCAGCTTCCTCAGAATGGCGATATCCTCATCGTCCACCGTCAGGCCCTCCTCATGGCTCAACAGCTCCAGATCGAGCCAGCAGTAGAGCAGCTGATTCAAGCGGATGCCTCCCCATTTGACCCGTTCGAAATTCAGCACGTTCAGGTCGGCATTCACGTAATTCCGGTCGGACTGGAGCCCGGCATGGTTACAATCTCCGCAGCTGCTGTAATTCGGCATGGCCGAGCGTCGTTCTTCGTACTGATGCAGAGGCAGGCGCGATGTAAGCGCCCAACTGGAAAGCGCGCTTCGCAGATGCACTTGTCTCGTGGACAGACTGTGCAGAAATGCGGCAGCAACCCTTTCTTTAGTAACCGTCTTATGTAAGCTATGCAGCCGCTGGATCAGCTCATCATGTCCGATGGTGATGGGGTCGAACATCAGCCTCATGCTCTTCGCGTAATCAAAGTCCTCCCCAACGAACGGCAAAGGACTGCTTTTCCAGCCGCTGGATGACCAGAACGTTTGAAGTAAAACCTTTTTCGCCTTTTTGTCCACAGCTTCCCACTTCCCATTTTTTTCTTGTCCCTATCATAACAAAAACTTCCTATAAAGCGAAGACGATCGAAATCTGACTGAGTTGGATTGAAGCCGTGAAACTATGAAAACTACGAGTTATATCATGTAATGAATAACGATGAATTTATTCTTAATATTTCTCCGAATAATCATTATAATGATATAATGTTTCAAATAACCCTATCCTTGTTGATGAAATCGGAATTTCGCATGACATGAAAAGAATGCAATGGAGGATGCACCCAAAATGACCATTCATAACCTCAAATCATTCATCGTATCCACTTTCACTTTCCGAATAAATTGGAATCACTTTAAGTCGAAGCTGCTCTTAAGATACGTACTGTCTTATATTCTGATCTTCCTGATTCCCCTGACGGGAGTAACCATTTTCGTTTATGATAGCGCTGTCAGCGGGCTTCGTACCGAGATCGAACAATCCAACATCAATCAATTGAACCAGGTGAAAATGACCATCGACTCCCGTATCGCGGAGCTTCGGGAGCTTTCCGGCCGAATCGCTTACGACAGACGCTTAACCCCTTATATGGTCCGTGATGATTATTACAGAGTGGAAGCCATACAAGCTTTGGCCAACTATAAGGCAAACAGCAGCATCATTGAAGACATCTTCTTATACTATCATAACGACCCGATTATCTACTCTTACCGCGGCCTGACGAATGTTAACGTTGCGTTCGACTCCTTCTATCGTTATGAGAACTGGAGTCTGGAAGATGTCACCCTTGCGCTGAACGAAACGAATCAGATGGTCATACGGCCGGCCGAGAATGTTACGATCAACAGCTCCAGGCAGGAGACGATGCTGACCATCATCGTACCGATCAAGCCCAATGCCCCCTATCCGTACGGGAGCGTCGTATATATGGTGAAAGAGTCCAATCTTACCGGGGTCATGGATTCCATTCTTAGCGATTTCACAGGGAGCAGCTACATACTCAATCAGAATGATGAAGTGCTTACAGCGAGCAATCACGGCGTAACCCTGTCTCAAGAGCATCTCGGGACATTGGCTGCGCTTGATGCCGGCATACACAATCTCTCCCTGAATAATGACAAGTATTCCGTCGTATCCGTCAAATCCGGGGAGAATGGCTGGAACTACATGACCATCATGCCAAGCTACCAGTTCTTCAGCCGGGTCGCTCATGTACAGACGCTCATTCTGCTGGTGTTTGGCATCGCCGTCATAACCGGAGTGCTTGCCGCTTTTGTGCTGGCTAGACGCCAATATCACCCGATTAAGGATTTGATGGAATTCGCCAAGCTCAGAGTTAGCGATACCCCAGAGCCCAAAACGCGCAATGAATGGGAATGGATTCGTCAGACCCTTCACGATTACAGCACCCGAATCGATATGCAGGAGCCCTTCGTGCGCAACCAATGCATGCTGCTTCTGTTGAAGCACGGCAAGCCGGATGATCCCGAAATCGAACGAATGATCGCCGGAGTCGGACTGGAATCTCCCCAAGAACAAGTCATTTATTTCTGTGTGATTCTGTCCTGGGAAGAAAACGATGCGGCCGAGGAACTCCAGAAGGATCGTCAGCAGGTGCACGAAATTCTCAGCCATGTTGAACCATCTGGGCTTCAAGCGAATATCTATGGCGTTGAATTCTCAGCCGATAATCAATTTGCGCTGATCGTATCGCTTCCTGACCCTGGCCAAGATTCGCTGAAGCTCCGGATGGAGCAAATCATTCGCACGGTCCAGGGATTGATCTCTGAGAACACTCGGCTCGATCCGAGCATGGGCGTAGGTACGCCCTACCGGGATTTGGGGCAGCTGAACCAATCCTTCATCGAAGCCGCAACCGCACTCGAGCACCGAATGGTCGGCAGCAGCCGGATCACCTATTTCGACCAGTTGGCAGAGCAGAATCATCCTGTCGCCAAAGGCGTATGGCTTCCAAGAAAGTCGCTGCTCAAGCTGGAGCAAAGCCTAAAGCAAGGCAACGAGTCGGTGGCTGTGCAGATGATCGCCGAGATGATGGAGACCATCCGGAGCGAACCGCTGCAAATTCATCTGCTGCGCTGCATTTGCTTCGATCTGCTGAACGCGCTGCTAAGGTCCGCCTCTGAGGTTGGAATGAACGAAGCATTCAGCAGCATCTCGGACTATACGTCGTTTGAGACGCTGGAGGAATTTGAGGACAAGCTGTTGTCGCTCACGACAGAGATTTGCGAGAAGGTTGAGCGTAACCATGAGCGGGCAGCACCTAAACTGATCGATGATATCGTACATTATGTAAATCAGCAGTTTGCCGACTATACGCTCAGCCTGGAGCATGTTGCCCTTAAATTTTCCGTCTCTACCTCTTACTTAAGCCGCAGCTTCAAAGAGAAGACCGGGATCAGTTTCTCGCAGTATATCTGGAAGAGGCGTACGGAGGAAGTCATTCGGCTGCTTGTGACGACAAGCGCTCCCCTTAAGGAAATCATCGAACAGGTGGGCTACCTGGATGCACCCAATTTCATCCGCAAATTCAAGAAAGAAACCGGGCTTACGCCCGGTCAGTACCGCAAACAACATCGCTCGAATAGGCTGGATATATAACAGAAGGGCCCTTTAGGAGATCTTGTCTCGAAAGGGCCCGGATGCTTTTACCTCACTCACTGCGGTTCGTTCAAGATATGCTCAACCAGCTCATCGACCGGCACGGTAGCCAGTGCAATTGCAGTGTCGGTCACACCATAATAGATATAGAGCAGACCGTCTTTGACCACGTTTCCTGTCGGGAACACCACATTCGGAATTTGATAACCGAATTTCTCATAATAGGTTTCCGGTTCCATAATGTAATTCTTCGTTCTTGCTATGACCTTCTCAGGGTTGTTCAGGTCAAGAAGCATCGCCCCAACGCGGTAAACGACCTGATCATCAACGCCGTGGTAAAGGACCAGCCAGCCTTTATCGGTTCGCACAGGCGGCGTGGCTCCGCCGATTTTCCTGGATTCCCACGCCGGATTCTCGGCTTTGGCCAGAAGTTTCGGCTCTTCCCAATGAACCAGATCCTCGGAGTACGTAATCCATATCGCCGCGCTGTCCGTTCCGTAAGCTGCACCCACGTATTCCTCCGGACGGCGCAGCAATGCATACTTTCCGTTAATCTTCTCCGGGAACAAAATGTTGTCACGGTCATTGATATCGAGCGGTGTCGTATCGGCAACGAACTCCCAGTCGATCAGATTGTCCGACTTCACGATCGAAGAGCGAGTGAGCCAGTGGCCCTCCTCCTCCCCCCAGCCGTCCGGATATTTGGGAATCGACCGCTCCGGTATCCCCGCTCCCGTCGGATAGTAACTCATGGCGCATGGCCTAAGGGCATAGTTTAGATAGTACGTGCCGTCAATTTTGACGATCCGCGGGTCCTGGACGCTTCCATATGGAAAGCCCAGCATGTCAGGCGTCACGATCGGCTCGTCTTTCACGTGCGTAAAATTCACCCCGTCTTCGCTCTCCAGCAGTCCCAACACATTCTTGCAAGGCGTTAGCGAGCCTGCGGTTCGCTCAATCATGTAAAACTTGCCGTTGTCTATAATAACCGCAGGATTGAATACGGTGACTTTACGCCATTCGTACGTTCCCGGAACGACGATCGGATTGTTCGGATGTCTTGTGATTTTCATAGGCTATGCCTCCACATTTGTATGATATTCAGGATTTATCAGGCCCTCTATCATTTTATGTTTAGCTCGACTTCCATCGGTCATATGCGCCTTGATAGATTTCGACGACCCGGTCGGCACCCATTTTCTTCATCGTGTTCAGGTAGTTATCCCAATTGGACAATGGTTCTGCTCCGGTCACGAACTTCGCCTCCATCTGTTGTACATATGTGCTCAAATCCGAGTTCAGGCTGTTAATCTCGGTTTGCTCTTCCACGGTAAGGAACAAGGCCGGGAACGGAGGTCTGGCTCCACGATCGAGCAGCTTTTCCTTCGTTTCCTTTTCAACCCACAGATCAAAGTCGGTCTTCAATCCTTTATTGATATCGTCCGTGTTGATGGTAGGAGCCGGAATACCGTAGTTTGGCGTCAAAGTCGCGCGATAATCCTCCATCTCCATGCCGTCCGGCACAGACAAATAGCGTTTCACGCGATTGGCTTCATCCGTGTACTCCCACAGCGTCCCTTCTGGTCCTTTGTTGAAAAAAAGCGACCCTTCATAAGAGTAAAGGTAGTCCACCCAACGCATCGATGCTTCAGGGGCAGGATTGGTCACCGAGATGGCAAAAGCCCCTGTCGTAATCCCTCTGTTCTTGGCGATGGCCGGCTTGTCTACCAAATCGCTTTTCACCGGAGCGAACATCGGATCCTTGGTGGACGGTTCTCCGCCTTTGGTCATGTAGGCATGCCAGTCGGAGAACAGGGCCACCTGATTGTTCTGTGCCTTGGCCTTTTTCTGTTCTGCGGTTTGCGAGAAGCTTTCGTGGTCAAGCAGATCCTCTTTCCATAGACGGTTCATATAGACCAGATACTCTCGGAAGCCTTCTTCTATCGGGGTATAATGAACAACATCCGCATCGTCTACATAAATTTCGTCTTCATAAACGCCGAAAGCGCCAAGAAGCCAAGTACGTAAATCCCGAGCATTGGTCGTAGCTGTCGATACGGAAGAGATCGGGATTTCATCGGCGACTCCATTGCCGTTCGGATCCTCTTCTTTTACCCGCTTTAGGAAGGTATAGAGCTCCTCGGTCGTCTCCGGAAGCTTGTCGATATTCAGGGCCTCCAGGAAATCACCGTTGTACCACAGCGGGTTCCGATACCAGTGCTGGCTTAAATCGACCGCTGGCAAGGAGTAGATATGTCCATCCGGTGCTGTAATCGATTTACGGATCTCCGGTATCTCGTCCATCAGCGCCTTGAAGTTCGGAGCATATTCCTCGATGAGCCCCTCCAGCGGAATCAGAATTCCCTGCTCGCCATAGTTCATCTGTTCGGCCGCCGTCAAACCTGCAGCATAGAAGACATCCGGATAATCGCCGCTGGCAAATACGAGATTCTTCTTCGTATCAAAGCTATCCTTCGGTGCGTTCAAGTATTTGAATGAAATGCCCGTCTTTTCCTCCATCTGCTGCAGCACGACCATATCCTTCCAGTTCTGAACGCCGACATCAGGTGCCATCATGGTCAGCGTAATCGGTTCATTCATAATCGGGAAGCCTTCCTTATTCACGGCGGTTGCTTCCGTTGACTTTGTTCCGGCAGTATTCGTATCGCCGGCCGAACCGCATCCGGCGAGCAGGGACAGGGCTGTCAGCCCCGTCAACACCAGCTTCCAAGGTTTGCTTGTTATCTTCATCCATGTTTCCTCCCTTTGCATATTCAAGCTCACATCTTATAAAACGCTTTCATTATCCTTTTACAGAGCCGATCATGACCCCTTGGACAAAGTATCGCTGTAAAAAAGGATAGAGAGCCACAATCGGCAGCGTAGATACAACGATAACCCCGTATTTGATCAATGATGCCGTTTCGGCTTTGGAATTCATTGCCCTGGCGGCATCCCCGCTGATTCCGGCGCCGGTCGTTTCCGCCGTCATTTCCTGAAGAACCAGAATCTGCCGCAGCACCATCTGCAGAGGATACTTGCTCTCATCGTTGAGATAGATCAAAGCCGGAAAATAGCTGTTCCAGTGGCTGACCCCGTAAAATAATGCCATGACTGCAATAATCGGCGCGGACAGCGGCAGAATAATGCGGACGAACAGCTTCAGGTTGGTACAGCCGTCCATATATGCCGCTTCCTGCAGTTCCTTGGGAATCGTCGTCTGGAAGAACGTCCGGGCAACGATGATATTCCATACCGATGCAGCTACGGGAAGAATCAGCGCCCCCATCGTGTTGATCAGTCCCAAATTCCGGACGACGAGATACGTTGGCACAAGCCCTCCGGTAAAGAACATCGTGAACAGAATAAATCCTAAGAACAGTTGACGACCGACCAAATCCGACCTGCTGAGCGCATAGGCTGCAGGCAGTGTCACGGCCAGGTTCAACAGCGTTCCTATCCCAGTATAAACGATCGTGTTCAGGTATCCGTTCCAAATCTTCGGGTTTTCGAAGACCAGCTGGTATCCGGCCCAGGTAATCTCCTTGGGAAACAGCCACATCGCACCGGAATTTACCTGCTGCGGGCTGCTGATCGATGCGCTGAGAATATATACGAGCGGATACAGAACAACAATCAGGGCGATGCATAAATAGATATAAACGCTGCCGAGAAAAATCTTGTCCCACTTCGATTCCTTCATCGCGGTAACCAATATACTTCCCTCCTTTCTACCATAAGCTGTTCTCGCTGGTGCGTCGGGCAATCCGGTTGACCGTTACCAAGAGAATGACGTTGATCACGGAGTTGAACAGGCCAACGGCTGTCGAGAAGCTGTACTGCGCGTCGACCAGACCGGTCCGGTAGACATATGTTGAAATGACGTCAGAAGACTCCATATTCAGCGAGTTCTGCAGCAGCAGTATTTTTTCGAAGCCAATCGTAAGAATGTTGCCCATGTTCAAAATCAACAAAATGGTGATCGTTGGGAGTATGGCCGGGAGGTTAATGTGCAGCAATCGTTTGAAACGACTGGCTCCATCCACAATCGCGGCTTCGTGCTGCTGCGGATCGACCCCGGACAGCGCGGCCAGATAGATAATGGTCCCCCATCCGGTGCTTTGCCAGACCCCGGACAGAACGTATACGGTCTTGAACCACGCCGGATCCGATAGAAAGTTCGGCGCATCGATGCCCATCCATTTGATCAATTGGATCAGGATGCCTGTGGACGGCGATAAGAAGGTAATAATCATACCCGCCATGACAACAACGGATATAAAATGAGGCGCATACGTAACGGTCTGGACGATTTTCTTGAAGGGACCCGTCCGGATTTCGTTGAAAGCGAGCGCCAGGATGATCGGCAGCGGAAACCCGATGATCAGCTCGTAGAAGCTGAGGCTGAACGTATTCCAGAGCAGATCCCAGAAATAGTAGGAATTGAAGAAACGCTCGAAATGATCGAAGCCCACCCAAGGGCTGTCCATGATTCCTTTGCTAGGGATAAAGTTCTTAAAGGCAATCTGGATGCCGTACATCGGCGCATAGTGAAATACAAGGAAATACAGTAAGGCAGGCACCAAGAACAGATAGAGCTCCCAGTTCACCCTGATTCGTTTACCAAGAGACGTTTGGTTTACACCTGGATTAGACGGCTTCGTTTCGCGTTGGATGGAACGTCTTCCGGATATCACAGCAAGCAGTCTTCTTCCCTTCATGTTTCCCCTCCTTTCTTACATATCGATTCATGTCAGGTTATCTGGTTCACTCACGTACATCACGTTTCAGTGATAAACAGGTAACGCTTACATTCCAAAGTGTAGAGAAGACAGCATGACATCGTAAATGTGTAAGATGTGCATTGTCATCCGTCAGTCCGGCGAAATCCCGCTGCTGTCCTTTATTTCTCATCCGAATCTCCGCGATTTTTGCTCTTATATGATGCGGAGTATGTGTAACATATGAACCTGTTATCAGGATTCATATGTTACATATTGTGCTCCATCAAGCGTTGTGTGAACTTGGCCTACGAACACCGAATATGCGTTAACTCGCACGAGAACAAGGAAGAGCAGAATGAAAATGTCTCTGTCCATTTCATTCCCTTTGATCATTCACCTATCCAATAAAAAAAACCACCAACTTTAGTTGGTGGTTTTTTTCTGAATTCTTTTAGTTAGTAGTAGTAGCTTATTGTTGTCTTTCTTGTTTCGGAATTACTTCATCGCTTTAGCCAGCTCGGTAAAAATAACCCCGAGCGCATACGCGCCCGCATCCGGGTATCCGATGCTGCGTTCCCCTACCGTGCCCGCTCTACCCATTCGGGCAACGATATCCGCCGTCTTCTGCGCGCCGAGCACCGCCGCTTCGGCCGCTTTGATCGCTGCCGTCTTCATGTCTTCGCCTTGATCTCCACACTGCGTCCAGGCATCCGCGAACGGCACGAGCGCATCGATCAGCGTCTTATCGCCGACGACGGCTCCTCTTCCGAAGGATCTTTCGCCCGTATCCTGGATTCCTTTGACCACGGCCTGCATCATCTCCGCGACCTCATGAACGGACAGCTCCTGTCTCTGCCCTGCATATTTGCTTGCGGCTCGGAACGCCGATCCCCAGATCGGTCCCGAAGCCCCGCCGCAGTGCTCCATAATGATCATCGAGCAGGCGTCGAGGAAATCGCCGATATCGCGAAGGTGATGGGTAAGCAGATCGTTCCACTCCGATTTTAGCTGCTTGAAGCCCTTGGCGACGCTCATCCCGAAATCGCCGTCTCCCGCATGGGCGTCGAGCTCGCAGAACGGCACCTCGTTCTCGATGATGACCTCGCTCATCTGATCGATCAGGTACACGATATTTTGCAAGGATAACCGGTTGTTCTTAATCACCGCTGCCGCGGCATCCGTATTGTTTTTATACGATACCGTGCCTTCTGACTTCTCTTGCGGAATAACCTCGGTATAATTCACGGGCTCGAATGCGCCCTTGACCGATAGTGCCGGCGTATCGCATGGCGCAGACAGCCACTTCTTGAGCGTCTCGTCCAGCTTCATGATCGTTACCGAGGCACCGGCCATATCGATGCTGGTCATATAGTTGCCGACAAATCCTTTGAATACCCGCTTGTTTCGAGCCGTTAATTCACGCGTCACGGAATTGTTCAGCAAATACAGCTCCTGCAGCGGCGTGCCGCCAAACCCGTTGATCAATACGGCAACTTCGGCATTCGAAGCATCATCCAGCTCCAGGTTATCCAGCAAAGACGTAACCATCCGTTGCGCCAGCTCATCCGCTGGAACGGCTTTCTCCCTGCGGATTCCCGGTTCGCCGTGAATGCCGACGCCATATTCCATCTCGCCGTCTTCGATCTGAAACGTCGGGGTACCTTTTGCGGGAACGGTGCAAGAGGTAAACGCAAAGCCGATGCTGCGGACATGGTTGATCGCATGCTGCGCCGCTTCTTTCACTTCCGGCAGGGACAGTCCCGCTTCCGCGGCCGCTCCGGCCACCTTATGAACGAGCACCGTTCCGGCAACTCCTCTTCTCCCAACCGTGTAGAGGCTGTCTTCCACGGCGATGTCATCGTCCACCTTGACGTAATCCACTTCAATGCCGTCTTCGCCTGCGAGATGGGCCGCATTTTTAAAGTTCATGATGTCGCCGCTGTAGTTCTTGATAATAAGCAGCGTCCCCTTATCGCTGGCGGAGCTGCGGATCGATTGGTACACCTGGATTTGGGATGGGGAAGCAAATACGTCCCCGCACACCGCCGCATCCAACATCCCGGTTCCCACAAATCCGGCATGGGCCGGTTCGTGCCCGCTTCCACCGCCGCTGATCAGGGTGACTTTTCCTTGATTGATCTCTTTTTTGGAAATTACTTTGTATTTAGGGTCGAACGCCAGCTCCGGATGAGCCAGTACCAGCCCATTGCACATTTCCCGAACCAAGGTTTCCGGTTTGTTCATGATTTTCTTCATCTTAGACCTCCTTGCTTGATTTATATTGACGGCCCAACTGGTCAGCCGCCATAATGGCCGATGCTACCGCTTCCTCCGTAATCGGGAACGGCATCGAATGAATGGATTCCTCGGCAATGCATGCCTTCTTGGCAACCTCAAGCAATTCCTCGTAAGTGACATGCTCTACGCCGATGTCCGCCAGGCATACGGGAAGACCGATCGACAGACAGAAATCCAGCACTTCCTTCATTTCATCCTGTTCCGCATTCTCAAGCACCAATTGGGCAATCGTGCTGAAGGCTACCTTCTCGCCGTGATAATAATGGTGCGTTCCTTCCAAAGCCGTCAAGCCATTGTGAATCGCATGAATCGCTGCCAATCCGCCGCTCTCGAAGCCCAAACCCGATAACAGAATATTCGTCTCGATGATATTCTCCAGCGCAGGCGTCACGATGTTCTGATCGCAGGCCAGTTTCGCTCGATATCCGTTCTCGAGCAGGGTGTCATAGCATAGCTTGGCAAGTCCCAACGCGGTGATCGTTCCCTTCGCCTCGCCGCATACGCCTTCGCGAACGCCGCACGGCAAACCGGCATTGACATTGGAGTACGATTGAGCCGTCGCTCTTGCTTCGAAATAGGTAGAGAGCGCGTCCCCCATTCCAGCAACAAGGAATCTAGTCGGCGCTTTGGCAATAACCGTTGTATCGATCATGACGACGCTTGGGCTTTGCTTAAAATAAGCGTAATCGTCGAATTCGCCTTCGGGGGTATAGAGAACCGCCGAATGGCTTGTCGGTGCATCCGTTGCCGCAATCGTCGGAACGATAATCAGTGCCTCGCCTTCGGCTACGCATTTTGCCGTATCAATCGCTTTGCCTCCGCCGAGGCCGATCGTGCAGGCACATTGATGCTCCTTGGCCAAAGCCTGCAATCTGGCAACCTCCTCCTGGGAGCATTCTCCACGGAATCCGCTTTCAACGAGCGTTATATTAAATGTCTGTTTCGTTGCGTCCAGCTTGTCTTTCACGCGGGCAACGTCATCCGGATGGGCGATCAGCAGCGCGGAATCTCCGAATGTTTTAACGAAATACCCCAGATTCAACAGTTCGTTCTCACCTTGCACATATTTTGTCGGACTGATAAATGCCCTTCTCATTTTTCATTCCTCCTAGATTGACTATATGTATTATTATAGGTTGTGCTCATTCGGGAAGCATGAAACAATGAGATCGGAATAAAGCGTTTTCTTATCGTGTTTTTTTGTCATCTAGATGGCAAATTGTATTATCTTGTCCTTTAGTAGAGTTATTCGCTATAATGATGAATAGAATTTCTATTACGTTCATAGGAGAATATCGTCATGTCCAAATCCCGGTTCGATTTAGAAGAAATCATCGATTTGGAGAAATGGGAGAAGCTGCAGGATTCCTTATCGCTCGTGACCAAAATGGCGATCCTTACGGTCGATTACAAGGGCGTTCCCGTGACCAAGCACAGCTACTGCCAGCCTTTCTGCCAAGGCGTGCGCCAGGATGGCCATCTCTCGCAGTATTGCCAAAAATGCGATGCGCGAGCCGGCATTGAAGCGGTTCGCCAGAACAAGCCATACATCTATCTGTGCCATTTTAACATTATCGATATCGCCATTCCGATCATCATTGATAACCAATATCTTGGTGCGATCATGGCCGGACAGCTCAAGCTCCGGGAGCCTGAAGCGCCGATGCTGGAGCAGATCGTGTCCCGGCCGCCCAATGCGGAGTCAAACCGGAAGTTCAAGGAACTCGAAGGGGATTACAACGCCCTGCCAGTCCTGTCATACGAGGAAGTAACGAGGTGCGTGGATCTGCTGCTGCAATTGAGCACGTATATCGTGGAGGAAGCCATTCAAAAGCATACCACGGTGGATATGTACAAAAAAGTGCTCACGTCTAACATGGACGCGCCAGTGTCGGTTGAAACGCTGAGGGAGTCCGATCGCGCGGTCCGCAGCATTCAATCCATCCAGCAGGAGCTGTCAGGGGCGCTGATCGACACCAAATTGAAGAATGGCGCCGGGCGGTTTGCTTCTTCGAATCCGGTGCTTCAGCCCGCGTTTGATTACATTTTTACGCACAAGCATGAAAATTTCAGCCTGAAGGAGATGGCCAAGCTGTGCCACATCAGCCCCAGCTATTTCAGCCGTATATTTACGAAAGAGACCGGGGAGAATTTCTCCGTCTTCATCGCCCGGCTTAAGATTGAATGGGCCAAGCGGCTGCTGGAATCCACCGATTCGCCGATCCATCAAGTGAGCGATGATCTAGGATTTTGCGACACAGGCTATTTCATCAAAACGTTCAAAAAGTTCGAGAACCTCACCCCGGCCGTGTACCGGAACATGTATGCCGAGATATCCGCGAAGTAATCGTTCCAGGCTGTCGACCATTCATGTAAAAATCCCTACGTGCATGCACGAAGGGATTTTTGCGATGGCCGTTATCCGGCCAAGCCCCGTTAACGGGTCTTGTTCTGATTCCGGTAGTCATCCACGACAATGGAATATAATTTCAGATCTTCATGTTTGCCTTTCACGAATATCGACTGTCTTATGATTCCCTCAAAAGTCATGCCGGTCTTTTCCATCACTCTGGCTGATCCTAGGTTTGACGGCAGACAGCTGGCTTCGATTCTAACCAGCTTCATTCGTTCAAATCCATAAGAGATGATGGTCCTGATCACTTCGGTCATGTAACCACGATTCCAATATTCCTTGGACAAGGCATATCCCAGTTCTGCTTTGTCATGATGAACGTTCCAAGCCATAAATCCTGAAGTTCCGATGACCCTTCCGGTTTCTTTGTCCACGATCCCCCACGGGGCCACGTCATGATGGTCGTATTTTTGCAGCACCTTGTTTAGATAATGGCGGGTATCTTCCATCGTTTGATGCGTCGGCCAGGAGGTATATCTCGATACCTCATCATCTGATCCGTAACGAAAGATATCTGGCTCGTCCTCGCTTCTTAATTTTCTTAAAATCGTTCGGCCTGTTTCTAAAGTTGGCAGATCCGAGAAGATATCTTCTATCCGCATGTCCTTCCCCCCTCCAATGCCTTCAAAATATCCTTTATCAATAATTCCGGCATCCTATCACGATTGAATTCGTTTAAGCTGATGATGCCGACTTCCTTCCGATATTTAATTATATCTATTTCAGGGTGACTCTCGACGGGTATCGTTCCTAGAACAATCCGGCGATCACTAATAATCTCATGTACCATGCTTTGGAAAGAGGCAGACAGCATCTGCATAAATCCCATTTCGTCAATGACGATGATTTTCTTGGAGGACAAGGCTTCCCGTAATTTATGAATAGCAAAATCCTCGAATTTCTCAACATCTACGCCGTACCTGCCAACTCGAACATGGCTGGGACTTTCCACATTTGCAATCTCTACGCTTTCTCCATCGACAGCCACGCATCTGAAACCGATTCGATCGCCTGCATTCGTTATTTCCTCCGTATAAAAACCGCCGCAAAGATCAGGGCCGACGAGATGTATGAGTTTCTTGATCAGGGTCGTTTTGCCCATCCTCGGCTTCCCCGTGAGTAAAAATGCCGTTATGGCATTCAGCGGTTTTCCGTCCAATCTGGACAGCAGCTTATACTGAGGCGGGTTCAAATCCCAAGTCTCATAAGGGACCGAACGTTCTGCACGGATGGCGTCCAGCGTGCGCGATTGAATGTGGGGCCTTTTTATGTATTCATCCAGGTTGGAATCTACCAAGTCTACGAATTTCGCTTCCACAATTTCTTCTGGTTGAATGGTTATTTCTCCGCTGACGTATTCCGCATGAAAAACGACGGACAACACGTGCAGCCTCTCATTGTAGTAGACTCCTGAAATGCCTAAAGGGCGTATAACCACGCCCGTCTCCTCCAGAAACTCCCGGCACACCGCTTGATCTGGCGGCTCCCCGGCATCAACGAAGCCTCCGGGCAGTTCCCACGTATCCGAACGCAAATGCGTCCGAACCATCAGCACATGTCCGTCTCTATTCTTCACTAAAGCTGAAACAGCAACCAAATGCTTTGACTGTTCGAACATCGATTAACACCGCCATTTCCATGTTTTATCTATCATTTCAATGACTGATCAAGTGAAGAATTCGTTTGAAGCATTTTTTGTTTTTCCATCATTATACATTATATTCCGATCTCCAGCATTTTCGCCCTCACATTCTCAACCCTGCGATCCATATCCGTTCCGTCGTACTTGGGAAGCTTGAGTTCACTGACCATGTTCCCGTCGCGCATAAACATAATGCGCTCCGTCCGGGCCGCCACGTTAGCGTCATGTGTTACAAGCATGACCGCCGTGCCTTCCGCGTTGATTTCAGAGAAAATGTCCATGATTTCCTGCGCGGATTTGGAGTTGAGCGCGCCCGTAGGCTCATCGCCAAAAATGATTCTCGGGCTGTTCATCAGCGCCCGGCAGATTCCCGCACGCTGAAGCTGTCCTCCCGAAACCTGAGTGATGTCTCGCTTTTCCAGCTCTGCGATTCCCACCCTGTTCATAAGAGTTCTTGCTTTTTTTGTTATGGATGCAACGTTTTTTCGTTGGTCCCGCATGGATGGAAGAATGATATTATCGAGGATATTGAGGTTTTTCAGCATCGTTGGCTGCTGGAAGACAAAACCCATATGGGTCCTCCGTATATCTGAAAGCTCATTCTCCGAGGCTGCCGATAAATCCTTGCTGTCAAAAAAGACCGTTCCGCCATTCACGCCATCCGTCCCGCTCAATGCAAACATGAACGTTGATTTTCCCGAACCCGACGGCCCCATAACCGAAACGAACTCGCCCTCGTGAATGTAGGCGGACACGCCATCCAGAACACGGCGCTGGTCATCACCTTCGCCGAAAGATTTTACGATATCATCGCAGATAATCAACTTCTTCATAGGTTACTCCTTCATATGTTCGGATATTTTGATTCGTCCAGCGCCAGAAACGCCGATCACGGTTGCGATCAGCACCGCGCCGATCATCAACATGGGGCTGAACAGATACGCCGAAAGCGGATCGATCGCAAAATGAAATGTCGACGCTCCAAACGAGGAAATTGCGGCACCTGCAAGCATCTCACCGACCGTGTTGGCCAGAAGCGTTCCAACCATGATGCCGACAATCAGGACAAATACCGAACGCGAGACATACTGCACCTTCATATCCGAGTTCGTAAAGCCAAAGGCTTTCATGACGGCAATCGCATGCCGGTCCTTGGCAACCAGCATTTTCATAAACAGCAAGGTAACGAGAACCGCTATCATCAGCGCAACCGTAACGGCAGCGTTGGAGGCCGTTTTGACGGAGCTAATGGTCGAGCCGAACGTTTGCGATACAAAGTCGTCAATGTCCGAGATCTTTGCATAATCGAACCTCTCCGCATAGGCGGAGACCTTCTCATGGACAAGCGTTTGATCGGATAGCTCAGCGCAGACGATGCTCCACATCGTGTCCGCCGTATCGTCGGTGAATACAGCCTTTGCGGTTTTGCCGCCGTTGGTAATGTCGGAGTAGATTCCGCTTACCGTGAGGGCTTTCGCCTTCCCCTCAATCACCACCGTGATGATATCGCCGATCTTTTTGCCCAACTCATCGGCGTTTATCGCCGAAAGCGCAATTTCGTCTTCTGCGGGTGCTTTGCCCTTGGCATATGCTATAGGGAACACTGTATGGTCCCCAAGCTCGATTTTGATATTTTCCTCCGTCCCGTCTCCCGTTTTGATTTTGAATGTTTTGGTTGTAAGGACGGCTGTCTTTGTAATGGCAGGGTCGTTGTTCATCGTATGTAGAATCTCGGCTGTTTTTTCCGACATTTGCTCGGTCTGCTGAATGTCAACCCGCATGTCGTAGCTTCCGATGCCCATATATTGAATAAAGCTTTTGGACGAGATCGTGTTGTGCAGGTTCTGCGGTACGATCATGATAAATGCCGAGATCACGATTACCGTCAGGCTTGTAGCGTAAAGTCTTTTCCTGGCGAGAACGTCTTTGATCCCGAGAAAAACATTGGTGCTAAACAGCCTGTTTCCGCTCAGATTAAAGCTTCCGGCGCCCGTGTTTTTCTCGGGTGAAGTGCCAAAGCGTATCGCTTCTGAAGCCGATATGGTCCGAAAGCGATTCAGAACTCTGCTTACATAGGCGATGATCGTCAGAAAGACAAGCAGTATGCCGATGAGCCCGAACGGCAAGGCATAAGAAGAATGGCTGCTTTCTCCCATGTAGAGACGTATGTTCTCAAGAAGCAATCCTTTGAAAGGCACCGAAAGCGCAAAGCCGAGAATACTGCCTGCCGCGGTAATCGCAGCATATTTCGCGAGATAGATCTTTTTCATATCGGAAACACGCAGCCCTATCGCCTTCATGACGCCGATTTCACGGTAATCGTCTTCGATTTTGGCTAAGAGGGTAAAGCGTATGCACATCAGAGATATCGCTACGACAAGAATGCTAACGAGAAGGATAACGCCGATCATCATCCCGTCGGAAAGGGCGTTCATCATTTGGAACAGCTTATAGGTAACCGTAGGTCCGTTCGCTTCAAGACCCGCGGAAGCATAGTCTGCTTCAAATGTGCCTAGCTCCGACAAATCCCTTAGTCTGAACTCAATCAAATATTCCGTACTGCCCGAGTTTTTGATCTCCGCGTAATCCTTGTCACTGACCAGAAAACGCTTGGAGGCGGAGAGCGTGGAATTCATCTGCGAATCGCGGAGGAATCCGGCAACGGTAAATGCCTTCCCGCTGATCACCGCAACATCCCCGACCCTTGCCATATTGTCTCTCATATAATTTATGGGAACATATAACTCGCCGTCGTCTGCGTGAATGATGTTCCCGTCCAAATCAAGCAGATAATCGAATTTCTTGCTCTGTATGCTGAATCCGTTATCCTGAACGCTATGGGCAAGCGAATGCTCCCCTAACCGAATCCGCGCACCGTCCATGTTGAGAAATTCTGTCACTTGAAAATCTTCGACATTGCCTTGCTGCTTGGCAAAGGCTGCAAGCCGCGCAGTATCGATGTCACCCGAATGCATTTGCATAAAATGCGGGGTTTTGGCTTGCGTCATGAGTGTATGTACCGCTCCGGATAAATTTAAAATGAGCACGGCCGCGAGCGAAACCAGCATCGCTGCTGCCGCAACGAAGATCATGGTCATCAACGTGATCCATTTGCTTTTGGATATATCCCTTCGGATGATTCTGAAATACATAAGGTCCCCCTGTGTTCAAGCATTTTAACCGATGTCTACCATAACAGCCTTCCTAAGATGAAGAGGAGAAAGGACTGCTTCTCTGCCGTCGCCCCTGCTGATGAGCTTTCCTGCGCTGATTCATGCTTGTCCGCTTTCATCTCCTCCACCAAACATCCCCATAACCTCCATCAGGCTTCCGCTTTCTGCGCCGAGCAGCCTCTCGACGTTGCAAACAAAGGCCAGAACTCGCTGCCCTCGCTCCTCGTCCGTCATCGTTACCAGATCTTCATCAAAAACGGTATTCGCATAGATCACTACCATTTCCATGCATTCATACGGGAACGGCGTGCTGAACAGCCCCTGCTCGATGCCTTCGCGAATGATGTCCGTCAGGATCGGCGGAACACCGTTAATAATGACCTTATGTATCTTTTGATGCATGAGCGCATTCTGAGGCTTGTGAATATGCTCCATGATTTCCTTGCTGCTCTCTCCATCGCCGCTTATGTTCAGCGACATCACAACGCGGATGATGCGCTCGATTACCGGTATGCTCTTGTCCAAGGCAATGGCCTGTGCCCGATCCAACAATCGGACGGTATAGCGGTCAATCAGCGCATCCATGATGTCCTCCTTCGACTTGAAGTGATGATACAAAGTTCCGCGCGCAATGCCGACCTTTTCGAGAATATCGTTGGTACTTGTGCCGTCAAAGCCCTTCTGACCGAATAGCGTATCCGCTGCGTCAAGGATTTCATTCTTGCGTTCCTCCGCTTTTTTTACGATTCGCATGCTTCCCCCTCCTTTCCTAGACCGACTGTCTGTCTGTAATATCATATCATGCCGCTTTCCGTTGTCAAGGCCGTTGTTATCTGAAAAAATAAAAAGCGACCCATCCCCTATTAAGGGATGAGCCGTTTTTTATTTGTGCTCTGCTTTTTTTTGCAAAATTGCTTATCTTACTGTCTTATGACGAGGATGTCTTGAGGCGGTCTGGCAGTGCTTTGAATTTGGGTAATTTCTGCGTCCGTAAGGTTGCGACCTACCACAATGAACGAAGATGTCACGTTGTTGAAATTAAAGTTTTCCAGGTTCGCTACGTTTTGGCTTCCTCTGAACACACGGAACGACCCCTGAAAGTTGATTCCCGAGAACAACACAAGCGTTACTTCAGAACGCTGCACCACATTCCGGAGCCGAAAACTCGAAAGAACGTTGTTAAACCGAAATGCTCCGAGGTCACGAACCGCAACGCCTCCTCGTCTGAAGAGAATCCGACGAACGGAAAAATTAGTACCTGACCACAGCGCAAGACGCACATCACGATTTGCCATCTATATCACTCCTTAGCTGGGAATGATATAGTATATTACCAGAGTCATAGAATGGTAAAAGACAAAAACCACCGTTAAATCGTTTGTTTTTCGGATGTACCCGCGATCCAGTTTTTGATTTCAACCAGAGTCCTTAGCTGTTCTCTGATACATACTCTTCCCTCAACAGACCATAATGCGCAAGGTCTTCATATTCACCCCATTTTTTTACATGTTGTCTTAACAGTCCTTCATGCTTCATTCCTAGCTTTTGCATGACTTTGCCTGATGCAGGATTGTTCCCCAGATGACGTGCAAAAATGCGGTTTAATCGCATTTCTTCAAACGCATATTGTACGATTCCTTTTGCCGCTTCCGTACAATAGCCATGATTCTTGTATTTTCTCCCTATCCAATATCCAAGCTCACCGTGATCAAAATTTCGATTGCAGCCTATACTGATTGCGCCAATTACGTAATTTTCTTCTTTATGTACAATAGCTAGCTCAAGGGATCGATCTTCATTGAAGTTAGCAAAATGGGACTCTATCCATTGTTCTGCCATCCCATCTTCGTACGGGTGCGGAATATATAGCGTTGTTTCTGCAATATACTTATCGCCTGCCAGTTCCTGTACAACTCTTGCATCTTCTAAACTGAACGGCCGTAAAATCAACCTTTCTAATTGGATCGTCGGTAGTTTCTTCATCCATATCTCCCTCCTTCTTTCGGCAATCGAATCGTAAACGTTGTCCCTTGCGAAGGCTTGCTCTCCACTGTGATGGTGCCGTCATGAGCTTGAATCAGCTTGTAAACGATCGCCATTCCCAGTCCGGTGCCCTCAGAGGCAGCATCCGTCGTGGTCCCGCGATAATATTGCTGGAACAGATGTGCTACCGTATCGGCCGGCATGCCTATGCCATTGTCCGTAATGCGGATAGCGGCAAACTCTCCTGCGTCCGTGATCCGGACGAAAATCTCCGTAAACTCCGGATTATGAATGATCGAGTTCATCATGGCCCTTCACGATTAACGTTGCCGATTCCGGATGAAATGAGAGGTACCCGTAATCGTATGCCGTGTTTTGTTGAAGTGCGTTCTCCATAATCTTTTGCCTACGAAGAATCGCCTTGATTCGGGCAATGACCTCCAATGGATTAAAGGGCTTTGTTATATAATCGTCCCCGCCGATGCCTAACCCCGTTAACTTATCGAAGTCGGTAGAGCGCGCGCTGATGAAAATGATCGGCGCATTCGTATGTTTCCGGATCTCCGTGCAGAGTTCAAAGCCGCTTAGATCCGGGAGCATAATATCAAGCAGGATTATGTCATATGATTTTTCTTTGACGCGCAGCAGTGCGCCTTTTCCGGATGAGACCGTGTCAATATGCGTAAAGTTTTCTTTTCGGAGCGTAATCTCCAATAACTTCAAAATACCAATCTCGTCATCGACGGCCAATATGGTTGCAGATTCCATTTGCTATTCTTCCCTCGTTTCAATCTAATCCAGAACATGTATTTCTATCTTACCTTATTTCATCCTTTACGAGTTTACGCGATGTCAAATGTTACGAGTTTTTTCCGCTCCGTTTACTTTATTTTTACTTTCGTTCCTTAAGCTAAATGTAGCACATCAATCAGAGAGCGGGAGGAAATCAGAGTGGAAACCATGATTCAAATCCATCAAGTAAGCAAGGTATACAAAGGTACAGAAACCATTACGAACGTCAATATGAACGTCCGAAGAGGGGAAATTTACGGGTTTTTGGGTCCGAACGGTGCCGGGAAAACCACCATTATGAAAATGATCTTAAACCTGGTCAAACCGTCTTCCGGTGAAATCCGAGTATTCGATCAACCGGTTCTCCCCACATCCTTTCAATTCTTGAAAAGAATCGGCAGCATCATTGAGTATCCCGTGTTTTATGACCGGCTTACGGCCGAAGCCAACTTGGATCTTCATTGCAGATACGTCGGATATCACAATAAGTCTGCGATTAAGGAAGCGCTGGAGATCGTAGGCCTTCACGGAGTCGGGAAGAAGAAAATCCATGAATTCTCGCTCGGTATGAAGCAGCGATTAGGAATTGCGCGGGCCATTGTGACGAAACCGGACATCCTCATTCTGGATGAACCGATCAACGGACTGGATCCGATCGGAATTAAGGATATTCGGGAGCTCTTACTGCTATTCAAGAAGAACTACGGAACCACCATTCTCATATCGAGCCATATCGTGTCGGAAATCGAATCGGTTGCCGATACGATCGGCATTATTCATCAGGGGCAATTATTAAACGAAGTAAAGATGGCGGACATCCGGGGACAGCATGCCGGGTCGTTGGAGGCGTATTTCATCAATCTCGTTCATGGAGGCAAACGCTATGCTTAAATTGATACAGCTGGAATGGCAGAAGAATAACCTGTCCGGATATTTCAAGGGATTAGCCATTTGCATTGTGGCTATTTTCGCTGCCGTTACGCTGATGGCGCTGGGTTCCAAAGGGGAAAACGAGCCCATGAGTTATGCAGATTTCATATCGTTATCAGGTGTTTTGATTCGAATCACCTATATCATTTTCTCAAGCGTTATTCTGTCCCGTTTAGTGATTGACGAATACAAGAGCAGCATGATCCAAGTGTTGTTCACTTACCCGCTGCAGCGAAAAAAAATTATTCAAGCCAAGTTATCGATTGTGTTTGGATTCTGTTTTTTCAGCATCATCATAACAACGTTCCTGATCCATCTGTTAACGTACCTCTTGAATCCGATGATCGGTTTATTTGACGCGCCTATTCCTGTCGCTGCCATGATGGCCGCTGTTCCGGCCACGGTGCTAAACGCCTTTATGATGGCCGGCATCAGCCTCATTCCGTTATCGTTCGGCATGAGAAAGAAATCGGCGCCTTCCACGATTACTTCGGCTGTCATTATTGGATTCTTGATTAACGCATCGGTGTCCGACGGGGGAAGCTCGTCCAGCTTGTTCCAATTCATCGCCATCCCGATTGTTCTCTGCCTGCTTGGCCTGATCCTTGGCTATCTTGCTTTTAACAAAGTGGATCGAACCGATGTAGCTTAAGAGACATGTAGCATTTGAACGGAGGAACAGCATTGTCTTGGTAGCCGTCAGCGGGTTGGCGATGGTCTGTTAAGGCATAGGGAAACCAACATTTAATCATGAAGCTTCCTTTGAAGCCAGCCTTATCACAGAAATTGAAATCCATAAGGAAAACGAAACGGACTATTGCCGGCAAGCCCTAGCCAGGGAAAATCCCCTAGAGCCGCACGGCAATAGCTGTTTTTTCCTTTTGGATGTAACGTTCTCCCCAGACTTAAGGTGTTAAAAGTCCAGCGTTAAGGATGCGAAGACTTCTTCGAGTAGACTTCCAATGCCCTTATGACAACTTCTTCATGGATCCCGCTCATCGTATGTATTCGTTCTGCCCATTCCCCGATATCCTTCAGCTGAGGCTCCGCTATTCTGCCTTCCTTGGAACTTAGGTAGCTTTCGTAATGATCGAATTCCCAATGGAGAACCTCCTGATCCGTAAAAATCCTCTTTTCTACAAGCGGATCGCTGAACAGGCGCTGCGTTTTTTGCCCGGCGATGATCAATGCCTCATCGGATACAGGCGTCAAGTCGAATGCTTGGCTGCTTTCCTTTCCGTTTGGTCTTCCGTAGGTTACCAAGAGACGATTCGCTCTGGTGTTCAGTTTAATGCGTGAACCTGGAAAGAAACCGTCGACAAATTCTTCCGTATACGCTTCATGACCCGGTTCCAACAAAATGGGCTCAATCCATTGATCTCCAAGATCGCAGAAATATTTATTGCCCTCTTCGTTGACGGCGACCACGGCGACATGCAAATGCTCCGTCAGCACTCCATAACAGGGGCGTTTGTTCTGTCTGAATTCATCGATTAACCAAATCGCCAAATCAAAACAATTGCCCGACGTTCCATATAATGCGCGATGCTCTTTCATGACATCCGTTGTTCGTTGTTTGCATTCCGGGTCTATTAAGCTGTGCCAGGCTTTCGTTAAGGTTTCCATCGGAAAATCGTTGAACTTCCTCCATACCTGCATGATATCTTCAGTCGCTCGCATATTCCTTCCTCCCTTTACGGCTTCTGTCATCTATGATACATGTTCGGGCATCCTTCCTATTCCTTCGGATAATAAATTTCCGTTACGCCATTCGGCTGCAAGGTGTCGTTAAAGGTTTCAAATCTTGCCTTGGCAGCATTGACGCCATATTTGCTCCGATGATCGGTTTCGCAGAAATACTGCCAGAATGAACAAATATGTTTCTCCTCGAACCGGAAAACCTCGTATTCCTCTTCCGGAAGATTCAAGGATACCATGCCCTCCGGGATCTCCCCGATACGACTTACTATCAAGGCTACCGTCATCTTCGATCCGTCATCATGGATTACCATGTACGTATTCGGATCGGCAGTTTGATGCTGTATTTCGTCTCTTCTGGATCTAAGGGTTGCAAACAAGCGCTGTTCGTCCTTATAGGATTGCGGAAGCTCATTCTGAACGCCGATTAACCATCGATTGCCTAAGCGTTCTCTTCGAACCGACCACAGATCTTCCATATGGACTTGGCTAATCTCCGTCATTTCATATCCCCTTTCTAATTCCAATTTGCCGTGCACAACAGTTTTCGGATCCTTCCATTCTGCAAAAAAGTCACACCTTCGCTTTAGTTGTAGTGGGATCATTTCACATAACGTTCCCTCGTCTACGAAGTGACCCGGTCTTAGATAACTCTTATCTTAGGCCGGGTCAATTGTTGTCTGATTATTCTGTTATGCCTTACTCTCTGATATTATTTATTCGTTTTTATTATTCTTCGTTATGCTATAATTTCCCTAGTACAATATACGGCTAAAAGGGCGGTCGGCTAGTCTCCCGGAAGGGAGGTGAAGCCCATGGAGGTCAAAGACGCACTTTCCTTAATGTTCATGTTCGGTATGTTCATTTTGGCGCTTCTTACCTACATGAAAAAGAAATAGACCGCCCTGCCTAAGGTAACGGTCTATTTCGACCACCACTTAGCGGCCGACTGCTCTTTATGCAGTTATTGTGCTTAGGAGTCGTGTTCCAGCACGGCTCCTTACTTATTCTTACCTCAGTATAACTCAATTTATAACGTTTTTATAGGTTCGTTTGTTTATTTTTATTAAAATCTTGGCTGTCTGGTGCTGTAAACTTATTGGTTGATTTGGCCGCCATCCACGGTATAAATGGATTGCGTTACATAGGACGCATCATCGGACAGCAAGAAAACAGCTACGTTGGCTACCTCTTCCGCTTCCCCGTATCGTCCGAGCGGAACGGCGGCGCCGAATGCTTTTCTTGCACCTTCGGCATCCTCAGGCACCGTATTTTTCTCGATTTGGCGCATCATGCGGGTATTGATTACTCCAGGCGCTACGGCATTCACTCTCACGCCGAACGGAGCAGCTTCTAATGCAACCACCTTCGTCATGCCGATCACGGCATGCTTGGAGCTATTGTATCCGACAAATCCGGGCGAACCGATAAGGCCTGCGCCGGAGGAGGTATTCACGATGCTGCCGTAACCTTGCTTTTTCATGACAGGAACCACGTATTTCAGTCCAAGGAAAGCACCCTTGACGTTGACATTGAAGACCATTTCAAAGGTTTCGGTCGGATAGTCCTCTACATTGGCAGTGATCCCTTCGATCCCCGCATTATTGAAAAAGCCGTCGATTTTACCAAACTTCTCGACCGTTGCATCCACATACGCTTTGACTTCCTCTTCTTTGGCGACATTGGCCTGCAGCGCAATTGCTCTGGAATCGTCCAGACCCAAATCGGAAATCACTTGTTGGACGGCTTCTAGGTTCAAATCGACCAGCGCAAGCTTGGCCCCCTGTTCCGCCAGTTTTTTGGCGGCTGCCGTTCCGATCCCGCCTGCTGCGCCAGTAATCACAATCACTTTTCCATCAAATTTGTTCATGGTGTATGCCTCCTAGTAAGATGTCATGATTCTCTGTATGTCTAAGTTCACCCATTATTGGGCTGTATATCCACCGTCAACCGTCAAGGTATTCCCCGTCATGAACGAGGAGTCATCCGAAGCCATGAACAGAACAGCCTTTGCCATTTCATCGGCTTGTCCCAAACGCTTCATCGGGGTGGCCGCTGCCAGCGCTTGCTTGCTCTCCTCCGGAATGATCGGTGTGTCGATAAAGCCGGGGCACAGCGCATTGATCCGAATATTGTGCTCGGCATACTCCAGTGCCAGGGAACGGGTCAAGTTAATGACTCCTCCTTTAGCGGCGTTATAAGCCGCGGAACCGGGCGAGCCGACCCAACCGTACATGGATGCGGTATTAACGATCGTGCCTCCGCCTGCTTTTAACATTTCACGGATAGCTTCCCGGGCGACCAGGAATACGCCGTCCAAGTCCACGTTTACGGTGTTTCGCCACTCGGAGTACTCTAGATCATGCGAAGAATGAACGCGCCCGATGCCAGCGTTGTTAAATACAACATCCACTTTGCCAAAAGCTTCGGTCGCTTGCTTAAAGATATTGGCTACTTCTTCCTCGCTGGTAATATTCGCTTTAACGAACAACGCCTCGTGATGAAGCGCCTTCAATTCGGCTTCAAACGCCTTGCCCTTGTCCTCATTGAGATCGACAAGCACCACTTTGGCTCCTTCTTCAACGAAAAGACGCGCGGTCGCCGCACCGATGCCGGATGCACCACCGGTAATTACAGCAACCTTGTTTTGTAATTTTCCCATCTTGGATACCCCCGTATAATGGATTAAAATAGTACTATATTGATTACAATTAAATTAAGATATTAAATTTAGTACTATTTTGCTTACAATTCAATTGTACTATTCTGTTCACATTTAACAATCATTAACCTGTGATGAAGTGTCGATCTAGTCAACACTTGGAACCAAACTGTCTTTTTGGGGGGGCGCTCTTTCCGTGAATCATGAACAAATCGTGACATCGGCACGAAGAAATCGGACGAAAGAACATCTGAAATCCGCCTTTATTCAACTTGTAAAAGAGAAGGGTTATCATGCTGTAACGGTGAAAGACATCGTGGATAAGGCTGCTTATAACCGCAGCACCTTCTATGTCCATTACCAGGACAAAATCGAATTAGCCGACGATCTGCTGGCTTCCATGCTTCAGGGCTTGGAGGAATCGGTGGGCAAGCCCTACATACCGGGACACAAAGTGTATACGGCTAACCTCAATGCCCCCTCCTTTAATATCGTGGCCTACATTTACGAGCACCGCGATTTTTTTGAGCTGATCAAATACGAGGATACCTTGCCGGGATTGCATACGGAATTCCCACAAACGATCGTAAAAATCTATCAGGAACGATTTATATTCGAAACGATTAACCAGATCCCGGTGAACATGGACTACTTCAAGCGGTACACCGCCTACGGCTTTCATGGGTTGATTCTGAACTGGATTCGAAACGATTTCAGGGAATCGCAGGAGGATTTTATTAAAGAGGTCATTGATCTAACGAGGACGCATATTTACTCGGTGGAGTATGTGAACAAAGCGGACGAAACCTAAATAGGCTGCCTCTAGGGCAGCCTATTTCTAATTTGTTATTTGCTGGCGGAGAGAATGAACTTCTCCAGAGCTGCCGTGTCGGTAATGCTGTGATTGCAGCCTTGGCTATCCAGACAAACATAATGGCTTATGGCAGACAGATTATCCGCCGAAGCACCGGACGGCTTGGTCTTGACCGAGAACGAGGCGAGCTCTTGGTGCCGATTGCAGAAGAGGCAATACCCTTTCTTGTTGGTCGGCGTGATTCTCCCCTCGATCCCGATGAAGCGTTCTTCGAGCGGGTATACGATAAATAACCTGTTGCTGGCAATATCGACCCAGCCCAAATAGGTTACGTATCGAAAATCGATCGAGGTCAGATCCGGTAATTTCAATTTCTTATTTTTAGGAAATAACTTCTGAATCTGTTTTGGCGTAATCGTCGGAAAAGACTCCAGGTAAGGTTCCAAGTCGTTCAGATATCGCTCGAAATCCTCGGCCTTCTCGAATGTAGAGACTTGGCCCAGCATCCGCTTCTGATCCTCGGTCAGCGATGGAAAGGCATCCATGATGTTGGCAACAGAACTGAACCTGACGGTTTCCAGAACGCGTCGATCCGCAACGGTTCGCAACGTCTTCAGAAGGAATTCCGATTGTTTTTTAATCACGTTAAACTGGTGGTTTCTAATAAATGTCGTACTCATAGCTTTCAGCCCCTTATTCTTATTTAAGTTCAATAAGGTGCAAAGCCTGTTATTAGAAACGATAAAGTTAAGTTTGGGCGATCGAATTCATCCTATCGCACCCCACGCAAAGTATCGCCCCAAATCAGGCTTTGCATGAGGACTTCCTAGCTAATGAGCAATTCAGCATTGCCATCGGTGTAACCCCCAATCCCATTTCATACGCAAAATTATATCAGCAAGTTATGGAAGGCGCAATTAGCTGCTGCATCTATTTAATGGTGTCATACAAGTCTACTTCAATATGGTTGACATCCCCATGTCCCCATTCATCTGAAATCTCCAGATGCCAGGATCTTAGCAATCTTTCATGTTTATTTTCTTTTATCCTGTTTTGGAGTTCTTCATATGTATTTCTGACTTCATAATTAGGTCCCTTATGTCGCTGGACTGCATATTTTTGTTTCGGAATTACTACAGATACCATCCCTTCTGGAACCTCCGTTATGTCATTCACTTCAACACATACCCAATAACCATCCTCCTCTTCCGTTAAATCTTCAACGAAGAATGCCCCAATCAATCTTGCCGGTTGTACAACTTCAGAAATCTCATTCAGCCTTTCCTTAAGTAAGACAGAAGCCTTTGGAATCTCATGGACATACTGGTCACCAGGGCATACTACTCTTATTCCTACTAAATTCATTCCATTGAGTTCGACAATCTTCATTTGGCATACGCCCCCTTTGTTGGATTTATCTCAACATTCGTTTATTTATTCCATGCTTTGATTCATCATTTCTAATATGTTAGTATATAATTAATAAAGACCAAGTGCTGTGAACACTTGGTCAGTACAATTGGCTTGGATGGTTTATTCCCTTCTAAGTCGCATAGGAACAAAACCCACCTCTGGCTCTAACCTTTGGGTGGGTTTTTATTTTCTCTTGTTGTTATTATTGATGTATGTTAAAAGAGCAATAATGAACGTTCCAAAGAGGAACATGATCGTTAATGCATCTTTCACTTCCATGGCTTCACCTCCTTTCGAAGGGAAACCATGCCCACCCAAGATTCAATTGTAGTTATATTTTACCTTTATTGAGATACGGGTACAAGCGTTCTCATATTATTAAGTTCATAAAAAAATTATGCTCAGCGTTTTGGTTCAATTTCATATTTCTTATTTAGATTTAGACTCGAAATCCCTAAAATCAACTCGCCAATCCGTCACGAACGCGGGGTAATACCCCACTCGATAAGCCACTCTTTGGGAGGCGATATTGCTAGAGATCACATCATAAGTCGGCACGCGTCCGCGATGTAATACCTCAAACGTTAAACGGTCTACAAGATAAGAGGCCAATCCCATTTGGCGAAATTCAGGGAGTACCTCGATTCCGATTTGCCACATCGCGGCACACACGTTACAAGCCCCTGCCAAACCAACAATCCTGCCATGGTGCTGGGCGATTACGGCCAATACCGTCTGATACGGAGACCCCGGGTCGGTTACAATGGCATCCTCCAATCCCTCAAGCCCCATGAGCCTTGAAATCTCATTCTCCTCCACCACTTCATACGAAAACCCGGCCGGTGGCGGCATCGGCTGGATTCTCTCTAGATCCGGGAGGAAATGCAAATAAAGTCCTCTAATAAACGGCAGCGAAAAAATCGTATCCCTGTCTTTCCCTTGCATAAACGTTTTGGCAATCGCCAGCCGTTCCGGCGTAGCCGACACCACAATGGATTTGCCCATCGACAAAATTTCGAAATAACGTTCATTTCTCGGATACGGTCTCCGCCCTGGATTCTCTCTGGCGTCTACAAAAATCACGCGGTCTTTTTCCTTGTTTAAGTCATCCACCGTACAATTCAGATCAATCGCCAGCTGGGTCTGCACGATATGTATCATTTCTTTATGCGTCATCATGGTTTTATGTCCTTTCTTAGGGGGAAGCCATATTACAAAATAACTTCCCTTCTACTCACTTTCCATTCCACTCCTTTGCTCGGAGTACCACTTTCTAAGCTGATTAATATGGGCCTGATGATAACGGTTATGGTCGGCCATATGCCACAAGCCCCAGCGAAGGGTGGCTTGCTTTTCATTCTCGTGTCCGAATGTGACGATGCGATCCAGATCGGCATCCGTTAACTGCGAGAATGCATCTTTCAGTAAATTGAATACAACTTCATATTTAGATAGGAGCGTGTCCAGAGAGATCCCTCTGACCATTGGCAGCTTGTTATGTTCATCGATCATCGGGCCGTACTCGTCCTTTAACGACGGGGGGAGCACCTCTCTTTTGATCCGATAAACCCAATTCAGATCAACGTACGTGATATGTTTTATTAATTGAGCGGCGCTATTATAATGGCCACCAGGTCCCTTATAATCAACTTCCTCTTGCGACATGCCCTCGGTTATGGACTTTAGCCGCTCACTGTTCTCTCTGACAGCGCCATATAACATGCCCACGATCGTTGACATATTCTCTTCGCCTTGCAAATCATATAGCATCCTAACACAGCCTTTCTTGTAAAAATAAGCAGCATTCCCAAAACCCTCACGATTCTAGAACTCGACATAGATCGGATGTGCTGCCGGGTTTAAACACATTTCAATTCGCTCCCGGAAGTTCATAAAGTTAACCATCTGCAGTGCTTCTTCGATTGGAAAAAAAGCAGTCTCCAAACTCTCTTCGGTTATGATCGGGACTCCTCCAACAGACTTGGCCAGAAACAATGTATTGCATATACTGTCTTTCACATTATGGAAGATACCGCAAAACTGCATAATTTCTATATCGATCCCTGATTCTTCCTTCGTTTCCCTGATCGCAGCTTGTTCGGGAGATTCTCCGATCTCCACGACGCCCCCAGGCATCTCCCATCCTCGCTGCGGACCTTTAATGAGCAAAATCTCGTCCTTTTCATTGATTACGATTGCAGCGGCAGACACAAAATGCTTGGCTGGATTCATTTATTTACTCCCCCTTCTAATATCCATGTCACGGCTTCATTCAAGTCTGTCGCGATAAAATCAGGATACGCATCTTTCCATTTCCCGAAGTACTCGTGGTTATTATATTTTTCCAGTTCCTTGGCTCCGGCCCCCGTCATCACTAACGCTTTCTTGCAGCCGGCTTCTTTGGCAGCCACCATATCCGTCCACCTGTCCCCTATGACATAACACTTGGCTAAGTCCAGATGATTTTCTTCTGCGGCTTTTAACAGCATCCCTGCGGATGGCTTTCTACATTCACAACCCGCTCCATGCTCATGCGCACAAAGATAGATCTTGTCAAAACCAAAGGCTGACAATTCCGACTCGAATTCTCCCATCGTTGCTTCGCCACGAGCAATTCCAGGTTGATTCGTAAACGAACAAATAAACATGCCAGCGGCTCTGAGAGATTGAAGCGAATCCTTTACCTTCGGATAAAGCTCAAATTCACCGGGCAAAACAACCCGATCGGTTCCTCCAAGAGTTCCGTCCCTATCTATAAAAACCGCTTGCCTGACCAAAACACCACCCCCATTTTCCGAGCATTACACAGTGCAGACACCTTGTTATAGGATGTCAGAATCCTAAACGATTAAAAAATCGCTGCCGATGCACCGCTCTTTCTTATTCACTTTCGTCCCAAATGGCGTCTGCGCCATAACCTAAATACTCACGCACCTCTAGAACCTCACTGCCCCGTATCACAATTTCCATGCCATTTTCAGAGTCCCACTCTGCTCCTCCACCCAGGATAGCTCCGAAAGTATGATCGTTTCGATCATAAGGATTTCGATAAAGGTCAACTTCCCCTACGGACATAAACTCCAAAATATCCGCTCCAGACACCTCACCTAACCCGGGAGGATAATCAGCCGTATCGCTGGACATTTTGAGGTCTTTCCACTCGCATGCTTTCTTGCATATTTCATGTACGGTTTCAGCCGGCAGCTGATTCAGCACGTCTTGTATGTAAATTTCCGCTTCCTTCACACTCATGTCTTCCGTGCTGAAACGATATTCGACATTACATTGGAACAACGCAAGATACCCAAACCCAGACATGCCGCTTTCATCTGAAGGATCCTCGACACCAACGTTTTTCAACTGAAATCTTTCGGTCACTCTATCTCCTCCTGAATCATCCGTCTATTTTTGATTTTTATATAATGTAAAATACATCAAACGATCCTTTAAATCAGGCTCTTTAGTGAATCCCGTCTTCTCTAATAACCTTTGTGATTGAACGTTTTCAATTTCCGTTGTCGCTTCGATACAATCAAGTTTCATCAAATTAAACCCAATCGGAATCAGTTCATGCAAAGCCTCTTGCATGAATCCTTTCCCCCAGTAATCCGGGGATAGATCAAAACCGATCTCAGCTCTTGTTTCTTCTTCGTCCTTTATCCAACAATGAAACCCACATGTTCCAATGAGTTCGTTCTTGTCTTTTCCGAACAGCCCGTACCTGCAGCCCGAATCCTGGATATGAAACATAATAATGTCCACTGCTTCATGTATGTCTTTACATGCTTCGATATCCATAAATTTTGTGACTTCGGGGTAAGAAAAGTGCCTGTATATGGATTCAGCATCATCAAGTGTTAATTCTCGCATGAACAGTCTATTGGTTTCAATCATCGGAAATTCTACCATTCGTAATCGCCCTTTGCCTTAAATTAAACCTCATTGAACTTCTCCTATTTCTTCTATTCTCGACTGCACGGCAAAAAACCTTTTGTCACGGACGTTTTCAGTCACCAATGCAGCGCCCGACAAATGAAGGATACACTACAGAACGAACAGAGGGAAAAGCTATGATCGCTCAGATAGGCGGAACGAAGGGAAGTTGACTTTTGTCCATAACCATACTACGATGTGTAGTATGAGGTGAGATAGGAATGAAGATTAAGAAAATGAATATCGAGGGCGAGGGCCTGAATCGATTTTTTGGACCACTGGAGTCAAGAATTATGGATATCCTCTGGTCTTCGGAGGCACTGAGTATCAAGGAAGTGCAATCGATCCTGAATCAGGAGAGCCCGATCTCGATCAATACGGTGATGACCGTCATGAATCGTCTTCTGGATAAAGGCCTGCTGACAAAGGCGATGACGGGAACCGGCCGGACACGGGCAGCCAAGTTCAGTCCGCTGCAGTCAAGGGAGCAATTTCTCACCGAACAGACGAAAGAAGTGTCGCAGGGACTCATTCAAGAGTATGGGAGCTTGGTCGTGAACCACATGATCGATGCGCTGGATGATGTCGATCCCGAGGTGATCGCAAAGCTGGAGCGTAAATTAAACGATATCAAACGCGGGAAAAAGCAATGAATCCTACCATACGGCTAAGATGTGCCTACGCACTGATGATCGCATTCGTAGCTGTTGTCATGGTACATATGGGAATGCTCATTACATACCAGATCCAAAACGGAGTGGTTCAAGGCCCCGTACTGAATTACGCCTTAATCGACATTGTCATTGCGTATACCCTTGGTCAGATCATTTGGCGAAGTACCCGGCAGTTGGTCTTATCGCAAAAATGGTTAAGGCACTTCCGTGCCAACAGGCACGACAAATTAACCAAGCGCCTCAATTACAAATACCGCGACTGGGGCACCGAAATCATCGTGGTACAGGACGATGCCTTTGTGGCTCTGACGATGGGTCTTCTGCGACCGAAAATTGTCGTATCCACTACCGTTTTAGAGATGTTTACTGACAAGGAAATAAAGGCGATTTTACTGCATGAACGATATCACTGCCGCAATTACGATGGATTAAAAATGTTTTTTTCAACCTTGGTGGCGGACGCCTTTGGATATTTGCCGATCGTTAAACCGATTCTTCGCTACTATCAGACGTGGCAAGAGCTGTTTGCTGACCGCTACGCCATCCGGCAGATGGGTACGGAGCTGTATTTAGGCAGCGTCTTATTACAATTAGCGAAACTCGGTAAGCTTCAGCGGTATGAGACAGCCGTGCATTTTGCGAATACGACATTGGAGTATCGGGTCATGCAGGTTCTTGAGCCTGATCGAGGGGTCAATGTTCCGTTAGCCCTGCTGAAGCCTTTTCTGAGATCCTGTTCCATTTTGCTGCTCCTAATGTTGGGCGGGGATTCATAATCCCTTTTTTTGAATGATTACACTACAATATGTAGTTCAATCACAATCGCGTTTAGACGGAAGAATTTTATCAAATAGGAGATGAACATATGCACAATGAACTCATTCATATCGGACCTCTGACCATTTACGGCTATGGATTGATGATTGCAATCGGAATCCTTATCGCTTACAAGGTTGTTGCTTATAGAGCAGCTTCTAGACAAGTAGAACTATCCCATGTTTCCTCTCTGACTTTTTGGAGCTTATTAGGCGGATTGGTCGGCGCTAAGCTTTTGTTTTGGATCACTCAAATGAACCATATCATCCAGGATCCTTCGATGGTTCTGAATTTTTCGGAAGGATTCGTGGTGTACGGTGGAATTATCGGGGGGATTGGAGTCGGTTATGCCTATTGTAAGAAGAAAAAGATAAACTTTCTAAAATACCTTGACCTTTTTGTGCCCTCCCTTGCATTAGCGCAGGGCTTTGGAAGAATCGGCTGCCTTCTCGCCGGTTGCTGCTATGGTGAAGAAACGGAGGGGTGGTTTGGAATTACGTTTCACGATTCCGAGCTGGCCCCGAATGATGTCAAACTCATTCCTACGCAAATATTAGAGAGCGTATTCAGCTTTTCTATTTTTTTCTTGCTGATCTATATGGCTAGAAGAAAAAGACCTGACGGCCTAATAGCAGGTCTTTATCTCATACTTTATAGTTTAGGGAGATTTATTATCGAATTTTTCAGAGGCGATATCATCCGAGGCCAGTTCGGTGCTCTCGCTACTTCGCAGTGGATCGCATTAGCCGTTGTTTTGCTCACGTGCATCGTATTCTTAACCCGGACTCAAAAAAAGATGACGACATAAGATACAGATCATTATATTGGTATCCACTAAGCACTCGACAAAAGACAGAAGTCCTTAAGTATATTGTGCTTACTGACTAAAATAAAGAGAACTCGAAACAGGCCGGGGCCCAGCCTTCATCAATGAAAGCCGAGCCCCGAGGTTGCCTTCTATTCGTAGAGGAACGGTTTCTGCTAATCGGATCGCTTATTCCTCTTCTGGCTGACCTAATGATTGCGCCGTAAACCGGTAAAATGCCATGGCATCCTCCACGGTGCTAAAGCCAGCTTGGGCAATCTTATCGCTGCCCCCGCCTTTTCCTCGATAATCGGCCAGATGCTGTTTGAGAAAAGCACCGCAAGCAGGTCCGCTCTCCCCTCCTTGGGCGAGAACCACCTTATGGTCCGAGTTGGACGCGAAAAGCACGATAACCTCGGCTTGTTCGGTAAGCTTGGCTGCCAAGTTCTGCATATCCTTCATCGGCTTGTCCGCAAAAACATGTTTGACCAGTCTGCCTTGGCGCTCAGCCAACAGCTTCCCGGCCAGGTAAGCGTCATTCTCGGCCTTCACTGCGTTTAGTTCAGCTTGGAGCTGCTTCTGCTCCTGATCCCATTTGGCAATCCGGTCCAGAATCTCTTCCTTTGCCGTATTGAACCTGGCTGACAGGCTTCCGAGAATCTCCATTCCGGCATTAAATTCTTTCAATGCCCGATATCCACACTTAAAATACAGACGCATATGTCCCTTCTGTTTCTCTGCTCTCAGCAGCTTGATCATTCCGATCTCACCGGTTGCCGAGACATGGGTGCCGCCGCATGCGTTATATTCGATACCTTCGATTTCAACGATCCGAATATCGTCGGTTACCTTCGGCTGCTTCACCAGCGGCAGGGCGGCCGCCTGCTCCCGGCTCACAACATAATTCGTTACCTGTCGATTAAGGTAAATCTGGTCGTTGACTTCCAGCTCCAGCATCATCAGCTGATGCTGAGGCAGATCCGATCGGGCGATATCGATGGTAGCATAATCCTGACCCAGGTGGAAGCTGAGCGTCTCCGCCTCGCATACCTGCAGACACATGGCCGACAGCAGGTGCTGACCGCTATGATGCTGCATATGGTCGAACCTTCTGTCCCAATCCAGCCGGCAGGTTACCTCTTCCCTCTCCGGTAAACGTTCGATTTTATGCAGTATCTCTCCGTCCTCCTGAACGACATCAAGAACCGGGATTTTATCGATCCACCCGAGATCACAGGGTTGTCCTCCGCCATGCGGATAAAAGGCCGTCTCTTCCAGTACCAGGTAGGTACCGTCCTCCCGTTCCAGCTTCCGCGTGATTCGTGTCTCCCACTCCCGGGTATAAGCGGATTCATAATACAGCTTCTTTGTCATCTTCATGTCCTCACAGTTCCCAAGTTATAAATTCATACTGATATCAGCTTACTATAAAACGGTCCCGCAGCGCCAAATTCCATTCAATAAAAAAAGAGCGCCTGCCGGCAATGCCAACAGCACGGTCCTTGAACAAGAGGTTAGGGCATTACCTCATAGATTCCATCCTCTTCCGCAATGTACAAATCATTCCCCATGATGAATCCGGGGTTTGCTGTATATATTTTATTCTGCGATCATAAAGCTTTCTTCTTCCTCTTTAATAGGCAGATCAGCCACCGTCACCTTCTTTACGGACGCCCGTTTCAATGAACGCATGCAACGGACCAGAAAATCAATTTGTGACGCTTCCCCTTGAAATTCCGCTTCCACACTTCCATCCTGTAAATTTCTCACCCATCCCGTTAAATTCATTCTTCGAGCGATGCAATATATTTCCAAGCGAAATCCTACCTTCTGCACCTTACCGGAAAAAACAGCTTTTTTTCTGACGATGTTGCCCGGTGTGCGTTCAGGTAACTTAACCCGGTTGGCATGCCAAATGACATAGTCATTTCTTAATTTCTTAAGTACGCTCATTTCCCCGCAGCCTCCTTATATAAATTGGGATTCCCTTCACTTCAACATCGTGTAAACAACATAAATCGCTGCTGCATCAAACCACTACTTAACGCGCTTGATAATCTCTTTTAAGTAATGCATAGATGACCGTATCAACAAATTGATTCCTCCAATAAAAGTGCTGCTTCAATGTCCCTTCTTCATTTAATCCCATCTTCTCCAGCAACTTTCTTGATGCCGTATTCTCTGGCTCTACGAATGCTTCAATCCGGTTTAATTCAAGATGGTTAAATCCGAACTCCATGATCTTCTGAATCGCCTCCGTCATGTAACCTTGCCGCCAATATTCTGGTGCCAGCTCATATCCAATCTCAGCTTTATAGTGATGTTTCATCCAACCATGATATCCGCATGTTCCAATGACTTTGCTTTCCGACCGTAAAGTGATTCCCCAACGAATGGCCTGATTGTTTTCAAACCTGTGATTCCATCTACGAATCAGTTCATCTGCTTGTTCAATATGCATAAAACTCTCCACATCATAAAATTTCGTAACGGTGTCCATAGAGAAATAATGAAAGATGTCTCTAGAATCCTCTGGTTTAATTTGTCTTAATACCAATCTTTCTGTTTCTAATAGGGGGAATTGAGGCATGTTGTTCTCCTTACTTGGTTTGGGTCATTTCTCTAAACGTTTCTGTATCTACAAACTTATGTATTCCAGTTATTAGTATTTCAATGATATGTGTTCTGGTTTTATATGTTATAATTTTCTAGTACAATAATCGGCTATAAGGGCGGTCGGCTAATCTCCCCGAAGGGAGGTGATGCCCATGGAGGTCAAAGATGCCATCTCCTTAATGTTCATGTTCGGCATGTTCATGTTCGGCATGTTCATTTTGGCATTGCTCACCTACATGAAAAAGAAATAGACCGCCCTGGCTAAGGTAACGGTCTATTTCTCGACCTAACTAGTGTGGCCGACTGCTCTTTATGCAGTTATTGTACGCTGGAGTCGTGTTCCCGCACGGCTCCTTACTCATTCTTACCTCAGTATAACTCATTTTATAACGGTTTTATAGGATTTTATTAGTTTATTTTTACAGTAGCGTTTCAAATGTATTGTACTCAGCTATCTCACAAAACGTTGTTATCACGAACACGAGAACTAATATAATAGCTTCACTGCCGGACGAGGGACGAATGTCTCGAATCGTGAATTTGGTGTTAGACAAATTCGTCTTGTTTTTCATACAGAACTTACTCTAATTCAGAAAATTCGTATATATCCCTACCAGTTTGCTTAGAATCTCAACACTTTCCGGAGCATGATTGGTCTCTAAAGAATGGTTGGCATTAGGAATTTCGATGACCTCTGTGGCCTTGTCTAGTTTAATTCGGTTGGCATGTTCATGATTAAACACTTCATCCTTTGAACCATAAACCACAAGTCCCTTAAACCTGTTGATATAGTGAATGGTGTCCTTAATTGGCGTCAAAAATAGATGCTTTATTGGAATTTCAAGTTTTTCATGAACTTCTCCAGCAACGATTGTTCCTATGCTCTTACTAATAAAGACAACTTGTTTATACTTGCTAATGACTCGTTGAACCGATTCGTGGCACTCTTCTATTACTCTTTGCAGATCATGAATATCCAAATCCGTTCTCGCGGCTTGATAGCCATATTCAAGTACCATTAAGTCATAACCGCTTTGAATCGCGGAAGTTCCAGCAAAATGTAGAATGGGCTTATCACAGGGATAGTTTTTTCCAGGAAACAGAACAACCAACTTACTATTGTCCTCTTGAAGTTGATAATATTTTTGTCTCATTTCCGTTTTCCAAAACGAAGGCACCGTTAAAATCTCTAATTTCATGGTCTCCATCCTCTCCGGCTTCAGGTGATTTTTCAGCTAACATCTTATCTCCGCACTTCATCAGCACCTCCATATTACGTGTATTCGCGCTCTTCGTAAATACTCCCAGTCATTGGCAGGATATCTCCTATCTCCGAGGACGCTTCTGGCCCCTAGGCACCAAATCTTCAAAATCGTTCGATGTACATGTTTCATCCCTTGACAAAGTGGGTAAATGTATAAAACATATTATTGCACCGTTGCAGTTATACGGTCCTACTCAACAAGGACTCGTTGCCTGCAAACGCATTTTGCATATATCCATTTGGGCTGAGAGAAGCAGTGGCGTAGCTGCTTGATTCTCACAGGTATATCAGGATTCATGGACGAAGACACAAATGATCCTTATATACGAATAGGGGCTAAAAGGCTTGGAATACTTCCTTCGGATGGATGTAATAAGGGATTGCACACCGCTTAGAAAGCTAATATGCATATAAAGGTGGAATTTGGGGCATGTAAGTCTATGCCATAACAAAGATTGCCGACTTAAATTGTTAATACCCTCAGGGTTTCCTCTTGGTTTTCTCCACCCCTAGATGATGCGCTTAATCCTATTCCATTTTGATTTCTTTTAGAGCTAACTTGCTTAGCTTCATTTCTGTTTCTACATAACGAGGCTGCCGCCTTCCCTACTCAGCAATATACTTTTCCTCAACTCTTTTTTGGGTCCCCGATGGATGATATGCCAAATGCTCCGCATAATATGGATACTGCTTGCAAAGGGGCGATTGAATGATAGTACTGGAGCATGTGAACAAGGTTTATGAAAATGGCTTTCACGCGCTGAAGGACATTAATCTCGAATTCAAAAAAGGGGAAATTACCGTCCTCATCGGTCCGAGCGGCTGCGGCAAATCAACAACCATGAAGCTGATCAACGCGCTCAACACGCCATCCTCGGGTAAAGTTCTGATTGACGGTCAGGATATCTCCAGATTGAATCCGGTTGAACTGCGACGCAATATCGGCTATGTCATTCAAAGCGTTGGTTTATTTCCGCATATGAATATCTCCAGGAACGCGGGCGTGGTTCCGCGTCTGAAGAAGTGGGATAAAGACAAAACAGATCAAAAAGTAAATGAATTGTTGGACATGGTTGGACTGGATCACACCATTTATGGCACTCGCTATCCATCCGAGCTAAGCGGCGGACAACAGCAGCGCGTAGGCGTCGTGCGGGCGCTTGCGGCTGAACCCGATATCATCCTGATGGACGAGCCGTTCTCCGCACTGGATCCCATCAGCCGCGAGCAGCTTCAGGATGAGCTGATCCGGCTTCAGCAGGAGCTCAATAAGACCATTATTTTTGTAACCCATGATATGGATGAAGCTATTAAAATCGCGGATACCATCGTTCTGATGAAAGATGGCGAAGTGGTTCAAACGGGTAGACCGGACAGCATATTACGGCATCCAGCAAATGATTTTGTGCGTGACTTTATCGGTTCGAAACGTCTGCAAAATGAAAATGAAAGCGCATATGAAATTCCGCTTGTGGATGAAGTGATGATTACGAATCCGGTCACGGCATTCCCGAGCCGGGGATTGGCTGAAGCCATCAAGATGATGGAAATGAAGCGGGTCGATTCGCTGCTGATCGTGGACCGTAACCGTCAGCTTCAAGGCGCGGTTTCGATCTACCGGGTTCTCGACCAATACGGCGAAGAAGGCAAAACCGTCGCGGATGTGATGCATCCGGTCCGTTTTTCCGTGGCTTCGGGAAGCACGCTTCCGCAGGCCATCGAGATTATGGATAGCCACCAGCTCAGCAACCTCCCTGTCGTAGACAGCAATAACCGGTTCCTCGGATTAATCACAAGAGGCAGTGTGGTTAAACATCTGGCCGAAGTCTATCCAACGATGGTTCCTCCGGTGCTGAACGGAGAGGGTGAGTGATATGAATGCATTTTGGAGCTTCATCACGGATCGTTATCCGGATATTCTGAAGGCATTGCAGGAGCATCTGGTCCTCTCGTTCTCTGCCGTGCTGCTCGGGACTGTGATTGCCGTACCGATCGGAATCCTGCTGGTCTACAACCGGGTCGGCTGGTTGAACAGCATCGTCTTTTTCGTTGCGAATCTGTTTCAGACGGTACCGAGCCTGGCGCTCCTGGCGATTCTGATTCCGCTGCTCGGGATCGGCATGAAGCCGGCCATACTCGCATTGTTTCTGTATTCCCTGATGCCTATTCTGCGGAATACCTATGACGGTTTTCACTCCGTGGATAAAGGCGTGCTCAATTCGGCCAGAGGGATGGGATACAGCACCGCCCAAACGATTTTGAAAATTCAGCTTCCCCTATCGCTTCCTTACATCATGTCCGGTGTACGCATTACGACCGTGTACATCATCAGCTGGGCAACACTGGCTTCCCTGATCGGTGCTGGCGGTTTAGGCCAGCTCATCGTATCCGGACTTGGGGTCAATAAACCCGAGATGATATTCATCGGTGGCATCGGTGCAATTCTGTTGGCGCTTGTAGCTGACGGACTGCTTGGTCTGCTGGAGGGCTGGCTAAGCAAGCACTACCATCAGAATCAAACCCGGGACGCTGCGATATGAGTAACTTCAACCGTAAACAGCGAGCCGGACGGAACAAGGAAGGCGTGATGAAACTGAACAAGCTGAAAAGGATACCGATGTTAGTCTGCCTGATGGCTCTTTCCGCTATTACCTCCGCATGCGGAATTCAAAGCGACCTTACCATCGGGACGCAAACCTATACCGAAACCAAGATTATTGCCGAAATGTATAAAGCGCTGATTGAAGACCAAACCGATCTGAAGGTGGATGTTATCCCGGATCTGGCATCAAGTTCATTGGTCATCAATGCGATGAAGCGAAACGACGTTCAGATGGCAACGCTATATACCGGTGAGATTTTCAACAACCATTTCCCGATCAGCGGCACCAAAGACCGCGATAAAGTCTTGAAGGAGGCACAGGAGGGATTCCAGGAACACTTCGGGTTCACCTGGATGAATCCGCTGGGTTTTGAGAACACCTACGCGTTCACGGTAAGAAAGGATCTTGCCGAAGCCAACGGGTACACCAAAATTTCCGACGTCAAAAAAGACATGGCCTCCATGAAGCTTGGGGTAGATACAACGTGGCTGGAGAGAAGCACGGATGGATATCCGGCATTCTCCAAAGCATACGACATCAAATTTGGTCAGGTCTTCCCCATGGAAATCAGCCTGGTCTACAGCGCGGTAGCCAATGAGCAGGTGGATATCGTGTTGGCCTATTCAACGGATTCCCGGCTGAAAGCCTACCAATTGCAGACGCTTCAGGATGACCAGCAATTCTTCCCTCCCTATGATGCAAGTCCGGTATTGCGTTCGGACCTTTTGAAGAAGCATCCTGAAATTGAGGATACGATAGCGCCTTTAATCGGTCATCTGGATGCAGATACGATGATATCGCTTAATTATCAGGTGGACATTGAGAAGAAAAGCGAGCGGGAGGTCGCGATCGCGTACTTGAAAGAGCAGGGCTTCTTGAAAAGCTAAAAGGAGGGTAAGCATGGAAAGTGAACATTTAACATTTACCGACTTTTTGTCGTATATATCACGAAATCAAGAATTGCTCTGGGAGTATTTCATCCAGCATATTACGATGGTGGTTATCGGGCTGGGGCTGGCATTCATCGTCGGCGTGCCGCTTGGCATTCTCTGCTCTAAGAGTAAATGGGCGGCCAAGGTCATTTTGTTTATCACCAACATCCTGCAGGTGGTACCAAGCTTAGCCATGCTCGTGGTTCTCATGTTATGGATGGGACTCGGAACGACAACGGTCATGGTGGGACTCTTTCTGTATTCCCTGAATCCAATCGCGCGGAATACGTACGTGGGGTTAAAACAGGTGGATCCCAGCTATCTGGAATCGGGAAAAGGTATCGGGATGAGCCCCTTCCAAATGCTCGTGAAAGTACGTTTTCCGCTGGCGCTGACGTACATCATGTCGGGCCTGCGTATCGCGGCCGTTATTGCTATTGGCGTGGTAACGATCGCTCCCCTCGTGGGAGGAGGCGGGCTGGGACGAGAAATTTACGCTGGACTAAACAGCAACAACTCCCTGCGGATTTTTGCAGGCGCCATTCCTGCCGCGGTGCTGGCAATCGTTGCGGATATCGTGCTTGGCATGCTGCAGCGTAAGATGGATCTGGCCAAGCGGAAGTCAGCCGGTGCGGCTCCATCGCCTGCGAAAATGCAAAATATAAACTGAGGTTTATAGAGGGTACATTCTAAGGGGCATTCCAAGAGATCTTCGATCTTGCGGAGTGCTCTTTTCTTTTTGTTGTTAGTATTATTTTCCCTTTAGATAATCCAAGACACTGTTTAAGTAACTTTCAATGGATTGCGAAGAATCAATAGTCAGACACTTTATATCTAATGGTCGTTTACTTTCATTTAAACCAGATATAAATGATTCTTCAGTCGTCTCCGATATTTGGCTTATCATTCGTTTTCGATTTTGAAGTCTGTTACTAATTTCCTTGCAATCGTTAAGGTAACATTCTATATATTTGTATTTGGCGTGATATTTCTTTGCTAATCGCAATCCATGATCAAGCATCTCCGAATATAAACAAGGAGCATCAAATATAACATCATGACCTTGCGATAAATAAAACTCGACCAAATCCCAATCAACCGTGTATGAAATTTTGCCAAGATGTTTCATTTCAATATCAAGTCCTTCTGCTGACTTTAATATTGCCGTTTTAGATATATCATGGTCAACAATGACTGCCCCAGTTATATTGGCAATTCGTCTAGCAAGCGTTGATTTTCCCGAGCCCGGAAAACCCGACATTTGGAGGAAATACACTTCAGCACCTCGCTTTACTCTTATTTTAACTAATCTAAAATTGTTTTTTCTCTAGGTACTGTGCTTTTCACAAATTCCTCTCGATGAAAGATGGTTCAACTATATAAGTTTTTCTTGTATAGATCATTTTTTGTCCTTTCTGTTTTTCGGGAATTTCCTAACAGTTGAATTGCAAGATGTATCATATCTTAAAGTAAATAATTATTTTCTTCATTAGCCAGCATTAGCGTTCGGATTTCATATGATTTGCACCCCGATGCAATAAACGGGTCAGCATTGGCAATATTTGTTGCTTCCATTAAATCCTCTGCTTGAATGATGACGATTCCTCCAGGATAATCCGCAAAAGGGCCACAAAGCATAAGTTTGCCTTGCGATTCTAAGCCTCTTAAATACTCCACGTGACCCTTAATGATTTCTTGATTTAACGGTTTTTGATTGTTCATTAAATAAACAAATGTCATCTACTTCTCCTCCTCCCGAACATAGCAAACCGTCTGAGCATCCACACAAGACCACGGGGAGCACCATCTAGCGTGCACCTTCTTTCACCCGTGTTTTTGTTTATGGCATAGCTGTTCATCATGTACGTCTCCGGCTTAAACTTGTTGGAACTATGCGAAGATTGGCTGGGGTTTGCGGCTCGCTGCTTAGCCCCAAAGATTTGCAATCTCTCCCCACTGTAGAAGGGACAATCTTTAATATGGTCGATTCAGTTTTATATTCGCCAGTGCTTGATCTTAATAATGGCAACCCTTTCCTGATTTTATATGATTCCGGAAAAAACAACCATCCTTTATGCTGAATATGTCAAAAGCACATCAAATATGGAGGAGGAACTACGGTTTATGCAGATGAGCAGGAACATCATCAATAAGCTTATACCTGTTATAACATCTCTGGGACTGGCTGCCACAGCGATTGTCGGCTGCAGCAGTGATGAAATGCCAAAGGGGAATACGGAATCCACAGAGTCAACCCAACCTTTGAGCAACTTATCGTATTGGAAAGAGATGCATCACGACGCAGCCGCCATTATGAAAAGCTATGGAGAGATTACCGCTATTCAAGAAATCGAAAATAAAACCGGTGTCAAAATCGATTACCAACACCCGGCCCAAGGCCAAGGCGGTGAACAATTCAACTTGATGATGGCCTCGAAATCGCTGCCCGATGTCGTTGAGTATTCGTGGAATAATTATCCGGGAGGCGCTCAAAAAGCGATTAAGGATGGTAAAATCATTCCATTAAATGACTATTTGGACCATGCGCCTAACTTCAAAAAGCTGCTGGACGAAAACCCGGAATGGAGAAGACAAGCGTCGACGGACGATGGCGATATTATCGGTTTTCCGTTCATCCGCCCCGTGAGAAAACTGCAAACCCACTCCGGCCCGGTTGTACGTAAAGATTGGTTGGACAAGTTGGATTTGCCTATTCCTAGAACCATCGATGAATGGTACACCGTTTTGAAAGCGTTTAAGGAACAAGATCCCAACGGCAACGGAAAGGCGGATGAAATTCCGATCATGATGGGAGCAGGCGAACTTGCTTTTACTGGCGCTTTTGGAATCCCGAACGGCTTCTATCATGAAGGAAATACAGTCAAATATGGCCCTGTTCAACCCGAATATAAGCAATACCTTACAACTATGAACCGTTGGTACAATGAGGGCTTGCTGGACAAAGACTTTGCAGCCAATGACAGCAAAATGTACGATGCCAAAATAACCGGCAATCAGGTCGGTGCGGCTGTTATGGCTGTAGGCGGAGGCATGGGCAGGTTTATGGATTTAATGGAGTCTAAGGAACCGCAATTCAAGCTTGTTGCCACACCCTATCCGACATTACAATCCGGCGGTAAACCGATATTCGGTCAAATGGACAATCAGATTGTCGGCATATTCACAGCTATAACTGAAAGCAACAAGCACATCGCTGAAACCGTAAAATTCTTCGATTATTTCTATAGTGAAGAAGGACGAATGATCATGAACTTCGGTAAAGAAGGCACATCCTATACGATGGATGACGGTTATCCGAAGTATATGGATTCCGTCCTGAACAATCCGGAAGGATTGCCGCTTGCCCAATCCCTTAAAATGCATGTCTTGTCCGCTGATGCGGGTCCTTTCTTGCAGGATGTACGCTATATAGAGCAATATGCGGCCAGACCGGAGCAGCAAGAGGCTTTGACAGTCTGGGCAGAACCTTCGAATGAAAAAAGAATGCCTCCGATCACCATCGCCAGGGAAAACAATAGCCGATATGCCTCGATCATGAACGATATCGATACGTATAAAAATGAAATGATCGTAAAATTTATTATGGGCGCAGAATCGCTGGATAAGTTCGATGAGTATGTCGCTACCATGAAAAGCATGGGTATCGACGAGGCAATTCAAATGCAGCAATCCGGATTGGAACGCTACAACAACCGATAAAATGCCTACTACACTGAAGACGGAAAGCTTGCGGCTTGCCGTTCTCCGGTATTCAAAGAAGGAGTAAACCATGCCTAATGTACAGAGAAACATTGTGAAGACGGCAACGGGAAACCGGGCAGAGAAGAAATGGAGCATGATAAAAAAGGACATTATTCGGAACCGCTACATTTATCTTATCCTGCTGCCCGTCGTTGCCTACTACATCGTTTTTCATTACGGACCCATGTATGGTCTGCAAATCGCTTTTAAAGATTACGGACTTGCAGACGGAATTTGGGGAAGTCCATGGATGGGTTTCGATCACTTTGAAAGTTTTTTTGGAAACTACTACTTTTGGAGACTGATTCGGAACACCTTGCTGATCAATATCTATGAATTGCTGTTTGCGTTCCCCGCTTCGATCATACTTGCCTTATTGCTTAATGAGATTCGCAGGAATTTTTTTAAACGGATCGTACAGACGATAAGCTATCTCCCGCACTTTATCTCCATCGTCGTTGTGGTCGGGATGATGATCGATTTCTTTGCCCGCGACGGTCTGGTGAATCAACTTCTTGGCATGATCGGACTTGAACCGATTGCCTTCATGCAGGAGCCGGGGTGGTTTCGGTTCATGTACGTATCCTCCGGCGTCTGGCAGGGAATCGGATGGGGCTCTATTATCTATCTCGCCGCCATAGCCAACATCGATCCGACTCTCTATGATGCGGCCCGGATTGACGGAGCGGGACGATGGAAACAGACCTTGCATATTACCCTGCCCGGAATCATGCCGACCATTGTGATATTGCTCATTCTTAACATGGGATCCATGCTTTCCGTCGGGAGCGAGAAAATTATTTTGATGTACAATCCGATGACCTATGAGACGGCCGATGTCATCTCCACCTATGTATTCAGGAAAGGTATCCTGGGAGCCGATTTCGGTTACACCGCTGCCGTTGGGTTATTCAATTCGGTCATCAGCTTCATTCTGATCGTACTCGCCAATTCCATTAGCAAAAGAGTGAGCGAACATAAATTGTGGTAAGGGAGGAACGGTATGTTTCACAAACGCAGCCTTGGTGAATTGATATTTTCCGTCGTCAATACATGCTTCATGCTCCTGCTTTGCTTCGTCACGCTTTATCCGTTCCTTTACGTATTATTCGCATCTTTAAGCGATCCTGCAGAAATCGCCCGATTCCGCGGCATGCTGTTTTTCCCTACCGGGTTTAATCTGGATGCGTATAAAGCCGTCATGGATAATCCCATGATTCTGACCGGTTACCGGAACACCCTCTTCTATGTCGCTGGCGGCACAATCATCAACCTATTCATGACAACGCTCGGTGCCTATGCCCTTTCTCGCCGCAACGTCTATTTCAACAATTCCATCATGTTCATCATCGTGATCACGATGGTGTTCAATGGGGGGCTCATTCCAACCTTTCTGCTGGTGAACAGTCTCGGCATGCTGGATACGCCTTGGGCTCTTCTCTTGCCAGGGGCTATCAGTTCATTTAACTTGATCATTATGCGAACCGCCTTTCAAGCGGTACCCGTTAGTTTGGAGGAATCCGCCCGGATCGACGGGGCCAATGATTGGATCATTATGAGCAGAATCATTGTTCCTCTTTCGATGCCCGTTATTGCCGTCATGGTTTTGTGGTATGCAGTGGGGCATTGGAATTCATACTTTAGCGCATTGATTTATTTGCGTGATCGGGAGTTATTTCCTCTACAGCTTGTGCTCCGTGAAATTCTGATCTCGAACAGTACGGACAGTATGACGACCGATGCAGCAGCCACAGATCGGTTGGACATCGGGATCACGATCAAATATGCGACGATTATCATATCTACGCTTCCAATATTATGCCTGTACCCGTTTCTGCAAAAGTATTTTGTGCACGGTGTCCTGATTGGTGCGTTAAAAGAATGATCATCACACGAATCGGTCATCCAACGAAGGGAGCAAGCTTGCTCTTCCCGAATTATAGGGATTGAGCAAGCTTTTCTATACTAGGAGGATCGCCATGTTTTCAATCATTCGAAGAAAGAATGCCGGAAGCAAAAGAAGGAGCCTATTCATCAGGATGCTCGTATCCAATTGTCTTCTGCTCCTGGTTCCCATTCTGATTTGGTTTGTGTTCTATACCAATATTGAACATATCATGAAATCCAATGCGGAACGGTCCAATCTCGGCATGCTGGAGCAGATGCGTCTCAATATAGACAGCCATTTTAAAGAAATTGAACAATTATCCCATCAAATTATACTCAATCCGAAGCTCCGTTATTTATTGGATACGGAAAACAAAGACTTGTCAGAACGGTATCATTTGGTCCAGTTTACAAGGGATTATTTAAAAATGCACTCGAGAATGACCAAGGATTTTGTGTACGATTTCTATATTTTTTTGGACCGAAGCGATTCTGTGATCAAACCGAATCTCGTAACCGATTCTCACAACTTTTATGATAAATATTATCGCTTTGAACATCTGACCTATGAAGAATGGCGTAAGCAGATGACTAGCTATCATAGTCAAACCTACCTGCCGTCCTCCATCTTACAACGAAACGGCTACCTGAAGGATGACCCCATGCAAGTGATTACCTTTATGCAATCGTTGCCGGTCGAAGAAACATCCAATATGAAAGGGAATCTTACGGTTCTGATTGATGAAACCAAGATTCACGAAATGACACGACAAATCGAGTCCGCAAACGGGAGTTCCGTTTATATCGTGAACCAAAATCATGAACTCATCAGCAGTACCCCAGGTGCAAGTCCGTTATCAAACTCGATATTGAATGAACTGAAGTCGAACTCCGGTTTACGCAATTACAATCTGAACGGTCAAGATGTAACGGTATCATTCACAACCTCGGGACAAGTCGGATGGTACTATATTGCTGTGATGCCTTTGAATGTATATTTGCAGAAAGTGAAACAAATGGAGCATCTTGCGCTGTGGCTTCTCTTGCTATGTATCCTTGCGGGGAGCGCGGCTGCATATGGAATCGCGTATCGAAACTATTTTCCAATCAAAAGAATGATAGAGGCGATTCAGGCCGGAAAGTCTCATCCACGTAAACCTGCTGTGAATGAATTTGATTACATCCTGGAAATGATGAAAATTTCCTGGGACGAGGAAAGGCATATTAAAAACAAACTGACTCAACAACTGCCCATTCTGCGTTCTAACTATTTACATCGAGTGCTTCAAGGCTACTTTGAGCCTCCAGAGCAAATGAAACAATCGCTGGAATTTATGGGCATCCATTTTCCGTTTCCTCATTTTATCGTCATTCTCGTTCAAGTGGACGACATGACCCGGTTCGCACCGAACCAAAGTGAAAAACAATGGGCATTGGTGCGATTTATCATCTCCAATTTGGCTGAAGATACAGTCTATGAAGGGCATACGATACATACGATCGACTTGGAGAAAGACCGGCTGGCCCTGCTCGTTAATCTATTGCCGGATCAGATGGATCATCCGGCTTGCCGGGTGAAGGACATCGTATCCGGATTGCATCGCATGCTGGAGACTAGGTTCAAGCTGGAGATCAGCATAGCCATAAGCGGCGTTCATAAGGGCCAGCATCAGATTGGAGAAGCCTATTTGGAAGCGGCTGCCGCCTTGGAGTACAGGATGGTCAATGGGCAGCTGTCGACCTTTTACTATCATGATATTCGCCAGAAAAAGCTGCAGTATTATTACCCTGTCGAAACCGAGCTGCAGTTAATCAACTGTATTCGAAGCGGCGATACAGAGCAAGTGGTCCAACTGCTTACACAGCTGTTCGATCGAAATTTTCGGGACAAATCCATCACTCCGGAGCTTGGGAGATGCCTATTATTCAGTCTTGCCGGTACCCTGCTGCGTATCATGGCATCAGATTCGGATACGCTGGCTTACCGGAAGCTTACAGAAGGTGACATCCATCCTGTGCGCTTCCTGCTTTCCTGTAAAACAACCGACGAAATGTTTGAAAAAGCGAAAGACCTGTATGTATCGGCCGCCGAATCGTTCAAACTGGAACGAAGCGATCACAATGAACAGCTACTGCTGCAAATTCAAACATGCATTCAAGCGAATTACGCCGATCCCAATATGAGCTTGAATTTAGTGTCTGAGCATTTGCAGATCACGCCGCAATATATTTCACAATTTTTTAAAAGAGTGAGTGGACAGAACTTCAACGACTACCTGACTGTCGTACGCATGGATCACGCTAAGAAACTGATGTCGGATCCTGGACTGACCAACGCACAGATTGCCAAGATGGTCGGTTATACAAGCGATACGGTTTTCATTCGGGTTTTTAAGAAGATCGAAGGCATAACTCCCGGTAAATATAGAGAGAGTATTACGAAATGTGTTGGATTAAGTGAATAGGAATATATACTACATTATTCTACATTGGCAGCACATCTCTCATTAAAAGAAAGGATGTGCTGCTGATAGTTTTGCGCTCATATTTCTCCGAGGATTTTTATCATTGCTCGTCTTTTTTTCCATGGACCATAGTGCACAATGATATGGACTCTGCTAACCGCTCCTCCGGAATAATAACCGGTTCTAATCATAAACTTATACAAGAAAGCCATAAAAGGAGGGTTAAGTGAATTGACGAAAGTTAAAGTTAGTTTACGGCCCATTGTTAGCAAGCTAAATTTACCCACGGTGTTGAAAACAACGATTCTTCCGGGCGACTCCATCGAAAGATTATTCATTGCGACTCAGGTAGGAGAGATCTTTTACATAGGAAACGGAGTTATAGAGACTTTCTTAGATATTCGCCCGCGAATCCTGAAACTAGGTGGTTCTAACGGCGGATATGATGAACGGGGACTGCTGGGGCTAGCATTTCATCCCCAATTTTATGTTAATCGTCTGTTTTATCTCCATTATTCAGTAGCTGGAACCCAAGGTCCAGGGGCCCTTCCAGGTGCTCCTCCTGAATCTTTTAAGCCTACCCCGTGCGATGCTAGCACCTTAAACCTAAAGTGGGCAAATAGAGAACATCAATACGATCATATCGATACAGTCGAAGAATGGATTCTGCAATCGAATGGCCAACCTCACAAAAGGCGGACGTTACTTAATATCAGAAGGCCATTTTTAAATCATAACGGTGTCAATAGCCTAAACTTTTCCCCTGAAACAGGAAAGCTTGTTTTGACAACCGGTGATGGCGGATCAGGCTATGATCCGTTCAATTTAAGCCAAGACGATATGGAAATCGCAGGTAAAATCATCGAAATTGATGTCGTTAAGAATACGTATATCGATAATCCGCCCGTCGTTACGCGTTTTAATGAACTGCCCGTACCCATTCAGGAAACGCTTACGGTAATCGCCAAAGGCGTTCGCAATATACCCGGCATTTCATTTCAAAGGTTTTACAATCAGTATATCAAATACGTAGGAAATGTCGGACAGGATCTCGTAGAGTCGATTTTTTCGTTCGTTCATTATAAACCGATACCGGTTACTCAGCTTATACAAGCTTCTTTAATGAAAACGGAACCTGATCATGAAGGATTTATTAACTTGGGCTGGCGCGGGTGGGAAGGTGCTTTTCCGACCTCGATCATAACCGGCTGCTCTGCAAATCCGGCTTTGAACGAGAAAACCATTGCTTATTACGAGGAAGCCGTAAGAACTTCCGTACGGCGTCTTCAGCCTCTGACAAGTTATTTTCATGAAGATTCCCGAACCGATAAATTTAGAGCAACTGCACTTACAGGAGTACAGCCCTATATGGGATGTGAAATCCCCTCTCTATCAGGAAACGTTGTGTTTACCGACCTGGCTCGAGGGCCTGAATCTCAACTTCCCGTTAGAGGGGTCTTAGCTTACACCAAGGTAAGAACGGATGGTAAGCTAAATGATTTTCATGTTATTGAAACCGATGATCCGTTTGGGTCTCAATCCGCGTATTATGTTAGTCTGGGAACGAATCTGAATCAAACCAGACTCTATTTAGGGGTTTATGGCTCGATGAAAGTGGCTGATGCTAACCAAGGTACCGTTTTTGAAATTATTCCATGATTCATAACGAACCAAATCCGGCCAGAATGATGGAAAACGTTATTTCGTTCAATAACGTATGGTTCCGGTACGATTCGCACCAGGATTGGACACTTCGGGAAATCAATCTAACCCTTGATGAAGGAGAATGGCTTACGATCGTGGGTGGTAACGGTTCCGGAAAATCAACGTTAGTTCGATTGATTAACGGTCTGCTCCAACCTACATCGGGAGAAGTCACCGTTTACGGAAAGAAAACATGCAACTACGGGAACTTATGGGATATTCGCCAAAATGTAGGTATGGTATTCCCCAACGCGGAGAATCAAATTGTCGGCATGACCGTTCAGGAGGATACGGCTTTTGGCTTGTATAATATCGGCTTTTCCCCGGAAGAAGCAGAATCCCGTTGCCGATCCGTCTTGCAATTGCTTGGACTCTATGAACTGAAAGATCGTCCTCCATATTTTCTATCCGGCGGGGAAAAACAAAAGTTGGCGATTGCCGGAGTTCTGACCATGGAGCCCAAACTGATCATTGTTGACGAGTCCACTTCCATGCTCGATACCCAAAGCGCCCGGCATATTCATGAGATTATGTCCGAACTGCATCGTAACGGATACACGCTTATCCAGGTGACCCATGAGGTCGAAGAGATTTTCACTGCCGATCGTCTTATTGTGATGCAGAAAGGCAAGATCCGGTTCGATGGAACACCCCAAGAAGCGGCGGCAAATTCGTGCGTTTTTACGGACTCCGGCCTTCTCCCTCCGTTTTCTGTTCGAATGCGTGATCTTGCCAAGCAAAAAGGGCTGAATGTACCTGCTACGAATGAATTTGAATTCGGGGATGAGTGATGGATATTGTTTTAGAGAACGTCAATTGCATGCTTGCCGCCAGAACCCCTTTTAATACAAAAGCCATTGATCGAATCTCGCTGCATGTTCCTGCAGGGCAGTTCGTGGCGATTATGGGGCCGACCGGGAGCGGAAAAACCACATTGGGACAGTTGATGGGAGGCCTGATCCTCCCTCAATCAGGGGTAGTACGGATCGGACCTTACCGAGTCCATAAAAAGTCCGGCCGTCTCCGCCTTTGGAAAACAATCGGATTCTTGTTCCAATTCCCCGAGCACCAAGTCATAGAGGATACGGTTTTCAACCATATCGGAGCCAGACTACATCGACTAAGCACGAGGCGGGAATGGGTTGCCGAGCAAGTGAAACAAACGATGGAAGCCGTAGGGCTGTGCTTTTCGCAGTTCAAAGACCGGTCGCCTTTTCAAATCAGCGGAGGTGAATTGCGGCGGATCGCACTGGCAGGAGTACTCGTTTCGGAGCCGAAAATTCTCATTCTGGACGAACCGACAGCGGGCCTGGATAACTGGGAACGCAGCAGAGTGTTATCGTATATAAAGCAAGTTCATAATGAGAGAAAAATGACGGTTCTCTACATGACTCATCGGCTTGAAGAGGCCCTCGAATACGCTGATCGGATTCTCGTGTTGGACCATGGTCAATTATACGCGGATTTCCACCCTTGTAACATTCGGGATCACTGGCAGCGGTTGGAGCGAATCGGTTTTGTGAAAACGCCTCTCCTCCGTTTTATAGATTCACTCGAAGAACGGTCCGCCAACAAACTGCTCGAAAGTGTATATAAAGAGGAGCAATTGATATCATTCATCACAACGCTCTCTAGGGAGGAACTGTGACATGCAATGGTTGAAGCTGCTGTCTTTCGGGCCGTCTATGAATACGCGCTCTTTTATGCAAGACTTGGATCCTCGTTCAAAACTTATCTTTACAGCGACCTATTTATCTTTGGTTACCATCTCAAATGATCTGGTCAGCGTGGTTTTCTATGCAATCGTTGGATTGTTGTTGATTCTCGCCGCCCGGTTGCCGCTAGCTTATTTATGGAACGGCCTGCAGGGTATGCTTCCCCTTCTGCTCACGCTGTTTTGTTTCCACATGCTGTTAGGCGATCTTAAACATGCAATTCTCCTGCCTTGCAAGCTCATTTTTTTTATCACAACGGCTATAGCGCTCAATGCAACAACCCCTCCGACCAAGCTGGCAGACGGTCTAGAGGCCATCCTACGCCCGCTTACTCTCGTTCGATTTCCGGTTCAGAACTTCGTATTTATGATCTCGGTGGCCTTCCGGTTTATTCCGCTCTTTATCGATGAAACCGACTCCATGTTGAAATCGCAAAAAGTGAAACACGCGTGTTATAAAGGCGAAGGTCTTCGAACCACAACACAATCTCTTCTTCAGCTTCTCGTTGCTCTGTTCGTTGCCGTGCTTCGCCGTGCGAACCAACTGGCTCTCGCGATGGACGCTCGTTGTTACTTACCGGGAAATAAAATCCGGGCACGCCGTTTACGGTTTAGTTGGCGCGATTGGATGACGATCCTTTCTGCGCTGGCTCTGCTTCTGATCCATATGCTGTTGAAAGGAGAAGTTTTTGAACGATGAATCCCATGAAGAATTACTGGTTAAAGCCTGTAAGTGCAGAAGTTTCAGAGATTCACACCCGTTATGGAGCGGCACGATTTGCCACAAGAAAAATGATTACGGTCGCTTTTCTTGCCTCGTTATCCGCTATTTTTCAATCCATGGGAGGCTTATTGCCAGGGATAGGCTACTTGATTAGTCCCCTCGCCACAGCCCCCATCGTGTTATGTACGATCCTTTCCGTCGGTTCCGGTCTGACCGGCTTTTTGCTCGCGGTGCTGCTTCTCTTTTTTATCCAACCAAGCGAACTGATCGTTTTTCCTTTCACGACAGGTTTATTGGGGCTTGGGATTGGCGGTTCGCTGTTATATTTGAAATTACGCTTGCCAGCCGTGATTGCCGGATCGTTTTCTTTGTGGGCGGGAATCCTTTTGTTGCTATACGTTTTTCGATTTCCTGTTCTGGGCCCTGCAGTTTCATCTACAGTTAGCCTAAGTACGATCTCTATCGTTTATGTGTTCTCGCTTTTCTACAGCTGGCTATGGGTAGAAATAAGCAGGTATCTCATTACGAAAATAAGTAAGGGATTACTTGAATAAGACGGGGCAGTCTGCCAATTCATAGCCCAACACATTGCAATGACGCCCCACTCGTTAGGATTGGTACGCTTGCGCAGCATTGTATGGCCATTCCTCTTCGAAAACCCTCTACCGGAACGAGGGCCGGATGGCCCCCAGCGTGAAAGAATTGCCTACACTCGATTTTTCTGTTTCCCTAAGTCTCTTCTTATTTCTGCAACTAGCTTCTTCTTCTCAACATCAGATATGGCATCGGCAGACAATTTCCTTGCTAAAATCGGTATTATCCAAGGCACTACATCATCATAAGAAATCCCAGAGAGTCTATAGTATTCGTCTATAAATATGTCAATTAGATCCTCACGAATCGAATCAAACATATCTCTAGTTTCCTCGGGAAAGGAGGACGGCAATACGGCATATCGAATCATTACAATATACTCAGCAATATCTGCTTCAGGATTTCCTATGGTTGCATTCATCCAGTCTAACAAGATTGCTTCTCCGTCATCCTTAACGATTACGTTGCGTGGATTTGGATCACCATGACATAGGCATTGTTTCGTTTCTAGCGATTCTAATAAGGAAATTGCGCTCTCTTTTTCACTGGCACTCAGGTAATTAACACTCAGAATGTTTGATTTTATTATGCTTTTCTGGCAAGGCAATTCCTTACCTTCAGCTAATGCTTGGTGAACGCGAAATAGTAGTTGAGCTGTAAGCTGGACGTCCGCTTGTTTAACTTCGTTGTTATGGCTAACGATAACCTGATTAAAAAAACGCTCCATCATAGTTTTACCTGCAATATGTTCGAATACAATCCCCGGTCTTCCACTCATTTTCGTTAACTCAAAAGGCTGAGGAATAGGGAGTCCACATTCCCAAGCGATGCAATTATTCAAATACTCTCTTCTTAAAGCTTCGAAACTTGTATTCTCTTTGGCTAGTTTTATGATTCTATTATCCCCTACTTCGAAAACCTCAGAGCATCCACCTTCTCCGATTTTTTGTCCTAATGTATATAACATTAAAGGTAATTCCTTTCTTTTATGTTTTTGTATTTCAGCTAACGTAAATGTATTCACGACGTCAAACTCCCATATGCCTGATGCATGAATAAAATGGTATAGGTTGTACCCACCTTTTTTTCGAATATGCAGCTTATTTATTTAAGTCTATCTATAATTTCATTTATTTGATTAATATGCCTTTGTTCATGTAAGTACAGTGATTTAACCCATTCAATTAATAACATCTCTTTAAAGACTGGGTGTATAAAATGTCTTTTACTCAGCACTGACTCGTCTTCTACTGTATTTAATAGTTCAAGTAACTTCTGTCTTGAATTGTTTAGTTTCTCAATGATCTCTTCATATTCTAAAAATTCATCCGTTGGTTTAGCAATGTCAGGAGCTTCTAGCTTTTGACTTCGATCAAGTAGAAATTCGACTGATTTATTTTCTATAAATGAATCTTCTTTGCTCTTTAACCCTTTCTTTATAGCTACGACATATAATTCCTCTGTTTTAAAAAGGTGTTGACAAACCTGACTAATACTCCAACTGTTTAAGTCTTTCTGTTGGTTTAATTGATCTCCGCTCAACCCAGTAAGAATTCCAAATAATTCGTCTCTGGTCTCTTTTAATTTTTGTTTGATTTCTTGAAGCTCCATAAAAAACTCCCTTTCTTTAATATTTTGCGGATATTTCCTATAACGTTCTTGTATTCACGAATCCTAACCCCTTAAAGGAGCAGAGCGACTGGCTACCATGCATTTAGGTGGTGCAGAGTTGTCTGCCTGAAATGACTTCTTCCATGTCTCTGGCAGACCAAGGGGTGTAAGCCGCGTTTCGTGAATATGGTGTTATCAGATGTCAATATCTTCTTCGAGTAATTCTACAACGCACTTCATTAGTTCCTTCATTTCACTTCGTTCTTTACATTTCTTATGTATTAAATTTAAATAATATCCCCTTTTTCTTAGCTACAAAGTGCTTAGACAAAGGGGATGTATTCTGCTTAAAAATGCTTATTATATACATGGATAAGTCGAATATATGTTATCGCTTATAGTCAGGCTGCTCCAGAGTAATAGGATTCGAATTGCTGAGAACCCAATGCACTGCCAGCTCGCACAGTCTCGCAGGTTCATCGCTGCCATTTCCGTTGTGAAGTTCTTTCACTAATATTCCTGCCTCCTGAAGTGAAGCGGGATTTAATGGTGTACCCAAACTAAAGTAATGTATCAAACGATTGAGCATTTTACGATATTGATGATCCCAATTCATACCGCCATTATCTAAAATTTCATATGACACTTTACCAGTAATCCGGATAACCTCACCCTGTACGGTTTTCGCATTTCCTTTTGAAGGAATGAGTAAATTCCAGAGTTCATGATGTTGTGCCTGCCATCCCTTTGTTGATACTGTTATCGAAGAGACGCCGTCGTGCGTCTCTCGCTTCTCTACTGGAGGAACATCAAATAGCTCATATAGACGTAAAAGTGCCTCATCGGTTTGATTCAAATATTCTTTATTAAAACCTTCTCTGTGAAATTCAAAGTCGTTTCCGATTCGCTTAATAGAGTCTTGCATCTCCGGCGTTACAGTGGTTCCAGCGTTTAGCAAAATATCGGCAACTTCCGCCATATTGACAATATCCGCGTTCCTGCACATGGCCAAAGCTTTTTCTAATGGAGTCTGTCTCATCTTATTTGTTGCGCTGATATTAGCGCCTTTAGCAACCAACGTGTGAACCGCTTTTGGTTTAAATGAACCTGCGGCGGCAAATAACGGTGTCTCGTTCTGATAATCAACGGCTTCCAGATCTGCACCCAAATCAAGGAGCAGCTCCGTATGACCGCACCAACTCATTGCATGCTTGTGCAGAGGCGTTGCTCCGTAATTGTCTCTAGCATTGATATCAGCACCCTGTTCCACGAGCCAGCGAACCAATTCATTCGGTACTTGGTAAAAGCTCAAGGCTGTTGATTTACTGTAACCGCCACGGGCATCCAATTCGCATCGGGTAAATACCTCTTGTAATGCGGATAAATCGCCTGCTTCAATGAGTTCGTCAAAATTTTTCGGTAAGGTTTTTTTCTTCTTGCCCATATGTGCTTTCTCTCCTGACGTCAGAATTTATATATCTTCTTCATTTCGATAAAAATCCTATATTTTACCATTTTTCACTCGGATCGAGAGGCGAATAGCCCAATGCGTCAATAATAAAGATTGTATCTATCCTGCTTGCAATTGGACTTTGCAATATTAATAACCTCCCATGAAAAACATAAATGATTTGTTGGTTTAATAAGTTGCACTAATTTCTGATAACGTTCCTTATTTACGACGAGAGCCGGCCTTAGATAGCTCCTATCTTAGGTCGGCTCGATGTCATCCGAGTTATCTTCCATGATTATACATCGGACGATCGAGGGGTGTAAGCCCCCGCAACGCGAATATTATGTTATAGATGTATCTCCTGCCTTCTTGAACTGCTAACATGATGTTTATAAAGCGTCATAATAAATGTTTTTTATGTATTTTCGATCCCCATAACGGATTTCTTTTGGATAATCTTCGCTGTTGATCTCCAACTTCAGTAAATCATCATGACTCTCTTTTGTTTTACTTTTAATCTCTGCCCCAGAATGAATATTATATAGTATATTCCTTATCTGCTTATCATATTTAATTTCACAACGGACTCCTAATTTCACCATGTTATGCTGATCGGTAAAATCGTTAAACAAATCTATTAATATAAAACTATCCTTATCATCTTTCTTAAAAAAGACAAAAATGTCTCCCTTTCCTGCCCTATGTGGTCCTTCACCATAAGATAAATATTGGTTATACAATTCCATCTTATTAAAACCAATATCTAGTTGTCTCATTATTTCTTCTAAATTGAATACCTCGTCCGTATCATCTATCAAATCAAAAAACGGTAGATAAAAAGAAAACTCAATATATCTCTTCATACTTAATTTCCTTTCATTTCCCTCGGCAAGCGAAATGCGATACGGGATACTCTTTCACCTTTACGTTGGGTAGGCTACGCCAAGTATTTGCCCCATACGCTGATATATCATCTTTCGCTGCTCTGCCAGTGATTGTCGATTGTCCTGCGCAGCGGAAAAGGCGCTCGGCTGCCAACCAAAGCCTACCCTGACTGCAGTTAAACAGCAGGGTTATTTTTTGGGTTTTGTTGAATGAGCCGTCTTATCTTCTCGCATTTTCAAATAAATATAGAGTAGTATGCTTCCAAAGAATGATATTTCAACTGCCCCGGTAAGAATCCTCATCCATCGCGTTTCTTTCAAATCAAATAAGATATGTCCTATACAGTATACTGCCGATAGCATGATAACCCATTGAAGTAGTGACTTTTTCATTCGCCAGTCTCCCCCTCTTAGTGACTAAATAGTCTAATAATTCTTAATACTTGATTAAGGTAGCATACACTGCAAAGTATGATTGTGGAATTTTGGAGTTAAAATGAAACGGACTAGCGTGACTAGTCCGTTTCTGTTGTTCATATTAGGTCTATTGAACTTCTAGTGCTTTTTTAATTTTATCATTCAAATCTTTATCTCTCGATATAGTAATGTATTCGTCCGATTTATTAAAATAATTCTCTGAGCCTAGGATTAATAGTTGTTCTACACCATTCTCTGAAACGACATATTTATATTCCCCACTATCAGTTGCTTCCTCTACTACAATATCTATTTCCTTGCCGTTCTTATGTTCAAGATGTACAAGTTCGAAAACTCCCATATCAGATTTAATGTACATCGAGTAATTAGGATTTGTATTGAAGAATGCAGTGTACTTAGAATTGTGAATTTCTTGAATTTTGAGCCCCTCATTGTTTAAAAGATCGAGTATCTCCTTAGCATGTTGATATTCGCTTGGTACAACTAATGGCTTTGATTCCTGTTGCGAACACCCGAGAGTCAGGGTGCTTAAAATGAACACGAAAATGATACAGATCTTTCTCAACAAAAAATCACCTCTTAATCATATACTATTAGTAATGTTAAACATTTACAAGTTCTTAAGATCACTAACGACCGGTTTTTCCTGTTTCGATATCCAGCAATACGCTTCAATACCCATCTGAGCGTTGGAATTGCCTTTCGTTTCATTGGAATGGTATCTGTTACAAATAAGGTTTTACACGAGTCTTTGCGGCTGTCTAAATACTGTTTCAACCATACTTAACACTACCAAGTAAATACAGCTGCCACTTGAAGCATGCCGGCTCCACGCAATTCGACCGTATTAAACCAAAGACCACATGATCCCTGATTAGGGACTCTTGTGGTCTTTTCGCTCTGCTTTTTTAGTTTCCGCGGTAACCTGAGAGCAAATGCTTCACTTAGAACGAATGGCTCCCTTTAACCGGGGCTTAATGTACTCCGCATAAACTTTGAGTTCAGGTCAATCTTCGTACCAAGCGTCCGGGATCATCTCACGTTCCAGTACCAGCAGTTCTTTGATGATCTGGTCCGCGTCGCTGATGGAATTCACGAGCGGATCCGTCAGCATCGCTCTCCTCAGCTTCTCGTAGCTCTGTTCCACGACGGCCTCAGCCGTAAGCTCATGCGTATCCAGCACAAGCTCCTGCATGCCTCGAATTCCCCGCGGCATCTCGCCTACGTGGACCGGCTTTGCCCCTTCCATGCTTACGTCGCACAGGAGCTCCAGGAACGAGCCGTCGCTCATGTTCGTTACCGCCCCGCGGTTGAGCGTGTTGATGAAGAAGCGCTTCCCCAGATTTCCCACCATATTTTCGATAATGTCCGTCGCATGATCCGGGCCGAAAGTGCTCATGTAATCGGCAATCGGAATGTTCCCCGAGAGGAAGTCGTCCACCTGTTGCCACATCTCGTCGTGTCGCTGATATCGGTCCTCCGTCTCCCAAATCGATAACGGCGGAATGGAGTCCCGCGTCTTGCCGAGAGCTTGCCAGTACCGGACATACTCCTTTGTATGGGCCGTGCAAGTAGGAATGTATCCGAAAATATCGTACAGTTCATACGTGATGGCGTCGTTATGAAGCGCTTTTGCGCCGTGGTCGCCGCCATTGTTCTCTTCGCCAGCCGCCTTGCGCATGGCCTCCGCAATCGCAGGCATGACATTCTTTCCATCGAACTCCGCTTTCAGCAGCCACGTAAAATGATTGACGCCGGCGACGCGGAAGTCGAACTTCCGGTCAATCTCCGCGGTGAACTCGCTTTGGTCCCCGATAATGCCGGCCCGCACGGCATAATGGGCCTTCTTATGCGGCATATGATGGCTGTCGCACAGCGCGAACGATTTTAGCTTCGGCGCATATCGGTGCAATGCAATACCATGGACGGTAGATGGGTTAATATAGTTGATCACCCAGGCCTCGGGGCACAACTCCTCGATGTCTTTGGCGCATTCCATGATGACCGGAAGCTCCCGCATCGCTCGGAATATGCCGCCCGGTCCGATCGTATCTCCGGAGCACATGCGGATGCCGTACTTCAAAGATACTTGGCAATCGATACCCCGATATTTCACCGATTGTTCGGCAAAGCTGAGTACAACGAAGTCGGCCCCGGGAAGCACCTGTCTTCGGTCCGTCGAGCCCTCCACCTTCAAGGAGACGTTGTTCTCCCGAGCCACCATCTGGGCAAGTCTCACCATTTTCGACAGCCTTTCCTCATCCGTATCCACCAAAGCAAGCGTTCCCCGATTCAGGTATGGGGAGTGGACCATCTGCCATATGGACTGACGACCGAAAAAAAGGCTGCCTGCTCCGATGACGACCACCTTCGGCTGCTGCATATTGGAACCATTCATGATTAACCCTCCTCATAGGATATAAGTCCATTATAGGAGAGTGGCCGAAAAGCGGAATGTACGATAGTTATCAAAACATGTCATATAGTATGATAATTCACATCTCATAAATTCTTTAGTATACTTGCTTAAAACCAAGAATGTCATACGGTAGAGGAGACAGTGGAAATTCGATGTGCGCCAAGAAAATGAACATGAGTATAATCAACGAACTCTCGGAGTATATAAGTCTCCGGATGAGCTCCTATTTAGAACAGGCTCATGATCAGGGCTGGATCGAACACAAGTCGCATCCCGATTACGATCTCTGGTTCATTCAATCGGGCTCGGTTAAGATAACCATCGACGGGTTCGAACATACGGCTGTCCCGGGAGACGTGGTGTTTTTTTACCCCGATATGCCCTACATCGCCTCGACGACCGAGGATGTTTGCCGGTTCTTATACATACATTTCGATTTCGGCATCGGAGAACAACAGCGAATTTTGGGCGAGTTTCAACTCCCTGGTATTGTGGCGGGCGACCTGATCCGGGAGGAGGCGACACTGTTCACCAAAGCCTACCATCGATTGAAGCAAGGCAGCGGGACGTCGGGAAACCAGCTCTACCTAAAGGCTTCTCTTCTCGTCGTGATGGCTAAGATTCTCGAGCTTCACGGGCAAGGTGCCTACACCGGCAAATTTCTGAATGGCAGGAAGCCGAGAAAAACAGAAGGAAGCCTGGATGTCTTGCAGGACGTATTCCAATACGTGGATGCGAACTTGCAGCGTTCCATTCGGATGAACGAGCTCGCGGCGATTGCCGGCGTCTCCGAGAAGTATTTTATCTCCTATTTCAAGAAAAGCGTGGGCATCACGCCAGGGCAATACATTTCCCAAATCAAAATGAATCGAGCAAGAGATTATCTCTACGAAAAAAAATATACGATCCAACAGATCGCCGGCTTCCTCGGGTATCCCGATCCGTTCACGTTTTCGAAAGCCTTCAAGAAATATTACAACGTGCCTCCTTCGAAATTCGAGTAGCCAGACTTCTCTCTCTTTTGCCGATCATGACGCATCATAGAAAAAAATCCCCTCCAGTCAACAGTGTTGAGCCCATGATACCATGGACTCTTTTTTCACTGTCTCCATTAAGGGGATATTACAACGGAAAAGAGCTCTTTATTTCACGTCCTTATTCTTTATCAAAATAAACGGTTTTTCCTGTTTCTGCGGATATATACACGGCCTCTAATATTTGTGAAACAATCATCGCTTCCCTCGGTTTAACCAAGGGTTCGGTATCGTTCACGATACTATGAATCCATTGTTTGGCTTCATACTCGAAATCGGTCAACTCTTCTCCCCTGAATTGTTCTCGCGCATTCGGATTCACCTCGATTTTATTCAGGAACAAGCTCCCGTCCCGCTCGCCATTGATCCGCAGTTCATTTTTAGCAAAATCCGCTCCTCCCTTCGTTCCGCACAGCAGGTTGCCGCCACCTTCCGCAATGTTAAGGGCCCAGCTGGTTTCAATGATGACCGTCGCTCCATTTTTAAATTTCACATACCCGAAGGCCGAATCTTCTACCTCGAATTCATTTGGATCCCAGGCCCCCCATTCGTTCGCGGCATTTTCGGTATACTTCAGTTTATGGAAGACACTGCCGACGACGCTCTCCGGCTCATAGTTATCCATCAACCATAGGATCAGATCCAGGGAGTGGGTTCCAATATCGATCATGGGACCGCCACCCTGCTTCTCTTTATCCAGAAACACGCCCCATGTCGGAACGCCTCTTCTTCGGGTAGCGACCGCTTTTGCAAAATAGATATCTCCAAGTTCCCCATCGGCAATCATCTTTTTTAACAGCTGGCTTTTGGCGTTGGAACGATTCTGGTACCCGACGGTAAGCTTCTTGCCTGTTCGCAAGTGGGCTTCGTACATCGCTTTGGCCTCCGCACCTGTGACCGCCATTGGTTTTTCGCACATGACATGTTTGCCGCTTTCGAGCGCATTAATGGAAATCGTCGCGTGCGAGCTGTTCGGTGTTAGCACATGCACGACCTCAATCTCTTCCATGGCAAGCAGATCGTTGTAATTCGTAAACACCTTTGCGTCTGGCGTGCCGTATTTTTTCGCGGCTTCCTCTGCTCTTTCCGGCTTCAAGTCGCAGAAGGCCACCATCTGTACGTTGTCTAACTTGGATAAACACGGCATATGTTTCCCGTTCGCAATCATTCCGCAACCGATGATCCCTACTTTTACGGTTCTCATGGAATTCCCTCCCTCGCGTTATTTGAACTCTACCGTTCGGTTTTCCTTATGAGCGATGTATGCCGCTTCCAATAGCTCCGTCAATTTCGTTCCCTCTTCCAAACCGAAGGGCATCGGCTTGTCATGAATTAAGGCATCCGCCCATTGGATGATCGGAAGCGGCTGCTCTTTAGGGAGTTGAGTGGGTGAGATCCATCCGGAGAAGGGGGAATCGAGCTTCTTCGAGATGACTCTAACGGTATCATCCGAGATCATCAAGGTGCCCTCCGTACCGTAAATCTCAAGTGCAGAAGGGGTTCTGTACGTCACAAGGCTTGTTTCGACCAATGCGACCGCATTGTTGACGAACTCAATGGAGCACTGCGCATTATCTTCCACTGCACGATGGGTGAAATAATGAAACATGGAGGTGATTCGTTTAGGCTGACCCAATATCCAGCTGGCTAAGTACATCGGATGACATCCCAAATCCATCATCGCTCCGCCGCCGGTTTGCTTCTCATCGTACCAGTATTCCGGGAGCCAATTGTTCAATGCGCCGTCGTGGCCGTTCCGAATGCGCAAAAGCGTCACGTCCCCCAATACATGGTCATCGATCAGCTGCTTCGCGAACAATTGGTGAGGCCTTGTGCGAGCCGGAAATGAAATGCAGAACTTGACGCCTGCTTTGCGTACCGCTGCAGAAATTCGATTACATTCTTCTACGGTAAGAGCCATGGCTTTCTCGGTAAAGATGTGTTTGCCAGCCTCAGCGGCAGCTACCATGACGTCAGCGTGCATGCTTGTAGGGGCATCCACCACGACGCCATCGATGTCTTCCCGCTCTAGCAGCGTATCCAAATCCGCTTCAAAATCCGTTCCCAATTGGGCAGCCCATTCGCTTCCCCGTTCAGGCTGTTCGTCCCATACTGCCGTGAGTTTGACGTTACCGTGAGATAGCAACCTTCTTGCATAATCATCTGCATGCACATGCCACTTACTTAACATCGCAACGTTCAACATGCGTTTCCCCTCCGTCATCGTTTATATTTTTTACAAGATTTTAGTTTTCTTCAAAGGGAGGTGGCGTATAACTTGCTCCAAATGGCGCATCAGGCCTTGAAAAATCCCCCATTAAAGCTCTTCGCACAGGCGTAGTTCTTTGCATAAAGTTGACATCGTTATGAAAACGGTCCGAGGGCTTTACCCACGGAGGGCTATAGATGTAATGCATGGTATAGCGGTCGTAATCCCAATTATGTTCGTGCGCCCGATGCCACACGGCGTTGTGAAACACCAGGACTGATCCTGCAGATGCACATATCACATGGCTGATCGGCGTACCCGAATTTGCTGTCCGAATCGAATCCGGTAGTGGAACGAGACTGCGGTGGCTGCCTGGAATGAGCTCCATATTCCCCATGCCGGGTTCTTCCTGATCGGTCAATAAAAATGATGCACGGAGCTGAATAAGGGGGACTGGGTACCCCAGATTCTTAAAATCGAAAGCGCTGGATCCGTCTTGATGCCAGCCTCCCATCCTCCCCCTTGCCGGCTGCATCGTATTCCACCCGGACTGCATAATGAATCGATCGCCAAGTAAGCCCCTTATCTTCGGTAAAACCGATGGATGATCCATTAAGTTTTCAAGAGCGTGTTCAGACTCATACCCTCTGCCGACTTGACCCCAACCGACTGTACCTGCCGCTTCATGAAGTCGAATGGATGCCTGCAGGCATTCTTTGACCTCCTCTTTTGACAGCACATTCGGAATGACAAAATAACCCCACGATTCGAACATAAACTTATCGAGTTCAGTGAATGCGCCTGCTGAAACGACCGGGTTTAACATGAGTTGTCCCCTCTCTTGCGACTGACCTAATATTCATGAAATATTCGGGATGGCAGTAACACCATCCCGCAAACCTCTTCACTAGAACCCGACATCATCACGTTCTGCAGCTTTTTGAGCCACGAACTCCGCCATTTCTTCCACGCCGGCCGCTCTGAATTTTTCTTGAACGCTATGAAGCATATTGAGAGCTTCTTCATCTGACCCTGCAAAAAACGCTTTCTTAAATTCCTCATCGAAATTCAAACTGCTGGTTTTATCGATATATTCCTGATATTTAGGCCACTCTCTTGCAAGGTAGCTGGCGCTTACCTTGTCTATGATTTTGATCGGCAATCTTGCCGAGAAGCTCTCCTCCAGCTTTTGCCACTCCGTTTTTTGATCTTCGGGCGTAGGCCAAGTGACTTCATTGGAGAATGCCCCGATGAACCTGCCTGGAAGATAATTGAGCCCTGCGTCTCTCTTCAGATCCGGGTTTTCATCGAATTGTTTTTTCACATCCGGAATCCATTGAGGTATCCCGTTCTCCATGTTGTAGTGCGTTCCTTCGATCCCGAAATACGCAAGCAATCGGCCTTCTTCGCTGTTGACATAATCAATGTACCGCAATGCCGCATCGGGATCTTTGATGTTAGCGCTTAAGAAAAGGGCAGGGAATCCGGAACGGCCGGGTTTTTCCACTTGCGTTCGAATCTCTCCGCTCTTATTCTTCATCGGTCCGAGTAGTTCATATTGCATTTCCGGATTCGTTTTATACAGCGTTTTTTGTAAATCCGCTAACATAGGCTGGGCTCCGAATACGGCAAGCTTGCCCGTCGTCAGCTTTTCATTCGCTGTTGTACTCGTATTGTTGAAGGCTTCAAGATCAAACAAACCTTCCGTTAATAACTTTCTCATGTATAACAATCTAGCTTCATGATCCTTGGACTGCGTCCAGTGAATCAGTTTTCCATCTACTTCACGGTAGTCCGAAATCGTGTAATCCGTCCACCCGGCAAGGAATTGGCCGTAATCCCATCCGTTCCACATGGTTCCGGCAGGGATGACCGGCTTCCCGCCAATATCCTTGAAACCGCCATCTCGGATCTTGATCAATAGATCAACTAGTTCTTCTTGCGTATCAATATCCTCCGCTTTTACATTTAAAGCTTTCAGGATATCTCCCCTGGCAAAAAGGCCGTAATTCCAATTATGAATGCTCTCAGGGGTACCGTCCGGGGTCTCCGTAGGAATGAGATACGTCTTGCCTTCAAATTCGGGACTATTGAGATCGAACTCGGCAAAATCCTTCGCGATCCCGGTAGTCACAAGTCTTTTAATATTCGGGTATTTATCGAGATAAGGGGTTAAATCCAGAAGCTGCCCTTCCATGGCCGCCTTCTTGATGACTTGTCCTTCTCCTCCTGTCGTAGACCAGAAAGGTGCGTTAACGATATCCGGAACCGTACCGGAAGCAAAAATGGTGTTTAGCTTTTCTACTTCGCTTGTTGTGATGGATTCCAGTTTCAATGTGACCCCGGTTTTTTCTCTAATTTGTTGGGCTACGGGATTATTCTCCTGGTCCTGCGGGAAACCGGCTCCGCCACCGTTCCAAGCACTGAGGAAAGACAAGGTCACCGGTTTTATTTCTTCAGTACCTTGCTCCTTCGGACCTGTGTCAACCGTACCTGCATCCTCCCCTCCGCCTTTTCCCGTACATGCCGTCATGGTTGCTAGAAGCAGTAAAGCGATTAGTGTCATGCCAAGAACACTCCTGCGCTTGTTCTTCCTCATCCTACAATCCCCTTCCATTGGAAGTTTTTTTATATAAAAGGCATAGCCTTTTATACCGACTACTCCTTAAGAGAACCTACCAGTACGCCTTTCACAAAATATTTCTGAAGAAACGGATACACACAGATGATCGGCGTCGTTATAATGATGACGAACGTCATCCGCAAGGCTTCCGGCGTTACGCCTCGCAGTTCCATCTGCGTCTCGGTCATGTTTTGTATGGCGGATCCGCTATTTCCCGACGACGACGTCATCGACTGGAAAGACGCTTCGCTGATCATCTTGTTCAGGAACGTAGCGGCAGGCTGCAGCTTTTCATTCTGTATGAAAAACTGACCGGTAAACCAGTCATTCCACACGCCCACCCCGACAAACAAAGCAATGGTAGCAAGCACCGGCATCGATAGAGGCAGAATGATTCTGGCAAATACCGACAACTCGCTTGCGCCGTCGATTCGGGCGGATTCCGACAGACCTTCAGGGATCCCGTCGAAGAAGGTTTTCATGATAATCGCATTGAAAAAGTTATATAGGGACGGCAGCACCAGCACCCAAAACGTATCCAGGATGTGGATTTGCCTGAACAGGATGAACGTCGGAATCAGTCCGCCGCTGAACAACGTGGTAAAGAAAAAGAAGAATACGATGTATTTTCTTCCCGGCAAACCTTTCCGCGAAAGGGCGTAGGCTAATAAGGCCGTCAAAAACACGGAGGCAACCGTAACCACAAGGGTTCGGGTAATGGAAATATAGAAGGAATTTAGGATCAAAGTGTTGCTAAAAGCTTTTGCATAGTTTTCTAATGTAAACACTCTGGGGAAAAAATAGATTCCCCCCTTCATCGCATCGTAGCCGTCATTGAAAGACAGGGCTAGAAAATAGATAAATGGATATAGCGCCGTAGCGCAGAATAAAAGCAGCGCCGCATAGTTAAGCGTCATATACATTTTGTCTGCCGGCGACAGCCTACTTGCACCCATAACACACACCTCCTCATCTTCAGTGCTAGCTGATTACCATAACGATACGTTACTCACGCGTCTGGATATATTATTGACAGCAACAATGAGCAGCAGCGAGATCGCAGATTTGAATAAACCGATGGCCGTGGAATATGCTAATTGCCCCTGTTGGAGGCCTGTTTTTAAGACATAAGTGTCCAAGATCTCCGAGACGCTTAAGGTTGCCGGGGACTGCATCAGCCAGATTTGGTCAAAACCCGCGTTCAGTATTCCGCTGAGTGAGAAAATAAGCAATATGGCGATCGTTGGCGTAAGACATGGAAGCGTGATCTTGAATAGTTTGCTCCACCTTCCAGCCCCGTCGATTTCCGCAGCTTCATACAAGTGTGGATCGATATTCGTTAACGCGGCTAAATAAATGATCGAACCCCAGCCTACGCCTTTCCAGATGTCGGATATGAGGACCAATGGATAGAATAATTCCGGCTTTCCCATAAAAAAGATGGGATCCAAACCCATTTGGTACCGGATGTCATTGATAAGCCCTACGTTCGGAGACAGGATTTTTTGAAGCAAGGTAACGACAACGACCCACGAAACGAAGTGCGGCAGATAGGAAATCGTTTGAAACACTCTTTTAATTTTTTTGTGCATGACGGCATTGAGCATTAAGGCTAGGATCAAGGGAGCTGGAAATCCAAAAATAAGTTTAAGGGCACTAATGGATAACGTATTTCGGAGCACATCGTAAAAACTGGAATCGTTTAAAAACTGCTCGAAATATTTAAATCCTGCCCACGGACTCCCCAATATCCCCAAATTGAATTTGTAATCTTTGAATGCGATGATAATGCCGTACATCGGATAGTAAGCAAACACCAGGAACCAGATGATCGCAGGAAGCAAAAATAAATATATATGCCTGAAATACCATATTCTAGTTAATTTCTTATTCTTTTTTAATTGCTCAAATCCAGGGATAAGAGCACCCTTTGGTACCATTCTCCGAACACCTCCTACATCTTCGTCGTATGGGATTTTATAGATGGCTTTTCGTTTCGACGGGTTATAGCGACTCTCTCCCCCTCCTTCACTGCAAGCGGTTTCAATTTTATAGTTTAAATATATTCAATATGATGTAGGAAACATTCCACAATTTCTTCATTTGGGTAAAAAGTAACCTTAGGGTATAGATAAACAGGGGAAGAGCCCTTTTCCCTTCCTTCTTTTGAGGCGTTCTTATTCCTAGGCAAGGTTACATTATATTCAATATATCCTTATAAAAAAGGGTCTGATCAAAAGTATGATATTGAGATGTAGCGACCTGCGAATGGATGGAAGAGCTTCTGTTGGATTTCTTTATTGATTTGATTTTGGGAAACTATTATGGGGAGGGGGGGGGCATTTCATGAGAGGAAGTTATGGTTGACCTAGTAAAAGAGTCCGCGCAGCCATCGCTTCCATTGTCAGGCTCGAATAGAAAGCGCATCGGACTCGTTATTAGGTTGCATATATAGGAAGAAGCAGATGTTGGTATCATGAAGTGGATGAAAGGTTTTTTCCCGTCGTCTCGCCAATGACCAATTCCGGCTCCACTAGGGTTTTAACGAATTTTCCGTGTTGCCCGTCTTCACTGTTAATCACCTCAAGCAGCGTGTAAGCTGCACGGTAGCCCATGTCTCGTTCAAACTGTTTAACGTGCGTGAACGTGCTATATCCTTCGATGATGGAAGTCGGATCGTCAAAACTGATAATGGAAATGTCCTCAGGCACCTTCAATCCGGCTTGACGCGCAATCTGATAGATTTTTACTCCAAGAATTCCATTAAGCGTAATATAAGCCGTTGCCATTCGATTTTTGATATAGCGGTACAATGGATGGGTTTGCTCAAGGCTTCCGATTTCAAAACCGGTTACGATATGGGCAGGGTTAATGAGTGCCCCCTTTTCCTTGAAGGCATTCATATATCCATCGATCCGTTCTTGAACGGTTACGGTTTGTATGGGCGAATCGGAGCAGATGGCGATATCACGATGCCCCAGCTCCCACAGGTAATTGACCGCCATGTTAGCGCCAAGCCTGCCGTCCGATGCGATATAATGCGTTTCCACCCCGGGAAGGTAACGGTCGATGAGAACAAACGGAAACCCCGCAAATTTCATGCTTAATATTTCCTCGTTGAATAATTCCTCGTCCACCGGGAAAATCAATAACCCTTCCACTCCGATGTTACTGCATGTCTGGATCGCCTCTTTTTCCTTATCAATATCGCCCTCTGATAAATAGATAACGCAGCGGTAATCGTTCTCATTCAGTGCTTGCTGAATACCTTGTATAAGCCGAATCGTAAAATAATCATAAATGCTGGGCATAATGAGCCCTATCAACCGCGTCCCCATTTCTCCGCTAGTCTTATGGACAGGTTTTGCGGTACTTATAGGAGGAGTGGCCGGCATTTGAGATTCGGGCTCGCTTACAAAAGTCCCCTTTCCGGGCACCCTGGTTATGATTTTTTCGTTAACCAAGCCGGCCAGGGCATTAACGACCGTAATCTTGCTTACTCCAAAACGCTCCATGAGTTCCTTTTCCGTAGGTATACGGTCTCCAACCTTCAGGACCTGCGACGATATCAAGTCGCGTATATACTCTTGAACCCTTTGATACAATGGCATTCTTTCCGTAGAGCTCAATTGAATCACCACATTTCATTCAATATGTTTAATATATACGTTACGAATGGTGCAAGCGTTTTATTCCATACTCTAATTATGGAAACAGCGGCAGCCATGGACGAGAAAATAAAGTCCTGACTGCCGCTGTTTTTTTATTGATCTATCATATTCGTTAGCTTACGCGGGAAAATCAAATTTCGGAGGGAGCTCTTCCCTACGACTTCCTTAAGAGCACTTACTATACCCGCAGTTCCCGCACGTCTTGCATCCCTCGATGTTAATCAAGGACGCCCCGCCGCAGGACGGGCACAAATCCAGCGACATGCTGCCGCCTGCGTGCGCGCCATGTCCGCCGTGGCCCGCAGCTGCCGTTGCCCCGCCTTCGCCTGCATCGGCAGGCGCCATCGTGGCTGCGACCGGTGCCGGATCATGGTCATGATCCGCCTCGGCGTTGTTGGCCACGTGCGTCTCGAGCGCCTTCGCCACGGCGTCGGCGATGGACTCGACGCGGTTCGCGCCGAAGCCGATCGCGCCGGTGCCGCCGATGCCCTTGAGGTGCTTGATCAGCAGCTCCACCTTGTTGCCGTGGTCCCCGTAACGGAGGAACAGGGAGCATACGCGGCCCAGGGCTTCCGCCATCGCGAACACATCCGATCCGGCTTTGCCGACGTTCAGGAAGATTTCGCTTGGAATGCCGTCCAGATCATTGATTGTGATGTAGGCCATGCCGAACGGCGTGTTCATTTTATAGGTTGCGCCGCGCAGCACTTGCGGACGCTTCTTGTATTGTTTATCCAGTCCGCTCTTGCTCGGCGAGGCTGTCACGGCCACGCTTGCAGCAGCCGGCTCCACGCTCGCCGTTTCCTCAGCGGCTTGGCCTGCCGCGCTTTGCTCCAGCGCCGCTTCCGCGGTAGAAGCTGTTGTCGCTTCGGCGGCTTTGTCTTCTTTTTTCTCCGTCTGCAAGACCTGCACGTCGCGGCTGCCGTCGCGGTAGATTGTAACGCCTTTGCATCCCAGATCGAATGCCAGCTCATACAGGCGTTTCGTATCTTCAACCGTGAAGTCGGACGGACAGTTCGCCGTCTTCGAGATGGAGCTGTCCACCCAGCGCTGAATCGCCGCCTGCACGCGGATGTGATCCTCGGCGGAGAGACTCATCGCGGTGACGTAATAGTCCGGAAGCTCTTCGCCCGGATGGCTGTCCAGCCAATCCTGAGCAATCGGCACGAACTGCTCGTCGAAGCCGAGACGGCTTTGACGGAAGTATTTGAAGGCAAAGTACGGCTCGATGCCCGTCGAAGTTCCAACCATCGTACCCGTGCTTCCCGTCGGCGCTTGGGTAATGACGGTAACGTTGCGGGCGCCTTTTTTGCGGACCGCTTCGGCAACTTCCGGATACACCTCGGCCATATTTTTCATGAAGCCGCTTTGCAGATACAGTTCGGCATCGAATGCCTGGAACGAGCCCTTCTCCTCGGCAATATCCGCGGATGCAAGATACGCTTCGCGCGCGATGAAGCCATACAGCTTATCCAGGAACTCCAGCGATTCCGGGCTGCCGTAACGGATGTTCAGCTTGATCATCAGCTCGGCCAGACCCATCGTTCCGAGGCCTACGCGGCGCTCTTTTTTCTGGTTCAATTCGTTTTCTTCGAAATGGTAAGGCGTCCGGTCGATGACATTATCCAGGAAACGCACGGAGTAACGCGTCGTCGTAGCCAGCTCATCCCATGCGACGTCATGATTCGCTTCATCGTAGAACTTCGACAGGTTCATCGCGGACAGGTTGCATACGCCCCAGCCCGGAAGTCCCTGCTCGCCGCAAGGGTTGGTACAGATGATCGGGTTGAAATACCAGCTGTTGGACATCTGGTTGTAGTATTCCATGAAGACCACGCCCGGCTCTGCCGATTTCCATGCGGATTCGATAATGGTGTGCCATACCTCGCGTGCTTTAACCGTTTTATATGGAATGATGCTGCGTCCGGCTTTCTTCCATTTATCCAAATCGCCGTCCCACAGCTCATCGTAATCGGGATCGGTGGTATCCGGGAACACGAGCTCCCAGTCCAGATCTTCCTTCACGGCTTTCATGAAATCGTTGCTGACGCATACCGACAGGTTCGCGTTCGTGACTTGTCCCATCGTCTGCTTCACCGTAATGAAATCCTCCACGTCCGGGTGCCAATCGTTCATCATCAGCATGAGCGCGCCGCGGCGGCTTCCGCCCTGCTCGATCAGGCCTGTCGTATAACTGAACAATCCGCCCCACGATACCGCACCGCTGGAGGATCCGTTCACGCCTCTCACGATCGCGCGCCGAGGACGAAGGGAAGACAAGTTGATGCCGACACCGCCGCCGCGCGCCATGATCTCGGTCATCTCGCTCAGGGTTTCCATGATGCCGCCCCGGCTGTCCTTCGGGGAAGGAATGACGTAACAGTTGAACAGCGTCAATTCATCGCTTGCACCCGCTCCGGCAGCAATCCGTCCGCCCGGGACCAGCTTCCAATCATCCAGAATCTCGCGGAATTTCCCGCGCCACTCTTCCTGCAGTTCCGGCGTTGCCTCAACCGATGACATGGCGGCCGCGAGTCGATCCCACATTTCTTCCGGCGTTTTCTCGATGGTTAACGTCAGCTTCTCCACATCCGACTCCACAAGCTCGCCCTTCCGTGTCTTCACGGTGACCTTGCGGCCTTCGCGTTTCACGATTTCGCCAACTTCCTTGGTCGGAAATTTAGGATCATCCTTTGTCAGCACGAGCACCACGTCGCCGACCTTGGCGTTGTTGGTGTCCGCATCCTTCCAGGCATACCGGTCCAAAAAGATCTTCTCGCTTAAACCTTCCAGCCGCTGATTCTGCATCGTACTCAAGTGCAACTACCTCCTATATAAGATATAAAATTTAAAAGATTCCCAAGTATGTGCTCACCAACAACATAACCTGTTATGTAGCCGGTCAAACATCCAAAACCACTATACACACCACATATAGTGCTATTTATTCATTATACTACACTATATATAGGTTAACTATGCCGATAATGTGAAAATTAAGCCGACAGTTCCAAGCTCCCGCGCGCAAGCTTCCGCTTTCTTCCTCTCGCTCTCTTTTTCGCTGATCCCTATGAAAAAAAGGATGAAAATATCCAATTCCAGCAGCCGTGCGCTCTATAAGGTATTCCGCGGCTGCCGAATCCGTGCAAGGTTATGAAGACTTCTTTTTTCGTCCATACTACATATACACCGCTGGCCCGGAATCTTTCATCACAGGAGGAGATCGACATGAACCAACAGCCATCTGCCGACTCAGGCATGATTTTCGACCCGCGCCTTCCCGTTCCATTGCAGATCGACCGTTCTTGGTTTGACGATCTCTCTGGCCGACTGGACAAAGGAGGCCCTTGGGGTGACTATCGTCTGGCCCAGCTTGCCGTTGAGGGCGAGAAATCGCGCCTCGTTACAAGCTTTGAAGAACTGCAGTGCCTCAAGCACCTTGGCGGTTTATCCCCGCTCCCCCATCAGACCGATACCGCAAGACGCGTTTTGTTCGAGATGTCGGGCAGAGCCATTTTGGCGGATGAGGTGGGACTTGGCAAGACGATTGAAGCCGGTCTTATTTTAAAAGAATACATCGTGCGCGGACTGGTATCCAAAGTGCTGATTCTCGTACCTGCTTCCCTGGTTCTGCAATGGGTCCGCGAGCTGAACTCCAAGTTCGGCATTCCCGCGGTCGCGCAGAAAAAAGCATATTCCTGGGGCAATGACATCGTTGTCGCCTCCATGGACACGGCCAAGCGCGATCCGCATCAGGAGATTCTGCTGAACCAGGAATACGACATGCTCATCATCGATGAAGCGCACAAGCTCAAGAACAAGAAAACATCCAATTATCAATTCATCCAAAAGCTGCGCAAAAAATACTGTCTCCTGCTCACCGCCACGCCGGTGCAGAACGACCTCAGCGAGCTCTTCAATCTCATCACGCTGCTGAAACCGGGCCAGCTTGGCGGCCAGGGACAGTTTGCCGCTAATTTTGTCGTGGATAAACGAAGACCGAAGAACCAGGACCAGCTCAAGGATGAGCTGTCCAAGGTCATGATCCGAAACCGTCGGGGCGAAGGCGAAGTGAAGTTCACGAAGCGGTCCGTCCGCAACGTGGGACTCAGCCTTTCGCCTGAAGAACAGTCATTATACGACGGCGTTACGTCCTTCGTCAAAGATCAGTATCAGGCAGCTGGGGGAAATTTAAGCAGTATGCTGTCGCTCGTCACCCTGCAGCGGGAAGTATGCAGCAGCCGGGATGCCGTCTTCGTGACCCTTGTTAATCTGTCCAAGAAGCTGCCGGAGGACTCTCCGCTGCGCGATAAAATTTGGGAGCTCGTCTATCTCATCAAGGCCATCAAAGCAAACACCAAGGCGGAAAAAGCCATCGAGCTCATTCAGCAAATGAACGAGAAGGTCATCGTGTTCACGGAATATCGGGCCACGCAGGAATACTTGCTCAATTATTTCCGCGATCACGGGCTGGTCTCCGTCCCGTACCGGGGCGGCATGAACCGCGGCAAGAAGGACTGGATGATGGACCTTTTCCGCGGCAAGGCGCAGGTCATGATCGCGACGGAAGCCGGCGGCGAAGGCATCAACCTGCAATTCTGCCACCATATGATCAACTTTGATCTGCCCTGGAATCCGATGCGGGTCGAGCAGCGGATCGGACGCGTGCACCGTCTAGGCCAGACCAATGACGTGAAGATCTACAACCTGTCGACTTCGGGAACCATCGAGGAGCATATCCTGAACCTGCTGCACGAGAAGATCAACATGTTCGAGATGGTCATCGGCGGGCTTGACGTTATCCTGGAGCGCTTCGAGAAGAAGGAAACGATCGAGAAGAGCCTGTACAAAATCATGCTGGAGTCCGGCAATGATGATGAAATCCGCCAGCGCATCAGCACATTGGGCGACTCCATTCACCATATCAAGCAGGACGTCGAGCTGGAAAGCGCGGCCGAAGAAACTCTCAGAGAGGAAGAAGCCTAATATGACCATGACGCCGCAGGAGGTGCAGCAGCACTTCATGGCCTATTTGGAAGCCACCGAATGCACCGTCATCGAAAAATCGCCCGAGCATGTCACCGTGAAACTGTCGCCGCAGGCAGACAAAATGCTCACCAACCGCCCCTATTACTGGGGGTTCGTGGAACGTACCGGGGCTCCCGCCGAAACGCTGTCGTTCAACTTCGTGTTTGATCCGGAAAAATACGACGAACGGCTCGCCAAGGCGGAAGAAGCCAAAGCCAAAACCCAGCTTAACGCACCTGCACAGGATCCGCTGCTGGCGCGCTATTACGGGAACGCCCCGGTACTGCCGATCTTGGGGCCAGGCCGGATTCAGCGGGAGAATATCGGCTACGGCAGCAGCCGGCTGGCCCAGATTTGGAATGCCTCCCGCGAAGAGGGCAAATGCGTGTATCTGTTCCAGCAGCGGGATGCAGAACCGCGTCCCCGGGGCCGTTCCACGCCTTATGAGCAGTGGCTGGGCGTCTGCTTCAAGGTGGAGTTCAGCTGCGATCTGAAGCGGGAGGAATTGTTTTTTCTCGGAATCTCGCTGTCCAGCCGCGCGATTACCGAAGACTTCCCCGCCATTCTGCATGGGCGCGAATTGACTCCACGCCTGCCCGAGAGCGTTCACGTCAGACCGGCGGCTCTCACCCTTGAGCAGGCCGTAGCTGCCCTGGAGAATCATCTGATCAACAAACTGAGCAAGCTGGATTACGATTGGGCGGCGAAAGCTAAGGAACGCCTCGAAGACGAGCTGGTGGTCATCGACGGCTACTACGAGGATTTGCTCAAAGAGCAGGACGAAGAGAAAAAGGCGCAAATCGAGGAGCAGTACAAGAACCGCCGGTCGGAAATGCAGTGGCAGTACGAGCCGAAAGTGAGCCTGTCCGCCATAACCTGCGGTCTGTTTCATCTGTGTTCGCCCGTGGGCGCGTCTTCATGACGCCTCTCTACAAAAGCAGGCAAAAAAAGAACCATTCTCCCTTCCCCTGCCGCGACAGCTTGCAACAGCCTTTGCAGAGCTTGTCCGATATGATGATTCCATCACATCCATGGCGCGTAAGGGCCAAGGAAAGGCGGTTAGCGATTTGAAGCTGTGGAACATGGAACCCCATTACCAGGATGACAAGGACAACAAGCGCAAACCTAAATCAATCGACAACAAACGCTTTATCCAATATCGAAGGTGGTCTGCCTCCGTCATCGTAACGGCACTCCTGTGGTTCAGCACGACCCACCCGCAGGCAGGCATGGCTGCGGCTCGTGAAGCAGACACCCCCAATCCTGCGAGCGCCGTCAGTGCGGCAGACGCTCTGCTTGCTGTCCAGTCTGCATCCAGCCTCGCCTACAGCAGCGCCCGGGCTCAAGTACCGGAAAGTTTGGTAGACTTTACAGAACAGACCGTGGATCAACTATCGGTGCATGCGCCATTTACTGCCTGGGACGGAGCAGAGCTGGAATTCACCCCACTTGGTCCGGGCACGCACGGCTGGCTGGTCACGATTTCCGATCAGGGACTGCCTCAGGGCTACATGATTATCAGCGCAGGAGAAGACGGTGGATATATCTTGAGCGAATACGGGATCGGCTCCACCCTTCCCTTCAGTCAAGCACCGCTGAATGAACGGCTTGCGGCCGAGGGATTTCTGAAGGCCGGCGGATCTTTGCCGAAGGGAAGCAGCGTGCGCAAGCTGTATGACGTATCCCCTGTCTGGCAGGTTCAGCTTCCCGGCAAGAAGCCGGTTTATATCAGTGCACTGAATAGCGAAGTCCTTCCGGCTGAACTCAAGCAGACAACGACGGCGGTCAAGCCGGTATCGGCTTCGATGCCGGCGGCAAGCAAAGGATTGGTAACTTCATCCACTCGCTGGATTGCCGGTGCGCCAACCATTGCAGCCGGCGATTCCCGGGATCCTTACGATAATTTGCTATGGCTGGCCTCAAGCAATCTGACGGCCCGAAGCAGTGCCGATCTGCGTAAATTGCTGCAGGAGCACTCCAGCCTGATATTCAAGTCCAAAAATAGCAACGCCGCTTTCGGAGCCCCTTTTACCTTAAACGGGTGGCACCGCTGGTCGACAGGGATTCAGAAGCATTCGGCAGCGCTCTATGTGTCGGTTCCATTGCGGAACACAGATACCTTCCGCTTTCTGCCGGCATCTCGCTTGATCGGACAAGGCCAGTTCTATGCTCAACCCAAATGACGCGAAAGTACAAGTAAGCGGGCTAACAAGTCCGTCATTCATGCGAACCAACCACAAGCCCTCATGCCTTCAGCATCCCAGACGGACAAAAGGACGCGGCCCTTATCAGGGCCCGCGTCCTTCATCGTTTCACCTGTTTTTTTCAGTGCGTACTTCCGTACTTCCAAGCGTCGACTGCCAGCCAATACAATGCAAAAACATGCCCCAAGTCTGGCATCTGGCTGCACAGGATGCCGTGCGCACGCTGTACAATAGCTGACTTCATTAAGGAACATACAGCAAATGAACAGCAGCAGCTTTACTTTTGCCTTTTTTTGCGCTTGGAGGATACGTCGTCTTTCCACAGCGACATGGAGAACGGAATCATGCCAAACCACCTTGTGGTCCAGGATTCCTTCACCTTCGCCCTGCGCCGAACTTCCTTAGGCGTATCTATATAGTTAACCACGCGTTCGGTAATATATTTGATCAATTCATCTCCGCTTGCCATACGAATCAACTCCTTATGGTTTATCCACTTCCCAGTATCAGTGTGCTCCATTCCGACCGATTCTAGACTCCTGTTTAACGGCATGATTTTTCTGCCTAATGCACATTCTAATAAAGCCGAAATTTTACGTGAAAGAAGGAATCCATCATGATTAAGTCAGCAGGAGTATGTTTGCTTCTCTTGACGCTGGTACTCCCCGGTTCTGTCACGGAAGCAAGCCCAGTAAAGAAGCAGGCCCTGAAGCTTCCAGCACATGCCGTTCATCCGAAAGTGATGCCGGCAGCCCAGCTTATGTCCGAAACGCCGGAATCAACCCATTCCTCAGGACGGGAAATCGACCAATCACATCTTAAACACCTCCACCCATTTGCACATGATGTCGTGCTGATCGATGTGGGCCATGGCGGAATCGACGGCGGAACGTCGCATGGAGACATTCTCGAAAAAGATATCAATCTGGCCATTTCACGCAGACTGTTCATGCTGCTACGCAAGGAAGGCTATCATGCCGTGCTGAATCGCGACGCCGATTACGCGCTAAGCGACGATAACCGCTGGCATCGAAGCTCCTCCAGGCATCGCCGCGATCTGTCGCAGCGCAAGCAGCTCAGCAGCGAAATCCCGACCAAGCTGGTAGTCAGCGTCCACGTGAACTGGGGGAAAAATGCGTCCAAGCGCGGAGGCATCGTACTGCATCAATCCGAGGGCCGAAGCACCTTGCTCGCGGAAACCATTCAGGAACAGTTGAATCTGGTATATCGCAGCAACAATGGCATCATGGTAGGCAAGCCTTATTATCTGCTCAATCAAACCCAAGTACCTGCCGTCATCGTAGAAACCGGCTTCCTCAGCAATATGGAGGACCGGAAATTGTTGACTAGCCGTAACGGCCAAATGATGATTGCCGAAGCCATTGCTGACGGGATTATCAGTTATTTAACAGCTCTTTAAATTGGAGCTGTTTTTTGTTGGGCGTCTAGACTACAGAATCCAACTCCCAGGCCTTTAAACCCATATTTATGTCATAAAAACTGACATCAATATGAAAAAAGCATCATTTTTTTCGAAATATTTACTAGATTTTTCCGGAAATTATGATAGTATATCTAACATAAATAAAGATAGATGAATCGAATGGGAATTGGGGGAGATCGTATGTTTGACTGGCTTGGGTATCGCCAAGGACTTCCGCTTTGGATTTCATGGCGTCTGAATCGTAATTTGAAGGAAGACATCGAGGACATATTCGAAGGCATTGCCGAGACGCGCAAGGAGCTGCTGTTCTCCTGGAGCCATGAATATTGGGGACATCTGGACCGATTGAAGGAGCAGCTGAACAAGGACAAGACCCATGGTTCAACAGTCGGCAGCGAGCATCCTCATCCCTTCTCTACAAGGGCCCCATTGAAGCAGGAGCAGCTCTTCTCCGCTTTGTACTCGCGCGCTGCCGATTTCACGGAATTATTCTTGCTGAACCCTTCGGGTGAGGTCACGTACTCTACATACGCTCCGCACGTTGGAACCAGCTACAGCAAGAGCAGTCCATTGGGCCACGCAATCATTCATCTCGCCGGCTCGGATACCGGCAAATTGCTCTTCGGGCCGTATGCGGATCCCGTCACGTTCACTATCGGTCCCCGCTCCTCTGCTTTTCACGACAAAATGACGCTGCTGTTCATGAATGCCATTTACGTCGACGATACGTTCGCCGGCATTCTGTGCGGCCGCGTTCCAAACGACGTGATCGGGGATTTGATTCAGCGGGAATCCGGCCACGTCTATCCCGATTCCGGCGACAACTATATATTCATGGCCAAGCCCGAGATGAATCGCCATATTGCTCCGGGCACGGCCCTTTCCAGAAGCCGGTTTGAAGACCGGACCTTCACACACGGGGAGAACCTGAAGGACGGCGTAACGACTGACTGGGGGACCGTGTCGGTTCAGGAACATACGGAGCTCGAGCTGATGTTCACCGACCCGGCAACGGGTCAGCTTCATCCAGGCGTAGCCAACACCATCGCGAACGGAAGCAATCTGTTCGTGGACTTCCCCGGATATTCCGATTACCGCCACATTCCGGTGATCGGCAAAGGTGTGACGTTCCGCCTGCCCCATTGTCCGGATGTTTGGGGGATGATGTGCGAAGGGGATCTCGAAGAGGTTTACCGTATTCGCGGCATTCGCTTCAGACATGCCAAGCTCCATGGCTTGTCTACCCTTATCTCGAGCCTCCTGACGGCTGGCATTGTTTTTATTACGGCTGTTTATTTATCTCCGGCATTTGCAGCCATGGCGGGAGGGTTAGCCTGCTTGGTCACCGGCCTTCTCACCTCTTCCCTGGTCGGCCATAAAGAAATTGGACGAATCGCGGATCGTCTACGCAGCCTCAACCGCTTCATCCGCATGAATGCCGAAGGCAGCGGAGATCTGACGCAGCGGCTGGACCCCCGCCAATTCGATCAGGATGAAACGCGCGAATTAGCCAAATGGATCAACAATATGATCGATTCGCTGGAAAGCATCATGATGCAGGTGAAGTTGACGGCAGGCGATGTTTCTTCCAGCCAACAGGTAATGAACGACACTACCGCCGTCACCGTTACTTCCGCACAGCGTGTCAGCAGCAACATTAGCGAGATGATCCGCAGCATGCGCAGCCAGCTGCAGGATATCGATGCCGTGAAGGACAGCGCGGAACGGATGCGGGAGACGCTCCGCCAGCTGGAACGGCAAGCAAATGAGCAGATTGATGTGGCCAAGAATGAAGTCGTCCGGATCGGAGACAAGATGTCTCATATTTCTGCGAAAGTCGAGGAAACCAATCAGACCATCCGCACGTTCATGGGAACCGTTCAGGAAGTTACAGGCGTGCTGCACGCGATCGAACAAATATCCTCCCAAACCCATTTGCTGGCCCTGAATGCTTCCATTGAAGCGGCACGGGTCGGAGAACACGGACAAGGTTTTGCCGTCGTTGCAACCGAAATCCGCAAGCTGTCCGAACTGACCAGACAGTCCACGGAAGAGGTCCACCGGATTATCGGCCATATCTATCAGGACGCCCAGCACGCCGTTCTATCGATGAAGGAAGGGACCCGGGTCGTGGAAGAAGGAAACCTGCTGGTTTCTGCGGCTTCCGAGCTGCTTGCCGCCGCAGCCGAAGACGATCTGCGCAAGCACCAGGCCGTAGATGAAGTGGTTCAGCTGATGGAGAAAATCGCTTCGGTCAGCAAGGAGAACCGAAAGATTTCCAAGGATGTGGAGAGCAAAGTGCAGGAGCTGTCGCAGGAAATCGAAAGCGTAAGGTACACCTCAGGCAATGTCGAAGCCATAGCGAAATCGATGCAGCAGCTGGTAGGTCAATTCAAACTCACCGATGCCCGCATCCGATAATATAGCGCAACATATAATCAGCCTTCCAAGCATGAAACTCGGAATCACCGGGACTCTTGCGCGGAAGGCCGTTCGTTTTATATTAAATACCCGGTCTCGGCTGATCTTAACGTTTGGACCCTCCACCGGTCTCGTCACTCGATTCCGGACCTGTTTCTGTGCTCCAGGAAGATCTAATACGAGCGCAGCGGATCAGGCCGCCAGCTTGAGTGCTCCCTGACGAGATCGCTGATCCCGACGAACTCCACCTTTTTTTGCAGTTCCGGGATCGTGCCTTTCAGCGCCTTTGCCGTCCGGATTCCATATACGCCAACATGGCCGATTGCAATGCAGGAAGTTCTTTCTTCCGCATGCTGCGCCGCGGTCTGCAGCTGCTTGCTCACATGCTGAACGGTATGAACGTCATCCAGAAAGATATCGTTGGAGATGGACGGCATTCCCTTCTTCGCTGCCAGTTTGCCGACCACGCTGTAGTAATTCGTTTTGCTGTCGACGAAAAACAGCCCTCTCTCCCTACAAACGTCGAGCACGATGGACATGACCCGTTCATCCCCGGTAACCTTGGAGCCCATGTGATTATTAATCCCAACGGCATAAGGAACCGAATCGATTGCCTCCTCCATGCGTTTACGAATTTCCTCATCGGTGAGCGAACTTAAGATAGCACCTGGTCCGAGCCAGGAAGACCGGCCCTGCTTAGGCTCCATGGGCATATGAATAATGACGTCATGCCCTTGCTGGTGCGCGGCCTCGGCATCTTTCTTGCTCGTCGGCAAAAACGGCATCACGGCCACCGTGATTTTGACAGGCAGATTGAGCATTTCCTCGGTCCCTTTCTGATCATTGCCAAAATCATCGATAATGACAGCCAGCTTATTCGGCTTCTTTTCCTGGACGGATCTGCTGTGATCGGATTCTTCGTGCACGTTTCGAGTATCATGGTTGAACGAATCAGGAGCATTAACCACCCCCGCCCCGTACCCGATCTGTGCTCCGTTCGAGATCCCCCATACCAAACACAGCAAGATAATCGATTTTCTATATCTTTTCCGCATTGTTACGCCCCTTTCCACTCATCATCATGATAGCCTTACCTAACCGTATTGTTTGAGAAAAGCTATTCAAATATGTAATTAGAGGCATAAATGTTAATCAGGAATCCTCCGCTTCCGCAATCACCTGCAGCGCATTTCCGACGGATTGCAGAACATTGCCGGCCACCGTAAGATCGTTGGCTCTCCTATTCGTTGCGTGCCGCGGAGGTCAGCGGTAATTTCGGCCTGTGCCGCATTGGCTATCGATTGCATCGCACAGTCCCAGAGAATTCCAAAACAAAAAAGCTCGTAAACTGCAAGAACAGTTTACGAGCTTTCTCATTAGATGCGGTCGAGAGGACTCGAACCTCCACGGGGGTAAGCCCACACGGACCTGAACCGTGCGCGTCTGCCAATTCCGCCACGACCGCATGTATGTTGTCCACCTTCGAGCCAAGCTCTTATCAGCGGCGACAAGGTATATAATATCACGCTAAATAAATCGAGTCAACACTTTTTTTGAGCTTGATTAAAAACCTTGTTTTCGGTTAAAATAAGAACATAAGTTCTCATTCAATATCCATTTTCTATATAAAGGCGGTGATGTTGATGGCCATACAGGCTGTTACAACGGAAGAACGGGCGTTGATCAAGAGTTACCTGCTGCTGATGTTCATTCATAAGGTGTTTGAACGGGATTGCCGGATCATTCAGGAGAGCGGGGTATTCAAAACCCCTCAATTGTACGTAGAGGTTGTGGGAAACGGCGCCAAACGTGCTGCCGTGCTTCTTCGAGAGGTGAAGCAGGAATTCACCAAGCGGGCGATCAAGGTATATGACATCGGGCAAAGCAAGGACGGGATTCAGGCACGATATGCTTGCCGGGGGTACATTGGGTCGATGAACATTCTATGGCCATCCTTCCGTGAGGAGATGATGGATCGCATGCGAGCGTATCTCGGACTGGTTCCGCCTCAGAGCGATTCCTCCGAGCAAGCCCATCCTCCTGCCGCTGCTTTCGCGCGCTAACATCGCCGTTCCTTAAACGAAAGAATAACCGCCTCCCCGGCTGTACAAGCGCTTCGGGAGAGACGGTTATTTTTTATCACAGATCAATGAAGGTTATGCTGCACGCGGGTCAGTCCCTGCGAGAGAGCATGTCCCGCGCTGGCGGCAGACGCCACGGCTACGGCCTCCATGATCTGAGCATCCGAGGCTCCCTTGGCACGGGCTTCCTCCATATGGTAGAAGGTACACAGCTCATTGTTGGCAAACAATCCGATCCCAAGCGCGATCAGCTGCTTCGTTCTCGCATCCAGCTCGCCATCCTGAAAGCAAACGCCGGTGAACTGATGATACGCTTCTGCCATGTCCGGCATGCTCTGCTTCAAATTCTGAATTTCATTCTTGTATGCCGAGACCTTGTCATTGGACATTTCCATAACCAAAAGCACCTCTTCCCGAAAAAATAGTTTTCGAGGTTAAGTTGTCCGACGAATTCGAGTTCTATGCTTATTCTTCGACCGGGCTGACTCTTGGCTCTTTTTTGAGCTGGTAGCTGTAGCGCCGATCCAGTTTAACGACCCGCCGGTTTCTGCGGCGGATGATAACCTGCTCCGGGTCCCAGGCTACGACGAACCCTATGATATCATTGGTCTCCAGCCCATCCCGCACAACCCGGACCAGTTCGCCGGAGATCCGCAGCTCATCGAGTCTTTCATCGCTGATCATCGCCATGCCTCCTTCATCACTTACTGTGCAAAAAAAGACCTAAATGAGATCATTTAGGTCCTTTGAATGCGTTGCGATATCGACAAACATCCCGATTAAGAGATGTTCTATATACCCATTAACGCTGAGCCGGCTCGATGCTGTCATTCTTCTCGTACCAATAATCCAGCACGGTGGAAGACATGACGCGCTTCTCGATATATTCGACCTGCTGAGGCGTAAACTGTTCCTTCCATTCGAAGGAAACCTCCTCGCACAATCCGGCAATCGTCAGCAGTTCTGACCAGGCAACATAGCGTTTGTACCAGAAGAACTGAGGATGTTCAATCATATAGGGATATAGATCATCAAACTCCGTATGTTTACAATCCAAAGCACGTTCAAAATGTACCTTCGCTTCATTCAGCTTCTCAATCAAAAACGGCTCGGTTACAGGTTGTTTCCCCATGTTGCTGCCTCCTCTCTCTTGCCTACCTCTTTATTATAAGCGAAAATCACGGAGGCGAAAAGATTTAGTTGAGATTTTAGGCGGAAATCCCATTATCATTTACTTCAAATTACCATTTTTTCTCTTCGTTTAGACTAGGGTAACAACCGTTCATGACCTAAGACCCAGCCCGTGACAATCGGTCCAAGACAAGCCTAAGGAGACCCTAAGTTTTAGCTGAACGAAATCTTCCCACCTTCAAGCGACGATATGGTGACAAGCGATTCCACGTGAACATGCTGTTCGCGCAGCGTTCTCGCCCCGGCTTGGAAACTCTTTTCGATCACGACGCCAAGCCCGATTAATTCCGCCCCGGCCCGATCAATGATTTTGATCAGCCCTCTCGCGGCGTCTCCGTTTGCAATAATGTCATCGATGAAGAGCACTTTATCGCCCTCGCCGATAAACTGGCGCGACACCATGATATCCGTGACAATGCCTTTGGTGAAAGACGGCACCCGCTCGCATAAGGCGTCTGGATCGGCGAGCAGCGTTTTTTTGCGCCGGGCGAATACCATGGGGACTCCCAATTCAAGCGCTGCGGCAAAGGCAACCGATATGCCGGAGGATTCCAGCGTAACGACCTTGGTCACGCCGCTCTCTTTAAATCTCGTCGCAAATTCCCGGCCCATGTCCATAATCAATGCCGGATCAACCTGATGCGTCAGCAGGGCATCCAGCTTCAGCACCTGATCCGACAACACGACGCCTTCTTTAACAATCCGCTCCTTTAACCAATCCATCCCAAAGACCTCCCATGATTCCTTTGTCGTAAAAGTAACATATTCCTCCCTGTACGGCAAGTACAAACGGATGCTCCGTCATTTAACTTGCTAGTTCCCGTCATAATTCCTGACATAGCTTTCCGCTTGCTTGGCGCTATGCGTCCAAATCCCCTCCAGTCGAAGGCCTTGGACAGGTAGAAGTCATGTCCCGGCTCAGCCAAGCATACCTTGTACTATGCAGAACGATTAACTTTCAAGGGGGACGCGAGGCTTGCGTAATTTTATGCGTGTTTTACAGATCGCCTTTACATATATCGGAACCGTCGTTGGCGCGGGCTTTGCTACCGGCCGGGAAATCCTTCAATTCTTTACCCAGTACGGCCACTGGGCTACACTGACCATTGTGCTTACGACGGGATTGTTCATTTGGCTCGGCACGAAAATCATGACGATATCCAGGCGGATCGGAGCCAAATCCTTTGAGGATTTGAACAAATTCCTGTTTGGCGAGAAAGCCGGCGTCTGGATCAGCCTCTTCATGTTTGTCATTCTGCTCGGGGTGAACAGCATCATGCTTGCCGGTGCCGGATCTGTGTTTGTGGAGCATCTGAATTTGAGTTATCAGACCGGATTGTTTGTCACGATGATCGGGACTTTTTTTATTCTCAGAAAAGGCATCCAGTCCATCATGACGATGAACAGTCTCGTCGTGCCCATGATGCTGACCTTATCGGTGGCGGTGATCTCTCAAACGCTTCAGTCCCCGGGCGCCACCCGTTTCTTAACCTTGACCACCGATCACAGCCTGCCTTCGGTTTGGCTTGCGCCGCTGCTCTACACCGCCTTTAACCTGGTGATGGCGATGCCGGTGCTGGTCCCGCTCGGCAGCCAGACCGAAAGCGCGCGAACCGTAACCTGGGGGGGCATCATTGGAGGAACGGGCGTAGGGTTTATGCTAATGGCGGCGCATTTTGCGATGTCCGCCCATATGCCCGGCATTAGCCAATACGAGATTCCGATGGGCAGCATCGCCAACCAGCTGGGCTGGTTTGTACAGATCATCTATCTCATCCTGATCTTCCTTGAAATTTTCAGCACCTTCGTTGCCAATATTTACGGCATCACCCTGCAGGTTCAGCAGCGAACCTCGTTCTCCCCGAGAGTGATCACCCTTGGCATCATGGTGTTCTGTTATTTCTTCAGCCAGTTCGGCTTCAGCTCCCTGCTCTCTCTGCTCTATCCGATGTTCGGGGGATTGTGCCTGCTCTGGGTGCTCCGGCTTACTTTATTCGGAACACCTGAAATCAGGGGTAAATAAAAGGGCTCTCCCAAAGGTGCGTAACGCCTGCCTTTGGGGAGCCCTATCTTATGGCTGCATCGGGATGAGCCGTGCATCCGGTATGAGTTCCATCGTCTGCTCGGCGACATGTCGATGACACGTCATCATGATAACCTGCCGATTACGGGACAGTTCCGAGATAGCCCCGAGCGCATGCCGCAGCCGATCGCCGTCGAAATTAACGAACAGATCATCAAGCAGCAGCGGCAGCCCCGCCGCATGCGGCATCGATTGGATCAAACCGAGCCGCATGGCCAAATATAGCTGCTCCGCCGTTCCCCGGCTCAATCGGCTGCTCTCCACCAGCTCACCCGTCGGGCGCTCAGCCAGCAGGCTCTGGTCTCCCAAGCGCATCACAATCCGGCTGTACACACCGCCGGTCAGCATCGAGAAGAACCGGGAAGCCAGCTGCAGCACCTGCGGCTGCTTTTCTTCCTCGTACATCCGCCGCGTGCGTTTGATAAACTCGGAGGCCATCGAACGCACCGCATATTGGGACACGATTTCCCGCAGGGCGGATCGGTGCTCCTCCAGCTGCTGCAGGGCGGAATCCTGATTGCCCGCCGATTCCAGCGACTCCCTCTCCTGAAGCAGCCGCCCGCGCCGTTCCTGCAGCTCGTCCCTTAGGCTGTGCGCGGCCGATGCGGCCTCCTCCTTCTCGACGCACTGAGCTTCGAGCTCGGCAGCGTCGGTAAGCTCAAGCAGCTGCACCAGCCGCCTGCGGCCCGTTTCGTCCCATCCGCTGAACATGGTAATTTCATGATGGCGGATCGTGCGGACAAGCTCCTCCTTGCGCTTGGCGGCAGCTCCCATGCGAAGAAAGGTTTCCTCGTCCGCCGATCGGGACGATGCGAGTAATGCCGTTTTGCGCTGCTGCAGCCCTTCCCGCTCCTCTTCCATCGCTGCCGCCTCTTTGCGCAGCTCCTGGATGCGCTCGGATAGGACTTTACGCTGCCTTGAATCCTCTTGGTACGCCTTCCAACGGGAATGGATGCCGCTAAGCTCAGTCACGCCCGGATTTCGGTTGCCGTCAGGGTCGGCTTCGGGATCCGCCGCAATGATCTCATGGCATTGGACGATATAATCCTCGGCCTCTCTTAACAGGACATCCATCTTCAGACCAATCGATTTTTGCTGGCGGATCAGCTCCTGTCCCTGCTCAACCTTCACGAATACATCCAGCATCACGTCAGGCGACAGACTCTGCGGGAGTGACCGGGACCTCAGCCAGGATTCCCACTGCCGTTCCAGCTCCAAATACCGCTTCTCTTCCTGCTCGATGGCGCTATGGATCGTTTTTAATTCAGCCGCCTGCAGGGCAGACTTCTCCTCAGCCGCCGCACAATCGGACGTCAATCGATCGAGCCGCTGCCGCCAGGCTTGCCAGCCCTCCATCACGGACCGAAGCTCGCGCATTCTCGCCTCCACCATGAGGGGGTCACGAGTCAAAACAGCGTTTCGATCCCTTCGGCTGCCCGGAATCGTGCTCCCTGTTGCCGCGGCATAGGGAGCTGAGACCAGACTGGAGTATAGATGGTCCACATGTTCCGTTCCCTGACCGTCCAGCATGGAAGTGCCTTCCGAAGCTTCATCCTGAATCTCGCGCCCGCGTTGAGCGCTCCAGTATATATATCCCATACCAAGCAGCATCACGATGCCCGAGACCACGGCGGCTTCTGCGGCTCCCGTCCATAACAACACGGCTGCAAGCAGCAGCGTCATGACCGCCATGCCCGATAGCAGGCCCGCATACATCCGGGGGAGTCGTCCTCTCCCCGGCCGGCGTGTCGAAACAGGCACGGGCTCGGCACCGGACAGTCTGCGCTCGCGCCAACGCTCGATTTCCAGCTGCAGCTGATTCCACAGCGCAGCCGTCTCCTGCGGCGAAGCAAGCTTAATCATCGCAAAGGCCTCCTGGCCCCGCTCCGACTCCTCGCGCAGCTGCCGCCTTGCTTCCCGCAGCGTCGATTCGGCTGCAGCCGCCGAGCGCTGGGCCCCCCGCTGTTCAATGAACAGCGCCTCCATCCGGCGATCGTACCCGGCAAAGGCAGCACCGATCCGCCGTACCTCCTCACGCTCTGAGGCGGACACCGGCAACGACAGCAGCTCTTGCCGGGTCCATGCCGGATCGATATCCCGGAGCAGCTGCTCCAGCCGGTTTTCCTGAGCTTTATATTCGGCCGTAAGCTCGGCAAGCTCGCGGTTCCCGGCTTCATGTAGACTTCGTTTTGCCGACAGCTCCTCAATCCGCTCGCCGTATTGTTCCAAGAAATCGTTCACGGGTAGAGCCCCCAGCTTATCCTCCGCATCCTCGATCGCCTGCTCAACGCGGATGGACTGGGCATGAAGGACTCGCTCTTCCTCCAGCATCTTCTCATAACGGGGCATTCCATCCGGGGGGAAATGGCTGCTGTCCATCAGATCCTTCAATTCAACCCCGGCCTCTTGCCATTCCAGCCAAGCCGGACGGATGTCCAGCGCTTTGCGAAGCAGCGATAAATCCTCGCCAGCCCTGGCACGTTCCTGCTCCAGCAACTTTAAACGGCGCTCTATTTCCAGAATGGAGCTTACGACCTCGTTATAGCGGGATACGTAAGCCCGGCTGACTGCAACCCGGGTTCTTAAATCCTCGATGGACTGCAGCAGCTTGGCTGTCTGCTGTACCTTCCCGCGAGGCTTATACAGCTTGTCCATCTCTTGGGACAGCTTGCGTTCGGCCTCCAGGATGTTGGCTCCGCCGCCGATCCCGGCATGGAACAGGTAGCCGCTCATCTCGGCGGAGTGCAGACCGCGGATTTCCTGCAGTTCGCTTAACGAGATGGCAAACAGCTGGCGAAACATGTCCCTGGACACGCCGCCCAAAGCGTATTGTTCCAGCTCCTGCTGCCCGAGCTCGATCACGAGCCCGTTATCCGCTTGTTTATGAATATGTACACGTTCGCCCTTGCCGGAGGCGGCATTTCCTTCCCTGGACCGGTTATAGCGCCGGACCACCCAAGGTATCCCCTCCTTATCAAGAAAACGCAGCTCGCCTCCGTGAACGCCTTCCCCGGAGGGCTCTCCGCGTTCCGCCGGCGAGCCCTTGCCCGGGAACCCGTAGAGCATGGCGCTGATAAAATGCAGGACCGTGCTCTTCCCCGCTTCATTCGGCCCATACAGCACGGTTACGGGGGCATCGATGGAAATGCTCATGTCCCGGACGGCTCCGAAACCTTGTATGTTCATCCGTTCCAGCCTCATCTTCCGGCACCTTCCTCCCGCGAACGTTCGCGCAGCAATAACCCTAAAGTCAGCTCCTCCGCCCTGCGAACCCAATCCAGCATTTCCTCCGGACTCGTCTCGTTAAGCAACGAGCGGATCTCCGCATGTTCCATAAGAGGCTCCAAACCCTTGGCAACAACCCCGTCCGGATCATGAATTCGTTCCTGCTCCTTCCGGACAAGGCGAAGCAAGTCCCCCGTAAAGCTGTCTTCCGCCAACAGCCTCTCCGTATCGATCGCATCCCCGGATTGAAGCGAGAAGCTCTCGATCCAGACGCAGCCCCGATAGCCGCATGTCTTGCCCTTTGCGGCCTCTCTTCTCCGCAGATCGGTCAGCAGCTCGTCCAGCACGTATCCGCCCTCTAGCTGACGGTGAACCGGACTTCGTCCCGTAACCCGAACGCGGATCATGCTTAGCCGATCCGCGTTGGCTCTGGCTGTATCGGTGAGGATGGACTCCAGGGAGCGTCGCCAGTCGTCGACGTCCCGGCAAGCATCGATAGGCGCTTCAACGACGTTCCATCGCATCGAATCGAGCTCATGGAAGCTGAGCTTCGTGTTGAAGCTGCCGTCCACATCGACGACATAACATCCCTTCGGGCCCGTCTCCCGGACATGGCGTCCCTGGATATTGCCCGGGTACACGATATAAGGAGATTCCTGCAGGGTGCGGCGGGAGTGGATATGCCCGAGCGCCCAGTAGTGGAATCCGGCCTGAACCAGCTCCTTTTTCGTACAGGGAGCATAGGTTTCGTGCTGGGGATCTCCGTCCACGTTCGCATGCAGAAGTCCGATATGATAGAGCCCCGGTGAGGGAGCAGGATAGCGGATCGCAATATTATCCGTGACCTTCGAGGTCGGGTACGACATGCCGGCGATGACCGCCACTTCTTGATGGTCCGAACGGCGAACAGCCGTTACGGCTGCAGGCTCTGCCCCAAAGACATGGACATGGGAGGGAAGCGTCATGGACAGCTTCGTGCTGTCGAGCGGATCATGATTGCCGTGAATCACATAAACCGCGATCCCTTCCCGCCCCAAGCGGTTGAGGGAATCCAGGAAGCGAAGCTGGGCCCGCAGCGAAATGTTGGAGCTGTCGTAGACGTCTCCGCTGATGACGATAAAATCAACCTGCTCCCCGATGGCGAGCTCCACAAGCCGCTCTAGCGCACGGAAGGTCGATTCCTGAACGAAAGACCGCAGATCGTCATCGAGTCCGCTGATTCCGATAAACGGACTGTCCAGATGCAAATCCGCAGCGTGAATAAATCGAAAAGAAGCCATAACCGATCCCTAACTCTCTATCTGGGGTTGAAATTTCAAATACATTTTTTTCAGTTCATTCACGGATCTGGACAAGGAGTATTGGTTCTTTGCCTTATCCGAAGCGGTCCGGGCCAGCTCGTAACGATAGAGCGGATCGCTGATGACCTTCTCGAGCGCCACGCTGAGAGCCATCGGATCTTCAGGCGGTACAAGCAAACCGTTGACCCCGTCCTCAATCTGCTCGGCGATGCCGCCGACGTCGGTCCCTACCAAGGCGAGACAGCTGAGCGCCGCTTCCGCGAACACCGATCCGAACGCCTCTGCTCTCGAAGGCAGGACAAAGATGTCAAAGAACGGCATGAACTCCTCCGGATGCAGCGTATAGCCGTAAAAAATCGTCTCCTGGTAGATGCCCAGCGTTTTGGCCATCTCCTCGAGCTCCTGGCGGGAAGGTCCGTCGCCGATAATATGAAGGACGTAATCATATCCCTTCCGTTTCAGTTCCGCGCAGGCCTGGAGCAGAATATCCAATCCTTTTGCAGGCACCAGACGGCATACCGTAATCAGCTGAGGCACCGCATTTTCATGGGGAACGGGCTTGAATCTCTTATCATCGAATCCGTTATGGATGACGCCGATCGATTCGGGCGTGTTCACGTAGGGAGACATATACGCCTTGAAGGAGTTCGACACGGTCAGCAGCCGGTCGCTGATATGCTCTAGCTCCTTGTACAAAGACACCAGGAACCGGTGTTCCAGCCCTCCCTCCTTGATTCTTCCGTTGAGGATCAGCTCGCGCTCGTAACTGGAGTGCACGGTTTGGATGAGCGGCACCTCGGGGAATACGGCTTTCATCGACATGCCTGCGATCGGATGATGACTATGGATAAGATCATAAGGCTTTTGAATGCGCAGACGGGTCCACCACAGATAATCCCGGTAGGTTTGAAGGTATTTGGCCACGATCGGGCTCCCTTCGAACTCTCTCCAATCAAACGTGTGGAATAGCGGATCCTCCTGGCCTTTGTTGCGGATCCGCTTAGGCAGCCAGAACATTTCCATCTCCCAACGGGAGGAATGAAAGCGCTCCTGCAAATATGGAATCATGGACGAGACGCCGCCCGGCTGTTCAGGAGGGAAGAATAATGCCTGAAGAAGTTTCATGGGGATCCCCCTTTCTCTAAATCTCTTTTCAGATTCTTTTTCGATATGATATATTAGAACATATGTTTCATGCAAAGGAAACCTATCCCTATTCAGGAGTGAATCGATTTGTCCTATGAATTGAACTACTGGTCCACTTCTCCACTACCCACCATATTTGCCGTGTGCGGAGCTTATATCGCTCTCATGATGCTGATCATGTGTCTCTTTATGTACAGCAAGCAACGCAAGAATGCTTACCTATATATGGCGGCAGCTTTCTTCTTCATTATGACATACGAGGGTCTGAACATCCATTCGGCATGGACGGGAAAACCTGTTTTCTCACCGGAGTCGGACGTTCTGCGTTTCATCCAGCTTTTTTCGTTCGTTCTGCTGAACATCTCGGTTGTCATGCTGTACCGCAAAATCAAAACCATGCATTATTGGCTTCCCTTGTTGTCGGCCGCACTGCTTATGCTTCCATTCATGCTTCCCTCATTCCTTCCATACACCCTTGACCCGATATGGCAAAGCATATATTTTGACGTGCTGCAGCTCGCTGCGCTCTACCTAGCCTACACGCAAGTAACCCCGCGGATCGGACAGCCGATCAAATACGCGCTCGGGCTTGCCGTTTACGTCATCTGGACGATTCTGCAAGCGGTACATACCTATTCCGGCAGCCTGTCGCCTGCGCTTCAGGGACTGGCGCTCGCGCTGCCTGTGCTCTTTTACAGCATCGTGTTCTTCATTCTGTTCAGGCGCATCGTGGAGCTGATGCAGTCCATTTACCGGTCCGCCATTACGGACGGATTAACCGGGCTTTACAACCGCAGGCACTTTATGAAGCATTTGGACCATTACGCGACGCAGGAGCTGAAGATATCCGCCATCTTCTGCGACATCGACAATTTCAAGAAGCTGAATGATACCCAGGGACACGCCAGAGCCGATGAAGTGCTGAAGCAGGTCGCCGCCATCATGGAGGAAGAGCTTGAAGGCATCGGAATTACGGGCCGGTATGGCGGCGAGGAATTGGTCGCCTTGGTCGTTGACCGCAAAGCCAAACCCGCGCAGGTCGCCGAGAAGATCCGAGCCCGAGTGGCGAGCGAGAGCATCGTAACCATCAGTATCGGATACAGCGTGCTGCGCAAAGGCGTTCGCGGCGATGAGCTGATGAAACAGGCGGACAAAGCCATGTATCATTCCAAGACGACAGGCAAAAACAAGGTATCCGATTACCGGTCCCTTAAAACCGCATCCACCGAACCAACGGAATCAGCCGGATAACACTGGCGCAGACTGCCCACGATATGAAGGGGGCGGTCTTTTTTTGCTTGACATTTCTTTACTCCCCCTGCGGCAACGTGATAAACTAATGACCGATTCCTTAGAGACAAGAGAAGAAATGAGCTCTGAACAGGGATTAACTGCCTTAACGCAGCAACATGAACCTTATTCTAAAGAAGGAGCTATTAACGAATGGGAAAGGAACTATTGCCTGTCGGTTTCGTCACCAGCATAAACGAAATCCTTGGGGATGCCTCATGTGACTTTTGGGACAGCTACGATTCGCCCCGCACCCATGGGCTGCGTCTTAACCGGCTGAAAGCGGTTCATGCCGCAGACAGCGTCAAAAAACTCATCCGGGACTTCCGGCTGACGCCGGTGTCCTGGTGTGATACCGGATACTATTATGATGAAAGCGTTCGTCCAGGAAAGCACCCTTATCATGCCGCCGGACTATATTATATTCAGGAGCCCTCGGCAATGTCCGCGGTGGAACTGCTGAATCCTCAGCCCGGGGAGACCATCCTGGATCTTGCAGCGGCTCCCGGTGGCAAGACAAGCCATATCGCCTCGAAAATGATGGGCCGGGGACTGCTCGTCTCCAACGAGATCCACCCCGAACGGGCGCGCATTCTGGCCGAGAACGTGGAACGTATGGGAATAACGAATACCGTCGTTACGAGTGCGGCACCGGATCAGCTATCCCGCCGTTTCGTTGCCTGCTTTGACCGGATCATGCTAGATGCGCCATGCTCCGGTGAAGGCATGTTTCGAAAGGATGCCGCTGCAATTGCCGAATGGTCGCCTGAACACGTGGATCTGTGCGTTGCGCGGCAGTGGGACATTGTCCAGGAGGCTTACCGGATGCTCAAGCCAGGCGGAACGTTGGCGTATTCCACCTGTACGTTCAACACGGCGGAAAATGAGGAGATGATCGAGCACATTCTCTCGCAGTATCCCGATTTGGAACTGCAGCAAATGAAGCGCTTATGGCCACATTTGGAGCGGGGCGAGGGGCATTTTGTTGCCATCTTGGTCAAAACGCCTGCGGCCGAGGCTTACAGCGACGATCAAGAGACCTTTACCAACAGCGGTAAGGCTCAGGCCAAATCAAACCGGGGCGGCAAACAGGCTCCTGCGCTTTCCGCCCTGGCCGACTTTCAAGACTGGGCGAAGCAGGACCTCCCCGGCTTTGAGCTTGGCGGTGGCACGCCGATATTGTTCGGCGAAGAATTATATTGGCTGCCGGTCAGCGAGAGCGTCCCTTGGCACGATAAGCAGCTGAAGGGGCTGAAGATGCCGCGCGCCGGCCTTCATCTCGCCCACCTGAAGAAGAATCGGATCGAGCCGGCTCACGCCCTTGCCATGTCCTTGAATCCAGGCCAAGCCGCCAGAAGCTGGGATCTGCCTTCAGATTCTGCCGAAACGGCTGCTTATTTGCGGGGAGAGGTGCTCTCCATTCCGTCCGAATATAGGGGCTGGACTTTGGTGACTACGGACGGGCTCCCCCTCGGCTGGGGCAAAGCCAGCGGCGGCCAGCTCAAGAATCACCTGCCCAAGGGCCTGCGCAATCCCAAGTAGCGCCCCTTTCTAATCCCACATAAAGTGGCGAACGGAGAAAGACTGCCGTTACAGCGGATACGATTTTAAATTACATTCAGCCTACGATAAGGCCAATGGATCAAATTAGCAGACGATTGCGTGCTTGCTGATTCATTTCGTAAAAAGGGACTGTACTCTTCTGCACCAGCATGCAGGAGTACAGCCCCTTTTTCACTTGAAATGCTTTTACGGCCATCACCGAAAACTAAGCGTATTCCCACTAAATCCAAGGGGATCTCGTCTTTGGCATCCGGATAGTTAGCACGGTTATTTCTCGGCTGGAGTCGCCTGTTCCTTGACCGGTATTGTGGCGGGTTTGCGAATCGTAGACGCCGCATCGGCATCCCGTATCCATAACGCCGCGCCTGCACCGATGAGCAGGAAGCCAGCGGCCCCAAGCAATGCTGCTCGATATGCCGTCAGATTCGGCCCCAACTCCCCCGCCGCGTTTACGGTCTCCGTTCCAACGGCAGCCAAGATGCCTGATAGAACAGCCAGCCCGATGGCGGGACCAAGTCTGTTCTGCACCGTAAACCAGGTGGAAGCGCGCCCCATCGAAGCAGGCGGGATGGTGGCAAAGGCAGCGATCTGAACGGATCCCACGGTTTGACCAAGGAAAATGCCGACGCCAAATAGCAGGGCCCGTATAAACCACGGATTCGTCCCGGCGTCCACCATGCTGAGCATAATAAAAATGAGCGCGGTAACCGCAAATCCCATGATGATCACTCGCCTAGGGCCCATCCTTGGATACGTCCAGGGTACGAGCTGCGAGGCAACCATCAGCCCGATGGCTTCGGGAAACGTCGTCAGCCCCGTATCCAAGGCGGAGACGTGCAGGGCGTTCTGATACATCAAGGGAAATACGTAGAGCATGCCCAGCAGACCTGCAGATGCACACATTGCGATGATACCTGACGTTCGGAACAAGCGATTGCCCAGCAGCCGCAAATCCAGCAGCGGTTTCGCAGCCCTTAGCTCCACCTTCACCAGAGCAGACAACAGCAGGATGCCAGCCAGGCCGGCGCCCCATACCCGCGGGGCGTCCCACCCGTGCAGCGGCCCCTGGCTCAAGGCGAACATCAGCAGGGCAAGACCCGGCGCGGACAGCAGCAAGCCCGGCACGTCCAGCTTGCCGGCATCCGGCTCCCGATGCTCCTTCAGCCAGAATAAACCGAACACGAGAGCGGGAATGCCGATCGGCAAGCTCACGAAGAAGATCCACCGCCACGTCAAATATTCAAGAAGCAGCCCGCTCACAACCGGGCCGATTGCAGGCGCAATCGCGATAGGCAGGATAAGCGCCCGGGAGATTTTCGCGCGCTCCTGCGGCGGGAACATGCGGAACAGCATCGCCATGCCGACCGGGGTCAGCAAGCCGCCGCCGATGCCTTGGATTACGCGAAAAAGCGTCAACGCAGCCAAGCTGTCTGCAGAGCTGCACAATACGGATGCTCCGGTAAAAAGGCCCAGTGCCAGGAGAAACGTACGCTTCGTTCCCCATGTATCGCCAAGCCAGCCCGCCATCGGCAGAACGATGGCCAAGCTGACCAAATAACCGACATTCAGCACGCCTGAAGCCGCAGGGGGCACTTCAAGCTCCCGGCTGATCGTCTGAAGCGCCACGTTCAGCACGGTGGCGTCCATGGCAACCACAAACATCGCGGCCACATAGACGATGCATACTACTTTTTTTGGATTCAGCCCTTGGCTCATGGTCCAGGTTCCGGTATTGTCCCCGCATCGGCATACAAGCTCCGCGGCCGTAAATCGACCCATTTCTCGTTGATATAGGCGACGCATTCCTCCCGTGTGCCAAGTCCCAAAACCTGGTTCCAGCCGGCCGGAATAGCCGCGAACGCCGGCCAGAGCGAATATTGGCCCTCGTGGTTCATCAGTACAAGAAACTTGCCGTCGGCTTGCTCAAAAGGATTGGTCATAGATCAGTTCCCTCCTGTCCCTCGTTGTCTCTGTTTTAGATGCCATTACCTCAAGCTTGTTTAGAATAGTCTTGCCGATCTCATCCAGAGGTCCCGGCTGGCATAAATCCTTATGACGGCATTCGATATCGTGCCGCTCGATTTTGCCGCCTACGTAAGGCTCCCACATCTCCGGGTCGATGGGGTCAAACCAATCCGGGATGATCGTGGAGTGGAAGAATAACATATCTCCCTCAAACCGCTTCGGAACGTAAGCCTTTAGCAGTTGAACCGAATTTTCATAGGTCGTCTTCAGATTCATGATCGTTTCTTCCTCAAGGGACGAGAGCGCGCTGCTCTCGTTACGCAGCAGTTCAAGGGCAGCCGTTATGGTTAACGGCGCGTCTCCAAGCCCCACTTCAATGCTCTCCCTGTCGAAGCCTCCAAGCGCCAGCAGCGCGGTCAAAGCCTCGTCTTCATCAGGTTTTTCCTTGATCGGCAAATAATGGCTCGGATAAGCATCCAATATGGCGAGCAATTCAATGTCCTCACCCGCTTCCTGCAGCTGTACCGCAATCGACTGAGCGACATTGCCGCCCAAGGACCAGCCGAGCAGCCGATATGGACCCGCTGGCTGTAGGGAGCGGATATGGCCGATGTAGTCTGCCGTCATCTCTTCCAGTGATCCCGGCAGCTCCTCAGCATGGGCAATGCCCCTTGCCTGCAAGCCGTAAATCGGATAATTCATGCCGAGATGCTTCATTAAACCAGCGTAGCACCAGCTTAATCCTCCTGCCGGATGCACGCAGAACAGCGGGGTTTGATCTCCATGCGACCGAAGCGGAAGCACGACCTGCAGCGCGCTGTTCCCGCCGCCCATCTCAAGCTTGTCGACTAGCCCCGCTACCGTCGGTGCTTCGAATAATGCTGCAATGCTCAATTCTTTGCCGAGCGCTTCGCGAACCCGGCTGATGAGCCGGACCGCCAATAAAGAGTGACCGCCGAGCTCGAAAAAGCTGTCATCGATGCCGACCCGCTTGGCGCCGAGGATTTCGGCAAACAGCTCGCATAACACTTCCTCCTGCGGAGTTCGCGGATTGCGCCCATCCGCATCCGTTGACATCTCGGGGGCCGGCAGCGCTTTGCGATCCAGCTTTCCGTTAGGCGTAAGAGGCAGCTTGTCCATCATGACGAAGGCCCATGGAACCATATAATCAGGAAGCAGCGAAGCGGCATAGCGGCGCAGCTCCGTACCCGAAGGCGACTCGCCGGGATTGCCGACGACATATGCCGCAAGCCGCTGGTCTCCGGGCTGATCCTCACGCACGATGACAGCCGCCTGCGAGAGTGCCTCATGACGCACGAGGACCGATTCGATTTCGCCAAGCTCGATCCGGAAGCCGCGTATTTTCACCTGATGGTCGGACCGTCCCAAATAATCCAGCGTGCCGTCGGCAAAACGTCTCGCCAAATCGCCGGTTCGGTACATTCTTGTCCCCGGCGGGCCGTATGGGTCCGCCACGAACCGGTCGGCGGTAAGGTCGGGACGTCCCCAGTACCCGCGCGCCAATCCTGCGCCGGCGACATACATTTCCCCGATCACGCCATACGGAACGGGCTGAAGCCTGTCATCGAGCACGTACACCCGCAGATCCGGAATCGCTTCGCCGATCAGGCTGCCGACTCCCGGCAGCGCCAGGTTTCGGTTCAGCTCCAGATAGCTGACATGCACGGTCGTTTCCGTTATGCCGTACATGTTGATCAGATGCGGGGCATCGTCGGCATGGCGCCGATACCAATCCGTAAGCCGGCCAAGTTCCAAGGCTTCGCCTCCAAACACAACGTACCTCAGGGACAACTTCCGACCCGTCTCCGGCTGCTCCCGATCCGCCTGAATCAAAGGATAGAACGCCGACGGCGTCTGATTCAACACGGTCACGCCTTCCCGGACCAGCAAGCTTAACATCTCTTCAGGCGATCGGCTGACCGTATGCGGAACCACAACGAGCCGGCCGCCATACAAGAGCGGGCCCCATATTTCCCACACCGAGAAATCGAAGGCATACGAATGGAACAAGGTCCATACATCGGTTTCATTAAACTGGAACCAATGCCGGGTGGAATCGAATAGCCTGACGACATTCTGATGCGGCACCAGCACGCCCTTCGGTTTGCCTGTGGAACCGGAGGTATAAATGATATAAGCGGCATTCTTCGGCATAAGCCGTCCAAGACGCTCACGGTCGCTTGGATTCTCCTTGGAATAACCCTGCCATTGCATAGCCTCTTCAGGTCCATCGATGACAACGCGCAGCCATTGTCCGAAACTCGGCAGCTGATCCATCACGTGAACGCTCGTCATGACGCATACCGGACAAGCATTCTCCATCATGTAAGCCAATCGATCCTCCGGATACTCCGGATCCAGAGGCAGGTAAGCGGCCCCCGCTTTAAGCACGGCCAGAATGCAGACGACCATATCCACCGAACGCGGCAGTGCGAGAGCTACGATCTGCTCCGTACCGACGCCGGAGGCAATCAAGAAATGGGCAAGCCGGTTGGCTCGCTCGTTCAGCTCCTCATAACTCATAGACTGGCCGTCATGGACAATCGCGACCGATTGAGGCGAGCGGCTGACCTGCGCTTCAAACCGCTCGGACAAAGTTGCCTGCTCGGTGACTGGCAGCGGCGCACTCCATTGTCGACGAATCTCCTCCTGTTCATCAACGGTTAGAACATCCAGTTTACTGATGGTTTTACTTGGTTCAATGACAGCACTTTCCAATACGCGCACGTATCGTTCCGCCATCGCTTCCGCCGTGCCGCGCTCGAACAAATCTGAGCTGAATTCAATGAAGCCGTCCACTCCGTCCGGCTCGCCGTTCTGATCCCGCCGCTCGGTCAGTTCGAAGGTTAAGTCGAACTTCGAAGTGCCCACGTTTTGCAGCTGGAGCTTCGAGCTGATTCCCGGAAGCTCAAGCGAAGTTTCCGGCGTGTTCTGCAGCACCAGCATCACTTGGAAGAGTGGATGTCTCGCCCGGGAACGCGGAGGATTCAGCGTCTCGACAAGCCGCTCGAACGGCACGTCCTGATGCTCGAAGGCTGCCAAGCTCTTTTCCCGCACCCGTCGCAGCAGCTCATCGAACGTCGGGTCGTTCGACGTATCCACGCGAAACACAAGGGTATTGATGAAGAAACCGATTAAATGATCCAGATTGTCGTCATTCCGACCCGATACGGGGCTACCGATCGGAATGTCCGTACCTGCACCCAGCTTCGTAAACAGCGCAGCCATCGCGGACTGAAATACCATGAATAAAGTCGCCCTGTTGCTCTGCGCGAGCCCATTCAACTGCTGATGCAGCTCACGGGATATCGAAAACGGCACGCTGCCGCCCTGATAGCTGGCCACGGCGGGCCGTGGAAAGTCGGTAGGCAGCTCCAATTGCTCCGGCAAGCCGGAAAGCGCTTCGGTCCAATATTCCAGCTGGCGGTCAATCAGGCTGTTCTCGTCGCCCGAGCGGCCAAACAGCTTCTGCTGCCACATGGCATAATCCGCATATTGTACCGGTAACGGAGTCCATGTCGGCTCTCTCCCCAGGCACCTTGCCGCATAGGCATCCGCTAGATCCCGCGTCAACGGGGTAAGCGACCAGCCGTCTCCGGCGATATGATGCAGCAGCAACAGCAGGACAAACTCTCGATCGCCCAGCTTAAACAGCTCTGCCCGAAGGGAAGTTTCTGCTGCAAGCTCGAAACGGTACCTGACGGCATCGGCCAATCGATCCGCAAGCTCCGCTTCGCGGATCTCGGTTACCATTAGCTCCGGCCGGGCCCTCTCGGCATCCAAAATGCGCTGATACGAAGCCCCGTCGTGTTCAGGATACACCGTGCGCAGCGACTCATGCCGAGCCACTACATCCCTCAGTGCCATGCGCAGCGATGCCAGATCGAGGTCACCCGACAAGCGGGCCACAAGAGGAATATTATAGGTTGGGCTCGGACCCTCCAACCGATATAAAAACCATAACCGCTGCTGCGCAAACGACAACGGCAAGCGCTCGCATCTTGCCGCGGGACGCACGGACTGTCTGGCTGCTTGCGCATGATCGAGCCGCTTAACGAGACTCGCGGCCGTTGACGATTCGAACAGGCTGCCAATGCCGAGCTCTGCGCCGAATGCTTCCCGGATACGGACCATGACCCGGCCGGCTAACAGGGAATGACCGCCAAGCTCGAAGAAATCATCGTCGATGGTAACCCTCGGCAAGCCCAGCACCTCGCCAAAAATCGTGCAAAGCATCTCCTCTTGCGGCGTTCGCGGCATACGCCCGGCCGCCAGCCGAATATCTGGCACGGGAAGCGCGTTGCGATCCACTTTCTTGTTCGGCGTGAGCGGCAGCGCTTCAAGGGGTACGATGACAGACGGCACCATATACTCGGCCAGTTTCTCTGCGGCATAGCTCCGTAAATCTGCCGAATCGATGAGATATGGCCAGTCTGACGACGGAACGATATATGCCGCAAGCCGGCGATCTCCGATCCGTTCCTCGCGAACCATGACAAAGGCCTGCTCCACTGCCGGATGTGCCACAAGCACGGACTCGATCTCGCCGGTCTCGATCCGGAAGCCGCGCAGCTTGATCTGATGGTCGGCGCGTCCCAAATAATCGATCCAGCCGTTCTCCTGCCAGCGGGCAAGGTCGCCTGTTCGGTACATCCGGGAGCCCGGGGGACCGTAAGGATCCGCGACAAACCGATCCGCCGTCAAGTCGGGTCTTCCCAAATACCCCCGGCCGAGTCCCAAGCCCGCAATATACAGCTCGCCCGTTACGCCTGGCGGAACCGGTGAGAGCGAAGAATCGAGCACATACAGTCTCGTATTCCACACCGGTCCTCCGATGGATGGCTTTTCTGGTGCTTGATCGAGTTTTGCCGCCGTCGAATATATCGTTGTCTCCGTCGGTCCATATTGATTGTTCACTTCGCAGTTCAGGTCTTGAAGCGCAAGCTTAAGACCGACCGGCAGCGCCTCGCCACCGGTAATGACTTTAAGCCGCTCAAATTTCCCTGGACGGCAAGCGACAATCGACTGCCATAACGTCGGGGTCGCCTGCATGATGGTCGTCCTCGTCTCCCGAATTCGACGAATGAGCGACGCTGCGTCGAGAATGGTATCCCGCATCACGATGTCGAGCGTCGAACCGCATGCCAGGGGCAGCAGCATCTCCATGACCGAGATATCGAATGACATCGTGGTGACCGACAGCCAGCGGTCCCACTCCCCGATGCCCAAACGCTCGCGCATATCCGACAGCAGATTGGCTAGGCCTTCGAACGTGAGCATGACCCCCTTGGGTCGGCCGGTTGATCCGGAAGTATAAATAACGTAGGACGGGTGAAGCGGCAGCAGCGGACGTACGCGATCAGCATCGACAGGATTATGAAAGGCCTGCTGCTCCAATCGCTGAAGGGTAGCCGCGGCATCCAACAGGATTACGTCCTTATCTTCCATGACAGCCGCGAAATGTTCAGACAGCTGCCGGGTCGTTATCAAGCATGCCGGGTTGGCATCGGCAAGCATATAAGCGATCCGATCATCCGGATAGTCCGGATCCAATGGTAAGTATGCCGCCCCGGCCTTATGCACGGCGAGGATGGCAACAAGCATATCCACCGACCGTGGCAGCGACAGGGCAACGATTCGCTCAGGCCCTATTTCCCGGGCAATCAGCAAGCGAGCCAGGCGATTCGCCCGCCTGTTCAAGTCCTCGTAACAAAGGGATAACCCTTCGCATATGACCGCTTCCGCCTGCGGCGTACGCGCAGCCTGCTCCTCGAATAATTGCGGCACGCTGAGCTGCGGCAAGGCGCGGGTCGTATCGTTCCACTGAACGAGCACCTTCTCGCGTTCGTCCGGCAAAATATAGTCCAAGCCCCCGACGGGATCATTCGGCTCCGCTTCAGCAAGGCTGTCCAGCAGATACAAATAGCGTTGTAAATGGGACTCTAACTCATCTGCGCCGTAAATCAGCGGATTGGCATCCATGTCGATTCTCAGCCCGTGCCCGCCCAATCCGCCGTACACGTTCATCGTCAAATCATCCACGGGACCGGACGCAAGATTACGGACGCTGCCTCGGAAACCGCCAACATTCAATTCTTCCGCGAAAGGCATCACATTCACGAGCGGTCCGAATAACCTGCGGTTGTCCGCAAGCAGCTTGAGATCACGCCGGATGTCCTGATGCCTGTAGCGCTGATGCCGCTTGATTTCGCGATTCTCCCGTGCGACCTGCCGCAGCAGATCGATCAGGGTCATATCGGGCCTGACGCGCACCCGGAACGGCAGCAAATTCATGACCATGCCCGGAATGCGGATGGATGACGAGCCTAAGCGGCACATCACCGGCAATCCAAGCACAACCTCCTCGGCGCTTGTTATACGATGGACAAATAGAGCCGCAGCAGCCGCAATCACATCCGGCCAGCTTGTCCCTGCAGCTTGCGCTGCCGCCTGCAAGCGTTGCATTGTAGATGCCGGAAGCTGCGCCGAACGGCGCAGGAAGCTCCGCGCCGAACGCTGTGCCTGTCCCCCTAAGCTGACCACCTCCGGCTCATCGGCAAAGCGCTGCAGCCAGAATTGGCGGTCCGAGTCGAGCTGTTGCGACATGCGGTATGACGCATCTTCTTCCAGAATCGTCCGGAACCTGCCGAACGCGCCTATGCCGGATGTGATCCCGCCCGTTAAGTCCGTGTAGACCTCGGAAACTTTTTGCAGCAGAAGCGATACGCCGAATCCATCGATCGCGATATGATGAATGCGTTGGTACCAATAGTAGCGATCGGCGGCGAGCTTGAGCAGCGCCTCCGTAAACAGCGGTCCTCGGCTTAGATCGATAGCTTGGGCAAGGTCATGCTCCATCCAGCTTTGGGCAGCAAGATGAGGATTCTCCTTCCCGCTGACATCCATCACATGTAGAGGCCAGTCAGAAGACGGATCGATCGACTGCCAAGGACCGTCCGCATCTTCGCCGAAGCGGGCAAACAGGGCATCGGCCTCCCCCACCACCTGGCGCAAGGCCTTCTCGAAGAGAACCGGATCTACAGGTCCTCGAATCTCAATGCATTCCGCCGTGTTGAATATCGGATTGTCGGGGTCCAGCTGCTGGGCATACCATATCCCCAACTGCGCTCCGGACAGGGACCAGCGCTCCCTCTTTTGCTCAAGCATACGAATTCCCTCCTTTTACACCGTATAGTAATCATAATTGGGCGGTGACACCCGCACGTTCTGCTTGTCCGACAGCAATCCCCACCAGCCCGCCAGTGTCGGCTGCTCGGCCAACTCCACAAAGCTGATATCCAAGCCCTCGCGCCGGAAGCGCTCGGCCAAACTCATGATGCGAATGGAATCCAGTCCCCAGTATTCAATCAAATGGTCATCCTCGCCGATGCTCGACGGCCGTTCCTGCAGCAATTCCGCTACGTTCTCTCGCAACGTCTGCAGCGTGAGCGGCGATTGCTCCTCCACAGCATCTGCGGGTCTTCCCTCTCCGGTTGGAGCTTCGGAACGACCCGAGACGGGGTGACGCGCTGGAGTCAGCGAAGCGATCAGTCGTTCCGTGGTCAGCGTAACGGCGCAGCGTTCCGCTGCATACACAAGTGCCAGACGGTGCTTCTCTAACGAGAAATCCGCAAGGGCATCCGCAATGAAGAACGGCTGTATGTCTTTCATGAAAGCTTCGCCGGCGGTCAACAGACAGCCGATGTGAGCATAGATCCCGCAGATCATCAACTGGTCGCGGCCTAGCTCGCGCATGATTTCATGCAGATCGGTCTTCTGAAAGGCGCTGTACCTCCATTTGGTCAACAGCATATCCCGTTCCGACGGCGCTACCGCATCCACGAACTTTTTCTGGTATGGACCGTCGTTGATGCCGGATCCCCAGAAATCCTGCAGCAGGCCGCGCTGCTCCGGTGCCTGACCCCCGGGCTGGGCCGAATAGATCACGGGAATGCCTAGCTCCGCGCAGCAGGAACGCAGCTTCTGAATATGGGCGATCAGTTCCACGACCGGCGATTGATCAGGCGTGAACGCGTCGATGAAATATTGCTGCATATCGTGGATGAGCAGCACGGCACGGTTCGGATCCGCCGTCCATGCTACCTTGTTCTTGGGCAGGTCGGTCTCCCCTGGCATGGGATAAGGTAAAATCTTAGGAAGTGCCATCCATATCTCCTCATTTCGATGTTATTTGGAAAGTTTCAGCCGTGCGTCCTGATTCTGAGCCGCGAGCTCCCGCAGCTGCTTTTTGCTTACTTTGCCGACACCCGTGTGGGGGAAGGAATCCATAAATTCCACCCGATCCGGGATTTTGTACGCAGCGAGCCCTCTATTTCTGAGAAACGCCTTCAGCTCATTGCCGCTAACCGCGCCATGATGAACGATAACGAAGGCGCAGGTCCGCTCGCCCAGATACTCGTCCGGCATCGCGACCACGGCAGCATCGTGCACGCTGGGATGGGCAAGCAGATGGTTCTCTACCTCTTCGGCCGCAACCTTGTCGCCCCCGCGGTTAATTTGATCCTTGGAACGGCCTTGGATCACCAGATAACCTGAAGGCGTCATGCTGGCAAGGTCACCCGTGCGATAGAAGCCGTCCGTGGTAAAAGCCTTCTCGTTATGCTTGTCCGCTTTATAGTAGCCGCGAATCGTATAAGGCCCCCGTGTCAGCAATTCCCCGACTTCGCCGGGGGCTACCTCGACATCATCCTCATCGACCAGCCTCACTTCATCGTAAGGAGACATGGGACGCCCCTGCGTATGCACCGTTATGTCTTCGGGATCATCCAGCCGGGTATAGTTCACCAAGCCTTCCGCCATCCCGTACACTTGCTGCAGCTTGCATCCCAGCACCGTTTGCACGCGTTTGGCCGCCTCCGCACTGAATTTGGCCCCGCCTACCTGCAGCACCTGCAGATTGGAGAGGTCTTCGGAACGGGATGGTGCCGATTCAAGCCAAATCAGGGCCAGGGGCGGAACGACCGCCGTTATCGTGACGCCTTCGGAGGCGATCAGCGGAAATGCCGCATCCGGACTCGCTGACCGGGCAAGAACAACCCTGCCTCCGGCATACAGCGTCCCCAGCACGCCCGGCGAGCTGAGCGGGAAATTATGCGCGACGGGAAGTACCGCCAAATAAACGCTATCCTTATCCAGCGAGCAGATTTCGGCGCTCATGCGCAAGCTGTAGATATAGTCGTCATGCGTGCGCGGAATGAGCTTCGGCAGTCCGGTCGTCCCGCCCGACAGCTGGAGAAACGCGACATCACCGGGATTAGGGCCTTCCGCGTCTGATCCGTGCGAAGAGCACTCCAAATCATCGAGGTACAAATCGTCCAGGGATACGAACGCCCCCGGACCCGGGTCGCCGGCTACGATGACATGGCGGAGGGAAGGGACCGCTGCCTGAACCTGAGCCGCCAGGTCGCGATAGTCGAAGCCCGATTCCATATCGGGAATGATATACGCGGCGGCTTCGCTAAAGCCGCATAGATATACGATTTCGTTCCGGCGGTGAACGGGCAGAGCGAAGACGGGAAGCGCCCCTATGCGGAACAGCGCGAATATCGTATCGAAAAATGAAGCGATGTTCGGCAGCTGAACGATAACCCGTTCCTGTGCCTTAATGCCGAGCTTAAGAAATCCCGCGGCCAATCGATCCACCCGGTTGTCCAGTTCGGCGTAGCTTATGTGCCGGTCGCCGCACACGACCGCAACCCGTTCCCCATGCGCTGCAGCCCGTTTACGCAAGAGCTCTCCAAAGGTTTCGCCCTGCCAGCAGCCTGCCTCCCGGTAGCGGGCGGCAAATTCCTCCGGCCAAACCTTACAACCTGCCAACATTCCTCATTCCTCCTCCAACATCGTTGTTTGTTGTTCATTCAAACCCATCGCGGCCAGAATCGTGCGGAATTTGGCCGAAGTCTCGGCCAGCTCCGCCTCCGCTATGGAACCGGTCACGATTCCTGCGCCTGCGAACACCCGCAATAAGGTTCCTTCCGTTTCTGCGCAGCGAATCGTCACCGCCCACTCGCCATCCCCGTTGGCATCCGACCAACCGACGGCTCCCGAGTAGAAGCCGCGATCGAACGGCTCGATCTCTTGTATGGCATCCCGGGCCGCATCGGTCGGCGTGCCGCAGATTGCCGGCGTCGGATGCATGGCCAGGGCAAGCTCCAATGACGTTACCGATTCATCCTTCAGGACGCCATTGATTTCGGTGGATAGATGCCACATGGCTTTGGTCTGTACGAGCGAAGGTTCGGCGGGAACCTCCAGCTTGCTGCAATAAGGCTGCAAGGCCGATGCCACGGCATCGATTACGATGGCATGCTCATATCGGTCTTTGGCGGATGACAGCAGGGCTGCCGCCCGCCGCCGATCTTCAGCGGGATCGGCGCTTCGTGCCGCAGAACCCGCCAATGGATTTCCTTTGATTCGCGAACCTTTCTTCGTAATTAAGAGTTCGGGGCTTGCGCCAAACAGCGTCCGGGTGGATGCAACGGCATCCGGGCTTGAAGTGTGGGACAATTCGGGTGCCAACGGTACGGCAAACGTGTAGCCATGGGAGTGGTGATACGCTAAATGAGTCAATATCTGTGGAATGGACAGGGCATGAGGAAGCGTGATATCCAGCGTGCGGGAAAGCACCGCTTTATGGAGTTTCTTTTGAGAAATGAGGTCCAGCAGCCGGTTCACGCCTTCCTTGAACGCCGTCGGCTCCGGAACGGAAAGCACGTTGTAACTGGAAGTTCGGGGCATTTCCGGATCCTTGCCTTCAGAGAATAGAAGGGAATCGTGCCACTGGGCCGAAAGCGGAATAAACAGACTGGCCGGTTTTTGAATGTCAAAAGGTATGGCGCCAACAACAACGGCATCCCGCCGTCCCGCTTGCTTTGCGAATTCCAGCAATTCACGGACGCGTTCCGGCAGCGTTCTGTGCCCGGTCCCCGAGGGAACCGGCAGTCTTGAGTACTCTCCATGCGTTAACAGCGTCTTGCGAGGGGATGAGAAGAAGAAAGACGAACCGACCTGGTATTGTTCCATAAGTTGCGCAGCCTCCGCTGCGGTTGGAGCATCATAGTGTAACATTTCAGTCTCCTCTCTGCTTATGAGCCTACCTAGTATATTGAATTTAGAAAATCATCAAGCATGAAAACCCGTAAATGCTCAGCATCCCAACGTCGCGCCGCCATCCACGCATACGTCCTGCATCGTCATGTGCCCGGCCCGGTCGGATACAAGGAAAACGACCGCATCCGCAATGTCCGAAGGGAGCGCGATTTTGCCAAGCGGTATGCCGAGGCGGAAGGAGTCAGGCGCCCCCTCGATAATGGACCTTGCACCATGATCATCCTGCCATAACAAACGCTGCATTTCGGTATCCGTAGAGCCGGGGGAAACCACGTTACAGCGGATATGATGGCGGGCATATTCGAGCCCCAGGCATTTCGTAAACATCGTGGACGCTGCTTTGGAGGCGGCATAGGCCGACATCTGCGACCGCGGAACCTTGGACGCATTCGAGCCTACCGTCACGATAGCTCCGGAATGTCGGCTCGCCATGCGTCGCACGACGGAGCGTGACGTGTAGAATACGCCGTGGGTATTGACGTTGAAGTGGGCCTGCCAATCCTCGTCGGTAAGCGACTCGACCCCACCGACCCGCAGCACTCCCGCTACGTTGACGAGAATCTCGATCGGTCCGAGCTCATCCTCAACCCGTTCGACCATCGCTTCAACCTCGGCACTGCGGCTCACATCCGCCTTGTAAGCCGCGGCATGAACGCCTGAGCCGGATAGGTCGGCCGCAAGGCGGAGCAGCTCGGCCTCCTTCCGGTCGCAGGCCGCTACAACGGCTCCTTGCCGGGCAAGGGCACGTGCCACCGCTTCGCCTATTCCTTGGGCGGCACCGGTCACGAGCGCTACTTTCCCTCTAATGCCTGTGCTCTCCATGGTGATCACCTCCTTCGTGTTCAGGGTGAAGGGCAAACCGTAATGCTCTGCTGATGAGGACTGGCAGCACGGATAGATGCCCTTCCCCCTCAAACTCCTTGAATTCGGCATGCATGCCGTACTCGGACAGAACAGCCAGACGTTCGGCGAGCTCAGATGAGCGGATGCAATTGCCGGTGACGTGGGGCCTTTCGAGCTCTCCTGCGCCAAGCAGCAGCCGAACAGGATAAGGTTTTTCCTTGACCTGATCGGCATAGCGCTGCTCCAGCTCGCGTAAACACTCCGAATTCCAGTGAATAGAAGGGCTGCCGGCGATGTAACACGAGAAAGCCTGCGGTTTGCTGAACATGGCATAAAGCGTGAACAGCCCGCCGAGGGAATGGCCGAATATCGTCTGGCGATGCCGGTCAATGTTGAACTCGCCCTCGATCTGCGGTTTCAGCTCCTCCTCGATGAATTGCAGAAACTCAGCCGCTCCCCCCTGCTCCGGCACGGAATCCCCGTCCAGCTTGTTCCTGAACTTCGTGTTTGGATAGGGCGTGTAATCATAGAACCGGTCCGAAGCATACTGCCCCTCCGTCTCGTAACCGATGCCTACAACAACTGCCGGCAATATCCCGGTTTTGTCCGGCCTGTGGCACTGCAGGCGCAGCATCTCGACCATCGTGTGAAACACGCTGTTGCCGTCCAGTAAATAGATGACCGGATATCCGGACGGCGGGGCCGGTCCCGTCGGCTGTGCCGTAATGATTCGATAGCGGCGCCCGCCCCTCGAGTGCATCACCCAATGCTCCGCACGGGCCAGCACCACGCTGTGCCTCATCATGTCTACGGAAGTCGTATGATGGCTCATATGTTCCTCCTATTGACCCGTAATGGAGCGAACGACGTCATCCACGATTTTCTCGTAAGCGATCAGGCCGCTTCCCAGCCAGTATTCGTTATCGGCTTCATAGACCTGACCGTTCTTGACCGCGGACATGCCTTTCCAGATTGGGTTTTCCGTCATTTCCTTCATGCGTTCCGTTCCTTGATCATAGGCGTTGATGACAAATATATAGTCTGCATCGAGCTGCGGGAGTATTTCCAGCGATATGTTAGCTGCATTCTCGTTCTCGACCAGCTTGGACTTGCCCAGTCCCAGGTCCTGATGGATGACATATCCGCACAGGTAATTTCCGCCCATCAAACTGACTCCCCTTGGTGCGAAACGGATAATGGCCACGTTCTTGTCCCCCACCACGGAACTCAGCTTCGACTTCGCTTCGCTTGCTTTTTGCTGATAATTTTTCAAGGCGGTCTCGGCCTCCGGCGCTTTCCCAAGCAGATCGCCCAAGGTGGTCAGCGATTTCTCGACATTCCCGGAAGCATTTTTGAACACGTACGTTGGCGCGATTTTGGCGTATTTCTCATAGGTGCCGTCCGCCGCGTAAGTCTCGGTGTGAAGCACGATAAGATCCGGTTCGTAGGACATCAGGGCCTCCGGCGAAGGCAAGCCTCCCGAAAAATCGATCAGGGGAATGCCGTCCAGCTCCTCCTGCAAATAAGAGTGTCCCAGCTTGCCGTTGGCCCATTGGGCAACGGGCTTCACGCCGAGCTTCAGCAAGGAATCTTCCATGTTCGGCGCAAATACCTTGTTCACCTCGGCCGGAATCTTCACTTCGTGCCCGAGCTCATCCGTTACCGTACGTTCCTCTTTCGTCGACGTCTCCTCACGATTCGTCCCTGGTTCCTCCGTCGATTTTTGGCTACTCCCTGCTTTGCCGGACGTCTCCACCGCTGCGGTCTTCGCTGCCTCTTGATCGCCATCCGTCGCTCCGGTCTCCGCCTTATCCCCGCAGCCTGACAGCAAGCCTATGATGACGGCACAACACGCAAGTGCCGCTATATTGATCCTCCAAATTCTCTTTCCACGATTGAAACTTTTAGCCACAATGTATCTCCTCCTGTGATAATGATTCTCAATTAAGACGAGTATATATTACGTAGCAAACGATTCACCATGGCTTTTATCCAGAACTCCGTTTGGACTATCTCCTGTAAACAGCAGCATCGCCTCGTCCAGCATTCTCGTCACGGCAAGCGCGGAGTATTCGAACCAAGGATCGGACGAGATCGTGTAGACCCTTCCTTGCGCGACGGCTCTAAGCTTATGCCACTCGGCGGAATGCTGGAGCGCGAGCCAATAGCGTCGCGATGCAGCTTCCGGGCATACCGCGATCAGAATTCGGTCCGGATCGCACTGCAGCAAATCATCCATCGTTATTTGCTGATTCCGGCTGGCATGGGATCGGCAAGCTCGCTTGAGCTGCAAATCCTGAAACAGCACTTCCTCAAGCCCCCGGTTACCGTAGGAATAGAGATTTTGTCCATATATCCGCAGCGCGGCAACACGATCATTCCCCACCACTTCCTGCATTCGCGAGCGTGCATGCGCCACTTTCCGCTCATACTGCCCGATCCAGGATTGTGCCTGTTCTTCCTTGTTCAGGAATGCCGCGATCAGCTCCAGCTGCTTCTTCCAACCTGCATGGGACGGAACAATGAAGGTGGGGGCAATAGGCTCCAGCTTGGCGATTTCCTCTACACCGAGGTGATCCATGCCGATTATGACGTCGGGTTTGGCGCGGAACAGCTGCTCGATGTTCTCCTCAAAGCGGCTGTCCGGATAAGGATTCGTCAATTTCAAACGCGACTTGATCTCCGAGTTGTAGGCATTGTAATAAAACGGGGTCCACTTCGCATCAAGCGGCGCGGCGGCTGGAATGACGTTCAGCGCCACCAGCTGCCCGATGATCGAAGAAGAACAGGCCGCGATCAGCTGCCTCGAATTTCGGGCATATTCCGATGGCGACATGCCCACCTTCTTCTTAAAAATCCGGCTGAAATAGAACTCGTCCTTATAACCAACCTTCTGTGCGATATCCCGAAGCCGATCGTCCGATTCGGCCAAGTAACGCTTGGCGTGATTCATGCGAACATGCGTCAGGTAATCAATCGTGGTCTGGCCGAATGTCTTCTTGAACAGGTCCACGAAATACTTGGGACAGATATTAGCCATTCCGGCCAGTTGGCCAATGGTTAACGCCTCGTGATAATGGCTGTCGATGTACTCCTTGATCTCCACCAGGCTGGTTTTTCCGCTACGATCCGAATCCGATGCGCTATCTATGTTCAGTTCTTCTTCCGTACACATGAGTTGCCTCCTTTTTTCGATAAAACGATATGCAGGCGTGTTTTCGCTCCAATGATTGATAATGATTATCATTTTCATTGATAAAAATAGCATGCCGCTTCTATCGTGTCAATCCAAATCTGGAAGGATATGCTTGTCTTCATCTTCTTAGAGAATGCGTTAACCGGCTCCCATTCACGCAAAAAACCCGCCCTCAGGCACTTTTTTTCAAGTGCCCTATGGCGGGTTCTCGCTTCTGCAATATTCAATTTTTACGACAAGCAGTATTTCACCAGCGCCTCGTGTACGCCGTCCTCGTTATTCGAAGCCGTTACCGCATTGGCGGCGGCCTTGACCTCTACCGGCGAATTATCCATCGCAATGCCCATACCTGCGTAAGTGAGCATCGTAATATCGTTGAAGTAATTGCCGATGGCCAGCACTTCGTCCGGCCGATAGCCTCTTTTGGCTGCCAGCTGCTTCAGCGCATTTCCCTTGGATGCTTGGCTGTGCATCAGGTCGATAAAGAACTCGCCGCTTCGCAGCATGTTGAAGGGCAGGGTCCACTTGCTCCAATCCGCATAAACGCGGTCGATATCGGCGGATTCGCCGAATACCGTAAATTTCACGACCGGGTCCGACAGCTCCTCCCATGACGGCAGATTGCTTGGCAGCATTAAATAGTTTTCGTACATCGAACGTACCGGTCCGGCAAGCTCATCCACCTGGTCCACGTACATCTCGAAGGCGGTATTCACGTCAAAATGCACCCCGTGCTCACGGCAATATTTCATGAAGGGTTCCAGCTGACCCGGGTCCATGCCGAACTGATGCACGATGTGATGGGTCTCCACTTCGACCGTTGCCGCTCCGTTATGACTGATGACATAACCGCCAAGACCCATGCTTTTCATGAAAGGAATCGAATTCAGCGGCCCTCTGCCCGTGCACAGTACGATCTCTACCCCTTGTTTTGCGGCTTCCATCACGGTATTCCTGGTCTTCTCCGTAATTTCGTGATGATCATTCAGCAGCGTTCCGTCTACGTCAAGCGCAACCAATTTGTATCCCATTCTCCATCCATCCTTTAAGTCTCTATTTCTCTATTCTGATCCGGCTCTTCCGATCAAAGCCAGTTCTTGCTCGGTCAGCTCCCGGTAAGTTCCGATCTCGAGATTTTCATCCAATCGAAGTTCGCCCATGCTGATTCTTTTGAGATACACGACTTTTTTGCCTACCGCCTCAAACATCCGCTTGACCTGATGAAATTTGCCTTCATGGATGGTCAGCGAGATGCGCGACAGCTGGACCCCGTCCTCCCGTTCCTCATGGGAATGGATCGCCAGCTCTCCGGGCAAGGTTACGTAACCGTCATCCAATGTGACTCCTGCGGCAAACCGACGCACATCCTCTTCGTCCACGCGGCCCTCTACGGTCGCTTCATAAGTCTTGGGAATATGCTTCCGGGGCGACAGCAGCTCATGGGCCAACTTGCCGTCATTCGTAAGCAGCAGCAGTCCTTCCGTGTCTTTATCCAGCCTGCCCACCGGGAACGGCTCGAAGACCCGATATTCCGCATCCAGCAGATCCAGCACCGTACGATCGCGCAGATCCTCGGTTGCCGAGACGACGCCCGGAGGTTTGTGCAGCATGAGATACACGTACTCCCGGTATTGAATGGTTTCCCCTTCAAACTCAATGATATCCGCGTAGGGATCCACATGTTTTCCCGGATCTTTCGTTACCGTTCCATTGACGACGATGCTCCCCTGCTTCGCTTTTTTCTTTAATTCGGCCCGCGAGCCGAATCCCAGATTGGACAGTACCTTGTCCAGTCTTTGCGTAGTCCTGCCTTTGCCACTCATACCGATGTCCACCTCCACCCTGCCGGATACTCGTTCTTCAACATGCCTGACTGCCATTTGCCCCAGCCGGCCGAGTATCCGTCTATACACACTAACACATAACCCTTCGCTTCAGCACCCGGCCGGCACGTCACGCGTTCCTCCGGAATCGACAAGGTTTCCCCTTTCAAATACCGGACCGCTTCGCCGTCTTTGGAAGACAGGCTCACATGCCGGGCGGCCTCATCCGCTTGCAGCGCCGTGGCCAAAGGATGCCCCGGCACGAACCGTTCATTCTTCAGCTGTCCCATGTACCATCCGGGACGGATGGCCTTCAGCTGCTTTAGACGCTCCTCCGGCAGTGGCGATACGTACACATGGCTGCCGTAGACAACGGGATAGCCCTCCAGCTTTACGTGCAGCTGCTCTTGGATAAAGGCCTGGAACGGGTCGAGCGAAATCGGATTGGACTGACGATCTCCACCGCTTCGGCGGGGTGCCTGCTGACGCGAAGCGCCGTTGCTGCCCCTCCCGGGTTTTCCCGGCCGCTCTTCCCGGAGAGCGGATTTCCCTTTACGCTCTCGGGATGAGTCGGTCCGCGGGGAGACAGCAAGCGAACCGTGGTCCAGACTGCCTGTCTGGATCCAAGGAGCTTGGTCTTTCTCGGCCTCCCGGCGGTCCAGCTCGCCTTCCCGCTGAAGCACGGCCATGAAATGCCCTTCGCCTCTGACCTTATGCGGCCACAATCGAGCGGTACCGGCAAGCTGTCCCAGCACATCGTCCTTCACGTTCCCTTGGCCCGCCATCCAGTCCGTTTCTCCCGGGGAAAAGAATTCCGAATGATCCACCGGAACCACGCGAAAATCCGGATGTTCGCTCAGAAACTCCGCAATCATCCCTTCATTCTCTTCCGGAGAGAAGGTGCAGGTAGAATACACGAGCCGGCCTCCCGGGCAGAGCATGGCTGCCGCCGATTTCAGGATGTCCCGCTGCATCTCCGCAAACTTGAGCGGAGACGATTCCTCCCAGTACTTCAGCATGGATTCGTCTTTGCGGAACATCCCTTCGCCGGAGCATGGAGCATCTATCAATATTTTCGTGAAAAATTCGGGAAAAGCCCCGGCAATCCGCTCCGGCTCCTCATTCAGCACCACGGCATTCCGCACGCCGTACATCTCCAAATTTTTGGCCAGCGCTTTGGTGCGGTCCGGATGCAGATCATTGCTGATCAGCATCCCCTGCCCCTTCAGCTTCGCCGCAATCTGCGTGGATTTGCCCCCGGGAGCGGCGCACAAATCCAGTACCCGGTCGCCCGGCGTAACATCAAGCAGCTCGACGGGAGCCATGGCGCTCGGCTCCTGGATATAATAAAGCCCTGCATGATAGTAAGGGTGCCGCCCCGGGCGCTCCCCCTCCTGAATATAGTAACCGGTTGGACACCAGGGGATGGGCGCAAGGGCAAAGGGGGATATTTCCAAGAAATCGGCCTTGCCGATCTTCAGCGTGTTCACCCGAATGCCGGCAAACGGGGGTTGTTCATAAGACTTCATAAAATTGTCATAGTTTTCGCCGAGCAGCGATTTCATCTTCGCCAGAAACGGCGAGGGCAGACGTAATGCCATACTAAGTACCTACCTGTTCTGTATCGTATCGGTTTGAAGTGTATATTCGCACAGCCGAAGCGAACTTTCGCATGTTCCGCTGCGACTTTTAATATTGTATAATAAACTACATTAAAAAGGACAAGTCCTTGTTTATTATTACTCATTAGGGGGTGGATCCATGAACCGCAAAAAAAAGAATAAATACACCGCGTTATACGCCTTCGGGGGAGTCTTCGTACTGTTGGTTGCCGCACTCGTTTTCTTGAACGGTCAAGGCGAAGCAAGCGATTTATACGGCGGCAAGAAGGTCTCCAGCCTGAACCCGGCTACACAGGAGCTCCTTAATGATCCGAATTACCAGCAAATCATTTTGCCGGATCAGCTGAAGAGCAAGGTCGACAACAAAGAGAACTTTTTCGTGTACTTCTTTGCTTCCGATTGTCCGCACTGCCGGGCGACGACCCCGGAATTGATGCCATTGGCCGATGACGCCGGCATTACGATGCACCAGTACAATCTCCGCGAGTATCAGGAGGGCTGGAGAGAATACAACATCGAGTTCACCCCGACGCTCGTATACTTCGAGAACGGCGTTCAGAAGGAACGCATGGTCGGCGGCTTGAAACCGGAAGGTTCCAGCGAAGGCTACTCCATCGACGACTTCAAGCAATTCCTGGATAAATACAAAGGGAGCGTGACGAAATGAACCGCACCCGCGCCATTCTCTTTACCTTCGTCATATCGGGCATGCTGCTGACCGCTTGCGGCGGCAAAGAATCCGCTGCAAGCCATCAGCACGGCGCCGCTTCCGAACGATACGAGACAACGGCCAGCCTGACGGTGATGCCGGAGTTTCTGTCCAATTACACCGACAATACGCAAGCAACCTATGCCACGGTCGGAGAACTTGAGGACATTATCAAGGAAATCAAGTGCTACTGCGGCTGCATGGACGAGGAGACCGGCTATCACGATTCCCTTCACCGCTGCTTCATCGCCGAGAACAAGGACGGCGAAATCAAATGGACGGACCATGGTGCCCAGTGCGGCATATGCCTGACCGAGCTGCAGGATGCCAAACGGCTCCATGACGAAGGAAAATCCGTCGACGAAATCAAACAGTTCATCGATGACAAGTATAAAGGCACCGAATCCTGATCCATCGCATGATCATACGAAAAAAGAGCTGCCCACACGTAGATCCTTCTACAGACGGGCAGCTCTTTTTTACTTATTCTCTCGGCGCTACTTGGCATGTGCCCGCTCCGGCTTGCGCCTCTGCGGAATGTTCGGCTTGATCCGCTCCGATGCCGACAAAACCGCCCGCTTCAGCTCCGTATCCCCAATTTCGATCGTCAGATCCCTATAGGGGAACGGATGAACGTCATACGATAACAGCTGCTTGGCGTAGTCCCGCACCTCGCCCACCAGCTTCCCCATCGAGATCCCGAGTTCATCCCGGGGATAGCTTTCGAGCCGGGAGGCGGCGCTTGTGAACATCTTGTATGCTCCTCGTACGTTGTTGTTCCGAAAGTGAAAGAGCCCGACTGCCACTTGCAGCAGCCCCTTGTACCTGGGATCGCGATCCCGCTCCAGCCACAACTCCTCTAACACCTCATGGCATTCGAAGTAATCCCGGTCCCGGTTGAAATAGACGAGGTAAGCGACATATAGCGGCTCATAGCTCATCTTCATTTACTTTCTTCTTGGCTGCCGCCAGGAGCTCCTTCACTTCGTCCAGGAGCACCTTCATCTCATCCATGTCATGATCCTGCCATATCGCATTAAAGCGGCTCTGGAATGCGATCGCTTCATTGACCAGATGGAAAAAGTACAGCTTGTGTATCGCGTTCAGCACCTGCGTCGTAATATTGGAATCGTCCTCGAACTGCCGCTGCGCCTCCAAAATATCCTCACGGATGCTCGACATTTCCGTATCCAGCGTATTGGCCGCTTCTCCGGCCTTCTTCAGCCGCGCCCGAATGTCATCCGGCAGGCTTTCACGGTACTTGTAGCTAAGGGAATGCTCAATCGTAGCCCAGAAGTTCATGGCTAGCGTGCGGATCTGAATTTCGGCAAGCACCTTCTTTTGTCCCAAAGCCGTTTGCACCGGATATTCAATGATCATATGAAAGCTCCGATAGCCGCTCTCTTTGAAATTGGTAATATAATCCTTCTCGTATAGCACAGTCAGGTCTTTCCGCGCCCGGATATATTCGGCCACCCGCCGAATATCCTCCACGAATTGACACATAATGCGAATGCCTGCGATATCCTCAATCCCGGTTTCCAACTGGTCCATCGGCACATTGAGGCGTTTCGCCTTGTCCAGTATGCTCGAGATCCGTTTGACCCGACCCGTTACGAATTCGATGGGTGCGTATTCCTCCCGTTTTTTCAGTTCGGAACGCATCGTCTTGAATTTGACCTTCAATTCCTCAACGGTCTGCTCATACGGAAGCAAAAATGTCCCCCAGTCTCTAACGTCCATCGCCTTGCCTCCTGTCTTTACCCCTTTACCGATGATTAGCGCCGACGGCTTCGGAAATATGGCTGAAGCCATCCCGTGCAAGCAGCTCCCGGAGACCGGAATGAAGCTTGCGGTTCACCTCTGGCCCTTCATAGATAAGTGCTGTATAAATTTCCACCAGGCTTGCGCCTGCGCGTATTTTGTCATAAGCGTCCCTTGCCGTAAAAATCCCCCCGGATCCGATAATCGGAAGCGAACCGCCGGTTTGCTTGTAGATCCGCGACACGATCTCCGTCGAGCGGTTCCGCAGCGGCTTGCCGCTCAGGCCTCCGGTTTCCTTGGCGTTGCTGTGCGTCAGGCCGTCCCGCGAAAGCGTCGTATTCGTGGCGATAATGCCGGAAACGCCGCTGGCGCTGATCGTATCCACCATGAATTCCAGCTCCTCATCGCTCACGTCCGGCGCAATCTTCACCAGAACGGCCTTCTCGCCCCCATGAATCTTCGCCTGCCGCGACATTTCGTTCATGACGGCTTCCAGCAGGGATGACAATTCGCTTCCATGCTGAAGGCTGCGCAAATCCGGCGTGTTCGGCGAGCTGATGTTGACAACAAAAAAGTCGCCATACGGAAATAAAGCTTGAATGCAAGCTTCATAATCATCGTTGGCTTTCTCGTTTGGCGTCGCCTTGTTCTTCCCGATGTTGACGGCAACCGGAATACGGCGTTCCTTGAGTGCGGACAGCCTTTTGGCCATGGCCTCGGCCCCTTCGTTATTGAAGCCCATCCGATTGATGAGCGCCTCATCCGGAGGAAGCCGGAACAATCGCGGCTGTTCATTGCCCGGTTGTCCCTTCGGGGTTACCGTGCCTACTTCCATAAATCCGAAGCCGATGGAGGAGAAGCCTTTGACGGCGTGAGCGTTTTTGTCCAACCCGGCGGCAAGTCCGACCGGCGTCGGGAAATGAAGCCCGAACAGGTCCACTGCCAAATCCGGCGTTTCGTTCACACCGTACATCCCCCGCATGACAGCGTCTGCGCCGACCACGCCGGAGGCACGTCCAAGGCCGCCAACCACAAGGTGGTGGGCTTTTTCGGGATCCAGTCTAAAAAATATAGGTTTGCCTATGTTGCGGTACAGCACATCCACTCTTCCTCTCATCCAGTTATTTCTCTATCCTTCAGTTTATCCGTTTCTTCCTCAAAAAGAAAGTTCTTCGGCATAAACTGAGCGATCGTCCCGGCTTGAAAGCGATATGGCAATTTTAGGACAAACCCCATACAATAAAGGAAGATTGTACAAATCATTTCACGATCATGAGAGAAAGAGGGGAAAGACATGTCAGCCAAACGTAAGCCTCCGACCTTGCAGCAGAAAAAAGAAGAGGTTAATAAGAAGGCCATACTATGGATCAGCTCCGGCATCGCTCTTCTGATTATCCTGATTATCGTTCTGATTGTGATCGCCCAGCCTTAATCCAGCCAGTGATACACCTTGCCCGGGTTGGTCTGACCCTGGGTATGCTTGAGCTTAAAACGCTCTTTCGGCGTCCACAGGTCCTCGGGCAGGACCCCTTCCCGTATTTTCACGACGGTTCCCATCGGAACCAGGTCAAACAGCTCCTCCACATCCTCAGTCAGCATACGGATACAGCCCTCGGATTCGTTCGCGCCGATGCTGTCCACGTCCAGCGTCCCGTGTATCGCGTACAGCGTATCGGAAAGCTGCATTCCCCGCGTGCCGTAGGGACCCTTCGTGGTTCCGTTCGGATTGACTACCTTATCGTTGATATGAAAATCACCCAGCGGCGTTTTCGCTCCGCCGAGCCCGACCGCATAATTACGCAGCAGGATGCCGCCGCTTACGACGGCCAGCCGATGCCGTTTCCGGTCAATGATGACCTGAAGCGGCTGTTCGAAAAAGGGATCTCCGTCCGGCGAAGTCCCCCAATATCCAGGTTCCTCCAAGCTGTTCCCCGGCTGCCCCGGTTGCCCTTGACCTCCAGCTCCTTGGGATTGCTGCCGCATTAACGTTTCGAACATCTGCTCCATCGCTTTCGAGCGGCCGGACAGCCAATTGCTCGGATACGGCTGCGTCAATTCATCCAAGCTTTTGGGCAGGCGGCCATGCCGAGCCTTATACTGTTTGGCCGCTTCCTGCAGAACGGCCGTCTCAACCTGCAGATCGGCCCACTGCCCCGCGCTCCGCTTAAGCCTCGAACTGTCCGCAGGCTCGCAATCGCACTCTTCGGCTGCTCCCTCGTAAGGCTGAATAGAGATCGCGCCTTGATCATTCCGATGCAGACCGTATAACCGTTCCATGTCCCGGCTCCACAGCAGCCATTTGCCCGAACGCTTCATCTCCAGCGCAACCGACCAATTCGGCAGCTGCTGCGGATGCTGAAGCAATGAGGACAGCGCACCCGCGGAATCCTTGCCTTGGCCGAAAGCAACAGCCGTGTACAGCGGTTCCTTGCGCGAATCCGGCTTCTCTTTGTTGAGCGCATTGGCGGACGCCGGCTCATGCGGCGGGAACAAATCTTCCGCAACATTCCCTGTAGCGGAGCCCGGCGCCTGGGCGGGCGGAAGGAAAACCAGCAGGAGCAGCACCAGCGCCGCTAGCAAACGCCGGGTTCTTTTTAGCTTGCGCTCCTTGTCCTTCTCCATCTCCAATAAGCGCTGCTCGTAATTTTTCCATATGTCGGAAGGGACCTGACTCAGCTCAAAGGCTTCGTAGACCCCTTCGGCCTTGTTGTAGCAGTAGTTCGCCTTGCCCTGCTCGCCGGCCTGCTCATACTCCTTGCCCAGCAGGTACCAGGCCATTTTATTATCAGGATGCGTCTCCACATATCTTTTGAGGTACAGCGAATTGTTCATTCGAGAGCCTCCTATAATGACATTTTTACCTCTATTATCCTGTATATCGGAATAAACGCTCCGATTATGTATGAGTCCCCGGATATGAAAAAACGCCCCCTGCCTTAGTCGGGCAGAGGACGTCGGTATAAGTTCAAGATGGAATATCAGGGATCGAGCGGAATTTGTTATTCTGCGTTAAACGGCTCGTCTGCAATCCGAATTGAATCTGTTGGGCAGCCGTCGCAAGCATCCAGCATGTCGTCATGCATATCTTCCGGAATTTCCGTTACCCCGCGGTTGTTGTCCCCGTCGAAAATAACTTCTGCCAGGCCTTCGTCGTCGTAATCGTAAATGTCGGGTGCCGTTGCGCCGCATGCGCCGCATGCGATGCAGGTATCTTTATCTACCCAAGTAAACTTCGCCATAGTCTCTCTTCCTCCTGTATATCTATAAACATCTCTATAAACATAGTATAAGCTGACGGTTCTGCCGCCACCATCTACATATATTAATACAATTGTTTTAGGAATACAAATAAATTTCCTAACATTTTCCGACAAAAATCGGCTGTACTTGCAGGCCAATGAGCTGTTCTGTGACGAACAAAAAACGGCTAATCGCGATTAGGGTCCTTCGTGGTTGGACGATCGGCATTTTTATTATCGTTCCCCAGTTCCCTTACAAAATCCATCTGTAAAGATGTACCTCTCCGCTTATGATTGCGGATTAGGGACGATGGGTCATCGCCCAGCATGCCGGCGGTCAGTACCGCGCTCTCGCCGAATTTATTACGCAGCTCGTCCATTACCCGGGTCAGCGACTCTTTCTTGGGCTGCTTCTCATAGTCGAACAAGTCCAGCTGAATGGCGGATTCCTCCTTCGCCGTGAGCTGCTGCAGCGTGACGCCGAGCAGACGGAGCGGCTTGTCCTGCTTCCAATGCCGGTTATACAGCTCGCACGCTTCCCGGTAGATGTCCTCGGTATTTTCCGTCGGAATGCCAAGATGCCTCGACCTGGTGATCGTCTTCATGTCCGGCGTGCGCAGCGTAATTTGAATGCCGCTGGTCACCAAGCCTTGCCTGCGGAGCCGGCGCGCTACCTGATCGCTTAAGTTCAGCAGCACCCTTCTGGCCTCCTCAGCCGAGGTAACATCCTGCGGGAGCGTGGTCGTGTGTCCGATGGACTTGCTCTGTTCCCGCTCCGCGACGACCGGGGCGTGATCGATGCCGCTGGCCGCTCGTTTCATCCATGACCCCATCACGCCAAAGGTCGAGGTCAGCAGGCTTTCGTCGGCGGCAGCCAGCTGCCCAATGGTCTGGATGTTCAGCTTGCGCAGCTTGTCGGCCGTCTTGCTCCCGATGCCGAACAGTTCCGCGCAGGGTTTGTTCCAAAGCACCTGCGGGACATCCCGAATTCGCAGCACGGACAGCCCGTTGGGCTTTTTCATGTCCGAGGCCATCTTGGCCAGCAATTTATTGGGCGCAATGCCGACCGAGCACGGAAGCGACAGCTCCTCGCGGATGCGCTCCTGGATTTCCCGAGCGATATCCAGAGGGGTGCCGAACTGCTTCGAGCCGGTAATATCCAGGTAACATTCATCGATCGAAGTCGCTTCCAGCTGCGGTGTATAGGCATAAGCTATGTTCATGAATGCATTGGAATACTTGCGGTACAGATGGAAATCCGGCTGGATGATCATCAGGTCAGGGTAGATTCGCAGCGCCTGCCTCACGTTCATGCCGGTGCGGATCCCCAGCGACCTCGCTGCATAGGAGCAGGTGACGATGACGCCTTTTCGCAGCTCGATGCTGCCTGCGACGGCCGTGGCTTTGCCACGATAGAGCTCCGGCTCCTCCGCCTCATGCACGGAGCAGTAAAAAGCATTCATATCCACATGCAGGATAACGCGGCCGCTGGCCGGATAATAATCGTCGATAGGTCCCACGCAGCATTCCTTCTTTCTTCGGTACGGTTCTTCATAATCTATAGGGAATAGGGTAGCCCCATTATTTAAGGTTCGGTCTGAATGATGGTTACGGTACTTGAGGCAAATGGTGCCTCTTCCATTATACCGTTTTTAGAGATCGATGCCCGTATGATCTTGTCCGCTAAGCAAATCATGTACGCACGGCTGGCCCCGATTTAACGCCTCCAGCATACCGTCCCCCTTCGCAAGGGTCAAGGATGGGCCCCTTGCGGGAAAAGTTTGTTTTACTCTGTTACTTTCCCGCAAAGAAATGCTATAATACAAAATTATAAACAATGCGGTCCAATCCCGGACACCCAAAGGAGGACATCATGTCTAAGTCCATTTCCATCTTTGATACGACACTTCGCGACGGAACCCAGGGCGAAGGAATCAGCTTGTCAGCGGACGACAAGGTCAAAATCGCCAAGAAGCTCGATGCTCTTGGTGTTCATTATATTGAAGGCGGTATCCCGGGAAGCAACAGCAAGGACATCGAATTTTTCAAAAGAGTCCAGGATCTCGGCTTAACCTCAAAAGTAACCGCTTTTGGCAGCACCCGGCGCAAAGGTTCCATTGCCGACCAGGATGCCAATCTGCTTCGCATTCTGGAATCCGGCGTTTCTGCCGCTACCTTGGTCGGGAAGTCTTGGGACTTCCACGTCCATACGGCGCTTCAAACGACACTCGAAGAGAATTTGGCCATGATTTATGATTCCATCGCTTTCCTGAAGCGGAAAGGCCTCGAGGTCATTTTTGATGCCGAACACTTTTTTGACGGTTTCAAGAACAATCCGGAATATGCTGTTGCCGTATTGTCCAAGGCACGGGAAGCAGGCGCCGACTGGCTTGTCATGTGCGATACGAACGGCGGCAGTCTCCCGCACGAGATTTCGGACATTGTCACATCGCTGACGGGTCCATTGCCTGGCGCTCCGCTCGGCATTCATACGCACAACGACTGCGAGCTTGCCGTTGCCAACACCCTAAGCGCCGTGCAGGCCGGTGTCCGGCATGTGCAGGGAACGATGAACGGATACGGGGAACGATGCGGGAACGCCAACCTGTGCTCCATCATTCCGAATCTGCAGCTGAAGCTCGGGTATGAGTGCATCGGTGACGACAACCTCCGCACGCTGACGAATACCGCACGGTATATCAGCGAAATCGCCAACGTCAACATGCCGGTTAACCAGCCGTATGTCGGCAACGCCGCCTTTGCCCATAAGGGAGGCATCCACGTTTCGGCGATCCTGCGCGATTCCAGAACGTACGAGCATATCGAACCGGAGAAGGTCGGAAACAAACAGCGCGTGCTGGTCTCCGAGCTCGCGGGGCAGAGCAATATCGTATCGAAGGCGCAGGACATGGGGCTTGACTTTGATCCGGCAAGCGAGCAATCCAAGCATATTATCGGTAAGATCAAGGATCTCGAGCATGAAGGGTATCAATTCGAAGGCGCAGACGCTTCCCTGGAGCTGCTTCTTCGGGAAGCGAACGGAGAGCTCAAGGAGCTGTTTACCTTCGAATCCTTCAAGATGCTGGTCGAGAAGTCGGCCGGACAGCCGGTCGTCTCCGAAGCCTTCGTCAAAGTCAACGTCGCCGGCGAGAGCATTTATACCGCTGCGGAAGGCAACGGTCCGGTCAATGCCCTCGATAATGCGCTGCGTAAAGCGCTGGTCCAATACTTCCCGACGCTCAAGGAAATGCATCTTGCCGACTATAAGGTGCGGGTGCTGGATGACAAGGATGCAACGGCAGCCAAGGTCCGGGTTCTGATCGAATCCAAGAACTTCGAGAATGCCTGGAACACCGTCGGGGTATCCAGCAATGTCATCGAAGCCAGCTGGGAAGCGCTGGTGGACAGTATGCGTTATGCGCTGCTCGGTCAGATTTCCCCGGAGCAGGTGCATGAGTCTGCGGCAAGGCAAGGCTTGGTAAATCATTAGGTTATGTCCAATATAAAAAGCGCGTATCCACCATGTTCAGGACATGGCGGCCGCGCTTTTTTTTGGTTTCGTCAGCTGGCTAAGCAAACGATTAATTTAACAGCTTGGACACCTTTTTACGAAGATCCTTGGGATCGGGAGCGCCCAGAATGATTTCCTGAATCACGCCGTTACGATCGATCAGCACGTTGGTCGGGAAAACCTGGCCTTTATACAGCTCCTCGAACACTTCTCCTTTGGTATCGAGAAGGATCGGGTATTGAAGGTTAAAGTCCTGAACAAATTGACGCGCTTTCTTCGCATTGTCATACTTGGACACGTTCACGCCGTAGATTTCGAGCTCACTTGCATACTCTGCAGCCAACTTGTCGAGCTCCGGCGCCTCCTGCTTGCACGGCTCGCACCAGGATGCCCAGAAATTGACTAGCATTGCTTTATCGCGCGCTCCGCCGCCGGAATAGGACTTATCGTCCATCCCCTTCAAGGTAAAGGTCGGGGCAAGCAGGCCGGCTTTGGCCCCCGTCTCCGTCGGAAGCGGCTTCTCCTGCATGAAGACGGCCTGGATATCGTCGCCGGCTTGATTATAGACAACAGCGCCTGCTGCGATAAGAAGCAGGACGATAATGATGATGTTACGTTTCATAGGTATAGGTTCCTTTGCTAAACTTAGTTATAGAGGTCGTTCAAAAAGTCCGCTTTTGATAAGAAAACCTCTATCGAGGCCACTTCAAGGATGAGCGACCGCGATGTATAGGTAGGTTTTCTTGCGATATAGAATTTCATCAGTTCCACTGATAACTCATAAATTCTATATCTAACACGAAGAGAATCAGGAAGCAGCTCGGCATCGAATCTTGAATTCATCCGGGCCTAAGGAGATGCTTTCGAAGCATGTTTCCTGCGGAAACATTTCAGGTGCTCACGTACCCAAAACGTACGCTCTGCTCCTCACTCCCTAGCTTCATCCAACTGAAGCGTTTTGAAAAAACGCACATCGGAAGCATAAGCTTCGGTGCTGAAAATCGACCTTTTTGAACACGCACTTATAGTTCCTATTGTACCCTGAAACCCTGATCTTTCAAACACGCGATCGACACCACATAAGATCGGACCAATTATATGATCCAGGAGGATTATACATGAACCCGTCTCACACGTCCCTGGAGCGGCTTCTGCTGCGCGAGGCCGTCAAAGAGCATATGTCGGACCATATGCATCATCGTTTGCCGGAGGAAGCTTGCGGCGTCCTTATCGGACATGCCGATGAAGCAAGCCGGTCCATAACCGTTACGCAATTTATTCCCGTAAAAAATACAGCGGAATTTCCGCTGCATTCTTTTCATCTGGACCCCGTTCAGTGGACTCGCTTGGTATTGGCTGAAAAAGGCATCGTCGGTTTGTTTCACAGTCACCCGCATACCACGCCTGACCCCTCCGGCGAGGATCTGCTTCAGCTCCAATCCTTCGGCGGGTTGCTCCGGGTGTATGCTATTGCTTCTCCTGCAGTTCCCGGCGCCTCCGGCTTAAACGGATTGCAGCTCCATGCCTACAAAATTATCCGGAGTGAGGAAGAACGGGAATCCTTCAGCCAGCTGCCGCCAAGCTCCAAGTCGCTTCCGGGAAGGGCATTTTATTCCCTTGCCCCGGTCCCTTTTGCAATTCTAAAGGAATGACGAACTGGCGGACACCTCCAATCTCCAATCCCAATGCTACCCCTCGCTTAGATAGACGTATAAATCTCCTAGCGTGGTAGCCTGGCCGCGCGCCTGAATGTCTTTCATGTAATCCGCCCACAGCCGGGCGGTCATGCGCGCATCGGACAGAGCATGGTGCCTTCCCTCCACCGGAATGCCGCTGCTTCGCAGCAGCTCATCCAGACTGTAATCCTTCTGTTCGGGATATAACCTCTGCGCGAGCATCATCGTATCGAGAAGCCGATGCGTTAATCGAACCTTGGAGGTCTTCCACAAGGCGGCGTTCAAGAAACCCCGGTCATGCGCGGCGGCATGGGCAACAAGCACCCTCCCCCCGATAAAGGCCATGAAATCATGCAGCCCCTCCATTAAAGGCGGGGCTGCATCAACCATTTGCTGCGTGATACCCGTAAGCTCGGCAATGAATGGAGACACCGGGGCACCGCTGTTCACGATCATATGAAAGGTTTCATTCTCGATCACCTGCTCCCCGATGACCCGGATCGCACCGAAAGACAATATTTCATCGCCGTGCTGATGATTGAACCCCGTCGTCTCCAGATCGAATACGACAACCTCCAGCTCGTCCAGCGGGGTGCCCAGAACCTCCGGCCTCCGGTTATCCTTCATCTGGGATCGGATGAATGCCAACTGCTGGGCTGTCTGCGCCCCGCGCATGGAGGCGATGGCGGAATTGATGTTACCCGAACGAAGCGATCTCCAGAAACCGCCGTTCGATTGTACCGGTTCAGTCATGGGCTTCTCCTCTCCGCAAAACGATGCTCGCGCTGCAATGATCGGTGTACCCGTCTCACCACTCCAAGCGTATCGCGAAGCTCGTACTGCATGGTTTTGTTCTTGAGCTGATTCTGCGGGATATACCCGCTGCTCGTAATCAGCCCGTCCTCCACCCGAATGGGCGTATCGTTTCTCAGCCGAAGCGCCGTCAAAAAAGCGCGCTGCACGCTTTCCAGCAGCAGATTCCCGCCTTCAAGCAGCATCACCTTTTCCATGCGTTTTTGCGTCGAGGTTTCGATGATGCCCCGCTGCAGCGCCATGGTGCGTATGCTGTTCACCAGCGGAATATAAACGCCATACTTCACGTCAAACTCGCCGGCATGCTCTCCAAACCGCTCCGTCACGATTCGCCCCATGACATTCAGCGTTGCCTTATGCTTGACCGTGTTCCGCAGCACGGCATGGCCGATGTCCGGATGCTGCTCGACGGAGCTGCGGAAATGGTCCACCCACGCCTCCGAAAGCTCGGTATCGCCCGATATATGGCGCAGGTCCGAAGCAATAATGAAGTTTCGTATCGGTTCCCACTGCCGGTCTCCGCACCATTCGCTGATCTGATTCTTCCAATCGCCAAGCCGCTTGCTCCATAATGGCTCGGAACACATCACTTTTCCGGAGCATTTCGGGTACCCGAGATATTCCAGCAGATTCGCCAGCCGAAGCCCAAATTCCCGAAAGAAGGGGAGCGCCTCCTCTTCCAGCTCATCGCCAATGATCAAACCGTTGTCCTGATCGCTCCACAGCGTAGCTTCCTGCCTTCCGCAGCTGCCAAAAGCTACAAACGCATAACGCGCAGGAGGCCGGCCAAAGCCAGCCTCCCACATGTCCTGCTCACAGATTGCCGCGGCACGCTGTCCAATCAGATCGTGCATCGTATTCACGGATGCGATCCACTCTCTCAGCTCCATGTTACTGCGCATCTCGATGAGATGGTTCTGACAAGCGATCCGTTCATCTCGTAATTGCTGGGCTGTTGCTGCTTTCCGAATTTCCGACAATGCCGGAAACAGATTTACGGATTTCAGAGGTTTCATGCCGCGGCCTCCTTCTGACTTGTTTCATGAACAATGATAATGGTGAGCTTCTTATAAAGCCGTGTCGCTACCGGGAACCGCCTTGCTTCCGGAACGAAACTCTGGGGATTTCCCTTCCGATTCCACCAAAAGTTTCATTTGTTCCGGATATCCGTAGGTTCCATGTTCACTGATATCAAGACCCATCAATTCCTCTTCCTCCGTTACGCGGATGCCCATCGTAACTTTCATGATATACAGAATGATGAACGAGATCACCAGAACGAATGCAAACGTGCCGATCAGACCCAGAAGCTGAACGCCGAGCTGGCCGAAGCCCCCGCCGTAGAATAAACCCTCCTTGCCTACGCCCGTGATTTCAACAAGCCTAGGGGCCGCGAACAATCCGGTGGACACGGCACCCCACATACCGGCAATGCCGTGTACGGAGAATGCATATACAGGATCATCGATACCTTTGCGGTCAAACCATTGCGCCGTAAAGAACGTAACCGTACCCGCTACGGCGCCGATCACGACGGCCGCCCAAGGCTCCACGAAAGCACAAGCGCCTGTGATGGCAACGAATGCAGCGAGAATACCGTTTAGCATGCTAGGAATATCCGCTTTGCCAAGAACCGCCCAAGAGATCAGCAAAGCGGCCAGTGCGCCTGCCGCCGCCGCGATATTCGTATTCAATGCCACGAAACCGAAGAAACCGTCTGTGAGTGCCGAGATGGTGCTGCCCGGGTTAAACCCGAACCAGCCGATCCAGATGATGAATACGCCGAGTACGGATAAAACTTGGTTATGACCCGGTATGCTGTTAGGCTTCCCGTCTTTATTATATTTGCCAAGTCGAGGCTTCAGAAGAATGGTAGCCACCAGTGCTGCCGTTGCGCCTGTCAAGTGAACGACCGTCGATCCGGCAAAGTCCTGCATGCCCAGAGCGCCGAGCCAGCCGCCGCCCCATACCCAGTGAGCAACGATCGGGTAAATCACGATGGTGAACAGCAATCCAAACACGATATAAACGCTGAGCTTTGCCCGTTCTGCCATACCGCCGCAAGCGATCGCCAAGGATACGGCCGCAAAGGACAGATGGAACAGGAACATGATGGTCGTCGGCACATCGTATGCGGACAAGGAATCAAATGAGCCTGCTGCATTGTCTCCGCTTAAGAAAAAGCCTTCAAATCCGAAAAAGCTGTTGCCGTTACCGAAGGCTAGACCAAACCCTAGCGCCCAGAAGGCTACGATCGAAATGCCGAAGGTCAGAAAGGTCTTACCTGCGACGTGTCCCGCATTTTTCATGCGAACCGAGCCGGCCTCCAGCAGAGCGAACCCTGCTTGCATGAAAAATACGAGCAGCGCTGCCAAGAATACGAATACGGAGTTCAGACCAGCCGTCAATTCAACGTTCGTGGCTCCCCCATCAGCGGCGAACGCGCTCGCCGGGAATGCGAGTAGAGCGATTACTACCGCCATTAAACCTAGCCATCTTTTTTTCATGTTTTACACTCCCCTTTGTGTTAACTAATATAACATCGCCTTGAATTCTTATTGTCATTATAGGGGGGAGATTAAAAATCCGCAACGGTTTTTTTCAAAAAAAACTTACTTTATGTAATATAATCTAACATTAAGTGCATACAGTGCAAATCGTTTAACATGATGCTCAGTGAAGAATAAACTAGGCTTCAAGGTTTTTTGTCACAACTATGACGTTTGACTGTATGGTTGAAGATCATGTATCATATTTCTATTAAAATGAAAATATAAATGCATTCATTAATGTCCAATTCAATGAAGGCTTGCGAGGTGATGAATGATGGGGATCACGAGCGGAAACCTTTTCCGGATCGGTGAGCTGGCCAAGGCTGCCGGAATCAGCGAAAGAACCATTGACTACTATACGAAGCTGGGTTTGATCTCCCCTGAAAAACGGACGTTAAAAAACTACCGGCTGTACAGTTCTGAAACCTTAAGCACTCTCGAACGTATTAATCAGTTGAAGCAAGAGAAATATACTCTCGATGAGATTAAGGAGAGACTGGATCGCTGGAAGTCGGTTGCCGATGATTCCGAAATGACGGAGAAGCTAACCAAACTCGAAATACAGATGAAACAGCTGGAACGGGATGTCAAGGAGCTCAACCCGCTTCTTAGCGAATTAAAACCCAGTCAAGCACGGGAGGTGCTCGCTAACATTCTTCCCAAGGGAGCTGCCTGTATCGAGTCGCTGCAAATTTTGCTGAACCAGTTCACTTCGATGTAATGATGCAACACCAAATTGACAACTTTGTATGGGGGTATGATAAATGTATTCTGACTGGATGTTTATACTCATTATTATTGCGTTTATATTCTCTCTCTGGGCTCAGTTCCGGGTCAAAGGCACGTTCAACAAATGGGCCAAGGTTGAAAACAGCACCGGCATGACCGGATACGATGCAGCGCGTCATATGCTGGATGCCAACGGACTCCATGACGTTCCGATTGAACCGGTGCCAGGCACGCTCTCTGACCACTATGACCCGACCAAACGCGTAGTCCGGTTGTCGGAGCCTGTTTATTACGAACGTACCATCTCGGCCGTCTCCGTCGCTTGTCACGAGGTAGGCCATGCGATCCAGCATGCGGAGCACTATCCGATGCTCGTAGCCCGTCACAAGATGTTCCCGGTCGTTAACTTTGCATCCGGTATCGCTCCGTTTCTCTTGATTGCCGGATTCCTGTTCCAAGCCATGAACCTGGTCGGTCTCGGCATTATCTTCTTCTCTTGCGCCGTTGCCTTCCAGCTTGTCACGCTGCCGGTCGAGTTTAACGCAAGCAACCGTGCCCGTCAGCTGATGGTACAAGAAGGCTATATTGCCAATGACGAAGAACGCGGAGTCGCTAAGGTATTGAACGCTGCGGCCCTGACCTACGTCGCTGCAGCTTTGATCTCGCTGCTCGAGCTGATCCGTTACATCATGATCTTTACGAGCAACCGGGAATAAACCCGTTAGACATGAAGGACAACGATAAAGGGCTTTCCTCTCTACCTTGATTGGCGGAGACGGAAAGCCCTCTTTTTTTATAATCACTTGATGATGTCCATCTTGAATTCTAGACTCTTAGGGGAAGAGAAGCGTCATTCCGCTTTCTCTTCCTTTTTCGGCGACGGATCAATGCCAAAATATTGAAGCAGAAACGCACGGAAGGCTTGCGCAACCGGTGGCAGCTTCTCGTCCGCGCGGTGAATCAGACCGATGGAACGCGTTACCTTCGGCTCCGAGATTCGGACGCGTGCCGGTTGAAGCGGATTCGTCTGGAACAGCGCCATTTCAGGTAGCAGGCTGACCCCCATGCCGGCAGCAACCAGCCCGCGGATCGTATCCGTCTCCTCGCCTTCAAAAGCAATTTTCGGCGTGAACCCGGCCTCCAGGCAGGCATGCCATACAATCGGGCGCAAGGAGTAGCCCTTGCTGAACAGCACAAAGCGCTCCTCCTTCAATTGCTCCAGCTTGATGGACTGCTCCCCCGCAAGCGGGTGATTCGGCGGCAGGATCGCAAACAGCTCCTCTGTCAACACGATATCTCCGTCCACTTGATCGTGGCGATCCGGAAACGGAGACACAAACGCCAAATCCACTTCAGCCCCGACGACGTCCCGGATCAAAGTCGGGAACATGCCCTGCTTAAACCGGAACTTCACGTTCGGGTACTTCTTCCGAAATTCAGCCACGATGGACGGAATCAAATGTATGCCCAGGCTGTGAGGGAAACCGATGCGGATCTCCCCCTGCTCCGGGTCCAGGAATTCATGTATCTCGACGACCGCACGGTCCAAATCCTTCATAATGCTCTCCACCCGTTTGCAAAAAAGCTGGCCTACCGGGGTTAACTGCAGATTCCGGCCTTTTTGCATGAACAAATTAACACCTAGTTCTTCTTCCAACTGATGTATTTGACGGCTGACGGCCGACTGAGCCACATGAAGCTCTTCTGCCGCTTGGGTAACGTGTTCCTTTTGCGCAACCTTTACAAAGTATTGCAACTGTCGTAATTCCACGCCTTTTATCGCTCCATTCTTATTCCCTAGAAGACTTGAAGACTTTATCCAAATCATCCAATTCTATTATAACAGACCCTCTTAGGTCCGATTATGTTCGACGTTTGAATAATCGAATCATGAGACCGTAGAGGAAAAATCCGCCTACCAATCCGCCGACATGGGCTACAAGGCTGACCCCTGGGGTAAACGAGAACAAGATCCCCAATATAAGCAGGGTGAACAGCGTCTTGCGGGACGACTCATCAATGACATGCTGCTGGAACAAGGCGATGTACAGATAAGCGCCATAAGCTCCGTATATGGCTCCTGAGGCGCCTACAAGGAAGGTATAGCTATCCATGCGCTCATAATAAGCCAATCCGATTACATTACCAAGAACACCGCTGAGCAGATACAGAATGGCAAATTTCCAGCTCCCCATGATTCTCTCCAGCGGGGGAACGAATACCAGCAGTGCGAAGCTGTTGAACAACAAATGGTCAAATCCGTTATGGAGGAACATCGCCGTAAAGTATCTCCATGCCTGGTCGACGAACTGCGGCAAATCCGACAAAGCCCCATATTTCAGCAGCGTCATCGGATTCCTCGAACCGCCGTCAATGGATGTGATCACAAACATCACCAGGTTAATCACAAGCAGCAGCGATGTAACGGGATAATAACGCAAATAACTTTTCCAATTCTCATAACGTACGAATATCATAGCATCCTCCTCATCCTAAACCAGGCCAGGGGTGCCCTTTAGTGGACATTCCCTTTTTAAAAAGATTATAATGTACCATGAACCTGATCACCAAACTTTGATATCCAAGGAGGAGATTTCTCATGGCTCAAGAACGTTCAGGAGCTGCCACTTTCAAGGGCAATCCTATTACACTCATCGGACCACAGCTCAAGGCTGGTGATGCCGCGCCGGATTTTACCGTGAGCAAGAACCTGCTCGAAGACGTATCTCTTAAAGATTATGCAGGTAAAATCAAGCTGATCAGCGTCGTTCCTTCCCTCGACACCGGGGTATGCGACGCACAGACGCGCCGTTTCAACGAAGAGGCCGCCGGACTTGGCGACGATGTCGTGATCCTTACGATCAGTGCCGACCTTCCGTTCGCCCAGGCCCGCTGGTGCGGAGCTGCAGGCGTTGACCGGGTCATTACGCTGTCCGACTATAAATCGCGTTCTTTCGGTGAAGCGTATGGCGTGCTCATCAAGGAGTTTCAGCTCGACATGCGTTCGATCTTCGTCGTGGATGCTAACGATACCATCACCTACGTAGAATACCTTGGCGAAATGACGGAGCACCCGAATTACGAAGCTGCCATCGATGCCGTGAAATCTCTGCGTTAACACGCCGAAGGCTACATATGCGGCACACCTTTAAAAAGCGGGAGAGCAGCTCTCCCGCTTTTTCTTATTCTACTAAGCATCCACTTTATACTTGCTCAGTTTTTTGTCCAGTACAGCGTACAGGTTCAAGATGACCCGGTAGTTCGCCCCCAGATCCCCAAGGGAACCGCGGGATGCCGAATACATGTCAACTGCGCTGCGAACCGGACTGATGCCGAGCACGGATACGGTAATGTCCAGCGTACGTCCAAAGGAGGTTCTTTTCTCTAACGTGATTTCTCCCACGGATTTTACCTCATGCAGAACTTTGTAACCCGGAATTTTTTTCAGTGTCGAGGAAACCTCTTCAAAACACTTTTCTTTTGAAAGATTGTAATAACGCGTCTTCAGCTTGGGATCTTTAGCACGGTCGCTTGTGCCGTCATAGCTGCGCACGATACCGATTAGAACTCGTTTTAATGACAAAGACCGTTCCTCCTTTATAAATGACCGTTCCTTTCCATACTCTAGTTTAACATTGTTTATGCTTTCAGCAAACCTTTATATACAGCAAAAAGGCACCTCTTTCACTTCGAATTCGAAATAAAAGAGGTGCCCATTCATTGGCTTGACGAAACCCGCCTATGCCGTCCGGTAAACATTGTCTTCGAACCTGCTATAGCAGGTGGGTGACCGCAGAACCGCTTATGAATTCCCCTTGTCATATAGACAGGGCATTTCAGCCACGATTACGTATAGATCTCCCTAGACATCGTCATTGGTTCAAAACAACGGAAAACCGAAACGAACATCGCAGGATGTAGTCTTATTATAGGGGGTTTTGCCGGAAAAGTAAACCTCTCGTTATTTAAGGTTTCGATCCGTTCTCTCCCTTTTTGGCAGAATCCATGCTTTCCAGAAGAGCTTGCTCGGTTTCCGACTCCTCTTCCTCGGCCTTCTTCATTTTTTCCTGCTGCTCCTGCATTTTGGTAAAGGTCGCATAGAAGTTAAAGAACGCGAACAAGGCCATCAGGCAGAACAGGAAGAACACGAAGAGCACCGGCATTTGCGTGCCGATATACGCCAAGACAGCGCTTCCGATCAAAGTCGAAAATACGCGGAACGGACGAATCAGAGTCAGCAGCACCGCATTTTTTAGGAGCTGAGTCGTTTTCATCTCATAATGAACGGTCATGGAGAAGAAATTAAACAGGGAGACAAACAGTACGATGAGAAGCACCAGCATCACGATGCCGACAAGCTGGAAGCCATCGAGCTGCGTCATATAAACCGTGTAATCCACGTACATAATCACGAACAGCAGCGTATAAAAAATACCGCCGATCATGCTCTGCTTGTAATTTTCCTTATAACCCTTAAAGAACGTTTTGAACACGGACACGTCCGGATTGCCCATTACCCATTTCCGCACAACGGTAAATAAAGCCGCCGTAGCCGGAAATAAAACAAACGGTGATAATATTCCCAGGATCCAGTTCGACAGCAGCTGCTCGTTATGCGCTTCCGGTGTCTGAACGGCCATTAGGAATTTGGTTAGAACGATAAACAGGAAAGGCGATGTACAAATAACCCACAAGATGTTCGAAAAAGCAATACGGGTAATCCACTCGGTGAGCTTATATAAGCCACCCATGGCTCCTTTCATTTCCAAATCCGTTTCCTCCTCACTCAAATCATGCATGTATCTATTAATATACCTTATTTTGTACATGCATTGCCAGAGCCTAATTTATACGAACCTGGGTGTATATCCAATCCAGTGGCCCTGTTTCTCCATACGATATCACGTAATCCATTCAACAAGCTTGAATTTCCAAATTTAAAGAGGAGGGATTATGTATGTCTTGTGAAGGCGGAGGTTACGGCTACGGAAATAACGTTGGTATTGTCCTGGTTCTGTTCATCCTGCTTGTAATTATTCTTAGCACATTCTATATCTAATGTCTCCTTAGTCATTATCGTGAAACAGATGGGCTGATCGTGGGTTTAAACTGCGCGGTTAATGGGGATGCACTCAGGGTGCATCCTCTTTAACCATGCACCAAAAGACGAAGCGCGGCTCCACTTGGCGTGGGCTGCTGCTTCGTCTTTTGGTGTTTCGGCAGGTTACTCCCGGTAAAGGAAGTTAGCCGTTATTATTCGTCTCCGCTCCGGTTAGGGCGACGCTCGCCGCCGCTGTAGGAACGCGGTTTGCGGTCACCGCTGTTGTTGCGGTCACGGTTGTAACCACCGCCATCGCGATCACGGTTGTAACCACCACCGCCGTCACGGTTGTATCCGCCTTTGGAGTAGCCGCCACGGTTACCGCCGCCGCCACTTCCGCCGTCACGGCGATATCCGCCGCTGTTGCCGCGTCCGCCATAACCGCCGCTAGGCTTGCGGCCATTACGGATATCCGGCTTCCGGCGTTTGGCGCGGATCGGATCCTCAGGGGTAAGGTGAATATCGGATGCTTCCTTCTTGTCGCCTGTCAGGATTTTCATTGCAGCTGCAAGCAATTGTACGGAATCGTACTGCTCCAGCAATTGAATGGCAAGACCTTTGTACTCGGTCAATTCCCCTTGCTCAATAATTTCAAGCACGCGCTCAGCGATGATGCGCTGTTTACCTTCGATCGCTTCGGCAATCGTTGGCAGCGGCTTGCGCGGAATACGGTGGCGCGTCACACGCTCGATGAAATACAGATGATCCATTTCACGCGGCGTCACGAAGGACCAGGCTGTACCTTCCTTGCCCGCACGGCCCGTACGTCCAATACGGTGTACATAGCTTTCCGGATCTTGCGGCAAGTCAAAGTTTACGACATGGGTAACGCCGGATACGTCGAGACCGCGCGCTGCCACGTCTGTCGCCACGAGCACATCGATGCTGCCGTCGCGGAATTTACGCATGACGGTATCACGTTGGTGCTGGGACAGGTCGCCATGGAGGCCATCTGCCGAATATCCGCGTTTTTGCAGGGCTTCTGCCAATTCGTCGACGCGGCGCTTGGTACGTCCGAAGACAATCGCAAGCTCAGGCGACTCCATATCCAGAAGGCGGCTCAAGGCTTCGAATTTTTGACGTTCAGGAACTTCGATATATGCTTGGTCGATCAGTGGAGCACTAACGTGCTTAGGAATAACGGATACATGCTCAGGTTCCTTTAGGAACTGGGATGCCAACTTCTGAATGTTAGCGGGCATAGTTGCGGAGAACAGCAAGGTTTGACGTTCTTCAGGAACAAGCTTTAGGATCGACTGGATGTCTTCCATGAAGCCCATGTCCAGCATTTCATCCGCTTCGTCCAATACAACGGTTTGTACGTCATCAAGACGGATGGTTTTTCTGTTGATGTGGTCAAGTAATCGACCCGGTGTACCGATAATAATCTGAGGCTTTCTTTTCAAAGCGCGGATTTGACGCCCGATATCCTGTCCGCCGTAAATAGCCAAGGAACGGATTCCTTTAAAACGGGACAGCTTGCCGATTTCTTCAGCAACCTGAATGGCAAGTTCACGGGTCGGTGTCATAATGAGAGCGACGATACGCTCCTCTTCCTTGGCGATTTTGTGGATAAGAGGTAGGCCGAATGCTGCTGTCTTACCTGTACCAGTCTGTGCTTGTCCAATCATATCCTTGCCGGTTAGAGCAATCGGAATCGATTGGGATTGAATCGGTGTGGCTTCCTCAAAGCCAAGCTCAGTGATTGCTTGCAGCACGCGCGGCTCCAAGCCAAAATCTGCGAAATTTTTCAATAGGTTCATACTCCTTCTATCTGTGGACTTCCACTTTCTTCTCTGTATTCTTAAGTAGTGGTAACGTTTATAGGCTTTCCCGGCCAGCAGGATTTTCTGCACGAGGTGAACCGGTATATTTCTCTTATCACCAGTATGGTGACTGGTTAATGTATAATCATCCTGATAAGCTTGCAAAGTTATCAATGTAACGGACTACTCAAGAATATCCAATACATTATATCACAAAACATTTCTGGAATACCAGCAAGCTTAAAGAAGTCATAATAACCGGGAGGTGATTCCTATGTTGAAGCGTCTATGGACCTATTTCTCGATCGTATTCGGGGGCATGATTATCGCCGCCGGATTCAATTTGTTTCTGATTCCCCACCATCTGCTCAGCGGCGGCGTATCCGGCGTGGCTCTCGTGATCGGTTATTTTACGCCGCTTAATATCAGCATCATGTATTTTGTGCTCAACATTCCGATCCTGATCACCGGCTGGTTCAAGCTGGGCAAAAGGTTCGTCGGTCTCAGCATCCTCTCGGTTATCGTCACAACCTTGTTTCTGGAGCTTATCCCGGTGAATCACGTTGCAACCGACATGCTTCTGTCCTCTGTTTTCGGCGGCGTGCTTGTCGGGTTCGGCACCGGTCTCTCCTTTCGGGTCGGCGGTTCAACCGGGGGCTTCGATATCATCGGCTCCCTGGTCACGAAATATCGGGACTTCCCCGTCGGCAGCGTACTGGTGACGCTGAACGCCATCGTCATCATGGCGGTAGCATATCTGGAGCAGGATTGGAACTTGGCGCTCGCTTCCATGGCCTCCATCTATGTTGCCGGTAAAATGGTGGATATGCTTCACATCAGCCACATCAAGGTGACCGTCTTTATCGTCACGAACCGGACGGAGGCCTTGCTGGAGAAGCTGCTCAAGCGCCCCCGCGGCATAACCAAGATCAAAACCCAGGGCGCTTTCAGCCATAAAGAGAAGGATATGCTCATGACCGTCACGACACGATATGAGCTGGCTGAGCTGAAGCAAATCATTACGGAAACCGATCCCGAGGCTTTCGTCAATATCGTGGAAACGACGGCCGTCATGGGGCAATTCCGCAAGAACTAAATATTTACCAGGTGTGAGAGTACGGTAAATATGTGGTATAATATTTGTGCGCGGTTCCTACAATATTCATGAGATCTGATTCCCGGGCGTACGCTCAGGCCCAATTTTAATTGTTTTTCCGTTTTACAAAAGAACGTCCTGCCTAACCAATTCGGAAGGAAAGGGTGATTTTTATGGAAATGGAAACGGTAAAATTGTCACAAATCGTCATGAAGTGGTTCCCGGAAATGATACCGTTCTTCAGACAGAACGAATTGAATTCCATGATCGTTCTTAGGGACGGGCTGAGTATTCTGGAGCAGGAGGACGCTCTTGAGATCATTCAGTTCAGCATTTGCGAGCATCAGAATCAAACTCCGCTTCATTAATTTTAAAGCAACACGCGATCATTGCACGACAAATGCCGTTCTTCTCCGGTCCAGGTAAAATCCACCGGTGAAAAACGGCATTTTTTTATGAGAAAATGTGAATTCTATAGGCACGTCATTTCCCGTTAAGCAGCAAAAGGCCGCATGTAACCGCTATCCATCTTCTTTGTGTTTCTAATCCGACTTGTCACTCCCCATGTTCACACGTTGTTCACGGTAAACTTGCCGCTAATGTCGAACTTTAGCGTTTAAAACGCCCTTCACCCGTTTAATGAACTAGGTACGCTCGCCCACCGTTTCCAATTTATTGTCGTTTGTAACAATCCTGTTCTTTTTGAAGGCAACCGTTCCTTTATAATCATGATGTGAATGTACACAAGGGAGAGAGTAATTATGAATATCATCTTGGCTTTATTCATCTTGGCATCCGCGGGTTTAGGCAGTTCCAGTCCGCAGGAAGGCAATCTTACCGCCAAACTTCAGGCCTCATTAAACACCGCCATGATCCAGGGCATGCACCAAAACAACAGCCAAGGCCACGGCCAAACCGAGGGCAAAGGCCAGGGGCAAAGCGGCATCAAGCCGAATACGACGGCAATCGATCCGCAGGTCGACGCGCCTAAAGTCAAGGGCATTTATGTAACGGCTTATAGCGCAGGCGGCTCCAGAATGAATCAGCTGGTGGATCTTTTGGACAACACCGATCTCAATGCCATGGTCATTGACATCAAGGATGATGAAGGATACATAACGTACAAGACCGATAATCCTAAACTGAAGGAGCTCGGCAAATCCCAGCCGTTTATCAAAGACATCAAGCAGCTGATGAAGCGGCTGGAGAAACACGATATCTATCCGATCGCCAGGGTGGTTGTGTTCAAGGATACCATTCTCGCCAAGAAAAACCCGGAGCTTTCCTTCCGTAAAAGCGATGGCACCGTATGGACCAACGGCGGCGGCGACAGCTTCGTCAACCCGTACAGCAAAGAGGTCTGGGATTACAACATCGAGATCGCCAAAGAAGCCGCCAAACTCGGATTCAAGGAAATCCAGTTCGATTATGTTCGTTTTCCGGAAGGTTTCGAGAAACGGGCCGATTCCCTGAAATATACCAAGACGGATCAATCGCGCGTGGACGTGGTCTCCGATTTCGTGCAGTATGCCCGGGAAGAGCTTGCACCGCTCGGCATCCGCGTATCCGTTGACATCTTCGGCTATGCGGCCTCGGTGCCTGCGGCAGAAGGCATCGGGCAGGACTTCGTGAAAATCTCCAAAAACGTCGATATCATCAGCCCGATGGTATATCCGAGCCATTACACGGCGGGATGGTTCGGCTCCCCCGTTCCGGACAAGGCTCCTTACCAGACCATCAAGGGATCCATGGAAGACACCCACAAGAAGCTCGATGAGCTGGGAGAGCAGAAGCCGATCATCCGGCCTTGGATTCAGGACTTTACCGCCAGCTGGCTCGGAAGCGGAAACTATGCCAAATACGGCAAAAAGGAAATCGAGGAGCAGATTCGCGCCCTCAAAGACACGAACGTCGATGAATACTTACTCTGGAATGCTTCCAACCGTTATACGGAAGGCGTCACTCATAAATAATCACTCATTCGTTTCGAAAGGGTCGGCCATCTTTTATGGCCGGCCCTTTCTTCCGTTTGAACGATGGTGAACCCCTCTCTTGACAGCCAATGCTATGATGAAGATTAGGGTCGGACTACCGACCCTGAACAAGCAAGCTGACGCCCCCCGATTCAAACGCTGGTTGAGTTACGGCTTGCCGCTCAATAAGCCCGTTATTGTACCCGCTCAGGGCAGGGTCCTACAATATAGGAACAGCGTCATAAAACTCCAACGAAAGAAAGGCAAATCACAATGCAACCGACCACTACAACACGGGGAAAGCTGAAACAATTCGCGATCATTCTCATCCCCATTCTCGTAACGCAGCTTGCTTTATCGGCCATTACTTTTTTTGACACCAATATGTCGGGAAAATTCAGCTCGGTCGACTTGGCAGGCGTAGCCATCGCTACAAGCATTTGGATTCCGGTCCAAACCGGACTCAGCGGAATTCTCATGGGGATCACCCCCATCGTTTCGCAGCTCGTCGGCGGACGACAGGAACAAAAAGTCGCCTATCAGGTCAACCAGGCGCTCTGGCTGTCCGTCTTACTGGCCATCGTCGTCCTTGCCATCGGGTATGCCGTCGTACCGAGCATTCTTGGTGCCATGAACCTGGAGCCTGAGGTTCGGCGGATTGCTTCCCATTTTCTTGCCGCCATCTCGATCGGCATCATTCCGTTGTTTGCCTACACCGTGCTTCGCAGCTTCATCGATGCGCTCGGGCAAACAAAAATTTCGATGGTCATCACGCTGATCACCCTCCCGGTGAACGTAGGCTTGAATGCCCTATTGATCTATGGTTACTGGGGCTTTCCGCGATTGGGAGGCGTAGGTGCCGGCCTGGCGTCCGCCATTACCTATTGGACGGTTCTGGCGATCGCCATCGTCATCATCCATAGAAATCACCCATTCTCTCCATTCGGTATCTTCAGGCAGCTTCGGGGAGTATCCTTGAGCGCTTGGAAGAGCCTGTTAAAAATCGGCGTGCCGATCGGGTTCTCGATTTTTCTCGAGACCGCAGTTTTCGCCGCGGTGACTTTGCTCATGAGCAGCTTTGACACGGCTACTATTGCCGCGCATCAGGCCGCCTTGAATTTCGCTACGACACTGTACATGCTGCCGTTAAGCATATGCATGAGCTTAACCATTCTTGTAGGCTTTGAAGCCGGCTCGGGCCGGATGAAGGATGCCTGGAAGTACGCCAAGCTCGGTATCGGCACGGCCGTCATCCTGTCGCTGATCACCGCTGTCGTCCTGTTTATGGCCGGCCGCCAGGTTGCCGGTTTATATTCCAACGAGCCTGAGGTCGTGGCGTTGATCCAGCATTTCCTGCTGTTCGCGATTTTCTTCCAGATCTCGGACGCGATCGCCACGCCGACCCAAGGAGCGCTGCGAGGCTACAAAGACGTTAACGTCGCTTTTATGCTCGCTTTTCTATCGTTCTGGGTCATTGGCCTGCCTGTGGGATACGTGCTCGCCAACTATACCGATTGGCAAGCCTTCGGCTACTGGATCGGGTTGATCACGGGACTTGGGGTAGGCGCGGCCCTGATGCTTATGCGCCTGGTCAAAGTCCAACGCAAGTTCGCTGGCCAGGCAAAGGCAACGTCCTTATCCGCATCATAAGACAACGGACCGCATATCGCGGAAGTTGTTATTGCGACATCAGGATGGTCTAACATTTATACTAAAAAAAGACCGTCTCCAAGCAGAATGGATTCTGCCATGGAGACGGTCTTTTATCGTTATCGTCAAAACGGACTTATTGGGACAATCGCAAAGCCAGATCGTACAGATCCCGGTCAAATTCCTTCTTGGTATTAACGACCTTGTCAATGTCCGTAAGGACCAGTTCGCCTTTGATGATGCCGCATCCTTTGTCGGATTGGCCATCAATCAGGCTGCGAACCGCAAAATCGCCGAGACGGCTTGCCAAATTGCGGTCAAACGGAGTCGGAGCTCCGCCGCGCTGGATATGACCAAGCACGGTTACGCGGGCATCGATTGACGCATGGCACTCTTTCAGATCGTGGACAACATCCTCGCCGCGTCCGACGCCTTCCGCTACGATAATGATGCTGTGGCGCTTACCTTTGGCAAAATTCTCGCGAAGACGCGTCGCCACTTCATCAAGATTGTACTCCACTTCCGGCACCAGGATGGTCTCCGCCCCGGAAGCCAGGCCCGCGTGAAGGGCGATATCGCCGCAGTGGCGTCCCATAACTTCTACAACCGACGAGCGGGCATGGGAAGACATCGTATCGCGCAATTTGTTTACAGCGTCTACAACGACGCTGACCGCTGTATCAAAACCGATCGTATAGTCGGTAAAGGAAATATCATTATCAATCGTGCCCGGAAGACCCATCGTTTTGATTCCGAGCTTGCTCAGCTTGTTCGCACCTTGGTACGAGCCGTCTCCGCCGATGACGACCAAACCGTCGATGCCGTGCTGATTCAGAATGTCGGCGCCTTTCTGCTGCCCTTCCGCCGTCTTGAACTCCTCACAACGGGCGGAACGAAGAATCGTGCCTCCGCGCTGGATGATATCCCCTACGCTGCGAAGGTCCATTTTGATAATGTCGTTTTCGAGAAGACCTTGGTAACCGCGTTGAATCCCGTATACCTCTAGTCCATAATACAAACCGCTCCGTACAACGGCGCGCAGCGCCGCGTTCATCCCTTGGGAATCGCCACCACTTGTAAGAACTGCAATTTTTTTAACCTCTGCCATGTCTCTTTTCCTCCTTCAATGTCACTCATGCTTATGCTTACGAATCCATCGGCTGTTGACGTAGAAAAAAATCCGGGTCATCGGGCTCTTCTTCATCAAACGCTTGGATACGGTGCGAACCAGTTGCTGCTCGCTGACTTTTGGATCGGATAAATATAACGCCAGTAACCCCTCAATGATCATACGATGAAAAGGGGTCGAGGGAATCGTTCTGACATCCTTCCGGGCCCACTCAACAATGGAAGCTATACGGTTCAGCATCGTATCGGCATCTTCGTAATAATTACAAAAGTTCAGATCGCCGCCCAGCCTGTCTTCGTCTTGATCAATAAGATAATCCAGCATAATGTGGAGACTGCATACATTCGGAAAATAAGACGCATGAATGGACGATGCATCCTCGTCATCCAGAAACGGATCGGTTGCAGCCAAGAACAGCATGAACACACCCAAGGTTGATCCCGTTGCAGCCGCAAACTCGTTCCACCGCAGATGCGGTGTCCGGTGTGCATGCCGGGACCACCATTCAAGCAATGCCGCTTCTCTCTTATCCGGATGGATGTGCTTGTATACCTGCAAATCGGTATAAAGCCCAGCCAAATCCCTTATGTAGGGCTTTGCCGCTTCATATCCTGATAATTGCCCGATGCAATCCCGGCATTTCTGCACAAGGCGGAGAAGATAACCTCCGTCCTCCCTTTCGGACCGGAGCGCGTAATAATCAGCCGGCTCCATTTCAGGTGTAACGGCATCCAGCATCGACTGATGGAGCTGTCTGAAATCCGCTGGATCCAGCGAAGTACTGCGGTCACATAAATTATCGAGATAATCGCTAATTGTCTGGTAAGCTACAATCAATGGAATGAGAATGTGCTTTTCCGGCAGATTGGCTGCGGCATACACCGCACCGCCCTGGCAGTGAAATCTTTTGGTATCTATACTGGCCAGTGCCTGCTTTCGTAGCTCCTCATCCGGAATTTGCTCAGCCTCCCGGCGCCACTTCTCCAATTCGCTCCGCACTTCCGGGAGTATGAATTTGTACACCCGGCTCATCAGCCCGACCGGACTGCGCGGAACCTTACGGCTTAGCTCTTGATTATTCAATGAACTCTGCCTCCACATGGTTGTCTTTTTATACCTATCCAAATCAAACCTATTATAATATGATCGCCCATTTTGCACAAATAACACAGATCATTGACGGGGGTCGGCCGTTAACGCATTCTATTATCCATCTATCTCCAATCAGCGATATGTTATATACTAGTCGGAGTTGAACAACAGACCATGAACTTCGCGAATGCCGTTTCATCCACCGGTCCACGGGTTCATGAAAGAACGGAGATCCCCAGCATGAAACTTCCCGCTTCGTCCAGACCGGATCAGAATTGGCTCCGCGCCTTTATGTTTACGATATTCGGCACGACAGCCCTTGTCATTTCATATTTTCCGCTTTATTACAAAGAGATCGGCTTCAGCAGCGCGCAGATCGGCTATCTGTATGCCATCGGCCCGTTGATATCCATGTTCTCCAACATGATTTGGAGCTACACGAGCGACAAATACCGGACCATCAAGCGCATCATGAACATTCTGATTATCGGGCAGCTTGTCACGATGCTCATCCTATGGCAGGTTGCAAGCTTCGGCGTTGTATTGATTACGATCAGCTTGTTTTATTTCTTCTACTACCCGGTCTATCCATTGGCGGATACGATGGCCATCCAGACGGCGCAGCGGTACGGTCGCAGCTTTACCGTCATCCGCGTATTCGGCTCGCTCGGCTACGCGTTCTTCGCCCTTGGCATTGGATATGCCATCGGTGCAGCGGGCGCTTCGGCTGCGCTGTCGATCGGCATCGGGATCGGCGTGTTTACGCTCATATGCTCCTTTCTTATCCGCGATGGCGTCGCGGCCAAGTCAGAGCCTGTAGAACTGGCAGCCCTGCTCAAAATATTGCGTTCGAAAGAAATATTGTGGTTCTTCGGCTGCACCTTCTGTCTTGCCATCGCACACCGCATGAATGAAGCCTTTCTGACGCTCACCTTATCGGGGCTTGGTGCGGGCGAGGGTCTTATCGGGTGGTCCTTGATGATCTCGGCTGCCAGCGAGATCCCGATTTTTTTCCTGCTGAGCAAGTATGGAGACAAGATGAAGGAGCTGCCGCTGCTCGGCTTTGCAAGCCTGATGTTTGCGCTCCGCTTCCTGCTCATGGCGCTGGCGTCCGATCCGTTGTCGGTGCTCGCCGTCCAGTCGCTTCACAGCATTACCTTCGGCGTGTTCTATGTAACCGCGGTCCGTTATATTACCAGGATCATTCCGTGGCAGTACCGGGCGACCGGGATGGCGCTCTTCATTATTTTCTGGTCAAGCGTCTCAGGGCTTCTCAGTGGAGCTTTCGGCGGTTTGCTGTTCGAAGCCGCGGGGAGATCGTCCTTCTACCTGCTTGCAGCTCTCCTGTCCTTCGCTGCCTGCCTCGGCTTTATCTACCGGCACCTCTTCGCCAAGCCGGAGGAGATGCATACCTCTGGATTCGGCGCCTAGAATACAGCGCGAAACGCCCCCTGGGTATAAGATCATAAAGGCAAGTACGGACCGGGTATCGATCCGAACCTGCCTTTGATTGATCCTGACCAGACCTGCTTGACCCAAAAGAATACAAAAAAGCACAGTTCTCGTTAGAGAACTGTGCTTCATGCCTTGGTAATTCTATAAGATCTCCGTATCGGGAGTTAGCTTACAGTTTTGTTACGTTGGCTGCTTGAGGACCACGGTTACCTTCTGTGATGTCGAACTCAACCGCTTGACCTTCTTCCAAACTCTTGAAGCCTTCTTCTTGAATTGCGGAGAAGTGTACGAATACATCCTCGCCACCTTCAACGGAAATGAAGCCGTAACCTTTTTCTGCGTTAAACCATTTAACTGTACCTTTCAAATGAACAACCTCCTAAAAATACCGCCATCTATGGCGAATATCCATATTATATCCCATGTTTTCTGACAATGCAATCCGTCAATTCACCCTAAGGGGCTTTTTTCGGCACACTATTTTAATCAGAAGATGATTTGCTTTTAAGCCCGCGAGTGCGTTATCATTTACCCAAAAGCCTAAGTAGCAAACGGAGATGCATATGATCAAAAAACATGAAATATACAAAAAAGACAAGTGGAACATGATGACGGTCGAAGTTCAGGGCCGATACATCGTTCTTCGCGAAATTTCCGACCAGTGGGGTGAAGAGACCCATACCTTCATGAGTCGGCCAGCCTTGATGCACTGGGCTCAAAACCGCTTTCCCAAAGAAGATTTCGAAGGCCGGGAAGATGAGTGGAGAGAAATGATGGCTGCCTTTAAGCAGGTGTAATGGATGGATTATACGAATATCGTCATCTTCATTATTCTGGCCTTCAGTCTGGGTGCCATCATGATCATGTACCGGGATCGGATACCCCAAAGACTGAGAAGGGGGATGGCCCTGATTGCCGTCGCCTTTATCTTGTTTGCCTTTTACCTTATTGTATACAGTTTCTTGAATCTGGGTTCCTCGTAAATTTATAGGATGAAAGTGGCGGGTACGCGGCATACTATCGCTCGGATGCTTCAATTCGAGGAGGTATTATGCCATGAGAGGCGCCAAGGTGCTCTGCATTACGCTTGCCATCAGCCTGCTAGCTCTATCCGCTGCCCGCTCCGAAGTCTTGTCTGAAGGAACCCGGACTCCAACTAATCCATATCATTCAAGGAGGATTTCCATGGAACAATTGTTGAAACGCGCTGATGTCCCTAAAGAGCATCAATGGAAACTCGAGGATTTATTTGCTGATCAAAAGGCTTGGGATGCAAGCTTTGCGGAGCTGAAGAATCTGCTGAAACGAACCGCCGATTACCAAGGCAAGTTAAACAACGCAGCTTCCATCAAGGAATGCTTCGAGCTCGAAGACGAAATCTCATACCATGCCGAACGCTTATACGTATACGCCCATATGCACCATGACGAAGATACGGCAAACCCTACATATCAAGCACTAACCGCCAAAGCCAAAAAACTGAACGTCGAAGCCGGAGAAGCCCTCTCTTTCATCACGCCTGAAATTCTGTCCCTGTCCGAGGCGGAACTGGATAAACTGATCGAGGACCCTACCCTGAAGGAATTCAAATTCACGCTGACGGAGATGAAACGGGAGAAAGCGCACGTTCTGTCCAAGACGGAAGAAGCGCTGCTGGCTCAAGTCGGCAACCTCTCCTCTGCACCGCAGACCATTTTCGGCATGCTCAACAATGCGGACATGAAATTCCCGAAAATCAAAAACGAGGACGGCAAGGACGTCGAGCTTACGCACGGCAATTATATTCAATTCCTGGAGAGCCCGAACCGCGAGGTTCGCGAGCGTGCCTTCAAAGCCGTCTACGAAACCTACGGCAAGCAGAAAAACACGATTGCGGCTACGCTGAACGCCAACGTTAACAAAAATATGTTCTACTCCCGCGTCCGCAAGTACCCTTCCGTTCTGGAAATGGCTCTCTATGGGGATAACATTCCGAAGGAAGTCTACACGAACCTGATCGACACCATTCACGAGAGCCTGCCGCTCCTTCACCGTTACATGGAGCTCCGCAAGAAGCTGCTGGGCGTGGATGAGCTTCATATGTACGATTTGTTCGCTCCGCTCGTAGAAGAGTACAAATGGGATATCACATACGAGGAAGCGAAACAAATGACCAAGGAAGGCCTTACGCCGCTTGGTGATGATTATCTCAGCAGCCTGCAGGAAGGCTATGACAACGGCTGGATCGACGTGTACGAGAATGAGAACAAACGGACCGGCGCGTACAGCTGGGGCGCATACGGCACCCATCCATATGTTCTGCTGAACCATAAAGATAACCTGAACAGCATGTTTACCCTTGCCCACGAGATGGGTCATGCGCTTCACTCCTACTACTCCGACAACGCCTTGAAATACCGTGATGCGCAGTACACCATCTTCCTGGCCGAAGTGGCGTCCACCACGAACGAGGCGCTGCTGATGGATTACCTGCTGAAGAACGCCAAGGATCCGAAGCAGAAGATGTATCTGCTGACCTACTATGCCGATCAATTCCGGACAACGGTATTCCGTCAAACGATGTTTGCCGAGTTCGAGAAGATCGTGCATGAACGCGTGGAAAGCGGCGAATCCCTGACGCCACAGGATCTTTCCGACATCTACTACGAGCTGAACGTGAAATATCACGGCAAAGGCATGCAGGTGGATAAAGAGATCGGCATGGAATGGGCACGGATTCCTCATTTCTACAACAGCTTCTATGTGTACAAATACGCGACCGGCTTCTCGGCTGCGACCAGTTTCTCCAAGCAAATCCTGGAGGAAGGCCAGCCTGCCGTTGACCGTTATCTCGGCTTCCTGAAGAGCGGAGGCAGCGACTACTCCATCAACATCCTCAAGAAGGCCGGCGTGGATATGTCTTCTCCGGAGCCGATCCGTGAGGCGATGAGCGTGTTTGAAGACGTCATCAACCAGATGGAGCAGTTGACGAAATAAACAGCCGGCTTTTGCGGGCTTGAGCTAATCTCAATTGACCAGTGGAATAAAATCCCTTGCCCTTTACGGGCGAGGGATTTTATACTGTTTGGAGGAAGGAGGTGTTCCCCATGAAAATTCAATGGTCGTTAATCGCAGCCTTATTGTTTGCCCTGATTACGGCTGTGTTCGCCGTCATCAATGTCAATCCGGTTGCCGTGAACCTGTTATTCGGCACCGTCAACGTACCGCTGATTCTGCTGATTATCGGATGCTCGCTGATCGGGGGACTGATCGTCGGCACGTTCGGGATTTACCGTCAATATCAAATGCAGAAGGAAATCCGTTCGTTAGCGGAGCAGCTCATACATATCCGTGAAGTAACGGGATACACCCCTGAAATACAAGCTGCGGAAGAGGAAAACAAGAAAGATCAGAAGGACGCTCCCGTTGAATAAGGAAGGCTGTCCCATCGAACCAAGGAGGCATAACAACCCGTGTCGATACAACCGAATGAAACATACGTGCTGGGCCTGCTAAAAGAACTGCTGGATACGCCGAGCCCTACCGGATATACACACGATATCATGAAGCGGATCGAGCAGGAAGCCGCTTCGCTTGGAGTTTCCCTGGAATGGAATGAGAAAGGCGGAGCCATCCTGTCCGTTCCCGGACAAGACGGCAGCCGAACCGTCGGCCTGAGTGCCCATGTGGACACGCTCGGCGCCATGGTTCGTGCCGTGAAATCGGAAGGGACGCTCCGGCTTACCTCCGTCGGCGGATACATGATGAACAGCATCGAGAATGAATACTGCATCATCCATACGCGCAGCGGCAAGAAATATACGGGCACGATCCTGTCCACGCATCCTTCCGTTCACGTGTACAGCGATGCCCGTGATTTCAAGCGCCAGGAAGCCCATATGGAGGTCCGGATCGACGAATTGGTGGAGTCTGCCGAAGATGTGAAGAAACTCGGAATCGGCGTTGGTGATTTTGTGTCCTTTGATGCGCGTGCGGTCATTACGCCGAGCGGTTACATCAAATCGCGCCATCTGGATGACAAAGCCAGCGTCGCGGCCCTCTTCGGCTTGCTCGAAAGCATGAAGCGGGATAACTGGAAGCCTGCCTACAATGTGAAGCTTCTCATCTCGAACTATGAAGAGGTCGGACATGGCGCCGCCTACATTCCTGCCGACATCCATGAACTGATTGCGGTCGATATGGGTTGCATCGGCGATGACCTGAGCTGCAAGGAAACCGATGTATCCATCTGCGCGAAGGATTCTTCCGGTCCCTACGACTACGGCATGACCAGCCGTCTGATCCAGCTGGCTGAAAGCGAAGGCATTGCTTATGCGGTGGACGTGTACCCGCATTACGGCTCCGATGCATCCGCGGCGCTCTCCGCCGGCAGCAACATCAAGGCTGCGCTGATCGGTCCCGGCGTTCATGCATCCCATGCGATGGAAAGAACGCATAAACAGGCTGTTCTTAACACCGTTAAGCTGCTGGCTGCCTACGTGAAATAAGTCATCTCCATACAGAAAAAGAGGCGTCCCGCCAAGGCCTTAAGCCTGGGGACGCCCCTTTGTTATGGGTGTTTCGCTTGCATATTCAGGATTTCTTGCTCTGCTCAATCTTCTCCGCAAGCTCGTTCAGATAGGTCCAGCGCTCCATCAAATGCTCCAGCTCGCCTTCCGTCTCCTCTTGGGACTTCATCAGCTCCTGAAGCCTGGCCGCATCGCTGCCGGCGGTCTCCATCTCCGATTGAATCGAAGCGAGCTTGTTCTCGGCGGCTTCGATAAGACCGTCAATCTGCTCGTACTCCCGCTGTTCTTTATAACTGAATTTCAAGCGCTCCCGCGGCGTTTCCTGAGCGGAAGCACTGCCTGAGCCTCCCGAAGCAGGCTTGGCACTGGATGCTTCCGCCTTGCCCCCGGCGGCTTCGCCGCCATGGCGCTGCATCCATTCGGCATATTCGCTGTAAGAGCCGACATGGACACGGATCTGTCCGTTGCCCTCAAACGCCATGATCTTGTCCACCGTTCGATCCAGGAAAAAGCGATCATGGGATACCACGATGCAAACGCCCGGGAATTCATCCAGGTACTGTTCCAGGACGGACAGCGTCTGAATGTCCAGATCATTGGTCGGTTCATCGAGAAGCAGCACGTTCGGCGCGCTCATCAGCACCCGCAGCAGGTACAGCCTGCGCTTTTCGCCCCCGGACAGTTTGGCGATCGGCGTCCACTGCAGCGCCGGCGGGAACAGGAAGCGTTCCAGCATCTGGGCCGCGGTAATGGCCGAGCCGTCCGCCGTGCGGACAACCTCCGCTTCATCCTTGATATACTCAATCACTCGCTGACTGCCGTCCATCTCCTGATGCTCCTGGGTGAAATAACCGAGCTTGACCGTGGGGCCCAGCACGACTTCCCCGGCATCCGGCTGAAGCCGCCCGGCAATCAGATTGAGCAGCGTGGATTTGCCGCTGCCGTTCGGGCCAACGATGCCAATCCGATCCTCGGGAACGGCAATGTAGGAAAGATCCTGAATGAGAACTTTGTCGTCGCTCTTCTTCCGCAGACCTTCAATCTCCAGAATTTTTCGTCCCAGCCGGGTGGAAGCGACCGAGACGTCCAGTTCGCCGGAGCTGTGTACCATCTCCTGATCCTTGAGCTTCTCGAATCGTTCGATCCTCGCCTTCTGCTTGGTCGTACGCGCCTTGGCTCCTCGGCGAATCCAGGCCAGCTCGCTTCGCAGCAAATTCTGGCGCTTCTGCTCGGAAGCAGCCTCACGCTCCTCGCGCTCCGCCTTCAGTTCCAGAAAGCGGCTGTAATTCGCCTCATATCGAAACAGCCGCCCGTGATCCAGCTCCAGCATGACATTGGCCACCCGGTCCAGAAAATACCGATCATGCGTAATCATGAGCAGCGCACCCCGGCGCTTCTGCAGATACTGTTCCAGCCAGGCCACGGATTCATTGTCGATATGGTTAGTCGGCTCATCCAAGATGAGCAGATCGGAAGGCTGAATCAAGGCCGCAGCCAATGCGACCCGCTTACGCTGGCCGCCTGAGAGCGTCCCCATCTTCGCGTCATAATTCCGGATGCCCAGCTTGGACAGGATGGTTTTCGCATCGCTTTCCAGCTGCCACGCCTGCAGCGTATCCAGCGTCTGATTGAGCTTCAGCAGCTTCTGCTGCAGGTCTTCGCGATTCGGATGCAGCTCCAGCAGTTCCATCGTTTCGGTGTACTCCCGGACCGCCTTCATCTCTGGAAGATCGCCCTCAAATACCTGCTGCAGGACGGTATTGTCCGGATCAAACTCGGGGTTCTGGGCCAGATAACGCACCCGGATGCGATTGCCCATCGATATTTTACCGGCATCCGGCGGCTCAATCCCCGCGATAACGCGCATAAACGTGGATTTCCCCGTGCCGTTTACGCCGATGATCCCGATTTTATCCTGGTCCTCCATCCCGAAGGAAGCATCCTGAAACAGAATTTTGTCTCCATAGCTTTTCGTTACCTGTTCCACGGTCAATATATTCATAGTTATGATCCCTACTTACATTTATAGATTTCGTTGATCGTTCCTTCATCACTAAGACGGATACATTATAACGCAATCCACGCCGCAATCCCATAAGCTGCCGCGCCGCCAAGCAATGAGCTGACCAGATTGACCGCATCGTTGGACATCCAGGCATGTCCGCGCATGCGCACCGTATCCTGGCCGCAATGTCGAGACACTTCCACCGATTTGCCGCACACCGGGCAGCGATACATTACCTGCATGGTCGCACCGAGGTACGAATCGGCAAAAGCTCCGACCATGCCGCCCGCAAGGGCAGCCAGGACATACGGCAACAGATCCGCATTCATGCCGCTCCACTCGGCCAGCAGCCATCCGCCTGCCCCAATCAGCGTACTCCCCGCCGCCGCGGCGGCGGAGCCGACCCAGGACACGCCGCCGGATTCCCCGGCTGTCAGCACCCTTCCGTTCAGCACGGAACGCGGAGGCTTCCGGCTAAGGCTGCCCACCTCCGTGGCCCAGGTATCCGCCGTCACCGTAGCCATGACGCCTATAAACAGGTTCACCCACAGATGAGACGGAATCCATACGTTCAACAGACACAGCACCATGCCGATTCCGCCATTGGCGAAGACCTGACCGGCATCCCGCCGGCCGGTCTTGGCATAGGATTTCTCCAGGTCCGCCTTCCGCTGCTTCCCATGCCGCGAGAGCAGCGTGGACGTTATGAAAAAAAGAAGCAGGGTTCCGAACCAAAACGCGTTCCCTGCTCCGTAATATATGGTACCCATCAGAATAGCGGCTAAGGCTCCGGATTCCGATAACGATCGTTTCCTGTAAGCGGCTCCTGCCACGATGACGGCACCCGCTGCCCCGATCAGCCAATCCATCCGCGATCCCTCCCATATTAATGCTTGTCAGATTACCCGATTTCGCAGCGGCCCAGACGGACGTCTCCCCAGAACAATTCGAACACGTCGCCGGATTCCGTGGGTCCCACGCCGGCCGGCGTGCCTGTGAAGATCAAATCCCCTTGACCAAGACCGTAATGCTCGCCGATGTAATCGATGATGCGCTGAAGAGAGAAGATCATATCCTTCACATTCCCCCGCTGGACCTGGGCGCCGTTCTTCCAGACGGTAAAATCCTTATCCTCAAGCTTGGCGGTTCCCGGGAAAGCAATGGATGGCGTAAGCGGTGCGGAAGATTTAAACGCTTTTGCCGCCGTCCACGGGTGTCCTTTCTCCTTAATGACCGTCTGTACGTCACGCAGCGTGAAATCGATGCCCAGGGCCATCGTTTTTACAAGCTCGTCCACGGTCTTGCCTGGCGCGTAATCCTCTGCAAGCTGAATAACAAGCTCGCCTTCAAAATGAAGGCTGCCCCTGCCCATCGGCAGCTTCAGCACGCTGCCGTCCAGCGGAACGACGGCATGCGATGGTTTAAGAAAAATCATCGGCTCTTCCGGTACGGCATTGCCGAGCTCCGCCGCATGCAGTTGGTAATTACGTCCTACACAATAAACGTTATTCACTAGGGCACACATCAATTAAAACCTCCATTTTCTTCGCCAGAACGGAACTTTTGGTGCAATTTTATGAATAAAGATTTGGCCCCATGTATCGGGCCGGTTCGTACAGATCATGATGGCGGGATTCATTCGGGCGAGCGATCTCATGCTCTTCGCATCATCCACCGTCCAAGCCATGGGCGTAATGCCGTTCTTCACCAGATCCGACGCAAAAGCCGCATCCAGGTGGGAATAGCCGATGGATAAAAAGGAACATCTCATTTGCTTCAAGCGTGCCAACAAATTGCGAGGATGCGCATCGATGATTAGTCCGGTTTTTACGTCGGGCTCCAATTCCTTTGCCTTCATCAAAGCTTTCGGTTCAAACGAAGTAAGCACCACGTCCGGCAGCATCCGGTGGGCTTGAATCCGCTCCAGGACAGCGGCTTCCAGGCCGGGATACATGTCCCCGCTCGTTTTGAGTTCGATGTTTAGTTTCAATCGGCCTTTGACCAGCTGCAGGACCTCATCCAGCGATGGAACCTGCTCTCCCCTGAACTGGCGTCCCTTCCATTCTCCGGCGTCCATCCTCCGGATTTGCTGCCAGGTCAGATCCTTCACCTTGCCCTTCCCGGTCGTCGTACGATCCACGCTGAAGTCATGGATCACGACAGGGACCCCGTCCTGAGTCAGCTGCACATCAATCTCCATCCAATGCACGAAGGGCTCATCCATCGCCATCTGAATGGCTGCGCGCGTATTTTCAGGCGCTTTACCGGAAAACCCCCGGTGAGCCACGCATAAATTGTTCATGGTGGGACCTCCTTGATGTAACGTTTAACGAATTAGTCTGCAGCCTTGCCTGCTATAACTTCACCATCAAGCGCTATTTTGACGCCGCCGACGGATCGCTCCTGGACCTCTTTCAGCAGGGCTTCGGCTTCTTTGCCTTCAAGCGGAATGACCTGTCCGATCTCCGTACGGTAAGGCGTCAGCTTCAGGTCGCAGTCTCCTTGCTTGCTGCATGAAGCCCGGAACACGGCTGTTTTCCACGTATCCGCATTCGATGATTTGGTAAAGATGAAATTGCCGGTGCTGTACGCAATCCACTTGCCCTTGTACTGCTCCAATCCCTGCAGCACATGCGGGTGGCCGCCGATAATCAGATCGGCGCCGCCGTCAATGAATGCGCGTGACAGATTGATCTGATGGACATTCGGCGTCTTATGAAGCTCCTCCCCCCAATGGGCGATGACAACCACCAGATCGGCCTTGTTCCTTGCCTCCTGGATCGCTTCAACCGCCTTGGGCAGCACATGGTCATAAGCCCCGGCGACCCCCGGCCTGTTCTCCAGCGCATACCAGGTCGTCTCCGGCAGGACGCGGCTGAAGCCCAGCAGGGCAACCGTCATGCCCTGTCGTTCGAAATACTGGGCCGCAAAGGCTTCTTCCTCGTTCCGGCCCGCGCCCACATAACGGATATCATGGTCCTTCAGGTGCTTCAAGGTATCCAATAGCCCCTCCTGCCCTTGGTCCAGAATGTGATTGTTAGCCAGATTAACGGCTTCCACCCCGGCATCCCGGAGGGCGGGCAATACGTCCGGAGAGGACTTGAATACGAATTTCTTGTTGGCGGCGCCAACGCCTCCGGTCGTAACCGGGGTTTCCAGATTAAGCACGGTTAGATCGTCCTCCAGGAATGCGGTACCCAGATGCTTGTAGGGATAATCATATCCATGCTTCTTCAGCTCAGCCTCCACCTTGCCCGAGAACAACGTATCCCCTGCAAAATGCATGACCACCCGCGCTGCCATCTCGTCATCGGCAGCTTCATCCGCTGCGCTGCCATCAGGCTCGGTCATCTCGGAATCGGGAGGTTCGCCGGGCTCCGTCGTCTTCGAAGGATCCGATTCCGTTCCCGCGCCTTCGCCCTGCTGCCCGGAGCCGGTGCTTCCCGCCTGCTCCCCTTCCATGCCAAAGTCCGGCATACCAGGGGGATAAGCCGTTTGCGGAACCGGATCTTCCTTGAATTTAAAATGATAGACAAGCAAAGCAGCGATCATAAAAATCAGGCATAGGTTTAGAATGAGCCAAACCTGTCCGGTACGCTGCTTACGGGCCTTCTTCTCGGCCTTGCTTTTCTCTGATCGTGACAGATGCTGCATAGGTCACTCCTTTATTCACTCATGAGCTCGCGCAATAAGTCGCTTCCCCCATTATACCAGCTTCCCCATAAAGAATAGAACCCCCCGTCGCCGGGGAGTTCCATATCAAAGCATTCTGTTGAGAAATTCGAAATTCGGGTAATAACGGCTTACAGTCCAATCAAGGTGATCACGGAGTCGCTGAGCGCCTCCATATAGAGCGGGTCGCTGTTCAAGGAGTCGATGCGCTCAAGCCGCATATCCATCTCCTTGGCAATGCTTTTGGCTTCGATATCCAAATCGTAAAGCACCTCAAGATGATCCGATACGAAACCGACCGGCGCGACCAGCACGTCCTCCACCTGTTCTTCTTTGTTCAGCGTCTGCAGCGTATCCAGAATGTCCGGGCCCAGCCAAGGCTCCGCCGTCCGGCCGGCGCTTTGCCACGTAAACTGCCACTGCTTCACGCCTGCCTTCTCGGCTACGGCCTTGGATGTCTCAAGCAGCTGATCCTGATAAGGATCTCCGACGGACAAGATGCGTTCCGGAAGGCTGTGGGCACTGAACAGCACCCTCACGCTGTCCCGGACAGCCCCCGCTTGCTCGAACTGGTTCAGCTTCGCCGACACCCGGTCTGCAAAAGCCTCGATCAGTTTCGGATGCATGTGATAGCTCTCCACGAACGAAACCTGAAGTCCCAGCTCATCGGCTTTCGCCTGCGCACGCTTCACGTAGGATCCGATGCTCATGGTGGAGTAATGGGGAGCCAGCACGATGCCGACGGCTTCCTTGATGCCGTCCCGGACCATTTGCTCCACGCCGTCTTCAATATACGGAGCCGCGTGCTTCAAGCCTTGATAACACACAAACTCAAGATCGATGGCCCGGGGATCCGCATTTAATGTATCCTGCAGCGTGCGGACCTGCCGGTCCGTGTTCTCGCGGAGCGGAAACACGCCTCCCACAATCGCCTCATAGCGGTCCGTCAGCTCCTTGAGCTGCTCTTCCGACGGCTTATTTCCGCGGCGGATATGCGTATAATAACTTTCGATTCCTTCCATGCTCTCCGGCGTGCCGTAGGACATGACCAATACGCCAATCTTATTCTTCATACCATCTCACCTCTGGCTAATAAAATATTCAACGTTTAAGAGCGTTGTGCTCCTGCCTGCAGTGCTTGAGCGGAGTATTCGTGAATATACGATGTCAGCTCACGCAGCTTCTCAAGGGAAGCCTCCGGGAATAAACCGTGTCCTAGATTAAACACAAAGCCCGGCTCCTGAATCCCCTGATCGATAATTTCTTTGGCATACTGCTGAATGACCGGCATAGGCCCGGTCAGAACCGTCGGATCCAAATTGCCCTGAACGGCATATTTATGCTCCAAGCGGCGGCGTCCCTCCGTAATGGACACTCGCCAGTCGAGACCGATGACATCCGTGCTGAGATCCGTAAGCGTAGGCAGCAGCTCTCCTGAGCTTACCCCCGGGAAATAGATCTTCGGAACACTTAGGTCCTGAAGCTCGGCAAAGATACGCCGAATGGTTGGAAGGACAAACGTTTGGAAATCCTTTGGAGACAAAGCTCCCACCCAGCTGTCGAACAATTGAAACGCTTTCCCGCCGTTAGCCACGTGGGCGCGCAAATAAGCGATCACCATGTCGCCGAGCTTGTCCATCAGCGAAAACCATACCTTCGGCTCGCTGTACATAAGCTCTTTCGTGCGAAGATAATTTTTGGAAGGTCTGCCTTCGATGAGATAACTGGCAATCGTGAACGGAGCACCGGCAAACGTAATGAGCGGAACGTCGAGCTCCTTGTCCAGAATGCGAATCGTCTCCAAGACATGGCCGAGATCACCTTCCACGTCGATCGGGCGAAGCTTCTCTACATCCGCTGCGGATCGGATCGGATTGTCGATTACGGGACCGATATTTTTCACAATATCGAAGTCTACCCCGATCGAGGCAACGGGATTCATTATATCGGAATATAAAATAGCCGCGTCCACGCCGAGCTTCCGTACCGGCATCAAGGTCACTTCTGCCGCCAGCTCGGGTTGACTGCATATTTCCAGAAGGGAGTACTTTTCTTTAATCTTTCGATACTCCGGGTCGTAGCGTCCCGCTTGTCGCATGTACCATACAGGAACGTGGTCCACTTCCTGCTTGCGGCAAGCGCGGATGAATTGATCGTTATAGGTCATGATTAGGCCCCCATCAATGTGTATAAAGTTTCCTAAAGAACATTATGCCCTTTTTAAAAGTAAGTAACAACCGTCTTACATGGACATCCTATGAAAATCGCATGACAATCTTATGACATTGTTGGCTTTTGGCACTTTTTAAATATGTTATACTGGAAGAACGGCTTTTTTAGGGTAATTCCACATACGTCCGGTTCGCGCCGGACCCGACAGCTTAGAAAGGAAGTGAAGAGCACATTGACCAATTGGAAAATCAATCTCATTGTGCTTTGGTTCGGGCAGTTCTTGGTCAACTCCGGAATGACCATGATCACCCCGTTCCTGACATTGTATTTGGCGCAGGACCTGAATGTCGTAGGAGACCGGGAGATAGGCGTATGGGCCGGATTGATCTTTGCGGCCAACTTCCTGACCTCGTTTATTTTTCAGCCGATCTGGGGAAAAGTCGCCGATAAGTACGGACGCAAAATCATGCTGCTGCGCTCGGGCTTCGGCATGGCGCTTGTCATCGCATGCATGGGCTTTGCCACCCATCCGTGGCATCTGCTGGCTCTTCGGCTGCTGAACGGTACCATATCGGGATTTAACCCTGCGGCGATATCGCTCGTATCGGGCACGACGCCCAAGAATCGGATGGGGTTTGCGATGGGCATCATGCAATCCGGACAAGTCGCCGGCACCATACTCGGTCCGTTGATCGGCGGACTCATGGCCAGCTGGGTCGGCTTCCGGCCGATTTTCTATATTACAGGCGGGTTAATCTTTACGGCCTCGCTGCTCGCCTTGTTCCTCGTCAAGGAAAACTTCAACCGCGAGCGGGCGGCCAAGGCGCCGCAGCCATCGGTTATCGCCGGGCTCAAGGAGCTGAGCCACATTCCGCAGCTGCCGGCGTTATTCGCCGTCACGTTTCTGCTTCAATTCGCGATGATCAGCCCTATGGCGCTGCTCCCGCTGTATGTTCAGAAGCTTCATGGATCCGCGGTGGATATCGCGATATGGGCCGGATTCGTCGTGGCGGTCACGGGGCTGTCGAACATGATCGCCTCCCCGATTCTCGGCAAGCTCAGCGACAAGGTCGGCGCGCACCGCATACTGACGTACGCCTTGATCGGTACGGGACTTACGTTGATCCCGCAAGCCTTCGTGCAATCCGTGTGGCAGCTGATCATCGTGCGGTTCATGATGGGCGTGTTCATGGGCGGGCTGCTGCCAAGCGTCAACGCGCTGATTCGCTCCTACACGCCGGACGGCATGGAAAGCCGCTCCTTCGGCTTCAACACAAGCTCGCTTGCGCTTGGCAACATGCTGGGCGCGGTGATCGGCGGATTCTTATCCGGATTCATCGGAATCGAAGGATTGTTCATTACATCCGGCTGTCTGCTGATCATCAATATGTTATGGGTGAGACGGAAACTGTTCTCGCATAAGACTTCGCCCAAATACCGTTGAGCCTGCCAGCAGAATAACAGCAACCGTCTTATCCAAAAAGGGGCTGTCCCGTGGTCTAACCGACCCGAGGACAGCCCCTTTGTGTTATCTGTTTCATCCCTTCACGCGCGCAAGGATCAGCCCGTCATAGGCGGGCAGCAGCGTGCTGATCAGCCTCTCGTCCGTCGCGATGATTTCATTAAAACGGCGGACGGCCTGAACCGAAGGACCGTTCTTCTCCGAGTTCAGCGTCCGGCCCCGCAAAAAGCAGTTGTCTCCGGCAATGAGGGCACCGGGATTGGCAAGCTCCATGGCATATTCCAAGTACAGAGGATAGTTCTCCTTATCCGCATCAATAAAGAAAAAATCGAATGTCCGCCCTTCCTGCTTCAAAACCTCCAGACTATCCGCCGCCGGACCGATGCGGTACTCCACCTGATCCTTGAATCCGGCCTTCTCCAGATGACGTCCTGCGAGTGCCGCGTATTCTTCCTTCAGCTCTAAGGACGTGAGCTTGCCGTCGGCTGCAAGTCCGCGGCACAAACAGATGCCGCTATATCCGCCAAGGGCGCCGATTTCGAGAATATTCTTTGCGCCGGCAGTCTGTACCAGCATGGTCAGCAGCCGGCCGTATGCCGGTGCCACCGAAACCTCCGGCATCCCGTGCTCGCGGATGGCTTCTATTACAAGCTGAAGCTCTTCATCTTCAGGGTATAATTGGTTAACATAATCATCAGGGGTCGTAAGCAATGAAGCTGCCTCCTTTTTCTAATAACATGCCTTGACTCCGTTAAACCTAACGAGAACTATCATATGATAATTGTCTTAGCCAATGCAATCGCCTATACTATATAGATTGAACCGGCGGCGACTCTCGCCGTACACATGTTAAATGGAGTTGACATCGTTAATGCCTCGATTACAATTGATCGCGACGGCCCCGATGGGGCTGGAAGCCGTCGTTGCCCGCGAGTTGAAAGAGCTCGGGTATGCCGACATGGAAGTAGAGAATGGAAGAGTTACCTTTTCGGGTGACCTGATCGATATTTGCCGCTGCAATCTATGGCTCCGGACGTCGGACCGAATCCTCGTCAAGATGGGGGAATTTACGGCCCTTACCTTCGACGAGCTCTTTGAAGGAACCAAAGCGCTGCCGTGGGAGGAATGGATTCCGGCGGATGGCGAATTCCCCGTGGAAGGACGTTCCCATAAATCGCAGCTTAGCAGCGTTCCCGCCTGTCAGGGCATCGTGAAAAAAGCTATCGTGGAGAAGCTGAAGCTCTCGCACCGCACGGAATGGTTCCCCGAGAACGGTCCCCGTTATGTAGTCGAGATATCTCTCTTGAAGGATCGAGCCATCCTGACGCTGGATACGACAGGGCCAGCCCTGCATAAACGAGGTTACCGCAAGCTGGTGACGGAAGCTCCGCTGAAAGAAACGATGGCTTCCGCCCTGCTGCAGTTAAGCCGCTGGGGCCCGCATCGCCCGCTGTATGACCCGTGCTGCGGTTCGGGCACGATCCTGATTGAAGCCGCCATGATGGCCTGGAACATTGCGCCTGGCCTGCGCCGTTCGTTCCCGTCCGAGCACTGGGATATCATTGGAGACAGCCTGTGGGAGGATGCGCGCGAGGAGGCGTTTGATGCGGTAAAGGACGATATTCCGCTCCATATCGCAGGAAGCGATATCGACCCGAAAGCCATCGAAGTAGCCAAAGCCGCTGCCAAAAGCGCGGGCCTTGCCGGCGAAATCGACTTCAGGGTCCTTCCAGCGGCCAAAGCCATTCCTGATGGCGAATTCGGCTGTATGATCACTAATCCGCCTTATGGCGAACGGTTAAGCGAGAAAGAGGAAGTTGAACGTTTGATCCGCCAATTCGGCTCCGTCATGCATTCGCTTCCGACCTGGTCCTTCTTCGCGATCAGCCCGACCAAGCAATTCGAGCATTACTTCGGCCGCAAGGCGGACAAGCGCCGCAAGCTGTTCAACGGCCGGATCGAGTGCCAGTATTATCAATATCTGGGGCCCTTGCCACCGCGCAACAAATCGGCGGAATAACGTCATGACGCCGCTTGAACCGCCGCCTTCGGGCGGCTTTTTTGGCTGCATCGCCGTTTGAATTCATGCCGGGCCAAGCTATAATTAGAAAAGCGTCTATCGACGTTCTTGCATAGAAATCAGACAACGTTTCGAGAATGTTACAGTTTTAGATAAAGGAGGATAACCTCGTGCTCTCATCGCCGTCATGGATCGATATCCGCAGCCGGGTCTCCAGAGGACTGCATTACCGGTACACCGCCTATCTGTTATTCCTTATCCTCATGATGTACAAGCTGATCATGCTGGATCATCAGCTTCATATTGCCAACATGAAGCTGGACCGGGCCGACTATGTGATCGCCGTCGGCTCGCTCCTGCTGATCTCCTTCTGGACCTTATGGCTCCCGGCAAGAGGCCGGCTTGCTTCATTAACCCTACTGAATCTGGTATGGACGGGGATCCTGTACGCCGATTTAATCTATTACCGGTACTTCGATGATTTCATAACGGTGCCGGTGCTCATGCAAGCCGGGCAAGTCGGCTCGCTCGGAGACAGCATCCGTTCCCTTATACACGGCGTCGACCTGTTCTTTTTTATCGATTGGGTTGTCATCGTCCCGTTTACGGCCGTGATGGTGTTCCGCAAACGGAGAACGACCTTCCAAACGTACGGGTTCCCGGGTGAATTTCAGCGGCATCGGAGGAAACGGGTGTTTGGCCGGTTGGCAGCTGGTGCGCTCGTCTTCTTCCTTGGCATGGTGATGACTTTCGTTCCCATCAAGAAAGCGTCCGATACTTGGGCTGTCGGCCTCTTTGAAGGCAATTGGTGGAATATTACGCTATATAACGTGACGGGACTGATCGGTTTTCACGGATATGATCTGTACCGTTACGGCCGGGATCATCTCATCGGCCAGCCGAAGCTGGCAGAGGAAGAGGTCAACCAGGTCAAGGCATGGTTTGATGCCAAGCATGGGAAAGCATCCGGAACCGGGGCTTTGTTCGGCAAGTATAAAGGCAGCAACGTCATCATGATCCAGACGGAGGCCTTCATGAATTTTGTCATTGGCCAGTCGATTGGGGGGCAGGAAATTACCCCCAACTTCAACCGTTTGATGAAGGACAGCATGTATTTCAGCAATTTCTACCATCAAACCGGGCAAGGACGAACGTCCGATGCGGACTTTGTCACGCACAGCTCCCTGCTTCCCCTGCCCACGGGTTCCGTGTTTACGCGATATGCCGACCGCGAGTACGATACTCTTCCGGAGATTCTGAAGGAGCAGGGTTATGCAGCAAACGTGTTCCATGCCTATGACAGCAGCTTCTGGAACCGGACGACGATGTATCGGGAAATGAACTATGACCGTTTTTACAGCAAGAAGGATTATGAAATGAACGATGTGCTCGGATGGTCGCTGAGCGACAAAGCATTCTTCGCGCAATCGCTGGATCGTATGAAAGGCATCGAGCAGCCCTTCTATTCCTTCCTGATTACGTTAACGAGCCATCATCCGTATTATGTCCCGAAGGATGCCCGCAAGCTGGATACTGGAGAGTTTGAAGGCACGATGTTCGGGGATTATCTGCAGTCGATCCATTATGTGGACGAAGCCTTCGGCCAGTTCGAGGAGCAGATGAAGCAGCAAGGGCTGTGGGATAATACCATACTGCTCATCTACGGCGATCACGATAATTCGATCAAGGAAATATCGGACTATGAGAAGTTTCTTGGACGGGATCTGAACGCACTCGACATGGAACAGATCATGAACCAGGTCCCCCTGCTCATTCGCCTGCCTGACGGCGGGAATGCCGGAGTATATCCCGAGGCCGCCGGCATGATGAACGTGACGCCGAGCATCCTTCATCTTCTCGGCGTATCGGAAGCGCCGTATTACTGGATCGGGGGCCATCTGTTTGATGATAAGCCGCGTCTGATTCCGCTGCGCAGCGGCGCTTTTTCCGAAGAGAAGGTGTTCTACCTGCCTTCTGAAACGGCCGGGCTGGAAGGTGGAACCTGTTATGATCTGACAACGCGTCAGCCAACCGATATCCAGGCCTGCCGTGACGGGTACGACGAAACCCGGAAGCAGCTGCAAATCTCGGACCAAGTCATCACGTACGATCTTTTGAAGTTATTTAAAGCACAGGGCAAGGGTGAAACGGAGTAACAGAACAGCTTCGGATTTAGGTTCGACCTAAGGACCCAGGCGCCCCACTTAACCAAAAAAACAGGCTGATCATGATGATCAGCCTGTTTTTTAATGCGATTTTCGATAAGACCATGTCCCCTTACAAGAAGACCCTTATTCTTGCCGCCTGCTTCTTCCCCCTGCCCAATAGGACACTGACTCGAGTCGGTTTCCCTATCTTGGCAAACGCTTCACCACATATCACCTGAGCTTCTTCTAGGATGGCCGCCCCAGCTTCATATAAGTTGGCCAAAAAGCCCGTTCAAAGCTTGAAAGCTCTGGAACGGGCTTGCACAGGATGATTTACTTTTTAGCCGAACGAAGCTTGGACAGGCGTTCCTTCTCTTCACCTAACAACTCTTCCGCCAATTCCACGGCGTTTCGGTTCCCCTGCTCAATCACCTGAGCGACCGCTTGCTCTGTATGGGATAACGAATTCTCCGCTTGCTGAATTAACTGTTCCGTCGGATGGGACATGGCCGAGGATACGGCCCGGTGCAGTTTCTCCACGGAATCTAACGCGCTGTTGCTTGGACTGTTGGAGTGAAGACTGGAATCGTGACTGTTCATGACGGATGCTCCCTTCTAAAGTCATTGTTCCTGTTGCCCTCTTAGCATGGATGGCTGAGCCAGGAACTATACCCGTAGAAATGGGAAATCCATGAATCTTCATTTGGGGGCCCGAACAGCCCGTTGGTTACTTCACAAACGGCAGCGCCTTCGCCAGCACTTCATCCTCTGTAGGTGCGCTGACATAACGGCCGTTGATATAAATGAATGCGCGTTTGCCGCAAGGACCGCAATAGGATTTGCAGCCGATCTTAATGTCGGCATCCGGCACCATTTTCTGAATCTTCGGGATGATTGTCTTCAATTTCGTATGCCTGCATTTCTCGCAGACGCGAATATCATTAGCCATTATTCATTACCTTCTTTGTTCTGAAGTATCCTAGTGGTCGCCGTGATTCCCTTGGGATGGATTCGTAATGACAAAGCCTTCCTCGGGAAAATAAAGATAGTCGATTTTGACGCCGTCCAGAAAAGGTTGTCCAGCCTCCAAAATGACGTCGATCTCTTTATCCGTCGATACGACGACATCGCTTTCCTTAGGTGTGTCCAGATCCAGTCCATAGTGGGCATGATCGCCATGCGCATGGGTAACCAGCACGCGAAGTTTCTTGTCCTTGTTTTCTTCCTTGTCCAGCTCTCGCTTTATCACTTTGGCCGCATTGCGGGTAATTTTACATTTCACGTATATTCATCTCCTCACGGATGTTTCATTCAATATGTTATTGTAGACCCCTGCCGACTTTTTCGCAAGGGTTCTATCCGTATTGCCGCTGCCCGAAGGCCGCTTACCTTGCGCGCTTGACCGTGCCTTGATTCTCACCGAGCAAACCCGGATATTTCCGTTCGACGCGGGATACGAACCAGTTCATCAGCAGCATCGTGACTCCGATATCATCGATCGGCAGGAAAGGCATGAAATCCGGCAGTACCCAGTACAGCGCAACCGGAACCATGAATAACAGCTTGTCCCCTAAAGCAACCCGGGAAGAGGCCAAGTACCCGAATATCCGCTGGAATACGTGCGACCAGCGCCGAAGCGACCATAATCTTCTCCACTTCATGGTGTATACCTCCATTCCAATTGCATGAATATATATTACCCAATTCCTGAATCTCTAAGAAATCCCGGCCATTCCTATGCGGCCCGCAATCAATCAGAGGGCGAAAAGAGGCCACTGCCTTGATCCATGACAAGCAGCGGCCGATTCTTCTATCTTTGTATACGTTTAGGAATGCTTCTCGTTTCATTATCAGGTTATTCCAAAGACATGAACGCCGACAGGATCGATCCCACCTCGACGCACAGGTCCTCGAAATCCTCAAGCGGCAGCGGATTAATCCCATAACCGATCTCCACCGTAAAGCCCGGTCTCCTGAAATGCTGGATGAACCAATCCTTGTAGCCCGCATCGCTCCCCTGAAGCTTCACCGGCCTGTAACCGCCCGCCTGACCCATTATTCTGGCCATGTTCTCGCTTTCCGGAGGTTCGTAGTCCCTGTAATTCCAATAAATTTCCCTGCCTTGGCTGTGAAGGGAAACGGCTCGTTCCGGAGAGATCGACAGGGTATGCTGATAGACGGCGTCGGCTTCCGGCTCGCTCAGCGGCTTAGCCCCCGCATAATCCTGCGGAGAAGGACGCGTTTTGCCCCTGCGAGCAACCTCCTCGTTCCAATGGGCCGGGAATTGGTCCCCCAAATCCACGCCGTTGATATTCGCCTTCCATCGGCGAAAGTCCTCGCGACCGCCATTCCATTCCAGCAGACGTTCATAATATGGTTGAGAAGGTGTGATTCCTTCTTGTACGAGCTCTACCCCGTCCGGGTTTGCCATCGGGACAACCCACAGCGTATAGTCCCGGTACCAGGCCGTCGGTTCCTGATGATAAACCGTTGAATCTTGGACCAACGCTCTGCCGTACTCCTCCATGAATCGCATCAGACAAGGAGTGGTGATCCATTCATTGGCATGCAGCGCCGCATTCATGTGAAGATTCTTCGGGCCTTTGCCGATTTTGGCCGCATATATGGGTTTTCCGAGCACGCTCCGTCCGATGACGCTCCACTCGATGGCAGGGTAATGCAGCTGCATCTCTTGGATATCGCGCTCCAGATCCCCCGGTCCATACTCGCCGGATAACCGTATCAAATGCTTTTGCGTCGGGCCCGGCAGAACGATCGTTTTTCCTCGGGGCAGCTGATTGGCCGATAAACCGGGATTCAATTCTTCCAAGGCTTCCTTGCGAAACCGGAACGCACTGGCAATACGATCAAACGTATCATGCTCCTGAATGACATACCGCCGGCGCAGCGATGCAGGAAGATAGAGCATTTGTCCCTGCTGGAGATACGGCTGTTGGGCGGCCCATGGATTTGCCGTAATCAGCTGTTCATACGCCAGACCGTATCTGGCAGCCACGCGTCTTAATGTATCGCCTTTCTGTACGACATATTGCTGCATAATGGATTCCTTTCCGCGGCTAAGCCGCTTCAATTAGCGTCCAATCCATGTATATGAGCAGCCGCTTGTCCGACATGAATGATGCAGCCGATCGAAACGGCGCCAAGCCCCTTCCTATCGTATGAAGGCGATCGTGAAACCAAAGAAAGGCAGGAAAGGGCCTCATCCCTTGTCCTGCCTGCCTTGCATTCTCGTATTCGTAATCATTTTAATAAGCTTTAAAGTATGAACCGCGAATTATAGCTTCGTAATCTGCCATACCACCGGCGTCCGCTTGATATGCTCACCAAGCCATTCGGTTGCAATGCTCTGAAAAATCTCCGGATCTCCTGTACAGAAAAATTGATGCACCGGCCCTTCCATGCTGCTCGCGAGCTGGCCTTTATCGTACAGAATCGTGCTGACTTCGCGTGCCGTCTCATCGGCGGAGCTGATCAGCTTCACATTCGGCCCCATGACGGTTTGAATCGTATTCATGAGAAACGGATAGTGGGTACACCCCAGGATCAGGCAATCAATGGAGGTATCCTTGATGCCTCGTAGCGATCGCTCCACCACCTGCAGGGAATCCTTGGACCGGAACAATCCGTGTTCGACGAGCGGTACCAGTTCGGGGCAGGCTTGACTCTCTACCCCGATATATGGCGACAGCTGTTTCAGAGCCGCTGTATACGCTCCGCTGCCAATGGTTCCGACCGTACCGATCACGCCGACGTGTCCGGTCTTCGTTGCGCTTATGGCGGCTCGTGCCCCTGGATGAATGACACCGATGACCGGCACAGGCACTTTGGACGAAATATAATCAAGCGCCGCCGCCGTTGCCGTATTACAGGCGATAACGATCATTTTGGGATCATATTGAATTAAATAATCTACGATTTGCTCCGTAAATAAACGGACTTCTTCCGGTGTACGGGGTCCGTAGGGTGCGCGGGCTGTATCTCCGAAATAAATAATCTTCTCTCTCGGGAGCTGTCTCATCACTTCTTTGGCGACAGTCAGCCCGCCCACACCCGAGTCTAGTATTGCGATTGCTTGCTGCACGAACCCACCGCTTCCTTCTTGTCAAATTCATGGTTTACAGTGATACCATATGTCATTTCGGATCGAAATGTACCTTAAATCTTACCCCAATTCCCCCCTATCTTCAACAAGGGCGCCGTTGTGAAAAACCTTGGATACAATGTTCAAGCAATTGTAGGACTCTTGCTCCAGATGCGGAGCTTAGGTAGTTTATACTATAGTAAGCGCGCGTATAGAAAAGGAGAATCTCACGTGAATGACAGCATACATCGCACCGGCCTTTTTCAGGCTGCGGAGCAGTTTATCGGGCTCTGTTATGCAGAGTTAAACCGGACCGGGGAAGAAGTGCAGTCCCGGATCAGCGACATCCGCTCACAGATCGAGCGGACAGGTACATATGAACATACGCTAGAGGAACTGACGCACGGGGCCAAAATGGCCTGGCGAAACAGCAACCGCTGTATCGGGAGACTGTTTTGGGATCGTCTGAAGGTCATTGATGCCAGACACTTAACGGAGACCTCCGACATCTTTTCGGCGCTTCTCCACCATATCGAGAGTGCCACCAATGGCGGAAAGATCATACCTACGATTACCATTTTCAGAGCTGCACGTCCCGGGGAAGCTCCCCTAATGATCAAAAACCATCAATTGATTCGGTATGCGGGTTACGAAACGCCCGACGGCACGATTGGCGACCCGGCTTCGATCGCCTTCACGAAGGAATGCATGGAGATGGGTTGGCAGGGTGACTTGACCGCCCATGATGTGCTGCCGCTGGTGGTGCAGCAGGGGAATGAGCCGCCCGAGTGGCTGCCGATACCGAAATCCTCCGTGCTGGAGGTCTGCCTGGAGCATCCTGATCTTCCGGAGCTTAAAGAGGAAGGGTTAAAATGGTACGGGGTGCCTCTCATCTCGGACATGCTGCTTGAGATCGGGGGCGTTACGTATACGGCCGCTCCGTTCAACGGATGGTATATGGGAACCGAAATCGGTGCCCGCAACCTCGCAGACGAGGCCCGTTACAACAAGCTTCCGCTCATCGCCAAGCTGATGGGACTGGAGACTTCAAGCGAAGCCACCTTGTGGAGGGATCGTGCACTGGTCGAACTCAATGTGGCCGTGCTTTATTCCTACAAAAAGGGGGGCGTCAGCATCGTGGACCATCACTCGGCTGCAGCCCAGTTCGGTCTGTTCGAACGGCGTGAAGCGCAGGCCGGGCGCGAGCTTACCGGAGACTGGAGCTGGCTGATTCCTCCGGTTTCGCCGGCCACCACGCATATTTTTCATGCATCCTATCATAATGACATGCGTTCGCCGAATTTCCATTATAGGAACAAGGAACAATAATCCCGCCTGACCATGCTAAACACTAAACGCAGCAAAGCCGGGGCGTTTGGCGCCGCCCCGGCTTTTCATGTATTTTGGCGTGATCCATATTCCCGTAATCGATGTGCTGAAGACTGATGATCCTGGTTTTAATCGTTGATCTTCTCTTCCGAAACAGAGGGCACATACGCCTCTTCTTCAAAATCCTCATCAAACGAGGACACCTGTGCGATTTCCTCTTCTGCCAGCCAGCTCTCCTGCCGGTTCCGCCAGGACTGAATGTCGGAGATGACATGCTCGGCACGATCCGTCATGATGCCGATCAGATTAACGCCCTGCTCTCCTACCTTCTCCGCTGCCTCCTGCACCTTGGCACCGATTCCGCGTGCGCCGTCAGCAATGTCATCCCGAAGCTCTTTGCCGGATTTCGGAGCCAGAAGAAGTGCGGTAACAGAACCTGCAACACTGCCGATCAATACTCCCCAGAGGAGTCCTTTGCTCTTCTCTTTCATATCCCATCTCTCCTTCTATTTGGCTTGCCCTTCGCCGGACTTGGAGGCATATTTGTTCCAGGAATGCCAGAGCGTCATCCCGGCATCCACCCAACGGAACATCTCCCCGATCTGCCGTTCATTATCGAGGCGAGCACGTTCCAGATGCTCAATGGCCGTTATGGAAGCTTTTTTCCCCACAGCATGAACCGCATCGGCCGTCTTGGCTACGGCTGTCGCTGCACTGGACATGGAAGCGGTAAAAGCTTCGCCGGCTGCCAGCTGACGCTGTATCATCTCCAAAGAGACGGAAGCCTGCTCAAGCACTTGCGAAGCCTCCTGTGCCAATCGGGCGCTGTCTTCTTCAAGCCGGCCCAGCAGGGTCTCAGCCCGCCGCATCAGCTTTCTAATCGACAGCATCATGACCACCGCGGCAACCGCGATCAGCACGATGCCGGCGGCAGCGGCCAGCGCACTCCATTCTGTCATCGGGAACTCCTCCTTTCGTCCGACCGGGCGAATGCCTAGTCGCTTGATGCATTATAAGCAGGATGGGCTTGTCTTGACACAACATCGGCGATCTTTTTATTGCGGCCAGAGAACAACGAATATCCCCGCCCGCTCAAGGAACATGCCGGCAACGGTACGAATTCAACAAAAAACAGACCGGTCAGAGGATTTCCCTGAAGGTCTGTTCTTCCATGAGTCATATAGATGAGCGAGCCCATGCGGGCATGGGAGATATCATTCAAGCTAAGCTAAGCAGCCATCAGTACAGTTCGTTCTTTAAATATTCGCGAACGTTTCCCGCAAACTGCTCCAGCACATCGGGCAGCACGGGCGTTAAAGAATGCAACGCCTGCCGGTCCCAATCATAGTAGTCCTGTACGAGCGGCTTACGTAAACGAACCAGCTCCATCAGAACCTTATGAACCTCTTGCGGAAACACCTTTTCCTCATGATTGATATCCATGATATCTTCGTAACTGCTGGCATCCCGCATAATAAATCCGTCGATCAGGTAGCTGCCCACATCCGTGACGACCTCGATCGCCAGATGAAGCGCACGCTCCTGAACCAGGCCCAGCACCAGGCCTCCGTCCCACGATTGCGCCGCGGCCCGCAAACCTTCCGCAATGTCCGGAATTGCGTTCAGCCGCCGTTCAATTTGCTCTTGATTCACATAATACACCGCAAATCTCCTCCAGCCTGTTGTTGTAAGTCTATCTACGCCTACACTTCAAAATCAACGCTAAGCGTATGATCTTTCACCGTATTGATGTATTGGATCACTTCCTGGTGTACGGGGTGAACGGCATAAGCCTGCAAATCTTCAAGATTGTCCACTTCAACGATCAAAGCCAAATCATAAGAGCGCTCGGAGCGGATCACATCGGCACCCGCTTCAAGGGATCTCAGCATCGGAATTTTCCCGTCCATGTCGCGCAGCACCTGCACGGTTTTCTCAATATTCTCTGCGGTTGGATCCTTCAATTTGAAAAAAACAATATGTTTAATCATCGTCCGTTCCTCCATCTCTAGCATATATGTAATCTCTCGTATCTATCATACCCCGTTCGACCGGAAAAAGAAATCGCTCCCACGAACATGAGGAACATACAAGGCTCGCCAGATATAACCAAACAGGAGCACCAACTGGACGGCGCCAGAACGTGCTCCTGAATGAACATCCTATTAAAATGCCAGCGATTTGGATTTATGCGCTAAATATGGTTCAGCATGTTCCGGGCAATCCAGACCCCGGCGGCTCCTGCCTGAGCAAGCCCTCGGGTAATTCCGGCGCCATCCCCGCCGCAATACAGCCCCTTGATCTCCGTCTCGAAGGAATCCGACAGCTTCGGCCTTGCGGAGTAAAACTTGGCCTCGACGCCGTAGAACAACGTGTGCTCCGACGCGATCCCCGGTGTGACTTGATCAAGCGCTTCAACCATCTCGATCAGACTTTTCATCGTATTGTAAGGCAGCACCAAGCCAAGATCGCCTGGAACGGCTTCCTTCAGCGTCGGCTCAAGAAACCCTTCGCGGATTCTGCCCTCGGTGGATCTCCGGCCGCGAAGCACGTCGCCGAATTTCTGCACGATGACCCCGCCGCTGGACAGATCATTCGCCCGCTTGCATATTTCGCGCGCGTATTCGTTAGGCTTATCAAACGGCTCCGTAAACTTATGGGATACCAGCAGCGCAAAGTTCGTATTGGCCGAGCCCAATGCCGGATCCTTGTAGGAATGGCCGTTAGCGGCCATGACGCCGCTGTGGTTTTCCACCACGACATGGCCGGAAGGATTACTGCAGAATGTCCGCACGCGGGTCCCGACCGAAGTGTTGAAGATGAATTTGCCTTCATACAAATGCTCGTTGATTTCACGCATGACCACATCCGAGGTTTCGACGCGCACGCCGACATCCACTTGGTTATTATGCATTTTCAATCTGCGTTTTTTAAGAATGCCGGTCAACCAGGCAGACCCGTCGCGGCCGGGGGCAACCATCACCAGATTCGCCTCATGGACCTCTCCGCCCTTCATCGCGATGCCGGTGACGCGGTGGGTGCCGTCCTCCTTGACGGTGACGATGTCCTCGACCTCCGCCCGGAATGCCATATCAATCCTTGTCTTTAAATATTCATAAATCGACTTCAGGATTTCCAAATTCTGCTCGGTTCCAAGATGTCTTACCTGTGCGCGAAGCAGCTTAAGGCCTGCTGCGTATCCTCGCTGTTCAATATCGCAGATCGCATGGGTCGTCGGATCTGTAATGGCAGGCGTCGCCCCATGCTCCAGGTTGATGGCATCCACATATTGAATGAGCTCCATGACTTTGGATCCGGGCAAATAATCGGTCATCCAGCCGCCAAACTCTGTGGTTATGTTGAATTTGCCGTCACTGTATGCCCCGGCTCCACCAAATCCGGCCGTAATCGAGCAGGCCGGCAGGCAACCGGCGAATTCCTTCCGGCCTACCGCCGGAGGACACAGCTTAATCTTCTCCTCCAGAATCGGACAGCTTCTCCGGTAAATATCATGTCCCTTGTCAACCAGCAGCACCCTGCTGCCCGGTGATTTCAATGTCAGCTCATAACATGCAAAAATTCCCGCAGGACCGGCACCAACAACGATAACATCATATTTGCTCATCATATCCCCCTGTGTGTTTGACTGTCGTTTGCGCACACCGATTTCAGGCACAAAAAAATCCTGCTCCGAATAGGTATGCTTGCGCACCCTATTCGTAGTCAGGAATTTAAGGTCCCTTGTAGAAACCCCTGAACCTTATTTTCAGGGATATACGAATAAGCCTATTTTTCTCTTCAACAACCATAGTTAATATAAAACGTAATTACGAATGAGTCAATACGAATATTTGAAATTGTTCGTCTTTTGAGATAAATTTCGATTTATCCAGGGGCATTCTCGTTAATTTTTATAAAAATACGAACAATGTTCCAACAAGACCAAATACACATTGTAGGTCTATCGAACCACCGCGCCGGCTCCATAAATCATGTAACAACGAAATGGAAACAAATGTTTAGTGATTGGCTATTGAAAAGCTAGTGTCGAATATTGTAGTATTGTGTTAAAAAAAATCGGAGGAATTATGCCTACACAACTGCAGCAAGAAAAACACTCCATTGAGGCGTGGTCCCTGATCAACCGTAAATATTTGGGGAAAGGCGTGCGAGTCAAGCGCTTTCGTCGGCCGACCCGCTGCCAAATTCGTAACCGCGTCCTGCTAGCCGTACTTATGGCCAACGATATCAAATTGTCGCAATTGGCCGAGGAACTGGGAGTATCCTCCCGTAGCGTCAGCGCCTGGGTATATGAGGGACGCGTTCCCGGAAAAAACAACCTGGAGAAAGCCTGCGACTACTTGGGTTATCCCCGCCACATTCTCTTCAGAGAAGAATTGCTGGACAAGTCGCCCTTGATCTGTCAGCCAGCGCCTTCCCGATTCATGAAACGCACCCTGACACGCTCTCCGGTCAGCAATCGGATTCTGACAGGCCTGTGCATGGTTCATGATTTGTCGGTGAGCGATGTCAGCCGCTGGATCGGCGTGCATCCCGGCACGTTCCGCAAATGGCTGCACCAAGGCACCGTACCTTCAGCAGCATTCCAGGAGAAAGCGGAACAGTTCTTTCGAATCCCTAAGTCTGTGTTATTCGCAGATTGCGCACTGAAGCAAGAGTCCCGATAAAACTACCGTTAAACCAATAACCATACTTATGATCTGACACAATTGCTCTGCTTGCCGGACTCCATTCGGCCAAGCCGGGCTTATTTTGTGTCATGGCATAGTTTGAGGTTTTCAGGGAATACAAGTAACATCGGGCATACGAAAGCATCCAGGAATGAGGTGACTGACGAATGAAGCTGCGTCAGAAGGAAATTGGCGCTTCACTGGGATTGCTGGCTGGAACGACCATGGGAAGCGGCATCGGATTCCTGCTCGGATGGCACTCCTACAATCTGATGGCCCTGGTATCCCTCTTCGGTTTTTTCGGAATTGCAGCCGGTATTTGGGCAGGCTCCCGAAGAATATTCAAAGAGCTCCCTTAAAAACCATGCGAGGCTCGTCGTTCTGCCTGATTCTTGATGAACATTTAGGCATAAGCTCAAAAAAAGCAGGCCGGTAATTTTCCGGTCTGCTTTGTTATGATTAGTTATGGGTCTTCGTCTCGTTTATAACGTACAATTTCCCAGGCTTAACGCCATCGTTTTTGAAATGTTGAACGACTCCGTCAGTGGCGGCTCTTTGGTCATGGCCTCGGGTGGTCGTATCCGGCATATCCTGAATGCTCCAGGTCTTGCCTCCGTCCTCGGTTTTGGCTTGACCGCTGAATCCCGTTTCGGGCGAGATAAAATGGAGAAAGCCGGCATTCGGCGTGCTTCCTATCCGGTTCCATGTTTCTCCGCCATCCGTCGTACGGTACAGATCGTTATTCTCCATCACGGTCCAGGCCTGCTTTCCGTTCAGCGCAAAGATTTGGCGTACTGTGCCCTTCGGCTGAGCTTGAACCTCCCATTCCGTGCCTCCGTCATCACTAAAAGCAATCCAGCCTTCTCCGCCGATCCAGCCTGAGTTATGATTAACGAGCCGGACTGCCGTCACATCCGATAAATCCACATCGGGTTCGGCCGCTGGATCTTCTTGCGTGTCTGCTGCGGAACCGTTTCCTGCGCTGCCATCCGTATGGCCTGAGGTTTCATCCGTGCCGGAAGGCGGCGCTGCCTGAGGAATATCTCCCTTGGGGGAATTCGCCGATGCTTCAGTCGGCAAAGGCCCGGCCCCATTCCCTTTATCCGATGACTGGCATCCGACAGCTACGCTGACTGCGATCAACATCATCAGCATAAAGCCCATCCTGTTTCGAGGTTTTATCATGCGATCACACCCCTTATGTTCTAAAATACCAACCGTAACGGCTATTTACGCTATTCGTCCCATTCCATCACCCTCATACGGAACGGTACCTCCTATTCAGTATAACGCGATTTCCACATGAAGAGGAACGAAAAAAGCTGTTTTCCAAGTGAATTCCACTTGAAAAACAGCTTTGCTTCATAGATGCGGTCGAGAGGACTCGAACCTCCACGGGGGTAAGCCCACACGGACCTGAACCGTGCGCGTCTGCCAATTCCGCCACGACCGCATATTATGTAAGTCGTGATCGTGTTGATCACCGTAATTAAGAGTATATTACGCCCCAAGCTAAAAAGCAAGCATTTATTCAAAAAAAATGTCGAAACCATCATTTCATCATGGTTTCGACTAATCAGGCCAGTCTCAGATCGTCCATTGATCATGTATGATGCCGGACAATACCCAACGATCCTCATACCGCTCAAACACTAGCCGCAGGCTTTCCCAGTCCATGCCCGCATAATTAGGATCAACTCCATCATAATAATACTCCACGATGCCGGCCTCTCTGTACTGGCTGCTGGCATTGTTCACCGTATTTCCTTCGCTCTTCGATTGGTTGTATCCGATCCACGGCGCCTTCGCAAAGTCCAGCGAATATATGAATTTCTTGTAATAGTCATCAAAAGTCATCGAAATCGGTTCTCCGCTGCCGTCAAACTCACCCCATCGGTAGACGGCGTCGTTGTTCAATCCCTGCCGCACCTGCTGCTTGCTGAGCGTTACGTCCTTCCGCCGGTCGACATGAGCATACGGTGAGAAGGTGATTCCGTCTGGATGAGCAAGCTCGGCCAGCTTCTCAAACTCCTTGTTTTTCAAGAACGCGATCGCTTCATCACTGATTTTGGATAGGGCGGCTTCTGCCTCTTTCGGCGTGAGCAGCGGATAAATCATAGCTTCTTTTGCCTTGTTATCCCAGGCAACCTTGCCTCCAAGCCCTTCAGCCGAGAAACGGAGCGGGATGTAAACCCGTCCCTCCCTGAGAAGAGGCGGAGCATCCAAGGTCACGACCTTGCCGTCTTTCATGGCACGGGTATGCCCAACGGTATAACTCGTTGTATGTTTGCCATTGCTCACGACCGCCGTCCGATCGGCTTGATTCCAACGCACTTCGGCACCCATTGCTGCCGAAATGCCGCGGAATGGCACCATCACCCTCCCTTGATGAATAAAAGCTGGCGAATCCAGCAGCAATTTGCCGCCATTCACCCTAACTTCAATAGGTTGGTCTGAAGATGTGCCCGAAGCCCAAACTTCTTCTCCTCCGAACTGGAAAACGGCGATCCCAATCGCTGCCGCCATGAAACCGGCCAGCAGCTTTTTCACTGCTTGACGTTTCTTCATCACGAACTCTCCCTCCTTCAGCTCAGTTCACTATTCCTTTCTCCATTTCATTATAAAACATCTATTACCCATAGACCCATCCCTAAAGCAATTGCTGCCGGTTACTCCGTACAGGCCACTGGATATGCCCTCCCCTCACGCTCCAGGTCCGCTATGGCTAACCCCCCATTATATTCACTCAACATCCCCTTTACGTCGAGAATCAGGAAAGAGGAATTGGGGCGCTGAGGAAGAATTGTCTAAGCATGAGATTACATTTCTTACGGGGGGAATTGATTTGAAACGATATGCGCTGCCGTTGTTTATCCTGATCATGAGTCTGCTTTACATTTTCTTCATTCCTTCCGAGCCCTTGCTAATCAAACTGCTGTTCAAGCTCATCCCCATGTGGCTCATCATCCTGTTTGCATATCGGCAATTCCCGCCCCGTGCCACGAAAGTTCACTATCTTCTGTTATCGGGACTGTTCTTCTGCATGATCGGTGACGGTACGCTGATCTGGTTTGTCGTCGGCCTTACCTTTTTTCTGATCGGTCACCTGTTCTATACGGCCGGCTTTCTGGGACAATGGCGATATTCGCTTCCCCGCCTCCTCAGCATTGTTCCGATTGCGGCCTATTCGGTCTGGATGGGCATTCAATTGGTGACCTCTCTCAACTCAAACGGGGAGCAGGCTTTGATATTTCCCGTCATCGCTTATATTGCGGTCATCTCGACCATGCTCTGGACCTCCGTCATGACCGGAAACCGGTTAGCCATGCTTGGAAGTCTGCTCTTTGTCATCTCGGACTCGATCCTGTCCTGGAACATGTTTGTTTCCGATATCCTTTATTCGAACGTATGGATCATGACCACGTATTATGCAGCCCAGTTTCTGATAGCCAGAAGCATCTCGGCTTTTAACTGGACGAAAGCGCGGAACAGGGGCGACTCGTCACTCAATGCTTCCGCCATCCATTAGAAAACCAAAAAAAGCCGAGTCCGGGTTCCCCCGGGCTCAGCTTTTACAGGACATTTCACCGCTTCATGTTCCATGATATGTCGGTCCATAACTCCCCTATCAAGCAACGAAGCAACGCCGAGTCCTTAATCACGCCAGTTCATGCGAACCTGCTTAATCCCCTCTACCTGCCACAACTGCTCGAACAATCCGTTAATTCCCTTGCTGTTGAACGAGTATACCCGGAATTCCATTGTGACCTTGGTCGAATCGTCTTCCGTCGTGTCATTGTTCACGATCATGCCTTCCACCGTCATATTGGCCTTTTGCAGCAATTCCGTAATTGTGCTCACATGTACCGGACGGTCACCCGCCTCGATGATAATCTTTAAGCTGCCGGACTTTTTGATAAAGAGAAACCTCGATTCCAATTTATTCAGCACCAGCGTGCTGACCAGAACGATCGCTGTCGTGATGATCGCAGGCCAGTAAAAACCGGAGCCCACGCTTAAACCGATAGCCGCTGCCACCCATAAAGTGGCGGCCGTGGTCAGACCTGAAATGATATGATTGGAACGACGCAATATGGCTCCGGCACCAAGAAAACCGATACCGCTTACAACTTGTGCTGCCAGCCGGGCAGGATCAAACCTCGCATTGGGATGATTGATCAGTGCAGAATCAAACCCGTAGATGGAAGTCAGCATAATCAGCGTCGATCCGACGGCTACCAAGAGATGGGTTTTTAACCCGGCCTGCTTATTCCGGCGTTCCCGCTCCCAACCGATCAAACCACCGAGCAATGCAGCGAACAGCAGCCGCATCAGCATGGTCTCCGTATCCAGTTGAAACACATCCATTCCTAATCTCCACCCATCTTCATCTTGTAAGGCGGCTCTTCGTTATGCCATATGTTCATCCTGCCAGCGCCATAACTCTTTGCTGGAGGTGGATATGCCGATTACACCGCTCTTTAGAGCCGTATCAAAATCCTCCAAATCGATCATGAGCCCCCCTGCAATGACAGGCACGTCCACCTCTGCGCGAATACGTTCCATAATCCGCTGGCACACCATGCCCGGGAGCACTTCAATGGCATCGGGATTGGAGGCCTTAATCATCTTGATCCCGTTGTCCAGGGAGACGGAGTCAAATACGAACAGACGCTGAACCGTTAACAAGCCCAGCTTCTTTGCTTCCACAATCGCCGTGTTTTTTGTCGTGACAATCCCGTCGATGCCAACCTTCTCAGCCAAGTACTTAACTCCCGTCTTATCTTTGCCGATCCCTTCAATCAGATCAAAATGCACAAACGAAAGCTTGCCTGCCTCGCGAATCTCCTCGACGATCGATTCAATGATAAAAATATCGGTCTTGAGAATAAATACGATGTTCGATTCGGTCGCTAACACGGCAGGAAGTTCATCCGCATTCATTAATGAAGTAATAATGGGTTTACGCTTCAAGCAATACGAAATTCGTTGTGCACCTTCAACACTGGTTTTCATGTCTTCACCTCGTTGCCGCCGCAACCTCTCCAATTCTCCCGTTGCCCCGGCATATTTTTGTAGATACTCGTCATTGTGCTTCGTTTGCCTGCTGCAAGGCAGTACCGCTGAGATAAATATCGTGAACCGAATTCAGCACATAGGTGGGCTTCACGCTGCTGTCCATCAGATCCTCCTTGGTCGACACCCCGGTCAGCACCAAAGCCGTGCTCATTCCCGCCTGATTGCCCATCTTGATATCCGTCTCCAGCCGATCCCCCGACATCAGGCAATCTTCGGCCTTCACTCCCAAAATATCAAGAGCCGTCAATGCCGTCAAGACGGAGGGTTTGCCCATGACCGTCGTAATGGTAATGCCGGCAGTGCCTTCGATGGCACCAATCATGCCGCCGCAATCCGGAACATCACCGCCAGGCATCGGACATGTTCGATCCGGGTGGGTAGCAATAACCTCAGCGCCCCCCTTGATCGCCTGATATGCAAAATCCAGATGACGGTAGTGAAAATCCCGATCCCACGATACGACCACGACGTCGGTTTCCTCCGGGGATGAGGCGAATCGTATCCCATTGTCCAGGAGCTCATCCTTCAATATATCCTCGCCAATGACGTACACTTTTGCGTCCGGATGATGCTTCTGAAGATAATGAATCGTAACAAGCGCGGGATTCAGAATATGATTCAATTCAACCTGAATGCCAAGCTTCGCTAATTTCTTTAAATAATTCTCCCTAGAGTCTATCGTTTTGTTGGTCAAAAACAACAGCCTCTTATCCAGTCCCTGCAAGTAATGAATGGTCTCCACGGCACCGTCGATGGCCTCGGCCCCAAGATAAATCGTTCCGTCCAAATCAAAAATATACCCTGCAAAATGATCCATACTTCGTTCTCCTCTGCATGTTCAATCTGTAATTTCGCCTGCAAACGTCATGGGACAGGTCTGGTCAAATATCTCTGTTATATCTCCAGCCCCTGTCCGTAAGGTATACATATGACAGCGCCATGTCCTTTAGTCCCTGGACCGGCGGTTCCTTGCGGATACAAAAAAATGAGAAGCGCTTTGCATGGAAGAAACCTTCATTCATGACAAATGAAAGATTCTCGTTATGCAAAGGGCTTCTCATCATCTCTGCCCGCTCTATAACTTTATATGGTTATACTACATCCACATTTTACATTTGACAAGATCATCATGATGATAAACCTTATCGGTTCATCGCCGACACGGCCGATGGATGCCCGGCTTCTTCTTCGGAGACCGTTTCATTGACGTGTTCCCGATCCGTCGGAGCTGCAGCCAGCTCCATTCTGCTGCCTTCCGCCACTCCCCATGCCGCTTGCAATTGGTCCTGCAGCAGTTCCCATTGCCTGTCGACTTCCTCATGATCCCACTCTAAGTATTCTCCCATCAAGCTCATGACGGAAGCAATGACTCGCTCGGTTTTGGGCCGGTCGAATAACATCCAGCCTGTTCTTCTTAACAGAAAATCCACGGCACTCATCGTCATTTCGCATTCGATGGAATACTCGATTTCGGCACGCAGCAATCTAAATCCGACAGCTTCTGTTTTGTCGGAAGCAGCCTTGATCCGTTTAAACAGTTCAAGGGTATCGGTACCATACCTGGTCATAAGGCTCCTCACGTCATCGTGCCTGATGCCGAGGGATTCGCCCTGTTTAATAAGCTTCTCCTGAGCTTCCGCATAGGTGAGTCCGTTCAGGTCTCCTCCGCTTATCGGAACCCGATCCGTCGTACAGGGAGGATAGATGGTGCCATCGGCGTCCTGAAGCTGTCTGGCAGCAAGGTTAACGACCTTTTCGGCCATTCTCCGGAATCCGGTCAGCTTTCCGCCCGCAATCGTGATCAACCCGGAATCGGATATAAACAACTCATCTTTTCGCGATATTTCCGAAGGACCTTTTCCTTCCTCGCGAACGAGCGGCCGCAGTCCCGCCCATCCGGATTCGATATCGCTTGGCTTCAGCCCTGCTTCCGGAAACGCATGATTGACCGCATCGATGAGATAGCGCCGGTCTTCCTCGGTAATGCCGGGCGTCTCAATCGACCCTTTATAGACTGTATCAGTCGTTCCGATATACGTCTTGCCCTCCCGCGGAATGGCAAAAATCATACGGCCGCCCGGCACATCAAAATAAGCGGCCTGTCGTACGGGAAGCTTGGCATGATCCACCACCAGGTGAACGCCCTTTGTTAAGAGCAGCTGCTTGCCCTTGAGCGAATGATCCTTCAGCCTGACCTGATCCACCCATGGACCGGCGGCGTTTATGATTTTTTTGGCGTATATCGCATAGGTCTCCCCGCTCAATTGGTCTTCTACCTGTGCACCCGCTACTTTTCCTCCTCGATAAATGAACTCACGAACCTTGGCGTAATTCGCGATGTGCGCTCCCTTAGCCCTTGCAGACTTTACCACTTCGACCGTCAAACGAGCATCATCGGTGCGGTATTCGTAATAATAACCGGAACCTTTCAATCCCTCCTTCCGAAAGAGCGGTTCAAGGGCCAAGGTGCTTTCCCTCCGAAACATCTTCCGCCGTTCGCTGCGTTTGACACCCGCCAGCCTATCATACAGATACAATCCGACGCAGCTGGCAAAATAACCATAAGTGCCTTTTTTATAAATAGGGAGCAGCATGGGGATCGGCTCCACCAGGTGCGGAGCGCTGCGGTGAAGCAGTGCCCGTTCGGAGCCCACCTTCCGTACCAGGCCGATTTCCCCTTGCTTCAAATACCGGAGTCCCCCGTGGATCAGCTTCGTTGATCTGCCGCTCGTTCCCGAAGCAAAATCATTCATCTCCACCAAGCCCACGCTCATCCCTCTGCAGCTGGCGTCCCAAGCAATGCCCGCCCCCGTGATACCGCCGCCAATCACCAGCACATCCAGCTTATTTGCCGACATGTCCTGTAAATAACGGGTCCGCATCTTGGCGGATAAGCTTGTGTCCACCTGACATTCTCCTCTCTCAACATATAATAAGAAAAACATCTATCGACGTACCTTCACAGAAGACAGACCGCATTTAGTGGACGTTTTTCTTGCGATTATCGAATGGGTTCAGCTTCGCTTATAACTTTTACATTCAATAATCTAAAAAAAAGAACCGCTTCTGCTCGGAATGCATACCAAATACGGTATGCATGTAAGCAAAAGGGTTCTCCGTCGTCTCCGCCGCTTTATGCAATCAATATGATTACTCATTATATGTCGCTTTTATATTTATGTCTATATGGAACCTGATAGAACCGCAAAACCCCGGGATCACTTTTTCCGTAAAGCCGATGGAGCCATCCGCTTATATTTCTTGAAGGTCCGGCTGAAATAATAAATATCGTTGAATCCGGTAGCAGCCGCGATTTCCGATACCGTAAGCGGGCTTTCGCGGAGCAGGTAATCCGCCCGGTTGAGCCTGGTTTCATTCACGTACTCCGTTACGGTTCGGCCGCTGATTTCCTTGAACAACCGGCTGAAATGAAAACGGCTGAGGCCGGCCATGCCGGATAACTGCTCCACCGACAGATCCTCCCGGTAATGCTCCTCGATATACTTGAATATCGGTGCAAACCGCTCGACGTTCTTCATCCGCTCGACGTATTCATCCTGCGTCAGAACCGTTGCGACATAACCTCGAAGCAGGAGCGTAAGCAATCGGTACAGCTCCGATTTGATAGCCAGCTCATAACCGAATTCCTGCCGTTCCAGCTCCTTGATAATGGATAGCATGGGCGCCAGCGCATCAGCCCCGCTGATTCGGTTCTCGAAGATCAGCCGGTTCTGGGTTATCGGCGTGATGAATTTCATCTCGGGCGCATCCAGGGAATGGCTCTGCAGCAGCGAGAAATCTGCGATTAACGCATAATAAAACAAATGGTCCGACTGGCTGAGGCCATAATGCAGTTCATTCCGGTTAATGACGATCATATCGCCTTCCTTGGCGGTAAAGGTGGTCGAGCCGCATTCCAGCGTCGCTTCCCCCGAAACAAAATATAATATTTCAAGATGCTCATGCCAGTGATGATTAAATAATACCTGTCCCCGGCCATCAAACTCGCAACGATGAACCTTGATCGGAAACTGAGGATCCGGCATCGTCATCGGTTCTCGCAGTGTTTTGTCCAATGCTCTGATCTCCTTCCAGTAAGACAGCACAATTGTACAAACAAACAGCACGGTTTATCATGGCGTCTTCCTCTAAAAGCATTATAATACGAAAGTGTAATGCAGTAAATTCAGAGGAGTGAACTCATGAAATCTATTAATGTTGGCGTCATTGGCACTGGATCAATCTCTGCTATGCATTTGCAATCCTATCAAAAACATGCGAACGCGAATTTGCTCGCCGTGTGCGATTTAAACGAAGAAAGAGCACAGCGCGCAGCTGAAAAATACGGCGCTACCAAAGTCTACACGGACTATAAAGAACTTCTGGCCGATCCGGAAATCGATGCGGTAAGCATCTGTACCTGGAACAATACGCATGCCGAAATCAGCATTGCGGCACTGAATGCCGGCAAACACGTTCTGGTTGAGAAACCGCTTTGCCGCACCGTTGAGGAAGCGCTTCAAGTACAGGAGGCCGTGAAATCCTCAGGCAAGATGCTCCAGGTCGGTTTCGTAAGACGTTATGACCCTAACGCCCAGATGCTCCGCGAGTTTGCAGACAAGGGTGAATTCGGGGAGATCTACTTCGCGAAGGCTTCCTCCATTCGCCGCCTTGGCAATCCGGGCGGCTGGTTCTCCGACATCGAACGTTCCGGCGGCGGACCGCTCATCGATATCGGCGTGCACGTCATCGATCTGTGCTGGTACATGATGGGCCGTCCGAAGCCGGTTGCCGTCAGCGCCAATACATACCGGAAGTTGGGCAATCGCTCTAACGTGCGCAACCTGTCCTTCTATAAAGCAGCTGATTATGATGCTGAGAAGAACACCGTCGAGGATATGGCGAATGCAATGATCCGTTTTGAAAACGGCGCCTCTTTGTTGGTGGACGTAAGCTTCACGCTGCACTCGAAGGAAAATCTGCAATCCGTTAAATTGTATGGAGACAAGGGCGGATTCGAGATCGACCCTGAGGTTTCCATCGTAACCGAGAAGCACGATACCATCATCAACATCCAGCCGCAAACCGACAACAAGGGATTCGACTTCGATGCTGCTTTCCAAAGCGAGGTCAATCACTTCATTTCCTGTATCGAGAACGGCACAACACCGCTCAGCCCGGTTGAAGACGGCGTTGAGATCATGAAGATTCTGTGCGGCATCTATGAATCCGCCGAGAAAGGGGCTGAAGTTCTCCTATGAAACTCGGAATAAGCTCGTACAGCCTGTACCAGGCCATGAACAAAGGCGAAATGACCATTACCGACGTCATCGACTACGTTGCGGAGATCGGCGGAGAGCATATCGAGATCGTTCCGCTCGGCTTTAACCTCAAGGAAACGCCGGAGCTGATCGATACGATCAAATCCCGTGCCGCCTCCAAAGGACTTGAAATCTCCAACTACGCCATCGGCGCCAATTTTGCGGAATTGGATGACGCTGCTTATGAAGCGGAGATTGAACGAGTTAAAGGCGAAGTGGACATTGCGGCTGCGCTTGGCGTCAAGCTGATGCGCCATGACGTAGGCTCTTCCAAGGACTTGTCCATCACGCATTTCCTGGAGGAACTTCCGCGGCTGGCCAATGCATGCCGCATCATTGCCGATTACGCGGCAGAACGCGGCATTACCACCAGCGTGGAGAACCATGGTTACTTCATTCAGCATAGCGACCGCGTCAAAGCTCTGGTTCAGACCGTGAACCACCCTAATTTCAAAACTACCCTGGACATCGGAAACTTCCTCTGTGCAGACGAGGTATCCACCGTGGCTGTCGCGAACAACATCGGCCTCGCGTCCATGGTTCACTTCAAGGACTTCTACTATCGTCCGGCTAACCGCGCGCCCGGATCCGGCTGGTTTAACACCTCCAGCGGCAACTGGCTGCGCGGCGCGATTGTCGGCCAAGGCGATATCGATATGCCGGAAGTCGTTCGCATCGTGAAGGAATCCGGTTACGACGGCTATATCTCGATCGAATTCGAAGGGATGGAAGATTGCCGCACGGGTGCTAAATTTGGTTTGGAATATGTCCGTAAAGCCTGGAACGAAGCTTAAGGCAGAAGGCTTATGGATCACACAAGGATGATATAAGGGGGATATTAGGATGTCGAAGCCTATCATGCCTAACAAAATTGGCGTTATCGTTGACAGCTTTCGGGTTGGCGTAAGAGAAGGTCTTGTCAAAGCACGGGAGGTCGGGGCGGACGGCGTACAGATTTATGCCGTTCACGGCGAAATGGATCCAGCCAACCTCTCCGCTTCCGCTCGAAAAGAATTGAAGGATTATATCGATTCCCTGGGACTTGAAATTTCCGCCCTCGTCGGTGACCTTGGCGGACACGGCTTTCAGGATCCTGCCGAAAATGCGGCCAAAATCGAAAAATCCAAGCGGATCATGGAGCTCGGTTTGGAGCTTGGAACCAATATCATTACGACCCATATCGGTATTGTGCCGCAGGATCACAACGGCCGCGTATACGAAACGATGCATAAGGCCTGCGTAGAGCTCAGCACCTTCGCGAACTCGATGAACGCGTTTTTTGCCATCGAGACAGGGCCGGAGCCTTCGGCTCACTTGAAATCATTCCTGGACGGCCTGGGTTCCAACGGTGTATCCGTTAACTTTGACCCGGCCAACATGGTCATGGTTACGGGCGACGATCCAGTACAGGGCGTATACAACCTGAAGGATTATATCGTTCATACGCACGCGAAGGACGGAATCAAGCTGGCAGACTACATCGATCCTCGTGACGTATACGGCGATTTCGGATATGAAGCACCCGCGCTTGACCATGACAAAATTGCCGATATGGCGGAGTCCGGCGAGAAGTTCCGTGAGGTTCCGCTTGGCGAAGGCGGCGTTAACTGGAATGCTTACCTGCAGGCCCTTAAGGATATCGGCTATACCGGGTATTTGACAATCGAACGCGAAGTGAAGGCTAACCCGGAAGCGGACATCAAGCTTGCCGTGGACTTCTTGAAGACGTTCAGAGCATAAACCGACGCAACGTTGAGACCGTGCCACGCAAACCGCAACGTTCGCTTGGCACGGTCTCGATAACCACAAACAACAGGCCGATCAGGAAATTTCCTGATCGGCCTGTTCATTGTCTCACCATAATGTGTGTAGGAACTTGAAACTTGTATACCTTAAGATACCGCTTGTTTCCCCGTCACGGTCTCCAAAGCCCCGTTCGCTCTTGCGGAACGGATCTCGGCTTCGATAATTTCCAGCGATCCTGCCGCGCTGTCTGGCGTGCATACCGTTACCGGCTTCCCTTGCGCAACATGCTCGATGAAATACTGAAGCTCGCGGTAGTAGCCGGAATCTCCGGACAGTTCGGCTGTAAAGCCCGGTGCGTCTTCAGGATACACCTTCAATTCATTATTCTCGAACACCAGGGTAGCCTCCTCGAAATTTACCCGGTATCCCATATAGAAGCCATGTTCGCCGTGCAGCGTCCAATCCGCATGGGCGTTAATCACTTTCCCGTCAGGGTATGTGTAATGGGTGGATACGATATCGTACGAGCTTCCTTCAATGATCGTTTTGGCGAATGTGGACACCCGCTCCGGTTTGCCCATCAGCCAGTGGATCATGTCCGCGTCATGCACATGCATGTCCGTGATGCAGCCTCCGCTCTTCTCCCCTTCCAGGAACCAACCCTTAGGCGGCTCCGATCCCCGGAAGAATTCGCCTGCAACGATGCTGCCGTAGCGGCCGTCCTCCACGCATTCTTTCAAATATTCATAAGCCGGCCAGAAACGCAGGCATTGTCCGATCATTAGCGTTTTGCCCGTGCGTTCCGCTGTTTTCACCATGCGCCAGGCTTCTTCCGAGCTGCCCGCAACAGGTTTCTCGCACAGGACGTGAATGCCGCGCTCCAGCAGCATGCAGGACATATCCGCATGCAAATACGTTGGCAGGCATACATCCACGATATCCAGCTCTTCATGCTCGAGCATTTTGTCCACATGATCGTAAAGACGATAGGGCTCCAGGTCGTAGACATCGCGCTCGGTCGCCATATTCCCGTTGGCTTTGCTGTCTTTAAGCTCATCGATGCGCAGATCGCAAATCGCCACCAGCTCGATGTCCGCACCTTCTTGAGCCAAACGAAGATAATTGTCGAAATGCATGCGGCCCATGAAACCAAAACCCAATATTCCGATTTTAAGCATTCTTATTCCCTCCGTATTCCTTATGATTATGATTGTCCTTGATGCTGCCGTGCGTCCGGCTTGCGCAAAGACGGCGTCCGTCCGAGAATCGCATCCATCGCATTGGATGTGTTAAATATGATCTGCTCCGAATAATGGGTATAGGCCGGGATCATCTCTGCCGTGACATAGTTGTCGTAGCCGATCAGGCGCAGAGCTTCCACCACTGCGGGATAATTGACGTCTCCTGCCAGCAGGTCGACAAAGCCGTGCAATCCGCCTGCCTGCCTGCGGTAATCCTTGAAATGGACTTTCTTGATCCGCTCGCCCAAAATCCGAATCCAATGCTCCGGATAACCGTTGTGCACGACGTTGCCTACATCAAAATAGGAGCCGACATAGTCGGAACCGATCTCGTCAATAAAGGTCCGCAATTCCAGCGGGGACAACAGGAATTTGTTCCATACATTCTCAAGCGCGATCGAAACGCCGGCGCTTTCCGCGTACGGAACAAGCTTGCGAATGGACTCTTGTGCCCGCTCATAGGCATATTCGTAGTCGATGACTGCGGAACCGGGAACAAAATCGACGCCGACCGCCCCTGGTATCACAAGAATGGCATCCACACCGAATGCAGCCGCGAGTTCCAGCTGCTTTTTGCAAACGTCCATGGCCTTTTCACGGATAGCCGGGTCGTCGCTGGTCATCGGATAGTCCCAGTACAAGCCTGTCGCCAATCCTGCAATATCGAGGTCTGCGTCCTTCAGCTGTGCCGTTATGTTCTGCACTTCCTTATCGCCTGCCTGGAGCCCGAGCTCCCCCGTTTGGTTCAGCGACAATTCGATTCCGTCAAAGCCCGCTTCTTTTGCCAATCGGATACAGTCGGAGATGGAAGCCTCTCCCGGGAACGACCAGATGTTAATCCCTTTTTTCATCGCAAATCCCTCCTAAAATTCATAGGTTGATAATGTTACAAATGTTTTCTGAAACGCATCATTTGACTTTTTCCGTCAAGTTGTAAATAAACCAATTGGATGTAATAATACTTATATAATAAATAAACATTCCAAGAAATGATTTAGAAAGAAAAGCGATTATTTGGACAATTCCGTTCTATTCTCTTACTAACATTCGGGAGTGAATCTACGATGGCCGATATGGACCCCGATTATCCGGTAAAACGCGAAGCGCCTTTCCGCGAATGGTCGCCCAGCATTCATTATGCACAGTTTCAACGCATGGCGACGGGAGCTCTCCCGCAGCGCAGGTTATATGATTTCGAGCTGCTCTATGTATGCCATGGGGAAGCCGTTACCACGATGTACGGGAACCGGCATGTCGTCGAAGCAGGCCAGCTGATCTTCCTGCCGTCCGGCGTTTACCACCAGAATGAGGTGGTTTCCCATCCCGACGCGCGTTTTCTGGGCATCCATTTTGATTTTTTCGATGAGCTGGACATCCAAACGGAAGCCGATATGATCGTGAACGAAGCCGTGGTGGATACGGATAAGTTCGCGCATGAAGCCGTGTCATCCGCTTTCCCTCCCCTTTCTTCCCGGATTATCTACACGCCTCCCCTGCCATGCGTACAGATGATGGAACGCATCGTAGAGGAATTCACCCTGCGTCCCGCCGGCTATGAGCTTGCCTGCAAGGGACTGATGCTGGATGTGCTGGTTCAGCTGTTTCGGACGCACCCCTCCCGGGCATTGACGGAAACGTCGCCGCACGAGGCCAAGCTGATCGAGCTGATGGCTCAAATCGAAAAAGCTCCAGCCAAAGACTGGAGCAACAAAGTCATTGCGGAGCATTTGATGTTAAGCGCGGATCACACCGCCAAATTGTTTAAGCGCCTTGCCGGGATGCCGCCGAGCGAATTCGTGCAATCCGTTCGTCACCGTGAAGCGCGCCGGTTGCTCCGGGAATCCGACATCTCCATCGAGATGGTTGGCGAAGGCGTCGGATACCCCGACATTCATTATTTCAGCCGGATCTTCCGGAGGCTGGAGGGGATTACCGCTACCGATTACCGGAAGCTGTCAAGAATTCTGTAAGGCATGAAGATCTTCGGCACGTACATGCGTTTGAAGCCAGCGTTCCATTCGTTCGAGCGCTTCGCAGAGTCGAGCGGATGAAGCGGCATACGAGCAGCGGATAAAGCCTTCGCCCCCGGCACCGAATACATGGCCCGGCACAACGGCTACTTTGGCCTCCCGAAGCAATCGCTCCGCGAACTGCTGCGAGCCGAGGCCGGTTCCGGTTATGCTGGGGAATGCATAGAAGGCTCCCAGAGGATCGCGGCAGCTCAGGCCGATATCGCTCAGTCCCTGCACAAACATTTGTCGGCGCTCATCGTAAGCCTGCCTCATCACGTCCCGATCCCCGAGCCCGTTCCTTAAACATTCGATGGCCGCAATCTGTCCCATGATGGGCGCGCAGAGCGCGGTATACTGATGAATCTTGACCATAGCGCTCACCAGCCCGGCATCGCCGCAGAGGTAGCCGACCCGCCAGCCCGTCATGGCAAAGGCTTTGGAGAATCCGCCGATGATGATGGTCCGCTCCCGCATCCCCGGCAGGGAAGCAACGCTCGTATGCGTGCCGCTATAAGTAAGCTCGGCATACATCTCGTCTGAAATCACCACCAAATTGTGCTCGACCGCAAGGCGCGCAATCGGAAGCCAATCTTCATGGGTCATGACGGCTCCTGTCGGATTGCTCGGAAAGTTAACAACGATCGCTTTCGTCCGGGGCGTAATCGCCTGCTGCAGTGCATCCGCCGTCAATTTGAAGTCATGCTCCGCGGATAGCTCCAGCTCGACGACGGTGCCGCCGTTCAATTGCACTAGAGGAGCATAGGCGACATATCCCGGTACGGGAATGATAATTTCATCGCCCGGCGAGATGAGCGCCCGCAGCGCAAGATCAATCGCTTCGCTGCCGCCGACCGTAACCAGGACCTCCCTCGACGGCTCGTATTGCAGCTGGAAGCCGGCATGCAGATAGTCTGCAATTCCTTCCCTCAGCTCCATCAGCCCTTCATTCGGCGTGTACATCGTGCGCCCATGCTCCAGCGCCCGTTTGCATGCGTCGATCGCACACTGGGGCGTCACGAAATCCGGTTCGCCCACGCCGAGCGAAATGACCTCGTCATCCGCTTCCGCAGCATTAAAAAATTGCCGGATGCCGGATGGCGGCATGACTTGCACCGTCGATGTTAGAAAGCTGCTCGTTGTCTTCATATCCTTCTACTCCTTGCCTTCGCGTTTTCGTTCCGATAATGAGGTTTCAATCAAGGCATCCAAAAGTCCGCTGAACGAATATCCCGCCGCTTCCGCGCTTCTTGGCAGCAGACTGGTCTTCGTTAAACCCGGAAGCGTGTTGACCTCCAAAATATAAGGAATCTTTCCCTTCAGGATGATATCGATCCGGGCATATACACTGCACTTCATCGCCTTATAGCATTGAAGCGCGGCTGTGCGCACCTGCTCCTGAAGTTCTGTGGGAAGCTCGATCACCTGCTCATCCGCTTCGCCTTCTTCGTATTTGGATGCATAATCGAAGAATTCGGAGTTCGGCTTGATCGACACAATCGGAAGCATATCGCCGTTAAGGACCGGGCAGGTGATTTCCTCTCCCTCGATCCATTGCTCGATCATGACGAAGCGGTCCCACCGCAGCGCCTCTTCGACGGCGGATGCTAGGCCAGCCGAGTCGCGCACGATCCGGGTACCGATGCTGGACCCGCCCGCATTCGGCTTCACCACAACGGGAAAACCGAGCCCCTCCACGTCGGCGGCCGCCAGCTCTTCCATGCAGCTGACCATGATCCAGTCAGCCGTATGCAATCCTTCGTAACGCAGCAGCTTCTTGCTCAAATCTTTATCCATGCAGAGACTGCTGGCCAGAACGCCGCTGCCGGTATACGGAATCCCCAGCGTATCGAGGGTGCCCTGCACCGTGCCGTCTTCCCCGAACGCGCCGTGCAGGGCGAGCAGCGCAATATCGATGCCTTCGGTTTTGCTGATCAGCTCGCGTTTATCGTGAATCTCGATCGGATAGACCTCGTAGCGGCTTTTATCCAAATGAGCGATCATCTCTTTGCCGGTCATGAGCGAAACTTCCCTCTCGGATGATACGCCTCCCATGATGACGCCAACCTTCATGATGTAGACCTCCTAAATAAATTCTTCAAGCTGATTGCCAGTGCAACACTCCGCATGCGGATTATTCCTCCGATCTCTGTTGCCCTCAGATTTCCACTGATCTGAATTTTCGTTGTTGAAATCTGACGGCAAAGGTGAACGCTTCGCTTCTCCACAATAATTCCGCCTTCTCCGTTGCAGCCCATGATTTCTCGGAGAAGTATTCTTTGTATGTTAATCATCACTCCGCATGCGGATTATTCCTCCGATCTCTGTTGCCCTCAGGTTTCTACCGATTTGAATTTTCGTTGTTGAAATCCGACGGCAAAGGTGAACGCTCCGCTTCTCCACATTAATTCCGCCTTCTCCGTTGCAGCCCTGATTCTCGGAGAAGCATTCTTTTGTATGCTAATCATCGGATTATTCTTCCGATCTCTGTTGCCCTCAGATTTCCCCTGATTGGATTTTTCATTGTTGAAATCCGACGGCAAAGGTGAACGCTTCGCTTCTCCAGAATAATTCCGCCTTCCCCGTTACAGCCCTGATTTCTCGGAGAAGCATTCTTTTGTATGCTAATCATCACTCCGCTTGCGGATTATTTTTCCGATCTCTGTTGCCCGCAGATTTCCACTGATTTTGAATATTCGTTGTTGAAATCCGACGGCAAAGGAGAACGCTTCGCTTCTCAACAATAATTCCGCCTTCTCCGTTGCAGCCCATGATTTCTCGGAGAAGCATTCTTTTGTATGTTAATCATCACTCCGCATGCGGATTATTCCTCCGATCTCTGTTGCACCCCGATCACACCAGCTTCCTTGCCGCCTGGCCGATGATCCGAATCCCCTTCTCGATGTTCTCGTCGGAGACGCGGGAGAATCCAAGACGCATGGTATGCTGGCCTCCGCCATCGGTATAGAAAATATCGCCTGGCGTAAACACCACGCCCTGGGCGGAACAGGCCTCAAGCAGCTCCCGCGTCCGAAAGTCCGGACCGAATTCAACGAACAGGTGAAGCCCGCCGTCACCGGACAGCCGCTCCATCGGAATCCACTCCTCGCAGCAGCGGATCGCAAGCTCATATTTTCGCTTGTACTCGGCTTTCGCTCTCTTTAAATACTTCTCGAAGTTGCCATTGTACAGATATTGAAAGAGCAGGGACTGATCCAGAGTCGACGTATGAATGCTGCGGGCCCGCTTCACGCTTTCCAGATAATGAATGAGGGTCTTGTCGGCCAGCACCCATCCGACTCGCAGGCCGGGGAACAGAATCTTGGAGAAGCTGCCCAGGTAAATCACGCTGTTGTTCTCTCCCCCTGCACATGCAACGAGAGGCGCGATGTGGGAGCCCGAATAACGCAGCTCCTCATTGAAGCCGTCTTCGATCACGGGAATCTCATGCTCGTTCAGCAGCCGCAGCGCTTCTAGCCGCTTCTGGTGGGACATTACGATTCCGGTAGGATTATGATAGGAAGGCACAAGGTACGCCATGTCGTACGACCGCTCCGACAGCTCGCGTGCGAGCCCTGTCAGGCTGATGCCGTCTTGCTCCATCTCGACGCCGGTAATGGCGTACCCGTGCATTTTAAAATTTTTAATGGCGGTATGATGGGTGGGATTCTCGCATAGAATGCGGCCATGCCCTTGGTTCAAGGCGGATAGCACCAGACTTAAGCCTTCCGTAAAACCGCTGGTGATCAGCATATCTTTGCCCTGAATATTCACCCCTTTGTTCTCCATGTAACGGAGAAGGTAATCAATAAGCGGTTTATAGCCTTTCGCGTAACCGTAATTTAGTAGGATATCGCCTTCAAGCGACATCCGGTCCAGGAATGCACGCTTGACATTGGGCAGGTCGAACAGCTTCTCGTCGGGAGCGATGCTTGTAAACGATATGGAACCCTTCTCAGCACGGATCCCGTGCTTCATCAGATCGTTCGCTTCCGCAAGCCTGGCATACTCGTTCAGGCGAGGACCCCAGTCCAGCCGTTTGCCTTCCGGCTGTGCGGATGCCCCGCTGATCGAAGGGGAAACAAAGTGTCCTTGCCCTTTAACCGCGTAGATATAGCCTTCATCCTCCAAATCGGAGTATGCGCTCAGCACCGTATTGCGGCCCACTCGAAACAGCGCGCTTAGCTCACGCGTGGAGGGAAGCTTCTGATCGGCTTGCAGCGCCCCGGTTGTCATCAAGCGCTTCATGTAATCCTTGACTTGAATATACGCCGGGCGGTCATTCGCCAGCTTGAAATCCAAATACATCGTTCATTTCCCCCTTGCTCTTATGATGGCATAATTTCGGCGGCGCCACTAGAACCACAGCAGGCCTCTTTCGCCTCGGGCGTGGTTTGCCGATATCGTTGGCAGAATCCCGGCCATCTCATCTCTAGGATTGGACTGCCCTTTGCGCCGGTATACCTTGATGACATGCACGTTCTCTTTATCATGGAACCATACGGGATCATGCACAAGCAAGAATGAAACATGCTTGGTACCCATCAGGCGAAAAAACAGATCGGAAAATCAAAAACTGCCCCACCTTCTCAAAGGAAGATGGGGCAGTGTTACGCCGGATTCGTTCGGCCTAAAATGGCCCTGATTCGTCTAAATAAGCCGTACGCCCGGCCCGCTTACTTCACAGCCAAGCTTTCCCTGATCTTATCATTGATCCACTGCCGCTTCGACAGCAGCCATTCCGGATCCCTCGGGTACGTCTTGAAGGTGATCGGCTCTTCAAGCCCTTCTTCCAGCGCCTGCAGAACTGCCTCCCTGCCGATCTGGGTTTCCAGCAGTTGAAGCGCTCTCAAATCCTGAAGCGCTTCCTGGAATACCTTCAGCCGAATGGATTCGATCGGCCCTTCTTCACCGGGATATACCACAAAAGCATCTCCGGAAGGAAAACCGCAATCCGCATCCGTCACCTTGAACGGATCAATGGCGCGTTTTGAGTATTGCGAATTCCAAAAGTTATATCCCCAATGGAGAAATCCCTCAATGTTAAACTTATACAGCTGAATCCCGATGATCCGGTTTCTCGCCGAAGGCAGATTGAAGAATCGGTTGGACACTTCCTTGTACTGGGAACAGCAATAATAGGTCCACAACGGGGTTACCTGCTGATCCAGGAAAGGCTCGATGTGGTTGCTGCCCGGAATCGGACGCTTCACCAGCCCCTGCTCATAGAACGAAATATCGGAGAGCGCGTCAATGATCGGGTAATCCGGCAACAGCTCGTTCATCAACCGGCTTGCATGCCCGTAAGCCTCCAGATGGGACTCGTACGGCTCATCGGATACATGGAAATAACAGCGCTGCTCAAGTCCCCGGCTTTCGATCCAACCGGTCAAAGCAGGAATAAATTGTCTGATGAAGGAATGATACGCTTCTCCAGTCGCATCCGTCTCCCATCCGAACAGCTTCTCCGGCTGTCCGTTCACGTTAGCCATAATCTTCGGCGCATGCCGGGCTCCCCACTGCGTGAAGAGGTGCGAGAATTCCAGATACTGAATGCCATTGGAATCACACAGGTCAGCCCAGCGGTCGAGTTTGTCAAACCCAAACGCATATGTTCCATCTTCGCTCACATCGACATCGACCAGCTGTACCGTCGGCCGCTCTCCGCCCACTTCCGTATCCAGCGGAGGCGTAAACACCGGAGTCAGGATCATATTGATCCCATGCTGTGCCGCGGTCTGCATAAATTGTTCGATCAACATCCAGTGCCGTTCGCTAAAAATCCCCACCTCATAGTAGTTTGCCAGGCAATCGACATGGAACCATTCCGTATGAATGAGCTTCTGCGCAGGTAAGGCTGCCGGTATCACTTCCAGCGTAAATACCTCTTCTCCAAGCGTATCTCCCGATTCCGCTTCAAAACGGATCCGGATTTCATATGTACCTCCCTGGATCTCTTCCTCAGGCTGTACCGTGATCCAGAGGCTTCTCCACTGGCCCGGGCATCCGGTTATAACAGGATCTGATGCCAGAGGCAGCAGCGGGTCCGGATATAGCCCGGGCGTAGCTCTTAAGATAAACTCGTCATGGTCATGATACGTAGGCAGCTCCGACGGAACCAGGCCTACGGAGCGGACGGTAACCCGTTCGCTTAACTCGGATTGCAGAATAACCCGGATGTTTTTCAACAAGCGATTGGTACGGTAGGCCACTTGAAACGAGAATGTCTCATTGCTAAACGCTGCCCCTGCGTCGTACGAGGCTGGGGACAGTTCTTCATCGGCGAACACTTTGGACAGAGAGCTTAACAGCCGGGTTTCAAACGTTATGGAATGACTCATGCAGATTGCATCCTCTCTACAATGGAATGAGGTACTTTCACGTACATCTTACACTAATCTGGATGGAACGGAAGGTAAATTTTGCGTTTTCGAAAAAAAGGAGCCACCGCTCTTTTGCGATGGCCGCCTTATTACTGCCAATCCTTTAGGGGAGGCTGCAAATCTGCAGTCCTCTCAACAATCCCTCGAGCTCCGGTAAACTTCCATGCCGGACAGGCGCGGACACCATCTCGATTCCAAAATGGTAAGGCGGATATATTGAGCGCGTACGGCGGGAAAGCGGCAGATGCGTTTGCGCCCGATTACCGTCCCGGATTGGATCGTGTGCCATTTCCCGTTTTCCATATATTCAAGCTCGAAGCGCTCGATCCGCTGCCCGTACCGGTATTCGGCCAATACGATATGATCGAAATCGATCGCCCGCCCCAGGTCCAGCTCAATCACGGCGTATTCCGTACCCTCCTCGGGGCTCCAATACGTATCCTTGTTACCGTCGACCATATTTCGAGCATCCGATCCGGCTTTCGTTTCGGAAGCCGTAATATCCGCGCCGGCTGCCAAATCGGTATCAAACGTTGTTCGGATGGCGTCCCCGAGTTCCTGCAGACGCCGCAGATCGTTCTCATGTACGAGTCCGCGGGTATCCGGCGGAATATTGAGCAGAAAGGTGGCATTGCCGCCAACCGAGCCGTAATAAATATGCAGCAATTCTTCCAGCGATCGAACCTTATCGTCTTCGGACGCATGGTAGAACCAGCCGGGACGGATCGAGGTATTCACTTCAGCCGGATACCATACCAGCTCCTTCTCGCCTTGAATGACGCTCCGGCTGCCGAGATCCTCTTCGCTGGATTCATAGCGGCGCGCGAACTCACGGTCATCCGTTTGCTGCGACTTTTCCTGGATCGCTTCATTTTGGCGCAGCGACGCCGGAACGACGCTCCACTCCGACTCCCTGCAATGTCCCGCTTCATTCCCGCACCAGCGAATATCCGGCCCGCATACCGAGATGGCGGCATTCGGCTGCAGTTCCCGAATCAGGGCGTAATACGCATCCCAATCGTATTCCTGGCGCTTGCCGTTCGGCCCTTCGCCGCAGGCCCCGTCAAACCAGACGCTGAATATCTCGCCGTAGCCGGTCAGGAGCTCTCTTAGCTGATTCAGGAAAAATAGATTGTACCGCGGCGAATCCCCATACGACGGTTCATGCCGGTCCCAGGGGGACAAGTAGATGCCGAATTTGATCCCCCCTCTCCTGCAGGCATCGGCAACCTCCTTCACCACATCCCCATGGCCGTTTCGCCAAGGGCTGCTCTTCACGGAATGCTCCGTATACTGACTCGGCCATAAACAGAAGCCGTCATGATGCTTGCAGGTCAGGATCAGGCCGCGCATCCCGGCGCTGACACAAGCGCTGACCCATTGATCCGCATCCAGCTGCGCCGGATTGAACAGCGCCGGGTCTTCCTTTCCCGTGCCCCATTCCATATCCGTGAACGTATTGATGGTAAAATGAAAGAAGGCGTAGAACTCCATCTCCTGTACGGCTAATTGACGTTCCGAGGGCTCGATGTTGGCGGCGTATTCAATGAAATTGTGCAAGCGATAAACCTCCCATACCTCATCCTTGATTGTCTAATGCTTTCTGATGAATCTCCAGATACTTATCCAGCTGAAGCCCCTTAAATCCGCTGACATAGGCATCCCAATCCTTCTCGATGTCTTTGCTGCCGGTTACGAACTGCGCCAGGTTCGATTTCACGTAATCCTGAATCGTCTTCTGAATCTGCGCGATAAAGGTTGCGTCTTTCGGATCGATGAACACATCGGTCGGGTACACTAACTCCGGTTTGGCAAAAGGCTCATATTTCTTGGCAGCCAGCCATAAACGATACTCGTAGGCTCCGTTGCCGAGCGGATCTTCAGGAGCAACAAAGGATTCGCGGAGGGAATTCACCATCAGCATCGTGCCGAGCTGCCACCAGGTTACGTCAAGGGATCCCTCGGGCACATCTCGCTTCAACGCTTCGTATGCGGCCGGCTCGCCGTTGTAATCAAGCGCACCGGACTCCGCCTTTCGCCATCCGTCTCCCTCGAACCCCCAGGAAGTCATGACGGTGCCTTCTTCAGAGAACAAGTAATCCGCCAGCTTGATCGCTGCGATCCGCTGCTCCTCCGTCGCTTTGTTCGTAATGACAAACGATCCGTCACCTGCTCCGACGCTATAACCTGCTAGCTGTACGCCATTCGGTCCTTTCAGCGGGGGAACGACATCGTATTCCTTATGGCGGGGCTTGGCGTCGGTCGGCTCCAGCACGCTGCTGATCAGCGCATAACCGACGGTGCCGACCACATTCTCCGCTTTGTTGCCAAGCTGCTTGACGGCATCGCCGTTCTGCGTAAAAGCTCCTTTATCGATCAGTCCTTCGCTATAAAGCTTACGTAGATATTTCAGCCCTTCCCTCCATTCGGGCTCAGCCGCCGACAAAATCACCTTGCCATTCTTCACGCTTAGATAAGTCGTGCCATTGTTGTATATAAAAGCATTCATCAAAAAGGCGTCAACTCCTCCTCCCCATACATCGAGCGAAGTGGTCATCGGAATTTCGTCAGCCTTTCCGTTGCCGTTCGGGTCCTGCTCCTTAAAGGCTTTCAGCACTTCATAGAACTCGTCGGTGGTCGTTGGCATTTCAAGCCCTAACTTCTCGAGCCAGGTCGTATTGATCCACATCCGCTGGCCATACGTGCAGTGCAGGCACTCGTTCACCTTCGGAAGCGCGTATATATTGCCGTCCGGGGCCGTCATGGCGGATTTCAAATAGGAAACTTCCTCCAATGCCTTCTTGATGTTCGGCGCATGCTGGTCGATTAAATCATTCAAAGGGATAAAGGCCCCCTGCATTCCGTACTTGATCTGATCCGCCTTGGATATGCCGGCATTCATAATAAGCGCCGGATAATCCCCGCTGGCCAGCATCAGCAGTTTCTTGTCGTTGAATACCGCGTCGGGCGTCGTATTCCATTTGAACGTAATCCCCAGCTTCTCTTCGATATGCTTGGAGAATGGATTGACATCGAGGCTCTCGATGCCGGCGGACTGAGGAGCGAATACCGATAGTTCAACGGGTGCCCCCGACTCCGGAGGGCTTGCCGGATTTCCAGTTCCTGTTTCGCTCGATTTGCCGCAAGCGGATAAAACCAGCACTGCCGCGAGAATCAGACTTAAACCTAATCCAGTGAACCTTTTCAAATCGATTCCTCCCTAATATGGAATGTCTGCCCGTACTTCATAAACGAAACCTAATTTTGCATATACCCCCTATGTGTCCGATCATCGGAATTACCCATTCTATACTGCCGGCCTCACCTCCTTCACAATAAGCAGGAATCACCCTTTCAAGGACCCGATCATCACGCCTTTGACAAAATACTTCTGCACGAACGGGTAAATGACCAGTACCGGGGCGCTTGCCACCACGATCAGCGAATACTTCAGCAGATCCTTCAGCCCTTCGCGGACCAGCAGCTCATTCACGTTGGTCACCATCTCGGCGCTGACGGAATTCAGGATCAGAATATCCCTCAGGAAGATTTGAAGCGGAAACAGGCTGCTGTCCTTTAAATAAATCAGGGCGTTGAAATAGGAGTTCCAATGGCCGACGGCGTACATCAGCGCGAGCACGGCCAGGATCGGCTTGGATAACGGAAGGACGATTTTCAGAAAAAAGGTAATGTCGCTGCTGCCGTCCATTTCGGCCGCTTCGGCGAGCTCCTCCGGGATCGTGGTTTGAAAAAAGGTTCTGGCTATGATGACCTGAAACACGGCTAACGCACCCGGTATAATCATGGCCCAGCGCGTGTCGAGCATGCCGAGCGACTTTACGAGCAAATAGTTCGGAATGAGCCCGCCGTCAAAAAACATCGTGAACACCAGCAGCATCATGATGATGTTGCGAACGTAAAACGTCTTTCGGGCTAACGGATATGCAAGCATCACCGTGAATGCGACGTTGACAAGCGTGCCGACAACGGCATAGAACAACGAGTTGCCAAACCCGATCAGAATATTGGAATTCTGGAATACCGCTTTGTAGCCGATCAGGGTCACGTCCACCGGCCACAGCCACACCTTGCCCGACGACACTGCGCCCGGGGAGCTGAAGGATGCGCTTACAATATGCAGCAGCGGAAACAGAATGACAATCAGGACGACGGATAGAAACAAATACACGATACCAAGGAAAATCCGGTCTGCAGCGGACTCCCGTACGGTTGATCTGCTCATGCGATTCCTCCTACCATAGACTTGTGGATGAGACTTTTCTGGATACGTAATTGACGATGACCAAGAGAATGAAATTGATAACGGAATTGAACAGGCCGATGGCGGCGGAGAAGCTGAAGTTCGCTCCGAGCAGGCCGACCTTGTACACATAGGTGGAGATGACCTCGGACGTGTTCTGATTCAGCGGGTTTTGCATGAGATATATTTTCTCGAAGCCCAGGCTCATCAGATTGCCCAGATTCAATATGAGCAAAATGACGATGACCGGAAACAAGCTGGGAATATCGATATTGATGATTTTTTGAAACCGGGTCGCCCCGTCCACTCGAGCCGCCTCGTACAAATCGGGATTGACTCCCGCCAAGGCCGCAATATAAATGATGGCGCCGTAACCGGTGAACTGCCATACATCGGACCAGACATAGATCGATTTGAACAGCTCCGGCACGCCGAGAAAATCAACGGTTTCCAGTCCCAGCGCCCGGAACAGGTTGCTCATCAGCCCGGTGTTGGGCGAGAGGTTCACGATTAGAATCGAGACGATGACAACCGTTGAAATAAAGTACGGCGCGTAGGTCACCATCTGGACGGTTTTCTTGAATCGGCCGTTCCTGATCTCATTCAGTGCCAGCGCCAACAGAATGGGGGCAGGGAATCCGACCAGCAGGCCGTACAGGGAAATCTCGAGCGTGTTGCGGACATACTGCCAGAAGAACGGCGCATCGAACAATTGCCGGAAATAATCGAACCCTACCCAGGGACTGCCGAAGATCCCCTGTACGACGTTGTATTCCTTGAATGCAATCAGTACGCCGAACATCGGAACGTATTTGAAGAGGATGATGTAGACTAACGGGAAGAACACGAGCAGGTAGAACTGCCAGTGCTTCATCAGCTTCTTCCTCGTTCGGTTCATGGGCTTGTTCGATGGTAGATTCGTTGGTGCCTGTGCATCTGCAGGTACTGGAATTGCGCTGCTCATACGAGCCAATGGGGTCACCCTCCTTCGCTTTGTGTTGGTCCCAAGTTTAGAGCGGACGGTTCCATCCGATCAATAAACAAGATTCTCCGAATCAACGTATTTCCGCGAGCAGGGGAAAATTTCAGAGCCGGCAGGCCGTGAGAGCGATAAACCTTTTTCCGCCGCTAAACCTCTCTCCGTTGACGGCAAAAAAGCCCGCAGGACAGCATCGTCCGCAGGGCTCTCTGCTTGGTTATATACGCATGACCTAGTCAGAAGGATTCTCTACTTGATCAGTATGCATGAAGCAGTCAGAAGGATCGTTAGTTCCCGTAATTCTGCTGCTTGATAGCAGCTTGCTCACGATAATCCCCCGGCGACATTCCCATCAGCTTTTTAAACATCCGGCCAAACGAGATGGCGTTGGAATACCCGACTTCGGTGGCGATATCCTGTACGGGCAGCAGGGTTTCTTCCAGCAGTCTCCGGGCATGGTTCATCCGCAGCTCGATCAAATAATCCACGAATTTCTGGCCGGTCTCCTCCCGGAACAGCTTGCTCAGCGTTTTCCAGTTCATACCGAAGCGTTCGCTTAAATAATTGAGGGACAGGTCCGGGTTGCTCGAGTTTTGCTCCATAAACAAGCGTACCTTCTGAATCGTGTCCGCATGATTTCGGCCCTCCATGAGAGCGAGGATGCTGTCGTACAGAGCGGATAAAGCCTCCCCGAGTTCCTGTTCCAGCTCCTCCAGCGTATCGGACGACTGAAGCGCGTTCCGTAAGGCAGGCTGCCCCTCCGTAAGCCACAATTCCTGAAATTCCTTCGCCATGCAGGACATTTCGCGTCCCAGCGAGTACATCATGTAATCCGCCAGGTTCACCACGCCGTCCCGGTCCAGCATGTTCTGCTCGATGTTATGGATAAGGGTGCTGTATTTCTCCTGCCAATCCTTGTTGACGAGCCGGAAGGACTGCGCCATCGAGCGGATCAGGTTCAGAAAATCGAATGCATTCCCCCGGTCCTCACCGGATACTTCGGCGTAATGAATGATTCGGTTGTCGCCGAGGATCATTTTGTATTTCAATGCGGCGCGTGCCTGCTCATAGGATTCCGGGATATCCGTATACCGCTCCGCTTTCTCCCCGATGCCAACGGTTATGGTCAGCTTCAGGTGCTCCTCCACCCACTGGCGGGCTTGCTCCAGCAGTGTGGCCACATGCCGATTTGGATCCTGATCTTCCGCTGCCACGAGAACTCCCAGCTTCGAGGCTGAAATCCATTCCGTCCAAAGCATCGTTTCCTGCCCGGCCGCAATTTCTTGAACGACGCTTTTTAAGGCAAACTTGATCAGATACTGGTCCTGCTGGGGATACTGTTCGCAAAACAGCGGGTATTTATCGATTTCAATGACATTGACGATCTGTGGTTGGGACAGGTCCGGCAGCCCCATGGCTTCGCGCTGCTCGTTCCACTGCTCCAGATGAGAAGGATACTGTCCCTCCATCAGCTGCTGAAACAGGTACGCTTTGCGCAGGAGCAAATCTTCACGGTGCTGCTGCTGAAAGCTGCTCGCCTGTTCCAGCAGGCTCTCCAGCGCCGATTCGATAAAAGCAAACTCATCCTGTTTGCCGCCATGGAGCAGAACGCTCGTTTTGGTCTGCGAATATTTTGAAATCCGGGACACGATGGCTTCAATCGGCTTATAGTTCCGGCGCGTGACGAATACGATCCAGACCACGCCGGCCATGCACATCAGAAGGCCGACGATAAACCAGACATTGTACAATTGGCTGACGATACCCACCACCCTGCCTTGGGTAAGCCCCCCTTCGTAAATCCATCCGGTGTAAGGGGATATGGCTTGGGACACAAGTTCCCCGTGCTCGGCGCCCGAGGTGCCGGCGATCAAGGAACGGCCCTCCGTGTCCATCACATGAATGAAACTAACTTCGGGATTAACCATGCCCTGAATCATGTTATGTATGGCGTCCACCTTGATATTGACGGCAATCACGCCTTTGCCATGGGTAACGAAGGGGGCATCCCGTACCAGGGTGACCACCTGCTGCGTGCTGTTAAAGCTGAATTCCCGGAAATTCCGCAGGGCACTCCATTTTGCTTCGCTATTGACCTGGCTCAGATAAGGCTGGAGAAAGTCATAATCCGCATAATCCTGCAAACGGAAAGTGGACGAAGAGCTTAGGACGAATTCATCCTGGGTTCGAACGAGGACCATGGAATCCACAAGCGGGTTGGAAACCTTGAACTGCTTCATGGCCTTCACGGCCTGCATGTTCAAATAGACGTTGTCCTGATCCTCTTGATTGAAAAATCCCGACATATCAGGATTGAACAGCAATTCCTGCACCAGCATCTGATCGATGGCCTTCAGCGAATTGTCGACCGAAAGCATCGCCTGCTGAATCATCGTCTCATTAGCCTGGATCGCGCCCTGCCGCGACTGTTCCCCGAGCATTTGGAAAAAGACAAAAAACACAAAGGAAATCACGATAAAGAAGACCGGCATATACGATAAAAGCTGACGGTAAAACCACGCTTTCCTTCCCATAGGCATCCCCCTGAGCGATTAATTCCTTATCTCGTCATCGATTGAAAGTAATTTCATCATAGAAGAACGGACGGGGTTTACCAACACTTTTTTGAACCTCGGAAGAAAAACAAGTCTAAAGCATCACGACTTCCATAGCATTTACACCGCCCTTAACCTATGGTAATTATCCATTGCTCGGCAAAGAGCGGTCAGCCGCCGACAGACCGGAACTATGGATTCGGAGGAGTGGGCACCGCCGGTTCTCCCTCACGTCCAAGCCGCCGGCTTGCCGTTTCCCTGCGGCCCGTCGCAGGAACATGAGCTCCTGCTTTGGCCAAACCGAATCTCGGCATGTTGTTGTACAGGCATTCATGCTGCCCTTCCTGAACAAGATAGGTTTCGTGAAATATCCCTACGTCCCCTCCCGTTCCGACCTTGCGGTTGAAATCCCGCCATGCCTTCAGGTGATTGGCTCCGTGGCGTGCATAATGCTCCAGGTGTTCGAAGCTTCTCCAATATTGGATGAGGGTAAGTCCCCGCCCTGAAAAATGATAGGTACCGTCCATGAAGCCGAGCTCCTCCTTGTTCCGGTACAGCTCCTGAAGCATCGGGGTCATGGCATTCATGACAGGCAGCCACTTATGGACCGCCCACCACTTGTTAATCCGAAACCCGATCACGAATACAACGAAAGATCCGTCCATATGTGCGGTATATCGACCTGGAATCACTTTGCCCATGCTTGTTCACTCCTCTTCCTTTATTTCAAGCAGACCTAGGTGCGTTTCGTAAAAGCAGCCGATTTCCGTGGAATTGTACAACTGAGCCGTCAGAAACGCGCCATAAAAAGTGGTGAAGCAGATCTGCACGGCTTGCTCCAAGGTAAGGGCTTTGTTCAGCCTTCCGGCTTGATCTTCATCTTTCATGAACTGCTGGAACAAATCGTACATGTTGGGTGATCGGCTTCCCGCTTCCTCGTGACCGGGAAAGAGCAGCGATACTTCCGCAGGGCTCAGCTCCGGCATGCAGGGCTGCATGTTCTGCTCTGCGAGAAAGGAGATCAGGCTAGGCATCATACCAGGCCTCACTTGATGTTCCTTAGCCACTTGGGTTAGCAGATGCCGGAACGCCTGAAACCCTTTTTTCCCTTCCGTATCGATCTCGATGACCCGCTCGGTCAGCCATATCCGCATAAAATAAATCAGCAGATCCTCTTTGCGTTGATAAAACTTAAAAAAAGTGACCTTGGATATTTCTGCGCGCTTGCAGATGTCCTCCAGCATAACTTGGCTGAACATCCGGTCCTTCATCAAGGATAATGCCGCTTCATACAGCGCGATTTTGTTCTTGGCTTTTTTTAATTCCCTTAATGGGATTTCCGGATCCATTGTGATTAGCACCTCTCAAAAGTTAACTTATGTAAATAAATTAACACGAGTTAATTTATTTTGTCAACTTAGCCAAACAGACAGACAAAACACCCCTGACATCAGCAAGGCTGATGCAGGGGTAACGTTTTACGTTCACACTGTCTTTTGAATATGGCCCCTCTTCATTCACCAGTACATATCCCAATCTTTAAAGACCCTCACCAACGCCTCGAAATAGAAATAGTCCCCCCAAATGCAGCATTCGTCGATTCCGTTACCAAGCGGCTTTCCGTAGACCGCATGCTGCAGAATGCCGTTGGATTCAGGGAGCGTTGCCGTCGTATATCGATCGCTTAAAGACGCCAGGATACGCAGTGCCGCGTTCTCGTATGTACGGCGCTGCGGATGCGAGAGCGGTAAACGCTTGGCCAGCTCCAGCATTCCGCATACCGAAATGGCGGCTGCCGAGCTGTCCCTCTCTTCCTGCCCTTCGGTGAATATCAAATCCCAATAGCACACATCATCCTCAGGCAGCCGATTCAAATAGTAATTCGTGACTCGCTCGGCATCATGCAGCAGTGTTTCTTCCTTCGAATAGGCATAACTGAGCGGCATACCGTAAATGGCCCAGGCCTGACCGCGGGACCAGCACGAATGATCCGCATATCCTTGGGACGTTTGTCCAAACCTTGGTTCTCCGCTCTCGACATCCATATAATACGTGTGATAAGTTGAGGAATCCTCGCGGATCAAATAACGAGCGGACTGCCGTGCATGGCTTATGGCAGCGCGCCGATACTCCGGTTTGCGGGTTTCCTCCGTCGCCCAATAGAGCAAAGGCAAATTCATGCAGCAGTCGATGATCATTCGGCCGCGCTGTGACGGCCTGTCTAGCTTGCCCCAAGCCTGAATGATCCCGGCTTTCTCGAAATACCGCTCCATCAGCAGGTCTGCTGCGGCCAAGGCAATCCGTCTCGCTTCTTCATTCCCGGTCAGCTTATAAGCGGCAACGCAGGACAAGGAATACAAAAATCCCAGATCATGCGTCTCCGTGGCGATGCGTTGCTCTACGCGCTCCTTGTAGCTGTGGAGTTGAAGCTCCGCAATCGACCGGTACTTCGTTTCCCCCGTGATCTCATAAGCAAGCCACAGCATCCCGGTCCAGAAGGACGAGGTCCATTCCGTATTACCGATTGGCTCATAAATATGATTGCGGCTTGCAGGAGATGGAAAACGGCTCGAAAATGTATCTAAATTCTCATCGATCTTATGCAGCACGAATTCGATGGCGGCTTCGGTCCTTTGCCGGGTCCATATCGTTGCCTCGCCGTATTTAAAAGGTTGCTGGATCGCTTCCATGGTAATTGGCCACTCCTCTCCTCGCTTAAGCGTTACTGCCCGCTTGCGCTCACCCGATATTTACCGGGGGTGACCCCCTCCAATTTCTTGAATGCCCGGATGAACACGACATCATTGGTATAGCCGACCAGTTGGGCCAGCTGCGCATTGGTCAGTTCCGATTGCTCCATCAATGTCTTCGCCTTCTCAATCCTCGCGCGGGTAATATAGTCGGTGATATTGCATCGATTCATCTTTTTGAAGAAACTCGAGATATACTGCGGCGTCATGCCGAAATGGTCGGCGATCATACCGAGTCCTAAATTATAATCGGTTAAGTTTCGGTCGATGAATGCCATCATATCCTGCTGCAGCTGGATGCTGTGATCGCTATGCTCCGTATGAAAGAGACAAGTCAGTTTGTCATATAGCCGCTTGGTCTCGGCTTGCATTTCATCGCTTGTGGAACAACCGAATATGTGTTTTACGGGATCAAAGCTCGGCCCCAGCAGGCTTTCATGATCCGTGTTCGTCAAATTCAGTATTTTCAGAAAGGTGCTGATGATATTGAAGAACAAGCATCTTCCCAGTTCCGGGGTCATCCCCGCCGATTTAAAATTCATCGTATAAATATTGTCCAGCAGCTTGGCGACATTTTCCGTATCGCCGCTTCTCACATGGTTGACAAGCTGCGTCTCGAATTCGATCGGATAGTAATAATGATGCTTGATGTCCCGTACGTGCCCGAAGTGAATGATGGAGTTTCTGCCGCTGAACATACGGTAATCCAGGGCGGCCATGGCTTCCAGATAAGCGCTGCCGATCGTTCCGTTTCCTGTGTGTACGCTGCTGACGGCAATCGTGACGGAAATATGGAAACGGTCCTCCAGTACCCGGAGCAATCGCTCTGCAATCTCATGAAGGAAGAGCTGGGCTTCCGCCTCCTCAACCGGATGGAAATTAACCAGGATCGCTACCCGGTCGCGTTCCATATCGACGGCGAATCCCTGATGACCCGAATTTGCGATATCCGTGCCGATATTCGAGATAATAAACCGAATTTGCGTCCAACCTTGCTCGGATGGCTCCGGCGACAGCCTTGTAATATCCACGGCTTGAACAATGATTACCGCAAACTTGTCGGACGCGAAGTGGATGCCCATGGTAGCTAATGTCGGCCCCCCTTGATCCCCCGCATGATCCGGATCGATGTACCCCCGAATGAGCCTTGACAGAAAATCGGCGCGGATGACGGGCGTCTGCCTGAACAGTCGCTCCCTCAGATGCCGCTGCTCAACGAGCGAGCCTTCGATCGTTTGCAATATGAAATCATATTCGTTCGCGGCCGGCTTATCCTGAATCGGCTTTCCTTGAAGAATGGCATCCACCACCCGTTTGACGGGACTGTACTGTCGGTATGCAAACCAACAAGCAACGGCCGCTCCTGCGACAAGCGATGCGACAAACACCGTCAGCGCCATTCTCTTCAGCTGTGCTACTCGTTCCATGACACTGTCCATCGGCATGACGGACACATAATGCCAGCCGGCCTCCTTGGATTCCGTAAAGGTTACCATGCTGTCCGTGCCATTTAATGCTGTCTTGAACAATCCCGATGGACCGGTTAATCTTTCCGTCACCTGCGCGGACAACTCCGAATCCGATGAGCTTGCAATCACGCCCCGTTCCTTATCGAGAATATATATCTCGCTGTCGTTGGCGGACTCGATTTGGCGGAACATCTCTTGAAGCTGCTGTCCATCGATCATAATAACCAGCGTTCCCCGGATATTGGACACGTCATGAAGCGGAAGGGATTGCGCATAGGTGATCACATCCGCCGGGTTGCCATTTCCTTGGTTCGGGTTCTGCAGCAGCACATCGGAGGGCAGGAACGCCTTGTTGTGGTAGCTGCCAAGCATTGTCTGCTTCCATGTTTCAAAGTCCATATGCTCAAACCGGTAATACTTGTCGTAAAAGGTTCTGGCATCCGTCCGCAATCCAGGCTTCAGGATGACGTCTCCGGCTTGCAGATGAACATAGTAGTCCTTCACGAATCCGCTTACAAACGATTGATAGCGATTTAAATAATCGCGGAGGAATTCTACCTGGCGGTACGCCCCTCCTTGATCATGCCGATCAAGATTCAGCAAATAAGCCAGTTTGGGGTTAAACATGATTTGCTTAGCCAAAATATCCACTTCTTTAAGCTTGCTGTCCATGGATAGCCGCAGCTGCTCCAGCATCGCCGAATTTGAACGCTCCGCATTGTTTTCCATCACGTTTTCCACCCGTCCATATAGAAAAAGCCCCACGGTCATAGGCAACAAAAGGATGAGCATATACGAAACGATCATGGTTTTCAAGACGCGTCCCCGGCTTCTCTTTCGCTTGCCGGGAAGAAGGCCGGGTATCGAGATCATGTCGCATTCCTCCAAGAAAATGTATGGAAACCTATTTCTTGAATCCTTCGCCGAACGGACCAGCAAACCCTTTAAAAATTTTGGTCACCCAGGTGAGAAGCGTCCCCATTAAAGGGATGTCTAAGTTTGGGGTACATCGTAGTATTTAAAGCGCCTGAACCAATCGCACGGAACGAAGCTTCACGGCAGCCGCCTGCCAAATTTCCGGTCCAAAAGGTTTGGGCTTCGCAAGCTTGCTCGATAAGGTCAACGCATACGTGCCCGGATTCTCTATTACGATCCGCCCGATCGATGAATGTATCTCAGTGTACGGATGCTGACAAGAAATGGAGTCGCTGACGACCTTATCCTCTCGGGGAACACACGCAATCGTCTGTCCTGCTGCCCGTACGGTGACTTCATGATCATATTCCTGTTCCCAAGCGGCATCGGATTTTTTGAAGTTGACGAGGATGACTTCATATATGCCGGACGACGCTGCCTTGAAGGTCCACCGGGCCTCGTTCATCCCGTTGCCTGTCGTTATTTCCGACAGGACAAGATCCAACTTAACAGCGCCGTTTGCCTGTTGGATAAAACCCTGATCTACATCGGTCCTGCCATCGAGTTCCAATGCTATAACCGATACATGGTCTTCTGGGGGAAGTTCAGGCAATCGGATCCGCATCTCGTGACGGTCCGTTTCCGGCCGATAGCTCTGGTGCACAGGAAGACATGTACTGGGGTCCGTGAGCAGATAAGCTTTTTCAACCGTATTTCTTACGCCGTTCAATACCAATTCTTCCGCAGGCCAATAGCGATTGTACACATGCAGGAAGAGCGTATCTCCTTTCACCGTAACCGCTCCCCATTCCAGCTCATAAGGGAACGGGCTTGCGCTTGTGCCGTAAACCGCCTCTCCATTTCGCCCAAGCCATTCGCCGACTTCCTCCAGGCGCAGAACGGATTTTTCCGGAATTATGCCTGTTTCCGTAGGGCCGACATTGAGCAGCAGGTTCCCTCCCTTGCTTACGATGTGCACCAACTTTCGGATCAGAGCATCCGTCGATTTCCACACTTGATCCTTGGTGCTGTACCCCCACGATTGATTTAGGGTCATCGGCGTCTCCCATTCCCGCGTTTCCTCGCCATGCATCGGGATTTCGTTGTCACCCTTGGATTGGTAGTCACCGAAATCAGGCCAATGGCTTACCCTGCTGTTAATCAGGCAATCGGGCTGAAGCCCACGGATCATGTTTACCATCGCTTCGCTCTCCTTCTTCGACAATCCCCCGGAGGTGTCGAACCAGAGCAGCCCGACCGGACCATATTCCGTCAGCAGCTCACGCACTTGTCCCTTCGCTTTATGGTTCCAGTAACTAAAGAACGCCTTCTTCTCCAGCTCATAGTCCCATAGATTGTTAAACGTATCGTGAAGCGCATGCGGATGATGCCAATCAATGACATGGGAATAGTAAAAGCAGAGCCGGATTCCTTCCTCCCTGCAAGCCTCGGATAATTCCTTCAACGGATCCCGGCCGAATGGAGAAGCATCCACGATATTGAACGAGTCCGTCCGTGAATGGTACATGGCGAAGCCATCGTGATGTTTGGCTGTGATGACGATATATTTCATGCCTGCCCTTTTGGCGCAATTGACCCAAGCCTTGGCATCATACTGCGTCGGATTGAATTCCTCGGCGAGTTTCTCATATTCCTTTACCGGTATTTTGTTGGCATACATGACCCACTCCCCTTTGCCGAGCAGCGAATATACCCCCCAGTGGATGAACATGCCGAATTTGGCATCCTTCCACCACTGCATCCGGCTCTTGCTTTCCGTTGCGATATCTAATGAGTCAGCCATCGTTCTCCTCCTATTCCTTAATGGCGCCGATCAAAACGCCTTTGACGAAATATTTTTGCAAAAACGGATACAGAAGCAGTATCGGCAATGTAGAAACGATAATCGTTGCATATTTAATGGTGTCGGCGATCGCCATCCGGTCTCCCGAGGCCTCCGTCATCATGCTGTCGGTCGTATTGGTTATGAGAATTTCCCGGAGCACGAGCTGAAGCGGGAATAGCTCCCGGTCCCTTAGATAGATGAGCGCTCCGAAATATGAATTCCAATGTCCAACGGCATACCATAAAATCATGACGGCGATAACGGGCATGGACAGCGGAATAATGATCCGGAACAGAATGATCAGATCGTTCGCCCCGTCGATTTTCGCCGATTCCTCAAGACTTATCGGAACGGACTGAAAGGCAGTCCGCATAATGATCATATTGAACGTCCCGATCATCCCGGGGATCAGCATCGCCCAGATCGTGTTCAGCATCCCCAGGTTATTGATCAGCAGATAAGTCGGAATCAGCCCGCCGCCGAAAAACATGGTGATGACGATCAGCATCATCAGGACATTTTTGAAGTACAAATTTCTGCGGGACAGCACATATGCGCCGATCGCCGTGGCCACCAGATTGATGGCCGTTCCCGCCACAACGTAGATTAGCGTGTTCCGATATCCCGTCGTAATCATCGGATTGTTAAACACCGCCTTATAGGCTTCGAAGTTAATATCAAGCGGCGCGAACAGCAGCCCCCGGTGCTGGGCCAATGAAGCGGGATCGCTGAACGAAGCGAAGGCAACGTACACGAACGGATATAAGGTGACGAAGCAGAGGCCCGTCAGGATCAACGCATTCAAACAGACGAAGGTTATCTCGCCTGCGGATCGATTGTTAGCCATGGATGCCCCCCTCTCTACCACAGTTTATGTTCGCTGACCCGCTTGCTGATCGAGTTCGCGAGTACAAGCAGGATGAAGCTGACCACCGCATTGAATAAACCAACGGCGGTCGTGAAGCCGTAATCCGTCTCCAGAACCCCTCTTCTGTAGACAAAGGTCGAGATCACGTCTGCCGTTTCATAAGTAAGCGGGCTGTACATCAGCAATACTTTTTCGCTGCCAACGCTAAGCATGGAGCCCATATTGAGAATGAAAATGATGATGATCGTCGGCAGCATGCCCGGCAGCGTGATGTGCAGCATCTGTTTCCAGCGGCCTGCGCCGTCCATCTTAGCAGCTTCGTAAAGGGTCGGATCAATGGTGGCGATGGCAGCAAGATAAATGATCGAACCCCAGCCCACGCCTTGCCAAATGCCGGAGCCGACATATATCGTACGGAACCAACTGGCCTCGCTCATGAACGGAATCGATTCGATGCCGAAAAAGCCCAGAATCTGATTCACCAAGCCATCTCTTGCAAGGAAATCGAACATGATCCCGGTCACGACGACGATGGATACGAAATGCGGCAAATACGAGATCGTCTGAACCGTACGCTTAAACAGCCGGCTGCGGATTTCGTTCAGCAGCAGGGCAAGGATAATCGGTGCCGGAAACGCGAAGATGAGCTCATAGACATTGATCAGCACGGTATTGCGCAGAAGGCGTTCGAAATAATAGCTGTTAAAGAAATTGCGGAAATGCTCAAATCCGATCCACTCGCTTCCCCATATGCCGTCGGCAATGCTGAAATCTTTGAAAGCCATCAACAGACCGTACATCGGTCCATAGTGGAAGACGGCATAGTATAGAATGACGGGAAGCGCCAGTATGTAGACGAATTTGTTCCGTTTCAAATCGTTCGCAATCGTTGTCCATTTCCCTTTGCGATGCTCGAAGGGATACTTCTGGGTGGCTGACAATCGAATCCCTCCCTCCAAATCAATTTATATTTCGCCAAGCGCGGCGGAGTCTGCATGTTTCCGCCGCTTCAGGACGTTTACCGTTTACCGTTTACCGTTTACCGTTTACCGCTTACCGTAACGCTCCAAGGCTTTCTGCTGTATTTCCAGAGCTTCGGCAAGCCCCATGGATTCGATGGTTTTCACATACTTGTCAAACTGATCCAACGGCTCGGCGCCCATGACGAACTTCAAGTACATCTCATCCTTGTATGTGTTGATGTCCGTCATGATGGAAGCATAGCGGCTGCTCTCGGATTGGGTCGGCGTTGTGCGCGGCATTTTCTTCTCCATGGTCGGCTCTGCCCAGATAATCTTGGACTCCAGCTGATCCGGCTCGGTGGTGTATTGTTGATCGAACCGAATATCAAGCATGAACGGCCCGCTGAAGGTTGCGCGGTTGTGCTTGGACATGGACTGAATCACCGGCAGTCCGGAAGGGTCCTTCAATACTTCGGGCTTAAATATCGGCTTGCCGTCCTCCATCGCATAGCTGACGCCCTCTTTTCCGAAGTTAAACAACAGGGTGCCTTCCTCGGAATAGCCGTAATCCAGCCACTTCACCGTTTCAACCGGGTTTTTGTTGCTGGTGGTAACCGCTGCCCCGATTCCGTTAAACGCATGGTCCTTATATCCCCAGATTTGCTTGTCGCCCTTGTTCATCACGGGGTAGGGGGCTGCCACCAATCTGAAGTTCGGATCTTTATCCTTCATGAGCGTTCCATACTTGCCGATCCCGCTGCCGGTGTATAGAACCGCTGATCCGATTTGCCCGCCCGTAATTTTGGCCTCCAGCATTTTCTCATCGGTCGTCGCAAAGTCTTGATCAAGCAAGCCTTCCTTGTACCACTGGTTCATGAGCGTCAGGAACTCCTTAAACCTCGGGTCCGTCGGGCCGTATTTAACCTGACCTTCCTCTTGGTAAAACCCTGCATTAATACCCCATGCCCCGAGAAAAGCGGTTGTTGTATCGACATCTCCTTTCGTCAGATACAGGGGAATCTCATCCGCCTTGCCATTGCCGTTCGGATCTTGCTCCTTAAAAGCCTTCAATACGTTGTACCATTCATCAACCGTGGTCGGCATCGATAGCCCCAGCTTATCGAGCCAATCCTGCCGGATCGTCGGTCCGAGAAATACCTTAAGCTTGTCGTCGGTGCGCAGAAACGGGAACACGTAGATGCTGCCGTCATCGGTCGTAATTTCCTTCTTCCACTCCGGATGCTCCTCGAGCACCTTTTTAAAGTTCGGGGCATATTGGTCAATCAAATCATTGAGTTTGATGATTTTGCCGTCTTTGATCGCCTTCTCCGGCCCCCCCGGATAGCCGGCCCATGAATATTCAATCACGTCCGGGAGTTTATCCGAAGTCATCATGAGGTTGAACTGCTCCGTCGCCTGCTGGCCCTGCGGAGGATGCTGAAAATCCACTTTCACCCCGGTGATCCTCTCCAGCTCCTTATAGGCCTCGATTTCGTTATAACTCTTCATCGTAGCGGACACCTGGCTAACGATTTGCACCCAATACGTCAGTTCCGATAGAACCGGAGGGGCTTCCGGGTCCGACGCTACCTCCGGTTGTTCCTTGGCAGGACCGCCGCACCCTGCCGCCGTGATGGCCATGGTGACGACAAGCAAAACAATCCAGAATACTTTAAACCTGTTGACCTTCATTATCATTTGCCTCCCTTTTCCTTTGCTTGTTGTGTGGACTTCTGGTTTGTTAAGCACCACCTTACTGAACATTTTGGCGATTGAACACTGCCGTGTTTTCTAATTGTGCAATATATTTTTAAGGCAGTACATTGTCTATATTTAATCTTGGACTGACTTATTTCATGATGATGGCCATTACAGAAATGAAGGGCGGCCATTTCGGCCGCCCTTCATTTCGCATGCTGCTAGGAAGCCGAGCTGCGGCTTCGGATGTAGTCTATGTCTCCAAGAAGCAGCTCCGCGAAGCCGAAATCGAGATGCTTGCCCTGCTGCGCCTTAATGGCATTCTCCAGCGAAATGATCGCATCCTCAGCTGCTTCACTTCCAGGCAAATGCTGCTGGAGATTCGCGATTTTGGCCAATAAGCTTTGCGTGATGCCGTGATTATCGATCCAGCCTTTCTCTTCCCCTGCCCTTACAATATCGTCGAGCTGTTCCTGATCGACAACAACTTCAAACGGGTATTCGCGAACCGAAATATTCCCGGCTGCATCTTCTGCCGTTATCCGAAGAGTGTGCGGTCCTGCTGTCAGCGTTAACGGCTCTCTAACCAGCGTTTCGGCAGCTTCCTTGCCATCCAGTTCCACGATGACGCCGGATACGCCGCTTAATGCGTCCGTGATGTGAGGTGAAATGGTGAAACGCTCGGTTTGGTATACGGACTGGGTCACGTTTGCCGTGATTTCCGGGCCGGTCCGGTCGATCTTCACCGTCTTGGAAGCTTCGTCGCTTGTCACACCAGACATCGCGGCCGCCCGGGCATGTATCGTTGTCTGACCTTCCGCTTCTACAAGTATGGGAGCCGTGTAATCCGTCCATTTGCCCTCGGATCCAATCTTGTACTGGCTTCGCATGCCCGCCGCTTCAGCTACCGGTGTCATAGTGATGGTGACCTTCACCGATTCGCGGCTCCACTCGGAATCCTGATCGACCTTGATCTCGGGAGGATCATTTAACGCGTGCGTCTCCCTTAAGCGCCAAAGTTCCTGCGAAGGTAAGGGTAAGTTCAAGGCGGCGATACGGGATTGAACCTCAGCCTTGGAATACGGAAGCGCCCATTTATCGAAGAACTCCGTCAGGTTCTCGCCTGCGGTTTTCGAGGCCATGATAACAAACGTGTCGATCTCTTCTTGGTTTGTCGCTGGCAGCTGTGATGCCGGCAGCTCCCGGTACGCCTTATGAAGCTCAGCATAAAAGTCCCATCCGTAAGCCAGGGAAAGCTGGCGGAACATCACGAGATAGCCGAAGAGATCCAGCTGGCCCGAAGTGCCGAACGACTTGCCCGGAAGATCGCTTTCGATATAATCAAATGCCCGATCGTAGAAGTCCTTTCCTTCCGCGTTCCGAATCAATAAGTTGCTGCTGTTGCCGAATTTTTCCTGGACATATAAAGAATAAATATTAACGGTAATTTCGCCCGTTACGTTCCAGTTCCAAGCTCCTTGCTGATACTCGTGGCCCGTCTCGTGCCAGAAGCCCCATCCACCCTGTGTAACTCGGGATATGTCCACGGCGTGGCCCGCCGAAGGATCGATGTGAAACATGATCGGATAGCCGGCGTGCATATAACCTGCACTAATCTGTCGATCCGCAACGTAACGGAACGGAAGGTCTATACTTTTGTGAGGCAGCTGTTGATCCGGGGAAAGTCCCGCGACTTCCTCGGTGTAGTCCACGATCGCGTCCCACTTCTCCACTAATTGCTGCGGATCTTCCAGCTGCCTGATATACTCGGACGGAAGCGTCAGGATCACTCTGCGTCCCTGAAGCTCTGCCCATGGAGCGGGATGATGCCGAATCGCGTCTTCCCATTCAGACGGTGAGGTCTCACCAAGGATATAATAAGGAGCACGAACTCCGCCGCTGATTTCAACATCCTTCGCGACGCTCGGCTGCGGTTTGGTCGGAATCAGGTAAATCAGGCCGCCATAAGGGCTGCGGATCCGATTCTCGCCCGAAAGGAGCGGCTTTCGCTGCGTTATGACCGGAGGTCGTTCCCATTCCGTTTTACTTGTCAAATTATCCGTGTGAGCCCCTACCTGCACATCTAAATTCTGGGTGCCTTCAGGAACATGAATCGTTACCCATTCTCCGGCCGGCGCGTATAACCCCGTGCTGATCCAATTCTTTGGAACCGTCCCTTGACGTAAATAGTCATAGGTTGAATAATCAAAATTCACGTGAACGGATTGTCCCGTCACTCTCGGGGCGTCCCCCGGAACGGCTCCAGGAAATTGATCGGCATAAGGGGATTTAGGTGCTGTCAGATCATTGCCGATCCGTCCCAATTGAAAAGCTAACAATGCGCTGGTATAGGGCGCTTTGGAACGGTCGAGCGGAAACGTAAGCTGGGACTCCAAATCGCTGGCATCCTGCTCGATCACAGCATACAGCGGGCTTTGCGGGGTGATGCTGCTAACAGTTCCGCCGGTCACCGAAGCGATGACCTGCAGCTTCTTGTCCGCGCCGGCGCCAGGTCGTCCGACGTTCACCTGATCCGGTGACAGCGTTCCAGCCTCAATCGCCTCGGCCTGCTCCAGCAGCTTTAGCGAATGATAATTGGCGGATTGCTCCGGTGTCAATCTGGGCAAGGTTTCCGTTCGAGTCGATGCCGTATTGTTCATCAGACCAAGACCCATCCGGTTCAATAGGCGCTGCACCGGGAAATCTTCACTGAGCCTGCCCGAACGGCCCTGATATTCATTCCCGAGGAAGACATGCGGATATTGCTCCATCACCCATCCTTTTAAGGGGACTACGACATGACCTCCTTGCGCGACGTAATGCTCGACGGCATCGACCTCGCTATCCTTCAGCGTCCCGTCAACATAAGCTACGGGGTAGCGGGACGGATCCAAATGCTCAGGCGTGAATTGCTCCAACCGGACCATATCGATCGGCACATCGGTCTCGATGGTATAATTCTTCCACGTTGCCGACAACATGGGCAATCGCCCCTTGCCTTCCAACGCCTCCTGATAGGTTAACGTCTCGGAGTCCTCCGTTAACCACAGGAGGATGTTGCGTGCCACCGTCTTCCGCTCATCGGTAATATCGGAGGTGAATTTGAAATAGGAATCATCGCCTGCAACAACGACTTTGCCTTTTCCGTAGCGAGCGGCTGCAAGAATCGGCGTCGTGTCCGGGTTGACCGCCAGGACGAAGGCTTGGTCTCCGATGGCAGCGACACCTCCGTTATAGGTGGCCGATACCGTCGGATAACCGGACAAATCCTTATAAATCACATCAAGATCATGCTGAGGCGCCATGCTCGCGGCGGTATTCGGGCCTACTACATGAACGTCAGCCTGCTCCGTCATTCCATCCGCCGCCATCAGTGTCTTCCCTGCCGGCGGAACGGCCGCAAGCGTGCAAGCAACCGCCAATAACAGCTTCAACCACTTTTTGGTGTGGAAACCCATCAATCGCTCAACTCCCTTGTCGATGATTTCGTAATAGCAACGAGAAACGAAGTGCTACCGCTTCACCTCCCCCTCCCCTCCAGTTTCCTTTTTCCCACGTCCTAAATATAAAACGGCCGCCCGGAACACCATACAGTCGATATTTAAGATCGGACTGTATTTTTTCCGGACGGCACTAGCTTTTTTTAATATTTGATTGACGGTAATCAATACGTGCAGCTGTTTATCTAGATCATCCTCTGGCTGCGGCATCCGCATAAAATATAATCGTGTAAAATTTCGTTGTTTCATTCCCAGGGTTAACGTACCGATGGGGCCGGTTAGCCGAGAAATGCACAGAACTTCCGGCAGGGACGGTGTAGCTTTCGTCTTCGCGCCATAGTTCCAGCTCTCCCTGATGCACAAAAATATATTCCTCCACGCCATCATTATGCGCTTCTGAACCATGGTCACAGCCGGGATCCATGATGACCATATAGGACTCGAATTTGGTGCGCAGGTTGTAGGAGAACAAAGGGTATACCCGGTATGCGCCTTCAGCCTCGTGAAAAGGCTCCACGTCCTCCGGGGATACCACGGTCACTTCGGTTTCCGCCTCTTCAATGAGCGTGGTGAATGAAATGCCGAGGCCGCTGACGATGCGCCATAATACGGAAATCGTCGGGTTTGAATCCCCCCGCTCGATCTGTCCCAGCATGGCTTTGCTTACGCCGGTCAACTCGGCTACGTTATCGAGGCTGAGGCCCCGTGATTTGCGGATGGCTTGCAGATTTCTCCCTACTTTTTTATGAATGGGTTCCAAGTGTAACCATATCCTCCTTCTGAAACTAAGCCGTTAACTGATCTTGCTCTGATCCGCTTGCGGCTTCTCCATAAGCTTTGACACCATATCATCGGTCATATGGTTCAAATCATATTGTACATCAAATCCCCATTCTTCGCGTGCTGCAGTTGCGTCTATAGAATCCGGCCATTCGTTCGCAATCGCTTGACGGACAGGATCCACGTTATAGTCGAGGCTGAAATCCGGTATGTGTCGGCGGATGCTGGCCGCAATCCCCTCAGGGTCGACGCTCATCGCCGTGACATTAAAGGCATTACGGTGCTTCAGCTTAGCCGGATCCGCTTCCATCAATGTCATGATGGCTGAGATCGCATCCGGCATGTACATCATGTCAAGGTAGGTCCCTTTATCAATGTAGGAAGTATAGCTGCCGCTGCAAATGGCGTCTACATACATCTCAACCGCATAATCCGTCGTTCCCCCGCCCGGAGGCGCGGAGTGGGAGATCAGCCCTGGAAAACGCAATCCGCGGGTATCCACTCCGAATTTATGGTAATAGTAGTCACACAATAGCTCGCCGGAGACCTTGCTGACTCCATACATCGTTAACGGGCGCTGCAGCGTGTCTTGCGGCGTTGCTCTTTTCGGAGTGTCCGCCCCGAATGCTGCGATAGAGCTCGGCGTAAAGAACTGGCAGGATAATGCCCGTGCCGTCTCGAGGGCGTTTAACAAACCGCCCATATTCAGGTTCCAAGCCAGTGCGGGATTGGATTCGGCCTTGGCCGACAACAGGGCTGCAAGATGGATAATCGTATCCGCCCGGTGTTCTTTAGCTGCTTCATGGAATGCTTGGTGGTCGGTTACATCCAGTGTTCGGAACGGTCCTGATTGCACCGTTTCATGCTGGATTTGGCGAATGTCCGTTGCGAGAACAGCTTCTACGCCGTAAACTTGCCGCAATTTCGCCACCAGGTCTGAGCCAATCTGACCGAGCGCACCAGTTACCATAATTCGTTTCATCACTTGTGCCCCCTTATTAGATCAGACCCAGCTCGCGTCCGATGGTTTCATATGCGGAAAGTGCGCGATCCAGCATCTCCTTCGTATGCATGGCGGTTGGCATATTCCGAACTCTTCCCGTGCCTTTTGGCACCGTCGGGAACACGATCGACTTGGCATACACGCCTTCTTCATACAATCTGGTGCTGAATTTCTGGGTGGTTGCTTCATCTCCAATAATGCAAGGCGTAATCGGCGTTTCCGTACGGCCGACGGAATAGCCAAGACGCTTAAGGCCTTCCTGCAGATAACGGGTGTTCTCCCACAGCTTCATTTGCAGGTCTTTGCTGTTCTGCAGGATGTCGATAGCGGTAATGCAAGCGGCCACGGTACCTGGAGGCAGCGCCGTGGAGAACAGGAACGGCCGGCTGCGGACCTTGAGCCAATCGACCAGATCCCGTGATCCGGCAACATACCCGCCGACAACGCCAACCGCTTTGGACAGCGTGCCGATCTGGATATCCACTCGCTCCGACAATCCGAAATGCTTCACGGTGCCTGCTCCGCCGCCAAGAACACCTGAGCCATGCGCATCGTCCACATAAGTGATCAGATCATAGGTCTCCGCGATCTCCACGATTTCGGGGAGCTTCGCAATATCGCCGTCCATCGAGAACACGCCGTCGGTAATGACCATAATCTTGTTATATAAACCGGATTCTCTCGCTTCTTGGGCCTTCGAACGCAAATCGTCCATGTCCGAATGGTTAAAACGAATAACCTTCGCCTTGGTCAACCGACAGCCGTCAATAATGGACGCATGGTTCAGCTCATCCGACAAAATCGCATCCCCGGCACCCATCACCGCCGAGATTGCCGCCATATTGCAATTGAAACCGGACTGATAGGTCAGCACCGCTTCGGTTCCCTTGAACTGAGCAAGCTTCTCCTCAAGCTCTACATGAAGTGCAAGCGTTCCGTTAATGGAGCGAACGGCGCCGCTGCCGGTCCCGAAATCGGTCGTAGCCCGGATGGCCGCTTCTTTCAATCGCTCATCATTCGCCAGACCCAGATAGTTGTTGGAAGATAAATTCACGAATTCACGACCCTGAATGGTAATAAGCGGACCATTCGGACTTTCAAGAGGCTGGATCGTATTATAGAGCCCTTGCTGCTTGAGTTCCGTTAGATTATCCTGTAAGAAAGCGCTTAACGATTGACTGGACATATGAAATTCCTCCCGTGGATCCGAAGTATCTTAACGTACATATCATTTACCATTCCATTGTATGCAAAAAGCCACGCGCATGCAATATCCTGTACAAAAATATGTTATATTGCATAAATAAAAAAACCATGCTTCCTCAACCGAGAAAGCATGGCTTATTCATGGTTATTCTCTTAACGTCCAAATATCGGCTAGCGGCTCAGGCAAATTCAATGAGGCAATCCTTGCTCTTCCGTCATCCGTCAGGCCTATTGCCCATTTGTCGAAAAATTCAGTCAGGTCCTCCCCAGCCGTTTGAGAAGCTATGACGGCAAAAGTATCGACCGTGCCTTGAATTTCATCGCGAGATAATTCGCGGTATGTCTCGAATATCCGGGTGTAGAATTCCCAGCCGTAAGCAAGCTGAAGCTGCTTGAACATCACCAGTCTTTCATAATTGCCGATTTGGCCGTATTTTTTTGCCGGGTCATTGTTCTCAACAAATGCGATCCCCCGTTCGTAGTAATCCTTGCCGTCATTCCCGACTTTCAATAGTTCGGAGGCATTCCCGTACTTTTCTTGGGTGTAAAGCGAGAACAGGTTAACGGTCACTTCCCCGACATCGCTCCAGGTCCATGTCCGCTGCTGGTATTCATGCCCAAGTTCATGCCAGAATCCCCAAGCGCTTGTTTTTACATAATGAACATCCAGCAGGTTGGCTGCATAACTGAACGGCAGCATGATTGGATATCCCGCATGCATTGCCCCCGAAGAGATCTGTCCGTCGGCGACGTAACGACGATTCAATTGATGGGCGGTATGCGGCATCGCCCTGTCCGGATCAAGACCTACCAGTTCATCATAACTGTCGTAAATTTCATCCCACGTCCGCATCAACTCCTCCGGATCGGCTACTTGGCGAATCAAATCCGAGGGGACCGTCAGGATAATACGTTCGCCTTGAAGCTCCGCGAAAGGGACGGCAACCGGCCCGGTGCGAATTCTCTCCCATTCCTCAAGCGTAGTCTTGCCAAGCACGTAATACGGTGCTTCCGCCGCCCCGCTGATCTTGACGGTTGCCCGAAAGTCATTCTTCGCCTTTAGGGGAATGAGATATATGAGTCCACCATATGGGCTGTTAACTTGATGGATGCCCGGGGTCAGCTTCTGGTGGTTAACGATAAGCGGAACTCGTTCCCACTTGCCGGATCCTCTCAAATCGTCATCATGCGAACCGATTTGAACCGTTAAATGCTCCACGCCTTCCGGTACTTCAAGCGTAATGACTTTACCGGGGGGTGCATACAATCCGGTACTGATCCAGTTTTTCGACGGAAGGGCGTGCGTGTACATCGTGTTGGGGAAATCAAAGTCGACCTCGACTTCCCGGTCGTTAACGATGGCCGCTTCCTCCGAAACTACTCCCGGAAATGCGTCGGCATACGGAGATTTCTCGTTGGCCGGATCCAAGGTAAAATGACTGAAGCGGAAGTTATGCAGCGCATTCGTATAGGGCTGCTGAAATTTTTGGACCGGGAACTCGGCGGGCGGCAGGCTGCCGGCCTCTGTATCTGCCCAAGCGTTCAGGGGGGATTCGCTGGATAACGTTTCGAGCGTCTCGTTTAGTATATGGTAGAGCCGCTCCTGTTTTTTGTTCGCAGGGGTGCCCGGCGGACCGATATCGATTTGATCGTAAGTGATCGTTCCCTCTTCCACTTCCTTGCCTTGAGCAAGCCGTGTCTTGATATGATGATCGTTGGCTTGCTCATAGGTCAATGCCGATTCGCCCACACTTGACTCCGAACCTCTGTTCATCAGCGTCAGCCCAGCCCGGTTAAGCAGCTTTTGAATCGCAAAATCACGGCTCAGTCTGGCTCCCCTCAGATTGCCTACCTGAAGCACGATTTCCTCTGTGGTATCACGCGTTATTCCCTCGATGCCGCTCAGGTTATCCGCCACGACAATGCCGCCGCCTGACCGTAGATATTGATCCAGCGCTTCCAGATCCTTTTCCTTCATCGTATGGTCTACATAGGCTGCCGCGTATTTTTGCGGATTCAGGTTTACGGAATCCCAACTGTCGATTTTCACCAATTCGATGGGCAAATCCGGGTTTACCGCAAGCCCGGCGGAGGTAGTTATCAATCGAATCTTCTTCCCAGATTTCTTCAATGCATCTTCGTAGCGGTTCGTATGATCGTTTCCTTGACCTTGATTCGTGGTGGCATCTTCGGTCAGCCACCATAAAATATTCCGGGCCAGTTTTCCGGCAGTATCCCCCGCCGACTCAGTCAGATTAAAATACTCCTTGCTCCCGGCGACAACGATACGCCCTTTACCGTAACGGGCTGCCGAAATCGTTGGAATATAATCGGGCACGTTGATATTGAATGCCGCATCCCCTACTGCAGCAACACCGCCGCCAGCGAAATATGGTATCGCTTGCAAATCCTTATAAAATATGCTGAAATCGTTCTTAAGCACGTCGAGCGGCGTTCCAGCCGACCAAGAAGCATCAGCCAATCCGGATGATTGAAGCTCGGTTGGTCCGGTGACGTCTGCCTGCGAAAAAGCCGTTACCGTATGTTTACTGATCTCCGCAGGTTCGGCAGATTCGGCTGATGCGATAGATGCAAACATTAAGGATACTGCAGGCCCGATTACTGCATATTTTTTAATCCGTTTCATTATCTTCATTCCTTTACGATCCCTCCTTGATTTCCTTTAATATCTGGATGGAATGGCACAGCTGCCATAAGCTTTACAGTCAACACCTCCCCCTGGATTTGTCATAGAATAGGAACTCCACTTTTAGCTTAATGAACGCCGCTCGGATTTGAAATGCATAAAAAACACATCAATGTATCCAAAATACACAACCGGTAGGGGGCAGCCAATGGATATTAACCACCTGAAGTTGATTCAGAATTACCTGGCTAACGCGAATCTTCGCTTATCCATTGCCAAGGTTGATAAAGTGTCCCAGAACTGGCGCTTCTTTAATATGAGGCCGTCCTATAACGCCCTATATTTTATACGGGAAGGAGAAGGCTGGATTAAGATCGATGATCAAGAGTATCGTCCCTCCCCCGGACAAATCGTTCTCATGCCGGCCGGATCGCTTCATTCCATCTCTGTCGTCAACGACAATACCTACAGGAAGTTCTGGTGCCATTTTACCGCCAAGGTGGACACCCTGAACTTGTTTCAGCTAATTCATCTTCCCCACGTGCTGGATGTGCCGGACGAGTCATATATGGAGCAGTTATTCAAGGAATTGATCGATGCCTATCGGAGCAGCGCTTGGACCGCCCCATTGCAAAGGAACGAAATACTGATGAAGCTTGTCCGACATTATCTTGATATCGTTCCCGATCGCCAAATCTCGCTGTCCATGCTGCCTGATATGCAGAAGCTGAACACGGTATTCCAGTATATCGAGGAGCACATCAACGATAACGTCAGCGTGGAACAGCTGGCAGGACTTATCCATTATAATCCCAACTATTTCATCCGCTTCTTCAAATCCAAAATGAAGATGACACCCGTGCAATATATTATTAAAGTCAGGATCGAGAAAACAAAGGGTCTATTGATGACCACGGATTTGACGCTGGAGGAAATCGGGAGGCAGGTGGGGATGGAGGTCCATTATTTATGCCGGGTATTCAAGCAGTTCACCAACATGTCGCCAGGGGAATTCCGTAACCAGATCATGTCGAACCGCTAATAAAAATCTCCCTGGGATGTTCCGGAATGTGATTCCGATACTCCCAGGGAGATGAAGAAGTGACAACTTATTTCCCTATTTCGTCCGCGGTCTCTTTAAGGAAACTCAGTTTCTCCCATTTGCTGCTATGCCGTATAGATGCTCGGCCACAGACTCGTATCCGCCGGATGAAGCCCACCCATGTGGTATGATTGTTGCCGCGCCATTCGTGAGCCGTAATAATCAGGCTAGCGATGGCCGGAAGCTATATCCGCAAATTCAAGTGGCAATCGCTTCATGCAGCGCCTCGACGTAAGCTGCGGCAAGCTTGGACAGGGTCGCGTTTTTATGGCTGATCCATCCAACGTTGATCGTCTCATCGCAGGCGAGCGGAACCGGAATAATCTCGTTCCCGTTCAGGTCGGCGCTCAGCACCCCGGTCGAAATGGTATACCCGTTCAGACCGATCAGCAGATTGAACAGGGTTGCACGGTCATTGACCCGGATGCTTTTTTTGTGAGACAGCGTGCTGAGGATTTCCTCCGAGAAGTGGAACGAATTGTATTCCCCCTGCTCGAAGGATAAATACGGATAATTCTGAAGCTCGTCAATGGTCACGATGGACTGCTTGGCCAGCGGATTTTTGATGCTAATAAAAATATGCGGGCTCGCCGTAAACAAGCTGGTAAACTGAAGCCCTGCATCCTTCAGCAGCTTGTTGATCACCTTGGCATTGAATTCGTTCAGGTAGAGAATGCCGATCTCGCTGCGCAGGGTTTTGACGTCCTGGATGATTTCGTAGGTCTTCGTCTCTCTCAGCGCCAATTCGTACTCATCCTGCCCGTATTCCTGGACCAGCTTCACGAAGGCATTGACCGCAAAGGCGTAGTGCTGCGTGGATACCGAAAAATGCTGCGGGGAAGGCTTTGCGTTCAGATAACGCCCTTCCAGAAGCTCTGCCTGCTCCACCACCTGCCGCGCATAGCCGAGAAACTCCGCGCCTTCTTTGGACAAGGATATTCCTTTGTTCGTCCGCTCGAATATCGTAATGCGAAGCTCTTCCTCCAGATCCTTGATCGCGTTGGACAGGCTGGGCTGGGAAATAAATAGTCGTTTGGCCGCCTCGTTCATGGAACCACGATTGGCAACTTCGATGGCATACTTTAATTGTTGTAAGGTCAATGTGATTCCCCCTTTTTATACTTCACGTTCAAGAACATATTTGTCTTCCACAAGCACAAAACAATCGCGTTTCCAATGCGACTAGTCCTATCCCTCTTTTTAAGAACCATTATAACCCTTTTTCACGATAAGAAGGGATCCTTTACATAATGTAAAGATCATCTCCAACAGTTCTACACATTTGGTCCGTACGCTGAATGCAAAACGAATACAGAGCAATAAATTTGGACCATGCCGCGGCCGGGATGTCGATGCATCTCATGTATGAGGGGGTTACGCCTTACGAAATCGGGAGTGCCACCGTAAATAAACACGAATGAACAAAAAACAAGCGCCGATCACCAGGCTTCCGGAGCCAGCGGTAATCGAGCGCTTGTTTGCAATTGTTAATACTAGCTAAGCCTCTAAATATTCACCTTATACCCTAAAGCCAGTTCATCCCCGGGAAGCCCACGGATTCCCCAGTTGTGCTGCGGCGTTTCGAAAATCGTAATCTCCACGTCCTGGGAAGAGACATGCAGCGTTTGCTGAATCCGTTCAAACAGCAATCGAATCAGCTGTTTCTTAGCCTCCACCGTCCGGCCTTCAAATATGCTGATCTCGATCACCGTGTAACGATCAGTTCTCCCGTCAGGGAAGTAGAAATCCTCCCGACTCATGGGAAAAAAACGATGAAATTTCTTATCCGCCGGAAGTTCAAATGCGTCTACCACGCACGAATGTATCACTTCCGACAGCTGCTCCTTCACCGGGTTCAGCCGCTCCCGGACGCCGTAAATTTTGATCTGTGCCATGCTCTGCTCATCTCCTCTAATCTCATCTAAACTAAAGGCTATGTCACCTTGTCGTTATATTCGTTTCAGGCAGTAAATAATCCTTCCTGCCCCGTCCCTATTCCCCGGTCTGGAACTGCTTCTTCGCCCACTCGACATAGGACGGATGGCTTCGGATCAATTCTTCATGCGTGCCGCTTCCCGTAATATGACCCTTCTCAAGCACAATAATCTGGTCCGCCTTGACGACCGTCGATAACCGGTGCGCGATGACCACGGTCGTTCGTTCCACCATCAGATTGTTCAGCGCCTTCTGCACTTCGTGCTCGGAGTCGCTGTCCAGGCTTGCCGTCGCTTCATCCAGCAGCAGGATGTCCGGCTTCCGCAGCAAAGCCCTTGCAATCGCGACCCGTTGGCGCTGACCTCCGGATAACTGGATACCCCGCTCGCCAACCTCCGTGTTGTACCCTCTCGGCAAGGCCTCGATAAACCCTTCCGCGTACGCGAGCCGCGCTGCTTCCGCAATCTCCTCGTCGGAGACCGGCTCCTCCCGCCCATAGATGATATTGTCCCGAATCGTTCCGGTCATGAGCGGGCTGTCCTGGGACACATATCCGAGCTTTCGCCGCCAGGACTCCAGCGTATAATCGCGGATCGCTTCCGAACCGAAGCAAATCTCCCCGCCGGATGGCGCATAGAACCGCTCAATCAAGGAGAATACCGTGGTTTTGCCGCTGCCGCTGGGCCCGACCAGGGCAGTAACCTTCTTGGCTGGAATGGAAAAGGTTACGTCGGACAGAATGGTTTCACCTTCATGGTAAGCAAACGTAACCTTTTTGAATTCAACGTCCCGATGACCTTCCGGTGCCGACCGCACCGCACGATGATCGCTCTCCGGTTCGAATTCAAGGATAAGCCGCAATCTCTCGGTTGCCGCCATCACCTTCTGGAGCTGGGAGTAAAACGTGGCGAACTGGCTGAAAGGAAACATGATTTGGAAGAGCAGCAGGATAAACGATACCAGCTCGCCTGCGCTGAGCGCACCGGAAGAAACGCGAACGCCGCCGTATCCGATGATGACCACCAGCAGAACGACCATGACCATCGACATCAACGGAATCAGAACCGAGTTAATCTTGGCTTCCTTCATGCCGAAACGGTACAGGCTGTCCATATCCTCATACCCGCTTTTCTCCTCCCTCCGCTCTGCATTGGAGGCTTTCACCAGCCTGATCTCGCCGATCACCTGGGTCAGCATGGCGGACAGCTGGGCCAGCTGTCCATACATGCTGATGGAGATTTTGTACATTTTTCCGCCGATGGGCATCAAAATGCCGAACCCGACCGGAACGGCAATCAGGATGATGAGGGTCATCCGCCAATCCAGGTAAAACAGGATCGCAACAGCCCCCAGAACGGTCAGCAGATTCGAGCAAAAAGCGATCAGATGATCCGTGATCAGCGTCTTTACTTCATTCGTATCGTTGGTCACACGGCTCATCGTCTCAGCCGAGCGATGCTTGTCGAAGAACGGAACCGGCAGGGCCAGCACCTTCGTCCAAAGCCGTTTTCGAATTTTGTTCACCGTCTGGTTCCCGACATAGGCAAGCATATAATACGAAAGTCCGCTGGCCACGGCTTCCAGCAGGAACAGGACGGCCAGAAAGCCGACCATGCCAATATTAAACGCATCTGCGGCGAAATTATCGATGAGCTGGCCGGTGATGAGCGGGACGATAAGTCCCGTCACCGCCCCGACCAAACTTAATACGATTGCCAGAAAGAGCATCAGCTTCGGAATGCCCGAAGAACGCAGCAGCTGGATAAAATATCGAACCGTGGTTTTTGTTACCTTGCCTTTCTCATCTACGGTTTGCTCCATTCAAACTTCCTCCCTTCTCGTTCAACCCGTCACATATAGATTTCTTTGATAAAGCGGCCGGTAAAGGAGGCTTCCACTGCAGCCACTTCTTCGGGCGTTCCTGTCGCCACCAGGGATCCGCCAGCTGCTCCCCCGCCAGGCCCGATATCGATGATCCAATCGGAATTCCAGATCAGGTCCAGATTGTGCTCAACCAACATCACGGTGTTCCCCGCATCCACCAAACGGTTTAACAGGACGAGAAGCTGCCTGACGTCTCCAGGGTGAAGCCCTGTCGAGGGTTCGTCCAGCAAATAGAGCGTGTGGTTTTTCGTTTTTTTACTCAGTTCCTTTGCCAATTTGATCCGTTGTCCCTCGCCGCCCGACAGGGTGCTCACCGATTGTCCCCACTTCAAATATCCAAGTCCGACATCGCAGAGCAGCCGGGTCAATTCCATGATCTTTGGCTTCACTTCCAGAAGGGCAAGACTTTCCCCAATCGTCATGTCCAAAATATCGGAGATGGTGTAACCGTTAAAAGTCACGCGGAGAACCTCTTCCTTGAAGCGCTTGCCCTTGCAGTCCGGGCAGCGTACTTCCAGCTCCGGCAGAAAGTGCATATGCACGGACACGACGCCAAGGCCTTGGCATGTCTCACAGCGCCCGCCTTGCGTATTAAAGGAGAAGTGCTTGGCCGTTAAATGATTCTGTTTAGCTTCCGGCAAGCTGGCGTACCAGTTTCTGATATGAGTGTAAACATCCGTATAGGTAGCAATGTTAGAGCGCTGCATTCGGGATACCGGCGATTGGTCAACCTTGATCAGCTGTCCCACCGATTCCCAGCCCGTGATGGCTTTGCAGCCGATTGGAGTTGATTGATCGCTTCCGGATTCCGCCAGAAGATCGAATAAAAGCGTGGATTTACCAGATCCCGATACGCCTGTCACGGATATAAGACAGCCTAGCGGGAAAGAGGTCGTAATATGTTTCAGATTTCTCAGATGTGCATCCTCGATCGTCAGCAGGCTGCCGTTTCCGGTCCTGCGCCGAGTCGGAGCCGCCAGCATCGTGGGATCCCGGAAATACGATCCGGTCACGGACTCGGGATTCCCTATCAATTCCTCCAGCGTTCCTTGACCGACGACCGTGCCGCCCATCGTTCCCGCAGCCGGTCCGATATCAATGATATGATCGGCGGCCCGCATCACTTCTTCGTCATGCTCGATGACAAGCACCGTGTTGCCGAGATCCCTCAGTTGTTTCAGAACCTGGATAAGCCCCCTGGTATCTTTGGGATGCAAACCCGTCGTCGGTTCGTCCAAAATGTACAGCACGCCCGTGAGGCCGGAGCCCAGAATCGATGCGAGCCGAAGCCTCTGAGCTTCCCCGCCCGACATCGTGACGACCTGCCTCTCCATGGACATGTAACCCAGCCCGACATCCATGATGCGCTTTAGTCTCACGACAGAATCATAAATGAGCGGTTCCACGATCGTTAATTGGTCCGCCGTCAGCTTCTTCAGCAGCGCCTCCATCCAATTCAGCGCTTCCCCGATCGACCATGCGTTAACTTCGTTAATGGAGACGCCGTCAATCCGGACGCGGCGGCTGTCCTCCTTCAGCTTCGTTCCGTGGCAATCCGGACAGACATGCTCATGAAACAGGGCCGCTTCCCCGGACTCGCTCCCCTTCTCCCGGTACCTTCTCCATATTCCGGTGACTACGCCCTCGTACTTGCCTTGTCCTACGGACTTCGGCGGCTTCACGTCAGGAAAATGCCGGCTGAACGGCTCGCTCTCCACGCCATAGTACAGGAGATCGCGCTGAACGTCGCCATAATCCCGAAGCGGCATAAACTCATCGAACACAAACCCGTAATACTTGGCTGCTGCTTTCAGAATGCTGATGTTATAATCGGTGAGAGCGCTGTACCATATTGCCACCCCGCCGTCTCTTAGGCTCAAATCAAGCTGGAACACGGCTTCCATGTTCAGGCTGACCGTCTGACCGAGTCCGCTGCACGTTTCGCATGCGCCTTCCGGCTTGTTAAAGGAAAAATGCGACATCGTCAATTTGTCGAGACCATGACCGCATCGCCTACAATGAACCGTCTCGTGGGAATCGCTGATCTCTTCCTCGTCTGAGGGGCCGTGATAGGCTTCTCCGTCCACACTCGGTATCACCTTCTCGCCGCAGGAAGGACAGCTTCGTTCCCCCAGCTTGGCAAACAGAATCCGGAGCAGCGTGTAGATATCCGTCACCGTTCCGATGGTGGATCTCGGGTTCCGGTTCGTTATGTGCTGACCCACGCTGATCGACGGGGAGAGCCCTTCAATCGAATCCACCTTCGGCTTGCTGACCGAGTCCGACACCATGCCCATGGATTCCATGTACTGCCGCTGACATTCCCGCTGCAGCGTATCCATGGCCAGCGTAGACTTGCCCGAGCCGGACGGACCTGTCATGACGACCAGTTTGTATTTTGGAATCTCAAGCGAAACATTTTTCAGATTGTTCTCCCTGGCACCGCGAATCTTAATCGTTCCTTCCATCTTCCCTACCTCCTTCATTTTACAAACCCATCTTACAACATTGATGCAAGTACAAAATTTCAAACCTGCGAAGGTTGCTCCACCACTGTTTTCAACGGCGAAAGCCGTCACGGAGCTTTAAGGTTTATGTACAATGTTTGATGCCCTGTTGGTTGTCTGTGCACCGCAATTGACTTTATAATAGGCTATAAATATCTACGCTACGTATCGTGTGTTCAGAGGAGAGGTACCCATGCCGAAAAAAATCGCACCCGAATTTTATTTTATTGGCAACCATCCCGTGCTGGATTTCGTGAATACCAAGATCGCTGTCAACGCTCAGCCGCTGGATTTGCTGGATACTTTCGATTCTTTAATGGATTGGATGGTGAAGGCGAACCTGCTGTCGGAGGCGGAACGCAACCTGCGCAAGGCGGTATATAACGGCAACGAGGAGGAAGCCCGGATCGTGGAGTCCGCCAGATTGCTCCGCCACCACATCTTTCATCTGATTCAGCCGGGCAGTGCGAACGAGAGTTCAACCGAAGCAAGCCTGCAGTTCATCAACGGGCTGCTGAAGGAGCAAATCATGCGTACCGTGCTTGTGGCCGAAGACAGCGCGTACAGCCGCAAAAGCCGGATGCTTTTTCGGAAGCCGCTGGACCTGCTGAGCCCGATCGCCGCATCTGCCGTTGATTTTTTAACGACCCATGACTTGAAGCTGGTGAAAAAATGCGAAAATCCGGCGTGCGTGCTTCGCTTTTACGACAATAGCAAAAACGGCACAAGGCGCTGGTGCAGCCCCAAAACATGCGGAAACCGCATGAAGGTCGCTGCCTATCTGGAGCGTCAGAAACAACAAACGAAGGAATCTTAGATAAACCGTCTAAGATTCCTTTTTTAATACCCAAAATAAAACTTTACAGGTTAATACTCGGGATATATAATACCCTTAAATGAGTTATGATGGTTAATAAAAAGGAGGGAAGTGTTCTACAAATAAATGACGACCAGTCAAAAGGATCTACATAGCAATCGCTTCATAAAAAAATCGCAGGTATTCAAGGAGGCGTTTATCCAATGGAACATAAAATCCAGTATCATACGGCTCAAATCAACGGTTTGGACATTTTTTACCGTGAAGCAGGAGCTCCCGGCTCGCCTGTCGTATTACTGCTGCATGGTTTCCCGACTTCCAGCCATATGTATCGTCAATTGATTCCGTCCCTTGCCGATCAGTATCATGTGATCGCACCTGATTATCCGGGATTTGGTTACAGCAGCGCGCCAGACCATGATCAGTTCCGTTACAGCTTTGACCATTTCAGTCAGCTCATCGAAGAATTGCTGGCACAATTAAATATCCAGACCTTCTATATGTACTTGATGGACTATGGTGCTCCCGTCGGGTTCCGGATCGCGGCGCGACATCCCGAGCGGATCCGAGGCCTGATCATTCAGAACGGGAACGCCTACGATGAGGGACTCGAAGAATTCTGGAATCCCATTAAAGCTTACTGGGAAGATCCGGCAAACCCGGATAAACGTGAGGCTCTGCGCTGGCTTACCAGCATCGAGGCAACGAAGTGGCAGTATACGCATGGAGTCGATGACGCCTCCCTCATCAGCCCGGACACTTATACCTTGGATCAAGCGCTGCTCGACCGTCCCGGCAACCAGGATATTCAACTGGATTTGTTCCTGGATTACGGATCGAATCCTCCCTTGTATCCGGCTTGGCAGCAATATTTCCGCAATGCTCAGCCGCCAACCCTGATTGTGTGGGGGCAAGGCGACCACATCTTCCCTGAGAACGGAGCCCATCCGTATCTGCGTGATTTGCCTCATGCCGAGCTGCATCTTCTGAAGGGTGCCGGTCATTTTGCACTGGAATCCCATGGACCGGAAATCGTTCAATACATCCGGGCATTTTTGGAACGGCAATGATTCTGAGCATGATTCAAACCCAAGGTGACAGGTTATTTTTTCATCCGTCTTTTCTCGGAAACGCACTTCATGATACAATCCCCCAATAAGTAAGGATTCAGGCAGATCCGGATGAAGTAGGGGGGACATCATGGGCATCCGACCGATTGATATCGCCAAGAAACTCGGGATTACCACAAGTGCGCTCAAGCACTATGAGAAATGGGGAATTGTCCCTCCTGCCGAGCGTGCGCCGAACGGCTACCGGTTATATACCGAGGAGCATGCCGCTTATTTCGAGTGCATCCGCGCCATGTTTCCCGGTTTCGGCGTAGACGTGACGAAGCGAGTCATGAAGAAGCTGCTGGAAAGGGAGCTGGATGATGCGCTCTGGATCGTAAGCGAGGTGCAAGCCCGCCTCCAGCAGGATAAAATCCTTGCGGAGCGGACCATCCGCATTCTGGAAACGGAGCAGCTTGACGCAGTCGATGCCCGAGGCCGCAAGAAAGAGCTGACCATCGGGGAGGTTGCGGCCGAGATCGGCGTTCCCACCTCGGCCATCCGCCATTGGGAGAAGGAAGGCGTCCTTATCCTGCCGCGGGATCAGGATAACGGCTACCGGAAATTCGATGGTGCCCAAATCCGGCAGATTATGATCATTCGGATTCTCCGCTCAGCCAATTACCCGCTTGAAGTCATCAAGGACGTCCTGCATGAGCTCGAGCATCATCAGGTTCATAACGCCAGACGGGTGCTCAAGGACACGCTGGTGTACCTCAATCACCTCAATCATAACCAGATACGCGGCGTGCACTACTTATATCAATTGTGCCAAGTATTGAAGTTAATGTAATCCGCTATCCATTCGCACATTGGTTATTGCTGTAACAAAAAAACAAACCCGGAGCCTCATCCGGGTTTGTTTGTGTGTATGTGCCGCTTATGGATTAACCTTGATGGAACCGACCGAGGTCGTCAGGGATATTTTCGCTCCGCCGCCGTTAACGTCGCTCTGTCCCCGGCTTGCTCCTGTAATCTGTCCCAGCTCGGTTTCGGTATCCAGCGTATATTTCATGGACGGCGCGAACGCAGCGGTGATGCTGCCTGCCGATGTGTTGGCCGTCAGCGAGCCGTCCGGGTCGATCTGCCCAATATCCAGCTTGATGCTCCCCGCTTCGGATACGATCCTGGAGCTGCCCGTGATTTCCGTTTGGTTGAGCTGAACTTCCCCGGCTCCCAGCTGCAGCTCGAAAGCCCCCTTCAACTCGTTCACCCTTACCTTCCCGACATCATTTTTGATACGGATATTCTGCAGGGCTTCCGGTACCTCGATCACATAATCAATCATGAATCCGGAATCGCCGAACTGCTTCTGCGACCAATCCCACAGGCTAATGCCGGAGTCGTCTCTTGGATGCGTCCTTAATTCCAGCATGCCGTCCTGGAGCGTCAAGGAGGTAGCGGCCTGCTCCGTCACCTGGGTGCGAATGTTATCGTTCTTGAAAAAACTTTCGTTGAACCACACGGTTGTTTTCACGTTGATCTCGTTACCGGATGCCGCGATAAGCTCGATATTGCCTACGGCATGGTCGATGACCAGTCCCTCGGCTGCGCCGGCTTCCTGAGCCGTCGTCCATTCGAACTCCTTCCCTTCCCGCTTTACTTGATCGCTGATGGCTATCGCTGATTCGCCGGCTATGTTCCCGATTTCCGCTAATTTATCAAGCTCCCGGTTTACCGCTTCATCGGCATTTTGGGCAGCGTCGCATCCGACCAGCACGGCAAATATCAACAGCGACGAAATTTTCACGGCCAGCATGCTCTGTTTTCTCTTCAAATCCTCCACGTCCATTCCTGTTTATGTATATGTCCATTATATCGCGGAGGAAAAAGTTCACACGCTGCCGCGGACCAGTTTCTTCCTGGACCTTAGTCTGGGACGCCCCCTCCGTCTTTTGTATGACGCTGCACGTACGGATCATTCTTCCAATCGCTGTTGCCCCCAAATTTCAATCATGGTTTTGTAACGGTAGAAAATCGGGGACAAAGCTAAAAAAAAGAAAAGGAAGTTGCTGCAGTAAAAGATCTACTCTTGGAACAACCCTTTTCTCTAAAATCATGCGCGGTTCTCATGGCTGGTCTATCCGCAGCACGACCTTTCCCCGAACATGACCGGATTCCACGGCACGATGCGCTTCCGCCGCTTCGCTCAGCGAGAACGTCTGCGACACATGGATTTTCAGCTTCCCTTGTTCATACATTTGAACCAATTCCGCTAATCGATCCTTGGAGCGCTGGCTGCGGATCGGGCGCACCCCCAATTCTTCTACCAGATCGAAGGCCACGATCGTTCCGATGCGGCTCCGGTCGCCGACAAGCGCCACCGAGGCCCGCAGCGCTTCTTCGCCGGCGGCATCCAGCGCAGCTGTCACTCCCTCGGGGGCGCAAGCCTTGACCCGGTCTACAAGGCCTGGTCCATAAACAACGGGAACGGCGCCCAGTGAACGAAGATAATCATGATTTCGCTCGCTTGCGGTCCCGATGACCCGCGCTCCCCAGGCTCGAGCGATCTGGACGGCAAAGGAGCCGACTCCCCCCGCTGCCGCATGAATCAAAACCGTATCCTTATGGCCAACCCCTAGCATCCCAAGTGCCGTATGGGCGGTTTGCCCTGATGCGGTCAAGGCACCCGCTTCCTCCCATGGCATCGAATCGGGTTTCCGTACAACTTGGTCTGCGCTGACCACAACATATTCAGCGTAGCAGGCGAGTAGTGACCAGCCAATGACGTCATCCCCAACTTCAAATTCCATCACTCCCTCTCCTACCTGATCAACCGTTCCGGCGAATTCGTTGCCGAGGATTTGCGGCATCCGCAATGTCACCCCGGGCGGCGCCCAGCCGCTTCCCCTGATTCCGCAGTCGGCCGGCTGCACGCCTGCAGCCTTGATGTTAACTCTTATCTGGCCGTTGCCGGCCTTGGGATCTTCGAAGTCCATAACGCGCAAAACTTCCGGCGGTCCAATCGTACTGAACGCAGCTGCTTTCATATCGATCATCCTTTCATACATCCCTTGATCTTGTTTCTGAGACCATTCTATAATCATCGATAGATAATAAAAAATACAAAATAATCTATGTATATATATACTGGAGTATATAAGCAGGGACGGTGAACCGTAATGGAAATGTTGCAGCTGAAGTATTTTGTTACCGTAGCAAGGCTTGAACATATGACCAAAGCCGCAGAGGAGCTCCATATTGCTCAGCCGGCGCTCAGTAAGACGATCTCCAGACTCGAAGAGAATCTCGGGGTTCCGTTATTTGAACGCCAAGGCAGGCAAATCCGCCTCAATCCGTTCGGCAGAGCATTTTTGGCGAAAGCCAAAGCTGCCCTGCAGCTGCTGGAAGAGGGAAGGCGGGAAGTGGAAGATCTTGCGGGGCTGGAGCATGGGCGCATTCATTTGGCCTTGTCCAACATGGAGCAGCTCCGCGAGCCTTTACGCTTGTTTCTGCGCGAACATCCGAAGGTCAACTTTCATATTATCCAGTCCTCGATGGAGGATATGGTTCAGACGATTGAACATAATGAAGTGGACTTCTTTCTGACCTCCATGCCCGTTCGGCATCCGGATATACGCAGCTTGCCATTGCACGTGGAAGAAGTGTTCTTGGCAGTCCCTCCCACCCACCGCTTAGCCGGAAACAATCGCATCCGCTTAAGCGAGGCTGCCGGAGAATCCTTTGTGGGTTATAAAGAGGGCCATCCGTATCAGAAGATGAATAACGAGTTTTGCAAACAAGCCGGTTTTCAACCGAAGGTCGTCTGCGAGGTGGAAGACCCCGGGACCATCGCCGATCTGGTCCGTTCGGGGTTTGGCGTGGCTTTAATCGGGGAATGCAGAAGCAGCGAGGAATTAAAGCTGACGAAGCTCAGCATTCAAGAACCTCTCGCACGCCGGGTATTCCAAATCGCATGGCTGGAATCCAGATACTTGTCCAAGGCCGCGATTTCCTTCCGCGATTACCTCGTCGAATATTATGCGGATCACGGTAAGAGAGACATAACCACGTCGTAAACGACGTGGTTTTTTATGATATCGAAATTTCAAACCCTGCAGCGCCGTTTCACTCTCTGGCTATTCCACTTGGGCACGTTGTCTGTCCGTGCACCTTGGTAGAACAAGACCACAATGAACAGTCCCTGCGGTGATACTTCGAGGGTTGACAATATTTGGGGAGTGATTATACTTTTGAGTAAACACTCAGTATTTTGAATTCATCACTCATGACTATTTAGCATCCATGGAAACCGGAAGCTCCACAAGGAAGTTTTGCCTATTTCATTCCAAAGGAGAAAGACATCTGACTATGCCTACAACAACCCGTCGAAATGCCAAGAAGGAACGGATATTGAACGCCGCTCTGAAGCTGTTCTCCCAGCAGGGATTCCATGAAACGACAACCAAAGAGATTGCGGCCGAAAGCGGCGTGGCCGAGGGGCTGATCTTCTACCACTTTGGAGATAAACGGAAGCTGCTGCTCTTTCTTGTGAACAATTTTTCCTTTGCTGCGCAGCTTCAAGAGGATGCAGGTGAATTGTCGAAGCTTCCTGCGGACGAGGCCCTGTTTCAATACGGCATCGCATATCTCCAGTTCCTCAGGACGAACATGGATTATCTGATGCTCATCTGGTCACCTGAACTCATGAAGGATGCCGAGGTATCAAAAGAGGTTTTGCGGCTGATCGGTGGTCTTGGGACTGTAAGCAGCAGCATGCTCAAACAGGCGGCGGGATCGAGTCGTCAACCGGAACACACGGTTCAGGTTGCCATGATGATGATGACCTCGTCCATCCTGGTCTATAGCATGCTCCATTTCCGTTTCGGAGAGGAAGCGCTCCCGCTCGGGGACGAATCCTATATTCGCGAGCTCGTCCGGCTGCTGCTGCATGGGATGAACGAAGAACCGGATCATGACGTCTTCTCTCCGTGAAAAGCGATGTGTACAAATAGCTGATGGCCGTATAGAACATGCTGCATCGGCTTCTTTTATCTTCACAATTTGAGTGTTTACTCAGTTTCTTTTCGTTAGGCATCGCTAATATGGTTTGAAGGGAGAAATGAGGATTATGCTGTCATTCATGCCGGATTGGAATTTCGTCATGTTGTTGTGGCTGCTGCCGGTTGTATTTTTCATTCACGACGGAGAAGAAATTGCCACGATGGAATGGTGGCTCAGGAAGAACAAGAACAGCCCCTGGATCACGAAATTTTCGCCCGTCTCCATTTCGTGGGATAAGAACATCACCCTGCAATTCTCCTTTGCCGTACTGCTGATCGGGTTCATCCTCACCTGCGTAACGTTTCTAACGGCGCATATCTTCCATATCGGCAGCCCGTTCAACGCCCTGTTCGCGGGGTTCGTTACGGTGTTCCTGCTGGACGGCGTGAAACATGTGGGGGCCTCAATCGCGCTGAAAGCATACACCCCTGGCGTCATTACAGCTGCGTTCCTTGAAATTCCTTACGGAATTTATGCGCTCAACCGCCTGCTGTCCACTGGAATCGTGGATGCCACGGCATTCGCGATGGGAACCCTGATCTCCATGCCGCTCATTCTGTTTCTGGTGTGGTTTGGTTTAACGCTTGGGAAACGAATCGCGCCGCACCGCATAAATACGTAGGCTCCGATAACGGTGCCCTGCAGCGCTTTCAAATGTCAACACTCTTTTCGATTGAACGTGAGATATGTCATTGCGAATCTCTCCCTGGGCAACCTCGCTTCCTCAACATATTAGCCAAGCGCCGGCTCATAAACTTAATGGATGGCAGTTTAAACGGATGCGTTTCGTAAAAACCATGTGGAGGGAGATACCGATGATGGAGGATCAGAACCAGAAACGAGAAAATGCCGGCCGTATACCCCAGCCGATTCGCAGCGACGGTGCTGGCGGGCCGGACTATGGTCCGCGGGATGTGATGAGGGATATCGAGAATCCCGACATGCTTGTCCCTCCGGTCACGGATGCGGGCTTGATGCCGAATCTGAAAATGTCGTTCTCCGACACGCATATGCAGCTGAATCATGGCGGCTGGTCGCGGGAAATTACGGTACGGGACCTGCCGATTGCAACCACGCTGGCCGGCGTGAACATGAGCCTGACGCCCGGCGGAGTTCGGGAGCTGCATTGGCATCAGCAGGCGGAATGGGCCTATATGATATGGGGCATCGCCAGGATTACGGCCATGGATGCAAGCGGCAGGAATTTTATCGCGGATGTGGGACCGGGCGACCTTTGGTATTTTCCGGCCGGCCTCCCCCACTCGATCCAAGGACTCGAGGAAGGCTGTGAATTTCTGCTGGTCTTTGACGACGGCCACTTCTCGGACCTGAACACCTTATCGATCTCCGACTGGTTTGCCCACACGCCTAAGGACGTGTTGTCCGCCAACTTCGGCGTGCCGGAGAACGCGTTTGATCATATCCCTAAGGAGCAGGTTTATATTTTTCAAGACCAGGTACCGGGTTCGCTTGCCAGCCAGGAGGTGCAGTCTCCCTACGGAACGGTGCCGCTCAGCTTCAAGCACCGGCTGTTGGCGCAAGAACCGATCATAACCCCTGGCGGAAGCGTAAGGATCGTGGATTCCCGCAATTTTCCGATCTCCAAAACCGTTGCTGCCGCGTTAGTCGAGATCAAACCTGGCGCCATGAGAGAGCTCCATTGGCATCCGAATCAGGACGAATGGCAGTATTACTTGACCGGGCAGGGACGAATGACCGTATTTGCAGGCAATGGAGCGGCTCGGACCTTCGATTACAGAGCCGGCGACGTCGGTTACGTGCCTTTTGCCTTCGGTCACTACATACAGAACACGGGGACGGAATCCTTATGGTTTCTGGAAATGTTCAGAAGCGACCGGTTCGAGGATATATCCTTGAATCAATGGATGGCCTTGACCCCTCGGGATCTGGTCCGGGATAACCTGAACGTCGGAAACGAAGTCACCGACGCTTTGCGCAAGGAGAAGTGGCCCGTCGTAAAATATCCGGGATTTTCGTATTATCCGCGATAACGCTCCACTCCCCTTCTTTGTCTCAGACATAGCCCGTTTTACCAAAAGAGCTTGCAGGCCTGCCAAAGGGCTTGATTCCGAGGCGGTCTGCATGTGCTCTCATGCTGAGATTGACTTTTCCTTCCTTCTGCCATATAGTTCATTAATGAAACTATTTCATACGTGAACTATTTGAGAGGAGAACTATCATTGAACGACAAAGCAAGGCAGTGGATCGACCGCTATGTCGATGTCTACCTGCTGGTATCGCGGCGGATCAATGCCCAGATCCGAGAGCAGCTCGGCGAAGACCTCACCAGCGACCAGTTTCAGGTGGTACGCTTGATCAACGGCATGGATCGCTGTACCTCATCCTATCTGGCGGAAGCGCTCGCGGTCGGCAAAAGCTCGGTCACGGCCATCGTCAACCGCCTCGTGGATGCCGGCATTATCGACAGAACCCGAGACGAAGCGGATCGCAGGCTGGTGTATCTGACTTTAACGGAGTACGGACATACGATTTTTGAATCGGCCCAGGAGCAGATAAGGGAGATCGTCTCCCCTTACCTGCAGCATTTTGAAGAAAAAGATATCGAAATGTTTATCTCGATGTTCGAGAAACTGGGGCAATTGATGTTTGAATCAGGGGGGAGAAAGAATTGAAAGCTATACTGAAAGCAAGATGGGCCATCATCGTGCTGTGGCTGGTGGCCGCCGTCGCGCTGTTTATGTTCGCGCCTTCCATGGCGGACCTGGTGCGGGAGAAGGGCCAGCTATCCGTGCCGGATGGATACACCTCTTCGCGCGCGGCTGAAATCCTGAAGGAAGCCTCCGGGGGCGAGGGCGGGGAAACTCTGAACCAGGTTGCGCTTGTCTTCAACAAACCCGACGGGTTAAGCGAAGCGGATAAGGAAAGCATCCGGCTGGGCGTTCAAGCTTTAAACGACAATAAAGACAGCCTTCACATCGATTCCATTAATGAACCGTTCACGCAGACGGAGCTGGAAGACACGCTCATCGCCAAAGACGGCAAGACCATCATGGTCGCGCTTCAGGTCAGCGGGGGCGAAGAAGCCGTGAAAGAGCTGCCCGGGAAGGTCGATCAGGTGCTCGAAGGCGTTCAAGCCGATCATTATCTGACCAGCGAAGGTCTCATCAACGAAGATACCATCGTCAGCTCCGAGGAAGGCCTGAAGAAAACGGAATATATTACGGTCATCTTTATTCTGTTGATCCTGTTCGTTGTTTTCCGTTCCTTCGTGGCACCGTTCGTGCCGCTGTTGACCGTGGGGCTTAGTTATCTCGTGTCCCAGTCGGTCGTATCATTTCTCGTGGACCAGTTCAACTTCCCGATATCCACTTTCACCCAGATCTTTATGGTGGCCGTCATGTTCGGGATCGGAACCGACTACTGCATCCTGCTGATCAGCCGGTTTAAGGAAGAACTCACCACGTCCGAAGATACCCAATCGGCCATTATCGAAACTTATCGGAAAGCCGGCGGCACCGTGCTTTATTCCGGGCTTGCCGTATTCGTCGGCTTTGCAGCCATCGGTTTATCCAAGTTCATTCTGTATAAATCCGCGGTTGCGGTTGCCATCGGCATCGCGGTTATGCTTCTTGCGTTAGTCACGGTCGTGCCGTTCTTCATGGCGGTCCTCGGGAAGAAACTCTTCTGGCCGTCACGCGGCAAGCTGGAACACAGCGAAAATAAACTATGGGGAGCGGCCGGTTCCTTCTCCCTCAAGCGTCCTTGGGCCGCCATGCTCGTCGTGGCCGTCATCGTCGGGCCCTTCCTCGCTACGTACAGCGGCAAGCTGTCGTTTAACAGCCTGGAGGAAATCGGTCCGAGTTATGATTCGGTCAAGGGCTTTAATATCATTTCGGACAGCTTCGGTCCCGGGCAGTCGCTGCCTTCCACCATCGTGATCAAGAACGATGACCGGATGGATACGGCGGAGTACATGGGACTCGCGGAAAAAATCAGCCGGGAAGTGGAAAAGGTTGAAGGCGTTTCGAGCGTTCGCGGACTTTCGCGTCCAACCGGCGAGCAAATCAACGATTTCCTCATTCCAACTCAAGTCAAAACGTTAAACGAAGGACTCGGGGAGTCCAAAGACGGGCTGACCCAAATTCAGAACGGACTTTCCGAAGCAGGCAAGCAGCTCAGCGAGAATGCGCCGAAGCTGAATGAGGCTGCTGCGGGAGCGCAAGAGCTGACGAAGGGAACGGCCGACCTGAAGGACGGCATCACCGAGCTGGGTCAGGGTCTCAGCGCCATTCAAAAAGGGATACAAAGCGGAAGCGCCGGTGCCGGCGAGCTCAAAGCCGGACTCGCCAAGGCAGCGCAAAGCGCGAAAGAGTTGGCTGCTGCCCACGACCAGCTGCTTCAAGGCTACAAGCAGCTCGACACCGGATTAGCGGCCCTAAACGGCGGCGTTGCCGGAATCCAGGAACAGTTGGGCGGCGTTGCCGCTGCTCTGAAAGGACTTGAAGGCTCCTTCACGGGATTGGAGAGCAGCCATCCGGAACTCGTTCAGGATACCGATTATCAAACGATTAAAGGCACCGTTACCCAAACGGCAGCAGGCACGGCCGAATTGGCCGCGGGATTGGGACAGATCTCCGAGCAGCTTAAGGGCGCATCGGCAGGCTTATCGGAAGCCAACGCCGGCTACGCCAAGGCAGCCGCAGGTCAAACGGCGCTTGCCGACGGTCTTCAGCAGCTTGTGTCCGGGATCGCAGAGCTTCAATCCGGCCTCTCGCAAGCCGCTAACGGGCAGGGCCAAATCGTAAGCCAGATCCCTTCCATTACGGGCGGACTGGACCAGCTGCAAGGCGGCCAGAAGCAGCTTGCCGACGGGTTCGGCGATCTTACCGGACAGATCGGAGAGCTGACGGAAGGACTGAATTCCAGCGCCGACGGGCTGAAACAAATTTCGGACGGACTGCATTCCGCTCAGGATTACCTGCAGCAAATTCAGGACGTTCAGGATGAGGACCTCAGCGGATTCTTCATCCCGCAGGAAGCCCTGGAGAACGAAGAATTCCAGACGGTATTCGATACCTACTTGTCCGATGACCGCAAAGTGATGACGCTGGATGTGGTGCTGTCAACCAATCCGTACAGTGAAGAAGCGCTGGGCAGCGTCGAACAGATTCAGGCAGCCGTCGACCGTGCAGTAAAAGACACGAAGCTGGAGAACGCCGAGGTTGCCATCAGCGGCATTACCAGCACCAACAACGATTTGCAGAGCATCTCGAATGAAGATTACACGCGTACCGTGATTCTCATGCTGAGCGGAATCTTCATTATCCTGGTCGTGCTGCTGCGATCCATCGTGATGCCGATCTACCTGATTATTTCGCTTGTCATCACGTACTTTACCGCCGTCGGCGTTACGGAGATGATCTTCGTCCACGGCTTCGGATATTCCGGCATTACTTGGGCCACGCCGTTCTTCAGCTTTGTGATGCTGATTGCGCTAGGGGTGGATTACAGCATTTTCCTGATGGCACGCTTCAACGAGAACAAAGCCTGGAACGTTCAGGATGCCATTCTCCATGCCATGCGCAACATGGGCACGGTCATTCTGTCCGCGGTGGTCATTCTTGGCGGTACCTTTGCGGCCATGTATCCATCCGGCGTATTGTCCATGATGCAGATCGCCACGGTCGTCTTGGTTGGACTTGTGCTTTATGCTCTCCTGTTCCTGCCATTCTTCGTGCCGGTGATGGTTCGCATCTTCGGCCGGGCCAACTGGTGGCCGTTCAGCCCTAAGGAACAGGGCGACGCTTCCAGAACGGGTCATGACCTGAAGATGTAATTAACATGTTGAATACGATAAAAAGGGCTGCACCCTCGTTAGGCATACGGGGGATGCAGCCCTTTTGTCGTTCCCTCCCAAACATCGGAATCTTCATACCATTCTTCCGTAAGGGCAGGGCTATCGCATTCAGAGTATGGTACGGGCCGTTATGTCCTCTACTGCACAATTCCGATATAGAACCCGTCATATCCCTTGCTTCCAACCGTTTGAATGGCCGTGCCGGCAATCGAGGAGTCTGCCGACAGCATATCCATGAATTTTCGGATGCCATGCACCCGAGGGTCTGTGCTGTGATAATCGATGACTTCTCCGTTCCGGATGACATTATCGCTAATGATGACGGTGCCGGCCTTGGAGAACTGCAGCGCCCACTTCAAATAATTCGGATTGTTCGGTTTATCGGCATCGATGAAGATCAGATCGAACGGCTCCGCCTTTTCCTTAGCCAGTTGCTCCAACTGCGCCAATGCATCGCCTACGCGGATGCTGACCCTATCCTCCAGTCCAGCCAACTCTACGTTGGATTTGGCAACCTTCGCATGATGCGGATCGAGCTCCAATGAAATCAGCCGCCCTTCTGCCCCGATCGCCCTAGCCATCCAGATCGTGCTGTAACCGCCAAGCGTACCAATCTCCAAGATTCGTTTCGCTCCCTTGATCTGAACGATCACGTTCAGCAGCTTGCCCTGAGCGGGAGATACATCGATCTCAGGCAAGCCTGCCTCCCGGTTTGCGGCCAACACCTTCTCCAGCACCTTGTCATAAGGAATCAAATGTTCCGTCACATAATCGTCCACTTTGCCCCAAGTCGCAGCATCATTCGCATTCGCTTTCATGCCTGTTTCCTCCCTTAAACTTCAAATTGGATTTTACACATTCATTGTATGTGATTTATTATTATAAAAATAATATATAATTAAATAATTTATATAAATATAATATATAAATAAGACAGGAGTGCGGCTCCATATGAATTTACATGCCTTACGGCTGTTTCACGTCATTGCCACAACCGGCAGCGTCACCCGGGCTGCCGAATTATTAAATATAAGCCAGCCGGCCATAACGGCACAGGTTAAGAAATTCGAGAAGGAGCTTTCCCTTACCCTGTTCAAGCCGCAGGGCAGAGGCATCGGATTGACGCAGGCTGGCGCCGAGCTGCTCCCCCTTGCCAAAAGGCTCTTCTCGGTTGAGCAGCAGATCGAACAATTCTGCCGGGATTACCGCAGCGGTTCGAGGGGGCATATCCGACTGGCCGCAACCTACCTTCCCTCCCATTTTCTTCTGCCGGCCTGGCTCGCAAAATACAAGCAGCGGTACGAAGACGTCGAAATGAGCATTACCACCACGAATTCCAGCGATGCGCTTAAGCAGCTGCTGAACATGGACGTGGATCTTGCGATATACGGCGGCCTCCCTGAGGAATCGCCGGATACGATACAGACTGAGGAGCTGTTCCGGGATGAGCTGTGGTTTGTCGTCTCCCCCGACCACCGTTATGCCAATCAGCATATCTCCCTGGTCGAGATGATGAGAGAGCCCTTTGTCATGCGGGAGGAGGGAAGCTCAACGCGAGAAAGGTTATTTGCCTTATGCCGCACCCACAGCGCGCCTTCGCCCCGCATCACGCTGCAATTCAACGGCCTGCACGAAGCGATCACGGCCGTCATTGCCGGATACGGAGCCAACTTCGTGTCTTCGCTCGTGGTGCGGGAATACGTGGAGCGCGGCGAGCTCAGCCAGGTATACGTCGATGGCATCGAGCTGCAAAATATCATTGCGGTCTGCACCCGCAAGCATGAAGCATTATCCGCTGCCGCCATGAATTTCGTGGAGATGATCCGAGAACGGCCATAAGTTAATCGTAAGTCGTTTGGGAAGATGGAGCTGCGCATTTTGGAGCTTGCCTGCATTAGTTCCTTTGGGCCTTATCTGAGAAAACAACCCGTATGCTGCTCCGGCATACGGGTTGTTTATTTGCGTTCTGTTCACTTGGATCTGCCCTACCGTTTTCATACGTTTAGGGTACGATCGCGGAAAATCGCCGCGCGTCACCCTTTAATGGAGCCGATCATGACGCCTTTCTCGAAATATTTTTGCATAAACGGATAAATGAGCAGAATCGGAAGCGTCGAGACGATAATGACGCCGTACTTGATCTGGTCGGCATATCGCTGCGCGTACCCTCCGGCATCCCCGCCCGTTCCCGCACCGCTCGAGAATACCTGGTTCGACAGCAGGATATCCCGCAGAACGATCTGCAGCGGCTGGAGCTTCGTATCCCGGATATAGATCAGCGCCGTAAAGAAATCGTTCCAATGTCCCACCAAATAATAGAGCCCGATGACGGAGACCAGCGCTTTGGACAGCGGCAAAGCCACTTTGAAGAAGAAGGTAAAGTGAGAGCAGCCGTCCATGACGGCGGCTTCATGCAGCTCCTGCGGCAGCGAGTTTTCAAAGAACGTCCTCGCAATGATCAAATAAAACACATTCACGGAGAACGGGAGAATAAACACCCAGATCGTGTTGGTCAAGCCAAGACCCTTCATCAATAAATAGGTCGGAATCAGCCCGCCGTTGAAGAACATCGTGATCACAAAAATAAACATAATGATGCGTCTGGCGCGAAATTCCTTTCTGGACAGCACATAAGCCGCCGGAAGCGTGAACAGCATGTTCACCAGGGTGCCGAACACCGTGTAAAACAACGTATTTCGGTACCCGGTCCAAATCCGCATATCCTTGAAAATTTCCTGGTAACCGAAAAAACTAACATTTTTGGGGATAAACATGACCTTCCCCGTAGAGACGAGCGTTGAGTCGCTGAACGAAGCAATGATGATAAAATACAGCGGATACGCAATCAGCAGAAAAATCAAAACGCACAGAAAACCCAAGATGATCTTAAATCCCAGCTCCTTGCCGTTGATGCGCATTCTGGCAGTTTCATGTTCCACAACCGTTTCTCCTTCCCCAATCATTAGAATAAGCTCGTTTCCGACATTCTCTTCGATATCGTGTTCATCGCATACAGAAATACGAAATTGATGAGCGTGTTAAACAAACCGATAGCCGAAGCCAAGCTGAACTGGTTGGAGATGATCCCGATTTTGTAAACATAGGTGGCTATGACCTCCGAGACGGGAAGGTTCAGCGAATTCTGCATCAGGAATATTTTCTCGAAGCCGGTCCCGAGGATATTCCCCATACTGAGAATGAACAGGATGATGATGGTTGGAACGAGTGCGGGAATATCGACGTACCGGATCGTCTGCCAGCGGCTGGCCCCATCGATCTTGGCTGCATCATACAGCTGGGGATCCACGGTGGACAAGGCCGCAAGATAGATAATGCTATTCCAGCCGCAGTGCTGCCATATGTCGGAGAGCACGTACACCGGAATAAAGGTCGAGGTGGAGGCTAACAAATTGATATGCCCCAGCCCCACCGACTTCATAAAGTGACCGACAACGCCGGTTTCGGAGGACAGCAGCACGTTCAGCATCCCGACCAGCACGATGATGGATATGAAATGGGGCAGGTATACGGTGGTCTGCATCACCTGCTTCATTCTTTTTCGGCGAATCTGGTTTAGAATGAGCGCTAAGATGATCGGGGCCGGAAAGCCGAGCACGATCGTGGCCAGACTGATCAGAAACGTGTTTCGCATCAAATCGGTGAACAGGTAACTGTCGATGAATTGCTGAAAGTAGGCGAGCCCGCGCCACTCTCCGCCGGTCAAGCCTTGGCTGAAATCGTAATCCCTAAACGCAAGCTGGATGCCGTACATCGGCACGTAGTTAAACAACAGAATGACGGCAATCGCCGGAAAAATCATAATCCACAGCTGGTAATCACGTCTGAAGGTGTCCAATCTTTTGCGAGGCCCCATATCCTCCCTCCTAGTTTTGATTCATGTAATCGTCGTAATATTTTTGCATAATCTCAAGATTCTGCTTCAGGCCTGCCTTCTCGCTTTCCTTGATATACGCGTCCCATTCGGCTTCCACGCCGCCCTTGGTGACCCATTTGGCAAAGCTGGATTCCGCCAGATTCATTACGTTCGTATTGTTCAGGCTCATGGCGTTATTGTCCATGGTGGAATACTTGATGAACATGCCGGGGAACACGTCTTTATCAGGATCCACGTCCAAGGCCGCCTCCAGCGGCTCCGATTGACCCAGCACCTCCTGCATATCGGTGCCAAGCGTCAGCTTTAAGGTATCGGGAATATAAAATGCGCCGTTGTCCGCCATCGTCGAGGTCCATTTCCACGTGCCCGGATCCATCTTGGCATCGGCCGGAGGCAGAACGGCATATGTACCGTCTCCGTTATCTTTAATGTTCGGTCCGAGGGATCCGAACAGCACCTGCATGCCCACCTCGGGCGCATAAAGCTCGTTGATGAATTTCATGGCCGCTTCTTTGTTCTTGGTCTTGGAGGACATGACGATATGGTTGGTGCCATAATTCAGGGAGTAATGATCGTAGCTCCAGGACAGCTTCCCTGCATAATCTGCCGACACCTTCATCGGCGGCATGGAAGCATACTGCGGTGCCAGCTGCTCGCCGAAGCGGTCGGACGCCACCCATCCCCAAGTAAAGCCGACCTTGGCCGTATCCCCTTCCCCACGCGCGATGGATTGAAATTTCGTATAATCATGCGTGAACACTTCCGGGTTGATCAGACCCGCCTTGTACAATTTATTCAGAAATGCCACCATCGTTTTGTACCGTTCATCCGTCAGGAAGTTCTTCACCTGACCATCTTCCACGAAATAACCTTGTCCGCTGCCGTCCGTCAGCGTAATGCCCATGCTGCCCAGGAGCACCGCGGGGTTAAAATATCCGCCGATGCCTCCCGGCCAATCCATCGGAATCTCGTCATTCGGATCGCCGTTGCCGTTGGCATCCTTCTCTTTGAAAGCCACCAGGACTTCATACAGCTCATCCCATGTGGTCGGCATGCTCAGACCGAGGTGATCCAGCCACTGCTGGTTAATGAACTGCCTGCTGGCGGTAGCGGGCCAGAACCGCTGATATTTCGGGAGACCGTAGATTTTGCCGTCCGACTGCGTGGCGATTATTTTCGTATCCGGTTTTTCATTAAACATGTTCTGTACGTTGGGCGCCTGCTCCAGCATGCCGGATAGATCCTGGAACAAACCCTGGAATTGCGCAAAGTCTGCATCCGTAATGACGTTCGGCCCGATGAACAGATCCGGAATATCGCCGCTGGCCAGCATCGTCCCTTTCTTCTGTCCCCAATCCGCGGTAATCTCCTGCCATTCGATGTCCACGCCCGCCGTCTCCTCAACCTTTTGCAGCCACTCCATTTCGGCCAGCGGCTTCGTGAGCGGGTGCTTGGTAATGATAGCGGTAAGCTTTACTTTGCTGCCGGTTTGGTCTCCGGGAGTCTCCGCCGAGTCGTTCTGGCCGCCTCCGGCCCCGCTGCAGCCTGTTAACAACATGGTCGTCATGGCGACAAGCGAGATGAAAACGTTTACCCTTTTCTTCATTCCATTACCTCCTGGTTTCGTTTGTTGGTCTGGTCCATGGGGGTATACGGCCTTGAGTCGGCCTTGCCTTGGGACAGTTTTCACTCTAAATGAAGGCGGCGAGCACCGTAAACGGACAGTTTTTCAGGCATCCTCATTTTTTGAAGGCGCCTATCATCCCATAAATGTAAACGCATCCATTACAAGCCGGCGCATGGAATTCAAATTTTGTATATGTTCAAAAATTGAAACATCTTAGCCTGTAAAACAACTGCCTAGGAATAGCTTCTAAGCAAGCAGGTTTATAAAAGACCGCTGTAATCGGCCTTGTCATCGGCATCAGCGGTCTTTCGTTTTAAGCTTTATGCGTATTTCGATATTGCCCCGGCGTCGTGCCCACCATTTTTTTGAAGGATCGGATAAAACTCGAGGTATTGGTGTACCCGACCTGTTGGGAGATGGCTTCGAGCGTCTCCTCGCTGTCCCGCAGAAGCTGAATGGATTTCTGAATTCGAAGCTGATCGATATGCTCTTTGAAATTTTGCCCCATCGTTTTTTTGAAGTGATGGCTGAAGTTGGAGACCGACATATCAAAATAATCGGCCATCATCTGCAGCGAACAGTTCGGATCCATCCCTTTCTCCGCAATCAGGGACAGGATCTCATCCTGGGTTGCCGCCCGGGAAACGGGGAGGGTTTCCTTGATCATATCGCACAGCTTGGCATAGCTTTCCCTTATGATCCCGATCATCTGTTCCAGCGTATAACGATGGTTAAAAGCCGCATCCGTAAGTCGCAGCAGGCTCTGATCGTCATGACGGAACCGCTGGAGGCCGTTGAAGATGACGGTAACGGTATTGAGATACACGCTCTGAATCATATGTGGCGGCAGGCTGTCATTGCTTAGGTAACCGATCATTCTCTCTGCTAGAGAGGCCAGCATGGCTGCATCATTCTTGAGGATTGCAAGCTCGAGGGATTGCAGGATTTCGGCATAATAGGAGACAGCTCCGGTCTGGGGAATCCCAATGTTATCAAAGACCAGCACGGCGTCGGTCTTTCGGATGCGCAGAAACTCCGCCGTCCGGAGTGCCTGCAGATAAGAGAGATGGAGGTCCTGCGGAGACGGGGCTTCGCCAGGCTTGCCGATGCCGATCACCGTTCGCCGGCCCGTGTGCTCCAATATTTCATCCTGCATCCGTTCCAGGCAGGATGTGAGCGGGACATTCTCCGCATGGGAGCACACCAGAATCAATTCCTGCGGATAGATGCTTTTAAAGAAATAACCTTGGATATCCTCCGGCAGCCGTCCTTCATAGCACCGGCAGTAATCCAGTATCTTCTCCATCTCTGCTCCATCCGCTTCGCAGCATAGTACGGCAACCGAGAAGTAATCATACTGAAACCGGAGGCCGACCTTTCTTGCTTCCCGTTCGAAATCATCCCAGCCTGCAAGATGCCCGCTCACCAGTTCAAACAGCAGGTTATCCCGCATAATCGGCAACGATCCCTTCACATGCTCGTCAAGCTTGCTGTTGGCCAGCGAAAGCTCCTCCAGCGTATATTTGATCGTATCGATCTCGTTCATGGGCTTCCGGTCCCGCGGTTCGAAGACTTGAACGGCAAGATCAACCAGACGGCGAATCGGCTGATAGTTGTTCCGGATCGATATATAGATGATAAACACTTCAAGCAGCAGGATCAGGCCGACCAGGATGGCCGTATTCAACTGAATTGTCCGAATGCCCTGAAGGGATGAGGATACCGGCAGCAGGCTCACGTATTTCCATCCATTCTTGTCCGAAACCGAGGACGATACCAGATAATCCGATCCGCTGATCGCATAAATGCCCGAAGAGGAAGATGTCTCATCCCCTATGCCCTGCACAAGCTTCCTGAAGTCATCGGAGGATTGGTATGACGTATCATGGGAAGATACCAATCGCCTTCCCTGGCCGTCAAACACAAAAAAATCGCCGCTATAGGTTTCCGAGACGGACTTCATCATCCGGACGATCGTATCTTCCCTTACCATGATCATGACGGCTCCGGGGGAATTCGTGCCTCCTACCGGCAGCGGTTGCACGAAGGTCAGCATTCGAACCCGGTTATTGCCGGGCACAATCACGTTCTCAACCGGCCTGACGATGGGAGACTCGAGATCATTCAAGGTCTGGATCATATCTTCGCCGGCCCAGTTTTCATAGTAGTAACCGACGCCCGGAATGGACAGATCGTCCAAACTGTATGCGCTTCCAGTTTTGGAAAACAAATAACCGATGTTCTTTACATACAGCAAGGTGTTGTAAATAAATGCATCGGTTGCATTGTATTTTTTCATCTCATTGGCAATGAGGACACGCTGGTAGTCGCTTTCCTCGGCCTTGTACATCTTGAATTCCCGATTCTGCACCAGCTCGAACGGCAAATTGTATACATACCGGGTAAACGTATCCATCGATGTCATGAACTGCTCCGTAATATGCGCATTCCAGTCCATTTCCTTCTCTTTCACAACGTCCGCCGAATAGGGATAGTAATAACACAGGATGACGATCACGGGAAACATCAGCACGAGCAAATAGGAAATCAACAATTTGGTCAGCAGGTTAATCTTATGGATTCGCAAACGGCAACCACCTCCCTATCACTTCATTCCCATTTTCGAAAATGTTATCTATAAGAATACGAAATTTTCAAAAAAAAGAAAACTCATTTCCGCTGTATACGCGTCGGAAATGAGTTTTCTGATATCATACCATTTTGGCGGCAGCGGGAACGTCAGGAGGATTGTTCCACTCCCCATTTTTCGGCCCACTTCTCCATCTCCTTCAAAGAATCCAGGAAGTCCATCCCCTTCTCGGTCAATGAATACTCCACGGAGACCGGAACGGTAGGGAATACCTCGCGTCTCACGATGCCGCTGCTTTCCAAATGGCGCAGGGCATCCGTCAAGGATTGCGTCTTGATGATCGCTGCATCCCGGTGAAGCTGATTAAACCGTTTCGGTCCTTGGGCTAATTGCGCGATGACAAGGAACGCCCATTTGGCTCCAAGAATTTGCAGCACCGAGCAAATATGATTGAACGCTGGCTTTTCCTGAAACTCTTCTTTAACCGGCTCCATTGCCTCACCCCATCACTAACTAATCGTAAGTTAGTCAAAATGACTGGATAATATCCAAATACTTTGCCTTCTTACATCATATATGCGTGCTGCTTATAATACAAACACAAAGAGATTTCATGCTTTACTATCCGAAACGGCATGTGCTAGCCATGATCCGATTGAGGGTATCAATCTCCCAACGGAAAGGATAATGGATATGAATCGATATACGATATATTTATTGGCGCTCGGTGTTTTTCTTACCGCTACCTCGGAACTGGTCGTCTCGGGTATTCTGTACGCGATTGCTGACGATCTTCATATTTCCTTGGCTTTTGCCGGCCAGCTGATTACCGCCTATTCGCTTGCTTTTGCGATCGGAACACCGATTTTGGTCTCGCTTACCGCTCGAATCAATCGAAAAAAGGTGCTGCTCGGCTCGCTTCTGCTATTCATTGCCGGCAGTCTTGTTTCTTTTTTTAGCACCGAGGTATGGATGCTCATGGCTTCCCGTGTCATTCTTGGCGTAAGCTCAGGCGTCTATCTCGTTGCCGCAATGGGTACCGCAGCCAAAATGGTGCCACCGGAAACGTTAGGCCGTGCGATCGGCACCATCGTGCTGGGTTTCAGCAGCGCCATGGTGCTGGGCGTTCCGATCGGCATATGGATCACGAATCTGCTGAACTGGCAATCCATTTTTCTGCTGCTGGCTCTGCTCAGTCTGTTGGTCGCTTTTGTCCTTATCAGGCTCCTGCCGGATGTTCAAGGGGATGCCCCCGTTTCCTTCCGCCAGCAATTCAAAGTGCTGGGGAGTCTCGTGATCGTCAGCGCCCTGCTGCTTACGTTCTTCCGGGAATCCGGCAATTCGGTACTGTTCACGTATGTGACGGCGTTTATCCAGGATATTTTTCGCATCGCGCCGTCCGGCATCAGCATCATTATGCTCGGCTTTGGCCTATTGGGAGCCATCGGCTCCAGGCTCGGCGGTTATGGTGTCGACCGTTTTGGGGCAGGGAAGGTGATTGTCCTCAGCACGCTCGTTCATATTGCGGTATTTGCGCTGCTTCCGCTGCTCGCCGGTCAATCGGTCATTGGACTTTCGCTGATGGGAGTCATGGTGATGTCCATGTTTGCGGCGGGCCCGGCGGTCCAGAGCTATTTTATCCAGCGGGCACCGGGTTCTTCCAATCTGGTTCTCAGTTTAAACACCTCCATTGTCCATCTGGGGTTAGCCGCAGGAGCAGGTGCAGGAGGCTTCATGGTCAATACGTCATCCACGCTTCAATACCATCCATGGCTCGGGGGAGTCGTGCTCGCGCTTGGCTTGGTGGCAGGACTCGTCAGCTTCTCGGCCGGACGGAAGTCGCCGGTTTCCATCCCGAAATCGGCCTGACCTCGCCTGCTCCACCCTATGAGTGTTTAGCGCAAGCCGCCCTGTCAACGGGCGGCTTGCATCCTGCTGATTGTTAAAAATGGGCTCACGGATGTTTGCCCATGGGCATAACGTGTGTTATGGGTCAACGCCTACTACATGATGAAGGGCAGGAGTCACAGTGGCAGTCTCTTATATGGATTTCACCTCACCGTCCGTTCGGTATACTTACGATATGAGCAATAACCCGTTTTTCAAAAAAGATAGTCAAAATTACATTAATTCTCTCTCCGTAAAAGAATTGAACACGCTCGGCAACGCTTCCCTGCTGGATATATATCTCAGTACCGGAAACGTAGTGGAGCCGCATATCCATCAAAATGCATCGGAGCTGGTATATGTCGTTTCCGGCTCGGCCATCGTCTCCCTTGTCAATCCGTTTACGAAAGAACTGCTGAACTTCACGGTAACGCCCGGTCAAGTTGCGCTCGTGCCCCAAGGCTGGTGGCATTATGAAATGGCGACGGTTGACAATACGCATCTGATCGCGGTCTTTGACGCGCCGGTGCCTGAATTCATTGGAGGTTCGGATCTCTTGAGATTGACGCCGGCCAGCGTGTTTGCTCACACCTACTGCCTGGATGAAGCCAAAGTCAAAGAGACCTTGGCACCGATTACCGACACGGTTGTTATCGGGCCGCCAAAAAACTGTCCGCAGCAAGGCCAAGTGCAAGGGCAAGTGCAAGGGCATATGAAACATCAGCCTCACGCGTCTCATCTTAATCAGCACTATTATCATCAAGGAGCGCCTGGCCATCGAGATTATGAGCTTCTTCAGCAGCAGCAACAGCAATTCCAGCAACAGCAGCAGTTGTTCCAGCAGCATTTCAATGCGCAGGATCAAACGCAGCATGGAACGTATGCTGCTGAACCGCAGCGAACCCCAACTCAAGCACAAGAGCAGTTCCGTTCGCAACAGCAATTACATGAACAACAGCGTCAGCAGTTCATTCAACAACAGCAGCAGTTGCCATTCCTGCAACGCCAGCTAATTGGAAACGGCTGGGATAAATTCTGATTAGCCCTTCGGTGATGGAGGGTCATCCATTGAAATACGCAGCATCATGATTCGTCATAATGCTGCGTATTTCTTTTTAATATGGAATTATATGATTTAGGAAGACCGGATGCTCCCGTTATTCTCAGAATCCGGCTGGGGTACGGCATGATTGCGGAAGCCGCGATACAAGAGGAGTGTTGCAGAGGGGAAGCTGCATACACGACCTATTCCGTCCTGGGTGCCTGAACGCCGGATTTATGCGGTTCGACACCGCAATAAGCTGATCAGTCCGGCACTGCGCATGTTCTGGAGAACCTTTTGGACAATTTTGCATGACAGCTGCCCGATTAGATTCAAGACAGGTTTCCGATTTGATCCGGCTGTATTTCGTATTCTCCGAAAAACGGTTAGAATAGTAAGATACGGCATCTTTTCGAATGCCAATGTAAATCGAAGGAGGATCCATATTCATGAGCGTTGATTATAAAGCGTATTTCGCTGAACACCGCGAAACCCATCTGAATGAATTGAAGGAATGGTTGTCCATTCCGAGCATTTCGGCCTTGTCCGAGCACAAAGGCGATGTCGCCAAAGCTGCCGAGTGGCTCGCAGGCAAGCTGACCGAAGCGGGACTTGAGCATGTGGAGGTTCACCAGACGGCCGGGCACCCGATTATTACGGCAGACTACCTGCATGCCGAAGGCAAGCCGACCGTGCTCGTCTACGGCCACTATGACGTTCAGCCCGTTGATCCGCTTCATCTGTGGGAAACGCCGCCGTTCGAGCCGGCTGTCCGCAACGGCAAATTGTACGCGCGCGGAGCAACGGACGACAAAGGCCAGCTCTTCCTGCATGTCAAAGCCGTCGAAGCCATTTTGAAGCAAGAAAAGGAGCTTCCGGTCAACATCAAATTCTGCATTGAAGGCGAAGAGGAGGTTTCCAGCCCCAACCTGCCGCTCTATCTTGACAACAACAAGGACAAGCTGGCGGCAGATGCCATCGTGATCTCGGATACATCCCTGCTCGCGCCTGGCAAACCGGCCATTTCCACGGGCCTTCGCGGGTTGTGCTCCCTGGAATTGTCCCTGGAAACAGCCAATACCGATCTTCATTCCGGTACATACGGCGGCGGCGTGCCGAACGCCCTGCACGCAATGGTGTCCTTGCTCTCCTCGCTCCATGACGAGCAGGGCCGCGTCGCGGTTGAAGGCTTTTATGACGGCGTACTCGAACTGTCGCCCGAAATGCGCGAGGAATTTGCCAAGCAGGAGTTCGACGAGGATAAGCTGAAGCGGGACCTCGGCCTTGATTCCTTGTACGGCGAAGAAGGCTTCTCCTTCGTTGAACGCGTGGGAGCGCGTCCTACCCTTGAGCTGAACGGCGTATACGGCGGGTTCCAGGGAGAAGGCAGCAAAACGGTCATTCCGAAGGAAGCCCATGCGAAAATCACCTGCCGCTTGGTCGCCGATCAGGATCCGCAGGCTGTTCTTGACGCGATCGAGAAGCATCTGCATGCGCACACCCCGGTCGGCGCCAAGATCACCTTCCAGCCGAAGGAAAAGGCATTCGCCTTCAATATCGATCCGTCCCATCCGATGCTGCAAAAAGCCGCAGATGCCTTCGAGAACGTGTACGGCACGCGTGCACTGTTCACGAAAGACGGAGGATCGATTCCGATCGTGGAGAAGCTGTCCAGCACGCTGAACGCACCTGCCGTCATGATGGGCTTCGGCTTGCCCGACGAGAATCTGCATGCGCCGAACGAGCATTTTAATTTGGAGAATTTCGATAAGGGCTTGCTGACGATCGTAGAATATTTGAAGCTGGTATAACGGTGACGCCAACAGTCCGAAAGTAACATAGTAACATCCTAAATAAGAACGCGTATGGCGGGATAATTGTATCCTTTCCAATACGCGTTCTTTTGCTTTTATGAGAGCCACTTGCGATTCATAATCCGGTTATTGGCGTGGGAGCCACTTGACATTCATAAGCCGGTTATTGGCGTGGGAGCATCGATTTACCGACGGAAAGCGGCCAGGACGTGTTTACACGACTAAACACCTGCAGATCCCCAATCAGACGGTGCCATATTAAATGGTTGCCGGTCCTATGTATGCGGTGGTTTCCCTACCAGCAGGCAGCTCTTCACCACAACATGTGGTTTCCACACCTAACAGGTGTCTTCATCCCATCACATGCGGTTTCCACGGCAAACAAGCGCCGTAATCCCCATACCCATCGGACTACAGATCCGTTATTTACCACAAATCAGGCCATTCTCTAAGTGTAACGGACACCAGTTCCGTTATTTAACCCTTTCGCCGCCAAAAAACGGACTTTTTATGCAAATAACGGACCTCATGTCCGCAAGTATCAAAGTTTAGCTCTTATCAGAGCAAATAACGTATCCTGTGTCCGCTAAAGCCCGAAGTATACAATATGGTGGACAGCCGTTACATGTCTCGGACCACGTACCGTGCGAACAGGGTGCAGGGCGCCGATATACTTAAATAAGCATGTTTGTCATCGGTTCGGACAACCGATTCGCACTTACTGCCTCGCGCCATGTTGCCGAAGCCATAGAAGTGAAATTGGGCGAAGAAACTATGTTTTTGCGCGTATCAGCGCATATGCATGAATAGCGGTGGGGATGTTAATACAAGTGGAAATCGGGTATTTAAGAAGATAACTTCTCTACAAAGCATAAGGAGGGAACGTATGAGAGCAGTCACATTTCAAGGCGCCAAAGACATTCAGGTCAAACACGTAGAGGATCCATCCATTCGGACCCAGGATGATATTATCGTCCGCATCACTTCTACAGCCATTTGCGGTTCCGATCTTCATATATACCTAGGGGCTATGCCCGCGGCTAAAGATTTCGTGATCGGCCACGAGCCCATGGGGATCGTAGAAGAGGTCGGTGCCAACGTAACCCGCGTGAAAAAAGGCGACCGCGTCGTTCTTCCGTTCAATGTTTCTTGCGGTCACTGCTACTATTGCAATCATGATATGGAGAGTCAATGCGACAATTCCAATGGCAACCCGGATGTCCATGCCGGAGGGTACTTGGGTTACACCGAACGCTACGGAAGCTACCCCGGCGGACAAGCTGAATATTTGCGCGTGCCCTACGGGAACTTTATGCCGTTTGTCATACCGGAGTCGTGCGAGCTGGAGGATGAGGCGCTTCTGTTCTTGTCCGACGTTCTCCCTACCGCCTATTGGAGCGTGGAGAATGCCGGCGTAAAACCGGGCGATACCGTAACGGTGCTGGGCTGCGGGCCGATTGGCCTGATGACCCAGAAATTCGCCTGGATGAAAGGCGCAAAGCGGGTGATCGCCGTGGACCGTCTACCTTACCGTCTGCAAAAAGCAAAGCGGCTGAACAACGTGGAGATCTACAATTTTGAAGAATATGACGATATGGGCGAGTACATTCGAGAGATCACCAAAGGCGGCACGGATATCGTGATCGACTGCGTCGGCATGGACGGGAAGAAGTCGACGATGGAAGCCATCGGCCAAAAGCTGAAGCTCCAAGGCGGAACGTTGAGCGCGATTGATATCGCCATCCAGGCCGTGCGCAAATTCGGCACCGTCCAGCTGACCGGCGTATACGGTTCGCTGTACAATATGTTCCCGCTCGGCCATATCTTTGAACGGAACATTACCCTTACCATGGGGCAGGCCCCCGTTATTCATTACATGCCGGAGCTGTTCAAGAAGATCACCGCCGGCGAATTTGATCCGACGGAGATTATCTCCCACCGGCTTCCTCTGGAACAGGCAAGCGATGCCTATCGGATATTCAGCGATCACGAGGACGAATGCACCAAGGTCGTTCTAAAGCCGTAGCATAATTTCACAGAAAAAAGATAACCAAGCATTCCCTGTCACATCCTTTATCTTGGATAGGAGATGCTTGGTTTTTTGTGTCCCGGTTCATGGAATTTAGGGAGTGAGCCTAAAATTTCGCAGGGTGCGTGTTAGACGCTTCGACATATCCTCACCCGTCTCAAGGGGTGCGTAGTCAACGGCAACCACATTTACCGGGTAGGCTGTCTATTCACTCGCTTTTCTGGGATTCACCCGGATGATCGTCCCGCACGGATCCGATATCCAGTAGCCCCGCGAGTTCTCGTAAACCTCCACCTCATCCCTGCGGTCCACTCTGTGCTCTCTCAAATATCGGGCAGCCTCCTCCGGATCCTCCGTGTTGACCTCTAGCCAAACATCCTGCTGCGAATAGTTGAGCATGCAATCCAGCCATAAGGTATTCGGGCCGTGCTGAAAAGCATGCGACCCGTCCCTGAATCCCAAATATGGCAGCCTTAAAACCTCTTTGTAAAAAAACACGGTCTCCTCATACTTGTGCTTCGGAATTTTAATGGCAATATTAATTCCACCGATAAACTGAATGTCCGCTGATGTCATGAGTGCAAACCTCCATTGTGTTTTTTTGCCATTGTATCATGCAGCAGCTTGGTTAAATTCTTCCGGATTGCTGTTATTCGCGGCGATTTGGCATAACCTCGGCATTCGTTATATACCAATTGGGCACATGCGTCCGGAATCCATCATACCAATTCAGCACGGTTTGAGCTTGATTCATCATAACCTCCACTTCCTGCTCTCCGAACGGGATGGCCCAATGAATGGAGGAAATCTGATTGCTTGCGATATAAAGCGCCATTAATCTGAAAAATGAATCCGGCACCTCTCGTCCTTGAAAATATCCATGAATACGACCCGAAGCGAACCACGGGCTAATCGCGGCATCCCACGTAATCCGGTTAAACTCCTCCCAAGGATCACCGTAGTCCGCCCGGTTGAAATCAATGATGCCGAGTTCCCCTTCAGGCGTAACCACCATGTTGCCGACATGATAATCCCCATGTTGAAAAGCAACGGGACGCTCTTCTAGCAAATACCGGTGCGCCTCCATAAAACGGACGATGTTCTCAGCGCCGGCAAGCCGGATGCCGCAGCTCTCATAATTTTTTATGTATCGATCCATTTTTGAATTATAGTAAGACGCCCACGTATCCAATCCGCTTTCAGCCGGAATGCCATGCATCCTGTTCAAATATGCGCCTGCCTGAACGCCAAGCCGGTACTGCTCCTCTGAATCCAGCAAAGGAATCGCCTCCCTTGCATCTTCTCCCGGAACCCAGGTGAACAGGGAATACACTTGCCGGCCACCATGACAGACGCCAAAATCTATCGGGCGAGACGTTCGCATTTCGATGGGATCCAGCTTTTTAACCGTTTCAAACTCCCATTTCTTCCTCTCGAACTGAGAGATATCGGATAGCCGGAGGAGCCGCTCCTCGCCTTGCATATCCTGAATATAATATTTACGATCTGCCGACCAGCCCTTGTCAACCGCTTGAATGACAATCCATCCATCAGCCCCCGGGATATCACGAATCGCTTCCTGCATGCCATGCACCTCCTGTATCCAAAATCCTTAACGATCCTTGAGCCCTTATTCATTATAAATGAAGATGGATACTTAGAGCATACAATCCCATTTTTTTAATTTGGCCTACAATCACTGACCGTAACTGTCAGGAATGATGTAATATACTCGATTTGCAGCACACATCCTAAACCAAAGCGAGGGTTAACACATGAACATGAGCAAGGCGGATTTTACGACAGAATGGTTAAAAGAGGCTCAAATAACGGAACAAGTCATGAACGCTTTAACCGACGATTCGCTTAAAACCGCCATGACGGAGCAGCATCGCACGCTCGGTCAGCTGGCGTGGCATTTGGTCATGTCGATTCAATACATGACCATGCTCGGTTTGCAATTTGAGGGCCCGTCCCGCGAGCAAAAAATTCCCGATTCGGCTGCCGAAATTACCGACAGCTACCGCCGGATCCGGCATGCCCTTCTGGATGCGGTTCAGTCGCAATGGAGCGAGGAGGATCTTCGCGCTACCCGTGAATTCGACGGAGAGCCTTGGACCAATGCGGCATTCCTGCATTTTACCCTGGTTCATCAAGCGCATCACCGCGGACAAATGACGGTGCTGATGAGACAAGCCGGCCTGCGGATTCCCGAGCTCTATGGTCCGACCTACGATTCCTGGATCGACAAGGGCATGGACCCGCTCGTATAAAAAAGATACAATCTACTTAAAAGTAAACGGTTGGGATCGTCCCTAAGGAAGGAGCGCGTTTTGATGTCCAAAGCGGATAATATGCTGTCGATCCTGTGGATGCTTCGCTCGGGCAAAAAGATGACCGCGCAGCAAATCGCCGATGAGCTGGAAATCCATGTTCGAACGGTGTACCGCTGCATCGATTCGTTATGCGCCAGCGGCGCGCCCATTATCGCCGATTCCGGGCCGAACGGCGGCTTTCGGATTCTCGGACCGTTCGCCGAGTCCCCGCTGATGTTTGATGCGGAAGAGCAGAAGGCTTTGGTGCATGCCTCGATTTTTGCCAAAGAAACCGGCTATCCGTTCACGGACGCGCTGGAGCGGGCGATCGGCAAGCTGAAGCTTTATACGAACGAGGAGCAGCTTCATCAGATCGAACGGCACAGCAGCGGCATCGCGGTTTTGCAGCCTCCGGTCCATGACGGGCTTCGCCCGCTGCTGCAGACGCTGGAGAATGCTGCGGCACAGGGACAAACCCTGAAGATGACGTATTCGAAGGGCCGGGAAGGCGCCGGAACCGTCCGAGACTTCGATCCCTACGGCATTATCCATTGGAAAGGCCAATGGTATGCTGCGGGCTACTGCCGTCTGCGCCAAGAGATTCGCAATTTTCGCGTGGACCGGATCCTCGGTCTGGAGACGACAGATCTGGTCTTTGAGCGGCCCGTTGATTTTTCGGCCAAGGATGTCTTGCTTGGCAGTCTTCTCCCGGATCCACGCAGCACGGAACCCCTGGTCGATGTTGTCATCCAAGCCCACGAGCATGTTCTGAATGAATTGAGCCAGCATTGGTTGTTTGGGCATACCCTCGTATCGCGTCATGATGGCGAGGCTCGTTTCGGGCTGGACACGTCTTCGCTGAAGTCCTATGTGCCCTACTTCCTTCTCCCCTACGGCAAAGCTTTAACCATTATGGAGCCCGCTTCGCTCGTCCTGAAACTGTCCGAGATCACGACAAGCCTAGCACTCCATTACGAACGCATGTTAATCGGCATGACCAAAAAGGAAGGATGATACCCATGGAGAAATTTGCAATGTACGGGAAACTGATCGCCCATCCGGGCAAACGGGATGAACTTGCGGAGATCCTGCTTGAAGCAGCCGCGATGCTTCGCGATAACGAAGACTGTGAGCTTTATATCGTCAACGTCTCGGATAGCGATTCGAATGCCGTATGGGTCACGGAATTGTGGAGCAGCCAAGACGCGCATGCCGCTTCCTTGCAGGGAGCGGATACGTCCGAGCTGCTGCAGCGCGGGCGGGCGCTGATTGCCGGCGCAGAGCCGCTCAGGCTTAAACCGCTTGGTGGCAAAGGGTTTTAGGTAATTCCGGTTAGGAATAAAAGAGGCCGTTCCCGAATCGAAATTCAGGAGCAGCCTCTTTTTTGCTATATATTGTTACGATATTCCGAGGGGCTGTAGCCTACCTCTTTCCGAAACGTTTTCGAGAAATAGTTCGCCGATTCAAAGCCGGTGGCATCCGCAATTTCCTTGATGCTTAGAGACGTCGTCCTCAGCATGAGTTTGGCCTGCTCCATCCGTTTGAGGCTTAAATATTTTTGCGGCGTGATTCCGAAATGCCGTTTGAAATACTTAATAAAATAATTCGGGTGCAAATGCAGCGTTCCCGCCATCTGCTCCAGCGTAATTTCCTCATGCAGATGATTTTTGATGTACTGCTGCACTTTGTGGAGCCTGCCCATATCCTCCATTTTGTCCGCATGAATCTGCGGCTGCTGGTGTTCGAACACGCGGGAGAGAATGTCCAGCATTACTGACTTTTCCCTCAATCGCGCGGCGAGGGTATCGGAACGATGCGCATCGACGAGCTGCTGGAATAATGCCGGCATCTCCGCGTTCCCCGACAAATCGTAGCAATGGGGCACGTTCAGCCAGGAAAACACATCGGAATCGCCCACGGTCGCCGAGAAGTGAGACCAGTATTTAAGATAGGGGCGGCCGCTGATGACAGAGTAGGATTGCCGCGTCCGTGCCGGCATCAGAACCAATTGACCCGGTACGGGATACAGCTCCTCATCGCCGATCTTCACCCACCCTTCCCCATCCAGGATAAAATAGAGCTTGTTGTACGACACGGTGTAGTCGAATTCCTTCCATTCCGGCCAGCACTGCGTTCTTTCGGCCTCCCAGATCTGAACCTGCATGTTCAGGAGCATCTGCTGAATGGCTTCATGTTCATTTCGTTCATTCTTCATCTTCGATTATCCTCTAAAGTTATTATAATACCCATCGGAGTTAAGTAATTATCTATTCATACTAACACATTCTTGTTAAAATCAAACTCGACAATTCCAAGAATCGGAGGTTTGAATCCATGACAACGACTACCACTCCAACCAATCAAGTCATCCATGATCGAAACCAGCGCGTGCAATGGTTCCAGAACGACCGTTTCGGCATGTTCATTCACTGGGGGCTTTACTCCATCCCGGCCCGAGGCGAATGGCTCCGAAGCACGGAACAAATGAGCATCGAGGACTATCAGGCCTATTTCGATGAATTTGATCCCGTTGACTATAATCCTCGGGAGTGGGCCAAAGCGGCCAAGAAAGCAGGCATGAAATATGCGGTGCTGACGGCCAAGCATCATGACGGATTCTGTTTGTTCGACAGCAAGCTGACGGAATATAAGTCAACGAATACCAAAGCCGGCCGGGATCTCGTACAGGAGTTTCTGGAAGCTTTCCGTGAAGAAGGCCTTAAAGTCGGCCTCTATTTCTCGCTGATCGACTGGTATCATGAGGACTACCCGGCTTATGGAGACCGGATTCATCCGATGCGGGCGAACGAAGACTTCAAGCGCGATCCGAAAAACTTCGACCGATACCTGGATTACATGCATGGACAAGTGCGTGAGCTGCTCACAGGCTACGGCAAACTCGATATCATGTGGTTTGACTTCTCTTATGATAACATGCGCGGCGAGGTGTGGCGCGCCACCGAGCTGATGAAAATGATCCGCGAGCTTCAGCCGCACATTCTTATCGACAACCGGCTGGAGGGAAGCGGCGAGAGCGGCGGCAGCATCTATACCACCGATCCGTCCGTATACAGCGGCGACTTCGCGTCGCCGGAACAGATCATTCCGCCGCACGGGGTTGTGGACCAGACAGGTGCCCCGATTCCATGGGAAGCCTGTATTACGCTGAACAACAACTGGGGTTATGCCGCAGCTGACCGCAATTACAAATCGGCAACCACCATCATCCGCAAGCTGGTGGAATGCGTCAGCAAGAACGGCAACATGCTGTTGAACGTCGGTCCTGACGCGAAAGGCTCCATCCCGAAGGAGAGCCTCGACGTGCTGGAGGAAATCGGCGACTGGATGAGCAAGAACGGAGACAGCATCTATGGCTGCGCGGCTGCCGATTATCCGAAACCGGAGTGGGGTCGTTATACCCAAAAAGGCAATACGCTCTATGCCCACGTCTTTGAGGAGTCCATCGGACCAATCAATCTCATCGGCATGGCCGACAAGGTGAAGAAGGCCCGGCTGCTCGCGGACGGATACGAATTGTTCCTCAGCCGCCCATGGAGCGCGGCCGAATTCGTCGAAGACGCATTCGTGAACTTCGCGCGTCCTGAACACTTCACCTATCCGCTCCCCGACAAACGCAATACCGTCATTGAACTGGAGCTTTATGACGAATCGGATCGTTCGTAACGATAAGATCGCTTATACATGAACTAATCCCTATAAGAGCCTGACTCGATGTTTTGTTACATCGCGTCAGGCTTTTTTATGTCCGGACGCCTCGTCCTCCCAAGATCATCATGCCGTTTTCAAAACGCAAAAAAATCGTATTGCACAATAACTGTTTATGCAATATACTAATTATCAATTAAACTGTTTATATAATACACAATTATTTAAAGGAGATGTTCGGCTCATGATTAACTATGCTGTTGAAATTCGTCAGCTTCGCAAAAGCTTTGGGCACCAGACCGTGCTGGACGGGATCGACCTGAGCGTGCCGCAAGGAAACGTATTTGCTCTTCTCGGTCCTAATGGGGCCGGCAAAACAACCTTGATTCACATCCTGTCCACGTTGGTGACGCCCGATGCCGGGAGCGTGATGATCAACGGGTTCGATCTCCGCGATCACAAGCAGGAAGTTCAGCAGTCCATCAGTCTGACCGGCCAGTTCGCGGCCGTTGACGAAGTGCTGACCGCCGAAGAAAACCTCAGGATGATATGCAGGCTGTCGGGTCTATCCGCTGCGGAAGCCGGGCGGAGAACCGCCGAGCTGTTGGAGCACTTCGATCTGGCGGCCGCGGCGGCCAAGCGCGTGAAGACGTATTCCGGCGGGATGAAGAGACGGCTTGATCTGGCGATCAGCCTTGTCGTACCGCGGCCCGTGTTGTTCCTCGATGAACCGACCACAGGACTTGATACGCGCAGCCGCCGTGCGCTGTGGGATATCATCCTGCAATTGAAGAGCCAAGGCATCACTATCCTGCTGACCACGCAGTATTTGGAGGAAGCCGACCAGCTTGCGGACCGGATTGCGGTTCTGGATGGGGGACGAATCGTGGCTGAAGGTAGTCCGGCCGAGCTGAAGACCCGGGTCGGTGGTGAAATGCTGGAGCTTCGCGACGCACGTGACGAAGTGATCCACAGGATTCCGACAAGCGGCAGCATCGGCGACGTCGCACATACGCTTCAGGAGTTCATACGCTTGCTCCCGAATGAGACGCGCGTAAGTCTTCACAGACCCAATATGGATGATGTATTCCTGTCGCTTACCGACAAGAAAATGGAGGGAATTGTATGATAAGAGCAACGGCTGCGAAAACAAAAACAACGTCCCTAGCAGTTACCCAGTCTGTCTTTATCGGCCGCAGCCTGCGTCACAGCATCCGCAACGCGGAGGCGATGATAACGGCAATGGTGCTGCCGATCATGCTGATGCTGCTGTTCACCTATGTATTTGGCGGTGCCCTCGATCCCAGCGGACAGTATGTTAACTACGTGGTTCCGGGGATCATCCTGCTATGCGCCGGCTTCGGATCGTCCAGCACGGCCGTCGACGTCTCCCAGGATATGACCAATGGCATCATTGACCGCTTCCGCACGATGCCCATTCAAAGCTTGAGTGTCATCACGGGGCATGTGGTCGCCAGCCTTGCCCGGAACATGCTTGCGACAGGCGTTGTTATCGCAGTGGCTCTGCTCGTTGGATTCAGGCCATCAGCAGGGCTTATGGATTGGATACTCGCCATCGGCTTGATCGCGCTCTTCATCTTTGCCTTTACCTGGCTCTACGCCGCTATCGGTCTCGTTGCAGGCAGTCCGGCAGCGGCCAGCAGTTATGGATTCATCCTGCTCTTTCTCCCTTACCTCTCCAGTGCTTTCGTTCCCACCGAGACAATGCCGGCTTGGCTGCAAGGGATCGCAAGCAACCAGCCGATTACGCCGGTCATCGAATCCATTCGCGGATTACTGACGGGAGGCTCCATCCAGGATCAGATCGGCTGGGCGATCGGATGGTGCCTGTTCATCCTGATCGGCTCGATGGTATGGAGCATGTGGACGTTTAAGAGGAAAGCCGGACGACGCTAAATACGGGTGGTTGCTTTACTAAGGGCGCACGAAGGATACTCCATCCGCTTCCAGAAGGCTGCCGTGTCCTTCCTATCTCATAGTCGGTCATTCCACCAGTACCCCCGTAACTAACGTTAATGAAAGTCCGGCCGGAACGATACCAACCAACCGGGCGCTGAACAAGTCGGGCTTGGTCCGACTCAATCAGCAAAAAAAAAACGATCCTCATGAGGATCGTTTTTTTGCTCGGCTGTTGCTGCACTTTTTGGATCGACCAAGCCCCGTAACTTGGCCGACATCATGGCTTGTCCGGTGGTTCCTGTTGTTTCTTGGCTTGAAAATATTGCTCGATACCATCCAAAATGCGTTCTAACCCGAAATCAATGTCATTGCCTATCGGATTCACTTCCTCGCTGTCTTCCGTATAGACCCCCGACATCACAACCGGGTACAGGAACGGAAACCGATCCGGCTTCATAAGCTGTTTCAGCGCTTCCGTATAATCAAGTCCACTAAACTGTTCCGGGGTGGAGCCTGCCTGTATGGCGCGGTCCATATCCCGCTGCATCATGCCGCTCGTTCTGGCATAATTGCTTAACAAGAGAATCAAGGACATCCGCTCATAATCATTCAGCGGAAGATCCTTCATGAACCGCAGACCCCAATCGATAAATCGCAGATTGTTCGGCGTAATGGGAATACCCGTAATCGGAATATCTCCGAACCAGGGGTGATCCCGGAATACCTGCATCGTCGATTTGACGTAGACCCGCATATTCTCGCGCCAGTCAGCAGAATCTTCCGCCGGAATGGGAATATCGCACGCGGCGTTCTGCATCAGCACCAAAAGGTCGTCCTTGCTGGATATGTACCGGTACAGCGACATGGCGGTAAAACCCAAAGTGGACGCAATTCGATTCATGGAGACAGCTGAAAGCCCTTCTTTATCGGCGATGTCGATGGCCGTATCTACAATCTGGGAAAGGCTCATCTCCCGTTTCGGTCCCCGCTGCGGCGGCTTAACCAATCCCCAGCTGAGAGCCGCCCCTCTGGGCAGCTTGGATCCAATATCCGGATCTATCGTCTCATCGTTAGACATGATCATGTTTCCTTTCTGCATCCTTGCATCTGATAATAATTGTTTATATTATAAACAGTATAACATATCTCATCATCCATAGGTAAAGAGGGCGAATCAGGGTCTTTGCAGAGAGCTGCCGGCTTCGCCGCCCTGTGCTCAATCATGCTAAAGATGCGTCAAAATGTGGACCAGCTTGCCGAACGGATCGCGGACAAAAAAGCGCGTACTCCCCAAGGCTCATGAACAGGCCCATATTCAATGCGAAAGCCTCCCCGCCTCATGCCCTCCAGCACGGTCTCTATATCGTCCACTTCGATCGACAAATCCGGTACCGGCGTGCCGCCGCCCCCCTCGGAAGCAAAGCTGATCTGAACGCTCATCTTCTCCTGCGAGCCATAAGTGGTGATCCAGCCGTGATCCATGATTTTATCCAGTCCCAACACATCTTGATAAAACGTTTTGGCTGCGGCGGCATCCTTCGTATCGATATTCGCAACGATTCGTTTAACTCCCGCCTTGTCCTCCTCCATTCATCATGCTAAAGATTCAAGGTATCTAACGCTATACGCGCTCTCACGCAACTGCACATCTAAAGTATAACAAATCCTTCCATCATAAAAAGCTGTTGAGATTGAACTCAACAGCTGATTCGTTAGCTCCCTGATGCAGTTGGCCTAATGATGATTTCATTCACAGCCCGAATCGGCTCACCGCCAAGTCGCGGCGATCGGATACGAACAGCAAAACGGAAGGGATTCGCCAGTCAAACATAAAAAAACGGCATTTCTGCCGTTTTTTTATGTCAGGCATCAAGCCGCCCTGCCTTTTATTCGCATGCTATCCTTTCGTTCCGCCCTGCAGCCCGAAGCCCTTGGACATAAACTGCTGGGATAGAATGTACATGATGATCGCCGGGATGGCGTACAGCACCGAGAAGGCCGCGAGGCTGCCGTAGTCGACCATGCCGTACTGCCCGAAGAACTGGTACAGCTTCAGGGATGCCGGGAACTTCTCGGGCGATTGCAGCAAGATATACGGAACGAAGAAATTGCCCCAGCTGCCCGAGAATGTAAAGATGGCCACCGTGCATATCCCCGGAACCATCAGCGGCGCCACCACCTTGCGGATCCCCGTAAACACCGAGGCCCCGTCCACCCATGCGGCTTCCTCCAGATCGCTCGGCACGGAATCCATGAAATTCTTCATCATCCATATCCCGTACGGCATGGACGACGCTACATAGAACAAGATGACGCCCAGGATGTTGTCATACAGCTTTAACCCCAGGAACAACTGATAGACAGGGACCATAACGGCCGTAATCGGCAGCGAGGTCATGAACAGAATGGTCAGCATGAAGGGCTTCTTATATTTCATCTGATAACGGGATAACGGGTAAGCCGCTAGCAGCGCCAGCAGGACAACCAATACGGCTTGGCCAAGCGACATCACCAGGCCGATCAGATAAGCGCGCTGGTTCTCGCTGCTTGTAATCACCTCTACGTAATTGGCGCCGGTAATCTTGCTGGGCACTTTCAGGGATTGCATTGCATTCGGATCGACGGAAGCTACAAGCACCCAGAGCAGCGGCAGCACGAAGCAAATGCCGATCCCCGCAAGAATCGCATACGGCAGAATTCGATAGACTAATTTACGTTGTTTGGCATTCATATGATTTCACCCCTGGTTACTCTTTCATCGACCTGATATACAGGAGGCTTAACACAATCCCGATCAACAGCAGCAGCAGCGAAATAGCGGTTCCATAGCCTAATTGATAGTTCACAAACGCCTGGTTGTACATAAAGATCGGCAGGGTCGTCGTGGAGTTGCCCGGACCGCCACCGGTCATCGCATAGATGAGCCCGAACACCCCGAGCGTCTGCAAAGTAACCAGCATCATGTTCGTGGTAATGGTGCTTTTGATGTAAGGGATGATGATGCGAGTGAAGATTTTCCACTTGGAGGCTCCATCCACTACCGCCGCTTCCTCGATTTCGTTCGGCACGTCATCCAGCGCGGCTTGAAATACCAGCATCGAGAAGGCCGTGCCGTGCCAAATATTCGCAAGAATGATCGTCAGCATCGGGACGGTAAACAGCCAGGTCACTTCCGAAAATCCGAAAAATGTGATAATCGCATTCAGCGTGCCTTCATCCCCGAAGAAGCTGTACAGACAAAGGGCGCACACGATCTCGGGCGTTACCCAGCCCGCAAGCACAATCGTTCCAATCACGCGCCGAAACGTCTTGTTCCTCTGCTTCATCAGCAGCGCAATCAGAAATCCCAGCACCTGCTGCCCGATCACCGCCGAACCGATAAGAAATACCAGCGTGTTCCAGATACTGATCCGAACCGTGGGGTCCTGGAACATCCGGGTATAGTTGTCAAGGCCGATAAACTTGAGTTCCCTCGCCGCTTCCCCGGTCAACGCCAGATTGGTGAAGGAATAGAAGAACGTTAACAGGATGGGATATATAAAAAACACGAGCATAATCGCGATTGAAGGCAGCAAAAAAAAGAGCCAGGTATACGTTTTTCTTCGTTTCGGGTAAACGTCCACGGACAGACTGCTCATGTGTGGTTCTCCTTCCATACGGATGATCTGAAAAACCGCTTGCCCAAGTCTCCGCGATGACAGGAGCGCTTGAGCAAGCCGGTTTGCTTATAGCAGGTTATTTCTCCACGATATGATCCGCTCCAACAATGCGGGTAACGTCCTGCGCATATTTATTCATGGCATCCGCAGGCGACGTTCCCGTTGCTACGGATTCCACCATCGTCTGGATCTGCGTCGACACTTCCGGATACTTTTCCTGTGCCGGTCTAAACTCTGCGTTCTGCAGGTATTCGGTCGCGATTTCGTTAAACGGCATTTTCGTATATTCCGGATCCTTGGCAACATCGGCACGCACCGTAATATTGCCGGAGGACATGACGAGCTTCTGGGTATTTTCCTTGCCTAGCGCATACTTGATAAATTCCCATGCCTCGTCTTTATTCTTGGAATTGCTTGGAATCGACAGCGCCCAGCCTCCGGCCAGCGTGATCGAGCCGGGCTCCTGTCCTTGGCTGGTCGGCATCGGCGCAAAGCCGAGCACGTCCTTATATTCAGGCCATGGCGCCGCGCCGGTTTCCATATAGTTGCCCGTGATCCAGGAGCCATCCAGCGAAATCGCCAGCTTGCCCTGCGGCAGGTATTCGCGGGAAGCCGTGTTGCCTGCCTGGCCGTTCAATACTTTGGAGAGCGGCGGTCCCAGCTTCTCTTTGTTGACCGTTTCCACAAAAGTCAGCGCGTCCAGAATGCCCTGGCTTTTCGTAATCCATTTGCCGCTGGCATCGTCATACAGCCTTTCGCCCGTTCCGTAGAGCAGCATCTCGTAGGTTTGCATGGAGGTTGCTTCGCCTGTAGCCTTGCCCATGTTCATCCAGATCGGTACAACGTCGGGCGCCTTCTCCTTGATCGTTCGCGCAGCGTTTAAGACCTCCTCCCAATTCTTAGGCTGCCAATCCTCCGGAAGACCCGCTTGTTTGAAAATATCCTTGTTATACCAAAGGCCCCTGGAATCCGTGTTATACGGCACGCCGTATACCTTGCCATCGCTGGCAGTGACCCCCTTCTTCATCGCTTCGATGAAGGAGCCGTTGCCCCAGTCTTCCCATTCCGCCAATTTATCTTCGAGCGGCTCCAGATAGCCCGCGCTGGCATCCGAGTTCAAGATGAAGGTATCTTCCGTCACGATATCGGGCGCCGTATCTTTGGATTTCAGTGCCAGAGCCACCTTGGCAAAATAATCCCCTTCCGATGCCTGAATCGGTGTCGGCTTAATCTCTACGCTTTTGTCAGGGTAACTGGCCGACACTTCCTTGAGCCATTTATAGAACGCTCCGTTCTCGCCGATCCCGTCATCCCGAAACGTAACGGTAATGATTTTCTTGGCCGTCTCTCCGTCCTTTCCCGGCTCCGGATTGCCGGTATCGGCCGGCGTTTCCTTGCCCCCGGCACAACCGAACAACAAAGAAACGCTTAATAAAGCCGTCGTTACTAGCCAAATCCCCCTCTTGCCTGACTTCATACGGATCCCTCCTTTTGGCTGAACACATTGAATATATGATCCAAATTTTGGATACGCTTACGAGAGCGTATATTCAACTCTATTTAGTAAATAGCGTAGATATGCTAATTACCATATATAGTAAAAACAAGTATACAGATCCCTCTATATCTTCATTCCTTCAATTTTAGGTCTTTACTTTTGCCGAAAACGCCAATATATTTGTATGTACAAACAATTATTTGGTGAATTTACATGGATCCAAACGTCAGAACAACAGATAAAACTGGAGGTAACCTACCCATGAGTGATCGCTTGATTTTTTTGCTGGCTCTATTTTCAGTGACAGGCTCGGGCCTCATAGCCGGCCTGTTCTTCGCCTTCTCCTCCTTCATGATGACCGCTTTATCCCGGATTCCGAACGAACAGGGGATTAACGCCATGCAGTCCATCAATGCAACCATACTCAACCCCACGTTCGGCGCACTGTTTACAGGTACCGCCCTAACCAGTATCGTTCTTGCGGTCCTATCCATCCTCCGCTGGGGAGAACCGGGATCCGTCTACTTGCTGGCCGCCAGTCTGCTGTATCTGACGGGATTCATCGTAACGATGGCCTTCAATGTCCCGCTCAATGACGCGCTGGCTGCCGTTGATCCTGCGAGCAGCGCAGGAAGCGAGATCTGGAATGCCTACCTAAGTAAATGGACGGCCTGGAACCATGTACGGACGGTCACCTCCATAGGGGCCATGATCCTGTTTGTTTTTGCCTTACGGCATATCCCTTAAGACTGGATTACCCTGAAAACTAGATTTAAGGGCTGCCTGTTCAAACTTTCTAACACATAACCCATACCAACTCTACCGATTCTTCATTAGATATACTATCAATCTAGTAAGGGCGGTGGAGATGATGGGGATTTCCACGACAGGTCAGTGGAATCACACATGCCAACTTGACACTTCAGCCAAGCCGCGTCGCAACATCGGATGGATATCAAGCAATTGGAGCGGATACTCTATCACTGGAAAAAAAGGAGCTTTCAAACGGGTCTCCGCCAAATGGAACGTGCCGTTTGTTCGGCCAAGCCGCGGGACGTCCTACTCCTCGGCCTGGATCGGCATTGACGGATTCAGCAACAGCAAATTGATACAGACCGGAACGGGTCATGATTGGATAGACGGCAAGGCTTATTATTATGCTTGGTGGGAGATTCTCCCGGCCTCGGTTACGATCATTCCGCTGCCCATTCAGCCGGGTGACCGCATGCATGCCAGCATCATCAAGTGCAGCGGGTCAAACTGGCTGATCTGCCTTCGCAACGTATCCCGGAACTGGACCTTTCGAACATTGCAGCGGTACGGCGGTCCGCAGACCTCGGCGGAATGGATCGTCGAAGCGCCGCAAATCAATGGGGCGCTTGCCACGATGGCACGATTGTCCCCCGTTGTCTTCTCCTGCTGCCGCGTCAATGGGAAACGCCCCAAACTCACGGCGGATGATGGGGGCATTATGCTTCAGAATTCAACCGTTACCTCCATTCCTTCCAATCCGAACCGGGCAGGAGACGGTTTCGTTGTCAAAGGCGTTCATCAATAAGAGCCTGGCGCCTTAATGCCCATCAACCAGCAACAGCCGCTGCACGCCGGAAAAGTCCGGCATGCAGCGGCTGTTGCTTTATCATATACCGTAAACCGGTTTTCCCTTATACAGCACGGCATGGCGGCGGGACCGCCTGGCAACGGCTTCTGCGGAGCAGCTGGCTTCCACAATCACCGCATCCGCCGTATCCCCGACGTTTGGCCACGCATAGCGGCCGTCCTGGTCTAGCGGCGTCACGCCTCCCGTAATAAACCCGAGAGCCTGTCCGAGCGAACGCTCATCGCTCATATGGAAGCGTTCGGCCAGCGTACCCGCCTTGTCCAGATTATCCCCTTTGCCGAACGGGGACCAATGGTCCATAATGCTGTCTTGCCCAAGCGAAATGTTTACGCCGCGGCGATGCAGCTGCGGGATCGGGATGGTTCGGCCAAGCGGTACGGAGGAGGTGATGGAAATACCCAAGTCCGCTAACCGAATCGCCACTTCATCCACCTCGCTTGGTGAGACGTCCGCGAAAGCGAGGGCATGGCTGAGCGTGACTCTTCCGTTCCACCCCGCCTCTTCCGTAAGATCAGCTACCCGTTTAAAGGCATTCAATCCGATCTGGGACGACTCATGCAGGTGCAGGTCAATGCCGGCGTTGGCTTCCACCGCCAGCTCCATCACGGTGTTCAGCGATTTCTCCATATCCTCGTCCACCGTCGTGGGATCCAGCCCGCCTACCAGCGCGGCTCCGTTCCGGAGCGCTTCCCTGACCAGGGACACGGACTGGCTGCGAAGCAAGCCGTGCTGAGGAAAAGCAACGATCTCCACAAAAGCTTTTTCCTTATATCCTTCAGCCGCCTGCAAGGTGGCTTCCAAATTTTTCAGACCGACGACGGGATCCACATTGCAGTGGGAGCGGACGTGGGTAGAACCGTAACGCAGCAGCAGATCCAGCAGTCCCTCCGCTCGCTCCTTGGCGGTGGGAAGAAGCTCGGGAAGCAGCCTCTCTTCCTCCTCGATCCGGCTGAAAATTCCGTGAGCCGGACGAAGCGGTGCCTTCCATGGGCCTCCATAATAGGTTTTGTCCAGGTGGATATGCATATCTCTAAAAGAAGGTAGCATCAGCTTCCCCTTCATATCCCATGTCGGCAGCAGCGTATCCGGCAAAGCCTCCGCGGGACGAATCTCAGAAAAAGCCCCATTCTCTATCTTCACATGAAAAATTCCCGTTTCGGTTCCGGTCACGACGTCCTCCTCGTAGCGGTAACCCGTTTCCAGTCGGACATGCAGCAGCCAGTATGCCTTGCTTTGTTCGTTCATATAACCTTCATCCCCTTCTCGCTTATATCCGCCTTCTTTTCGATACTCCTTAGTTCGCAGCCCCCATTAAGATGCGTTCGATTTCTTGATATCCTCGCTCCCGGGCGTGCTGCAGGGGAGTTACGCCGTTCCCGTCCGGAAGCTCAGGGTCTGCCCCATGATCCAGCAGCAGCTTCACGATACGCTGATAGTTCTCGCTGCCGTCACCCAGAATGACAGCCTCCAGCAGCGCGGTCCAGTTCAAATTATTAATATGGTTCACATCGACGCTGGTCCGGGTCAGCAGCTCCTGCACAATCTCCACATGACCGCGGTCGGAGGCCGGTATAAGAGCCGTACCGCCAAAACGGTTCGTGAGCGTCACATCCGCATCGGCATCAATGGCCAGCCTCAGGATGTCCAGCATTCCTTCAGCACCGGCATACAAAAACACATTATTCAGTTGGTGATCCCGAATATTGATATCGGCGCCAGCCTGAATCAAGGCGTCTACCGTATCGACATGATTGCGGTAGGTTGCCGCCATCACCGCCGTTCTTCCCTGTTCATCCGTCGCATCGATGTTAGCGCCGGCTTGAAGAAGCTGTCGTACTTGCTCCGTATTCCCTTGCTCGGCGGATTCAATGAGTTGACGATCCATATTCTTCTTCACCTCGTGTTTCTCCGAATTTGGTTGACAGGCCGACAGGAAAAGGATCAATAGCATAGCTGTTATACGCAGCACCCGATACTCCCCCCTCTTTCTATCGTATATATGGGTATGCTACCATGAGACAGAACCATATGAAAAATACTTAAAAAATTGAATTTATGAAGGTTTTTCATATACAAGGAGGTTTGCATAAGCATATGGATATCAGGCAGCTCCGCTATTTTATTGCCATCGTGGAGGAAGGCACCATCTCGCTCGCCGCCAACCGGCTTCATATATCCCAGCCGCCGCTCAGTCAGCAGCTGAAAGCCATGGAGGAAGAACTCGGATCGGTCTTGGTATATCGAAGAGGGAAGCGGCTGGAAATCACCGAATCGGGGAAAGCGCTCTACAAATACGCGCTCCAAATGACCCAGCTCATGGAAGAGGCTAAAGCTGAAGTGAAAGAGGTCGGGAACGGAGATAAAGGAACGCTGAGCCTTGGCATCAATACCCTGTCTTCGGTAGAGCTGCCGTCATGGCTCCATGAGTTCAGGGCAAGATATCCCCAAGTCTCGTATAAAATTCAGCAAAACGAGTCGTATCAGCTCTGTGAGCTCGTGCGAAACCGGTCGCTCGAAGTAGCGATCGTTCGCCTGCCGCTTGAATTGGACGATTTCTCGATCCTTCATCTGCAGTCGGAGCCTTTTTACATGCTCACCTCGGAGCCATCCATCGAACAGGAGACGACCCTCTCCCATATCGCGCAGCATCCGCTTATTCTGCCAAGCACGGAAGGGCTGGGCGTGTATTATACGATCCAGATGGCTTTCTCGGAGCAGAAGCTGCAGACGAACATCGTAGCCGAATGCTCCGACATTTCGCTGCTGCTGCGCTTGGTCGCTTCGGGGTTCGGCGTGGCGATCGTTCCCGAGACCCTGATCAAACAGCAGCTGCCCGCAGCGGTGCATGCCTTCAAAATCAAGGACACCCCGGCTGCGGCCTCCACGGCCTTAATCTGGCTGAAGGATCACCATGTCTCCAGAACGGCGCTGAACTTCATTGACCTGTTGGCTAGCACCTTATAGATTTGCGAACCTCATCGGATGTCCAGCAGCAAAAAGAGGACAGAGCTAATGAAGCTCCGTCCTCCAATCGGGTGCCGTTTATTTCGTGCGATACAACGAGCCTGCGACCCCCTCCCGCTCCTGCTTCTGTCCTTGGGAGTGAAGATACAGCTCTTCGTAATACCCATGGGAATCCAGCAGTTCCTCATGGGTCCCTTGCTCCACGATTCGGCCTCTGCTCATGACCAAGATTCGGTCCGCCCCCATGATGGTGGATAAGCGGTGGGCAATGACAAGGGTCGTCCGCCCCTCGGCAACGAGCTGCAGCGCATTCTGGATGAGCTGCTCCGTGTGCGAATCCAGGTTGGCGGTCGCTTCGTCCAGAATGAGAATTTTGGGCTGGAACACGATGATTCGCGCGAAGGAGATCAGCTGCCGCTCGCCGGCGGACAAGCCGCTGCCCCGCTCCGACAGCCGGGTGTCATATCCCTCCTTCATCCTCCTGATGATTGAATCCGCGCCGATAAAGCGGCAAGCCTCGATCACCCGTTCCCTGGCTATGTCCTCATCGAACAGCCGCACATTGTCCAGCACCGTTCCGGAGTAGAGATAGGGCTCCTGCTGCACAAGGCCCACGATCCGATGCAGATCGGACTGCGCCAGCTCCCGGATGTCGATTCCATCAATCCGAATGCTCCCTTCGTTCACGTCGTAGAAACGGCACAGCAGGCTAATGAGCGAGCTTTTTCCCGCGCCGGTGGTTCCGACGATCCCGATCATTTCCCCGGGTTGGATATGAAGATCCAAATCCCGAATGACCGGAGCCCCGCCTTCGTAACCGAACGTGACCCGATCAAAGTCGACGCGGCCCTGAACCTTCGCCTTCTCCATGGCCGCCGGCATGCGTCGATCCGTAACCTCAGGCTGAATCGCGAGCAGGCTCCATATCCGGTTAATCGCCACCGTCGCCGATTGCAGCGTGTTCCACTGCTGGGTGATCGTATTGATCGGCTGGAAGAATAAACGGATATACGTAATAAAAGCATAAAGCACGCCGAACTCCAGCGTCGTCCCCAGAACGGCTTGCCCGCCGAGCCACGTCACGAACGCAATCGCCAGGTTGTTCAATATCTCGTAGGAGCGGTTAAACAGCACATTGGTCCGGATCTCCCGGATGTTGGCTTTGAAATAAGAGTCGTTCCGCTCCTCGAACTGCTTCTCCTGCTCCTTCTGCTGATGGAACACTTGGATCAGGTTCATGCCTGAGAGATTCTCCGCCACGAAAGCCACCAGCCGGGATAACCGCGTTCTCGCCATCTGATAGGTGTGGCGCATATACCGCCGGAACGCAATCGCGATCCCTGCAATGATCGGCAGCAGGATGAGGCAGTATAAGGTCAGCGTGACGTCCAGCTGGAACATCATCACCAGGATAAAGATCAGCGTGAAGCCGTCACGGAACAGGCTGAGCAGCACCTGGTTAAAAAACTGGTTGATCGCTTCGGTATCGCTGGATACATGCGTAATCAAGCTGCCGCTCGGCACCTTGTCGAAATACGACATCGACAGCCTCGAGATATGGGCAAACAGCCGTTTGCGAATGCTCGCTACAATGCTCTGCCCCGCTTTTTGGAGCAAATTATTTTGCAGATACGTAAACATCATGCTGAGCAGCGATAACGAAAAATAGATGCCGCAGATGATCATCAGGCTCTTGTAATCGTTCTTGCCGACCATCAGATTATCGTCGATCGCGATTTTCATCAGGTACGGCTGCAGCAGCTCTGCCGAGATGGCAATCAAGGTGCAGCCGATAAACCCGGCAAAGGTCAGCCGGTGTTCCTTCATATAACCCGACAAAGCCCGGAACGTGGATATATACTTTGGCTTGGACTGAGGGGCGTTCAAATCCGCCTTCTGATCCAGCTGCCAATTGTTAATGGCCTGTGCCATGAAACTTCATCCCCTCTTCCTGAATGTCATGCAGCGTCCGGTACAGTCCGTCCGTAGACAGCAGTTCTTCATGCGTACCCCGCTGGACAATCTCTCCCTGATCCAGGACGATGATCTCATCGGCATGCTTCAATGCACTAATCCGGTGGGCAATGATGATCGTGGTCTTCCCCTGGCGGATATCGCGAATCGTCTCCATGATTTCCGTCTCCGTCACCGCATCGACGGCGCTTACGCTGTCGTCCAGAATGAGGATGGGCGCATCCTTGATAATTCCCCTCGCCAGGCTTGTCCGCTGCCGTTGTCCGCCGGAAAGGGTAATGCCGCGCTCCCCTAAGCGGGTCTCGAACTTGTCCGGAAACTCCGCTATGTTGTCATACACCCGTGCCTTTCGTGCCGCTTCCTCGACGACGGCCGGTTCCGTGTCCCTTCTATAGAAAGCAATATTCTCGCGGATGGTCGAGCTGAACAGGAAGCCGTCCTGGGGAACGTAAGCGATTCCTTCGCGCAGGCTTTTTAATGTAAGCTTCCGAATGTCCTCGCCGCCGATCAGCACCTTCCCCGGAGGCGGGTCGAAGGTGCGCAGCAGCAGCTTCATCAGCGTGGTTTTTCCGCTTCCCGTACGACCGATAATGCCCAGCGTCGCGCCGGGCGGAACGCTCAGCCGAATGCCGCGCAGCACCTGCCTGGAACCTCCTTCATGGCCGTCCAAAGCATCGTAGGAAAAAGATAAATCCCGCACCTCAATCCCTGGATACTCCAGATTCAGCTCCTTGGCGCCAGGCAGTTCCTTAATGTCGGCCTGCTTATCCAGCAGATCGTTCAAGCGGTCAAGCGAGGCCCTCGCTCTCTGGACGACATTAATGACATTCCCGATCTGCTGCAGAGGGTTCATCAGCATGCGAATGTAAAGCGTCAATGCGACAAAGTTACCGACCGAGATGCGTCCCATGATCGTTAAGTAACCGCCGAATGAGAGGGCGATAATAAGGGAGGATGCGCCTAGAAACGGAATGATCGATTGAAAGAGCGACGACACGCGCACCAGCCGCAGCTGCTTGTCCCGGATGCTGTCCACCGTCGTCCCGAAGCGCCGTTTCATCGTCTCTTCCACCGCAAACTTCTTCGTGACGCGGATCCCGCCAAACTGCTCCTCCGCCGATTCCGTCATCACGCCGAGCGCTTCCTGAACCTGAAGCGATCTTCTCCTGATGATCGGCCCGAGCCAGACGACGATGATCGGTATCAGCAGCAAAGGAACGATGCTTGCGGCCACCAGATACAGCGGAACATTCGTTATCAGCAGCATGACAATCGTGGAGACCAGCAGGATCGAGGCGTTTGCCGTCTGATTGATCCCCATCGAGATCGCTTCCCTTACCGTCGTCACGTCGTTCATGAAATAACTCAGCAGCTTGCCGACGCCGTTCTTGGAATAAAACCGCTCGCTGAGCCCCGTAAAATGGACAAACAGCCGGCGCCGGTTCATAAATTCGAAATAACGTCCCGTGTACATGACCAGAAACTGGCCGATCCCGCCGATGACGGCAAAACCGACGCCGATACCCAGCAGCGTCCAGCTGTACTGCACAACGCCGCCGACCGACAATAAACCATCTTTCAATTCATCCGTGAAATTGCCCAGCACCCTCGGGAAATTCACGTGGATGATGTTGGCTGCCAAGTGGCAGCAAATCGACAATACGTAAAATGGCCACGTCTTCCTGAAAAAGTCTCCAAGTATTCGATGAGAGTCCAATGTCCCATATCACTTCCTGTCCTGTTATTGGATTATTCAGTCCGTTACGTTCCTCCTTCCGTACGTTTGCTGTGATGCTCCCATATTAATAGTTTCTAGATATAAAGGAGTCCTCCTTCCTAAACCGCCTGATGTTTTATTTAAATTTAGACATAACATCGATCAAGGTCATCGGAGTCCAATAAACTAAAGAAAAAGCCGCGCACATGGGCCGCGGCTCTGGATAACGATATTCTTACGTATGGCACTGCCCTGATCCGGTTTACGCCGGGCCGGCCAACCACGCCGCGGGCTCGCCGGAATAGGTCAGCAGCAGCTTATGCATCGCCCGGGTACAGGCAATGTAGAGCAAACTTCGATCCATCTCGGTACGATAGTTTGCGGCGCCCGCAAAAGGAACGATAACCTGGTCGAATTCCAGCCCTTTGGCCATATGGGCGAAGGTGATCGTGATTCCCTCCTGAAAGCGGTCGCTGCTAAAATCGAGCAGGTTCACATTGTCCGTTAACCCTTTGACCGACTCGTACACCTGCCGGGCTTGCGATGACGTTTTGCATATGATCCCCATCGTCTGCATCCCGGAATTCGGAAAGTTTCGGGTGTGTTCTTGAATGAACGCCAGCTCCTGCGCCGCATCATGACGCCGGATCAGCAGCGGTTCTTCACCATGCCGCTCCACGGGTATCATGGTGCTGCGCGGATGGATCCGCTTTGCAAGCTTCATGATTTCCAGCGTGGAACGATAGCTTTTTACCAGCTCGATCGTATCGGCTTGAGGAAACACGCGCTGGATATCGGGCAGCGAGGTTGAAGTATACACGTTGACCGATTGGTTGCTGTCGCCGAGAATCGTCTTTTTGCAAGCAAACCATTTGGAGATGACGGCATACTGAATCGGAGTATAATCCTGCATTTCATCGACCAGCAGATGCTTTACCATATCGAAGGAGGCACTCCCTTCCAGATACATCTTGAGGTAAATCAGCGGAAAAACGTCAGCGTATTCGATCGTTCTCCTCCCCTTCATGATGAACAGATCCGGTATGTTCCGATATGAGAAGAATGCCTTGTACAGGCTTAACGCATTTTGATATTTGAACATTTTTCGGATCGCGGCTTTGACTTTATTGGCTTCCGCCGAAGTCAGCCTCTCGCCGTCCTCCGTACGGGCCTGCCCCGACAGGACCGAGGCGGTCTTCTCCAATCGCTGCCTGACCGGCAAACTCATGGTGCCCAGGTATTTATCCATAACCTCCGAGGCCGGTATGAGCACCCCCTTCATCTGAATATCCGTTGGCTGGAAAAATTGCTGATCACCATATTCCAGATAAGCATCCAGCTCATGCACAAAATCCAAACCGGCCTTATACCGGATCCGTTCGATGGCCTGCTCGTCATGGGCGTGCACGATTTCGTCCACCTGTTCGGAGAAGGTCTGGAACTGGCATAATCCTCCCAACTCTTTGGCAGCAAGCTCCTCCATCGTGACCTCCATGATTTTCTCTTCGCCAAGCTCCGGCAGCACGCTCGATATATAATCGGAGAACACTTTATGCGGGGATATGATTAGCACGTTGCTGGAAGTCAAGGTTTCCTTATGGCGATACAGGAGAAAGGCCACCCTGTGCAGGGCCACCGAGGTTTTGCCCGAGCCTGCCGCTCCCTGAATGATCAGCTCATGCGCGGTTTCGTTTCGGATGATGGCATTTTGCTCCTGCTGGATGGTAGCCACGATATTCTTCATCTTCTCGTCCGAGTTGCTGCTGAGCTCCTTCTGCAGCACGTCGTCATTGATGTTCATGGAGCTCTCGATCATATATTCCATTTGGCCGTCTTTGATTTTATACTGCCTTTTGACGGTAATTTCGCCCTGCAGCCTCCCCATGGGCGCTTCATACGACGCAGGACCGGCATTGTAATCATAAAACAGGCTGGCAACCGGCGAGCGCCAATCATAGATGAGATGCTCCTGACTCTCCGGGTTCGTGAACGAATGGGTGCCGATATAGTAGGCGCCTTCTTCTTCCTTCGGTTCATTCGTACGAAAATCCACCCTCCCAAAATAAGGCGAGGCAAGCAGCTTGCGCATCCTCTGCAGCCTGGCCGCCTGTTTCTCTCCGGTATCGATCGACAAAGAAATATCAACCCGGTTGGCCGCACGCTCCGCCGCATCCAATTGGGCCATGTTGACCCACAGGTATTTCTTGGCTTCAATGATATCCTTATACGAATCGGACACCTTCCCCTCTAATTCCTCCGATGCCCGTTGAAGCTCCTTTAATACCAATGCAAGATATTCCTGCTCTGCGTTTTCGTTTGGATTCAGCACTCCGATTTCCCCCTCTTCGCTAAAGAATAGCTCTAAGTATAGGGGTTTCCCGAAAAAAATATAGACTTATACTTTCCGTTGTAGTATTGTGTATTTATCGTGGGTCCAAAAATAGCGATACGATGGACATAGACTGCAAATGACGTACCATAGATAAAAACCAGGCTGCATGCTCATGCAGGCCTGGTTTTTTTGTGCTTGTTACCGCTCGTTTTTCGTCTGGTACAGATAAAGCGTAAGCGGGGCAAATATCCCCATAAACAGCACGCAGACTCCGATTCCGGTCATGATCTCGGCCATGCCTGCCGTACCGCTCATCAGCGCCCTGACCGTGGTAGCCGCCATACTGACGGGATTCAGATCGATGAGGGTCGCTGTCCATTTCGGCATCGTCGACGAATCCACCAGAATGCTGCTGGCGAACAGCAGCGGATATATCGCGATCATGCTGGACCCCGACACCGTCTCCGGCCGCTTGGCCACGACGCCGACCAGCGCAAATATCCAGCTGACGCTGAAGGCAAACAACAGGATGAAGGCTATGGCGCACAACACCTGAATGGCACTGCCTTCGGGGCGGAAACCCAGCGCCACGCCCGTACCGAGGGCAGCAGTAACGCCGGCCGCATAACGCAGCCCATCCGTAAGGATGGAGCCAATCACGGATGCGGGCTGCCAGAAGGGCAGCGTTCGGAAACGATTGTACACCCCTTTGGTAATATCCGAGCATATCGTGGTTCCGCTGTACACGGTCATGGGAACGACCGTCAGGATCAGGATGCCGGGCAAGAGGAATTGAATATAAGCCCCGGTTGACCCGGCCATGGCACCGCCGAACAGGTAACTGAAGATGAGCAGCAGCAGAACCGGCGACAGAACCGCATCCATCACCAGACCAAACCCGTTATGCTTGGTATGCTGCCAGGTTCTCCACATAAAGATTCGAATCGACGTCAGGATAGAGGGAGGATCGATGACCGCTCGCCGAACCGTCGGCAAGCCGTCCTTATTCGCTGTCGCTGTATGCTGGTTTGCACTCATGGAGCGCCTCCTTTCGACTTTGCGTCGGTCAGTGACAGAAAGACCTCATCCAGACTCGGCTCGCTTAAGGCAAAATAGTCAATGGCGAACCCGTTCTCCATCAGCGAATGGATGGCCTGATGGGCAGCAATCGCATCCTTCACCGGGATCTTATGTACCAACGGATGATCGTCATGCAATACGGTCAGGGCGTGCGCCTCGTATAACCACGTACCCAGTTTATCCCGATCGGCCAGCTCGTTGAATTGGACGGTTAACGTCCTGTCGCCAATCGAAGCCTTCAATTGCCGAGGCGTCCCTTCCGCTATCAAATTCCCCTTATCCATCACGGCAATCCGGTCCGCCAGTTGATCAGCTTCCTCCAAGTATTGGGTTGTGAGCAGCACCGTAGTCCCCCGTTTCAAGAGCGACCTTACAACATCCCACACTTGAACACGGCTTTGCGGGTCGAGGCCCGTCGTCGGCTCATCCAGAAAAATAACATCGGGCTCGGTAACGATACTGGCGGCAATATCCAGCCGCCTCCGCATCCCGCCGGAGTAATGCTGCACCGCGCGATCCTTCGCTTCGCTGAGTCCGAAGGCTTCGATCAGCTCCTCGCTTACGGACCGGGCCGCTTTTGCCGAATGACCGTAAAGCCTGGAGATCAGCTTTAAATTCTGAAGACCGGAGAGTCCTTCATCCAGTGCCGCAAACTGGCCTGTCAGGCTAATCCTTCTCCGAACGTTTCGGGCATTGCCCACGATATCAAATCCGGCTACGCTGGCGTACCCGCCATCCGGCTTTATCAGGGTGGATAACATATGGATGGTGGTTGTTTTTCCGGCGCCGTTCGGACCTAACAAGGCAAAGAGCTCTCCTTGTTCGACTCGCAGTTCGATTCCTCGAACGACCTCCGTTCCGTTAAAGGATTTACGAAGCCCTTTCGTTTCAATGGCGTAAGACAAGTATCACATTCCCTTCTCTTCCTTTATCATCGCGGTCTCCATCATCTTAAGAAGGCCCGCTCTTAAAAATCGTCCAGATGATCACGGACCCAATCGGCAAGCGTTGCTGCCGGCCGCCCCGTGACCTCCTCCACCGTCGGCAGTACCGTATAACCGATCTCGGGCGGATTTTTTCCCATTTGCACAAAAAACTCAATCGACTCTTCGTCGTAGCCCTGCTCTCTCCATTGCTCTCTCGCCTGTTCCTCGGTCAGTTCGACAAAACGGATCTCCTTGCCTGTTACCTCGCTTATGATCCGAACCGCTTCCGTTCGCGAGAGGGCCTCCGGTCCCGTAAGGAAATATTCTTGGCCATGGTGACCTTCCTCCAGAAGTGCGGCAACGGCCACGCGAGCGATATCGGCTTCATGGATTCTCGCACTCAACGCATGGCCGAACGGCTCGCGGACAACGCCTTCGTCACGGATCGATTCCTGCCAATCGGTCAGTATATTCGCCATAAACTCACCGGGCTTGAGCAGGGTCCATTCCATTCCGCTGTTTCGCAGAGCTGCTTCTACGGGACCTTCTTCATAGCCCACCAATACCGTGACCCGCTTTACGCCCGCCTTCTCGGCCAGCTCGATAATCCGCGGATCCGTCTGAAGGGTTCCGTAAGCCTCATCGCTGGAAATGATCAGATGCATCGCGGTTACGCTTTGCAGCGCGGGGATCAGACTATCCGGGTCATTGAGATTGCCGGCATACATCTGAACGTCCTCGGGCACTTTCGCCTGCTGCGGATGGCGTGAGATCGCTCTCACTTCGTTTCCTTGCAGCACAAGCTGCTGCACGATGTGTTTTCCAACGGTTCCGGTAGCGCCTGTTATTAAAATGGTCATATGGAAATCCTCCTTGTTCGTTGATTAAAGGTACGCGTATATTGGTTGCGTCATGGTTCGTAACGTTTACGGATGTCCTCCAGCTCTTTCAGCAGATCTTCCTTCAGTTCCGGCGGCGAGAGGATCTCCACCTTGGCACCGTAGCTTAGGATCACCGAGATTGCATACGCTTTGGTGTAGAAGATGGTTTGGACATCCAAGCATCCCTCGCTGGAGGCGCATGCATCCGGAAACTGCTCGATCACCCGCGGACCGGCGGACGGATCGAAACGAAGATGCGCCTCAATTCCCTGCATTTCCTCTTGCTCCTCCCGCTCCAGGCCCTCTCTTCGGAGGAACGTGTTCTCGGATATTTCAAGACCGGTTATGCGAGATACCCTGAAAATTCGCTTCGACTGCTGGAGCAAGCAGTAAGCCTCCAAATACCAGACGCCTTGTTCCCAGTACAGCTGCAGCGGCTCCACTTGCCGCTCTGAGCGGCTGCCGGATGCGCTGGTATAATGAAGGGTTATCAGGTTCGAGCTTTCAATGGCTTTCAACATTTGCCGGACCCATGTCCGCTCATGTTCCGACGTGCTCATCTCGACTATGATTTGTTCATGACATCCTCCGTTCAACAGGGCAGGCTGCAGGGTTCCGAGCTTATTCATGATCGCTGTATATCTCCCTTTCACAGTCCCTTCGATGCCCTTTAAGAGATGATAGATAGCCAAAAAGTCATCCACGGAGAAGTGCTGCCTCGTCAGGTAGAACCCGCTCATCAGTTCAAACCCGCCATCCGCACCGGGATAGGAAGCGATTGGAATGCCGGCCTGATTGATGAGGTCCACATCGCGGTAAATCGTGCGAACCGAAACCTCGTACCTAGCCGCCAGCGCCGTGGCGGTCACTCTTTTTTTAGTCAATAACTCCATCGTAATGCCAAGCAGCCGGTCCAGCTTCATCGTTTACACTCCTTGCGTTTCGTCCTTTTTGACTTCTGAATCGAATGTTAAACCATAAATCCTGACATCTAGCATGTCAGGATTAAATTACGTTCCCGTTGAAATAGGGATTAATTTTATGAAAAGCAGCAGATGAGGCGGGACAACAAAAAAGCTCCGTATCACGGAGCTTCCTGCATAGATTATATCATATTCAGACGGTCTCACTGCTGCTGAAGCCATCGGATGGCAGCAAGTTTTTCCCGCTGCTATAGCGAACGGCAACATGTTGCGGTTTTACGCTTTCCACTCGACCCATTGGCCATCCTGCGGAATTTCGATTCGCGAGCCAAGGCCTTCAGCTGCCAGACGACCGGACAGCGCTTCTCTTGACACAAGGCAGTGGTTGATGGCTTCCATATGGACCGCAACGGCCTTCGTATATGGAGCATACCGCAGCAGTTCGATCACATCGTCCTCATCCATGATGATCGGGTCCCCCGCGAGAAACCGGGCGCCGCCGGCATTGACAACCGTCATATCTGGCTTATGTGCATCGAGCGCTTCTTTCACTTCATCGCACCAGATGGTATCGCCCGCTATATAAAGCGTCGGGTGTCCTTCTGCTTTCAGAATAAAGCCGGATACCTGCCCCATCATCTGGCCGATCTCACCGGTTCCATGCCGGCCGCCGGTTCGGATGATCGAGATTCCTTCATATTCCAAGGATTCCGATACTGCCGTCACGGACGCAAAACCCTGTGAAGATAAGGTATCCTCATCTCCCGGTTGGCACAGGATCGGCGTTGACTTCGGCAGTGCGTCGATCGCGTCTTGATCCCAGTGATCCGGGTGCAGGTGCGTGACCAGCACCGCGTTCGGACGGAGCTTGTCAGCCATGGAGAACGGCAGCGGGACAAGCGGATTCCGTCTGTCATTCGCGGAGTTGAAGACGGGCGGGTTCGCCTTGGCATCGCTAAACATCGGATCGACCAGCAGTTCAAGATGGGCGTACTGTATTCTTAACGTAGCATTACGTATTAGCTGAAGTTTCACTTTCATTTCCCCTTTGTTTCAATTAATATGGTTCTTAAACCCATTATAGAGATCGCTATAATTCCTGCCTACGGCTTCGTGAAAGGAATTAGGGGAACTCACTTTCATCGTGAAAGGAACATTCGCATGCCAAGCGCTCATGAATTCGACGAAGTCGATCTTCGCATATTGCAGCACCTGCTCGAGGATGCAAGCCTGTCTCACAAAGCGATCGGACAGCGGGTGCATTTGACGGGACAAGCCGTCGGGGCCCGCGTTCGCAAGCTGCAGGATCTGGGTGTCATTGAAGGCTTTACGCTTCGTTGGAATCCGGACAAAATCGGTCTGACCGTACACGCTTTTGTCACCGTGTTCTTGGCGTTACATACGGCTCACTCACCTTTCCTGTCCTTTATTCAGTCGCACGACATGGTCGCCGAAACCCACCGCGTCAGCGGTGAGGGCTGTTATTGGCTCAGGGTACGGGCGGGTTCGCCCAAGGATTTGAACGATTTTCTGGAAGAGCTTCTGAAGTACGGGAATTATAAAGTCAGCCTGTCCATTGACCAGGTCAAATAAAAAGAAGAAGCGGCTGTCCCCAGGATCAGCCGCTTCTTCTTTTTATTCTTTTGTGAATTTTTCATATGGTGTAATTTTAATATAATCCCGTTTATTTTACCGCGTTTTCTTCAGCCATCAATTCCCGCGCATATTCGTTCAGATTGATGGACCGGCCTTGATTCAGCCTTGATTTCTCCGCTGCGAACGCGATAAGATGGCTCCGCACGGAGGCGCTTGCCGACGTCAGGCTCTCCTGTCCATTATAGCTCCGAACCTCTCTCAGGAAGCTGGCCACGATCCCGCTGTCGCCCCCGCCATGTCCGCTGGATTGCGAAGGAATCGTAATCTCCGTCTTCTGACCGGTCAGGAAATCGTATACCGTGATCTTGCCTTCCTCTCCCCGAAGCTCGCCGCGGGTACCCATAATTTGGATTCTGCGCTCCTGTTCATGCGTAAATCCGCACATGCTGAACATCGCGGTGGCGCCGCCCTCAAACTCCATATTGACGACCTGATGATCAACGACGTTGTTATCGCTCCGATATACGCAGCGGCCATAGTCCGTCTCGCGAAGCCCCTGAATAATGTTCGGCTTGGTCAGCTCCTGGGTAAAATGCCTTGCCCAGCCCTTGTACTCATCGCTCAAGTAAAACCGTGGAGCGGAATAGGGACAGGTGGGTTCCACTTTGCAATCCAGGCATCGGTCCCCCGAGCCTTCGGGCGCCTGGTCCTCACGAAAATGCATCAGCGAGCCAAACGAAGTGACCTGCGTGCAGGGACGGTCCATCAACCAAGACAGCACATCCATGTCATGGCACGATTTGGCCAGAATCATCGGGCTTGCCTTGTCGGAGTTATTCCAATTCCCCCGCACGAAGCTGTGCGCCATATGCCAATATCCCACGTTCTCGTTCAGCTGGATCGAAGCCACCTCGCCGATGGTCCCTTCCTGAAGCACGCGTTTAATGGCACTCCAAAAAGGGGTATACCTCAGCACATGGCATATGGTCAAAAGCCTGTTGTTACGGATGGCGGCCTGCTCCATCTCCAGGCACTCCTTCGGCTCCGGGGACATCGGCTTCTCCAAAAGCACGTGATACTGTTTCTCCAAAGCTTGCATGGTTGGGCCATAGTGCATACGGTCCTGCGTACAAATGACGGCGATATCGGCAAGCCGGGCCTCGGCCAGCAGCGGTTCCCAGGTTTCGTAACACCGCTCCGGCGGGATGCCATGCTCCTCGGCAAATCGGGTGCGCCGCGCCGGATCGGCCTCGGCTACGGCCACGAAGGCCAGTTCATGCGGGTAGTCCAGGGCATAGGGGGCGTACCCCCCGGCGCCGCGCGCGCCTGCCCCGATCAATATGGCTTTCAATTGTGTCATCTCATGTCGCTCCTTTAATGTTTTGGTACTTGTCTTATTCGGTATATCGGTCGGCCGCGGATTGATAAATGGACAGATAGCGCTCCGCTCCCATCTTTTGCAGGTTAGCGACATACTGGTCCCAGTTATCAAAAGACTCGTTGCCGGCTATGAATTTATCCCGCATCTCATCCACGTACGTGTGAATGTCGGTCTGGATTCCGGTAAGCTCGGACTGCTCATCGGCCGTAAAGTTAAACGGCGGCCAGACCTTCTCTTGAGGGATGACGTACGGCTCGGCTTTCTTTGCGTTCTCTACGGACGTCGGCAGGCCTTCTGCTCCCTTGAAATATTTCTGCGTCACGAAGCCCGGATAATATCCGCCGGGCCATATCAGATACTGCCCGACCGCTTGGTCCAGGTTAAGCCCTTCCGGATTGTTCTTGATTTCGTCCACGTAATCCACATTGCCGGCCGCATCTTCCTTATACGTTTCGTCTTTCCAGCCCATGAAGAACATGCGGATGCCTTCGTCGCTGTAGAAATAATCCATCCAGCGGATCAGCGCGGCCGGATTCTTCGCTTTATCCGTCAGGACAAACATCCCGATGTTCCCCAGCGGGGAGCCTGTAGCACTGAACATCTGATCGCCGTGCGGCCCCTTCAATACCGGAAGCCCCACATAACCCTCCTGGTTGTAGATGGCGACCGGATCCACGTTATCAACGACGCCGAGAAGGCCTTCAACGCCTTTGGCGTCCACCTCCGTGCTCTTCACGGACATGATATCCTGCTCCAGCAGGCCGTCCTTGTACAGCTTGTTCACGAACTGAAGCAGTTCCTTGTATCTTGGATCCGTCGGAATGAAACGGACCTTTCCGCTCGCCGGGTCGGTATCCACGTTAATGTTCGAGGTTCCGTGATAATTAAGGCCGAACGAACCTCGCAAATAGTTGACGATGCCGGCGGTTCCTACGCCGCCCCAAGCATATTCATCCTTCTGGCCGTTGCCGTTCGGGTCCTTCTCCTTAAACGCCTTCAGCATATCGTAGAATTCATCCAGCGTCTGCGGCTCTTGAAGGCCAAGCTTGGTCAGCCACTCCGTCTTCACCCACGGCGTTCCGTACAGCACGGACCGGAATTCCGGATCATACAGCGTCGGCAGCCCGTAAATGTTGCCGTCCGGCATCGTAATCCCCTTCTCGATGACCGGATATTTCTCCATCAACGCTTTAAAATTCGGCGCGTATTGATTTATCAGGTCATTCAACGGGATAAAAGCGCCCTGCTTGCCGTACTTCAGCAAATCCGCCCTCGGGAATGCGGAAGCATAGAACATCTCCGGATAATCGCCGCCGGCAAGCAGCAGGTTGCGTTTTTCGGCCAAATTGTCTTTATGCACCGTGTCCCACTGCACCTTGATATTGGTCATTTTCTCATATTCCTGCCACAGCTTGATGTTGTTCCAGTCGGCATTGGCAAAGAACTTTCCGGCAAAGCCGGTCACCGTCATCTTGTCGTCGACAATCGGAAATCCCGTTTCATTTATCGCGGCTTTCCCTTCATCGGCCGAGTCTGTTCCGCCCGAACCCTTCGGGCTGCAGCCCGCCGCCAGCGATACCGACAGCATGCAGGTCAACAGAAGACTTCCCCATTGCTTCAGCTTCATCCGTAATCCTCCCCTTTTCGTGTTCCATCCATTTATCCATGCAAGGAATTATCCTTTGATGGCCCCGATCATTACGCCTTTGACAAAATATCGCTGCAGGAACGGATAGAGCGCCAGCACCGGAATATTGGCCACGACCAGCACCGCGTACTTGATGCCCTCCACTTCCCTTTGCTGCTTGATCGCCGATTCGGTCGACATTTTGACCATGTCGTTCGTTTGTCCCTGAATCAGGATTTCGCGCAGGATGAGCTGCAGCGGAAATTTATCTTTGTCCGACAGATACAACAGTGCATTGAAGAACGCATTCCAATGACCGACCGCATAGAAGAGAATGGTCACCGCGATAATCGGCATGGACAGCGGCAATATGATCCGGGTCAATATTTTGATGTTCGAGCAGCCGTCGATGGTCGCGGCCTCCTGCAGCTCGCCGGGAATGGACTGCTGAAAGAAGGTGCGCATGATGATGATGTTCCAGATGGATACGGCATTCGGGATAATCATGACCCAGAGCGTGTTCAGCATGCCGAGGTTCTTGATCAGCAAATACGTCGGAATGAGTCCTCCGCTGAAAAACATCGTGAAAACCAATAGTGCCATGATGGCATTTCGCCCGACAAAATCCTTCCGCGACAGCGGATAGGCCGCAAGAATGGTCATCGTGAGGTTGATGAACGTGCCCAGCGATGTGTACACCAGCGTGTTGGTAAAGCCGCTGATGATATCCTGGTTCTGGAATATTTTCGCGTAGGAATTCAGGTTGACTCCCTTTGGCCACAACAGCATCTCGCCCCGGAGAACCGCCTGCGGGTCGCTAAACGATGCGCTGAGCACAAAAAGCAGCGGGTACATGACGATGATGGTGACCAGGATCAGAATCGCATAGTTGATGACATTAAAAATACGGTCCCCTCTGGATTCAATTTGCATGGTTCGATGCTCCCCTCTTTACCAAAGACTTGTTTCGCTAACCCGCTTCGAAATAAAGTTCACCGCAACCAGCAGAATGAAATTGATGACGGAATTGAACAATCCGATCGCCGCGGAGAAGCTGTACTCGGCATTCTGGATCCCCATTCGGTAGACATAGGTGGCTATAATGTCGGAGCTCTCCATATTCAGGTTGTTTTGCATCAGGAGCACCTTCTCGAACCCGATGCCCATAAGGCTGCCCATGTTCAGGATCAAGAGTATGATGATCGTTGGCATGATGCCCGGGATGTTAATATGCCATATGCGCTGAAGCCTGGTCGCACCATCGACACGCGCGGCTTCGTGCAGCTGGTTGTCAATGCCGGCAAGGGCAGCCAAATAAATGATGGAGCTCCAGCCCATCGTCTGCCATACATCCGACAGCACGTACAGGGACTTGAACCAAGATGGCTCCGTCATGAAATTGATCAGCTGGCCGCCGAACATTTCAATGAAATGGTTGATGATACCGTAACGGGGCGATAAGAAGATCATCATCATCCCGACAACGACCACGGTAGAAAGAAAGTGAGGAGCATAGGTGATGGTCTGCACGAATTTCTTAAAACGTTCGGCCCGTATCTCATTCATGAGCAATGCCAGAATAATCGGGATCGGAAAACCGACGGCCAGGCTGTATAAACCGATGCCCAGCGTGTTCTTGATCAAGCGCCAGAAATAATAGCTGTTGAAAAATCGGTCAAAGTGCTCAAAGCCGACCCACGGACTGCCCCATATCCCTTGCGTTGCAATAAAGTCCTTAAAGGCGATCTGGATGCCGTACATCGGAACGTACTGGAACAGGACGTAATAGGCGATGACCGGTGAAATCAGAGCATAAAGCTGCCAATTACGGAGGATGCGATTCCACATGAAGCGCTTACGCTTCGTCTCGGATACCGCATTTGCTGCGGGCTGCAGGGTCGTATTTGCCAATGAGCATCACCTCGGTATGTATTGGTTAATCTAGAACGCCAACAAAGCAAACCATAACGTTCCATTGACCCCCTCCTTTAGCGGGTACCTTTAGGGGATCATGTTCTCTTCCTATGGATCCAGCTGGTAAAGCACTCGGTTTACGATTTCCCTCCTTTTCTCTGCAATCCGTCATCTGACAAAAGCAACAACCGCATCAAGCCACCGTGATTCAATGGGGCATTTCAGGATCTTCATGTCATAAATAATGACATTCTCATAGTTTATAAATAAAATCCGATGGAATCGGACGTTATTCTAGTTCTTTGGATTTATTTTTGGATAATATCAGAATATATTTGGAATTAGTTTGGATAATTATCGATACTAGCAAGAGTTGAAACTTGCAATTTGAAGGGTCTTCAACTTCTCTACGGGGAATATTTAATATTATTCGATTACGTTGATATAAAAGGGATGAAAACGCAATCAATGTGTAAATGGAACGATGCGGACGGTGATTATCCAACTCCAAAAAAGGAAAACCCAACGCCAAACATCTCCATGATTTTCACTCATAATAATATAGGATTTTGGCAAAGTCAAACACTTTTTTGGATCTTTTTGGTGTGAAATGATTTGTTTTGGAGTGAGTAACAGCAAAAAACAGCCGCCGGTTTTCAAGCCGACGGCTGTTTGATCATCTTTTTCTTGTCTTTAAATGTCAGTTAACCGAACATAATAAGTTATATTTTTACTGCTTCCGGGTAAATCTGGAGGATTCCCGCACAATCAATGAGCATGGCAGCAATATCTTGGTTGCCATCGGGAAATGACCATCCAAATAATCCACAATCGATTTGGCCGCTACCCTGCCGATTTCGTATTTGGGAACGGATACGGAGGACAGCGGCGGTGTAGTATACTGGGCCACATCGATGTTATCCATTCCTACGATCGCGATATCCTCCGGTATGCGGCCGCCGTTCTCGACAACGGCCCGCATGGCTGGAATGGCAAGCATGTCGCTTGCACAAAAAACAGCCGTCGGCCATTGCCCTTTGGGAAGCCCCCCCAATAACTCGGACAATTTGCTGAAACTTCGGTCCACGTTCCATCCGGTGTTCATCTGCCACTCCTCGCGCACCTCTAAGTTGGCCTCGAGCATAGCGAATTTGTATCCGACATACCGTTCCTCGCTTTCCATCTGCTTGGAATATGCGGGGCCTCCGATATAAGCGATCCGCGAATGCCCTTGGTCGATCAGGTGGCGTACGGCTGCCCTCGCCGATAGGATCCGGTCACAGTCTACAACCGGGACGTTCAGCCGGTCATCATTCAAACTCACGCCCATGATGGCAATCCCGGCCTGCTGCATCAGCTCAAACAGTTCTTTGTCGTACCAGCTTATGGCTACGATCCCTTGCGCCCCCGTCTCCCTCAGCATGAGCCGTATCCGGTCCGCATCGCCGACCTCTTCGCATGTGCGGACGATAGCCGGGGGCTGGCCCAGCTCCTCCATTTTTTTATGAAAACCGGCTAGAACCGTTGAAAAATACGGGTGATCGTCCATCAGATGTTGGGGGACGACACAGACAACCCGTTTGTCGGCCGTATTGTAAGCATGTACGCTTCGGGGTGGTTCATGTAGTTTATAACCGAGTTCAAGAGCCGCTTCCCGAATTTTCTGCTTGGTTTCTTCATTGACCGGACGGTTAGCATCGTTGCTGATGGCCCGCGAAACCGTGGATATGGATACGCCGACCCTTTCGGCGATATCTTTAAGCTTAGCCAATCGATCTCCTCCTCCTGCAAAATTTGGAACCAAATTTTCCGCTATCATTGATCATAGCATAAACGTTCCGGTTGGAGGGCGTCAAATGGATGTCCATTTGGCTGTACGAGGAGCCTCGGCCTCAGCCGCAGCTACTGCTTTCTTCCATTATCGAATTTTAGAAACGAAGCCGGGCCTCTTGAACAGACTTTTGTTATCTTAGCAGCGATGCTGCCGGAGCATCGCAGGCCCCGGAGCAGCAGGCTGTTACCATCGGTCATGCTTTCAAGCATCGAGTGCCGCGTGATCCGTGCTCTCCTGCTTAATGTATTGAAACAGTACAAGCGATACAACCGCGGCTATCGCAACACCCGCAGCGCCGATCCATGCGATGGACGACAACGAAATTCGTTCGATCGCGATTCCACCGATACCCGCGCCTGCCGCCATGGACAGCTGCATCATGGACTGGTTCAGGCCAAGCATGACCCCCGAGGAATTCGGCTCCAGCTGGACGAGATTATACTGCTGCGTGGGCCCGGATGACCAAGCGGCCAGCGACCAAATCACAAGTACGGCAAACACCAGCATAACGGATGCTCCCGCATCGGTAAAAGTCAGGACGATTAAAGCAATAATATGCAGAAGCATGCCGCCGATTAAGGTAAGCGGTACTCCCCATCTGTCCGTGCTGAACCCTCCGAACTTGGAGCCGATGAGGCTGGCAATGCCGAAGGCAAACAGGGCTGAACTGATCCATTGTTCGTTCAAACCGCTAACGTTCAGCAGATAAGGGGACAGGTACGTATAGGCGACGGAATACCCGCCCAGCCAGAAGAACGTAATCGCCAAACCAAGTGCCACTTTGGGTTTCTTGAGCAGGGCGAACTGCTGGAGCAGCGGAACCGGGGCATCACCTGTTGTTTTGGGAATGGCCTTATGCAGGACCAACATCGAAATAACCCCCAGAACGGCAATCAACCCGAACACCGATTTCCATCCAAAAGCAGCGGCTGCGACTCGCCCGAGCGGAACGCCTATGATGAGCGAAGCCGTGAAGCCCATGACCACCGTGGCGATCGAGCTCGCCTGCTTGCCTGGCGGCGCGATTTTGGCGGCGATTCCGAGCGCCGTGACAACCACCATGCCAGCGCCCATCGCCATAAGTACGCGGGCGATGACAAACGGGATATATCCCGGCAGAGCGAATGACAAAAGATTGGCAACCACAAACACGCCTAACGAATAGACCAGCAGCTTCCGTCTCTCCACCTTAGCCGTCAATGCCATAAGCACGGGAGTCAAGATTGCGTATACCAACGAGAAAATCGTGATTAGCTGGCCTGCAGCGGTGATGGTAATCCCTAACGAATCCGCGATTTTATCCAACACCCCCGATATGATATACTCCGACGTCCCTACTAAAAAACTGACGATAGCCAAAACATAAATTTTCCATGAACCTGTCATGATTCCACTCCTTTATTTTATATTTACATATCGTGAATTGTCGATATGTTAAACCAATAAAAAGTCATATCGCAATATATAGATACGTAATGCAGAACAAAACTGAATATTCCTTCTTACTCTAAGGAAACATTCAGTTCCTGTTCTATATCTCCTGCTTCAAATACTCTCCGATTTCCCGGATCACTTCTTCATCCCGCTTATAATACGTAAATTTCCCCAAGCGTTCCGTCTTGATCAGGCCTGCCCGATGCAGAATCGATAAATACTGCGATGCTGTGGACTGCGTCATGTTCAATTTCTCGGTCACCTGGCTTACGCATACCCCGATTTCCCTCATATCAATCCCTTCGTGGGGCGTAAAATGCTGTTCCGGTTCCTTGAGCCACTGCAATATTTCCAGTCTTGATTCATTGGACAACGCTTTAAACACTTCGATTGGTTTCATACGTATCATTATATCGAGATTTATCGATATGTCAATCCTGATTCCTCCGGTTTCTTGTTGAACCAGCAAAAGCCGATCCCGTCAGGATCGACTTTGCGTCAAAACCTTCGTTATCCGTCAAGCTCATCCGATTGAATGCCGTAGCGTTTCACGGCACTCGCGTAGAACCATTCTTCTGCCGTATGCAGCGCCGTTTCTTCATCGATCCAGCCCGACGTGACCCGCTCCCACAGAAACTCGGCAGCCAGCTTCTTCACAAGCAGGATCTTGCCGTAGCTCCATTCCATGCATCGGGCATCCGAAACGATCACCGAGCTTTTACTGGCCGGGAGTGCTTCCAGACGGTACTGCATGCTGTCCCGGTACGTGCTTGCCCGGAAGTTGAACCACCACATCCCCCCGACATGAACGTTCGGAAAATTCCAGGCAGCCTGCACCGCATCCAGATTGTTCAGCTCCGACGCAAGCACAAGCTCAAAAGGACAACGGTATGTCTCGAATAAAGCGGCGAGCTTCAGGATCCGCTCCGTATCGTTCGCAGGGAACGCCGTGCCGCACCATGACCTTTCGACGCCCAGAAACAGCTGGACAAGCAAGCCGTTTCGATCGGCTGCCGCACAGATAAAGTGCAGCAGCTCCATCAAGATGTCGTCACGTCCGCTTGCCGAGCCGATCTCCCGGCGGAGGTTCGCGCTCGATTCATACCGCGGCAGCGTGGTCATAATGCCCTGGCAGCCCGCTTCTTTATAACCGCCAAGCTGCCGGTTTATCTCGTCCCGTACCGCGAGCAACGTCCTGGCCGGTTCTGAGGATTGCACGATCTGGTCGACCCATCGGCCCAGCGCTCCGTCAATCCGGGGAATCCATACCGCAGGATCCCGCATGCCTTGAAATGTTGCGTGCTCCGGATGGTTCACGACAAACCGGCGGATATTCATCCGGTCTGCCGTTTGCTGTGCCCATCCCTCTTCGGCGGCTGAATGCCGCACTGCGGTCACGGCTTCCCGAATCGAATCTTCATCCTTGATCCCGATCCCGTATAACTCACGCATAATGGAAGTGAACGTCCAGTTCATCAGCGTGCTTCTCGTCGAGCGGTAGGCATTCAGAAATACAGCTATGCGTTCCTCCTCAGGCAGCTTCTCCGCTCCATCCGGATAGCCTCCGGCTTGGAGCTCCCGATAGAACCAGAAGTAGTGCGCGATTTCCCAGAAATCCCTTGCGCCAAGCCGGTCGCCGACAAGGTGGGTATGGGTATCAAAGACCGGCAGTCCCATGATTCGCTCAAAAAACGCGGCTTGTTTGCCGCCGTTATCATGCAGGCTCATGCCAACATCTCCTTCGCTTCAAAAATCGCCTACTTTCGATTTTCCGAAACGACGACGCCCTTCCCTTCGTTGTAACGGTCTGTCGCTTCCTTGATGATTTCGAGGCCGCCTTTTTTCTTATACTCCTCGATTACGTTCGGCCAGTCCGAGATCGGTTCCCTGCCATAGATCATCTTGATCATATGATCGAGAACCAGCTTCGGACCTACATCATCGCCCTGCGGGGCAGCATCCGGATATTTGGCATACGCGTCCAGTGCAGGCGAGAAGCGAATCGAGCCCAGCCCTTCCTTGAAGACCACGGTATCCATAAACTTGATCATGTCCTGCCCGTCTTCCGTCAGCTCTTCTCTTGCCTTGTTATAAACCATATCGTGCACAAACCAGAACATGGCGCGGAAACGGTCCTCATCCATGGCCTCCGGCGTAGTCGGCGCCGTGAACTTTACCGTTCCGTTCTCATTCGTATAGGTTTCGCCTTCAATCCCGAACGAGAAGTACGTTTCCGCCTCCGGCGTCAGCATCCAATCGAAAAACTTGATGATGCCGATCGCCTTTTCCTCCGACACCTTGCTGTTAATGTAGTAAGACGTATTAATGCTGGAGTAGAGCAGATGGCCTCCGACGTTCTCGGGTCCTTTCGGAGCAGGAATGATGTCCAGCTTAGCCTCCGGCACGGCGTTCTTCAGCTTGCCGCGGTATTCCGCGAGCAGCTGCGCGTTGGCCGACCACATGCCCGACTTGCCGCTCTCGTTGTTTTTGCCGTAGTCACTGGATGTCAGGGTTGCAAAATCCTTCGGAATCAAGCCTTCGTCGTACATGGTCTTATAGGTCTCCAGCGCCTTCGTCATATTCTCCACGTCGAAGAACTTGGGAACGACCTCCCCGTTCTGCAGCTCAAACTGGGACGGCAGCACATCAAAAGCGCCTAATATCGTATCCGCATATTTAAAATTCTCGCGCATTTGATACGGAAATTCCACGCCTTCCTTCTTCATCGCACGCATCACGTCCAGAAACTCGTCCACCGTCTTGTGCGCCGGAAGGCCGGTTTTCTCCAGCAGATCGGTACGGATGAACAACGCCCGCCGGGACGGATTGGACAGCCAGGCCGGGATTCCGTATATTTTGCCGTCATAGCTGGTCTCCTGCCACGCTTCCTTCGGCACGCTCTTCATCAAGTTCGGCGCATGCTCCTTCAGCAAATCGTCAAGCGGCATGAATACGCCGGCCTCTACGGAGCCGGACATCCCCTTGCTCGTGGCCCCTCCCACGTTCTGGACAACGTCAGGAATATCATTGGAAGCGAACATCAGCGTCATTTTGCTATCGAAATCTTTCAGCGGAAGCATCGTCAGATGAATGTCCGTATTGGTCAGCTTCTCAAGCTCCTTCACCCATCTTTCTTCGTTCACATCCTTCGAACGCTCGGCGTGTTTGTTTCCGCTGGTCGCCATGGACATCGTAAAGGACAGCCTGCCATCGGCGCGGCCCCGGACGAACCGGCTTTCCCTCCATCCGCTTCCTTAGCACCATTACAGCCGACTGCCGTTAAGGCGATAAGCGCACTCATCAAAATGAAACTCCATTTTCTTCTCATCCACATCGCTTCCTTCCCTATTCTCGCAGATTGCCTATCCAGTTGCTTCTACATGACTGCCCCGATTTCGAGTCTGCTCAGTCTTAATGAAAGTCGGTAAGCCCGCTCCCCCCGAAGAGTGTCACCCACAGTTATAAAGCGCTTTCATAATAACATTCAAATCCCGTCGATTGACATGTACTTTTTTCAGCTCGCCTGTGTTTTCCTATGCAGGGCGTTATATGCCCGAAGCGGAACTCTGTCATCAATGCTACTTTTACGCAACGCACAAAAAAACCGACTCCGGGGCTACGCGAAGTCGGTTTTTTCATTTATATTACGTTACCGTTATTACTTGCCCTTCGGTGAACGCAGCCAACTCATGGGGCATACAGGCAAACACGGCTTTCGGATGTCCTGCCGCAGCCCAAACCGTTTCATATTGAAAAAGAAACCTGATTGCTGTACCCCTTATCGGCCAAAATATTCTGGGCCCGCTGGGCGCTTTCTTTTAAGGCTCCCCTATCCGGCAACACCCTATCTGTTCAACCATCAGGATCCTTACGACGGCAATATTATCGTGCACTCACCGGCGCTTGCGAATCGTGGCCGGCATCAAGCAAGACCGCATTGATTCCGTTAAGAAATGCCAGCGCGCTGGCCTTGATGATATCCGTATCCATCGCGCGCCCGGAATAGATTTTGCCCTGGTATTCGATACGGATGTTCACTCGGCCGATGGCTTCTTTTCCTCTCGACAGACTGTTGATTTTGTAATCCTTCAACTGCACGTCCAAACCGACCAACGCTTTAATGGCACTGTACAGCGCATCGATCGGACCATCCCCCACCATACTGTCCCTGAATGTCTCGCTGCCTTTCTTCAGCTTCACGGTTGCCGTCGGATACAGATCATTGGTGACAACCTGGAAGGAGTCCAGCTCGTACAGATGGCTGCTGACTTCTTCATGGGTGCGGTGCTGGGTTACCAGATAGAAGACGTCATGGTCATATACTTCCTTCTTGGCATCGGCCAGCAGCAGGAATTTCTCGAACAGCGCTTCAAAATCATCGCCTTCACCCGTCTCGAAGCCCAGCTTCTCCACCGCATTCTTGAACGCATGCCGTCCCGAACGCGCCGTCAGGATCAGCTCCATGCTGTCGGCGCCGACTTCCTCCGGCGACATAATTTCGTAGACCTGCTTATCCTTCAGCAGACCGTCCTGATGAATACCGGACGAGTGCGCGAATGCGTTCTCGCCCGTTATCGCTTTGTTCACCTGTACATCCAGGCCCGTCAAATGCGTCAGCAATCGTGAGGTTCGGATCAGCTCCTTGAGCCGGACGTTGGTGGATGCCTTGAAATGATTCTCCCGGACCTTCAGTCCCATGACCACTTCTTCCAGCGAAGTATTGCCGGCGCGCTCCCCTAAACCATTGATGGTGCATTCCACTTTCTCGGCGCCGTTCCGCACGGCGCTGAGCGTGTTCGCCGTAGCAAGTCCCAGGTCGTTATGACAGTGAACGCTGAGGATCACCTGATCGTTCAGGTTTTTCAAGCGTTCGTTGATTTTGCGGATCAATTCGCCGAATTCGTCCGGCACGGCATAACCGACCGTGTCCGGCACGTTAATCATCGTTGCCCCGGCCTTTACCACGGCCTCGATCGTTTTCCACAGATATTCAAAATCGGACCTGGATGCGTCCTCCGTCGAATACTGAACTTGAGGCAGCAGCGTTTTGGCATACTTCACGGCATCTACGCCCATCTGAAGCACGGCATCCTTGGAGCGGTTGAATTTCTTCTCCACATGGATGTTCGAGGTACCGAGCACGATATGAATCAGCGGGTTTTGCGCAAGCTTAATGCTTTCATATACGGCATCGATATCGCCCTTCACCGCGCGCGCAAGCGCAGTGATCGATACGCTGTCGCCCACGGTGCGGGCGATTTCCTGAACCGCTTGAAAGTCTCCTGCCGAAGACGCGGGAAAGCCCGCCTCGATAATATCGACGTTCAACCGCTTCAACTGCTGCGCAAACTCTATTTTTTGCTGTACGTTCAATTTGGCGCCCGGAACCTGTTCTCCGTCGCGCAAGGTTGTGTCCAATACGATAATATTTCTTTCCATTCGGAATTCCTCCTTGGTCGCTGAACTTGGGTTTATCTATATCAAGCAGGGTTGGTTAAACCCGGAATTTAACCAACAAAAAAACCCCGCCTCTACGTATAGAGGCGAGGTTGAACCCGCGGTACCACTCTAATTCATTTTATGCAAAATGATCTTCTTCGATGGCCATCACCATCTATCCCTGTAACGGTGGAACTCCGGCTAACCCTACATGTTCAGGCAGCTGTTCATAGACGAGTTCAAAGGGAACGACGTTACCGTTTCGCACCTGCCAACGGCTCTCTGAAAAGTCATTTCGCTTTTACTATTTCTAATCAAAACATTTCAATATGAATTTTGATAATTATCTTAGAGAATGAACAGCGATTTGTCAACCCTTCATTTTCCAGATATTAAAAACGACGCTTCTTACAGCAATCCGGACTTCTTCACATTCGCCAGGAAATCATGGAATTCCGGAATATTCAGCTGCTGAGCCGCATCGGACAACGCCGTGGCCGGATCGGGATGAACCTCTACCATTACGCCGTCTGCCCCCGCAGCCAGCGCCGCTCTGGCACAAGGAGCCAGGATGTCTTTGCGGCCCGTGGAATGCGTCACGTCCACCAGCACCGGCAGATGCGTTTCTTGTTTCAGGATCGGCACCGCCGAGATGTCCAAGGTATTTCGCGTTGCCTTCTCGTACGTCCGAATGCCGCGTTCAATGAGCATGACCTGCGTATTGCCGCGGGACACGATGTACTCCGCAGCGTGCACGAACTCATCGATCGTAGCCGCAAGACCGCGTTTCAGCAGCACCGGCGTTTGAACATCCCCTGCCGCTTTCAACAGCTCGAAGTTCTGCATGTTCCGGGCGCCGATCTGAATGACGTCAATGTATTCGCACGCAAGCTCGATATGGGCAGGATCCACGATTTCGCTGATCGTCTTCAGCCCGAACTCGGACGCCACTTCCTTTAGAATTTTCAGGCCTTCCACGCCCAAGCCCTGAAAATCGTAAGGCGATGTTCTCGGCTTGAACGCTCCTCCGCGCATGACGGTAATGCCGGCTTCCTTGAGGGCTGCCGCTACCTGGCGCACCTGATCATAACTCTCAACCGAACAAGGCCCTGCAATCATCACCGGCGTGCCGCCGCCGATCACCGTATTGCCCAGCTCAATCAGCGTATCCTCCTGCTTCTTCTTCCGGCTCACCAGCAGATGCTTCTTGTGATCGACCTGCTGCAGCTTTAAGGATGCCTGAAAAATCTGTTTAAACAAATGACGCACCGTCTCATTATCAAAAGGGCCTTGGTTATGTTCCACCAAGGTGTCCAGCATTTTCTTCTCGCGTACCGGATCGAAATCAGGCACTCCCTGCTTCACTTTCTCCTGACCGATTTCCTTGGCGATCCGCGCCCGCTCCGACAGCAGCTCCAGCAGCTGAAGATTGACGGTATCAAGCTCCGATCTCAATTGCTCCAAACGTCCTTGACTCATCTAGAATCTCTCCCTCGCATTTTTTTCTGGTATATATAAACAAAAAGACCCCCCGCCCGGAAAGGGACGAGGAGTCGTGGTACCACCCTTATTAGATATGCGAAAAATATAGCAAGCACATCTCACTTGAACCTCTTAACGCAAGGGTTACGGGTAAACCTACGGCTTGCACGAAACATGCAAACGATCAGAATACCAGCTCCGGAATGAACTTCGGCGGAGAACCTTCACCGGGGCGCTCTCAGTCGGTGGCTGCCCTTTCCTGTCAGGAACGTTCTTTCGCTTACTCTTTCCATCATCGCTTGTTATAACATATCGTGTTGGTTAATTAAGAAGCATTGTATTACACCCCGGATTGAAATTGCAAGAGTTTTATTTAAAGCTTGGGTGCTTTGATGCAGCGATGATTTAAATGGGCGGCCTTGTTCTTCAGGAACGAGCATGCACCCTTTCTCTTTGTTTCACGGGATTTCCCCAATACGTAAACAGGCGCCAAACATATTCGAACGGGCCGATCGGAAGCCGTTTGAACCAGACTTTGCTGCAGGCTGCTTGCACAATAAAAATGACCACGGCCATCAGCATCTGCCAGACCGGCTCGATGGTTCCGTACCACCCCAGACCGTAGCTGTAAAAGATCAATCCGCACAGGATCGATTGAAGCAAATAGTTGGTGAAGGCCATTTTGCCGGGATAGGAAAACAAATTCAACACCTTCTGCCACGATTTATTCTGGTATAAAAGTGCAAACACTCCGATGTAAGCCAGCGCCAAGAGCGGTGCCCCCACGAACAAGGCTGCCGCCTCGGCCCAGGACGGAAGTCCATCCGCTAGCGTCATCACGAATTGAAGGAGAAGACCGAGGCTTCCGCCAATGACGACCGATCGGATGATCCCCTTCCGGTTCTTCTGGACCTCATGCAAAATACGGCGCTTGCAGAAGTAGGCACCCATCAGGAACATCCCTAATACTTGCGGGTAGAAGACCACCATATTCAAGATGGAGCCGATGTAATCATTCAGCCGCTGAGCCATGATCTGGGCCATCGACCCTTCCCCGTAAATAGCGGCATCCCGCTCCTGGAAATAGATTCCCATCTGATGGGCATCCGCCGGGCTAAACGGCTCGAATACCTGGCCGGATGCCGGGTTCAGCAGGCTTGCTCCCGTTAGCAGAACGGGAACGATCAGCAGCAGGGATATTGACCAGATCAGCAGCGTTTTCGGCTTGCAGCGCTGAAACAGCATCAATAGGAATCCCATAAGCGCGTAATGCGTTAGAACGTCCCCGTACCATATCAAGATTCCGTGGATCAGGCCGATCAGAAGCAGAGCCGTTAATCTTCGGGTATAAATGCGGTTAAAACTGCGGCCTTTCGCCTGACTGCTCTCCCGTAACAGCACCATCCCGTAACCGAACAGGAAGGAAAAAATCAAAATGAATTTGCCGTCAATGACAATCCCGCGCAGCATTATCAGGACTTCATTGTACCAGCCCGACCATAATTCGACCCCGAACGAAATGGTTTGCAGCGATGTCGTAAAAAACGTAATGTTCACCAAAAAGATGCCTAATAGTGCAAATCCCCTCAAGCTATCGATGAGCTGTATTCTGGGCTGTGAATTCGTTGCCATCATCGTACCTCCTTATCATTGTGCCTACAGGTTAAGGTACAATCATAAAGAAAGGATAAAGAAACTCAAATTGACCTGTAAGTATACAGCAGCTTAAGCATCACTGCGCATGCGGATCATTCTTCCGATCGCTGTTGCCCCCAGATTTCTATCTATCCATTTAAGAATGGTTGAAATCCGGGGGCAAAGGCGACCGCTTCCGCTTCTCCAGAACGATTCCGCCTGCTCCGTTGAGGTAGGGGCATATATAAACTTCAAGTAACAGGACTTTCTTTATTCATTCTTTAGAAATGACGTGTACACTAACCAGATAGACCTTTTGAATAGCTATTTCTTGGAGGATGTAATGGATATGGCAAACGAAACGATCCTATTGGTGGATGATGAAGAAGAAATCATCTCTTTTATACAAGATTCATTGGAGCTTGAAGGCTACCACGTACTCACGGCCGGAAGCGGACAGGAGGCGTTAATCCAGAGCAAGCAGCAGCCGTCCCTGATCATACTCGATGTGATGATGCCCGAGATGGACGGCATTGAGGTCTGCAAGCAGCTAAGGGAAACGACGCAGTGCCCCATTGTATTCCTGAGTGCCCGCCAGAGTGAAGTGGACCGAATTAAAGGTCTGGCGGCAGGCGGGGATGATTATCTGCTCAAGCCCTTCAGCCTCGCGGAATTAAAAGCCCGAATCCATGCCCATCTGCGGCGGGAACAGCGAATCCACACGCAAAAAGAACAGGGCATCCTGCGGTTCCAAGCCCTGACGATCGATTGCAAGGGGCATGCGGTTAGTTGCAATGGGCACGACCTCCCGCTAACGAATAAGGAGTTTCAGATCGTAGAACTGCTGGCGATGCATCAGGGGCAGGTCTTTTCCAGAGAGCAGATTTACGAGAAGTTATGGGGATTGGACGCCGATGGGGACGACTCTACCATCACCGAGCATATCAAGAAAATCCGGGCCAAGCTGGCCGCTCATGCACAGAACCGCAGCTTTATTCAAACCGTCTGGGGCATCGGCTACAAGTGGGATCCCCAATGATGAAACAGCGTTCCATCAAAAATACGTTCGCCCGCCATTTCATCTCGATTCTGATCTGCAGTTTGCTGGCTACGCTTGTAACCTGGGGACTGCTTGTGATGTTGCTGGATTACTTGTTCAACCATGATATCGCGCTACCGGCAAATCATTACGAGGCGCAAATCCCCGTGATTACGGAATACGCCCAGACCCGGGGCGACTCCATCATGAGCACGGAGGGGCAAGCCGAGCTGGAAAAGGTAATTCCCTCACAGGGCATGTCCTACCTGGTCGTGTCCCTTACCGGCAAACCCTTGTACGGGGATCTTCATATCCATGAATCGCTTAGCCGGGAGAAAATCCTGGCGCGATTAAACCAGACGCGCAGCGGCATGAATGAAATCGTAGTATACAAGCCGGTTGTCTCCCGGGACGGCAATCTGATCGGGGCTCTGCTGGTTGGATACAGTCTGAAGGTAACGGCGGCCAATCCTGCGCTGAATCCCTTGGTGACCTTTGGGTTCCTTGCGTTCTTCCTGACGCCATTTTTGTATATCGTTTTGTTCACCTTGGTATTCGGCAGGCGGTTCAGCCGAAAAATCAGCGCTCCGCTGCAGCAGCTTCTGCAAGGAGCCGAAATGATTAAAGAGCGTAATTTAGGCTTTAGCATATCCGGGGCTTCGTCCATTGCGGAGGTAAACCGGCTAACGAAGGCTTTTGAAGACATGCGTCAGGAGCTGGAGCATTCCATCGAGCGGGAGTGGAGAATGGAGCAAGAACGAAGCACCATGTTTGCGGCGCTCGCTCACGACCTTCGGACGCCGCTAACGATTGTTCAAGGCCATGTCGAGGGGCTTGAGCAGATGAACGGGGAGCCTGATGAAGGCAAACGGCTGCAGTACCTGCAGGTCATCAAACGGAACACAACCCGCGCTTCGAAGCTTCTTCAAGACATGAACACCATGGCGGAGATCGAGAAGGTGTCTTTTCGCCTCCAGCCGCTTCCCGTGGATATCGAAGAATTGGCGGACGAAAAAACCGGGGAATATGCCGCTTTATGCAGGGGGAAGAACATCGCCTTCCAATCGAAGGTTTACGATAACCGAACGGCCAAGACTCCGGTCATGCTCGATCCCTATCGCATCATCCAGGTTCTGGACAATCTCGTATCCAACAGCCTTCGCTACACCCCTGAAGCCGGGCGGATTCTATGGCACATCGAGATCACCGAGCAGCAGGTAGTGATGGCCGTCACGGATAACGGAACAGGCTTTGGGCAGCAGCGGCATCTGCACCAGGTGTTTAAGCCTTTTTATCAGGGTGAGGTTCATTCCTCCAGGCAAAAAGGGCATTCCGGTCTGGGACTGTATATCGCCAAACTTCTCGTTCAGCACCACGGAGGACATATTGTTGCCGAGAACAACCCGCTTCGCGGGGCAACAGTGCGCTTTACGCTGCCGATCCAGGGAACATGAGCCGTCCTACACCATAATGAAAAGGCATGCCCACAATTCAATGGATCGGGCCAATGGATCGGGGAATGCCTTCATCGTCATACCTTCAACCGATAGATTGCTTTATTATCCAGGCCGCGGATCATTGGTGTCCACGGCTCCGTTTCAATCGTCGTATCCAAGGCGTCCTCTACCATCTGCAGCTTGGCATCCAGCAGATCGATATGATGCAGCGCGACGGCCTCGGCCGTTTGCGGCTGAACCGGGCTGCCCCACTCTCCGAGGTTATGATGGGAAAGCACCAGATGCTGCAAGCCCAAAACCACTTCGGATTCAAGCGCGATGCCGTTCTCGATCGCCGCCTCCACGATCCAGTTGGACGCCAGGGCGATATGCCCTATCAGCTTGCCCTGGTTGCTGTAATCCGTTACGATGCCCATCTGTGCGATCATCTCTTCCGGCTTCGCGATATCATGCAGGATAATGCCTGCCCTGATCAAATCCGGATTCAGAAACGGCCGCTGCTTGCAGATGAAATCGCCAATCTCCAGCATGCGGACGATATGGTAAGCCAGCCCGGCGTAATAGGCATGATGATAGGTTTTGGCAGCAGGATAATGCATCAGCTTCTCTTCCACCTTCGACACGCAATACTGTACGATGCTTCGCACCTGCGGCTCCGTAATCTCGTTCATCGTAAGTTTGATCGTATGTAACAGATCCACGGGGCGAATGGGCGCCGCCCTCACAAAATCCGTTAACGAGACGCCATCCGCATCGGTGGCCTTGCGGATACGGCTGATCTTGACTTGAGGCTGGTCCCTGTAGCTCAGTACGGTTCCCTGGATTTTGACCAATTGCATCGGCAGGAACGTTTCTTTATCCTGTATGGTCACATCCCAGTACTTGGCCGATATTTGACCGCTGGCATCCGCGAGAACAATATCGAAATAGTCTTTCGGCGGCGTGCCGTTGGTCTGTCTCATATTCAATTCTTTCAACAAATAAAAACCGACAAAATCATCTTGTATGCTGAGTTTATTAATAGGTTTCATCTGTTCCTCCCCAAAAAATCCCGTTAGGTTTACTATAACAAAGTCCCGTACAGTGAGTCTATTACCCTATACCAGCTCTGTAAAATCGCAGATTCCTGCCTGCGAAGCGGACGGTTGCCGGTTCGCAGGCAGGATAGGGATGACACAAGAAAAAGCACCCGCGGGTGCTTTTTCTGTTATCGCCCTATTCGCATTCGAGTCATGGCGGGTATTAAGATTTCCAGGCTCCCGGATGGTCGTCCTGCACCAAATCCAGCTGAACGGCCTTCGCGTTCATCTCCACCTGTTCCACGCTCTTGCAGCCGGGAATGACGCAGCTGACAGCCGGATGCTTCAAGCACCAGGCCAAGGCCCACTCGGCCATATTTACGCCCTCCGGCACTTCATTCTGCTTGATCTCCTCCACAAGCTTCAGCTTGGCGTTGATCTCATCCTGATCGCGGTTCTTGCGCACATTGTCGCTGAACACCGTGCCAGGCTTGTATTTTCCGCTTAAGTAGCCGCTCGCAAGCGGAACTCGCGCCAATACGCCAAGATCCTGCTTCAAACATGAAGGGAAAACCTCATCCTCCGGCGCTTGATCGAGACGGTTATACACGACTTGGATGGCTTTGGCATTCACCTCCGCCGCCTTGTCGGTTTGATAGATATTTCTGTTGCTTCCGATGGATATGCCCAGATTCCGGATGGTTCCCGCCTGAACCTGCTTGTCCAGCATCGTCCACATCTCATCATTGTTGAACACGTCATCCGAGCCGGAATGGAATTGATACAGGTCGATATAATCGGTACGAAGCGCTTTAAGTGATTCCTCCAGCTGAATTCGGATCTGCTTCGCATCCCAAGCATTCTCCCATTGTTCATGCCATCGATGGCCGAACTTGGAGGCAATGACCCAATCCTCGCGGCGGTCGCGCGCCAAGAAATCACCGATGAAATTCTCGGACATATGATGAGGCCCGTAACATTCGGCTGTATCCAGCAAATTAATGCCCAGCTCCTTGGCATGCGTCAAGATGGCATCGACTTCCTTTTGGTTGAAATCCTTCCCCCAATCACCGCCAAACTGCCAGGTTCCCACACCGACTACCGATACTTTCAGATCGGTTTTCCCGAGACGTCTGTATTTCATATGCTCACCCCTACTCATGAATTTGTGCGCCTATATCTTATTGTAAAATGCAAGCGTTTGCAACTCTTGCCGAGGATTCTTTTTTCGTTCGCCAATTCTTTTTTCATGCACTTGCCGTATCCATGCTGTTTAACAACAAGTCGTTATGGTGAACCCTATAATACGTAATCATTTCGTTAATGGATCGGAACAATAAAAGGAGGAATCCCCGCGTGAATTCCCGGACACTGGAGCAATGGATCCCTGACATTACAGAGAGTCTAAAGGCAAAGACGTCAAATGATTTTCAGCGAATCATCGACGAATTCCTCCCTTATGACCTGGCAAAAATACATAGTCATCTGAGCGACACGGAACAAACCCGCTTTCTGCAGTTTCTGAACGAAGAACAACTGGCCGACATGATTCAGGAAATGGAGCATGACCAGCAAATTGAAGTTCTGGGCAGGCTGGGCAAAGAGAGAACGGCCATTATCCTGGACTTGATGGATAACGACGACCTCGCCATTCTGCTGGACGAGCTGTCACCCGAGCAGAAGGACGAATTTCTCAAGGGAATGCGGGACGAGGAATCCCAATTTGTCCTGAACCTGATGAAATACCCGCCGGAAACCGCCGGCCGAATCATGACGAACCGTTATGTGTGGATCCCCCAGCATTACACCGTTTCGGAGGTGGTCCAGAAGCTGAAAACCTACGTCTCCATTTCGGAAACCATCAACTATTTGTACGTCATTGATCATGACAAGAAACTGATGGGCGTGGTGTCTTACCGGGGACTCATCTTGGCCGAGCCGGAGGAATATATCGTGGACATCATGCACAGCCGGGTGCTGTCCGTGCCCGTGGATGCCGATCAGGAGGAAGTCGCGCACATAATCCAAAAATACGATTTGGTTGCCATCCCCGTCGTTGAACAGGACAACCGTCTTGTTGGGATCATTACGGTTGACGATATCCTGGACGTCGTCATTAAGGAAGCCGATGAGGACATTCGGAAAATGAACGCCACCGGAGGCAAAACCATCGACTTCAACACCAAAGCAACCGTTGCCGCCTATCGAAGATTGCCGTGGTTGATCCTGCTCTTATTCATCGGGCTGATCTCGGGAACGATCATTTCCAGATTTGAAGAGACGCTGGCGCAAGTTGTGGCGCTGGCCTTCTTCATGCCTATGATTGCAGGAATGACCGGAAATACCGGAACGCAGTCGCTTGCTGTCATTGTAAGAGGCTTGACCACCAAAGAAATGACCAAATCGCTGGTGCTCCGGTTGTTAGCCAGGGAACTGAAGGTCGGGCTGATGATCGGGGTGACGTGCGGCATTCTGATTTCCTTGATCGCATACTTCTGGCAGGGCAACCTCTACTTGGGGCTTGTGGTCGGAAGCTCGTTGATTGCCACGCTGATCGTGGGCACGATGGCCGGCACCGTCATCCCCCTCATTCTGTTCAAATTCAAGATCGATCCGGCTGTGGCTTCCGGTCCACTGATTACAACCATTAACGATATTCTCTCGCTTGTTATCTACTTTGGCATCGCTACCCTGTTTCTTGCCTATATCTAGCCGAGAACTTAGGATTAACAATCCCTTGCGATAAAAAGACTTCCGGGTAATTCCCGAAGGTCTTTTTTTTGGGGATCCGCCAGTTTTAGGATATCATGATCTCTCAAATCGGCAGGGTCTTATGGGGTAAAGAGGAAAAAGTTTGCAATTAATGCCATCCGGGTTATCATATACGTAAAAGAGGAGAAATGGCGATGAGTAAAAATTTATTTCATCCTGAAGCAAGAGAGAAACTAATGTGGCTTAATGAACCTGGACATTGGGAGTTTACGACAGATGACGGGCTCATCTTGGATGCTCCACCGAAAGCCGATTTTTTCAAAGACCCTGCAGGAAAACATATTGTTCATTCTGCGCCCTATCTTCACCTTCAGGTTGATTCAACATTCCAGCTTATAACGCAGCTTCAGGTAGACATGAACCATTTATATGATTCCGGGTGCTTGATGTTGATGGCAGACGAGAACAATTGGGCCAAGCTATGTTATGAATTCAATGGTGAGCATGCCACTATCGTGTCCGTTGTTACTCGGAACGGCGTGTCGGATGACTGTAATTCTGAGCGTGTATTCGTTAGCAATCCTTATTTGAAAATGACGAAAAAAGACAAAACGATTTCCTTTTACTACTCATCCGACGGTGAAGTTTGGAAATTGATTCGATACTTCGGAATGGATGCCCCGATTCCTTTTACTGCAGGTGTGGTCGCTCAATCACCGATGGGAGCAGGCTGTCGAGTCCAATTTCTGTCTTTGTTATTATCAGAATCCGATGAGGAAAGCAGGTTTTAGAAGCAGCTCATGAGCTGCTTCTTTTTTTGGTTTACGGACGTAAATCGTGCCCTACACTTAGCAGATTATACGGCTATTGATAAGGACACAAGTTGCAAGTTCTTGTCCTCAATAAATGCAGTTCGAATATTTCCTTGGTTAAAAGGGCGGGTACTGCTTAAACGTTACCAAAAAGTAATTACATCACTTCAAAGTGCGTACTTCTCAAGCCGAACCCTAACGTGCAAAATGACATTAATCAAGAACAAGACGTTAGGAGATGAACTTATATGAATACAGATCAACGTTCGCATCATTCGCAAAAAACGGCTTTGGTTGTTGGGGCTAACGGGGTGATCGGCCGCAACCTCATCGAGTACCTTGCGACGCTTCAAGGCTGGGATATCATCGGCGTATCGCGCCGAGGCGGGGAATCCACGAACCGCGTACGTTATATCTCCGCCGACCTGCTTGATCGTGAAGATACGATCGCCAAATTAAGCTCCTTGACCGAAGTAACGCATATCTTCTACGCGGCCTATCAGGACCGGCCAACGTGGGCCGAACTCGTCGCGCCGAATCTGGCCATGCTCGTTCATGTCGTGGAAGCCATCGAGCCCATTGCCGACAATCTGCAGCATGTCAGCCTGATGCAGGGCTATAAGGTATACGGAGCGCATCTCGGTCCGTTCAAGACGCCGGCCCGGGAGACGGATGCGAATCATATGCCGCCGGAATTCAATGTGGATCAGCAGAACTTCCTGGAGGAACGGCAGCAAGGCAAAGCCTGGACGTGGTCCGCGCTGCGCCCCTCCGTTGTCAGCGGATTCGCCCTTGGAAACCCGATGAATCTGGCGATGGTCATTGCCGTCTATGCCTCGATTTCGAAAGAGCTCGGCATTCCTCTGCGTTTTCCTGGTAAACCGGGAGCCTATCACAGCCTGCTGGAGATGACCGATGCCGATCTGCTCGCGAAGGCGACCGTTTGGGCAGCGACCGATGAACGCTGCGCCAATCAAGCCTTCAATATTACGAACGGGGACCTGTTCCGCTGGAACGAATTGTGGCCGAAGATCGCGTTGTATTTTGAGATGGAAACCGCACCGCCCCTGCAGATGAATCTGGAAACGGTCATGGCGGATAAAGAGCCGGTTTGGAATCGCATGGTTGAGAAGCATGGGCTTGCGAAGCACGATTATGATGAGGTTTCATCCTGGAAGTTCGGTGATTTCGTGTTCTCCTGGGATTATGATTTCTTTGCAGACGGCTCGAAGGCCCGCCGCTTCGGGTTTCATGAGTATGTCGATACGGAGGCCATGTTCATGAACATCTTTGACGAACTCCGGCGGCGTAAAGTCATTCCCTAAGCGATCGCGCAGCCTGTATGACGAGAGCCGGCTATACGGCGTATAGTCGGCTCTTTCATTTTTACAATCTTTTAAAACCGGTCCTCAAATGCCGGCTTCTCCAGCACCATGGCGGACTCGCCGTATTTTCGCTCGATATGCGTATCCCCCCATCGGCACATCAGATGAAGAATCTCCTTCAGGCTCCAGCCGTACTCGCTCAGTTCATACTCCACCTTGGGGGGAACCTGATTGTACGTTTTGCGTACTATAACGCCCTCCTCTTCCAGCTCCCGCAGATGCTGTGTCAGCATTTTTTGGGTGATCTGGGGAATCAGGCTTAAAAATTCGCTATTTCGTCTTTTACCGAACGTAAGATGAAAGAGAATGACCGGTTTCCACTTTCCGCCAATGACCTCCAGCGTAGCTTCGACCGCCGTGTTGTACACTTTTTCTTTAAACTCCATGCAAGCCTCGCTCCTTCGTTACACGATATGGCATTACCACAGATTTCCGATCTCCCGCTTTACTTCTTCCACTATAACACGAACCCCATCTTCGATCTGATCCAATCGCGCTCTGGAAATGCTGATTCGTATAAACTTTTCGCGCATCAGGTAGTCGGACAGATAAAACAGCTTGCCGGGAACCACATGAACGTTCCGTTCCTTCAGCCGCCTGATCAACCGCTCCAGGTTCACGGTCTGGGGCAGCTTGAACAGCTGATAGATACCGCCGTCGCCGGGCACGGCTTCAATGAACCCGGTTCCCTCGTACTGCCGTACCGCAGCGTTTAAAGCTTGCATTCTGGTTTCGTACTGGCTGTAAATTTTCTGTTTATGTCGCTCGTACATCCCGTTGCTGATATAAATTTCGAGTGCCGCTTGGGACAGCAGCGACGTATCCCCGTAACTTTTGTAGGCATGGAACGTTTCGAGCAAACGTTCCGGCAGGACGACGGCTCCTAATCGCAGTCCGGGAAAAATGATCTTCGAGAAGCTCTTCAGATACACCACGTGCGAGGATCTGTTGTACGCATAGATTGGATCGTATCCCCGTTCTTCGCCTAAATCGGCCATATAGTCGTCTTCCACAATATAAACGCGATATCGGGTCGCCAGGTTTGCAATGGCCTTCCTCTGCTCGGCGCCGTAGGAAGTTCCCAGCGGATTATGATATCTCGGCATCGTATAGAAAAATTTAATGCGCCCGGTTCGGAATTGCTCCTCCAAAGCCTGCAGATCGATGCCAGCTGCCGTGCGCGCGATTCCGATAACGGGGAATCCCTCGCTCTCCAGAAACTTCAGGTAGTTATTGTAGCTGGGCTGTTCTACCAGAATGATGGACTTTCCGCCAGGGAACGGCATTTTCGCCAAGATCTCGAGCGCCTGCTGAGCGCCTGCCGTGACCACGGTTCTCTCGGCGGTAGTGAATACCTGATTTCCGGCCAGGTGAGAGACCAGGGTATGGCGAAGCTTCTCCATCCCTTGCGGATCGCCATAGGTAAACAGTTCATATTTATAGGTATCAATCGCCTTGTTCAAGCAATGTTGAAAATCCAGATACGGGAATACATGCACGTCCGGGGAGGCCGAAGAAAAATCGATCATCGCATGTACGCTCCCGTCCTCCTCCGATTTCGGACGGTCAACCACATAATACCCGCTTTGGGATACGGAATAAATCGCATGCCGTTTCTCAAGCTCCGCGTATGCCCGCAGTACGGTGCTGATGCTGCATCCGTACATGGCTGCCGCACGCCGCACGGAAGGCAGCTTCTGTCCCGGACGGTACTGTCCTTCCGAAATGTTGGTTTCCAGCTCCGTGAGAATGGACAAGTATTTTTGCATCGTGCACCTCCTGTCTTTCTATGCTTGATTATATCCGACTAAGCCTTCATCCCAAAAGATCTAATATTTTTAGGTGAAAAACCTAATTTTATTAGGTTTTTTGAGTGGAAAGCATCTGATAAAATAAATACAAGCGCTTACAATGCAACGATCCAAGGAGGAAACGTGATGACCAAGCCCGTACAGCCTAACGTACCGATCGTAACCCATATCTATACCGCAGACCCTTCCGCCCACGTATTCGAGGGTAAAATTTATATTTATCCATCCCATGACCTTGATCACGAGAACACGTCCAATGATAACGGTGACCAGTATGACATGGAAGACTACCATATTCTATCGCTGGATGATGTGAACGCTCCATGCGTGGACCATGGCGAAGCCCTCCATGTGAAGGATGTTCCATGGGCGAAAAAGCAAATGTGGGCACCGGATGCTGCCTTCAAGAACGACACCTACTATTTATACTTCCCTGCCAGGGATCATGACGATATTTTCCGTCTTGGCGTAGCTACAAGCTCTTCGCCTTCCGGTCCATTCAAGCCGGAGCCCCATTACATTCCGGGCAGCTACAGCATCGACCCTGCCGTATTCGTGGACGACGATAACCGGGCCTATATTTACTTCGGCGGCCTTTGGGGCGGACAGCTGGAACAATGGCAGACCGGATCGCACATTCCGGATGCGGAGGGACCTGCGGCAGATGCGCCTGCCATCGGACCGCGGGTCGCTGAGCTGAGCGACGACATGCTTACTTTTAAGGAGGCACCCCAAGAAATATCCATCGTGGATGAAAAGGGCAGCCCGATCGTTGCGGGGGATGAAGAGCGAAGATATTTTGAAGGGCCTTGGGTTCATAAATACAAAGGCACTTACTATCTATCGTACTCCACCGGATCGACGCACAAAATCGTCTATGCCACGAGTGAAAGTCCGACGGGCCCATTTGAGTTCAAGGGCACGATTCTGACACCTGTTATCGGCTGGACGACCCATCACTCCATTGTTCAGTTCCGGGACAAATGGTACCTCTTCTACCATGACAGCTCCCTGTCCGGCGGAGCTGACAACAAACGCAGCGTCAAATTCACCGAGCTGACCTACAACGAGGACGGCACCATCCAGACGATTGACCCATACTGCAAATAAGCCGTCACACACGTTCTGCCGTAAAATAAACAAGCTGACCCACATTATGGAGTCAGCTTGTTGTCGTTCGTGATATCGTTAATGCGTTGCAGCCCCGTCCGCTACACACCCTTTTTAAACAAAGAAAAGGAGTAAATTGCCGGAGCCGCCGCGATCAGAATTATGACAGGGACGATGGCGATGGCCAGGTTCACTTTCAGAAACGCCGTCAGGATCATGAAAGCTCCGCCTGCCATCCACAGATACCCGGCAAAACGATGCGTTTTATTCCAATTTTCCTGGCTGTTCAGCGTCCAAGGCAGCTTGATGCCCACCGTATAATTCTGTTTGCTCTTCGGCAAATAATTGCCGGTGACCACGAGCAGCATGCCCACGAGAGCCGGTGCAATCGTCTGGATCGGCAGCTCGGCCCCCATAGCCTTGAACAGCGTGATTGGCATGAGAATGAGAGACAGTGCGGGGATGAGCCATAGACCCATCGTTCTTAAAACCGGGGCAGCGTTCATTTTCTTAGGATCGTTGTTAAGCCCCACATTGACAATGACGTTAATAACCGCGGTAATCAACGGCAGCACAAACGCCGCAACCGCCTTCGGCACATAATTATCCGGATTGCCCGCCGCATTCCAGTGAACAGCCACTTGCTCAGGCAATTGGCTGTACAGCGTCATCGATAAAATAATCGGCAATAAGCATATCAGCGTTGTTATAACCAGCATCGAATTATTCTTTTTCCTCATCTTGTTTCCCCCCGTTAAATTGTGAAAACCACAGCATGATTTCTTCGAAGACGGATACGTTGATTTCATAGTAAATATAATTTTTATATTTTGTTTCAAATATCAGTCCGGCCTTCTTCAGCTGCGACAGATGATACGAAATGGTCGCCCCGGTCATATCGAAATGCTGACCGATCTCTCCGGCTGACATTTTCCCGCGTTTGAGCATAACCAGGATGTCCCGTCTCACCGGATCAGATAACGCCTTGAATGTTTCCGGAAATCCCAATGTGCATCACCCATATTTCTATTTAGAATTTCATCTAAATACATTATCGCTTATACCTGCATCCAATTGCAATACCTATTTTGAAAAAAATCTAAATAGAATGCAAAATGAGCAACCGGGCAAGCCCCATCGCCGTGGTCATCGTTATTGTTTGCCAATAAACAACAAAAGCCCGCCACGGACCCGCATTACGCGCTGATCCATAGCAGGCTTGCTTCACGGCCTGTTTATCCAAGCACCTTCTCGAATACCGGAAAGCTTGCCGCTCTCCCTGGGAAATTCACTTCTCCCCGCAGATCATAACCTAAGCCTTGATACAGCTTAAGCGCAGCCGTATTCTTGGCATAGGTGTCCAGTCGAAGGCTTCGGTAACCCTGGCGTGCGCCATACTCCTCGGAGAAAGCTACCAATGTTCGCGCAATGCCCTGCCCGTGTGCTTCCGGATCGACGGCAAGGCGATGCATCATAAGATGCGGTCCCTCGTCCTGCTTCCAGCTAATGGTTTGGTACTGTTCTGCCTGCGATTCGTCGAGAACAACGATCCCTAAAATACGGCCTTCGCCTTCAGCCGCAAACAACGTTCCGCGCTGTAAATCCTCACCGATTACCTCCCGGTTCGGATATTGATCATCCCATTGATCGCTGCCTCCAGCCTGCATGACCGTAACGCAGCGTGCAACCAAAGCCATGATTTCCTGAAGGTCTTCTATCCGTCCCGTCCGTATGTTCATATTCATCGAAACACCTACTATTTTTTTTTTAGAACAGTTTACTATGGTTGGACGGCTGCAACAACTCGTAACGCATGACCCTCGAAAGCATCCTATTTAAGCAATGTAAGAGTCACCTCTATCGTATTGTTTACGAAAGAGCGCTCCGGACGGGATTTCAACATCACGGTCAGCCCAATCAAGGATACGATGAGCGCTTGCGATAAAGCTTTGGCGTCTGTGCCCTTCGCAAGCTCGCCCGATTGTATGCCCCGCTCAATGGTTTCTTGGAATATGACCGCCAGATACATCTGATGCTCCCTTGTCAGAATTTCAAATTTCTCATCATGAGGCGCAAGCTCGACCATCGTGTTAATGCAAAAACATCCGCGGCTGCGGCTTTCGGCGTATTCCTCATCCACTACATTCTCAAAATAGGCTCGAAACGCATCCCTGACCGATCGATGATTTTGCAGCCTGGTTCGCACCTCGGAAGCATGCCCTCTCGTGTATTTGCGCAGCGCGGTTTCGAACAGCTCTTTTTTGTCTCCGAACGCAGAGTAAATACTGGGCCGCTGAATACCCATTCTGGAGGTCAAATCGCTTAATGAAGTAGCCTCATATCCCTTCTCCCAAAACAGCTGCATCGCGGCATCCAATACCTTCTCTTCATCAAATTCGCGAACTCGTCCCATCGTTAATTACCTCTCGTTACTTTAGATTTAAAGGAAAGCTCGATGATCACAGGCGATAAGCAAATAGTTTGATTTCATTACCAATCAGTAAAGTAATTTTAAGATCTACGAATGCTTTTGTCAAACAACGAAAATCCGATTTTTACATTTATATCAACACTCGTAAGTATAATTTTAATCATTTCAATAAACGTATTGACATGAATTGTCACTGTGGGATATATTTATCGATGATTTTAATATACCGATCGGTACACAAAAAAAACGAAAGGATTGGATGCATGAAAATGGAGGGAATGCTGGATAAAAAAGCGGCCCGTAACGAAACGGGGGCTGTTACGTCACAGGGGGCGCCAAGTTCGCCTGAATGCGTTAATGCTGCTCCAATGACTCGTTACGTGACGTTATTGTTTGCGATTGCCTGCGGCACGTCGGTTGCTAACATCTACTTTGCACAGCCGCTGCTCGATCAGCTGTCAATCGAGTTCAACATGGATTATTCCATCATCGGCATTGTAATTACCGTCACGCAGGTCTTCTATGCATTGGGACTGCTGCTGCTCGTCCCTCTGGGAGATTTACTGAACCAGCGCCGATTGATTATCGGTCAGATGACGATCTCCGCAGCAGCTCTAGTTATCGTTGGTACTGCTTCCTCTGGTGCGATGCTCTTCGCAGGCTTGGCTTTGGTGGGACTGCTTGCCGTTGTGACGCAGACCATCGTGGCATTCGCGGCAACTATGGCTGCCCCTGCTGAAAGAGGGCGTGTCGTCGGCATGGTAACCAGCGGAATTGTGATTGGGATCCTTCTTGCGCGAACCTTTTCGGGAATCCTGAAGGATCTTGCAGGATGGCGCTTCGTTTATCTGGTTTCGGCTGCTTTGATGCTGCTCATGGTCTGCGCATTATATAAGGTGCTGCCAAATGCTGCGCGCAAGGTAAAGACTCTTTCTTATGCTCAACTGCTTAAGTCGGTATGGATGTTGTTCCTGCAAGAACGGCTATTACGTATCCGCGCTGTGTTGGCTATGCTGATTTTTACGGCTTTCAGCATGTTGTGGACCCCATTGGTACTGCCTCTGAGCTCGCCGCCGCTATCCCTTTCGCACTCGGCTATCGGGGCGTTCGGCCTCGTGGGCGTCGTAGGGGCATTGGCTGCAGCAAAGGCCGGTAAGCTGGCCGATCGAGGTTATGGACAGCGAACGACGGGAATTGCATTGTTCCTGCTATTGCTGTCATGGCTGCCCATCGGCTACACGGAACGGTCGCTGTTCGCCTTGGTCATTGGCATTATTCTGTTGGACTTGGCGGTACAGGCCGTACATGTCACGAATCAGAGCATGATTTTTGCATTGCGGCCGAAGGCGCGCAGTCGGATTGTTGGCGGCTACATGATGTTCTACTCCATCGGAAGTGCTGCCGGTTCCATAACTTCGACCCATGTTTACGCGCACTTCGGCTGGCATAGGGTATGCGTGCTCGGGGCCTCCGTCAGCACGGTTGCTCTTATTTTTTGGGCCGTGACCAAAGGCGCTAAAGGTGCTGCCCACTGATAGTAATTCAAACTACTAAAGATCGCTTCCCTCGGAAACGGGGTGGCGATCTTTTAGAATATCCACGAACAGCGGCGAGCTTCCAGCCCATACGTCAATATAAAACTCTCTATTTATTGTTATGGATGCAGTTCCTATGGATGCAGTTCCTCAAAATAACGAAAGACACGCCGTTTGGGCGTGCCTTCATCCTATTCTTATGGCGTTTTCCCCAGGATCACTTCGCCTGTCGTCTTATTCCAGGACATCGGAATGCCAAGTTTTGATGTGATCAACTCCAATGGAAACATGGTCGAATTCGCCAGGAATGGAACGCTAGCATCTTCTCGCGTCACCTTCCCGTTCACCAATACAACGGCGGGATCACTGGATTTAATGGATACGGTATTTCCGCCATAAGAGAAAGACCATATCGGAAACCGCTGATTTCCGTGTTTCGGATCCGGATTGGACTGTCCGCGCTTCACTTTGATCCCCAGGGCTTCAAATACGCTATTATACGGTACATATAGCTTGCCTTCCACCATGGCAGAAGAACCGTAGAAGCTAACCGTTTGTCCGTTTACCGTCCAAGATAAAGGAGGCTGCACCATGACCGGATTCCCATCGTTCTCGTTAGGCGAGCCGCTGCCTTGATATTTCTCTTCTCCCCAAGCCAGCACCTTGCCGTCCTGATTGGTTGCATAACCGGTATATCCCTTGCTTCCCCAAAGTGCCGTTATACCTGTCAGACCTTTCACTCGAAAAGGCTTTGCCGTCGGATCGTTGTAATTCCACTGCCAGACCGTGCCGTCGTTTTTAAGCATAAATAAACGGTTGTTCCCCGTTCTTATCTCTTGGATATCGTTTAATCCCTTCACCGCAGCCGGCGCTTGCTGCTTCGTATTCACATTCCAGCGCAGCACCGTCCCGTTCTCATGCAGCAGAAACACGTCATACCAATGCGCGGCGATTCCGGTAATGGAGGAAGCAACCAGCGGTTTAACTTCGCGAAACTCGCGTTCCAGGCGGAACCGGTCGTAGAAACTATTATATACCGTTAACATATCGACGCTGCCGTCTTTACCGAGAATCAGGGCCTCATGTCCGGCGACCACTATTGTTTTTGCATTCGTGACTCCCTTGATAGGAAAGTATTTTACCGTCATCTTTAAATGATCATTCGGATCAAACGTCGGACTCCATATCGTTGCAGACCCATCCTTATGCAATGCGACAGAACCATGGTTTGAAATGGCCAGGCTGGCTACATCCTTAAGTCCTTCCAGCTTGATCAGCCCTCCCCTTTTTTGGAAAGGTAACAACGGATCCCCGTTAATATAAGGCGAGTAATAATCGCCCCAAGCCCACACGTCCCCGTTCTTGTCCAAGGCAAATGAAGAATTGTCGCCTGCCGCCACCTGAACAATATCAGTCAGACCCGCGACTTGCTTGGGCACCAATTGATGAATGCTGGTCCCGTCACCTACTTGACCTGACTTGTTATAACCCCAGGCGGTCACGGAGCCGTCGCTCCATGCCGCAACACCATGTCCGCTGCCCCCAGCCACGCTTACCGGTATGGAGCGGGAATCTACATTCGTTGCTTCCGCTGCTCCCACAGCGCCCAGCACCGTACAATTGACTGCTAATAGTATCGTCACTAACATAAAAGCTACTCTGCCATTCAATTTCTTCATGAATGAGGCCTCCAATTCTCAATCTATAATGGTATATACTACCATATCAAAAGATGGTAGGGAAAAAATAGTATACCCGCTGCTGATAGCTAGAAGCCGTTACTCAAACATGGCAGGATTCAGCCTATGTTTGTTGGAATAGAGTTGCCGTGACCTTGCAGTCCGCGCACAGGAACATATAATAGATGCCTTCCCCGTACTCCTCGATCTGTTCCCAATCCAGCTGCCCGATGAATGTCATGCTTCGGGAACAGCAAGGGCAGGAAGGATAGACGGCGTCCTGGATCCAAGCCGGATAACCGCCGATTTGCGAGACCGCCGGACCGAGCACCCAATAGGCGGCATAATAGCTGCTGCGAGGCTTGTCCGCAATCCGCAAGGAGCGTCCCGCGGACGTAAAGCTTCGCTCATCCTCCCCGGAATCAGGCCCAGGCACATATTCCGGTTTAATATTAGTCTGGCTCCATTCGGATTTTCCGTGCAAATCCACATCCATGTAGATCGTATCGTAACAACTGCAGATCACGCAGGTGCTCACCCGAAGCCTCTCTCCGGACAACCCCAGGAATCGAAGCTTCGGATGGCTGATGTCCAGATCCGCCAAAATGGTCAGGCTGCTTCCGCACCATGGACAGGAAGCGGAATCCTCCTTCAAAAATTGTGCGGGCTCGGGTTCCGCTGCATAAGTGCTTTCTGATGGCACTATTTTCGCTATGGCGTAGCTGTCATGGTAGAATAGTCCGCGCTTGCTCCCATTCTCCGTGAGCTCCCAGCCCCCCTCATGCGCATAAGCTTCAGGCGGGACATACAGCTCCTTAGCCCAAGATGGAGGATCGGACCTCCATTCTTGAAATTGGCGCACAACCTGATCATCGCCGATCCAAGCCAAGGCCAAGAGCAGATGGTTGCGGTTATCCTTGTCCTGTTCCACTTGTTGAAGCAGTTCATCCCGGCTATGGACAGATGCATCTTTGAATAAAATGCCGGGGTAATAGATCCCCCGCTCCAGCAGTATCGGTATGCAGGATTCAAGCGAGTAGTCCCGATAGCAGATCAGGGACACAAGAATCTCCTGGCAGGTGTCCTCATCGCCCGATTCGAGCAGTTCAAGGGCTGCATTCAGCATGCGGTTGGCATCACCCGCAGATAAAGCGGAATATACCTCTTCTCTTTTCAGATGATAGGGAATATATCTGATTAATGGATCACGCTTCACCGGGGCATGCATGATCTTAAGGATCTCTACCGGGTCCGTTATCCCCTCGTACAAGTCGATATCTCTCCGGTGCTGTTCTATGTAACGCTGCCGTTCTGCGCGCTCCATCTCCTGCTTGCACGGCATGCAATAACCTCCGGTTTTGGCCGCGGTTGCCGGCAATATCGTTGCCGAACATCCTTCGCTACGGCATGGCAGCCGTTCTGTCATGCGGTCCCCTCCTTATTCTAGTAAGTTCACTCAGTTGGAGCCCGGCCTCTATTCTATGGTAAGTCCACCTCAGCTGGAGCCCGGCCTGTTTTCTCATGGCCATGAATTTCCTCTATTAACTATAGCTTTCTTTTCATTCCCATATCAACAAGGAGCTCTCTTATCTTCGTGATCTATCACCACAAGAAAGGCGAGATCCGTTAACGTCTATGAATACGCAATATTCGACGGAAACGCATATTACTGAAAATAGCGATCCTTCATGAAAGGCATATGGCCGACCAGCCATCCAAGCATGCCCCGAACCACGCATCGTGCGCACAGGGAGCAGTGCGCACGATGTACAAAAAACTGTTACATCAGGGAGTTGTTCACGCAGAAAAATGAACGCGAGAAAGGGGAATAGCATACTCCGAGCGTATCGACTCTTAAACGCCAGCCTGGCGGCGGGCAGTTAAGCTCTTTCACCTCAGCGATTGCGCTAGCCCGGTTCGCCACGTGGGATGGAGCGGCTGCCAGCCATACTCCTTCCGGGCTTTGGCGTTGGATGCGCCGCGCTCGCCGCGCTTGCTCCCTGCTTGATAGGCTGGAGCTGGTGCTTGCAGCGCATCGGCATACACCGGCAGCCATGCCGTTCCCGCAGCAGGCTCATCGTCAACGATGTTGACCGGACCTGACGGCCAGTCCAATGCCAGCAGAGCGGCAATCGCCGCATCCTCGACATGGAGAAAGGACTGAACGCCATCCGTTGCCGGCAGAGCTCGACTTCGTACTTTTTCCGCCATGATTCCGTTGGCGTCGTACCACGTGCCGGGACCGTAGAACATTCCGTACCTTAGAATGACGTGGCTCGGCATTTGGGCAACGGCATGCTCCAGCGATACGATACCGTCTATCGTCGACTTGCGAGGCGCAGGCGCCTGAACATCCAGGGGGGCGTCTTCGGTGGCGGGATGCTCTCCCGGCTCGTACGCCCAAGCAATGCTCTGGGCAATCATTCGCTTAACGCCATGGATTTGGGCGGCTTCCACCAAATGACGCGTCCCCTCTATCCGAATTCTGGCATTATCCTCCAGATTCCATCGGCTTAACGAAGTAAGCTGATGGATAATGACATCCGGCCGGATCTCCCCGATTGCGGCGATCATTCCTTCGCGGTCAAAAGCATCCGCAACGATCCCTCTTGCTCCCCAGGATTCGATCAACCCTTTACCCTGATTATTGCGGGTCATGCCTGTAACCTTATGACCGGCTTGCACCAGCTTGGGAAGCAGCTGCTGGCCGATGACTCCCGTAGAGCCTGCAACAAATATGTTCATATAAACTGACAACCTCCTGTTTGTTAGATATAAAATGAATGGAACCCTTCCCCTTCGAGAGTGAAAGACATTAAGGGGTCCTGGTCCTGTCGGAAATTGGAATTGCAGTTCCATCTTAGCATGATGGATAAGCATCCTTAAGGGCCACTTTTCATCGGGCAGATCGTGCCAATTCATCCCCGGCGCAGATGATCAACACGGTTAACCCGGAAGCAGCCAAAGCGAGTCAAGCGCACTACAAACTCTTTTTAGCCAAGCCGGGTGGATCCTCGCCGTATTCGCATAACACAAAAACGCACCACATAAAAGTGGCGCGTTCACTTGAGAATAATAGCCGGTTCCCGTCCATTTACTCTTCTTCTGTTACATCACGTATCGACGCATTCGTAGCGCTGCGCTGCTGCCGGCATTCCGGTTGATTGCATACGCCATAAAAGGTCGCGATTCGATTCGTATCCACCGTATCGATTAGAGCGTTGCAATGTCTGCATAGGATGACACCCATATTCACCTTTTTAACGGAATGGTTCATGCTTCACTCATCCTCTCTTGGTATCAGATTTGTGTTCAGAACTTCCCAGCCATGTGCTTCCTGCTTACCTACAGACCGAACCTCCATTTCCGCTTCTTCTCTTTGGGTTCGATTCACCTCCAATTAAGCATGTTAAATATGAATCGGTTGTAATTAATGTACACCATAAATATATAATACACAATATATATTCAAAAAAATAGTTATTTCCATTATATATGACGTCATATTAAACAAACTATCGTTCCGTGTCTCCCCAGTGTCCATCATGCCTTGTGGAGGGGATTTGTCGCAGTCATTGAGTTTTTAATCGCTTGTGCTGGTTGGGATACTTCACCTCACCCCTTTATACAAATGAGCTCGTACAGAGGTACCGAAAGATAATGTCCCTCTGATATCCGCAAGGCGGCTTATAGTGTAGTGAAACCAATAAAAAAGCCCCATGATTTAGCCAGCATTGCATCGGCTTCTCATCAGGGACATTTTTTCATGGTCGATATAGACTGATGTAATTAGGATCCGAATATCGGTATCCCTTCAATCATGAGAACAATACCTATTGCTAAACCCGCAAAACACAAGTTATACTAGCCAACATAAGGACGTGAAGAACACGCCGCTTCTATGCAAAGTGCCCCAATGAAGGATTGGGGTTGCATTGTATGGGGCGGCTTTTTTATTTTCTAGCAAAATCGCATTCCGTCTTATACTGAGGAGGGTAACTGATCATGTCACGGTTCGATCAACAATATGAGCTCTGGATACACACGAATATCCTCAATGAAAAGAATCCCCGCAGGCTCGAAATCCTTAATAAAGGCCTAGGCCATGGCACCGTCGAGTTTCTGCGTTCCGTATGGTTTCCAGCGATCGGTCATTTCAATGACTTGCATCCGGAATGGGAAGTACGCGATTTCAGCAATGGTTATCGTTATTTGGACCTTGCCTATATGCCAGGTGATGCTAGAGGAGGCATCGAAATACAAGGGTACGGACCGCATGCCCGCGATCTGGACGTCAGAAGGTTTAAGGATTTATGCCGCCGCCATTGTTTATTGGCATTGGATGGCTGGACATTCCTTCCCATAGCCTATCCCTCCATCGTCGAAGAGCCAAAGCAGTGCCAGCAGCTCATCCTATCCTTCGTCGGCAGATTCGTTGCAACCGATGTACCTGCATCATTAAGCTGGCTGGAGGCTGAAGCTGTGCGATTTGCCCGGCGACTTCTGCGCCCGATAACCCCTTTGGAGCTTGCCGCCCATCTTAGGATAAGCGACCGGCATACCCGACGAATATTGCACAAACTGGTCGAGCTCCGGATTCTGGACATCGCAAGCGGAGAACAACGAGCCCGTACCTACAAACTCCGCTTGTAAATGGTAGTAATGATGGGGGCATAATATTTATTGGAAGAAGAGGCGCAATATTCCAACCGGGAATATGAGGACAGCAAGGAGGGGGCTTGTGAATTGGGTACCGGCCATATTGCAGATATCCAAGAGAGAATATTAGTTGCACTAAGTGGACACCAGATCCGTTATTTCGAAAAAAACAGCCACTTTATCCGAACTTCCGGACACAGGATCCGCTATTTACTCTAAACACCATGATTATCAGCCATTTTCTAAGTAATAGCGGATCTGGTGTCCTCATATAACCCAAAATTCGCCATTTAAGACCAAATAGCGGAACCTCGGTCCTCATCAGTTGCAACGGTCACCAACGCGAGCCCGTACCTACAAAATAACGGAACCTCAGTCCTCAAACCTCACTACTTCTGCCCTCCACCTGATGCTGGATCTCAATCAGCGTCTCATCCCAAAAACGCCTCATGATCTCTCGCACATAAACGTCATCCAACATCTCCTGATGGATCGCGATGGTCGTGTTTCCCGTTTTCGTGGACAGCACATAGATTTGCAGCCGGGACGGGTTGTCCCACTCCTTACGTTTCCAGGTCAGGCGCAGCTTATGGTAAGGGACGACTACCGTAATTTTGCCGGACACGCCTTCCTTTGACTCATACTCCTGCCCGACCCGCAGTTCCAGAGAAGGGACAGCTCCGATCCATAATGACAGGCCCTCTGGAGACGTGAGGAAATCCCACAAGCTCTCCTTCGTCACGGCCATCGTTTTCCTGACCCCGAACTGAACCCCGGCATCTTTCGTAACCCCGACAGGCATCCGGCCCATCAGCTGTTCGTACATCGTCGCGATCCATTCGCCCCACTCCCCGGATACCTGATGCTGCTCGACAATGTGGTTTCTGATCTGCTCATGGGACCAGAGCGGGTCCACTTCCTGCCCAAGGGCTACGACCCATGCTTCCCACGAACGTTCCGTTGCCTTTATCACTTCTTGTTTAAAAATGGAGCCAACCATCGCGCGCTCTCCTCCTGATACGATCTGATGGAGTTCATTATATAACACAAACACTGACAAAGAAGGTCAGTGTTTATCATCAGCTTTGATAATATTTGAATAACGACTCGGCAATATCGGCCAAACCTGATTTCAGCTCCTCGGGCCCGACGATGCGAATCTTACCGCCGAAGGATAGAAGATAGTAGGCAACTTGCGTATACAACGTAGACTCATCCAGTCTAAATACCGCCTCTTCCGCCGTACGTTCGACGAGCGCGTGGCCGAGCAGCCAATGCCCGCATAAATCGTCCAAAGCTTGGGGGATGCCTTGGATATGCACGGAAACCAAATGGGGATTGGATTCAGAGCCTTGCTCCGTCAACAGGCTGTCCAATAAAAATTCACGCGGGGAAAATGTCGCCGGGCGGTCAAACACGACGTCGGTAGGCCGAATCTGGCCCATGCGGTCGACACGGAAGGAGCGAATTTCACCGCGCAGATGGCAATAGCCAACCGCATACCATTTGCTCTTCCAGTGAACGAGCCCATAAGGATCTAAGGTCCGTGTCTGCTTAACGCCATCATAGCCTGTTGTGTAATCGATCTCGAGACTGGTTTGCCGGTCGATCCCGGCTTCGATCTCATGCAGTATGGAGGTAAGCCCGGAAGCTGCAGGCGGATGGATGGCCTCGATGCTGTTCTCCTGTTGCTCCAAACGCTTCAACTGCTCCGGATTCGTATATCGTTTGATTTTGGATATGGCCCGATTCAGCGGCTCTTCGGATGGATACCCCGCTTCCCGTGCGAATGCTGCTGCATGAAGAAGCGCTTTTTGCTCATCGGCATCAAAAAACAAGGGCTCCAGCTTGATATGATCCGGAATGGAGTACCCTCCGTCGCGTCCCATCTCCGAAATGACAGGCACTCCCGAAATGCAGAGGGCATCGATATTCCGGTAAATCGTTCGGATGTGAACGCCCAGTTCCTCCGATAGCTGTTTTGCCGAAATTCTTTTGCGCGATTTCAGCAGCCAAAGAATTGCCAGCATATTATCCGCTTTGGACATCGTGTGCAGCCGTCCTTCCCTTGGAATTCCTTCGTTTGCCGTTTGTTCTATTATATCTCACTTCCTTAGAAGGTTTGGAGATATTCTTCCTGCTGCTGCGCTCTGACGTTGTCCAGCGCTCCCAATGAGAAAAGCCGACCCGCTGCAGGATCGGCCTGATTTTGTACATCGTGCACACTACTCCCACGCGCACGGTACGTGGTCAGGGGCATGCTTGGATAGCTGTCGACTAGATGTAACGGAAAGATGATGCCCTGCTTCATCGGCTGTCATACTTCATGCGCATCGTGAACGACGACGGTTCCTGCTTCATCTGCTGTCACTCTCATGCGCACCGTGAATAACGACGTTTCCTCATTCATCGGCTGTCATACTTCATGCGCATCGCGAAGTCAACTTTTCTTTCCTCAATGATCATGCCCCACCGTGATGACAACACTGCCCCTCTTACGTCCTGTATCCGCGTATCGGTGTGCCTCGGCGATTTGCTCCAATGCATACCTTCTATCGATGACCGGTTTGATCTTCCCTTCCCCAAGCAGATCCGTAAGCCGTCGCAAATCCTCCATCAGCACCTTGGCTACTCCCTGCCCTTCTACCGTTACATAACTCCCGCCCGCGGCAAGCAAATGCTTGCAACGGGATTTCGGCAGTTTGCCGACCGCGTCCAGAATGATGTCGTACCGATCCCCGCTTTTCGAAATATCCTCTTGGGTATAATCCACGACTTGGTCGGCTCCGAGCGACTTCACCAGCTCTACATTCACGGTGCTGCAAACGCCGGTAACCACGGTTCCCGCATGTTTGGCAAGCTGTACGGCTAAATTCCCCACCGCGCCGGATGCACCATAGATCAGAACCTTGTGCCCCTGCCGGATGTTCGCTTTTCTAAAAAAATGCAGGGCCGTCGTCCCTCCGAAAAAGATCGCGGCCGCATCGTCATAAGTCACGTGCTCCGGCTTCATTACGATCATCCCGTCTTCGTGCATACAGATGTACTGCGCATACGTGCCAAATCGCATTCCCCTGAATGCCAGAACCTGATCGCCGATCTTGAACCGTGTAACATCCTGGCCTATCGCTTCCACTTCCCCCGCTAGCTCCACCCCAAGTATCGGTTGTCTTGGCTTCCTCAGACCCAGCACCAATCGCATGGGAATTTTATACAATAGAGGACTACGAAATCCTCGCACGCGGCAATCCCCCGAATTGACGGTAGTGGCATAAATTTTGATCCGAACTTCGTGATCCTTAGGAATAGGCTTCGCTACCTCCTGGAGCTGTAACACCTCCGGTGGTCCGTATGCGGTGCATACCATTGCTTTCATGGGTTTCCTCCAAACCTGCTTTTGCAATCAGTATATCTGCCGAGACGCACCGGGATATAGATACTTTAGTATGGTTTTCGAATAAAATACGGTATTCAAACCGGGCTGTCACCTATAGCAAGCCCAACTCGCGGGCACGCGCAACAGCTTCGGTACGGCGGGTAGCCTGGAGTTTATCGAATATGATCCGGTTATGCCCTTTGACGGTACTAAGCGCAACAAAAAGCTTTTCGCTGATCTGGCGATTGGAAAGTCCTTGGGCAATGAGACGCAGCACCTCCAATTCCCGCCGGCTCAGGGGCTCGATCAGAGACTCTGCAAGCTGAAGCTGGCTTGGAGAGGACTTGCCCGCGCTTTTCAGTCCTTCCATCTCAAAAGCATGCAGCAGCTTCTCCAGATAATCATGCATCGGTTGGGTTCCGGTTGCCTCTCGTATCGGTTGGCTGGCAGATGCTGCTCTGAGCAGCTCCTGCATCGGCGGCCCTTCATCGATGAATAACCGGATAAAACCGCCGGGCTCGGCCATCACCACAGCATTTGCGGCGATCCGGGCAGCTTTCAGCCTATCGCCCTGGGCATGCAGAGCCAGGGCCAGCACAACCATGACCTTGAGCTGCTCGTCGGCCCATTCCTTAGCTTCCATCTGCGCCCGCAAGGGTTCGATGATCGCCAGGGCGGCCCCCGCGTGCCCTTTAGCCAACAAAACTCTGGCCTGGCTGAGACGGAGCCCATGCTCCTGCGCCAGCTGGGAGGCTTCACCGAAATTACCTTGTTGAAGCAGGACAAGCACCTGAGCTTCGGCAATGAAGGGCAGCTGACTCATGAACTGCTGCTGACGCCCGAGGCGATCCGCTTTAGCTAACATGGCGGCTGCTTCCCTCACTTCTCCTCGCGATAGCTTCAGCCTCGCTAGAAACACCTCGCAAGCCACGGCTCTGTCGGTTTGATCAAACTGCGCGGCTAATTGAAGGGCCTTCAGCCCATGCCGTTCAGCGGCATCGAGATCGTTCCACTCACTGCAGATTCGGGCCAGGCCCAAATGCGCTTCGCATGCTGCCGGCGGCGGAGGGTCACCCGCCAACTCCAGAACGCGTCGATAGGTCACGGCCGCTGCATATAATTGATTATCCGTTTCCTGAAGAAGTCCGAGTCCTAGCGTTGCCATCATGGCGATCATGAAATGTCCGATCTTCTGACTGATGGCAACGGCCTCATGATAAGCTTGCCCTGCCGCGGCACGATCGCCCTGGAGCTGGTAAGCGTATCCCAGCGTCCACATCGCGGCCGTGCGGACAGGCAGATTATGCGGACTTAAATATTCCAAGGCCCGTCGCGATTCCGTCATGATGACTTCCGGCTGATGCTTGCTGACGGCAAGCGTGGCACGTATGGAGGCAATATGTCCGATAAGATCCCGGATATTGCCGTCCTCCCCGGCTTGCAGATGAACCTCGGCAGCTTGAAGTTTATGTTCGACGCCGTTCATTTGGCCGACCATCAGGAGAGCGGAGGCATGCATGACATAAAGCGCGGGCCTTGCGTCCAATTCCGCCTTCGGCAGGGAATCCAGCCAATCGAGCACAGGGTGGATTGCTCCACGGAAGACCAGGGGCATCCCCTCCCCTTCAATCAGACGCGCGGCCCGATCCACATCCTTCGCGGCAATCGCATGCTGGAAAGCTTCCAGCAGAAGCTCATGTCGTTCATGCCAGTCGCTGGCACGGCGATGCAAGTCGGACACATCCCTCTTCCCGCCAACCGCAGAGACACCCTTTCGGGACAAACGCTGCCGCAGCGCATCCAAGAACAAGTGATGATACCGGTACCAGCGCCTCTCGTTATCTAGCGGAACGATAAACAAGTTGGCCCTCTCCAGGTACTCCAAGGTTTCTTGTCCGGAAACGGCGGTCACCGGGGAATCGCCGGCTTCCCCCTGTAGCACGTATTCGCACAAGGAACCGCACATCCGGTCGAGAAAGGAGGTGCGCAGCAAAAAATCCTGCACGCTCTCAGGCTGCTGCTGCAGCGCTTCTTCAATCAGATAGTCCAGCACGTAATGGTGACTGCCGCTGAAGGATCGAATGAAGCTGGCAGCGTCTGGATGGCCCTGCAAGGACAGCGCCGCTAACTGCAGGCCGGCGATCCAGCCTTCCGTACGGGATTCAAGAAGCGCCGCATCCTCCCTTGACAGGTCCAGCCCCATCACCTGCCACATGAATTCGGAGGTTTCAGTGGAGGTGAACCGCAAATCCGGTGTCCGCACTTCCGTCAGCTGGTTCCTAGAACGGAGCCGGGCCACGGGCAGATCGGGATCCTTGCGGCTGGCAATAACCACATGCATCTGCGGCGGCATGTGCTCAATGAGAAAGCCAAGGGCGCGGTCTATCGGTTTGGAATCAAGCACGTGGTAATCATCCAGCACGAGAATGAAACGGTCCGGCTTGGCCGTGATTTGATTCAGCATGGCCATAACGATGGCTTCGACCGGCAGAGGATGCGGTGACGGCGCGTGGAGTGTACTCACCATCCTCTCTCCGACATCAACCCCGATGGTTTGCAGGGCAGCCAAGAGGTAAGTTAAAAATCTGGATGGCTCCCGGTCCCCCTTATCCAATGACAGCCAGGCGACGGGCTGCGGGCAGCCCCCGATCCATTGGCTGAGCAGCGTGGTTTTGCCGCAGCCAGCAGAGGCGGAAATCATGGTCATCTTCCGGTGCTGACGCAGCCCCTCGTTCAAACGTTCGATCAGCCTGGGACGAAGGACAGCCTGGGACCGGGGAGAAGGAATATATAATTTCGTGGACAAAATCGTCGTGGACATCATAACCCCCGATATGCCGTCATTGCAGCAGTTTTCAACTTATTGTTTACTATGTTTAAGTGTTCGACGGATGCAGGGTTTTCCCTCTTATGCGCTACATCCGCCCGCTGCAGTCGAACCGGAAGCATGATTGGAAGGATTAGGCATGCGATGAAAGATTTTATAATTAGAGCGCTTTAACAGGAGTCCGATTCAAAGGCGAGGTGATAGGCGTTAAGAGAGAACAACGTAATGCAGCGATTCCGACTGAACGGTTGAAGTATCGAAATTAGTGAGAAGGTTTTATATGATGATCAAGCCATCCTTCAAGTTTGGCGGAGATACTTACGATTTCTGATAAAAGGCTGGCAGGCCACCCAAAGGTTCTTCCTTAGGCGGCCTGCTGCATGATGAATTCCTTAAGTTTTGACGCATAACCTCTCTCAGCTCACATCGTCAGAGTTACGATTTGGACATATCAACAGCGCTTCCCGGATTGTCTCGGCTACGATATCTGCTGCCGATTGCCCCGAAGTGAGCCCTCTTGTGCCTTGCCCTGCCCATAAGGACATATATTCCGGATTGCTTTGGCGATTGGCTGCATTTCGTATATCGCGGGTCACCGTATTCTGGGTAGGAAAAGGCAGCGGCTCTATGCCGCTTGCATCCCATTGCTTAATGAAGGCATTGCGGATGCCTCTCGCCGGCCGCCCTGAGAACGCTTTGGTAATGACCGTGCTCTCTTCCGTGCTGCGAAGCAGCGCTTGCTGGTAAACCTCATGCGCACCCGATTCGGCCGCCGTCAGAAACCGCGTACCCATCTGAACGGCTTGGGCGCCAAGAACAAGCGAGGCCACGAGTCCGCGTCCATCCATGACGCCCCCGGCGGCAATGACGGGGATCTTGACCCGGTCCACGATCTGCGGCACCAAAGCAAATGTTCCGATTTGGGCCCCCATCGGGTGATCCGAAATATCAAATGTGCCTCGATGTCCCCCCGCTTCGCTGCCTTGGGCAACGACGGCGTCGCAGCCTGCTTGTTCGGCCAGGATGGCTTCGCGGACCGTGGTTGCCATTGCAACCACAAGCAGCTTAGCTTCTTTCGCTTGTCGCATGAGGGGCCCATCCGGAATGCCGAATGCCGTGCTGATAACGGGCACCTTCTCTTCTAGCAGAACCGCGAATTGCTGCTCAAACCAATCGGGCGTTGTTACGTGATCCGACCCCGCATGGGGAATGCCAAGGTCGCCGCGCATCCGGTTTAACTCCTGTTGAACATCTTCGATTCGCTCCTGGCGATCCGAGGCCCGGGACGCAAAAAGATTGACGGCAAAAGGTTGATCCGTCCGCTTGCGGATTTCCTGGATGCTATCGCGAATGGCAGCCGGCTCCATGTAAGCCGCACCCAGCGTACCGAGCCCGCCAGCGTTGGATACGGCGGCGACCAGCTCAACGGTTGTCGGTCCCCCGGCCATTCCAGCCAGTATAAGCGGATAGCGGATGCCAAACCGATCGCACAGCTCGGTCTGCAGTTGAATGTTCATGATATCATCTACCTCCTTTAACGCTAAGGATATTATCCTATTAAAAGAGGGAAACTTTCAAATAAAAGAAAAACGTCAATCGACGAACCCTCTCGAAGACAGACCGCTTATAGCAAATGTTTACTGGCGAGATCAGGAGGGTAAGCCTCGGAAGTTATTCTTTCGCAGCTCTAGTAAAAAGGCCAACCAGAAGACTCTGGCTAACCTGATCATACGAAAGCCGCTAAGCACATGAAACGTGTTTAGCGGCTTTTGCGGGTGCGTTCGTCCGGGGAGACCCTTTTCCCTGATAGTAACTCTTCTAGGACATTTTCACCAAACTGTAGTTTTTCTTGCCCTTGCGAATGATGATAAACCGGCCGCCAATCGCCTGGTCGGCAGTCACCTCGTGGTCCAAATCGCTGACGCGCTCGCCGTTCATCGAGATCGCGCCTTTGGTGATATCCTCACGGGCTTGACGCTTGGAAGGCTCGATGCCCAGATCCACTAGCCAATCGACGATATTCTTCGTTTCCGGCGTTGCTTCGAATGTCGGCATCTCCTTAAAGCCCTGCTCGATCTCATCGGCCGTGAGCGATTTAATATCGCCGCTGAACAGAGCCGCCGTGATGCGCTTGGCCTGCTCCAGCATCTCCTCGCCGTGCACGAATCTCGTCATTTCCTCGGCCAGCGTTTTTTGCGCTTCGCGTTTATGCGGCTCGCTCTGCACCTTTTCGGCCAGCTCGTCAATTTGTTCCTTGGTCAGGAAGGTGAAGTATTTCAAGTATTTGACGACGTCGCGGTCGTCGGTGTTCGCCCAGAACTGGTAGAACTCGAACGGCGTCGTTTTGTTCGGGTCAAGCCAGATCGCGCCGCCGGCCGTTTTGCCGAACTTCGTGCCGTCGGCCTTCAGCATGAGCGGTATGGTCAGGCCAAAGGCTTTGGCTTCGGGTCCTTCCTTCTTCCGGATCAAATCCAGTCCGCTTGTAATGTTGCCCCATTGGTCCGATCCGCCGATTTGCAGCTGCACGTCCTCATGCTGGTACAGATGCAGGTAATCGACCGACTGCAGGATTTGGTATGAGAATTCCGTAAACGAAATCCCGCTGTCAAGCCGGCTCGCAACCACGTCCTTCGCCAGCATCGAGTTGATGCTGAAGTTCTTCCCGTAATCGCGCAGGAATTCGATAATGTTGATCTTATGCGTCCAGTCGTAATTGTTGACCATGCGGATTTGATTGTCGCCCTCCGTCACGAAGAGCTTTTTCATTTGTCCGGTCAGCGCGTCCACGTTAGCTTGAACCTGCTCCAGCGTCTGCAGGGAGCGCTCGGTTTGACGTCCGCTTGGATCCCCGATGGTGCCGGTTGCGCCCCCGATCAGAATGACCGGTCGATGGCCGGCAAGCTGGAAGCGTTTGAGCATGATGAAGGGAATCAGGTGACCGATATGCATGCTGTCGCCCGTAGGATCCACGCCGCAGTACAGCGAAATCGACTTTTCATTCGTAAGCTCCCGGAGGCCTTCGGCATCCGTCTGTTGGTTGATCGCATCGCGCCATTCCAGTTCGTCGATAATATTCACAGCGTTAACACTCCTTCAATACATAATTTTTCCTTATAACGAAACGCCCATCTGTTGAAAAAACAAAAAATCGCCCCTTGTCTGTTACAGACATAGGGACGATTAATAACCGTGTTACCACCCAGATTGCACGAATGGTCTGCAACGCTTGCCGCGCGCCATTCATGCCGCTCATTAGACGAGGTATCGTTCGCCGTTTCCGCTCGGCATTACCCGAGATACTCCAGAGTGTAATTCGCTGCGTTGGTTTGTACCGGGTTCCATCGCCCCCCGGCTTTCTAGAACAGGGACCAAGCTGCTACTGGGCTCTTTCAACGTATGTCGCTTATAAGATTACAGACAGTATAGTGAATTAATAAATCGATGTCAACTCCGTTTTGGACGGATGTCCTGCTTCCCCCGGCAGCATGGGTAAATATCGCGGGAGGAGTCCCAGGATATCAGGTGCGGCGCATGTATGCACGAACCGTGATCGGAGCAAAGATCGCCACGATGACCGCGGCGCCGACCAAGGATATCGTCAGATCCCAGCCCACGGTTCCGGCGTTCGTTAGATCCCGGACAGCCGTCACCAGATGCGATATCGGGTTGATGTTCACGAACCACTGCAGCCAGCCCGGCATCGTATCCACCGGCACGAACGCATTGGAGAGAAACGTGAGCGGAAACAGCACGATCATCGATATCCCCTGCACGCCGGAGGCGGATCTTGCAATCACGCCGCAGAAAGCAAAGATCCAGCTAATGGCCCATGAGCACAAAATGACGACCAACCCCGCAAGAGCAACATATCCCAAGCCGCCCTCGGGCCGATATCCCATAATGTATCCCATCGTAAAGGTAAGCACCGTTGCAATGGTATAACGAATCGTATCTGCCAGCAGGGCACCTGCCAGCGGTGCGATGCGCGCAATCGGCAGCGATTTGAACCGGTCGAATACGCCTTTATCCATATCCTCGCGCAGCTGCACGCCTGTGACGACGGAGGTCGTAATGACGGTCTGGACAAGGATGCCGGGAATGATGACGGGCAAATAACTCGCCACGTCGCCGGAGATGGCGCCGCCAAAAATATAGGTGAACATCAGCGTGAAAATAATGGGTTGAAACGTGACGTCAAACAACTGCTCGGGCGTGCGCCGAAGCTTCAGCAGCCCGCGGTAGGCCATTGTCAATGAATTTCGGACCGTCTGACCGAAACTCGTGCGATTTTTGAGTCGACGTTCCGTCCCAGGCTGAATCATGGTGCTGCTCATATCCGTGCCACCTCTCTATCATTGGATTCATAAGCCCCTTGGGGGGCGTCTTCCTTCACGCCGTGGCCGGTGATCGTCAGGAACACCTCATCCAGGGTCGGCTTCTGCACGCTCATCTCGGATAAACCGATTCCTGCCGTGCGCAGTTCGATCAACAGGTCTGTAACAAGGCCCGCATTAGCCATCGGCGCCGTTATCTTTCCGGCTTCCGGCGATACATTGGCATGGACGCCCAGCACCTGTTCCACGGTATGGCGGGCGCGATCCATGTCCCGTGAATCCTGGACAGTCAAATGCAGTGAGGAAGTGCCTACCGACATCTTCAGTTCATCGGCCGTCCCCTCGGCCACAACCCGTCCGTAATCAATAACGGCGATCCGGTCTGCCAGTTGGTCCGCCTCCTCCAGATACTGCGTGGTCAGCAGCACCGTTGAACCGGTCTTCACCAAACGGCGGATCGTATCCCACATCTGGGAACGCGTGCGCGGGTCAAGCCCTGTCGTCGGTTCATCCAGGAAGATAAGCGGCGGCTGGGCAATGAGACTTGCCGCCAGATCCAGTCTTCTCCGCATGCCGCCGGAGAAATTTTTGAGCGGACGCTTCGCGGCTTCCGACAAACCGAATTCCTCAAGCAGCTCATCCGCCTTGCGCCGTGCCTCCGTGCGTCCCAGCCCCAACAAGCGGGAGAAGATGATCAGATTCTCCGTAGCGCTGAGCGATTCGTCCACCGACGCATATTGGCCGGTTACCCCGATCAACTGACGGACGATCTGCGATTCCGATTGCACATCGTGCCCGAAGATTCGGGCCGAACCCGCATCCGGTCTTAGCAAGGTCGCCAGCATCCGGATGGTGGTCGTCTTGCCTGCCCCATTCGGACCAAGCACACCGTAGATCGTTCCGGTGCGTACGTTCAAATCCACGCCGTCCACGGCGCGGTTATCGCCGAACGTTTTGACCAGCCCGTAAGCCTCAACGGCCAAGTCACCAGGGTTTGGCTCTATTTTCTTTTTGTATCCATGCTCCATTATGATTTCCTCCTCTTCGCTAATGGATGATGTTTGAATCGTATCACCGCTATTTAAACGGAATGTAAACCGGGGAAAGAATAGGCTGTCTGCAACAAACTTTGGCGGAATATATGAATTGCTTCAAACCCGTTTCACGACAAGCGGGCTTAGTTAGTTGATTGGTTGGAATCGCAGACAATAAAAATACCCCGTCGTTCAACGCTCTTCGCGCGATCCGGGGTATTTTAAAAATTCTGCTTGATCTCAATGTCCTTTACTTGCAGCGGCCGTCTGTTCATCCAACTCACCCGAGTTCATAACACGGTCGTCTCGTACGGGCCTTTTCAATTCCATAGCTCGGAGGAGAAGGACCACGGCCTCAGCACGGGTTACTTTTTTCTTAGGAAGAAAACTGCCATCTGGATAGCCTGTCATGACTCCCTGCTCCGACATTGCCGCCGTCGCTTCACGGGCCCATGAGGAAACGCTATCCTGATCCATAAATGCCGGCGTTCCTTCCACTGCGGATAATCCCGCCCATCGCATAACCATTACGGCCATCTGCTCACGTGTAATCGGATCATTCACTCCGAAGTACGTTGCCGTATATCCCTCGATGATCCCGTAGGCTTGGGCTGTCGCAATCATATCTTGTGCCCAATGGCCATACGTATCGGGGAAAACATGTCCGCTTCTCTCCTCCATGCTGAGGGAATGAACGAGCAGGGATACAAATTCCGCTCTGCTAATGGGACGTTCAGGTTTAAAGGAGCCGTCCAAATAACCACGAATGAAGCCGATTCGAGCCAACTGGTTAATCATGTCCTTAGCCCAATGGCCCTCAAGATCGGTGAACTCTCTCTCAGGGTTGACATCGGCTTCTTTTTTAACCGTTGTAGCAATCACCGCAAATTTGGCCAAATGATCGATTGACCCGGTCACGGTCCCCTGGTCCCAATCCACTATGATGTTCTTTAGTTCGATCCATTCGCTCGATTTTTCGTTGAGCCAATAAAGACTCACGGCATCCTCTTCATGGTTGACGGCATCGGTTCCAAATTGTAAGTTGAGGGTGACCTCTTTGTGAAAAGCTCCAGTCCAATTCTTCGTAATTTCGATCACTTGGCCGACAAACCGATCGGTTTCAGGTAATGGTAGCCCGCCAGTGTCCTGGATAACCTTAAAGTTGAGACAAAACCCCGCGTTCCAAGCACTCTTCGGTATAATGATCCTACCAATAGGAAATGGAATCGTTTTTCCTTCCGTTCCGTTTACGCATGTGTTGTCCGGCAGTTCATCTGTCCCGCCGCTCACCCCGGAGTCGTTACTTCCGCTTGAACCTCCATCCCCGCTTTTTTCAAGAACGGTGACATGAACAACTGCACGTAATTGGTCCGGGTTGATAACGCCCTCCGACAACTCCAAGGAGCCCTTGAAAATGTAGTCACCTGCTTGCCCGCCATTATACGCCGGTTCTTCATGGTCCCAAGTCACATTTGCCTTGGCAGTACCGCCATGACTTAATCTAACCTCTACCTGCTCAGGAAGAGGAATGGAGGATTTTTTAGTACCGTGGCTTACCCGGATAGCTGGAATATCGTTCACCTTGACGATAAACCTTTGCCCCACCGTTACATGGATCGTTGTCTTCATACGATCCGGATTCGCCATATCTTCCGTTAAATTCACCAAACTGCCCGTGAAGACATAGATGCCTGGGATTGCAGCCTGATAAGGATGATTCTCATCTGCGAAGCTCCATTCCACCTCAGCAGATTTCCTCAATTGACCCGGGCTCAACGTCACTTGGACCGTACCCGGCAAGCCTATTTCATCGACGGGCGTTCCGTTAGCGACAGTTAACGCATTAGGCTCCATGACGCCTGTTATCATATACGGATGAACAGTTACTTCAATCCGGGTGGTTTCGCCGTGCAACGAGACGCTAATCACCGCTTTCCCTGGAGCTTTCGCTGTAACCTGTCCCTCTTGATCAACATCAACAATAGATTCTCCCTCGCTGACAGCATAATCTGCGTTATTCGTTGCAATAAACGACGACTGTTTTTGATGATTAGCGGTCACTACCATTTGAGTACTGTCCCCAACATCCAACGCTTGGGAATCCATCGTGACAACTGTTCTTTCAAACGGATCCTCCCATTGCAGAAACGGCAGCGTCTGCCCGTTATACAGGTACCAGGTATCCTCAAAATCCCAATGATCATATATCTCATACTGCTTCATTTCGTCCCCGGGCACCGGCGTTCCGATCCCGTTGTCAGGAGGGGCCGAATTATATGCACTCGTATTCCAATAGGACGAATCCACCGAGCCATGGCTGATCCCAACCAGCCCTCCGATACCGTAGCCTGCTCCTGATATGGTTCCGGAAAAGTAAGTGTCGCTAATCATGCCCCTGTCCAAATTAACGCCAACCAAACCGCCGGAGACCTGTCGTCCATTCACGGTTCCCGCGGCATATGATGAATGAATCCGGCCGTCGTTGCGTCCTGCAAGGCCTCCAACGTTATCATCTCCAGAGACCTGCGCCGAAGCATAGGATCTGCTCATTTCACCGTCATTCTCTCCTGCCAGACCACCAACGCCGACTAAACCTGCTACCGTCCCTGAGAAAGAGGAGCCGTCAATCAGGCCGTAGTTCATTCCTGCCAAACCGCCGGAATAATGGGATCCTTCTACAGCTCCCGTCACATACACTTCTCGGATCGTGCCGTAGTTAATTCCAGCAGCCCCGCCTGAACTCTGGTGATAATAACTTCCTACGCCTATCCTCACGTCTTCAAGAATGACATTTTCAATAATTCCGCTGTCACCGACAAAACCAAACAAACCCAAGGGGCTCCAATAATGAGCACCTATCCCCAAACCGGTAATGCGATGCCCCTGCCCGTCGAATGTCCCACTGAATCTGGCCGAATCAATCCCGATTGGTTCCCAGCCACCTACCAAAGCATAGCCTGACAGATTAATATCATGAGCCAAAAGGTAATGGGCCTCAAGGTTATTTCGGACAGCGTACAACTGCTCAGCTGTCTCGATTAAGTAGGGAAACTCCAGTGAGCCGTCTCCGCCTGCAAATATGCCGAACGCCCCGATATCCGCTGTCTTTGTTTGCTTGGTGCCGTCATCCGGCCCAGCCACCTCCTCTTCCTTTCCGGCTGAGAGAGATTCGTCAGATCCGTCCTCTTCCTCCTTCGCGACTTCTCCTTCATTAGAAGGCAAAGTCACATTTCCATAATCTTCGGTTAAAGATACCGGACCTACGGGGCCTTCTGCCGATACTCCATAGACAGGCGGCATACCGAACCACATCAATACTGCCGTCAATACGAAAACCAAAAAGCTATGCTTCCGTTGTCGTTTGTTGTTCATTTTGTTCTTTCCTCCCCCGAGACGTACGGGACTAATTACGTGTTTCATGAACTCTACCCTATAGTAAATTGCTTGGTATGTTCGGGTATGTTTACGAGACACCTGTCAGCCATTTTCCATCTCTCCGTATGATTAAAGGCTTTTCACTTGCAGATGCTGAGGAGTATTGCTCCAATAACTAGTGTAATATATTAAAAAATTGGCGATGTTTCATTTTTGTCTCAAATTATAAGCAGGAGCATATCGTGACCATGGAACCCGGATTGCTCGGCCACAACTCCATAATCGGCTGCTTCAAACCGAAATGTTGGAACAGTCTCCTGTTATAAGCAGCTAAACATGTCAGAGTATGAATGGCGAGCGGGTGTGAAATGAACATTAAGCGAGGAGCAGCTAAAAAAAATGGCAGTGCAGATAAAAACTCTGCACTGCCATTTATGAATTTCATGGTGACAACTGACCCTGCGGCCATGGAATCAAAGCTCTTCCTCATCCTGATCCATCGTATATTTCACCTGCATGATGATATTCTGTTCGTGATCGCCAAACTGGCGGCCGAACAGATTCAGCCCTCCCTGATTCACGGCATCGGGCTTGATGCCGATGCGCAGCCGCAGTTTGGGGCTTGCGGCAATATTCAGCTGATCCAAAGTAACGCTCGATATCTTCTCCATATCCAGCGTCGTCTTCTCATCATCCACGCGCCATGTTTTGAGAAACCCGTATTGCGTTGCCCAATCGTACCACCAGTTCGGGTTCAGCTTGCCGCGGCGATCCCCGAAATCGCCGGGGCTTGTCCACATGCCGATCTCCACGCCATTGACCCACACCGAAATGTTCGAAGGCCAGTTTTGGTCATAATTCGGGGCCTCCGAACACATCTCCATGGACAGTTCAAGCGATTCGATTCGCGCTCCGGCCGGAATATCCATCGGCATCAAGTATTCCAGGTATCCCTTGCGAAGCCAGATGATCTGGGCATTCACGTGCTTGGGATGGTAGAAGCTGGCCGGCTCGTCTTCCTTAATGATGTATCCGTCCGCATTCGCCATTCCACAAGTAGGCGCTACTTCGCAATCGCTGTAATGGCCGATCGGCATATCGACTTCATAGACATGCGTGACTCCCTTAGGAACCGAATTTTTTAAATTCAACGCAAAATGAACATCATCATAATTACGGCTGCACACCTTCATTGCTCCTCGCGAAGCCGGAAGCAATTCCGTATTGATTAACTCGGCCGCTTCCAGCACTTTGATATTGCTCGCAACCGTCGAAACGGGAAGTTTGAGTTTCTCGGCGATTTCGATGATATTCAGGTTCTTGGAATTCAAGAGTCTCAGGATATCCACTCGGGAACGCGTTGACAAGGCATGAGCTACCGTGACCAGTCTTTCCGGGTCGTTAAAACCAAGTTCCAGCACTAATCCGCTCTCCTTTAAACATATTCATTACAATAATTTTACTTCTTAATGAAATGAAAAACAATCACACTGAAAAGGCTTACACAAGCTATTTTCCTGCCTCTTCCTATAAGGCATCGTATAGTCGGATGTAGAAAACCAGTCCCTTCCTAGCCAGAAATGGCTTCCGGGAGAACCGGAAGCCATCCATGATCGAGCTTGCAGCACTTCATTTTTCGGTTGACTAAGCCATCCGCTGGTCCTAATTCGCCGGCTTGATGTCGAAGAAGTCGATTTCTCCGTATCCTTCGCCTTTTGAAAAACGTATCGTGTTCACGCCGGCCTTTAACTGAATCCGCGCCGTGGACAGTCCCCAGTTCTCCCACCCTTTATTCGTAATATGGAACTTGTTGGCCGTTCCGCCATTCACGCTGAGCATAAGATGGGACCAATTCCCTCCGGCCGTTCCGTTCGCCGTGCGGGCCAGCAAAATGTAGTCGCCTGCGGACGGGGCATGCACCGAAAATTCCACGTAGCTCTCCGGCGTATCGATATGCCCCGCTTTCATGCCTCCCGAGCCGTTAGGGCTTTGGGATGCATAGGCGACGCCGCCGAACGTTCCCTCCTCACCTTCATAACGGGTGTGGGCCGCTTCGCCGGAAGGCAGCGCTATCGGAGCATTCGGATTCGCCGGCACGCCGAGGTTCGGCGTATGGTCGGCGTGCCATGTGAATTTCTGCGCTCGGACCTCACGGTTCCATCCCGCGTTGTTATACTTGGCGACATGGTATAGCATCCAGTCCTCCGTACCGTCGGGTGACTTGGTAAACGAATGGTGGCCAGGTCCGTACAGACCGTTGCCGGACTTGAATATCGGCTGGCTGCGCTTGGTCCATGAAGCCGGATTCAGCAAATCGCTGGTTGTGCTTGCCGTGATCAGGCCGAGGCAATAATCATTGGTCCAGCTTCCGCTTGCCGAGTACACCAGGCTGATGACGCCGCCGCGTACAATCACCTGAGGCCCTTCGTTAACATGCGGGGAATGATTCGTTTCCCAGCTGTGCGTAGGCCTCGCGATTTCGACGCGGCTTGAATCAATCGTCCAAGGGTTGCTCATATGGGCGATGTACAGATTCTGCCGCACATTGGTGTCCCCTTCCCAGCCGGACCAGATAAAATACAGCTGACCGTTAACCTGCAGCACCGTGCCGTCAATCGCCCATTTGTTTGTCGGGTCCGTTATCTGGCCTTTGTACTGCCAGGTTCCCTGCGTCGGGTCCGCCGACGTGTTCTCCATGACATACATGCGGTGGTTGACGTTATCCCCGTCATCCTTGGCATAGTAGATGTACCAGGCGCCATTGATGTAATGCAATTCGGGTGCCCAGATCCCGCAGCAGCCCGTTTCCACGACCCTCGTCGGAGCCGCGTCCACCGTGGTAAGCTGGGTGGACTTCCATATCGTCACGTTGCCTCCGGTCGTTTTCGTGAAGTAGTAAAAGCCGTCCGTGTGTTTATACACCCAAGGATCCGCTCCATCCTGCATGACCACGTTATAAAAGTTGTTCTGAAGTGTGGCCGCATGCGTCGCCTGACCCATCGGAAGAATAAGAAATGCGCATATCGTGAGCAACAATTTATTCCGGTAATTCACCTTCATCCTTTCGTCACGTTCCTTTCGGATAATGTGCAATCATACACCAAACATGGTACAAGCCTACTTCAAGATACCGGTCATAATGGGCCTTAATCCTCTATTGCGGCTTTGCGGACGTTAATGCGGCGGATCACTTCAGGATCGAATTTCGATCGTCTGTCATAGGTGTACAATCCGTTCACTTCTTGCTCCACGTCGTACAATTGGGTATAACAGAACCCGAACATCATGGGATGGTCCAGCAGCACGTTCGTTAAGCCCGCATAACGCTCCAGAAACGCTTCTTCGGATGTCGGCCTGTCGCCGTAACCCCAAGACTTCTCGTCTTTTTGGTCCGGATTCCACCAAATGCCGCCGTATTCGCTGATAAAATAAGGCTGGCCGCCATACTGCTGCCGATTCGGGAAGCTGTTGTATACCTCTCCACCGTTCTTCATCGGCTCATATCGCTGCTTGAACGTCTCCGGATTTTGGTCATAATCGTGGATATCGAAAATATCGGTCACCACATGGAAGTTGCCGCTCGTATCAATCACGGGGCGCGTCGGGTCCATTTTCTTCGTGACCTCGTATACAATGCGCAGCACATCGTTATTTTGCTTGGCGCCGTCCCGGTCCCACGTCTCGTTGAACGGGCACCAGCCGATGAGGGCCGGATGATTGAAATCGCGTTCCATGCCTTCGAGCCATTCGGGCAGGAAATGGGACAATCCCTCGGAAGTGGTAATGTCCAGCCCCCAATTCGCATGCTCCCCCCATACCAGATACCCTAACCGGTCCGCCCAATACAGAAAGCGCGGTTCAAATATCTTCTCGTGAAGCCTGGCGCCGTTAAAGCCCAGTCCCATGGAAATTTCGATGTCTTTGCGGAGATCCTCATCGCTTGGAGCCGTATAGACTCCATCCGGATAGAAGCCTTGGTCCAGCACAAGGCGCTGAAATACGGATTTGCCGTTGATGCGGAAAGCCATGCCGTCCAGCATGACGGTTCGGAGGCCGAAATATGATTGGACCGTATCGCTCGGCTGGCCATCTCCTTGCAGGGATAATTCCAGATCGTACAGCCTCGCCTGGCCCGTTTCCCACAAATGGACCTCCGACAGTGGAATGGTGAGTTTGACGGACGGCCCGGATACGACAGCACTTGCATTCCCTACCGCATTCCCCTCATACAAGGCGGATGCGGTCAGTTTATGGCCTGCTGCGTTCCCGTCGATTTTAATCTCGAGGTGGGCACAGCCATTATCCGGGTCACCCACCAGCTTCATATCGGACATATAAGCCTGCGGCACTTGCTCCAGCCATACTGTTTGCCAAATCCCCGTCGTACGGGTGTAATCGCAGCCATGCGAATAGAAGCGTCCGCTTTGCTTTCCGCGCGGCTGGCGTCCGGAACGGACATCGTCTTCCGCGCAGACGGTAAGGATATTCTCGCCCGGCTTCACATGCGATGTGATATCAAAACTGAAAGGCGTATATCCCCCGCGATGCGTTCCTACGGATACTCCGTTTACCCAGACTTCGGTTTCATAATCCACCGCCCCGAAGTGAAGCAGAATTCTGCCATTCCAATCCTTGGGGACCTCGAACTCCCGCTTATACCAGACCGCTGCCATGAAATCCTTATACTCAACGCCGGACAGCTTGCTTTCGGGACAGAATGGAACGGTGATCGTTCCGGACAGCTCATGTCCCGGTTCATGGAGTCCGCGCTCCTTCCCGCTCCGGCCATGGTCGATTTCGAATTGCCATGAACCGTTCAGATTGATCCATTGCGGCCTTACCCATTGCGGGCGAGGGTATTCGGGACGCGGTAGTGTTAATTGAGTCATGTCGAACTCCTTTTTATTATGTTTAATTGGGCTTTAGCCCCGGCTTTCCTTTACGTACAGCCGACTGGTCTCTTCCCAGATTTCGTCCGGCCCGAGACTGAAGCAGCCGATTTCTTCGGCAGGCATATCCATATTAGGGGCATTGACCAGGTTGATCTGCGGCTCAGGGCAAAAGAATCCCTCGGTCGCTTGGTTGTTCCAGATCATCCATTGCTTGTAGGAAGTGCCTACGTCATAAACCAGAGTAACCTTCCCGGCCTCATCGGTAAGCTCCATCCGGTTCCTTCCGTTCTGGGGCACGGCGGTATAGTGATTATCCATGCTTTCGAAGAACGGATAAACGCCTGCGCCTTGCATGGCCCGTTCATTCGCGGACAGCTCCTGATGGGAGCCGGTGGGCAGCATTCGCCCATCCAGCTCCCATCGCTTCAGGGCGGTCAGCTTTAAGCGGTAATCCCGGGCGTCGCCCCCCTCGGCAAACGGCGCGTTAACGGATGTATGAAACGCCAGCAAACACGGCATGGCTTCCGTGCCCATATTGGTGATCAATACCCGCTGAGACAATCCCTGATCGCTTAAGCCGTAGCGAAGCTGAATGCGGAACCGGAACGGAAAGTGTTCGAACACCGGATGCTGTTCATCCACGCGGACAGATACGGTCACATAAGCTTCCTGTCCGGTATGCCCGTATTCGTCCACCACCCATGGAATATTGTACAGGAATCCATGCAGATGATGGCCCGTCGCGTCTTCATTGACCGGGAGCTGATGGATTTGGCCGTTCCACCGGAACCGGCCGTCTTCATACCGGTTCGGAGGAAACAATACCGGAATGCCGTGAATCATCGGCCTTGCTTTGAATGCCGGCATTTCCTCCGGCGTCGGCTCATGCAGAAACCGGTAGCCCTTTTCGATGTCCCGAAACGCTATCAAATTGCCGCCGATATCCGGGAGCATGACCGCTTCATAAGCTCCTGCCCGCAGAAACACGGCTTTCTCGTTATGATATACGCCTTCATAGGCATTCGTCCCGCCCATTTCTTTTGCCTCCTATCGTCCCGTCATGATGTTGCGTATGGTTTCAAGCGGAGCCTTCGGCTTGCGGTCATACGTAAGCAAGCCGTTGATTTCCTGCTCAACATCCGTCAGCTGCGTGTAGCAGTATCCCTGGATCACCGGGGAAGAGAACATTGGATCCACTACGGCCTTGAGCCGGATCAGGAAGTCCTCCTCGTTCTCGGCTCCGGAATATCCCCAGCCTTCCCAATCGCTCTTCTTGAAGGCAATGCCGCCAAACTCCGACACCAGGATGGGTTGGCCCTCATAGGAAGCACCGCCGACGAATATCCTCCGGTTGGCCGGCATGGCTTCCACCGCCGACGCTGCTGTCGCATACCGCTTCTCCAGCACTTCCTGGCGGCTCTCATAGTCATGAATAGTGACCAGGTCCGTGGTCATATGCTCCCAGCCATCGTTATAAACAACCGGCCTGCTATCATCCAATGACTTCGTTAGATGGTACATGGCGAGCCCATGCTGCTGCTGGCGCTTATCCATCTGCACATTGGGAACACCCCAGCTTTCATTCAGCGGGACCCAGGTTATGATGCAGGGATGGTTATAATCCCGCCCGATGATCTCCTGCCATTCCGCCGTGAAACGGCGAACATACGACTCGGAATATTCGTACGCGTTGGCCGCCTCGCTCCATAACAGCAGGCCGAGCTTGTCGCACCAGTACAGGAATCTGGGATCCTCCGTTTTCTGGTGCTTTCTCACGCCGTTGAATCCCATTTCCTTCGCCAGCTCCACGTCGCGCTTCAAAGCCTCATCCGACGGCGCCGTCAGGATTCCCTCGGGAAAATAACCTTGATCCAGCACCAGCCGCTGGAAATACGGGCGATTATTCAGGCACAGTTTGCCGTTCTCGATCGATATCTTCCGCATTCCGAAATAGCTGGATACCTGATCAACGACGTCTCCATCCTGAACAAGGCGGAATTCGATGGTATACAAGTTCGGATGCTCCGGGCTCCACAGGCGTCCCAGGCCATGGTCCGTAAAATCGCTGAGGCCGATGGTCCGCTGCTGCTCCGCGCTTCGAATGGCATATTGATCTTCGGCAACACACTCGCCCTGATAGGATACGGTGATCTGCAGCTTGAGGTCCTCCGTCGCCTTGTAGCCTTCAAGGAAGGTCCGGATGCGAATTTCGTTGCGGTCGATATCGGGCGTCATCATCGTTTTGCCCAAGTGTACCGGGGATACCGGCTCCAACCACACGCTTTGCCAGATGCCGGTCGTACGGGTGTAGAAGATGCTTGCCGAATGCTCAAGCCAGTATTGTTTGCCTCGCGGCAGGGTGACGTCGCGGCTGAAATCTTCCGCCCGCAGCACGAGCGTGTTGCTTCCTTTCACGAGCGAAGCCGTAATGTCGGCCTGGAATGGCGTATGCCCGCCTTCATGCATGGCTACCAAGTGCCCGTTTACCCACACTTTGGCCAAATAATCCACGGCGCCGAAATGAAGCACGATCCTCTTTCCGTTCCAGTCCTGCGGAATTTCGAACGTTCTGCGGTACCACACGACATCATGAAAGGAAGGGTCGCCGATGCCGCTCAGCTTGCTTTGAAACGTAAAGGGAACGTTGATCTTCCTTGTAAAGGAAGCCTGCGATTCTGCCTGATGCCACCCTGCATCCTCGCCGATGGCTTCATCGTCAAAACTGAAATCCCATTCTCCATTGAGGGTTAACCACTCTTTGCGCTGAAACTGGGGCCTCGGATATTCGCTGCGAACCGTTTGTGCCTTGCTAACTTCTGTCGTCAAGATGCTGCTCACTCCTAATTATTCAGTCTCTCTATCTGCTTGTTTGAACGCCTAGCCTTTGATCGAACCGACATAAACGCCTTTCACGAAATACTTTTGCAGGAACGGATACACCAATAATATAGGCACCGTCGAAACCACGATCGCGCAATATTTAACCAGCTCCCGGAACGCGGTCGAGCTCTGGGCGCTGTTAATGACGACCCCGCCCGCGCTGCCGATCGTGGTGGCCGTTGAATCATTGGCGACCAGGATTTCCTTCATTAACAGCTGTAACGGGAACAATTCCCTATCCTTCAGCAGGACCATCGCGTTAAACCAGGAGTTCCAATTGCCGACCAAATAGTACAGGAAGATTACGGCCAGCGTCGCCTTCGACAGCGGCAGGATCACCGTGATCAGGATGTTGGCCTGGCTTGCGCCGTCGATCAGTGCCGCTTCTTCCAGCTCTCTCGGAATCGATTGGAATCCGGTCCTGAGAATGATGATGTTCCATGTGCTTAAAGCGGTCGGCAGAATCATGGCCCACAAATTGTTGTACAAGCCGATGTCCTTCATTAACAGGAACCAGGGAATCAGCCCTCCGCCAAAGAACATCGTGATCGTAATCATGACCATGATGTAATTCTTGAAATACAAGTCCCGCCTGGACAGCACGTAAGCGCCCAATATCGTCATGACCATATTGACCAAGGTGCCCAGCCCAACGTAAATGATCGTATTCAGGTATCCCCTGAGCAGGCTGTTGTCCTTAAACACCAGCTTGTAACCGTCGAGCGTGAATCCCAGCGGTTTGAACAATACCCCTCGATGAGCCACCAAAGCGCCGGGATCGCTGACGGAAGCGAACAAGATATGCAATATGGGATAAAAGCACACCAACGTTAAAGCGGTTAACAGCGTATAGTTCGTAAAGTCGAATACGCGGTCCCCGATGCTTTTATGCTTCCTGCTTCGTTTCACTTTGAGTTGCTTGATTTCCTCCATAACCTTCCCTCTCTCTTACCATAAGCTGGATTCAGATCTGCGCTTCACGATGGTATTCGTCATCCATAACAGCCCGAAATTGACGATGGAGCTTACTAAGCCGACGGCAGTGGAATAACTCAGGCTCGCTTCCCTCAAGCCCCTTCGGTAAACATAGGAAGCGATGACATCCGCCGTATCGTAGATCAAAGGATTGTAGAGCAGGATAATTTTCTCGTAGCCGGAAGCCATCAATCCGCCGATCGCAAAGATAAACAGAATGATGATGACCGGGCTGATCTGAGGCAGCGTAATGTACCACATTTTTTTCACCCTGCCGACCCCGTCGATATCGGCCGCTTCATATAACGAAGGATCGATGGAGCTCATCGCAGCCAGGTAAATGATGCTGTCCCAGCCGATGCTCTGCCAGATTCCGGAAAAGGTATAAATCGGCCGGAACAAATTGGAGTACCCGAGAAGGGACGAATAGTCTTTTCCCGTTATGAAGGAAAGCAGCTGCGTAACGACTCCCTCATTGGACGTAAAGATGTGAATGATCCCGCACACGACCACCAGTGAAATAAAATGCGGCATGTACGTGATGGTTTGCACGGTCCGCTTGAACTTGGAAGAACGGACTTCATTCAGCAGCAAGGCCAGGATGATCGGTGCCGTAAATCCAAAGACGATTCCCCATACATTCAGCAAGAGCGTATTCTTGACGACTCTCCAAAAATAGGGTCCTGAGAAAAAATCGATGAAATGCTTGAAGCCCACCCAATCGCTGTCCGCGAAGCCCAGCAAAGGCTTGAAATCCTTGAATGCGATCATGACGCCCCACATCGGCCCGTAGCAGAAGATCAAGAACCACGCCACGACGGGAAGGGCCATCAGATAGACGAACCAGTTCTTTTTCAGGTCCTTTTGAATCAAGCGTTTGGTATTCTTGGGCTCCGTGGGCGTCTGAACATGGTCTATTTCCTTGTTTTCCTGTAATATCTCCATGAATCAACCACCTGTTCTTATTATGAAAACTATCGTTGGTTATACCGATCCAAGGCTGCCTGATGGAGACTCAAGAATTCGTCCAGCCCCATGCTTTGCGCTTCCTTCAAAAATTTATCGTAAGCATCGACCGGCAATTCGCCCATGATGATCTTCGCGAAATATTCTCCGCGCAGCGTGGACAACTGGTTCCCAAGCTCGGCTTCACGCGAGGCTTCTTCTTTCGTAAACGTGATCGGCGGCATCGCCATGCTGGTATCCATGTTCTCCGTCCAGTCCTTGCGGATATCCCCGGAATAGCTGCCTTTCGCCGTGATCAACGGGTTGGCGTTGTGCTCGTCGCGGATATTCGGCCAGCTATGCCAGCGGTATTTCCAAAGCGTGACGTCTACCGGCTGACCGTCCGGATCATTGTACATGTAACTGTTTTCCGGATAATAAGGCATTCCTTGCTCATCCACCAAGTGCACGGTGCCGTACTCCCCGAAGTTGATCAGCTCCCAGCCTTTTTTGGAATAGTTGAAATCCAGCCATGCCATTGCAGCTTCGACATTTTTGCTCTGAGTAGTGATGGCTGCACTGGTTCCGGTTCTTTTGAAGTTTTTGTAGGTGGTCGCGGATTTGTCCCCTTTATTCAGAACAGGATTCAGTGCCCCCACGAAATCAATGTCGTTCTGCACTTTCCAATAGCTCCACATCGTATCCGGAGAATCCATCATCACGGCCGTATCGTCGGAAATCGCGCTGGCCATCCGTTGATTGAAATCGGCGGTAGCCCAGTCCCGATTCAGCAGGCCTTCCTTGTTCCACTTCTGCATCGTTGCGAGATATTCCTTGGCTTTCGGCTGTGCAGGCCCCCAAGCAGCCTTGCCGTTCTCGTCCACGAAGGTCCAATCCCATACGCCATATGCGCCATTAATAATGCCGGTAAAAATTTGGCCGTACGTCGAGCCGTAATTCAGCGGCGCCTTATATCCGACTTCCTTGCTTTTTTTCAGGAACTCATACCATTCGTCTATCGTGTTCGGGACTGGAAGTCCCGTCTTATCCAGCGCCTCCTGCTTGATCAGCATGCCGAACCAGGTCCATTCGGAATACGGCGCGATGCCGTAGAAGCCCAGCAGCCTGCCGTCGTCGGTCACGGTCGTTTTTCTTCTCGTTTCGTCCGAGTTGCGCCATGCCGTATAATTCGGAGCGTGCTTTTCCATCAGGTCGGTGAGATCGAGGTAAGCGCCATCGTTGACCCCTGCTTCGAAGCCTCCCGGATAACGGCCCGGGTCAATTATGATGTCCGGCAGCTCGCCGGAGGAGATCATCAAGGTAAAGGCATCGGCTTCCTGTCCGACCGGCGGCGTAATGAAGTTTACTTTGATGCCGGTGAGCTTCTCCACCTGCTTCTGAACCAAGTGATTATTCATATCCGGGATGTTGGAGTTGGCAGGCATCCAAACATCCAGCACCACATCGCCCTTTACCGGATATGCGGAATAATCGCTTGGAATGACTTCGTCAAATACATCTCCGAGGTATGTATCATTCAGCGTGCCGTTGACCTCATCGATTTGCTCCTGCGTCGGTGCTTTATTTCCGCGTATATCGCCGCTGATATCCTCGAACGTCACCTCATTCTTCTCTACTTCTTCCTCTTGGGTTACGGTGTTGTCAGGCTTGTCATTTGCCTTGCCGCTGCAAGCGGTTACCGTCGAAATAATCAGGATGGATATGAATAACAAAGTGAAAAAACGCTTCATCGTTCCGTTCATGCTTAACCTCCCATGATATGAATAATTGCGAGCACCCCGCCGCTGCGCTCTAGAGGATCCCATATGCCGTCGTTATTCAGGGGGCGTCCGGTTTTAAGGCTTTTATCTGTCTTTTTTAATCCTTCGAAGCTAGTGTCTCCTTGTGTCAAGGCATCTTCATGTCTTTGAAAGCCTTTGTCTCTTCTAATTGGCAAAATCCCGTTTCTGCTCCATCAGCTTCGCTTCATGTTCAACGCTTCATGTCTTTTCAGGCTGAAGCATGACAAGGGTCATTCGCGGTCTAAGCACCTCCGCCCTGACACGATCCTCTTCATCATGGCCATTGGATATGGATCCCCTTTCACATGTGAAATTGATGAGACTGACAGCTGTTGCACATCCATTTAATACAATTATTCTGTATCTTTAACCGAAGTATAAGCATACAACCCCATTCTGTCAACGCTTTCATACATGAATTTCGTAACTAAATTTGTGTATTATCCAAAAAAATATTTTGATAATGAGAATAACGGGAATAATGAGATGCAAAAAACTCCTTTTGAATTAAGGAGTTTTCATGAAATTCCGTTATTTTTATATATTTCGCCGTTCCGTCATACTTGTGCATCTCTTCGTAATAAACCCCCATTTATTACAGATATATTGTAATAAATGGGGGTTTATATAGATCAAATCCTATGGTTATTCGCTTACACCAGCTTGGCACAACTCGCTCTCAACCATGTTCACTCTACAATCCCTTGCATGATCGGGAGGTTGTGAATCCGCGTACATTATTCTCCGGACGGTTTGGCCAAGGCATCCGACTCGCCGGCCGGTACGCCGAAATCCGGAGTTCCATCCGGCTTCCAGCCGAATTTCTGGATGCGGGTCGACCGCAAGGCCGTCTCGACGCCAGGCGCGGGCAGCGCATGGTAAACGATCCAATCCTCCTTGCCGTCCGGCGATTGCGTGAAGCTATTGTGACCGGTCGCGTACACTCCGTTTTCCACGCTTTTGCAAAATACGGGCTGCATCGATTTGGTCCAGGATTCCGGATCCATCGGATCCCCGTTTTCTTCCATCGTGAGCATGCCCAGCGAATAATCCTCCGACCAGGTGGTGCTGGCCGAGTACACCATAAAGATGCGGCCGTTCCGCCGAAGAATGACCGGTCCTTCGTTAATCGCCATTCCGCCTTGTTTTTCCCAGGACAGGGTCGGAGCCGTGAGCAATACATGGTCCCCCGTCAATGTCCAAGGGTTCGACATGCGCATGATGTAAATCGCTGACCCGTAATCCGGGAAATGGCCATATCCGGCATACAGGAAATAAAGCTGGTTGCCTGCGGTCATGACCGTGCCGTCCAAGCCGGGGACGGGGGTCGGCAGCGCGCCTTTCCATGCCCATTGTCCCTCCATCGGATCAGCCTCGGCGTTCTCCAGCACGCATATTTGGCGGGACTCATCCCCTCCTCCGTCATTCGCCGTGAAATAGATGTACCATTTGTTGTCCAAACGATGAATTTCCGGCGCCCATAGGTTATGGCTGTACCTTCCCCCGGGTTCCGGAGTCCAGATCGTTTTCTTCCGTCCTTCCGCAAGGCCGGTTAAGGTTGCGGATTGCGTCAGCTCCAGATGATCGCGTTTCGTCGACATAAAGTAATAATAGCCGTCCGTATGCTTCCATACCCAAGGATCGGCTGCCCGGTCTACGATCGGATTGTTGAATGTTGGTCCATTCACCATCTTCGAATCCCCCTTATCCCTTGACATTCCTGGTTTTGATCAACACTACGGCAATTCAACCCTTGACTCACTTGAGCTCCCCCACACCTCCCGCAAAAAGTTAAACCCAATCTTACTGATGTCTTTCAGCCTTGTCTATACGCAAATTTACGAGGTTTATCGCGTTAGATTATGTGACATCGGGAAGTGGGAGAAATATGAATAGGGAGCATCTAAGCTTCTATAGCCATCTTGGAAGCCGCGGTATTTCGATCTGTTTGATGGAAATTCGGGAGGTGCTGCACAATCAAAAAAGCTGACCCTAACGGATCAGCTTTATCTTTTTCTTGATATCGATCTCGCCAAACGAAACCCGAGATCCTCAATCCGAAACGTCGGGTGGCTGCGGCGGCGGCATGTCGCTCCGCAGCCTCTGGCTTCTTCGGCCCAGCTCCCTCCGCGGAATACTCTGTAGGAGCCGTATACATTCGGATCGTAAAGATCCCAGCACCACTCCCATACGTTTCCGAGCATATCGTAAAGCCCCCACGCATTCGGCCGCTTTTTGCCCACCTCATGCAGGACGCCTCCGGAATTCCCTTCATACCAAGCGATGTCGTCAAGCTCTCCGTAACGGTAGCCGAGACTCCCGGCTTTGCACGCGTATTGCCATTCCGCTTCCGTCGGAAGGCGGTATCCGTCCGCCTCCTTGTCACAAACGAGGGATTCACCGTCATCCGTTACCGAATAACATTCGTTCAGGCCTTCGCTCCGAGATAACATATTACAAAAGAGAATCGCTTCATGCCATGATATATTCACGGCTGGGGACTCCATCAAGTCATCGCATCCGGATGTCTTTGGCATGATTGAGAAATACAACGCCTTCGTTACAGGGACCGATGCAAGCTGAAATGCAGGCACTTCCACCGTCCACGAGGACTTTATGCGGTCGTCCCTTAATTGAACTACGCCTGCTGGAATGTTCACCATCGAAACCCCTTTTGGATCAAACCCAGATACCGGCAACGATCTTCCTCCCGTACTCGCTACTTAGTTATTCCATTGCTTAAACGTTCAATCCCCTGCTGTTCACTGGGCAAGAAAAAGAAATCGTGGCCCTTATTGCATTCGTAAATAAAATCTTGAAGGCTTTGGCTTGGATAAACCGAAAAGTCTCCAATGATCGCCATTTTCACCTGATAATTGATAAACTTCTGGAGAATGTCGCCTGCAAGCCGCGTCTTCAAATCGAAGAAAGACTCGCTTATCAACGATTGATCCATCACAATGCGGCGGCTGTCCGTTTCATATTGCACGGTGGCCACGAGATCCAGGGCCGACTGGACATCCTTAATCAATACCTCGCTGCTGCTTACGACAGCAATCGTTCCTCCATCGGTTTCAACCTTCGTGATATTCATCAAACTCCTCCTCTATTGATAAGTCTTCTTACATAATCCTCACATATGTACCGGTTATCCTCGTCCTTGTCGGGCGGAACCTTCGCTACTCTAAAGAAGCTAAGGCCAATAACCATCGCCATCAAGCCATAGGCGGCACTGTGGGAATCTTCAACCGACATCTGCCCCGTCCGGTTACCGTATTCCATAATCTTGGCGATGCCTTGGAGATCGCGCTCGTAACTCTTGGATGCAACTTCCTGCAAATGACGGTCCAGCATGGCTTTTGAAAAAAACTGCACAAAGAGCTTGCCTTGATCCTCATAGGGGATAAACATCTTGTCGACTCCGTCAAGCTGCGAAACATTCAGCTTCTGATCCGTGTCCTCGCTGAACGGAGGGAGCATATGCTGCAGGACAACCTCCATCATTTCCTCGGCTGACATGGCAGGCTCAATGCCTGATTCGATCTTTAGCCCATAGTAGGCCAGGAACGACTTGAAGGCTTCGGTCGTCAAATGATCCTTATTCTTGAAATAATAAGTGACCACTCCCTTGGAGCAGTGTGCATACTCGGCAACCTTATCCAGCGTCATCCCTTCAATTCCATGCAAGCTGATGCAGGTTAACGTGGCGTTAATGACGTCTGCCCTGCGCTTTTGTTCCATTCCCAATTTGGGCATCACTTCTCACCTGACATCTTGATTTTATTTATACTGAACAGTCGGAATAAAAAAAGTGTACACAATGTTGATTCACGCTGTCAATAAACATTTATTTGGCTGGCAGCTGGCTGCATGGGGCAAATCCTAAGTTTCTCCTACGATCTCTCGCCAGCTGCTGTATCCATCGAAGCAATAAGATTCTGGTTGAAGGATATTTCGCACGAGGCGGACACGCCCGCATCTTTTTAAAGAGGAGCATTTGTAGAGAACCTGTATAGCTATTGTAGAGAATTTGTAGAGCATGCTTTGTTATTCTGATTTCCGCTTGTCAAAATATGTTCTTCCATGTCATGAAGGCCGCTTTGGGGCAGGTTCGCTTGAGATGCAAGTACATGTCGGCACACAAATCAAAAAGAAGGAGGATGATCATTTTCATGAAAAAATCCGGAAAATTCGGATCCTTGTTTATGGTGATCTGTATGCTCGTTGCCACGTTTCAGCCTTTGACGGCACCAGCCTATGCGGCGGCGGCACCCGAGGACAAATGGGTCACCTATAAACTTGATGATTTCAGTAATCCCAAACAGGTCGGATTATTCTCGCTGAACGGCCAGGCCAAAGTGATGCAAGACAGTAAAGGTCGCGATATCCTGCGTCTGACCGAGGCACAAGGAAACCAGTTCGGTACGGCTTTTAACAAAAAGCTGATCGCGGCAGGGAACAACTATTCCTTCAGCACTTTTTTCAAGTTCCGCCTGAACGGGGACAATCGCACCAACTCTCCTGCCGACGGCATCACCTTTACCATTCAGGCACAATCCAACAGTGCGGGTGAAGTCGGCGTGGGCATTGGTTATGGGGGAATCAAACCCAGCTTTGCGGTGAAGTATGATACATACAAGAACCCGAGCCCGGTCAATGATCCATCCGCTAACTACATCGGACTTGCAAAAAACGGTAGTGTGAACAATACCAATCCCGATTGGTATACAACGAACCTCAATGGCATTACGCTGTCTGGGGGAGAAGATCTATACTCCTGGATCGACTACGATGGACAAACCAAGGTCGTTAAGGTTTACCTCAGCAAAGATGCTACGCGTCCGACAACTCCCGTTCTGGAAACAAGCAACATTGACCTGGACGAAATCTTTGCCGGATATCCCGGCGTTTATGCCGGATTCACCTCCGCCACCGGCGGCTCGATGGAAACCCATGATATTCTAGGATGGTATTTCACGAACGAATTCGAGCCGATCGATACGGCAAATCCAGGCTATGTCTACAAACAAGCTCCAACCGACGTCAGAATTGAAGTCGTTCCTACCTCTGAGCCTGGGAAGTATGAAGTGGTAGGAACCGCGCTTGATGTAAACGGCCATCCCGTGGAGGGAGCCCCGATTACCTTCTATTCCGAGGAAGGAGTATGGACTTCTCCATCCCAATCGACCAATAGCCAGGGACAAGCTACGGCCATTCTGGATTTTGGCGATAATCCTCCATCGGGAGAGATAAAGGTTGTGACGGTAGGTGGAGCTTACGCTACGGTACCGAAGGCTCCGGTCCTTTCATCAGGTAATACACCTGCGACAGCTAATGAGCTGTCGTGGAACACTGTAACAGGAGCTACTTATTATAGTCTTTATAAGGACGGTGTCCTGCTCGACACGAATATTCAGGTTCCCTCGTATACCTTAACGGGGGCAGATCTGGATGAGATCTCACAATACACTGTAACGGCAGTTATATCTGGACCGGCCGGTACGATCGAGACCCTTCCATCTAATCCAGTTACTTTAGGGCTCTACTTTGATCTGCCAGAATACAAACTCAATACGAGTCCTCTTGCACAAAACTACACGCATCCTACGGTGGTCACGTCTGTTTATGAGACCGGTAGTAGAGACGTTACCCTGGAGGTAACGGAGTTTACCGTTAAAAATCCACTGGTAGCTACGATAAGCGAAGACGGTTTACTGACGGCAGTAGGTGCGGGCACCACCGTAATCGAGGCCGTATATAACGGTAAGACCACTCAATCCATTGTTAAAGTAAGCATCGATGCTCCGGCATTAAGGGCCGAACACGTTCATGCAACTGGAGCCGAATTATTGTGGAACGCCGTCCCGGGCGCTCAAACGTACAACATCTATGATGCCAACGGACAGCTAATCGCCGACGGATTGACAGGCACTAGCTATGTCTTGTCCGGCCTGAAGCCGGAAACGAAGCAAAGCTATGTCATCAAAGCCGTCAGCAACGGCATTGAATCTGCTGCTTCGCCGCCCGCGGAAGTAGCCACGCCGGTCTCCGGCCTGCGCGATCTGTTGATCGATCCGGCAAGCGTCACGCTGCAGACCGGTGATCAGCACACGCCTAAGGTAACGGCGGTTTCCTTGGATGAAAGCATTCAGGATGTAACAGGCAAAGCCACATATACATCTTCCGATGAAAAAGTGGCCACGGTCGATGCCAATGGCGTCGTTACCGCCGTAGCACCAGGCACGGCCATCATCACGGCTACGCATGACGGCAAATCCGTCACGCAAACCGTCCATGTTCATGATCAGGCATTATCTTACAACCTGGATGTAACCGTGACCCCTGAAGGCGTACTGGCAGACGGGAAGTCTACGGTCACGGTTACCGCTAAGGCTACCGATTCCAAGGGCAACCCGGTTTCTGGAGTACCCGTGGTCATCACATATGATTCTGGTAAAACCAAGACGGTGACCACCAATGAAGAAGGGATTGCCGTATGGACATACGAACCTTCGGTTTTAACGGACACGACGCCGTTATACGACATCGTCGTGGCAGAGATACAGGATCCCGGCACAGGCACAACCGTTCAAGCAAGCAAAGGGGTTCATTACTTCCCTGCCGCCATTGACGGCATCGTTGTGGATCAAATCACAGGCAAACCGGTAGCAGGCGCAAAAATTATCGTGGAATCCGATTTCAACAACGACGGAATTCCTGATTTCTCGGCTGAGGTAACGACCGGCGAGGATGGCTCGTACCAGATACCGGTTCCGCGCGGCAACTATACCTATGAGCTGAATATCGAAACTCCGGTTCAAATCGGTGGGCGTGATTTTACGTTGACTCATACCAAAGAGGTTACGATCGGTACAGTGCAACCTGGCCAAACGATCAAACCTTCGAACCTGCTGAGAGGTCAATTATTCGTTGCTTCCGCAAGCGGAGCATCCAACCCGGACACCATTGGGGATATCCTCGGCAGCGGAAAAGCCGTTGCACTGCTTCAAGGCTTGAACGGCAGCAGCTTTAAGCAGCCGCTCGCCGTCGCCAATGACGGAACGTTCTCGCTGGATCAAGTCCCGCCGGGGAAATACCAAATATCCTACCAGCTTGAACTGGCGGATGGAACGGTATTGGCAGGTCCTGCTTCCATCTTGGACGTGGATATGACCCAAGACGGACAGACCGCGATCGTATATTCCCTGATAGATCCTTACGGCATCATCACGGATGCATCGACAGGAAAAGTGATTAGCGGCGCAGACGTTCAATTGTATTGGGCTGACACTGAGCTGAACCGTCAGAAAGGACGGGTGCCGAACACACTCGTATCCTTGCCTGCACTGGCTGGGTTTGCGCCTAACCAAAATGCCAATCCGCAAATTTCCGACGCGGCTGGCGAATATGCATGGATGGTATATCCGGAAGGCGATTATTACATCGTCGCGAAACGAAGCGGCTATTACACTTATGACACTCGGGTTTCCAAACCGAATGCCCCAGCCGTTAACGGTTCCGACAGTTATATCCAAGACGGGATCATCCATGTGGGACAGAGCATTATCGCATTTGACTTTGCTATGCAGCCAGTACCGTCCTCAGGTAATGGCGGGGATTCATCCGGATCGGGTTCTTCTCCATCAACGCCGCCTTCAAGTCAGCAGGGCGATGTGACATTGAACCTGTCCACGGACAAGAAACAAGTCCAAGAAGGCACGCAGTCGACCATTACCGTCGATTACGCTAACCGCACCAACGCGGCATTACGTGATGCATCGGTTCAAGTTACCCTCCCTGAAGGCGCCGAAGTCGTGAATGCTCACGGCGGAAAGGTTGAAGGCAGAACCGTAACCTGGAATGTGGCTCATCTCCCTGCCGGAAGCACCGGCAGCTTCAAACTGGACATCAAGTGGGGACAGATTGCAGCCAAAGAGATTCAATATGAAATCATCGGACAGCTTACGGCAGGTAGCAGCAAAAAATCCAATAGCGTCCATGTTCAAGTATTCTCTGACCGGTTCGGCGATCTCCAGCATCAGCGTTATATTCTCGGGTTCCCTAACGGTAAATTCCAACCGTCCAATACCTTGACCCGGGCCGAGCTCGCTGCAATCGTTGCTCGTCTTTCGGAGAAAACCGCAGGTAACGAGAACTCAAGCTTTAACGATATTCGAAAAGGACATTGGGCGACCGATTACATTCGAATCGCGGTATCCCAAGGATACTTCAACGGTTACGCAGACCATACGTTCCGTCCGGATGCACCAGTCACTCGCGGAGAACTGGCTGCGGTGCTGGCCCGTTTCCTGGACTTGGACACATCGGCTTCCGTAAATCGCCATTTTACGGACATCGAAGGAAGCTGGGCTGCCGAATCCATTGAGGCATTATATCGCAACAATTTGCTATCCGGTTATCCTGGAAACACGTTCCGGCCGAACAACCGCATCACGCGGGTCGAAGCCGTCACGTTGATCAACAAAGCGTTATACCGTGGACCTTTGACGGGATTGGAGCCGCTCTTCCCTGATGTAGCAGAAACCCATTGGGGTTTCGGCGATGTTCAGGAAGCAACGGTTTCTCACCAGTCCACTCGTAATTCAGACGGCGTTGAGGTTTGGGTTTCCACGCTTAAGGATAATGTGAAGTAATAATACTCTCCCTCATAGGGAGGATGCTGTCGATCATCAAAGCATCCAACCGCTCAACCCCCGGTCTTATTCCAGACCGGGGGTTTTCCTTGTTCCAGATACATGTAGGCATGCATTCAGCTAACTTAAAAATAGCGACAGGGTTATCCAGGTGGATTTTCCTTATCTTCCCTATGCTTAAATCCGACCCGTGCTATAATGGATTCACTATTTAAAGCAAACGGAACAGGGGCGACTTTTTCATGCAATCTCCTAAAACGGTACTGATTATTGAAGATGAGCGGGATATCTCGCGCATTGTGAACGATTATTTGCGTGTCCAGGGATTCAGCTCGTTCATCACGGAAAATGCGAGGGACGGATTGCAGGAAGTCCGTAACCGGCAGCCGGATTTTATCATTCTTGATTTGACGCTGCCAGACGCTGACGGAATTGAAGTATGCCGCGAGCTTCGTACATTGACTTCTGCGCCCATACTTATTTTAAGCGCTCGCAGCAGTGACACGGACAAAGTGCTTGCCTTGGGTTTCGGCGCCGATGATTATATGACCAAGCCCTTCTCGCTCAGTGAGCTGGTCGCCCGGGTTCAGGCGCATTTGCGCAGAATGGTCGACCCGAAACTCCAGGCAACAACACAGCTGCTGTTGCGATTCGGCACGTTATCGATTGATAAAGGCGCCCGCAAGGTCATGGCCGGACAGCGGGAAATTGCACTATCTGCGAAGGAATTCGACCTGCTCTATTTTCTCGCATCCAACCCGAACCAAGTGTTTACCAAAACGCAGCTGCTGGATCAGGTGTGGGGGTACTCCGCCTATGTCGAGGATAATACGATCACGGTCTACGTTCGGCGGCTCCGCGAGAAGCTGGAACGCAGCGGAATCAAATCCGCCTATATCACGACGGTTTGGGGTGTCGGTTATAAATTCGACCCCGATGAAACGGAGTAGCCTTTTATGCACTGGAAACCATGGTATGCAAAGAGGCTCTGGGCGGCTTGCCTGTCTCTTCTTGTACTTTTGCTGTCCGTCGTTTGGCTCGCTTGGCCCTCGAACCAGCCTGCTTCGTCCTCTATCGTCAACCACATTCGCTTGCTGACCAATACGATCGTCCATACGTTGGAGAACGAGTTTGCCGAACTGATCCCTCCCGATGCTCCGATTCGCGAGAAATTAACCAGCTGGAGTCAAGAAACACGGATCGGCCTTAAGGTCGTGCTCCCTGACGGAACCATGATATATGACAGCGATGATTCATCGGTGCGCCGTATTCATCCTCGCTTTGAGCTGGACTATACGCTGCGTATGTCCGACGGCGACCCGCCCGAATACCACCTGGCATTTCCGCTGCTGGATGCCGGAACCAACGCCTTCGCAGGCTATGCGCAGTTTACGGTCCCTGCATCTGCAGCGACCGCGGTCATCCCTTCATCCGGCTTACTTCTCGTTGTGCCATGGACCTTGCTTTCCTTGGCACTTTTGACGCTGCTTTATGTACTCTTCGCCACCGGACGCCGGGTGCAGCGTGATCTGGTTGAGCCTGTTGCCGGGCTCAAGCCCTATGCGGAAGCCATCCTGAAGGGCGATTACGAGCAACGCGCCGAATGGACAAGCAATAACGAGGTCGGCGAACTCTACGCCGTATTTGATCTCATGCGTGAAGAAATTCGCAATTTACATATGCAGCAAGCCTCGCACAGCCAGTCGCACAAGGAGCTCATTTCCAATCTGTCCCATGATTTAAAAACCCCGCTGGCGACCATCAAAGCCTACATCGATGCGATTCGTGAAGGCATCTGCCCCGATCTGCCGAGTGTGATGACTTACCTGGAGGTGGTGCATGCCAATACAAGCAAGATGGCTGTGCTTGTAGACGATTTGCTGCTGCACGCGCTGCGTGATCTGGACCAAATTGCGGTGCGTCCGCTGGAGCAGTACAGTTCTTCGACGATTGAACCTGTGTTGCGAACCATGGCGCACTACATACGTACGATGGGGGTGCGCTGCGTGGAGCCTTCTTCCATTCCGAACGTGCTTGTTATCATCGATGCTGTGCGTTTCGAGCAGGTCATCGCCAATCTCGTCACGAATGCCCTGAAGCATACCAAACCCGGGGATACGATTACGCTCGCCGTTGAGGAGTTCGCCGAATCATCCAGTTTGCGGATCATAATTTCCGATACGGGCAGCGGTATTTCCCCTCAGGACATGCCCTTTATTTTTGAACGGTATTACCAAGGCAGTGTCCCGGACCGCAAGAAACTGGCCGAGCGGCACGGGGTTGGACTCGGTTTGTCGATTTGCAAATATATTATGGAAGCGCATGGCGGCACGATCACGTTTCATAGCAAGCAGCAGCAGGGAACGACCTTCTGCTTGACTCTGCCGCTAAGCTGACCCCTGTCATACTTTATTCATAATTTGATAAGGAATGCGCAAGAATCGTCCTCTATAATTTGGAAACACGAGAAGAGAGGAGACCCTGTCATGCCTACAACCAAAACCATCATGCTGCAAGCTTCCAATTTATGCAAAACCTATACCACCGGCAAGGAGCAGTATCATGCCGTTCGCAATGTCGATCTGTTGATATATGCCGGCGACTTTACTGTGATCATGGGAGATTCCGGGTCCGGAAAGTCGACCTTGCTTTACTTGCTTAGCGGACTCGACGCCGTGACGGCCGGAGAAGTCCACCTTCAGGGACAGCGCCTCGATCAGTTTTCGGCTAAGGAGCTTGCGCGTTTTCGAGCAGATCAAATCGGTTTTATCTATCAAAACAGCAACCTAGTGCCGGATTTGACGCTGTTCGATAACGTCGCTCTTCCTGGTTATATCGCCAATCGGGACAAAGAAGCCGTAAAACAAAGGGCCAATGACCTGATGACAAGCCTGCATCTCGAAAAACAAGGCACCCGGCTGCCTTCCCAGGTGTCCGGAGGCCAGCAGCAGCGGGCCGCCATCGCCAGGGCGCTTATCAACAAACCGGATATGATTTTTGCCGATGAACCCACCGGCAGCCTCAACTACGAACAAGGCGTTACGGTGCTCGATATCCTGAGCCGGATGAATGCGGAAGGCCAATCGATTGTCATGGTCACCCACGATATGAAGGCGGCCTGCCGCGGCAATCGCCTGATCTACATTCGCGACGGCAAGATCGGCGGCACGCTGGATATGGGACCCTACGTCCCGGAGTTAGCCTCCGAGCGGGAAGCAATGATCTTTGCTTATGTCACCGGGAGGAGGTAGTCCAAGATGCGTGCCATATTGACGCTATGCTGGGGGAACATTCGCAAACGAAAATTGCAAAACGCGCTGATCGCATTGCTCATTGCGCTATCTGCTCTATTAGTCGGCACCGCTTTCACGGTCTTGATGAATACGGAAAATGTATTCGAAGAGCGCCATACGGCTGCTCAAGGTGCCCATGAAATCATAAATATGACCCGCGGGCTGCATGATGAACGCATGGTTGCCGATTGGTGGTCAACCCAGGAGGGGGTGACCGCCTCCAGCCTTATTCCTTACAAGCCTTGGACCGGCTTGGTCTATAACGGGCAAGAACTGCCCAATCTTTATCTGTATATGATCGATACGCCTCCGATGCCGCATGGGGTCAATCATCCGCTCCCCGGCGCCGGACCGGCTCAACTGACCGTTCCGGAAGCCGGAACCGTCTGGGTGCCCACCTCGCTCGCCTACAAATACGACATGGAAGTCGGCGATGAATTGGTGTTCACGGCCGGGGCTGCCCCGGTACAATTCACGATCGGCGCTATCGTTATTGACCTGTCACATGGCGGCCCCTTCACCACCACTGCCCGCATCTGGATGAACGAAGCGGACTACCTTTCCACCATGGGCGGCTTGTCCACGCCGGAGCAGTACCTGGTGTCGCTTCGCTATGCGCATCCCGAACAAAGCGGGGAGTACTGGCAGCGCTTTGAGGAGGCGCTCGGATCGCCATTTTTGGAAGAACGCGTTTCGTTTGCCGAGCTGTCCGCCTTTTACTTTATCATGAACAAAGTGATCGGCTTCGTCATGAGTTTCCTCGGACTGGTCATGATTGCTGTCGCCTTGCTTACGATCGGCTTTACGATCACGGACACGATCCTGGCCAATTACCGCACGATCGGCATTCTCAAATCCATCGGCATGACCTCCGAACGCATCATCGTCACCTATATGCTGCAGTACGGCTTGATTACCGTTATCGCCTTGATCCCTGCCCTGATCGGCAGTCGTCTGCTGTCGGATGTCATCATTCAGAATGCCTTATCCTTCCTCAAATCCGAGGCGGCGCCAGTGTCCGTGCAGGCGCTGGGGGTCGCAATCTGGACCGGCATCGGCATGCTGATCATCATCCTCTCGTGCGTTGTCCTCTATGCAGCCAAAACGCGCCATATCGAGCCGATTCAGGCGATCCGCTATGGCATGTCGGAGTCTTCGCATACCCATGCCCATCGAGGTGGAACCGGCACAAGGCTGCTGGACCGATGGTCCGTACCCGCCGTCATCGGATGGAAGCATGTGACCGGCAACAAAAAAGGGGCGGCGCTGATCTTTCTGTTGATGAGCATTACCGCGGCGGTGCTCGTCTTTGGCACCCTGCTGGTAACGAGCGTCTATCGCATCAGCGAAACCTCCGCCCAGTGGGGCTACGACGATGCGGATATCGCCATCATGGTGATCAACGCTGACGGAATGGATCGTACAGAATTGCAATCTTTTATCGAGAAGGATCCCAGGGTCCTCAGCCTGAACTGGTCCGGCTCGGCCATTGGGGTTGTTGCGCAAGCAGATGGCACTCAACCGACGTTCAGCCTCCCGCTGACCGTGGTGGAAGGCAGCATGGACGAGATGGGATTGGCCTCGCTGACAGGCCGGAACCCCGTGCTGCCTAACGAAATCGCGATCGGAGTCAACATTGCCCGCAAATTGAATAAAGATATTGGCGATGCCGTCACGATCTACATCGAAGGAAAACCGCATCAGCTGCTGATCACCGGCACGTTTCAGTCCATTTCCAACATGTCGAATATCGCTCGGATCACATCGGACCTTGTCGGGGAGATCAATCCGGACGCCGGGTTTGTTCAACTTCGGAACCAAGCGGATAGCGATGAGTTCGTGCGACAGCTGAATCAACGCTATAGTCCGGTGATCCAGGCCCTCAAGCAGGAAGTGCTGCTGGATTCCGTATTCAAGGAGGCCGCTGCCGTGCTGCTCATTCCGATGAGTTTGCTGGCCCTTCTGTTCCTCGCCGTCACTTGCCTGATCGTCTATAGTACTTGCCGCCTGCATATTCGCAAGGAAACGAAAACCTACGGCATTTACGCTTCGCTCGGCCTGACGGCATCAGACATCCGCCGCGCGTTGACAAGCGGCATTGCCGGACTCGCTTCCCTCGGTACGCTGGTTGGCATAGTATGCGGAATCTACGCGCTGCCAGCCGTGCTACGCGGCTTGCTGTCTGCCTACGGCATCGTCAAGCTGCCGCTGGTCATGGAGTGGCCGCTGGCGATTGGCCTGACGCTAATCGCTCTTGCCATTGCCGTCAGCGGCTGCTGGTTGGCTTCGCGAGCCCTTGACCGCACCTCCTTGCGAGTGCTGGTGACGGATTCGTAAGGAAAGTCAGCGAGAAACGGCTGCGACAGACTAATGAGCCGTTTACCAAACGAGGCGAAAGCTATCTGTTTCGCTGTTGAACGAGAAAAAGATGACCTCCGCTTTTCGGAGGTCATCTTTTTTAGCTTCTTGGCTTTGTTCCATATTTTACTTACCGGACAAATAAAGGCCGAGCTCTGACAATAAGGCGCTCCCTACGTACGTGCCCGTGAACACGAACACCGCAACGATCGCGACGCGCCAGGAGGTTTTGCGAAGATCAACCAGCCTGTCGGCTACGGAGATGCCGGCGAACGCCAAAATCGGAGTCGTGATGGACAAAAAGTTGACGTTGGCAATGGCGTCCACAAACACATCCGAAATCAGGCAGCAGATCAACGAAACGATCGATACCCAGCCGAGAACCGGGAATTCCTGCAGGAATTTCAGCGGAACCTTTTTCATGAGCGTCGAGATCAGAACGCCGATGAAGGAAAAAAGCCAAAGCACGGATAAGCCGGCAATCGTCCCCATCGTAATATGGCCCTCTCCGTTTTTGATGAATTTCATTTGCTCCGTAAATAAAATAAGACCGACGCTAAGCAGCAGGACGAGGGCGTATTTTGCGTATTTATTCAAACCTGTGCTCATTTCTTTTCACCTCTGACCATTAATTTGTACATAAACCGCTGCAGCGGCACTGCGAGAAATACCATCGTATACGTTCCGAGGAAGCTGGTAAGCAGCTGGCTTGCAGCAGCGTATCCGTTAATGGTCTCCGTCATCTCAGGAGAATGCGCGATTAACGCCGAAGAAGAGCCTGTCATCATGCTGGCGGAACCGACCCCGGAGGACATCGCCAGCGCTTCGATCGAGAAGCCGGCGGCAACCATCACCGGCGCCAGAATGCTGAAGAACAGCGTGCCGAATAGGGTACCGATAATATAGAGGGACAGTACCCCGCGGCCTTCGTCGGAGTCGAGCGTATACTTCTCGGATATATAAGCAAGTTCCCCTTCCCTTCCAAGTCCAAGCGTAGCGCCGATGGCTTCCCTTCTCAGGCCGAGCAGGATGGCGATGGGAAGTCCGAGCAGAATCGTCCCCAGGTTGCCGATTTCCTGAATGATGAATACCCAGCCTACTTTTAAGATTTCTTCTAATCTAGGAGCAACGTCGGCTCCGTATCTCGCCATGAGCGGCAGCATAATAAAGATCAGGTACTTGCTGGAGAAACCGACGTTTTCCTTGCTGTAAATTTTCTTCATCAAGCCTTTCCGGAATATCGACAAGCCGAGCACCATCGTGATCAAAATGGCGAATACGAGTGGAAGCAGGCTTATTTTCACGGAGCCGACCTGGACGGACTGAATGCCGATAAATTCGGCGACCGCTATAACAATGAGCACGAATGCAAGCAAATAGAGATACTGTAGTTTTAACTTCATGCCATGATGTCCTCTTTTCTGTTTTTCTGTTTCTTAATGGGAGCCAACGATCGACGCAAGGAGCTGCTCGTATTCGGAGAATGTGCGGCGGTACAGCTTCGAACGGTCGATGCGTCCGCTCATGCGCTCCAGCACCTGCGTTATAAATCTCGGGAACACTTCATAAATAAATTCCGGATCGATATCCTTGAAATCGTCGCCGTGGATCGTTCCCGTAAAGCCGCTGTAGCCGATTTGAATGCAGGGCATCATGAAGGCTAAATCCCCAATGTCTCCTGCAGCGCTGATGGCGTTGTTGTTCCAAATACGGGCGATCTCCTCGTTATCCTGGAACGCCTCCAGCACGAACTCGGACAAATACCGGTCCTGAACGAACGGCAAGTATCCCATCTGCGTCTTAATCTCGACCTCGCCTTGAAGGGCCAGCGCGCTGCCCCTGGCCGCATCGTCCATCTTGGAGGCCGCTTCCTTCATGTAGTCCACCGACTGGGTGCGCAGATCGCTGCCAACCGTGATCCGGTTGGGAATGACGTTGGTCGACATGTCGGACTCCAGGACGATCGGGTTCATCCGGACCTTCTCGCTGTCCTTCATTTGCTGCCTGCTGAGGCCTAACGCCACATTGAACAGGGTCGACATGCTGTAGGCATTTTTGGCGGAGAAAGGATCGAAACCGGCGTGGGTTGCTTTTCCGGTAAACGTGTAATGCTTATATAAGAATCCGGCCAGGTCGCAGTTGATTTCGATCGTGCGCTCGGCAAACTCGCCGCCCATGGCGTGTACGCACAGCCCGATGTCGATATCGTCGAACACGCCGAGTTTCATCGCTTCGGGTTTTCCTCCGTAATAGGAGATCTTGCCGCTTCCGAGCAGCTCGTCCCTGTAGGCGAGATCCAAATACTCTTCAGCCGGAATGAAAATAAACGTTAGACTATAATCTAAAGCTTCGTACGCCTTAGATTCAAAGTAATGCTTGTACAGAGCTAGGGCAATCGCCACCTGCGTATAATGACCGCAATTGTGTGCCGCACCCGTTGCCTCGTCTGACCGCCAATGGCTTGGAGCATATACCGCATCAAGCTCCGCAATAAAAGCGATGTTCAGCGGCTTGCCGCCGCCAAGCGTTGTCCGAAGACCGGTTGTGCTGAATGATTGCAGCTCGATATCCGGATTAACCTTTTTCAGAAAATCCGCCACCGTTTGATTGGTTTTAAATTCCTTGTAGCCAAGCTCAGGGTTATCGAATATGGTCTGTCCTACACCTGCAATTTCTTCGTACTGTTCTTTAAAACTCATAGCTGCCTCCCTCTTGATGAAAATAATCCTAATGTTAGTTTAGTTTTCTTAATTGTGTCAATAAAAATCACGTTATATTATTTTCCTATAGAAGTGATTATATTTACATATAACGCTCTAGTTTTCCCTTTGTTTAATAGCTGCAGATGAACGAAAGAAAAAAGAATCCGGATTAAACCCGGATTCTTTTTTATAACTTTGTGCACTTTTCTCATTAATAAACTTCATAGTTTTGCCCGGTTTGAGCCCCTTCCACACTCTTTTTATACGCAAGCGCTACACGTGCGGCCGGCACGGCTTCAAAGCCCGGGAAAAACTCGCCATATTTATCTAAGGACTCCACTAAAACATTAGGGCTTACGCTGTTTATGCGAATTCCCCTCGGCATTTCAATGGCTGCGGATTTAACGAAAGCCTTCACACCGCCATTTGCCATGGCTGCCGATGCGCCCTGAGGAATGGGATCATCCATCATAATTCCGGTTGTTAAGGTAAAGCTTCCTCCGTCATTCATATAATCCAGTCCTAGAAGGACTAGATTAATTTGGCCCTTAAGTTTGCTTTCAATGCCAATCTCATTTAGCTCCGGCGTCAATTCTGCAATAGGACCAAAATGCGCACCGCCTGTTGCGCTGATGACCGCATCCACTTTTCCGATTTTTCTGTACATGTCTTTAATGCTATTGACGGAAGTAATATCCACTTGGGCATCGAAGCCGTTTCGCCCAGCATGTACGATTTCGTGATTTTTTTCTAATTCTTTAGCGACTGCTCGTCCGATCGTGCCGCTTGCGCCAATGATTACTACTTTCATGTGCAGCCTCCTTATTCCTATGAGATTTCAATTATATTATACCCCTGGTTTTGCTTGAAGACATTGAAAGATCTCTTGGAGAACGGCCTTGAAATATTATAATAAAAAACCATGTTCTGTAAATGTCCGTCCTAACAAGTCTTTCGAACCTAACGTTTGTTGACTATAGTATCAAGTTTGTTATCTGGAAGCCGCGTTTCCTCCTCTTATACAATGAATTCAACAAGTGCACGACAAGCGAGATTACACCGTAAGGAGTGACAGACATGAGCTCTCAAGCCGAACCCAAAAAACGAAAGCGCTTACGAATGCGCTGGCACAAGCAGGATACGGAATTGACCCTCTTGGCGCTGCCAACCACGATCTGGTACATCCTGTTTAGTTTCTTACCGATGTTCGGGATCATTATCGCCTTCAAAAATTTCAAGATTAGCGGCGGGTTCTTGAGCAATGTGTTCAACAGCCCTTGGATCGGGTTCAAAAACTTCGAATTTCTATTCAAGTCGAATGACGCCTGGATCATTATTCGAAACACGATAGGATACAATATTGTGTTTATTGTGCTGGGGATCGTTCTGCCCGTCCTATTCGCGATCATGATCGGCCTCCTCCACAGCCGCAAAGCCAGCAAAGTCTATCAGACGATGATGTTCCTCCCCTATTTCCTGTCGTGGGTCGTCGTATCCGCCGTAGGCTGGGCATTCCTGAGCTTTGATAAAGGGATCGTCAATCAAATGCTCGTCTCGATGGGCAGCGATCCCATTAACTGGTATATGGAGCCGAAGTATTGGCCGTTTTTTCTGATTCTCTTGAATGTCTGGAAGGGCCTGGGCTATGGCATGGTCATCTATCTGGCGACCATCACGAGCATAGACAGCACCTATTATGAAGCAGCCGTCATCGATGGCGCGTCCATTTGGCAGCAGACAAGATTCATTACGCTGCCCATGCTCAAGCTGGTGATCGTCATGATGTTCATACTGGCGGTAGGGCGCATATTTTACACCGATTTCGGTTTGTTCTATCAGGTCACGCGAGACTCCAATTCGCTGTTCAACGTGGCGACCACGATCGATGTCATGGTGTATAAACAACTGAAAACGGCCACCGTGGGCATGGCATCCGCAGCCGCTTTCGTACAGTCTGTTCTGGGATGCGCTACGATTCTGGCCGCTAACTGGATCGTTCGCCGAATCGATCCCGATAGCGCGATGATGTAAGGAGGCAAGAAGATGACATCGAAATCTACTTATCAGACAGGCCTTGAGAAGTTTAACCGCACAAACAAAGCCGTCAACCTTTTGTTCAACCTGATCTTTATCCTGTTGGCGCTGCTCTGCGTCATACCTGTAATCGTTGTACTGTCCATCTCCTTCTCCAGTGAGGAGTCCATCCGTGAGACCGGATATCATCTGCTGCCGGTCGCCATGTCGGCCGAGGCTTACGTCTACATCATCAAGCAGGGAACGATGATTCTGCGGGCCCTCGGCGTATCCGCCCTCGTGACCGTGGTTGGTACCGTGCTCGGGGTGCTGCTGACCGCCTCCATGGGTTACGTTCTCTCTCGCCCCAACTATAAGCTGAGGGGATTTCTGACCTGGGTGGTATTCATTCCGATGGTATTCAACGGCGGCTTGGTATCCAGCTACTTCATCAACACGAATTTGCTGGGACTGAAAGATAGCATCTGGGCGCTGATTCTCCCGCTCGCCGTTTCATCGTTCAACGTCATCATATGTAAAACCTTTTTCAAAAGCACGATTCCCGACGGGCTGATCGAATCAGCCGAAATCGACGGCGCGAGCCAGCTGCGAATCTTCTTCTCCATCATCATGCCGATTTCGCTGCCGGTCATCGCCACCATCGGACTGTTTCTCTGCTTTGCTTACTGGAACGACTGGTTCCAATCGATGCTGTATATCGACAACCAGAACCTGTATTCCCTGCAAGCGCTGCTCAACAGCCTAATGAGCAATGTGGACGCACTCGCGAAGAATGCAGCGAGTATGGGCGTAAGCTACGCGATGCTCGTCGCAACGATGCCGAAGGAATCCGCCCGCATGGCGGTCGCCATTCTCATCGTGCTGCCTGTAGCATTCGCCTACCCTTTCTTCCAGAAGTATTTTATTTCCGGATTGACGGTCGGCGCGGTGAAGGGCTAATGACGAAATAAACCAAGACAACCTTGGTTTATGATAAATATCCGCTGTACACACTTAGGTAATCCAACTTCAAAAAGGGGGAAATGAAATGAAAAGAGCATTAAAGTTCATCTCTACGCTGTGCGTGCTGACGCTTATGTTGACTGCTTTGGCAGCCTGCGGCGGCTCGAAGCCTGCACCTGCGACAGACGGATCCCAAGCGACGCCGGACACGTCCAATGACACCGAAACGGCAAGCAAGGATGTACCGACGTTGACCTGGTGGACCATCGGCGGCCAAGTGCCTAACAATTTCAGCAAAGCGGTGGATGCCATGAATGCCTACACGGCCGAGAAGATTGGCGTGAAGGTCGACATCAAGGTAGCCAGCTGGGGTGAATGGGACACCAAAATGAATACCATCGTGAATACCGGCGAGCCATTCGACATCATGTTCACGAACAGCGGTAAATACAGCAAGCAAGTGGCTATGGGCGCGTTTGCCGATATTACGGATCTGGTTCAGAGCGAAACGCCGGACTTATACAAATTGATTCCCGAGAAGGTATGGGAAGGCACAAAGATCGGCGGCAAATATTATTCCGTTCCGACTTACAAGGATTCCGCGCTGACGCAGTACTGGGTATTCGATGATAAGTACGTGCAAAAGTACAATATCGACATCAACAATATCAAAACATTGCAGGACCTGGATAAGCCGCTTCATGACATGAAGGCCGGCGAAGGCAAAAGCTTCTATCCGCTGCCAATGACGCAAGGCGAAGGCTTGAACGGCTTCTTTAACGACTATGACGATTTAACCCTGGGCTTCCCTCCGATCGGCGTCAAAGCGGACGACGCATCGCGCACGGTTGTCTCCGTGCTGGAGCAGCCTGATGTTGTGGCTAATCTGAAGCTGCTGCATCAATGGTACCAGGATGGCATCATCAACCCGGATGCGCCGACGAAGACGGAGAACGACAAAGGCAGACCGTTCTTTGCAGCCCAGGCATTCCCGGGAGCCGAGATCAGCTGGCAGATCAATGACGCCATCGAGAAGTACGATATGGTTCAGCATTACGGGCCGATCTATACCACCAGTACGATCCAAGGCTCGCTGAACGCGATTTCGGCGAATTCCAAGTATAAGAAGGAAGCCTTGAAATACCTTGAGTTGGTGAATACGGATCCTAAACTTCGCAATATGCTGGCATTCGGCGAGTTGGGCGTGGATTACAACAACGTCGATGGCGAAAAAGTGATTGAGCGTACATCCGATACTTGGCCGCTCGCGGCTTACACGCAAGGCACGTTCTTTAATCTGGCGGTTACGAAAGGCGCTCCTGAAGATCAATGGGAGCAGGTTAAAAAGCTGAACGATGCAGCGACCTCCTCCACCGTCCTCGGCTTTGCGCTGGACATCACCGATCTTCAGACCGAAGTGGCGAACTGCCAGGCCGTGTGGGATAAATACAAATATGAAATCATTACAGGAGCATCCGATCCGGAGAAAGTGATACCGAAGGTCACCGCTGAATTAAAGTCGGCCGGCATGGACACGATCATGCAAGCCGCCCAAGAGCAGATCAATAATTACTTCAAGTAAATTCCTGCGCATCCCTTATTAGGACACTTTTAAGGGATGCTTTTTCCATCCTATCTATGAAGCTTGGCGTGAATCGTGTTACATTGAGATTAAGCTGCGCATATTTAAAGCGACCTGCTGCAATTGAGGTGTCGTATGGGCTCATTTTTACAAATCAAAATCTATCGCCACAAGTTTATTGCCTATGTCATCTTCGTCGTGGTCATCGGTCTGACGCTTGGTACGCTGACCAGTGCCATGCTGCTGAATCAATGGGTGGGCAATGCCCGCATCGAGGCGGCTAATGCCTTTGCGCGCGTGGAGAATGAGCTGCAGTATGATGCTGACCGAATCGAGGCTTACATGCAGCGCATCTACTCCAATCCCGGACTGATGGACGATGCTCGCAGCTTTCTAAGCAGCAGCGCGGAAGGCTATTTAACCAGCAGGCTGCAGAACAGCCATTTCTCCCAGCCGCTGGTTTCGTTTCCCGAGGATGTGAAGACCTATCTGTACAGCTGGGCGCAGGGCGAAATCACGCAGATTAGCCTGCATACCGGCCATTACGGCAATGTCGTACGTTTTAATGAGCACGGGATAACAAGCTTTACCTTCGGGCTGCCAAATACGGACGAGGCGTTCCGCGATACGATCATGAAGGGCTTCGTCTATCGCAAGAAACTGTCGAATCCGACGCCGGGCGCTCAGGAGTTCGGGGAAATGCGCTTTTTGGTCAGCAGCGATCAAATTTTTAAATCCATTCGTAATTTCCGGTTTGGCAATGCCGCCGCGGTCAGTGCTACCGGCGAAACCTACCTCATCGGCAATGGGCAGGACCAGGACTTGGAGGAGCTGTCCCGACTGGCCGAGGCAGACGGCCGCAGCCATGGTTTTATATCGAGGGGTGTATGGAAGCATATCTTGTTCGTTTCCTTTCCGTCCACCAAGTTTAATTTCAAATTTATTAGCATCATTGATTTATCCATGCTGATTCGTGAGCATGCCGGGATGCTGGTCGCCATCTTTCTGATCGTATTGACGGCCATGGTCAGCGTGCTTCTTCTCATCGCATACAATATGCGGGACGATGCCCTTTTCCTCCGCCGTATCATTCAATCGATCGGACGGGTAAAAATGGCCAATTTTACGCCGAACCGCCCCGCCCGGTACCGTCGCAACGAATATGGCATGATCGCCAGGGAATTGGACGATATGATTCAGCAGCTGGACAAGCACATCCGCAATGAGTATCTGCTCAAGATCAAGCAGCAGGAAACCGAAATGAAAGCGCTTCAACACCAAATCAACCCTCATTTTTTATACAATACGCTGGAGGTTATCCGCTCCACGGCGCTAGTGAATCAGGACCGGGACACCGCCGACGCCATTGCCACGTTAGGCACGCTCTATCGTGAAATCGTCAAAAAGGAAAATATCATATCGATTGCTAGCGAGCTGGAATTGCTGCAGAAGTACTTGGAGATTATGGAGTTCAAGTATCCCGAGCGTTTTTATTATCAAATCAATGTCGAGCCGGCGCTGCACTCGATCCCTACCGTGAAATTCTGGATGCAGCCCCTGGCTGAGAATTTTTTCATTCATGGCTTTAACGCGAATCATGAGTTTAATCTGTACGTCGTCAACGGCTTTGAAGCGGATGATGATTATGTGCTGGAATTCGTGGACAACGGAAGCGGGATTGCGCCGGAGCGTTTGGATGCCGTCCGCAGCACGCTGTCCAACCATGATGAAACTTCTTCCCATAGTATCGGACTGCGCAACGTATATACGCGCCTTCATTTCTTTTATGGAAACGGCCTTTCGATCGAGATCGAGAATAATGAGGAAGCTGGAGTCAAGATTTCCGTGCGGATTTCAAAAGAGGTGATTGAACATGTACAAACTGATGATTGTGGATGACGAACCTCAGATTTTGGAGGGAATGAAGCGAATCTTGGATTGGAAGCAATACGGATTTGGACGGATCGAAACCTGTGAATCCACGGGTGAAGCGATGTCCAAGGTGGTGGACCTGCTGCCGGACGTCGCCATTTTCGATGTTTGCATCGGCAAGGAGCTTGGATATGAAGCGATCCAGAGACTCAACGAATTTCAAATCCCTACGAAATACATCATCATGAGCGGCTACAGCGAATTCAAGTATGCCCAGGAAGCCATTCGGTGCGGCGTCAAAGACTATCTGCTCAAGCCGGTCGAACGTGCCAAGCTGCAGCAAGTGATCGAGAAGATCATCGTCGAGGATCTGGGCGGTTCGATAGGTGACCGAAACGGCGAAAGCTTGAACCAGGATCCGGTGCTTGGCGTTAGCTATGACAGCTTGTCCAAGCTGGTGAACCGGATTCTGCTGATGATCAGGACGGAGTATGCTCAGAACATCACCTTGAAATCCGTGGCGGAGCGTTTCCAGATGAACAGCACCTACCTCGGACAATTGTTTCTCAAAGAAACCGCGATGAAGTTTTCCGAATACCTGATGGCTTACCGCATGCTTCTGGCACAGGAGAGAATTCAATCGACGGATGAGAAAATTTCCTATATCGCGTTTTCCGTGGGTTACAACAATCTCAATTATTTTTATACGCACTTTCACAGCTTTTTCGGGAAATCTCCTTCTGAACTGCGGGGAAAAGGGTAACGCATACGTGGCGGAAAGGAGGACATCGATGGTTAAATATGCTAGACGCTTACGGTCTTTAATGAAGATCAGCCTGGTGCTGCTGTTCACATTCTACACAACCGGCTGCTTCGGACAGCCTGGCTTTGACGACGAACCGCATGTCGGCGACACGGTCAACCTGATCTATTATACGATCGGTGAGCCCGACAAGGATCTTCGCCTCGTCAATGATAAAATCAATGAAATCATGGCTCGCAAGATCGGCGTGACGATCACCTATATCAAGGTAAGCTGGCAGGAGTATGAAGATCGGCTGAACACGCTGATATCCGCCGGAAGCCCGTTCGACATTGCTTTTGCGCCCGACTATGCAACCACCGCGATGCGCGGAGCCTGGCTGAGGCTTGATGACCACCTGGCCGGCCTGGGCAAGGATATGTATGAGGCCATCGATCCCACCTTTTGGCAAGGGGTCCGCATGAACGACGGCAGCATTTACGGCGTCCCTACCAATAAGGAGTTAGCCGTACGCGATCACTGGATGTACCCCGCCTCGATCGTGGACAAACACCATATCGACATCACCAAGTACAATACGCTGGAATCGCTTGAGCCTCTCCTCCGGATGATTCAAGAGAAAGAGCCGGATTACATCCCTATGGAGTTGGATCGGGATTCCCATAATTTCTTCGCTCTCTACGGATACGAATACATCATGAACCATAAAGTGCCCTTGATGATCAAATCGCTCGACCCGGACGCACCGGTGGTGAATATCTTCGAAACCAAGGAGGCCCGGCAGGTTCTCGATACGCTGCGGCATTATTATAAGCAAGGCTTCATCAATAAGGACGCGGCGCTGCGCGAGCCGGGAGGGCTCAAACGAGGCGCCAAGGTGTTCTGGAAGTCCTCCGGCGGGGGGCCGCTCTCCGAGACGACTTGGAGCAAAGATCGCGGTTATAAGATTGTAGCGAATCCCGTAACCCCCAGCACCGTTACTACGGAATCCGTCCGGGGAGGCATCATGACCGTTAATGCCAATACCAAGCACCCCGTAGAATGCATTAAGTTTCTGAATTTGCTCAATACGGACCCCGAAGTACGGAATTTATTCAATTATGGGATCGAAGGCATTCACTACACATTGGACGAACAGGGGCAGGTCGTGTTGATAACCGACAAAGACAGCCATGGCGAACCGATCCCCGATGCGCCTGCAAGCAGTTACTCAGGCGTGCAGTACACCCAGGGGAATTGGTTTATCCTGAAAACCATGGGCGGCGATAACCCGGACCCCCTCGACAAATGGGAGCAATTCCGTCAATACAACGCCGGAGTCGTCAATTCCACCGTGCTTGGATTTACGCCGGATCTATCCGCGCTGACCGCTCAAACCGATAACATCGAGATGGTCTGGCATAAATATTATCCAAGCCTCATGACGGGCTCCGTGGATGTCGATGCGATCCTCCCTAAGTTTAACGAGGAGCTGAAGCAAGCAGGCATGGATGACGTGATACGAGAGGTGCAAACGCAGCTGGATGCTTGGCGCAGAGGCAGGAAGTAAGTGCTGGAATCCGCTTCCCTGATTGGTTCGAGCTTGGCCCAAATCGAGAAATGGACCCTATTCAAAAGAGACCCTAAAGCGGATTGGTCAAGACCCCATTTAGTAGACATTAAAAAAAACACCTAGGCTGCAAACTGGCGTCGGTACTCTACCGGCGTCAGTTTCTTTAGTTTCCGCTGTGGTCGCTCTCGGTTATAAAACCGTATGTATTTCTCAATTCGCCTTTGTGCCTCCGTCAAATTTCGGATATCATAGGGATAGAGTCCTTCCGTTTTGAGATGCGAGAAGAAGCTCTCCATGGAGGCGTTGTCTAGGCAATTGCCCCGGCGAGACATGCTGATTTGGGCGCCAACCTTTGGCAGCATGTCGTGGTAAGCGTAAGACGTGTACTGGAAACCTTGGTCGCTGTGAACGACCAATCCGGTCACGTCTTTTTGCTTGGCAAACGCTTTTGCAAACGTCCGTAGAACCAGTTCATTGTCGTTACGTTGGCTGAGTTGGTACGCTACAATCTCATTGTTGAATAAGTCTTTAACTGCCGAAAGATACAGCCATCGCTCGCCCACCCGGTATTGCGTCACATCTGTCACCCATTTCTGGTTCGGTTTTTCTGCCGTAAAGTCTCGCTTCAGCAGATTCTCCGACACACGTTCTCCAGCTTGGTATGTCGTGTTAAAGCGGCGTTTAGGGCGAATGTTCGCTTGAAGCCCGAGTTTTTGCATCAGCCGCAGCACTTTCTTATGGTTCATCCATACACCGTCATCCTGCCACAAGAACAATTGGAGCTGCCGGTAGCCATACTTTCCTTCGTAGCGATTGTACGCTTCACGGATTAGCCGTTTCGCCTCGGCATCTCGGTCGTTCCCTTTTCGCTTCAAATAGGCGTAGTAACCACTTCTAGAGACACGAAAGAGCTGGCATAGTTCAGCTACTTGCCTTGGAATCGCTGCTTGCTCGATGAGCGTAAAGCGTTCTTCCTTTCCTCCTGGATCCAGATTTCCAAGCACTTTTTTAGCATTTCATTCTCCCGTTTGAGCTTTTGGACATACCGATCTTGATCCATATATTCTTTTCGTCGTCCTCGCTGATCCAACAATCCAAACTCGCCTTGTTCCCGATATTTTCGCATCCACCGCTTCATTCGGTCTTTGTCTTGAATACCAAGGTGTTCGTTGATTTGCCGATAAGTCCACTTCTCTTCTACATGAAGTCGAATCGCTTCTAATTTGACCTCTTTTGAATATTGCTTTAACTTTTGTCCTTTCATTACCACAAAAATACACCCCTTAGAATTCATCGGAATAACCAAGGGTTTTTTCCAATGTCTATTCTAAGGGGTGCACTTCAGATAGCTTCAAGGTCTCTTTCGCTTGTTCACCCGGACGGTAACGGGGAGCACATTCAAGATATTCTCTACTCCCACTTATCATAGGCTGCGTGCAAATGGGACCCGGACAGGAGACCTTTTTGCAGCTGCGGATTCGGAACGATCCGGTTATACTTCATAATTTTCTGGTTGATGGCCTCTATCTCGGCCTCGGGAATCGCATTCGGGTCCTGAAGGTCAAGAAGACGCTTGATGTCGGCGGCGATTTCTTTTCTCAGCTCCACCCAGGCCGGCTGGTAATTCGCGTTCTTCATGATACTGGTTAGCACATCGCCGTCCTCGATCTTGATCGGCTTTCCCTTCAACGGCAAGTCGTCAAAACCGCCTTCTCTGGCAAACTTGTCGATGGCCGATTCCAGGAGCCCGCTGCCGGTCGACATCGGGCGTCGTTCTTTTTCATTTTGCTGATTTTCTTCAGCAGCAGAAGCCATTTCTTTAGCGTCATTGTTCAAATCCATATCGGACACCTCCGTTTTTACATATCAGGGAAATAAATCCGTTTCTCAAATGACATGTCAAAGAATTTGTACTTCCCGTTCTCGTCCTGCTTAATATGCAGCGCAAAGTCCTTCTTGCTGTAAAAGTAAGGGGGGTCATTCTCTTCAACCTTCCTATGGTATGTTCGTTCCGTGAGAGTCCCTTTGTAAATGAATCCGCCTTCCTCCGCTGGTTCGACGGATTCACTTTCGATTTTGTCGACCTCAGCCTTATCGTAGTTCTTCAGATCCGTCTGGTGATGAATTTTCGCAGCATGGTATACCGGATGGTCAAGCATCGATTCATCGAACAGCTCATTCAAGTATCCTTCATCGAATGCTTCCGTGGTCGTGAACTTATAGTAAGATTCAGTATATTTCGTTAATAGATCTCTGCCTATTGCCTTCCGATCGTTGTCGTTTACCGCCGGCTTCGTTGGCTCAGCCTCAGCCTCGTTCTCTACCGGTTTCGTTTGCTGATGGTTGTTGACTTCCGGCGCGGAGACCGGCTGTTCCGAACCATTGCATGCCTGCAGCAAGAACAAGAGTAAGCACGAAAGAATCGAAACAAGCATGAAATTCTTTTTTCTCAGGTGAATTCCCTCCCGACTGTCATGTGAAATTATCCAAAATATAACATACTACACATGGTTTTAACAGTTGGTTTCGGTATCAAATTTGATTTTGCGGGACGCGGCATAGGCGGATTCATACTACGGTTATGCTGATCATGCTTACAACGAAGGCATGAAGCAACGCTCGGCCCACCCATATTGGTGAGCCGAGCGTTGTTTGGCATTCTACTATTTCATGATTAGGCTTTTGCAAATGGTAAATTCAAAGGACATGTCCGTCGAAGGATCGAGTTGATACTCGTCATGAACCGGAGCCCCCCAGCTGTCGTCACCCCCAACCCCCATCTGCCGCCCGGCAATGGTAACAACGGTATGGTGAACGTTCGGCAGCTCATAATGATGCGTCGCATTCTCCAGCTCAAATGCGGTATAGGGCGATATATTCGCCTCAACCGGTGCTGCCGCCGGCGCTTTTATCGTAAGGCCATGACCTTGATCGCTCGTTATGGATACCTCCCGCACGCCTGTACGATTGCCCGATTCCTGCGGTACCAAATAGGCTGAAACATGATCCGCCGCACGACTTCGGAAGCGACACAATCTAGCTCCGAACGCACGATCGATATAGTTCTCTTCCGGCCCGTTTGCATACCAATCCAGGTTGTCGTAGTCCGCCGGCACTTTGAAGGTAAGAGCAAAGATCGGCAGCTTCGGCAGCCCCGGCTCTCCTTGATACCCCGACTTTACATGAATGCTGCCATCGGTAAACACCGTGTAGGATACACGCACCCGTATTCCTTCGGATACACTCAGTTTATACACGTAGGTCACAGTTGCGCGATTTGAGTACTCCATTAGCTCGCAGCTTTCCGTTCTTCGAGTCAGGCTTGCTGCATACCAAAGCGCGGAGTCGAACGGCAGCCCGGCCCCTTTATCGTTATCCGTCATCGCTCTCCAGAAGAGCGGCGCCGGCTGCGAAGAGATCATCTCCCGTCCCGCATACTTGACGGATATGAGGGTCCCAGCCTGCTTCGAGAACATGACGGAGAAATCGCGTCCGTGAACGCCGATATTTACGTCCCCTTCAACAACACGGAAATCATTCACTGGCTTATCATGCGAAACCTCTGAACCTGATTGCAGGCGTTCTGCCTCCGACGCTGACGCATTGTCAGTATCATCAACAGCGAGCGCGTCCTCCACTTGGAAAACAAACTGTCCAAAAGCAATTTCATACCCGGCTTCCGCCCATAACGAATCCTTCTTGGTCACGAGTGAAACGTCTAGCGCATACTCACCGGCTGGATACCCGGCCTCAGGCAGTTCCAGCTTTACATATCCCTCTTCGCCGGGACCAACCTGGGTGCATACAGCTCCGCTATAGATTTCCCTGCCTTCATGATACAGAGAGTATTTAACATGATAAGCATCCAAACCCACGAACAAGCTCTCGTTTCGGATCGTGACGCCATAACGATCCGGTGTCAGCTTGATGTTTTGATACAGGAATTTCACTTCCTGCATTTTGGGGGACCATGTCCGATTTGCATATACGATGCCGTTGCCGGAGAAGTTGTAATCGGTTGAGCGGTCGTCAAAATCCCCTCCATAAGCCATAAAAGGCTTGCCGTAACGATCATGTTTCACGATAACCTGATCCATGTAATCCCAGATGAAGCCGCCTTGATACATCGGATACTTCCGTTCCAGCTCCGTGTATTTATGCAATCCGCCGACGGAATTGCCCATGGCATGCATGTACTCGCAGCTGATGTAGGGCTTGGAAGGATCGTTTAACAGATACTGTTCAATATCCGCCGGTTTGGCATACATGCGGCTCTCCATATCGCTTGCATCGTCATATTCCCGGTTATGGAACACTCCTTCGTAATGCACGAGCCGGGTAGGATCCTTCTCCCGGAAAACATTCGCAACGTTCCGAATGACTTCACCCGCATAAGACTCGTTGCCGCAAGACCAGATCAATATCGATGGGTGGTTCTTGTCCCTCTCGATCATGGAAATCGCACGGTCCAGAACGATATCCTGCCATTCCGGCCTGCTGCCCGGTATGTTCCAGGATGGCTCAACGGCCCCCATTTTCTGCCACGATCCATGCGTCTCCAGATTCATCTCGTCGATGACGTACACGCCGTACTCGTCACATAGCTCGTACCACAGCGTCTGATTCGGATAATGCGACGTCCGAACAGCGTTGATATTCGCCTGCTTCAATGTCTTGATATCCCACAGCATATCCTCTTTCGTAATGCAGCGTCCGCGGCGGGAATTAAATTCGTGCCGGTTGACACCTTTGAATATAATGCGCTTGCCGTTTAAGTGCATCACCTTGTCGATCATCTCGAATTTGCGAAAACCTATCTTTTGCGGCACGACCTCCACAAGGTTTCCGGATGTGTCATAGACGGATACGTACAGTGTATATAAATTAGGTTCTTCTGCACTCCACCGCTTAACCTTTCCCGCAGCTAACGCAATCGACGCCGTTCCCCCGGAAGCTCCGGTCTCCCCCCGGACCACTGGATTTCCTGCTGCATCCTTAAGCTCAAGGACTATTTTCGAAGCAGGCCTGCCCTTGAGCTGCATCGCAACCTTCAGCGTTCCAAGTTCATACGTTTCATCCAAATCGGTTTGAACATGCAGATCCTGCACATGAACGTCAGGTACCGTGTACAGATACACGTCGCGAAAAATTCCGGAAAAGCGCCAAAAGTCCTGATCCTCCAGCCAGCTTCCGGTGCTGCGTTGATAGACCTCGACAGCCAGCTTATTCTCGCCTTCCGCCAAGTACGGCGTGAGGTCGAATTCGCTCGGCGTAAAGCTGTCTTCGCTGTATCCGACAAACTCCCCGTTCAGCCATACATAGAAAGCCGATTCAACTCCCTGAAAAGAAATGTACAGCGGGCGCTGCTGCCAGCCGGCAGGAACGTCGAAATACTTCACATAGCTGCCCACGGGATTGTGGTCCTCTGAGATCATCGGGGGTCTAAGAAACTCCACACCGTCCCATGGGTACATCGTATTCACGTATTGCGGCTGCCCGTAACCCTGAAGCTGGATATGTCCGGGAACCTCAATATCATCCCATCCTCTGCAGGAAACATCCATTGTATAAAAATCCGCTTGGCGTTCCTTGGCGTTATGCGCATAACTAAACTTCCAGCTTCCATTCAGACTGTGGCGCCAAGGCATCTCTCCAAGCAAATCGGCTTCTCGTATCGTTGCGTAGTATCGGTGATCGGAGTGCGCAGGCATCCTGCCTACCGCGAATATGCCGGGATCGGACAACCATGCAAGGCTTGGCGCGACTCCCCGTTCAACCTGCTGTTTCATCTGTTTTCCTCCTTTTTATTTAACTGAACCTGTCATTCCGGCAACAAACTGCTTCTGCATCATGAAGAACACCAGTGCCGTCGGCAGCGTCGTAATGACAATCGCAGACATGATCAAACCGTAGTCGGGGGCGTAGCCTGATCCCAGGTTCGATATCAGCAGGGGCACGGTCATATTCTCCGGCGATTGCAGCACGATCAGCGGCCACAAATAGTTGTTCCAGCTGTTCAGGAACGTAATAATCGCGGCGGCGGCATAGGTCGATTTCATCGTCGGCATATAAATGCGGAAGAACAAGCCGATCTCCGAGAGTCCGTCGATGCGACCGGCTTCCATCATGTCCTTGGGAAACATTTTTGTGCTTTGTCGGAAGAAGAAAATAAGGAAGGCCGTCGTGAATGTCGGCAGAATGACAGCCCCTGCCGTATCAATGCCTAGAAAGGGGACAACCCCCGATACTTTGGCAAACATCTGAAATAAAGGCACCATGATTGCCGCGAACGGAATCATCATCGAGGCCAGGAGGATATTAAATACGATATCTTTGCCGCGGCTGCGGTACATCTCAAATCCATAACCCGCCGCTGATGCTACCAGCAGTGAAAGCACGGTAGTCACCACCGAGATTTTTGCGGAATTCCACAGAGCTTGCCACATGTCCACGGAACTGAACAGATTGTTGATATTCTTGACCAGGTGCGAACCCGGCAGCAGCGTCCCTTTCGTTACGTCCACGGACGGATTGGTGGCACTGACAACCATCCAGATAAACGGAAAGATGGAGATCAGGGCAGCGACAATTAAAAACAGGTAAGTAAACACGCGTTTGGTTCTCATGATCTCTTGTCACCTCCAACTTTGTTCTGGATCATCGTCAATAGGACCACCATGAGTACGATCGAATAAGAAACGGTAGCTGCGTATCCAAAGTCAGGCGTGTATTCGAAAGAAAGGTTGTAAATATATTGCGATATCGACATGGTTGCGTTTCCGGGGCCGCCTTTGGTGATGTTAACCACCTCGTCAAACAACTGGAGCGTTCCAATGGTCGATGTGATCGTCGTAAACAAGATGATCGGCTTCAAGAGCGGAATCGTAATTTTGAAAAACTGCGTGAAGGCATTCGCACCATCAATGCGTGCAGCTTCATATACGGATTTATCGATATTTTGCAGTGACGATAAATAGAAAATCATATTATAGCCTGTAAAACGCCAGGTGATCGCGATGATAATCGTGACTTTGGCCCAGAACGGGTCGGTAATCCATTGAATCGGTTCCTGGATGAGATGAAGATTCACCAGAAATTTATTGACGATGCCGTCAGCTCCGAACATGTACTTGAAAACGACGGAGTACGCGACAAGAGAGGTTACCGTCGGCAGGAAAATCGCCGTTCTGAAAAAACCTTTGAACTTCAATCGATCGTCATTGAGCAGCACAGCGATAAAGAGTGCCAGCACCAGCATGACCGGAACCTGAATGAGTAAGTAAATAAACGTGTTCTTGACGGCCGTAAGGAAGGTGGTATCGCTGAACAGGCGAATATAGTTGTCTAGTCCGACAAACTGAAGATTGCTGCCCCTGCCCGATTTGAAGGATAGGATTAACGCTTGAACCATCGGATAGAAATAAAAAATACTAATCATGACAACCGGCACAAGGATAAAGAACCAGCCTGTCAAACGTATCCGCCTTTGACTGTTAAGGCCCTTGTGAATTTGCGGGCTTAGCCTGGCTTTTTCTGTATTCACACCACTCCACACCCTTCTGTTGATCATTTCTTTTGGATAGAAATAATAAAACCCTCGCTCCCCTTCCTTCAGCAGATGTCCACTTTACAGGAGAAGAAGGAGCAAGGGCATTGGTTGTACTGCCTGAGTGTGTTTTAACGAATTTGCGTATCGGCTTGCGCCTGCGCATCTTTCAGAACGGTTTCCACGTCTTTACCGCCGAGATACGCCTGCATGGCAACGACCATAATGTCCTCGATCGCGTAAGTGTTCATGCCGTAGTTCACGTTAGGAATTTGTTCGGTCCAAGCGGCAAAGTCCGAAACGACTTTTTGCCCTTGGAAATACTCATCCGCTGCCGCGTAAGCTTCTCCGCTTGCAGCGGCTTTCAGGGTGCCGATCACCCCGACTTTTGTGTTCAATGTCTGATACAGCTCAGCATCGGAAGCAAACGTCTTCGCGAGGAACTCCGCAGCTGCTTCTTTACCCTCTACATTCATAACATACCAGGAACTGCCGCCCAGGTTGGATGCATGGACAGAGCCTTCGGTTGCTGCAAGCTTCGGCAGCGGGGCTACCGCCCATTTACCGGATTGGGAAGCTTCGGCTTTGATCGAAGGCGTGATCCAGTTGCCGGTCGGCACGGTAGCCACTTCACCGCTGTTGAATGCTCCGACGAATTGGCTCCAGTCCGAATTCACCTTCACGATGCCGGAATCCATCATTTCTTTGTATAATTCAAAGGCTTCCTTCAATGGAGCATTGTCAGCAATCGTCGGCGTATGGCCGTCTTCCGCCGTATACCATGCCCCCGCGGATTGGATCATCATACGGATAAGTCCCAGGTCATTAGGATCCAGCGTAATCATGCTTTTGCCGGTTTTCTCTTTGACGGCTTTGCCAATCTCGATGTACTGCTTCCAGTCGATGTCCTGCAGGTCGTCCAGACTGTAGCCTGCCTGCTCGAGATAATCCGTCCGTACGTACATTCCCGTCACGCCGGAGTCAAACGGAACGCCGTACTGCTTACCGTCGACGCTGGTCGGGCCAATCTTGTAATCCGCGAAATCGTCCACTTTCACGACGTCCGTCAATTCGTAGAAGGAGTCCGGATACGCTTGCAAGAAGCTCTGTGCACGGTAATCCTCAATGAGCACGATGTTAGGCAACCCTTTCGTGGAACCGGAATTCAACCCGGTGTTCAGCTTTTGGACGATATCGGCCTGGGCATTCTCTACCACATTAATCGTGACATCCGGATTCACTTGAGCATAGGCTTCCTTGGCAACATTCATGGCCGCAATGTTAAATGCCGGGTCCCAAGCCCAAACCGTAATCTCTTTTGTCCCGGCACTGCCTTCATTGCCGGAATTGCCGGTGCTGTCGGATCCGCCTTCCGTACCGCCCGAAGAGCATGCCGACAAGAGTACAACGCCAGCCAACAGTAGACTCATTAATTTTTTCAATCCGTAAACCCCCTTTTTAATCTGAAAAATAATAAAAGATGGAAGCGTTTTCTCTGTTACGCATCCATCTTATCACCTTGTATTCGTTTTCATTGGCACTATCTTTGTCAGCTTTGGTGCTATTATTGGATCCTGTTTTCGCTTTCATACCGGCTCTGGTACTATTTTTAGGTTCTTGTAATATCTTTAGCTTTGGGTCAATGGAAGCGTAATGATGATTTTTGTTCCTTCACTGCGTTTGCTTGTAATGTGGACCCCGTATTTCTCGCCGTACATCAATTTAATTCGATCATCCACATTGCGTATCCCAATGCCGGAGAACAATTGACGTTTGCTCATCGGTGCAGGCAACGAGTCTTCTTTGGGCAGGTTCTGCTCAAGATTCATACCGTCCCCGTCATCTACGACTTCACACACAAGCTGGTCTTCCTGAACGGCAATCATGATCAGAATTCTTCCCTCTCCCTTGATGTTGAATGCGTGGAAGAATGCATTCTCAATAAAAGGCTGAAGAATGAGCTTGGGCATATGATAATCCAGGCTATCCGGCTCGACGAAGTAATGAACGCGGATTTTCTCTCCATAACGCACATGATTAATATATACATAATGCTTTAGCGTCTCGAGTTCCTGCCGCACAGGTATCGTAGAATGAATATCGCTGACCGTATTTTGCAGGAGCGATATGAGCGCGTTAATCGTACCCGCGGCTTTTTCCTTGTTGCCCTGCTGCACCAGAAATTTGACCGAAGCCAGCGTATTATACAAAAAATGCGGATTGATCTGCATTTGAAGCGCGGCCAGCTCCGCGTTTCGCTGCTGCTTCTGGGTTTCCATCAATCGTTCCACATAATCATGCAGCGCATCAAGCATATAATTATAGGCGCTCCCTAATTCCTTCACTTCATAACTGCTGTTTGCCACATCTACATGATGATCGAACCCGCTCGTCGGCATGCTCGACATCTGTTCGACGAGTACGCGGAGCGACTGCGTCATTCGCCGGGTGATCAGAAAAACAATGACAAGCGATATCGCAACGATGGCCATGATCGTCAACGTGACGGCTTTTGCATTCACCATCTGTCCGGTCACGGCTTTCTTGTCGATCATATTCACCAAATAGAATTCGAATTCGGGCAAATATTCCGAGAATACAATTCGTTCGTTCCCCATTACATAGGCGGATTGATCGTCTTCTCCCTCGCCCTGATCCGTTACGACTTCTTGAAGCAGCCCCTCATCCGACATCCCGATCAATTCGGTCCTGTTGGCGGAAACAATGACCCCTTCCTTGTTCAACAGCACGACGTCATTGCCTTCGCTCGTAAAATTCGCATAGAAGGGCTTAAAATTCCGGTCGCGAATGGCTACGTACAAGGTGCCGTAAATTCTGCCGGTAGACTGGTCAAAGAGAGCTTTGGAGGCGACGAGCATGGGCTCCTGTGCGTTATTAGGATCATCGCCGCGATAGAGCTGGTACAGGATTTGCGCAGGATGGTCCATCGTTGTCTTGGTAATCGGGTGATCCTTCAGTTCCTCGGCCGAGACCGACCAATACCAAGGATCGGTAGAATAACTTCTGCCATTCGCTCCAACGATCATGATGCCGACGTCATAGGCGCTAAAGTTGGACTGAATCGACTTCATGCCCTCTGTCATCCGGTACGTTTTCATCGCAAGAGCCACAGCCTCCGTTTCTCCGCCCGATAAATAGCTTCGGATCGCTGCATTCTGGGCGATCATGGTGGCACCGGTGGCTATAGCGTTATTATAGGACTCCAGGTTTGACTTCATCTGGTTCAACAGCTTGCCGTTCGTGATGCTGAAGGTCTGCAGAAACAACTTCTCCGACATGCTGATGGTAATGGACAGCGTCAGGAGGGAAACGGTAACGATGCTGATGAGGGTCACAAGAAACAGCTTAAGGAATAATCCTTGTTTTCGCAGCTTGGTTATGACATTTCCGATCATGATTCCCGTATCTCCCGCGCGTCTTGCCTCCGAAACTGACTCGGAGAGATGCCTGTCTGCTTCTTGAACACCTTAGTGAAGTAACTCTGATCGGAGTACCCTACGCTGGCGCTGATTTCGGAAATCGTAAGTTCCGTTGTCAGAAGCAGCTCCATGGCTTTTTCCAAACGGATTTTATTGAGGTATTCGCTGAATCCCTCCCCATTATACGAAGCAAAATAACTCGACAGATAAGAAGCATTAAAGTGAAACTGCCTGGCCACTCCGGTAAGTGTGATGGGGTCGGCATAATGGTCCTGAATATATTCAAGCAGCCTGTCCATATTGGGATTAACGGATGTATTCGTCTCGCCTATCGCACGTTCCGCTTCGCGGATGAACGCTTCGACAACGGCGATAGCTTCGCCGGCATACCTGGCTTCGTCTATTTTTCGGAAATAGTCGTATTTGGCATTCTCCAGGCTTCCGGTCTCGACCTTCATTTTTCCAAGCGTGGTCGCCACGTTAAATATGAAATTCCCCAACGACGATTTGAATTCGAAAATATCGGTACGATAATCCATCGAGCGCAGGCAGGCGTATTCCAAAAAGCCGCTGAAGGCCTTCCGGTACTGCTTGCGCTTCAACTGTTCCAAGAGCTCGCCCATGTCGTATTCGAGAGGCGAATCCGGAAGGCCCGGCAAATGTTCGTATTCAATCAGCGTCCGATCCTTAAGGAAGAAGCCGTATCGCATGAGTTTCAGATAATTGTCATGATATACCTCGCCGAGACTATTAAAGTCGGCGAAGCACTGGCTGATAACAAAATGCGTCTCACTCGTATCATGAGCCAGTTTGGGGATCAGTTGCCGGAGTTCAATGACAAGTTCGTTCCTCCGCTCGGGATTCACGTTCAGCAAAAAAAGAGCCGTATCGTTGACAAACTTCAACCGCATAAACACCATGTCGGCCATCGCTAGCTTTTGGAGTTCGCTTTCCAATTCGTTTCCGAAACTCCATCTGTCCCCGGACTCTTTCATATGCTTCATATCCGCACCGAAAAACAAATACTGTCCGAAAGGAAACCTCGAATGCAGCAGCAAGGGATCCAGCGAAGACTCATAACCCGTCATGAGTTTCTCGATGGCTTGCAGGATCTGCGCTTCCCCTTGATCCGCACGTGGATCGGCGTCCGGCTTCATGGCGACCATTTTGGCCGTAACCTTATTAAGGATGGACAACAGATAATCGGCTTCCAGCTTCGGCTTCAGGATATAGTCCGCTACGCCGCTCTGAAAAGTAGACCGAACATAATCGAATTCGCTGAAACTGCTAAGAACGATGATTTCAATGTGGGGATACTTCTCCTTAACGACCTTGACCAGCTTCTCCCCTCCCATGACGGGCATTACGATGTCGGTAAGAATGACATGAGGACTCACCTCATCCATCAAATTCAGTGCTTCCTGACCGTTTGAAGCCTCGCCTACGATTCGGTACCCCTCCTGTTCCCAATCCAGAAGGTGCTTAATCCCCTGCCTGACAAGCATTTCGTCGTCCACGATCATGATCTTGAATACGGGTTTCATGTCCGCTCCCCCCTTGCAGCTTGCAACCTTCCGCAGTCATACACGGTATGAATACAATTTAAAAAAAGCCCTGAATTACCAGGGCAATCCCTTCCATCCCCGCCTTGATTCCTAATGTAACCGTTTACGAATTCCCGAATATGACTTAACCTCGTCCGTCAATGGAAGAGAATCCGCGTGGAAGAAATTAAGACATACTGTTATCATACACTGCAAAATAAAATTAAGAAATATGCTGTCCATTTCCATCTGCCGTTTGACCTTCCATGATCCTCTTTCATCTGAACGATGTTCAAACCAATTCAAGAGAATGGTTCAAAGTTCCACCATCGCCTTAATGACCTTGGCGGAAGGACGGAGCCAGCCCTGGAATTCTTGGATCAAATCGTCAAACCGGCATCGATGGGTGATGTACGGATCTACATCCATGCCGCCTTCCGAGATCCGCTTCATCACATCATGGAAATCATCCCTGGTCGCGTTACGGCTGCCCATCAGCGTCAATTCCCGCTTATGGAATTCGGGATCCCGAAATGAAATGTCCCCTTGAATCAAGCCTACATACACCAGGGTCCCCCCGTGTGCAACCATGTTAAAAGCGTTGGTCATGGAGGATTGGTTTCCCGTTGCGTCCAAAACGATGGAGGGAAATTCTCCATCCGTTAGCTTCGAAAGATCGGACAATTCATCTCCAACCTGGAGGGCATGATCCACCTTCGCCCAGGTTTTGCAGAAGGCCAACCGATCGGCGTTCATATCCATGGCAATAACGGTTGCCCCTAGCGCCTTGGCAAAAACCATGATCCCGAGTCCTATCGGACCGGCTCCGATGACTAAAACCGTATCCTTCGGGGTCACATTCGCTCGTTTAACGCCATGCGCGCCGATGGCAAGCGGTTCTACCAAGGCAGCCTGATCCAAGGTCAGCCCTTCCGCCCGCATCAAATGGCGAGTCGGAACGGAGATGCGCTCACGCATGCCGCCGTCGATATGCACACCCATCACCTTCAACGATCTACAACAGTTTGTTTTGCCTCTAAGGCAAGGCATACATTCCCCGCAGTGAATGTAAGGAATGACGCAGACGGTGTCTCCGGGCTTCAATCCCTCTTCGTTAGCTCCGACTTGTTCAATGATGCCGGATAGCTCATGGCCGAGAATACGCGGGTACGTAAAAAAGGGCTGATTCCCGCGAAAGGCATGCAGATCCGTGCCGCAAATCCCGATCCGCTTGATGTTGACGATGGCTTCTCCTTCGAGCAATGGAGGCTCGGGCAAATCCTCCCGGAATTGAAATTTCCCGATCTCTTGACATACGATACCCTTCATCCCAGCTGCCTCCTCTTCATCATCGGATGCCTTCATTGTATTCCGGGCGTCCACTTGTCCAAGTCCGCCCTTGTACGGGCTCCAATATCTTCAATACTTCCGCCAAGAGGGTCTGATCCAGCGGCTCTTCACTCCAAGCGGCATTACGTTGTATATTGTCGGGATTGGCCGTACTGACCAGCGTCGTCGGGATCTGTTCATTCGAAGTCGAGAATTGCACGGCTAGCTTCGCGATATCTGCTCCAGCTTTAGCGCAATACTCGGCCGCACGTCTGCAGGCTTCCCTGATATCCGCTGAAGCCGGATGCCAGGAGGGTGCTCCTCGGGAACCGAGAAGGCCCATGGATAAGGGAGATGCGTTAATGAGCCCAATTCCCTCCTTGTCAAGCAGCGGCAGCAAACCGGTAAGCGTCTGATCGTTCAAAGAATAATGGCAGTAAGAAATGATGGCGTCCACTTCGATTTGAGGCAGCAATTTTTCGAACAGCTGCAGAGGCAGACCGCAAATCCCTCCAAAACGGATTTTCCCCTTTTCCTTTAAAAGCTGGAGTGCAGGAAGGGCTTCCTCCATTACAACGGATGCGGGAACGAACTCAATATCATGCAAAAAGAGAATGTCCACGTAATCGGTTTGGAGTCGCTTCAAGCTCTCATCGATACTGGCGATTATCCGCTTGGACGTGAAATCAAAATCATTCTCGCCATAGCGGCCTGCTTTCGTAGACAGGATAAATTGGTCCCGGGGTAATTGTCGGATCGCTTCGCCCAGCACGGTTTCCGCCTTCGTCAATCCGTAATAAGGGGATACATCGATCAAATTGATGCCCGCATCCATGGCTGCGTGCACGGTACGGATTCCCTCGCTGTCGTCGGTTTCCCGAAAGACGGAGCCTAGGGAAGACGCTCCGAAGCCTAATACCGAAACATCCAGACCGGTTCGGCCTAACTTACGGTATTTCATGATGAACACCACCCTTTTCCAACTTATAGAACGCCTTGGCGTTCAGACCGAACAAACGCGCATGTTCCCGTTCTCCCCAATGCTTTGGCAGCGCTTCTGCCAATACGTTAACCACTTGGTCATATCCCGCCGATAGCAGGCACACGGGCCAATCGCTGCCGAACATGATCCGATCGGGACCGAACATCGCGACCACTTTATGTACATACCCATTAAAGTCTTCCTGGCTCCACCGGCGATGTTCCGCCTCGGTGACCATACCGGATAGCTTGCAGTAGATGCGCGGAAAACGGGCGATTCGCTTCATGATGTTCTCCCAAGGTTCGATCTGTCCGCTTCGGATCGGCGGTTTGCCCAGATGATCGATGACGCCGCGGATGCCGGGGACCTGCTCAATCAGCTTCAACAGCGTCTCCAGCTGATGACTCCGAACAAGAAGATCGATCGGGACGTCTTCCTTGACATATTCATTCAATGCTTGGATAAAAGCCGGCTCCAGGATCACATTGGCATCCGGCATATCCTGAATCATGATGCGAAAGCCGATAAATTTCGGATGTTTCCGAAATCGCTCATAATGCCGGCGGTGCTCCGGATCGAACAGGTCGATCCATCCTACCACTCCGACAATGGAAGCATCGCGATCCGCCAACGATAAGAGATAGTCCGTCTCTTCCAAGGTCGGTGCAGCCTGTACCGTTATGCTGCCGTCCAATTGATGCGAATCCAAATGCGGCTTAAGATCGGAGGGCAGGAAATTTCGGTAAAGTTCCGGAACCTCCGGCGTGATCCATTCATAGTCCCCTCGCTCAATCAGCCAATAATGCTGGTGGGCATCCAATCTCATATACATCCCTGCCTTTTAGGTGTTATGTTCGCTATCTTTATTGTACGTTCATAATCTGTGCACAAAAATAGCCAAGGATTGCATTTTTATAACCTATTTTGATATTGTTGTCCTTAATAGAGGATAAGGAGTGGTGAATCATGACTCCCCTGCGTAAACCCTTTCAAGGGGACCCCCTGTTTCCGATGGAAATGGTTTATCGGACTAAAAAAAGCCCCCAATTGGAGCTGCCTCATCACTTGCATGATCTTTACGAATTGGTTTATGTGTACCAGGGAAAAGGCACTTTTTTTATTGAGAACAAGCTGATGGAGAAAAAAGAAGGCGACCTTTTCATCATACCTGGGAACACGATTCACAGCTCTTTCCCTGACCCGGACCAGCCCATTGTTTCGAGTGCTTTATTCTTTGCGCCTTCGCTTGTACTCGGTGCGAACGGAAGCGATTTGCAATACTCCGTCCTCAGTTGTTTTGAATATGCTCAAAAAACAGGCTCCTATCGTCATCAATTACCCGAGTCGAACCAAGCCTATATCGAGGACATGCTGAAAGGAATCTCGGAAGAAATCCGGCTTGCCCAGCTAGGATTCCGCGAGGCGCTCGTGCTTCAGCTTCGCTCCTTGCTGCTGCATATCAATCGCTATATCAGCACCCTGTCCGCAGAACAGACCGCCCACTCCCAGATCGGCCCGGCCTGGCTGATGGATTCCATCCAATGGATTCACGAACACCTGGATCAGCCTATCGGACTAGCCGCTCTGTCGGCACAAGCTGCGGTGGACCCCGCCCATTTCTCCCGCATGTTCAAGAAATACACCGGTTTGCATGTGACGGGTTACATGCATGCTAAACGGATTGCCCGTGCCAAAGAGCTTCTGCGAAACCACGAGGCGTCTGTCGGGCAAATCGCTGAAATCTGCGGGTACGCCACGCTGACGCACTTTCATCGCAATTTCAAAAAATTGACGGGCATGACCCCGGGAGCATACAGGAGGCAAGCTGTTTCCCATCGTTAAGACACGCCAGCAAGCACTTGCGATCATGGCAAGTGCTTGTTGCTTTACCTGGAACGACGGATTCACACATTTTTCTCAGTTGACAATGGCTCACTCAAGAATTACATTGAATATAGTTAAGGACTTAACAATATGGGAGGCATGATCACTTTGAATGACCTGCAACATTACGTGCTGGATTTGCCGCTGCCTGCCCTTGCTTTTTTTTCCCTAGTGGAGACAACGGCAAAGCTGGTCGACGTATCCGAAAGCTATTGGAAATCGCAAGGACTGAACGGGGCCAGAATACGGATATTAGTTGAGCTTATGAAAGAGGGAGGTACGATGCTTCCTTCCAAGCTGGCACAAACAATCGGTGTAACCAAACCCAATATCAGTCTGCTGCTTACCCCCTTGGAGCATGAAGGCTTGATTCGCCGGGATCCCCATCCCCGGGACGGTCGAAAGTCGGTCATCACCATTACAAGCGAAGGTCAGCATCTATTGCTTCACAACCTGCCCGCGAACAGGCAGCGGATATCCGAAAAAATGAACGTGCTGAGTGAACTTGAATTAAAGCAGCTTCTGGGCCTTCTGCAAAAATTAAAGGAGTCGTAACGGTGATTTCATGCCAATTTAGTTAAGTACTTAACCAAATAGGGAAAGGATGACATTGATGTCTATCGTCATTACTGGAGCCAGCGGCCGGCTCGGCCGGCTCATTATTAAAGAGCTTTTACACCATGTTCTGCCCAATCAAATCGTTGCTTGCGTTCGCCAGATGGACTCTGCAGCAGCATTGGAGGAGCAGGGAATTGCGGTCCGCTACTGCGACTACGACGAACCCGCTTCCCTGAAGGGGGCATTCGCCGGCGCTTCTCGCCTGTTGTTCATTTCTAGCCCCCACCCCGATGACACCGTTCGTTTGCGGCAGCATGCCCATGTGGTTGAAGCTGCAAAAAAAGCGAACGTCGGCCATATTTTATACACCGGCTTTGCCTTTCCTGAACACAGCGACATTTCAATGACCCATTTGCATTTGGCTACCGAGCACGCCATTCGCACAACCGGAATTCCTTATACGTTTCTTCGCAGCGGTTTGTATATGGACTTTATTGAAGCACTGGATTTACATGCAGCCATGTCGACAGGCCATCTTCGCGTCCAACCGGGATCGTGGCAGTTCAACGCGGTTACGCGCTCCGATCTGGCGGCCGCCATAGCGGGGGTATTATCCGGTGAGGGTCATTCGAATAAGACTTATGAGCTTGTTGCGCCTTCCGTTTGGACTTTCAACGATTTGGTCTCCTCTCTTTCCGAGCTAACGGGAACACCGATATCCCTCTGTCTCACCAATAAGGTGCAGCATTGGATATTTAGCTTTTTAAGAAAAATCGATACGTCTTCCACTTCTGGCGATCTGGAGAATTTATTGGGCCGGCCCCCAGCGTCCCTGAAAGCAAGCCTCCAATCTTATATAGGGGAAGTCAGGTCTAACTGACGATTACTTATTCCCGCTTCATTTCAGTACTGTGCAGATGGCGTATTCAATATAATCTAGAAAGAAACACGGGAATACGAGGCTTCTTCTATTTCAAGGTAGGAGGCAGGAATATGCCGATACGTCCGCCAATACTACAGAGAGGCGATACCGTTGGAATCGTTACCTTGGGCAGCCCGCTCGCGGCCAGCATCATTGATGCACGGATCGAATATTTGAGAGCAATGGGGTTCAATATTGTATTGGGTCAATATGTTTATGCGCAAAACGGGTTTCTGGCTGGCACCGACGAACAGCGGGCATCCGATTTAATGATGATGTTCCAAAACGAGCAGGTTAAAATGATACTGCCTACCAGAGGCGGCACAGGCGTAGCCGGAATCCTCCCGTACCTGGATTATCAGGTTATCCGAAATCACCCGAAAATCTTGACGGGCTACAGCGATATCACGGTTTTATTAAACGCCCTGCATCAACTGGTCGATTTAATTACATTCCATAGTCTATTGCTTATTGACTTCAAACCCGAAACGCCAGCCTATAATTTCGATCAGTTTTTTGCGGCAACGTCCCTGTATTCATTAACGCGCCCCATCCTGAACCCGCCTGGTATGCCCCTGATCGGCCGGGTTCCGGGCAACGTTACGGGGCCGCTTGTAGGCGGTAATTTAACGTCATTCGTTGATACGCTGGGGACTCCCTTCGAAATCGATACACGGGGGAAAATCATCGTTCTTGAAGAAACGCATGAACCTACCAATACCGTCTACAGATACTTCAACGATTTGAAGCTCGCCGGAAAATTTCGTGACTGCATCGGCATCATCATGGGGGAATGTACAGGCTGTCAGACGGCTTACGGCAAAGCCTATGAGGATGTCATCAACGAGTTCATCGTGCCTCTCGGCAAGCCGTTGATCACGAATCTTGCCACGGGCCATGGTGTGTATAAAGCAGCTCTGCCGATTGGCGCAACCGTTAATCTCGATTCCATCCGTAATGCCATAACGGTGGTCGAACCCACGATCAGCGTATAAAGTTCGTTTCCTAATGCCAGATGAACCAGCTGGAGCGGCTCCTCTGCGGCCTAGCCCAAACATGATTGGAGGATATGGCGATGACAACTTTTCCAACGATCCCGGCAAGCCAATTGCTGCAGCGTCTGGAGCATCCGGGACGTAAAATCCGCCTGGTGCTGGATACCGACGCGTTCAATGAAATCGACGATCAATTTGCGATCGCTTACGCGCTGAAATCGGCGGACAACATGACCGTAGAGGCACTATATGCAGCGCCTTTCTTCAATGAGCTATCTTCAGGTCCTGCGGAAGGAATGGAAAAAAGCTACCAGGAAATATTGAACATCCGCCGCATTCTGGGACGTGAAGACATCCCTGTCTATCGCGGCTCCACGGGTTACCTTCCTGCTTCCGACCAGCCGGTCGAAAGCGAAGCCGCGCGCAATCTCGTCAAGCGGGCCATGGCAAGCGATCCTGCCGATCCCTTGTATGTCGTTGCGATCGGTGCCATCACGAATGTTGCATCCGCCCTGCTCATGGAACCCCGGATCCTCGAACGGATCGTGCTGGTATGGTTAGGCGGGCATGCCCTGCATTGGAGCGATACGAAGGAGTTTAACCTTTTTCAGGATTTGCACGCATCCAGGCTGGTCTTGGACTGCGGCGTTCCGCTCATTCTCGTTCCTTGCCTCGGCGTGGCATCACATTTGCAAACCTCATTATCCGAACTGCGGGACTTCGTCAAAGGCCAAGGCGAGATCGGGGATTATTTATTCGAAACATACTTAAGTTGTTCCGACGATCATTTTGCTTATTCCCGGGTCATCTGGGACATTGCCGTCATTGCCTGGCTAAACAACCCGGAATGGTGCCCAAGCGCTCTCGTTCACAGTCCGCGCATATCCGAGGATTTCCGATGGATACATGATCCGTTCCGGCACATGATTCGCTCCGTTCATTTCATTCGGCGTGACGAGGTGTTCCGGGATCTTTTCTTGAGGATTGCCCGGTAGACATGGATAACTTATAAAAACGCCCTCATAAAGGATACATCCCAAAAAAACAGCCCCTTCTACTTGATATAGAAGGGGCTGCCGGCGCTCCAGGAAGCTATATGCAATACACATACAAATACCGGTGATTAGGATTGACATCCGTTTGGGTTATCACCACTCCGCGATGCTTCCATCCGTATGCCGCCAAACGGGGTTTCTCCAATTGTGTCCGATATCGGCCATTTTTCGCACATGATCTTCGTTGATTTCAATTCCCAAGCCAGGACCCTCCGGTATTTTCACGTAACCGTTCTCATACTCGAACACAAGATTATCCACAATGTAATCGAGTAAATCGCTCCCCTGATTATAATGAATGCCAAGGCTCTGTTCTTGAATAAATGCATTGTGGCAAGTCGCATCGACTTGAAGGCAAGAAGCCAACGCAATCGGTCCTAATGGACAATGCGGAGCTGCCGCCACATCAAACGCTTCAGCCATGGAGATGATTTTTTTGCATTCCGTAATTCCGCCTGCATGGGAAAGATCCGGCTGTATAATATCAACATATCCATCCATCAATATACGTTTAAACTCCCATTTGGAGAACATTCGTTCACCGGTTGCAATAGGGATGGCTACATGATTAGCGATGTCGCGCAGCGCTTCATTATTTTCGGGCAAAACCGGTTCTTCAATAAACATCGGGCGAAAAGGTTCCAGCTCTTTGGCTAAGATTTTGGCCATTGGCTTATGCACGCGACCATGAAAATCAATGCCGATTCCAACATACGGACCTACCGCTTCCCTGACAGCTGCAATGCGTTCAATGACCTGGTCTATTTTCTCATAGGAATCGACATATTGAAGTTCTTCCGTACCGTTCATTTTTACGGCTGTAAATCCTCGGGAGACCACTTCTTTCGCCGAATTCCCGACATCTGAAGGACGATCTCCCCCAATCCATGAATAGACCTTGATGGACTCCCTTGCTTTTCCCCCAAGCAATTGATGAACGGGCGCGTTATAATATTTCCCTTTGATGTCCCATAAGGCTTGATCAATGCCCGAAATCGCACTCATTAAGATGGGGCCGCCCCGGTAAAAGCCTGATCGATACATGAGATTCCAATGGTCCTCTATTCTTAATGGGTCTTTCCCTATTAAATTCTCCATTAACTCTTCTACTGCGGTTCCTACCGTTCTCGCTTTTCCTTCAATGACAGGTTCGCCCCAGCCGATAATGCCTTCATCCGTCTCCATCTTTAAAAACAACCAGCGGGGCGGCACCAGGAATAATTCGTAACCCGTAATTTTCATTATGAATACGCTCCTTCATCCTCGTTAGATTGTACGGCTGAAGCAAATTGTCTCGCTTTTTCTGTTAATTGCACTAGATACTCATCGGTTATCTCATGCTGCGTATTCACAAGTGCGCTTCCAATACCGCAACCAACAGCGCCCGCTTTCATAAATTCCTGAATATTGTCTAAATCGACGCCGCCAGTTGGCAGCAACGGAATTTGCGGAAGCGGTCCGCGTATATCTCTAATGAAGCTTGGTCCCAACGTCGCAGGGAATACTTTGATTATATCTCCGCCATTTTCATGAGCCGATAAAATTTCAGTTGGAGTAAAGGCACCCGGGATGCTGACTGCTCCGTACCGTTTTGCCATTCTAATCGTTTCTATATCAACCGTAGGAGACAGAATGAATTTGGCGCCTGCTAAGATAGCGGCTCGCGCAGTTTCAGCGTCCAGAACGGTACCGGCACCCACCACCACCCGATCTCCTAGCTCATCGGATACCTCTTTAATGACAGACAAAACGTTTGGTGAATTCATGGTGATTTCTAGAATGTTCACCCCGCCTTCGTGCAGCGCCTTTGCCATGTTCAAAACGTCTTTTGAATTGGCGCCGCGGATAATCGCTATTATTTTGTTATCTAGAATGCTGGACATGGTATTCATGAAGTTTATGCTCCCTCCTTACATTTAACGCGTGGCATCTTCTGTACCTACCCGGCCTACAGGACCCGCTGCATGTCCACTTAAAAAAGCCGGATTCATTCCTGTTATATAAACGTATTTCGTATTCGCGATAAAAGAACTGATAGTGGAATGTTATATTTTGCAAGAAAAGAAGGCAGCCGATCGCCTGATCAGCTGTCTTCTCTTGTTAATTATGTTGCAAGAACAAGCACACAATATTAGGCTTATTCCTTACGTATGAATCACTTCACGTAAAATGTGGCGTCCTTCTGATCCAATTCAGTCGTGATCGGCGAGATCTCCAACATGCCGTCCCGGTGCCTGATAAATGTTCCGGATATGTTATAAGACTCGAAGGAGGCTGCCCATGGACTTGAAAAGCCGGTACGCAACTTCCATGTCGCATCCTGTTTAAACAGAGAGGACTCATTATTGGACTCCAGCCAAATCTTGCCGTCGCGATGTCTGAGATATTGACCTGGAAAGGACACCGATTCGATGGAGACGGCGGATGGATCGGCCAGTCCAGGAACCATTCTCCATTGCGATTCACCGCTGTACTGCCCCCCGTCAATCTTCCCTCGGCCGTCATGATAACGAACAAAACTGTTTGCGATGTTAAAGCTCTCGAACTGATTGACCGGAATTTCCGCATCCACCCGCACCGCTTTCCAATTCTGCGTATCCAAACCATTGGCCGTCCATTGAATGACCTTGGTACCGGCCGGAGCGCCGGCACCCGCATTGTCCAGCATCAATCCGCTGCGCTCGTTCATGCTGGTGTAGTATCCGTTGCCCTTGTGCGTAAATTTCCACCTCTGAGTATCCCATTCATTATTCGTCCACATGATCACGTTTGTACCCGGTGTCGTGGCTCCGTTGGGATTATCCAGGATCAGGCTGTTGTTTACATTCATTGCCCGGAAGAAGCCGCCGTTTCTGTAATCCAACCGCCACCACTGGGTATCTGCCCCGAGATCGTTCCACTGGATGACGTTTGTCCCGGCCGGCGAACCGCCGCCGGCATTATCCAGAAGAAGCTGGTTATTCTGATTGACCAGCTTATAGGTCCCCCCGGATACAATGGAGAATTCCTTGTCCACCTGGGCTACATTGGCGCGGATTTCATTCCGGCTCCCTACTTTTACGGTATTGACCTCCAGGAGCAATGACGGGCCTAGCGGCAGCAGCGTTCCGCTCCAGGCAGCCGGTGTGCTCTGATTAGTCCCTTTTACGGTCAGCGGGGCGTCCATTTGCGTCCAGGTCGCTCCGTAATCGGCGCTCGTAAACATTTTGTTAGCGGAAGAAACCACATCCGTCATGCCCCGAACGTAAAAGCGGCCATTCGCGGTTCCGTCATCGATGTAAGCAACCTCCGGTGTCTGGGATGCGCGATATATTCCTGTTCCTACAACCTCCCCCAGATCCGTCGGGCTTCCCCAATTGATGCCATCAGGTGAGGTTTTGAACCGGACCGCAAAGTTAGGGGCTGCCCCCAGCATCTCAAAAAACATGAAATAGCTTCCGTTCTTCGCTTGTATGACCCGCGGCATCCCCGGACGCCAATTCCAATCTGCCTGATTGCCCACAATGATGCTGTAATTTCCCCAGGTCAGTCCACCGTCACTGGAAATCTCCTGCGCGATTGCCTGGTTATACCCCGGTTTCCGCTCATCCGAGTAATAGCAAATCAACCGGCCATCGGCCGTGATCGCAAACTCCGGCTCCCATGTACGCTTTGTCCCCTCGGTTCCCCTTGCAGCCAGGTTGCTGTGAAACTGCCAAGTGGCGCCGTTGTCCGTGCTTCTCCAGATATGAATCGTATACGGTGCGGAGTTGTCCCAATCCGTGGATGCAAACAATAAGGTTCCTGCCGGATAATCCCCAACCTGCTGAGGCAGTACATACAGCGTTGTCATGCCTTGCTGATTCCGGTTCAGTCCGTAATCATTCGGATCAATTTCACTGAATAAGGACCAGGTTGCCCCGTTATCCGTGCTCTTGTAAAAGGGAAAGGGCTGCATGCCGCTCCATCCTGCGTTGCCGGGAAACCGCGGGGTGAAGGTGGTCAGAATATCTCCATTATCAAGCTTGACCGCCCTTACATAATAAGGCTCCGGTTCAGCCGGATTACTATATACAACCGTTCCGATAGCAGCCGCCTGCGCCGTTGGCGCGGCTAAGGTTGACATGAACAGCATAACGATGACTGCAAGCAGCCCAAAACGTTTCAGCCTAGTATTCATCTCGATCCCTCCATAATAGATAATGGATCATTTCATATGCAAACCTGTTTAAAGGCGTTCATTGATCACTCCCCCGATGGTACGGGCTGATGATGCGCATCGCTCCAAGGAACCCCGAAATCAGGCGTCCCATCAAGTTTCCAACCGAATTTCTGTATGCGCGTCGAGCGGATGCTCGCATCGGCGTCGGCTGAAGGAAGCGCATGGAAGACGATCCAGTCCTCTTGATCATCCGGAGACCTCGTAAAGCTGTTGTGGCCGGTCGCATAGACTCCGTTCTCTATACTTTTGCGAAATACAGGCTCCATCGACTTTTGCCATGAAGCCGGATCCATCGGATCGGCATCTTCATCCATCGTCAACATTCCCAGGGCATAATCCTCGGACCAGGTCGTGCTGGCGGAATAAACCAGAAAAATGCGGCCGTTCCTATGCAGCGTGACGGGACCTTCATTAATGGCCATTCCGCCTTGTTTTTCCCACGTAAGCGTTGGAGCCGTTAGCAAGCGGTGTTCCCCGGTCAATGTCCAAGGATTAGCCATTTGCGCAATATAAATAGCAGATCCGTATTCGGGAAAATGTCCGTATCCGGCATATAGAAAATAAAGCCGATTCCGTACCGTCATCACGGTGCCGTCCAAGCCCGGAACGGGAGTCTTCATCGCCCCTTTCCAAACCCATTCGCCTTCGAGCGGATCGCTATGTTCGTTCTCCAGCACGCATAGCCCCCGCGATTCGTCTCCTCCGCCATCGTTAGCCGTATAGTAGATGTACCATTTGTCATTCAGATCGTGTATTTCCGGTGCCCACAAGTTATAGCTGTAGGGACCTCCCGGTTCTGGAGACCATATGGTCTTCCTTCGGCCCTCTGCAAGTCCGGTCAAGGTGGAGGATCGGGTAAGTTCCAGGCGACCCGGCTGCGTGGACATAAAGTAATAATAGCCATCCGTGTGCTTCAGCACCCAAGGATCGGCTGCGTTTGCTACGATTGGATTGCTAAACGTCGTTGTGCGATTTGACATGCTCTCTCTCCTTTTATCCCTTCATTCCAGTCAAGGTAAAGCCTTCAGCGAAGTCCCCCCTTCGGTTTATTCCTACTTTCATTAATTATCAGGGATGAATTCTGGGCAAACAATTATGAAAACGCTTTAGTATATATGCAAAATAAAGCAATACCGAATCGTTTTCGACGGTCGAAAAAGAAAAGGGCCGCCCTGACGGACGGTCCTCATAAACGATTCGATTCATGGATTCTGCTTACGCCATTCAAGCGGTGTGGCTCCATTCGCTTTCGTAAAGAACTCATAAAACCGACTGGAAGAGGTAAAGCCCACCTCGGCGGAGATCGATTCGATCGCCTTATCGGTTTGTCGCAACAGCCGTTTAGCCTCCATCAAACGAAGGTTGATGATATACTGCTTTGGCGAGACGCCGAAGGATTCCGAGAACTTCCTGCGAAGATTGCTTTCGGAAATAAAATGGCGAGCTGCGAGCTCGTTAACCGTAATTTGTGTATGATAGCTGCTATGAATTTCTTTTAATATCGCTTCCAATACGACTTGATCGGTACCTGCCGCCCTTATCGACGTTTCCCTGTTACGCTGGAATATCAGCAAGGTTGTCTCAAAGGCAATCCGCATCATGTTATAGGCATCGATGTCTTGCCTCTTGGAATTCCATTCTTTCTCCAGCTGAAAAAAACTGATTTCCGCCCACCGCATATCATCTTCGTGAAGATGGGCGCTCCGGATCCGATATGGTTTGGACTCTATTTCATGAAAGAGGTATTGGCAATGGACCGGAAGCCTATCGTGGAAGAAATGAACGGATATCCCCTGCCAAGGCCTCGTACAAACGAAGCCGTGATGAAGCCGGGCAGGTATCAGGATAAGATCGCCGGCAGCTACCTTGATATTCTGTTCAGAAGAGCTGTAGTACCCTTCCCCATCCAATACCAGCGTCAGCTCATCGTATTCATGGGCATGTGACTGGAAGAGGCCCTCTCCCTGCTCGGCCTGAAAGGTGTGAGGCTTAAAGCGCTCCATACTGATCACAAAGCTCTTTTCACTGTTTTCCATGTTCCATCCTCTTTCTATGAGGCTTCTAATAGGCAGTCCTTCTCTATTCATTCTATGAAGTCCTCCGAAACTGGTCAATAAATATCGAGGTCCCCTGGTTGTTCTGACATGGCTTGGTGTGAAACATTGAAGCGAATAAGACTAAAAACCCTTGATGAATCATCAAGGGTTTTTTTCTTGCGGAGCCGCGAACGGAATCGCTACACTATGAAATTCTCGAAGATGAAATCAGCAGGGAATCTTAGCGCTGCAAAATGCCTCCAGCTCCTGACGAACGGCTTGGGGCGTGTCCAGGCGAAGAATGCGTCCCGCCAGATCGCGGCATTCCGCTCGATCCAATCCTTCGAGCCTTTCCTTGATCGAGCTGAGCCTGCCAGCCTCCATGCTCCATTCGTCAAGTCCCAGACCGAGCAAGAGCGGTGCGGCCAACGGGTCGCCCGCCATGCTGCCGCACATGCCGGTCCATTTACCGGCCTTATGGGAAGCATCGATCACCGTTCGGATGAGCTGAAGCACGGCGGGATGGAAATAATCGTACAGGTGCGCTACGTGTTCGTTCATGCGATCCGCGGCAACCGTGTACTGAACGAGATCGTTCGTACCGATGCTGAAGAAATCGACTTCGTCCGCGAAAAGTCCTGCCAACACGGCCGTGGAGGGAATCTCGACCATAATGCCGACTTCCATCTTCTCGTCGAACGGTACGCCCTCCTCCCTCAATTCACCCTGCACTTCCGCCAGGATGGATCTCGCCTGCCTCCATTCTTGCAAACCGGAGATCATCGGGAACATGACCTTCACCGTACCGAAGGCGCTGGCCCGCAGCACGGCCCGCAGCTGCGTGCGCAGCAGTTCCTGGCGGACAAGCCCTACCCGTATTGCACGGTAACCCAGGAAGGGATTCGTTTCCTTTGGCAGCTGCAGGTACGGAAGCTCCTTGTCTCCGCCGATGTCCATCGTGCGGATGATCACGGGGCGGCCCTCCATCTGCCGGGCCGCTTCCTGATACGCACGGAACTGCTCCTCCTCGCCCGGCATGGCCGTGGCGTTCATGAACAGGAACTCCGTGCGGAACAGCCCCACGCCGTCCGCGCCCTGCCGGACGGCGGCCTCGGCTTCCGCGGCGCTGCCGATGTTCGCCGCGAGCTCCACGCGCGTACCGTCGGCGGTCACCGCCGGACGCGCAATGTATTCCTCGAGCGACTGCCTGCGCTCGAGGTCCTGCTGCATGCGGAGCCGATGCTGCTCCGCCTCCGCCGCTTCCGGCCGGGCGATGCACAGCCCGGCTGATCCGTCGAGGACGAGCAGATCGCCGTCCTCGATGCCGTTGATCCCGTCTCCCGCGCCGACGACAGCGGCAATGCCGAGCGACCGCGCGAGAATCGCGGTATGCGAGGTTGCTCCTCCGGTACGGGTGATAAAGCCGACCACCAAGGCAGGGTCCAGCTGCACCGTATCCGAAGGCGTCAAATCGTCGGCAACGAGAATCACCGGCTCGGTGATTCCGGCAAGTCCCTGCGATTGTCCAGGCGACAGACAGGCGAGAAGACGGCCGCCGATATCGCGGATGTCGGTCGCGCGCTCTTTCATATAATCATTGCTCATGCCTTCAAACATGGAAGCGACTTGGTTGACAACCTCGGCAACGGCCCTTGGGGCCGTCTCCAATTTCTCCCGGATCCGCGCCTCCATCTTCGGGTAGAAGGCCGGATCGTCCAGCAGCTTTCGGTGTCCCGCAAGAATGCCGGCTTGCTCTTCGCCTACCGCTTCCTTCGCTTTCTCGATCAGCTTCTCCATTTGCTCGGCGCAGCCCGCTTTGGCTTCGCGAAGCTTATGAAGCTCGTCTTGGACCGCAGCCGAGGTATCGGGAATATAATTCCCTTCGGGGCTGCTTTGGCCGCTGGCACCCGCCGAAGATTCGTAGATATAGGCCTTTGCAATCCGGATACCCTCCGATACGCCGATTCCTTGAATATCCAGCCTATTCATCAGGCTTCACCAAACTTGCTTTCGACGAGCTGTATCAGGGCTTCGACGACTTCTTGCTCACCGTCTCCGTTGGCTTCGATGGTCACGACGGCTCCTTGTTCAACGCCGAGCGTCATCAGCTCCAGCATGCTCTTGCCATCCGCCGAGCGTCCTTCGTTTGTCTTCAGACGTACCTCTGCTCCAAATTGTCCTGCTTTTTCCGAGAATAGCTGAGCCGGACGTACATGAAAGCCCTGCTCATTCTGTATGGTTACCGTTTGTGCGAACATGTCTTTCCTCCTCATCCTGTAACCGCCAGCCCGGGGCTGTTACTTACTGAAACGTAAAGTTGCGGTTTCTCTGTTGTTTCCTGCCGTTCATCCGCTCGACCCTTGTCAGGCCAGTAAGGTTATCCGGCCTTTATACGCCTCGACCAGCGCTTGGTTATGCTCATCGGAGCCGTCGATATTTCCGCTAAGAAATACAGGGGGGTTAAAGCCTTGTTCAATCATAATCTCAATGGATTCGGCGAACAGGGCGTTCAAAATCAAGGCTCCGATCACTGTCGAGCTCGGGGTAAAGGGGACTTGAAGGCCGGGATGGCTCAATACCGCATCGCCCTTGACCGAGAAATTGTCGATCACCAGATCCACGGCATCCGCCAGGTGCTTGCCGCTGCTGTGCCGGGACGGCATGCTTTTGGAATATTCCAGTGAGGTAATGCCTACGGTGAAGGCCCCCTTCTCCTTCGCCATCAAAGCGACATCCACGGGAACCGGATTGCGGCCCGAGGTGGACAGGACGAATACGACCTCTCCCTTGCGGATGTCCTGCTTGCTCATGAATTCGACGGCAAGATCGTTTTGTCTTTCCAGCTCGGACGAACGTACCGCGCCTTCATGCAGCATCAGCTTCTCTATGAGAATCGGACGGATCGGTACGAGTCCGCCTGCCCGGTAGAAGACTTCCTCGGTCAATATATGCGAATGCCCGCAGCCGAACAGATGAATAATGCCGCCCTGCTGAATACAGGCCGCCACCTTTTCCGCCGCTTCACGTATCGACTTGGCCTGCTCCGCTCGTACTTTGTCAAACAACCCGCCAATCACATCAAAATAGGTGTCCATCATCATCGCTTTCACCTCGTGGTTCCTGTATTTGTATAGATTTCTGTTATTCTTCCGCGAGTGAACGGGTTCATATCGCTTTTTTCGCCCGGAGTACCATGTCGGCCATGACTTCCAGGCTTCGCTCGATAATCCGCTCTCCCTTCTCCCTCGTTGCCAACGTTGCATCCCCAAGCACCGCGGAAGCCGTCATTTCCTCCCAGGGTGTAGGCGTGAAGTCCGCTTCAATCGGGATGTGCGGAGCGCCGTCGATCGCCTTGCTCATGTCCACGTATTCGCCCGCAAGATACAGCATGTAGGAGGTCTCGATTTCATCGGCATGCATGTAGCTGCCGTGAGCGGCCGAAGCCTCGCGTACCTCCGCCGTGATTTCCTTCGTGCCTGGATAAAAGAAGTAGAACACCTTCAATTCGGGTACCCGTTCGTATAAAATTCTCGCCGCTTCCTTCAGCGCAACCGCATTGCCGAGATGGCCGTTGACCATGATGAATATGCGGAATCCCTGATGATATATACTCTCGCCGATATCGGCAAGCAGCCGGATGAGCGCTTCGTTCGACACGTTGATGCTTCCCGGAAAATTGCGCAGACTCCACACTTGACCATAAGGAAGGGTCGGCAGAACGAAGCTGTCCGTCCGTTCCGCCAATTTGTCCGCGAGCCTGGACGCAAGCAGGTTATCCGTGCCCAGCGGCAGATGGGGACCATGCGCTTCAACGGCCCCGATTGGAAGTATGGCCGCGCCGAGTTTGCGGATTTTCTCCTCCACCTCAACCGAATTCTCGAGTTCGAATTTCATGACGCTAAGCCCCCCTTACTTTTTGAATGAGAAGCAGTCGGCCGGATTGCTTACGAAAAATTTCTCCACCAGCTTCCGGCCGTCAAAGCCGCTGCGATTCGCCTCATCTACAAAGCGCGGCACCCATTTGGAAATAATGTACTCCAGCCCGAGACCGTAATCGTAATGCTTGTAGTAAGTTTTACGGGCGGTATCTCCGCTGATGAGAATCTGATCCTCATAGCCTTTTCGGACAAGCTCCAGAATCAGCGAGATGCGGGTGCTTTCCGGCGCATACTTGATTTTGCCGATACCGTCAAAGCTCATGTAGGCTCCGGTTGCGGCGATTTGCTCATGGTAATACGGGTCGGGGTTCCGGTCCATATGCCCTAAACTCAAGTAGGATAGATCCACGCCTTCGCTTTTTAGGAGTTCGATTTGCTCCAGCGCCATGGTGCCGACTTCCGTATGGGAGTGGATGGGGGCTTTTGTTTCGTGATGAGCGCGGGCTACAGCGCGCAGCGTCTTCTCCTCCAGCGGCGTGATGCGGTTATAGCCTGTCCCGAACTTAACCTGGCCTGCTTTGAATGGCGTGCCTTCCAGCCCTTCTTCCACCTCCCGGATGACGAAATCCGCCAGCTCGTTGATGCTTTTGGCCTCGATCCACTGCGCATAACTCTCATAATCGCCGATCAGCGGCTTCAGCTCCTCTTTGATTTTGGCATCCCACAGGAAGCTTTTATTGAAGCCCGCCGTTCCTACAATGCGAATGCCGGTTTCAAGCGCGATTTCCTGCACCGCTTGAACATCCCGTCCATAATCGACGGCTGTAGCATCCACGATGGAGCATCCGCCGTGTTGTTTGAAATCCAGAACGTCGCGCTTGGACTTCTCTTTATCATCCAACAGCAAATCGTCCACTCCCCGTTCCTGCCAGTAGGCCGGACGGCATACGATATGTTCATGGGAATACGTAAAGCCCAATTCCTCTTTGCTGATATCTCCATGCAAGGTACGGATAAAGCCCATATCGTTTCTCCTCCACTCTCTATAAAATAAGAACCTGACCGATTCATAAAAGTGCATGTTCAAAAAAGCCGGCTTCTCTCAACGCCTTAGACCGCTTTCTGATCTATCTCGTGATCCAAAGCCGACTTTTTTGTTTAACCTCTAAAAGAACAGTTTCGCCAGGAAGTGCAGAATCGGTCCGATGATGAACATGTCGGAATCGGCTGCCCACATGGCCGTATCCGGCACCGTCGAGGCGATAAAGAAGCGGACCATCAGGAACTGACCCCAAGCGACTACGGTTGACGTGATGAAGCCGCCGATCACGGCACCGCGGACACCGCCTGTCGAGTTCCCGAACACCCCTGCCGTAGCGCCGTGGAAGAATAGAACGATCATCGTCGGCACGAAGATGTAAGAAACGGTGTTGCCCAGTACGAGCAGCCAGATAATCGCGCCACCGAAAGCTCCCAGGAAGCCAAGCACCACCGCATTCGGCGCGTAAGGGTATACGACTGGCGCATCCAGTGCCGGTTTGGCGCCTGGCACGAGTTTGGTAGCAATCCCGTTGAAGGCCGGCACCAGCTCGCCGACAAACATCCGGACCCCCATCAGAACGATGGCGATTCCGCCTGCGAACGTGAACGATTGGATAATGGAATAGATGATAAAGTTCTGGTCACCCGATTGTTTCATCAGTTCTGCCGCAGCCGGCGTGCCCTTCGTCGAGAGAATAATGGCCCCGATCAGGAATAACACGCCCATGCTGAGCGCCGTGATGACGTTGGAATCGCGAAGAAATTCGAAGCCTTTCGGTACTTTGATTTTCTCGGAATCGTTGTTTTTGTTGCCGAGCAATTTGCCGAACAAGGCAGCCAATAGCGCAACCGAAGCCGACGTGTGTCCAAGCGCAATGTTATCGTTGCCCGTGATTTTACGCAGGAACGGCTGAACCAGCGCCGGCTGGAACGTCCAGTACACCCCAAGAACCACGGCGATCATCAGTACCAGCTTCCAGATCGGAATTCCGCTGGACGCATGGACGATGACGCCCGCAAAAACGGTCGACGTCCAGAACATCATGTGCCCGGTCAGATAAATAAATTTAAACCGGGTGAAGCGTGCCAGCAGAACGTTAATCAGAAAGCCGATGAGCATGGCAAGCGTAACGGCGCTGCCGAATTTGGAATTGAATGCCTCCTGCCCCATAAAGGTACCGAGGGATCCGCTTTCCAATCCGAAGACTTCTTTCCACATCGGCTCGAATACGTTCAAGGCTTTTACGATAACGTCAGAGCCTGCGCCGATGATGAGGAAGCCGATGATCGCTTTAAAGGTGCCGCTTACGAGCTGACTCGTTGATTTCTTCTGCAGCAGCAGGCCGATCAGAACGATAAACCCGAGCAGAATGGCCGGCGTTCCAAAAATGTTGGTAGCGATCCAAAAAAGTACGTCCATAAGCCCTCTTCCTTTCTAATGGTTTACAGCACTTCTTCCAGCTTCTGTTTGATCTCGTCGTTGTCAAAATAGTTGTTGACGATAACGACCTTGGCTTCATGCCCTTGCAGGCTTTGTGCCAGCTCGTTGCTTGTAATGATATAATCGGCTGCGGTACCCGAAGCCGTCGAAACGTCCGTGTGCTCCACGTCGGCGTTTACTCCCATGCCGTTCAGCACATTCTCCACATTCATTCTCAGAATCAAGCTGGTTCCTTGTCCTAATCCGCATACGCATAAAATTTTCATTGTTCGTTCCCCCTAATTAGTTGTTGGATTGACTCTACATCAGATGCCTGCTTGAATAGCTCCACGTTGTCCGGATTGCTGAGCAATGTCGTCAGCTTGCGCAGCATGGCGATATGCTCCGAGCTTGAGGAGCCGCCGAGCGCGAATACAAGCTGGACCGGGTCATTGGCGGCATGGCCAAAAACGACGGGTGTCTTCAATCGAAGCAGCGAGACGGAGGCTTCCCTCACTCCGTCCTCCGCACGGGCATGCGGTAGGGCGATGTGCGGCGCAAGAACAAAATACGGCCCTTTGTCACGATACGATTCCACCATGGCATCGGCATAACGTTCTTCCGCCGCTCCGGCATTCGCCAGCAGCGCCCCTGCCAAACGGATCGCTTCTTCCGCCGTCTCGGCCTCAACATCCAAGGCAATTAGTGACGGTTCCAAAAATTTCATTCTCATCTCTCCCAAATCCGGTATTCTGTTCGGTGCTAAGGACCGGTTAGTAATTGTTGAAGGATCTGTTCTTTCGTCCTGGCCTCTTTCAGTCGGATCAGGTTTTCCTTATCTCTCAGCAGGAGCGTCAGCTCCGACAGTGCTTTCAGGTGGGATTCGCCGTCAATCGCCGCCAGGACCAGAATGATCTGCACCTGGTGGCGCGCTTCCTCCGAGAAGGCGACGGGCTGCTCCAGCCGGAGCAGACTGATCCCAAGCCGCCGGACTCCATCCTGCGGCTTGCCGTGCGCGATGGCGATGCCAGGTGCTACGACAATGTAAGGGCCGAGCGCTTCCACTTTGGAGATCATCGCATCAATGTAAGCCTCTTCGATGCGTCCATCCTTCAGCAGCGGTTCGGAGGCTTCGCGTATGGCGCTCCGCCAATCTGTCGCTTCTCTGTTCATCCGAATCATTTGCTCGGTGAGCAGATCCGTCAGAGATGGCTTGCGAGCCTCGCTGAGCCAAGTTTTCCCTAAGGACATGTAGCGGTTAAGCTCCTCCGCAAGTCCGGCTTCATCCCTTACCGCCGCGTATTTATGGACGATGTCCAGCAGCGCTTGAACCGTGTTGGCCTGGGTTCTTGATTTGCGTCCGGAAACCATGTTGATCTGGTTAAGCAGATGCTCCTTATCCTTATCGCTCAGAATCGGATTCACCAGGAGAACGGGCACTTTGCTGTCCGGGAGCGGTACCGTCGAGAATATAAAATCGACATCTTCTTCGCGAAACGACTCATAATCGCGGAGCGACAATACGGCTGTGATGTCCACTGCCGAGAACAGGTTCTCCAGCTGCGATTTCAGCATCCGCGATGCGGAAATGCCGTTCACGCAGACGATGGCGGCCTGCCGCCTTACGGCCGGCTTCGTATTCTCTCTGCGCAGCCAACCGCCGAAGTGCATGGCGAGGTATCCGATCTCGTGATCGTCAAGTTTACGTCCAACCAACTGCTCGAACGGTGCGGCGGAACGGCGGGTAAGCTCGAATACTTCCCCGTACTTGGAACGGATATTTTCGAGCAGCGGATTTTCCAGGCTGAGACCATACAAGATCCGGTAATAAGCCGGTTTCAAGTGGACCAGCAGATTCTCCTCCATGGCTTCCCGGTTCGGCAGAAATACGCAGGCATACCGTTGAAAATGGTCGGTCATCTCCGTCGTCACGTTCCGAAGCTGCTTCAGCACTTCTTCGGACCCCGTCATCTGTTCCATCCGGTTGACTCTCGCCCCCAGCAGATGCATCGCGAAATAGCAGACCTCATCATCCGGAACGGAAACGCCGAACATTTGCCCGAGGCCTTCCGCAATACGCGCGGCAGCTTCATACTCTGGCGTCCTCCGCAGAACGCTTCGTTCATCATCGTCGATCGAGACCCATTGAGCGGTTTGAATCCGTCTTACATACAACAGGAAGCGGGCGGTCAGATGAAACAGCATCTCATCCGTCAAATCTACGCCGAGCGTGATCTCGCTATCCGAGATCAGGCGATAGACTTGCTCCAAACCTCCCTCTTCCATAGGCGGAAACAGGAGTGGGGCGAGATCGGGAATTCCCGATTCCGGGTTCAGGTTGAATGCCTGTTCCCAGCCCGCATGACCGAAAATCTGCCCGAAGTAATGGCTCAGCGTCTTCCGCTTGTCCCGCTCCTCCCCGTGTACGCCGTACCCCCGCTTACGGTCGTAGGTTACCTTGAGTTTTACGGACTTCATCTCCAAGCGGACCATGTTCAAATCCTTGAGCACGGTTCCGCGGCTAACCTGCAGAAGTTCGGTCAGATGGTGAACGAAGAGCTGACTCTCCGCCGACAATAGGTAAAGCGACATCCAGGCCAGCCTTTCACGTGGAGACAAATAATACTGCTGTGCATGGGGCTTTTCACTCAACTTCGGAAGCCCCGCCCGGCTTTCTTCAGGCAAATAGTAGCCTGCTGTCCTGACATATTGGACCGATGGAAGTTGAACCGCTTTCAACCAATCGTTTATTTTGTCCATATCATAGTAAACGGTTCGTCTGGAGATGCCGAGCTTCTGCATCAGTTCTTCCAGCGATACATAATCGGCTGCCTCATGGAGCAGCGTCAACATCTTGGTACTGCGTTCATCCAGAATACGGCATCAACTCCTTTGCCGTTAGTTTCGTGCTTTTTGCAATTTGATTATACCTATAGGCAATTGTTCAAGGACAGTTCAATTCATGGAACCCGATTTGTGCAAAAATGTACTCTAGTGAAATGGGCAAAAAAAAGACAGGCCCCATGGCCTGTATAAGATATGGTTCAACTTTGCGACTGCCCGGTTCATCGTGTCTTGGCAAAAATTCGGCACGGTCAGTTTTCACGAACCGGTCATCATCGGTGTTTGCGGATCGATAACTAATTCGCCGGCGTCATGATTGGCAAGGTGACGATGAAGGTCGCTCCTTGACCAGGTTCGCTTTCCACTCGGATATCGCCTTGATGAAGCGATACGATCTGCTTAACAATGGCGAGTCCCATGCCGCTGCCCTCATATTTACGACTGCGGGAACGGTCGGTTTTAAAGAAACGTTCGAATATGCGCTTCTGATCCTCAAGGGAAATACCGATGCCCGTATCGGATATTCGGACGGTCACGTTATTCATGTCTTGTTTGATGCTGACGTTAATCACGCCGCCATCCTTTGAGAATTTGATGCTGTTGCCAATGATGTTCGTCCATACCTGGTTTAATTGATCATGATCGGCCGTAACTTTAACGGGCAGCAAATCAAGCTCAAACTGAATGCTGCGGGCAGCCCATTGCGGCTGGAGCGCCACGATGACCCGTCTGATCTGTTCATCCAGGCTGAGCGTGCTGAGCCCCGGCTGCTGTGACTGGGATTCAAGCAAACTCAGCTTGAGCAGGCTGTCGCTCATTTTGGACATCCGCTTCGCCTCAGCGATGATAATATCCAGATAACGTCTTCGCTCGTCATCCGAAAGATTTACCTGCTTCAGCGCTTGAGCATACCCGGAAATCGAGGTGAGCGGCGATTGCACCTCGTGCGACACGTTCGTTACGAATTCCCTGCGCAGCTGCTCCAACTGCTGGAGCTCGTGCATCATGTCTTCAAAGCTGCGAGCCAGCGTACCCAGCTCGCTTGTTTGCTTAATATTCAGCTTGACGCTGAAATCTCCGGCTGCAATGCGTCGGGTCGCTTTTGTCAGCTTTTTGATCGGCCTTACCAAGTAGATGGAGGCAATCAGGATCAATAAACTCCCTGTAATCAACGAACTGGTAGCAAAGATCGATCCCCATTTGACGACAAAAGAGGTAGAAGGAGGGGCGAGCATTTCCAGGAACATCGCTTTCGTTCCCGTTTCCGTTTTCAACGGCAGCCCTAAAAGAACCGTAGCAATGCCTTTCTGCGTGTCTTGAACAACGCCTCCTTCGATTACTTGCTGTAGTTTATCCATCGTTACTTCAGCAGGTTTGTGTCCGTTAAGCTTGCCGTAAGCCTGGAACTGGCCCGTCGCTTCGTAGATGCGGACATAATAGGAATCGAGCTGCTTCATTTCACTAACGAACAAGTCGGCTTCGCGTAACGGAAGTGTCTTGTATATCCGGACGACGTCTTGACCGAAGTTGCGTAAGGTGATTTGCGCGTTCTCGTTCAATTGTTCCTTGAACATCCAAGTAGACATAAAAAACGAAAGGATCGTGCCCCCGATGACGGACACTAGAAACGTCAGGACTACTCGAATATATAAGGATCTGATCATTCATAGACCTCAAGCCGGTACCCCAGCCCGCGCACCGTTTCGATCCGGAAATCCGGCGTCGTTGCGAACCTTTCGCGAAGACGTTTAATATGTACATCCACCGTTCGATCATCTCCTGCGTAGTCGATTCCCCAAATCTGATCGATCAGCTGCTCGCGTGTATAGACTTGTCCGGGTGTTCCAGCCAGCTTGTACAGCAATTCGAACTCTTTGAGCGGCAGCGTGAGCGTCTCCGGCCCGCTGCTCACCTTATAGGTCTGCCTGTCGAGAATGACGTTGCCGAACTGGATCGTCTGCGTAGAGCCGATCCGATATCGTTTCAGCAATGCCTTAACGCGGACCGTCAACTCCAACGGATCGAATGGTTTCGTTAAATAATCATCCGTCCCCAGCTCGAAACCCTTTACTTTTTCCCAGGTTTCGCCTCTCGCCGTCAGCATAAGCAGCGGCAAATCCGGATTGGCTCTTCGAAGCTCCTTGCATAACGTCCAGCCATCCATCATCGGCATCATAATATCTAGGACAACAAGATCGACGGGCGTCGAGCCATAGACGCTGAGCGCTTCCTTGCCGTCAGCCGCCTCGACCGTGGTGAATCCGTCATTGCGTAAAAATAAACAGACGAGCTCGCGAATGTTCGCATCGTCGTCAGCAACCAGTATAGTAGGCATCGGTTCCCTCTTTCCTTCATTTCCATCCCCTATTGTGTAATAACTATATACTATTATAAATACAAGGATTATGGGAAATGGTTCAAATGGCGCGGCAATTGTGCGTCTATTTTGCATTCTAGCCTACGCTAAAAATGGCCGCGCATTCCGCGCGGCTTTTTGTTCGTCCAATCCCTTGTCTTCAGCCCTTATTCTTAGCCAGCAAAATGAAATCTCGAGCCTCGAACCGGCCGCATCATCTCCAGTCTTTTCCGTTGAATGGGAAAGCTATCAAGTAATGCTTACCTAAGTTTAGTCAAGGAAGATGAACTGCCAGTGACATCAATATGAACGGAACATGAACAAACCATGTGCATAGCCCCCCTCTACGGCATACCAAAAAAGTCGGCCAATTCAGGCCGACTTTTTCTACCAATTCGTTTTGCGATGTTTTTGGTTGGCATCCGATCCGCTGCAGGACGATTTCAAAACACGCATTCCGTGGCGATCGACGGACGCTTAAGCAATTCCCAACCAGTCTTGGCGGATATAAAAGAGGCAAGCTCCAAGCCCATTCGGTAATGCGTCTGATAGCCGGGATGATATCGGCCGCCCCATCCTTCGACCTCCGGATGAATCAATCCTAAATCAACCACGAATACCTTCCCGTTTCCGCTTTGATTGAAATAGGACACCGCCTTATTCACGCTGGCAAGATAGTTGTTATTCATGGTTCCAACACAACAAAAGACGTAGGGATCGTTATACTTTTCCAGGATAACCTGGATGAATTCAATATAAGCGGCAATATACGCCTCATCATCAATTGGCGTAGAATAATCGTTCTGGCCCAAATTAATGACGACTCCATCAGGAGTATACCGGGAAAAGTCCCATGGCGCCGTCCCTTTGCCGAGGGTCCCAGAAAAATGTTCCGGCAATCCTTGCTTGTTCCCTACCGCATCCTGCCAAACGCCGATCCCGCAAATGGCCATCGTATGATATTCCGCATTCAACATTCTGGCGCTGATTCCGACATAGGACATGTATCCGTCGTCAAGATGCGGAGCTTCAGCGAGCACATGCGGATGGCCGATCCCTGCTCCATCCGTGATGGAATCCCCAAAGTACTCAAGCCGGAGTGGTTTTGCCGCGGGCGGGGCAAGGAAGCTTCCGCCGTCAGGCAGCGAAAACTGATGAAATGCTATACTTCCGGTCAGGATCCCCGTTCGCTTGTGGATCTCTAAAGTGTGTTCACCCTCCGGCAGTCCCTGTTCGATTATGTATTGATGAACCCCCTTCTTCAAGTTGATCCAATTACGAGCGACACCGTCCACTACAATTTCAACGTAATCCTGGCCATCGGAATCCTCAGCCGTCATCGAGACGGCCGTACCTCGGAAGGCAAGAAAAACCGCGCTGTTGACCCAGGCGCATTTCGGCTTCTCTCTCTCGGTCAGATCAAATCTCCCCATCAGCCTGGCGAATTCGGCAAAGCTAAACTCCAACATAATCCCTCCCTTCAGCTTTTGCATTGACTATCAGTATAGCACTCACTACTCACGAATAATAAAGTATACTTTATTTTATCGATAAACCTATATTTATATTATCAATTCATATGAATTCAGTCAATTATAAAGCAATTCTCTACTATAATATATATATATAACGTAATCATAGATTGCAGGCTTGATTTTAATATATTAATAAAGTATACTTTTATATAATCATTTAACATGCCAAACTTATCATCAGTTTGTAAAAAGAGGAGAATGATTGTGAACGAGCCGAAGTACATGACGGTTAAACAAGCGCTGCTGCATCAGATTCAAGTCGGCAAGCTTCGACCCGGCGATAAACTGCCGAATGAAGAAGACCTGATGAAACAATTTCATGTAAGCGGAATAACGATTCGAAAAGCGATGACGGAGCTGGCAAACGAAGGCGCAATCACCCGAATCAAAAGAAAAGGCTCTTTTGTAAACGGAGCTCAAGCCGCGGACCGTTCGAGTCACTTGATCGCGTTTATCTTATCGGCAGAGGACAATTACGATGTATCGTATATGAAAATCATCAAAGGCGCGCAGCAAGTGGCAGCCGAATTCAATTACTCCTTAATTGTGGAATGGAGCAATGAAAATTTGGCCGTTGAACAATCATCCATTCAGAAAATGCTGGACCGGAAAGTCGACGGCTTCTTGATTTATCCGTTCGATCCGATCCAGAGCAAGGATAACTACCTAATCATCGAACAAAACAACATCCCCTATCTGTTGGTAGACCGGTACAATGTGGATCATCCCAGCTATTTTTCCGGAAGCAACAACTACGACGGGGCGATCCTGGCCACCCGGGAGCTGATGCGTCTGAAGCACACCAAAATAAAGTTTGCAAGCTATCACTTCTTTCTTCACTCCGAGCAGGAGCGGTTCGCCGGCTACTGCAGTGCCATGCGTCAGGCAGGATTTCCGGTAACCGACGATAACTTGCTGACCCGCGTGGACTATGACGCACTAGCCGACAGTATTTTGAAGCGGGATGTTACCGCTTTGTTTTGCTGCAATGACAAACTTGCCATAGAAATGATCGAGAAGCTGACCGACCGCCGCGTTAGAATTCCGCAGGATGTTTCCATTATGGGATTCGACGATTGGGACCATTCCAGCAACTTATCGATCGGACTGTCTACCGTCCGGCAAGATTTCGAGGAAATCGGCAGAAACGCTGCGAATTTACTTCACCAGGTTATTCTAGGCAAAACTCATGGACGCAACACGAAAATATTGTCGGGTGTTTCTTTGGTGATCCGGGAGTCTACTTGCGAGAACCCTTACGCCTAACTTTGTCAGCTCAAATAGATCAATGAAAGGAAGGAATGCGTTATGAAATTCGACTTTTCGACTTCCAGTCTGAGACACGGGCTCTTTCATCAAGAGCAGGATGGCATATCTTGTTTTCTTCCCGGCAGTGCGATAACCGTGCGCTTTCATGGACGGGAAATAACGGCCGAGATCGAGGATGTCAACGGAGAGGGGAAAAGCTGGCTTAACGTCTATATCGACGATCTTCCGGTAAGGGTGATGAGAATCGATCCGGATAACCGGCTGTACCAGCTTGCGGATGACCTTGAAGACGCGCCCCATACCTTAACGCTGCAGAAGCGTACGGAAGCGGCATTCGGCAGCATTAAATTTACCGATTTGACGACGGAGAACGGAGCTTTTCTGAGCCCGCCAGCCCCTCTTCCCCATCGCCTGCTCGTCATCGGCGATTCGATCACCTGCGGCTTCGGCAACGAAGCGCAGATTCCCTGCGACTGCGATGCTTCTCGCGAAAATATCGCGCTTGCTTACAGCTCGCTGACCGGTCAACTTCTGAATGCCGAAACATTGATTGTGGGCGCATCCGGTACGGGATGCTATCAGAATTTCGGCGGTGGCAAGGAAGGCCGCATGTCGGATTATTTCATGAAAACCATCTGTCCTGATCTCGATCAAGAAGCCATGGACCCGTTTCATCCTGAGTTCGTTGTCGTAAATCTCGGGACCAATGATTGGTCCGCGCCCATCGAGCCTGCGGATTACCTTGAACAATATCGCAAATTGACGGGTTTTATTCGCAATAGATATCCGTCCGTCCCATTGTTCTGCGCAATCGGTCCGATGACCCTCGGCCCCGCCCCCCATTTGAAGGCTCTCGTCAAAAGCCTTAACGAAGAAGGCGACAACAATATTCATTTCGTCGAATTCCCGCTCATTAAACGGCCGGAAGACGGCATGGGAGGCTGCGGACACCCCTCCGTCAAGAAGCATCGGCAAATGGCCGAACACTTGGCTGCGACGATCCGTCAGGTTTGTTCCCTGTCCCCCCCTTCCCCGGCAGCTGCTAGAACATAACGAAAAGAACCGCTCCGTATAGGAAGCGGTCCTTTTTTTCGTGTCGCCGTTCTCAATGGACAGGGAACCCTTTTATTTTGCCAAGAAGGCGTCTACTTGATTCTGCAGTTCAGTCTGGATTTGCTTCAGCACCGCTTCGCCTTCCGTTTTGAATCTGGCGAAGTATTCGTCCGGATCAAGCGCACCGTTAAATAATCCGCTATAATATTTGGCCTGAATGGTCGCGAACTGGGCCACTTCGTTCTTCACCGGCGTCGGATCGAAAGTGAAGCCGGTCATGATATCCTTCGTGAAGTTGTCGGCTTGCGTAATGAATTGACTATACTCTCGGGTCTCTTCGTCGATACCGGCCCACTCCCGCTCTAACGTTGGATTCAACATGAGCTGGAACGAGACAATGCCGCCATCGTTGTTCAGCGTGTCGTATTGATGCTCGCCGACCGCTTTCCAGTTCACGCCTTCGATGCCGTGCTCCAACAAATCATAATTCTCCTGCCGGTTGGCCCAATCGAGGAACATCATCGCACGGTCTTTATGTTTGCTCGTCTTCACAATACAGATGAAATTATCCATTTTGTAATTGGATAGGTTCTTTCCAGGCGTCAGATCGAATAGACGGACGGCTTCCAGCTCTCCATCGGGCACGACCTGCTTCAACTGGTCGTTGTACGTTTTGGGAATGCCAAAGGCCATTTGGGGCGTGGCCGCAACTTTGTTCTGGAGCTGCATATCTCCCGGGCTGCTTTTATTCGTCAAAACGTCCTGCGACATGACTTTGTCAACGAACAGCTGGCGGACATCCTGGATGCCGGACCAGATCTTTGGTTCCTGGGTTTCAAAGAAGTTATAGACCTTGCCATCGTTGCCCTTGTAATACAGCATCAAGCTGGCGCCAGCAAAATTCGTTGGACGAATGTTGACGCCGGTATCGTCCCGGATCAGCCAGTTGACCCAGCTGTAGGTGACGTCGTCAGCGCCCGCGAGGAGCGGAGTGATGCCGGAGTTACTGTCACGAACGGCGTAGAGATAAGCTTTTAGATCTTCATACGTCTTTACGGGCGGCAAGTTTAACTGCTCCCTCAGGTCCTTTCGGATGAAAATCGATCTCTGTTGGGTATAGGCGCTTCCCAAGGGAACACCGTAGATGTTACCGTTAATTTTGTTCGCGTCCCACATTTGTTGCGGCCTCGTCTTTTTCACATTAGGGCCGTATTGGTCCAGCAGTTCGCTTAATTCTTCGTAATAGCCCTGGGAAGCCATCGTGTCCAAATGCAGCCACGGGGCATCAAACATCAAATCCACGCTCTCTCCCGAAGCCAGCATGACGTTGGTCTTCTGATTTAGATCGGCAAAGTCGACAAATGTAAATTTAACCTGCGTATTGATTTCGGCTTTTAATCGCTTGTTGACTTCGGTCAGCACCTCGTCATAGTTAGCTCCCTTTGCCCCCGGAATGACAACCTCCAAAGTGACCGGTTCAAGGGACGGATCGCCGGTTTCCCCGGCATCGCCCGGCGCGGAGGCATCCCCGCCGGATCCGGAGCACCCGGACAACGCGATGGCTAGTCCGAGCAGCGCCGTCACCAAGAATTTGCGTTTTGATTTGGCCATGTAAATGACTCCCTTCAAATAATCAACTTATGTATAAGCGGCTGGGCCAATCTATAACGCGCTCAGCCATTTGCGTAGAGCCCCAATCTTAACCTTTTACCGAGCCGAGGGTCAGACCTTTGACGAAATATTTTTGAACCATCGGATAGACGAGTATAATCGGGCCGATCGTCAGGCATACCGTTGCCAACTTGACCCCTTCCGCCGGCGGCAGCGTCAGCACATTCCCGTGATTGAGCGACGTGAGCTGCATCTGCGACATGAGCTGCCGAAGAAGCAGCTGCAGCGGGTACATATCGCTGTTGTCGATAAACAGAAGCGACAGCCACCAATCGTTCCAATATTGCAGCGCGTAGAACAAGCTGATCGTCGCAATAACCGGCGTTGAGATCGGCCGGATAATTTTGAAGAAGATCGTCCACTCTCCGGCGCCGTCCATGTTAGCCGATTCGTTCAGCTCATAAGGCAACGAGCGATAGAACGAGACTAAGATAAACGCAAAGAACGGATTCATGACGTAAGGGAGCACAAGCGCCCACAACGTATCTTTCAGATGCAGCCATTGAACGACCAGAAGATAGAAGCCGACGAGTCCCGAGCCGAAGACCATCGGTACGTAGGTCATGAACGAGAGGAAGCCGCCGTACCGGTTCTTCGGATGGGCCAGCACGTATGCAAACAACGCGGTGACAACGAGGCCGATTACGGTTCCGATGACTGTTACCGCAATGGTGACGCCATAGCTGGTAAACATTTGTTTGCCCTGGAGGAGGAAACGATACGACTCCAGCGTAAATTCATCCGGCCATACGGAGTATCCGTTCACCGCCAAGCTTCGGGTGCTGGAGAACGAATTGATGACCATCAGCCAAAAAGGAAACAAACAAACCAGCGCAAATAGAATCAAAAACAGCCCGAACAAGAACACCGCCATTTTATCGGAGAACCCGTTTGTCCGTCGGACTCGTGGGGGCGGGATCAGAGCAACCGGACGATTCATATGAAGTTCACCTCCCTATGGATTTCGAAAAATTAATGCACGTGTTCAAAGAGTCCGTTCATGGAAGGATGACATTTTGAACAACCTCTTAAAATAATCTGGAGTCTTTATCGATTTTCCGAACCAGCGCATTAAACGAAACGACGGCGATTAGCCCCATAATAGACTGATAGAATACGATAGCCGATGACATGCTGAAATTACCAAGCTGTCTTAACGCCCGATAGGAGTATGTATCGATGACATCGGTCGTCGGGAATAGAATCCCGTTGTCCCCGATAATTCCGTAGATCATGCCGAAATCCCCGTAGAAGATCCGTCCGACTCCCAAGAGGACGAGAATGATGATTTGCGGCTTCAGCAAAGGCAGCGTAATGTATTTCATCTGCTGCTGCCTCGTGGCTCCGTCCAGGCGGGCGCTCTCATAATAGTCGGTGGAGAACCCGGTAATGGCAGCGAGCAGAATAATCGAGTAGTAACCGGCACTTTTCCAGATTCGCGTTAAGGTTAGAATAATCGGCCACACCCACGGGGTCTGGTACCAATCGACGGCTTGAAGTCCGCTCATGCTCAGCACGCGGTTAATCAGACCGTCCGTGTTGTTGAATAGAATGAATGTCATATACCCTACGACGACCCAGGAAATGAAGTAAGGCAGGAAGACGACGGATTGGATCGTACGTTTAAACCATTTCAAGCGAATCTCATTCAAGAACAGCGCAATGAGAAGCGCAAAGACCATCTCGAAAATAATGAACAGCGCATTTAAATAAACCGTATTGACCGTAACTTGAATCCAATCCCGATTGGAGAAAAAGAAGCGAAAGTTGTCCAGACCCACCCAATCACTGCCCCATATGCCTTTGCTGATCTGAAAGTCCTTGAATGCTAGCAAATGTCCGGACAGAGGAATATAGGAGAAGACAACGAGAAAGATGATTCCCGGTATCGCCATCGTATACAAGCCCCGGTTCTTTACAAGATCCCTAAACATTCTCAAATTATAGTATCCCTCCATTCGAGCTGGTCTGTCCGATGTGGCCATATCCTGACAGTGTTTATTATGTACGGAAGGAGGCATTCGGAATAGTCCTCATTGTGTCACAAAGAGTACTCAACCTAAGGATTGTGCGGCAATCGGACTTCCGGTATCATCTTAATTTCTACTTTGTCAAAATGAGGACTTCACACAAGGGTCAGGATATGATTGAGTAAGGAGGTCCCGGTTCGTTTCTTCTATCGAACCGTTACGTTATACCCTTAAACCGTCAATCCATCAGCAAGGGGTGCTGGCATTATATGAAGATCAAACCCATTTTACAGAAGACCTATTTTCGAACCTTTCTTTTACTGACCACCGTTCTGATCTGTTCCATTATTCCTTTCGTCTATTTACTGTCTGCGGAATTCGCAAAATATACCATGCTGGAGGTTCACAGCAATTCGCAGAACGAAGTCAACAACCTGGCTTCGAAGGCCGAAATGATTCTCGGCAATTTGAAAGCCAACGGGCTCAGCATGTATGCCGATCAGAATATTCAGAACTGGTTCTTCAATACAAGCAACGATCCGCTCATCAACCATGCTGCACTCGTCGCCCAATCCAATTTCATGTCCACCGAACCGCTCATCCAGCGATCTTATCTGATTAATTTGAAGCACGATCTTGTCGTCGATTCCAAAGCCGGAATCGTCCGTAATGAATCCTTTGCCGACCAGCGCATGCTGGAGCGCGTGGAGTCATTCCACCCCCAATACTTGCGCTTCTTTAATCATTCGCTGGATGGTTCGGACTCCCTGGCTCTTATTCTGCCTGCAACCCCCGAGAAGCCGTCTGACTATTATCTCGTGCTGCTCGTTGATAAACCGCTGCTGTCGAAGCTTCTGTTCGGCCAAACGGTCTCCTCGGAGCAAGACATTCGGATTCTCGACGAGCATGGGCAGCTTCTATTGGGCATGTCCAATCCCGCGCTGAGCGGACAGCTTTATCAAGCGAGCCGGGAGCAGCAGGACAGCGATTTTCAAGTTCGGCTTCCCCACCAGAGATGGTTCGTCAATACAGCCAAGCTGACTACTGAAAATTGGTCGGTATACTATTCGAACGAGTATCATATTTTGACACGCCATATCTCCTTATTCCAACAAAAATTGATAACGTATACATTGCTGCTATTGGCACTCCTCTCCTTGTTGTTCTTCTGGAGTTCTCGCCGTTCCTTGCGCTCCATCACCTTCTTGTCGGAAAAGCTGAAGGGAACGGTTGCGTTCGCAAACTCCACGACCGATGCCAAGCCGGATATCCAATGGATCCATGACGGCATCGATATGCTGCTGAATAATGTGGAACAGCTTCATGAATCCATGAGAAACCAATCCGAGCTCGTTCGAACGGAGCTTCTCGCCCAGTGGATGCTCCACGGGACGCCGGGTACCAAGAGCTACGAATATATTCAGACCAAGACCAAACTGGCCTCCTGTGAATCTCTGTTTTTGGCCGTCCTTCGGATCGAAGCCTATACCGTCTTTTGCGAACGTTACGATTTCCCCTCCCGGAAATTGATCAAGTACGCCATACGCAATATTAGCGAAGAAGTGATTGGAGCAGGTTCTTATGCAGCCGAAGGCTTGGATATGGGCGGCGACCATATCATACTGGTCATTGGGGGCCATGCATCCGGCGAGCTTCAACTACAACGTCTTCTGGAGGAGACCCAGAATCAGGTAGCCTGCATCCTAAACGTTGATACAACCGCCGCAGTCAGCAATGCCTATGACTTTGGCGCCAATATCCGAAATATCTATGACCATATCTACGAATTGACGAAGCTGCGATTTCTTAACGGAGAGAAGCAAATTTTTCTGGAGAGCGATTATGAAGAGTTCATGGCAGGGTATCCTTCTGCATCTGAGGCGCTGGAGACAGCCGAGATCATTAAGGCGATTCGCCGCGGCCGCCCGGAGACCGCGCTCGTTCTGCTGGGTCAGCAGATGAAGCACGTCCATGAGCTGCCTTATCGCGACTGTAAGCTTAACCTGACCTACTTTACCTATGATCTACTCAAGAACTTCAACAAGTCCAGCGTCCTGCACGAAATCAGCAGCATCCATCAATTGCTGGAGCGGTACAGCACGCTGTCCGAGTTTCAAGCATGGCTGGAGAGCATCGTCACGATGCTCGCATCCGAGACCGAAGTTCCGAAATCCTCGAGCCGCAAGGAAGAGATCGTCTTGGAGATCAAAGAGTATGTGGACAACCACTTGCAGGATGCGCAATTATCGATCGAGCAGGTAGCCGACAATTTTTCCTTCTCCGTCAGCTATATCCGGCAGCTATTCAAGGAAATCATGAACGTATCATTGTCCGAGTACATCCTTCAGGAACGAATCGGGAGAGTGAAGGAAAAACTGACATCCAGCCAGCTCTCGGTGCTGGAGATCGCTGATCAATGCGGCTTCATATCCAAAGGGCATTTTTTCTCCGCATTCAAGAAGTTCACGAATCTCACTCCGAAACAGTATCGGGAAATCCACGGAGACTCCGCCGGTAAAGATATCGCTTCTCCCAGCTTATCATGGAGAAGCGGCAGCTAGGTACGCTTGTTCCGCAGAAACAAGTTCAAGTCGAAAAGGACCTCTCCGGTAGGGCTCTACGGCGCTTACGGAAAGGTCCTTATTCGTTTATCCAAAAAGCTCCGGCGCTATTTACCGGTCGTTTCTTGAACCGGCTCCAGCCCTAGCTTCGGATTCGCCAAGTCGAGTTTATACATGACTTGATTGTAGTTATACCGCGGCGTTGGGACATGATTCGTGAATGTATTCGTGTAGGTTCCTTCAAAGTAGATGATTCGGCCGCCGTCCTTGTTGAATTGTTTATGCTGGGCTACGTTATAAAAAGTATAGTCGTTATGCGTAACAATATGCTTGGCATTGGTCCAAGGACCTTGAGGCGATGGTGCTTCCGCGTACCAGACTTCCCCAAGTACCGATGTCTTGCCTTGTACCTGCTGCGCGATCATCACGTAACGCTGCCGATATTCATTCCATTCAATGGAGCTTTGGGCGATTTGAACGTCTTCACCAGTATCGATATCCTTCAATTGATAATAACGCGGGTCGTCAGCTTTGATCAGGCCTAATTGGATCAGCTCTTTTTCTTGTTCTTGGTTGAGCGGCTGAGTGTCCTTTTTCCAGCCCCATACGAGCTTGCCGTCCGCGTCGCGTTCCAGCGACGTTTGATCCCCGTTGTATGTCGTTCCCGGCGTCAGGCAAGTAAACGATTCGTATTGGGTATAGTCGATGATGGCGTCATAGCTGGCAGCAACGCGCAAATTCGGAATTCGGTGTTCGGTAAAGAGCCAATATCCCTCCCCGCCCTCCTCGTAGTAGGTCGCCTGTCCGCCCGGATGGCGCCAATCGTCTTTGGAAGGGAACTGGACGACCTGCTCAAACTCCTTCGTGGTGTCGTTAAAGACGAGAATACCGAAGGCGGTGGGTTCAGGATTGTGCGTGCTGTAGCCGGCGAGCAGACGCTCCTGTCCGGTGCTATCTTTGGCGGTCATCAGACCGAATACCCAGGCTATGCCTGCACCGTCAGGCAGTGGCGGCACCAAACTTTTGACGAAACCGTCTTGATTCGTAAAATAGTCCAGATTCACGCCGACATCCGGGTCCAGCCCCCCTTTACTCGGAAGCTTGGAAGTCGCACCCGTCACGCGGAAGTTCCCCAGTGGATAGGCCGGTCTGTCGGTATCGCCCCAAAACCAGTACAGCTTATTGTTGTGCTCAATCGTCTGAACGGAATCCTGTCCCATGACCAGACCGTTGATCAGCGGCTCCTTAATGGGCGGCTTCTGGCCAACGAGTAAGCTGTCGCGATAAATGCCTTGGCCTGTCAGCCGGTACAGCCGCTCTGCAATGTTGATCCGATTCATCTCGAGCGTTACACTGCCGTTGGGCTTAACCTCTACAGCCTGCCCCCGGTTGCCAAACATATCGGCAGGAATGTCGTAGCCGTCGCTCGACATATGGAAGAAGACCGTCTGGTCCATCAGACCTGGCTCGTCGAATGCCACAATTCCGGCACTGTCCGTATAATACAGCACACTGTTCGTCGTCTTCAGTTGGACATGAGGAATGCCCCTGCCCGTCTCGGCATCCACGACCTTGATCATGAATGGAACCTGGACTTTCATCTTCTCACTGCTCACATTCTGCTCGGCGCTGCTTCCGGCCGCCTGCGCTGCGATCGCGGCGCCCGGCGCCGTCATGGCCATCAGCAGGATGCAAGTCCATATCCCCGCACGTTTCCACTGTTTCAGTTTCATTACTCTTACCTCCCGGTCTTTGTCGTTTTAATAGAAAAAATCATTGCACTGTCCCGATACCGTCTGTTCAAACCCTATTTCTACAACCATGGTTACGAAATACCTCTGGATGCGATTGATCTATCGCGGCCAAGCGATCGAAGCGACGCTGAGTCTCATCGCTTCTCCGTTGTTGGACTCCTCACTAACCACCTCCTTTCGCAGTAAGGAGAGCAATACAAAAACGTAGGGGATCGAGCAATAAAAAGCGTCTATCGACGTGCTTATTCAATGAAGCCAGATTACATAGCACCGGAACTTTTCTTGCGGTATGAGGAAGCCTCGTCTCGAAGCCTATAATGTAAGCGAATACATAATTCTTTATGTGTAACAGCCGCTCAAGCTGCGCGGCTGTTCTCTGTGAAGAAACGTCTTTTGAACCCATAAATCTGCTTATGAATATCGCGCGAAGCGGCTCAGGCGAATAGGGCAGGTCCGCTTCGAAGAACTTTCCAGAACTTTGCACAGATCTCGGGATGCATATTGCGGATCACCTGCCCCATGCTGATGAAGGAAGCATCGGTTCCCTTTTTCCCCCCAATAAATAGTAGAAACTCTACCAACTAAGGACAGTTGACGTCAGGAGCCCATTCGCATGCGCGACCAATCAAACCCGATCGCCTCCCGTATGGATACTTACGCTCACAGACCGTGATCGAGTCGCCGATCATGACCAGGGGCTGCCCTTCGTTCAGCCTCATCCCCTATTCCTCCCATACGGCCGGAGCCTGATCGTCTTCACCTCGAACGGACGGAACTGAAGCGATACCTCTTCGCCCTCGTGCGGCAAATCCGCCAACTTCGCCTCCAGCATATTGGTCTCATAAACCGCCGCAACGGACAGCCCGAAGTGAAGCCCGCACGCTACGGAAGCTCCCTTGCTCTCGTACAGACGCACGATCCAATCGCCCGATCCGTCTTCGGCAAGCTTGACCGTCTCCGCGATCACATTGGCTTGATCGATGGAGAGCAACGTTTGCGCCTCCCGGCCCCCTCCGGACACGAGGCTGACAGGATAGTTCAGCTCGTAAGCTTCCCGCACGACAGGACTATCCAGGAACGCGCCGTTCCAGAACGTAAATCCATATGTAAAATGATGCGTCCCTTGATCGGACGTCTCATCCGGCCACGTCGGTGCCCGAAGCAGCGTTAGGCTCATCGTGTTGTCGTTGACGGAAATCCCGTATTTGCAATCGTTCAGCAGCGAAAAACCGCGGTTCGTCTCCGCAAGCGCCGACCATTTATGCTGAACCACTTCGTAACGATCCGCATCATGCGGACGCGAAGCATGATTCGGCCGCTTGACGTAACCGAACTGAATTTCCTGCAGCGACTCGTTTGTGTGAACGCGAACAGGGAAATCGACTTTTAGCAGCTTATTCTTCTCGCGCCAGTGAATCGTCGTATGGAATTCCACACGGCGGCTGCCGGCACTTAGCCGGATATCCTGGATCAGGGTCGATTGGTTCAGTTCGCGCTCGACCCGAATATTCGCGAAGAGCGGGCCGTTCGCGGTAACGGAAACTTTGGCGCTCGCATTCAGCTCGACGGGTGCCAAGCGGTAGCGCCGATCGATCTCCCAAGCATCGAAATCCGAATTTTGATCCCGATACATCCGCATGACGTTGCAGCGATCCGCCGCCCATTCCGTGCCGGTCTCCTTGTCGGAAATAGCTGTTAACTCGCCCCGTTCGTTTATTTCGAGCGCAATCCATTCATTCTCCAGACGCGATTCCGTCGCAAGGACCGCCGACGCTGCTGGAGCACCCGTCGCTTCCGCTTCAGCCTTGTACGTCGACCAGCCCATGGAAGGGGCCTCCACCTCGGCATAGGTAACGCCTTCGTGCAATTGCACCGGCAGAACCGCCCCGTTCCCATCCGCAATGCCCTGAACGCCGGCAGGCAACGCGACCAGCTCCTTTCTCGGCCACGACAGCGAGTTAAAGACGGTAACCCGGGATGCATCGCCGTCCGTGAGCGCATCCCTTGTCTCCGAAGCCAAGTCATACACGTTCTCATTCAATGCCTTCAGCTCCATCTGTGCCTCTTCATGGACGCGATGGATGGAGGAGCCCGGCAGAATATCGTGGAACTGGTGCAGCAGCAAGGTCTTCCACAACCGCTCCAAGTCCTCGTAAGGGTAAGCCCGGTTATTAAACAGCTCCGCCGCAGCCCCCCATAGCTCCGCCTCGCGGAAACCGATTTCCGCCTTCCGGTTCAGCTTTTTGATGATCGCTTGCGTCGTATATGTTCCGCGGTGAGCGGGATAATAGAGCTCTCCTACATATTTGGCTTCAGGAATGCCTCTTTCGATCTGATCCTCAAAAAATTCGATCGGCGAGCCATGTTTCGTCTTGGGGACGCCTTCCAAATTGCCGAGCCTGCGCATAAATTCGAGATCATCCCGATTGGAGCCGCCGCCTCCGTCGCCGTGTCCGAACTGCGTGAGCCGCGTGGAAATTCCTTCAAGCTGGACGCGATCGCTCCACTGATGGATCAAGAACGACGGGTTGATCCGAATCGGGTAGTAATCGCCGTAGTTCATCAGATGCGTCAAAATTTGCGAACCGTCGATCCCTTCCCACAGGAACGTATTATGCGGGAACGGGTCCGCTACATTATCATAAGTACCGAACAATTTTGTAGACGCGAAATAATGGATCCCGCAGCCCTTCATAATTTGCGGCAGGTTCCCGGAATAGCCGAATACGTCAGGCAGCCACAGCATCTCGTTGTCCACGCCGAATTCGTCCTTGAAGAACCGCTTGCCGTGCAGCGCCTGCCGGATCAGGCTCTCGCCGCTGGGCAGATTCGTATCGGGCTCCACCCACATGGAGCCTTCGGGAACGATCCTCCCTCCCTTTACAGCCTGTTTGATGCGCGCATAAAGCTCCGGATACAGCGTCTTGACCACCTGGAACAAATACGGCTGGCTCTGGGTGTACGTGTATTCCGGATATTCGTCCATGAGCGCCAGCTGATTGGACATGGTCCGCGCAATCTTCCGCTTTGTCTCCGCGATCGGCCACAGCCAGGCGACATCCAGGTGGGACTGTCCCATCAGGTACAGGGTCGGCGCCGTCGAACCGTTCACGCAGGCCAATAGCGGCTCCATCAACTTCCGACACTGCTTAGCGTTCTCGCCGAGCGATTCCTGCCGGAGGGTCAGGTCAATCGTCGCGAACACCTGAGTCAGGCAACGATCAATCTCCGCCACGCGGAGGGATTTGGAATCCAGATGATTGCGAAGATCGTACAAGCATTCCAAATCGATGAAAAACTGGTAGACTTCCTCTTCAAAAACGCAGAGCTGCGACTCTCCGAACGTCGGCCTGGAATCCGAATGTCCGGCGTACGCTTCCGCGACGATTTCAAATGACTCGCCGGCTTTTGCCGAACGGGTTAAAGTTACGTAATGATGGTTAAGGTCCTTTGCGCCGCTCACGCTACCGTTTATGTATACGGTCGCTTCGGATCCGAAATCAAGCATCGCCACTAGCCGTTTGCCTTCGGCCTCTTTGGGAACGATGATGTTGGAGCGGAACCAGCCGTACCCCCATTTTTCTCCCCACCGCTGACCCGGAGCGTAACTCTCAAACGGTTGTCCATCCATTTCATGAATGAACAGTTGTTCCATTGTCGTAAAACCGGAAAAATCTATAGAAGTAAGCTTCGTTATCATAAATGGATCTCTTTTGTTTAGCAGCTTTTCCACATGGAATAAAATCTCTTTTTTTTCACTCAAGGTTTCTCACATCCTATGATTTCGTTATCTTTGTTTTGATCCTATCGTTTTGCAACATAAGCGCCCCTCCGCGGTAGCAGCGGAGGGACGCTCTCTCTATTCGTTTCCTAGCGCTCTTTGTGCAGCATCATTATAGATTTTCAGCGCTTCATCAATGTTGCCCATTTTTTTGACCTTATCGATGAATGCCTGCCAATTGTCGAAGCTGTTCTTCCCTGCTACGAATTTGGCTTGTTCTTCCGTAACGAACGTCTTGATCGGGTTCATAATCTCCGAAACCCGCTGGCTTTCGCTCCCCGTGAGTTGAATCGACGGCTCGCTCAACCAGGAAGGAACATAGTCGTTCTCGGGCATGGGCAGACTCGTCAGGAATTCCGCCTTCTCAATCGGCACCTCTTCATATTTGCCGTTGAATACCGTATAGTCTGTCGCGGCAAAATCTACGAACGCTCTTGCGTCGCTTACCATCTGCAGACCGGGGTTATGGTTTCGGCTTGCGCGCATGCCGTATTTATCCCCCTCCAACCAGGGATCCTTGGCCGTTTTCAGCGAGTCGACAAAGGTCGGAACGCCGTCTTCTCCGATCGTATAGGTCGTGCCCTCGATTCCCCAAGTGATGAGCTGGATCATTTCATCCGAATATTGATAATCGATGAATTTGATCAATTCTTCAGGGTTTTTGACTTTCGAGCTTACGCCGTAGACTCCCCAGCCCAAGTCAGGGGTATTGCCGTTCACGACCTCCTGCCAGGCTTTTCCGTACTTCGGATTGTCGGGATACAACGAAACCGCGAAAATCTTCCCGTCGTCGGCCGTTCTCGTATACTCGGCCGGCGTCGTAAACCACTGTGTCAGCCACATGAGGTTGTCGCCGTTCAGCGCTTTTCTTTTCAGCGTATCGTCTGTATCAATGGTGTATTCCGGATCTAACAGCTTCTCGGCATACAGCTTATTTGCAAATTGGAGGGCATCTTTATATCCTTCATCCAAAACTCCGTATACGTATTTCTCGCCGTCCCAGAAAATTTCATCCCGGATATGGTTCGCGGAGAACAACGATCTCAAGCTATTCCACTTTGTCGCAACGGGATATTTGTCGGGGTAGAGCTCTTTAAGTTTTTTGGCAGCCCCATAAAATTCATCAAGCGTTTCCGGAATTTTGATGTTATTGGCCTCGAACACGTCATAGCGGTAGGCAGACGTATTCTGGATGAGCATGCCGCGATCCTCGGGGAATCTGGGCGTGGAGGTTTCTTTAAAGGTGAACATGTTGCCTTCAGCATCCGTTACCCGCTTCATCCCGTTTTTTACCTTGCCAATGTAGTTCATATAGTTCGGCATTAAATCTTTATACTGGCCTAACTCGAGAAGCTGGCCTTGTTCGGCCATTTCGGTCGTATCATAGAACAAAGGCGTCACGAAGAAATCCGTCAGATCGTCGCTTGCGATCATAAGTTTGACCTTCTCGTCATATTCGGAAGACGGAATATAGTTATATTCAATTTCCACCTTCTTGCCCATATAAGCTTCCATGCGTTTATGCCATTCCTTGCCTACCAGGCTGTTCGGATTATCCACACCGTTCGCAGGCAGCGTGACCGAAAAGCGCATGACTTCTTGATTCTCTTCATGGGTATCGGTTTTTTTGGAATTATTCGAACATCCGGAAAAAACCATCAGTAGGGCCAATCCGAGGACAAGCATCTTTGCCAATTTGTTCATTCCATTTCCCCCTAATTTGCACAATGAACCGCTTCTTCTTCAAATCTGCTATTCGTTACTGATCATGAATGACTGCACACTTAGCTAACTTGCACCGCCGCATCCGCTTCTCTAGCCTTTGATGGAGCCGACGAATATCCCTTTGGTGAAATGCTTCTGGAAGATCGGATAAATACACATGATCGGAAACATGGTAATAATGATGACGCTCATTCGTACCGCCTTTGGATCAAGCGTTTCCCCCGGAGCATTGATGGCGACCGCGCCGCCTCCTACCCGCCCTTGAATCGCAGTCGTATCCAAGGTAAACAGGTAGTTTCGAAGCACCATCTGCAAGGGATACTTGTCCTGATCTCGCAAATAAATCAAAGCCTCGAACCAACTATTCCAGCTTCCGACAAGACCAAATAGAGCAAAGGTTGCAAACAGCGCTTTGGACAACGGAAGTATGATCCTGAAGAGAACCACCAAGTCACTCGCCCCATCGATATAGGCGGAGTCCTTCAGCTCAGAAGGAATATTCAGAAAGAAGGTCCGAAACAGAAACACATTATAAGCACTGATCGCACCGGGGAGAATCATGACCCAGACCGTATCCAACAGGTTCAATCCGCGCATAAGCAGATAGGTCGGAATTAATCCGCCGCCGAAAAACATCGTAATCATGAGAAAAATGGTCAGAAATTTCTTGCCCGCAAATCCCGGAATCGTGAGCGGATACGCCATCAGTGCCGTAAACAGCAGCATGATGCCCGTAGAGCCGGCCGCATAAATGATCGAGTTCAGATATCCTTTGAAAATGTAAGGATCCTGAAACACCGTCGTGTACGCTTCCAGATTAAATCCCTTGGGCCAAATCGTTACGCTCCCCGAGGAGATGTAACGCGTGCCGCTTAACGATGTCGCGATAATGTTCAGAATCGGATACAGCACGACAATCAGGATGAATAGCATGATAACAACATTGAATACATCGAAAGCTCTGGAACCCAAACTAGCCTTTTTCAACATCCCACCACCTAGAACAAACTCGTCTCTGATACTTTCCGGCTTAACCAATTGGTCAAGTAAAGGATCGTAAAGGAAATAACCGACATGAATAATCCGATGGCCGTCGTGTACTCGTATTGTGCGCCCAGTATACCTTGACGATAAACATAGGATCCGATGACATCCGCTACTTCGTAAGTCTCAGGCGAATAGAGCAGAATGATCTTCTGGAAATCGCTCCCGAGGATTCCTCCGACGGCAAAAATCAGCAAAATAATGGTGGTCGGCTTGAGCGACGGCCATGTGATGTGCAAGACTTTTTTCCACCGGCCTGCGCCGTCTACATCGGCCACGTCATACAGCGTAGGATCAATTCCGCTTAATGCAGCAAGGTAGATGATGGTGCCGAACCCGACGCCCTGCCATATGCCGGAAGAAATGAAGATGGTCCGGAAATAGTCAGGTTCGAGAAGAAACATGATCGGGTCTCCGCCGAAGAATCCGACAATATGGTTAAACAAACTGTCTCTTGCCGTAAATTCCTTAAGCATCCCCGCAACAATGACGACCGAAATAAAATGCGGAAAATAAGAAACTGTCTGCACAAGCTTCTTGAAGCCCTTGTTCTTCAATTCATTAAACAACAGAGCCAATATAATCGGTGCCGGAAATGACCAAAATAAAGTATACAAACCAAGAAGCAAAGTATTCTTTAATACCCTGAACGCCATCGGATCGTTAAAAAAAGAAGCGAAATATTTTATACCTACCCACTCGCTTCCCCAAATCCCCTTGGAAGCATTGAAATCTTTGAAAGCGATTAATATTCCGTACATCGGAAAATAGTGAAAGATTAACAGCGTCAGAAAGCCGGGAAGCACCATAAGATAGAGATAGCGGTGCTTGATGATCCTGGCCACCAGCCTGTTATTGGTTGTTTTCAAAGGAACACCTCCTGACTGTTAGAGGTTGTTCAAAAAGTCCCGCTTTGATCACGAAGTAGCACTGAAAGTTTATTCGACATCGAATCTTGAATTCAGCCGGGCCTAAGTAGAAGCTTCCGAAGCATGTTTCCTGCGGAAACATTTCAGGTGCTCACGTACCCAAAACAGCAGATGCTTTCGAAGACGTTTTCTGCGAAAACGTGTAGCTCCACTCCTCAGTCCCTAGCTTCATCCAACTGAAGCGTTTTGAAAAAACGCACATCGGAAGCATAAGCTTCGGTGCTGAAAGTCTGGCTTTTTGAACACGCACTATTAACTTAACACGTTGTGATCGGATATAGCTGGTGTTATTGGTCCAGGTCGTATGAGCCTGGCCATTTGGTTCGTTCTATATGTAAGCGCATTCATTTTCACCCCCAGACTGTATCCTAACGTTCGCCGAAAACGCATTTGCTTTCGTCTACCGTCCCCTATAGATATGATTATCATGTTGTCTCACAACTTGTTATGCTAAGTAGAAAATAACACATACTATTTAGAGCGTCAACAGATAAAAATGTTTATGTTCTCCTCGTTAATTGGCATACTATCTCCGAATCGTGCCGAACTGACGATACCGATGGGGCGTTACATTATGCCTCCGCTTAAATAAGTTATAGAAGTAGCTGACATTATCAAGTCCGATTTCAAGGCTGATGTCCACGATATCCATATCCGTGTTCATCAGCAAATTCTCGGCGTAGGACATTCTCAATTCGTTAATGTACTGGGTCGGGGACATTCCGAGGTGCTTCCTGAACATTCTGCATACGTAGGCATGCGATTTACCCGACAGCTGGACAAGCGCAGCCGTTCCCCGCGTGAAGTGCTCTTTCTTTTTTGCCTCTCTGCATAGGGACTTAAACCATTCCGGTTGTCCAGTAAGTTCAATCGGATCTGCGTCAGCTTTGATATACCTAGAGAACAGGTCGGTCATGACGGCTCTTACCTCCGCTTTGACGGCCAGCTTCTTCTCCTGCGGGATCAGACTGAGCTGGTCCAGCCGGTACCGCACATATTCCTTTTCCATTTTGGACAGCAAGGTCCACGGCGGCATGGCCGGTCCAAGCAGTCTTTCGCTTGGAAACCCTTCCCCCAAGAAAGCTATGAGGTCTTCCAGGACCTGGCGATGGAACGACAAATTGATGAACTGGCAATCGCTGTCCGTCGTTTGCTCATAATAATGAACGTCCCGGTCCCGTATGAACACGAGTGTATTTTCCTGCAGCAGCTGTCTTTTGCCGTTAATGACATGCACAACGCTTCCTTTCAGGATAAGAAACAATTCAAAGAAGTCGTGCGTATGCATGCCGATCGTGTCGCGCACCGAAGCGATCAGCCGATAGTGGGCCTGAATTTCAGAATCAATGCCGTCTGCCGCATAAAGCTTCAACATGGGCGTTATCCCTCCTAGTTCGTATATTGACTAGATTCCTCCGATGTCAAAACACCATAAAGCATTCCAAAATAGAGCAAGATCGAGAGCAGTACTTTCGATTAGGATAGAGATGTTATTAAAGCCTGAAAGGAGATTTGCCACGAATGAACTTACTGGAACTGCGGCAGCAATTCGATGCAAACAAACGCATTTATGAAAGCGCCAAGCTTGTCTTCCGCGGAGTCGAGGGCTTCGATGTCTACAATCCTTCCATTCCGTTCGCATGGAACGGCAAGCGCTACATTTACGGACGCGTGGAGAAACGACATGAGTGGGCAAGGTCCTGGGTTCGCTTGTTCGAGCAGAGCGGTCCGGACGAGTGGACTGCCGTGCCGAATACGATGATTTATCAGCTTGAAGACCCTTATATTAGCGTGATCGACAAACAGCTTGTATTAGGCGGCACGCATGTCCGTTACAAGCAGGGACGGCTTGATACGTTCTACGGTTATTTCTACAAAGGCAGTGATCTTCACGATCTCTTCTACTTCACGACCGGTCCGGATTATATGAAGGACATTCGGCTCGTAGAGCTCCGGGACGGGAGAATCGGCGTCTTCTCCAGGCCGCGCGGCGAAGGGATCCGCAAGGAATTCGGCAGCGAGTCCTTGGTGGGATTCACCATCATCGACAGCCTTGACGATCTGTCACCGGAAATCATCGAGAACGCCCCTTATATCCGAGGATTATTCAGCAAGGATGAGTGGGGCGGCTGCAACCAGGCTTACTTGCTCGAAAGCGGGAAGATCGGCGTCATCGGCCATATCTGCTATGCTCAGGGAGATACGTCGACTTACATGAACATGGCTTTCGTACTGGACCCGCGGACGAATCAATTTTCGGATTTGAAAATCATCGGCACCCGGCCTTGTTATCCGGATGGCCCCGCCAAGAAGGCACATCTGACCGACTGCGCGTTCACCGCCGGCATCGAAATGCGTCCCGACGGCAAGGTCAATCTGTACAGCGGCATCGGCGATACCGAAGCGGCTCGCATCGTCATCGACTACCCGTTCGAGAAGGAAGGTGCCATTGTAACTTTATAATGCATGTTCAAAAAATCGGGTTTACAGGACCGAGAAGGTTGGATAAAGCTAGGGACTGAGTAGCGGAGCGTACATAGCGGGTACGTGAGCAACGGAAGGCCCGGCTGAATTCAAGATTCGATGTCGAACCCGCTTCCTGATCTGCTTCGTCCTGGAAAGACGACTTTTTGAACAACCTCTTATAGTTGTAATTCCATGATCGAGCTGCTGGATTACCCGGCAGCTCATTTTTATATCTGGTTGCGGTTTGGTATAGAACCATTCATTTTTATGCAAGGTGTCCCTTAAAAAGTTATTATTATAAGTTAATTAAAACACATACTTTATTCGACCCCATCGTAATACAGAGCACCACATAATTCAAACTTTTTATATCATTTCGCTTCTTTTTTACTTAATTCCTGAAAATTCCTCACCTATTCGACAAAATCTTTTCCGATTCACACTCCAACTACGTATACTTTTTAAACGGATGTGCGCTATAATTGAGGAAATGTTTATACGAGGTGAACTTACTTGAACAAGAAGGACTTGGCTCTGCCAAAGTACCAGATGGTAAAAGACTATGTCTTATCCCAGATCGAGAATCGGGAATTTACGAAAGACGATCGGATTCCTAGCGAGTCGGAGTTCTCCAAGCTGCTGGATGTCAGCTCCATCACGGTGCGTAAAGCGCTGTCCGAGCTGGTGAACGAGGGCGTGATCTACCGCGTCCGAGGTAAAGGAAGCTTTGTCGCCAGCCAAGCTGACGCCTCGGAGAAGACCTCCACCTCCAATCTGGTGGCCTTCGTCATCTCCGGCGTCGACCTGTACGACAGTTCGTATATGCAGATCATGAGAGGCATTCAGTCCTTTCTAGGCCAGCATGGCTGCAAGCTCATCATCGAATTCGTGGAGAACGACTTCGAACAGGAACGCGAGCTCATTCTGGGACTCATTCAAACGGAGCTAAGAGGTTTACTCATCTATTCCTCCGATCCCGAAGCTGCAAAGGGCTATCTCGGAGAGATTCGAAAAAAATCGATTCCGTTCGTGATGTTGGATCGTTCCCCTTCCGGCTATCCGGTTAACGTTGTCACCTGTAACAATCATGACGGTGCTTATGAAGCAGTAGAATACTTGATCCAGCAAAGACATCGGCGAATCGGATTCGCCGCTTACGACTATCATCTAAGCCCGGAGGTTGACCGATATAACGGTTATTGCAACGCCATGTCGAATGCGTCCATTCCGATACCCGATTCGCTTTTGTTCCTGGATAAGGAACTGGACTATGCTGAACTTGTCAGCCTTATCCAAAACGGAGAGCTGACCGCGCTGTTCTGCGCGAACGACAAGCGGGCCCTGGAGGTAATCGAACAGCTCACCGCACTTGACATACGTATACCCGAACAAGTATCCCTCATGGGCTTTGACGATTTCGAGAGCTCCAAGTTCGCCAAGGTGGCCTTGAGCACCGTGAAGCAATATTTCGACGTCCTCGGCTATGAAAGTGCCAAACTGCTGTTCGAAATTACCGAGGGCTCATCTTACGGCAATAAGAAAGTCATGTTGCCTACAAGCTTGGTCATACGCGACACGATCAAGCCGTTCCAAGGTTAGAGCAACGCCAAAAAGGCAATGGTTCCGGATTGTGCTGTGGAATCCATTGCCTTTTCACAATGCTGCCTGTCTGCTGTACTATTCGTCGCTGACGGATACGACATCGCCGATTGCATGCCAAGGCCTTAGCATTCTGCAAGTACCCTAAAACGACGAAGTAATCTACTCTAAGTTCAAATCCGAATGCAAATCATTCCCTGTCTGTGTCCGATAAGCGCTGAAGTCATCATATTCTTCGCCTTTCCAGATCCAAAGCGATTGATTTTTGCTGCTGTAGTGATTAAAGTCCACGATGTTCCCTTCATTTTGGGTGAACTCGTTGGTGATCATCAGCCCATCCTCATTCGCTTTGATGGAGTTATAGCGCATTTCATTGTTCCTTGTATCGAAGGCCAAATTGATTTCACCGTAACCAAGATGCTTGGTGTTGTTATCAGTGAACTCATTCTCTTTAATGATACAATTTTCCGTCCTTCCGCGATCTTCGTCATAGCCGCCAAGCGTGATGCCTGCCGCGCTATTGTTATAAATGCGGTTAAGTGACACCTCTACATTTGAAGTTGAACCTCCGGCATGCTCACTTGCCAATTCAATCCCAAAATCATTGTCGTGAATGTCATTGTCGATGATTGTGATATCTTTGCCACCGTCAACATAGATACCAGCGGCGGAATAGTCGTTTCCATATGCGGGATTGCCATAAGAGGAGTTGCTGTATACCTGATTCTCCTGAATAACACCGTTTCGCGCCTGATCTAGAACGGGGTTCGGTCCGGTACCTTCAAACCCGATGATGTCGACCCCGATATTGTTGTTATGATGCACGAGGTTCTTCGTAACACGAAACCCGTCTACGTTTCCATTAATCGCCATGGCCTCGCTGGCTCCCAGTTTCAGGTTGTACAGCTCATTTTGGGTAATAGCAATCTGCTTGAGCGGAGCCTCCGAGTTGCCGTAAACTGCAATGCCATGGGCATTACCGCCGCCTGCCTTCTGACCCGCATGGGTCCCCATATCGTGAACGCGATTCCCTATGATTTCGATATTTCTGCCGCTTCCGCTCACATGAATGCCGATGGGAGTGACATCAGCGGAACTTGTATCGTAATGGCGTATTTCCAGCCCTTCCACGCGTACATAGCTGGCATTGTCAATATGGATGACGCCATTTTCAACGGGTTGAACGCCTTTGCCGTCCATGACTGCCGTATGTCCCTTTGCACTGCGCAATGATATGTAGCCCTGGTCTGACGATCCTGATTTTTCGATGCTCACCGTTTGGTGATATACTCCTTCAAGAAGGATGACGGAACCGCCCGGCTTGACTAATTCGATTGCTTTCTGGATGCTGTCTAGCGGCGCATTCATCGTCCCCGGATTAGCGTCTTTACCTTGCGGCGAGACATAATAATCCCTTGCCGATGCTTCACCCGCTGCTCCCGCAGTCATGATCCCTGTTGAATCAGTTCCCGATTGTTCGGTGACAGAACTAATTGCATCACTAGGAAATATCTTAGCAATGAAGTAAGTTGTACTTACCAACAACAGAATGAGGAAACTGGCACCAAGAATAATCGAGATATTTTTTTTACGAATGATACCCACATCCTTAAAACCGAATAGTTAGTAGTATTTTATCAAGCCCGGGGTATTACGGCCAGCACGAGCTCATTCTTGTCCTCCGTGAGTGCGATTGTTGAGCGGCTTTTTATTTAAGGAGCCTGCCAGATCGAATCTAAAGGAAAAGGGAAAAAGACTAGCATGATCAGCGATTCTGATCATACCAGCCTTTTTTAGTTCGTCTCTTTTATATGAGTGAGGGTACACCATATGTTCCTACTGCGTCCTACTCCTTCTCGTTATTGCTTACATAACTCCATCGTTTATTCCACAGCCCCCGTCGCGCCGATCCGAAGGTCGACCTCTACGTGAAATTGAGCTCGGGCAAGCTCTTCGCCCCAGTTATCCTGGGCGGCCTTGTATAACGGATAATGATATGCTCTTGCATACAGGCCGAATCCTACCGGGTCAATTTTGTGCTTCTGAAATTTATCGATGAGCTTCTCAATGCTTTTCTTCATTTCCTTGCTTAAATTACTCGCCATTTCCTCGGAATTCTCCAGAAGCTCATATTCAAGAAACTTTTCCGTAATGCTGATAAACGAGTTTATCTTAATGTAGTAATGGAACCTGCCATCTTCATGGGAAGTTTTAACCTTCACCGAAATGTCCCCTATGCTAAAACTCACCAAATCGGTGTTAAAAGGTAATCGTTCCCGCACCCCTTCAACAGGAAAAGTGAGGCTGACTCCTGGTTTAGCTTCTTTTTTTAAAATTTGCAGAAGCGAAGTTTCTTGATAGCTAAGCGAATCCCGGTACTGTCCTTCTTGAGATAGCAGCGTCGTGCCCTTGAGCAAAATCTTTCCATTCTCGATCATGATCTCAGAGATAGCAGGGGTTATTGCACGGTCATGAAATTGTCTATGCATCTCTTGAGCCGTCGTCTTTACCGTTGTTGACCTCCTGCTTCCCGAATCGATCAGCGCTCTTAAAAACACGGAGGTTGTTGGCTGGTCCATTGCTTGAAAATTAATGATATCGGCAACGGGACCGTCATAAGCAATGATGCGGTTGGTAGTCGTATTGCGTGGGTCGCGGAACGTAACATCGAGCACTTTAAACCAATCCTTATATTGAAGCAGCTTCTTCCCCACAACGATCACCTGGAAATTACGGCCGGCAACCGCTCCTGGAAACTGGGCGTCTTCCTGGTTTCTTGCCTGTCTTAAACCTTCTGCTATTCCTTCCCCCTCACGGCTTTTCTTCTTAATGTCTCTGCTAAATACCGGTGCGGACAAATAATAACGAAGCTTCCCGTCTTTGACATCCAGACCGAGGGCTAAAGGTACGGTTGCATCTTCAAGATTGGTTTTGTCATTACTGCAGCCTATCAGGGCAAGCAGCAGCATGCAGCCCATAACCGCAGCAGAGAATGGTTTAACCCATCTCATGAGCGTCTCCCCCCTCTTACCTTTTTGGTCATGGCCACATACAGAAGAAGGCATACAGGCAAAGCAAATTCCATCACAAAACCCGTGAGGTTTAGGAAGTTATTAACTCGAGCGACATCGATAAAGCTTGGCCTATAGATGAAAAAACTAACCGCAACTGCGAAACACCAAACGGCTAGGTGACCCCTTTCTTTATCTTTCCCCAATAGCCATGCCGAGTTCATGGAGACAAGATGCATGGAAGGGATCCATATGCAAGAGAACACAAATAAATAGAATGCAATAAAGGGAACTTCTATCCGCTCAATAAACCGAAGTTCGATCGACTTCATGATGCTGATGACCGGTTCATTGAATTCGCCGATTTCATCAGGACTGAAGTACACATAACACACAAGGGTGATTCCCAGGTAAACCAGGCAGGTGAGCGTGTTCGAAATCACCATGGCCGTCAAAGCTTTTTCTTTTTTAACGAGATGGGGGTAAATAAAGAACGCGAGCCCGATACCCAGCATCGGGTAGAACATGATTTTTACGGTTGAAAGCACCGGAAACCAGCCCTCTTTTAAGACAGGCAGCAAATAAAGCCAGCGGGCATGGCGCAGTGTAGTTAAATAAACGAATGGAATCCATATGGAGATAAGCGCCACGATTTCGCTATATCTCCCGATTGCCTGGAACCCATGCTGCGCAATTTGAAACGTAGGAATGAGCAGCAGCAGCACTAGAATATAGATATACGTGCTGGGTAATAACCAAAGCTTGATAACAAGTGAAGCAATCATAAAACCGTCATAAGCCAGTAACAAATAATAGGCCATAAATATGAAAGCAGCTATTTTAGCTGCCCAGACTCCCATATACCGCTGTATCAACTCTAGTATCGAACCGTCTGGACTATTTTTCATCACCTTAACGAGCGCTGCGGATGCCAATGTTGCCATTCCCCAGCCAAAAAAAATCGCGATCCAACCATCCGTTCCCGCTTGTCTGGCCAGTTCTCTAGGAAGGGATAAAAATGCAACGCTGATTTGAAAAGCCGAAACCATCAGCGTAAATTGAAGCATGGATACCTGACGAATGGTCTTCATCTGTTATTGTTTCTCCTTCCAGCCTCGGGTCCTTCCTTGCCGTTTTGCTTGTATTGCTCTTGTACTTGTGGGACGGTTGCTCATCAGCCATAGCGGAACGCGCAGAAGGGTGTCCTTCCAGTCTGCAGCTTTAAACGGAGCAATCGGCGTACTGTAGGAGGTATTAAGCGAGTTAAGCGTGATGAGTCTCCCCATGATCGTCATCATGCCCACAATCAGGCCAATGAAGCCGAACCAAGTCGCAAGAACCATGATCATGAATCGCATGAGACGGACGGCAGCCAACATATCTTGATTAGGAATAATGAAAGAAGAGATAGCCGTGAAAGCAACTACGATCACCATGACATTGCTGATCAGTCCTGCTTGCACCACAGCCTGTCCGATCACGATACCGCCAACGATCCCCACCGTCTGCCCAATAGGAGCAGGAAGCCGAACCCCCGCTTCCCTCAGCATCTCAAGCGTGATTTCCATAATGATCGCTTCCACGAATGGAGGAAACGGAACTTGCCCCCGTGATTCGCCAAGTGTTAGCAGCAGTTTCATGGGGATGATTTCAAAGTGATAAGAGATGACCGAAATGAAAAAACCAGGTAAAAAAATAGCGATGAAAAATGCAAAGATTCGCAAAATTCGAAGGAACGACGATATGGACCAACGAGAGCTGTAATCATCCACCGTCTGAAAAAAAGACATAAAAGTTGCAGGCGCCACCAAAACACTGGGCGAACCGTCCACAACAACGACGCAGCGTCCTTGCAAAATATGTGAAGCGGCCGTATCCGGCCTTTCGGTCGTAAGGATCTGCGGAAGCAGCGCAAGAGGCTGGTCTTCAATGAATTCGGCTAGCTCGCCGGTATTAATAATGGCATCGACATCGATGGATTGAATGCGTTCCTCGAATACCTTAATAATTTCCGGTTGAGCGACATCTTCCAAATAAATTAACGTAACCGCCGTTTGTCCCCTTCTTCCAACGATGTAGCGCCTTAACTTCAACTCCTTGTCTGGGATATAACGACGGATCATGGCAATATTTTGAGAGCCGATTTCAATGAATCCTTGATGCGCCCCTTTGAGTGAGGGCTCCTGCTGCGGATCTTCGATCGCGCGTGTAGGCAGTCCTTTGGTGTCCAGTATATACGCGATGCCGCGACCTTCGATGAACAACACGCTGTTACCGAGCATAAGGTTCAGCCTCAGTTTAGTCCATAAGGATTCAGGCTTTACATATCCTACATTTGTAATAAAGTCATCGGACGGGTTCCCGGACTCAAGCTGAAGCGGAGCAAGAATATCGTGATTGAGGCATGTCTTATCGGTCAATTCCTCCATATACACGATTGCCGCTTTTTCCCCGGTTTGTTTAATGGTTAGTTTTCGTACGATCAGGTCGGGAGTATCCGTGAACATGTCTTGGATTCTGCCTATGGACTCGGTTAGACACGGAGTAATTTGTTCCTCTTGCTCATGGTTGGCAGAATGTTCCTTCATCATGTTAGGCTCCCTTCCTCACTGGATGTTTTTCCTTATTATGTTGATTTTGGACACGGTTATGCATTCCCGCTAGGTTCATAACCCGTTACGATACAGGTATACTTCGAACTTGGCCAGGATTAAGCAATTAGGCATCGCTTGGAGTCAAATCAAAAAGGCGGATTGGACAAAAGTCATCCAGGTCCGCCTTAAGTTTTTCTTTGTGTTTGAATTCTTCACCAAAAGCCCGTGTTCAGGGAATGAAAAACCTATGCGGCACGTATCCTCGTGCCTTCAAGATCTGCTATTTCTTCCATAAACGAAATATAACGTAATGGACGACATGATCATCAGTATCACCGAATAAACCAAGGTCAACGCTTTGGTATCCGCTAGCGCCTGCGCATCCGTGCTGTTCTTGATGACGATTCCTAACGGCTGGTACAAAGGATGATAGAGGAACACGGTAACGTCATAATCGGCCAAAATCCCGTTGAAATTCAAGGCAAGCACAGCTAGCGTCGACGGTAGAATGATCGGCAGCAATACTTTTCTGAACGTATAGAACGGCTTGGCACCCAAATTCCTTGCAGCATCTTCCAGATTGCTGTCCAGGCTGAAGAAGGAGGCCTTGACCATTCGCAGGGTGAAAGGAATATGGATGATGACGTAGGCAATCAGAAGCATCCAGATCGTGCCAACCAATACCGTATTCCCGATCATCAGCTTCGGCGTGTTAAAGGTTACGATCAGTCCGATCGCAATCAGCGTCGACGGCAGAATCCACGGAATCAGCAATGCGTATTCCAGGGCAAGCGCCCACTTATTCTTATATTTATGCAATATCCTTGACGCGGCCAGCGCCAATGCGACGACAATGACCGAGGCTGCCGCAGCATATAGAATACTCACAAGATAAGGCTTGAATGCCGACATGGATGAAAACACTTGAATGTAATTATCCAACGTGAAGCTGTTTATATTCAACGTGGCGGTAGAGATACTTGCCGCATCGGTGAACGAAAAGATGATGATCAGCACAACCGGAACGATGTAGAGGACAAACAGGCTGTAAGCCAGAATATGAGCGGCTATGTTACCGGATTTGCTGCGGATTTTTTGTTTGACCAGCTCCGATTTGACTTTGGAGACCGACATGAAGTTGCCTTTACGTTCGAACCGGATCATCACGGTCAACAACACCAGTGTGGCTACTCCGAGAATAAGCGCCAGCAGCGCAGCCAAATCTCTTGACGTCATGCTTTTCGAGAACGTCAGAATCATCGGCGTAATCGTCTGGAATTCCTTCCCCCCGAGAATAAGCGGCGCGGACGTCGCAGCCAGGCCGGTGAGAAAAGTCAGGATCGTCAACGCATAGATCGTAGGCTTCAGGACCGGAAGTACGACCCGCCTTAAGATATACCAAGTAGACGCCCCCATATTTCTCGCGGCCTCCACCGTTTGGAAGTCGATTTTGCGAATCGCATTGCTCAGGAACAGGAAGTGGTTCGACGTGCATGCGAACGTCATGACGAATAAAACCGCCCAGTAGCCATGAAACCATGTCGTATTAAAAGAAGGGAACCATTGAGCCAGGAGCTTGGTCATAAACCCTTCTTCGCCATAAACGAATTTATAGCCGGACACCAGCACGACTCCGCTGTAAATCAAGGTCGTAAAATAACCCAACCGCAAAAATTTTGCGCCTTTGATATCGAAATATTCCGAAATCAAAACCAGCGTTATACCCACCACATTTACCGTAATGACAAGGGAAAAGGCGAGAATAAAGCTGTTATATAAACTTCTCATCGCGCGCTCGGAAGAAAACAGCTTCTCTGCCGCTTCGAGCGTAAATTTGCCGTCCTTAAAGAAAATTTCGCCGTAAATATTCAAGTTCGGATAAATCAGAAAGGCAATGACAAACCAGGCAATCAACCCGTATAAAAGGATCGAAACAGGGTTTACGGAAGCCAGCCGGGCGCTCAGGTTCCGGGCATTCATGCTTCCCCCTCCTTCATCGGGTATTGCAAAATATCGCGGACCGGGAGGTAGATGTCCACATCGTCACCGACCTCATGATGGACGATCCGGCTTTCGATTTCGATGGTCTTTAGCCGTCCGCCGCCGGCAATCTCCAATACGTACTTGCTGTATAAACCGTAAAATTCCCGGTCCGCGATCTTGCCTTTCAGTTCGACCGTATCGATCCCCTGCAGGGGCAGCAGGCTTACCTTTTCATTGCGGATATAGGCGATATTCCCTGGCTGAACAACATCGTTCAACCGGCTGTTCTCCACCATCCGCGGATCGATCCGATTAATATCTCCTATGAAATTGCATACAAATTCCGTTTGCGATTGATTGTAAACTTCCAAGGGCGTTCCCACTTGCTCCAGGACCCCATGATTGAATACTCCAATTCGGTCGGACAGCGTTAATGCTTCTTCCTGGTCGTGCGTGACATAAATCGTGGTGATCCCGAATTTCTTCTGCAGTTGTTTCAGCTCGTTGCGCAGCTGCACCCGCAGCTTGGCGTCCAAGTTGGATAAAGGTTCGTCCAATACCAAGATGCTCGGCTTCAAAACCAGCGCCCTGGCAATCGCGACGCGCTGCTGCTGGCCTCCGGATAGCTCCGATACCTTCTTGAACAGCTGATCATCTTTCAAATCAACCTTCCGGGCAATGTCCTTTACCTTCTGGTCCACTTCCGCCTTGGAAAACTTCTTGACTCGCAAGCCGAAAGCAATATTCTCGTACACATTCATCGTTGGAAACAATGCATAACTTTGAAATACCATTCCGATCTCTCTTTTTTCGATCGGCAAACGGGTAATGTCGGCGTCTTTCAGCAGGATCTGTCCGCTCGTAGGCATAATAAACCCGACCAGACTGCGGAGGGTCGTCGTCTTCCCACAACCCGAGGGACCGAGGAACGTGAAGAATTCCCCTTCCCGAATATGCAAATTAAGGTTTTTGACCGCATGAAATTCTCCGAATTTAATATCAACGTTCTGGAATGTAATCATATTTATTGCATAATCTCCAATTCGATTTTCTCCGCCCACAGATCCATGTTTTCGGCAATAAAGGCCCAATCGAAATCTTGTGGTTTTAACGAAGTAAACAGCTCCTTGACGGACTCATTGGCTTGCTCGACCGCCTTCGTATTTGCCGGCATGGCATTGAACTCAGCCGCAAATTCCCCTTGGACTTCGCTGGATCCGAGCCATTCCACGAACCGCTCCGCCGTTGCCTGCTTCTTCGTTCCGTTCACGATCGCCGCATGTTCCACGACCATCGGTACGCCGATTTCCGGACTGACAATGCCTGCTTTCACGTTATATTGCTCTTCCTTCTGCTGCAGGGTTCCGGAGACGAGCGCTCCCAGCGGGGTTTTACCGCTGGCCAAATTGGCATAGAAGTCTTCGCCCTCGACTGCGCTGACACCGTTGTCATACAATTGCTGAATTTCATTCCAGCCCTCCTCGGATACCCCGAGATCGCCGTTCGGATCTTGGAAACGGGTCAGAATGCCCGCTACAACAAGGCGAGGCGTATTTTGTCCAAGCAGCGTAGGAGCTTCGTATTTCCCTTTATACGCATCGTTCTTATAAAGGTCCGTCCAGTCCTTTGGCGCAGTATCTGCCGTGAATTCGTTCGGGTTATAACCAAGCAGAATCGCTTGCTTCACAAGCCCATGATAGTAGCCTTCCGGATCGTTCAAGCCCTGCTCAACATCTCCGGCCCAGCTCGGTACAAACTTAGCCAGAGCGTCTTCCTTTTTCAAATTCTCATAGAGCATATTGTTCAAGCCGTATACGACGTCCGCGATCGGGTTGTTCTTCTCGGCAATCAACCGGTTCGTCAAGTCGGCGCCGCCCGCTCCGACAATTTCGATGTCAAAGCCCGCACCCTTCGCTTTCTCCATCAGCCATTCGCCGCGGCCGTCGGAGTTCGCATTGGTGTACACGATCAGCTTTTCATTCTGGGCTGGTTCATTTGATGACGATTCCGACGGAGCCGGTGTCCCCTCCGAAGTGCCCGTGTTAGCATTGCCGGCATTGTTGCCGCCTCCGCAAGCCGAAACAATCACACACATAATGAGAAGTAGCGCCATTGAAAGTTTTCTCATGATTTCCTTAACTCTCCTTTGATCGTGTCATTTTGTTTGGTTTAAATGTTGATGATCAACCCGTCATATGCCGGTAAAATTCCGGCGGGGCTGAAGATGCGGACAAAATCCTCATGTAGCAGCTTGGAATTATGGCTAAAATGTGTGACGACGATTTGGCCTTCAGGCTTCAGGATATTTTCTTTTTGAAACTCGCGCTGGGCTTCCAGCACCGTTTCCACGCACATATGATTGCGGTCGCGGGAGTTCCCCGTATATCCATGCGTGCAGTCGAGAATGGCGCAATCCAGGCTTTTGCCCTTTAACCACGCCCATGTCGCATCCGGGAACCAGCCCGAATCATGCCCGTACAGCAGTTTTTTCCCTTCCTTTTCGATCACGTATAATAGACAGGTTTCCATCCGGTCATGATCGGCCAATAATGGCGTTACCGTTGCATCGCCCATAGCAAAGGTCTCATACGGGCGCAACAGATGAAATTGATACCTTTGTCCTTCAAAGCGGCCGATGGCAGCACGCGTGTGATGCATCACGGTACCATTCCCATAAATGTGCAATGGATGCTGGAGGCCGTGCGCAATCCCTTCCCTGCGGCATTCCAGATCAACGGCATTGTAATGGTCCGAATGCGAATGGGTGACGAGCAGATGCTCGATTGCTCCCAGATCGATATTGTCCCGCAGCGCCTGCATATAGGAATCCGGGGAATAGTCAAATTTGATGACATCGTCCAGGATGGCGGAAGTCCGTGTGCGGATATTTTCCCCCCCAAGCTCCCGCGCTTTGTTGCAATGCTCGCAGCGGCAAAATGCATTGGGGAAGCCCTCTGCGGCTGCGGTTCCTAGAAAGTGAATTTTCAAAGTCATGTCTCCTTGCCATGCAACCGATAGTGATCCATTTTACGCCCAGGACTGAACGGACTGCCGTTCTACTATCGATGTTTTAATTTTAATGGTGATGGGATTCTCGTTGGAGTTGCCAACGCGCTTCATCAGCAAATCAACGGCCGATCGGGCAAGCTTCTCGGTATCTTGTCGAACCGTCGTAAGCGGTGTCGGAATATATGCCGCTAACTGGATATCGGAGAACCCGACGATGGACAGCTTTTCAGGAACCGGAATCCCCATTTGCAATGCGGTGTGAATTGTCGAGATGGCGACATGGTCATCCCCGCACATGATGGCCGTCATCCGGGGATTGTCCTGAATAAACCGCTCCTGTTCCGGATCGAGCTCATTAATGCGGCTGGTATCGCAAGTGACGCTTCGAAAATGAATGTTCTGGATCTTCACCGGAATTTTATGATCGAGCAGCGCTTGGATATAGCCTTGATACCGTTCCTTCCGGCTTGTGATATTGTCGATCGGGTTCGAAGTGTATCCGACCTCCCGGTGCCCCTTCTCGATCAAATACTTGGTCATTTGATAAGAGCCCATATAGTGGTCGTGATACACGCAATCGATCTCCACTTCATGGAAAATACGATCGATGATCACCAGCGGCAGTTTGCAAAGCTTTAGTCGCAGCACCTGATCGCTGCAGGTCTTCCGCCCCTGAGGAAACAGAATGATGCCGGTGATCCCTCCTTCGGCCAGCCTTTCCAGACAAAGATCCTCATCGTCGCGGTCCTTCGTCATTTTTAAAATGAGGTCGCACCCGTGCTTTCGCACTTCAGCCTCGGCGGCGGCGATGATTCTGGAAGTGTAATCGGATAGATGGGGCATAATGAGCGCGATCTGTCCGAACGGCCTCTCCACGTTCGGTGCCGCCTCGGTGACCTGGGGTGAAGTTCCTCCATGGACCATCAATCCATCTTGCGGCTGGGCAAGGAAGGTCCCTCTGCGGGGGAGGCGGTAAACCAGTCCCTGCTCTGCCAGCTTTTGAAGCGCCAGCTTGCTCGTCATTCGACTCACGCCAAATAACTTGGCAAGCTCTCCTTCGGATGGAACAGGATCATGCGGCCGCAGCCGACGACTCTGAATAATCTCGATTACCTGATCAGCCACCCGGTGATATAATTGATTCTGTTTCATCAAACGTGCATCTTTCATCAAATTATCCCTCTAATCGTTGAGTCGACTCGTATCCGCAAGGGATCTAATTTGAAGTTAATTTATGTCACTGACATATTCAATGATATATATGTAAAAGTCTCGTAAATTCTATGTTAAATCGTAAATCCGATCTCCTGAACCCCATATTACATATCAGTGATTTATTCTGGCACAGGTGAAAAAAAGCGTCCCGCAAGCCTTGAAAAAAGACTCGTGGGACGCTTTGGGTTATTATGGCCGGGTAAATTCCGCCCGGTCAAAGCTTCCGATAAAAAACAAAAAGCCTTGATTTCTCTAGGGTTTTTCTTCGTATGGAGCCTGAGGGGATCGAACCCCTGACCTCATCGCTGCCAGCGATGGAAATGTAGGCCGTGATTTATTGACGACATGCCCAGGTGCATGAATTGATTCCTGTTGAGCGATTTCTTTTACCAGATCAGGGTTTACATCTACTGCCTTGGCATTGGTCAATGAAACGGCGAGTAATAGCAAAAACAAGACAAGTCTAACTGCTGCCATTTAAGGGACTCTTTGTTAAACTTGGAAATCCCGATCATTCTCTATGATCGTATACCCCTATTCCTTTACCTCTTCGGTATCGATATGCGAAATGACTGCGGCTTCGCATGACAGCTCCTGATCTTCCCGCATTTTACGATAGGCGTACACAGTATGGGGTTAAACCGCTGCAGAATGAGCAATAGGGTCATGATCACGTTCGCCGGCTGCCTTCAAAAGGCTATATGACCCATCCTCTCCCGTTAGTTCAATGATGGTTCCTTGATTTGATTTATTACGGTCTTTGTATCTAATCCATTTCTAAGTATCAAAATGTATCCTACCCCACAAAAATGTTCCGTTCACACAAAAAAGTGCGTACTTTTCACCAATTAGTAAGGGTGATAACCTTACATACAGAACGATCGATCCACAATTGATTGAGCGACACACGGTCGTTAAAAAAACATAGGTGAGGTGCTAAGAAATGAAGGAATATCAACTTATTTTGAAAGAGAAGAAAATCGTTTGGGGAGAAACCATAGATATCGAGCGGCTTATTGACAACAAACCAGTCAACACCATCAGACAGAGCGAAAACTCGAACATGGATTGGAATTTGCCTGCAGGCGTATATCGAGCCAAAGAGATTGTTATCGAACTCGATAAAATGCTTGAGGCCATGCTGGTTCAGCTGGGCGAACCAGTGAATAGCGATCCGACAGTACTCTTAGATAGCCTGTTAGCCAATTTGGCGATTTCCGGACGCTTGTCTTCTTTGCCCTTAAAATCATTGGAACTTGAAGATCATGCCGGTATAGAGATTAGATCTCAAGCGGTACGTATCGGAGAACAATTGGTAAGCTGGGCCAGAGAGATCAATGCTGAGAAAAGGACATTGGCTGAGTATGGGTCAGAAACGCTTAGTGAACTGGAATTTCGAAGCCACTGTTATGGTCATCCGCTGACCCCGGAAGCTACTGCTCAGGTTTGGGGACCATTCGGCGGACCAAGGATTATGCAGATTTATAATGAATACTTACACCAATTCGTTTTACTTCGGGATGCCTTGTTGCCATTTGCCAATTGGGAAGAGGTTCCGTTTGAAGTCAAGGAATATAGGGAATTCAAAGGATTGCGTTTTCTGGAGCCATCCCGAGAAGTATTCTTAACGCAACTGTTCAAGAAAAAATTGACACACAAATCGATCATCAACTATGCACAAAGTGTGGTTAGCTCTGGGCTCAAAAAGGTCGGTTACGGTTTCCAATATCGTCTAGGTACCGTTTTGCCGGCTGGTTTGGGTGAGTCTCCCCGCACGGCATCCCGCTATCTCCTGAGATGGCATCCCGTACAAACGATACAGATAGAAGATGCAGAAGGTTTGGCTGCAGTCTCCTTCGATTATGAATATGAAGATTATTATTCCGCACCCCGTAAAGAGGCAGGAAAAGGAACACCGGCAGACGACGAATTACTTCCTGAGTATGGGGAGGATTACAATGAACCATCGATTGCCCGGTTGCTGCCAAATACCAGTACAGATCGAACGACCCTACAGTTCAGTTTCGAGATGAAAGGCAGCAAGTTTACAGTAGATCTTGGTCAGCTTTTTAGGGGGCAGCGCTTTTTATATCGGCCACAAAGAAGCAGCGATGCCGGGAGCGAACTTATAAAACGAGAATACATCCACTGGCACCCTGCTGAAGACATTCTCTCGCACTCCGGATTGGTCACCAATGCAGATGGCATCCATTTCATTCCGACTGCCAAAAATGAACTTGTCCTATGGGCTTTACTAGGCAAACTCTATCCCGAAAATGTAGTTTTATTGGATAAAGGAGATCAGGAGGAACTGGAAGCGGCTTATGTTTCCGGCAAAGGCTTCGGTACGCAATTTCTAGTGCTGTAAATCGTGGAATGAAATCCAAATTCCATTTTGGATAGAAAGGGAGACTCTATATTGACCAGACAACAAAAGTTTTTGACAATGAATTTATTTTTATTGACCTTTATTCTGGGGACCAGTGAGTTTTTGATGGTCGGATTATTATCTGAAGTTGCCACTGATATGAAAATCGCCATATCGACTGCAGGCTTTCTGGTGACGGCTTTTGCGTTTACCTTTGCTATATGTACCCCGGTCTTTACGGCATTATTCAGCCGTTTTTCCAAATTCCCGCTCATCCTTGTCTTGCTCAGCATATTTATAGTTGGGAATATCGTCACGGCTTTATCAGGATCGTATGGAATGCTTCTGGTGTCCAGAATAATCACGGCCGTGGTTACCGGCGTCTTGATTGCACTCGCGATGTCAGTAGCAAGTCAAGTCATGCCTCCGGAAAAAAGAGGGCCGGTGATCTCCATCATCTTTACTGGTTTCACTGTGGCTAGCGTCCTTGGCGTACCCCTTGGCACTTTTATCGGACAATGGGGCGGATGGCATTTGGCCTACTGGTTTACCACATTGTTGGGAATCATTTCTTTGATAGCAAGCATCGCAACCATTCCTAGAGGACTAAAAGGAAAACACAGTTCACTCACAAAACAACTCAGATTGCTCGCTTATCCCAGAATTGTGCTTGCTTTTGCCATTATGATGTTAAGTATAGCAGCTACTTATAGCATCTATACGTATTTAGCTCCTTTGCTTCAGGATGTGCTTTTTGTTCCAGCTCGTTATATTAGTCTCATCTTTTTACTGTATGGTGTTGTGTCTATTTTCAGCACGCTAATCGGAGGAAAGCTGGCTGTCGGTGACGGGATGAAAAAAATGCGCTATGTGCTTCTGGCTCAAGCCGTCATCTTAGTGTCACTTTATTTTACTTCCGATTCTCTTGTTGGAGGACTCGTCAGCATCTCATTCATGGCTCTCGTTGTTTATCTTATGAACTCGACGATGCAGTTGTACTTCATTGATTTTGCTGATGAGCATGTTCCGGAGACAAGAGACTTAGCCTCGTCCTTAACCTCCGTTGCCAACAATGTTGGCATTGCGATCGGATCCGCTTTAGGTGGCTTTGTCACTACAAACATGAAGCTTATTGATCTATCATGGTCTGGTGGGATTGTGGCCGTACTCGCAGCAGTGTTGGCATGGGTCAACTATCGTTTGAAGCAAGGAACTGTCAGTACGACTAAAGAGAATAATGCACTGCATGAGCAATACGAAGGAAATATATAATTAAGACATATAAAAGCAGGAGGTAATTGGGAAAAGTACCTCCTGCTTTTCGAGTGTCAAGAGCAGCCCGATCAAGGCAAGATTAATGGTAAATGGACAGATTGTAGCTTTTTTATGCATTCTTGTGATTTGTGTACAATACTTCATCGGGAAAGCTTTCAATATAGTCGGTTCCAAAATCGCATAACATCGTGAGCATAGGGGCCAGTTGTTCGCCTAGCCGAGACAAGCAATATTCCACTTTTGGCGGTGAAGCTGGATAAACCTTGCGAATAATAAGTCCGTCGCTTTCTAGCATTCTTAGCTGCATCGTAACCATGCGTTGGGTTGCTTCAGGAAGTTCCCGTCGCAGCTCATTGTACCGTACTGGACCTTTTGCTAAGCGGTTTAAAATGGATATCTTCCATTTCCCACTAATTAAGCCGAGTACAATTTCCGAGGTACAGCGATATTCTTTGTCTCTAAAGTTTATCATCTGTCGACACATCCTTTTTAGAAAAGATTGTGTAAAAGCAAGTTGTCTCTCTTCAGCCAATTCGAATTACAGACTATTCATTCCATATATTATCTTCAAACAGCTCAATTCTTGTCAAGGACTTCTGGATCGATTAGTATAAAATTAATAAAGGAGGTCATCTTATGCCGCGAACAGGACGTCCACGTACATTTAATCGTGACGAGGCGGTTGCCGCCGCCATGATTCTTTTCTGGGAATATGGCTTTGAATCCACTTCACTGGCTCAGTTAAAGGCAGCAATGGGAGATATATCATCTGCAAGTTTTTACGCAGCGTTTAAGTCAAAAGAAGAACTGTTCCGTGAAGTGATTGATCGCTACATATCGATGTATGGACATGCTTCGGAAACTTTCAAAAATACAAACATAACGTCGAGAGCAGCCATGGAAATGGGATTGCTAGAAGCAGCTCGGTTCCAGACAGAGAACACTCACCCTTTAGGTTGTCTGTTGGTTTTGTCCACAGTTAACTGTTCTCCTGAGCAACAACATATCCAAGACCTTCTGTCAAAGGAAAGAAAGAGAGTCCGGGGGTGGATCAAAGATTGTATAGAACGAGCCATAGCCAACGGGGAGTTGCCAGGATCCACGGATATCTCCATGGTGATTACGTTATTTGAAACCTTCTTACGAGGGATTTCTACACAAGCCCGAGACGGTGTTCCATACGAGGAAATTGCAGCTGCCATAACTCATTTGATGAGCGTATGGGATTCGTTATCTGTTGAACACGATATTCGGGAGGATTGATTGAGCATACAAATTACTCAATAAGTGGCATCGATGCCCATACGACGACCAATCTAAAAAACAATAAATTGAATTAAAAGAGCTCACTCTCTTTTTCTGATCAGCACGTTAATGTCACATATATTGAGCTATGCTGTCCAATTGTTTAACGAGGTTGCCCGATCTATTCCGCGGCAACCTCGTTGTGTTTTAATGAAATTAACGTTTCCCGGCATGGATATGGTCACACCGTATTGAGGCATCTGTCCGGAGGTCATGACGGCTTCCTCACTCGCGATGAAGATAATACGGCCGTATTCGCGACTCAGCATGGAAGACAAATAAAACTTGGTTACGTCGTTGGCGGCGAGAAAGTTCGTGCAGAAGTACTTCTCCCATAGCGCATCGTCTACTTCGTAATAGGACATGATCTCATTGATGCCCATGCTGTTGACGAGGATATCGACGTTCCTGACACCGTGGATATATCAACCGTAAATGATAATTTACTTAATTCGAATTGCTTTCATCTCCCTTGGCCAGCAGGTTAACGGCCGTTCCAACCCAACCGGCGCTTTGCACTTCTGGAACTCAGCCATTAACTTGAACATTCCCTCCAAGATATTCAAGGCTATATATATCGGAGATTTTTTCCAGCACACGCTGCGCATGTTCTGTAAATTTCAAGTCCGCAATCCGATCTTTGAACAGAAACACGCCGATCTCATTGCTGTTTTTGCCGAGAGCTCCCTCATATATTAGGTTGGCTCCATGAGTAGGCGGAGAGGAAAAAAACTTCATAAACAGTTCAAATCCTGCGGTCAGTCCGGAGTCTTTTCCTTTTCTTAGCGTATTGTTAATGCCTGGGTCAACGCTGCGGATCTTGATGCCTTCCTTGGCAAGCTGCGGTGCGACGGCTTGGGTCCACAACGAAAGAGCCAGCTTTGAAGTCGCATAGGGTCCATACATTTTGCGGAAGGTTTTGGGATGCTCCAATTTTTCGATCGTAAACTCCTTCGTAAATCTAAACACCTGCGACGAAGTGTTAATCACGGTTTTTAAGCTGCCGTTCTTCAACAGCTCCTTCAATTCCATCAGAATAATAAAAGGAACGACCGTCAACAATTCATAATGCAATTCGCGGCCTTGTTTCGAATAGCGCAGCTCACTTAAGCCTCCTCCGGCGTTGTTAAACAAAATATCGATCCGCTGTTCCTTGCTTTTGATTTCTTCCAAAGAGTGCCTCAAGCTGCCATAATCGGTGAGATCCTTCACTTTATAGGCTCGGAGCCGTCCGTCCTTGAGATGATTTTGGAGGAATCTATCGTCCGCTGGAAAATCCGACCGGTTCAAAGCAACCACCTGCCAGTTCTCCGACAGCATTTTGCGGGTCAATGCCAACCCGATCCCGTTACTTGCGCCTGTAATCAGTGCAATATGTTCTCGTTGGTTCTTACTCAATGCATGTCCTCCTTCATTCTGAATTTCATCGGTTAATGCGCTCATCAGTCAGAGTCTGGCAGGAGGATCAGTTTGCCGCGGGCACCCCCGCTCAGGCTGATTTGAACAGCTGAACGCCATTCATCGAGTTCGAAAGTCTTCGCGACCGGAATCGTGAACTTGCCGTCCGCTGCATACCCGGCAAAGTCGCCGACAACGTCATAACGTGCGGTATGTAGTTCTCCATAGCTGGTGCGAACGCCAAGTTCAGCGGCTGCGGCGAAATCGCTGACGGTTAGGACATGCTGGGGATGCCCGTTGACGATTTCGACCAGATCTTTCAATGAACCGCTGTTTGGCGCCGTATCCAGGGCGAGGTCAACCGGCTGTTTTGCCAGTTCGGTCACTCGTTCGACCATTCCATCACCGTACGAGGTCACCAACGCCCCCATTGAGCGGAGCTTGTCGGCGTAGGTGGGCCCAGCGGTTGCGATCACACGGGCACCGCGCATGAGGGCAATTTGAACGGCGGCGAACCCTACCGTGGTGCCGGCTCCGTGCACGAGTACGGTCTGACCTGATTTCACCCCAAGAGTATCAATGCCACGGTAAGCGGTTTCGACTGCCATTGGCAACGCTGCAGCTTGAACAAAGTCGAGTCCGGCCGGCATTCGGAACCAGTAGTACATAATCGCTTGATCCGACGCACCGGCGCTCGATCCATTCATGAAATCTGCCCCACCCAGAACGGAATCGCCGATGGCAACATCGGTTACGCCCTCTCCGATTGCGTCTACAATACCGGCCACGTCCAGCCCGATTCCGCGAGGCAAGGGCAATTGAGCGGCAAAATGGCCTTGGCACGTCACCCAGTCAACCGGATTTAAGCCGCAAGCGCGTACTCTCACGTGAATGCGTCCCGGCCCTGGCTCTGGGATCGCCACCTCATCCAAGCATAAGACATCCGTTGGTTCTCCGTATTCGTGGAACCGGATGGTCCGCATGGTATTCTCCATTGTGATCTCCCCTCCATTTTGCTCTGATAAATTCGCGTTCTGTGATTTCGAACGGTCTTCCAAGGAAAACAACGAACTCCTAAACTATAAAATTCACTAGAAGCCAGGGGGTCATGAGGAGAACCTATGCCCCCTGCCCTCGCTTTAATAGTCAGGTGTGCGAACTGAGGAGCTTAAATCTGGGAGCCGCCTCCATCGACAGGGAACTCAGCCCCGGTGGTATAGGTGGCCTCAAATGCTAGAAATGCAACAGCCTTGGCTACCTCAACTGGATCGCCTAAACGCAGCATTGGAATCTGCTGTCTCATCTGTGCCTTTGTCTGTTCGGCAGCTTCTTCAGGCATTGACTTTTCCATGATGCCTGTGTCAATAACGCCGGGACTGACTGCGTTGACGCGAATATTTCGAGGTAATAACTCGCGCGCCAGACCTCGAGTCATGGAGCGCAGCGCTGCCTTACTAGCTGCGTAAGCACTGAGCATTGGGAGACCCACTACGTTCACGATTGAGGTGGTAAGGACTACCCCGCTACCTGAGCCTAACAGCGGAGCGAGTTTCTGCACGGTAAAGTACGGTCCTTTGGCATTGATTGTAAGTATCTCGTCGTACTTTTCTTCTGTCATTGCTTCGAAAGGGACAAACCCCGTGACACCAGCGTTAACGAACAGGGCATCTACGGTTCCAAATTCAGCCTCCACTCGATCGGCTAATGCGGCGATATCCTTCAATGAGGCGGCATCGCTTAAGACCGCGATCGCGTGGCTTCCGAGTTGTTCACGAGCCGCATCCAGCGTCGCCTGAGTACGTCCGGTAATCAGAACGTGTGCGCCTTCATCCACTAGCAATTTCGCCGTCGCAAGGCCGATTCCGCTGCTACCTCCCGTGATCACGACCTTTTTTCCAGAAAATTTACCCTTACTGAATGATTCCATTTAAATCGTCCTCCCTTTGATAATCCGTAATCGGATGATTAGGTACAGGAGCGATTATACATCAGTAAATTTAATAAGTAAACAAAATTAATTAAATTAGTTCATTTAATTAATTTCATACATAAAGGGCAGCAAATTTGTTATAATATGTTTTATAGGCATCAAAGGGAGGTACTTATCCGTGAGAAAAGCTGTGAGTGTAGATACCTATGTGGAAAAAATAAAACCCATTATAAGAAAAACAAAATTCAGCCAACTGAAAGTCGACGATCTCGCAAAATATATGGATATCAGCAAAGTGACACTCTATAAGCATTTTTCCTCCAAAGACGACATCATCGAACAAGTCGTGGATTATTACATTGATTATTCGAAGAAGGCTGACACCGTTGTGAAAGACGATTCCGTCTCTTTTTTGGATCGTTTTCAATTAACATTTTTACAATCTTTGATGTGTGCCGCGTATATCTCTGATTTGTTCTTGCAAGATCTGAAGGAATTTTATCCACACCATTTTGAGAATCTGTCCGTTGCCCTGCAAAATCGGAATAAAAGCTTACAAACTTTTTTTGAATCCGGTATGGAGCAACAGGTTTTCAACAGATTGAATGCCGTGTTGTTTATGGTTCAAGATGACGCTGTTCTGCGACGCTTTATCGAGCCGTCATTTTCGATTCAGTATGATATCACTGTGAAACAAGCGATTATGGATTTCTACTACATGAAGCAGTATCAATTGCTCAAACCTGAATATCTGAAGATGATTGACGACTCCGATATGGAAAGGAAGATCGTTCATATTTTGCAAGCCATTTCGTAAGTGAAGCATCCATATCCGATTCCGTTGTGGACTACATTGCTAGACGTCTTCCCATAAGAGTTGAGTGTTACGCTGAACGTGAACAGACGAAGTATAAGCACCTTAACGAATGTAAACTTCCATGATAGATGTGGGGCGGATGCTAAAATAAACAACGAATAAAAGTTTCAGTTCATAATCAGTAATTGCCTACAGACAATCACGCTGCTCCGCGGCACCAGCGATAGTATTAAAACGACTGTAAATTTCCATATCATAGCCCTTGTGAATAAAGCATTAGTTGACCCTTGAAATCGAAAAAGCGACAGCCATGGACGAGAAAATAATGTCCTAGACTTTCGCTTTTTCATTGAACGCTAACGTTACCTATTAAATTAATCCCACAAAAGTATTAAGCAATCGGTGTACATTTTTTACTGGTTCGTCTGGCTACAAAAGAACAACATCACCCTCCTCTGGAATGCCTCCAATTACCAGTACTTCAGATTCAAAGCTATCAACGCTTAAGACCCATTCACCAAAACCTATCTCCAACTTCATTGCAGGATTTGGAATTTATGGAAAATTATTCGCTTTAAGCACAGTACCGATACGGATATCATTTGAAAAAATCATCAAGTGTTGCCAAGAGTATGCCTTGCTCCTTTTAAACGATTTTTTATCTCTTCAGCGCAATTATTCGTCGTATCCTAGAATCATTTGGTCCAGCGGCGTGCCGGCAAGCACCATTGGGTACACATTCTCGTTGGTCGGGATGACGAACTCGACGAGCACAGGTCCTGTCGTCTGCAGCGCTTCTAACCAGACCTTGGAGGCTTCATCCTTGTTCGTTGCCCTTAATCCCTTGATCCCGTATGCTTCCGCTAGCTTGACGAAGTCCGGACTGCCGGACAGATCAATCTGGCTGTAGCGTCGTTCGTACATCAATTCCTGCTGCTGCTTAACCATGCCGAGCACCTGGTTGTTCAAGACCACGATCTTGACCGGAATCTGATGAATCGCGCAGATCGCCATCTCCTGCGCGCACATCTGCATGCCCCCGTCGCCGTTGATCGAGACGACGAGACGATCTGGATTTCCGACTTTAGCGCCGATCGCGGCCGGGAAGCCAAAGCCCATCGTGCCAAGACCGCCCGACGTGATGAGCGAGCGAGGATGCTTGAAGCGGTAAAACTGCGCGGTCCACATTTGGTGCTGGCCTACATCGGTGGTGATGATTGCCTCTCCTTGCGTCGTCTCGCTAATCATCTCGAGCACATATTGCGGCTTAATGACTGTATCCGAATCGGTATACCGAAGCGGATGCTGCACCTTATACTCTTGAAGCTGCTCAAGCCAGGTGCCCGTCTGGGCTGCTTGCGCTTTCGTGTTCGCATAAGCCAGCACGTTTTTAATATCGCCGATGCATGCGAGATCTGTCTTGACGTTCTTGCCGATTTCCGCAGGATCGATATCGATATGGGCGATACGTTTGGCCTGAGGCGCAAATCCGTCCAGCTTCATCGTGACCCGGTCATCAAAACGCGAGCCGATCGAAATAATGAGATCCGCATTCTGCACCGCCATGTTCGCCGCATATACGCCATGATGTCCGAGCATGCCCAGCCACATCTCGTCATCGCTTGGAAACCCGCCGAGGCCGAGCAGAGTGGTCACGACCGGAATCTGCGTAGTGTGGACGAATTTGATCAGCTCCTGGGAGGAGTTCGCATAGACAACGCCGCCGCCTGCGATAATAACCGGCTTGCGCGCTTCTGCAATCGCCTGAAGCAGCGCATCCATTTCCGCCGGATTCGGTTCCGGGGCTCCATGGTATCCGCGCAACCGAACCGTGTCCGCTGGACGATATGCCATCCGCTGATTGGTCACGTCTTTGGGAATATCGATCAAGACAGGACCTTTGCGGCCCGTATTCGCGATGTAGAACGCTTCATGAATGATGCGAGGAAGGTCGTGTACATCGCGAACCATGTAGCTGTGCTTCGTAATCGGCATCGTGATGCTAATAATGTCCGCTTCCTGAAAAGCATCCGTGCCCATGACATTCGTAGATACGTTCCCCGTTATGACAACCAGCGGCACCGAATCCATATAGGCGGTTGCGATGCCGGTCACCAGATTTGTTGCTCCGGGACCGGATGTCGCGATGCATACCCCAACCTTCCCCGTCGACCTGGCATAGCCGTCCGCCGCGTGAATCGCGCCTTGTTCGTGCCGGGTCAAGATATGCTTGAATTCAGGCTGATGTACCATCGCGTCGTAAATATAGAGCACATTTCCTCCCGGATAGCCGAATACGCACTCTACGCCTTCCTGCAGCAAGCCGCGCAAAAGCACCTCCGAACCGGTGATATATTCCTCTGATGGCGTCGTTGTTTCATTCGTCATTCCTAATTGCTGTTCCACTTGGGCAGCCTCCTTTGCAAAATAAAACCCCCTCTCCTCCTGAGCAAACTGACAGCGGTCAGCTCATACAGGGACGAAAGGGGAATCGCGGTACCACCCAAGTTTACTGCAATCTCGCAATTGCAGTCTCATGAGGTAAAGCCGATGCTTTACCTGCAGCATGTTAACGGATGCCAGGCCGGTTGATCCTACTTGCGGGCGTGTTATCACGCCTTCCGCGTTCGGTCAACAGCTCCGAGACGACACCATACAAAGGGTTAAGGCAAAGGTTTCAGCGTTTCCTCTGCTCTCTGGGCATAACCGCCCTTGCCGGCTTTCTCTTCATCGCCTGTTGGTATTAAACAAATAACCCCTTCCTTCCCAAGGCTCATAGCAAATGCTAGAAGCCTTGGGACGAAAGGGGAATCGCGGTACCACCCAAGTTTACTGCAATCTCGCAATTGCAGTCTCATGAGGTAAAGCCGATGCTTTACCTGCAGCATGTTAACGGATGCCAGGCCGGTTGATCCTACTTGCGGGCGTGTTATCACGCCTTCCGCGTTCGGTCAACAGCTCCGAGACGACACTATACATGCGTTACGACGGAGGTTTCAGCAAACCCTCCGCTCTCTGGACATAAACGCTATTGCATAGCCTTCTCTTCTTCGCTATGTTTGGATTTTTCTGATAATAGCACAGACTCGACTTTTTTTCAAACCGAATGAATACTATGCTGCTTTATGATTATTGAGCTCTTGTACCCGTTAAGTTTAACCCATTCATGCTCCAGATGAGAATTCACGGTTTCGAAAAATATAAAAATGCCGGCAACACCACATGATCAACAATCGTTAGGCATTGAAATAAAATCCGTTTACTTGGACCAAGAGACGCCCCTGTTTTCTCCGGAGACGACCGTTATGTTCAAGTTGGTTTACGATCCAACAACTTTAGAGATTATAGGAGGACAAATCATGTCTAAAGTTGATTTGACTGCTAATATCAATACGGTCTCCCTCGCGATTCAAACCGGATGCACATTAGAACAATTCAGCGGGATTAACAGCCTCGGTACTCGTTATGGTTCTCTTTTGTAGAAACGGCATTCAACAGAGACTATAATAATCATGTATAGAGTGCTTTTGGTCTATTTGGTTAATAGCGATATGTATCTTCCATATGAGTAAATAGAGGTGACCCACTTAAAAATGAATCGTTCCTCATCCGCATTGGGTGACTTCCTTAAATCGCGCAGAGAACGGTTGCAGCCTTCAGAGGCCGGGATTCAGCCGCTGCCCGGACGAAGACGCACTCCGGGACTTCGAAGAGAAGAAGTCTCTTATCTTGCCAATATAAGCGTGACTTACTATGCCTGGCTGGAGCAAGGCAAGGAGGTTAATCCTTCGCCGGAAGTGCTGCTAAGTATCAGCAAAGCGCTTCAGCTTGACGAAGACGAGCAGAAGCATCTATTCGATCTGGCCAATGTAGATGTGGCGAGCGTCGTCACAGTGCCAAATAACGGTGGGCCGGATACGGGAGTTCTGCAGAAAATCGTAAATCAACTGCATTATCCTTCTTTTATCACAGACGAAGGTACGGATGTTATCGCTTGGAATCGGGCGGCTGAACTGATCGTAGCCGATTTCGGCAGTCTGCCGGACAACGAACGGAATATGATGGACATTATGTTTTTAAAGCCGGATTACCGCAACAGACTGGTGAATTGGGAAGGCGCTGCCCGTTATTCTGTAGCCGTTCTGCGGGCAGGCTTCGATCTTTACAAGAACAACCCGTTATATATGGAACGGTTTGAACGCTTGACGCGGGAAAGCGTGGAGTTCGTACATTTCTGGGAGCTATATGAAATCAAACAAAAACGCGTAGCCACCGCTTTATTCCGTGTTCCTGACGCACAGGAGATGGAGTTCGAGCTCCATTCCGCGGCTGTAATCGATAATGACCCGGGACTGCACTGGTGTTTCTTTGTTCCGGTGCCCGGTTCAGGCACGGAGGAGAGATTATTGCGTTTACTTGAGCAGGACAGGCAGCTACCGTAGACTGTTACTCCCGTTAATAGAATAGACGTGCTGTGGCTAGCACCCTCCAGTTGCTTGTATGATTCAGTGGAAGACAACGATTGGAGGGTATTTAGTATGCAAACATGGTTCATTACAGGAGCGTCAGGAGGCTTGGCTTCACGTATAACTCGCCGGTTGCTTGATAGGGGGGACCGTGTAGCTGCAACGGTACGCAAGCCGGGGGTGCTAGATGATCTGCAGGCACAGTATGGCTCTGGGCTTTGGCAGGCTAATTTAGATCTGACAAACTCTCAGCAAATTGCTGAAGTGGTGGAACGTGCATTTTTAGAACTGGGCACGATCGATGTGTTTGTCAATAATGCAGCCTATGGCTTGTATGGCGCAGTGGAAGAAGCAAGCGACAGGCAAATTGAGCATCAGTTTATGACCAATGTGCTAGGCTCCCTGCGTGCAGCGCGTGCAGTCCTGCCCTTTTTCCGTAAGCAGGGCGGCGGTCACATGGTACAGATTTCGAGTATGGCGGGTCATTATTCTATTCCGGGTATGGGACTGTATTGCTCTTCGAAATGGGCGGTCGAAGGAGCCTTTGAAGCGCTAGCTAAGGAAGTGGCTCTGTTCAATATTAAGACCACTATGGTGGAGCCCGGCGGAATCCGAACGAATTTCATTACAAGCAACGCCGTATTCGGCGAGCGGATGGACGAATACCGGGATACGGAGGCGGGCCAATTCGTTAGCCTGATGAAGGGAGAACTGCCTGGTATAGATATGAGCATGTTCACTCAAATGGTTGTCGGCGATCCGGATAAAATGGCGCAGCAGATTATCCGCCGAGTCGACCAGGGAGAGGGTCCGATACGTATGGCGTTGGGCAGTGACGCCTATGAGCAAATCCGGGCAGCCCTGCTGGACAGACTCGCCGCTCTGGAAGCACAGAAAGAGCTGGCTTACTCCACTGATTCAGATGATGTGGTAAAACCATTTTAAAGGACACCAAAGAATTCGACAGCCACGGCAACTGATATGCTCCTCTGAAGTAGCCGGTTTATTTATTAAACCGGCTTACTTAAAGGGGAGCATTTTTAAAACTTGCCGTTACTTATGATACAGTTCTCCGTTTCACCTATAGAACAAAATTAAAAGACATCCGCTCGGATGTCTTGATTCATGCCTAATAACAGTTCTGATTGCCTTCCTATACTAAACTCTTGGAGAAGATTCAAGCTGCTCTGAATGCTGGCTCTGATAATCGATTAACAGTTGCTGCATCTTATCCACCGTGCCATCTGGATGAGGAACATGAATGGAAACGGTCAAATTGGAATCGTTCAAGTAATGAAATGAAACAAGATCAAAATTCAAGATCCCGAGATTCGGACAATGTAGCGTCTTAGGAGCATCAATAGCATCGAGAACCTCGTGGGAATCCCAAAATTCTCGAAACTCCCTGCTAGCCTGTGAAAGCGCCTCGAACTGCACGCACCACCAAGGATCGTCGACGTGACGAGCATACCCGGCATGAAAATTAGCAACGATTCGCCTGGCATGCTGTTCCCATTGGTCTCCCTTTAGATAGCGGAAACGGGGAGAAGTAAAGGTCATCCATACCAAATTCCGCTCCCTTTCCGACATAACCGCGAGATTCCCATTTATTGCGCAGTAGGCATCATTCCAGGCAATGATGTTCATGCGCGCATCCATGACATTCGTAGGGGAAAGGTTCTGGCTATCCAAAAAACGTTGAAGTTCCGGCGTTACCTTAGAGGGTTGCTTCGTACCGGTCAAGGGAAATTGCTTACGGGCAAGATGGTACAGATGCCTGCGTTCCGATTCATCTAACCGAAGCACTTTCGCTATTCGATCAAGAACCTCAGCGGATACGTTGATATGACGCCCTTGTTCCAAATAGGTGTACCAATCCAATCCCACGTCTGCCAGCAGAGCTACCTCGCTGCGGCGAAGTCCGGGTGTTCGTCTGCGTCCGGAATCCGGCACCCCTGCTTGTTCGGGGGTTATTCGTTCACGGCGTGAACGCAAAAAACGGGACAATTCCTCATAACGGTCCAATCTGTTTGCCATGATCTCCATGCCTCCTACCCATTCATGAACGTAGGATTCCCAATCCTACGATAACTAGATCTCTTCCTAGCCTCTTCGGGTCCATTTAGACTAGTTTATGTCCTCCCTAGGAGGAAAAGCAAGAATGGATAGACAGTGATGATCGGACCCACCTGTTCAACTCCATTCAGACCCTATCATTGAGGTGATGAAAATGAAAGTAGCCGCCATTGTCGGAAGCATTCGCAAAGATTCATACAACCAGAAGCTAGCCCGTTATATTCAAAACCGTTATCAGCATCTTTTTCAATTGGATGTGCTGAGCATTCGGGATCTCCCCTTTTACGATCAGGATATCGAGTCTATTCCGCCGCAGCCGGTTATCGATTTTAAGGCGCAAGTCGCTGCTGCCGACGCGGTGTTGTGGATCACTCCGGAATATAATTCGACTATTCCCGGCGTCATGGCGAACGCGATTGACTGGTTATCCCGCGTGGATCGAGTCATGATCGGGAAGCCCTCATGGATCGCCGGATCTTCCATGGGATTGTTGGGATCGGTCAAAGCGCAGGGCCATCTGCGTGATATTCTGTTCGCATCCGGTATTTCCTCGCCGCTGTTGCCTGGAAATGAAGTGTACATTGGTCTTGTTCATGAGAAGTTTAACGAGAAGGGTGTGCTGACCGATGAACCTACCGTTCAGTACCTTGATCTTGTTACCGACAATTTCGTGAAATGGATGAAGGAGCTCTCCCAATTGAAGCAGCTCCAAAGTCAAAAATAAACAGAAACCTAGGAGGGAGTAAGATGTTTGAGCATATCGTGCTATTGAAATTCAAGCCCGATGTTTCTATTGAAGTAAAAGAAAGTGCAATAAAGCGCGCATATGACTTTAAAGGGAACATACCGGGGATTGTGGAGCTTAGCGCCGGGATTAACGTTACGGAGGAAATAGAGCATATGCAGGGGTTTACGTTGGGAATCAGAGTCACTTTCGAGGATCAACAGGCTTGCCGGGATTATATTCAGCACCCCCTGCATCAAAGTTTATTGCAATCCATTGGTCCGTTTGTTGAAGGAATCGTCGTTATGGATTACCCGTTTGCTTAATGTTCCCGATACTTGTCATGCTGAAGCATGGCATCTCCGGGAGCACCACAGGTATCCAGGATATCATCCGCCACCTCGAAAAGTCGCATACCGCTCGAATGTCGGGAACGCTCTTCCGATTACCTCCAATATTTGTTTTGTTGTAACCGCCACAGTTGTAACTGCGTTGATTACAACTCGTGTATAAAAAAGCCCGCATCGAGCTTTAATTATTGGGGCCTACCTTCTTTCAGCTTTATGTCAATAAAATCAACGATCTGCTGAAGCGAGGAAATTTGAATCATAATATGTTCACGTTGACTTCTTAATTGATCCACCAGTTCAGGATAATTAACGGAATCGGAGTCGACTGAGGCAGCCAAAAATGGCCGCATAGCCTCGAGCGACATTCCCGTTTTTTTGAGGCAGGTTATTTGCTTGATCCTATAAATGTCCTCTCTTCGATAAAAGCGATGCCTGTTTTCCTTCCGTTCTGCCTGAGGCAGCAGCATGATCTTTTCGTAATAGCGGATTGTATCCTCGGAAATACCGGTTTGCTTGGCGACTTGCTTGATCGTAAAAGTTTGTTCTTCCATTATGTCTCCTCCCTAAATTGCCGTTTTGAGCATTATACATCTTGGAGCATACTCCAAGTCAAACTTATTTCCATCATTTATCCTTAATCAACTTTTTTGTTTTCGCCCCTTGACTTGGATTCGACTCCAACTTTTATTATGGGATCTGACAGGGAGAAAACTCCCGGCAAAAATCTATCTTAAGAAGGGCAGGAACATTAATTATGGAACTAAAGATTACCGCACCCTCTCCAGTCGTCTCGGTGAAGCCGATAGTGCTTCCAGCCCCAGGCCGTGGCGAGAATCTGCAAGTGAGAGTCTCCGCGCCGACGACCGGTCGTAACTTACCTATTATTGTTTTCTCACACGGTTCTGGCTCATCGTTGGAGGGTTACGGCCCCTTGGTTGACTTCTGGGCTGCACACGGCTTCGTAGTCATTCAACCTACCCATCTCGACTCAAGGACATTGGGTCTCCCTCAGGACGATCCCCGCACACCACAGATATGGCGTTTCCGAGTGGAAGACATGAAGCGCATCCTTGATCAGCTTGATTTCCTGGAATCTGCCGTTCCCGGCCTCAGCGGGCGCCTTGACCGAAGCCGCATCGCCACAGCCGGACACTCCTTCGGCGGCCAGACGGCGGGCAACCTGTTAGGATTGCGAGTCCTCAACCCCGAGACTAAGAAGGAAGAGGACCTGTCCGACTCGCGCATCAAAGCAGGCGTGCTATTCGCCACCGCTGGGCAAGGTGGGGACAGCCTGACACCGTTCGCTGCCGAGAAGATGCCGCATCTGAACGTGAGCTTCGAGCACATGACCAAGCCCACCCTCGTGGTCGTCGGGGATCAGGACGACACTCCTAACAAATATCAGCTGACCGTTCGCGGGCCGGATTGGATGACCGACCCTTACTTCCTCAGCCCGGGAGCCGAGAGCCTGCTCACCCTTTTTGGTGCAGAACACTCACTTGGAGGGATCGCTGGTTACGAGGTTAAAGAAACAACAGACGAAAACCCAGAACGAGTTGCCCTGATCCAGAAGGTTACATGGGCGTACCTTCGACATGTACTCGATATTGAGCAAACCAACTGGTCGGCAGTGAAACAGACTTTGTCCGAGACGATCCATTCAATTGGTCGAATTGAATCCAAATAAAGCTCTAGAGAAAGACAGCGAGCTCCCCCGCCGGCCCAATGCCTGTGAGGGAGCTCACTCTCTTTTTCTGATCAGCACGCAAAAAATTAAAAGATTGTCGGTACCATTCCCCCATCTATTCGGATCGGGGATCCTTTGAAGGCGGAGGCCCCCTCTCTCGCCTCGTTTGGCCGGATCGCTTCTTGCCTTCTAAAAGGCGGCGTATTCATGTACGGTTTGTTGAGGTACGTTAGCGATAGAAGTCAACCATATCTCCAAACAGCCGTTTAATAAATTCGAGCTCGCTTTCATTATATCTTTCCAAAAATTCGTACATTCTTTGCTTTTCCTTCGCATGAAGCTCATCATGAGCGGCAAATAGCTTTTTGCCGACAGGCGTTAGCCGAAAATACACTTCCTTTTTGTTGTCGTTGAACTGGGCTTTTCGCACCCAACCTGCCTTTAGTAATTTATTTGCGATCTTGGAGGTATTTCCTTTGCTTAAATTTATTCTCTCCGCGATGGAAGTGAGATTGATCGGCTCCTGCTCTCCGATGCACGCAATGGTGTGCAGTTCCGTCATATTCAAGCTGAATTCCGATTCAATATGCTTCCGGATATCCTCCAGGTATGTGGCAGTTATTTGCGTTTCATATTGCTCTTTTTGCTCAAGAAACTGAACGAAAAATTCATGAATTGCGGTTTTGTTCTTACTGGCAGTATCCATGATTATGCTGGCTCCTCGACTTATTTGTTTTATTATATCATAGATTGTTCTCTGAGAAACAAACGTGCATACTCATATTGCGCTTGGGATTGACAGGGCAATGAGTGACAAAGTACAATATTATTGTTTCATATGAAACAATAATATTGTATGTGATTTCATCACACTTGTTTTAACAAGCAATAAAAAAGGTTCTAACGAAACAATAATTGATGAAGGAGGTCGCCGGAAACACTTATCCACTTTTCAAGAGAAGATTTATAAATATGGAAATGGAGCATACCTGCCTATGGAAATCGTGAATCCGAAGACATTGACGGATAAGGTTACATCTGTAATTTCTCATGTCGTGGTGACTACTGCCTCCAAACTGGCCTTCATCTCAGGTCAGGTTTCTGTAGATGAAACAGGAGCATTGGTCGGTTCAGGGGACTATTACGCGCAAGCGATTCAAGTGTTCACCAATCTTAAGTATGCATTGGAAGCCGTGCGAGCGGATCCATTGTACATTGTAAAAATGAATATTTTTGTGGTAAACCACAACCCGGAATTGATTTCGATTATTTTTGACGCAGGATTCTATGTGTTTGGCCCTAACTGGCCGAAGACAGCAAGTACCTATATAGGCCTTCAAGCACTAGCCGATCCTGAATGGCTTATCGAAATAGACGCTATCGTGATCTTCCCATAATGTTTAAGAAAAGAGGTTATTTATATGAAATATGAAGTCATCCTTATCGGTGGCGGACCTGTCGGCATGATGTTGGCTGGGGAATTGGCATTAGCCGGCGTAAAGGTCTGCGTCATTGAGCGATTAAAAGAGACAACTCCATATTCACGTGCGCTTACCGTACATCCGCGAACCCTTGAAATATTAGATATGCGTGGAGTGAAATCACAATTAATCAAGCAAGGCCGCTTACTTTCGAGAGGTCATTTCGCCGGATTAGAAACCCCTTTGGATTTCTCCGCGTTGGATTCTTCCTCCAACCACACGCTCTTTCTACCGCAGAGTGAGACGGAGAAGGTGCTGGAGGAATGGGCGCTTAGCCTTGGCGCAAAGGTCTGGAGAGAGGTTGAGGCTCTATCTGTGCACCAGGATGAGGATGGAGTTGACGTTAAGATCGCGGGACCTCGTGGCGAAACAACGTTAAGAGCAGCTTATGTGGTAGGCACGGATGGAGCTAGAAGTTTGGTCCGCAAACATGCAAATATATCCTTTGAAGGTACAGATGCGACCTTCACGGCTATTCTGGGGGATGCCGTTCTATCTGATTTGGCTCCTATGAGTGTCATATCCCGGATTACAGAAAAAGGATTGGTCAGCATCATGCCAATCAATGATCATATCTATCGAGTCTTGATGATCGATATGGAGAGACGTAACATCTCTAAGGATGAGACCGTTACATTGGAAGAGTTTCGTTCATCGCTCATCCGTACGACCGGAAGCGACTTGGGATTGAACGATGTGAAATGGATGTCCCGTTTCGGAAATGCTACGCGGCAAGCGGGACGCTATCGGAATGGTCGATTGTTCTTGGCGGGAGATTCGGCGCACATTCATTTTCCCGCTGGTGGACAGGGAATGAACGTCGGCTTACAAGAAGCGATGAACTTAGGCTGGAAGCTTGCAGGAGCAATCAAAGGCTGGGCTCCGGACTGGCTATTGGACAGTTATCATGCCGAACGTTTTCCATGGAATACGGCCTTGCTCCGGAATACCGAGGTCCAAACCCTGCTTCTGGACGTGACTCCTCCCATCACGGAACTGCGAAGCATGCTGTCTGATCTGATTCAAATACCGGAGGCTAATTATCAAATCGCTGCACAAATTTCCGCAATGGATGTACATTATGCTCCTGACGCCGAAGCGCCTTCCCATCCTTTAAACGGGAAACGTTTCAAGGATCTAAGCTTAAAGCTGAAAGACGGGCAATTGATTAACTCCTATCCGTTACTACACAAAGGTACTTTTCTTCTGTTGCATTTCCATTCTAATGAACAGCATAGCGGTCAATGGGAGACGTATAGCAACCTTCAAGTTGTACATGCATCTTTGGTTGAGGCAGACGCGGATTGGAACGACGTCCACACAGCACTTATTCGGCCGGATGGACATATTGCCTGGGCGATTTCTCTATCCGATCCAAATCCAATTCAAACCATAAAAGAAGGAATTATTCGCTGGTGCGGAGACATTACCGTGTAGTAATTCGTTTGAGGGGTGTAACTGCCTTCCCACTGGGTGAACTTGTATTTGGGGCTGCTGAATGAACTAAAATCACGGTACGCTGCACTCAAAAAAACGCAATGTTCTCCATGAGTATGAAAATACCGCTCAAGCGTTATTCAACAACGCTTAGGCGGTATTTTCATTTCTGAGAAAGAAGGTACTTTACGCTCTGTTTCGTTCCGCCGTTGCAGATCGGCGACGAATGGATAAAGAAATAATAGCCGGGATGAGTGCCATTGCGACGCCAACTCCGCCAAACCAACCAACTGCTGCAAGAGAGATGCTTTCTACAACGATACCCCCAATTACAGCCCCTACGGCCATTCCCAACTGCACGATAGAATTGTTCAAACTCAGGACGATCCCCGAAGCCTGAGGAGCCATGCCGATTAAATAAACCTGTTGAACCGGCCCCATCGACCAAGCAAAAAAGGACCATAACATAAGCAAAGGCAACACGAACATGGACGAGTGGGAGAACGCAGTCAGTAACAATAATATTCCGGAGTGAAAGAGCAGGCCCCCAATCATCGTACGGGGGATACCCCATTTATCTGCACCGTAGCCGCCAACTTGGGAGCCTATGAGACTGGCCAGCCCAAACGCAAACAACCCGACGTTTATCATCCCTTCGCTCATCCCCGTAATGTCCAGAAGAAACGGCGTTATATAGGTGTACAGCATCGTATAGCCCAATATCCAGAAAAAACTGATGGAAAGCGCGACAGCGATTCGGGGGCTTTTTAATAAGGCGAGCTGTTCCCGAATAGGAACGGGAGCCTCTCCTTCCGATTTCGGAATCGTAAGCAAAAGGACCACCATCGCGACCAAGCTTAGGGCCCCGACTCCCGTAAAGATGATTTTCCAATCATGTGAGCCCGCAATGATCCTCCCAAGCGGGACCCCTAGAATAAGTGCGAGGTTAAAGCCCACTAGAACCGTGGCGATAGCGCTGCCCTGTTTTCCAGGATGAGACATTTTGGCGGCAACCGTCATGGCGACGACCATAAATACCCCCGTGCTGATCGCCAAAATAATTCTTGCTCCGAGCAGCATGCCGTAGCCTGTAGTTGTGACAGTGATCAAGTTCCCTACAAAAAATAATCCCAAAGCCGATAGCATAAGCTTTCTTCGATCCATTTTTGCCGTGAGTGCAATAAGAATCGGGGTACCAATGGCATAAGCAAGCGAGTAGACCGTAATCAACTGCCCGGCCGCTACTACCGACACTCCAATATCGCTTGCAAGCATATCCAAAATGCCAGTAATCACAAACTCCGAAGTTCCGACTAAAAAGCTGACAATAGCCAGAATATAAATTTTCCATGAATTTCTCATCTGTTTTCCCCTTTTCATTTCATCAGTTCTAAATCTATAGAAGTCACAGTTAAAAAATAATGCTCAATTCGCCGACTTACATTTCTCGGCTCAATCAAGCCTCCTCGTTCCAAGCGTTCGTACTCTGTTTTAAGCTTTATGGCCTTGCGTCTGACGAGCGAGCTCCTTACGGACAATCGGCGCTACTTTGGTGCCGAGAAGCTCAATCGTTCGCAGCAAGTCGCGATGCGGCAACGAACTGAAATCGTTGTACATCATGAAGCGAGTCAAGCCAAGGTTCTTATGCAGCAGCACGATTTTTTCTGCGACGTATTCGGGATCTCCGACGTAAAGAGCGCCGTGAAGGCTGCGGGCTGAATCGTACGAGTCACGTGTATAGGTAGACCAGCCTCGTTCCCGTCCAATGTGGTTCATTTGGCCGGCCATGACAGGGTAATACCGCTTAGCTGCCTCTTGTGCCGTATTCGAAATAAAGCCATGCGAATGTGTAGCAATTTGCAGCTTATTCGGATCGTGACCTGCTTTCACGGCGGCTTCTTTATAAAGCTCGACTAAGGGTGCGAATCTCTGCGGCGCTCCACCCAGGATAGAGAAGGCAATCGGAAGTCCCAGCAAGCCGGCCCGAACAGCCGATTCCGGGCTGCCCCCTGTTCCGATCCAGACAGGCAAAGGCTGCTGCTGTGCACGAGGATAGACGCCCATGTTGTCAATCGCCGGGCGATGACCGCCACGCCAGGTCACCTTTTCGGAAGCGCGAATCTTCAACAGCAGTTCCAGTTTCTCTTCATACAATTCCTCGTAATCTTTCAGATCATAGCCGAATAGCGGGAAAGATTCGATGAACGAACCCCGTCCGGCCATGATCTCAGCTCGCCCGTTCGACAGACCGTCCAACGTTGCAAAGTCCTGATATATCCGCACCGGATCGTCCGAAGATAGCACCGTCACTGCGCTCGAGAGCCGGATCCGCTTCGTTGTAGCTGCAGCTGCTGCCAGAATGACGGCTGGCGACGAGCTTGTGTATTCGATGCGATGATGCTCGCCGATGGCATAAACATCAAGGCCGACCTGATCTGCCAATTGGATTTCTTCGATCGCTTGGCGCAGCCTCTCGGCATGCGAGACACCGCCATTTCCGGGATTAGCATGGAGGAAGGTGCTCATTCCAATCTCCATCGTATTCGTTTGACCGCTCATAGTTATTCTCTCCTTCTTAATATGGAATAGGGATGATTAGCAAAGATCATTGAAGGATCATTCCAAGTCGACTCGTACGCCAAAACCTCATTCAAGTATGAGCCCCACCATTTCTACTGTTCTAAATATATAGAAATGATTTCGAAAAAAATTACGCCAACAAAAAGGGCGCAAATTTTTCCGCTACTTCTCGATTGACGTTATAGTGAATAAACGATCCATTCTTGCGAGAATCAATCAAGCCAGAGTCCGTCAATTGCTTTAAATGATGCGATAGCGTCGAGCCTGCAACCGATTCAAGCCTTTCACCGACCGCGGTGAAGCATAAATTGCTCTCTTTCGCGAGCAGTAAAGCGATCTTCAGCCGGGTGGGTTCCCCCAAAGCTTTATACACTTTAACCGCTTGCCCGATAGCTTCTTGATTTTCTCCCACTGTACCCACCTCCCGCATATCTTCTGCAGTTCTATAACTATCGAAATCAATATTAGCACCATGTCATTCAAATGTAAAGGGCAGATCTGAACCCTGCTCCTTCTACTTCGCTAATTTTATTCCTCGACGGCGATGCCGGCAGCCCTTAAATGCCCGTAGGCAACGATTCTGCTAAACTGAGATGAAACTTCATCTGCAGGAAGGGGTTTATCGTTTTTAATCCACCAAATGACAATCCCCATGAAAGACGCTCCGAGGTATTCGATCAGCAATTCCTTGGATATCGCTAATGGGGAGTTTCCCTGAGCAGGTTTCCACCCCTCAATTAATTTATCTTTAATGATATTTTCCATTTTCGCTTGAAACTGATAGATTCTATTCTCATCTATTAACATGGAATGATAAAAGGTCAAATTTAGAGAAATATGCTCCAGTACAGTTTGCATGACTGTCTCGAGTAGAGAAATACTGAAAGGATTCATGCTGATGGGACAAAGAACGACCGCATCCTTTAATGCGCTTAACAATTCATTCATACATGTATCTAATAACTCAGGCTTGTTTTGGTAGTGGAGATAAAAAGTGTTTCGATTGATCATAGCCCGATCGGCAATATCCTGGATCGTTATCGATTCATATCCCTTTTCCTGAATAAGCTCATAAAACGCCTTTCGAATCGATTGTTTCGTGCGCAGTATTCTTAGGTCGGTTTTCTTGTTCATTGTTTTCGTTCCCCCTAAAATTTATTTAGGTCGTTAAGCGACAAAGTTTTATGAGTTGTCTGTTATCCATCATAACTAAAAATATTGAATATTGAGCGTTATATTAGCCTCTATTATAATGAGCAACAGATAAATAAACAACGTAATGTTCATTATTTATCTAATGACCAAAAAAAATTCCAAGGAGGATATTCCAATGACATCCAACCATCAACATGAGCTTGTTCGTAAGGCAGTCGCCGTACTGGAAAGTTTTGAGAGCGGCAACCCTGAAGCGATTACGGCTTACGTTCATCCAGATCAATATATTCAGCATAACCAGGCCTTACTCGATGGTCGTGAATCCATGCTTGGCGCACTTGATCATTTAAAGGAAATGGGTACCAAGGTAAGCATTAAGCGTACTTTAGTTGACGGAAATTATGTGGCTCTTCATTCTGTATATCATTTTCACGGCCCTAAAATCGTATTTGATCTCTTCCGTTTTGAGAATGGACTCATCGTCGAGCATTGGGACAATTTGCAAGAGATGGTGGAGAAGACACCAAGCAATCATACGATGATTGACGGACCGGTTACGATTAAGGATATCGACAAGACGGATGCCAACAAAGCATTTGTCAAAAGCTATGTTGAGAACATCTTGCTCGGGAAGAACCCTGACCTGCTGGCCTCTTACTTTGATGGAGATCACTACATTCAACATAGTCCGCATATTGCAGACGGCCTTTCAGGTCTTCATACTGCTTTGCAGGCTCTGAAGGAGAGAAATATTGAGTTTCAATATACTCATGTCCACCAAGTAATCGGACAAGGCGATTTTGTCCTTACAATGAGTGAAGGTCTATTTGATGGTCAACATACTGCTTTCTACGATCTGTTCCGCGTAGAGGATGGAAAGATCGCTGAGCATTGGGACGTAATCGAGGCCATACTGCCGGCAGAAAAACGAAAAAATTCGAACAGTAGATTTTGAAATTTGTGTGGCTAAATCGCAAGGCATTGCCGAAATGTAAGTGCGGTGATGTCTTGCGCTTCACGAATGTACTTGAGCAATCAATTTTGTAATCAAAAAGATACAGAAGCGTTGCTGCAGCAACGCTATTTTTGTTCATTGCCATGAAGTGACCGTGTGATGCAGCCATATTATATGGTAGCCCTTCACAAATGAACATTGCCGTTGATAGTCAACCATATGTTCATTATAAAGAACAAGGAGTAGTGGATCATGAAAATGCTGACACAAAAAATGATGTGGCTGGGAATGGTGCTCGTCCTGATCGTGTTGACCGTATTCGGGGTAGTGATGATGGGATCGGTGCTTGGATCGAAGCCAAAGGAGGTCCCGGTGGCCCTCGTTATCCTTGACCAGCCGGCAGAGCTGCCGACTGGAGAAACGTTTGCGGTAGGGGAAATGATCCGGGAAAAGTTGCTTTCGAGCCCGGCAATGCCGTTTGTCTGGTCTGTCGTGGATTCCGAGGAAAAGGCTCGGGAAGGACTGGATAAACGCGAATATTACGGAGCGATGGTGATTCCGGCGGATCTGAGCAGCGGTTTACTCTCGTTAGCGACTCACTCGCCGATTCACCCTAATGTGAGAATCATCTCCAACGAGGGTATGAACACCCAAGCCTCGATGGTCGTAAGACAGGCAATGGGGCAAGCGATGAACATGATCAATGGGGAACTGTTGCAGCAGCTGCTTGGGCAGATCGGACAGCAAACGGAGCAAATTCCCATTGAAACGGCTAAAGCTTTAATGATACCGGTGAACGTTCAGGAGGAAGTCGTGCATCCACCGGGAGTGAATCATGCGGCGGGGAATGCGCCGGGTTTGTTTACCCAGATTATATGGATCGGCAGCATGGTGACCGGAGTCGTCTTGCTCCTGGCTAGCCAGAAGGCGGTCGCTGCGGGTTCAAGGAGATGGACAGTCAGCGCGCTGCAAGCTATCGGGGGGCTTGCGATCGTCGGCATAGCCTCGTGCTTCACCATATGGATGGCTTCGTCGTGGTACGGCATGGAACTGGCGAACGCGGGGGAGACGTGGTTGTTCTTATGGTTGGCTGGATCGGCGTTCTTCTTGTTGCAATCTTCCTTGCTGAATTGGATCGGATTCCGTGCAATACCGCTGCTCGTACTGCTGATGTTCTTCTCCGTGCCGCTCCTGAACATGGCTCCGGAGTTCTTGTCGCAGACGACGCGAGATTGGATCTATTCGTGGACGCCACTGCGGTTCGCGGCAGGAGGGCTACGGGAAGTAATGTACTTCGGCGGACTGGACGCAGCTCACTCAAACGCCTTGATTTTGTGGGGCGTCGCCGGTGGATTTTTGGTCTTGCTGCTCTCTTCCGGATTTAAGGCAAATCGAGCGACAGATGCCGCCCCTACTTCTGTTACAGGCGATACAATAAAGTAAGAACAATCAACGATGCGTTGTACTTCCTTTATTTACGCTCATGTTATAATTAAATTTTCTGGGAAGTATTAAAAAGTTATTAAAAAAACAAAAAAACCCTTGATTTCTCAAGGGTTTTTCTTCGTATGGAGCCTAGGGGGATCGAACCCCTGACCTCATCGCTGCCAGCGATGCGCTCTCCCAGCTGAGCTAAGGCCCCGTAAGCGACTTCTATATCATATAAAAAATCAGCAGGCATGTCAACACTTTTTCAGAACTTTTTTGATAATGCGCAGTGCCTTTTTTCCTTCTCTATATAATGTCACTTATCGATGATGAGAATTTGGCGCCATGAGAGCGCCGGAAGAGCACCAGGGTCATTTAAGAACCGTGGCGCTCTTACAGCTCCTGGACGTCCGTATCCTTGGACAGCAGGCTTTTCAGTTCCTTCATGAACATATTGATATCCTTGAACTGCCGGTACACGGACGCAAACCGAACGTAAGCCACCTCGTCGACCGGATATAACCGCTCCATCAGAAGCTCCCCGATCTGGCGGCTCTCCACTTCCGCCGCCGCGGTATTGCGCAGCGCCTTCTCGACATCCGATACGATCATATCCAGCTGGTCCACGGATACCGGACGCTTCTCGCATGCCCTTATCAAACCGCGGAGCACCTTCTCCCGGCTGAACTCTTCGCGGCTTCCGTCCTTTTTCACGACGATCAGCGGCGTTTCCTCCACCATTTCAAAGGTTGTGAATCTCTTGCTGCACTGCTCGCATTCCCTGCGGCGGCGGATGGATTTATTCTCGTTGGCAGGCCTGGAATCCAGCACTTTCGTTCCGGCATAACTGCAATATGGACACTTCATAAGTTGTCTTCACTTCCTTTGTATTCAGCGTGATTCGCCCTTAATGGGCGTCAGAAAAATTTACCAGCAAAACTTTTGTCTTTTATGTTATGAAAATGCGAGACCCGAGACATAATACTTTTACCAACCCAAGGAGGTGAACTTAACATGGCACAAAGCAACAACAACTCCAACAACCTGGTTGTTCCTCGCGCAAACGCTGCTCTTGAGCAACTGAAGTACGAGGTAGCTCAAGAACTTGGTATCTCCATTCCACAAGACGGATACCAAGGTAACATGACTTCCTATGAGAACGGTTCGATCGGGGGATACATCACAAAGCGTCTTGTAACCCTGGCCGAGCAACAATTGGCTGGTCAATACTCCGGTCAATAATTGATTCTTCCTTAAAAAAGGAGTGTTGGCGGCTCGATGTAAGAGCCTGTCCAGCGCTCTTTTTTTCTTTAGAAGCCGCCCTTATACACATCCGTATATTGATTATAATAATAAATCACGCGCTGTACATAATGCCGGGTTTCCCCGATGGGTATACTCTTCACGTTCTCATAGGTTCCGTCCCACATGCCCTTGTTGATCCAATTCTTGACGTTCCCCGGGCCCGCGTTATAAGCGGCGATGGCGGCAATCGGATTGCCGTCCATTTCCTTGTGCAGATTCTGAATGTACCAGGTGCCCAGCTGGATGTTCGCATCCACTTCATTCTTTACGCTCAGCAGGTTCACCGACGGGAGCTTGGCCATTTCCATCGCCCAGTTCGCCGTATCCGGCATCAGCTGCATAATGCCCAGCGCGCCCTTCTTGGATTCCTTGCCCGGCTTGAAATTCGTTTCCACCCGGATGATCGAGGCCACCAGAAACGGATCGACCTCATAATAAGCGGCATGTTTGCGGATCTCATCCTTATAATGGATCGGATACAGCAGGGTCATCCAATTGGAGCTTAAGAACAGCAGCGCTACAAAAGAAACGAACAGCAGGAGCAGCACCCTTTTTTTACGAAGCCACTTCATAACTGAACCAACCTATTCCACAGGTTGTCCACCTGCTGCTGCGTTTCGGCCAACGTGCCGCTGTTATCGATCAGGATATCCGCTCGAAGCTTCTTCTCCTCAATGTCCATCTGGCTGCTAAGACGCGCCTCTGCCGCTTCCCGGGTAAGAGCGTCCCGCTCCATCAAACGCGCAAGCTGCAGCTCGCGCGGGACATAGACAACAGCGATCTGCTTCAGATAAGGATAGGCTTCCCTTGCCTCCAGCAGCAATGGAATATCCGCTACCACGAGCCGGTCGGGATGCTGCCGTTCATACGCCTCCGTCCGTTCCCGGATTTCCTGCCGGATTGCCGGATGCGTAATCTCATTCAATGCCGCTCTCTGCTCCGGATGATGGAAAATCATCTCCCCGAGCTTCTTTCGATTCAACGTACCGTCTTCAAACAGGATCGCTTGTCCAAAATGTTCGGTCACTTTACCCAGCACCGGATGACCCGGGAGCATCACTTCCCGGGCGATGATATCCGCATCGACGAGAAGCGCTCCCTTCATGGCCAACATGGAGGACACGGTGCTTTTGCCTGTTGCAATTCCTCCGGTTAAACCGAAATTCATGACTTCACCTCATAACAGCTTCATTATACCCATGACAACTAATAAAAAAGCAGGCAAATACGAGATAAAACGCATGCCGCCCTTGGCCGCAAAACGGAGGCCGACCCGCATGCCCAGCACCAGAAATATCCCGCTGAACAAGGAAACCACGGCTGCGGTGCCTAGCGGCGAGAAACCCAGCATCGCTGCGCCGAGCCCGGCTCCGAACGCATCGAGCGACAGGGCGATCCCCAGCCACATCGCCTCCCATGGTGAGATGCTGCCGGAGTCGTCCAGATCCGCTTTCGTCGGGCTGCGGAGAATTTGAATGACGACGCCGATCTTCGGTATTTCAAGGGAGAATACCGCTCGCTGAAGCTGCTCTTGGCCTGCCGTGGTAACTTCACGACGCGGTGTCCCTTGATGAATGGCTCCCAGCGTTTCCGTAAGCGATGCGGAAGAATCCACGGCGGATGCCGGCTGCACTTCAGGCTCGCTGCTTCTCCGAACCTGCTGATATAAAGACCATAAGCCCAGCAGTATCAAAATGGCAGCTCCGATCACGGATGCCGCAGACGGGGATAAGAACCGCTGCAGCAGCGCGCCTGCCTGCATGGAGACGCCAAGCACCAAACCGGAACACAGCGAGATGATCAATACAGACAGCAGCGGTATCCTTGTTTTGCGCAGACCGTATGTAACCCCTGCCCCAAATCCGTCCAGGCTTAACGCCATCGCCAGCAGGGCAGACGAGAAAATATGACTGAGCACCCTTTTCCCTCCTCCAAAGCTCCACATCAAGCTGCTCATTCATGAAGAAGAGCTGCCGATGCGCTCCACATATGTTCCACATTATATGTGGGGGAGCAGGAATGGGTGCACGCCTATTCAATTACTTCTTGACCGGCTGACACTTCGGGCAGTAATGGGTCCCCCGTCCGCCGACCACGATCTTATGAATCGGGCCGCCGCACGCATGGCATGGCTTGTCCTTCCGACCGTAAATCTGATGGCTGTTCTGGAACATCCCCATCTCGCCCTGCCCGTTGACATAGGACTTGATGGAAGATCCGCCCGCGTCGACGGCTTCGGACAACGTATCCACGATCGCATGATACAATCGCTTAAGCTCGGCGTCCTTCAGGCTGTTCGCGTTCCGCTCCGGATGAATCTTGGCCCGGAACAAGGCCTCATCAACATATATATTGCCGATGCCGACCACATATGCCTGATTCAGCAGCACCGCCTTGATCTTCGTTTTCTTGGTGCCGATGACTTCCTTGAAGGTTCCGAACGTAAACGTGTCATCCAGCGGCTCATAACCAAGCTTGGCAAGGGGAGCATGCTGGAACTCTTCCCCCGGCGCAAATAGATGCATCGTTCCGAATTGGCGCACGTCCTTGTACCGCAGCTCCGTCCCGTCCGAGAAATGGAAGATGACATGGGTATGCTTCTCCACCGGCTCCTCGGCTCGGTACACCCCGTAACGCCCCTCCATCCGAAGATGCGAAACGAGCACCAGCCCGTCCAGCAAGATCCGCAAAAACTTCCCGCGGCGCTCCACGCCTTCCACGGTATGGCCCTTTAACATAAAAGCAAATGCCTCGATATCGTCAGGACGCTGGATAATCCGCGGCAGGTTCACGGATACGTGATCTATATGCTTACCTTTAATCAATTGGTTCAGTGTTCGTTTCACGGTTTCTACTTCCGGCAATTCCGGCATAATGACTTCACCTCATCCCCCATTATACCGGAAGTTGGGACAGAGCGGGACCATGGTTTTGTGGAAAGGTATGGTGCATAACCGCCCCCCTCTTCACTCCATGATCCCCCTAAACAAACCCTATCCGCCAGCACGCCGTGCAGCTTTTACTTCGCCTCGTACCAGTTCTCGCCATAGCTGACTTCCGATTTCAGCGGCACGGACAGCTTCAGCGCCTGACTCATCACGTCCGGCACCAATTCCTTCATGACCTCCAGCTCATCCTCCGGTACCTCGAACACCAATTCATCGTGCACCTGGAGCAGCATGCGGCTCTTCAATTGGCGCTCATGGAGCGCCTTGTCCATATGGACCATGGCCAGCTTGATGATGTCCGCGGCCGTTCCCTGAATCGGCGTATTCATCGCCGTCCGCTCCGCAAAAGAGCGCAGGTTGAAATTACTGGCGTTAATCTCCGGCAGATACCGTCTGCGTTCGAGCAAGGTCTTCACATACCCGTCTTGCTTCGCCTGCTTGACGATCACGTCCATATAGCGCCGCACGCCCTGGAACACCTCGAAATACTGGTCGATAAATGCTGCCGCTTCCTTCCGCGTAATGTTCAGGTTCTGGGACAGGCCATAGTCGCTGATTCCATACACGATGCCGAAGTTAACCGCCTTGGCGGACCGGCGCATATTGGAGTCCACCTCATCCATGCCGACTCCAAACACGTCCATCGCCGTCTTGGTGTGGATGTCCATGTCGTGGACGAAGGCTTCCTTCAGCCGTTCGTCGTCCGAGATATGCGCAAGCACGCGAAGCTCGATTTGGGAGTAGTCCGCCGCCAGAATGCTCCAGCCCGGTTCCGACGGAACGAAAACCTTGCGCAGCTTGCGCCCTTCCTCCAGACGGATCGGAATGTTCTGCAAATTCGGGTATTGGCTGCTCAGACGGCCGGTAGCGGCAATGGTCTGACGATAGTAGGTATGCACTTTGCCGGTTACGGATGAAATCTCCTTCAGCAGTCCTTCCACGTAAGTGGATTGCAGCTTGGCCAAAGTACGGTACTGTAAAATCAGGCGGACGATATCGTGATAAGGCGCCAGCTTTTCGAGCACCTCGGCATCGGTGGAATAACCGGTTTTGGTCTTCTTGATGACCGGCAGCTCCAGCTTCACAAACAGGATTTCACCGAGCTGTTTAGGCGAATTGAGATTGAATTCCGTTCCGGCGATCTCGTAGATCTCCTGAACAAGCTTCGCGATCTGCCCTTCGAACTCGCGTCCCAGCTCCTTCAAATCCTCCGCATTCACGGCAATTCCCTGCTTCTCCATATCGGCCAGAATGCGCGAAAGCGGCATCTCCAGATCATGGAACAGCGGGAGCATTTCATTGGCAGCCAGTTCCTTCTCCTGAATGGGAACCAGTTCGGATACGGCCAGGCATTTTCTGGCCATGTGCTCGCTGAGCTTCTCCACATCGGGAACCTTGTACTTGGCCCCTTTACCGAACACGTCCTCATCGGCTTGAAGATAGGCCAGACCGTACTTGGAGGCCAGACCGCTAAGGGTTTGATTCGATTCCGTAGGATCAAGCAGGTAGGCTGCCAGGTGAACGTCGAATGCCGCGCCGGCAAAAGCGATGCCCTGCCAATGCAGCGCCAGGTCAATACGGTGCAGGTCATACCCGCGTTTTGGGATCTCGCTATCGGCAAGCCAAGCACGGACAGGCTCCGCCTCTTCCGACTTCAGCACGTCAAACGGGAGGAAGTACTGCCGCTCCTCCGTCGCGAGTGCCAGCCCGATCACGTCCGCATGATGGGGGTTGTCCCCATGCGTTTCCACATGGAGCACGGTCACTTGTGCCAGATGATCCGCAACCTCGGCAATTCCCGTCGCGTCCACAAGGGTCACGTCGATCTTCGCTTCGGGCTTCGACTCCGCCGCATCACCAGGGGCACCGCTTGTGCTCAGGTTCAACCTTTCAATAAGCGATTTAAACTCGAGCTTCGCCAGTGCGGGACCAGCCGTCTCTTCATTCAGGCCCGTAAATGCCATTTCATCAAGCGACTGTTCCAGCGGCACTTCGCGGAAGATCGTAGCCAGCTTTTTGCTGAGTATGGCGGAATCCGCATGCTCCTCAATCTTCTCTTTCATCTTGCCCTTCAGCTCATCGGTCCGGGACACCACCGCTTCAACGGATCCGAATTCATGAAGCAGCTTCAGCGCGGTCTTCTCCCCTACTCCCGGAACGCCGGGAATGTTATCGGAAGCATCGCCCATCAATCCCTTAAGGTCGATAATCTGATCAGGCGTCAGGTTATACCGCTCCTTAATCTGTTCCGGTCCGTAATACTCGATTTCGGTGACGCCTTTGCGGACCATCGCGATCGTGGTATGCTCCGAAGCCAGCTGCAGCATATCCTTATCCCCGGAGACGACCATCACCTTGCGGCCGGCTTCGTCAGCCTGGCGGGTAATCGTACCGATAATGTCGTCGGCCTCATAACCGCCGATTTCGAATTGGGAGACACCCAGGCCTTTCAGCAGCTCTTTCAGCAGCGGGAATTGTCCTGAAAGCTCCGGCGGGGTCTTTTGTCGGCCGCCCTTGTACTCCTGAAAATCCGCATGGCGGAATGTTTCCTTGCCGGCATCGAATGCCACCATCATATGCGTCGGTTTATGCTCCTCGATCAAGCGAAGCAGCATCGTCGTAAAGCCGTAAACCGCATTCGTCTGTTGTCCGCTGGCATTGGTCAGCGGCGGCATCGCAAAGAATGCCCGGTAAATGATATTATTTCCATCAATCAGAATCAGCTTGTCCATAGAACACCTCGCACCAATATTACTTCCTTTCCACATGATAACATAGGTTAACGCCAAATCCGAACAATCCGTTCGATTAACGGTGAATTCGTGTTTTCACGCAAAATAACCCCACAAAGTGAAGCATGTTCTTCGATGCTTATTCCAAATACTTTGCGGGGGCCCCAAAACATATAAATGCGATGAAAGAATTGCTTCCGCTTCGCTGGAATGTTCTAAATTCTCGCAAAAAAAACGCCGGCTTTCGCCAGCGTTTGACTAACATTTTGCTATTGATTGAGGTCGGGACGATGACCCGTTACGAGGTACACCGTGCTCTCGCCGATGTTGGTTGCATGGTCGGCGATCCGTTCGATGTAGCGTCCCACCATGATCAGCAGCATCGCTTGATTGGCCGAATCCGGATCGGATGTCAGATGCGAATACAGGTCCTGCAGAATGACGCTGTACAAGTGATCGACCTGATCATCATCCTGTGCCATTTTATAAGCCAGATCCGTATTTTCCGTCAGATAGGATTCGATGGATTCCGAAACCATCGCACGCACCATATCCGACATCCGCGGAAGATCCACCAAAGGCTTGATCAGTTTCTGGCCTTGCAGACGGATTGTAACTTTAGCGACATCCCGCGCCAAGTCTCCCATACGCTCCAAATCGCTTGCAATCCGGAAAGCAACCAGTATTCGGCGCAAATCCTTTGCCACAGGCTGCTGGGTCACGATCAGGCGGGAACCGATGTCCATGATTTGCTCTTCCATGTTGTTTAACTGCACATCGTTCTTGATAACCGCCTGCGCTTTCTCCGCATCCAAGGTCTGGAGGGACTCCACGCTGTTTGCCAGCGCCTCCTCCATATGCTTGCCCATATCCTGCAGCAAACTTCTCAGCTCATCAAGCTGCTGATCAAACTCAATTCTCCGGATCATGTATGATGCTCCTCCTATCTACTTTTAAGAAAGATCATTGTCGTAATAACGGCCTTAACCGAAACGGCCCGAGATATAATCCTCGGTACGTGCATCCGACGGCGTCGAGAATAGCGTATCGGTGTTTGCGGATTCAACCACTTCGCCATTCAGGAAAAATACCGTCTGTCCGGATACGCGCGCAGCCTGATGCATGTTGTGCGTAACCATGACGATGGTGTATTTGCTCTTCAGCTCCTGCACCAGCTCTTCGATCTTCAGCGTCGAGATCGGGTCCAGCGCGGACGTAGCTTCGTCCATGAGCAGGATATCCGGCTGTACGGCAAGGGCCCGGGCAATGCACAGGCGCTGCTGTTGGCCGCCGGACAGGCTCAGCGCAGAACGCTTAAGATAATCTTTGACTTCGTCCCACAGCACAGCCTGCTTCAAGCTTTGCTCCACGATTTGGTCAAGCTCCGCTTTATTGCGGATGCCGTGCAGGCGCGGCCCGTAAGCGATGTTGTCATAGATCGATTTAGGGAACGGATTCGGCTGCTGGAACACCATCCCTACCTGCTTGCGCAAGGCCTCGACGTGGACCTCCTCGCTATAGATTTCCGTCCCGCCGATTTGCACGCTGCCTTCGATTCGGGTGGAAGGGATCATGTCGTTCATCCGATTCAGCGTACGCAGCAGCGTTGACTTACCGCAGCCCGACGGTCCGATGAATGCCGTCACCGTTTTCTCCGGAATGTCCAGATCGACGTTTTTAAGCGCATGGTACGTATCGTAGTATAAATTCAATTTTTTTATCTGTATGATGGATTCCATATCTTATTCATGTCTCCTTTTTCACGATTAGATCTGCTATGCCTCTCTTAGATGTTCTTCGAATACTTGTTCCGAATCCACACGGCTGCGATGTTCATGATGAACAGCATGATGAGCAGCAGGATGATACCCGAAGCTGCCAGCTCGTGGAATGCCTCACTTGGTCTGGATACCCAGTTAAAGATCTGGATCGGCATGACAGTAAACGAATCGAGCAGATTTTCCGGCAAGAAGGCCACGTACGTTAAAGCACCAATCATGATAAGCGGTGCGGTTTCGCCGATCGCACGAGACAAGGCCAGGATAACCCCGGTCATAATTCCAGGAATCGCTGACGGCAGCACGGCGCTGGATACCGTTTGCCACTTCGTTGCTCCCAACGCGTATGAAGCGTCACGCCGGTTCTTAGGCACGGCGCGAAGCGCCTCCTGCGCCGCAACGATGATAATCGGCAGCACGAGAAGCGTCATCGTTAGCACCCCGGACAACAGGCTGCGACCAAGATTCATGCCGCGCACGAAAATCGCCAGCCCCAGGATACCGTATATAATAGAAGGAACCCCTGCAAGCGTACTGATATTCAGCTGAATGAGCCGAACCCAGCGGCTGCGGCCCGCATACTCTTCGAGAAAGATGGCCGCGCCCACGCCCAATACGAAGGACAGTGGAGCCATGAGCAAAAGCAAATAAATCGTGCCGACAATCGGCGATTTCAGTCCTGCTTTATCCGCGATGCGCGACGGAAAGTTGGTGAACAGCTCAGGCGAGAGCCGATGAACGCCATCCATCACGATCGTCACGATCAAAGCCATCAAAACAAGAATACCGATGCTGGTACAAGCCAGGAAAATCATATGCAGCGTCTGGTCACTACGGCGTCTCCGGTTGATTCCTTTGCTGTCCCCCAGATTCAATTGTTCCATCTAGTATTCCTCCCTGAAGCGGCGAGCGACCCACTGCGCCAATATATTAAGCAAGAAGGTGATGACAAACAAGGTCAAACCTACTGCAAAAATCGTACCGTATTCAATCGTTCCTCGCGGAACGTCTCCCATGCTTACCTGAACGATATACGAAGTCATCGTCTGAATGCTTTCCAGCGGATTCAGCGTCAGCTGCGGCGTGGCGCCTGCAGCCACCGTCACGATCATCGTTTCGCCGATCGCGCGCGAGAATGCCAATACGAATGAGGATACGACCCCGGACAGAGCGGCTGGAAGCACGATCTTCAGCGCAACCTCAAAGCGGGTAGCACCCAGCGCGTATGCTCCATGACGAAGACTCTTGGGAACAGCACGCATCGCGTCTTCGCTTAAAGACGAAATCATCGGCAGGACCATGATGCCGACCACGAGCCCCGCGCTAAGCGCATTGAATATCCCCATATCGGGAAAAATCTTTTGAAGGAATGGCGTTACGGTTTCAAGCGCAAAATATCCGTAAACAATCGTTGGTACACCAGCCAATACTTCAAGCACTGGCTTTACAACCCCCCGAACCCGGGCAGGAGCGTATTCATTGAGATAAATAGCGCATGCCAAGCCGATAGGCACTGCGAAAATGATCGCAATGCCTGTAATCAGCAATGTGCCGCCCAGCAGGGGCAGCACGCCGAATTCTTTTGGAGGGAGAATCGGACTCCATGTCGTTCCGGTCAAGAAGGACCATACCGGCACTTCCTTGAAGAAGATCACGGATTCCTGTAGAAGCGTATATACAATACCGATGGTGGTAAACACCGAAAGCATGGCACACAAGCCGAGCAGGATTGGAATGATTTTGTCTGAGATGCGCGTTTTGCTTCGACGGAATGTCATGCTTTTAGTGTTTGCCGCCACGGGTGAAGTTTTGTTCATTCTCCTCTTCCCTTTCTATGGGTTGCCCGAAGGATTCCCTTCGGGCATGAAATCTTTATTATTTTGCCAACTTGTCTTTTTCTTCTTGATACTGTTCGTCTTGAAGCGGTACGAAACCGACTTCGCCAGCAAGACTAGCGGCATTATCAAGGTAGAAGGTCATGAATGCACTCACTTCCGGGCGCTCAAGCTCTTTATCGTTTACGTAGAGCAGCAGCGGACGGGACAATGGAGCATAACTGTTATCCTTGATCGTTTCCATGCTTGGAGCTACGGTAGCTGTACCGTTATCGATCGGAACCAGCTTCAATTTGTCTTGGTTCTCTTCATAGAAGGAGAATCCGAAGTATCCGATGGAGTTTTTGTCGCCAGCAACTCCTTGTACGACTGCGTTGGTATCGGCACTGAACGTGATTTGGCTGTCGTTTCTGCTTGCTTGTGCTTCACCGTTAATCGCTTCTGTGAAGTAGTCGAATGTTCCGTGGTCTGTACCAGGAGAGTAAATTTTGATTTCCTCAGCCGGCCATCCTTCGCGAACGTCAGCCCATGTTTTTACCGTGCTGTTCGGCTCGTAAATTTTCTTCAGCTCATCTACTGTCAATTTATCTACGAATTCATTGCTCGGGTTAACAACAACGGATAGTCCGTCATAAGCTACCAGAACCTCATGATAGGATATGCCCTTGGATTTTGCTTCTTCAGCTTCACTGTCTTTAATTGGACGGGATGCATTGGAGATTGGAATCTCTCCATTGTTAAAGCGTTTGAAACCGCCACCTGTTCCGCCTGTTCCGATCGGAATGCGGACATCCGGGTTAGCTGCGCCGAACTCTTCGGCAATGGCTTCGGTCAATGGATGCAATGTACTGGAACCGTCAATTTCAATCGTTCCCGACAAAGCTGTTGTTGTACTTCCTTCATTTTGCTGTGCTGAACCGTTGTCTGTATTTTCTCCGGAAGCACCGCCGGAAGTTGTTCCTCCGCCGCATGCCGCCAAAAGCGTGCTCAGCATCAATACCAGTACAAGAATACCTGCTGGTTTACGACCCCTTCTTTTAAACAAACGAATCCACTCCTTCAAAATGGTTGTTGTCTCTAACTTCCTACTTACAATATTGATAATAATCCCGTAATGTAATAACAGTTTCTGAGAAATGTAAACGCAGTGTAAAATATTTTGATAAAACTAGATTCATAGGCTCGGCTTTTCTTCTAACGATCCGTTTAATCCTGCGAGCTCATCCTTCACCCGCTCGACGCGCCTAACGGTTTCCTCCGCCAGTTGATAAACCTGATTCCCCGACTTCTGAACCTTCTCGACGGCGTTCTCCATTTCGTTAAACATTTCGGCGCCTTCCGTTACATACTCCTCACAGGACTGGATTTCCTTCAGCGAAGATACAGCGCCTACGGCTGTATCTCCCGCCAGCCGCTGGATGTGCTCCAACAGCTGGGCGATATCCCCTGACAGCTTACGCGTTTGTTTGGCCAGCGACTGCACCTCTGCCGCGACCACTTGAAATCCCCGCCCATGCTCTCCGGCATGCGCAGCTTCAATCGAAGCATTCATTGCCAGCAAACTGCTTTGATTGGCCAGCTCGGTAATCATGCCGGTTATCGAGGAAATGCGGCTGGCATCCGCAGCGAGCTCGGCGGCCTGCCCTTCACGCTTCGTCATATCCTCCACAAGGCCAAGATAAGAGGTTCGGACATGGTCAAGCTTCTTCTTACCCGTCTGGGACCATTCCCTCATCCGTATACATTCCGCATTCGTTCTGGCTGCCGCCGCTCGAACCTCGGTCAACGAGGATTGGATGTTCCCGGTATGCCGGAAGCTTTCCTGAAGAATCAGCTCCCGCTTCTCTTCCGCTTCCGTTTGGAGACCGCTTGACAGACTCATTAAATCCCGTACGGTAAGCACGCCCAGCAGGCGGTCAGCCTCCGTCATCAGGACGCAATCATAAAATTTCGAATCCGGGCGCTGCAGGGCCAATTGCAACAGTGTTCCTACCTTCTCGGTCACATCGACCTTCATCGGTTGATGGTCCCCAAACTGGAAGGCCGGCCTGGAATAATACAGGTCAACGGCAAACCGGCCCATCATTCGCCGGTAAAAAACATCCCGCATGATCAGCCCCGACGGCCTGTCTGCCTCATCGCAATAAATAACGCAAGGAATATGCTGATCCTTCGTAAAAACATTCAGCACGTCGAGGCAGGTTTCAGATTTTCGGATAATAGGGACCTTTCTTATGTACTGCCGATATAATGCGCCTGCTTCAGGTTTGCTTGCTGATTGGCCATCCATTGCCGCCTCTACTTCCGCTTCGGTTCTCTCTGTCTGATTCGGTTGGCATTGAAGCAGTGTCATGCGCCCTCACCCCTTGATTGATCTGGTCCTTTAGACGCATCTTAACGGACAAGTGTTATGGGAATATTCTCGAATGATTAAGGGAGTGTAAACGAAGGAGGGATGTTGGCAAGAATATGAGACATTGGACATGCTTAGGTCCTGCCCAAAGACCCAAAAAAAATACTCCGCATCATTTCAAATCGAATGATGGGAGCCTTTAATGGGATTTACCACAAGTTTATAACCAACTCCGCGGATGGAGTCGATGTGTACGGACTCAGGATCAAGTTCAAGCTTCTTGCGCAGGGAGCTCACGTGAACGTCGACGGTTCGCTGTCCGCCGATATAATCGAAGCCCCAGACCACGTTCATCAGATCGTCCCTTGTTAACACCACGCCCGGTTTCTTGGCCAGATAGAGAAGCACCTCGAATTCTTTCGGACGGAGATTAATGCTCTGACCGCCAAGCCGCACCTCGTATTTCTCTGGATAGATTTCCAGCTGTCCAAGCGAAATGACGTTGCCTTGATTGTCCGTCGTCTTTACCTCGTCAGCATGGCCGGACACCCGGCGCATGACGGCCGATACGCGAGCCAGCAGTTCGGACACGCCAAACGGCTTGGTAATATAGTCATCCGCCCCCATCTTCAAACCTTGAACAACTTCCTCTTCGGCGTTCTTCGCGGTCAAAATGATGATCGGCGTCGTAATTCCGTTACTGCGTAGTTTCTCTAAGATCTGAAAGCCGTTCATGCCAGGCAGCATAACATCCAGCAGGATCAAATCGTATTCATGTTGTGACGCTTTCTCGTAACCTGCCGTACCGTGTTCCTCTACTTCGACTTGAAAGCCTTCCTGCGTCAAATTGTAAGACAACAGCCGCGAAAGTGTCGGCTCATCTTCGATGACAAGCATGCGTTGCGTCAATGGTACCCCCGCCCTTATCTTGTTAATTGGACTGCTCATGCAAGTATATCAACAGAATGTTAACGGAGTGTTAACTCCCTGTATCGTGGGTTTCCTGCAGGATCGGAAGCTCGATGATGAAGGAGCTTCCGATGCCCAGCTCGCTTTCCACCTTGATGGTTCCGTGGTGAAGATCCACCAGATGCTTAACGATCGATAGGCCGAGCCCCGTTCCGCCGGATCCGCGCGAACGCGCTTTATCCACCCGGTAAAATCGTTCAAAAATGCGGGGTAGATCCTTCTTCGGAATGCCAATCCCGGAATCCTTGACAACGAATTCCACGAAATCATCGGCACTCCCGTCATTATGCTTTTCACGCGCCGTTAATTTTACTCGTCCGCCCTCCTGCGTGTAACTGATGGCATTCGAGAGAAGATTCATAAATATCTGGCGAAGCTTATCCTCATCGCCTTCCATAAACAGCTCCTCCGGAACGTCGAGCTCCAGGCCGATCCGCTTCTTCTCCGCTACCGTGCGCATCATTTCGGATATCGTATCGAAGAACGCCGACAGATGAATCGGCGAGTAATCCATCTGAATCCGCTTCGATTCGATCTTGGACAGCTCCAGAATGTCACCGATCAGACGGTTCAGCCGTTCGGATTCGTCATAGATGATCTGGAGGAAGGAACGTGACGTCTTCTCGTCGGTAACTCCGCCGCCGAGCAGCGTTTCGGCAAACCCTTTCACCGCAGCCAGCGGGGTCTTCAGCTCATGAGACACATTGGCAACGAATTCGCTTCGCATGCGTTCGAGCCTGCGGATATCGCTAACGTCCTGCAACAGGAAGAGCATGCCCCGCCGATAAGGCTCCTGCTCTTCCTCTTGCATCATCGTCACTCCGTCAATGCGGATAATCGATTCCACCGGATAATAAACGTTGCGTTCCTCATGGAAGTCCGCTTGGCTCCCAAGGCCTTCCTCCATCAGTTTGGTCAATTCATAATGCTGCTTCAGCTCGCGGTACGATTTCCCGGTAATCACCTCGGCGTTAATGCCGAGCATTTTCTCAGCGGCCCGGTTTACAAGGATGATTTGGCCGGCTCCGCTAACCAAGACGATGCCCCCTGTCATATTGTTGAGGACGCTTTGCAGCAAGTCTTCGTTATCCCGTATCGTCCGCAGCTGGGTTTGAAGGCTGTCTGCCATTCCATTGATGGCTTGCGCCAATTGACCGATCTCATCCTTACGGTGAATCTTGACTCTCGCATCGTATTCCAGACGCGAAATCCGTCTAGCTACGCGCGTAATCTTCTCAAGCGGCGACGTCAACCCTTGAGCGACGCGGTAGCTCACCAAGGCAGCAATCAGAAATAACACCAGCAGGCCAATCCCCATGACGGTCCAGCCTTGCTTGACTCCCTGGTCGACTTCCTTCAGGCTGACGGACAACCGAACGAATCCGTCGAAATTCTCCCCGGCCTTGACCGGGAGAGCGACATACAGCATATCCTGCTGAAGCGTATCGCTGCGGCGAATGGTACTCCCGCGGCCTTCTTTGACCGCTTGAAGCATCTCCTCGCGATAAGCATGATTATCCATGGTCAACGGGTCGCTTTCCGAATCCCCGATCACCCTGCCGTCCTTCAGTATGAACGTCACTCTCGCATCGGACAGCTCCTCCAGCTGCAAGGACCTGTCGGTATAATACGAAACGGCTTCCGCGCCGTCCGTATCCGGGAACTCCATCATGGTCTGCAGGAGCCGAATCTCCCGGACCATATTATCCTCCAGCAGCTGGATATGGGACTGTTTGAACACCGTCACCATAGCCAGGCCTGCCGCAAGCATGGATAACCCGATTAAAGTAAGCATAATCAGAGTCAAACGGTTGCGATACTGCCTCATGGTCTCTCCTCTTTCTGCTTCATGATCATTTTGGATAACTTATCGCCCGTGTCCGTCTTCGGTGGAACAGTGCGTGAATGACCGTTGCCGCCGGCTGTTGAAACATAATGCCCAGCACGACCGGAATGGACGCCTGGGGCGAAAAATACGATGTCGCAAGCACCATCCCGAGGGATATATTCCTCATGCCGGACGCGTAGGTAAATGTAATTTGCATGTCCTGTGTCCGTCCCGGCATCGCATAGGAGCCAAAGTAGCCGAGTAAATAACAGATCACGATCAGCGCAACGACAACCGGGATGACCACCAGCATTTCCTCCTTCATGCCTGCGGCATGGGGAGCGATAGCAGCCGCGTTCAGCATCACCACAAGCATGAAAAACAGCTTCGATATCGGCTGCGTCACGGGAGCCGACCACTCCTTGATCCGTCCTTTGGATACCTCATACAGCATCACCCCGATCAGAGTGGGCAATACCACCATAGTCAGCAAATCAAGTATCAGCTCGGACGCATTCCATGCAACCAGTGCATCCCCGATAAACATATCCATCAGAGCCGGCACGACCAAGGGACTGAGTATGGTGTCCAGCACCACCACCGCCAAGATGAACGGAACGCTGCCGCCGGAGCTTCCGACCCACATCACCGAGGATATCCCGAGTGGAATGATCGCGAACAGCAGCAAGCCTATCGTATAGTCCGAGTCCGCGCCGAATACGGCCGAGCCCAATCCATAGGCGAGCACCGGTGCGGCCGCATGGGCGAGAAACAGCGTCAGCATGACGGCAAACGGGCGTTTCAGCACCCCTTGCAGATGGCGGATGCCGCAGCCAAGCGCCATGACCAGCGTAATATAACCGAATAGATAAGGAATCCAGTGAACAAAGTCCAGCAGCACGTCCGAGAGCAGCCAGCCTAGCACCAGCGACCCGGGAATCAAGAGAAAGGTGTACTTTTCAAACCAAGATGCAAATGCCAGTCCAAAACTTCTCAACAGTTTCCTCCTATGACTGAATTGACGTATTTGACTTTCATCATAAACCGGGGCGATCCGAACCGCAACGAAAATTCGAAATAAGGCTCCCTGCTTGCGCTCAACAAAAAAGCATCGACCGGCACGTGATGGCCAATCGATGCTTACTCATCATGATTTGAATCAGGAGAACACCGGCTCTTTAAACATCGCCAGCTTCTGTGCGGAATCTTTGCTCACATCGGCATGCAGACTGTTTCCGTGCGAATCCATGGTAACGATGGCGGCAAAGCCGTCGACCTCCAAATGCCACATCGCTTCCGGAATGCCGAACTCCATGAAATCCACGCCGTTTACTTTTTTGATGCATCTCGCATAATACTGGGCAGCCCCGCCGATGGCATTCAGATACACGCCGCCATGCTCCTGCAAGGCTTGAAGCGTCTTCGGTCCCATGCCGCCTTTTCCGATAACCGCGCGAATGCCGAATTTTTTCAAAATATCGCCTTGGTACGGTTCTTCCCGAATGCTGGTCGTCGGGCCTGCCGCCTTGACATGCCATCCCTCTTCATCCTGCATCATAACCGGGCCGCAGTGATAAATCACGGCTCCGTTCAGATCGATAGGGGCATCGTGATCCATCAGGTATTTATGAAGCGCATCCCGTCCGGTATGCATCTCGCCTCGGATCACCACCACATCCCCGACGCGCAGGGAACGGATCTGCTCCTCGCTGATCGGCGTCTGAAGCACTACTTCACGCCCCTGGGAATCACTTGGCGCTGATTCTTCGACTCGGGACGCTGCCGTTTCGGAGTTTGCATTCATCTGCACCTCGCTGCCTGCTTCATACAGCCAATCCGCGATCTCCCCGGTTTCCGGCTCAATCAGTACGCCCTGACGGCGGAACGCCCAGCAGTTATAGGCCACCGATACAAAAAAGCTTGCCGGCAGGCGGTTCATCGCACCGACCTTGCAGCCGAGCAGCGTGACTTCTCCGCCAAAGCCCATCGTGCCGATCCCCAGCTTGTTTGCATTTTCCAATATGTAATCTTCGAGCTTCGCCAGATCCTCATTCGGATTCACGTCTTCCACATGCCGGAACAGCTGATGCTTCGCAAGCTCGTATCCGGTCGTGCGGTCGCCTCCGATACCTACGCCGATAAATCCGGCGCTGCAGCCCTGCCCCTGGGCTTGATACACGGCATGCATGATGCACTTGCGGATTCCGTCCAGGTCACGTCCCGCTTTTCCCAATCCTTCAAGCTCTGCGGGAAGGCTGTACTGTATGTTTTTGTTCTCGCAGCCGCCCCCTTTCAGGATGAGACGGACGTCCACCTTATCCTGCTCCCATTGCTCGAAATGGATGACGGGCGAACCAGGTCCGAGATTATCGCCGCTGTTAGCGCCTGTCAACGAATCCACCGAATTAGGACGCAGCTTGCCATCCTTCGTGGCGCGAACCACCGCCGCATAGATCGCCTTCTTCATTTCGATGTGATTCGCGCCCACGGGTGTATGCACGATAAACGTCGGCATGCCCGTATCCTGGCAGATCGGCGATACTTCCTGCTCGGCCATCTCGATATTTTGAGCGATCGTTGCCAGTGCCAGCCCCGCTCGCGTTGCCGCATCCTCGGACGCTCGTCCACGGTTGACCGCTCTTCGCACGTCTCCGGGCAAATTCGTGGAGGTTTCTACAATCAGTCGATACATGCTCTCTTCAAATAACTTCATAGCGTCAGTAAACTCCTCTCTTTCATGACCCAATCCTCATAGCAAAAAAGAATCATTATAAACTGCCAATATTGTTATCATATCATATCATTCCACACATGAAAGGGTTTACTTGAAAAAATGAAAGAGACGAGAAAATGTGTTGAATTGCCGGTCATAATGACCATACCAATCTATGAATCTCTCATATATTAGTTAAGGAAAGGAGGTGATTGCTATGATGAGAAAAGTTACAGTCTCCCAGGTTGTTTTTCCAAGGCTTGCCCTCTTCAGAAATGAGTTTTACAGAGGACGGCGATTTGTGGTGCGTGGAAATGTAGGGATCCGGAATCTCGAGAGAGCTTTTGGCGACATTGAAAGCTTAAGATTCTTCTCCCCCAACGCTAACGCAACCCTGGTCCTGTTCTCGGAGCCGAATTTCAGGGGCAGTTTCAGAGTATTCCGGGGCAGCACCAACATCGGCGATCTTGACGATATCATCCGCGGTGAAGAGCCAGAGTCCATTATTAGTTCGAACCGCCGTTTGACGCTGGCTCAAATCCGGGCGATCCGCGATACCGGACGGCTTCCAAACGGTTTTAGAACCATCTGATTCTCCGTATGCCTGTAATCTCTCCTAACCCTCTCCCATGATAAAAGAGCGGACATCCGGGCTTAAGCCCAGGATGTCCGCTCTATTTTGTCATCGAGAATGTTTAAATCAACGCTTTAACCGTTAATCACTTCGCCGCCGTTCACATGAATCACTTGACCGCTCACGTAGGAGGAGTCCGTTGATGCCAGATATACATAAGCAGGAGCCAATTCTTCCGGTTGACCCGGTCGTTTCATCGGCTGGGTCGCCCCAAACTCGGCTACCTGATCCGCCGGGAACGTCGAAGGAATCAACGGCGTCCAGATGGGTCCCGGCGCAACGGCATTTACCCGGATTCCTTGACCGACCACGTTCATCGACAAGGAACGCGTAAAGGCCACGATGGCTCCCTTGGTTGATGCGTAATCCAGCAACTGCGGGCTTCCCCGGTAAGCCGTGATGGAGGTCGTGTTAATAATGGAGCTTCCCTTGGACAGATGCGGCATCGCCGCCTGCGTCAAATAGAACATCCCGAAAATATTCGTGCGGAATGTCCGCTCCAGTTGTTCTTTGGTAATGTCCTCGATCTTCTTCTGCGGGTGCTGTTCGGCTGCGTTGTTGACAAGAATATCGAGCTTCCCAAGCTTCTCTACGGTTTCGGTGACTGCATCGCGGCAAAACGCGTCGTCGCCGACGTCGCCGGCGATCAGCAAGCATTTACGCCCTTCCTGCTCTACCTGTCGCTTGGTCTCTTCCGCATCCTTGTGCTCGTTCAGATACACAATGGATACATCCGCGCCCTCCTTGGCATAGTAGACGGCAACCGCACGGCCGATCCCGCTGTCGCCTCCGGTAATCAGTGCTACTTTTCCTTTTAGCTTACCGGCTGCTTTATACTCGTTACTTTCAAACTCCGGCTTCGGGTGCATCTCCGATTCGGTTCCGGGTCTGTGATCCTGATGCTGGGGCGGCAATGTCTGCTTCTGTTGATCTTGTGGCATATGAACATTTCTCCTTTCAGGTCAGTATCTCAAACTACCTCTCATAGGATGCGTTCGACGCGGCTTCTTATTCTCATAAAAAGCCCTTCGCTATTGTTTTTACCCATAATAAACGGGATCAAACGTAAGCACGGTGCTTTTCCCGTAACAAAATCCCCCTCTTAACGGGGCCTTGCGCTCAAAGTCCAGTCCGCTTTTTTACGGGAACCCTCGGTATATCTAATTGCTGTAATATCAAAAAAACCGCCCGAATCAACGGACGGCTTCTCTTCGTATGTAGCTGTTCTTAGATGATATGATTGAATACCATGAAGAAGATCATAACCAGAAGCAGCAAGGCGAGCAATGCGCTAAGCGTGCCGAGCTTGCTTGTTTCTTCCTTCACTTCACGCTTCTCGCGGATGCCTGCAAGCGCATTCTTGAGCGGCTTGCTCATAATGCCTCCAATCGCAAACATCGCCAGCAGCAACACCGTTACAATGATCATCCAAGGAACCGAATACTCGCCCTGGGACATCATGTATCCGCCAGTCAACAGCTGAATGACCAAGCCGTACTGCGCAAAACGGTTCGCAACCCGAATCGTATTCACGGCTCCTTCTTGAGCGCCCAGAGACAGCTTCTGAATACCGCCGACAACAAACGGCAGGATCAAGTAAAACCCTAGCGCCGCCGTACCGACCATATGCAGAAAAAATGTCACGTTCCACATAAACAATTCCTCCAAAGTCGTTAGTGTGATTTATGTTACATCGAATTCATCGTCTCCTATTATACTGGACAGATCATCCAAAGAAAAGCAATCCCGCCCCGAATCACGGGACGGGATTGCATTATTAGACGATTTTGTGAATCCTGATTCAAATTACAGGTTCACGACCGAAGTCACGTTGCGCACGGATTCCGCCGACTTATCCAGCGCCGCCTTCTCTTCGGCGGTCAGCTCAAGCTCGAAAATGCGCTCGATGCCGTCTCCGCCGAGAATGGCCGGTACGCCCATGAACAGGTTGTCATAACCGTACTCGCCTTCCAGAAGGGCAATAACCGGAATAATCCGTTTCTTGTCCTTCAGAATCGCTTCCGTCATTTGGACCAAGGAAGCAGCAGGCGCGTAGTAGGCGCTGCCGTTCCCCAGCAAATTGACGATTTCGCCGCCGCCGACCCGGGTGCGCTGCACGATCGCTTCAATGCGTTCAGCCGGAATCAGCGTGTCGATCGGAATGCCGCCCACGCTGGAGTAACGAACGAGAGGAACCATGTCATCGCCATGGCCGCCCAGAACGAAACCGCGGACATCTTCAACGGATACGTTCAGCTCTTGCGCGATAAAGGTGCAATAGCGTGCCGTATCCAATACGCCGGATTGACCGATGACGCGGTTCTTGGGAAATCCGAGCGTGTTGTACGCCACATAGGTCATGGCATCCACCGGGTTGCTCAGGATGATGACCGTGGAGTTCGGTGCATGAGTCTTCACGTTCTCGCATACGGACTTCACGATTCCTGCATTGGTGTTGACGAGGTCATCGCGGCTCATGCCCGGCTTGCGGGCTACGCCTGCTGTAATGATTACGATATCGGAATCAGCTGCATCTTCATAGTTGGATGTACCGACTATGTTGCTGTCAAATCCCTGGACGGGACTTGCTTCGAGCATATCCAGCGCTTTACCTTTGGTAGGGTTCTCGAGCTGCGGGATATCCAGCAGCACCACATCACCCAGTTCTTTTTGAGCCAGCATCAGGGCGGTAGTCGCACCTGTGAAGCCAGCACCTACTACCGTAATCTTTTTACGAGTAATTGCCACGATGAATCTCCTCCTTACAGGTTTTTAATGATTTCGTCTGCGAACTCGGAGCATTTCACTTCAGTAGCGCCTTCCATCAGGCGGGCGAAGTCGTAAGTCACGGTTTTGTTGTTGATGGACGTTTCCATGCCTTTGTAGATCAGGTCAGCCGCTTCCTGCCATCCGAGGTGCTCAAGCAGCATAACGCCGGAGAGGATAACGGAACCAGGGTTAACTACGTCCTTGTCTGCATATTTCGGAGCCGTACCATGAGTCGCTTCGAAAATCGCATGTCCTGTTACGTAGTTGATGTTAGCGCCCGGAGCGATACCGATACCGCCAACTTGCGCAGCCAGAGCGTCAGACAGGTAGTCGCCGTTCAGGTTCAATGTCGCAATGACGTCAAAGTCGGTTGGGCGAGTCAGAACCTGCTGCAGCGCGATGTCGGCAATCGCATCCTTAACGATGATTTTGCCGGCTTCTTCAGCCGCTTTTTGAGCAGCGTTAGCTGCATCTACGCCATCCTTGTCCTTGATGATATCGTACTGGGCCCAAGTGAACACTTTATCGCCGAATTCAGCTTCAGCCACTTCGTAACCCCAGTTTTTGAAGGCACCTTCCGTAAATTTCATGATGTTGCCTTTGTGAACGAGCGTTACGGATTTGCGGCCATGCTTGATCGCATATTCAACCGCTGCGCGTACAAGACGCTTGGAACCTTCGGAGGACACCGGTTTGATGCCGATACCGGAAGTTTCCGGGAAGCGGATTTTGTTTGCTCCCATTTCGTCTTGAAGGAACTTGATCACTTTCTTCACTTCGTCGGAGCCTTCTTTGTATTCGATGCCTGCATAGATGTCTTCCGTGTTCTCGCGGAAAATAACCATGTCGACCAGCTCAGGACGTTTTACCGGAGACGGTACGCCGTTGAAATAACGGACAGGACGCAAGCAGGTATACAGATCCAGCTCTTGGCGAAGGGCAACGTTCAGGGAACGGATACCGCCGCCGATTGGCGTTGTAAGAGGTCCTTTAATTGCAACGATGTACTCGCGAATCGCTTCAAGCGTATCGTTCGGGAGCCACTCACCGTATGTATTGTATGCCTTCTCACCGGCAAATACTTCATACCAGGCAATTTTCTTGGAACCGTTGTACGCTTTTTCTACAGCTGCATCCAGGACGCGCTTGGAAGCTTTCCAGATGTCACGGCCTGTGCCGTCGCCTTCAATAAAAGGAATAACAGGGTTGTTAGGCACCTGCAGGGTTCCGTTATCAATCGTGATTTTCTCGCCTTCAGTCGGCAATGCGAATTTTTCCAATTTCATGAGTATGAGTTCCTCCTTCGAATATGGTTCTTTTCTCTAGCCATTTCAATGTGATACTGTGTGCAATAGGCATAGAGAAATCCGCCACCCGCGATTCACTCGCGTTTAAGCGGTTCTCTAGCCTATTGTACATGATTGCTAGCCACTTAGCGAAGTTCTATCGGCACATATTTTTGATCGGTCATCCCCGTATACTCTGCGCGCGGGCGGATAATACGGTTGCCTTCATACTGCTCAAGAATATGCGCGGTCCATCCGGATACGCGGCTGATCGCGAAAATCGGCGTGAACAATTCGTGCTCAATGCCAAGCTGCGTATAGACGGAGGCGGAATAGAAATCGACGTTCGGCTTCAGGCCTTTTTGGTTGGTAACCGTTTCGTCGATCAGCACCGACATATCGTACAGCGTGGTATCGCCTTTCATTTCGCCAAGCTCGCGGGACATTTTTTGGAGATGTTTCGCGCGCGGATCGCCGTTTTTGTATACGCGGTGTCCAAAGCCCATAATTTTTTCACGGTTGTCCAGCTTCTCTTGAATGTACGCCTGAGCCCGATCAATCGAACCGACTTCGTTCAGCATCTTCATGACGGCTTCGTTCGCGCCGCCGTGCAGAGGGCCTTTCAGCGCGCCAATGGCGGAAGTAACACCGGAATAAATGTCGGACAGCGTGGCTACGGTCACGCGGGCCGCAAACGTGGATGCGTTAAGCTCGTGGTCCGCATGCAATACGAGCGCCTGATCCAGTGCCTTAATGGAAGTCTGGTCAGGATCCTCGCCTCTGAGCATATACAGGAAGTTTTCCGCGATGGAGGCGCCTGCTTTCGGAGCCACCGGCTCTTTGCCCTGACGAACGCGGGCAATGGCAGCGATGATCGTCGGAAGCTGAGCTTGAAGTTTAACCGCTTTCTTCTCGTTCGCTTCACGGCTCATATCGTCGCCTTCGGCGTCGTACAGAGCGAGCGCGGATACAGCCGAACGAAGCGCAGCCATCGTATTGCCGTCCTTCGGATACAATTTGATCTGCTGGATAAGCTCATCCGGAATGGCGGCATAGTTGCTCAAATCTTGTTGAAGCGCCTTTAACTCTTCTACATTCGGAAGCTTTCCGAACCAGAGCAGGTAGGCTACTTCTTCAAAACTTGCATGTTCTGCGAGATCGTCAATATCATATCCACGGTAAGTCAGAACGCCATCGACGATCGAACTAATCGCGGAGGTGGTAGCTACAATGCCTTCCAAACCCTTGGTAGCTGTCATGCAACATCTCTCCTTTATGATCGGGATAAACTGAACTATTTTGACAATCATGAAAACATTTTCATGAAGTCAGATGAAAAAGAAAAACGCGCAAAAAAATTGCTATGGTCCTAGTCACAAACCTTCTCATATCATACTGGATTTTGTCTGATATGTGAACATGAGCAGCGACATTCGCCGCATCAAATTGTTTTATCGATACCATAAACATTTTTTTGAAATCACTTACAATTCCATTATACCTGTGATAATTCTCATTGTCGAATCATGAAGACGACCATTTTTGAACTCTTTATCCTTATATTGAAACTCCCTGCATACGTATAGAATGAGCCTTTCTGCTCGTCCCTCCAAGTCAGCTGCAAAGGAGTGTGATTCATTGGAACGATTGATGCTTAAACGTTTGGGCCGGGGAGTGTGGGTGCTGTCTTTCATCTTCGTGATCGCCTATTTGATATATGTACTGCTGCCGCTGCTTTATCCCTTCCTTCTGGCCTGGATCATCGCCTATGCGATGAACCCCTGCGTCAACCTGCTCCAGCGGAGTCTGAGAATGCCGCGCTGGATCGCCGTCACGTTGTCCTTGCTCCTGTATTTCGGCGCAGCCCTGTTGATTCTCACCGCGGCCGTCAGCAGGCTGGTCAAGGAACTGATTGCCCTGTCCCAGTCCTTTAATCTCCACATTGACGCCTGGGTGGAATGGCTGACGGCCTGGACGCAGAATGAGAGCTTCCAGAATATCGTCAATGAGATCAGCCGTTTCTATCAGAACAACCCGAATTATCACGATACCATCAACCAAAACATCACCCGTACGACGCAGACGATTGGCACGGCCGTGACCGACCTCGTTACCGGTATTTTTAACGGTATCCTGCAAATTATTTATTATTTGCCGAATTTGGGGACGATTTTCATTGTCGTGCTGCTGTCCACGTTCTTTCTCAGCAACAGCTGGGAACGTCATAACCGCGCGCTGCTCCGTCTCCTGCCCGACGTCATCCGTAAACCGATGAACTATATCTTCTCGGATCTGAAAAAAGCGTTGTTCGGATTTGCCAGAGCCCAGCTGATTCTCATATCCATTACGGCCGTCATCGTCACGATCACGCTCTATGCGCTCGGCGTGGATTCCGCCTTCTCCATCGGGCTTCTGATCGGCTTGGTGGATCTACTCCCGTACCTGGGTGTGGGCATCGTCCTGATTCCGTGGTCGCTGTATGCTTTTATGTCCGACGACCTGACACTCGGCATCGGGCTGACGGTCCTGTACAGCATCATTCTGGTCGTCCGTCAGATCATGGAGCCCAAGGTGCTGGCCAGCAGCGTCGGGCTGGATCCGCTTGCCGCCCTGCTGGGCATGTTCGTCGGGCTTAAGCTGTTCGGGATTTTGGGACTGATCATCGGTCCCGTGTCGCTTGTCATCCTGGACGCTTTTCATCGGGCCCATGTGTTCAAGGACCTGAGGAATTACATTATCGGGGGCAGGTTCAGGTAGCCTGCGTTAAGAAACGGCTTGATTTATCTTATCATTGGGCTAATGTGAACATCGTATTTGGAAAGATTAAAACAGGCTGCTCCCTTGCATAAATTTAGACCGGCCCCTTGCGGGACCGGTCTTATGGTAATGTCTGCTTGTATTATCTGCGAAAGATCGTAATCTTGCCGTTTTTCATATTTTTCTTCATCCATTTCAACAGCAAAATCCGATACAGCGGGCGGGTCAACGGAAATATCAACGTAAAGCCGATAATGTCAGTTACAAAGCCCGGCAGAATGAGAAGTACTCCACCCGCAAATATACATAGGCCGTCCGCCATGGAAGCACCCGGAACCATGCCTGTATTCATTCTCTGCTTGGCGTCTTCCATCGCTTTGCGGCCTTCGAATCTCATCATGGCCACGCCGACGGCAGAGGTCAGCAGTGTCAAAAGCAATGTATTCATGCCGCCTACGCGGTCCGCAACAAACTGAAAGCCGAATATCTCAATAGTAGGCACAAAAATAATCGCTGCCAGCATCCATTTGAACATGAAGCTACTCCTTCCTCCCCAAAAGGGTATCCTTCAATGCATCATACAGCTTTGGCGCGCATTTATCCAGTCGGGCCGGCTTCCACTCCCGGTTCAGCCATACATGCCGGGTCGCTCCTGCCGTTAACAAGGCACCGGGGAGCTCGGACTCGGTATGCCAACCCCTCGCTCCCAAATCCGCCTGCTCCTGCTCACTCAGCAGACGGACCTCGTATTCATAGTGTATTCGCAGCGGGGAGAAAGCAGTCATTCTTGTAAATATCGTCACTAGATCATCATATCGCGCCGGCCGGCGGTACTTGATGTCAAGATCCACTACAGGGAGCAGGACGCCTTCTTCTTCCATTCCCCGATACGTAAATCCCATTTCACGGATCATTTCGGTACGCCCGATCTCAAACCAGTTTAAATAGTTCGCATGATACACGACACCCATTTGATCGCTTTCCTGGTAACGCACCCGAAAGGATGTCCAGAACCAGCGGCTTCGCGTCGGTACGGATGGACTAGCCAACGTCTTCTTCCCCCTCATGTATGCAAAAAGCAATGGCCGACAAGAAACGTCGTCCATTGCTTATATGCAGCTATATTCAGAATCCAGCGGATTCTTGATGATGAATCTACTTCTGCTGTGGAATTTGGTCCACTTTCAGCAGGTTCGTGGAACCGGAACGTCCCAGCGGCACGCCAGCCGTAATCACAACAAGGTCGCCTTCTTTCACGAGTCCGGATTTCACGCCGCCTTGCAGCGCATAATCAAACATCTCGTCCGTAGAAGAAGCCTGCTCGCCTTTAACCGGCGTTACGCCCCAAGTCAGTGCCAAACGTCTCAGCGTTCTTTCTTGAGTCGTTACGGCGACGATAGGAGCCTGTGGACGGTATTTGGATACCATGCGAGCTGTTTGACCAGATTCGGTAGACGAAATGATCGCTTTGGCATTCAGGTCGAGTGCCGAAATCGCAACCGATTGGCTGATCGCTTCGGTTACGCTGGTTTCTTGTGCAATGCGCTGCTTCAAGAACAATTCACGATAGTTCAGTGCGGATTCCGCTTTTTCCGCGATGCGGGACATCGTCAATACGGATTCCACCGGGTATTTACCTGCAGCCGTTTCGCCGGAGAGCATGATGGCATCGGTTCCGTCGAAAATCGCATTGGCAACGTCACTTGCTTCCGCACGGGTAGGACGCGGGTTGCGCTGCATGGAATCCAGCATTTGCGTAGCCGTAATGACCGGTTTGCCGGCCAGGTTACATTTTTCGATCATGCGTTTTTGAACCAATGGAACTTCCTCAGCCGGAATTTCAACGCCGAGATCGCCACGGGCTACCATCAAGCCGTCGGATACTTCCAGGATTTCATCCAGGTTGTCAACGCCCTGCTGGTTCTCGATTTTGGAGATGATTTGGATGTGCTCGCCATTGTGCTTCTTCAGCAATTCGCGAATTTCCAGCACGTCACTTGCTTTACGAACGAAGGAAGCGGCAATAAAATCGATGCCCTGCTCGATCCCGAAAATGATATCGTTGGCGTCTTTTTCCGTAATACCTGGGAGGGAAATCGCGACTCCCGGCACGTTAACACCTTTTTTGCTCTTAATGGTTCCGCCATTAACGATGCGGCATCTGATTTCGGTGCCTTGAATCTCCACCACGGTCAGACCGATCAGACCGTCGTCGATCAGGATCGTCGATCCGACTTGAACGTCTTGAGGCAACTCTTTATAAGTAATGGACAAACGATTCTTATCACCAAGGATTTCCTCGGTAGTAAGGGTGATATATTCATCTTGTACAAGCTCAATCGGTTCCACTTCAAGTTTGCCTGTACGGATCTCCGGTCCTTTGGTATCAAGCAGGATCGCTACCGTTTTGTTCAACTCTTCGCAAGCTTGGCGGATGTTCTTGATCCGGTTGCCATGCTCCTCGAAGTCGCCGTGGGAGAAGTTCAGACGAGCCACGTTCATGCCGGCCATAATGAGCTTCTTGGTGTTTTCCAACGATTCACTGGAAGGACCGATGGTACATACAATTTTAGTTTTGCGCATTTGGGTTTCCTCCGTTTATTAAAGGGTTCTCTATATCTCTTTTTCCAACAACTAAATCTACTACAAAAAGTCTCATTTGTATAGGAACTTTGTCATATCGTCACATACTCATTAGACTTTTAGAGGATAACGTCTTCCGGTTCCGCCTTCGCAAAGTCGAATTCGCCGATCTTGCGGAATTTGCGGTACCGGTCTTCCTTCAGCTCGCAGGCATCCATCACGGACAGCTCCTTCAGCTGGCTGATCAGGGCGCTCCGAATGGCAGCGGCCGTCTCCTCGTAGTTACGGTGTGCACCGCCCTTAGGCTCAGGAATGATCTCCTCGATGACTTCCATTTCCAGCAGGTCTTTGGCGGTGATCTTCATCGCTTCCGCGGCCTGGTCCGCCTTGGACGCATCCTTCCATAGAATGGATGCCGCGCCGTTCGGCGAGATGGCGGAATAGATGGCGTGCTCCAGCATCAGCACGCGATTGCCTACAGCCATCGCAAGAGCACCGCCGCTTCCACCTTCGCCGATGACCACACAAACAACAGGCACCCCAAGAGACGACATCTCCCGCAAATTGCGGGCGATCGCCTCGGACTGACCTCTTTCTTCTGCTGTATTACCCGGATATGCGCCTTTTGTATCAATAAACGTGATAATGGGGCGCTTGAACTTGTTCGCCTGCTGCATAAGCCGCAGGGCTTTTCGGAAGCCTTCCGGATGCGGACTTCCGAAGAAACGGGCGATGTTGTCCTTCGTGTCTTTGCCGCGCTGCTGGCCGACCACCGTGACCGGAACGCCGTCAAGTTTGGCCAAGCCGCCGACGATGGCAAGGTCGTCCCCGTAGAGACGGTCTCCATGCAGCTCGATGAAATCCGTAAAGATCAGCTGGATCAGATCAAGCGACGTCGGCCGCTGCTGATGACGGGCCAGATGCATTTTCTGGGAAGGCGAAATCGAGGAATAAATCTCTTCCTCCAAACGACTATATCGTTCTTCCAGGCGGGCGATTTCATCCGTGAAATCGATCCCTTTTTCCTGTCCGAATTGTTTCAATTCATCTATCTTCTTGCGCATTTCGGCAAGTGGCATTTCAAAAGGCAATTCGCCTGACATCAGAATCCCCCTTTCACGGTATGCATCTCCAGCAGCTTACCAAGCATGGAGCGCATATCTTTCCGATGAATAACCATGTCAAGCTGACCATGCGCCAAATTGAACTCCGCTGTCTGGAAATCGTCCGGCAGCTTCTGGCGAATGGTCTGTTCAATAACGATACGGCCCGCAAAGCCGAATACGGCTCCCGGCTCGGCGATGTTGATATCGCCAAGCGTCGCAAAGCTGGCGGACACGCCGCCGGTCGTCGGATCCGTGATCACTGAAATGTAGAGCCCGCCGAGTTCATTGAACCTGGACAGGGCCGCGCTTGTTTTGGCCATCTGCATCAAACTGAGAATGCTCTCCTGCATCCGGGCGCCGCCGGAAGTGGAGAAAATAATGAGCGGTAAACGCTTGTCCGTCGCAAACTCGATCGCACGGGTGATTTTTTCCCCAACGACGGAGCCCATGCTTCCCGTGAAGAAGTCAAAACTCATCACGGCCACCACAACGGGCTGGCCCAGAATGGAGCCTTGGCCGGTAATCACCGCATCATGCAGTCCGGATTTCATCTTCTGCTGCTCCAGCTTGGCCGCATATCCCGGAAACTTGAGCGGGTCCACCGAGATCATCTCCGCGTCAAACTCTTCAAAGCCTGTCTCATCCAGCGTCATGGCAATCCGCTCAACCGCGTTCAGGCGCATATGATGCCCGCACTCCTGACACACCTTCAGATTCTTCTCAAGCTCTTTGCTGTATTGAATGGTGCCGCACTTGGCACACTTATTCATCAGACCTTCCGGAATTTCCCGTTTCGGGCGTTCGCCTTCCTGAGGCTGCCCTGCCGTCCCAAGTCGTTCCGATGGGATCGTTGCGTATTTTCTTTTTTTCTGAAACAAGTCTTTAAACACAACTACACCTCTCCAGCCGTAAATTTGAATGGCCGCCGCAATAGCACATCGCCGATCCGTACGCTAAGCTTCGCTATGTAACCCAGATGAAACTAGGGGTGCAATATCGAATTCAACACTTCCTGTACTTCCTCAAGCTCTCCGGAGGGTACCAAAATCTCAAACTGCTGTTTGGAAAGATTCACAGGACGGCTTTGAACCAAAAACCCTTCTTCCGTTAGCCTGGTCTTGATCATTTCCGCCACCTTTGCAGTTGGCGCAATATAGATAACCGTCCACATGCCTTTCAGATCCCCCTAATCTCGTCCCACAGGCATATCCTGAGCCGATATAATGGATAATGATAACATACTTCAGTTTTTACCTCAACAAAGAGAGCAGGGGGCTGAAAGCCAAATCCGTACCCTTATGCAGCGATTCGACAACACTCGCGCAAATCAGTCAGATCCCGCGGTATAATGGGCCGCATCGGGATTGTTATGCGCGATTCGCGAGGAAGCGGCGGCGGCAATGCCTGCAACGAGATCATCCAGAAACACATGAATCCCGTCCGTTTTTTCATTTAATATCTCAATCACGCCAATTTTTTCTTTATCCAGGTAGCCGAAGCTCGTCAGTCCAATCATGCCGTATATGCTCGTGACACCGAGCGCCATGGTCTCATCCACACCGTACAACGGTTCGTCCTGCTCCATAATTGATTGCAGCGGCTCCGGCAGCAGTTTCTTCTCCGCCAGCTCATCCAGCGCAATGCCCGTATACAGGGTATATTGCACTTCGCGCTTCCCGAGCACGGCCCGCACGCTTTCCTCGCACTGCTCGATGGTTAGCGTCGGATGGTAACGCTGTTGAAGCTTCAACACAATATCCGCGATGGAGTTTACGCTGACTCCTCTGCGGCTGAGCATGCTCTCTGCCAAGTCGATTGACACCACAAATCCCCCCCGCGTCTTTGGCCGTTGCTCTGTCACTACGGTCATCACCGTGAAGTGCTTTCTTCAGGCGAATACTCGGCCAACATTCCTGTAGTGTCCTAATTGTATGCGGGAGGGATGGGAAACGTTCTTAAATTTTCATGTCACTTCACTTTAACGGTGTCTTTGCCCAGCATGCTCTCCATTTCGGCAATGAGCTCTTGCGAAGGCTTGATCCGATAGGCATCGCTGAGCGCAAGCACCTTCTGGCTTCGTTCATAAAACAACACCGTTGCCACGGGCCCGGGATGCCGCTGCAGAAGCTCTTTCAGCTTGACCAGCATCTCCGATCGCTCCGCATCGGCCGTTATTTTCACAAACACGCGCTGCTCTGCTTTAGGATTCGATGCGCCTGCTCGAGATTCCTTCCCGGACGTTCGGTTAATGCCCGAAACTTCCTTTCCGAGCGGAGGCAGGTCTTGGCCTTTCGTGGCGGCAAGCGGCTGCGCTGAATTCAGAACGGCCTTTGGTTCGCCGCCCGAAGCCGCCTTCTTGCCGGTTGCGCCCGACGCGGCGCCCCGGCCTGCTCCCTCGGCCCTGCCTCTGCCGCCCTGCGTTCCCCGGACCTTGCTCCGCCGAACGAGCTGGCCCAGGGTCTGCGCTTCAAGCGGAGCGATTTCTTCGGCCAGCAGCTTGAAGCCTTCGTCCTGCAGCTGGACCTTCGCCCGGATCGCGAGCAGGGCGCCTTTTTCAATCAGATGCGCGCTGCGCTTCCACACTTCCGGAAAGAGAACGACCTCGCAGCGCTCGATTTGATCCTCGCACTCCATGAAGGCCATCGATTTCCCCTGTTTCGTCGTTATGGTCTTCAGCGAGACCACCATGCCGGCAACCGTAGCCATCGACTCATCCTCCGCTTCATGCAGATCCATGAGCCGATCCGCTCCAGACTCCGTCAGCGTCTCTTCAAAGCCGTCCAGCGGATGACCGGACAAATACATGCCCAGCAGCTCGCGTTCGAATTCGAGCTGCTGACTTGCGGTATAAGGCGGGATGTCCGGATATTCAATGTCCCAATTCGCGGTTTCCACGAAGTCGAAGAGCTGAATCTGAAGATCATCCCGCTCCTTTCTCCACTTCACGGCCGCTTCCACCGTTTCGTCCAGCATGGCGACCAGCTGGGAGCGGTGCCCCTGCAAGGAATCGAAGGCGCCCGCCTGGATCAGGGACTCGATCACACGCTTGTTGCATACGCGGAGGTCGACGCGGCGGCAGAAATCAAGCAGGCTTTCAAACGGCTTTTCGCGCCGGATCTCGACGATATTCTCCACCGCTTGCGTGCCGACGTTCTTGATGGCGGCAAGCCCGAATCGGATCCCGCCGCCGGCCGGAGAATCGGCCTGTTTATCGCTGCCCTCGGCAGCAGAACGGCTCATGACCGGCGTAAAATACGTCCCGCTTTCGTTGACGTCCGGCGGCATGACCTCGATATCGATGCGCCGCGCCTCCAGCACGTATTCGGCTACCTTCCGATGGCTGCCCATGACGGCTGTCAGCATGGAAGCCATGAACGGAACCGGATAGTGCGCCTTAAGATAAGCCGTCTGGAAGGCCAGCACGCCGTAAGCGGCAGCATGCGCGCGCGGGAATCCGTAGTTGGCAAACCGGACGATCATGTCGTACACGCGGTTGGCCTCATCCTCGGTATAGCCCAGCTTCAGGCTCCCTGAAACGAAGTGGCTGCGCTCGCGGTCCAGCACCTCGCGTTTCTTCTTCGATACCGCTCTGCGCAGCAGATCCGCTTCCCCGAGCGAGAAGCCCGCCATTGTCGAAGCGATCTGCATAATCTGCTCCTGGTAAACGATAATGCCATACGTATCCCCCAGAATCGGGATCAGGTCCGGATGGGGGTACTCCGGCTCGATCCGGCCGTGCTTGGCCTGAATGAACTTCGGAATAAATTCCATGGGACCCGGGCGGTACAGGGCATTCACCGATACGATATCCTCAAACACCGAAGGTTTCAGATCCTTCAGCACCCGCCGTATCCCGGCGGATTCGAGCTGAAATACGCCCGCGGTCTCCCCTCGGCCCAACATTTCGTAAGTCGCTTGGTCGTCATCCGGCACTTGTTCGAAATCAAGCTCACTGCCGGTCAATTCTTGAATCCATTTCAGCGTACGCTCGATGATCGACAGCGTCCGCAGGCCCAAAAAATCCATCTTGAGGAGCCCCACGCTCTCCAAATTCTCCATGGAATACTGCGTCAGCGCCGTCTTCTCGCTGCCTTCCTGCAGCGGCACCGCATCCGTCAAGGGCTCCCTGGAAATGACGATGCCGGCCGCATGCGTCGATGCATGGCGCGGCATGCCCTCGACCTTCATCGCCATGTCGATCAGCTCGCGTACCTTCGGCTTTGTTTCGTACTGCTCCTTCAGCTGCGGGCTTTGCTCCATCGCTCTTTCAATGCTGATGCCCAGGTGGTTAGGGATCAGCTTTGCCGCCTTGTCCACATCCCCGAACGGCACATTCAGCGCACGCCCGACGTCGCGGACGGCTGCCCTTGCGGCCATCGTACCGAACGTAATGATCTGGGCCACATGCTCTTTCCCGTATTTGTCCACCACGTAATCGATGACCTCGTCCCGGCGCTCATCGCTGAAATCGATATCGATATCCGGCATCGTGATCCGTTCCGGATTCAGGAAGCGCTCAAACAACAGCTTATATTTCATCGGATCCACATTGGTAATTTGCAGGGTATAAGCCACTAGGCTTCCTGCCGAGGAACCCCTTCCGGGTCCGACCGCGATGCCTTTCCGGTGGGCATAGGCGATGAAATCCCATACGATCAGGAAATAATCGCTGAAGCCCATGCTCTCGATAACGCCGAGCTCATAATCAAGGCGCTGCTCCAGCTCGCTGCGTTGCCCTTCATCCTGCCACCGTTCCGTTTCTTCGTAGCGTTCCCGCAATCCGCTCAGGCAGAGATCCCGCAGGTATTCCGCAGCATTCTTCCCTTCCGGAAGCGAGCTGTATTCCGGCAAAATGGATTTGCCGAACTCCAGCTCCAAATGGCACTGGTCCGCAATCTTAGCCGTATTCAATATAGCTTCAGGCACATGGGGATACAGACGCTCCATGTCGCTGCCGCTCTTCAGATAGAGCTGGTTCGTCTGAATCTGCAGCCTGTCTTCATCTTCGACCGTCTTTCCCGTGCCGATGCAGATCAGGACGTCCTGAACCTCGGCATCGTTCTCGGTCAGATAATGCACATCGTTGGTCGCTACCAGCGGAATGCCGGTCTCGCGGCTCAGCTGAATCAGCTGGGGGTTCACGCGCTTCTGCTCCGGCATGCCGTGATCCTGCAGCTCCAGGTAATAATCCTCTCCAAAAATCGCCTGGTAACGGAGCGCAGCCGCCTTGGCTTCCGCCTCGCGTCCATGAAGCAGATGCTGGGGAACCTCGCCTCCCAAGCAGGCGCTGAGACATATGATTCCTTCATGATGGGCGGCCAGCGCCTCCATATCGATTCGGGGTCTGTAATGATACCCCTCCAAATGCCCGATCGAGCACAGCTTCATTAAATTGCGATAGCCGGTCTCATTCTTGGCAAGCAAAATCAAATGATAGATCGGCTGGTCCTTGCGGCTTCCCCGCTCCTTGCGGGAGCCTGCCGTGATATAGGCCTCGCAACCGATAATCGGTTTGATGCCCTGCGCCAGGCAGGCTTTATAGAACGGAACGGCACCGTACATCACGCCATGATCCGTCAGCGCCAGCGATTTCATGCCAAGCGCCGCCGCTTCCCGCACCAGGTCACCGATACGTGCCGCTCCATCGAGCAAACTGTATTCACTATGCACGTGCAAATGCACGAAAGAGCTCATCGTAACGCCTTCCTTTCGCCGGTACATGTATATTTAAAATCAACTCAGAAATATCTTAAAAAGTCTTTATACCATTTTATCATAATCCCGCTAGGCCCGCCCATAGAATGAAACTAGGGAATACGTGGACAGGCGGTTGCCTTGACATCCACCGAGAGAAGAAAGGAGACATGAGGGCATGAGCGTTTTTTTATCCAAAGCGATTCTGGATTTTTTTATAGCCTTCGGCATCGTGCTGGGGGGGGCCATGGTGGGAGGCGTGGGCGCCGTGCTGTCCCTGCAGCCCCCGACCCTGACCATGATAGAAGTGGCCGACCGGATTAAGATATGGGCGCTTGCCGCCGCCATCGGAGGCACCATTGATCCGATGCGGGTCATTGAAAGCAACATGGTAGTCGGCAATCTATCCCCTGCCATCAAGCAGGTTTTATATCTGGGTTTTGCATTTCTTGGAGCACATATGGGCAGCGAGCTGGTCAAATGGGTGTGCTCCAGCCGGAGCTGATCCATGCGCGTACCTCCGGCCCACCGATTCCGCCCCTTCTATCAGGTCGCATCCATCTTCGTGCTGGGGATGGTCGTCGGCAGCATCCTCTACAATTCGGTTTATCATGCAGCCTACAATAAATTATGGGAAACGAATCAGGAACAGCAGCTCAAAATAACGCAGTATGAAAAAGATATCGATTCGTTAAAAAAATACAATAAACAATCCACGGTCATCAAGGAAATCAAGATCCGCAGCGAACAAAACGACAGGGAGCCTCTTGATCCCGTCATCATCAAAGAGCTCGTCAGGCTTATGAGCGACGATCTGGCTGCCCTTCGCGGCCGCAACGTGTTTGATATCGATACGGACAGCAAGCTGACCCGTTCGCTCCTCAGCGACAAAATCTATACGGTCCGGGAAAAAGATTACAAGGTCCAGATCAAGACCATGCTCGTCATGGAAGGCGTGCTGCAAATCTGGGTCGGCGTCGATCATCTGGATGCAAAGTCAACGGGATCATGATACAATACATACTATTGTAAATGATCGAATCTAACAGTATGTTACCGAATATAAAGGAGCCTTCCATTCCATGATAACCGTCATCCACTATATCCTGTACATTATCCTTGTCCTGTCCGTCGTAGCTGCCGCGCTGTATAGCATTCGCGCACGGCGAGTAGCGGATCCGGTCGACCGCGGAATCCATATGTCCATGATGAACCTCTGCATGGGCATTATGCTGGTTTCCCTTTCGCTGGTGTGCATGTTCCTGTTCAGCGGCTCCACGCCCGCTGTCATTGTAGAAGCAGCGTTTTTGGTGCTTGGCGCGTTCAATATATTTGCCGGCATTCGAAGCCGCGCCTATTACAGCAGACTGAAGAATTCACGGACGGCCGGCTGAATGAAGCTAAGTTGAAAAAAGGCATCCCGCATGGTCTACAAGACCAGCGGGGTGCCCTTTTTTATTAGTCGGGAGAGTTTCCCGTTAGCCGTGATCGATCGCCTGCATCGTCATGACCGCTTTGGCAATCAGGCTCGTCTGATGCTGGATTTCAATCTCCATCTTGCAGGTACGCCGGCTGAGCTCCAGCAATTTCGGCATAATGACAATCGGATCCTCGATCTGCACAGGCCGGATGAAATACGTCGACAGATGATCGAGGACATGATCCCAGCCGCTGATATCCTTGGCAGCCTTCACAGCCGCCTGGCTCATCACGGTGGTGAGCACCCCTTGCGAAATCGTTCCGAGTTCCGAGGCCATTTGGGGCGTGATAAAGCCGTGGAAGAACAATCGCCCTTCCTCATCCCGATCCTCCGCAATCCCGTTCCAGATCAGCTGATCGAACGTCTCGCCGAGCTGAGGCTGGTTTCGCGCATCCCGCAGTGCGCCAAGCACCTCTTTCCGGGTGACGGTGGCAAGCAGCTTGCGGTTCCGATCCACGATCGGCAGAAAATCGATCCCTTCCCACATCATGATCTGCGCGGCCGATGCAAGGGAGGTCTTCATGCTGGCCGTCACCGGATTGCGGGTCATCGCTTTCTCGATCGGCTGGGTTTCGGCCAGCCCTTCCACGTCGCGAACCCCGACGATGCCGATGACCCGGTTCCATTCGTCCGTGACCGGGTACCTGTTTTCCCCTGTCTCCTGCGAAATCCGTTTGAATTCCTGGACGGTGACGGAGTTTTTCAACTGGTGATTCTTGGGCTTATCATGGGCGATATCCTCCACCAGCATAATTTTCTTCTTAATTAAACGGTCGAAAATGGCACGGTTGATCATGGAGGCGACCGTAAACGTGTCATGTCGGGACGAGATGATAGGCAGATCCAGCTGATCCGCCAGCAGCTTCACTTCCCGGCTCGTGCCGAAACCGCCGGTAATCAGCACGCCTGCCCCCTGCTCTAACGCCAGGGAATGGGCATCTTCGCGGTTACCGACAATCATGAGGCTTCCGGCGTCGATATAGCGGATCATGGCTTCCACCTTCATCGCGCCGATCACATACTTGTGCAGGCTTTTATTCAGCCCTTCGGCACCGCCAAGCACATGTCCTTCCACGATCTCAACGACATCGGCAAACGTAAGCTGCTCGGATATGTTCCGCGGCTTCCGTTCCACGCGAACCGTACCGATCCGTTCCTTCGTGACAACGATGCCTAGGCTTTCCGCTTCCTTCACCGCCCGGTAAGCGGTCCCCTCGCTGACGCCCATCTCCTTGGCCAGCCGCCGCACCGATATTTTGCTTCCCACCTTCAAACTTTCAATATACTGAACCAACTGCTCGTGTTTTGTAATCGTATCATCCCGAACGTCCAACTGTTACACCCCCATAACACTATCTGTACTACACTGTATCTATTATATCACGTCCGCTGACGCTCCCATACCCGTCAAATCCAAAAAAACCTCCCCTCAAGGATGGCGGATGGATAATCCAGCCGCATCGGCTTCAAGGGAGGTTTTTGTTTATCGCAGCTCTCGCTGTGATCCGGCACTTAATTGGCTTCCTGGCTCTTCTGTTCCTCAGGCCATTTCAGTTCCCACTGGCTCAATTTCTCCTTGCGGATTGCGTCCAGCGCTTTCTGCTTCGCCTCATCTACTCCGATAAGATAATAGAGATGCGAACCGATCACGAGCAGGGCAAAGCCTGCCCAGACAGCACCGAACAGCGAAACCCAAGAGAACCCGCCGGAGAATGAAATGCTCGGAAGGGCGTATATCAGCATGCCGAGTGCAACCAATAAATATGCGGTGTGTTTAAACTTGTTTTTCTTTTTTTTCATTGTAAACGCAGCTCCTCTACTCTCTGAAATCTATATTTCTACTCTATGAGGAGCTTGCGCAATTTATGAGACAAGTTTTTAAAAATTTGTTCGAATTGTCTTCGAAGATAACCGCCGCACCATGGTTACAAACGAGATCGCTTAGGATTGGGCCGGTCCGTACAGATGCTGCAGGCTGTCCGATATAATCTTGTTCACGTCCTCGATAATGACGCTCAGACGCCGCTCGGCGTCAAACAGACGGCGAATGTTCAGGTTCAGGCTCAGCACCTCGAACTGCTTCTCCATCTTCTCCATTTCCTCTTGGGCCGGCATGTCTCCGGACATCATGCGCTGTTGAAGCTCCATCTGACGCTGACGGAAATCGTCCAGCATGCGTCTGCTCTCCGGATCCGCATCCACGAGTTTCATCGCGGATGTAATCTCTTCTACCTCCTGGCTCTCCTTCATTGCTTTTGCCAAATCATGCGCTTTGTCATAAATGTTCATTCTTGGTTCCTCCCCTATATTCGGCTAAGAAGCCGTTTTGTTCGTTCGCTTTGCCACATCTTAACTCTTAACATCTCATCTCCACAGTATCGTCAGCAGCGATTGGAGTAATCCAATGATCCCGCCCAGCAGAACCCCGAGCCAGGTAATAGCCCTGAACTCGCGGCCGGATACGCTCAGTATGACCTCTTCCAGCCGCTCGATCGGAAATTTCTCCACCTGCTCCTGAACGAGCTGCGGCAAGTTAACGGCCTTCATCGCCCCCGGGATGCTTCGCTCCAAAAAGCCCAGCCCCTTATCGAGCATTCCTGGCAGGGCTGCCTCGATAGCCGGCATGCGCGGGCCGATCGCTTCGCCAACGCGAAGAAGCTCGATCCGCTGAATCCATGTGGACCAAGGAAGCTTGTCATCCAATGTCCGGGTCAGCCACGCAAGCCCCGGCTCATCCGATGCATGTTCGATGATATCCCCGATCGGCATTTCCCCGTAATGGGACAGCTTTCCGGAGATGATGTCCGTGATGGTCTTGCGGACCTTCTCTCCCTCCAGCTGCTGGATCAGTACAGGGGTCATCTTCTGTACCAGTTTATCCTCATCCACAAAGATTGAAGCCATCGTACCGAGAAATCCGCCCGCCTTATCGATAAGCGAAGAAGCTACGTCCGACAGCATGAGCTGCCCCTTTGCCGACAAGAGCGTATGCTTCAGCTCCTTCAGCACGGTATCGGCTGCGGCCGCGCTCCAGCCCTGGATCGTTTCCTCCGACCAGCCGGGAACGAGCTCCTTCAGCGGTTTCGCCTCAAGCCCATACCCGTGCCATATGGCAGCGGCACCTCGGGCCGTAAGCTCGCGCGCCAATTGTTCCGCCCGGACCTTCATCTGCTCCCACTGTTCGGGACTCCATACTTTCAGCGCCAAATCGCCGAAGCTCAGCTCCGATTCGCTCCATTCCTCCAGCTTCCGCCGGAGGCTTTCCTCCATCTTGCTGCGGAACACCGGCCTGCGAATCAGATCCTGCAGGCCCTCGCTTGTCACCAGGTAATCCGAAACCACATGCCCCAGCGACTCGGCAATCTCGTCCTTGCGCTTGGGGATGAGCCCCGGGGTAAAGGGTACGCGGCGGCCCAGGATGATTTTTTCTTCGCGGGGATGAAACAGCATTTTTATCGCAAAGTGGTTCGTTACGCCGCCAACAAAAGCAGCAACGCACACGTTCACCAAAATAAACAGCCAGTTCTGCATTTTCAGCACTCCTTTTTCCCGAGCAGTACAATCACCAAGGGATATATGTCCTCATATGATGCATTACATGCAATGATCAGATGAAGTCTTCGTCTGTTCACTTAAGTATCCAGTTGTTGTCGGAAGGAGATCCATCATGCGCAAATCCAAGATCAAATCCAACACCAAATCTAAGATATCGGTTCAATTAATCCGCTCAGCCCAGCTTCCGGATAACGATATCAAGCTTGGTGACCGGCTCATAAGACAGCTCCGTATCCCGACAGATTCACCGATACAGCTTGCCTTTGGCTCCTTCAAGCAGGAAATCCGCGTTACTTCAGGAGGAAAATCGAACACGCTGGCCCTAAGCCCCACCATATTCAGCAGTTCGGAACTGCTTCCTCGCACCACGATGAATGTCAGATATTATCCAACGGAAAAAATGCTGAAGCTCGGTCCGCTCATCGGTGTCATGGTCAGCCGCTTTTTACCGGATGAACCTGATAAACCTTTCGGGTCGATTTCGGCTTTCTGTTTGGAAATGGTAAACGCGGCCAAGAAACAAGGCGCATATGTGTACTTTTTCACCCCTGACATGATCGGTTCGAACCCGTCAACACTTGAAGCAATTATCTATGACGCGGGTTGGAAAAAGCGCAGCGTTCCAGCTCCGGACGTCATTAATAACCGGCTGTCTACCCGCAAACTGGAGAATAGTCCTAGCGTACAGCATTTTATGAGAGAAGTAAAATCTCGATTCGGCACCCACATCTTTAACGAGAAATTCCTCGATAAATCCGATGTCTTCGAGGCGCTCGGACCCGATGCGAAGCTCCAAAAATATTTGCCGGAATCCTATTTGCTCAGCGGTTATCCGACTCTCAAAAAAATGTGCACCACGTATCGGACGGTCTTCCTGAAACCGGTGCGGGGAAGTCTGGGAAAGGGAATCATCCGGATATCCCGGCAAGAGAACGGCCATTACCAAACGATGACGACATCTCTTGAAGGATCCAAGAAGAGCACCTACTCCTCGCTTCCAAAGCTGTTCAGCAGCTTATCCGGAAAAATAAAAAAAACGCGTTATCAAATTCAGCAAGGATTGGATTTAATCCGCATCAACCGGCGAAACGTCGATTTTCGCGCGCTTGTTCATAAAGACAAAAACGGCAAATGGGCAGTGACCTCGGTCGTGGCCCGAATTGCCGGCGGAAACCACTTTGTCTCCAATCTCGCCAGAGGCGGTACGCTATCTTCCGTCAAGGACGCGCTGGCCATGAGCAGCATTCCGTTATCCTCCAAGCAAACGGCTCCCGCCCGAATGAACCAAGCGGCGCTCGATATCGCTCATGGATTGGAGGCTGCCATTCCTTATCACTTCGGAGAGCTGGGCATCGACTTGGCGATTGATACCTCGGGACGCATTTGGCTTCTGGAGGTCAACTCCAAGCCTTCCAAAGGCGAAAACGCGCCATTGAATGCCGACTCCAAAGTAAGGCCGTCTGCCGTACGACTCGTTCAATACTGTCAATACTTGACGGGTTTGTAAAAAAGGAGAACCTTATGTCCTCAAAGATAATAGGCACCCTGGGTGTCATGGCATGCCGCAAACCGGGCTTCCCACCGTTTGCCGAGAAGCAATTTCTCCGCGAGCTAAGCTTGAAGTCCGAGGGACTCGGCATGCAGGTATTTGTTTTTTGTCCGGATGATGCCTCACCTGCTTCAGGCGCGGACAGCGCCGCGGACAGGATAAAAGGATATCGCTTCAATCCGGAAGAGGGCTGGAGCACCGGCAACTTCCCGCTTCCTGACATCGTCTATGACCGTTGCCTGCACCGAAACGGCGAGGAAACGGCCGCAGCCGGTGAACTTCTGAACCGAATGTCACAGCTTGGCGTTAAGCTGTGGTCACGCGGTCTGCCGGGCAAGCAGAAGGTTCATCAGCTGTTAAAGCGCTCCTCAGCCATCAAGCCTTATTTGCCGGCAACCTTAAGTTATACGGGAGCCGAATCCCTCAGCCGGGCTTTGCTCGCCTTTGGCGGACGTCTCTTCATGAAGCCAAGCGGAGGCTCTCAGGGCCGTCACACCTTGTACCTCGCGTTGACAGATCAACAGCGTGTCAGACTGCAAGGAAGGGATCGGAGCAACCGCATGTTCCTGCATACCATTCCCGTGCAAGAGATGAACGAATGGGTGAGAAGTTTTACCGGCCGCCGCCGGTTTATCATTCAGCCCTTCCTGAAGCTTCGCAACGGTAGCGGGCACCCATACGATATCCGGTCATTGGTTCAAAAGAATGATCGCGGCATATGGTCCGTCACAGGAATCGCTGTTAGGCAAGGAGCCGACCAAGGATTAACCTCAAACCTTCATGGCGGAGGCACGGCATTTCCCGCCCTCCCCTATCTAACGACCGATTTCGGAGAAGAAAAGGCCACGGGGATCATGCGGACCATCCGGGATTTGTCCGCTCAGCTTCCAGCTCTGCTGGAGGAAGGATTCGGCCGGCTCGGCGAGCTGGGAATCGATTTTGGCGTGGATACCAGCGGACGGGTCTGGATCCTGGAGGTCAACTCCAAACCTGGCCGACGCGCATTTACACTAACGGGAGATGGTCACGCAGCCCGGCTGTCCGTCGAACATCCGATTCAATACGCCCGTTATTTATTGCTTCGACAACTTAGGAGGGTAAATACATGAGTTTGAATTTCGGAAATATTCATTTCTCGCAGCAGCCCGAAAAAGTCGTCTTTTTATCCGGTTCGCTTCTCAAGAGCCTGGGGCTATCAAGCAAGAAATCGATAAAGCTTCGCATTGGCACCAATTCCGTGTCCGCTGCCCTGAAACCGATCGAACGGTCGGGAAAGCACATCTATTTAAGCAGCGGAGTCCGAAACAGCGTCAACGTTCCCAGACAGGGTCCTGTGTATATCCAGTCCCCCCGGGAAGGAGAACTTGAACTCGGGCCCGTGGTCGGGGTTCTGTCCGACGGCCCCCCGAATCCGTCCAGTCCTTTTGGAGCCCGCACTTCGTATATCCGGCAGCTGCTTCGCGAAGGCAACAAAAAAATGTTCGTATATGCCTTTGCCCCACGGGATATCAACTGGCAGCGCGAAACCGTTCATGCCTATATGCTTGGTTCCGGCGGCGGCTTCATTCGCAAGACCGTTCCTCTTCCTGATGTCGTTTATAACCGCCTACCGAGCCGGAAAACCGACTTCTCCCCTTTTACCAACCAACTGAGGGACCGGTTCGGCAAACGCAACATCAAATTCTTCAATTGGGCGTTCTTCAATAAATCGGATGTCTACTCGCAGCTGGACGGTGACCTGCAGGCGGGCAAATATTTGCCGGAAACCTACAACAATCCTAGTCCCGAGCGGATTAAGGATATGATGGAACGCCATCATTTCGTATATTATAAGCCTTCTGCCGGAAGTTTAGGCCTTGGCATCTACCGGTTAACCTATCTTCCCAAAAAAGGATACTATGCCCGCTATCACGGAAACGGCGGCAACACGCTGCTCAAATTCCCGAACTTTAGCAGTCTGATGCGGATGCTTCAGGCAAAGCACGGTGCCAAGCTGAAGAGCTACGTCATCCAGCAAGGAATCCGTCTCATTGAAATCGACGGATGTCCCATCGACTTCAGGTTCCATATGCATAAGAACAGCAGAAACCGTTGGGCCGTGGTCGGCATCGGCGCCAAAAAAGCCGGACGCGGCAGCGTCACCACGCATATCAAGAACGGCGGCTCGCTGATGACGCCGGAACTGGCGCTCTCCCGCGCTTTTGGAACCAGATCCCGTGAGGTGCTAGAGCGCGCCAAGGAAGCCGCCATTACGATGTCGGAAGCGATCGAGAATCACCACCCGCATCTGTTAGGGGAAATCGGGTTCGATATCGGCATAGACGATAACGAGAGAATCTGGATGTTTGAAGCGAATTCGAAGCCGGGCAGATCGATTTTCAGCCACCCTTCACTTAAAGCGGAAGGAAGAGCATCAGTCGAGCATATTTTTGATCACAGTTTGTATCTGAGCGGCTTCCACAGGGGGGAATGATTCGTGATCAGCCGAGTGGAGAGTGATGGAAGACCGGTTGTAGCAATCTTGACCATGCATGATACTCAAACCATGTTCAGAGGCAACCGGCAAAACTTTCAGGAAATCATCAAGACAGGAAAAGATATGGGGTTTCTGGTCTATGTGGTCACGGTACGCGATCTGAAGCTTGATACGGATGCTGTCAAAGGTTATATGCTGTTGAGCGACCATTCCTGGGAGCAGAGGTTATGTCCTCTGCCCCAGGTTATCTATAACCGGATTCCATACCGTGAGGATGAAGCGCTGCCGTGGGTTCGCCGCAAAATCAAGGAATGCCAAAGGCATCCCCATATCGACCTCTACAACCCACATTTCTTTAATAAGTGGAGACTGTTCGCTTGGCTGAACAAATCGCGGTTAACCAAGCAATGGACTCCTCTAACCAAGCGCTTGAAGGGGTATCCGACTTTATACGAGATGATGAAGCGGAAGCCCTACCTGTATCTAAAACCGGAGGATGGCAAAGCCGGTCAAGGAATTATGAGGATTCGGTACCAGAAAAACAAATCGCTCCCCTACCGCATCCAGATTCAGAACAACAAAAACAGTACCACGTACAAAGCGGCTTCCTTGGAAAGGCTCTGGAGCCGGGTTTATCAGGAAACCAAAGGAAGCTCATACCTTATTCAGCAGGGAATCGAGCTGGCTCAGGTCCATGGCCGCTCCTTTGATCTCCGCATTCTTGTGCAAAAGAACGATTCGGGTTCCTGGGCGGTCACGGGAATCGGAGCACGCATGGCAGGGGCCAAGAGCATAACCACGCATGTTCCCCGCGGGGGAACGATTGAGGACCCGGAGAAGCTGCTGCCGATCGTATTCGGTCCGGAACGTTCCGATGCCATCCTGGGCGAGGTTAGAAAGGCAGCCGTGCATATGGCACGGCAGATTGAGAAATGCTCCGGGCAGATCCATGGGGAGATGTCCATGGACCTCGGAATCGATAACGAAGGCATCCTTTGGTTCTTCGAGGCGAATTCAAGACCGATGAAATTTGACGAACCGGCGATCCGCAAAAAATCACTGGAGCGGATTTTTCAATATTCCGACTATCTGATCAAGCAAAAGTAAATCTTGCTCGGTCTCAAGCACCGGTCAAAGATGTACGGAAAGGAGGGGATCATGTGGAAATCTCATGTCTCTCTCTCGCAAGCCCGGAAGAATGGCCGCATGCCAGACAGCAATGCAGCGAGTTCTTCCGGCGTTACAGCAACAAGCGTCTAACCCGCGAAGGTTATCAGCGTCTGGCATCGTTATCCTACGACGAGCTGCTGCAGCCCGGCACTTCGATCGTGGCGGCAACGGTTCGGGGCGATATCGGGCGCATACCGGTGGGGATTTGCTTTGCGGCGGATTATGGAGAAAGTGCCTGTATGATTGCTGTACACCCTCTATACCGCAACCGGCAAATCGGTTCTTCCCTGATCCGCTCGCAATTATCCAGGTTCGGGCGGCTGCGATGCAAAGTGGCTGCAGATCATACGGCAAGTTTGCAAATGTGCTTTCATGCAGGGATGCAGGCCATTGCTCTTGAGCAGGGTCCGACAGGAAAACCTACGCTCATTATGAGCGGAACCCTGCCCCTGCACCAACCATTTAATGCTGACTCTATTCAAGAAGGTGAACCTCTGTGTCGAAACCCGTCTTAGGTATTATGACGCTTTACTTGGATGAACGGAAAAAGCTGGAGGAACGGCATATCTACGAGCATATGATCAAGGAAGGAAAGGCAATGGGGCTGGACGTCTACGTCTTCACCCCCGCCGAGGTCAACAGCGCCCAAGGGCTGATCAACGCCATGGAATACGACCCTGACCACCAAAGATGGAGCCGGAGGTGGCGGTCGTTTCCCGACATGATCTTTGACCGCTGCCGCATTCAAAAGAGCCCGCGCTTTCAACAGCTGCTGCGCTTTCGTTCCCGCTACCGGTACTTGCTGTTTCTGAACCGGCCGCTGCGCAACAAATGGACGATTCATCAAATACTGTCCACCAAAAAACGCTTCCGGCCCCATCTGCCGGACACCCGGATCGTTACGAGCACCAGTGACATTCACCGGATGCTCCATGTTCACCCTGTCGTTTATTTTAAGCCGATCAACGGAACGGGCGGACGCGGAATCCTGCGGATTGCGAAGGTGCCGGGCGTTACGGGCACGTATGAAATCCGGGGACGCAATTCCAATCGGAGCATCATTAAACCGAAACGAATGCCATCGGGCCATTTGGCGCAATATTTATCGGGCTGGGGCAATAAAGACCGATATCTCGTCCAAGAGGGAATACAGCTGGAGCTGTCGGACGGAAGAGTGCATGACTACCGAATGCTCGTGCAGAAAGACGGAGCCGGTCAATGGCAGGTGACCGGCTGCGTGGGACGCGTCGGGGCGCCGAAGAGCGTAACCTCCAACCTGCATGGCGGCGGAAGCGCGACGATGATGGAAGAATTGTTAAGCAAATGGATCGCAGATCCGGCAAAGCGCGCCAGCATCCGCGAGGAAGCCGATTCCCTCGGCGTGGCCATAGCCCAATTTCTGGACGGACAATATGGAGGCTTGTGCGAGCTTGCGCTGGATCTGGCAGTGGATAAAACCGGAAGGGTTCTTCTCCTGGAGGTGAACCCTAAGCCATCAAGGGAAGTATTCTCGCAGATCGGCGATATGGCTGCCTACCGCGAATCCATGGTGAAGCCCTTAGAATATGCCATGTGGGTATACAGTCAAAAAAAATCCGCGAAGAATGCTTAAGACCAAACCCTGGAGAATCGAATACTAGAATCCGAAAACACGCACAAAGGCTGTTTCCAAGAGGGTTGCATGCTACCCTTGGAAACAGCCTTTGTGACTCCTATCCAATCTACTCGGCTTGGTCATGAAGCTTCAGCAGCTGTGAAAAAGAATGGATGACAACGTCCGATCCCTTCAGCTCCTGATCCTCGCCAAAACCTGCATAGCGGCAGCCAATGACGGTTTGTCCGTTCTCTTTGCCTGCCTCCACATCCGATGACCGGTCTCCTACCATCCAGGCATCCTTGATTTCATGCTGATCCAGCAGCAATTTGACCAAATCCACCTTCGAAGCCGTTCCGTGCTCTCCGGCACTGTAGACTCCTTCAAAAAGCGGCATAAGCCCCCTCGCTTGGGAGATGCCCTTCACGTAATCCTCCAGGCCGTTGCTGGCAACAAACAATCGGACGCCGCGCCGATGAAGCTCCTCCAGCGTCTCCTTCACCTCAGGATACAAAACGGCTGCTTCATCGCTTAAACCTTCGAGCTCCAGCTGCAGCAGCAGCTCGTTTGCACGGTTATGGGCTGCCGGCGTCGCATCCGGTATGACCTTCTTCCAAATGTCTTCGAGCAGCATCCCCAGACATCCAAGCATGAGCTCCTCATCCGGCGTTTCTCCTTCGTAGTGCCCCTCTTCGCGCAGAATGTCGAACAATTTGTGATAGGCGGGCAGCAGCAGGGTCTCCGTCTGAAACAGCGTTCCATCCATGTCAAATATCATCGCTTCCGGCTTGATTAACGTAGCTGTTTTTTCCAATTTTGTCCTTCCCTTCGCTCCATATAATCTGATTCTAGTCTAATCTCCCCTCATCATATAGGAACCATATCACATCTGCAAATCCCATTCCCCCATAAATGCTGCTTTTGGTCTATATCATCATGCGTAACCAAGGAGGCTTTAAGGTTGTTATATATACAATAAGTGCGAAGAAAGGAGAGGATGAACTTGCCGGAAACAAGGGAGTCTGGTGAAGCATCGGCCATCGGGCTGCTGGAAGCCGAACTGCTGGCAGAGCTGGACCGGTATGATCCCCGTGAGCAAGCCGCCATTCTCAAGCGGATGGTTAACCGGCTTAAGAAGGGCCGATATGTCCGAAGCCCGATCGCCCTGGTGAAGGAGATGGTTCGGACGCCGCTCGTATGGTACCTGTTGTCCCTGGGGTTTGCGATACCGATCCTGTTCTATATCTTGTTCGTTTGGATCTCGCTGGCGGTTGAAGGGTAACGCCGGAACGAAGCGTTATTGTTCAAATTCCGGGCGCGGCCGCCAGATCATTAACGTAGCGGCGTACCATGCCGAGGTAACAAACGGCAGATATTTAAGACCCTTCAACCCGTCCTCGTCTCCTCCAAATACCATGTGCGACGTAATGGCGATCACTGCATTCAGAACGATCCCGCCTGCAAAACCTCCGATTAAAGCCATAACCAGCACGGCAAGGCTTCTCATGTTCGTATTACCCCTTCTGTTCCTGTCGATAGGACGGGAGTACACCACGTGCCGTATCCACGGCAAGCCAGAACAATCCGATGGCAATGACCGGATGCCATGCCCCTGCGCCAGGCAGGTTCGCCGTGAGGTATTGGCTGAAGACCAATAACAACAGAGCCAGTGATCTCCATTTATACGGGGCGGGCAGTTTGCCTGCAAAACCAAATATCAGCATGAGCAGCGGCACGATTTCAAAAAAATGGACAAACAGGGTGTGGCTTCTCCACATCGATCCGTCGTGAAACAGCGCCATGCCGGCAATAAACGTCTGAACGGCAATACAAACAACAAATAACCATGTCAGCCCTAACGAAATCCATACGGCCAGCGGTGTTTTTCTTACAGCTTGTTGCGTCATGTCGATATCCCTCTCTCGATTCAAAAATTTTTACGAGATCATCCTATCATCGAAATGTTGCGATCTTGTGATGATGGCTTGCGGATTCCGTGAAATTTTCCAATTGCGGCTGGAAACCGTATATAATGGGGTGGATTTACCGCTGAACCTAACGAATCAATGGAAAGGCAGGATGCTTGCATGGCACATACCTTGCTTCTTGTGGACGATGAACGGAAAGTCATTGAATTTATGGAGCCGTTCCTCCGGCAGGAGGGATTTCACATCATTACCGCTTCGACCGGCACGGAGGCTTTGGCCAAAGCGAGAGACGCCAAGCCGTCGCTGGTCGTATTGGATTGGATGCTGCCGGAATTAAGCGGCATTGAAGTATGCCGGGAGCTCAGAAAATCAAGCCGTGTCGGCATCATTATGGTTACCGCCCGGATTGAGGAAACCGATAAGCTGATCGGGCTGGAGGTAGGCGCAGACGATTACATGACCAAGCCCTTCTCCCTGCGGGAGCTGGCTGCGCGTATCCGGTCGGTCCTTCGCAGAATAGAAGGCGCATCGGTTACTGAAGAAATTCTTAAGCGCGGCGATTTAACGATCTCGGAAACCCAATGCCGGGTATGGAAACACGACCGGGAGATCCCGCTTACGCCTACCGAATTCAAGCTGCTCCTGACCCTTGCTTCCAGGCCTGGCGTGGTATACAGCCGTCTGCAGCTGCTTCAGGCGGCCATGGAGGATGATATCCACAATGATGAACGGACCGCGGACGCCCATATCAGCCGGATTCGCAAAAAAATCGAAGATGACCCGGCCGAGCCCGTTTTTATCAAAACGGTGTATGGATTCGGTTACCGGTTTGAGCAGCAGCCATGAGCGTGGGCCGCAAAATCTTCATCGTCCTCTCGTCGTTCATTATCGGTTTCAGCACCGTCTTCGTCCTTCTTACTTATATCGTGATCCGCGATTCCATGGATGTCATGCTGCAAACCTCGCGCGAAGAAGAGCTGGATCAGCTCCAGGACCGGCTGGTCGGCTACTACGTAAAGAATGGGCATACTTTTCGTGCCGTTCAGGATCAGGCATGGTTAGCGGACAGTCCCCGTTCGGCTGACCGCCAGGAGAGCATCCTGCTGGTATCAGGGGAACAAACGACCCTCTTGCATGAGGGGGAGGCTGTAGAGCAGCTGATCAAACGTCTGGGGGTGAAGCGGACGTTGCATGTTGAAGGCGACGCGGTCGCGGAGCTGTATTATTATGATACGGATGTGGCAAACCTGACCAAGCTTCGGATCGGCACGCCCACATCCATCATCATTCTGCTGGGCGGAGGCACCATCCTCTTCGTCCTGCTATCCCTCGGGGCGGCATACTGGATATCGCGAAGGCTCACGGCGCCCCTGCGCAAGCTCGTCCCGGCCATCGAACGCCTCGGTCAAGGCGAGTACGGCATTCAGGCCCCCGTCACCTCGGAGGACGAATACGGGAGGGTCGCCGTCGCTTTTAACGGAATGTCTTCCAAGCTCGAACAATCGGACATGGTCCGCCGCAATTTGGTGGCTGACGTCGCCCATGAGCTTCGCACACCGCTGACCATCGTGAGGGGAAAGCTGGATCTGCTTCAACAGAATCGGCAGCCGATCGAGCCCGAACTGCTGCTTCCCATCCAGGACGAATTGATTCGCTTAACCCGGCTCGTGGGTGACCTCCATCAATTATCTTTAGCTGAAGCCAAGCAGCTGCCGCTGGTTCGGAAGCCAACCGATATGGTGGTTCTGCTGAGCCAAATACAGGAACGGGTAGAGCCTGAGGCGGAGGCCAAAAACTTGTCCCTGCAACTGACCTGCGCTACGGAACGCACCTCCGTACCCGTTGATCCAAGCCGAATCACCCAGGTGTTTCTGAATCTGTTCGTCAACGCGATCCGGTATACGCCCCATGGCGGGCTTGTCCATGTTTCGCTGTTAGAGGAGTCCCCATCCGGTATGCTTCGGATTGATATTCGGGATACGGGCCCAGGGATTGAAGAAGAGCATCTTCCTTATCTCTTTAACCGCTTCTACCGCACGGATGAAGCGCGTGCGCGGCATCAAGGCGGCATGGGACTAGGTCTTGCGATTGCCAAGGAATTCATCGTGTCTCATGGAGGCACGATTCAGGCAGAGAGCAAGCCGGGGCAGGGTACCACCTTTACGGTCCGGCTGCCGTATCATGATTCGGACCAGGAGCTGCGCGGGACCTAATGGCCGCCATATCTTCCTTCCACCATAAACAGGCCCGGCCGCTATCGGCCGGGCCTGTCATGAACGATTCACTTGCAGGTGGGGCTAACGATGTACGCACCCTAGAATATTTTTTTCGTTTCCCGATCTTCCTTGATAATCTCAACGGCCTCCCGGAAGCGGAGGGAATGAATGATTTCCCGTTCCCGCAAAAATTTGAGACTGTCCTGCAAATCCACGTCGTCGGTCATGTCGATAAGCCATTGATATGTAGCGCGCGCCTTCTCTTCTGCCGCAATGTCCTCGTACAAATCCGCAATCGGATCTCCTTTGGCTTGAATATAGGTTGCCGTCCACGGTACGCCGGCGGCGTTCTCATAATACAGCGCATGATCGTGATTGGCATAGTGCGCGCCCAATCCGGCTGCCTCCAGCTCCGCCACGCTTGCATCCTTCGTCAATTTGTACACCATCGCGGCAATCATCTCGAGATGTGCGAATTCCTCGGTTCCGATATCGTTGAGCAATCCGATCACTTTGTCTGGAATCGTATACCGCTGGTTCAGATAACGCAGCGCGGCGGCCAGCTCGCCGTCAGCGCCTCCATATTGCTCCATCAAAAATTTTGCCATTCTCGGATCACATTTACTTACGCGCACCGGATACTGAAGCTTTTTTTCATATACCCACATGGGCTCTTCCGCCTCCTTGTTCTCGCTTTTCCTCTTCGTGAGGGCTGCATGCAGGTGGTGAAGCAAGCAGCAGCCCGCTGGCCAACGCCGTCAAACCTGCCAAGGCCACGGGCCTTGGGCCCATTCGAACGGATATTTGGAATAAGCACGGCCAAAATTTTGCAGGGGCCCATACAACTCCTGGAATTGCTTCGCGAGCACCGTCCTTTCCTGCGTCAGCTTGTTGAATTGCTCGATGCTCTTGAGATCATCCGGATGGGTGTCCAAATACAGGTTCAGCTCGACGAGGACAAAATCCAATGCCTGAAGCTGCTCCAGCATTTCGTAATACTTCCGATCTCCAACCTGGGGTCTTGCTTCGTTCACGGCCGATCACTCTCCTTTAAATTTTCGCGAGGTATACGGGCTATACAAGGACGGCCATAACGTTCCGTGTCTCAATGCCTCGGCAGGGCTAAACTGCGGCAGGCCGGGCGGTTGAAACACGACATACTGGTTAACCGGCACCACATACGTTCTGTAGAGCTTGGGCGGGCAAGGATCAAATGGCGAATGAAATACCGGGTATACGCGCACCTCAGGGTTTTCCTTCAAGGGTATTCCTCCTTATCGTTACTATCCGTCGTTATCAAGGGCTCTTCGTATTTAACATATGTCTTCCGCCCAGAAAATGAACTCTAAAATGACAAAAAAACCCTCTTCCCTGGAATATTCCCGGGAAAAGGGTTCGCATCAAGTTGTCCTCAGAATTTGATCTTGATTTGGAACAAGCCCGCTTTACGCATGGCGGAATAGATAATGACGACCAGGGGGCCGATAAAAAATCCGATCACGCCAACCAGCTTAAATCCGACATACATGCTGACCAGGGCCGGTAATGCGCCGATGCCGACGGCATCCCCAATGACCTTCGGCTCCAGCACGCGGCGGATCACCGTAATCAGAATGAACAGGAAAATCAAGCCGATCCCAGTAAAAATATCGCCTACCGCGAGCAGGTAAATGGACCATGGGATCAGTACGGAGCCTACGCCAAGGATCGGCAGGATGTCGACAATCGTGACAAGCAGGGCGATGGCAAGCGGGTAATTGATACCTAATACCAGCAAGCCGAGCAGCGTGATCACGTACGTGAACAAACTGAGGATCAGCTGGGCCCGTAAAAAGCCGAATATCGATTTTTTCAGGCTGAGCAGCACTTCATTCACCTGCGACTGGGAAGACTCGTCGAACAGCGACAAGACCTTTTCGCGCATCGTATCGAGGCTGAACGCAAACAAGTATACCGCCACGCAGAATACGATGAACGTGACAAACAGGTTAGGCAGCGTTTTGGCAAAGGACAGGAAGGTTGAAGATACCGAATTGACCAGCGACTGCACATAGGAAGAAATATTCGACATAAATTCGGTAAGACTGTCGGCAAGGCCCGGCGAAACGCCGTTCAGCATGTCCTGAGCCTGAATGATCGTATGCTGAAGGAATTCATTGGCCCCCGCAAAATATTGCGGAGCCCTGCTCCAGTATTCGACCAGCTGGTTAAACACCTGAAGCCCGATCAGATAAGCCAGAAGCAGCATCAAGAGAAGAAATAGCGTGCTGGTCACGGTTGCGGCCGCAATGCGGTTCAGCCGGAGCCTTTTCATCAAGAGCCGATTTAACGGCTCCAGTGCAATAGCAATCACGATAGCCAACAGGAACGGAGCTCCGACCGTAAACATTCCGTACAGCAACAGGAGCCCCAGACCGATAAAGATCAGCTGCTTAATCGACATAATCCACTTCCTAACAAATAGAGTCTTGCTAGTTCTGGGTGAGGCTGCTTTCCAGCTTCTGATGAATCATGACGCGGGTTACGCGCAACCGGGTAGATTCCTCAACTTCAAAGACCACCCCGTCAAAGGTGGCTCTCTTCCCGACTGCCGGGTTCCCTTCCAGCTCCTTGAACAACCAACCGCCAATGGAATCGACGTCATGCTCATCAATCATCAAGCCGGTCAAATCATTCACTTCTTCGATGAGCATTCGCCCGTCTACCGAAAAGGACTCATCATAGACTTCGATTTCCGGCCGCTCGTCTTCGAACTCATCGTACAGGTCCCCGACAATCTCTTCCAGAATCTTCTCAGCCGTGAGAATGCCGGCGGTCCCTCCGTATTCGTCCACCACGAGCGCAAGCTGCTCATGTCTCGCCTGCATCTTCCGCAGCACCTGGCTGATTTCCATGGATTCCGATACGTCCATAATCGGTCTCACCAAGGATGTCAGATCACGCTGTTTCTCCGGCTCTGCCAGAAGGAGATCCGTAATGTGGACAAATCCGATGATGCGGTCCTTGTTGTCCGTTGCAACCGGGTAACGGGAATGCTTCGTCTCGTTGACGATCCGAAGGTTCTCCTCCAAGGTGAAATTGGTGAACAATACGTCCATATCCGTCCTCGGCAGCATAATTTCCCTGGCTCTCAAATCGGAAAAATCGAACAGGTTGTCCATCAATTTCATCTCGTTCTCGTCGATGACACCGCTCCGTGCGCTCTCGGTCATCAGTATCCGAATCTCTTCTTCGGAGTGGGCTGCCTCGGCCTCGCTTGCGGGCTCGATGCCGACCAGCTTCAGAATACGGTTAGCGGAAGCATTGAGCACCCAGATCACCGGCAGAAAAATGCGGTAAAACCAGAGCAGCGGCGCCGACAGAAGCAGTGCCGTGCCCTCCGTCCGCTGAATAGCCAAAGATTTCGGTGCAAGCTCCCCTAACACAATATGCAAAAAGGTGATAATACAGAAGCCCACCGCGACCGATATCGTGCTGATCAATCGTTCATCCGCAAAGCCGATGCTGTGCATGATGGGAGCTACCAGCAATTCGGAAATGGCGGGCTCCCCGATCCAGCCGAGTCCCAGGGAAGTCAGGGTAATCCCGAGTTGGGTGGCGGATAAATAAGCATCCAGCTTTTGGTTTACTTTCAGCGCAATGCCGGCAAGCCGGTTCCCTTCGCTAACGAGCTGGGTCAACCGGGATTGGCGCATTTTCACGAGTGAAAATTCGGCGGCTACAAACACGCCGTTCAACAAAACGAGCAGGAAAACCAAGAGTAAATTCAAAATCAGTTTCCCGACCTCAAATTCCTCTGCCATGATGACACGCCTTCTTTCTAGGGTTCTAGTTTGTCTTTGCTTTTCTCGACTTGAAATCCACACCCCGATAGTACATGTCGGCTACCAACAGGTTCGGGCCGCAGCAGCTCACTGCATCGCAGTGGCAGTTGACCGTTTGATTCAACGGATGCCCTGTAGACCATGCGTCAAAAATATCGTCCAGCTTCTGTTCCTTAATATTACCAAAAGCCGGGATATCAGCAAAATCCGTTACGTACACGTCGCCCGAGAATAAATTCACATTCACCCGGTTACGGCCATCCGGATCGTTCCGAACCGTTACGTTCGGTTCTTGCCGCAAGCGGCGAATGATCTCCTGGTCATGATCGTCCGAGCTGCAGGCATAGAACGGCAGCGTTCCGAACAGCATCCACATGTCCCTGTCTCGGACATCCAGCAAATGATGGATGGCGGCTTTCGTATCGGCCAAAGACAAGACGGGCAGCGCGGATGCAAAGTTCGAAGCATACATGGGGTGAACCTCGTGCCGCTTGCAGCCCATGTCCTTGATCAGCTTATGAATGCCGCCCAGTTTCGTATGCGTTCTGTAGTTAATCATGGATTCGGCGGATATGTACATGCCGGCCGCGCTCAGCTTCTCGGAATTGACCAGCATCGTGTCGTACATCTTGTATGCCGTTTCCTTGGAGACAGGGCGAGCGCTATTCGCAAATCCGACCTCATAAAAGTCGTCCCCGTTCAAGTAATTGAACGAAATATGCATAACGTCCAGATAGGGCAGCATCTTCTCGTACCTGCCGATATCCAGCGTCAGATTGGAGTTGATCTGAGTCCGGATTCCCCGTTCCTTGGCGTACTTGAGCAGGGGAACAATCACGTTATCCACCGTTTTGCCCAAAAACGCCGGTTCACCGCCCGTCAAGCTGATCGTCTGCAGATGCTCTACCTCATCCAGCCGCTTCAGCATCGTATCCAGGGGCAGCATCGGGGCTTCCTTCATGACGAGCATATCACCGACAGCGCAATGCTCGCAGCGCATATTGCACAGATGCGTCACTGTCATTTCCACGCTGGTCAGCACGTGGCGGCCATGCTCGCGCAGGGAAGTTATCGGATCCCACGGATCATAACTCGGCGAAATAGGCCTTACGGCTGATGGAAACGGCTGTGCTGTATTACTCATGGTTCACTCACCTTATTTCTTTGAATTACCGATTCAGTCAGTACAACTTGCTTGGATGTACTCTACGGTTTTGATCATGTCCATTATATGATTATAACATACCCAAACAGAAGGCTTCTGCTTGGTTCGGCTGGAAATCATCCGGCTTCCCCCCGTTTGTCTGAACGTTCCTTGGAAGCAAGCTTAGATGTTGGGAACATCCATGCGGGACTCCACCAATTCGCTCTGCCCAGCATCTTCATGAATGCAGGCACAAGCAGCACCCGAATCACGGTCGCGTCCAGCAAAATGGCTGCTGTCAGGCCTAAACCAATCGCTTTCATCACTTCATTGTCCGTAAATACGAAGGCACCCACAACGACGGCCAGAATCAGAGCCGCGCTGGTAATCAGGCCGCCCGTACTCTCCAAGCCCTCGGCCGTGCTGAATTCGTTATCCCCCGTCCGTTCATAGTTCTCCATGATCCGCGAGAGCATCATGACTTCATAGTCCATCGATATGCCGAACACCACGCAGAATATCAGGACCGGCAAGAGCGCGAAGATGGACCCTGTAGAGGAAACGCCCAGCCACTCCGCACCAATGCCCTCCTGAAATACCCACACCACGATACCGAGTCCGGCGCCCAGGCTGAGCATGTTCATGACGCTGGCCTTTAAGGGGAGCACGATCGACCGGAATGCGAAGAGGAGGATGATATAAGTCACCGCAAATACAAATACCAGGACGTAGGAAATGTTCTGCTGGATGGCTTCCATGATGTCCAGTTTATACGCGGGGCTGCCGGTGACATAGGTCTTCAGCTCATTCGTATCCATGGTCCGCAGCGCTTGGACAAGCTGCATCGTGAGTGCATGGGATTCCTCATGCTCCGGAGTCACGGCAACGGCAGCCATATTTCCTCTGACAAAACGATGCTGCTCCAGCTGCTGGCGGATCTCTTGGCGGGACAGAACGTTTGATACTTCCTCCACCGAACCCCTGCCAACGCTCAGATAACTCTCTACCCGCTTCACGCCTGGCATGAGCCTGATTTCATCCGTGTACGCCTTCATCAGCTCGATGCTGTGCGGATCCGCATAGGAGGACGGAAGCTCTACCGCCACAACGATCGAATTCAATTCGCGTTCGTCATAAGCCTGCGTAAGCAGGTCGTGGCCATAACGGGATTCATAGGCGGGGGGCAGCACTTCGGCAGCGGGGATGGCAATGCTCATGTTTCGGACCGGATAGATCGCCACCAGCAGCAAACCGATCGCTGCTACAGAGATGGTCACGGGATGGGCCATAACAAAACCGGAGATCCTTCTCCACATGCCCGAGGTCTGCCGGCCCCGAAGCGCCCGGAGTTTGGCCGGAAAGAGAGGGAGCGCATCGATGCGGGGGCCCAGCATCCCCAATAAAGCCGGAAGAAGCGTGTTGCCGGCCAGCACCGAGAACAGCACGACGGTAATGCCGCCTATGCTGAAAGAACGGAAGATCGGCAGGTCGATGAAACTCATCGCCACAAAACCGATCAACACGGCAGCACCCGAGAACATCACTGCTTTGCCGGCGGTTGCGCAAGTGATAGCCAGCGCGGATCCCACATCCCCGCTCCGTGTCCGCAATTCTTCTTTGAAGCGGCTAACGATCAGCAAGGCATAATCAATGCCTACGGCCAGCCCCAGCATCGTGACGACATTCGGAAGAAAATTGCTGATCGAGCCGTCGGCCAAAGCGACAAAATACAGAATGCCCATCGTGACCACCACGCTGACAATTCCGGAAATTAAAGGAAGAAGCGCGGCAGTCAATGTGCCGAATACGACCGCCAGGATGAGCAAGGCTGCAGGAATGCCTATCATTTCCGCATGGATAATATCGCTCTTAACGGCTTGATTCATATCGGCGAAGATGGCGGTATTTCCCGTTATGTACGTATCCGCTCCCGTGATGCCCGGAACCGAGTCTCTGATCTCTTCAAACTGCTGCAGGGCTTTCGAGGAATCCAGATCCAGCAGCACCGTCACGGATACGATATGATCCTGGCCTGCCTTATGAGCTGCGATATTCATATACATATCCCTGACATATGGGCGGTCACGCAAAGGCGCAAGCTCCGTCAGTATCCGCCTCTGCGCCGTCCCTGCCGTCAGGTTCTCATCGTGTCGACTGACAACGACGATATCCAGCGAGGCTGCCGACAATCCCAGACCCTCCTCCAGCTTCTCGATTCCGATCTGGGCCGGGCTATCCTTCGGCGTAAACCCGTTATGCTGCAATATGGACGGCAGCTTGAACGCAAACGGAAGCAGCACGCAAAACAAAATAAGCCAGGTTACAACAATGGCTTTACGGTAGCGGTAAATCAGTCGCCCCCATGTATGCAGCAATGTTGCATGGCCGTTACGTCTCACGAGTCAACCTCCTTATGCTCCAGTTTGATCTATGGTGCTCTGTCCGATGCCGGCGATCATAACGGCCAGCGTCTCGGATAAATCCACTTCGTAAGGCGCGGATAACGGAGTGCCCTCGGCATCCGTCAATACGCGGACAACGGGTCGATGCGGCACATGCGCGTGGATCCTGGATACCACTCCATTCTCGCCCGTATGCAATTTCACGGTGATCCCGGGAGGATATATCGCTACCCGATCCCGAAACATGGCCAGGAATGATTGTTCATACAGCGTTCCCGATCCGGCGTACATGACCTCCACCGCTTCGTGCGGCAGCAATGCAGGCTTGTACACCCGCTGCGTGGTCATCGCGTCGTAGGAATCCGTAATCGCGATCCATTTGGCGTATTCATGGATGTCAGTTCCCTTCAAAGCCCGGGGATAACCGCTGCCATCCAGGCGCTCATGATGTGACAGGGCGCAATGCGCCGATAACAGCGGAATGTTGGGCTCGTCCTTCAATATTTTGAAGCCGATCTCGGTGTGCTTCTGGACCTCGCGAAATTCCTCCTCGCTAAGCCGTCCTGGATGGTTCAGCAGCTTCTGGCTTATCCGCGTTTTGCCGATATCGTGCAGCAGGGCCCCCAGGCCGAGCACCCTCAGCTCTTCCCGGTTATACCCGTAAGACACGCCAAGAACCGTCGAGTATACGCATACGTTCAGAGAATGACGGTACAGGTTGTAATCGTTCGTATTCATATCGGTCAGCAGCACCATGCCCTCATCATGCTCCGAAATTTCATCCATAATGGACTCCATCATCCCGGAGAACGTTTTGCCCAAATGAAGGAAGCTGCCTTTCAGAGCAGCCTGGCTCTCCAGGTTCTTGAAGCTGGTCCGAATCGATTGGATCGCCTGCAGCCGCGTCTCTTCGGTCAACAGCTCCGGAACCACGATATCCTCCGTCATCGGATCCTCGATGTATACATACCCGAGTTCCAGCGTGCCCAGACGGCGGATCAGCCCGGCTGTCAGTTCCACGCCCTCGGCAAGCAGGATTAAACCGTCACTATTGTATATTTTCTTACCAAGAACCATGCCCGGCCTCAACGCGTTGATAGGTATAAGACGCAAAATCCGTCACTTCCTCTGCTATTCTGAAACTTGTGTGGGATATAGCGTCTAGTCTTCAGTGGATCACGATACGAAGAAGCCGGATCTCCTTCTTGTGTCTACTCCTGCTTAATGCATGATGAACAGCCAAAAAACGGCGGCGAGACCAAAACGGTAGATCGCAAAATGAGTAAGCCTTATCTTCTGTATGAGTTTCATGAAGGCCAAGACGACAAAATAAGCGACAACAAACGAAACGATAAAACCGGCTAGAAATACGCCGATCGTATCTAAAGTAAAATATCGGTAAGAATCCAGCAATTCATATCCCGATGCGGCACACATGATGGGAATTGCGATAATAAACGAGAAATCGGCCGATGCCTTATAACTCACACCGCTAAGCATGCCCCCGGAGATCGTGGACCCCGAACGGGAAAAGCCCGGCCATAAGACGGATATGATCTGGTAGATCCCAATCAGAAAGGCCTGCTTATATGTCAAATCATCAATATCATGCGAGGTCACTTGGACTTTATGCTTATTGTACCATTCCGCAAAAATCATAAAAATGCCGCCGGCAACGAGCGCAAACAGCACCGTCTGCGCATGGAACAGGCTTTTGATGAAATCCCTCGCAAAAAACGCAACCAGCAGGGCCGGAGCAATCCCCAAAAATATATGCATCAGGTTCAATCGCCTCCGAGGCACTTTCCGGGTCAACGGCTCGCTTCGGCTCCACCCGAGCAGATTCAAAATCCGATTCCAATAAACAATCGCGATCGCCAAAATGGCTCCCAGCTGAATGACAACCTCAAACGTCTTCATGATCGGTGTTTGGTCATCGTAACCAAGCACTTTGGCCGTCAAAATCATGTGGCCCGTGGAAGACACCGGAATGAATTCGGTTAGTCCTTCCACGATCCCCAGTATGATGGATGTGATAAAATCCATGTCCTACCCCTCCCCTTACCTTTGTCCTCCTCATATGTATGCTCGGCCAAAGGAAGTTAGTCGGGGGTTGTCAGGATATCCAGCGTGAAATCATGGACGCTTCAAGCGATCCGGGACGCGAAAGCTCGCTCCGCAGCAGGTCTCGAATAAACTCGGGCAGCATATAAACCGTATCCGTTCCAAGCGCCAGGGTCTCGTATCCGATTTTAAAAGTAAACATGTCGAGCGTTCCCACATGATATTCCCGCTGCCATTCCAGCGGTTGTCCCTTGAAGGAGATTTGCGTGATCTTCCGGTAAGGCTCTCCATCCTTGTCATATCGGATCTTTAATCCATCGACGGCCAGGCCCCCTAACAGATACCCGCGGAAGCCAAAGCCCATGATCTTCTTCCCGCTAAACTCCGGAAGCAGACTCTCTTCAAGCGCCTGATAGATGTGTTCTCCCCGCAATTTCACGACACAGGGATTAATCGGTGACGGGCACAAACCATGCAGCATCCCGGTACTGATTTCGCCCTCCGGCAGCGGTCCTAGCAGCTGCCCGGAATTGACGATCGCAATTTCGGCACCCGTGTGCTGCAGCACGGCCTGAGCCAACAGGTTCGCAAACGGCGATTCCTCCTCATAATGGATCGGCAGGCTGCGGTCGATTACGGCCACGGCTTCGGTTAACTTCTCCTTGGCCAGCTCATGATGTTTCAGGATGGCCTGCTCCACGATGGGCTCCATCAAGCTTTTATCCACAGGCAGCAAGGTTCCCTCTACGCAGGTAAACCGTTCACCAACGTCATTCCGCTCCATAACGAGGCGACCTACGTATTGTCCGAATTTGCCCGCGCCGCATACGGCTGTCTTCCCGATCATTAGCGGCTCCTCAAGGATGTGATGGGTATGGCCGCCAAGTATGACATCAATGCCTTCTACATGTTCTGCTAATCTTTTATCAATCGTTAGTCCTAAATGGGATAAAACGATAACGATATCACACTGGCCCTGAAGCGCTCGAACCTGTTCGGCGATGGCCTCCACCGGGTCTCCTGCTTCCCAGCCTAACAATTGATAAAATCCTGCAAAAGCTGCCGTCGCGCCGGTGAGCCCGATCGAAATGCCATCCCGCTCCAGGATCACATGCCGTTTCATCCATGAAGGAGGACTGCCGCTCTCCGTCTCCCTGATGTTGCAGCAAACGACGGGGCACTGCAGTCCGGCATATACATGCTCCAGAACATCATACGAAATGGTCAGGCCTTCGTTATTGCCGATCGTAATCGCGTCGTATCCTGTCAAATTAATGACATCCACATTCGCTTGCCCCATCGAGCCTTCGGTTTCCACCGATGCGCGATCCATATGGTCTCCGATATCCAGCACGATCGACTTATCGCCGGCAGCCGTCTTTTCCCGGGAAATAAGTGCCGCCACATTGCTCATCATCTCGAAATGGCTGTGTATATCGTTGGTATATAATATGGTCAGCTTTTGTTTATTGCTTTTAAGCCCCATCTGGCGGCCCCCTCCCAAGTTACTTTTACGATAATTTCCGGTCTTACAAGCATAACATTTTAGCGAAGAATATGGTATATTGTAGCCCATAAGAATTACGAGGTGATCAAAATGTCGACAACCATTTCCATACTGCTATTCGCCGGATTAGCCGATCGCATCGGCACGGCTTCACTTGCATTCAGCGTACCCGCCCTCCCTCTTACGACCGGGGATTTGAAGCTGCTTCTTAGCGAAGCTTTTCCCGATGCCCAATCCCAGATTGCCACGGCCTTCGTTGCGGTCAATCAAGAATATGCGCTGCCGGATCAGCTTATTCAGAGCGGGGACGAGGTGGCTCTGATTCCGCCTGTGTCCGGCGGGGACGGAACCAACCTGCAGGACACAGGCTCCAGTTCCTCGTCAGACGGAACGTGCACCATCACCTGCCACCGGCTGTCCGTGGAAGAAACCATCGCCAAAGTGCATGATGATAACCATGGCGCAACGCTTTCCTTTGTAGGCACGACGCGGGAGATAACCGGTCAGATGCGAACGGTAACGCTGGAGTATGAAGCTTACATTCCGATGGCCCTGAAAGAAATGCAGCAAATCTGCATGGACATCCACGGCCGATGGCCCGGCACGAAATGCGCGATTTCCCACCGTATCGGTACGGTCGGAATCGGGGAAACGAGCGTCGTTATCGCCGTATCTTCACCGCATCGGGAAACATGTTACGAAGCAAGCCGATATGCCATCGAGCAATTGAAGCGATCCGTTCCGATCTGGAAGAAGGAGATATGGGACGATGGTTCGGAGTGGAAAGGGGCGCAGTCCGGACCCTGGGACCCAATAGCTAGGCAATAAGTCGCGATTATATCATTGTAAAACCATAATTTTCTTGCTAAGATAGTTTTGATCTTTTTACTTATATTAGGGCAAGAGGTGCAATGATTTGAGAGTACATGTCACGGACCTGAAACCCGGTGATCAAATACAGCAGGATGCTTACAACACTAACGGCGTTCATGTTCTGCAAAAAGGAGCTTTGCTACGTTCAGAGGATATATCCAAGCTATTGCAGCACGGCATCGATTACATAGAAATACAGCCGCGCGCGCTGTCCGTATCCCTCGATCCGTTATCTGAAATTTCGGACTCGTTCAACAAGGTTAAACCTCACTTTAACCTTGCGTTTGACGGATGCTCCGCCTTATTTACGGAAGCATCCCAATCCGGAAAGTTCAATGAATCCGTTGTAGACGATGTTTTCCAGCCACTGGTCGGCTCGCTGAACGAGCATACGGATGTGGTATCCCTGCTTCTGCTGTTTAATGGAACAGACGATTATACCTACAGGCATTCCATTCAAGTAGGGATGCTATCCTACTACATCGCGGATTGGATGGGATACTCCGGCAAGGAAGCCTATGAAATCGGCAAGGCAGGCTATCTCCATGATATCGGCAAGAGTAAGATTTCAAGGGATATCCTGGACAAGCCCGGCAAGCTGACCCCCGAGGAATTCGAGGAAGTGAAGCTGCACACCATCTATGGTTACGAGATGATCGCCGAATCCATGGATGACAAGGTGACCGCCATGGTCGCGCTTCAGCACCATGAACGGGATGACCGTTCGGGCTATCCGCGAGCGCTCCATGCAGACCAGATTCATCCGTACTCTCATATTTGCGCGGTAGCCGATGTCTACAGCGCCATGACAACGAACCGGGTCTATCAGTCCAAGCAGCAGCTGCTAACCGTTCTGCGCGAGCTGTACAGTCTCAGCTTCGGGAAGCTGAATGGCAAGCCGACGCACGCTTTCATTCAGCAAATGCTGCCGAATTTCATCGGCAAAAAGGTTCTGCTGACGACGGGCGAATCCGGCATCATCGTCATGAACCATCCTTCGGATTACTTCCGTCCGCTTGTAAAGACCGATGATCGTTTCATCGACCTCTCCAAGGAATATCATACCGAGATTCAAGAGATTCTGTTGTGACCTGTGTTCCTAAAGATAATCCGGAAGCTGCTAAATCGCTTGCTTCCCTGCTTGAATAACCAGTATTACCGTCAGCCTTGAGGCTGGCGTTTTTAGCGTCTGCCTTGTGACGTTTTTCACTCTTATTGGATTTTGGCAAAATCGAAGACGCGTCCAACCGGCCTGTGCAATCTATAAATGTCCTCGTCCACGCCTCGGTGACATACCTTAAACGTTCAAGCACAAAAAAAGAGCGAATCACCCATCTCTGAGTGATTCGCTCCTGTCTTCATATGATGAACTATTTAGCCGATGGAACCTTCCATCTCGAACTTGATCAGGCGGTTCATTTCAACGGCATACTCCATCGGAAGTTCTTTGGTGAACGGCTCGATGAAGCCCATAACGATCATCTGCGTAGCTTCGTCTTCCGTAAGTCCGCGGCTCATGAGGTAGAACAATTGATCCTCGGATACCTTGGAGACGGTCGCCTCATGCTCCAGCGTAATGTTATCGTTCTTGATTTCGTTGTACGGAATCGTATCGGATGTCGACTCATTATCGAGAATGAGCGTATCGCACTTAATGTTCGCTTTCGCGCCTTCCGCATTGCGGCCGAACGAGGCGAGACCGCGGTATGTTACTTTACCGCCATGCTTACTGATCGATTTCGATACGATCGTGGACGTCGTATCCGGCGCCAGGTGGAGCATTTTCGCCCCAGCGTCCTGATGCTGGCCTTTGCCCGCAACCGCGATGGAAAGCACCATCCCTTTGGCACCGCGTCCTTTCAGGACGACAGCAGGGTATTTCATCGTCAGCTTGGAGCCGATGTTACCATCCACCCATTCCATCGTTGCGTTCTCTTCCGCAACCGCGCGCTTCGTTACGAGGTTGTAGATGTTCGGTGCCCAGTTCTGAATCGTCGTGTAGCGAACACGCGCGTTCTTTTTGCAGATGATCTCTACCACGGCGCTGTGAAGCGAGTTCGTGCTGTAGATCGGAGCCGTACAGCCTTCAACGTAATGCACGAAGCTGTCCTCGTCGGCAATGATCAGCGTGCGTTCGAACTGACCCATGTTCTCGGAGTTGATCCGGAAGTAGGCTTGCAGCGGAATTTCGCACTGTACGCCTTTCGGCACATAGATGAAGCTTCCGCCGGACCATACCGCACTGTTCAAAGCCGCGAATTTGTTATCCGTCGGAGGTACGACCGTTGCAAAGTACTCTTTCAAAATCTCCGGATGCTCTCTAAGAGCCGTGTCGGTATCCATGAAGATAACGCCTTGATCCTCTAGATCCTTTTGCATATTGTGGTAGACCACTTCGGATTCGTACTGTGCGGATACGCCCGCCAGGAACTTCTGCTCTGCTTCCGGAATACCCAACTTATCGAAGGTTTCCTTGATCTCGGCCGGTACTTCCTCCCACGTCTTGCCTTGCTTCTCGGAAGGTCTTACATAATACTGGATATCGTTGAAATCCAGCTCGTCGAGATCGCCGCCCCAACGAGGCATCGGCATTTTCTCGAACTGCTCCAGAGCCTTCAAACGGAATTCCAGCATCCATTCCGGCTCGTTCTTGATTTTGGATATTTCCGTAACGACTTCACGCGTCAAACCTTTACCGGTTTGGAAAATAGCCTTGTGCTCGTCACGGAAACCATATTTATACTCTTCCATTTCTGGCGCTTTTTTAGCCATTTAACTTACCTCCCTATCGATCTGTTTATTCGCTTACTTCGCGTCAATTCCTTTTCGGAGTGCGTTCCACGCAAGTGTTGCGCATTTAATGCGTGCAGGAAACTTGTTAACACCGGATAGGGCTTCAATATCCTCGTACTCGTCAAAATCCACTTCATCGCCTTTCATAAGGGAAGAAAAGCGGTCCGCCAAACTGATGGCTTCGTCCAGCGTTCTTCCTTTTACGGCGTCCGTCATCATCGAAGCGGAAGACATGCTGATGGAGCAGCCTTCCCCCGTATATTTGGCATCGGCAACCACGCCGTTCTCTACCTTAAGCTGCAAGGAAATGCGATCTCCGCAAGTCGGATTGTTCAAATCGATGGTTACCGCATCTTCTTCAAACTTGCCGCGATTGCGGGGGTTCTTATAATGATCCATGATGACACGTCTGTACAAATCGTCAAGTTGCATCGCCAAAATACTCCTTTGTCTGGATTAAGGCGCTAACTAATCGATCAACGTCCTCTTCTGTATTATACAGATAAAAGCTCGCGCGTGCCGTGGAAGATACTTTTAACCAACGCATAAGCGGTTGACAGCAATGATGTCCTGCACGAATCGCAATCCCCTGGGCATCCAGAACGGTTGCCACGTCATGCGGATGAACGTCTCCAAGATTGAATGTGATAAGGCCCACTTTACGCTTACGGGGACCGTAAATGGAGATGCCTTCGATCTCGGAGATCCGGTCCATGGCGTAGTTCGCAAGCTGAGCCTCATGCCGTTCGATGGCGTCCATTCCGATTTCCTCCAGGAAATCGATCGCGGCGCCAAGTCCGACAGCTCCTGCAATGATGGGCGTGCCGCCCTCAAACTTCCAAGGGAGCTCCTTCCAGTTCGATTCGTACAACCCGACGTCATTGATCATCTCTCCGCCGAATTCGATCGGCTCCATTGATTCCAGCAGCGCCTTCTTGCCGTATAATGCGCCGATACCTGTTGGAGCACACATCTTGTGTCCGGACAAAGCGTAGAAATCGCAGTCCAAGTCCTGAACGTCCACTTTCATGTGCGGCGTGCTTTGTGCCCCGTCCACCACGATAACGGCACCGTGCCGATGCGCGATTTCCGCGATTTGTTTAACGGGATGCACGACGCCCATGACGTTGGACACGTATGCGATGGCTACGACTTTGGTCCGTTCGGTCACCAGTGCCTCTACATCTTCGACACGGATCGTGCCGTCAGGCTGCAAAGGAATATATTTCAGCGTAGCGCCGACGGCGATGGCCGCCTGCTGCCACGGAATGAGATTGCTGTGATGCTCCATTTCCGTCAGGACGATTTCATCTCCAGGACCGCAAACGGAGCGTGCGTAGGATGAAGCCACCAGATTCAGGGCCGTCGTCGTTCCGCGGGTGAATATAATCTGCTCCGAACTCTCGGCATTTATGAAACGGGCAACCTTCTCCCTGGCTCCTTCATAAGCATCGGTAGCACGGCTGCCGAGCGTATGAACTCCGCGGTGCACATTGGAGTTCTCCCATTCGTAGTACCGCTTGACGGCATCTATGACCACCTGCGGCTTTTGCGATGTCGCGGCATTGTCGAGATATACCAGCGGATGTCCGTTGATCTCCTGGTGAAGAATGGGAAATTGCTCACGGACGGAGGCGATCATTGTCCCAGCTTCCTTTCAACGAGCCCCTGCAGCTGGTCGCGAAGTCCCTCGAGCGGAATTTCGCTGACAACCGGAGCCAAGAAGCCGTAAATAATCAGGGATTCTGCAACGGAACGGGAGATGCCGCGGGACATCAGGTAGTAAATTTGCTCCCGGTTCACTTGTCCTACGGACGCTGCGTGACCGGCCGTTACGTCGTCCTCGTCGATCAACAGAATCGGGTTCGCGTCGCCGCGGGCTTTCGGGCTGAGCATCAGAACGCGTTCGGTCTGCTGTCCGTCCGCCTTCGTTGCACCCTTCTCGATCTTGGTAATGCCGTTGATGATGGCTTGTGCTTCTTCGCGCATGACCGCACGGGTGATCATCTGGGATGCGGAGCTCTTGCCGAAATGCTTCGCTTGCGTGGTGTAGTTGATCTTCTGGGATCCGGAACCTACCGCAATGATTTTTGCATCGGATGTCGAGCCGTTGCCCTTCAGAATGCTCATGGTGTCGCTGGCTGTATCGCCATCGTTCATCTCGCCGACGATCCACTCGATCGAAGCGTCGTTGTCAAGCACCGCGCGGCGGAATGTGACATCCGTTGCTTCTCCGGCCAATTGGTGAACGGATGCGTAACGCACCTTCGCGCCGTTCTTAGCAAACACTTCCACCACGCCGTTATGGGTTACCGCCGCAGCCAGGGAATCCGATACGTAGTTGTCTACATAAGTAATCTGACTGTTCGCTTCGGCTACGACCAGCACATGCGGAGCAAACGTGGCTTCAGCATCGTCGGTCAGCATGACCGCTTGCAGCGGAACATCGACCTCCACATTCTTGGGAACGTAGAGGAATACTCCGCCGTTCCATACGGCAGCATGCAGAGCGGCCATGGCGTGCTCATCGCTCTTAAGCGCTTGGTGCAGATAAGGTTTAACCAAATCCGCGTGTTCTTTAACCGCTGTTTCCAAATCGGTGAAAATCACGCCTTTGGCTGCGAGTTCCGGTGCCAGGCTTGCATATACGGTTCCGGAATTGCGTTGAATAACCAAACCGCCTTCTCTCGAGCCTTCGACAAGTTTGGCCACATGCTCAGGCAATTCGTCAAGGGAAGCGAGTTTATTGCTCTCTTTATATTCACCGTAGCTGTGGATGTTCCAACGCTCGATGCGTTGTTTCTCCAGCTTGGGCAGTTCCAACTGGCCGGCCAGTTCCAGGGCTGCCAGACGGCTGTCTGTAAGCCAGGCCGGCTCCTGTTTACTTTCGGACAATGCCTTCAGAGCCTCAGCGTTGACCGGAAGAATGGTTTGTGTAGTCATATCGTTTCCTCCTCCCGTCTATTTACGCGTCTTGACCTACAGTTTCATCGGTAATGCCCAGCTCTTCCTTGATCCAGTCGTAACCTTCCGCTTCCAGACGCTCAGCCAGCTCAGGGCCGCCGGATTTCACGATGCGCCCTTGCATCATAACGTGAACGTAATCTGGCGTGATATAGTTAAGCAAACGCTGGTAGTGGGTAATGATCAAGAAACCGCGCTCTTCGGACTTCATGGCATTTACGCCGTTCGCCACGATTCTCAAAGCATCGATATCCAGACCGGAGTCGATTTCGTCAAGCACGACGATTTTCGGATCCAGCATCATCATTTGCAGGATTTCATTACGCTTCTTCTCACCGCCGGAGAAGCCTTCGTTCAGGTAACGGTGAGCAAACTCGGGATTCATCTCGAGCTCTTTCATTTTGCCTTCCATTTGACGAATGAACTTGATCAGGGAAATCTCGTTGCCTTCGCCGCGGCGTGCATTGATGGAGCTGCGCAGGAAATCGGAGTTCGTCACGCCGGCGATTTCGCTCGGATATTGCATGGCCAGGAACAGACCTGCGCGTGCGCGCTCGTCTACTTCCATCTCCAGCACGTCTTCATCGTCGAGGAATACTTTACCTTCGGTTACTTCATATTTAGGATGACCCATCAACGCGGAAGCCAACGTACTTTTACCCGTTCCGTTTGGTCCCATGATGGCATGAACTTCTCCGCCCTTCATCTCAAGGTTGATCCCCTTCAGGATCTCCTTGCCTTCGATTGTTGCTTTCAATCCTTCAATGACAAACTTGGTTGACATATTAGATTCCCTCCGTTGAATAGGTAGTGTATTTGTTGTCCCATATGATAACAGGATTGTACGCCCTGATTTCATAAAATAAAAAGTGATTCTTTATTTATAATCATTCTAAACTGATTATCAATGATTCTCAAGCCATTTTATAATAAAAAATGACGTATTTCAACCGGACAAGCCTTTTGGAGACAACATTCGGACAACTGTAACCATTAAAAACAGGCTTGGCCGATTAACCGGCCAAGCCTGTTTCATTCTGCCCTTTTCATCCGCCGTATATGCTGAGGCTCCCCGTGTCGGTCACGGCATCTAGGCAACGGCGTCAACCGCGCGTCGTCAGACGGTGTCGGGGGCACCAAGAGCTATAAGGACTCGTTAACGAGTCTCAGCTGCAGCGAATATACGGAATGAATCGGGAATCATTCTATTGGAATCACGCTTTATCCAAGGTAAGAACGCAGCATCCACATATGCTTCTCGAGATCGGCCTTGAACCCGGTGAACATGTCCGCTGTCGGCGCATCTCCGGCTTCCTCGGCCATTTCGATGCCTTCCGCCAATTCCTCGGATACGGTAGCAAAGTCCTCGACCAAGGCCTGTACCATGCCGCGGGTATCCTCGTTGCCGGAGGCCTCCTGAACGGTCGCAAGCTCCAGATATTCTTTCATCGTGGCAGCCGGCTTGCCTTTGATCGAAAGCAGGCGCTCCGCAACCTCATCCATTTTAAGCGTGATTTCGTCATACAGCTCTTCGAATTTAACATGAAGGGAGTAGAACTGCTCTCCGGTTACATACCAGTGATAGTTGTGAAGTTTGACATAGAGCACGTTGAAGTTCGCAACCTGCTGATTGAGCAATTGCTCCAGACTTGCGTTTTTCGTTTTTCCTGCAGCTTTGCCAGATGTAGTTTTTGCCATGGTTTATCCCTTCCTTTTCTATATGAAATGCACCCTGTACTGCGTCAAAGGAATATTCGGCAGATCGGTGTATCCCCATTGTAACTGGAACCATCTGCTAATGCTATTCCTTCATTAATATATGAGTACATCCTGTGCTTGGGCGTCTATTTGTAGTTTACCCTCAGGACTGCGAAGCGAATCAGGTTCGGCTAACCTTGAGGCTTGCCAAAAAATTATACAAAATTCGCGAAAAAACGTTATACTAGGTAATACCAAGCAAAAAAGTTGGCTTTGTTTTTCTTCTATTATATTTGGGGGTGACCATCCATGTCTGCATATCATCCGCTGAACGCGGACGAAGCGATACAATTAGCTAAAAGTATACCGGGCCGGTTCCCGGACCATGCCGAACTCGAATGCCGCGAAATCGGCGACGGCAATCTCAATCTGGTGTTTCATGTCACCGCCAAAAATACGGCTGATAGTATCATTATCAAGCAAGCTGTTCCTTATGCAAAAGTCGTAGGCGAATCCTGGCCGCTGTCTCTCGACCGCGCGCGCATCGAGCGTCTCGCCCTGGAGACGGAGTACTCCCTGTGCCCTGACCTCGTTCCGAAAGTATACGGCTATTCGGATGAGCTCGCCTACACCGTGATGGAAGACTTGAGCGAGTATACCATCATGCGCAAAGGCCTTATCGAAGGCATCGCCTATCCGAAGTTCGCGGAGCATATCGGCCGGTTTTTGGCCAGAACCCTGTTCTATACGTCGGATCTGGGGATGAACCAGCAGAAGAAGAAGGAACTTGCCGGCCGTTTTGTCAATCCGGATCTATGCAAAATTACCGAAGACTTAATCTTTGAGGATCCATACCGCGAATCCGCCAACAACAACTATGAACAGAGCATTGCCGATGAAGCGGAAGCCCTTCGCGCCGACCTGCCGCTTCACTTCGAAGTCGCGCTGCTGCGCCATAAGTTCCTGACCCATGCGCAAGCTCTGCTCCATGGGGACCTGCATACGGGCAGTATCTTCGTCACGCCGGAATCCACCAAGGTGATCGACCCGGAATTCGCTTATTTCGGCCCGATGGGATTCGATATCGGCGCGGTGATCGGCAACCTGCTGCTCAACTATGCGGCCCAGCCGGGCTGGAGCAAGGACGAGCAGACGCTGGCCGCCCGGGAAGCCCGACTCCTCGAGATGGCAAGCAGCGTTTGGACCCAATTCGAGAACAACTTCCGCACGCTGTGGAACGAAAATCTCTTGGACGAGATGTCCCGCACGCCAGGCTATCAGGACCATTATGTGTCGCAGATTTTGAAGGATGCCGCAGGATTCGCCGGCTGCAAAATGATTCGGCGCATCGTCGGATTGTCCCATGTTGCGGACATCGACACCATAGCGGACGATAAGGCCAGAGAGACCGCACAGCGCAAAGCGCTCGCCATCGGCAAAAATCTCGTGCGCCATCACCGCAGCATCAAGTCCTTCGAGGACATACTGACCTTGATCACGCAAGCATCCAAAGGAAATGAGGTATCGATATGAGCGGTATGACTACCGGCAATGCCAGCACCTATGAACCGCTAAGCTCGGTTTACTGGGGAGGAGACCATCTGGTCCTTCTGGATCAGCGCTTGCTCCCGGAAGAGATCGTCTATCTTAAGCTCTATACGCCAGAAGAAGTCTGGGAAGGGATTCACTCCATGAAAGTCCGCGGCGCACCGGCGATCGGCATCGCGGCAGCATTCGGCGCCGTTCTCGGCGGAATGCAGGTGGAAACCGATGGTCGCGAGGAATGGCTTCAGCAAGTCGCAAAGACCTGCGCTTATCTCGCAACGTCCAGACCGACGGCCGTCAATCTGTTCTGGGCGCTGGACCGCATCAAGCTTGCAGCCGAGAAGCTGGCGGCTTCGGATCTCGACACGGCCGGTCTGAACGCGGCGCTGCTCGCCGAAGCCGAGGCCATCCGGGCCGAGGACGAGGATGTATGCCGCCGCATCGGCGAGAACGCGCTGCCGTTCTTCCGGGACGGCATGGGCGTCCTCACCCACTGCAATGCGGGGGGATTGGCGACCGCCAAATACGGGACCGCCCTGGCGCCAATGTATCTGGCCCATGAGCAGGGCCTGAACATCAAGGTGTTCGCGGATGAGACGAGACCCGTTCTGCAAGGTGCCCGCCTAACCGCTTTTGAACTCCAGCAGGCCGGCATCGACGTCACGCTGCTGGCAGACAACATGGCCGCTATGGTCATGTCCAAAGGTTGGATACAAGCGGTTATCGTCGGTACGGATCGCGTAGCCGCAAACGGCGATGTCGCCAACAAAATCGGTACGTATGGGGTCGCGGTTCTGGCGAAAGCCCATGGCATACCTTTTTATGTGGCGTGCCCGTTGTCCACGATCGATCTGAATACGAAGACGGGTGCCGATATTCCGATCGAGGAGCGGCCGGCGGAAGAAATCACGGAAGGTTTCGGCAAGCGCACCGCTCCGCAAGGCGTTAAAGTGTACAACCCTGCCTTCGACATTACGCCGAACGAATACGTGACGGCGATCATAACGGAAAAAGGCGTCGTGCAAGCACCTTACGAAGAGAGCTTGAAAAGCTTGTTCGAGTAAGTCGCTGCAAGATTTCACGCCATCAACGAACAAACGGACAAAAGGCCCCCGCCGATTGTCCGTTTGTTCTCTTTGATGGCGTTTCGGCGCATTTTTTCCCTGTGAAGCTGAGCAAAAGCATCGCTTATCTCATTAAAAAAAGAGCGATCCGCACCGGAATCACTCTTGTACCGCTTAAGCCTGCTGGGCTCAGATCATCCGCAGGATCGCATCCTTGCCGGCGAGGCCGGGATGAATGCCCCACTTCTCCGCCTCCAAGGTTACCGATTCCAGCGGTGCCTCCAGCAGCTGCTCCAATGTGCGAACCCCAACGGCTCTCCCGGCAATAATCTTGCGGTCTGCAAGCTGTTCGTTCAGAAGGCCCACATCGAGGGCACCGCACATAATATAACCGCGGGAAGTGTATACAGCCAGCAGCGTAGTTTTCGGAAGTTTGACCTCGACGCCCATAACGGTATGTCCTTCAATCTCGATCGGCAGTAAAGTCACCAATATAAACAATCCTCCCCTCACATCGGCTTAGAATTATATTTATTCTCTTTGAACCGACATGGTGCGAATGTCTCTGATATTGCGCAAGGGCGCCTTATGTTTATGGTGCGAACGTCTCTCGATTTAATAGAATAAAAATGAAATATCCGTGACATTAGGACTATGAAAATTCGAAAATTATGGTATATTTGATTCAGAAGAAAACCTGTGAAAGCTGGTGAATGATAAAAGCTATGAACACAATTCCTGTCACCGATGATAACGGCTTTTTATTCAACGTTGATATTCTGGTCAAGAGTCCCTCCAACGCACTGGCTTTGCAATATTTGCTGGAAATGCTGAACGACAAGGCCGAAGTCGTCGATTTCCGGATTAAGTCCGGAATGGAACTTGGAGAAATTATCAACACCTTGGTCCAAGCCAAGAAAGATTCCGTTATTAGCAATGCCTCCCGGAAGATGGCTTCTTCCACGACTCAGCATGAGAAACCTGCTCCGCCTGCGATATCCTCGCCGGAAAAAAAGATCGCTGCAAGCGCACCTCCTGTCCAAACTCCACTCGCCGGAAATGATCCCTTTGAATGGATTAAAGTATACAGTAAGGACAATCGCCTTGTTCGCCTGACAACCAACCGCCATGGTAAGCAGACAAGTCTCCCCTGCCGCATACTCAACTATGACGAAAGCAATTTCCTGGTCAACGTCTATCATGTCGATGAGAAGCAGGTATATACCTTCAAACTCAATGAAATCGACGAGTTCAGCGTGAGCTGAGTCGGCAGCATACCATAGGTATGTAAAAACGGCATCGCCGCCCTTTATCAGGGATCGGTGAAGCCGTTCTTTTTTTTGAGTACTAGTTTTTACGGGACAGCGCCGAGGACATCAGGATCAGCCAGCCTGCGATAAAGGATACGCCGCCGATCGGCGTAATCGCCCCTAGCCATTTGATGCCGGATATACTTAACACGTAGAGACTGCCGGAAAAAATAACGGTTCCCGCGATGAATAAAGCCCCCGCCCAAAACAGCTTCCGGGATTCGCCCAGCACCTTGGCCACAATCCCCGTAATCAGGACCGCCAGTCCGTGTATCATATGATAGTGGACGCCCGTCTCATAGGTGGCAAGCTCGTCCGGCGTAATGATATCCTCCAGCATATGGGCGCCGAATGCTCCAATGGCGACGGACAATGCCATCAGGATCGAGCCCCATGCGATGAAAGCACGACTCATGTTTTTTTCAACCCCTTTTTGTCAGCGGACACCCGTGTCCATATGTAATCATGTTAAGTTTAACGGATTCGCGTACGCTTTTCCACCGGCGTGTAAGCGCTTTGGACTTGATTTCAGGGCCATTTTGTGAAAGATTAATAAGGATGTCTTTTATTTGGAAACCCTGCATGGACCCATTAAGAATGAATCTCAAGTTAGGAGCGATTATGTACATGGATCAACGATCACCTTCCTCCCCATCCGAGGGGCAAGATTCGCCCAAGCGACCTAAAACCACCTTCATTCCTCCCGAGGACAGAAAGAACTCCCGCTTCGGCATTGCATCATTCATTCTGTCGATCGTGACGCTGCTTGGTTATATTCTGCTCGGCGCGCTCGGCACCACGATGATTGAACCTTACATGACGGAAAACGGGCCGATCCTGGAGCCGACTCAGGAAACGCTTGAAGCGATGACCACGCTGGCGGCCGTTTTCATTCTCGTGATGATCATCAATATCGTAGGCCTGGCGCTTGGCATTGTCGGCTGCTTCTCTAAAACACGCAAGCGTGCCGTCGCCGTCATTGCCACCATCGTGAACGGCGTAGTCATCGTCACCATCGGCGCCCTTTTCCTATTCGTATTAAGCGCATAAGGATTACGTACCAGGACACTTGCCTGATCCATTTCAGGTTAAGTGTCTTTTTCATGGCAAACACGGATTCACACTCACATATCGCTCTTTCTCCCGAATATAATGAGATACTACAGCCGAAAAGACGGCAACCGTGTCAAGGCTACACTTGGGAGGTGACTGTCCATGCAAAATGAAGACGCTCTGTCGTTTGTCGTATCCCGTGAAGACTGGTCGCTGCACCGCAAAGGCTATCAGGATCAGGTACGTCACCAGCATAAAATCCGCGAAGTGATCAAACGCAACCTGCCCGACCTTATTACTGAGGAAAACATTATTTTGTCCGACGGAAAGCAGATCATTAAAGTTCCGATCCGAAGCCTTGACGAATACCGTTTCATCTACAATTACCAGAAGCAAAAGCATGTCGGTCAAGGCGACGGTGACAGTCAGGTTGGGGACGTCCTTGGACGCGACCCTTCAGCGGCCCAGCCCGGAAAAGGAGAATCGGCCGGTGACCAGGCGGGACAGGATATTGTGGAAACCGAGGTCAGCCTGGAAGAGCTGGAGAATATGCTGTTTGAGGAGCTGGAGCTCCCGCTGCTGCAGCCCAAGGATAAAGAGCAGATCGAGACGGAGTCCATCGTGTTCAACGACATCCGTAAAAAAGGCATCATGTCCAACATCGATAAGAAACGCACCATCCTGGAGAATCTGCGCCGCAATGCGAGGGACGGCAAGCCCGGCATCCACGGCATCAGTCCGGACGACCTGCGCTACAAAACCTGGGACGACACCGTCATACCGGAATCCAATGCGGTCATCATCGCCATGATGGACACTTCCGGTTCCATGGGTTCCTTCGAGAAATACTGCGCGCGCAGCTTTTTCTTCTGGATGACCCGTTTCCTCCGCAAGCAGTACGAGAAGGTGGAAATCGTGTTTATCGCCCACCATACCGAAGCGAAGGAAGTAACCGAAGAGGAGTTCTTCACGCGCGGCGAAAGCGGCGGTACGATATGTTCATCCGCGTATCAGAAGGCGCTGGATATCATTCATCACCGGTATCCTCCTTCCAAATACAACATCTATCCCTTCCATTTCTCGGACGGCGATAATCTCACATCCGATAATGAACGCTGCGTCAAACTCATCGGGGAGCTGCTGAAGGTGAGCAACATGTTCGGTTACGGCGAGGTCAATCAATACAATCGCAGCAGCACGCTGATGTCGGCGTATAAAAATATCAAGCTGGACCAATTCATGTACCATGTCATAAAAGACAAAGGGGAAGTGTACGAGGCGCTCAAGACCTTTTTTCGGAAACGGCAAGGAGCCGCTACCTGATTCTAAAGTCGATAAGTGAAAGAAAAAAAATAAATATCGGATGACCTGGACACTGGAGGAGGCAGGGACCTCCTCTTTCTTATGGCCTCCTGCGATACGGCTAACAGCCCATTGCCGAATAATGGATATGTCAAGCATAACGGCTTGTCATTTCAAATGAAAAATCTGTCTTATTATTGACATCACAATGTAGCCGTAGGTTCATTTTTTTGTCACCTTCTGTTTTTCCAAGGATGGTAGTATTAGCTATGACATCTTGTTGCAGGATATTACAGGATTCGATAACGTCTCCTGCATATGAAATATCCTCCTATAAAGGAAAGGGAAGGTTTACCATGTTCCAAATGACACATCGACTATCCAGCACCCAGACGTTTGAGAATATGTCCTACATATTATCGCAGCGGCTGTTACAGGGCGGCATGAGCGCAGATCCCTCGAGAGGAGTGATCTTCCGTGCCGATATCCGATAAACCCCATTCACGTTACATGCCTGGTCTTGACGGACTGCGGGCCCTCGCATTGATCGGAGTGATGGGCTACCACTGGAATTTTGGCTTTGCAGGCGGCGGGTTTCTGGGGGTAAGTTTATTCTTCGTATTGTCCGGTTACCTCATTACGGATATTTTGGCTTCGCAATGGCATCATCATAGACGGATTGATCTCAAAGATTTTTGGATACGGAGATTCCGGCGTCTCCTGCCGGCGATGCTGCTCATGCTGTTCATCCTTGTGGTATGGGTAACGCTGTTCGACCGGTCAAGATTGGCTACGCTTCGAAGCGAAGTGCTCGGAGCGGTTACGTACATAAGCAACTGGCAGTTTATTTTTCAGCAGCAATCCTATTTTGAATCATTTGGCCCGCCTTCTCCGCTGGGGCATTTCTGGTCGCTAGCGGTGGAAGAACAGTTCTACCTGCTGTGGCCGGTTATCATGCTGGCGGCGCTCAAGCTGTTTCCCCGCCGAGGGCAGCTCTTTGGGTTCATTGCCGCCGGTGCCGCGATTTCCGCGCTGCTCATGGCCGTGATCTATCAGCCGGGCGACGATCCAAGCCGGGTCTACTACGGTACGGATACCCGGGCGTTCGGCCTGCTGATCGGAGCGGGGCTGGCCATCGTATGGCCCAGCTGGAAACTGTCCTCCCGCGCTTCAAGAGGCATCCGCTATAGACTCAACATGACGGGTGCCGGGGCACTGCTAATCATTCTATACATGATGTGGCAGGTGGACCGTTACGACGCATTCCTGTATCAAGGAGGCATGTTCCTCTTTTCCTTGGCCGCTGCCGTGCTCGTAGCGGTGCTGGCCCATCCTGCGGCTTCCATCAGCCGCTTGTTAAGCTGGAAGCCGCTGCTGTGGATCGGCGTTCGTTCCTATGGCATCTACTTATGGCATTACCCGGTCATGATCCTGACCTCGCCTGATTCCGGCGCTAGCGATCTCAGTTTGCTTCAGACTGCGCTGCAAATCACCGCAAGCGTTCTGCTGGCCGCGCTATCCTGGAAGTATGTCGAAGAACCGATACGGCATGGCGGGCTTAAAAAATTATGGCTTAAAGCCCGCTCGCTTCGCCGCCGCCCGGCTTCGATTTCGTTAAGAGGCTGGATCGTGTCCCTGAGCTCTCTTATGCTGATCGGCATATTCTGTTCGGGGATGATGAGCAGCGTGTCCTCTGCAAGAACGGTGGGCGATATCGCTGCCATGCTGAACATCGATGACCCTGCTCCGGAGGAAGCGGCTCAGACTCCAAGCACCGAGTCTGCTACGGCCGAACCGCCGCAACCGGTCGACACGAACGGAGACAACGCAGCGCCTCCAGCCGTAGAGCCATCGAAACAACCGGATACGGTGAAGGAGCCGAATTCCAGGGATGAGGGGGCTAAGGCTCCGCTTTCGGATGGAGCGACGGACTCTGGAAATAACGACGCCGGTGCTGATGAGAACGAAGTGCCGGACCAAGCGGCAGAGAACAACCAAGACGTCCAAGACAAGCAAACCGGCGGAGAAAGCGATCCTATGGATAAGGCTGACTCCGGGAAATCGATTCCGGATCAACCGGATGACGATAAGACTGGCGAGCCGAATGGGGATCAGGTCGATAAGCCGGATCCATCCAAGGACCCGGCAAGCGGAACTCCCGGCGGCAAGAACGATCCTGCCAAGCCGACGACGAAGCCGGAGCAGCCACCGGTAACCAAGTCCGCCATCACGGCCATCGGGGATTCGGTTATGCTCGGGGTCTCCCCTTATCTCGAAAAATCGCTGCCCGGCATTCACGTCGATGCGGTGATTGGCCGCCAAATGCGTCAGGCCGATGAGCTGATTCCGGCCCTGAAATCCCAAAATCGGATTGACGGCGGCATTGTCATCATCGGGCTCGGAACCAACGGGGCCTTCTCGCAAAAGGATCTCGATTCCCTTCTGGGCCCTCTGGATTCGGCCAAACAGATTCTGCTTATCAATACGCGCGTTCCGCGCGATTGGGAACAGAACGTTAACGGCATGCTCGCCAAAGCAGCCGAACGGAACCCGAAAGTTACGCTGGTAGATTGGTATTCAGCCAGTAAGGATCATCCGGAATACTTCCGGTCCGACGGCGTCCATCTGGAGCCGGAAGGTGCCGAGGCCTACACGTCCATGCTGCTTCAAGCCATCAAGAAATAAGCGGTTTGTCCTGATTCTTGCCATCATTCATTCTCATATCGTCGGCCTGATCTCATCATTCTATGAGACAGGTCGACTTTTTAGTTATATACGTATTCGCAAGCAGCAATATGATATAATTCGGATACTTAATCTCATCATTTCTTAATAGAAGGCGGTGTCCTCATATGAACAATATCGTGACAATGAAATGGCTGCTGGCTAGACTCTATGAACCGGATCTGGTCATCGTTGACTGCCGTTTTGCCCTCGGCAAGCCGGAAAGCGGCCGAGCCTTATACGAGGAATCGCATATTCCGCGGGCGGTTTACCTCGACCTGGAGAAGGACCTCTCCTCCCCCATTACCGAGCATGGCGGTCGCCATCCCCTGCCCGACCTGGATCACCTTGCACAACGTCTTGGCCAGTCCGGCATTCAAAGCAGCAGCCGCGTCGTGATCTACGACGACCAGGGCGGAGCCATGGCCAGCCGACTATGGTGGCTGCTGAAATATACCGGCCACGAGCAGGCTTATGTATTGGATGAAGGGTTTACGGCTTGGAAGAACGCTTCGTATCCGGTAACGGACGAACAGCCGGTCGTCATTCCGGTTACATATGGCATCAACCTTAAGCCGGATAAACTGGTCCGCGTCGATGAAGTACGCAAGGCTTCGCAGCAGGGAAGCAAAACGCTCATCGATTCCCGCGAGCCGCGCAGATATGCCGGATTGGAGGAGCCTATGGACACCAAAGCCGGGCATATTCCGGGTGCTGTGAACTATTTCTGGAAAGGCGTCCTAGATGATTCCGGACATTGGAAGGATGCGGAATCGATCCGCGAGCATTTCTCGGACATCCCGCAAGATGCCGAGATCATTGTATACTGCGGCTCCGGCGTCACCGCTTGTCCGAACGTGCTAGCCCTGGAGGAAGCCGGGTACGGCAACGTAAAGCTGTACGCGGGCAGCTGGAGCGATTGGATCAGTTATGAGGAGAACCCGGTGGCGACCGGAGAAGAATAACCTGCAAGAACCCGCGCTCTGCGCGGGTTCTTTTTGTTGGGGCTAGGGTGGTGTACCCTCGGTACACAATGCTCTGAGATATTCCGAGTCAACGTGGAGTCAACAAGAAGGGTTGATCCATGTGTACTTTGTTTGAGCATACCTCCCATGAAGTAGTCGCCTTGACATGCTTTACATAGCAGAAAGGGAGCCCGAAGGCTCCCACTGAGCCAACAACAGACAAAAGTAATCAACTTTCGATCAACAAAAAGTCCCATGAGAGCTTGCCAAAAATAATAGGCACCTTCAATCAATTTCACAGCTGTCGCTATCGGCCGGAACAAATTCCAGAATGTCTCCCGGCTGACAGTCTAGAATTTCGCAGATCGCTTCCAAAGTAGAGAACCGGATCGCCTTCACTTTCCCCGTTTTCAGATTGGACAGATTGACGTTCGAGATCCCTACCTTGTCGGCCAGGTCATTCAATTTCATTTTTTTGTCGGCCAGAACTCGGTCCAGACGTATAATAATCGGCACTATCATCAGTCTCCATTCTCATAAAGTCGAATCATGCTCTTCCTGCAGAAGAGCGCCGTATTTGAAAATCTCGGAGACGAACAGCACTAATATGCCGATGATAATTCCGATTAAAGAGATACCGCCCAGATTGATTGAGAAGATACGAGTAACGAACAGGCAGATCAGAATGTTGAGAACGAGCTTCGCCAGCAAAGAATACAGGATAACGACGATTCCCAGCCTTCTCAGACGGGTGGCATTCGCCAGGCTAAACGGGCTGCTTCCGCTAAGTATGCTACCTATTATATAGCGAATCTGGCAAATCGAGTAGATGTAAGCTAAGAGTACAAGCATGGCCTGGGTCAAGCTGACGACCAGATAAGCGTTCTTGGCATCGAACATGTCGGAATTGATCGGTTGAAAATAAGTGAAAGGCACCATGACGCTCTTCGTCACCGTATCCGATAACGGTACTGAAAAGAACCAGTGCGCGATTCCCTTCTCTGCAGAGAACAGCTCCTGGGGCTTTAATCCGATCCATAGATTGAAACAGACGATTGCAATGAACAGCCCGATTCCTCCCCAGTATCCGATCTTAAGCGCAGTGTGCATTCTTTTGAAGCCAGGTTTGGCTTTGAATTCAATTCCGTTCATGCGCAATCTCCTTTTCATGTGAACTTACAATATATACTACATGATTCATTTACGAAAAACAATAATTATTTAATGATAAACATTAAATTTAAAATAAACTGCTTTATGATGGTAATGCGTGCACGGATCGTATAGCGCCAAACTTCTTAGACAAAGTGGAAGATCGAATTACCGAAGCAATTACCGGTACAGTGGGTTCAAGTGGACAGCATGTCCCAATGAAACTAACCTTGAGGCATAGATTCCTGCGCTCACCTACATACACTGCTAGATGTGGCGTGATACTGTGTACCCGTGTCACACCCATGGCAGTGCTGATCTCGCTTTTATCCTTATTTATGGTCTTCTGAGGTGCTTGCTGGCGAGGAACTGAAGAGTGCCCAGAGGTACATGGGCAGATGTGTACATTGTGGATGTGATGCTGTGTATATCAAGAGGTTGATGCTGTTGGTCGCGATACGTCTGTCGGGTCAGGTATAGCTTATACGGTGTATTCCCCGACATAATCTTGTTTGGATAGCTAATGTGACTGACGCTGCATGAAGGTCCTCTCTCTTTGCGGTGTATTCTGGCAAGGTTACAAAAGGGAGACCACTCGTAGCAATGTGGCTGTTTGGGTCCAAGACGGCTCTGGGACCAATGCCCCTACGTAACTCGCATGGCCTGTTGTGTAGGCACTTTCTGCCATGATCGCAAGCTGGAGCGATTGGATCAGTTATGAGGAGAACCCGGTGGCGACCGGGACGGAATCACTAGGTTGAAATCGGGAAAAGCCCGCTATGGTAGCGGGCTTTTCATTAATTATGTTGATCTTCTGCATTCTTTCCTACATTAAAATTCCTGACAGATGCTCAAGAGCCATCGAGCGTATCCGGTTCTCCTCAGGGATATTCTCGTAGAGCAGAGACTCTTTGCCCGCTTCCGCCATCCGCTTGCGGAGAGCAGCAATTCGGCCCTTGCCGGAATCGATAAACCGGAAGTCGAGCTGACGCAGGCACTCCATTGTTGTTAAGCCGCCCAAGGCTTCCGCCTTGATCCTTGTAGAAATCTCCTTCAGCATTAGAACCTCCAACCGGTCCGCAGTCCACAGATTCCCGATCTCCTGCAAGGATTTCATGTAATCCAGTTCAAGCTGCCGAAGATTACGCATATGCGAGAAATCGCACAAGCGCTCGACTTTCGGCAGCGACAAGTGCAGAAAGGCCAGATGATCCAATGCCGCCAGGTCATCAATATTCACCAGGTTGCGGACGGAGGACAACCTCAGCATGCTTACATTCGAATCGGCCAACACGTTAAGCGAACCGTTCAATGTACAGCCGTCTAAGGCCAGATACTTCATTAAGGGCAAATCCACGACAAAATCCAGTTGATCGATGGAGCAGTTCAGGACCAGCGTATCCAGGCGAATGCAGTCGGTAATCGGCGCTAGATCATCGAATTTACCGCTGAGCTCCAGGTATTTTAGAAACTTGTAGTTGCGGATAAAATCGAGGCTTTGCGTTTTGGGCGAGCGTAACTTAAGAAACTCCATTCGATCCATCGCACCCAGCCTAGTTAAATCCTGCCGCTGTTTCAGATCCAGATGCAAAGCAGCAACAAACTTCAATCCCCCGAGCGTCTTCAGAAATTCATCGGTATATCTTCCGTTCGCTTCTGCATGATAAATATGCAGTATCAAGTCCGGACGCTTGGAAAACACCTGCTCGTCCAGCTTCAGCAGATCTTCCGCATCGTCTGCCCCGACAACAAAACCGATGGTTGCACGGTTTCTCAGCTGTTTAACGGCACTATGCATTTTGTCCGTGCTCCAGGGAGCACCGCTCATCGATGCAGCCCACGGCTCGCTCATTTCGTTCGCCTCCATTCTTTGAACTGATCTGGGAGCCTCCACTCCGCCTTAAATCTAGTTAACATAGTACCAAAATATGGGCAAATCTTCCACTTCAACGGAAGAGAAGAAGCCGTCCTTCTTCGTGTCGACGAAGAGGACAGCTTCAATGCAATTCTAAAAACTCTACTAGATCATAAGCCAAAGAGAGCTTCCCTCCCAACCGGAAAATATAGTATGCTAAGCCATATGAGGGGAGAGGATTATTATGGTAAAACAACTGATCATCGGCGATGCAGCGCAGGAGCTGGCTCATACGCGCCGCGTTCTGGAACGCTTGCCCGAAGAGCATATGTCGTGGAAGCCGCACGAGAAATCGATGACGCTCGGCGGGTTGGCCACGCACCTGATTAACCTGCTCAACTGGCAAATCGCGATTTTTCAGTATCCGGAGTTCGATCTTTCGAGTGTGCCGCTGCGACGGGAGGCTTTGGAAAAACGAGCAGACGTTCTGGAGGAATTCGACGCGAACGTGGGCAAGTTGGAGCAGCTGCTCGCCGAATGCGACGAGAAAACGCTCGGCGACGAATGGACGCTGCGCCACGGCGACCATATCATCCTCCGCGCGCCGCGGGCGATTGCGCTCCGCACCTTCGGCTTCAGCCACATGGTTCATCATCGGGCTCAGCTAGGGGTATATCTGCGGCTTCTCGATATTCCGGTGCCGGGCATCTACGGTCCATCTGCCGACGAGGCAGCGCAATGAACTAAAACTTCCCGATCGGACAACGTCAAACAGTCGCAGGGTACCGGCATAACCGCCGGCACTCTGCGACTTGTTTAGTTTAATGCTTTTCTATTGAGCTGCTTCGTGCTTGACGGGCGAGCATCCCGCTCACGAAGACCATGACCGCGGCCAGCCCAAGAAAATACAAAGGCATGGCGACTAACGAACCGTCGTGAAGAAAGCTCATCCCGCTCGTTATCAGGCTGACGACAACGTAATAACCCAATCCGAAGATGGCCCCTGCCGTCCCGAGCACGTCTCCGTAATGGATCAGCGCCAGGCTGAGGCAGTTGGGAATGGCCATTCCGATGCCGAGCAGAATAATAAAAATACAGGATACCATCAACACCAAATCCGTCACGGTGGCTTTGATCCCGCTAAGGGCAAAGCCCGTGAAGCAAAGGGCCCCCACCGACGTAATGAACGTGCCGAGCAAGATAATGCGCTCTGCCTTGAGCCGGGTCAGCAGCCTTTTCGACAGCAGCGCGCCGAAAATCGAGGACATCGCCACAAAGATTCCGAAGAAGCCGAACGCAGCAGGTCTCATCTGAAAAAATTCAATAAAAATAAAGGGCGCCTCCGCATAATAACTGAACAAAATGCCGTTGGTCGCTCCAATAAGAAAACCGAATCCCCATACTCTGCGATCGAAGAGCAGACGCTTGACCACCGAGAACGTGTTAATCCTCGAGGCGGCCTGTACTCTGGTCTCGGGCAGGGAAATCCAGGTGTAGGTCAATACGGCTGCGCTCAATATTACCAGCGTGAAGAAAACCGCTCGGAAGCCGAGCGATTGATCTACCCATCCGCCAATCAGCGGCCCTATCGCAGGAGTAAACGCCAGCGCCGCCGAAATCTGGGCAAACACCGCATGGCGTTTGGCTCCGTCTACGGTCTCGCGCAAAATCGTTTGCGTGACGACAGAGCCCGTGCTGGCACCAAAAGCCTGTATGAACCGGCTGACCAATAACCATTCGACAGACCCGGACAGATAGCAGCCCAGGCTGCCCAACCCATAAACCAGGATGCCCCACAGCATGGCGGGGCGCCGTCCGATGGAATCGGACAGCCTCCCCCAGCAATACACGCCAAAGGCAAAGCCCAGAAAGTAAATGCTGAGCGTAAGCTGGATCGCATTATTGCTCGCCCCTAAATGATGGGCGATATCCGGTAATGAAGGCGTATATATCGTTTCGCTTATTTGCGGGAAACCCACAAGAACAATAAACAACAGCAGTGACGGTTTTGAGATTTTTCTTTGCACAGCCAAACTCCCCCTTATCGTTTCAGAAAATCTCTAGTTTGCCGGCAAAGGAATTACGGGATCGGGGGTTTGCATTTGGTTAGTCTAGTAAATGAAAGCATTGAAAGTTCACCTTTTGTTTGAAAATAAGGGGGTAGTAATCTATCTAACGAGCATTATAACAGAATCGCAGGCAAATGGGCTCCTGACTCTCCTCCCGGGGATGCGCTCTGCTATGCATCATTTCCTCTTGGAGAGCCATTCCGCCAATTCTTCCGTTTTAGATTTGCATTTAGGCACGGGGCGTTGTACTGTCTAGGCTTTTGCCTTTTGCTCCCTCGTCCGCACGAGATCCGATACGTCGTCGGCCGAACGCTAAATGCAAGAGCCCACGCGTCACGCGTGGGCTCTTGCTCCAAGGCTATACGATCCCCTGCCAGCTCTCATGATACGCTCAATACAGCTCCCAAGTCTCCGTGCATAGCGCAGGCAAAGAATCCGCAACACGCTCGCAGTCTTCATACCCCAGGTTGCCGGAATGGGCGAACAAAATCGCATATTCGCCGTTTGTCGGCGCTTCCCTCATATCGAACATATAATGGTTTCCGCTTCCATCCATCGCAAATGACACCGCACCAGGCATATACTCCGGCAGCTCGTAGGCCAGGTTCATCTCCCTCATGTCATTCGTGTTAAAGAACTGGAAAAGACGTGCTCCCTGTTGAAATTCCCCGCCGTTGGAATACTTCAATAAATCCAAATAGCTTGCGGGAAAGTTTCGCCGAGGCAGCTTCCAGCCTGCAGGATCCAGCGGAACATATTGATCGTAAAAGGGGGAGCTTTTGTGAAAAGGATTCACTTGCCTCCCCTTGATTTCATGCATCTCCTGCACGGAAAGCCCTGCATTCCACTCCATAACAAAACGGGCAATTTGTTCTTCGGTGGCGCCCGCGCGTATGTCGTACGCATGCTCAAAATCGATATTCCACATCTTCACCGGCCTCCGTCCCAATACTTCCTTCCTCGCAACTTCTTCAAACATTATAAAGGAAATACTGGAAAAAGAAATCATGCCGCGGGAATCAGGTCTTTCTATGTTCATGGATTTGCGGCAACGGCGGCGGTCACAGATGGGTTCCTCCGCTGGCATCGATGCATTGACCGGTGATCCAGCGGCTGTCCGGAGAAGCCAGAAACGCCGCGATATCCGCAATATCCGCCGGCTCCCCCCACCTTCCGAACATCGAATAGCCGGCCCCGACCCGATACGAGTCAGGATCCTGCAGCATTCCGGCATTCATGTCGGTAGCTACGAATCCGGGCAGTATCGCATTGATCGTGATTCCGCGGGATGCCAGCTGGCTCGTCAAGGAGAGCGTCAGCGCATTAATGGCCCCCTTCGTCATCGTGTACGCCGGAATATTGGGCAGGGAAATCCGGGTGACCGCAGACGATAAATTGATGATGCGCCCATTGTCCCGAAGGCGGGGAAGAGCTTGCTGAATCAGGAAGAACGGCGCTTTCACGTTAATATGCATCACTTCGTCAAAGCTCTGCTCCGTGGTTTCCTCGATGGTCTCCACCAAGCCGATCCCTGCGTTGTTAACCAGGATGTCCATTTGCGTGCTGCCCGTCCGGTCGTTCAACGCCTCATCCAGCAACTCGAACAGGGCATTTACCCCCTCCAAGGAGCGGAGGTCCGCCCCAACCGCAAAAGCCTCCCCTCCGGCCTGCGCAATCTCGCGGACGACCTCTTCCGCAGCCTCCCTATTCTTGCCGTAGTGAACGGCGACCATAGCTCCTTCCTTCGCCAATCGGTTCGCGATGGCACGTCCGATGCCCCGGCTGGAGCCCGTAACCAAAGCCGTTGTTCCATTCCATGTTTTCATGTTCTCATCATCTCCTCTTCTTCTCTCCCTTTCAGTTTTATCACAGCCCCCATTTTGAAATGTTGCGCTCCTATTCCCGTTCTCCGCTCGATTTCAAACATCATAAAAAAGCCCCTCCTGGATAGGGGGGCTGGAATGCAGGGCATTAGCGCCGACCTGCAAGCTTATGAAAATTAAAAATCATTTACATTCCATGTGAAGATTATTATAATGAGTATATCAAAAGAGCTGCGCAACCTATGTTTGCATAAAGCGATTAAAGGATGAGTTTTTCCTTTAATCGCTTTTTTTGTGAGCTTGTTGAAAGTCATGGAGGTATATCGTATGAAAAAAAGAGCGTTTGATATGATCATGCTGCTCATCGGGGCATTTATTTTTGCGCTGGCGGTCAATTTATTCGTCATTCCGAACGATTTTGGCGAAGGCGGCGTAACCGGGATATCGATCATCCTGTTTTATGTGCTGAAATGGTCGCCGGCGCTGGTCGGCATTGTGATTAACGGGATATTGCTGATGATCGGCTACAAGCTGCTGGATAAAAAAACGACGGTTTACACCATCATCGCCGTTGCCTTTCATTCCCTGTTCCTACACTTGACGGAGAACTGGCGCATCGCGTCGGATGAGCCGGTGATCAACGCCATTTTCGCCGGACTGTTCGCCGGCGTCGGGATCGGACTCATCGTCCGTGTGGGCGGAACGACGGCAGGCACGGTGATACTGGCTCGTCTGGCCAATAAATATTGGGATTGGAATATCAGTTATGCCCTGCTGTTCTTTGACCTGATCGTGGCCGGACTGTCCGTCTTCGTGATCGGAATCGAGAAGGTGATGTTCACCGTGGTCATCCTCTACATCGGCACCAAGGCAATGGAATTCATCATTGAGGGCTTGAATCCCAAAAAAGCCGTTACCATCATCTCGACACATCATGACCGCATTGCCATTCGGGTTACGGAGATTATGGACCGTGGGGTGACCGTGCTCCGGGGGTACGGATATTACACCGGTCAGACCAAAGACGTGCTCTACATCGTCATCAGCAAACAGGAAGTGTCCATGCTCAAAAAAATCGTCCGTGCCGAGGATAAAAACGCCTTTGTTACCATCCACGACGTACGTGACGTGTTCGGGGAAGGATTTATTGATATTTCGAAGTAAAGCCGAACTTATCGTTAGATAAAAAAAGATCGAAACCATCGCTAAAGGCGGGCTTCGATCTTTTTTCGTAATAACTCGGCTCCATCGAAGGATCAGGGGGACATATATCTTCCATATTCCAGCCCGAGATCCGTAATCGCATCGTCCGATACGGACAGAAGCGAAACATTCTCGCCTTCCGCGCCCATCCACTGCACGCCCAACACAAGACCAAGCTCCGATTCAGCCGAAAACAGAAACGAGAACATGTCCGGCCGCACCTCTCCTTGGTCATCCACTCTCCACGTCGAGCTCGGATCGTACTTCGCCGGATAATCGTAATACAGCCAGCCGCTCTCGCGTTTCAGCGCCAAGCTGGCCAGCATATCGTCACCTTCTCTGACGAACTGCACCAGATAGAGGGACTCTCCCTCCGGAAGCTGAATAAGCGGCCATGCCTGCTCTACCGCTCTCCCCTTGCTGTCCTTGATCTCCTGCAGTACTTGTCCATCGGCCTGCTCCGGCTTGGCCGGCTGGATGGTCAACAGCGCCTCTTTCGGAACATGGTGCTTTGGAATGATGAAGTACGTTGCATTCGGGGCGGCCGTCCCCTCCGTCACCTCGTACAGCTGCCCGGCCTGATGGCTGAAATTCTGCGAAGTTTGCCTGCCGTTATCTTCTTCCGTCGCTTGCTGCTCACCCGCATATTGGACCGGAAGCGGCTCGCCGCCCTGGCCGATGGCAATCAGCGAGGCTTCTTCATCCTGAATCGCGGCATCCGGATTAACGAGCAGCCTATGCCCCGTTTCGTCGGAAAATGCAAAGGTCCCTTCCTGTAAGGCAGCCACATTCCGGATCACCAAGGGTTGGTCCTCCTTTACGTCAGGGGCCGGCTCCAAGCTCGAAACGGGCGGGGGTTCGACCTTCCTATTCTCCGAATCGGCGCATGCGGTCAAGGTACAAATGGCTGTCATGAACAGCACTGCCCATATCTTTTTCATGCCTTCAGCTCCTGTAATAAGATTCCAACTCTTCCATAACCTCAGACGAATAAATGGCCGGAAAAGTTGATGTCAAAGTTCCTTTTATTTGTATTTTTCCATGACAAAATCGGATGATTTTTTGCATTTTCGCTACATAAAACACGGGATAATGGCTGATTAACTTACACCTAATGACAGGTTCATAGAAATATTTAATGAGTTTGCAAAAAACATTTTATTGGTAATACGAGGCAAGATTCTATAAAATTCTTTTTAACTTAAAAATGCTGAGTGCAAACTTTTAATGGTTTTGTACAAATGGTTTAAGACGGACGTCCCTTTCCTGCAACACCAATGATTTTTCTCGCAATTCTACTTTAACGATTTGAAGGAGTGCATCGCAAAAGTGACTACGAATATTTCTGTAACTTCACCCCTTACTGCCGCGCAAGAATATGTGGAATCCATCTATAACCAAGTTGTAGCCCGCGATCCGCATGAGTCCGAGTTTCACCAAGCCGTCCGGGAATTTGTGGATTCCCTCGTCCCTGTGTTAGCCCAGCACCCGAAATATCGGGAACACGGCATTCTGGAGCGCCTTGTCGAGCCGGAGCGCATGGTCACCTTCCGCGTACCTTGGGTGGATGATCAAGGCAAAACGCAAGTCAACCGCGGATTCCGCGTTCAGTTTAACAGCGCACTTGGTCCGTACAAAGGCGGCATCCGGTTCCATCCGTCGGTTTATGCCGGCATCGTCAAATTCCTCGGGTTTGAGCAAATCTTTAAAAACTCGCTCACCGGCCAGCCCATCGGCGGCGGCAAGGGCGGTTCGGACTTCGATCCGAAAGGCAAATCCGATCAGGAAGTCATGCGGTTTACCCAGAGCTTCATGACCGAGCTGTACCGTCATATCGGACCTGATTCCGATGTGCCTGCCGGCGATATCGGCGTGGGCGCTCGCGAGATCGGTTATATGTTCGGTCAATACAAACGCATCCGCGGAGGGCATGAGGCCGGCGTGCTGACAGGCAAAGGCGTCATTTATGGCGGAAGCCTGGCACGTACGGAAGCAACCGGTTACGGCTGCGTCTACTTCGTACAGGAGATGCTGGCTGCGAAGGGCCTTAGCTTCCAGGACAGCCGCGTCGTGGTGTCCGGTTCGGGCAACGTCTCCATCTACGCCATCGAAAAGGCACAGCAGCTCGGTGCGCACGTCATCGCTTGCAGCGACTCTAACGGATATCTGTATGATCCGGAAGGAATTAACCTTGAAACCGTCAAGCTGCTCAAGGAGCGGGATCGTCTTCGGATCAGCGAATATGTGAAAATTCATCCGCATGCCGTATACACCGAAGGCTGCACGGGAATCTGGACGCTTCCATGCGATATCGCACTCCCTTGCGCCACGCAGAATGAGCTCGACGCCGACGCTGCGAAAACCCTCATCTCGAATGGAGTGAAGGCCATCGGGGAAGGAGCGAACATGCCTTCCACGTTGGAGGCGATCGAGCTGTTCATCAGCAAGGGCGTATTGTTTGGGCCGGCTAAAGCCGCCAATGCAGGCGGAGTTGCCGTATCGGCTCTCGAGATGAGCCAAAACAGCATGAGAATGTCATGGACGTTTGAAGAGGTGGATGCGAAGCTCCATCAAATCATGAAGAACATTTACAACAGTGCGGTAGATGCTGCCGAAGAGTATGGCGTAGCCGGCAATCTTGTGGCCGGTGCCAACATCGCAGGCTTTATCAAAGTGGCCGATGCCATGATCGCGCAAGGAATCGTATAAAATACACAAAAAAAAGCCCTGCCGCATATGCGGCAGGGCTTTTTGCAGCTTATAGGAGCTCGCTGCGGAGCTGTTCGGCCGATTTTGGCGACAAGTACCCGAGCGGAATGTCAAACACCGTCTTGGCGCCCTGCTGTCCCTCTCTGCTCAAGCGATGCGCAGCTCTTGCATAAGACACGAGCACGCTTGCCGTAAATTCAGGGTTGCTGTCCAGCTTCAGGCCAAATTCAACAATTTGCTTGCTTCCGTTTCCGGTAACCCCGCTGCGGATGACAAATCCGCCGTGAGGCATCCCGGCATGCTCAGCCTCAAGCTCTTCTTGCGTAATGAAGGTAACGGTTGTATCGTAATCGGAGAAATAGTTCGGCATCGACACAATCGTCTGACGGATTTGCTCTTGGTCCGCGCCTTCTTCCGCAACGACGAAACAATCTCTCCGGTGCTTCTCGCGAGTGGCAAGCTCCGGTGTCTCGCCGGAACGGATCTGGTTAATAACCTCTTCTACAGGAACCGTGTATTGAACGCCTGCTTTCACTCCGGGTACGCGACGGATCGCATCGGAGTGGCCTTGGCTTACGCCTTTGCCCCAGAACGTATAATCTTTACCTTCCGGCAAAATCGCTTCGGCAAGCAGACGGTTCATGGAGAACAAGCCCGGATCCCAGCCTGTCGAGATGACGCTGATATGGCCGCCGCCCATCGCCGCTTTGTTGACCTCCTGGAAAAACTCAGGAATTTTTGCGTGCGTGTCAAAGCTGTCTACCGTATTGAACATGCTGGCAAGCTGTGGCGTTTGCTCCGGCAAATCGGTAGCCGAACCGCCGCACAGAATCATCACGTCAATCTTCCCGATATATTGCTCTGCCACTGAAATATGCTCGAAACGCGCACCGGAATTGGCCGGCATTTGCTGCGGGTCTCTGCGCGTGAAGATGGCTACCAGCTCCAAATCCGGATTTTGCCCGATGGCTTTCTGCACGCCCTTGCCCAAGTTTCCATAACCTACGATCCCTACTTTAATAGTTGCGTTCAATGTTATCCTCCCTTTGTCAGTCCATTTGCTTTGACATGATGTTTATGTACTGCTTTAAAGTATAAGTATATAGACATCACACTAATTGTAAACTATTTTATATGAAGAGGAAATTGTTTCTAGCTGCGTCATTCATATTTTCACCTGCTACCCGATAACTTGAACAACGTTTCCTTCCTGATCCTTGATTTCCGTCTTCACGATTTCAATTCGGATTCCAGGTAAACCGGAAAGCTCGAAGGTGCTGACCTGCGGAACCAAACGGCTTGAGAATTCACCCGCCGTCCGATCGTCCAGGATCAACGTAACGTCTCCATCCTCCGCGGTCCAGCGGCTCTCGTTCCCCGGCTCAAATACGACCCGAACCTCCGGACCTACAAGGCTCAAGCTCTTCTCCTTCAGAATTCTCCCCTGCAGCAGCTTGCCGATGATGCCCGCCTGTTTGGCGCCGATTTGGAGCGCAGCCGGGGTTTTGCTTAACCAGCCTTTTTTTCCCGGTTCAAAAGCCAGCTGGCTCACGTAGAGAAATCCGGTGTTCGAGCCTTCCTCCTTCATTCCTCTATCCACGGTTTCCGAGATCGAAGGTATCTTAAGAAACGAATCCCGATTCAAATCCGTTATGTAAAGCGGCATATGTTCTGCACAGGCTTGCAGCACGCCAAGCGTATTCCAGGTCTGCATCGCCTCAAGCTCTTCCCGGGTAATGCCGATCATCTGCAGGAATTCGACCCGCCCATTCGGCGTATCCATGGCCGGCAGCTCGGGATCCTCGATAAAGGCGAGCGCGGTCAGCTGCGTATCGGCACCCAGGCAGATCGGTCCATTGGCATCCAAATAATCGCCCGAGCGAAAAATATTCCCGCTGTTAAACACGTATCTCCCCATATTCTGAAGCAGATTTAGCGCCCACGCCGGCGGCTCTTCCTCATCCTCCGGCTTAGTCAGCCTGAACGTCAATTCGAAGCCGTAACCGCTCTCCTCCAGATGATCCGATTCTTTATCATACAGCTCGCTAAAACCATAGGTAACCATATGCCAATGCGACATTGGCGTATCCGAGACATAAGCGCTGATTCCATTCAGCGGATCGGGTCCTCCAAGCGCATACGGAATCAACGCTCCGTAATGCTTCGGCTCCTGCTCTCCATATAGCTTCAGCAGGGCATCGTCAATCGCGTCCCAGCCGGGTGCGTTATCTTCGTGTGTCATATCTGTTCCCTCCCGTTATCGTTTCCATCCTAAACTTCACCCTATCCGCCCCCGTTTAATCATATCCCCTTCCATTAGGCGGCGCATTCAACAATTACCGATAATACAAGCAAGGAAGCTTCAGGACGATAGCCCAGCATCCTCCTTCACTTCATTATATAGGACATATTGGGGAATGAAGAAGTTTCCAGAGAAGTGTATAATAGTACCATATCAACAAAGGAGCCTACATGTTCATGAAAAAACGAACGGCATTATCAGTAACCTTAACGCTCACCGCTTCGCTTACAGTCTCTTCTCTGGCCCTGCAGCCGGCATCTGCCGACGCGGCCTCCGCCAAGGAATGGATACAAATTTCCGAACGGACGTCCTATTACGGCGAAGCGGCTGACGGCCAGCCTAACGGACGCGGCACCATCAAGTGGGGCAACGGCAAACAATATTCCGGCGATTTCATGGACGGGAAGCGTGCCGGGAGCGGTAAATACATTAACGAATACCAATTGGACGGCGAAGCGCATAAGGTGGTGTACAGCGGACGCTGGAACCATGACAAAATGGATGGCGAAGGCATCCTGACCCATAAGGTGACATTGCCGGACGGGTCCGTCCGATGGAACCAGATCCAGAAAGGGATATTCAAGGCAGGCGTCTTCCAAAGCGGATACGATGTCATTCATGCCGTGGCCGATCCCGATTACAGCTTTACCTACAAAAAGGGCAAGGAAATGCTCGTGATTATGGGCACCAATCAAAACATGAAGAAAAACTGGGCGAGCGGAACGATGTTCAGCGCTCAATACAAGAATGGTTCCGTCAACCATCGTTACTCGATCTTCCCGGCCAATTCGGCGGCCGAGCAGCGTCAGAACGACGCCGCGCTCCGATATTTCAAGAGCATTCAAGCCAAGATTGCTCCGCATCTGCAGCAATTCGAAGCATTGTCCAAGCAGGTTCCGTTAAAATAACCGCCATAAAAAGAACCCGGTATTGCCAAGGCAGAACCGGGTTCTTTGATTTTTTCTTCAAAAAGCCCGCTGATTAAGCAGGCAACGGCGGTTATCATGCTGTGCACTTCTCGATTACTGCATGACCCCACCATTATAAGGCGGCTTACCGGAAGGAATTCATCGTCTTTCTGCGCACGTCCCTCGTTCAGCATCGTGATCGTCTTATCGATTCGCCGTTGACGCGTCTCCATCGTCTTGGCGCCTTCAATCGACAGCGCCAAGCGGCGCTGGTTGGCTGTAGGGCAAACGATCAAAGAATTGTCGGGCCGCCGGATTCTGCTCACTCCGGCTTATTCCGTCATCCCTATTGTGCCGTCCAGCCGCCATCCACAAGCAGCAAGGTGCCCGTAACAAGGTCGGATGCCGGCGATGCCAAATAGATAACGGCGCCGGCCACATCGCCTATGGTGCCGATCCGGCCAGCCGGGATCCGCGCCAATACGCCGTCCCGAAACTCGGGGGAGTCCAATCTCTCGGCCGTTCCCGGCGTATGGATGAAGGTGGGACCCACCGCATTGATGTTGACGCCCCGGCTGGACCACTCCAGCGCCAGCACCTTCGTCAGCTGGTTAACGCCGCCCTTGGAAGCGCAATAGGCAGCGCCTTCGGTAATCCCGACGACGCTGACCTGCGAGCTGACGTTGATGATTTTTCCATAGCCTTGCTCCAGCATAAGGCGGCCGGCAGCCTGACAGCAGAAAAATACGCCCTTCAAATTAACGTCCATCATCTCGTCCCAATAATCTTCCGTAATGTCTTCAGCGAGCATGCCCTCTCCTAAACCCGCGTTATTGACCACGATATCCAGCCGGCCAAAGTCCTCGGCTACCTGTCCAAATACGGATCGGATCTGCTCCACATTGCGCACATCCAGCTCATAGGCCTTGGCCTGGCCTCCCGCCCGGGAGATCTCCTCAACCAATCGATCCAGCGACGCTTTGCTTCGTGCCATGATGGCAACCTTGGCGCCTGCCGCTGCGAGCGCTTGGGCTAATCCGTAACCGATGCCTTTGCTGGCACCCGTCACGATTGCGATTTTATCCTGAATGCTGAAATTGGGCTGCATAGGGTAAACCTCCATCACCTTGGATTCGTTTATGTAGTTACATTAAAGCATGACGTCTTGCCCTCGGGCAATCATTTCGGATGTTCTCTTCGTCCACCACTCCTGAAACACGAAATCCGCATCCATAGAGGAATCTACGCATCGGGGATAGAAGTGAGAAATATCGTATCGTTGTATTTTAGTATGAAGGTATGGAGGTTCCAACAATGAGCGAACGGTTAACCGAAGCGCAGCAGCAAGCGATTCTTCATGTCGAATTGTTAGCGGCGAGCGCACGGAAGAGCACCTCGGCCATGACGGAGCATATTTTACGAAAACATGGAAAAGAATCCGTGACGATGCGCCGACAGTTAAAGCTCATCGAAAAGCATGCCCGGGTCACGTTGAATTTCCATCCGGATCGGATACTGCCTACAGGCCGCTCCGTTATCGAATCTCTCCTGACGGAAGGCGTATATCATAACCAGTTCATCACGAGCGTGACCAACGGAAGCCGTACGGCCTACCCGGGCGGCGACCGCGACCAATGGGAACGGCTCCTGTTTGGCGGAGCCTACCAGCAGCCCGGCGTTCGCCATGACGAGCGGCCGAAGTACGGCGCACTCAATCTCATGAATTATGCTGACGGGGGGTCTCCCCGCTTCGGTTCTTGTTTTCTGGTGCTGTCCCCGGGCATATTGAAGCGCAGCACCTTTACATTCGGTGACAGTCACACAGGTCCCGAGTTTGTAGGCACCATCCGTCGGTGGGATTCGATTCTCGCAGCGCTCTTGCAGCAAGTGGAATCCACCGGCTCGGCCTTGGGTACGCCGAATGTAAATATTCCAGCTATGCTGGAGCGGCTGATTCATCTTCCTTCATCGCATACCGGTCCGGAAGGACCGGTGGGCCGCTCCTTGGACGATTATATAGAAGCACAGATCCATGGTCCCATCGACTTGTCCAGCGATGCGGAGGCCCTGGTTGCCGATCCGTCCTACAAGCATACCCCGATCGGCCGCCAGCTCCATGCGCTGTGTGAGCGATATCATCTTGCCCTGTCCTGGCATCCGGGGTTCCGTCTTGCCGTACAGGATGTCCCCGATGACTTCCGGGGACCCGCCATGCCGCCGCTGGCCAAGCGGATCGACCAGAGGTACGCAGGCTCGAAAGGCGTTCTGGATGCAGCCATCATCGGCAAAGCAGCTGCTCATCTGGAGGATGATCCAAGTCATTGGAGCGATTGGGGAACCTATAAAGAGACTTTTCAGCATCTCAAACAGCTGTGGCATGTGCTCGTAAAATTTGGCCGTCCGAATCCCAATGCAGCAGACCGCTGAGCGTCGTTTGCTGCTTAGTGTTTTCATCGGAATGCCAACCCGCGGACATAGCACGGCTAGCGAAATCCGTGCAGAAACGGCTAGGCCTATCCGCTGCAGCATCTTATATATTGATCTTAGAAAGGATGATGACCGGATGGATTGGGTCCAGCGGATGAATGAAGCCATCGGCTATATAGAAGCGCACATAACCGAGGAGATCGATTACGCTGAAGCGGCCAAGGTCGCCTGCTGCTCCGTATACCATTTTCAACGCATGTTTCCGTTCATTACGGATGTCACGCTCTCCGAATACATACGGAGACGCCGGCTGACGATGGCCGCCTTCGAGCTGCAAAACAGCGAAATCAAGGTGATCGACCTTGCATTTAAATATGGCTACGATTCCCCGGAGGCGTTCGCGCGTGCATTTCAGAACATGCACGGCACAACGCCGACGGCCGCTCGCCAGGCCGGTACCAAGCTGAAGGCCTATCCCCGCATCTCCCTTCAATTCTCCATGCGAGGGGCTGCCGAAATGAATTACAGAATCGAAGAAATGAAGGCATTTTCCGTTGTCGGTTTCAAGAAGCAAGTAAGCACGCAGCGCGCCTATGAAGAGGTTCCTTTTCTCTGGAAAGACGCCCATGCGGAAGGCATCTTCGACAAGCTGTGGAACTATCGTGCGCAAGACCATCCCATCCGGGGAATTCTCGGGGTTTGTGCAGACGGCGACTACGGGAAGAACGAGTATTTCGACTACATCATGTCCGTCGTATCGACGCATAATCCTCCGGAACCGATGGTGTTGCGGCATTTCCCTGCCGCTGCATGGGCGGTATTCGAGCTGGAAGGAGATCCGAGCCGTATTGCGGAGATGTGGAAGCGTCTTTATACCGAGTGGATCCCGTCCCATGCCTACGATCTAGCGCCGCTGCCTGCAATCGAATGCTATCTTCCCCCGGACGAGTATAAGAACGAATTATGGATTCCTGTCATTCGAAAGGCGCAATAAGTATTGCTGCTGAAGACATGTTTAGGGGCTCACCGCATCAAAAGTCATAAATCACGGCCGACTATGGTGCAGTGAGTCCCCATCATGTTTTCCTGCCGAAATGAAACAGCCCCAGCGCCAACCATCCCGCCGTTAACAATGCCGTGCCGATGAGCACCGGATAGGGCCCAAAATGATCAATCGTTTACTCTATACCGATTAACGCGTTCGGCAGACAGATAAACAAGATATCCTCCATGCGCATGCGCTTCAAGATGGAAATATAAAAAACCGCTCCTCATCAGAGCGGTTTGCGGCTTTTCGCATAAGTTTAAGTTTGTATATAGGGCTAGAAAGCCCGTCCTTCGCCGCCTACGGTGTTCCTGACAGACCCAACCGGCTATTCGGTTTGAACGGGAATCATGATCATAAACTCAGGGTCATCCGTATACGGGTCCTGGCTCATCGGATATTGTTCAAAATGCGTTAAATGATCCGGGTTGTATTCCGAGTAGCCTTGTTCCTTAATCCAGGCGTAGATATTGTTGTAAGACCGGTCGATGCTCTGCCCTTTGCGATGGGAACAAGCGGCATAGGTTAACGCGGGAACGGATATCGTAACCATCCCTTCCGGTACTTCCTCAATCCGCTCCACTTCGACGACCGCATAATGGATGAATCCTTCACCCCCGGGAGCCGCGTGGTAAGATAACCCAAGCAGGGTGTCCGCATGGATTGCGTGAGGAATCTCCGCGAGCCGCTCTTTCAGCGTCCGCTGCACCGCCCGGATTCCGCCCGCGCCTGCCTCGGCAAATGTGCCCTCCCACTTCAATCCAACCGCCTGAAATGCCGGCTTTCTCGTAACCGCTGCTTCATTTCGTTGATCGATGTTCATCGGTAAATACTCCTTTATCCTCTTTTTAGTTTCATTATATACTTGAACTATGCCAGAAACTGTCACAGTATAAAAAATACCCAAGGAGCAGATTTATGCCCAAAACCGAACGGATCCTTAACGTCATGCAGCGAGTGTATGAACGGCAAAACTTCACCGTCGGCGAGTTGGCCGAGGAATTCTCGGTCTCGTATCGTACGATGCTCCGCTATCTTCATGAACTGTCTCGTTTAGGCGTTCCCCTATACGCCAATGAAGGAAAGAATGGCGGCTATTCCATCCTGACTTCTCGGCAGAAGCGGGAACGATCCGAGCAGACAAACGAGACCATTCAGCGGATCATCAAACCGCGGACGCTGATCGTCGGCCTGGAGATGAAGCTCCCCTTCACGGCCTATTACATGTCTCAGGCCCTCAAGCCCAGGCTGTGGCATGAGCTTCAAAACCGGATGGAGGAGATTCCCTATATCCGCCATAAAACGACGAACCCCTTGTTTATTGCTGCTGTTTTGAATCGGCAGCCGATCTATCATTATGTAGCAGGGTTCGAGGTCAGCACGATCCGTGATATGCCGGAGCGGATGGTGAGTTTAACCCTGCCGACGCAGGAGTATGCGATGTACACCCATGAGGGTCATTCCGAACGGGAGGATACCGACCAGTCCTATTCCTATGTTCTTCAGCTGCTGAAACAACGCGGACTTATGCCGAACCCCGAACACTACAGCTTGGAGCTGAGAACCTCGGTGCATGCCTCGAAGACCCAGATCTACATCCCTATAACCTGAATCAGGGAATTTTATTCCGGGAAATGGTACGCTGCGGATGCGCATATTCAGGTTTACCCCTTGGCGATATAAAAAAGCGAGCCCGGATCCTTTCCGGAGCTCGCCTTTGCTCAATTAAATGGCTTTCGGATTGTCGACCACGGGATTTACATCCGCATCATAATCCACGCCGTCGGTTTCAAAGCCGAACAGCTGGAAGAACTCGCGGCGGTAACCGGCAAGGTCGGTCAATTCTTCGATATTTTCACTGGTCACTTTGCTCCACAATTCGGCTACTTCGGCCTGCACGTCCTCTCGAAGCTCCCAATCGTCGATACGGATACGGCCCTTCTCGTCGACCGGCGTTTCTTGCCCGTTATAGAGACGATCGGAGAACAGACGGTAAATCTGCTCAATGCAGCCCTCGTGCAGCCCCTTTTCCTTCATGACTTTGTACAGCGCCGATACGTACAGCGGCACGACCGGAATCGCCGAGCTGGATTGAGTCACTAACGCTTTGCTCACCGTAACGTAAGCGCGTCCGCCTCCGGTGGCAAGCTTCTCGTTCAGTTTCAGCGCCGTGGCCTCCAGGTGATCCTTGGCTTGTCCGATGGATCCATCCCGATAAATGGCTTTGGTAATCTCGGAGCCGATATAGGAGAACGCAATCGTGGTCACGTCAGGAGCCAATACACCGCCTTCCGCCAGTTCGTTCATCCACAATTCCCAATCGTCGCCGCCCATGACCTCAACGGTGTTCTTCACTTCCTCTTCCGTTGCCGGTTCAATCGTAACCTCCGTCACTTCACCGGTGTGGAAGTTAACCGTTTTGTTGGTATACGCCGGTCCGATCGGCTTCAATACCGAGCTGACCGTCTCGCCTGTTTCAGGGAGCGTGCGGCGAGCCGACGCAACGCTGTAGACCACGAGATCGACCTGGCCCAGCTCTTTGCGGATCAGCTCAACCGTTTTGGCTTTCGTCTCCTGTGTGAAGGCATCTCCCGTCACGCTGTACGATTTCAAGCCGGCGGCATCCGCTGCCTTCTCGAAAGCGGCCGAATTGTACCAGCCCGCGGATGCGGTCCGTTTCTCGGTGGCCTGGCTTGGACGATACACGCCCACGGTATTCGCCCGGGCGCCGAATGCGGCAGCTATTCTGGCCGACAAGCCATACCCCGTGGATGCGCCGATGACCAGCACATTGCGCGGCCCTTCGATTCCAGGCTGCTTCAGTACATAATCGATCTGCTCCTGCACTTGGGCTTCGCAGCCTACAGGATGGGATGTCGTGCAAATAAATCCGCGTGTTCTAGGTTTAATGATCATATTTATATACCTCTCTTTTCGTATCCGTCGTTTCATACCTTATGTATGGTCTGCCAAGTTCCCCTCTATTTTAACTGTTTTTTGCGGAGAGAGGAAATTTTTTGACGGGAAAATCAAGAAAACCTCCCTTTGGTGTGAAGGAGGCTTCAGCCTGCATTCCTTCCAAAGAGAGGTTCTTTATGTTTAATGCGCTATATCTGCTACCATAAAACACCAAACGGATTATTTGAATGAAGCATAGCCCTGGTCGGCCATGACCACGCTGCCCGTAATCGCAGCCGCTTCGTCCAGCGACACGAGATACACGGTATCGGCGACCACTTCGGGCTGCGTTAATTCTCCGCCCATGACTTTGGCTCTCATGGAATCCAGCATGCCGGAATCTTTATAACCCTGGATGATCGGTGTATCGACGGCTCCAGGAGCAACAGCCACGACACGAATGCCGTATGGCGCCAGTTCAAGCGCGGCGGATTTGCTCATCATGATGACGGCACCCTTTGTCGCATGGTAAGCAAATGTTCCCGGCGAAGCCAAGAAGCCGAATACGGAAGCCGTGTTGATGATAACGCCTTTAATGCCCAGTTCTTTCATTTTTCTGCCTGCCGCGATGATACCGTAGGCAACCCCATGCTGATTCACGTTAATCGTGCGATGGTAAAGATCCATATTTTGTTCAAGGACCGGCCCGGCGCCGCCAATGCCGGCATTGTTGTGCATGACGTCGATTCGGCCGTAGAGCTCAACCGCTTTATCCACAAGCGCCTCGACGCTTTCTTGTTTGGAAACGTCGACTTGAACGAATGAAGCTTCACCGCCTTCTGCTTTGATCATATCGACGGTCTCTTGCCCGGCAGTTTCATTAAAATCGGCAACGACGACACGATCGCCTTTTCTTGCGAATTTAAGGGAAACCTGACGGCCGATTCCGCTCGCTCCACCGGTAATTACCGCTACACGTTGTTCTGACATTATCAATGACCTCCTAGGGTAAAATAGCGTTATGATTTGAACATTGTGTGTCCATGTCCTTGTGTTCATTGTAATGCCGGGTTATATTTAAGTAAATTTAAACATAATTAATGTTACTTAACTTTTATTTAAGGATGAAGTCATATGAATCTCGAACAATTGGAATATATCGTGGAGACGGCCAAGACAGGATCGTTAACCAAGGCAGCCCAGAATTGCAACGTCACCCTTTCCGCGGTGAGCCAAGCCGTGTCCAGCCTGGAAGCCGAGTTCGGTTTTTCTTTGTTCACCCGTTCGCGGCTTGGTGCCGTACCTACAGCCGAAGGTCAGCGGATCCTGCAGAAGGCTTATGCCATTTTGGAGCAATTTCAGGAGCTGAGGGCAGAGGCCGAAGGCTATTCTAATTTGCTTGGCGGGTCATTGCGGATTGCTACCGTACCGGTGCCTTTAACGCTGTCCATCGATGCCATTATCCGGTTCAAAAAAGACTTTCCGCAAATCAAACTCGACATCACGGAGAAAGCGACGCTCGATATTATTGAGGATATTAAGCAGAATCACGCGGATATCGGTCTGATCTTCGTTGATGAATCCATCATTCATCAGCATCGCGGCCTGCATTTCGGGAAGCTCCTCGAGAGCAAATTCGTAGTGGGGGTCAGCCGCCAATCCCCTCTCGCCATGCGGCAATCGATCACGCCCGAAGAGCTCCGAGAATATCCCTTGGTATTGTATAAGGATGACAATCTGTTCAAGCTGATGGATGTATTCCAGGAGCAGTACGGGGACATGGATGTGTTATTCTCCACCAACCAGACGAGGGTCATACAGAAGCTCGTCGAAGAGAATGTGGCGGTTACGGTAGGGGTCGACTTGTCCTTCGCCAGCTTCGCTTCCGTTCCTTCGGGAAACATCGTGACGCTGGAGTTGGAGATGCCCCCCGGCCTCGCCGCTTCCTCCTTCGGGTGGGTACAGCCCGGAACCCACCACCTGTCGAAGCCGGCATCGATCTTTCTGGACAAGCTGAAGCATCAGATTGGATAAGGGGCTTAGGTTCGCCGAATGAAAAGCCAACCGGCAAACAGGGCCGTGGCATTATACCAGTCTCCCCGTTCGCCGGTTGGCTTTTTTAACAAGATCCGTATTTATGTTAATGAATTACTCAAGCGTCAAACTCACAGGGCAATGATCGCTTCCGAGCACATGGCAGTCGATCTCGGCATCCTTCAGCTTCTCGGCTAAACGGGCAGACGTCAGGAAATAATCGATGCGCCAGCCGATATTCCGCTCCCTCACCTTGGCCATATAGGACCACCAACTGTATACGTCCGTACGGTCGGGGTAGAAGTGGCGGAAGGAATCGATAAAGCCCGCTGCCAGCAGATCGGTCATTTTGCCGCGCTCCTCCAGCGTGAAGCCGGAATTCCCATGATTGGATTTGGCATTCTTCAGGTCGATTTCCTGGTGCGCCACATTCAAGTCCCCGCATACGATCACAGGTTTGCGTTCGTCGAGCTGAAGCAGGTAAGTGCGGAACCGTTCCTCCCACTCCAGCCGATAATCCAGCCGGCTCAGGTCGCGCTTCGCGTTCGGCGTGTATACGTTCACGAGATAGAAGCCCTCAAACTCCAGCGTGATCACTCTGCCCTCGGGCTCGCTGTCTTCCTCCAGGCCATAGCGAACGGACAATGGGGCGATTCTCGTAAATACCGCCGTTCCCGAGTATCCCTTCTTCTCCGCATAGTTCCAATACTGCTGATATTCAGGACCCAGATCGAGCTCGATCTGTCCCGCTTGCAGTTTCGTTTCCTGCACGCAAAATATATCGGCATCCGCCTCATTAAAATAATCCATAAAGCCTTTCGTAACGCAGGCCCGCAATCCGTTGACGTTCCATGATACTAGCTTCATATCGTAACCTCCGTGGTATCCATATCGTTTTGCGCGTTGAATCTATGAATCTTCTAAATTCTATAATGGTATCATGTCACGGGTGAAACGAACAAGAAAGTTCGCCCCTTTCATCATAACTTCATGAAACGATTAGATGAGGCCTTGCGTGCATAATCCTGCCCCAAATCAGGAACAACATAAACGTAAACGAAGTGCGGTCATTTCGCACCCAATCGATGAGAATCCCACGAAAGGAGGAGTGCAGCAAATGACTGGCAGAAACAGCAAGCCTAAGAACGACGGCCCTTCCAGCAGCCCTGAACGTTTGGATCAATACGGGGACAAGCTGGCTTCCGAGAACGAAGAGGAGTTCACCTCCGCGGCCGAAGAGCATTGTCGAGACCAGGAATAATGGAATTGATACGGCTGTCGATGCCCATTCGGTAATCACCGCAGCAAAACACCCATCCATGCCAAGGCAATGAGATGGGTGTTTTTCCTATTCGAACAACTGGACGAACACGATGCCTGATCGGTTGTAACCATTCTGCTCCTCGCAGTCGCTACTCCGTCACCCCGCAGCGGTTGCCGTCCGGATCTGTCAGGGAAAATCCTTTGAACCCGCCAAAATCCTCAATTTCAGTCACGTCGGCTCCCTTGGCAACCAGGCGTTGATGGATTTCACTCACATTCGTGGTATGCAGGTTGAAATATTGCCCCACGCCATAATCATTCTTGGGAAATTCCGGCTGCTTCACCTGATAGGAACGCACGAGGCAAAAGGATACCTTCTCATCGTTCATTCGCATGACAACCGCATTCGGTTCATCCGTGTGAATCACTTCAAAACCGAGCATTTCCGTATACCAGGCCGTCGAACGCTTTAGATCACTCACCGGCACGAAAATGCCAACGCCGTACAATAGGGATTTTTTCAAAAAATCTTCCTCCTCTTTGATTTGCTTATATAGCTTCCAACACACAAGAAACGATATTTCGAGCTAAAACCAAACAGGGTCCAAATTTTATTCCGTAAGTTTCCACACGTTTCCATCCGGATCTTCCATATAAAATGCAAGGACTCCGCCAACCCGGCTCAATTTGCTTATTCTGATGCGCAGCTTGGTCAGTTGAAGGTACGAAGTACAAATCGCTTGGGGATCTCTTCTTCGAAAAGCTATCACAAGCGCATCCATATCCAGTGCTGCGGCTGTACCCGCTGGGTCTCTCTCCTGTGGCTTAGGTTCATCGCCTGTTTGCTGTATGCGATGCAGCTTCTTCAGCCTGGCTCGCGCACGTCCGAGCGACACCTGAACCGTCCCTTCGGACATGGAGAGAAATTCGGCCGTCTCCCTGGCCGTGAAATCCAATACGTCCATAAGCAGCAAAATCACCATCGCACGTGGCGATAACCGGTCCGCTAAGACCTCCAAAAGCTCCCTGGTGGATAAGCCGTCATCTTCGGCCGCCCTATCTCCTAACACATTCTCGGAAACCCTCATCCCGGGCTTATCCTTCCTCAGTCGGTCCTTCCACGCGTTGCTTGCGATGCGAAACAAATAGGCATTGGACAGATGTTTTCCAGGGTCGGTTTCAACGGCCCGCATCACCTTCATCATGACATCCTGCAGCAGATCCTCCGCTTCCCATGGATCCCCCGAGATTCGCATGCAGTATCGGTGCAGCTTGGTCTGGATGTTGGATAAGTCCGGCATATACTTCGGCATCATGATTCCCACCTCGCTAACCAGTTCTGTGAGTGCCCGTGTTTTCCTGCTCAAGGTTTGCATGTTATCTTAGCCCATATCCATATCCATACCAAAAAGCCGCCTCCCTACAATATCGGGCGGCGGCTGCTTTGTTCACTCTGACAGCGTTTATTTCACCAAACTTTCCAGCACGTCATCAATGATCTGGCTGTTGGCAATCGTGCCGGTATAGAGCCAGCTTGTATCTTTTCCATATTCATAGATGTTGCCGTTCTTGACGGCCGGAATATTCGCCCAGAGCGGATCCTGAAGCACTTCGGCGCCTTCGCCGTCGCTGTTAATAAAGAACAGATGATCCGCGTCGAGTTCAGCCAATTTCTCCAGGGAAATGGAGGACCAGTTGCCGGTAGCCGATGCCGAGATTTCCTTCACCACGCCCGGTATGGTAAGTCCCAAGTCGCCGTACATAACGGCGCCGCTGGACAGCGTCTCGCTGACAACGAACAATTTGCCGCCGACAAGCCATATAGCCGCAGCGGATTCACCGCCGATCGCCTGTTGGATTTGATCCCTGGCATCCTTGGCCTTCTGCTCGTAACGATCAAGCGCCGCTTGAGCTTCCTCCTCCATGCCAAAGATTTCGCCCACTTTCTTCAACTCTTCGCGCCAATCGTTATTGACTTCGTTGCCGATGACGTAGGTAGGAGCAATCTTGCTGTACTGGCTGTATTTATTGCCTTCTACCATAGAAGCGGAGTCCATGATCAACAGGTCCGGCTGAAAACTTGCTACCGCTTCAAAAGGAAGATCATGCTCAATGGTCGGCACGTCTTTTAACGCATCCTGCAGGTAATCCTGGACGCTTCCGCCCTTGACCGACCACTGCGCGATCGGGGTAATGCCCAATGCCACCAGGTTATCCTCCAAGTAAGAAGCGATCACCCGTTTCGGCTCAGCCGGAATTTTCACTTCATGGCCCATGGCGTCCGTCAACGTTCGTTCCGTCTTCGCTTCCGTGCTTCCTTCCTCCGGCTTGGCTTCGGTGCCGCCGTTCTGCTCGCTTGGCGTTGGCGTCCCCGTCGGCTCGTTACCGGCTGCGTCCTTGCTGTTACCGCAAGCTGCAAGCAGCGTTAAAGCCGCCAGCAGTCCTGCGATAATCCATATTTTTTTCTTGAAAAGACTCATCTTTCGTTTCCCCCTATGTATATTTTTTTGGCGCAATCACTAGCATTCTACGCATGAAGTGATATAATAACACTAACCATGATAATGAAATTCATTCTCATTTACAATACGTTATTTCAATATTTTTATCAACATAAAGGTTTAGGTGAACATGCAGGCAAATCATCCCAATCACAAAACAACCGCAAAATCCATTTACCGTCCCAAAACAGCAGCGGCCGTCATTCTCCTGGGGCTTGGTCTGCTGGCTGCCGCGATGGCATCTTCGATTATCTATGGCGCGTCGAACATTAAACTGTCCACCATATGGGAGGCGTTTGTCCGCTTCGATGCCGATTCCACCCCGCACCAGATTATCCAGAGACTTCGAATGCCAAGGGCCTTGGCGGCTGCGCTGATCGGCGGTTCCTTGGCCGTATCGGGAGCCATCATGCAGGGCATGACAAGGAATGCGCTCGCCTCCCCTTCCATTATGGGCGTCACCGCCGGTGCCTCCTTCATGATGTCGATCGGGTTTGCCTTTATAGAGTCGCCATCCATTACTGCGCTCATGCTGTTATCTTTTGCAGGCGCCGGCCTGGGGGCTGGGCTTGTGCTGCTGATCGGCTCGTTATCCAAACGGGGATTGACGCCTGTCAAGCTGGCCTTGGCCGGGTCAGCCGTTACCGCGCTGCTGAGCTCGATATCCTCGGCCATTGCCATCCGCTTTAACGTTGCCAAGGATATCAGCTTCTGGTATGCCGGTGGCGTGTCGGGCGTGCAATGGGTGAACGTGAAACTTCTGATCCCCGTCGCCATCGTCGGGCTGTTGATTGCGCTGGCGCTCAGCAGATCCATTACCGTCATGAGCCTGGGCGAGGAAGTCGCTACCGGGCTTGGCCAAAAAACGGGAACCGTCAAGTTCCTGGGCACGCTCGTTGTGCTGCTCCTGACAGGCGCAGCGGTGGCTGTAGGCGGAACGATCGGATTCGTGGGGCTTGTCATCCCGCATATCGTCCGCTTCATCGTCGGACCCGACTATCGGCTGATCATCCCTTGCTCCGCCGTCATGGGAGCACTTCTGCTGGTGTTTGCCGATGTGGGTGCGCGGATGATCAATCCTCCGTTCGAGACGCCGGTCGGCGCAATTACGGCGATGATCGGCGTTCCCTTCTTCCTCTATCTTGCACGGCGCGAAGGGAGAGGGCTGTAACGATGAATACAACGAGAAAAATCATGTCCGTCTCCTTGATTCTGCTGCTGGCTATCATTGCCGTATTCCTGGTCAGCCTGAATATGGGAACGATGAAAATCCCGCTGGCCGAAGTGGTCAAAGCGTTCAACGGGACAGGTTCCGAACAGAATTATACCGTCCTGATGCACTTTCGCCTGCCCCGCATGGTCATTGCCATCCTGATCGGTGCGGGAATCGCCGTCTCCGGCGCCATACTGCAAAGCGTTTCGCGAAACGCGCTGGCAGACCCGGGCATTCTGGGCATCAACTCCGGGGCAGGATTGGCCGTCGTACTGTATATTTTTTATTTTCAAGGAAGCTCGTTCAGTTCCGGCATATGGTCCGTCTATATCATGCCTTTTGCCGCGCTAGTCGGTGCATTTCTTGCCGCCTTCCTCATCTATTCGCTGGCCTGGAAGCAAGGCGTCACGCCGATCCGGCTGGTGCTTGTGGGGATCGGCATCAACGCGGCCTTCGGGGCGCTGATAATCGTATTCCAGCTGATGATGGACCCTAACAATTTCATGCAGGCCACCATCTGGCTGTCCGGCAGCATCTGGGGGGCAAGCTGGGAGTATGTCGTTGCGATCCTTCCGTGGATCCTGTTCCTGGTTCCTTGGGCGGTATATAAATCGCAAAATTTGAATGTGCTCAACCTGGGAGACCACACGGCTGCGGGGCTTGGGGTTACGGTCGAGCGCGAGCGAAGAACGCTGCTGTTCATCTCCGTTGCCCTGGCGGGCGCCTGCGTCGCCGTTGGCGGCGGCATCGCGTTCCTCGGACTCGTAGCTCCGCATTTGGCACGCAAGCTGGTGGGTCCCCGTCATCAGGGAATGCTGCCTGTCTCCGCACTTCTCGGCTCGCTGGTGCTGCTTGTGGCCGATATGATCGGCAAGAACCTGATGGCCCCTTCCGAAATCCCGGTCGGTTTGGTCGTTTCCTGTCTCGGAGCACCCTACTTTATTTATTTGTTGATCAAGGATTAAGGTGGAATGGGTTTAACAAAAAAAGACGGCGATCGCCTCCCGGTCTATGCAGGAGGAAGTCGCCGTTCTTTTTATATCGCGGTGCCGAGCTTGATTGGTTCACAAGAGCGTGCTATGCATGGTTCTGGTTCAGCTCGGAGACGATCTTTTTGTTCGCAAGGCTCCTGGCATATGGAATGAATACGGCTAATGCCAGTGTCAGCATGATTCCCATGATCGCAGTTACGAATGTTGCATGAATATGGACAGGTGCCGGGTCAATCAGCCTAAATGCATACAGCAGAACGATCCCGAGCGAAATCCCCACAATCATGCCGATACATAGGTACAGCAGCACCTGCGATAGAATGATCTGAACAAGACCCTTTTTGTCCACGGAAATGGCCCGTAATACCGCAAATTCTTTACGCTTACTATAGATGTTGTTAATCAGGGAATTAAATACGCCGATGGTAACACTTAGCATAATCACAATGATAGCACTTAGGAAAAAGGACCATACCCGCGTGTACATATTGCTTGAATTCTCCAAAGCTTGGGCGTAACTGCTGATATTGACCGTTGGAAACTGCCCCTTGATACCTTGCAGCTGCTTCAAGGCCGCATGCTCATTCTCCGGCGTTACATAAGCGGTTCCGAATACCGTAAACTTCGTATGGAAGGCGCTATTCGACCAGTCGATGTACATATCCGCCTGTTGGAATGGCTCCGTAATGGCCGCTACCGTCAATGTTCCGGCATTTTTGAAGTTCTCCGGATCCTCTTCTTGGTATACCGACAAAGCAATCGTGTCGCCGATGCTTAGCGCATGTTCGTCAGCGTAATGGTTGGATACGATAACGGCATTCCCTACCTCCGAAATTTTCGGCAGCAGCCGCTGAGCCGCCAACGCGTCCAAATCAGCCAACGCATAGTCGATAACCCTATCGTCTTGTCCCTGTTTGGCAGGGCTTAATCTGCTGACAGTGCTGACTTCCTGTATCCCCTCCAATTCCGAAATCCGCTGCTTTAATTGTTCTGGGTCAATCGATGACGAGTTCTCCAGCCGGTCGACTACCTGAATATCCGCGGCATACTGCGTCTTAATATAATTCCGTTCGTTATGCTGTATCGTATTCAGAAGAGACGAGCCGATGACGGCAATCATCATGGCAAGGCTGATCGTCAGAATAACGAAGGTGTTTTTCTTGACCTGCGGCACAAGATTTTTGACAGCAACATAAGAAACTCGCCCCCCTAGCAGCTTCAACACAGGCGACACCTTAGCCAACACACCGGGAAGGTATACGGGAACCATCGTAAACACGGACCATACGAACAATAGAAATCCCATTAAAAAGCTTAACTCCGCGTTAGCTGACGGCGTACCCGAGAATGCGATCCCAAAGAGGATGAAAAACAGGCAGGCCGCCATCAGCACTTTCCCTAATGTTTTTCGTCCCTTCCGCCCTTTAAAATCGGTATTCTGGTTCATCTCCAGCATCTTAAGCGGCAGTATCTTGGTGCTTCTGTAAGCAGGAATCAACATAAATAACTCCAGGATGATAAAGCTTGCCACCGCTACCATCGTCGCAACTCCAACATCAAAACGGCTATCCGTCAGCGGAACCAGAAACAGTCCGGATATCCATGGGATAATGTAAGTGTAACCTAGTAGGGATACCAGCAAGCCGCTCAGAACACCGAGCCCATTCGTAACCGTGCATTGGATGAACACCATCTTAAACAACTGTTCGGTTTGCGCGCCCATAGACCTGAGAATGGCGAATTGGAAGCGGTATTTATGCAGCATGCCTTCGAAATTGGACACGATCAACAGGGAGATGACCATAACAATCAGGACCGAGATGACCAGGATGTAATTGCCCAAGATAGACAAGCCCGCCTTTAATGTTGAATTCTCCGCGGCAATCTCGATCGTTAGCCCGGGCTCCAGCTCTTGTAATTGCTCACTCAGAACCAGCAGGTCGGTATCATCCGCCGCCTGCACCATCACATAACTTGACACCGCATCATGCTGGGCTCCTGCAGCCTTAATCTGCCTGACTTCCTCCCGGTTCATAAGCAGCAGATCCGATGTGGTACCTGCAGCGGCAACCGGATCGCCAATGATCTCCGTGACTGTGTACGCTTTCCCTTCAACCTTCATCCGACTGCCCACCCGCAGCTGTAACTCCTCTGCAAGCGACTGGTTTAGAATCAACTCCTCCCGTCCCGGATATGCTGTGAAATGATATCGGCTCATCGACAACGCATCATCCTCAATACCGGCAACGGCTACAGGTGCAGCAAAATCATTAACGAACATCTGGGACAGCATGACCGGAGAGGCCTGTCGTACCCCGCCTGTGGACTGCATTAAATCCATAATGCGTTGATTTGATGTCTCATGATCCACTTCGTTAGTGTATCCCACCACCATATCGACATCGCCATACTGCAACTTCACTTCGTGGTCTATGGAACGGTTGGCATTCGCCATGAATGAAGACATCGTGATCATCAGAAACACGGCCAAACTTATGCTAATCACGGAAAAGGACAGAATCGACTTGTTACGGGCCAGTATACGAAGGGCCATGCCTCGTAGGGAATGAATCATGCGGATAACTCCATCATCTTCTTGAATATGTTCAATATCGGCTCTATCTTCCGTTCTCCGTCGCTCTCATACTGATCCACGATTTGACCGTCATGGAAAAATAACACCCGATCGGCATAAACCGCTACATTCGGATCATGCGTTACTATAATCATGCTTTGATTGAAGGCGCTTCTCATCTCCACCAAAGCTTCAAGAATTTCCTTTGAGGTATTGTAATCCAGATTGCCGGTAGGCTCGTCTGCCAGCAGTAGCGGCGGATTCGTAATCAGCGCCCGGCCGATGGCTACCCGCTGCTGCTGTCCCCCGGACAGCTGAACCGGCCGTTTCTTCCTCCAGCTCGCAAGTCCAAGCAGAGTGAGCATGTCCTGGACTTTGTGCTGAATCTCCGCCTCCGATGCCCCTTGCAAGATCAAGGGAATCGCCATGTTCTCTTCTACGCTTAAATCATTCAATAAATGAAAAGATTGAAATACAAAACCGATATTTTCTCGTCGGTAGCGGGTTGCATGAGGTTCCGCGAAGATATAGTCCATGACCTCTCCCTTTAACTCGATGCTGCCTGAGCTCGGGGTGTCCAAGGAGCTGATAATGTTAAGCAGGGTGCTTTTTCCGGAGCCGCTGGTTCCCATAATCGCCACCAATTCGCCCTCCGCCAGCCCAAACGAAACATTCTTTAGCGCTTGAACTTTAAATCCGTCTCCATCATAGGTCTTGTGGATATTGCGAACCGATAACAAACTCTTCTGATTCATCCAATCCCTCCACTCGATTTATTTGTCTATACCTGGATAAAATACTCTATGAGTATATCAGATTTGGTTATATATGTAATCTCATGGAATCCATGGAATGTAATTGACTAGTTTGATATCTTATTGGCATAAAACTCCAAAGAAAAAAGACCGCGTTACGCGGTCTTTCATAAGCCATGCAGCTGCGAAGCGCAGCTTCGATATTAGTGAGCGCTCACCAGGATCTTCACCTGGTTTTTCTCTTTGAGCAGAGCCTCAAAGCCCCGGTCGATAACCTCATCCAGTTTGATCCGCTGGGTGACCAGCTTATCCGCCGGGAAGAAGCCTTTTTCCATCAGGCTGATCACAGCCGGGAATACGTCGCGGTAGCCGATGATTCCGGTAATGTTACGTTCCTTCATCACGATGTCATTCGGCACGATCGGAGCGGAGGTTTCGAAGATGCTGACAATCATAATCTGTCCGCCGATCTTCGTCGAGTTGATCGCTTGGGTAAGAACCGGCGGAACCCCGGTCACCTCGAATGCCACATCGACTCCGGCACCTGTACGGCGATGAAGCTCTTCTACCACATCGCAGGCCTTCGGATCAATGACGATAGCCCCCAATTCCTCGGCTTTCTGTTTGCGTTCCGGGGACAGCTCCACGGCGTAAATCTCGGATGCTCCCGCCGCCTTCAATGCTTCGATGACAAGCAGGCCGATCGGCCCGGCACCGAATACGACCGCCCGATCCCCAGCCTTTAGCTGGCTTTGGCGCACGGCGTACAGCGCGACTGCCGAAGGTTCCACCAGAGCTCCCTGTTCATAAGAAACGCTGTCCGGGATTTTATGAACCATGTGCTCATCCGCAGCGACATATTCGGAGAAACCGCCACCGCCGCCGGCGAGCCCGAGAAAGCCCATTTTGTCGCACAGATTGTATTTCCCTTGTCTGCAAGCTTCGCATGATCCGCATGCAAAGACAGGCTCTACAACCACGCGGTCGCCAGCCTTGAATTTCGTAACGCCTTCGCCAACCTCTACAACCTGGCCGGAAAACTCATGTCCCATAACCACCGGAGCCTGTTCTCCGGTAAGGGCGTGAGGCGTATTCTCAGGTATAAATATAGGCCCGGCCACGTATTCGTGCAGATCACTGCCACAAATCCCGCACCACTCGACCTTGATTTTCACTTTTCCGTTCGTAGCTTGCGGCTCCGCGATCGTCTCCAAACGCAGGTCCTTTACTCCATGCCAGCGCAATGCTTGCATCGTCTTCATCTCCTTATAGGTTCGAAAAAATAAAAATGAAATAGGAAACGTTTCCGAAATCAAATATGTCACAGTTTTGACAATCTGTCAAACCCGTTCCACGAAAATGTATGAAATGTCATGGACAACTACAGACTGCCGGTCCCCTGCCTTTTCCATGGAAATGCAGCGATTGATGCAGCATCGCTTGCTTGTTCCAGTTGTTCCCCTGCGAATCCCGTGATGGAGAGACGAGCTTAATGTTATAATATAGTTAATGGCTCCAATCCCATCTTGTATTCGCACATACACAGGAAACGTTTCCGATATAGAGAGGAATTTATCGAATATGGTGAACCCCAAAAAAGTAACGATCGAAGATGTCGCCAAACAAGCGGGCGTCGGTATCGCAACCGTGTCCCGGGCCATCAACGACAGCAAAGGCATCAGTCCGAAAACGAAAGCACGGATCATGCAGGTGATCGAAGAAATCGGCTTTAGTCCAGATACATCGGCCCAAAGCCTGAAGGTCCGGCAGACGAATCAAATCGCCTTGGCCGTGCCCGACATCCGGAATGCGATCATCCCGGAAATCGCCTGGTCGGTCGAGCAGACCGCCAAACAGCACGGCTATCGGGTCGTTCAGATCAATACGGCCGGAAATGCACGGAACGAGCTGGAAATCGTCAGGGATATCAAAAAGCTGCACGTGGACGGCCTGATTATCATGCCGCTGGCTTATCCCAAAACGCTTGGCGACCTCATCAACAAATCGAGCCTCCCCGTCTCCATCATTAATTACGGAAAACAACTGGGTGAAGAGTATAGAGCCGATATCGTCGGCCTCGCACGCCAGGAGGGCAGGCTTGTCATGGAGCATCTGCTGAAAATCGGGCGGAGCCGAATCGCCTATGCCGGTGCGCCCAAGGATAAAATCGAAGAGCGGTACTGGGCTTATGAGCAGTCGCTGCAGAAAGTCGATCCGTCGCTTGTCTATTTCGGGGAGGACTTCTCGTTTGAGACGGGGGTTCGCGCGGCGGACTATTTTTATGGCCTGAGGCATATGCCGGATGCCATCTATGCGGTTAACGATATGGTTGCCATCGGCATCGTCAACCGTTTTAAGGAGCTGAAGGTTCGGGTTCCCGACGATGTGGCGGTCGTCGGCATCGATAACAATGCATGGACCACCGTCACGACGCCGCAGATCAGTTCGGTGTCCATCATGGGCGATGAAGTAGCCCGGCTTGCGACGGAATTGCTGCTGAAGCGGCTTCGCGAGCAAAAGACCGGCCAATACGAGCGCGTGCAATTCGAGCCGCGGCTTATCGTCAGGGAATCGAGCGTGTCCGTGATCCGAAACGCAACAACCGACTAGGCGTGATTCGGACCCATAAAGAAGAGCCCGGAACGCGATGTTCCGGGCTCTTTTCCATTTTGAATCATGAACGCTTAATGGCTTAACGTATACAAATAATAGCCATAGTCGGTAGGCGTGCCGGGATGTCCGATTTGCCGGAGCATGGCTGTTACGTTCCCCCGATGATAGGTCCCGTGATTAATTATATGCTGGATATAATCCAGACAGCTGGCTCTAAAATCTCCGGACGGATAGATGGCGTCCAGATTCTCGTGCTGTTCGATAAACAACCGGAAGCGCGCCGCCAGATCGTCCATTAGCTGGCCCAATTCTTCGATGCGCTTGCCTTCCGTTTCCGCAACCAGCCGAGCAATCGAATCCTTCAGACTCTCCAAGTACGCAGGCGACATTTCCGTGACTCCGCCCGCGTTAAAGAACGACAGCCAGCCGGAATCAATGACATAGATGTGCACCATCGTGTCATAAATGGATGGAAAGACGCTGACAATCTCCTTGCGGTATGCCTCTTCCGAAAGCCCCTGCAAATATTCGCAAACCTTCCGGTTAGCCCATACGTGGTAATCGTACTGCTTCAATATCCATGTTTTCAAATCGTTGTTCCCCTTTTCATAGGCGGGGAAGCACGCAGTTTAAGGGCAATTATGCGCTAATCCCCATATAAGTTTGCCCGTGAACGATTGTTGTTTTCATCTCGAACGCCTCCTGAAATTAACCTAATCCCATTCTAGCATATATGACGTTTCCCAGGTGGTAAAATCACGGCAGGCTGCTCATGGACGCTGGAAAAACGATATGCGTTACAATAACCTGCCGGTTTCATTCCTAATCTTTGACCTTTTGGAAAAATTGCGGCAAAAACGAACGGTTCCGCTCCAGCATCTCATCCAGCATCGCTTCCGCGGCACCAACGGAATCGATGAGCGGATGCGCGCTGAGCGCTAGCAGCGCCTTCTCCCTGCTTCCCGTGACCGCCGCCTCGATGGCCAGGCTCTCGTAGGTCTTCACGGCTTGGATCAGGCCGATCGCCGCAACCGGCACTCGCTCGACAGGTACCGGCACCGCGCCATTCTTCGTCACGACGCAGTTCACCTCGATACTGGCATCGGCCGGCAGGAAGTCCAGCGTGTCACCGTTCATTACGTTCAATGTTTGAATCTCCCCGCTATCCGTATGAATGGCCTTCATCAGATTGACAGCCGCCTCGGAGTAATAAGCGCCGCCGCGCTGCTCAAGCTGCTGCGGCTTTTCCGCAAGTTCCGGCCGCTTGTAAATCTCAAACAGCTCGTCCTCAAGACGCTGGACCGTCTCGGCTCTTGTCTCTCCCCTGGCCGCGGCAGCCTGCTGCTCCTCCAGCATCTCGCGGTGGAGATAATAATATTTCAAATAATAGGACGGAATCGCGCCCATCGCCCGAATCAGCGTATCGTTCCAGGCAAGCTGCGGCACGTTGCGAGCTGAGTAGCTCCCTCCCGTTGCCAGCAGCTCTTCCAGCTTCGACACTCCATCGACCACGATCCGGCTGATCCAGTGCAGATGATTCAATCCGGCAAACTCGCAGTAGATTCGCTCGACCGGCACCTCGTAAAGCCCGGACAACCACTTGTAAGCGGCGATGGGGGAGTTGCACAAGCCGATGGAGCGGATGCCGGAGTGCTTCATGACGGCTTCCGTTACCATCCCGGCAGGATTGGTGAAATTCAGCAGCCAGGCATCCGGACATAATGCCTCCATGTCCTTGCATATATCCAATAGCACAGGTATCGTCCGCAGAGCCTTCATCATGCCGCCTGCTCCTGTCGTTTCCTGTCCGAGCATCCCGTATTTCAGGGGGATCGTTTCGTCCCAGCCTCTGGCCTCCAGCAGTCCGACTCGCATCTGAGTCGATACATAATGGGCATTCCTCAGTGCTTCCTGGCGGTCCAAGGTCAACGTAATGCGGATCGGCAATCCGCTTCGCTCAATCATCCGCTGGGCCAGACCGCCTACAATTTCGAGCTTGCGGCGGCCTTCCGGGATATCCACGAGGACGATGTCCGTCACCGGAAACGACTCATAATGACGGATGAAACCTTCAATCAGCTCGGGGGTATACGAGGATCCGCCCCCGATAACAGCAACCTTCAATCCAGTGCCCATTCCACATTCCTCTCCTTCACGGCAAGCTCATGCTGCAATTGTTCATACACGGCCGTGCCAGGAACCACGCCGTTCTCATCCATTGCGAGCAGGACGGCACCCGCTGCGGGCTCAAGGGCCAATATACGCACCCGGCTATTCGGGGCTGCCGCAAGAACCTGAGACTCGATATACGGAACGACATAATCCCTTTCTCCCCGGGTCAGGACGCTGCCGGCCAGCACGACATCGAAGGCGTCATTGCCCATGCCGAGCTTACGAATCACCGCGCTGGCGACCTTCCCCAGCTCCATGCCTTGCCTTTCCAATATCTCTCTTGCAGCTTCATCGGCGGGTGCGGCTTGAAACAGCAGTCTCGCTAGTGTATGCGGCGCCCTTCTGCCCTCGTCCAAAAATCGATGAAACATCTCTTCCACGCTGCCGAACCTAAGCGCATCCAGCGTGAGCGGCGTCAATGAAGTCGGCTTCTCGCGGCCCTCCCAGGAACGAACGACCGTCCGAAACACCTCAACGGCCAGGTCAGCGCCTCCGCCGAAATCGCCGAACGCATAACCGAATCCTCCGATCTGAATCTCCTCGCCTGCCGAATTGACGCCATAACCGTTCGTCCCGCTTCCGCATATAAGGACAACGCCGTCCCTCTGTCTTGTGCCGGCTCTCATGGCAATGACGGTATCGCAGGCGATATGGTGTTTCTTGAAGCCCATGGCGCCGATCATGGGCCGCAAAATGCGGAAATCCGCCTCGCGGTCGGCTCCCGCCAGCCCGAACGACGCGCAGGCGATGTCTTCTCGCCCGAGTCCCGCCTGCCCAAGCGCCTCTTCAACGGCCTGCCTGATGCTTGCTTCCGCACGCGCTGCGCCAAGCTGATGGTTGCCGCAGCCGCCCATTCCCTTTCCAGCGATTCGTCCTGTCCCGTCCGCCACGACTGCCAGCGTCTTGCTTCCTCCGCCGTCGACTCCCAAGTAGTAATTCAAGTATGATCTCTCCTATGATGCCCGGCTCATAAAGCCGTCCTGCCCAGCGAATGCCAGCGCATATTCCGCAAGCCCCTGAAGGAATGGACGGCTTCGCCGCGACGTTTATTACGATGCTTTCATCTTCTGCTTATTCTCCTGCCATTTTGCTGTTTTGTACTGTAATAGCTTGTCGTAACCCGCTTTTTGCGCATCTGCCTCTGCCTTATCCAGAAGCGAGAGCACTTCCTGATCCGAGGAGGCCGAGCTGATCGCCTTGGCTCTGGCCTGCTCATAAATTTCGAACACGCGCTGCGCAATTATGCCCTCCTCGGAATCGCCTGCCGGATCGAGGTTGACGTACTCCGTCGTGTTCATCTGCGTCTTCCAGGTAATCTCCGATTGCCAATACGTTTCAAAGTTCCGCTTCTCCGGCGGCAGCGTGGATTCGAATTTCATCTTGGAATTGTCGACATACACCGTGTTGCCGTTCCACTGGAAGTTCACCGTGGCGTTCATCAACTCATCGCGCCCCTTCGCATCGCTGGTGAATTTATCGGTGAACAGCGGCATGTCCTCTTCGTCCGTCCCGTCCCAGTACAAGCCTTCAGGTCCCCACATGATCGTCCGCTGGCCCTCGGGACCGGTGAACCAATCCAGGAATGCAAAGATAGCTTCCGGATCTTTCGCCGCTTGCGTGATGACGCTGACATTCCAGCCTAGCTGCTTGTAATCGCCCGGGAAAATCTTGTCGCGATCCAATCCCTCCTTGTGTACCGGCCATATCATGATGTAACCGGCATCAGGGTCCTGCGCCTTCAGCAGATTGTTGCCCTTGGAACCGAACTCGGTCGGGCTGGAGGCTACATAAACCGCCACGTTGCCGCTCAGGATCTTCTGCTCGACTTGCTCCAGCTTCTGCGTGAAGGCATCCTGCGTAATGAGTTTCTCGCGGTACAATCGGCTCATGTATTGAAGCAGCTCGCGATAGACGGGATCCGTGAACAGCGACACAAGTTGATCCCCCTGGGGTACGGCGATCATACTGTTGAACGTATACGGGCGGTTTTCCGCAAAAGCAGACACCATGATGTCCACGCCCGCTGCCGATTGGCCAACCTCCAGAGGAACGACATCCGGATACTTTGCCTTCACTTGCTTCAAATAGGCGTACAGATCATCCGGCGTTTCCAGTTTTGGCGATCCAAGCTCCTCGTATATCTTTTTATTGACGAGATAGCCGGCATTGCCGTTTGGCTGCGTTGTATACCAGTTCGGGAATTGATACAGCTTTCCATCCGGCGAGCGAAGCAGATCGAGCGTGGACTCCCCGGCCCATTTTTTCAGATTGGGGTATTTATCCAGATAATCGTCGAACGGCACCAGCATGCCCTCGGCACGCAGCTTCTCGACCTCCGCGCCCCGTTCCATCCATATGACATCCGGCAGCTCCCCGGACACGATCATCGTACTGAGCTTGTTCTTGGCAACGCCGCCGGAGCTGACCGGAACCACGTTGACCTTCTTGTTCTCCTGGATCCACTTGGTTGCAATATCCGCGCCCCAATCCGGCATCGTATACCAGTCATAGTGGCCATAGAACGAGAATTCCAGCGGCTTCTCTCCCAGCACAAAGTTATCCTCTCCGGCTGGTTTCTCATTGTTTTGCGGGCTCGGCCCTTCCTTCTCCGGGCTCGCGGCATTCCCTCCCGAACCCGAACATCCCGTTAAAGCCATGACGATGACTAGCGTGACTGACCATGCAGATAGAAGCCTTTTTCCCCTTTTTTTCATTCCAAGTGCTCCCTTCATGATTCATCTATGGTCAAAGCTGCCGCTTCAAACCCTTGGCAAGATGGCTGGTGAACTACTCCTTCAAAGAACCGATTAATACGCCCTTCACAAAATACTTCTGAACGAACGGGTATACGCACAGGATCGGGACGGTTGCCACCATCATGGTCGCCATGGACAAGGACTTGGTCGTTACGGCCTTCATCGCGCTCATCCGGCCCTGCGCCGCGGCATCCATGTTCTGCATCTGTTCCATCATGATGTTGGCATTGAGGATCTGCTGGAGCTTCGTCTGTATCGGCAGCAGATCCGTGTTGGATATGTAAATGCTTGGCGCAAACCAATCATTCCAATGATACACGGCCGTGAACAACGACAGCGTCGCAATGACCGGTCCCGATAGCGGAAGCACGATTCGGAAGAATACGCCCCAATTCGAGGAACCGTCGATATGGGCCGACTCCTCAAGGCCGGGCGGGATGCCCTTAAAGAACGTCCGGAATATAATCATATTCCACACGCTGATGATGCCTGGTACGACCATAACCCAGAACGAGTTCATCAGGCCAAGCTCCCGAATAAGCAAATAATTCGGAATGAGTCCGCCGCTGAAGTACATCGTCACGATGCAGGTGATCATATAAAAATTCCGGCCCATCAACTCGCGTTTGGATATGCCATAAGCGAATATGGCGGTTGCTACAATGGAGAGAAAAGTACCGGTCACCGTACGGAGCACCGAGATGACGAACCCGTCAATGAGGCGTTCGTCCTTGAACACTACGCGGTAATTCTCCAGCGTGAATTCGCGCGGCCAGAACGTAATGCCGCCCTGCATCGTGTCGGTCCCCGAGTTAAACGAGATGACGGCAGCGTTCCAGAATGGGTACAGCGCGATAAATGCCAGCAATGCCAAAGAGCCGTAGATGAACCCAACGAATACCCGATCTCCGTTTGACAGCCTCATATGCATCTCCCCCCTTTCTGCCCTACCATAGGCTGTTCCCCGACCGTCGGGCCCAGTAGTTGGCTCCGGCCAACAACAATACGCTGATGATCGCCTTGAATAGACCTGCCGCCGTTGCGTAGGAGAATCGGCTGTTCTGAATGCCAATCCGGTAGACGTACGTGTCCAGCACGTCGCTGACATCCCGCAATACCGGATTGCCCGCCAGAAGCAAAATGTCCTCAAAACCGGCATTCAGGAAGTTGCCGATCGCCAAAATCGAGAACACGACGATGATCGGCATGATGGATGGAATGGTGATGGAGATAATCTGTTTCAGACGGCTCGCGCCGTCAATCGAAGCCGCTTCATACAACTGGGGATTGATGCCCGCGATGGCCGCCAAGTACACAATGGAGGAGAAGCCGATCTCCTTCCACACATTCGTTACCGTCAGGATGCTCCAGAAGTACTTCGGCTCCGACAGAAAATTGATCGGTTCATCGATCAGGCTCAGCTTCTGCAGCAGAATGTTCAGACTGCCGTTATCCGTCGATAGAATCGATATCGCAAAACCGGAGACGATGACCCATGACAAAAAATGGGGCAGATAACTGATCGTCTGGACGATCCGTTTGAAGGAACGCCTCCCTACTTCATTAAGCATCAACGCAAGCAGGATGGGTGCCGGGAACCCGATACACAGCTTCAGCAGGCTGATGACCAGGGTGTTCCGCATAATGGTCCAGAACTCCGGCGCTTCAAAGAACATTTCAAAATGCTTGAAGCCGACCCAGGGACTGTTCAGAAACCCCTTGAACAAACTGTAGTCCTGGAATGCCATGAGCACTCCGTACATGGGAATGTAGCTGAAGACCAGAATGAACATCATGGCCGGAAGCACCATCAGCTGTATATCCCATTGCTTCAGAAAGCGGCGCAAGCGCCCTTTCTTCACAGGTGTCTCCGCCCTGCTGTCGATCCCGATTTGCGGCATTGGCATCTCCCCCTTTTTATTTTGTGTTAGGTTTATTGACACATTCTTGAGATGCTTGCCACTTTATTGTATCGCCTGACCAGGCTCATTTCTCTGCTAAAACAAGCAAAAACCAGCACTATTTCACTGGTTTTTAGGAATGTTGCTTTTGTGAAGCCTTCGGCGTCATGCCGATGTGCTTTTTGAACAGACGATTAAAATTGGTCAGCGTGCGGAAGCCGCATTCCAGGGCGACGTCCATCACTTTCATATGGCCTCCTTCCAGCATTGTGACCGCCTGCTCCAGGCGAATGTGGATCAGGTACAAGAGGGGCGGCATGCCGACCGCGCGCTTGAATATTTCGCTGAACCTGGAAGGACTGAGATAGACCAGGGAAGCCAACTCCTCCAGCGTCCAGGGGTGAGCGAAATTTTGCTCCATCACCATGATGACTTGACGCATTTTCTCCAGCTGCCGTTCGCTGATGCTGGGTTCGCTTCCGCCCTCCCCTTCGATCCGGCACTGCCGGTTTACGGTGGCCAGGAATTGGAGCAGAAGCGAGTACACGACCGTAGCGTAAGACCGCTGTTCCCCCACATGCTCCTCCTGCAGCTCAAACAGCAGCGAACGCAGCTTCCCCATGGCCGGATGGTCGCGGGGGATCAGGTTCATGTAATGTTTGCCCATCTCGCGGAACGGGCTGAACAGTTCCGGATCGAACCGGAGGTTATGGATAAACCAAGTCGAATCAAATGAAATGACAGTCATGACCAGATCCTTCGTCTCGTAAGCGCAGTGAAGATCATTCGAGTTGATGAGAAGCACATCCCCTTGCTGGAATTCAAATTTTTGCCCGTTGATGATGTAGTAACCCATACCGGATTTAATGTAATTTATCTCCAGCACGTTGTGCCAATGAAGCTTCTGATAGGGGCTGGTCACGCCAATCGTATCGGCGACAAAAATCGGATAATTCTTGGCTAATATTACTTTTTCCTTCGGTATCGCTTCTTCCCGCATGATCGATGGCATGATAAATCCCTCCATAACCGATATTTTTTTGTAAGCGTTGCATCCATACATTTGTTGTGAAAAACTCTATCATCTATATTCCATAGTTGTAAATAAAAAGCTGCCCCAAATGTCATTTCTGACCTGGGGCAGCTTGTTGTTGGTGCGATGATTCCAGAACACTGAGCGGATGCTCATCAAAGAAACTCCAACATACCTGATAAAATCATCGGCTGAATTCCCGATAAACTAGTTGGCCGGCGTGAATTTGATCCAGTCATAGTACGCGCGTATCGGCGAACCCGGGTAATTGAATGTTCCGGTCCATATCTCAGCCGGTCCTGACCCTGACCACAGATTAACCATGATATGGCCCGGACTCGTCGGGAGCGCCCCGCGGGAGCCATTCTCCGTATGGACCAGTTGGCCGTCTACGTACCACTTGATGGATGATGGTGACCATTCGAACGCATAGTTATGAAAATCAAGTGAGGCGTCAAACCCTAAATCAATGACGGTGCTGTGCTGGCCTACGCCATTCGTAAAATAATTCGTTTCCATCTTCGTAGTGTCCTTCCCCAGAATTTCAATATCGATTTCGTCATTGGACGTGCCTGTGGCTTGACCGGAATACGTAAAGAGGCTCGTCACCAAGCCCGTTCCCTTAGCCGCTTTGATCCGCGCTTCAACCCGGCCGTAGCCGTACTTCAGATGTGTCGCATATTCACCGGAAGCATAGGATTTGCCCGAGCAGCTCGCAGGACATCCCGCATTGTCAAGCCGTAAAGCCATAATTCCGTTAGAGAACTCCTGGTTTGCCGCCTTCCAGCCCACTCCGAAATCCGGGCCGTTCGCCCAGCCGTCGGAAGTATAAAACAGATTAGGGTTCTTGCCGTTCAGCGGCTCATTAAATGCAACGTCGGCAGCCGACGCTTGAATCGGTACCAACAATCCGCATAACAAGCTGCCAGCCATAAGCATTGTCGTCATTTTCTTTCTGAACACACTTAGCTTTTTCATGAATAACACCTCTTTCTTGAAATGTAATAATAGGATGCAAGAACAAAGATACCGTGCTCCCCGAAAGCCCTGATCGTTTTAACTCCTCCCTTCATCAAAATGGATGTGATAGCCACCAAGGATGGTTGATCAATTCTATCCTACATGCAAAAGATCTGGAAATCTTAGCCATTCCAAGGATAAAACGACACTATTTAACGGCACTTGCTGCCTATACAAGCGAAAAAGACTGCAACAGGTCTTGCGGGCTTCTCCCTGTCACAGTCTTGTTATGCATACCCTTTCCTACTCAACTAGACTACATTGGTACCGGCGCATGCTGCAGCCGATACGAAGTAGGCGATATGCGATAATACTTAGCGAATGCTCTCGAAAACGTGTGGAGATTGGAATATCCCAGCGAGAACGCCACCTCCGTCACGGACACGTCGGTTTCGGTCAGCAGAACCGCTGCCCGCTCCATCCGCAGCTTCATCAAATAATGGCTCGGACTGATGCCATGCACCCGAATGAATTCGCAGTACAGATGCGTCCGGTGCACGCCGGCTTGATGGACCACATCCGTCACCGTGATCCCTTCCATGTAGTGGGAATCCATGTAGTGCACGCTTTGTTCGAGCCAGTTCGGTTTCGTTTCTCTTTTGGCCGGAGCGGCAGCCAAAAGTTCAAACAGCTGATACAACCGCTTCTGCCGTCCAAACTCGTGACCGATGGTATCGTCATCCACGCACCCGTAAATTTGATCCAACGCCGCCTGCAGCCCGCCCTTCATCACGTTATGCAGAAAGGGCGTGGAGGGGTGCAGCCCGATTCGGGTCAATGCGCTCTCCGCTGCTTCTCCGTCCAAGACGATCCACTGCATGCGCAGCGTCGGTTCGAGATCGCCGTTCGGTTCCCAATAACTGTACCTCGTATGAGGAAACAGGCAAAAGGCATCTCCTGCCGACAACGTAACCACCTTATCCCCGAATGCCAGCGAGATTTTCCCGTTCAGGACAAAATGCAGCGCATAGTTCTCGGATATTTTGGGGCCGACGCTGTAGTTGGGCCTGGCCAAACTCCGGCCTGCACGGAGAATCCAGATTCCGCCCTTTCTTTCCATGTCCGAAGGTATGCCGTACTTCATATTGGCATGCTCGAAGACCATCTCCTTCACATGAAATCCCTCCCGCCTCAAATAAAATGCTTCCTGCCAAATGCAACATGCGGAGCATGATACGCCTGCCTTCACCGCATAAAAATAACAAAGAGGCACGGCTTCATGGCCATGCCTCCAGTGATCTGGTCGACGAGCTTTATGTTCTTTTTTGCGATGTACTCTATTTGCAAATCTGAGCTTAAGCCATTAGAACTCTTATACTCCCCATTCCTTGCGGGCTTCGGCTACGGACTTCTGCGGTGTGCGCCCCCAAGCATAATGACCTTTGGGTTTGCGGCCGATCCATCGCTCATCCACCGGATCGGATGCAAGCTGATAACGGGTATCCGCGCTGATTCGGTAACGGTTGGTGCTGTTGTTCAGCGAGGTGTGCATCATATACATTCCGAATATAATGGCGTCTCCGGCTTCAAAAGCGGTCGTCGCCCATTGCCCGCCGTAACGGTCCACAATCTCGACGGGATCCTCGGAGAACCAGCCCGTGGCAACATTGTCACGATCAACGTCCATTTCCCCGTAGGTCATCTTGATTTTCGTAAAATGCTGGGACCCGAGACACATCGCCAACGTTCCCATTTCAAGAGGGATATCCCCAAACGGCGTCCACATAGTGTACAAATCCTTCGTGCCTCTACCCATATACACAACATCGTAATGAGCGCCGGTATTGCCTCCGCGAGCGACGGCGCGCGGCCACTTGTAGTCGTATGTCATCGCGGCTCCGCCCAGCAATCGTCCAAAGAAGTCCAGCACCGCTGGCGAATTGACAACGTCCAAAAACTGGGGGAAATCCGGCTTCAATTCCTCGGTACTGCCGCCCCACATTCCGCCCTTGTTCTCCGATCCGATGATCCCGTCTTCGCCAAGGGCATGGGGATCCAGCCTGCCCATGGCCCCGAGTTTATTCAAGAACTCCATTCTTGCGTTCAAGACCTGTTCCCGCTTATGGAAACCGCGAATCAGGAGATATCCATCCTCCTGCAGCCGGTTTCGCAGCGCGACCGTATCCTCCAGCATGTCATTGCAGTCTCTTAATTCCGTGAGGTATTTACCTCCCCACTCCAATTCCCGTTGTCCGATGGTCACCTTCATAACAAACCTCCCTTTCTGTCCGTCAGGATAACCTGAAGCGAAACGCCTACGCTTCAAGTATCCTTATCCTATTGGATCCGGAAGAGGAAGTCGTTACCGAAAACCGAACCAAATTTACGCAAAACCCGTCTGCATCCGCGGTAGGCTATCGTAAGCGCGTTAGTGATGATATAGGCGCTGCCGGTTTCTCCACTCCGATGGGGGGCAGCCCTCCATTTTTTTGAACCAGAGCGAGAACGAGTGAAGCTGGGAGAAGCCGACCGATTCGGCAAGCGACTGAAGGTCTTTATCGGAGGAGCTTAAGAGCCACTTCGCTTCCGCAAGCCGGCATTGCTGCTGGTACTGCTTCGGGGTCATGCCGTATATTTTGGCGAACTGCTTGCGGAAGCCATCCTCGGACAGCCCCGCCATTTCCGCCAGGGTAGAGACATGCATTGGATCCCGGATATGCTGCCGGATGTAGTCGCCGATGAACGAGATGGACAGCGCCTGATGATCGGAATGGGCGTGTTCGTTAAGAAACAATAAAAGCAGCTCCACCCAGACCGCATAATTCCGTATCGGGTCTTTCAACGGAGCAGAACGGATTCTCAGCCATTCGCGGAACAAGCGTTCATAACAGTCCCGATCCAGACGGGACAGGGCGATGATACGAGTGCGGCCATCCTGAATAAGCCTGTCGAACAGCTCCTTCACCTCAGACGGAATGCGGTCTGCCAAAAGCACGCCGAAGCGTATAGGAGACAACGCGTGGAACGAATGGGGAACCTCGGACGGAATGAGAACCACGTTCCCGGATTCCACTCTCGCATCCCTGCCGTGCGCGCAAAAGCGGCCGCTACCTTCCATTATCAACGTAATCTCAAGTTCCTGGTGGCTTCTTAAGCCGTCATCTTCCCAATGTTCATCATGCGCGCCAATAAAACTTTTACATTCCATCAAGGTTGTTAACCCCCCTTGCCGCATGTCGATTTCGAACGGTTATGATTTCAACTATACCGTCGATAAACCTTACGTCAAGTCGGGATAACCTGCGAGAAGCACCTTAACTTGCGGCAGTCTCAGCATGATCCATGATCAATCTTCACCTGCGGCAATCTCATGGTCCTTGTAGCTGATCCAATCGCTCCAGCTGCCTGCGTACAGCTTCACCTTGCGGTACCCGGCTTCCCGCAAAGCCAGCACGTTCGGGCAAGCCGACAACCCAGATCCGCAATATACAATCACTTCATCATCGAAGGACAACCCGGCAAAACGCTCCCGCTGCCGCTCGGCTCCCTTTAGCGTCCCGTCTTCATCGATCCCGTCCTTCCAATAGGCATGCGCCGCTCCCGGAATATGTCCGGCCACCGGATCCTGTGGTGCCGTTTCTCCCGTGAACTGCTTCCAATCCCTTGAATCGAGCAGGGTCACGCCGGTTTTGCCGATCTTTGCCCTCACCTCATTCACATCAGCCAGCCATTCCTCCCGCACGTTCGGCTGGAATACGCGCGGAGCCGCCTCGCTTCTTTTCGAGGTGAGCGGATATCCGGCCGACTTCCAGCCGGCGAATCCTCCATCCAATATATATGCCGAACCGTGGCCCAGGTATTTCAAAATCCACCATAACCGCGCACCTTCCGGGCGAAGGTCATCGTCATAGACAACGACGGGCCTACTCGCATCGATCCCGAGCTTGCCGAGCCTCCGGGCCAGCTCCTCCGTATGCGGCAAGGGGCTCCGGCCGCCGTGCTCGCCTGGAGAATCCGTCAAATCCTTTTTCAAATCAACGAATACGGCACCGGGCACATGCTCGCGCTGATAAGCCTCGTAGCCGTAATTCGCATCGCCCGGGCTGAATCGGACGTCCGCAACGACAAGCTGACCCGGATTCGACTGCAGCTGTTCCAGCACCCATTCCTTGCTTACGATATTTGACATAGGCTCCTCGTCCCTTCTGATATCAAGCTGCCGTTTAAATCGTAAATTCCAAATCCTCTTCCGTCTTGACGTCATAAATCGCAGCGTAGATGTCGTTCTGAATCTTCAGAAGGCTGGCATCCTCCCGCTTGCGCGGACGCTCATGGGGAACGTCGAAAATATGGTGAATGCGCCCGGGGCGCGGGGACAGCAGGACGACCCGGTCTGCGAGAAAGACGGCTTCGGATACGTCATGGGTCACAAACACCACCGTTTTCTGCTCCTCCTGCCATATGCGGAGCAGATCCTGCTGAAGCTGAAGCCGGGTAAGATGGTCCACCGCGCCGAACGGCTCGTCCATCAGGAGGATGTTGGGACTGCTCACGAGCGCTCTTGCGATCCCTGCTCGCTGCCGCATGCCACCCGATAAATGATGTGGATATTTCGAGCCGAATCCCTCCAAGCCGACCATGCTCAGATATTTGTCCACGAGCGTTTGCCGCTCCGCTTTTTTCATGCCGGCAAGCTCCAGCCCAAGGCCGACGTTCTGCGAAATGGTGCGCCACGGGTACAGGGATGCATCCTGGAATACGACCCCAGAGCTCCGCGTAGGCCCCTGAACCTTCTTGCCATCCAGCAAAATGTCGCCCTCCGTCGGAAGCTGCAATCCCGCCAGCAGCTCCAGCAGCGTGCTTTTTCCGCAGCCGCTCGGCCCGAGGATGCACAGAAATTCGCCGTCCCTCACCTGCAGGTTTATATTTTGAAGCGAGATCGTTGGAAGATCGCCGCCATAGACCTTCGAGACATTTTCAACCGTAAAGCCGGACATAGGAACGCCTCCTGCCATACTTTATTTTTTCGGAATAAACCTGAGGTCCAGAATATCCTCCACCTTGTAGATCTCATCCTGGAAGCCCAGCTCCTTCTGAATCTGCTGGGTATCATTCAACGCGTTGATGTCCACGTCCGGATTGTTCTCCCACAGCACCTCTTCGCGCTTCAGCGCCAGATCCAGCACCTCGGGATCGATCTCGATGTTGTTCAGATAGTAAGTCTTAAACTCGTCCGGATGGCTCTTCGCATACTCCTGCGATTTGAAGTAAGCTCGCAGCAGCTTCTCGACCAATTCCGGTTTCTCTTCCAGAATACCGTCGCGGGCCGCCAGCACCCCGGTGTGGAAGGTCGGCAGGTAATCCCAGCCTGTAGCGATGATATGGCCCTTTCCCTGCTTTTCAGCCAGAGAAGCGAACGGTTCATGAATGATGGTGGCGTCGACCTGTCCGGTTTCCAGACTCGCGTAAGCAGCCTGATGCGTGCTGTTGGCAATGAAGGTCACATCGTCCGGACTCAATCCGTGCTCCTTCAGGATGACCTGCGTATATACCTCCAAGCCGCTGCCGAACACGGCGATGCCCACCTTCTTGCCCTTCAGGTCTTCCACCTTCTGGATCTCCGGCGAGGCGATCAGGTAGAACGGCCCCTTGGTCCGGAACATGGAGGAGACGATTTTGACGGGAGCGCCCTTGCCCGCAGCCACGATCGCCGTCGTCGTGGCCACGTCGACCACGTCAATGTCCTTGCTGGTCAGACCGGCTATCGGGTCCTTGGTGGTGATAAATTCGACGTCGAGTCCTTCCTCCTCAAAGAAACCCTTCTCCGCCCCGAAGGACACCGCCAGTCCGCTGACCCCGCTAAGCGGCGCATACCGGATCTTCTCCAGCTTGGCGCCTGCCGCGCTCTCTCCGTCCCCGGCGGACGGTGCCGCTTCCTTCCCGTTATCTTGACCGCTTGCGCAGCCGGCCGTCATGGCGATCAGCCATAGCGCCGCAAGTGCTATTAGGTATGGACGTATTCCTCTTCTGTTCATATGGTTCTCTCCCCCTGGTAGTGGTGCTTTTGCCCGATGGTCTATGATGATTTCCATTTCAAAAAAACGCTGCGTTCCAACAAATCGATCAATGAAATGATAAGTACGGATACGACGGTAACCAGCGCTACAATGGCAAAAGCCTGCGCGGTATTGTACAGCGATGTCGCCTTCACGAGAATATTGCCAAGGCCATCCTTCGACGCCAGCATCTCCCCGAACAGCGCCCCGACCAGTCCGGTAGCGGCCGAAATTCGGAGAGCGGCAAAAATGGTGGGCGCAGCCGATGGCAATATCACCTTCATGATGGTCTGATAGCGCGTCGCCTCGAATACTTTGGCTACCTTCAGATGGTTGTCCGCCGTCTGTTTGATTCCGGTCATCGTATTGACCGTGATCGTAAAGAAACAAAACAGGAACACAATCGATATTTTATGCGTGATCCCGATCCCGAGCCAGAGCGCCAGCAGCGGGACGATCGTTACCTTCGGAATCGCCATCAGCGCCGAAAGGTACGGCCGGAAGAACCGCTCCGCCCATGGGATCAGCACTAGAGCCATGCCGACGACGAGCCCGCCAATGGCCGCAATGCCGTAGCCCGCAACGAACTCGGCCAATGTGACGTACAGGTGCTTCCAGATCTCCCCATCACCGAACAGCTTGAGTAGTTCGCGGAATACTTGGGAAGGCGCAGGCAGATACAAGCTGCTGACGGTCTCCGTGCGAACCAGAACCTCGCAGATCCCCAGTATGACCAGCAGCAATGCCCCCTGACCTGCCCAGATGCCGGGGAATTTCTTGGCATTCCTCGTTCCCATCCGGCTCACCCCTTCGCAATCAGGTCATAACGGTTCCTTGGGCGGCTCAGTCCCAAATGCTCCCGGAAGGTGCTGCCTTCATACTCGGTGCGGAACAAGCCTCTGCGCTGAAGCTCCGGCACAACCAGCTCCAGGAACAGATCCAGACCGCCAGGCATATAGGGAGGGCAAACATTGAACCCGTCGGCCGCTTCATCCCGGAACCACTCTTCGATGATATCCGCTACCTGCTGCGCGCTGCCGACCACGAGCAGATGTCCGCGGACCGTGACGGTGAAGAAATAGAACAGGTCCCTGATCGTAATATCCTCGCGTCCGTTCGCCCCTCTGGCCAAGTCGGCCCAGTGCAGTGCGGCTTCCGAAGCGGATAGGTCAGGCAGCGGATCCTCCAGCGAATATCCCCTCAGGTCGATTCCGATCTTATCCGAAAGGGGACCCAGATCGAAATCGGTCACCACCAGTTCGTTCAGCTCCGCATATTTGGCCCGTGCTTCTTCCTCCGTCCGGCCCACGATCGGAACCAGCCCGGGGAGGACCTTCAAATCCGAAGCTTCCCTTCCATACGCCGGCAGGCGCCCTTTCACTTCCTTGTAAAATTTCACGGCAACTTCTTTGACGTTCGTTCCGGTGAAGACCATGTCGGAGTATTGGGCCGCCAGCATTTGGCTGCGCAGGGAGGTTCCTGCCGTGATCAGCGGAAGCTGTCCCTGTATCGGACGCAGAATGTTCAGCGGCCCGGCGACGGAGAAATGCTCGCCGACATGGTCCAGGGCATGCACCTTGCTGCCGTCGGCGAACACGCCGCTTGCCTTGTCCCGCGGAAGGGAGTCATCCTCCCAGGTGTCCCACAGCCCGCTGACGATCTCGATGAATTCCTCGGCATAGTCGTACCGCTTGGCGTTATCCCAATGCTTCTCCCGGCTGAAATTCAGCGCAGCCCGCGTATCGGAGCCTGTCACGACATTCCATGAGGCCCGGCCCCGACTGAGATGATCCAGCGATGCCGTGAAGCGTGCGATGTTGTAAGGCTCGGCATAGGTGGTGTTCACCGTGCCGATCAAACCGATTTTATCCGTTGCCGCTGCCAGATAGGACAGCATGGTGAACGGCTCCAGCCGCGTCATTTGGGAAGGGAATAAATGCTGCATATCCGCGCTCGTGGCCAATCGGTCCCCCAGGAAAAAGAAATCGAACTTGGCCTTCTCAAGCTTCTGGGCGACCTCCTTCAGGAACTGGGGATCGTAAGCCCCGTCCGTTTTGCCTTCGGGCAGCCTCCAGCCCGCGGGATGATAGCCCGTCCCGAATAAGAACAATCCAAGATGCAATTGACGACGTTTTGAACTCATGGTTGTGTCACCTTCCTGATCCATATTGGTTATGGTTGATCATGATCATGCCGAATAGGTACTGGCGTTATATCTGCTTTATCCGCGGGATTCCTCCGTCAAGCGGTCGATCTCCTGCAGTTCTTCCTCTGTCAGCCGTTCATCCGAATGCTTCAGCGTATCCGCGATGTGTTCTGGCTTCGATGCCCCGACAATGGCTGACGTGATGCCAGGGCGGCTGAGCACCCAATTCAGGGCGAACTGCGGAAGCGTCCATCCCCGCTGCTCGGCCAGCGGCCGGATCCCCTCCACGATGGAAAGCGCATGCCGCTGGTTCAGCAGCAATCGTAACCGCTGCTCGCCTGCAGCTAGGCGCGAGTCCGTTGGGGGAGCTTCGCCCGCCCGATATTTGCCGGACAATATGCCCCGGCCGAGCGGACTATACACGATAACCCCGACCTGCTCGGACTGGGCAAAGGGAATCAGCTCGCGTTCAATCTCTCTAGTAATGAGACTGTATTCCGGCTGTACGCTTTCGAACCGGCGAAGGCCATGCAGCGCACTGATGCCGTGGGCTTTGGCGAGCTGCCAAGCCGCATAGTTCGAGCAGCCGATGTAACGCACTTTCCCCTGCCGTACAAGATCCGTAAGCGCCTCAAGCGTCTCGTCCAGCGGGGTTAACTCATCAAACCGATGTACTTGATAGAGATCGATATAATCCGTTTGGAGCCGGGCTAGACTGTTCTCCAGCGCACGGTAAATATGATAGCGGCTTTGGCCCTGGTCATTGATGCCGGGTCCGATGCGATTATGCAGCTTGGTTGCCAGGAGAATGTCCTGTCTTCGCTCCTTCAGCAGCCTGCCCAGAATTTCTTCCGATTCCCCGAGCTGATTGACGTTTCCGTTATCCATGCCCGTGCCGTACACGTCAGCCGTATCGATCAGATTGATGCCGGAACCAAGCGCTTGATCCAATACGGCGGCCGAAGCCCTCTCATCGATCCAGCGCCCGAAAGACATCGTCCCGAGACTTACCTCCGACACTTGAACTCCGGTTCTTCCCAGTGTTCTATACTGCATAATTACAGCCCCCCACTTCCCTAGATTCATAAAAAAACAACCGGAGACACACCTCGGATCACAACTTGATCCAAGGATGCATCTCCGGTTGTCCGGTAGAATGTGCATCAATCCTACTATGGTTATAAATGATCCATGAAGCCCTTTAGAATCGAACTTCTCGTTTATCTCCGTTGGTTCGGTAGATAAACAAATTCTCTAATTCTATCATTTCCGATATGTTAAGTAGGATTATAACACCGTCTAATTTTGTCGTCAATTATTTTTCATGTTGGGTTTGCGGCCGGATCAGCCCGAGATGATCCCGTAGCGTTCTGCCCGCATAATCCTCGCGAAACAGCCCCCGCTGCTGAAGCAGCGGTACTACGCGCTCCACAAACTGTTCGAGCCCGCTCGGGAGGAGAGGGGCCATAATGTTGAATCCATCGCAGGCCATGCTGCGAAACCAATCCTCCATCATATCGGCAACTTGCTGCGCAGTGCCAACCATCGTCATATGTCCCCTCGACACTGCGTAATGCCGGCCGAGCTCCAGAATGCTCATCCCTGACTTCGCGGCCATATCCATAATCATGATCGCCCGGCTGCTGTTTCCTTCCCGCGGCAAATCGGGCAGCGGGCCGTCTACCGGATATCCGGTCAAATCCGCATTCAGCAATTGGGATAAATACTTCACCCCTGCCTCCGGCAGAATGAGCTCGCTGAATGTTCGATGATACGCCAAAGCTTCGGCTTCGCTCTCTCCGAGGAAGATCAACAATCCCGGCAAAACCTTTACCTCTTCCCTCTCCCGTCCATACTCCATGAGCAAGTCCTTAAACTCGCGGTAATACTTGATCGAATCTTCCTTACTCTCGCAGGCCGTGAACACGACATCAGCCGTTCGAGCCGCCAGCCTTCTTCCGGCAGCCGAGGTTCCCGCTTCAATGATGACAGGCCTCCCCTGCGGAGATCTCGGCATGTTTAAGGGCCCTTCCACCCTGAAGTACTCACCTTCATGATGCGCCCGATGAATCCGTGCCGTATCGGCAAAGATCGCCTTTTGCCGATCCAACACAAGGGCATCGTCCTCCCAGCCGTCCCATAATCCGGTCACGACTCGTAGAAATTCCTCCGCCCTTTCATACCGTTTTTCGTGCTCCATTAATTCCGCCGAGCCGAAATTGCGTGCCTCCGCATCCTTCGTGGAGGTCACCACATTCCATGCGGCTCTGCCGCCGCTAATATGATCCAGCGTGGACAGGCGTCTTGCCAATGCGTAGGGTTCGTTGAAGGTTGTAGATGCCGTTCCTGCTAATCCAATACGTTCCGTCACCCCGGCGAGGCCGCTCAGCATGGTGAGCGCTTCAGGCTGCAGAAAGCTGACATTCGTCCGTAAATCCTCGATCAACGGGATCGAGTTGTTGTCCGCAAGGAATACCATATCGAATTTCCCGCGTTCGGCTGCTTGGGCACAGCGTTTATAGAAATCGTAGTCCATCGCCCCGACCCCTGCCGAATCGGCATGCCGCCATGCAGCAATATGATGGCCGTAATTCATCAGAAAAGCACCCAGGATGAATTGGCGTTGATCTGAACCCATCAAGTTCACTCCCCTCCGGTTTATCTCTATAGAAACTTGATCTCGATCAGGTTTTCTACATACTCACTTACATACTTGTTATCGTGAAGACGGGCTTGTACTTCCTTCTCCCATGTCACGGCTTCCCGCAATGATGCAAGACCTGTCCCGATGCCATACCATGCCTCCACCTCGCCCCGACGGATGGTGAAAGACCGGTCTTCAAACTTGAAGATCAATGTATCCAAATTATCAATCATGGCAAAATTCGCTGTGGAATTATAGACCAGCATCTTCTTCAGTTTGTCCTCTTTCAGATCGCCGATCCTGGACTTGAATCGAAGCTCGGCCGTCAATTCTTCCGGATACAGCTGAAATGTGCGCTCAATGTCACGCATCGGAAGCGAAGCGTTCAAATTGATCAGGTTCCCGGCATTGCCCATGTATGGGCTGGCGAAGTTCAGCGAATTCCGTATATCGTGCGTCAACGGATCATTTTGCTCCGCTTCATATTGAACCGCTTGTTCATTTGCCTTGGGCTTGATGTAACCCTCCAGGGCCGTCATGCCCCCGATGCCGATCAGCAGCAGGACAACGATCAGCCAATTCTTTCTGCTCATGGTTCCTTCACCTCAAGTTGAAACGTTAGTTTATAAGCTTTCTGGACCAGCAGCGGAATGATGACCGACGTCATCGGGATCACATACCGCATGACGGTCACGTAGAACGAATAAGGCCCGTCGACCGACAGTTCTCGCCCAAACCATATATCGCTGCCGTATTGAATCACGAAGGTATACATGGAGATAACCACGATAAATATCGACCACAGCCACCAAGCCCACTTGCTCCATTGGTTCAATTTTCCTGCATTGATGACGGCTGTCTGCTTTTCATATCGCTTCAGATGCCGTGACAATGAAAGATACGCCGCACCGGTTAATGCTGCCAAACAGAGGAGGAGCGTGTTTACCCACATCCCGTTTGGCAAAAACCGGACCGGAATGGTAGCGATCCAGGCCAGCAAAGAATAAATAAGAGCGCTCTGAAGGAGGTCATGACGGAAACGGTAGCTGTAGATTTTCTGGTTATCGTCAATCAGAGCCTCGATGTCTTCCATATTTTCGATCGCCAGACTGATCGCCGACTGATATGATATGCCGTTCTCCATATAATCCGTGACCCGCGCCTCCAAATTGCTGAGAACCTCATTCTTCAGATCCACAACTTCCTTGGTTTTGCGTTGATTCGCGAATAGGCGATCCACAAAAATCTCCAGATCATGCCTGTTGGTCATTGCTATTTCAGCTCCTTTCCGTTTCCGATCAGAACATCGATAATCTCGCGTGCCGCCTTCCATTCTTCTTGGTTGCGCAGCAAGCGCTTCATTCCCTCCTGGCTGAGATTGTAATATTTACGCCTCCCGCCCTGAGTTTCTTCTCCCCAATAGGAGCGTATCAATCCCTGCTTCTCCAGCCTCCTCAGACTTGAATACAATGTAGGCTCCTTCAGTTCAAATCGATTCCCGCTCCGGATCGCGATCTCCTTAATGATCTGATAGCCGTAATTGTCTCCGTCTGATAGCACACGCAAAATAAAGGTATCAATATTGCCGCGTATCAAGTCACTGTTATGTAAGGGTTCAATCAAATAACCGAACCTCCTAACGGATGGAATGGGTATAATATAACGCACATTACTACGCGTGTCAAAGTAATATTCCACGCATATATTCCGTTGCGAACTTCTTTGGATTGACGGTTTGCGAGCGTCTACTATATAATTCTTGAAAGTTCTTCCTATTATAAATAGGATCCCATAGAATGCTGCGCAAGAGATCCCAGTATATTTATATCCCATCAGTACCTGCAGGAGGAAACGGTTTTGCTTCATAAATACATTCGACGACTGAAATACTATATTCTCCGGACCCTTCGCATGCAAAATAGCGATCATCGAATCGCTCTCGGCTTTGCCGTCGGCTTCTTTCCTTGCTGGTATCCCACCTTTGGCATCGATCTGCTGCTGGCTCCGCTGCTGGCTCGCATGGTAAGGGGAAACATCCCCTCCGCCTTCCTTGCAGCTTCCGCAGGCTCCGTCTTGTGGCCGATCCTGTTCTATCTAAACTATAGAATCGGCGTGTTTGTGCACCTGTTCACTACGTTTCCCGCAACCTTCGAAATCGAAGATGCGCTCACGGTTCCCGTTCCGGAGACGGATTATATCGTTGAAACGGACCATTTCGGCAGGTTGGGCGACATGGGCGTTAACTTTCTCGTCGGCGCCTTGATCAACAGCGTTCTATCTACGCTGATCCTTTACATTTTGCTGCGAATCATGCTCTCCGTCTACCGCAAACCTTTGCTCCACAAGATCAAAGAATCTATTCGTAGAGGAAAATCGAAGCCTTAGGCCGAAGCTCCCTCTGTAAAAACGCCCGGAATCCTATTCCGGGCGTTTTTTATTTATACCGTTCAAGCTTAATTGTCTCGGTCTATTCGTGATTTCCCCTTCAGGTATGAGCTGTTATCTCTGGAAAATTCGGTATAAGTTGCTAAAAGTACGGCATTCTAAAGAGGATGAGCCTTACTATATACCGGCAAAGGAGGGAAGTTTCAATGAAATCGAAGGTACGGCCCGCGCTGCTCGATCCTGTTAAAATGCGGCTGGAACATTGCGAAGATGTCATCTACCAATCCTTGCGTCTCCATGGATCAACGTGTACCGTCATCTACATTGAACCTATCGTGGATATCAGCACCCTGCATGAATACATCGTCAAACCGTTGATTAAAGAAGCTGCGAAGGTTCAACATGATTTCCTTGATTTCATTGACCGCATGGATCGCGGAGATATGCTGTCGGTTCCGTTCGAGCGTTCTTCCTCGGCCGAGTATATTGCCGATATGATCGTTGAAGGCAGGGCCGTCATAATTGTGGATAAGCTGGCCGAGGCTTATTTATTCGACATTGTCTTGTATCAGAAGCGGTCGGTTTCCGAATCCCAGAACGAGCTGGTCGTGAACGGACCGCAGGAAGCGTTTATCGAAGACATCGGCACGAATCTATCGCTGCTCCGGCACAAAATCAAGCATACGGATCTCAAAACCGTGCGCTACCAGATCGGCGACTATTCCAAGACTGCCGTGTATATGGTGTATGTCGACGGCTTGTGCAAGCCGGAAATCGTTGCTCAAGTGGACCGGCAGCTAAGCAGCATGTCCATCGACGGGACGTTTGGGATCAGCACCTTGTCTGAGCAAATGAAGGACGGCGTAAAATCCCCTTTTCCTCAGTTCCAGTACACGGAACGCCCCGATTCCGTTGCGGCATCCCTGCTTGAAGGCCGGGTGGGCATCATGCAGGACGGAACGCCGTCGGCGCTGATCGTGCCCGTCACCCTATTTTCCCTGCTGCAGTCGTCCGAGGATTATTATCACAGCTTCTTCTCCTCCAGCTGGATTCGGATCGTCCGGTTCATGTTCGCGATTATTTCATTATTGATGCCTGCCCTGTATGTCGCTATCACAACATTTCAGCCATCCATCATACCAACCGATTTGCTGATCACCTTAGCCGCATCGCGTGAAAACATACCGTTCTCCGCCTTAGCGGAGGCGCTGATCATGGAATTGACCTTTGAAGCGCTGCGGGAAGCCGGGACCCGTATCCCAAAGCCCGTCGGGCAGACGATATCCATCATCGGCGCCATTGTCATCGGACAGGCCGCGGTGGAAGCGGGGATCGTATCGAACCCCATGGTCATCGTGGTTTCGATTACCGGCATCGCATCTTACATCATTCCGCACTTCGAACTGGGGCTGGCGTTCCGCTTGCTGCGCTTTCCCATCCTTATACTCGGGGGGACGCTCGGTTTGATCGGCGTATTTACGGCCGCCTTCCTGGTGTATGGACATATGGCTTCCTTGAAGTCATTTAATACGCCGTATCTGCAGCCCGTTGCGCCCCTTGTCTTATCGGAATGGAAGGACACCTTTGTGCGGGCGCCGTCCATGCTGATGAAGAACAGGCCTAAAACCTATGCATCATCCAACAATTTAAGGAGACGAAAACGATAATGCTTCTACTCAAATGGTTGAAAATTCTGCTGCCATTATCGTTGTTGACAGGCTGCGGCTTCAATATGACCAAGGTTGAGATCAATGAACAAACCTTCGTTTTTGCCATGTACGTGAATAAGGGTCCGCAAGACGATAGCGTGGAAGTGACAATCAGCGCTCCCTTGCCGAATCGGCTCACATCCGGGCGTCAAGCAGGCGGAAAGGGCGGCGGAGATCCGTATGCCATGGTAACCAAATCCTCCACCACCGTGCAGGATGCCCTCCACCTGATCCAACGGGATCTTTCACGGCGTTTCGACTTCAGCCACACTAAGGTTGTTGTCGTTGGCAAGAGCTACGCGGAAGCCGGATTAGAGGATCTGATGGATTGGCTCCAACGGGAACCCACAACGAATATGAGCATTTACATCATGGTTGCGCCCGGAGACGCGAAAAAAGTCGCCGAGCTGACGCCGGTTTTTGAACAGATGCCTTCGGAGGTGCTCATCCGGTTTGCGGACCAGCACAACATGATCACCACGAACCTGAAGGATTGCCTCTATGCCGAGTCGGGCAATCAAGGGTATGCCCTGACCTATTTGGCGGCAGGCATGAAACCCATGGTCGCTGACCAAGAGAAGCTGAAGCCGTGGACGGGAATTCAAGGCACGGCGCTGTTCCGTAATCATAAGCTGGTTGCCACCCTTCCTATGGAGGAGTCGCTTGCCGTCAGCTGGGGAGTGAACGAATTAAAAGCCCCCCTATATACCGTTTCATGGAATGAAAAAGGGAAGGCCAGCGTTTTCCTGATTTCAACCAGTTCTAGCAAATCCGTGCGCATGGTTTCTGGCCATCCAGTGTTCACAATAAAGTTAAAAGGAACGGGAGATGTCGTATACAAAAAAAATCAAAAGCAGTTGGATACCCTCCAGGCGAAAGAGATCATAGAGCATGAGCTCAATGATCAAATAGCAAGTCATCTAAGAAAGGCCCTTCATACTTCGCAACGAGTAGGAGCAGACATTCTGCAGCTCGGGATGCTGGTGGACTGGAACTATCCGGATCATTGGCATCAGGTTCGCTCCAACTGGCCCGACTATTACAAAAACGAAGTGGAGATCCAGGTGGATGCCGACATCAAGGTACGGAACTTCGGGGCCATACTCAAATCGAAACTGAAATAAGGAGGCAGACCGATGCTCGCTCTTCTGTTTCTCGTATACGCCTTGGCGGAATGGTATGTCGCGAAGAAAAAGGCAAAGGGATCCCGCGAAAAGTGGACGATGCTCATCCTGATCCTTGCATGTACCGTTTGGAATATATTCGCCTTGTTCTCTCGCGAGTGGCTGACCCCCAACCATCTGATTATGCTGCTGTTCGGTTGGCTGGATAAGTTATAAGAACTTAAAATCGGAAAGGATGTACGAACCCAACATGCGAAATACTCCCTGGCAGCTGTTTCGTTTCGGATTTGTCTATCTAAACGCCATACCTACGGGATTTCTAGTCACTCCTCTCTTGTGGAACTCGGCATATTTGGGATGGGCTGCGATTTTGGGTGGTTATGCGATGAGTTTGGTCTTCTTGTGGTTTATGTTGAAACTCGGGCTGTGGGATCCTCGGAAACCCTGGATCAATTTTGGCAGTGCCCTGGTCAGCAAATGGATTCACTTCCCGATCGTCGCTTTGGTATTCTTCTGGTCTATCAATTACATAGGGATGGATATCGAAGGTTTCACGTTATTCTTCGATACCAATTACATGCGGGAATCTCCCCAGTGGTTCATCCTCCTGATTGTGGGCCTGGTCGTTATGGTTACCGCCAGGTGGGGCATGGAGACGATGATTTATATTTCCGACGGGCTGTTTCTTGTCATCGTTGTTGCCATTGTTGCCATGAATATGTTTTTCTTCAAGGAAGCGCATTGGGATATGATGATCGCGATGGTCAGGCATCACAATTATGAGTCGGCGATCAAGGACAGTTTGTTCTGTCTTTCATTCTTCGCGGAATGGATCGTGTTCCTCTTTCTCGCTCCTTATATCCAATTCAACAAGAAATCCTTTCGCAACCTTGCTGCGGCAGGACTGTTGGTCACCATAGGCGTAATGCTCCAATGGGCATCGGCATTGCTGAATTTCGGCCCCTATCTAGGGCGCGAGATGCAGTATCCGCTCGTCGAATTAATGCGTGCAGCCAGCGGGTTCCTCGGCAATTCCGATCCGCTGATCATTGGGTTATGGAGCAGCTCGATGTTCTTCCACAGTGCCTTTCTTATCCACGTGAGCGTAAGGTGTATGGCGAAACTCCTTAAACTGAAGCAAATGGATGGTCCCCTGATCGCGATCATTGGGGGAACCGCTATCGTAATTGCGTACCAGTATTCGCAAAATCCGATCCTTTTTCAGCAAGACTTCAATTCCTTCGGGATGGCGGTATTTTTCATTCTCATGGAGTTAATCCCGATTTTCTATTGGATTGCCTCCCTGTTCCGTAAACGTAAGCGTAAACCAAAATCAAGACCAAAGCCTGACCAAAAAACCGCTTGAGAGTCTAGAACTTGTAATCCCCCCTTCCATCCTGTTCGTCTTTGAAATTCAACATGAAAAAGAGCGGCCGTCAGCCGCTCCCATCTTAAGGATAAACATGGTTAAAAAGAAATATTCTCAAAAAGCATGATAAACCTCCGATGTTTATGCTTTCTGATCTCGTCAAAAAACCAACATTTTATGTAAGCGCTTCCTACAAAAAGGTTCTTTTATTGTAAGCAATTGGCATATTATATAGTACAGTAGACCAGCTAAGCAAGGGTGGCAGCAGGAGGTGATCGGCATGGGCGTGAATGAAGCTTTGGCTTTAATGATTTCGTTCGCCACTCTGGTCGTTTCGATCCTTGCCTTCCATAATAAGAAATAGACCCGTCCTGGAACAGATGAATCTATTTCTTACGTCTGGTTGCAAGCAAATATCCACCTTGCGGGCGAAGATCTGCTGTACGAGGAGTCGGCGGCAACCGGCTCCTTTTGTGATACACAAAAATATCCTATTCCGGTTTTTGCGGATTTATGACTCGGCGACATCCATTACGTCTTCAGAATCGCCTGTACATCCGCTAAAATTTTCTCCATCCGTTTGGAGCTCTCCTCATACATTTTCTTAGCTTTCTTACTTTTCGTGCTGAGACTGAACAATTCCAAATCCGCCTGGCATTTCTTTAAATTTGCGTACAAGAGCTTCCGTTCCTCATTTTGGGGCACCTGGATCTGATCGTTATACAAATCGACGGTTAATTGTCCATAGGTATCGACTTGAGCAAGGAATACGTCCTTGATCCTGGCGCCCTGCTTGTCCAGCTCTTCCACCAGCCATCCATGATTGAAGCCCGAGACGCGCAGCGGTTCATCCATGACCTCGCCATCCATGATCACAACCTGACCAGGTTTTTCCGGGGCTACCTGTATCCCTAGATCCTTGGGAGTCAAAGGCAAACTTTCGCGCTTCTGCAGGACATTGATCTCACCGCTGGATTCCATGATGGCAAATTCCACGTCGGCGACCTGAAACACGTCTTTTTTGCGTAGCTGCTGCATCAGCTCGTCGGTCGACAGCCTTTCCTTCTTTAAATTATCTTCTAATATCTTGCCGCCTTGAATGAGCACGGTTGATTTAAAATCGATAAAATCCCTTGCTTTTTTGCTCTTGATTTGCAGGAATTCGATGAGAAGCGAGCAGGCAACCCAGACGCCCAGAGCCACGAGTCCTAAATACCAGTTTGCTTCCAGATCCAAGGATATATAGGCAGCTATGCTACCGATCGTGATCCCTGTTAAATATTCAAAAAAAGATAGCTGTGTCACCTGACGCTTCCCAAGCAGTTTCGTCATCAGGAATAGCACGACCACGGCACATACGGTTCTAAGTACGATTTCCAACCATTGAGGCACAACAACGACCTTCCTTTCGATGTAATGACTTAGCAATCACTATATAGATTATTGTCAATTATCCTATTTGAAATCACACCATTATTTTCCTTGCCATGCTTCATGCATGTTCTTCTCCAAAATGCGTACATTATTACGCATGAAAGGAGTGATAAAAACCAATGACCGTAGCTTCCGATGTGAAAACATGCCTCTCATCCTTAAAAAGCGCTCAGGCCAGCCTTGAGCAATTTGCGCTGTCTACGCAAGATCAAAATGCCAAGGATCTGTTCACTACCGCGGCACAACAAACGCAGCAAGTCGTAGACCAAGTAGCCCAGCGGGTTCAGCAGCTTGAACAGGAAGAGCCTCAGTATAAAGGTTTCTAAGCATTGTTTTTTTGCTTTCTCCTATGCTGAAAGCCCATGCATACCTCCTATCTTTCCCGGATAGGAGGTTATTTACATTGTGTTATTTTTTATTGAGTTATCATCACCATCAGGGTAAAGTGTTAATAACGGAGACTGTATATAAGGGGGTAAATTCTATGAATAATGATATGCGTCCTATCGATGTCATCACGTTCGGCGAATCGATGGGATTATTATATCCCGAAGGCACACGGGGCATTGGCCAGGGAGGAACCATGGCCCAGTCCTTCGGCGGCGCCGAAAGCAACCTCGCCATCGGGCTTTCCAGGCTTGGCTGCAGCAGCGGATGGTTCGGCCAGCTCGGCAACGATCCGATCGGAACCGGCATTTTGAAAACGCTTCGAGGTGAAGGGGTCGATGTTTCCAGCGCCAGACAAACGGATGCTGCACCGACCGGTCTTATGCTGAGACAGAACGTTCGCGGTCAATCCTCCGTCTATTACTACCGCAAAGGCTCTGCCGCCAGCCAAATGACGCCGGACCATGTAGACTCCGAATACATAGCCAAGGCCCGCATCCTTCATTTCACGGGCATCACCGCCGCCTTAAGCAGCAGCTGCCTGGAGACGATACGGCATGTCATTTCCGTATGCAAAACGCATGGCGTCCAGATCAGCTTTGATCCGAACCTCAGGCTGAAGCTGTGGAACATGGAGGAGGCTCGCCCCGTATTGCTGGAGCTTGCCGAAAGCTGTGATTATTTCCTCCCTGGCTATGATGAATGCAAGCTGTTGTTCGAAACGGAGGACGAGCAGGTGATCCTGGACCGTCTGCGTCAGCTCCCCGGCATGTCCGTGATCAAGAGTTTCGACGGAAACAACGTTATTGTTCGGGAAACCGGGACCTACTCCCTGCCTTTTGAGCGTGTGGATAACGTAGTGGATACCGTTGGCGCGGGAGACGGCTTCTGCGCAGGCTTCCTGGCAGGCATCGCCAAAGGCTGGACACCGGAGGAGGCCCTGTCCCTAGGCGGATTAACCGGATCCCTGGTCATCCAAGCCCCAGGTGACTGGGAAGCGCTTCCGACCTGGGAGGAAGTTCAACAGCGGCGAGGAAATGCCGCCCATATCGAACGTTGACCCGCTATGATTGGATATCAAGCCATCATTAATAGAATGCATAGATCAAGAAGGAGTGTATAACATGAAAAAATTGAAACTAATCGAACAGATCCATCAGGCTGGCGTTGTCGCGGTCCTGCGCGGCGATTCTCCCGATGAAGTTGTAGAGATTGCCAAACGCGCGATTGAAGGCGGGATCACGGTCATCGAGGTGACCATGACCGTACCGTTCGCTACGGAAGCCATTACGACGTTATCCAAAATGTACTCTTCCAAAGACCCGCAAGCGGACAACTATGCCATCATCGGAGCCGGTACGGTTCTGGATGCAGAAACAGCCAGAATCACGATCCTGGCCGGTGCCGAGTTCGTGGTCTCCCCAGGGTTCGACCGCGATACGATTATGCTCTGCAACCGATATCGCATTCCGGTCATGCCGGGTGCCGTTACCGTCCACGATATCGTGGCCTCGCTTGAGCTTGGCGTCGATGTCGTTAAGCTCTTCCCGGGTAATCTGTACTCTCCGTCCGTCATACCGTCTCTGAAGGGCCCGCTGCCGCAGGCCAATATCATGCCGACCGGAGGCGTGAATCTGGACAATCTGCATGAATGGATCAAGGCCGGGGCATTCGCGGTCGGAATCGGGTCCGATCTGACCAAAGACGCGCTTAAGAGCGGAGACCTCAATTTGATTACGGAGAAGGCCCGTGCTTATATCCACGCCTTTAAGGAAGCTCATAACTCCCATAAATAATCTTTATGCACATGTCGTAGTAGTTCATAGATGGCGTTCGCTGCATGTTTCATCTTCATAAATAACAGACAAGCCTATCAAGTCGATCTTGATAGGCTTGTCTGTTATTAGATCCTTCTCTTTCCGAACCATCGTTTCTGTGTAATCATGCCCGTTGTAAAACCGCCTGCAACAATCGTCAGAATGGAGTACACGAAGGTGCTTCCCGAGAGCAGAACGCCTCCGAATCCGATGATGACGGCATCCATCAGCAAAATAATGACGCCTACATTCAATGGCAAATACCTTGCCAGAAAATGAGCCAACAGATCCGTTCCGCCCGTGCTTGCATCATTCCTCAGCATCAATCCTAGCCCGGCTCCGATCAACGCACCGCCTATGGGCGCGCTGATAATCACATGGGGAGCGAAAAAACGCAAAAAATCCGTTTGCAACGGGGAGAGCAAATCGATGACAAACGAAGATATCAGCATGCCTGACAAACTATTGTAAAAGATTTCGCGATTTAACATCCAGGCGGCGATAAACATGGGGATGCTGCACAAAATGATAACGAATCCGATATGTAGGTCAAACACGTAGTTGGCGATCAGAGCAATCCCGATAACTCCGCCATCCAGAACTTTATGCGGGACAAGAAAAAAATTGGTCCCCATCGCGATCAGAAAGCTTCCGATCACAATAATGACATGTTTTCGAAATGACAGCATATCCCACATCTCCATTTATAAGGCATGTCTTATTCATATGCTTGTCATTTCGAAAAATTGCGAACTCGCTGTCCCGCATTTGAAAAAAAATTCCATCGGAATGTCTATCGCTTATTCGGCTTTTACATAAAGCAAACGCTCGGTGCGCGCCATCACTTTGGTTTTCATATACGGATGATTCTCATAGCAATAATCCACGAAGTACCCCGGCTTCTCTCCATTCCATGGAAAAATATCGTAATGCATCGGAATGGTCAAATCGAATGCCGACGCTGCGGCAAGTTCTGCGGCTTCCCGGAAGCCCATGTTCCCGACGATGCCGTCCTTCCGGCGGAAGGCATCTCCCCCATTGATCGGCACCATCCCGATATCAATGGAGTGCGCCTGCAGCCTTTCCACCAATCCGGGATAGACTACGGTATCTCCCGCATGGTAGATCAACACGCCCTGGATGTCCACCAGGTAACCGACGAATCGGTGTCCAAACTCTTCATGCTCATCCAAAGTCTCGTGGGCAGCCGGAATCGCCATCAGACGAAAGCCGTCAAACTGCTGCCATTCATCGCATACGGCCGCAAACAGCCGCTCCGGCGCCACGCCGGCACCTCGCATCGCTTTATGGCAGCATGCCGGCGCAACAAACGCTGTTTCCGGATTCTGTTTGGCGATGACCGCAATCGTTCCGAGATCCATGTGATCATCGTGCTCATGGGTGATCAGGACCATGTTTGCATTCGTAATATGCTCCGGCTGCAGCGGAGCGGGAAACGCGCGCTGAAATCCCGCTTTGCGTTCCAGGTCGGCTGACATATAAGGGTCGATATAGATGACGACCTCCCCGCCCTTCAGGACAACGCTCTCCTGACCTAAAAACCATACGGCCGCCATCCCATCGGTTGTAGACGTCCGGTTGATTTCATCGATCAGCTGCTCCGGCCCCCGGCTGCTGCTGTTCTGTTCTCTCATCTCTGTCCTCTCTCCTTCCTGTTCCTAACATGACTAGATTATACCATGACGAACCCAGTAGAAATCCGGATATTCATAGATTCTGTTCCCCAAGAGAATCGCGGATCCTCCGTCTATTCCCGTTCGGCACACCATTCCTAAGCGTTCTTATTCAGAAAACCACGGCCTGCCGTCATAAGAAAAAACGGGTCGAAGGTAAGCTGAATGGCTCACCCTGAACCTGTGTAATTGAGTCTATTTTCGTTCAAGCGGCTTCTTCCAAACGCCAAGCAGCACACCCGAGATCACCGAACCAATGAGAACCGAGAGCAGGAACAGGAGCGCATGATTGGCAAGAGCAGCGACAAAGATTCCCCCGTGCGGGGCCGGAACGTTGATGCTCCACAGCTGCGTCAGCCCGCCTGCCACCGCGGAACCGAGTATACAGGATGTTAGTACGCGCAGCGGGTCGGCCGCGGCGAACGGGATCGCCCCCTCCGTTATGAAGGAAAGGCCCATCACATAGTTGGTCACGCCCGATTTGCGTTCCTGCTCCGTGAACTTATGCTTGAAGAACGTCGTGGCCAGAGCAATGGCCAGCGGAGGCACCATCCCGCCGGCCATGACCGCAGCCATCATGGCTCCGTTCGTGTTGCCGCTGGATGTGAATACGCCGATCGCAAATGCATACGCCGCTTTATTGAAGGGACCGCCCATATCAATCGACATCATCCCGCCCAGAATCAGACCGAGAATCACCGCGTTGCCGGTACCCAAATTGTTAAGAATATCAATCAGGCCGAGATTGATCCAGCTAAAGAACGGATCGAACAAGTAGAACATGATCGTTCCGGTAATAAGCAGGCCGACGACCGGGTACAACAGAATCGGCTTTAAGCCGTCAAGCGCCCGGGGCAGCCCCGCAAACGCTTTGCGCAGCAGGATAACCACGTAACCGGCCAAGAAACCTGCCGCAAGGCCGCCAAGGAACCCCGAATTGGAATTGAGGGCCATCAGGCCTCCGACCATGCCGGGCATCAATGCGGGACGATCGCCGATGCTGAGCGCTATGAAGCCCGCCAGAACCGGAATCAGGAAGTGGAAGGCACCGTCTCCTCCGCCGATCGTTTGCAGAAGCTGGAAAAGCGGATGATCTTCGCCGGCAAGCTGCTCGATCAGGAAGGAGATGGCCAGAAGAATGCCGCCGCCCACGACAAACGGCAGCATGTGCGAAATACCATTCATCAGGTCCTTGTACACTTTCGTGCCTATGCTGCCCTTCTCCGCGTCCTTCGCCTTCGGCTCACCGCCGCCATCGCTGCGGTAGATCGGCGCCTCGCCGCCCATCGCCTTGCGGATCAGCTCCTCCGATTTGCGGATGCCGTCGCTGACAGGACGCTGGAGAACGGGTTTTCCGTTAAAGCGGGCCATCTCCACGTTTTTGTCGGCGGCAATGATGACGCCTGAGGCCCTGCGTATTTCCTCTTCCGTCAATACGTTCTGCGCGCCCTCCGAGCCGTTCGTCTCCACCCGGATTTCGACGCCCATCTCCTGGGCTTTCTTCTTAAGGGCGTCTTCGGCCATAAACGTATGGGCAATGCCGGTCGGGCAAGCCGTTACGGCAACCACAAACGGAGTCGAGGCCACGGCAGAAACATCCCGTTGGTCAGCTGGGGCTGCAATGTCGGATTCCCGATGCTTGTTCTTCGCTTCCTTTTGTGCGGCTTCCCTTTTTTTGGCCGCTTCCCTCTCAGCTTTGGCGGCTTCTTCAACCGCCTGCTTGGAGTCGAATAAAGCCGTTACCTCCGCCGGCGTCTCCGCCTTCATCAACTGCGCGATGAATTCCGCATCGATCAGCAGCCTCGATAACGCTGCAAGGGTACGCAGATGCGTATTCCCCGCTCCCTCGGGAGCGGCGATCATGAAAAAAACATGCGCCGCCTCACCGTCCAGCGCTTCGAAATCCACGCCCCCGCTGCTCTTGGCAAACACGACGGCCGGCTCGTTAACCGCTTTCGTCTTGGCGTGGGGCATCGCAATCCCGCCGCCGATCCCCGTACTGGATTCGGCTTCACGCTTCAGGATCATCTCTTTAAACAAAACCGGATCGTTGATCCGCCCGCTGGCGGCCAGACTCCCGATCAGTTCATCGATGGCAGCCTCCTTCGTGACCGCCTTCAGATCCATGATCATCGTTTCTTGTATCATTAAATCCGTAATTCTCATGTGATTCACACTCCCTTGAAATCTTCGTGGTGATAACCGCGCCATAACCGCCCATTACCGGTTATTTGATGTGAAGCGGCTCACCACTCCGTGATCCTAACCAGAGGAAGCAGCTCGTCAATCGCTTCCCTTGCCGCCAAGTCGTCCGAGAACGCCGTAGCGCTTCCAGAGGCGACCCCCGTCCGGAATGCCTCGATCGGGCCTTGGCCCTTCGCAAGCGTGCCGACGAATCCGGCAATCATCGAATCGCCGGCACCGACCGAATTACGGACGGTACCCGGCGGAACATGGGCGTGATAGACCCGATCGGCCGTGATGAACAGCGCCCCTTCTCCGGCCATGGAAATCAGGACATGCTGCGCGCCCTTCTCAAGCAGTCTCCGTCCGTACTCCACAAGCTGCTCTCTTGAGTCAATGACAACGCCGTACAATTCGGCCAACTCGTGGTGGTTCGGTTTCACAAGGAGCGGCTTATAGGCCAATGCCCTCATTAGAGCCTCACCGGTGGTATCCATGACGAATTCGGCGCCGCCCTTTCGGCACGCTTCGATCAGACGGCCATAAAAGTCCGAACCCAGCGAAGGCGGCACGCTGCCTGACAGCACAACGATATCGCCGGCTTCAAGCTGTGACAGCTTATGGAGCAGCTCTTTGGTTTCGTCTTCCCGGATATCGGGTCCCAAGCCGTTGATCTCGGTCTCTCCGCCATGCTTCAGCTTAACGTTGATGCGGGTATCGTCCGCGATGTTCACGAAATCCGTGCGGATTCCTTCCTTGCCGAGCATCTCGTCGATATAACGGCCGGTGAAACCGCCAAGAAAACCGATAGCCGTATTATCGGCTCCCAGCTGGTTCAGCACACGCGATACGTTAATTCCTTTCCCGCCCGGAAACTTCATGTCCCGGGTCATTCTGTTCAATCCGCCAAGCTCGATATGCTCAACTTCCACGATGTAATCAATGGAAGGATTCAGTGTAACCGTATATATCATCATGATCCCTCAATTATTTTGGTTTTCTGTGAAATGACCTTCTTCCATGATTCCGGCAAGGACTCCGTAATCAGCGTCGCTTCGCTCAGGTCCAGCAATTTGGCGAAGGAAACCTCTCCGATTTTGCTGGAATCCGCAAGGACGTAACTGGAAGCGGACAGCTGGTGGGCCCGCCGCTTGATCAAGGCTTCTTCCGGATCGGGGGTGGTGTAGCCCATCTCCGCATCCACGCCGTTCGTGCCCAGAAAGCACCGGTCAAAACGGAAATTGTCCATATTTTGCAGCGCGATGCTTCCGATGACGGCTTTGGTATGAATCTTCATCATGCCGCCCAGCAGATAGCTTTTGATCCGCTTGCTGACCAACGCTTCGATATGGGATAAACCGTTCGTGACAACCGTGACGTCTTTGGCGTCGATGAACGGAATCATGGCTAGCGTGGTCGTACCCGCATCCAGGTAAATGCTTTCTCCATCCTCAACCTGTGCTGCAGCCAACCGGGCAACCGCGTTTTTCTGTTGAATGTTTTTGAACGTTTTTTCCTCAATTCCAGGTTCTTGTATCTTTGGGCTCGGCAGAGCGGCTCCGCCATGAATACGCTTTAGCAATTGACGTTCTTCAAGGTCGATCAAATCCCGCCTTACCGTCGATTCCGAAGCTTCAAGGAGTTCTACCAATTCCTGCAGCTTCACGACACCGCGCTGTTGTAAGCGCTCTAATATGATTCGGTATCTTTCTTCCGTCAGCATAATGAATCCCCCTCTACAGCATATAGTATCATATTCCCCTCAAAAAACAATCTAAAACTTTCAAAAAACATTCACAATCATTCAGGAAATCGATGAATTATTTACCATCCTGGCAAGCTGCCAAGTTGGATGGTTTCCTCTTATGGATGACAGTTTGCCCCATAGCAAGCCGAGAAGCGTCGAAACATCTCATAAACGTTTGTAACCTGCTGCCTCTACGCTATATACTGGTAACTAGGAAACTCTCACAGTATAGAAGAGGTGACATGAATGGACCAACTGAAAGAAGCCTATGAGCGGCTCGGTCTGCCGGAGGATGCAACCAAGGAACAGCTTGACGACCGATATACGCTGCTCATGCGCCAAACCCGTTCGCATCAAAGGCGGGAGCCGGACCGGGCGGAAGAGATCGAAGCCGAGTTTGCCGAAATCACCAAAGCCTACAAATTCATCCTTGAAGAAGAGAACCGTAAAGCTTTGGAAGAGATGAATCAGAAACGGTACGGCAAATACAAGAGGTTTGCCGGGACGGCGGAGAAAACCGACCATTTCTTCCGTTATTATAAATTCCACGTGCTCGGCGGCATTGCCCTGGTGGGCGTTCTCATTTATATCGTGATCAGCATTTTCAACCATCAGGCAGAGAAGGAACGGCTGGCCAGCCTGCCCCCGGTTGACCTGGAAGTCATGTTCCTCGGTTCTTATATGAGCCAGGATGGTGGACAGGACCTTAAACCGATCGAAGACGCGATTTTGGCCCAATTTCCCGATTGGAAACGCGTAACCGTTAACATTAACTACGTGCCTCCCCTGGATTCCAACAATCCGCAGGATGCCGCCATGCTGCAAAAGGCACTGCTGGTGCTGTCCACCGAACGTCCCGATCTGTATATCATGGATCAAACCGCCTTTGATTGGATTGGCAATCAAGGCATGGTACGCCCGCTCGAAGCTGAAGTCGAAGGCGAGCTGAAGGAACTGCTTACCCCGGAAATGCTGGTGAAGGGTACAAATGAGGAAGACGGCGCGGAGCATGTGTATGCCGTGGATATTATGGGCAGCCCGCTTGGCGAAGAACTGCCCGTCCTGAAGAAAGAAATGTTTGCGGGGATTCGCGAAGGCACGGAACGCGATGCGAACGCACTGCGATTCATTAAGCAATACTTGGAGACGTCCAAGTAACGTCGGACCCCCTCGAATATCGATACAGCCCCTGCTGCTTGGCCTTATGGCCAAACGACAGGGGCTGTTTGCATGACATTATCGATTAACAATCGAGCTCAAGGATGTAAAAGCATGTGTAGCAAATCCTTCGGAAGGTTCGCGGTGAGGGTTATTTACGCGGAAAATATAACCCTGTCCGTCAAATTCATCCACAATGTACATCTTCGTGAGGCCCTCGCCTTCGCCTATCATATACACGGATGCATCCTTCATGACTTTGTGCCTTTCACTGCCCTCAGCTTCATGGACTTTGCCAACCTCCGCAAGCTCCTTCTCCGCCTCAAGCTTGAGAATGTCCGCGTTGTAATCCGAAGGCAGCTTCGTAATCTCGGCGTAATAATCCTGGTCCACATTCATGGTCAGCCTGTTGGTTTTTGCATCAAAGGAAAAAATATCGAATATATACAGCGCGTAGCCGTCACCCTCGGCCAGTTTGGCTGTTTTGGTTTCTTTCATGCCCTCCAGCTCCAACTCGAAATCCTTGGTTTCCGGAAGCTGAGCGTTCTCGGAACTCGAGCCGCCGCCTTCGTTGTCAACCGTCAATTTGATGAGGATCAACTGCTTCAAATCTTCCTCGCCTTCAACCGGCTGTTCCCTGTACTCATAGGAGACGGACTCTTCTCCCTGAAGTTTGGATATGATCTGATCCATCCCCTCGCCCAGCCGGAATGCGGTCGGACCATCGGCCGTCTCGATTTCGATCGAATTGTTGTCGATTTGACCTACGTAAGTACCGGTTCCTTGCTTAATCTCGTACTTGGGCTCCTCGACCGGATTCGGATCCGCCGGCGGCTGAGAAGTCGGGCCTTCGCCGCTGCATGCCGTCATTGCCATGAGCAGCATAGCTGCGGCAGCTGCTGTGATTATTTTGCTCCAACGCTTTCGCTTTGCCATATAACCACCTCCATTATGATTAACGGGAATCCTGGGGTTAATGTTGCACAATTCCCGCTTTTTAGGCGATTCCTTCGCATTCGCGTTCAAAACGACAAGAGCATTTCCTTTTCTGATCAAACAAGGTATTCTAGTAGTAATACAGACTCAAATAGTTGATAAAGGGAGATGTTCATGCCTGGTAAAATTAGAATTTTTGCTGACAGCACCTGCGACTTACCACCTTCGTGGATAGACGAATATAATATCGGCATCGTTCCGCTCTACGTCGTATTCGGAGAACAATCCTTACGGGATGGAGTCGACATTACACCGGAACAGTTGTATGCCAAAGTCGATCAGATCGGCAGCCTGCCCAAAACAGCGGCACCTTCTCCGTCCGACTTCATTGCGGCCTTCTCGCCTTCGATTGAACAGGGTGAGGATATCCTGTTCCTCAGCATTTCGTCAGAGCTTTCTTCCACCTACCAAAATGCGTTGATAGCTGCAGGCGAGCTGCCCGAAGGGCGGGTTACCGTGTTTGATTCGCGCAATCTTTCCTCCGGCATCGGACTGCTTGTTATGAAGGCTGTTCACGCGGCCAATGAAGGCTCGTCCATACCGCAAATTGTGGAGCTATTAAGCCGTACCGTAAACGAAGTGGAGTGCGAATTCGTTGTCGATACGCTGGATTATTTGTATAAGGGCGGACGCTGCTCCGGCATGCAAAACATCATCGGCAGCCTGCTCAAAATCCGTCCGGTGATCAAAGTCGTGGACGGCGGCATGATCCCGGCTTACAAGGTACGCGGCAAAAAAGAAAAGGCGCTGGATCAAATGATTCAGAATGCACTGGCTCAAGTGGATAAGATGGACAATGATCTGATCGTTGTTGTACATACCATGGCCGAGGAGGAAGCCCGTTTCCTGCAGAAGGAACTGCAGGAAAAGACAGGCGCACGACAGGTCAGCATTTCTACGGCCGGCTGCGTCATTTGCAGCCACTGCGGTCCTCAAACCGTCGGACTGATGTATACCAAGAAGCCATCATAAAATTGTTTATATCCGAAGACAGTTCTGCTTTGTTGTTCTCTGCTGCAGGACTGTCTTTTCTGTCCTTCGTCTAAGCAGAACGTTTAGGAACTTATTAAACGAGCCGCCAATAGGCTAAACATGTCCATCCTAGACTAAAGTCTAGGTGAAACATTCCCCGAAGGACCGAGGACACCCCATCCCTTGCATGGTATTCTTGGAATAATCAATCTATCTAAGGAAAGGAACGAAGTTTGTATGACGAAACGTACAATCTTAGCACCTCTGCTCATCCTGCTTGGCGCATACTTGCTCTTGAACCAAGGCGGTACCGTAGGCGCCGGTTCTATCTTTGCCACGTTCTGGCCTACCCTGTTCGTGATCCCGTTAGGCCTGTTTTTTCATTGGATGTACTTCTCGCTGGTCGGACGTCAGGGAATCGGGCTGTTGATACCGGGCGGCATTCTGCTCACAGCCGGTATTGTCAGCCAAATCGCTTCCTTGTTCGACTCTTGGGGGTCGATGTGGCCCGGCTTTATTCTTGCCGTTGCGGCCGGATTGTTCGAGTTCTACTGGTTCGGTTCGCGTAACAAGTGGCTGCTCATCCCGATTAACATTCTGACCGTCCTGTCGCTGCTGTTCTTCGTGGTATTCTCGATCGGACCCGTACTCAATTACCTCTCGGTCGTTCAGCCTGTCATCGCTGTGCTGCTTGTGCTTGGAGGAGCTTGGCTGATGCTCGGGCGTAAGAGGCACGGGTGAGCGCACGATTTGCCAAACCGTTAACAACGCATAAAGGCACTCCGAAGGTCGACTAACCTTGGAGTGCCTTTTATTTAGCCGATGCCGCCCATATCCATCAAGAAGATGCAGCGGCGGCTAAGGTTTCATTGCTTTGGAACAGATGATGGACGCTGCGGATATAACGGACGGTTCTCGTGCCGGAGTACATCATGACCGAATGCGTTTCGGCCCGCTGACCCGGCATATACTTCACGCCGCGCAGGAAATCGCCAGCCGTCACGCCGGTAGCCACGAACAATACGCCTTCGCGGCCTACCATATCCTCCATCGTCAGCAGCTGCTCGGGATGCTCCAACCCCATGTCCTGGCATCTGATGAAATCCTCCGGCGTCTCCGGTATGAGCCGTCCCTGGATTTCTCCGCCCAGGCATTTCAAAGCGGCGGCGGCGAGAACGCCTTCCGGAGCTCCTCCAGAGCCCACATAGAGATCGACCTCACTGTCCGTGCAGGTCTCGATCGCACCCATGACATCCCCGTGGCTCAGCAGCTTGATCCTTACCCCGGACTCTCGCAAAGCCTTAATCATCGCGCTGTGTCGCTCACGATCGAGAATGGATACCGTCATCTCCGACAGCGGTTTTGATAAGATCTCCGATGCTTTTCGAAGGGTTACTTCAATCGGATCATTCAAACTCAGCTTGCTCGCAAGCTCGGGTCCAACCGCGAGCTTATGCATGTAGATATCGGGCGCATGCAGAAGGGTGCCTCGGGGGGCTGCGGCAATTACGGACAACGCGTTGTTCAGCCCGTTTGCCACCGTTTCCGTTCCTTCGAGCGGATCCACCGCCACGTCCATCTTCGGCCCTTTGCGGTTCCCAACGCGCTCTCCAATATAGAGCATGGGCGCTTCATCCATCTCGCCTTCCCCTATGACAACGACCCCATCCATCGCTGCGGAATCAAAATGCTTGCGCATGGCTACCGTCGCGGCTTCATCAGCACTGTTCTTGTCACCTCTTCCTGTCCACCGGGCGGATTGCAGCGCCGCTTCCTCCGTTACTCTTACAAGCTCCAATGCTAATGAACTCTCCATGAATGAATCCCTCCTTCTGCTTTTTTCCTTACCGGTGCAGCTTATTTCAGATAATTCATAATCAGTCCTGCGGATTCCTCAATCGCCTTATCCGTGACATCAATGACCGGACATCCGAGCTCCTCGTACAGAGACAAGGCGTAATCCAGCTCCTCCTGGATCCGCTCCAGGGCTGCATACTGCACCTGATGCGGCAGTCCCATGACCTTTAAGCGCTCGCTGCGGATTTTGAGAAGATGCTCCGGCTCGATCGTAAGCCCGATGATCGTGCCGTTCGTGACCTCTCTGAGCTGGGAAGGCGGCGACATCTCCGGCACGATCGGAAAATTGACCGTTTTGTAGCCTTTATGTGCGAGAAACATCGACAGCGGCGTCTTTGAGATCCTGGATACGCCTAGCAGTATGATGTCCGCCTTCAAAATGGCGCTGACATCCTTGCCATCGTCATACTGGACGGCGAATTCCATCGCGTCCACCCGCCGGAAATAGCTGTCGTCCAAGCGGTGCAGCAGGCCCGGCAGCCGCTTGGGATAGTCGTTGAACGTGTCGGCAAAGGCCTGCATCATCGGCCCCATGATATCCACGGTGCGAATGTTGAGCCGGACGGCTTCTTCCCGCATGACCTCGCGAAGCTCCGGCTGAACGAGCGTATAAGCCACAAATCCTCCGCGCCTTGCCACCTCCTCCATCAATTCGGTCAATTCTTCCTCGTCGCGAACGTTCATATAACGTTTAACCTCTGTATTCGGAAGCTCGAATTGGCGCAGGGTCGCTTGAACAACCGCTTCAGCCGTCTCCCCGATGGAGTCCGAACAGATTGCTATGAAATGAGTTAATGCCTGATTCATCCGATTCCTCCCATTATTCCTCGGCTACCATGTCGAGCAGCATTTTGATAATATTCGTTTTTGTGATCCGACCGACAACCTTCCAGTGCTCCCCCGGATTTCCCGTGGTGGATGGAACGACCACTGGCAGGCTATCGATTTGATGATTAATAATTTTTCGTGCGGCATCCAGCACCGTGTCTTCCGGCTGCACCGTTGTTACGTTGGCCCGGCGGGTCATGATCAGGCTTACCGGCATGGAGGAGGCCGTCGGGTTGCCAAGCGTTACCTTGAGCAGATCCTTACGGGACACGATACCGGCCAGATGGCCGTCGGCATCGGTAACGATCAGATTTCCCACGTTCTCCAGAAACAAGGATACAACGGCTTCGTGAATCGTCGTGGTCTCACGCACAATCACCGGAACGCCGTGCAGATCGCCAACCTTCATTTTGAGAAGGCGAAACTTTTCCTCCCGGTCCCGCGTTCCCCGCTTTCCCAGAAAGTACCCGACCTTCGGCTTGGCATCAATATAATCCAGAACCACAAGCTTGGATAAATCGGTGCGAAGGGTGGCTCGGCTGACATTCAGCATCTCCGCAATCTGATCTCCTGTAATGGGTGCATGTTTTTTTACGATATCGACGATATCCTGCTGCCTTGTCGTCAGTTCGATAGTGATCCCTCCTGCGTGCATTTCCTCTACTTGCCGATATAATACGTCATATATAATATATATGCAACATATTTTCGTCTAAAAATGCATAATAAAGTATCAATAATTTTTGTTATACCCATCAAAAAAGGTTATAAATCCAAAAAAAAGCATGCTTTCAGGAAGATTCCTCCCTGAAGCATGCTCGTTATTCATTCCGCTAATCGCCACGATCATTCAGTTCTGAAAGTCCGTGCCCTTGCATTCCCCTTTTCCGCAAAATCCATAAATGATTTTCACTCCGTCGGTTGGAATCGTGTCCACCATCTCATCGCATCTGGAGCATATGATCAGGCCCCATTCCTCGTTCGCCTTGCCTTTGGCTGCCTCCGGACTTGTTAACGCTTTCATAACATTTCCTCCTCATGTTTATTCACTTTGCTGCAAGGCAGTTCCCGCTTGGATATCAAGGGGGCACAAACGATTCTCCACTTCATGCCAAAGACCGCTAACCAGCCTCCTACGCTTCAACCATCCTTTATTTTCCACTATATTCTTAATGTATTGGGCAAGAAATAAAGATATGAGTAAATCCTGTTTAATGTAACAAAAAACATGTTAAGTAATTTTTGTGTAATCTTATCTCAATCTAAAAGAGAGGGATATCCTTAATTTGGCACGATATGATAATATATACTTCGGATTCCATTAAAAATCGACATGATAGACGGAGGGTTTGGATTGAATAACACATGGCAGCTCATCAAGAAAGGAAATACCTCATCCGCCATTGCCGCACTGGGCAATACGGGATTGGCCATCATCAAGGGGATTGCCGCTTCCATCAGCGGCAGCGGGACGATGTTTGCCTCCGCCATGCATTCGGTGGCCGATGCCGTGAATCAGGGATTCGTATTCGTAGGCAGCGTCCTGGCCGAGCGGAAGCCGACCAAGAAGTTCCCCACCGGCTTCGGCAGGGTCATTAACCTGGTCTGCATGGTCGCGGTGATCGTGGTCACCATCATGGCCTATGAAACGATTCTGAAGGGCTTCAAGCTGTTAAAACATCCGGAAGAAGCCACGAATTTCTGGCTCAATTTCATTGTGCTGGCCATAGCTGTTATCATTGACGGTTCCATCCTGGTTAAAGCCATGAAAGAAATTATGAAGGAGACCCGCGCCGAAGCATCGGGACTTTCCTTGCTGCCCGCCGCTTTCAAAAATGCCGGCCGCGCCGCCCCGCCGACACGGCTTGTGTTCTATGAAGATATTGTTGCAACGCTTGGCGCCCTCTTCGCGCTGATCGCCATCGTGTTCGCGCATTTCTTCAATTTCCTCATTCTGGACGGAATCGCCACGATCCTGATCGGCTGTCTGATGGTGGGCGTAGCCTTTAAGGTCGGATATGACAACATGGTCGGTTTAATCGGGGTGGCCGCTCCGAAGGACGTGGAAGAGAAGATCTCCGGAATCATTCTTGCCGATCCGGATGTTCGTGACATCAATCGTCTGCGTATTCTGCAGGAAGGCCGTAATTATCATGTGGAAGCCTACATCGAGCTGAAGAAAGGGATGACCCTGGCCGAGGCCGGACAATCCAAAATGAGAATCAACGCCCTGTTGACCCAGGATCCGAACATCTCGGACGTGACCTTGGGCATACTGGAGGACGACGGAATCAAGCTCTGGAATCCAAGAGAGGATCTGGATCATCCGGGTCAATAAGGAAGAGGCATGCCTCAGGGTCCGTTTGGACCTCGAGCATGCCTCTTTTTTATGGGACGCTTAATGATTGCGCTTCAGGAATTCGACCATCCGTGCATAAGCGATCTTTTCGTTGGCCTTCTTCGTAATCCCATGCCCCTCGTCTTCGAACACAAGATACTCCACGTCACGGCCCTTGGCTCTCAAGGCCTCGACGATTTGGTCCGACTCCTCTTTAACGACGCGCGGATCGTTGGCTCCCTGGATGATGAGCATCGGGTTCGCCATATCATCCAGATACGTAATCGGCGAATCCTTGATGAAGCGTTCTTTATCCCGCTCGGGATCGCCTATCCAGCGCTCCATAATCGGTTTCCAGTGTTCCGGTACCGAATCGTAGAAGGTAAACAGATTGCTGACCCCGACGATGTCGATGGCCGCCTTGAAATACTCCGGATTCCGGCCCGCCAGCAGCAGGGTCATATAACCGCCGTAGCTTCCGCCCATCACGAAGAGCTTCTCGCGGCTCGAAATCCCTTGCTCGAACAGCCAATCCATGCCTGCCAAGCAGTCCTTGCGCGGTCCCTCGCCCCAATCCTGCTCCACCAATTTCACGAAGGAACTGCCGTAACCGGTGCTTCCCCGGAAGTTTGGGCAGAAGATGTGATACCCTTTGGCCAGGATATACTGGAACATGGAGCGGAACTGCTTGCGCTCCGAGGCTTGCGGGCCGCCATGCGGCCAAAACACCGTATAACCGTTGGCCACGTTGTCTTTGGCGCGGAACAGGAGGGCCTCGATCTCCATCCCGTCAAAAGATGGATACGTCACGACATCCGGCGTCACCAAGTCCTCATCGGTCAACCCTGTCAGCACGTTCTTTGTGATCGGGCTCCATGAGCCGCCTGCATAACGGTAAATGTTAAGCGGCTTCACCGCACCTCGGGCGAGCAGGTACAGATTGCCGGACTTCGTGACGTTCAGCTGCTCCACGATGTCCGATGGAAGAGGAATGGGGGTTAACTCACCGCTGTCGAGCGAATAGGCATACAGTCGATCCTCTACCCCTTTTTCCGTAACGATGTACAGGGTTCGTGAATCCTTATGGAAGCGCAAGAGCTGGATGCTCTCCCGGTCGATGCGGCACAGGGGTTCAAACTTCCGCTGCGGGATGTCGTAACGGGCCACATAAGAAAATTCGGATTCATAGTCTGTTGCAAAAATGACCTGGTCATTGCTGACAAACAGCACATCCCCCGAAATATGCACCTGTTCAGGCGTAGGCGTCAAGCACAGCGGCTCTTCGCCCTCTCGCTTCACGTAACTAACATAGTAGGTATTGGCATACATTTTCGTATACGCGATGGTTTTCTCGTCGGGGCTCACGGCACACATTTCGGTCGATGTCGCCTCGCCCTCATGCAGCAAATGATCCTCCTTGGTGTCCAGATGATAAACGCGCGAATTCAGGAAGGACGGATTCCCCTTCGACGTGACATAATACAGTCGCTTGCCGTCCTCTGACAGATGCACGAAATAATGTTTGTCCTCCGCATCCGCCCCTTCGAACAAAGGCATCGGCTCGCCGCCGTTCCAGCGCAGCGCATGAAACTGATAATTCTCATTCCCGTCGCGGTCAAACGCCGTCAAGATATGCCGCCCTTCCGGGTCCAGCTTAATGAAGCTTGCGATCTGGTCATTGTATGTAAGCGGATAAGGGTAGGATGTCTCCCCTTCTAACTCCATGGCCCATAAATTGAACTTTCCGTTTAGACTGCTGCTGAATACAAGCCGTGACTCGTCTGCACTGATTCCGAAGGTACGAATGCCATACGTTTGAAAAAATTGCTCCACATCGGGCTTAGGAAAATCGATCATTCATTTGCCTCCCTGACCTTATCTTATTATCCATCGGTTAATAAATGGGTAAGTCTTCCAAACCGCTGGATTATTCCCATTATAACGCAAAGCATTCTGGGGGTCACCGTTACATAGTCGGGCAGGTTACTAAGTCTGCAGACCGAGATGATGCACAAATTTTGACAGAGGCCTGTATATATTCCCGGCTCCCCCTCTTCTGCCCGCATATCTGCTGCAGGATTCCATATAAATGATAAGAACCATGTTTTTAATGACGAAGGGGGGATTCTCGTGCACCAAGACGAGATCGCGGAACTGGAACGTTCCATTGCGGAGATTACCGAGATCGCTACAGGCTTCGGCCTTGATTTTTACCCTATGCGATATGAGATCTGCCCGGCAGACATCATATACACCTTCGGCGCCTACGGCATGCCTACCCGGTTCAGCCACTGGAGCTTCGGTAAAACCTTCAATAAAATGAAGATGCAGTACGACTTCGGCCTAAGCAAAATCTACGAGCTCGTGATCAACTCCAATCCGTGTTATGCGTTTCTCCTGGACGGCAACTCCCTGATCCAGAATAAACTCATTGTCGCCCACGTCCTTGCACACTGCGATTTTTTCAAAAACAACGCCCGCTTCTCCGTCTCCAACCGCAATATGGTCGAGAGCATGTCTGCCACGGCCGAGCGCATCTCCCGCTATGAGATCGAACACGGCACGGAGGCGGTTGAGCAGTTCATCGACGCCGTGCTGGCGATTCAGGAGCATGTGGATCCCCATATCGTGAGGCCCGATAAACTCGATAAACAGCGCTATACGGCACGGCGGATGCAGGAGCAGAAGGAGGAAGCCAAGCGGCAGAAGCCTCCCGGCCGGTATGACGATTTATGGGAAATGGACGAAGACGGCGACAAACAAACCGATAAATCGCCGGCGGCGACCAAGCGCTTCCCGCCCGAGCCGGAAAAAGACATCATGTGGTTCATTCAGGAGCACTCCGATATTCTGGAGGATTGGCAGCGGGACATTATGAGTATGTTGCGCGAGGAGATGCTGTACTTCTGGCCGCAGATGGAAACCAAAATCATGAACGAGGGCTGGGCTTCGTATTGGCATCAGCGCATCCTGCGGGAAATGGACCTGACCAGCGAGGAAACGGTGGAGTTCGCCAAGCTCAACGCCTCGGTCGTACAGCCGTCGCGCCACAGCCTGAACCCCTACTACCTGGGTCTGAAAATCTTCGAGGATATCGAGCGCCGCTGGGATCGGGAGAAGATGTTTGATGTACGCGAATACGATTCCGATATTTCCTTCCTGCGCAATTATTTAACAAAGGAACTCGTGGAGGACCTGGACCTCTATGTCTTCGAGAAAAAAGGGCCGGAGTGGAAAATCACCGACAAGGCATGGGAGAACATCCGCGATCAGCTGGTCGTCTCCCGCGTAAACGGCGGCTCGCCGTTTCTCGTCGTGACCGACGGCGATCATCTCCGTTCCGGCGAGCTGATGATCAAGCATCTGTACGAGGGCATTGAGCTCGACCTGAAGTATATGGAGCGCACCATCCCTTATGTCTACCGGCTCTGGGGCAAACCCGTGCATCTGCACAGCATCATCGAAGGCAAACCGATTCTGTTCTCCTATGACGGCAAGAAGCTGCATCGACGGTTTATTTAACGGCGGTTGAAGCAGCAAAACAGCGGTATATATCACAGCAGCACCCGCGATGAGTAGGTTTGCTCCATTCGCGGGTGCTGCTGTTCGTTTACATATAGGCACATCATCCGTTCGCTTCTTGACCCCTGTTATACGCTGACCTTCTCGGATGAGGTTTCGACCTCGATATCGTGCTTCCGAATATCATATTCGTGTTGAAGCGATTCCAAATCATCGGCCAGCTTCTCCATCATTTTCACGAAGGCGGCCAATTCCTGCGAGCTTGCTGCCTGATTACGCGCGTTCACGGACGTTTTCTCCGATTCCTGCTCCACGAGCCCCAGCTTGCGAATAATGCCGCTGACCTTGTCCTGAATCTCATCCATCGCCTTCTTTGAGTTGGTGGCCAGCTTCCGCACTTCGCCGGCAACCACCTCGAAACCTCTGCCTAACTCCCCGGCATGGGCAGCCTCGATCGCCGCGTTCAGGCCAAGCAGGTGGCTCTGATCCGAAATTTCCCGTATCAAACTTCCCATCTGCTCGATATGCGAAATTTCTTCGCCCAGCTCGGAAGTCAGCGTATGCGCCTTATCCTGCGCCTCCGCCGTTTTCATGGCGTTGTCGGCCATCAGCGCCGCGCTCTGATCCAGCTCCACGATCATGGCCGTCAATTCTTGAACCGCAGTTGTAATCGCTTCCAACATTTTTTGCTGATCCGAAGCCAGGTTGCTGATTTTCTCTTTCTCTTTCATTTCGTAAGCTTCCAATACGAGCTGGGAATCCAGGTTAAACATTTTGCTCAGGGCATGCACCACTTGAATCCATTGATCCGGTACGAGCTTCTTCAGTAAATCGGCGGCAATATCCAAATAAACCATGTAGCTTCCAAGGTAATAGTCCGTGGTCAGGCCGATTCTGGAGTGAACTTGTCCGATCTTAATCCGTTCGGCAATATAAGCATCGTCCACTCTTCCTGAAGCAAGCGACATCCAATACACCCGCTGGGTCTCCTTAAGCCGTTCCACGGTCGAGGTGCGTCCGATAATCTGCATCAGCTGCGGCTGCGTTCCGATCTGCGCGTAAAACCGGTCCACGACCTCTTCAACCACCTTCGCAAATACCTCACGATGATTTGCGAGAAGCTCCAATCCTTGCTCGTCCAAACCGATATACTCCAACTGCTGGCGTCTTTTCGGGGAAACATCCATCATTTCGAAAAATCCACTCCTAAATAGGTGATCCATATCACAGGTTCAAGTACTTAGGGTCCATTATAGCCTATATTTACCACCTCGGCATAATCCCAAAGTCCTAATTGTGCGTAGATTTGCACAACCAATCGGGCAATCCCCTCCAAACGAGGAGAAGCCACCCGATTCCACGGGCGGCTTCTCCAGACATTCCGCGTATCCTATTATCGTATTCGGTCTTACCGGTTTAACAGGCTGCCCACGTAACGCAGCAGCTCATTGGCGCATACCGGGCAGTACCCATGCTCCTCGATCAGCCTGGAGCTTACCTCGTTGATCCGTTTCAGCTGCACGGCATCCGGCGTTTTGGTCGAGGTCGTAATTTTGACGATGTCCTTGAGGTCCGTGAACAGCTTCTTCTCAATCGCTTCCCGAAGGCGCTCATGATTATGGTACTCGAACTTTTTGCCCTTGCGGGAATAAGCCGAGATACGAATCATGATTTCCTCCCGGAACGCCTTCTTCGCGTTCTCCGAGACGCCGATCTGCTCCTCGATCGAGCGCATTAATCTTTCGTCCGGATCCATCTCCTCGTCGGTCAACGGATCGCGGATTTTCGTCCAGTTGCAGAACGCTTCGATGTTATCCAAATAATTCTCGAACAGCGTCTTGGCGGACTCCTCGAAGGAATACACAAAAGCCTTCTGGACTTCCTTCTTGGCCAGATCGTCATACTCCTTGCGAGCGGCGGCAATGAAATTCAGGTAGCGTTCCCGCTCCTCCTTGGCAATGGACGCATGCTGATCCAGCCCATCCTTGATCGCCCGCAGCATATCCAGCGCGTTAATGCACTGAAGATCCTGCTTAATCAAAGCACTGGATATCCGGTTGATGACATAACGCGGATCGATGCCGGACATGCCTTCCTCCAAATATTCGTTCTGCATCTCCTTCAGGTCCGCTTCCTTATAACCTTCAACCTCCACCCCGTCGTACATGCGCATCTTCTTGATCAGATCCATGCCCTGCTTCTTCGTTTCCTTCAGACGCGTCAAGACGGAGAATATCGCGGCAGATCGAAGCGCGTGCGGCGCGATATGGATATGCTTCATGTCGCTTTGGCCGATCAGCTTCGAGTAGATCTTCTCCTCGTCGCTGACTCGCAGATTATACGGGATCGGCATGACAATCATCCGGGATTGCAGGGCCTCGTTTTTCTTATTGGCAATGAACGCCTTATACTCGGATTCGTTGGTATGGGCCACGATCAGCTCATCCGCGCTTATCAGCGCGAACCGGCCCGCCTTAAAGTTCCCTTCCTGGGTCAGGGAGAGCAAGTTCCATAGAAATTTTTCGTCGCATTTCAGCATCTCCTGGAATTCCATCAAACCGCGGTTCGCTTTGTTTAATTCGCCGTCGAACCGGTAGGCGCGCGGATCCGATTCGGAGCCGTATTCCGTGATGGTGGAGAAATCGATGCTGCCGGTCAAATCGGCAATATCCTGCGACTTGGGATCCGACGGACTGAATGTGCCGATGCCGACCCGGTTCTCCTCGGAGATTAATATCCGCTCGACTTCAACCTTTTCGATATCGCCGCCGTACTCGGTTTTAAGACGAAGCTGGCAGGCCGGGCACAAATTCCCCTCGATTCGGACGCCGAGCTCCTTCTCGATCTCCGGTCTTAGCTCCGTCGGAATCAAATGCAGCGGCTCTTCCTGCATCGGGCATCCGGCGATCGCGTAAACCGCTCCGCGGTCGGTACGGGAATGCTTCTCGAGGCCGCGCTTCAGCATCGTGACAAGCGTGGATTTGCCGCCGCTGACAGGTCCCATAAGCAGCAGTATGCGTTTGCGCACATCGAGTCTGCGGGCTGCCGAATGGAAGTACTCCTCCACGAGTTTCTCGACAGCCCGGTCGAGGCCGAAGATTTCCTGTTCAAAAAACTTATATTTTTTCTGGCCCCCGCTCTCTTCGAAACCGTAGGATTCGATCATGTCATATACACGGGCATGGGCCGTCATGGCTGGAGAGGGATCCTTCTTAAGTATTTCAATGTATTCCCTGAATGTGCCGCTCCACGCCAAACGGTCGCCTTCTGCCCGATACGATGCTATGCGTTCGAAAATATCCATATCGCTACCTCCTATGAGTCTGTTTATGGGGATTGGCTTCCATTCCACAGCGTCATTAGAAAACATTCCATTATCGAAAAAGTGTATTACATACCTATGCGGCTTGCTTGGAATAGTTGACCTTATTTTCGAAGTCACGCGTATGCTTTTTTATCTAACCACCGGTTCATTCTACACTCGGGTACGCCGCGAAAGCAGTCCCCATGCTATACTGAAATTACATTGACGTAACATTAGCAACTTTCGATTAAAAGGAGAGTCATCATGGCGATAAAGCATGAAGCCGAGCTGTACGCTCCCCTGAAGGCCTTTTTTGAATTAAACGGATATGAAGTCAAAGGCGAGGTACGAAATTGCGATCTGGTCGGCATGAAAGACGGCGCCGATGAACCGCTGATCGTGGAGCTGAAAAAAACGTTCAATCTGGCCCTTCTGCTACAGGGCATTGAGCGGCTGAAGCTGACCCCGTACGTATACCTGGCCGTCGAGAAGAGCCGGGCGAAGAAAGGAGCGGTCAACCAGCGCTGGTCCGAGCTGACGGGGCTTTGCGGACGACTGGGATTGGGGCTCATCACGGTCACCTTCTACAAAACCAAGGCGCCCTTCGTCGAGGTGCTCTGCGAGCCGGAGATGGCCGTGCAGAAGGGCCGCACCGCCATTAGGCGCAAGGAACGCCTGCTGTACGAGTTTCGGGAGCGCAGCGGCGATTACAACACGGGCGGAGTGACGAGGGCCAAGCTGGTGACGGCTTACCGCGAGAAAACGCTGCGCGTTGCTGCTGCCATGAATGCAGCGGAAGCGGAGCAGCGCAGCATGCACGAAGCGGCCCCCGATGGGCGTGAGCTCCAAGAAAAAGCTGTCCCTGCAGTGCCGCCCGGCATTTCTCCCGCGGCTGTGCGGGATCGGAGCGGCGTGGGTTCGGCGGCAGACATTCTGCAGCGCAACTACTACGGCTGGTTCCGCCGGGTGAGCCGCGGACGCTACGTGCTGACGCCGGCAGGCGTGCAGGCCTTGGCAGACTATGCCACCGTATTGAAATCATAATGACTGAATATAGACCGGATCTTGAAACCCATACAAATCCGCCCATGAAAAAAAGCTGCGGATTGAGCCTATCAGCCTGGCTCGATCCGCAGCTTTGCTATGTTCAACCCGTTCGTAAAAGGAAATCTTCCATGTCTAATTCCGGGCCGTAAATTCCATCACGGCTTCGCTGATAAGATTCATGCCGAGCAGCAGCTCATCCCGCCCGGGATGCGTAAAATTCAGCCGGATGCACTCCCTGGTTCGATCTGCCGCCGAGCACATCGAGCCCGGAAGGAATGCCGCTCCCTTCAGCAAGGCCGCCCTCAGGAGCGCATCCCCGTTTAACCCTGGGGGCAGCTGCACCCAGAGAAACATCCCGCCGGGCGGTACCGCGTACCTCGAATCCTTCCATGCGCTGCGTTTCAGCAGCTCCACCATCAGCTTGAGCCTCGTTGCGTACTCCCGGTTGAGCATGTCGATATGATCCTCCAGCTTAAAATGCTTCGATTCCAGCAGATGGTGCAGCATCCGCTGGTTGAGCATGCTGGATTGCCAGTCGGCCATCTGCTTCACGGCCGTCATCATCTCGATCAATCGCCGGCTCCCGGCGGCCCATCCCGTTCGAAGCGCGGGGGCTACGGTTTTGCTGAAAGAGCCTACATACAGAACATGTCCTCCCTGCGGCTCTTCGAGCGAGAAGATGGAAGGAATGCGGGGCTTCGGATTCTTGGCATCCGCGAAATGAAGGTCGCCGTATGAATCATCCTCCACGACAAGAAGCCCATGCGAGACGCATAGCTTCAGCACCTGCTGACGCCGTTCCAAACTCCACATGACGCCGGTCGGATTGGTAAAATTAGGCGCGGCCATAAGCAGCTTCGGCTTATGCTGCCGGATCATGGCCTCCAGATGCTCGGGCAGCATCCCGTCATGATCTCCCTCCACAGGAACGATGACGGCACCTTGAAGACGCAGCACCTGAAGCAGTCCGGGGGAGGTCGGGTTCTCCACCAGCACCGGATCCCCAGGATCCACGTACACCCTGACCAGCAAATCGATGGCCTGCTGGGTGCCTGTCGTCAGCAAAATATGCTGGGGCTGAACGCTCAGGCCTTTCCGCCGGGAGAAGTCCTCGCTCAGCCACTCGCGGAGCGGCCCATAGCCTTCCGCCTCACCGTACTGCAGGGCCAGCGGGTCCTCGGACAGCACCGATGTCGCCGCCTCCGCCAGAGAATGCAAAGGGAATAACTCTTCGGCCGGCAGCTCTTCCGCCAAGGAAATAAAAGAATCCCGCTTCGCAAGTTCCCTGATATCGCGCAGCGGGGATGACAAAAGGGTCTGTGCACGGGAAGCAAAGGAATACTGCATGGAAGTCCCCCCTCTAACCGTTATCAAAACCTCGGTTTTGTATTCAGGAGCCTCTTATATAACCTCTAAAAGGTATTCCTGATATTTATATATTATAACCTTATTCCTGCATTAGGCATAAATTTGTCTGCCTTGGCGGGTGTACAGGGCATACTTCTCGATGGCCTGCGCACGGGTGGAAACCCCGAGCTTCACGTATATTTTGCGAAGGTAGTTGTCGATCGAGCGGCGGCTTACCTGAATTTCCATGGCGATTTTGTCGTACGTAATGCCCTGGACGATCCGTTCCATTATAAAAGCCTCCGTCTCGGAGAGCTGGAGCCCGCCTTCGTTCATCGCAGAGGCCGTCAGCGGCCAGATGCCTTGCCTTACCCAGTCGAGCGGCAGCGAGGCAATGCCCTCCCGAAGTCCGGTAATCATATGTATGAGCTGGAAAGTGGATGCCTGCTTGGACAACAGGCCGCTCGCGCCGCGACTGATCAAAGACTGGAGCAAGGGAAGCCCGTCATTATCGGTCATAATGACGACATGGGTCTTCGGTGACAGCAGCTTCATCTGCTCCAACACCGCTTCGGACGTATGATCCGACAAATGATAATCCAATAGTACCAAGTCAGGAAGCAAATCCTCGACCATTCGAAGCCCTTCCGAACCCGAGGATGTCATTCCCTCAACGAGCAGATCCTGCTGCTCTTCCAAAATCAATTTCGTTCCCAGCATGCTTGTAGGTTGACTTCCGACGATAACTACCCGCCAAACCTGATTCATTTTCTAATAGACCTCCTGTATCAACAAACTTGGCTCCCTAGCATCTCTATTAAGTAAGCGCCGTCAATTCCTTGCGTTACCGTCATTGCGAATTCCCGTTGTTTGCAGATATGGACAGACGCAAATTCCAGCCGTTATTCGCATAGAAAAAGGGTTAATTAATCCTATAGGCGCAGGGATAATGACGGCATGCATGGCGAATGTCTTATATGTATCCTAATTGATAATCAAATCTATACAGATTGTATCCCACTCTAACTTTCTAAGCAATCTCTTTTTCATAAAAACAAGTGCTATTGGTTCGTCTTTGCGAAAGTAATCCTGACATGATAGAATGATACCTGGAAAAAATGATAGATTTTGAGGGGTGATGAAATGCCAATGTTGGAGCCGGAAAACAATACCCCCTATAAATCCCGTGAGGAAGTGCATCAAAAGGGGCCATCCGCCAAATGGTTCTGGGTATTTTGGATTGTGCTGATCGGGCTGGGTACCACCGCAGCCTACCTATATAGCAATCATCTGAAAGAGCAAGTCGTGGTGCAGCTGCAGCAGGATACGCGCCAGGAGATGGCGGCATTCAAAGCGGAGTACGACCAAAGGTTTAACGAGCTGGTTCAGGAAATGGACGAGATGCAGAGCAAGGTTCAATCGTTTAATGAGCTGCTGACCTTTACCAAGGATCAGGCCAGCGGCAAGACGGACAACAGCAACAAGCTGTACAGTCAATTGAGCCAAGTCGAGAAACAGCTGAAAGAGCTGGAACGCAAGATGGAGCTGCTGAAGTGAGAAAACTGAAGTATATCCGTCCCAAACAGTTAAACCGTACGTTTATGCTTGCCATTGCACCATTTATCGGGATGCTGCTGTGTATGTGGTTAATCACCGAGCCGCCGCGCTTGTCGCACGAAACCGCGGAGTACATACCGTCGGGCAGCATATCGGAGCAGTCCGCCATGATCAAGCAGGATCTGGATCAAGCTGCAGTCTCAGCAGAACAGACGATATCCTCCATTGAAAAAACGGCCAAGCTCTATCGGCAAACGACCGCTACGGTAGGAACCATTCTGAAAACAGCGGAATCACAGGCCGCGCGGCCGGAGCAAATCTATAATCGCCGGATTACAGCCAAACTGGGTGTCCCGATCGAGACGGTCAACAGCGACCGGATACGAATCGAATTGTACAAGATCAATCCGGGCACCTATCATGGCTATGCGATGAAGGTCAAACTGAAGGATCCTTCCGCAATGAAGATGTCGCTCGGCAGCGAAAGCGGCAGACCCGGATCCGTCGAAACCACGATGCGCGCCGTAAGCCGGCATGGCGCCGTTGCGGGGATTAATGCCGGGGGATACGCTGACGGGAACGGGGGCAGACATCCGCTGAGCACGACTTTTTACGACGGCAAATACGTCTCGGGATTTCAACCGAGCTTTAAGGATCTGGCCTTTGTCGGCCTGAGCAAATCCGGCAAGCTGATCGGCGGCAAGTTCTACAGCCAGAGCGACCTTGATCGGCTCGATCCGATGTTCGGGGCCACCTTTGTGCCGGTGCTGCTCCAAAACGGCAGGAAAACGACGATCCCCGACAAATGGAAAACGACTCCCGGCCGGGCACCACGCACGGTCATCGGCAATTACAAGGACGATCAGCTGCTCATCCTCGTTACCGAAGGATATGATGAGAAGGGGAAATCGGGAGCCACGCTGCAAGAGCTGCAAACCAAACTGAAAAAAATGGGCGTGATCGACGCCTATAACCTGGATGGCGGCGGTTCCGCATCCCTTGTTCTGAACGGACGCGTCGTGAATAAGCCGTCGGACGGCAGTCTGCGGCCGGTACCCACGCACTTCTTGTTTTTCAAATGATAGAGTCGGCACTCATATTCTCGTTTATTTTTTGGCCTAAGGTGGTTATAATAAAGTTAGCTTAGCAGGAGGTGGCATGAATGTCGTTCTCATTAACATTTTGGATCGTCATGCTCGTATTCGCCCTTTATATGGTTGGCATTTGGACCGCGGCATACAACGATGACAAAACCAAAGGCCTGTAAGGCGACTCCCTCGTATATCGGGGGAGTTTTATTTTTTTCGGACAAAAAAGGCACCGCTCATCAGCGATGCTCAAAAGGAATTTCATCGTTCACATATAAGGACATTAGGCATGTTTAGGAAGCTGCTGCATTTCGGACATGCATTGCGAACAGATATAGCGCTCCTTAAACTCGCTTACGCCGTCCATGGAGCCACAGAAGACGCATTTCGGGCGATAGCGCTCCAATATAATATGGTCCCCCTGTACAAGGATTTCTACGGGATCCCCCTCGTTCATTTGATATCTCTTGCGCAGAGACTTAGGCAGAACGATTCTTCCCAGCTGATCAACTTTACGGACAACACCAGCAGGTTTCATAACGATTGTACACCTCTTTCATTTTCAACAAGTGATTTCTGACACCACAGTTCCAGAACTGATAACAAGGGCCTAGTATAATAGTTCGATAAAAAGTTGTCGAATCCTGCTGGATGTTAAGAATTTCTTAGTTTTTTTCAACATCAACTAGGTATACTGGATGATTTTCCCCAAAAATGCGCGATTTTTCAGCTGTTCTTATTCCATACCCGGGAAATCCAGCTGGCGCAATGCCTCATATACCATAATCGCCGCGGAGTTGGACAGATTTAACGATCGGACCTTATCCGTCATCGGCATGCGGATGCAATGCTCGGCATTTGCGGCCAGCAGTTCCGGAGGCAATCCCTTGGTTTCTTTGCCGAACACCAAAAAATCCCCATCCTGATATTCGATGTCCATGTAACGCTTGGTAGCCTTCGTCGTAGCGTAGAAATAACGCCCTTCCGGATAGAGCGCCTGCAATTCCTCAAAGGAATCGTGATATTCAATATGTACGGCGTACCAGTAATCCAGTCCGGCCCGTTTCAATGTCTTGTCGTCTGTATTAAAGCCGAGTGGACGGACCAGGTGCAGATGCGTGCCCGTGGCGGCACAGGTTCTGGCGATATTGCCCGTATTGGCTGGAATTTCCGGTTCGACTAGTACGATGTGTAATGCCATGTTGATAAGTCCACCTTTTCTTCTGTTTATTTTTATTCTTATTATAACCGATTCCCTTCCGAATTCCCGGGATATCCAGAAATAACCTTCCGCCAGCTTGGCGGAAGGTTATCGTCGTTGATCTCATGAAATTAGCTGTGGCTGTTCTTGAACTCCTGCATGAATTCCACGAGGGCCTGAGCGCTCTCGTAAGGAACGGCATTATACGCGGAAGCCCGCAAACCGCCGACGCTGCGGTGGCCCTTGAGGCCGACAAAACCTGCTTGCTCCGAAGCCTTCACGAATTCCTTCTCCAGCTCCTCGGAGGCAAGACGGAACGTAATGTTCATATCGGAACGCACCTCTGCGTTCACGCAGCCGCGGTAGAAGCCTTCGCTGCTGTCGATGGCATCATAGATCAGAGCCGCTTTCTTGCGATTCAACTGTTGAACACCTTGGAGGCCGCCCTTCTCCTCAATCCACTTCAGCACTTCGTTGATCATGTAAATGCCGAAAGAAGGCGGCGTGTTGTACAGCGAGTTATTTTTCAAATACGTATTGTAGCGAAGCATAGTCGGCAGATGTTTAGGAGAATCTGTAATCATGTCCTCTCTGACGATCACGACCGCCACGCCGGATGGTCCGAGGTTCTTCTGCGCACCCGCATACACCATCGCGAACTGGTTCATATCGAATGGACGGCTGAGAATATCGCTTGACATATCACCGATGAGCGGAACGGAACCGGTATCCGGGAATTCCTTAAACTGGGTGCCTTCAATGGTTTCATTGGAAGTCAGATGGAGATAAGCTGCATTGTCCGACAGCTTAATGTCTTGAATGCGGGGCAGAGTCATGTATTTGCTCTCTTCGGAAGATGCCGCCACATGGGTATCGCCGATCAGCTTGGCTTCTTTAATAGCCTTGTCCGCCCAGCTTCCCGTCATCACGTAGTTCGCAACCTGGCCTTGACCCAGGAAGTTCATCGGAATCATGGCGAATTGCGTGCTTGCGCCGCCCTGGATGAACAATACCTTGTACCCGGATGGATTCCCCAGCAGGGACAGCAGGCGCTCCTGCGCTTCGTTATGAACGGCTTCATAAACGGCGCCGCGATGAGACATTTCCATAATCGACATGCCGGTATTTCCGTAATTGACGAATTCGGCCTGGGCGCGCTCCAACACTTCAAGCGGCAATGCAGCAGGTCCTGCGTTAAAATTGTATGCTCTCTTGCTCAAAAGACTCTCCACCCTTTCTCTACTATGAATGCTAATTAACGCTAATCATAGCAACAATCCCATAGACCTTCAAGTGTAATTATTCACATTAAATTGTTCCGGTTACCAGCAGAAGAATTGGTACTTTCTGCTCCAAGATCTCTTTTCTCCGGGGGCCAGGCTTAATCGAACAAACACTTCCGGCGAAATAACGTGTCCGGTCCCCCACAGGGCCATATGCGCAACCGGAAAATCGCTGATCTCCCTTACCCCTGCCCTGCGGGCACTGTGCGTCAGCTCCCATGAATATGGATAATCGCCGCCGTTGAAGCCTTTCATTCTTCCATAGAAGGGCTTATGCGGTCTGGCGGTCCAGCCTATCTCGTTATCCTGGACAGACAGCAAGTCCGAGGTGTAGTCAGATTCGACCTCCATAAACCGGACAGGAACCGGCAGCTTCAGCTTATACCCGGGTCCTACCGCTTCCTCGTTGATCCCTATGAAATTATGGACATACTCCTCCGTATCGATCCTTCGGCTTCCTTCGTTAATAAGCTCGTAATCTATCGTTAATACGGTATCCTCAATCGAGATCTTCTTCACCAATCTTGCTGCATAGCCGTTTATGCTCCTGGAACGAACCGTATAGGAGATGTTCGAGTCACCCGAAATGACATCCACATCGAAAGGCTCCGCCGGATACGCATACTGAAAGTTATACGGGGCCTCGCTGACCCGTTTAAGAAGGCCCACCCCCAATTTAGGAAACCAATCTCCAACTTCGGCCTCCGCGTACCCCATCCCTTCATGGAGTCCGAACTCGTTGCATAACCCGGACCCGGCCTGCGGGTTAAACCCTTCCGCAAACTCATGAACACAGAAGGTATGGCCGCTCTCGGTCAATTTCACCTGGGTGATGAAACCCGTGCGGTCAAAACGCGTGCCTTGATAACGTCCGACTTTCGCTATTTCGACTTCCAATCGTCCGTTCGCTAGTTGATGTCCCACAAAGCATCGCTCCATTCATGATGAAGAAGCCCCGGCCGACTTGTCTGCCAGGGCTTCCGTAATTTTTATAAGTGCGAATCAGGCAAGCTCGACGTGAATCAATATCCGCTCGCTGCCGGATAACGAGGACAGCATGCTGCGATCCAGCTCGACGGCCCCGGGTTCTTGACTGCGCAGCTGTATCTTTTCACCGTTCAGCATAACCGATTGAATCGCGTAGCTTCCGTAATCCAACCGGTTTGGATTGCCGTATACGATTTGAAGCTGTTTTCCGGCAAACCCGGTAGTGACCGTGGCATGGCCGTCGGTATCGAATTGAGCAGACCTTAGTTTCGGTTCCAGGCGAAGATGTCCCCGGTTCCCTTTCACTCCAAACACCTCGGTCAGCATGGTGAGCAGCAGCCAGCTTGCCGACCCGGTAAGGTAGGGATACATCCCCCTTCCCTTCTCGTTAATGTACTCGGGAATGCCCGGATACATGCGGCTGCGTTCAAAATCCTGGCTCAGATCATAAATCGAACGCAATACCTCGTAGCCCTCTTGGACAAAACCTCTCTTATAAAGCGCATTGGCGTACATGACGCTCATATGGCTAAACATGGCCCCATTCTCTTTATGTCCGAACGCGAAGCCGAATGCCCGCCCGAGGTTTTGTTGGATCTCGCCAAAGTTCGAATTGAGGCGGTAACCGATGCTAGGGTCTTTTAAGTAACGGTCAACAGACTTCGTGATGTGCCCTACCTGTTCATCGTCCGCAATTCCTCCCATGACGGCAAAGACCTGGCCTGTTAGCGTCATGCGCACACCCAGGGGATGATCGCCTTCCACGCGGGCGCCGTCATTATTGTAATACCCGTTAAACCAGGAGTACCCTTCTTGGCTCGTGATCCATTCGTTGCAGCGCAAATTTTGAATGAGCCAATCCGCCTTCAGCTTCAAATCCTGCACAACGTCCGCAATGCTGAATTTCCGTTTGTTCCCGGTCACGGACGCCTTGACGGCCTCATAATAGCTATCCAGCAAATTCAGCTTGCCCTGCACATCCTCGTACGAGACGGGAGCCGTCACCGAATCGAGAAGCACCGCCATTTCCTCCGCTATTTCCACATGCTCGACGCCTTCCGTATCCTGCCACGCCAGCAGCAGATCGCCAAGCTGCATCAAATTGCTGGCATAAAACGCCGTGAAGGCCACGCTCTCCCCTCTGCCCGGAGCAAGGTCCAGACCGTCGTTCCAGTCGGCTCCCTCGAGTTTGATGTTGTTGTGTTCGCCGACGTTAAAGAACGGCACCAGATTTTGAAGCAGCATATGCTCCAGGACCGTACCTTCGTATACCTCGCCGCTGACGGTCAAGAGTCGATTCCCGTGCTCAGGCAGCCATCCGGCGTCCTTCTCCTGGCAGCGTTTTACGAATACGTCACGGAAATAGGTCTGCGGCTGCTTCAGAAAATCCATATCCCCGCTCTGATCGATGTAAAGCAGCGTGGTCATGAAAGGCCAAGCGCCGTGATCCATCCATACGCGCGGAATGTTGTTCCGGTCAGCAACGAATTCGCCCGGCTTCGTGCCGATGATCGTAGCATTGCTTCCGTCAATCCGGACGCCCGCATAGTTATTGAGCAGCAGATACCGAACCTCGGCAGGCTCCATAATCATCAAGGCCAGGCAATCCTGCCACAAGTCGCGCCATCCGCGGCCACCTCGGCCGTAATCATGATAAGGAAGAAAGGAATTCCCGTATAAACGGCGCAGGATCGGCTGCAGGGTAACCCATTTCATCCATAGATCCTGCTGCGGATCGCCCGTCTGGAAGGATACCGTATTCAGTTTCTCATTCCAATAGGCTTCGTTCTGCGCAAGCAGCTCATCAAACCGCTTCTCCGATAAATACGTTTCGGACAGCCTTTCGATGTCTGCGCGATCCTTCGCTATGACCATTGCCATAACATAGGCTTTGGATTCACCGGGCCGCAGCTCCGCCTCCGCGAACCGCAGGCCGCCAAGGGCCTCGTACCCTTCCATGGAGTCTCCAGCCTGCGCATATGCCGGCTTATTGGCAATGACGGCCTCGGGCCAATCGAGAGCCCCGCCCTCCCCGATGTATTCCTCGAGCACCGGGAAATAACCGATTGGGGCTGAACCGTCCCCCTCCGCACCCAGCACGCTGTAGGATACGCGATTGATGCGGTGACCCCGCTCGTCAAACGAGAGCACGGGCTGCACTTCGACCCCTTCCCGATGGACATAAATGCGATGCAGCAGGGATGTCACATGACGATGGTCCCGCAGATCATCCGCCGAACGGCCATACAGCGGAACAGCCGCGGTAGGGGTCAGTTTAAGCGTCTGCTGGCCTACATTGATCAGCGTTACTTTCATTAACTCGATCTGGTCATCGGTCACCGGCACGAAGCTGGTCACTTCCGTTTGCAGTCCGGCCTCCCCGTTCATCCGTTTCAGCTTGTGCCATAGGAACCCGGCTTCCAATTGGCTCTCTTCATCCTGATGCATGAACCGTTTCGCATTCTGCCTCGCGGAGTTTCCGGATACGGACCATGCGCCATGCCCGTCGATGTGCACCCAAAAGTTGCGCGCGGACTTGGAATTATGAAGATCCTCCACCGATACCGGCGACATCAAAAACGTATTGTGGCTGCTGGTCATTTCGCCGTGAAGATTCGGCGAGATGGCCGACATCATGCCCGCCTCGTTGACCAAAGGAAAATATAAATAGTTATGAAGTTCAGGATCACGCAGCGTAAAGACGCCCTGATCCCCCTCGAACTTCCATCCCGTTGATTTCATATCGCTTTTTCTTCCCCTCTATGCCTTAGGATTTGACGGCTCCCGCCAGGGCACCGTCCACCAGATACTTCTGTATGAACGTATACAGAATGATCAATGGTGCGGCAACGATCGTAATTCCGCATGCAAGCAGCGGCCAGTTATTCCCGTACTGCCCTCTGAATTCTTTCAGGCCGAACGTAATGGGATAGTTGGACGGACTCGGCAGGTACATGATCGGACCGACAAAATCGTTCCAGATTCCGATGGCGGTCAGAATGACGCCCGTTGCGATCACCGGCTTCATCAGCGGCAGAATGATCTGGAACAAGTAACGGATATAGCCGGAGCCATCCATGCCTGCCGCCTCATCCAGATCGCGGCTGATCGACTTGATGTAACCGACGAACATCATGAACACCACGCCCGTCCCCGTCGTTTTCAGCAGGATATAGCCGAGCTTGGTATCATACCCGAAGAACGAAACGCTTTCCTTGAAGGACAGCATCAATTTATACTGCGCAACCATCGGGTTCGGAAGGAACTGGGACAGCAAAAAGAACATGTAGATAAAGCTGCTCCACATCACATAACCGCGTGCGACCGGAAACGCCGCAAACAACGATACGATGATGGTCAGCACCGTCGCCGTCACCGTATAGATCAGGCTATTCGCAAAATAACCCGCGAAATTGCCTTCAGACCATGCCTGGGAATAGTTGCCCCATTCGATGTTCTTCACGATTCCGATCGGGTTGAGCAAGTATTCGTTGAAGGATTTGAGCGATACATTGAAGACGAGCAGAAGCGGAACGACGTACAGAATCAGCAGCAAACCTATGACAGCATAAGAGAGAATTTGCGTGGTTTTGGAATTTCGCATCAATATTCCACCTCTCTCTTACGCGTCTGTCTGACGGCTACGACAACAAACAGGAGAATAATCAGGAACTGGATCACGGACAGTGCCGAAGGAAGGCCCATTTCCAAGCTTCCCCGGAACGTTTCCTTGTACACGTCGTAAGCCATCGTCCTAGTATTGAAACGACCGTCCGTTGTCGCCAATATGATATCGAACGTCGACATGGCGCCGATAATGGATAACAGCATATTCACCGTGAAGGACGGAGCGATCAGGGGGAAGGTGATGTGGCGGAAAGACTGCCACTTGTTGGTGCCGTCAATATGACCCGCCTCGTATAAATCCTTCGGAACCGACTGGAGACCAGCCAGAAAGATCAGCATGGAGTAGCCCATGTACATCCAGATCTGAACGAAAATAATATAACCGAACGCATGGGTAAAGCTGCCGAAGAACATGTCCTGATAGCCGAAAAGAGCGTCATAAAGGCGATTGACCGGTCCGTTCAACGGATCGAACATCATGCCCCAGATCAGTGCAACCACGGCTACGCCGAGTACGACCGGCAGGAAGAATACCGCGCGGTAGAAGTAATCGCCTTTCAGCCGCTGGTTAATGATTACGGCGATAAACAGGGCGACCCCGTTTTGCACGATCGTCACGACGAACATGAAGATCAGGGTATTTACGATCGAGCGCCACCGCTCGCCTGAGTTCCCCGAGAAGAAAAGCTCCCTGTAATTATCAAGCCCGACGAATTGATAGGTGCTGCCCGGCAGGTTCTTCACATCGGTAAAGGAATAGATGACCGTCAGGATTGAAGGCCCAAAATAAAAAACGATGTATAACGCCATCGGTATCAATAGCAGCAGCAATGGTATGAAGCGGTTAAACCCTTTTCCAAATGGATACATCTCTCTCACCTCGCAAATCCATTTCAATGCATGTCGGGGCCTGCTGCACAGACCCCGATTACAGTATGGTTCTTTCTATACAAGTCTCTTTATAATAGAAGAAGTTTATTTCGGAGCGGCTGCTTCCCATTCTTTCTGCTGAATGTCAGCCAGCTCTTTTGCCGTTTTATATGGTCCGCCCGGTGCCAGGAATTCCGTGTGAACGCCTTCTGCAGCCAGATGCTCGCCGATATTCTGGCGGTTGATCATCATGATTTCGTACGCCAATTCAAACTCGCCGAGATAAGGAGTCAGTTCATTGTCAATGAAGTCGCTTTCCGTCTGAATGTTGTCCTGCGTCGGAATGAATCCGGCTGCCTTCACGAATGTCGTGTAATTTTCCGGCTCCGAGAAGAATTCAAGCCACTTCAGGGCTCCTTCTTTGTTCGGACCTTTCTCGGCCGCATACCATGTTACGTCATACTTGCCGACAAAGGAGGCGTTCTTCGCTGCATCCTCGGTGGCCGGAAGCGGGAAGTAACCGAATTTCAACTCTGGATTAGCTGCCGCAACGGTTGGGGCATCCCAAGAGCCGTCAGCCAGCATCGCAGCTTTTCCTGTTGCAAAATAGGAAGGCGCCGTTGCATAATCGATCCCCATGAAGCCGTCGATCATGTAATTGTCTTGAAGCGTCTTCATTTTTTCCAAAACCTCGATGGCTTCTTCATCGTTATAAGCCGTCTCGCCTTTCCACACGCCCTCGATCCATTTCTGCTGGTCTCCGCCGCCCAGGATTTTGGCCTGCAGGGCGAACACTGGAAGTTTCAAAGGCCATACGTCTTTACCTGCTACAACAATCGGTGTGATGCCTTTGGCTTTCAAGTCATCGTTCAGCTTCATGAACTCCGACCACGTTTTCGGAACGCTTAAGCCGTTCTGCTCGAAGATTTCTTTGTTGTAGAAGAGACCGGACATCGCAACCTTGCCTGTAGGAACGGCATATACTTTATCGTTATAAGTTCCGGCTTTTTCGATATCGTTTGCGTTATAATTCTTAATGAAGGCTTGGTCGGATAAATCCGCAATCAATCCGGTATCGATCCATTGCTGCCAATCGGGTACTTTAGCGCCCGGCGTCCATTCCTGCGGGGAGAGTCTCATTCCCGACAAATCGGCCAGGACGTCCACGTCATTGGCGGTGATTCTTGCTCTCTGTGCCTGTTTGTATTCGTCATCCGGACCCGTAGTGGTATACTCTACCGTATACTCGGGATACTTCTCTTCAAATTTCTTATTGATCTCTTCAATCGCTTTATTGATGTTATCTTGTTTCCAGTGTAAAATTTTGATGACCTTTTTATCGCCTTTGGCAGGTGCGCCTTGATCGGCTGAATCGCTGCTTCCGCAAGCTGCTAGCGAGAAGGTTAGTGCGCCAGCCAAAAGTATTGCTGATAACTTCTTAATCATTTGTTCGTTACCCCCTGATATAAAATTGCAATTCATTATGAAACCGGATTCATGTTTCCGCTTTTTCTTGGCCTGTACAAACTTGATGTTACGAAACTATAATTATTAATTTTCGTAATTGAGCGAATTATACCGAAAGCGGTTTCGTAAGGCCTATTATTACGCATAATATTTTGTTTGTCAAAGCTTTTTTTATCTTTTCCGCTACTTTTCTTTCACCGCACAGAGAACATCCCTTTTCTTACTCTGACAGGCTTTATGACTGTTCTCTTTCATTGACTTACCTCGCTAAAGCAGGTACACTGAGTTACGAAACTGTTTCGAACCCGTGTTGTATAACATGGCAGCCGGATGGTATACTTTGGCTTGGATAAGCCCTTATGCATAGGTGAACCGTCATCATTTCATTGGATCATGGGAAATTCGTTCAAAACACACTCCTTAGTTAGACAGAAAACACGTATCTCATAACTTTTCTGTTCCTAAACATTACGCATAAAGGAAATTCACGATAAACATTAGCGAAAATTAACGAAAATAATGAAATGACATTATAAACAGAATAAGGGGCGTTTCGCATGGCGTTAAACATCAAAACAATCGCTAAAATGGCAGGGGTCTCTGTATCGACCGTCTCCAAAATTATCAACAACTACAGTGATGTATCCGATGAGACCAAAGCTCGCGTGTTGGAAATTATGAGAGAAACGGGATACACCCCTTCCAATTCCGCGAAAACTTTAGCAACCAAAAAATCCAATCTAATCGGCGTCATCTTTGCGGGAAAGCTGAACGTTGATTTTACCCACCCGTTTTTTGTTGAGGTGCTGAATTCTTTTAAGAAGCAAATGGGGGTTCTCGGTTACGATCTGCTGTTTTTTTCGAACGAGAAATTCCAGGGGGAGGATGCCGATTATCTCGGACGGTGCCGCCATTATCAGGTAGACGGCTGCGTCATTATATCCGGAGAGGAAATCGAGCCCTCGATTAAGGAGCTGGATGAGAGCGATATTCCCTGCATCGGGGTCGATATTGAGCTGTTCGGCGAAATGTCGGGTCATATCATGTCCGACAATTACAAGATGTCCTCGAAGGTCGTGGAGCATTTTTATCTCCAGGGCTTCCGAGACTTGGGCTTCATTGGCGGCAGCAAGGAGTCCGAAATCTCCAATATGCGAGAGGCGGGTTATCGCAACGCCATGGAAAGCTTCGGCCTTCCGGCCCGCGCGGAGTGGTTCCTGAACGGGGATGATTTCTATGAGGCCAGCGGATATAAAGCGATGACACGGCTGATTAAGACAGGATCCCTGCCCCGCGCCATTTTTGCGGCCTCGGATCAGATTGCCATCGGCGCCATCCAAGCGCTTCAAGAGCATGGTCTGAATGTCCCTGACGACATGTCGATCATCGGCTGCGACGATATCGAGGCTTGCAAGTACACAACGCCTAAACTAACGACGATTCGGCAAAACAAAGAGAAAATCGGCCGCTTGGCGGCACTCATGCTCTACGACCTCATCCATAAACAGTCCCCCGTCAGTTCCTTTGTCGTCGAGCCCGAACTCATCGTCCGCGAATCTTGCGGGAGCAACACGCATCACTACGGGTATTTCGGATAAACATCCGGGCAAAGGGACAGCCAGGGCGTTAAGCTCTTAATGAGCCCCTTGCCTTTCAGAGCCATCTTAGGATTGGTTCCAGTCACGAGTGTATACCGCCAAAAAGAGCCTGGGGCATGATGCCCCAGGCTCTTTTATAATCCTGTTTATTAGATATCGTAGTACAGGGAGTACTCGTGCGGATGAACGCGGATGTTAACCGCTTTGGCTTCGGCACGCTTGAAGTCGATGAAGTTCTCGAGGAATTCTTGCGTGAATACGCCGCCCTCTGTCAAGAACTCATAGTCTGCTTGAAGTGCATCCAATGCCTCGTCCAGGGAGCCCGGTACGCTGCGGATTTCCTTCTTCTCGGCGTCGGACAATTCGTAAATGTTTTTATCGAATGGCCCGTAACCGAGTGCGGTAGGATCGATTTTGCGCTTGATCCCGTCCAGACCGGCCATCAGCATAGCAGAGAATGCAAGGTAAGGGTTCGCTGTGGAGTCCGGTGTACGGAACTCGATGCGGCAGCCTTTAGGCGTTACGGCAGCAACCGGAATCCGTACTGCGGCAGAACGGTTGCCCTTGGAGAATACGAGGTTAACCGGTGCTTCATAGCCTGGTACCAGACGTTTGAAGGAGTTGGTGCTCGGATTCGTCAAAGCGATCAAGGCAGGCGCATGGTACAGAATACCGCCGATGTAGTGCAGCGCCGTTTCACTCAGGTTCGCATAAGCGCCTTTTTCGTAGAACAGCGGAGTGTCGCCGTCGAAAATGGATTGGTGAACGTGCATGCCGCTACCGTTATCCCCGAACAATGGCTTCGGCATGAACGTAGCTGTTTTGCCGTATTGGCGGGCTGTGTTATGCACGATATATTTATAGATCAACAAATTGTCAGCTGTTTTCTTCAATGTATCGAAACGGAAATTGATTTCGGCCTGGCCGGCAGTTGCCACCTCATGGTGGTGACGCTCAACGCGAAGACCTGCTTCGTCGAGGAGACGGCACATTTCGCTGCGGATATCCTGTTGAGTATCCACTGGAGCTACAGGAACATATCCGCCCTTAACCCCTACTTTGAAACCCAGGTTGCCGCCTTCTTCCTTGCGGTTCGTATTCCACTGGGCTTCCTCGGAGTCTACGAAGTAGCTGGAGCTGTTCATGGAGCTTTCATAGCGGACTTCATCGAACAGAAAGAACTCGGATTCCGGTGCGAAGAAGGCTGCTGTTCCGATGCCGGCTTCTTGAAGGTATTGCTCGGCACGAGCCGCGATTCCGCGCGGGTCACGCTCATAAGCATCGCCTTCCGGAGTATAGATGTTGCTCATAATGTTAAGTGTAGGGTGTGCTGTAAACGGATCAATATAGCAAGACACCGGATCAGGCATCATGACCATATCCGATTCTTCAATGCCGCGGAATCCTGGAATAGAAGATCCATCAAACGCTACCCCGTTCACGAAAGTTTCTTCGTCTACTTCTGAAGCCGGCAAGCTAATGTGATGCACCCGTCCCGACAAGTCTACAAAACGAAAATCGACCCACTCAATATTGTTCTCTTTAATGGTTTGCAATACTTTCTCTACCGACATGTCTCTTCCTCCCAATTTCCGAACATTAAGACTTAAACAGCTTAACAATGTTCATAATCTTTCGATTTCTTTTCGTCATTATATGCCGGGAGATAACCTGACGTCAATACCTATGTAAGGTATTTTTTAAAACGGTGTCATGTTATGTGACATGAAAAACCAATTAAAGTAAATGCAGCAAAAAGACACCTGCGGTAAAAATGCAGGTGCCTTCTACTATAAATTAGGGGATGGCGAAGCCATTCATTGTGTTCTTACCGCTATGCTCGAATATATCATTATAGCATGTAACACGTGTTATACGCGCGCGAATTCAGAAGCAGGCGCTTTGGCCGTGGCAAAGCTCTTTCCTACCAATGGAGCCAGCTGCTCCAAGTCTTTAAGCAGTGCGGCGAATTGGTCCGGGAACAGGGATTGGACCCCGTCGCCTGTCATCGAGTTGTCCGGATCCGTATGCATTTCAATGATAAGACCGTCGGCTCCGGCCGCGACGGATGCCTTGGACATCGGTTCGACCAGCTCGCGCCGGCCCGTTCCGTGACTCGGGTCAGAGATGACCGGAAGGTGACTCAATCCTTGCAAAACAGGAATGGCAGATAAATCCAGCGTATTGCGGGTATAAGTTTCGAATGTTCGGATTCCGCGTTCGCAGAGCATGACATTCGGATTGCCGCCGGCCAGAATGTATTCCGCTGCGTTCAGGAATTCGTCATAAGTTGCACTGAAGCCTCTTTTCAGCAAAACCGGTTTGCCGCAGGTGCCAAGTTTCCGAAGCAGATCGAAATTTTGCATGTTGCGGGTGCCCACTTGCAGAATATCGGCGTACTCCGCGCAGATATCGACGTATTCGGGCGTCATCACCTCTGTAATGGTCAACAGGCCATGCTTTTGCCCAGCTTCCGCCATCATGATCAGACCTTCGACGCCAACGCCCTGAAAGCTGTAAGGACCCGTACGCGGCTTAAATGCGCCCCCTCTTAGCACTTGTCCGCCTGCTGCTTTCACCAGCTGCGCAATTTCATCAATCTGCTGCGCGGATTCAACGGCACATGGGCCGCCCATGACAACCAGATTGCCGCCGCCAATCTTGGTTCCCTTAATATCGATCACCGTATCATCCGGATGGAAATCACGGCTGGCAAGCTTGTAGGACTTGGAGATCTTAACTACATTCTCTACGCCCTTCATTTGGCGAAGATGCTCCGCAAGCTTCGGGTTCACGCTGCCAATCAGGCCGATCACCGTGCGATCCGCCCCCTTCGATACGTGAGCCTGGAGCCCTTCCTTCTCAATTTCGGTAACGATATGCTGAACTTGTTCCTCTGATATTTGATTGGATGTAATGACGATCATAAATAAACCTTCTTTCTGAATGAATTCCAATTTCGATGTTGATTTCAATCCATGGATAATCACTTTCGCACTTGTTCGCTTTTAAGCTTTTATGCTTTTAATCGATAAAGTAAATATACAGAAAAAATCTCCCCTCGTCAAGCCCATTCTTCATGGCTATCACGATCGGGAGATATTCCTTGCCTGTTACATCAGCGTTTTGTTGCGTCCTTCCGCTACGGTTCGCTTCACCAGCGGTATGACAATTCTTACCGTTGTCCCGATGCCGGCGCGGCTGAATAACGTGACCCCATACTCGCTGCCGTAGTGAAGCTTGATCCGTTGATCTACGTTTCGTATGCCGTAACCCGCATTGGTCAGATCCTGTCCCCCTGTATTATCCAGCACGCGGCCGGGCGGGAAACCGACGCCATTATCGATGATTTTGAATTCCAAAGCATCTTCCAGCAATCTGGCCGTTATCCGGATATGAATATAGTCTCCGGTCCACGCATGCTCGAGCACATTCTCGATAAACGGCTGCAAAATCAATTTCACGGTTTCATACCGGACCACCTCGGGCTCAAAATCATAAGTAACCTGCATCCGGTCGTCGTATTTAATCTTTTGAATGTCCACGTAAGCTTGGGCCTGTTCCAATTCATTCTTCACGGATATGATGTTCCGGCCGTCGTTGAGCGACAAACGATAAAACTTCGCCAGGTCCATTACCATACGCTGCAGTTTATCCAGCATCCCGAACCGCGCGAGGCGGCTGATGGAGGATAGGGTATTGTATAAGAAATGCGGATTAATCTGTGCGTGCAGCGACTCCAGCTCCGCTTCCTTTTTCTGCAGGTCGGCCAGGTACACCTCATTGATCAGCTTGCCGATGTTGCTGCCCATATCGTTCAAGGCAGAGGAAATATGCGTAAATTCATCATTCCCCTTAAAGGATACCCGTTTATGGAATTCGCCTTCCTGGAAGGAGTCCAGCACAGATACGATTTTGGACACCCGGCGGCTGAAATATCTGGAGACCACGATGCTGACCACGAAGAAGATACCGATGCAGATCAGACAGATCAGATAGGTTAGATTACGTATTTTGACCGTGTCTTTTTCCACGATTTGAGCAGGCACGACGGCAATCAAATCCCAGCCGAGCTGGGGAATGGGCTTCCGAATCAGAAGGTCCCCGTTCTTGCGAAGTTCCTTCTCTTTGAAAACGTTTGTGGATTTTCCCCCTGATGAAAGAACGACCCGGCCCTGTGCATCCGATAAATACAATGCGGTCCCGTCACCGATCTTCTTGTAATCCATGCTTTCAAACAGGTCCGTCATACTGACGTTCATCCGCATGAACCCGATCTCCTGCGGTTTGATGGTCGAACTGATATCCACCAGCCGCCGCAGCAAGGATATGCGTCCGTTGCTCACATCGTCCTCAATCTGTTTCCACTGAAGGGTTACGCCGTAATTTTCTTCCTTCGGATATAATTTATACCAGGAGCGGCCCTCCAGCCTGTCATATTGATAAATATCAAACAGACGTTTGTTGGAGTCCAGCGGGTCTGTATACGTATAACTGTCATAGATCTCCCTAAGGTCGTCGTTGCGCAGGTAGATCGATAACCAGATCCTTCGGTTCGCCGTGCTTACCGCGGTCTCCAGCTTCGGAATCAGTACGTTGATCGTGGTGTCATAGCTTATCCAAGCGCTTTCGGTAAAACGCAGACGGCTGTTAAAGGTCGTATCAAAATAAAGCATATCCGATATCCGGATCATGTCCTCCATCTTATACGATATGTTCTCGCTCATCTGATGAAGCGTGCCCTGAATGTTGTTATACGTCTGCTCTCGGGTGGACTTCACGAAGACCTGATTCGCAATCTGACCGACAAGCAGCACCGGTATAATGATAAATACGCAGTACGAAAACATTAACTTGTATCCGAAAGGTATCTTGACCCGTATTCGTTCGAATTTCCCCGCCATAGCCTGTTTGACCCCATATCTAATCTGAATTTTGCAAGTTACGAGTGCTTGCGCCGGTATTCCAGAGGCGTCATTCCATACATTTCCTTAAACTGCCTGCTGAAATAAGGCAGATACTGATAACCTGTCTGTGATGCAATTTCATATATTTTGAGCTTGGTCGTCTTGAGGAGATCCCTGGCGCGCTCCATCCGGAGCTTGATTACATAATCGCTAAAGTTGTGCCCGGTTTCTTCCTTGAAGAGCACCCCGAGATAATTCGGTGAAAAAGAAAACCGGTTCGCCATATCCCGCAGCGTAATATTCTCGTGCATGCGAGCCTGGATATTCTCTATAATCTCTTCGACCAGCCTGCCATTCTTGGTTGATTTGCGGTTCTTGAGCATTTCCGAAATTTCCATTGCCTTCATGCGGAGCCATGAGAAAATATCATCCATCGTTTCGAATTGAAGCAGAATATCCAGGTTTTTGAGCTCCAGTCCTGCCATACGATATAACTCTTCGTTCATCGCTTGCAGATGTCCTTCCAGCTTCACCATGATATACACGGCCAAATTGCGTATGGTGAACTTGGATCGGATGCTGGATGCCAGCAGTTGAATCGCTTCCAGTTCGTCATAGATACGAACGATATCATACTCCGTCATGGCTGTAAATAAAGCATCCAAACGGATGTCGAGGCTTTTTACGTCTTCCCGGTCCTCGGTCGGCACCTCGCTGTACAGGATCCATTTGCCCTTGCCCCGGAACATCTTATAATCCAGCGCGTCCAAAGCTTCCATGTACGACGTGTGAAGCTGCTCCAGCTGATGGACAGCCCTGCCTTCCCCGACCGTCATCGAATAGTTATATTCCCGTTTTAATTCCTCCAGCAGGGCTTGAATCTCTTCCTTGCCCCGGCCCCCGTTAAGGAGTACGGCCGTTCGCTGATCGGTTACCTTGCATATATATTCAAAGCCGCGCTGTTCAAGCAGTTTATGCAGTCTCGTGAAATACTCCTCTATGGCACTCAGCTTTTCCTCGGAATCGAGCGAGCCGGTTCGCCAGGTGCTCACATTATCAAGCTCCAGCAGAATGACGCAGACCGGCCAATGAAGCTCTGTCAGCCGGTACTCCCGCTTGATAATGTCCAGGATGGCTCCGTCATAGGGCCGCTGAAGGATTTGCAGGAGATACTGATTTTTGAGGATGGGGATCATCTGCTGGTAAGCTTCCTCCGTCTCCTTACGTTCATGAAGACGATCCAGCTCCATTCTAACCTTCGTTAATGCATCGATCAGCTCTTGGTCCTCCATCGGCTTTAACACATAACTGCATGCGTTCAAAGCAATCGCCTGCTTCACGTAACCAAAGTCCTGGTAACCGCTTACGAAGATAATCCGGAGCTCCTCCTGCAATTTCAGTGCCCGCTGAGCTAGCTCAAGCCCGGTCATGTTCGGCATGCGTACATCGGTAACGAGGATGTCGACCTTCTCACTTTCGAGCACCTCACAAGCAGCAAAGCCGTTATTGACCGAATCGATCACTTTCATTCCGAGATCTTCCCATGGAATAAAGCTTTTCATGCCCTCTAGGTCCAGTATTTCGTCGTCTGCCAGCAGCACTTTATACACGGGTATCATCTCCCCCATAAATTCCGATAAGGGTATACTGCATAAGCAGCATACCCTTCTTGGTTTAAGCAAAAATTAATTATTGGCCTTTCATTTTAGCAACGTTTTCTTGCCATTTCGTTGTTTTGAATGCAAGCAGCTTATCGTATCCTGCAGATTGGGCATCGGCTTCAGCCTTGTCGAGGATTGCCAACACTTCGGCATCATCCTTCGCGTACAGGGCTTTCGCTCTGGATTCCGTAAAAATATCTTCTACGCGTTGACGAATAATTCCTTCCTCGCTGTCCGGAGCCGGATCGAGGTTAATGTACTCCGTGGCATTGGCTTGAGTTTTCCAAGTGACTTCATATTGCCAGCGAGTGGACCAGTTGCGCTGCTCTTCCGGCAACGTGCTCTCGTATTTCGCTTTCGCTGTATCAACAAACACGGTGTTACCATTCCAGTGAAGATTCGTTGTGATGGCTTGCAGCTTGCCGAGACCGGCAGCATCCGTTACATATTTCTCGGTGAACTTCGGTGTTACGCCATCCTCTTCAAATCCGTCCCAGTATCCTCCTGGAGGCCCCCACATGAGAACGCTTTGGCCTTCAGGACCTGTGTACCAATCCAAGAATGCGAATATCGCTTCGGGATCTTTAGCGGATTTCGTAATGACGCTTACGTTCCAACCCAATTGCGTATAAGTACCAGGGAAGATCTTGTTCTTGTCCAGGCCTTCCTTGTGAATCGGCCAGATCATGAAGTAACCGGCTTCCGGATCCTTCGCCGTCAATTCAGCGTGGGCGTTCATTGCATTTTCCGTCGGGCTCGAAGCTGCATACACAGCAACGCGTCCCGTGTTCACTTTTTCTTTGACTTGGTCAGCCGTTTGGGTCATGGCATCCTGAGAAATCAATTTCTCGCGGAACAACTTCGCGGAATACTGCATCGACTCGCGGAAAATCGGATCCGTAAAGATCGAAGTCAGCTTATCGCCGTTAGGCACACCGCGGATGCTGATCCAACGAGTCAGAGCGTTTTCTGCAAATGCAGAGTACAGCACCTCGATACCTTGACCTTGTACGTGCGGTTCATAAGGAACCACTTGATCGCCGTATTTCGCTTTGACGGCTTTCAGGTATTCATACAGATCATCCGTCGTTTCCAGCTTAGGCTCGCCAAGCTCTTTGTAGATCTTCTTGTTTACAACATAACCCGCATTACCGTTCGGTTGGTTCGTATACCAGTTCGGGAACTGATACAGCTTGCCGTCCGGAGAGCGAAGCATGTTCAGACCTTCGTCCCCCATCCACTCTTTCAGGTTAGGATATTTATCAAGATATTCATCGAAAGGTACGAGCATATCGGCTTGACGCAGCTTCTCTACGTCCGGACCACGGTCCATCCACATCACATCCGGAAGCTCCGTGGATGCGATCATGGTATTGAATTTTTGCTGTGCGTTACCTTGCGAATGGATCGCGTTGACGGTTACCTTCTTGTTCTCCTTAATCCATTTCGAAGATTCGTCTTGTCCCCATGGCGGCATGGTGTACTCGTTATAATGGCCGTAGAAACTGAACTCAAGCGGTGTTTCGCCAAGCACAAACTTGTCGGATGCCTCCGTTGGAGGCGTGCTGGTTCCGTTTTCGCCTGCAGGCGAAGGATCAGCAGTCTTGGTTCCACCGCCGCCGCCGCATGCAGAAAGCATCAGCGCTGCCGCAAGCAAAGCCGTCATGGACGTGGTCAGCGATTTCTTTCTCAACCTCATTCTCTAATTTCCCCTTTCGTTTTTACACTTGATATTTATGTCTAAAGCTTAAGGCTTCAAACAACACGCATTGTTTTCCCTACTCTTTCAGGGAACCTACCAGAACACCTTTAACGAAGTGCTTCTGTACGAATGGATACACCATAATAATCGGAAGCGTTGCCACCATCATGGTTGCCATGGACAACGACTTGGAGGTTACACTTTGCATCCGGGAGAGCACCGCCTGCGAAGCGGAATCCAGGTTGCTCATCTGTTCAGACATAATATTGGAGTTCAATATTTGACGAAGCATGGTCTGAATCGGAAGCAAGTTCTCGTTATTGATGTAGATACTCGGCAAGAACCATTCATTCCAATGGGAAACCGCCGTAAACAACGATAATGTTGCGATGACCGGACCGGACAGAGGCAGAATGATCTTAAAGAAAATGCCCCAGTTGCCGCAGCCGTCGATTTTGGCGGACTCTTCAAGACCGCTTGGGAGGCCGTTGAAGAATGTCCGGAAAATGATCATGTTCCACACGCTTACCAAACTCGGGATAATGAACACCCAGAAGGAATCCATCAGCCCCAAACCGCGAACGAGCATGAACGTCGGGATCAAGCCGCCGCCGAAATACATCGTAACGATACACATAATCATGTAGTATTTGCGGCCGATCAGCTCCCGCTTGGTCATCCCGTAAGCGAAGATGGAGGTTACCAGTATGGAGGAAATCGTTCCGATCACGGTACGAAGCACCGAAATCTTGAAACCATTCAGCAACCGGTTATCCTGAAACACGATGCCGTAATTCTCAAGCGTAAAATCACGGGGCCAGAAGGTAACGCCCCCCATTGCCGTATCTGAACCTGAGTTAAATGAAATGACTAGTCCGTTCCAAAACGGATAAAACGTTACAAAGGCCAAGAATGCCAAGAAGATATAAATGATGACCATCATCACTTTGTCACCAAATGCTAGACGTACCACTATTACCCGCTCCCTTCCTCATAATGATCTCTTACCATAAGCTGTTTCCTGATTTGCGTGCAATCAAGTTGGCAATCGTCAGAAGCATGACGCTGATCACCGCTTTAAACAAGCCTACGGCCGTTGCATATGAGAATCGGGAGTTTTCGATACCTATTCGATAGACATATGTGTCGATAACGTCGGATACCTCTCGCAATACCGGGTTCTTAGCCAAGAGCAAGATGTCTTCGAAGCCTGCAGTCAGCAAGTTACCAATGGCAAGAATCATGAAAATAACGACGACCGGCATGATCGATGGAAGCGTAATCGTGAAAATCTGCCTGAATTTGCTTGCGCCATCCATGTCGGCCGCTTCATACATGTGCGGGTCAACCCCGGCAACCGCCGCCAAGTATACGATGGAGGAAAATCCAATCTCTTTCCATACCCCTGTCGTAACGAGAATTCCCCAGAAATATTCCGGTAGCGACAGGAAGTTGATCGGCTCTTCGATCAAATTCAGCTTCTGCAGCAAAATGTTCACGCTGCCGTTATCCGTTGACAAGAGCGAAATCGCAAAGCCTGAAACGATAACCCAGGACAGAAAGTGCGGAAGATAACTGACCGTTTGCACCAGTCTCTTGAAGAACATATGTCGAACTTCGTTCAGCATAAGCGCCAGCAGAATCGGTGCCGGAAATCCAATAAGAAACTTGAGCAAACTGATGACAATCGTGTTTCTCATGACCGTCATAAATTCCGGCGATTCAAAAAACATTTCGAAATGCTTGAATCCGGCCCACGGGCTGTCGCCCATCCCCTTGAAAATGTTAAAGTCTTGGAAAGCCATTAAAATACCGTACATCGGTATGTAGCTAAACACAAAAACGAGTGCCAGTGCAGGTAGCACCATTAACTGTATATCCCATTGTTTAGCAAAGCGAAGCAATAAACTTTCCTTCTTCCGTTTCGGAACAGGTTCCTGTTCTACGGATATTTGCGCCATGTCCAACCCCCCGTGTGTTCTATGCCATGAAGTTTACCTGATGTCTAACATTGTAGAATAAACGATTGAATATAAACATTTGCCTATTCAACGAAAAATGATAGTATTCAATCGAGAATTGAAACGCTTACACGGCATGGAATATTTGCGAGGATGAAATGAGAGGTGCGATTCCTTTCCATAAACATAAAAAGACCCACCGCAAACATCATTGCGATGGGTCTGAAAAATAAGCTTGTGATGGCATTAACTATGATTTGCTCTTCACCCGAACAGGCGGAAGCAATTTACTCATATTCACCGTACGCTTGATCTCCCAAGTTTCCGGCTGATCATGTTCATACTGTTCCAAATAGGCGATGACTTCCTTCGTGATCGGAGTCGGTGTTGATGCCCCTGATGTAACTGCCACTTTGCCTACTCCTTCAAGCCATTCGCGTTTGAGTTCCGTCACATCGCCAATACGATGGGCCGGTACTCCTGCTATCTCTTCGGATACCTGCGCAAGACGGTTCGAGTTATTGCTGCGAGGATCTCCTACCACGATCACTAAATCCGCCTGACCGGCTTGTTCGGCTACCGCTTCCTGACGCACCTGCGTTGCAAGACAAATTTCATTATGAATCTCCGCTCCCGGGAATTTATCGAGCAGGCTCTTCATGATATGCTTGATGTCCCATTGACTCATCGTGGTCTGGTTCGTGATGATGATTCGGGATGTTTTCACCTGAAGCTGTTCAATTTCTTCTTCTTTCTCGATCAGATGCACGTGTTCCGGTGCGATCCCGATCGCCCCTTCCGGCTCGGGATGCCCCTTCTTCCCGATATAAATGATCTCATATCCGTCGGCTACCTTATCCCGGATCAGATCATGGGTTTTCGTGACATCCGGGCAAGTGGCGTCGAGCGTGGTCAACCCTTTATCCCGCGCAAGCTTGCGTACTTCGGGAGAGACCCCGTGTGCGGTAAAAATAACGGTTCCGCTCTCCACCTGGCTCAGGATTTCCATCCGATTCGGACCGTCCAGGGTAATGATGCCTTCGTCCTCAAAGGATTGCGTGACATGACTGTTATGCACAATCATGCCCAATATATAAATAGGCCGAGGAAGATCCAGATTCTGCGCCGCCTGACGCGCCAAGACCATGGCGTCGACGACACCGTAACAATAACCTCTCGGTGATATTTTCAAGACTTCGATGATCCCCACCTGCTTTCCGTAGTAATACATAAGCGATCTAGTCTATTATACCCTATTCCAGGGGAGGAGCAAAGACGACGGGGAGCCAGACGATAAAGGTGCTGCCTTCTCCTCTTCGGGTGACAACCTCGACAGAGCCCTTATGCTCATCGATGATCCATTTGGCGATGGACAGCCCGAGTCCGGTTCCGCTCGTGATGCCTCTCGACTGATCCGCGCGGTAGAAGCGTTCGAATATGAACGGAACCTCATCCTTATCCATACCGATTCCCGTATCCGATATCCGCAAGCCCACCTGACCTTTGTAAAGAACAACATCCAGACTGACCTCACCCTCAGGCGTGTACTTGAACGCATTCTCGATAAAAATGAACAGCATCTGCTGTAAATAATCCTTATTTCCTTCCACATAAACACCGTTCAGGACAGACAGCTCTCCGACATGCCACTCTGCGGTTTTCTCCAGGAAATGAGCGCGCCGTGCAACCTCTTCAACCAACGGCTGGAGCGGCACCGGGTCCAGCTCAAACGTCTGCCCTGTATCGGCCCGGGCCAGGGACAGCATATCGTTCACCAGCCGGCTCATCCGCTTCGCTTCATCGGATATATCGCCTACCGCTTCGACCGAGATCTGTTTGATCATTTCCTCGTCCATATCCGCTCTCTCGCCGGGAGCTACCGTCCACATCTTCTGCAGAAGATCCACATTGCCCCGGATGGTGGTCAGCGGGGTGCGAAGTTCATGGGAAGCGTCCGATACGAAGCGCCGCTGCGCCGCATAGGCATCCTCAAGCTCTTTATAGAAGCTCTCCGTCCTCTCAAGCATCCCGTTAAACGTGCCGATTAACTGACCGATCTCGTCCTGAGGCCCGTCGTATTCGATCCGTACGCTAAGGTCGGTGCCTTTTTGAATCTGCTCCGCTGCCTCCGTGACCTTGCCGATCGGTTTCATGGATTTCCGGGCTAAGAATAATCCTAGGGTTGAAGCGATCACGAGTGTCGCTGCCGAGCCCATGATGAGGATGGATTGGAGCCGGTCCAGGGTTTGCTCGATGGTGCGTGTGTTTGCACCAACTTGTAGCCATCCCACTAGCTTACGTGAAACTTGTTCAGATACAGGGGCTTCGTATACGAGAAACGAGTTACCGTTTACGCTAACCCTTTTAAATACAGGTTTATTTGTTTTCAACGCTTTTTCTACAGAAGGTAAATCAAATTGCAAGTTATTTATGGCCATATTTTCGGACTGTATAAGCTTACCGTTATAAAAGGTATAGTTTTGCCAATAGAGATCAGCATCCTCCAGCCTATTTACCGAAGAACGGTTGAGTTGAACATCCCATGCGCTTGGATCGAAGCCAATTTTATCAGCTTGCTGCTCAATCCGCTGCTTTAACTCCTCATACGTATACAAATGGACAAAGCCATACACCGCCGAGCTGAATATCAGCAGTGTCACAAACAAAATGCCGGTATACCATGCTGTCAGTCTTAACCGAATGGACATGCTAGTTATCTCCTCTTAAAATATAGCCGGCTCCGCGGATCGTCTGGATCAGCCGTTTACCTCCATGTTCCTCGGTCTTCTGCCGGAGCATGGCGATATAAACCTCCAGCACGTTCGACTCCCCGCTGTAGTCATAGCCCCATATTTTATCCATAATCAAATCGCGGGACAGCACCCGCTTCGGGTTTTGCATAAACAGGTGCAGCAGCTCGAATTCCTTGGCCGTGAGCTCCAGTCTCTGCCCGCCGCGAATGACCTCCCTTGCGTCGGTATCCATCACGAGATCCTCGAAGGTCAGTCGGTGGTTCGAGGTATCATCCCCGGTTTTACGGCGCAGCAAAGCCCGGACGCGGGCTAGCAGCTCCTCCAGCGCAAAGGGTTTGACCAGATAATCATCCGCTCCGGTATCCAGCCCCTTTACCCGGTTCTCCACCTCATCCTTTGCCGTCAGCATCAGCACCGGTATCGTGCTTCCGCCCTCCCGGAGTCTGCGCAGCGCTTCAAATCCATCGACCTGAGGCATCATCACGTCCAGAACGACGACATCCGGGTCTTCACTCAATATCACTTTCAATCCTTCTGCTCCGTTGGATGCGGTCAGGACGTCATAGCCCTCAAACGCAAGCCCTCTGCGCAGCATGGAAATAATCTTCTCATCATCATCTACAATCAAAATCCGGGATCGCATAGCGGCATCTCCTCTATCTTCTTAGCGTTATATTTAGTACGACGTTACAATCCCATTATATCGGTCGCTTCAAGGACAAGACAAGCGGAAGGGAACGGTCCCTTCCGCTTGTTGTCACGCCTATCCAGGGTTACGGCTGCTGTTGCCGTTGTTGCTGCTGTTGTTGGGTTAGATCAAAATCGTTCTTGTCGCCGATCGTCAGCGCTAGGTCCATGTTCTTGCCGTTACGCACCACATTCAACGTGATTTTGTCTCCTACCTTCTTCGATTGAATCAATTCAATCAGGTCCTGCGCGGTCGGATACTTGGTACCATCCACACCCACAATGATGTCATATTGGCGCAGGTCCGCTTCATAAGCCGGCGAACGGAACACGACGCTGTCAACGTAAGAACCTTCCTTCACGTCCGTACCCAAGGATTGGGCTATTTGCGGAGTGACCGTTCCCAGGCTGGCCCCGATGAACGGAACCGGCTCTTTCGGCACTTCCTCGTTATTTTTCAGGTATTCCACGACTTCCTTGATCGTGCTGGACGGAATCGCAAATCCGATCCCTTGCGCTTCCGCGCTGACGGCTACGTTCATTCCGATAACCTCGCCCTTCAGATTGAGGAGCGGTCCGCCGGAGTTGCCCGGATTAATCGAAGCATCGGTCTGGAGAAGGTGCTCATAATTGCGGTCTTGTTCGCCGTTCGTGCCTTGAATATCGATCTCGCGTTCCTTCGAGCTAAGTACACCAGCGGTTACCGTGTGTTCAAAACCGTGCGGGTTGCCGATGGCAACAAGCCATTCACCAACCTTCAGCGAGTCGGAGTCACCTAGCTGTACTGATGGGAAATCCGCCCCTTCGATTTTCAAAACGGCTAAATCGAGCTCATAGCTGGAACCGAGCAGCTTCGCTTCATAAGGCTTCTTGGTACCCTGTACCGTCACTTGGATCACATCTGCGCCATGGATGACATGCTCATTCGTCAAGATGTATCCCGACTTCTCAAAGATGAAACCCGAGCCGATGCCTGAAGGCTGAAGCTGGGATTCCTGACCTCCGTTGTTGCTGCTTCCACCGTTTCCGCTGTTTCCGCCATTGCCTTCCTGGCTCGATTGACCGCCGCCGAAGAAGTACCAGAACGGATCGTTCATGTTCGGATTCGTGCTTTGTCTATTGCTGCTGTTTACAAGCGTCTCGATCAGTACGACCGCCGGACTCGCCTGATCCACCACTGCCGATACGTCGCCAGGATTCGATGGGATCATCGCTGATGCGGTAGTAGCTCCGCCGTTATCTCCACCGTTATCCTCGACGTTAGCCGAAGTTTCTTGGGCTGGCTCTGATGAGTACGCCGCATCCGGCGTAAACAGATTCGTTCGGTCAGCGGCAAACATCAGGCTCGAAATGACGAGGACGCCTGCCAAGAAAGACAATAGTACGGTCTTGACGGAATTTTTGGGCTTCTGGCTGTAGTTCCACTCTTTGTTTCTTTTCATGGAATCCACAGGCCCGCCGCCACCCTGGCTTCCGGAGGAATGGGCCTGCGAGAAGCTGGAAGATGGAATCGGTTTAACGGGCTGCGGAGCGGTAACCTCCACTTCCTGGGGTTCCCGGCTCTGGTAAGGCCGTTCCGTTTTCTCATCGTCGCGGTTATTCGATATGGACTGGAACGGTCCGTAAGAATAGTAATAAGAAGAATTCTCCGTGGATGCTTCCTCACGTCTCGTTGCTTCATTGTTATTCGCTTCGTTGTTCATTCCCTCATCATCCGGATACCCGTAACGCTTTCTTTGGTCGTCCATTGGTCTACCTCCTATTAAAATCACTTGCTTCCAAGTGGTCTAATTGATTAACTGTTCTTATTGTGTACTATAAACCTTAATAGTACCTTAAAAACAATTAAAAGGCAGATAAAAAGAAAACCGGGACGCTTCCCGGTCATACCTCACCAAAAGAACATATTGCTATATTTTGACCCAGCCCTTCCGGTGGGCATAAATCGCCAATTGCGTACGGTCCTCCAGCTCGCACTTCATCAGCAGATTGCTGACATGGGTTTTGACCGTCTTGATGCTGATATGCAGCTCTTCGCCGATCTCTTTGTTGCTCTTGCCTTCGGCAATCAGGAGCAGCACTTCCTTCTCCCGCTCGGTAAGCCCGGATTCATCCCCGTTCACCATATGCCGGCGGATTCCCCTGGTGAGTGCTTCCGACACGTCTTTGGTCATGACCGGCATCCCCCGGAACGCTCCCTGAAGGGCGTAAATGAGCTCGTCAGCCGAAACCGTCTTTAGCACGTAGCTGACTGCCCCCGCCTCAATGCACTCGACCACAAGCTCGTCTTCGAGAAAGCTGGTCAGAATCACGATCTTCTGATCCGGGAATTCGGACATAACCGCGCGCGTGGTCTCCGCCCCGTTCATCACCGGCATCATCAGGTCCATTAGAATGAGATCCGGCCGGTCGGCCTCCTCCCCGTTTCTCAGCATATCGACGACCTCTTGGCCATTCGCTGCTTCTCCGATCACTTCAAACCCCGGATCCAACGATAAATATGTTTTTAACCCCATGCGAACCATATCATGATCATCAGCCAGCAATATCCGAATCGTACCCATAATGATTGTTGTCCCCTCTCTATTCCACTGGCTCAGCCAGCACTTCCTCATCCTTGTTCTCTTCCTCCGCCGCTCCGGTATTGCCCTCGGCCTCAAATAACGGAATATTTACTCGCACCGTCGTTCCCGCGCCCTTCTTGCTTATAATATCGACCTGTCCGCCAAGCTTTTCGGCCCGTTCGCGCATCGTCGACAGCCCATACGATCCCTGCTTGCCTGCCACCTCGTCAAAGCCGACACCGTCGTCGCTGATGCTTAAAATCACGCGTTTCTGGTCCTCGCGAAGCGACATGCTGACAAGGCCTGCACCGGCATGCTTCACGATATTAGCCACCGCTTCCTGGATGATCAGGAAGAGCTGATGCTCAATCGCATCCGACACCCCGCCGTAGAGCTCGACATCCTTCATGCCCTTCAGGCCGTTTTGGCGGCAGTAATCCGGAAACCACCGTTCCAGTGCTTCTTCAAGGGTTCTGCCTTCCAGCTCCACGGGCCGAAGCTGCGCAATCAGCGCCCGCATCTGCTTCTGCGCCACATGGGACATCTCGATCAACTGGCCGAGCACTTTGTCCCCCTGCTCCGGATTCCGCTTCAGTACCGCCGGGAGGGATGAAGCCGACATGTGGATCGCGAACAGCTGCTGACTGACCGTATCGTGCAGATCCCTTGCCATCCGGCGCCGTTCCTCGAGGACCGCGGCTTCCGCGGCAATCTCCTTCTCAATGACATCCTGCTCGCCGAGGCGCTGCAGCAGCTTCATTTTCTTCTCCAGCGCTTCCGTCATCCCGTTAAACTCATCGTATACTCTGGCAAAAGACCCGTCTTCCATGGCAGGCAGCCGCACGTTCAGATTTCCTTTGGCAACCTGCAGCATGTTCAGATGAAGCAGATCCAGCGGCCGCTGGATGCGCTGTCCCGCGATGTATCCCGCAATCCCCGTAAACAGAAGTACACCGACCGTGTAATACACCCACAGCCGGTTATCTTCAATATGTATGTAGCCGGATTGGTTTGCTGTGTACAGGAAAACAGCAACTCCGGCTCCGATCAACAGAAAATAAAACAATATCACCCATTTGGTATTTTTCAATATCCCCATCATAACGATTAACCTACCCTATTCACTTTGACGTCACCGATAAATACGCTCACGGTAATTCGAATTTTCTTGCCCGCTTCCCTGTAATGCGGGCTTTCCAGGCCGGCATTGCTCATAAAGCCGCTTCGGGACTCCTCCAGCACCTTCATATCGCCGATGAAGGAATTGGTCGTGACATGAATGCCGACGTCCGAATCGTTCGGAACGAACACCTTGACATCCCCGATAAACGCCGAGATGTTGATTTTCGTTTCGCCGTAAGGGATTTGAGCTTTGGTCAGGTCCAGTACCGTATCGCCGATGAACTGCGAAATATTCGTCGGCTTCAGCTGGAAATAATCCTTCCCCATGTGCACGTCCCCGATAAAAGAGGACTTGTTCACCGTATCATGGCTATGCCAAGATTGGTGATGATGATGATGATGTTGATGATGGTGGTGTTCATCCTTATATTCCGATCCGTCGCCGTAGCTTTTGCCGTTATCGTCAAAATCCACATGAACTCTGAACTTGCTGCGATCCGGACGTTCCTGGCGCGGGCGCTCATGCTGTCCCTGCCAGCGGTACCCTTTGCTTGAATCGTGCGAGTCTCTTGATTCGAACTCCGACTCTTCATAAGCCTTGTCAGCCTTGTCTGGCTTGCCGAATCTTCGCTCGAATTCTTCGTCCAGGGAGGATTCCAGCGGACGCGCTTCAGGCGGCTCCGGGATATCGTAATCGTCCCGACGATGCGAGCCGAAATCACCCGGACTTGGCGGTGATGGCGGCGGCGTATGATCCTTCGGTTTGAAAATAACCTGCAATCCGTACCCGATCAGGATGATCGGAATCGCGTATTTGATCAAATCGCCGAAAGAGAAATGGATCATGTCCAGATTTCTTCCGAGAAAGTACGATCCGATCACGATCGGTACGATCGAGCCCCACAATGCTCCGCCACGGGCATAAATCAAGCTTTGCAGCCCGAACCAGATGATGAACACCGGCCAAAATGTCGAGAATATATAACCAAGGTCCACATGTATAATATCGAGCTGATTGAGAAGAAACACCACACCAATGCCGATGAGCAGCAATCCGTTGCTAAGCTGGCTCCATCCTTTTCTACTCATGGTCATCCCCTAGCCTTCCAGTTCTATTTTTTCTTAATTACAGTGTACAACATATTGCGATGAACGGGTTAGCGGCGGTGGAATGAAGTTGATCTCGGTCTCGAGACCGAGTCCCTGGATATAAATGGATATCATTCCATAATAAAAGACCTCCGCTTTTAAGCGGAGGTCTTATTGCTGCACGAACGGGCGTTGACATCTACACCTTAACGGTTTGCAGAATGGTCCCCTGGTGTGTTCAGATCGCCAAACTCAGCGTCAAACTTCTCGTTCGGTTTTTTGTAGTTCTCCTGTACTTTGGAGTTCCCTTTTGGGTTGCTGGCGATGCTGGTCTCTTCAGCAAACTCAGCGTTAAACTTTTCGTTAGGTGTTTTAAAGTTCTCTTGCACCTTGTTCTTTTTAGCCACAATATTCACCTCCCTGTTCATTTGCGATACCATCATCCTCTTCAGGGGTTTGGCCCCCGAAAAGTAGTATGTGATGAACAGGGTGTCATTATTCTTAAATGTTTACTGCCAAAGACGCGCAGCAAAATTACCCTAAATGGCTTCCTCCAGCACGGATGAAGGCAGGAAACGATAGGTCTCAATCGCGTCCTCCAAGGTTCTCAGCATGGCTTCCGTGCATTTGCCGCTTCCGGTTTTAATGACCTGCACCTCGACGTCCTTTTTCCCCCACTCCTTAAACACCTGCTTGGTGGTGGAGAAATAGAGGTCAATCTTCTGGCCCTTGATGGCTGATCCGATATCCGCTACGATCCCATACCCATAGCCGGGAATGTAGAGAATGCTGCCGAGCGGAAATACATCAGGATCCGCGGCAATCGTAGACAGCGTATTTCGATCCCGCTTGACCTTCACCCCGGAGTAGGTGATTCCATACTGGGGATGTCCCGGCTTCTTCCCGGTCGACTCGTAACCTGCCGTGTATCCCGTAGCGGTTACCTTCACCGTATGCAGCACCTGGTCCTCCCTCGGGGCAAGCACCGGCATGGACTCGCGTTTCTTGCCGGGCTCACTGGTCTTCGGCCCCGTACTTGGAACCTCCAAATATCTATTCATATCACTAAAACCTACCACGCGCAGCGCATAGAAGCGAGACATTTCAACGTAATCGGAGCCATGTATTTCCTCTGATGGATCATACACATTTCGGGTGTCCGTCGATTCGTAGGATTCGCTTAGAATCAAATTGCGGGCCTCTACTGCCGTAGAGCCTGCGCTGAACAAGATGGCTGATAAAATAAAACCAGCAAAAAACCTCTGCCATGTTTTCCATTGGATCATGTGAATACCTCCCCCTTACTAGCGAGGGTTCCCACTTCCCGAATAGAATATACGTCATGGCAGAGGTCTGCATGTTTCCTCGGTTACTTATCTTTTACGGCTAAACTAAACCACATGGGTGTTAATTTCTTCACGCAGCTTGAGGATGATTTCGTCCAGCGGCTGGGCCCCGATGTCCCCTTCGCCGCGCTTGCGGACGGAAACCGCTCCGGCATTTTTCTCGTTCTCGCCAACGATGAACATGTATGGAATCTTCTCGAGCTGTGCTTCGCGAATCTTGTAGCCCAGCTTCTCGTTGCGAAGATCCGGCTCTACGGAAATACCGGCGAATTGAAGCTTCTCGGCCACTTCCTTGGCGTAGTCTTCAAAGGCGTTGGATACCGGAATGACTTTGACCTGTACCGGGGAAAGCCACAACGGCAGCGCCCCTGCAAAATTCTCGAGCAAGAATGCCGTAAAGCGTTCCATGGTGCCCAGAATCCCGCGGTGGATTACGACAGGACGGTGCTTCTGGCCATCGTCGCCGACATATTCCAGCTCAAAGCGCTCAGGCAGCAGGAAGTCGAGCTGGACGGTGGACAGCGTTTCTTCCTTGCCCAGTGCCGTGCGGATCTGAACGTCAAGCTTCGGTCCGTAGAAGGCAGCTTCGCCTTCCGCTTCATAGAACGGCATGTCCAGGCTCTCCACTACTTCACGCAGCATGCGCTGGGACATTTCCCACATTTCGTCGTTCTGGAAGTACTTCTCGGTATCCTGCGGATCCCGGTAAGACAGACGGAAGCGATAGTCGTGAATGCCGAAGTCCTTGTAGACCGTCATGATCAGCTGAATGACCCGGGCAAACTCTTCCTTGATCTGATCCGGACGGCAGAAAATATGCGAGTCGTTCAGCGTCATCGCGCGCACGCGATGCAGGCCGGTCAGTGCGCCGGACATCTCGTAGCGGTGCTGCATGCCTAGCTCCGCAATGCGGATCGGCAGATCCCGGTAGCTGTGCATATCGCTCTTATATACCATCATATGGTGAGGGCAGTTCATCGGACGCAGAACAAGCTCTTCGTTGTCCATTTCCATTTTCGGGAACATGTCCTCCTGATAGTGCTCCCAGTGACCGGAGGTTTTGTACAGCTCCACGTTTCCAAGTACAGGGGTGTACACGTGCTGGTAACCCAGGCGTTCCTCCATGTCCACGATATAACGCTCCAGGGTACGGCGCAGCTTCGCGCCGTTAGGCAGCCAGATCGGCAAGCCTTGTCCAACGAGCTGAGAGAACGTAAACATTTGCAATTCCTTGCCCAGTTTGCGATGGTCGCGCTTTTTGGCTTCCTCCAGCAGGCGAAGATGCTCGTCGAGCTGCGCTTTTTTCACAAACGCCGTACCGTAAACACGCTGAAGCATTTTGTTCTTGCTGTCGCCGCGCCAGTATGCGCCTGCCACGTTCATCAGCTTGAACACCTTGATTTTGCCGGTTGAAGGGACGTGCGGTCCACGGCAAAGGTCGAAGAATTCGCCCTGCTCGTAAATCGTGATGATGCTGTCCTCCGGCAGGGCGTTGATCAGCTCCAGTTTGTATGGATCGCCAAGCTCGCCGAAAATGCGCAGCGCTTCCGCACGGCTCACTTCCTTGCGGACGATCGGGAGGTTCTCGCCGATAATGCGTTCCATTTCCTTCTCGATCTTCTGCAGATCCTCCGGATTCAAAGGCTCTTCCAGGTCCATGTCATAATAGAAGCCGTCTTCGATGACCGGCCCCACGCCAAGCTTGACTTCTTTCTGTCCATACAAACGCTTGGTTGCCTGAGCCAGCAAATGCGCTGTACTGTGGCGCATCACCTCAAGCCCTTCGGGCGTATCCTGCGTAACGATTTCGATCAGCGCTCCGTCCTGAAGCGGAGTGGATAAATCCACGACGATCCCGTCCATTTTTCCCGCAACGGCATTCTTTCTCAGTCCGCTGCTGATCGACGCAGCCACATCCTCGATATTGCTGCCGGCCTCATACTCCCGTACGGAGCCGTCAGGCAGTTTAATGCTAATAGCCACCTTGTATTCCTCCCCAAAAAAGTTTTCACGTTTCTTCCATATATGAAGGACGCGTTAGTCTCCCCGTGAAGCAAGGCCTTGGGCTGTTCACAAGCCCGCCTGGACTTCAGCGAAGGATACCGGAACATGCAAAAAACACCCGTCCCGCGAAGGGACGAGTGTTATACCCGTGGTTCCACCCTAATTCGATCTCTCCATCCTCTTATGTACCCGGTACATAATCGATTAAGATCCTTCATCAGCATTGAGTAACGGTCATGAACCGGTGAAGCCTACTCATCCGCATTCTTGATGACTTGCGGGTTCGACGACACAGCTACAAAGGGGTAAATCAATGGCGAACCGGAGGAAATTGCAGCCGAGGTTTCCTCTCTCTGAGCGGTCGGATCCGGATTGATTCATGTCTTTGTCAGAGCTTTTACGTGAATTTATCAGTAATTATAATCCTGACCGCTTCGGTGCGTCAAGTCATCATTCGTCCGCTTCCCAGAAGCGCGCTGCATTCCGGACAGCTGCAGCATACTTCGGCGCGGTTATCAAAGATATGGGCCAATGTCGCGATGACGGGAAGCTCCGGCTGCCTCGTGTGGATAATCATGCGAGCCGGAGATACCGAAATCAGCGTGCTGACGACCATATCCTCAATCTCCATCTCCTGGTCCAGCCTTTCCATAACCAGTCCGTCGTCACGAGGGCGTTCGATCGGGCGAAGATTGCCGTCCAGCAGCAAAAAGTCCTCTTCCCCTTTATGAATGACGTGAACCAGCGGCATTTTGGGCTCCTGAAAATAAACGAAATATTTCAGCAGGCTTACGAACTCCTCATACTGCTGATCAAGCATGAACTCATCCACCGCGTACTCGGCCATCTCGCGAAGCTCCTGTTCATAGGACTGGAGCCTGAAGGTCATGAAACCGTCCAGATTGAGCTCCGGCGCCTCGTTAAGGCATTGATAAATGCCTTCAGCCAGTTTGCGCTTGCGGCTGTGCCAGAAATCCCCGGACGGGCCTTCTTCTTTTTGCAGGAGCATCAAAAACCACTGCAAAATCCGCCCTGCTTCTTCCTCATCATCAAACTCGAATTCCGAGAACATTAACCGTGCAGCAATCTCCTGCTCCTTCTCCTCCAGAATGTAAGCCGTGACTGCTTCGGCAGCAAGCCGGCGCAGCGTGTCGGCCGATGCGGTCCACGAAGACAGCGGAAGCTTGCCGGAGCACGTCCAAATCACGCGGTCATTCGAAGCGCTGAATGTGAATTTGAGCGGCTTGCACTGTTTATGTAGCTCTTTCTGCTTGTCTGACAATATGCGGTGGAACGCCTTTTTCTCGTCTTCCGTCCGCGTACCGACAGAAATGCTGAACAGTTCCATGGAATCACTCCTTTCGAGTTCCCTTTTCAGTATATGGGGACCCGCTCGGGTATATACGGAACTCCTGCTTGGAAAAACAAGCAAGTCCCAGCGCGCATATTAAAAATGTTTATCAACGCACATTCCATGAAGGGCCTGCCGCTCTTAATGTAATTTTTTATTGCGATATCAGGAAGGTTCATGTTTTGGAGTTTATACTTTCTGATATCTAAATAAAAAACGGGCCGAGTCGGCCCGTCTTGCGGATTATAAGTTATGCGATTAGTTCTGCATTACGAAGTCGCGCTCCACGGTGCTGTTATCCTCGAACACGCGAAGGATATCATACCGGGTGTTGCGCTGAGCCGGAATGTTGCCGGTCTCGCGGATTAATTGAATAATCGATTCAATGTTGACCTTGTACACGGCGCCTGCGGAAGACACCACGTTCTCCTCCATCATCGTGCTGCCGAAGTCGTTGCAGCCGTAACTGAGTGACAGCTTGCCGATCTCAGGCCCCATCGTTACCCAGGACGATTGCAGGTTCGGCACGTTGTCGATCGCAAGCCGGCCGATGGCTACCGTCTTCAGGTACGCTTCCGGCGTTTCGCGCTCGCGCTTGAGGTTCGTGTTGTCCGGTTGGAAGGTAAACGGAATGAAGGCCAGGAAGCCTTTGGAGTCATACCCGTTCTGGATGCATTCATCCTGTGCGTCACGTACGCGAAGCATGTGCAGCGCCCGTTCTTCCATCGTTTCGCCAAGACCGATGACCATGGTAGCCGTCGTGTTCATGCCGACCTTATGGGCCGTCTGCATGACATCCATCCATTGGCGCCATGTACCTTTCAAACGGCTGACTTTTTTGCGGATGCGATCATCCAGAATCTCCGCGCCGCCGCCAGGCAGCGAATCCAGACCGGCGCTGTGAAGCTCGCGCATCACCTCTTCGAGTGTGAGCCCGGAGATCTCCACCATCTTCATGATTTCGGCCGGGGAGAAGGAATGCATCGTAATGTTAGGGAACCGCTTCTTAATATTGCGAAGCAGGTCCGTATAATAATTGAAAGGCAAATCCGGATTGACTCCGCCCTGCATCAAAATTTCAGTGCCGTTAACGTCCTCGGTTTCCTGAATCTTCTGGAAGATCGTCTCATCAGGCAGAACATAGCCCTCGGAAGAGCCGGGTCTGCGATAAAAAGCACAGAAACGGCAGAATACGTCACATATGTTGGTGTAGTTGATATTCCGGCCGATAACAAACGTCGTGATGGGATCCGGATGCAGGCGCTTGGTCATCACATCCGCCGCATGGCCAATCTTCTCGATCTCATCACTCTCAAAAAGGGTCACGGTATCTTCCAAATTTAAACGCTCACCGCGTAAAGCTTTATCCAATATACGGTTTACCGCACTCATTCTTGCAGCCTCCCTACTTAAAACAAAATACAAATCACCAGTAAAACTTCGTCTATCCCATCCTACCACATTCCGCCATTAAAAACGACATCCCGTCCGTGACAGGATGCCGAATTCTATGATTTGGCAAATCTTCAAATGAGGTTCATTGCTTCTTAAAAATCTTTAGTTGCTGGCAGAAAAGGCCTGGTCCAAATCGGCAATCAGGTCATCCACATCCTCCAGTCCGACCGAGAAGCGAAGCAAACCGTCGGTAATGCCGCGCTCATGCCGAACCTTCTCGCCCATGGCCGCATGGGACATCATCGCCGGATACGACAGGATGCTCTCCACTGCTCCCAGGCTGACGGCTACCAGCGGCAGCTTCACGCGGTTCAGCACCTGCTTCGCACGCTCGCCTGAGCCGACGTCAAAGGAGATAACCGCGCCGTAACCGCTCGATTGCTTCTCATGGACTTCCCGTCCCGGATGATTCAAGAGGCCGGGGTAATACACTTGCTCTATGTCGCTTCTCCCTTGCAGCCAGGCCGCCAGCTTGGCCGCGCTTTGCTCGGAGTGGGCCATCCGAGTGCTGAGCGTCTTCATGCCCCGCATAAGGAGCCAGGAATCCTGGACCCCAAGCACCGTGCCCAAACCATTTTGCAGCTGTTTCAACTGGTCTCCCAGCTCCTGGGTTCTGGCTACGGCGAGACCTGCCAGCACATCGCTGTGTCCGCCAAGGAATTTGGTTGCGCTGTGGATGACGATATCCACGCCGAACTCGATCGGGCGCTGATAGAACGGCGTCATGAACGTATTGTCCAGCAGGGTAAGCAGGCCTTGCTCCTTCGCCCAATCCGTGACGGCGCCGATGTCGGTAATTTTCAAGGTCGGGTTCGAAGGGGTTTCCATATAAACCGCTTTGGTATTCGGTTTGAGGGCTGCCTTCACCTGATCCAGATCGGTCATGTCGACGAAGGTGCTCTCGATGCCCATACGGCTCAGTATGCTGGTCAGCAGGCGGTAGGTTCCGCCGTATACGTCCTCCGTCACGATCATGTGATCGCCTGCGGACAGCAGCATGAACGAGCTGGAGATCGCCGCCATGCCGGAAGCATAAGCGAAGCCGCGCACGCCTCCTTCCAAGAGGGCGATATAATCTTCCAGCGCCTGTCGCGTCGGATTGCCGGAACGGCTGTAATCGTGCAGTGGCGGGTTAAAGACGTCTTCATGATGAAACGTCGAGGCTTGATAGATCGGAACGCTTGAGGCGCCGGTTGCCCGGTCGATTTCCCCGCCGAAATGCAATAGTTTCGTCTCGAAACGAAGTTCTTCTTGGTGTCCCTGTTTTACTGATACCTGCTTGGTTTCCGTTCCCAAGCCGGATAGACCTTTATCGATGCTCATGCTCCCGTGCTCCCTTCCACTTCTGCCATAGCCGCGCCCAGCGCAGCATCCAAATCCGCGATCAGGTCATCCGCATGCTCGATGCCGACCGAGAACCGAAGCAAGCGGTCGTCCACGCCGATCGCTTCCCGAATCTCAAGCGGGATGTCCGTATGGGTCTGGACCGCCGGGTATGTCATCAGGGACTCGACGCCTCCGAGGCTTTCCGCGAATGCAATCAGTTTGATGTGCCGCAGCACCGGTTCGACATAGCGGGCGTCCTTCACCTTGAAGGAGAAGATGCCCGTGTTGCCGCTGGATTGGCGATTCTGGATCTCATGCCCCGGATGATCCGGCAGAGCAGGGTAATACACCTCGCCGATCGCCGGGTGGGTTGTCAAAAAGGTTGCCACCGCGGTTGCATTCGATTCGTGCCGGTCCATGCGAAGCGCAAGTGTCTTCATCCCCCTCATTAACTGGTAGGAATCGGAAGGACTCAGCACCGCCCCGATGGAGTTATGAAGGAAGGCCATCTCCTCGGATAATTCCTTGCCCTTCGTCACGATGATGCCTGCCAGCACATCGTTATGCCCTCCCAGATACTTGGTGGCGCTATGTATGACGATATCCGCCCCAAGCTCGATGGGTCTCTGGAAATACGGGGTTAGCAGCGTATTATCCACGATGCTGATCAATTGATGGCGTCTTGCCCACGTACAGACGGCTTCGATATCCGTAATCATCATGAGCGGATTCGTCGGCGTTTCGATAAATACGGCCTTCGTGTTCGGTCGTCTGGATCCTTCCAGCGCATCCAAGTCGTTTGTATCCACGTAGGTTGCCGTTACCCCGAACTTGGACATGATCCGCTCCAGCAGCCGATACGTCCCTCCGTACAGATCAAGCGACACAATCAGGTGATCGCCTTGACCGAACAGCGCAAAAATCGTCTGAAGGGCCGCCATGCCCGAGCTGCAGGCAAAGCCGGCGTCACCGGATTCCAGCTCGGCGCAAGCATCCTCGAGTACCGAACGTGTCGGATTCTTGGTGCGGGCATAATCAAACCCCGTGCTCTGGCCTAATTTAGGATGGCGGTATGCCGTAGCCTGATAAATCGGAAAATTCACTGCTCCCGTTACCGGTTCCTGCACCGATCCGATCTGTGCCAGCCGGCTCTCTATATTCAAAGGTTTCTTCTCCATCACAAACTCTCCTCCCGTACGCTGTTAAATTTGCGGACCGATATCATATGGCGTTTCCTGATATACATAGTAATTGAGCCAATTAGTGAATAATAAGTTTGCATGCGCGCGCCATATGGACGGAGGCGTTCTTGTTGGATCGTCGTTCGGGTAATAGTTGCGCGGCAGCGCGATGTCCATGCCTTTGGCAACGTCCCGGTCATACTCCCATTTCAGGGAGTCCGCATCATACTCGGAATGCCCTGTGGCAAAAATCTGCTTGCCGTCCCGGCTGGATACCAAATAAATCCCTGCTTCCTCGGACTCGGACAGGATGACCAAATCATCCACGCCTGTTATGTCTTCGCGCCGAACTTCCGTATGACGGGAATGCGGAACAAAGAACATTTCGTCAAATCCGCGGAGCAGCTTGGTACACGCTTCATTGATCGTATGCGGAAATACGCCAAAGCACTTTTCCTCGAGGCTGTATTTCGGCACGCCGTAATGATAATAAAGCCCGGCTTGCGACGCCCAGCAGATATGGAGCGTGGAGGTTACATGGGTCTTGGTCCATTCAAAAATTTCAGTAAGCTCATCCCAGTAATTCACTTCTTCGAACTCCAGCTGCTCGACCGGAGCTCCTGTAATGATCATGCCGTCAAAACGACGGTTCTTCACTTCTTCAAAGGTTTTGTAAAATGATTTCAAATGCTCGGCCGACGTATTCTTCGATACGTGGGAACTCGGGTGAAGAAGGACGACATCCACCTGGAGCGGGGAGTTGCCGATCAATCGCAGCAGTTGGGTCTCCGTCGTTTCCTTGGTTGGCATCAAATTGAGGATCGCAATCCGCAGCGGGCGGATATCCTGATGAAACGCGTGACTCTCATCCATGACAAAAATGTTTTCTCCAGCCAGAACTTCCTTTGCCGGCAGGGCATCCGGAATTTTAATTGGCATCTCGGCTCACTCCTTCGAAATATGAAATGATACATCCATAAAGCTGTGAGAAAGAGCGTTAGACTGTATAAACGCAAGAAGACCTTTCTCGAAGTAGAGAAAGGTCATCATATACGTATCACAATGCGCCTCTCTCATCTGTCAGGCTATACAACGGCTTATACAATCGTCGTATCTCCTGCAAGAATTAGCACCGTGCGATGTTGCCGCCGGTTGCCGGGTTTCATAGGGCTAGTCCCTCCACCTGCTCTTGATAAGATTTCGCTTTATTCAGTTGTTTGGAATTGTTTCGTAATTGATACCTACTTTAAATCATCCTCAATTTTTCGTCAAGAACCTTTTCATGAGTTTGTCACACTTCACCAAAGGTTTCCATACCCTATATCATGGCCCTTGGACTGCTCCGGATTTCACTTGAAAGGTCCTACACCCGGCGTTATACTAGACAAGTGCTGTTTAAAACCGAGTATGAAAGAGGTGACATGGAAGATGGACGGTGACCCGAGCCAGAAACTGGATGCACAAGACGCACAACCGCATAGGATCAAGATCAGCTTACCGGCAGAGGGCAGCGTTATTTTTCATGCGCTTTTTATCGTATTCTAACCTTCCTCGATTTATGCCCGTACACCGGTGGGCTGATATCCTGTGCCTTAACTGCTTGACTTAAGCAGCTTGGATTAGACAAAGGAGTGATATCAGATGAAAATCCGGTTGGTCGATTCGGGCGTATTTACCCCTGTTGATGACATCGAAATGACGCTGACAGCTCCGGCCAGCGGCTTCTACTGGCTGGATGCGGACGTGGATGATTTAGCCGAACTGCAGCCCCTCTTCTCCCTGCATGATCTTGCCGTTGAGGATTGCCTCAGCGAAGAGGAGCAGCGTCCCAAAATTGAAATATACGAGAACCACTATTTTATCGTCGTGAACAGCATCCGGTTTGACGACGAAGAGATTTTCCTTCGGGCATTGAATGTTTTCCTGGGCAGGCATTTTATTATTACGGTGACCAAGCAAAAGATCCATGAGCTTCGCACCGTCAAACCGCTCCTCTGGGAGGATGAAGTCAGCACGCCTGACCGCTTCCTCTATCTCTTGATCGACCTCGTCACGGACAACTACTTCTCCGTAGGGGACCGAATTGAAGCGCGGATTGAAAAGCTGGAGGAAGACATTCTGATGCATACCAAAAAATCCCATCTCAGCGAAATCATCGGTCTGCGAAGCGAGATTCTTTGGTTGAAAAAGGTGCTTGGACCTCAGAAGGAAGTTATCAATACGCTCAACAAAAAAGATCTTCGGCTGATCGATGACCAGCTGCAGAAATACTTCAGCGATATCTATGAAAATGCCGTTAAAATCTCCGAAACGTTCGAGACCTATCGGGATCTCATGGGGAACCTTCGGGAAGCCTACCAATCCAGTATCGCCAATCGGGCCAATGAAATCATGCGCGTGTTTACCGCTATTACAACGATCTTTATTCCATTGACGCTGATTACGGGCATCTACGGCATGAACTTTGAGTATATGCCGGAACTTCATTGGAGATATTCCTATTATGTGGTTATCGGCATCATGGTTTTTGCTGGCGCGCTCATGTTTTATCTGTTCCGTAAAAAGGATTGGATATAAGACACCCTGGTCAAAAGGGGCGAGTATTGGCCGGATCACAACGGTTCATACGAACCGCCGCAACTCAAACTCAATCTACAAGCACGGCGAATTAGCATCAGGACGGATCTCCCTGCAACCGGGAGAATCCGTCCTGACTTTGTTTAAGGCAGATTAACCGGCATTCGCTTTGCCGGGCTGATCCCGCCGAAAGCGGATCCGTATGAGACGAAGCCGCTCATACAGCCTCTCCGTTCCGCCCAGCTCTTCTGATTCTGCGTTCTCGGCTTGTCCCTGTCCGTATACCCGCTGTAACACAGGTTTAAGAAACGTATCGCCCAACTCTTCAAACGCCTTCCATACGTTTTCCTGCTCCGCAGCCGTCATCGTGTTCAATTCGACCTGGAGCAGCTGCTCCGTATCATAGCCTTCCTTCTCAAGCCCTTCCAACTCCTCGACCAAATCCCGACGCGACAGCGAGGTACGCGCTTCAAGCTCGGTCAACGAAGCGCCCTCGGCTATGCCAATCAGCATCGCACGGCGGGTTCGGAAGCGTTCAAGCTCCTGCTGATATCTCTGTTCCTTCTGTTTATACAGCCAGGACAAGAACTCCTCTTCCGGCAGCTGCGTATACACCCAATCCAGTGGAAACGTTGTGGTTCGCTCGATTTTCGTCGTAATTTCCAGCCATTCCACCCCGTGCTCCGAAGCCTTGCTAACCCCGATTCCCGGTAGCTGCAGCAGCTCTTCCTCACTCTGGGGAACAAAAGCGCTGATCATGCGCAGCACCCGGTTGCTGGCAATGAAATAGGGCGCTTTTCTTCCGGATGCGGCCTTTCTCCTGCGCCAGGCGCACAACTCCGTGTACAGCTCCTCCGATCCATACAGCTCGCTGTAACACTGCAGTTTCTGAGTGCCGAGATTCTTGCTCGCGGTCTCCCCCGGTTCATGGAATACCCCTTCGATTAGCGGGCGGAAGCCTTCTCCGAGCTTCTTCGCAAGCTGGTGCCGATACACGCATAGCAGCTCATTCCATGAGTTCCCTTCATACCACTCGTCATCGGAAACTTCACCGTCCGGTTCCATATTCCGCCAGCCGAGTCGCCATCCTCCTTCTTCCTCGCCGATCCATACTTGGGCCGAACGGAGATGACCTGACTCATCCGCTCCGCTCATCCGATTCATGAACACAATTTGCATCCCTCGATAACCTCCCGTTTGCGCAATCAGCATAAAGGCGGAACAACGCAAAAAAGCACCTCTCCTCCGCGCAGCGGCAAGAAAGGTGCTTCCTTCGTTCCATACATTATACTGTTGAAACTATAATACCATAATCTGTAATAGAATCCAATCCATTTTATGAACTTGCCCTATATAAGAAATCAGACTAAGCTTGAATGCTCTTGGCTTCATCCACTGCCAGCTTGGCCAATGCCAATGCGCCGCAGAGACCCGCATTATCGCCGAGCATCGGCGGAACGATGAATTGATCGATCCCGTCATGAAGGCTTGGATGCTGAACATATCCTGCCAGCAGCTCTTGAAGCTTCGTGCGGATCAGCGGGAACAGCTGCTCCTGCTTCATCACGCCTCCACCCATCACGATCCGCTGAGGGGACAAGATGAGGACATAATTCATCAGCGCTTGAGCGAGATAATAAGCTTCCATCTCCCAAGCCGGATGATCCGGCGTCAATTCCACGCCGGGAACACCCCAGCGTTTGCCAAGAGACGGTCCCGCAGCAAGCCCCTCCAAACAGTCTGCATGATAAGGACAGGTCCCCTCATATTGGTCTTCCGGATGACGGCGGACGTAAATATGCCCCATCTCCGGATGGGACAGGCCGTGAATCAGTTCGCCGGATACCACGGCGCCTGCTCCCACTCCCGTTCCGATAGTGATATAAAGACAGCTGTCCAGTCCCTGGGCCGCCCCCCACGTATATTCTCCAAGAGCAGCTCCGTTTACATCCGTATCAAATCCGATCGGAACGTCAAAACGCTCTTCCAATGCTTTAACGATATTGTAATTGCTCCAATGCGGCTTCGGCGTTGTTGTAATGCAGCCATAGGTCGGGCTGCCTTTCACCGGGTCAATTGGTCCGAACGAACCGACTCCGATCGCCTCTATATCCTTATCCGCAAAAAAGTTAAAGACGTTTGCCATGGTTTCTTCAGGGGTTGTCGTCGGAAAGCTCACTCGCTCCACAACCGTTCCATCCTCCGTACCCACGCCGCAAACGAACTTGGTTCCTCCTGCTTCAATTGCTCCAAGTAAACTCATGCTTCTTCCATCCTCTCCACGATGTGCTGTGCCTTGTTCTCTATATGGTTGCTAACAAGCTCTATTCGAAGCATATGTAAACATTGTGCTCCCGTCAAGTCTGCCTGCCTCTATCTCTGCCTCTGCCCGTTCCGAGACACGGCGAGTAACAGCCATGAGAACAAAATAATAACCGTCGCCACGCCCATTCCAGCCCGCTTTGGCCATTGCTAACCGCAACGTAAATCGCCGTGGGCAGCGTTTGCGTGACGCACGGTATATTTGCCTGCAACCATCCAGGTTGCCTCAAATTCGCCTAAACCTCCGGCAAAAGCCAGAAAGAACGCCGATACGCCTGCCTCGCGGACCTGCGGCAGCGCGGATCCAGCTGTTTCTGCTCAGTACCATTAGCGGACGGAAAGCCTACCACAATTGCAGGAGCATCAGCTGCGTTTCGCCGGCCGTTCTGCCGACAAACGCGCGCCATCCAGCGTGCCGCCGCTGATCCCAGTATAAAGGCACTGATGCTGGACAGCAGTGATGTTTTTATCGACTGCCATTCCCGCAACCCGAGCCGAGCATTTTCGTCGTGGTCACGACGACGGCTCCACAAACACAATCCAGCCACCATGAAGACGCCGCTGATTTCAGGCTTCCTGGTGAATTGAAGAAGTGCCCCGGCCTGCTGCGGATGTCTCCGGTACGACACCTTCGACCGAAGCGGCTAGGAAACCACCGCCACCCCAAAAAGATGGCCAAGACTCTTCATTTCCAGCTCCTCCAGTTTGGTTAACGCACGTTCGTGATCCACGCTCAGGCGGCACAAATCCAGCTCGCATTCCATTGGAACCTCGCAATGAATTTCGGCCAGGGCCCGGGACAGATGCAGCATCTCCAAATCCGCTTCGATCTTGGTGCGAACCCCTTTGGTCAATGAATCGAGATTGGCAAGGATGCCTTCCACGGATTCATATTCCTGGATCAGCTTGACAGCCGTCTTCTCGCCGATCCCGCGTACGCCCGGATAATTGTCGCTCGTATCTCCCATCAGGCCTTTCACATCGATCACCTGTCTTGGAGAAAGACCCTTTTCGGCATAAAGCGTCTCCGGTGTATAGTGCATATAATTGCCATGCCCCTTTTTCATAATGATGACCGAAGTCGAATCGTTCACGAGCTGAAGCAAATCGTGGTCGCCCGACAGGATCATGACGTTCATGCTATCGCCGAACCGTCTGGCAAGCGTACCGATGCAGTCATCGGCCTCATAACCCACAACGCCCAGATTCGGGATCCCGAGGCATTCCGTCACGTCGCGAACCAGCGAGAACTGCGGAACCAAGTCATCCGGCGCTTCCGGACGATTGCCTTTATACGAGGCGAATTGCTCCGTACGGAATGTTTTTGAGCCCATATCCCAGCAGCAAGCTACATGGGTAGGCTGAAATTTATCGATGGCATCCCACATATACCGCAGGAAACCGTAAATCGCGTTGGTCGGCACACCCGCTTTGGTACGACGGATATAACCGCTGGACGCGGTTGCATAATAAGCACGAAATAATAAAGCCATCCCGTCGACGAGCATTAAGGATGGTTGTGGATTGGGTATCACAGTCATGATCGCTCCTAACTTTAACTTCTCTGGTATAACCTTAAAATATACCTTGTCATTATACCATATCCTTATATGGACTTGGGCTTGTCACAGGGTATTTCTTTGAATTTCCTATCGTGGGCTGCTCACAAAAAAAAGAACATTCCGATGGTCGAAGGACCATAGAATGCTCTGCCTTCATCAGCAGGACGACATCGTTACCGGCGACTGGCTGCCCTTCGGCAAACCGATTCCGCGACTCTCGTAATCAATCACTGCCGCAGCCTGTCTTTAGTGTCTGTCATGTCCCAAAAACGACCGTTACTTCTGCCATGCCTCCTGATATTGCTCCGCTTTGAAGCCGACGGTTACTTTGCTGCCGTCGGTCACGATCGGACGCTTGATCAATCTTCCGTTGGAAGACAACAGTTCGATCTTCTCCTCATCGGAAAGGCCGGGCAGCTTGTCTTTCAGGTTCATTTCCTTGTATACCTCGCCGCTCGTATTGAAAAATTTCTTTAGCTCCAGTCCGCTCTTGGCGATCAGGTCGGCTAACTCATCCTTCTTTGGCGGTTGTTCGAATATATGTTGAAGCTCCAGCTCATGTCCTTCGTTCTGCAGCCATTTCACAGCGTTACGGCAAGTCCCGCATTTCGGATATTGATATACTTTCAGTTTGCTCATTCAATAGGTTCTCCCTCTAATGTTGTAGTGTTACATAATGAAGTGACAGCTTCTTGCGCGAGCGCTAATCTCAATGATTTCATGTCCTCAGGCAGCGGGGCCGTGAATACCATCGTCTTCCCCTCTATCGGATGCATCAGCGTCAGGCTTGCCGCATGCAGCGCCTGCCTGTCCATATAGCCGTCCAGCCTCATGATCGTTGCGGCTAACGGATCCAATGACCCGACGGCCCCATTGGAATCCTCATCCCTCTCCGGCACATCCGGTAACAATTCCTGATCGCTGTATACGGGATGCCTGTACATCTGATCTCCGATCAATGGACAACCGATGCTTAGCATATGCACCCGAATTTGATGCGTCCGGCCTGTTTCGAGCTTCAATTCAACCAAGGATGCGGAGGGGTAAGTTTCGCGTACCCTATACCGCGTAAGCGAAGGATATCCTTCCGGAGTTACGATGCGCCGGTGGGGCTCCAACGGATCCCGATCAATCGGACCGTCAATATCGCCTGTCTGCGAAGAAGGTCTTCCATGCACAAAAGCGACATACCTCTTATCGACGGTGCCGGCAATCATTTGTTCGGAAACATGCTGATGAATATACGCATTCTTCGCGATTACCAGTACGCCGGAAGTCTCCTGATCGAGCCGGTGAACCGCTCTGAACCGGTAATTCCAACCCTTCTCCTGCCAATAATGAACGACCCCGTTGGCCAGCGTGTCGGTGTAATGCCCATGCGTCGGATGCACGATGACCCCTGCCGGCTTGTTCAAGACAAGCAGATGCTCATCCTCGTACAGAATATGAAGTTCCATGGGCTGGGGCAGCATATCGTTGGAACGTTCCTGCTCCATCCGAATTTCGACCAAATCGCCCGCTTGCACTTTAACGCTAATATATACGCGGGTCCCGTTCAGCATAATGCCCTGCTCCGTCAATTTGAGGCGGGAGAGCAGCTTGCGGGATACCCCCATTCTTTTTTGCAAAATGGTCTTAAGCAGCATGCCGTCTTCGTGTGAAGGCACGACATAGCGGATTGGCGGATAGTACAGACTCATCTATTACCGGAACACCTTTCCGCTTCGCTCATATTCAACATCAGGTATCCCGGCATGCACATTGGCTGCCCGTGCGGCAACAAAGAAATAATCGGACAACCGGTTCAAGTACCGGCGGACCTCCGGATTGATCTCGGTGGTTCGCTGCAGCGTAACGGTCAACCTTTCTGCGCGGCGGCATACGGTCCGGCATACATGCAGCGAAGAAGACAAGGCGCTTCCGCCCGGCAGAATAAAGCGCTCAAGCGGAGGGTTCTTCTCTTCGAATGCATCCAGCCACGCCTCCAGACGATCCACAAGCTCGGCACCGACCTTGAGTTTATCCTCCCGCGGCCTAGCATAAGCCAGATCCGAGCCGCAATCGAACAGTTCATGCTGGATTTGAACGAGCTGAAGATACAGCTCCTCAAAATCGGCTTCCTTGGCCAAGCACACGGCCTGACCGACAAAGCTGTTCAATTCATCGATCGTGCCGTACGCTTCGATGCGCGGATCATCCTTGGGCACGCGACCGCCAATAATCGAAGTCTCCCCCGCATCTCCCGTTCTTGTATATACCTTCATCACATCTTCCTCCATTTCATATCTTGAACGAACACCATAACATCTTATTATGCTCACTATAGCATAATTTCGGATCACGTTCCCGCTGCGGCCGAATAAACCCAAGGCCGATAATGCCTGAGGGAAGTGCTTTAGGTTGGCGTTTAGATTTAAACACAAACAAGGCTGAACCACGAGTATTCTCACTCTAGGAACAGCCTTGTATTATTTAATGGTGAAATATTTTAGAGTTTCTTTTTGGGATGGGCCTTCATATATTCGTTGATCTTCAGATCCAGCAAACTGCTGATCTCGATCACAATTTCCGACGTGAAGGACTGCTCTTCCAAAAATATTTGCTCCATCTTCCGGCGGAGCATGTGAATTTCGTCTTCCAAGGTAATTTCCTGAGGAGTGGATTTGGCTGATTTAATTGACCATTTACCGTGATTATTGTCTTCAGCCGTATAATCACCACGGTAGTTTGACAATTCATAATCACAAAACACTGGTGATCCCTCCTTGGAAAGTAAAATTCTGCCCCCAAAATAAAATTATAACATAATTTTCGTCAATGAAAAGTGAATCTTTTGTTAATTCAAGGAAAAAGTTCAACGAATTCCTTGCCTACTTTATTTTTTCAACAAAATTGCCCATTCGCTCCAATGCCTCATTCAGTTGAGCAATGGATGTAGCATAAGAACAGCGAATGAAACCTTCCCCGCCAAGCCCGAAAGCAGTGCCCGGCACTGCGGCCACTTTGGCTTCGGTCAGCAATCGCTGAGCAAACTCTTCAGAGCCGAGTCCCGTTCCCTTGATGCTTGGGAAGGCGTAGAACGCTCCCTGGGGTTCGTGGCAATCCAGACCGATCTCCCGCAGCCCCTGCACAACGAGTCTGCGCCGCTGGTTATAGGATTCAACCATTCGGTCCTTCTCCCCCATGCCGTTACGCAATGCTTCAAGCGCGGCGACTTGCCCCATGGCCGGTGCACACATGACCGTATACTGATGAATTTTCAGCATGGCGGCAATGAGATCCGTATGAGCGCACACATATCCCATACGCCAGCCGGTCATAGCAAACGCCTTCGAAAAGCCGCTGACCAGTATGGTGCGGTCCATCATGCCGGGCATCGAGGCAAAGCTGACATGCTTGCCTTCATACGTGAGCTCGGCATAAATTTCATCGGAAATCACTATCAGATCGTGCTTTTCCACCACTTCCGCAATCGGAAGCCAATCCTCGTAGGTCATGATCGCCCCTGTCGGATTGCTCGGATAGCAGAGAATCAGAATCTTTGATTTGGGCGTGATTTGCGCTTCCAGCGCCTCGGCCGTCAGTTTGAAATGATGCTCAGCCGTCGTTTCGATGCCGACGGGCACGCCGCCGCCGATTGAAGCGATCGGCGAATACGAAATGTAACACGGTTCCGGAATCAGAATTTCATCTCCGGGAACAATCAAGGCCCGCAGCGCCAGATCAATCGCTTCACTGCCGCCCACGGTTACGATGATTTCATTCGCAGGATTATAGGTCACATGAAAGCTGTCGTTCAAATATTCCGCGATCGCTTCCCTCAGCTCCGGCATGCCGGCATTGGACGTATAGCCCGTAAACCCGCGTTCCAATGAATATACGCACGCTTCTCGTACATGCCACGGCGTAACGAAATCAGGCTCCCCGACGCCTAGCGTGATAATATCCTTGTTTCCGCTGACGAGATCGAAAAATTTCCGGATTCCGGAGGGTTGAATATCCCTGACTCTAGGCGCCAAATAGGAGCTCATCGATTTCCTGTTATTTTCTGCAAGCTGCTGTTCGTTCAAAATCATAGCACACGCTTCCTTTACGGCGAGATCAGGAGACGATTGTCTTCTTGACGTTCTTCAAAAATAATCCCGTCTTGTTTATATTTTTTCAAAATGAAATTCGTTTTGGTCGATAATACAGAATCAATAGGCGACAGTTTCTCGGAAACAAAATTGGCCACCTCGCGCAGGTTACCGCCTTCCACTTCGACCAGCAGGTCGTAGGCGCCTGACATCAAATAAACCGACTTTACCTGCGGGAACAAATAAATCCGTTCCGCGATTCCTTCAAAGCCTCTTCCGCGCTCAGGCGTTATCTGAACCTCGATCAGCGCCGTAACCTTCTCGTCCTCCACCTTGCCCCAATTGACAACGGTGGCGTACTTGACAATGACGTGATCTCGTTCAAGCTCCGCAATGGAGGTCTTTACTTCTTCCTCTTCTACACCGAGTAGAGTAGAGAGTAGAGCCGGCGATCTTCTCGCGTCCTCTTTCAGCAGGTCAAGCACCTTCAGTTTCAATTCGCTTAGCTCTTCCATGTACGTATCCTCCAGCACTTATTCCGAATAACCGCTCGTGACACACGGTTTTGTCGGAACAGAGATTAATACTTATATTACAATAACTTACACGGGATGTGCAAAAGAAAAAAACCGATGCATGCCCGCAGCCCAATGCTGGAGGTGTCATCGGCGAAATCGTTGCGTTAACCATAGATGGTTGGGTTACATTACATATAAGAAGCAGGGGATACATTGGTTGCATGGGGCTCAACGTTCGGATTGTGCGCATACGCGCCCATGCTTGAAGTTTTTTGATTTATCGTTTCCCGAGTTTTTTGTACGGACTGCTGCGCTTGTTTATGCTGCTTGTCCACGTCGTATTTCAGCGCATGCGTGCCTGCGGTGTACATGTTCTGCTGCTTCATCATATTAAAGAATTCGCCTTGCAGACTCAGCGTATCCGTGGTCAAATTGGTAAACATTTGACGCACGTCAGGGCAAGTGGCTTCCGTCGTGGCTGTCGTATATTCTCGAACGGCCCGTTTCAGTTCTCCCAGTATCGGGCTGAGCAAATCCTCTTCGGGCAGGAATGAAGATCCGTTAGGGGTTGCCATCGTAGTTCCTCCTTTGGGTTGTAGGTTATGCACTGTCTGCTTACTGCGGCTGGTTGGGCGCAACGCTGCTGTGGGTCTGAAGGGAGTTCACCAACATATCAAGATGCTGCTCATGTCGCTTGACGAATCCGAGCAGTGCCTGCTGAATGGCAGGGTTCTGACTGGCTGCTGCCGTAGCGGCGCAATGCTTGGCCAGCATGGTCTCGTTGGAGATGCAGTCCACGATATAATCCAGCTCTTTTGAAGTGAGAGGCTGTAATTGCTGATTGGATGTCATACGGTTCGTTGTTCCCCTTTCCATTTAGGTTGACAGGACCTAGTATGCCACCGTTGTACAAATCTATGTCGCAAGATGTCATGAAATGCGGAAGGAACGACCAAACTAATGGCGATGTGACGATGGGAGGGGATGGATCATGTTACTGACCGGCGGAACAACGCCCTGGAAATATTTAAACACCGAACCGGTAAAAAAATACCCCGTGCTCTCGGACCGGCTTAGCTGCGACGTGCTGGTCGTCGGAGGCGGTATCAGCGGTGCCCTGATGGCCTATGTCCTGAGCGTGCAAGGCGTCGACGTCATTCTCCTGGAGAAAAGTCGAGTATGCGAGGGCAGCACTTCCGCCAATACGGGACTGCTGCAAATCTCAAACGACTGTCCCCTTTCGAATTTGATTCAACATTTTGGCGAGGACCGGGGTACCGCCTTCTACATGATGTGCAGAAATGCCATACGTCGGCTCACTGAAATCGCGAATACGTTGTCAAGGGATTCCGGGTTGATCTCTCGAAGCAGCCTCTACTATGCCAGCAACCCTCAAGATATCGGCTTGATTCGTCATGAGTATGACCTCCTCAAACGCAAGGGCTTCGACGTGCAGTACTGGAACCGCGATGATGTGAAGGCTAAATTTCCGTTCTCAAAGGAAGCCGCCATCTATACCCGCGGCGATGCCGAAGTCAATCCCTACCGTCTCGGACATCATCTTCTTCAAGATGCCGGCGATCAGGGGCTGCGAATTTATGAAAACAGCGAAGTGAAAGAAACCAGGTATACACACAACGATGTCACCGTCATGACGGATCAGGGAAGCGTTTCAGCCAAACACGTGATCTGGGCTACCGGGTACAGCACCCAAGAATGGAAGCCGGATTATCAAGTGGATCTCCTCAATACCTATGCCATTATGACCGAGCCTGTTCACGATCTGTCTTCGTGGTATGAGCGGGCTCTCATATGGGAGACCGACCGTCCATATCTCTATTTCCGGACAACGCCGGATCGGCGGATCATGGCCGGTGGACTGGATGAGCCGCTGCCTCCTTCAGGCAAACCAGAGGAATACGCCGAGCCAAGAAGTCAGAGACTGCTGAATGAAATTCATAAGCTGTTCCCTACGATGACGGACCTGAAAATGGCATGCAGCTGGGCTGGCGTGTTTGCCTCCACCAAAGACGGCATCCCGCTGATCGGCAGACATCCGCAGTATCCGCACAGCTACTTCATCGAAGTTTATGGCGGAAACGGTATGGTTTACAGCATGATCGCCGCCGATCTCCTGGCCGAGACGATTGCCGGCAGAGAGCCCGAAGAACTGAAATGGTTCTCGCTGAGGCGTCCGATCGACCTGAACTTCACATAAATTAAGAAGGTATCCCCTAACAGGCCCTGCGGCCTTGGAGATACCTTCTTTGCGTTTGTACGATTTGCCTCCGCGTCGCGGCCTTCTATTTTAAAAAACGTCGCTGACCTGCGTTATCCAACTTTCGCTCATTGCATGATCTCCCTGACTCACATCGATGCCATCAGGCTCAGGCGGCTTGTCCTTTGCTAGGAAACAGCTTTCGTATGAACAGCCAAGATCCGATGGGGGATGCCCCCAGAAACAGCAGCAGCAATGTTATCGTTAACGTATCCTGCCTGAATGACAGTACAAGAATGAAAACAAGCAAGCCCGTAATTCGGCCTATCGTCAGACTGAGTTCCCGGAGCACGACCAGCTCCACCCGCTTCTCCACGTTTTCCTGATTCACGCCCATGAGATCGAAGCTGGCCGATATAGCCGGCATCATGTACAGCGGAATGAAGAGCGACGTCCCGATTCCCAGCACCAGCAGCGTAGTGTAGTTGACCGTAAATAGCAGCGGCATGATGACAATCAGCATCAATACGGAACCAACCAGCATGCCGGTTTTACGGAATTTGGGCTTGAACCATTTCCCGCAGGCCCAGTAGCTGACCAGTGAAACGGCCGAAGTAATCAACGCGAATTGCCCCAGCTTGGACTCCTGATCCGTCGCCACGAAAACAAGCAGCGTGATGAGAAAGGAGAACACGCCCTCCCGGATTCCCTGAACAGCCAAGCCTAATACCGCGTATTTCCAAACCCCGCCCTCCTTGAGGCGGCTTACCCCTTCCAGCCAGTGATAATCGCTTTGAACCGGCCTTTTGCGCAGAAAAAAGCTCATGACCACCGTTACGGCGAAGATGGCCATCGACACGGTAAAAATAAACCGATAGCCCTGATCCCCATGCATCAGCGTGATGATCCAGCCTGCCAGCCACGGACCGATAATCCCCGTTATGGAGCCCAGGAGCCCGATCCAGCCATTAAACCAGTCCCGGTTCTCCGCACTCGAAACCTCGAAGTAAACCACATTAAAGGCCAACCAGAACAATCCTAAAGACACACCGAACAGCAGGCCGAGCGGCCAAATGTAATGGACGGCGTTCCTCCCTGCCCACAGCACGCATAGATAAAACAAGCCGGACACGGCAATTCCCAGGCGAAGCGCATTCATTTTGTTATGCTCCTTCACCCATTTGCCGGCGGCCCAGAACGTCAGGCCAAGCGCCACCTGCTGCGCAATCGTGAACCAGCCGAGCATGGTGTAATCCTGGCGGCTTTTCCATAAGTATACGTTGAGGAACGTACCCGACAATGCGCTCGATAGAATAAACAACCCATGAACCGATAACAGAAGCATAGCCTGGGGGTCCTTTGTCAACTTCATATACAGTTCCTCCCTTGCCCTTTCACTTGAAGTCCAAGGTATTTTACCCCTTCGCGCTCCACTTCATGAACAAAAAAAAGGAAACCGCCGCCGGCAGTTTCCTTAAGTCATCCGCGGGATCGGCAACAGCGCCGCTCCGCAACCCTATTCCTTTTTATGGATAAAACTCTTGATCATCCGAAGCCGGTCGTTCTCTGCCAAATTGTACTGCACATGGAAGCATCCGGGACATACATAAACGTTCAGATCATACGGAGGCTGCAGAATGGGAGCTTGGATCAAGGGTGCGTGAACCGGCTGGAAGCCTTCTCCGCTCACGCGCTGCGTTCCTGCATGGAGCATATACTCTCGGCAATGCAGACACTCGGGCACTTCCTCTTGTTCGTCCAGGATCCCCTCCACCGTCTCCTCGAATGCAAAAAGATCGTGATCTTCCCCGTACTTATCCACGGTGCGAAGCGATGACAGCGATTCATGGTCGGAGCCCCAGATGCGATGAAGATCGCGCGCCTCCTCGTCGGAAGGCTCATAAGCCTCTTCATATTCCTCCACGACGTCCTCTTCATCTTCATCTTCATCTTGCAATGCGATATTCAATGTGCGGTAGCCTTTAAGCTCATTCGCGCAGTGAGGACAGGTATCCTCGGGACCTATCTCCTCATCCCATACAATCTCACTTTGGCACCATGGGCAAACCGTCGGTTCCATCGGTCATTCATCCCTTTCTTTATTCAAACGGCCATGAATGGCCCTGTTTACGTTATTTTTATTGAGACATTAAGTATACAATACCTGCCACGAAAAAAATCATGGCTGCCGCAAACAATATCCGCGGTAAATATTTCATCGTTCTTTTCCTCCCGAAGCCCTTAAGTAATGCTCGCTCCAATAATGTAAGACAAAGATACGGTGATAAGAAGCACGATCAGGCCCACTGCCCGATTATCCTTGCCAATCTCTTCATCGACCGAAAACACAGGCGTCAAGAATTCAAGCAGCCAATAAGCTAATAAAAGCAGTATAAACCCGAAGAACGACCATTTAATCATGCCGTAAATGGACGTATTAGCCGTGATGCTATACCGCATCACGTTACAAATGCCAAAGACCTTGCCGCCGGTCGCCATGGCCGCGGCAACATTTCCTTTGCGTATTTCATCCCAGCAATTGTACTTGGTAACCAATTCAAAGCAATACAAGTAAACAATAAGTGCAAGTATCGCAACCGAGAAATAGCCGACGAGCACCCCAAGCGGATGGGTCAGCAAATGATCAATCGCTTCCGTCATTCCCTTATTTCCTCCCTGATAAACGGGATGCGGCACCTTTCGCATCCCGTCGTTCTGAACCCTATTGATGATATGTTATACGATTGAAGGAGAAAACGGTTCCTGATTTCTTATTTCAACTCGGCAATCGTAACGCCATTGCCGCCTTCGCCGTAATTGCCTAAACGATGGCTCTTGACATGTTTGTGCTTGCGCAAATAATCCTGAATGCCGGTTCGCAAAATGCCGGTTCCCTTGCCGTGAATGATGTAGATCTGTCCCAGATTCCCCAAAAACGCCTCATCAATGAACCGGTCCACCTCGATCAACGCTTCTTCCAGGTTCGCTCCCCTTAAATCCAGCTCATTCCGGATGTTGGCATCGCGGGTCCGCTTCAGGACGGTGGCATGCTGTTTCGGTGCCTGCTTGGCATTGGCCGCCGGATTCGACAGCAGCTCCAAATCGTCCAGCGCGACCTTCATCTTCATAATGCCAAGCTGAACGACGGCTTCCTTCGAGCCGGACATCTCCACGACATGCCCCTTCTGATTCAGGCTGTATACCCGAACCTCATCCCCGGGCTCGATGCTGCGCTGCTGCTTCGCAGAACGCTGGCCGCCCGTTTTCTTGCCCTGCTGCGGCTCGGCGTCATCCAGGCGCTTTCTGGCCGCGATCAGCTTGTGCTCCTTAACGGAAGCCCCTTCCTCCTGGGCAATCTTGCGCAGGTCCGCAATGATCTCCTCGGCTTCGCTCCGCGCCTTGTCCACGATCTGTCTTGCTTCCGCCCGAGCCTTATCAACGAGTTTGTCTTTCTGCTCCTCGAGCTTCTGAAGCTCCTGCTGGTGACGTTGACGCAGTTCCTCCATTTCCTTCCGGACCTGTTCCGCCTTCTCACGCTCCACTTCAGCGGTATGCCGGTTCTCCTCGAGGGACGCAATCATATGCTCCACCCGCTGATCCTCTTCCTTCACTTCCCCGCGGGCGAATTCCAGAATGGATCCCGGCAATCCCAGACGTTCTGCAATAGCAAACGCGTTACTTCTTCCAGGAACGCCCACCAGCAGCCGATAAGTCGGACTTAGGGTATTGATATCGAACTCCATGCTGGCATTGATCACGCCTTTGCGTTCATAGGCGTATGCCTTCAATTCGGAATAGTGCGTCGTCGCGATCATGCGGCAGCCCATGCGGTGGATATGCTCCAGAATGGAAATCGCCAGAGCCGAACCTTCCGCCGGGTCGGTCCCCGCTCCCACTTCATCGAGCAGGACCAGGCTCTTCGGCGTCATCTGGCTTAAGATGCGGATGATGTTGGTCATATGGCTGGAGAAGGTACTCAGGCTCTGTTCAATGCTTTGCTCATCGCCAATATCCGCGTAGATCGCATCGAACACGCACATCTGGCTGCCTTCTTCGGCCGGGATAAACAGTCCGGACATCGCCATCAGGTTTAATAAACCGATCGTTTTGAGTGTAACCGTCTTACCGCCGGTATTCGGGCCCGTGACGATGATGGAGGTATAGGAATTGCCCAATTCCACGTCCAGCGGCACGACCTGGTCCGTCGGTATGAGCGGATGTCTGCCTCTGCGCAGCTTAATATATCCTCTGTCGTTCATACGCGGGAGCGAAGCCTTCATCACATGAGCTAAACGGGCTTTGGCAAAAATAAAATCGAGCTGCCCGATCAGATCGACGTCGATGGACAGCAGTTCAGCCTGCTCGCCGACCTGGGCGGTCAGCTTCTGCAGAATCACTTCGATCTCCCGCTCTTCCCGCATCCGGGTCTCGCGCAGCTTGTTGTTCATCGCCACGATGGACTCCGGTTCGATGAACAGCGTCGCGCCCGAGCCGGACTGGTCGTGCACGATACCGCCAAAGTGGGAGCGATACTCCGCTTTGACGGGAATGACGAATCGGTCGCCGCGAATCGTAATCAGCTGGTCCTGCAGCATCTTCGCCACCGATTGCGAACGGATCATGGATTCCAGCTTCTCGCGGATGCGTACCTCTCCGCCTCGCAGCTCCCTCCGAATTTGCGACAGCTCCGCGCTTGCGGAGTCCAGCACCTCGGCCGTTTCATCGATGCAGAGCCGAATGGCATCCTCCAGCGGCTTCTGCTCCGAAATAAGATCGCTTAAATTAAAGAGAATATCAATCTTCTCATCCTCATGAATCGCAGCGATAAACCGTTTGATTCGTCGCGACCCGTGAATCGTGTTCGACGTGGCAAGCAATTCATGCGGATTCAGCGTGCCTCCGATTCGGGCCCGCTTCAAAGCATCGTTGATGTCGGTAATGCCGCGGAAGGACGGGTTGCCCTTAAGCCTGTCTACGGTGTAAGCCTGGTCGGTGGCCGCGAGCAGATCCTTCACGGCTTCGAGGTCGGTCTCTGGCATTAACCTTTCTGCCCTCAAACTTCCCATGGAGGTTTGGGTATACTGCGTCAATGTATTTAAAATTTTCCGGTATTCTAAAGTGTGCAAAATCTTGTCGTTCAAGAAGTTCACAACTCCTCTCAATCAATGCCTATATTATATCGAACGCCATGCGAAATCGCCATGGAATCCAAAATCCTTCCACACATAACCTTACGTCCGATTGAACAAAATAAATTCTGCGTAACATTCCAGTCTTATTCTAAGGAGGCAGGTACCATGCAATTTCTCGGGCATGTCGTTCGATTTATCGTAGCCGCGCTCGTCCTTATGGTCGTCGGATGGGTCGTCCCTCAATTCTCCGTCGGCGGATTCGGAAGCGCCCTGCTGCTTGCACTCGTCATCGCCCTGTTTGGCTGGGCTATCGAGGGCATCTTCGGCAAAAAAGTCACGCCGTTTGGACGCGGCATCGTGGGCTTCATTGTGAGCGCGCTTGTCATTTACCTGGCCCAGTTCATCGTCGGAGGCGTTAGCGTCTCCATTCTGGGTGCTCTGCTTGCTGCACTGGTCATCGGGATCATCGATCTGTTCATTCCGATCTCCACCCCGTTTGAAGCAGGCAAAAACCGCAAAGAATAAGATAGAAGGCCGCCCGCTTCTGTCAAAGGATCCTGACGGAGCCCTCTTCCTGAACGATCCCGGTTCGCGGTTAAATCCATCGATGCATTCCCCACAACTGCCCCCTGTTGCTATATGACAGGGGGTTGTCCGTGTTCGAGCAAGTTCCCGTCCTCTTTGACTATGTTTCCCCTACATTATAACGTAAATCCATAAAATTCGTTGCAAACGCTTCACGTTCACCAATTTTTCATAACAGGCATGTGCGTCGACTCCCGTTCTGAGCTATCATAAAGATTGGAAATTAATTTTCACAATTATTTCATAGTCAGGAGAGATTATAGTGAAAAAAGGCATAGCACTACTTGTTTCATGTATGCTCCTTTTTGTATTGGCGGCCTGCGGCGGAAACCAACAAGAGTCCGAGGGCAATTCGGGGATCACGGATACCGGCGTAGCACCGGAAGCAGAACTCGTGATTAAAGGCTCCAACTTCCAATTTGACCAAGCCGAATATCACCTCAAAAAAGGGGTGCCCGTCAAGATTACTTACGAGAACGAAGACGGCAACCACGGCGTTATGATTCCTGCGCTTGGCCTGCAGCTGGACCGAAAGAACAACTCAACCGTCGTTACGCCTGACAAGGCAGGAGAATTCGAGGTTTCGTGTTCCATTATGTGCGGAGCCGGTCACAGCAAAATGATATCCAAACTGATCGTCGAAGAATAGCAGGGCTTGCTATGCAAAATGAAAACCTCCGGATCGCCAGAGTTTCCTCTCTCTGATCCGGAGGTTTTTTCAGGTTCACATCTTCGTCATGGCCTAACGCTGATCCTGCTCAATCAACTCGATCCATTCATTATATTCAACTTGGAGCTTCGCATACTCTTCCTTCAGCTTGCGGTGTTCTTCTTCAAGCTGCGCGGCTTGCTCCGCCTTCAATTCCTGTTCTGCCTGCAGCAGCCGATACTGGTGCATAACCAGCTCGTACTGTTCGCCAAGCTCGGAATACTGCTGTGCCGCTTCGCTTTTCTCGCCTTCCAGACGGTCGCAGACCTGACGCGCGGATGCAATCTCCTGCTGCCAGGACTGAAGCTCTTCTTCCAGCGCAAGCTTGGTTCGTTTCCACTCATCGCGCTCTGCGGCCAGCTTCTCGCTGTCTGCAGCCAGCTGTTCCCGTTCCGCCATCCATTGCTGGTATTGGTCCTGCCAATGAACGGCGCGCTCTTCGGACTCCCTCAGCTGCTCGGCAAGTTCGCTTGCACGCTCTTCGCTGGCGGTCGCCTTCTTGCGAAGCTCATCGAGCTGATTCGACACCGTATCGTATTCTTCTTCCAGCATGGCGTAGAGTTTGCCGGTCTCTTCCTCGCGGATTCCCGCGTCCTGGGTGAGTTTCTCCAGCTCTTCGTTGCGGAGCTGGAGCTCCTTCAATTCCTCCTGGGCGCTTCGGCGCTCGGAAAGGATCCGGTCCGCTTCGTCCTTCATCACATGGATTTCATCCTGAAGCCCCTTCATTCCCTCTTCCAGGCTTTCGTTCAATTCCATCAGCTCGACGATTCTCATCTCGAGCTCGCCGGTCTCCTCCTTGCGCTGATCCGCCAGCGTCCGCCAGGATTGCAGCTCGCTGCTTAGACGCTGCAGCTCTTCCTGCTGCTTGCGGGAGGTCTGATTCGCATCCACCACAAGCTTCTGCAGACGTCTACGCTCTTCCTCCGACTTGCCGGATTCCTGCTTCAGGGCCTCGAGTTCCTTCGCCAGCCCTTCCGCCTTCGTACGGAAGGAACGCAATTCCTGCGAGGAAGCTTCAGCTTGCTGCTTGGACGAATGGAGCTCTTCCTTCAGCTTGTCCGATTCCGCTTTTACCGTGTTCAGCTCCTTCTCCGCCGTCGACAACCGCGAGTGCAGCTGGCCGCCGCGATTGCGCTGCTCGGCAAGCTGTTTCTCCAGATCCTGCACGGTTTTCGAGTGCTGCTGCTCCAAATCCTGCACGGTTTTCGAGTGCTCCAGCTTCAGATCCTGCACCGTCTTCGTGTACTTCTGCTCCAGATCCTGCACCGTCTTTGCGTACTTCTGCTCTAGATCCTGTACCGTCTTCGAATTCTGCTGCTTCAGATCCTGCACGGTCTTCGAGTGCTGCTGTTCTTTCAGAAGCGCCTCTTGTTTATAAGTGCTCTCCTGTTTCTTCAACTGCTCCGCCAGCTTCTCTTCAGCCTGCTTCGCAGAAGTCCGCAAACTCTGTTCCAGCTTCTCGACGGCCTGTTTATGCGTGAGCGCCGACTGTGAAATTTGCCCTTCATAACGGCGTTTCATATCTTCCATCGCCTGCTTGTGGCCGCTCTCCAGCTTCTCGCGCTGCTCCTTAAGACGCACCTCAAGCTGCTGCTTCTCCTTCAGAAGTTCCGCCACGCGGTCCGATTCCTTCTGGAGCAGCTCCTTCGTACGCTCCGACTCCGCCGTCAGGTTCTCCTTGGATTTCCTGTATTCTTCAGCCAGCGTTGTCTGCTCCGCCAGCTTGCGCTCCAGCTGCTCCAGCTGCTGACGATGTCTCTCCTGCTGCTCGATTTGAAGTCCCTGCACCTTGGCCAGTTCCGTTCGCAGCTCATTCCGCTCGGCCGTCATCTGCTTGGCCTCGTTCTGATACTCCAGCTTCTGCAAAGCTTCTTCAGCCATATGTACCGCGGCAAGGACGGCAATGCGCGGGGTATCCAATCGGGAGTGCGCCTTGGAGATGGTACGCATGCGATCATCCACGTAATTGGCTACCTGTCTGGTATAATCACTGCTGTTTCCAACGAGTTTATAGGAAGTTCCGTAGATGTCTACGGTAACGCTTTTACGGTCAGATGTAGTCAAAATTGTGCCCTCCTTCTATTATGTGTAAATTCTATGATGTCTGAAATGGTCTATCCTCTGCATCCATTATATATGAGATAACATCTACAGACGAACCTCTAGAGTACAGACCGAAGTGTGGTATATGATAACACAGTTTTGTGCTTATAATTATGAACCCTGCGGGCCTTCCGATGCAAATCCCAGTTCAATTTAGAGCAAAAAAGCCCGCATCGAATCTCTGATGTAATGGATTCGATGCGGACGTTCACAATTCCTGCTATTTTCTTAATTCTGCGCCAAAAGTTTGCTGAAGGGCAGCGACTGCTTTTTCCGTAACCCCGGCAACCTCTTCATCGGTCAGCGTCCGCTCCTGATGGCGGTACGTCAAGGAGATCGCAACACTCTTCTTGCCTTCTCCCAGCTTGCTGCCCGTGAAGACGTCAAACACCTGAATCTGCTGCAGAAGCTCTCCGGCGTTCTCTCTGATGACTTGCATCAGGGAACCGGCTTCTACTTCCTCATTCACCACGATGGCAAGATCCCGCTCCATGCCCGGGAATCTAGGCAGATCGCGGTAAGCGACGCGGGCATTGGTCAGATCATAGAGCGGCTCAAGCAGGATCTCGGCGGCATAGGTATCTTCCAAATCCAGCTCCTGCTGCGTCTTTGGATGAATTTGTCCGAGCACCCCGAGCAGATGTTTGTTCTCGCCCTGACCTACGTAAACGGAAGCGGAACGTCCCGGATGGAAGCCTGCCGGCCCGTTCGCTTCGTAAGCAATGTCGTCAGCGCGAATGCCGAGATAATCGAGCACCGTTTCAAGCGCACCCTTCAAATCGAAGAAATCCACTTTGGCCGGCTGGACGTTCCACTGCTTGCTGCCTTTGCGTCCTGACAGCAGCAGACCGAGAACCGGACGCTCCTGCGGCTGCTTGGTCAACGTCTCCTCCTGCGTGTGGAACAGGTTCCCTATTTCAAACAGGGCCAGGTCCGGCTGCTTGCGGTTATGGTTATGCACCGCGATATCCAGCAGCTGCGGCAGCAAGCTGGTACGCAGCACGCTGCGGTCCTCGCTCATCGGCATCGCCAGCTTAACCGCCTTCCCGCCTTCCGATAGGGAAGTGAACACTTCCGCTTGCTGCGGATGAATGAAGGAGTAACCCAGAACCTCCTGGAATCCGCTGTGCGTCAACAGACGGCGAAGCGAGCGGCGGATGGCCTGCGCTTCCGTCAACGAACCCGGCGTCGTCGGTCCTTCAATCGCCGTGGTCGGAATGTTGTCATAGCCATACAGGCGGGCAACCTCTTCGATCAGGTCTACATCGAGCGTAATATCGCCGCGGCGGGAAGGCACTTGGATATCCACCAATCCCTGGCCCGCATCCCCGCTAGGGAAATGCAGTCGGGAGAAGATCGTTTTGACCTCAAGCAAAGACAGCTCCGTGCCCAGATAACGATTGAGCTTCTCCAGCGACAACGTAATCACGGACGGCTCGGTATGCGCACTTCCTGCTTCGACGATTCCTTGATGCACGGACCCGCCGGCATATTTCGCCATCAGTGCAGCCGCTCGGTTCAGAGCAGGGATCACTGCGGCCGGATCCACTTCCTTCTCGAAGCGGGAGCTTGCCTCTGAGCGAAGTCCCAGCTGACGGGAGGTTTTGCGGACGGTGCCGCCATCGAATTTAGCGGACTCCAGGAAAATATTCACCGTTCCATCCGTTACTTCGGAGTCCAGGCCGCCCATAACGCCAGCCAAGGCCACCGGCTTGCCGCCTGCCGTAATTACCAGCATATGCGGCTCCAGACGCCGCTCCGCGCCATCCAGCGTCACCATCGTCTCGCCGGCCTCAGCCAAGCGTACGTGAACCGCCCCGTCTTTCAGCTGATCCGCATCAAAAGCATGCAGCGGCTGGCCGTATTCCAGCATCACATAATTGGTAATATCCACGATGTTATTGATCGGACGCACGCCGGCTGCCATCAACCGGTTTTGCATCCACAGCGGGGAAGGAGCGATCGTTACCCCCGTGATATAGCGTGCAGCATAATGGCTGCACTGCTCATCCGCGCCGATCGTAACCGAGATATGATCGGCTGCTGCATCATGAACCTCCAGCATTTCCTTCTCCGGGTTCGGCAGGCTCAGCTCGCGGCCGAGGATGGCGCTCACTTCGTAAGCCGTGCCCAGCATGCTGAGGCAGTCGGAACGGTTCGGCGTCAGGTCCAGCTCCAGAATTTCATCGTTCAGGCCCAGCACATCCACAATCGGTTTGCCGATCTCCGTGTCAGCCGGGAGCACCAAAATCCCCTCCTGCAGCTCTTTGGGCAGCAGTTTGTCATTCATGCCCAGTTCCTTGGCTGAGCAAATCATGCCTTGGGACAGCACGCCGCGCAGCTTGGCTTTCTTGATATCCAGCCCGCCCGGCAGCTTCGCGCCCACAAGCGCTACCGGCACCTTCTGGCCAGCATCCACGTTTTTTGCTCCGCATACGATCTGGAGATCTTCTTCCTGGCCTGCATCGACGACGCACACGTTCAGCTTATCGGCATCGGGATGCTTCTCCTTGCTCTTGACGTAGCCTACGACCACGTTGTTAATGCCTTGATTCCGTTTCTCGATCACATCGATTTCAATGCCGGCCGATGTAATGCGGCTTGCCAAATCCTCTGAGGTTACGCCTTCGAGCGAAATATAATCGGACAACCAATCGGTTGAAACTCTCATTGTCTATTCACTTCCCTTTATCGTTAAAATTAGATCCGCGTGAACTGATTCAAGAATGCCGTATCGTTGTTGAAGAAGTGGCGGATGTCATCCACGCCGTATTTCAGCATGGCAATCCGCTCAACCCCCATACCGAAAGCAAATCCGCTGTACTTCTCAGGGTCATAGCCGCCCATTTCGAGCACCTTCGGATGAACCATGCCGCAGCCTAAAATCTCTAGCCAGCCCGTTTGCTTGCATACGCGGCAGCCGCTGCCGCCGCATTTGACGCAGGATACGTCCACTTCCGCGCTGGGCTCCGTGAATGGGAAGAAGCTTGGACGCAGACGGATCTGCGTGTTATCGCCGAACATTTCCTGAACGAATTGCAGCAGCGTCCCTTTCAAATCGCTCATGCGAATGTTCTCGCCGATCACGAGGCCCTCGATTTGATGGAACTGGAACGAATGGGTCGCGTCATCGTCGTCCCGGCGGAATACGCGTCCGGGACAGATGATTTTGACCGGCGCTTTTCCTTGCATCGACAGCATCGTCCGGGCTTGCACCGGGGAAGTCTGGGTCCGCATCAGCAGATCTTCCGTCAAATAGAAGGAATCCTGCATGTCGCGTGCCGGGTGGTTCTTCGGCAGATTGAGCGCCTCGAAATTGAAATAGTCCGTCTCCACCTCGGGTCCTTCCGCTACGCGGTATCCCATCCCGATGAAAATATCCTCGATATCCTGGATCACCTTGCTGAGCGGATGCACCGCACCTTGGCTGAGCTTGCGACCCGGAAGGGTCACGTCCACTTTCTCTGCGCGCAGACGCTCTTCGGTTTCCTGCTGCAGGAACGCTTCCTGCTTGCCGGAAATGACTTCCTCGATCGCGCCGCGAACGTCATTGGCCACCTGGCCGATAACGGGACGCTCCTCTGCGCTGAGTGCTCCCATGCCGCGCAGGATTTCCGTCAGGGCCCCTTTTTTGCCAAGGTATTTCACCCGCAAATCATTCAGCTGCTGCGGATCGTTAACATCCTGCAATTGCGCCAATGCTTCCTGCTTTAAAGCTTCCAATTTTTCCTTCATGGCTATTCGCACACCCCTTTGTAAACTCCATCATTGTTCTGAAAACAAAAAAGGCCTCTCCTCCCGAAAAGGGACGAAGAGACCGTGGTACCACCCTTGTTAACATGCATCATACTCTAACCAAGACGGTAAAAGCCTTGGGCACGAGTATGCCTCATCATGCTCACTTGACCGACGTAACGAATCGGACCCGTTATCCCCTACTCAACCGGCGGGCTGCCGTGTTCAGGGAACTGCTCCGGAGCGAACTTCACCAGCCTGATTCTTTGAGGGACACTCTCAATCCACGGCATCCCTTCCCTGTAAAGAGGCACTGGCTACTTTTCTCCATCCATGCATTTAGAACTTATGCAAATATATAGGGTTTATTATATGCAACCTTTCGGCATATGGCAAGTTTCATTTCCCCATTTTAACCTCATCGGACCGATTTTAATCTGGATCCCTGGGCTCAATCCGACAAAAGCCCGGCAAGCTCGGCCCGCAGCTCCCTAATCTCGGCAAGCCAGCTCGCCTCATCCCCGGCCTCAAGTCCATCAGCGGATAACCCCAGCAATTCCTGAATCCGGTACTCAAGCGCCATTCGGCGATTGTCCTTCTCGGTATCTCCCTTGATCACCCCGGTTCGCGCAGCCTGTTCCTCCTCCTCGCCAACGCTTCCCTCGAACCATGCGGGAGCTTCCCCGGGCTTCAGCGTAAGCAGCCGGTTCGCGATTTTGCGCACCAGATACCGGTCATGCGATACAAGCGCGATTGCGCCCGGAAAGCTTACGAGCACCTGTTCAATCACCTCTCGGGTATCCACGTCCAGGTAATTCGAGGGTTCATCCAATACGAGGAGATGCGCCCCGCTGAAATACAGCTTGAGAAAAGCCGTTCTGCACTTCTCCCCCATGCTGAGCTGTCCCATCTTCTTAAACACGTCGTCTCTCCTGAAGAGAAACGAGCCCAGCAGGGTACGCGCACGGCTCTCCGTCATGCCGGGAATGACAAGTAGGCTGTCCAGCAGCGTGGTTTCAGGTTCAAGCCCCTCAAGCTCCTGCGAAAAATAGCCGATCTTGACGGAAGGATTCCGGGTAATCCGGCCCTCCTGCGGATCGATCTCCCCCAGCAGCAGCTTGAGCAGCGTCGTTTTTCCGCTTCCGTTGGGGCCTCTTACGGCCAGCCGGTCGCCGCGGTTCAAATAGAAGGTGAGCTTATTAAAAAGCTGTTGATCTCCGTATCCAAAACAGATGTCCTTCACTTGGACCAGGGTTCGGCCGCCGAATGCCTCCCCTTCCAGCTCCATGTTCAGCTTGGGCCCGCTGCGCGGCTTATCCACCCGCTCGGCTTCCAACCGTTCCAGCGCTTTTTCCTTGGCATGGTATCTGGAGATGTTCTTCTTCGCTTTGGCCTTGTAGAAACTGGCGGTGATCTTGACTTCATTCACGTCCCCGGCCGCGTTATGCGCTTTATGGAACCATTCCTCGTATCTTCGGATCGACTCCTCAAGCGCCTTGCGGGCCAGCTCCTGCTTGCGATAAAGCGTCTCCTGCTCGCGCAGCTCGCGTTCCTTTTCGCGCCGGTAATCCGTGTATCCTCCCCGGTAACGCCGGAGTTCCTCCGACGTCAGCTCACAGACGGCGGTCGCCACCCGGTCAATGAATTCCCGATCATGGGATACAAACAGCACCGTTCCTTTATAGGTCGACACCAGCCACTGCTCCAGCCAGACCAGGCTTTCACTGTCCAGATGGTTCGTCGGCTCGTCAAGCAGCAGAAATTTCGGGGCCGACACCAGGAGCGCAGACAGCATCACCTTCGTCTTCTGGCCTCCGCTCAGCTCGCGATAGGACACCGGCCACACCTCCGGCCCGATGCCCAGCATCGTCATCGCTTTCTCCACCTCGGTCTCCCACTGGAAACCGTTCCGGGATTCATAACGCTCCAGCAGATTGCCATATAACTCAAGCAGCTGCTCCATTTCCGCAGCGCTGCCGCCGTTCATTCGCTGCTCGACTCCCGCAAGCCGAAGCTTCAGCTCCCATAACGTTGGATGACTGCGGCTGCGCACCGTATCGATCGCACTCATATCCCCTTCCTCCGGTTCATCCTGCTGTCTCAACCAGCCCCAGCGCTCTCTTGGAAGGATCGCCTCCACAACGCCGGAGGTAGGCTCAAGCTCACCGGCCAGGATGGAGAGGAGCGTTGTTTTGCCGGTACCGTTACGCCCATACAGCGCGATCCGCTCTCCTTCGGCCACTTCCAGCTGAATGCCTTCAAACAGCGGCTTTCCTTGAAGTTCCATGCTTATATCTTTCGCTTTTAGAATCATTGTCATATCGCCTCATCCTCTCTCTGTGAAAAACATCAAAAACCGCAGGCGATGGCCTGCGGCGGTTGTTATGAGAGAGGATTCGTTTGGATCTGAATAACGGGACGAATGCGCGCCACTGCTCAATTCTTCGGCTGTTCATTCCAGGCCAGCCCTGACGGTATTGAAAGGGCCTTACCCTTCGCCCGTCAACAAAAGCAGCAATCCGTTCCGTATATGTGATTGGAATTGTATCAGAGTACCGTTTCCGACATAACAAAAAGAGGCACCCCAGTCACATTGTTCAGACACGCCAAATCTCTCCCTCTACCGCCGTAGAGAAACGCCTGCAAAACTACATGCAGTTGTTTTAGAGAAAAGGGTGTCTTACTTCATTGGACTAGGTTACCTCGCATTCTTGGAATGAAATTATGGCCATTATAACAGATATTTCTAAAATGTAAAAGGGCTATCTGCGGAGCCTGCATCCTATAACAGCCAGAGATCCTTGATATCTCAAGGATTTACTACTTTGCCCCGTCTAAGATAACAAGCAGCTTTTGCAGCCTGAAGCAACAAAAAAACCCTTGATACCAAGGGTTTCTGTCTAACTATAAGCGGGTGATGGGAATCGAACCCACGCTACCAGCTTGGAAGGCTGGAGTTCTACCATTGAACTACACCCGCATATCCACCTACAAAAGTGACGCTATGCTTTGGAGCATATGCCGATTACTATTTGCGAGGTCCTAAATCATAAGCGAATCGGGACGACACGATTTGAACATGCGACCCCCTGGTCCCAAACCAGGTGCTCTACCAAGCTGAGCTACGTCCCGATAATCAACATTTTGTCTTTTGAAGACAAAAATAAATATACCATGCGTGACACGCAATTTCAACATGTATTTTATGGAAAATGTATCATAGGCACTAGAAAGCAAGCAGCACCCTTCCGAATGGGGAAAGATGCTGCTCTTTCATACACTGATATAAGATGCAAGGACGCGCCCTAGCCATCCTTACTTCTTTTTGTCGAACGTCACTTCCGGCGTCGTCAATTTATCGTAAAAATCCACTATTTTGTCTTTATCGTCCGAAGCGCGAAGTGCCATAGCGGAGCGCGGATGTTCGTCCAGGGTGCCTGTAATCATGTAGGGCATGATGTAACCCCACTCCTCTTTTTCGCGAAGAGGGATCATGAAGCGCTCAATAATGTCCAGTACCGGGCGCAGCTCGTACTTCGTGCCTTTCAAGTGGGTAACCAAAAGCTCGGTCGGACAGTTGCCGGCCGCGCGGCCCATGCCGTACACGGACGCATCCAGCAGCTCAACGCCGAGGTCGGCGGCTACCAGCGTGTTGGAGAACGCCAGCTGCATATTGTTATGGGTATGAACGCCAAGACGTTTGTTCGGCAGATGCGTCTTGAACTTATTTACCAGGTATTCCATGTCTTTATGATCCAGGCTTCCGTAAGAATCGACGATGTACACCACATCCACGACGCTCTCCCTGATCATCTCAAAGGCTTCCAGCAGCTCATTCTCCATCACGTTGGAGAGGGCCATAATGTTCAGCGTCGTCTCGTAACCGCGATCATGGAAGGTCTGAACCAGCGCAAGCGCCTTATCTACGTCTTTGATGTAACATGCAACGCGGATGAGATCCAGCAGGCTCTCCTCGCGCGGCAAAATATCATCCTCATCCACCCGGCCGATATCGACCAGTGCGGACAGTTTGGTTTTACCTTTATGGGGAATAACTTCTCGAAGGAATTCATCATCCAAAAAACGCCAAGGGCCGGCTTGATCAGCGCCTTTTAGCAGCTTAGGCGAATTTTTATAACCGATTTCCATATAGTCCACGCCAGCCTCATTCAGGCCTGCATATAAATTTTGCACGAATTCTACGCTAAAATCCCAGTTGTTCACCAATCCGCCATCGCGAATGGTACAGTCTACAATCTTTGTCTGACTACTCTTAATCATTCTAAGCTAAACTCCTCTCGGCAATTTTCTCTTCATCATACTTGAATGCCGGTTGAAAAGTAAAGCATAACATGTGCATCAATCCTTGACGGCCTCGGCCTCTCGGAGTATCCAGTCGCTGATGGTTCGGACGAGCACGCCGGTTGCCCCTCTGGGATCCACGCCCCGCTCCTTGGACAAGTAAGCCGTACCTGCAATGTCGAAATGAACCCAAGGCAGCCCGTCAGCAAACGTGCCCACAAAAAGACCGCCCGTGATCGTCCCGCCTTCTCGCCCGGTTTGATTTCGCAAATCCGCCACCTCGCTCTTCAATTTATCCCAAAACTCCGGATAGGATGGGAGCGGCCATATTTTTTCGCCGGCCCTACGGGAAGAAGCGATAAGCTCCTGCAAAAAGGTTTCGTCATTGGATACGGCCCCGGTGGCGATATCCCCAAGCGCCGAAACGACGGCCCCGGTCAACGTGGCCACATCAATCAGGCGCGAAGCGCCGAGCTGCTTGGCATGGGTTACGCCATCCGCGAGCACGATGCGGCCCTCGGCATCCGTGTTCAGCACTTCGACGGTACGGCCGCTCAGCGTCGTCACGATATCGCCTGGTTTAAAGGCGCCGCCGCTCATCACGTTCTCCGCAGACGGGATCACCATCACGACATTCGCCTTGGGACGAATACGCCCGAGAGCCTCCATAACGCCAAGCACTGTAGCCGCCCCGCCCATATCGCTGATCATATCCTCCATTCCGACTGCCCTCTTCAGCGAAACGCCGCCGGTATCAAACGTGATCCCCTTGCCTATCAGGCCGATCACATCGTCCCATGTCTCCCGTCCCTGATAACGGATCGTAATCATGCGCGGCGGATGTATGCTGCCTTTCCCTACGGCCAAGAGACCGCCCATTCCTTTCTCGACCATAGCTTCCTCATCCAGGACCTGTGCTTCGAAGCCGTACCGCTTCGCCAGCTGAAGCGCCTTCTGGGCCAAGTCTTCCGGTAACAGTTTATTGCCGGGAAGGTTCGTCAAATCTCGTGCCAGGCAGGTTGCTTCTCCAATCGCTTGGCCCAGCGACATGCCTTCCTTCCACGCGGCTTCATATTCCGCTTCCGCATTTCCTTCTATATAATAGAGGATTTCTTCTAAATCCGTATGTTCGGAAGCATCGCGTTTATAATGCGGTTTTCGGTAGCTTCCCAGGATAAAACCTTCGGTTAAAGCCTGAGCAGCGTCGCGGGGCGTCTGTTCGGCGGTGAAGCTGACCATCGTATGCGGAATTTGAATGGCCGCGCTGCGTATTCCCGATTTTACGGCCGCCTTCGCCGCTTGAGCTGCAACCAAACGCAGCTGCTCGGATGTCAGGATACCTTCGGGACGGCCTACCCATATTAACAGGCGCGATCCGCTCGAAATGCTCTCCGGCCATACGAATGACCGGTTGGCGGTGCCGTCGAACAGCCGGTTCTCCGCTAACTGCTTTAATAACGGGTCCCAGGCCGGGGAAATGCCGCCCTCCTTCGCTTGTTTTTTAGTAACGGGAACGATGATGGCATCCGCTTGTACTTGCCCGGCTGTTAAATTGCTTTCAAATGTCCATTTCATGTCTCTTCTCCTCCTAAAAAAGAAAAAGCCATTCCATTGGAACAGCTGCTCTTGTATTCAAATCGGTTGCATATCCTCTTAGACTTCCGACACGTCCAGCTTGGGAAACGTGATCACAAACTCGGTCCCGGCCCCAACCTGGCTATCCACGGCAATGGTGCCGCCATGGTTTCGGATGATGCTGTAGCTCACGGACAAACCAAGTCCCGTCCCGCTCTCTTTCGTCGTAAAAAAGGGATTAAAGAGGTGGTTCAGCGTATTCTGATCCATGCCGCCCCCGTTATCCGAAATGCAAATGTTAATATGTTTCCCCGTGTCACGGGCTGAAATATCAATCATCCCGGTAATGTTCTCGTCATGATGCTCATTTATGGCGTCGAGGGCATTTTTAATAATATTCAGAATCACCTGTTTGATCTGCTTGACATCAACGGAAATAAACGCAGGTGGGGTCTTATCGGTATGCAGATTGATCTGGCATCCCTTCATCAAGGCTTCGCTCTCTGTTAATAGAACAACTTCCTTCAATAATGAGGATACAGATACAATCTTGGTCTCTGGAGCCGAGGGTTTGGAGGAATTGAGAAATTCGTATATAATATCGTTTGCGCGATCGATCTCCGTTAGTATGATTCTGGCATACTCGTCCTTTCCCAAACTTACGAGATGCGGACGCAGCAACTGGATAAAGCCTCGAATGGATGTCAGCGGGTTTCGGATTTCATGGGCAATGGAAGCCGAGATTTTTCCCAGCATGGCCAGTTTATCGTTCTGATAAGCGGTTTGCTCAATTCGTTTGAAATCCGATACATCCTTCACGCTGATCAGGAAATCGCCTTCCATTTGGTCCCCATACGTCATCGTGATCAGCCACGATCTGCCGAATTCATCAACCAATTCATGGAATCTTCGGCGATGGAATACCGTTTCCCGAAAAATGCGAAGTATTTTTTTCTTCTTGAATCTGGAGAGCTGGGGATGACGCAATAGCTGGGTCAGCGTACAGCCTGTCAGCGATTTACGGGATACGCCTAACAGTTTTGCCATCTGCACGTTAACAAATGCCAACACTCCATCACTATCAAAGAGGATAATCCCGCTGTCGAGATTCTCCAGTATGTTCTCATACTTGTTCCTAATAAGCTGACTGGAATGAAATGAACGAATTGCCTGCAGCTCAGATTCACGGATTTGACTCAACAAGATGGCTCCCCCTTTTCTTGAAAAGTTGAACTCACCAAACCGACAAAAAACATGCGAAAAAAATGAGCTTGTCCGCCTCTGAATCAGAAGCAGCCCGAATCTGCTTCCTTCCATGATAGTCATCGAAACAAAGAAACGTCAATCAGAAATCCTGTCGAAAAATGGATAATTGCATAAAAATACCATTGTCATTACTTATGTACTTTGGTTTATGTAATTGATATAACACCCGTCATTGCACAGCTAATGTAAATGATTACCCAAATCCGCCTGATTTGAAACATTAAAAAAGCCCCGGGCATTCACGAGGCTTTATTAATCCTAATTAAGGCTGCTTTTGGAGTCGGAGCCTGCGCTGGCTCATCACGGCAAGCCGTCTTTTCAGTTCGCCCTGCCACTTCTCGTCCTCCATCCATTTGGCAACCACCAGGAGATCCAGCGACATATCAATCTGACTCTGAACAACCGTGAGCGGATCCTCCGACTCCCGATTGACCACATTCTCAAAAATGGCATCCTCATCTTCCATCACGTAATCCTGAAAATCCACTTGGGATGCACCGTCACCATGGGCATATTCAGCCAATATCTCATACTCATTCTCAACCCGATGATGAACCTCGACGCGATGGCAGACCGGACAAGACAGTAGGGGAACATTATGTACTTGAGTGCGATAATGCTTCAGTGTACCCTTTGTACCCATCATACTAGCCCCACAGCAAAAACTCATATCGTTCACCCTCCTTGTGTGGATTCTCAATCGTTTCAATATTGTATTCGCTTTCAGGCAGGCTAATTCCTTCATGAAAAAAACCTTGATTTAAAATTTTGGCATGATTTCCTAATCATAAGCCGGCCAACCTATTTATTTAATTATATATTAACGCAAGCGCGGTTTCCTAAACAAAAGTCTTCCCCTATTTCATCCAATAAAACCAAGAGTGAAAAAACCCCCATTACCTGGACGTAATGTCAGGTAATGAGGGTTGCTATTCATGAAATGGAATTACAGGTTGCTGTCGCCCGGCTTCCAGTTCATTGCGCACAATCCGCCGGATTGCAGTGCTTGAAGAACGCGAAGCGTTTCTTCTACGCTGCGGCCAACGTCGTTATGGTTAACAACTTGATATTTCAATTCGCCTTCTGGATCGATGATGTACAGGCCGCGCAGAGCAACGCCTTCTTCTTCGATCAGAACGCCGTAGTCTCTAGCTACGTTCTTGGTGATGTCGGAAGCCAGCGGGAAGTTCAATGCTCCCAGACCGTTAGCTTCTTTAGCTGTGTTGATCCAAGCTTTGTGGCTGTGAATCGAGTCAACGCTCACACCCAGGATTTCCGTATCCAATGCTTTGAATTGATCGTAAGCATCGCTGAGAGCCGTGATTTCAGTTGGGCATACAAAAGTGAAATCCAGCGGATAGAAGAAGAATACGAGCCATTTGCCGCGGTAGTCGGACAGGCTGACTTTGCCAAAATCTTTACCGTCACCTGATACAGTTTCCATTGTGAAATCAGGAGCCGCTTTACCAACCAAACGTTCTGCCATGATTGAATTCCTCCTTAACATATGTAAGAAAATACGTGTATTTTCTACATGGTATGTTCTATGAACATTTAATAGAAATGTTATCATCGAGGCTAATCAAAGTCAAGATTGTAGACGTTACTTTATTATAATTATTATAAATAAGAAGTTTTCTTGAACGTACGCTTCTTCTATTAACGGATAGCCGCGGCAATCAAATCGCCCATCTCCGTGGTGCTGAGCGCCTTGCTCTTATCAACGGCAATGTCTGCCGTCCGGTGTCCGGCATCAAGCACCTCGGCAACTGCGCGTTCAATGGCGTCAGCCGCATCCTCGTATCCGAACGTGAGGCGATACATAAGCGCTACGGAAAGAATCGTTGCGATCGGGTTCGCCAAGCCTTGGCCGGCAATGTCCGGAGCCGAACCGTGTACCGGCTCGTACAGACCGAAAGCTCCTTCGCCCATGGATGCGGATGCCAGCATGCCGATGGATCCTGTCAGCATGGCTGCTTCGTCGCTCAGAATGTCACCGAACATATTCTCGGTTACGATGACATCAAAGCTGGACGGGCGGCGCAGAAGCTGCATCGCGCAGTTGTCTACCAGCACGTGCTCCAGCTCGACGTCCGGGTATTCAGGGGCGATGCGGTTTACGGTTTCGCGCCACAAGCGGGACGTTTCCAGCACGTTCGCTTTATCGACGGAAGCCAGCTTCTTCCGGCGCTTCTGTGCAATCTCGAAGGCTTGATGCACGATGCGCTCTACCTCGGCGGTATTGTATACGCAGGTATCTACCGCTTCTTCTCCGCCTGCACCTTCGCGTCTGAACTTCTCGCCGAAGTATATGCCTCCCGTCAGTTCACGAACAACCATCAAGTCGGTTCCTTCCAGAACCTCGGGCTTCAGTGTGGATGCATCCTTCAAGCAGTCAAAAATGACGGCCGGACGCAGGTTCGAGAACAGGCCAAGCTCTTTGCGGATGCCGAGCAATCCGGTTTCCGGGCGAAGCTCCTTCGCGTTGTTGTCCCATTTCGGTCCGCCTACCGCACCAAGCAATACCGCATCGGCGCTTTTGCATACGCTCAGCGTTTCTTCCGGGAGCGGCGTTCCTTTCTCGTCGATCGCAATGCCGCCAAACAACGCATGTTCCGTCGTGAATGAAAGTCCGAATACCTCTTCGGTACGTTTAATGATTTTCTCCGCTTCCGCCACTACCTCAGGACCGATGCCGTCTCCCGCGATTACCGCGATTTTTTTCGTTTCTGCCATCCTTCGTCACTCCTTATTTATATATACACTGGTCGTATTTAATCATCTAGTTACTGTTGTAACATACTTCCCCCTCGATTGACCAAGATATAGAAACTATGAACTTAATTCGTTTTGCCTATAAGTAGGGGGAATGTGATCAGGGAGACGGCGTCATAGAAGTTGTACAGAAGCTCGAAGAGCTAATTTCGCGAGAGCGACTTAATGCGAGTAAGGCCTAAGGCGAGTAAGACTTAATGCGAGTAAAGCTTCGTGGGTGCTTTATGCGTGGTCTACTTGTACAGGAGCGGCTTTAGCGAGAGCAGCTTTATGCGAGAGCAGTTCATGCGAGAGCAGTTTATGCGAGAGCAGTTTATGCGAGAGCTTCGAAGAGTTAATGTGGGAAGCTCCGAGTACGTATCGTTCCTCCAATCGCTGTTGTCGCCGAATTTCTGGATTGTATGTCAGGGGATGAAATTCGGCTCCAAAGGCGACCGCTCCGCTTTTCCGGAATCGATTCGTCCTCTCCGCTGCTTCGATGCTAATGAATTGCCAGGTCACCGGAGGAGAGCACATCTCCCTGACCACAAGGGTGGTGGGGGGTAGAAGAGCCGCCCTATGCAAAATGATTGGGCGGCTCTTGAAGGTAACATCCGGAGGGTAACAACTTAAAGAGATTCTTGGTTGGTCCTAGTCTTTGTAGGTAGAGGAAGGAAAAAGGAGCAGGAACGAGACTAGCTGTAGGAACAAGGATATGGTATCGAAAAGGAGGGAGCAGAATTAGGAAGCTGATTGTAACAATTCGTTAAAATCTGGAGCCTGAATGGAATGCTTCTTCTGGAAATCGTTGAACAGCTTTTCCTGTAGCTCATAATAGCTGTCCATCCCCTTCGTGCTCTCGTCAGACAGAATATTTGCGATTAATCTACTGTTGTACAATGAGGTTTCGTAATCCTCATACACCTCCGCACTGTTCCAAAACTCTTCTTCCGTCTTACCCGAAATGCGAATTCGGTTCTCCATGATGTAAAGAATCAACCGGTGGTTGTCGTCATTGGGATCAGCTTCATCCAGCGCTGCTTTTTGAAATTCGATTTCCTCACTGACTTCTTTGGGCGTTACGACCACGCCCGACTGTCTGGCGTAATTCGCCGTTAGTTGCGTGATGACCATATCTTTCAGTAATGCGGCATCGGAAGGAATTTCTTTCACTTGGTTTAGGGCAAATATTAAGTCTCTGTTTATCCTCGCCAGAACAAATTCGCTCAGCGATATCTTCACGTCCTCTTTATCTACAACCCAAGTTGGGCTAGGATGATTTTGTAATTTGTCTTGAAGCACTTTCACCGAATCAAAGGTTTCCCTAATGATTTGTTTGTTACTTTCCGTTAGCGATATGGATTGAAGACTGGTCAGGTCAGACATGGTTTCCTTGAAATCAGTATCGACAGCAGTCTTGGGCTCTGTTTGGTTGCAAGCGCTGATCATCAACGCCGAGGTTAACACAACAAGCAATGAAAGTATCCTGAAAGGAACTAATCGATTCATCCTACCCCTCCTCGTAAAATCAGTCCCTATCCATATTAACGTTTCCGAACGCCGTTAGTTACATTTTTCTGCCAATACGCTACAATAGGGGTGAATTTGCCTTATACCCTAAACGACCAAGGAGTGATCATCGATTATGAAGTACGCAGCTCTAGGTAAATCCGGCATGAAAGTAAGTCGTCTGTGTTTGGGGACGATGAATTTCGGTCCTGCCACGGATGAAAAGGAAGCCTTCCGCATCATGGATGCAGCGCTTGATGCCGGCGTCAATTTCTTTGATACGGCGAACATCTACGGCTGGGGCGAGAATTCGGGCCTGACCGAAACCATCATCGGACGCTGGTTTAACCAAGGCGGAGGCCGCCGCGAAAAAGTCGTTTTGGCTACTAAATTCTACGGTTCCATGAGTGATCCTCTGGATGGCCCCAACAATGAAGCCGGGCTGTCGAGCTATAAACTTCGCCGTCATCTCGAAGGGTCGCTGAAACGTCTGCAGACCGACCATATCGAGCTGTACCAAATGCATCACGTCGATCCTTCCGTCACTTGGGACGAGCTCTGGGGCGCTTTTGAGGTTGCGGTTCATCAAGGAAAAATCGGATATGTCGGATCCAGCAACTTTGCCGGCTGGCAGATTGCGGTTGCGCAGGCCGCGGCCCAAAGCCGTCACTTCCTCGGTCTCGTTTCCGAGCAGCACAAATACAGCCTGACCTGCCGATTGCCGGAACTCGAAGTACTCCCCGCTTCGCAGCAGCTGGGTCTCGGCGTGATTCCATGGAGTCCGCTGGACGGGGGACTGCTGGGACGCAATGCCCTTAAAAAAATCGAGGGCTCGCGCAGCGGAGGCAATGCGGAGCGCGTAGAGAAGCACCGCGCGCAGCTGGAACAGTTTGCCGCTCTCTGCCAAGAGCTGGGCGAACCGCAGGATAACGTCGCTCTTGCCTGGGTGCTGAAGAACCCGGCCGTTACCGGACCGATTATTGGGCCGCGCACGCTGGAGCAATTCGAAAGCTCCCTGCGCTCGCTTGAGATCGAACTCGATGAATCCGTGATGAAGCGCTTGGATGAAATATTCCCGGGTCCGGGCGGCGCCGCCCCGCAGGCCTACGCCTGGTAAGATCCGGGTCCGTATCGACGCCTTAACGAAACCCTGTCTTATCTCGTTGATCAGCTGCATCAATCCGGTATCGGCCCTCTGCTATGAGGCCGTTTAAGGCTCGATGCTAGTGTCTTGATACCTGCATTCCACGTCTGGCCAACAGTTTAATAAAGCAAATAAAAGAGGAGCCGCTTCAATAGCGGCCCCTCTTTTTTTATGGCATGCACCTTCAGCGCTCATGCGGAGAGCAGATCTCCCGCCACGCCAAGTATGGATTACAGCGTAGCGCGCTCGCGCCGGCTAAACGTTTTGCGTTTCTCGATCAGGACGTTCACCGCATCGACGTAGGCACGTGCGCTCGCTTCCAGAATGTCGGTGCTCAAGCCGCGGCCTTGCGCGGCCACGTCGTTTTGAGACAGCACGACATGCACTTCACCTTGGGCATCCTTGCCGTGCGTTACCGACTTGATGGAATAGTCCGCAAGCGTAACCTCTTCTCCGGTCACCTTGTCGATCGCGTTATAGATCGCGTCCACGGAACCGTTGCCCTCGGCCTCTTCTTCAATCGTCTGATCTTCTGTTGCAATGCGCACCCGCGCCGTCGGCGTTGATTCGTTGCCGTAAGCAACAAAGATCGTTTCCAGCTTGAAGACCTCCGGCGTATCGATCAGTTTTTCCTCCAGCAGAGCCAGAAGATCCTCATCGGAAACTTCCTTCTTCTTGTCGGCCAGCACTTTGAATTTGGCGAATGCGTCATTCACCTGTTCTTCGGTCAGCTCATAACCCAGATCCAGCAGCTTCTCCCGGAAAGCATGGCGGCCGGAATGTTTGCCTAATACCAGCTTGCTTTCTTTGAGTCCGATGGACTCCGGGGTCATAATTTCGTAGGTTGTCTTCTCCTTCAGCATACCGTCCTGGTGAATGCCGGATTCATGGGCGAATGCGTTCGCGCCGACAATCGCTTTGTTGCCTGGCACGACCATGCCGGTCAGCTTGCTCACAAGGCGGCTCGTGCGGGCGATTTCGGTTAAGGCCAGCCCCGTCTTCGCTCCAAAGAATTCGGAACGCGTCTCGAGCGCCATCGCGATTTCCTCGATCGCGGTATTGCCTGCACGTTCACCGATTCCGTTGATCGTGCCTTCGATCTGATCGGCCCCGTTCAGAATGGCGGCAAGGGTGTTCGCCGTGGCCATGCCCAGATCGTTATGGCAGTGCGCACTCAGCTGAACCTTCTCGATATCCGGAACATTTTCCTTCAAGTATTTGAAGATGGCCCCGTATTCCGAAGGGTTCAAATATCCCACGGTATCCGGAATGTTCACGACATTGGCGCCTTCGCGCACTGCCATGGCGACGACCTCGGCCATGAAATCAAGCTCGGTCCGGCCCGCATCCTCCAGGGAAAATTCCACTTTGGAAAAGTACTTCTTAGCGTAACGGATCGAAGCCTGCGCCGTTTCCAGCACCTGCTGCTTCTCCATCCGCAGCTTGAACTTGCGGTGAATCGGCGAAGTGGCCAGGAACACGTGAATGCACGGGTCCTGGGCACCTTGAAGCGCTTCGCGAACCGCATCGATGTCATTCTCTCTGGAGCGTGACAATCCAATGACCGTAACGTCCTTCACCGCGCGTGCCACTGCATTCACAGCTGCAAGGTCACCGGGGGACGCCGCTGGAAACCCTGCTTCCATGCGGTCGATTTTCAACTTTTCGAGCTGAAGGGCGATTTCCACCTTTTCCCGAGTGTTCAAATTCACGCCAGGAGACTGCTCACCATCTCTCAGCGTTGTATCAAAGACATAAATCTTTCGCATGTCGGCACCTCCTTGAAGTTTATCTCATGACGTAAACATCCGGCGGCAGTTGATAGAATCCCCTGCCGCCGGCTGCTTAATCTGACGGATCCGGGCAGCAGCATCATCATCTCATGCCGGGCTGCCCCAAACCCCGAAGAATTCCTTATGAATTCTATATATTCTTATTTTTTGATCCAATGCATCATTTCGCGAAGCTCTGCACCCACCACTTCGATCGGATGCTCGGACTCGTTGCGGCGAGTAGCTGTCAGGAAAGCGCGTCCCGATTGGTTCTCAAGGATAAAGTCGCGGGCGAATTTACCCTGTTGAATATCAGACAGGACTTCTTTCATTGCCTTCTTGGTATCTTCGGTTACCACGCGCGGGCCTGTTACATAGTCGCCATACTCCGCCGTGTTGCTGATGGAGTCGCGCATGCTTGCAAGACCGCCTTCATAGATCATGTCCACGATCAGCTTCAGTTCATGCAGGCACTCGAAGTATGCCATTTCCGGCGCATATCCAGCTTCGGTCAACGTTTCGAAACCTGCTTTGACCAATGCGGATACACCGCCGCACAATACCGCTTGCTCACCGAACAAGTCTGTTTCGGTTTCTTCGCGGAAGGAAGTCTCGATAACGCCTGCGCGAGTACAGCCGATGCCTTTTGCATAAGCAAGACCGATCGCCTTAGCTTGTCCAGTCGCGTCTTTCTCGATTGCGATCAATCCAGGTACGCCAAAGCCTTCAACGTACGTACGGCGAACCATGTGACCCGGGGATTTAGGAGCAACCAGAAGAACGTCGTTGTCCTTAGGAGCTACGATTTGACCGAAATGAACGTTGAAACCGTGGGAGAACATCAGTGCCGCGCCTTTTTTCAGGTTGGGCTCGATATCGTTTTTGTACACCGCTGCTTGCGTTTCGTCCGGCATCAGGATTTGTACTACATCCGCACGGCTAACGGCTTCCGCTACAGGGAGTACTTCGAAACCGTCGTTTTTCGCTTTGTCGAACGATTTGCCTTCACGAAGACCAATGACAACCTGAAGTCCGCTGTCGCGCAGGTTTTGCGCTTGGGCATGACCTTGGCTTCCGTAGCCGATAACCGCGATCGTTTTGTCTTTCAGCACGCTGAGTTCTGCATCTTGTTCATAATAAGTAGTAATTGCCATTTGTATAAGTCCTCCTTTGATTTTAAAGACCCTTCATGATGAGCGGGTATCTCAATAGACCGCTGCTTACCCGATCTGCTGAGACACCCGCTCATGCCATGCAGGTGTCTAACGCTTATATTGCAATAACTTTGTCATCCGGATAAAAAGAATAATGTTACATCATTACGCGTTACCGCGAATCATCGCGGTAACCCCGGTACGGGAAAGCTCCTGGATGCCATAAGGCTTAAGCAGCTCGATCATCGCATCGATTTTGACGGTATCGCCGACAACCTGAACCATCAGGTTGGTCGTGCCGATATCCACGACGGATGCGCGGAAGGTTTCGACGACGCCCATAATTTCCGGTCTTGCCGACGGCTCGGCTTTTACTTTGATCAGGGCGAGCTCCCGGGCAACCATCGGCTTCGAGCTTAGATTGATGACTTTAATGACATCGATCAGCTTGTAAAGCTGCTTCTCTACCTGCTCCAGCGTCGTTTCGTCTCCAGTGGTTACGATAACCATCCGGGACAAGCCGATTTCCTCCGACTGTCCCACGGTAATGCTCTCAATGTTAAAGCCCCGGCGTCCGAATAACCCGGATACGCGCTGCAGGACACCCGGCTGGTCATTCACTAGTACGGCAATGGTATGTTTTGTACTCATCTTACGCATCCCCCATCAGCATTTGATCGATTGTCGACCCTTGCGTCACCATCGGATACACGTTCTCGCCTTTCTCTACAACGAATTCAACGAGGACGGGTCCCGGCGTTTCCATCGCTTCGGCCCAAGCACGCTGTGCTTCTTCTTTCGTGGTGGCACGAAGTCCTTTGACACCGTAGGCTTCAGCAAGCTTGACGAAATCAGGGCTGCCTGCCAGATCGATATGGCTGTAACGGTTATCGTAAATGATCTCCTGCCATTGACGAACCATCCCAAGCACCTGGTTGTTGATGACAACGATTTTTACCGGAATGTTGTTGATGGCACAGATGGCAAGTTCTTGCGAACACATCTGCATGCCGCCATCCCCGTTGATCGAAATGACCAGGCGATCCGGATGCGCCATCTGGGCACCAATCGCGGACGGGAATCCGAAGCCCATCGTTCCGAGACCGCCGGAGGTGATCCAGGAACGCGGCTGGTTGAACTTGTAATACTGCGCGGCCCACATTTGGTGCTGGCCAACGTCAGTCGTTACAATGGCTTCACCCTTTGTGGTGTCGTTCAGCATTTCGATAACCCATTGCGGCTTCAGCACCGTATCCGAATCGACATAACGGAATGGGTATTCGGCTTTCCATTTGCTGATCTGGTCTCTCCAGGCATCAGCTTTCGCTGCGTATGGAACGAGCGGATTCAGCATCTCAAGCACGGTCTTCACGTCTCCGACAATCGGGATATCGGTCGGCACGTTCTTGCCGATCTCAGCCGGGTCGATATCGATATGAACGATCTTCGCATGTGGCGCGAAACCGTCGAGCTTGCCTGTAACCCTGTCATCGAATCTTGCCCCGATGTTGATCAGCAGATCCGACTGCTGAATACCATGGTTCGATGTGTAGGTGCCGTGCATGCCCGGCATTCCTGTCCACAGATCGTTGCCTGTCGGGAAGGCGCCAAGGCCGAGAAGCGTTGTCGTGATCGGAATCCCGGTTTTGTTCACGAATTCGTACAGTCCTTCGTGAGCACCGGAGTAAATCACGCCGCCGCCGGCAAGAATCATCGGACGCTCGGCCTCCTCGATCGCGCGGGCCAGTTTATCCAACTGAAGTTTGTTCGGCACCGTCCGAGGATTATATCCTCTCAGCTGGATTCGCTCTTCCGGCTGGAACAGCGTGGTTGCCGCCGATACATCCTTCGGAATGTCGATCAGCACCGGTCCTTTGCGGCCGGTTGAGGCGATATGGAAGGCCTCATGAATCACCCTTGGCAGATCCTTAACGTCCCTTACCAGATAGCTGTGTTTCGTAATCGGCATCGTGATGCCTGTAATATCCGCTTCCTGGAAAGCATCCGTACCGATCAGGGTTGTTGCAACGTTACCGGTAATAACAACGAGCGGAACGGAATCCATGTAAGCTGTTGCGATACCGGTCACAAGGTTCGTTGCCCCCGGTCCTGAAGTTGCTATGCATACGCCGACTTTGCCGCTTGCGCGGGCGTAACCGTCAGCGGCATGAATGGCACCTTGCTCGTGTCGGGTCAAGACATGGTTGAAATCCTTAAAACCATACATCGCATCGTAGATATACAGGACGGCTCCGCCCGGATATCCGAAGACGCACTCGACACCTTCGAGCAGAAGACTCCGAAGCAAGATTTCCGAACCGGTAATCACTTCAGGCTTCAACCATTTCTCTCGTAATTGTTCTGTAGACCGCACTTCTGGAGTTTGCGCGCTCATCAGTCATCCTCCTCTCAAATATTGGCACTCTTCTCTTTCATCCATGATTCAAGCAACAAAAAAACCTTCCGTCGCCACACCCGGAGTATCTCCGTGTGAGGGACGAAAGGTTTAGCTTCCGTGGTACCACCCATATTTGCCCTACACCTCGCAGTGCAGAGCCTCAGCAGGTATGAAGAACGCATGAACACAGCTCTTCAATATCTGCAGTCCGTAACGCGGACTAAGACGATTCCCCCTAATAAACGCTGTTACGACTTAATGCGATAAAGTCATAGCGTAGCATCTTTCAGGGAAACAGCTCCGAGGTGAGCTCGTATAAAAGGGGTTTTGGTGGTGGTTTCAGCTGATCCATCCACTCTCTGAGCAAAAGAGCCCTTTAAACTTCGTCCTCATCATTGCCGATTGGATATATTCGTTAAAATGTTTAGAAACATTATATGATTCATTCAATCCAGAAGTCAACACATTTATTTTACTTCCGATGAAAGGTTTTCATTCACAATGGGCGCAATTCCTCCGCCGCCTTGAAGCAAAACACCCTATGAAACCCTGCTACATATGATAAATGGAGCAGACTTAACCGCGGTGAAGGGAGGAAACAACACGATGATCCGTTACCGAAAACCGGACCAGGATGATCCGATGATTCTGCAGCTCATCGAGTCCCAACTCGTCCCGCTTTCCCATATGACCAAAAAAGAGCTGGACCTCATCCGCAAGGATATTCCCTCTCGTTTACGGCGCGGCGTGACCCTTGTCGCTTCGCCTCAGGATAACGAAAAAATCGTTGCTTTTATCCATTTCATGATGCACGGCGAGCTGCTGTATATCGATATGCTGGCCGTCGCATCCACCGCACAGCGAAAACGGTGGGGTGTCCGTTTGATGGAACATGCCGAACGTTTCGCTGTATCCCGCGGATGCAAACGTGCCAAAGTCATGGTGGACATCGGCAACCACACCGGTCTTCATTTTTACCGAAAGCTTGGCTATACGGTGACCAGAATGATCGAACCCAGCCGATGTTATGAGTTGGAAAAGATTTGGTTCCTCTAATTACCAGAAGAAGCCTGGCCCGAATCCTGGTCCAAAACCCGGTCCAAAGCCTGGTCCAAAGCCCGGCCCGAAGCCGCCTGGGTAGCCTCCAAACCCGCCGCCATATGCATAAGGTGCCGTACCAATGGCAAGAAGATCAAACAATGCGAGCGGAATAATCGCCTTGGTTTTCACCTTTTTCCCCTTGGTTGCCGGTTCCACATAAAGGCGGTTGCCGGAGACGCGTACCAGCTTGCCCGTCACCATAGTTCCGTTTTTCTTATACGCCACGATCTCTTTGCCCACGTATGATTTCACTTTCGCCTTGCTGACAGGCTTGTGCATAAGATCCCTCCTCAGGTAATATACATTTCAATTTATTCCGGAAGGAGTTCCCTTGCTTGTTTCAATGCCCTTACGATAGCAAAAGATAGGCGACTCTCTCCATGAGCCGAGCACCCGTGCCGCCGAAATGATGCATGATAGCGGGGGGACGCAAAATAAAAAAAACCGCCGTAATATTACGGCGGTTTTTTCATACACGTATAATTAAGCGTTCACTTTTTCTTTAGCTACAGTAGCCAAGGAATTGAACGCGTTCAAGTCGTTCACAGCCAGATCAGCCAGCATTTTGCGGTTGATGTCCACGCCAGCAAGCTTCAGTCCATGCATCAATTTGCTGTAGGACAGACCGTTTTGACGAGCAGCCGCGTTGATACGAACGATCCACAATTTGCGGAAGTTACGCTTCGTATTGCGACGATCGCGGTATGCATAAACGAGGGATTTCATAACCTGCTCGTTCGCTGTTTTAAAAATGCGGTGTTTGGAACCGAAATAACCTTTCGCAAGCTTCAATACTTTTTTATGTCGACGACGAACGACAAATCCGCCTTTAACTCGTGCCATATCAAAAGACCTCCCAATAATTGTTGTTTACTATTTCAAGTTAGCCAGACCTTGCTTCAAACGTTTAACATCTCCAGGCGCCATGACAGGGCTATTGGACAATACGCGCTTCGCACGCTTGGATTTGTGGGAAAGCAAGTGGTTTTTGTAAGCTTTATAACGTTTAACTTTACCAGTACCAGTAATTTTGAAGCGGCCTTTCAGGCTGCTATGTGTTTTCATTTTAGGCATTGTAGTACTTCCTCCTCTAATTTCTCTTAGGCTTTTGGAGCCAAAATCATAATCATGCTGCGGCCTTCCAATTTCGGCTGACGCTCAATGACGCAGAGATCCGCCACTTCCGTTTTCACGCGCTCCAAAATCTTCTGACCGATGTTAGCATGGGTGATTTCACGGCCGCGGAAACGCACGGAGCATTTCACTTTATCGCCGTCTTTCAAAAACTTAACGACATTGCGAAGCTTGGTTTGATAATCATGCTCCTCAATGTTGGCTCGGAACCATACTTCTTTGATGTCCACAATTTTCTGGTTCTTCCGTGCTTCCTTCTCTTTCTTCTGCTGCTCATAGCGGAATTTACCGTAGTCCATGATGCGGCATACCGGCGGTTTCGCCTGAGGGGCCACGTTCACCAGATCCAGATTGAGATCAATTGCCATTTGCAGTGCTTCACGAATCGGCTTGATCCCGATTTGCTCACCTTCGGCACCAACCAAACGTACTTCTTTGGCCCGAATCTCGTCATTGATCATATGTTCCTTACTGATAGTCCTCCACCTCCAAATTACTTGTTGTTCCTGTTTGCAAAAAAATAAAGGGATGACGGGTTAACCACCGACATCCCTATTTGATACTCATCTCACAAATGAAATTGAATCCATTCATTGATTTCGTGATCAAACCAGCCAACGCATGTCGGTCAGGTGAGAAGCGGCGCTTCTGCTTGCAATCAGATATTCTGTTTAACAGACTAGAATAGTATAACAGGCCATCCTAACATCTGTCAACACAAATGGAATAAAAAACTTTGGATTAGCCTTGTTTGCTCTGAACTTCTTCAAGGCGCACAACCCGGGTATGCTCCGTATGGCTCCATTGCTTGTTGTTCTGCGTGAAGAACGCGTATACCGTGATGGGATACCACGACAGCAGATAAATCGGAAACAGCACCAGATACATATATACCTTCTTGTACTTCACCTTCTCCAGAATCATCGCAATCATGAACGTGAACACATTCGCCGCAATCGCCGTAAAGCTCAGCCACAGCGGTAAATAACCGTACAGGTTCGCGATGTTCGGACCATTGAAGAACGAGCTGTCAACCCAGATGATGGCCGTCAACAAGAAAGTCAGCAGCACGATGTAGACGTTGACTCCGTAGAGGGCCAAGTCCAGCTTCACAAGGCTGCGCTCCTTAATGGCACGCCATAACAGCGGGAAGAAATAACGGCGGGCAACCGTAAAGTGACCCTGCATCCAGCGCAGACGTTGTCTGGCGGAAGCCTTAAACGTAAGCGGCTTTTCGTCGAATACCTTCGCGTCGTAGTTGAACTTCGGATACACGCCGCGCATGACGCTGCGCATGGTGAACTCCAAGTCCTCCACCAGACTGGTTGCGCCCCAGCCGATCTCCTTCAAGAGATTGGTCTCGAAGCACATTCCCGTTCCGCCGAGGAAGTTGGCCATGTTCAGATTGCTGCGGGACAGCTGCCACAAGCGGTTGATATACCAGTAGGAAACCCCGTAAGAGGCGGTGATCCAAGAATCCTCTGGGTTCTTGGTATCGATATATCCCTGGATAACTCTTGCTCCAGAGCAAAGATCGTTGTTCATTTCATTCAAGAAATTCGGATCCGCCAGATTATCCGCATCAAACATAACGACCGCGTCGTACTGGCGCGGCATCGCCCAGAGCTCTTTCAGCATCCATTCGATGGCATAGCCTTTGCCTCGAAGATTCTGATTCGTGCGCACGCAGGCGTTCATCCCGTGGGCACGGACGATCTCTGCTGTACGGTCTGTACAGTTGTCGCAAATGACAAATACGTCGTACAGATGTTTCGGATAATTTAGTTGTTTCAGGTTCTCCATTAATGCCCCGACAACCTGCTCTTCGTTATGCGCAGCAACTAACACTGCAAATGATTTATTGGGTTCAAACTGTTGTTTCTTTTTTCTTTTGACCAGACCAAACAAAGAGAATACGAACTGGTACACACCCACCGCGGCCAAGAATAGTTGGAGCGCGATAAAGATGGCGTCTGTCATGATTCTCCGTTACCCCCTTTTTATAACCCGAGAATGTTTGTTGTTTTTTCTCTCTAAGTTCTTCGCATTTTTGTTGTTGCTATGACCCTGTGACTTGTGTCTGTCCTTCTAGTAGCCTCGGTGCCGCGGGGCAACTTCGCACGTCATACACGATTTTCCACACTTTTGAATCTTTTGTCAAAACCGTGGAATGCTCTAATTTACGGAAAAACTTCGTAAAAGAGCTCAGCTTGCATTCCAGTTTACCAGCAAGCTTCGTTTCAAACGGCTTTAGTTCTTATTTTCATCCGTTTTCTTGCTTTTTATTTCTCTTGGCTGCCCATTTTTTCTTTTTCGACTTGTCCGCCAATAAATAAACGCAACAGACAACCAAAAAGTTTTCGTTTTTTTCAGTGCTCTATCTCTAATAAACTTTTTGACGTCCGTTTGAATCATTGTAGCGGCATCTCCTACTCAAGTCAAAAGACCACGGACCCTGATTTTCTACAAAATGCGCGCTGCTGGCTAACTCCTTAAGTAGCAAGGGTCCAGCGAGAAGCTTGCCGCATCAATTGGCCGTTTCCGGGACCAAAGTCCCTTACCTGCAAGGGGGAAGTGGTTGATTTCTCTTCCCAAAATCGATATGTTAAAGTTAAAGAATAACGCTGCAGAACGGGTGAAAAGTAGTGGCTAAAAAAAGAGTCTTGCTGTTATCTGAAGGGTTCGGCGCAGGCCATACACAGGCCGCTCATGCACTCTCCAGCAGCCTGCGCCAGTTGTCCCCTAGCGTACAGACCAAAGTTCTCGAGCTCGGGAGCTTCTTGAACCCTAAAATCGCTCCACTGATCATTTCGGCCTACAGAAAGACCATTACGACTCGCCCAAGATTGGTCGGGTACATGTACCGCCATCAAAAATCCTTTAACCGTTTTACCGCTTTAGCGCTTCACCGAATGTTCTATACAAGCACCAAGAACGTGGTCAGGCAGCTCCGACCCGACATCATTGTGTGCACCCATTTCATACCAAGTGCGGTCATCTCGCGTTTGAAACGGCTGGGCACGAACGTGCCCCTGTGTACCGTTATAACCGATTATGATGCTCACGATACATGGATCAGCCCTGAAGTCGACCGATATTTCGTGTCCACGCCGGAAGTGAAGCGAAAGCTGCTCAATCGCGGGGTTTCCCAAGCCAAAATTCAGGTCACCGGCATTCCGATCCATCCCGACTTCTGGACGCATCCGAGCAAGGAGGAAATCCGGGCGCGGTTTAACCTGTCCGATATGCCTACCGTGCTGGTGATGGGCGGAGGCTGGGGCATCATGAATGACGAAGTTGTGCATGAATTTCTGACCCGATGGCGAGAAGAAGTCCAGATCATATTTTGCCTCGGCAATAATGACAAGGGCCGCGAGGAGATGGAGAGTAATTCCAGGTTCCAGCATCCGAACATCCGGATATTGGGCTTTACGCGGGAGATCGACAAGCTGATGGAGGTGTCGGATTTGCTCGTTACGAAGCCCGGCGGCATGACATGCACCGAAGGCCTGGCCAAAGGAATTCCGATGCTGTTCCATCAGCCCCTTCCGGGACAGGAAGAAGAAAACTGCCAGTACTTCACGGCGCAGGGATTGGGAGAGCCCATCCATTCCCTGGAGGTTCTGGGCAAATGGATGAACAAGCTGCTTCATCAATACGACCTGATCCAAGAACAACGGGCGCAAAACTTGCAGGACATCGAACGCTTTCATCCCATGCAAAGCGCCCGCAGCATCATCGACATGCTGGAAAACGAAAAGGTGTACTCCTGAATAAGGAGCACACCTTTTTTGCTGCGTTTTATCCCGAGCAAATCACCCGAATGGATTTTCTTCTATTATAATAGTTGTAAACGCTATCACAGAGAGAAACTATCACGTGTAGATGTTATTTTCCGTATTTTTCAAGGCGATTCTGATGGTATGAAGCAAGGGCTTCCTTGCCTACAATCGCCTCGCAGCGATGAATTTGCATGCCTTGGCCGACGAATTTCGTTTCGTATTCTGTCATGACATGCTCTTCGTTCAGCCCGTCGCGATGCAGATCCAGCGAAATGTTCGTCATTTGCAGACCATAATCGGCAAATGCATTCAGGGAGAATTCGAAGAGCGTGACCGAATCGGTCTTAAAATGGATCTCCCCTCGCTCGTTCAGGATCCGGGAATACTTGTCCAGAAAGCGCGGATGCGTCAGACGACGGCGTGCATGCTTTGTTTTTGGCCACGGATCGCTGAAGTTCAAATATAACCGTTCAATTTCGCCGGGCTCAAAAACCTCCTCGACATTCTCGATATTAAACAGCGCCAGCTTCAGATTCGGCGGGGTATCGACTCCCTCCTGGGCCCAGACATTGCGCCCCTTCTCGCTTGCGCGGCGAATCAGCTCGTCGTACATGTCGACGCCGATGAAATTCACTTGCTGATGCTTGTAACTCATCTGGCTTATAAATTGGCCCTTGCCCATGCCGAATTCGACATGGATCGGAAGGTCGTTGCCAAATAACGAAGCCCACTTCCCTCTATATTGACCGGGGTCCAAAACGACCAGGTCTTCCTGCTGCTCCAGATTTTCCCGTATACCTTTTCTTCCGCGTAAACGCATGTCATACCTCCGAAACTTTCCAAGTAAATTTAGAATGATATCCCGATACTGCATTTATTGTGACGAAGTTGATCCCAAAAGTAAAGAGCCCCATAGAAAAAGGAACCTACGCTCTGCTCAACGCAGAGGCTTTAGGTTCCTTTTTCTTATATTTGGAATTGGGGTTCCGCGATAGTTAAACTGTGAATAGTCTACCTTTCTTCCGACGTAAAATCAAACGTCTTCTCAAAGGCGGCCCGAATCTTGCGACGTGCCGAAGCCTTGACTCCCTGGTCGGAGTTAAACTCCACGCCGGTAAGGGCTAGGGCTTCATTCGGGGTAAGCTCCACAGCGATTTTGTCTTTACTGTCATTCTTTACTGTCGATGAATTCATTCGTAATCACCTCACGGTATTATTGTATCCATGACGTCACACAAATATGAATCCTATCCGTTATATACCCATGCCAAAATTGCTTGAATCATCTTTTTATTTTTCTATTTTAAATATACCAATTATATGCAATCCATTCAAGTAACAACGTCTTAATTAGGCTTGAAGACCTGTATATAACGCAATCCTTTATTTTTTGTTACAATGGACGTAGCTGTTTCATTTAAGTAAAAGGCCAGTAAATTATGGGTTGCCGGGGTCTTGGCTGAACCTGTCTCAATTCAACTTAAGCGGCTATAAAGGAGCAAACATGAGCACACCACTTATACCCGCCCCGACCTTATGGGGCGACAAACGTTTTCATACATGGAATTACGAGATGCGCGGCCAGTTCCAGGAGAAGGTATTCAAGGTTATGCTGGATGCCGGCTTTACGTGTCCGAACCGTGACGGCACGATAGCCAAGGGCGGATGCACCTTTTGCAGCGCCCGCGGCTCCGGCGATTTCGCGGGAAGGCGGCGGGATGATCTCGTTACCCAATTCAACACCATCCGTGACCGGCAGCACCAGAAATGGCCGAACGCCAAATATATCGGCTATTTCCAAGCCTATACCAACACGTATGCTCCGGTCGAAGAACTTCGCGAATATTATGAAGTCATTCTGCAGCAGCCGGGGGTTGTCGGTTTGTCGATCGCCACACGTCCCGATTGCCTGCCTGACGATGTCGTGGAATACTTGGCGGAGCTGAACGAGCGAACCTATCTGTGGGTGGAAATGGGTCTGCAAACGATCCATGATTCCACTTCCGAGCTGATCAACCGGGCCCATGATACCGAATGTTATTTGGAAGCCGTCGAGAAGCTGCGCAAACATAATATCCGGGTCTGCACACATATTATTTACGGGCTTCCGCAAGAGGATCATGACATGATGCTTGCCACCGGCCGGGCGGTCTCCAAGATGGATGTGCAAGGAATCAAAATCCATCTGCTGCACCTTATGCGCAAGACGCCGATGGTGAAGCAATACGAAGCCGGGCTGCTGCGATTCCTGGAGCAGGACGAATACATCAGCCTTATCGTGGATAGCCTGGAGTTTTTACCTCCGGAAATGATCGTCCACCGCCTAACCGGAGACGCTCCCCGGGATCTCTTGATCGGACCGACGTGGAGTCTCAAAAAATGGGAAGTGCTTAACGGCATCGACGCCGAGCTCAAGCGCCGGGATACGTGGCAGGGTAAATTGTGGGGGGTATCCTGATGGGCTTCCTCTCGGTTTTAAGTTTTGCCCACAAACTGGTGTCCGAAAGGCTCCGTCCCGGAGACATCGCGCTGGATGCAACCGCCGGAACCGGAGCCGATACGCTGTATTTAGCCAAATGCACAGGCTCAAAGGGCAAAGTGTATGCCTTCGATATTCAAGAGCAGGCGCTGCAGCTGACTCGGGAAAGGCTGGACAAGGAGCCGCCTGGCACCCTCGCAGAGGTTAGCCTTCTTCTTCAGAGCCATTCGCTTATGAGGGAGTGCGTACCTGAGATTGAGCACGGCCGCATGGGTGCGATCATGTTCAATCTCGGCTACCTTCCGGCGGATTCATCGGATAAACGGATCATGACGGAGACCGCCAGTACGCTCACGGCCCTGGAGGCTGCGATCGAGCTGCTCCGCCCCGGCGGCATTATTACCATCGTGCTGTATCCTGGCCACAAGGGCGGCGATGCCGAGGCGGACGCGGTCCAAGCTTGGGCGGGTGAATTGCCCCAGCACAAAGTGCAAACGATTTTGTATCGCGGCCTTCAGCGTTCCGAAGCGCCATATCTCATTGCACTGGAACGAAAGAAGCCGATATGATATAAGTTCTAGGAGAGGTACCGCACTTCACATCCATAGAATATTCCAAACATGATGAAAGGTAGATGATTACAATGACAAAACCATATCCATTGTTGTTCCAGCCTGAATTTAAAGAACGCGTGTGGGGAGGCCGGGCACTAGAACAGTTCGGCTTGGATATTCCTGAAGGACATATCGGAGAAGGCTGGATGATCGCCGACCATCCGAACGGCACGACCAGCATCGTGAACGGCGAGCTTGCCGGACGCGGCTTGGATGAGGTCCGGGAGCAATTCGGGCGGGAATGGTTCGGAAGCAAAGGATTCTCCGAGGTTAACGGACGTTTTCCGCTCCTGATCAAGCTGCTTGACTGCAATGACAACCTCTCCGTTCAGGTCCATCCGACCGATGACTACGAAGGGCTTCCGAAGGGCGAGCTTGGCAAGACCGAAATGTGGTATGTGCTGGATGCTAAGCCGGACGCCAAAATCATATACGGCCTGAAAGAAGGCGTGAACCGGGAAACCTTGAAGGAAGCCATGGAAAACGGCACCGTTATGGACCAGCTTCAAGAAGTGTCCGTAAAGGCCGGAGATACGTTCTACATACCTGCAGGAACCGTGCATGCGCTCTGCGCGGGCGTTGTGGTGGCGGAAATCCAGCAAAACTCGGATACGACCTACCGGATTTTCGATTATAATCGACCGGGTCTTGACGGTAAGCCGCGCGAGCTCCATATCGAAGACTCCTTGAATGTGACGGCCTATGAAGGATCGGGCGCAACCACCATGAGCACGGAAGGAACGGCGCCGGGAGAATGGCTTGAGCTTGCCAAATCCCCGTATTTCGTCGTGGAAAAAGGCGTCGTGAGCGGTGCATGGTCCTTGTCCACTTCCGCGGAAAGCTTCACGATCGTGGTTGTATGCGACGGCCAAGGAACCCTCAGCTGGGATAACGGCTCCATCGATTACACGTCAGGACAGTGCTTCCTGCTGCCTGCGAATCTGGGGGCCTATACATTGGATGGGCAATCCACGGTTCTGCGTTCATATTTGCCTTAAACAGGGTATAAATAAATGATATAAACCATTCGTTCTTGTGGAGGTGCCAGCCCTAATGATGCAAACCGACACGTTTACGATGCTGAATACGCAGGGTATGCATGTTTTTGTATATGAATGGCTGCCCGGCCCGGATGATCCCGTTCGTGCCATTGTGCAAATCGCGCATGGCATGTGCGAAACCGGCAAGCGCTACGAGGAGCTTGCCGAATTGCTCACGGAGCACGGCTATGCCGTATACTGCAACGACCATCGAGGCCATGGGCTAACGGCCGGGCTTACGCATCTCGGCGATGCCGGGGAAGACGGCTTTGAAGGAATGATTGAAGACCAGCTGCTTCTTGCTTCCGAGCTCAAGAAGCGCCATACGAGCGTTCCGCATTATTTGATGGGGCACAGCATGGGATCCTTTTTGACGCAAAAAATCATCTGTTCGGACGGTGAATTATTCGACGGATTCATCCTGTCAGGCACCAACGGTCCCCAGGGACTGCTGACGTTCGGCATGGGCTTGGCGGCCGCGCAAATGCGCCTGCAAGGAAACACCCACCGGAGCCTGATGCTGAACGCCCTGGTGTTCGGTCCTTACAACAAAGGATTCGGTCCTATCCGCACGCCGTTCGATTGGCTATCCCGGGATGAAGCCGAAGTGGATAAGTATATCAACGACCCATACTGCGGCAAGGTGTGCACCGCTCGCTTCTTTCGCGATTTCTTCAAGCTGCTGTCACAGATCCACCAGCCTCAATTGATGAAATGTCTTCCGAAGGATAAGCCTGTCTATATTTTCTCGGGCGAGGATGATCCGGTCGGACACCGCGGCAAAGGCGTGCGGCGGTTGATCGAATTGTATCGGAAGCATGGCGTCCAGGACCTCGAATACCGTTTGTATCCGGGCGGCCGCCACGAAATGCTGCACGAGACCAACCGTGCCGAAGTGGCAGCCGATGTGCTCGACTGGCTCGAACGGCACACATCCGGCTCGGACAACGTACCGCAAGAATCGATACGAGTGATGTAACAAAGCGTGATGCCAAGACATATAAAAGGGATGCCCCGGGTTTTTGAAATCCAGGGCATCCCTTTTATTATGCTGCTAAGCAGTTCGTTAGTGTATACAGAACCTTTGAAATTGACAGCGTAAAGGCTCAATCGAAGCACCTTACTCATCATCGCTCGGCGTGCGATCGATGATCAATTGCGTGACCTGGGTGTACTCTCCTTGCGCTACCTCGTCCTCGGTAGCCTCTTCGCGCAGATCGTCATTGGTTTCCATGCCCGGTGCGATGGTCGGCTCGTCAGACGAAAGCTGTTCTTGCCCCTTCCGATTGTCGTTCATAACATCCCCTCCTCATCGGTTGATGCCAATTAGAATACCGATGCCAGGGCTGTTTTATTCCTGAAACGCCTTTAGATAGGGCTCGTTATGATCGCAAAAGGGTCGCTAAAGAGCGGGGCCGCCGGTTCCTGGCAGCGGAAATTAAGCAATGACGCCAAAACAACCAATCCGTTTCATAACCAATCACAGAAGGCTTGTCCCTCGTTTCCCCTATTATGCCTGCGTCGCTAACTCCAAAGGCATCGTGTAGTACTGGGGCTGCCCTGTTTCGTTCTGCTGGTACAATACCAGCAGCATCGTTGCGTGTACCGCATGGTCCGGATAGCCCGTACCACCTTGAATGGCATCGTCGAGGTTGAATGGCAGCACCTCGATCATCGCATGCTTCTGAAGATCACGCTCCGTAATCCCAAGATCGGCGAAATCGGCGGATAGTGCCGCGGGATCTTCCACGATTTTACGAACATTGGCGTTCCACTGCGCTTTGTCTTGGGCATGATCCCACCATATTTTGCGCGGCTTGTATTTATGGCCCAGGAAATAATCAAACTTCATCAGACCGGAGACCACATTCATGTTCGGCGTGTTCCGAAACTCCAGAAAGGCCGTTAACCGCGTAAACAGGTCCTCGAGCTGATGGCCGATTTTTTGCCAGCCCTGTCCTTCCCAGTAGTCGCCAAATTCTTGGAAGAAATCAAACGGCGACGTAAACTCATGCTTCATCAAATAATTGAGCGTATGGTCCATTCGGTGTGCATTCCAATACTTCTCCAGCACATCCTCCAGTCTCTTCAAACGGACGATATCCGAGAACGGAAGCACGTCGCTGCCAAGGATCTCATACGGAGCATGGTCCATGTAGGTGTAGTTATACTTGTCCGCATCGATCCGCAGCCCGGTTCCCCGCAGCATCTTCAGGAAGCCTAACTGCAGCTCCTCCGGTCCAAGGGCAAACACATCGTTAAACGTTTTGCGGAACGTATTGTAATCCTCCTCCGGAAGCCCTGCGATCAAATCCAAATGCTGGTCGATCTTGCGGCTCTCCTTGATCATCGTCACCGTGCGTGACAGCTTGGTAAAATTCTGGCGGCGCTTCACCAGCTCGTTGGTCGGATCATTCGTAGACTGCACGCCGATTTCAAACCGGAAAATGCCGGAAGGCGCATGGTTCGCCAAATATTCCAGCACCTCCGGACGCATGATATCCGCCGTAATCTCAAACTGGAACACGCAGCCGCCATGATTTTCAATCAGGAACTCAAACATTTCAAGCGCGTAATCGCGCTTAATATTAAAGGTCCGATCCACGAATTTGATCAATTTGGCTCCGTTCTCGATCAGGTAGAGAATGTCCGCCTTGGTCCGTTCAATGTCGTAATAGCGAACCCCCACCTCGATGCTCGACAGGCAGAACTGGCAGCTGAAGGGACAGCCCCGGCTGGTCTCAAAATAAACAACCCGCTTCCCAAGATGCGGGATATCCTCCGGAAAACGATGCGGCGAAGGCAGCTCGGCCAGGATGCTCTTCGGTCTTCCCGGGTTCACAATGACTTCGTCCTGCTTGCGGTATGCCACGCCATATACGAAATGGAATTTCCGGTCCCCTTCGATCGTTTGCAGCAAATGGTGGAAGGTCTCCTCGCCTTCGCCCATAACGATAAAGTCGACATTGTGGAGCCGGTTCATCCAATACTCCGTATCGTAGGACACCTCGGGCCCGCCGAGGATGATCGTGACCTCCGGCATAATCTTCTTCACGATATCGATCACTTTAATCGTTTCTTCGATATTCCATATATAACACGAGAATCCGATCACATCCGGCTTGCGCTGGAACAGGTCGGAGACGATATTCATCACGGGATCCTTGATCGTGTACTCCGTCAATTCGATATCGAAATCCTTCTCGCTGTATGCCTTCAGGCAGCGAATGGCCAAGGAGGTATGAATGTACTTGGCATTCAAGGTTGATAGTATGACTTTCATGGTAGGGCCCACTTTCCTTCTACATAATGTTATTTATTACCGAACGGTACCGAACGCTTTTATCCTGACTGATAATACGGGAATAAGCCATGAGTTCCGCCTGACATGCAAGACTATTCTTCATAGTCATACAAATCGTCCCCGTCATTCGACGCGCCCTGACCATTCAGGAAAAACTCAAGGAACGGACGTCCGTATTTACGGAATTTCACTTCGCCGACCCCTTTGACGTTCAGCATCTCATCCTCGCTCTGCGGGCAGACCACGCTCATCTCGCGCAGCGTTGCATCGTTAAAAATGATGTAGGACGGCACATGCTCCTTGCTTGCCAGCTCGCGCCGAATCAAGCGCAGCTGCTCGAACACCGTCTCGTTAACGGCAGACGGCGAGTAGTCGCGGCGGCTGCCGCTGCGTTGGCTGCCTGCGGCTTTGGAAGGCCGCGGAACGCGCTGCATCACTTCGCGCTGGCCCTTTAACACGTCGGCCGCCTCGCTTTGAAGTTTCACGACGGGATATTGGCCTTCGGTCAGTGCCAGGAACCCTTCCGAGATGAGCACATTGATCGTCTCGGATATTTCCTTCTCCGTCCGGTTCGACATGACGCCATAGGTTGGAAGCCGGTCAAAGCCGTATTCCAGCACCTTTTTCGCCCGCGAGCCCTTCAACACGGAGGCGATCATCGACACGCCAAAGCGCTCGCGCATCCGGTGAATGCAGGAGAAGATTTTCTGCGCATCCACCGTGATGTCCACCAGCTCCCGGTCGTCCGTGCAGGAGCTGCACGTACCGCAGGGCTTGTCTTCGTGTTCTTCCCCGAAATAATCCAGCATCGCGCTGCGCAGACACCTTGTGGTGTAGCAGTAATCGATCATCTGCTGCAGCTTTCGGTAGTCGTTCTGCTTCCGTTCGCCCTCCTGGGGGTTCTGTTCGATCAGAAATTTCTGCGTCATGATATCCTGGGCGCTGAACAGCAGGATGCACTGGCTGGGCTCTCCGTCCCGCCCGGCGCGGCCGGCTTCCTGGACGTAAGACTCCATATTTTTCGGCATATTGTAGTGGATGACGTACCGAACGTTGGATTTATCGATCCCCATGCCGAACGCGTTCGTTGCAACTATGACGCGAATATCGTCATACAGGAAGGCCTCCTGGCTGTCCGCTCGCTCCGCATCGCTCATGCCGGCATGATAACGTCCGGCAAGTAGCCCCTTCGCCTGCAGGCGCTGGCATAAATCATCCACCTCTTTCCGGGTGGCAGCATAGATGATGCCCGGCTGGTGGGTATGCGAGGCCGCATAATCCAGCACGAACTCCCGCTTGTTCTCGCCGCGAAGCACCGACATTTCCAGATTGTCGCGCCCAAGTCCCGTCACGAACACCTGCGGCTGCTCCAGTCGAAGCAGGCGCTGCATGTCCTCCATAACCTCCGGCGTAGCCGTCGCCGTAAAGGCCGCGACAATCGGGCGGTTCGGCAGCCCTTTTACGAAAGGAGCCACGGAGAGATAGCTGGTCCGAAAATCATGACCCCACTGGGATACGCAGTGCGCTTCGTCGACAGCAACGATCGAAATGTCGAGGCCTGCCATCTCCTCACGGAACCAGTCCAGCTCAAGCCGTTCCGGGGCGACATATAACAGCTTCAAGTCACCGCGCTTGGCCGCGCGTATGCGCTCGTTCACTTCCTTGCCGCTGAGCGTGCTGTTGATATATGCCGCCGCCACGCCCGCCGTCGTAAGTGCATCCACCTGATCCTTCATCAGGGAGATCAGAGGCGATACGACCAACGTCAGGCCCGGGCTGAGGAGTGCCGGGATCTGATAACAGATGGATTTGCCCCCGCCCGTCGGCATAATCCCGAGCGTATCCTGGCCGGTTAGCAGGCTCGCGACGATTTTCTTCTGTCCGTCCCGAAAATCGGGATAGCCGTAATATTTTTGCAGGTATTCCCGCGCTGTGTCCATAATCATCGATTCTCTATCATTTGTTTCCACATTCATGGATATAAACTCCTTATTTCACCTTGGTTTTCCGTTTTAGAAAGCCCTCATCCTTTAAGTTTAACGGCCTTTCCATGAATGGGCAACCGAATCGGGGAAGGAAATTGCATTCGACGAGCAGAATTTCATAAATGTGGAAATATGTCTCCTATCATGTAGAGCCATTAAAACGAAGTTGGTGATTCCCTAATGAACGATGAACATGCCGAAGCCGTGCGGCAGACCATTCAATATATGAAGGAGCATCTGGACGAGCCGATGACAACCGAGCTGCTCGCCGATCTCGCGGGGTACAGCCCCTACCATTTCTCCAGGATATTCAAACGGGTAACCGGCATTTCCGTCAGGCAGTACCTGTCCGCCCTCCGGGTCGAATCGGGCAAAACCGAGCTCCTTCAAAGCCCCTCCCTGCTTGTGAAAATCGGAATGAACATCGGTTTGGTAAGTCCGGGCACCTTCAACACCCGTTTTAAGCAGCTTGTCGGCCTGTCTCCGAAGAGGTTCCGCTCCACCACCGAATCCCTTCATCGTTATGTGAATCAATATGAGCATAAGCCGTTAGCCTGGGCAGGGGAAGAATCGCAGGCTTTGCCCCGGATTCGCTGCCGGATCGAAGCTCCCGAGGCGTTCCGCGGCATGATTTATGTCGGTCTGTTCCCAAGACCCGTGCCCGATCAGAAGCCCGTAACCGGTACGGCCGTCAACCTCAAGAATCGGACCTGCACCTTAACCGGCATGCCGGCCGGCACGTATTACGTGCTGGCCGCGGGCATCCCCTGGAGCCTCAATCCAAAGGATTATTTTCTGCTGGGCAAATCCCTGCGCGGCAAACTGGAGGAGCCTGTCCATATCGACAGGGGAACCGATCTTGACGTGAAGATTGCCTTACGGGAGCCTCTGCCCCATGACCCGCCGATTGTGGTTAACCTGCCGCTGCTCTTGTTTGAGAAGGATCGGAATAACAGCGCAAGGTAGAAGAATTTTCGATGTGCTTGTCCATTTATAATGGAACTGCAAGAAGAGTTGTCTGGAACAATCAGCGCTATATGATGGAGGAATATACATGACCATTATTCAAGAAACCGTGATTCAGGCCGATGTGCAGCTCCTGTGGCGAGCATGGACCGAGTCCGCAAGGATAACCGAGTGGTTTGCGCCGGCTGCGGAAATCGAGCCGAGAGCGGGCGGAAAATTCGAGCTGTATTTTAACCCCGCCGATCGCGAATCGATGTGCACCGCCGGGTGCACCATTTTGCGGTATGACGAGCCACGCGTGCTTGTTTTTGAGTGGAAAGGACCCGATCCCTTCGCGGAAACGATGAATCAAGGCGAGCTGACAGCGGTTAAGGTTGCCTTTTCCCCTGAGGCGGACGGCACGAGAATTACCCTGGAGCATACAGGCTGGAAGGATTCCGAAGCGTCCCGGCAAGCCCGGGAGTGGCATATCGATGCGTGGAAGGGGATGCTGGCCAGCTTGAAATCCAATATCGAATCCGGGAACGGGATTCTGTGCTGCAATTAAAACAAATCATGAGCGGAGGAGTGCGAGCATATGCCAAACCTATGCGTTCTATCGATCAATGTAAGTGATATACAGCAAGCCAAACAGTTTTACTGCGACGTTCTGGGATTCGAAATCTCCAGGGTTTATGATGATCAGATCGTCAGCTTGAAGCATGAGGGCATGTCCCTCGTTCTGCAGAAATGCGACCGTCCAACGAATACGGAATACCCGCATGAGGCACAGGTGATCATCGGAATCGAGACCCCGGATGTAAACGAAGCCATTGCGAACTACAAATCGAAGGGCGTCGACGTCATCTTCGATACGCCCAAGCCGTGCCCTCCCGGGCTGTACAGCGCCATCCGCGACCCGTTTGGCAATGTGATCGAGCTGCTGGAATTTACGGAGTAATCCATCCGTTCGGCAGCATCAAAGTTCAAGCATATGAAGTGAATCCATATAAACGCCAGAGGGATAAGCTGCATGCAGCAGGTGTCGTTCTGATAGATAAGGCCTGCCGGAGAAATCCGGTTGGCCTTTTTGGAGTTTGGGAGCCGCCGCTGCTTCCCCTCTGGCATTCCTCCGCCTCTGTTAACGTTGAACCCGATCCGGGTAAGAACATAGTAATGCTGCTCCGGAAAGCGGAGCATGGGCAGATTAGGAATCGACGGTTTCGGAAATAATAGGTACTCGAACTGATATATTAACGACACAAGGGGAAATTTCATATGGATATGACACCAGAACAACGCGTGACCCTGCATGGGTTCAACAACTTGACGAAATCGCTCAGCTTTAATATGTATGACGTCTGCTATACGAAGACCCGGGAGGAACGGGAAGCGTACCTTGAATATATTGATGAGCAGTACAACGCGGATCGACTGACGAAAATATTGAGCCATGTGGCCGAAATCATCGGCGCGCATGTCCTGAACATTGCCAAGCAGGACTATATCCCGCAGGGCGCCAGCGTGACGGTGCTAGTCTCCGAGGGCCCCGTCGTGGAGGTGCCGGAGGAATCCTATGACGAATCGCCGGGTCCGCTGCCGGATAACGTGGTGCTCCAGCTCGACAAGAGCCATATTACCGTCCATACGTATCCGGAATTCCATCCGGACGAGGGCATCAGCACCTTCCGGGCCGATATCGACGTGTCGACCTGCGGGGAAATCTCACCGCTCAAAGCCCTGAACTACCTGATCCACTCCTTCGATACGGATATTATGACGATAGACTATAAAATCCGGGGATTCACGAGGGATATTCACGGACACAAGCTGTTTATCGACCATGAGATCAGCTCCATCCAGAACTATATTCCGGACGAAGCCAAGGAGCTGTTCGATATGATCGACGTCAACGTATACCAGGAGAACATCTTTCATACCAAGTGCAAGCTGAAGCAGTTCGATCTGGACAACTATCTGTTCGGTTACACGAAGGATAAGCTGTCCAAGGCCGAGCAGCAGGAAATCACCGAACGCATCAAACTGGAGATGGACGAGATTTATTACGGCAAGAACATGGACCGGAGTTACTGAATGGCTTGCTACCCTGCGGCGGCTATTCTTTTCTTGCATGTCCTTCATGCGAGTAAGCAAACAGGCCGGGCTCCCAGGAGCCCGGCCTGTTTGCTGCTTCTATGGCTTCACCCTAGAAATCGACTTTCGGAATTAGAATTCACTCTGTTTTTTAAATCAAATGGCCTGTTTTTTGTATGTTGTCATTCTCCCAGGTTCCATACAATGAAAGTGATTTACTTATTACCCCATTCCAACCAGAAAGGAGGAGCCGCTCAACCATTTGTGAAAGCGCATACGGAATGCTGCACACCAGCATCCGAACCATAAGGAGAAAGGTGGCTGAACATGAAGCATGGAAGTAAACTCGGCTTGGCAAGCAAGCTGTTGGCAGCGGCTCTTACCCTCCCCATGATCATCACGGGGAGCATCGAGTCGTTAGCGGCGCCCTCGCATCAAGCGGCAAGCAGCACGCAGCAAGGTGCCACAAAAACCAGCCGGATTCAGCTGGAGTATTTGGATAGGGGGATCGTATCGGCCTCCACTTCAGAGGGCAACTTTCTGAGCTGGCGATTGCTTGCCGGAGAAGTAACCGGATATGGCGACCAAGGGCTTATCGGTCCGACCTTTCATGTCTATCGGGACGGCAACCTGATTGCCGTCGTCGAGAACAGCACCAATTACCTGGACCGATCCGGCACGTCATCATCCTCCTATTACGTATCTGCCGTCGTAAACGGAAAAGAGGTCGACCAGAGCCTCACCTCCACTCCCTGGTCCTCCCCCTATTACGATCTGAAGCTAAACAAGCCGGATGGCGGAGTCACCCCGGCTGGGGAACCTTATACTTACTCTGCCAATGACGCCAGCGTCGGCGATGTGGACGGCGATGGGCAGTACGAGCTTTTTGTCAAATGGGACCCTTCCAACTCCAAGGACGTTTCCCAAATCGGGTATACCGGCAACACGTACATTGACTGTTATACACTGGAGGGCATCCTGCTGTACCGGATCGACCTCGGCGTCAACATCCGTTCCGGCGCCCACTATACGCAGTTCATGGTGTATGACTTTGACGGGGACGGCAAAGCGGAAATGATGCTCAAAACGGCACCGGGCACCAAGATTCTTCGCTATGATCCAGCCGGCAACATGATCTCCCAGAGATACATCACGCTGCTGCCCGAGGATATGAAGGCCGGATATTCCAATCAGGACGATTACAGGCTGAGCAAAACCGGCTACTACGAGCACATGGTAAACCTGTTTATGAACTGGCATCAGCATGAAGAGGTCGTAAGCGGCCGCTGGCCGGCCACGCTCGAAGAAAGCTTCGGCATCGATAAGAAGTACCATTATCCGTTATCCCGTACCGATGCCGAAAGCCTGGTCGATCACTTCATGGACACCTATGCGCCGCAGCGAAGCGCCCGCAACAATCTCCGGGCATTCGAAGGGTTCATCTTGGATGGTCCGGAATATCTCAGCGTATTTGAAGGCGCGTCCGGCAAAGAGCTCGAGACGATCCGGTATAAACCCGGCAGGCATGACGACGGGCTCATGTGGGGCGACTACGCCATGGCCCGGATCGAACCCGGCAATCGCGTGGATCGCTTCCTTGCCGCCGTTGCTTACCTTGACGGGGAACAACCCTATGCCGTATTCGCCCGCGGTTATTACACCCGATCCACACTCGTATCCTACAAGTGGGATGGCCGGCACTTAAGCGAGCAATGGGTTGTGGACAGCGGCTGGACCCCGATGACCAATCCGTTTAACGACAGTCCGCATGGCCGGGACGGGACCGATGCGGCATTCGGTACGTTAACGACGCAAGGGGCCCACTCGTTAAGCGCGGCTGACGTCGACGGCGACGGCAAACAGGAAATCGTCTACGGTTCGGCAACGATTGACCATGACGGCACGCTGCTGTACAGCTCCATGGATGTGCTCCCTCCTCAAAGCGCGGATCCGGGTGCGATGGCCCGCCTTGGACATGGGGACGCCATGCACGTCACCGACATCGATCCGGATCGGCCGGGTCTTGAGATCTTCATGGTTCATGAAGGCGGTGCCTACGCCCCTTACGGCTATTCCCTCCGTGATGCGGCAACAGGCAGGCTCCTCTACGGCGGCTATACCGGAAAAGACACCGGACGCGGTATGATCGGCGATATCGATCCCGATCAGCGGGGACTCGAAACATGGGCCGTCGGCACGTGGTCTGCAGATGGAGAACAGCTCTCTACGACCATGCCGGGCACGAACATGAACATCAAATGGTCTGCGGATATGACCACCCAGATCGTGAATGGTAACTTGGATCAGACACCGGTCATCGAAAGCTGGCGCAACGGGACGCTGCTAACTGCAGAAGGCACGCGCACCAATAACGGGACGAAGGGAAATCCTGCCCTCGTCGCCGATCTCTTCGGGGATTGGAGAGAGGAACTGGTGGTCCGGACCACGGACAGCTCGGCCCTCCGGATTTACCTGAGCACCGAGGTCACCGACCGTAAGCTTTATACGCTCATGCATGATCCGCAGTATCGGGTCGAGGTTGCCAGACAAAATACAACGTATAACCAGCCCTCTTACACCAGCTTTTATTTCGCATCCGATACGGATTTCTCGGAGGTTCCTATCCCCGTTTATCAATCCCCGGGCATGCTGAACGTGCTGGATCAACTGGTGAGCGAGTATGCCCGCGCAGGGGAACTGGCTAACCCGCTGCTGTCCCGGTTGAGCAATGCCTTGAAGCAGGCAGAGCATCACATGAGCAAGGGCTCCAGGGAACAGGCGCTCAAATTTTTAAATACATTCGTTTCTCAGCTGGAGGAGCATAAGAAACCCGGTGCGATATCGGATAGAGCCCAGATGAACTTGTCCTATCAGGCATGGACGCTCATCATCATGTGGAAATAGCTTAATTTGCCTAAAAACAATCGCTAGCCTAAAAAGCCGCCTTCCGGATGCCAATTGCTGATCCGGAGGCGGCTTTGCTTCATGACGATATTAGAATTGAACCGAAAATCCGTTGAACCGGTGAATGCCCGTTCCAAATCGGACAAGGTCTTTTTCCCGGAGCTCCTGCACGGCTTCTTTTACTAAGTCCAGCCATGCCGGGTCCAGTCCAAGCGTATTATGAGAACCGAAGATCCGGTTTACGCCTTCGATATTCGCGATCCGCTCCAGCGAGTTAACGAGATCCCCGGGACTTGTCGTCGGGTAGAAGGCATATACCGGCGTCTCATCGTACAGCAAATCGCCAGTGAACAAGTACCCGCGGTTGGGTTCAAATACCGCAATATGTCCGGGCGAATGGCCCGGCGTATGGTAGATGACCAGGCTTCGCCCGCCAAGCTCGATGACGTCCCCATCCCGAAGCAGGCCGGTCGGCTGCCCCCGATAAGGGGTGTACGCTGCCGGATCGAAGGAATCCGGTACGGGTCTCGTAATATCGCGTGATATATCCTTGCGGATTTGCTCAATCGAAAGCTTTTTAATGCCGCTGACCAGCCAATCCTCTTCGGCCTCATGCACATAAATCTCCCCGTACTGCCCGTGACTGCCGATATGATCTGCGTGAACATGCGTGGTCAGTACCATGATAGGCAAATCCGTCAGCTGATTGGTTATCCGCCTCATGTCGTCGATGCCAAGGCCCGTATCGATCAATGCGGCACGCTCGTCCCCTATCAACAGAAACGAATGCACCTTCTCCCAATGCCCGTACTCACTGATGGCAAACGTGCCTTCATCCAGCTGCGATACCGTAAACCACGCATCATCGATCACGATGGTATATTGATTATTGTCCATATGTATGTATCCCCCGTCCAGAATTATCGAATGGTGATATTCTCATGATCATCTTGGAATGCTATCAACGACATATAATAGCTCTTCTCCTCCTCGGAAAGCGAGCTTCTGCCGGATTCGGCACCTTCCATCGTGAAGTGTTTATCCAGAAGCCTCTTGAATTCTTCCACAAAAGCATGGAAGCTTTCATGCGTTGCACGAAAGCGGTAGGTTCCCGCAAGATTTTTCCTGTGGTGCTCACTCGTACTGTCCAGTGCAAAAGAAGAAGCCGGGGCGGTCTCGATTTTGTCCCGCGTTACATCAAGCGTCTCCATGAATACCTGTCTTGAGGTTTCCACCAAATCCAGGCTTGGCAGCAAATGATCCTCCGGAATGAAGCGGCTTGCAACGGCGCGATAGTATTTCTGCACGATACCGTTCTTCTCTTCCTTTCTGACCACATGGATGATGCCATGCTTCTCCAGCTCCTTGAGATGAAAGTAAATATTGTTCCGCGTGATGCCGAGCATCTCGGCCAGCTGCTGTCCGGTGTAGGCATCCTTCACCAGATTCATCAGCATTTTGGTGCGGAGAGGATCCGCAATCGCTTTGAGCTGCTCATGGGTTTGAATTTTATATACACCAGTCATTTTTAATTTAACACCTCCATACATTTTACCGGTAAAATTATTTTTACTGTTGATGGATTTCATCCTACCATGACTTAGATCTATCGGTCAATCCTGACGCAGGTCTCCGGCTTATCAGACGAGCCATTCCCCTTCGCCCGGCGACTGTGATATAGTATCCACAATCGTCTATTACGGACATTAAGTTCATCAAAGGATGTGCCTCCATGTTTGACCCGACTATATTCGAAAATCTAAAGGTTGGCATCGAGAATGCGGTTTATGACCTCGACAATCTCGATGAAATCATCCGCGTTACCGATCGGAAGGACCTCCTGGATATGGCGACCTTGTCCAGAAATTTTAGCCTCCGGTTCGAGTTGGTTCAGCAATCCGCGGCTTCAGCCGAAATTTGCCTGGAGACCGGGCTGCGGGATTTAGCCGCCGAGATTTTGGAAATCCCGGAAGAGCAGCCGGGCTGCTTGCTGAAGCTCCGCTTTCATAAAAACATTGCCGATCCTGCCTACTCGTGCCCGGTTATCGCGCAGATTATTAAAGAGATATGGAATCCCGAGCTCCCGCCGGTGCAAACGATACGCTACGCCTACGGCGACGATACGGTCCCCATCCATAACGCGATCGAGCTTCGCTTTCCCCGCAAAATCAACGAAGAGCAGATGGGAGACATTCCGAATATCACGGAGTTCATGCTCCGTACGCTGGTTGAATTAAACCGGATCTAGCTTGCCAGCTTTCCGGCTAGCCTGATCAGCGCAGTGTTTCATTAAAAAAGCCTGCCCCTAATATTGAAGTGCACCCCTTAGAATAGACATTGGAAAAAACCCTTGGTTATTCCGATGAATTCTAAGGGGTGTATTTTTGTGGTAATGAAAGGACAAAAGTTAAAGCAATATTCAAAAGAGGTCAAATTAGAAGCGATTCGACTTCATGTAGAAGAGAAGTGGACTTATCGGCAAATCAACGAACACCTTGGTATTCAAGACAAAGACCGAATGAAGCGGTGGATGCGAAAATATCGGGAACAAGGCGAGTTTGGATTGTTGGATCAGCGAGGACGACGAAAAGAATATATGGATCAAGATCGGTATGTCCAAAAGCTCAAACGGGAGAATGAAATGCTAAAAAAGTGCTTGGAAATCTGGATCCAGGAGGAAAGGAAGAACGCTTTACGCTCATCGAGCAAGCAGCGATTCCAAGGCAAGTAGCTGAACTATGCCAGCTCTTTCGTGTCTCTAGAAGTGGTTACTACGCCTATTTGAAGCGAAAAGGGAACGACCGAGATGCCGAGGCGAAACGGCTAATCCGTGAAGCGTACAATCGCTACGAAGGAAAGTATGGCTACCGGCAGCTCCAATTGTTCTTGTGGCAGGATGACGGTGTATGGATGAACCATAAGAAAGTGCTGCGGCTGATGCAAAAACTCGGGCTTCAAGCGAACATTCGCCCTAAACGCCGCTTTAACACGACATACCAAGCTGGAGAACGTGTGTCGGAGAATCTGCTGAAGCGAGACTTTACGGCAGAAAAACCGAACCAGAAATGGGTGACAGATGTGACGCAATACCGGGTGGGCGAGCGATGGCTGTATCTTTCGGCAGTTAAAGACTTATTCAACAATGAGATTGTAGCGTACCAACTCAGCCAACGTAACGACAATGAACTGGTTCTACGGACGTTTGCAAAAGCGTTTGCCAAGCAAAAAGACGTGACCGGATTGGTCGTTCACAGCGACCAAGGTTTCCAGTACACGTCTTACGCTTACCACGACATGCTGCCAAAGGTTGGCGCCCAAATCAGCATGTCTCGCCGGGGCAATTGCCTAGACAACGCCTCCATGGAGAGCTTCTTCTCGCATCTCAAAACGGAAGGACTCTATCCCTATGATATCCGAAATTTGACGGAGGCACAAAGGCGAATTGAGAAATACATACGGTTTTATAACCGAGAGCGACCACAGCGGAAACTAAAGAAACTGACGCCGGTAGAGTACCGACGCCAGTTTGCAGCCTAGGTGTTTTTTTTAATGTCTACTAAATGGGGTCTTGACCAATATAGCGGACAGGCTTCTTCGTTCGTATGATATTAAGCAACAACCAACCGGATCCAGATGTCCGAAGGATCTTGAACGGCCCAGACGCCGTCTCGCTGTTCCAGGTGCAGCCCCGCTTCGCGAATGCGGCCGGTTACCGCCTCAAGCGCCTCATGGCTCGGAAGCTCGATCGTATAATTCTCCATTCCCGCAGCGTTCGGCGGCGTATTCGGTACACCGATTCCCGCCCAAACATTGAGCCCGATATGGTGATGGTATCCTCCTGCGGATATAAACAACGCTGCTCCCCCATAATGGGCGGTCAGCTCAAAACCCAGCACATCGCAATAAAATGCACGGGCATCGTGCAGGTTGGACACATGGAAGTGCACGTGCCCGATGACGGTCCCTTCCGGAAGTCCAAGCCATTCCTTCTCCTTGGAGAGAGCCAGCAGTCCTTCAACATCGACCGGGTCGGTGGCCATCACATATTCCCCTTTGGCATCGCGCTTCCAGGTATCCCGTGGCCGGTCGGCATAAATCTCGATGCCGTTTCCGTCCGGATCATTAATGTACAGCGCTTCGCTGACCAGATGATCGCCTTGGCCGACCGGAATGTTATGGGCGATCAGATTGGCAAGCGCGAGCCCGAGCGATTCCCGATCCGGTACCAGGATCGCAAAGTGGTACAGGCCTGCAGTCCGGGTCTGCGGTCTTATCAGGTCCGAAACCTCCTCAATGATCAGCAGCGGCTGCTTGCCGTCAGCCGTCAATTCGGCCACCCGGCCATGCTGGCGCAGCATTTTTAATCCAACGACTTCCGTGTAAAAGCGTACCGATTGTGCCAGATTGCGAATCCGAAGAGAGACGGGTCCGAGCTTTGTGGATGGATGTATAATGGCTGTCATATTCTCACTCCTTGAATGTTGTTGTTTGATTTTTTCAAAAAATATATTCAGGTCTGCGACAGGCTTAACTTGTAATCAAAACAGTTACATCTTACTTGTAATCATTATAGTTACAGGAACATCCCGTTGTCAAACCCAGTAATTAACATATGAACGAAGGCACACCAACCAGGCCCAAAAGAAAACGCCCATCCTGCAAGGATTGAGCGTATCATGTATCATATATCATCTATTCTGAATGTTCCGTTAGCAGATGCATGGATTTTCCGGACGATTTGCTCCAAATTCACCTCATGCAGCGTATCCTCCATGGCCTTCTGGGCGGCCGAGAACACCGGAACGATCGCCGTTTGAATATGTTTGCCAACAGGACATTTCGCGTCCGAATTCTCGTGAATGCCAAACAGGGAACCCTCCTGAACGACATGAACGGCATGATAAATATCCAGCAGCGTAATCCCGGACGGAGGCTTAGCCAGCTTCGCTCCCGCTACGCCGGGTTTTACCTCGACCAGGCCCGCTTTGCTGAGCATGCCGACAATCCGCCGGATGACCACCGGATTCGTATTCACACTCTCCGCAATATAATCTGAAGTGCTGACGCCAGCCTTATTCATCTCCAGCACGGAAAGAATATGAATGGCCACTGCAAATCGGCTGCTTATGTTCATGCGATCCCTCCTGACGGTCCAAATCTTCAGATGACTAGCATGTAACCATCATAGTTACATTAGACTCCAAAGTCAACGCTCCTGCCGTGTGCATAGAATAATAGGAAAAACTTTCGCGTCCATTATGCACATTGTGATCCTGCCCTACTTCATGAAAAAAAGCCTCCATCCCGCTTGTGGCTAAGGAGAGGCTTTCTCACCGACGTAACCCGGCCTGAACTTAGAACATCGGGAATACGTATTTGATCAGGAAGTACAAGAAACCAAAAAAGATGATCAGATAAGCAACATACTTGATCAACGTAGAAGCTACCCTGCTGGAGTCGTTACGCTCCTCGATATTGCGGGTCTCGATCTCCACGTCTCGGTCACGCGGTCTGCTCATAGTTTCCACCTCCATCCGATTCGGATTCGCAGATGATGGTTATCTCTTGACGCTTACTACTCTTTACACGCTAGTCCAAGAGTTGAACCAATCTTCCGGAGGCGAGACATCTTAAAGAAAGCCAATCATGGCAGGCAGAACGATAAAGGAAGCCAGCGTGGTCCACAGAATACACCTGGAAACAAGCTTGGGCGCGGCATCGTACTCTTCGGCAAGGATGACCGCATTCACGGCTGCAGGCATCGCCGACAGAATCAGAATGACTGCAAACAAGGTTCCCTCAATGGATAACATCGCGAGCAATCCCCAAGCCACCAACGGGCCCACCAGCATTCGCATCGCCATGCCCGACCAGAATCCGCGCTTTGAGACGGCGAGCGACGCTCCACCCTCCCGAACCCCAACCATCTGGGCTCCCAGTATGACAAGAGCCAGCGGCGCATAGGCGGCGGACAGCATGGAAACACCGGTATTCAACCCTTCGGGGAGCTGGAAATCCGTCAACCGGAAGAGTACGGCAAACGCTGCGGCGTAAACCGAAGGAAGCGTAAATACGGTCTTGATCGCTTTTACGGCCGAAAAATGAGACCGCGCTGCCAAATACACGCCTAATGTATTCATGATGATGATCTGCACAATGACATACACGGAAGCCTTATCCAGCCCTGCCTGCCCGAATGCAAGCAGCACGAGGGGAAGCCCGTAATTCACGCTGTTGGTAAAAATGGTGGTCAAGGCGAGGCCCGATTTCTCCGTCTGGGACAAGCCCAGCATTTTACCTGCAAAGGCGCTGAGCGCCCAGAGGATGATCACGTTCAACAGGCAAAAGGCAACCGTCACCGTCACCTCGTTCGAGGTGATCGAAGCCTTTTCCAGCGTCTCGAAGATCAGTGCCGGGCTCAGCACATATAAAGACAGGGCCGAGAGCCCCTTGGTTTCAATTCCTTTAAATCGCTTAAGCAGCGCTCCGCCGATGACGGGCAGCGATATCGGAAGGAATACGCTGTAAATCGTAGCCAAAAAAGAAGAGATCATGAAGTCCACCCTTATACGAAGTAAAATATCATCATCTCTACATCCTAACCTAAACCTGCGGCATTCGTCCAAGATTCAAAGACTATAGGTCTAATAGGCTCAGGCTTTGATTATGCCATCTTCTTGATGACAAATGACACCGTGGTTCCTCTGTCCCTTGAGCTGTCGATCATGAGGCCCTGCCCATAAATCTGCTTCAAACGGCGGTCCGTGTTCATAAGCCCGACTCCCTTGGTGGCGCGATGTCCGCTTCCCAGCATCCTTCGGAGCTTCTCGGGATCCATCCCCGCGCCGTCATCCGCGATGATCACCTTGGCTGATTCAGCCTCTCGTACGATGCGGATGGTAACGGTCCCTCCCTGGGTCCGTGCCAATACCCCGTGAACGACCGCATTCTCCACGATGGTCTGCATCGTCAAGGGAGGAAGCTTCCATTGCTGCACGGCAACCTCGTCGGAGATATGCCAACGGACACGCAGCCGTTCCCCGAACCGCTCCCCCTCGATATACAGGTAAGAGCGAACCAAGCCAAGCTCCTGCTCCAACGGTATGAAACGGTCCAGGTTGCTGATATCATAGCTGGCCCTCAGATAATGGCTGAATTCTGCGATGAGCGCAATCATCCGGGAAGGATCCACCTCGCTTAGCGAAGCGATCGAATTTAAGGTGTTGTGCAGGAAATGCGGCTGGATTTGGGCCTGGAGCCAAGCCGCTTCCATATGCAGCCTCTCCTTAATGGACCGCTTCAGCTCCAGCAAGGCGCGTACCCTCGTTTTTAATTCCAGGTGATCCACCGGTTTTATTAAGTAATCGTTAGCTCCCGAGATGAACCCCATATGTATGTCCTCCGGCCGATTTCTGGCGGTCAGCAGCAGGATGGGAAGCTCCGATAGCATATACCTCTGCCGAATCGTCCTGGACAGTTCATACCCCGACATCTGGGGCATCATCACGTCGGAAATGATAAGATCCCACTCTCCCTGCTCCAACAGCTGAAGAGCTTCCTCGGCGCGGGTAACGGTCACGATCCGATACCCCTCGTCTGCAAGCAAATGATGGATGACCTTCAGGTTAACCGGATCGTCGTCAACGATAAGCAGCCTGCCGTCGCTTGGACGGGCAAGCGCCAGAGCCTCCGATTCGGCGTCATCCTGTTCGTGCATATCTGACATATTCGATTGCGTCTCCTTCTCTTTCTCTGGATTTGAAGCCGGGGAGACCGCGATAAACTCCTGTTTATCCGCGTTCTCCTGCTTCATCATATCGTCCACTTTCAGCGTGAACGTAAAGTCGCTCCCCTGACCCGGAGCGGATGTTACGGAAATACCCCCTCCATGGAGCTCAACCAGCTGCTTGCTGATGCCCAGTCCAAGCCCCAAACCGCCTCCCGAAGCGGCAAAACCGGAATCTCCCTGCTCGTAGGGGAGGAATATTCGGCTTAACGTCTTTTCGTCCATACCGATCCCCGTGTCGCGAACGTGGACATAAGCCCTTCCTTCAATGACCTCGGCAGCCACCGTGATACGTCCCGCCTCCGTATATTTGATGGCGTTGTGAATCAGATTGAACATGATTTGAACCAAGCGGCTTTCATCTGCCCATACCTTGGGGCCATCCTCCGCGATCTCGCATACGAGCTCGATTCGCTTGCCTTCCGCCATCGTACGGAGCATGTCCAGCACGCCTTGAACAGCCGAACCGAGGTGAACGCTCTGCACATTCAACCGAACGCGGTTGTCCTTCAATAACGAAACATCCAACAAGTCGTCCAGGAGCAGTGACATCCGTCTGCCGATACCGGTGATCAGCTCCAACTGATTGCGATCCTCTTGCTCCAATACGCTCCCTTTGCGTTCCAGCAGCGTTTGCGCCATGTTGATGATGCCGTGCAGCGGATTTCGCAGCTCATGGGACGTATTCGCCAGAAACTCATCCTTCATCTTGTCCGCTCGCTGCAGCTGCTCGGCCTGTTCCCTAAGCATGACGCTGTTTCTGGTAAACCGGATAAACCAGAAGGAAGCAAACCCGAGAAACGCAACGATCAGGTCGATCGGGTAAAAAGGCAGTTCCTTAAAATACCGGAATCTTAAAATTCCGCTTATCATAATGTTGCAGGAAACCGCAACCGCCGACAGCAGGATGAAGATCGCTGCTTCCTTCCGCTCGCTGACCGCCTTCCTGGCTAACGAAGGCACGAACAGCACGGCGCTTATCAATACCACCGACAAATATTTAGAGAGATGGACCATCAGATGAAACGGAAGCAGCAAATAGACTGCGGCATACGAAACCACAAACACCGTGTAAGCACGGTAAAAGCCCTCCTTGATCCTCGGCTTTAGCAAATGCTTGGTGCACAGAATCAAACATAAAGATATCGCGACATAAGCAATAACCTTAAGCTTCACCGCCCACTCGAAAGGAATGCCGGGCAGCCACACCAACAGAAGCTTATCATCGTCGCTCAGCGTAGCCAGCAGCGTAAACAGAATAAGCCCGGCAAAATAAAAAAGCCCTCTGCTTCGATAGCCGATCAAGTACAAAATAAAAACATAGATCACATGGAGCAATAGCACGATGCACACCAGCAGCTGCATGTTCTCGGAGAAGGCTTTTCCCCTCATCACCGCTTCCGCCGTTCCGAATTGGATCGGCAGCCGGATCCCGCCTGAATCGGCATACTGATAGTTGCTCACTTCCACGATGATATCCAGCTCATCACCGCCGGTCGGGGGGATGAGCTCCATATGGGGGATGATCCTGGCCACGTGGGTCTCTGGCAGATCGGACGGATGTCCTGATTCGTGCAATAATTTCCCGTTTACATACAAACGATAGGCTGTACGGATATCGCTGATCCAGATGCCGTAAGTTTTGTTCCGATCCGGTACGAGCAGCTTGAGGCGGTAAGTCCCGTAGCCGATTTGGTTTCCGTTCTCGTTCACGCCCTCCCATGGCCCCGGAACCTGTATCCAGCGCGGGTCGGCGGCAGCCGGCTCTCCTTGGGACGCTCCATCCGGGCCCTTCCATTGATTCGGATAAAAGGCCCACTCCCCGTTGAGGGCGACCCTGCTCCGATCATCCGCCGGCCAAGCCCGAAGATCCAGCACGCCTTGCCGGAATGGACGTTCCTCGGGTACCGTAATGGTGTTGAACCAGACCAAGCGCACGGAAAGTAAAATCACGATAAACAGAAAAGTAATCCCCAGCAACCTTCTGCCGGAGACGGGCTTCGATTTGATATTGGAATAGATCGACAATAGTAACAGTCCTTTATATAACGTATTGTAAGAATCAATAACACTACATAACTGTCCATTATTTTACATCGTTGCGATGCAATTGTCTGTCCCATTCCCTAAAGTTCGCATGAATCCACGGGTTCGTCAGGCCGCCTAAACAATCGAAAGCGTTTTGCCCGAACGCTGAAGAGGCTGATGCGGGCATAATTCGTCAGCGGATACATGCTTCACCGTATAGTAGGAGTAGAATCTTTTTCTCCCGGAAGCTTCATAAATCCACGAAAAAAAGTCGAATATCGAATCATCCACCCATCTTCCGTTATATTCGATTAACGACCGCAAATATGGAATCTGAAGCTTCACGCCTCCATTCCACATGAAGATAAACGTATTAAACTCGGCATTTTTTTGCAGCAAAAAATGAACGGTACGCTCATCCAGCAAAAACTTCTCCTGATCACACAGAAATACCGGTCCCTCGTCCGTAGCAACGATGCCAATCCGCTTGCCGTTGAAGTAAACATAGAAGCCTCGGCAATGCTGGACATCCTTAGTTGCATCCAGCTCGATCTCCCGAAACGTACCAAGCTCCAGCCCCATGGCTTTATGCAGCGAAGATTCCTTAAATTTCCGAATGAATTTCATAACCGAATATTGTACCTCCCGATTCTTATGGTTCACACTCTACAGTATAAGAGGCGGTCCTCTACAATTTCTGAACAGGAACCAAAAAGAACAGCCCTTCGGTTGACGCATACAAAAAAATCACCGGTCATAGCGGCCGGTGATTCCCTATCTTATGATTGCTTGGTAGATCATTTATTGTATATGGGTGATTTGGATTCCATCGCTCCACTCGTCATACCATTTCTTGATGTAAGGGCTTGGCTCCTCACCCATCTCATCTTCCAGCACTTGACGCAGCAGGCTGAATTGACGGTGTACCTGGGCTGGGTTCCCCTGCAAGCCGTATATTTTCATCAATGAAAAATAGGCCTTCTCTTCCAAGGGGTGCAGCCTCTGGATCGAGGCGAAGCACAGTACGGCCTCTTCGAAGCGTTCCTGATCCACATACCATTCCGCCATGGATAACGATACGCTGAGCCACAGCTCCTTCAGTCTTTGACGCTCGCCTTCCGCCCACCAATAATCATATTCCTGCAGATAATCGCCCGTATACAGCTTCATCATTTCAAGATGGCCATCTATCGAATCGGCCGACACCGAGGGGTTCGCCATGAACCAGTTCTCCCACTCCTCGATGTCCAGCTGCACGTCTTCCACATTCAGCACATAGCCTTCCGTCGTGTTGGTGATTTGAAATCGGGTATCATAGGGCTCCAATGTTTTTCGGATATGATAAATGGCGGTATACAGCTGGGGATAGGCCTTATCCATGTCAAACTCCGGCCATAGCATATCGATCAGTGCCGACTTGCGCACCAGCTGCCCCCGATGCTGCAGCAAGTAAATGAATATTTCCTGGGCCCGGGTTGTCCGCCAATGAAGCATGGCGAATTGCCCCTGCTCGTTCGGCTGTTCGATCATAACCTGGCGGAACATCGTCATCCGAATTTTACGATTGGGGTTCAGGACCTCTTCCGGTCTGGACGCAATGCGACTTCGCAACCGCTCCATCGTTTTGGCTACTCGATCGATCTGGACCGGTTTGACGATATAATCGACGGCATTCAATTCAAATGCGGTAACTGCATATTCGTGATATCCCGTCACAAATACAATGCAGAGATGGGGCTTCTGCTCCAGCAGCTGCTCCGCCAGCTCGATCCCGTTCAATTCCGGCAAGCTGATATCCAAAAACACGATATCCACGTCCCTTGCAAGAATTTCCTTTCGCCCCTCAAAAGGATTCGTATACGTACCGATTACATCTATAGGCATGGTATCCAGTTTTAACAGCTGACGTTCTAAATACTTCAAGGCCAACGGTTCGTCATCTACGAGAATTACCTTCATTCATATAACTCCTTGGATTGGAAAAATACGGTCCTATGTAAACTATATTGATTCCTGCGCACGGTTGCAACAATCGAAAGCATGTTTATGACAATATTCTCTTATTTTTTCACTTGAAAAACTCATAATTCCAAGTATAATACTTGGTATAAACAGGTTATACGTTTTCTAAGGGGGCATTCAACATGGAACATGGCGATAAAGAACCGACATCTCTGTCCCTTGATGATTATCTGGATCTTCTCAATTTGGCGATTCGCTTGGAAGATCGGAAGTGGCAAGCAGACATCATTCGTACGCTTCACCACATGCAGGAATCGCTGGGCGAGGAACAAGCGAAGTCGGAGGAATGCACGGAACAGGAGCTGTGGCAATGCGTGGATCAAATCAATGAACGGATGTCTGCCCTGTATCATGAATTGAAAGCAACAGACGATAAAGATATACAGCGGAAGCTGCTGGACCAAATGTGGGAGCTGAAAATTGCCCGGGTTGAGGTTTTTCGGAAAATACGCTCGATTTATCAATAAAGAACAAAGACGATAACTCCTTAGGGGTATCGTCTTTGTTTGTTCCGGATGCCCACTGCGTCAGGATAAATCCAAATGGTAATGCACAAATTCATCGTCCCGCTTATATCCTGCGGATTCATACAGGCGTTGAGCGGCCGTGTTGTGAAGCTGCGTCGAGAGTGTCAAGCCTTTGGCCTTGGTCTGAACGGCGTGCGCACGGGCTTGATGAAGCAGTTCCCTTCCAATGCCAAGCCCGCGATATTCGGAATCCACGTACAGATCATTCAGAATCCACAACCTGGACATGGATAGCGACGAGAAGGATGGATATAATTGTAGAAAGCCTGGCGTGGCCAGGGATTCACAGCGGGTGCAGTCCGCTAAATATATGACGGAATCGCCATGGGTCAGCCTTTCCCTGATATATTCCCGGGCCCCGTCCAGATCATCTTCCCGCTCATAAAATTGCCGATACTGATTCAACAGCGCTGCCGCTTTGTCCAGATCCTTCAGCTCTGCTTGATATATGCGAATCTCTGCCTTCACATCCTCCACACCCTTTTCGTCCCTTGTTTTCCCCAAGTGTACTGGATATCGGTTAAGGTTTGGAATGCAGAATACCATGAAGGGTTTGCACGTAGCTTCATCTTCGCGCTGCGATGACTTCTCTTATGGACCTTAAATTTATCCTTCACGTATCGGTACTTAGATCGCACGTCCTACAATAACCAGATCCCGCTTGACTCCGTCAAGCTCCGCAACCGCTGGGAGAAGCCCCCACTGGTCGAAGCCGAACTTCTTCAACAGCTTGAGGCTTGGTTCATTATGACCGAATACGAATCCGACGAGGTTGCTGACGCGAAGACGCGGGCACTCCTCGATGGCCTTCTGGATCAATAGGCTGCCGGCACCAACGCCGCGATATTTCTCGTTAACGTAGATACTGATTTCAGCTGTCCCGTTATAGGCGGGACGGCCATAGAAGGATTGAAAGCTCATCCACGCAACCAGCCCGTCATCAGATCGCATGACCCAAAGAGGGCGAAAATCGTTGCTGTGCTCTTCAAACCAGCGTATGCGGCTCTCCACCGTGACCGGCTCCAGATCGGCCGTTACTTTTCTGCTTGAAATCGTTGAATTGTAAATGTCCACAATGGCCGGCAAATCCTCTTTGACGGCATAATCGATACGGTATGGATGCGTCACGATGCTCTACCTCCGAATAGATGTCTTTATTACGAGATCTATTGTACAAGAGGTAACGGAAAAACGCTTCTATTTTCTCAAGCCGCGATTCATTCACGAGGAAAACTTTACTTACGCGATGGAACGCGATACCCTTACATTAACGGCATGATGAACGTCTTTGAGTAAAGAAAGGAATGAACAGGATGAACGAACGATTGCAAAGTTTGCTGTTATCCATGAAGGATCAGGGCTGGGATCATGTCCTGGTGACAGACCCCAAGCATGTTTATTATTTGACCGGCTTTGCGAGCGATCCCCATGAGCGCTTTCTCGGCCTGCTCCTCTCCCCCGCCAATGATCCGGTGCTGATCGTGCCGGCATTGGACGCGAACGCGGCCGAGGCCGCTTCAACCGTGAAGAACATTGTCACGCATCAGGATACCGATAACCCTTACCTTTTGCTTAAGGAACAGATTCAAGGCAGCGCCGGAACGCTGGCGCTGGAGAAGGATCAGCTGACCGTCTCCCGCTATGAACAGCTGCGGCAACATGTGAACGCGGACCGCATCGAAGATGTCGGCATTGCGCTGCGGGATCTTCGGATTCGAAAGTCTGCCGAGGAAGTGAAGATCATCAAGAATGCGGTGAGGCTGGTCGAAGATGTTCTGACGCAAGGCATGGCCCGGGTAAAAATCGGCATCAGCGAGCTGGAGCTTGTCGCGGAACTGGAATACTTGATGAAAAAGCTTGGCGCGGACGCGCCCTCCTTCGCCACGATGGTATTATCCGGCCCCAACACCGCCTTGCCTCATGGCGTTCCGGGTGCGCGCCGAATCGAAGCAGGGGATCTGCTCATGTTCGATTTGGGAGTATACGCCGGCGGTTATGCGTCGGATATTACCCGTACCTTTGCGGTAGGCGATCTGAAGCCGGAAGCCGTTAACATCTATGAGACGGTTCTTGCTGCGAATCTGGCCGGGATTCAGGCCGTCAAACCCGGCGTGACCTATGGCTCGATCGACCAAGCGGCACGCAAAGTGATTGACGACGCAGGTTACGGCCATGCCTTCGTACATCGCCTGGGTCACGGGCTTGGCATGGATGTCCACGAATATCCATCCGTTCACGGGTTGAATCAGGACATATTGCAGCCTGGGGCGGTCTTCACCATCGAGCCCGGCATTTACCTGCAGGGCGTCGGCGGCGTGCGAATCGAGGACGATGTCATCGTGACCGGCGATGGCGTCGAGGTGCTGACCTCCTTCCCGAAAGAACTGACCGTCATCGGATAAAGCATGTTAAGCATGAAAAAAAGCCCGAATCACCGTTTCGCTTACGGTATTCGGGCTTTCTCTATTCACGCAGAAGAGCCATCTTGCAGGCAGAAACACTGCCTGCAAGATGGCTCCCCTGGATGCGTTCATTATGCCTGAACCATATCCAGTTCAATGTTGTCGTCGTTATACACGTCTTTATCCACTTCATTCATGACTTTCCCGGTAATCACGCCGGCCGTCATGGAGTCATTCACGTTCAGTGCCGTCCGTCCCATATCGATCAGCGGCTCGACGGAAATCAACAGGCCTGCCAAGGCAACCGGCAGGTTCATCGTGGAGAGCACGATGAGCGATGCGAAGGTAGCTCCGCCTCCGACACCCGCCACGCCGAAGGAACTGATCATAACGACCACGATCAAGGTCAGGATGAACGACCACGACGTCGGATCCACGCCGGCTGTCGGTGCAATCATGACGGCCAGCATGGCAGGATAAATGCCCGCGCAGCCGTTCTGTCCAATCGTGGCGCCAAACGATGCCGAAAGGTTCGCGATGCCTTCCGAGACGCCCAGCTTTTTGTTCTGGGTCTGCACGTTAAGCGGGATCGTAGCCGCGCTGGAACGCGACGTAAAGGCAAAGGTCAGCGTTGGGAACACCTTCTTGACATACTTGAACGGATTAAACCCGAATATCGCCAGCAGCACCAGATGGATAATGAACATGGCGATCAAGGCCACGTATGAAGCCAGAACGAAATCGATCAGATTCATGATCACCGCAAGATCGGTCGTGGCGATCGTTTTGGCCATCAGCGCCAGAATCCCGTAAGGCGTCAGACGAAGCACCAGCGTCACGATACGCATGACCACGCCGTATACGGCGGAGATCATGTTGCGGAAGGTCTCCGCCTGCTCCTTGTTTTTACGGTCCAACCCGAGCACGGCGATCCCGATGAATGCCGAGAATATGACGACCGCAATCGTCGAAGTTCTTCGTGCTCCCGTCATGTCGGCAAACGGATTGCTCGGAATGAAATCCAGAATTTGCTGCGGCAGCGTACGGCCCTCGACATCCCCGAGCCGTTCTTGCAGCAGCGCGCCCTGCTGCTCCTCGGCAGCGCCGCCCTGAATATTGACGGCGGACAAATCGAACGCCAGCGCGGTCGTAATTCCGACAGCGGCGGCTACCGCCGTCGTCAGAAGCAGCACCGTAATGATCAGTCCGCTCATTTTGCCCAGGTTCTTTCCGCCCTTCAGCTTCATGATGGCCGATATGATCGACACCATGATCAGCGGAATGACCATCATCTGCAGCAGTCTGACATAACCGTAGCCAACCAGATTAAACCAATCGGTGGATTTCACCACCACATCGGAGGTCGAAGTGTAGATGAGCTGCAGTGCCACTCCGAACAACACACCCAGTCCAAGTCCGGCAAACACGCGTTTGGTAAACGAGTAATGCTTTCTCTGCATCCAGTACAAAATACCGACCAGCAGAATCAGAACAAGGACATTGATGATAACCCAAAGCGTTTCCATCCTAATGATTCCTCCCATTCTATAAATAAGGATATACTGCGTCATCCTCATGTCATAAGTGCGCTAGTATGTATTCATATCCATTTCATAGCCCACTCTAAACATATCATTACCCGTTTGAGAAAATTCCTGTCAAAAACGTTATTTTTCTGTTGACGTGAATTATGTCGACTATGTTGATCGGAATACCACCGCATTGCTCTACCATCATATCATGTAAACTTCAAAAGGAGAACTACCAAAATTAACACAATCGTTTCGATCCATTCATTCAACGCCCCGTAGGTATCTCCCGTCAGTCCCCCGAGTCTTCGGCTCATCCGTTCGGCCGTCAAACTTCCAACGGCCCAGGCTGCCAACGGGATGACGAGGATTCCTCCGATTCCAATCGCCGCAAGATCCAGTGTGCTTGTCGTGCACCAGAGAAGGCCTATGACAACCAGCGTTAACAGGATCGCGACTATGCCTGCCAGCGACCTCCTTCTAACGGACAGTCCGTGAAACAAAGCTGCCAGTCCCTCGCTTCCCCGTGCCATCGGCCATCGATACATGGCGTGGACCATAAACCAGCGGCTCCAGACCGGAGCGAGCACCAGCAGCCACGCTTCTTGCTTCCATACCCCCTCAGACAAATCCCAAACGGACATGATTAAGGAAGCTTTCAGAAGGAGCAGCAGCATGCAGGCCATGACCCCCATCGCGCCTACCCGGCTATCCTTCATAATTTCAAGCATTCGTTCGCGCGACCGATGGCTCAGCAGCGCATCCGCGCTGTCCATCCAGCCATCGAGATGAAGCCCTCCGGTTAATGCTACCCATGCAGCCAGCAGGATGACGGCAGCAGGAAAGGAAGGCAGCACAAAGCTTAAGCCCAGTCCCAATGCGGCAACGATAACACCTATGACTGCCCCTACGAAAGGATAAAAAACGACGCTCCGCTGTTGAACTTCGGGTGTAAAGGGAATTTCCCTCCGCACGGGAAGCCTCGATAAAAATTGAAAAGCGGCCGCAGCCGCTTCGATCATCTTGCTCATATCCGATACTCCCTGCTCTTGATTTCCATTGGGATTCCCGCGGTCACCAGAAATACCTCGTCACAGACCTGGGCCAGTCGTTGATTCATGATCCCTGCCCAGTCGCGATAAATCCGGCCCAGCGGATATTCGGGTACAATCCCTGAACCCACTTCGTTTGTTACCAATATAACCATGCCCGGGTATACCTGAACCGCTCTTGCCAGCCTGTCGATTTGAAGCCCCAGCCGTTCTTCCATGACGGCCGTGCCTTCAGGTTCGGCCTGCAGCAGCACATTCGTAAGCCACAGCGTCAGGCAGTCCACTACCACCGCAGGGGCATCCGAGGCTGACTGGCCGAGCGTTTCCAGCAATTCGGGCAGTGCGACAGGCTCCTCCACCGTCTGCCAACCATAGGCTGAATCCTGCCTGCGGTCTTGATGAATCCGGATCCGTTCCCGCATCTCATCGTCATAGGCTTGCGCAGTCGCTATATATGTACCGGAATCGGCGCGCTTCATGCACAGCTTCTCCGCGAACGAGCTCTTCCCGCTCCTCGCTCCGCCCGTAACCAACACGCTTCCACGATGACTCATACGGCTCCTCCGCTGATGCCGGCGCTTTCAAACGTCGCCATCTCGTTCACGATCCTGCACGCCGCCTCGACCAGATGAAGGCACAGCACACCGCCCGTCCCCTCGCCAAGACGCATGTCCATTTGCAGCATCGGCTGGAGTCCCAGCTCTTTCAGCAGAAGAACATGCGCCTGTTCATGCGAAACATGGGAAGCAATCATATAAGGAAGGGCATCCGGGCAGATCGATTTGGCAACCAACGCCGCGGCACTGGATATGAATCCGTCAATGATGACAGGACATCCATGAGCAGCCGCCCCCAGAATCAATCCGGCCAATCCGCCGATTTCGAAGCCCCCGACTTTGGCCAGCACGTCGAGCGGGTCGGCGGCATGAGGCGCATTGACTTGTATCGCCCGTTCCACAACCCGAATCTTATGGTTCAGCCGTTCATCCGTCACGCCGGTTCCTCGTCCCACAACCTCGGATGGCTGCTTGCCGGACAGAACCGAGAAAATAGCCGCGCTTGGCGTCGTGTTCCCGATGCCCATCTCTCCGGTTACGAACATCTGCGTGCCTTGTTTAACCAGCTCTGCCGCCACCTCAGCTCCGGTCACTACGGATTGCAGCGCTTCTTCCCTTGTCATTGCGGGTCCTTTGGCCATATTGGCGGTTCCTCTGCCAATATTCCGGGACAGGAGCCTCTCATGGGTCAGCTCGGTCGCTACGCCGATATCCACGCAATGAACGTCTGCCCCCGCTTGACGGGCCAGCACGTTAATGGCCGCCCCTCCATTCAGGAAGTTCATCACCATTTGGGGCGTCACCTCGGCCGGAAATGCGCTGATTCCTTCATCACACACCCCATGATCGCCAGCCATGACAACCACGGATGTTTTGGTAAACGAGGGCTTCATTTTCCCCGTGATTCCCGCTAATTGGATCGCCAGCGACTCCAGCTTGCCCAAACTGCCCGGAGGCTTCGTCAACGTATCCAAATAGGCGGCGGTTTCCGCCTGCGCCTCGGCATCCAGCGGTTTAATGTTAGCGGTAATTCCCTTCAAACGACTTGTGAGTGTATCCGTCAATGAAACGGCCTCCTTCCTCTTGCTCCTAAATCTTACAACGCGGCTGAACCTGCGGCAACACCGCTTTAGGACCAGGTGCTGTTCGCCGTTAACAGCACCTGCGGAGCCCCATTCTCGGGATGGGTCACGATGGAGGGCTCCACCCGGAAAATCCGTCGGATATACGCTGCCGTCAGCACGTCCTCCGGCTTGCCCACCCCTGCGATCCGTCCCTGATCCAGAACCAGCAGCTTATCGCAGAATTGAGCAGCCAGATTGAGGTCATGCAGTACGCTGATCACCGTTATGCCGGACGAGTTCCGCCACTCCGCCACCATATCCATGAACTGAAGCTGATAGCGGATATCCAGATAGGTCGTCGGTTCGTCCAGCATCAGCAGCGAAGGCTCCTGGACCATCACCTTGCCCAAAGCGACACGCTGGCGCTGTCCTCCGCTTAACTCGGTAAGCCGGCGCTCCTCCAGGCCGTTCAGATCCAGCTTTCGAATAACGGCCTCGATAAGCGGGGCCGCATCCTTATCCTCACGGCCAAGCCAGTTCAAGAACGGGAATCGCCCCATCTCCAGCACGTCCCGGACGGTAAAATCGGTAGGGTCGAGTCCCTCCTGCTGCAGCACCGCCACGATTCGGGCCATTGCCTTCCGGTTATAGCGTCCAAGCTCCTTGCCCAGAAGCGTCACGCTTCCTTCCGTAGGACTCTCCACGCCGGATAACAGCTGCATGAGGGTGGACTTGCCGCTGCCGTTCGGTCCGATGATCCCCCACCATTCCCCTTCGGCAATGTGAAGGTCCACCCCGGATAGAATCGACGCCTTGCCATAGGCTTTGCCAAGCCCTTGGGCCGTAATCATGATAACCCCTCCCTGCGCCGTTTTTTGTTCCGGTACAGCAGATAAGCAAAGAACGGAGCGCCTATGAATGCCGTGACCACCCCGAGCGGGATTTCCGTCGGCGCCAAGACGGAGCGTGCTGCCGTATCGCACCAAACCATGAAAATCGCGCCGCCCAGCGCCGACAGGGGAACAATCACGCGGTAATCGGAGCCGGTGATCAGCCGAATCATATGCGGCACTACAAGCCCGACGAACCCGATCACGCCGGAAACCGATACGGCTGCCGCGGCAAGCAGGGTAGCGACGATCAGCACGCTGGTCTTCAGACGATCGACATTCAATCCCATATGAGCGGCCTGCCGTTCCCCGAGCGACAAAATGTTAAGCGCCCGCGACCTGCTCCATAGATATACGAAACCCACTGCAAAATACGGGAAAAGGATGGCCGTATACGACCATCCGCGCATGCTCAGGCTTCCCATCGTCCAGTACAGGATTTGGTTCACCGTATCTTTGGACATCACCGTCAGAAACGAAACGACGGCGCCCAGAAATGACTGCATGACCACCCCGGACAGGATGAGCCCATGGATCGGCAGTTTTCCTTGATCCCTTGCCAGCAGCAAAACAGCCCATAGGGTGCCTGCTCCGGTCAGAAACGCTACAACCGGCAGTGTGTAACCTCCGGCAAAGGAATATTCCATTCCGAAAAAAATCAGGGATGCCGCGCCAAGCGCAGCACCCGAGGACACACCGAGCGTAAACGGATCCGCCAGCGGATTGCGAAGCACGCCTTGAAAGGCGGCTCCGGCCACCGCCAGGGAGGCTCCAACAAGCATCCCGAGCAGGATCCGCGGCAATCTCACCTTCATCAGGATTTGCTCGGAGGAAGCTTCCCAGCCTGGAACGATGGAATCGCCGATTCCCGGCAGCCGGTGCAGCAGCATCGCTCCAATCTCTCTCACAGGCAGGTGAACGGAGCCGATTCCGAGACTGACAACCAAGGTTAGCAGTAAAAGGATCAGGCCGGCCGCACCGAATCCTGCAAGTTTTTTACTCATGGATTCATCAATTCCGGATAAACGGCCTTCGCCACTTCTATCAGTCCTTGCGTCACGCGCGGGCCCGGACGGCTGAGCAGATTGGCATCCACGGAAATAACCTGATCGTTCTTGATGGCTTCGATCTGATCCCAGCCGCCGCGCTCCTTGATCAGCTGATCCAATGTTTTCTTGGTGGCTTCGTCCACCACATCGTCCGTGTACAGAATAACGTCCGGGTTCGCGGCGATGATGTTCTCCTCGCTGATTTCGAACCAGCCTTCCGCATCGCCGGCTGCATTGACGCCGCCAGCTGCGGTAATGATCTCATCCATGAACTCGCCTTTGCCGACGGTCCATCCCGGAGAGAACTCCACGTACACTTTCTTCTTGTCTTCATCCTTCACGGATTTCACGGCTTCCGTAACGGCAGCCAATTCCTGCTTCATCTGATCGACGACCGCTTTCGCCTCGGCTTGACGGTCCGTAATTTGACCGATCAGCTCGATGTTCTCCATCACCGCATCAATGGTTTTCGGATCGTTGACGAACAGGGTAACGCCAAGCTCGCGCAATTTCTCGGCATTCTGGGCATTCATCGAAGCCGCGAATACCACATCGGCGTCGGCTGCGATGATCGCCTCTTCATTCACCTGGAACCCGCCCAGTTTAGGCTTGGATTTGGCCGCTTCGGGGTAATCGTCGTTATCGGATACGCCAACGATCTCCTCATCCAGTCCCAATGCAAACAGTTTTTCCGTCTCGGACGGAGTCAGGGACGCAATCTTGGTCGGCGCTTTCTCAAACGTCATTTCCACGCCCGTTGAATCCTTGACGGTCAGCGGATACGTGGTCTTAAGCTCTTCCGCCGAATCCGCCGGCGCTTCGTTATTCTGCTCTTGCTGCTGTGCCGGCGGCGTCGCATCCTTCGGTGCTGCTTCTTCGCCGCCGCAGCCGATCAAGGCCAGGGCCATCAGTATGGCTACCAGAAGTACGGACCATGTTTTGTTTAATGCTTTCATCTCTTGGAATCCCCCTAAACATAATTGAGAACCTGGCGCAATGTGTCTAAATTCCTTCGACCGATCCTTAACTGGTAAGAAACGTTCAATCTTCATACCCCTAAGAAGCAAAAATCCCCGACTCCTCGATGACAAGGACTCAGGGATTACGTTTGTATCATAAGGACGCCGGGATAACCGTTCAACGATGGCGCCTTAAACTTCCGTCCGCATGGCTCCATGCGTCCGGTAAACGTAATCCTCTCCTCGAAGGACCGTCTTTCATTCGCTGAGGGCAGGTCTCCTGACTTGCAGGTTGTAACGACTTCTCCGCCTTCCCAAGCGCTAAAGGCTCAGTGGCATATGGAAAAGTCCCTGCTTCACAGTGGCGGGACCGTGCCGGACTTGCACCGGCTTCCCTATTAACCCGGCAGAAAACAATAACGCCCTCTGTCCGGGACCCTCGCAAATCATATGAATTTATGGATGATAGGCCAAGCATGGTTTCTCTGCACAAGATTATAGGCGATAAACCATCCCCTTACAACTGAAAGTTTCGGGCGTTTCGATTGCGTCATGACACCGATTTAGCCCGTTATCGCCTATTCCGACCGAAATCATACGTTTTCGTTTTATTCGCTTAACCGTACGCCCCGCCAGCGTGCTCCGTCCCATGTCAGCTGCAGCTTGAGCACCTCGCCCGGCATAACCGACGTCGCCCAGAATTCCGTATCCGGCACGGTAGCCGCTGCCATCTCCCGAATAACGCCGCCGTGGGTGACCACGAGCACGTCAACGCCTTCAGCGCGCGTTTCACGGCCATCATCACCACGCCTGGCCTCTGCCTCTGCCTCTGCCTCTGCCTCTGCCTCTGCCTCTGCCTCTGCCTCTGCCTCTGCCTCTGCCTCTGCCTCTGCCTGCGCAAGGGTATCCGGAGCTTCCTCCATATGCAATAATTCCTTCACATCCAAATGCAATCCCGACAAAAAAGCCTGGACGCGGGAACCGAAAGCTTCCCAGCTCTCCCCGCTGGGCGGCGTAACTTCCGCGGGGTTATCGATCCAGCGCCGGTAGAGGGAATCCGTCTTCAAATCCTCGTAGGTCTTTCCTTCCCAATCCCCGAAATCCAGTTCGCGCAGCCGTGGGTCATATCGTACGCCCGGTATAAACTGGCCCAATATGTCATCATCAGGAACAGCACCCCTTTTTGAATCCGATAAGATCACATGGAGCGTCTGCCGGCAGCGGAGGAGATCGCTGCAATAGATCCGGACAAAATGCCTGCAGCGAAGTTCCTCCCGCAGCGGGAGGAGCTGTTCCCTTCCCTCAGCCAGAATTCCCTGGTCCTCATGGCCGAGATAACGGCGCTCCTCGTTCCACAACGTGCGGCCGTGGCGGACCAGATGCAGGATGATCCTCATATCCATAGGCTTCCTCCTGCCGCGGCAGCAAGTCCGAGCACCGCGGTACCCAGCATCGTAAACAAAACCGATACGCCCACAAGCAGACGGTTTGTCACCCGGATATCCTCCGCTTCGAGCGGTCGGTCGGGGTCCCCCATGAAAGCCCGGAACGAGATTACGCCTTGGTACGAATTTTCGCCTCCCAGGCGAATCCCCAGGGCACCGGCAACGGCCGATTCCGGGAAGCCGCTGTTCGGACTGGGATGCTTACGCGCATCTCGTTTAACCATCTTGATCGCTTGTTTCCACTGCAGCGAAAACATCGCCGCCGCAACGGTCAACAGCCCGGCGGTCAGGCGTGCCGGTATCCAATTGGCGAGATCGTCCAGCCGGGCGGAGGCCCAGCCTAAATGCAGGTACTTCTCGTTTTTATAACCGACCATGGAATCCAGCGTATTCACGGCGCGGTAGGCCATCGCAAGCGGCGCCCCTCCGATCAAGGCAAAAAACAGCGGAGCGATGACCGCGTCCACGATATTTTCCGCAACCGTCTCCACCGTCCCCCGCACAATTTCCGGCTCATCCAAATGGGCGGTGTCCCTCCCGACCACCATGCTGAGCGCTTGCCTGGCCTCGGCGATATTCCCGGAACGAAGATGGCCGTAGACCTCCAATCCGGCCTCGCGCAGCCCCTTGATCGCAATCGTAGTCGCAATGAGAACGATCTCCGCACCCCAGGCAAGCCAAGGATGAATCGCTGCGCACAGCTCCAGCAGCAGCCAAGCCAGCACGAAGGAGCCGCCGGCCACGATCACCGGCAGCAATATCCCCGCCCGCTTCAGTCCCTGGGCGGAAGTCGTCCGCTGGCGTATCCACCCTTCGACCCGGCGGATCGCCTTCCCCATGCCGATGACGGGATGCGGCAGCCATCTCGGATCTCCGATCAGCAAGTCCAGCGCGACCGCCGCCCATATGACCCATACGACGGTCATATCCGATCCTCTCTTTCGGCGGCGATGCTCTCCGTGACGCTGTCGTAGACAAGACGTCCGATCATGCCGCCCAGATCGGTCGCGGTTCCGGCATAATGATGATTCACGTCATAGGCTGAATTGCCGCTGACCGCAAGGACCATCGCATCCGTCGTCGTTCCCGTGGCGGCGGCTCCGGTTTCATGATCCTTCACCCCCAGGTCATGCAGCGCCGCGGCTTTCGCTTCCGCTGCCGTCAGCATGGCGTTCACCATGCAAGCCGGCGTCAGCCTTCCGTCCACCGCCAGCACGACATTGATCGTGCCCGGCTGGTAAGCCGCGAAGGTCGTGCGTCTCGACCCGGCGCGGGCAGCATTGCCCACGCCCGCGGTAGTACAGCATAGAACGGAAGCTTGCTCGCCCCGAGCTTCCCGAATGGAGGCATATTTCAGTTTTACCGCCGTCATCAATCCTGCCGTGGAATCGGTCGGATAGCCGTGCCCAGCCATAAAGCTAACCATATCGTTTATCGGATCGCTGCAATCGTAATGCTTGTCGACATAACGGTTCACGATATGGTCCAAGTGCAGAAAACCGCCGCCGTATACGGCGCTGCTTATGGACGCAGCCGGACTCGGAAGCGAGATCCGAATATGCGGATGCTGCTGCTCCGAATCCAAGGACACGATGGCTCCTGGCCATGCATCCGAGTTATATGGACGATTGCTGCCTTTCAGAAAAGGTACTGCCATGTTTTTTCTCTCCCTGCTCCTTAAATATCTGAACCAACTGTACCTGTAGCGTTCTTCATATGGATCTGCTGCTAGAAATCCCTAAGTCGCGTCAGCAGAAGGATTTCCAAGGACCTCCGCGGTTATCGCCAGCAGTCTGTCGTTAGATCCGGCGTCCTTAACGGCTAACCGGATGTGGCGCTCACCAAGGCCCGGGTACATGGCGCAGCTGCGAACGAGCACGCCCCGCCTGCCCATTTCCTGCTGGAACGTCCCTGCATTCCAGGGCCGTGGAAGCTCCATCAGCAGAAAATTGGCCTCCCCCGGCGTAACGTCAAGCCCCAGCGCTCGTAAACCATGTATCAGCTTCTCGCGTTCCACGCGAATCAATTGCAGCGTATCCAGTTCATATTCCCTGCCGCTGCCAAGACAAGCCTCTCCCGCAAGCAGCGCCAGTCCATTGACGCTCCACGTCACCTGTTTGCCTGCCATGGCGCGTATCACGTCGGGGTGGGCAACCGTATACCCGAGCCGCAGGCCCGGTATCGCATAAAACTTGGTCATCGACCGGACAATGATCGTCCGCGGATAGTCCAGCAGTTCCGGCATCAACGTCTGTCTGTCCTCCGGCGGAATGAAATCGATGAAGGCCTCATCCAGCACCAGCCAGGTCCCTTCTTGCTCAGCGCATGCCGCCAGCTCGCGAATTTCCTCCAGGCTGTACTGAACCCCGTTCGGATTGTTCGGCTGTCCCACAAATACGAGATCCGTGCAGGCGATCAGCTCCATCATATCCGCCTTGTCCGCACGCCAGTCCCGCTCCGGCTGACCGCACACGGAGCGGATGTCCGAACCAAATTTCAAGGACAACTCCCGGTATTCGGAAAAACAAGGATCGACCACGCCGACCGTTCGAGGTTGCAGGCCCAGCAGCAGCAATGCCATGCACTCTGCAGCTCCATTCCCGACAAGAATGCACTGGGCATCGGTGCCCAATTCCTCTGCGAGCAGCCTCTTGAATTCGCGGTGCCCCGGATCCGGATAACGAATCACCGCGCTCATCCCTTCTTCTAACGCTGCCATGACCCCTTGTGGCGGTCCTAGCGGGTTAATATTCGCGCTGTAATCCAGAAAAGCCGAGGCTGCCCTTCCATATGCAGCCGCCGCCGTCTCCACGTCCCCGCCGTGTCCGTACACCTCGATCAAAGGTTGGTTATTATCGCTCATAAGGGTTCCTCCCGTTCCATGCCCATGGCTCTTGCAAGCCCTGCCGTTATGTAATGCCATCATTATGTCGCTACCGTCCCTGACTCGTCAACATGGAATGCTTTGTCTCTGCCTTCAAATTGGTTTACAATAGTCTGGAAGCACCACATTTTGAATTGTGACGACGGAGGATGCTATGCTATTTATCGATAATCAGGGGATTCACGACCCATCCATCAACCTAGCGATTGAAGAATATGCGCTTAAGCACTTGTCCATGGACGAGAGCTACCTTCTCTTTTATATCAACAAGCCTTCCATCATCATCGGAAAGCATCAGAATACGATCGAAGAGATCAACCAGGAATACGTTCGCGACAACAACATCCAGGTTGTGCGCCGGCTGTCGGGCGGCGGAGCCGTGTACCACGATCTCGGCAACCTGAATTTCAGCTTCATTACGAAGGACGACGGCCAGTCGTTCCACAACTTCCTGAAGTTCACGCAGCCGGTCATCGACTTCCTGCAAAAGATGGGCGTGCCAGCCGAGCTCAGCGGACGGAATGACCTGCAGGTCGGCGAGAAGAAAATTTCGGGGAACGCTCAGTTCTCGACGCGGGGACGCATGTTCAGCCACGGCACGCTCATGTTCGATCTGAATCTGGATGACGTGCAGGCCTCGCTGAATGCCAATCCGGAAAAGTTCAAATCCAAGAGCACCAAGTCCGTGCGCAGCCGCGTAGCGAACATCAAGGAGCTGCTTGGCACCGACATGACCATTGAACAGTTCCGCGCGGAGCTGCTTCGCTCGATCTTCGGGATGGAACCGGATCAAGTACCGCAATACGTGCTTCAGGAGAAGGATTGGGAGATCATCAACCAGATTTCGAAGGAACGCTACCAGAATTGGGATTGGAACTACGGGCTGTCCCCTGAGAGCAACGTGAAGCATGCGAGGAAGTTCCCGGTGGGCATCATCGATATCCGCATGGACATCCGTGAAGGGCATATCGGAGAGATTAAAATTTACGGCGATTTCTTCGGCGTCGGCGATGTCGCGGATATCGAGAATCTGCTTCGCGGCAAACGGTACGAAGAAACGGCGGTGCGCACCGCGTTATCCGGCATCGACGTCAAGCATTACTTCGGCAACCTCGAGCTCGACGATCTGATCGGCCTCATCTTTCTTGAGGAATAGATCCGGCTGAAATCTAAATAAGCCTCTCGCCCCGTATGCATTGCATAAGGGCGGGAGGCTTTTTCATTGTAAAACTGCATATCCCGGATTTAAGAAGCCATAAACACGTACCAAACAAGGGCCAGCGTCAGCACAATGCAGGCATTCTCTACCGTGCGTCCCCATTTGCTTCCGGTGCTCATGATCTTCAGCTTGATTCTCCATTTGAACGGAGGAAGCGGACGGATTCCGCGGTTGGTCAGCGCATCTGCGAGCAAATGAATCGAGTAGGATAAACCGCCGGCAAACCATAGGCTTTCCCCGCCGATCTTGCCCTGTGACGCAAAATACAGCAGGCCCGTCCATCCGGCTGCGGCGTAGACGGTATGGGTTAACCCCCGATGGGTCACCAAGGAGCCTGCAATCAGCACGCTGCCTGCGATCGTATTCCATGGGCTGAAGCCCTGCCCGAAGGAAATCAGTCCCAAGCCGATCAGGAACATGACGACATGGCGCAGCGTCCGGCTCGGCAGGTACGAAACAACCCCGATCAGCCCGGCCAGGGCGATATTCCAAGGCGCATACTCCTTGCCGTAGAATACGACGAATATGGCGGCGCCAATCATCGCCAGCTGAAGAATTCGCAGCAGCCCGGAAGGAATCGCCTTGCGCACCAGCAGGGAGTTGGGCTCGTCGATGTCGGGAAGCAGCGAGCTGACCAAAGCCACTGCCGCGGCAGGCAGCGTGACAGGCACTCCGCTCATGCCCATGACGGATAACGTGACCCCTGTGCTGATAATCAAATGAGCTCTGCCCATCATGATGACATTCTTCCTTTCTAAGCTCAATGCTGACTATGGAATCGATGGATCGCTTGCCGATCTCCACGTCCGATAGCCCAGGGTCATGAGAATATACGTTCGGTTCATTAGTATAGCAAAATCATCCTCTTTTTGTCTACCCCTTCCACTTTTGCAGGCTTAAAAATGGTTGTCCGATCCGCTCATATGGGATACAATTTGATCACTTGCCCATGGCTTACGCCCGGGGACGAAAGTACGGGAAGCTGCAATTTGAGTTTCGCATCATCGGAAAGGATGACTACCTAGTGAATCGCTCACGTATCGCCGACATCAGCCTGCTTCTGGTGGCCATGATGTGGGGCTCCACGTTCCTCATCGTTCAGTATGCGGTGCGCGTCCTCCCGCCTATGGCCTTTAATTCGGCCCGCTTTCTGGGAGCGGCCCTGCTCCTCGCATTGATCATCACCCTCTTTTACCGGAGTCAGTGGAAGCTAATATCCGGCAGGATGCTGCTGCATGCTTGCCTGCTCGGTCTTTTTTTGTTTATCGGCTATGCCTTTCAAACGGCGGGCCTTCTGTACACGACCACGTCCAATGCAGGTTTCATTACCGGCTTGTCCGTCGTGCTGGTGCCTTTCATATCGTACGCGCTGTTAAAGCACTCCATCTCCAGATTCACTTGGATCAGCGCCTTGCTTGCTGCAGCGGGCCTGTACCTGCTCACCTTCGCCGGATCCGGCATGAGCCTGAACAAGGGCGATGTGCTCGTATTCGTTTGCGCCATCGGTTTTGCGCTCCATATCGGTTATACGGGCGTTTATGCCGGCCGATATCCCTCCCTGCTGCTGGCAGCGCTCCAGATGGCCGTCGTTGGGGTATTCAGCCTGATAGCTTCCGCTTTAACCGAACATGTGGGCAATGCAGCGGATCTGATGGAGAAGCTGACCGAGCCGAACGTGCTGTGGGCGCTCGCTGTATCCATCGGCCCTACCAGCGCATTCGCCTTCTGGATCCAAACCGTCTGCCAAAAATACACGACGCCGTCCAGGGTAGCCATCATCTATGCAACGGAGCCCGTATTCGCGGCACTGACGGGAATTCTGTTTGCCGGAGAACGGCTTACGCTTTTCGGCGGCATCGGTTGCCTGTGCATTTTGGCGGGAATGGTGATTGCGGAATTGAAGTCTGCGCCACAGAAGGTACAATAGAGTATAGACAGAGACAGAATCAAAAAGGAGAGATACCCATGACAACTTACAAATTGATGGCCATCGACATTGACGACACCCTGATCAATGACGATAAGGAAGTAACCCCCGGCGTCCAGCAGGCGCTTGAGCAAGCGGTCGCCCACGGCGTCGTCGTGACGCTGGCAACCGGACGTGCCTATGCGTCAGCCCAGGCGATTGCCCGTCAAACCGGACTCAACGTTCCCATCATCACCTACCAAGGTGCCTTGATCAAAAATCTGCTCGACGAAAAGGTTCTTTACGAACGCTTCGTTCCCGTCGACGCTGCCGTAAAGCTGTTTGAATACTGCGTGGAGCACAATCTGCATCTGCAAACCTACATCGATGACAAGCTGTATGCCCGCGAAGAGAATCAGAAGCTGATCGATTACTGCGCCCTGAACCGGACGCCTTATTATATCGAGCCTGATTTTATGACGATGGTTCGGAAACCGACACCGAAAATGCTCATTATTGACGATCCCGACTATCTCGATGAACTGATCCCTATATTCCGCGAGCTGCTTGGCGATGAAGTGCATATTACCAAATCCAAGCCGCATTTTCTGGAGTTCATGCATAAGGAAGGCACGAAGGGACATGCGCTGACCTTCCTGGCCGATCATTTTGGCTGCGACCTCAAGGAAACCATCGCTGTCGGCGACTCCTGGAACGACCACGAAATGCTGGAGGCAGCCGGACTTGGCGTCGCTATGGGCAATTCGATTGAGCCGCTTAAGGCGATTGCCGATTACGTTACGCTGGGGAATAACGAAGACGGCGTGAAGCATGTCATTGATAAATTCGTGCTCAACCAAGGCTAATACGAAAAATAACTAGCTGCGCAAACAAGCCTCCATGATATCCATGGGGGCTTGTTCCTGTCCATAAACCGGGCCAATGCCGTGCCCCAAACCGGTTCCTTGGGAAGCGTAAGGCGGCCGCGACCTGTCGATCATTCCCGATCCGGGTTAAATGTTAGAATCGGCTTCAGAAGAGCCGCATCGTCGAACTCCAGCAAGCCTACCTCCATGCACAGCTCCATCAGTTTATGAATGCCGTTGAATTGCTGCAGATTTCGTTGATGAATGACCGACAACGCTTCGCGGACCAATTTTTTGGCCTGCTCAATGCTCTGATGCTCCACGGCCTGAATAATCTCCTTGATGCTCTCCAGGTAATACACTGTTCGTCTTAGCGAGCGAATCAGCAAAATCTGCCGGACATGCGAGGGGCTGTACAGCCGATATCCATTCTCGGGGTTGCGCTCGGGAGTGATCAAGCCTTCCTTCTCCCAGTGACGAATGGCGGACGACTCCACGTTGGTCAATTCGGCCACTTCGCCGATTGTCATATGTGCCTTCAGCTTTTTATCCCTGATGCTGTCAAGCCCGGGATTCTCAAGCAGGGCTAACGTTTCGTCCGCAATGGTCTTTTCCTGCTGCAGTTTGACCTGCTCCCCGTTCACGAGCCAGAGGGCTTCATCCATCTCCCTCTTCTGGATATGGCGAATCACATCATAGGTTACGGCATAACCGAACCCGGGGAACATGGCCCGCAGACACCGGAAGTAGGCGAGATGCATCTTCGTGTATAGACGGTACCCCTTCTCGTTCCGCTCAGGTGAGGGCACCACTCCCCAAGATTCGTAATGCCTTAAAGCACTCGTGCTGATATGCAGCTCTTTGGCGATGTCTTTCGGCTTGTAGTAATGCATGCCGTCCCCTCCCCGACCACGATTGAGAACCTACTTTACCAGAATCGCGGGCCATTGGCAAACCTTAAATTAAAACATTAAAGTGCTCTGATAAGGTTTGTGCAGCATCAACAAGGGTGCGGGTGAATTCGCCGCCCGGCAGCTTCCCACTTGCATCAATGTAGTATATTGGTTGGTGTAGAGGCAAGTTGAACGTATTCTTAACAGCGGGAGGCTGAATCATGATGAATATGCACATAACCGAGGAAGTTCCACAGCTTAAGGAATATATCGATCTTAGATTCGATGCAGGGCTGCCTGAGGTCGAGGAATCGATCGCAGAGACGGCTCTCAACCGCAGCCTGCTCTCCGTCCTAGTCCGGGACGGCAATGACCGGCTGATCGGTATGGGAAGGGTGATCGGCGACGGCGCTTTGTATTTTCAACTGGTAGATGTTATGGCCGCGGCATCCTATCGGGATCAAGGGCTTGAAGATTAGATCGTGTCCGAACTGCTCGGCCGCTTGAAAAAAATAGCGCCAGGCGGAGCAGAGGTCACCGTCATCACGGACGTTCCCGGAATCAAGCTGTATCAACACGCCGGCTTCAAGCTGCTGTACCCTGAACGATACGGTATGGCCGGATCTGTGTGTGAGTGATATCCCTGCCAGCGACTTAAAGCTGCAATCCTGCCGCATGTTCACGCTATAGGTCTCCGCATGGGAGCCGTCGAGCCGCACACATGGCCGGACTAACTACTACATATTCTCATTTATTCAATCTCACGGTCATCCCGGCCACCGCCACACGGACTCCCTCTGGCAGAGGCAGCTCTTTCCGAACGTCGACGTCATGCGACATATGGGTATACACCGTTTGGCGAGGCTTCACCTCGGCGAGCAGCTCTGCCGCTTCCTTCATATCATAGACGGAACGGGTCTCGAATTTGGCGGTTTCATGAACAAAGCTGGTTCCCAGCACCAGGAGATCCACGCCTTTCAGCGGCTTCTTTTCCTCCAGGCTGAGATGAATCGAATCCGAATTATATACCCATGTGTACCCGTCCTTCTGGAACCGGTAGGCGTAGGAGTACCCGTTCTTGCCATGGTTTACTTTCCAGCACGAAATCTCCCAGCCAGCTAATGTAAATCCATCATCGACTGGCGTCATCTCCATCTGCCGCGGAAGCCACGGATACTGCCGGACAATCTGGTCCAGCACCTCGGCTGGTGCGTATAGCCGGCCTTTTTCCCTCTGCCATCTGCAGGCATCGCTCCATTCCGGAAGGCCTCCGATATGATCAAAGTGGGCGTGCGTAATCAGCATATCGCTCATTTTTCGAATCCCGAGCCCCTCCATCATGCCGCGCCAATCCGGACCGCAGTCGATCATGAAGGACGTTTCGCCGCACTCCACCATCACCGAGGAGCGCAATCGCCGGTTCACGCCCGTACTCCTCGCTTCCGTGCATACCTCGCAATCGCAATATACCCGTGGGACGCCCATCGCATCCCCGGTTCCCAGAAAAGTTAATGTATCTCCGCTCACACGTATCCCCCATTTTTATGTATTGGATTCCTTCACGGTTAAGCAAACCTTATTCCTTTATTGTATTAGCGCACGAAGAAAAACACAAAGACCGCCGGGCTAATCCCGAACGGTCTTTCGTCATTTATGTCATACGATCGATATGGCTATGATAGCAATTCATTAAGCAAACGAGGGCTTATTATCGTCAACAGCTCCGCTGATGACCTTGACGTACTTCTTATCCACACCTTCCACGGAAGGACCGACATATACACTGCTCTTGCTTGAGCGTCTGACCGAGCGCTTCCGGGATTTCAGCGTACTCATCATCGGTACGGGCCCCCGAACCACCCAGCTGCTGCCATTGGCGGACCCCTGCGGATGACCTGACGTTCTCTTCTTCTCATTCCTGCTCACGACGAATCCCCTCCAACTAAATGCCTGATGGTACGAAGCAGCTCACGATTCTGTTCCACAACCTCCGCGAGATCTTCATCCGTAAGAATCTCATGTCCCGTAAAATGCACGGACAATACATGATTTACACCTAAAGGATAGCAGAACACATACACCTGCGCAACTTCCTCTTCGTGATAAAATGCCCATTTTCCACTATTATAGACATCAATCACGTAAATCGACTGGTTGCTTGGCGAATGATCCTTTTTCCCATCGAACGGGAAATACCGTCCTTTACCTACATTACCCCCAATTTGGGCAATGCCTTCATCCCTTCGTCCCCAAAAGGCTGCGCCGGTCACCCGGAAATCCCCTGCAGCCGGCGGGAGCAAGGAGTTTCGGACGGCTTCACTCAGTGCATGATATTTTTCCGCTTCATCGCTCACATGCACGTTTCGGTTATATTCCCAGAAAAAATGCAGCACGCTTTGCTTGCGTCTCAGCTCCGCATCCTTCTGTTCAATCAATGTGCTCGGGTTGTTATAGAACCCTTCGGTTTCGATCGCGCTCAGAATATGTCCGCAGGCGACATCGACGGCAGATTTGTAATCATCGTCGCTTCGAAGCTCGTATTCGAGCAGCGTAATGCCCTGCAGGTCGGAGAGTAGGTGATAATCCTTAACGATCACGTCTTGAACGGAACTGCTGTCTGCCTCTACCTGATCCGGAATGATGCAGTATACCCTTCGCCGCCCGAGCCTTCCCCAGTACAGCCCCATCTCAAACAACGTGTTGTCGCGGGTAACAAATACATGTTTGCCTCGAATGAGCGCCACATCATCCGGAGAAAAGACGAACACACCAAAATCACTGGACGCCAGCTGCTTCTCCAAAGCTTCCATCGTATACATATTCGCTCCGAACGTACCTCCGTACCAAGGCGTCACTTGGGCGGAGCGTTTGATCTGTTCGTGGATCGCCCTTGCATACTTGATGGCCTCTCTGGAAGAACCTATGAATAAATTCGGCTTCGGTATGGTCATAGGCACATCCTATTCTCCCTTTGTTATACATTTTAGTCTTATTCGACCATTATAACAAAGTTGCCTATTTTTGGGTGAAAATTATGGCAGGCGCATGTTGGTATAGTATATGCTACGGTTTCAAAACAGACCCCATAAATAACCATGCACCCGTGTCCCGATCTTCAATGGCAAGGAAAAAAGGGCGGTTGATCTTCATGGCGATCGGCTCGGTAGGCTCCGCGCTTTCCGTTATTCCCACCGCTGTCACAGCTGCGGCCTTTGTCCCTTTTTCGCTTACATCGACAATCGTCTGGTGTGTGACATGATCGATCCAAAATCCATCTCCTTGTTCGGCCATTTTGCTAAAATCAGCCTCGGCGGCGTCGAATGCCTTGACCATGCCAAGGCTCTTAAGGGCATCCGGAAGCTCGAAGCTCTGCTCCGCCTTAAACTTGGGCAGACTGAGCTGAACCGTTTCGAACGAGTAATCGCCTTTCCAGACGGACGCATCCTTCCACAGCTGCCGATGCAGCTTATCGATCGTGGAGGATTCCTTCGGCAGGATGACCAGCATGTGCATGCGGCCATCTCCATATGGAATGCGGATGGCCTGCCAGGACTCTCCTTCTTTATAGCTGTATCTATCTTCCCTCTTCATCATCGGGACTTGTTGAGTGGTGCCGTCAGATAGCGTAAATTCTTCATCCACGGTATTTGCCGGATCAAATTCATCCGTCCACCCGCCGTTGAAATATATGGCATTGATCAGGACCGCAACGCCCCCTGGCGGCTCATGATATATCTTAGGGATCATGCCGCTGGTTTTGTCTTTCACCCATTGGTTAATTTCATGCATCGCGTCCTCCTGCTGAAGGTCCGTCTCCCTGACCTCCGCGCCGTAACTGTCCTTTACGGCCTCCGCATAAGCCTCCTTTAGCTTAAGACCTGGCCGGTGCCAAACGGAATTGGCCACATTCAGCACGACGCCGCCTCCATTCTCCAGTAAGGAGCGCAGCTGGCGGTTGCCTTCATTGATGCCTGCATCATTCATGCCCTTCCAGCCCAGCATATCGGCCATCTCGGCAGCCGTATCGCCCGCGGTCCCGTTATAAGCCAGTGCCAAGGCCTGCGTGATGCTGTATGGAGAAATAATCAGATTATCGCTCGTGTACTCAGGGTTATCCGATAACGCCTGGTGCAACCGTAAACCAAAATCATTCTGCGCTTTCACCAGGCCGGTATCCACCTTGCCTAATACCTCTTTGCGTTCCTGAGCCGACAATTCCTTCACTTTGGTCTGCTTATGCGCCATGCCCTGCGGTTCCCCTGGCTGGATCCCGTTGTCCTGAGCGCAGGCGGTAAGCCCAACAAGCAAACATAGGCCTGTGAGCATCTTTTTATTTCGCATCGCCTTGTCCCCCTTCAATGCCAGATTTTTGATCTATCTGCTATTGACGGAATCGACACCCCTAATGTTTCATATAAAGGATCATTTATCCAAATTCAGTTGGCAATCCACTTCATCACCGCTACAATGAATAGATGAGTTCCAGCAACATACCTTAAAAGACATGCTGAGCGAAAGGAATTTCTACATATGCAAAAAATCCGTCTTGAAGGCAGCAGAGTGACGCTGCGATCCAGGAAACCCGAGGATACCCCTGTTCTATATAATCTGATCTATGGCACGAAGAACCCGGAATGGAAAAAATACGACGCCCCTTATTTCCCGCTCAAGCAGATTTCCTACGAAATTTTTGAAACGCAGTGGAATGCCGACTTCGAAACGGATCAATTTCCGAGCGATCTGCTCATCGAAGTCGAGGGCACAACGATTGGCATCGTCACGTTCTATTGGGAGCATGAGGCCTCGCGCTGGCTGGAAGCCGGCATCCTGATTTATGACCCGGGCCGTTGGAGCGGCGGATACGGCACGGAAGCACTGTCGTTGTGGGTGGATTGCCTGTTCCAAAATCTCACCATCGCCCGTGTCGGCATTACGACCTGGTCCGGCAATCCGCGAATGATGCGCTGTGCGGAAAAGGTGGGCATGCAGCTCGAAGGCCGTATGCGAAAGTGCCGGTATTACGACGGCGTCTATTACGACTCCATTCGCATGGGCATTCTGCGAGAAGAATGGGAAGCGCGCAAAACAACCGTATAGAGCAAGATGGTACGGAATAATCTGTATGCGTGGCATATTTGCAAAATAGGAGGCGTCATTCAGACGAATGCTAATGTTCTGTACGTACAAATAAGCGAGCCGTTCAGAATATCCTGAACGGCTCGCTTTATCTCTTTTTTGTCGCCGACGGGCCATGGATAATACGCAACTCAGCACGCGACGATCCCTCATGAACCTATCAATCGCTCCATATACCACCGAGCATCACAGCCCTGCCAGCACCTGATACCAAACCCCTCGCTTCGAATACAGCGTCTCGCGCACCTGGTCCCATCCGCCCAGATACTCGATGTCGAACAGCCCCGGCGGGTTGGCAAACCGCTCCTTCGTCTGTTCAAACACCGATTCCTCGACGGGACGGAAGCCATGCTTCACGAAGATGTTCTGCGCCTCCGGCGTACGCAAGTACTCCACAAAAGCCGCCGATACATCCACAGTGCCGTGTTTCTTCGCAAACCGCTCCACGACTGCGGCCGGATTCTCGATCAGCATGGTATGCTGCGGTACAACAATGTCATACTGGACGCCTTGGGCAATCCGGGCAAGCAGCTCGTTCTCATACGTAACGATCACATCCCCGACCCCATATTCAAAAGCCGCCATCGAAGCCCGCCCGCTTTTATCGAGCGACTCCACATTGCGGTGAACCGCTTCAAGGAAGGCTTTCGCTTCGGCAGGATCACGCTTTCCATTCTCTTCCGATTGTTTCAGGCCGGCGCCGTAAATCGCGTTGATGTCCCACTGCGCCCCGCCCGAGGTCTTCGGATTCGGATACAGCACCTTGACGTCCGATCGGGTCAGATCGTCGAAATCCCGTATCCCTTTCGGATTACCGGCGCGGGTACCGAGAACGACAATCGAGCGTGTCACCATGCCGTTATACGGCTGGGATTTCCACTCCTTGTCGACGAGCCCTGCCCTGACGAGTTTATCGACATCCCCTTCCATGGCAAGCAGCGTGACGTCAGCCTCAAACCCGCCCGTAATGGCGCGCGCCTGTGTTCCGGAGGCCTCGTAGGATTCCTGAAAACGAATGGTTTCTCCCGTCTGTGCCTTCCACTCGGCTTGAAAAGCGGGGATAATCTCGGACAAGGCATCCCTGGCTACGCTGTACGCGCCCAGCACGATCGTTCGCTCGCCCGGCTGCGATATCGCATCTTCATTGACGGGCTGATCATCGGCACATCCCGCGATAAGCAAACTGAAGAGAAGCGCCATGCCCACTTGCAGGAATGAGGTTCGTTTCATATTCAAGATCCGCATGAATCCACTTCCCTTCATTATTTAGAATCATCAGATCATAATCGGCATCGGATCGACCTTCAGGCGATTTTCCTCGATCCAGCTGTGCTCGTCGTTAAAGAGGTATGCCCGGTGAACGAGGACGCGGACCTCTTGGCCCGGCTGCAGCGTTTCCTTCTCCAGCGACCGGTAGGTGATCAGTTTATGTCCCTTGACCTCCACCTCCACGAGCCACTCGCTGCCGCGGAAATGCAGATGGCGGACGATCCCCGTCTCCGTGGCGGACAGCACGCTGAAATCATGCTCGCTTCCAATCTCGATATATTCCGGGCGAATTAATGCGCGCGTCGCATTCTTGTTAGCGGCTGCCTCGAATCCCTTCAGCTCGGCAGCGCTTGAAATGACGGTGGACTCGCCTATGAAGGAAGCGACAAACGGCGTCTTCGGCTCCTTGTAAATATCCCACGGCGTTCCCTTCTGCTCGACGCGCCCCTGATTAATGATCATGATTTCGTCCGCGACTTCAATCGCCTCATCCTGGTCATGCGTAACAAAAATCGACGTGATGCCGACCCGCTCGATCAGCTCGCGAAGCCAGGAGCGCAGCTCTTGGCGGATCTTCGCATCGATGGCGGCGAACGGTTCATCCAATAAGAGCAGCTGCGGCTCGGGCGCAAGCGCTCTGGCAAAGGCTACGCGCTGGCGCTGTCCACCCGATAACTGGTGCGGATAACGGCTCTCGAAGCCTTTCAAGCCCGTCAGTTCCACCAGCTCCATCACCCGGTCTTTGATTTTGGCCTTGGCGGCCTTCTTCACCTTCAAGCCGAAAGCGATGTTGTCAAACACGGTCATATGCTTAAACAAGGCATAGTTCTGGAACACAAAGCCGATGCCGCGCTCCTGCGGCGGCAGGTCATTGACCACTTGGCCATGAAAGGAGATTTGTCCGGAATCCGGATTCTCAAGCCCGGCCAGCATGCGCAGGATGGAGGTTTTACCGCCTCCGCTGGGCCCCAGAAGCCCGATCAGATGTCCCTTTTCAATCTCGAAGCTGACATTCTTGACGGCGTGAAACGTACCGAAATGCTTGTTCAGATCGCGAACTTCCACATGCATATCAATGCACATCCTTTCTTTTTTTGGCCCATTCCATCAGCAGCAAGAGACCTACGGAGAAGGCGGCCAGTACCAGCGCCACTCCATTCGCCGCAGCCACGTTGAAATTCTCCACGTCCTGATACACAAGCGTCGTCGCCGTCTGGGTTTTGTTCATGATATTGCCGGAGACCACCAGTACGGCGCCGAACTCGCCCAATGAACGGGCAACCGTGAGCACCAGGCCGTATACGACGGCCCACCGGATGGAAGGCCACGTTACTTTCACGAACGTGGTCCACCCGTAAGCCCCAAGCGTCGCGGCCGCCTGCTCCTGATCGTTTCCGATCTCCTGCAGGACGGGCATGACCTCGCGAACCATCAGCGGGAACGTGACGAAGAGCGTCGCAATCACCATGCCGGGGAACGCATACACCACCTTAAACCCGATCCCTTCAAAAAAACCGCCGATGATGCTGTCGGGTCCCAGCAGCAGCACAATCATCAAACCGCCGATGACCGGCGAAACAGCGTAAGGCAGGTCGACAATGCTGTTCAGAATGCCCTTGATCTTTCGGCTGAGCCAATTTGCCCGCACCAGATACAGCGCCATCATGATGCCAAACAACGCATTCAAAAAAGTAACGAATACCACAATCAGACCGGTCATCATCAGGGCATGCAGGGCTTCCGGCCTGAGCAGCCCCTCCGCAAACCCGTCCAGCCCCTTATCGAACGCACCGATCGCAATTCGGGACAGCGGAATGATCAGCAGGATGATAAATACGGCATACGTAAGTCCGATCCATAATCGCTTCAAGCTCGTCTCCCCCTCTGCTGCACGGCATTGATCACCCAGAGGATCATGAAGGAGAGCGTAAGAAGCAGAATCGATACGGCAGCCGCTCCGGCCGGATTATCGCTCTCCACTTCGCCAAAAATAAATACCGATGCGATCAGCGTCCTGCCCGGAATGTTGCCGGCAACCAGGACAACGGCGCCGAATTCAGCCAATGCCCTAGAGAAGGCCAGCATCCCTCCGCTGATGATTCCCGGCAGCATCGACGGCAGGATGACTTTAAAAAAGGTTCTCGTTCTGGAAGCGCCCATCGTATATGCGGCCTCTTCCTCCAGCGGATCCAGCTCTTCCAGCAGCGGCTGAACCGCCCGGATTACAAACGGGAACGTGACAAACAGCATGGCGACCACGATCGCGGGCTGATGGAACACGATTTCAAAGCCGAGCTTCTCCGCCAGGCCTCCAAGCAAGCTCCCCGGCCCAAGCAGCAGCAAAATCATCAAGCCGCCAACGGCCGTCGGCAGCGCAAAAGGCAGATCCACCAGACTGTTCAGCAGCGTCCTTCCCGGAAATCGATACCGTATGAGCACCCAAGCAATCATCGTTCCGATAAGCACGTTGATGAAAGTAGAGATTAGGCCCAGTTTAATGGTAAGCAGCACGGCCTTCCAGGCGATCGGATCCATTACGCTTTCCGCAAAATGGCCCCATCCCGCAGAGAATGATTGCACGTACACCCCAAAGATCGGCAGTACGATCAAGGCAAGAAAATAAAGCAGTACGGTGCTTCGAAAACCCCAAGTCCAACCTTTATGACGAATCCATGTTGTCATCTCGTATCCCTCCCGCCTCCGGATGGCATTCCGGTCGACTCCTCCACAAACCATCTTTATATTTCCTATTTGTATACTTGGTTTTACTTTACACATACTTTACCAAAAGCTGAATCCGATCGTCAATCCATCTTTTGCACTTTATCGGGTAAAATAAAAGAAATGGAAAAAGTTGAGGAGGTTATTGAGATGCTGTATACCGGTGAATTGGCTACGCAAGGACGCGATGAGATGAGGGATATTACAAGGGAGATCCACTCTTTCGTGAAACAAAGCGGAGTCCAGCAAGGAACGGTCCTGATTTATTGTCCGCATACGACGGCGGGAATCGCCATCAACGAAAACGCCGATCCCGATGTGAAACGGGACGTGCTGATGTCTTTGGATGAAGTCTATCCATGGAATCATCCTAAGTATCGCCATGCGGAGGGCAACACGGCCTCCCACCTTAAATCGATCACCTGCGGCCCTTCGCAGACCGTGATCATTCAGAACGGGCACCTGCTTCTTGGACGCTGGCAGGGGATTTACTTCTGCGAATTCGACGGACCGAGGCAGCGCCAATATCATGTGAAGATCATGGAAGGATAAAACCGGGAACGGTTGCCGACAGTCAAGCGAATGAAATGAAAGCACAAAAAGCAGACAGGTGCATGCAAGGGAGCGCGGACCTGTCTGTTTTATGGTTCATTAGGTGATTGACGTTTCAACGCTAGGCCGTTGTAACGGATTGAAGTGCCAAGCTGCACGTGTTGGCAGCATGTAAACATCAGACCCTGCTGTACAGACTCCGGCATAACACTTTGATATGGGTAAGAGCGGCTGGTTTAATCTCATCAAAACCGATTCTGTCCTGAATATAATACGATATAAATCCATGCAGCGACAAAAACAAAGTCAGCGGAACGGTTCGCCGTTCTTCCTCACTGTAATTCTCCTCCAGCAAATACTGACGGACCAGCATAGCAAACATTTCAAAACAGCGTCCCTGCTCAGAGCGACAGTAGGACAGCAGCTCTTCGTCCCGAATCATGAACATGATTTCGTACTGGTAAGGATTATCCAGACCGAAACGAACGAATTCCAGCATCAGCTGCTCCAGCTTCGATACCCCGTCACAGGGAGGCTTTACCGAGACCTCCAACAGCAAATCATTTAGATCATTAAAGTCCTTCATGACAATGGCGTAGAATAGCTCCGCCTTTTCCTTAAAGTGATAATACAAGGAGCCGTGGCTATAACCCAAATGCTGCCCGATGCTTCGCATCGAAATGGCCCTGTATCCTTTGGTTATGAACAAATGCCTGGCTGCTTCCAGTATCCGCTCTCTCGACAACTCGCGTTCGACTGCTCTTCTTGCCATATTATTTTATTCCCCTTCAATAAAATAAAGCCGCTCTCCCTCCGTGATCAAGGACTGCCCCTGTGTCAAATCCACCATCCAAGTCATAAAGCTCTCCGCATCACCATCGAGCGGCAAGCAGGTCAAAGTCACCGTGTCGGCAAAGTTTGTCTCTCCCATGCGTACGTTCCGGTTACGAAGCTCGTTCTCCACCTTACCCAGCCAGGTATAATCCAGCTCCACAAAAATCTCCCGGTGAAGAACCCTTGTAATCGGTTCGCCTGACTCGATCGCAGCCACGGCTCCGTCGGTGTACGCCCGGATTAATCCGCCCGCACCCAGCATAATGCCGCCAAAATAACGCGTGACCACGATAGCTACATTCTTCCGCCCCTGATTGCGGATCACCTCGAGAATCGGCTTGCCGGCCGTTCCGCTCGGTTCCCCGTCATCCGATTGCTTCTGAATCTCATCCCGCTCGCCAATCATGTAAGCGGAACAATTGTGCGTAGCATTCCAATGTTTTTTCTTGATCTCTTCAATAAAAGCGACGGCTTCCTCTTCGGTCTCTACCGGCATTACATGCCCGATGAAACGCGATTTCTTGATGACGATCTCCTTGGAGCCCGCCTGACGCACCGTTTTGTAACGATCCAGCATGAAACAACAACCACCTCTATATTGCCAAGAAAGCAGTCCACGGCAATGATATGCCAGCGGACTGCTTCCTTCAGCGTCTTACGTCTAATCCAATGAAAGTGTCGGGTTATTCGGAAAGTCTAGCTTCCAATTCGGCCTTCTCTTTCTCGTACCCAGGTTTGCCGAGCAGAGCGAACATATTTTTCTTGTACGCCTCTACGCCCGGTTGGTCAAACGGGTTGACACCCAACAGATAGCCGCTGATACCGCAGGCCTTTTCGAAAAAGTATACCAGATATCCGAACGAATAGGGAGTGAAATCTGGAATTGTCACAATCAAATTCGGAACTTGTCCGTCTGTATGGGCCAGCATCGTGCCTTGGAACGCCTTTTTGTTGACAAAATCCAATGTTTTCCCGGTCAGGAAGTTCAATCCGTCCAGATCGTCCGGATCCGATTCGATCGTAATATGCTCGGATACGTTCTCCACCTGAATGACCGTTTCGAAGATGTTGCGGCTGCCTTCCTGGATAAATTGACCCATGGAGTGCAGATCGGTAGAGAAATCGACGGAAGCCGGGTAGATCCCCTTGTAATCCTTCCCTTCGCTCTCGCCGTACAGCTGCTTCCACCATTCCGATACAAAATGCAGGGAAGGCTCGTAGTTCACCAGGATCTCGATGCCTTTGCCTTTACGGTAAAGCGCGTTACGAACCGCTGCGTATTGGTAAGCTTCGTTCTCGGCAACGTTCGGGCTGCTGTACTCCTTGGAGGCGTCAGCCGCGCCCTGCATCATCTCTTCGATGTTGATGCCTGCCGTCGCGATCGGAAGCAGACCTACTGCGGTCAGCACGGAATAACGTCCGCCCACGTCGTCAGGAATGATAAAGGACTCGTAGCCTTCCTCGGTTGCCAGCTTCTTGAGGGCGCCCTTCGCTTGATCCGTCGTCGCGTAAATGCGTTTGCGCGCTTCTTCCTTGCCGTATTTCTTCTCCAGCTCCGCACGGAAAATACGGAAAGCGATAGCCGGCTCCGTCGTTGTGCCCGATTTGGAGATGACGTTGACGGAGAAGTCTTTGCCTTCGATCAATTGAAGCAGATGCGAGACATACGTGGAGCTGATGTTGTTGCCCGCAAAGTAGATTTCCGGCGTCTTGCGCTGGTCCTTCGACAGCTCGTTATAGAACGAATGCGACAGCATTTCGATGGCCGCGCGCGCTCCCAGGTAGGAACCTCCGATTCCGATTACGATCAGAACGTCCGAGTCGCTTTGGATTTTGGCGGCCGCTTTCTGGATGCGGGAGAATTCCTCTTTATCGTACTGAGTCGGCAGGTCGATCCAGCCCAAATAATCGGAGCCGGCTCCCGTACCGTTATGTAACTGTTCATGAGCTGTGCGGATCGGCTCAGCGAAATAATCAACTTCGTGCTGATTGACAAAGGTCAGTGCTTTACTGTAATCAAACTTGATTTTTTTAGACATGCCTTAAACCTCCTGTGAATTTAGAAATAGGATACTTTAATTTAATAAAGACCGCAAGTTTCACGGGCCAACTGTCATCTATTCTTCATGCGCGGGACTCCTTCTCCCTTCCATTCCCTGCAAAGACTGGCTTCGTTTCGGGAACCCGTGCTAAGATAGAGTGGATCAGGAATCCATAATCGAAGGTGATATAGACTATGAAAAAAATCGGGTTTATCGGACTGGGCACCATGGGCGCTCCCATGGCCTCCAATCTGCTGAAGCAGGATTACGATGTGACGGTATATAACCGCACCCACGAGAAATGCCGTCCGCTCGCCGAACAGGGAGCCTCCATCGCGGAGACGCCTCGGGAAGCGGCCGAAGGGCAAGATCTTGTCATTACGATGGTAAGCAACGACCAATCCATCCGGGATGTATTCTACGGAGAGAACGGCCTGCTTGGCTCCCTGACGAGCGGGATGACCGTCATTGACTGCAGCACGATCTCCGAAAGCCTGGTTAAGGAAATTGCCTCCGCCGTTTCCGGCCTCGGCGCTTCCTTCCTGGATGCCCCGGTAACCGGCAGCAAGCCTGCAGCGATTGATGGCACCTTGGTCTTCATGGTTGGCGGTGATGCCGCCGTCATCGAAGCGCAAGCCGACGTTTTTGACACCTTGGGCAAAAAGGTCATTCACATGGGGCCTAACGGAAGCGGCGCCGTGGCCAAGCTCGCGCACAATACGATTGTGGGCATTAACAACCTGGCACTGGCCGAAGGCTTCGCCATCGCCGCGAAATCAGGCATACCGGCAGACAACTTCCTGGAGCTCGTGCAGCTGGGATCGGCCGGCAGCAAAGCGGCGGAGCTGAAGGGACGCAAAATCATCGAAGGCGATTTCAGCAACCAGTTCTCGCTGGCGCTCATGCTCAAAGACCTGAAGCTGGCCTCTTCGCTCACCGATGGCATCGGGATGCCGTCGCCCATGCTGAACCTGGCCAAGAGCCTGTTTCAAGCTGGTGCCAGCGAAGGCTATGGCGACGAGGATCTCTCCGCCGTCGTGAAGTGCTACGAGGCTTGGATCGGCCAGAAGATCGGCGGCCAGCAGCCATAATCAGACAAGCCATGCATCTATAATGGCTCCTTCTCGTTAGTTTTCGGTTCATCCGGACTAGGAGGAAGGAGCTATTTTTTTGGCCATTCCATCATTTTCCTCTCGGCAAGAAACTTTTTGCGTTTCACTTCCGTCTACTATGCAAAGGGAGGAATTTACAACATGAAATGGACCAATCGATTAAAAGCAATGGCAGCCGCTGTCGTACTAACCGCTGTTCTGTCCCCTGCAATAGGCGGTTTGCCAGCCTCTGCAGCAGTTAAACCATCCGCAACCATTAACAACGTAACCGCAAGCGGCGACGTGCTGATCAGGCAGGGCACCACCTTTGTTACCCTTACCGATCTCAAGCCTCTGGGCAACTACGTCATGAAGTACGACAACCAGAAGAAACAGGTGACCATTCAAGGCGATAACCGAACGATGATTCTCGCGGCCGGAAGCACCAGCATGGAGGTGAACGGCGTTAAGAAGGCGCTCCCTGCAGCCCCGCTGCTGCATAACGGCAAAACCTTGATTCCCCTAAGGGCCGTTGCCCAAGCCTTCGATGCCAGCGTCTATTGGAACGGCTCTTTAAAAACAGCTTATATCAATAAGGCAGAGCCCGATATCATCGCCGACTTAAAGAGCTCCGATCTGGCCACCGCCCGGAATGCTGCAGCCAAGCTTCCGTATTCATCCGAATTGAAGAAACCTGAGCTGGACATGCTGCCCGTGGAAATGCAGGGCGTGGATTATTATTTTCCCAAAGGCCAATCCCAACGCTTTTTCCTGGTAGATAACGATATCGCCAGCTATTTCGAAATCCGCGGCAGCGTTAAATATCTGAAATGGCAGGGCAAGCTGGATTATTCCGCCAAGGCACCGGCAAACCAAGATCTGTTCTTCCTGCCTGCGCTGAAAGCGGAGATCGGCAAACAGCCGGATACCGGCAATTGGACCCTTGCCAAATTCGTATTCCGCTACCCTTCCGGCGTCACCAGCTACCGCCTGCTCGACCGCGTCCAAGAATGGGGCGAAGGATACGTAGAGCTGGACAACCGGGCTCCCGGATATAAAGGCGAGATCGTGACGATCCCCGAGGAATAAGTCCATTATATCAACCGCCGTTAACGGCCTGCGTTGACATCCGGCATTGACAGTAAAGGCTCAGAGCCATCGGCTTTGAGCCTTTTTGGCATATTCACTGCTTTAGGCGCCGTTTGTCCTGCTACATCGTCGGATAAGAGCAGCAATAATCCGTCACGGTGCGGATTTCCAGCTTGAAGCTTGAATTGCCCGGCACGTTAAAGGTCGCGGGCTCTTGAATCTCCAACCACTCTTGCTCCCCGGGCAGCAGAACACGCAAATCGCCGGACAGGATTTCCATAATTTCAGGGCCATCCGTGCCGAATTCATAGCTTCCCGGCAGCATGATGCCTAGCGTGACCTTCTCCCCATTCTCCAGCAGCACCGTGCGGCTGGTTACCTTCCCCTCATAGTACACATTGGCTGCTTTCGTGACGGTCGCATTCTTGAATTGAGACATCGACAACTCTCCTCCTCCAAAATATGTATGGCTTGATATATGGACGGCACCCGCATGATGCGGGTGCCGGAAAATCAATATGGAGTTAAATCAAGGTGTTGTTACAGCAAGCCTTTTACGCGGCTAACCACGTTCTCAACGGTAAATCCGTACTCGGCAATGACGCGGTCGCCAGGAGCGGAAGCGCCAAACGTGTTGATGCCGAGAATGTCCCCTTTGTCGCCCACGTAACGTTCCCATCCGAACGGATGAGCCATTTCAATGGCAAGGCGGGCTTTAACGTCAGGAAGCAGCACGGAATCTTTGTAAGCCTGATCCTGGCTGTCGAACAGATCCCAGCTCGGCATGCTGATGACGCGTACGGCAATGCCTTCTTCAGCCAATGCCGCTTGTGCTTTAACGGCAAGCTGAACCTCGGAACCCGTTGCAATGATTTGAGCCTGCACGTTTCCATCTTTTGCGTCGGATACCACATAAGCTCCGCGTTTGATGCCTTCACGCGCATGGTCCGCCGTGCCTGCGAGGATCGGCAGATTTTGACGAGTCAGCACCAAGGCTACCGGACGATCCGTGTTCTCAACCGCATAAGCCCATGCAGCGGATGTCTCGTTCGCATCTGCCGGACGGATAACGGTCACGCCTGGAATGATGCGCAGGGAAGCCAATTGCTCGATCGGCTCATGCGTAGGGCCGTCTTCGCCGACAGCGATGCTGTCGTGTGTCAGCACATACGTAACCGGCAGCTTCATGATCGCAGCCAGACGAATGGCCGGACGCAGATAATCGGTAAATACGAAGAACGTACCGCCGAAAATTTTCAATCCGCCATGGAGAGCGATACCGTTCATCGCGCCAGCCATCGCAAATTCACGAACGCCATAATACACGTTGCGGCCTTCATAGCTCTCCGCGGTGAAAGATGCCAGGTCGTTCAAGTGAGTCATGGTGGAGCTTTCCAGGTCAGCCGATCCGCCAAGCAGCTGCGGTACGCCTGCCGTCAAACCGTTCAGCGCTTTACCGGAAGCCACGCGAGTGGAAACCGCTTTGTCGTCCGCGCTGTATTTCGGAAGGTCTTTGTCCCATCCTTCAGCCAATTTGCCGGATTCGCCGCGCTCGAATTGCGCAGCCAGCTCTGGGTAAGCCTCTTTGTATTTCGCGAACTGATCCACCCACGCTTGATACGCAGCAATGCCGCGTTCTTTCACTTTGCCGAAATGCTCGCGCACTTCCTCCGGCACGTAGAAGTCCTCTTCATATACCCATTTATAGAATTCCTTGGTCAGCTTCGCTTCGTCGGCTCCGAGCGGAGAACCGTGCGTACCGCCATGGCCGCCTTTGCCTTGTTTGTTCGGGCTGCCGTAACCGATGACCGTTTTCACTTCGATCAGCGTCGGGCGGTTCGAATCGCCTTTCGCTTCCTCGATCGCTTTCTCGATCGCAGGCAGATCGTTGCCGTCTTCTACGCGCAGCACTTGCCAGCCATATGCTTCAAAACGCTTCGCCACGTTCTCGGAGAAGGCCAGGTTCAGCTCGCCGTCAAGGGAGATATCGTTGGAATCGTACAGCATGATCAATTTGCCAAGCTTTAGGTGACCTGCCAGGGAAGCCGCCTCGGAAGCCACGCCCTCCATCATGTCGCCGTCGCCGCAGATCGCGTACGTATAGTGATCCACCACGTTGAAACCGTCTTTATTGTAAGTCGCGCCCAAGTGAGCCTCAGCCATTGCCATACCTACGGCCATGGCCACGCCTTGTCCGAGCGGACCTGTCGTTGCATCAACGCCGGCCGTATGGCCGAATTCCGGGTGCCCCGGGGTTTTGCTTCCCCATTGGCGGAACTGTTTCAGGTCCTCAATAGACAAGTCATAGCCGCTCAGGTGGAGCAGACTGTAGAGCAGCATGGAGCCATGTCCTGCAGACAAGACGAAACGGTCGCGGTTAATCCACGCCGGCTGGTCCGGGTTATGATTCATCGTCTTCGCGAACAGCTGGTAGCCCATAGGCGCGGATCCCATCGGCATGCCCGGATGACCGGAGTTGGCTTTTTCGATCGCGTCGATCGCCAATGTCCGGATCGTTGCGATGGACAGGTTGTCGATCGTTTGGTTATGTTCAGTTGTCATGATTCGTCCTCCTCAAATCTTTTCCATAGTAAGCTTCGAAAATGAAGGCTTCTTACGTCCCTCCAGCCCCGATTCGCTTGGTATCAGAGCAGTTAGGAATGTTGAGAATATCATTTTGACTCTTATTGTATCACCACACGTCTTTCATTTCCATAACGTAATTGTCAATGTTGTGTAAAAGTCGTCAGGGCTGCCGACATCCCTCTTGCATTATTTCCCTTATTAGTCCGGTTATAACCGGATTCGACATCCGTTAAACGATTTAGGGGACATCGGCGGCATGGAAAAAGTTACTGCATTCGGGCAAAGAAAAAGCTTCGGCCTAAGCTGCAGATCGACAGCCGGACCGAAGCTTGCAGCGGCACATCAACGCGTGCCGCGTTTTTTGGCTTTGAGGAGGCGATCCATGGAGGAGCCTCCTTCCGGAGCCGGCCCGGTCTCCCCGGGCCGGCCGCTGCCGTCCCCCTGCGCCTTCGGCGGCGGGGGTGGCGGCGTGGGCGCGCTTCCCTTGCGCGCGCCCTGGCTTGCGGCCGGCTTCGCCTGCGCCGGCCGCTCCTCCCGCAGCGGGGAATTCGCCCGCTGCGACTCGCGCGCCTCCGGCGGGGCCTTGCGGCCCCCTGCCGGAGCTGCGCCGGGTGCCGGGGCAGGGCTTCCGCCCCCGGCACCGTGGCCCGCGCCGCTGCGCTCGCGCGCGGGCGGGGCCTTCGGCGGCGGCATCGCGGAGCTGCCGCCGTAGAACTGGGCGGCGCGGGCTTTGCGCGCCGCCAGCCGCTCGAGGCCGGCGTCAGGCGCGGCCTCTCTGGCAGGGGCCGGCCGCCTGCGGAGCAGGGCGGCCATCCGTGCGCCGATGGCGCCCCATGGCAGAGCCAGGCGCCGCACGGCGATGTCGGCGACCCACAGCAGCAGGGCCGCCGCCAGCAGCGGGTAGCTCCAATCATGGAGCTGCATCCGCGAGGTCGCCTCCCGGTCGAACACTTCGGCCGGGTCATCCCAGGATAACACGCGGCCCCCGGTCGCTTCGGCCAGCCGTTTCATCGCTTCCTCGCCGCTGCCGGAAGATAGCCGGTATTCCGGCGAATACGGCACAACGAAGCCGGTGCCCGGCGCAGCTTGCAGCGGCTCTTCCCCGCTCGCGTCCTCAAGGGACATGAGGAAGGCTCCCGGCTTGGAGACGTTGACGAGTCCGGTATAACGGCCCGGCGCCTCCTGAATGAGCTCCACCGTCTGCTCGCCGGCCTCGTCATCCCCGATCACCGCATTCAGTTTTTCCGGCGGATTCTCCCCATTGGCGATGACCTGCAGCTTCACCTGGTTGCCGGCCGTCTCGGTAGTGACTTCATAGGGCGACGACGTAAACTGCGGGAACGTCCACTTCACGATTTCGGTCAACGTATCGGCGAACCCGGACCACGACACCCACTCCTTGGACCACTTCCCGCTTAAATCGCTCGTCCATGCCACCGTCCGGCCGGATCCGTACTGCCATCGCGACAGGATCGGGTCCGGCTCCGGACTGGACAGAACCGTCTGGGCGGAAGACTTCGGCGTTGCCGCGACATAACCATAGAGCCCCGGAACGCCCTGCTGGAACAAACTCGCCCAATCGCCCGGGTTCTGAACGGCCGGGACAAAGGGTTTATCCACGATATAGGATTTGGCCAGCATCACGGCCTCCCGGCTGAATACGGCCGGCAGCGTGGTTTCATCCTCAACGAAATAATAACGGCCCTTGGCCGCATCCGCCAAGGATTGAAGCAGGTTGGTGTCCGCATCCATCCCGACCGCCACGGAAGACATCGTGATTTTGTTCTCCACCATCGTATCGGTCAGATCCTGATATCCGGAATTCATCGCGGACTGACCGTCGGTCATGAGAATGATATGCCTGCGCTGGGCGTCAATCTTCAGCATTTCCTCCAGCGCCGAGGAAACGGCAGGATAGATGTTGGTCCCTCCGGCACTCGGAATCGACTGGATGCTGCTTAGCACCTCTTCCTTATCACCGAGCTTCTGCGGCGGTACGACCCACCACGGCTGATCGTCAAAGGCGACGACGCCGACCGTGTCCTTGGCTCTCATCAGCTCCACCGTGCGCATGGCCGATTCTTTGGCCAATTCGATCTTGTTGCCGTCCATGCTGCCCGAACGGTCGATGACCAGTATGAGGCCAAGCGATGGAATCTCCCGCTTGCCTTCCAGCTCCATCGAGACCGGCAGCGCCTTTTCGATCGGGGTTTTAAAATATCCTCCCATCCCGAAGCTGTCCTCGCCGCCCGCCATCATAAACCCGATGCCGAAGCTTCGGACCGCCTGCTCGATCAGCTCCATCTGTTTGCCGCCGACGTCACTGCCCGAAACGTTATTAAAGATAATGCTGTCGTACACGGCATACTTGGCCGCTTCCAGCGGGAGCAGCTCCGGCGGAATCACCTCGGTGCCGATCATGCCGGACTGAAGGGCTGCCGTGATATTCCCCGACGTTCCAGGGGTTCCTTCCACGATCAGCACGTTCGGCGGACCTTCCACCCGGGTGAAATCGAACGCTGCATTATTGGCCGAGGCTTCATCTCCGTCCATGAAGATTTCGGCACGGTAACGGTGGAGTCCCGGGTTCTTGGCCAGGCCCTTCACGGCGTACCGGTTCTCGCCTGGTGTTACATCCACGCGTTCCCGGCCGATCTCGCGGCTATCCTCGTAAATGCGCAGTTCGCCGGAGGTCTTGAACGTGCTGCGAACCATGACCTCCACATAGAACGACTCCGCCTGATACAGCTTGTCCGGAACCTTCAGCTCCTCCACGGCAGCATCCTGGACGGCCTGCTTCGGAGTCGGAAGCACGTCAACGGCTATCCCCCGATCCTTCAGCAGCCTTCCCGCCGCCGCCATGCTGCCCACATTCTCCTCCCCGTCGGAGATCAACACGATTCGGGAATCGCTCCTGCCCTCGAACAGGCTGCCGGCCAGCTGAAGACCGGATTCCAGCCCGGTAAACCGCTGCTCCAGGAGCGCGTTCAAGGAAGCGCCCGCATGCTCCGCAGGGGATAGACGCCGTTCCACGGCGCCTTCAAGACCCGTAGAAACAACGGCGGTGCCATCCTTCTCGCCTTTTGCCGCAAGGGAATCGTTGATCCAGCTCGTGATCCGGGCCGAATCCCCCATGCTGTCGGAACGGTCAGCCAGATACACGACCTGTTTATCCCTGAGAACGGTAAAGCCATGCAAACCCGAAATCATAAGGATTAATAATAGAATGACGCAGGTTCTAAAGAATAAGGCCAGTTTTTTGCGAAAACCGCTTAATCGGAAATCCGATTTGTAGGCATAGTAGAGAAATAAACCTGCCGGAATCAGCAGCAGCAACAACCATGGTTGGCTAAATTGAACGCCCACGCTGGTACACCCCCCATTCCGCTGCGATCACAGCCAGTGCCAAAGCGGCCAGCCATGGCATTAACGAGCCGGCACGGTTCGTCGTTTCGTTACTCCCGGATGTGCCGGAATCAGCTCCCGCTTCAGACTCACCCGCGTTCGTTGCCGCTTGACTTACCGCCGGGCCTTGATCGTTGCTCCAATCCGCCTCGTACGGGTCTGCAGTTACAGCAAGCCAATAATTAAGCTTCTCGCCCGCTTCATTCTGCTGTTCAAAAGCGTACAGCCCCGGATATTCCGGCACGAGCTGTACCGGCGATATCCCTTGCTCATTCCTCAGGACATCCGCAGCAGGGAGGCCGTCAGCCAGAGCAAGACCGCTCTTGGGGATCCATTTGGCCGCTACCGTATCCGCTGCAATCGGAATATCCGCTTGCGCGCCGGCCATATATCGGCCAAGCCCGCTTCCCTTGCCTGAGGTCATCCACTCCAGCGCATTGCTGACCATGACCGGAAATTCCGGCGATAACGGAAGGTCGCTATCCTGAAGCAGGAAATTGAAGGATAATCGAGGCCGCCCGTTTTCGCTTCCCGCATATACGATCGGTTGATCCCCCAGCTTGATGACGGGTTCCCCCCAAGCAGGGGCCTGATCCACCAGCGTACCGAAATAGACCCCGGACAAGGTGACATAGGCAGTCACCGGATGCTTGGCAAGCACGGCGCGTCCTCCTTGGTTGCCGACTTTGTCACCTTCTCCGCCAATCGTCCATAACGGAGTCTTGGCCATCAGACCCGCCCACTTCCCTTGCCGGAATCCCTCCGGCAATTTCCCGTCGACGACAAACAGATCAAATTCGCCTTCGGGCACGGGCGGCACATCCGCAGCTGCCCTGCCCTTACCCGCCTCCTTATCCGCACTGCCGTTGTTCTCGGCGGTCTTAGCTTTGGATTCGTCCAAAGCTACCCGGGTGACTTCGGCACCGCTCAGCTGAAGCGCCTTCTCCAAGAACAGATTGCCTGAAGTCAGCAGCAGGACGCGCGAAGATCCGTGACCCAAACCGAACGCAAAGGAATGATTGTCTGCCGTATACCCGTCATCCTGAGATAACTCAAGTCGGTACACTTCAGCAAACGGCAGATCGGTAAAGGATTCGGTTAATCTCTTCCCCGGCTCCAATTCAAGCATCCTGCTGGTCAGCAGCTGTTCATCTCCGTAAAGATTTACTTCGGCCGATACGGATGTCTCGGCATTCGTGCTGAGGACGGCGACCGCCGCATAAGATGAATCCGCATTATCTCTAGGTGAAATGCCGAATTGATCAATGGACACGTTATGCGGGAGCTCGCCCTGCACCTTCTCAACGGAAACCGGAACCTGAAACGCTATGGGGGCCGTGTCCGGCTTCCAGTAGCTGTCCGTAAAAATAACGACCTCTGCATCATGCTCTTCCCGCGTCAGCGCCGAAGCGAGCGATAAGGTTTCCCTGTAGGACGCCTGTCCGTAATAGGGACGTAAACCATCCACGGCCTTATCGATGGCGGCACGGTCGCTTTCATGGGATACAAGCGTCATGGGACTTGCTCCTACGGACAGCAGGGTGATCTCGCTCCGTCTCCCTCGGTCCTTCACATATTCCTTAATTCGTTGCTGCATCAGCTCCAGCCTGGTTGCGGCTCCGCCTTCAGCGGACGGCTGCATCTGCGCGCTCATGCTGCCCGAGGTATCGGCAACGATGACCACATGGGCGCTGCCTCCGCCGGACACCTGCATAAAGGGCTGCATCAGTGCGAAGACCATCAATGCCGCAGCAAGCAGCTGGAGCCACAGCAGAAGCCGGTTCTGCAGCTTCTGCCACGGCCTGTTGGCCTCCAGGTTCCGGAGCACCCGCTCCCACAGCAAGTGGCTGGGAACGGTTGTATCCACATATTTCCGCTTGAACATATACATGAGCACGATGGCCGGCAGCGTTAAACCGAACCATAGACTCAGCCAAGATTGAATCCCCAACGTGTCCCCTCCTTACTCCCATGGACCCTGACTAACGAGACATGCCTGTACTTTCCCCGAGCATCGGATGAAGGCCTATCCATCTCTTCCTATTTTTCGAACAAGATTTCAACTTGTTCGTTTCTTGAGATCGCAGACAGGTCCTGGTGAAGCCTGTTAAGCAATCGCTTGTGTATCATCTCTGTTTCCTGTCGCCAAACCTCCGAAAGCATGAGGAATCCTGCAGATGCATGGACAGCACCTCTATAGGAGGTCCCGCTCTATCCAGTAACCAGACCAGCTCCCGCAAGCACCCCGAACATCGCGTCCGTAAGCGGCATATCCGCCGGAATGAGCACGTAAGACATGCCCCGTTCCGCGCATACGCGGGACAGCATCGTCCGGTATCGCTCCAGCTCCTCCTTGTAAGCATCCAGCACTTTGCCCGTCAGCGCCACTTCCTTGCCGCTCATCGTTTCGCTGTCCACCAGCCGCAGATCGCCGGATAATTTAGGCTCCAGCTCCTCCCGCGACAATACATGCACCAGCACCACTTCCTGTCCGGTACCGGACAAAAGGGAAAGCGACCTGAACAATTCCTCCTCGCCGCCCTCCAGCCAAAAATCGGAGAACACCCAGGTCATTCCCGGCTGCCGGGGCAGTGCGCCAGGAACCGCAAGCGCTGCGCCCAAGCTGCCCTCGCCTCCCGTTTCTGCCCCTTGCAGGAACGAAAACAGGCGATGAGCCGAGCCCTTTCCTCTCATGATCGGAAGACGGGCGTTAATCGAACGGCTGTAACAGGCAACCTGCAGCCTGTCGTAAGACGACAACGCCATGTAGCCGATGCTTGCGGCGAGTTGACGCGCTAGCAGCCATTTAGGGCTGCCCTTCGTTCCCTCCGGATCGGCGGTGCTTGGTTCCGTAGGCGATGACATGACGGCCCCCATCGATGCGGAGCAATCCACTAACAGGCTCACGGTCAGCTCCTGCTCGTCCATGAATTGACGAACGAAGGCTTTTCCCGTACGGGAATAAACGCCCCAGTCAAACCTGCGGACATCATCCCCGGGGGAATACACGCGGTAATCGGCGAATTCGAGGGACGAGCCGAGCCGGCGGGATCGTCTCTTTCCCTGCAGCGTTCCGGCGACCCGGCGTTTGGCATCCAAGCTCAAGCGCTCCAGACGGGGGAGCCATTCCGGAGGAAGCAGGTGCGCGCCCCCGCTCACGCGGATGCCTCCAGCGCTTGCAGAACCTCCCGAATGACATGGTCCGTGGTAATGCCGAGCGCCTGCCCCTCGAAATTCAGGAACAAGCGGTGTCGCAGCGCTGATAAAGCCACGGCGCGAATATCGCCCGTGGATACATGCATCCGCCCGCTGCACAAGGCCCGGACTTTGCTTACCGAGATGATGGACTGAATGCCGCGCGGTCCGGAACCGAACTGGACGTATTTACGGACAGCCTCCGGTGCGGCCGCCTCCTCCGGATGCGTCATCATCAGCAGACGAACCGCATAATCCAGAATCTCTTCGGCGACCAGCACTTCCTTCGCCCCGCGCTGGATTTCCAGCAGCTCGTCCCCGGTCATTTGCCGTTCCACCTGGAATTCGTGTGAGGACGTCGTCCGCTTCACGATTTCCTTCAATTCGTCCGCGGTGGGATAAGATACTTCGATCTTCAATAGAAAGCGGTCAAGCTGGGCCTCCGGCAATGGATACGTCCCCTCGTTCTCCAAGGGATTTTGCGTGGCCAGAACGAAGAAAGGCTTTGGCAGCTGATGGGTTACGCCCCCCACGGTGACGGTCTTCTCCTGCATCGCCTCCAGCAAGGCGCTCTGGGTTTTGGGCGTGGCCCGGTTAATCTCATCGGCCAGCACGATGCTGCTGAACAGCGGACCCTTTTGAAAGGTCATCCCGGTGTCCCCGTGCTGCCCGAACGACAGGATATTGGTGCCCGTTATATCGCTCGGCATCAAATCCGGCGTAAACTGTATGCGGGAAAAGGACAGGTCCAACGCCTCCGACACGGTGCGGACGAGCATCGTTTTGCCGAGACCCGGAATCCCTTCCAGGAGGGCATGGCCCCCCGCAAAGATACACCAAAGCATCTGCTCCACAACATCCTGCTGTCCGACAATCACCTTGCCGATATGTTCGCGCAGGCCTGATATTTTCTCCATCCATTCCTGTGGTCTCACTGCAATATCCGACATGGACGAAACCTCCATCTTCTTGGTAAAGTTCAAGTTCTCATTCTAGCTTCGGTGCTCGGCTCTTCGATCCCTTACGGGTTCGGATTGATCTGTATGAAATATTCCTCAACCAACCCTTGCATCTGGTCCGGCAGCTGATTGCGGTCTAACGTTTTGCGCGCTTCGGTCTCATAATCGCGGTACACTTCCTCATAAGGCCTGGACATGCCGGGAACCGTCGGCGATACGCCGCCCTTCTGTATATCTCCGCCGCTGCCTTTGATCTCGCCGGAATCGTTCTGCACATTGCCGCTGCCCTTATAATCCCTAGGGATGGTGACGAGCTCACGGCCGCCTGAGCCAAGACCGGCTCCGCTGCCTGTGCCGCTTCCCGATCCGCCGCTGCCGCCCGAGCCGGAACCTGCTCCTGAGCCCGAACCGCTTCCCGATCCGGAGCCGCTGCCTGTGCCGGAGCCTTGACCTTGGCCTTGACCTTGGCCTATACCGGAGCCGCCTTCACCTGGGGCTCCCTCCGAGCCCTCTCCTTGTTCGCCCGAGCCTGCACCGGAGCCGGCCTGAGCCAACGCCTCGGCACTGCCGCCGTTACTCCAGGCATCGGATACCGACATCCCTGCAGCCGCCATCTGATCGGCCAAGCTCAATCCTTGCGAAGCAAGGGAGGACGCCAGCGAGGACGCGGACTGCGACTGGCTGTCCGACGCGGCTTTGGCTTGCGCTGCTTTCGCCAGCTCCTCGGCCAGCTGCTGGAGCGCTTCTTCCAGCTCCTTCGGCAGCTTGCCCTCCTTCAGCGCATCGGCCGCATTCTGGAGCTCCTGCTCCAGCTTGCCGTCTTCCATCTGCTTGGCAGCTTCCTCAGCCAGCTTTTTCAAAGCATCGGACAGCTCGTTCTTCTCTTCCTGGGACATCTTCTTCACCTGCTCGGTGAGTTTCTTCATTTCCTGCTTCAGTTCATCGGCCATGCCCTCGGCAAGCTTTTTCCCCACCTGGGACAGCGCCTTCTCCTGCTGCATTTGCTTAGCCAGCTCCGACAGCGCCTTTGCTTTTTCCTCCTGCTGTTTCGCCAGTTTCTCCAGCTCTTTCATGGCTTCTTCCAGCTTCTCCAGCGCTTGCTCGGGATGCTTCTCCTGCTCCAGCGCTTTTTTCAGTTCATCCAGCTTTTCCTGAAGCTTTTTTCGATCGGCAGGATCCAGCGTTTCCTTCTGGAGCTCCTCCGCCAGCTGTTCGGTTTTGGCTGCCTGCTCCTTCATCCAGCTCTGCGCCTCTTTGGCAGCCTCCACCTTCTTATCCATCGGGTTCGGAACGAACACCAGGATGAGTACGGCAGCAAGCGAGGCACCGCAGATCAGAAGCTGTTTTTTTCGGCTAGGGGAAGGCAGACGCTCCGGCAGCCGTTCCGCAAAACGCGCACCGTAACGCTCCGCCTGCTCGCGCTGCCATTTGGCGGCCAACGATTCTTCCTCCTTGAACGACAGCGCCGTCACCATCATATCGCTTCGCTCCGCTCCGTCCGGAACATGGTCCATCGCTGAAGCCGCTTCTTCGATCGGCACCCGATGCAGCCAACCCCATAACAAGCCTATGAAGCCCGCCCCCACGGGAACGGCCACGGATGCGACGGGAAGCCAGGCTATAGGCACGAATCTCCCAAGCACCAGGAGCAGCAGCAGCACGGCCAACCCTGCCATAAGCCCGTATAACGCATACGTGATGACGCGGAACCGCTGCAGCCGCCGTCTTGCGGCTTCGATAAAACGCATGATGTTGTCCATTGCTCTCCCTCCTTACCGTACTCCTTGCATGATGTTACGCTTCGTTCCCGGCCGTTTCCGGCTCCTGCGGCAGCTGGGTTTCGTTCTTATCCTTGCGTTTGCGCCTTGCGACAGGACGGATATTCCGTACGGCAACCCACAGGGCAAGAACGATCACCACCGAATACACGATGAAAAATTCCAGCCACAATTCGATCGGAGCTTTGCTGTTCAGGCTTCCGCCGCGCAGCAAGAACGCGTCCCCTGAAAAAGACGGGTTGAACAAACTCATCATCGCCCCGGCCGGGTTCAGGCCCAGCACATAACCGACCCAAGAATAGGTGCCCGGTACGATCGGCTGCCCGCTTTGATACATATTCCGCTGTTCGATACCCATTAAGAACAGGTACAGCAGACCTGTAACAAGGAATATGATCAGTCCGGCCCCATAAGTGACGATAATCGCGACGATGGTTCTTTTGAATAATGTGGAAAACATCACGCCGAGCGAACCGAGCAGCAGCATCACGAATAAATAAAAGGCAAACACGGAAACCAGCTGCTTCGGCGAAATCCCGCCGTACAGGAACACAATGCTGTAGACCGGCAGCGTAGCCAGCACGATCAGCGTCATGAAGCTGAGTGCCGATACCAGCTTGCTCAGCACGATCGTAGCCGAGCTCTGCTGCGTCGTCAGCAGCATGCTCAGCGTTTGCTTCTCCCGCTCGCTGCTGATGACGCCCGCCGTAAGCGCAGGGGCCATGAACGCGATAAGGACAAGCTGGGCAAAACTCAGGACATAGAACATCATCTGGCTCATCTGCGGATCGAATCGCTGAGGCCCCTGCTGTCCCAAATATAAGAAGAGATAAATGAAGCCCATGGCTATGGCGCCTAGCGCCAATACATAAAACAACACCGACAGCATGGAACGCGTAGAACGCATCCGCAGCCGGAATTCCTTGTCGATGACCGGGTTGATCAGCTTTCTGCTCCAATTCATTCGCGGGGCCCTCCTTTGGTAATTTCGAGGAATACATCCTCCAGATTGCTCTGCGCTTCCTGAAACGAGACAATCGGAATTTCCCAGGAGACCACCTGCCGAAGCAGGGCGCTTTGCTGCGCGTCATCCCCGCCGTAATGAACATGGACGCCGGTGTTATCCGTTAATACCGACGTGACGAATGGTTCATCACGCAGTTTCTCAGCCAGCTCCTCTTCACGCTCCAGTGTGCGAATATGAATGACTTTTTTCACGCGAAGGCGGCTCTGAATATCGGCTACCTTGCCTTGGGCAACCATCTCGCCGTGCTCGATTACCCCGATCTCATCCACCATCTCGGCCAGCTCAGGCAAAATATGCGATGAAATGATGATGGTCTTGCCCATGAGCTTCAGTTCCTTCAATATTTCGCGCATCTCGATCCGCGCCCGCGGATCCAGCCCCGAGGCCGGCTCATCCAGGATCAATACCTCCGGATCATGCACCAGGCACCGGGCCAAGCATAAACGCTGTTTCATCCCCCGCGAGAGACTGTCGACGTACGTATCCGCCTTGTCGCTCAGGTTGACGAGCTCCAGCAGCTGTGGAATGAGCTGCTCCCGCTCGGCGCGCGGGATGCCGTAACTTGCCCCGTAGAAATGCAGATATTCTGTAGACTTCAGCTGATCGTACACGCCGAAGAAATCGGGCATATAACCGATCCGCTTGCGGACCTCTTTGGGATGCTGGGTCACGTCATAGCCGCCGACCTTGGCAACGCCCGAGGTAGGAAGCATCAGGGTAGCCAATATGGACATCGTCGTGGATTTGCCTGCTCCGTTAGGACCGACAAATCCGAATACCGTCCCTTTTTCGATATGAAGACTGATATCTTTCAGCGCATGGAACGCTCCGTATCTTTTGCTCAGATTTCTAATCTCGATCATTGAGTGGCCTCCCCTTTCACAGACAGCTCCGGCATCATAAAGTTGGTCTGATCCTTGGCGGTGATCATGAATCGGATGCGATTCCCCACGATATACTGCTCCGGATTCTGGTTAATGGTATGCACATTGTTCGCGTCTGTAACAGGCTCCCATTCGCTCTTCTTCGAGTTCCAGATCTCCATCGTGACGTTGTTGTTGAATTTGGTGCCTTTGATGGACAATTCGGAATACTTCACTTGGCCTTCGGATATGAGCGGGAATTCGGCGATCAGATTGCCTTGTCCCATTTCAACCCCATGCGGATAAACCCCGAACATCGGCGAATTCACCTGCGATATCTCCGGAGACAGGAAGCCGTAAGGAATGTTGATTTCCCCGTTCAGTCCCCAATCCATTTCCACCGGCTGTATCCAGAAATTGAGCTGATCGCTGTCCACCTCGGCGCCTTTCAGCGTATAATTCGTCAAATGGTCTTTGCTCCATCCCAGAATGTAAGCATCCTTGTTGACCATTCCCTTCGAGTATCCGTAGTTGGACAAAATGTCGCGCTCCCGCTGTTTCAGATCATTCTGCGAGTATGGGTACAGCATCCCGGACAAGTCACCGCCCGTAAATTTGATGATTTGTTTCGGGTCCTGAGGAATGGCAGCCGCCTCGCCCTTCTTGATATCTCCCAGCTTATAGGCACTGCCTCCGACAACCAGCACCACCTCGGTTAAATCGTTAATGGTGTCATTGGTGATCTTACCGTTTAATCCCCCTTTGGCATCCAGCTTTAAATCCATGGCAAGACGTCCCATCTCCTCCGTACCCTGATGGTCCACCCATACCTTGGCCAACGACCATTGGGACATGTCCCGAAGCTCCAGCGTCGTGGACTCCTGACCTACCCGGACAAAACTTTTGTTCTCGGCGGTTCCTCCAAACGTGTTCCGGGACTGCCCCGTTTTCAAATACGTATTCTCCCCAAACTCCAAGGCATAGTTCCCGCTTCGAGGCGTGAAGAATGCAGAAGCGGTCGATTTCACCGCATCTCCCTGGCCATTTAGTTCAATCAGATTGATGGTATGCGCGAGCTCGCGCGTCTTGTCCGACGAGCCGACCGCATAGACGGAAGCGCTCGCGATGACGGCAATGATCGGAATCAAGAACCACGCCCATTCCCGCTTGTCCGCCTTCTTCAATATATAGTAGAGCAGCGGTGCGACGACGACCGCATAAATAATGAGCATCCACAGCAGCAGCGTGAAGGAAGGCATCTTCAGCGACGGGAAATACTCCAGAACATAATTCAAATTGTCCATGAGCGAATTGTAATACATGCCATTCTGCGAATTCATCATCGGCAGGTTATTGCGCAGTACCGATGCCCACGCGTCCGGATGGCCTGCCCAAGAGCTTACCGGCTCCATCGCCAGATCGTAAGCGGCATATTGAACGCTACCCTGGCCGTAAGCCTTCGAGGCAAACAAAGGTTGTCCGTCCGCGGCAATCCCGATTTGAGCGCCTTCCACCGCTTTCGCCGTAGAAATGGTAAATGGCCCATCCAGTTTCAGCGGTTTCCCGCCAAGCTTCTCCAGTTCATCCAGCGAATTCACGGTCGCGGTGCCATTCGCAGCGACCGGCGATATGTCGGCAAACGGCGCCGCCGTTTTGGCATACCCCGCGCCCCCGGCCAGAACCAGGGTGCCGCCGCCATTGACCCAATCCGTAATCGCCTTTTGTTGAAGCTCAGACAGCGTATCGGATGCATAATTGTTCATTACGATGACGTCCAGCCCGTTCAGCAGCATCGCATCCGTAGGAATGCTTGCGTCCTTAAGCGGGAACACGTTCACGCTGCTGCCTTTGCCGTTCAGGACGTTCATGAAATTCATCGTGTCCGGATCATCGGACAAGACGGCCATGAGCGCGCCTTGATACGGAGAAGCCTGCACGTAATTTTTGCCTGTGGCAAACGGTACCTGCTTCCCCTTCGTATAAGAACCTTCATAGAAAAGGATTTGGTTATTGTCTTTATTCAGTACGGCTCCCGGAATGCCGATCACGACTTCCTTCGGCGTATCCTTCGGCAGGTCCACCTGCTGAACATAAGAAGTCTGATACCCGAAGCCGTTGTAGTTCTGAATCTGCACGACCACATCGCCGGATATATCCCGGTCGCTCGTTAGGGTGAGTTTGAGCGGGTTCCATTTCTCATGTTTGATTTTGCCTTGGTAGCCCATTTCGGATTGAATGCCAATCTTCGCTCCGTCGGCGTAGACGTTTCCTGCCGGAATCGACAGAGATAACGTTGCCACAATCAGCAGAGCCACCATCGGCAGCAGCATCCACGTTTTCTTTGTATAAAACGACAACTGATGATTCCCCTCTCCGCATATAAATTGCTGTTCAAAGACAAAAGATGCATAGGTTTTAGAAGATGTATGTAAAGACTCTCTTCACAAGCTCAACTATATTGACGAGTCGAATTTATAAAAAGTTTGACGTATACTTCCATAAAAAGCTCCAAGGAACCATTTTTTCAGCTTTTGGCAAGAAATTCGTGTTATTACTTAAGTCAAATATAAAATAAAATCCCGCTCCAAGAAGAGGAGCGGGATCAAGGGGTAATCCATTGCAGCGTTAAAGTGTCAGGCTGCTCCATTATACTCTCTATGATGAATCGTCGGAATGACCAGAATTAGCTGAATACAACCGTTTTATTGTTATGGACCAGAATCCGATCCTCGACATGCCATTTGACGGCTCTTGCCAGCACCACGCGTTCGATGGTACGTCCGATGCGCTTCAGCTCATTGACGTCGTCCCGGTGGCTTACGCGCTGCACGTCCTGCTCGATAATCGGTCCGCCATCGAGCTCTTCCGTTACATAGTGGGCGGTTGCCCCGATAATCTTGACGCCGCGGTTATATGCTTGCGCATAAGGCTTGCCGCCGACGAAGGCCGGGAGGAAGGAATGGTGGATATTGATAATCCGGTTCCGGTAATGATCGATAAAGGTTGGCGAAATAATCTGCATGTAACGCGCAAGGATGATCACGTCGATATCATCGCCGATCACTTCCAACTGACGCTGCTCCGCTTGAGGCTTCGTATCCGCCGTAACCGGAATGTGGTGATACGGGATACCGAAGGATTCCACGTATTCCTTCATATCCAGATGGTTGCTGACCACCAATGCGATATCCGCATCCAGGTCGCCAGCCTGCCATTGCCACAACAACTCTACAAGGCAATGATCCTCTTTCGAAACAAAAATCGCCAGGCGTTTCTTGCGGGCGGCATGGTAGATATTCCATTCCATGCGGAATTGATCGGCTACTTCCCGGAAGGATTCCTCCAGCTGGGGAAGCTTCGTGTTCAAGTCCTCCAGGTCGAACTCAACCCGCATAAAAAACATGCCGCCGGCCGGGTCCATCGTATATTGGTCAGACTGAACGATATTCGCGCCATGCTGATACAGGAACTGGGATACTGCTGCCACGATTCCCGGTCCATCCGGACAGGAGATCAGCATGCGGGCACGATTAGGGTACTGACCTGCCGCAGACGGCAGATCCTTCTTGATGTGAATTTCCATGAGACTCGGTGATCCTCCTTTTAAATCTGCAATGAACATGAACGGCACCTCTCAAGAAAAACAATCCGCAGCATGCGGACGTTTTCTTGAGAATGCCTCAGTTTCTTACTAATATGCCATTTCTAATGAAGCTTAGGATGTCAGGGAAACACCCGACAACCAAGCGATCAGGCGCTGATTGATCTGCTCCTCCGACAGGTCGGACAGCAGGCCGGCCGCCATGACCATATCGTACAGGCGCTCCATCGGTTCGCGCGGATCGGCCTTTTTGGCTTTGGCATCATTCTTCAGCAGCGTCCAGGTATCCAGTACAAATGAACGGGACTCGATGCCTTCCTTGGCAAAGAAAGCACCCAGCTCTTCCACTTGCTGCGTGAAAGCTGGACCGAAACGGCCCTCCACATCCCCGCGCAGAAGCGCAATCTCGATCTCGTACATCGGACGCTGGGTTTTTGGATCTTTACCGATCCACGGCGTTTCGAGAATGAACGGTCTGCCCTGGAGCTTCTCGTGATGAACCACTCGCTGAATGGCTTCATACCCGATCCATCCGGTTCCAATCGGCGTATGACGGTCTTTGCCCGCTCCGCGCGGGTTCTTGCTGTCGTTCACGTGGACGACCGTTAAGCGGTCGAGTCCGATCAGCTTGTCGAACTGCTCCAGCACGCCGTCCAGATCATTCACGATATCATATCCCGCATCATGAATATGGCAGGTGTCCAGGCAAATGGCTAATCGGTCGTTGTACTTCACCTTATCAATAATGGAAGCAATTTCTTCAAAGCTGCGTCCCATTTCAGTACCTTTGCCGGCCATCGTCTCAAGCGCAATCTTCACTTCGGTCTCATCCGTACCGCCTAGCACTTCATTAAGACCTTCCGCAATTCGGTCGATGCCGTATTCCGCATCCTTGTCGGTATATGCGCCGGGATGGAGAACGATGTTCTTCACGCCGACCGCATGCGTGCGGCGAATCTCCTCCTGCAGAAAGCTCACCGCCAGCTCAAACGTATTCGGCTTGTACGATCCGAGGTTGATAATGTACGGCGCGTGGACCACGATTTCTTCAATCCCGCTTTCCTTCATGGCGGCTTTGCCTTCTTCGATAAACATGGAGTCGATCGGCTTGCGGCGCGTATTTTGCGGCGCGCCGGTATATATCATGAACGAGCTTGAGCCGTATGACGTGGCTTCAGCCGTCGCAGTCAGCAATCCCTTGTCCGAAAACGACACGTGGGAACCAATTTTCAACATGCTGCATCCCCCTTTTTTAACACACAATTACACCTATTTTAGCTTGTATATCGAAATAAATCTAGAAATGCGTTATAATTCTCATGAAAGTGTCATGTGACAATAATCATTGAGGTGATATACAGATGAAGAGCACAGGGGCCGTCATGGGCTATTTGTCGTCCAGTGCGCCGCCGTCATGGTTCATGAACTCCATTGCCTTCTGGGGATGGGTCATGCTCGGGCTGATGGGCATCGGCGGATTTTTCATGTTCCGCAAGTTTCTGAAAGTGCTTCCCAAGGCCGACGGCAAATCGAAGCTCGATTGGCAAAATTACTGGGTAGAGCGAAGCCGCCCGCTGTGGACGGATGAATCCAAAGCATTTCTGGACGAGCTGGTGCAGCCTGTTCCGGGACCGTTCCGGGATATCGCCAAACACTCCATTGCAGCCGAAATCGGCAAAATCGCCGTCGAATCCGGCGCAACCGAAGTAACCCGGGATCACTGCATCAAAGGTTACATCGTGGCTACGCCGAAGCGGGATTACAAATTCCTGATGAACTTCCTCCAGAAGAAGGAAATCGACTACAAGCCTTATCAGCATTTGATCAATAAGTAATGAAGTAATTATATGGAATGGCGGTACTTGTCTTAAATGAACGGACAAGCCGTTTGGTCATTTCCCCCAAGTCCTCGTACAAAGGATTAGGGGGATTCGTTTTTTAAGTCTGCTAAATTGAAGGGATACAAATCAACTTGGCTTGTTGTTTTACTCTTATATAGGAACAAAAGCGTATTCTCCTCTTGTTTATTGAAGCGAATGATAAGCTCGCGGTCCGGTTCATTATTTCTGTCCAAGGCAACTTCTTCGAGGAACTTTTTCTCTGATAGAGGAAGCGGTAGTATCTCATGAACATACGCGGTGATTTCACGCATTCGATGATAGAGTATCAGATGCTGCGTACCATATTCCCGCAAGATCATGTACGAATCCGTAACGTATTCGATCATATAGACCTCGTCTTTTTTTCCGGTAAGCTCCCCTAGATCGAATGAAGACACCACTTCTCCTTGATGATTCAGAAACTCTGCATGCTTGCCATCCGTGAACAATACTTTTCCTTGCAGATCGTACAGGCTGTACGTGTTGGTATCCGGATAATATCCCATGAATCCGAAGTGCGATTCCTTTATGATCTGTCCATCCTTCACAAAAACCTGGCCGGATCTCTTACCTAATGCGGACATCCCTACTGCTTCATATAGTCGCACGTACGAACTGTTGTCGGACAGTCTTTCCACTTGGAGATGTCTCAGCTCCTCTACCAGGATATCCAATTTTCCAATGAGCGACGGTGTCCTGTTTCCGATGGCTTGATAGAATTCACCATTCTTCCGGTTAAGCCAAAATGTAATGCCCTTATCTGTTCCCATAGCGTAACTGCTGCCAACAGATAACGTCTTCGTATCGGATTTCCACCTCACTTCCTCACTCACGGCCTCGGCAACAAACCGAAGAGGAATGTACAGCTTTCCGTTGATGACTTCCGCAGAAGTCTGGAGTTTTTTCTTTTCCTTGTTCACGTCAGCAACATCGGATCCTGGCTGCAGCGTCATTTCAAGATTTACGCCATACAGACTCGCCCTTTGCTGTCGTTGATTCCAATGCACCTTCAAACCCAAAATATCGCCGACCTCCCGAAGAGGAAGCAATACTCTTCCATCCTTCATCATTACCGGGTCTTCCAAGGTGAAGAGCGATTTGAATGGCCCATACTCCACACTTGCTTTTACGAAAGAAGAGGCGGCATGGGAGGGGCTGGGAAGCAGCAACCATAACACCAAAAACAAGGGTAACCATAATAAGCCCCTTTTTATCACATCGATCATTCTCCTTCATCTCCTTGAAATTAAATCCTATGTAATAAACCTTTATCCATGGGGATTGGTTACGGCCTGAAACAAAAAAATTCATCTCATAGCCAGATAAGATGATCCAACTGGTTGATTTCAAGAAAATCATGGAAATAAATCATGGATCACGTATAATAGATTGTTATAAGAAATCTAACCCATAGTCCTAGGAGGAGAGAATGGCGTGAAGTTAAAGTTAGCAATTATTATAGTTTTACTATTTACATGTATCGTGCCTGCCGCAGGAGCAGCACCTGCTAATATCGTCAATGTGGATGGCGTTAAAGTGGGGCTGCGTCAGGCCCCTATTTTGCGAGACGGGGTGACCCTAGTACAATTCGCTCCTATATTCAAAAGCTTGGGCCTCTCTGTAAAATGGGATCCTTCCAAACAGCAGATTACAGGAACTAAAAAAGGGATCAACCTTGTGATGACCGTTGGCAACAAAAACGCTTATGTAAACGGCTCGCGAATACTGCTCGAATCTCCTCCGGTATCCTTGAACGGAAACATTTTCGTCCCGCTTCGCTTCATTAGCGAAGCCACTGGAGCAACCTTGGCCGTAAATGGAAACATCATCAACATTACCAGTTACAAAGGGACAGAGCCCTTTGTGCCTAAGCCAACACCGATCCCGCCGGTAAAAACGAAAGCGGTAAAAATCCAAGAAGAGTTGGAATCCAAATACTCGAACCTCTCTTTCGGAAAATTGCACCTAAACAACTTAACTTATGGCATAACCGATGATTCGGATTCGCTCACCATTGCCGTAGAAATTTCGGACGAACAAACGATGCAGAACATTATCGACACCTTTGACAGCAAACCTTCAACGGGGGATCAGCTTACCAAAAACATTGCCAACCATGTACATAAAAAATATGGCTACAAAAACATCAATATCTTTATTATTACTTTTTTTATGAGTTCGTCTTATCCAAGCGGATATGATGCACAATATAATATCTTCGTTCCGGAATACAATGTGTACGTTACACGCTGGCCCTTATACGGAGGATCTTATAATTACTCAAAAAAGATCGCTAACTGGTATTTTGACCCAACTGGCGATACGGAGTACCTGATCTATTCTAGCTCGTTATAAAAATGTTGTACTCAGACTTCATAAAGACAGAACAAAAAACCCCGGGTGTTATGTTAAAGCGGAATCGCTGCCTTTCAACCTCGGGGTTCTTTATGTACTATAAAATCTTATCCCTTACGCAGGGTAAACGTCCATCCGGCAATAATAAAGGCATCCCCCTCCGTCAGAGGGTATTCTTTATAAGGCACCATGGATTCTCCCTTCAACATCGTACCGTTTCTGGAACCCAGATCCTTCAGGACGTATCCACCGCTTTCGCGCGAAAGCTCCACATGCGCCCGTGAAGTCCCCACACCCTGAGCGACGAATTGGGCTACATCGGGAGACCTGCCGATGATGAAATGGGGCTGATGCAGTTCAATCCGCTGCGGGACGGCTGCATTCGGTTCATTTAACTCAAGATAGTCCCTGGCTGAAAGTTGTCCGGCCGGACGAGCGGCAGTATCCGGACTTAACAGCACGGTAGCTCCCCCACCACCAGAGGACGAAAGCACCTCCGTCCGTTGGGACAGCTTGGCATAATAATCCCCTTCTTCCCCAAAAGAATCTCCTTCCCCGGCGTTAGGCGAACGCGAAAAAGCCTGGTCCCGCAAAGACTGTACGGTAGATCCCGCTGAAGGGTGATCCCGCTCAAGGTTAAATGGTGATTTAGGAACCTGCCATCTCCAATGCTCCTTCCCCTCACCAAGCTCTGCTTCTGCTGCTTTCCCTGAATCTGCTGCCTGATTTCCTGTAAGAAGACCGGATAAGGGATCTGCCTCAAAACGCGGGACGGACTTCCACTTGGCATGCTCCTGCGGACTCAGCTCTGTGGATTCAAACACGGGCAGTGAACCGGACCAATCATCCGCTCTCCGTGAGAGCAGCCGGAGTTTGCCCGTGTAGCCGAGCCAAGCGATCACGGCAAGCAGAATCGTAATCCCTACCGATAGCCCCAGCATCAGCGGACCGGGTTGATTCATGTACAACATTCTCCAAGCTCCCGCTGCTGCGAGCAAACATCCTAGCAGAATATAGGTCCGAATCGGCGAAGACTTGCCGTGCTCCGCTTCATCAAGACTTGAGTCATCTGTGCCAGATGACCACGCAGGAAGACCTGATGGGGTGCGACCGACATGAGAATTACCTTCTTCGTTTCGGCCGCTCTTCCCAAACATCTCGTTGGTACGTTCCGTCAGGCTCCGAATTAAACTCTGTTTATCCGTGTTGCCGTCATTCACCGTCTGCGGTACTGCACCCCGGCTGTGAGCCGGTCCTGCAAATGAGAAGGCAGGCCTGGTGCTGTTTGAGGGATTATCGGTATAGGGCAATCCTTCATTCAGACGTACAGGCACTGCCATCTTCGCTTGCGTTCCTGCTTGATCGCCTTCACCATCTTCTCCTGCAAGCAGTTCAATGATAAGCCGCTTAAGTCCCGGCAAATTGAAGCTCTGTTCACTGCAGAAGGACATCAATGCTTGTATCCCTCCTCCTTTCAGCTCCGAGACAGATAAGAGAAGCCTTGTCATAAGCTCCTTAAGCGTTACAGGGAGACGGTTACTGCTTGTCTCATTAACGGAAAGGGGAACATAAGTTAAATATAATGTGCCAAGATGCAGGGAACCTTCAACAAACAGAAAATCCTCATGAAGTATGTAATTCTCGGGTTGAAGCATATATAGCCTGCTGTCCTCCAATGCGGTAGCGATCTGCAGCAGCAGCCCATAGTACTCGGTCAACGTCATGCGCTCGCTCTTCAATGCCTGTGACAGCATCTTTTTGCCGGTGATATCATATTCCAAGGTTACTTTGTAATCGACTTCTTTCATATGCAGCTTCAAAAAATGCGGGATTCTCGAAGAACGAATCATGCCCAGCTGCACATGATTCAGTTCTGCTGACTGGATCCCTTCATTCCGATCCAGCACCATGATCGTTCCGCCGTTTTGCATAAAATCCGCCTTTAATCCGAACATAAGCGCCGCCTCCTACATGTGCAGTACTAGATACGTGCTGATCATGCCAGGAAGGACAGCCATCATAAAGGGAAATCGCAAGTGCTCCTCCTGGCTGTTGCGCCACGGCAACCAGCTCTTCATTACAAAAACTCCGGCGATACTCTCAACGACATGGCGTACTCGCTTCATCGTCTCCCGCCGCCAGAGCAGAATGAGCAAACCGATGGCACCGGCAAAAAGGACAGAATACATAATGCCCTGGAAGGTAAACCACAAGCCGGTCCAGGCGCCGATCCCACCGAACAGCTTAACGTCGCCCGCTCCTACAGCCCCTATAAAATACATGATCAACAAGATGAGAAACCCTGCTCCAAGACCCTTCAAAGAAAAGAGCAGGCCTTCCCATCCGTCCAGAGCGCCATGAAAGATCGGACCGGACAACATAGCCGATACGGTTAGAGCATTCGGTATCTTCATGGAACGAAGGTCTGTAATAAAGGCCGCAATCAGATAAACGGCACAAATACCAAAGGCAACGGCCACACCTATCAACCTCCCCTGCGCGACTATTCAAAGGAATAGCCTGGATAGAACTTTAACTATGGATACACAACGAGTTTCATCTATTTAAAAAACTTTTCGCGGATATAACTTTAGAACCCTATATTTCATAACTTGCTCTTAAACCTCTCATGAATCCGACCGCGCTACCACCGTAAACGGCACCTCGATCCGCTGCCCGTCGGCCGTCTCAACCACAAACAGCCAAGTCCCCGGCGTTGTATTAAATCCCACGTTCCATTCCCAATCGATATAGCCGTTACTATCTGCGGTCTTCCAACCCAAATATTTAGCCGTGCTCTGGCCGCTCTTATAATAGACTGATAATTGAGCGCTGGCCCCTGGCTCTACTTTCACCTTCACCTTAGCCTGCTTGCTTGCGACGGCCGGATTCGGCTTCTCCAACAGCTCAATGGCTCCGTTCTCTGAGCCGTCCCCGTTCCCCGAATCGTCTCCGCCTTCTCCGGTGTCTCCAATCCACAGCCTCTCCTTGGCCTTCGCTTGCAGCACGATGCGTTTGTTCAAGAAAGGAACCCGGATTGGAAGGGCATAATTCACCTCAATGCCAAAATAAGGACTCGTGCCGATCTTCAAATTGGGTATGTGAACATTCGACACATGGATTCGGTCATAATCCAGAAGGCGGTCAGGCATGAACGGCTTCATCATCGGCTTAACCACGGGGTCGAGTACGGCTTCCACGGTTTGGTTCTTAAGCTGCTGCAGAGGCTCCTCACCTGTAGTGACGGCTTCCGTGATCCACTCCTTAGCAGGAGAAGGAAGCGAGTCGCTATATTTCGAAACCCAATCGGACAGCGATAATTTGGGTATTTCCCAATGGGACGTGCTGGGCGTGCCTTCGCTTGTTCCGTTACCGCCTGCATTCGCCTGCACGGCTAGAGAAACAGGATACATATGGGCCGCTACGGTTTTGACGGTATCGGAAACGGTGCTTTGGAGCGCCGTCGATATTAACGTCATCTGCACGATATATATGAGAAAAATGACAAAAAACATAAACATCGGCAGCACAAGCGCAGCTTCCACGACCATGCTTCCTTGCTCCGCCGACGCTTTGCTCTTACGCAAAGGCTTTCGTAATACCGATAAACATTTCATTCAAGTAACCCCTAATCCTAATAGGAAAAATCCGCCTTGCGCTTGACCAAGTACCGACTTCCTTGAACTTCATCCCCGTCGCTTCCGAATGCAACGCCGATCGACTTCGTCACTCCCGGAAGAAACCATAGACGCATGGCCGTCCTAACTTCCCCTGAAGCGTAAGTAAATCGCTCCGCAGGATTGATGCCGGTGTTTAATCGTATCAGCGCCAGCATGCGTGATAACTTCTTCTCGTTATTGCTGTGAATAAACAAAAATATTCGTAAATGATCCCTGTAGGTAAGCTCAACGGGTACATACTTGGAAAGCTGAACGCTTCCCTTCTGACACAGCTGGATCATATCCTCGATAGCCTTCTCGATCCCATACAGGATGGCTGCCGCCAAAACCGCCAACGGATTTCCTAATTTGCTGTTGACGACGAATCCTTCCATCGTTCGAATCGCGAGCCTGGAAGCGAAGATTTCTGCATAAGCCGCCGATATATTCCCGGCGGGGTTGTGGAATCCGTACAGAATATATTCCACTTCCTGATTCCCGATAGCGAACTCCCGCACTATCTCCTCTCCCGTGCTGGACCCGTCAACGATTCCGGATAAGTTCCCGACATCGAAATGCTGATAATAATGAACGGCGTACTCATTCTGAAACAGTTCATCCCTAACACCGCCAAGCACGTTCCCCATAAATCCAAACATACCGTCCATATTATCCATTGCTTGTTTGCCGGCATCATACGGATCGTCGTCTAGCGGCTTTCCCTTACTCATGCTGTCTGCTTCCGCATTAAATTGAAGGCTTTCGTCATAGTACTGCTGGAGTTCACGAAACTCATCCATAATGGCTTGATGCTGCCCATTCAGCCCGTTGATCGCCTCGATGGCTTTGGATGCCTGCTTCAGCTTCTGATTGGCCAGCTTCTCCATCGCTTTCCGTTCCTTATCCGATGTGCGAAACTGCTCCAATGCCGCCTGCTGCCGATCCATGATATTTCCGCTGCCTGATACCCCATAATTAGAAATGTAATTCTGCAATTCGCGGCTAGCTTCGATCACGGCTCCCTTCATCCCCTCCCCGCCCAATGAAGACTGTAGCGCGGCCACAGCTCGGACAACCTGTTGATAACGACGCTCCTGGTTGTCAATTTCTTGCCGAAAGCCGTTTAAGAAGTCATCGCCATGAATTAATTTGTCCGCTTGCTTCCGAATGGATTGGATCATCTCCGCTTCTGACCCGGAGGAATCGGCTGACCCCGGCGTTACGTCATTCGTCACTTGGTCATACCCCGCATTAGATGAACGGTTCTCGGATTCCTTGATGACCTGCTTCATCTCCTCGTTCAAACTCCTGGCTTCCTCCCATAATTGCTGCGCGTCCGCTAGGAGCTTGTCATTCTCCCGCTGAAACCGTTCGGCCTCTCTCGATATCTGCGAGCCGATGGAAGACATTCCGCTCCGGTAAGCCATGAGCAGAAGCGTATACTGTTTCTCTTTGGGGGGCCTGTCCGCGTCCTCCTGTTGTTTATCTTTATAATCCTCATACTGCGATGCCCCTTCGGCAGCGGTTTGGATGCTGCCCCCGAGCGAAGTATCGTTGATCGGTTGTCCAGGCGGATCCATAACCAGCTTCGATAGACGAATCGCATGCTCACCCGCCTTGCGCTGTTTTGCCAGCATCTCATCCAGCGCCTCTTCCCGCTTGTCATACAGCTTGCGCAGCTTCTTAAGCACATCGACCGTATTGGAAGCTTCCTTCATGGACTGCGATAACGGTTTGAACTTGCCCACTAATTCCAAAGTGAAATCGATCGGCGCTTTATACTTCATGTCCTCGATGATCTGCCGGTTGAAGATGTCATAAGTGCCCAATGGACGCTGAAATTCAAGCCCCGAGCTATCGAGTTCCATCGCCATTAACCGGAACGCATCGCTGCGGTCTCCCGGGTTCAAGCTGTCATTCAGCACATTGCCCATAATGAGATCCCCGCTGGTGCCCCCATGGGCATACAGCCCGTATTCCTTCTGCAGCTGCGGATCGTAGGATGACATCACGGAGCGTACGGCTGCTCTTGTCAGCCTCTCGCTTTGCACCTTCATGGCCGCGATACGCGAAAAATCAATGAATATGGCTACAAACATAAATACGGCTGCCAGGGCGATAATCAAAAAAACAGATACAGATCCATCGGACGATCGGCCCACCTCTCTCCTTCTCCAACTAGACCGCGCTTTCCCATGCTTCGTCATGACTATCGCGAACCTCCGAACTTTTGTAGAACTTCTCCTGCGGCTGCCTTATCCGTTCCGTTTCTCCCGCCTTGAAACTTCGATCCGTAATATCGCATCAAATCCACCGTGCGGATAAATTCAACGGGATCAACCACAATCGATTGTGAGTTGACCTTGATCTGGCCGCCATCGTCCAGCATTCGGCTGATTGGCGTCAGAGAGACCTGCTCGTTTAACGACGTCGTTACTTTTCGTATGAGCAGCTGATTCGTATAACGCATCTCTCCTGCCATGCTGAAAGGCACGGCCGTGCTGCCCTTGGACATCTTAAGCTCGGGCAATTTTCCTCCGCTCTCAGCCTCCCCTTGCGGCAGTGCAATCGACATCGTACTGTCTCCCCCCGCCAAACCGAATAAGGTCCCGACAACGTTATCGTCGGTTAACCGCCAATATAACGCATCATGGCGTCCCTGTTCCACGGATCCCGTGGCAGCGATCTTATGGCTGTTGTCCCAGCTATACGCGGTCCTTTCGGAAGCCGCGGCCGATGCCTGAACCAGCATGGACTGCTGATAGATATACAAGCATAGAAACAGAAGCAAAACCGTCAACATCAGCACGATGGGAAGAACCAGGGAGGCTTCAACCGTGAAGCTCCCCGTCTCGTCCTTCCATCTTCTCTGGAGCCTATTATTCAAGGAACTCTTTGCTCTTGTTGTTCACGTTTTTAAACAAGTTGTTCACCAAGGCCGTAATCTGATCTTTAAATATAAGCGCGATAATCAAAATAACGACGAGGATCAGGATCATCTCAAGCGTTCCGATCCCTTTCTCATCCTTCCAAAAAGCTTTCATCCCGTTCTTCGCCATGTTTAACATCATATTTCGTACACCGGTCCCTTCTACATGTTCATCATCATAAATGCAGGCGCTCCGAGCAAAACAATCACGATCATGAAGATGACCACCATTGGCAGCACCAGCTTCGAGGAGGCCTGCTCGCCCCTTGTTCTTGCAATGGCCTTGCGCTTCTCCCACAGCACGCGGGACAAATCCCGCAGTGCCAGGACAAAGTCATTACCGCCGCGCCGAAAATTAAGCAGGACGGTTGTTGTAAATATCGATACTTCCTGAACGCCGCACCGTTTATTGAACTGCTCGAAGGCTTGCTGGAACGGATGGCCTCCCTCCCATTCAAGCACCATTCTCTTCAGCTCAGCATACAGGGGATGGCTCGCGTCCTCGTTCCGTTCCACGCAATGAATGATCGCCCTCTGCACCGTCTCGCCGGCGCCGACAAGCAGCACAATTTTGTTCAGAAGCTCCGGCAGCTCCATCACGATATCCTGCTCACGCAGCGTGACCTTTTTATGGAGGTCCTTCACCAAAGCGACGGGCAGCAATGCCCCCAATCCGAATCCAGCCAGAAGTCCGATTACTTCCCCGGACAGCAACGACCACAAGCAGCCGCCGATCAAAATAAGCCATGTATACGCAAGGGCCTCGGCCATAAATAACAACGTCATTTCCGCGCTGTGCCGCAGACCATGGATCTTCTGAACGGAGCCCTGCATCCGGTAGAATACAATCGGGAAGCGCATCGGAACCTTCCCCCGTTCCAGCAGGAACAACACAGGCGGCGCTAACCGCTGCAGCCTGAGCCCATCCATGGACAATCTGCCAAGACGATGGTATCGTTCGCCGCACGTTTGATTCAGCACCACCCAACCACCCACAAGCAGAACCATCAGCGCGCCGGACATCCATGTCAGCATTCCCGCCTCACCTCCTTACACCTTGATATTCATCATTTTGGTGATCCATAAGAAACAGCCTCCTAAAGCCGCCAGTGCAAAAGTAGAGATCATGAACCCCGATCCGCTGTACATGGGCTCCATATAATCGGGGGAAGTCATATTCATGAACAGCAGCAGGAGGAACGGCGCGGCAAGAAGCGCCTTGGATTCGAACCGCTTCTGTGCAATCATCACGGATATCTCCTGCTGGATATCCAGCTTCTCCCCGATGACGGATGAGGTTCTGCGCACGACTTCGACCAAATCGCCGCCTGTGCGTTTGCAAGTTGAGAAGACATCGGCAAAATTCGTTAGATCCTCCATCCCCGCCCTTCGTGCAAAATCCTGCAGTGCCACTTCGATAGGCTCGCCGTACTCCAAACGGGACACAATGACCTTGAGTTCAAAGATCAGATCGCTGCTGCCTCCGGGATCCAGCAGCAGCAAGTCCTGAACGGCATCCCTGAATCCGTTCTCCACGGAGCGGCCGGCCGACAGGGACGAGGACAAGGAATAGAGAGCTTGCTTGAAGTGAAGATTCAGTGTCCTGCGTCTGCGTTCCAGCATAAACCGCCGCCATAATTTAGGGATCATCAGCCCTCCCGCTCCCAGCAGCAGCGACAATATCAGATTGTGATAAAACAGATAACCGATGAAGCAAAACAAAAGGCCGCCAAGGATCACACATGCCGTTCTGTGACTCATCGAGAGATGATAGACACTGTAATCCGGAAGGGCGTGGGTTCGAGCCGCGGCTGCATGCTCGGGTTTACCGGCGATTTTGCTCCTCTTGATCACTCGGCCGCCTTGGCCCTCTTTGGACATCCAGGCAGAACTGCCGGAGCGTTTCATTTATGTCACCTCCATCATCTTCTGCAGCGGCCAAGCCGTAATCCCGGCCATATGAAGCTTGTCCGCCGATTGAAGCGGATTGCCGCAAGGCTCCAGGCGCCCAATCACTCGGCCGCCCGATTCGCCCGTTTCACGGAACCGGTACAGCGGGTTCAGTACCACCTCGCCGTCGCTCATTCCAATCACTTCGCTAATCTCCGTTACGCGTCGCGATCGATCCCTTAACCGGGATAAATGCACAAATATATCAATGGCTGAGCTAATCTGCTGGCGGACTACGCTGATCGGAAGATCCGCACCGCTCAGTACCATCGTCTCCAAACGGCTGATCATGTCCTGCGTGTTGTTGGCGTGCCCTGTCGACAAACTTCCGTCATGCCCGGTATTCATGGCCTGCAGCATATCCAGCGCCTCGCTGCCCCGCACCTCGCCCACCACGATCCGATTGGGACGCATTCGCAGCGAGGAACGGATCAGATCGCGCATCGCAATCTCCCCCCGGCCTTCCGTGTTGGCATTCCGGGTCTCCAGTGACACGAGGTTCGGGACCGTCACGATCTTCAGCTCCGCCGAGTCCTCGATCGTAATGACACGTTCATCAGGCGGAATATATTGCGACAGCGCATTCAGGAAAGTCGTCTTCCCCGACCCCGTCCCGCCGCCTATAAAAATGTTATACTTGCCCTTGACCAATATCCGGAGCTGCTCTGCCGCCTCCTCCGTCAGTGCTCCCCTTCCAACCAAGTCATCCATCGTCATCGGCGATTCCGGAAACTTGCGGATCGTCATGGTCGGCCCTTTCAGCGCGATGGGCGGGAGCACGATATTCACCCGGGAGCCGTCCTTCAATCTCGCGTCAACGATGGGCGTCGATTCATTCACCACCCGGTTTACCGTACCCACAATGCTCTGAATGATATCCTCCAGCCGGCTCTGGGACTCGAATTGGAGCGGCAGCTTCTTGACCTCGCCGTCCTGCTCGATGAATATATCCTGGTGGCTGTTTATCATAATTTCCGTAATCCGGGGGTTGTCCACCAGAGGTTGAAGCACATCCAGCCCGCGAAAAGAATCGAATACCCTCCGCACCAGCCTCCGCTTCTCGGCTGCGGTCAACTCCATGAGCTCGCGTCTTCTCCACACCATTTCCTCGATGCGGGCCATCAATTCCGAGTTGTTAACGCTCGCACTCATATCAAGCTCGGACCGAACCTGATCCCGAACGGATTTAAACGGATCCTCCATCATCACTTCCCACCGCCCGCATGAACCGGCATGATACCCGAGCCCTCCAGCAGCTGCTGGCAGAGCTTCAATACCTCCCTTTGATAGATCGGTGAAGACAACAGCAGATCTTCCCGATGGAGCTGCTTCCATGAAGGTATATAAGGCAGCACGCCGTCTATGCTCATATCTTTGCGGGGAAGCCCGTTAACAAGCTGACCCGTGTACCGGTTGACGATGAAGCGGCTCCGTTTCCTCACGCTTCCGAACAGGGCGGGGCTCTTAAGCTCCAATTGATCCAGCCATACGCCGCTCTTATGCATGCTGATCAAATCATCCAACAGCACCCAGATCAGCAGTCCGGCCTGTTCGAGAACCGCCTGCAATCGTTCCCCCGAGTCCCCCTCGGTATCCACCACAATGGCATCGTAATGATGGCATGCGATCAGGGAGGTCAACAGCAGGGATGTATCGTCCACGGTCATTTCCGATATTTCCTTAACGTTGAAGCTGGGCTCAAAGGAATCGCACTTCAAGCCATGATGCCTGATGATATAGGGAGCTATCGACAGCTCCGTCTCGGAAGCCGATTCTTGGGAGGCCTTAACGTCATACAGTAATCGCGAAAAGCTCCCCTCCATGCCGACGGACCCGGACGGAAACAACGCACTGCTGTTCACGCTCTCCAAATTGAGATAGAAAACTCTCAAACCGAGCACGCCAAGCTGCTTCGCCATGTTCATGGCGATCGTTGATTTCCCGCTCCCTCCCAGGGAAGAGACGATGCCGAGCACCGGTGTTGATCCCGAATTCAATTTATCCAGCGTTCCCCCGCTTCCCCTGCAGCGGGTTATCATGATGTCCAGCAGCTGAGGCAGCGGCTGGTATTTGGGGGTGCTGTCGCAGCCCTCCATAAGAGAAAGCGCTGAATGGCCCTCGCTTAGGAGCAGCCATGGAACCGATGCCTCCCCCCGGCTGAGCCAGCTCTCCAGCATATTTGCATCCCCAACGACCAAATTCGGCGTATCCCCCGCGTCCATATAATGAAGGAATGATTCTACGCGGGTAAATGCGGTCACCTGCAGAGCCGATCCGTAGGAGCTTCCATGCACATAATTCAGCAGCGGTTCGACATACCGGGAATCCTGCACTGCCAGCACAAGTCGGACCGGTATCATCATGCCAATCCCTCTCTTCTGCAACAACGCAAAAAAAGCACCGTCAAAGCCGCGAAATCGCGGACAATGAACGGTGCTTCCGTTGTCTGTTATAATTTGAGAATAGAATATCACAGTTGCAGAAGAACGGCAAGATTTTATTTTTTATACAGATAGCCCTTAATCACTATTGTCAAAACAAGGATAAATGTCCTACTATATAGGCTTAGAACGAATGTTCTCTATATAGTAGCTTCTTATATAGAATTAACATATATAAACTCCTAAACCATCTAAACTAATACTTCCAAGCTTGGAGAGTGACATCCATGAACAAACGTTTACTAGCCGCGTTTCTAACCGCCCTGCTGTTATTATCCGGCTGCAGCCAGCCTCTGATGTCCCCGGCGACATCGAACGAAGAAACCGCAGCGACCCGTACATCCGAAGCCGAGACAGACGCCGGCACAACGAATGCCAAGCAGACGACTTATCCCACCGATGATCTGAACCTGCCGCGGGTTGCCGTGGAATTGGTCAAAGCCGTTGACGGCGACACCATCAGCGTCATGTTCGAAGGCAAAAAAGAGAATGTTCGCATGCTGCTGGTCGACACGCCCGAGACAAACCATCCGAAACTGGGCGTCCAGCCGTTCGGGCCCGAGGCCAAGGCTTTTACGAAGGAGCTCGTGGAGCAAGCCGATCGGCTTGAATTGGAGTTCGATATCGGTCCGAACCGGGATAAATACTCCAGGCTGCTCGCTTACGTGTATGCCGACGGGAAAATGGTCCAGGAATCGCTGCTTGAAGAAGGACTGGCCCGCGTCGCCTACATCTATCCGCCCAACACGCGCTATGTGGACAAATTCGATGATTTGCAGCGGATCAGCCGGGACAAGGGGCTCGGCATATGGAGCGTAGAGAACTACGCCCAGGAAGACGGATTCCATCCCGAGGAACAGGACGATACGAATAAGAACAACAACCATGACACCACAGCAACCCAAGCGACTACCGAGAAATCCCAACCGTCCAAGCAAGCCTGCGACATTAAAGGCAACATCAACTCCAAGGGCGAGAAAATCTATCATACGCCCCAATCCCCGTACTATGAGCGCACGAAGCAGGAGCAGTGGTTCTGCAGCGAGGAAGAAGCCGAGCAAGCCGGTTTCCGGGCACCGCTTAAGTAGCTATGAACCTGATTGCATATGAAATGAACGCATATGTTCATCATATATAAATTTTAGCCGTATTTGAAAAGGAGCCACGAGCCATGGGGAAAAAGAAAACGCCGGCAGCCAAACCCAATGAAAATCAATCAGCAAATCCAAGTTCTGCCGCACTGTACAAAACCGTCTGGAGATGGCATTTCTATGCCGGCATCATTTTCGCTCCTTTTCTGATCATCCTGGCTGTAACCGGCTCCGTTTACTTATTTAAGCCCCAGATTGAACAAGCGTTATATCGGGACTACTACACGGTAACCCCACAAGCCGAACGGGTAACGCCCAGCAAGCTGGTCGGACAAGTGAAAGAGCTCTACCCTGACGCTACCATCACGAAATACCGCCCCGGCGAGTCGGATTCCCGCTCCACGGAAATCAGTCTGACCTCGGGCAGCGAATCCATAACCGTCTTCATGGACCCCTATACGGGAGAAAAGATGGGCGAGTTGAAAGACAAATACCGAGTCATGGACAAAATCGAGGAGTTCCACGGCGAGCTGATGGTCGGGACCATCGGGGACCGGATCGTGGAGCTTGCCGCCTGCTGGGCGATCGTGCTCATCATCACCGGTTTGTTTTTATGGTTCCCGAAAAATAAAAACAAAAGCAAAAAGAAAAGAAGCCTCGCAGGGATCCTGTATCCGAGGCTCGGCAAGGGCAAGCAGATTCTTCGCCGGGACCTGCATGCCGTTCCCGCATTCTGGATCGCGGCAGGCATGCTGTTTCTCGTCATGACCGGATTACCCTGGTCAGGCCTGTGGGGCAGCAATTTCCAAACCGTGGCAACCAATACCGGTGCCGGCTATCCTCCTTCCATCTGGTCGGGCAGTGCGCCGTCCTCCCATGTGGTACAGACGAAGGAAGTGGCAGAGGTGCCTTGGGCGGCCGAAAATCTGGAGGTTCCCAACTCCACCATCTCCGACTTTATGCCGCTTCCGATTGAAGACGTCATGTACGTAGCCCGAAGCGAGGGAATGCATCCGAGTTACACCATCAGCATCCCGCAGCAAGCGGACGGGGTGTATACGTTGTCGGCCTATCCGCCGAAAGCGCAGGACGAAGCCACCCTGCATATCGACCAGTACAGCGGCGCGGTGTTGGCGGATTATCGCTATGATCATTACGGATTCGTCGGCAAAGCCGTTGCCCTGGGCATTACGCTGCACAAAGGAACCCAATTCGGCATCGTCAACCAGATTTTCAGTTTGCTGATATGCCTAGGCATCATTCTCATTGCGGTAAGCGGTTTGTACTTGTGGTGGAAACGAAAACCGGATCACGGACTGGGGGCTCCGAAAGCGCCCGAGGCAGGCGCCAAGAGCATGAGGCTGTTCCTGCTGCTGTTTATCGCTTTGGGGATTCTGTTCCCGCTTGTGGGCTTGTCCCTCATCATCGTGTGGATCATCGATTCTGTCATCGTGCGAAAGATACCGGCGATCAAGGCTTTCCTGAACGCCTGATTCGCTTAGGACTCAATCAAAAATAAGGGGTGGCGGTTTCATGATCGTAAAAGGCCGTATTATTATAACCGTACTGCTATCGGTTCTGCTGCTGAGCGCTTGTTCGGCCAGTCCCGAGGCAGCCGACCGGTATGAAAAAGAAATCCCGTTGATGGCCGAGGTGAACATCCCGGATGTATTATCCGTCCAACAGCCGGAGACCATCGAGATTATCCTTACCCAAGACGGCAAAAGAGTGCCCGGTGCGGATTTTGTCCACTACGAGCTGTGGAGCCATGACGGTTCCCTGCGGGATCCCATGACGGATGCGGTCGAGGTGGGCGATGGCGTGTATACGGTCACCAAAACCTTCGAAAAAGAGGGGCTGTATTTCATCAAGCTGCACAGCGGCAACAACGGCTCCATCATCATTCCCCAGAAACCGTTCGCCGTCGGCAAACTGTCCGCGGCCGAGCTTGCCTACCTGGAGGCGGGAACTCCGACATTCCAAGAAGGCACGGCAGAGCATCATCATTAAAACAAGCGGAATCAGGGTAGAAACCGGCGCCGAATGTCCGGCGTCGGCACCATGCATTCACTGGATTGCCCGAACCACCGGTAACGGTTCTTCGCCACCCAGCGGTACACCAGGTTCCGTAAGAAAGGGGGAATCAGGATCAGGACATACGACAGCGGCCAAGGAAAACGAAGACGCCGCGCAATCCGAAGAGCTCCCGTCGATCTGGTGTAATACCTCCCCTGTTCAATCAGCACCATCGTCTCCGGCGAATCTCCATCGAGCCCTCCCTGCCTCAACAGCTCCTGACCGATCTCGGATTGCAGCGAAGCGAACCGGAAAGCACCCGCGGGATCTCGCTTGATAATGAATTGGGTCAGCCCCTGGCACAAATGGCACACGCCATCAATCAGCACAATTGCATATTCCTCATGATTTTCGGTTGCACGATCCTTCATATTTTCTTCGCTCCCTTCACGCCATAAAAAAAGAAAAAACGCAGGAGCCCTCTCCTACGCTTGATCAAGTACGCTTATTGGTTTATTACTCAGCAGCTTTGTTCAGCCACTCGCCGTCTCTCATCTGCTGGTCGAATTCGTTCGAAAATTTCTCCATGCATTTGCATATGAAATCCTTACGACAAACCGGGCAAGGTACTTTCCCAAGTCGGCTAAGCGCAGTCAGTTTCCATTCCGGGAAGCGGTTATAGAATACGCGAATATCCGTTCCGTCAGCCGTGTGGATAATGAATTCGTAAAGCCCTTCCTTTTCATTGCTTCCAGCTGTGGTCACATTTGCAATCTGCGGTCTGTATGGCATGTTCATCACCCGTTTATTTTATTTAAATTCCTTATGACTGGTTTGTACTTTCTGGTACTTAGTCATATTAAAGAATTTTAGGGGTGATGTCAACCGAAGAACACATCCAGGATCGAGCCCAGCTGCCCCCTCTTTTTACCTTCCAATATATCCGGGTTGAAGACTTCCACATATCCGCAGTTCGTGCAGGAAACAAATAGGAAATGATTGTGCTGAATATCAAACATTTTGCTCAAGCCTGCCCCCGACATCGAGACCTCTTTCGTCTGGCAGTGGTTCCCTCCGCATTTGCTGCATACAAACCGTTCTTCGATCATTTGTTCTATTCGCATTCCAAGCGCCCCTTTCAATGCATAGCTTTAACTGAAGTACGGTGTATCATGTAAAAAGTTTCATATTGAGCGTCTTAAGCCGACAAAAAAAGGATGACCCCCATTTTAGAGAGCCATCCGAATCCTCTATCGTCAGCTTACGCTTAACTCCACGTCAATGTTGCCCCGGGTTGCTTTGGAATACGGGCAAAACGCGTGCGCTTTCTTCGCGAGATCCTCCGCCTGGCTTCGTTCGATGCCCGGCATTTCGATCTTCAGCTTCACTGCCAGCTTAAAGCCGTCAGCGCCTTCGTCTTTTCCGATCGACACCTGGGAATGGATCACGACATCTTTCAGCTCGACGCCCTCCTTGCGGGCGATGTTGGCCAAGGCGCTTTCATAGCAGGCGCCATAACCGGCCGCGAACAGCTGCTCCGGATTGGTTCCGGCTCCGCCCGGACCTCCGAGCTCTTTCGGCATGCTTAATTTGTGATTGAGAACGCCATCGGTAGATTCAACGGAGCCTTCCCGCCCTCCGACGACTTTAACATCTGCTGTGTATAATGGTTTCATGCTCGTTCATCTCCTTCATGCCCTATTATGGTCTCTACATGTACTCTTTAAACTTTCAGGACAATTTGAAACGATAAATAAGGCATTTCACCATAGTTGAGCATTATCCCGGCACGCAAAGAACATAACAAAAAAAGCCGCTTATCAAAGGGAATTCCACTTGATAAACAGCTTCTTTATGAAGTATGCGGTAGAGAGGACTCGAACCTCCACGGGTATACACCCACTACCCCCTCAAGATAGCGTGTCTGCCATTCCACCACTACCGCATGTATAAGGGATGTTCTGCAGCGAACATTCCCTATTATACTGCCCCCTTGCTCAAAAGTAAAGCGCCAAAATCTGGGCCTTAGGTCGGGCTTTTGCATCAGCTAGCTCTTGTCGCTGCGCTTGTCCTTCCGATAGGCTGAAAACTCGATGTATTCGCGGATAAATTCCTTCTCATGCTCTGCCAGACCGGACATTAAGGCAGGATCCAAAGATTCCGGATCTACTTCATATTCCCCGCGGGCTTCCTTGACACGGCTGGTCGGACTGCCTCTTCCTATAATCAGCCAATCCAGGCTGACGGAAAAAAATGCTGCAATCTCAATCAATTTATTCGTGCTCGGCGTTGTTTTTCCCCTCTTCCAGTCACCAAAATTTCCTGTGCTGATCCCGAGGGTTTCACAAAACGCCTTCTTGGTCATACCCCGGCTTTCTATGAGATGTTCGATTCGTTGGTAAATAGACTGCATCAAACAACCGCCTTCCTATTTCTCTTTAAAAGAAAAATATCTTATGTACGTATTTTTGTCTTGCATAATGACTTAATTACGTGTATAATCAAGATATATTGCCTAAATTATACCATAGTACTCATGGATCGTCGTATCTTTTACTCATGAGTCTATTCCGTACGAGGAGCGAGTAAATTGCCCTACGATACCATGACCACATCCTGGAATAATGCGGTGCACTCCTTGAATAAGGGGCTGATGGTCATTACCCCGGATGGCATCATAGACAAAATCAACGATCCGCTCATTGCCATGGCCGAAAAATACGGTGTCCCGCCTGACTTTAGGTGGCATGGAGCATCTTTTTTCGATATGACTTCCCGGCACTTGTGTTCTGTATTCGATCCATTTTCCCATGAGATGGATTTGCCATCCGTAAAGGAAGTGATACTGGGCAAGCTGCCTGATTATTCTTTTGAATATGCCGTGGAATGGAATGACCGGCAGAACTGGGTTCTGTGCGAGGTGCTGCCCTTGATGATGAACAAGGACAGCCGTGTTCACGGAGCCATGATATCGTTCACGGATATTACGAAGTTCAAGCACAAGGAACTGCTGCTGGAACAAGCGCTGGCGCACAGCTTCCCTCTTCCAGGACATATCCCGATCTGTGCCGTATGCAAATATGTTCGCCAAGCGGATGAATGGGAGCCTGTGGAGAGCTATTTGGAGAGCCGCCTCCCCATTGAGTTTACCCATGATATTTGTCCGGATTGCATTCGCAGACTATACCCGAAATATTCTTCCATTCTCGATGATCCGGAATTGCCCGATTAACGTCCCGTCTGCATTCAACACAGAATAAGCAGCTTCGATATCCCGATGATCAATGGATTCGAAGCTGCTTATTTGTACTTGAGACATTCTTTGGTTGATTACGCGTTCACAAAACGAAGCAGGGGGCTTATAAGGGTCGGCAATACCGAAACATGCCCCTCACCCTCAATTTCGTTGAAGGTCGTCTCCAGCACCTCTTCATGCCCTCTGAGAAGGGCATAGAGTTCCCTCGCGTCCTTTACCATGGACGGTTTCTCCTCGGCCCCCACGTACAGGCGGAGTGACTTGCGCTCCCCGCTCTGTCGTAAGCGGTTCTTTCCCTCTTCCCATCGCTGGTACAGCGCGTAATTCTTCCACCACACCGAGGGACATGCCGCAATATACCGCGAAAAGGCATCCGGTCTGGTGAATAAGGTATACAAGGTGAAAAATCCACCGAGCGAGTGTCCGAACAGCGCCTGCTTCGATCGGTTCACTGCATACCGCCGCTCCACGGCCGGCTTCAGCTGCTGCTCGATGAAGGTAAGGAACGCCTCCACGCCGCCCGTCTCCGGCCAATCCATGCCGTTTGGCCGGACAGGCAGTTCAGCGGGATCGGCATATTCCGTAAAGTTATAGAAGCGCTCGCTGCTCACGATAGGGTTGTCGCTGTCAAAGCCGATGCCGACGATGAGCGCCGAGGGAATGCCCCGCGGCGTACGGGATTGCAGGCGGATGGCTTCGGCCAGCGTGCCGAAGGTGGCATTGGCATCCAGCGAATATAACACGGGATAACCTCCCTCAGGAGGCGGTCCCATCGGCTCGGCGATGAAAATGCGGTATTCGCGGCCCGTCTCGTCGGACTGCATGGACCAGGTCAGCGTTCCCGGTACGGAAAACAAAGGGGCCTTTACTTGGTTATCTTGGTTATTATGCGATTCGTGCTTTTCCTGATAATCCGGATCCTCATGTTGAGCTCGCCCCTTCGCCGATGCTTGCTCCTCTGCTTCCCCGACGAACAGCCACCGCAGCGCATCCGGAAATCTTCTGGACATAAAGATAGGATCATGGGTTCCGTCAGGATCTACCGCCAGCTGCAGCCTCTCACGGCTCACCCCTTGCTCAAGCCAGAACCGATGGGCCTCCACGTTGTTCACAAACATATTTTTCTGCGCATTTTGTTTATACGCCCCTTCAAGCTGCCCGACGGACATATACACCCGCTGCTCAGCCGGCCATTTTTCCTGCTGGCGGATGTAGTCCATCACCCCCTCGTACCATAACGAAGCCGACAGCATGCCGATCCGTCCGAAGGTATCGGGACGCCAATATCCCGCGAACATCGAGATCAAACCGCCAAAGGAACCTCCGATGATGGCCGTATGATCAGGCTCTGGAAGCGTTCGGTACCGATGGTCTATGTATGCTTTGATGACATCCGCTACCTCATCGACATAAGCTCTCCCCTCCCCGCCGAAAGGAGGGTTGCTCTCCAGCAAAGGCTCAGCCGGCCAAGGCGTATACTCACGATTCCGGTTCGTTGACGAGATTCCGACCAGGATGACCTCTTCCAGCCGGCCTGCCGCAAACAAATGATTCAAATAGTTCAAGCAGTCCGTGAACATATCTCCTTCATCTTGAACATAGGCAACAGGATAGGAACGGTCAGACTCCAGATAGGAAGGAGGCAGATACAGTATAAGCTCTCTGCCCTCAACTGCCAGCTGCTTGTAACGATTCATGTGATCCTCCCGAAAGCTGCTTTTATTTTCTCATGCGAATTAATAAATAGATAAAATACGGAACCCCGATCACGGATACCACAATGCCTGCAGCAAGCTCGGCCGGAGCGAATATCGTTCTGCCGATAAAGTCGCCTATGACAACAATCGCCATGCCCGCTATGCCGCTGATCGGGATGATATGCCTGTGCCGCAGTCCGACAAGCTGCCTGGCCATATGCGGAGCAATCAGGCCGACAAACCCGATGCTGCCGGATACGGCTACGCTGGCGCTCACCAGGCCGATGCTGCACAGAAGCAATATATTTTTCTCGCGCTCGACGGATACCCCTACGCTCTTCACGCTTTCCTCGCTCAGCTGGAACAAGTCGAGCACTTGAGAGCGAAGCCAGATGACAGGCGGCAAAATAACGAGCCACGGCAGCATGGTCACCACAAACTTCCAGTTGGCGCTATGAAGGCTGCCGGCGAGCCAGGCAACCGCCATCTCATAATCTTTCGGGTTCATTTTTAGCGAAACATACATGGTAACGGCTCCAAAGCCGGATGCGATCGCAATGCCCACAAGTATGAGCCGCTGTGGATCCAGCTTTCCGTTTTCTCTCGCAAACATGTATATGGCCGTGGTCGCTGCCAAACCGCCCGCGATGCCGAACATGGGCATCATCATCACCCCGAGCCAGCCGGTCATCGTGATCTGCCCTTGCAGCAGGAACATAAACAATACGACCGCCATGCCGGCGCCTGCATTGATGCCGAGGATGCCCGGATCCGCAAGCCCGTTGCGGGTTACCCCTTGGATGACGGCACCGGCCATCCCCAACGCAAAACCGACAAGGGCGCCAAGCACGATTCGGGGGAGCCTGAATTCAAACACGACAAGATCAAAGTCCGAATTGGGCTTCATCCGAAAGAGCGTCTGGAATACTTCCTTGATGGACATGTCAAACGTTCCGTTGGTCAGACTGAAATAAACGGCTGCCAATACGACCGCTATCCCGCCTGCCAGCACCATCGGGAACCGATAAGATGTGTTATGCACGCTGAGCCCCTCCCCTCGTCTTGATCAGATAGAGGAAGAACGGCACGCCGATCAGCGAAGTGATGACACCGACCGGCGTCTCGAAAGGGCTGTTCACGAACCGGGCGAGTATGTCGCACAGCGCCAGGAACATGCCGCCAAGCACGCCCGACACCGGTACGATCCATCGGTAATCGGAGCCCGATAAGTACCGTGCAATATGAGGGACAATCAAGCCTACAAAGGCAACCTTCCCTGCCAGCGCCACCGATACGCCCGTCAAGATCACGACCGCCAGCATCGCAAGGCCTTTCACCAGCCATGTTTTGACGCCAAGCCCCTTGGCCGTCTCGTCCCCGAGGGAGAGCAGCGTGATCGATTTGGACAAAACCACGGCGAGGCACAAACCGACGATCGCAAACGGAATGCTCAGCTTGATCAGCTCGGGATCCATGGCATGCAGCCGGGCATTGTACCAAAAACTGATGCTTTGGGAGATTTGAAAATAAGCTGCCAAAGCTTCGGCCGTTCCGCTAAGAAACGTCCCGATCACGGTTCCTAGTATAGCCAGCCGAACCGGACTGAGCCCCCCTGGAATAAGCCATGCTAATCCGAACACGACGGCTGCACCGATCACGGAACCAACCAATGAACTGACAATGTACATATTGGAGCTGGCATTCGGAATGAATACCATGAACAAGGTCACCGCGAACACCGAACCGTCCGATACCCCCATAATGGAGGGGGAGGCTAGATAGTTTCTTGTCATCCCCTGCATAAGAGCGCCCGAAACCGCCAGAAAAGCACCGATCAACATAGCCCCGACGACTCGGGGCAGCCGGGAGCTCATAATGATCTGATGGTCGATGCTCTCCGGGTCAAAAGCGAAGATGGAGTCCCAGACGGTATCCATCGAAATATTCTTGGCTCCATACAGGATGGAGGCCGCTATGAGCAATAAGCAGACTGCCGGGGCCATCACAAGGATGACAGCCGGCAGCGATTTTTTGAACCCCATGAACAACACGCCTTATACGTTTATACTGAAATGTTTGATATTATTTCGTAAGATTTTCGACGGCAGCTTTCAGAAACTCGATTTTACTGTACGCGGTACCGCCTTGAGCAAGCGGGTCAACCACGTTGACAAAAGCCGTTCCGTTCTTGAACGCGTTCAGGTTTTTCATGATCGGATCATTCTGCAGCTCTTCCAGTGCGTTCGGCGTATCCTTGTTCTCGTCCGGAGAGAACTGGACAAACACGTAATCCGGATTCATCTCAGCCATTTTCTCTTTGGAGACCAGCTCCTGCGCTTGCGCGGCTTCTACCTCAGCCGGTACGGCGATTCCCAGATCCTCGTACAATACCGGATTAAAGAATACCCCAGCCGGGTAAATGTACATCTCTCCCGCACGAACCCGTAGCGCCAAAACCTTCTTGTCCTTCAGGCCGTCTCCGATGGTTGCCTTTGCGGCTTCCAGATCCTCTTTATATTTAGCGATCTCTTGCTCAGCCTGTTCCTGCTTGCCGCTCAACTCGCCCAGCAATCTCAAATTGCTCTCCCAGTTGGTGGATACATGAGAATAAGGTATCGTCGGGGCAATTTTATTCAATTGTTCCACGACCTCCGGCTTGAACTTGGAAGATCCCAAAATCACGTCCGGTTTCAGCGAGAGGATCGTTTCGAAATTCGGCTCCGTTTTCTCGCCTACCGACTGGGCATCCTTTGTAATCGACTCAAACAATGGAGGGAAAGAGCCCGAGAAGCTGATCGCTCCGACCGGATTCACTTCCAGTACAATAGAGTCCTCCATGGCTTCGACGGCACCCGTGATAACGATCCGCTCCGTTTTGGCAGGAAGCGTGTATTCCTGATCAAGATATTTCACAACTTTGGCTTCGCCCGCAGCGGGTGTTTCTTCGTTCGAAGCTTTATTCTCCTCAGCGGTGTTCGTGCTTCCTGCATTACTCGTGCTTGCTCCGTCTGTATCTTTAGCCTCGTTACCTCCGCCACAAGCAGATAGTACCAAAGCAAATACCAGCAATAACCCCAAGACCATTTTCATCCGTTTCATCTCTCTCCAGTTACCCCTTCCATGATCCATGATCATTCAATAATTGATAATGATTATCATTATTGATCATACTATCGGATTTGCTCTCTATGCACCATGGACAAATAACCGGATTCCTCATGGACATTTTCCGGAAAATAACCGGAAGGCCTCCTCCGCCATCTGCTCCATTGCAATGGGCGAATACTCACGCCAAGGATAAGAGGATAATTGATGGAACGTTCCCTCTCTCACCGCGGAGATGGTCATCCACTCCGGCGTCGCCTGCAGTCTTCTCCAATAGGCAAGCGTTTCGGAATCTTGACGGATCAGAAGAAGCAGATGGTTTGCACGGCTCTCCCTGATCTGCTCCATCGTTAAATACCCCTCATTCTGCTGATCCATAGGCAGGGCCGGCTGAAAACCGAAATCATCGAATAGTAATTCCTTCATGCCCGGATGGCTGTATGCCCGAAGTTCATCCTGATGCAGGCGCGCGGTCAAAAGCGTACGGGCTTCCCTATTGCTAGAGGGGAGCTTCTCCCGGTAAGCCGATATCTTGTGATGAAACGCTTCAATCCACTGCTCTGCTTCAGGCAGCTTGTCCAGCATTTTGGCGAGACTAAGCAAGTTGAACCGCCATCCTTCCTGCTCTCCCGGCATTTCATAGAGAGGGGCGATCTGCCGAAGCTGCTCCTTCTCCCACTCCTCGACCCCCTGCGCGCACACGATGAGCTCCGGACGTGCCGTGGCCAGCTTCTCCAGATTCGCATATTTGTTATGGTTCTGGCGGTATGCATCCAGATGGACCGGAATATCCGGGCCGAGATGGTTATAGTAATGCTGTGACCACTTTGGATGAAGCGGGGCCGCGTACGGCGTGAAATCCAGCGGCATGGCGTAACCCAAAAGGCTCGTTGAGCCGTACATCGCCAGTTTATTTTTCCTTGTCTTCATATAGGCGGAGGGCGAGATCCCAAAAGCTTTCTTAAACTTGCGGCTGAAATAAAATTCATCCTTATACCCCACCATATGGGCAACCTCACGCAGCAAGGAATCCGAACCCAGCATCAATTGTTTTGCCTTGTTCAAACGGACGCTCGCCAAATAATCCATAGCGCTGTGCCCATAGGTCTTCTTATATACCTCTACAAAATACTTGGGGCTCAGCTCGGAGAGATTCGCCAGCTGCTCGATTGTTAAATCTTCATCGTAATGCTCCTCGATATACTCCTTCACCCGCTCCAGCGCTTGCCGTTTATCATTCTTGGCATATGGACTGCATTCGGCCATCATCGTGTACAGCAGCTCTTGAAAATCCAGCTGAGCCCTCCACTGCTTCATGGGCTCCTTGCTGTGAAAATCCTTATACATCGCCCGGCAGACGAGATTCAAGCGGTCCGGAGAACTGATGACAAAGATGCCATCATAGGGCATGAATGCGGAGCCGTCCACTTCATGCAGCCGACCGCAGCCCGACATCCCTTCATAGAAGCCAAAATGAAGGATCGCAACCGCTGCCTGTTCCTGTTCCTCGGAACTCCAGTACTCGCCGCTCGTAATGCCGAAAGTAGATCCAGCCGCGCAAAAATAAACGCACCCCTTATTCATGCGGGTCACATGCTCTGCCTGCTGCAAACAGGTCTCTCCACTAAGCGGGACGATCAAGGCCGGCTGCACGGCCAACTGTTGTTCCAAGGACATCCCTTGCCCATGAACAATATCCATATTCCATAAACGGGCCATGAACCCGCTGTATTCTTGCAGCTCGTCCTTGCTGCTATTCATCGATAGGTTTAACATCATTGCAGACCCCAACCTTAAATGAGAATGGTTATCATTATCATATAATTATCATACACCGTATCAAATGTCCAGCACGTTCTTCGTCTTTCCCATAATGCGCCATGATAGTCAGGCTAAAAAAGAAAGCAGCCATGTCTCCCTAAAAGGAGTCATGGCTGCTGCTATTTACAAGTGTGTCTGAAGGCGGATCTTTTGAATGAGAGAGTTTCAACCCCCTCCAAGGGGAGTCTCTTCTTACATCCGCTGAATTTTCATTAATTTCCCCGTTGGCGCTGCCGGGCTCTAGCCTCGCCGCCTTTGCGGCCCGCTTCTTCACGGCTCATCTTGCCATCCCCGTTGCTGCCGCTGCCGTTTCTGGCTTCGCCGCCCTGCTGTCCAATTTCTTGGTAGAACTCGCGACCATGGGAATCCGAGGTAGCCTCGCCGCCTTTGCGGCCGATTTCCTCATAGAACTCCCTGCCATGGGAGTCGGAAGTCGCTTCGCCGCCCTTCTGGCCAATCTCTTGATAAAACTCCTTATCATGGGAGTTTGACGTGGAGTCTCCGCCTTTTTTGCCGATTTCCTGATAAAATTCTTTGTCATGGGAGCGGGACGTCGCTTCGCCGCCCTTCCGTCCGATCTCTTGGTAAAACTCTTTATCATGGTTGTTCGCTGTTGCTTCTCCACCTAAACGTCCTGCTTCTTCACGGCTCATCTTTCCATTATTGTTATTAGCCATTCTGAATCACTCCTTATAGGTTTTTGGAAGTTGTTGCTCGTCCACGATATGATATTAACCTCTTGACCAGAGATGAAACACCGGTTTTGCATAAACGCGCAATGAAAAATATCTAAAATATGGATAATCTCTATGGAAATCCTGATATATAAATAAAAAAGCTCCACGCTATGCGTGAAGCTTCTTCTTCAACATGGTATGCGGTAGAGAGGACTCGAACCTCCACGGGTATACACCCACTACCCCCTCAAGATAGCGTGTCTGCCATTCCACCACTACCGCATAATATAAGGGATACATCTCTTCGTGCTTAGTAAAAATGGTGAGCCATGAAGGACTCGAACCTTCGACACCCTGATTAAAAGTCAGGTGCTCTACCAACTGAGCTAATGGCTCTCGATGACAATCGTGCGGCTGCCATATAGAAAGTGGTTACTCGGGTTTCTCATCCCGAGGTTATATAGAAAGTGGTGACCCGTAGGGGATTCGAACCCCTGTTACCTCCGTGAAAGGGAGGTGTCTTAACCCCTTGACCAACGGGCCACTTTAACCACGTCGCCGTGACGACAAGATTGAGTATAGCATAAATTTAAAAATGCTGGCAAGCTTTTTTTTCGCGAATTTTCAAATTTATTTATTTAGCTTTTTCGGCCCATAAATCAGCCTAAAAAACCAGGTGTCAACTTCCCTTCTTGAACGCTATTTCCTTTACGCTTCACATGGTATGCATGTGCGTTTTCCCTTGAGCTTACGATTCGATGCAACCGTCCATCCATAAAATGCAATGCAACCCCGTCATCAGCAGCATATCCTGCTTTTGCTTCACCTTGAAGCACGAGTTTGTGATAGGCGGGTCTTCTTTTGCTCTCTCCATCATAATGCGGACAATGACTGCCTTGTAATATACCCAAACCCTCAAGCTTGTATAAAGGCCCGTTCAACGGGTCCGTCACCCCTTGCTCAAACCAGCAAATGGAGCCAGCGCTTAACCCGGTTAAAATGACACCCTGTTCATACGCCTCTTTGAGTATCTGATCCAGGCCCCATTCCTTCCACAAGACCAGCATATTCCGGGTATTGCCCCCGCCAACATAAATGATATCCTTCTCGAGTACAAAAGACCGAAGATCAGCAAAGTTCGGCTGGAACAGCGACAGATGACTGGGAATACACGGCAGTGTCCGGAAAGCATGATAGAAACGTTCAACATACCCATCCGCATCCCCGCTTGCCGTCGGAACAAAACACACTTCAGGCATTTCTTTCGATACTTGTGCCAAAACATAGCGATCCAGCAGCAAATTATCAGGTTCCATCGAAAAGCCGCCGCCACCCATTGCAATAATCTGTTTCATTGAGCTCTATTCCCCCATTCATGCTAAAGCGAAAGAGAGAGGGATACTCTCCCTTCGGTCGAGACTGCGAAGTATCCTAACGCTGATTATGCTCCGACGAACCCTATCCAGGGTTCTCATCCCTATGCAAAAAAAGCTCCCGATCACTTAGTGATGGGAGCTTTCTTCGATGTCATGCTAAAGCGAAAGAGAGAGGGATACTCTCCCTTCGGTCGAGACTGAGAAGTATCCCTAACGCTGATTAAGCTCCGACGAACCCTATCAGGGTTCTCATCCCTATGCAAAGAAAGCTCCCGATCACTTGGGACTGACCCCAAAGCGTGAGACAAATTAAAACACCTTCAAGAGAACTAAACCATGTCGTAAGATATGGAGATAACCTTGGAGGTGTTTTTGCGTTGGCAACAAGAGTTAGCTACCCATTCGAACTTAAGATGAAAGCTATTGAAATGAGATTAGAAGGAGTTCCGGTTAGAGAGGTCATGGAGCAACTCGGGATACGGAATAAGACACAGCTAAAGGTGTGGATGAAGTGGTATCGAGAAGGTGACGTACATCGGCTGGAGCAGCCTGTGGGTAAGCAATATAGCTACGGGAAGGGGCCAGAATACTCTTCAGAGTTAGAAAAACTACAGGCAGAAAACCGATTTTTAAAGCAGCAATTGGACCTGCTAAAAAAGTACACGGAGTTAGAAAGGAGGTGAAACCCGAGGTCGTCGTTGCTTGGATCGAGTCCATTCGAGAAGAAGTCACGGTGACGCAAGCTTGTGCATGGCTTGGGATTGCAAGAGCAACCTATTATCGCTGGAAAGCAACTGTGGAAGCAAAAGGTCCAGAACCAACGGTGGAGAAAATCCGAGAACTTTGCATTCATCATAAATTTCGGTATGGTTACCGGAAGATCACCGCGCTCCTCCGAACAGAGCAAAGTATAAATCACAAACGTGTGCAGCGTATTATGCAGCGAGAGGGGCTCCAATGTCGTGTCAGAGTGAAGAAACGCAAACCTACAGGGCAGCCAGCTTACATCGCAGAACACTTGTTAAAGCGTCAGTTTGAGGCCGATGCCCCTATGCAAAAACTCGTAACAGACATTACGTATTTGCCGTTTGGCGGAAAAACGTTATACCTGTCGAGCATCTTGGACTTGTTTAACGGAGAGATTGTGGCATACAGTATATCTGACAAGCAAGACACTGAGTTTGTCCTGGACACGTTGGCTCAACTGCCCACCCTGTCGGGCACCATGCTCCATAGCGACCAAGGCAGCGTCTACACCTCTCAGGCCTATCAAGAAGCTGTAAAGGGAAAAGGCATTACCATGAGCATGTCCCGCAAGGGTACGCCCGCTGATAATGCCCCCATCGAATCGTTTCATTCCACGCTAAAGTCTGAAACGTTCTATCTCGAAGGTTTAACCTGTACGACGACGGCAATCGTCGAGCAGACCGTTCGAGACTACATTACTTACTATAACTCAATTCGCATTCAAACAAAACTAAACAACCAGTCACCGGTTCATTTCCGGCAACTGGCTGCTTAAACTTGCAAGGTGTTTTGATCCCTGTCTCACAAACGGGGGGCAGTCCCACTTGGTGATGGGAGCTTTCTTCGATGTAATACAACGGAGAGAGAGGGATTCGAACCCTCGCACCGCTTACGCAGTCTAACCCCTTAGCAGAGGGTCCCCTTATAGCCACTTGGGTATCTCTCCATATGGCTCCCCGAACAGGACTCGAACCTGTGACAACTCGATTAACAGTCGAGTGCTCTACCAACTGAGCTATCAGGGAACGTGAAGTTGAATACTAATAATTTATCATGACTTCTTAGGGGAGTCAAGCTTCAGAAGCGTTAGACGCCCGCCGCACTTTCCGCACCGATACCGGGCCGGATCCATCTTCCGTTTACGCAGGTATTCCGTCCCGCAGTCGCCGCAGCGAAGCATGTATCGGTACGGTTCCGGTTGACGTCGGCCCGCCGCCTTGCCCTTCGGCAACGATTTGCAGAAACGGCTTCCACCAACGGCCTGCAGCAGTTTCTTGAAATCGGCATCGCGATGGCGATATCCCCTGCCCGCAATGTGGAGATGATAATGGCACAGCTCATGCTTGATGATCTTCTCCACCTCTTCCCTGCCGTGCGTGGCCAGCTGATGCGGATTGATCTCGATATGATGGCTTTTCATGAAATAGCGGCCGCCGGTCGAGGACAATCGCCGGTTAAACGTAGCCTGATGCCTGAACGGAACCCGAAAGCTCTCCAGCGAGATTTTCTCGACCCAGGCCTGCAGCTCCTCATTACTCATCTCGTTCGTTGTCACTATGTCTGATCCTTCCTTTGCCCTGATAAATGCTACTTGAATTTTAACTTCTCTCTGGGCTACACTGTCAAGTAGAAAGTATGGAGGGAGAACCTGCAATCATGCCGAACATGCGCTACGTTATTTTAAAGGGTCAGGACGAGCTGTTCTTTGTCGAAATGCCCAGTGACTATGCTTACCAGCTCAGTGCCCTGAATTTACGCCTGAACAAGGAAATCGATAAACTCACCGCAGCAGGCAAACCTCAGCTGCCTCTTGCCGTAGCCGAATGCGACCATTTGGATTTGATGCAGGAATCGCTGAGCATTCAGGGTGGTCTTGAATACATAAATGAGCTTGAGCAGGCCTTTGCTTCCCTGAACGAAAAGGAATATCCGCTCATCTCGCTGCTTACCGAAATTCGGGCCCTTCAAGCTCAGCTCGAGCAATGGTACGAGGAAGAAGCGCAATAATCGAGGTAGACCTGCACGCTTTGGGCATTTTCCCCATATGCTATCCATACAGATGGAAATAGCAAGAGGAGGAGATACCCTTGCCGCAATGGCTCTGCAATCAGTTGACACGCGCTTTCCGCAAGAAGGACAGACGTCAGATCAAGCTGCTGAACGAATGCTGGTACTTTTACCGGAATTCCCCGGGTGAAGAAAATTCGAATGCCCGTTAGGGCCTGCAATCGATCCATAAGGTTTGACAATAAGCCGGACGCTCTGTCCGGCTTATTTTTGCATGGTAATAGGTGGACTGCATCCGTCGAATCCGCTCCTATAATTCGCTTCGTCTAGCTGGCCAGGAGCCCTGAAGCTTCCGAATAAAAACGATTTGCCCCGTATGATAGGCGTCATGCATGATTAAGCTGAGTATCCGCTGCGGCGATTCTTCGATCTCGGCTTCCGTCATCCCCTCGAACTTCTGTCTTAATGTTGCATGAACCTCCTGAAGCTGCTTCCGGGCCGTATCCCAGGCCTCCTCACTGGTGTCATGGATCAGAAACGTCTCGTCGTTTCCTATCCCTTCATTATGAAGCGGTCTCCCTTCCAATCTGCCGAGCAAACGCTCCTTATAATACAGCAAATGCTGCACGTTCTCCCAAATGGAATTCGCCGCCTCCCCTTCCGGCTTCCACAATGCCTGCTCGAGCGTAACCTCCTTCAGCGCCGGTAGAATCGGAGGATACCAATCCTCCTGATCCATCGCATAATTCCAGTTTTGCAGCAGCAATTCCTTCATGTTCATGTCCATCGCCTCCGCTTTGAATGTAACTACCATAAATAAAATAGAGCGTTACATAAAAACTAACACACTTCAGATCCCAATACAAGTAACTAGCAACATATATATTTACTTGTTACAATGATGAGACAAGAAAGGATGAGCTTCATGTTATGGGATGATTTTATAAACAGCGAATGGCATGACTGGAGAGGCAGCGGCCGATCCGTGGACCGGCTCGCCCGGGAGGATTGGCTCACTGAATTTATTAGCGAGCATGAGCTCCACGTCGCCGTTCCGCTGACTTCGGATGAACTGGAACTTCTCCGGCAGCTCCGATCCTTCCTGCGATTATGCGTTCAGCGCATCGTTGCAGGTACCCTACCTTCCCGCCAGCAAGTAGAGGAATTGAACCGCTGGATGGCGACAGGGCCGGTCATTCGGCAGCTCAAGATCGAAGAGGATCAAAAAGGGGTACTTTCTTATATACCGCAAAATCCAGGCCTGCAAGCAGCCGCTGCCGAGATCGCCGGCTCCTTTGCGCAAGCCATCGAGCAAGGCGAGCTGTCCCGATTTCGCATCTGCACCAATCCGGATTGCCTCTGGGTGTATTACGACGATACGCGAAACCGCTCCAAACGTTATTGCGACGATAAAATGTGCGGCAATCTGATGAAGGTCAGACGCTTTCGGGCGAAGAAAAAGCAGCAGTCAGAGCCCGGGAAATAGGCGTGCGTTTAAGCTGGGCAGTATATTGCAACATACATGCTTACGATAAAAACGTCCTGCTTCTAAAACTGAGTCATGACTAAACCTTCCTCCAGAATAAACTCTATTCGCAGTCGACCCAGCCAATGATGAGAAAAAGAACCCAAAAAAAGAGCCGTTTCTCCCAGAAGGAGAATACGGCTCTTTTTTAGCTCATTTTAGTTCGATCCTTGGTCTTTCGGCTTGCGCATCGTCAATCCGACGCGCCCCTTCTTCAAATCCACGTTCAGCACCCACACGGTAACATTATCCCCAACGGAGACGACATCCATCGGATGTTTAACAAATCCATCGCTCAGCTGGGAGATATGCACCAGGCCGTCGCTCTTGATGCCGATATCGACAAAGGCTCCGAAATCGATGACATTGCGTACCGTTCCCTGAAGCTCCATTCCCGGCACAAGATCCTCGATCTTCAGCACGTCCTGGCGGAAAATCGGCAGCGGCAGTTCCTCCCGCGGATCGCGTCCCGGACGCTGCAGGCTGTCCAGAATATCGCGAAGCGTCGGCACGCCCACCTCAAGCTTCACGGCCAGGCTCTCCGGTTGCTGGGCATCCAGCAGCTCAGCCAGCTCCTTGCTTCCCAGCTTGTCCAGGCCAACCTGGAGCTCCTGGAACAAACGGTCAACCACCGCATAGGATTCCGGGTGAATCGGAGTACGATCCAGGATGTTCTCGCCTTCCGAAATCCGCATGAAACCCACGCACTGCTCATAGGTCTTGGCACCGAGACGCGGAACCTTCTGGAGCTGCTTCCGGCTGACAAATTTCCCGTTCTCTTCCCGGTACTTCACGATATTTTTCGCAATGGTTGCATTGATGCCGGCCACATAAGAGAGCAGCGATGGCGATGCCGTATTCACGTCCACCCCGACATGGTTCACCGCGGACTCCACGACGGCTTTCAAGCTTTCCTCCAGATGTTTCTGGGTTACGTCATGCTGATATTGGCCCACGCCGATCGACTTCGGATCGATCTTCACCAACTCGGCCAGCGGATCCTGCACGCGGCGTGCAATAGAGGCCGCGCTGCGCTCGGCCACATCCAGATCCGGGAATTCTTCCTGCGCCAGCTTCGAGGCCGAATACACGCTTGCCCCGGCTTCGTTAACGATGAGGTAAGCAAGCTCAGGGTCGGCGAGCTCCGCAATGACTTCTTCCGCTACGAACTGCTCCGTTTCGCGGGATGCCGTACCGTTCCCGATGACAATGAGCTTGATTCCGTATTTCGCTATCAGCTCCTTGAACTTCGCGGCAGCCTCCCGCCTCTTGTTGGCCGGCGGCGTCGGATACGTGACGGCTACCTCCAGCAGCTTGCCCGTGTCATCGACTACAGCAAGCTTACATCCGGTACGGTAAGCCGGATCGACGCCCAGCACGCGGCGCCCCTTCACCGGCGGCTGCAGCAGCAAGCTGCGCAGATTCCCCGCAAAGATGGAGATCGCCTGGTTCTCCCCTTTTTCCGTCAACTCCCCGCGCACCTCGCGCTCTATCGATGGGGCTATGAGGCGCTTGTAGGAGTCCTCGATCACCGCCGTCAGAATGTCCGTCACGGCCGAGGGCCCTTTAAGCACCTGCTTTCCGATATACCCGTGTATGGATTCGGAAGGAACCTCCAGCCCCACCTTTAATATGTTCTCGCGTTCGCCCCGGTTAATGGCCAGTATCCGATGCGGCGGCATTTTCTTCGCCAATTCCCGGTAATTGTAATAGTTCTCGTACACGGATTCCGCTTCGGTATCCTTCGCCTCCGACGTCAAAATGCCATGATCCAGGCTGAACCGGCGTACCCAGGAACGAACGGCTGCATCATCGGCAATGTTCTCCGCCAATATATCCATCGCGCCTTGGAGGGCCTCTTCCGCCGAAGCCACGCCTTTCTCCTCATCGATATATTTCGCAGCCTCCACCATCGCATCGGCCTGCTTCGGCTGCGACCAGATCCACTCCGACAGCGGTTCGAGTCCCTTTTCCTTGGCGACACTCGCCCGCGTCTTTCGTTTTTGCTTATACGGACGGTAGAGATCTTCCACCTCCTGCAGCTTCACGGCCGCCGTAATCGATGCTTTCAGTTCTTCCGTCAGCTTGCCTTGCTCTTCTATGATGCGGATGACTTCCCGCTTACGGACCTCCAAATTGCGCAAATAGCCTGTCCGCTCCTCGATATCACGCAATTGGTTCTCATCCAGTTCGCCTGTCATTTCTTTACGGTAACGCGCAATAAACGGTATGGTATTGCCCTCATCCAGAAGTTCAACGGTCGTGCGCACCTGTTTCTCGGACAATTGAAGCTCCTTCGCGATCTGCTTCACGATCCGTTTCGATTCTTCCTTGCGAATCTGTTCTTCATTTACTTCCACAACAGCTTCTAATTCAGACAATGATATCCCTCTTTCTTCAATGAAACTATATTTGCTATTATCCCAAACTTAAGCGCTCATTTCCACTACATCGCTCACTTCGCAAGGCTTTAAGCTGCATTTAATGTCCAATTCATCTGATTTTAAGTTTCGGCTTATATTCTGTTACTACGAACATGCTGCTGCCGGATATCCACACTCCATTACGATCGGGAGGTCACCTTCGATGAATGACAAACATGCGATTGCCTGGTCCGTTGTCTGCCTACTGTTCATTGCAGCAGCGGTCACGACGGCATACGTGCTCATACCTACAAACGCGTAATCGATCGCCCTAAGGGATAAACGCGCCTCGCCTCCACATAAAAACCCCCAAGGAGTTATTCCTTGAGGGTTTTTTGGCCGTAACCGTTCTATGTGGAACATGCAACGCTTGGATTGAATCAAAAATCAATCAAGCCCAGACTTATTTGCAGGGAATCATCCACCTTGCTCATCATTTCATCATCAAGATGGGTGATTTTGTCGGTTAGCCGCTGCTTATCAATCGTCCGGATCTGCTCTAGCAAAATGACGGAATCCCGGTCAAATCCATGCGACGCCGCGTCGATTTCGACGTGAGTCGGCAGCTTGGCTTTTTGAATCTGTGCCGTAATGGCTGCAACAATCACAGTCGGACTAAACCGGTTGCCGATATCGTTCTGAATCACAAGGACCGGCCTTACGCCGCCTTGCTCAGAACCGACAACAGGTGATAAATCCGCAAAAAATACGTCGCCCCGTTTAACGATCACTGTCTACACCCCGCTTACTAAGCGGTCTAGAGTGTTGTCTGCATCTTCCTCCGCGTGAAACGCCTCAGAAGCCATGGTCAGGTTGATTTTGGCCATTTCCATATAACCCCGCTGCATGGATTCACGAATGTAACGTTTCTTCCGTTCATTCAGGTACAACTTCATGGCCTGCCTAATAAGCTCACTGCGGTTGGAATTTTCCAGCTGAGCGATCCCGTCCACTTCCTGCAAAAGATGATCCGGTAAACTGATCATGATTCGTTTGGTGTTCTGCATATTGGCCACCTTCTATTACACCCCCACAACCTTCTCGCCCTGTGCACCAGTATTACATTATTCAAGGAAAATTATACAAAAGAATATATATGCCGAAGGTATATCAAGTATGCTGCATATCATTATAAACTACAATCGACACTTTCGTACAGACTTAAACGACATATTCCTAATTCGGGAAGATCTGTACGTATTCCTTCTTTCCTGAATAAATAACTTATGGCGACATGCTTTTTTAAAGGTTGTTCCAGAGCGCGTTTACGGTCTTTACCGGTATATCATCGCGTATATATAGGCGCGGTACCCGGTGGGCAATCATGCAGACGACCTCATAGTGGATCGTCCCCAGCTTGGCTGCCAGCTCATCTGCCGTAATGCATTCGCCAGATTGCTGGCCGATGAGTACAACCTCTTCACCAGCTTTGATTTGTTCCGCCTCCTCGGCGAAAGATTTGAGCGATACCATACATTGGTCCATACAGATATTTCCGACTACAGGGACGCGGCGGCCGCGTATCAGCACTTCCGCTTTACCGCTCAGCATACGAGAGAAGCCATCGGCATAACCGATGGGAAGGGTTCCAATTCGTTCTTCCTGCTCCGTTACATACTTCGTCCCATAGCTGATGCCGGAATGCGGAGGTAAATTTTTGACGTAGACAAGCTTTGTCTTTAGCGTCATGACAGGGCGGAGGCTCACTGTCTTTCGATTCACCTCGTCCGAAGGATATAGTCCGTACAAGCCGATGCCGACACGAACCATATTATAGGATAGTTCAGGTGTATCGATCGCAGCAGCGCTGTTGCCCGTATGTATGATCGGGATATGGTAATCCTTATCCCGAAGAGCGTCCGCAACGCCCTGGAAACGGCGATACTGTCCCAACGTATAGTCTTTGTTCTCTTCATCCGCTCTTGCAAAATGGGTAAACATTCCTTCGACCACAACCTGAGGCAGCGAAAACGCTTCTTCTATAAAAGAAATCGCATCTTCGCCGGGAAGCAGGCCCAAACGACCCATTCCGCTGTCAATCTTGATGTGTACCTTAAGCGGCTTCTCCGGCTTGACCGGCAGTGCCTTTATCGCTTGGAGCACTTCCGAACTGAACAGGGTTATGGTTACATCATACTCGTAAGCGATCCCTACAGCCTCCGGTGGGGTATAACCGAGCACCAGGATCGGGACAGAGATGCCGCCTTGCCGAAGTTCAATCGCTTCATCAAGGAAAGCCACGCTTAAGTATGCCGCACCCAGTTGCTGAAGTTCGCGTGCCACTTCTACGGCTCCGTGACCATAGGCGTTCGCCTTCACACAAGCAAGCAATTTCATGTGATCCGGCAGCGCCTCACGAAAAGCGTTATAGTTGGCGCGCAGATGGTCCAGGTTGATTTCCGCCAGGGTAGGTCGATATATCGCTTGCAATTCCAGTCACCTTCTTACCATTTTGAAAAAAGCATTATGCTTTACAATAGATTAATGGTAATGTTCCCGGGAGCAACTGTCAATTGAGACAAACTGCTTATTTATGGAGCTCGTGGTTCCATCCGGACGGCGAAACTTGGTGAAACGTCGGAATATCTGCAAAATATCGATGAAGTCCCCTGCCCTAATTCCTTTATTTGGAGAAAATAGGCGAATGGCCTCATTGTCGGAAGATTGCCCTCCTTCAATGCTTGGTATCCGCCTACTTCGTATTATTTACCCGATTCTCCCTGCATGGAAGCAGCGACTTTCTTCATTTCTTCGACTGGCAGATTAGCGCTCGTGATCCGGTATTCCACGCCTTCCGAACTCCAAGTCAGCGTTCTTTGCTGATCGCCGGTGAGCAGGCCGACCGTCGTGAAATCAATATACACCGCTTCGCCCGGAACGAGTGAAACCGCACGATCCGACGGTCTGGATTCCATGATCGTGTATTGGTATACGCCGTCGTACTTCAGAATAACCGCATGGTCCTTGCTCTCCGGAACTTCCATGGTGTCCTTGTTCGTAACCCCTGCAGGCACATATTCCGGATAGATGATGCCGAAGGATCCCATGTCGCCGCCTCCAGCCGTTTCCGTCATGCCCTCGGTTCCCTGAGCGCCGTTCCCCTCCGTAGTGGAAGCCACCGGTACCCCGTTCTCGTCCACTTCCGCAATCGTCCCCTTCGCATCGTTCATGGCACTCAGATTCTTGTTGGTATCAAACGAATCCTTGGTTAGGTTCGTATCGAATGTAAAGGTATTGAACTTCACTTCAACGACGACATTGGCTTCCGAATCCGATACTTGTACCTGTTTCGGCGTGTAGTTGTCCTTGGCGAGCCAGATCTTCTGACGAATCAAGGAATGACTGTGGTAGTTGGCGGCTACATCAAACACGTAGCTGTCCTTGTCCTCGGCAAACTGGCGCGTATTGTCGCTCAGAATGCTGCTAAGCAGCGTTTGATACAGATATACCTGCCCCTGATTATCCGGCCAGTCGCTCTTGAAGCGGAAGCTCTTATTTAAGCTTGGCGTCAGTACGAACACGCCGTCATCGTTGCGAAGCACGATTTGCGTAATATCCTTTTGCCCGTTGGTTAAGCTGATCCGATAGTAAGATGGAGATTGGTACCATACCTCAACCTGATACTCCTGCGGCGCCGAACCGGTATGTATGGTCATAACGCCCGCTCCCTGGTAAGCGCCCTTGGCACTTTCCAGCTTATCAGCCACCTTGCCCAGATCCTTCACAACGCTGTCTGCATTTTTCTTCCCGCATCCCGCCAGTATTGTTGTTAAGCATAATACTACCGCGAGCAGCACCCATGAAATCCGGCGCATGTCATCATCCCCTTCAACACTTGTTTTGACTTGATTGATACATGTCTATGAGGGACTTGGTCACATTATGCAGACTAGCCTGACAAGCATGATTACAGCGGACTGCGGCGCGGGCTTAAGATCGGTCAATGCGTAAAAAACGAGCCAGGATGAATCCATTCGATCGCCGATTCATCCGGGGCTCGTTATTGAAATTGCAGCATGGGTTTCCCTATCCGAGACTTATTCTTCAACAAGCATCAACCTCATCCAAGTCAGCCATCTTAATGGGCAGCATGCAACGAGACGGACTTCTCAGGCGATGCATTCGTATAAGGCGCGAACCATTCCTCGTCCACTTGGTCAGGTGACGGAAGGCTGCGGGTGGTCGAGTCGAAGACCCAGAAGATTCCTACGCAGAACACGGCGATTCCGCATCCCGCGATAACGGAGGAGCTTGCCGCAACCACGCCAAGGGCACCTCCAATCAGGCTGCCAAGCGGCATGGCAATTCCGCTGAGTCCGCTTGCTGCCGCGAACACCGTGCCCAATCTTTTCTCGGGTATCGCCTTCTGAATGACCGAATTGATGATGACGTTCGTAATGCCTCCCGGAAACCATGCCAGGCCGTACACCAAAACGACAAGCCAGGTCCAAGGGGTGAACACGCTGAGGCACCAGGCAGCACCCGATAAACAAAACGCTCCGGCAAAAAGATATCCAAGCGGCAGGCGCTCCAGCTTCAAATACGGAGCCAGGATCGCTCCCAGCAAGCTTCCGCAAGCCTGGGCCATGAGCAAGATTCCGTACACGCCGGCTCCGCCGAGGCTGTCGGCGAACGCAGGCATAACCGTGAAGGTAGCGCCGCCTGCGGCATTGATGACGATAATCCCCATCTGTACCCGTGCGAGCGGGGTTGCCAGGATGTAACGGAGACCTTCTTTCATGTCGGTCCAATAATCGCCGAGAGCCTTTTGCATCGTTTTTGAAGTAACCGACTCTTTAACCGTTGTTTTATTATCGTTGTTATCAGAAGTATTGGTGGACTTCTTGATTTTCAATTGCGCAAATAACAAAGCTCCGACGAAAAATCCAATGGAATTCCATAAGTAAAGGGATACTGCGCCCAGCACGACAATCAATAAACCGGATATGGCATTGCAAGCGACATCGATGCCTTGGTAGGCCAGGGAGAACAGCGAGTTGCCTTGCGTCAGCTGCTTCTTTTCGAGAATTTTAGGAAGGGCCGACATTTGGGCCGGATATACCCACATATTCAACGTCGATAGAATCGGTGTAATCGCCAGTACAAGGCCGACCGTCAGAAAGTCGAAATAAAATGCAAGCGGAACGATCAACAGAAGAAGCGCTTGAATGAACTGGGTGTACACCAGAAGCCCCCGTATGGGAACGCGGTCGATCATCGGGCCGGATAACAATTGAATGATCCGGGGGAGAATCGAGAGGAGGCCGGCAAGCCCTGTATACAGCGTCGAACCTCCCAGATCGTATACCAGCCACATGGCGGCTACAGCATACAGGCTGTCACCGATATTCGTAAGGATTCGGCCAATGAACAACAGCAGAAAATTGCGATTCTTTAAAATGTCCACAGAGAAACACTCCCTTATTTTAAATTTTATCGTTTAGGAGAAGAGGCTGTGAGGCCCCTTCCTATTTGGACGTTTCCGTCGAAACTACATTGATCCCAACGGCATACTCCTTGCTGTCTTCCCCTTTGGTCGCGATGGTCTTATTCACCCATTTTTCGAGCAGTTCCTTGAATTCCTTTGTCATCTCTTCATATTGGTCGGCGTTCAGCTGCAGCCTCAAGCTAATTCGGGTTCGGGTCGCCGCGTCGTAATCTTCGGCAAGAACCGGGTCCATCGTTTGCGTTCCCTTGGTGTTAAACCACTTCGCTTTGGATTTATAATATTTCTCAACGATGCCGCCGACCGTTCGGGTCTCCACCAAATCTATCAGTCCGCCGTCATATAACTTCTGGATATGATAGTGGATGCTTCCCGGCGAATCTCCCAATTCATCCGCGACTTGCTTGGAGGTTTTGGCCGTATCCAGCATGGTTCCGAGAATTTTCACCCGCTGGGCGCTGCCAAGCAGCTTCGCTTGTTCCACCGATATTTCGATGCTTTGATTTTGATCATGATCCATCATGCAGCTCTCCATTCTAATTGAATTATTCATTCTAAACTTGTTATTCATACGATTATTTTCGTTTGATCTAATTTAGTTTATCAATCTAATTTTCTAGATCGGTATGTCACAATAATAAACCACCTATTACCATTTGTAAATAGGCGGTTTATTAATTGTTTATTTTTTTCTACACGGGCTTGACCATATGATGATAAACATGCCCGTTAATCATGATGTCCTTATCCGTTTTATATCCTTTTCGGTCGTACAAGGAATGGGCACGATGATTGTCCGTCACCACGGCGAGGGCAATTTTATGGTACTTAAGCTCCTTCGCCCTGTTCTCCGCATGAAGTATGAGCGCCGAACCGATTCCCTTGCCTCCAAATTGCGGGGAAACGGATAACGTATCAATATAGTACTCATCCTCATCCGCTTCTTGATCCAGCGTTACGGTAGGGTCGCTCTTCAGCTTCCGCAGCCGATCCAAGATGGGACGGTCCAATTCGGCCGCTTGATCGCCGCCGTAAGCAACGATGATGCCGGCCACCTCGCCGTCGATCTCCTCCACGGCAGACTGACGGTAACTGAGCCTGCCCTCGTCCGCCCGAAAATATTGCTCCAGCACTTCAAGCGCTTTCTCTTCGCTGTCTTCCCCCGTTAACCGATGAGCTACATCGTGCAGTGCGTCATACAGCAGCCTGGCTGCCGCACCCGCATCCTGTGGTCTTGCTGATCTGATGGTCATGCTGATTCAACCTCCAATTGCCAATCCATCTTTTAAACATCCCAGTCCTCAACCTCGTAAAACAGCTCCAAGTCGGACGTTGCCGTAAATGAACGCCGTTTCACTTTGGGATCTCCGATCTTCTCATGCAATCCAAACCCTCGCGATACCTTGAACGTAAAAGACAAACCATGCGGTACCATCGCGCTTCCCCTGTAAACGCCCTCTCCGCTGTACGGAATCTCAAATCCGGCATAGATCATGGGAGAAACGGGCGTTGCAGGCGGTACCTTCACCTCAATCGCGACTTTCACGAATTCCGGAAGTTCTTCAACGATCGTAATCTCTTTATCCGCGCTTAAGCTTCCCATTTGAAGCGTAATCCGGGTGCTGCCGGGAGTTCGAGGCTTTAGCGTTCCGTCCGGCAGTATCGTGAGCAATTCCGGAGTCTCAACATGATATGTTCCATTCATCAACGTTTGAACAAATCCGCTGTCGTATGTAATGACCGGATTCAGTTGCTTGACGGGGCCGTTTACCCCTGCGACGCCGTCGCCATCCAGCTTGATCGAGACCGGTTCACCAATGTTTCCGAAAAAATACAGCAGCGGTGCGTGCGCTCTGCCTGCCCAGTCGCTTTGGCTGTGAGCTGCTCCCGGATCCAGGAACAGCATGAGATCATCCCCCGGCACAAAACCGTCCTGAACCAAGCGTTCCGCTTCCTCCCGGGCGTATTTTTCCATGAAAACACCTTCAGCACCGCCCATATCCAGCCAAATCCGAAGATTCGGGTGCGTACCGTATCTTTCATAAAAGGGATGTTCCTTCAGTTCGCCCCGTTCATCGAATTGGGCTCTGACAAAATAAGGCGACATGACCGCAATGCTGCCGAACACATCCGGCCTCCGGAAACCGATGTTGTAGGTGACGATCCCGCCCGCGGACGAACCCATCATAGCCGTATGCTCCGGGCCCCTCAACGTTCGAAAATTCTGGTTGATATAAGGCATCACTTCTTCAATGATAAAGGTTTCGTACCGTTCGCCGGCAAACGGCGGATCGAACACCTGATGCATCCGTGGGTTGTCATGGAAATACTCGTTCAGCCTTTGATGGGGAACCGTGGCGATGCCGACGATGATAATTTCCTCCATCCGCCCCTCGGAAACCAGCCGATCCGCGGTGACGTGCATATCCCATGAGCCGCCTCGCTCATCCGCTGAAAATACGTGCTGCCCGTCATGCATATAGAGTACGGCATAATGCTTCTCCGTATTCTCGTGATAACTGGGTGGAAGATATACATACAAACTCCGGGTATTGCTTAAGCTAACCGATGGAAAATCTGCGATCTCTACCATTCTTGAGGACATACTGACCATTCTAACCCCTCCTGATTATTTTTGCACCACATGTGCGGTTAACATGCGGTTTATTCGCTTAAGGCAGCGCCATATAACAAAAAAAGGCACAACCCGATAAAATCAGGTTGTACCTCTTAGGTAAGCATTGCCTTACTTCACATTATACTGGGGAATTTCCCCATATTCAAGATCAGGATTTGCCCTCAGGCGGCTCTTTCGGCACATAGTTGAAGATTTCGCCATCCACGAAAGTATCGATCAATCGCTCCAGCCATTTATAATAAGCAACAGCCTCACGCATCTTCGCCTGATCCTCTTGCAGCACCGCTACCAGCTCTTCGTCATCCTCATGGGCTTTGCGGAGCTTCTCCGTTTCGTCAAGCGCTTTGCGCAGGACCAGAATGTTGCTCTCCACCGATTTACGCCATTTAATATCGAAAAAATCAAAGAAGGTCTGATACCAATCGTATTCCACTTCATATAAATCCTTGCGGGAGCCCTTCTCCCACACCTTGTTGACCATTTTATAATCGAGCAGCGTCCGCACGCCTGTACTCATGCTCGTTTTGCTCATCTTCATTTCCTGTCCCATTTCATCCAGGTTCATCGGTTTATCCGCAAAATAAAGTAATCCGTATAAATGTCCCGTTGAGTGTGGAATGCCGTACAAGTCCATATTCCGTCCAATATTTTCAATGACACGCTTACGAATCTTCTGCACGGCTGCCTGCCGTTCATCATCTAAATGGTACAAGCCCATGCTTGCAGCCTCCTCTATACTGTAGCCATCCAAGAAGTCATGTCAACATAACAAAACTAGGTGGACTCGAAGTGTAGTGTGAACGATCTCAATGAAATCTAAACAAGCCGAATCCACACACATTCTCTGATCTATTGTAGGGAAAGCTATTTTAAAAGTAAAGAAGATCGCTTTGGAGGATATCGGAGCATATGAGAGCATTTCAAAGGATAACTTTGTACAGTTTTTACTGTACGTACTTTATGTACGGATATAACGTTTGATACTTTACGTATCGGTTGTTACAATGGGTGACATGGGTTTACGAGACGACATCGGCAAAGACTCGGACAAATGGACGCGTCTCTATACAATAAAAGGAGGAGTACTTTTGGCTATTCTGCAAGTTAACAAAGTCAGCAAATTGTTCGGCGCGAACCCGGAACAAGGGCTTCAATTGCTTGAGCAAGGCTGGAGTAAAGCGCGAATTGCAAAAGAGAAAAATATAACGGTTGGCGTTAACCGTGTCAGCTTCGATATTCAGGAAGGCGAGATCTTCGTGATTATGGGGCTATCGGGCAGCGGGAAGTCTACGCTCGTCCGTTTGCTAAATCGGTTGATTGAGCCGACATCGGGCGAAATCTTGATACACGGCAAGGACCTGCGAAAAATGAACAAGGAACAGCTGCGGGAAGTACGCCGCAAAAAAATCAGCATGGTGTTCCAGAAGTTCGCCTTGTTCCCCCATCGCACGGTTGTGGACAATGTGGAATACGGTCTGGAGATTCAGAAGGTAGACAAGAGCAAACGCCGCGAAGCGGCCATGAAGTCGCTTGAGCTTGTAGGCTTGAAGGGCTGGGAGGAAAAAATGCCCGATCAGCTCAGCGGCGGCATGCAGCAGCGCGTCGGGCTGGCCCGTGCGCTTGCCAACGATCCGGAGATTCTGCTGATGGACGAAGCCTTCAGCGCACTGGATCCCCTCATTCGCAGAGACATGCAGGACGAATTGATCGAGCTCCAGGACAAAATGAAAAAAACCATCGTGTTCATTACCCACGACCTGGACGAAGCTCTTCGGATCGGCGACCGCATTGCCTTGATGAAGGACGGCTCGATCGTGCAGATCGGCACGCCGGAGGAAATCTTGACCCAGCCTGCCAACGACTACGTCGAACGGTTCGTGGAAGACGTGGATCTATCCAAGGTGCTTACCGCTTCACGGGTTATGCGCCGTCCGGAAACCATCACGATGGATCGCGGGCCTCGGGTTGCGCTGGAGCTTATGCGTGAACGCGGCATCTCGAACCTGTTCGTGATCGACCGTTCGAAGAAGCTGCTCGGCGTCATTACGGCGGAAGATGCATCGGATGCCATGAAGAATAACCGCAAGCTTGCGGATATTCTCATCACGGACGGACCGAGCGTCGGACCCGACACGCTGCTAAATGAATTGTTTGAAATTACGAGCATGTCCAAAGTGCCATTGGCCGTTGTGGATGATACCGGCCGACTGATGGGCGTTATCGTCCGCGGTGCCGTCCTTGGTGCCTTGGCCGGAGAAACCAAGAGCGAGGAGGTGACGCAAGATGCCTAAGATCCCTCTTGCCAGCTGGGTTGATTCCTTGGTCGATTGGATGGGAGACGTGTTCTCCGGATTCTTTGACGCCATCTCTTTCATTATCGAGAACGTTGTGCAGTTGTTTACGGATTTGTTCATGCTGCCTCATCCGTATCTGTTCATCGTCATCCTGGCCGTCATTGCCTACCTGCTGGGCCGTCTGCCGTTAACCTTGTTCACGGCCATCGGTTTCCTGCTGATCGACAACTTGGGCTACTGGTCACAGACGATGAGCACGCTCAGTCTGGTCATCACGGCGGCATTGATCTCGGTCATACTGGGTGTTCCGCTGGGTATATGGGCGGCCTATAGCAAGTCCGCATCCCGCGTGATCATACCGGTTCTGGACTTTATGCAGACCATGCCGGCATTTGTGTACTTGCTGCCTGCCGTCACATTCTTCAGTCTGGGCGTGGTTCCGGGAGTTATCGCTTCGGTTATCTTCGCGATTCCGCCGACGATTCGCCTGACCCGCCTCGGCATTATGCAAGTATCCGGCGAATTGACTGAAGCTGCGGATGCATTCGGTTCGACTTCCGGGCAGAAATTGTTCAAGGTTCAGCTGCCGCTGGCCATGCCAACCTTGATGGCCGGCATTAACCAGACCATCATGCTGTCGTTGTCGATGGTGGTTATCGCTTCGATGATCGGCGCCCAAGGTATCGGTGCCGAGGTATATCGCGCGGTAACGCAGCTGCAAATCGGTAAAGGGTTTGAAGCCGGCTTGGCTGTCGTCATTTTGGCGATTGTCCTCGACCGCTTTACACAAAATATATTTAAATCGAAAAAAAGGGGTGCTTAATTTGAAGAAACAGAAGTTTTGGTTGCTGCTTAGCTTGGCCGCTATTCTGGTCCTGTCCGCTTGCGGTCAGGGCGGAAACGGCGGCTCGAATGGAACGACGGACAACGGGGCTGATGGCGGTTCCACCGCTTCCCTCGGCGATCAAGTCAAACATGAAATCATCGGTATTGATCCTGGCGCGGGTATTATGAAAGCAACGGCTGCTGCGATTGAGGAATATGGATTGACCGACTGGAAACTGATCGAAGGTTCCGGCGCGGCCATGACGGCAACTCTCGATAAAGCCATCAAGAACGAAGATCCGATCATTATTACCGGTTGGACTCCGCACTGGATGTTCGCCAAATACGATCTGAAGTATCTGGAAGATCCGAAGAAGGTTTACGGTGAAGCGGAAGAGATCCACACCGTTGCCCGCCTTGGACTTCAGGAAGATCATCCGGAAGCCTATAAGTTCCTGAGCAATTTCAAGTGGACGTCCGACGATATGGGTCAGATTATGACCGCGATCCAAGAAGGCCAAGACCCTGAGGCTGCAGCTAAAGAATGGGCGGACAGCAACGCTGAGAAAGTCGATGCTTGGCTCGAAGGCGTTCAACCGGTTGACGGCAAAAGCTTCAAATTCAGTTATGTGGCTTGGGATTCCGAAATTGCCAGCACCAACCTGCTGAAAGTGATCATGGAAGAAAAGCTGGGTTACAAAGTTGAAGCCCTTCAAGTTGAAGCAGGCCCTATGTGGACCGGCGTTGCCAACGGCGACGTGGACGCCACCGTGGCTGCTTGGCTGCCGCTGACGCATGCGGACTACTGGGATAAATTCAAGGACCAAGTGGAAGACCTTGGCGCCAACATGGAAGGCGTAAAAACCGGACTGGTGGTTCCGTCTTACGTGGAAGCCAATTCGATTGAAGATCTGAAATAACGTTGAAAGCCATCCCATGGTTTGTGGGATGGCTTTCTTTTTTGGATGTCAAGATTAGTCGGCCTGGTCTGGGGAGGATGTATCCGTTTCGGTCGCTGTTGAAACCAGGAAAACAGGATGATATTTTTGCGGTATTTTCCCGGTTTCAAAGGCGAACGCCAGGTCTCCTCCACGGATACATCCTCTTTTCTTGGGCCCGGCCTCCAATCTTTCCCGCAAACAAAGCCATCCCTTTCTTCAGGGATGGCTTTTTGGGGCGGGGCGGGGAAGGGGCTAAGCTGACCAGTTCGACACGGTCAGCTTGCCTGGTTTATGGCCGGACATGCTGTGATTCCCCTTGGGACTCACAGGCTTGCCGGCTCGGCTTCTTCGGCCTTTCAGGGGCTTTCAGCGTCCCCGATTCGGCCTCGAACAATGCTGCTGCAGGCCTTCCTTCTCTCACGAATTAAAAAAGATCATGCCCAACAGATGGGCATGATCTTTTTTAAAATTATATAAGTCTACTCTTTTATCGTGACCGTCACGGGAGAGTATTCGGCAATGACGGTTTGTCCATGCACGGATACGCTGCCCTCCGGCGTCAGGTCTTTTTCGGTCATGATGCCAAGCGCGATGGTGAATTTGTTGAACTTGATCGGGATGTTTTTCTCCCGGCGGATCTCTTCGCCGTTCACGTAGAAGATAGCTTCGTCCTCGGCACGGTTATACGTGATTTTGTACGTGTTGAATTCCCGCGGCGCAAAGTGCGTATCTTCCTCTTTGAAAATGCAGAAGTAACGGGTCTTGTCCGATTCCGGCACCTGCACGCCCGGGAACGGCAGGACCGCATACACGCTGGCGTATTTGTCGTTCGAAGCAAAAAAGTCCAGTGCCGCGCCGGTGCTGAAATCAAGCAGATTCAAAGATACGTAGCCGTCATACAAGTCGCCGGGAACCGTACCTTGGGTGCGGGCCCGAATTTGCAGCTCGAAGGTCACCTCGCCGGATTCCGGCACGTCCACTTCTTCGTTGGAATAATACATATGCTTGGCGTTATCGAGAATTTGGATCTGGTTATTCTGACGGCTCAGCGGTGCGCGTACGTACAGAATGCCATTGCGAACGATAACGACCGCATTCGGCTCGCGATATTCCCAGAATGAACCGTCCGGTAGCGGGAACCCGCCGATCTTCCAAGTCCCGCTCTCGGACAGGATGGAGTGAAAATCACCAAAAACGCGTTGTTGTTCCATCTATTTCCCCTTCTTCCTTACAAAGTCTGAATGATTCCCTGAATGATCAATGACAGGATCAGCACGCCGCCGCAGCGCATGGTGGTCATCGTTGACGCGCCCATCAGCGGTAAATACGCCTCGGAACGGTTGCTGTCCTTCAGCCTTCCATAGACAAGATACAACGGAATGATCGTAAGCAGCGCAATCAGTGCGTAAGGCGGGAGCGCTCCGGCCAATACGCAGGCTATCAAGGAGAGGCAGGCCAGCAGCAGCAGAACTCGCGAGAAGTTCAGCGCTCTCTTTTCGCCCCATACCACGACCAGGGTCTTCTTCCCGGCCTGACGGTCTGCCTGCCAATGCAAAAAGTGATGGTTGAACAAAATCAACGTTGTCAGCAGCCCGATGGGCAGTGACAGCAGCAAGGCCCGAACATCCATATGTGAGGTTTGAACGTAGTATGCGCCCATCACCGGCAAAATACCAAAGGACAGCAAAATCGCAATTTCACTGTATCCCTTGCCGCGATAACCGAATCGAATCGGCGGTGCGACGTAAAAGTAAGCGATCAACCCGCCGAGTCCACCAAAGACGAAAGCCCACCAGCCGCTGATCAAGCTGAGGATGATGCCGCTCAACGCCGCGATCCCGAACAGCGTCCAGGTGACGATCTCGAACTTACGGAGCGACCAGACCCCCTTGGTCAAAAACCCGGAGTTGGTGGAGATCGCATCTACATGCTCATGCGCTTCCGTGTCCGTTCCGTTCTTATAGTCCCATAAATCGTTCACCATATTGGAGAACAAATGGGCAGCGCCGCTCCCGATCAAGGTCAATAAAAAAAGGCCTATATGAAATGTACCCGTCCATACGTAAGCCCCGAGCGCTCCCAAAGCGACCGGAATCAGCATGACGGGGATCACTTTGATTCGGGAAGCTTTTTTAAACTGTGTAAGGGCATCCACGTTTGATATGCTCCTTTCCCTTCTATGATACAGAATAGAACGCCTGCAAATCGTGCAGACGTTTAGCGTTGTGAAACAAAGCACTTGCATAGATTAGAATATCACAATTGTCGAACTTTGTAATCCGTTTGTTATAACTTGGCTTTGCAGCCATTAGACCGACGAACGTTCAATCAGCTCGAAAGCAAGCTCCTTCCGAATCGGCTCCTTCTGCTCCCCTTGAATATGTGCATAGAGTATCCTGAACGCCTCCGTACCCATATCAAACAGGCGGTTATCGATCGTAGTAAGGCCCAGCATTTTGCCGATCGGCTGGTTGTCGAATCCGATGACGGCCAGCTCTTGCGGGATGGACAACCCTCTTTTCTCCGCTTCATAGATTAACCCGGCGGCCACATGGTCACCCGTCACCAATATGGCGCTGGGACGTTCCTCCATGCCCGACAGCCGATCCATAATCGCTGCACCGTCCTCGAGATCAATACAACCGTCCAGGATCCATTCCTCGCGGTAAGGCTCTCCGATTTCTTGAAGCACTTCTTCATAGGCCGCTTGGCGTGCTCTCGTGCTCGGACTGTCCAGTCTTCCTACGGTGAAGCCGATGCGGCGATGTCCCCGCCTTATCAAATAACGCATGGCACTGCGAAATGCCTCAGCATGGTTTATATATATAGAAGAAAATAAGCGTTCCCCTGCATCCTGACAGCATACAATCGGTCCGTAAGCGCAATAGGCTTCGATCTGTTTAGGCGTCACGGCCGACGATAGAATAATGATGCCGTCAATCTCGCGGTTGCGCAGCATCTCCAGCACTTCCACTTCCTTATCCGGCGCATACCCGGTTTGGCACAGGATGAGGCGATAGCTAGCGGCAAGCGCTTCTTGGCCGGCTCCTTCCATCAGCAAGGAGAAGTAGGCATGATTAATAAACGGCAGCATGATGGCAATATTCATCGTTTTCCCTGTAATCAGATGGACCGCATTCATATTCCGGGCGTATTTCAGCTGCTTCATCGTTTCCAGCACGCGTGCCCGCTTCTCTTCTCTGACATAAGGGTGGTTATTCAGCACCCGGGATACAGTTGATACCGACACGCCTGCAAGCTTGGCTATCTCTTTAATATTGGCCACAATCGATATGCCCCCTTCATCCACTGGTTCATCCCCTGATACTATCATGATTGCTTCCTCTATTCAAAATTAAGCCTCCAGCAGTTGAGGTCTCTGCGTTCGTATTGCGCCATATCCGTGACTTACTTTTTTTGGTACGATTGATGATATCATCCCTATGGAGGTATCGGCATGTCGAAACTGTTCAAGACGCTTGGCGCTGTATGGTTCATCGGCGGTTTTATCGGCGGAGTCATCATTCATATTATCATGGAGGGCAATTGGCTGACAGGCATCGCTTGGCTTATTGGCGGCGCAATCTTGGGCGCCTTATTCTATACGGTGGGCGAAATTCATGAAATCGTGTGGGAGAATCATGCCCTGCTTCGGGAAGTGCTTCACCGTCTGCCTCCGGAACCAGGCGACAAAAAGCCGCCGCTTGGAAATTCCCGGGCCAATCTTAGCGCTTTGAAGGATTATAAAATGAACGCAAAAGATGAACAGCGATAAAAAATTTGATCTTGATCTGGTATGCTTTTCATACATTACACTGTGATTGGGTGGAAACCTTCATTCATTGTCAGCGTGACCGGAAAGGGCGTGATGGCAAGGGCAAGGCTTCTGCCTTTTTGCCATGTTTTGCGAAACCTGCGACTTGTCCATTACGTTATCCTTCTCAAAAGGAGATGATGGATGATGGAGACGTTCGGCAGAGGCTGCCTGTACTTGATCATTGGCATGGTGGTATTGCTGCTGTTTGCCCTGCTATTGGGGACCACGATTACGATCCCATGGTTTATCTTCATTCCGCTTGTCGTTATTGCCTTTGCCGTGGCTGCATCCAAGAGCAAACGCAAGGATGATGATTGATCCGGACGACAGGCGAGCCGCCGGGCGCGAAAGAGGATGTCCATTTCATGCGCCGTTTTCAATTCGCTTGCAGGCCTTGTTGGTTCAGTCCAACGGACAATAAAACACCAAGAAGACTCCCTGACGGGAGTCTTCTGCGTTCCTTAGGATCATAACCATGCTTTTTCCAGCTTACGACTTCATTTCGAAATATTCTTGAATGCCTCTGTCTGCTGCTTGATGCCAACCTCGGTGGCAAAACGCTCGATGCTGGATGCTCCGAAGAATCCTTCCACCCCATGGGTTCTGGACAATACATACGCCGCGTCCTCAGGCTCCGCAATCGGACCGCCATGGCACAGAATCATAATGTCCGGGTTGACGGCTTTTCCGGCATCGCAGATCGCTTGAATCTTGTCCACGCAGTCGTCGAGCGTCAGTGCCGTTTTCGCGCCTATGGTGCCTTTCGTGGTAAGACCCATATGAGCAACCAGAACATCGGCTCCGGCTTCGGCCATTTTCTTCGCCTGATCGATGTTAAACACATACGGCGTGGTCACCAAATCCAGCTCATGCGCCTTCCGGATCATCTCGACCTCAAGATCATAGCCCATGCCCGTCTCTTCCAGATTCGCCCGGAATACGCCGTCAATCAAGCCCACCGTCGGAAAGTTCTGCACGCCCGCAAACCCTTGCTCCTTCAGCTGCTTCAGAAAAATATCCATGATCCGAAACGGGTCCGTGCCGCAAACCCCCGCCAACACCGGCGTATGCTTCACGACCGGCAGCACCTCGTTCCCCATGTCCACCACGATCTGATTGGCGTCTCCGTACGCCATCAATCCAGCGAGAGATCCGCGCCCGGCCATCCGGTAACGGCCCGAGTTATAAATAATGATTAAGTCTACGCCGCCCGCTTCGGCGCTCTTCGCGGAAATCCCTGTCCCTGCTCCAGCTCCCAACAACACCTTACCCGCTGCAACCTCTGATTTTAGTTTCGCTAATACTTCTGCTCTTGTTTGCATGGCCATGATATGTTCCTCCTTCAGTTTGAATGCTTGGCCCTGTGGCTTCCCCTTCTCATTGCCGCTTCATCAATTCCATCAGCTTATCGGCCGCGGCCACCGCAAAAGCTTGATCGTTAATATCGGTATTCATCTCGATCAGCTCAACGGTCTCACGGTCTATCCGTTGTCTTAACGTGTCGAACAGCATCTTATCCTCTTCCGCTCCATGGAATGCTTCGCCTTCCACATCGAGCATCGATACACCTTTCAGCGGCAGCATCAACACCGTAGGACCTTGCGACGAATTCAGTTTATCCGCAAGGATCCCGCCAAGCTGCCGGTTCTCCTCCACCGTGGTCCGCATCAGCGTAACCGAAGGGTTATGCTTGTACAGGTTTCGTCCCCGGAATGCCTCCGGCACGGTATCGTACGGACCGAAGTTGACCATATCGAGCGCCCCGGTCGATACGACCTGCGGCACCTTGCAGCGTCCGGCTGACTCCAGCCGATTCGGCCCTGCCGCCAATACGCCGCCAACCAGCTCATCGCACCATTCCGTTGTCGTCAAATCCAATACACCGTCGATGAATCCGGCCTCAATGAGGCTTTCCATCGTTCGCCCGCCCGTGCCGGTTGCATGGAACACCAGCACTTCATACCCATGCGACTCCAGATGCTCTCTGGCATAATCGATGCAGGGGGTCGTTACCCCGAACATCGTCGCTGCAATCAGCGGCTTTTTATCCATCGGCGCAGCCGATTCGAACTTAACCATGCCGGCTATCGCGTGTGCCGCGTTCGTGAATATTTTGGTGGAAAACGAGTTCAGGCCGGATACATCCACGATGGACGGAAACATGATAATGTCGCTTGTCCCTACATAAGGCGCCGTATTGCCGGAAGCGACGGTGGAGACCATCAATTTTGGTACGCCGATCGGCAATGCTCGCATGCCGGCGGTGACGATGGAAGTTCCCCCTGTACCGCCGAATGACAGTATGGCGTCGAATTTGCCCTCTGCATACAGCTTCGGCACGATTTGTTCCATCCCTTGAGCCAATACTGCAGTCCCTGCCGACCGGTCCTTCCGGGCCGCGATTTCGCGCAGATCCGCATCTGCCGCCCCTGCAACCTCGATATTGGTTACATCCGGCGTGAACATCGGCTCAAACACGCCGCTATGAATCGTAAACGTTTGTAACCCCAAGCTCTCGATCACCGATTTAACGTATAAAAACTCAGCACCCTTCGTATCAAACGTCCCCGCAATGGCTATGGTTTTCACCGTGAAGACCTCCCCATGTCTCTTCTCAGGATCGCTTGCCCCGTTCTGACTGACGGGTCCGGCATGTGATCCCTGTAAGACCATAATACAGCGCTTTCAAATAAAAAGGATCGTATCTATGTACGATCTTTATGTATATTTGTCTTTCATATGCCGACGATAGGCCTGGGGAGACATGCCTGCGTATTTTTTGAAGGTCTTGCTGAAATGAACATAGTCCGGGTAACCGACCAGCTCCGCTATTCTACTCAGGGACAGCTTGCTGTGCTTCATGATATCCTGCGCCTTGTGAATACGATATTTGGCTATGTATTCGGGAAAGCTGCACCCCACCTCTCTGTTAAAAAGCGCGCTGAGATGCGTTCTTGAAACGTGGATCCGTTCGGCCAGCTCCGTCATTGAAATCGGGACTGCATAATGCTCGGCTACGTATTCTTTCACAAAGGCAACATAGTCCATCGGTACATCGAATTGCGTCAGCTTGTCCATCAGCTGCCGGTCCTGCTCCAGATGGCCCGTTGCCTTAAACCGATGCGTCGCATCCACGATGGCTTCTTCCGTCGGCGTTCGCTCAAAGCTCGAGCCGCCCACGTAACCCATGGCGGACGTGTTGTCGTACATGTACTGGACATCGATGGGCGTATGGACCGGACCGCCATATACGAGCTTGATCGGCTGCTTGCCCGAGTCGTCACAGACGGCAAAAATTTCTCTGGCGATTTCGGCGCCCTTCTCCAGCGACCATGCTTTCGAGGTCCCCATCATCCCGCCTGCCGTAACGCCCAGATGGGCGCAGATGATATCCGCTCCCGCATCCAGCATCCATGTCGTCTGCTCCGGATTGAATACGAAGGCCATCGTAAACATATCGCGCTCATGGGCAATCCGGATGGCTTCCACCTCCTGCAGATACGTGATGCCTTCTTCCTCCAAGGCTTCGCGGAACTGTCCGTCAATCATTCCCACCGTCGGATAGTTGATGATGCCGGCAAAACCGCTTCCGCGAATGGCATCCAAGTATCCCGGCAACTGAACGGTTGGATCCGTTCCGCATAAACCGAATATCACCGGTGCGTCGCGGACCACGGAAAGAATTTCGCGCGAGCCGAAATCCATCACCATTTCATTGCAGTTCGCATAGGGCATGAAGCCCGCCAAGGAGCCCAGTCCCATCTGCCGAAAACGGCCGGAATTCAAGGCCAGTATCAGATCGGCGCCGCCTTTGACCGCATATTTTGCCGATATTCCTGCTCCTGCCGCTACCCCGATCAATCGCTCCTGGGTCTGTATCCCCCTATGTAATCGATCCAATACCTGTTCTCTGGTCGTTATCAAAGTTATTGGTCCCCTTATCTTCAATCTGACCGTCATATCTCATCGTTTCCTTATATCGCTATACCTATTATAAATGAAAATCAATAGAGACGATTCGTGTAACTGTCCTGCATTCCCCGGGCAACGATCTCCTCCGTCACGTGATCTTGATTCACATGATCCGCGATGATCTTGGACGGATTGGGCAGATGCTCGCTGGGTATCCAGGAATCGGGATCCCATGCTTGCGAACGCATGAAAGCTTTTGCACAGTGCATATAGCATTCCTCGACCGAGACCGCAATGCCAAGCCACGGGCGTTTGCCTTGTACGCTAAGCCGATCCAGGATTTCTTCGTCCCTTACCAAGACGGCGCTGCCGTTGATTCGCAAAGTCTCCTTCAAACCCGGTATGACAAACACGATCCCGACTCTCGGGTTAGACAGGATATTCCGCAGCGAATCAAACCGTCGATTGCCCGGACGCTCCGGAATGATTAAGCAGGATTCATCGATCACATGCACGAATCCCGCCGCATCTCCCCGGGGCGAAACGTCGCAGGCTCCGGATGCGTCGGAAGTAGCCATAAACAACAAGGGGCTCTTCGAAATAAAGTCTTTGCAATGATGGTCCAATCGATGAATCGTTTTATGTTTGACCACGTGATTGGAATCGCCGAACAAGTTTCGAAGCTCCTCCTCCGATGAAACGACCGATTGAAACGGAATTTTTGACATCACAACCACTCTCCTATTAGCTTCATCTTATACCTTTCTTATATCCGATACTACGCAATGATCGCCTTGCTTCCCTTCCACAGTAAGAAAAAAAGCTCCCCACAAGTTCAAGGAACCTTATGAGAAGCCTTCCCTCATTCTTATAAGAAGACAAGCAGCAAAATGCCGACAACAAAGCAATAATAAGCGAAATATTTCAGATTCCCGCGCGCCATGATATTCATGAACCATTTCATCGCAAAATAGGTGCAGATGAGCGTCGCGATAAATGCGATCAAATAGGGAATGAACAGCGGAGCAAAATCAGGATCCGATGCCATATCCGACACGCCCAGCACCATGCCGCCGAGGCTTATCGGAATGTACAGCATAAAGGAAAACCGCAGGGCCGTCTCCTGCTTCATCCCCACGGCGATCGACGTAATGACGGTCGAGCCGGATCGGCTGATCCCCGGAATCAGCGCCACCGCCTGTGCCAAACCTACGATAAGCGCGTCCTTGAACGACAAGTCATTATCCAGCTTGCGGCCGCGAAGGTTCCGAATCAGCCAAAGTGCGACTCCCGTAAATAGCAGCGCGACGCCTACCGTGCGAACCGAAGCGAATATTTCCTCAATCTGGTCTTTGAACAACAGTCCGATGATGACAGCCGGAATCGTACCCACAATAATATACAGAATGAACATGAAGTCGGATTTAAACTCCGGTCGTCGTGTCCGAACATAACTTAGGCCGTTCACAATCAATCTCTGCAAATCCTTGCGAAAGATGAACACGATCGCAATCAATGAGGCCGTATTGGTCAGTATTTCGAACGACAGCCCATTCTGCTCCATGCCCATCAGCCTTTGGGCGACAATCAAATGACCGCTGGAGGATACCGGAATCGGCTCCGTAACCCCCTGCACAATTCCCAGCAGCAGATACTTCAACCACAAGATGAAATCTTCCATTACTCTCCTACTTTCTTTGCAACATGGGTATAGCTTATAAAAAATACTAGTCTATCATATCTCATAAAAATAGGAAGAATCAAACCACGAGCAAGAGTCATCGTTGGTGCATGGAGCTGCCGGAAAGACGATAACCTCCCGTTGTTCAATTGCGCAAAAAAGATATGTAAACAAGAGAAGCCCCTCTAACCACGGAATTAGAGGGGCTCCTAATCTATTGTTAAGAGGTGATTCCATCATAAGATGCGTAGCTTAATGGAACCTTAAAGCTTCATTAGGGGGACATAAAAAGTGATGTACCTAACTTTTTGACCTTGAGCTGTCTGGACGGCAATGTTATATGCAAAGTGGTCTTACCTTTTGAGATTCTTAATAAGCAAGATCAAAAGAAAAAGCACCTTTAAGGTGCTTTTTCTTTATTCTTTATATATGACCAAAATATCATACGTTCCGTCTGCCGATGAAAGCTTAATATCCTTCACATCGTCAGGATGAATGTTATACAGGAATTCATTCACCTGATCCTGCAAATCGTCCAGATTGGAATCGCTAAAGAGCTCGACCTTCAATGTTTTTAGCATATAAGCACCCCCTAATTTCAAACTTCGACATAAAACGGGAGTTCCCTGCTGGAATCGAGTAAACGACACGTTTCATCTTTAACTTGCATTTATCTGTTTTCCACACGCACTGCTAAATAACACCCCCAAATTATGGTATATTGGTGGAGTCGTTGTTCGATTTTGAGAAATGATTATAAAAAACGTTGTGGTGGTGGACGCATTATGCAAGTTAAACACAAACGAATCATCCGGTTTGCTGCCAAACTGATATTTCTTTCGGTCGTTCTCTTCTACGCCTTCATCTATGTGATGGAACGCCCTGGCGGATTAACGGATCGGCGCATGTCGCGAGCGCTGGGGCAGGACAATATCCTTCATATCCCGCTCGGGAAGACTCCGGATAACGCGGTTGAACAGTTTAGAGGCCCATCCTCCATGCATGTCATTCACCGTGAACCCGTGAGCGGAGGCACTCTTTTATTTATGAAACGACCTTACCAAGCGGGAAGCCATAATTTGCAAGTAGAATATGTACGAAAAACTCGGATCGGTTGGAAATGGGCTTGGGGCGGCGGATATGGAATCGGCGAATCTTCACAATCCATAGCAGCGTTAAATTACATGGGCATGCCTGAATTAGACCATCTCTCTACCCCGTTTCCCATGGTGTTCGGGGATATTCTGGATCCCTCGATAAAAAAGGTAAGCGTCAAAATCAAGGGCAAAGGTAGTTATAACGCTAAGCTGACTGCTGCGGAGGCTGAAAGAATGATCTGGTTCGTATTTCTACCGTCGCCCGCTTCCACATCTTTTGATATCGAAGGTTTGGATGGTGAGGGGAATCTCATCGCCCGCAAAACAATAACCGATCCGCGCGACAGCGGCTCGGTCCATTTCGAAATGGATCGACATTAATCCGGTGAAATAGCGGATAAAAGGAAAAATTAGCACAGTCTCACTACTCGGAAGTCAGAAGTACACTCGTTTGGTAAAGAATCGTTAAAGATTATTTGGGGCAAGATAATTTTGGTACCTGCCCATGCATTTCAGACGAACAGAGAAAGGAGGTCCTTAACATGAAGAAAATCTGCATGTCTTTTCTCGCTGCTATGAGCATTGCTTGCATGTTGGTTGTCCCTGTTTCCGCCGAAAACAACAACAGGAATGCAAATGACATGAACACAAACAACGTTAACGCTAGAAGTTATAACACCAACGCAGCCACCAATGATAACGATACAGACTGGGGTTGGCTTGGATTAATTGGTCTTGCCGGTCTTGCCGGGTTAAGACGCCGTACCCCGGAGCGCCATTAATTTTTGCGATAAGCTTAGGGAACAGAAGTAAAATCCTGCTCACATAAGAGCAGGATTTTTTCTTTTCAGGTACCTTTAATTTGTAACTTTAGATCCCCATTCTTCATGTTTCACTTCACTATACAGGAACTTCCATTTTGTTACTCCGTATGAATCTTCAAGGGGTTGATTTCAATGTTATGGATGTTATTTGGCGTCGTCATCATTCTAAATAGCCGTTATAGCTACATGAATCCGGATTCGGATTGGATACGATGGAATAAACGGTTACCGGAAGACTACGAGCAGGACGATCATGATTTGTTAAAAACCCAGGTTGGTGCGGCAATAGGCGGATTTATTGGCGGCGTATTGGTCTTAATTGGGTTTGCGACGCTTGTTCAACCTGGCGGTACCCCTATGTCATGGGGGCGCTTTTTCTGTATGCTGTGATCCTCATAGGCATGGGTCTCCTGGCCAGAAGGTATCCAACATTCGGCTGGAGCAGGGATGAAGGCTGGAAAGTCAAAGGAGATTCGGAACGAAGCGATACTTACATGGATTTAGTAAAATTCGGCGGATTGGTTTCCATATGCCTCGGATCCGCTTTTTTTGTACTTGGCCTAATCATCTTATTGGTTTGACATGTGTGCTGAGGAGAAGAGGATTTTTCTGTTTCGCGGAAAACGTTCCTTTACAGCCAACGGAGATGATAGTTAATAAAACAGCGGCAAACCAAGGCTCAAATAGCATCTTAGCTTGCCGCTTTTTTGGGTGTTTTTCAAAACGAGCATCATCTTGCTCAAAACCTTTTACGAACGGTACTTTTGTGCTTCTCACACAATTTACCCTGAAACGTTCAATGCATATAAGTGAGATCTCTATAAGGTATTTACTTAGAATCCCCAAGTACGGAGTATAATGACAAGCAGAATAAAGAGAACGAGAATAACACCAACACTACCGCCATACCCGGAACCTTCATATCCACTCATTTTCCCTTACTCCTTCCTAATTGGAATACTACATATTATGTAAGGGCGTCTGATAATGCAAAGGCATGAGGTAATAGTCAAAGGCATAATTTATATTAAAATAATAAAGCAAAGTGGATGAAACTATTATCTACCCTTGTTCATCACCTGTGTTTCCGCTATAACGATGAGCATGTGGGATCCTGCCATCTACGGTGGTATAACCTTCGAAATAATGATAGTGCCCACCGCCTGCCAATGGAATGGCGGGTCCAGTCGTTCCTCTAATCATGTGCTTGTGCTGGTCATTAAATGATGTTTGGGCATGGTAATTATGGACGTGTGGCACGCCGCTTGGAGCTGGTTCAGTTATACCCACGTAATGATGGAAATGTCCAACGTCAAAAGAGGTATCTCCTTGAAAGGGATGGACATGAACGTTTACCGGTCTTCCATCCCAAGATGTTAGAAAGAGTTGATGGGAATGACTGGAATCAGGGTTATTGGAATGAACAACAAAGCCCGTTATTTGTATTTCCATCCAATAGTGCCTCCATTCTATTAATGCATGATTTCTTTCTTGTTTACCTTCATGCCAGATAATGACCGATCGAACATGTCTAGAATAAATAAGAATCGTTCAGCTTCACGAAAAACATGATCTGCTAATAAAGGATGAATGATGCTTTTGATTCGGCACTCTTCAATTAAGTCGCGCGCAGTCTTCTTAAAATCGCGCAATGATTTGACTGAAACGCGGTTTTCATCAACAAATTGACTTAGTAATGGATGGGTTTGCGATTGTGGACGCATGGAACTTAGGTCAATGGCTTGAAACATCAACGTATCAAAATCTTGGCTAAACTCCCTTGCTTGTTCCACTAATTTTCGCTCCGATGGATCAAGCAGATGACCTATAAATTTTGCATGGTCAGCCATGATTTTTAGGAAAAAGACATTTTCATCGATAATCGCATCAGGTAATGGTTCAAGTCTCCCGTTATTGAGTTCCTCTAACCGATTTCTAAAGTAATTCGCTTCTCGGCTAACATGATCTACAAGCAAAGGGAAATTTGTTCCCCCAGGGAGCTGGCACCTTAGTATAAGCCCAAGTACCTTTCTCTTAAATGCCCAAATGTGTGCAGCAGCATTGTGAACTTCTGAATTAAACTGTCGAATCGTTTGTGGATCGGTATCTGCTTGATATGCATGTGATCTTCTTTCAATATCCTCAAAGATGGCATGAAATTGATTAGCCTCATTGATTAACTGCGTGTCTTCACATCTAAATCCTAATCGAAGAAAAAAGGAATGTTCTTTCATAATGCGAGACCAAAAACGTATTTCGTCTAATGACCTGACTACAAAAGGATCCGACAACCCTACCCCACCTTTCGGCACACGAAATAATACAACCATTTATAGCGGCTCGATAACAATGTATATGGGGATAGCATGTTTCAATATGCTATGTTAGGAAAATTATGCAAAAAAAACAAATAGGCGTTAAACCGTATAGGATATTCCTAATTGGCTTATTTGTTTATGAAGAAGTTCGGTGAATTTTAGGACAACTTGCCCCCTGTACTTATCCTTGTGATAAATTAGTCCGACTTGCCGTAAAAATGGGTTTTCTGCTATATTCACTATTTTTACTCCAGGTTTGTCCCACTGCTTCATCAAGGTTTCGGAAAGGATGGAACAGCCTACCCCTGCTTCTATCAGGGTGATCATTGATTCAATGGCATCGATTTCGATGGCTGGTCGCAGATCAATTTCCTTCAGGTTGCAGATAGAATCCAATTGATGTCGACACCGATAATTTTTAGGAAACAAAACAAGAGGGAGGTCCTTAAGAGCCTCTAAGCTTACTTCGGGCCCTTCCGCTAAGGGATGGTCGGCATTAACTACTAAATAAAGCTTTTCTTTGTACAGCAGTTGGGAAACGATACGTTCATCATGAACAGGAATAATAGTAAGAGCCAGGTCGATCTCGTTATTAAGCAAGCGTTCCGCAACATTGTCCGCGCTGATGACCCTAACCTGAACTTCGGAATAGGCCTCATGAAAATCCGGCAGCAGCCGGCAAACAAGCGCATTTAATTCGCCCGGTAAAACCCCAACCGAAAGGCGTCCCCGTTTGATATCTTGCAGTTCTTGAATTTCTTCACGTACGCTCTTGAAGCTGTGAAAAACAGTGTGGCAATGTTTTAGCAAAATGAATCCGGCTTCAGTAATAGCTATTTTTTTGCCTATCCGATCGAATAAGGGCATCCCCAATTCGTCCTCAATTGCTTTTATCTGGTGGCTTAGGGTAGGCTGCGTGACCCCCAATTTTTCGGATGCTCTTGTAAAATGCAGCTCTTGACAAACAGCCATGAAATATTCTAATTGCCGGATTTCCATATCCTGCACCCCGGTTTCTGCGAGTCTTAAAAAGCTCATTCTTCTTTATCAACGATTTGTTTCATATTCAGCATGTATTATAGATAATTTATTTTCATTAACAAAACAATCCCCGACTTCTATCCGAAGGGGATTGTTAAGATGTGCAGTTTATCCATGAATCGCTTCGCCAAAAAACTTATTCGTGCCATGGCGAATGAAGTACACTATCGCAAAAATCTTTGCGTTTGAAGCCCGGGAGTAACCGAGCGCATACATCTGCCTTGATATTGCCGTAGGTCGTTTCCGGTTTGTGAGCAAACCCCTCAAGAAACGCTGGTAAAATCTTGTTCTTAAATCCATTACGCGGATATGCCAACGTTACTTGGTTTCGCACATCTTCGGTAAATGCATCAAAATTTTCCCCAACAACGTCATAGCTAACGCCAGAGTTAATCAAGGCAACTTCCGGTTCTTTATACTGGGCTATTCCAATAGTTGTATGCAAGGCGACCGCATCCCATACGAGCCGAGCAGATTCTTCTGGCACTCCATAACTTCGTAAAAAATCACGTGCTGCGTTAGCTCCGTCCACCTCAAAACGTTTATCTGGACTGCTGTAGTGCTTGGTAAGTCCTAAGTCGTGGAACAAAGCGCTGATATACAGCAGTTCTAAATCATATTTTACATTGTTTCGTTTTCCCATAAGTGCACCAAATAGATATACCCGGTGGGAATGATTCCACAGTAAATCGTTTCCGTGCTCACGAAGCAACTCTGCGGCTGCTTTTGCCAACGTGCTGTCCGGTATTTGGATTTCTGCAACTACATGTGACATGATGGACACTCCTTACATTTTTAGAGTCGGCTTGTTGCTTACGAACTCCATTCTATGCCCCTTATAATCATTCATCAATATTATCATTTCTATGATTATCATAGATTATACGCATAATAAGACACGCACATATTAGTATGCTCGCAGATGGCAGAAGCTGATTTCATTACAATCGTGCAGTGTGCGTGGTCATGATGACACCGAAACTACTCTGAAGATATACGCAACACGCGCGCCCGTTTCGATATCATAGTATTTTTCGATTGCATTCATGCCTGATGATTTACCTGCAAGTAAGTTATCGATCATAGCTGTTGTAATGCCATCAACAACTGCCTCTGCCATAGTATGGGCTGTTAGTCTTGCAGCTACACTTCTAGTCGTAATGGAATTTGCAACTGCCGCGTGTTCAATGCATTGTAGTAAATTTTACCTACCTCTGATATACTGACATTATTACTATTGTCATGGGTGCGTGATCAATCAGATGTGGAATAAAGAACTAAAAATAGCCATTCGAGAGAAGCAAAGCGTAACCGTATACCTTACCAATGGCGAAGTATTACAAGGCATACCGGATTCTTGTACAGATCGCTTAAAGATGCGGAGTGTTTATGGGCCAGTCTGGGTGCCATTAGTTGAAGTAAAGCATGTGAGTCGATTAATACGGCTAAACATAAAAAAAGAACCTACTAGCATTAGCTAGTAGGCTTTTTTTGCTATCTAAAAATGAAATGTACTTGGGTACCGTCCGGGTATCCCTCCAAATAGTTACCTACCCAGCTGCCTGCTCCTCGATTGTCAGATGGATCTATGTATTCGATACTTGCACCGTCTCCTCCTTCGGCACACATGGCCATCGGCCACTCATCGCGATCATATCCTTTTTTCGTAGGGATTCCCTTTAGTGAAGAACTCCTGTTATCCTCTGCACCAGTTCGATCAATGGTACAAATATCGGAATGGCCGGATTCAATGGCCTTTTTTATGTGATCCGCCGTCTCAGGATATTTATCCGCTGGAAACTCTAATTCGACAACGGTACCCGGTATTGGTGGGTTTACATCACTGTCATCTAACTCCGGAAAATAATTAAGGACCAACCAAACCAGTAATAAAGATAAGACCACTGTTCCAAATTTCATGAATAACTTTTTCATACAAATTGCTCCCCCATTCAAAGAAAAACCCCTGCCAGCATAGGCCAGCAGGGATTTTCTTACCGATGCCTTCAGTTTACTTTTTTTAGTATAAGCAAGTTGGCATATATTTGTAAATCACTTCTCTGTAATTGTCGCTGTCTTGGCATGTCGTCGTTCCTCCCTGTTTATTGCTCATTATTTTAATACTTATATGGATCGCCCAATTTATTTAGGTCAAGTGTCACTATTCATTTGTACACATAATATGCACTATCTCATGATGAAAGGGAGAAGACCAAAATGAATCAACAAAGCCATAGCATTCAAGGTAATCAACAAAGGGAACCACAGCCTTATCATTACGGCCATGAGCATGACCATCACCCACATTTTCATCCATATAGTCACCCGTCAGGCCATCATATGATCCATCATCACCACCATCATCATCACCACTTTCACCACCACTACCAAATGAGGAGAGACGAAGATTAATAATAGAATAAGATAACAATAAGGCGAGAAGAGTTACGCCCTCATGCTGCCGAGCGTGTCATTCTCGCCTTTATCTATGGGGGTAGCCCCACACATATTAGTATGCTCGCGTGATTTTATAATAAAAGGCTCCCTCTCGGGAGCCTTTTAAATAGCGGTATTAAGGTTTTTAAGGCCTTACTTACATCATGCCGCCCATTCCGCCCATGCCGCCCATGTCAGGCATAGCTGGTTTTTCTGGTTCTGGCTTGTCAGCGATAACCGCTTCGGTTGTCAGGAACATGGCCGCAACGGATGCAGCGTTTTGAAGAGCGGAACGCGTTACTTTGGCAGGGTCAACGATACCTGCTTCGAACATGTTCACCCAAGTATCGGTAGCCGCGTTGTAGCCGATGCCGATCTCTTCTTTTTTCAGACGCTCTACGATGACGGAACCTTCTTGGCCAGCGTTAGCTGCAATCGTGCGGATTGGCTCTTCCAGAGCGCGCAGAACGATGTTCACGCCTGTTTTCTCGTCGCCTTCAACTTGAACTGCAGCAACAGCGTTGTATACGTTAACGAGCGCTGTACCACCACCGGATACCATACCTTCTTCAACCGCAGCGCGAGTTGCGTTCAGGGCATCTTCGATGCGCAGTTTGCGTTCTTTCAATTCCGTCTCAGTAGCCGCACCGACTTTGATAACCGCTACGCCGCCAGCCAATTTAGCCAGACGCTCTTGCAGTTTCTCTTTGTCGAAATCGGAAGTCGTTTCTTCCAATTGGTTGCGGATTTGCTTCACGCGAGCATCGATATCTTCCTTGTTGCCAGCGCCATCCACGATGATCGTGTTCTCTTTGGTTACGCGCACTTGACGAGCGGTACCCAATTGATCGATGGAAGCCGTTTTCAGGTCGAGGCCGAGCTCTTCCGTAATCACTTGGCCGCCAGTCAATGCAGCGATATCTTGCAGCATGGCTTTGCGACGGTCGCCGAAGCCAGGAGCTTTAACAGCAACAGCGTTGAACGTTCCGCGCAGTTTGTTCACGATCAGCATCGCTTGCGCTTCGCCTTCGATGTCTTCCGCGATCAGTACGAGCGGTTTGCCTTGCTGTACGATTTTTTCAAGGATCGGCAGGATCTCTTGCGTGTTGGTTACTTTTTTATCGGTAATCAGGATGTATGGATTCTCAAGAACGGCTTCCATTTTATCCGTATCGGTGATCATGTATGGAGAGATGTAGCCGCGGTCGAATTGCATACCTTCTACTACTTCAAGCTCCGTCAAGAAGCCGCGGGATTCTTCAACGGTGATAACGCCGTCTTTACCCACTTTGTCCATTGCTTCTGCAATCAGTTGACCTACTTCTTCGTCAGCTGCGGATACGGAAGCGACTTGAGCGATCTCCTGATGGTTTTTCACTTCTTTCGCGATATTCGCAAGCTCGGTTACGGCTGCTTTAACCGCTTTGTCGATACCCTTGCGGATGATCATTGGGTTTGCGCCAGCTGTAACGTTCTTCAGACCTTCACGGATCATGGCTTGTGCCAGAACCGTTGCCGTTGTTGTACCGTCACCGGCAACATCGTTGGTTTTGGTAGCTACTTCTTTAACTAGCTGAGCACCCATGTTCTCGAATGCATCTTCCAGCTCGATTTCTTTAGCGATGGTTACGCCGTCATTCGTGATGAGCGGGCTTCCGAATTTTTTCTCAAGAACCACGTTACGGCCTTTCGGTCCGAGCGTTACTTTAACTGCATTTGCCAAAGCATCTACACCGCGAAGCATGGAGCGACGGGCGTCTTCACTGAACTTAATGTCTTTTGCCATGGTATTACATACCTCCCTAGTGGATTATGGAATGGTAAAACAGGATATATTCAGGCATTCATTAGCCTAAGATCGCGTGGATGTCGCTTTCTTTCATAATCAAATATTCTTTACCTTCGTATTTGATTTCTGTTCCAGCGTATTTGGAGAAAATAACGCGGTCGCCTTCTTTAACTTCCAAAGGTACACGTGCGCCGTCTTTCAGGGAGCCGCTGCCTACAGCAATAACTTTACCTTCTTGCGGCTTTTCTTTAGCAGAGTCAGGAAGTACAATCCCGAATGCCGTAGTTTCTTCTTGTTCGATCGGTTCTACCAATACGCGTTCACCTAAAGGTCTGATCATGAAAAAATAGCCTCCTTTAAATATGTTGTGATGCTTTTTTCAAAGCTTTATGTATTAGCACTCGACAACCCTCAGTGCTAACAACCAATTTTATGATACTCAAGTTGTCTTAAAATTTCAAGTCCTTTGCATGAATTTTTGATCATTTTTTTGCAATCCGGACTTAGGGAGAGGTTGTCCCTAAACCCCCTTCACCATTGTATCCATGACCAGCCAAAATATGCCTGTGGCTTTAGGAACACTACACGAATGGAACCATAGATCTAATCATCATTCGGCAGAACAAAACAGCCCAAAGCATGCCCTTCCGCAAAAAGGTTTCATTCTTTCATAAAACTGCGGATTCGTTGATGTGAGCTGTATAATTGCCAAATTGGCCCTCTCCTTTCGTCAAACCGTGAATAACTGCGGTCCGCCGGCTCCCCAGGCTTCAACCAGCGCGTTCCGAAACAAAGCATCCAAGCTTTGGTCCAGATCCGTATCTTGATGCTTCTTATCCTTGGTCAACTGCTCATATTCGTTCAATTTCTCTTCAATGAATGCGTTAATGATAGGAAGCTTCGGTTCAATATTCATCTCTTCACCCGAACGTTTGCGAAGAAGCAATTGATCAATCTCCTGTTTCAGCGCACTTCCTTGATCTAATAAGCGATCCGTAAGCAGCTCGAATTCCATGGGAGGCATTTCGTTGTAGGTTTGAATCCAGTCGCATGCCAGGATCGGACGCAGTACATAGAAATATTTTTTGATCTTAACGTCTCCCCCTTGCAAATACATCCGGTAGTTGCCTTTTGCCATGTTCAGGTAGTGGTGCATGCATGATTTAGGCGAGAACGCAAGCGGAGATATGCTTCGGATTTGCTGGGCGATGCCAAGCGTCTCCTTATACTTGATGGGGGACTCCAGCCATTCAAGCAGGGGCGGATTCGACTTGCGAAAAAGCCCCAATGCTTTTTTCAAATCCCAACCGCTCATATCCAGCCTGTCGTTGATTGGCCGCTCAATCACATCTCGCTTGTCGAAGATCGATAAATACCACTCCACGGGTCTGATATAGATAAACCTTACGTCGTAATCGCTGTCCGTCGACGGGAACCCCCAGGCCCTGCTGCCTGATTCGCAGGCATACAGGATTAGGACCCCTTCCTCCCGCTCAATCCGCTCAAGTTCTTGTTGAATCGTCGATTTCATTTCCTGCGTTATATTCATATCCGGAATCTCTCCTTCTGTAGTTGCCGTGTAAATTTCCGATATCCTTATTGTCTTCCATGCGTTCCGATTTCAACAGGGCAAAAGTATGGCGATAACAAAACGAGTACTGCTCCCTGTGCGAACGGTGCGTGGTCCGGGGCATGCTTGGATTGGCTGTCGACCATATGAAGGTGTTACAATATCCCTCCTTTATGCGGTTCCCTATCCTTGCTACAATAGTTACAGACTGGATCACGTGCGATCTACTATATGATTTGAAGGAGGGCGCCATGGCTCGGGAAAGCTTCGATAAAGAAATCCAATTTCTTCGTATTCTGGCGCTGGCCGGCGGCGCATACAACCGGCAACAACTGGCTGATCGCCTTGGCATTTCAGTACATACCTATGACAAAACGCTCCGAAATTTAAAAAAAATGATTGAATCGCTTCAGCCGCAGCTCTCCGAAGAACAAAGTCTTACCCTCTCCGAAGGTCTGCGCTATTCATACTATGAAACCGCTGATCCGCTCCTGCTGCTGCTGTTCCGCGGCAAATCGCTCAAAGCATCGGAAAGCTTGAGGCTATCCATGATCCTCACCCAGCTGCAGCATCAGCAGTTAACCGCGAAGGAACTCATCGAACGCTGCGGCGATCAATTCCCGGACGGAGAAACACTGCCCGATGAGAAGACGATACGCGGGGATCTCAAATACCTGGAAGAAGTCGGAGTCATCGTGAAGACAGGCGCAGAACGGCCGTACCGTTACAGGGGCGCCCGTGACCTCATCGATTCGTTGTCGGATGACGAGCTTCTTGATCTCTACGATTATGTGGACGTCATGTCGAACACGCAGCTCCCCTCTGTTCAGGGGTATATGCTTCGAGACAATTTAAAGAGGGCCCTGCGCAATCGTGACATCGCCGCACACTCGGTCCCGGCCTATATTTATAAGTATCATTACCATTCACGCATATTGGATGAGGCGCATCTGCACACCATTTTTCAGGCGATCTCCAAAAGGGCGAGGCTCCGTTTCCTGTATTTATCGCCAAAAAGCTCTTCACGCTATGCTTCCCGAAACACGAATCCGCTGTTCCATAGGGAATCCAGAGGGCTTCGGGAAACGGTGTTGCCGCTGCGCGTGATCTATGACCATCAATACGGCCGTTGGTACCTGATCGGTCATAACGGCAGACAGGGCCTCATGAAGTTTCGCATGGAAGGATTGACTCAAATCGAAGAAGGCGAAGTGGTTGAAGAAGAAGTATTCCAACAGCGACTCATGGAAACGCTGGCCGAATTCGAGCACAGCTGGGTTACCGATACCCGTAATCCCACCAAGGTCGTGGCCAGATTCTTTAACCCGGAGGGCAGCAAAGTGAATTTCGTGCTGAACCGGGTTAAGGCGCAAGGGCAATGGGGGACCGTTACCATGGAATCCGAGAGCTCGTTCTTATACGAAATTGAAGTGAACGGCACCAGCGAAATTAAGCCTTGGCTCCGCAGCTTCGGCTCCAGCTGCGAGGTGCTCCAGCCACGCTCCCTTCGGCAGGAGTTCATTAAGGAATGGAAGGAGATTGCCGCTTATTATGAGCCAGAATCCATTCGAGAAGATATTTAACTACCAGATCATAACAAGGCTTGAGGAAACCGACTCGATTGCCATTACCGCTCAGGAACGGGGATGGCTGAAAATGATGCTGGTGCACCCCGAGGCGGCAAACGCCTTTACGCCCGGCACCTTGGACCGGCTCAAGGAGCTCCTCCACATGGAGCATAGCGGTGCCGAGATGAAAGGGATCATTCTGGAGAAAGCCAAGGGACAGGAACGAAGCGTTTACCATCCGCATCTTCGAACCTTGCGCAGAATGATCATGCAGGATCAGGGCTTTCGCCTAAGCTACCGCACAAAACATGGAGAAGCGCGCAGCAATCAGTCCGGTTTCCCTTACAAACTGGTGTACTCCATGATCAAACGGGAATGGATGCTGATCTGGTACAGCAAAAGCCGTAGAGGACTCATGTACACGAAACTCGATCATATTTTATATATACAAGGGACTTCGCTCCCCTCCTTCCGGATCGATCGCATAAAGGAACGGCTGCAAAAGCTGATGGAAAAACAGAAAAAGCAAGCGATCATTGAAATCCACCGGCGGTACAACGGGGAATTGTCGCGGATCCTTTACGCCTTTTCCTGCTTTGACAAAACGGTGCATTATGATGAAGCTTCCGATACCTACCGCATTCAGGTCTGCTATTTGGAGGGTGAGTGCGAATTTCTGCTCTCGCGCATTCGCTTTCTCGGCCTGAGGGTGAAAGTCGTGGAAGGAAGCACGCTGCAGGCCCGAATGCAAGAAACCGCAGCGCTGGCTCTGGCGAGATATGCGCAAGATGAAGGTTAGGACGCCGCCCTGACATGATTCCCATAAAGAAGACTGAGGCAATGATGAACACTAATTTCTAATCCATCATTCATTGGACAAAAAACAACCCGCAAACCATACTCCCGAGGAGTGAAGTTTGCGGGTCATTTTTATTCTTAAAGGATCTCTTATTTTGCAAAAAACAATACGGTCAGTCCTCTTCGTCTGCCCTTACATAGCGGCTGTCCCGTTCCATGTCCGCCTCTAATTGCTTGCGATAGATCACGGAAGACAGAAACACGCTGAATTCGTATAGAAGCAGCAGCGGAATCGTGACCAGGAAATCCGATATAAAGTCCGGCGGCGTGATGACGACCGCGATAAAGACCAGCGCGAAATACGCGACCTTGCGCATCTTGCGAAGCCGCAGCGGATTCAGAATGCGAATTCTCGTTAAGAACATCACCACAAGCGGCAGCTCAAACAGCAGAGCCAGCGGCAATACGAGATTGAACATAAAATTCAAGTAATTGGTAATGCCGTAGGTTTCCTGAAGCCCCATGCCCTGCGTGATCGCCGTGGTAAACGACAGCGTCATCGGAAATACGATGTAATAACCAAACGTGATCCCGACGATGAACAGAACAAACGCATACGGCACGTAACGTATGGCCGCTTTCTGTTCTTCTTTGCGCAGCCCCGGCTTGACGAACGCCCAGAGCTGATAGAAGATCAGCGGAACGGAAATGACGAGCGAGAAAATGGCGGCGATTTTCATGTAGATTCCGATGCCATCCCAAAAAGAGAAGGCATGCAGCTCAAAGTTCTTGGCTTCTTCGGCCGCCGTCAAATAATGATAGATCGGGTCCGCAACGAAAAGCCCCCCGACCAGTCCTGCTACGAATACCACGAGCACGATTATAATTCGTTTGCGAAGCTCGCCCAAATGCTCCACAAGCGCCATATCTTTCACTTGCTCCGACAAGTTAACCACCACCCTGTATGTGACCCTGACAAAACAAAATCCCTCCCGAAGGAAGGGACTTCAAGCCTTGCTTTAATTCTATTCCGGAAGACGCTTGTCTTCAATCTTAGCTGGCTCAGCGGCAACGGCTTGCTGGGGAGCCTCTTCTTTCTTCTTCGCCGGTGCATCGTCAGCGATAATCTCCCGCGCACCGTCCTTAAACTCACGGAATGTTCTTCCGACCGCACGTCCCAGTTCAGGAAGTTTGTTCGGTCCGAACAAGAGCAGCGCCAAAATAACGAGCAAAATAATGCCCGGCACTCCAATTGTACTCATATCTGTTCTCCTCCTCGTCCTGCTTAATGCCTTCAAAAGGACTTCAGGATGACATTAATCCATCATGCCTTGCAGCTGCAACAGGTTTTTAACTAAAGAAAATCATCCGACTCCAGCAGTGAAACAAGCTCATATACCGCCATCATACCATAATGTAAATCACATATACAGTCCAGAAACGTGACAGTTTATTTACATAATTATCTAATAAGGTACTCGTTAGAGCTGCTCGCGATACTGGCCCGTTACCATCAACAGTGCCTCCGGAAGCTGATCCATGACCGCGGCCAGATTCTCGTGCACGCCTTTGGGAGAGCCCGGGAGATTGACAATCAAGGTACGGCCGCGGACGCCGCATACGCCCCGAAACAGCATCGCGCTCCGATTCTTCTGCATAACGGTAGCACGCATCGCTTCCGCAATGCCGGGCACTTCGCGTTCGATGACCCGCTTGGTCGCCTCGGGCGTAACATCCCGCACCGCCAGCTCCGTACCGCCTGTCGTGAGGACAAGGTCCACTTGATAATAATCCGTAAGCTCGATCAATGCAGCGATAATTTCGTCCTGCTCGTCCGGTACGATCCGGTATTCGATGATTTCACCGCTTAGCTCTTCCTCCACCAATTCCCGGATCACTTGAGCGCTCGTATCCTCGCGTTCCCCCCGCGAGCCTTTATCGCTCGCCGTCAGGATCGCCGTTTTCCACACCATCTGCCCTCTCTCCTTCCCACTCGTCCGAATCTCCTGTATCTATGCTATGTCGTTTCTTGTATGTAATCCCCGCTCTTGCCGCCGGTTTTGCTTACCAGCAGGGTCGGGCCGATGATCATGTCTTTCTGCAGGGCCTTGCACATGTCATAGACCGTAAGCGCAGCGGCTGAAGCAGCTGTCAAAGCTTCCATTTCAACACCGGTTTTGCCTGTGGTTTTCACGGTCGTTTCTATATATAACTCGTCTTTGGCGTTATCGCTGAACGCCACGTTCACGCCGGTCAACGGCAGCGGATGACACATCGGAATCCAGTTCGACGTGTTCTTGGCCGCCATAATGGCCGCAACCTGTGCCACGGCAAGCACATCTCCCTTGCCGATCTTCCCCTCCTGGATGCGGGCCAGCGTATCCGGATGCATACGGACCGTTGTCTTCGCTACCGCTGTCCGGGCGGTTACATCCTTATCACTGACATCCACCATTCGTGCTCTGCCTTGGTCATTAAAATGACTCAGTTCCATCTCTTATCCCTCCGCTGCAGGTCTGGTCTTCACGTTATGCCCCTGTTCCGTAACCAAACCGTCCAATACCCTATCATGTTCTTCCATAGGAACTTGTTCCAAGACCTGAACCTCGTAACCGATCCCCACCCACAAGGGCTTCTTGATCCGACGAGCGTCGGCTTGTGCTCCCTGGTTAAGCCTGTCCGACAGCCGGTCGTAATAACCGCCTCCGTATCCAAGCCTTCCGCCCATTCTGTCAAACGCAAGCCCGGGGACCCAGACGATATCCGGTCCCGGATGATTCCATTTTTGCGACCGCAACGGATCAGGCTCCGAAATGCCGTAAGCGCCGGAAACCAGCTCGTCCCATGCCTGAAGCTTATACAATTCCATCGAACGGTCTTGGGTCAAGCTCCGTGGAACGATAACCTGGATCCCCTGCTTCCATGCCCATTCGATAAGAGGCCGGGAATCCAGCTCGGAACGAAAGGGAACATAAATCATCATGCTCTGAAGATGGAGACGGTCCATGACCTCCGCAGCAAACGCGCAGGCTTGCTTCGACCGCTTGGCCCGCTCTTCCTCTGATAACTCGTCCCTTCGCAATGCCATCGTTTTGCGCAGGGCGGCTTTTGCGGATGCCCGCTTCAAATATTCCTCAGGGTTCACACGTGATCTTTCCTCTCACGCTTATAATTAAGTTTAGTTTACCACTGTTCCTTCCTTTAGCCAAGAATGACGGAAGTCGCCAATCATGGTCGATTGTTCGGTCATTTTCATGTACACTTAATTTAAGATAGAAGAAACACATAAACTCCAAAGCACGCGATCATTCAGATTGCCATAAAACAGCGTCTACGCGCGTTCTGTCGGAGCATGTACGTCGGAAGTCGTTTTTTCTTATAATGAAGAATTAATGGAAGAATCATATAGAAAGATGGAGGTTTCACATAACATGCTGCTGCAAGCCAATGGCATTACGAAATTATATGGCGTTACGCCCGTCCTGGACGGGATCAATCTGCAAGTCCTTGAACGCGAAAGAATCGGCCTCGTCGGAGTCAATGGAGCCGGGAAATCGACGCTGCTTAAAATTTTGGCCGGCGAGATGTCCTATGATGGCGGACAAATCTTCAAAGCCAAGGAAACCACCGTCGGTTATCTTGCCCAGAACAGCGGGCTTCAGTCCGATTCCTCCATATGGAACGAGATGCTGGATGTCTTTACTCCCCTGCTGGAGATGGAGCGTGAGCTTCGTCAGATGGAGGAGCAAATCGCCGACCCCAAGTCGAGCGAAGATCCGAAGAAATACCAGGAGCTTTTGGATCGTTATGCGGTCCGCTCGGACTGGTTCAAGGATCAAGGCGGATATGAGATCGAAACACGCATACGCAGCGTGCTGCACGGCATGGGATTCGGCAGCTTTTCGCCGGATACGTCCATTGCCACGTTAAGCGGCGGGCAGAAGACAAGGCTGGCCCTTGCAAAAATACTGCTGCAAGCACCCGACCTGCTGATGCTGGACGAACCGACGAACCATCTGGATATCGCAACCCTCACCTGGCTGGAGGATTATTTGCGCGGTTATTCCGGCTCGCTGCTCGTCGTATCCCATGACCGGTATTTCCTGGATCGGCTCGTGACCACCATCGTGGAGATCGAACGCTGCCATTCCAAAAAATATACCGGCAACTACAGCCGGTACATTGAGCTGAAAGCAGCCGAATACGAATCCCAGCTGAAGCAATACGAGAAGCAGCAGGATGAGATTTCCCGCATGGAGAACTTCATTCAGCGAAACCTGGTACGGGCCTCTACGACCAAGCGTGCGCAGAGCCGCCGCAAAGCGCTGGATAAAATGGAGCGGCTCGACAAACCGCTGGGCGATCTCAAGAAAGCTCATTTTTCTTTTGAAGCCGAGTATATGTCAGGGAAAGACGTCCTTCACGTACGTGATCTGTCGCTTGCGTTCGAGCAGGACAAACCGCTGTTTCGGCAAGTTTCCTTTGATCTCAGCCGCGGGGAAACCGTAGCTTTGATCGGACCCAACGGGGTGGGCAAATCGACGCTCCTGAAATGCTTGATCGGTACCATGAAGCCGACGGCGGGGTCACTGCAATGGGGTACAAAAGTGAAGATCGGCTATTACGATCAGGAGCAATCCGAGCTGAACCCAAGCAACACCGTCCTGGAAGAGCTGTGGGGCACCTATCCTCATATGGAGGAAGCCCGCATTCGTACCGTTCTGGGCAATTTCCTCTTCAGCGGCGAAGATGTCCTCAAGAAGATCAGCTCCTTAAGCGGCGGGGAAAAAGCACGCGTCTCGCTTGCCAAGCTCATGCTTCTGGAAGCCAACATGCTCATCTTGGACGAACCGACGAACCATCTTGACTTGTTTGCGAAAGAGGTGCTGGAATCGGCACTCATGGATTACGAGGGCACTTTACTGTTCATATCCCATGACCGTTACTTCCTTAATAAAATGGCGGAACGCATCATCGAGCTTCATCCGGACGGCATTCAACATTTCCTGGGTAATTATGACGACTATACGGAGAAAAAGCAGGAAATTCTTGATATGGACAACGAGCCATCCGAGCCGTTTGCCCGCCACACCCTGAAACAGGAAGGGAAAGCCGAGGCTCTGCCTGAGAAGCAAGGGGCCGTTTCCTTCGAAGCCGAGAAGCAGGCGAAACGGGAGGAACGAAACCGTCAGCGCAGGCTTGCCAGCTTGGAGGAGCAAATTCATGTCCTGGAATCGGACATTGCCCAATTGGAAACCGAAATGACCTTGCCGGAGATCTATCAGGATTATATGGCGCTCCAAGAACGGCAGCAGTCGTTAGAGGAGAAAAAGAGTCAGCTTGAGCAAATATTTGCCGAATGGGAGTCATTGCTGGAAGCCTAAAAAAATTCACAAAAGTGTTTCAAATGAAGATTTACGTTTATACACAAACTTATCCCCAGGAATGGTGCATAAGTTTATCATGAAAATGGCCGAAATGGCCATTTTTTTGTTGTTATACGCGGATCTCCGGTCCTATATCCAGCTTTATCCACTAAGTTATTCACATTATCCACAGTTTCCACCGGGATATTTGAAAATCCTGTCCCCTCTTTTCAGCGTCTTGCAAAAGACCGATTTATCGACATTTTTCTCGGTTATGCACATTTTTTGGCGAATATGTGGATAACGTTGTTCACAACTTGACAGAGTTTGATGTTCTATATATTTAGCTCCTATATAGGGCCTACCTTTTATTATTTTGGAAAAAAGCGACCTTCCCCGTTCCGGGTGGAAGGTCGCTTGTGCCAATCTTAAGTAAATGTAAGCACGCTGAGGTCCCTTAATCGCTTCGATGCCTAAACCGACATTAACGCCGAGTTGCATGCCGCAACGTATGCCAAGCCTGCGGCCATGACGATATCCTGGTGCACGGCCGTGCCGCGGAAGATCTTGCCGGCCTTCTCCACCGTTACCGCCGCTTCGGCATGCGCGTCCTCGCCGCTGCTTAAAGAATGCAGCTCCAGATCGCCAAACCGGATGTCGCTGCTGATTCCTTGGCTGATCGCCGATATGACGGCTTGCACGGGACCGTCCGCCACGCTGGAGTATGTGGCTTCCGTCTGCTCGCTCAATTGGCGCAGCGTAACCGCGGCAACCCTGCTGCTTCCCGTGCCGGAAATGACCTGCGCCTCGGACAGTTCGTACACCTGTGCCGGCTTGCCCAATGTGCGGCTGACCATCTGCAGCAGCTGATCATCGCTGACCACCTTTTGACGGTCAGCCGTTTCCTTGAAGGTATCGTACAGGGATTCCATCTCGGCTCCCTCGAGCCGGACACCGTAACGGGCCAAGCGGTCCTTCAGGGCATGGCGGCCGGAGTGCTTGCCCAGTACGATCATGCTTCGCGGAATGCCCAGCTTCTCCGGATCCATAATCTCGTAGGTGCTACGATCCTTCAGAAGACCGTCCTGGTGAATGCCGGATTCATGCTGGAAGGCGTTCCGGCCGACCACGGGCTTATTGAAGGCGATCGGAAAATGCATCGCACCGCTGACGAGGCGGGATACCTCGTACAGCTTCTCGGCCGTAATGCCCGTCTCTGCCCGCAGCATGTCGCCCCGGGTAGATAGAGCCATGACAAGCTCTTCCAGCGCGCAGTTGCCTGTACGTTCGCCCACCCCGTTCACGGTGACCTCAATTTGACTCGCGCCGTTCTCGATCGCGGCCAGGCTGTTGGCCACGGCTAGACCGAGATCGTTATGGCAGTGGGCACTGTAGGTGACCCTCTTCCCGCCTCGGGCGCCTTCCCGCACCCGCCGGAACATCTCGCCGTATTCGTTCGGAAGCGCATATCCGACCGTATCCGGCAGATTGATGATCGTGGCTCCCTCTTCGATAACGGCCTCCACCATCTCGATCAGGTCGTCGATGCCCGTTCGGGAAGCATCCATCGCCGTGAATTCCACCACATCGCTGAATTGCCTCGCATAAGCCGTCATTTCACGCGCCCTTGCCACGACTTCCGGACGGCTCATGCGCAGCTGGTGGCGAAGATGGATGTCGGAAGAGGATATAAACAGGTGAATCCGCCTTCTCGCCGCATCCTGGGTTGCCTTGACGGCCGCATCAATATCCCCTTTTACCGCTCGCGCGAACCCGCAAATCTCCACCTGCTGCAGCTGCCTTGAAATGGCCTGCACAGCGGCGAACTCTCCGGGACTGGACACCGGAAACCCGGGCTCCATCACGTCAACGCCCAATTCCGCCAGTTTTCCGGCCAGCACCATCTTCTGCTCGGGCTGGAGACTTGCCCCTGGTGCCTGTTCTCCGTCCCGCAATGTCGTATCGAAAATTCGGATCGTTCTCTTGGATTCATTCATCTTCCGATATTCCTCCTTCGTTAGGGTACAACCCTGATTTTCATTCGATTGGATTCTGTTGTTCTATCCAACTGGTTATGTTCAATGCACGTCCGCACGTCGACTTGCGTCCGCTTCCCACCCTGCTGCTGCCGGCAGCAAAAAAGCCCGCCATCTCTTATATCATAAGAGACGACGGGCTAAAGACCCTCCGTGGTACCACTCTAATTGACACGCCATGCTGTTCAGCGATGCTAACGCACGCACGTGTCCACTCACCGTCCATGATCTCCTCATGCCGGCCGGGTCATGAAGAGAATGGACTTCCCGATGACGGAGGAACGCCGTAAGAGAGTCCTATCTGCATTCTTGGCATTCGATCCGGATCGATCAAATCATCCGACCTGCAGACGTTCCCTCTTCCGCTCCCGGGCGAGATTCGAAGCTTGCTGCCGCTGCGTTGCACCAAAACCGCAGCTCTCTGTAGACAGCTCCCTTCTACTGCTCCCGTTCATCGCGTTTATACGTTATGCTGTTATGCAAATACCACATGATATCCGGCTCCCTTTACCGGGTATCTTTAACTCTTTAAGCGCTGCTTCGTTGTTATACGCCTTCTTCCTGATCCGAGTTCCAAGCTGCCTCAACATGCAAAAAAGCCTGCCATCTCTTATGCAAGAGACGACAGGCTATCCTATCGCGGTACCACTCTTGTTGACTTTAAATCCTAGGTCCATTGCAAACCCGGACCTTAAAGCCCCCTCCATCGCCAAATCGCAAAGGATTTGTGCGCAGCCGTTCTCACGGAGGCCATCCCGTAGCAAGGTCAAGCTCCGCAATGTCATCTATGCCTTAGAGGCATTTCATTGCGCGAGGTTCCCCTGCTCCGCTCCCAGGTGAGTTCAGGCTCCTGTCGTCTGCGTTGCACCGTCCCGCAGCTCTCTTCATCCAAGGTTCACCTTACTGGTCCTGTTCTTTGCGTTTCAACATTCTGGAATTTGATCATGATTATACGTTCTGGACCACAGACGTGTCAAGAAGCTTTAGCTTAATGTTCCGCCCAATATTCCAGCGACATTTGCGGATCAGCCTTCATATCCAGCGGCGTAAAGCTCTCCCGCTTCCATTTCAAATGCGCCGCGGCCGCAATCATCGCTCCGTTATCGGTGCAATATTGAAATGGCGGGATCGTCAGCGGGATTCCTTCCTGCCCGCACCGCTCGGACAATGCTTGACGAAGTCCGCGATTGGCGGCTACGCCCCCGCACAGCAGCAGCTGTTTGGCATCGTATGCTTTGACCGCGCGAACCGCCTTCTCCACAAGCACCTCCACGACGGATTCTTGAAAGCCCCGGGCTATCGCTTCCGTCCGAACGTCCTCTCCACGCATTTTGCTCTGATTGACGACATTTAATACAGCCGATTTCAAACCGCTGAAACTAAAGTCATATGAATCCGGCTCCAGCCATACGCGGGGAAGATCCACGACCTCCTCGGCTTCCAAGGCCATTCGGTCGACATGTGGGCCTCCGGGATACGGGAAGCCAAGCGCCCTTGCCACCTTGTCGTACGCTTCGCCAACCGCATCATCCCGCGTCCTGCCGATTAACTCAAAGCTGCCCTCGTCTTTCATGTAGACCAGCTCGGTATGGCCGCCGGAAACAACCAGCGCCATGCAAGGATAGGCGATATCGCCCACAAAGCGGTTTGCGTAAATATGACCCGCAATATGATGCGTGCCGATCAGCGGCTTGCCCAGCGCAAACGCCAGGCTTTTGGCCGCCATGACGCCCACGAGAAGAGCTCCGACCAAACCGGGGCCCTGCGTGACGGCGATCGCCGATAAATCCTTCATTTCGATCCCGGCCTCGGCTACGGCCTGCTCAATAATTAACGTAATGCTCTCCACATGCTTGCGGGAGGCCACCTCGGGCACCACCCCGCCAAATGCTTTATGCGTTTCAATCTGGCTGGCAATGACGCTGGACAATACCTCGCAGCCATCCTTTACGACGGCAACCGAGGTTTCATCGCAGCTCGTTTCTATCGCCAAAATGCAGCTGTGCTGCCGGTCTATTTTTTCATCCTTCATGATAGCCTTTGACTTCCTTCCTCGCCATCGTCCTCCCGATAAGGGGGCAGATCTGCCCACATGATGAGTGCGTCTTCCTGGTTATCGGAATAATACCCCTTCCGGACACCGGCTGGTTTAAACCCTTTTTTGATATATAAACGCTGGGCAACGTGATTGGATACCCGAACCTCGAGCGTCATTTTCTCCATCCCCATATAGGCAGCGGTCTTCATCAGTTCCGACAGCAGCCGATCGCCCCACTTGCGTCCGCGATACTGCTCCAGCAGGGCAATATTCGTGACGTGCGCTTCATCCACGATCGTCCACATGCCGGCATACCCTACGGTTCGGCCTTCGTATTCCATAATCATATAACGCGCAAAATGATTCAGTTTCAGCTCATTGTGAAAAGCTTCCTCGGTCCAGGGCACGGTAAACGCTTCGCGCTCCACCTCGAGAACCTCCGGTATATCCTCCAGGGTCATCAGCCGGAAGGACAAACCTTCTTCACCGTCTGCCGGCTTCTTCTGCTCGTCCATAACGAATCCTACGCTCCCTTCACCGCTTGCGCAGCAGGTTCGCTTCCGCTTCGGAAAGCTGTGTATAATTGGGCACCAAGGTATGCACATCATCCGCTTCCCCGGCGAGTAATCTGGCTGCTCCCAGATACCCCATCCAGCGGCCCTCCAGCGAGTACGGATGAATCCGGAGCCTGTCTCCAAACCACGGCTCAAGCCCGCGAGAGGCCTCCGCATGAAGCTCCACTTCCCCGATAAACCATATGCAGACCGGGCGCTCCTCTTCAGGCAGCTTGCTGATTCGTTCCTCTATGGCTTCCACCCAGGACTGCATCAGGCGGATGCCGTCCGTCTCCATACGTACCGGCGCTTCCGCTTGGCGTTTTGAATCGGCAGCGAACAATGCCGTATACACTTGTCCCCGTCTGGCATCCAGCAGCGGAACGACCCAGTGGACTCCCTTTTCTGCCGCCGTCTCGCTCCATCCGGATTTTAAGCCCCCCCATGCCAAAGCATGCAGGCTGGATACCCCGACGACCGGAAGCTGATTGGCCCATGCCAATGTTTTGGCTGCGGTCACCGCTATGCGGATGCCCGTATAGGAACCCGGGCCCACACCTACGGCAATGCCGTCTACCTGGTCCATGCCGAGGCCGGCTTCCGCAAGCGCCTGATCCATCACGGGGTGCAGGTGCACCGAGTGGTTGCGGTCCGCATTCGTGTTAACCTCCGACAGCAGCTTGTCCTGCTCCATCACGGATACCGCCAGCGAAGCCGTTGACGTATCCAGCGCCAAAAACCGCTGCTGCGGCTTTTTGTCATTGTTGTTCATTCATGCTACCCCATTTTTCATTCAAATCCCGGCACCACTCGCCATAAGGCCCGCCCTGGCTTGAAAGTGTGATGATCCGGTTCGTTTCGCCCGTCGTTTCTAGCTGGATATGGAGATACTGCTCAGGCATAAGCTCGGTGATCAGGCTGCTCCATTCCACGAGACAAACCCCGTCACCATAAAAATATTCGTCCAGCCCAAGCTCATCCGCCTCATCGACCGACAAACGGTATACATCCATATGGTAGAGCGGCAGACGCCCCTCATATTCTTTAATAATGGTAAACGTCGGGCTATTCACAACACCGTTCACCCCAAGATGCCGTGCAAATTGTTGGGAGAATGCCGTTTTTCCTGCTCCAAGATCCCCGTCCAGACCGATGACGGTCCCTGGCTCCGCCCTCGCGGCCAGCCAAGCAGCAAGCTGCTCCGTCTCCTCCAGACTGCTTGAAGTCATTCGAAACCGGCCCTCCGTACGGCCATTATTCACTGATAACCCACCCTTTATTTAGTTTGCCCATATCTCAAAATACTTGATCTTCATTATATCGGTCCTCCCAATCCGCTGCAAGAACCGGGGCGGCCATTTCGCCGCATGGGAAGCTCCTGATCTGCTGATGGATGATATCCAATTATTTTTCAGAGGGCTGCGTTAACGGCAAATTATACGCAAACCAAACACACCTTATCCGGTTTCCGACAGTACGGAACCCCGAACAAGGTGTGTTTTCATGCCATTTCAAGCTTCTGCAAGGAAGCTAAGCCCCTTTAATCAGGCTATTCGCCTTCCTTCAGCCGGTCCACATTCACCGTCAGCGTATTGGTCGGACGGGAACCAACCTGAACGGTAGCCATCCCGTTCTGCGGATCGATCTGCTCGATCCAGACTGGCTCCCCTTCCAGGTTCACCTTGTAAGTATCCTTGGAGTTAAAAATCTCCACGGCGCGCTGCATCTCCATACGTTATGATCCTCCTTCTTCCGGTTCTCTTGGCGATTCGTCCACGACCTCCATCGTGTCGGTGGTGGATGGGCCGATCAGTCCGTTATCCATCGTGACATTGCCTCCGCCAAGGCCTTCGTTAATCATCCGGTCAATATCGAACATGGTAGATTCCCGAGAGATCTCGCTCTCCTCCGAGGTCAGGCTGTTCCAATCCACCATGTCGCCGTTCACCGGTTCGGATGCGGAATGGTCCGAGGCTCTGTCCTTCTGTATCTCTTCCGACGTTTCGGTTTCTCTAGACTCCATCATGAGAAGATACCTCCTTTTACAGGCAGCGTTCATCGTCAATATGCCACAAACAGGTTCTAATTATGCAATCCTGAGCTATAACTCATACTAGAGTCTTTTTTTGGGCACACTAATAGAGGTAGTTCAAAAAGTCCGCTTTTGATCACGAAGCGAATCAGGAAGCAGCTCGGCATCGAATCTTGAATTCAGCCGGGCCTTCCGGTGCTCACGTACCCAAAACGTACGCTCCGCTCCTGACGTCCCTAGCTTCATCCAACCTTCTCGGTGCTGAAAACCGACCTTTTTGAACACGCACTACTAGAGGTAGTTCAAAAAATTATAGTCGTCGTTTATTGCGTTTACTACACGGTCATACCCAAAACATATTAGAACTTGATAGGAGGTTTCATAGAATGCATACGGTTTGGAAGGGCGCGATCAGCTTTGGTCTGGTGCACGTGCCGGTGAAGATGTTCTCGGCTACGGAAGACAAGGATATTTCGATGCGGTACATTCACAAGGAGTGCGGCAGCCCGCTCTCCTACATCCGCAAATGTCCGGTATGTGAAGAGGAGGTTGCCTGGGAGGAGATTACGAAGGGCTATGAGTACGAGAAGGGGAAATTCGTGTTGTTCGAAAAAGAAGAGCTGGAGCAGCTCGCCGAAGCGAACAGCAAAAACATCACCATTCTGGACTTTGTCGATCTGACCGAGATCGATCCGATCTACTTCCAGAAGACCTACTATCTCTCGCCGGATCAAGCAGGTGCCAATGCATACCGGCTGCTGCTGGAAGCGATGAAGCAGTCCGGCAAAATCGGCATCGCCAAAATTGCCATTCGCTCCAAGAGCAGTTTGGCTGCGATTCGCGTGCTGGATGAATGCCTGTCGATCGAGACGATTTTCTACCCGGATGAAATCCGGCCGATTTCGCAGGTCCCGAATCTACCTGAGCGAACGGAGGTCAACGCCAAGGAGCTGGATATGGCCAAACTGCTGATTGACCAGTTGTCGACTCCCTTTGACCCTGAAAAATATACGGATGATTATCGCGAACGCCTGCTGGACCTGATCAACAGCAAAGTGTCCGGCGAAGAGATCAAGATTGCCCCTGCCCGTCAGGAGACCAACGTCGTGGATCTGATGGCGGCCCTTCAGGCCAGCATCGAGGCCGTAAAGCCGATCGGAACGGACCCGGGCACCAAGCCGAAGCCGCGTAAAACGACCCGGAAGACCGCTGCCAAAGAGCCTGCAGCCAAGGTCAGCGGCGGGGAAGCTGACGCGGACGCACCGAAGCCGAAACGCCGGACGACCAAATCCAAGAAATCCGATTCCCCATCCTAAAGCCGCATGGGACAGTTGCAAAATTTGCTGCCGAAAGAGCCGATGGCTCCGATCTCGACGGATCAGATTACGACGGGCGAAGATTGGGGTTATCAGCTGAAATGGGATGGCGTACGCATTCTGGCCGGGCTTGACCAGAACCGCGTATCCCTGTATTCCCGCAAGATGCTCGACAAAACATCCCTGTACCCCGAAGTCGTTCAGGCATTATCCGTCCTGCAGGATCAGCGTCTTCTCCTGGATGGCGAGGTCGTGTATTTTCATCCGGAGCTTGGCCGCCCCGTCTTTCAGAAGGTTCTTCAGCGGGAGCGTTCGCGTACGGTCAGTACGAGCGCTCCTCTGTTTACTTATGTGCTGTTCGATATCTTGGTGGACGGCGACGAGGACTTGCGCAAGCTGCCTTATCTGGAACGTCATCATCGTCTCAAGGAGACGGTTTCCGACATTCCGGGCCTGCTGACCGCCGATCTGTTTCTTGAAGGCGAACCGTTATGGGACTGGGCGGAACAGCGCGGTTGGGAGGGCATTGTCATGAAGCGCCTCTCCTCGCCTTACCGTGAGGGCAAAAAGCATCGGGATTGGTACAAAAAGAAAATTGCCGTGAACATGGCAGCCTCCGCCGTCGCCATGATCATCAGGGAAGGTCGCGTAGCCAGCCTCGTCATCGCAGACGACGATGGGAACTACATCGGCCGGGCTTCCCTGGGGCTCAATGAGCAAACGAAGAAGAAACTGCTGCAATATGCCGAAAGCCATCGTGCTGACGCGATATGGAGAACGCTCCATACCGACCTGAAGAAAGAACAGCTGGCCTGGCTTAACCAGCCTTTATCAGTCCAGGTCACATTTCTCGAGTGGAGCCAGGATGGCATGATGCGCCATCCCAAACTCGTATCGATTGAGGGGGTGTAAACCATATGGCTCGTACCGTTAAAGGCACCCTGACGATCGAGGGGCAAGAGATTCAAATTACGAATCCCGACAAACCGCTGTGGCCGGAGGTCGGCATTACCAAGGCAATGTATTTGCAAAAGCTTGCGGCCATCTCGCCTTTCTTGCTCCGGTACTGCCGGGGCAGGCTGCTCACGACCATCCGGTATCCGCACGGAGCCCAAGGCGAATCCTTCTACCAGAAAAATGCACCCGAGCCGCTGCCGCCTTTTGTTCAGACTTATGTGCACGAAAATATTAACTACGTGCTGCTCAACGGGCTGCCGGAACTGCTCTGGCTGGGGAATCTGGCTGCGCTTGAGTTTCACCCTTCCCTGCATCTGGCAGGCAGCCATCTGCCCTGCGAATGGATGATCGATTTGGATCCCACGCTCCCGGAGGAGCCCCGGATTATGGAGGCGACGGCCATTGTAGGGGACGTGTTGAGCTCCCTGGGCCTGTCCTCCGTCCCGAAAACCTCGGGAGCGACCGGAGTGCAGATCATCGTTCCGATTCCGGAAGGCGTAACGTTCGATGAACTTCGAACGGTTGGCCAATTCGTGGGCCAATACGTGACGGAGAAGTTCCCGAAGCTGTTCACCATCGAGCGGCTGAAGAAGAACCGCGGCGATAAAATCTACTTCGATTATCTTCAGCACTACAGCGGGAGGACGCTCGCCGCTCCTTACACCCCGCGGGCTCGGCGGCTCGGGACCGTCTCCACGCCGCTCACGTGGGACGAAGTCCGCCAGGACGTTTCTCCCACGGAGTTTCACCTGCTGAACATCGAAGAACGGCTGAGGGAAAAGGGCGACCTGCTGCAGACCCTGCCGCCCCAACCGATCGAGAATGTCATCCGGCATCTGAAGCCAAAGGGTAAGGCAGCGTCAAAAAGGAAAGGATAGCTGCTCAACAGCAGGAGTAAGCTCCTCTCCGGAAACCGGGGCCGCCGGTTGAGGAAGCTTCCTTGGACGTACAGGAGCAGCCCATTCCCTCGCAGGGTGATCGTTGGTACCTTCATCCGATGTATCGTTCTCCGAGGCTGCAATCGGTCCGGACCGGTTGACGGCAGCAGGTGCCCCCATGGTCAATCCGCTCAGCCCATATTCGTTCAACAGCCTGGACGCCATCGCCTTGACGGAACGAACGTAATGCTCTTCCGCATAAGCGCCTTGCCCATATAACTCGCGGTAGGATTGAACCACCTCGGGGAAGTGGTGTTTCAGCGTTTCGAGGTACCATTTCTTCACGTCGCGCGACAGTCTCAGCAAGGAGATCATCGCAAAGGAAACGCCTCTTTCCTTTGCCTGGGACAAGAGCTCCTTCAGTTCCGGCTCCTCGTCCGTCAAAAAGGGCAGCACAGGCGCCACAAACAAGCCTGTTCTAATGCCAGCAGCCGATAATCTTTGGATCGCATCAAGCCTGGCCTCCGGATGAGGCGATGCCGGCTCCAGCTTCCGGATGACGTCCCCGCTCAGCGTGTTGAGACTTATGTTGACGGACACGTTCTCCATCCGGGTCAAGATATCCAAATCCCTCAATACGAGCGGAGAACGCGTCGTAATGCTGGTAGAAATGCGGTATTTAGCGAGCAGCTTCAGACATTCCCGCGTAAGGGTCTCCTTGCCCTCGATCGGCTGGTACGGGTCGGTTGCCGTTCCGATCGTCACCTGTCCGATCGATCTCCGCATCGCTTCAATATCATAGTTAAACTTCCTCGCCGCGCTCGACAGCTGCTTCTCCAGCGCTTCCGCCGCATTCGACTTCATAAAAATATGGTGCTGGAACTCGTCTTCCGCTCCCATCCCGATAAACGATTGAAATGCGCGGGCATAGCAAAAGCTGCAGCCATGTCCGCAACCTCGATACGGATTGATGGACCAATCGAAGGGCATCCGCTCTTCCTTCACTCGGTTTAATGTTTGCTTGGTGGTTATGCGTTCATATTGCGTACGAGCCATTCCGTTTCCTCCTCCCTGGATCTGCCATGCTCTATATCATTATTCTTTATTTTAACAAACATATGTTCTTATTATAAGTGGTTTTTACTGGATTTACAAATCCTGATTCCATGAATGCTTCATGATGACCGGATTGAAATCGGTCCAATTACTCTTTATAATCAATATATATCAAGTGATATATATTGATCGTTCTACATATGAATAACCTAAGGAGCTGTAGACATCATGGCACCAAAAACGAAGTTTACCAAACAAGATATCGTGCTAGCCGCATTCGACATTGCCAAAACGGATGGCATCGAGTCCATTACGATCCGAAAAGTAGCCGAACGTCTCGGCAGCTCCATCGCGCCGATCTATGTCAATTTCAACGACGTCCAGGAACTGCTTCAGCAGGTCGTCGAAAGAGCCTTCCATGTGGCCAGAGGAATGATCATGGAGCAGCAATCCGGACAGCCGTTCCGGGATATCGGCATGGCAAGTCTCCGCTTTGCCAAGGAATATCCCGTGCTTTATCGGGACCTCATGATGAAAGACAATCCCCATATGAAGAATACGCCGGAACAACTGGACGAAGTTATCGGATTGATGAGGCAGGATCCGGAGCTCGCGGGATTTTCGGATCAGGAACTGCAATCTATTTTATTGAACATGCAGGTGTTTCAGACAGGTCTCTGCGTCATGGTGGCAAACGATCTGTTCACGAAGAACGTGGATGACGAGCAGATGATGAATATGATGGACGAAGCCGCTGAAGCGTTCATACGTGCTGCGCGTGCCCGGAAACATGAGGGAAACGGAATCTAAACTGAAGGAAAGAAAAATTACGATTCATGGGAGGTAGAACGGCAATGGGAACAATCCTGAAGCAAGCGGTTCTGGATGCATGTGTGACTCAAATCGCCAATAAAAGAAATGTGTTTAGCACAGTGATGTGCGTCGAGGACCAGGAGCGGTCATTGTCCATAGTCGGCAGCGGAGGTGATATGCAGCCTGACGCCCGCTATTTCATTGCCAGCGTGACCAAGTTGTACGTGACTGCCGTACTCTTGAAATTACGCGCCGAGCGGCGGCTCGAGCTCCATGATCCCATTGGCAAGCACCTGCCCGAAGAGATTATGACCGGGCTCCACAGGTTTAAGAACCGGGATTACGGCGAAGAAATCACCGTTCAGCATTTGATGTCCAATACGTCCGGCATCCCGGACTATTTCTCGGGAACCGTCTTCTCGAATCTGATCGCCGGGAAGGATCGAGCTTGGAGCCTGGACCAAGTCCTGGCCGCGGCCAAAAGGAAAACGCCTAAATTCAAACCGGGACAGCAGAAAAAAGCCCAATATTCCGACACCAACTATCGGCTGCTTGGCCAAATCATCGAGAATATCAAGGGCGAATCCATTCAGGCCGTATTCCAGGAATACATCTTCGACAAGCTCAAGCTGACGCAAACCTATTTTTATCATGACCCGGAGGATGCGTCCCCCGTTCCGTTCCATTACAAGCAGAAGCGACTGGACCTTCCCTTGTATATGGCATCAGTCGGTGCGGAGGGCGGGATCGTCTCCACGGCAAGGGAAACGATGACGTTTTTGCGATCCTTTTTTAACGGGGATTTGTTTCCGCTGGGTGATTTGAGGGAGCTCCAGAGGCAGTGGAACTTCCTGTTTGCTCCCGGCCCCTTCTTCTATGGCATCGGCATTTCAAGACAGCCGCTATCTCCTTTCAGTCTGGGACGCGGACTCATCGGCCACTGGGGCCAATCCGGGGCATTTGCCTTCCATCACCCGGAGTCGGGCCTCTATTTCACCGGAACCGTGAACCAGGCCGTCGGTCAATCCGCCGCCGTCCAGGCCATGTCGCGAATCATTCGTCATTATGTGCGCGAGAAGAAGGCGCTGCGCCTGCAAGCCGATACTCTTTAAACAAAAAATGGCTCCACCCGCGCTAACTCTCGCACCGGGTGGAGCCTGAAATGATTGTATTAATGGATTGCCTTTTTCTTAAAGCGGCCGCCCTTCACATCATGGATGTTGCCGACGGCTACGAAGGCCTGGGAGTCCCAGTCTTCCACAATGGATTTGAGCTTTGCTTCTTCCAGGCGAGTGATAACCACAAAGATAACCTTCTTGCTGTCTCCGGAATAAGCGCCCTCGCCTTCGAGGTAGGTTACGCCGCGTCCCAAACGCTGGGTCAGCGCATCACCGATCTCCTTATGCTTATCACTGATAATCCAAACCGATTTGGATTGATCAATGCCTTCAATGGTAATATCGATCAATTTAAACGCAAGGTAATACGCAATCAGCGAGTACATGGCATGGTCCCAGCCGAAAATGAAACCTGCGCTGCCTAGAATGAATACGTTGATGAACATCACGATTTCGCCGACGGAGAACGGCGTTCTCTTGTTGATCAGAATGGCCACGATTTCCGTCCCGTCCAAGGAACCGCCGGACCGGATAACAAGGCCGACCCCGATTCCGAGAAGCACGCCGCCGAACACGGCTGCAAGCAGCGGATCGATCGTGATCGGATCGACGGGATGCAGGAAATAAGTGCCGACGGACATGACCAATACGGCGAACAGCGTGGATAATGCAAAGGTTTTTCCGATCTGTTTATATCCCATAAACAAAAACGGAAGGTTGAACAAAGTCAGGAATACACCCAGCGGAATATCGGTGATATGGGAAACCATAATCGAGATTCCGGTAATCCCTCCGTCAATAATCTTGTTCGGCACCAGAAAGATTTCCAGCCCTACTGCCATCAAAATCGCGCCGAAAGTTAAGAACACCAGACGGCGGAGAAGCTTCAAGGTCGCTGAGCCTGCCTTGGGATTCTCCGGCTTCTGCTGCTCCGCTTTCACTTGCGCCAGAATCTTCACATCACTTGACATAAATCTCCCCCGTTCAACTTTATGAAACCAAGCTAATATATATTTATAAGTGGATCCTATATAAATATTCTATCATATAAATAAAAGCGGGACATAGATTTTTCGCAGTTTATCCTGCTTTTTACTCGGATTTCCGTCATTCTCACATCTCATGTAAAATATACTTTTACAGCAATGGCGACAGCATCCTGCACATAATTTCGGCCGCTTTCTGCCATCTTCCGCGCTGACGGAACACCTCCGCATCAATAAGCCTGCTATGTTGCAGATCTTCCTTAAAATCCGAAACCAACCGCTCAATAGGCAGCCGATCAAACAGCACAGCCGTCAGCTCGAAGTTACAGAAGAAACTCCGCATATCCATATTCGCCGTACCGACCGAACCGAGAAGCTCGTCCACAATGAGCACCTTGGCATGGATGAACCCTTTTTCATACTCGTAGAACTTGACTCCCGCTGCCAGCAGCTCTTCCACGTAGGACAAGCTTGCCATCTTGACGAGGCGGGAATCGGCGTGATCCGGAATAATGATCCGTACGTCCACGCCGCTCACCGCAGCCGTCTTCAGAGCTTCATAAATTCCTTCATCGGGAATGAAATACGGCGTGGTAATCCATATCCGTTCTTTGGCCACGGAAATCGCCCCGAAGCACATTTCCTGAATGGCATTCCAGTTCAGATCCGGTCCGCTGCTCAATATCTGCACTTGCTCCTCCCCGGTGCATTGATGCTCCGGAAACAGCCCGAAATCCGCAATGCGCTCTCCGGACGCGAGCTTCCAATCGTGCAGAAACACATTTTGCAGAAAATAGACCGCATCCCCCTTTACTTCCAGATGCGTGTCGCGCCAGTAGCCCATATTCGGATATTCGCCAAGATAGTCGTCCCCGACGTTAATGCCGCCCAGAAAACCGATCGTGCCGTCCACGACGACGATTTTGCGGTGGTTCCGGTAATTGATTCTGCGGCTGAACATCGAGACCATGGCGGGCAGGAAGAAATAGAACTCCACTCCCGATTCTTTGAAGCGCTGAATGAATGTTTTCTTGAGTTTATAACTGCCCAGCCCGTCACAAACCAGGCGCACCTTGACGCCTTCCTGCGCTTTTCGAATCATGACGTCCTGAAACTTCGTGCCGATCCGATCATGGCGAAAGATGTAAAACTCCACGTGAATGTGATCCTTGGCCTCCTCCATGGCGTTCAGCATGGCCTCATACGTCTCTTCCCCATCGGTCAACACCCGGCTTTGATTACAGCCCGTGATGGGACTCTCCGACAAGTGATTGAGCAGATTGAACAAACGGTCATTATGATGAAAGCCGGGATTGTTCATATCTCCTTTTCTTCGGACGACCGCCGCCCGATCCCACAAATGCGCCCTGATTTCCTGAAACAAACGGGAACCCCGCTTGCGAATCTTCAATCGCTTCTGGTAATCCTGCGCCACAAAGAAATAGAGTACAAACCCGATAAAGGGGAGGCAAAATAAAATAAACAGCCATGCCACGGCCTTGGACGGATTTCGAAACTCAAGCAGCAGCACCGCAACCATCTGCAAAATAAAAGTAATAAGTGCAACCAGAAGCCACACCATATCGGCAGCCTCCTCACGATGAATAATATATTGAGCAGCCCTTTGTCAAAACGTTTGAAATGAAAGACAAGCAATTAACTACACTACATCATTGACCAATTCCATATGTATTTATTCAATTACCCAATGCGGCGCCATACTGAATAAGTTCTCTTATCTAATAATTTTTGACATGTTCTTCGAAAGAATAGAATACATACTAGATAAGGAGTTGGCCAAGTCTAGCGGGTGCCCTTGTAAACCATAAATAATGCATGGAAGGGAGATGCCATGAAAACCGCACACCGTAAACAACGCTTAACCTTGCTGGTGCTTCGGGATGCCCAGCATTCAGTCAAACAGGTCCATCTGTCCAAACCTTTGATGATAGCGGTGCCCGCGGCCGCTATTTTGTCCATCGCCGGACTGATCGTTTCCCTCCAGATCCAGTCGGCTCAGACCATCTCGGGGCTGGAGCAGCAGCTGACGCTGAAAAGCCTGGAAGCCTTAAAGATGGAAGTGACGGTCACCGATAAGAATGAAGCCATCGAACGCCTAAATAAAGCGATCATTCAGCTATCGGGTGAAGCAGAGCAAACGAAGGTCCAGATGGAGCGCGTTCAGCAGCTGGAGCAGGAGCTTCAGCAGTTTATTGAGAAGCACGGCAGCCTGTCCGGCCAGACCTCCTCCATCGCTGACGAGGATAAGCAGCATGTCGGCGGTGAATTCATTGCCGTTCATGAGAATGAAATGTTAAACCTCGCCAGGGAGACCCAGGATGATTTCGAGAACATGCAGCAGTTGATTTCACGCATGGAGCAGCATATTCCGCGTACGCTGGATCAGGCCCAGGAAACCCAGGAAAGGCGTGAGGGCACGCCTTCATTATGGCCGACCACCTCCAAGCGGCTCACCTCGAATTTTGGTTATCGAAGCGATCCTTTTACCGGCCGCTCGGCCTATCATGCCGGCATCGATATTGCCGGGAAAACCGGCGATCCTATCTATGCCGCAGGTGCCGGCGAGGTGACGGCAGCGGAACGCAGCGGGGCGCGGGGGCTGTATATCGTCATCAGGCATCCGAATGGTCTGGAGACGTGGTACATGCATCTGGACAGCCTGGACGTGTCGGCAGGCGATCATGTCGAGCAGGGCGAAACGATTGGCAAGCTGGGCTCCTCCGGGCGAAGCACGGGCCCTCACCTTCATTTCCAGGTCGTCAAAAACAATCAGACGATTGACCCTTTGCCTTATCTGCAATAAGCACACCATCCATTTTCGAATAGGAGGAATGACAGATGAAGAAGAAAAACAAGAAGAAACGGGCGTCAGAGCGGACCGATACGCTGATCGGGCCAGGAAGCGAAGTGGAGGGCGTCCTGCAATGCGAGGATGACCTGAGGATCGACGGCCGCTTTAACGGCTCCATCGAAAGCCAAGGCTGCGTCACCATAGGCGAAGCCGCGATTGCCCGCTCCAATATTTCCGCTCGGGAAGTCATCGTGGCCGGCAAGGTCTATGGGGATGTGACGGCGGAAAATAAACTGACGATTACGACAACGGGGCAAATGTACGGGGATGTTCACGCCGCTTCCCTTATCGTTATGGAGGGCGGGCTTCTTCACGGGGCAAGCCGGATGGACCAGCAGACCTCTTCTCAGGAAGCCTCGGAATCGACTAACACCACACTGCCCCTTCAGCGTCCGGAAGCAGGTTAACCCGGCGTATGGACGACCACCCGAATTCGAACACGATATCCGCTTCGGCCGGATCCTGCAGCCGACACAATCAAAGAGCCCCTTCTCATCCATGTGATCCACACGGCGGAAGGAGCTCTTTTCTCATCGTTTTGAATTACGCTGCTACGTCTCTCTTAGTGAAGGCCAGCCACGAGACCAGCATGAACAGTAAGCAATAGACGGCCAAAATCGCTACAGAAAAGCCCAGCCCCACGCCTCCCGGCCCGACCGGCGAGCTGATGTACCCGCTCAGATCGGTGTGAAGAAAGAGCAAATACTTCGCCCATACAAACCGCTCCGGGTTAAAGATAAAACCGAAGATATCCTTGGTGAACAGGACCAGCAGCGATAATCCAATCGCAAGGCCGCCTGAACGGAATACCGTGGAGAGCATAAATGCAATCAGCGAAATGACAAACACCTGGATCGTATCCGTCAGCAGGAGCAAGAGGGAATTGCTCATGGGCGATCCATCAAATCCGTCCGAGAATCCGGCATTGCCGGAGAACAGCAGCATCGAGACAGCGATGCCCACCACCATGGTGATTCCCGCACAGAGCAGCCCGAACAGACACAAGGCGGCGAATTTGGATAACAGAATCTTCCCCCGGCTCCACGGCCGGATCAGCAGCAATTTGATGGTGCCTCCGCTAAATTCCCCGGCCACGATATCCGCGGCGATGACAACCGTGAAGATCGCGCTGAGGTATATGGTGAAACTCTCCGTCCAAGTGAACACGGTCCAGACATCCATCGGCGCATCCGTCAAGTACAGCATGACAGGCATGGCCGCATTAAATAAGACAAGTATGCCCAGCATCACCCATGTCCGCACGCGGTAGTAAATTTTCATATTCTCATTGGCAACAAGACGGGTAAAGTTATTCAACAAGAGATCCCCCTCCCGTCATTTCCAAAAATTGATCCTCCAGCGACCGGGTTACCGGCTGTATGGCATATACGCGTATGCCCGCTTCGACCAATGCCGCATTGATGTCCGCAATCATATCCCGGTCACCGCGAACAAGGACGCGATGCTCCCGGGCTGTCGCCTGGTAGTCCTGGAGGAGCGCTGCGGCGGCATCCGCGTCGCTGACGGTAAATGCCGTCTCTTCAAACATCCGCTCTCCCCCGTCCGTGCGAAGCTGCCGGATATCGACCAGCTTGCCGTGACGGATGATGCCGACGGTATCGCACATCAGCTCCATTTCCGACAGCAGATGGCTGGATACGAAGACGGTGGTCCCTTCCTCCTGCGTCAATCGCCGCAAATAATCACGCAGCTCCCGAATGCCCTGAGGATCCAAGCCGTTCGTAGGCTCGTCCAGGATCAGAAGTTTGGGCCGGTGCAGCAGCGCCTGTGCCACCCCGAGCCGTTGGCGCATCCCCAGCGAATAGGTCTGCACCTTCTCATGGATCCGGTTCCCGAGCCCGACGAGTTCCACCACTTCGTCGATACGCTCCTTCGTAATCCCCTGCATCATGCGTGCAAAATGCTTCAAATTATTGTAACCGGATAGAAACTTGTACATTTCCGGATTCTCGACGATCGCCCCGATCTGGGCAGCAGCCTGCTCATAATTTTTCCGAATGCTGTATCCCCCGATGGTTATATCCCCTTGGGTAATGGACATCAGCCCGACCATCATGCGGATGGTTGTCGTCTTGCCTGCCCCGTTCGGCCCAAGGAAACCGAAGATTTGTCCAGGTGCGATATCAAAGGTCACATCATCTACCAGAACCTTCGACGATATTTTCTTCGTAACCCCGAGCAGTCTTACCAGCGGTTCCTGCTTCATGTGAATTCTCCTTTGCCCCTAACGAAACAAGTTCAATATTCCCCATTATACACAATACCAGGCATGAGTCTAATAGACTCCGCTCCAAGCCGTCTGAATCAGCCAATCATTCAAAGGTCCTGCGCCATGTAAAATAGCTCATTGGATGCAGCCGTTTTGCACTTTCCACATATGCCCATAGGCATATCGTATCGATAGAAACCGGTTTTAAACACGCTGACTCCCTCGATCATCGACACGATCCGACGACAACATATACAGTACATTTTCAGTTCATTTTCCATGAATGTTCCACTCCCAATGAGAAATGGCTTGATATAATGGTTGTTGATACAGAATGTATCCTAATAAATTTGCACTCTTTTGTCAAACGAAAACATAAATATTTCTTGGCTATTTAAGGACAATTAGGTGAATTGGCATCACTCCGACCGATGCTTGATCATATTTTGTATGAGGATAACATTCCGACAGATGGGAGGGTGCGAAAATGCCTGTACTGAACAGTCAAGCCAATGTGAAAAATTTCGGTGCAAAAGGTGATGGCGTTTCAGATGATACGTTAGCCTTCCAACAAGCGATCCAAGCGTGTGCCTCCGGTGCATATTCCGTCATCTATATGCCTAAAGGCCGATATCGCATAACGCAAACCTTGGTATTACCGAAACAGGAAAGGCCCAACACCAACGCCACGCAAGGAATTGGACTTACCATCTACGGGGACGGAATGTATGATAGCGGTATTATTTATACGGGAACAGACTTTGCCCTATACAGTGATAAAGACATGGCCGAGACTATCTTATTTAGGGATTTTTATATTAACCACGCTGCGGGTGGTGGCATCTATCTGCCGCAGGGCGCACACCAAATGTTTGAGCGTTTCTTCTCAAGCGCATGCGGTGAAGGAAAATTCGGAGTTTATATTCAGGGGATGCGAAGCGGGACGAATCCCACCTCGGGCTATGGAGGCTATATGATCTCGTTTCGCGATTGCCGTTTCTGGCAGGAGACGGGTTACTTGGGTACGGGCTTAAAGTTAGAGGATATTGTGTTGTGCACAACGATTGATAGCTGTTTCTTCTCCAGGTCTGTGCGAAATTACCCCCATCTGGAAATTGTGAATTCGGACAGCATTCATATTACCTCAACGGCCTTTGAGAGGAGCGAACAAACCGTCCCCCCTGCTTCTCCTGCAGAGGGACGCACCGAGGAAGATGTCATGAGGGATGCGATTGCGGCGAATCAAGTGATGACCGCCCCACTCATCAAGCTGGATAATGCCCGTGCCGTTTCGATCGAAGAATGCCACGCGGAAGCGACCTATGAGAGCTTTGTGGGAATTTACGGACATACGTCAGGCGTGTGGATTGACGGATGCCGTCTGGATCACTACGCGATCACGGATTACAATCCCAATAAAGGATACATCGTCACCGTAGATCCGGGTTCTACGGCATCGCAGGATATCATCCTCGGACCGCGTAACTACCGGATTCAAGCCAATCATCCCAATACGACACACGGCACGCTTATCAAGGACCCTGTCGGCTGCGTAGTTGTCGAGAATATCGCGGACCGGACATCATTTCGGGATGCATTCTATTTAACGGAACGACGTACCGTACCTTATATCGGCTCCTCTGGCCATAACCTGCTTCGAAACCCGTCTCTCAGCGCCATGTTTACGAATGATGTCCCGTATTCCGTCGAACCTGACCCGGGTTTTGCCTTTAAACAAGCGGCTCCATCCGGCTGTATCGTCACTCAAAGTTCAACCGGCTCAAAGACCAAGCTCCGTATGAGAACCGTAGAACGTCTGCATAAGCATGAATATTACACCTTCGTGCTGTCTGGCACGAACCTGTCGGGGAAATCAACGCCGCTATTTATTGATATCGGCGGGGACACCAACGATCTGACTCTTATTCTTCCTTCCGGCTCCGAACGCTTTACCATTACGAAAACGTTCAAGAAATACTACACGGACATCGTCGACCTCGTGGTATACGAGCCGCTTAATCTCCAAGTCCATTCGATATTCGTGCTGCCGAATCTGGTAAATAACATTCCTTACGGGGAGGAAACGATCGCGAGTTCGGCTGTCTTTACCGAATTGGTTCGCTCCAGCAGCATGATCCTCAGTCCGTTGCCTGCGATACCGGCTGCTTCTGCTGCCCACCGCGGCCGAATCATCATGGTTGAGGACAGTAACGGGGTAGATTCGCTGTATATTTGCAAACAGCGTTCTAAAGGCGTCCATTCCTGGATCAAGTTAGGATAATCGATGCGATGATCATGATGCAATACAATACGGAGAGGGTGAAGACTTAACGTCTTCCCCCTCTTTTCATGCCCGCTGTTTCATTGTCAGAGCCATTAAGCATCCATGCACTCATCGTCTCATTCGTTTCGATCCATATGCTCTTTAAGCAGTTGATGGATACGCTGACGTTCCTTCTCGCTCACTTGATAATACCAGACACCGCCGATCTTCTGCCCGCCTCCCTGAATTTCGATCTGTTTGATGGTTTTCATATCCTGGCGATAGTCGGTTACAAACGTCTTCATTTCATCAAATCGGACGTCTGTCTTTACGCTTGACCCGACCTCCTTAAGCAAAGCTTCAAGCTTGAAGACCGTTGAAACGTCAAGCGCGTTGTTCAACACTTCTTTCACGATTTGACGCTGCCTGGAGTTCCTGCCTAAATCGCCGCGGGGATCCTCATAACGCATCCGTGAAAAAGCCAATGCTTCCCGGCCGTTCAAATGCAGCCGTCCCTTGGCAAAATGATGGCCCTCATAATCAAATGCCAACGCGTTATCAATATCGACTCCGCCAAGCGCGTCTATGATGTTCGCAAAGCCCTCCATGTTGACTTTAACGTAATAATTTACCGGAAATCGGAGCCATTCCTCAACGGTCCGTACGGACATTTGGATGCCTCCGAACGCGTAGGCATGATTGATTTTATCCTCCGTGCCGCGGTCCGCGATGACTGTACGAGTGTCTCGAGGAATGTTAAACATCAGGATCGACTGTTTCGACGGATTGACGGACAGCATAATCATCGCGTCCGACCTTCCCCGGTCATTCGGACGTTCGTCTACTCCCAGCACAAGCACCGTAAAGGGCTCGCGCCGATCAATATCCGCCGTCTGGATTTCCTGCAGGATGGGATCGGCTGTTATAAAAGCGGGAGGCGATGAGGGTTCCCGCTGCTCATAAATTTGTTCAGCCGTCGCTTTGACGGACTGGTACACATACACACCATAACCGCCTGCCAACACGGTCAGACTCACGAGCGCTCCCGCCGTAATCTTCAGCCATTTTTTCATGCCTCGTCATCCTTTCCGATCTAACACTTCCCTCGGCCTCGATTTCATAGACCTCCAATATGTATATGCACTGACCAGCGTTATTCCGACCAATGCGGCAATCGAATCCAGGACAACATCCTGTGCCTTAAAGATGCGGTACCCTGATGTGCTTTGATGCAGCTCGTCGCTAACGGCATACAACGCGCACAAGCACCATGACACAGGTATGACTATGCTAGCCCTGATTCGCAGCAAATTCGTCAACAGCAGCAGCAACAAGCCACCAAGGACGAAGTATTCCCCGATGTGGGCTGCCTTTCGGATAAAAAATTCAACAAAACCGGGCACACCCTTGGCATCGATGCTGACGATCTCTCCGGCATAAGTAAACGAAACCCATGAAAACCAATGTTCAATCGCCGCCTCTGGCAAGTGCTCCTGCAGCCACGGCCTTAGATCCTGCTGCTGGTACGACTGGGAGGAGAAGAAAAAAATGATGCTCATCCAAACGAAAACAATGACGATGATAAACAGGAGCCTCCTGCTCCTGTAGCTGCTTCTGTTTCTGCCCACGGCATTCTCCCCCGTCATGAAATTACCTTTGTCCTTAGACGAACTGGGTCATCTCTTCCCATTGAAAGGTTAACCGGATCGTATCCTCCTCCGATACTTCGGTACCGGATTGAACCTCAATGAATTCAAGATCTTCAAGCGCGCGAATCCCATGCAAGGTGCCGGCGGGTATTTTGAGCACATCCCCAGCCTGAACGGACTTTACCTGGTCTTGAATGCAGACTTCACCTGTACCGCTGGTGATCGTCCAGTATTCTTCGCGATGCAGATGATAATGATAGCTGGAGTTCTTTCCTGCATCAATCCGAATCCGCTTGGTAAGAACCTCATGTCCGTTCTTATGCTTTTGCAGATCGAGTACACGGTACCATCCCCAGCGGCGTTCCTCATACATGGGCCGTTGTTCGATATGAGAAATAAATTCCTTCAACCTCGGGCTGGATGATTTCTCCGTAACCAGGATGCCGTCTGCGCCAGTGGCTACCACGACATTGGAGAGTCCCAGCACCGCTACCGGAATATCCAGTTCATTAATCAAATGGGTGTTGTAGCAATCGTCGCTGATGGTCCCTTTCCCGTTGATCGGCGATGGAATCTCCTCTGTAAGCGTGTTCCAAGTGCCCAGATCCTTCCAGCTCCCTTCATAAGGAACCACCACGACGCGCTGTGCCTTCTCGATCACCTCATAATCGAAGCTAATCTTCGAGAGCCTTGCATACTGTTTGGACATTTCCTCATATTGAATCGGCAGTCCCTTATCGATCAGAAGCTGGATCAGATAGTCCAGCTTAAAAGAGAACACGCCGCAGTTCCAATAAGCGGATTGAGCGATGTATTGCGAAGCCTGCTCTTCGCTTGGTTTTTCTTTAAAGCTTTTTACGTTGCGGTAACCACCCGAGGCATCCTCCGTCTGTTCAGGGAGAATATAACCGTACTTCTCCGAAGGATAGGTTGGCTTGACCCCCATAAGCGCTATATCCGCTCCGGACTCTTCCAAAACGCGATCCAAAGAAGATAATGTATGAAAGAACGGCTCCTCCACAAAAGGATCTACCGGCAGTACGGTAACTGTTTCCTGTAAATTGACGTTGGCTATGGAATACAGATACACGGCGGCTAGCGCGATCGCAGGGAACGTATCTCTGCGCTGCGGCTCTACGATGATCGGCACCCTGCCGGGAAGCTGATTTCGAATAATTTCAATCTGCGAAATGCCTGCGGCTATAAAGGATGAATCCGCCAAGTTGCTCCTCTGCAATTGCTTCCAAACGCGCTGCACCATGGACTCGGATTCTCCTTCTTCTCCAGGGAGCACCTTAAGGAACTGTTTGGAGCGAAGCTCGTTGGAGAGAGGCCACAGACGCTTACCCGAACCGCCGGACAATAAAATAATCTTCATCTTACTACTTCCCTCCATCCTTTTATCACAGCATCTATATGGACTGCAGGAGCGTCCGGTATTTGTCGATTGACTGAGCCTTAGCAAGATACCGTTCCAAATACAATCTTCCGCCACGTCCGGTCAATTCCAACGTTTCCGTACCGCATGCATACATATTCGCTATGTGCTGGGAGATTTCGCGGTATTGTTGCGGTTCCACAACGACTCCGCATCCGCTTTCCTTAATAAGGACGGCGGCTTCGCTTCCTTGCTCAAGAACGCCGAGTATCGGCTTTCCGGCGGCCATGACGCCGTAGATTTTGCTTGGAACCGAGACGCCCTTGATCCCTTTCTGATTGACGACCAAATGGACATCCGCAGCGCATAGAGAGTATTTGATGTTTTCTTTAGGCTGAAACGGAAGGAACCGAACATTCCCCAATCCCTTCTCCTCCACATATCGCTGCATCTCAGGCTTCATGGCGCCATCGCCGATAAAAACGAACAGGATATCCGGATGATCCTTAAAATCCGAAGCGACCCGTATAATGTTCTCCAGATCGTAATAAAGACCGAGATTCCCCGAGTACATCACGATAAATTTTCCCTGCAGATCATGATCTTTCAAAAACTTCGACACGTTAGCATCGCTGCGGGGCAGCGGCGTAATATCCTGTTCGTCGGTCCAGTTATTAATTACGCTGTTGCTCGGTACCCTGCGTCCACGAAAGCGGCTGTTCAGCGTCTCTTGCATGTCCTGTCCAACCGTGATGATATGGTCGGCTATGCGGCAGCTCAAATTATCCATTCTCTTGGCCAGACGAAACAGCCATTTTCGATTCGTGTAACTGATAGCTTCGGCTTGCTCCGGATTAAAATCCATGATGTTATAGACGAGTTTTCCGCGTTTCAGCACCTTGCCGATGGCGCCAATCAATCCGCCGATAATCGGAGGAGAAGATATCGTATAGATGACATCCACTTTCTTAATGCGAAGCAATGCGATAACAGCCAATAGAAAATAGGAGAGAATAAACAGGATGCGGCTGAATTTGCTTCGCTTATTCACTTGAGGAGTACGAAGACGGATAATCCGTATACGTTCCAGTTGATCGTATTCAAACATTCTTTTCTTCTGGACGTGGTTTGCGTTTTCCGGCTGAACGGCGATAACCGTCACATCAAAATCATGCTGGAGCTCCAAACAAAGTTCAGTTAGCAGCTGCCCGGACGAAGCATAATCCGGATGAAAATAATTGGCCACAAACACGATTTCTTTTTTCATTTCATGTCCCCTTACTGTCTTGGAATGTTCTTTTCGCCGCCTGAATGAACACTACCGGGATCCTTATGTATCAAACAGATCATGGTAAGGATCATTCCGTACGACAAGGTTTTATAGCTGACCTGAAACAACAAGCCGATAATGACAGGTACAAAGGCTGCCAGCATGTAGGGGAGCATGGTGATCGTAAACCGCTGAAGAGCCCTATACAGGATCCAGATCAGATAAGTCATCAACACTGCAATCCCGATCAGCCCTCCCTTGAGCAGGAAAAAGCTAACCGCCGAATGAGTGTAGGATACAAGAATGTTGTTTACCGCCGGATCGTGAAACAGGCCTCCCCATCCTACTCCCAGCAGCATGGAATACGGAGAGGCGGACGTTTCAGCCAGTACGGCGGCGAGCTCATCCGTTTTTCCGTTTGCGCCGAAATCCTCCTGTTTGGATACCAACAATTCAAATGAGTTGGATATTTGCTCCTGGGCAAGCATCCCAGCGGCGACAAGAATGATCAGACCGATGATCAGCTTATTCATCGATTTGCGCGAGCTTACGATGAAGTAAACGGCAAAGCACAGCATAGCAAGCGCAAGCGGCGCGCGCTGCGCAACGGCCATGAGAGACCCGAGGGCCAGGAAACCGCCAGTCAGCATCACGAGGCTCCCCAGCCAGCGAAACGGGCTGGAGCTTTTCCACGTATGAACCGCCATGATGGGAAGGAATACGCCTGCAAACGAAACGCTGGGATCATACGGAAGATACAGAAAATTATCAAAGTAATACATTCTGCCCACTTCCAGAGGGGAAATCTGTACAACCACGTAGAATCTGATGGATAAAATAACGCCCATTACGGAGATGATCCAAGGCAATATCGCAAGCCAATTGAGCGTTGAGCGTTTCATTGCCGGCAAGAGCAGGAGCGGAACGAACAGATACACGCACGGAATCAAATCGCGAATAATATCCGTCATATCCCACCCATAAACGACACCGCCGTTCAGAAGACCAATCCACAGCAAAAAGAAGAAGCCGGCATGAATAACGACAGGCACGGTACCGTAATGGCGATATAACGAGAAACCGCCGCCCATCACAATGATTCCGGTCGGGATCGATACAAACAAGATCAGAAGAACAGCAATCAAAGCTTCCGCGATGCCGGGCTCTGCTGGAAAAGGGGAACTGAACAAGGCATATAACAGCAACGCTGCTATAAATCCGAATCCCCCCAAGTTGGCCACTGAGCTTCTGCCCCGATTATGCAATGTATCCGCAGGGAAACTCAGATTGTGATTCATGGGATTGACTCCTTATCTTTTAAGATCAGAACGGTGAGGAGCATTCCGTAGGAGAGCGTCTTGAAACTGGGCTGGAACAACAATCCGATCATGATCGGAACCCCGGCCCCAAGCATGTACGGGAGATTCTGCATGTTTACGCGCTTTAAGCACTTCCATATAATCCAGCTCAGATAAGCCAAAAAGACAGTAATGCCGATAACCCCTCCCTTTAACAGGAAGAAAGTAAACGCCGAATGAGTAAACGAGACCTCGGACATGTAGGTCGGATCAAAAAACAGTCCCCCCCAGCCTATACCAAGCAGCAGCGTATACACCGACTTGGACGTTTCCTGAAGCACAGCCGCCAATTCATCCGTCTTCCCGTTCGCTCCATAGTTCGCCTGCTTGGATAACAGCAAATCAAACGAGCTCGTGATCTGCTCCTGGGCCAGAATCCCGGCTCCTATCAAGATCACGATAATGACGATCAACTTCCGTACAGACCTTCCGGAACTTACGCCGAAATACACCGCAAAGCATAGGGCTGCCAACCCCAGAGGGGCCCGCTGCGCTACGGCCATGAGCGAACCTAACGCCAAAAAACCGCCGATCAGCATGGCCAGGCTGCTTAGCCAGCGGAGCGGATTCGTGCTTTTCCACGTATGCACGGCCATAATCGTCAGGAAGACGCCGGCAAACGAAACGCTCGGGTCATAAGGCAAATACAGAAAATTATCAAAATAATACATTTTCCCGATATCCAGCGGCGAAATGCGAACTTCCATATAGAATCTGATGGATAAAATAACGCCCATTACCGCGATGAGCCACGGAAGAATAGACAGCCATTTGAATTTGGAACGATTCATTGCGGGAAGCAGCAATAAAGGGACAAACAAATATACGCATGGAATAAGATCACGCAGTATATCCGTTGAATCCCAACGATAGATGACGCCTCCATTCAGCAGCCCCAGCCACAGCAGCACAAAAAAGCCCAAATGCAGCGGCATGGGGACGGTGTCATATCTGCGATACAGCGTAAAACCGCCGCTCATGACCAGAATTCCTGTCGGAAGCGAAACAAACAATACCAGCAACGCCGCGATCAGCACTTCCGTCATGCCGGGATTGGCTGGAAAGGGCGCGCTGAAGATCGCGTAAATCAAGAGGGCCAGGATAAAGGCAAGCCCCCCCATAATTCCTCCTCCAGTCGGGACCGGGGACAACTGATTACCGATAGCAGTACGGCTGTTCATGTCCCCTGGCTTACTTTCCGTAGCTCCGACATCTTGATTCCGATCTGCCAGTAATAAACCGAACGTGCGAAAGCATAGTGGAAGCCGGCGGAACCATCGAGAAACCCAAGCTTAATGATATAAGAGTGTATAAATGCAACCGCCCACTTCAAAGGCATCCGGTCGAACAGCTTCTTCTGGAGGCTTCGGATGAAAATTTGGGATTCGTTCAGGTTTCGAAAACCGCCATTGGTGCGCACCACCGCCTCCCAATCCGAATAACGGTTATGCTTCGCGAAATAATCAAACAGGGAATCATGATCATAGTGCACCATACAGCTGCTGAGCACCCCGGTACTTCCATCAATCTGAGGCTGATAATGCCCTTCCACTTCCCACATGTTCGACGCCGACAGATCGTCATGATCCAGAAATCTGCCTAACCGGCGGTGGAACAGTACCAGCTTATACATCCTGTGCCCGTGCTTCAGTACCTTGTTCATGAATACATAGTCATACGCCACGAAATAGCCTGCCGCCAAATCCCGCTTTTCTTGAAACAACCCCTCCATCTCGGCGACCAGCCGGGGGGTGGCTTCTTCATCCGCATCCACGTAAAACACGTAGTCATTGCGGAACGGCAGCTCCTCAAGGCACCATTGCTTTTTCTTCGGATATTGGCCATTCCATGTAAAATTGATGACATGTGCACCCATTTCCCGTGCAATGGCACATGTTCGATCCGTGCTGTTGGAATCCACGACGAACACCTCGTCAAAAGCGGATACCGAAGCCAAGCACTTGGCTATGTTTTTTTCCTCGTTCTTCGTCATGATAATGACGGACACCGGGATTTTATTTTTCATAGGAAAAGCGCACCCTCTTATAGAATTTAGGAAAGCTATGTTTAACCAAACGAACGCCCCATTGCAGCAGCGCGATCGCAGCGCGGAGGACGATTGGCATCCCGAGAATGGTTTTACGGATAAACCACTGGTCCCGCTGGCCTTGTTTATGCTGGGTTTGGGAGATACCGCCCTGCTCAAAAATGCATATGGGTTTACGGAGGTACGCTGCGGTCCCGCCCTGCAACAAGAGTTCCGCTGTCAGGGCATAATCCGCTCCGATCGGGTATTCCAGACGATATCTGATGCCGCTCAAACTCCCCCGCCTGAAAGCCATGGATTGGTGATGCGTAAACATGCCGTACCACATGCGCTTATGACTGCGTGCCGTCTTATACAACAGTTCACCCGACCGCGCTTCTTCAAGCGCATCGCCATACAGCAAATCCGGGAGATGATGCTGGATAGCTTGCACACGAAGCCGTTCGCCTATCGTATCATCATAAAATCGATCGCCGGAATTCATGAAGACAACATACTGACCATTGCAACATTCCAGCCCTTTATTCATCGCATCATATATCCCTTGATCCGGTTCACTGACAAAGGACACTCGTTCATCTTCAATATTCTGAAGAAAAGCCAGCGTGCCGTCATCCGAGTTGCCGTCAACGACGATCCATTCGAGCGAGCAGGATTGCGACTTCACGCTTTGCCACGTTTTGATCAGACCCTGTAGATTATTTCTGCAGACCGTGACTACGGAGAGAAAAACTTCAGATCTGTCTTCTACCCATTGAGTCCGTATCATTTGTAACTGGCTCCCTTTAATCGAACTTGCTGTTCCATGTTTTTGTTCCTGCCTGCCAGACGCATCAACTGACGTATCAGATCAACGGGATGGAAATGCACCGAAATGCCGAGTTTTCGCCGCACCTCTACCCACATCCAACCGTTCTGCGCAAGCAAACCGCATACCATCACGACGGCAAGCGCAAACGGTCCCCATACATGAACGACCGTCACGGCCGCAATTACCGTCACGACACTGGTCATCAGCGTGATTCTCAGCATGGCCCGCTCATGGCCGGTTAAGGTCAGAAGGAGTCCTGAAGGGCCTGCGAATAAATTGATGAGCTGACCCAGCGACAAGACGGCCAGAATGGCATGACCTGAGCCATAGGCAGATCCAAATGCCAATTGAAGCACTTGCTCGCCCATCAACATAAAAACCATTCCAATGACGATTGCGGGCAGCGTAGATATGCCAACAATGATCCGGCCGGCATTTTGAATGCTCGGGAACTGGCCGCTGCCGAAATACTTGGAAATGATGCTTGTCATCAGCGTATTCATCAACACGACGAAGAAATTAAGCACGGCCATTAAGCGTACGGCTGCACCATAAATCGCCACTTCGCTCTCATTGTAAAAAACGCCCAGAATCCAGATATCGCTAGAAGTGAGCATGAACAGCGCGACGTTCGAAGCCATCATCGGGAGAGAGACGGCAAGCAGCTGCCGGGCGTTTGGCCCATGATCTGCGGCCGGCTCATTCGTTGGGTTCCGGAACCCTCCCTGGAGAAGCTTCAGCAATCTCCAACCGGCGACGGAGCAGCTAATCCCCATGCAGACCGTAACCAAGATGAGCGCATGCTCCAACGATAAGGATGAACGCCCGAGCCACATCAACAACCCTAAACCTGCCAGCATGAGAAAGTTGGACAAAACGCCGCTAAACAATGTAGCCTGCCTCACATCACCGTGTCCCCGAAAGGTTTCGGCCATTACATTTTGCAGAACCGTTAACATGATCCACAGCCCGGTCCATAACGCAGCCGATGCCATAATTTCCGAGCCCAAAACCCCTCGAAGCAGCGTCAGCTGCAGGAATGTATACAGTATGCCTGTACCGGCTGCTCCGATCATCGCAATCTTCAGAGACAGCAGCGCGGTTTTACGGGCCCATGTCTGCTTTCCTTTCTCCCTCTGCTCGGCCAAAAAACGTATGATGCTCTGGTTCAAACCCAGCGTGCCCACCACGCCGCCAAAAAAGGCGATATTGAAAGCCATCAAATAGGCGCCGAAGGCTGCCGTATTCAGTACCCTGGACAGTAAGATATTAATGAGCAGCGCGGACCCCGCAAAGAATGCCCGCCCTGCAAATATCCACAAACCGCCGTTGACCGTTCGATTACGGGTGAGTTTGCGAAGATCGTGAAACCTTTCTAACTTATGCCGCGTGCTGGACGATCGTTTGCTTCTCACACGTATGCCGCCGACAGCGCTTCTTGGTATTTGATCTCTGCGCGCACCCGCTTCATGTCCTCGTCTACCATCATCTTAATCAGCTGTTCAAAGCTGACCTCAAGCTCCCACCCGAGCTGCTCTTTAGCTTTTGTGCAATCGCCAAGGAGCAGGTCAACTTCTGCAGGACGCACGAATTCGGGATCAATGACGACGTAATCCTCGTAATGCAAGCCCACGTAAGAGAAGGCTACCTCGAGGAGTTCCCTTACGGTGTGCATTTCGCCCGTTGATATCACAAAATCGTCCGGCTGCTCTTGCTGGAGCATGAGCCACATGGCTTTGATATAATCCCCTGCAAATCCCCAATCCCTCAATGCATCCAGATTCCCCATTCGCAGCTCCTGCTGCAAACCATGCTTGATCCGGGCAACGGCATCCGTGACCTTCCTGGTAACGAACTCCAATCCCCTTCTGGGCGACTCATGATTAAATAAAATGCCGGAGCATGCGAACATCCCGAAGCTTTCGCGATAATTCACCGTGATCCAATGGCCGTATACCTTGGCTACCCCATAAGGGCTCCGGGGATAGAAAGGCGTTGTCTCTTTCTGAGGCGTTTCCACGACCTTGCCAAACATTTCGCTGCTGGATGCCTGATAGAAACGCGCCTCCGGCTTCACCAGCCGGACCGCCTCCAGCATATTGGTTACGCTGATCGCCGTCATTTGGCCCGTTGCCAGCGGCTGCGGCCAAGAAGCGGCTACATAGGACTGGGCTGCCAGGTTATATACTTCGTGCGGATCGGCGATACGGACCGCTTCGATTAACGAGGCGAGATCGGTCAGATCCCCGGATATCCAGTGAATCTTATCTTTAATATGGGTCACGTTCTCGTAATTGGGTGTGCTGGTCCGGCGGCGCAATCCAAAAACCTCGTACCCTTTGCTTAGAAGAAACTCAGCCAAATACGAACCGTCTTGACCGGTAACGCCAGTGATTAATGCTCTTTTCATATTGATCCTCCAACCGATTTACTGTAGATCTGTTGCGATTCTAAATAGTGCTCATAGGTTCGGGCCAATCCTTGCTCAAGGCTGATCGACGGCTTCCAGCCGAGGGCTGTCAGCTTGCTGACATCCACCAGCTTTCTGGGTGTACCGTCGGGCTTTGAGGCGTTATAGACAAAACTTCCGTCATAACCGACAGTGGAGGCTATGGTCTCTGCAAGTTCCCGGATGGACACATCCTCTCCGCAACCGATATTGACGATTGTATTCTCCTCGTAATGCTTCATCAGGAACAAACAGGCATCGGCAAGATCGTCAGCGTAAAGGAATTCGCGCTTCGGCTGACCGGTACCCCAAATTTCCACCTCGCGTTGACCTGTCTCCTTGGCCTCATGTATCTTGCGCAGCAGCGCGGGAAGAACATGGGAGGTTTCCAGATCGTAGTTATCGTTCGGGCCGTATAAGTTCGTAGGCATAGCCGATATGAACCGGGTACCATACTGCCGATTGTACGATTGGCACATCGTGATTCCCGCGATTTTGGCAACGGCATAGGGCTCATTGGTAGGCTCCAGGGCGCCGGTCATCAAATATTCTTCCTTCATTGGCTGCGGAGCCAGTTTGGGGTAGATGCAGGTAGATCCGAGAAAGAGCAGTTTTTTTACCCCGTACCGATAGGAAAGATCTATGATATTATTCTGGATTAGAAGATTGTCCCGTATGAAATCCGCTGGGTAATCCCGGTTCGCAATGATACCTCCGACTTTGGCGGCAGCTAGAAACACATACTCTATCCCTTCACTGCTGAAGAAGCGTTCCACGCGATCACGTTCACGCAAGTCCAGCTCCTGGCTGGTACGAGTAACCAGATTGCGATATCCTTGCAACTCCAATGCCCTAACAATGGCAGATCCCACGAGACCGCGATGACCAGCCACATATATTCGGGAATCCAAATTCATTACCGCCATCTCCTTTTAAGAGGTTGTTCAAAAAGCATCTTTGGACCCCATGAACACCCGGACCGTCTTGAACAGGATCCGAATGTCCTGGGTCGTGGATTGTTCACGGATATACCTTAAATCCAGCTCCACCATTTCGCGGAACCCCAGGGCGTTTCTGCCGCTTACCTGCCACAAGCCGGTACAGCCCGGAACCACGCTCAGCCGCTGCATGTCGTAAGGGGTGTAGGCTTCTACTTCCGCAGGCAGTGGCGGCCGCGGTCCGACCAGGCTCATCTCGCCTCTCAATACGTTCCACAGCTGCGGGAGTTCATCCAGGCTCGTTTTTCGAAGAATGCGTCCCACCTTCGTGATTCGTGGGTCGTTCTTCATTTTAAACATGGCACCTTCAACCTCATTTAGATGAACCAGCTTCTGTTGAAGCTGTTCCGCATTTACGACCATGGAGCGAATTTTATACATTTTGAACGTTTTTCCGTTCTTGCCTACTCGAATCTGCGAGAACAGCATCGGTCCTCGGGGGCTTTCCACCTTCATGCACACGAAGATGATCATAAACAGAGGCAGAAGAAGAATAAGGCCAACAGCGGATAGCACGGCATCCGTCGCCCGTTTCAACCGGAAGTACCCTAAACGGGGCTTCACCGGGAAAGAGCTCGCACCTGTCATCACGGGAAATTCTTCGGCTGCAGCGGTTTCCAACGTTCTTGTTTCAATCGTTTCGATATTCATGGCTTGATTCAATCTCCTATCTAGCCAACGTTCGGTTCTTATGTATCATTTGCTCAAGTCCGTGCAAAAGGGGAAGCCGCAGCTCCTCTTTCATCAACGCGAATTCAACCGATGTAAGAATGAACCCGAGCTTTTCCCCGACATCATAGCGCGTACCTTCATATTGGTAGGCATACACTTCCTCGATTTCAGTCATTCGCTGAATGGCATCCGTTAGTTGGATCTCTCCGCCGATTCCTTCCTCCATCTGCTCCAGGTAAGAGAAAATCGCCGGGGTCAGAATATAACGTCCCATGATCGCCAGATTGGAAGGTGCGTCCTCAGCTTTCGGTTTTTCTACCATTCCTTGCACTCTGGACAGTCCTCCGATGGTGGGCACCGGATACGGATCAATGATTCCATATCGGTGTACTTCTTCAGGAGATACGTACTTAACGCCGATCACGGAACTCCGGGTCTGTTCATACTGTTCGATTAACTGCTTGATGCACGGTTTCTCGGCACGAACAATATCATCCCCGAGCAGGACGGCAAACGGTTCGTTGCCTATGAATTTTCGTGCGCACCATACGGCATGCCCCAGCCCTTTGGGTTCTTTCTGGCGAATATAATGAATGTCCGCCATGCGAGAGGGCCGCTGCACCTCATGAAGCAATTCAAGCTTCTTGGTCTGCCTAAGCTTATGCTCCAGTTCAAATGCATGGTCGAAATGATCCTCAATCGCCCGCTTGCCTTTGCCTGTAACGATAATGATGTCCTCGATACCGGACTCAATCGCTTCTTCCACAATGTACTGGATCGTAGGCTTATCCACGATCGGAAGCATCTCTTTTGGCATTGCTTTTGTAGCTGGCAAGAATCGAGTACCCAGTCCGGCAGCAGGAATGATAGCCTTTTTAATGGTTGCCATTGTCCGTTCCTCCTCTATCCTAATTCGTTCGTTTTACCGGAAAATTGGGTATTCCATGTGAAGCTCTATGTAAACAAGAGAGGGCATCTAACCCTTCCTCACTTTACGCCATCGACGATGAACGTCTAAGCCATCCTGTTTGACGGATGCCCACAGCATAATCGAGTGCCTACGGTGGTAGAGGTTCAGTAGGCATTACCTGATGTATGCTTGAAGTAACAACGTTTATTCGGACGCGTTAACGATGGCCTTTCCGGAACCGGGCGGTTCAACCGGACTGCGTCTTGACACGGAGCTGCCTCTCGCTTTGAAGTCACTTGACTTGAAGTGCTGTATGACGGCCAGTGTCGGAAGTCCGAGAACCAGTTCAACCTCTTTGTCGGTGCGGATGGAATCATCCAAATATTCGAGCAAGAAACAGAAACCTATCGACAGCATCAGCGACACAACGAAAGCAATCACGACATACAGCAGAGGACTTGGAGTGACCGGTCTGGGATCGGCGTTATTCTCGTAGAGGATGGTGATGTTCCCGCCGGGAATGATAGAGGATATTTCGGATTTGAATACGTCGGCAACGGCCGTCGCTACTTTGAGCGCGCCATCGTAACTATAATCCCTGACGGATATCGTCATGACAGGTGTATCCTGTACGGTATCGACCACCATCATATCCATCAGGTCTTTCACGGTCAGCTTCAATTCCGGGTGCTGTTCCACCACTTTTTCCAGAATCACGCTAGTTCCGATAATTTCTTTGTATGTATAAACCAGACGCATCCCCATATCCATATCATCTGAACTAAGGACAGACTTTTTTTCTTCGGTCTTATTGGTCACGATCATCTTGTTGCTTGCTTCGTACTGGGGTTCAACCATTCGATAACTGTAAAATCCAACGAGTACGCAGACTACGGCAACCACGAGGAGAATTAACCACAGCCTTTTCTTCAACACGGTTGCATACTCTTTAATTTCAAGTTCCACTGAATTTCCTCCGTCCATAAGCAAATGTGCTTCCGTAGATACATTTTGTATCATTTAGCATCTTCAATTTACGATACAATTCGTATCATGTCAATACTGATTTGGTCTTATTTACCTACAAACGATACATTTTGTTACACAATCAGAAAGCAAATTCAGATCTTTCAACATGATTTCTAGGCATGTAAGCGTACACAAATATAAATGCAGGGCCGAAACAAAAAAGAAAAACGCCCCCATTCGGCAGGCGTTTACATTTTTTGGTACTCTATTCTCTCATTTGTGAGTCGTTATAACTAATTGATTTTATTCCAATAGAGCTTGCTCTGTTTGTCGAGACGTGTAACATCGCGGAGGACGTATCGTCTGCCCTCCGTATCCTTGATTGTATAATCATTCTCCGAGAGGAAATCGATGCTCTCTTGCGGCTGGTCTATGCGAAATGAGATCCTGCCATACGTCGTCTCCACTTCCCATAGCCAATTCCTGCCCCGGCGCTTGATTGCCATAATTTTCAATATTTCGGGAATCAAATAGCTTCGCTGCAGTTCTTCCCTGGCAGCCGACTGGCTTTTCTTATCCAGTTCATCCAGCGAAAGGATAAAATGAACCTCTTGATCCAATGCAGAGCGTACAGAAACGTACCCCTCCGGCTTCGTGACCGGAAATGTCAGAACAAGGCGCACTTTACCGATTGTCTCTCGGTTTTTTTCCGCCTCTAGTTCGCCTCTCCCGTTACGATAGAGTCGAAGACTTTGGTCCTGAGCCCATACTTCCCTTCTCGCTACCATCATGTAGCAACCTCCTGCATCGGTATCCATTCGTCTTCCGGGGCTTTCGCCTGCGCTGCATGAAGCAAACGATGATATACCCCTTGGCGTCTCAGAAGCTCTTCATGGCTTCCACTCTCGACTAGCCTCCCTCCTTCAAGAACCAGAAGCCGATCCGCTCGCCGAAGAGTCGACAGCCGATGAGCAATGACAAGAGTCGTTCTGCCTTGAACCACCGTATCCAGCGCCTCCTGAATGACAGCTTCGGTCTCCACATCGACCGAGGAGGTCGCCTCATCCAAGATCAGAATCGGGGGATCGAGCAGCACGGCTCTGGCAATCGCTATACGCTGCCTCTCTCCTCCGGACAACCGATGCCCTCTCTCTCCTACCTTTGTTTCATAGCCGTCAGGGAGGCGGCATATAAAGTCATGCGCATTTGCGGTCCTTGCCGCTTGAATAATCTCCTCGGTACTGGCTTCGGGGCATCCATAAGCGATATTCTGCGATATGGTCCCATCGAAGAGGAAGGTTTCCTGAAACACTACCCCAATATTTCTCCTTAACTCCTCTTGCTTAATGCTGGTAAGCCTTCGTCCGTCCACATAGATGTCCCCCTCGTCCGGATCATAAAATCGGCACAACAGATGGATCAAGGTCGACTTCCCCGCTCCTGACGGACCGATGATGCCTATCATCTCGCCAGGTGCTATTCGTAGGTTGATCCCTTGGAGAATTCGTCGATCTTGCGTATAGCCGAAAGCCACCTGATCATAGACGATTTCGCCTTGAACGTTGTTAAAGCTCGGAGCTTTCTCGTCATCCTTCACTTCAGCAGGCGTTTGAATCACCTCAAAGATTCGTTCGGCCGATCCCAGCACCTCATTGATCCAGCTGGCGGATTGCGCCAGCCATTTGACAGGACCGAAGAACATGATCAAATACGATGCATATGCGCTTAATGTTCCGACAGTCATGCTGCCTTCCAGCACGCTCCGTCCTCCGGCAAACCATACGAGGGCTGCAAACAGTGAAATGAATAACGTGAGTACCGGCGTCATGAACATCCATAAGTTTTGAATTGAAATCATGCGATGAACATATTTTTGATTGACCTGATCAAAGCGTGCTTTTTCAGCATGTTCCTTGGAGAAGGCTTTTATGATTCGTATTCCCTGAAGAGCCTCCCCTACCATATTTTGAACGTGAATGGACGACTGCCACTGGGCATACCACATGTCCCGGACTTTCGGCCACAGTCGCATCACAACGATTCCAAGCGGCGGCAGCGGCAGAAGGATCATCAGGGTCAAGCGCCAATCCAAATAGAACAGCATTCCCATAATAAAAATAGCGGATAAAAATTGAGAGGTCAGGTGAACAATCCCTTGGGACATAAAATTTTTGAGCGCATCCGTATCCTGATTAATGCGTCCGATATATTGAGATACCTGCCGATTATCAAAAAAACGCATCGATTGTTTCATCAGGGAGTGAAACATATCTCTGCGAATCTCCCCGAGGAAGCGTCCACCGATCCTAATGGCCGTATAACCTTCGATCATCTGAAGCAATGCCTGCAGAATATACAAACCGGCGAGCATTGCGGCCAACCATATCAATGACGCGGAATCCCCGTCTGAGCGAGTAGGCGATGATATTTCATCAATGATCCATTTGATTACGTAGGGTGGTGCCAGGGATACAAGAACGGTAACGATTACGATGATCCCCATCATCATGATAGAAGATCGATAGGCTCTGCTCCGCTGAAGAAGATGGGACACCGTACTCCATTTCGGATTGCAGCGCATGCAGAAAGCGGAAGCAGTCCGTTTTGCGCGGCCGCAGCGGTCACATTTCCCCTTTTTTTCATCCAAATCGCCGCGTTGGTCCATACGATGCGGCGATGAATCCGTTATCCACTGTTCGACTTGCGGCAGAGCCTTGCGACAGGACTCAAGGTACGGTTCCGTGAATCGTAAAATTTCAACCGGGCCATCCGAAGTGCCAGCGACAAGACAACCACCGCCGATGACCTCAACCAGGTCGATGTTCATCATTTTACGCTTGGGAATCTCCAGCAATTTCTTTCCTTCCCGATCCAGCACCTGCAGCCTGGAAGCTGTAAACACAAGCTGCAACGGTTCAAAACGCACATCACGATTCAAGTCTCCGTGCAATATTAGCCAGGGCGTCTCTTTGCCATGCGTTTCCGATCGTTCCGAAATCCTCGATCCTCGTTTTCGTAATATCCTCATATCATCACATCTTTCTATTTAAAGCCTTCTTAACGACAAATACCGCCTTACCATCTTTGGCCACAGCGGTATGTTGAGCGTTATCCAGGTTAGAATCGACAATTTCCAATGATCGGCAGGAATCCAACCCTTCCTTTTATAAGTTCCGGTAAACCGTCCCAAGATTTGTTCTTTCCGTACCGGCTCATCCGGGACAATGTTGGTGTCCCCTTTAAATATGTATCGTTTCAAGCTGCCTTCGCCATGAATGTCATGAAGCCGATGACAGACGAGGCTTCCCGCTCCTGTAACAAAGAGATAGACTTCACCGATTCTGGCTTCCTCATGATTGAGCTTTTCAAAAGAACTTAGCTCCCCCTCCACCATGAAGGGGTACATGCTGCGCCCCAAGGAGGGAAGTTGGATCCCCCCGCGTCTTTCCATCCATTCGTTGGCGATTCTGGCCTCATCCAGCATACGTCAGAAGGCCGCTGCCCAACAGTTCTTCAATAAATGGTTTTACGTCCTGCTCAGCAGTATGACGGTCAATGTCATACTCCTCCGCAATTTTTTCAATGATTCCTTCCATGTGCCCATATTCCGGGATGATGCTCCAGATATACCCCCCGAGTTCATTCAGCTTGGTTGCCACATGCTCCTTCATGTTCAGCAGTATCCATTCGTTTCCGATCATTTCGCTTTCAACGTGCTCGTTTCTTATCAGCAGCCTCGTTTGTGTTTGGCTCATGAAATCCTCTCCCAAAACGTATCATTTTTCTGAAAATAGAGCTGATAGGAAGGTACTTGCTGCACTACCTTCTTGCATAAAGCAATCATATTTCTTGTTTCCTCAGGATCATGACGCCAATAAAACACCTTATCCAGCATTAGCGCGAATCCATCTAACGGCGTTATGGACACACGCTCCACTTCAGGGGATTGAATAATGTAATGGATGCCGGATAATTCGGCTTCCTCAAGTTCACAGGGATTCTCCATCTCGCTGCGAAATGGAGAATCGAACACGGTTATACGTCCGTTTTCTTCTATGTACAGAAACGTAGCTTCATCAGATAAAATCGGACGGGGACGCGACAGCTCAGCGACAGTCGACTTACCTGCACCGGATTGGCCTGCGAACATCCACGCTTTGCCGTCTTGAACCACACAAGAGGAATGGATCAGCAGTCCGCGCTCTCCATGGATTAGCCATGAGCTATACAAATTAATTAATGCATGCTTCAGGGCAAACTCGTCATAGACATGGATTTCCGCCGAACTGTAATCCCGGGATGAAATCATATGATAATCACAGCGTTTGAAGTTAATTAGATGTTCGGATACAGAAATCTGGACAGGTCCATCATCAAATGGCTCTCCGTACCCACCTCGAATACGAACATTCAAATCAGCCTGAGGATCCTGACCAGAAATGGCGGATACCCTAAATCGCTTGGCGACAAATTCGGCTATCCGTTTCGATTCGGTTTTAAAGGACACCCGGGACTTTCCGACTATTGCCGTTGCTACATACATATGATCAACCTCGACTTCCACCTATAATAATTCAATTCCAGCGAAGCGCTTTATGGAACGATGAACAAAGGAATGTATAAATACTACCAAATAGGGTTTCCGCCGCCGCCCGGGTTGCTGGGACGAGTCGTGCCAAACTCCACTTTGCCCTGTGCCAAAATTTTTGGAGCCTCGTAGGTCTTTTTCATACTTAACACCTCCTTCTTGAGCATTAGTTTATGATACAATTTGTATCATGTCAACTAGATAATGCTACATATCACAACCAAAAAATAGTAAAAATATCCTATCTGAAAATTTCACGTTTTCTTATCCACAACAGCGGCAAATTCCAAATAAGGAATCCTACCTGGGACCAGCGCTGCCTCCAAGTATCATGGACCGTGAAGGCGGTCATCATTCTAAACCATGAGTAACTAAAGCCCTTGCGACCCTGCATAACTTTACGCGCCTTTTCAAGATTCCATCCTGGATATTTAAACTTGTATGAAAGCAGCGGCAGCGGCCATCGTGCCTGAAGATGCGGGAACATGCTGTAAACCAGATTCAAAGCGATCCATACCTTCGAGAGATTTCGATCCGCAGCGGCCATATCCAACAGTTTCTCGTAATCCAGCCTTGTATCAAGGGAATGTATAAGCGTTGCAATGTCTACAAAGTATTTCATCGACATCATATGATGGTTCATGCCGTGCAGACAAATATGGTAAAAGGTGTGCAACGGGCTTAGCTCGTAAATGTAATTAAAATCGCTCATCACGCAAGCTTCGTCCCACAAACGGGACACATCCGTAGCCGTAAAATCCTCTCTGCTGATATTCCAATGCAATTCAATGGTTAGCGAGGGAAAATTATCGTTATCCAATGATTTGACGTATTCTTCATGAAAATGTGTAGCGTCGCCCGCAGCTTTAACAAATCCAGCATTCGTCAACAGCGTGGCGGCTCGATGCAAGTCCTCCTTGCCCACAAGCAGGTCGATATCTGTTGTGCCGCGTGCTGCGAGACCGCCAAAATAGCGTTCTGCAAGCAGCGTTCCCTTGAGAGGGATCGCTTCTATACAGGACGCTTCGAAGGTCTGCAGGATCTTTTTGAGCTCGATTTTTATAAAAAGGTTCTGTAAGAGTACGGTATTTGCATCAGAGCTTAATTTGCGCCGGAATTTTTCCGGGATTTGAAGAAGAAGTTGTTTTCGCTCAAGCCCTGAGAAAACCTGGGGCCCGATATCAAACAATTCGACATCTTCCATCAGTTTGTCATATTGAGATTCACTCAGGGAAGGAAGCCTCCCCTGGTACAACTCATCCAGAAACATAACCAGAATGTCGCGGTTCTTCATTTCAACCACTTACTACCGTAATAAAGCTGCTCTGCTTCATTTTCTCTGATCGTTATATTGTTAAGCACTACCCCAAGAAGATGGGCCTTAACATGCTCAAGTTGAGTTTTGGCTTTTCTCACCTGGGATTTCTTCACCTTCCCACCCAGTACAACCAAAACGACGCCATCGCATAAAGCACTGACAATAAGCGCATCGCTCACTGCCAATATGGGAGGGGTATCAAACAAAATCATGTCGTAGCGTTGCTTAAGATCGTGAACTAACATTTGCATGTTGTGGGAACCTAGCATTTCGGAAGGGTTGTATGGAATAGAGCCGGAAGTTATGACGGAGAGATTCGTAACCGCCGTCGGCCGAATGACGTCTTCAACATCTACCTGCTGGGCCAAGACATTGGTCAATCCGGTATCGTTCGAAACGCCGAATACGTGATGCAGTGAGGGTTTGCGCAAATCCGCTTCAATCAACAGCACATTTTTGCCTTCATGCGCATAGGCGACGGCCAAGTTGCTAACTGTGGTTGTTTTGCCTTCGTTCATTTGAGCCGAGCCAACCATGATCACCCTAACCTGTTTGTCATGAACGGAAAATTGAATGTTCGTCCTTAGCCCCCGATACGATTCCGCTGCCGGAGATTTCGGGTTAATGACGGTAACCAGAGGATTTTTGTATTTTCTCGCCATTTAACTCACCTGCCTATTAAAATAGTCCGATCCCTGTGAAAAGAGTGAGCGGATTTAAGGTAAAAGAACTAATGACCAAGCATCTTAAATATAGTAAAATGTCTGTATCTAGTTTGTTACTGTATGATTAGCTTTTTATTATATTGGCCTGGCGAACGATATATGTAATTTTGATAAACGGCATGGCTAAACGCCACATGACTGCTTATCATCCGGTTAAGCATGCCCGTTATCCGTGCTTTTTGATCACGATCCGTACATATTTGAACCTGATACAACCGATAATCATGCAATGGCTCTTGAGTCTGTATCCTCCCATAAACCTGAATATGATCAAACATGTCATCGATTTCATAACGCAGCTTTATCTTGGGACTCATGGGGATATCCCAGGGACACAGGAAAACAAGCTTCTCCGGACCCAGCTCGATCGGCGTCACATCGTGGCTTCTGCCGTGCAGGCTCAGGGGACCAATCTCCATGACTCTAATCCCTACCTTAATAAGATGCTTCGTTTCGCTTGACATCAGGAATTTAATTCTCCTTTATTTCTATAAATTCTGGTATGGGACATTTTATCGATGGATAAAATGATACTAAGTGTCACTCGAAAAATGATAACAGATACAAATTGTATCATTTTATTTTCCAATTTTACGATACATATCGTATCGAGTCAATAGAAAAATCGTCATTTTCTACCTTCCGTGTGTAAATTTAGGATGTTGCGTAATTTTACGACCCTCTCATCACCAAACCGTGACTTTACGTACATTAAGCTGCTTTATATAGAATCGACGCATTTTTCTAATCACACCATCAGGTATGCCAAGCAATTGAAAGGGGGATCAAAGCATGAACTACGGAGAACGAATTGCAGAACTACGTGAACAGCGCGGGTGGACTCAAGAAGAACTCGCTACCTCTGTCGGCATTACTCGTGCTGCACTATCCCATTACGAAAAAAACCGGCGCAAGCCGGATTTTGAAACATTGACCCGCCTGGCAGACCTCTTTGACGTATCCATAGACTATCTGATCGGGAGAACAACATTGGAGAAATCGGTGCTTGACCCGGAGGTTCGCTCATTTGTGGACGGACTTGAGCTTTCGGACCAGGATTTGCTGGAGCGGTTCAATCTCACGGTGGATGGCCGCAAGTTAACCGAAGAGGAAGCCAAAAGATTTATTGCTTTTGTTCGCATGGAACGCTCCATGAAATAATGCAGATCATGAAGATGGAAATCCCCGTTACTCACTATGTCCAACATAGCGGTATCGGGGATTTTCACTAGAGTCATGTTTAGCAATGACAAATGTATTAATCGTTATGAGTTTCCTCCATTTGCAGCCATTTATCAGGATGGATTCCCAATTGAGTCATGAGCTTATTGATGTCGATGTTCGTCTTCTGCTGGTCAAGCCGCTGCTCGGTGCTTCCGGAGCCTCTCTCCTTGTCCACACTCATTTCTTCAACTACCTCGCTTATCTATAGTTTCATCTCCATCCCTGCTGCATGAACACGATGATAACGCATATCTTCCCAACAACTTACTTACCAATATTATAACGAATGAAATCACATGATGCTGTCGTCTTGTGGAGCCTTTGTCCTATGCTTCCGGTTCTAATTTTGTCGAATTTTCTTTTGGTGAATCCTGTCATCACCATAGAAGATTCTTAAACCCTTGTAATTTATTTATATATGAAGAAAAACCACATTGCATTCATTAAAGAATACAATGTGGTTTCCCGTCATACGTTTTGGATTCTAGTTCCCTGTACGTGCCAGCTCTTTCATATTCGCCTCGAAGGCGGCGAGGAGCGCTGCTTCCCCCGTCAGGCCTTGATCTTGTACCTTCTCGATATGCAGCAGCATGCGTTTGTAATCCTTCGGAATGATACGGACAAAGCGGCTGAGCGCTTGATCCCAGTCTCCCAGAATTTGCTGTGCCGGCACGCTGCCGGTATACTGCTCATGCTGCCGGACAAGACGGTGGAGGGCTTCCGCTTCCGTTCCATCCTCGACGCGTTCCAGAAGCACCATCTCCAGATTGCAGCGATCCACGAAGGTTCCCTCAGGATCATAGACGTAGGCTATGCCGCCGGACATCCCGGCCGCGAAGTTGCGTCCGGTTTCCCCGAGAACGACCACCCGGCCGCCGGTCATATATTCGCAACCATGATCGCCGACGCCTTCAACGACGATGTTCGCGCCCGAATTACGTACGGCAAAACGCTCGCCGGCAATGCCTCTTACATAGGCTTCTCCGCCTGTAGCCCCATAGAATGCGGTATTCCCCGCAATAATGTTCTCCTCGGCTTTGAAGGTTGCTTTAGGTGAAGGTTTCACGATCAGCTTGCCGCCGGAAAGGCCTTTACCGATATAGTCGTTGGCATCCCCTTCAACCGTCAGCGTCATCCCTTTCGGCACAAATGCGCCGAAGCTCTGCCCTGCGGAACCCACGAAGTCGAATCGAATGGTGTCTTCCGGCAATCCGGCAGCACCATACTTGCGCGTGACTTCGCTTCCCAGGATGGTTCCCACGGCACGGTCCACGTTCGTGATCGGGAAGGTGCCCTTCACCGCAGCTCCCGATTCCAATGCCGGCGCCGCGGTGCCCAGCAGCGAACGCATATCCAGCGTCTGTTCCAGACCATGATTCTGTCTTTGGGTACGGTAGCGCGTGCTGCCCTCCGGCAGCTCCGGCGTATAAAGCAATGCCGAAATATCCACGCCTTTCTTCTTCCAGTGATGTTCCGCTTTGACGGCATCCAGGCAATCCGTACGACCAATCATCTCGTTAATGGTACGGAAGCCAAGCTCAGCCATCAGCTCGCGCATGTCTTGAGCGACAAAGCGCATAAAGTTGGCGACATGCTCCGGATCTCCCGTAAAGTTCTTGCGCAGCTCCGGATTCTGCGTGGCCACGCCAACCGGGCAGGTGTCCATTTGGCAGACGCGCATCATAATGCATCCGACGGCAATCAATGGTGCCGTTGAGAATCCATACTCTTCGGCTCCGAGCAGAGCCGCCACCACCAAATCGCGCCCGTTCAGCATTTTGCCGTCGGTCTCCAGCACCACGCGGTCACGCAGATTGTTCATGATGAGGGTTTGATGGGTCTCGGCAAGCCCAAGCTCCCAAGGCATGCCTGCATGACGGATGGAGCCTTGCGGCGAAGCACCCGTGCCGCCATCGTAACCGCTGATCAGGATGATGTCCGCGCGGCCCTTCGCAACGCCTGCGGCAATCGTGCCTACGCCCACTTCGGATACGAGCTTCACGTTGATATCCGCACGTGGATTGGAATTTTTCAGGTCATAGATCAGCTCCGCCAAATCCTCGATGGAGTAAATATCATGATGCGGCGGCGGCGAGATCAGCCCTACGCCCGGCGTCGAACCGCGGACCTCGGCCACCCAAGGGTATACCTTGCGGCCCGGCAGCTGTCCGCCTTCACCCGGCTTCGCTCCCTGCGCCATCTTGATCTGGATTTCGTCCGCGTTCACCAGGTAATTGGAAGTGACGCCGAAACGTCCCGACGCCACCTGCTTGATGGCACTTCGGCGGGAATCGCCGTTGGCATCCGGAATGAAGCGGGCCGGATCCTCTCCGCCTTCACCCGTATTGCTCTTGCCGCCGATGCGGTTCATCCCGATCGCGAGGCTTTCATGCGCTTCCTTGCTGATGGAGCCGAAGGACATCGCGCCCGTTTTGAATCGGCGCATGATGGACTCCGCGGATTCAACCTCATCGAGCGGCACCGGTTTGCCGGCCGGCTTGATTTTGAGCAGTGCGCGAAGCGTCAGATGCTGCTCATTCTCACCCTGCACGAGCTCGGCGTATTTCTTGTAAGTTGCGTAGTCATTGGTCCGGACGGCCTGCTGCAGCAAATGGATGGTTCTCGGATTGAACAAATGCTCTTCCCCGTCCGCTCTCCACTGGTATTCGCCGGCTGAATCCAGCGCTTTATCGTTGCCGTCCTTATCGGTAAAGGCACGCTCGTGATGGGCCAGCGTTTCCCTGGCCACTTCCTCCAGGCCGATGCCGCCGATGCGGGACGGCGTCCGCGTGAAGTAGCTCTCCACGAAATCTTCCTTCAGGCCGACGGCTTCAAAGATTTGTGCGCCGCGATAGGACTGAATCGTGGAGATCCCCATCTTCGACAACACTTTCACGACGCTTTTGCTTGCCGCTTTAATGTAATTTTTCACAGCCTTCTCATGCGAGATGCCGCGAAGCATGCCTTCCTGAATCATGTCGTCCAGCGTTTCGAACGCAAGATACGGGTTGACCGCGCTCACGCCGTAACCGAGCAGCAGAGCGTAATGATGGACTTCGCGAGGTTCGCCGGATTCAAGCAGGATCGCCACCTTGGTCCGGGTTCCCTGACGAATCAGGTGATGATGGAGCGACGAAACGGCTAGCAGCGAAGGAATCGCCGCATTGTCCTTATCCACGCCGCGGTCGGACAGGATCAGGATGTTATGCCCCTTGGCGATGACTCGATCCGCGGCTTCGCAGAGGGTGTCGATCGCCTTGCGAAGCCCTTCAGCTCCTTCGGCCGCCGGGAAGAAAATCGGAATCGTCATGGACTTGAAGCCCGGACGGCGGACATGGCGCAGCTTCGCAAACTCTTCGTTGGACAGCACCGGCGAATCCAGGCGGATGTGGCGGCAGCTTTCCGGTTCAGGCTTCAGCAGATTGCGCTCCGGGCCGATCGTCGTCGCCGTCGAAGTGACCAGCTCCTCGCGGATCGCATCGATCGGCGGATTCGTCACTTGGGCGAACATCTGCTTGAAGTAGTTGAACAGCCGCTGCGGGCGGTCGGACAGCACTGCAAGCGGTGCGTCATATCCCATGGAAGCGATCGCTTCCGCGCCGGTGATCGCCATCGGCTCGATCACTTTGCGCAGTTCCTCGTACGTGTAGCCGAACGCTTGTTGGAGCTGACGCACATTCTCATGCTTCGGATCCGGAAGTTCCGGCGCATCAGGAAGATCATGCAGCTCTACCAGATGCTCATCCAGCCATTCGGAATATGGAAGCTCTGCCGCGATGCCGGCTTTGACTTCCTCGTCGGAAATGATGCGGCCTTCCTTCGTGTCGACAAGCAGCATGCGTCCAGGACGCAAGCGATCCTTGTACAGCACATTTTCCGGCGCAACGTCCAGAACGCCCGCTTCGGAGGACAGGATGATCAGATCATCCTTCGTCACGTAATAACGGGATGGGCGCAGCCCGTTCCGGTCCAGGGTGGCGCCGATCTGAACACCGTCCGTGAATGCCATCGCCGCTGGTCCGTCCCATGGCTCCATCAGCGTGCTGTGGTATTCGTAGAATGCTTTTTTGGTCTTATCCATGCTCTCATGGTTGCTCCACGGCTCGGGAACCATCATCATGGCCACGTGCGGCAGGGAACGACCGCTGAGGTACAGGAATTCAAATGTATTATCGAACATCCCGGTATCGGATCCGTCCGGGTTGATGACAGGTTTCACCTTCTCCAAATCGCTTCCGAACAGCTCATGCTCGAACATGGACTGGCGCGCGTGCATCCAGTTCACATTTCCGCGCAGCGTATTGATTTCGCCGTTGTGAATCATGAAACGGTACGGATGCGCACGTTCCCAGCTCGGGAACGTATTCGTGCTGAAACGGGAGTGAATGAGCGCAATCGCCGATTCCAAACCCTCATCCTGCAGATCCAGGTAAAATTCCCCTACCTGCTCCGTCGTCAACATGCCTTTATATACGATTTTTCGGCAGGAGAGGCTGGATACGTAGAAGCTGTCGCCTTCGGGCTTGCCGCTGTAACGGATCGCCAGCTCGGCTCGGCGGCGGATGACATACAGCTTGCGCTCGAACGAGAGATCATCCTGAATGTCGGCGCTGCGTCCGATGAACACTTGGCGGACATACGGCTTTGCCGCTTTTGCGGACTTGCCCAGCATTTCATCATGGGTAGGTACATCGCGGAAGCCAAGCAGGGTCTGGCCTTCTTCGGCAATAATCGAAGCCAACTGCTCCTCATGTGCCGAACGGACGGCAGGATCATGGGAAAGGAACAACATGCCTGCACCGTAATGCCCGGCTTCGGGAAGCTCAAAGCCCAGTTTCGCCGCTTCGGCAGCAAAGAAGGAATGAGGAATCTGCAACATGATTCCCGCACCGTCGCCGGAGTTCGGCTCGCTGCCCTGACCGCCGCGATGCTCCATATTGGCAAGCATGGTCAGCGCGCTGCTGACGATTTCATGGGATGGCTTACCCTTGATATGGGCAACGAAACCCATACCGCAAGCATCTTTTTCGAACTGCGGATCATAGAGGCCCTGTTTCTGGGGAAAATCAGTATGTTTCATAAGATGCAACCTTTCTTTTTATAGAATAAAATGCTGCTGATCAATAACAGAAAACATAAAGTGCGTGTTCAAAAAGGTCGGTTTTCAGCACCGAGAAGATTGGATGAAGCTAGGGACTGAGGAGTGGAGCGTACGTTTTGGTACGTGAGCACCGGAAGGCCCGGTTGAATTCAAGATTCGATGTCGAGTGGCTTCCTGATTCACTTCGTGATCAAAAGCGGACTTTTTGAACAACCTCTTAAAGGTTGGACATCAATCCTCTCCTGCAGTGGACACACTGTCTTGAGGCGATGCAGTATTGTGCAAAAGCGACAAGGGTTAACATTTACCTAACACGTAAGATTAATTAGTTCTATATATTTTATCACCGTCATACAATGCAGGCAATTCAAAGTTTTTATGAATTTGATAAGAATTGTTTTTGTGAGAGTAATCACAAAAGTTAGTTAAATATTATGTAGAATAGTGCAAAAAAACATGCAAATAGAACATTCCGAACAAGCGGTTTTCATCACTTTTTTCGTAATTCGTTATCATATCGCTCCGCTTTGGCCGCTCACTCCTCTCTCCGGCAGTGAAGCCGTGATCATCCTGACCATCCATCCTATATAAAATGAAGCTCCTTCATGATCGGTTCTCGGGAATATTTCCAGCGGCAGGTTGAGGGGAGCCGATGAAACTTGACGCAACATACCCGCCATCGCCTCGATGATCGCCACGTTATGTCGGCTCATCAAAAAAGGACCTCCCCTGGATCTGTTCGATCCCCCGGGAAAGTCCTTTTCCTTACATATTATATAGAAGCTCTTCTTACGCAGTCACCGCTGTATCGGCGTCTGCTGCTTGCTTGTTGTTTCGGATTGCCAGGAAGTACACCGCGGTCAACACTAGGAACACCAGACCGAATCCGACCAGTACGCCCACGTTGGCCCACATGCCGTCGAAGCTTCCCGTGGAAATGACGTCTTTGTAGCCTTTTACGCTGTAGGTCATCGGCAGCAGCGGATTCAAAGCCTTCATCCAGTTCGGAATCAGCTCTACCGGGAACGTGCCCGCGCTCGTTGTCAATTGAAGGATCAGGATTACGATGACGACGAAGCGTCCAGGCTGATCCAGCCATGTGACGAACATTTGCACCAGGAACATGAACGACAAGCTGGTAATGATGGAGAAGAGATAGAAGAGCGGAACGCTCTGAACCTCTAGCTTCAATCCGTACAGCATGACAACCGAAGCCAGCAGCGCTTGAATCAATCCCATGCCGGCAAAGGACAGCGTACGGCTGACAAACCGGTTCCAGCCCGATGCGTTCGGTACCGATGCCTCACGGATCGGCAGAATAATCGTGCAGAGCAGGGCTCCGACAAACAAGCCGAGCGACAGGAAGTATGGCGCGAATCCGGTACCGTAGTTCGGTACTTCGTTCACTTTATGCTCATCTACCTGAACCGGTCCGGCAAACATCGTGACCGTTTCGTCGGTGGTTTGGATACCGCCAGTCTTGTCGGCAGCCTCGTTCAGCTTGCCTGCAAGCTCCCCGCTGCCTTCCTTCAATTCGTTCATTCCGTTGACCAGCTCGCCAGCCCCGGAATCCAGCTGTTTCGAGCCGTCGGCGAGGGTCGTTACGCCGCTTCCCAGCTTGCCGGCTCCGCCTGCCAGCTGCTGCGTGCCCTGCGACAGGGCGGCCGCGCCGCTGGCAAGCTCCTTGCCGCCGGCTGCCGCTTCGCTCAGCTTCGTGCCGAACAGCTTCATGCCGTCGGCCAATTGGTTTTGGCCGGCGTTCAGCTGTTTGGCGCCGGCCAGCAGCTCTTGGCCGCCCGCGGCGAGCTGTTTGCCGCCGTCAGCGAGCTGGTTCGCGCCGGCGCTCAGCTTGCCTGCGCCTTCCTGCAGCTGCTGCGTGCCTTGGTTCAGCTCCGCTGCGCCTTGCGCCAGCTGCTTCTGACCGGCATTCAGCTCATTCGTGCCGGAGGCGACGGACTGGCTCGCGGCCAGCAGCTTCTGAACCTCCGGACTTTGCGCCAGCTCCGGATTGCCTTCGGCCAGCTGCTTCAGGCCGTCCGCAACGGCCTTTGCGCCTTGCTCCAGCGCAGCCGTGGCTTCCAGCGATTGATTCAGGCCGGCCTTCAGGCTGCCGCTGCCATCATGAGCGCTCTTCGCGCCAGCGGCAAGCTGGGCTGCCCCTGCCTGGTTGGCTTGCAGGCCTTCATTCAAGGCCGTGCTGCCGGCTGCAGCAGATTCAATGCCCGCTTGCAGCTTGGCACCACCCTTGGCGGCCTCTTCTGCCCCTGCTTGCAGCTGGCTGTGAGCCGCCTTAAGCTGATCCAGGCCGGAGGCGAGGGAGCCCGCTCCCGTGTTCAGCTTGCCGGCACCGTTATTCAGCTCCTGCACGCCCTGCGTCAATGGCGCGATGCCGTCTTGCAGCTCCTGCGTGCCGCTGACGAGTTTAGCCAGATTCTCTTTAAGCTTCACCGCGCCGTCGTCCAGCTTCACGGCACCTTCGGACAGCTTCGTGGCGCCGTCCCCCGCTTCGCTTAGGCCGTCAGATACTTTGGCCACTTGGTCGAACAGGGTTTCCGTGTAGGCTTCCGTCACTTTCGCCGACACCTTGGACTGAATCTGCTTCACGGCAGATCCGCCGATCTGTGCCGCAAGGAAGTTGTAGCCTTCGTTCGGCTCGAAGACGATTTGCGCAGGCTGCGGATGTTCATCCATTAACGTTGTCGCCTGCTGCGAGAAATTTTCCGGAATGCTGATGGTCATGTAGTATTTGTTATCCTGCATGCCCTGTTCAGCTTCACTCCGGTTAACGAACTGCCAATTAAAATCTTTTCCCTTCTTCAGCTCGGCCACCAAATCCTCGCCGGCGTGAAGCGTCTTTCCTTCAAAAACAGCGCCCTGATCGTTATTGACGACCGCTACGGGCAAATCCTCCATCTTTCCGTACGGGTCCCAGAAGGCCCCGAGGAACATACCGCTGTACATGACCGGTATGAACAGCACCGCGATGATCGGAATCAATATTTTTTTATTCCGAACGGCGGCACCAAGATCTTTGGCAAACACAGATAATGACTTCATCCAGTCTCTCTCCTTTTTTTCTTTAGATACAGCAGTTAACCAGCCGACATGAATCTGCTCTTACGGCAAATCACATCTTCATTCCAGTACACAATGACCAATATGCTCATTTGGTCAGTTTAGACCAAAAAAACGATCCCTGGCAAGGAAGGCGATCCCTCAAGCCAAGAGAGTCCGCCTTCCTCATCACGAAGGAGATTGCATCTTCCTCTTACGAGGAGGCTTTGAGCCCGTCAGCCAAGAACACCATCATATATTCCTTGATCTGTTCCTTGCTGAGCGGCTTGTGAAGCTGATTGAAGTCGGTCGTGAGCGCAACGTACAGCTTAAGCATCACAAAGGATACCACCTGAGCATCCAGCGGCTTGATCTCACCGATCGAAATGGCATTCTCCACGATTCCCTTGAGATACCCGACGATTCCGTTCTCCACTTTCGTCAATCCCTCATGCGCCTTAGGCGTGCCGATGTCCCGAACTTCCTGCGACAGCTTGATGAACAGCTCATGCTCGCTTCGGAATTCAAGCAGCGCATCCAGCACCCGGTAGAGATTGTCAAAGAAATCCCTGTCCTTCCGTATCTCCCGTTCGGCCAGACGTTTCATCTCCATGATGGCCGATAGCAGGATCTCGTCGAACAGCTCATCCTTATTCGTGAAAAACGTGTAGATCGTGCCTTTCCCAACATTTGCAATCTTCGCCACCTGTTCCATCGTCGTCGCTTTGTATCCGAACAAAGCAAACGACTTGGAGGCAGCATCTAGCACCTGCTTCCGTCGGTCCACAGCTGGCATGCTTACCCCTCCTTCTACGATCTTCTTTTGATTGGCCTTTTCTTTCGAAACTGACCAAAATACAATTCTGGTCATTCGGTCAAAAATCACTTTACCAGATTATCGGATGCGTTGCAATATCTTTCGTTAAATTTTTTTGAAAATGCGGATGCAGGGTTCAAATCTTATCATAACGTCTAATGAAAGAAAAAGTCCGCCGGTAAAATAATTGAAATGCTTTTCCCTTTTGCGCGTATACTTAGGATGCATACTCTTTTTTTTCGCGCCGCTCTTCAAAAAATGATTCCTGTTTTGTAAGATAGAGGGAGAAAGAAGTAGGTGAAACCATGCGATATACAAGAGTGCTCCTCTTCTCAGAGGGTTTCGGCACAGGACATACGCAAGCGGCGTATGCGCTGGCTGAAGGTATAAAGCGGATGAATCCCCGCATCCACTGCCGCGTCATTGAACTTGGCAATTTTTTGAATCCCACCGTGGGGCCGTTAATTTTGTCCGCTTATCGAAAAACCGTCAGCACCCGGCCGCGCCTTGTCGGCATGCTGTACCGTTCGCAATATAAGAAATCGTTAAACCGTCTGACGCGGCTCGCGCTGCATCGGATTTTCTATGCGCAGGCCCAGCGGGTCATCGAGGAGCTGAAACCGGATCTGATCATATGCACCCACCCGTTTCCTAACGCCGTGGTCTCCCGTCTGAAGCGCCAGGGGCTTGATGTTCCGCTCTATACGCTGATTACCGACTATGATGCGCACGGCACCTGGGTCAATCCGGAAGTTGATGAATATCTCGTATCGACGCCTCATGTGAAAAAGATGCTCATGCTGCGGGAGATTGAGCCCGAATTCATCCATGTGACCGGCATTCCGGTGCATCCGAAGTTCTGGGAAAGAGGCAGCCGGGTTGCGCTGCAGGCCGAGCTTGAATTAAAGAACATGCCCACCGTGCTGATCATGGGAGGCGGATGGGGGCTCGTATTCAACAAGGAGCTGCTCAGCAAGCTGGCCGGCAGGGCCGATGATATCCAGTTGGTCTTCTGTATGGGACAGAACGATAAGCTGGTTGCCAGCATGCGCGAAGATCCGATCTTCCAACATCCCAACATTCATGTTCTCGGTTATCGGGACGATATACATAAACTGATGGACGTGTCCGATCTTCTCATTACGAAGCCCGGCGGGATGACATGCACGGAAGGAGCCGCCAAGGGAATTCCGATGCTGTTCTATGAGCCTATCCCGGGACAGGAAGAAGTGAATTCCCACTTCTTTGTCAGCGAAGGCTACGGGGAAATTCTCGACTCCCCTGCCGTGATCGACAAGTGGTTGAACCTGCTGTCCGATCATTATGACCAGGTGGAGAAGAAGCGTAACGGAGCGGTCCGGCAGCGCACGCCGCATCTGGAGCCCGACCACTGCGCCGGCCAGGTGATGGGATTGCTGACCGAAGGACGCATACCCGTTTATCCCGAAGATGCCGTCAAAATATTGGCGGACCAGCCCTAATATGCATCCTGTTCCAAGAACGCGCTTATGCACTTATCCTCTACCAAAAAGCTTCCCTGTCCTATGTGACAGGGAAGCTTTTTTAAGTATAAATCGATCTATATTTCCAGCGTTTCTCCTGCTTTCAACGGATGACCCTGAATGCCCGTTTGGGCCAGTTCGTCGCAGAAGGCCCTTGCATCCTGTTTAATGCCCGGGAACGTGTCATAGTGCACCGGGATGACATGCTTCGCACGAATCCACTGTGCGGCCAGCAGGGCGTCCTGCGGGCCCATCGTTAACATATCCCCGATCGGCAGCGCGGCTGCATCGATGTTGTTCATCTCTCCGATCAGGCGCATATCGCCAAACAAACTTGTGTCGCCAGCATGATAGAACGTTTTTCCGCCCATGGTCAGAATGACGCCTCCAGGCTGCCCCGCATAGATCCAGGTATCCCCCACCGAGATGGAGGAAGAATGGAAGGCCGGGGTAAACTTCACCTTAAAACCGTCGAATTGCGCGCTTCCGCCGATATTCATCCCATGGGATTTGGCTCCCTGCTGGCCGCAATACACGGCGAGTTCGTACACGGCGATAATCGGACAATCATTCTGCTTCGCAATTTCGATGCAGTCGCCAAAGTGGTCGGAGTGCCCATGCGTCAGAACCACTGCATCCACTTTCACGTCACTGGGTTCGATGCCGGAACCGGGATTACCGGACAGCAACGGGTCGATGATGACACGAACGCCGCCTTCCTCCACCAATATGCTGGAATGGCCATAATACGTAATATTCATGGTTAAACACACCTCCTACATCCTAGTTTACCCTTATGGGCACTACTTGTAAAAAGAGTGATTTCCTATTTTTTTAACAAAAGTCCTGGAATGATGCACCGTGAGATCCTGAGCCAGCTTCAAAGACAGGAAGAAGTACGTATCGTCCTTCACCTCTTTTTGGCCATGAAGCGCCGCATTCACGGACTTAATCGTCTCTTCGTTCGGCTGGACACGTTTAAGACGCCCGTTCGCTACAGGACTAAATTGATGCTTTTGATAGATGACATCGGTAATCGTATCGGGAAAATTGGCTGACCGCAGCCGGTTTAAGACAACGTTGGCAACTGCCACCTTGCCTTCGTACGGTTCGCCTTCCGCCTCTGCCATGACAATCTTCTGGAGCAGAAGCAGTTCTTCAGCTGACAAATCATAGGTCCAGGTCGCTTTGTCTTTTTGGTCCTGGGTTAACGTATTTGTTCTTGTGAAGAATAAAGTTGTGGGGGGTGATAGGCTTTCCGCCTTGGATTTGACGACATGAGTCCCCTTTTGTTTTGCCGGTTTCCCGTCCGCAGCCTGAGATTTGGTTGCTTTCTTCTTCTCATCTGCAGTCTTCAATGATGCTTTCGAGTCGATATTCCCGGAGGCTAAACCAATGCCTTTTGCGTTTGAAAAAGCATGAACCTTGCTCCCCGGCTTATTCCACTCTTGGAAAACAATTGAAGACAAAATGTTGACAGGTTCCCTATCCTGCTGCCTACTCTCAGCTTTAACGTAGTGATCAGGGTCGCCTTCCGGAACCGGAGCAGCCGTTACAAATTTGGGCATGTCCTGCTTTGGCTCTTTCCCTTCCGTCGTTTTCGATTGCATTCCAAGCAAACTTATAAGAGACAAACTCACAAAGAGCGCTCCGATGAGCAGCGCAACCCAGCGATTTTGCCGTAGCACTTTCATAACCATATTTTTCCTCCTATGATGTCGGCACATTTCTACACTATGTAACCACATTTTTAGGCGTTGAAAACATGGTAATTTTATGAACATTCTATTTTCAATTTCAAAAAATGGTCGAAAGCCGCGCCACACCTACGGTTTCGTACATCGGGCTCGCCTGTAAATTTGTTCGAAAAAGAACCATTTCTAGCACGTCCCACTGGATAGGTTCGGGTCCTTTTCCGATAACATCCAAAGAAAATGTTTGATTTCCTTGAAATTTCCGGCCAACCGTAATATGCGGTCGAAAGGGACGCTCCTCCGGTACGAATCCGAAAGATTCCATCCGCGACACGACCGATTGCTGCAGCTCAGCGAGCGCATTCAGATCCCCGCCGACCCCAGCCCATAGAATCCTTGGGGAGCCGCTTGCCCCGAACACGCCGGCATCATAAAGACTGAGCTTGAAGGGCTTGCGTTCCTTGGCTACCTCCTGGAGCGCACCGGTAAGCTCCGCTATGCGATGAGAGGGCGTATCGCCCAGAAACTGTAAGGTAATGTGGTAATCCTGCGGATGAACCCATTTTTTGAAATTGGCATGCTTCCTCAATGTTTCCGTCCAATCCTGTATCCGGGAGGAGACCTCCGATGGCAGACGCACGGCAACAAACAAACGATCCATAGCTCCCTCAGCCGAATGGCTCAACTACGACACTTCCTTCCAATCATCTTTTATCGCTAGCAGTCTAAGCACTGCCACCATGTTTTCCTGGTTCGTTTATAGTTTGAGCAAGAACATCTGAAAATAGTATGAGGGGTACATCAAATACGCCTAAAAATATGATGAAGCTTCAATTTACCATAAATCGGACAATAATTCATGTACAAATTTACCAATCGCGTCCGTTCGTTCATGCGCAGAGCGATGATTTCTGATAATATGTTCCCTAAGAGATTTTCGCTATGATTCTGGTTGAACATCATATTCCTTAGGAGGTAGTACCATGCCGAACATCGTGGCCATACACGACTTAACCGCCGAGCAGCAGCAAAAAATCAAGGAGATTGCCCCCCACTATGACCTGTTGGTGACAAAAGCGAAAGAGTTGACGGGAAGCATCGTTCGGAATGCCGAGATCATGATCGGCTGGTCACGCTCCATGCAGGACGAGGTATTGTCCGCCGACAGCAAACTCAAATGGATTCAAGCCTGGTCGGCCGGGGTGGATAAAATGCCGCTCCGGGAACTAGAGGAAAAAGGCATTCAGTTGACCAACGCCAGCGGCGTACATAGCGTTCCGATCACGGAGCATATTTTTGCGATGATCCTGGCCTTCAACCGCAACCTTCATCTCGCAATCCGTCAGCAGTCGAACAACAACTGGGATACATCCGGCACGTTCACGGAATTGGCCGGCAAAACCATCGTCATCGTCGGCGTCGGCCAAATCGGCAGCCATACGGCACGGGTGGCCCAGGCGTTCGGTATGCGGACCGTCGGGGTCCGCAACTCCGGCAAGTCCGATCCTAACGTGGAATCGATGTATAAGGTCGATCAGCTCGATGAAGCACTGGCGCAAGGCGATTACATCGTCAATATCCTGCCGCTGACCGATGAAACCCGCGGACTGTTCAATACGGCAAGATTCTCGGCGATGAAGGACTCCGCCTTCTTCGTGAACGTAGGCCGCGGCCAGACCGTGGTCACGGACGACATGGTCCAAGCGCTGCAATCCGGAGGTTTGGCAGGAGCGGGTCTGGATGTCTTCGAGGATGAGCCTCTTCCTGCGGACCATCTGCTGTGGAACCTGGACAACGTCATCATGACGCCTCACATGGCAGGCGATACGGATCGATACGGCGAGCGTGCCGTGGATATTTTCCTGGAGAATTTAAAGCACTACGTAAACGGAGAGCCGTTGTCCCGCAATGTGGTCGATTACAGCAAGTCGTACTAAGACCAGGCAACAAGTCGTGAAGCACCATTTCGTATCTAGATCCACGCGTTGGTTTAAGGAGCTTGTCAAAAAAAGGAACGTCCCGAGGTTTTCCTTGCCTGTCGGGACGCCCTTTTTATTTATATGGAAAATGGAGTGAGCACACATAAATGCAGCCGTTTACAAAACGCGTCATTGAAGTGATTCAGAGCATTCCGGAAGGATACGTGATGACTTATGGACAGGTGGCCAGACTGGCCGGCAGCCCAAGAGGTGCCCGGCAGGTCGTCAGAATACTTCACACCCTCAGTCATATTCACAAGCTGCCGTGGCATCGGGTCATCAACGCCAAAGGCGAAATCGCCATCCAAGACGACGAGTCCAGGCTCATGCAGGAGCTGTATCTGCAGGACGAAGGCGTTGCCGTCAATCACAAAGGCATCATTGATTTGGAAAAGTATCGATATGATCCTGCCGAATAAATTTTTGGATGGCCATTTACTCGCACAGCCAAATATCTCTTATGAAGCTCCCCTTGCGGGTCGTGCAATGAGAAAGCACCTTCCACCCCGTGTCCGTCAGCTGCTCTCTTAGCGGCTCCGTACTGACGATGACAGCACGATCTGACAAGCGGCGTAAGCTTTTCAGCATCCGCAACTGCTCATCCTCTGGAAAGACGGAACACAGATTATACGGCAAATCCAGTACAGTGGCATCATAATGTCCATGCAGCGTGTTCATGTCCTGGACGGCAACTTTATTGTCATCATAACCGTAGTGCCGGAGATTCACCCTCGCTCCGCGAACCGCGAGCGGATTGATGTCACGGCCCTCGGCCGGGATTCCCATCGAGAATGCCTCGATCAATACATTTCCCATTCCGCAGCAGGGATCCATGAGCGTGGCACCGTTTATCCGAGGCACGGCCAGATTGACCAGCGCCCTGGCCACCCTCGAGCTGAGCCCTGTCGAATAATTTTGCGGCTTCCGCTTATGCTCCAGCCAGGCACGTTCAGGCTCGTGCAATACCCCCAATCGCCAGATTCCGTTTAGGGATATCAGGCCGAGCGTGACATCCGGAGATTTCATCTGCGCCGTTCCTTCGATTCGGCCACCTACCATCCGTTCGAAACCGCGCAATTGATCATAGCTGAAACGATCGCCCGCCTTAAGGCAGACGACTTTGAAGGTCGTTTGGTTAAGTCGAATGCGGCCTGCTTGCTCGGCGATGCTTTCGATGGATTCTCCAATCATCTTGACGTCAAGGCAGGCCGATAGGAACGGGCTGCGATCCGGATCGACCCGCCGCTCGCTTTCCAGCCAGTCCGCTCCGTCAGGCCCCTGACCGAACAGCTCCGTCAGCTCCATCAAGCATAGCGCCCGCTCGGTTTCATGACAGGCATACGTATACAGATAAGATGATATATCGCTCATGGAGGACGGACCGAAGGTCATGTCATAGTCGTTCGTATTCATCATGTATTTCGTCTCTCTTCTATTATATATGTGCAGCAGTGTGCAGCAGTCGCTACTGCCCCATTAACAGCCGATACGATTCCAGCCGCGCACTGTAATCGCTCACGGGGGTAACGACCAGGAACTCGTCGCACCGGTATTTTTCCGCCATCATCTGCAGCTTATCTCGCACGCTTGCAGGCGTGCCGATGATTAGCCTCCGGGATGGACCGGCAGAATCGGAATCCGTCGGTTCCGAAGGAAGGGTGCTCTCCCCAGGCCGTGGAATTAACGCGGCCAGCTTCCTTGCTTGCTCCTCCGTCTCCGCGCAAATCACGCTCACCGCCACCATCGCACGCGGTTCTCTCAAATCAGCGCTTGCCTGAAAGCCTTCCCTGTAAGAACGGAGAATCTCCGTCCCGTCCGTATCGCTCATAAACTGTCCGAATACATAGCCCGTCCCGAATTCGGCTGCATACCCGGCACCTTTCGTATTCGTGCCCAGCATCCACATCACCGGCTGCGCTGCGGGTACCGGTTTGGCTGCCACCGGCACATCGTCGTAGCGATACCGGTCCTCCAGCAGTTCGGTCAAAGCCTGAATCCGCTGCGGCAAATCCGCCACATGCCCCAAGAAATTCCCGCTAAGCGCCATGCTCGTATGAGCCGAACCTCCCGGAGCCCGCCCGATCCCGAGATCGATGCGACCGGGATACAGCGCCGCCAGCATGCGGAAATTCTCCGCCACTTTCAGCGGGCTGTAATGGGGCAGCAGCACGGCCCCGGAACCGAGCCGGATGCGCGTTGTTCGGGCGCCGATATGGGACAGCAGGATCTCGGGCGACGCACAGGACAGGTGCTCCAGATCATGATGCTCCGCTGCCCAGTATCGCCCGTAGCCCCATTGTTCAGCAGACTGCGCCAATATCACCGCTTGCTGCAAGGCTTCTTCGAACGAGCTCTCTCCCCATCGCGGAACCAGATCAAGCACGCTCAGTTTCAATTGGCTATTCATGCAATCCCCCTTGTATCGCGGTTACTAATCCAAATCATAGATCGAACCCACCTTGAGTCCATATAACTCGTTATAGATTTTCTCGGCAAAAGCGTCCGTCATCCCTGCGATATAATCAATCACCATATGCTCCCACGTCCAGATCGGCTGGGCCCGCTTCTGATCCGCCTCATAACGCTGTAGCCAATCGGATGGAATGATCGCCGTTGAAGCGACAGGATCCAGAAAGGCATCCCACAATCGCTTGATGATCCATTCGCTGCGCTTCTGCAGGCGCTGAACCCGCAGGTCGCGAATCATGGTCACCCAGGCGAAACTTTTCAGGACGCTGACGGTACGCAGCATATCCTCGTCTTCGACGCCGTCTTTGACAAACGTGACCTTTTTCCAATCCCCGTTCGCGATCACGCCAAGGCTGCCCACAAACAGGCTGACCCAGTAGGCCTTGACCTCGCGCCGTGTACGTGAATAATCATTCTCGCAGGTCGGCATTTTTTCGTTCCATATTTTCAGAAACTCGTCCAGCACCAAATCCACCTTCGGCTGGATCTGCTCCTTGGTCCATCCCTTCCACACCTCGTCTTCCAGCGTCATGATCTTCTGCACGATCAATTTGTTGAGATGGCTGTCCCGCAGAAAGTGCTCATGCACCTCAATCTTCCCGGCTTTGATGCCATCTTCCAGATCATGCGCGGAATACGCGATGTCATCGCACAGATCCATAAGCTGCGCTTCCAGCGTTCTGTGCGTGCCAGGGATTTGCCACTCCTTCCGGATATGAGAGATGTATTCCCATTCATGCCGGTACATCCCCTTGGGATTAACCAGGCCGGAGAACGGATATTTGTTGATGCCAAGCAGCACCGCATCCGACAGGTTGAGGCCGTTTACGTTCTCTCTTTTCTCCAAAAACATGATCAGCCGGAAATTGTGCGCGTTCCCTTCAAAATGTTCATATTTGCGCCGCATGGCCTGCTGCACCTCGGCCGCCTGCTCCGGTGTCGGCGTGCCGGGCTGGCGCGTCAGTTCCTTCTCGGTCCTGCGGTCAATGAGCTTCTCCAGAATGCCCTGCAGCACCTCTTCGCCCTTATGGCCGAACGGAGGATGCCCGAAATCGTGGGCGATCGCCGCGCATTCCACCACCTCGGGATCAATCATCAGCCCTGCGTTCTCGGCCTGCTCCGGCAGCACTTCGGGATAAAGACGCGTCAGGCTCCGTGCAGCTTCTCTCGCAATCTGCGCCACCTCAAGCGAATGCGTTAAGCGCGTCCGGTAGTAATCGCCGGTGCCGGCGCCGAATACCTGCGATTTTCCTTGCAGCCTGCGGAACGTCGGCGAATGGATCAGGCGCGAATAATCCCGCTCGTATACCGCGCGTGAAGCATCCGACTTCGTTTGCTCCGGATATTGGCGATGCTCTCTAAGCTCCTTCAGTGTCATTTGTCCCACTCCTGTTTTTTTATCTATTTAGGGTCGATTCGGAATCGTTCGTTCTTTAGATTATATGCCATACGGCATCCGAAGAAAAATGTTATTCCCTTTCCGCCTGTTCCCTCATTGTATACCCGGCTCATCATATCCGTTATCGCCATGCAAGATATTTCCTGTCCGAGTCAGGTGTGGCGAAATCCAAATACACGATGCTTCATCATCCAGGAAAGCTGCTTGGAGGCAGAAGGCGCAATAAATCCTCCCATTATGCAAAAATACCAAGTACTTATAGGATTAACACAAGACCTGTGCGCACATTCTTGCTACGTTTTAGGTAAGCGCTGTCATACCAGTCTGAAGCGCACCGCAGAAAGGAGGGAAATGATATTTATTAACGATTACATCAACCTACGGGAGGGATCGCCGTGAAACGAAGGTTTGCTTTACCCAAAAGAATAACCTTCTGCCTGATCAGTGCAGCCATGCTGCTTGCTCCTTTGTTTGAAGGACAGAGCATGGCAGCTAATGAGAGCAAGTACCCGGCTTCCGCATCGGCCAGCAGCTACGACACCCGCTGTGCTTGCGATGCATCGAAAGCGGTGGACGGCAATCTTAGCACACGCTGGTCCGGTGAAGGCAAAGGCACTTGGCTGAGACTGGATCTTGGGTCCGCCCAAACGGTTTCATTGGTCAAGATCGCGTTTTACAACGGAGATTCGCGTACATTCACCTTCGATATCCAAACCTCATCGGATGGCTCCAACTGGCTTCAAGCCCGGAACGCTGTCACTAGCGCTCTAAACAACCAGCTGCAATCCTTCTCCATCCCCGTCGCGGAAGCCCGGTATGTACGCATTGTGGGCTACGGCAACACCTCCAATGACTGGAACAGTTATACGGAGGTCGAAATTTGGGGAGACCCTACGGATGGAGGAGGCGGGGCCCTTGACCCGGCTAAACCCCCTTCGGGCAATTTTGACCTAACCAAGTGGAAAATCACCCTGCCTGACGCGTCCGAGATTCCAGCTAGCGCACTCGCCGGCGGCTATGAGCATCCGGGCTGGTTCTATACCGATCCCGTCAGCGGCGGCATGGTATTCACATCCCCTAATATCGGCGAGACCACCACGAACAGCACCTACACCCGCTCCGAGCTTCGGGAAATGCTGAATCCGTCGACGAACAGCGCCTCCTCATGGGCCAATAATTGGGTAACCTCTACCTCCTCCCCATCCATAAAGTCGCAGGCCGGCGGCGTGGATGGAACGATGAAGGCTACCTTACGCGTGGATCGTGTATCCGTCAGCGGTAACGAAGCCGATAAAATCGGCCGCGTCGTGGTCGGGCAAATCCATGGCCCCAGCACCGAGCCGATACGGCTTTATTACCACAAGCGTCCTTCGGACAGCAGGGGTGCGGTTTATTTTGGGACCGATGATCTGGACAACAACAACACCTGGGTGAACATACTCGGCGGACCGAACCAGCTTAACCCTGTAAACGGCATTGCCCTCGGCCAGACATGGAGCTATGAAATCAAGGTGACCGGACTGTTCATGACGGTAAAAGTAATCCCGGAGGGCGGATCGGCCACCACCGTGAACCATACCCTCCCAAGCGGTTACAACGATAAATATCTTTACTTCAAGGCAGGCGTCTATAACCAGAACAAATCCGATACCACCTCCGATCAATCCGACCATGTCAAAGCCACTTTCTTCTCACTAACGCACATGCATCCGTAGCTTCCACTTGTCCATCCGATGCCCGGGACAGTCCAGCGCCTGCTTCCGGGCGTTCTTAAACACGCTTCAACTACCAATCGAAAAGCGAGGGATGAAACGTTGAAGAAGAAACTTTACCGGTTCTCATGCCTAGTCCTCTGCCTGCTGATAACCATGAGCGTCATGGCATCCCCAGGGCAGCTTCCTGTTATATCTGCACAATCTGTTGCAGAATTCGATCTTGCGGCAGAATCTGTTGCCTCAGCTTCCGATCTCCTACCGGAACCAGAAGGTCCGGATATTCTGTTCTTCTCCGATAACTTCGATTCGGAGCGATACGGCACCGCCGGAGGGGTCGTCGTTCCCCTGCCCTGGGTTCAAACCGGGGAAGGCGGAAGCAAAGCCAAGACCTCCGTATCCGGCAGCGCGCCGTCCACGCCGAACCTCATGAAAATCGACGTGACCGATTCCGTCTATCTGCCCGTCAATACGACGGGTTACGGCAACATCAAGCTGAGTTATTATACGAGAGCCTCCTCTTATGTCAGCGGAAGCATCGTGGCAGAGTGGTCCGGCGACGAAGGTTCAACCTGGAGCCTGTTGGAGGATTTCAAGCTGGCCCCGGGAACTCCTGAAGCGCCGCGCAGCGAATCCAACACGTTAAAAACCTGGACGCTGCCGCCGGAAGCGAACAGCAATCCGAACGTGCGAATCCAGTTCCGGGTAGGTGATCCGATGAACGCCAATATGTATATCGACAGCGTCTCGCTGTCTGGTCAGGCCATCCCGGGCATTCCGCCTGCGATCAATCCCGTGCCTGAACCCCCGCCGGCCGAAACCGGCCCATACCCTGCTCCGGAAGGCGTAACCCTCTATGAGGACGTTTTGATCGGCAAAGCCGGCGACCGGGACCTCTATACGTCCATCGCCGTTCCGAGCACTCCGCCGGCCGAGCCTATGCCGGTCATGATCTACATTCACGGGGGAGGCTGGAACAAGGGCGACCGCAAAAACGCCCTGGGCAGCATCTGCAACTATGTCCTTAAACGCGGGTATATCGGCGTTTCCTTAAGCTACCGTCTAACTCCCGAAGCGCCTTACCCGGCCCAAATTCAAGACGTGAAGCTGGCCATCCGTTATTTGCGCGCCCACGCCGAGCAATACCACATCGATCCGAGCCGAATCGGCGTCTGGGGCACTTCGGCGGGAGGGCATCTCGCTTCCCTGCTCGGAACGACGGGAGACCTGACTCTGGAGGACACGGTCACGCTGGATACCGGGGATACGGTGCATCTTCCCGATATCGAAGGCGCCGGTGGCTGGCCGGAATACTCCACCAAGGTGCAGGCCGTGGTGGACTGGTATGGACCTGCCGATTTCACGACCGATTTTGCCGACCGGTACAGTTCGGTCACGAAGCTGCTCGGCGGGCATAACGCCCTGTCCGTCCCGATTGAAGCACGGCTTGCCATGCCCGGAACGTACGCCACTCCCGATGATCCGCCGTTCTGGATTCGGCATGGAGACGCGGACGCCACCATCCCTTATACCGACAGCGTCACCTTCGCCAATCAATTGATGTCTGCCGGCGTTCCTGTGGTCGATTTCGAAATCGTTCCCGGCCAAGGCCACGGCTTTACCGGAGAAGCCAAAACAACCGCGGATGCGGAAGCTTGGGCCTTCATGGAGCAGCACGTAAAGAATCTGGAGGTCACGACGCCGATTCTCTACAAAGACGGCTACACGCCTCCTGATCCGACGGATCCGACCGATCCCACCGACCCGACTGATCCTTCAACGGGCATCCCCGTTGAGGTTGGCCGTTTGGAGCCCTCGGACGATGCGTTGATCGACAGCTCCAAACCGGACGCCAATATCAATTCCGCTACAGGCACAAGCGTCGGTCTGTTTAGCGTTTCATCCGGTACAACCAACAAAAGGTATGTCTATTTCAAATTCGATGCTTCCACTCTGAGCGATCCCGATTACCGCTACGAATTCCAGGTCGCCGCGAAAAAAGGCACCAGCAACACGGATCTTGAGCTCTCCCTCTACGGGATCGAGGATACAGCCTGGAGCGAAAGACAACTGACTTGGAACAATGCACCCGTGAACGTTCTCGATCCAAATGCTTATATTGGATCGTTTACCGTACAGGCCGAGAATGGAGGCCGGCCGGAGGTATACAGCGTCGATGTGACGGACTATGTCCGCAGTCACCTAACAGATGGCAGCGTATCGTTTCTCCTGGCGGATGCGGCCCATACCGGTGTCAGCGTCAATATCTATACCAAGGAAGCCAACGGCTCCAGCAATCCGAGACCTGCCATGGTCGTGAGCGAATGGGTGGATTCCAGTCAGGATACAACGCCGCCGTCCTGGCCGGACGGAAGCCGCCTGTCCATCGGCAGCATTGGCGAAGATTATGTGCATTTGTCATGGCCGACGGCGGAAGACAACAAGATCGTCGCGAAGTATAACGTTTATCAAAACGGCGTCAAAGTCATGGAGCTGGACTCCGACATCACCCGCCATGAAGCGGAAGAGCTATCTCCGCACACGGAGTACAGCTATAAGGTCGAGGCCGTGGATGCCGCCGGAAACGTCAGTCCGGTTCCGCTTACGCTGCAGGTTACGACGCTTAGCGCTCCCTTAGCGCCTTGGCCAGTGGTCTCGGTCACGGCAAGCGGCAGCGACGGCAACATCGAGGATAATACCCTGGACCAGAATCTGTACACCCGCTGGTCTGCCGCCGGCGACGGTCCGTGGATCATGTACGATCTCGGCGAGGCCCGGGACATCGGTTATCTGGGCATCGCCTTCTATAAAGGGGACACTCGCGCTACGGAGATCGATATCGAAACCTCCGATGACGGCGTGACCTGGTCTCCGCTCTTCAACGGTTCGAGCAGCGGAACCACCACCGCGATGCAGCCTTTTGACGTTACGGACACGAGTGCGCGTTACGTGAAGCTGACCGGGCGCGGAAATTCGGACGGCAGTGCCTATACGAGCCTAACGGAAGTTCATATCTATCCGCCTTTCGCTAACGGGGATACGCCCGTGGCGATCATTCCGGATTTAGTGCCGCAGCCGCCGGAGGGTACCGTTCCTTTTACCGCCCCAGGCATGAAGAATGCGGACGGCAGCGACCATCCGGTGCATCAGGCTTTTGCTGCTACCGGAAGGACGTTGAACGTGGTCGATTACGGGGCTGATCCTGCAGACAATGCAACGGACGATCGACCGGCGATACAACGAGCAATGGATGAAGCGCTCCCGGGCGACGAGGTGTTTTTCCCGAATGGGGTTTACAACTTAAACAGCACGCCCGATGGACTGACCAATCTGATGCTGAAATCCAAGGTCAATTTACGCGGGGAAAGCCAGAACGGCGCGATTCTAAAGACCTCGCTGAACAAGGTCCGCAACAGCACGATGCTGAGATCCGCCAAACAGCATGATCTGACCATCTCCAACCTGACGCTGACATCTGCCTGGGATGGCCAGTACACGACGGATCACAGAATCAACAACCCGGATGCCGGCGGGCCCGACATGATGATCATTGCCGCTAATTATGGCGAGGCGCCATCGTACAACATCACGATCGACGGCGTGACGATCGAGAAATTCAGCCGCATGGGCGTCCGCATCGAGAACAGCCATGACATCGTTGTCCGCAACACGACGTTCCGAAATGCCACGGACCTCGGTCCGGGCGGTGCCGGGTACGGCGTATCCATTCAGGGCGTGCCGAAGGTCGACCGCAACGGGTTTGCCAACGATACCAGGTGGAATCTGGTCGAGGACTCCTCCTTCGAGGGGCCTTACCTGCGACACGGCGCACTCATTCAATATGTGGCCCATAACAATGTGATCCGGCACAACGAATTCCGCCAGGTCCGGCTGGATGCGATTGATCTGCATGGGGAGCTGGAGTATTTTAACGAGATCCACGAAAACCTGATCACCGACATGCCGTATGGCGGCGGCATCGGCATCGGGAATACCGGGGGGACCGCCCCGACCAATCACAGCAAATCCGGCCCGAAAAACTATATCCACGACAACACGATCCGCAATGCGCGGGAAGGCATCGTCGTATCGATGGGCTCGCCGGATACCATCATCGAGAACAACCGGATCGAGAATACCCTCGATATTCCTAACGCGGCAGGCATCAATATTTTGAACGGCCCGGGCACGATCATCAAAGGCAACACGATCCGCCAGAATACGGCCGAGCATTATTGGGGCATCCTGCTCGAGCATGACAACGGGGACACCAACGCGGGCGGCATCGGAGCCGGAGACCCGGAGAACGTGCAGATTCTGGACAATACCATCACCGGCAACAGCAACGGAATTCAGCTCCAGGCAGGCAAGAATATCAAGCTAAGCGGCAATACGCTGGACAATATCGGCGAGAACTTCACGGCGGCACCTGGCGTCACGTATACCGATTTCACCGTGGGCCTGGAGTACAGCACGACGGCCCCGACAAATGGAGACGTTATAGCAGCCTTGGTGTCGGAGAGTCCGATTACCGTTACGAATAACGGCGGATCTCCAACTTACAGGTTTACGGAGAACGGTTCGTTTACCTTCGAATATGCGGATGAGGACGGCAACGAAGGCACCCTAACGGCAACCGTGTCGAATATCGATAAAATCGCCCCAGTTCTTAAGGTTACGCTCTCGCCTTCCGTATTGAAGGCGCCGAATCACAAAATGGTCGATATTCGCGCCAGCCTCGAATCCAGCGATGAAGGCTCTGGCGTTGCGTCCATCGTGCTAACCTCCATCACCATTGAGAGTGCAGGCGGCAAGGGGGGTAGCCGGGATAGCCAGGAGATTTCCATTGAGAAAGATAAGGACGCGAGTAACAGCGAAAGCAAAGGCAAGGGAGGTGATCGAGGACCGGATGTTCAGGATGCCGAATTCGGTACCCATGACACTCATTTCCGGCTGCGAGCGGAGAAATCGGCACGCGGCCAAAGCCGAATCTACACGGTGACCTATACCGTTACGGATCATGCGGGGAATCAAGCAAATGCGGTGGGGACGGTGAGGGTGAAGTGAGGTAAGGTGAGGTGAGGTATAATGCCTGGCAACGCGTGGGGAGGCACGTTATTCTACCCTTTTACATCGAGAAATTAGTTGGTTTCCCAGGCTAGGGTAACCCGGAGTAGAAAAATCATCGAAAACTGCATCGCTGCTTTATTTTAGTCGCCGCTAGGCGACTTTTCTTTTCAGGCTATTCATGCTTGGTTAAACATATTGACCGATAAATATTACATATAAGCGGTAATTTATAACACGCCTACCGCCAATGCGCCAGCTCCTTCTACAACGGGGCAATAATCCAGCGAATATGCCGGGCGGGGATCGTATTCTGCACAAAAGTCAGAAGGCCCAGCGTGACGGAATCACCGAAGCGGTCCTTCTGACCGTCGGCGTAGACATAATTTCCGTTCACACCGCTAGTCAAGGGAATGGTACGGATATACAATGCCTTTGATTCCATGTAAGCATGAATATCCCCATCGAATTCCTCCACACCCGGATAAGCTTTCTCCCCTTCTACATGCGTTAACAGATACTTTGCCATCATGATTGTTCTCCTTCTGGTTTATATGATCAGGAATTTTCCCTGTAAAACCCGTGCCAAAAATAAAAAGGCCGCCTAATGGCGACCAAGCGGTTCCTTATTTTGTTTTCCTTACACTTCAATTTCAAGGGAAGTTGTATCCAAATTCATTCAAAAGAATAAAGAGCTACCCTGTTAATTAGATGGAACCGTCTCTTAAAGAAAACTCTAATCGTCACTTACTCCCTTTACTGATAATCCCCAGACGATGCAGCACGGTCATGATCCGGTAAAAATCGAAGCTGCCCTCAGGATCATGAAGTACTCCTGCCTGTTTTGCAGCTTGTACCGCCGGTTCCGCCCAAGACGGAACCTTCGCAGGCTTCTCCGTCTCCGCCGCCTTAAGCCTGGCATTCATCTGCTTGATGGCATTGCCCTGCTCGGTTAGCAGTTTCATTGCCGAAGCATACTGCTCGTTAAGCTGCCGAACCTGGTCCTGTGTTTTTTGCAGTTCTGCCGTTAATTGTTCGATTTTCATGCGTTCCTCCTCCTCCGGACTAGGCACATCATATTGATGGAGCGAATGCTGCTCCATAATGGAAATGAGCTTTTTGGGATAATTGGGGTCAGTGGCATAGCCACCTCTCCAAATCTCCGTGGCCGCCGTTTTATAATCCGCCCACAACACGCCATGGTAGCGCTGCGGCTTGTCACGCGTACCGTTCAGGATCAGCCGGGTATGATCGGCAACCGATTCATGCCAATGGTTGTATTTTCGAAATGAGGCTTGAGTCGTATAGGGCGTCTGTCCCCGGTATTCCGTTGTCTGCATGGTGACGCTGCCCGCCGGGCCGGTTCCTTTGATGCCGAACAGATTGTTCGCCTTTTGCGTCAGGCCGCTCGTTCCCCAGTTGGATTCCAGGATTGCCTGGGCAAGCGTAAGCGAAGCGGGTACCCCGTACTGACGCATGTCCTGAGCAGCTATGGGGGCCAGCTTGGCTATAAATTCAGAGGGCCTCATCCTTTTTCTCCTCCTTTCCTGCGGTTGGCTTTTCCCCTTCTTCGGATTTGATCTGGAATACCTGTACCACATTACGCAGAGACTGGGGGATCGGTACCCCCATTCTTCCTACGTTCTCAATAATAGACAGCAGCTCATTCGCGAGATAGAAGAAGATCACCGTATTCTGAAAATAATTCATCTCCCCCAGCACCCGGTCCACCAGATGCATCAGGGCGATGATGAGAAAAATGGTCATTTTGCGTGCAATTCCAGTATAACCAATACGGCTGCGCAGCTCGCCGTTCATCCAGGCCGCGCCCCACCCGGTCAACCAATCGATCACCACGAACCACAACAACAGATGCAGCGGCAGCGACCATCCGCCCCAGACGTACCCTGTCACGGCCCCCGTCCCCGCCACCAGCATCTTAAAAAACTGACCGATGTGCTCATACATAATTCTTCCTCCTTTGATAGGGTTTTGAAGGTGTGAAAAAGCCCTCGGGGGAACCGAGGGCTTGGATTGAAAACCTTATTTAAGCAGTACACCACTTCGCATGCGGATCATGCTTCCGATCGCTGTTGCCCCCAGATTTTTCTATAACTTTATGGATAGGGTTAAAATCCGTGGACAAAGGCGACCGCTCCGCTTCTCCAGCACGATTCCGCCTTCTCCGTTGAAGCTTCTTCTCATGTGAGGCCATTCAAAGCAGCGTTTAGTATGCCTCGCCAGTGATGACTTCATATTCATCCGAGGTGATCACGCCAAACGCAACATACTGTCTCAATTGAGATTTCTGCGCCCACTTCTTGTCATAGTAATACTTCAAGCGTTCAAAATCGTTCTCGAACATCGTCTCCCGCTCCTTTCGATCAGCTATTTTCAAGTGACAGCAACCGCAATTCAAGTCCCACGATTTGAGCGCCCTGTGCCTCGTTCTGCTGACGCAGCTCCAAGGCCTCCAATTCCCGCGTTACCATCTCGCTACCTAAGCGATCCATTTCATTAGGCTCTACTGGTTGGGGTCTGGTTAGCTCCTCGATTTCCTCTGGGGTTAGGCCTTCTACCCAAAATATCGGCGGAGCCGGAGACTCCAGAACCGGCATGTCGCCGCGCTGCTCTTCCGGGAGTACATGCCATTTAGACAAGGCTTGTTGGAATGAATCTTGTGCTGCGCTTACGGCAGACTCGTATGCATTCCAGGCTGCGAGATCAAAGCGCGGGCGGAACAAACCGGGAATAACCGGAATGCCGATGATGTAGCCGGAGATGTTGGATTCTGGTTCGTTGGGCGCTTCGCCTTCTGGTTGAGTTACGTTTTCTGCTGTCGTTAGCACATCTAATATTCCTTGTTCCATGTTGGAATAAAAAGGGACGACACCAGAAAAGGTATCGTCCACTAGGGTGTCCTCTAAATAGAGGCCGTTTGTATTTACTTTGGGAACGGCTTTCATGTGGTGCCTCCTTTATTGTTCGGCTAGGAATGGTGGTAAATACAACATTACTGACGTGTTGTAGGCATTTGATGAGAATATTACATCACCATTAGGATTAATATCGATGATGGTTGGGTATGGAGCAGTCCCATTTAAACATAGTGTTGGGAATGATAAAATTTTTATTGGTCTATAACCTGGGGGTAATTTTGCAATTACTGTCCCCACGTTTCCAACTCCCCCGGTAATAAGCCCTCTCCCATGTACAAAACCTTCAGAGTCTTTAGAGAAACCAAAAGTAAAGTGAGTACTGGAATTAAATGCATTCCAACCATTCAAAAGTGTCGGCGTTATCCATACAACAGAAGCATCTTTATCCACCTTCTTATTCATCAACACGGATACAGCAGTCGCTTTCTGCTGCACGGCATCGGTCAGTTCTTGGAGCATGACCTTTTCGTTGGCAGCGTACGATCCGCTAAATGAGACGATTGGCGACTTGTCCAGAGTCAAGTATGTGACAGAGTAGGCTGCTGCTGGATCGTACCTTCCGCCGCCTACCATGTACAGTCGCTCTATACCATACGCATATGGAGCATGGCGTTCAAAGGTCCACGATGTGTTATCGGTCATCCCGTTCTCGTACACATACAGAAATTTATCAACTTTCATTTTAGTTTTGGAAATTTCCTCACCAGGATAAGTTGAGTTAATCACTGTATTACCATTACTCGGTACCCTGTACGGTTTCACACTCTCCCGAACCACAATCCCCGTCCCAACTTCGATCTGATTATCGCCTTCATTAAACTTCAGCATGCCTTCGGATACGATAGGCTCGACCGTTGGCGTTGCTAATTGGTAAACGAGTTGATAGGGGGTCCATTCCACAGCGGGTGTTGTTGGAAGAGTCGTGGTCCAGTTGGAACGGTTCCCCACCAAAGATTGGACTAAATTAACCCATGCTTTTAATCCAGTTCCATTGTAAGGAACTCCGGCGCTACCGCTCCCGTCATACATCTTCCAGCCCATAAAATACGCCCTAATCTCGTCGGCTGTCGGCGTGTAGTTATCACCCCATCCGCTGTCTGTGTCGGATACGACAATCTGAATTTTATTCTGATAGGCAGTATTCAGTAAAAAATCATCAAAAGTATTAAGGGCATTGTTTTCAATCTTGTATTTCATTATTTTACCATCGAACTTGGTCATAAAGGCAGGAAGAGCTGCATTAGTACGGCTGCCGTCCGGAATGACGGGCTGTATATAAACAATTTTGGCCCCTCTTGGTACATTCCCTTGATTTATGGGGATTACAAAGTTGCCAATTAAGTTATCAATTACAACATGTTTCCACTTCGCCAGTTTGAAATACTGCCCGTCCTTCTCGAACACCTCGTCAGCATTCGCATCTGTCAACGGATCAGCGAATAAGTCCGTTTGCAGCGTGAGTATACAGTCTTCACGTGGTTTGTGTGTTCTAACCGTAGCTCCGAGATTAAGCGTAATATCTTCGACAACATAGTCACCAACAGCTGCATCTTGTGGTGCTACAATACGAACCTCCATAGTTTTGATGTTTGCTGGAGTAGCAAATGTATCTGTACCAGTACCTGTTCCGCCGACAGAGGTTCCAGGTGTGTCTAACACATACAAACCAGCTTCATCGTAACCCAGTACATCAACGTACACCCCATTATATTTTTCAATGCCATTATGAGTAATTATCGCACGGAGTGTATATTTTGTATTAGGTATAGCGGGGATGAGATTAGAGCGGTATTCTACTACTGTTTCACCTGTAGCTTTGACCAAAGCCGAATATTCCGATAGCATTTTCGTTGACCGTTCCACTGTGCCTTCAAAAAGTGTGGGAGCCAAATTCTCTCCGTACCGGATCGCATACGGATTTCGTACAGGCGTTACACTATTAACATAAGGATATTTAATATTTCTTTGCTCAGGGGAAAGAGTTCTAAAGATAGTATCTTCTACTTGTGAAATTTCATAAAAACTAATATTTTTAATATCAAAATTTGCTGTTGCAAATACTCCGGCAGCATAACATGTACCAATAATAATGTTTAAAGCATTATTAGACCCTACTTTAATAGTATGATAAACTCTTTGCCATACTCCAATTTTAGTTTTATCAGCATCTGTTGCTCCTTCAACAGTACCTCCAACTTTAATCTGCCCTGTACCAGAAATACTGTTTATTTTAACATCTGCAGATATCACATAATATTTTCCAGTATCTATACTATAATGTGAGTTACTTACCTGCTTATAAACTATATATCCTTCATTTGTATTTTTAATATCTACATTAATAGTATCAGTATTATTATAAATTGAGTTAACGGCGACATTTAAAGTTACTATAGAAGGATCATTATTAGATACATAAGATTTTCTCCCAGCCAAATTCACCAGCGTCCTACCCTTAATTCCACTCAGCTTAAAAGGCGCGCTCCGCTCCGCGTTCACGATCTGAAGTCCCGGCTGGAGCACGACTTCCCTGCGTTCTTCTGTGTCCAGGCGCTTTTCCAAAGCGTCGATGGACGCACTGGTTTCACCCGCGAACCGATCTACGGCATCCGCGTTCTGATCAATATACTTCTCCAGATCGAAATACGTCGTGGACGGCGAGGTTCGATCAATTTTGTTCAACCCGATATTCGGCGTAACCGGATTCGTCATTTAGGCTCCTCCTCCCAACAATCTGTCTTGTGTCGTTGCTGATATTTCCTCGAACGTCATGCCCTCCACCTCGGCGATGGTAAGATAACGCAGGGCGTAATCAACCGCCATATGGGCGGGTTTGATCTCCTCAATGGCCGATTTCAAATCGCTCAGATTTGGCGGAATGCCCAGCGTATCTCTAAAATGAATCGTCACTTTATACTCCGCCCGCTGGACGGATACCTCGATGCTGCCCCGCTCATAGGCTTGTGCCACACTTTTGAGCATGCTGGCAGACACCTTCCCGCTCCCCCGCATTTTCGAGATAATCACCGACCGCCGCTGTTCAATCGGCTTGGATAAGTTGACCGGGATGTTCAGATCCTGCTCATACCTGGATAGCGCCCAAGTGGCGGTTTCGGGATAATACTGATCCAACTGATCCTCCAGTTCTTGCGCCAGCTTGTCCAACTCAGCCCCTTCGGCTCCGGCAATGGCTTTCATTTCCCGAACATCATGGTAAAAGGACGGCAAGTAACCCAGCCAAGCTTCAGCTTTACTCATCGGACCGTCACCGTCCCCAGGACAGCTACCGCTTCCTGTTGGATCGGAATGCTGTCCGTTCCTCCATTCACGGTCAATACCTCGTAGTCGATGACAGCCGGAATATCCAAAATCACGTTGGCGATTCGGTTATACCGGACCAACGGGTCGGACATCGCGAGGTCTTTCAGATACTGGCGCACGCCTTGCTCAATCGCTTCCTGCACACCATCCAAGCCGGCCCCATCGAGCAGCGTAACCTGCACTTCGATATGGACTGGCACTTCAGCAGCTCCCACAACGGTGACCACCGAACCGACGGGAGCCGCCCCTTCTCCCATGCCATCCATGGTCGGATCGATATGCTGCTGCACTGATTCCACTACGGAAGGCGTAGGCGAACGCATCTCGTTATCCAGCAGCACCACCTTGACCGTGCCGGGTCCGTCCCATAACGGAAAAGCCTTGGCCTTGCCGACCCCGGCTTTCTCCCTCGCCCATAACTCATACTGATTCCGGTTCGCGCTGGTCACGGGCCGGGAGACTTTTTCGCGGTATCGGTCATATAACGCTTCATCCGATTCGGTGTCTTCGCCAGGTACCCAGAGCTCCACCAGTTCGGCCTTAACCAAACCTTCTACGTATTCCAGCGGAAGCAGCGAACCGAATCGACGGTTGCCTTCCTTCCCGCTTGTCTCGCATTCCAGCACATACTGCCCTGCACCCAGCCGGGTCATGACTTTGTAATTCAGCGGATCCAATGAAAAACGGCTCCCTATGGGCACATCCACCGGGGCGCCGTTACTGCCCGAAAATTGCCCCAGCAGCTGTGCTTTTGTAGCCTGCTTTCGGGTCAGTCCCGACCAGGCAATGCTCCGATCCAAAAATTCGCCCGATGCCGTAGCGGCAAATTTCAGGTTCATGGAATACTCCAATTCCACATACATCTGGGCAAGCTCAGCCGCAGAAGGTGCCAACGCATCGTAGATGATGCTGCCCTCTCTTTTGTCCATACCCTCCGGGATGCGATCCAGCATCCGCTCCAGAATGGCTTCATACGTCTGTTCCTCAACCATCCTCCCTCACCTCCTTGGTCATACTGTAAGTGCCATACACGCTTCGGACCGTAAACTCTGCCATGGCCAACTCGCCCGTAAACGTAATGTTCATGTCATCCACTGACAACACGCGATCATCCTGCAGCAGCGCTTCCTTGATATGCCGCTCGATTTCAGCATAGGCCCACAGCGGGTCGCGGCCAATGACGGAGTCCAGCTCCTGCCCATAGTTGCTGCTGTAGATCAGATGCTCAAATCGGCGAGTCTGAAGGATTTTGACGACAGCCTGTTTAACGGCCTCAAGCCCGTCAATGTGACCGGAGATCGTCCCTACCTCCAGATTCAAATCATATGTCAAACTAGGCTGCTCCAAGGTTTCGACGATCTCGCTACCCGGCTGCAGCGTTCCTCCTTGCGGGATCATGACGGCTTCACCAACCGATCCAGCACGAGATACGTTTGCCCGCCCTGGTAACGTATGAGCAGCACCGTGTCTCCCGTTTCCAGCCCTTTTCGAATCACATATTCCGCGCCGCCAATGTTCAGCTTGTACTCGGTCATCGACTCTCCGATAACTAAAAAATCCTCCGTCAGGCTGAAACGCTGATCCACGTTCACCTCCAGAGGATGGATTGATGCGACTGTGCCGTACAGCACCGCCATCGGGTTTGTGCTACCCACGGCGCTGAGACTGGCTTTTTTGATAATATCCAGCATCCCTGCTTACACCACCTTCATATTCAGCGACATCGTGTGCGTACCGTTCGAGAATTTATGCGTACACTCATCGATGAGATACGGCTTCAAACCTTCTTCCGGCAGATTCACATAGATCGTGTTTCCGGCACGGACCCGTATATCCCCGATAGCCTCGATCGACAGCGTCTGCTGCTCCCTGTTCTTCAGCTCCAGCAAATTTTGCGCTAACTGCTTCAACTGAGCGGGATTCATGTTCTCGTCAGCAACCTCGTATAACTGGAGCAGGCCCCACTGGGCAATGTTTTGTCCGTGCTGATATAGGTAAACGTCCCGCTTGCCCGTCTGCTTGTTGTCCCGCACGACTTTGATGCGGTTGTACGTCTCGTTGTCGATGCTTTTTTTATATGAAAAATCCGTCATGAGGCTGTCTTCTCCCACCGCAAGCATGAGCAGCATGTCATTGATGTTGGTCAACGTCAGTTCGCCGTACCGGTCGTAAAACATATAGTACTGCTTGGTCGCGATCAACGTGGAATCCAAGGCCTTGCAGATGATATCGATCAGTTTCTTGTCTGCTTCCAGCATGGCAGGGATCGTATGGCCCGTATCGGCCAGCGTTCCTGTCTTCAGATTGAAATCCTTGGCGATCTTCCGGATGATATCCTCCACCTTGGCATTCGTGAATCGGTAGGTGTCGTTGCTGGACAGGTAGCGCAGCTGATCGTAAGCCATCACCTTAACCTGGGCGTCCATGCCCCACTCTTTGGAAAAAACATACCCATAAAACAGTTCCTTGTTATCCTTGCGGAAGCGCACAATGTCGCCGTTCTCCACTTCGAATGCCTTGCTCTGCGCCAGGCCATCGTTCACATAGTTGATATCCAGACTTGCCGGCTTCGCCTGACGGCTTGTTTTCCATGTGATGTCGGTTACGATCTGCCCCAAATCCCACACGCTTCCGTTCTTGCGGTCAATCATCAGTTCGATCATGGCGCCACCTCTTTAGGGAATTTTCAGAACCCGGCCGACGGCCAGCTTCCGGACCTCATGGTCCTTGATTCCATTCAGTTTTTGGATGTCCGCATGACGGGAACCGCTGCCGAGCAGCTTTTGGGCAATACTCCACAAGGTGTCGCCTTTGGCAACCTTATAGGAGGTTGGTTTTTTGCGGTCATCCGGCCTGTCTTTGTTTTTCACCGCAGCGGCCTTTTTGTCCTTAACCGGCATAACCTTGCGTGCCCCATAGAACACATAGCGCTTAAGCGTGATCGAGAACTCGATATCTTCCGGCGATCCGGACATTGTATTCCAGTTGAAACTTTCGATGGAGGCCGCCATGTTGATGCCAAAAGACTTCATCGCCCGCACCACATTCTTGCCATCCGTAACGCTCAGCGGATCGGGAACAAGCCCCGTCATAACAAAGCGAATAGGCCTTCGAGACTCCATCCAGCCTTTAATGGTATTTACGTAATCAATCGGAAGCTTCAGCTTCTGGTCAGAGCCTAGATGGACAAAGGGGTACACCCTACCCGGAAAAAAGCTTTCAAACGAGATCTCCGTCAGCTTTGGATGCAGAATCGCATTCACTTCGCCAAGCCCCGCGACCGTATAGGATTTGCCTTCACCGCTATCCTTGATGTCAATCCGCTCAGGGTTCACCGGAAATCGAAAAACCTCCTCCTGGTTATTGAAGCTCAGAAAAAAACCGTAATCGCTCATGCTACAAATACACCCCCTCGGCACTGGACACAAACTGCTCCTCCAGCGTCCGGTTAATTCTCGACATGATCGTATCCAGATCGGCCCCGGAATTAATATCTCCCGTCGTCATCTGCACAGTCGGCGTCAGGGTGATCATATTGCTGATCGCATTCACTTCCGCCAAATCGCGCATCACCTTTAGATCCTCACTTGCCACGTCCACCGAGTTATCCACTTTACCAATGGAATCGATGCTGCCGCCCGCAGGGGCTACCGGGATTGGGGCCGTTGGCATGGCGGGCATGGACGGGGTTGGGGTGGTTTTCGGAACGGTAACATCGTATCCGGTTTTGCCGTTGTTGTATTGTTTTAAAAGATCCTCGTTGTTCTTGCCCAAGTTCTTATCCGGCATGAATTTATCCTTGAAGGTATCCATCGAAAAATCTTCTATCGCTTTCTGTCCCGTATCCTTAAAATTCGTAAAGTCTGCTTTATACTCAATCTCGGCGATTTGCTTGGTATCTACGCCTAGAACTTTACCGAAAAAGCCCGCTACCGCGTTCACACCTTTAATGATCCCGTTAATGACGGAAATGACCGTGTTGACCGTGTTTTGCGCCAGATCGACAATGAAGCCGAACACGTTACTAAAGACCTTTTTCAGTCCTTGTGTGACTACACTCCAAACACCGAATGCTGAAATCACGGCGATAATTAAAGCAATTAAATACATAAGTGGATTCGCATTAATAATCATATTAAGAATCCTCATTGCTCCGGCTTGGATGCTGGTTGCTGCCGTTAAGAGATTCGTTTTCATAGCTGCAGCTAGTTGAGCGGCTCCATAACCTAAAGCAACGATTCTACTGGTTATTAGCCCAATATTGAGGATTCCTAGTAATACAGCTGCAAACGTAATGATGGGCAGTAACCCCATAAATATGCTGATAACGTTCCAGATTGCCATTCCTACGCCAGAAATCGCACCTTTAATAAATTCCCATGCCGGTGGCACCAGTTCTGCAATCCACATAAACACTTGGACCAATACAGATAACCCAATTGTTAAAGCATCAATGAACGGCTGAAATGCTCCTGATTCAAATGCGGCACTTATCATTTCCATTAACGGCATAATGGCTGCCAAAGCTCCAGTTCCAATCTGAACAAACGAGTTATCCACTAGTCCCAGCAGCTTCTGCCACTTGTTAACGGGAGAATCCATCATTGAGCCTAATGCTTCTTGCGTCATGCCGGATTTTTGAAGCAGCTTATCCATGGATGAGAGAAACGCAGTAAAATTGCCCTTAGATGAGGTAATTTCCGCATTGAAACTTTTGATTTGGGCATCAGGAATATTAAAATTTTTCGCTAAAGAACTAGTATCTCCGCGCATTGCACTCATAATTGCCTCTGTTGCATCTTTAGAACTCTTGTTTCCTGACGACATCATGCTCATTCGATCGGCAAAGCCAGTAAGCTGCGTGAGTTGATCCGAATTTTTGGTTGCCGACATAAAGGTCAGTGCGTTTTCTAGAGATTGATTAACATCCGAGCCCGTCTTCAGCGCATTATTCTTAAAAGTCTGAAACATCGCAGTTCCCACTTCCGCATTACCTGCTTTTACTTTAAATAGATCTTCTAGCTTCTGTTCCTGAGCAGCAGGAGCAATAGTCGCCTTGACGACAATTTCTCCCGCTTTATATGCCGATTTGGCAAATTTTAAAGCTTTGCTGAGGGCGCTCGCTTTCTTTTCGCCTTCCCCCATTTTTTGATTCATTTGTTCGATGCCATCCACAACTTTTTCGGTCATCTGAAGCATTTTTTCTTTATACGAGACAGATTTTGCCGTTGAACGCGTTAATTTTTCTTGCTCTTCCTTAGCCTTAGTAATCTGTTTGACAACCTGTTCGTATCCCTTTTCAAACTGCAGCCATTGACCAACCAACACATCATTGGCCATGTTGTTAAAGTACGACAGCGCATCCTTTACACTCGCCATTCCTTCACCCCCTTCTTCTACAACCTATCTCCGCTTCCGGACTCGCTCCAGCTTCTCCTTCTCCACCCGCATCGAGATCATGGCATAGATGGCGGCCCGTTCCCGGACCGACATCGCCATGAGCTGGTGAGGAAGGATGTGCAATTCGTGGAGGGCGTAGTACGCATAGTTCGCGTCTCCGTCGCCCTCTTTGATTAGTTTTTTACATCATCCACCAGATCGTTCATATCGCGGTCAAAACCGTTCAGGGCTTGCACCCGCTCGCCAAGCGCGGCGAACTCGCCGGGCAGCAGCATTTTGCGGAGCAGGGATTCCGCACCGAGCACGCCGTAGGATTTTTGCAGCTCGCTGTTTTTCAAATCCGGGTAAATGACGCTCGATACCATCAGCTTCGCCATATAGTCGTTCGGGTCGATTTCCGGCGTGAAGACGCCATTCTTACCCTTGACCTTACGCGTAGCCGCTTTGCGGCACTCCTGGTTCTCCTCCTCCGTGATGCTGCGCAGCTTCCAAGGAACGGGGCTCCCTTCTGCGTTCTTAAAACGAACAGAGACCACGAATTCCTCCGTGATCTCCGCAGACGACTGCCCAGCAAAAAACATACTAAAATCGCTCATATTCCTTCCTCCTCATATATGAATAAGTATTAAGCCAATGGGTTAAACGGCGTCTCAATCCGCACATTCTCAAACGTGAAGGCCACTTCTTCCTCCAGTGCCTCCGCTTCCGTGTCTAGAGATGCCATAATCACGCTGTCCAGGTTGACCCCTTCCAAAATCACCGTCTGACGTCCCGTCGACGAGCCCGGATCCTCGTTGCGCACTTCGATCATGAAGTAGGCGTCTTTGCCGGTCTGAATGTATTCCATCATCAGCTCGCGGAACAGCGTGGTCACGTAATAAATGGTCATCGTGCCACTGCCCTTCCAGCCAATGGCTTTGTGCTGCACAGCGCGTTGGCCCATCGTTTTCAGCTCAGCTTTTTCCTTCTCCACCGTAGCTTCCAGTGTTTTAATGTAGAACATTTCCTCCATACGGTCGCCAATCTTGACGAATGCCTTGCCCTCTTGCCCCGAAATCGTGTCGCTTGCCCGCAAAAATGCCATCTTAGACCACCTTCACTTTCATGTATACTTTTTCAATCGCATCCACCGGCTGTACCTTGATATCCACAAACAGCACATCGCCTTCCGTGCCCGGCGTCACCACAATATCTTCGTTCGCATCGAAATTTTGGATAGCCCCGATGTTCTGCAAAGACGCAAAATACGCCGCGCATTCCGCCCAAAACAGCGTCCGGCCATCCACATTGTTGTCTACCTTCCCGATATAGGACTTCTCAAAAATCAGCTTCAAATCATTCGCAATGCCATCCAGGACGCGGACCACACGGTTTTTGGAAAAATGGCGCGCTTTGGCCGGCTCAATCGATGTAAAACTGTTAATATCCTGCTCGACCACGGCCTTGCCGCCGCTGTAGCTGAACAGGAACTCGCCCTTCGTCAGCGCTTCTTCAATCTCCGTATGGCTAAGACGAACATCGGTATCCACCGCTTCATCGTAAGCCGCATACGTCAAGGATTCGTTGACCGCTGCCGCTGCCGTGGCTCCAGTGACCCAAGCGACCGCCTTGACCTTGTCCACGACGGAGCCGTCAGTGAGAACAACGCCATTTTTCACGGAGATGACGCCTTCATAATCCGCTGCCGGATAGTCAGACAATACAGCTTGGACCTTCTTGCCTTCCTGCTCACGAAGTCGCTTGACGAAAGCGGTATACAGAGACTTGAGCGTTGGGTCTCCAGACAACAGGCCAACGGTCTGGAAGTCTTGGACCTCAAGCGCGGCAAGAAAGTCCACATGCTCTTGGTTCGTTACAGTGCCGTTAGCGCCGCCTGTCAGTGCGAATCCTGCCGTTGCGGCCAAATCGCCGGTATCCGGCGCGAAGGTTACATACAGGTTCGGCTGCAGTTCGGCTGCACTAGCTACAAGCTGCTTGTCCACAGCTTTGCCACTCAGCAGCGTGCTGACCACAAACTTGCCTGGATCATCCACCGCGTTCTCAACAACGATCTGGATGTCATTCCCACGCTCTCCGCCGTAAAGAGCGGTTGCTTTCAATCCGGCCACAGAACTGGCCGCCTGTACGCCGCTGTTCAGACGGTACAACAGAAGTGTGCCAGCACGCTTGAGGGTTTCTTTTACCGAAAGAAGCTGCGGTGCCGTGATATCATAACCCAGCACATCAACCAGATTGGTACCTGGTTTGATCGTCAGAATCTTTTGCGGCTCTCCCCATGGAAGGGACAAGCCCAGTGCGGCAATCCCCCTTTCACCTACTCGCCCGATCGGCTGCTCCTGCGATGAGATTTGGGTGTAAACGCCTGGTCTTACTTTGTTGGGTGTTGTCCATGTTCCTCCGGCCATTTAGATGACCTCCTTTTTCAAAAATGTGGTGAGTTGCTCTTTCGCTTGCTGAACGGTGTACGTTTTGCCCACTTCGAGAATGGCGCTAAGCACATCCTTTTCGCGATTACTAAATTGATTGGATTGTACCAGCTGGTGTTTGTTGAACGTCGGTGCTGTTTCTTTTTTACTCATTTCAAACCGCCTCCCTGTTTCAATGTTTGCATCTTGCTTTCCGTTTCGACCTGATCGGTCGTCAGCTGAATGACGTACTCTGCACGAAAATATCCTTCTCCCGATGTCCCATCATTCCCCGTTGGCTGCTCCCAAGCCACTGATGAGGCGCGGCATGGACGGCCTTCAACTTCAAGGGTTGTTAAGCTTTCCAGCATCTTATCCATGATCATTGCTACCGGCTTCTCTGGAACCGGAACGTAATAGATCTTGAAACGAAAACGAGCCGCATATCGATTGGTCGATATCGGCTCGAACTCGGCTAGGGTTAGCTCGGTTTGGAAGTATGGGGCTGGTGGTAATGGGTCGGCATCCTCTTTGAAGATGAAGGGGATGTCGGGAAAGGAGATGGTAAGTCTAGTTGCCAAAGAGAGGCGTATATTTTGTGTAGTCATAGTCGCTCCTTTCAAAGTATGATCTCCCATCCATATATACTTCTTTCATTAAAAAACTCATTCTTCCCTTTTAGATATCAAGAATAGTAAATATCTGATTCGCACCCTGCGTTATAATCTACACTCGTTGCTCCATTAATAACTTGGTGCCATAATCTTAGCTTAACTGGGCCCGCATTAGTATCGAAGTTCTCTGGGATATTATTAATACTAAATGGAAACGGATATACTTCATTTGAGATATCGTTAACTTGAGTCAAAAACTTTCTCGATGAAAAATCTAAGATGGTCATAAACAAATATTTTGTACTCCACTCGCTTGAGCTATACTGTGATGAATAAGCTTGTACTAACGGTATTCCAGTACCATTAGCATCAACTATCTCAAGAGTAACCCATAAGTTAATACCAAGTGCCTGTACAGAAATTTTTGAACGATTGTATTGTGTACCGGGCTTACTAAAAATCGAGATGTAAGAAATACCTTTTGGTAATGTAGCAATATCTGAGTAACTCCTTATTACACTTGCTGTCCCACTATCCCTAAACGATGTTGTAGTACTTCCCTTTTGACTTGGTCTAAGTGTTCCTGCGACACCCAGTAAACTTCTACCTTCTCGAATATTCTCAGGGATAAAATCTAAAGCTGGTGCAGTTACCCAAGTACTCCCGTTATAATAACCAGCTGGTGGCCTGATAAATGCTCGATCCCCCGTCCATACCGTTGTCTCTAGCCCAGGCATGTGGTTGTTCTCGGCACTCCGATTCGGCATCGTCCCTACAACCCCATTCCCACTACCATTACTAAACGTCCTCCCCGCCAGCACATCCCCAGCTGTCGCGTTCCCCGTCGATTTTATAATCCCCGCCATCTTAGCAACCAGTTGCGCCCAGCTTTCGCTCGTGGATGCCACTACCCCAATGGAGTTGAGCGCGGCAACCACATTGGCTTTTTGCTCAACTCCAAGCTGCTTTCCCGCGAGCGCCTCATCATAAGCCGCCTTCACCGCCTTCTCCGTTGCCGCCACATTCTCCCTCGTCCCATTCGTGGCACTGGATAGCTGCACAATACCCTTCTCTGTCAACGAAGCTTCCGGAATATCCACATCGATATTTCCGAGCTCCTCCCGGACCTGCCCCACAGCCTCATCAACCTTATCCCAATTTTCATTCAGCATCGTCTCGATGTTAAAGGTCTCATTGCCATCCACCATCGGGTCTTTCTTTAATAGTCCTAAATTCGGTGTGTTACTGGACAACTCAAACACCTCCTGCAAATTTGTTTAACGGCGTCTGCCCCAGCTCGCCCAAAGTCATCACGTCATGAATATCGCGTATGAGCAAGTAGTTGAACGCATACGCCACGGCCAGATGCGCCGGCTTGATCTCCTCGATCGCCGACTTCAAGTCCTCCAGATTCGGCGGGATGCCGAGCGTATCCACGAATTTAACCGTAAAGCCCCATTCCTCGGGCTGAAAAGATACCTCGACCGTGCCGCCGTCATAAGCCTCCGCCACATTTTTCACGAGTGCTCCGGAGAAGGTCCCGGCTCCGCGCAGCTTGGACTCCAGCACCGCCCGCCGCTGCTCGATCGGCTTGTTTCGGTCGGTGGGAATGCCAAGCTCCATCTCCCAGCGCTCCAGGCCCCAGGTTGCTGTACGGACAAAAAACTGGTCTGCGGCTGAGTTCAGCGCCTGGTAGAGTGCATCCAGCTCGCTGCCCTTGGCATCCATATCGGACTGCATGACACGGGAAGTCTCGTAATAGGCCGGAAGATAAGAAAACAGCTCGCGACCGCGCAAGCTGTTCATTCGGGCATTATTCACTTACGCTCACCGTCCCCAGCACCGCGACCTGACCGGAGCCAATTTCGATGTTTTTCTGCTCGGTATGGCCGTTAATGGTCAAATCCGAGTAGTCGACGATAATCGGAATGTCCAGCAGTACGGCTGCAATACGAGTGTATCTTACCAACGGATCTTTCCTATTAAAAGCAATCTGCTGTAAATACGCCCGAACACCGTCCTCGATCAGCTTCCGAATTTCTTCCATCGTCGAAGGCTGCTCCTGTGTACGCTGCACTTTGACGGAGATATCAATCGGAACCTCCGCCGCGGGCATCACGGTGATAACCGGTCCCGCTGGTGCTACGCCTTCTCCCTGTCCATCCTGGGACGGGTCAATGTGCTGCTGAACGGTATCCACGATATCCTGGCTTGCTGCACGCTTGTCCGTATCCAGAAGATAAAGCCCAACGGTGCCGGGCCCTTTCCACAACGGTGCCACTTCCACACCGCCAACGCCGGCAATCTCATTGGCCCACTGCATGTACTGCGCTTTGTTGCCGCTCGTTCCCTGACTTCGGACTTTGGCGTAAAAACGCTCCAGGAGCGACTGGTCGCTTTCGGTATCCGTCCCGCTCCGCGTCGGTTCCGGGTTCGTAACCGATGTTACGCCGCTGACCGACGTCATCATCAGCTGAATGACGCCTGCAGGTACATTGCCGCTGCTGCCCGGCGTAACCGCGCGGATTGGCGCCGTGCCGATACCCATGTCATTCAGCGTTACGCCTGACGTGGTCACATACTCCACGGAGGACTCCCCGGAGCCCTCATCGGCTGGCGTAGCGACATAGGTTCCGGCAGGCACGGTCGTCCCCGGCTTCCCCACAAACACAACGCTGCCGGATGAAGCGACCGCTTCCCGCCGGGTAATCCCATGCTCTGCCGTCCTCAGATCGAGTTCGGCAGACCGGATATCCGGGTGATCGCTTGCCACCGTGCTCGCAAAGCCACGACGCAGCAGCTCCTGCGCCCACAAGGCAGCCTCAGACAGCATAAACGCAACCGGCGCCTGCGCATCCCAAATAAAAGAGCCCTCCGACTTGTCGATGTCCGAAGGCACTTTGTTCAGCATGCGGTTCATAATGTTCTCTTCCGTCTGATCCAACAAATATAACGGCAAATCTGCCATCAGATCACCACGCTTTCTATGATTTCCGTCTCATCCCGAACGCTCGTAATACGGCAGCTGAAACGGCAGGCTTCTCCTTCCCATTCAAAAAGAAATTGATCCACGCTCTCCGTCCGTGCGTCCGCCAGCAGCGTCTCGGTTACCATGCGCTGAATTTCGCTCTCTTGCAGAGATCGGTCGTAGCCTTTGCCGACCAGCTCCTCCAGCTCGCTGCCGTAATCGGGCGTATAGATCAAATGGCGGTAACGCGGCGTACGGATCGCTTTTTCGCACCAGATGACCCAGGCTTCCTTCTCATCCGCAACCGGAATCTTCCGGGTGGGAGTCATCACGAACTCGCCGGCTTCAAAATCATACCGCCAGCACCGTCCAAAAACGGCACCTTCACCCTCCAGTACCTCCGGATCCGTGGCATCCGTCCAAACCATATCCTCGTTTTCGGGAAACAAATTAGCCACCGCTGCTCACCACCTTGCATACAACCACCACGTCATTGCCGCTGTTGACCCGAACGGCCAGCACGCGGTCCCCCGGTTTCAAGCCTTTTCCCAGCTCAAAAAGGGTATCTTCGACTTCATTTTCTTCCACATCAAATGTCATTTCCTGCTGCTGTCCTCCCAAAGTGGCGGTACCAACAGCCGTATAACGGGGTAAGGACAACATTCCAGGCAGCTCCGCCACCATATAGTCCTGCAGCTCATGCTTGAAATCATCCAGCTTAAGTCCCGTCGAGGTTATCGTGCCGAGAACGGCCCCTACACCGCCCATGGCTTGACGGGTTTGCTTGTTTAATGAAGCATATAAGGAGGACGCCAATTGTCCATAGGGGTCTTTATTCAAGGTAAAACCTCCTTTTTACATCGTCATAACTCCCCAGCTCCAGCATCATGCTCCCGGGGTTTCCCAGCTCCCGGCTGACGGAAATCACGAGCAGCTTCATCGAGCCAAGCATTACCGCATCTCCGGCGCGAATCGTATTGACATCAGGTGCATTAAGGGAGATCGTCTCCCGGATCCCCCTCAGTTTGCTTCGGGCCAGCTGGCGGGCAGCCGCAGGCGACTTCACTTCATCATCCTGAATGATCGCTTGGAGTTGACCGTATTTGGCGATATCCTTCTCCTCAATGGCCATTACCTTGGAAGGAACCTCTTGCCCGGTCTCGCTGGCGGCTGTCGCCAGCACCTTGACCTTGGTCGCCGCGCCCTCCAAAGTCCGCGATTGCGTGGTATCCGTGATAGCCTCCAAGATGTAGACTTCTTTGTTCGTTCCCAACTCATACAGCTCAAGCCCTGAAGAGATCATCCGCGGATGATACAGCTTGCCGCCGGCTTTGGCCGTCTCCCGCAAATCAGCGAACATACTGGCATAAATCGACTGCGTCCGGTAAACGGAACGCCCCAGCTGCTTCTCGGTATCCGGCAAAACGGCAATTTTCAGGTTCCAGTCCGCCGCATACTTTTTGAATCTCTGGGTGGCGGTCTGCTTCGCCGGGAACAGATATTCATCCTCCGACTTGTCGAGATATACCGTCCGATCGTACAGCGTGAGGATCATCCGCTTCACCCCATTGTTGGAGGTTTCCACTTCCCACACGACAGCCGGGTGCAGCAGGGGAACATAATCCTTCTTACCATACGGAATACCGCTGATCCGGATCGCCATTCCCGGCGAGATCGGCGGCAAATCCGGCGTGACAACCAGATTGACGGTTCCCTGATAAGCGACTTGTTCAAGCGAATCCCGTAAACTGATAGCTTCCACCAAGGGAGATAAATCGTATTGATCCTGCAAAATCACCTTGTAACTCATGACAGCACCAGCTTCTGGCCAGGCTTGATGGCGTTCGGATCTTTGCCGATCATTTTCTGATTCAGCTTGTAGATCTGGTTCCATTTCGAGCTGTCCCCGAGCTCCAGCTTGGCGATTTTGGAAAGCGAGTCTCCTGCCTTCACGGTGTACGTCTTGTTCTTCTCCTTCATGTCGGCCCGGGCCTTTTTATTCGTTCCGGCAGCCCCGCTGCTGCTTGCTGTTTTGGCCACCTTCATTTCACTCCATGTCCGGAGCGTGATGTCAAAATACACATCCCCAACCTCCCCGCCCCGGAACGTGGACTGATGGGAGGCGACGTACACCGGAACGTTCACCGCCGTCCTGGTAATGACAAATTGCAGCGGTGTTTTATACGCCAGAAACTCATTGAGTTTGTTCATCGCGGTTTGCGGTTTGATATGATCTCTCTCATGGCCTTTACAAAAGGCTGCATCATATTCTTGCGGGAAAAAGGAAGAGAACGATATCTCCTTAATCCGATTCCCTTGCGGAAAATCAAACTCTCCATAGTTGAGAATCGTGGCCGTTTCCAGTCCCTTTTGCCTTGAAATGGTTACCTCTTCCGGATTAACCGGGAATTGGAATGTCATGCCTTTACCGTTCTTCAAAATAAACTCCACCTTGGGCCCCTCCTTTCTGTATGGATGCCTTCGGACCCGCTTCATACTGCCGTTAACCATCATCTTCAATAGGCCATCGGAGTCGGCTTCCGGTTCTGGGCTGCTTTGCTGAATTCGGCTCTCAGTCGCTGCCCGACTAGAAGGATCAATCCTTCCACATCGATCGGGTGCTCCTCATGCACCGTTACCTGTACCGCGCCTGAAGGTAGATTGTAATTCACGGTTGTCTCTGTTTTGAAATCCATCAGCAAGCCGGATATCGTGCTCATCTGCTCCGGACTGATCTGAACGGATTGCGGGGACGTCGGCTTCCCTGCAAAAGCTTGGTTTTGCGCTGCACTCACGGGTGGACCTAAAGTACTCATGCTTGTAGCATGGCTAGGCGGCATATACGGGCCGTATGTCGGGTTCAATGTTGGATTCGGCAGCAGCGGCTTGCTGAAATCAGTCGGCGCTGGTTTCGGGATGATGGGAGCCGGAAGGGCAGCTGCACTCGAAGGGGGTTCCTTCGGTTGAGCAGCTTCCTTGTCTTTTTTCCCGAAGGAAAACGTTTTGGAGAACCATTTCGACACCGTCTCCTTACCCTCGTTGAATTTATCACCGATACCGGTAATGGCGCCGCCCACCTTCTCGCCAATAAAGCTACCTACGGTGCCGCCGAGCGTTGAGCCGATCATCGTGCCTGCAACCGGGATCACGGAGCCGACGAGGCCGCCGATGGTGCTTCCGATGCCGCCGCCGACGGTAGAGCCTATCGCTTGGTTTCGTTCTTTTCCCGGTTTAGCGATAGCGATTGCGGTCGCATCGGCTATAAAACTTAATGGGCCAAGTGCGCGTTTACCAAGCCCCTTCATCAAGCCGGAGCCTAGGCCGCTTTTGCCGGCATTTTTCACTGCATTTGCTCCAGTGCTACCGTCAGCTGCCTGTTTTACTGCATCTGATCCTGCACCCGTCTTGGCAACGCTCGCCGCGCCTCCGGATACGATGCCGCTGGCACCGCCACCAAATATACCCTTGGTAATATCCAAAACACCCTTGATTGATTTCACTGCTCCAGATCCCGTGTTGCCCGCAGTTTCTATGAAATCTCCCAGTGTTTCAGCTTTGTTAAAACGCTTACCCCATTTGGTTAGTGGCTTATCTGCTTGGCTACTCGGGGTCGTAGCAGCCTGGTTTTGACTGGAATTGGATCCACGGCCGCCCCCCCTTCTGACCCCATTCGGCCTAGGCGCCGTCCTAGGGGCAGGTTCAGGGGCCGGTTTATCTTTACCCCATGCTTCGCGCATCTTAGTTCCTTTACCATATAGTTGGCCCCCGTTTTTCATGGTAGAACCAATCGCAGTTATAGTACCAAAAACATTCAGAGCAGTATCCCATCCAGATTTTTTACCGCTCCCGCCGCCTCCAAGCTGAAGCGATCCAAGCGCATCCGTAAGCTTATCCACCGCCGTCGTATTCGCATTCAGCGCAGCGATCATCGGAGAAAAATCAAGCCCTGCCGCCCGCAAATCCACCTGAACGATCGCCTCGATCTGCTTCTGCACGCTCAGATTTAGATTCGTATCAATCTGCTTCTGCACATTCAGCTTCACATTCGCCGAGGCCTGAATAACTTGCGACTTCACCCGCTGCATTTTGGCCAGCAGATTGTCCAACCCCTTCGAGGCGCTGTCCTTCAGCACGATTTCAGGTGCCATGCGGGTACGTCCGATTCGCATGACACGTCCCTGGATCCGCTCAAAATAACGCTCCATCGCCCGCAGCTCGCGGTTGGCCTTGATCACGTTTTTCGGATCGATGACCAGATTCATGCGGTAGTTCATGGCTTCAGCCATTTCGTTTCACCTCCTGTTCACTTCAAACTCTGACCGGCCATGCCCTCGATCTCCTCCTGGGAGAAAGCGAGCAGCAGCAGGCGCTCGCCTCGCGGGAGCCGCCAAAAATCTCCGGGACGAAGGTGATGCCGGACCCACAGATGATACAGCATCGTCGTCATTCCCCCGGAGCCGATCAGTTTTTTAGGTCAGCAATCTCAACCCCGAAGCCGGACAGCTCCAGTACTTTATCGCCTACGGCATCCAGCTCTCCGGCCAGCAGCATGCGGCGGACCGCCTGCTCTCCGCCCGACAGCTTCAAGCGGCTTGTAATTCGCGGATCGCCCCAGCCGCTAAGCGTCAAGCCCTTCACCGACAGACTGCTCGTCGCTTCGGAGATGAGCAGCGCATTAAAGGTTTCGGTATCCACCTTCTCGTCCACTGTGCCCTTCACCGTCCGGCGAACCGTGCAGCGCTCGCGGATGCTGTCCACCTTGCTTGAAGTCAAACCCTGCAGCACCATCTGCATATCCAGCCGCTTAATGCGTACCGTTTCCTCCGGCAATCTTTCCGCCGCCTCGAACAGACTGTCCAGAATTTGCTCCTCGCTCATGTTCTCGTGTAAGCTCATGTGTATATCTATCTCCTTCACTCATAAAATAGTAGCCCTAAACTCAGCGGGCGACGTTCGCCCGAACCAGACACGCCATGCCGGGCGAAGCCCCGCTTATTGACCGCTCTCAAGCCGTGCTTAAGGTAAACAGCCCTTAATCCCCCTGAATCGGATCCAACAGCTCGTACCCCTCAAAGGTAAACGAGGTTTCCTCCTGCACTTCCTCGCCGGCCGTCCAGTTGGCCAGCTGGATTTTGTCCGGCATGCAGCGAATCAGGCGAACGCGCTCATGGCCGTAGGATTCGGGATCGTCCAGCTTGGAGATGATATCGAATTTGGTGAAGCCGCGGGAGATCATATCGGAAGTGACCTTGTACCCGCTCATCGTGCCGGTTCCTTTTTTGCTGCCGTTTTTGTGCACCGTCCAGTCGTTGCCGACCAGCTTCAGTTCGCGCTTCTCCAATTCCACGCTGGCTTCCAGCTTATTAATGTGCGTCTGCCATACCCCGTCGATATATGCCTGGCCGTATGTCCCCATAATGACTCTTGAAGCATCCAACATATTAAGTTCCTCCTCGATTTCGTTAAGTTTTTAAGAAAAACGTTTATGGACGTGCATCCACAAAAAGGCAATTCGGTTCTCATCTTAAATGTACTGATCGCTCTTCTCGTTATTGCACGTAAAACGTACCGAACAGCTGCTCCATCACGTCGGTCAGCTTCACGTTCCACTGCAGGAAGACCTGGTCCGGCTCCGGCGTGTTCACGGCGGAATCGCCGTAGTAGGCCGGATCGAGAATGACGTCATAACCGTCCGGCTCGATGACATTGCTCAGCGACAACGAAGCGAGATATTCCTTCACGGCGCCGATCAGCGCGAGTCGGCCTTCCTCGGTATTGTTCACCTTGCCGATGTAGGTCTGTTCCGCGGCCAGCTGCAAATCCGCATGGATCGCATCCATCACGCGGATGGAACGGATTTTTTTCCAGGCATTGTTTTGGGCTTCCGCCGGATTCACCAGCGTGTTGATGCCGCGCAGCGCCTTTACCTGACGACCGTCGTAGAACAGGACGAATACGCCATTGCGTACGGCCTGCTCCTGCTCGGAGCGCGTCCAGCGGCGTGTCACGTCCTCGAATGGCGTTACCGCGTATGTAGCGGATTGGTTCAAGCGCTGACCGGCAATAAGTCCGGCTACGTAAGCAGCCGTCTGCGCGGAACTGTAATTCACGCCGGATAGACGCACGCCCGTACCTACATTGATGATTCCTTCATGGTTTAATGCAAGCGACCGGTCTGCAGCCAGCTTGGCTGCATCCTTGGAGATGTCGTCCGCAGCGCTGCCGCCGAATACGGCCATCACGCCGCGTCCTTCTTGACGGAGACGCTTTACCCAGGCCGCAAAGCTCTGCAGCAGAGCCATATCCGCAGCGTAATCCAGGGCGAGTACGTTAAATTCCTGGCCTTCGACTGCATCCAACATCTCGACATAATCTGCATTCGTCAGACCCCCGTTGCCGCTCTTGCCTCCGGACAGCGCGGCTCCGTTCACGTCAGCGGGAACGCCGGACGTGTCCAGTGCGATTGCCGTCACCCAAAGGTTCTCGGCATCTTCGTTGATCTGCGCCGCCATCGACGCGGCGGATCCGTCCGGGCTGGAATAGGTGCCAAGCAGCTTGGCGCCTTCATAGAGGCGAAGCTCGCGTGCGGCCGGGTCGATCAGCGACGGCTGCACCGTTACGGTGAAGCCGTTGCCACGGCTGCCCGGGTATTTGGCCTCAAGCTTCAGCACGTCCGAAGTCGCAGCTTCCGCATTTTGAAGCGTCACGCTAGCCGCTGCCGCCGTATTGTCCGCCAAACGATAAGCCAAGAGCTTTTTCGGACCGCCGAGCAAGGCCAGATAAAGCGTCTCGTAAGCGGTAGCACCATTCTGGCTATCCGCGGAATACTGCTCGGAAATCGCGAACTCGCTTCCGATCTCCACGAACTCCCGCACCGGTCCCCAATTGGCTTTGACCGGCACGACGACCGTACCGCGACTGCCACCCTGAACAACCGACGCGGCTGCTGCCTTGAAATTCATATACAAACCCGGCAGTACCGGTTTATTCGTGCTTTCCCATGTTCCACCTGCCATGATTAGACCACCTTCGCTTTCATGAATTGTTGGATTCTTTCTTTGACCTCGGTTACCGTGAACTGCTCTCCATCTGCCCCATACATGGCACCCGCAAGCACTTCCGCCCGAACCTGGAACAGTTCATGGGCGTGTGCTTCAAGTTCCGCCAAGGCATATCGGGGAGCGCTGCTCCCGGGAGTTTCGGATTTGAGTGTTTTTTTCACAGCCATATTGGCCACCTCACTTTAAGATAGGATGAATGTTAACGCGCCTGATCAAGGCGGCTTCCTCCGGCGAACGGTTCTTCCGCTGGGCCAGGGTCAGCTTAATCTGACCGTCCAGAATGGGATCGGCCTGCATATCGGAGGAAATTTCCGCAACGGATAAAAAACGGCGTTCCTGTAAGTCCAGAACCAGCTGGACCTGGGTGCCAAGCTCCTCCACCAGCCTTGCAGCCGTGAGCTGCTCGTCCGCGGAATCCAGGGAGGCGATATGCCCGATAAAGGTTTTGCGGACTTCGAACATCGAAGCTCCCGCCATTCGGGTCTCGCAGCCGGTCATCCGCCATAATACGGCGTGATCCTCCCGCCCCGCAGGCCATGCCGTATGGTAGATGCGCCAAGGACCACCCAGCATATCTCCTGTCCAGGCTGTCAGCGTGTCCAGCCATTCATCCGGCTGTCCGACGGAGCCTGCCCCGGATGCCTGCGGCATATAGATCCCGAATCGCAAGACCCGGATCATGCTGCCTGAAACAGGATCAAGCTTGTCGGCCTCCGGAACACCCAAATAATGAAGCTTGAATGCATTTCCGTCGGCTCCGGCAACCCGCTTGCGGTGAAGTCCCTGAATGAGTAGATCCGCCGATCGATCCAATTGCGGCAGATCGGAACGATCCCCATGCAGCTTCAATCGCACCACCTGCCGGTACCCGGCCCATGAGGATTTCCAGACGTCCTCGCCGAGCGTGATCACGGCATATAGCGGTTCGCTTACCCCGTCCGGCGGATGCACGTCATATACATGGCCGTCAAGCTCCGGAATGAGGAATGCAACGGCCTGTTTGACCGCCCCTCTCATTCCGCGGTTTGCCGGACGCTCTCCGGTCGGCCATAGGACAGCCAGCTGCTCGCGACGATCACATGCTTGTGCAATATGACCCCCTCCTTTCTTTTCGTATAAAGAATCGGAAATGAGACGCCCCAGGCATCAACCGCAGCAAAAAACCGGTCCTTCTCAAGGCCGGCTCACATCGACTGTGTGTGTGTTCGGTACGCTCTGTTTTGCTTCATTTCCGATAATACAATCTTACACCCCTAAATCGGATGCGCTGACGCCTTATGGGACGGTTCATGCTGAACTTTAAGCGGAATGTCGGCGGAAAATAGTACGAACCTATGTTCGTATTTATAGTTAATTTCCCAGTCTTAACTTGTTTTTTCCGTGAAATGCTGCCTTTCTATATTAGAAATAAAAAACCGGAGGACCTCCATTATGAGGTCCTCCGGTTTTGCGCGATGTGATGATCCGTGCTCGCGTTTGTCAGCTCATTTTGCTCTTGGCGGCTTTCTCCAATTCCTGCAGCTTCAGCAGTCCTCTGTCCGCCAAGGCCAAGGCCAGTTTATAAAAAGCCCGGGTTCGGATCTTCGTGTACGTGTCCTTGCTGACCGGCGGCTCGAGGATATGGTTGTACACTTTGTAATCGAATACGTCGTCCTGCTTCATGTACCGTTCCCGAATCAGGGTCTGCTCCCGCTCGCCAAGCCGTTCCACGATCGATTCGATCATTTCGCAATACTGCTTCCTGGCCGCCGGCATATCTACATTATATATGGCAACCGCTGCCGTTTGGTCCGAGGTGACGTTGGTCGGTCCGTGGAACCTCTCCGTGTAGGATGCGGTCACGCTCATCTCCCTGACTTCGAATGTAATGGTTCTATAGATGCGATATTTTTCGAATATCGCTTCAACGGCGCTTTGGGTCTTTCTGCGATCCAATTCCGGTAACAATGGATTCATTCGGAAACACTCCCCTTTTATTGTCATGGTCAAGCTTACAATTTGCCATTTGGCAGAAGTCGGTTCTTCATCTTATGTTCGCATATTGTTCGTATTTTTCATTAATATACCACTATTTGGAGACCGGCGTAAACCTTCAAATGGACGAACTATATAGAGGTATATGGGACATCCCTCTCGTTTTCTTGCCTTTTGGCAATGATGCTCTCTTTTATTTTACCTGTTGGCAAAGGATGAGGGTGCGTTTATACTATAAGTAGATGTTTCAGATGGACTATGGTGAGGAGTGGCCGGAACGTGGAACGCATATTTGGATCGTACTTGAAAGAGATGAGGGAGAACAAAGGCTGGAGCATCAATCAGCTGGCCCAGGCCGCCGACATCAGCGGATCGCAGATCTCGCGGATCGAGAATGGGCTGCGGGGCATACCCAAGCCGCAAACGCTGCGCAAAATGGCGGAGGCGCTCGAGGTTCCCTATGAAGAGCTGATGAACAAAGCAGGTTATCTGCAGCAGGATGCCGCCAAGCACGAAGAGATACCGGCTCCCGCTTGGGCAACCTCCAGGGATAAACGGGATTTCAAGAAAATGCTCGAGGATGACGGCGAGCTCATGTTTGACGGGGTCCCTCTGAGCGGGGAGGACAAGCAGCGCATCAAGGATGTCTTGACCGGACTGTTCTGGGAAGCCAAGCAGATGAACAAACGCAAGAAATAAATCCACATGCATAAGGAGATACATAACGATTCTTACGATTCAACCAAAACCAATATTGCAGGTGAACTGCCATGGATGATCATTTACAACCTTTAATCCGTCAGCTGATCAAAAAACATCACACCAACTGCCCCTTTGAAATAGCGGCTTCCTTGGGCATACATATTCGGTTCGCAGATTTAGGCCAGACGACCAAAGGACTGTATTTCCGTAAACTAAGACGGAGATTCATCGTCATCCACAATCAGCTGCCGCCGCCGTGGCAGCGCTTCGTATGCGCGCATGAGCTGGGGCATGACCGTCTTCATAAGGGAATCAGCCGTTTTTTTCTGGAGGAGCATTCCTATTTCAGCCCGGGTAAACTGGAGCGGCAGGCGAACCGCTTTGCCATTGCCCTGTTGACCGCAGGTCTCGCGCCCGGAGCGGGAGAGTCCCTGCACGAATTCTACCTGAGAGCCGGCATTCCGCAAGAAATGCTATATTTTTTTAGATTTTAGACGAACATACGTTCCTGATTAGCATCCATTCTTTATTTTCATTCAACCACCGATGGGCAAAAAAGAACCCGCCTTTGGCTTGTCGCCAAAAGCGGGCTGCTTGGTGAAAACTCATTCAAGAGGTTAGCGGGAGAGGATGCCGGCGGGCTCTTTCTATAATCCGGTCCGTTTAACTGCGCTCATAACGGTTCAAAGATGGCAACCTGCCGCTTGCCAATCTTCAGATGCTGAATTCTTTTAAACCGGTCATGCTTTAATTTCTGGCCTTTGTCGGATATGACGGCAACCACCGAACGGACGGGATCCAGGATCGCATGTATGCCGTTAAAAAAATCCTCCACCGGCTCCTGGCTTCCGCCGCTCCAACTAACCATGTCCCCGTAAGGGAGATCGGTCATGACGATCTGGGTCCCCTTGCAGGAGGCCAGGCTTTCCTCCGGTTGGGGCTGGGTAATATCGGCTTGAAAACAAAACGTTTCTTCCAAACGGGACATTCTTATCAGCTCCCGCAGTCGGTCAGCGCTTTCCAGCGCATCCTGATGGGATGGCTTATGATAGAGCGCGAGCAGCTCTTTCAGCTGTTCGGTGCGTTGTTCCAGCCCCTCTTCACGGAGCAGCGACAGGTTCTTCCCGGCGATGCCGAGCACCTCCGCGTTAATGTCCGAGCCGATCACGCGGCGAATGCGCCGCCCGTGCAGCAGGCCCACCACCGTCAACAGATACGCCCCGCCGCAGCAGGGATCGTATAAGGTATAAGGCCCCTGTACGCCTTTTTCCTCTAATATATGAAAGCACCGCTGGGCAATCTCGCTGGCCAGCCTGACGGGAAACGACGTCGTTCCCTGCGCATTATACAGTACCCGGCCGCTGGCGAAATCCTCGTAGCTGCGCTGGGCTGATTCATAGATATATTCCATTCGAACGATTCCTTCCATCCGGCTAAAGCCTGAGTAGTTTCCAATGATTCCTCATACAGATTAACATCCCTTGGCCATATCTCAAAATCCGGTTGCGGCTCCCTGCTCACAGTTTCAACGAACGGCTTACCTTTCGTACATTCACAGAAGACAGACCGCGTTTAGAGGACGTTTTTCTTGCGATTATCGAATGAGTTCAGCTTCGCTGAAAACTTATAAATTCTATAATCTTAAAAAGAAATAGACCGCCCTTGGTCAGGATCACGGTCTATTTCTGATCGGATTTCCTATAGTAAGGCCGCTCTTATAGCGGTACGTTGTACGCCGGGATCGTGTTCGCGCACTATAACGGAGTTTATTCACAAATGCCAAGCCTGGCTTGAAAAATCGCGCGCATGATCGGCTCCTGCCGCCTCTACTTATCCAGATGGGACATATAATCAAACGCCGTCGTGCCGTACACGTTCTTGAAATGCCGGTTCAAATGGGCAAGATCCGTGAAGCCGCATTGGGTCACGGCTTGATAAACATCCCGGCTGTCCTCGATCAGGTGCTTGGCGCGCTCCACTTTACAGTTCAGATAATACTGATAGGGCGACAGCCCCGTATTCGCTTTGAAGGTACGGATGAACTGATACTTCGACATCCCGAACTCCCCGCTCAATTCGTCCAAACGGAGGACATGCTCCAGATGATCCTGCATCATGTCTTTCGCCTTCCGCGTAAATACGCTGTCCTTCCGGCTGTCCGGGTTCAGAATATCCTCGTTAAAATGCCCCGCCAGGCCCAGCAGCAGCTCGCTGCTCTTAGCCTCCGGCTGACCTGTGAAGATCGACCTCGTCACATTGAGAATGCTCTGCCGCAGTCCCGCATGATATACGATCGGAGATTGGAACCGCACGATATCCTTTTTCTGAGTCAATTCCAGGAAGAGCTCCGGATGAATATAGATCATCACATAGTCGATGCCCGTTCGTTCCTGGGACCAGCCATCATGATTCTGCTCCGGATGGAACAGCATGACCCCGCTTTGGTAAGAAGCCTGCTGGCTGCCGTCAAGGGAGTACTTCTGTATGCCGCGCAGCGTAACGCCGAGGGCATACTCTTCGTGGTAATGCTTCTTGTATTTGAAATCCGTCAGGCTCGCGGACAATGCGGTAATGCCCACCGCTTTTTTGTAAATAAACTGCTCCATCTTCCTTCACCCCTTTATGAGCTCCGGTATGCCGGATACGACGATGGCCGAATACAGCAGAAACAAAGCCAGGATCGTGTTGGTCGTCCTCCGATATTTTTGCATAATTCCTTGAAAAAGGCTACCGCACACGGCCCAGGTCATATACGCGGACAGCCCGATTAACGATACCGCGACCACAAACGCCGAAACGACAGGGCCTGCCGTATAATACGGCATCACGTAGCTGGGAATGACCGTCAGCGTGAACATTACCACCTTCGGATTGATAAACTGCATCAGAAATCCGGACGTAAAAGAAGCCGTTTGGTTAACGCCGGACTTGGATACGTCCATATTATACACTTGATACGCAAGATACAGCATGAACAGGCAGCCGGCTACCCGCATGATCGGCAGAATGATCGGCATGCCGGAGGACAGCAGCTGGCCTAATACGACCGAAGCGGCGATTAATATGAAAAAAGCGATGGAGGCACCGGCGATGTAGCGCAAGGTCTTCTTCATGCCGGAGTTCTGGACCGAAGACAGAATGACGATATTGGACGGTCCCGGTGAGAAAGCCACGATAAAACAGTAAATAAAAAACGAAGACAGGTTCATGATGATAGCTCCTAACAAAGGAATTTCCTTTGTCATTATAGAGCCGGACGCGAAGTGGGGCATAGTACATTATTGCAGCAGAACAAGAGCCGTGACGATTACGGCCCTTAAGCGAAAATCATTTCATGATACTGTCCTTAATGACCGGACTGGTGCGTCTTCGGTTGCTCCTGCGCATGCGCGCTGCCGGATAAATTGAGCAGCACGACCCCTGCGATGATCAGCAGGATCGAGAATACCTTGAGCCCGTTGATCTGCTCCGCAAAGAACATGTAACCGATCAGCGTAATGATCATGATGCCGAGTCCCGACCAGATCGCGTAAGCCACGGATATTTCAATCTGCTTCAGGCTCAATGTCAGGAAGCTCAAGCTGCAAATATAGAACACGACCAGCAGCACGCTTGGCAGCGGTTTGCTGAATCCTTCCGACAGCTTCATGTTCAGCGTGCCCGCCACCTCGAACAGAATAGCCAAACTTAGATAGACCCAATGCATAATCTCAAGACCCCTTCCGTTTCTCAGCGGCAATGCCGAACAATAAAATATCCATGACGGACTGCAGCAGCTCCCCCAGCGGCAGTTGATGCTTCACCGTCGCCCTCGAATCGTAAATCTGATGGAGCGATCCGAGGTACAGGTCGATGAACAGCGGCATATGAATCCGTTTGATGCTGCCCTCGGCCATACCCTGCTCCATCAGCTCGGTGACAATGCCCCATTCTTCTCGAAAAAAGGTGTCCAGCTTCTCCCACTGCGGATAATGCGACCGCTTCAGATCCGGCAGCATCCCCAAATCCATCTTCTCCATCTCCTGAGGCAGGCAGATCAGGATCTGATGGATTTTCTCCAGAACGGTAAGCGTCTCGTCCGCCGCAATTTCGCGTTCGCGCTGCTGGATGTGACGAATCATCCCGTCAATGATATGCTCAACGATTTCTTCCTTGGATGAAAAATGCTCATATATCGTCCGTTTGCTAATCGCAAGGCCGCGGGCCAGATCACTGACCGTAAACGTAAACCCCTGCCGCTGAATCAAACGGATCGTTTCATTCAATATTCGCTCGCGCAAGTGGCCAAACCCTCCTTCTGGTACTGAAAATACTTCATTGGTACCATTAGTATTATAACGCTTCAATCAGCATAAAATCCAGAGTTTTCTATAAAAAAAGAGCCTGCTTACAAGCCGTAAGCAGGCTCTTGTCCGGAGAACAACGGTTTAATCAAACCGCACGTCGCCAATGCCGAACCAAGGAAAATATCCGGCCGCCATATAAGCGCAGCAGGCGGCGGATGCCAGTAAACCGACGACCAGAAGATCGTAGCGGGAATATCGTGACGGGTAATAATACGTTCGGGCCTTCGCCCGTTCCCCGTCAAATTGCTTCGCCTCCATCGCCGCAGCCACCCGGTGTGCCCGGCGGATGCTTTGCGCCAGGAGCGGCACCACATACATGCCTGCACGGTTCACCATGCCGCGAACTCCCCGAATCGGGCGGACTCCCCGTACCTTCAAGGCCTGGCGGCGGATCACATATTCCTCCCAGACCATCGGCAGCAGCCGGATCGAAGCCATGAAGCTGTATGCATACTTCGGCGCCAGCCTCAGCTTCTGCATCAGGCTGTAGAACAGATCCACCGAGGACGTTGTCGTCACGAGCAGCAGTCCCTCCGATGCAAAGGCAATCCCCTTAAAGCCCAGATGCAGCCCCCGATAGAAGCTTTCTTCCGATACCCGGAACAATCCCCATTCCCACCAGATCGTCTCCCCCTTACCGAACAGCATCATGGAAGAGGCTGACGATATAAAGGCAAGCAGGAACGGAATGAAAAACAGCAGCATCTTCCACGGCTTCACCCCGCTGAGCACCACGAGGCAAATCATAAAGATAAAGGCCTGATACATGACAAAATCAAGATCATGGGTCAGCACCGTCATAAAAAACAGCGCACAGATCAGTCCCAGCTTCACCACCGGATTCGCCCGGTGCAGCCAAGTGATCCGCACAGGATTCCATATATTCATGCGTTCACCCCCGTATGGAGATGACCGGATGCAGCCAGCGTATCCCGCAACGCATCGGCGTGATTCGCTTTGCCCGTCTCCCGTCCGGATTCGGTCCCGCTACACCAGCGCGGGGAAGGCAAACTTGACGTCAACCGCCCTTCCCGAATCTCCCAGATGTGCGTGGCCGCCCGCTGCGCGATCTCCATTTCATGGGTCACCATGAGAATGGCGGTTCCGGAGCGGCGCAGCCGTTCGCACATCTCCAGAATCGCGAACGTGTTCCGCGCATCCTGTCCGAAGGTCGGTTCATCCAGGAGCAGGACGGCCGGCTGCCTTGCCATGGCCGTGGCAACGCTCAGCCGGCGCTTCTGGCCTGTCGACAGCTGGTACGGGTGCCTGTTATCCATGCCGTCCAGCCCAAAGCGTTCCAGGCAGCGGTCGGCCCGTGCCTTCGCTTCATCCGGCGGCATTTGGTCCACCAGCAGCGAGTACATCACCTCATCGCCGATACGTTCCGTCAGAAACTGAAGCTCCGGATTCTGAAACACGAATCCGATTTGGCGCAGCTGCCGCTCTCTCTTCTTCCGCACTTTCCTGCGCTTGCCCTGGATGACCTCCTCCCCGCAGAGCACATAGGTCCCTTCGGCGCGCAGGAGCCCCATCAAACTGAGCAGCAGCGAGCTTTTGCCTGCGCCGTTCGGCCCGATCACCGCAATGAAATCTCCGGGGTATACCTCAGCCGAAGGAAGAGAGACGACCGGTTTCTCCCATCGCAGTCCCCGGAAATCATCTAACCGAATGACAGGCTCCCCAAGGTGGGCATACGTTGAGTCTGCCTCAGGTATGAGACTTCCCAGCTCATCGCCTGGCGCGTCTACCGGAGCAAACAGCTCCCGTCCTACCCGAGACTCCGCATAATCCTCCCATACGCCGGGATACCAGATGCCATACGCCTGAAGCTCGCGCGCATACTCGGCGAATATCGCTGCCGGCGGACCATCGCCCAGAATGGCGCCATCCGGGGTGAACAGCACCACGCGGTCCACGTATTGGGCCATTTCTTCAATCCGGTGCTCCACGATAATCAGCGTACGCCCTTCCGATACGGCCTTCACCGCTGACCAGATTTGCTCCCTGCCTTCCGGGTCGAGCAGGGCGGACGGCTCATCGAGGAACAGCACCTCCGGCTCCAGCAGAAGGGCCGAAGCCAGCGCAAGCCTCTGCTTCATCCCCTGCGACAGATGACCGATCGGCATATGCAGCTCCTGAAGGTCAAGCCCAACCTCATGCAGGACGGCTTGCATTCGCTCCTTCATCTCGTCGCGGGGAACGCTGAGGTTCTCCAGCACGAAGGCCAGCTCTTCATCCACGTACGGCATGCAGAACTGGGTATCCGGATCTTGGAATACATATCCCCAAGAGCGAGGCACCAGCTGGGCTTCGCATTTCATCGGCACCTCCGTGGCGCGGGGAATCATCCCGCTAAGCACCTGAAGCAGCGTAGATTTGCCGCAGCCGCTCGGACCGAGCAGCAGCACCTTTTCCCCGCGGGCAGCCGAGAAGGACAAGTCCTTAAACATCAAACGCTCCTCGCCCGGATACTTCAGGCGCAATCCCTCCACATGCACGGCCTGCTCCGTAACCGCCTCGGCGGTTGAAGACGAAACCAAGCGGGCGGCGGTTTTAGACATGGCGCGGATCATCCAGTGCTTCATAATCCTTCTTGGACGCAGGGCGCAGCAGGGATGTGACGCCCGTACGGTCCAACGCTTTGGCCAGCAGCAGCATGAGCAAGCCGGCAATGACGGCGCCGCTGAGAATCCGCATGCCATACTTGGCAAGGAACATCCAGGTCTGAAGATCATCGGTATAACTGTAATAGAAGTCCATCACCATCGAGCCGACCGCCGCGCCGGCCCCGGCAATCGCCACCGTCCACGCCGAGGTGCTCCGGTAACGGAACGCCGCGAATACCAATTCCGCGCCCAGCCCTTGAATGAGACCGTACAGCAGCAGCGTCAGTCCCCAGCCGCTCCCGAACAGCACTTCCACGTGGGCCGCCGCCACCTCCGCGATGATGGCCACTCCCGGCTTGCGGATCAGCAGGTAAGCGAGCGTGGCCGCTGCGAACCACATGCCGTATAACAGTTCATCCGCTTCGAAGAACAGCGGTTTCAGCAGATTGTAAACCGATCCCCAGAAGTGATAAATGACGCCAAGCACCAGCGATACCAGCACCGTCACCAAAATATCGCTTAATCGCAGCCCTTTTCTAGGCTGTACCCCCAATTTCTCTTGCACAGACGTTCCCATAACAACACATTCCCCTCTCCACCGCTTTTTTTGTATAAACACAACAAAAAACCGTCTGGAAAAACGCGCAGACGGAAAAATAGGCCCTATGTAGGCAGGGTCGGATATTCTCTACGCTGGCATTACCCAGTTCAGATTAACGGTCAACAGCGGATAGCAGCTGCAATCTCAGCCTGATTCACTCAAGCCCCCGTATTCCCTATTCGGTTTCATGTTAATCTTAAAATACACATTCGTTCCCCAATTAGCAAGAACCTTTTTTCAAAAATGGCTATTTATTGATTTCCGGCTCATTCTATGTCAATATCAGAGTGATTGGCTTTTCCACCAACGTTTTATTGCCGACACCTATGCACAAAGGAGAATGACATGGCTAAACAATTGCTGCGTCTGATGACCGAGCTGTCCTCCCGCAAGTGGCTGTCCCGCATCATGGGGCATTGTTCCCACAGCCGGCTGAGCCGTCATCTAATACCTGCATTTATACGAATCTACCAAATCCCGGCGCATGAAGCGGAGAAGGAGATCCACGAATACCGTTCGCTGAACGAATTCTTTTCCCGCCGGTTAAAAATAGGCCTCCGCGCCATAGACGACACCGCCGATGCCATGGTAAGCCCCGTCGATGCCACGATTTCGGCGATGTGCGCCGTCAACGCCGGCACCATCCTCAGCGTCAAGGGACAGGATTATACCCTGAGCGAGCTGCTCGCCAAGTCACCGAGAATGGAGAATTATATCAACGGTTATGCATTCGTATTGTATTTAAGCCCCACCGACTATCATCGCATACATTCCCCGGTAACCGGCATTCAAGCGGAAAGCGAGCATTTGAAGGGCCGGGTATACCCCGTGAACGATTTTGCGATGACCCATATCCGGAACGTGCTCAGCCGCAACGAGCGCCTCATTACCTATATTGCCCATGAATTCGGCGAAGTTGCGGTCGTGAAGGTCGGAGCCATGAACGTAAGCAGCATCCGTTATGCCGACGAGAGCGTGAAGAAATACGACATTGGCGACGAACTTGCGTACTTTGAATTCGGCTCTACCGTCGTGCTCTTGACGGAGAACGGCACGTTTACACCCCGCGGTGACTTGGAACCGGGCTCCAAGGTGAAGATGGGAGAACTGCTCGGTTTGCTGCACCCTTCCACAGCCCGAAAAGGGTAATTCCTTTCAGCTTCCAAGCATGCGCTTTAAGCTAAGTCCATGAAACATTCGACGGATGAAGGATTACCGCCTGCTCAGCAGCCGGTAAATGATCCGCTGAAACAGCCGATCTGGCAGCAGTCCCTTGATCCGCGCGGTCAGCCGCGTGCCTCGGGGCAGCGTATAGCGGAACCTCGGTTTGGTCATGGACGATATGCTTGCCACAAGACGGGCTACCTCCTGCGGATCCCCGCTTTCCTTGGCCGTCCGCTCGGAATAGTCCAGCACGCCCTTCAGCAGATCGCTGTAGGGTGATCCTTCCTTGACCGCCAGCTCCCCAAAACTCTTGTTCCAGATCGGCGTGCCGTAGGCACCGGGCTGGACCAGCACGACGTCGATCCCAAAGGGCATCAACTCCATGGACAGGCTCTCGCCGAACCCCTCCAGCGCAAATTTGGAAGCGGCATAGGGACCATAACCCGGAAAGCCGACCCTGCCGCTAATGCTGCTCATGAGAATGATTTTAGACCGTCCGGTCTTGCGCAGCAGCGGGAGCATATGCTGCGTCACCGATACGGTCCCGATGAAATTCGTCTCCATCTGCTTTCGCCAGCCCCCCAGCGGCACTTCCTCCACCATGCCGCCCACCGCCTCGCCGGCGTTGTTCACCAGCACGTCCAAGCGGCCGAACTTCTGCTCCAGCGCCGAAGCAGCAGCCTTGACCTGCTCCTCGGCACTTATATCCAATCGGAAGATGTGAATACGCCCGGTAACATCTGCTTGTTCAGCCTGAGCCAACAGCTCTGCTGCCGCCTCAGGTCTGCGAAGACCCGCGGCCACGTCATAACCTGCTTTTGCCAGCTCCAGACTGATCAGCAGTCCGAACCCGCTTGACGCGCCCGTGACCAGCGCAACCTTCCCTGCTCCCGCCGTTACCACCGGATCACCGCCGGCTCCGTCGATGCCGTTATTCCTCTCACATGCCAACATCCTTCCTTTATCCAAATGCCTAATCCCTTACTTTTTCGAGCTCTGCTCTTAAGCGTTTTATGTATATTCCCAATATATCAAATGTTTGCAATGTCAACAGAGTCTATCGCAGCTGCATCCCTTTACAACGTAATCAGACAAACTCCCTGTCCGTATAGGCACCCACTAAATAGCCCCACAAAGCGGAGCCTATGCTTCGATGCTTATTCCAAATACTTTGCGGGGACTCCAAAACATATCGAAAAAAAGGGAGCTTGTCAGCTCCCTTTTGCGTGTTTCCAGCGAAATGCGTATATGATAACGGGATTCAACATCACCCGTATGTAGGCCAAGGTCCTTTAAAACCAAACGTCCTGATGATTCGGATTCGTTGTCTTCATGCGGCGCAAGCGATTTCTGAAAATACCGCAGCCGCCACGACTGAAGAAACGTCCACGCACCCGTCTTCTTGGGCTCATTCCCCTCTCCCCCCTTCATAAGAAAAACGTCTATCGACGTACTCGCATAGAAGACAGACCGCATTTAGCGGAAGTTTTTCTTGCGATATCAGGAAGGCTCATGCTTCGAATTTATACTTTCTGATATCTTAAAATGAAACTGTACGTCGTTTTTACCCTAAATCGCTTGCTATGAAACCCATAGGCCCCTTCCACCAAGCAGGTAAGTTATGGAAGGGCGGGGAATCACCGAATTTCGGATGGGCTCTTGCCCGTATACTGCTTAAATTGTCGGCTGAAGAAGAAAATATCCCGATAACCCAGCGCGTCGGCCACTTCCGTTACGTTCATCCCTTGATGCAGCAGCAGATGCTGCGCCCGCTCGATCCGCATCTGAATGATATAGGATTGCACCGGCGTGCCGATCAGCTCCTTGAACTTGATCGAGAAGTAGCGGGGAGACAACCCCGCTCTGGCCGCCAAATCCTCGACCCGATGGGGAACCCCCGGGTGCTGGCGGACGTAATTCGCGATTTCATGGATCGCCTCGGACAGCTGATTGCTTGCTTTTTTGACCACCGGAGCATCCAGATCCGAGCGCAGCAGATGAATCATCAGCTGCTTCAGAATGAGCTGGCCCTCTTCCAGTGAACCATAGGGCTTGTCCAGATACAAACGCACATAGCGTGCAAGCAAATATTCGAAATCCATCGTTTCCGTCAGCTTGCGATAAGATGCCGGAATCTCTTCGACCGGGTCGGTCACGTCAAAATGGATATATGTCAATACGAGCGGCTTCTGCGGATTGTGCGTCGCGCTCGTATGATCTCCGGGTCGGAACAGGAAGCAGCTTCCCTTTCCCACGGTAAAGGGCTCGTCATTTAGCTCGACCGTGCCTTCGCCGCTCCATACATAGAACAAATCGTAGTTCTGCATGGGCCTTTCGCGTTTTTGCCATTTCCAGCCCGGCTCGCAAACGATTTTGGCAAGCGCAGGCATGATTATAAACGAAGACGGCGATGCATTCAGCATCTCGTCATAACCCCCTCATCTCATTCAAAAATTGACCTCTTTCCCATCATACCCGTTTTTTATGTTTTTTGCATGTCCCGCCATGCCTGCGCCATCCGGGCAACCCCTTCTTCGATGCTGGATATGCCGAGATGCGAGAAGCCGAAGCAGGCGGCAGGCGGCCCGGGCGTACGATGATAGGCCGCCGCATCCCGAAACATGACGCCGCGCTTGCGGGCAGCCTCCTGGAACAGGGCGTACTCTTCCGCGGAGCGCAGCCAGTTCGCGTAAACGTGCAGGCCGGCATCGCCGGGGTGAAGGCGAAACAAGCCCGAGGCGTGGGTTTCCATCCCATGGCGAAGCGCCTCATACCGCGCGCCGTACAGCCGGGTCATTCTTCTGAGATGCCGCCCGTAACCTCCCCTTACAATAAAGCGGGCCAAGGCACGCTGCTCCAATACGGCTGGCGAGATCGGCTCGTACAGAGCCTTGGCCTGAACGACCGCCTCAACCAGGCTCGGGGGAAGCACGGCATAACCGATGCGGAGGCCGGTGAACATCGTTTTGGAGAATGAACCGACAAAGATGACGCGCCCCTCGTCGTCCAGCATTTTCAGAGGTTCGATCGGCTTGCCGCCCCAGCGGAATTCGCTGTCGTAATCATCCTCGATAATGAAGGCCTGGCGGCTTCGCGCCCAATTCAGCAGCGCCCTTCTTCGCTCCAGCGGCAGCACCGCGCCGGTCGGGTATTGACGGCTGGGGCTTACGACAAGCAGGCCGGCGTCCCATTCGCACGGAATCAATCCGGCATCGTCGACAGGGGACGGCAGCGGAATCCCGCCGCTCAAGCTTATGCCCCGGTGGATTCCCTGATAACCCGGATCCTCCATCACCACGTGATCGCCGGGATCAACCAGCAGCTGAAACATCAGGACAAGCCCCTGCATGGAACCGCTGAAAACCACGATATGCTCGGGATCCGCCTGTATGCCCCGCGTGAACCGGAGGTGTCCGGCTATCGCCCGGCGCAGTTCGATATCCCCCTCCGGCGGCGCTCCATTCTGCAGCTCGGCTCCCCCGCTTCCGCCTGCATAGGATAACGCGCTCCGCCACTCCGAATAAGGGAAATCCTCCATGGGCATCCTCGCATTCGCGAAAGAGATCGTACCCGGGGGAGGCTCCTTCAGCAGCAGCTGTGCCGAGACATATTCCCCGCTCTGGCTCATCAGTCGCTGCCCCCAAGCGGAGAGCGCCGGCGCCCGCTCGGCCAATGGCGGCTGGCCTGCCGTGGCAGCGATTCCCTCGGCCACGTATGTTCCGCTGCCCTGCCGGGATACGACGTAGCCCTCGGCCATGAGCATGTCATAACACTGCGCGGCCGATCCCCTGGACACCCCGTAGAGCCTGGCCAGCTCGCGGGTTGCGGGAAGCCTCGTGCCTTCCGGCAGCTTGCCGCTATGAATCGCGGCGCGAATCGCGTGGTACAGAGCCAAATATTTATATCGATATTGTTCCACATAGGTCTCGAACGGCAATCCAAGCTCCATGACGATGTCTCCTCTATTTTGGGATTACGATCAAATTGGACTATACAAATTACTCTAAATTGGCGCTTTTTCCTTGTCAATGAACATCGTATGCTGTTATTCAAAATGATAGGGGGAGCATGTAACCATGAGAAGAGACGAATTTGCGATGGAGGATCCCCAAGAGATCGAGGACTTCCTTCGCGGGATGAGCTTTGGTTTCCTTGGAACAGCCGATGAAGAGGGAATCCCGCGTGTAACGCCTTTGAATTTTGCCTATGTCAACGGAGCGTTCTATTTTCACGGCAGCCGGATGGGTGAGAAAATGGACCATCTCCGCCGGACGCCCGCCGTATGCTTCACCATTGCGGATGAGTATGCCCTCATCCCTTCCTATTTCTCCGACCCCGAGATGGCATGCCCGGCCACGGCCTATTTCAAAAGCGTAACCGCTATCGGCGAGGCCGTGATCGTAGACGATCTGGAGGAAAAAGCGCTTGCGATGGAAGCGCTGATGCAAAAGCTGCAGCCTGAAGGCGGATACCGCGCCATCGACGCGAACGACCGGGCTTATATCTCCAGGCTGAAAGGGGTAGCCGTCATCCGGCTGACTCCGCAGCGAATGAGCGCCAAGTTCAAGTTCGGCCAGAACCTGAAGCCCGATCGGCTCCAAGCCGTCATCGAAGGCCTGGAATGCCGCGGCAAGAATCGGGACGAGGAGACGGCAGGACTGATTTGCAAGTATCACCCTGGACCGCGTTAAAGCATTACATTTATCCGTGACGGTTCCTGGGGTAGGTGGTATAATGTTAGGCAATGAAAACGTAAAGGCAACTTGTCACCTGCTCTTACCTTAACCAAAAGTATTCGGAAGGAAGGAATCAGTTCATGAACCCATTGGTTGGTCAATTGAATGGAAAAATGCAAGCTGGCAATCCGCATGTGTACGACATGCTCTCCACACTCGGCAGGGAAATCTACTTCCCGAAGGAAGGCATCCTGAGTCAATCCGCGGAAGCGACGAGCCATGCGAAAAAATATAACGCTACGATCGGCATTGCAACCGAGGGCGGAATCCCGATGCATCTGGGCGTCATCCAAGACAAACTTTCGGCATACCAGCCGAAGGATCTGTACCCGTATGCCCCTCCGGCCGGCAAGCCGGAGCTTCGCTCCGTATGGCGGAACAAGATGATCCAGGAGAATCCTTCGCTTGAAGGCAAGAGCTTCAGCAATCCGATCGTCACGAATGCGCTGACGCATGGACTTAGCATCGTAGCCGATTTGTTCGTGGATGAAGGGGATGCCGTCATTTATCCCGACAAAAACTGGGAAAATTACGAGCTGACCTTCGGCATTCGCCGCCATGGCATTCATGTAACCTATCCTCTCTTCACGGACGATATGAAATTTAACGCCGACGGACTTCGTCAGGCTCTGCTGAGCCAGAAGGATAAAGGCAAAGCCGTCGTTCTGCTGAACTTCCCGAACAACCCGACGGGTTACACGCCCGGCGCGGAGGAAGGTGCGGCCATCGTGTCCGCGATTCAGGAAGCTGCCGAGGCCGGCATGAACGTTGTCGTCGTAACGGATGATGCGTATTTCGGCTTGTTCTTTGAAGATTCGCTGAAGGAATCGCTCTTCGGACGCCTGGCGGGCCTTCATCCTCGCGTGCTTCCCGTGAAAGTCGACGGTGCTACGAAGGAAGAATTCGTATGGGGATTCCGGGTCGGCTTCATTACGTATGCGGCTGAAGATAAAGACGTGCTGGACGCTCTGGAGCAGAAAACGCTCGGCATTATCCGCGCAACGATATCCAGTGCCTCCCACCCTTCGCAGACCTTTGTTCTGGAGGCGCTGAAATCGCCGGAATTCCACGAGCAGAAGGAAGAGAAATTCGTCATCATGAAGGGCCGAGCCAACAAAGTGAAGTCCATCCTCGACAGCGGCAAATACGGCGATGTTTGGGAGTACTATCCGTTCAACTCCGGCTACTTCATGTGCCTTAAGCTGAACACGGTAAACGCCGAGGAGCTCCGCTCCCATCTCATTCATGAGTATGGCGTAGGAACCATCGCCCTCGGCGAGCATGATCTCCGGATCGCCTTCTCTTGTATTGACGAGGAGTATTTGGAGGATCTGTTCGACCTGGTCTACAAAGGGATTCAGGATCTGCAGAAGGCTTGATGATCCATGCATCCGAATATATAAACGTTTAGGTAAAATAAAGACCGGGAATTCTCCCCGGTCTTTATTTTTTCTTCTGCCATATCTAAACGCTCGCCCATACACATAGACCAATAGCTACATACAATACCGTGTACTATAAATCATCGAACTGAAAGGGGAATGAACATGGGTGCAGTTGAAGAAGTAAGACACGGTGGATACGGCGGATACGGCGGTGGATACGGAGTCGGAGCAATCCTGGTTCTCTTTATCCTGCTCGTTATCATCACTCGTTCTTTCTGGGTGTAATGACAACCAGATAACAGCTATACTAGAAATCGCAGGTCGCCACACGACGCACTGCGATTTCTGCAGCCAACCCTAACCCATACGATAACCACCGATAGAAGGCCGGGACGCTAACGTCCCGGCCTCTTCCCGTTATATTCTATTCGTCGTCGTCATCGTCTTCGCGCCGGCTCTTTCGGGCAGCGGCGCTTCGGAACAGGAACACAATCGCGATGCCTGCAGCCATCGTACCGAGTATCCGCCCTGGCGCGCTAAGGATGCCCGGAACGAGCGGAAGCCACAGCAGTACGGCCCAGAACAGCTGTACCTGGAAGATCAGCTTGCCTTCATTGTCGCGGCGAGTTCCTTCCGGAAGCGGATAGACGTGCAGCCAGAACGATTCCGGATGCAGCTTGCGCAGCGCAGACAATTGGAGCCCGACAATCATCAGGCTGATCAGATATACAAGCGCAGATACCAGGCTATCCCGGGTGGCCCATACGATAAAGGCTCCAAGCAGTCCGACACGGATCAGAATGCCCAGAATATCGCTGCGTGTCAGGCTCTTGATAAGAAGAAAGCGATAGGCGCTCTCCTTCTTCCACGCCAATCCTTTCCCCCATCCGGACAGCCATTTCCGCGCATGGACGCGCTGCTCCCGCTGAGGCACATTCACGAACCAGCTCAGCACCATCATAACCCGGCTTGCCTGCCGCTGCTCAACGGCGATTAATCGCTCCCAGGCGACCAAGTGTTTGACGGGAACGGATAACGCGGCAACATACGTGAGGCCGAGCAGCGCCATGAATAGGAGGGCACGGCCCGTTGGATGCCATAGCCAGGCAGCCAGGCTCAGTGCCGGAACGATCCAGCGGAGTGCCCGATAGGCTGCTGCCGCGTTCCGTGACACCATAAGCTGCTCCTTCCAGCTGCCATAGCTGGACAGCAGCTTGAACACGGTCAGGACAGCAAACGTAGCCAGCAGCGTCTTTGGCGAAACATCGCTGCGTATGTATAGAGGCCATAGAATGAGCAGGACCAATCCCAAGCCGATGATTTTATATATGACTCCGCTAAACCATGCTTTGCGGAAATATTCCTTCATTCGGGATTCCTGCGGAATGAGGAACACCGTATCCGCCGTGCGCAGATACGTGCGAATGCTGCTGTTGATCATGAGGGGCGCAAGGAAAATCAGCATGATCCAGCGTATCGGCAGATCTGGCGGAACTTGCTGCAGAAGTGCGGTATACCATGCCGCGAATGCAATCAGCAGGAACAGGAATACGACGGCGACCCCGCTCTGTATGACATAACCCAGATAGGGAAGGATTTCACCCCAGAACTGCCCGCGTCGTTTGACATACAGCTCACGCAGATTCATTCGCCCTTACCGTCCTGAATCAGCACATTGAACAGCTCTTCCAGGGACATGCCCGGTCTTCCCGCTTGATCCTGGATTTCCTTCAGCGTCCCCTGAGCAATGATGCTGCCGCGGTGCAGCACGATGAACCGGTCGCAATAATTCTCGATCGTCGAGAGAATATGGGAGCTTAGCAATACGGAAGCACCGGATGCTTTCAATTCCAGCATAAAGTCAAGCAGCGAGCGGATCCCGAGCGGATCAAGCCCAAGGAAGGGCTCGTCGATGATGTACAGCGACGGTCTCGCGACGAATGCGCACATGATCATCACTTTTTGGCGCATGCCCTTGGACAAATGCGTGGACAGGCTGTCCATCTTTTCTTCCATTCGGAACATCTTCGACAGCTGCGCCGAGCGCGTCTCATAATCCTCGCGGGACACGCCGTAGGAACGAGCCGTAAATTCCAAATGCTCGCGCACCGTCATTTCCTCATACAGCAGCGGGGATTCGGGAACGAAAGCCAAGGCGCTGTGATACGCTTCCGAATGCTCCGAGCGGCTCTTCCCCTGGACCTGGATGATCCCCTTTTGCGGATTCATCAGACCCAGGATATGCTTCATCGTCGTACTCTTGCCCGCGCCGTTCAGGCCGATCAAACCTACCATTTCCCCCGGTTCCACCTGAAAGGTTACGTCATGCAGAACCGGTCGGTTTATGCTATATCCGCCGCTTAATCCTTGAACAGACAATACCGGCTGTTCGCTCATTATCGATCACCTCTTATTCTGAAAAGAGTCCAATCCACACGGATGATGACCTTACCGAATCCGCATAAATCGGACCCAAAAAACAACATCATCGCTGCAAGCCCCTACGCTCGCGGAGGCCTCAGCTTTAGCCCCGTGGAGGCTTGTTCTTCAACCATTTCGGAGCGCCCTTGTTCTTGCGGTCACGCTCCCGTTCACTTTGACGCTCGCCCGATGCCTTGCCGTTTCCGGACTTGCCATTGACGCTGATGGAAGCGGGCTTTCGGGCAGGCTTGTCTTTGCGGGCAGCCCCCGCAGCCGACCCGCGGGGACCTTGACCCCGATCGGTTGGAGCGGAACGCGGGGTTCTTACCTTGCCGCCATACAGGGCGCGTTCTTCGATCGATATGCCCAGCTCGCGATTGAACTTGCGCATGATGAACGTTTGACGGTCCGTGACAAGCGTAATCGCCATGCCGCTCCGCCCCATGCGTCCCGTGCGGCCTGCGCGGTGCGTGTAATGCTCGGCATCAATAGGCGGATCGTAATTGATCACCATGCCGAGCCCTTCAATATCGAGCCCCCGGGCGGCGACATCGCTAGCCACCAGAAGCTTGGTGCGCCCTTCTCTAAACGCGTTCAAAACCCGACTCCGGGTCATCTTGTCGGCGTCCCCGTATAGGGCAGCTGCGTTTAATCCAAGGTAATTCAGCTTCGCCTCCACCTCTGCCAAGTCCTCGGTGGCATTGACGAACACGATCGCACGGTCGGGATTGTAATGCCGTACCACGCGGCGAAGCATGTCCAGCTTGTCGCGCTCTTCCGAGACGAAATAATAATGCTCCAGCGCGGACGGCGTCCGACGCTCCGGATCGATCCCGATTTCAACGGGCTGATCCATCTCCTTCTTCACGAGCTCGGCCGTCTCCGGACTCACCGTTGCGGATAAGAATACCAATTGACGGTCGCGCAAGGCACTGCGCAGGATGCGATCCACATCGCCGGCGCCGCCTAGATTAAACACCTGGTCCACCTCGTCAACCACGATCGTGGTCACTTGGTGCATTTTCAGCTTCCGGATTTCGATCAGTTCCCGCACGCGTCCCGGCGTTCCCACGATCAGCTGCGGATGCAGCCGCAGCTTCTCAATCTGACGCTTGGCCGCGGCACCGCCGATCAGGCCGAGCACGCCGATTCCGCGGGCTTCCCCGTAGCGCTCGCTCTCTCTCACGATCTGAACGGCGAGCTCCTGCGTCGGAGCGAGAATCAATTTCTGGGCTCCCTTGATCTCCGGATCGATGCCCTGAAGAACGGGCAGCAAATAAGCAAGCGTCTTTCCCGTGCCCGTCTGGGAAGTCGCCAGCACGTCCTTGCCTTCGAGTATGGGAGGAATCGCCTCAGCCTGAACGGGAGAAGGCGTGGCAATGCCGAACTCCGCCAATCGGGAGGACAAATCCTCCGCTATTCCTAATGTATGAAATGTAGTTCCAGTCATATGTTAGTCCATCCTTTTTTTAGATATCAGAAGTCTATGATTCCAAAGCGCGTCTGCCTGATATCGCTGGAGAAACTTCCGTTACGTGCAGTTTGTTTGCTTTATTGAAAGTACAGCAGGCGTTTTTTCGAACGAGTCTTGTTCACTCTTTCTCATTATATGCCAAAACAGGAGTTGCCACCAAATCAAACATGAGAAATGGCCTTACTCTGCGTTTCATGCAGGTTATTTCTGCTATGCTTGATGGTCATGCCTAGGGCAGTAGAGCGAGAAACGACTTGGCCGCTGCAGATAGCGGAATGCCTCGAAGCGTTGCAATTCCGATGCTGCGCTCGGGAATCGGCGGATCGAGCGGCACCTCGATCAGCTGGCCTGTTTGCATTTCGTCTTTGGCATAGTCGCGAATGACAAAAGCCAGTCCGAAGCCGCTTCGGGCAAACTGTACCAGCAGCTCGATGCTGCCAAGCTCGAACTCCGGTTTTAGCTTTACGCCCTGGAGCTCGGCGTATTGATCCACGTACATCCTCGTGCTTCCGCCAGTCTCCAGCATAAGCAGCGGGTAGTTCCCGATATCGTGAAGGGACAACGGGTTCGGTAATCCGGCCCGCTCCGCATACGACCTGCCAGCCACTAAACAATCATGGATCGGCGAGCTTGGGCGAAAGTCGATTTGTTTATCGGAAGCCGGTAAATGGACGATGCCGAAATCAATCTTCCCTTCCTTAAGAAGCGACAGCGTTTCCGGGGTGGTGCGGTTGGTGATGCGGATGCGAATATCCGGATAGGCGGCGTGGAAATACTCCAAATGCGGCAGCAGGTAATACTTGCACAGCGTATCGCTTGCCCCGATATTGATTTCGCCGCTGTGCAAATTATGCATGTCCGCGATCGCCTTCTCGCCGATTTCGATCAAACCGAAGGCTTGCTCGATATAGCGAAACAGCACATCGCCCTCGGACGTGAGTTTCACTCCCTTGGTGGTCCGAAAGAATAGCGGACCTCCGATCGTTTCCTCCAAATGCTTAACGGTATGGCTGACGGCTGGCTGGGTGATATGCAGATGATCCGCTGCCCTCGATAAACTGCCGAGCCGCGCAGTCCAATAAAAGACGCGATACCACTCCATATTGATTTCCATCATGATGACCTCGATTTTATCAAATGATAACAGGAACCTTGGATCGAAATTCGAGAGTTCATCTTCGAATCCCTCCGTTACCCGTATTCTTCTCTAAAGAATCGTATAACATAAGTGAAACTAATGTCTACTATTACAAATATCAATTTTATTTATAATCAAGCAGCTCATATAATGAGCCATGTACAAGAAAATGATCGTAGGAGGCGAACATGTTTTGACAGTCACAGCCATTGTAGGAGCCAATTGGGGAGATGAAGGCAAAGGTAAAATGACGGATGTTCTTGCGGCGCAATCGTCGTATGTCGTTCGATTTCAGGGAGGGAGTAACGCGGGGCATACCATTATCAACGATTACGGGAAATTTTCGCTGCATATGCTGCCATCGGGTGTATTCTATCCAAACGTAACGAATATCATCGGTCCGGGAACGGCTTTGGATATGGAGGTTTTGATCGGGGAGCTTCAGGAACTGGAAGCCAGACACGTTCCCGCTCCGAAGCTGTTTATATCCGAGCGCGCCCAGGTCGTGCTTCCCATTCATCGGCTGCTGGATGAACTCAAGGAAGAACGGCTCGGCGCCCGGGGATTCGGTTCCACGAAACGCGGAATCGCGCCCTTCTACGCGGATAAATATGCCAAGCTGGGCATTCAGGTCGCTGATCTGTTACACCCCGATCGGCTTCGTGAACGGCTCGAGCAGATGCTTGACATCAAGAATGTGCAGCTGCAGCATCTTTACGGAAGGGACCCGCTGAACGTTGATGAGATGGTCAAGCAGCTATTGGAGCCCTTCCAGTTCCTGTCCCCGTATATTCAGGATACGACCACGCTGCTGCAGCAAGCTTATATGAAAGGCGATCCGATCCTTGTGGAGGGCCAGTTAGGAGCCCTGCGCGACCCGGATCACGGGATCTACCCGTTTTCCACCTCCTCCTCCACGCTGGCAGGCTATGCACCGGTCGGGGCAGGACTTCCGCCGTACGCTATCAGCCAAGTCATTGCCGTTGTTAAAGCATACTCAAGCTGCGTCGGCGCAGGCCCCTTCGTGACCGAACTGCATGGGGATGAGGCGGATGAACTCCGCCGCCTTGGCGGCGATGCAGGCGAATACGGAGTTACGACCGGCCGGCCAAGACGAATGGGATGGTTTGATACGGTAGCCACCCGTTACGGCTGCATGATTCAGGGAGCTACCGAAGCCGTTCTCACCAACCTTGACGTACTGGGGTATCTGGATGACATTCCGGTATGCGTCGGCTATGAATTAGAGGATGGAAGCATCATTGACCATTTTCCGGTAACGGCCGATCTGCATTCCGCAAAGCCTGTCCTGCGAACGCTGAAGGGCTGGAAATGCGACCTGTCGCACATCCGCTCCTTCGACGAGCTCCCGGAAGCCGCGCAGCGATACGTGCAGTTTATTGAATCGTCCATTGGCGTACCCGTCAAGACGATCTCCGTCGGCCCGAGACGGGATCAGATTATGATGAGATAGCTGATTCACGGCTTGTTTTCACTTGGCCAACGAAGCCTTCCAGAATCCGCCGGACACCAAGGGGATCGCTCAGCATCGGCAGATGGCCGGTGCTGAGGCTCTCCACCCTGTCCGCCGACAGATTGGCTGCCATGCGCTCTTGCAAGGATTCTCCGAACTCCTTGTCTTGGGTGAGCTTCACGTAAAGCTTAGGCACTTGGGGTGCGGATGCTTGAACGCGATCCGTATAGACCCTACGGGATTCCGGGATGAACTCTGCTGCGATGCGGGAGGCCTGCTCCTCCGGCAAATCGCTGCACAGCCCCTTGCGGATCACGGATTCAGGCGGCTTCGTTCCGGCCATTTTTAATAAAACCGGCATGATGATCCTCTGGGGAAACGGAAGCGCCGAAACAAACGAACCGCCGCTCTTAGGTATGGCGGCACCGATGGCAACGAATCCGGCTACCCGTTCGGATAACCTGGCAGCCAGCTCCATGGCCAACACCCCGCCCAGGGAATGCGCCACAAGGACGAACTTGTCCGTATCCCATCTTCTCACCTGCTCCGCCATATGGGTTACATAATCCTCCAGCGTCAAATGATGCCCGGGCATCCCTGCAGCCTCTTCCCGCGACGGGTAATCAACCTTCAAACACGGATAGCCCAGTCCTTCCGCAACGATATCCCACACGCCTCCGTTCATTCCGGCCCCATGTAAAAAAACAAACCCCAGTTCTTCCTGCATCATTTTTTGTTGTTTAGTCATGCATATTCCCCTTTCATAATGTACCTCTGTTCCAAGGATTCAATGGAACCCTTGCTGCTTGAGAACATCATATCCGTTAAATAAGACAAATGTTGTCTTATTTAGAGAATAAGATAAAATAAATAATCAAGAGACTGGGGGTTCGTAATGCAGAAATCGCAGCGCCTGATTCAATTAATGATGATGATCAATGCAAAAAAGTCGTTTACCGTAAGAGAGCTGGCCGACGAATTCGGACTCTCCGTTCGAACGATATCAAGAGATCTGGATGAGCTGAGCGGGCTCGGCGTCCCCATTTACTCTGTGCAAGGACGAGGCGGCGGCTACAGATTGCTGCAGGAACGGATGCTGCCACCGATCAGTTTCACGGAAAGCGAAGCGATTGCCGTCTTTTTTGCCTGCCAATCCCTGAGCTACTTCAGTACGCTGCCCTTCGGTGAGGGAGCCGCCACGGCGCTCCATAAGTTCTATCATTACTTGCCGGCAGATATTAAGGAGCAAATCGAACGTCTTAAGGATCGCGTCATGATTCACAGCCCGTTCCGGCCGATGTCGGCCGATATTTTACAAACGTTAATGCAAGCCGTCATGGTCCGGCAAGCGGTCACGATCTCCTATCGTTCTTCCGCCGGAAGCAGCCAGCGGCATATTCAGCCGATCGGGCTGTATGCAAGCTCGGGGTACTGGTATTGTCCCGCCTACTGTTTTACGCAAGAGGACATCAGGCAATTCAGGGTAGACCGGATGACGGCGGCCAGCCCCAATGAATCCTTATCGATCCGTGAAGATATCGCGAGCCAAACGCTGCAGGACATGCCCGGGATCGGGGATGTCGAGATGAAGTTTTTTGAGGTAGAATTAACTTCCAAAGGGGTCTGGCTGCTTGAGACGGATACACGGCTCGGTCCCCATATCCATCGGAACACGGACGGCAGCGGCGTCGTTCGGCTTGAAATACCGGCAACCGACGTCAACTTTTATGCGGACTATGTGTGGCGTCTCGGAGAGGAGGCAGTCATCACCTCGCCAGCCGAAGCGGTTCAATGGACCCGGGAGAAAATTGAATCCATGAGATTAAGGTATACATAAGGACAACTCAATCCCAGTTGGGAGAAATGAAGGAGAGAATATGCATGACTTCACAAGTGGATCACTTAATTGAGCGGATAACGGAAGAGCTTCGCGGGGTACCCGGCGTTACAGGAGTCGTTCTCGGGGGATCCAGGGCCAAAGGAACCGCCAGACCGGATTCCGATATCGATATCGGCATTTATTATGATGAAGCCCAAGGTTTCAAGGTGGAGGACATCGCCAAAATCGCGAAGAAATTAGATGATGAGCATCGGGACGGGATTATCACTTCATTGGGCGAATGGGGAGCCTGGGTTAACGGGGGCGGATGGTTAGTGATCGAGGGGTATCATGTGGATTTCTTATTCCGGGATGTGCACCGCGTGTCTAGCATCATCGACGACTGTTCGGCAGGAAAGGTGTCCGCGCATTACCAAACCGGACATCCGCATGCCTATCTGAATGTAATGTACATGGGGGAAATTGCGATCTGCCGCATATTATGGGACTCGGATAACCGCATACAGACTCTGAAAGCCAAAACGTCTCCCTATCCGAAGCCTCTGCAGGATGCGATGATCGGCTATTTCACTTTCGAGGCATCTTTCTCTTTGATGTTGGCGAATAAAACGGCTTCCAGCGATGACATCACGTATGTTACAGGTCACTGCTTCCGCTCCATTTCGTGCTTGAACCAAGTGCTCTTTGCCAAAAATGAAATGTACTGTATCAATGAGAAGCGTGCGGTGGCCATGATCGAGACCTTCTCCCGCAAACCGGCGAATTACAAGGAACGCCTGGACCAAGTGATCACGCTGCTCTCATCGGATACAGAAAAAACAAAACAAGCCACTGCGCTGCTTCAGGACCTTATAGCTGAAACGGAAGCTTTGTAGCGCGCATAGTCCTCATTTCTTATTCATCCATTTGTAAGACACACGGTCTGCAAACCGCGGAAACAGCTGATACAGCCTTATGCCAAAGGAGGCCAGTCTCGGAAGATTCAGTTCTTCCTTGCGTTTATGAACCAGCTTTACTACCTGATCCGCAACATAATCCGCCTTCATCATGAACCAGCTTACATTCTTGACATACCCGCCGGTCGGATCGGCCAAGGAAAAGAACGGCGTATCGATCGGCCCGGGGTTTACGGTCGATACGGTTATGCCCGTGTTCCGCAGCTCCTGGCGGAGTGAATTGCTGAACCCTAGCACGGCATGCTTAGTAGCCGAATAAGCCGTGGATTTGGCCGTTCCGATCTTCCCCGCCATGGATGCAATGTTGACGATTTGACCGTCCCCTTGCTTCAGCATGCCCGGCAGCACCGCTTGCGTACAGCGTACAATGCCCATATAGTTGACGTCCATCATATCCTGAAACTCTTCCTGTGGCATGTCCATAATACTTTCAAACTTGCCGTATCCGGCGTTGTTAATCAGCACATCGATTCTGCCGTGCCGATGAAATACGGCCTCCATGACAGACGATACCTGATCAGAGTTCTGAACATCCATGGTTGCCAGCTCGTGGGGACCGGATAAACGCGCACCTACCTCCTGCAGACGATCGGCCGAACGGGCGCACAGAACAACGTAAGCCCCCTGAGCGGAGAGCTTCTCCGCGATCAAGGCACCGATTCCGCTGGATGCTCCCGTAACAACTACAACTTTATGATTCAGCATGATTTCATTATCCCTTTCCTCACCGGCGCAGCCCTCCATTCTAAAATATCCATAGAGCAGCTTTACGCACGGAATTGGGTTCATTACTCCTATTTTATGAAATCATGACTTGAATATCCAGCTCTCCGATTCCTTCCATTCGAAGCGGAATACATAGCGCCTTCTTCTGAATAAGACTAGAGGTGCTATCCGACTTCATTACCTTGGGAGGTGTGATATCCACGCTGACGCCCTGGTTCGATAAAATGGTGCTGGCATTGCCGCTGATCATGTTGCCGAGCTCTGAAATCGCGCTTTGCCCCATCTCATCCATTTCGGTAATGACATAGCCGCCCATCATCACCGATACCATCTGCAGCGCTACCTGCTCCTGAATTCCAAATACGATGTCACCGTTCATTTGGCCTGTCATGCCGATTTGGATCCAGATATGATTCTCCATATATCCGATCTCTTTGACCCCAAGATTCCCCGTGGAGGGTGAAACCTGTATGACTTGTTCGATAACGTGTCGTGCGGACTCTAAAAAAGGATTGATGACTTCCGCTTTCATTCCTCATTACGCCCCTTTCACTGGGTTGTTGGTCAGGGTCCCAAAGTCCCACCTATATATTTAAACATTATAATGGATACCTTGTAATAAATCATCACAAAATAGCGACAGCACTCATTCCGACCACTGTCTTACAATGTCAGCTATCGCTTGAAACGCTTTAGTACGAAGATATTCCTTTCGCTTAAACGGGCCTTAGGTCTCACCTTTTTTCTATGTCTACTTTACTATTATCGGATGGTTTCCCCATCTTTTAATAATAATTAAAATGAAAATAAAAATGTTTTTCATCTTTTTCGGCCGAAAACCATCCGGTTTGCTCCCTTCGTTGCTCCACCGGGGAGAATAACCTATAATTTATAACATACAGGTTGCACGCGATAGATGAGCGGAAGAATATATCAAGAAGGAGGAAGGCTATGAACATCAGCCAATTGGAAACGCTTATTACCATCTCCAAAACGATGAGCTTTCGCAAAGCGGGAGAGCTTCTTAATCTGACACAACCGGCGGTATCCGCCCAGATCAAGAGCCTGGAAGAAGAATTTAAGACGGTGCTGGTGGACCGGAGCCAACCCGTGACGTTAACGGACCGGGGCCAGGTCTTCGTGGATCATGCCGAGCAGATCCTCGGCATCGTGGATGAGTTGAAGCAGCGGCTGTCCGACCTTGATCAAACCCCCCAGGGTCATATCCAGCTGGGCACAACCACTTCCATAGCGATTCAGATCCTGCCGCGGGTACTTTCCTACTTCCAGGATCAATTCCCTCACATAAAAACAACCATTCAATCCATGGCCTCTTCCCAAATCTACCACAGCGTGGAGAACGGGCTCATCGACATCGGAATCGGCTATCTGATCGAGCGCAATCCCAACTTAAGCACATCCGTTCTGTATTACGATACCTTTGAGCTGGTCGTATCACCCCAGCATCCGCTGGCCAAGCTTTCCACGGCCAACATGGATGTGCTGGCCGGAACCCCCCTTATTTTGCTAACGCGCGACACCGTCGGCCGCCGCTTCGCCGATGAAGTCATGAAGAAGCACGGCGTCGATCCTCAGGTAGTCATGGAACTGTCCAGCAGCGAAGAAATCAAGCGGATGGTCGAGATCAATCTGGGCGCAGCGATTATTTCGAAGCAGTCCGTCGCGACGGAGCTGCGCAACGGCACCCTGCAGATCGTTCCCCTAAGCGAGCTTGAAGTCAGCCACCCTGTCGGCGTAATCTATAAGAGCGGGCGTTATGTCAGCTCGGCCATGCGCCAATTCCTTAGTGATCTGAAGGGCATGCCCGAGACCCAATTCATCAGCAGTGAATAATGCCGACCGTCCCATAGAACCATAACCAATCAAGCGACATGAAGGAGGTCAATATGAAATTCGATCTGCATACCCATCACTTTCGCTGCGGCCACGCCGACGGCAATATCCGGGATTACATCGAGGCTGCGATCGCAGCAGATTTAAAGGTCATCGGGATCTCCGACCATACGCCATACTTTGGAAGCCCGGAAGAACAGCCCTTCCCGGCCATCTCCATGGGGAAAGCGGACTTTGCGGCCTACGTGCAAGAGGTTCTGGACTTAAAGCGGGAATATGAGGGGAAAATCAAGGTCCTGCTGGGCATCGAATCCGATTATTTCCCGAACCATGCCCAGGTTTACCAGCAGGCGTTATCGGCCTATCCTTTTGACTACATCATCGGCTCCATCCATCACGTCAGGGATGTCAGCATCTTCAACAAGAACCGCTGGAAGAAGCTGACGCCTCAGCAGCAGGTTGCGGATAAAGAGGAATACTTCAATCTGATCCGCCAATCCGCCCGAAGTGGAATGTTCCAGATCATTGCCCATATGGATGCTATGAAGGGCAATTATCCGCTATTCTCCGAGATCAAAGCCGATGAAGCGATTGAGGAAACACTGAAAGTCATTGCGGAATCGGGCCTTGCCATCGAAATCAATACGTCCGGCAAAACCAAGCTGTGCGGCGGCTGGTATCCGTCGAACGCCATATTGGAAGTAGCGCACCATCATGGCGTCGAGGTCACCTTCGGCTCCGATGCCCACAAACCGTCCCGGGTCGGAGATGAATTTGACGAAGTGGCCAAGGTGCTTAAGGAAATCGGATACACGGAATGGGTCTATTTCGAACAAAAACAGAAGGTGCCCGTACCTCTTTAACGGGGTACTCCTTCTGTTTTTTTGCATTTACATGGGTATTGGCGGCAAAATGGGCAAAAAAAGTGGACCCGTTACCGGGTCCGAAACATAATATATATTCTCAAAAGGGGGTCATGTGATAAGTTTAACCCGCGGCTGTTAGAGTTTGATAACAGGTATATTTCAATTGTGTAACAAATTCCTAGTGATCCTTTCAACTTGAAATTTTCAGATTACATATCAGATTACATATCCCGCTTTCGCTTAAACCATGGACCGCAGCGTAAGCACGGTAAGCTCCGGCTTGCATAGGAAACGAAAAGGCAGATGCGTCGTGCCGATTCCCCTGTTTACATAGAGCTGCATGCCTTGGGAACCCACGGTGTACAGGCCCTGCACGTAACGTTTGGCTCCAGGCGGCGTGATCACCTCGCCCATCCAAGGCAGGCGGATCTGTCCTCCGTGGCTGTGTCCGGATAGCTGAAGATGAAAGGGATAGACTGCCGCAGTATCTGCATAATCCGGCTCGTGCATCAGCAGCAGCTTGAACATGCCTTCAGGCAGATCCCGAATGGCAGCTTCCGGATCCGGCGTTCCCCAGATGCCATCGTCCAAGCCCGCAACGGCGAAGACGGCACCCTCCCGCCTAAGCTTCACGGCGTCGTTGCGCAGCACCTGAAACCCGGCCTCCTCCTCCAGAGCAATCAGCTTCTTCACGTCCCCGTAATCATGGTTGCCTAATATAGAGAATAAGCCTAACGGGGCTTTCAGCTGAGCGAGCGGTTGAATGGCAGCCCTCATATCTTCCGCATTGCCGTCCACCATATCTCCCGTAAAACAGATCATATCCGGTTTTTCATGATGAATGGCTTGCACCACACGAGCCGCGTTGTCCGCCCCTGCATGAAAGCCCAGGTGCAAATCGCTAAACTGGACGATCTTCATGCCATCAAAAGCCTTGGGCAGCGAAGGAAACGTTAGCGTGTGTCTCGTAATATCCAATTGACGAGGCTCCCATAACGACGCATAAGCACCGCCCGCAAGGCCAGCTGCGGCCAAGACGGAAACGCCGATCTTCAGAAATCGGCGGCGCGACATCCTCTTCTGTTTAAGTTCTCGCTTCGCCTCGCCGCCGGCTGTACCCTGGGGCATCTCCGAGGATAGATTTCTCATAGGGGGACATCCTCCTATATAATAATGAAAGAATTCAAGTATTAACGCTCTTATGTTTATTCATATACATGAAATAACAAGAGAAAGGGGTTTATGTATGACTGTTAACGATTCGATCGCAGCCATAGTTTCGGCACAGCGGCATTTTTTTCATAAAGACATCACCAAGGAAGTGGATTTCCGTCTCCAGCAGCTGACCAAGCTGCGCCAAATCCTGATTGCCAGAGAGAACGATATCATGGAGGCGCTGCGCAGGGACCTGAACAAGAGTGAACAGGAAGCCTTCACGACCGAGATCGGAATCGTCTACAAAGAGCTCTCCTTTATCATAAAGAATTTGAAGCGCTGGGCCAAGCCGCAGCGCGTCAAAACCGCGCTCACGCATGTGGGCAGCAAGGGAATGGTCTATCCTGAGCCCTATGGGACGGTTCTGATTATCGCTCCCTGGAATTATCCTTGGCAGCTGGCCATCTCTCCGCTGATCGGAGCCTTGGCCGCCGGAAACACGGCCATTGTGAAGCCATCCGAACTGACGCCTAATGTATCCGCACTCCTTACGGCCATCATGGAAGAGACGTTTGAGCCGGAATACGTGGTTTCTGTAGAGGGAGGACCCGAGGTTAGCACGAGCCTGCTGGAGCAGCCTTTGGATTATGTCTTTTTTACCGGCAGCACCCACGTCGGCAAAATCGTCATGGAAGCCGCCGCCAAGCAGCTGACACCGGTAACGCTGGAGCTGGGGGGCAAGAGCCCTTGCATCGTCCACGAGGATGCGCCCCTTGCCCTGGCGGCTTCGCGTATCGCATTCGGCAAGTTTACGAATGCAGGCCAGACGTGCGTCGCTCCCGATTATGTGCTCGTGCACAGCAAGGTGAAAGAGAAGTTCATCGCGCACCTGAAAGATGCCATCACTTCATTCTACGGCGAGAACCCGTTAACCAATCCCGATTATGGGCGCATCGTTTCGGAGAAGCATTTTGACCGGCTTTCCAACTTTCTGGACAACGGAACCCTCCGCCACGGCGGGGGCACGTCGCGGGATAAATTGCTCATCGAGCCCGCCGTGCTGGACGATATCACCTGGGATATGCCGATCATGGAGGAAGAAATCTTCGGCCCGCTGTGTCCGATCCTGACTTATGAGGATCTGCACGAGGCGGTCCAAGCGATTCAAGCCCGTCCCAAACCGCTCGCGCTTTACCTGTTTACCGAGAATGAAGATGTACAGGATTACGTGCTCTCCTCGGTTTCTTTTGGCGGGGGTTGCGTCAACGACACGCTGATGCACCTGGCAACCCCCTTCCTTCCGTTCGGAGGCGTCGGGGAGAGCGGGATCGGCTCGTATCACGGGGAATACAGCTTCCATTCGTTCTCCCATAGAAAAAGCGTGCTTAAGCAAACCAACCGGTTTGATTTTAAATTCCGTTATCCTTCCAAGAACGGGCTGGGCATTTTAAAAAAGCTGATGAAGCCTTAGCTTTCATCCAGCCTTCGCTTTCCTGCCCCGTTAGCTATAACTAATAAAGGCGCACCGTTGTCGGCGCGCCTGTTTCACTTGGATGAATGTTTTCTGCGATGCGGCATATTGCCCTTTGTCTTCACTTCGCCGCCTTCCGTCTCCAGTCCGTCGTCGCCGGGCTTAAAGATCCGGCGCAGCGTCCCCAGCATGGACAGCGCATAAGCAACGGTAACGAAGCTGAAAGCAATCTCCAGCACCACGACAAGCCGGGACGTATTATCGACAGGGGCTACATCGCCATACCCGACCGTGACAAACGTCGCCATGCTGAAATACAGGAAGGTAATGAACTGGCTCAGCAAATCCTGACCGAGGTTCTCGCCTTCGAAGGAAACGCCTCCGAACAGCTTATAAATCGACATATACACCACCGTGAAAAATAGAATGCACATCCCCGCCGCCATGCTGATCCGAACCAGGGTCGTTTTCATATCGACATGCTGATGGACAGAGTCTGCAATCTTATCGAAGATATACAGCACATAGAAAATAACGGAACATAATGAAAACAGCAGGATCAAGGCCCGCATGCCACCTTCGCCGGGTACGACATGCATGAGATCAATCCAGCCGAGCAAATCCTCGACCGATATCAGGACATAAATGAGCAGCGGCGCCAACAGCAAAGGCCTGCTGGACCACTTCTTGTCCATGCTGTAAAACAGATAGATCAACGACAGCAAGCCCGCCAAATTGAGCAGCCACATCCACCAAGACATCTCTAGTCCCTCCTTGAGGCCCGCAACCTGCAGGCCGTGCCATTACGTCCTATTACCCTCGAAACGGCACCTCTGCACCTGGAGGTCATTGGCAGCTTGGCAGCTGGCAAGAGCTGACTTTAGTCCTGGTCGAAGTCTGGATATCTTGCGCTGCGTCGGCTCCAACACACGCCTGCGGTAATTCCGAAAGCTTGTGCGATGCGCCGCTAACATTTAACGGTTCTTCTCCATCCACGACACGGCATAATCCACCATGGCCCGCTGTTCAGCCAATATGCAGTCGGCCTTTCCTACGCGTCCATGGATATACGCATCGGGGCACTGCGCTTCGAACGAAGCCCCCAATGCCTCGAAGTCGTCCGAATGATAGTTGATATCCTGAAACGCCTCCCACACTGTCACTCCCTGCACCCTGCGGACTGGCGCGTGGGCGGTGACCGCCTCCTTGCCCTTCCAATTCGCGCGGTATTCGCTGAGGTGGAACGACGTATTGTTGCCATAACCACTGCCCAGAATAAGCACGTACGCGCCCGCCTCATACAAGCGTGCCAGCGGAGAAGCTTCGCCTAAGCTATGGTCCAGCGGATGGGATTGCATTAGGGCCCTGGCCTCCCTGCCGCGTGCCGCAAACGACACATGCGGATGAGCGCTTCGGATAACCCCTACTTGTTTACGGAACACTTCCGGAATGATCCCCATCCCCGAAGTGACCGTCAGATCCGGATCATAGGGCGGCATGCCCTCGCGAATCAGATTCCACCATTTTGGATCGGCCGGCGGATTTCCCCATGTCTTTGGATCGGTTAAGTTCGCGGATTGGGTCGGCATCACCAGCGTCCCTTCTTCCCCCAGCACGTCTTCGAGTGCCAGTATGACGGCCTCCGGACCGCCGACGATCCACCCGCCCACACTCTTGAGCGAAGAATGGACGAGCAAGGTCATGCCCTTCCGGACGCCCAAAGCGGCCAAATCATCGCTAATATCCTTTATCGTAATCGGTCTTTCTATGATCAAGTGACTCACCTCAGATTCAATTCGAAGATTTCCTATCCTATAAAAAAAACACATAAATTATAGCACACAACAAAAAGCGCCTGTACCGAAGCCCATGCCCCGGTCAGACGCCTTGGTATTGAAGTTAACCGATTAAACGCCAAGCCAGCGCTTAAACAGGTGTTTGGTCGTATCCTTGTTCATTTCCGCAATGGACGTTGTCAGCGGAATGCCCTTCGGACAAGAACGCACGCAGTTCTGCGAGTTGCCGCAGCCCTCGATGCCTCCGTCCTGCATCAGCGCTTCCAAACGCTCCTCCTTGTTCATCTCGCCTGTCGGGTGAGCATTGAACAAGCGAACCTGGGAGATCGCGGCCGGTCCGATAAAGTCCGTTTTTTCGTTGACGTTCGGGCAAGCCTCCAGGCATACGCCGCAGGTCATGCATTTGGACAGCTCGTAAGCCCACTGACGCTTCTTCTCCGCCATTTTGGGGCCGGGACCAAGGTCATAGGTGCCGTCGATCGGAATCCACGCTTTCACGCGCTTGAGGGCCGTGAACATGCGGCTGCGGTCGATCACCAAGTCTCTCACGACCGGGAACGTCTTCATCGGCTGAATCCGAATCGGCTGCTCCAGCTTATCGATCAAGGCCGCGCATGCTTGGCGCGGCTTCCCGTTGATGACCATGGAGCAAGCTCCGCACACTTCTTCCAGGCAGTTGGAGTCCCAGCATACGGGGGCGGTGGTTTGGCCCTGCGCATTTTTGGGATTGCGCTGAATTTCCATCAGCGCACTAATGACGTTCATGCCGGGACGGTACGGAATTTCGAATTCCTCGGTATAGGAATTCGTCTCCGGATTGTCCTGACGTGTAATGATAAATTTAACGCTCTTTGAGGCAGCTGCCGTTTGAGACATCGTAAATCCCCCTTCCTTCTTACTTGTCTTTCGAATAGTCGCGAATCCGCGGCGGGATTAAGGAAACATCCACTTCTTCATATGAAATCTGTGGTCCATCCGGCGTCCAGGTTGCTTTGGTTGTCTTGAGGAAGTCTTCATCGTTACGATCCGGGAATTCCGGCTTGTAGTGAGCGCCCCTGCTTTCGTTCCGGAGAAGCGCACCCAGCGTCATGGCCTCGGACAGCTCCAGCATGTTCCACAGCTGACGCGTGAACGCCACGCCCTGGTTGTTCCAGCGGGAGGTATCCGTCATATTGATATTGCGGTAACGCTGCTTCAATTCCTTGATTTTGCCGATGGTTGCTTCAAGCTTGTCATTGTAACGAACAACCGTCATGTTGTTGGTCATCCATTCACCGAGCTCTTTATGGATCACGTAAGCATTCTCGGTTCCTTCCATCTTGAGCAGGCCTTCGTACTTGGTGGTTTGCTCTTTCGCTGCGCGGTCAAATACCGTGGAGGATACATCCTCTGCGGATTTCTTCAGTCCTTTGACGTATTCGATCGCTTTCGGTCCGGCCACCATGCCGCCGTAAATGGCGGATACCAGGGAGTTGGCTCCCAGACGGTTCGCGCCGTGATATTGATACTCGCATTCGCCGGCTGCGAACAGCCCAGGAATGTTGGTCATTTGGTTGTAATCGACCCACATGCCGCCCATGGAGTAATGGACTGCCGGGAAGATTTTCATCGGGATTTTGCGCGGATCGTCGCCCATGAATTTCTCATAGATTTCGATGATGCCGCCGAGCTTGACGTCCAGCTCTTTCGGATCCTTATGGGAGAGGTCCAGGTAAACCATGTTCTCGCCGTTGATGCCGAGTCCCATATCAACGCAGACGGAGAAGATTTCGCGCGTAGCGATATCGCGCGGCACCAGGTTTCCGTAAGCAGGGTATTTCTCTTCGAGGAAATACCAAGGCTTGCCGTCTTTATAGGTCCAAATCCGTCCGCCTTCGCCGCGTGCCGACTCGGACATCAAGCGGAGCTTGTCGTCGCCCGGAATGGCCGTCGGGTGAATCTGGATGAACTCGCCGTTCGCATAATGAACGCCTTGCTGATACACGGCACTAGCCGCTGTTCCCGTATTGATCACCGAGTTGGTTGTTTTTCCGAAAATAATGCCGGGACCGCCGCTGGCGAGAATGACGGCTTCAGCCTTGAACGACTTGATCTCCATCGAGCGCAGATCCTGGGCGGCAATACCGCGGCATACGCCTTCGTCGTCGATGACCGCATTCAGGAACTCCCAGTTCTCGTATTTGGTCACAAGACCCGCGGTTTCCCAGCGGCGAACCTGCTCGTCAAGCGCGTACAGCAGCTGCTGGCCGGTGGTCGCGCCGGCAAACGCGGTACGGTGGCGCTTCGTTCCGCCGAAGCGGCGGAAATCGAGCAGGCCTTCCGGCGTGCGGTTAAACATAACGCCCATGCGGTCCATCAAGTGGATGATGCCCGGCGCCGCTTCGCACATCGCTTTGACCGGAGGCTGGTTCGCAAGGAAGTCGCCGCCGTAAACGGTATCGTCAAAGTGCTCCCAAGGAGAGTCACCTTCACCTTTCGTATTTACGGCTCCATTGATGCCGCCTTGCGCGCACACGGAGTGAGAGCGTTTAACGGGTACAAGCGAGAATAGATGAACGTGAGCGCCTGCTTCCGCCGCTTTGATGGTTGCCATCAGCCCGGCGAGGCCGCCGCCCACTACGATAATATTAGATGCCATTTTTCGTTCACTCCCCTTTAACTTAAGACTGTCTTAACTACATCGATCGCTGCCGTCGCCGCCTGGAATTCGGAACCGCGGAATGCTGTCATGGCAAGAACGAACAGCACGCTCATCAATACGAACAAGCCCATGCAGATGTAAGTGGATACCTTCTGCGCACGCGGACCGACGGTGATGCCCCAGCTGACGAGGAACGCCCACAGGCCGTTAGCGAAGTGGAAGGTAGCGGAAACAACGCCGATGACGTACAGAATAAACAGAACCGGGTTGTTCATGATGCCGTGCATCGTGGCGCCCAAATCGTCATGCGTGATTTTGCCGATCATGATTTGGAAGCGCGTATCGTACATATGCCAGATGACAAAAACGAACGTAATAACGCCGGTGATCCGTTGGATGGTGAAGCGGATGTTCCGTTCATAGTTGTAGTTGCCCACGTTGTTATTCGCCTGGTAAGCGATGTATAACCCGTAGACGCCGTGATATAGCAATGGCAGCCAGATCAGGAACAGCTCGAGGAAAAAAATCAGCGGCATGCTGTTCAAAAAATGCACCGCGCTCGCGAAGCCTTCCTTTCCACCCTCGAAAGCCTTAAAGTTGGAAATCATATGGCTGAGCAAAAATGCCCCAAGCGGTATGACACCGAGCAAAGAATGCAGCTTTCTGGAATAATACCCTTTCATCAGTTGACGTTCCCCTTTCCAATGTACAGCGTTTTCATTTTCAATCTTTCCTATTTTCAGAACAATTACACTTCCCCTGCCCTAAAAGAGGTTGTTCAAAAAGCCTTGCAACGACAAAAAGTTGCCTATTTCAGCAATCGTGTGAACAACTTGTGTCATGTTTCATGTTACTCCTTTTTTTCTTATAATGGAATTGCAATATAATTATTAATCGTTATAATCTATACGCATAAGCAACGTTTTGCACGCATGTCTATTTTAATAGGAGGATTTCCATGTTCGAAGAACTGGACGTGTTCGCCGTCGTCGTGGAGCAATCCAGCATCAATCAAGCCTCCAAGCTGCTCAACCTGTCACAGCCGGCCCTGTCCCGAAAAATAGCCAAACTGGAGGACCAGCTCGGACTGCAGCTGTTCAACCGCCGCGGCAAAAGGCTGGAGCTTACCTCCATCGGGCAGATTGTGTATACCTTCGCCCTGGAGCAGCGCCAGCAGCAGATCAAATTCTTGCAGACCTTGGCCCATTACCGGGAAGGGGACCAAATCTCGATTAACCTGGGCGCCAGTCTGACCACGCTGCAGACCACCCTGCCCCCGCTGGTCAATGCCTTCATGGAACGTCATCCGTCAGCCGAAATCAAGCTCATCACCGGCAAGACCCACGAAATCGTGTCTTATGTAAGGGATAAACGGGTGGATGTCGGCATTGTTGCTTCATCCATCAACCAGCCGGGCTTGAACTGCATCCCGCTGTTCGATGACCACCTGGAGCTTGTCATCCCGTCTTCACATCCGCTGGCGGAAATCGAGGATGTGGGCATCGAACAGCTTCAAGGCTTGCCGATGATCATATTTTCGACCGGAACCTGGTACCGCAAGCTGACGGACGATCTGTTTCACCGCTGGGGCATCATGCCCGATATCCGGATGGAGATCGACTCCTTCGAAGCGATCGTCAGGCTGATCCCGACCTGCAAGGCGGCCGCACTGCTGCCCAAATCCTATCTGAGGCCGCAGCTGCTGTCCGATAACGGGCTCGTCGACATTCATATTCCGGCACTCATCGAAACCCGGCGAACGACTTCGCTGATCTACGGTCAAGCCTCGGAGCTGAGCAAGGCGGCCAGCCGCTGGATCGAAGAAACGGAGATCCTGTTCCGCAAGCTGGAGGAAGATAAATCGAAAAAAAACTGACGATATTTCGCAATCGTCAGTTTTTTTCTACTATATTTATTTTTCGAGCATATTCACGACTTCGGACTCAAAGCGGTCCACGTTGTCATTGGAGCCGATGACGACCATAATGTCGCCGGAGTTCACGACGTCCATGGCCGTCGGAGCAACGATAATGCCGGACTGTTTATTCAGCGCCACCACGCTGACGCCGTACCGGACCCTCGTATTAAGCTCGCTCAGCGTTTTTCCGTCCATGCAGTCCGTGACCGTCATCTCCACAATCAGATAATCCTTGGATAATTCGATATAATCAAGCAGGTTCGGCGTCACGAGCTGGTGCGCTACCCGGATCCCCATATCCCGCTCGGGAAAGATGACCCGGTCCACGCCAAGCTTCTCCAGCGCCCGGCCGTGCAGCACCGATATCGCCTTGGCAACGACCATCGCGACACCAAGCTCTTTCAACAGGATGGCGGAGAGGATGCTCATCTGAATGTCGTTCCCGATCGCAACGATTCCGCAGTCGAAGTTGCGAATGCCAAGCGATTTAAGCACTTCCTCATCCGTCGCGTCCGCCACCACCGTATGCGTCAGCAGCTCGCTCATATCCTCGACGACCTCTTCGTTCCGGTCGATGCCGAGCACCTCATATCCCTGTTCCATCAGCTCCAGCGCCAGACTGGCGCCAAATCGCCCCAAACCGATGATTGCAAATTGCTTTGGTTTCATGTCTCTCCTATACCCCTTATCCAATTATCATTTTGCCTTCCGGATGACGATATAATTCTTTACCCTTTTTCGGCCCCAGTGCATAAGCAAGCGTCAAAGGCCCCAATCGACCCGCAAACATCGTAAGGCTGATCAGGATCTTGCCGAACACGGTCAAATCGGGCGTTAAGCCCATGGAGAGACCTACCGTACTGAAGGCGGATGTCGTTTCGAATAGAATCTCCAGGAAGTCCCCTTCCTCTGTCGTCGACAGAATCATCGAGACGGTTAGAACGAGCAGCAGGGCCAGCAAGGCAATGGTCAGTGCCTTCAGCACCCGCTCCTGGGCCAGGCGATAACGGAACATAACGATGTCTTCCCGCCCGCGCATCATCGCAATGACCGCCCCTACCATAATGGTAAAGGTCGTGGTTTTGATGCCGCCGCCGGTTGACCCTGGAGATGCTCCGATAAACATCAGGATGACGATAAAAAATTGCGTTGCCTGTCTGAGCCCCGTAATATCTATAGTATTCGCGCCCGCCGTACGCGGCGTTACGGATTGGAATAACGCGCCGAAGAATTTTCCGCCCCAGTTCAGGGAACCCAGCGTTCTCGGATTGGTAAATTCAAATATGAGAATGACGATAAATCCGACCGCAAGCAAGGCAGCCGTCATCGTGAGCACCACCTTGGAGTGCAGGGAGAGCCTCCGCTGTTTTCGATAATCGATCAGATCGGACAGCACAATAAATCCAATGCCCCCGGAAACAATCAAGAACATCACAACGAAGTTGACTACCGGATCGTATACATACCCGGTCAAACTCCGAAAATCGCCAAACAAATCGAAGCCGGCGTTGTTAAACATCGTCACCGCATGAAAAACACCGTAATAGATCGCCCGGCCCAGCGGCATATCAAACGCCCAACGAACCGATAAAAGGACTGCGCCGCAGGCCTCGATGACGAGCGAGTACAGCAATACTCTGCGTATCAGCCTTACGATGCCTTCCATCGAGGACTGATTCATCGCTTCCTGCAAGATTAGACGGTCTTTGAGCGATATGCGTCTCTTCAGAACCAAGGCGAATAAAGTAGCCATCGTCATGAATCCGAGCCCGCCGATTTGAATCAGCAGCATGATCACGACTTCTCCGAAGGAACTGAATGTCGTTCCCGTATCCACTACGACCAGGCCCGTTACGCACGTTGCCGAGGTCGAAGTGAACAAGGCGTCAGTAAATCCAAGCGGTTCGCCCGTCGTCGTCGAGATTGGCAGCATTAACAGCCCGGTCCCGATGAAGATGATGGCCGCAAAACCAAGCACGAGAATTTGGGGCGGAGACAATGTAAGCCAGTTTAATTTAGCGTTCAATCGGACACCTTCTTTAAAAAAATCAACGAAAAAAGACACTGGAAAACGCAGTGCCTTTCGGTCTGGTTCCTGTGCAACAGCCTACGAGGTTAGCTGACGGATTCGGGCATTTCCACAGGTCGCCCTATTCATTATTCCGGGAATAATGAAATTCACCCCAATTACATGGTTCCCCCATTTTCATTACGAAATTCGGCTGGAATATTCGGTTCCTTCAAGCATGATGTGATTATAACTCAATCCGTTACGTAACCCAATGCCGTTTTTCGCCCGAAATATCTTTAAAAGAGCGCGAATTGGGCATATTCAAGAATACAAGCGTAGGGTTCTCTAACGTTTTCGAAACCTTTCATTCATTTTCATCGATTTATTTCAATATTCCGATAATTGGGATAAGCTGCTTATGGCTTTCATACTATGTTATATTGACTCTATGCGTTCTTAATCAGGCATATCGAATACCAGTGGGAGTATCAACTTTCTTAGAGGAGGAATTTCATGAATCGTGCAAGAGAGCCCTTGAAGCTGAAGCCCAATCTGAAGCAGCTCATCGCGCCTGCCGCAGTCGGCCTGATTCTGTTCCTATTATTTCAGGTATTTCCGTGGGCGAATCCGGACGATGCCGAGATGGCCTCACCGGATATCATTTCCAAGGAGCAGGCTCGGCAGGCAGCTTCAAGGTTTGCTCAGGAGCATCTGCAGTTTGCGGCTGCGGACACGGACGAAGCCTTGGTTACATATCAATCCAAATCGGAACTTTACGGATATCTGGCGAAGGAGAAGAGACTTTCGGAATATAACAAAACCTATGAAGCCAAATATCCCTATGACGTATACCGCGTTCGCTTCAGCGAGCCTGGAGGCGATGCCCTCAATGTGGACGTGCACATGCAAAATTCCGGCATCGTCGGATTCTCGTATGATTATGCCCGTTCCAGCTTTGATCGGATCGAGCTGAACAAGGGCGAGATTCAGAGGCAGATGCTGCTCGTCGTTGAGGACGGCATGACATTGGCCGAGAAGCAGGCGCTGGCGGAGCCATGGCTTCAGCGGGCGGGTTATGACCTGTCGAATCTGGAGCTGGTTACGAAGGAGGGGGATCCCCGTCTCAAATATGTGGACCCTGAATCCAGGATCGGGGACTCCAGGCTGGAGCACCGCTTCACCTTCGAGCAGGGGAAATTGCGCTCTTATGAGCCCTCCTTCTCGGTGCCAGCCGCCCACTCTGCTTATGTCAACAAGCAGACGCAGGATGCCACCCTGCTGACGCTCGCAGGGTACGGCCTGTTCACCCTAATCCTGGGCATTCTTGCGATTGTGTACAGCGTGAAGACCAGGGCCTACACCTCGTTTAAGCGCGGCCTGTTCTTATCGGCGCTGCTGTTCGTCATTCAAATGCTGAATACGTACAATCTGATTCCCGTTTTCAAATCCGAAGGCATGTCGCAAACCGGCGTGCTCGGGATGATGATTTTCTATGCCGTCTATTCGCTCGTCTTCTCCGCCCTGCTCTATTTCTCCCTTGTCGGCGGCAGCGGGCTGTGGCATAAAGAAGACGGGCTCAATCCATGGCCGCGCGCCAAAGAACCCGGATACGGGCATTACGTGCTGGACAGCATGAAGCTGGGGTATATGTGGGCCTTCATCCTGCTTGGCGTCCAATCCGTCATCTTTATCGGTCTTGGTCTGACCCTGAATACATGGTCCACCACGGATGCGACGCAATCGCCTTACAACATGCTGTATCCTTGGCTGTTTCCGTTGATGGCCTGGCTGGCCGGCATATCCGAGGAGGCCGTGTACCGGCTGTTCGGCATCAAGATGGTGAAAAAGATCGTCCGCAATACCTTTGTCGCAAGCTTGATCACCTCGCTCATCTGGGCGCTGGGACATACGCTCTATCCGATATACCCCGTGATCTCCCGGCCGATTGAGCTGGTCATCATCGGTTTGCTGTTCAGCTACATCTTTTTGAAATACGGGTATTTGGCGGCCATGTTCTCCCATGTCATCTTCAACAGCATCCTGATGGGCATCAGCCTGATCATGCTCAAAGATGCCGCCAACCTGCTGACCGGCGCTTTTTACATGGTGCTTCCGGCGATTGTCGCCTATGCGATTTACCGTTTCAACCCGACAAAAAAAGAGAAGCCGTATGTCACGACTCCTCCTCACGAAGTGCATTAAGAATATCCGTTGCTAATTTTTCACCGATGGAAAGGGGCTTGAAGTCTTCGACTGAAGCCTCTTTTATTTTTTTGACCGAGCCAAAATGCTTCAGCAGCATTTTGCGGCGCTTCTCCCCGATGCCCGGAATCGAATCCAGCTTGGACGTCACCATCGATTTCCCGCGCTGCTCTCGGTGGAAGGAAATCGCGAAACGGTGAACCTCATCCTGAATGCGCTGGAGCAAATAGAACTCCTGACTGTCCCGAGGCAGCGACACCGGCTCCGGCGGATCTCCGACCATCAGCTGCGCCGTTTTATGCTTGGCATCCTTCACAAGCCCGCAGACCGGGACGAACAGCCCGAGTTCATTCTCCAGCACGTCGATGGCTGCTGAGATCTGTCCCTTCCCCCCATCGACGACAATGAGGTCCGGAAGCGGCAGGTTCTCCTTCAATACTCGCTCGTAACGCCGCCGGATCACTTCACGCATCGTATCGTAATCGTCCGGCCCCTGCACGGTACGGATCTTATATTTGCGATATTCCTTCTTATCCGGTTTTCCGTTGGTGAATACCACCATGGCCGATACCGGGTTGGAGCCTTGAATGTTCGAGTTATCAAACGCCTCGATCCGGTTCAGCGACTGGAGGCCGATCACCTCGCCCAGATTGGCCGCTGCAACCGAGGTCCGTTCTTCATCGCGCTCAATCAAGCGGAATTTCTCGTCCAGGGACACCTTCGCGTTATCCGATGCCATGCCGACCATCTGTTTCTTCAAGCCCCGCTGCGGCACGTGAACCTTTACGCCCAGCCATTCCTGCAAGGCGGCTGCGCCCCCGGCAGCATCCACGAGGCCGGCGGCCTCCGCCTGCTCCGCCTGGGCTTGGACAAGGACTTCCCGCTGTTCTTCGGATGCATCCGTGGTCAGCTTTTTCTCCGCATCAGCAGCTTCGCCTGCGTTCCGAGCGCCTTGATCCCCGGCGCTTCCGATTGCCGTCTCTGATCCGGCCTCCTCTGCCAACAATGGCCCCGGCAGCAAAATTTCCTGCGGCAACGCAGGATTATCGCTGTAATACTGGGCTATGAACGACATGAAATCACTGTGCGCATCCCCGTAGAACGGAAAAACGGACTTGTTGCGCTGCACCATTTTGCCTTGGCGCATGTACAGAATCTGCACGCACATCCAGCCTTTGTCCACGGCATAACCGAATACGTCGCGATCCCGGGTATCCGTTGTCGTGATCTTCTGTTTCTCCATCAGGGTATCGATATGGATGATTTGGTCCCGCAGCTCCTTGGCACGCTCGAAGTACAAATCCTCCGCGGCCTCCTGCATCTTTCGCTGCAGTTCCTTCTTGATCTCTTCGTGCCCGCCGCTCAGGAATGAAGTAATCTCTCCTGTAATCTGTTCATAGGCGGATTTCGGCACTTCCTTCACGCATGGAGCCAAGCATTGTCCCATATGGTAATACAAGCAGACCTCTTTGGGCATAACGCCGCATTTGCGCAGTGGATACATCCGGTCCAGTAGCTTTTTGGTCTGCTGCGCCGCATACGCGTTCGGATAAGGACCGAAGTATTTGGCTTTATCTTTAAGCACCCTTCTGGTCACTTCCAGGCGGGGATGCTCTTCATTCGTTATTTTAAGGTAGGGATAGGTTTTATCGTCCTTCAGCAGCACATTGAATCTCGGCTGATGGGTTTTGATCAGATTGCACTCCAGAATTAACGCTTCCATGTTGCTGCCCGTCACGATGTATTCGAAATCGCGGATTTCCGAAACGAGCATCTGGGTCTTCCCGTTATGGCTCCCGGTAAAATACGAGCGCACCCGGTTCTTCAGCACTTTGGCCTTGCCCACGTAAATAATCGTGCCTTCATGGTTCTTCATCAGGTAGCAGCCCGGCTGATCCGGCAGCAATGCCAGCTTGTGGCGAATATTCTCCTGCGCCTTCTCTTGCTCCTGAAGCCGTTTGGCAGAATCGTCCATGCTATTCCTCCTCTCCAAGGAGATTTATAATATTAACGTTATAAATATATACCATGATAATGAACCACACAAAGCGCCTCCGGGTTACACCGAAGGCGCTGTATGAAAGCGGATTGCAGTCTATGGGCAAATCCTGCTTATTGATGTTTTGCAATGATGCCCTTCAAGGCTTCTTTGGAGTTCAGACCTACGACTTTATCGACAGGCTGGCCGTCTTTAAAGAAGATCATGGTCGGAATGCTCATGACGCCGAAGCGTGCTGCGGATTCCGGATTCTCATCCACGTTCACCTTTGCAATTTTTACATCATCGCCGAGTTCTGAAGACAATTCGTCCAGAATCGGAGCAAGCATTTTACAAGGGCCGCACCATGGCGCCCAGAAATCAACTACAACCGTGCCTTGTCCTTCTACTTCATTGACGAAGGTTTGGTCGGTAACATTGACGATAGCCATTGTATTCTCCTCCTCACAGGATAAGATCGAGTAAAGTGCGAATCATAATTGTCGAATGGGTCGACGAATTTAGTATACCACAATCGGCCGGAAAAAGTGAAATATACTCACCTAAAGAAAGAGGTTTTCACGGGATTTTTATGCAATCTTTACAAATGATTTGCGCATTGGGTATACTACTAGTAACAAGTCGGGTGACTGTCAAGTTTTTCGTTCGCACGGCATGTTCACCTTTTGAGGAGGCAAGCACCATGGATGTAAACGTACGCGTTAACGATCCACGGGAGCACATCAATGAAGAACCACGCAATGACTTTGGCGATTTGATGATGGGCTTCGTGGGGATGTTCGGTTTCATGACCATCATCTTTTTCGGATTCGTCATTATCAAGTTCTTGGTCGGTTAATATTTGATGATTCCTTGTGCACAGATAAAAAGTCTGATCCTGCCGCGCTCCATGCGCAAGCGGGATCAGACTTTTTACGCTTCAAGGGACGTTTGTCCACTCTGTTCATGTGCTCGTTGCAAACGTCTAGAACTTCCCTCTCTGGTTCTCTCCGAACAAATGAACGACATCCACGAAAGGCGCGATCCGGTTCATCAACCGCTGCCCTTTGTGAAGCTCCTCGCCGTCCTTGCTCGTGAAGCTGAGATGCTGCTCCAGCCCGTCGAGCGGATAGTTCGACGTATAAAAGGTCGGCAGCCGGTTCATCCTGAAATTCAGAATGGAGCCGAGGACATGATCCCGTACCCACGGATTCAAATTCTCCGCTCCAATGTCGTCAAAGATCAGCAGGTCGCAATGCTTCATCGTCTCGACCATGTCCTTCAGCTTCTGGCCGTCCTGCATCATGGTTTTCAGATCTTCCACGAAATCGGGCATATAGACGATCACGCCGGAGTGGCCCGCTTTGGCAAGCTCATGCATCAGGTAGCCCATCAGGTACGTTTTCCCGGTACCGAACGAACCGGTCAGATACAAGCCGCGCGGGGACAAGCCGTTCTCCTTCGTATCCCGGATATATTTGAAGACCTGGTGCACCGCAGGTGCCCGCAAGCGGTCCTTCGCCATAATCTCCATGTTGTCGTACCCTTCGCTCAAGGCATGCTCGTCAACATAAAAGCTGCGAATCCGCTTCTTGATCTGATCCTCATTGGTTTTTGCAATCTGCAGGGAGCACGGCGCCTTCCGTTCATAGATCTCCACCGTGCCGTTCATCCGCTGGATATCCAGCTTGCTGAAATGTCCCTGGAAATCATTCGGACACCGGTCCAGACCCGGGCATGCCTGGCAGTGGGCCTGGTCTCCCGCATATTGATACAGCTTGCTTAAATTCAATCGTATGACCCGGTCATCGATCTCCGGATATTCGCTTCGCAGTGCTTGAATCAGCGGATTCCTGAGCAAATCCTCCGTAATCTGCTCGGTTCTGCGCAGGAGCGCAGTACTTTTCATGCTTTCCAGCAGTTCACCAAGGGACTCCATCACCTGTTCCCTCCTCTCTTAAGCGGGATTTTCCTTATCCGCCCTTCTTGTTGCCAGCCTGCATTTCTGCCGCAAACCGCATCATCTCTTCGAACTCCTCATCCGATACGGCCTCCGCCTGATCGGTCTCCAAAGCCACTGGAATTTCCGGCTTCGCCTTTCCGCCTTTAGCGTATGTACGCGTGCGCTGCGAGGCTGCCTTCTGCTTGCCTTTCATTTTGGCTTGATCCCGTATATACTGAACGGCTTTCTCATAGCTGTTTACTTGCTTCAGCAGCATGTTGGAAGCGATGGCTTCCACAAAGTTGCGGTTGATCCGCTGCTCTCCGCCTGCGGCAATGAGCGACATCAAATAATGAATGAGCACGTTGATGACTTCGCCCGGCAGCTTGTAGCTCAGGTCAATCTTTTCGAAGATGTCCAGAAACTGCGCGGGAACCGAGCCCGGGAAGAACGTCTGCAGGAGCCGTGTATAAGGCTCGTTGCGAAGCATCATATTATATTGGTGAATATCGCATTTGGATTGGAACTGGGCCGGAACCTCGACATAATATTCCATCTGTACGGCATGCTCCTGCGCAGGCTCGTCCGGATCGGCCGTCATCTCCTGATGCAGGGCAACCACCTTGCCCGCCGTAATCTGCCGCTTCTCCTGCATCTTCATTCCCTGCCTAAAGTGAAGGCTGGCTTTGTGCTGCAAATCGTCCAGGACAACCTCGCCGTGCTCGGTAAAGATGCCGTCCTCGTCAAGCAGGCGGCACAAATCCTGCGTGCTGAGATCGTACTTGCGTACGACGTAATTCACGATGCCCATCTGTTCATGGTCATAGCGAAGACGCTCCACAAAGACGCGATTGCGGGATTCGCGCGGGAATCGCAGAATAATGTCCGCGTAGTTCAGACCTTCTCCCTGCGGATTCGGCGGCAGCACCGACTTCCTTGATACCGCTACCTCTTCCAGCGCCTGCTCCAGTTCATAATCAATGACATGCGTGTTCAACTCGAAAATATCGTAAAAGGGAACCGAGATGTTCTCCTTGTTCAGGGAAATGCCGGACCATTCCAGGGGTTCCTTGCTCCAAAGCTCTTCCCTCAGCGACAGGACGGCGAATTTCCCCACCTTGTCGCGAAGCAGCAGCGTCAGATGCTGGGTATTGAAGAACTCCGCCGGACTGAGCGGCGCCTGCAGCTCATATTCATAGACATGGTCGTCCGTTTCCGGGACGAACATCCGGCTGGTCTGCAGCAATCCTACCGCTTCCAGCTTGGAGGTTTGCTCAATGAGATAGCGGCGTCCTTTTTCGCTGGGCTCAAGCCCTAATGTCAAGAATAATCTTCGCTGCTGTTCAATGGCCGAATAACCCACCTTCTCCAGCGGCACATGCGATACGAGAAGACGGTACAAGCTGACCGCAAACGCGCCGACCATCGGTTGATATATCGAACCAAGCATTTTGTCGTCCAGGCCGCTTAAGCAGAAGTCACGGTATACGCAGTAACGGTGATTCTCTGTAAAATGTAAAAAATTAGTCATGCGCATCGTTTATGCTCCCCCTGTCGCCCAAAAATAGACTTCCTCTATTCTATCATAAATCCGATGCTCAGAAGTCGGTTCTTTCGCATCAAAAATTATGGAATTCTTGCGTCTGCCTTTTGGCAGAGCTTCCATAAATATAAATGACGGCCCCCAGGTATCGAAGAGCCGCCATTAACATTACATTCAATTTGCGCCAAGCGCGATTAAAACATTCTAAACCCTTTAATACGCAATGTCTTAATGGTCCATCCGCTCATGTAAGCCCCGATCAGACCCGCAACTCCCGTTAAGTAATCCACCAACTGGAACGATCCGACGTGAGTCCAGAACGACATTTGGCCCCGATCCCACAAGCTGTATACAACGACCGGCAGAATGACAATCACGAACAGAAAGCACGGAAACCAGGTCGTCTTCATCAACATATTTAGGATAAAACCGATACCGAACATCATGACAAAAAACAAAATCATCAGCACGAGCACAGGAATAAATTGAAGCATGATCGCTGTTTTCACCTCTTCTTTATCACCTACGCATAGCAGCTATCCTACTTTATTGCAGCAAGAAACAGCACACCAAGCTTTAGCTAATAGCTAGTTTACTAAAAATCATGTCACAGATCAACGAACAATCGTGAATACATTGTGTCGGCGTTTGCCCTTCCGACTGCGCTTACAGTACAATATAGGAAGTTAATGCAAGCGGCCATCCGCTTCAATTATAACGAACATAATGTTTAGGAGTGATCACATGAACGAAGCTGCAATGACGCTCGAGGGCTGGTATGCGCTGCATGATTTCCGCACCATCAATTGGCCGGCCTGGAAAGCTGCAGACGAAGAAGTACGCGCATTTGCGCTGGACGAGCTGAATGCGTTCCTTGCGGAATGGGATGCCGTCGAGACCGCCAAGCAGGGCAGCACCGCCGTATATACCATCGTCGGCCAGAAAGCCGATTTTGTTTTCATGCATTTGCGCGAGACGCTGGAAGAGCTGAACGCGATCGAGAACGCTTTTAACAAAACGACGTTCGCCCAGTTCACCACCAAGGCTTATTCCTATGTCAGCATCGTCGAGCTGAGCAATTACTTGGCCGGCTCCTCCGATGAGGATCCGATGCAGAACCCGCATGTCATTGCCCGCTTGAAGCCGGTCCTGCCAAAATCGAAGCATATCTGCTTCTACCCGATGAACAAAAAGAGGGATTTGGCGGACAACTGGTACATGCTGAGCATGGATGACCGCAAATCCATGATGAAGAGCCACGGAATGATCGGCCGCGGTTATGCCGGCAAGGTCAAGCAGATCATCACCGGTTCCGTCGGCTTCGACGATTGGGAATGGGGCGTTACCTTGTTCAGCGACGATGCGCTTCAATTCAAAAAGCTCGTGTACGAAATGAGATTTGACGAAGTGAGCGCGCGCTTCGGCGAATTCGGTCCTTTCTATGTCGGCAACCTGCTCGACCAAGCTTCTTTCACCGACTTGATGAAGGTATAATTCCTTCTGCACATAAATGGCATATCAAAAAAAGGGATGCTCTTCCGAATGAGAGCATCCCTTCTTCTGTTATTCGCCGTCTTCCTCATCTTGCTCTTGCTTGCGCAAGGTTTCAAGATATTCAGCGGTGGCCCGGTCCCGGGCCCGCCCTTTATCCTTGAGGCGCTCAATGGCAGGAAGAATGAGAATGTCGACTTCCTGCTGAACGGTATAAGCCAGATCGTACCGCTCTTGCGACTCCAGGTAGGAGCCGACCTCCATCAGGGCGTTGTAGCGATCCAGTTCATCTCTTGTGAGCAGCCCCCGTACTTGAACGCTGCAATGTCTCATTTATAGGAACCTGCCTTTTTTCAGGACGAGCGGAATGCCTCCGATAATGAAGAGGTAGCGAAGATCAACCAATTTTTTCAGCTGGGCCGCTTTCCATCCCTGATATTTCTTATCCCCTACAACCGCAATGCCTTCGCCCCGGCCGAGGGAAGCGACCGTGCCTTTATTATGGAACTCGAATTTGCGCATGGACTTGTCCCGGATCGCCGCAACGATATTCTGGGCACAGCATACGCCCTGCTGCATCGCCATTTGGGCGGTCGGCGGATAAGGTCTGCCTTCTTCGTTAAAAATGAGGGAGTTATCGCCGATAATATAAATGTTCTCGTATCCCGGAGCGCGTAAATATTCATCAACCTTCACGCGGCCCCTCATCGTTTCGAAGCCGGCCGACTCAACCAGGCGGTTCCCGCGGATGCCGCCGGTCCATACGACCGTTGCCGCCCGGATTTCTTCGCCGTTGTTCAGCACGACCCCGCCCGACAGGCATTCCTTGATCGCAATGCCCATCTTGAAGGTAACGCCCTTCTTCTCGAGAACGTTCATGGCGTACTCCACCAGCTCGGGGGCAAACCCCGGCAGCGCCGACGGCGCGGCTTCTACGTTATAAATGTTCACCAATGTCGGATCGACGTCATACTCCTTGCACAGTCTCGGAATGCGGTCCGCCAGCTCGGCTACAAACTCGATGCCGCTGAACCCGGCTCCGCCAACCACGAAGTTGATGCGCTCTTGCGGTCTGCGTTCATTCTTATATAAAGCAAATTGATATTCAATATGCTCTCGAATCAATCGTACCGAGTTGATGCTTCGGATCGTCATCGCATGCTCTGCGAGTCCCGGGATCCCGAAGGTCTCCGGCTCGCCGCCGAGTCCAATGACAAGATAGTCATAGGATAACGTTCCATCTTCAAGGATAACCTTCTTATCGTGAAGGCGGATTTCCTGAACCGAGGATTTGACCAAATCGATTTTGAACTCGTCTATCAACTTGGATATGGATACCCGGGTATTCTCAATGCTGTCGGTTCCTGCTGCCGGCATATGCAAATGCGTTGTAATATAATGATAATCATGGCGATTCACCAATGTAACATCGGCCTCATTATAATTCAGCTCTTTTTGCAGCCGCTGCGCTGTCAATATGCCCCCGTAACCCGCGCCAAGGATTACGATCTTCGGTATGCTGCTCATTCTACTGCTCCTTCCAGCTTACTCTTTATATATACAGTATGGTACACATGTTAACATTCTGTGAAATTGCATCCAAAAAAAGAGAAGAGCCCTTATCAGAGCCCGTTTCATCATTTGACCTGATGGTTCATTACGGTTCAAAAACAGCTGTAATCCTGCGGTTTCCTTATGATTGCTGCCGTAACCAATCGATATGAGAACCCTGCAATGAACACAAGTTATCACGTTAATCATATGCATAAACCATGCAAATATCAAGAATTTTTTTGCCATTAAATATGCAAATCATTCCGCCATTTCCCCCCTTGCTTGCTAAGTAAGCGCAACCATTCCAATGTTAGGTATTTTAACTCAATTCTCGTCTTTTCATGCCGGTTCGGGACGATTATAATAGGTAAGGAATTCATGAATCAGCTTTATCCGGACAAGAACGTCTGTCTGATTCGAATATAAACTCATTTTATGGAGGTGCTTACCGCATGACAACGATGCCACAAGACAACAATATGACGGATCTTTTGATAATCGGTGGCGGACCTGCAGGCATGTTTGCCGCTTTTTACGGCGGAATGCGCCAAGCCTCGGTTAAACTTATCGAGAGCATGCCCCAGCTCGGAGGCCAATTGGCTGCGCTGTATCCCGAAAAATATATCTATGACGTAGCAGGCTTCCCAAAGGTTACCGCTCAGGAGCTTGTGAACAATCTGTCCGCGCAAATGGAGCTCTTTAAAACGGACATCCGTCTTGAAGAGAAAGTCCAAGCTGTGGAAAAGCTTGAAGAACGTCATTTTGTCGTGAAAACGAATCTGGGGGAACACCATGCCAAAGCCGTCATCATTACGGCCGGCGTCGGGGCGTTCCAACCCCGCCGACTGGAGATAGAAGGTGCCGAGAAGTACGAGAAGGCGAACCTTCATTATTTCGTCAACGATCTCAGCCGCTTTAAAGGCAAGAAGGTTCTCATCAGCGGCGGCGGCGATTCCGCGGTAGACTGGGCGCTCATGATCGAACCGATCGCCGAGCAGGTTACGCTGGTTCACCGCCGCGACAAGTTCCGTGCCCACGAGCATAGCGTGGAGCAGCTGATGGCCTCGAAGGTGAACATCGTGACACCAACCGAAATCACGGAACTGCATGGTGAAGATGCCATTACGAAGGTGACGCTGTCGCATATTAAGACCAAAGAGACGCAAGAGATTGAAGTTGACGATGTCATTGTCAATTTCGGTTTCGTTTCCTCCCTTGGTCCGATCTCCGAGTGGGGCATCGCCATCGAAAGCAACTCCATCGTCGTAGACTCCCGCATGGAAACCAGCATCCCGGGTATTTTTGCGGCGGGCGATATCACGACCTATCCTGGCAAGGTCAAGCTCATTGCCGTCGGATTCGGCGAAGCGCCAACCGCCGTCAACAATGCCAAAGTATACTTTGATCCTGAAGCCAGATTGGCTCCGGGACACAGCAGCAACATGAAATTGTAGAGGTACTCGGAATTTCCTAACACTTCGACATACAGAAAAAAAGGTATCTAACGTTCCAGAGGGCGATGCGCCGCTCCGAACGGAAGATACCTTTTCTAATTCTTCTTCAAACCATATGTAGAACTTGGTTGAAAGCTCCCACATTATATGCGTATCATGTCGTAAGTTATCTATTCTATATACGAAAATCTGATTAATGCAGGATGCTGCCGGAATCGGTGTCCAAGTTCCGTTTATGAATTTCGGCCAGCAGTAGAGTGATGAACTCTCGTTCCAACTTCAATTCAACAGCCATATGATAGGAATCGAGAAGCATCTCATCCGTCAACATAGCCATCCCCTCACACCCCTTCCTCATATTTCCTGAATCTATCATATCAGACATGCGAAAACGGAACAACTGTTCGCTTATCCACAACCTCTTGTGGAAATCCTGTGTATAATTTGTTGGTAAGTGTAAGAAACAAGGTCATATCAAAGTGGATTATGGGGATAAATGTTATACACAGGATATGGGGTAAATCTACCATAAAAAAAATTGATCAATTATTATATCGGTAGATTACGGTTATTTTTTTATTACCCTATTAAAAAATCATATAAACGACTTCTGTTGGGAATATTAAACAAAAAATTCAGCTCGGTCTTGTATTTACTTCCAAAATCCATATCTTTCCTTCGACGTCGAGTCCGTAATCGAATCCCAGTTCCCCGATCCCGGGAAAGCGCGATTCCAGGATCGTGATGCACTGTCTGGTTAAGTGGCGCATTTCATTACGCTTCTCCCTGGCATTGATATGGGGCAGCGACAGCCTCAGAGCATGGCGGCAACGAAGCAGCGTCCCCCCTTTGCAAATGTTCGTCACAAACAGCCCGGGGTTCGCGAGCCGTCCTAGCATGGCCCGGAATTCCCATCTTCCTCTTTCCTTGACTACCTTGACGCGGTAATCCAGCGGACGTCCCTGAATTTTAGCCAGATGAATCCCCTGTTGTATCATGTAGCGCCGTTTCAGTTTCATTCTGTTCAATACGTGCAACAGGGAATTCAATGTATCTACATGAACAGTACGCCTCTTATGGGTTACCAAGTATCCCGTTCCGTCTTTCTGTATTCGGATGACTCCGTTACCACCGGTGCCTACAATCGGCTTGATCACGACCATTTCGTGTTCATCCAGCATTGAGACCAGGGTATCCCCTCCATACGACTGGGTCGCCGGAATGTAGGGAGCAACCTGCGGATCGGTCAGCAGCGCTTCCGTCTTCAGCCACTTGCTGGCCAATTGTCTTCCCGCCATGCTGCTTTCGCCTCCTTTTATTCATGACATACGTTATCCTATTCTCTTATCCGCACTTTGTCTTGGATGATTGTCCGGGATCGTTATGCCTAATAATTTGACGTATTCATGGCCGCGAAGCGAGCTTCCCTTTGCAAATGAGGTGATCTATCGTATAGTAAGGGCAGAGCTTTGTCCGTAATAAATCCATCCATGGATAACCATAAAGGAGGCTTTGTCACCTTGGCAGCATTGTTTGAAGTTTTGTACTGGATTGCCATTGTCGGCATGTCGGTTGCCCTTGCAGCCATCACCGTTCTGATCTTTGTCATGGGCTTCAAGTTCATCAAAGACAAGCGCCGCGGACTCGGGGCCGGCTGCATCGTGTTCTCGCTCGTAGCTGCCGGCATGATCGTGCTGATGCTGAACGATACCTTCTTCTTCCCGGTCTGATCGGATAGGAAGAACAACAAAATGCAGCTGCCCCCGTTTGGGAGTCCGCTGCATTTTTTCATTTTCTTATGGGCGGCAGCAAAAAAAGGACCCCCGCGACAACAGGGTCGCAGAGGTCTTTTTATTGGTTAGATTCAGAGCACAGTCCCCGAAAACCCGCTGCTTAGCAAGGCTCTTCGTTCGGTTTGCCCGCATCCGTTGCCGTGCGGAAGGAAGATCCGCAGCCGCAAGTTACGGTCGCGTTCGGGTTGTGGATGGTGAACCCGCCCGTCATGCCGGATTCCTCGAAGTCGATTTCGAGACCGTTCAGGTATTTCAGATCGTCCTTCTCGACAACGACTTTCATATCCTGCAGGTCCATATATACGTCCGCTTCCGTTTCTTGATCGTCGAAGCCCATTGCATATGAAAAACCACTGCATCCGCCGGCAGTGACACCCAGTCGAAGGAACATATTGGGCGTTTCCTGTTCAGCAAGCATTTCTTTCAAACGTTCTGCAGCTGTTTCGCTGATTGATATCATAGGTCACCCTCCTTTTCGTTCATTCTTTAAGTATACTCCTCTTCGCGAATTCGCTCAAGGTTGAGATGATGGCCATTTTACCATATGGTCAATAACCTATTTCAATTCCTCTATATGTATTGCTACCCCGAGGGGTCAGGTTTATAATAGGGAAGGAACATGGGCGGCAACTGTTGGATAATTGTCACATCCCCCGGCTAAAATGCGGCAAAGGTTATGGCTGGTCCACAGTTGTATATTTTTTCACAAAGTTATTTATTTATTCAGCCCATTCATTGATTTCGTTGTTACACGACTATAAACGGACCGTTCCCCGCGGGGAGTGATCCACTTTATGATCACTTGATCTGCCGAATATTCGGCAAGTCAAAGTGTGAACAGGAGGATTGAACATGTCCACGATTGTGACACCATTTACCGATCAGAGAATGGCCGAGATCGTTGCGAAAGTCCAGCGCGGCGAACGCCTGAATCTTGAAGACGGTGTGTATTTGTATCAAACCGATGACCTGCTGACCCTCGGGCAGCTGGCTAATGAAGCCAATTTGCGCAAGAACGGGAAAAAAGTTTACTTCATTGAGAACATGAGTCTCTATTTTACCAATGTATGCGAATCCCGCTGCGCTTTTTGCAATTTCCGGAAAGACCAAGGCGAGGAAGGCTCCTATACCCTCTCCGGAGCAGAAATGATCGAGTATGTGGAACAGCATATTCACCCCGGCATCCGTGAATTTCATATCGTTGGCGGACATAATAACCATGTCCCGTTCCAGTACTATGTAGATTCGCTGAAGGCATTGAAGGAACGTTTCCCTGAAGTTACCTTAAAGGCTTATACCGCGGCGGAGATCGAATTCTTCACTCGCATCAGCGGACTCAGCACGAAGGAAGTGCTGCAGGAGCTGCAGAAGGCTGGTCTTCAATCCTTGACGGGCGGCGGAGCCGAAATCTTGTCTGACCAGTACCGTCAGAAGATGAAGGTGGATAAAGCCAACGTGGATCAATACCTCGACGTTCATCGTACCGCGCATAAGCTCGGCATGAAGACGCACACGACCATGCTGTACGGCTCAATCGAGAGCCATGAGGACCGGATCCGCCATATGCTGCAAATTCGGGATCTTCAAGATGAAACGAACGGATTCATGGTATTCATTCCGCTGTCCATGCAGCCGAAGAATAAGAATGCGGGCATCATGCGCCGCAATTCGGCTTACGAAGATTTGAAAACCATTGCCATCAGCCGATTGATGCTGGATAATATCGACCACATCAAGGCTTACTTCATTAATATCGGGCCGCAATTGACGCAGGTCGCTCTCAGCTTCGGCGCATCGGACGTCCATGGCACGATCCTGAAGGAACGCATCAGCCATGCCGCAGGAGCGCTGACGCCAGAAGGGCTGACCCGCAAAGAGCTTGTGTGGCTCATCCAAGGCGCCGGCCGCATTCCGGTCGAACGCGATACCTTCTATAACGAGATCAAGGTTTACGAATAAGCCATACCAGCAAAGACGCAAGCAAAGCAGACGTTCCAAAAAACGGAAAACAGGTTAAAGAGATAATATAGCGTGGGTAACCTAAGCCGCTTTCAGCGGCGTTTTTCTTGCGAATCGGCGCTCACCTTCTTATCTCTTGAGAAAGGAAGAAATTTATGAAAAAGCTCGTCATTCTCGGCGGAGGCTATGGTGGTCTTGCCCTAATTCAAGAATTGTTCAGCGGCTATCTTCCTCCGGACGTGGAGGTCGTGCTCATCGACCGCATGCCGTACCAAGGACTCAAAACCGAATATTACGCGCTGGCAGCAGGTACGGTGGCCGATACCGCCGTTCGTGTTAAATTCCCGGTGTATGACCGCCTCCATGTTGTATACGGTGAAGTCCTATCCATTGATCTTGAGAAGAAGCTTGTGAACCTGACGAACAACGATCCGGTGGAATACGATCAGCTGGCCATTGCCCTGGGATGTACGGACCGTTATCATGGGGTACCGGGCGCTGAAGAATTCACGTTCAGCCTGCAATCTTTTGCGGCATCCCGGGAAACCTATTTGAACCTGAACAACCTCAGACCTTATGGTCAAGTTCATATCATTGGCGGAGGCTTAAGCGGCATCGAGCTCGCTGCCGATCTTCGGGAAAGCCGGCCTGACCTGAATATCGCCATTTTGGACCGGGGACAACGGGTGCTTTCTTCTTTTCCTAACCGTTTGTCTGCTTATATTCATCGCTGGTTTGAGGAGCACCACGTGGACATCCACAGCGGCGTATCCGTATCCCGAGTGGAGAAGGACGCCGTGTACAATCTGGATGTGCCGATCGCAACCGATCTGGCGGTATGGACGGCCGGCATTCAGCCCGTAAAGGTCGTGCAGGATCTGGATCTGCCAAAAGACCGCAGCGGACGCATTCTGCTGAACGAATGGTACCAGGTTCCGTCCCATCCCGAGGTATATGTGATCGGCGACTGCGCCAGCCTCCCCTTCGTCCCGAGCGCGCAAGCGGCAGGGGCTCAGGCCGAGCAAGTGGGACATGTCATGAAAGCTTTATGGCGCGACGATACGCCTAAGGTATCTCCGCTGAAGCTGAAGGGAACGCTGGGTTCCCTCGGCAAACATGCGGGCTTTGGACTCATGGGCAGCACGTCGGTCATGGGCCGGGTACCAAGGATATTAAAGAGCGGCGTGCTCTGGAAATCCAAGCGTCATTACTAGTCGGACGGTTATGGGCGCTTATGATGCTCCTGTGGAGGGGGACGACAGTGGAGGAGATCGGAAAATCAGCTTTCCTCTCCGCCGTCCCGAAAGCTTTCGAGCTTGCGGATGACAACCTCAAGCAGCTCTTCAGCCGTAGGGGCTTCAACCCAATCGCCATCCACGTAAGCGAAGGGCATCAAATAGCACTGGCCGCAGCTGGTCAGGCAGCCATATTCGATGACTTGGCAATCGTACTTGCCTTCAAGCGTCTGCAGCACTTTATCCGTGCCGAAATAGGAATTGCTTGTGCAAAACTCAATGATAATGGACATTGTTATTAGACCTGCCTTAAGATTGGCATTTTATTTTGCCGGTTTATGTACTATAATATAGGGAGGAAAGGAGTTGAACAAGATGAGTGAAAACACGCAAACCACTGTATATGATGAAGTGGCTGAAGTGCTTGATAAACTTCGTCCGTTCCTGCAGCGCGACGGCGGTGACGTGGAACTGGTTGACGTTGAAGACGGCATCGTTAAGCTGAAATTGATGGGTGCATGCGGTAGCTGCCCAAGCTCCACCATTACTCTGAAAGCAGGGATCGAGCGCGCCCTGGTTGAAGAAGTAGAAGGCATCCAAGAAGTAGTTCAAGTATTCTAAATCTTCTTTAACTATAAAGAGTCTTGGTTTCCCTCGCGGGACCAAGACTCTTTTTTTGAGATTAAAGAAGGTATAAGTTTTCAGCGAAGCGTTAGCAATTCTTGAGTCGCATTTATATGTTATGGGTCTCCGCAAAGTATTGGGAATAAGCATCGAAGCATAGACTCCACTTTGTGGGGATGTTTTATTCCGGCTTGATTAACGGGCGAATCGGGTCCAGCCCGCCGGATATATCCATAATATTGCCGGTAATGAAATCCGATTTATCCAGGCATAAATATTCGATCACCCTGGCAACGTCCTCGCCGCTGCCCGATCGTCCGCGAGGAGTCAACCCGTCCTGAATGCCGGATACTTCATCGATGGTTTTCTCTTTGTTGGCCCCGCGGATATCCCCCGGACAAATCATATTCACGGTGATCCCATACGGCCCTTCTTCCACGGCCAGCGTCTTCGTAAAGGAGACCAGGCCCACCTTCGCAGCCGCGTAGGCGGAGCGTTGAGGCCATGCGCGGGCTTCACCGGCATGCCCGAAACCAAAGTGGATGATGCGCCCCCATTTTTTCTCCCGCATGGCAGGCAGAACGCGATGGTCCAGCAGCATGACGCCGGTTAAATTGCCATTCACCATATGTACGATTTCGTCGCGGCTGTACTCCGAGAACAGACGGCGTTCCCGAATGAACGGTCCAGCATTGTTAACCAGGATATCGACGCTGCCCAGCCGCTCCTCCGTCTGATCCACCAATGAATACAGCTCAGGCTCGCTGGCGATATCGGCTTTAATCGCGATGGATTTCACGCCAAACCCCTCGATTTCACGGGAAAGCGCCTCCGCTTCATCCTTGCTGTTTACATAATTTATGGCTATATGACATCCCTGCCGTGCTAACGACAGTGCCGTCATTTTCCCCAAACCTGTCGCACTGCCTGTAATCAGCGCCACTTTTCCCTTCAAGGCTTTCCCTCCTCAGATGGATATCCTTCCTTCAGTATAAAAGATTTGATAAGGCCGAACAACTTGCTTCCGACCAGGAATGGCCATTCAACAGAAAAAGAAAGAAAAAAGGGCCTATCCGCAAAGACCGATGGGTCTCTTGGATAATGCCCTTTCTTTACATATACGATGAATTCATATACAGCATATCGAGCTTTACTGCTGAATTAGAATGCCGGGATGACGGCACCTTTGTACTCTTCTTCAATGAAAGTTTTCACGTCCTCGGAAGTCAGCGCCTTCGCCAGTTTTTGGATGGCGTCGGAGTCCTTGTTGTCCGGACGGGCTACCAGCAGGTTGGCATAAGGATTGTCCTTGTCTTCGATGAAGAGCGCATCCTTCGTTGGGTCCAGTCCCGCTTCCAGCGCGTAGTTCGTGTTGATGACAGCCAGGTCCAGCTCATCCAGCATACGCGGCAGCATGGCGGCTTCAACTTCCTTGAACTCCAGGTTCTTCGGATTTTCTACGATATCCTTGGCGGTTGCTTCCAGCTTGCTTTCGTCGTTCAGCTTAATCACGCCGTTCTTGGACAGCAGCGTCAATGCTCGGCCAGCATTAGAAGGATCATTCGGAATGGCTACAACCGCTCCATCCTTCAGCTCATCCACAGATGTAATGGTTTTGGAGTACGCACCCAGCGGCTCCACGTGCACGGCGATCACGGACTCCAGGTCCAGCTTGCGCTCTTTGATTTCGTTATCCAGGTAAGGCTTGTGCTGGAAGAAATTCGCGTCGATTTCTTTGGAATCCACTTGCGTATTCGGCAGCACATAATCCGTGAATTCTACGATTTCCAGGTTTACGCCCTCTTTTTCAAGCGCAGGCTTGATATGCTCGAGAATCTTGGCATGCGGTGATGGCGAAGCCCCTACTTTCAAGGTCACGGTCTCTTGACCGCCGCCTCCCGTTGTTCCCCCTGGCTCGGATGCGTTATCCGCAGGCTTGCTGCCGCATGCAGCCAGCAACGTAACCAAGGTCAAGCTGATCAATGCCAATGTCCATTTTTTCATTCTAAAACTCTCCCTCCGAAAAATATATTATTTATATATTGTCTTTCTTGAAGCCTCATCAATCCGTTATTTTCTTGTAAAATACCGCACCAGACGATCTCCTGCCATCTGCAGCAGCTGGACAAGGACAATCATCAGCACGACAGCCAGAATCATGATCTCGGTCTCATAACGGTAATAGCCATACTTAATGGCCAAATCCCCTAAACCGCCGCCCCCGACTTGACCGGACATCGCGGTGTAAGATACCAGGGTTACAATCGTGATGGTCATCCCGGCCAGCAGACCCGGACGCGCCTCCGGAAGGAGCACCCTCCATACGATTTGGCTTGTCGAAGAGCCCATGGCATGAGCCGCCTCAATCACGCCTTTATCCACTTCATTCAAAGCCGTTTCTACGAGCCTTGCGAAGAATGGAGCAGCGCCGATCACGAGCGGCGGAATGGTGCCCAGTACCCCGTACGAAACTCCTACGATCGACTTCGTAATCGGGATCATCGCCACGATCAGGATGATGAACGGAACCGAGCGCAGAATGTTTACAATGAACGACAGAATCGTGTAGCCGAAGCGTACCAACCCGGACGTGGACCTTGCGGCCATGTAGAGCAATACGCCGACAGGCAGTCCGATGATGAAGCTGAACAAGGCCGAAGCTCCCAGCATCCGCAGGGTATCCAATGTTGCCGTCCATATCTCTTTCCAGTCGATCTGGGTAAAATCAAGTCCGAACATCAATGAATCACCTCCACGTCTAGTCCTTGTTCAAGCAGCTTCCGGATCGTATCTTCAATCGCGCGCTCTTCCCCTTCGAAACGGACGATGAGCTGGCCGTACGGCGTATCTTTGATCGTAGAGATCGTACCCTGCAGAATCGCAAAATTCACGCCTGTCTCATGAACGGTATGGGACAGGATCGATTCGTACGTTTTCGACCCTAGGAACGTGATTTGAACCGCTCTTGAAGGGCCGTTTACCTGACCCTGCATAGCCAGCCGCAGCGCTTCGCCGTTGTCCATCTCCTGGCGGATGAATTCCTGCGTCACTTCATGCTTCGGCTTCAGGAACACTTCCGCTACCGGTCCTTGCTCTACGATGCCGCCCTGATGAATAACGGCGACCCGGTCGCAAATGCTCTGGATTACATGCATCTCATGGGTAATCAGTACGATCGTCAGATGAAACTTTTTGTTAATGTCCAGCAGCAGGCGCAGAATCGAATCCGTCGTCTGCGGGTCAAGGGCCGAAGTGGCCTCGTCGCACAGCAGCACTTCGGGATCGCTCGCGAGCGCCCTGGCGATGCCTACCCGCTGCTTCTGGCCCCCTGACAGCTGGGACGGGTATTTGTCGCGATGCGCCTCCAAGCCGACCAAAGCCAGCAGCTCGGATACTTTGCGCTCCAGTTCGGCCTTCGGCGTCTTGATCAGACGCAGCGGAAACGCAATGTTATCGTACACCGTCGCGGAAGACAGCAGGTTAAAGTGCTGAAAGATCATGCCGATTCTACGTCGCTCCGCCTGAAGCTGCTTCTTGCCGAGCGACGTCAAATTTTTGCCGTTCACCCACACCTCGCCCGAGGTGGGACGCTCCAGTAAATTGATGCAGCGGATCAATGTACTTTTCCCTGCACCGGAGTGTCCGATCACTCCGAAAATTTCTCCTTTTTCAATCGACAAATCCAATTCGGACAACGCAGTTGTTAATGACCCGGCTTTTCCGTACTGCTTCGTCAATTGCTTGAGCTCAATCAATCCGATAATCCTCCTTTTTCCTTAGCTTCATATCTATTTACCCAAAAGAAAAGAGCCTCTTTTTGTAGAATCAAAAAGGGCCCTCTTTACGTAAAAGTCAACGCCTTTTCTCATCTGTCAAAGCTGAAGGTATTCCATAGCTTTGAAGGAATTAGCACCATGTCACTCCAAGCGTCATCGCATTAAGCAATGGTACGCAAGAAGTCGGTTGCCGGGCTTCATCGGGCCTGTCCCTCCGCCTCTCTCGATAAGAAAACATCGATATGAAATTTTTCCGATTAAATTGATCTGATTTGATAACATTTAATGAATGCAATAGTTAGTATAGATTCTTTTCAGGCTTTTGTCAAAAGGAATTTCATGGCGATTTTGTGCCTAAGCCCGCACTCCATTTTCAGTCCACAGCTTGTTCGTATATTTATACGAGGCGGCCAGGCTGCGGCATACCATATCGATGCCCTGTTGGAGATCGTCCAGGTGCTTGTCGATATCCTCAAGCTCGATTTTGTCGGACAGCCCTTGATGGCGCTGCCACAAATCATCCTGCATCTCGGAGTTCATGTAGTGAATTTCAGCGTTGCGCCTTTTCCTGAGCGCGTTCAGCGGTGCTTTGTAGCGATCCTTGATCGCTTCCAGCTCTTCAGCCAGCTCACCGTGGGCCTTCAAAAATCTGAACTGCCGCAGGACCGTAAAATAAGAAAAATGCGCCTTAACCTTGGAGGTATGCAAATCAAACAAATCGTTCAGCACCGTGCCCAGCTTGTCAAGGATCGAGAATACGCGAATGAAGCCGTTTTTGTAAAAATACACATAGCGTTGATATTCCCCTTGCTCCTGAATCGACATATCATCGATGTAACCCGATTTAACCGATTGACTGAAATGCTTGGCCGCATTCCAGCTCTGCTCCAGCTCATCCAGGGAGACGATCAGTCCCCGGGTCCAAATCTCCAGCTTGCGAAAATCATGCGTCGGATCTTGATTTTTATCCATTTCCTTCTGCAGCAGCCGGGTTGTCTTCACCATCGATTCGATGGCTTCCTCAAGCAGGCGGTTGTTCTGCCGGGGCTGTTCCCCAAGTAACATTCGAAGCATGGCGGTACCCCCTCGCGTCATCAGATTAACCTTGGTTCTTGATCTCGATTTTGCCAATACCAATATAGTCATTTCAGCGCTCAGCGGCCGTCTTCACCGCGATATCCTCGCGCGGGGGCAACTCATCCGGATCGCCATCAGGCCCTTCGGCATCCCATGACTGTCAGATGACCCAGCATCCGCTGCCCGCCAATCTGGGTTCGTCCTGTTAGGATGCCCCCGAAACGGGAAGACAACTCCATAGCATGGAGCGACTTGCGATTTCTCCGGTGTTATTAAATATAAACAAATTCGTTGCCTTATCAAACCTTTTCGATACGGCTGCTGGAAGCTCCATTCATTTCTATACAACAAAGCCCTCGAACTCCGGTCCGGGGACTTTGCATGCATGTATGCTATAGAATATTGGATTTTCTTTACGGAATGATCGGCGTTCTTCCTTATACGATCTTTTTGCGGGGCACGTCGTGGCCCTTCCGTATTTCGGCTTCAAGCGGCTTGCTGAGCTGCCATACCCGGACGCTTAAATAACAGAGTACGCCGAACAGCGCCGAGATCAGCAGCGTATGCCCCAGTGCGGAGAATACGTAAACTTCCTCGTTATGCATCGTAGCCATAATGAGAGCGCCGCTGAACACCTGCAGCAGGCACAGCACGGTTGCCGAAATGCCCAGCATCTGGATTTCACGGTTATCGCGATTGCGCCAATATGCAAAATGCCCCATCACCGCCACCACGATCAGCAGCAGAAGCGCGGCCACGCGGTGCATAAAGGCGATGCCGACCCCTCCGCTCAGCTCCGGTATCACTTCTCCGTTACACAACGGCCAGCCGGAGCAGCCTTCCCGGGAATCGGTATGGCTGACGAATGCACCGATATACACCACGATGTAGCTGTACAACGTTGTGCCCCAGACCAAATTGCGGAAGCCCTTGCCCACCCGCGGCAAACGCTCCAGGTCAGCGGGCTCCTTCGCTTGTTCGATTCGGCGCATGCCCAAAGCCAGCATGACCGAACTGGCAAAAGCAATCAGCGAGAAGCCAAAATGCAGCGCCATGATCGCAGCCGACTGAGGTTTAACCACCGCGAGGGCCCCCATGATGGCTTGTACCACGACGAATATCGAGGTTCCGATGACGTAAGCCATCAAATCCCGGCGGTCCCGCTTGTACTTCCAGAACGCGATCAGCGAAGCCAAGGCGGCCAAGCCGGCCATTCCGCTTACGGCCCGGTGGGAATACTCGATCATCGAGGACACCGTGTAAGCGGGAACAAATTTACCGTTGCACAGCGGCCACTCTTGGCCGCAGCCAAGCCCCGACCCCGTCTTTGTCACAACCATGCCCCCGAAAGTCGCGCAGAACATAATTAAGCATGTTATGTAACTCAGCCACTTTAATTGTTTATCGTTCACTTATCTCACCTGCTGCTCATAATCATTCACTATTCAAAACCTATACAGGATCGCATCATATACAGTCCACATTTCATTATACCTGATTCTGCAGCCCCGGTCACTTGAGCGATTGTGACAAAATGTTCAAAAATGAACAAAACCTTCATGCTCAAGGTACTTGACTCCGCAATTCCCCCATAATATCCAATGCTAAAAACAACACCGCCGCCCGTTATAGCTCAAAGGCGGCGGTGCTATCGTCACTGCTCACTTGTGAATCGTACCGTATACGTCCACGGCACGCTGCAGGAAATCTTCAATCTCCTCGCGCGATTTGCGGAGTTTGTTAACGTAGCGAACCAGCTCGCGTCCGTCAGAGTATGCAACAAAGCTAGGGATGCCCAGAATATTTTGCTGCTGACTCACGTCACCGACAGCATCGACGTCAACTTCCACCAGAGTCAATTGGTTGGAGAACTTCGTCTCAACCTCCGGCATGAATGGATCGATAAACTTGCAATCGCCGCACCAGTCCGCTTTAAATACGGCAACGGTCAGTCGTGGAGACTGGATTGCAACCTGAAATTCTGCTTCTGAAGTGATTTTTTCCATTGATTATCTCCCCTTTACGTCGAATTCCTTCCCCCCTAGTGAATCAAATTGTTGAGTGGAAGTCAAATTTTAGAGCATACTGACTGTATGAGGTTCACGGTCTGGAATTATCATCAGAAAGTGCAGGTGACAACCGGCATGCACTCGCACGGAGCCAAGGACAAACCAAATCGGGGCAGGAATTACGAGTCATGGACGGCCGCCATTCCGCAGGCCCTGGCAGAATCGTGGTCGGGTATGATGGCAGCTTGGCGATATTCCTTAAAGCTTCGGACAAACAGGCATGAATTGCAGTGGGATCCTACAGCCGTTAGGGCCATTCGCAGGCAGCTCAAGAACATTCTCTCCTCCCATCCCTATCTGCCGCAGGGCATTTCTTCGTTTCTCCCTCTGCAAGAAGGTCACAGCGATATTCGCGGTCATGAACCGGACCTGCAGCCAACGGATGAGGAGCAAGAGCTGGTTCATCGCATTCAGGAGGCCGCTGCCGTCGCCAATCGAAGCAACGTGACCCGAACAGAGGCCTATTTGGACTGTTACGAGTCGCATCCGGAGCTGCATTGGGCCTTGCTCGCCCATATGGTATCACGCAATGCCGGATGGAATATGAGCGATCTGAAGGGCGGGCTGATGTCGGATCTCATCGCCCCCCCATTCCAAAACCATCTGTACAGTTTCCTGGAGCGCTGCAATGCGCTGATTTTTCAGGATGCCTATCCGCAGCTGCTTCTCTATATGCACAGTCGAAAAATAGGAAAGCCCTTATTCCATTTGCTCCCCCGCTTCCATGTTTCATCGTTCATGACGCCGTTCTGGGAACGGTTCTGGCACGACCAAGGCAGTTCGCTGCTTACGGTCGCCCTCATCATTAATGAACAGAACTATATTGAGGGGCGCGTGGCAAGACATCCTTTTTACCGTCAGCATATTTTGCAGGATCCCCTCTTCCGGGTGCATGAGCTGTCTCGGTTGAATCAAATCGTGTTCCCGCTGGGTCAAAGCCATCAGACAAGCACAGACTCTGCCGATTATCCCGTTTCCCCTACCCGGCCGCTGGCCGGACTCACCATCCCCAAGTTTGACGACCTGTCCATCCGGATCAAGGCAGGCCGCTCGCTGTACGCTTTACTGTTCGGTTACGAGGATATCTACCATGCCGTGCTGGCATTCGCTCGTTCCACCAAGCATCAGGGCTCGCGCGCTGAATATTGGCCGGCGTTATTTACGCCGACGCGGGATCAAGCCATGAATCACGGCCACGAGGGGCTTGAGCTTATCCAATCGGAATGGCTGCCGGACGGCCGTCGTCTGTATAGCCCCCGTCTCGAGGAGATCTGGCAGGATGAACCCCCGGAACCGATTCCCCGGTACGACTGGTATCAGGGCCACGCGATGTTTAAGCATATTCGCAAACCGAAACCGCCGATGTTGCCGGATATCACCCACGCCCATCGGGCCGTTCTGGAGAAAACCTCCATCGCCCATGACGTATCCGATCCGTTCCACCGGCAATAAAAGAAGACCATTCCGATACGGCCGGAATGGTCTCTTCTCTAACGGATGAATGAATAGATGTGCTGTTCTTGAATCATAGGTTTATCCCCGTTCCCGCATACGCGCAGGCTGCAGTCTCATCAGCGGACGGAATACCTTCTGCAAAGGACGCGGGTAACTGCTAAGCTCCGATTGCCGCAGTACGCCAAACACCACCAGCAGCACAAGATATATAATGACTACGGCTACGCCTACAACCAGACAGGTCAGCAGGAATGCCAAACGTGCCGGCATGACATCGACCATCTGAATACCCGCCAGATTCAGGCCGTAACCGATCCCTCCTGCGGCAGCAACCGTTAGTATGAAGCCCATCCAGCGTTTGCCCAGGATCGAGAAGGATACAATCGCCTTGATCGATCTGACGTTCAGCATCGTAATGACAAGGAAACAGAGAGCCGTGCTCCCGATGATGCCGTAAATGCCAAACAACGGAGCAAGCAGGAAGCTGGCAACAAGCTTGACCGCTATCCCGATCATCACGTGAACCATCGAGAGCTTGGCCTTGCCGATTCCAAGAAGAATGGAGTTCGTTGTCATCATCGTGATCTGAAAAATCGTACCGAATGTCAGGAACCCGATGATCCCGCTTCCGCCGAGGGAACTAAACAGCAATCCGTTGATGGAATAGGATGCAACGCAGAGCGCAATCACCATCGGCATACCCGTCAATATGGCAACTCGCATGGCCAGCGATACTTGCTGTTCCAAATGTTCCTGATCTTTCCTCGCAAAAGCGGCAGAGATGATCGGAATGAGCGAGGTGCTGAGGGCAATGGCTAGAATCGGCGGAATGCCCGCTACGCTTTGCGCTCGGTTTCCTAATACCGCGAGGGCTGCAGTAGCCTCTCCCAGACCAACCTGCCCGATCAACAGCGGCTTCACAATGGAGCTGTCAATGAAGTTGACCGCCGGAACAGCCAGGGAAGACAGCACAATCGGTATAGACAGCGTGAATATATCCCGGTATATCCCGCCAAGCGGAATCGAGCGGTCCGCCGCCGGCATTTTGAGCTCACGATCGTTTCGGCGAAGCTTCACCGTAAAATACAGCATGACCGCAAATGCCCCGATACTGCCGAGGACGCCCCCGAAGGAGGCACCTGCCGCGATCCAGGTATCGTCATATCCCAAACGCAGCAGCACATAGGCCAAGCCGATCGCTGTCAGAACCCGTGCAATCTGCTCGATAATTTGCGATATGCCGCCAGCCGTCATATTATTGCGCCCTTGGAAGTATCCCCGCATCATGGCGATGGCCGGAAACAGCAGCAGCGCCGGAGCGAGCGCTTGAATGGCAGCGGCGGCCTCCGGCTGCTTGGCTATATGAGTGGCATAAAAAGGAGCTCCGAAGTAAAGGAGCAGCGTCATGACAACGCCCGCTGCCCCGGCAAAAATAAGCGCAGCATGATAGACGCGCCGAGCCTCCGCAGGCTTGTTCAAAGCATGGCGCTCCGATACCATTTTACTGAGCGTGCTGGGAATGCCGGCCGTTGCTACCGTTAACAGCATTAGATATACGTTATTGGCGATCGTAAACGAGGCATCCCCGATATCATTCAGCATATGCTCCAGCGGCACCCGCTGAGCAAGGCCCAGCACCCGGGCTACCAGCGCAGCAGCGGCCAAGATGATGGTGCCTTTAATAAATGACTCTTTCTTAGACAAAACCGTACCCTTCTTTCTCCTCCAAAGCGCCTCTTACAGCGATTGCTATGCTCTATTAGAAAATCCAGATGAAGAAAATGATGATCATCGCAAGCTGCAATATAATCTTCACCACAATGCTGCTAAACAATCCAACTACCGATCCGAAGCCAACCTTCATGGATTTGCTTGCTCCCGAGCCTGCCAGCATTTCACCCAAAAATGCGCCGAGGAACGGTCCGATAATCAACCCGAAGGCCGGTATCACGAACGGTCCGATAATAAGTCCGATCGTGCTGCCCCAGATCGAGGCTTTGGAACCGCCGAGCTTCTTGACTCCCCAGGCATTAACCGCATAATCGGCAATGAAGAGCACCACCAGAATGATGGTCTGGATAATCCAGAACCATGCATTGTAATGCTCGAATGTAAAGAACCAGCCGTAAACGAACAACGCCAGGTAAATGGCGACAACCCCCGGCAGAATAGGGTATATCGCTCCGGCCATCCCAATGATAAACAGAGCGATGACGATAATCCAGCCCAATACGTCCATCAACATCTCACCCTTCGATCAAAATATGATCCCTGATGACTTCGACGATGCCGTCCTCATTGTTGCTGGAAACCACAAGATCCGCCTCATCCTTCACGGTCTGCTGGGCATTGCCCATGGCCACGCCGAGGCCGGCCTGCTGGATGACGGCCAGGTCGTTCAGGCTGTCTCCTACGGCTACAACCTCGGACATGCTGATACCGAGCAGCTCGCACACCTGTCCGATCCCGGTTGCTTTGTTGACGCCCTGCGGATTGATTTCCAGGTTGTCCGGCGAAGAGTTCGTGATCTCCAGTCCGCCCATATCCTGCAGTCGCATCATGATATTGTGGCGTACCTCATGATCATTCGTGTTATATCCGAATTTCAGCCACTCCTGATTCGCGACATCGTCGGTCCAGTTCTCAGAGTTATACAATCTATCTACTGAATACGCCCAGAACCACGATCCGGTTTCAACCGCGAGTGCATGCATTTGTTCCACGAGCTTGCTGTCGAGCAGCGCGCGGCGATGCAATTCATACGGCGCACGCCATACTTCGCCGCCGTTCACCGTTACCATCGGCGTCGTCAGTTCAAGCTGCTTGGCATACGGATAAGCATCCTGAAACGGCCGGCCCGTCGAGAGGCAGACGTGAATGCCGTGCCGCACCGCCTCCTTGATCCACTTCACCGTTTCCTCGGATACTTCATGGTCGTCCTGAAGCAGCGTACCGTCCATATCCAGTGCCAACAACCGATATTTATGTTTCATGGTATTAACCCCCTTACGAATCAAAGCAAACATAACGACATTTTACCACAAAAGGCCGGGCGTCAAAACATTCCCCTGAATGAGCAGCCCCTCGATGCATGCCAAACCAGGCAGAACCCGGCCTGACGCAAGATTTCCTCGAGGGTGCTCGAACAAACGACAAGCCCCTTGAAATAAATAAGCAATGTAAAAGAAAGAATACTCATTACGGTATGCTAGGATGAGTATGAAGACAACCCCGAAAGGAGTTATGCACCCCAATGACCAAGCTCAATCAGAATCCCGTCGTCACGGCAGAGATGTTGATTCGTAGACCCGTTTCAGAAGTTTTCGAGGCTTTCATCGACCCTGATATCACAACCAAGTTCTGGTTTACCAAAAGCAGCGGCAGACTTGAGAAGGGCCGGCATATCCGCTGGGATTGGGAAATGTATGGCGTGTTTGATGACTTGTATGTGCACGATATCGAGGAGAACCGCCGCATCGCCATCGAATCTTCCGATCAAACCAGGACCGAGTGGATATTCACCCCGCGGGGCGAACATGAGACCTTCGTTGCCATTACCCATTCCGGATTTACAGGAAATGATGATGAGATGTTGCATGGGGCCATTGATTCCATGGGAGGATACACCATGGTGCTCTGCGGCCTCAAAGCGCTGCTGGAGTTTGGCGTTGTTCTGAATCTCGTGGCGGACAAGGCCCCGGACGCCCATGTATGACAAAAAAACGGCAGCCAACCCTGCAGGGCTATTGGCTGCCGTTTGTCGATTATTCGTTCGTACTGCCGTCCTCATTCTCACCCTCGGTTTTTTTAGGGTGCGGCGTACCGTCCAGTCCGTAAATCTCGTCATAAGCGTCGAAAATTTTACGTGCAACCGGCGCGGCACTCTGAGAACCGAAGCCTGCTTCCGGAATGACTACGGCAACGGCCAGTTTCGGGTTTTGTCGCGGTGCAAAGGCGATGAACACCCCGTTTTCCACCCGGATCCGAGTGCCGTTTTTATAAATATCCTGCTCGGATGTTCCTGTTTTCCGCGCAAAATCATATTTGAAATCCTCGAAAGCCCGAAGTCCCTGCGTGTTCATCCCTGCAATGACTTCATTCCAGTACTGCTGCGGGAATTCCTCTTTATTCAATACTTCGCGCTTGAACTCCTTGATCACATTGCCGTCCTGATCCACAATCTTGCTGGCGAGCTGCGGACGGATGCGTTCTCCCCGATTGGCAAGCGTGCTGGCATACTGCGCCAATTGGAGCGTCGTATATTTGCCCGACTGTCCGAAGGAGGCGTACGCCATGGCAGCCAAATAACTTCCCGCCTGCTCGATGTTGGTATATTCGATGATGCCTTTATGCTCCTTTGGCAGACCGGATTCGGTGGATACCCCAAGCCCGAATTTCTTCATGTATCTATCCCATACCTCAACGGATTCGGAGCCATACTTGTTGTACAGCTTTTCCCCGATCCAATCAACCATAAAGGCATTGGAGGAATGCTCGATCGCTTTTCTTGCGTTCAGGGACCCGTAGGCTTTACCGCCGGAGTTCCGAACCCTCGTATTATCCTTACCGAAGAATGCCGCGCCGCCGTCATAATAGTAATCGTTCGGCCCGAACAAGTTTTCGTTAAGCCCGATCAGCACCGACAAAGGTTTCATCGTCGAGCCAAGCAGCACGACCGATTCCAGATTGTTGCCGGAGCGCCCGGAACTGTACGGAGAGATCGTACCGTTACCGTAATACTTCATGACGGATTCCCAATCGTCGGTTCCATTCTCCCATACATTGGGGTCATAATCTGGCATACTGGCCATGGCGACAATGTTGCCGGTATCCACTTCCATCGCTACCGCATAACCCGTGAGCGCATTCGGATGCGTTTTGCCGGAAACCGGATTGGCGTGCAGCCATTTCAGCTGATCGATGATCGCCTGCTGCGTAGCTTTTTGGATATCCTTATGAATCGTCGTATGGATGTTGTAACCCTTCTCCGGGGCAATCATGGTCGGTACCCCGTCCGCCATGTTCTGCGGATTAATCGGAATGCCGATATATCCGTTCTTGCCGCGCAGCTCATCTTGGAACATCATTTCGAGTCCGTCTACGCCGACCTTCTCCTGCTCCGTGTAGATGAGTCCCGGATCCTTTTGCTTCTTGTTCTGCTCATCAATCTCTTTATATTTGTCCAGTGTCTTAATGCCGCGGAACTCTTTCAAATATCCAATCGTTTGAACGGCGATTTTGTCCGGGTTGTATTGACGCTGGCTCTCTTCCACGACCTCGACTCCGGGATACTCGTTCTTATGCTCCATAAAGTAAGCCACTTCTTTAGTCGAGAGATCCGCTTTGATGCGTCTCGGCTCATAACCCGGCTGCTTGTTAAATTCCAGGTCCATCGCTTTGATTACATCATCCACCGTTAATTTCTCTGCTTTCGGATCACCGTATTGATCGAAGACCCTGACCATTTCCTCGGCCAGCTTTTCGATTTCCGGACGGTTCTTCTTCCCTCGTTCGGATGAACTGTAATCCTTTAACAGCGTTAAATACAGGGCTTGGGAGGGTGTCGAGTAGGCAATCGGCGTTCCGGAAGCATCGATGATGCTGCCCCGAATCGGCTGAAGCGGGAAATTTTTAACCTGCCCGCCGGTTTCGAGCTCTTTCAGCTCAGGACCTTCCACGAACTGCAGTATGGCAAGACGTATAATAATGACGCAGAATATAATAAACGTGCTGAAAAAAAATAGATTAACCCGCAAGTTAAACTGACTGCCGGCATCTTGTTCTTCTTGTTTGCGCTTGTCCGGCCTAAACCCTTTCACGTAAGCTTCTCCCCTTTATCCACAATCACATAAACCCATATTAACATAAACGCCCCCCCACTTCATCTGAAGGCACATCGGATAGGCAAGGGCGGACTTCCTTGCTAGAAAGCCGCCCCTGCCTCTATCACTCTATTAAAATACCTGCTCTTTAATATGCGTCTCATTAAATCGCGGCGGATTAAACCAGTTGCCGCTCTGTGCCCAGGTCGGGTCAAGAGGGATCCAGCGCTTCTCTTCGCTCAAGTAGACTTCATTCCATGCGTGCGGACCATAACCGCCTTGTCCGTTATATCCCCTGCCGGTAACCACTCTGACTTTAAGATCCTGCGACCTCGCCATCATGGCATACAACCGGGCGTAATCAATGCATACCCCTAACCTCGTATCGTAGGTATTCTGCGGCGTCTGCTCTTTCCATATCCGCTGCTCTTCATACAGCGTCACTTTGTCGTGGTCGTATGCGATCCGGCTGCCTACCCAATCATAAAGCTTTCGCGCTTTCTCTTCATCGGTTGATGCCCCCTTCACGACATGGGCAGCCGTCTGCTCGATGCCCTCGGGGATTTGATGGTCGATGACCTCGTACTTTCGCTGAATGATCCCATTCAATTCTTCCTGAACCGACTGGGTAAACACCGGCAGCTTTTCCTTGACGAGAGAACCCGACAAGGGCTCGATCACAGCCCGCGCCCCCTGCTGATAAACCGGAGAAGCCTCGACATACCGGCTGAAGCCGTGATCAGGATTCAGACTGACGAAGATGAATAAGATAGCAATCACAATAATGCTCCGCGCTGCGCCCATGACGACGCCGATTCCGGCACCGGTCAGCCGGCTCAGCAGCGATGCCGAGGTTTCTTTTTTCGTTCCGAAGAGTCCCAGCCCGCCTCCCATGATCAGGGAAACCAGCAGCCGCAGCATAAACACGATAACGGCATAACTCAGCATAAAGAGGACCGCAAACCGAAGCAGCGGGAAATCCGCCAGCGATTTTACGGCCGTATAATAAATCTGCTCCCAGAAGCGCAGCTCCCGATTCGGTAAACCGGAGACCGTGCCCAGCCAATCGCCTGCCTTAGGCGACAGCCATAATGTAAAAGGAACGGAGATCGCAAGCCCGACCAGGCGAAGCACCGCGTCCCCCAGAAAAAAAACAAGCTTCCCGGCTGAGCGGGAGGCTCCGCGACTCCATCCCTGAATGAGTGAAAAAGCCACAATCAGCAGCAGCAAGATGGTGATTCCGTTCCCATCCAGCACACTTTCCTTCCATGCCGACATCAAACGGTATCCCCTCCTATCCCATGATGTCTTGTCAACGGACGTAAGCTTAACCGCTCATGGACATGCTGCCAGCTTACATCCGCATCCGATTGCGTTCATCATTTGTTATTTCGATGCCGAATTGCTCTTGGCATCATCGATAAAGCTCTGAATCGTATCGTTGATGTCCCACTTCCCTACCGAAACACCGCGGAAGGTGACTTCCACCTCTTTCGAACCGGCGCTTCCTTTCAACTCGAGATTGGGCGCTTTAATGGAGTACGTGCCGTCTCCATTCGAAGTATATTGTGCTTCCTTCGCTTCCTTCATCATCATGTTCAGCGCTTCTTTTTTTATCGTATCCACCGTCTCTTCCTTGACCGTGGTTACAACCTCGCCGATTTTGTCCAGGGAAATTCCGCTGTACACCAACAATCCCCCGATGATGAGCACGGCAAGTGCCCACTTAATGACGGTTCTCACCACGTTCAGCACGATAAACAAGATGATTAAGGCGATGGCGATGACCAGCCAATTTTGTTTAAGAAATTCAATCCAGACCTGAGTATCCAATTCGTTTTCACTCCCGTCAATCGTTTCAAAAGCGGCGGTTTATGGCCGTCTTGTTAATTATACATGATACCCCGCAAAGCTGTCAGCCAACCGGGTCTTTTCACAAAAAGGTCTAAGCTTGACCTTTCGTACGTACAAGTAGTAGTACCATATCAACTTTAGCCGGATAGGAGGGTGCCATATTGAAAACCGCTTTATGGCTCTATATGTTTTTGTTTCTGGCGTTTTTTGATTTGCATGCTCAGTATCCTGTACTGACGCCCTTTGCCATTTCACTTGGAGCAGCCCCTACGTTTATCGGCTGGATGATGGGCATTTATGCTCTAACCCATCTGCCCGGCAACCTGCTTGCGGGCAGTCTGATCGATCGTCACGGCAGCAGACGCTACATTATTTTCAGCCTAACCGCCGCCGGTATCATTCTGCTTCTTCAGGCCCATGTCCAATTGCCCTGGCAGCTGCTCGTGCTCCGCTCGATCAGCGGCTTCGTGCTGGCCTTTCTGTCACCGGCCTGCCTGGCGCTGCTGGCGTCGCTCTCCCGGGATCCCGTTACGCAGGGCAAATATATGTCCGGTCATGGCGTGATCCACACCCTTGCCTCTGTCTTGTCGCCGGCTGCAGGAGCTTTCATCGTCGCCAATGCGGGATTTTCCGGCACATTCCAGAGTCTGGGCTGGCTTTTGATTTTCACAGGCTTGATGGCGTTTCTCAGTCTCCCGAAGCCGATGTCGGCCGCTGCTAAACATAAGGATCAGCAGGCTGAACCGATCAACAACGAGAAGCCGGCACGGCTTCCGTTTAGCTTGCGCTTATATTTGATTCCTTTTGCGATCGCTTGCTCTCAGGGAATCCTGTTCTTTGAAATACCGCTTCGGGAAAGCGGGCTGGCAAGCATTATGTCCACCGGGCTTCTCTTCTCCGTCATTAGCCTTGGAGCCCTGGTCACGCTAAGCATGCTGTTCCTCAACCGTTATGCGCCTCATATCAGGGTGACCATCGGCGTATTCGGGCTGGCCATATGCTTCTACGCCCTCGCTGCAGCAGACCATGTACCGATTATGATTATCCTGTTTACGCTCGGACTTGCCAAAGGTTTGCTATTCCCGGCTTTATCCTCTTTGTTCATTCAGCTCAGCGGCGGAGGCAGGCTTGGCAAAGTGTTCTCATTTCAGTCCATCGCCATGTCGCTGGGATCCTTTGTCGGCCCGATCGCGGCTGGACAACTGCGCACGGTGATATCCCCTTATTTTGTTGCGTTTCTTATGCTGATGACGGTCCTGCTGCTGCTCCCCAAACGCAATCGTGAAGCACCTTTGACAGCCATCTCGCCCGAAACCCCAATCTCAACCGTCTGATGAATTTGTACCATGCTAAAAACAGCGCCCAAATCAACGCGGATGGGCCAATACACAGTCCATATGGGTAAACCCACATAAGATACAGTGTGGCAAATGACCACGAACATTTAACCAAGGGGTGAAGTAATCATGAGTCATGTTCATCATAAACATTGCCATGGGGGCCATGGAAATTCCGTAGGAATGATTCTTGTATTGTACATTCTGCTCGTCATCATTCTGAGCTGTTTCTAACTAGAATACATGGATTAATCTTATTGCGGCCATCCACTGGATGGCCGTTTATTATGCCTCCTTTTGCATGATCGGCAGAAAACAAGTTACACTATACCTACATCATTCGACGGCAGATCAACATTTCCCGGGGAATGCTGCCAAGGATCTCCGTATCATGACAGAGGTGATAAAAAGATGCCGATATTTCTTATTGTAGAGGGCAAGAACGACCGGAGCCGGCTGCGTCGGCTGCTGACTTCGGATATAACCATCCTGTGCACATTCGGAACGTTAAACACCGCCAAGCTTGAGAGTCTGCATAAACAGGTGAAGGATCAAGAGGTGTACCTTTTTATGGATAACGACAGCTCCGGCAAAAAAATTCGCGGGGCTCTGCGCGACGTCTTTCCAGATGCCGAACAAATCTATACCCGCCGGGGATATGCCGGCGTTGAAGGAACTCCCGACGAATACTTGATTGCCCAGCTGGAGAAGGCAGGGCTGGAGGAATTCATCATCTACCCGCCCCCTGACGTATTTTGATGAACCGTGTCTATTGTCAAGGATCACAAGAGCATCTTGAATGGCTTCAATTTTCGCTATTTAAATAAAAAAGGCGTCCTCCATCTTTAACGATAGAGCGCGCCTTTTGGTTTTACCTGCAATTTATTCCTTAATCAAAGCCTTGATGTCCTTCACGATATCCTCGGTCTTCACTTCGGATGGATCCGCAGCATTATAGGTCTTCCGGATATTATTGTCCCGGTCCACCAAGGCAATGGAATTGCCATGCGTGAAATTCGTCGAATTGTTGCCCAGCAGCGGAATTTTGAAAGACTCCTGCATCAGCTTCCGCGTTTCCTCCTGGTCTCCACGCAGGAAGTACCAGCCGCTGTAATCGGCATAGAATCGGTCTCCGAACTCCTTAATCTTCTCTTTCGTATCGGTCTCCGGATCAAAGGAGATGGACACAAAGTTAACTTCTTTACCGAATAAACCTTCTTTTTTCAAGTCCTCCTGGATCTGAGACAGAACCAGCGTCGTAATCGGGCACACATCCGGGCAGCTGGTGAAATAGAAGTACATAAGCTTCACCTTGCCTTTGGTATCCTCCGACGTGATCGTTTTCCCATCTACATTCTCCATGGAATAGGCAGCAACCTCACGAACGATCGGAAACTTCTCCTTTCCGAATCCAAGCGAGTTGTATACCAGGTAGATGGCTGCTATTACGCATATAGCGAGCAGTACCCAAGTCCATTTGTAACGTTTGAATGCATTCATGACCTTCCCCGTTCTCCCTTCGTCTCAGGCAATCCCTGTTCTATCAGGTTTTAGTGTATCGCTAAAAGCCCAGCCACCTGTTAAAAGGTGGTATTGAGTATGAGAACGATCAGGCTCAAGGTCAAGTAGTTGATGGAGATAATGAATACTTTTTTGGACCAAGCTTCATCGTCCTTGGCACGGAAACCTTGGAGTGCGGCGTAGAGCCACCAAATAGCCAGAAGGAGTCCGATGACCAGAAAGAATATACCGGCATATCCGTATGCATACATCAGGATGGGGATCGGTATGAGAAGCACCAGGTAAGGAATCATCTGATACTTCGTGCGTTTAATTCCTTTGACAACCGGCAACAAAGGGAATCCCGCTGCACGGTATTCTTCCACCCGGCGAATGCCCAGCGCCCAGAAATGCGGCGGCTGCCAGAGAAACAGCAGGGCGAAGAGCAGGACGGCTGCCATATCTACGCTTCCGGTTACGGCCACATAGCCGATTACCGGAGGCATGGCACCGGAGATCGCTCCGACCGACGTGCTCCATGTAGAAGAACGTTTAAGCCAGAGAGTGTACACCACAACGTAAACGAACATTCCGACGGCTCCGAATAGGCCTGCCAGCACGCCTGAGAACAGGAACAGCACGGCTAGTCCCACGACCCCCAGAATGACGGCATACCAAAGAACAACCTTGGGTGTCAAACGCCCGGTTGGAAGGGAGCGATTCCGGGTACGCTCCATCTTCATGTCGAGCTCCCGGTCGAAATAGTTATTGAAAACACAGGACGAAGCCATGACAAGCACAGTTCCGAGAAGTGTCATAATCATCAATCCAAATTGGATATCCCAACGCGATGCCAGCCAAAATCCGGCAAAAGCCGCTATCAAATTTGACCGGATGATTCCGGGTTTCGTCACCGTGATAAAATCTTTCCAAGTCCCCGCCTTATCGGGAGGTGCAGGCGCTGCCGAGGCCAGTGCTGCGGATTCTGAAGGAGCCTGGTATCTCAAGTGATTATCCACGTGTTAACGTTCCTCCTTGTATCTGTCGTTATGGAGGAAGTACTGCCTCCGCTATAAAGTTTATCATATCATTAGTAAAAAGTGTTTAGCAATCCTTCGGAATTCATTCCATCTATATGACAATTCAGTGACATTTGGAAGGGATATCACCTTGACGTTTCGCCGTTGTTTAAGGCACAATTTGTCTATGTAGCAGGATGCCTGTCGGGCCCCTGATATGAATACAAAGCCCGGAGCGCTGACATAGCGCTCCGGGCTTCCATACTCACGTTATGAGAGAGAAATTACAGCGTGCGGCCAGACCCCGAAAGAGCCTGTTCAGCTTGCTGTACCAAACGTTTAGTAATGTATCCGCCCAGGGATCCTGTTTCACGGGAAGTATAGTTACCATAGTAACCGTCCTGAGGAATCGTTACGCCTAGTTCTTGAGCAGCCTCGAGTTTCAAACGTTGTAATGCTGCAGTAGCTTGAGGTACAACCAAATTGTTGCTGCGACGTGCCATATTAAAAATCTCCCTTCACTGAATGTCTGTTTTCCAGTGCAAGCTTGCAAACTTATTATGGCTCCTTCTTGCAACGTTATACGTATTTTTAAAATTTTAATCTTTGGAGGTTTTTTTCATAATGAGTAAAGGCTTATCCCTATGGTTTGCGGTCTCTTCCATCGTCCTGTTGACCGCCTCCGCCATATCCATCAGCTACAACGGATTTCTGGCCGTCGGTCTGGCGCTGCTCTCCATCCTCAACATAGGCTGGGGATTCATTATTAAATCCAAGCGCAAGCCTTCCTAGAAGACCCTTGTTTATTTAGGAGCCAGAAATCCCATCTTGTCCTTCACGCCATCGAGTATTTGGGCAGCGGTCTTCTGCGCCTGCTCGGCTCCCTTGGCGAGAATGTCATGAATTTCACCGGTTTGGCGAATTTCGTGGTATCTGTTCTGAAGCGGCTCCAGAGCGGCTACGACAACTTCGCCAAGCTCCTTCTTGAATGCCCCGTACATCTTTCCTTCGAAACGAGACTGCACTTCCTGCAAAGACACCCCAGCACACTCCGAATAGATGCTCATCAGATTGCTCACCTCAGGCTTAGCGGAAGGATCATACACCACTTCGGCTCCGGAGTCGGTTGTAGCCCGGCTGATTTTCTTGCGAATTTGATCCGGCGTATCCAGCATCGCGATATAACTGCCCTCAACCGGATTGCTCTTGCTCATCTTTTTGGAGGCGTCGTCCAGCGACATGATTCGCGCACCGACTTCAGGGATGAACGGCTCCGGAATATTGAAATACGGACCGAACCGATGATTGAAGCGTGCAGCCAAATCGCGCGTGATTTCCAAATGCTGCTTCTGGTCGTCTCCCACCGGCACAAGATTTGCATTATACAGCAAAATGTCTGCGGCCATGAGCGCAGGATAAACGAACAAGCCGGCCCCAACCGATTCCTTGCCTTCCGATTTGTCCTTGAACTGGGTCATCCGTTCCAGCTCGCCCATATTCACCAGGGTGGTCATGATCCATCCCAGCTCGGCGTGTTGAGGAACATGGGACTGCAAAAAGATATTGGCGCGGTTCGGGTCGATTCCGGCGGCAACGTACAGGGCCGCGACCGATTCCGAGCGATCCCGCAGCGAGCTAGGCTCCTGCGGTACCGTTATTGCGTGCAGATCGACCACCATAAAATAACAGTCATGCTCGTTTTGCAGCTTCACAAAATTTTTAATGGCTCCGATGTAGTTGCCGAGCGTTAGATTACCGCTTGGCTGAATTCCCGATAATACGGTTTTCATGACTAGCCCTCCATTTATTTATATTGTCATTTAATCCAAGTCTGCCCCGTCCTGCGGGAGCATATAGGAACGCAAAAAAGCCTCACATCCGCAAGGGACGTGAGACCGTGGTGCCACCCTTATTCGCTGCAAGCATCATCCTACGCAGGCTGCAGCCTTCCATTCTTGTAACGGAGAATACCCGGCCGGCATATTAAGGAATAACAGCATTATCCCGTTCAGCCCGGCACTCGAAGGGCCATTCAGCAAAGCGGATCCGCCGGTTCGCATCAACCACCGGCTTTCTGAAGGATGGGCCGCACCTGCTTACTTGTCCTTGTCATCGTGTTTCAATCATCATGGATCACTATTACATGCAATGATAAAACTCTTGCTCTGCCTTGTCAATTCCAATTTGGAATCAAGATGTCCGGGCCTATTTGAAGCATTTCTTTTACCCTTTCCACAAAAATCTGTTATGATGTGGTTAATCGTCCAGACCATGATTTCTGTTAGTAAAGGAGCATCGATATGAATCAAGTGACCAAAGGCCAGTGGAATGGTTACGACACCTATATTTTAAACAGCGGCCGTCTTGAAGTGACTCTCCTTCCTCGTCTAGGTAATAACGTCATTGGGATTAAAGACAATGAAAACTCACGCGAAATCCTCCGAAAACCAGATGAAAGCGAGCTTGCATTCTATCTACAGAAGCCTTACCACTTCGGCATTCCGATGCTCATACCGCCAGGCCGGATTTCCAAGGGCCATTTCGAATATGGCGGAACGTCGTATCAATTTGACCAAAATACCGCGAACGACAATCATATCCACGGCCTCCACCGATCACAGGCTTGGTGTGTCAGCGACATAGAGGAGGAGGATGACGGCTGCGCCGTTTCGACCGAGTTCATCTCATCGGATGATCCGAAATGGATTGCCCAATTTCCTGTGCCGCTGAAGCTGGAGATGACCTTCCGTCTTCAGGGGACACGCTTAACGCAGAGCCTTCGCGTAACGAATCTTGGCGCTAGCCCCATTCCGTTCGGCATGGGTTACCATACGTGGTTCCTGCTGGACGGCGAACCGCATCGCTGGACGCTGGATCTGCCAGTTGAAGGCATTTATACTTTGAATAACGAACTGATCCCGACCGGCGATCTTTCACCTCTCGGCCATTTGGAACAACTGAATTCGGGACTAAACCTGAAGGATGCCGACCTGGATACGATATTAAAGATCCCTGAGGGCAAACCTGCCGAGGCCTTGCTGAAGCGGGACGATGGTTACCAAATTCATTATTCGGCAGACCGTGCCTTCTTCAAGCATTGGGTGCTCTATACCAAAGGTGTTGCCGAGCAGTTCCTCTGCATCGAACCGTACACCTGGCTTCCCAACGCACCCAATTTGAATCTCCCGAACGAAGAAACCGGGCTGATTCATTTGGAACCGGGACAGACCGTGAATCTGACGACCAAGATCAGCATTCAGAATACGTCACCGGAGGCAGAGCAAGACTAAGCCAGTGTCTCCATTGACACATAACATCCTCATATACTTAACTTTTCAGCAAGAGCAGCCCTTTGAATATCAAAGGGCTGCTTTTATTTGATCTATGAACAATGCCTACGGGTAATTTTACCAGCAGACGATCTGCCTCCTGCACGAATGAGATCCCTATCAATCAGGTCATAATATCCTCATACAACACCAAAGGAGGTGACATGACATGGCTCAAGGTCGTTCTTCTAACAATCTTGTCGTACCTCAAGCAACTGCAGCTCTTCAACAATTGAAGATGGAAGCTGCTCAAGAACTGGGCGTAACGATTCCACAAGACGGTTACTACGGAAACTATACTTCCCGTGAAACCGGTTCTTTGGGAGGTTACATCACCAAACGTCTGGTACAATTGGCTGAGCAGCAATTATCGGGTCGTTCGAACCTGTAATTAGCATCTCTTCCCTCCAGCCGTAAATAGAAAGAGGCGATCTTCTCCCCAAAGATCGCCTCTTTCGTTATATGTTCTATATAATAAATGATTTCAGGATTCCGAAGCAGCTTCGGCATATGTATTACGAGGGTACCGTATCATCAAGTTGGCCATGTTATAGTTGGATTCAAGCACAGCATCCACAACGACGATGCCTTGTCGTACCATGAATTCATAACTGATTTCGCCATGTGTCCAATGGCGTTTATGTTTCAGACTTTCAAGCGCCATCGAACGAAAAGAGAATTGTTGAGCCTCACTTAGCCCCTCCTCTTGCGGAGCTATGATCCCGTTACGCCCAGACAATGGATTATGCCGTATGCCAAATTTACCAATTACATTGTTTCGTATTTGTACAAAAACCGTCCCCGAGCTTAGACCTCCCAACTCTTCTTCCAGCTCTTTAAACACGATGTCCAGCTGCCTAGCCAGTGATAATTGATCTAGTTTTACCATCCCTTCTCCCCTCCTTTATTAGTAAATCTTCCCTATTATTAGGGCTTATGACTCATTATAGGGGATAGAAATCATTGGATCAACAATATTCAACACATTTGGGTATTTATTACTAAAATTGCACAAATATTTTAGTTTTCCGCTCCTTTATTGCGTCAACTTTCTTTCTTTTACGACAAAAAAAGAAGCCCCGAAGGAGCTTCTTTCGAATATGGGAGTAAATCTGCAGTCGGAGATCAAACGCCATAACAGAAACTGCATTTTTAACTGTTTTTTCGAGGATAACCAACAATTTATGCTAAATGCTCTGTCATTTGTAAGAACTGCTTAATATCGCTTACGCAGGAGTCCGCCGCGCTTTGCCAGAAGTCGCGCTGGGTCAGATCTACATTCAGATGTTTCTTTGCCAGGTTCTCCACGGACATTACGCCTGTGTCTCGAAGCAAAGCATCATATTTGTCCGCAAAGGTCGGACCTTCTTCCAATGCCCGAACATAGAGGCCCGTACTGAACATATAACCGAAGGTATACGGGAAGTTATAGAACGGGGTGCCCGTGATATAGAAATGAAGCTTGGATGCCCAGAAATGCGGATGGTACGATGTCAGGGCATCACAGTATGCTTCCTTCTGTGCCTCCACCATCAAATCGGAGATCTCCTCGCTGCTCAGCAGACCGTTCTTCCGCTTGTCATAGAAGCGGGTTTCGAACAAGAAACGTGCATGAATGTTCATAAAGAAGGCCACGCTGTTCTGAATTTTCTCTTCCAACAGAGCCAGCTTCTCCTCTTCGCTGCCTGCCCCCTTCACCATCGCATCAAAAACAATCATCTCGGCGAAGGTGGATGCCGTCTCGGCGACATTCATCGCATACTTTTGGTTAAGCACCGGAATTCCGCCCATCAGATGCTGATGATAGGCATGACCCAGCTCATGAGCCAGGGTCGAGACGTTCGAGGCCGTTCCGCCAAACGTCATGAAAATCCGCGTCTGGCCGCTTGCCGGGAAGGAGGTGCAGAAACCGCCAGGTCGCTTCCCGGATCGGTCCTCGACCTCAATCCAGCTCTTGTCGAACGCCATCTGCGAAAAATCAGCCAATCTCGGGCTAAACTTACGGAATTGCTCCACGATGTTAACAGCGGCATCGTCATACGAGATCTTGGTTGCCGAAGTACGGAGCGGAGCATCCACATCGGTCCAGGACAACCCGTCCAGACCGAGCAGCTTCGCTTTGCGGTTCAGGTACTCCACAAGCACCGACTTCGTATCCTGGATGACGGCCCACATCGTGTCCAACGTCTCGCGGCTCATCCGGCCAATCGCCAGCGGTTCTTTCAGGACATCGTTCCAGCCGCGGTTCTCGTACAGTTTCAGGCGGTAGCCGGATAGATGGTTCAAGGTATCCGCGCAGTAATCAGCGGAATCTCCCCAAGCCTTCTCCCACTTCTCAAACATGGATTGGCGCACTTCCCGGCGTGGATCATGCATTTTATTGAATGCTTGCCCTGCCGACAGCATGACCGTCTCTCCGTCTTCCTCATACGGAATTTGGATTTTCTTCACGATGGTGTCGTAGAACTCCCCCCATCCGTGATAACCGTCTACCCCCAGCGACAGAGCCAGGCTTTCCAGCTCGGGACTCATCTTATCCTTCGCGAGATTGCGGCTTTCGTTCAGGACGAATTCCAGCTCGGACACCTTATCCGTACCGGTCCATGCGGTCCAGAGCTCATCGTTCATTCCGCGAAGCACGTTATCGAACTGGTTCTTCACCGACTGCAGGGCCGCAGACATCGTAGTTACCCGCCCGGACAATTGTACCGCCTTCTTGTCATTCACGTTCTGTGCCGTCAGGCAGCCTACGAAGGCAGAAACCTCGCGGATCCTTGCATAGGCGCTCTGGAACTGCTCAAGGAAGCGCTCCAGACTGGATGCGCTCTCGATGGTCTCTGGAACAGCCAATGCCTTGACGTCTTGCTGAAGTTGATGTACATCCTGCTCCAAAGCCTCAATAAAGCTCCCGAGCTGCGGCGAGGAGGAGCCTCCTGGAAATATCGATTCCAAATCCCAAGTTTGTTGAAGTGCCATCGAACATTCATCACCTTTCGAGATAAAATATGAATTCAAACGGAATACCATTTGTGTGGACTTAGGGAAAAGTGTATAACTATATATAACTAAAATACTGTTTTCCCTCTTGATCAAACAAATTACTGCTGGAGGAGCTAGAAGCCATGAGACCTTTGCAAATTTCACCGGAGACGGCGGTTACACTGTCCAAGCAGCTGGGCGTTCCGCTGGAACAGCTGATGCATATGCCTCAGCATATATTAATGCAGAAGATTGCCGAGCTTGCCAAGAATGAGGAAGCGAAAGCAACCCCGAAAGACGATGAGTCCCATTCATCGGAGAACTCATGATTCCTTTTTCGAATACGTGGCCTTATGATGTCGTTGGCAACGACGTATATGTACACAGCTGCCCCTTCTGCGGGACAGACAATGTCTTGCTTCCCATGAAGCCTAAGGAGCTTGTGAGCGTTAGGGAAGGGAAAAAGAAGCTGCTCATCTTCCCCTGCTGCCACAACAAAGTTACCGTGCTGGACAGCGACATCGACTATTTGCTCACGGATCAGCGATTGCGCTGACTCTATCTTAAAGCAAGCCATCGCTGCAAATTGCAAATCAACAGCCTGCTGGCCCACCGTTCAGCGGGCTGTTTGCATTTATGACTCCGCCTGAATCGCCGCGTTCTTCTGCTCCCGGATCTGTTCGGCTATCAGCTTCCACTGCTCTCTGGAGGCTCGGATCATGGCAGCATCCATGATCTTCTCGTCCTGGACCACTCTGGAGAACCACTGGACCGCCTCCTGGAACTGTCCCAGCCTGCGATGAATCTCTCCGATCAGGTACAGCAGACGGGCATCATTCGCCCCTACCCCTTCCAACTCAAACACCCGGATATAGGATTCCAGGCTATACCCCAAAAACCGCTTCTCTTGATCCTCGTTGCCCTGATACCGGTACAGCCATGCGATATGGTGCAGCAGGCTGGCCACGATGCGGTCCCGCTCCCCGATCACCTGGGCGCAGAGGAGAGCCAGCTTGTACGACTCCAGGGCATCCTCCAGATTGCGGGGACCTCCCATATCCCTCTTCTCCCAGCGGCATCCAACCTGGTCATAGAAGAGCGTCTTCTGCCGTTCATTCAATTTCAGGGTCGAGTGTTCCGTCGAAGCAAATCCGCATTCGGGACAGACCCGAACCACGTAAAAATCGGGGTTCTCCGATTTGTAGTAAGCGCAGAAATCCGTATCCGTACGGAATGCTTTCTTAAAGCTTGGTCTCACCCTGGACGTTAAGTATTCATGCTCACAGTGCGCACAAGCCACCTTGATGGAATACAAGGGTTCCAATTTCACGCCATTCGCCATCCCTTCATTCGCGTCTAATTCCTGTCCGTTTCTAGATCTAAGGCACTACGGAGTATTCACGAAATGGTGGGCGGGACCCGAAAGACGCTGCAGCACAAAATCACGTAAATCATCCTCCACGCCGATTTCGATTAAGGCTCCGGCCATGCAGCCAAGCCATTCTTCGGCATGACGGTCGGTAATCGGGAATTTCATGTGCCTGGCCCGCATCATCGGATGTCCGAACGCTTCCGAGAACAAGGCCGGCCCCCCGAAAAACTGGCTCAAAAACATATATTGCTTCTCCATCACCGGCAAGATATCTTCCGGAAACAATGGCGAAAGCAGTTCATTTTGCTGCACTCTCGGATAAAAAGCTTCGACGAGCGATCGTACACCCTCGGCACCCCCGAGGTTATCATAGATGCTTAAGTTCGGATTCATATCCGCTAATTCTCCCATCTGTTTATGATTCGCTTTCGATTGGATGTACCTGTCCATTATAGCAAAAAACAACAAAAAAAGGCGCTAAGCGATGGTTAGCACCTTTTAGAACTTATTAATAACTGCGCCAGTCCTCTTCACTCTGGACGAGAGAAGCACGTATAACATAAACGAAGGCGCATACCAGGATACCTGCGACTATGCTCATGATCATCACTCCATCCAAACATAATACGAAAGATGTGCTTTGATGGTTTTTATTATAGCACAATATCCCCGAAAATAAAGCACAAATGTAACCGCTTTCTCATGTTTTTTATACTGTTTGTCCTATATGCTGCATAGATTTTAAATATCGGACCATATTCTATCATTCACAACGATGCCAGGGGGCGTATTCCTTATATGACCATGAAAAAAATGGGCTGGCTCATGCTCGTATCGGCTCTGATCAGCGTGATTGTCCTGATGGCTTTGTTTCCCGAAGCGGCGCTCCAATCCGCACTCCGCGGCCTGGCGATATGGTGGGACGTGCTGTTTCCATCCCTGTTCCCGTTCTTTGTCATTTCAGAGGTGCTGTTGGGGTTTGGCGTGGTGCATCTGATCGGCACGCTCCTGGACCCCATGATGCGACCGTTGTTCCGAATTCCGGGCGCAGGGGGATTCGTGGCCGCGATGGGATATGTTTCAGGTTACCCCGTCGGAGCCAAATTAACCGCCAAATTGTGGGAGCAAAAAATGGTAAATCGGGAGGAAGGTGAACGACTTGTTGCCTTTACCACCTCCTCGGATCCCATATTTCTGATAGGAGCGGTATCCATCGGCTTCTTTCACGATCCCAAAATAGGTCTCATTCTGGCCCTGGCCCACTATGGCGGAGGATTCCTCGTAGGACTGTTAATGAGATTTCATGGCAAGCGCGAGTCCAATACATCAACCGATTCGCTCCTCCTGTCCCAAACGAAGACAAGCCGGCTCAAGTCCGCCTTTCAGGCCATGCATGCTGCGCGGGAGCAGGACGGCCGTGATCTCGGCACGCTGCTGAGACAAGCGATTCAATCATCGCTTCAGCTGATTATCGTTGTCGGCGGTCTTGTGGTTTTCTTCTCCGTGTTTCTTGAACTCTGGACCCGGGCCGGCGTCATGCCCGCGCTAACGGAGGTCATCAGCTTGCTGTTATCCCTCGTTGGCATGCCCGAATCCTTATCCACTGCCATCGTGGGGGGACTGTTTGAAGTGACGCTGGGCGCACGCTATGCCGGGGAAGCGGGTGCCGCTATTCCTCTGCCATACAAAGCGGCCGCGGCAGCCTTTATCTTGTCTTGGGGCGGCCTGTCCGTTCATGCCCAGATCATCAGCATCCTGAACTCTACCAACCTTAGGTATTTTCCGTTTGTCGTAGCCAGGCTGATCCACGGCATTATTGCGGCCACCGCCGTGTTGCTGTTGTGGAGAAGCGTCATGGGGTCTTCGATACCGACGCTGGCGGTGCCGTCTGTTTCGGATTCCGCCCTAAACGGGTATACCCATATTATGGCGGCTTTCTGCATCCTGCTCGGTTTCCTGATTGCAGTTGCGTTGTTTATTCAGATCCTTCGAGGACTGCAGCAGAAATTCCGCTAATTCCCAAGGTGAACATTGTGTTCTTCTCCAAGATTGATTATCATCTTTATATAACCTTACAAAGGAGCTTATCAACTTGAGATATTATGTTCTGGACCGCGGTGACCCATTGTCTGTCGAGCTGACCCAGCAGTTTCACAAGCTGGCGGAACAGCGGGGGTTTGTGCTGGATGCAGAATCTCCGGAGATTGTGGTCTCGATCGGTGGAGACGGCACGATGCTGCACGCCTTCCATACGTTTATAGACCGTATTCCCGACCTCGCCTTCGTCGGCGTCCATACGGGCCACTTGGGATTCTATGCTGACTGGAAGGCGGATGAACTGACGGAGCTAATTGATCATATGAGCGGAGAAGGCGAACACGGCAACGTGAAGCCGCGCCTCGTCAAGTATCCCCTGGTTCAACTGGAAATCCATAAGAAATCAGGAACGTCCTCTTACATTGCCTTAAACGAATTTACGCTTAAAGGCGTTGACGGTACCGTTGTCGCGCAAATTGACATCAACGACGTGACCTTTGAGATGTTCAGGGGAGACGGCATTTGCGTATCCACGCCGTCCGGCAGCACGGCGTATAACAAGAGTGTCGGCGGCGCCATGGTTCATCCCTCGATCGATGCGCTTCAAATTGCGGAAATCGCCTCGATTAACAACCGGATTTTCCGTACGCTGGGCTCGCCGCTGCTTCTGCCCAAGCATCATCATTGTGATATATTCTCGCGAAAAGAACAGCGTTTGCTGCTTACCATCGATCACGTTAATATCTCGATTGACGACCTCGTATCCGTGCGCTGTCAGGTGGCGGAGCAGCAGGTCAGTTTCGCACGTTATCGGCCGTTTCCGTTCTGGAACCGCGTCCGCGATGCATTCCTTGGTTAATATGAAGAGGACCTCTTTCTTACATTTACCAGGAGGGCCAACGCTTCACGAAGTCTTTCCTTTACCAATACCCGAAAAAAAGAACGGTCTACCTGCCAAAATACAGGTGACCGTTCTTTGGTTATTGCGGCTGCTCTGAAGGGACATGAGACTCCTTGGAAGGCTTTGCTTCCTTCTCCTTGGGGGCCTTGGCTTCGCGCGGCTCGCGTCTTGAATCCTTGCCTTCGCGCCGCTCACGCTGGTCCTTGTGCTCCTTGCCCGGTTTTGGACCCTCTTGGGGTTCCTTGCCCCCCTGTGCTTCCCCCTCAGCCCGGTTATCCTTAGGGGATGTTTCTCGAACCTCTACAGGCTCTTTCGTATTGGAGGCATGCTCTTTCGTTTCCTTCTGCTCCTTCGTTTTCTGAAGCACAAAGTGAGCACAGCCAAAATTGCAATATTCGTTAATGTAATCGGACATGCTGGAAAAGGTTGAATCCTTGGCAGCCTTGGGATGATTGTCCCGATAGAAGCCTTTAAGCCGAAGCTGATTGTAACCCCAGTCTCCCACGATGTAATCATAGCGGTCCAGCACCTCGCTGTACCGCTCCCGGAAAGCTTCCAGATTCCAGCCGTTTCGATGGTCCTTTATCACTTCATAGCTTTTGTTTCCGATAACGATCATTGAAAGCTTCCCCTGCCTTTCCAATAGGTTAAGACTGCACCGTCTCTTCCTTGTTGCGTTCCGCAGACTTCACTTGCTCGTGTGCATGATAGGAGCTGCGCACAAGAGGACCGGACTCCACGTGGCTGAATCCGCGCTTCATTCCTTCTTCCTTCAAGATCGCAAACTCTTCCGGCGTGTAGTATTTTTCAACATTCAGATGTTTCGGCGAAGGCTGCAGGTATTGGCCGATTGTCATGATATCGCATCCCACCGAACGCAAGTCGTCCATCGCCTCCAGAATTTCATGCCATTGTTCCCCGACGCCCAGCATGATGCTGGATTTGGTCGGAATGTCAGGCTGCATCGCCTTGGCATTCTTCAGCAGCTGCAATGAGCGGGAATACTTGGCTTTGGCACGTACGCGATCAGACATACGCTCCACCGTCTCAATGTTGTGGTTCAGAATATCCGGCTTTACGTCCATCACGATTTTCAGCGATTCTTCGTCTCCCATGAAATCCGGGATCAGCACTTCCACCGAGCACAGCGGCAGGCGTCGGCGAATGGCTTTGACGGTTTCGGCGAATATGTAGGCACCGCCATCCTTCAGATCATCCCGTGCCACGCTTGTTACCACGCAGTGGCGCAGGTTCATTTGCTCGGCTGCCTCCGCTACCCGTTCCGGTTCCTGCAGGTCCAGCTCCGTTGGAAGCCCCGTATTCACGGCGCAGAATCGGCAAGCGCGGGTACAAATGTCACCCAGAATCATGAAGGTTGCCGTACGGTTAGCCCAGCATTCGTAAATATTTGGACAGCGAGCCTCTTCACACACCGTATGAAGTGTTTTGGATCGCATCATGCTTTTGATTTCTTTATAATTATCGCCAGTAGTCAGCTTGATTCGAATCCAGTCAGGTTTTGGCTGTTTGGTTTTAGACAAAGAAAAAACCTTCTTTCGAATGTAATGATGTAACTCAAGACATACCCCATCGTTTGCTGTCCCATATTATATCATGAAAACCATCATATTACTTGTTTCGCATCGATATGAGATTAATCTAGTTGCGGCATGGATAAAAATCCTTGTTTCGATTCACCCTACAGGTAGGCATGACTGTCCGTCCTTAATTACGACTATCGAAAAAGGGAGGAGAAGGACAATATGAGGATTTTACAACCATTGCGCGCAAGGGGCATCATGTATCGGTCCACGGCTGCAGTCATGGCGGCCTTGATGGCTGCCTGCTGCATATGCGGGCCTGCGTCCGCATCCGCCTCCATGGCAGTCAGCGCGGCTGACGATGCGGCTAAAGCAACGGATGCTGCAGCGAATTTTGCGGACCGGAAATCTTTATACGATCAGGTTTCCACCGTTACCCAAATTCCTTGGCACCGCCTAGCGGCCATTGACCAGTATGAACGAACGCTGACCCGGGTTCATCCCAAGGATCGAAAGCATCCGGACCGCACCCTCGGTATCTTTATCCCTTCCACCCGATGGGCTGGCCCGTTGAATCCCAATCAGGAAGACGTGAATCCCACGTCGATCAGCGTGTTCTCCGGGATCGGGCTCGATGGGGACGGGGATGGCAAGGCAGACCCCAATAATGATATCGACCTGCTCTACACGGTTGCGACAAGACTTTCCCCTTATGGGCATGCCGCTGATGATTTCAGCATCGGCCTATGGTCATACTACCAGAACACGCGGGCCGTACAGCGCATCATGCAGTATGCCAAACTGTACGAGACCTTCGGGAAGCTGGACCTGTTCGACCATGCGTTTCCCCTTCCCGTCAAGAGCAACTATTCCTACCGAAGCACCTTTGGCATGGGGCGCAACTGGGGAGGTAAAAGGGTTCACGAGGGAACGGATTTGTTTGCTTCATACGGAGTCCCCGTTCGAAGCACCTGTTACGGCGTCGTCGAAATTAAAGGCTGGAATAAATACGGCGGCTGGCGCATCGGCATCCGTGACTTGAACAATCATTACCATTATTACGCCCATCTGCAGGGCTTTGATAAAGGGATTTCGCTCGGGGATGTCGTTACGCCAGGTCAAACCCTCGGCTGGGTCGGCAGTTCGGGCTACGGCAAGCCCGGAACCCAGGGCAAATTCCCACCGCACCTGCATTACGGCATCTACCGGGACACCGGATTGACCGAATGGGCTTTCGATCCTTACCCGCTGCTGAAGCACTGGGAACTGGAAGAAAAACGCTCGAAGAAAAAAACGCGCTCCTGAATTCAAACCAGGGGCGCGTTTTTCCTTTAAGGACATCCCTCATGACACATAAACGGCCAATCCATGCTACACGTACACAATCCAGTTTGGGAATGAGCGAGAATGAGCGTCTTACTCGCCTGTTGCGCTTCCCTCCGTATGCCCTGACATGTCGGCGCCGCCCGGCGTAGGCACAAGAGGCGTCGTCGTTCCCTGGGCAGGAGGGTCCGGCGTCGTTGCAGGCGGAATCTCCTGCTGCCCGTCATGGGTGTTCTCGTCCGTTACCGGCGGCGGTATCGCGATGCTCGGTGCGCTTGCCTTATTCTCGCCGACCGCCTTTCCTTGGCCGTCGTAATAATACATCGGCACATCGCCTACCACGAGCAGATACGAGATCGGAATATCGGTCTCCACGATTTGCGGCTCCATGTCAAAAGGAACGACAACCGCTACCTCCGTCACGATGTGGACGAATACCTCCACCAGGATCATATTGATGCCGGCCCCCTGCTGCCTCGTATCCAGCTGAACCTTTACCGCTCCTTGGGGTTCGATCTTTAAAGGTATTTGCGGACCGAATGAAGCGATGATCGGGCTTTTTAACACCTGTCCCAGCGGAATTTGCTCTTTGCGCTTATGGATTTCGTCCAGCGTGCTCTGCACGACCTGCGTCGTATGGGACGTGATTTTTAAATGCTCGGCATAATTCAGCATGAATCCGGTCACTTTGCCCGAGCTGTCCGTTTTCCAGTTGACCAGATTATCAAAATCCTTGCCCTGCGTCACCTGGGAGGTGATCGCTTTATTGATGGCTTCGGTAGCGATCTGCTTAACCCGGATTTGGGCTAAATGCATGATCGGCGGCCGCAGATTCTGCTCGATATACATAAAAAACTCAACGATCCCAAACACAAGGAGCAGAGCGCCGATCAGCCACCATTTTTTTGTGCTTCGCCGTTTGGTAGCCTGAGGACGCCCCCGGCTCTGCGGTACGGGCCGAAAGCCTCTGCGCGGTGGTTTGTAAGCTCTCCTTGGTTTTGGCCACGACAGCGACGGAAAGGCCAAACGCCTGCTTCCCCATCTCTTTCGTCTCATGCTTGGTCCCCCCTATTTACGCCCCGAGGAGCATGTTTACCATGGCAAGCTCTCCTGTATAGAAGGTATGCGGACAAACGGCAAAAAAGAAGAGCAAGGATGGCTTATCCTCACTCTTCTTCCTTAGCGTTCTTTGGATCGTCTTCTTGATCTTCCACGTAGTATTTCAGCATCGACAGTTTGTTCTCCCAGAAGCGGTCGAAATAAGACAGCCAATCCTTCAATTCCTTAAGCGGCTCTGCTTGCAGGCGATAGCGGGTCTCGCGTCCAACCTTGCGGTCCTGCACCAGACCCGCTTCCTCCAAAATTCGGAGATGCTTGGACACGGCGGTTCGCGTCATGGAGAAATATCCCGTAATTTCCTTAACCGGCATTTCCTTATCGCTTAACAAGCCGAGCAGCTTACGACGAGTCGGATCTGCGATGGCTTGGTAGACATCATGCTTCGGAGCGGCCTGCGACATCGGTTAAGCCTCGACGTATCCCGCAAGCTTCTGAACAATGCCAGCCCAGCCGTTGTCCATGCGGCCTCGAACGATGTCATGCGCTTCCCCGAACTCGGTTACTTGATCCGCTGTCCATCCGCCGTGGATGAGCGTGAATTCCGTATGATCTCCCTGCTCCACCAGTTCGAAGGTAACGCTCCAATCCTTGCCCCAGTTAAAAGACAACCGGTTAGGCTCATCAATAAGCGTCACCTTGCATGGTGAATTTCCGAAGGGGCCGGCATTCAATTGAAACTCGAACCCTTCCACCGGTTCAAAATTGTTGGGCATGAACCACGACGAAATCCCTTCAGCCGTGGCTACGGCTTTCCACACCTTCTGGATGGGCGCTTTCAGCACAAGCGTATGACGAATATCCGGCAGCTTGCCGTTTGTTGCGTTGTCCATATCAGTTTCATCCCTCGCTTAAACTTGAAATTATGAAACCATTTGGTTTCCCTTCATGCATTATAGGACACCAAATGGTTTTACGTCAAATCCCAATATTCACCTGTTCGGCGTCACCCTTAGGTCAATCAGCCGACTAATCGGCGCAAAGCAGGCACCTTGCCAGCACACCGCACTACTTAACCTCACGTTAGGGTTGATCCGGATAAGTCTTTTTCAGGAACGCGATCGATTCGCGAATCAGCTGCTTCAGCACCTCAACATCAATGTCCGCCACTTTATTGATGTACACGCAGCCTTTCCCTGCCGTATGCTTGCCAAAATTCGTCAGCAGCTCCTCCCGCTGATCATCGCCTGGCGCAAAATACAGGCTGATCTTCGCTTTTCGCGGGGAGAATCCTACAAACGGCGCATCCCCCTCATGCCCGGAGGCGTAACGATAATGGTAGGAGCCGAAACCAATGATGCTGGGTCCCCACATTTTGGCCGCAAAACCGCTCGTTTCTTCAAAAATCTCCAGCAAACGATAGGCATCCTCCCGTTTTTTCGGCGAATCCACTTGCTCGATAAACTCCACCACGCTGTGATCCGTTTCTTTTGTTTTTTGCTCGTACATGGGTTTAACTCCTTTCGAACACGCTTGTTATTATGATCATCCCTGTCAAAAATAAAAAAAGGCCGGTTATGATCAGCAATGTTATCTAATCATTTCCCGCCTAATCGAGCCATTTCTGTCTTTATAGTTCAGCAGCGTACTCCCTCTGCCTTAAAGCCTCGTACATCAATACGGAAGCGGCCATCGCCGCATTCAGCGATTCGGCACGCCCCGGCATGGGGATACGGATGGCATCGTCCACGAGTGCCGCGACCTCAGGCGAGACGCCGCGTCCTTCGCTGCCGATGACGATCCAGCTCGTCCCTTTGAAGTCGTACTCGAAGCATGAGCGCTGTCCTTCCAGCATGGTGGTCACCAATCTGGCTCCCCGTTCCCTCGCTTCCGGCAGGATGCTCAGCAGATCACCCTCCAGCACCGGCAGATGGAACAGAGATCCCATGGTGGAGCGCAGTGTCTTGGGATTGTACAAATCCGCACAGCCTCGCCCCAGGACCACGCCGGCAGCCCCTACGGCATCTGCGCTTCGTATGATGGTCCCCACATTGCCCGGATCCTGGAGACCGTCGAGAACAACGACCATACCGTTCTCGCGCAGGATCAGGTCCTGCCATTGCCGCGCTTCCTTGCGAATGACGGCAAACACCTGCTGCGGCGACGGCGTATCGCTGACCTTCGATATGACGGCATGGGATACGCCGATCCATTCGGCACCTTGTCCTGTATCCGTAATATGACGAAGCTCTTGGGGGATGCCCTTGTCCACGTCATAAGCCACGCACTCGATGTCCGCGCCGGATGACAGGGCTTCCTGTACGAGATGGATGCCTTCCACCACATACTTGTTCTGCTTGTCCCGGTGTTTTTTCTCCTGCAGCTGTGCCCAGCCCTTCACTCTGGCATTCTGCGGCGATAATATCTCCATTGTTAATCCATCCGTTCTTTTACATATATACTCATCAGAGCCCAGGTTCGGCACGGTATCCGAAGCTGACGGCTTTATTTGGGGTAAGCAAGCTCCAGCTTCGTTAAGTCATTCTTATGTCCCACGATGACAAGCACATCGCCTTCCTCAATCCGGTCATCCGGACTCGGCGAAATGTTCATGTCCGCATCGCTTCGAATCGCCATGACATTGCACCCGAATCGTGCGCGAATATCCAGCTCTCTCAAATTGTGGCCAATCAGCTCGCCTGTAGCCAGCATCTCCATAATGCTGTAGTCGTCCGACAAATCGATATAGTCCAGAATATTCGGCGAGACCAGATGGTGGGCAACCCGAAGCCCCATGTCCCGCTCTGGGAAAATCACCTTGTCCGCGCCGATTTTGTTAAGCACTTTTCCGTGCAGCTCATTCTTCGCTTTAACGATAATAGCCGGTACGCCAAGATCCTTCAGAATCAGCGTTGTCAAAATGCTGGATTGAATATCCTCCCCGATAGCCACGACAACCACATCAAAATTCCGAATGCCGAGCGCCCGGAGCGCCTCTTCATCGGTCGAATCCGCCGAAACGGCATGCGTGACCATGCTGGCAGTTTCCTGAATACGCTGTTCGCTCGCATCAACGGCTAATACGTCAAATCCCATGCTGCTCAATTCCTTGGCAACACTTGTGCCAAAACGCCCCATACCGATTACTGCGTACTGCTTCTTAGCCATTTATATATCCCCCCACGAGCCTAGGTCGATCCTTAATCATCAATGATAACAGTATATCATACTGTCCAGAATACTTGAATGTAACTCCCCTGGAACGGGCACATTACACAATGACCCTTATATAACAAGGAGGAACATTTCGATGTCCATATTGTTAGATCTAAGGCAAGCCGTCATTCATAAAGTCCACAATCAGGACGAAGAAGAGCTGCGCTCCATGATCGAGGGTTCCGTTGACGGGCCTGAAGCCGCCCTGCCGGGACTCGGCGTGATGTTTGAAATGATGTGGAAAGACATGGATGCTGCCCAGCAGAACACCCTCGTCTCTTCCCTTCACGACCATTTGAAAACCGTTACGCCTGGCAATCTTCAGGGATAATCCCGCGCTCAACAAAAAAGAACAATCCCCTTAGCCCTTAAAGCTGAGGGGATTGTTCTTTATATTGCATATTTATGCCATCGCTTACGGAGCGGTCTCAAGAAACTTGGCGGTTGGGTTCTTGTCTATGGCGGTTCTCATCGCATACTCATTTTCGAAGAGAACGACATAATTATCCTTCTTGTCTTTCACCAGGGTCGAGTTAATCCGGAACTTGGACGGATCAATGTTGTCGTCCACGAGCCAGCGGGCGAACTGATACGGCATTCGTTGCAGCTGGACATCGACGCCGTACTCCCCTTTCATCCGATACTCGAAGACTTCGAACTGGAGCTGGCCGACCACCCCGAGAATGGTCTCGTCGAAGCTAACGGTGCGGAATACCTGGATGGTCCCTTCTTCCGTCAATTGGTCAATCCCCTTCTGATATTGCTTATGCTTCAGCGCATTCTTCACGGTTACTTTGGCAAAGATCTCCGGGGAAAACGTCGGAAGCTCGTCGAATACAACCTCGCGTCCTTGGCTGAGGGAATCCCCGATCCGGAAAATCCCCGGGTCAAACAGACCGATAATATCGCCAGGGTATGCCTCCTGCACAATATCTCGATCCTGCGCCAAAAATTGCTGCGGCTGCGCCAGCTTGATTTCCTTGCCTACCCGCACATGCTTCACGCTCATACCGCGTTCGAACTTGCCCGATACGATTCGAAGGAAAGCAATACGGTCCCGGTGAGCCGGATTCATGTTGGCTTGGATCTTAAATACGTAACCGGAGAATTTCTCATCGGTCGGTTCCACTACGCCTTCCGTGCTGCGGCGCGGCTCCGGCTTCGGCGCAAGCTGGAGGAAGTTTTCAAGAAAGGTCTGGACGCCGAAATTGTTGATCGCACTGCCGAAAAATACAGGCGTTAACTGACCCTGCATCACTTTCTCCAGATCAAACGGGTCGCCGGCAACATCCAGCAGCTCCAGATCTTGACATAACTGGTCATGCAGATAGTCGCCAGCCATCTCGCGGATGAGCGGATCTTCATACCCTTCGACCTTCTGCACTTTAATCGTGGAATGGTCGTCCCCTTGGAACAATTCCACCTGATTCTTCACCCGGTCGTACACGCCGCACAGGTCGCGGCCGGAACCGATCGGCCAATTCATCGGTACGGAGCGGATGCCCAGCACCTGCTCAAGTTCCTCCATCAGGTCAAACGGACTGCGTCCTTCCCGGTCGAGTTTGTTGATGAAGGTGAAAATCGGAATGCCCCGCTTCGCGCAGACCTGAAACAGCTTGATGGTCTGGGCCTCGACCCCTTTGGCTACGTCAATCAACATGACGGCGCTGTCGGCAGCCGTCAACGTACGATAGGTATCCTCACTGAAGTCTTGGTGACCCGGCGTATCCAATATATTAATCCGATGCCCTAAATAATCAAATTGCATCACGGACGACGTGACGGAGATTCCCCGCTGCTTCTCGATCTCCATCCAGTCACTCGTTGCATGCTTGCTCGCTTTACGAGCTTTAACCGATCCGGCCAGACGAATGGCGCCCCCGAACAAGAGCAGCTTCTCGGTCAGCGTCGTCTTACCGGCGTCAGGGTGGGAAATAATCGCGAACGTGCGACGCTTATCCACTTCCTGCTGCAGTTCATCTATTAGCTTTGCCATTTCACTTATCCCTTCGTAACTAAAGTCATGTATATCATTGTACCACAATTCATACGCAAATCATCCCCATGCGCCGTGCGCATGAGGATGATTTTTATCGCATAAATTTTAGCTAATCTTCTATTTTTTCAACCACACTACGTTATCCTCAAGCTGACCGTTAACCGGCCACCAGTGGAAGCCGTCTTCCTTCAGCAGCTCATCCGCTTTGTCAGGTCCCCAGGAGCCGGCAGGATACGATTCCAGCTCGCCCTGGTTCTCTCTCCAAGCGCTAGCGATGCGATCCACGAAGGACCAAGCGGAAGCCACTTCGTCCCAACGCGTAAAGTAGGTGGAATCCCCGCGGGCAGCATCATGCAGCAGACGCTCATACGCTTCAGGAGAGTTGATGCCCACGATGCAGCTTTGGCAGAAGTCCATCGCAACCGGAGCGATCTCGGACTCGGAGCCCGGCTTCTTCGCGTTGATCTTTACGTAGATGCCTTCCATCGGGTTAACCCGGATAACGAGCAGGTTAGGCTCCAGGGAATGCTTTTGGCCCAAGTATACGTTGGTTGGCATCCGTTTGAACTCTACGACCACCTCGGTCGTCTTAACCGGAAGGCGCTTGCCCGTGCGGATATAGAACGGTACGCCCGCCCAGCGGAAATTATCCACGAAGACTCTGGCCGCAAAATAGGTTTCCGTATTGGATTCCGGATTCACCTTATCCTCTTCACGGTAAGCCGGCAGATCTTTGCCGCCTGCGGAACCGCTCGTATACTGACCGCGAACCACGTTGTTCTTGACTTCTTCGTTTGAGGCATATGGACGCAGGGAGCGAAGCACCTTCACCTTCTCATCGCGAATATCTTCTGCGAGCAGACGGCTAGGCGGCTCCATGGCAATCATGGTCAGCAGCTGCAGCATATGGTTTTGGCCCATATCCCTGAGTGCCCCCGCATGGTCGTAATAACCCCCGCGCTCCTCGACGCCAACCGTTTCACCAAGCGTAATTTGGATGTTGGCAATATGCTTATTGTTCCACAGAGGCTCGAAGAAAGCATTCGCAAAACGGATAACCTCGATGTTCTGCACCATTTCCTTCCCGAGGTAATGGTCGATCCGATAGATCTCCTCTTCCTTGAACACTTTACGGATCTCTTCGTTCAGCTTGGCAGCGGACTCCAGATCGTAGCCGAACGGCTTCTCGATCACAAGACGGTTCCAGCCCTCTCCGTCAAGCATGCCGCCCTTCATCAGGTTGAACGATACGCTGCCGAACAATTCCGGTGCAAGCGCGAGATAGAACAAGCGGTTGCCCGGTATATTAAATTTCGTTTCCAATTGCTCCGTTTGTTCGCGGAGCTCACGGAAACCGTCAATATTGTTGATATCTAAAGATTTATATTCAAAATGCTGTGCAAATGCATTCCATTCACTATCCTGTTCCGAACTATATCGGCAGAATTCCTGAATCGAACGATACACGTCCTCCCGAAACTCCTCTTGGGTGCGCGGACGCCGCGCCACGCCGATTACAGCAAAATCCTCATCCAGTTTTCCTTCACGATAAAGACTGTAGATCGCCGGAAACAACTTACGTCTTGCCAAATCACCAGTCGCTCCAAAGATGAAAAATACAGCTCCCGGTGTCTTCATTGTATCTAGATTTTGATTTTCAGCCATGGCTCCTCATTCTTTCTATGAATTATAGTGTATTTTTATGCATCGGCACTTAACTCGATGTGATGACATTTTAGCATATTCATTTCAAGTATGCTATCTCATTCCGTATTTTTTCATCGGAGTTTCAGATATTATTTTCAATATTCTATTGTAATGACGGGAAATCCGATCGTTATTCTACTGCTTTTCTTCACCGAATCTTCATGCACCGCGATCTGCATATGAATCGGCGTGTCGCCGCTCTTCACAAAAGTCCCCAGCGAAGGCGCCTCATAGGATCGGCTGATCGTTGTAACATCCGCATAATCCTCAACGGAACGAAGCGGAAGCTTTCGGGCTACAGCCTTTTCTACTTGGGCCATCGTTCCATCCACGCTGCCTGACTTCGTTGCATATCCTTGAATGGACGCATTCCACGTATTCGGTATGCCTGCTTGCTCCATCCGTTCTTGAACATGCTGCTGAAGGCTCACCATTTCCCGGGCCTGCGCTGCCGCCTCTCCGACAAGCATGACTCTGACATAACTATGGCCTTGCTTCGTGAGGGCCCAATCCAAATTCACGGAGACGCCCGATCGATCGCCTTCCGCTTGGAAAACGTCATTTCCTTGAAGCTCGTTTGAGGTAATGCCGGAAAGCCCTATTGCGCGAGCCAATTCTTCGGCTGCTGTCTTAGCTTGATCCTTAGAAATCGAATTTATCATTTCGCCTTGAATTTTTACCGTGAGGAGCGCGGAAGGATCCATATGTTCCTGTCCAAGGGCTGTAAGAAGCTCCATATTGCTTTCGGCTGTAGTCCCTGCTTCTGATGCTCCATTCGCCGTTCCCTTCCAAGCTGACGCCTCTGCCGTTTGCGGAACCGATTCCTCCCCATTGCGTTCCGTTGTTCCCGCAAAACCCGCCATCATCCCTGCTGCCCCGCACAGCAACAACATCATCACAATCAGCTGTAAACGTATCTTCCGCATCGTCAGCCACGCCTCCTCGTACGAATCTATCAATCTAGTAAAAGGATGGCCGCCTCACTGCAGATTTATACATCGCCATATAAAATGATCCTGCTATTACCGTTTTAAAAATCTCTCTTCCCCTTAAATAAATAAAAAAAGCCTCCCGATTGGGGAGTCTTTAAGCCTGCCTATCATTGTTTACATGGATATGTTGATACCCGACGCGTCGCATCACGGATCTGTTTAGAACCGCGCTCAGCATCTCAAAACTGTTTATTTCACGTTCATAAGCATAAAAAAAGAGCCGGCACTCCTTACTCAGCCAGCCCATTTTTATAAGCGTAGATGGCAGCTTGGGTCCGATCCTCTACCCCCAGCTTGCCCAAAATATTAGTCACGTGAAACTTCACGGTTTTGATGCCTATAATCAAATCATCGGCAATGTCCTGATTGGATTTGCCCTGTGCCAGCAATCGCAGCACTTCCATCTCCCGGTCCGTCAGGTCATTATGCGCGGGCGCTTCATTTTGCGGATGGCGGAAACGATTCATCATCTTCGAAGCGACCTGGGACTCCAGAACCGACTGGCCCCGTGCGGCGGCACGTATAGCATCGGCGACCTCGGAAGCCCGGGAGGTCTTCAGCAGATAACTGAATGCGCCTGCTTCAATGACCGGATACATCTTCTCATCGTCCAGATAGCTGGTCAGTACGATCACCTTAAGATTCGGAAATTGCTTCATCAGCTCCCGCGTGGTCTCAATGCCGTCCATCCCATCCATGACCAGATCCATCAGCACCACGTCAGGATGATATTCCTGCGCCAGGCGTATGCCTTCCTCGCCGCTGCCCGCTTCGCCTACCACCTCAATGCCGTCTTCTGTGCCAAGCACGGCAGCCAAGCCGATCCGCACCATCTCATGATCATCCACCAGCAGTACCTTAATCGGTGCTTCCATCTCCATCCCCCCGTTTGCGTTCTTCGTTTATGAGCGGCACGATAATCTCAATCCGGGTCCCTTTACCCGGGGCCGTGATGAATTGTAACGAGCCGCCGATTTCCGTCACCCGTTCCTGCATGGTCGAAAGACCGTAGGAAGTCTGTTTCTTGTCGTCCAGTTCGAACCCGACCCCGTCATCTCGCAGCATTACCCGAACGGTGTTCTGCCTGCGATGAATCCGGATGTCCATTTTTTCCGCCTTCGAGTGCCGAAGCGTATTCGACATGGCCTCCTGAATAATGCGGAACAGATGATTTTCAATCCCTTTAAGCAAATGTATGTCATCGTCCATCTCAAACGTAATTTCCATAGGCACTTTGATCCGCAATTCCGTGATCAAATCCCGCAGCCCCTGTTCCAGTGCTTTTCCTTCGAGATATACCGGCCGCAGATGAAGGAGTAGCGCCCTCATCTCGGACTGTGCCACAGCCGACATTTCCTCAATCAGAGCCACCTGGCGCTGCGCTTTGTCAAAATCCTTATCCAGCGTCCTGCCCACAGCTGTTGCCGTCATCGAGATGGCAAACAGCTGCTGAGAAACCGCATCATGGAGCTCGCGCGCCAGACGCTGTCTCTCTTCTACGATCGCCGTAACCCTGGCCTGCTCGGCTAGCTGGGCATTGTTCGTGGATAACCGCTGCAGGGAAGACACCTGATCCTCCCAGCGCTTGCTGATCTTCACCAGCTGTTCTCCAAGCCGGCCCACTTCGTCTTCGCCGATGTCCGGCATGACGTCCGTCAGACTCCCTTTTTCCCAGTTCACGAGTGTTTCCCTAACGAGATCGACCCGCCGTTTTACCCGGTATCCCTGGAAGAAGCCATAAATCGCTCCCAGCCCGATCGGCAGCAATACCAGGGTTATGCCTGCCTCGATCCGGTTCTTCCACGTCTCAAACGGTTGAAGATAACCATATGTATATAATAAATAAAGGACAACGAGCATGACAACCAATCCCAGAAGGGTCCCCTCACGCATACTTCGGGTAATGATATTTGCTTTCTTTTCCGTTTCCACGGGGCAACCCTCCTGAATGGTTTACACAAAACAATACGTTTATTATGTCATTCTTATATTCAAATCTCCGCCTAAATAAGAAACGATAAATTTCATTTTATATTCGCTGGTCTCATAATTGGGCGATTGATATTTCACTCGGTTCAATATGCCGGTTTCCTTCCGGTCGTCCATATGAATCGATCCAAACAAGATGAATGCTTCGATCTCCACCCCGTAATAGTCCGGGATCATCAGATCGATATCACCGAGCATTCCGTGGAACATGAGCACCGTTTGGCGTTCCTCGGGAAGCGCCAGGGACAGATCCACATCTGCTTCCCCGAGCACATGCCACACGCTCAAGCTGCGCATCACCCAGGGTGCACGGTCCCAGTCAAAGTTGGACATAAAGTTCTGCTTCTGAATATATCTGGTCGTGGTATGGGCCCGTTTGGACTTGCCGTAGAAAATACCCAGCGATATCAAACTGACGCCAATAATCAACATAAGATGCTCGAGCAGCAGCAGCACGGCTCCGACGCCGAGCAGAATGTACCCCTTCTTCACATGGCCTTGCCTGATCTGAAGGACGCCCGCGAAGATGAGCAATAGGGCGACAATGGTGAAGAAACCAAACCATCGGCCGAAAAGCATAATAAAACCCAAGCTGATTAAACCTACTGCTATCCAGCGGTTTCTGTCCATGTCGCACCTCCTTGATGACCAAGATATAAGCTCGGAAAAGCCATATCAGTGAGATGTTCCCCACTGTATGGCTTTGCCTGTACTATACGACAATCTCATTCGTATAGCATATCATATGAACACGGTATTCGAATACGCTTTGTTCTTATTTTGCTGACTTGCTGAGGAATTACTCGGATTTCGAGGATTTCCCCATTTTGTTTTTCAACGCTTGCAGCTGCTCATCCACCTTCAGTTGCTTCTCAGCATCCACTGGACTTGTGTATGCTGCGTTGTTAGGGCGGTATGGTGCGCGAAGCACATCAGCTTCAGCTTCCATTTGCATGATTTTTTCTTCCATGCGGTGGAAGCCCATCGAAGCACTGCCGCTTTCAATGGTATGCAGGCTGCTCACTTGAGACATTTGCTTCTTCGCTTTCGCCATTTGAGCGCGAGCTACAAGCTCATTGCGCTTGTTGCGCATTTTGTAGAACTCGTCTTTCATTTCATGCAGCTGAGCAACAAGCTCTTTCGCTTGAGCCTCGGATTGCAGGTGCAGTTCCACGTACTCGGTTTCTTTTTGATCGAAATAGATCTTTTCTTCAAGCAGCTTGCGAGCCACTTCTTCTTGACCGTTTTTCAGAGCCAATTCCGCCTGAGCTTCACGTTGTGCCGCCATCTTCACAGCCTCATCGACGCGCTGCTTCATGCGACGCTCATTTGCCATTTGCTTCGCAACCGTTACCTCTGCTTCATGAATTTCTGCCTCCATGTCGCGCAGGTACTGGTTCAGCATTACGATCGGATCCTCCACTTTATCCAGCAGCTCGTTCACCGATGCTTTCGTCATATCCTTAATTCTTTTAAATACTCCCATGTTATTTATCTCCCTTCTCATAGTTCGAAAGTTTTTTCTTCAATTCTTCGATTTCTTTTTGCATGGCTTTTCTTTCAATATCCTTCATCATCGCATCCAGATCGGAATCGGTGGACGCGTTCGTTCTTGTGCCGTTGGGACGGTCATATTTGGGACCAAAGCTTCCATGCTCATTAGGATTAGGGTAGCCTTGATGACGTCCATAAGCGTCATTGTAGCTGTTGTAGCCTGGCCCCGGGCCCGGATGGTCGTTGTAACGGTATCCGCCGCCATGTCTTCCTTGCGGTCCGTACGGATCGTGATAATACGGCTCTTTAGGAACGACGAGGGTTGCAATCAGATAGATCAACAGCGTTGTACCGCCTGTGAAAAAGATACTGACTACAAATATGATTCTAAGTAGGGTAGATTCGACTCCGAAATGATCGGATATACCGCCGATCAACCCTGTGAACATCTTGTCTCGGGTGGAACGGTACAATCTTGTCATGGTTACTCCTTTCCGCTGTTATTCAGCTTTTGCTTCAAGCGGGCAAGTTCCTTTTCCAATACCGTGGAGACGGATTCTCCAGCCTGATCCATGTATTCCTGCCCCATGCGGCGTAAATCGCGAAGGCTTCTGGCTTCCAGTTCCCAGTCGCTGATACGGTCCTCGAGGCGATTGAACATCTTCGGTACATCATGACCCCCGCCATAGGATCCCGTACGTTCATTCATTTTTTGCTGAAGACGAAGGGTTTCCACTCGGGCAACATAATACTGGCGTTTGCTGTAGACCGTCTGATATTCCATCCGCAGCTCACCGAGCTGCTCCTCGATTTCTTTCAACGACTCCAGGCTTGAGGATAACAGGCCTTGATACTGTTCAATCTTTTCCTCATAAATCAGCTTCTCCTGCAATGCCAGCTTGGCAAGATGCTCTTCGCCGGCCTTCAAGGCAAGCAGTGCCTGCTCTTCGCGTTTAAATCGCATGGTTTCCGCTTGATCCACCTGCTGTTTCAGCTGTCTGGAATGTACTTGGCATTGCTGCTGCAGCTTCTCGGCCTCAGCAATGTCCTGTCTGGTTGAATGTAGGAACTGGTCAATCAATCGAACCGGATCCTGGCTCTGCTCGAGCTTTTCATTCAATGTTGCTACGGTTATGTCTCTTATCCGCCGGAAAACACTCATATCGGCTTAGCCCTCCTCATCTATCATGATCTGATCTGTTGTTTATGCAGGTTATATAATGTAGTGGTTCCTTATCAATAACGGGGTCTTCCATTCTTCAATCGGGACACTCCGTAGATGATTAAGATGACACCAAGGATCGGACCGATCAGCCAAGACAGTTTACCCATCAACCAGATGATCCCGATACCGAGAATGATCCATCCCATCAAGGTATTGCCTCTTCGAATTCCGTAATATCCCAAAGCAACCATCAGTATCGGAATTAGAAGACTGAACAACCATCCAAGCAGAGGACCGAATACTCCCAGAAGAACCAAGATCCCTAAACCAATCAACAGGATACTCATTCCATTGCCTTTTGAATTCCTCATTTATACACCGCCTTTCTGTTGTTTGATCGTTGTTTCATTTGTTCAACCTTATGACTCTATTCTAGGTAATTTCGAGTTTGACTAAAACGGCCTGTGGACGGTTTTTGGACCTAGACCTAAGGCGGGGCTTCCTATAGACCTACGTCCAACCCCTGCACTGGTCTGCAGTTTTTGCGTTACATCCGTGAACGAACACACTCCTGTTACCGTATCACTTATTGAAGGAACATCGATCTACAGGAGAACGACTTCAGCAGCTGCGATTGGGAGTGGACTTGTCGTGTGGATGCATCGATGGAGAGACAACAAAAAAAGGAATGCAGACGTTGATCGTCTACATTCCTTTTGATTGATGCCGGTGAAGGGACTCGAACCCCCACGGTTTCCCTCACGATTTTGAGTCGCGCGCGTCTGCCAATTCCGCCACACCGGCTTACACAATGGCGTGCCCTAAGAGATTCGAACTCCTGACCTTTTGATTCGTAGTCAAACGCTCTATCCAGCTGAGCTAAGGGCACATATGTTTGTTATGGAGGCGCCACCCAGATTCGAACTGGGGATAAAGCTTTTGCAGAGCTGTGCCTTACCACTTGGCTATGGCGCCAGAAATAAAAATGGAGCGGACGACGGGAATCGAACCCGCGACCCTCGCCTTGGCAAGGCGATGCTCTACCGCTGAGCCACGTCCGCAAACATAAAATCAATGGCTGGGGATATAGGATTCGAACCTATGCATGACGGAGTCAAAGTCCGTTGCCTTACCGCTTGGCTAATCCCCAATATGATTTTGTAATATGGGGCGATCGAGGGGAATTGAACCCCCGAGTGCCGGAGCCACAATCCGGTGCGTTAACCACTTCGCCACGACCGCCATATTGTACTATAAATTGATTCGATTGGCAGGGGCAGCAGGAATTGAACCCACACTAACGGTTTTGGAGACCGCTGTTCTACCTTTAAACTATGCCCCTAAAAACTGGTGGAGGATGATGGATTCGAACCACCGAACTCGAAGAGAGCAGATTTACAGTCTGCCGTGTTTAGCCACTTCACTAATCCTCCAGAATGGTGCCGGCGAGAGGACTTGAACCCCCAACCTACTGATTACAAGTCAGTTGCTCTACCAATTGAGCTACACCGGCGTATAAAATTATAAAAGGTACATGGTGGCTCGGGACGGAATCGAACCGCCGACACGAGGATTTTCAGTCCTCTGCTCTACCGACTGAGCTACCGAGCCATAGAGCTCATTTCGGACTTTGACGAATCCCATATCGGATACGCATCTCATCCCAAAGTCATCTATGAAACTTGTAAAAATGGCGGAACTGACGGGATTCGAACCCGCGATCTCCTGCGTGACAGGCAGGCATGTTAGGCCTCTACACCACAGTTCCACGAGGCACTATCGCTATTGCGATATAAATTGGTTGCGGGGGCAGGATTTGAACCTACGACCTTCGGGTTATGAGCCCGACGAGCTACCGAACTGCTCCACCCCGCGTCATTAAAAGGGTTGCTGCAATGGTGAAAAATCATGGTGGAGGCTGAGGGGATCGAACCCCCGACCCTCTGCTTGTAAGGCAGATGCTCTCCCAGCTGAGCTAAGCCTCCGTAACAAAGCGACTTTTATCATACCAAAATCTGATATAAGAAGCAAGTGTTTTTTAAGAAAGGATTCTCATCCTCTGATGCATTAAAGAAAGTGGTGACCCGTAGGGGATTCGAACCCCTGTTACCTCCGTGAAAGGGAGGTGTCTTAACCCCTTGACCAACGGGCCTTGCTTAAAATAATAGTGGCGGAGAGAGAGGGATTCGAACCCTCGAGACGCTTTTGGCGCCTACACGATTTCCAATCGTGCTCCTTCGGCCAACTCGGACACCTCTCCATAAATGGCTCCCCGAACAGGACTCGAACCTGTGACAACTCGATTAACAGTCGAGTGCTCTACCAACTGAGCTATCAGGGAACAATATTCAATTCAAGTGATTGATCACCTGAAAACTAGATACGAAACGATATTTGCAGCACATTAGACTCCGTAGCATTCACCCGATGTGGTATCGGGGTCCCCAGAAAGTATTCGGCGTTGCTCCAAAGCTTCGCTTCACTTTTTGGGGTATTTTTTGGATAAGCCCTCGACCGATTAGTATTGGTCAGCTCCATGCATTGCTGCACTTCCACCTCCAACCTATCTACCTCGTCGTCTTCAAGGGGTCTTACATACTGGGAAATCTCATCTTGAGGGGGGCTTCACGCTTAGATGCTTTCAGCGCTTATCCCGTCCGTACGTAGCTACCCAGCCATGCTCCTGGCGGAACAACTGGTGCACCAGCGGTACGTCCATCCCGGTCCTCTCGTACTAAGGACAGCTCCTCTCAAATTTCCTACGCCCACGACAGATAGGGACCGAACTGTCTCACGACGTTCTGAACCCAGCTCGCGTACCGCTTTAATGGGCGAACAGCCCAACCCTTGGGACCTACTTCAGCCCCAGGATGCGATGAGCCGACATCGAGGTGCCAAACCTCCCCGTCGATGTGGACTCTTGGGGGAGATAAGCCTGTTATCCCCAGGGTAGCTTTTATCCGTTGAGCGATGGCCCTTCCATGCGGTACCACCGGATCACTAAGCCCGACTTTCGTCCCTGCTCGACTTGTAGGTCTCGCAGTCAAGCTCCCTTATGCCTTTGCACTCTTCGAATGATTTCCAACCATTCTGAGGGAACCTTGGGGCGCCTCCGTTACTCTTTAGGAGGCGACCGCCCCAGTCAAACTGCCCGCCTGACACTGTCCCCGTACCGGATTACGGTACCAGGTTAGAACCTAGATACGATCAGGGTGGTATCCCAACGTCGCCTCCACACAAGCTGGCGCTCATGCTTCAAAGGCTCCCACCTATCCTGTACAGATCGTACCCAAATCCAATATCAAGCTGCAGTAAAGCTCCATGGGGTCTTTCCGTCTTGTCGCGGGTAACCTGCATCTTCACAGGTATTAAAATTTCACCGGATCTCTCGTTGAG
>NZ_CP150293.1:6190000-6405000 GCF_038051935.1 Paenibacillus sp. FSL H8-0457
TACTTTGTGCGTGCCCCTCAGGAGTTCCCGATGCAATTCGTCCAAGCCGATGCTTAACACCTGACAGCGTTCCCCGCCTACGATAGAATGCTGGATGGGAGGCTCATCAGGCGTTCCGTCATACACGACAACAATATTGACCTCAAAATCGTGAACTAGTGATCCTCGCTGCATTTTGTCCGAATTACGGTATGCTATCGCTCCTACAGCTTCCTCATCAACCGTATTTCCATAATAAAAAGAAAAGTTGGTTAATTCCACGTTTCCCTCCATACATTCCTTGGCGAATTTCAGCCATTTCAGTTATAATGTAATTCTACATGTCCATGTAAGTTCCTTCTTTTAGGAGATAAGATCTTATAAGATGACAAACGGAATTCAAGATTTCATTTCTTGTTTCGCCTTATTCCATAAACAACTATTTGAATGGACAGGAGTTTTCGAGCATGATCTTTAAGAATGCAAAAATCAACGCCTTCCGCACATGGGGATTGCTGCTGACAATGCTCGGCATGGGCCTTATGGTGCTTGGCACAGCCGGTATCGTATTCTTTGGACAAGCAGGCAAAATATTTGCCGGTATCGGATTGGTGTTTGGCCTGATTATGATGCTGGGAAGTCTCGGCATTTACTTTTGGGCAGGCATGCTGTCCACGAGCGCCGTCCAAATCCAGTGCCCGGAGTGCAATAAACTGACCAAAATGCTGGGCAAAACCGACCGCTGCATGTTCTGTCATACGATTTTGACGCTGGATCCAAGCCAAGCCAACATCACAGCAGAAGAGCTTGAAGCCCAGCAGACCAAATCCTAACAAGGATTTGCAGAACCTGCTTATTATGTAGGATTCGCAACGCTTAAGACGAATAAACACAAAGAACCCGGTTATCCTCGCGATAACCGGGTTCTTTGTGTTTAGGATGAGAATGATAAGTTCATGGATCCCTAATCGTGTATCGTCTTAAGAACATGCCAGGTTTCCGGGACGGCAAAGCTTCGATTCCAGGAAGCAATGCCGCCAAGCTCCAGCTTTTTGGCCATTTTGACCCGGGATTGCAATGAAGTGCCGTCTTCCATCCATATCTTCTTAATGGACTCTCCCTCCGTGAATTGGACATAATTCTGTCCGGTCCCGGCATCCAGCGAGCCTTTCACCTTCTGCTCCTTCAGCAGGGCCTGCAGCTTCTCCATACCAATCGCTTTGGAGGACACCTTCGTCTCTCCCGCTTCGCTCGTTTCCGTCCAGACCCTTGTATATAACGGTACGCCCAACACCAGCTTGGATGGCGGTACTGCATCCTCTTCCATGATTCGCCTTACCGACTGCTCAGCCCATGGCAGTGAGGAGACCGATCCAGCTTTCGGACTGGTGGCCCAGTGCTCGTCGTAGGCCATCACCATCATGTAATCAACGGTTTCGCCGAGTCGTTTCCGGTCGAGAAAGAGCGACCACATCTCGCTGTTCGATTTGGGCGTAACATCGATGGACACAACCAAACCTCTGGCTTTGGCCAGCGGCTTCATTTCCCGCACGAATTGTACGACATGATCTTTATCCTTGGTGTAGACATTTTCAAAGTCGATATTGATACCGTCGAGATTGTATTGCTTGGCATAAGCCAGCATCTGTTCAATGATATGGGATCTTCTATCGAACGTAGACAGCGCTTCAGTTGTCAGGTCAGGGTCAAAGCTGTTGTCCATAAGACCCCAAACTTCCTTGTTCCTGTTATGCGCCCAACTCACATAATGCTTAACCGCTTTGGACTTGACTGTTCCTTCTCCGTCCACGATGCTGAACCAGGTCGGACTGACCACGTTGACACCGGGCAGTTCGCCAATGCTATCCGTGCTTGGATTCTTGGTGTAAACGGCTTCCCATACCAGGTTGACCGACTTGTCCTTCCATTCCAGCTCAGCCCGCGAAGGGGTCTGCTTCAGAGCCGGAATTTCCTTCAGTTCCCCAAGCTCGATCTGCTCTTTAAGAACATATCCGGTATACCCGTTATCCGCCTGAACGAATAACCATCCCTCCTCTTCGCGCCATACCCGAATCCGCTCACCGGCCGGCATGTCCAGTACAATCGGGGACTTCTTCTCCCCGCTCTCGCGCAGAGCCACGGTGTCCTCAGGTTTACCGGGAGCCGCCTTCGCAAGCTGAATCGCATCCCCGGCGCGCATCAAAATGATCGCGCCTGTTACCGAGTCTTCGTGAACGGCCACGCCATAATGCTGTTTGAGCGGCTTCAGCGGAACATAAGCAATGCCGTTAACCAGTTCAGGCGCATACGGCAGGGTCACCGTTTTGCCGTTCAGTTCCCCCTTCGTGCTATCCATCTTCATGCGAAAAACCGATTCGGAAGTCGTGATAATAATGGATTCCGTTTCCTGCTCGTAACGGATGTTGGCATCCACGCTCTCCTGAATCACCGTGATCGGCAGCAGCAGCTCTTCGCCAGACCCCAGAGCAGGATGCTCCTTCAATTCGCCCTGAACGAAAATCGGCTTGTCCATTCCGCGCCAGTCCGGTACGGTATAGGTCTGGTTCGGAAACAACGTGGTGACAACCCACCAAACCCCCGCCGCAATCAGCATCAGCCCCAGATAAAAAGAGCTTCTGTTTGTACGCCTCTTTTTTCCCCGATATCTTCTTCTTGCCAAACTGCTCCCCCATTTCACTTTCGCACCCAATGCCATCGCGAAAAAATAAGCCCTTAAAAATAAAAACGTGTGGAATGGTTCATTCCGCACGTTCATCATCTATAACAACCGGCGTCTATTGACAGGACTTGCAGAGCCCATACAGCTCCATTCTCAGTCCTTTTACTTCAAATCCGGTGCTTTTCTCAGCCTGCACTCCCACATCTTCGAGGGACGGATAGCTGAAATCTTCGATTTTGCCGCAACTTTGACAGATGACATGATGATGGTCGGAGACGTTGGCGTCAAAACGACTCGAATTGTCTCCGTACGTCAGCTCACGCACCATGCCGGCTTCAATAAACATTTTTAAATTGTTATATACTGTGGCTACGCTCATACTAGGAAAATTAGGTTCCAGAGCCCGATAAATTTCATCCGCTGTCGGATGGCCCATAGATTCCACCAGATACGTTAAAATCGCATGACGTTGCGGCGTGATACGGACACCGGTCGTTTTCAGTTGTTCCAGCGCATGCTGTACGGACGTTCCCATGGTTGCCCACCGCCTTCAAGGTTAACTGGTTTTTACAAAGCTTAGATCGCTCTTACGCTTTATTGTACGGCGTTTCTTGGATTGTTGTCAATCCGGCAGAGGCGTCCAGCCCCCGCTGTTCCGGCCTTCCTCCTGTTCCGGGTAGCTCCGGTAAATGTTCAGGTTACTGTTACCTTCAATCCGAATGGAATGCTCGCCGGTGCCGGATTCCCCGGAAATGGTTTTCTGCTCGATCTTAAGATTAGGCAGCGTGGTCAGAATTCTTCCATAACTAATCGTCCCTTCAAGCTTGTAATCGCCCTCTAGAGGAACGTGAAGATTCATCTCTCCAACCGCGCTATATACATTCCAATCGCCTCCGATCCGAGGGGAACGAATGGCTACTCCGCCATTAAGGGACTCGGCGCTTAATTGCGACTCCGCGCCGCTGATCAGAATATTGCCGTTCCTCGTCTGGACCCGGATATGATCCGTCGTTCGTTTTACCGTCATGTTTCCTACTTGCGTGGTCAAGTCGGTCTCGCCCGTGATGTCGACGGCCAGCATATTCCCGCGGTTGGTGGACATTTTAATATTACCGATAACGCCGCGCGCGGTTATTTCGCCGTTCAGCGTTTTGCCTGTGACATTCCCGTAGACCCGATCCATCGTGATGGGCCCATTCCCGCTCTCCAGCAAAATATTCTCAATCGCCTCCACGCGGTTTAAGGTAATCGCTCCGTTCATCGTCCGTATCTCAAAATTGAACCGGCGATCATCCGGGACCTCGATATTCAAATTCATTCGGGGCTGCCGTTTACCCGATTCTCCATAGGCTTTTCCCTTGGACCGAATCGTGATCGTCTTGCCTTCCCCGACCTCGATCGTCGACTGCTCGGCGATCGCCTCCGCTACACCGGGCTGCTCTCGGTCGACCCACACTACCGCTTTGACCCGGATATCGTCGACATCCTGTCGCGTGATGGAGATATCTCCGTTCAAGTGATCGACGATGATCTTCTCGGTGTCGAGCTCCACCGGTATATCCAGTGCCGGCTTCTGGAACCGGTTATCTTCCGCTTCGCTGTAATCCACGCCCGCTGCCGTCAAATTCAGGCTCACCCGGTTCCAGAGATGAAGGAAATGCTCCTGCTGGGAAATCACGAATACGGACGCCGTAACGGCGACTGCCAGCAGAATTCCCCGAATATCCGGCCGAAACCGAAATTCCCTGCGCCGGCCCAGGGCGCGGGACAGCGTATACCTGACTATATATTCAACGCCGAGCAGGATAAACAGCAGCGGCCACCAACGCTGGAGCATGAATATATAATCCGTCCCTCTCCACTCGTCAAGCAGCAGCAAAGCGCCCGTACTGACAAGCAGCAAGGCGGCCGTATATCGCCCAACTCTGATTTTATGTTTCATCCGTCTCCTCCCCTCGTCTGATTACGCGGCTTTCACCCATGTGCCGCTGTACGTGTACTATAGGGATTCTCTCTTGTCTTTATGATGCCTGAGAGCTTCCCGGATCCCGGCCCAAATCCCGATAACGATGAGCACGACGGCGGAGGCCTCCGCACCGTAGTCGCGAATCCCCTGCTGCAGCCAAGGCGGCTTCTGGTGAAACAAAATGAGCAGGGACCCGGTAACAACCAGCATCAAGCCAAAGGCGATTCCCCGTTCGCCGCGGAACAGATGATTCGCCCCGTTCCCTCTTCCGTCACCTCCGGAAGCAGCGGCTGCCTCGCCGCGTCTTTTTCGGGAAATAATATATTCGGCTGCCTGCAGCACGTCATACACGTTATAGAAATAACCGACCGGAATCAGAAGCCCCAGCACGACAAGCAGCGGAACGTTGATCTGCATGCCGATGGAAGAGAAATATAGAAGCGCCGATATATCCAGCAGCAGCAGCATGATGAACGTGATTCCCTTACGGTACATGCCGAGGTACAGATGACCCAAACCTGGAATGAGAGCGGCTAATAAAAGCGCGTAGAGTTTCCGTCTTTTTCGCTGAAGTCCAGGATGCCGCTTCATCCGAATCGAGCGCCTTTTTTTCTTGCGGACTGCGGTTTGCATTTCGGTGGTTGGATTCATAACCTTCTCGCCTCCTTCCAAACATCAAGGGACTGGCGTTGTTTACCGATGTTTTTCTTTGATAGTACCCCAATGCGAAGCCGAAGTAACTGGCAAAAAACTGGATAGGCCGTTCAGGAGAAGCTGATAAGCCTACAAAAAAACGGCCCTGCCGGTAATTCAGCAGATGCCGTTTGGTTATGATGATGGAAACCGGTTACTCAGCCGTTACCATCGTTACGTGGCCGATTCCCCGCAACTGCCGGGTGATCTCCATCGGTTCGAATTTGCGATCGGTCAAAACCTGCAGCGAGATTTCGAGGCCTAATACCGCAGGCTGCAGCTCCCCGTATGCCGCACTGCTTCGTTCGTTAACGATAAGCTTCTTGATCACGAATTCCTGTTCCTCCAGAACAGCGGATATGTCATCCAAAATATTCGGCGTATTCGCTGCATGGACAGTAATCAGATGCAGTTTGCTGCCGCGGATGTAACGCTGCTCCAGCTTATTGAAGACAACCAGATTAAGAAGAATCAGCACCGTCGATACGATCGAGGCAAAATAAAAGCCGGCACCAATCGCTAACCCCACGGCCCCCACAACCCAGATGGATGCAGCAGTGGTTAGTCCGGTAATGGATTTACCTGTAAACAGAATGGTACCGGCACCCAAGAAACCGATCCCTGTAATGACGGCCGTTGCCAAGCGCGCTGGATCAATCCGAACGTTAATCTCGTCTACAAAGTCGGAGAAGCCGTAAATGGATAACAGCATAATAAGCGTAGAACCCAAACATACCAATATATGCGTGCGCAGTCCTGCAGCATGGTTGGAACGTTCCCGTTCGAAACCGATCAAGCCGCCAAGCAGCATAGCCAGCAGCAATCTTAATAAAATGGATACATTATCTATCACCCAAGGATTATTCAAAAGAACGATACTCCCCTCACATCTGCTTCAATCGCTTATGCTTGATCATTCATTGTATATGAAGATGGAACTCGGTCAATTCCACACCCGGAGCTACCTCAAAAGCGTGATTTTTAACAAACCCGAATTTCTCGTACAAGGTTACCGCAGGTGTATTACGAGTCCCTGTCGAGACCACGAACATGGGCGCCTCCTTATAAGATTCCAACACGTGGCGAATTAAACTCCCCGCGATACCCTTGCGAAAATGACCGGGATGGACCATCATCCGCGATATGGTAACCTGATCCTCTTCGGGCTCTACCGCTATGGCTCCGATAAGATCCCCTTCTTCATTTATATAACCAAAAAAGGTTTCCCCGCTCGCACGGATCGTCTCAAAGGTGTCCAGCAGCGGAGGAATTTCGGAGAATCCGATCAATTCGGCTTCCAAAGGGTACGCCATGTGCTGCAGGCTCCATATCTGCTGTACGGTATCCCGATCCTCCAAGGATAGTTCCTTAATCATCCGTTCATCCCCTAACCGAGTTATTGTAAGAAAAAAGTCATCGGCGTTCTCTCAAAGAAGACAGGCCGCGTTTAACGGTATCTTTTCTGGCGATATCAGGCAGCAGCCTCTCCGAAGTTCATACTTTCTGATATCTTAAAAAGGAACTTGCCCCGATTTCGGGACAAGCTCCACATCTTCTAAAAACATGATTCGAGGAAACCCCCGGATCGTTTAATTATCCGTTCAGCACCTCAACCAGCAGTTTGTTGGCGAGGGCCGGGTTGGCTTTCCCTTTGCTCTCTTTCATCACTTGACCAACCAGGAAGCCGATCGCCTTCTGTTTGCCTGCCTTGTAATCCTCCACGGATTGCGGATTGTTCGCGACCACCTGCTCGACGATGCCTTTGATCGCACCTTCATCGCTGATTTGGACAAGTCCCTTTTCCTCAACGATTTGCGCAGGCAGCTTGCCGCTTTCCAGCATCTCCTTAAAGACGGTTTTCGCGATTTTGCTGCTGATGGTCCCCTTCTCGATCAAGCCGATCATCTCGCCCAAGCCTTGGCCCGTAATCTTCACTTCAGACAGTTCCAGATTGTTCGAGTTCAAATAACCCAGCAGATCGCCCATGATCCAGTTGGATACGGATTTGGCATCCTTCGTGTAGCTCAAGCTGTCCTCAAAAAAGTCGGCGAGCAGCTTGGATGACGTAATGACCGCAGCATCATAGTCCGGCAAGCCGTACTCGGAAGCATAGCGGGCCTTGCGAGCATCCGGAAGCTCGGGGATCGTCGCGCGAACCGCCTCTTTCCACTCTTCGCTGATATGCACCGATACCAGATCCGGGTCCGGGAAATAGCGGTAGTCGTGCGCCTGCTCCTTGCCTCGCATGGAGAAGGTCTTCGCCTGGGCTTCGTCCCAGCGCCGCGTTTCCTGTACGATCACGCCGCCTTCATCAAGGATTTCCGCTTGACGGAACTGCTCATATTCCAATCCGCGCTGCACGCCGCGGAAGGAGTTCATGTTCTTCAGCTCGGCTTTCGTTCCGAATTCCTTCTGTCCCCATGGACGAAGGCTGATGTTGGCGTCGCAGCGAAGCGAGCCCTCTTCCATCTTCACGTCGGATACGTCGCAATACTGCATAATCGCGCGCATTTTCTCCAAGTAAGCCTTGGCTTCCTCTGGCGTTGAGATCTCCGGTTCGGACACGATCTCAACGAGCGGCGTTCCGACCCGGTTAAAGTCGACCAGCGATGCATAACCTCCGTCGACATGCGTGAGCTTGCCGGCATCTTCCTCCAGGTGCAGGCGGGTAATGCCGATCCGCTTCGTCTTCCCGTCCACCTCAATATCGATCCAGCCGTTTTCGCCGATCGGCTGATCGTACTGTGAAATCTGGTATGCTTTCGGGGAATCCGGGTAGAAATAGTTCTTGCGGTCGAATTTGCTGACATCGCCGATGGTGCAGTTCAGCGCCATGGCAGCCTTTATGGCATATTCCACAGCCTGGCGGTTCAATACGGGCAGTACGCCGGGATGGCCAAGGCAGATGGGACATGTATGCGTGTTCGGCGGAGCTCCGAACGCAGTGGAGCAGCCGCAAAAAATTTTGGAATGGGTATGCAGCTCTACGTGAACTTCCAATCCGATAACCGTTTCATATTTAGATGTAGACATCGATTGTTTCCCTCCTTCTCTGCCGCCGGTTTACAGTTCAGGGCGCCGTTTATGATGATCTGTATTTTGCTCGTAGGCATGCGCGACGCGCAGCACGGTCGACTCATCAAAAGCTTTCCCGATAATTTGCATTCCTACGGGCAGTCCGTCCGCGAATCCGCAAGGGACGCTTACTGCCGGCACTCCCGCCAGGCTGACAGGAATCGTCAGGATATCGTTCAAATACATCGTCAGTGGATCATCGACTTGCGTCCCCAGCTTGAAAGCCGTAGTCGGAGCCGTAGGTCCGATGATGACATCATATTGCTCGAATACTTTATCGAAGTCCTGCTTGATGAGGGTGCGGGCTTTCTGCGCCTTCAAATAATAGGCATCGTAATAGCCCGAGCTGAGCGCGTAAGTCCCCAGCATGATGCGGCGTTTCACCTCATCCCCGAAGCCTTGGCTGCGGGATTCGTGATACAGGTCGATCAGGCTGCCTGCATTGTCGGAACGAACGCCGTAACGCACGCCGTCAAAGCGGGCCAGATTCGAGGAAGCCTCCGAAGAAGCAAGCAGATAATACGTAGCGACCGCATAATCGGTATGCGGGAGGGAAACTTCGTCCCAGGTAGCGCCCAGCGATTCAAGCACCTTCAGCGCGTTCAGGACGGTTTCCTTCACTTCGGCATCAACGCCCTCGCCCAAATATTCTTTAGGCACGGCGATGCGCAGACCGGCAACGTCTCCGGACAACGCGCTCAGATAGTCGGGCACGTCCACTTTGGCGGATGTCGAATCCATCGGGTCATAACCGGCGATGGCTTGAAGAACATAGGCAGAATCTTCTACGTTTTTCGTCAAAGGCCCGATCTGATCCAGCGATGAAGCGAAGGCGACAAGGCCAAACCGGGATACGAGTCCGTAGGTCGGCTTAAGTCCCACGACGCCGCAGTAAGAAGCCGGCTGCCGAATGGAGCCGCCGGTATCCGAGCCCAGCGCGAAGTAAGCTTCGCCGGCAGCTACGGCCGCAGCCGAGCCGCCGCTCGATCCGCCTGGTACACGGTCCAAGTCCCATGGGTTGCGTACGGGATAAAAGCTGGAGTTCTCATTGGAGCCTCCCATTGCAAATTCATCCATGTTCAGCTTGCCGATCGTTACGGTGTCCGCCGCGCGCAATTTACCGACAACCGTCGCATCGTAAACCGGCGTGAAATTAGACAGAAACTGACTTGCACATGTGGTGCGAAGCCCTTCCGTTACGATATTGTCCTTAATTCCGACAGGAAGTCCGAACAACAGTCCGCGCGTCTCCCCAGCAGCCAGCTTGTCGTCCAAAGCCTTGGCCGATGTACGCGCGCCTTCCTCGTCCAGCGTAATAAATGCCTTTACCCGATCCTCACGTTCGGAAATACGGGTAAACGCTTGGTCGACCAGATCGGTTACGGAAAGCTCCTTATTCTGCAGCTTATTATGTATCTCCGATAACTTGTAATCAAACAGACTCAAGTGTGTATCCTCCCTCCAGGCTATTCCAAAACAGCAGGTACTTTAATTTGATCGTCTTCTTCATCCGGTGCGTTGAGCAGCACTTTCTCGATCGGCAGGCTCTCGCGCACTTCGTCTTCCCGCATGACATTGCTGAGGTGCAGCACGTGCGTAGTCGGCTCAACGCCGTCTGTATCCAATTCGTTTAATTTCTCGGCATATTGTAAAATCGCATTCAGTTGGCCGGTAAACATCTGCTCTTCTTCAGGCGTCAAATTTAATCGGGCCAGCTTTGCTACATGCTGAACATCCTTATCGGTAATGCTCATGGCTTTGTGTCCTCCTTCATGCCCCTATCCAGTTAAAGGGGTAAAGTCTGTCTCGATAACTTTTCTCATTATATTGTAGAAGCATGGAAGATTCAATCCAATGGCTTGAAGCGTGGAGCTTTCTGGAACTGCTTGCCCGTCACTTCAAAAAAGAGTCGGCCTCAGCCGACTCTTCTAGATCCAAGCGCGAAGATTCACCTGTTTGATGAAGTCCGCCTGGGACATTGCTTCCTTGGTTTCCTCTTCCTCTTCAACACTTTCCAACTCGCCGTTCATCACTTGACGAAACAGCTTCTCATTATATGTCGACAGGGCGAAATCGATGAGCGCTTCCCGCTCGACCCGCTCGGCTTCCTGTTTCAACACGATTGATTCCAGCTCTACATCATCCGCCGGAACAAAAAAATTACGGTTGAGGCTCGGAATCCGAATGACGTAATCGAACGCATTGTCCGGATTTCGGTCATACGCGATGATATAACCGTATTGACCGATTGGAAGATTCTGCTCAAAGGCATCCGCAACGATTGTGATCTTTTCCCCTAAACGCAGCATCGTCTACCTCCTGAGTTGTCTATCCTTTTTCAAGCGATAAGAAAGTATAAACTTCTACAGCTAATCATCCTTATTTCCCAAGAAAACTTCCGCTATATGCGGTCTGTCTTCCGAAAAGTAAGTCGATTGCCATTTTCTTATCTTCATAGTCTACTAAAAAAAGATAGAGATGTCCATGTGATTCAGATAAAACCTGAATCTCCCATGGAAACTAGGATTGCGGGGACAATGGGCTCCGTCTGAGCAGCCTCGCGGCAACGATAATCGACAGCACCATGAGCAGTATCGCCACGATGATCGGAGACCAGACGCTGCTCACTTCGCCGACAATCCGCTCCGCGGCCATGCTGCTTAATCGGCCCGGGTTCCATTGAAGGCGGGAGGGCAGCAAACCGGACAAGAGCGAAAGCGCGCCGGCCACCGCCAAGCTGATGAAAGCAGCAGCAGGGCCGCGGAGGACGGCGCCGAGCGGCAAGGCAAGCGTTACGATCCAAGCCAGCCATACGACATACAATCCCCCGCCGCTGGCCACCGCTCCCCATTCCAAGGGACCGATGAGCAGATGCGTATAATACGCTGCGCCGCCAAGCCCAAGCGCAAAGGATGCGGCTATCAAAGTCATCATGGCGGCCCATTTGGCAGCCATCATGGGAATCGTGGATACCGAGCGGGCAAGAACAAGCTCAGCCGTGCCGGTGGCCCTTTCCCCAGCTACCGTGTTCATCCCCGCAAGCACAAGCACCAGCAGGCCGATGACGCTGAACTGGCTTAAGGCTGACGCCATCACGCTCTCGGCGGACGGGACGGTAAATAACGCCGCTGCTTCCGGCGGCACTTCTCCGGCCATGGTCAGGATTTCCGGCAAATAATAGGTCGATACCGGCTGCATAATGCCAAGCAGCAGAAAAACGGCGGGGACCCAAATCCATTTATAGGTCCGGCCGGACTCAAGCATCTCTTTTTGATAATAGATCCAGAACGGCTTCATGAGCCCACCACCTTCATAAACATATCCTCGAGCGTAGACGTGCCGGCTTCAAAACGAAGCAGCTCGATTCCGCCGTCGGCAAGCTCTTGGATTAAAGCGGCACGCGCCACCTCCATATCCGTCACCATCAGCTTGGCGCCGCGTTTGCCGAGCTCGATCTCTTGCACATAAGGACGGTTCGCGAGACTGTCGAGCCAAGCAACTTCCCGCTCCCCCGGTTCAACATCAATCGATAAGACCGGCTGGCGGTATTTCGTGCGTAGTTCGCTAAGCGCGCCCTTCTCCGCAATCTCCCCGTCTACCATCAGTATCATGTCATCGCAAATTTCTTCCGCATCATGAAGCACATGGGTCGAGAACAGAACGGTGACTTCCCCCCGCAGGCGGTCGAGCAGGTCCATAACCTCCCGGCGTCCGATTGGGTCCAGCGCCGATACCGGCTCGTCCAGCATGATCAGCTCCGGCTCGTGCACAAGCGCCTGTGCGATGCCAAGCCGCTGCTTCATTCCGCCGGAATAACCGGATATCCGGCGTTTGGCAGCCTGCTGCAGGCCCACCATCTCGATCACTTCCCGACTTCGCCGAAGGGCCTCTTTTCCGGATAATCCCGACAGCTTGGCGCTAAACGACAAATATTCCATACCTGACATCCAGCTATAAAACTTCGGATACTGCGGCAAGTAACCAATCCGGTGACGCCAACTGTCCGTATGGCCATCTCCCGATCCATATCGGATCTCGCCCCGGGTCGGAGGAATCAATCCTGCCAGCATTCGCAGCGTTGTCGTCTTCCCTGCGCCGTTCGGTCCCAGCAGTGCCGTACAGCCTCCGCGCTTCAATTCAAACGAGATGCCTTTAACCGGCATGATGCTTCCGATGCTTTTGGTCAGTTCATGAATGCTAAGAAGTTTCTCCGTCAAGCCTCTCGCCTCCCCGCAATAAAATAAGCAATGCTGCCAAGAATGTTACCCAGCAATATAATCAACACCCACATCCATCTCGGCCCACGTATGTTTGCCGGCTCTGCCCGAAACAAAGATATAAGACCCGTGACCGCAAGAATCGCTTGCAGTGCAAGAATCGGCCAGATCAATCCCCAGTTAATATCCATAACAATCCCCCATGTTCCATATTTAATGAAGAAGCTTAAGACTCGCTGCCGTCTTTACGAATGACGAATATCCAGTAAAAGAGCAGCGGCAACGGCATCGTCGTAGACCCCCATATCCCCCAGAACCAAGCCATCTTGCCAAGCCCCCGCTTCCTTGCATCCAGGAAAAGCCATGTCCCTTGGATCAGCACCAGCACAACGGCAAGGACGATCACTACCAGCGGGCTCTCGTTCACTTCATTCATCGGATTCCCTTCTTTCCGGCAGATCTCAGACTCTTGGAAAATACAAGGACGGAAATTCCCGCGACCATGCCGAACCCGTGAATAAACAGCAGGATCATCGGCGCTGCCAAGGCAGCCATCAATCCCCCACCGACGATAAAGAGCGCAACCAGAAGAAAGAGAAGCAACTCGTATTTCATCCGCTTCCGTTTGCGTTCCAAGGTATGAACGGCCAACGCATGCAGTCCTTCCAGGGATGGGGATGGCGCATCTTCAAACAATTGATCCACCCGCTTCATTTCCTGGTTCAATTCTTCAATCCATTTTTCATCCTCATGTTCAGGTCCTCTGACCATCGTCACCCATCTCCTTTCGCAGCTGTTTAATGCCGTAGGCGGTCCGCGATTTCACCGTTCCTTCGGGAATGCCGAGCATCGTTCCGATTTCCTCGTAGCTGTAGCCGTAATAGTGCTTCAGCAGGATGGCAATCCGATGATCCTCGGATAATCGGGACAATCCATCCAGCATATCCGTCCAGTCTTCTCCCCGCCGCTCCATCTGCCAGCGCATCCGCCTTGCCGACTGAACCGCCTCCTGCTCCAGCCATTTCTTCTCCCGTTTCTTTCGCCGGGTATTATCGATGAACAAACGGGTAGCAATGGTAATCATCCAAGAGGAGAAGGACGAAGTCCCGTTGTAACGGTTCATATTCTCCATGCATCGAACGATGGTATCCTGCGCGGTATCTTCGGCAAGCATCGGGTCCATCGTCACTTTCAGCAAATATTTATAAAGGAAGGAGTAATGCTGCTTGAACAGCAGCGCCATGGCAGCAGCATCTCCTAACTGCGCTTGTCGTATCAAATCCTCTTCGCCAGGGATCATGATTGAAATCATCACCTTCTTTCGCCTTCGCCTGTAGTACGAATAACTGCAGCCAATCGTTCAAACGGTTATTATATTTATCGTGTACCAAATGATGTAATTTATATAGATGCCTCCGGATGCTTCAGAAATTTCTTATGGTATCCGTAAAAAAACAAAAAAAAGCAGCCGGTTGACCCGGCTGCAGTCTCCAATCGGAGGATCATTGTTTCTCACTTCATAATGAGGGTGTCATGGTAGCGGTCCACCTATTGATTCAATCTGATACCCTGCAGCCGATGATGCCATGGCTGCTGCGCGATCCCTTCATCCTTCACCAGCCTGTCCCAGACAACGGATGAAATATCCGTCTGGCCCCGCCGGCGGAACTCCGGTTGCCGATCAATCGCTTCGCTTCTTGTAACATTCCCGTTCAGCAGCGATAGATGATCTTTTCTCACTGGCGCTTCCCCCTAATCACGTCCATGCCAAAAAAACTCCCCATAAAATAAAAGAACGCAAACCGGGATAAATTCCACAGTCTGCGTGCTTCGCAATGGGTAACATTTAATTAACCGTATTGTATCAATCTTGTCTATATTTGTCCAGACAAAGTTTCCCGATTTATGTCGGATGTTATCCTACCTGCTCGCAGGAACATAAGGATTCCGCTGCTTTTCATAGCCAATGGTTGTTCGAGGCCCGTGGCCGGAGTACACAACGACCTCATCCGCAAACGTATACAGCGTGTTCTGAATGGAATCAACCAAATCGCGTTCACGGCCGCCCGGAAGATCCGTTCGCCCAACGCCTAGACGGAACAGCACATCGCCGGAAAACAGATCATTTCCGCATTTGAAGCTCACGCTTCCCGGCGAATGGCCCGGTGTATGAAAGACCTTGAAGGTATGCCCGATCAGTTGCAGCTCCAGTCCATCGGCCAAATCGTACTCCGCCGGCTCGGTGGACAGCGGTCCGGTGACCTGAGGCCACATCAGCGAACCGTTAAGCTTTGGACTGGCCAGCCATTCGCTCTCCAAGGTGTGGAGATAAACAGGACAGTCCTTCAGCTTGCGGATCTCCTCGACGCCCCCCATGTGGTCAAAATGCGCATGGGTCAGCAGGATCGCTTCAATCTCCAAATCCGCTATTCGCTTCACGAGCGGCCCCGGGTTCATGCCAGGATCGATAATGATCGCTTTGCCTTCTACAGGCCCTGTCAGTAAATATGCATTCGTCTGAAGCGGTCCTAAATTAAAGGTCTCAATATGAAGTGTCATGATTAAAACCCTGACATCAGTTCACGCAATTCCTTAATGATGGCAGCGTGAAACTCATACCCTTCCCCGTAGGCTTGAATGATGCTTTGCCGCGTGACGGCAAGGTTGTCCTGATAGTCCGTTGCTTCACGATCCGGATTGTTCTGCTTGAACTCAATCATAAACTTCTGAACATGCGCCGGACGCGGTCCCCATGTGCCGAGGACATGTCCCCCGGTATCCGAAATGATCACAACCGGAATGGAACGGGCGCCCATGGTCAGGAACTGATCCATGACGTCCAGATTCTCTTCCATAATCAGCACTTCCGTCTCAATCCCCGCGGTCTCCATCGCACGGAATACGACAGGGATATTGCGCGCAACATCGCCGCACCAATCCGCTGCCAGAATGAGGACCCGTAGATCATCCCTGAAATTGAGGCTTTCAAAAAACGCTTTATCCTCTTCATTCTCCCATTTAAACTGCTCGTAGCCTGCCTTGAACGTATCCTGGTTCTTCTGCATGCCGTCCATGAATTGCTGCGGAGATATGCCCGTACCCAAATGATTTGCCATATTCATACTCATTCGTTATTTCGACCTCGCCTTCGCTGATTTTATCCATTTTATCAAAAAATAAAGAATCATGACGGCTAATGCGCCCAGCAGAATTTCCCGAACGTAAGGCCCTGCCTTCTCGTCGATATGCTCCCACTGGTCGCCCAGAAGCAATCCGAGGTATAAGAATAATGCCGTCCACGGAATAACCGCAAGGGTGGTCAACAGCGTAAACCTGCCCACATGCATTTTGGATATGCCCGCCGGGATGGAAATCGCATGTCTTACCACCGGTACAAACCGAGCCGTAAATATAACGCCGGTACCATACTTGCCGAACCATTCCTCGGCGTAGTCGATATGCTTCTTCTTAATCAGTATGTACTTCCCGTACTTCTCCAGAAAGGGTCTGCCCCCGTAACGGCCGATCCAATAAATGAATAATTGGGCGAGCACGCCGCCAACGGTACCAAAAATCATGGCACCGATAAAATGAACCTCACCCATGGAAACCAGATAACCGCCATAGGCGAGTACGATCTCGCTTGGGATGACCTCCACCATTAATCCGAGCATGATTCCGAAATAGCCCAGCTGCTGGATCCATTCAAACAGTCGGCCCACAGCCTCGTAAAAGAATTCCACGCTTGTCCCCCGCCTTCCTACTGCGTTGATTTCTAGTACTAGCCTATTCTAACACAGCCCGGGACATGCCTTCTACATGCCTTATAATGCGCCCAATTATGGGCGGTGCAGTGACTTTCGCCCGTTTCGGGACATATGGTGAAGCAAAGGAGTGAGTTAAAGCATGCATTCTCCCCATGCCAAACGACCGGGCAGCAAGCCCCCCTCCCCGCGCGGGATACGGCGGGCCTGCAGCAAAGAATTATACCGTACGACCAAGCGGCTCAAGCTGTACCTTCCTCCGGAAACCTTAAAGCAAGGAGAGGAATTGTATTATCGGAAGGTCATCGGAAACCTGATCTGGATTCACGAAAACTACAGCAACAAAAAACTGCTGTGCGACTGGTGGGAAAAAGACGTCTGCAGCGAGCTTGCCGAGCTCTGGCAGGTTCCGGAGCGCCAGCTGGCCTCCGCCTTTCGGGATGCCTTCGGGGGATGACATGGCCCCCCTCTTCCCCCTGTCACACCGTGAGAAATTACGACAAAAGGCTGCATTTGGATCGTCAACCGTAGATTGATAGGTCGGTCCATTCTACACCGTTCGTTCTAAGGCGAACCAGCAAAGCGTCGTCAACGCCATGCCGCCCTTCATGGTACCGCGTAATGTGGGGCAAGGTAAGTCGCCGCAATCGGTTGCGATTCGGCATGATTCGCCATAGGCTGTGCGGGGATAACGGATATCAGGGCTGCCTTGCGGCATGCTCCCGTTCTCCCCATGTCATCGTGTTATCGAAGCGGTTGGCCTGCCGAGCCGCAAGCACGGACAGATGAAAGCCACGGTCATTTCGAAAAGGATCAAGCTCATGAAGGGCAGCCGCAAGGAAGCGATAGCGCTTCAAGGTATCCCATCCGGCCCGGGCCGCCTCAACCGCTCCGGCGGAGTCTCCCGCCCTGCGGTGCCAGTCCGCAAGGGCGGCCAGCTTCAGCACGGCCCGGGTTTGCTTGACCGGATTGAAACGATCCAGTTCGATGCCCCTTTTGAACCATGCCGCCGCTTCCTCCGATTCGCCTCTTAGGGAATAACCTTCTGCCAGCTTCCAGCTTAAACCCGGGTGATTCGGCGCATGCACCATGCTTCGTTTCAGCAGCGGAATCTGCTCGCTTGGGGGAAGCCATGCCGAGAGCTTTATGGCCGCATCCGTATTGGCGGGGTTCCACTTTAACGAGGATCGGAGGAGCAGGATCTGCCGGCCTGGCGGCTCTGATACGGCCCATCGCTCTTGAAGCTCGCTGATGCCCAGCGCCGCGGCGAGAAAAGTCCAAGCCACGAGCGGGAGAATCGCCATAACCCTGAGCCGTCGCAGCAGGGAAGGGGCCCGCCCCCCTTCATAGCCGGCTTGCAGTTGATTCCATCGTTTGAACGGCCGGGTTAGCCGAGTTGCCATAGATCCATGCTGCGGCGCCTCATCGGGGGAACCCCCGGCCAAGCCCATTACCGTAAGCCACAATAGGAGCAGCCATACCAACCCGAAGCCCCAATCGAAATCCACTGACGCATGTCCGATCAGCACGAGGGCGGGGGGCATGAATCGGGAGCTTGCCGCGATGAGCCTCGCAACCATAAAGATAACCAAAATAAGGACAAGCAGCAGCCCAATGATTCCCGTATTCAACAGGATATCCATATATCCATTATGCACCTCGGCACCCACATAGGGCTGGGACTGAATGGCAAGGTAGGATTGCCGCCACGTCTCCCCTCCCCGTCCCAGCCACGGCGACGACCGGGCCAGCTGCCAGGCGTCGCTGTACATGAGGCGGCGCGCGCTGAGCGTTGCCGCGCCGCCCAGGGTCCGATCCTGCACCTGGAGCAGGATCACGACAACCGCTGCGGCTGCCAGCAAGGCCGCAGCTCCCAGGGCCCCGGGCGCGGCGTAACGCCGCCCGGGCCCCCCGCTGTGCCGCCAGCGGCACAGCAGCAGGCCGGCGAGGACGCCGCCGGCCCAAAGCCCGGCCAGCCACAGCAGGCCGGGCAGCACGGCTGGCGCCAGCCTGGCATCCGCCAGCTGGCGGTACAGCAGCGCCGCGCTCGCCACAGGCGCGGCGGCAGCCACAAGGAGCGGCGCCAAGGCACGCCGCTCCTTGGTGAAGCCGGCCGCGCACGCAAGAGCGGCCGCGAGCCAGGCGCCGCGCGACTCCGTCAGGAGCAGCGCGGCGGTATAGGGCGCAAGCGGCAGAAGCGCAGCCGCTGCGCGGAGCGTGCCCGTCCGGTTCCGCAGGACCGACGGCAGCGCGAACAGCCGCTCCAGCAAAAAGGCGGCCATCACCGCCCCGAACGTGTTCGGGTACTGAAGCAGGCCGCCAAGCCTCGCGCCGGTCGCGCTAATGTCCGCATCCGCCGTATGATAGATCCCATACGGCAGCTCCATAAGCCCGTATACGGCAAGCAAGGCGCTGCCGCACAGCACGGCGCCCAGCAGATGCCAGCCGGCATGCATGATGCGTAAGCCGGGGCCTGTACGGCACGCGCGCCAAGCAGCAATGGCAAAAGAACCATAGCTTCCCCACAGGATGATCTCCTTCATCGTGCCTTCCAGAGAGAGGGGGCGCCCTATCCCGTGAATGACGTAGATGAGAAGGATTGCGCAGATGCAGCCAAGAACCACCCGCAATTCTCTGTCCGAAGGAACCGCCTCCGGCAGTTTTCCCATGCCATGATTCTTCCAGCCTTGAACGGCACCGTGCCAAACGGCTCCCGTCATGAGCAGCAGAAGCACGCCGAAACCTGCTCCGATCCAAAATATATCCTCGTCAAAAAACATTCCGCTCCGGATACTGGCCGCAAGCCCCAGCCCGATCAGCATCATCCCGCAAACACGATGCAGGGTATTCGATGCCATTACACCACGCCCCGTTCAAGAAAGAATGCGTAACCCTTCTCCGTTTCTGCCACTTGCACGCTCCCGCTCCTCCGCGTGCCGAACATGAAACCCGCCTAATAGCCATTGTGGACAAGGACGGTCGGCGTTATTCTTGATTCAATGTTGGCGATCACATCTGTTGCTGTAAGGGCCACACGATTCCCTGGATTAAGGCTTTGATTGCCATCGCAAGAAAAACTTCTATCGACGACGCACGTTCTTAGAAAAATGACCGCGTTTAGATGTTGATTTTGTTGCGATAACCGGAAGGCCGGCTCCGAAGTTCCTATTTTCCATTAAAAAAGCGATGAACGTGCGCGCTCGCACGTTCATCGCCAATCCGGTTCAACGCGATTCCATTTCCGTATTCGGGAGCAGGTCCTTGCAAGCCCGTTCAAGGTACGGCGAGGCGCTTAAAAAATCGCGAAACGCAGTATACTCCTGCCATAGTTTATTCCGGTCTCCGGCAGAACCGCTGACCGCACGGATCAAAATATTCTTGGGCGTATGTTCCATATCGATAAACTCCAGCAGCTGCGTCTTGTATCCCATCAGGTCGAGAAGCTTGGCCCGAATGGCGTCCGTGGCCAGCGCCGAGAAGCGTTCCTTCAGTATGCCGTGGGACAGCAGCGGCTCCATGACTGGGCTCTGGACTTGGGCGAACAGCTCGTGCTGGCAGCAAGGCACCGACAGAATCACCGAAGCCCCCCAGCGGACCGCTTTTTCCAGCGCCGCATCGGTTGCGGTGTCGCATGCATGCAGCGTGACCACCATATCCACCTGCTCCAGTTCGTCATAATCCGCAATGTCGCCGACAAGAAACCGCAATTGGGTATAATTCAGTTTTTTCGCCAGCATACTGCAGTGTTCGATGACATCCGCCTTGAGATCCAATCCGACAATATTCAGCTTTCTGCGCGCGGTTACCGCCAAATAGTGATACAAGGCGAAGGTCAGATAGGATTTGCCGCAGCCGAAATCGACGATCGTAAGCGGACGGTCCTCCGGCAGATGAGGGAGGACATCCTCCACCATCTCCAAGAAGCGGTTGATCTGTTTAAATTTATCGTATCTGCGGGCAAATACTTTGCCATCCTCGCTCATGATGCCCAGCTCCACCAGAAACGGAACCGGCTCTCCCTCTTCAAGAATGTAGGTCTTTTTCCGGTTATGCGACAAATCCGTTTTGGTCTTCGAAGCGGATTTGGTCAGAATCGAAACCTTGTATTTCTTCGAAATCAGAACCTGATAATCCGCTTCCGGCGTATAGATCATCGCTTGCCGGAATACATTTTCGAACATATCCAACAGTACGGCCTCCGCCTCATTCGCCGGCACATTCTGATGGGTGACCTTGGTTGCGGAATAATAGGCGAACTGATAGTGCAGCTTGTTCTTGAGCACTACGGGCTTAACCGTTACTTTGCTGTAGGTCATGCCTTCCCGCTTGCGAAGCTGGCTTAGCGTAGCCGTAATCAATGACGCTTCTTCCATGATGTTATGAATCAATTTTCTTAATGCATCCAAAAGGTACATCTCGCTTTCTTTTATGTTATAGACAGGTTAATCGAGGCCGGGAAACGGTGTGTCTCCGTCCGCCGCCGCATGCGGAAAACGGCGGCGGAGCTCGTCCATTCCTTCCTCGACTTCCTCCAGCGGAAGCCCGCCTTTTGCCAAATCCTCGGGCCGTTTCTGCTGCAATCTTTGATAGAACCTTACGCCTTCGTCATATTCGATCTTACCGCTATCCAGCAGCTGGTACAGGGTATTTTCCGCTTCCGCGAACATCCCCTGCTGCTCCGTATAAGCATAATAATCCAGCATCGCCGTTTCGGGCCACGCGTAAGCCCTTAAACGTTCTTTCAGCAGACCGATCCGTTCCGTCAACCCGATCAGTTTCGGATCCGCCCCTTGTAGGGCTGACTTCAAATATAACTGAAAGACCTTGGTATAGAGCATAACGGCTTCTTCTTCGCGCTCAAGCTCGAGCAGCAGCGATGCTTCCTCTTCCATCAGCCTTGCGGCACTCTGCAGCTTGTCCGCTTCCAGATAACCATGATTGCGAAAGAGCTGCTCGATATCGGCTGCGGACAAGGAGCGAAGCAGCCCTGAATTCAGCCGGAACTGCCGTTTAAAAAGCTCATCCAGCTCCCATAAAGCTTCGGTGTGCTTGCGCTCCTGCTTGAGCGAAAACACTTTGGCTATCATCTGTGTCATATCCTCAATAAGCCGCACAAGATAATCCCTGCGAAACATGCACTCGCCCCCAATCTGCATCCGTGCCGGATGCAGCGAATTGTTGACCTCATCTTTAACCTTCCGGCAAATTCCCGCTGCCGAGGAACTTAGGAACGGCATGCCAGGCAGCTTCGGTGAATCCCCTGCAGGCGCATTCATGCCGGGTCTATTCCAATCCGGATCACGATTAAATTGTAGGCTATCCGGGACCAGAATTCCAGTAGCCGCCCTCCTGCCCGTTCACGCTTTGTTCAGGCGGGGTCCGGAAACGATGGAGGGTCCACTGCAACTGCAGCCCGCAATGCAATAAACGGATACCCCGCAATAGGAGTATCCGTTTATTATAAACGATATGGATTTATTCTTGCTCCAGCCGTCCCATGAAAGAGGAAATGACTTCGCCGAGCTTCTCGGGCGTCTCCATCATACTCATATGACCCGCGCCCTCGATCACGATCCGGGTTACGTTGTCATGGTCTGTGGTAAAGGTGCGCTCCGCCGGAATCAAGCCGTCCTTCTCTCCTGCTACAAGCAGGATCGGCAGCGTGGATGCCGAGAGCACATCGCGCCGGTCCGGACGCTCGCGCATGGCCAGCGCCGCCCCTATCGCACCTTGCGGCGGCGTAAGGTAACCGATCTCCTTCGCCCGCTGAATGCATTCCGGCTTGGTTTCCTTCGTATCCGGAGCAAACAGGCCCGGCACCAATCCGTCAACAAAAGCCGTAATGCCCTCCCCTTGGATGGTGCTGACCGCTTTCACCCGTTTCTCCTTCGCTTCATCCGAATCCGGATAGCCCGTAGAATGGATCAGGCCAAAGCCGTTCAATCGAGAAGCGTAACGCTGGGCGAAGGAGAGCGCTATATATCCTCCGAGGGAATGACCGAGCAACGCCGCCTTCGGAATATCGAGCTCATCCATCAATAGCAGGACGTCGTCCGCCATTTGTTCGATGGTATACGATCCCATCGGTGCATCAGACCGCCCGTGACCCCGGAGATCCGGTACAATGACTCTGAAACCTTGAAGATATGGCAGTACCTGTTCCCAATAGGCGGAGCTTCCGCAGAAACCGTGAAGCAGAATGACCGGCTCACCTTGTCCCTGATCCACGTAGCAAATCGTGCTGCCGTTGCATTGTACTTTTTCCATAGCGATACCCTTCTTTCTATTCAGCGATGCCCTAGGATAGACACCCATTATTTTATAAAGAATGAACTATTATTAAACAAAAACAACCCCGGTTGAAACGCGTGTCTTACGGCCTAAGGCCAAAGGCCGCAGCGGCTTGCTTCGCTATCTGCTCCGCCATTCCCATGACCTGGTAAAGGGACGTCACTTGGAGGGTCCAATACGGCTTCGGTCCATGAACGTTCACGACCGCTGCCACGCTGTAGTCTCCCACTGCCGGCAACTTCCCGCCGACGGATTGGGCCGGCGCCAGCGGACCTTCGCTTGCAAAGAAATAACCGACGGAAGAGGATTGTCCCAAGCAAGCATCAATGGCAATAACCACCTGATCCTCGGGTATGCCTTGAAGCTTTGCCTCAAGATTGAAAGCATCACAGGGTTCGGGCAGCGTGCCGATCACCTGCGGAAAACCGTATTCCACAAGCCGGCTTCCAGTCAACGGACCGAGCGCATCACCTGTGGAACGGTCGGTGCCAATACATAAAAATACGATGCTGCCCAGCGCATGGCGCCGCGAAATCCCCAGAAAAAAAACGGCCAGTTCATGGCCCGACATCTTGGCTTTGGCAGCATGCACGCTTGGCGTCTTGCCGGCTTGTTCGCTCATGACGGACCTCCTTGATTAAATGGTTCGATGATTAGCATCGCTGACGGTGAAGCGTTTTTTTCTGATTTTAACCTATCTTCCTCACCGATGGCAAAAACATTGGTCGAGCCGCACGCTAACATGTTACAATACAGGGATGAAAATCGTAAATCCGCCTAAGAGAGGATGGTGTTATTCCATGGATTTGAGTGAAAAATCCCAAGCCAATGTCGAGTATATGATCGAACAGATTAAAACGAAGCTACGGATGGCCACAGGCGCTGCCATGCAGGCCTCTGCCTTCTCGGTTAACCAATATGATGATATTTATGATCTGTACGATATGGTCATGAATAAACAGAATCTTAGTATTTCGGAAGTGGAAGCCGTTGTATCCGAGCTTGGACAGCTCCGCGGAAACCAGTAGGACTGTATCTTCACGTACTTTGAGTGTATTCTTTAGAAGCGCTTTTGTCATGACAAAAGCCCCGGGTACTTGCGAATCTCGCAAATCCCGGGGCTTTCTGTTTACGTTATGGCATATCGATAAGGACCATTTCCGAGCTCCCCTCACTGGAGTTCCCCCGGAAGGTCAACTCATGACGACGCTGTATCCTTGCCGCATCGCCCGCCTTAATATCGAATACGCCGTCTTCCGATGATATTTCGACATGACCGCTTATGACATATAGATGCATTCTACGATCCCCGGCCAGACTGTACGTCAGTTCTTGTCCGGTCTCCAGTATGCTGCTGTACATCACAACATCCAGCGACTGGGGCAGGCTCGACTTACCATTGCCTGAACCGATGATCGGAAGCATCTGGTTCAATTGCTGTTCTTTTGTAAAATTGCTTTGGTGGTGACTGGTCTCAAGGCCCGGCTCCGCGGGCAGAAACCACATTTCCAGATAGCGTACGTCCTCCGAAGAGGAGGCATTCCTCTCGGCATGGTACACGCCGGAGCCTGTATTCACGACATGAATCGTACCGGGCGTAAGCTCCATGAGCTTCCCTGTATCATCTTCATACGTCAACGTGCCTTCCAGCACCAAATGCACAATCACCAAATCATGATGAAACCTTCGATCAAACCCCTCCATCGGTTGGAGCACGTATTCATTATGCGCCAGAAGGCTTCCAAAGTGCTCGTTATGCGGGTCTATATAATCACCAAAAGAAAAGCTGAATTCGCTGTGAATACCGTCTTCATGGGTAGTATGTCTTTCCGCTGCCGTCATGATTTTAATCATGGCCGGTCACCTCCGCCTTTTTTACTATTCAATACCCCGGCGGTTTCCGGTCTAATCAGTCGCCTTTAAGCGTGGAGCAGCTTAAATCCGGTTTCTACCCTGCCTACTCGAAGACCCTCATCATTATATAAATCCTTAGGATATGCAGCTTTCAGCCGTTCGATGGTCGCTTTGCTGCCATAGCCGATTTGTTCCAATATGGACTCCGCGATCCAGCCCCATTCTTCCTCGGAGCCGTCCGAAATTTTGAAAGAGATGCCGAGCCGCTCCTTCTTAAGGCCGAAACAGTACACCCCCTTGAAGCCGCCCTTGGCCACAATATTAGGATCTTCCAGAAGAAGGGTATCCACTTTGTGTTTACCCGCCACCATATAAGGGGCTGCATGCATGGCCTTCGTGATTTGCATGACTGCCTTTCGCGTCGGCTCGTCCTCTATGAGGTCCGGGCATGCAAGCTTCATGTAGGCTGTTGCCAAAGCGCGGAGCGGCATGGCGAATACCGGCAGTCCGCATCCATCGGTTCCCAGTTTAACATCGCCGGGAGCCAATCCCGCCAAATAGGCGACCGTCCGAAGGATTTCCTGCTGCAGCGGATGTTCCCGCTGATCGTATCCCTTCAACGGATATCCCGCCATCTGGCAGTAGGCCAGCATGCCATAATGCTTGCCGGAGCAGTTATGGTACCATTTACTTTTATCGCCGCCGCCTCGCAAAAGTGTTTCTTTGCTTCCTTCGTCCAGCGGCCAGCTGGATGCGCACACCATGTGGGTTTCGCTAATGCCCGCCTTGCGTGCAAAACGCTCCAATACTTCCACATGAGCCTGCTCCGCACGATGCGAAGCCGTCATGATCGCAATTTCCTCATCGGACAGTCCGTAATGATCGGCCAGCCCGCCGCGAATGGAAGGAATCGCCTGCATCGGCTTGGCCGAGGAACGCGTAAATGCGACATAATCCGGATCTCCCGCATAAGCCTCGACCTTACCTTGTTCATTCACAATACATATATGTCCATTGTGGACGCACTCCAAGATGTCCGCCCGATATTCCTTCACCAATACAGTGTCCATGTTGAATAACTCCTTCTATTTACCGTCTGTTACGTATGATGCCTTGAGAAGCCTGTATGCTTGCATCTTCCCGAGATCACGCTTATTCGAGAATGATTGCAAATCTGTATTCAGTATAGTACAAAAAACTGCAATTGACAGCAGGATACGTTCCATAGAGGACGGACATTTCATTTATCTCCCGTTTTGCACGTCTCCTGTTTCATGGTGTGGCCTTGCGTTTAATTACGAGATAAGCAAGCCCACTCGAAACACATTGCTCTGAAAAAGGAGGCGATCGTATGTGGGGAATCATCATCAGCATCGTGATGGCAATCATCATCGGGATAATCGGGGATGCGCTGGTCGGTCATGAAATGCCGGGCGGAATTATCGGTTCCATGATCGCAGGTTTCATAGGCGCATGGCTCGGACCGTGGCTCTTCGGAGCATGGGGTCCTGTCATAGGCGGATTTGCCATTGTGCCCGCAATCATCGGTACGGCCATCTTTGTATTCCTGCTCGGTCTTGTTGCCAAGTTGTTTAGACGCACAGCCTGATCCTCGTGTTTATATTCATTTTTATATTAACTAAAAGGAGTGAAAGTTATGAATAACGCAGAACAAGAATATCCAGTACAAAGCGGTTCCACATTCTTCAAAGGTGCTTTTATCGGTGCCTTGGTCGGAGCGGCGGCAGCTCTGTTGTTCGCTCCAAAGCCAGGCCGAGAGCTTCGCGGGGATTTATCCGAGAAGCTGAGCATGGTGTCGGATAAAACCAAAGAAGTCGCTTATACCGTAGGCGATAAAGCTTCTGAACTGGCAAAAACGGTAGGAAGCAAAGCCTCCGATGTCATGGCCACCGTGAACGAAGGCCGCCAAAGCATTATGTCCAGCGTCAAGGAAGCATCGGCAGACGTGTCGAGCGAGGTTTCAAGTGCTTCCAAAGATGTGAAGGATAAAGCGATGGACACCTCTTCCGAAGTCAGCCGTGAAATGAAAACGACAACGAATTATTAATTCGTAGGGTCACGAATAGCCAGCTGACGCAGCTGGCTATTTTTGTGCCAGATCCGGCACGTTGTCTTATCAACATCGTATGGATTCCGAAGTGAAATGAAACGGCGCATCTGCCTGGAAAGCGGGGATATTTCATGAGTAAAGCAAACCCATATCATGGCGGCTCCGGCTTCTCAACCCGAAGCGGCAGTCGTTCGACACGAAACGAGGAACAACGAGTGCAATCCGAATCATCCAGGGAAAGACACTCGAAAGAGGCGGATGAGGTGCAGGAGCATCCCTTTGAGCTTAGGCACGAAGTGAAGAAATTGAACACGCGACTGGACAAAATCGCCGCCACGCTGGAGAAGTCCGAAATGAAGGACATGATCGATAATTACATGAATCCCAAGAAACGCATCATTGCCAACCTCACTGCCGGCCTGGCCCGGGGGTTGGGCTTAACCCTTGGCACGGCTCTCGTGCTGGGTCTTCTGGGTTATATTCTCAGCTTCTTTGTCAATGTGCCGATGATAGGGGATTTCATCTCGAACCTGCAGGGATATATTGAACAATCCAAATCCTAATTCGTCTCTTTTACCTGAACAAGCCCGGTACCTTTAACGGTTACCGGGCGATTGTGATGAGTTATTGCTGCACTTCTTATGCAAGCGTGTACTTCGTACTCAAATATTCCTGTTTTTGGACTTTACTTGAAGCAGGTCCCCCGTCCATCCCTTCGCACGCATCCAAAGGTACATCCCTCCGGTCCAGAGCAGGGTGAAGCCAATGACTGCCGTGAAGCCCCAGAACGTCTTAATGCCGGGCAAGTTCTCGAAATTCATGCCCCATACGGCTCCGATCACGGTTGCCGGTGTGAATACGACCGTAAAGATGGTCAAGGTCTTCATGATTTCATTGCCGCGGAACGCCGAGATGGCATCATCTATGGATACCAGCGTATCGATTTCGCGCTCATAGTGATAAATCAGCCTTTCCATTCGTTCTACTCGATGCAGGAGCTGTTGAAACGAGCGGCTGGCATCCAGCTCGCCGTGATACCCCTCCTTCGCCGCAGCGATCAGCTCCTGAAAAGGAATAAACAGGTTGCTCCATTCCAGCAGCTCAAACCTTGACGAGAGAATGTTATCCATTAAAGATCTTCGGTTGCGTGTACGCATATCCTTTTCGACAAGACGCAGGTTATGTTCGAATTGATCCATTCCTGCATGGTAATAATGCAGAATGGCCCGGGCTAATACAAACAGGCCGTCTACGGGCCGCTCGCATTGATGAAGCATCGAGGCTCTATCGGCCTTGGCCATCACGCTGCGGGTATGCTCATCCAAATTAATGGTGATCAGCACTTGAGCATCCACATAGAAATAGAACTGTTCCGACTTATGATGCTCGTGTTCATTCGTAACCTTATAAAGCATGGACCCCATAATGACCGCCTCCACCCCATCCTTGAAACGAACGGATAAGTAATTCCGGTCCTTTAACGACGGTGCCAGATTAAACCATTCGGCTGTATAAGGATAGCGTGACCGAAGCTCGCCGATCCAGGAGGATTGCCAGTTATCGGTTCGGACATCGTGCCATTGCCACCCCCCTGCAAAATCATAAATATCCTGACCTTCTGTCGTATCCGGCCCAAGCATGATTTCCTTGCCACTCCCTTCGATAAATACGGATATTAGGTTCAAAAAAGGCACGCATTCCCGTGATGGAGGAAGCGTGCCTTATGTTGCTATACGTCTGTCTCTACGAAGCTTGTCCATATCAATACGAAGAATTGGACATGATTTGCTTCAGTTTTTCCGTTGCCCGCTTCTGGATACGCGAGACACTCATTTGCGACACGCCTAACCTTTGAGCGATCGCTCGTTGGGACTGCCCCTCCTGAAATGCCAGCAGCAGCACCTTCTGCTCCTGCTCCTTCAGCTGGCTCATCGCCTGTTGAAGATCCATGCGCTTCTCGACGGAATCAAAGTCATTCACGTCCGAACTGATCAGCTCTCCAAGCGTTGCCCCGGTTTCTTCCTGAGACAATGGGGAATCCAATGATACATAATGATAGCATTCCCTTCCCGCCAACACTTCAACGGTTTCCTCAACGGAAAGATCCAGGTAGGATGCAATCTCATTCACATCAGGAGATCGTTCAAGCTTCACCATTAATTCATCAATCGCTTGCTGGACCAAGGCCCCCTTCTCCTTGATTCGTCTTGGCACTTGAATGTACCATGATTTATCGCGGAGGAAGTTTTTCATATGCCCGATCATACTCTTCATGGCGTAGGGCTCAAACGGAATCCCCAGGCTAATGTCGTATTGCTGAAGCAAACGGATTAATGCCATTTGACCAACCTGATATAAATCCTCATACAGATCGGGCCGATTCCGGGCAATTTTGCCTGCTGCCATCTTGACCATCGGTTCATATTTTTTAATCAGCACCGTTGCGATATCGTTATCCTTCGTCTGCTGATACTGTTCTATTAAATGAACTGCTTCATCTCTGGACTCTTGGGGAGTCGCCTTATCACTCATACTGGCTCCTCGCTTCTTGCGAGCCGCTTCGTCAGCGTAACCTCGGTTCCCTTTCCAGCCTGGTTTGTCACGCTCACCTCGTCCATAAGCGCCTCCATCAGGTAGAAGCCAAGTCCTCCGATTTGGACCTCGCTGAGATCTTTATCATGAAGTGTACGATCGCCAACCGCCCCCACACTGTCGAAACTCTCCCCTTCGTCTCTGACCGTAATGGATAGCGACTCGCCGGTCACTTGAAATAAAACCTCTACCATTCCGCCTTCCTGGCTATAAGCATATAAAACCGAGTTGTTACAGGCCTCCGACACCGCAACCTTCATATCTTCGATCTCTTCATAGGAAAAGCCCATCTTGGAAGCTATCCCGTATAGATTCAATCTTACAATATCCACGTATTCAGCACTGGCAGGCAAATTAAGTGTTATTCTTTGTACATCTGAATTCATTCTTTTCGATCCTTTCCTATTGGGAATTCTTCTTACGACTGAAAGAACTTCGCAATACCCGTCATATCGAACAGCTTTTGAATTTGCGGCGGAACTTCCTCAACTGCAAAGCGTGCTTCCATGCCATGTCTGGCTTTCAGTATCGACAGAAGAATACCAATGCCCGTACTATCAATATATGTCATGTCCTTCATGTTGACGATCAAGTCTACTTCGGAATTGCCGACAAGAGGCTCCATTACCAATCGAAAATCCGGAGCGACGGACAAATCAAGTTCACCGCTCAAAAATACAGTGCATACGCCCTCGTTCATTTGGGTCTTGGCATTGAACTTATCATTCGTTTTTGTATTCATAGACACTCTCTCCCAATAATTTGTTTTCCCTTTACATAACCCGTTATCTCGCTTGTTGAAACAGGTTAACGAGGGATAAAGACACGCTAATATATGGAAAACGATTCATTCACTAGCCGTTGATGATCCGGACTTGGCTTGGGCTGATGTCCCACCCGTCCGGCTCTACCGGCATATAACGGGATATCAGGTGCTTTACACAGCTGATTTTGACCGGTTTGCTGATATATTCATTCATGCCGGCATCAAAGCAGCGCTTCTGAATCCCGTCCATCACATTGGCTGTCATCGCAACGAGTACGGGAGCGTCCGCTTCCGGCTTCATCTGGCGGATGAGGCGAGCGGCCTCCAAACCGTCCATGACCGGCATTTGCAAATCCATAAAGATCATGTCGTAAGCTTTAGGCCCGGCAGCCATCTCAACGGCCTGCCTGCCGTCTTCGGCCATATCCGCAATCATTCCCATCTTTTCAAGCATGCTCTCCATCAGCTTTCGATTAATCGGATGGTCGTCCACGATCAGAATGTTCGGCTGTCTTCCCCCATGCACCCGATATTTGTCCGAATGTTCCTCTTCCCGTAGCCGAGGATGCTCCTCCTCATGCGTGTGAACGCAGATCGTGAATACGAAGGTGGCTCCCTCCCCTTCCTTGGAGTCAACCTCGATCTCTCCGCCCATCATCTGCACAAGCGATTTACAGATCGCTAGCCCCAGACCTGTTCCGCCGTAGCGTCTGGTCATCGAGGAATCCAGTTGAGAGAACGGCTTGAACAGCCGGTCAAGCTTCTTCGATGAGATACCGATTCCCGTATCTTTTACCGTGAATTCAAGCGTTAATCGATTCTCTTCAGCCTTGGCAAGCGAAACAACCAAATACACGCCGCCCTCATTCGTAAATTTTACGGCATTGGATACCAAATTCACCAACACTTGACGCAGGCGCCCCATATCGCCGAATACCATCGAAGGGATTTGATCCTCGATATAATACGTAAGCTCCAGGTTTTTCTTGGAGGCTTCTCCGGAGAACAAACCGAACACTTCCTGAACGCAGGACTTAAGATCAAACGGATATTCCTCCAGCTCCATTTTGCCGGATTCCATCTTGGAGAAATCCAGAATGTCATTAATGATGTTAACCAAGGCATCCGCACTGTTGCGGATAATCGTGGCATATTCACGCTGTTCATCCTGAAGCTCGCTGTCCATCAGCAAATCAATCATCCCGATGACGCCATTCATCGGCGTTCGGATCTCATGACTCATCATCGCCAGAAACTCGGTTTTGGCTTTGGCGGCAATCTCGGCTTCTTCCTTGGCCAGCACTAGCTCTTGATTAATCTTTTCCAGTTCCTGAGTCTTCTGGTGTAATTGCGCGGACTGGATCTTCAGCCTGTTATTGGTCCGATACATATCGACAAAACCCTCGATCTTGGATTTCAAGATTTGAGGGATGAAGGGTTTAACCATATAGTCGATTGCACCGGCGGAGTATCCCGCAAAAAGATGCTCCGCGTCCTTGCTGTTTGCGGAAATGAATATTATCGGAATATCCTTGGTTTTGTCTCTCGCCTTGATCAGCCTTGCCGTTTCAATGCCGTCCATGCCGGGCATTTGGACATCAAGAACAATCACGGCAAAATCATACTTCAAGAGATATCGCAAAGCCTCTTCGCCCGAAGTAGCTTTAATGAGCGTGTATTGTTCGCTGTCCAGAACAGCTTCGAGTGCAAGTAAGTTTTCAGGGCGGTCATCTACCAACAGAATATGAATCGGTTCGTGAAACCCCATGAGATCCTCCTACAAAACTTCTATTTAATCTTTCGATAAATTTTCTCGACGCGGTCCAGTGTTTCATAAGCTTCGCTATAATTCGTAAAGTGTATGGACTCTTTGGCGCCCAGGACGAGAATACCGAAATGGCTTAGACTCTCGTGAAACAATCCGTGCACGTGATCCCGCAGCTGGTCATTAAAATAAATCATGACATTCCGGCAAAAAATCACGTTAAACTCGTTAAAGGAACGGTCCGTTGCCAAATTGTGCTCGGCAAATATCATGTTTTTCTTCAAAAACGGCTGAAAAATAACCGAGTTGTACTTCGCGGTATAATATTCGGAGAACGAGCGGGTACCGCCCGCCTCCAAGTAATTCTTCGTATATTGCTTCATGCGTTTGATATCGAATACGCCTTCCTTGGCCTGCTGGAGCGAACGCGAATTCATGTCCGTCGCATAAATCCGGGATTTTTCATACAACCCCTCTTCATGAAGCAAAATGGCCATGGAATACACTTCTTCTCCGGTTGAGCAGCCTGCATGCCAAATCCGTATATACGGATACGTACGAAGCAATGGAACCACCGACTGCCTGAATGTCAGGAATAGTTTCGGATCCCTGAACATTTCCGTAACAGGAATCGACAAATTATATATGAGCCGCTCAAAACATGAACGGTCGTGCAGTACTTTGTCTTGGAGGGCAGAAATCGTGGAAACACCCTCTGCATGAACATGATGCCAGATTCTCCGCCTCAACGAAGGAATGGCGTAATTTCGAAAATCGTAACCATAGAATCGATGAATGCCATCCAAAAGAAGTTCAATCTCGATTTGTTCCAGTTCACGCTCGCTATTCTCTGTCAACAACAGTTGTTCTGATTCCATATGGTCACTAGATGACATTACGCTTGCACCGCTTTCCGAGTGTTTATTTGCTACTTGTACTTTACCCACAAAAGCGGCTTACGAATACAACCAAACCCTCATTAGGGAAAGAAGTTGCTCTGTCTGAATCGGCTTCTTCATATAATCGGAAGCACCCGCTTCAATGCATTTCGCGCGGTCCTCTTTCATGGCTTTGGCCGTCAGGGCAATAATCGGCAATTTGTCGAATTCCGGCATTTCGCGTAAGCGGCGCATCGCCTCATAACCGTCCATCTCCGGCATCATCATATCCATTAACACCAGATCGAAATCCGGATTCTGCTGAAGGAGCTCGATCGCTTCCCGGCCGTTCTCGGCAAAGGTTACTTCCATATTGTATCCCTCCAGCACGCTGGAGAGGGCAAACACGTTGCGGATATCGTCATCCACAAGCAGAATTTTTTTGCCCTCAAACAGTTCTTCCTTGTTGTGCAACTTCTGCAGGATTTTACGTTTGTCCTCCGGCAAATCGGCCTCAACCCGATGCAGGAACAGCGTCGTTTCATCCAAAAGCCGTTCTGGTGACTTCACGTCCTTAATGATGATGGACTCCGCATATTTGCGAAGCTGCATCTCTTCCTTCGAATCCAAATCCTTGCCGGTGTAGATAATAATAGGCAGATCCACCAGGTTCTCGTCATCGCGAATTTGGTCAAGCAGTTCAAAGCCTGTCATATCCGTCAGCATCAGATCAAGCACCATGCAATCATAGCGCTGCTTACGCAGCTCGCTGAGCGCCTCGGCGCCTGTGGATGCCGCCGTAATCGACACATCGTCATGGCCGATCAATTCGATAATGGAATTCCGCTGAATATCGTCATCCTCGACAATCAAGAGATGTTTCATCGATTTTTCCGCATAGGATTGGATATGCGTAAACGCGTCCTCCAGCGCTTCCCGGCTTGAAGGTTTCTTCAGGTAAGCGATCGCTCCCATCATTAAGCCTTGCTTCACTTCATCCACAACGGAGATGACATGCACCGGAATATGGCGGGTAACCGCAGAGCTCTTCAGCTCGCCCATGACGGACCAGCCGTCGATTACCGGGAGCTGGATATCCAGAATGATGGCATCCGGTCTGTACGACTTGGCCATCTCCAGTCCGATGTCACCCTGCAGTGCGACCAAAGCCTTGAAGCCGCGGCCTCTGGCCATATCGAGCAGGATTCTGGCAAACTTCACGTCATCCTCAATGATGAGCAGCACTTTATCCGTCGGCCCGAGCTGGTTACGATCATCGTCTACCTGTATGGCAGGCTGAACCTCTTTCGTAACCATCTTGGCTTTCGGTACGATCAGAGAGCTCTCAGGCGGTGCCTCCATCGCTGCGGCCGCTTCCTTCGCACCGTCAGCCACTTCTGGATGGCTTGCCGGCAGGAAGAGGGTGAAGCAGCTTCCTTTGCCTTCCTCCGATTCAACCGTAATGCCCCCGCCCAACAGGCGGGAAAGCTCGCGGCTGATGGAAAGGCCAAGCCCGGTCCCGCCGTATTTGCGGCTAGTGGTACCGTCTACCTGCTGGAAGGCTTCAAAGATCAGATCCGTTTTGTCTGCCGGAATGCCGATTCCGGTATCTTTGACAGCGAAGGCCACATAGTCCGATTCGGCATTTAGGTAAACCGGAAGCTTGTCCTTGTCGGCCTTTTCCACCTGCAGCTCGACAGAGCCGCTATTCGTAAACTTGAAAGCATTCGATAACAGGTTGCGCAGAATTTGCTTCACGCGATGACTGTCCGTCACGATGCTTTGCGGGATATCCTCTTCAATATGCACGCCCAAATTGATATGCTTGCGCGATGCCACCGCGGCGAAATTCTGCTCCACGAAAGCTTCGATATCCGGAAGCTGGACGTCTTCATAGTTGATTTCCATTTTCCCGGCGTCCACTTTCGATAAGTCGAGAATTTCATCAATCATTTTGAGAAGGTCGGAGCCCGACATGTAAATCGTCTGTGCATATTCAATCTGCTTGGAGCTTAGGTTCCCATCCTTGTTCTCAGACAGAAGCTGCGACAATATCAGCAGGCTGTTAAGAGGGGTGCGCAGCTCGTGGGACATGTTCGCCATGAACTCCGACTTGTATTTGGTTGTAATCGAGAGCTGCTTCGCTTGCTGCTCGAGCTGCACTCGCGCCTTCTCGATTTCATCGTTCTTCTCTTCCACTTCCTGCACTTGCTCCTCAAGCGCACGCGTCTTGGCAACAAGCTCGGTATTGTAGTGCTCCAGCTCTTCCTGCTGGCGCTGCAGCAGGTCCTCGGAACGCTTGAGGGCATTGGTCTGCTCCTCCAGATTCTCGTTGGTACGGCGAAGCTCTTCCTGCTGCGTCTGAAGCTCTTCGGATTGAACCTGAAGCTCCTCGGTCATGGCCTGGGATTCGCGCAGCAGCTGCTCTACCCGCAGTCGGCCTGTGATGTTGTTCAGAATGATCCCGAGGGACTGGCTTAGCTGAGACATCAACTGCTCCTGCAAAGATGTCGTTTCCTCGAACGAAGCCAACTCGACGACGCCCAGCACTTCATTCTCGAACAGAATCGGGTAGATCATAATGGATACGGGCTTGGAAGCTCCCCAAGCGGATTCCACCTTCATGTAGTCATCCGGCGCGCTTTTCAGTACGACCGGTTTCTTGTCGAGCGCCGCCTGGCCTACAAGCCCTTCCCCGATCATGAACGCAACCTTCGGCTCTTCTCCGCCTTCATGGGCATAGGAGCCTTTCATCTCCAATTTGTTCGGATGTTTGTCTTCCTGACGGATATAGATGGCTCCGTAATGAGCTCCCAAGATCGGCGTGAATTCGCTGATGAACCGCTGGCCGACCTCTTCCAGGGAATTGATTCCTTCCAGCAGCTCGGTGACTCTGGCCATGTTAGAGTTCAGCCAGGATTGATCACGCTGCGCCTGGAGATAGGTCTCCTCGATGCGCTGCTTCTCGATGATGTCTTCGGACAAGTCTTTGAATACTCGAGCTACGTCCCCAAACTCGTCCTTGGACGTAACCTTGATACGGCGGATGGCCTTCAGCCTGCCTTCGCCGAAGCTCTTCAGCATCATGGAGACCACGTTGATGCCCCGGGTAATGCTTGGGAGAATCCATAGAATGACCAACATTCCGATAAGAAGCCCGCCGGCCATGATGTAGATGAATATTTGCACGGAGCGGTCGTAAGCGGCTTTCGCTGCGGCTATATCATCATTGATCTTCTGATTCTCGTAGCTGCTAAGCTCGTTCAGGCTGATCAGCATCTCCTCCTGGACTGATTGCCCGGTGGAATTACGGAGTGCGTTGGCCCCATCTGCGTCGCTGGTAGAGAGCAGTTCCAGCGTCTTGTTCTGATACACGATATATTCGTTAACCGCACGCTCGATCCGGACCAGCAATTGCTGTTCCTCTGCGGTATTTACGCTTTCCTTGATGGCCCTAAAATACTCCTCCGTCTGCGCCGTCATCGTCTCGATTTCCTGTTTGGACACCGTATACGTAGACGGATCGTTGCTCAGGATCATATTCGTAAGCTCTCGCGCCATATTGTTGACTTCTCCGCGCATGCCGCTGGAGTTTCGCACCTTCTGGTAACGCTCCTGATAGATTTGGTCCATCTGGTTGTTCATATAACTGATCCGGTCGTACCCGATCAGGGTCAATACCAGCATAAGCGCCAGTAATGTTGTAAACCCAATGACTAACTTGCTCTTAAGCTTCATTGATTGGTTTCCTCTCCTTTTTTAAGAGATATCCAAACCAGGCATTTATCGTCCTCTCGCTCCTGCGATGGATCATCCACAAAATACTGTTCCTTCATTTCGTCTTCTCTCCAATGGTGAGGGCCGCCCAAATGCGTCTTCAGGTAATCCAGTTTCTCGTCATGTCCGCCCTCTACCAGTTCGAGCAGGCCATCCGTATACATAACCAAATGACCTTCGCCTTCATAATGAAAGCTTCTTGGCTCCATGTCCTCGATCCGGTCGAACAAGCCAACCGGGCAGCAACCTTGATCCAGCGTCATGACCTCGCCGTCCTCTTTGAAGAACAGAGCCGGGGGATGTCCTGCGTTGACATAGTCCACCCGCTTCAAACGAGTGTCCACGACAAGATAGATGGCCGTAAAATAGTACTGAATCAGCTGTTCGCCCAGGTTCAACTGATTGAATCTGCGATTCAATTCTTGAACCACCTTCTCCGGTTCGACATAAGTCGTCACCGTATCCTTCAGCACCGAAGCGATGAACATGCAAAACAGGGACGAAGTAATCCCGTGTCCCATCATATCCAGCAGAATCACGCCATAACGTCCGTCACCTAGCGGAAACCATGCATACAAATCTCCCGCAAGCTCTGCCGAGGGCTGGTACAGGGCATGAATCTCCAGCTGTTCATCTTCGATGGGCGAGCTTAACACGGCATTCTGAACCATGGCCGCAAGCTTCAATTCCGCCTGGACCCGCTGTTCCCTTTCAATATGCCAGTCTTTCTCGTGCTTCAACCGAAGCGCGAGGCGTATCCGCGCCATCAGCTCCACCTTGTTGATCGGTTTCGTGACGTAATCGACGGCACCGGCATCCAGCGCTTCCGCCAGCTTCTTCGAATCTCCGACGGCGGTGACCATAATGATCGGTATATCTTTCAAATGCTCGTATTGCTGAACAATACGGCAAGCTTCTATTCCATCCATCTCAGGCATCATCATATCGAGCAGCACCAAATCGATATCAGCCCTACGGGGATTCGGATCATGGCTGCGATCGCCGATCCCCAGGTGTTCCAGCATTTCCAGGGCTGAAGATGCAGATAGTGTATTTTGATAATTTTCCTTCTTCAAGATTTCTCGAATAATAATGACGTTAGTCGGATTGTCATCTACGATTAATATTCTCATTGCCCTCTCCTTTAACGTTACGGCTTATGCGACAGAAATCCTTTTCCTACTATTATACTATAATAACCCAATGATCATTTGCCATAGAAAAAGGTTCTCAAGCTTGAATCTTCCACTTTTAATAGATATATGGAACATTCTTTTAAAACATAGATAAGGAATGAGACGTCAATAGTCTCATTCCTTATCTATGTTTTAAGTCCTATAACTCCTATGTCGAATCAGCGCCAGGCTGAACGTTCAATGCTACCTCAATCCTTCTTAGCAATCACGAGCACTTTGCCAAGGTCCAATTGTTTCTCGTAAAATCCCGCCTCGGCTTCGGTAAAGCCAAGCGATACGATTTTGGCACGCAGCTCATCCCCGCGGGACCGGAACAGATTCGCCAGGGCATCAAACACGCCTTCTTCCTTAATGCCTACATTATTGGCATCGGCTGCTTCCACAATCCGGCTCGTCTTGTCCGAATCATGGGCCAATACATAAATGTGATCCAGATCGTAACCGGACTGCCGTAGATTCTGAACCTCCTGAACCGCTTGCGTCCCGTTTTCCACGACTTTGGCATATGACTTCGTATTGGTGAATTCCATTGTGAAAACCTCCCCTAATAGTGTTAAACCTCAATTTAGGTTATAGTCCATTGGTTATTAACCGTAATTCTCAAGGTTGAAACAAATTTATTCACTATAATCGAAAAATAAATCGACGCCTTCAATTTCACCGGTATCCCGGTCAATGTATACCTTAAGCGCATGATGGTTCTCAAGGTATACATCTCCGTCCTCCGCCTTAAAATACGGCTTACCCAGGGATGACCGGACATGATCGGTTGACATACCTATATGCTGGCCTTCAACCTGAAAGGACTCGGCAGAGGGCTTGACATGAACATATTCCGTGTAGCCGTTACGGACTCCAACTTCCATATCTTTATAAAGAAGCTTAGTGGTTCCGCTCAGCCCGTCCTGCTCGATTCGTGCAGGCGTTCCCAGCTTGCGGACGATATCACGCTTGGTATCCGCAAGCGATATCCCGTTTAACGTCCCATAGCCCTCTGAAGAGTTGTCGCCGGTGTGTGCTTGTCCAACATCCGCAGCGGCATGAACTACAGGCGGTTGCCATATCTCGGCAGCAGGCTGCTGCGCTGCCGCAGCACCTCCACCTCCGGAGTAAACCATGAGCCCGACCATCAACAGTGCGACATTCCACATGCGACCTCCTCCTTTCATCATCTTGCCGTGTTATACCCTGGCTTGGCTTAAACCTGTTATCTGGCTTTTTGACGACGGAAACTGTTCCACAGGCCAACTGCCGTGTCCACGTAGGACAGCCAGTTCCGGCTGCGGGATTTTTCTTCCGCTTCCGTCTTCTGATAGACGGCGTCATACGACTGGAACGTGCGATCTTGTGCCGTCAAAGGCACTTCCATGCGGGCGGGCTGCTCTTTCTTCTGCTCTATCCGGGATTGCTTAAAACGGCTAACCATGCCGGCGGATATTTGCTTCACCGCATAAGTGACTTCGCTTAAAGCTTCTCCCAGGTTTTTGACGGTATCCATAACCGGATCAATTTGTTTCATCTTATGCTGAACATCCACCGTAATATCGTTCGTATTTCGAATGGTCTGCTTCACTTCATAACTCAATTCGTCGACCGTCTTTTGTACTTCCTGAAGCGTTTGTGTTACCTTTTCGAGCGATTGCGTGGCCGCCTTCAATGTCTTGATCAAAAAGAATACGAGAACCGCAAATGCCACGGCAATAATGGCAACACTGATTTGAGTTAGCATACGTTGTCCCTCGCTTTCAAGTTATGTTTGGTTTCGGATACGCAATAGTTACCCTATCCCCCACCTCACGAAACAAAGGGTTCCTTGCCATCCATGCCACTGTTCTCCAGCTTGTTTCATCCCCTGCCGCCCCGGTTAAAGAACACTACGAAGGGCGCTGCGGCAACGCCGATGGCCCCTACCGATCTTCAAATTGGATAAGAGCTCCTTACTTGGAGCAGCATGCGATGACATGCCATATATCCAATAAAATCGATGAAGAAAGCAGGGTGAATATGATGTTAAAATGGTCCGTAATTTTTCTGGTGGTTGCACTGATTGCAGGGATCTTCGGCTTCTTCGGCATCGTTGAGGCTGCAGCCAGTATCGCGAAGGTTCTGTTCTTCGTCTTCGTTGTCCTGTTTGTGATCTCTCTCTTTACCGGACGCAGACGAAGTATGTGACGGCGTCACATGTTGTTAAAGCCCGTGCATTGAATATACACATAGGAACGTGAAAAAGGGTGTCCCTCCGTTGTTAAACGGATGGGACACCCTTTTTATGGCGTGCTTGAATTTGAGGCGGCTTAAGCGTTCGTTGCTGCAGCCTCCCGGCTTCCGGCTGCCTTCGGCTCTTCCGCCGGCTTCGTCTTCTTGATGAAGAAAGCCAGAATCAAGGAAACCACGCTGATCCAGGTGGCAATAACAAAGGCATAGTTAATGCCATAAATCGTTGCTTCGTTGCCCAGCTTAAGCAGGTCGGCCTGATTCTTCGGATCGAACAGCCCCGACTGCATCAAGGCTTCTCCTCGGCTCTCCGCCTGGGTGGACATGACGGTAACGAGAATCGCGGTACCGATCGAGCCGGAAACCATGCGGAGTGTATTCGACATGGCCGTACCATGGGCGTTCAAGCTCCGCGGCAGCTGATTCAATCCCGCGGTCTGAATCGGCATCATGAGCATCGACATACCGAACATGCGGGCCGTATAGATAATCATGATCTGGCCGTAAGACATCGTTTCGGTCAGATTACTGAACTCCCACGTCGTAATGACGGTAATCGCCAGACCGATAACAGCCAGCCATCTTGCGCCAACCTTATCGAATATCGCGCCCGTGATGGGTGACATAATTCCCATCAGAATAGCGCCGGGAAGCATGAGCAGACCAGATTCCACCGGCGTGAACCCGCGAATCTGCTGCAGATAAATCGGCAGCAGGATCATCCCGGCATACATCGCCATCGTGACGATGACATTGATCAAGGTCGTTAACGTAAACATGTTGTACTTAAATATACGGAATTCCAGCATCGGATTGTCGGCCTTCATTTCCCGCCATACAAACAGGATGAGGGCAACCGTGCCGACCGCAAGGGTCGTCACAACCGGCGTGCTGGACCAGCCGTCGTTCCCGGCGTCACTGAAACCGTAGAGCAAGCCGCCGAAGCCGAGCGTCGACAAAATGATAGCGATCATGTCCAGCTTGGGCCGGCTGACCTCGGTCACGTTTTTAAGGAAGAAGACCCCGATTAACGTAGCGATAACGGAGAAAGGCAGGATCATGTAGAACAGCACCCGCCAATCGTAATGCTCCACGATATATCCGGAAAGCGTAGGACCGATCGCAGGAGCAAAAATCATGGCGATCCCCATCATCCCCATGGCTTTACCGCGGTTCTCGATAGGGAAAATGTTCAGAAATACGACGGTCATAAGCGGCATGAGAATTCCTGCACCCGCTGCCTGAACGAGGCGTCCGGTTAGAAGGAATGTGAAGTTAGGGCTGATGGCACACAGCAAGGTGCCGATCGTAAACAGCGTCATGGCGCTGATGAAAAGCTGCCTGGTCGAGAATCGTGCGATCAGGTAGGCGGTAACCGGAATCAGCACCCCGTTTACCAGCATAAAGCCTGTGGTCAGCCACTGGGCTACCGTCGGTTTGATGCTTAAATTTTCCATGATGCTCGGCAGAGCAACATTCATCAAAGTCTGGTTAAGAATGGCGACAAAAGCGCCAATCATTAATGCGGCAATGATGGGGCCTTTCTTGACAGGCTCGCCGGGGCGAGCAGCAGTATGGGTATTCATCGGAAGCTTTCACTCTCTTTCTAAGTAAGTTCGTTCATATCAATAGCATGTTTGTTCTATGTGGACAGCTGACCTTGGATATACTCAACATTCGTCAAAATTTTGCGGTACAGGGAACTCAACTGCTTAACCTCTTCATCTGTTAGAAAACCATATAACAAATCGCTCAGTTCGGCGCGTTTATTGGCCAACTGCTCGATCAGCTCCCGCCCGAGCGGCGTAATCTCCAGATGAATGACCCTGCGGTCGGTTGTATCCCTTATGCGTCGCGCGAATCCGCCTTCGATCAATTTATCGGATATGCCCGTGACCGCACCGCACGTCACATGAATGGAATCCGCCAAGTCAGACAATCTCAAAGCACCCTGTTCGTGGAGCTTCTCCAAGGCGGTGTACTGAGTTCTCCCCAGCTTAGGGAACCCCTCCTTCTGCCATTCATTCTGCACAGTCCGAAGCATCTTCTTAAATAGCATCTCCAACTCCAGAATTTCATTCCGCATGGACATGTATTTTTTACACTCCTTTAATGGTCCAGCACTCCTTCAATAGAGACACCCTCTCCTTCGCCTCTAAATACTTTAGTACTAAAACATTTATTTCTAAACATTTACTGATTATAGTAGGGTATCATTTCAGTGTCAATGTTTACATATATATTTTTTTCATAATTATTTTCTGAAAATAATGCTGTCTCATGAAAGAAAATGCAAAAAGACCCAGACATCATTTCCTTGTCTGAGTCTTTAGCCGATTCTCTTGTTTTACTTAAACAACGAAGGAATCGACATCCAATCCATCGTAAAGTTCAATTCCAGGCCATCGGACAGAAACTTAACATTCTTCACGGTTACCAAATCCGGCAAATAGTCCTTCAGCGAAATTTGAATGGGGTCAAGCCGGAACACATTCAGCGGAATCTCAACGCCACGAATCGTTGTCGATTCATGCGTCAGGTGAAGATAGCTTCCCTCGGCTGACATCTGGAAGCGCAGGACGGCTCCAAACGGCAATACGCCCCATTTTCCGTTCATGCGGGCTGTCATGGTGGTACCGTTCATTACGAAATCGGCACCGGTTATATCGACGCCAAGGTTATGCGTGCTCATATATTTCACCATGTTCTTCTTGCTGAGTTCCCCGACTTCCTCCGTGCTTAGTTTCATGCGGGTATCCCGGTTCGACACCATGGTCATCAATTTGTCCTTGAAATCAACGGATCGATAGCGCATGTCCAGGGATTGCGTAGGATAAACAAACCAGACTGCCGCACCGATGATCACAAGCAACAAGACAAGTATTCCCAATAGGAATCGCCCGGTTCGTTTCTTTCGGCGTACCATCCAAAGATCCCTCCTCCCTAAGGATTTCCCTGCTGGAGCAGGGCTTTTCCCATCCCCAAAGTATATAGGAATCCTGGAAACTTGTCACGATTTGAGAATTGTACCCAACTTTCTTGGTTCAAAACATCCAAATGGTGGTTATTACGATATTGTCAAATACTACTTCGGTCCCAAGGAGGAATCATTCCATGAAAAAAACACTAAGCATTACTGCAGCCCTAGCACTCACCCTGTCCCTAACCGCCGTAGCAAGCGCGGATCCGATTAACGGTACGGTATCCAACACTTCAGGACCGGCTCCGATCTCGGTGGAAGACCCGATCATCAAACCTGAAGAAGTCGTGATCGTACCGACGCCGATGATTGAGCTTACAAGCAAAACTTACTTCTACAACGCTCCAAACGGCGAAAAGCTTGGTGCCTTGGCTCCGCAAAAGCTCGACACCACCGGCAATCGTTACGATGTCATGCTTGGCGGGGAATGGGTTGAAGTATATACATGGCTCGGTAAAGCTTGGATTTATGTAGAGTAATCGTGTATGGCTATCGGGCTTCATGATCCTTCATGCACCCCGGCATGTTAAATGGCAGGTCAAGAGAATCTTGGCCTGCCATTTGTATACCTGCACATTCGGTATCCCTTAGGAGGATCCCTTAGGCTCCACATGAATATGGACGCTCATAATATTATGAATCTTCTCCATCTGCTCTTCGATTCGGTCACTGATCTGATGCCCCTCCAAAACGCTGATATCCGGGTCTACCTCGATGACGACATCCACCAATACATGATTGCCGTGGATTCGGGCTTTCATATCCTTGATTCCCTCGACACCGGGCGTACGGGCAATCGTGCTGCGCAAATCCGACAAACGGTTTTCATCAAAGCCGTCCGTGAGGCTATAGGTACAATCCCTGAATATTTCCCAAGCCGTTTTGCAAATAATGACGCCAACCGCTACGGCCGCCACGGTATCCAGCCAGGGCAGGCCGAATTGTGCGCCGATGATGCCGACAGCGGCCCCAACGCTGACGAGCGCATCGGACAAGTTATCCTTGGCCGCTGCCATCAGCGCCTGGTTATCGATGCGCCGCGCAAGGTTCCGATTGTAACGATATACGCCCAGCATCGCAACGGCACAGATGCCGGCTACGCCGGCAGACCATAAATTCGGCACTTCCTTGGAGCCTTCAAAAAAAGAACGGACGGCTTCAACCAGCACTTGGATGCCCACGACCGCCATGATGAAGGAGGCCACCAGCGCCGCGATCGTCTCCGCCCTCAAGTGTCCGTACGCATGATCGGAATCCGGCGGCTTCTGGGAAATCCGCAGCCCGATCAATACGGCGAGCGATGCCACGATATCCGTCAGGTTGTTGAAACCGTCGGCGAGCAAAGCACTGGATGCAAACAAGTATCCGCAGAATATTTTAAACGATGACAATACGAGGTAGGCCGCAATGCTGATCCAGGCCCCTCGCTCCCCTTGTTTGATGTTATCATAGGCATTCACTATACGCGTCTCTCCTTTGCTTGCTCCGTGCAGACTTCAAGCGATATCCATCATTATCCATATTTAATCCTAGCAAAGGTCTTTCGTGTGGGTCTAGAGAAACATAATTGCTTCGATCAAAGAACCATGGACGTAGAAAATGGTATTAATCATTGTTACCCTTGCCGGACGATTTAAAAACGAATAAAATGAGGACAAGCGAACACGAAGAGGAGGGTGATTTCTATGCCCGAGAATAATGAGCCACGCAAAGTGAATTTGGCTGATGCGATCAAGCAAAAGCTGGAACAAAAGAAACAGCAAAATACATCCGCGAACAAGCCGGGACAATTCCAAGCCGGTTCAGCGCAAAAAATGAAAAGCCAAAACAACAAAAAACCAAACAACCAGCGTCGTCGTACCGGCGGTTCGTAAAGAGCCGATCCGTAACGCACGCCAAAAAATGCTGCACCTCCCATACCTGGGAGGTGCAGCATTTTTAATGAACAAAAGGCGGGATGACAGCTTGTTGCCATCATCCCGCCGCTTAATTTCTTTAAACTTCAACCGGGTACATGCTTTCGCGAAGCCCCTTGATCTCTTCACTCTCCAGATACTCGTCATAACTCATGCTGCGGTCGATGATGCCGTTAGGCGTAATCTCGATAATCCGGTTGGCAATCGTCTGAATGAACTGATGGTCATGCGAGGTGAACAGAATCGTTCCGTCGAAATCGATCAAGCCGTTGTTGAGTGCCGTGATGGACTCCAGATCCAAGTGGTTCGTCGGCTCATCGAAGATCAGCACGTTCGCGCCGTTCAGCATCATTTTGGCCAGCATGCAGCGAACCTTCTCGCCTCCGGACAATACGCTCGCTTTCTTCAGCGCTTCCTCGCCCGAGAACAGCATGCGGCCAAGGAATCCGCGCAGGAACGTTTCGTCCTGATCCTTGGAATATTGGCGCAGCCATTCCACGAGGTTGATATCAACACCGTCAAAATAGGCAGAGTTGTCTTTTGGGAAATACGCCTGGGTTGTTGTTACCCCCCAGCTGTATTCACCGGCATCCGCCTCGGTTTCACCGGTTATGATCTGGAACAGCGTCGTTTTCGGCATCCCGTTCGGTCCAACAAATGCGATTTTGTCGCCTTTGTTTACAACAAAGCTGACATTATCCAGCACTTTTTCCCCATCCATCGACTTGGTGATGCCATCAATCGTAAGCAGCTGCTTGCCCGCCTCGCGTTCAGGTTTGAAATGAAGAAACGGATATTTACGGTTCGAAGGACGAAGATCCTCCAACGTGATTTTGTCGAGCTGTTTCTTACGGGAAGTCGCCTGCTTCGATTTGGAAGCATTCGCCGAGAAGCGTTGAATAAATGCCTGCAATTCCTTGATCTTCTCTTCCTTCTTCTTGTTGGCATCCCGCTGAAGTTCAAGCGCCAGCTTGCTGGATTCATACCAGAAGTCGTAGTTGCCGACATACAGCTGAATTTTACCGAAATCGATATCCGCAATATGCGTACACACCTTGTTCAGGAAGTGACGGTCATGGGATACCACGATAACGGTGCCTTCATAATCCATCAGGAAGTTCTCGAGCCACTGAATCGATTCCAGGTCCAAGTGGTTGGTAGGCTCATCGAGCAGAAGGTTATGCGGACGGCCAAACAACGCCTGCGCCAAGAGAACGCGCACCTTCTCGTTACCGCTCAGCTCAGACATCTTCTTATCGTGCAGCTCACGTGGAATGCCGAGACCGATCAGGAGCGCCGCCGCATCCGGCTCTGCATCCCATCCGTTCAGCTCTGCAAATTCGCCTTCCAGCTCACCCGCACGCATGCCGTCTTCTTCGGAGAAATCGGATTTCGCATACAGCTCATCCTTCTCTTTCATGATGTTGTACAGCCGGGCATGACCCATTATAACCGTCTCCAGGACGGGATACTGATCGTATTCATAGTGGTTCTGCTTCAGAACCGCCATCCGCTCATTCGGTGTCATATGAACTTCGCCTTGGTTCGGTTCAATCTCACCGGAGAGGATTTTCAGAAATGTAGACTTACCCGCCCCGTTGGCGCCGATGAGGCCGTAGCAGTTGCCCGGGGTGAATTTTATATTGACATCTTCAAATAGTGCTCGTTTGCCATAGCGGAGCGTTACGCCGCTTGTACTGATCATTAAGCATTACCATCCTTTATCACTATTGGTTTCAGCACATTATAGCATAAGTACGACGGTTATCGAAGCTTCTGGACGATATAAAACGGTTTTAAACAAATATAACCTCCTGCATGGGCCATTTCATGCTGACCAGCCACAGGAGGCCGACGATCAAAGATTACCTTTCTCCAAGTTTCATAGAACCGAGGCGTTTCTATTAATTTAGAAGAAACCAGTCGGACCGGATCCGCTGTCTTACCATAGACTTCACCGGGAATCGATTGACGATCTCGTGCGGTTGGCTAAGAAAAGCGCTGCTGCCGCAAGAGCGGTCGGTATTTTGCCCAAAACGATGACGATTAGAAGCAACTAATAAATGGGCCCGAAAGGTTATACGACCTTTCGGGCCTTTTTAGGCAGTCTGTAGTGTGTATGCCGATCGGAATCGCTTCTTGGGTTTCCGTTACGAAGTCACGCTTCTTCGTTCCGGCTGAACCTTGAAGGTTTCCCCGTACTTCAAGACGCGAATCCGCTCCTTGGCAATCCCGAGCCGCTTTCGTTCCGCTTCCATCCGGTCCAGCGCTTCCCTGGCCGTATCATCGGCCAGCTTGAAGGTCCCGTAATGCATCGGAATCATCGTCTCCGCCTTCACGTCCTGAAACGCCTGCAGCGCCTCTTCCGGATTGACGTGCTGAGACGTCATGAACCACTCCGGCTCGTATGCCCCGATCGGCATTAAAGCGAGGTGAATGTTGAACCGTTCGCCGATCAGCTTAAAACCCTCGAAATAACCGCTGTCTCCGGCAAAATACAAATTCGGCGGAAGCAGTCGGGTGCCGTCCTCTGCGACGGGTTCGTTAATGCATGGCGATTCATCGGAAGAACTCGAATCCGTCTTTCCATCCTGCAGCACGGGCTCCATCACGAATCCTCCCCAATGGGACGTATTCGTATCAAACGGTGTGCGCCGCGTCCAATGCTGTGTCGGCACGAAGGAGAATTTCACGCCTTTTATGGCGACCGATTCCCACCACTGCAGTTCGATCACGCGGCGAAAGCCTTTATTGATCATTTTCCGACGCAGACCAACCGGTACAATGATGGTGGTATCGGCACGGTACAGCTTACGGATCGAGGAAACATGCATATGGTCATAGTGGGAATGCGATATCAAAATGACATCGATCGGGGGGATCTCATGAATGGGAAGTCCAGGTTCCCCAAGGCGCTTATTAAACCCCATTCTCCGCGCCCATACGGGATCAGTCACAATATTCATGCCTTCGTATTGAATGAAGAACGTGGCGTGCCCGATCCAGGTAACGGAGGTTTCGTGCCGGTTGCTATGCAAATACTGAAGATCCGGCGTCAGGTTCGGAATGCAGTAGGAATAATCCTTCTTCTTCTGACGACGTTCGTCGCGCCACTGCTTGAACTGTTTAAGCGTTTTGTCCGTGCTGACGTTATCGATATTGTTATAGCGAATTCTTGGCATGCAGCCTCCTCCTTCCATTACCCTGTATTTTACCCGTATTGAGCTATCCGCTCAACTTTGCGCTTTGTTGTTCTTTTTACACCGAATGATTCTTGGCGAAACAGCCCGGATTTATTTTGTCCATCCCTCAATCCGAAGGGTCTTTATACTTGACGACGTAAATCGCCATAAAGGCTACGGCAGCCAGTACCGTGAGCAGCGGTGCTATGAAAATGCCGAAGTCCTCCACTTGCCTCACCCCTTCTTCGCGGATTTGCCGCGAATGTAGTTCGCATCGAACAGAAACAATCGCATCAGCAGGATCAGGGAAGGCACCAGCACGCAGAAGCCGAGAATAAACGCGGTAATCAAAGCGATGGCCATCGTATCGTTGGTGATGCTCTCATGAATGTGGATGTAATCATAGAGAATGTACGGCAGATGCGAGCGACCATATCCGTACCAGGCAAAAGCGAATTGAAGGATGACCATGATAAATGCGATGCCAAGGCGGGTGCGTTTCCACACGAGGTATACCGCGATCACGAAGCAGACGAACGACGCGATAAACATCCAGGCGATATCCAGCATTTGCCCAAAATGGACCGGATTCTGATGGTTGATCTGGAAAAACGCGAAAACCGAAGCCAGGATCGTCGGCCCGCTCCACCCCAGTGCATAACCCCGGACCACGCCGAACGCCGCCTCATCCCCGGCACGCTGCGCGTAATAGGACAGGAACATCGCCGAGATGTACAGAACGCTGACAAGGGCAAGCAGAATGACCGACCACGTGTACGGATTCGTGAAGAACGTGTACCAGTGAAGCTCCACCTTCCCGCCGTCCATATAGATGATGCCGCCTTCGGAGATGGCCAATATCGTCGACAAGGCGGCAGGAATGAGCAGCCCCGTCGCTCCGTATAGTCCCATGTATACGATATTGTTGCCCGTCTGGCTGCCATACGTATGATAGGCGTAGTAAGCGCCTCGGATGGCGAGCAGCACTAGCGCCAAGCTGCCCGGGACAAGCAGCGCGGTACCATAATAATACGCGGCATCGGGAAAGAATCCGACGAGCCCGACCACAAAAAAGATCAGGAACACATTGGTCACTTCCCAAACGGGGGACAGATATCGCTGGATGATATTGTGGATCTTGTTCTCATGTCCGGTAAGCACGCTATAGAAGCTGAAGAATCCGGCACCGAAATCAATCGAGGCCACCAGCAAATAGCCGAACAGGAACGTCCATAGAACGGTTATGGCTACCATGGCATAGCTCACTTGCGGTCTCCTCCTTCGATTTCGAGTCCCAGCAGCCGGATTTCCTCTTCCGCGCTTTTATTCCGGAACAATTGGCTCAGCACGCGGATTGCGGATACGGACAAGACCAAATACAGTAGAATAAACAGCACCAGCATCCAGCCGACGCTCGATGAAGTGGTCGCCGCATCCGATACCTTCATATATCCCCGCACAATCCACGGCTGCCTTCCGATCTCGGCAAGGAACCAGCCCAGCCATATGGCTGACATCGATAAAGGCCCTAAAGCCAATATACTGAGCAGCAGCCACTTTGGGTAAGGCTTTTTGCCAGGAAGTTTCCTTCGGAACATATACAGGAGAGGAATCAGGACGATCACGGCGCCACTGGTCACCTTCAAATCAAAAAAATAATGCACGGACATCGGCGGTCTCTCGTTCTCTGGAAATTCATTCAGGCCGATGACCTCCGTACTGGGGCTGTTCCCTGCCAGTATGCTAAGCGCGTACGGAATCTTTAACGCATACTTGATTTCGTTATTCTCATCCAGAAAGCCGCCGTAAATGAGCGGGGCTTGTCTCATCGTTTCAAAATGCCACTCGGCTGCCGCCAGTTTCTCGGGCTGGAATTTGGCCAGGAATTTGCCGGAAAAGTCACCGATCATCACGGTGGCCACGGCAAAAACAAAGGTGGAAACGACGGTAAGCTTCAGCGCTTTCTTAAAATAGACGTGCCTGCTTCCCCGAAGTAAGCTGAAAGCCGCGATGCTGGCCAGCGCCGCTGCGCTTGTCGTAAACGCCGACGCCAGCACATGGCTCACCTTGGTCGGCGTCGCCGGATTGAACATGGCCACGAACGGATTCACGTTCGTAAATACCCCGTCCACCAGCTCAAAGCCCTGCGGCTGGTTCATAAATGCATTCATGCTCGTGATAAAGAATGCAGAAGCGGAGGAGCCGATCGCCACGGGAATTAGCAGCAGCAAGTGGGTCCATTTGTTTTTGAACCGATCCCACGTATAGAGATAAATGCCAAGAAAGATCGCCTCCACAAAAAAAGCGAAGGTTTCCATGAACAGCGGCAGCGCAATGGCTTTACCGGCTACGCGCATAAAGGTGGGCCACAGCAGGCTGAGCTGCAAGCCGATAGCGGTTCCTGTCACGACGCCAACAGCCACGGTAATCACATATCCCCGCGCCCAGCGCCTAGCGAGCAAGGTATAATGGTCGTCCCCCGTCCGAATCCCCCTCCATTCCGCCAGAGCCAGCATAATGGGAATCCCGACGCCGATGGTTGCCAGAACAATATGTACAAACAGGGTCAGTCCGGTCAGTATCCGGCTCATCAGTACTGGATCCAGTGATGACATCAGGTTCACTCCTCGGGTGTGTTATCCAAAATGATGCATGTAGCGCAAATATCCTTTCACGGCTCCGTACAGCATAATGGCCGCCACGATAAAACATAGAATCGCAAGCTTTTTCTCCTGCTTCCTGTACATCGACAGCCTAGCCTCCCTTATGTATTTCGGACTTCCTGCAAGGGGTGCCGCCCTTCGCCGTAATTCTTTGAAAAACATGAATGAATTCCATCCAACATTATCAGTTTTACAAACCCTTCCTCTTTTTATCCAAAGTCCGGTCAATTTGTTGGAATCCTGTGCATGATGTTTTTTCCGGCATGGAAAAGAGGTACAATAAGAGGATAAGGAGGCGATAAAAACCCATGAAAATTACATTCATTGAACCAACCCCGAGCCCGAACTCCATGATGCTTCATCTTGACGAAACCCTGGAGTCCGGAATTCGCAGAACATATACACTAGACAACGAACGGTCGGCTCCTCCCTGGATCAGACAGCTGCTCCATATCCCTGGCGTAAAGAGCGTGTTCCACACCCTCGATTTCATCGCGCTCGACCGTAAAGGCAACGCCGATTGGCCTTCCATTCTGGGAGCCGTTCAAGAAATATTCGGCCAGGAGGGACTCGCCGCCGGACTCAAGGAAGGCGCGGATGATATCGCATTTGGGGAAGCCCAGGTGTTCGTGCAATATTTCCGCAATATTCCGATGCAAATTCGTGTCAAAAGCGGGAATCAGGAAGAACGTATCGGTCTGTCGGAGCGCTTCTCCCAAGCCGTAGCCGCCGTAGGGACTTCGACGCTTATCAAGGAACGCAAACTCAAGGAGTACGGCGTACGCTACGGCCAGCTGGAAGACATCGCCCGTGACGTGGAGCAGGAGCTGGAAGCCGCATTCCCGCAGGAGCGCCTCGATAAGGTCATTGCCCAGGCGATTGCCCACGGTGCCAGCGACGAGGATTTCGTCGAGCAGCGCCGGAAGCTGACGGACGAGGAAACCGAGGCCGCGATGCAGGATGAGGACTGGCGCGTACGTTATGCCGCGCTGGATGCGCTGGAGCCGACGGAGAAACACATTCCGCTGCTTCGCAAAGCGCTTCGGGATCCGAAGATGCAGATCCGCCGGCTCGTCGTCGTGTACTTGGGCGACCTTCGGACGCCTGAAGCGATGGAGCTCCTGTATGAAGCCATGCGCGACGAAACGCCGGCCGTTCGCCGTACCGCTGGAGATACCTTGTCCGATATCGGCGATGCCGCCGCTACCCCGGTCATGGTCGAATCGCTCAAAGACAGCAGCAAGATCGTTCGCTGGCGTGCAGCCCGCTTCCTGTATGAAGTCGGTACGGAGGAAGCGCGTTCCGCCCTTGAAGAAGCTGCCAACGATCCGGAATTCGAAGTAAGCCTGCAGGCGCGAATGGCGCTGGAGCGCATCGAATCCGGCGAAGAAGCTGCCGGAACCGTCTGGCAGCAAATGGCTAAACGGAATCAATCGTAATCGCTCGGCGGAAACCGCCTTGAACCGTAAAAATTAACCATTGCTTCTGACATGGAATGTGATTTATACTTAGGACTCTCTTGTTAGAAATTGAATATACAGATAGCCTCATCATTCCAAGATGAGGTAGAGGTTGCAGACATGATCAGTAGTTGTGCCGAGGCAAAGAGAAGCCGGTGAAGCACAGTGAAAGGCATGAATGCCGAAGTGCAGGGTATCCTCTTGTATCCTGTGCTGGGGCCGTTGTCGAAAGAGACGGAACTGTCACGGGGATTTCCCCGTGTTGTGCTATCTTCATGGAGGGTATGATGCGGATACGATCAAGACCGCAGGTATAGGACCTGCGGTCTTTTTGTTCTAACAGGGTATATTTTAAATATCATTTCTTAATGTATAGAAGGAGTGTTCGACCTTGAATCGCAAAAAAGCACCGGCTGCTTCGCTTAAGCAGAGCTTTAAAGCCCGTCATATGACGATGATCGCCCTTGGCGGATCAATCGGTACGGGCCTGTTCCTGGCAAGCGGAACGGCCATCGCCTCTGCCGGTCCGGGCGGAGCGCTTATCGCGTATGCCGCCGTAGGCCTCATGGTTTACTTTCTGATGACCAGCCTGGGCGAACTCGCTACGTATCTTCCGGATTCCGGCTCATTCAGCACCTACGCCTCCCGGTTTGTCAGTCCCGCCTTCGGATTTGCCGTCGGCTGGAACTTCTGGTACAACTGGGCCGTTACCATTGCCGCCGAACTCGCGGCGGCGACGGTTATAATCAAGTTCTGGTTCCCGGACAGCCCGTCATTTCTGTGGAGCCTTCTGTTCCTGGCGATTATGTTCGGCTTAAACATTCTATCCGCCAAAGGATACGGCGAATCGGAATATTGGTTTGCTATCATTAAAGTAGCGACTGTCATTGTTTTCCTTATCATCGGCGTCATGATGATTTTCGGCATTCTTGGCGGCGAAGCGGTCGGATTCAGCAACTTTAGCCTAGGCGACGGGCCGGTACACGGCGGATTCTTCGCGCTGGTCGGCGTGTTTATGGCTGCAGGCTTCTCCTTTCAGGGAACCGAGCTGATCGGGGTAGCCGCTGGCGAAAGCGAGAATCCGAGAAAACATGTGCCCAAAGCCATTCGTCAGGTTTTCTGGCGCATCCTGATCTTCTATATTTTCGCCATTTTTGTTATCGGCATGCTGATCCCGTACACCCATCCGAGCTTGCTTCAATCCGGGGTCGACAATATCGGTGTCAGCCCATTCACCCTGGTGTTTGAGAAAGCCGGCCTTGCGTTTGCGGCTTCCGTAATGAATGCGGTCATTCTCAGCTCCGTGCTGTCTGCCGGCAACTCCGGGATGTATGCCTCGACCCGCGTCCTGTATGCCATGGCGAAGCAGGGCATGGCTCCGAAATGGCTGAGCCGCCTGAACAGCCGCGGCGTGCCGGTTGCAGCCCTGATCGTAACCTCCGCCGTGGGCATGCTGGCGTTCCTGGCCTCCTTCTTCGGCGATGGCGTCGTTTACGTGTGGCTTCTTAACGCCTCCGGGATGTGCGGATTCATTAACTGGCTGGCGATTGCGGTGAGTCATTACCGCTTCCGCAAAGCCTACGTTGCCCAAGGCAAGGACCTGAAGGATCTTCCCTTCCGTGCGCGCTGGTTCCCCTTCGGCCCCATCTTCGCTTTCCTGCTCTGTCTCGTGGCCATTATCGGTCAAGGCAATTTCAGCGGGGAGATCGACTGGTTAACGATCATTGCCACGTATGTCAGCATTCCGTTGTTCCTCTCCATCTGGTTCGGCTACCGCTTGATTAAGAAGAGCCGCATCGTGCCATTGGATGAGTGCGATTTGAGCACGGATGCCAAATCATAATAAAGACGAACATGCAAAAAAACAGCTTCCTCCCGTTGTTGGGAGGAAGCTGTTTTTCATTTGGCACGGACGTCTACCATATGATCTGCACTCTAAGATCACCCGTGTTTTCAAAAGCATTGTGATAATACTTGATGGACCCCAGATTGTTCTTTAACTGCAGCTGCTGGAGCACGCTCACAAGCTCTCGCTCGCTCCCGTCAAACCGGAATACCAGCTTACGGCTGCCTTCCGCCTTCGCTGCCTTCACCAGCGGCTGAAGCTGAAGGTGGGAGCTGACGATGGCGCGGGCATCGTATAACTGATACTCCAGATCCTTCTTAATCGCTTCATATGATCCCGCTTTCGAACGATCCTTCGCGGCCAGCCCGGCCAGCGTGTTGCGGTAAAGCGTATTCGCCTTCGGATAGGATTTCACCCAGGTATGATCCCGGCCCATCTGCTCATCCGTTCGGAGGTAATACGTGTAGGATACCTCGTTGTCACGATCAGGAACGGGATCGTTCCACGTCGTGTCCAGGTGGTACCATTTGCCGTCCAAAAGAACCAGATTCCAGGCATGGAGCTGGCCCTCTGGATTGTCGGAGGCGTAAGCCGTACCCTCCACGATTTTGTTCTGAATCCCGGCTTCCTTCAGCAGCTTATGCGTTAATAGAGAATAACCCTGGCATACCGTGCTCCCCGTGTAAAGCCCGTCATAGGCCGTATATTTCGTAAGCGTCGTATCGTATTTCAAGTTGCGGACAACCCAATCATGGATGGCTTTCACCTTCTCATGATCATTCATGCCCGGCTTGATGATCTGCTTCAAAATGCGGTCGGTATGCTGGTTCACGTAGTTCGTCTGCTCCGCGGTCTCGCGATAGCTCAACCGGACGGTAACATTGGCGGAACTGGATGTTCCACGATAGTCGTAGCTATAGCTGGCAATGGTGTAATGGATATAAGGATCACTGGCCATCGCCTGATCAAGTGCGTCTTTTAGCTGCGATTTCAGCGATTTGGTCTCGCCCTGGTAAACAAAACGCACCGTCGATTGCCTGTCGCTCATCGCTGTCAGCAGTTTCTGCTGTATCGCATGGACCGACTTCACGACCGCTTTGTTGGAAGTGGCATAGACATCACTGAGATTAGCTGGTTCTGGTACTGCTGCAACGGTTACCGCCAAAGTCCCTATGAACAGTAATTTAACGATCGTTCCTCGGCTTCGTTTCATCGGTACACCCGCCCTTCATCTTCCTCATCCGTATGCACCATCATTGTAACACATAACATCAGGGCTTAAGGGTTCTAGTTTTGTCGACCGGGCACGAATATTAAATACTACCAATAGAATGAGGACAAGAAGGAATCGCTTCGTCCCGCCAGCTTCGACATACGGACCAGAACCTCAGCCGCTTCCGCGCGCGTCACTTCGCGATTAGGCAGGAACTTGCCATCCACCGCCGGAAGAAGTCCCAGCTTGAGCGCGATCAGGGCTGCGCCTTTGTTCGTCACGGCGTCGGCATCGGATATCCCCTGCACATCGGTTGGAAGAATAAAGGCTTTGGACAGCTTCTCGTAATTCAAAATCCGGGTCAGCGAGCTTGCCAGTTCATCCCTGGTCAGCTTACGGTCCAGCTGCAGCGGGCTGTCCGGGTCATACGGAATCCAGTTCTGCCCGATCAGCACTTGGATGGCCTGGTAATACGGATGGTCCGGCTGCAGGCCCGCGTACGGATCCATGGTGGATCTTCCGTACACCTGCTCGTAGGACGGGCTAACCGAAGCCGCTACCAGCTGATACCATTCTCCAAGGGTGATCTGACGATCCGGGTACACCTTGCCGTCCTTGTCCGGAACCAATACCCGATATTTCACCAGCTCCTTGAGAGCCGCTTCGGCTGAATGCCCCGCCGCGTCAGTCACTGGCGGAATATCCTTCCGGTTCATTTCCGGCATGATATCGCGCCATTCTCCGCTCTTGGCATCGAGCGGTACCTGCATGCCGCCTAAAGCCTGCTGTTTATGTGTCGGATAATAAATCAGCTTGATGAAAGGCTTGGTGATTTCATTATTGGCAGACAGGTAACCGCCGTAATAGCCGTATTTCAGCTTCAGGTCAATCTCCTTCAAATACTGCGCTCTTGCCTGCTCCTCGGTAATGGCCGGCTTTACGTCCGTTGGCAGCTTGGAGAGGACGCCTTCCGAATTCACGCTAAAGCCCTGGATTTGCCCGTTGGCCTCAATCGTGAGGTTCAGGGAATCGCCCATGACGCGAATATCGCCGACATAGCGCTGGAATGAAAATTGATAGTTGAGGGTTTTCGTGTCCTTACCCATTTTATCAACCGATGTCAGCTTCCATTCCTCGGAAGCATTGGGCACCAGCTTGATTACCGTCTTGAAAGCAAGATCCTGCGCAGCCTGCTGCGAAATCGGGTTCTTCACTTCCGCAGTTTCGGTCCGGTCATAACGATATCGGTTGTACGAGTAGATCTGTCCGGTCTTGGCGTCCACCTCGGCGGATACCATCTCTCCTCCGCCCATGGCGGAGATCGCATGTTCGCCCCATCTGATGTTCCACGTCTTAACCTCTTTGTTGTTCCATCTTGTACCCAGACTCTTGGATTCTGTCTTCAAGCCTGACGGCAGCTTGATCTGCGACTCCACCCATCGGGCTGCCGCATCACCGCCGGCGAATGGACCCGCGATCGGCTTAAAGGTTTCTTCGGTTGCCGGAATCGTGCCGTCCTCAACGGAGACAAGCCCGCTCTCTTCCCCCGTGAAACTGATGAATTTGCCGGTATTGGCATCCATTGAATAACCTGACAGATCATTAGGTATGTAACCTAAAAAATATTCGCCTTTGGCATTGTTATATAAATTTTCCGGCACATAGGCCAAGGATACTTGGAATTGATCTTCAAACAATTTGCGGATCGAGGCCTCGTTCAATTTCGGCGTAGATGAAGGAAACTCCTCACTGACTTGATTGCGGGAATATTGAATCGTATTGCCCTGTCCATCCAGCGTGATCGTAATGCTGTTCACATCCGATTCAATTCCGTTCACCGAGGTCTGGAAATAAAAATCAAACCGGGGCGGACTGAACAAAACAGCTTGCATACCGAGATACGCTTCATTCTCCTTAAGCTCGCTTGCCTTCACGTCCGACACGTGGGTGCTGATCCATTTCAGCGCCTTCTCCTTGGCTGCTTCCCGGGTTAACGCCGGTTTGTCGCTATCCTGCTTCAACAAAGAGTTAGGGAGATAGATATGAATAAGTTCACCCGTAACCGCATTGACCTGGGCATTGAAGCCGGAGCTTGAGTTCCCTTTGGTCAGCACCAATTGCAGATCCCATGCAAGCGCACTTGATCTCATGTCGTCATTCTCCAGGAACTGCACGTTCGACACCTTTACATTCTTGAGTTCAGGAAAAGCCTTCTTCACGATTTCTTCCGCCTGTTTGGACGAAATTTTTGCACCCTTCGGTATTTCGTTATCCGTAACGCTTTCGGAACCGGCTTGACCACTGTTGTCGACGGAAGTTACCGTTTCGGATACAGCGACTCCGCTGCCCGGAACGGAATTATCCCCCCATACCGGCTGCGCCAAACAAAGCATGGCCGTAGCCGTAACCGCACAAACGGTCTTTTTTACCCTTACTTTCTTCTTCCCCGATGAATTCACTTGATTCGCTCCCTTCCATTTCTTGAACCTAACCATGCATTACTTACACACGATGCTATCCTCAACAAGTGCCTGTACACGGCAGCAATGACATAACCAAGCTACCTAAATAATACCATAACTTGTCTATATATTCCTTATGTAGTAAGCTTCCAAAACATAACCTGCGTGGTTAAGGATGAACAAAGTGTAACTATTTCGCCGCTTCCACGAAAGCCGCTGCACGGCGCTGGATCTCGTCCGAATTCCCGGACGCAAGCGTATCCTTCGGAAGCAGCGCGCTCCCTAAACCCACCGCTGCCGCGCCTGCGTTAAAATAATCCGGAAGATTGCCCAGCGTAACTCCGCCCGTGGCAAGCAGCGGAATGTGATTCAGCGGGCCCTGAAGCTCCCGGATAAACGACAAGCCGAGGCTTGCCATAGGAAACAGCTTCACGATCTCCGCCCCGGCGGCGTACGCCGCAACGATCTCCGTTGGCGTCATCGCCCCGGGCCATACGTCGATTCCCTGCTCCAGGGCAAATTCGATGACGGAAAGATCCGTGTTCGGCGAGATCAGGAATTGGGCTCCGGCAGAGACCGCTTCCTTGGCCATCTCCACATCTAGGACGGTACCCGCGCCGACATACACGTCACCGTCATAGCGGGCGCGCCAATCCTGAATCATATGTAAAGCGCCCTTCGTATTCATCGTCACTTCCATAAACCGGATTCCGCCCCGGGCCAACCCTTCCCCCACGAAGCCCGCTTGTTCTTTTGTAATGCCGCGCACGATAGCAACGATTTTCTCGCGTTTCAGTTCGGCTGTCAGTTTCATTGACGTCCCCCCATCTCTTTTTTACACTTTCCGCGCCATCCTTAATCGGATTGGCCGCAGATGTTACACAATGATCACAGGCCATCCAATAAAGGGAACCTGAAAATCGATATCCAAACCGGTTCCCATCGAAGAGGGTCGACCCTCATTCCCCGGCGTAACCTGCTTATGACTTCAACCTGCTTCAAGTATATGCGGTCCAGAGCGTTCACGCAAAAAAAGCAGGCCGGGAGAATGTCTTCCCGACCTGCTCTTCAACATCTGTAGGTTATCCGCGGAATTCGGACAGCTCCGCGCCAAGTTCACGCGTGGCTCCGTATACGCTTTGATAGAGTCCAAACAATTTGTCATAGGCCTGAACCGCTTGCGGGTTTGGAGAATACGAGCGTGCCGGACGCAAAAACGCCTTCGCGCAGTCCTGAAGGCTTGGGAACCAGCCGCAGCCGTAAGCTGCAAGCATCGCCGCGCCCATGGCCGGGCCCTGCTCGCTTTCCAGCTTCACGATTTCCGCGTTGAACACATCCGCCTGCATCTGCAGCCAGGTCTCGTTCTTGGCTCCGCCGCCAATGGAAATCACGCGGTCGATCTGCTTGCCCGATGCCCGGAGGATATCGATGGATTCGCGGAGAGAGAACGTGATCCCCTCGAGTACCGAACGCGCAAAGTGAGGCAGCTTATGCCCGGCGTCCATGCCAATGAAGCTGCCGCGGATGGTGGCGTCCGGATGGGGCGTGCGTTCGCCGACAATATACGGCGTGAACAGCAGCCCGCCGCTGCCTACCGGGATATTCCCAATATCGCTTAACAGCGCGTCAAAGGAAACATCCGGAGCAAAGGTTTCCTTGAACCAGGTCAGGCTGTATCCCGCTGCGAGGGTTACCCCCATGATATAATAAGCGTCTTTCTCGCTATGGTTAAAGAAATGGACCTTTCCTTCAAAATCCACCTCACGGCGCTCCTCATAGGACAGCACCACGCCCGATGTACCAATGCTGCACATCGTCTGCCCTTCTTCGAGAATGCCGGCGCCGATAGCGCCGCAGGCGTTGTCCGCCCCGCCGGCAAATACCTTCGTCTCCGGCAGCAGAGCGGCTTGCTCCGCAATCTCGGGGAGCAGCGTGCCGCATTCGTCGAAGGATTCGACCAACGGCGGGCATAAGGTGTGCGGCAACTGGAAAGCATCCAGAATGTCGGTGCTCCAGGATTTCCCGGCCACGTCCAGCAGCAGCGTGCCGGCTGCATCGGAGTAGTCCATCGCGTATTGTCCGGTCAAGCGGAAACGCACGTAATCCTTAGGCAGCAGGAACAGGGCAGCCCGTTCGAGCACTTCCGGCTCAAACTCCTGAACCCAGAGAATCTTCGGCAGAGTGAAGCCTTCCAGCGCGCGATTGCGTGCAATGCCGAGCAGCTTCTCCTGCAAGGTCTCCTCGATGCGGCGGCATTGCGCAGTTGTCCGGGTGTCGTTCCACAGGATCGCCGGCCGCAGCACGGCGCCCTCTCCGTCTACCAGGACCAAACCATGCATTTGGCCGGAGAAGCTCAATCCCTCAACCTCGGATGGATGTATGTTGTTTCCTTTCATTAATTGTCGTAACGACAATACCGTTTTGTCCACCCAGTCCTCCGGCCGCTGTTCGCTGTAACCGGGCTTCGGCTGGCTCAGCGGGTATGACTCCGAATGCTCGGCAACCACCGTGCCGCTGCGGTCCACCAGCACGGTCTTCACGGCACTGGTCCCCAAATCAACTCCGATAACGTAACTCATCTATATCCTCCTTTGTCTCCTCATGAACCGAACATGAAAACATCGTTGGCATTCTCCCCTAGACGCATCGTCTGGTCCGGGGCATGCCTCCAATGACTGCCGACCATCGCTCGCGCCATCGTTTCCGGTTTGAAATAAGTACACCGGCATCCCTGGAGGGAGCCGGTGAAGGTTTTGGATTTCATGGAACAAGCTTAAACACCCGTACCGTTATGAATTAATTCGCAAGAATGTACTGATTCAGAATCGCCTTCAGCATTTCTTGGCGTCCGGACTCGTTTTTGCGAGGGGACTCGTTGTTCAGCGCGTATTCCGCAAGGGAAGCCAGCGTAGCCTTACCGGATACGACGTCAGCGCCGATGCCTTCATTAAAGCTGCTGTAGCGCTTCGCGATGAAGTCCTCGAATACGCGGTCTTCGATCAGCTTCGCTGCCACTTTCAAGCCTTTTGCGTAAGTATCCATACCAGCGATGTGCGCATGGAACAGATCTTCCGGCTCGAAGGATGGACGGCGAACCTTCGCGTCGAAGTTCACGCCGCCGCGGCCGAGGCCGCCGTTCATCAGCACTTCGTACAGCGTCAATGTAGCGTCATAGATGTTAACCGGGAATTCGTCCGTATCCCATCCGATAAGCATATCGCCTTGGTTCGCGTCGAGGGAACCGAGCATGCCGTTGATGCGTGCTACGCGAAGCTCATGTTCGAAGGTATGACCGGCCAGCGTGGCGTGGTTTGCTTCGAGGTTCAATTTAAAATGCTTGTCGAGACCGTATTTCTGCAGGAATGCAATCGTAGTAGCCGCATCGAAGTCATATTGGTGCTTAGTCGGCTCCTTCGGTTTAGGCTCGATCAGGAACTGAGCGTCAAAGCCGATTTCCTTCGCGTAATCCACCGCCATATGGAACAGGCGCGCCAGGTTATCCAGTTCAAGGCCCATATCCGTGTTCAGCAGGGTCTCGTAGCCTTCACGGCCTCCCCAGAACACGTAGTTCTCGGCGCCGAGGCGTTTGCCTACTTCGAGGCCCTTCTTGATTTGCGCTGCCGCATGAGCGTATACATCGGCGTTGCACGTAGTGCCCGCACCATGCATGAAACGAGGATTCGTGAACATGTTGGCCGTGTTCCACAGCAATTTTTTGCCGGTGGACTTCATGTGGTCTTCAATCGAGTCCACGATCGTATCGATGTTGCTGTAGAACTCGCGCAGGCTGCTGCCTTCCGGCGCAATGTCCACGTCGTGGAAGCAGAAATACGGAAGGTTCATCTTCTCCATGAATTCAAAGCCTGCCTCAACGCGTGCTTTGGCAAGGTCCATGCCGGAGTAGTTGCCCCAAGGACGAACCGCCGTGTCGGCACCGAACGGATCGGAGCCGCCTGCAGTCAATGTATGCCAGTAAGCCATCGCGAAACGGAGATGCTCTTCCATCGTTTTGCCGGCTACGACTTCTGTCGGATTATAAAATTTAAAAGCATAAGGGTTGGTCGATTTGCTGCCTTCGTACTCGACTTTGCTAATGTTGTTAAAATAGGCCATGAATAAATCCTCCTATACCTTGTTAAGGTGTGGTTAACGCTTACAAGGTTATCCTATCACAGCTCCATCACTTTGTCTATTGGTTAAACAAAGTTATTCCTTTACAAGTTTTTCAAGAGCGATTCCGCCTGCCGTTGTGACGGTTTCGCTCTGCGGCAAAGGACATGTTCCACGTCTAATCCAGGGTACACCCTTCCTCCACATTCGGATGAAGACATCGCCGACCGGACCCGGCTCATTAAAGATTCCGTGACTTAAGCTGCGTTACGGGCTGTTGCATTTTCCCGGCTTTGCCCCTAGACTATGAGCATATCAAGTCTCACAAGCCTAACTGGATTAGGAAAGCAAGACTAAAAGGATGAGTACACATGACGAATATTACCGGTGACCAGGCTCTGGTCAAAAAAATAAACACTTCCATCATTCTCGATACGATACGTCAACACGCGCCGGTCTCCCGGGCGAAGGTGTCCAAGCTGACAGGCCTGAACAAGGCTACCGTCTCCAATCTTGTGCAGGAGCTTTGCAGCAACCACCTGGTCCAGGAAATCGGGCCCGGCGAATCCAGCGGCGGCAGGAAGCCGCAGCTGCTGCTGTTTAACGGACAAGCCGGGTATGCCATCGGCGTCGAGCTGCGCGTGAAGCAGATAACCGCCGTGCTTACCGATCTGGAAGGACGGATCCTTGCCGAAGAGGACACGGCGCTTGAAGCGCACGACGTTGAATCGGTGACGAGGCTGATGGTGGGCATGATCCACGGCCTGATGCGTCAGGCCCCTCCCTCCCCGTACGGCATCATCGGGATCGGCGTGGGCGTCCCGGGAATGGTCGACGGCGACGGCACCGTCCTCTTCGCCCCCAACCTGGGGTGGGACATGGTTCCGCTGCAGGAGCAGCTCGAGCTCGAGCTCGGACTCCCCGTCACCATCGACAATGAAGCGAACGCGGGTGCCCAGGGCGAGCTCCGCTTCGGAGCCGGCCGGGACGCCCGCCATCTCCTCTATATCAGTGCCGGCAGCGGTATCGGCTCCGGCATCATCATCAATGGCGAGCTCTATAAGGGAGCCCGCGGATATGCCGGCGAAAGCGGCCATATGTCCATCGAAGCCGAGGGACGGGAATGCAGCTGCGGCAACCGCGGCTGCTGGGAGCTGTACGCCTCGGAGAAATCCTACGACGGCAAAGATGCCGTTCTTCCGTCCAGGCGGACGTCCGAGCTTGTGCATCATGCCGAGCTCGGCCATAAGGATACGATCCGGCATTTCGAGGAGCTTGGACGCTATCTCGGCATTGGCATAACCAATCTTGTCAACGGATTCAATCCGCAATCGGTCATCATTGGCGGTCCGCTGTCCGACGCCCGGGCTTGGATCGAAGAAACGCTCCAGCAGGTCGTTGCCCAGCGCACGCTACCTTACCACCGCGAGCGGATGGAGATCCGGTTTGCGGAGCTGGGCAGCCGTTCTACCATGATCGGTGCGGCCTACTCTGCCATTTCGCAATTTCTTGGCCCGGTACGGGTTTCCATGCCGATTCATTAAAATTGACGATATTTTGTCGTAATTAGCGACCAGCATCTTAAGGAAAATCCAGCGATTTTCCGCTATAATTAATCTCATCCTGTAATTTAAATCACGATTCTCTTCGTGAGAAACGTGCGATCGTTATACTAAAGGGAGAGGAAACGCTCAAATGACCTATGTAAGCACTGCGGAAATATCGGCGGAAATGTTTGTGACCGTATTGCTGTGTCTCCTAGTTATCGCACCTTTGTTCAGTCTCGCCATCATGCGTTTTTTTCAAGGCAAGAAAAAAGCCGGCTTCATTCTCCTCGGCTCCGGCGTGGCCGCATACGTTGTATTCCAGTTCATCATGAGTCTGTTTTTCAGCAAGTGAACATGATTTGTACGAACGTGTGGCAGCATAGCTCGGCAACACAAAAAGCTCCTTCCCGAACCTCGGGAAGGAGCTTTTTATCATAAGCAAGCGATTGGCTTGCCATCTGCTGATGAGATTAAGCTTCCGGATTCAACGCTTTGTTGAACTGGAGCTTGTTCATGCCAAGAATTCGGTGCTCACCGATGATGGTGAGAGGTACCGCGCGAACGCCCATATCCCATACTTGCTGCGCGAATTCGTCGTTCTGCTCGATGTTGCGCTCTTCAAACTCGATGCCTTGATCGGACAAGAAGCCTTTTACTTGTTTGCAGTGCGGGCAGTTGTTCGAAGTGTATACAATCACGTTTTCCATGGTCGGTCAGTCTCCTCTACTCATGATTTGGGCTGCTTACAGCCGGTTCGATCTCTATCTATCAGTTTACAACACGACAGCGCTGTGTTCCAAGCTCTCGATGTATTTCTCCGCATCCATAGCCGCCATACAGCCGCTTCCCGCTGCCGTGATCGCTTGTCTGTAACGGGTGTCCTGAACGTCGCCGCAAGCAAATACGCCTTGGATATTCGTTTCGGATGTTCCCGGTGTCGTTACGATATAACCGTTCGGGTCGGTCGTAATGCTTCCGCCAAGGAAACCGGTGTTCGGATGGTGGCCGATCGCCACGAACACGCCGCTGACCGCGATCGTCTCTTCTTCGCCGGTCTCATTGTTGAGCACTTTGATGCCCTTAACGCCTGTCTCGTCCGCAATGACTTCCTGCGGCGTGCGGTTCAATGCCCATTCGATTTTCTCGTTGGCGCGGGCGCGATCCTGCATGATTTTCGATGCACGAAGCTCCTCCCGACGGTGAACCAGCGTTACTTTGGATGCAAAGCGGGTCAGGAAGTTGGCTTCCTCCAACGCGGAATCGCCGCCGCCGACAACAACAATCTCTTTCCCGCGGAAGAAGAATCCGTCGCAGGTTGCGCAAGTGCTGACGCCGCGTCCCACATTGTCCTGCTCTCCTGGAATGCCGAGATATTTGGCGGTTGCGCCCGTAGAGATGATCAGCGTCTCGGCAACCACCTCGCCCATTCCGTCAACGTCCAACTTGAACGGACGCTCTCCGAATTCCACGCTGTTCACCCAGCCTGTACGAAATTCCGCGCCAAAACGTTCCGCCTGCTGACGCATATTGTCCATCAGCTCAGGACCCATGATGCCTTCGGGAAACCCCGGGAAATTTTCAACTTCGGTCGTGGTTGTCAGCTGTCCGCCAGGTTGCGGACCTTCAATGACGAGCGGGCTCAAATTCGCGCGAGCCAGATAAATGGCAGCCGTAAGCCCGGCAGGGCCTGTGCCTATAATAACGGATTTGTACATATCGTTTCCCTCCTATATATGGAACACTTAATTATAATCATTATAAATTAATATTAATTATGGTTATATCGGAGCCGTCTGTCAATATGTCACATCACACCCTAACTGCAAATATTGTTAATCCATTCTTCATAAACCGCTGGGGAATTTACTATTTTGAATAAATGAATCTCGTGCTCGAAAGAACACCTCGTTGTAAAACGTTTACTTCGAGGTCAGGAGTGCGCTGAGATCAGGTTAGAAGAATTTTGGGTTACGAAAAGACTTCCACCACACGATTAACGGTGGGAAGATGAATGTTTGATGAAGTTCCGAAGCAAAACGCGATACTGCACAAATCCCCCTGTACTCGCCATGCGAGCTCAGAGGGATTCTTAGCTAGGTCATTATTTTCCAGATGCTCCGATTATTCTCCGATTATTCAGTGTAATCACCCCAATGCTGATTTTGAGGACTTGGGTTATACCGGTTATCCGACAGATTAACATACGAAAGTCCCGTCAGTTTCTCTATGAATTCCGGCTCGCTCTGGAGTTGGTTTCTGCTTAGGTCAAGGAAACTCAGATTCTGCAGCTGCCCCATCTCCATGGGAAGTTCCATAATCCCCGTGTAATTAATACTAAGCAGCTCCAGCAACCTCAATCGTCCGATCTCGGGAGGGAGCCGCGTGAGCGATACTTCCTCGCTCCGGATCACATGATCTGTAGGTCCATGATAACTCCCGCACGCGATATTCAAGCGTTTTAACTTGGTCAAATCACCGATCTCCGCCGGAATCTCCACCAGATCCTCCGTATATACCGTCAAATCCTCTAATTCCGTAAGACCAAACAGGGCCGCAGGCAGTCTGGTGACGTAACTTTCATGGATCATAAGCTCCTTCAGCTCCTTCAGCTCTCCGATGCTTTCAGGAATCTCTTGGATGCCAAAACCGAAAATTTCAAGTTTGCGCGGTTTATGGAACAATACATCCTGCCAGAACACTTCAAATTTCTTATGTTCCGGACGGCTTAGAAACAGGCCCTGAACCATGGCCGATATGTTCTCGGCTTCTTCTTGGCCGATCTGAAGCCCGCCCATTCGTTCATGAGCTACATTATGTAAGAGGTCCTGTCCATCCTGATCCCAAAAGTTCAAATCCTCCGGCAGATGGGGATGCTGCCATGCAAACAGATCATCCGCCGCCTGCTTCAACACAACAGCGGCTTCCTCGCAGCATTTATAAATATAGTAAGTGCCCGCTCCGTATTCAATCCCGTTGCCACGCACGGTCTCCTCATCCAATCGCTTCATGATATCGTGCTCGCTAATCTTGCGTTCTTGAATCAGATAAGGCTCAAGCAGCGAAAACACACGCTCGGCTTCCTCCATGAGCCGGAATTCTCCACGCCTTGCCAGCACGAATACCGCCGACCGCTCCATCGCATAATCAATCAGCCAGGAATAAGCTGCTCCCCTTGGAGAGTCGTAAAAGAATGCCATATTGCTGATCACCTCTCATCTTCCACGATTTCAAGCAGCCTGTTTATTTCGCTGCCCACAGTAAAATCCCCTTCTTCTCCAGCAAGGAAAAGAAGGGGACGCTTTGTCATTGCAGATGATACTCAGTCCATTAACGGCTGCTGCGCAGGAGGCGCAGCCCGTTCAGGATGACCAGAATCGTGCTTCCTTCGTGGCCGATGACCCCGAGCGGCAGCGCTACGCCTTCGATGAAATTGGCTGCAATCAGTGTCAAGATGACGGTAATGGCAAATATCATGTTTTGCTTCACGATGCGTTGAACCTTGCGTGCCACTTTGACGGTACCGGCGATTTCATCGATGTTGTCGTTCATCAGCACCGCATCCGCCACCTCCAGCGCGGTTCCGCTTCCCGAAACGCCCATGCCGATGCCGACGGTTGCCGTGGCCAGTGCCGGTGCATCGTTCACGCCATCCCCCACCATGACCACATGGCCGTAACGGGCACGCAGGTCCTTAATATGGGTAACCTTATCTTCCGGCAGCAGGTCGGAGAACACCATGTCGACGCCGCTTTGCTCGGCGATGACTTCTGCCGTCGCCTTACGGTCCCCCGTCAGCATCGCTACCTTGATGCCCAGCTGCTGGAGCCGCTTAACGGCCATGGCCGCCTGAGGACGGACCGCGTCCTGCAGCGCGATCATGCCCACGATGCTGTCCCCTTTCAGGATAACGGATACCGTTTTGCCTTCGGATTCCAGCGTGTTCCGAATGGACAGCCAGTGCTGGCGACTCTCTTGAACCGCGCCCAAGCTTTCATCTTGATCGGAAATCGCACTCGAACGCTGATCTCCGGTCCCTTCATCCAGAATATCGCTTTTGCCTATTTTCCAGGTGACTCCCGCAACTTCCGCCTGCATGCCCCAGCCAGTGACGGACTGACCGTTCTCTACCTGCTGCAGCGGTGCTCCCTCTTTCTCGGCTGATTGGACAATCGCTAAAGCCAGCGGGTGCTTCGACATCCGTTCGATGGAAGCGCTGATGCCAAGCAGTTCGTGCCGATCCCATCCCTCACCTGCGATAAAATCCGTAACCATGGGTGTGCCGAGCGTCAAGGTACCGGTCTTATCAAATGCGACAACGGCCGTGCGCGCCATATTCTCGATATGGGCGCCGCCCTTGAACAAGACACCCTTTCGGGCGCGATTGGAAATCGCCGACAGCATCGCTGGCATAATGGAAGACACCAGCGCGCAAGGGGATGCCACAACGAGAAACACCATCGCTTTATAGAAGGTAGTATCCCAATCCCATCCCAGAACGGGAGTGGCCAGAACGATCAGCGCCACGGTCGCAATGACTACGACGCGGGCATAAATCGATTCGAACCGCTTGATGAACCGCTGCGATTCCGGCACCTCGTTCTCCGCTTCTTCCACCAGCCGGACGATCTTGGCGAACAACGTAGATTCCGCCGAGTGGGTAACCTCGATGTACAGGACCCCTTCCCCGTTTAAGGTGCCTGTGAACACTTCATCGCCTACGGACTTATCGACCGGCACGGATTCGCCGGTAATGGAGGCCTGGTTTACGGAGGAGCTGCCGCGATAGATTTTGCCGTCTGCCGGAATCAGCTCGCCCGGCTTCACCAGAATGAGATCGCCGATCTCCAGCTTGTTGATGGATACCGACACCATTTCCCCCTTCTCGATGCGAAGGGCCGTCTCCGGCTGCAGCTCCATCAAGGACGAGATGTCCTTGCGGCTTCTTTCCATCGTATAACTCTCAAGCGCTCCGCTGAGGGCAAAGATGAAGATCAGCATCGCGCCTTCGTTCCAATATCCGATCGCCGCAGCCCCCATAGCGGCAGCGATCATCAGCAGGTTCACATCCAGATCGCGTTCCTTCAGAAGAGTCTCGACGCCTTCTTTGGCTTTCACCCATCCGCCGACGGCGTAGGATATCACGTACAGCACAACGGAGAGCGGCTCAGACCATTGGCTGGTCAACCAGGCGACCAGCATCAGCAAACCGCTGCCCAGCGCAGCCACTACCTCCGCATTGCTCAGCAGGCTGCGGATATCCCATTTCCCCGGCTGCCTCGGCTCACGCGGATCGGCTCCATTTTCTATTGTCGATATGCGTCCAGTTGTCGTTTGACTTTGTATCCATTGCATAACCAATCACCTTCCTAGTTGAGAATGAAATCCATTATTACTACCCTTAAAATGACACATGCTGCCCCGGCTAGGCCGGAGCAGCATGCTAAATGAGAATGAGAATCATTTTTGAACTTATACAATTTATTTTCCTTTGTACAACTTTATATGTATCATACTCACTTTGCTTTCATTTGTAAACCATATTTTTCACGTCATTTTAAATTCTGAAGAACACTATCGGAGTTGTTGTCCACACTTATGAGGCATATGAGCTACCAAACGTAAAAAAAAGTCCTAGCGATTTCTTCGCAAGGACCTCTCTTATGAACCAAACCGTATAAAGCGCTCTCATTCCATCAATCGACGATCGAAGAACATCTGCGCCGCATTTCCAATCTTGCGCCGGTTATCCGTATGGCCGCAAGTTCCGAAGGATGACAGCATACCTCGTGTATGCCCTGCCGGTACACCATCCGCAAATCAGCAGTGCCCACGCCATTGATCCGGAGCGTCAACTGCGGCTTCGTTCGTCTGATTCGACTGATCATCTCCGAGAACGCCGAGACCTTCTGACCTGCTTCATCCGATGATGCCGAATTCCCCATTCCTTCGCAATCGAATACCATCACATCGGCCAAACGGGCAATCTCCGCCGCAGCCGACGGGCTCATTCCTTCGCCAAGCAGCGCCCCGTAACGGATTCGGACAAAACGCTTCTGATCCATCAAGGTCTGCTCCGCCACTTCTTCGATAAAATTATGGATCGATATAAACTCATCCGCATGTGCAGGACGCACAGCCAACAGCTCTAAATGGCAGTCTATGCCTTCCGCCCCGCACTGCTCCATCGCCCGGAACAAGGACTCAAGCTGAGCATCCTGCGCCTCGCGTAAATCCATCGTATTGGAAAGCCGGGCATCTTGCAGCAAACTGATCGCGCATCGGGCTCCGGCTGCCGCTTGAAACACCGACACCCAATACGTCACCCATAACATAATGAGTCTCCGTCTTAACAAAGCGCTCTTCTCCGCGCTCCGTGAATTCAGCCATGCCGAATATACCTCCTGCAGCAGGCCATGCTGCAAAGCATCCTCACCGCGTATCAGTCCGATTCCCTGAGCACCCTGCTCGAGATCACGTGTTATGGATTCAGGATCCGCGGATCGGCTCATGACTTTCAGTCTTCGGTTCCTGTCACTCCACCCCAGCAGTCGGGTCAAGGAAGGTCTGTCCGTGCCGTTATGACGAATCCCCGAAACCCTAAGGGCTTCTTCAATGTCGTCAGGCGATGCCAGTAACAGCAATACCTCCTCATGGGTGACTCCTCCTGCCATAGCAAAATGCTTCAGCAGATCCGTCTCGGGAGAAAAATCGTTTGCCGTGATGTCCTCTGCTCCGATAAACTTCTTATCTTCCCATAAACGCTCTCCCAATTCACTGCCTGCTCCCCAATGCCTTTCCGTCATGGTTATCCTTCTACTCCCTTTCACCTTGAATTGGATAAACGCTTCTTTACAGGTTATTATGAAACAATTGGAAATATACAGTGCATGGGATAAACGCCGGCTGAAAAAATATCCGCCCCGACCATTTCCCGACCATCTATAATGGAGGAACGGGCCCGAAGCGAGAGAACAAAGAGGAGGAATGGACATGCGAACCGATTATGACCATTGGGAACCCGTCAGCGTATCGGAGGCTGCCGGGATTTTTGCGAAAATCCCCGTACATTGGTATATCGCAGGAGGATGGGCGTTAGATTTGCATTTGGGAGAGCAGACCAGAGAACACAGCGATACCGATATCCTGATCCATCGCGAAGAGCAGGCCGATGTTTACGCCGCCTTAACCAAAGAATGGACGCTGTACAAAGCCGATCAAGGAAACTTGTCGTTATGGGAAGAAGGCGAGTATCTGCATTCCGTCGGGGACGTATGGGTCAGCAGGAATGACAAAGCTCCATTTGCATTCCAGCTCATGTTGACGGAAACCGAACAGGATTGCTGGGTCTATCACCGGCAACCGTCGATCCGAAGACCGCTTCGCGATATCTTGTTGAAGACAGACCAAGGAATCCCCTACCTGAAGCCGGAAATACAACTCCTGTGTAAAGGAGGCAGCAGGAACATCCGCGATAAAGACGAGCGGGATTTCAGGACGGTCCTCCCCACCCTGGACCATGAGGCTATAGAGTGGCTGGCCCAATCGCTCCGCACGCAATTTCCGGAAGGTCATCCCTGGATCGACTACATCGAATCAACGGGGTAACTGCCGTGTGGCATCACAAAAATAGGGCGCCTTCCCCCAAGAGGGAAAGCGCCCTTTGTCTTACCTATCGATATAGCAGGATTGTCTTACTTCTGGCTGGCCGCAATCGCTTGTTCCAGATCGTACAAAATATCGTCGATGGACTCGGTCCCGATCGACAGACGCAGCAGTTCCGGATTGACGCCTGCCGTAAGCTGCTCGTCTTCGGACAGCTGCTGATGCGTCGTGCTGGCCGGATGGATGATAAGCGACTTGGAATCGCCGACATTGGCAAGGTGGGAGAACAGCTTCACGTTCTCGATCACCTTCTGCCCTGCTGCTGCCCCGCCTTTAATGCCGAAGGTCAGAATGGCGCCTTGGCCCTTCGGCAGGTACTTTTGCGCCAGCTCATACGAAGGGTGGCTCGGCAGCCCTGCATAGCTGACCCATTCCACGGCTTCGTGATTCTCCAGATACTTGGCAACCTTCAGCGCATTCTCGCTATGGCGCTCCACCCGGAGATGCAGCGTTTCCAGCCCTTGAAGAAGCAGCCAGGAATTGAACGGGGACAGCGACGCGCCGATATCCCGCAGCAGCTGCACACGCGCTTTGATAATGTAAGCGATCGGGCCTACGGCTTCTGTATACACGACGCCATGATAGCTTGGATCCGGCTGCGTCAATCCCGGGAACTTGTCATTAGCCGTCCAATCGAATTTACCGCTATCGACAATGACCCCGCCGATGGAAGTGCCGTGGCCGCCGATGAATTTGGTCGCGGAATGAACGACGATATCCGCTCCATATTCAATCGGACGCAGCAGATACGGGCTAGGGAACGTATTGTCGACGATCAGCGGAATGCCGTTCTCATGCGCGATGGCCGCAACGGCTTCCACGTCCAGCACATTCCCCTGCGGGTTGCCGATCGTTTCGGCGAACAGCGCCTTCGTCTTGCCGTTGATCGCTTGGCGGAAATTCTCCGGATCCGTGGAATCCACGAAATGGACCTTGATGCCCAGCTTCGCCAGCGTATTGGAAAATAAATTATAAGTGCCGCCATACAAGCTCGAGGAGGAAACGATTTCATCACCTGCACCCGCGATGTTCAGAATGGAGAAGGTGATGGCTGCCTGCCCGGAAGATGTCGCCAGTGCTCCGGCCCCGCCTTCAAGCGCTGCAATCCGTTTCTCGAATACATCCGTGGTCGGGTTCATGATACGCGTATAGATGTTGCCGAATTCTTTAAGCGCAAACAGATTAGCTGCGTGCTCGCTGTCTTTAAACCCGTAGGAAGTAGTCTGGTAAAGAGGGACCGCGCGGGATAATGTGGTCGGGTCAAGCTCCTGACCGGCGTGAACCGCTAGCGTTTCAATGGAAAATTGGCGTTCTTCTGACATGGGTATTTCCTCCCTTTTCTTCATATGGAAAGTAAGATCATTTCATAATTTCTCCCATTCTCTCATACTTTCCTTCGTTTGAAAAGAGTGATACCCAACTAATTTCATCGGAATATAATATTTTATTATGCATGAGGTTTGAAAACCCCTTCATTCCTTCTCCTCTTGATAAACTTTACCCCATCCATATCCGGCTTCCGGGGACGTATCCTCGGGCATGCCCGGCAAGATCAGGCCGCCGTCAATACGAAGGTTAATGCCGGTAATGTAGGAAGCCGCATCTGAGCACAGCCAAGCGATGGCTTCCCCGATGTCCGACGGCGTGCCGAGCCTTCCTAGCGGAATTTTTCTTCCCAGCGGCTCGTCCTCTGCTGATTGGTCCGGCTTGTGAACGGTTGCCCCCGGTGCCACGCAGTTTACGCGGATGCCATGCGGCGCCCATTCCAGCGCCAGCGATTGCGCCGCGCGGATCAGCGCCGCCTTCATGCCGCCGTAGATGCTGTCCTTCGGATAGGCTCTCTCTCCCCGGGAGGACGTAATGAAAATGACATTTCCCGGAATTCCTTGGGCGATCATCTCCCGAACCGCATATTTGCTGAGCAGCATCGGCGCCCGGAAATCAAGATGAATCGTCATGTCCAGCGCATCCTCTTCAAGCTCTGTCAGCTCGTCGTATAGACCGATACCGGCATTGTTTACCAGCAAATCGATCCGGCCGAATTCCTCCAGCGTCTTTCGTATCGTATTCTCCGCTTCGCTGCGAACGGTTAAATCGCTCTGAATAATAAGCGGCTCCTTGCCATAGGTATGGCCGATGTCCTCCGCTACATCCACGATTCCTTCTTTGCTCGAATTGTAGGTCATCGCCAGCCGGTAGCCTTTTTCAGCCAGCACCTTGGCAATGCCTCGTCCGATTCCCGCGCCAGCGCCCGTTACCAGCGCCACCTTCTCCGTTCCCTGTTTACTTACGGTTCCCATGATTTCTCGCTCCCTTCCGAATTCATTCTTTCATGCCACAGTCGCTTGCCGCCGTTCAACGATGACGCGCACCGTGCCTACCCTTCCTTACCCTGTTCTGAAACGGATGATTGGCTTTCGATAGATAAAATCGGCATGACGGGCGTTCATATGGTAAATATTTGAATCCATTCCGAGATTTATACGTAGTGTATATTAATATGGCTTTCCATATACGATAAACCAAAGGAGCGTGTACGTATGAGTTCTGAGATGTGGATTATTGCGGGCGTTTTGGTCGCCGCATTCCTGATCATGATTCCCGTACAGTACCGGTATATTGCAGCGTTAAAGGAAGATCCCCGAAAGCAGGGGGGCGATCAGGAAACGTATTACAACAACATGTCGTTTCAAGAAGAACAGCTCCACTACAATACGCAAGTCTTGTTTTTGCCTTCCACCATGGTTGCTTCGTGGATTTATAATTGGAGGCATAAGAGCGGAAAAACGACCAAGTAGGCGAATTTAAACGAATGAAAACGCAAAAATCATCGCCCGAATGAAGGCGATGATTTTTCATGATCCAAGCTATACTCAGCCGCGTCTGGCTAAGGCGTTCATATGTAGGAAAAAGGTGTCCTCCAGTGTAGGCGCCTTCTCCATGAACTCGGGACCCGGCTGCTTTTTCCCCATCAGCCTGACTCTCATCCGATGCTCCGTCATTTGAAAATGAATCAGCAGCTCCTGCGGTATCCGCTCAAAGTCTTCCAAATCGATCTCGCCTTCCCAGACGCTGGAGGCCACATTCAGCTTCCATTGGGTCGGCGAACCGATAAACCGGAGGCGGCCGCGGTGTATCCAGATCACGGTATCCGCCGCCTCTTCCCATTCGTTCAGCTCGTGGGCCGCAACGATCACCATACGGCCCCGGGCGTATTTGGTCAGATACGTGATGAGAAATTTGCGCTCCTCCGCGTCCATGCCGTTCAAAGGCTCATCCAAGAACAGAAAAGACGGCGAGGCCAACAGCGCTTGTACGACGGCAATGCGCCGCTGCACCCCTTGCGACAAATTCTTGACCTTGCTCTTGCGGAAAGGCTCCAGCCGAAAGTCCGCCATCAGCCTGTCAATAGCCTCCGGGTTAAACACGCCCTTCAATTCGGCCATATAGGTCAGCAGCTTGCCGACCTTCATATCTCCATACAGCTCGATATCCGCCGGAACATACCCGATTTGACTGCGGATTAGCGGCAAATGATCCCCTGCCCTGCGCCCGCTGTATAGGATCTCGCCTGCATCGGGTGCCTGCAGCGTGGTCAGCAGCTCGATCAGGGTTGTTTTTCCGGCGCCGTTCGCCCCCACGATGAGGTTCAGGCCGGATTGAATCTCCGCTTTCTCGATTTCAAGCCGGTACGTACCTGCCTGCCGTTCCAGTCCTTCCAGCCTAATCATTCGCCAATCTCCAGGCTCCGTTCAACTTCAAGCTGCGTCCGTAGGAAGAAATCAGCAGAATCAAGCCGATCACAAGCAGGGACATGTCCGTCAGCATCTTGCCGCTCATGGAAACGCCGTGGTCCACGATCTGGCCCTGTATCACGATCCACATGCCGTACACCAACACCGCCGAGATCAGCGAATAGACCATGCCTTTGCGAAACAGCATATACATCGCGGCCCCTCCCGTCACCAGCAGAATGCCCATCCACTCCAGAATAAACGGTCCGAATAAAAAGCGGGAGGATTCTGCTTGGATGGATCGAAGCCCGAGCGCAAGGGTACTGAGCAAGGCCATTCCGACGACGATGCCTGTCACGAGAAGCAGGCGGGTATACAAGACCAGTGCCGGCGGGTAAGGGGTCAGCGTCTCCACGGCCCGCATCCCTTTATCCCAGGTTCGGCTGCTGAACAGCATCGATACGATCAGCAGCAGAGGGGTAATCAATGGAAAAATGCCGCCGGGCAATCCGGCAAATTGATCAAGCGGATATTCCGGATCGATCAGCATGACCAGCATGCAGAATACCGCGCCTGCCGTGAGCAGAATGGATCTTTGATTCAATCGAATCTGGCTCCGAAGGATCTGTTTCAATGAGGGCGGGTCGACCTGCGGATTAAAATCCAGCTTGGGAGACTCGGGCTCAATCCGGAGCTGATTGAACTCCCCCTGAAGGGACGCGATGAGCTGGGCCGTCTCATCCGGCGTCGGCGACGGAAGAGCCGCGCGTCTGAGCGGGCCGCGAAGCTCGTCTTCAAGTCTTCTCAATTCATTATCGAATGGATGATCCATGGAGATACACCTCACTTTCTTTTACTTTGCTCTGCGAATCAGACTCTTCCGACTTGGAGCGGTTCCGTACCTGTTCCTGAGGATTCTTCTCCCGCGTCCTTCGGGACGAATGGACGGGAACCAAATCGGAATGCTCCGTGGACAATGTTTTCTTTAGCTTTCTCAAGCCGTTATATAAATGCGTTTTGACCGTACTCAAGGGGAGGTCGACCAGGTCGGCGATTTCCTGCAGCTTCAGGTCATGAAAGAACCGAAGCGATATGACTTCCTGTTGTATATCGGGCAAGGTCTCGAGCGACGCCGCAATTTCGAGGGAAGTTTCCTGTCTTTCCACAAGCTCCTCCGCGCCCGGTTCAGGGTCGTATGCATCCGGCATTTCCTCACCCGCAAGACCTTCGGACCTGTAGGATGCGCTTTTCCAATAATCCTTGCACATATTCAGAGCGACGCGGTACAACCAGGAGCGAACATGCTCGAGCGTCCCGTGCTGCTTCAGATGCCGGATGAGCCGGATAAAGGTTTCCTGAACGATATCCTGGGCCTTTTGCCTGTCGGCCAGCCTCTGGGTCGTATAACTGAGCAGCGGACCATGGTACCTCGTCACCAGCATTTCAAACGCTTCCTGGTCGCCGGCAGCCATGCGTTCGGACAGCTGCTGATCGGAAATCATGCCTTCCCCCCCTTTCTACATGCATTCTCATCTTCCGTTATAACTATTTCTCAATTATAACCGACCGCGTGCAGGTGCATAGTCGTCATTATTTGACATTCATCATGGCATCCCACTTCTGCTGCCAGTCTTTGTACGTGATCGGCTTCTCCGGTCGTAAGGACGGGTTGCGTTCGGTGTCGGGAAGCATCAGTCCCTGCCCATAAAACTGCACCAGCAGCTCTTTGACCTGATTCCCTCTGCCTTCCTCCAGCGCCTTTCTAACCTGTCTGGCCATACTTATGCCTATTTGGTTCTGGGGATCCTCCCCGCTTCCGTTTTTGAACAACAGCTGCTGTACCGACCGGAGATTTCCGTAGGCCGATCTTAATTGTTTATCGCTAAGCCCTTTCTCCTCCACGTAATATACATACCAGAAAAGACTGCTGATCTTTCCGCGCACGTCTTGTTCCGGATGCTCAAAATTATAATGGAACGCACCCTGGTTGCCGAACAGAATCGAGTTCATCCATTCGCCGGGCAAATTCGCGAAGTTATAGGTGTAGTGGTTCGAGGACAGAATCAGGCGATGATTCACCTGAGGGTAATCAAAACCTTGGCCCAAATACAAGATCTTCTCGACGCTGCTGTTGAACTCGGGCACCCACTCGGAAAAATAGTCATATTTCTTTTTCATATCCCTCAGCAGCGATACGGATGCCTTCTCCAAATAAGGCGTTGTCACGATGGTAATCGGGAGATCATTCCGGTGGATTTCCTTCCAGAATTGTCCCCCGTACAGAGAGATATTCTGCTCGATCTCCCTGTCCTCAAACCGCTGGTAACCCGGCTTCCGCTCCAGCTCTTTCATTCCCGTATACAAGGGTTGAGGATAACCCTCCACCACCAGCTTCATCTCTCCGTCAGAGTAGCGCAGCTTGCCGTATTGCCAGCCCAGATAAACGTATTTCGACGAAAGGTCTCCGTTGTCACTCTTTAAATATACCTCCTGATGACCGGGAAGCGGATACCAGGCCATATGTCCCTCCAGCTTAACTTCAGGCCCCACGCTATAGGCCGCAAATTCTTCATTGGAGTACCCGGCCATAAAATCCATCACCTTGCCCCTATATTCCAGCTCGGCTTGAAGGTCCCCTCCCTTGGCATCGCCAACCATCCTGATCGATATCCGCTCTCCCTGTCTGCGATAAGGAGCATCGATGCCCTGGAGTTGGACACGTTCAAGCTTGAACATCCGGTTCAAGGTTAACGGCAGCTGCCTCATGCCCGATATTTCGGAGGCCGGTATCGTTAGCTTCGCCGTCACGCGTAGCTCGTCGTTTGGCAGCTGTTTCAGCTTGATGTCATAGGAAGACACATGATAGAAGGCTATATTTTCAGGATCATCGACATAAGAAATCGTCGGGTCCTCCAGCTTCGCATCAATTTGGGCATATCGTTCCGCCCAAAGCGTCCCGTAGGGCACGGCGGCGGCTGCCGTCAACACGACAGCCCCCAGCACGCCCAGCCACCCTGCCTTTTTCAGCATCGTGGGGCGCTTCGAGTTTAACAAGAACAAACACACCGTCAGCAGCAGGAAGGTGAAAGCCAGCACGAACCAACGGGACAGCTGGATATCTTTGGATAGCAGGCCGTACCCCCAATTCTCATATTCAAACCGATTGGATTGAAGGAAGAATTGGTTAAGGTGGAACACTTGGGCCGGCATCCATCTTAATTCGCTGATGAAATAAATTTCCATGAAAAACGTTCCAAACATCCATGCACAGAAACCGATCAAATACACGATCCGGTTCGGTATGCTTGCCCCGAGGAGCATCGCTAGCGCGAGCGTCACCATATAGGAAACCTCATACTGCACCGCGAATTGCATCGTATGCACCATCGCGATATCACCGGCTATCCCCTGGCTGACCGACAGGATATAGAATATAACCGACGTCGAGAGGGTAAACAGGGAAAAGTACAGCAAGCTGACCGCATATTTCGACGACAGCAGGGTGAAGAAGGACACAGGCAGGCTGTGGTTCCATTCAAACGACCGACGGCGGACATCCCGCCGGATGGACAAGATGCCGATTAACATCGCCGGACCCAGCGTCATCGTATGACCCAGCATGTGAAAGGAATACGCAGCCGAATACAGGTTATGATTCGGTCCATTTCCGCTTGCCGCCTGCAGCATGATGACGATGAACAGGATCGCGTAGAGGACCGGAAGCGAGGCAAACAAGGGATTGCCGAACAAAAGCCGCAGCTCCAACAGACTATGCCTCCACCACTTATGCATGGCGATCCCTCCGCAGCAGAGCCAGATAGCCGTCCTCCAGGGTCGGATCCGCCGGAAACGCGCCGGTCACGGGGGCCGCTGCACTGATAAACCGGCAAAGCACGCCTTCCGGTACCGTTCGAGTGGACACGACGGACATAGGATCCATCAAGGCAAATTCTTCATGGCCCATCACCGCTTCCCACACTTGTCCCTTCCCGCAGGCCTGCAGTTCGGGCAGGCTGCCGTTCATGGCCAATCTCCCCTTGTTCATTACGGCGATGCGACGGCAGTTGCTCTCGATATCCGCTACGATATGAGTGGACAACAGGACCGTCCGGTCGATGCTGAAACGGGTTAACACATTCCGGAACCGGACACGCTCCTGGGGATCCAGCCCCGACGTCGGCTCGTCTACGATCAAAATATCCGGGGAACCGAGCAGCGCTTGGGCTATGCCCAATCTTTGCTTCATGCCCCCCGAGTACGTACGCACTTTTTTGTCCGCCTTCTCCTGAAGATTGACCATCTCAAGCAGCCTGGAGATCTCCTTCAGCCTGGCGCTCCGGTCCGTGATCCCCTTCATGGCCGCCACATAATCCAGATAATCTCTCCCGGTCAGCTGCGGGTAAATGTGAAAATGCTGCGGCAAATAACCGATCATCTGCCGAATCTCCTCCGGCCGTCCAAGGGATATTCCGTTCACCCTCACCTGCCCGGAGGTCGGCGTCAATAAGGTTGCCAGGATGCGCATTAAGGTTGTTTTGCCGGCGCCATTGGGTCCTAGCAGACCCGTCATGCCTTTATCCAATTGTAATGAAACATCCAAGAGCGCCCAAGCGCCCTTGCGATAGGTTTTTGATAGATGCTCAATGGTAATCATTCTAGAATCCTTTCACCATGTACGATTATGGCATAAGCCGCGCGGTTTACGTTCCTTGGAACGAACCATCGCTTCAAAAAGTTTGACATTCCCCAAGGTTTGACGCCAATTTATTGATAAAGTACAAATAAGGTACAAAAAAGCCCGTGATCCTAAAAGCGGATTGCGGGCATGAACTATTTCGCCTGACGTCAGGCTCTTATCCAGATATTATAACATGCGGGGATGCGGTTCATCCGTAAATCTTCAGGCCATAAATATTTCATGCCCCAAAAGATTAACGGGATAGACCATTCACACGCTTATCGCTCCCGGTGTTACCGATGTGCCTCATATTGGTTGGCGCGGCTGATCGCCTGGATCGATTGGATGTCCTGAGGAGATAAAGCTTCCATATCCCCCGCAGCCAGGTTATGCAGCAGCTGTTCAAGCGAGCTTGCTCCGGGAATGGTGCAGGCAACAGCGGCATGGGTCAAAGCATAACGAATCGCCAGCTGGGACAAATCCCGGCCTCTTCCGAACGCTTCGAGCCTCTTGAGCACGTCGAGCAGCTCTTGTTTGCTGTAATCCAGGTATCCCTTCTCGGCTTTGGCTTGTCCTCGGTCCGACAAGATGCCGCGGGCAACGGGACCCCGGGCAATCGCGGATATTCCGTTCTCCTCAAGCAGATCAAGGACCGTTTCCTCCGGTCTCCGGTCCAGGATGCTGTACTGGCTCATGACGCTGACGATATGGGATTTAGCGACATACTCGCGGATGACGTTCGGCCGGATGGACGATATGCCGTAATATCGAATCCACCCTTCCCGCTTCAATTCTTCAAAAGCTTCAATCGTCTCTTCGATCGGATCATCCAGCGTCCCCCCGTGAAGCTGGTACAGATCGATATAATCCGTACCCAGCCTGCGCAGACTGTCCTTAACGGCTGATTTGATGTAGTCCTTCGAAGGATCCCATACCCAGCCCTCCCGTCCCGGCACGCGGCGGTTGCCCACTTTGGTGGCGATGATGACGTCCTCGCGCCGGCCCTGAACCGCTTTGCCTACCAGTTCCTCGTTACGGCCTGCATCATATAGGTCCGCCGTATCCAGAAAATTCACGCCCTGATCCAACGCTTCATGAATAAGCTTCACCGCTTGTCCTTCGTCCGTACCCAGCGACATGCAGCCCAGCCCGATTTCGCTTACATACAATTCCGAAGAGCCCAGCCGATTGGTTTTCATCGTTCATCTCCTCCTCTTCCATCATGATGAATAAGGTTCTACCTCTTTACTTACCCTAAAATATCGATCCAGATCTTGACCGCCGTCACCGCAATGAGAAGAGCCAAGGCGTACCTCAGCAGGCGGACGTTCATCTTGCGGCTGATAATCGCGCCGATGGGGGCGCCCATCAAGCTTCCGGCAACGGCAAACAGGGACGGCCAAATCGGAATGTCGCCCGAGGCGATTTTGCCGATAACGCCCCCGACCGCGGACAGAAAGACGATCGCGAGCGAGGATGCGATGGTGATTCGCGTCGGGATCTTAAGAACCGTCAGCATAATGGGGATCAGGATAAAGGCGCCGCCGGCCCCGACGATTCCGGCAATGCCGCCGACAATAAAGGCAGCTCCCATTGCAATCCATGCATGGTAAGTCACCTCGCTCACCGATCTGTTCTCCATGGATGCCCGGGTCGGCACAATCATCAATAACACCGCGATTACCGCCAGAAATCCATAAATCACGTTAATCGTTCCGCTCGTCATGAGCATCGAGGACAGGCTCCCGATCAGACTGCCAATTAGGGTACTGGCCCCCATCTGGATGACCAATCGCTTGTGAACGTACGACTCACCGCCGCGCGAACTCATCCGATTGGTTAGCATGCCTGACAAGGAAGCAAAAAATACCTGCAGCATACTGATGGACGCGACCTCCTTGGAGGTGAAGGCCTCCAGTCCAAACCAGGACGGTACATATAGAAGCAGGGGGAAATTAATGATCGCCCCGCCTATTCCCAGCAGCCCTGAGAAAAAAGAACCGATGATACCTATAAAGACCATGACTACAAGTTGCACTATCAAGGTGATCGATCTCCGTTCATTTGATATCGTTGCCGGGGCACATTGCTATTGAATGTGCCTCGCTGTTGATTTATAATAAACCCAAGTATTTATATCGGAAATTAAGGAGGTGTGTGGTGATCATGTTGAATAAGCTGAAATTTCTTTTCCAGGACCGCTGTCCCGACTGCGAGCAGAAGCTGATCTCCAGGCAAGAAGACATGGCAACGATCAAGCACTGCCCGGATCACCACTACACCGAAGAAATATATAACCAGCTGGGCGTTACGATCGTGTATCATCCCAGCAAAGACAATGGTTCAACATGATTGATTTCATAATCGTTAACAAACCTGGGTATAGCGCTTTATTCCTAAATCTCGGTCGATTCCCGTACGGCAAGCCTGACCAGGAGCAGAACCGCGATCTCGGCCGCCATTACGATAAGCGAGCACAGAAAGAACACAAGGAACATATCGCCCGAATCCAGATTTAAAACGAATGGGTACACAATCAGCCACAGGAGCTGTCCCGCCATAAATAAGCCCAGCCGGAAGCTTGCCTTGTGATCCAGTCCGGACGCGTTACCCGCGAAATGCGCCTGGATGCCTCTGCAAATTCCGTAAATCAATACGGTATGCAAGCAGAGGGCGGGCAGCTGGATCCATACATCCTTCGCGGATTGCACGGGTAAGCCGTCTATCCCCGCTCCGGTAAACCAAAACAATTGTAACACCGACCAGGTCATCAGCAGCCAAGCCGACAGATGCCCTGCCTTAAAATATCCGTTCAACTTCTGGAGCCGCCATAATCCCGAAGCGATCAGCAGGTACCCGAGCATATCGGGCAACATATCCACCGAGTCCAGCTTAAAGTCGACAAGTACAATCAACAGGCCCCAGCCCATACGCCCGTAAGCCCTACTCATGGTGTCCTCCTGCTATCCCGGACAAATTCCGACAATTCTTGATCTGTCGGTCTCGGGTGATAGGGAATTACCGTTTCTCCATGCCACTGGCGACCGCTTTCCTCCATAAAGGTTGTTTTCAATAGGAGCTGGTAAACCTGCAAACTCTTCTCAAGCGACGGCATATCAAATTGGTGGCTGATTCTAATGGAATCCCCTTTATGAATGTTAAGTGGAAGCTGAATCTCATCGATGGGCTCGCCTCTTAACTCGATGTGCGCTTCCGAAGGCTGCGACCGGTAGCTGGTACCTGGTATTTGACTTGAAATGTCGGCATAGATTCGGAGATGCCCCTCTAGATCGATATCCAGCAGTTTCGAGGAGAACGCCGTTAACTGTACCGGACGCTTCAAAACAGCGGAGTCGTATCCCGAATGATCGGAGGAAGATCCGCCGGATGTCCACGATATCGGATCTTGCTCTTCCTGACGATATACGCCGGGCCAAACGTATATTTCCCCGACATTCACTTGCTCCGAGCTTCCGTCGGAATAAAGCGCGGTAACTTCCCGAATGAGAACTGGCTCCTCCAGCTTCTCTCCCGTCCCTTTTTTCTCAGGGGCATTTAAGTTCACCATTATTTTTCCTAAGTACTGCCTCTGATACTCCGCATATTGGGGATAGGGCGTGACGATCTGTCCAGGGTAACCTTCGATCCGGATGGAGCTCAGCCTCTTATCTGCTTGTTTGTCCTCCACATAATACAAGTCGAATACGCGGCCTCCCCCTTCCCTTGTCTCCACATGATGCTCGAGGAATACGGTTCTTCCCAGTTGGTTGGCTTCGTAATACCAGACATTCCCGATCCAGCTGCAGGCTGCGAGCAGGATGGCGAGCACGTAATACCATTTCTTGCCCATAGACCCTCCATATGTAGCATGCGTTTGTTCCATATTCTTTAACTATCTTAACACGTAATATCGAAGAAGAGGGTTTGAACTGCGTTAATTTTTCCGTCGACTTCCTGCGGGAGAAACCCGGTCCGAATTAAAATAACGAACCCTATTCGTGGACAGACTAGTTGAAGCCACCCTAAAATCAAGGAAGGTGTCCATGATGAATCCATCGATCGAAGAGGTTACGAACTGGCTTCAATCCAATAGCAACCGCACGCTGCACATATCCAAACAAGAAGAGAAGGATCAAGACCAGGTTGAATTACGGCTGGAACGATTTGAACATCAGCAGCAGCAAGCGCAGTCCATCGACGGGTATGGAGATCGCCACGCTCTTCTGCTGCACGGCCCCGGCGTGGTCATCACGGCAGGCCACGAAGCCCCGCTGCCAAGCAATGCCTTCGTCATCGGGCTGGACGGGTTAACGGCCGCGGAGATTCAAGACCGTCAAGTGGTGCTCACAACGGAACGCGGCATTTATTCCATCACGGCGACCTGAAAGCAGCCGGTTATAGAAACAGCAAGAACCGCCAGAGAGTGCTTCTCTGGCGGTTCTTTTGGCTTCTATACAGCTTGATGCTGGATCAACCTTGATATAACGTTGCGCTAGGGACACAGATAGCCTCCGCAGGCTTTTAGTAAACAACTTATACCCGTTCGAATCTCCAGATAAAGCTTTGGAAATCGCCGTGCATCGGCGGAACGGCCAAGCCGGCGTTCATCAGCCGGTCTCCGCCGTAGATGTTCCCGTCCTCCAGGCACTTGTAATCCCCTTCCGGATCCAGCCCCATCGTACGCAGCCACCGAATCGGCTCATTCGCCTCGCTTAAGATGCGGAAATAATACAGCACCGCTTCCGAGCGATCCTCGGAGACGATCGTCCAGGCCGCTTCATTCCCTTCGAACGGGTTCCGAAGACGGTAGAAATCCCCGAACTGCACAAGATGCCGAATCTCTTTGTATAGCATTACCTGCTCGCGGACCTCCTCCTTCTCCTGTTCGCTGAAGGCCGTCAGATCCAGCTCATAACCGAAATTGCCCGACATTGCCGCGTGTCCTCTCGTCCGCAGCGAAGTATTCCGGTGCACCTGATGATTCGGAACGGCGGACACATGCGCTCCCATGGAGCTAAGCGGATAAACCAGGCTCGTTCCGTATTGGATCTTCAATCGGCTGACGGCATCGGAGTTATCGCTTGTCCACGTCTGCGGCATGTAATACAGCATTCCCGGATCATAGCGTCCGCCGCCCCCGGAGCAGCTCTCGAACAAAATATGCGGGAACTCCGTCGTCAGCTGTTCCATCACCCTGTACAGACCCAGCATATAGCGATGGGCCGTTTCCCGCTGGCGCTCAGGCGGCAGCGCAGCCGAGCCGATCTCCGTCATGTTCCGGTTCATGTCCCATTTCACGTAGGTGATCGGGGCGCTTCTCAGGATGCCGCGAACCATATCGGCCACCGCGTCGCCTACTTCCTGGCGGGAGAAATCCAGGATCAGCTGCTGTCTCCCTTCCGTCCGCCGGCGCCCTTCGACGTGCAGGCACCAGTCGGGATGCTGACGGTACAGATCGCTGTCCGGCGATATCATTTCAGGCTCAAACCACAAGCCGAACTGCATATCCAGACCGCGGACCCTCTTCACGAGATCCTCGAGGCCGTCGGGCAGCTTGTTCTTGTCAACGACCCAATCCCCGAGGGAAGTCGTATCGTCGTTGCGCTTGCCGAACCATCCGTCGTCCAGCACGAACAGCTCGATGCCGAGATCCCGTCCCGCGCTTGCAATCTGCTCGATTTTATCGGCATTGAAGTTGAAGTAGGTTGCTTCCCAATTGTTCACCAGCACCGGGCGCGTGGCATCCCGGAATTGCCCCCGGCACAGCCTTGTGCGGTACATTTTGTGATAGCGTCTGGACATGCCGCCCAGGCCCTCCGCCGAGAAGACCATCACCGCTTCCGGCGTCTGGAACAACTGTCCCGGCTCCAGCAGCCACGTGAAATCGAACGGATTCAATCCCATCGTGACCCGGGCCGTATCGTATTGGTCCACCTCGACCTGTTCGGAGAAGCTGCCGCTGTATACCAGACTGAAGCCGTACACCTCGCCGAACTCTTCGCCTGCCCCCTCGGACAGCAGCGCTAGGAACGGATTGTGGTTATGGCTGCTTGACCCCCTGCGGCTCTCGATGCCCTGCATGCCCGGGGATAGTCTTCTGCGCTGCACATGGCGCTCTCTCGCCCATGCCCCATGGAGATGCAGCAGGTCATAACGGCTGTGATCCATATCCACGCTAGCGCTCATGGCACGCAGCAGCGTCATGTTCTCCTTGCTGTCGTTGCGGAAGGATACGGAGCGGGAAATAGCGTCAAACGCCTTCATGACCGTATAAGACAAATAAATCGTCAAACCGCTTACCCGATCAAACAGTTCCAGCTCCAGCGTATCCGCCTCGTCATCCTGTTCCGTGTATACGGCAGGCAAGCCCTCAAGCTTCGGCTTGCCGCTGTAGATCCGGTGACGGACATATTCCGCCTCGGTGACCGTGGTCCCGTTAGCCAGCTGCACCTGATATGCAGGCTGCCGAAAATCGCCGCTGCCATAGCCCGGGTATTCCTGAGGCAAACTGTCCAGGGAGAAGGAAGCATCCTCGCGAAACGGCGTCGGCGAAAAGGATGCTCTTCCCCTCCGTTCCAGCAATCCTAGGACGCGGTTATCGCGAATCCGGCGTCCCCAATAGGCATGCGCCGGATATACGCCGCGCACCAGCTCAATCACATAACTTGACTGATCGCTCTGGAGATGGAATATCCCCAGATCCTCATGAAAATGTATACTCACTGTTTATTGCCCCCTAACCAAGGTCCGAGTAAGATCTCCTTGCTCTCTTTAAGACCGGGCGGCGGCAGCCCGTTCCAGAATCATGACGTCCCTTCCCGGAATCGTGACATGGCCCGTAACCTGCCGGCTGCCCAGGAGATCGAATGAATTGGCAGAACCTGCATCAAACGTCATCTCTTCGGCATTGTGGTTCAATATGAACAGATAGGAGTTTCCGTCCTTCACCCGTTCCACCACCTCTACCCCTTGTGGCGTATCCAGCAGCGGCTTCACGCCTTGTTCTTCGCACAGATTGGCAAGAAACCCTTGCAGGAACTGCGCATCCGGACTGCTGGCCACATAATAGGCCTGCCCTTCGCCAAACGCATTCTTCGTTAAAACAGGCGTGCCTTTGTAGAAGTCGGATCCGTACTCAGCCAGAACCTCCGCCGTCTCCGCATGGATGACATCGCACAAAATTCCACATGGATAACTTCCACGCAGCGATCCCCAATCCTGCTTCATGTCGATCTGATTTTGCATTCCGGGCAGCAGGGCATCGATTTCCTCAGCCCATATGCCGGTCACGTTGCGCAGCTCGCCCGGATGACCTCCGAGCGTCACCAGATCGTTCTCATTAACGATGCCGCTGAAGAAGGTGGTCACAAAGGTACCGCCCTGCGATACGAACTGCTCCACGCGCTGGGCAACGCCCGGCTTCACCATGTACATCACGGGGGCAATCACTATATCATACTTGCTTAGATCCTCTTCGACGCTGATGATATCGGTCTGGATATTCTGCTGATACAGCGCGTCATAATATTTATGAACCTCATCCACGTAGTTCAGGGCTTTGGAAGGCCCGCTTGACAGCTCCAGCGCCCAGCGGTTCTCCCAGTCATACATGATCGCCACCTTGGCGTCCGAACGGGAGTCGAGCAGCTTGTCTCCGAGCTGCTGCAGCTCTTGCCCCAGCTCCGCGCACTCCCGGAAGACCCGGGTATGCTCATGTCCGACATGCTCGATCAATGCGCCGTGGAATTTCTCGCACGCCCCCACGGAACGGCGGAGCTGGAAGAACATGACCGTATCCGCGCCGTGCGCTACGGCCTGATAACTCCACAGCCGCATGACGCCGGGACGCTTCGCGGAGTTATAGGGCGACCAGTTCTGAACGCTCGGGGTCTGCTCCATCAGCATGAACGGCTGTCCGCTTCTCAGCCCGCGCATCAGGTTATGCGACATCGCCGTAAAGCTCACCGGCGTATCGATCGCGGGATAGTTGTCCCAGGACACCACATCCATATGCTTCGCCCACTCGAAGTAATCAAGCTCCGGATAAAAGCCCATCAGATTGGTGGTGACCGGAATATCCGGCGTGACCTTCTCCAGCTCATCTCTTTCCAGCCGGTAACATTGCAGCAGGCTGTCGGACTGGAAACGGCGGTAATCCAGCGATATTCCCTGGAAGAACGACCGGTTTCCGCCGAATTCCTCGCTGAGCGCATTCGGTACCACGATCTCGTCCCACTCGTAGAAGGTATGGCCCCAAAACCCGGTATTCCATGCGGCGTTCAGCTTATCTAGCGACCCGTAACGCTCTTTCAGCCAGACGCGGAACTGACGCTCGCAGTTGTCGCAATAACAATACCCGCCATACTCATTGGAGACGTGCCAGATGACCAGCGCCGGGTGATCCTTGTACCGTTCAGCCAGCTTGCGCGCCATCAGCACGGAGTATTTGCGATAGGTCGGGCTGTTCGGACATGAATTATGGCGGCCGCCGAATTTGCGTTTGCGTCCATCGTAATCGACGCGCAGGATGTCCGGGTATTTCTTGGCCATCCAAGCAGGGTGCGCCCCCGTGCTGGTTGCCAAACAGACGTGAACCTGCTCCTCCGCCAGGCGGTCCATAATTTCATCAAGCCACGCGAAATCATAGCTTTCCTCATCGCGCTGCGTTTTGGCCCAGGAGAATACATTGAGGGTCGCCACGTCGACGCCCGCCAGCTCGAACATCCGCAGGTCCTCTTCCATCGTTGCCTTGTCCCATTGCTCGGGGTTGTAATCCCCGCCATACCATATCTTAGGAAAACGTTGATTAATCATAGAATTGCCTCCTTCGTAGACTCTGCTATAGAAAAGAGGTACCACCCCCTATCTTGTCGGACAAGGGATCATACCTCTTATGAACGGTCTGCTAACTTAAATTTTGCATGGCTCCTTACTTGCTCAAGCTATCCCAGGATGTCTGCATATCTTCAAGCATTTTGTTCGTATCGGATTTGCCGGCGAAGAATGCCTGCATCGCGCCGGAGAATTCCTGTGCCGCGCCGTCCGGGAACTTCGCGGATTGTCTTGGCAGCACTTTGCCTGCCTGCACGTACTCCCATACGGCCGAACCCAAATCGCCCATATCCTCAGGCGTTGCTTCGATGGTCTTCAAGGCCGGGATGAATTTGAATTTTTTCACGATGTACTCTTTGCCGATATCGGATGTGACAAACCAGTTCAGGAAGATCTTCGCTTCTTCCTTCGACGCGGAATCTTTGTTAATGACCAGGTTCGCAGGTACGCCGACGTTCAGCTTGTCGTTTTGCTCCGCATTGTCGCCAAGCGGCATCGGCAGGTAGCCGAGATTCAGATCCGGATTGATGGCATCGATCTCGGTTTGAGCCCAGTTCCCGTTCTGCATCATGGCCGCTTTACCTGTAGCCAGCAGGGAAATGGCCGTATTGTAGTCGGTGGTCAGCGGGTTCTTGTTGCCGTGGTCCAATGTCAGCTGCATCAGCTTGGTCCACTCTTCGAACTTCCCATTGCCCACGAATTTTTGCGTGCCGTCGTTCAAGCCCTGGATAAACGCATTCGGGTCATCCTGCTGGGCGAATGCCGGGTTAATGCCCTGGTTGCCGATCAACCACCATTCCTGGTAAGCGTTCGCAAAAGGAGTTATGCCTGCGGCTTCCAGCTTCTTCGCGGCATCTGCCAGCTGAGTATATGTTTTTGGAAGCTCGGTAATGCCGGCCTGCTCAAACAAATCCTTATTGTAGATGTAACCCCATCCTTCAAGGTTCATCGGCATGCCGTATACTTTACCGTCTTTGGTCATCGGCTCTTTCGCCATGTCGACCAGATCGTTCACCCAAGGCTGATCGGACAGATCCTCGAGACGGTCGATCCACATCTCCATCTCGGCGTCGCCGCCATTGGAGAAAATATCCGGCGCATCGTTGGATGCGAATTTGGTTTTCAATGCAGCACCATAGTCAGCGCCGCCGCCTACCGTTTGAATATCCAGCTTGATGTTCGGGTATTCCTTCTCGAATTCGACTTTAAGCTCATTCAAGCCGTCCACGATCTCGGTTTTGAATTGAAAAATCTTGACCGTTTTGACTTCGCCGGAAGCTCCATTCGAGCTTCCGCCCTGGCCTTCTTCCGACTTGCCGCCGCAAGCTGCAAGCAGCAGCGAGAAAGCCAGCAGCATCACGAGTGATAATTTCATTTTGTTCATCTTTACTACCCCCTGATAATGATTATATATAAAGATGGAAAAACCGGTTATGGGCGAGGCGCCCGCTGCCCTTACCCCTTAACGGAGCCGGCAGCGACGCCCTCAACGATGTACTTCTGCAGTGACAGGAAGAAGATGATGATCGGCGTAATGCCCAGCACGAGCGCCGGCAGCGCCATATCCCACTGCTTCGAATACTGCCCGAAGAACGCAAAGGTCGCAAGCGGAATCGTCCGCAGTTCCGGACTTTGCAGGATCAAGGATGGCAGCAGATAGTCGTTCCAGACCCACAGGCAGTTCAGGATGATGACCGTTACCATCATAGGTTTCAGCATCGGCATAACGATGCGGGCAAATACCCTGAACGGAGAAGCGCCGTCAACCGTGGCGGCCTCTTCGATCTCCAGCGGAATGCCTTTCACGAAACCGTGGAACAGGAAGACCGACAGCGGGATGCCGAGTCCGAGATAACTGAGAATCAGACCCACGATGCTGTTGTTGACGCCGAGAAAGTTAATGACCTGCAGCAATGGAATCATAATGGATTGGAACGGAATGACCATGGCCGATACGAACAGCATGAACACGATTCGATTGAATCTCGTATTGGACCGGACCATCCGGTAAGCTGCCATCGCGCTCAGCAGGGCAATGATCAGATTGCTGATGACCGTAATGATGATGGAGTTCGTGAATGCTTCCGGAAAGCGGGTCATTTCCCAAGCCTTGCTGTAGTTGTCAAAGTGAAAGGCCGTTGGCCAGTTGGCCGCGTCGACCATAATATCGCCCAGCGATTTGACCGAGTTTACCAGCAGGAAGTAGAACGGTGCCAAGAAGATCAAGGCAACAATGACCATCACAATCTGCAATACGATCGTGGAGGCCGACATGGGAGGTTTCTTCGATCTCATTAAGCTTCAACCTCCTTCTGCTTCGTTAAACGGACTTGAATGAGCGTAATGACGGCGACGACCAGGAAGAAGATCAAGGACTTGGCCGTGCCGAGACCGTACCGGTTGTTCAGGAACGCCTCGTTGTACACGTTCATCGCCAGCGATTCCGTGGAACGGTAAGGTCCGCCCTTGGTCAGCGACAGGTTCAAATCGAACATTTTGAAGGACCAGGAAATCGCCAGGAACAAACATACGGTCACCGCCGGCATAATAAGCGGAACGATGATGCTCTTGAGCACTTGGAACCGGTTGGCCCCATCAATCTCGGCAGCTTCCATGACTTCCTTGGACACGTTCGTAATGGAGGCGATGTAGATGACCATCAGATAGCCTGACGACTGCCATACGAATACCATGATGATGCCCCAGAAGCCGGTTACTTCGTCTCCCAGCCACGGAAGATTAAAAAACGGAATTCCCGTCGCTTCGCCAACGGTTGCAAAGCCTTTTATGAAGATAAACTGCCAGATGAAGCCGAGCAGCAATCCGCCGATCACGTTCGGCATGAAGAATATCGTCCGCAGCCAGTTGCGCGCCCGAATGTTTTTCGTTAAGAAGTAGGCCAGGAAGAATCCGACCAAATTCGTCAGAAGCACGCCGACGATCGTAAATTTGGTGGTGAACCAGAAGGATTGGGCGAATGCGCTGTCATTTGTGAAAATCTGTTTGAAATTGTCCAGCCCGACCCATTCGACGTTCCCGGAAACGCCATTCCAGTCGGTAAACGAGTAATACATCCCCATCACAAATGGGATAATGATCGTAATACCGAAAAACAGCAGCGCGGGTCCGATATAAACCAACTGCTGCGTCAAAGCAGCCGTTCTCTTGCTGTTCATGTTAATCCCCCTCCGCTTGTCCTATCGTTTCTCTATCCATTTCTCTATGATTTAATTATGCTAAGATGAAGACCTTGGGACTACCATAGGATGTGAACTAATTGGTATAGAAAATTGATCGGCGGTGAAAATATTGAACTGGAACTGGAACAGCATCCGCACCAAACTGATTACCTTCATGATCATGGCGACCATCATTCCGACCACCATTTCCATGATCATCAGTTATGTCATGACAACGAACTCGCTCAAGGAACGGGCCGTTGTTGAGAATATGAATCTTCTCTATCAGGGACGGTTAAATTTGGAGAGTTATTTGGAAGAGATGAACCGTAGTTCCCTTACGGTCTACTCGGATCCGGATTTTTTCCGCAGCCTCTATTACAGTCATGAGAACATCAACGCCAGCGGCAGGCAATCCGCCACGCTGCAATCCATTCAAAAAGCCATCAGCGGCTCCAGGCAGGTCTATCTTTACGTCGACGGCAAACGGGAAGCCACGTTATTCGCGCAGGATATCGCCAGAAAAACAAGCGAGGTCAACCTCTATCCCGAGATTCCCGATCTTCGTAACGATACGGTGGTCCTTCAGCCGCCGCATCCCCTTCATACGTACGGGTTTCAGTTAGCTTATCCCTATGAAGCCGATCAACAAGTATTCACGATGTACCGGGTCATTGAACGGGTCCCTTCAACCGAACGATTGGGCATTCTCGCCATCGATCTGGACATGGATTTCCTGAGCCGGATCAGCGGCCAGCTGTTCCAGCCTGATCATGAACAGCTGTACATTGCCAATGAAGACGGGTATATCATGTATTCCGGCAATGACGAAATGCTGGGACAACAAGTCCAGGCGGACTGGTACGCCAGCATCAAGCAATCCGGCAAGAAGGAAGGCCATTTCGAGTATAACAACAAAATCTATTTATATAACAATATCAAGACGTCGGTCAGCGACTGGACGATGATCAAGGAGATTCCTTCCTCCTATATTTTAAGCAGCGCGGACAAAGCTGCCTTCGTCAATATTTTGCTGATCGGCGTGTCCCTTATTCTCATCATCGCCGCCACGATCTGGATTTCGGTCTATATCACGGCCCCGATCCGCGAATTGGTTGGCCTCATGAGCCAGGTCAAAAGCGGACGAATGACCGTGGATATCTCCTCCAATCGCAAAGACGAAATCGGAGCCCTCCATCGCAGGTTCGGCAGCATGATGGATACGATCAACAACCTCATCCTGCAGGAATACAAGCTGAAGCTGGCGAACCGGACCAACCAGCTCCGAGCGCTGCAGGCGCAGGTGAATCCGCATTTCATGAACAATGCGCTGCAGACCATCGGCACCCTTGCGCTGGAGCATGGCATGAAGAGGATCTACTCCCTGATCTCCGCTCTGGCCCGGATGATGAGATACAGCATGTACAATACGGACAAGCCGGTCACGCTGGCCACGGAGCTCGATCATATCAAGGATTACGTGGAACTGCAGAAGGAACGATTTGAGAATCAGTTCGACTTCCGTTACGATGTGGATGAGTCGACTCTGCAGGTGTTGATTCCGAAGATGCTGGTTCAGCCGCTGATCGAGAACTTTTTCAAGCATGGCATGAACCCCTTGGAGCAAGACAATTTCATTGCGCTCACAAGCCGGCGCCTATCGGCCTCGATCGTGCAGATCACGGTCGAAGATAACGGAAACGGGATGCAGGAGGAGCCGTTCCAAGCCCTTCAGGAGCATTTGCTTCGGATGGAAGAGTTGGATCTGGAACAGCTTCAGGTTGTGTCCGAGCTGGAGACGGAAGACAGCAGCGGAATCGGACTCATCAACATCATGACGAGGCTGAGGCTATACTATCGTGGAAAATCCAAATTCAACATCGAAAACAACCAGCCGCACGGCTTTCGTGTAGTGCTGACTATAAATGTGGAAGGTGAAACGGATGAAGGCATTGATCGTGGATGACGAGTCTCGCGTGCGCAAAGCCATCCGCCTGCTGGTCCAGTGGGAAGCGCACGGGATTACCGATATAGAGGAAGCGGCCAACGGGCTGGAGGCGATGGAGCTGATCCCGGCGTTTCGGCCCCATCTTGTGCTGATGGACATGCTGATGCCCCTCAAAAACGGCGTGGATCTCATGGAATGGATTCACAAGCATTACCCGGACATCAAATTCATCGTCATCAGCGGGCATGACGATTTCGAATTCGTGCGCAACACCATCTGGTACAGCGGCACGGATTATATCCTGAAACCCATCGAGGAGGACGTCATCAACCAAGCGGTCGCCAAGGCGACCGCGGCCTGGATGGCGGAGGAACAAGAACGCCTTGCGGCGCGGCAGCAGCATGTTCAGGTGAACGAGTACCGGCCGGTCTATTCGGAGAAGCTGTTATCCAGCCTTATCGATGACAGGAGCGCCCATTCCCAGGTGGTTAACCGCCTCAGGGATGAAGGCATCGTGCCGGCGCAGACCAACGCAATACGCCTGGCCGTCATGCAAATCGACAAGTCGGATCATGTGCTGTACAGCCGCTTCGGCCATCATCAGGATCTGCTGATGTTCGCCCTGTTGAATATTTGCAATGAATTTCTGCAAAAGGACCGGATCGGGATTGCTTTCCGTCCATTCGGATCGCCGCATCAACTGGTTCTCTTATTGTGGGAACAACTCGCCACGGTCCCTACGCTGCTTCAAGAGATCAATAGCGGGATGTTTCGGACGCTGTCGCGCCAGATGCATTTTGGCATAAGTCCGGAAGGCAAATATCCGGTAGACGTTCCCGAGCTCTATGCCCAATGCTCGAATGCCCTGCGTTCGCGTGATTTAACGGTCCTGAACCATTTCATCCACGATGCCGAGCAGCTGCGACGATCCGGAATGGATCATCATCGGGGCGTCCAGTTCAGCGGGTTCGAGGATACCTGGAAGCTCGCTGTGCTTAGCGGTCAGCCTGCTCCCATTGGCGAGGCCGTCGATTCGTTCCTTGCCGCCATCCGAAAAAGCGGCGTTCTCACGCCGGAGCTTCTGGAGCGATGGGACCGCGAAATTGATCGGTTCGCCAATCACGTCATTCATGAAACCGCGAACCCGTCGTCTGAGGCTTTGTTGAAATTGTACAAAGAGGAAAGCGCCACCATCGAGCGGCCAAGCCCGGACAAATATGTATGCTCCCTGGCAGAATGGCAGCAGTATTGGGATCAATTAATGAGCCTGCTGGCCTCGGCGCTGCAGTCCCAGAAGCAGACGGGGCAGGACCTGATCTACGACATTACGGCGTTTATCGAGCAAAACTATCAGAACGACGTGTCTCTGTACGATATTGCAAACCGGTTTCACGTCAGCCGGGAGTATATCTCCCGCAAATTCAAGCAGAAGCACGGGATTAATATCCCCGAGCATCTGAACCGGATCCGCATCTCGAAGGCCAAAATCCTCCTGCAAAATCCGGGGCTGAAAATGGCCGCGATTTCCGAGATGGTCGGCTTTAAGAACGAAAAATATTTCAGTCTTGTTTTTAAGAAACAAGAGGGCATTTCTCCCAAGGAATTCCGAAAGCTGCACGAGAAGGAAGCTTAGAATGGGCAGCGGTCGACACCCTGGGTCGGTTGTGATGGAGTGGTTGTGGGATCAAGAGGATAAGCTTCAGATTAAAAATAAAGCAGAGAAGGCCGGAGTCCCCGCCTTCTCTGCTTTTTGTTGAGAGCGCTCCAAGCTATTCACTCTTCTTGGAAAGCCCTTATTTTATCTCTATCCCAACCGCTTCTCTAATATCATCACGCCTCGTGCCGGCACTTCGCAGGTATCCCGAAACTCCTCCCCTGTCAGCAGGTCAACATAGGTTTCCCCATCCAAGGACACGGATTTGCGCTCGGGCATGTGATTGAGCACAAAAGTAAACTCCGCGCCCTCCTTCACCCGCTTTGTCACCTCAACGCCTTCGGGAGCGTTCAGAACAGGCTCAATGCCATGGTCGCTGCATATCGATTGCATCAAATCTCGCAGGAATTTAGGCTCCGGGCTCGTGGCCACATACCAGGCCTTCCCTTGTCCGAATGCGTTCACGGTCAACGATGGCATGCCTTGATAGTAGTCCGAGCCGTATTCGGCAACGACCTCTGCTCCCTCGGCATGGATCACGTCGCACAGAATGCCGCAGTCGTAGGTGCCTTCCAGCTGGCCCTTCCGGCCCCGCATTACCATCTGATTCTGCTGGCCAGGAAGCAGCGCATCAATCTCCTCGGCCCAAATTCCCATGACGTTGCGCAGCTCGCCCGGATAACCGCCAAGCGTCACAAGATCATTCTCGTTCACAATGCCGCTGAAGAAGGTCGTCACAAAGGTGCCGCCTTGCGATACAAAGGCCTCCACGCGTTCTGCAAATCCCAGTTTTGCCATATACATCACCGGCGCGATGACAACGTCATACTTCCGGAAGTCCTCTTCGACGCTGATCATATCGGTCTGAATATGCAGCCGGTGCAGGGCATCGTAATATTTATGCACCTCGTTCACGTAATTGAGGGCGACGCTCGGACCGCTCGACAGGTCAATGCCCCACCGGTTCTCCCAGTCGTAGATGATCGCGACTTTGGCGTCGGAACGGGCATCCAGGATCCGGTCTCCCAGCTGCTGCAGCTCCTTGCCCAGCTCGGCGCACTCGCGGAATACGCGGGTATGTTCATGTCCGACATGCTCGATGACCGCGCCGTGATACTTCTCGCAGGCTCCGATCGAACGGCGCAGTTGGAAGAACATCACCGTATCCGCGCCGTGGGCGACCGCTTGGTAGCTCCACAATCGCATTACCCCAGGGCGCTTGGCCGAGTTATACGGCTGCCAGTTCTGAACGCTCGGCGTCTGCTCCATCAGCATAAAGGGCTGACCGCCCTTAAGCCCCCGCATCAGGGCATGCGCCATGGCGGTATAGCTGTACGGGGTATCCAGCGACGGATAGTTGTCCCAGGATACGACATCCATCTCCTTGGCCCATTTGAAATAGTCCAGTTCCGGATAAAAACCCATAAGATTCGTGGTCACCGGTATATCCGGCGTGATCCGCTTCAATTCATCCCGCTCCAGCTTGTAGCAGTCCAGCAGGCTGTCGGACTGAAAACGGCGGTAATCCAGGGATATGCCTTGGAAATTCGTCCGGTTGCCGGACCACTCCTCGCTTAAAGCGTTAGGAACGACGATGTCCTCCCAGTCATAGAAGGTGTGGCCCCAGAAGCGGGTATTCCATGCCTTGTTTACGGCATCCAGCGTGCCATATCGCTGCTCGAGCCAAGTCCGGAATGCCGCGGCGCAATTGTCGCAGTAGCAGTACCCGCCATATTCGTTCGATACGTGCCAGATCAGGACGGCCGGATGATCCTTATAGCGTTCCGCCAGCTTGCCTGCCATGATTTTGGCGTATTTTCGGTAGGTGGGGCTGTTCGGACAGGAGTTATGGCGTCCGCCGAATTTGCGTTTGCGGCCCTCGTAGTCGACGCGCAGCACATCCGGGTATTTGCGCGCCATCCAGGCCGGATGGGCTCCCGTGCTCGTTGCCAAACAGATATACACCCCGTTCCGGTACAGCCGGTCAATCGTCTCGTCCATCCAAGCAAAATCGTACGTATCCTCATTCGGCTGACTCAAAGCCCAGGAGAATACATTTATGGTGGCTACATCGATGCCCGCCAGCTTAAACATGCGGTCATCTTCCTTCCACGCTTCCGCATCCCACTGCTCGGGATTATAATCCCCGCCGTACCACATTTTCGGCAGCTTTTCGTTAATCATCAGCATTCAGCTCCTTTAGCCTTCATCAATTCGTATCCGGTTATCGTTCATCCAGCCATGCTCGAGATTAGCCCTTATTCACAATGCCTTCATGGCAGCCAATGCAATCTGGTAGGTCATGCCGCTCACCGTCTCAAAAGAAAGCCGATCTCCCGTCGTCACAACGCTCCCGTCTTCCCTTAGAACGGCGAGAGGCTCGGAATATTGAATTCTGCAGATCCGGCCATGCGTAGAGGTTATGCTTGCGGACGCAAGAATGCCGTCCTTCCATTCCATATCCACGATAAATCCTCCGCGGGCCTTCAATCCCCGCACGGAGCCTTCCGCCCACGCTTTCGGCAGCGCCGGCAGCAGCTGAATGGCATCCAAATGACTCTGGAGCAGCATTTCTACAAGTCCGGCGCTGCCTCCAAAATTCGCATCGATCTGGAACGGGGGATGGTCCCCGAGCAGATTGGGGTGCATGGAGCGGGAAATCAGGGTCCGGACATAAACATAAGCCTTGTCCGGCTGCTGCAGTCGGGCAAACAGGTTAATCAGCCATACGCAGCTCCAGCCCGTATGCCCCCCTCCGTGATCGATGCGCGACATAAGCGTGCGATAAGCGGCTTCCGCAAGCTGCGGCGTATCTTGGAGGGTAATATCAGAGCCGGGGTACAATCCGTACAAATGGGATACGTGCCGATGTCCGGGCTCCGCTTCCGGATACGGCTTGCTCCATTCCATGAGCCTGCCCTCGTCATCGATGGCGTAAGGCAGCAGGCGCGCGACCGCTGCTTTCCATTCCTCCCGCAGTTCATCATCTTGCTCCAACAGCTGCGAAGCTTCGATGCAGTTATGGAATAAATCGCGAATGATGGCCATATCCATGGTCGAGCCTGCCGACACGCTGCAAGGCAGACCTTCCGCGGTAAGAAACTGATTCTCCGGCGATGTCGATGGGCTGGTCACCAGATGCCCTTCCCCGTCTTCAATCAGCAAATCCAGGCAAAACAAAGCGGCTCCACGCATCAGCGGATACGCCGTTTCCCGCAAGTATTCAAGATCCGGTTGGAATTGGTAACGCTCCCATAGATGCCGGCACAGCCAAGCACCACCCATTGGCCAGAAGGCCCACATGGCTCTGCCATCGCTCGGACTGGCCATTCGCCATAAATCCACGTTATGATGGGCGACCCATCCACGGGCGCCATAGTGAATCTTCGCGGTCCGGGCACCGCTTACGCTAAGCTCCCGGATCATTTGGATTAGCGGCTCGTGGCACTCGTTCAGACGCGTCGTTTCCGCCGGCCAATAATTCATCTCGGTATTGATATTCGTTGTGTAATCGCTGTTCCATGGCGGCTGGACATGGGGATTCCATATACCCTGCAGATGGGCGGGCTGTGTACCCGGCCGGGAGCTGGCAATGAGCAAATATCTTCCGAATTGAAACATCAGCGCTTCGAGCGCAGAATCCTCCCGTCCCTCCCGGTACGCTTCCATCCGCTCGTCGGTGGCTAAAGCTGCTATGGAACGCTCATTCTCTGGACGGCCAAGCTGAAGCTCCACGCGTCTGAACAAGGCTTGATGGTCCTGGACGTGCCGTGAGCGCAATTGTTCAAAACCATGCCGCATGGCGTCCTGAAGTCTCTCCCTGCATATGCCGGACGGATCGGTACCGCCAGAACCCGGAGAACGATCGAAGCCTTCAAAATTCGTAGCAGCCGCAATCAGCAGCGTAACCGAGCCTGCCGCGCAAATGCGCATGCCGCTGTCATCGACCGTCACCTGACCGCTGTCCGTCAAGGCCAGCAGCCTCATTTCGTACCGAATGCCCAGCCCATCCTCATAAAGCACCGACCCAGGATGATCGCCCCTGTAATTATCAGCAATATGAGTCGGAGCATGCCCATGCAACACCAGCGTCCCGTCTTCCTCTGTACGTGTGCGATGCTGAAGCGGTGAACGTAACCCGATCTCCAATTGGATGGATCCGCTCCCCGAGCATTCATAACGGATAACCCCGACCTGGTCAACCGCACTGATGAACATATCCCTGCTGAAAATATGATTGGAGCCGCCACCTTGAAAACGAGTGGAAGCAATCCCCATATCCAGGTTCAGTTCGCGCCTGTATTCCGAGCATGAATCCCCTATTCCCGACTGTCGGATCAACAGATCTCCCAGCGGCAAAAAGGACTCCGTATTTCTGCCAACCATCCTGCCCTCGATCAACTGTTCCGCTTCAGCATACTTGCCGGACGCAATCAGTTCCCTCGCCTTTGCCAGATACCGGAGAGCCTCGTAATTATTCGTGTCCCGGGGAAAGCCGGACCAGAGCGTATCTTCGTTCCATTGCATGCATTCTTCCTGCACGCCTCCGAACACCATGGCGCCAAGGCGGCCGTTTCCAAGCGGAAGCGCTTCTTCCCACTTGGCCGCAGGCTTCCGGTACCACAGGGTTGTGTTCCTATGCTCTGCTGAATACAGCGTAATCCCCCCTTATGTCCAATGATTTATAAAGGTCTTCTCGAAGAGCACCTGAAATCCTTCATCTATGGTTGTATTTCTTCTAATAAATCGAGGTCTGCGATTATAACAGCAGCCTGCCTTGAATAGCGGCAAAAGAGGCCGCATATTGCCGGCCCCTTCGATTCGCCTCTACCTTAATTATTCCAGAGTTCCACGCGTTCGCGTACCAATTGGGTGTATTCCTGCTCCATTTTCTCGGCGCCGGCATCATTCAGTTCTTTGATGAACTGGTCATACAGTGCATCGAATTTCGCCGGATCGGCAAGAATGACTTCCGGAATCCGCTTCCGGGTAATCTCTTCCACCTTTTTGTACGTGATATTGATATTGGAGTCGCTCGGTACCGGAATGTTGTAAGCAACGCCCCACGGCTTCACATCAAATTCCTCTTGTTTCGGCCACAGGTCTTTCCACATTTCCGCGCCGTACGCTTTCAGCGTTTCCTTCGCGGCCGGCGTATAATTCTCGATGATCGTCTCCGGGAAGTTCGTCGTGTAATAGTTATCCGTCGAATCCTTCACGCCGTCGCCGTAACGAGGGAACATCGCATTGTACAAGCCGATTCCTGTTTCCTTCGTGAAGTTGGCGTTGTCATAGGTTTTACGCTCTTGGACGTCTTCAGGAATAACTCGCTTGCCGTCCACCACGTTGTAATGCTCGCCTTCAATACCCCAATTCATCAAAACTTGCCCTTCTTCGGAAGCCAGATAATCCAGGAACTTGATGATTCGAACCGGATCCTTGGCGGATGTCGTAATGCCTACGCCCCATCCGGCGACGTAACCCGTGTCTTGGAACGTTGCATCCTTCGTGGACTCATCCAGCTGGATCGGGAATCTCGCATAGGTGCGGTTTTCCTTGCCGGCAGTTCTCAGTGCGTTCGTTGCATTGCCGAAGCCCCACTCCTGATCAATGACGCCAAGGACGCGGCCGGAGGAAATTTTCGCTTCGTATTGGTCCGTCTTCTGCACGAACGTTTCTTTATCCAACAAGCCCTCGGCGTTCATATGATTCAGCCAGCGGAAGTATTCCTTCTCTTCCGGCCGCTTGTAATGAAGCTTCGCCTCGGTTGTTTCCGGGTCGATATAGTACTCACCGTCATCCGATACGCCTGTCGCGATAAACGCCGGGTTCGTTACCGAGATCATGATTCTCCATCCGTCCGCATTTAACGTCAGCGGAATCGTCGGCTGACCGTCAATGGTCGGGTGTTTCTCGGCATAGTCTTTCAGCGCTTTCTCATAATCCTTCACCGTTTTCAGCTCAGGGTATCCGAGTTCTTTCAGCACCTCATGCTGGATCTGGAACGTGCCGCCGGCATCGAGTGCCTGATGATCCACTGCCGCAAGCGTCGGAAGGACATAGATGGCCTCATCCTCGTTGCTCCATTTCAGGCGACTCATATATTCTCCGTACACCTTCTTGATGTTTGGCGCATGCTCTTCGATCAGATCCGTCAGATCGATAAACGCCCCGGAATCCACGAACAGATTGGCGTCCCCCTTGGCAAATACCAAGTCAGGGTACTCCCCGCTCGCCACCATCAGCGGAAGCTTCTGATTAGAGCCGTCCACCGCATATTCGGCTTGGATCGTAATGCCGGTCTTCTCGGTCAGCTTCTTCCCGACCGCATCCTGCATGTTGGCCCAGTTCGCATTGGAATCCGCGCTGTAATACGTCATGGTCATCGGCTCGAGCTTCTCTTCCTGCTGCGTATCGCTTCCGCCGCTGCCCTCATCGCTGCCGTTTGCGCTATTGTTGCTGTCGCCGTTGCCGCACGCCGCCAGAACGAATGTAGCCATCATCATGATCGCGAGCAGGAGCGACAATCTCTTCTTATGTTTCATTGCTATACCCCCTAAATCGATTTTTGATCATCTATCGTATAACAGGACGTTGTGCCTGCTGATACCGTTACATGCGCCTAGCTTTTTACCGCTCCAAGCGTCATACCTTTCACAAAATACCGCTGCAGGAACGGATACACGAGCAATATTGGAACCGTTACCACGATCGTGATTGCCATTTTGATCGACTCCGGCGACACCTGCTTCACGATCTCGGCCATATTCTGCCCGGTCATCATGCCGCTGGTTTGCCCTTGGGTGCTCTGCAGCACTTTCATCAGCTCGAATTGGAGCGTGGTGAGATGGGGTGCGTTGCCGTTGTAAAGATACGTATCGAGCCAAGAGTTCCACTGCCCGACAGCCAGGAACAGGGCGATGGTAGCCAACACGGGCTTACAGAGCGGAAGAATGATTTTGTAATAGATCGTAAAATCGTTGGCCCCGTCAAGCTTTGCCGATTCCTGCAGCGAGTACGGCAGGCTGTCGATGAAAGACCGGATGACGAATACGTTAAACGCGCTCACCATGCCCGGAATGATGTAGACCAGAAACGAATTCATCATGTTCAGGTCGCGGATCAGGATGAACACCGGAATCATTCCGCCGGAGAAATACATCGTCAGCGCAAGAAAGGTCGACATGAACTTTCTTCCCTGAAAATCTACCCTGCTGAGGACGTAGCCCAGCATCGTGCCGCTGAGCAAGCCCAGAAAGGTCCCTGCAAGCGTACGGAGAATCGTGTTTTTGGCCCCGGTGACCAAGCCGTCGTATTTAAAAATCTGCACGTAGTTATCCAGCGTGAACTCCCTCGGCCAGATGTAGATTCCCCCGCGCACCGTATCAACGGAATCGTTCAGCGATATCGCCAGAACGTTCAGGAACGGGTAGAGTGTGACAATCATGACCAGTGCCATGATGGTAAAATTCGCGATATCAAACACCCGATCGGAGAGCGAGGGCTTGAATGCTGCTTTGGTTCGTGCCATGCTGTTTCCCTCCCCTTACATAATCGATTGCTTCGTGAATTTTTTGAACACGCCGTTGGCTAGCAGCAGCAGGATGATGCTTACGACCGAGTTGAACATTCCGATGGCCGTACCGAATGAAAAACGTCCCATGCCAAGTCCATAATTCAGCGCATACAGGTCAAGCACCTCGGAATAATCCACCACCAGCGGATTACCCAGCAGGAACTGCTTCTCGAAACCGATGCTGATCAAATGACCGATGGACATGATCAGCAGGATAGCAATCGTAGGGGCGATGCTCGGCAGCGTAATGTGCCATATTTGGCGAATCCGGCTCGCGCCGTCAACCTTGGCTGCTTCGAACTGCTCCTGATCAATCCCTGTAATCGCTGCCAAATAAATGATCGCGCTCCAGCCCATTTCCTTCCATATATCGGAGCCCGTTACGATGTACCAGAACAGGTTCCCCTGAGCCATGAACTGTATCGGCTGATCAATGAGCCCCAGCCACATCAGCAGCTGATTGACAGCGCCTCCATCCGTGGACAGCATTTTGGTCACGATACCGGCGACTACGACCCAGGACACAAAATGCGGCAGATAAGATATCGTCTGTACGGTCCTCTTGAATACGCTTCCACGAAGCTCATTCAACAAGACTGCGAATAGGATCGGAATCGTGAATCCAACGATCAATCCCATGAAACTCATGGCGAGTGTATTTCGCAACACCAGATAAAACTTATCGTCCGCGAAAAGTGCTGCGAAATGGTCCAGGCCCACCCATTTTTGCTCGAATATCCCTTTGCCCGGCTTGTAATTCTGGAATGCCATCAGCCAGCCCCACACCGGCAAATAACTGAAGATGAATACAATGACGATGAATGGAAGCGACATTCCGTACAGTACTTTCTGCTCTTTGAAAGTGGTCCAAAAGCCTTTCTTTTTCTTTGCGGCAGGTTGGATGCTGCTTTCCGTTTTTGTTACCGCTTTCAAACCAACCCCTCCTCTCTTGTATATCCTGATGATAAACCAAGCTGGGGCGGTGAAGTACCCGAAGGATTGGCTTAAAAATCATATAAAAATTAGACATTACACAGGGAGAAAAGAATGCTCGAAAACAACTATGGCCGCTCCGTGTCCGGATCGTATCTCCGATCGCTGTTAAACCCGGGAAACCTCGGATGATAGGGTAAGGTTTGTTTCCCGGCTTTAAAGGCGAGCGCTGGCGCTTCTCCGATACGATTCCGGCCCCTCCGCTCTTTGCTTCGCAGCATTTGGATTCCCCGCTAATGCCTTGGGGAAGGAAAGGGGAAAACAAAAAGACGCGTACCTTAGTCGCGTCTTATAGGGTAGCGATATGGAAGTACTTATGTGTAGTCTAGTTGTAAGGTAAGTGAACGCTATTGGAGAAACTATCATTAACCATTAAATACGGCATCAGACGGCGCGGAGCTGCTTGCACCCTATTTGCTGTGCGCCAGCTCCCGCGGTTCCCTCATGTGATGCTCTGGTCATGATAGGCTTTATGACCTCGGTGCCGCATCCATGGCTCGATCACGTTGTGCGAATCCGCGTTACGGCACGGCTAAATTACAGGTCCAGCTCCTTGCGAAAATTGGACGGAGACGTGCCGACGTATTTTTTGAATTTGCTATGAAAATAATCGACGTTCGTATAACCGACCTTCTCCGCAACCTGATACACCTTCATGCCCTGCTTCAAAAAATCTTTGGCTTTGTCAATCCGGACCTTATCGAGATACGTATTGAAATATTCCCCGGTCGTATTCTTGAACATTTTTCCGAGGTAAGCGCTGTTGTAATTAAATATCGAAGCCAGCGTTTCCAGCTTAATGTTCTCGTTGTAATTGCGCTGAATCAGATCCATGATCCGCTTCATCTCCTGATCCCGTCCGCCATTGCCCGCCTGCCAGATCAGCTCCTCCAGGAATTGGGACGAATGGCGGCACAGATCATAGGCCGTTCGCTGTCGGAATATTGCCGCAATCCGATCCGAGTATTCCTTCGTGCGGGACTGCAGCTCCGTATGATGCTGCATCAGTTTGTTGTGCACCCCGGTCAGGAGCTCCACGAAGGCGCGTTTCATCCTCTCCTCCGTGTATTCTTCCTTCACCATGGCTGAGGCTGCCGTATACAGCAGTTTCTGCTGCACCTCCACGTTGCCCACATCCACCGCATAATAGAGCTGTTCCATCAGCTGCTCCGGATCATAGGGCTGCCGTTCTTCATCCGTGTTGCCGCCGGCAAACCGCTCGGATTCAGGAAACAGCATCTCCCCGGGAGCATAGAAGAACCGTTCGCGAATCCGTTCTTTGGCACAACGGTACGAATCCGCTACATCCTCCAGACGGTGGACCTGACGTCCCAAAGAGGCCGTTATCGCCGTGCCGGCCCGGCTTGCGGCTTCCTCTACCAACTGCAGCAATTCCTTACGTCCACCTGCCGTCAAGACAGGCGTGGGCATTAGGATACCGAGCTGTCCATGCAAGGAAAACACCGCGCCGCGGCCGTTCTCTTCAAAAGCTTCGATCAGCTGGTTTTTCAACCGGTCGTCGGTTTCCTCACCGGATTCATCGCTGCCGTTATGATGAAAAAGCAGCACTTGGTAATGGTTCCATAACAGTCCCGACCGCTCGGCCATATGCCGCAAAGCGGCTGAATCGGGCTTGCTCTCCGGGTTGAACCACGTCTGAATGAACTGCTCGCGGCTCATTTCGGAGGCTGCCCTGTTCAGTGCCTTCCTCTCCTGCTCCTGCTCGATGGCTTCTTTAATCTGAAGCAAATACTTGCTCAGCTCGTCCTCATCCACCGGCTTTAAAAGGTATCCGTCCACACGGTGGGAGATCGCCCGCTTGGCATAATCAAAATCGGCATATCCGCTCAGGATGAGCAGATGAATCTCGGCATCCAGGTTTCGGATGGCTTCGATCAGCTGCAATCCGTCCATTCCCGGCATCCGGATATCAATCAGCATCAAATCCGGGTCGTACTTCCCGTGCTTCTCCAGCGCTTCGTTCCCGTTCGCTGCGGTATCAACAACCTGATACCCAAGCTCGGTCCATGGCACAATGCTCTTCAGCCCTTCGCGCAGTTTGGGTTCGTCATCCACGATCAACACTTTCATCATCGCTCTCTCCTCCTGTCGGAATACTGAATTCAATACGCGTTCCTATGCCCGGTTCGCTATAAATGATCAGACCCGCTTCAGGGCCGTACGTGAGCTGCAGACGGACATGTACGTTACGGAGCCCGATCCGTCCGCCGTCCTTCTCGTCGGTATCGTTCAAATAGCCGTAGATCATCTGCAATTTGTCCAGGGATATGCCTGCACCATTGTCCTCGGTCATGACGTGCAGCTTCCCTTCGCTGGCCGTGACCCTGACCTTTATGGAGGTTCCCTCTTCCTTGTGATCCATCCCGTGTATGACCGCATTCTCCACAAGCGGCTGGATGATCAAGGGCGGGATTCTTACCCGGTTCGCTTCAGGGTCCACCTGAAGTTCATATTTCAGGCGGTCCTCATAGCGGAACTTCTGAATGTCGAGATAGCACTGTACCATCTCGATTTCGTCCTTGATTGTGGTTTTTCCGCTGCCCACCTCCAGATTGCTCCGCATCATTTTGCCGAGCAGCCGCACGATCCGGGCAATTTCGGTCTCGCCCTTGAGATGGGCCTCCATGCGAATGGACTCCAGCGCATTAAAGAGAAAATGCGGATTGATCTGGCTGGCCATCATTTTGAACTTGATTTCGTTTTGCTTCTGCTCCATTAACCGCTTCTGTTCGTTGGACTCCTGCACTTCGTTCATCAGGTCGTTAACGTTGCCCACCATGGAGTTGAATTGACGGGACAGCTGGCCGATCTCATCCTTGCCGTCGATCTCCATGGCAACGCCGAGATTACCGGTACCTACCTTCGTAATATGTTTGCTTAGACGCAGCAGCCGGTTCGAGATCAGTGAAGAAAAGCTGTAGATCAGAAGAACAGCCAGCAGCAGGCTGATGATGATGACGGTCATCGCCAGCTTGCTGATCCGGTTGGCATCCGCCACGATGCTATCGATCGAGAATATCGAAATAATGCGCAAGCCGTTCACTCCGGACTCCGTATTCAGCGGTTCGATCAGCACCTTGGAGGCTTCGTCATGGATGACCGACTCGTAGCTGCCGCTCGCGTGGTAAACGGCCCCGCTGGCATCTTCAATCTCGGCTAACGTTTTCCCGTACAGCTCCGGGCGGTTAGCCGCAACAATATTGTTGCTGCTGTCCACGATAATCGTGTCGAACGCTTCCTGGCTCAGGATTGTATTGAGCATGCCGGTGTTGACATTGATCACCAGCACGCCGCGGTTGTCCTTGCTTCCAAGATCAACCCCCTTGATCAAGCTGAGGTACACCTTCTGATCACGCTCATCCTCAATGTAGTCCCAATAGATGACCCCGATATCGTCCTCCGCCCGCCGATACCATTCCGTACTCCTGATTTCATCCTTGGGATAAAGGAACTCCCAATTGTTCAGCATGGTCGGATTGTCGCTGTAGAAGCGGATATTCGATATTTCCTTGTACATCCGTATCGCCTGCTGCAAATCGGGATACTCCCTGTAAGCCACGAACACGTCGTATACGCTTTCATATTGCCGGTTGGCCAGATTCCTCAGACGCTCGTCGTAGGACAAGCGGTACGATAAATCATCCGCCACGTTGATGACTTCGGTCGACCGTTTCTTGACCCGGTCCACGTTCTGATAGGCTTGTTCCAACGCATTGTCGAATGCAAATTTACGGAGCTCTCCCGTAAGGAATATCCCTACGATGGCTACCGGTACAAAGACCACGACCACAAATGACAATATCAATTTATTGCGGATTTTCATGTCATTTATAAGCTGAATGAAATTCGATAACATCGGACCGTCGACGCTCCTGTCCTTTAATCTTCGGCAAGTAAAAGTAAACGGTTACATTCCATCGAAAAAGCCTGCCTCAGGCCTATTATATCAGCACAGCCTCCCTTTCAAGGCCAGCTAAAATATGGAAGAAGCCCGACTCCAGCACAAAGCTGGTCCGGGCTCATCTTCACTATGTTTTTACCCGCTTAACAGCAGGGGGAACCCGAGCTTATCCTTCGAGCGCAACGCTGAAGGCCATTGCTTGTTGACCGGCTTCCACTTGAATTTTTCCTTCCTGCAGGCTCACTCCCGAGCCCTCCACGGAAGAAACGTTTCCTGTGTCATGCAGCTTCACCGAGAATGGCTTGCCGCTGCCTTCCACCGTAAAATGGATCCGGCTGCCTGCACGCACAGCCCGTACAACCAGCTCGCTCTCTCCGTTCATGTTGCGAACGATGGCGGAAGCTTCGCTGCCGTCTTCCAATGCATACAAGCCAAGCTCTACTCCGTCTGCATAGTCATATTCCGGAAGGGCGTCGCTCGCACCCAAGGCGAGGAACGAGTTGCCGCGTACGAACAACGGCAGTCCGAGGAAACCGTACGTTTCCTTGCGCCAGGTTCCGCCATCCACCGTTTCTCCGGTTAACAGATGCGTCCAGCGGCCCTTCGGCAGATAATACTTCACGTCGCCTTTCTCGCTGAATACCGGTGCTACGAGCAGGGAATCGCCCAGCATGTACTGACGATCCAGCATTTCGACTGCAGGATCCTCCGGGAATTCCAAGAACATGGCGCGCATGCTCGGCACGCCTTGCTCCGATGCCTGTACCGCGGTATGGAACAGATACGGCATCAGACGGCTCTTCAGCTTCGTGAAGAAGCGCGTAACGTCTACGGCCTCTTCGTCGTAAGACCATGGCACCCTGTAAGAGCTGCTGCCATGGAGACGGCTGTGGCTGGACAGCAAGCCGAATGCCAGCCAGCGCTTGAACACATGCGCCGGAGCCGTATTTTCGAAGCCGCCGATGTCATGGCTCCAGAAGCCGAAGCCCCCGAGACCGAGGGACAAGCCGCCGCGCAGGCTCTCCGCCATCGATTCATAATCCGCATAACAATCGCCGCCCCAGTGAACAGGGAACTGCTGTCCGCCAACGGTTGCGGAGCGTGCGAATACCGCCGCCTGATTCTTGCCGAATTTCTCGACCAGCACGTCAAAGACCACTTTGTTGTACAGCTGGGTGTAATAGTTGTGCATTTTATGAGGATCGGAGCCGTCAAAATACACAACGTCCGTCGGAATGCGCTCGCCGAAGTCCGTTTTGAAGCTGTCCACGCCCATATCAGCCAGCTCGCGCAGGTACCCTGCATACCATTCGCAAGCATCCGGATTCGTAAAGTCCACCAGCGCCATGCCCGGCTGCCACAAATTCCACTGCCAAACATCGCCATTGGCTTTCTTCACGAGATAGCCCTTCTCACGGCCTTCCTCGAAGAGGCGCGAACGCTGCGCGATATACGGATTGATCCATACGCAGATTTTCAAGCCTTTTTCTTTCAGTCGCTTCAGCATGCCTTCAGGATCCGGGAATACCTCTTCATCCCATTGGAAGTCCGTCCAGTTGAGGCCCTTCATCCAGAAGCAGTCAAAATGGAACACTTGCAGCGGAATGTCGCGCTCCAGCATACCGTCCACGAAGGAGTTTACGGTCGCTTCGTCATATTGGGTCGTAAAGGAGGTCGATAGCCACAAACCGAAGGTCCAAGCCGGCGGCAGCGCCGGTTTGCCTGTCAGGCTTGTATATTTGTCCAGAACGCCTTTCGGGTCGGGCCCGTCAATCACGAAATACTCCAGCGACTCGCCCGGCACGCTGAACTGAACCTTCTTCACCTTCTCTGAAGCTACTTCAAAGGATACGAGGTCCGGCTGGTTGACAAACACGCCATAGCCTTTGTTGGTCACGTAGAACGGAATATTTTTATAGGCTTGCTCGGAGCTTGTGCCGCCATCCTGATTCCAAATATCCACAACCTGGCCGTTCTTCACAAACGAAGTGAATCGCTCGCCAAGGCCGTACACCCACTCGCCCACGCCAAGATCGAGCTCTTCGCGCATGTAGGTCTGTCCGCCGTCCTCCACGATATGCGCCATGGATTTGGCTCTGCTGCCGGTGATGCGCTCTTCTCCTCTATAGAAGTGGACCGACCATTCCGGGCCTTTCTTGATCACGACGCTCAGATTGCCGCTCCGAAGAACAGCCTGTTGATCGTTCTCTTCGATGACCGTATGGTCACCCTCCTGTTTGTACAATTCGAATGCAGGTCCACGATCTCTTACGCCCGCATAGTGAACCAGCTTCACGCCGATGACGCCGGGTGCCGGGGAATGAAACTGCACGGTGATCAGCTGCGCATTGATGGTCGCTCCTCTGCCCGGAATCGGTGCCGTGGAAGCATAAGCCGTCAACGTATCTCCTTTTACCGCAAAATCATAGGCCTGAACCGCTCCCGAAACGGAATATCCTTCCCGGATTAGCCAGTTGCCGTCTGTAAATTTCATCGTTACTTCCGCCCTTCTATATTTTTAAAATTGAACTTTCAGATGTAAGCGTTATAATATCATTATACTGATCCGTTTTTACCTATTCTAACAATATCCGATTGTTTTATAGCACAATTTTGATATCAGAAAGCAGTGTTCAGGGACATTTCACATCCCAAGGAGGTACATCATGGATCAATCCTTCCGCCAGTCGTTAAAAGAAAGCACCGTCCACGGGAATGAGCGTTTCCCATTCGGTGCCTATTGGTATCAATTTGCCCCCGGCGCCCATGTGGTAGACTCCCATTGGCATAAGGAAGCGGAGATTTTTTACGTGATGGAAGGCGAGGTGCTGTTTCAGATCGATTCGGAATATATCCCCGTCCGTGCGGGCGAGGCGATATTTATCGATGGGGGAGATCTGCATACTGGCCACGCCCAAGGCAATGAAGGGTGCAGCTTCTGCGCCATGGTGTTCGATGTCGGCATGCTCGCCAGCAGCAGCTATGATCTTGTGCAGGAAGGGATGATCGTTCCCTTCCAGGAGCGGAGAGCCGCCTTTCCAAGACGGATGACCTCCGGGACCGATGAGCGCCTGCTCGAGCATATAAAAGAAATGATGCTGCTGTCCAAGCACAAACCGGCTGGATATGAGGCTGCCATTAAGGGGCATCTGTTTCTCATGCTGTTTCAGGCCGCATCCTCCGGCAGGCTTGCCAACCGCAGCCGGAGCGAAGCGGCGGACATGACGAGAACGGAACGCTTAAAGAAGGTCATTCTCTACATCCAGAGTCATTACCATCGTCCTATTCGTCTAAGTGAGCTGGCTGACCTGATTCCGATGAGCGAAGGCCAATTCTGCCGCTTCTTCAAATCCATGACCGGGCAAACGCCCGTCGACTATATGAATTCCTATCGCGTTCGCCAGGCGGCCGAGCTCCTTCGTTCGCCGGACAATAAAATATCCGACATCGCACTCGATGTCGGATTTGGACACATCAGTTATTTTGTTCGGGTATTCCGCAAAATCATGAACTGCACGCCTTCTGAATATCGGAAGAAATTATAATTTCGGCAGGCTTGGTATGACCTGATTGCAGTCCCCTTGGAGCGGCAGGTTCCGGCATACGTATTGGCCGGCGCTGTTCTCGTTCGCCGCGCCTGACGGGGCTGGCTGATGAACCCGCTGTTTCCAGAGCTGCCACAGCATGAATCCGTCGTTCGCTCTTCCCTTATTCTTGATGTAGTTTACCATCGTTTCTACATTATAATATGCCGTCGCGATGTTATTCTGGCCGTTCATCATATCGGCATCGTATACCGTTCCCGGTGCGGCATTCAACTGCAGGACGGCCCCGCCGGATCCCTCCGGCGCAATCTGCATGCCCATATTGATGGGTCCGTTGTATATCGCCTTGTAGGATTCATAACCTTCGCGCGGGTCGTAGTAAATACCGCCGTCGTAGGACATCAGATTGATAAAGTCGATCTTGCTGCCATGATCCTTAACCACGCGGTACATGGTACCGCCAAAAGGAGAACCCCATTGGACCTTGCCTTCCTCAAACGGCGTCCCCTTCACATAATAGGCGCCCGTGGACCAGCCGGCGATGGAAATCTGTAAATTCGCGTTCCTGGCTTGGATTTCATTGTAGAGGCTCGTTATAATGCCTGCGATCTCGCCATCCTTGGTACAGCTGAACTGGGCAGCCGTTCCTTTGTTGCAGTTGCTGCCGCTGGATTCCCAGTCAATGTCGACGCCGGCTGCGCCAAGATCCAGGGCCAAATCGACGATGTTCTTGGCATTGAATCTGGACCACTGCGATCCTTGGCTGTACGACCAGCCTCCTACCGAGAGGAACGCTTTCGTTCCGCGGGCTCTCAGTGCGGCGATGTTGTTGCGCAGATCCTGCGACTGCTGGGCCGTAAATTTACGCTGCCCATTCGGCGTCGTGGCTCCTTCCACGAATTCCAAGCCCGCTACGGCTTGATCAAACGCATACGACCCTTGCGTATACGTGGTGTCCGGCCTTACGAATGCTAGATTGAGATGCGTGATGTAATTGGGAATGTTCGCAGTCGTCAAATCGTAGATACTGGTGTTCCATGAGCTGGCGTAAGCGACGTACATCCGATCACCAGTCCCCGGAGGATCTACCGGCGGGTCTACTGGCGGATCCACCGGGGGATCTACCGGTGGTGTCCCTGGATTGCACGCTCCCAGATCCTCCCATACTCCCCACTGTCCCGTCGTTCCGGGCATCTCACCCTGAGTCCACCATTTTGCTTTCCAGGCCTTACCTCCGTGGGATACGATATTGCCCCCGCCATATACGGCAGAACTGCTCCAAGCAGGCTCAGCGCAGGCCTCGGCGGCTTGAACCTGGGACGTAGGAAAGACACTGAACACCAGTACGGCGATAAGTCCGAGAATCCATCCTTTCATCGTTCTGGACAGCCTTGTCATTCATTAAACAACTCCTTCTCCATGGGTATTCGGCTCATTAAAGCGTTTTCAAATCTGGTGAAAGCTCCGTACCTTATACACCTCCTGACGCATTGGGATGAAATCGAATGAAACACTTTAAGTGTAACTTGGTCATTTTTTGTACAACAAGGATAAGATTTACTAATTCAGGGGCAAAATCCTATACCTTGTCACAGCAGCGCATCTTCGCAAAAAAAAGCCGACACCCTGCGGATGATCGCATAAGTGGCAGCTTTTGAAATGGAATGCCTGTTAACCCTTACTCCAATTTAGGGTATGATGATAGAAGCATGTTATTTTTCTATTTATGAGTCTCTTTGTGCAGCCTTGCAAACGGACATTTCGACAGAGACTCCTCGTTATCCCGCAGGAAATATTGCTTCCATTCATAATTGTCCTCCGCCCCGTAGAACTTCAAGTCCGGGTGCGGGGGGACTGGATCATATTCGGTCAACCGCTTGCGTATCAGCACTTTGGTATGTTCAGCTTGCCTGGCCCGGGCATTGAACTGCTTCAGAACCCAACGAGGCGTAAAAGCAAGCATCATGTAGGGGAAATACCTGCTCTGGCGAAGCTCATGTGCCGGCGTTCCGCAATATACGAAATAAGGCTCGCCTGCATAACAAAATTCCCACAGATGATCGTCTGGTTCCCCCGGCAGGTCCGCCGGCCAAGGCTCCGTATCGTATTCGGTGGTCCGGCTCAGCAGCTGCCAGAACAAACGCTCATAATACTCCACGCCCTCGAGGCTATCTCGGCCATGTTCCGTATTTATAAATACGACAAGGGAAGTATACGGGCCGAAGCCCCTGGAGCCGAGCCCGAACTCATGCAGCAGTGCGGCCAATTGCCCCGCCGCCTCCTGCGATTCGCCGCGGTTGATAAAACCGTATCTAAAATGATTCAGCGCATGTCCTTGCACTGCCGGAATGCAGGGGAATTTGGCGGAACGATCCGTCATTTTCTCAGTCAGCTTAACGTTCGCTTCCCGCTGCCATTCCTCCGGCAATCCATAGGCTGCATCCATATCGTCCAACCTCATTAAACCGCTCATCACCAGTCCTCCTCTTCTACAGCATATAAGAGTGGGTAAAAATAGGTGACTGTCACGGACGAAATGCACATGAATTTTGAAAAGCGTTTCCCAAAAGCTTGAACTTTCTGATATCTTAAGTAGAGAAGAAATTAAAATACCAGGCTTATGCCTTAATTACCATAGAGAGGATTCTTTCACATTATGTCTAAACCCCTGCTAACCGATAAGATTCAAACTGCCAAACCCGCCAAAAAACCGAGGCCGTCCGCTCCTCCCGTGCGCATCTTTGCGCTGGGGGGGCTTGGCGAGATCGGAAAGAACATGTACGGCGTCGAATTCAAAAACGAGATCATTATCATCGATGCCGGACTGAAATTCCCGGATGCCGAAATGAGCGGCGTCGATTACATTATTCCGGATATCCGTTACTTGCTCGATAATAAGCACAAAGTAAAGGGTATGTTCCTGACCCATGGCCATGAAGACCATATCGGGGCTATTCCTTACGTGCTTCGTCAAATTCAGATGCCGATCTATGGCGGAGCCCTGACCATCGGCCTGGTTCGTGCGAAGCTGGAAGAGCATCGCCTGCTGGATCAGAGTGATCTGCGCATATTCCATGAAGACGAGACGATTGCATTCCGTCATCTTTCCGTTCATTTTTTCAGAACCACCCACAGCATTCCGGATGCCTTCGGGGTCGTTGTCGAAACTCCGTACGGACCGATCGTACATACCGGGGACTTTAAATTTGATTTTACGCCGGAGGACAAGCCTGCCAATCTGCACAAAATTCTGCATATCGGCGGACGGGGCGTCCTGGCCCTGATGGCCGACAGCACCAATAGCGAACGCGACGGCTTTACCCCTTCGGAGCGCACCGTCGGCGATTCCATTCTGCGCCTGTTCCAGGAGTGTCCCGGGCGGATCCTGTTTGCGACCTTTGCATCCAACGTTCATCGTCTGCAGCAGGTGGTCGAAGCCGCCATTCGAACCGGCCGCAAAATCGCCATCGTCGGCCGCAGCATGGAAAAGGTGTTTGTGATCGGCCAGGAGCTTGGTTATATTCGCGTGCCGGACGGCATGATGATTGACGTCAAAGCCGTTAACCGCTATCGCGACGACCAGGTGCTGATTATTTGCACGGGCAGTCAGGGCGAACCTAATGCGGCGCTGACGCGCATCGCTTCGGGTGCCCATCGTTCGATCCAGATTCATCCGGAGGACACCGTCATTTTCTCGTCATCGCCGATTCCCGGAAACACCCAGAACGTTAACCGCAGCATCGATCTCTTAATGCGGGCCGGGGCCGAAGTTAAATACGGCTCCATTCTCGATATCCACACCTCGGGCCACGGCTGCCGCGAAGATTTGAAGCTCATGATCAGCAGCTTGCGTCCCAAATACTTTGTGCCGATTCACGGAGAATACCGGATGATGCTCAATCACCGTCATCTTGCCGTGCAGGTCGGGGTTCCCGACAGCAACGTCTACTTGATGAACATCGGCAACACGCTGTCCCTTTTCCGCAATTATGCGCGCAAAGGCCGGAACATCCCTTCGGGTGACGTCTATATTAACAATGGTGAACTGCGCACCCATGAGAAGGAGCTGCTTGAGGAACGCGTTCAGCTCGCTCACGATGGCGTGGTGATCGTCGCGATTACCATCAACCGGGAAACGCGCAAGCTGCTCTCCGGACCGGAGCTGATTACCCGCGGGTTCGTGTATATGCAGGACTCCAAGCCGCTTCTGCGCCGGGCCGAAGCGATGCTCCGCAAACAGCTGAACAAAGCCGGCGAACAGCGGGAATACAATCGTGCTGCCTGGGAGCAGATGACCAACAACACGCTCAACCGCTATTTCAAGCGGGAGCTTGGCAGAAGCCCGTACATTATGCCTTCCATCATGGAGGTATAATGCTTCGATCTCGCTGACGCTTGACGCTGTACACTAAAATAAGGGTGGACCCAAAGTCATTGAACCTTGGGATCCACCCTTTTTTAGTCATATTAGAAAGCATGAATTTCGAAGCCTATCGCCCTTCCTGTAAATCAAGCCATAAAGCACGGGCCTGCTTTAGTCTGCAAGCTCCAGGCCTTTCGTTTCCTTGCCAAGCACCAGTACCCCCAGCGCCCCGATCAGGATGGTTACGAAAAACATCACGAAAATGATTTCGATGCGGGTACCATTCTGCTTCAGCACGCCGACGAGCAGCGGCGCGATCACGCCGCCGATCCGACCGAACGATGTGGCAAGCCCGACCCCCGTTGAACGAACCTTCGTCGGATAAAGCTCCGGACTGTACGCATACAAGCCTCCCCATGCTCCCAGATTGAAGAAGGACAAGGATATGCCTGCGGCGAGCAGCGAGCCTTCCGTATTGGCGTAGCCAAACCAAATTGCGCTCAGCGCCGTAAGCACCAAATAAGTAACCAACACGAACTTACGTCCGAACTTCTCGATAAAATACGCCGCCGTGAAATACCCCGGCAATTGGGCAAGCGTCATAATCAGCACGTACTGGAAGCTTCGAACCAAGCTGAATCCTTTATCGACCATGACGGTGGGAAGCCACAGGAACATCCCGTAATATGAAAATACGACCGTAAACCACAATATCCACAGCATAATGCTCGTACGCCGATGTTCGACCGACCAGACCGAGGCCACACGCTGCCCGAAGGTCAGCTTCCGGACGGCCTTGGCCTTCTGCTCGATATACCTTGGCGAATCCTCGATGGCTCGCCGCAGGTAGAGAGCATAGAACGCGGGCAAAGCCCCGATGACAAAGGCTGTCCGCCAGCCGTAATCCGGAATGACGAAGTAAGCAATAAGCGCGGATAGTATCCAGCCTGCCGCCCAAAAGCTTTCCAGCAGCACCACCGCTCTTCCCCGTTCATGAACGGGCATGCTTTCGGATACCAGCGTTGAAGCTACCGGAAGCTCTCCGCCAAGTCCGAATCCGGCGATAAAGCGCATCAAGCACAGCATGACAAAACCGGTAGCCAGAGCGGAAAGCCCGCTCGCTATCGAGAATATGAGCAGTGTCCACAGCAGAATATTTTTCCGTCCATATTTATCCGCCAGAAATCCGGCCATGGCCGCGCCGAATACCATTCCGATCGATGTGGTGCTTGTCAGAATGCCGACCTGCTGCGAGCTTAGCGACCATTCTGCTGCCAACGCCGCAACAACAAACGAAATCATGCCGACATCCATCGCATCGAACATCCAGCTGGCACCCGCGCTGAACAGCAGCTTGCGCCGTTTGGGCTCTTTTAACAATTGCATGTTGCCCATTTTAACCGCCCCCTCTCCTATATCTTTCTATAATGTAGAGCGAACCATACGTCCGGTCAAGCTAGATTATGCTTAGCGGTAACATGACCGTTATGGTCGTTCCCTCCTGAAGCTTGCTGGTCACATACACCTGCCCTCTGTGATCCTCGATCATTTTTTTGCTGATCATGAACCCTAAGCCGTTGCCCTTCTCCTTCGTTGTGAAGAACGGTTCCCCGAGACGGGATAGGATCGATTCCGGGATTCCGCATCCGTTATCCGTGAAATGGATGGCCACGGTCTCGTCGCTACCTCTCTCCAGTCGTATGGTCAACTCGCCGCCGTCCGGCATCGATTCCACCGCATTTTTTATAAAGTTGATGAAGACCTGCTTCAGATGGTTCACGTCACCGTCCACATTGGCCTCTTGCTCTCCAAAATCGGTTATGATCTCTACGTTATGTATAATCGCCTGCGTATTTAATAACGTAATCACTTGTTCCAGCAGCTGCCGGATATCGGCACGCTCGAATTTCACGCTTTGCGGCTTCGCCAAGAACAGAAGCTCACTGACGATCAGTTCGATCCTTTCAATCTCCGAAGAGATAATATCGAAATATTCATCCTTCCGTCCGGCGCCGGAGCGAATCAGCTGCACGAACCCTTTGATGGACGTCATCGGGTTTCGGATTTCATGGGCGATTCCTGCGGCAAGCTGCCCGGCCATGGACAGCTTGTCGGACTGGATCAGCCGCTTCTCTTCCTGATCGGCCGCTCTCTTCATGTCGGTGATATCCGTCAAATGCGCTACATAGCCCAGCGCCCTTCCCTCTCTGCTGCGGGCTGTGCTAAGCCTGCACGATACCCACCTGATATCTCCCTGTTTATGTATCAATCTCTTTTCCATTTGCAAGGAAGAGATCCGGCCCGTTTTAAATTTTTCCATCATTTCCCTGTCCTTATTTACGTCCTCCGGATAAACCCAATCGTTATAGGGATGATGCAGACATTCGTCCTCCTCATATCCGAGCATCGTGCAAGCGGCCGGATTGATTCGGATAATGCTCCCCTCTGAATCGATGAATACCGTTCCTATCGGCGCAACTTCTATCGCCTGAACCATAAAATCATAGCTGAGACATTCACTATTCATCATCGTTTGGAGATCCTCCTGTCTTTCATTGTTCAAATCGGTTTTACCTAATTTCTAGATATGGGATTGCTTCTCCTTTAGCCTATATGGAATATAAATAAAACAATCCAAAGGATAATTCGGACATGAAGCGAATATATTGGATATGAGGTTTCTAATATTTGGTGTCTATCCCAGCGCTATTCTAGTGAAATTGAGAGAAAATGGTTTTTTTTGACTTGAACGCCATGGCTTTTTCGTTTATTGTGAAAGAAAGCAAGTCATTTACAATTGCTAGTCGTTAGGATCGTTAACAAAGGAGTTTGCGAGTATGTACACGGAACAAGATATTTGGATTGTGCTTACAGGCACGGGCACCTGGTTCAGCAGAATGATCCAATATTTCACGAAGGCCCCACTTAACCATGCATCCATAGCGTTTGATTCCGAGTTACGCGAAGTGTACAGCTTTGGGCGAAAGAAGGCGAACAATCCGTTTGACGGCGGTTTGGTTCGCGAGAACCTGCGTGACCCTTTCTTCTACACTTCGGAGTGCGCGGTATATCGCTTCCGCGTCAGTAATGAAGACTATCAGCGCATGCACAATCTTGTCAAAGAGATGATGCGTGATCAGGACCGCTACAAATATAATCTGCTAGGGCTGCTGGGTATATTGTTTCGGATTCATATCGATCGTGATGATGCTTTTTTCTGCTCCCACTTTGTCGCGACGGTGCTGGAGCAAGCAGGCCTGCGGCCTGTGAACAAGCCTTGTCATCTTGTAACGCCGGAAGATTTCTCCCACTCCCCCCAGTTGAATGAAGTCTATCGCGGGCCTCTCCACGGTTATCTTGCTCAAGATATGCCAGCCCCGTTGTCCCCGTCGCCGACGTTTGTTCCTGTGACCACGAAAGGCCGAGGCAAGTTCTTCAGAATCGGAAAAACGGGTTAATACCGAGAATATGTAGCTATGATATAAATATGTTTCTCTGATACCTTGGAAAAAAGCAGCCGGGCTCGCACCCGGCTGCTTTTTTTAAATAAGTTTTTTGGGGTCCCCGCAAAGTATTTGGAATAAGCATCGAAGCATAGGCTCCACTTTGTGGGGTTATTTTATATGTTCCTCGCGGGGGTTAACCCCCGGCGTCATTCTCTAGCGTTAGGCCGATGGAGTCTGATCCGACGCCTGCTCCAGAACCGCCTTCTCCACCACGACAGGACCGGATTCAGCCAGCTTTTGCTGCTCCATTTTCTTGCGCTTGCGTTTGCGGTTGAAGTACACGCCGATCAACAGAAGCGGAACGGCGATCAGCGCAATATATAACGATACATCCTTAACCATGCCCTCCGCGGCGTTACCGTACAGATAGAACAGGGTACCCACCACATAAAACTTGGTAGCCCGGCCAAGCGCGGCATATGCCAACAGTCTCCATAGCGGGAATTTCAAACATCCCGACAGAATCGTAAACACTTTAAAGGGAACCGGCGTAAAGGAGCCGATCAGTATGGCGGCTTCGCCGTTTTTTTGAAACATGTTCGTTGCAGCGTCAATCCACTCTTTTTTCAGTATCTTGTATAATACCGACTTCCCAAGCAGCTTTCCGATCAAATAGCCCAGCGGCGTCCCCAGCAAGCATCCGATAAAACCATACGTTGCCAGCCACAGTGCATTCTGCGGGTGCATGATGCTAAGCGAAACCTGCAGAAAAAAGGCGGGAACCGGAAAAATGACAGCATCCGCAAACGAATGAATAAACAATCCCCATGGACCAAACTTCATCAAAAAATCCAAAATGTCCTGAAACATGTCTCAACCCCTAAACATTTTCTTCCTGTTTCTATCAGACCCTTTATAAAGTATAGCACATAATTATACTGGAAAGGACCTAGGCCGCTTGATCCCTGCCGAAAAAACGCGCAGAACGAAGCATGCCTTTGCACCTATATACTATATGCAGCAGGTTCGACTAACAACAAAAAAACCTTTCTTCCAGGAAGAAAGGTTTTCGGTCGCTCCTCGCAAGCCGAATTTCAAACATGAATAAGCTTGCAAAGAAATGCATCTTGTTTAATTTGCAGATAAACTGCGGTGTGCGGAATGCCTTGTCGGACCTACGAATTCATTCAGCGGGAAGCCGTTCGAAATCGCCTGGGTAATGAAGGCTTTCGCTTGCTGTACCGACTCGCGAACGCTCAAGCCCTTGGCAAGATTGGCCGTGATGGAAGCGGATGACGTGCAGCCCGCACCGTGGGTGTACTTGGTAATGATGGCGTCGGCCTCGAACCATTCGAAGCTGTTTCCGTCATAGAGCAGATCCATGGCTTTACCTTCGCGGATTTTGCCTCTGTCTTTAATCAGCACGTTCTTTGCGCCGCGCTCGTGAATGATGGCGGCAGCCTCCTGCATTTGATCCAGGGACGTGATCGGACCGGATTTGGCCAGCTGAGACGCCTCGAACAGATTTGGCGTTACCAAATCGGCGCGCGGGAGAAGGAATTCCAGCATCGCTTCCGTATTTTCGGGCTGCAGCACTTCATCCGTGCCTTTGCAGACCATCACCGGATCGATGACGATCCGTTTCAGATCATAGCGGTCGATATACTGGGAAACGAGCTCGATGATCTCTACGGATCCAAGCATGCCGGTCTTCATGGCATCGATGCCGATGCCCTCGAGCACGGTTTTCAGCTGCGTTTCAACGATATCCAAAGCTACCGGGAAAACCTGGTGATCCCATGTTTTTGGTTCCATGCAGACAATCGTGGTCAGTGCGGTCATTCCGTATACGTCAAATTCCTGAAAGGTTTTCAGATCGGCCTGGATGCCAGCGCCGCCGCTTGTATCCGAGCCGGCTACGGTTAATGCTTTTCGTATCGTCATGTTCCATGTTCCCTTCGCTTGTAAAATGATTACTCTATTATAAGAAAAACTGGGATTGACGTCTATTCGCAGATGTCGAATCCTTCTTTAGCGGTTGTTTTTCTTGCGAGATCAAGTCGATTGAGCTTCGATGCCTTCTCTTCCTGATCTCTAAAGAAAAACTGGGATTGACGTCTATTCGTAGATGTCGAAATTTGCTTGATCACGCATCACTCCGCCTGCGGATTGTTCTTCCGATCGCTGTTGCCCCCAAATTTCCTTTGAACCACGATATCTATCGTTGGAATTCGGGGGCAAAGGCGACCACTCCGTTTCTACAGAACAATTCCGCCTGCTTCGTTGGAGTTTATCTTTAAAACCCTTTAAAACAAAATCAATTTAACGTGATTCGTAGATGTCGAATCCTTCATGGTAACGCATCACTTCGCCTGCGGATTGTTACTCTGATCGCTGTTGCCCCAGATTCCTTTGAACCACGATATCAATCGTTGGAATTCGGGGGCAAAGGCGACCACTCCGTTTCTACAGAACAATTCCGCCTGCTTCGTTGGAGTTTATCTTTACAACCCTTTAAGACAAATTCAATTTAGCGTGATTCGTTGATGTTGAATTTTGCATGGTAACGCATCACTCCGCCTGCGGATTATTCTTCCGATCGCTGTTGCCCCCAAATTTCCTTTGAACCACGATATCTATCGTTGGAATTCGGGGGCAAAGGCGACCACTACCGTTTCTACAGAACAATTCCGCCTGCTTCGTTGGAGTTTATCTTTATAATCCTTAAAGACAAATTCAATTTAGCATGATTCGCTGATGTTGAATTTTGCATGGTCACGCATCACTCGCCTGCGGATTATTCTTCCGATCGCTGTTGCCCCCAGATTCCTTTGAACCACGATATCTATCGTTGGAATTCGGGGCAAAGGCGAACGCTTCTCTTCTACAGAACAATTTCGCCTGCTTCGTTGGAGTTTATCTTTTATATACCTTAAAGACAAATTCAATTTAACGTGATTCGCTGATGTTGAACTCTGCTTGATAACGCATCACTCCGCCTGCGGATTGTTACTCTGATCGCTGTTGCCCCCAGATTCCTTTGAACCACGATATCTATCGTTGGAATTCGGGGCAAAGGCGAACGCTTCTCTTCTACAGAACAATTTCGCCTGCTTCGTTGGAGTTTATCTTTTATATACCTTAAAGACAAATTCAGTTTAGCGTGATTCGCTGATGTTGAATTTTGCTTGATATAGCATCACTCCGCCTGCGGATTATTCTTCCGATCGCTGTTGCCCCCAGATTCCTTTGAACCACGATATCTATCGTTGGAATTCGGGGGCAAAGGCGACCACTCCGTTTCTACAGAACAATTCCGCCTGCTTCGTTGGAGTTTATCTTTATAACCCTTAAAGACAAATTCAATTTAGCGTGATTCGTTGATGTTGAATTTTGCATGGTCACGCATCACTTCGCCTGCGGATTGTTCTTCCGATCGCTGTTGCCCCCAGATTCCTTTGAACGACAATATCAATCATTGGAATCCGGGGGCAAAGGCGAACGCTTCGCTTCTACAGAATAATTCCGCCTGCTTCGTCGGAGTCCTTTGTCTAGGCTCACACTATGGAGTCACCACTTATTGTTCCGTCAGGATCACCGGGCCATCCTTCGTGATGGCGAGCGTGTGCTCATACTGCGCGGACCATTTCCCGTCCACGGTTCTGGCGGTCCATCCGTCCGAATCGATCTTGCATTGATATGTTCCCAGGTTCAGCATCGGTTCGATGGTGATGACCATGCCCTCTTTAAGCCGAGTCCCGCGGTTGGGTGGCCCGTAATGCGGAACCTGCGGCTCCTCATGCATATTTTCGCCGATGGCGTGCCCCACGAAGTGACGGACAACCGATAAATTCTGCGCTTCCGCATAGGATTGAATCGCATGGGAAATATCGCCGATCCGGTTGCCGATCACCGCTTGCTCAATTCCGAGGTACAGAGCTTTCTTCGTCACGTCCAGCAGATGCTGCGCTTCCTCGGAGACGTTTCCGACCGGATAGGACCAAGCCGAGTCGGCGAGCCAGCCATCATACTTCACCACCATATCAATGGTAACGATATCCCCGTCCTTCAGCGGCTCATGGCTCGGGAAACCATGGCAGATCACGTCGTTGACCGACGCGCAGGTCGCAAAAGGATAACCATGATATCCCTTCTGCTCCGGCGTCGCGCCGCGCTCCGCCAGGAACCGTTCGACAAACTGATCAATCTCCAGCGTCGTTACGCCCGGCTTGATCATGTTGGCGATCTGACGATGGCATTCGGCGAGAATATCGCCGGCTTTATTCATCTTGGCGATTTGTTCTTGTGTTTTGAGGATTATCAATCCTGCTCACTCCTTTTCATGGCTGTTATCTCCTACTCAAATCAAAAAGCCTTAGCTGACCGAAGGAGCTTCAGGACAGGCATCTGCGTCCTCCTCACTCCCCGGCCAATAAGGCTGATTCACAATCACAAGGTGTATCTGTTTTCTTGTCTTGGTTCCAAAAAAAGAAAAGCTGATAGCGCCCCACATGATCTTATTCTACTCTTAAGCCAAGGTAACCTCAATGATTTCCGTTAGGAATTTCTGCCTTTCGGTCAAATGCGGACAGGTACGGATGCCGCGGCATAACCGTTTTGCATTCTCGGAGGCATCTTTAACTCGGCGGTAACCCAGAAAGTCATATGACTCTCAATGACCATGAACAAAATCAGGGCGGGCAGCATTTTATCCAATTTTAAGCTTCATTTATCCAATGACAATCGTTTCTCCTCATATCTATATATTAAAGGTTGCGCAGAAACGATAATTTTACACGCGAGATCACGATTCCTTTCTTTTTCCTATGTTCATTATATCAAAAGGGGCCGTTGCTTTAGCTTTCCACTTGTTTCCGTTCCTTCTGGGTCATATCGCTCTTCTCCTTGGATAAGAACCAGCCGAGGACCGCGATCAGGATCAATACGCCCCAGAATATGAGCTTCCAGCCGGCGCTCTTGGGAAACGTCTTCTCTAATACAGCGATATCCGGGTGCGCGAGCGTATAGACGGCCAGCTTGATTCCTACCCATCCCACGATCAGGAATGCAGCCGTTTCCAAGCCGGGCCTTCTTACGAGCAGCCTGCCGAAATACGATGCCGCGAACCGCATGATCACCAAGCCGATAATTCCGCCTGCCAGGATAACCAGGAATTGTCCGCCGTCCATGCCTCCGATATTCGGAAGGCCGGTTTCGGGCAGCGTCAAGGCGAGGGCTACGGCAGCCAAAATCGCATCGACCGCAAACGCAATATCCGCAAGCTCTACCTTTAACACGGTAACCCAGAATTTTTCTTGCTTCATTTCCGCTTCCTTCAGATGTTTCTTCTTCTTCACAAAGAACTGCTTCACCATATGATTGATACTGATATACAGCAGGTAGAAGGCTCCAATCGCCTGTACGTACCAGACATCCGCCAGAAAAGAGATAATGAAGAGGGATGCGAAACGGAACACAAACGCACCGGCCAATCCGTAAAATAACGCCTTCTTCCTCTTGTCCTCCGGCAAATGTTTAACCATGATGGACATCACCAGGGCATTATCGGCTGCGAGAATCCCCTCGAGTCCAATCAACACCAGCAGCACCCACCCATATTCGAGCAACAGTCCCATTTCCAAACGCATCTCTCCTTCATGTATAGGATGATCCGATTTACGTTTCAAAGGCGTATAAAACAAAAAACCTTTATCCCGAAAATCGGCGATAAAGGTATCTACCCAGAAATAGGCTGTAGGAATAAGCACCTTTACCGAATCGGCAAAGGTCTCGCAAACAACTTTCGTTGCCAACAAAGCCGGAGACACGTACGTGTCACGAATTGACGACTTTGCTGCGACTGCTACTCCCCTTTACTTGAATACATGAATTATAGCATGGCCGTTTACCCACCGCCAATAGACTTTCAAAAATTTTACATTCACTTTACATTTCTTTTTTTCTTCCTCCAAAAATAGAGCCATAGTCCAGCTGCCATCAGCACTGCGACAACCCCCCACAGGAAAGGCCACTGCATAAATGTCTGATCTGCAGCCTCACCTTCACTTGGAAGCATTCCCTCAGCAAGCGTATCAGACCCCGTTTCGCCCGGTGGAGGCGCAGCTTTCGGAGGATATCCGGCCCCTAGCTCGGATAGCTCCTTGCCGGCGGCGGTGAGCGGCTTCGTTCCGTCACAAAGCCCTGTTGTCAGCCGGCCCGACTCTGCGGACGCGAACACCAGATATTCGCTGCCTACGGCAAACTGGTCATAACCGCAGCTGGCCGATGACATGGCCGTGGTAAGCTCCGTTACGGGGTTCAGCTCGCCTTTCCATATTTCCGTTACCTCTAACGTAACATGAACCGGATCAGCCGAGGACATGACCTGCTTCCGCGGCGGGCCCGCGATCTGAGTCACCTTGCCTGCGAATATCGCTGCGCTCCGTTCCAGGCTTTCCGCAACCTCAGGCGGTCCGGCACATGAGCAAGCAAATACGTCGGATGGTTGTATCGTATACAGGCTGACGAGCAAGAGCAAACAGCTAAGCATGATCATAACCTTGGATTTTCTCATCATGGGTCACCTCAATCCTTAGACGGCCCTTCCCCCTAAAATGTTCCAACTCTATCCATAAATGCGCCGATCCACTCCAAAAATGAGGGAGGGATAACGGCGCATTTCGGCTGCCGATCTAAGGAAGCACCCCCGCAAGAAGCTGCCAACGTCATGAACTACTTGCTGGCGATGATCAGGTAGTGACGATTCGTGGGATACCGGATTCCGTCAACCTGCAGCCCTGCTTGCTCCAACATAGCCTTTAGCACCTGCGGGTCAACCCGGTTCGGCCTCGGAACCCGCTTCTCGGACGGGTCTTCCTGCCATTCCAGACACAAGCAGCGCCCGCCTGGCCGTAACACTCTTGCGATTTGGGAGATCGACTCCTCCAGCTGGTCGGTGATGTGAAGGATCAAGGACGCGATGACTCGATCAACGGTTTCATCCTGGAAAGGAAGCTGTTCCAACACGCCTTCCATCACCTTCACATTCGTGATTCCTTGTTCCTGTGCACGCCCGCGCATCATGTCGAGCATGGCTGGCTCGGTATCCAGCGCGTAAACGGTGCCTGTCGTTAATGAGGCTGCCGGTATGGAAAAATAGCCGGTGCCCGCCCCGATATCCAGCACATCCACCTCGCCATTCACCTGAAGCATCTTAAGCAGCGAAGAAGCCGGCAGCTCTTTTTTCCTTTCCGGACTTTCCAATCGCTCGATGAGTGACGGATCAAAACTCTCTTTCATGTTATCGCTCTCCTCCTCGATGAATCGCATTTCATGGCATGTTGCAATATGTATTTGTATCAAATGTGAAAAGGAATTCTCCCTGTGGGTCTACCATACCTTTGATTGGGAACGATGTAAACCGGTTCGTTGGTCTATAACGATTACCGCCGATCCCCTTCCGCTTGGCATGCCTTAGACAGCCTCTTGATTCTACGCGAACTGTACGAAAGAACCATGCAAGAGATTGGAATAGGATCTGCGGCCATAATAAGGAGATGAACCAGAAAAGGGCATTTCCCTGATCATGATGACCATGGAAATGCCCCGATTGTTCGTTACTCGCCCTTATCCTCAATCCATACCTGCCCTGCCAGAAAATCGGCAAGATGAACGGCCTCGATGCCGCGTTGTTTCCCGGCACGCTCGATGCCCCACTTCATCTGCAGCAGGCAGCCCGGATTCGAGGTCACGATTACCTCGGCCTCTGTTGCCTCCACATGCTCCATCTTATGATCGAGCAGCGTTGTCGACATTTCCGTCTGGGTCAGATTGTAAATGCCTGCAGACCCGCAGCATACCTCTGCCCCCTGAAGCTCGCACATGTCTACGCCCGGAAGCTGCTGCATCAGCTGGCGAGGCTCTCCTTGCACCCGCATGACGTTGCGCAGATGGCAAGAATCCTGGTAGGTGACCTTGACGGTCTTATTCGCGCTTTCCGCTTGAATCGGCGTAAGCGGCCGTCCCGGGCTGCTCAGCAGCTCCGAGATGTCCTTTACCTGTTCTGCGAAACGAACGGCCGATTGCTGAAGCCGCTCATCCTGTTCGGCATGCATCAGATGATCGTATTCCTTCAGCAGGGCGCCGCAGCCCCCCGCATTGCTTGCAATGTAATCCACGTTCGCTTCCCCAAAAGCCCATATATTCTGGCCGGCCAGCTGTTTGGCATCGTCCATTTCACCGGCATGGGCATGCAGCGCACCGCAGCATACCTGCTCCTCCGGAATGACAATCTCGAACCCGGCCTGACGCAGCAGCCGCACGGTGTTCACGTTCGTAGAAGCAAACATGACATCCATAATGCAGCCCCGGAACATGCCGACCCGGCCGACCTTGGCCCCGGACGCGGGGATCACCATAAGCTTGGAACCGCTCCCTGTCGTCTCGCGGCGGTAGGGCAAGCCGGCCTTGCCCCACAGTTCTTCCAGACCATCGCCCGTTACGTCAGGCAGCGCCTTTTCCAGCTGCTGGAGATGGTCGGGAAACAGCTTCATGGCCCCGGAGCTGCGCGCAAACTTCTGCAGCCCGGATTTCTGATAGAACGAAAGCGTCTTGCCGATCAGCTTCAGTCTTCCGCGATGCGGGAAAATCCCTTGCAGGAACGTCTTGCGGACGACTCGTACCGGCAGCGAATAAGGCTTCTCCGCCGCAATGGCCGCCCGGGTCTGCTCGATCAATTGGCCGTATTTCACGTCGGACGGACATGCCGGCTCGCATGCCCTGCACCCCAGACAGAGATCCATTTGGCTCCGAAAGCTCTCATCCGGTTCCATCAAACCATCAACAACCGCTTTCATGAGGGCGATCCGCCCGCGTGGGGAGGCAGCCTCGAGCCCAGTTTCGATGAATGTCGGACATGCGGTCTGACAGAACCCACAGCGCATACAGTTCGTCAATTGATCCTCGTCCAGCGTCAGCTTCAGCGATTGTGCAAGCTTCTCATGGGTTGAATTCATGCGCGATCGCCTCCTCTCACGATGTTTCGATCTTCCGATCCTGATCCTGATCCGAAGCTGAGTCCCGCCCTGCTTGCTCCGTCCGCTCCTGGAATACGATGCGCTTTCGGGTTTCCGCAAACAGCTTGCCCGGATTCATGATCTGGTGCGGGTCGATTGCATCCTTGATGGATTTCATCATCCGGATGCCGGCTTCCCCCACCTTCCATTCCAGGTAAGGCGCCTTCACGATACCGACGCCATGCTCGCCGGTAATCGTGCCGCCCATGGCAATCGCCGCCTCAAAGATTTCGGCGAATGCCTCTTCCACGCGATGAATTTCTTCCGGGTCGCGGGCATCCGTCATCGCGGTCGGATGCAGATTGCCGTCCCCGGCATGGCCAAACGTGCAGATCTGCACATCGTATTTCTGGGCAATGCGCTGAACTTCAAGCACCATGTCCGCAATCTTCGAACGCGGAACCGTTGCGTCCTCCAAGATCGTGGTCGGCCGCAGACGGGACAGCGCAGCGAGCGCGCTCCGTCTCGCCTCCATCACCTTCGCCCCTTCTTCCGGGGTCTTGGCGATATTCAGCTGCACCGCGCCGGAAGCAAGACATATCTCCTCCAGCTTCTTCAGATCCCGCTCCACATCCTCCACGCTGCCGTCCTGCTCGATCGCCAGCATCGCTTTGGCGTGAACCGGGAGCCCGATTTTGGCAAAATCCTCAACCACCTGAAGAGTCGGCTGATCCATGAACTCCAAGGTGCACGGGAATATATGATTGGCTATAATGTTGGATACCGTTCGAGCCGCCGCTTGAAGGTCATCATATACGGCGACCATGGCCTTTCTGTATGAAGGCTTCGGAATTAGCTTCACCGTGGCTTCCGTCAGTATGGCTAACGTTCCGCCCGATCCCACCAATAATCGGGTCAAATCATACCCGGCGGCATCCTTCACCAGCTTGCCGCCCGTGCGCAGGATACTGCCGTCCGGCAATACGGCCTCCAGGCCGAGTACGTAATCCTTGGTCGTTCCATACTTCAATCCGCGCAGCCCGCCGGCTCCCAAGGCAATATTGCCGCCCATCGTGCAGATGATCATGCTGCTCGGATCCGGAGGATAGAACAGCCCCGTCCGCTCGACCGCCAGATGAAACTGCTTTGTATTCAGACCCGTCTGGAAGGTCGCGGTTAGATTATCCGCATCGATCTCCAGCAGCTTGTTCATACGGGTCATGACCACGATCAGACCGCCCTGAAGCGGAATGGTGCCGCCGCACAGATTGCTGCCCGCTCCCCGCGTAATAACGGGTATCCGGTGCTTCGAGCAAATTTTGACGATGTCGGAGACCTCCTGCGTGCTTCCAGGAAAGATAACTCCGTCCGGCATCGCTTGATACAGCGGCGTAGCATCATAACTGTATGAGACGAGACTTTCCGGATCATCCTTGAACCACTTCCCGCCAACCACGGCGGCCAGCTGCTCGCGAATGACAGTTTCCAGCATGTTGTTTCTCCCCCTCCCCTATACGGGTTTGACTACTAAGATAATCCCTTTACTTACCACCAAATCGCTGCCTAACATTATCTATGTGCCATCGCCTGGCACTTCCGTTTACTGGCTTTAGTGAATGGTCTATGGCAGTGCCAGCTTCCCCATAACGGTCGGCTTGCGCGCACCGGTTGCCACTGGCAAATGGTTAGGAACGCCGAGCATGAAATCATTGCCCAGCAGCGCAAAAATCACGGCTTCCTTGGCATCGTCATCGAAGCCCAGCGCCTTGGAGGTCATGACCTTCTGCTCCGGCAGCAGCTCCCCTAACATCGAGAGCAGCGTCTTGTTATGGGCCCCTCCACCGGTTACGATCACCTCATCCATTCTGTGGTGAGGAAACACATAGTTCACATAGCTATCGGCAATGGAATGTGCGGTAAACGCCGTTGCCGTGGCCATCGTATCCTCATCCGAGAGGCTCCTGAGCCTGGCTTGCTCCAGAAACGAAACCGCGTAATTGTGGCCAAACAATTCCCTGCCCGTTGATTTCGGCGGCTCTGCTTGAAAATAGGGATGCGCCAGCATCTCCCTTAACAAATCCTGATCCGGGTTGCCTCGGGCAGCCCATTGTCCGCTGTCGTCATACGAAAGCTGCCCTCCGGATAGCATATGAGCTATTGCATCCATGATCATATTGCCGGGTCCGGTATCAAAGGCCAGCACATCCGAAGGATCCGCCCCTGCGGGCAGCGCCGTACAATTGCCGATCCCGCCGATGTTCTGCAGCAGCCTCCCCCGCTCCGGATGCCGAAACAGGATCAAGTCTCCGTAAGGCGCAAACGGCGCCCCTTGGCCCCCAACCGCCATATCCGCGGGCCGGAAGTCTCCTACCGTAAGTTTGCCGGTGCGCTTGGCGATAACGGAAATATCGCCGATCTGCAAAGTCGAAGCGACGGAATACGGATCCCCTTGCTCCGGTACGGGCTGATGCCAAATCGTTTGTCCATGGGAGCTTACCAAATCCACTTCATCTATGCGCATGCCGGCATCGGCAACCGCTTCCAGGACTGCGGCTCCAAACTGATACCCCAAGTATGCATTCATGCTGCAGACAGCAGCGCTGTTCGAATTCTCCTCACTGCACAAATCGCGCAGCCGCTGACGGAGCTCCGGTTCGTAAGGCTTGCTATAGTAATGCAGCAGTTCAACCGATGCATCGAAGCCGCTTCCCTGTATGCCGACGATGGCCGCATCAATGCCGTCCAGCGAAGTACCGGACATCAGGCCGACCACAATGGCCGGCCTGCCCTCCTTCCATGGCGAGAACATCATATTTTACGCCTCCCCGTACAGCAGATACGGAGCCCGCATCGTTCTCCACTGCTCCGCGTCCTTGCCCCACTCCGCAACCAGACGCTGGAGTCCGGCTTCTTCGTGGATGTGCCGGCGGACATCCTCGCTTCCCGTCAGCAAATCAATGAAGTACCGGCTTCGTCCTTCCGGCGGGCTAAGCCACTGGAACTGATCCGGGTACATCCGGCTGACAAGATGCAGCAGCACAAGCCCTGTGCGCACAGCCTCTACTTCTGCCGGATGGGTCACAAACAGCATGACCCCGCCGCAGCCTTCGCCCTGATGCTTCGAGAAGGTAGGGGTCATATACATGGAATGGGCATGGACGCCGGGCAGTCCGTATGCGTTGAACGCCTGGGCCAGCTCCTCCCCGTTGACCCATGGAGCGCCGATCCATTCAAACGGCCGGGTCGTCCCCCGACCTTCCGAAAGATTGGTCCCTTCGAAGAAACAGGTCCCGCTGTACAGCCGCACCGTATCCATCGTGGGAATGTTCGGCGAAGGCAACACCCACGGCAAGCCCGTGTCGGTATATTCCATGCCGCGCGTCCAGCCTTCCAGCCCAATGACATCCAGATCGCAGCCGGTTCCCCGCATGTCATTGGCCATGCGCGCGAATTCGCCGATGGTCATCCCGGTGTTAATCGGAATGTGCCATCCGCCCACCATGGATTCATATCCCGGCTTAAGGAAACCTCCTTCGCAGCGCTCGCCGCCCAGCGGATTCGGTCGATCCAGGACAAGCAGGCTCTTGCCATGTTCGGCGCATGCCTCCATAACATACAGCAGCGTCGTCATATACGTATAAAAGCGCACGCCAAGATCTTGAATGTCGAAGATGACCGTGTCCACGTTCTTCAGCATGTCAGCATCCGGCTTGCGCCGCGAACCGTACAGACTGTACACCGGCACGCCGAATACCGGATCCACTTCGTCATCCACGTGCTTGCCTGCCTGCAGCTGGCCGCGCAGTCCGTGCTCACAGGCGAACAAAGCCGTCAGTTCCGACTCTGGCAAGCCTGCAACCACCTCGATAGATGAACGAAAATCCGACGTGAGCCCCGTCGGATTCGTAATGACGCCAAGGCGACGACCCGTGATTTTCTCGTGCTTGATGCCCGACAGCACATCAATGCCGCTTCGCACATTGACTTTTATCATATGCTCACACCTCTCGCTTCGGAGGCTACCACACCGTCTTCCGCCGGCTTGGCCTCTTCCGGATTCAGTACATTATACGTAACCTTATGCTGGTATATGGCCCACATGCCGTTAAATAAGAATCCAAAGCCAACAACTGTGACGAGCAGCGGAATGGCGACGCAGAAGGCTTGGAAGCACGCGCCCAGCGTATAGGCCGGAAACTTCAAGAACAGCTTGACGCTGTGCGCCATGGCCTTGAAGATCCCCATCCCTTCCTGAAGGACAAGCTGAAAGGTGTAGAATTGGGAGATGAGCGCCATGATGACAAAATAGGTTTGGAACACGCCGATCGCAAGATAACCGATTCCCTCTTTGCCCCCGTAATACCACCAGGTGGACCACAAAATCAGCGCCATCACCACGAAGAAGAAGCCCATGACTACGGCAGGTCCGAGTCCCTTGATCGCGCCTTGGAACACATCTTTAAGCCTCGACTTTCCTCTCTCCGTCTTGCGGTGATACGCATAGCAAACCCCATAGAAGAGCGGCATGTACAGGACCGGCAGCAGCAGCAGCGCTACCATCAGCGGCACGAACATGACCACCGTCACGAGCACCAGCGAGGTAATCATGCTGTATAAGGCCACCGCCGTAATCTCACGGTAAATCTCAACCCCGGTCTTCTTCAACACATCATTCAGCTTGCGCATAGCTTTCCTCTCCTCTTCGTCGTTGTTTACCAATCGATACGCTGCTCCGTCTCAGGATCGAAGAAATGCACTTTATCGAAATTGAAAATGAAGGTTTTGTCCATGCCCGGATAACCCGTCGTTTCCGGATGAACCTTCGCGGTCACGGTCCGGTTGCCTACGCGGAAGTACACCAGATTCTCCGAGCCGAGATGTTCAACGACCTGAACCTTCGTGGAATACTTGTAATTCAGATTGGTTGTGCCTGGCATATCCTCGCCGGTAATATGCTCGGGGCGAATCCCCAGAATCAGATGCCTGTTGTCGTATTTGCTTAGGGCACCTGCCATCGAATCCGGAATGGTGAATGTCCCGCCTTCCATCCGGAGAACATTTCCTTCCTTCTGCACGTCGATGAAGTTCATTGGCGGGGATCCGATAAAGCCGGCTACGAACATATTCTGCGGATTCGCATACAGCTCGGTCGGTGAGGCGATCTGCTGGATAATGCCGTTATTCATTACAACGATACGCTCACCGAGGGTCATCGCTTCAACCTGATCATGCGTGACGTATACGATGGTAGCTTCCAGGCGCTTGTGCAGCTCGGACAGCTCTACCCGCATTTGCACGCGAAGCTTCGCATCCAGGTTCGACAGCGGCTCGTCAAACAGGAACACCTGCGGGTCGCGCACGATCGCCCGCCCTACCGCAACACGCTGACGCTGTCCGCCGGACAGCTCGCGCGGCTTCCGGTCGATCATCGACTCCAGGCCGAGTATGGAGGCTGCCTGCGATACCTTTTGCTCGATGTAAGCCTTGGGCTTCTTCAGGTTCTTCAAACCGAAGGAGAGGTTCTCGCGGATCGTCATATGCGGATACAGCGCATAATCCTGGAACACCATGGCGATGTCGCGGTCTTTCGGATGCAGATTGTTGACCACCCGGTCGCCGATGATGATGTCGCCGGACGTTTGACGTTCAAGCCCCGCAATCATGCGCAGCGAGGTGGTTTTGCCGCAGCCGGACGGACCGACGAATACCACGAACTCTTTATCATTGATCACAAAGTCCGACCCCGCTACAGCGGTAAACGTCCCTTTGTTGTCGTCTACAAATTCTTTTCGTATATTTCGGAATTCTACGCGTGCCATAACTTTGCCTCCTTCTAGCCTTTAACGGCTCCAATGGTGATGCCTTGCAGGAAATAGCGCTGAAGCGAGAAGAACAGGATCATCATCGGCAGTGCCGCGACGGTTGCTCCAGCCATAAGTGCGCCGAAATCGGTCGTGTCCGCATAGACGAAGGAAGCAAGACCGACCTGAATCGTCCTCATTTCCGTCGAGTTAGTCACGAGGAAGGGCCAGAAGAAATCATTCCATGATGCAACGAACGTGAATATCGCAAGCACGGCAAGACCCGGCTTCGCCATCGGAAGAATGACCTTCCAGAAGATGCCGAATTCGCCGCAAGCATCGATGCGCGCCGCATGTATCAAAGAGGTAGGCAGCGATGACATGTACTGCTTCATCAAGAAAATGTTGCCCACGCTTACGATTCCGGGAAGAAGAATCGCCGTGTATGTATTCCCGAGATCAAATACGTCGATCATCAAAATGTAAAGCGGAATCAGCGTCACCTGCGCCGGGATCATCATCGTGCTGAGCAAAATCCAGAATACCGCTTTGTTCCCCGGAAACTTCAGCTTCGCAAAAGCATACCCTGCGAGCGAAGCCAGGAATACGTTGGTCACCGTTAGGATGGATGAGATCAATAAGGAGTTAAAGAGCCACCTCATGACGTCGGTTTTGCCAAAAAAACGCTCGTACGGGGCTACGGAGAATACCTCCGGTATCATTTTCGGGATAAACGATGCCGCTGACTTGGTGTCCTGCACAGAGCCGATCAGCATCCAGTACATCGGAATGATCGTCAGAACGCTCCATACCACCAGGATGACCGAGGCCACAATCAGCATGATCACTTTTGATCTTGATTTCATAGGTGCACCCCCTTAGCTTCAAAAATAGGCCTTAGTACTCCACGTCGGACGAGAAGTATTTGAATTGAATGATGGAAATGACAATAATCAAGGCAGCCAGGACAAAAGATTGCGCCGCCGCAAGTCCGAATTCATAGAAATTGAACGCCGTGCTGTAAATCAGATAGGCGATGGTTGTCGTCGCGAAGTTCGGTCCGCCCTGCGTCATCAGGTACACCGAGATGAACACCTGGAAAGACGTAATGACGCCCGTCACCAGCAGATACAGGGTGGTTGGTTTCATCAGCGGCCACGTAATGCGCCAGAATTTGGACCAACCGCTGGCATGGTCGATGTCCGCAGCTTCATAGAGCGATTTCGGAATCCCGCCCATGGCGGCCAAATAGAGAATAATGCCCGCGCCATGCGAACCGAGCCAGTTCATCAGAATGAGCGAAAAGAGCGCCGTGTTCGATTTGCCGAGCCATATGACCGGATCGAATCCGAACAAACCGATGAAACGGTTCAGCAGCCCGGCTTGGGTCGGATCGTAGATCGCGAGCCATACCACCGAAATGGTGACCCCGGAGGCAACGGCCGGCAAATACATCGTAGCCTTGAAGAAGGTCTGCCATTTATTTTTCATCTGAAAAATAAAAAAGGATAATGCATACGTAATGACAATGTTGACCGGAACGGTACCGATCGTGAAGATGACCGTATTCCTCATGGATTTCCAGAACACTTCATCCTGTACCATCCGTGTGTAGTTGTCTGCTCCAATCCATTCGGAGCCCATCACGCTGTATTCCTGAAAACTCATCAGAAAAGCGGAGGCGACAGGGTAGAGCGTGAATATCAAAAACAACAGTACGGGAGCCAGAATGAATAAATACGCCCATCCATATTCTCGTATGTACCCCTTCATGGGGGGACGTGATGGCCGGGCTTGCGCCGGGGCAGTCTGCATTTGATTTCCTCCTTTGCGCACAGGTGAAGTATTTTCATGAAGCCTTATTGAGCCTGGAGCAATTGGTTTAAAAAGGGAGTGCCCCGATCGTTCCTGCTAAGGACAACGGGACACCCCCTTATAACTTCAATTACTGTCCTAAAATTTGTTTGCCTTTGTCCTTGAAGTCTTGTGCGATCTGCTCCGGCGTCTTCTCGCCCGAGAACAGCGCTTGAATGTTCGGCTTCACCACTTGCTCCTTGAATTTCTTCTGGTTGCCCGAAGCATCCGCATCGAGATTCAAAGTCACCGGAATTTCCTTGAAGTTCGCGAAAATTTCCGCTGCTTTAATAGTAGATTCCGTACCGAGCCCTTTGCCTTCATAAAACTCCGCTTGGGATTTACGAACGAAAGGCAGCACCAGTTCATTCGCGGAATTACCGGCTTTCGCGCCGCTCAGTCCTTCCATGATCAGGAACGTGTTCTTTGCATGCTCTTCGCCTTTATCCTTCTTCTGTTTGAACGCTACATAGCCTTCGCCAAACATGGAGGTCTTGCGCTCAGCCCCGTCATTATGCGGAACCGGAAGCAGGACGAAGTCGATTTTCGCGCCTTGGACCGTACCGCTGTCAATATCCTTCGCGCGGTTCTGCAGCATCACGTCATAGTAAGGGATCGCCTTGGACACGATCGCGGCTTCCTCGGCATAGAACAGGTCCATCCGTTTCGCCGGCGTAATCGCGGCAGTCTCGGCAGGCAGATGGCCGGCTTTCATAAGATCGGACACGAATGTCATCGTATCCAGGATCCGCTCGTCATTCCATTGGAATTCGCCTTTGTCGTTCAGAACGTCAGGCATGCCGTTGCTGCGCGTCAGCATTTCCATGAAGTCCAGGGAAGTACCGTCCGTCACCAGCGCATACTGCGTATTGCCGTTCGGAAGTTTCTTGGTCAGCTTCTCGGCAGCAGCCTTGAACTCGGTCCAAGTCCAGCCGTTCTCTTGAATAGCCTTCCAGTCGATGCCTGCTTCTTCGAGAATCTTCTTGTTGCCGCCCCAAGCCCAGAGGGATTGGTACAGCGGGAGACCATACTGCTTGCCCTGGATTTGGCCCAGCTCAAGCGTTCCCGGCAGGTAGTCGTTCTTGATTTCATCCGTAATATAAGGGGTCAGTTCCAGTGCCAGGCCCGTATCCACATAAGCTCCATCCACCGCGTGGAAGTATAGGTCAGGCGGGTTGCCGGCATTCAAGGCGACGTCGAACTTCTTCGGGCCTTCAGCCCAGGAGAGCACTTCGGTTTGTACGGTAATATGCGGATATTTCTCCTTCAAATCCGCCACATGCTCTTTCAATTCATCTTCGTATTTACCATGTACCGGATAAGTCCAGACAACGACCGTGTCCTGCTTCGGCGCAGCTTCGCCGTTTCCTTCCGAAGCCGTTCCGCTTCCGCCTTCCGGTGCCTTCGCTCCGCCGGAACCGCCGCAAGCCGCGGTAAACACGAGCATCAAAGAAGCCAACAATGTAAGCCAACCTTTTTTCTTCATGTACTACTCCCCTTATCATTTATATATTTGTGGTTTCGCTATGAACTACAACCGCTTGATCGCTCGCCGGCTTTCATCCAGGTATTTCACTGAATTCTCGTAATTCCGGCTGGCGACGCCAAGATATAAAATATCGATAAGATTAAGCTGCGTAATACGAGAGGACATCGCGCCACTGCGAATCTCGTTCTCCGTCGAGGAGGTGTACAAAGGGATGTCGACCGATCGGCTCAAGGTAGAGTCGCCGTACTTGGTTATGCCAATCGTCTTGCATCCCTTCTCCTTGGCAATGGCTGCTGCGCGGATCACCTCGTCCGTTTCACCGGAATAGGAAATGCATACGGCCGCATCTTCCGGAGTCAGCAGCACCGCCGAGGTGAGCTGAACATGAGGGTCCGGAAAAGATATGCATACCTTATTGATCCGCAAAAATTTCTGCTGGGCATCCATCCCGATCAGATTGGAAGCCCCTACCCCAAACATGAAAATGCGCTTCGACTGATCGAGGGCCAGAACGGCCTCTTCCACCATCCCTTCCTCCATAATCTTCATCGTATCCCGAATCGATTGAATGTTATTGTTCGAGACGTTCTGTATAATTGCAGAAATGCTGTCATTGGGCCGGATATCCTGATATCCGGTGGCTAATGGCTCCTGCAAGTCTCCGGCTACCTTCAGCTTCAGATCCTGATAGCCTTTGAATCCCATCGTTTTGCACAGGCGCACAATGGCTGCCTGACTGGAGCCGCTTCGGACAGCAAGATCCGCCACCGACATTTGTATCATCTCTGCCGGCTCCTGCAAAATGAAGGCTGCAACCTTGCGCTCGGACGGATTTAATGAATCATACACCTCGCGCAATCGAACCAATCCGCCGTTCATTTCTTGCCCCCCTTTTCAAATCATCCTCTGACGGTCACTATTATGTGATGTTAATTTACACATCTTGAATGAAAGCATGACTGGTATCGCTTTCACTATCAGTGGATTGAGTTTATTATAAATTGTATGAAATTATATTTCAATACATAATTCATGATTTAAAATTTTATTTTACAACACTTGGTTTTTCTCCTATACTGGATATAGAAAGCGAAGTGGTTCAATATGGAAATTTTTATCGGTGTCGATGGTGGCGGTACAAAGACCGAAGCAACCGCTATCAATAGCGCTGGAGCAGTGTTGTCCCGTTTTACCGGAGGTTCCACCAATCCTTACATTGTAACATTCGATAAAGCGATGGAGGAACTCCAAACCGTGTTGGATGAGCTCATGGCCCCTCTTTTTAAAAAGTCGTTTTTATTAACATCAATATGTCTTGGTATGTCAGGTATAAGTTCGGTAGAGGAACGGCAGCGTGTACAAACTCACCTGCGTTCCTACTTCCGGCAGCGGCAGCTCTCGCTGCGTATTTACATGCGTTCGGAAGCCGAAATTTCATTGATGGCGGTACTGGGGCGTCAGCATGGAATACTCGCAATCTCAGGAACAGGCTCCAATACCTACGGCATCACCCAATCGGGAGACATCCACCGCGTCGGTGGTTGGGGTCATCTTCTCGGAGATGAAGGCAGCGGTTATCAGATCGGACTTCAGACTCTGAAATCCGTGATCAAGAGCCATGAAGGCATAACGCCCCCCACCCTCATGAGCAGCCTGATCGTTGCAGCCTACCCGATCCGGCATATTACCGACCTCAAATCTTACATTTACCAGCCCGCTATAACGAAACAGGATATCGCTTCCTTCGCCCGCTGCTGCATCGAGGCAGCCGACGCCGGCGATGAAACGGCACTACGCATTATCAGGCAGCAGGCCGAAGAGCTGGCCGATACCACTTGCGCGCTCATTCGACAGAACGCCGAATTCGCCGAGAGCGAGCTTGTGGGAATCGGCTCGATTTTCAAGCATTCACGTTGGTTCCGGGAGACGTACACCAGCCTCATGCTTACACGTTACCCCCTGCTCCGTTTCCCTGAAGGAAACCGTGAGCGAACGCCCGCGCAGGGCGGGGCCCTGTTGGCCTGCAAGCTATTTACTGACGGCGTCTCTGACTTGCTGTAGCTTCCACATCATCAGTGCCCGTCCATATTCCAAGGCAAAAAAGGAGACCTGTCTCATGACGAATATTCTAAGTCAATTGACAACCGAACAGCCTCACGAAAATACCCAGAACATTGATCAGTTGAGCTCGGAACAAATCATGATCCTCATCAACAATGAGGATAGCCTGATCACCGATGCGATTCGCGAACTCATTCCTCTGATAGCCAGGGCGGCCGATCACGTCGTCGAAGCTTTCCAGAAGGGCGGCAGATTGTTTTACATCGGTGCGGGGACCAGCGGTCGCATCGGGATTCTGGACGCATCCGAGTGCCCGCCTACCTATGGAACGGACCCGTCCATGGTGCAGGGGTTGATTGCCGGCGGCTTCAAGGCCGTCAAAGAGGCCATCGAAGGCGCTGAGGATAGCGAAGAGCTTGGCGAGCAGGATATCAATGAAAACGGTATCAACGAGAAGGACGTCGTTCTTGGCATCGCTGCAAGCGGACGCACGCCGTATGTCCTTGGCGCCATGAGACGCGCCAAGGAAAGAGGGGCCGTTGTTATCGGTCTGTGCAACAATTACGAATCGCCGATGCACCAGTATGCCGAATTCGTGATCGAGGCCGTCGTGGGTCCCGAGGTCATCATGGGCTCCACGCGCATGAAGGCCGGCACCTCTCAGAAGCTGATTCTGAACATGCTGACGACAACCGCCATGATTCGGATCGGCAAGGTGTACAAAAACTTGATGGTTGACCTCAACCCGTCGAACAATAAGCTGGTCCATCGCGCCAAGCGCATCATCACCCTGGCAACGGGAGCATCGGAGGAGGCCGTGGAGAAGGCCTACCATGAAGCCGGCGCCCATGTCAAAACCGCGATCGTGATGCTGCTTGCCAACGTCAGTGCCGCGGAAGCCTCCAAGCTTCTTGACGGTACCAGCGGGTTTGTGCGCAGCGCGATCGATATGAAAACAACGAAATAACATAACGTGTGCTTATGTGCGAACTATGGCACCCATCGTGAAATGTTAAACGGGATATCCTAGGTCCGGTCGATCTGGAGGATATCCCGTTTATTTGTTTGCCAGCCTTGGACCCTTATGTACGGATAGACGTCACCTTATTGATGGGCCGACGGGTTTCATCGTTCATGGATGCCCGTTCTGCCCCATCGGATCGTTCGCTTCAGCCCCTCGCGAAACCTGGACTTCTTGTAAAAAACCGTGGGTTCATCACTCCTTGCCCGATGCCCAGCCGACCTGTTGTTCGCTCCATTCCCACAGGCGCGCAGCCAGCTTCGGATCCCTTGCCTTCTCGGTCGTTTTGGCCGGTTTGCATTTGACGTAATATTCCCCTGTTACATGCTCCACTTCAGGGCTTGACGCCAAATAAATCGCTGTCCGGGCTCCTTCGAGCGGGGTTAAGAAGAACGGACGAAGCAGCTTGTGGACGGCTTTGCCGAAGCCTGTATCCCGGTTCACGCCGATGCTGGTGCTAACGGCGCCGGGATGAAGCGCATTAACCGTTATCCTTGTCGGCTGCAGCCTGCGGGCCAGCTCTTTGGTGAATAAGATGTTAGCCAGTTTGGACTGCGCGTAACCCTTGGCCACATTGAATCCCTTCCCAAGATTTGGATCATCGAAGTGGATGCTGCCCACCTTGTGCGCTCCGGAGGAAACGTTTACGACCCTCCCCTGCCGGGCACGCTGAAGGGGCTCCAGCAACTCGTTCGTTAGCAAAAAATGCCCCAGATGGTTGACTCCGATCATCGCTTCGAATCCGTCCTTCGTCAGTTCCCGCTGAATGGTGACCACGCCGGCGTTATTCACCAGAACATCAAGATGCTCGTATTTGGCCTTATATTCGGAAGCAAATGCCCTAATGCTGTCAAAAGACCCCAAATCCAGCGACATCAGCTCAATGTTCGAGCTGCCGCTCTCCTGCTGCGCCTGCCGAAGAGCCGCTTCGCCCCTGGCTTGACTACGGCAGGCCATAATCACGTGCGCTCCGCTTTTTGCCAGCTCCGACGTCGTTGCCAGGCCCATGCCGGAGTTGGCTCCTGTTACGATGACGATCTTTCCTGTCATGTCATTCATCCCGCTGACCTCCTGTTCGTATCCTTCTACCATTGTAATAAAAAAAACGTCTATCGACGTACTTTCTCAGAAGACAGACCGCATTTAGCGGGAGTTTTTCTTGCGAGATAAGGATGGTAAGCCTCCGAAGTTTATACTTTCTTATCTCTAAAAAAAAGTCCCGCCACCAACATCGATCTGGAGACGAGACTTCAATTACGTACTGAAGAAAGCTTATGCCAGGCTTATACGCCTCAAGCACCGCCGTTCATGGCGAGTATGATCGCAGCCAGTCCGAAGCACAGGTTCAGCAGGCACAGGAATACCAGCGTCTGCTTCTGGTTGAGCCCTGTAGCCAGCAAACGATAATGGGCCTGGGAAGCATCGGCCTGATAGATCGGCTTGGATTGAAGCATTCTGCGGATGACCACGATGATATTATCGAAGATCGGCACGCCCAGCGCAAAGATGGGAACGAACAAGGACGCCAGGGTTGCACCCTTAAACGCGCCGTCCAGAGCAATGATCCCAAGGATGAACCCGAGGAAGGTAGCGCCGGCATCCCCCATGAACACTCTGGCCGGCGGCTTGTTGTACCTTAAATATCCCAGCGCGGCTCCTACGAGTATGACGGCGAGCAAGGCGGATTCGCCTCGGCCCATCGTAATCGCGACAACAAACAGCGTACCTCCGGATATGGCGGATAGCCCTCCTGCCAGACCATCGATGCCGTCCGAGAAGTTAATAACCGTCGTAACGCCGAAGATCCACAGAATCGTTAAGATCAGCTGCAGCCATTCCGGCAAGTTAATATAGTGACCCGTAAACGGATTGTTGAATCCTTCGAACGCGATGCCGTAGCTGTATACAACGACGGCTGCGCTGACCTGTACAATGAGCTTCGGCAGCGAAGCCAGCTCCTTGCCCTGGGACTTATACCAATCGTCCACGAGGCCGATCCCAAGAATCAACGCGCTACCGATAAAGATACCTACCACTTCCCTTGAGATGGTACCTGTAAGCGCAAAATAAGTGATGAAAAATCCGATGAATATGGCGACTCCCGCCGTCAGCGGTATCGGCTCGCGGTGTATTTTCCGCTCGCTGTCCGGCCTTGGCTTGTCCACAAAATCAATCTTGATCGCAAGTTTGCGAAATGGCGGAATCAATACCAACACCAGCACCATGGATATGACAAACGCTGCAAAATAGAGCATGGTTTCCTCCCAATGAATGATGAATAATGGAGAACATTGCAATCTAAGTATATGACTTATAGCGAATCCTATCAACCTATCAAAAAGAAAAAGACCGCCGCATCCGTAGAATTTCTACTTAGCAGCAGCCCTTTTCGGACTCATCGGTTAAGACTCCTTCTTCACCGCAAGCCCAATGATCATAACGATAAGTGCCAGCAAAGCAATCAACTGATCGATGGTCATGGCCAAAAGCCTCCTTGAATGGCAGGATGGCTCTTGCCGGACTACGCATCTCCCTCTCCCGTTAAATGCCTTACGTTTTCCCCATTACCATCCTATGAGGGTTCATCCCCCGTTTATGACGATGACCGCCAAAAAACCTGCCCCGTTCAGATAACTTTCGAGGGCAGGTTTGCATATCGCGCAGGCACGGGGGAAGAGGCAGCGCACGAGGTACGAGGCACTCAATCCAAACAGCGTACGAGGCACTCATGCCAAACAGCGTCAGGTTATGGCTCGCTTCGGATCGTCATTCACCTTATTCCGTCACGATGTCATAGATCAATACAGGCGCATCCGCATGATCAGCGATTCGAATGCTTTCATACAGCTTCTGCTTCACGTCGTCCACGTTCTCGCGGTTGGCATGGATCGTGACAAGGGAATCGCCCTTCTTCACGGTATCGCCGACCTTCTTGTTCAGCATCAGGCCTACCGCCAAATCAATTTCGGATTCCTTCGTCGCGCGGCCGGCCCCGAGCAGCATCGCTGCCGTACCGATCTCATCCGCTACCAGCTCGGCGACAACGCCGTCCTGCTGTGCGGGAAGCTCAATGAGATACTGTGCCTTCGGCAGACGGTCCGGATGATCCACCACGGACGGATCTCCGCCCTGGTTCTGGATGAATTCCTTGAACTTCTCCAGTGCCTTGCCGTTGCGAATCACCTCTTTTAGCTTCTCTTCGGCATCTTCAAGCGAGTCCGCCTTCTGGGCCAGGTACACCATCTGTCTGCCCAGCGCCAGGCACAGCTCTTCCAGATCCTTCGGACCCTCGCCGCGAAGCGCATCGATCGCTTCCTGCACTTCCAGCGAGTTGCCGATCGCGGCCCCAAGCGGTTGGCTCATATCGGAAATGACCGCCATCGTTTTGCGGCCGACGTTGTTGCCGATGCTGACCATGGCGTGTGCCAGTTCCTTGGCATCCTCCACCGTTTTCATGAACGCGCCTGCGCCGGTTTTAACGTCCAGCACAATCGCATCCGAGCCGGCGGCAATCTTCTTGCTCATGATCGAGCTTGCAATCAGTGGAATGGAATTGACGGTGGCCGTCACATCCCGGAGCGCGTACAGTTTTTTGTCCGCCGGCGTGAGGTTCCCGGTTTGGCCGATGACGGCGATTTTATGTTGATTCACAAGGTTCACAAATTCGTCTTTGCTGATCTCCACATGGAAGCCTTCGATGGATTCCAGCTTGTCGATCGTTCCTCCGGTATGGCCTAGGCCGCGTCCCGACATCTTCGCTACCGGAATATCCAGAGCCGCTACGAGCGGAGCCAGCACCAGCGTCGTCGTGTCCCCTACGCCCCCGGTGGAATGCTTATCGACCTTGATTCCCTCAATTGCGGACAGATCAATCGTTTCGCCGGAGTTTACCATCGCCATCGTCAAGTCCGCCCGCTCCCGGTCGGACATGTCCTGGAAATAAATCGCCATGTTCATGGCGCTCACCTGATAGTCGGGAATATCTCCCTTGGTATATCCGTCGATAAAGAAATTGATCTCTTCTGTTGTCAGTTCCTTGCCGTCGCGTTTCTTCGCAATTAAATCAACCATTCTCATCGTACATTCTCCTCACTGTTTGCGATGATTGTATTCCTTCCACGGGAATCACTACAAATACGGACTGTTCTTCCGATCGCCGCTGCCCCCAGATTCCTTGATTATTGGAATCCGTGGGCAAAGGTGACGGGGTCGCTTCTCCAAAACAATTCCGCCTTCTGCGCTCAGGGCAGTTTCTTTACAATGAAATCGCCGTATCCAGCGCGACTTCCATCATCTCGTTAAACGTCGTTTGCCGCTCCTCGGAAGAAGTCTCTTCCCCTGTGAGCAAGTGATCGCTAACGGTCAGGATCGTCAGGGCATTCACGCCGAATCGTGCCGCGATCGTGTAGAGCGCCGTCGTCTCCATTTCCACGCCGAGCACGCCGTGCTGCATCAGCTTCTCCACGACGGATTTGTCCTCGCGGTAGAACACATCGGACGTGAACACGTTGCCGACATGCATCTTCAGGCCTTTCTCCTTGCCTCGCTCATACGCGCCGAGCAGCAGCGGGAAGCTGGCAATCGGGGAGAAGTCATAACCGTTGAAGTGGTGACGGTTCATGCCGGAATCCGAGCAAGCCGCCTGGGCCAGAATGACGTCGCGCACCTGGACGTGCTCCTGCATCGCGCCGCAGGTTCCGACGCGGAACAGGTTTTTGACGCCATATTCCCGAATGAGTTCATTAACATAAATCCCGATGGAAGGCACGCCCATGCCCGAACCCTGAACGGAAATGCGTTTTCCTTTATAGGTTCCCGTAAATCCAAGCATCCCCCGCACTTCGTTGTAGCAGGTCACGTCCTCCAAATACGTCTCGGCAATGAATTTAGCCCGCAGCGGGTCGCCTGGCAGCAGAATCGACTCCGCGATATCTCCCGGTTTCGCTCCAATATGTGTACTCATGTCCCATTCCTCCACTTGTTCGATTATTTCAAGTCATTCAAAAAGCTGGTTCCGTGCTCCGGCAGCTTCACGCCGAAGTTGTCGGCAACCGTGGCGCCGATGTCGGCAAAGGTCTTGCGAAGCGGCAGTTCCTTGCCTTCCGCAAAGCGAGGGGAATATACAAGCAGCGGCACGTATTCCCGCGTATGGTCCGTGCCCTTGTAAGTAGGATCATTCCCGTGGTCTGCCGTGATGATCAGGAGATCGTTCTCCGTCATTCTTTCGAACACCTCCGGCAGGCGCCGATCGTAATCCTCCAGCGCTTGGCCGTATCCTTTCGGGTCGCGGCGGTGTCCGTACACGGCATCGAAATCCACGAGATTCAAGAAGCTCAGCCCTTTAAAGGATTCATCCAGGGTTTGCACCATTTTGTCCATGCCGTCCATGTTCGATACGGTTCTGACTGCCTTCGTAATGCCTTCCCCGTCATAAATATCGGAGATTTTACCGAGGGCGATGACGTCAAGACCGGCATCCTTCATCTCGTTCATCGTCGTACGTCCGAAAGGCTTCAAGGCATAGTCATGCCGATTCGCCGTACGCTTGAAGCTCCCTGCCTCGCCAATAAAAGGACGGGCAATGATCCGGCCGAGCATATAAGGATCTTCCAGCGTAATTTCGCGGCAGAACTCGCAGATTTCGTACAGCTCCTTGAGAGGAACCACATCTTCATGTGCAGCGATTTGAAGCACGGAATCGGCAGAGGTATAGATGATCAAGGCCCCAGTTTTTACATGCTCTTCGCCAAGCTCTTCGATAATCTCCGTTCCGCTGGCCGGCTTGTTGCCGATGACCTTCCGTCCGGTTTTCTCTTCGATGCGCTGAATCAGCTCGTCAGGGAACCCGTCCGGGAATACGCGAAATGGCGTATCGATATACAAGCCCATGATTTCCCAATGGCCTGTCATGGTGTCTTTGCCATTCGAAGCTTCCTGCATCTTCGTATAGTAAGCCCGAGGTTGATCCGTTGCAGGGACGCCCTCGATCTCCCGGATGTTGGACAGCCCGAGCGCTGCCATGTTCGGCATGTTCAGCCCGCCGCATTCGCGGGCGATATGCCCCAGCGTGTCGGAGCCGATATCGTCGAAATCAGCCGCATCCGGTGCTTCCCCGATGCCCACGGAGTCCAATACGATCAAGTGAATTCGGTCAAAACGTTCCATATTCATTGCTCCCCCTCATATATGAGTTTTTCAATCAAACTATCCATAAGGCTCGCTTGTAGTAGTTCGTTTCCTGCCAGGCTTACAGGAACAGTCCGGTAATCGTAGCCGACAGCACGCTCACCAGCGTCGCGCCGTACAGCAGCTTTAGGCCGAAGCGGGCCACCACGTTCCCCTGCTTCTCGTTCAGGCCTTTGACCGCGCCGGCAATGATGCCGATGGAGGAGAAGTTGGCGAAGGACACCAGGAATACCGATACGATACCTACGGTTCGTTCGGACATATTCGTGAAGTTGGCCAGATCAAGCATCGCGACGAACTCATTCGATACCAGCTTGGTAGCCATGATGCTGCCTGCATCCACCGCCTCTTTCCAAGGCACGCCCATCACAAAAGCGAATGGAGCAAAGATGTAACCTAACAGCTCCTGGAAGGTGATTCCGAAAATCATATCAAAAATGCCGTTGATCATTGCGATCAAAGCAACGAAGCCGAGGAGCATCGCCGCAACGGTAATCGCGACCTTGAAACCATCCATGATGTATTCGCCCAGCATTTCGAAGAAGGATTGCTTCTCCTCCTCCTGCACCTCCAGAATATCCTCTTCCTTCTCCACCTTGTAGGGATTGACGATGGAAGCAATGATAAATCCGCCAAACAGGTTCAATACAAGCGCGGTCACCACATACCGCGGCTCGATCATGGTCATGTATGCGCCGACGATCGACATCGATACCGTGGACATCGCGGAAGCGCAGAGCGTATACATGCGGTGCTTCGGAATTAAGGCGATCTGTTTTTTGACCGAGATAAACACCTCGGATTGCCCCAGGATCGCGGAAGCTACCGCATTGTAAGACTCCAGCTTACCCATGCCGTTGACTTTACTCAAGACGAGGCCGATATATCTTACGATAAACGGCAGTACCTTAATATATTGAAGTATACCAATCAACGCGGAAATAAACACGATTGGCAGCAGGACATTCAAGAAGAACGGACCTGCACCTTCATTGGCAATGCCGCCAAATACAAACTCGATTCCGGCTCCGGCATAGCCAAGCAGCGCTTCAAACGTGCTGGCTATCCCTTTAACAAGATACTCGCCGATGCTTGTGTTCAGCAGAACGAATCCAAGGATCAGCTGCAGCACAATCATGACGACCAGCGGGCGATAACGAATGTTGCGCTTATCATTGCTGATAAGGAACGCAAGACCGAATACGACCAGCAAACCTAGTATGGCGATTAGAAATTTCATCGTCGATGTTCCCCCATAGGTGAATTTTTTTGATAGATGGCATGGCTACCGAATCATTGAAAACCTTATACTCCAATAAACGATTTAGTAGGAAGAGCTGGATTGGCCGCCCTCCATAATTTTCACGCCGGAGCTGGCTCCGATACGCGTTGCGCCCGCTTCAATCATGCGATCCATGTCTTCCTTGCTGCGCACGCCGCCGGAAGCCTTAACGCCCGTGTTCTCACCGACCGTCTTGCGCATCAAGGCGACATCCTCCGGAGTAGCTCCGCCCGTGGAGAATCCTGTGGAGGTTTTGACAAAATCGGCTCCGGCTTTCACGGACAGCTGGCACGCACGCACCTTTTCTTCTTCTGTCAGAAGGCTTGTCTCAATGATGACCTTGACCAGGGCTTTGCCCTTGGCTGCATCCACGACAGCCTGAATATCTTGCTGCACCAGCTCATCGTTCCGGTCTTTCAGCGCCCCGATGTTGATGACCATATCAACCTCCGTAGCCCCGTTAGCGATGGCATCCTTCGCTTCAAAAGCTTTTACGGCCGTCGTGTTAGCTCCCAGCGGGAAGCCGATAACGGTGCATACTTTGACGCTCGTGCCCGCAAGCTGCTCAGCACAGTAGGATACCCAAGTCGGGTTCACGCAAACCGAAGCAAATCCGTACTTTTTGGCCTCATCCGTAATTTTCGTGATCTCGGCCTGGGTTGCATCCGCCTTCAACAGCGTGTGGTCGATCATTCCTGCTATATTCATCTGGTTAAAACACTCCTTATATTGTTTTATGCAATCTTGTAAAAGCGCTATCATAACGCTCAATCCTTTAGACGGGACCATCATATCATAGCCTTGAACATATGTAAAACATATATTGAAAATATGTTCATTCCGATTTATGGCAATGATATTTATCATTGTTTGCTGAAGAACTATTCATCATTCAGGAATAATCTAACAATTCACGCCGTTTACTATGCTCTATACCCTGTCAGCGTAAACATAAACAGAGAATCGGCCTCCCATGCGGCTTGGGGAAGCTGATTTCCAATACGCAATAATACGCAAAAAAAACACCCCATCCAGACAGAGGAAGCTGATTGCCGCTTCGACCTTTCGGAACGAGGTGCCGTAAAACTGCACAATATGTTGGACATTTCATGGAAGCAAGGCTTGCGCCGTAAACTGGTCCGTTACCAGGATGTTTGCATACTTGCCGATCAGCGCAGCTCGGATGGCCTCCACCTTGCGCTGCCCGCCTGCCACGAGAATCGATTTCTCCTTGTGGCGCAAATCGTCCAAATCTATGCCCACCGTACGCTTGTTAATATCCTCGCTGCACACCCTGCCCTCCGCATCGAAAAACCGGGAGCAAATATCTCCCGCGCCGATCCGCTGGAGCAGCTTCTGTTCTTCCTTGCTCAGATAACCGAGCCGGAACAGCAGCGCGTCTTCATGAACGGTACCCACCGTAAACATGGCGATATTGGCTTGTTTGCCTAATTGGATGATCCGCTGGATATGCCGGTCCCTCTCCACCATTTCCTTCAGCTCCGTGGTGTCGAAGATGACCGGCAGCGGCAAATATCTCGCCATCGTGTGGTACGCCTCGGCGAACAGATTGACGATCTCGGCGGCATACGTGTTCACATGCGAATGGCTGACGCCGCCTTTCAACTGCACGACCTCGACGCCCCGAACGGGCTTCTGCTGCAGCTGAAGCGCCACGGCATGCATGGTCGTTCCCCAGGTAACGCCGATGATATCCGCATCCTGGACCGTTTCATGCAGGTAATCGGCTGCCTTTTTGCTGATATGCTTCTGGATTTCGCGGTATTCGTTGACGGGAGAATAACTCACCAGCACGTGTTCCAAACCGTAAGCCTTCTTCACCCTTTCGGCCAAAGCGCCCAGGTCCTCGAGAGGGTCCACGATGCTGATCTGCACATACCCCTGCTCCTTGGCGTGCTGAAGAAGCCTGGAGACCGTAGGGCGGGAAACGCCGAGTCTCGTGGCGATATCCTGCTGGCTGTAATCCGACATATAGTACAATCTTGCCGCCTCAATGCTGAGGCGCTGTTTATCCTGATCCATGATCCAACCCACTTTTATTATGTCGTAATCGAATTGGGTCCATTATACATCGTTATGCTGCGGATTTCGATAGCCGCATTAATTCCATGAATGTCAGCGTGCTTATGGACAGAACCATTAAACATCGGTTGATTTTGCGGGATGCCGCTCCTCTTGATCGATGGGTTTCTTTTTTTCAAGGAGAACGAGCAATGCCGGCATCAAAAAGCCGCGAATGATAAACGTATCCATAAGAATGCCCACCGCCACGATAAATCCGAATACGAACAGCACCGCGACCGGCTGCGTCATTAAAACCGCAAAGGTAGCAGCAAGAATAATACCGGCGGATGAAATGACTCCGCCTGTGCTCGCAACCGAAATTTCTACCGCTTTGGCAAGCGGGTATTTCCTGCGCTCTTCCAGAAATCTGGAGATCAGAATGATGTTATAATCGATGCCTAGTGCGACCAGGAATACAAAGGAATAGATCGGAACCCGGTTGCTGATGGAGTCGATACCGAACAGCATCTGCGTAAGAAACATCCCTAGACCAAGTGCTGCCAGAAAGGACACCAGGATCGTCCCGACCATGTAAAGGGGGATACGGACCGATTGCGTCATCACGATAAGGAGAATCAGAATCATGATCGTCTCAAGGATCACAATGACCACCAGATCCCGGTTATTGACCAAACGATCATCCACTTGGGATGCCGTTTCCCCGGCAAAGTACAGCTTGCCCTCCATCCCGCTTTGCTTAACCAACTCCTCCGCGCGGTCACGAATATCGCTCAACGCATCCATCGAGCGGGTATCGTAAGGACTCTCGTCGAACGTAAGGCTGTACCGCACAGCGTCACCAGAATCCGTCATTCCGTTCATCCGAATGTTTGCGACAAGCGGTTGCCCCTCCAGAATAGCCATCAGTTCCCGGATGTCGTCCTCTTTCATTGGACCTGCAGATTCGAACAATACCGTGGTAGGAGCTAAATCGCCTTTATCGAACCCACTCTCCAACGCCTCATAGCCTACTCTCGATGACATGTCCTCTGGAAAGGATTTGATGTTGTCAAAGGAGTAGTTCAAATTGAATAGATTGCTAATCGATAATAGTAAAATGATGCCCACAAGAATAACGGATTGTAAAGGTCTCTTGACTACCAAGCGACCGATACTACCCCAGGCGGAGCTTTGCGCTACTGTCGGATCGCCGACTTTCGGAATTTTTGGCCAGAATGATCTTCTTCCGAACAAGGTAAACAACGCAGGAATCAGTGTCACGGACGCCAGCATGATAACAACCATAGCCGTCCCGAAAATCGGAGCGAAATTCCGATATTCTCCGTAGTTCGCGAAAAAGAGGATCAGCATGGCAGCCAGCACGGTACCGCCCGAGAAAAATACGGGCAGGCCAACTTCTCTCATCGCTGACTTCATCGCTTCATATTTGTTGTCGCAGCGTTTCAGTTCCTCCCTGAACCGGGAAAACACAAACAGCGAATAATCGATGACGGCCGCGAACAACAGTATCATCATAATGGACAAAGATTGATTGTTTAGGAGAAGCCCCGCTTTCCCCAATAGCCCAAGCGATTGGTTGACCACTTCATAAACAAAAGCGACGGCCAGCAGCGGAATGAAGGCCAGCAAGGGCGAGCGGTAAATCACGATCAGGAGGACCAGCACCAGTCCCACCGTTGAAAGAAGGAGAACCACATCCGCTCTTGAGAACAGATCCAGCGAATCAGCCGAGATTCCGGCAGGTCCCGTAACGTACACAGCCAGCCCCGAGCTGTGCTCAACCTCATCCTTGATCTGGTTAAGGATATCCCTAAGCTCCTTGGATTCCAAAGAAGAGACAAACTGCATAGGGATAGCTACTGTCTTCCTATCCTTCGAGTAAAGGCTTTCCCATGCCTGCGGCGGCAGTTTATCCAGCGGAACAGACTCTTGTATGGCCTCTTGATGGTTATGCTCGATCCCTTCCATCATCTTTTGGATTTCTGCTTGATCAATCTCTCCTTGTTTAGATTGAAAGACGAATACGGCCGGCATGCTGTCTTCGTCCGGGAAATATTCACCAAGTTTATCTTTGGCAATTACAGACGGCATGTCTTTAGGAAGCGAGTCTATTCGAGTGACCTCGTATTCTTTGGCGCCTGGAGCAAGGGCACCCAGCAGCATTGCGGCAGCAAACCAAATGATCAGGGTAACCCACATCCCTTGTCTTGTCGCCACGCGGTCGGTTAGCCAGTTTAACCATGACTTCACGGGTAATCTTCCTCCTTCACATCAATCTGAGGGCCGTAATCAGAACGACCCCGAGGGCGAGTACAGCCGAACTGATAATCGTTGTCCGATAATACCCAAGTAACGAAGACTTTTTGTCAACATTAACGGCTTTAGATATTTTGCGGCTCAACACGCTGAGGACGATAATGCTGAGCAGCACAATCATCGAACCTGCCATCTCCATCAAAGACAAGTAGAACGGAAGATTGCCCCTTTCAAATTGACTGATCATGTAAGATCCGCTGAGTACAATCATAATGGAGCTGGGAAGAATGACCCGGTTAACGATTTTGCGGATTTGATCGCCCGTTCGAAGTGCGTCCCCCTTCTTGATCATGCCTGTCAACAGTAAACCAAAGCTAAAAAAAGCCCCTATCCACAAAATAATTCCTGCAATGTGGATAAAATAAGAAAGCTCATACATTAGGAAACCCTCACTTTCATCGAGTAGTGGTATTTAGCTGCAAGTGACACATGTGTCACTTTGGAGATAGAATTGCTTCTATTCCCGCGTTGAAGACAATGACTCCAATATGACATAAGTGTCACTTTTATGAGCGTCATGGAAATCATGCTTCCTTGTGTCACATGGACAGTATCCCGCAAAGTGACACAAGTGTCAATTAATTATTTTTGTAGATTCCGTGACAAATCATCAGCTGAATAGCATCCAACCACTCTGTTTTGGGGAGGCCCTCATGATTGGGGATATTGATCGTTTGGAATATCATCCCCAGGACCAACTGATCCGGAAGCCCGGGATTCAGCAGATCTTCGTCCCGCCCCTGCTTAATAAAACCCTGAAATCGTCCATACATCTCCATATGGAGTTTCTCCAGCAGTTCTTTATTCGATCTGACCTTATCGCCCGCTTCGGCCGGTATCTGTTGATTCATACCAAGTATCTGGTGGATGTTGCTATGTTTATGGATGATGTTCAGCAGTTCCCTTAGTTGCTTCTCAAAGCCCTCAGATTTCTCAAAATCCCCCAGATCCTTCAAAAATCGACGCATTTCATATACCATATAGTCCATAATAAATTCTTCTTTATTCTCGTAGTATTTATAAATCGTTCCCCTGGCTACCTTCAACCGGTCCGCCAGCATGCCGAACGTGAACCCTTCATATCCATGCCGCAGCAGCAGGTCCTTCCCCGTTTGAAACAATAACTGCGTTGAAAATTTCCGTTCCCGTGCCATCTGCTCACCTCTTACGAATAAACGACTCTTTAGCTAAGGATAGCTAAAGAGCCCGTAAGGTGCAACCACCATCTGTTGCGACAGGTCCTAACACGTCAAATCGCGAAGAAAGCACGATTCCTTCCGGCAACTTGATGTTAACTCAGGTATCGGGCTCGATCGCCAAATAAGCGCTGACCAAATTTGCACGCAAATAAAAAACGAAGCAGCCGTCAGGACACGCTGCTTCGTTATGAAGGTAAACTTCCCACGAATTCATCAAAAGCTTAGAGCCTATACCGGCTGTACGTATTCGAGCGGAGATACCCGGCCATAGGACGCCTTCGCACCTTGAATCGGTGCCGCCCAAGCCACGGCATTGGCAATCACCTGCTGAATTTCAGGCTGGTGATAGGTAGGGAACGCTTCATGACCCGGTCTGAAATAGAAGAGCTTGCCGCGTCCGCGCTTGTAGCAGCAGCCGCTGCGGAACACCTCGCCGCCTTCGAACCAGGAGACAAACACCAGCTCATCCGGCGCCGGAATCTCAAAACGCTCCCCGTACATTTCCTCCTGCGGAATCTCGATATACTCACCGAGCCCGCTGACGATCGGATGGCCGGGATCGATGACCCACAACCGTTCCTTCTCGCCGTCGTCGCGCCATTTCAGTGCGCCGGTGTTCGTGCCGAGAAGGCGCTGGAAAATCTTCGAGCCGTGGCCGGAATGCAGCACGATGATCCCCATGCCGTCCAATACGCGCTGGCGCACTTTTTCCACGATATCATCCCGTACTTCACTATGCGCCACATGCCCCCACCAGATCAGAACGTCCGTTGAAGCGAGCACGTCGTCCGTCAATCCGTGTTCCGGATCATCCAGCACGGCCGTGCGTACGACGAACTGTGCATCTTTCCCCAGAAAATCGGCAATCGTCCGGTGAATGCCTTCGGGATAAATCTTAGCGATCTGTTCATTATGTCTTTCGTGCCGGTATTCGTTCCATACCGTTACATTGATATTAGCCAAGGATGGCGGCCTCCTTTAAATTGAAATCCAAAGACCTCTTATACATTCAACCCAAGTATAGGCTGTGTTACAATGAACGGGAATGTGTGAAAGTTACTCTTTTTGTACAAAAACGACTTCGCGTTTTTTAAGGAGAGAGGGTGGAACTCGTGCTATCGATGAACGCTGACTATGTGCCTAGAATCAAACTGATGGGCTTCGTCTCCTATAAGAACCCCTGGATTCATTTCAAACGGAACACCCACGAGCATATTCTGTATTTCGTGAAGAGCGGCGAGCTTCATATGCGGGAGAACGGCGTATCCCATGTGCTCCGAAAAGGCGACATGCTGGTGCTTGAGCCGCATCTGGACCATGAGGGAACCCAGAAGCATCCCTGCGACTACTACTATATTCATTTTGAGCATCCCGATATTCAGCAGGCGCCCGAACGTCCCTTGTCCCTGCTGGCCAAGCAGTGGATCATGAGCGAGAATCAGCCGGCAGGCAAGGATGACGGCAGGCCGCTGTACTTTCCGAAGACCTGCACGTTAACCCAAAGAAAAAGTCTTCATCACATGTACCATGCCCTCAGTGAAATGCTGCAGCTTTACAGAAGAAAGCACTTTAACCGCAGTTTGACCGCGCTCAAATTCATGGAAATGCTGATCGAGCTGTCCCGCGAAAGCCTGTTCGATGAACTGGAGAAGAACAGCCCGCACACCAAATCCTATATGAAAGTGCATGCGCTGCTCGACTACATCCACGAACATTATGCCGAGAAAATCATCAGCTCGGATATCGAACAGCGCTTCGAATGCAACTATGACTATATCAATCGGGTGTTTGCCAAGCTCACGGGCCATACGATCATGCGATACGTGAATCAGGTCCGGATCAATCATGCCAAAGAGTTAATCGAGGCCACCCATCTCAGCTTCGGGGAGATCGGATATCTGACCGGCCTGGATGATCCCTTTTATTTCAGCAAAGTGTTCAAAAAATACGTCGGCATGTCGCCGAACCAATACTATAAGCAGGTTCGCGACAAGGAATAAGGCGGGGGACCGGGGGCCAGCGTCCGGCATCATGGTTGGCGTATCGTGGATAAGTCATAGCGAACGTTCCGGCGCCCCTCCTTCCTTGGGGATAACCCGCCGCCCCTCCAAGTTAATAGGAAGTTATCCTTGCACTTCTCCACATTTGTTCACAAACGCTGGATAACTCCCCTGGAATCAGGGAGCAAAATGCAGCTTGCGCTGAAAGAATGAGGATGATGTTCATAACTCTGTGTATAAACGAAATTATGACTAGGTTATGCACAGTTCATGCTTACTCCATCCGTTTTATAGAATGCAATTATCCACATCCGGAGATTTGGATTTTTTCGCATATTCCGGGACAGGATCATTCTTTTATTTGCGCCCGTAGTCTGCCTTAATCTCTCCCCAGCTCTTCGTTTGCCATTTTAGCACCTTGTTCTCGTATGTATTGGTTCGAAGCCAGTGCTCGGCCCGGTCCACGAGATCCCATATCTCTTTGGTTGACGCGTCGCGCGGCAGCGTGGAGACCACCTTCTTCTGCTTCAGCCATTTGAGCGCATTCATGGAATCGCTGTACACCGTTTTGGTGCTGCCGATTTTCTTCAAATAAGCAAGCGCATGGACGATCGCCAGGAACTCGCCGAGATTGTTCGTTCCCTTCTGGATCGGCCCGCACGAGAACAGAATATCCCCCGTCTGCGTATCCACGCCTTTATATTCCACCGGTCCCGGGTTTCCCCGCGTTCCCACATCCACGGAGATGCTGTCATAATCAATCTCCCCCGGATCCTCGGCCGCGGAGCTGCTGCTGCGCTTAAAGCTCTTGCTCTTGGATCCCGAGCTGCTTGATCCGCTTCCGGACTGCCCCCAGTAATTTTTATACCCTGCCGCATAGGCCTGTTCCGCTTCGCTTCGGGATTCGAACGCCTTGAATTTCGCACCTGTAAATTGGTTCACCTGCTGCTGGCATTCGCCCCAGCTTGTATAAATTCCGGGTACTTTGCCTACCCAGACTACGTAATATTTTTGCTTTGCCATCATAAACCTCCATCCTGAACTAACCTCTCTAGCGTACTATATCACATCCTCCGAAACCAACAAAAAAAGCGCCATCGTCTCCGATCCGCTTTCGATGTTTGACCTTATTCAATTGTTCCTGTTTCGTCGGCTTCACTCTCACATGCTGTGACAGCGCGCCGTAATCCTCGTTGGTCTTTCTCATCGAGACGGCTGACCATATGCCGGCGCGTTCCGCTTTGCGGAGCGCTTTTTGCGTTTTGGTACGGGCCATGAGGCTCACACTCCTTCTATTATAGAACTCCCTATATTGTACGGCAAAATCGAAGGGAATGGAACCGGAGCCGCCGGGACTCCGCCACCCATTTGACCCCCGTTTATTCCCATCCCTCAAACGTGAGGATTTTATCCCGGTATTGTACGTCCACTCCCTCATGCGTCCGGTATTTCAGTGCATCCAGCTTCGCTTCGGCGTCCATCTCCGTCTCATCGCTGCCGATTGTGACCTTATCCTGTTCTACGGCGGTGATGACCCAGGAACCCTCCGTTTTATCCAGGGAATACCTGCGGTTCATTTGAGTCAGCGTTTTTCCTTTCAGTTCCCTGGATTCCGATGCATATACAAACACCTCCCCACTTTGATCACTCTCATAAGGGTCCGAAATGCGAATCGAGGCTTTCTCTTCGTTCATTCCCAAAGATTTGACCAGCCCCCGCATATGCTCCTTATGCTTCTCGTACTCTTCGGCGGACATCTCTATCATGTCGCTTGCACGATATTCCTTCTCGTTATATCCAAAAATAATCCGGTCGCTCATAGCCTGCATGTAAGACTCACTGACAATCCCGCCCACCTCGGCCAAATACTCCGGATAATCCATTTGAAAATGCTGCAGCTTATATTCCGCCGTCTCTAGCTTCTCGACCTGGTTCACGATCTGCTCCCGTTCGTTCTCCGACAAGCCCGAGCCGCCGCAAGCGGACATTCCCGCAACCGATAATACGATTAACCCTAATAGTAGTAGTTTTTTCATGTTCTGGCCCATCCTTAAATCCTCTCCCTCCTGTAAACCTATGATATAATACGGAATCATTGGAGAATAGATCCAATTATGATAGGAGAGTGTACCGATGAAACTGGAGCGGCTCATATCCATGATTTACATGCTGCTGAACAATGAGATTCTGTCCGCGTCAGCCTTGGCAGAGAAATATAACGTGTCCCAGCGAACCATCTACCGCGACATCGATGCCATCTGCGCCGCCGGCATTCCGGTCGTATCCTATCAAGGGGTCAACGGCGGATACGGCATTATGGAGCAATACAAGATGGATAAAAGCCTGCTCGGTTCCTACGATGTCAGCGCCCTGATCACCATCCTGCACAGCATGTCTACGGTGTTCGAGGATGAACGGGCCCTGGATACGATTCAGCGCCTGCAGACCATTGACCGTTCCGCCAACTCCGCTTCGCAGGGATTGTCCATGGATATCGGGAGCTGGCGGTCGTACAACGAAATCCTTCGTCTTCTTCGCCGCGCCATTACGGACAGGCATGTGATCTCCTTTCAATACATAAGCGCCAAGAATGAACGCATTTATCGAAAAGTCGAGCCCCTGCGACTTATGTATAAATTCGGATCCTGGTACTTGTACGGCTTCTGCAGAACGAGGAACGATTACCGCGAATTCCGGATCTCGAGAATGTCGGAGCTGTCCCCCTCCGCCGAGCCCTTTATGCGCCAGCACTCCGAGGAGCATACGCACGGACCTCAGCTTCAAGAGCAACATCCATATGGGCGGAGCGTACGGCATAACTGGGAATCATCGCCCGATGCCATAGAGGTCGTGCTTCACGTGTCCCCCGGAGCCCTGGCCAAAGCCATGGATCAATTCTATGACGTACAGCGGGAATTTCATGAAGACGGCTCCCTCCGTCTCACGTTCAAGGTCAATGATCCGGATTCCTGGTGGTTCTGGTCTACCCTGCTGAGCTTTGGCGAGGAGATCGAGATTGTGGAGCCGGCCGACTTAAGGATCCGCATGCAAGCCAAATTAGAAAAAATGCTGCAAGTGTACGCAAAAGTATGACAGTCCGCTGTCATACTTTTTTATTTACAATGTTCCCAAGAAGGAAGATAACACGAAGCCAAAGGGGACGATCTTAATGAACTATCCTGTAAAAATGTATGAATACCATGTATGGGCCAACCAGGCCATATTCAACCGTCTTCTGGAACTTCCGGGCGAATTGTACAATCGGACCATCACGAGTATCTTTCCGACCGTATCGGAAGCGTTGATTCATATCTACACGGTGGATCTCGGCTGGATGAACATTTTGTCCGGGAAGGACATGAGCTCTGCATTGGCTGAGGCCTACCAGCTTCGGGAAGAGCTTGAAGCGATTTCGCTGGAAGACCTGAACCTGCGGTTTATCGAATTGTCGGATCGATACGCTGCGTTTCTCCGCCAGCAGCCTGACCTGGAGCGGATGATCCGATTGGATAATCCTTATGCCGGCATCCGGGATACCCGCCTGTCCGAGATCATGCTGCATGTCGTGAACCACGGCACTTACCATCGTGGAAATATTGCCGCCATGCTGCGCCAGCTCGGAAGCTCCTCCGCGATGACCGATTACGCTTTTTTTTGGTACCAGAATGAACCGGAGCCCGTCTTCGCCTAATGGCGCTCAGAATAGCGGTGAAAGTCCAGGACCTCTGAAATTCCATGCCGGTCTCAGCCCGACAAAAACCAAAAGCCTGCTTCAGGAACCCGGTTCCGAAGCAGGCTTTCTATCCTACATCCCGTTTATACGCTTGTCACAATTTGCGACCTTCCGTCAATCGTACCCAGAAGCCGCCTTTGAAGCTTTTCGGTTCATGGGAGATAATGAACGCTTGCGGCGACATTTTGGAAAGTGACTCCATCAGCCGCCGCTCATTCTTCCGTTTCACGAGCACTTGAAGCACCAGCCGCTTGCCATCCTTGCCGTCCGCTTCCCAAGCGGTCACGCCGTATCCCTTCTCCCGGAGGTTCATGGCCAGGTTCGTCTCAACGGAATTGACGATCACCTGCACCACGATGTATCCGAGTGCCAGATACTCCTCAATTCGGCTGCCGGCATACACGCCCAGGCCAAAGCCCAGGCAGTAGGCCGCCATATTAAAGGGATTGTCCAGATTTTGCAGGACGAGATTGAGACCGAGCAAGTACACGAATACCTCCAGCATGGCCAGAAGGGAAGCTATCCCTCTCCTCCCTTTGATCATCAGAATCAGCCGCAGCGAAAAAATCGAGACATAGACCACATTGATGCCGATGATGGAGCCGATCAGCGACAGCGAGATCATAGAGAATCACGGGTGGCGATATACTCCGGTCTTGGCTTCTGGCCCGAATACGGCTGCTTGACCTTGTTCTCCACGCTGTTATAGACCATGAATATATTGCTGCGCGGCATCGGGGTGATGTTGCTGTTCGAGCCGTGCATAATGTTGCAGTCAAAAATCACGATCGAACCCGCCTTGCCGACCGGCGTGTCGATCCCGCCCTCCTTCACCATCCGCGTCAGGCTGTCATGATCCGGAACGCCGTACTCCTGCTTGCGCAGAGAATCCTTGAAATGATTCTCCGGCGTTTGGCCAATGCAGGCCACGAATTCCTTATGTGACCCAGGCACAACCATAAGCGGCCCGTTATAAGGGTAGTTATCCTCCAGCGCAATGGAGCAGCTCAAGGCTCTCATTCGGGGCATGCCGTCCTCAACATGCCACGTTTCGAAATCGGAGTGCCAATAGAACTCCTTGCCCGTGAAGCCCGGCTTGTAATTAATCCGCGATTGATGGATATACGTCTCGCTTCCCAAGAGATATTCCATGATCGCCAGGAGCCTCGGATGTCGGGAGAGCTGCTTGAATACTTCATGGCTCTCATGAACCGCAAATACCGACCGAACTTCGTGCCCGTCCGGCTCCCGGATCACCTCGTCCTTCTCCGAGTCCCGCGCCGTTATCTGCAGCCTGCGGGCCTCCTCCTGATATCGCGATAGCTCCTCCCGATCAAAGAAGCCTTCCAGAAATAAATATCCGTTGCGCTCGTAGAAGCCGGATTGCTCCTGCGTTAACGCAGCATCCGGCGTCCATTCAGAATGTACGACAGGATCCTGTCTCTTTAGGATCCGGGGCTCCGGGTGCAATCTTGAAGGATAAACGTCCAGTTCTTTTTCCTGAAGGGCCGACGCATGATTTTTACTCATCGCATATCATCTCCTTAGTCCGTAATGGGGGCAAGCAGCGGGTAGGTTCCTTCCTCATCGTGAACTTCCGCGCCGGTTAGCGGCGGATTGAATACGCAGACCATCCGCATCTGCGAACGTGCTCTCAAATAATGCTTCTCGTGTCCGTCCAGCGCATACATCATGCCAGGGGTGATGGGATAGGTCTCGCCGCCGACAACCTCGATTTCTCCCTCCCCCTCGATGCAGTACACGGCCTCGACGTGGTTTTTGTACCAGATCAGCGTCTCCGTTCCGGCCTTGATCAGGGTGTCATTAAGAGAGAAGCCCATGCCGTCTTTTGTCAACAGAAGCCTTCTCGAATTCCATGTCGTTGTATCGATGTCGTCTTTCGTATCCACGATTTCTTCCAAATGTTTAACGATCATGACAACCTCTCCTCTGCAGCTAATTGTTTCATGCTATTCTCAAAAATCCCCAATCCCTCTGCCAGCGTGTTCATTTCAATGGTCAGGGGCGGCATCAGCTTGGCAACTTCGCTATGCGGTCCTGACGTTTCCATAATCAGTCCTTGTTCAAAGGCGATTTCGGATAGTCTTCCTGCGTGCTCCGGCTTATCAAAGGCTACCCCCTGGATCATGCCCCTGCCGCGGATTTCGCCCTTAAGCCGGGGATAATCCCTCACGACGTCTTCGAGCGATTGGCGAATCCGATGTTCGCGAATGCCGATATCGAGCTGAAAATCCTCCGTCTTCCAATAACTCAGCGCTTCGGCAGCGGCAACGAATCCGAGATTGTTGCCCCGGAAGGTGCCGTTATGCTCTCCCGGCTCCCAGATGTCGATCTCCGGCTTGATCAGCGTGATGGCCATCGGCAAGCCGAAGCCGCCGATCGATTTCGAGAGGCACACGATGTCCGGCTCGATGCCCGCATCATCGAAGCTGAAGAACGAACCGGTTCTGCCGCAGCCCATCTGGATATCGTCCAGAATGAGCAGCATCCCCTTATCCTTGCAGATGCGCGCCAGCTTCTGCAGCCATTGGCGGCTGGCGGCGTTCAATCCGCCTTCCCCCTGAACCGCCTCGACGATGACCGCTGCCGGCAGCGGAATGCCGCTTCCCGGATCATCCAGAAGCTTCTCCATATATGCCATCGTATCCACGTCGCTGCCAAAGTAACCGTCATACGGCATAAATACCGAGTGGCTCAGATCCACGCCGGCGCCCTGGCGCTTGAAGGCATTGCCGGTCACCGCCAGCGATCCCAGCGACATGCCGTGAAAGGCATTCGTGAAACACAGAACGGTGCTGCGCCCCGTCACTTTTCTGGCGATTTTGAGCGCGGCCTCCACGGCATTGGTGCCGGTCGGTCCGGGAAACATCATCTTGTGATCCCACCCGCGAGGCTTCAGAATAATCTCCTGAAAGCGGGTCAGAAACGTTTCCTTCGCTCCCGTAGCCATGTCCAGGCTGTGCGTAACGCCGTCCTGCAGGATGTAGTCGACCAGCTTTTCGCGAATCCTCTCATTGTTGTGCCCGTAATTCAAGGCGCCGGCGCCGGCAAAAAAATCAATGTATTCATTGCCCTGCGTATCCCACAGCTTGGCATTCCGGGCTTTGTCAAAGACCGTCTGAAAGCTCCGGCAATAACTTCTCACTTCGGATTCCAGCTTGTTAAACACGGTAAGCTTCGGTTTCTCCATGACTTGGTTGTCCATAGTTCCCTCCATTTGTTTAAATGTCATTGAAAAAGGGGCCAATCACGAATAACGGCTCGTCTTCATGTGTCGTACCATCCGGAAACATCTCTGCTCCATAACCCACCGTTACGGTGCTCGGAATGGATTTCTCCTCGGCATAACCGAGAAACAATCGGCGTGATGCCATATTGCTGGGCGATACCGTCGTTTCAATGAAACGGACGCCATGACAGGCCTTCTGGTTCATGAGGCCGGTAAGCATCGCCTTCGCGATCCCCTGCCTCCGGTGCGTGCTTGCAACCGCCACCTGCCATACAAAGAGCGTCTCCGGATTGCGCGGAGAACGGAAAGCGGAGATAAAACCGACGATGTCTCCTTCATGCTCCGCAATCATGCAGGTATCGTTGAAGTAATCCCCTAGCAGCATGTAGCAATAAGGCGAGTTCAGATCAAGCGATCCGGTATCGCGTATGAGCGCCCATACCCGGGTGCCGTCCCGCGCCTCCGGTCTTCGGTAAACCACTTCGGTTCCGGTATCCACAGCCATCTGCATAAACACCTCTTTCCAGCACTAATTTCCGTTCGAGCGGAACCGCTGCAGAAAACTCTGCAGCCGCTCGCTCTTCGGATGATCGAATATTTCCTCGGGTGTTCCTTGTTCAACGATCCTGCCGTCGGCTCCGAAGATGACCCGATCCGCGATTTCCTTCGCAAAATCCATCTCGTGCGTAATCAGCATCATGGCCATTTCGCCTTCTTCGGCGATTTCCCGGATCACCTCCAGCACCTCGCCGACCAGCTCAGGATCCAGCGCCGAGGTTACCTCGTCAAACACCATCACCTTCGGCCGCATGACCAGCGCTCTAGCGATGGCGACGCGCTGCTTCTGGCCTCCCGACAAATTGGACGGGTGCATCTTCAGCTTATCGGCCAAACCGACCTTGCCCAGCATCGAGACGGCCCGCTCCTCCGCTTCCTCCTTGGACAACCCCAGCACCTTGCGCGGGGCTTCCGTCACGTTGCGAAGCACATTCATGTGCGGGAACAGATTGAAATGCTGGAAGACCATGCCGACGTTGCACCGCATCCGATGCAGATGCTTCTCGTTTGCCCGGACCAGCTTGCCCTTCTCCTCCATATGCCAGAGCAGCTCGCCATCAACCTCGATGATCCCCTCGGTCGGTTCCTCCAGCGTCATCAGCATCCGGCCCATCGTCGTTTTGCCAGATCCGCTCGGACCGATCACGGCCACCTTTTCTCCCGGCTGCATCTCCAAATCGATGCCCTTCAGCACCTGCAGGTCGCCATACGACTTGGTCACGCCCGCAAATTTCACGATCGGCTGTGAACCCGTAACGGGATTTCTTTCCCGCTCCGGCTTCTTCGCCTCTTCAGCCTGCTCATCGATTACAACGGCATTCAATAGACTCCCTCCTTATTTTCCACGCTGCAAATTCAAACGCTTCTCCAGCCTTTGCACCAGCAACGACGCGATATAACTGATGATCAGGAACAGAATCCCGACCAGCGTGTACGGTTCGAAAGCGCGAAATGATTGCGACACGATATTTTTGGCTGTCAGCATCATCTCGACCAGCGTAATGGCGCATAGAATCGGCGTTTCCTTAAACATGACAATCAAATAATTCCCCAGCACCGGGATGATCGGCGGCACCGCTTGCGGCAGTATAATGCTCCGCCAGGTCTGGGATTTCGTGTAGTTCAGTGCGGTTGCAGCTTCCCACTGTCCTTTCGGCACCCCTTCAATCCCGGAACGGTACACCTCCGACAGATACGTGCTGTAATGCAGCCCCAGGCCGATGACCCCCGCATAGAAGGCCGGAATCGAAATGCCAGTCAGCAGCGGCAAGCTGTAATACAGGAAAAACACCTGTACCAGCAAGGGGGTATTGCGAATAAATTCTATGATTCCTTTGGTGATGAGCGACAAGGGCTTAAATTTGCTCCGCGCGGCAAAGGCAAGCAGCAGTCCGATAATCAATGCCACCACAAAAGCACAGAGCGTGACCCATACCGTCATTTTTAATGCGCTCAGAAGCTGCGGCAGTATTTCAAACACATATTTCCAATCCCACATACGCTACAGCCTCCCCGCGGTCAGTTTGCGCTCCAGCAGTCGAACCGCCATCGAGACGAGCGTCGCAATGACAAAATACATGAGGAGCAGCAGCACCAGAATCTCGGTGGTCCAGGAGATGTAATTGTTGCGGAGCACCATCGCCTGATACGTTAAATCCGCCATCGTGATGAAATAAACGAGCGAGGTGGATTTGATGAGTTCCACAAGCTGATTCCCGAACGGGGGAAGCATTCGCAGGGATGCTTGGGGCAGTATAACGTTCCACAGCCTCTGCCAAGGCTTCATATTAAGCGCCACGGCAGCTTCCCACTGTCCTTTCGGAACGGCCAGCACCGCGCTGCGAACAATCTCGGAGCCGTATGCGCCGAAGTTAAGTCCGATCGCGAGAATCGCCGCCAGCATTTTCGGAAGCTCGATGCCGATGAACGGAAGGGCAAAATACAACCAGAAGAGCTGCACCAGCAAGGAGGTTCCCCGAAAGATTTCGACGTACACGGCCGTCGCCGTGCGGACGATCCAGAGCTTCGACAGCCGGCACAATCCGGCTGCAAAGGACATCGCGATAGCCAGGATGGCTGAAAAGAACGCGACGATAATCGTGATCTCTGCTCCTTTGAGCAGCGTCGGAAGAAAATCGATCCAAGAATTCGGCATGCTATTCCCCGCAGAGCGCAGCGGCCGTCATCTCACCCGGGAGCTCTTCTTCCGTGAACCCGAACTCTTGCAAAATTTCCAGCAGCTCGCCCGACTCCTTCATCTTCTCAAGCTCGGCATTATAAGCCTCCTGGAACTCGGTATCCGCTTGGCGGAAAGCCGTAGCCCCGTAACCGCGAACGCTTTCGCCGTCGATGACCGGCTGCTCGAAATCAGCCACGCGTTCGATGCTGTCGTCGCTGGCTGAATCCAGCATCGCCTGCAGGGACGGCCCCGTCATGGTAATCGCCTGCACCCGATCGGCCTGGAGGGCGCTAATCGCCGAAGCCTGGTCAGGGACCTGTACGATCCGGTCCGCAGGAATGCCCGACTTCTCCATGTAGCCGATTTCGACCGCACCGGTCATGACGGCCACCTTGGCCTGCTCATTCTTGGCAATGTCCTCATAGCTTCCAAGTTCCATCGGATTCCCTTGCTTTACCGCAAGGGCTTCCCCGATGCTGTACTCCGGGTTCGCGAACAGGACGGCAGAGCATCGGTCCGGATTAATGAACATGCCTGCCGTGATCAGATCAAACCGATCGGCCTGCAATCCGGCGACCAGCGAACCAAATTCCGTTAGCTCCCCTCTCATCTCCTTGATGCCAAGACGCTCCAGAATAACGCGGGCAATCTCAACCGCTTCGCCCGTGAGCTCCCCATTGGCTTCTTTGTAGGCATACGGCTTCTCGTTCGCAAACCCTACGGTGATATATCCCTGCTCAATGGCTCGATCCAGCGTACTTCCTTTGTCGCCGCAAGCCGCGAGCAATACCACCATCATCACGGACAACACCAGCACAACCACTTTCTTCAAAACCTTCCACAACCTTTCGTAATAGCTTTTCACTTTCTTAAAAAAACGGCATGACGAAATTATCCGTGTTAGCACATGTGTTAACTTGGATATATAGACGTTCAGATACCCGTGCATGGGACGAGGCTTCAGGGAAGATGATTCATCCGCTTCCTTGCACGCTTTGACCCAATGCCGTCTGATCGATTCAATTCGTTCCACATTTGCAGACGTTGCCCCTCCTCTGTAATTGAATGCAAAAAGACCACCAAACAGGGGATCTAGACATAGCTCCGCCAGCAGGGGGTCAAAAAATAGAGAAAAGGCCCCTATAGAGAATAAAGGGCCTTTTGTATGAACATCCATTATGTATGCAAGACCCATCCACTGCTGACGAGGTTAGCTGACGGACTCGGGTAAGATGGTACCCTACACTCGTGAATTCCAAGTGACTCGCCCCTGGTGAAACTGGTTCCCCCGCTTTCCGGAATATGTATGCCGGAAACTAAGCGTGTGTTCATGATAAAGGGAAGCTCAGGAAAAGTCAAACCCCTTTAACCGCTTTTTCTGGAAATTCAGAAGTAAAAAACACCGTTTTTGCAACGAGGATATTGAGCCTTTTGAACACCTTGTTTAAGGCTGTCCATACACCGGATTGGTCATGGAATCCATGCTCCATTTTCCGCTATATAGCAGGCATTTGACGGGTCTTGCGGAAATCGTTCATGCCATATATGTTTTATGCCATGAATGAGCCCCGGATCAGGAAGTCTGCCCGTATGAAATACGGGACCGAAAAAAAATTTTTGAAACACTCCATAAATAAGTCTGATAACAACGCCTGGAATGACTTAAAAAAAAGCCCCGATGCTTAGCATCAGGGCTTTTCTTGTCATACTGCGGTATAGCCGCCATCCACCAGCAGGCTCGTGCCCGTAATGAAGGAGGCCTCTTCACTGGCGAGGAACAACACGGCTTTGGCCACTTCTTCCGGCTGTCCCAAACGGCCCATCGGATGAAGGCCGACCAGGTGCTGCGTGATCGCTTCCGTTCTTCCCTTGATCAGCGGCGTATCGATATATCCCGGACACACGGCATTGATTCGGATTCCTTTGGAGGCATAGTCTGCGCTGAGCGACTGGGTTAATAGCTTGACGCCTCCCTTGGCCGAAGCATAGGCGGTTACTCCTGCTTTTCCGACATGGCTATGGATCGAGCCGCAGTTTACGATTGCCCCTCCGGTTCCTTGGGACAGCATTTGCTGAATAACATATTTATCGCACAGGAAGACCCCTGTCAGATTAATATCAATCGTTCTCTGCCAGTTATCCATCGTTAACTGATCGGCAGGAGCATCATGGGCAATGCCTGCATTGGCAAACAATACATCGACACGGCCAAAATGCTGCACCGTCTGATTCACCATATTCGCGACTTCCTGCTCTTGGGTTACATCCGTTTTGACGAACAGCGCTTCAAAGCCGGCTCCTCTCAATTCGTCGGAAACCGCTTGTCCCTGGTCGGAATAATCCGCGATAACGACCTTGGCTCCCTCTTTTGCAAAAAGTCTGACTGCCGCTTCGCCAATCCCGCTGGCGCCCCCCGTCACGATGACAACCTTGGAATCAAATTTCATGCGTTGATCACTCCTATGTTGTAAATTCATCAACCGGCTATCCATTCATGTAGAATAGGCAAATACCGACCATGATATTCCAATACCCCGTTTCCTAATGAATGACCAGCAACCTATCGAAGAAAAAGAATGTTCGCTAAAAATAGTCGCAAAGCAATAACCCTATTCAAGCTCAAGCCCAGTCAGACCGGACGCTCAATCGTAAACATCTCTCCCAGGGTCGAATAGATATTTCCTGCCATGCGGCTCACAGGTTTCAACTTCGATGCGTCAATCCGGCCATGCTCGTAGAGCTCCTCGGACACGTGAAATCGGACGACGCGGGCAATCAATAGATCAGCGGCAGGCAGCTGATCCGCGCCATCCAACGTGACGACCTGCTCCAGCACGCATTCCATGCGGATCTTGGATTCCAGAACGCCGGGAACCTTAACAACGTCACTAACGACCGGGGTTAAACGGGTTCGGTCAAGCTCACTTTCGTTCGGAGGCAGATTCGCCGCCGTTTCGTTCACGGCTGCAACGGTATCTTCATCCACGATGTGGATGACAAGCTCGCCGCTCTGCATGGCATTTCTCGCCGTGTCCTTAGGTGCACTGTTCTTTCGCTGAACGGAAACCGACAGCAAAGGGGGATTGCTCGACACAATGGAAAAGTAACTGAACGGCGCCGCATTCAGCACGCCATCCGCCGATAATGTCGTAACGAAAGCGACCGGACGCGGAACGACGCTTCCAATCAGCAGCTTGTATGTGTCCCGTTCGCTTTGGGTATTCGGGTCAATGGATATCACTTGGGTTGCCCCTCTCCTGTATGTTTGACTTGTATAGGCTCCAACCCCTGCTCGATTCGGGCACGCTCCGGTTCGAACCAGGCAGGAAGCTTTAATTGTTCCCCCAGCGAGTGCAGGTCTTCGTCCACCGTAAATCCGGGCGGATCGGTTGCGATCTCAAACAGGATCCCCCCACGTTCCCTGAAATATAACGCTTTGAAATAGTTACGGTTCCTGATATCCGTAGGGCGAAATCCCTGCTCCTTCACCCATTCATGCCATTTGCCGTGCTCCTCATCATTTTGGGCCCGCCATGCGATATGATGGGTCGTTCCGGCACCTCCGGCTCCCAAAGGAATATCCCGCATCGGCAGATCAATCACGTTGCCGAAGGGGCCCGCAGCTTGAAACCGGGCATAATTGACGTCCTCTCCAATGTAGGTCAGTCCCATGACGTTCTCCAGCGCCTTCTTCGTTTCCTCCCATTTGCTGCTGAACAGAACCGCGCCGCCGAATCCCTTAATGGCTGTATCCGGAGTTATATCGTCCACGGACCAGCTGTTATTCGGACCGCCTTCCCGCTCCACCAACTCTAGCGAAAGCCCGTCCCGATCGGAGAATTGAAGATATTGTTCGTTAAACCGGAAAGCCTTCATGACGGGAACGCCAAAGCTCCGCAGCCGCTGTTCCCAATAAGGCAGGGCCCCTACAGGAACGGCAAAGGTCGTATATCCTGCCTGTCCTCCTCCACGCAGCCCTCTTCGCGAAGCGGAGGAAGGGAAGAAAGTGATGATCGTTCCGGGTTGTCCTCCCTCATCCCCGAAATACAGATGATATACCTCGGGCGCATCGTAATTCACGGTCTTCTTTACCATTCTGAGTCCTAGCACGCCTGTATAAAAACCAACGTTCTTCTGCGGATCCTGCGCATAAGCGGTAATATGATGAATGCCTGCCGTATATAATGTCATATCCCATCTCTCCCTCACCGTTTCGTGTCGAAACCCTTTATTTCCGTTCATGATCCGTTTTGCATGATGGATGAGCCATAAACCATAAATAATTAAATAATCTTTAAATTTAATATCTTTATTTTAAGATTATATAATTTTCTTATCGTTGTCAAGCTCCTGTGCACCCCAAATATATAAAAAGCCGCCAAGAACGATTCCTCGCTCTTGGGCGGCTTTAATATGCGGCTAAAAGCCGTCTCCCTATCCCACGGCTTAAGCCTTTTTCCATTTCTCCTTAAAGAACAGCTGGTACACTCTGGTTACGATAATTTTAATGATCATATAGATCGGTACGATCAGCAGAATTCCGATAATCCCGCCAAGATCCTGCCCTACCAGCACCAGGATAATGATGGTAATGGGATGGATCGCCAGCTGTTTGCCGAAGATATACGGACCAATCAGGTTATCCTGAATCTGCTGGGCCGCCAGAATGACGACAAGGGACCAGATCGCGGTTCCCGGGGACTGAATAAAGCCGATAATCACGATCGGGATCGCGGATAGAATGGCGCCGATAAACGGTATGAAATTCGCGATGACCGCCACGACCGTCAACAACAGCGCATAAGGCAGGCCGATAATCAGGAATCCGATATACATCAAAACCCCCAGCGCCAAATTGACGAGAACCCGGCCTACGATAAAGCCTTTGAGTGCATTGTTGATTTCATCCAGCACCGAGGCTCCCTCGCCCTTGAATCGGTCAGGCAAAAAGCTGACCACCATCTTCCCGAATTTCCCGCCTTCCTTCAGCATGTAATACAGGAGAATCGGGAACGTAAACAATACGATGGCAAAATTCGACACGAACGAGAACAGATTCATAATATAATTCGTCAGGAACGTGAAGCCTTGATTCAAATAATCGGTGAGCTGTGTAAGCGGGTTGGCGTTCTCCGGAAAAATATCCTGGAAAAAGCCGTTATTCTCCAATTCCTGAAGCTGCTCGCCAAGCTTGGCAAACAAGGCTGGAGCGTTCTGTACGAGAGCCACGATCTGATCGCGCAGCGATGGCCATACGCCCAGGATAAAGCCGGTAAGGATGCCCGCGAACACGACATACAGGAGCAGGATGGCCAGCGAGCGATTTAGCTTGCGTTTTTCGAGGAGATCAACCAGCGGTCTGAGCAGGTAATAGAAGAATCCCGACAGCATCAACGGCACGAGGATGATGGAGAAGAACGAAAGTACGGGTCTGAATATAAAATCCACCAGCGATCCCAAATAAATGATGGTCAGCACCAGGATCACGGCAAGACACAATTTGAAAAACTTGTTCATTTTCAGCAAAAAGCATGCCCCTTCTCCTATTTTTTCACCATCGTATCATGACAACGAGTACGGATTCAAATGGCTCCTTCTATATTCGTTACAAGAGGCCTTATCCTAGCCGCCAACGTTTTAGGACCTTTCGGTTTCACTCCATGCCGCCGATATATACTTCTTCTAACGCCTCACGTATAATATGAAGGATTGCTAGGGCAAGGCTATAGTGTAGGAGGATATCATAAACATGCATGTTACATCCATCATTCTTGGTCTGATCATCGTTCTGAATATCGTGTTCTCCATGTTCGTGGTTTTCAGGGAACGGCGGGATGCCGGCTCCACCTGGGCATGGCTGCTGGTGCTATCCTTTATCCCGATTCTGGGCTTTGTGCTGTACTTGCTGTTCGCCCAGAATTTAAGAAGAATCCGTCTCTTTCATTGGGACGATCTGCAAAAAACCGGCATCGAGAAAGTATTGCTGTCCCAAATGGAAGGGATGAACAACGGCGAATACCCGTTTACCAATCAAGCGGCGGCGGACAACAGCGATTTGATCCATATGCATATCAATGAGAACCAGGCGATCCTTACGGACGACAACCATGTTGAAATTTTTACGGATGGACGCAGGAAGTTTGAACGGTTGTTTCAGGATATCGAGGAAGCCAAAGACTATATACATATTCAGTACTACATTATCCGCCGCGACGAGCTTGGCAAGAAGCTAATCTCCCTGTTGACCCAAAAGGCTAATGAAGGCGTGAAGGTCCGTGTTCTATACGATGAGCTGGGATCGCGTCAACTAACCAAAGGCTTCTTCAAGGCATTCCGCGAAGCCGGCGGAGAAGCCGAGGCCTTCTTCCCGTCCAAGCTGCGCTTCATTAACCTGCGGCTGAATTACCGGAATCACCGAAAGCTGGCGATCATCGACGGCAATATCGGGTATGTCGGCGGTTTCAACGTCGGGGACGAGTACCTGGGCCTCAACTCCAGGTTCGGGTATTGGCGGGATACGCATCTGCGCATCCAAGGCGAGGCCGTTTATGCGATGCAGGTTCGCTTCATTCTGGACTGGAATCAGGCTTCGCATCATAACGATATCACTTACGAATCGAATCTGTTTCCCAAGATCAATTCGCCCGGCAATGTCGGGATTCAGATTGTTACCAGCGGTCCGGATTCCCGATATGAACACATCAAGAACGGTTATATCAAAATGATTTCGTCCGCCAAGAAATCGATTCATATTCAGACGCCTTATTTTATCCCGGACGCCAGCCTCCTGGATGCACTGCGTATTGCGGCGCTTTCCGGCGTAGAGGTGCATCTGATGATTCCGGATAAACCGGATCATCCCTTCGTGTATTGGGCTACCTTATCTTATATCGGGGAAATGCTGGGTACCGGGGCTAATGTGTATCTCTACAATAATGGCTTTATTCATGCCAAGACGATCATCATCGATGAGAAGATTTCATCCGTGGGCACGGCGAATATCGACGTTCGAAGCTTCAAGCTGAATTTCGAAGTGAACGCATTCCTGTACGATGAGCATATATCGAAACAGTTGACCCACATCTTCCACCAGGATCTGCGGGTATCCAGCCAGCTTACGATGAAGCAGTATCTGGAGCGTTCACGGTGGATCAAGTTCAAGGAGTCCATCTCCCGCCTGTTGTCGCCTATTCTATAGGACAACCCCGAGACGCTGCCGTATCATTTAGCAATCCAGAAGAAATGTGAGGGCCAGAGACCATTTATACTAAAACCAAGGAAAACGAATCGATCATATTAAAACCTGGGAAGGATGTTGAACGTGGCTAAACTGACACCGTATATTTTCTCTGAGGATGCAAAAGCGCAGGCTGAATTTTATACCCAAGCACTGGGAGGGGAAATCTTATCCGTGCAAACCCATGGCGAGGTTCCCGGAACCAAGGAAGAATTGAAAGACAAGGTCATGCATCTGAGTCTGGTAGCCGGAGGAATCCCGATCTTTATGTCGGACTCGATCTTCCAAACCCTGGAGCGTGGGAACGGAATTCATCTAAGCCTGTCGTTTGAGAGCGATGCCGAAGCCCATGAAGCTTTTGACCGCTTGGCCGAGGGCGGCAAGGTGATTGATGCGCTGAAGACTCAATTCTGGGGAGCGCTGTTCGGGGTGCTGGAAGACAAGTTCGGCGTGTTATGGCAGGTCACGACGGAAGTCCAAGCCAATTAATCTTAGAAAAGGCCCTTCAAGTTTGGCTTGAAGGGCCTTTTTTGCGTTCAGTCCTTATTCTCTAATCGATCGCTGACCTCGTATAGACGCAGGGATAATTCATCCCCTTGGGCATTGCCTAAAATATCGCCGTATCGACTACGCAGATTGTTCCAGCACTCGTGTATTACTTTCTCAAGAGCCTTTCCTTTATCGGTCGTATAGATCAGCGACATCCTTCCTTCCACCCGATTGTATACCAGCCCTTTAGCGGCCAGCTTCTCAATCAGTCGGGTTACGGTGGATGGCTGGAGGTGAAGAATTTCGCCTAATTCCTTCTGCGAGATTCCTTCCTTCTCATATACAGCCATAAGCAGATATGCATACGTAGGCGACAATCCGCTTGCGGCAAACTCGTCTTCGGCCATCTTGGTAATGACCCGGCTAAGGCGATTGGCTGTGAAGTAAAGGCATTCCTTGATATACGTATTGAGCATAACGGTTACCTCTTTCGCTGAAGTTCATCATGTTGAAACACCACATATTGTTTGCACATACAAATATAGTGGATTTCGAAATAAAAGTAAAGCGGCAGTTTCCCCCCGTCTCTTGGAGTCATCTGCCGCTTCATTCTATTAGGATATGTCGTTCAGGTTGCGATCCTGCTTAGGATAACGCTGCTTTATTCAACATGGCTCTGATCCATGTACATGACTTCCCATAGATGTCCGTCCGGATCCTGGAAGCTCCATCCGTACATAAAACCGTGATCCACCGGGTCGTTGGAAGGCGATCCCCCAGCAGCCAGCGCAGCGTTCACGATGTCATCCACCTGCTCCCGGCTTTCTGCCGACAGCGCCAGAATCACTTCCGTTGTGTTGGCCGCATTCGACAGATCTTTCTTGGTGAACGTCTTGAAATAATCCTCGGTGAGCAGCATGGCAAAGATGTTATCGCCTATGACCAGGCAGGCCGCATTCTTATCCGTAAACTGCTCATTAAACTCAAAACCGATTTTCGAGAAAAAGTCTTTCGTTTTCTCCAGATCCTTAACCGGAAGATTCACAAAAATATTATCGATTTTCAATGCCATCTACGATCACCTCATCCATTTGATAGATTCATCTTAGCATGGGCAGCGGCATGGCATTTCTTTTCGCTTGCTATGTTCAAGCCAGTATTCGTCCAATTCCGTGAAAAACACATCCGTAAAATGGCCTCCGCTCTCTTATACCGTCATATTAGTTCGATAACTCCGCTGCACGCAGTAATCTCATAACCGTTACGACCGTTTGAGCTTTGGTTACGTGAGATTGCGGATCCAGCTTGGTAGCAGACACCCCCAGCATTATCTTCTGTTCTACGACAAAGGCGACAGAAGACTTCGCATAGGACGAAACCCTGGAGTGATCCTTGAATTTGTTTAACAGGCCTTTGTTAGCTTCATCATTCTTCTTACCGGCATACTCCAGCACATTGCTTAGAATAACCGCCAATTCCTCGCGCGTAATCAAGCTGTTGGGATCAAAGATATCGCCTGTGCGTCCCTTCACCAGTCCTGCAGCTTTGGCAGCCGCGATTTCTCTGGCATATCGGGATTTCGGATCCACATCCTTGAAGCTGGAATCCTTGTCGTCAGGCAATAGACCCAGCGCTTTCACCAGGATGGAGATGATCTCGGCACGGCTAATGTTTTTATTTGCACCGAACGAACCGTTATTTTCTCCGGATACGATCATTTTGGCGGTAGCTTGCGCCACGTCTTCCCGTGCCCATGAAGGAATCGCGTCACTAAATCGGATGTCCTGCTGTACCAGCGCATAAACGCCGCTGCCGGTTTTCTTGATTTCAACGGTCACCGTGCCGTCCGTATTCACTTTAAACAATGTCGGAACGGATCGAAGCTCGTTTGTACCCGGTATATAGACCACTCCGGTCGCACGTTTTATATTTATCTTTTTCGCATCCAAGGTAACAAACTCGCTGACATGGGATTTCCCGAAGCGTGTCAGCTCGGTTGCCGTTTTATCCGCGTGTACTTGCTCAAGCTTGAACTGCAGCGGACTCGCCAGTGTTTCTTTCCCTTGAAGCAAGGCGGCTAGGCTTGCTGCGTCCTTATTATCTGGAGCCACAATCGAGACTCTCACCGGCCCGGAAACCGAGATGAGCGAAGCCGGAATCCGGTATTCCGTACCGTTTAGGAATACGGACAGACTGGCTTTGGCCCCTTTTTTCGCAATGGCCGCAATCACTTCTTGCGGAATTTCCAGCACCGCCTGCTTCGCGCCCGCACCCGCATGGAGCTGGAAGTTGGAGGATTGCGAATGGTTAATGCTGTTAACTGCCGCAGCCGCAGGCACGGTAACTAGAGCCTTATCTCCTTCAAGCACAACGTTTGCTTCGAGTTGATCCTTGCCTTTAGGCGGCTGTGGCGTCGATGGCGTTGTAGAACCGGATCCGCCGGAGCCTCCTCCGCCTTCAGAGCCACCGGAGCCGTTGCCCGAAGTCGTGATGCTCAGCTGATTCGAAGCGCTGGAGACGCGGTTGATCTCATCTCCCGTTCGATCCACGGCAAGCACATGGATCTTGTAATTCGTTAGGGGGCTGAGGCCCTTCACGGTATAACCGTTCGTTGCTACCGAGCCGGACAACGCATGATTCACGTACACTTCATATCCCGTTGCTCCCGTCACGGCATCCCATTTCAGCTGGATGGAGCCGGAATCGGCGCTTACCTTGGACAGATTCCCTGGAGCTGGGAGTGCCGATGCATTGGCTTTGCCGTTGATCGGCAGATCGTGAACGAGTTGGGTCGTCAGCGTCTTATTGCGGTCGCCGCTGATATCCCAGCTCATGACGCCTGCGATATCCAGCGATTTCACGATGGAATCCGTATACTTCATGGTGTCCTTATCGTTGTAAGTGATGAACACTTTATTTTGCTCATTGTACAGGTATGGAACTTTGGCGGATTCGTTCCAGTATCTCTTATAACCGTTCTTGTCGATGTAGTTATTCTCGAGATCGCTGAAATCGAAAATGCCCGCTTCCCATGTCTTTAATGCGGATCCGCCTTTGCAAGTCTGATATTGGCCGGTAGGCGGGCAATCATCCCAGCCTTTACCGTAATATGGCACCCCGGCGATCAGCTTGTGCGTTGGCACCCCGCCGTTCAGATGGCCCAACAAACCGCCGAGCACATGATTTCTCGGAGCGGAGGAGGCGGCTCTTGGATGCTTGTGGTCAAAGAACAGCGGTGCATTATGGTGACCCAACGTCTCCCAGCTGCCGCTGTAATCATAAGTCATGATATTGATGAAATCGAGATACGTCACGGAATTCGCAAGATCGGCATTTTTAACGAAATTATCGCCCTGCCCGGAAGCAATCGTCAGCAGATAGTACTTCCCGTCTTCTGATCCGGCAGCATCCAGCGCCTCGCGAACGGTCTTCATTAACAATGTGAAGTTTTCCGTATCCTCCGGTCCTCGGGAGTTGTCGTCTTCCCCGCCTTCAACAGGATACTCCCAATCGATATCCAAACCATCGAATTTGTATTCTCGGAGGAAATCCACCGCGGAATTCGCAAAGGCCCGGCGTGTTTCTTCGGTCTTGGCCATGTTGGAGAAATGATTGGACCAGGACCAGCCGCCAACCGATATCATAAGCTTCAAATGCGGATTAGCGGCTTTGACGGATTCGAAAGCTTGGAAATTTTCGAAATCCTTTTCGGGATCGCCAAGTATCATCTCGCCATCATACACGTATCGATTTTGCAGCGGAACCTTCGGGTCTTCACATGCTCTTACCGTGCTTCCGAACTTCTTCCAACACAAATCAGCAAACGCATAATTGATATGCGTGATTTGAGAAACGTCAAGATCGGACGGATAGAAATTCCGTTCGGCTGGTAGTGCTGACCAAGAGGTGTAGTAGGTAATATTATTATAATTGCTGCCTGGTATAACAATAATCGCTTGACTGATCGGCGATGTCCATAAACGATTTACAGCGATGATCTGGAACGAATACGTTTTACCTTCCTGCAATCCGGCAGCCACAAACCGGTTCTCGCTGCTTGTCGCCACCTTATTTCCGTCCTGATAAATATGATAGCCCGTTGCTCCCGGAACCGGAGCCCATCCCAAGGAGACGGTAGACCTTGTAGCTGTAACAGCCTGCAGCCCCTTTGGTGCAGCGAGCTCTCCCCATTTTAAATGTACAGCGTTACTCTTCACCGAAGTTTCCGGGTTCTGTCCCTGCAATGCTTTTTGAGCAGTAACTTCAAAGATATAATCGCGATTGGCTGTTGGGTCCAGGGAGTACGTGACCGACGTCACCGTTTCCAAAGTATCGACTTTATGGCCGTCCACATACAGCTCGTATCCGGTAGCTCCTGAGCTTGCTCCCCAATTTAATGTCACCGATTTCTGGGAAACGTCCGTTACTTTCAGGTAACTCGGAGGTGAAATCGGAGCTTGTTCATATACGGTTTGATCCGCGGTGGTCGTGAATTCAAGAATATTGCTCTTCATATCCTTTGAGGGCCTGTGGTCATACCAGGTAATATATATGCGGTAGGTTGTCTCGGGCTTAAGCCCTGTAACAGCATGCGTGGTTAAATTTCCCCACGTGATATAAGCATCCGTATCTGCATTCCAGACATCGATATCGTTCTTGTCTCCCTTGAGGAAATCCCATTCAAAGGTAGCCTGGTTATGCGTTACCTCCACTAATCGCAGATTCTGGGGAGCGGACGTTTTTGGAGGCTTAACCTCGCCATCCAGCGTAGTAAACTCGATTACATTACTCTTATGCCGTTGGTCCGGACCTTGAGACGGTCTCTCATACCATGTAATGTATAATTTATAGGTTGTGTTGGGTTTCAAATCATCCAGGGTCCGGCTTCCGCCGTTCCCCCATGTATACCATGCATCATCCACGGCGTTCCAGACATCAATATCAAACGTATGCTGCGGATTATTTTTGTCGTAATCCCATAGTATCGTTGCTTCGGTGGCCGTGATGGAGTCTTGCACAATTCGCAGATTCTGCGGTGCCAGCCGATCCTGGGAGCCATAGGTCGAGCTAGTTACCGTCACCGGATCGATGCCGGAGCTCGTTGCGGCAATTTCTGAAGGAGATGCGCCTTCTGCTGCATAGGATGCAGGCGCATGAAGCAGTGGGGTAAACATGAGAATAAGGGCCAAAAAACACAGTACCCATTTTGGGCGTCTCTTCGTGATATAGGGTATCACCGTTTTCACCTCTGTCGATTAAATTTCGATTGCAAATGATACAGCATTTCCATGAATGTCTGTTCCTCTTGGTGTCACCCGGGTGGTATCCTTGATGACTTGCCCAGCTTCGCATATCGCTCGAAATCCATTCGTTTTTGAAAGCGGTTACCAATCCAGGTGAACTTAACTATGTAAAATTCATCCCTCCCCCTTGTCGCTCCATACCTACACTCACTTGCTCGATCGCTCTACTACGGCCCCCTTTCAATGAAATCCATGTTGTTCAATCCATATTCATATAGTTGTATCATGGAACCTGCGCCATCGATTGAGAAGGGATACATTTCCATAGACATGGGATAAATTCTTGTAATTTTATATTCTGTTAATAAATTCAATCTACAAAAAAGAGCCCTCCAAAGGCTCTTCTTCTGTTTCCTATGTAACAGGTGACGGCCGATTCATCCCATTGAACTTAGATGCTCATGCTTTAATTTCCATGCGCCGTCGGCATCTCGAACGAATACGTTCGTTGCTCTCCCGCTCCCGGTCGTGAATTCCCCCTGAAAATACCCCTCGTAGCGATAAGTATAAATACAAACAGCCGAATGTACATCAGTCGCAATCCACACCACGTCCTCCGCCCGGTACACCTCATCTCGAATGACGTCCCAAGCGTGCTCGAAATAGGCCCTGATTTCCTCCAGGCAACAGCAGCTCCGGTCCGAGAACCAATACACCGCTCCCTCATCCAGCAGCCGGGCTACCTGATCAAAATCATGCGTATTCGTAGCCGCTATGTAGGCCTCAAATGCTTTTTGATATGACATTGTTTCGCACCTCCCTATCTTATATCCTACGTATTCTTCAGGATCCACGCCACGATTCTAGCAATCTTTATGGTATGATATGTAGGCAATTTTATTCTCAAAAAACAACAGGTGAACGCCCATGATGAGCATCGCTCAATTCGCAGAACGCACCGGCATGGTCCCCAGTGCGCTTCGTTTCTATGAATCTAAAGGAGTTCCACACCTACGATCCATATGGCAACCAGATCAATGTATGGTGTTACGAAGACTGTTAGTTCATGATTTGACACATCCATGAGTGATTCCGCGTGTATGGTTATTAGTTGAATGATCAACAAAATCTGACCAATCGTCATGATCGGATCCCTTAATAATAGGGCTGCGAGCATCCCTAAAGATATCGCAGCGCTTATCGTATCGTTCACATACTTTTACTTTAACACTTGGTTTGAAAATTCGCCTTTCCTTCCAAGACGGCATTCAAGAATGTCTTCGACTTTTTCAATCGCTTCTGGATCTCTTCAATTTCTTTGATTTTTTGTTCTACCATTTTCGTCTTTGCCTCGTATGACAGGTTAAGTTGTTGATTGACTAACAAACTTAATTCTTCTATAGAAAAATCTACCGATAAAAGTACCTTCACATCATCTAGAAACTCCACAATCTCTTCGGAATAAATTCGATAATTATTTGCATCTCGTTTAACAAATGTGTCCGGAATTAGGTTCTTACGTTCATAGAATCTCAACGTCGATATGGGCAGACCCGTTAATTTTGAAACCTCGTTTATTTTCATAATAGGACCTCTTTTATTTCTTGCTATAAACCTAGGTTCATAGTTCATAATACGAAATATGATAACGAACGACATCCACAATGTCAAAAAAAATCAATGTTATCAAAAGGAGAGGTTCTATGTTTAACCATATTCAAAACAACGATTTCGCCAATATCGTTATGGGCCGACGTTCTGTCCGTAATTATGATGAGAACTTTAAAATATCGAAAGAAGAGATGAGCGACATGATTTCGGAAGCCAGTTTGGCTCCATCCTCTGCTAATATGCAGCCTTGGCGTGTAATTGTGGTCGATACTCCGGAAGGAAAAGAAAAGCTAAGACCTCTTGTGAGGTTCAATACGTTACAGAATGATACTTCATCAGCCATGTTATTGATTTTTGGCGATACCCAAAGCTATTTATATGCTGAAGAAATTTACAATACGGCTGTGGAACAAGGAAAAATGCCGGCAGAAGTACGAGATCGTCAACTCGAAACCATTCTATCCCTGTTTCCGACTCTATCAAGAGAAATGAAAGTTGAAATTGCAAAAATCGATAGCAGCCTCTTTGCCATGCAGTTCATGTTAGTAGCTCGTGCGCATGGGTATGACACGAATCCAATGGCAGGCTTTGAAGCTGATCAGTTAGCCAAAGCATTCGATTTAGATGAAGAACGCTATGCTCCAGTCATGATTATTTCATTAGGAAAAGCCAAGGAAGATGGGCATGAGTCCGTTCGATTAGTGCCTGACAAGATTACATTCTGGAGATAACCATGATCCGTAGTCGATTCCTCTTCAAAATAACATCAGACTCAAACCGTAGGTTTATGCAAACCGAAAAACTCAATCTAAAAGAAAACGGCAGCCGGTCATTGTGATCGGCTGCTTATGATGGTTAAACAAGCAGCCGAGGTAACATCGTTGGGTCCTCATTCGTAATATCCTTGCACAGCAGGCAATTGCTTATACTCCTCCCGCTCCTCCACCATGCCGATGATATCATCAACCAGCATGGTCATCCGTTTACCGTCTTCGCTCTTATCGCATTCGCTCCATGCAAAGTGGTAACTTCCATTCGCTATCTTGACCGTCAGGTCAAAGCTCTCATGCGGCTTTTTATTGCATGCAGTTATTAAGGATTCGTCCTCTTGATAATCGGCAAGCACCAACGCCTTATAGATGCTCTGACGGTCCTTATCGGTGAATTCGAAATTGCGGATCGTCGCAGTCTCTCCATTCTGAAGATCCTTCACGACGGTTCGTTCCTTTGTATTGATTTCGTTCCTCTGATTAACGCCGAACCTCAATTCCATGTCGAACGTTACCTTCGGCCTAAGCTCATACTCCATTCGCAGGATATCCACCTCAGAACGTTCACCGTCACAACCAGTCAGCGTATAACTCAGATAAGTATCCGTCTCGACTCGCTTCAGTTCGCTGCACATACGGGTAGTAACTTGTTGATTCCCTTCCCTGTCCCACCTATTGTCATAACGCAGCTCAATTCGATCTCCGATATGATTCAATTCATGAAATACAGGATCGCCCTCAATCGTATAATGTACAACTCGCTGCGTTCCCTCCGGCTGATCGATAAAGGCATCCAGTTTCCCCCGATTTTTCACGTTCACACCATGTTGGCTGATCACATCCATGGCCTCATCTATGATCGGAACTGCCTGTTCCTTCTCGAAACAACCTAACACGATCCATACCGCTAAAAGTGCTGCAGCAACCAGGCCTTTTCTCATCCTTCTATTCCCTCCTAATAGAAATACGTCGGAGACGGCGTAACTATTAGACGGATGTTTATCCTATTTTGTTCCACCCGCTGCATGAACAAACAACAAGCAAGCCAATATTTCATGCCATGAATTATATTTTGTTTGTATACATGATTTTGCCCACATCGTGTCTAACGGTTTTATGACCTTGTTTAATTCCTTTCCCAATGGCAATAAGCATCACATCTTCATACCTGTCAGAAATCTGTAAGGTTGACTTTAATTGTTCGGAATCATACCCGGACATGGTAATCGTATGGAGACCCGCCTCGTTCGCCAGTAAGACTAACGACATAGACGCCAGGCTTGCGTCTCTTACTAATTCGAGCTTCAAATCTTCTTTGGATTTATTTAGATAATATTGAATAGCCGCGCTGGCTAAATAATCTTTTAATGATGCGTCAAAATAACCCTTTTGAAATCCTTCTTCATGGATATGTATAATATTCTCTTTTTCAAATGCTTGATAATCGCCCAGTACAACGATTAGAGCCGACGCTTCTATTACCTGTTGCTGATGAAAGGCAATGGGGAGTAACACGTTTTTTAAATTCGGTTCGTCGATAACCAGGTACCGTGTGGCTTGAATATTGTTTCCGTTGGGCGATTTACTGGCTCCTTCAATCAAAGCCGCCAACGTTTCCGATTCCATTTTATAATGGGGGTCATAATGCCTGACAGAACGTCTTTGCTCTAATATATCTCTCACACTCATTGTGCTCACTCCATATGTTTTATTTGCTTCACATTCCGATTATAATGGACCGTACAGTGGCAGAAAATAACGCACAATAAAGTGGGTTAGCCACCTTTATGTGCCTATTCAGGAGGAATACATAATGAACAGCCTCAACACGGGAATCAATATTTTTATGAACACGGTAGGAGGAAAGTGGAAATGCTTAATTCTCTTCTTTCTGAGTCAAAAGCCAAGGAGAACTAAGGAGTTCTACCTGCTCATGCCGACCATTACGCAGAAAGTCTTAACCGAGCAATTAAAGCAGCTGGAAAAAGATGAGCTTGTCCGAAGAGAAGTATTTAAAGAAGTACCGCCTAAGGTAGAATACAGTTTAACTGAGCTGGGCCAATCCTTCGTGCCTGTACTACATACCATGTGTGAATGGGGCAACACCTACGCAACCTTACAAAACCTCGAAAGAGAAGAACAAATCTGTCGCCAGCATGAATAAGTGGTCGTGCATACATAGTGGCGCGAAAAAAAACGAGCAGACAATCATTCGTCTGCTCGTTCTATGTTCAAACTCCTTCATCCGTCTCATTCTCGGGAGTCTGCTCTTGCTCCTCCGAAAGCGCGCTTTCGGAGGACAGCTCATACGAGACGCCATCCACTACGACCTTCTCGACTAGGGATACGTCAAGCGCCTGATCCAGCTTCACGGTGACCTGACTCGTACCAGCCGGGTTTGCCGGAACGGTGCCAAGGTCATCCGAGGTCTCCACATCCTCACCTTCAACAGGATCAGACGTGTTTTCCCCTTCTGTTGTCCCGCTATTCGGATCCGCTTGGTTCCCGGATGAATCCGTCTCGGATCCTGACGGATCAGCAGCATCGGCTTCCCCTGTGGCTTCATCCGCGCACACCCGCGATAATTCAGGACTGGCCGCTTCAAGCAGCGTGCTTCCATCCTTGCCTATAATCTGTAATTTGTCCACACTGAAATCCCGGCAAGCCGCCGGCTGTTTAAAATGGAAATTCAGCTCGGTGCTTCCCGCCTGCTCACCTTCCTCCACCACCGTCGCCGTTAATAAAGGCTGCTCATCTATGGTCTCGGAAGAAGCCGGCGGTACCGTAACCGGCGGCGTAACGGCCGGATTCGGATTGGCATCGCCGTCCGCGGGACCTTTGCCGTTTTGGATCATCATGAAGGCAGCGCCAGCAACAACGATTACCACAAGCAAGGAAGAAGTGATTTTTACGAACCGCGAATGCCGGCGAAACCATTGCACCAACGGCGAAGCCAACTCGGCCTTAACCTGCGCATACACCGGTTTGAGGATGGGTGCAGGCGAACTGAAATAAGTTTTTACGTAATCCTTATTTTTAAAGGCTTCGCGGTCGTGGATTTTGAAATAATCGATGATGGCGGCGGCATAAGCGGGAACAAGTCCGCGCGGTCTAACGAATACCGGCTGCTCGGCAGACCACTGAATATATTGGTATACCACGTCCGGGCTCTTGCCGTATCTGTGCAAGTAATCCAGCAAGCTCCGATAGTCTACCGCACTGGAATTGATATCCGTGCAGAAAGCCAAGGTTATGCTCTCGAAATTGGACGGCTCCACATGATGCTGCAGCCACTTCCGCATGATATGCTGGGTGCGCTCCCGTTCCTCTGCCGAGAGTTCCGCCAGCACTTCCGCTCTAACCTCTTCATGGCCGGACCACTGGTGAAGGGCCAGCATGACCGCGGCTTTGGACCGAATCCGGGAATCGAACCGCTCTACCCAGCCTTTGAACTCCTTCGGCATTTGCAGGAACCCGATATCCATCAGCTGCTTCTGGCTTAATTGCTCAGGCTCCAGCTCACGCAAGAGAAAGAGATTGGCTGCATAGATCATCCGGTCCGCAAAGGCACGCCCGCCTTGATAACGGCCGATTCCCTTTTGCGGATCGCGTTCCAGCGCATCCAATTGATCCAGTACGGCATTGACCGTTCTCACAGGGTCGGAATCCTGCTGAAGCTTATCGATAAGCTGGGCTTCCGCAAGCCGTACATAATTCTCCTGCTCCAGCAGGAGAGGGTGATTCCGAACCCACAAGCCGATCAAATCCACGAGGTCTGCAGGCGTTGCCGCTTGCTTCATGCGCGTTTTCATGTAGGGATCGAACATCAGCGCCGGCAGCCCCGGACTGGTCAGCACCCTCGCATAAAAGGCTCGGCTTAAAGACGGGCTGCTCTCCAACAGCTCGTAAATCGCCATAGTCGTATCCTGACGCTGCTTCGATAAGGCATTATTTAAGGAGCGGATAAAATATTCCACGATCCAATCGTTATGCTGCCGGGGATTGATGCCATGATAATCCTTCAGGAATCCCGCGATCGCGGCATCCGGAACATGCCCGCCTTTGACGAGCTCGAACTCCTTGGCAAACAGGGCAAGAAACAGCTGATCCAGACGTTGCTTCGCATCCAGTGCGCCTGCCGGCTGCAGATAGAGCAGCGAAGCACGCAGCACGGCATGTTTATGCTCATGGTACAGGCCTTCATGGCCTTCTTCGATCTGGAACAGCATACATAAATCATCATAGCTGTCCAGCGAGATCTGATGTATCGGCTCCATGTCCGTAAGCATTTGCTCGGCGAAGGCAAAAAAACGTTCGGACCGATCCGGGTCCAGCAGCGTATCCCAAGCAAAATCAAGATAAGGCTGCTCGGACCATTTCAGATCGGCATTGATGACCCGGCCGGCAGCGAGTTCAAACAAGTAATCCTTCTCGATGCTCCGGTCATTCAGGCGCAGGCTGCCCTTCTCCACGAACATGAGATGAAGCCCCTTCTTGCTCTGCGGCTCCTTGGCATAAGTTACGAATCCAAGCACCCGGCGCAGCGCATAGGGCAATCGGCCAAACAGCACAAAGAGCAGCTGCTCCGCCTTCGCGGACAACTGTTCCACCGGGACATCCAGAACGATGTATACCTTTTTCTTCCCGGCAGCCGCGGATATGCAGGCATAGATCAGCTGCTTGAATACTTTCTCGTTGATTCCAAGCTCCTGCAGCAAGGCTGGCGTCCTCTCGGACGAGACAGCGGCCCGGGAATCGGCCTGTACCGGAATCGCAGGAATCTGCGGCAGATCGACGCCTTCTTCGATATCGTAATGATCGGCAAAAGCGGCCTGAAGCCATGTCCGGTAAGCGTTATGATCATCTCGATGGAAGCCTTCCGGAATGACGTAATGATGCGTAAAAAAGGCGCTGCGCAGCCCCGTGAAATCCGCAGGCTGAAACACGCTTCGGCCCAGCACCGTTTCCCCTGATTCGGTATGGAACAGATGAAGGGCAGCCGGATAAGACGCAGCGTCCCGTTCACTGCGCGCCGTCAGCTCGGCAGGTGCTTCGTATTGGCAGAAGGGATGCAGCACCTTTTTAATAAAGGAAGCCTCCAATCCGGACGAACGGGCCACCGTGTCAAAACCTTCGGCCGAGCGGAATATGCCTCGCCGCTCACGCGTGTACATCTGCTGCTGTATGTTTCGGGTTGGGAATTCCGGCACTAGTCTTCCCTCCCCTGAATGTACTTCAGCTTGTACAGAAGCCAGATGAACGGTTCATCCACCCGAATCGGGCTGACCACGCTCTGCAGCTTCTGATCGACAGGGTTGCTGCCCAGCGCCGACACGGCAAAATAGGCGGTATTCGAAAAGTACACATCCATCGTCCCTTTGAACGGACGGTCGACCTTTTCGATAAAACGGCGGATTTCGCCGTCAATATTTTCGAACTCGGTCAAATTCAAAAACTTGCGGTGCACCACATTGTTAAAAATATTGCTGTTCAGCTTCACATATTCGCCATCCTCATCCTTAAGCGCGTGAAGCATGTCGCTCTTGGTCAAGACGACGGCGGTTGGAATATCCGTCTTGCCCTTGTCCTCATACGCGATGAAATCGCCGAACATGGTCAGCACGACATCCCGCGGCTCATCATACTGGGATACCCACTCTCCGGGCTGATCGCCGAATTTCAAACGGATTTTTTCCCGAATGGAGCGGATTTGGAGCGGATCCACCATAAACAGAATGCCCGCGGAATTCTTGATATGCTGTCCGTGCAGCCCCAAATAATCCTCATCCACCATGCCCTCGCCCGCCACGTCAAAAAATACGAGCGTCAAAGGCGGCTTCGACTCATCCTTGAACACGAATTGGAAAATAAAAGGCTCCTGCATTTTCTCCTTCTGCGTAGACGCCAGCAAATCCCCGCGTTCAAACAACGGCTCCTCATAGCCGGTGCGGAACTTGCGGCTGATCTCGGCATTCAGCGGCATGCAGGCCGCATCGAAATGATCTGCCGTCGTATGCTGCAGCGTATGAATCAGCGAAGTCATATAAACCGATTTGCCCACTTGCGAAGCACCGATAATCGAGATAATGTTGCTTGGCACCTTCCCGGCGGTAACCGGCAGCTCATTGTGGCATTTCGGGCACAGCCGTCTGCGCGTGACGATGCCGTAACGGTCATTCAATCCAACCAGGACGTGTTCCGAATAAATGTGCTGCTCCTCCGGGATATCGCTCGGACGGATGATCGCTTCGATATCATACACCGAATCCAGCCCGAATCGTTCACGGTACCGATTCAGCTCCTCATCTTCCCCAAGCGCATAATCCTCGTCATCCTCGCGGTCGTGGGCAGCCCGGAAGACAACCTCCTTCGGAGCGAACTTACTGAAACAGTAAGGGCAGACAATATCATAGAACAGCGGCCTTGGCTCCGGCTCCGGTTTTTTCTTGAATATATCAAAAATGCCCATCTTTCGTACCTCCCTCTGAACCCTATGAAATCCACACGGACGTTCATCGATGTTAACCGTGTGTTCTTCGGTCTCTATCTATCTGTACACCAGCTCATATCGTTGTCCGTATTTCTTGCCGTCCGTAAAAAACAGGCGAACGTAATCGTTTTTGCCCACCTCGATCGCAGGCAAATCGTTGCGTCCGGCAGCAAAATCCCTCACGAACGGGTACAAGATGCCGTCTTCCTTGTTGACCGGATAAGCGCCCTGCTTCTTCACGTAACATAAAGCTTCCTTCGGTACCGGCACCTCTGCCGTCACCTGGATTTCGATCGTCTTATAGGGCTGCAGCCAGCGGCTTTTTTCGCGAATGGAGTAGACCAGTTTCGCTTTGCCGGTACTGAACCGAATGCGGTTCGATTCATCCTCCTGCCTGATTAACGCCATCTCTCCGTCTTCGGAAGACAAGGCGTAGACCGTGTACGTGATCTGACCGATCCCGTCAAGCCGGTCGCGGTACCCGTTGTTAGCCTTATACTCGTCACGGGTGTATAAACGCATCCCGCCTGGCTGCGAATCGCCTGCAGGCTGGCCGAATCCGTCGTCCATCGCACGGTGGATGTATACCGCTTGAAGACCCGGCGGCCAGCTCCAGCGGAGCGTGCAGTAACCATCGTCTAGTTGATAGCTTAATCCCTGAATGACCCATTCTCCGGGCTCCGCATGTTTAAACCGCATCTCGAACGCCCCCTGCTTTAAAATCCTCGGCTTGTTGAATCATTCGGCCGCTGCCCTCTTCCCGTTCGGCCCGGCCGCTGCACGTTGCGGATGATCTTGCTGCTCTCCTTAACCGGAATCACCAGCGTGAACAAAGCGATGATCCCCGCGAGCAAAAGGCAGGCAATCAGACGAACGGAGGCATCCCCGATTTCCTCGCCGGAGAGGCCGTATTCCAGAACCACGCCTGCCAGTACGCCCGATACCGCGCCGCCGATGCTGAAGCTCAGCGCAAGATGGCGATTGTCAAACACCGTGCCGAGGGCCAGGCCCATGGCAGCGCCGATGAGCAGCATCGCAGCGATTCTTCCGATCTGATGATACACGCTGTCTTCCATAGCGCCCGTACGTTTCGTCAACAGCGAACGGTCTCCAACGTCGTCATAGATTTTCTGGAAAACGAAAGACAAATCCTCCGCATGCTGAACGTCGTAATATTGTCCGCCCGTTTCCGCCGCAATCGTCTGAAGCAGCTGGGCACCGTCCGGGTTGACCAGGCTGAGACCAATCGTATTTACCGCGATTTGCTGCTGTTTGTACTCCGCAAGCACACGATCATGGTCGGTTTCGCTGAATCCGTCCGACAGCATGATGACCATGGCGCTTCGGCCGGCATCCCGGCTTTCCTGAATATGCGACATGGTATCCTCCAGCGCAAGGCTGATGTCCGTACCGCCATCGGTCGTTGCCAAACCGTCGATTTCCGCGATGATCTCATCCTTGGTTTCTTGGTTATTCACGCGCGTGAACGGCTGCAGTAACGTTGTTGCATGATCAAACATTATCACGGATACGCGGTTATCCCGATCCATGCGGTTGATCAGATTTTTGGCTGCCGTGTACCGATCCTGATTCGGGTCCGTCTCATTCATGCTGCCCGAATTGTCAATGACCAGCACGATATCCTTCACGGGCTTGGCGCTGCCCGGGTTCAACTGGTACGCCCATTCAAACAGCATGCCAAGGAGGAACAGGGCCACCAACGTGGATGGAATCAGCAGCTTCCATGATGTGCCCGTGTACCGCTGTCTCCATGAGCTTCCGCTCAAACGGGGGGAGATCAGTTCTGCGATTAAACAGGCCAAGCCGATGCATAAGGCCAGAATCCCGAAATAAATCCCCGTAACCACGATGACAGGAAGCCCTGTCCCCCACTGGCGAAGCAAAAACTCCCCAATGGCAAATCCGAGTCCCCCACCGACCAGGCTAAGCAGCAGCAGGAGAGGGTTTAATTTTCGTTGCACAATACACGCCTACTCTCTGTATCAGAATCTAAGAACGCTAACGCGGCTCGGGAAGCTGCGCCGGTTCCATGCCATGAAATTCATAACCATTTGCCGTGTAGGTCTCGTAGTAGGTTCTGCCATTCCGGTAATACATCAGATCCTCCAGATGGAAACCTCCCATCAGGTTCAGCTTCTCGACCCCGCTGGAGCGCTTCTCGTGCACGATGCCCAGCTTGTACACCCGTAAAGCTTCATCGGCATGGATCGCATAGCGGACGAATTCGCTGTCGGCATCGCCGAAGAAATATTTTTCCTCATATCGATGCTCCTGCGTATAATCAAGCAGCCTGACCAGCGTAACGGAGTTCTCCTCCAGCATCCGGTATAACACCTTAAACAGGTCTTCCTTGGCCAGCACCTGCTTGTTATTGTAGTCGATGGTGACGTTCGCCCGCCGCAACAGTTCTTCCTCGAAGGTCTGCACGAACGGCTCTGCCGTCAATAAATCCCTCAGACAGACCCGGATCATGTTCGACAGGATCGGTTCGATCCCTTCATGCGTAACGATGGAGAGATTGCCGACATACCGTTCCTCGAAGAACACGCCTTCGCCGCGCTTGCTCTCCAGCTCCAGCATCAGCTCCTCCGTCACGAGGCCGTAATACTCCATCAGGTTCTGGCCGATATAATCGTCTGCGGCACGGATGCTGGAACGGGCCGCCTCCAGCAGCTCCGCCTCCAGCTGATCCAGCATGCCCGCCTGCTGTTTGTACTGACGGTGAATACGTTCAAGCTCCGTCTCATACAGCCTGTAGAGCTCAAGCTCCGTTTCCAGCTGCAGCAGCTCATATTTGCGCCGATAGACCTCGCCCACGAAATATCGAATGAAATGGCGCATATTCTGTTTATCCCGAAAAGGAAGCTTCTTAAACGGCTGGCTTTCGACGCTTTCCTCATAATAGCGGTTTAGTTCGTCCTGCTCGGTCTTAAGCAAGCTGCCGAGATCCCGGATTCGGGATCGAACCGCTTCAAGCACAATGCCCGCTCCGGCCTTATCGCTCGTCCACGCTGCAATCTGATAACAACCGATTTGCGGGTGAGTCGCCAAAGAGCGGCGCAGCGCATCATGCAGTTCTTCTGCGATGCTCATATCGCTCAGTCTCTTTCGGGCCGCCAGCTCGTAATTGTCGCGAAAAAACTGCCGGCAGCCATCTCCGAAGAGCGCCTCTTCCGCCTCGCGAATATTCATTCGCTTCAGCCCGGCATAACTGACGGGATGCGACATCATGCCTTTCAGTCCGTCCAGATGCTCGGGGGCCGGCAGCATCCGGTCCGCTCTTGCCGTTACGGCCTCCGTGTCGAGACCGAAATAGGCCAGGCATTCATGAACCTCCGGCTCCGGCCTGTTCTTCATGCGAAGCAGCAGTCCGCGGCACAGATGGTAAAGGACCGTTAGCGCAATCGGCTCATTGGGCCTCTTCACCCGGGCAAAGCCGGCGGAGACAAAGCCTTGGCGACCGGATTCGGTCATGATATTGCTTTTGAATGACGTATTGTTGTAAATGCCTCGGATTCCGTCATAGGTCTCATCCTTCTGCTTCCGGTTCTTGAGCAGGCCCAGGTGGCAGATGATATCGTAGATATCCTGCATGCCGGCGTAACCCGAGATGCCGCGTTCATTCTTGTCGGACAGCACATAGACGAGATCAAACAATGGGGATGCCGGGTGGACGACCGGAATCGTCAGCCCGTCCTCCGTTACCTGCAGCGGCGCGGAGAAGCTGTATTCCCTGCTCTGCATCAGCTCCAGTTCCCGCAGAAACGCAACGCCTACGGAGCTCGCATAACCGTATGATTCAATCTGCTCCCTTTCATTAATGAGCGCATACAAATCCATTTGCACCGACTTGAACGACTGCTGGAATATGGATTCGGCCAGCAATGAAATTTCCGGGATAAATACATTAAACGGGTCATCGACCCGTGTAATGACAGACAGATGAACCCGGTCAAACGAAGCATAGCTGCGTCCAAAGTCTGAAATATGGTGGCTTAACTTCCGAATCGCTTGATTCAACCCGGACAGATAATGCGGGTTCTGATAGAAGCTCCGGTACAGCTCCTTCCGCATCGATTTGGATGCGGCGTCTGACACCGGCAGCTGCAGGTGGTACCTGTGAAGCCGACCCGAGAGTCCGGGGCCTTGGGGCTCTCGTCCCTCGCTCCGGTCCGTGCCTACATGAAAATAAACGACGCTGGCGCTGTTATCCCATTTGCGGTCCTGAATTTCCATGATCGGTTCGATGGCGGACGCTGTCTTGTCGCCAATGAACAAGTATACCTCCGGATAGTGGATGCTGCTCTGATCATCCTCCATCAAGGTAAGCTGCTCTTCCGACTTGGCATAGCCGGCAGCATACTGGCGAAGAATCTCCCTCATCGTCTATTTCAACCTTCTTCGGATGTCATTTAATTTCGAAGATACCTGTCTGTAGAACTGGTATCGCTCTTCGCCGTCCGCAAGCTCCACCTTCTCGTATTCCAGCCGGTCGCGCGTTTCCAGGAACCGTTCGGCCAATTCTTCCAGCTTCGTGAGCAGCGGCGTAATATCCTCGGAAGCGGTCAGCTCCTGATCGCGGCGGGAGGATTTGCGAAGCAGGGTGCTGCGGCTTTTCTCGTCCAGCTGACGGAAGTGCTTGTAGACTTCATACTCTACGTCGTTCACGCTTTTCAGCAGGTTGGCAAACGGCTCCCAGGAATCTTCCTCCGGATCGCGATCATAAACGAAGAGCGCACCCTTCTTGGTGATCGTCCCGGTGTACAACGCCTCGATGAATTGATCAAGCCACTTCTCTTCATTCTGATTGTCGCTGATCAAGAGCTCGAATTCCGTGATTTTGGCCGCGATGGCAGCATATTTCTTCAGCTCTTCCCGCACGATGCGGATCATTTCCGGCGAACGGATCAAATTCTCCTTGGCCATTTCCTCGTTGATGCTGTTGAAAATATCCTTTGAGCCTGCCCGCTCCAGCCCCTCGTTCATCAATCGCTTCAGCTCGGTCCATGCCCGCTTGACCTCGCCAAGGTTAGGCTTGGGACTATCGAGCTGCAGATCATAAGCGCGAAGCAGCTCATTCAGGTCAAACGGCTTCGTAAACACGACCGCATAGCGGCTGCTCGTATTCTGGTCAACGTCCTTCTGGATGACGACCTTATACTCAAGCGCTTGGTTGAATTCGGACCGAACCCGGGCATTGTACTCCTGAACCCGCGGGTTGACGTAGGTATCCCCCCAGGATTTTTCGGGAATCGGCGACGGCAGGTACGTCCAATTGTTACGGTCCGTCTGCACCAAGTGGCGTCCAACGCCTTCCTTGTCCATGATCGTGCGTTCGTAGCTTTCCTCATAAACCTTCAGCGGCGTGTAGACGAACAGCGGCACGCCGTTCTTCGTGTTCAGCCAGAAGATCCGGTTCTTCACTTCGCTTTCCTTCACGGTGAAATGGGATTTCCCGACCGAATTGTTCTGATAATTGCGAATCCCCTTCAGAATGCTCGGTGCCTGTACCGGCACGGACACGAAGCCCCAGGAAGGGAAGTACAGATTGCCTGCGCTGTTGCTCAGATGGAAGACCGGCACGGCTTCGTCATCCAGCTTGCTGGCGATACTGCGCTCTACGAATTTTTCGATGGAATCCTCCTGACCGAATTTCATGACCAGGAAATCCTCCATCGAACGGGTGATCAGATCGCCGAATTTATCGGTAAGAAACTCCGAAATGGAACGGACGACATCGATCTCCTGCTCCCGGGTCCAACGATTGGCATGACTCAGCAGCTCTTGGGCGAAATCGCGGATGAGATCGTCCACATCCTTCTGATCCATGATTTTGTTGATGACGTCGGAAATGTCGGGCACGCTCACCAGGTTCCAGTAATACGTCTTGTTCCCTTTATGATCCTGCTGTTCTTCCCCGTTCACGAGAATGTCGCCGTTCTTGGCGAAAATCGAATTCAGCGCATTCAGAATCTCCGTATATACGCTATAAATCCGGTTGTTCTCCTGGTTCAGCAGATCGTATAAATCCTCGTAAAATTCAATCATCTGCTCGGTGCGTTCCACATCGGCTTCCAGCCAATATTCGTTGATTTTGGCTTCGATATAGATGTTTTTCTTCTTGTCCTTCGAGACAAAAGCACTCTTTGCATCGCCCAGACGATCGATCGCCTGTTCTCTGGCCGACTCGATGTCCCGCGGTATGCGGGTCAGATTCTCCCGCAGCGCTTCGATGTAGGACAGCAGCATCTTCAGCAGGCTAAAGCCCTTCTCCGTATAGATCAACCGCGATACGTAAAACGGTCCTTGCTGCGGATGCAGGAACATCCGGCGGATTTGATCGCTGAACTGAGCCACGATCTCGCCCGGCAGCTGTTTCTTCGCTTTGATGTATTCCTCGCGGGCTCTGGCCAGAAAATTCTGTTCCAGCTCCGTGTCCATATTAATGACCTGGTTTTTCACCACGTTCGCGTAGCTGAGCCGCTCGCTGTTCTGGTATCCGGGCAGCGGCTCCGGTACGCGGGATTCGAAGTTCTTGGTCATTGAGTCCAGATCGATGCCCAGCTTGCTCGCAAATTTCTCGACGTCCTCCTGGCTCGGCGCTTTCTCGAACATGGTTTGCATTTTGCCGAAGACGCGGTATGCCAGATAAGTCGTCATCTCTTCGATCGGCAGCACGGCCGAAGATGCGCCGATGATGTTGTAGTCGTAATTGGCAGGATACGCCTTGTTCATCTGCGCAATATTGGTGCGGATGTTGCTGATATAGTCATGGATCGCAAATTCTTCGCCGGACTGTTTTTCCTCGCTGGCCATGAAGTTCGTGATGTTCTCCGCGGTAACGTTCATGCAGTAATCGTAGGCATTCTCCAGCAGCTTGCCTTCCGTATTCGTAGCGGATATCAGATGACATAGATTAAATGGAGGCAGCGGAGAATTCACGTTCAGAATGTTGCCGTACTGCTGCTTGAACCGTTCGCCTCTGGCATCCACGTTCATCCAGTAGTCCAGCTCTTTGAGCGCGGCATAACCGTTCTTCTTGATGTACTCGCGCGTGTGCTCGCTCAAGCTTTTGTTCGCCAGATTGATATCCGGCGTAAACAGATAGCCGAGCGTGTTCACGCGGTCGATGCCGGCAGAGCCGTGATCGCGTTCGATAATGCCGCGGACGATATAGGCGATGTCCAAGAAGCAGCCGCTGCCCGTACCGCCGGAGAGCCCCGTCAGCAGGAAGACCATCAGCTTTTTGTTCGTGCCGACCGACAGTGTTTTGATCTTCTTGTCGATCGCCTGCACCACTTGGGTAATCTTCGTGAACAGGAGCAAGCGGCCCGCCTGGCGTACGCCTGCGGCCCCGTTCATGCCGTCGGTAATGCTCAGCTCGGGCGACAGCCAATCCGTAATGTAAGGCTCCAGGATGCTGCGGTTCTGGAGAAGGCCTCCGATCTCGGCATTGGAGAGAAGCACGAATTCATTGATCGGATCCAATCCGATCCCCTTGTAGCGCTTATTCTTATCCTGTTCGTTGGTCTCAAAAGCCAGAAACTCCACGTTATCCGGCTTGTCCATTCTTTTCTTGGACAACGGATCCTCAGGCAGCTTGAAACGGCGGTTAATCTGATATTTCAAGCGCAGCAGCGCATCGATCCCCGTCCCTCCAAGTCCGATGATGAGGATCGGATTGTCGATGGTATCCACCCGTATTTTCTCGCTGACAATGCCGCCTCCGAGTGAAACGTCAAGCTGTTGTATATGTTCTCTAACTACCGGTTTCATAACTTCCCCTCCTGATAGGTCATGGCTTTAAGAGGTTGTTCAAAAAGTCCGCTTTTGATAAGAAAACCCATCGAGGTCAATTCAAGGCTGAGCGACCGCGATTCGGAAGTAGGTTTTCTTGCGACATAGAATTTCATCAACTCCGTTGATAACTTATAAATCCTATATCTAACACGAAGTGAATCAGGAAGCAGCTCGGCATCGAATCTTGAATTCTGCCGGGACTTCCGGTGCTCACGTACCCAAAACGTACGCTCCGCTCCTCACTCCCTAGCTTCATCCAACCTTCTCGGTGCTGAAAATCCGACTTTTTGAACTCGCACTTTAAGCCAAATATTCAAATAATATCGTTTTGTCCGCCTGCTGAAGGGAAACTCTCAGCCGGTCTCCGTTCTTCAGCTCCGTCCCGTTCGTTGCATCCAGAGCCCGTCCGGACTTCTCGATGACGGCTGAAGAAAGGTTCTTAAGTATGATGCGGTCGTTCTTGCCCGGCATGAACAGGATTTTCTCCGTTTCCTTGAGCTCCGGAGCAAGCTGCAGAAGCTGATGCAGATTGAACTTCCCTTTGAAGGAAGTCAGCTTCTTGTATTGCGGGGACGTCTTCTCCCCGGTGTTCTCATCCCTGATCTCAATCACGATTTGGCCGACAAAGCCCTTATTCGCTTTCTTTATCGCGCCGAGAATGAAATAAGCTGCCGCTCCAACAATGAGCAGCGCCGCGATGCCAATGATTACGGGCCATAATGGAAAAGGTTTCGCATCCTCGCCCGCGGTCATCTCCTTCCCGCCATTGCCGGAGCCGGAGGCTGCCGCCTTCGCGCTAATCTTCACAGGCGGGCTTTCACGGTAGAAGCTCTGCTCCTCCGCACGTACCCTCAGCTCGTAGTCATGCTTCTGCGGAATCTTGTAATCCCCTACAAAGCTGCCTTCTTTGTTCTCTAGTTCGACCTCCGACTCGTCCCCGGTGTCCAGGTCCTTGATCAACAGCTTGGCCGTCATATTGCCGTACTGTTCTTGGTCCTGCAGCTTCTGTCCATTGCTGACGAGGTACGCGTTAATGTCAATCGTATCCCCTGCCTTTACATTGGAAGATGGCGGAGGATCCATAGCCAGCTCCAGGTCGTAGTTGAACACAAGGTTGATGTCGATTTTGTCCTTCGATACACCCTTCACCTGCAGCTTCCAGTCGCCTTGCTGCGGCTTCAGCAGCTTGAGCAGCGAATAGGAATTGGACGTGGAGCGCAGTACGCTAGCCGAAGGGATGCTCTGCTCAGCACCGGCGGGATCAACCAGCTTCACGTCCACGGGGCTGGAGGACATAATGGAAATGTTCGCTTCCAATACGTTGGCATTCGGCACGCGGACCGTAACCTCCTGATAGCTTCCGTTGCCGGTAATCGACTGTACCGGAACGATCTTGAGCTGCTGGTGGCTGGCAAAAATCTCGCTTAATATTTGCGGAAGGTCATCCGCCGAACTCGTCGTAAAGGATTTGCCCCCCGTTTGGTTGGCCAGTTCAGCCAACGTTTCTTTGTTCAGCTTCCCGTCGGCATTGAGTCCGATCGTATAAATCGGAATACCGCTTCCCTTGGCCTCCTTGACGGCTTGGTTCAACTGCTCTGACGCTTCCTTGCTCGTCCTGCCCGTATTCGGATCCAGATCATTGTTACCGTCGGCCAAAACAACGATCATCGGCGCATGAGCCGGGTCCATCCCCTGCTTCAGCACCTTCACGGCTTCATCGAGACCGACGGACATATCGGTGTACGGTCCGCGATCCAGCTGATTGATAAATTCTTTCAGTGCGGTTTTGTCCGCCTCCGACTGAATTTCAAGCAAGGCTTTCTCCCGCTGAATCCGGTCGGTATAGGAAACGATGCCGACCTTGTCGCCGGTTGTCGCCAGCATGTCGATGAACATCTTCATCGCTTCGCCGCTAATTCGCTCCGGATCGCTATTTTTCATCGAATTGCTGGCGTCCATCACCAGTACGGCATCGATGTTGGAGCCTTGGGAGGCAGCCGCTGCCTTAGGCAAGGCTCCTCCGCTCCAGGTCATGATCAGCAGCACCGCTGCCATCAGAGAGAGCAGCCATTTATTTTTACGATGCATAGATTTACTCCTTCATCCATTTAGTCGAGCATCGGCGGATGTCTCGGTTCGTTAGTCAGACACTAGTTAACTGTAGGCAAAAAGTCTTAAAATCACATGAAAGGAAGCTTAAAATAATAACCGAAATATCCATTTCCCTAGTGTGTTTATATAGAAAATCCCATGCCAGTCACTAAAATATCCCAGTACTATGTCCATATGATATAATTATACCTGCCAAAGTTCAACATCATCAGTCGTGCCACCCGGACTTAGGACACAAGGCTCACCCGCATTTTCGAACCAATTTCGATACCGAAAGGAACCGACATATGATTACATACGGATGTCTCGGGATTTTGTTTCTTTTTGTCATCATCAAGATCACGGCCTATTCCAAGCGTAAGAAGAACGCCCCGACACCGGAGCAGCTGCAGCAAACTTTGCTTGAAGCGGCCAACTCAAAGAGGGAACAGCATGGATAAGAAAAAGCCGGTACAACTTCGTCCCTATTCTAAAACGAGATATGTCTACCAAAAGTTAAGGGTTTGCAAACATTGCCACAATTTCACGATTCTTTGGGAAGACAGCTGCGCTCACTGTAAACGCCAGACCCTGGTCCCCGTTATGGAACTTGCAGGGAGCATGGCCAAACGGTCCATGCAGAGCGATCGGCTTCTTTTCTACATTATAGGACTTTCCGCCGTGCTTCTCGGTCAGACCTTCTTGCAGATCGCGATCGCCTTTGCCTGCATGTTGGCCCTGCTCGTATGGTTATGGCTGACCCAGCGGCGAATGCTGCATACCGAGACCCTGCACGCGCTGGACAAGCTTATAAGAAGTCATCGAGAACAGATTCTGGAAGGCCTCGATCTGAACAAAGCGACGGCCGCCGCCGCCATCAAGGAAGATGCTCAGCTAGGCTTTGAGATCGTCAGGGAAATTGCTTCGTTGGTCCGGAATGACCGGATTCGCCTGCAGCAGATCGTCCTTCTGCAAAGCTTCAGCCTCCGCAAGGATATGGATCTTGAACTCGAGCCCTTGCTTCTGGACGAGTTTGATCCGGACCTGGCCGCCTATATCGGAGAAATCGCCAAAATTAAACGCGAGCTGATCAACAGCAAAGCCATTTCTTACCTGCTCGATCATGAAGCTGACATTTTACGGATGGAGCATGGCAGGCAGATTATGATCGACGCTGTCGGAGCAGCGGTACGGAAGAAAAAATATATCGATACGTTTCCTGATTTCATTAGCCGCTATGCGGATGGATTGCCAAGGTATCGCTTCCTCCGCCTGTATCAGATCGTGCGCCGCAATCCCGGCTTGTCGTGGAACGGCCTGCGGGATCGGGTATCGGCGATTTATAATGAACACTACCGCTCGGACCCTGATTTTCAAAAATGGGATTAGAGGGGCTATACCGTTATGACGATGAAAAACACGCTAACCCTGCGAAATTTGTATCTTTTTTTATGTATCGTCCTTCTGCTGCTGATCGGGTATAAGGGAATTCACATCTATCAAAAAATCGAGGCGATGACGCAAGCCGAGTCGTTGTATGCCCAGAAAAAGCTCGTTCAGGCAGAAGAGTGGTATCAGAAGGCCCGGAATAACCGTTCCCTTCTATATAAAGAAGATCTGCTTGCTTCAAGGCTGCAAGAGCTTGCGCCCATTACGTCCATGAAGGAAAGTCTCTCCTCTCTTGATCATCGATTAAGCCAGGTCGGGGAGGCCGGAGATTTCTCCGGCTTCATGAACGTATATGCCGAATTGCTTGAGACGGAGAAGAAGTTCTCGGAACAACAGGGCTCCCTCGCCTCGTATTACGACGAAATTGCGGCGTTCTATGGCATACCCGATGATGTGAAACGGACATTCCTGCAATTCATCGATTTGTTTACGCGCAGGGCCGACGAGCTGCTTGAAGAGCAGCAGTACGAGGATAACAGCTTTAAATGGAATCTACTTCGCATTCCGGATTCTTTCTACGGCAGCGAGAAACAGAAGGATGAGAAGCTGCTCCGCCTGTTCCAGCGATACGACGAGATGGTTTTGACCCGCCTGGCAGGGGCCGGGCAGTATGCCGACCTGTTGAATTGGTCGCAATCCATGGGTTCCGAGTATGCCAACCGGTCGATATCGGCTGCCTGGTTGAATCGAAAGGCCGATGAACTTGTGTATGCCATGCTGCAAAGGGATGTGCAGCGGGAACAACCGGCCGTTTTTGCAGCTCACGCCTCAGGCTACAGAAAGTACCTGGAACGGAACGAGCGGAAGAACGCGGAGATCATGGCGTATATTCAGAATGAGATCAACCGCTGGGTCGCAGCGGCCGATGGGATGGTACAAAGCCAGAACTACGAGGAAGCGGTCGCACTCTATGTGGCCTTGTCGGGGTACCAGGATATGAGCGGTAAACGGCAAGCTGCCGAATTGGCCTGGACGATCCACGATCCGATTCGTTTGTTCCACATGGCCGGTCTGAAAGGCAGCTTCAGCTACGTCAGCGGAGGCGGCACTCGTTTCGGAGGATTGGCATATGCCATAGGGGTCGACGAGGGGAGCATCATCTACTTAGCGGTCTTGAATGCCGATGAAACGGTGCAATTATTCCAAAACCACGATTACCCGTCCGATGTCGCGATCCATGAGGTTTCAGTCGAGGAATCGCTTAGCACCGAGAAGAATCCGGTCATCCTTGTGGAGGGCTCTGCGGGGACCGACTTGGTTTTCTATTCAGCCTATGAAGCCAGAGATTCTAATCTGACGCCGCTGTTCCAATTTACGGCCGAAGGCTACCAGGTGCTGCCGGACAAATCTTTGCTGGTCACGAATCTGGAAGGAGTCAGTCCGGACGAGATCGCCATCTTTGAGCGTCAAGGAGACCAATACGGATTCACTGGGTATCAGGTTCAATATAACGACATCGATATCGCTAATATCGAGGGTTATCCGAATGAGAAAGTACGCTTCTCTGTCCATATCCCGCAAGGCGGCTATGGCGAAGTCATTGCCGAACGTGATGGATACTATATCGTCTTGAGGGGAGACTTGGATTTCCCTGCGGGGAGCGCGACGTTAATCGGATCGTTCCATGGCGAGTATCAGCAGCGGGAGATCCCGGTAAGCAGCCAACCACCTGCGTCTCCGGACCCTGCCGAGCCGGAGACCGGACATGTTGACGGAGATCATCTGGATGAAACTGAGAATCCAAGCGATCCCGTCACTTCCGAGGAGATCAATCCGGATGATGTTCAACAAGACCTTAGCGGAAGCAGCGAAAGCGCCGCATCCGGTCAGACCACGAAGGTGCCTGTCATTCAGGTGGAATCGATCGAGTAAGTTACTGAATCTTTAATCACTTTAATATCTTGAATCCTTCTTAACATGACAAAAGGCTTCGCCCCTAATCACCAGGGGCGAAGCCTTTTCATTAATAAATTCAAGCGAGATGAATCCTAAATTTCATTAACAGAACAACTAGAGCAGATCTTAATTGCCCGCTCCTGCCTTACTCCACCGTCACGCTCTTCGCCAGGTTGCGCGGCTTATCCACGTCGTTGCCACGGGCAAGCGATGCGTAGTAGGCAAGCAGCTGTAGCGGTACGACAGACAAAGCTGCCGTCAAGATCGGCAAGGTCTTCGGAATGGCAAAGGCTTGATCCACGGATTTCAGCAGTCCGGCCACATGCTCTTCATGCGTAATGGCCATCACTTCCGCGCCGCGGGCCTTCACTTCCTTGATATTGCTCACCGTTTTTTCAAGTACGGTTTCTTGGGTTGCCAAGGCAATGACCGGAATTCCCTCTTCAATCAGGGCAAGCGTACCGTGCTTCAGTTCGCCGGCAGCATAAGCCTCGGAGTGAATGTAAGAGATCTCCTTCAGCTTGAGGGAGCCTTCCTGAGCTACGGCGTAGTCTTGGCCACGGCCGATGAAGAACAGGTTCTCATGCTCAGCAATCTGCTCGGCATATCCCTTGATCGATTCCGCGTTGGTCAGCATGGACTCTACCTGTTCAGGCAGTGCTTCCATTGCTGCAATCACTTCAGCAACGGCGTCTTCTGTCATCGTACCGCGCACTTGAGCCAGGTACAGACCAAACAGATAGAACGCAATCAACTGCGAGGTGTAAGCCTTCGTGGAGGCTACGGCAATCTCCGGACCAGCCAGGGTGCCAAGCACATCGTTGGCTTCTCGGGCAATCGAGCTGCCCACAACGTTCGTGATGGCCAGAACATGAGCGCCATGGCTTTGCGCTTCACGAAGCGCAGCCAAGGTATCTGCCGTCTCGCCGGATTGGCTCACAACGATGACAAGGGTTTCCGGCGTAACGATCGGCGAGCGGTAACGGTACTCGGACGCCACGTCATTTTCGACCGGAATGCGCACCATCTCTTCGATCACGCTGCGTCCCACCAGCCCGGCATGGTAAGCCGTACCGCATGCGACGATCTGAACATTGCGAATGTTCTTGATCTGTTCCTGTGTCAGCTTCAGCTCAGGCAGAACGACTTTACGTCCGCTCTCATCCACACGGCCCAGCATCGTATCCCGGTATGCTTTTGGCTGCTCGTGGATCTCCTTCAGCATGAAGTGATCGAATCCGCCTTTTTCCGCTGTAACGGCATCCCAGTCGACACGAATCATTTCCCGAGAAATAAAGTTCCCCTCAATGGTCATTAATTCGACAGCATCTGCCGTCAGCAGGGCCATCTCTCCATCGTTGAGAATATAAACGTTACGCGTATATTTCAAAATAGCCGGAATATCAGAACCGATGAAGTTCTCTCCTTCGCCAAGACCGATAATAAGCGGGCTTGCTTGACGCACAGCCACCAATCGATCCGGCTCATACTCGGTCAATACGCCAAGGGCAAATGCGCCTCTCATGTAAGAGATCGCCTTCTGCACGGCCTTAACGATATCTCCGTCATATTCTCGCGCAATGAGATGGGAAATAACTTCCGTATCGGTCTCGGAAGCAAACTGGTGTCCTTGACTGATCAGCTCTTCCTTCAGCTCCAGATAGTTCTCAACGATCCCGTTATGAACAACGGAGAACTTCTGGCTTTCGTCCGTATGCGGATGCGAATTCACGTCCGATGGACGGCCATGGGTTGCCCAGCGGGTATGACCGATACCTGCGGTCCCTACCAGGGGTGCAGACTCCAGTCGCTCCTCCAGATTGGCAAGACGTCCTTGTGCCTTCGCAACGCGCAGGCCTTCATTCGTAAAGACGGCAATCCCTGCTGAATCGTATCCACGATACTCAAGCTTTCTCAATCCCTCGATCAACACCGCTTGCGTTTTCTGATTTCCAATATATCCGACAATACCACACATTGTATGATTCCTCCGTTCGATTTCCCTATAATAGTTAGGCGGAAATAGAACACGGCAGCATCTGTGCGGCATCAGGAAAGAAGAATGATCTATTCAATTATCAACGTTCAAGAAACTCAGCAATTTGTTAGGCTGTTTAGTTGAACAGACATGAATGCACTCTTCTTCCACCGCGCTGCCCTGTTCTAGATCGCACATTCATGTTTTGTATATAAGTGATGAATACGCATCTGCGAATACGTTGTAAGAACGGTCGCCCATTCCTTTTCCGTTATCCGCTTACGGTTGATGCATAACCGAGAGGTCCCCGCCGAATAATCCGAACACCTCTACCTCGTCAACTTGCGTTCTGCCGTTTGGTTATCCTTAGCATGGCTATAACCAATCCCCGCGCAGGTACAAGCTCTGGCGCTTATAAAGCTTGAAGTAACCTCACGATCCTCGCTTTCTATATCTTGAATGACATCCTTTATTATATTCATGCCCTATCACTTTGGCAACTCGGCTGGTTCCTGACAATGCCAAGCCCTACCTAGGATGAACCCCATGAATGACACCGAATGGCCTATTTTCGCAAGCGATGCCGAACAAGCACCTCTTTGCAGGCAGGACAGGGGGTGTTGCGCTTTCATTCGACCGGCATTCTGGAAAACAGCGGGCCAGTGAACCGAAACTTCATAGTTCACTGGCCCTGACAGAAATTAGTGTGCTTTCCTTAAAAAATACACCCTTAGTCTTACGCCAATTCCCGCTTCACCACGTCTGCAATCTGTGTTACATAACGGTCAAGCTCATCTTTGTCCGGGCCTTCCGCCATGACGCGAATGAGGGATTCCGTTCCCGATGGGCGCACCAGGACACGACCGTTATCCCCCAGAATGCCTTCAACTTCAGCAATCGCAGACTCGATAACGGTATTGCCTTGGTACTTGCTCTTATCGCCAACGCGGACATTAACGAGTACTTGCGGATACTTACGCATGCTGCTCTTTAGCTCATGCAGCGGCTTGCCGGAGGCTACCAGCGTATCCACCAATTGAATCCCGGTCAGAATGCCGTCTCCTGTGGTGTTGTGGTCCAGGAAAATGACATGTCCCGACTGCTCGCCGCCCAGGTTGTATCCGCCGCGGCGCATTTCTTCCATGACGTAGCGGTCGCCGACTGCCGTTTTTGCCGTCTTCAGCTTCAGGCTGTCGCATGCTTTATAGAAACCGATGTTGCTCATCACGGTCGAAACGATCGTACCTTCCTTCAGCTTGCCGGCACGGTTCATGGCATCCCCGCAAATGCACAGGATGAAATCGCCGTCCACTTCCTCGCCTTTAGCGTCAATGGCAATCAGGCGATCCGCATCTCCGTCAAAAGCCAGTCCGAGGTCAGCGCCATGCTGGAGTACGGCCTCAACGAGTTTCTCCGGGTGAGTCGATCCGCAGTGATCATTGATATTCAGGCCATTCGGCTCAGCGCCGATGGTGATCACATCCGCACCCAATTCACGGAACAGTTTCGGAGCGAGCTCATACGCAGCCCCGTTTGCACAGTCCAGCACGATTTTCAGGCCGTCGAACCGGTTGCTGATCGTCGTTTTCAAATATTCCAGGTATTTATACTTAGATTCGTTATCTACCAGCAATTCACCTAAATCAGCCCCGATCGGTCGCGGCAGATTGTCGGTTTCCGCATCCATCAGCTCTTCAATCTTGAGCTCGGTTTCATCCGACAGCTTGAAGCCGTCGCCACCGAAGAACTTGATGCCGTTATCCTGCACCGGGTTATGCGAAGCCGAGATCATAACGCCCGCATCAGCCTTCAAAAGTCTTGTAATATAAGCCACCGCCGGCGTACTTACGACGCCAAGGCGAATGACGTGTGCGCCAATGGACAGCAGGCCTGCAACCAGAGCCGACTCCAGCATAGCGCCGGATACCCGGGTATCCATCCCGATGATAACGGTTGGCTTCTCTTTATCGCCCGTAAGCACATAGCCGCCGCAACGGCCGATGCTGTAAGCCATTTCCGCCGTCAATTCTTGATTCGCAACCCCTCTTACTCCATCTGTACCAAAATATTTCCCCATGTTTTATATACTCCTTTATCTACTCTTCGATATTATCCATCATTGGATGTTTCTGTGCCCGTTGTTCCATCGCTTGATCCGTCTCCCGGTGGATGTGATGGGTTTTCTCCTGACCCGGAGTTATCCGTGCCCTCATTCGCGGGAGGCGTCTCCGGATCCTCCCCTTGATCATTGCCCGTCCCTGTTCCAGTTCCAGTGCCCGTTCCCGTCCCCGGTACATCAGGCTTGTCTTTGTCGGTTCCCTCGTTGTTCGAAGTACCCGGGTTCGTTGTCACGGGTTTCGAATTATCCTTGAGCTCTATCTTTATCACAGGGCGATCCTGGTCCGTGCGGTTGATGAAATTAGGCAGCGTAATCTGCAGCGGAATTTCATGAACGCCGGCTTTCAAGCCGGTCGCGTTCGCTTCAACCCCAATATCCGTTGGCTCCAGACTATTAAGCAAGTCAGGCGCACCGGTGAGCGTCAGGGAGATCGTCTTCGTCTTTGGATCCGTAATGACGGCATCCAGGCCGGAGGCGACACCTTTTAACGTGATCGGAATGCCGGTAATCTCCCGTTCTCCATGCGATACAGCCGTAACTTCAACCGTTACAGAGCTCGGCTCGATTTTCTCAAAACCTTCAGGCGGCGTCAAGTCGGCCGTAAGCACTGTTGTTCCCGAATTTCTAACTTCTCCCAGATTGATGGCGGCTTCGATATAGGTCTCAGCTCCTGCCAGTACCTCTTTGCTGCCGAACAGCTTCACTTCTTTGACCTTCTGTTCTACCTTGGATAAGACAAACCCTTCCGGCAGCCTTCCGGTATATTGAAGCTCCAGCGGCAGGGTGACAAATGCAGGCTCAATCGGTACTTCAGCTGCTACCGTAGCAGGCTCAATGACCGCATCCTCCATTTCGGCGCCTTCTTTATCATATGCTGTTAGCTTGACTCGTTTCTCCGTAATCTTCTCTTTGGCTCCATCAAGCTCCACGTTACCTTTGACCTGCCCTAAATTTGCCATCGACGATTCCGGCAGGGTAACCGTGACTTGCCTTGGGTCAATCAGCACGGGCGTTCCGGCCCGGTAATCTTTAGCAGGCTCGCCCTTCGTGCCAATACTTACCGTCACGGATTTCGACACTCTCGGCTCTACGGTCACCGTAACAACGGATGGTTCCATCGATACCATCTCCACGCCGCTTGGGATGGAGTAGGTCAGGGGAAGTGTGTGCGTACCAGGTTCTTTGACGTTGCTCAGATCGAGTTTTACTTTATATTCGTCGGTCAAAAGCGAAATATTGGATTTCTTCCCCCGCACCTCGAGATTCACGCGATCTTGATCAATGCCGGTTAGCACATATTCGCCGTCATCAAATCCATAGGTTTGAATCTTAACGCCTTCAATGATCTTGGTATCATAAAAGGTCGTCGGCGGTGCGGGCGTTCCGCTGTCCATATGAACCATTGCCCATAACAGAATGCTGACAGCGAGTGCAATGAGCTTGCTTGCCGTGTTGTTCTTGATCCATTTATCCATTGCTGCCGTCCCCCTTCCGTTTCCAGAAGAACGTGCGTTTCTCCTTGATGGACGCGGCAGGTCTGAGCTCCTCATACAATTTCGATATCAGAGACTCTTCCTTAATATCCCGAACCACTTGTCCATTTAAGGCCAGCGATACTTGCCCAGTCTCCTCGGATACGACAACCGAAATCGCATCCCCCACTTCACTGATTCCGATAGCTGCACGGTGCCGCGTCCCCAGCTCCTTACTGATGAAAGGATTCTCCGATAGCGGCAAATAACAGCCTGCGGCCGCTATTTGGCCGTTCTGAATTATGACGGCTCCGTCATGGAGAGGCGTATTCGGTATAAAAATGTTGATGAACAATTCCGAGCTGATCACCGATCCCATCGGAATTCCCGATTCTACGTATTCATTTAGGCCTGTCGTCCGCTCAAACACGATCAGCGCCCCGATTTTGCGCCGCGACAAATAATTAACCGCCTTAATGGTTTCGCTGATTAACTTATTCGTTTCCTCGTCAATATCCGCGGTCCGCCCGAACAGCTTGCCTCGGCCGAGCTGCTCCAGACCGCGTCTGAGCTCAGGCTGGAAGATAATAAAAATCGCCAGCACCCCAAAGGTAAAGATCTGGTTCATCAGCCACTTGAGCGTATACAGATCAAACCAGGTGCTCAGCGCCCAGATGACCACCAGCACCAAAATTCCTTTGAGCAGCTGGACCGCCCGCGTGCCGCGGACGAGCAGAATCATCTGGTATATTATATAAGTAACGATAAGGATATCGATGATATCTTTAATGGATTCACCCCAGGTCATATCTGTGAAATACTCCACCATACAGCAACCCCCGTCATTTCCTTTAAGTGCGGGCCCAAAAAATCCGGTTCCTTCGAAGATGAACGCCCTGGTTTGAAACCGAGCCTGCTTTCCATCATCCTTCTAATCACGCGGAGATTCTTGAACATCCTCTTTAATAACGCATGAGACTATATATGTAGTATGTACTCTACACTCTCTAGGTTATAACGTTAATCTTTCCGATGCAAGCGGACTCCCTCCGCTTTCCATGCAAATCCGCATAAAATCAACAAAAGAAGCGCCGTCTTTTCACTGAAAAGAGGCGCCTTTGCTTCGTAATTGCGGTTTTCACCTAGCGGTAAGCGGCATCTGTAAACAGAGTGGAGATCTTATACCATATCCAATCCATGGCTCTATCTATATCCTTCACTTGACCCGCTATATGCGCGGTGGAAGCCTGAAATAATTCTCCGTCGATAACGGTCACATTGCCATTAACCTGACCGTAAACCTTAGTCTTTCCGTTCTCGACCGTAATATCTCCCGTGATGATCTGATCCGGTGGAATAATGACCGTATCCCCTTCAATCACCAGCTTTTCGAATTCATCGCTCTTTACAACCAGCTGAGTGTCCTGACTCCAGAAACTGATCGTGCTAAAGAGCATGACGACCAAAAACAAAGCTGCAGCCGTGATCGCAGGATGATTCTTAACCCATTTGACCCAAGCTTTTTGTTTCTTGGGCTGCGGCAGCATGCCCATTATACGTTCCGTTAAATCATCGGATGGCTTGGTCGCATGATGAGTTAAGGAAAAAAGAAGCATATCGGTATGCTCCAGCTTCTCGAAGTAATTCCGACAGTCAGCACAATCCAGCAAATGCTTCTGCAATTCTAGCTGCTGCGGGTCGGACAAGTCATTATCCAGATAATCATGCATCAAAGAGACGGCTAATTTGCAATCCATTTGTGAGCCAATCCTTTCATTCAATCTCTTTGCTGGGTCTATCCCCCCTAGGGGCATAAGACTTGCTTATTGTTCATACGTGCCGGAATCGGGGATGTTTCAACTTTTTTAAAAGAAAATCAGAAAAAAATTACGGGCACTGACTTTCTGATTTCCGCAAGAAAAAAAGCGCCCTTAAACGCGGTCTCTCTTCCTCAAAGAACGGCGATAGGCGTTTTTTCCTCACAATTTGTACTCTAATTTTTTCCGCAAAAATTCGCGTCCGCGATGTACGCGCGTTTTGATCGTTGTTACAGGCAGGTCCAAAATCTCGCTGATCTCTTGCAGGGATAAATCCTGGATGTACCTTAAAATCATAATGGTCTTGTACTTTGCAGGAAGTCCGTCAATGGCCTGATGGATAATGCGCTGCGTTTCCGATAGCAGCATCTCGCTCTCAGGCGTACGATTATCGCTTGGGATCAGGGAGTAGCCGTCCATACCTTCGCTTTCGTTCAGGTCGGCGTCCAACGAGAAAGAAGGCTTGCGCTTGCGCAGCCGATCAATGCTAAGATTCGTGCCAATTCGGTATATCCAAGTTGAGAACTTCTGGTTCTCGTCATATCGGTCAAGGTTCTTGTAAACACGCAAAAAAGTCTCTTGTACGACATCCTCGGCCTCATGGCGGTTGCTCAGCATCCGGTAAGCCAAATGAAAAATCTTGTCTTTATAAAGCTCTACGATTTCGGCAAATGCCCTTTGGTCCCCTTTTCGGGCCAGCTTTGCCAGTCTTACATCCAAATTGTCCACCATAATTCCCCCAGAATGGTCTGATGGGTAACGTCTAAAAACGCATCATTCAAATCGTAATTCAACTGTTTCTAAAAATCAACAATAATTCAAAAAGAATCCCATTCGTGTATCAAAGACAATTCACCTGCAGCCGATACTTTAATCATTAGGACGCAAGCTGCGCATAGATGAAAAAAACGAGGTCCCTCTAGGGAACCTCGCCTTATACTATCCCTTTCAAACAGCTTTAGCTTCTGCAGGGATCAGCCTGTATTGCGAAGCCCGGCGGCAATGCCGTTGATGGTCAGCAGTACTTCCCGAAGCAGATCCGGATCATCCTGCTCCTGCTCCCTTAGTTCACGCAGCTCGTTAAGCAGTTGAACCTGCAGATAGCTGAGCGGATCCACGTAAGGGTTGCGGAGTCTTATCGATTCCTGCAGAACCGGCTGGTTATCCAGAATATCCTGTTGTCCTGTAATCTTAAGAACCAGCTCTTTCGTCAATTTGAATTCTTCCTGAATCAGACCGAAGATGCGCTCGCGTGCTTGATCATCCTTCGTCATCAAGGAATACTCCTTGGCGATGATCAGATCTGCCTTGGCAAGTGCCATCTGAAGGGTATCGATCAGGGACGTAAAGAACGGATAGCTCGTGTACATCTGTTGAAGTACCTTCATATTCTCTTCCTTGCCTTGGTAGAAGCTCTGTAAGCCCGTACCAGCCGCGTACCATGCCGGAAGCAGGTAACGACTCTGCGTCCATGCAAACACCCAAGGAATGGCTCTCAGGTCCTCGAAACGGTCGCTGTTCTTGCGCTTGGAAGGCCGGGAACCAATATTCAGCTCGCCCACCTCAGGAAGCGGCGTGGATTCCTTGAAGAAGGTAAGGAAATCCGGATCGCGGAATATCAGATCCTGATATTTTTTCTGAGAAACGGCCGAAATGCTGGAGGAAATCACTTCCCACTCTTTTTCGGTCGATTCTTTTTCAGGGTAACGGGCATTCAGGGAAGCCGTAATCAGTGCTGAGGTCGCCTGATCCAAACTCCGGTAGGCAATGCCCTTCAAGGAGTAACGGGACGAAATAACCTCGCCCTGCTCCGTAATTTTGATGCCGCCTGCAATGGTCGATGCCGGCTGAGCCAAAATGCTGCGGTTCAGAGGCATACCGCCGCGTCCGAGCGATCCGCCGCGTCCATGGAAGTATTTTACCTTGATGCCGAATTCATTGGCTACGGCCGTAATCTCTTTGAGTGCTACCTGGAGCTCCCAGTTCGCCGTAATGGCTCCGCCGTCCTTGTTGCTGTCAGAGTAGCCCAGCATGATCTCCTGCAGTTCGTTCATGGCGCTCACCGCTTCACGGTAGATCGGCAGGCTGAAGAGCTTGCGCATGATATCCGGGGCGGCATGAAGATCGTCAATCGTCTCGAATAATGGAGCAGCCTGCAGCGTAGCGATTACGGAACCGTCGTTATCCTTCCGGAACAGCCCGACTTCTTTGGCAAATACCATAACTTCCAGAATGTCGCTTGCGCCCTCGGCCATACTGATCAAATAACTGGAGATGCATTTCACGCCGAATTCCTGCTGCGCACGGAAAACGGTACGGTATACTTCGAGGCATTCCTCGGTGCTGTCGCTATACTCCTGATAAGGCGTAGTCAACGGACGCGGATCGTTAAGCAAGTTATTGAGCAGTTCGATCTTCTCGTCTTCGCTCAATTGGGCGTAGTCCTGCGTCACGTTCATTTTCCGCAGAATTTCGGCCATGGCATTCTCATGCTCTTGGCTATGCTGTCTGATATCCAGCGTTGCGGTATGGAAACCAAACAACTCCGCCTGGCGAATCAGCTTTTGAATATAGGTGTCTGCAACATAGTCAGCAAAATGGAAACGCAGGCTTCGATCAATGATTTTCAAATCCTCGATGAATTCCTCAGGGGTCTGATAACGCTCGCCGCCCGTCATGTTCTCATCCAGAATGTGACTCATTTTAGCCAGCATATATACCAGTTTTACACGATAAGGCTCTTTCTCATTGTGCCAAATTTCCATCTTCTTCAGTGTTACATGCTCGCGGTCTTTTTCAATGGATTGAAGCAATTCATCCGAAACGTTAACGATTGACGAGCTGAAGCTCAGGTATTTCATGAATTCACGCAAAATCCGTTGGTATTCACGAATCGCCAGCTTCCGCTGCATTTCAAGCGTTCTCCATGTTACGTCCGCCGTCACTGAAGGATTTCCGTCCCGATCGCCACCGATCCACGAACCGAAACGCAAATAGGTTGGAACGTGCCAATGGTGACCCGGATAATATTTAGTTAGGCAGCGCTCCAGTTCTTGATAAACCTCTGGCAGAATGTGAAACAGGGTTTCGTGAAAATAATACATACCGTTTCTGACTTCATCCAGAACAGTAGGTTTACGGTCACGAAGCTCATCGGTTTGCCATAGCGTAATCACTTCATTCAGTAGTTTCTCCCGAAGCTGCTCCCGTTCGCGGAACGTCAGTGTCGGATTGTCCAGCTGCATCACATCGTCCGCTATCCGTTTATGGATATCCAGAATAGCCCGACGCATCGCTTCTGTTGGATGAGCGGTCATCACCAGCTCAAGGGATAGACTTTCGAGAATTTCTTGAACTTCTTCAAACGTAATATTGCGCTCTTTCAAATCCTGGACTGCACTTTCGATGGAACCTGGTTGAACACTTTCCCCGGCGGAACGCTCGTAATCGCGTTTACGCCGTATGCGATGATTCTGTTCGGCGATGTTAACCAATTGAAAGTAAATGGCAAACGCGCGAATCACCTGATGGCGAATGTCGGGTTCCAGCGTGCTGATGATCCTTTTGAAATCTGCAAACAATTCTGGCAAGAATACGGATCGCAACGATTTACTCGTTTCGCGAATTTTCTCAACTATATCTAAAAGCTCATTGCCTCCTTGATGGACAAGAACTTCTCCAAGAATATTGCCAAGGAACCGTACATCTCGCCGCAGCAGATTGTTGGAATTGCTTTTTGCGGTTACTGTAAGTTCAGTCATGCTACTCCTCCCATCTCAACCCGTTTCAGCAGTTTATCTATAGGACGTAACGCCTTCCTAACATCATACAATAAAAGCGAATGAAAATCTGCATTTTTCAGGCGAAAAAATTAGCCAAATCGACAAAACTCATGGTCATGTTATACCCATAGCCCACGGACATTAGTCCTATAAACCGTTGATACGACAAGCATTCTTTATTGCATTAACACTTCGCAGGATAGTCGTATGAATATGTAAAAAAAACATCACACACGGTGATGTCCTGCTTATGTATGGAGCGGGTGATGGGAATCGAACCCACGCTACCAGCTTGGAAGGCTGGAGTTCTACCATTGAACTACACCCGCATATCAACCCACAAAAGTGACGTTATGCTTCAAAGCATATTCCGGTTACTTTTGCCGGGCCTCAATTCTTAAGCAAATCGGGATGACACGATTTGAACATGCGACCCCCTGGTCCCAAACCAGGTGCTCTACCAAGCTGAGCTACATCCCGATATTAATCTTTTTTGAAAATGGCACGCCCTGAGAGATTCGAACTCCCGACCTTTTGATTCGTAGTCAAACGCTCTATCCAGCTGAGCTAAGGGCGCAAATGGAGCGGACGACGGGAATCGAACCCGCGACCCTCGCCTTGGCAAGGCGATGCTCTACCGCTGAGCCACGTCCGCATTAATGGTGCGCGTGGAGGGACTTGAACCCCCACGTCAAAGACGCTAGATCCTAAGTCTAGTGCGTCTGCCAATTCCGCCACACGCGCACAAGATGAAACAATGGTGAGCCATGAAGGACTCGAACCTTCGACACCCTGATTAAAAGTCAGGTGCTCTACCAACTGAGCTAATGGCTCGCATTTCAGGCCACCGAAAATACTCGGAATCACCTTCAAAGCGTAACTTTACTATTTGGAGTAAAGTGGCTGGGGATATAGGATTCGAACCTATGCATGACGGAGTCAAAGTCCGTTGCCTTACCGCTTGGCTAATCCCCAAAATCGTTGAGTTACTTCTATCTTGCCGATTCTCGTTAGAATCATGCATGAAATGGTGGAGGCTGAGGGGATCGAACCCCCGACCCTCTGCTTGTAAGGCAGATGCTCTCCCAGCTGAGCTAAGCCTCCGTATAAACTCATGGGATTCTCATCCCCTGATGCAATAAAATAGTGGTGACCCGTAGGGGATTCGAACCCCTGTTACCTCCGTGAAAGGGAGGTGTCTTAACCCCTTGACCAACGGGCCACATTTTCATGATGCATGTCCAAACCAAAAGCGAATCTGGAGCTTCCAACCGGGATCGAACCGGTGACCTCATCCTTACCATGGATGCACTCTACCTACTGAGCTATGGAAGCAAGTGGCTCCCCGAACAGGACTCGAACCTGTGACAACTCGATTAACAGTCGAGTGCTCTACCAACTGAGCTATCAGGGAATATGTACCGCTTGGCGACGTCCTACTCTCCCGGGACCCTTCGGTCCAAGTACCATCGGCGCTGGAAGGCTTAACGGTCGTGTTCGGTATGGGAACGCGTGGAACCCTTCCGCCATCGCCACCAAACGGTTCAGATGCTTGATCACCTGAAAACTAGATACGAAACGATATTTGCAGCACATTGAAATATATTTTGGATAAGCCCTCGACCGATTAGTATTGGTCAGCTCCATGCATTGCTGCACTTCCACCTCCAACCTATCTACCTCGTCGTCTTCAAGGGGTCTTACATACTGGGAAATCTCATCTTGAGGGGGGCTTCACGCTTAGATGCTTTCAGCGCTTATCCCGTCCGTACGTAGCTACCCAGCCATGCTCCTGGCGGAACAACTGGTGCACCAGCGGTACGTCCATCCCGGTCCTCTCGTACTAAGGACAGCTCCTCTCAAATTTCCTACGCCCACGACAGATAGGGACCGAACTGTCTCACGACGTTCTGAACCCAGCTCGCGTACCGCTTTAATGGGCGAACAGCCCAACCCTTGGGACCTACTTCAGCCCCAGGATGCGATGAGCCGACATCGAGGTGCCAAACCTCCCCGTCGATGTGGACTCTTGGGGGAGATAAGCCTGTTATCCCCAGGGTAGCTTTTATCCGTTGAGCGATGGCCCTTCCATGCGGTACCACCGGATCACTAAGCCCGACTTTCGTCCCTGCTCGACTTGTAGGTCTCGCAGTCAAGCTCCCTTATGCCTTTGCACTCTTCGAATGATTTCCAACCATTCTGAGGGAACCTTGGGGCGCCTCCGTTACTCTTTAGGAGGCGACCGCCCCAGTCAAACTGCCCGCCTGACACTGTCCCCGTACCGGATTACGGTACCAGGTTAGAACCTAGATACGATCAGGGTGGTATCCCAACGTCGCCTCCACACAAGCTGGCGCTCATGCTTCTTAGGCTCCCACCTATCCTGTACAGATCGTACCCAAATCCAATATCAAGCTGCAGTAAAGCTCCATGGGGTCTTTCCGTCTTGTCGCGGGTAACCTGCATCTTCACAGGTATTAAAATTTCACCGGATCTCTCGTTGAGACAGCGCCCAAGTCGTTACGCCATTCGTGCGGGTCAGAATTTACCTGACAAGGAATTTCGCTACCTTAGGACCGTTATAGTTACGGCCGCCGTTTACTGGGGCTTCGGTTCACAGCTTCGGGTTTAACCCCTAACCGCTCCCCTTAACCTTCCAGCACCGGGCAGGCGTCAGCCCGTATACTTCGCCTTACGGCTTCGCACAGACCTGTGTTTTTGCTAAACAGTCGCTTGGGCCTTTTCACTGCGGCCCCCTCGGGCTATTCACCCTACCGAGGCACCCCTTCTCCCGAAGTTACGGGGTCATTTTGCCGAGTTCCTTAACGAGAGTTCTTCCGCGCGCCTTAGAATTCTCTTCTCGCCTACCTGTGTCGGTTTGCGGTACGGGCACCTTCACCTGACTAGAGGCTTTTCTTGGCAGTGTGAGATCATGACCTTCGCTACTGTAATTTTCACTCCCCATCACAGCCCAGCCTTACGATGTGCGGATTTGCCTACACATCAGCCTCACTGCTTGGACGGACATCCATCAGTCCGCGTCACTACCCTCCTGCGTCACCCCATCGTTCATAACGGTTTACGGTGGTACAGGAATTTCAACCTGTTGTCCTTCGATTACGCCTTTCGGCCTCACCTTAGGTCCCGACTTACCCTGAGCGGACGAGCCTTCCTCAGGAAACCTTGGGCTTTCGGCGGATCAGATTCTCACTGATCTTTTCGTTACTCATACCGGCATTCTCACTTGTATGCTGTCCAGCGCTCCTTACGGTACACCTTCAACCTACATACAACGCTCCCCTACCCCTGATGCAAAGCATCAAGCCATAGCTTCGGTGGTGTGTTTAGCCCCGTTACATTTTCGGCGCAGAGTCACTCGACCAGTGAGCTATTACGCACTCTTTAAATGGTGGCTGCTTCTAAGCCAACATCCTGGTTGTCTGTGCAACTCCACATCCTTTCCCACTTAACACACACTTGGGGACCTTAGCTGATGGTCTGGGCTGTTTCCCTTTTGACAATGGATCTTAGCACTCACTGTCTGACTCCCGGATATAAGTCTATGGCATTCGGAGTTTGACTGAGCTTGGTAACCCTTGCGGGCCCCGCACCCAATCAGTGCTCTACCTCCACGACTCTTCATTCCGAGGCTAGCCCTAAAGCTATTTCGGGGAGAACCAGCTATCTCCGAGTTCGATTGGAATTTCTCCGCTACCCCCACCTCATCCCCGCATTTTTCAACATACGTGGGTTCGGGCCTCCAGTGCGTGTTACCGCACCTTCACCCTGGACAGGGGTAGATCACACGGTTTCGGGTCTACGCCCACATACTAAATCGCCCTATTCAGACTCGCTTTCGCTGCGGCTACGGCTTCTCGCCTTAACCTTGCATGGGAACGTAACTCGCCGGTTCATTCTACAAAAGGCACGCCATCACCCATAAATAGGGCTCTGACTTCTTGTAAGCACACGGTTTCAGGTTCTATTTCACTCCCCTTCCGGGGTGCTTTTCACCTTTCCCTCACGGTACTGCTTCACTATCGGTCGCTAGGGAGTA
>NZ_CP150293.1:6410000-6485000 GCF_038051935.1 Paenibacillus sp. FSL H8-0457
AACAGGGCAGCACCCAAGGCACCGAGGTCCGCGATCACGCTTCATTGCAGAAGAGCATCGAAGACGCAGGCGGGCTATGACTCATGAAGACCCTTAACATTAAATAATGCTTAACAAAAAAAGAGCTAAGGCGTTAGCTCTTTTTTTCGTCTTGTGTAACTTTATGAAGCGTCAGAATCTGGTATGCATTACAGATCAGCAACGGTACAACCATAAAAATCGTGGCGTTGCTCACTCCGATTTGCAGCACGCCGATAATCTCTACGATGGAAATGGCCATCATGAAGAACAGCGTCGGGATCCATGCGTTGGCATTTGTACTCTTTACTTTGAGGTAAGCAACGACAATGGCAATGACCAGTATGGAGATACCCAGAATCAAATCCTGCTGCAGGCTGGTGGATCCGCCGACAAACGTACGGAAGAACATCAGCTCCAGCAATGCCAGTACAGCCAACACAATCTGAATGTATTGCCAAGTCTTTCTTCGGAATATGCCAATCCCCATATAATTTAACGTCAGGTATGCAAAAAAGCCCATCTGGGAGTATACGCTCACCAGCGCCCCAGAGCCTAACAAAATCAGCGGGTATATCAATAAATCGGCCATTCCCGTGAACTCGATAGCGCCATTAAACAACTGCAGGATCAGACCTACGATCAATGCCGCCACTGCCCCGACGAGCAGCGTTTTCAAAAACAATTTGGACCACTTACGTAAGCTCAACTAACTTCCACCCCCACAGATCATTATTTTACCAACGTTCACAATAAAAAACCATTCTGAATCCGACATATTTCTGCAAATCCATCGCATACTATGCGAAGACCCGTAAGAAAAATGACAATCAACTTACTTTCACGAAAAGACAGACCGCATGCAGAAGGACTTTTCTTGCGAAAAAAGGAGGACAACGGTAATGAAGTGGCCGTTATTTCGTTTATGTATTATCGTCTTCGTTGCTGCCATGGTGCTTACCGCTTGTGGCGTAGAACAAAGCTCGTCCCCGCAGCTTGGCTATAAAGAAATCAAGTCTATGGTGGTCGACATTCTGAAAACCGACGAAGGCAAAAAAGCGGTGGAAGAAGCGCTAGGCGGCGGATCCGGCGGTTCCTCAGGCAGCGGAGGCTCAATGGGAATGCGGATGATGTCCGCCCAATCTGGCGATCAAATTCGGATGGCTGTTAAGGATACGCTGGTGTCGGATGAATATAAGAAGGAAATTGAGAAGATCATGACCGATCCGCAGTTCGCCGGCGATTTTGCCAAAGCCATTAATTCCGAGAGCAAGCAGCTGCATATGCAGCTGATCAAGGACCCTACGTATCAAAAGGCTATTCAGGATATGTTAAAATCACCGGATGTGATGAAATCGTTTCTTGAATTGACCAATACGCCGGACTATCGCAAACAGTCCATGACCGTGATGCAGGAAGCTATGCAAAATCCGCTGTTCCGCATGGAGGTTCTGGAACTGCTCAAAACGGTCGTGAAAGATGAACTTCAGCCTAAAGTGGAAAAGAAAAAACAAGGCGAGGGACAAGGCCAAGAAGAGCAAGGCGGTGGCGGCGGTGAAGGTAGCAGTGAAAGCGGCGGCGGTGAAGAAGGCGGCGGCGATGGCGGCGGCGGTTAAAGCATCCATTCCGAAAAATAGAACAAGCTCCCTGCAGAGGGAGCTTGTTTCGTCATATTATGAGTTGGTCTTAAACGGATCCTTCAAGCTTAGCCGCGATTCGTGAGGCGATCTCTTCGTAAATCGCTGCGCTCTCGGTCCCCGGTTTATAAACCGATGGCGAGAAATCCGGCTCCGAAGGGTGATTATCCGGGGCCCCCAACGGAAGCTGCGCGAGAAGCTCCGTATGAAGCGTCTCGGCAAGCTTGCCTCCGCCTCCACGACCGAACACATAATCCTTCTCTCCGCCATGGGAGCAGACATAATAGGACATGTTCTCGACGACGCCTAGAATTTCATGATCGGTCTGCAAGGCCATCGCACCCGCTCTGGCGGCAACAAACGCCGCCGTAGCATGCGGGGTGGTTACGATGATCTCTTTGCTCTGCGGAATCATTTGATGCACGTCCAGCGCCACGTCACCGGTTCCTGGCGGCAGATCAAGCAGCATGTAGTCCAAATCCCCCCAAGCGACATCGGTGAAAAATTGACGCAGCATTTTGCCAAGCATCGGTCCACGCCAAATCACCGGACTGTTCTCACGGATGAAGAAGCCCATCGACATGACCTTGACGCCAAAGCGCTCAACCGGGTGAATGACGCCGTCTTCGGTTACGGAGGGCCCTTCCTCAATACCCATCATGTCCGGTACGCTGAATCCGTAAATATCCGCGTCGATCAGACCGACCCTCTTTCCTTGTCGGGCCAAAGCTGCGGCTAAATTCACCGTAACGGTGGATTTGCCGACGCCGCCTTTGCCGCTTGCGATCGCAATGAAATGAACGCCGGATTGTTCGCTTAGAAGCGTATTCTGCTCCATGCCGGCAGCATGCCCTTTTGTCAGCTTGTCGCGATCGTTGGCTTCCTCGCGGTTCGCTTGGTTTGAGGCATTGTCCAGGGGACGCATGCGGATATGAATATCCTCTGCCCCCATCGCCTCCAGAATTTCTCTGATCTGCGCTTCCAGGGAAGCGCGTACATCTTCGCTGCTGTACGTCACGGATAGTCGAACCGTGCGTTCCTTGACTACAATATCTCGAATACGCTGGAGCTCCATCAGGCTCTTTCCGGTTTCGGGATCACGTAAAGGCTGGAGTATCTCCTGTACCGTTTCTCTAGTCAGCATATAAGCACCTCTGCTCTATGTAATGGAATAGACAATGTTTCGATATTCGTGTCTATTATACCATTACTCTGCAGCTTGTGACGACTCGCTGATGGACTCTCCGGAGGTATACCGCAAAATGCCGTTATACACGGAAGCTGCGACCTTTCTCTGGTATTTCTCGTCCCGAAGCAATTCGGATTCCTGCGGGTGGGACAAGAAACCGACCTCGACCAGGGCGGATGGCATGCGCAGGGCTTGGAGCAAATATATCTTGTCGTCCGTTTTGGCCAGACGCTGCGTATTCTCCAGGTTATGCCTAATTTCAGCTTGGATCAATTCGGCAAGTTTCTTGCTGTCCTCGTTATTCGGCGGGAAAAAGGTCTGTGCGCCTCTCCACCGATTGGACGGAATGCTGTTCAGATGCATGCTGATAAACAGGTCGGCCTTGCTGTCCTCAATCATCCGCACGCGTTGTTTGAGATCTTCCGTTTTCCGCTTGGAATATCCCTTGGTGCTTTCCGCCGCCAGGTCGTAGTCTCCTTCTCTTGTCATAATGACAAGCGCGCCTGCCTGCTGCAAGTAATCACGTAGATACAAGGTGATGGCCAGGTTTACATCCTTCTCTATGACGCCTTGGCGGCTTACTGCTCCCCCGTCTGGCCCGCCATGGCCTGCATCAAGGGCAATGACTTTGCCGGCAAGCGGCAGGCTCCAGGTATTGGACGTTTTGGCAGAGGGGATTTCGTACGTCACTACGATAATGAGCAGTGCCAGTAGTACGGCACCAATCAGGGTTTGTTTGATTCTCTTCAACGATATCCATACCGTAACCTTGTCCGTTCTCCGCCTGGACATAACAAAACCACCTCGTCCCATGAGTTGTTCTACTCCATCATATGGGACAAGGCGGTTATTTATGCCTTCGTTATACCGTGATCTGCTCTTTCATGCCTTCGATCAGTACTTGCGCAACTTCCGGGCGCGTAAATTCCGGCGGCGGGCACTGCCCCTCACGAAGCAAGCCGCGAACCTTCGTTCCCGACAAGGTCAGATGATCCTCCTTAGGATGCGGGCATGTTTTGCTCGAGGCCATGTTTCCGCATGTTGTGCAGAAGAAGCTGTGCTCGAAGAACAGCGGGGTAATGCCCAACTCTTCCGCAGTGAAATTCTTGAAAATTTCCTGTGCCTCATAAGTGCCGTAGTAGTCGCCGACTCCGGCATGATCCCGGCCCACGATAAAATGAGTGCATCCATAATTTTTACGAACCATGGCATGGAATATGGCTTCCCTTGGGCCTGCATAACGCATGGCAGCCGGAAATACGCCCAGGAAGGTACGATCCGCGGGGTAATAGTTCTCCAGCAAGGTCAGGTAGCTCTTCATCCGCACGTTGGCAGGAACGTCATCCGATTTGGTCTCTCCCACGAGCGGATTGAGGAATAGCGCATCTACGATTTCCATTGCGCTTTTCTGAATGTACTCATGTGCACGGTGGACCGGGTTTCGGGTCTGAAAGCCGACAACCGTATTCCAGCCCTTGGCTTTAAAATGTGCGCGTGTCTCTGCCGGATCAAAATAAAACTCGCCAAACCGTTCAGGCTGTGGACGATTCAATACTTGAATCGGACCTCCAACATACGTCGCAGGTCGTTCCAAAAGCTTTTTCACGCCTGGATGCTCCGGATCATCGGTCTTGAATACTTGTACAGCCTCGACTTGCTGATCGACCTGGTAGACACTCTCGACATCGATGACGCCATAAACGACGCCGTCTTCTTCTCCTACAAGCGCCGCCTTCTCGCCGACTACGAGCTTCGCCGCCGTGACTTCATCTACGGCCAGCGTGACCGGTATGCTCCACACCGTTCCGTCAGATAAACGCATATTGGAAACGACGGATTTGTAGTCCTGCTCGTTCAGAAATCCCTGCAATGGCGAAAATGCTCCGACCCCGATTAGATCCAAGTCCGAAATGCTCCAGGCGTTTACAGGGATCTTATGAAAGGTGTCAACCTGCTTCAACAAAGTTTCACGTTCTTCTCCTTGGGCTACCCGCTGTACCAGCGTACCGCCATGAGGGAGTATGGCTGTCATGAATAATTCCTCCTTCTTATGCTGCAACTGTGATAAGGCAAGTGGTTCTTATCTGTTTATTTATGAAGCCCGCACTCCGTCTTCTCATGCCCGGACCAGCGTCCTGCACGTGGATCTTCTCCCGGCATGACCTGCCGCGTGCAGTATTCGCAGCCAATGCTCGGATAATTCTGATCATGCAGCGGGTTGTAGATGATCTCGTTCGTGCGGATGTAATTCCACACATCCTCACTCGTCCAGCCCGCGATCGGATTGAACTTCACCAAACCAAACTTGGTATCATATTCAATCTTCTTCGAGTTCGCCCGGGTAGGGGCTTGATCTCTTCGTATGCCTGTGATCCAAGCCTCGTATTGAGACAGAATCCGGGTCAACGGCTCTACCTTGCGGATGTTGCAGCATTCGTTCGGGCTGACGCTCCATAATGCTTCGCCATGCTGAGCCGCTTGCTCTTCCGGCGTGATGAGCGGAGATACGCGCACAAATTCCAGGCCATAGCGTTCTGCCATACGATCCCGCGTTTCGTATGTCTCCTTGAAATGAAAGTCGGTATCCAGATAAAAAATATCCGTCGACGGACTGATCTTCTGAATCATATCGACCAATACCACATCTTCTGCTCCAAAGCTGCAAGCAAACGTTATGTTAGGAAACGTCTTGATTGCAAATTCGATGACTTCCTCAGCCGATGCGTGCTCAAGCTCTTCAGCTTGCACTCTGATCAGATCTTCTTTCTCCAGCAAATTCATGATTGGATGCCTCCCCCATTTTCATTAATCCCGATAATCCTACTGAAATAATATGAATTAAATACAGTATAAAACATTCCTAATAAATGTCAACCATCAAATCGTTACCATAAAAAACGAAAAAACCCTTCCTGCGCAAGCAGAAAGGGTCTTCTTTCTCTTCGATTTCCAAACATTTTGACAAATGCCAATCTTAGTCTGTAGTTGCCACCGATACCTCTTTAGCTCTAGTACCAGCGCCAGCACTTTTCCCTTCCGAGTCCTCGGATTTGGGAGCGGATGCCTGATTCGTCGTTCGCAGCGGAATTTCCTTCAAGAAGAATACGAGCAGCAACGCGACTACGAGGACTAACGTACCTGTGAGGAACACCATGGACAATGTATTTCCAAGTGCATCGCGGATACTGTCGATCATTTGCGCGAACAAAGGCTGTACATCAGCAGGAAGACTTGCCTGCGTTTGCTCGATCAGCGGTTTATTCATCAGTGTCTGCGGATTAGCGAAGGACAACATCTGCTGGGCTAGCTGCGGATCCACCGAGCTAAAATCCGGTGCATTAGTCGACTGAAGTGCTTCCTTCAAATTCTTCGTCAGATTGTTCGACATAACCGTTCCCATAACCGCAATCCCGATTGTACCGCCGAGATTACGGAACAATTGAGATGAAGCCGTTGCTACACCGAGCTCATTGTGGGGTACGGCATTCTGCGTAGCCAGCGAGAATACCGGCATACCCAAACCAAGACCGATACCGAAAATAATGGTACTAACGACAGTAAGCCAAATGTTGTCCATAAACACCATAATGCCCATACCGACCATCATAATTGGAACTCCAAGAAGTGCGTACCGTTTGTACTTTCCGCTCTTAGCAATGAGTTGACCTGCTATAGCACTCGTACCCATCATGAAAATCGACATGGGTATGGTTACATAACCCGCATAGGTTGGTGAGATGCCAAGCACACCTTGAACATAGAAGGAAATATAAATCATGGCACCCATCAAACCAAAGTTCATAAAAAATCCAATCAGATTAGAAACCGTAACGACACTATTTTTGAACAAACTAAGTGGCAATACCGGTTCCTTCGCCTTCATCTCTACCAAGATAAAGATTAAAGCTGATACGACTGAAGCTGCGATGAGACCAATAATCTGAGGTGATCCCCAAGCATATTCCGTACCTGCCCAAGAAAAGGCCAGCAGTAAAGGAACGATGGACGTTGTAAGGAACAGGGAGCCCAGATAGTCAATGGATTGGCCAGGTTTGCGTTCAACCTTCGGAAACAACGTCCATATCATAATAAAGGCTACTACACCCAGCGGCAGGAAGATCCAGAATAACCAACGCCATTCGATGTTATCGACCAGGTATCCGCCTAGCGTAGGGCCAAGGACACTGGAAAAACCGAATACCGCGGTCATCAGTCCCATCCATTTACCACGTTCCCGCGGCGGGAATAAGTCCCCGACCGACATAAATGCCGTTGACTGGATAATGCCGGCACCGATACCTTGAATCCCCCGATAAATAATAAACTGATACACGTCTGTCGAAGTACCCGTCAGGAAAGCTCCTAACATGAAAAATAATATACCTATCAAGATAAACGGCTTACGTCCGAACATATCGGACAGCTTGCCAACCAGTATGGTTGCGATCGTTGATGTTAACAAATAAATGTTGATGGTCCATGTGTAATAATCCATGCCATCAAGAATGGCGATAATCCGCGGCATCGCGGTGCTTGTTATCGTCTGGTTAATGGCTGCGAAGAACATCGCAGCCATGATCGCGATCATAATCGAAACTTTACGTTTAAGCGTTAAATGCTCCATGCTCCACCTCTACCTGTTGTGATTGTCTTTATCTATGTTTGACAGCATCAAGGAGAAGATTCTTCTTAAATGCTGAATGTCTTCCTCAGAGAGGAAGTCAAAAAATCCCTGGATCATTTCTTTTTGATCCTTCTTCACTTTCTTAATGATCTCAAGCCCCGGTTCCAAGAGCGTGATGTTGACAACTCTGCGGTCATCCTCGGCGCGTTCTTTCTGCAGATATCCTTCTGCAACCAATTTATCCGTCAGTCCGGTTATAGCCGGCGGCGTCAAAGACAAAACTTCAGCAAGCTCCGAGACCTTAAGAGGTCCTCTCATCTTTAATACATACAGCACCTGAAATTGAGGGAAACTTAAATTGTATTTCCCGGCGCTCGACTTGTTCCATTCTTGAGAAATGTTCTTTAGCAGCGCCCGAAACATCGACGACACCTTAAAAATCTCTTCATTGCGATCCAACCATATCACCCCTTACTGCTCCAAGAAATTACTTATCTAATTAATGATTAAATATTAATTATTTAAGTGCTTAATTAATTTGCAATTAATAATATATCTCTATTTACATATGAAGTCAAGTGGTTAACGATGTCAGATGATCATGCTCGGAAGCCAGCTTCATTCTTTCTATCCTCAACCTGTGCACATGATGTGAACAACATGCCCCAAAACACGCGAACGTATTCCAAATGTGCTCACCATGATGTGCATATCTTTGTGGACAACCTGACTACAAACGTCTTGTCCACTTAATATTCAGTAGACAGACTTCGTGCAGAGGACGGTGTATTGCGATAACCGGGAGACCTATGCTTCGAGAATTATGCTTTCAGACACCACAAAAAAGCCCTTGACCATAATGGCCAAGGGCTTGGTAAATCGAATATTAACGTTTGGAGAACTGAGGCGCGCGACGAGCTGCTTTAAGACCGTATTTCTTACGTTCTTTCATACGAGGGTCGCGAGTCAGGAATCCAGCTCTTTTCAGAGAAGGACGGAATTCAGGATCTGCTTTCAGAAGAGCACGGGAGATACCGTGACGGATTGCTCCAGCTTGACCGGAGATGCCGCCACCGTGAGCGATGACAAGCACGTCATATTTGCCCAGTGTTTCTGTCAGATTCAAAGGTTGTTTAACGATCAGTTTGAGTGTTTCCAAACCGAAATATTCATTGATATCACGTTTATTGATGACAATGCGTCCTTCACCCGGTACGAGGCGTACACGTGCTACCGAGTGTTTACGACGACCTGTCCCATAGTATTGTACTTGTGCCATGAAACTGTCCTCCTTTTTAATTAACCGCGAAGTTCGTAAACTTCTGGTTTTTGTGCTTCATGTGGATGTGCCGTGCCTGCGTATGCTTTCAGTCTCAGCTTCATTTTCTCGCCCATGCGAGTTTTAGGAAGCATGCCGTGAACCGCGCTTTCGATTACACGCTCTGGGAATTTAGCAATCAGGTCTTGAGCTGAAGTTACTTTCAATCCACCTGGATGCAGGGAGTGACGATAATATTTCTTGTTCTCCATCTTTTTGCCAGTGAGGTGGATTTTCTCGGCGTTGATAACAACCACGAAATCCCCTGTGTCAACATGTGGAGTGAATTGAGGCTTATGTTTGCCGCGGATCAGAGCCGCAACTTCACTTGCCAAACGGCCAAGCGTTTTGCCTTCGGCATCAACGATGTACCATTTGCGCTCAACTTCATTTGGCTTCGCCATATAGGTGGTACGCATGTATAGTTCCTCCTTGTATTCGTCCGAAAATCATCATTAATTTTCATCATTTATCTTCGTTCATGTGTAAAGCATTTTCATGGTGATGCTGTCTTGCTATTGGCATTCTCTTAACCGGGGCTGTGGGAGAGCCGTTAAGAAAACACAACTTATATAATACAGGATTACGCCCACTTCCGCAAGTGTTTTTTGCTTTTCTACCTTACACCCTGCGGTTTGATTCAAACAAGCCGCCAAACGCATCCCGAATGCTTTCCGGTTCTTTGGGGAATAACCGTCTGCGTGGTACGTACCGCGTCAGTCATTGCAGCTTCTCGTGGCCGGCGATATCGTAATCCACTTCCCATAACATCAAGCCCTTGCCCATCGCTGTGGGACCGGCTGCCGCCCGATTTTGGGCTTCCAATATGACCTTCATATCATCCGGATGACGCTTGCCTTCCCCTACCTCAATCAACGTTCCCATAATGATCCGGACCATGTGCTGCAGAAACCCGTTCCCGGATATGAACGTATGAATGATTCCTTGATCTCTGGTGCCTGGGCGGCACATGGATGTATCCTTCTCGATCCAAGCATCAAAAATCGTACGGACATGGGACGGCTTCGTCGACTTTCGTGACGCAAACGTTGTAAAGTCATGCGTTCCGATCAGATGAGAAAGTCCCTGCTCCATCGCTGCGATATCCAGTTTTCCATGATGATGGATCTGGTACCGCCGGTTGAAGAGATCCGGATATTGATTCGCATTGATGGTAAAACGATAGGTTTTGCGTTTCGCTGCATGGCGGGAATGGAATTCCATCGGTACCTCCATTGCATCCGAAACCACGATATCTTCCGGCAGCCAAGTGTTTAATGCCATGCACCAACGCTCCACGGGAATGGGGGAAGCCGTGTAAAAATTAAATACCTGGGCGCGGGCATGCACCCCGGCATCTGTCCGGCCGGAAGCCGTAATCTTGAGCTGCTCTCCGGACAAGCGGCGAATGGCTTCCTCCAAATAGTCCTGAATCGTGTGGCCACCGGGCTGGGTCTGAAAGCCGTTATAATCGGTACCGTCGTAACTGACCTTCATCAGAAGATTACGCATTGCTTGCCTCCTGCGTGCTTTCATCGAATGATTCCGCAACGAAACTTGCGATTTAGAATCTCATCAGCATCGCTGATAACTCATGAGTTCCATATCTATCAAAAAAAGAGCCCCATAGGAGCTCCTTTTCATCATGTTAAGCCGAACCCTTCGAGTCAGCCACATGACTAGAAGGTCCCCGTTATCGTAGCCCATGGAGTAGTCGAGACGAGTCGAACCAAATGATCGACTATATCTCGCACCACTTCCCGTTCATGGCTCCTAGAATAAACATCTGAAGAGCCGGGCATACATAACTTCAGTCACTTCAATGGAACAAAACGAAATTACGCGCGATCTACCAGTTCCAAATAAACCATTGGAGCTGCGTCACCACGACGAGGACCCAGTTTCAGGATACGCGTGTATCCGCCTGGACGCTCTACGTAGCGAGGAGCGATTTCGGAGAACAATTTTTGGATTGCATCTTGTTCACCGTCAACTGTTTCACGACGCACGAATGCAGCTACTTGACGACGAGCGTGCAGATCACCTTTTTTTGCTTTTGTGATCAGTCTCTCAGCGATCGAACGAACTTCTTTCGCTTTGGCTTCAGTCGTTTGAATACGCTCATATAAGAAAAGGTCGGTTACCAGGTCACGGAACAACGCTTTACGCGCACTGGAATCGCGGCCCAACTTTTGGTATGCCATGTGTTTTTCCCTCCTTTGCTAAGCTAAGCCGAATCTGCTATTCTTCCGTACGAAGTCCCAGGCCCAACTCTTCGAGCTTCTCTTGAACTTCCTCCAAGGATTTGCGTCCGAGGTTCCGGACTTTCATCATATCCTCTTCGGTTTTCGTAGTCAGCTCTTGTACCGTATTAATGCCGGCACGTTTCAAGCAGTTGTAGGAACGAACGGAAAGATCCAGCTCTTCGATCGTCATTTCAAGCACTTTTTCTTTCTTGTCTTCTTCTTTCTCGACCATGATCTCCGCATCCTTCGCTTCGTCGGTCAGACCCACGAAGAGGAACAGATGCTCAGTCAAGATTTTCGCGCCGAGACTAACGGCTTCTTCTGGGCGGATGCTGCCATCCGTCCAAATTTCAAGCGTCAGTTTGTCGTAGTTGGTTACTTGGCCAACACGCGTATTTTCCACGCCGTAGTTAACACGGCTAATCGGAGTGTAGATCGAATCGACGGGAATGACGCCGATAGGCTGGTCATCGCGTTTGTTCCGATCCGCCTGGACATAGCCACGACCGCGACTGGCAAAAATACGCATATGAAGTCTTGCACCAGGGCCCAGCGTCGCAATATGAAGATCCGGATTCAGAATCTCCACATCACTATCCGCACGGATGTCACCAGCAGTAACAACCCCTTCACCCTCCGCATCAATCTCGAACACTTTCTCTTCATCGGAATGAATTTTCAGAGACAAAGCTTTCAGGTTCAGGATGACCTCGGTCACGTCTTCCATGACACCCGGAATCGTGGAGAATTCATGAAGCACGCCATCGATTTGAATCGATGTGACGGCTGCACCCGGGAGTGAGGATAACAAGATGCGGCGAAGCGAGTTCCCCAGCGTCGTGCCATATCCTCTCTCTAGAGGCTCAACAACGAATTTCCCATAGGTTCCTTCTTCATTGACATCAACGGTCTCAATTTTCGGCTTTTCGATTTCAATCACGCAAGTACCCCTCCTTCAAACGTCGCTCCTATATGAAACTGTCATCTTATCCAGTAATCCATGTAGTAGTATGCCTAAACAACCATTATTAGCAGATTGCAACGGATTTATACCACATTAACAGGATGACTTCATTATACGCGACGACGTTTTGGTGGGCGGCATCCGTTATGTGGAATTGGTGTTACGTCTTTGATCAGGTTAACTTCGAGACCTGCTGCTTGCAGGGAACGAATTGCTGCTTCACGACCAGCACCAGGACCTTTAACCATGACTTCCACCGCTTTCATACCGTGTTCCATAGCCGCTTTGGCAGCTGTTTCAGCAGCCATTTGCGCAGCGAACGGGGTCGACTTACGGGAACCTTTAAATCCAAGGCCGCCGGAGCTTGCCCAAGAAATCGCGTTTCCGTGAGGATCCGTAATCGTTACGATTGTATTGTTGAACGTGGAGCGGATATGAGCCACGCCACTTTCAATATTTTTGCGGTCACGACGTTTAGTACGTACGACTTTTTTTGGTTTAGCCATTGTCTATTATCCCCCTTTCTTATTTCTTCTTGTTCGCTACGGTACGACGAGGACCTTTACGTGTACGAGCATTCGTTTTAGTACGTTGACCACGAACAGGCAATCCACGACGGTGACGAATACCGCGGTAGCAGCCGATCTCCGTGAGACGTTTAATATTTAAGGAAATTTCACGACGCAGGTCACCTTCTACCTTAACCATACCATCGATCGTTTCGCGCAATTTGCTGACTTCATCTTCTGTCAAATCACGGACACGAGTGTCTGCATTGATTCCAGTTTCTTTCAATACTTTCTGGGAAGTCGTTTTACCGATTCCGAAAATGTAAGTCAAGGCGATCTCAACGCGTTTGTCACGTGGCAAATCCACACCAGCTATACGAGCCATTTTACGCTACACCCCCTTCTTTAACCTTGTTTTTGTTTGTGTTTCGGATTTTCACAGATAACCATTACGTTCCCTTTGCGGCGAATGACTTTGCATTTTTCGCAAATAGGCTTTACAGAAGGTCTTACCTTCATGCTAATTACCTCCTCCAAGTTTTACGTTGTAAAACCAGCTTCGAAACTAAAGTAGTTTGTTACCGCTGCTGAGTTTTACGTCAGTAAAACCGCTTCGCAGCTTTCCTTGATTCCCCGGGGGAACCTTGAATCTATTTACGGTACGTGATACGACCTTTGGTTAAATCGTACGGCGAGAGTTGAACAACCACTTTGTCTCCTGTAAGGATACGGATAAAGTGCATCCGCAGCTTTCCGGAAACATGAGCGAGAATCTGGTGACCATTCTCCAGCTCGACTTTAAAGGTAGCATTCGGCAACGGCTCGATGACCGTTCCTTCGACTTCAATGACATCTTCTTTAGCCACAGTTAGTCTCCTTTCTGATCTGCCTTGGATTTATCGGATACAAATTGGCCAAGTGCGAAACGCAGTTTACCGTTTGTAACCCGACCGCTTTCTTGCAAACTGTTTACCACTTCACTGCTAATGTAGGATTGAGGTTCAAGATGAAGAACATTCTTCTTCTTGGCCCCGTCAAACTTGCGTTTGTCCCCATCCGCGATCCACACGAACCTGCTGTCCTCAATCGAAACGATAACGGCATACTGTCCGGCATCTCTGCCCTTCAGTATCTTAACAATCTGACCGGGTTGTAGCGTGATTTCATGATTCAATGTCATCACCCTATTCCGGCAGCTTCGTCAAAATTTCCATGCCATCCGGCGTGACTGCTACCGTATGCTCGAAGTGAGCACATAGTGAGCCGTCAACCGTTACAACCGTCCAGTTGTCTTCCAGCGTCTTGACATGCCGTTTCCCGGCATTGACCATCGGCTCAATCGCGAGCACCATGCCCGGTTTGAGTCTTGGTCCGCGGTCAGGGATGCCATAGTTCGGAATTTGCGGATCCTCATGCAGATCGGTACCCACGCCATGACCAACGTACTCCCGGACGACAGAGAAACCTGCATCCTCGATATGACGCTGAATGGCATGAGAGATTGTAAACAAGCGGACATCGGGTTTGACTAGCGCAAGTCCAGCATAGAGCGATCCTTCCGTAACGTCCAGCAAACTCTGGGCCTCTTCGGAAATTTCTCCTACAGCGTAGGTCCATGCCGAGTCACCATGGTAACCCTGGTATTGCGCGCCGATATCAAACGTAACGATATCGCCCTCGATCAATTTGCGTTTGCCTGGAAATCCATGCACCAATTCTTCGTTGACTGATGCGCAAATGCTGGAAGGAAATCCGTTGTAGCCTTTAAAAGATGGCACAGCGCCTTGGCTTCGAATGAACTTGTCGGCCATCAGGTCCAGTTCCCCGGTCGTAATGCCCGGTTCAACATGAGCGGCAAGGAGTTTGTGGCATTCCGCCACGATCCTTCCTGCTTCTCTCATCAAGCTCAGTTCCGTTTCGGATTTACAAATGATCATTATACTTAACCTCTCAGTATAGACGCAATTTGTGATGAAACCGCGTCGATTTCCTGATCACCATCGATTTGACGCAAAAGACCTTTGTTCTCATAAAACGTGAGGAGTGGTGCTGTTTTGTTGATATATTCGTCTAAACGAATGCCGACGCTCTCTTCGTTATCATCGGAGCGCTGGTACAATTCGCCGCCGCATTTATCACAAATGCCTTCCTGTTTAGGAGGATTAAAGATCACATGATAAGTCGAACCGCAGTTTTTGCAAATCCGGCGGCCGGTTAGGCGGGCCAGAAGCTTTTCCCGATCCACTTTCAGGTTGATGACGTGATCGAGACCAGTATTCAAGCGGGCGAGGATGTCATCCAGCGCTTCCGCTTGCGAAAGGGTTCTTGGAAAGCCGTCCAATAAAAAACCTTTTTCGCAATCGGACTGCTGCAGACGCTCTTCCACAATACCAATCGTTACGTCATCCGGTACCAGCAGACCCTGATCCATGAATTCCTTCGCTTTGATCCCGATGGGAGTTCCTTGTTTGATCGCGAGACGAAATGCATCGCCCGTAGAAATATGAGGAATACCGAATTCATTCACGATGTTTTCTGCTTGCGTTCCTTTTCCTGCCCCAGGAGGACCCATGAATAAGATGTTCACCTTACGTCACTCCCTCCCCTTGATTGACTAGCAAGAACAACACAATAGGCGCCGGGAAGCGATACAGACCACTCGCCGGAACCTATCGCCTATTTATTGATAAAACCTTTGTAATGACGTTTGATCAGTTGGCTTTCGATCTGCTTCATCGTATCCAGTGCAACACCGACGACGATCAAGAGGGACGTACCACCAATCTGAACCGTACGAGGAAGACCTGCAAGTGATCCAAAGAACACCGGAAGTACGGAGATCACGGCCAGGAACAGAGCTCCTGTCATGGTCAGACGGGTCATAACCCGTGTCAGATACTTCTCGGTAGCTTTACCAGGACGAATGCCCGGCACATAGCCGCCGTTCTTCTTCATATTATCAGCCATTTGGTTCGGATTCATCTGCACGAAGGTGTAGAAGAACGTGAAACCAATGATCATGAGTACATACAGTACCATTCCAAGCGGGCTGTCATAAGCCAGGTTCGCCGTAATCCATTTCGCCCAATTCTGGTGTGCCCAGAAGCTGGCCAGGATAACCGGGAACTGCAGCAATGACATCGCAAAGATTACCGGAATAACGCCTGCTCCGTTAATTTTGAGCGGAATGTGTGTGTTCTGTCCACCGTACATTTTGTTTCCTACAACACGCTTCGCGTATTGAACCGGAATTTTACGGATACCTTGCTGAATGAATACAACACCGGTAATGATCAGAACCAAAATCAAGAGGATGATGACACCCTTCAGAATGTTCATGAAGACCTGACCATCCTGAATGAAGTTCGATTCAATCGTTGTCCGAATGTGCATCGGAATACCAGCAGCGATACCTGCAAAGATAATGATCGAAATACCGTTACCGATTCCGCGTTCCGTAATCTGTTCGCCGAGCCACATCAAGAATGATGTACCTGCAGTAAGAACGATCGCGATCACGACGAAGTCGATAAAGGTTGCTCCAGGAACCATTTCGGCGCCATACAGGCGGTTAAACCCGATGGACATACCGAACGCCTGAATCAGACCCAGTATTACCGTACCATAACGAGTAATTTGAGCCAACTGTTTCTTCCCGTGTTCCCCTTGTTTGTTCCATTCCGCAAACTTTGGAATGACGTCCATCGACAGCAACTGCACGATAATGGACGAAGTAATATATGGAAATATCGAAAGGGCGAAGATCGAAAACTGCGATAACGCGCCCCCCGAGAACGTGTTAAGAAGACCGAACAACTCATTGCCTGCCTGATTTGTCTGGGTAAAGACATCCTTGTTAACACCGGGAACCGGTACAAAGGATCCGATACGGAAGATGATCAGAACGAATAAGGTGAACAAAATACGCTTGCGAAGGTCCTCGACACGCCATATATTTTTCAGGGTCTTAAACATTAGATCACCTCGGTTTTACCGCCGGCAGCCTCGATCTTCTCTACCGCAGATTGAGAAAACTTATTAGCTTTTACAGTCAAAGAAACGGTAACTTCACCGTTGCCAAGAATTTTGATTCCGCTCTTTGTATTGTTAACAATACCGCTCTCAACCAAAACTTCTGGAGTCACTTCAGTACCTGCTGCAAAGCTGTTAAGTTCTTCGATGTTCACAATCGCGTACTCTTTCCGAGTTGGGTTTACGAAACCGCGCTTCGGAAGACGACGATACAATGGGTTCTGTCCACCTTCGAAGCCTGGACGTACACCACCGCCGGAACGAGAGTTTTGTCCTTTGTGACCGCGACCCGACGTTTTACCCGTACCGCTACTAGTACCGCGTCCAACGCGCTTGCGCTCTTTGCGGGATCCAGGTGCTGGGCTCAGCTCATGTAACTTCATCGTTCGTTGCACCTCCTTAATATGTCCGGGGATAAACTGCCCGGGATTAACCTTCGATTTCTTTAACAGAAACCAGGTGATTTACTTTCTTGATCATTCCGCGAATTGCAGCATTGTCGCTTTGAACCACGGAATGGTTGATTTTGCGAAGTCCGAGTGTTTTCACGGTTGCACGCTGATCCTCTGGACGACCAATCACGCTGCGTACGAGGGTGATTTCAAGTTTAGCCATGAGATTCCCTCCTTAACCCAACAGCTCTTCGACGGATTTGCCGCGAAGCTTGGCAACATCTTCAACACGCTTCAGGCGGGACAAGCCTTCCAAAGTCGCATTGACCATGTTCATGGAGTTCGAAGAACCTAGAGATTTTGTCAAAATGTCGCCTACGCCAGCCAGCTCGAGTACTGCACGAACCGGTCCGCCAGCGATAACCCCAGTACCTTCAGATGCCGGCTTCAACAATACGCGGCCTGCTCCGAAGTGTCCTGTTACGAGGTGAGGAATAGTGGTTCCAACAAGTGGAATGTGAATCAGGTTTTTCTTAGCATCTTCAATACCTTTGCGGATTGCATCCGGTACTTCGCCTGCTTTACCGATACCTGCTCCTACCCAACCTTTGCCATCACCGACAACTACCAGTGCGCTAAAGCTAAAGCGACGTCCGCCTTTTACAACTTTAGCAACGCGGTTAATGTTTACTACTCTTTCAGTCAGTTCTAAAGTGTTAGGATCTACACGCAAGTCGTTTACCTCCTTTTGAAAATATCTTAGAATTCAAGGCCTGCTTCGCGAGCTGCCTCTGCAAGTGCTTGAATACGTCCATGGTACAAATATCCACCACGATCGAATACGATCGATTTATAACCTTTGTCCGCTGCACGTTTTGCAACGAGTTCGCCGACTTTACGAGCGGATTCAACGCTTCCGCCGTTCTTGATGTCGTTAACCAGTTCTTTGTCCAGCGTAGAAGCTGATGCCAAAGTCACGCCAGCCACGTCATCGATCAATTGAGCATAAATGTGTTTCGAAGAACGGAACACGTTCAAACGTGGACGTTCTGCAGTGCCTTGGATTTTCTTACGGACACGCAGGTGTCTTTTCAGACGAGCTTTGTTCTTGTCTTGTTTCGTGATCATGCTTCCATTTCCTCCCTTCAGTTTTGCCTTAAGAGCTTCACTTTTAGACGCATCGGGTAAGTATGGGAGAAGAGGCAAGTTATCCACCAGGTGAATCCCCAGTCAGCTAACCTTACTTCTTCTTACCAGCTTTACCTTCCTTACGGATAATGCGTTCACCTTCGTATTTAATCCCTTTACCTTTATAAGGCTCAGGCTCACGTACGGAACGGATCTTAGCAGCGTATGCACCTACGCGCTCTTTATCGATACCGCGAACGGTGATTTTTGTGTTTGACGGCACATCGAATTCGATGCCAGCTTCCGGTGTAATTTCAACTGGGTGGGAGTAACCCACGTTCAGAACGATTTTATCTCCGGTTTTGCTTGCACGGTACCCGACACCTACCAACTCCAGGTTTTTCGAGAATCCTTCAGTTACACCGTTGACCATATTCGAGACAACGCTGCGGGTCGTGCCGTGAAGAGAGCGATGTGTTTTGTTGTCGGAAGGACGAACAACATTGATCTCGTTGTTTTCTACTGTAATTTGCATGTCTTTATGCAACTCACGAGTCAAGGTACCTTTAGGTCCTTTTACGGTGATTACAGTGTTATCCAGTGTGACTTCCACACCGTTAGGAATAGCAATTGGTTTACGACCAATACGGGACATTCATTACACCTCCTATCTTGTGACGTTGATTACCATACGTAGCAGAGAACTTCTCCGCCAGCTTTGGATTGACGAGCTTCTTTGTCGGTCATAACTCCCTTAGACGTGGAGATGATCGCAATACCCAAACCACCAAGTACGCGAGGTACTTCGTTGCTCTTCGTGTAAACGCGAAGACCTGGTTTGCTGATTCTTTTCAGACCTGTGATTACGCGCTCGTTGTTGGAACCATATTTCAGGAATACACGAATGATCCCTTGTTTATTGTCTTCCACAAACTCTGCATCACGGATGAAGCCTTCACGCTTCAAGATGTCAGCGATTTGTTTTTTAATCGTCGAAGCAGGCATTTCTACTGTTTCGTGGCGAACCGTGTTCGCGTTACGAATACGAGTTAGCATATCTGCAATTGGATCGGACATAGTCATGTAGGATAAACCTCCTTCCCGTTTATAAACTTCTTACCAGCTTGCTTTTTTCACGCCAGGAATCTGGCCTTTATAAGCTAATTCACGGAAACAAATTCTGCAAATTTTAAACTTCTGCAGTACCGAATGTGGGCGACCACAACGTTCACAACGGGTATATGCCCGTACTTTGAATTTCGGTGTACGTTGTTGTTTAACTTTCATCGAAGTTTTTGCCACTTAGCCTGACACCTCCTAAATAGTTTCGGAGAAAAGGACAACCGTCTTATTTCGCGAAAGGCATGCCCAGTTGAGCAAGCAGTTCACGGGATTCTTCGTCGGTTTTGGCAGTCGTTACGATAACGATGTCCATACCGCGAACCTTATCCACTTTGTCATACTCAATTTCAGGGAAAATGAGCTGCTCTTTCAGACCGAGCGTATAGTTACCGCGTCCGTCAAATGCTTTGGTGGACACGCCTTGGAAGTCACGTACACGTGGAAGTGTAACGTTGAACAGCTTGTCGAGGAAGTAGTACATACGCTCACCGCGCAGCGTTACCTTCACACCGATTGGCATGTTCTCACGCAGTTTGAATCCCGCGATGGATTTCTTTGCACGGGTGATAACCGGTTTTTGACCAGCAATCAGCTGCATGTCGTTCACAGCGGAATCAAGCACTTTCGAGTTGGCTACAGCGTCGCCCACACCCATGTTGATGACAACCTTCTCGATTTTTGGTACTTGCATTACTGTCTTATAGCTAAACTTCTGCATCAGAGCAGGAGTTACTTCGTTCAAAAAACGCTCTTTCATTCTTGCTGCCATGATTCAAGGACCTCCTTTCTAAACCGTCTTATTTATCGATAACTTCTCCGGATCTTTTAGCTACGCGAACTTTTTTACCGTTGTCCAGTACTTTGTAACCGATACGAGTTACTTTTCCGCTCTTCGGATCAACGTGCATAACGTTCGATACATGGATCGGAGCTTCCTTCTCGATGATACCGCCTTGTGGGTTCATTTGGTTTGGCTTCTGGTGCTTCTTAATCATGTTCACACCTTCAACCAAAACACGATTTTCACGAGGGTACGCTGCGATGACACGGCCTTTTTTGCCTTTGTCTTTACCGCTGATGACGATAACTGTATCATCTTTTTTCACGTGCAGTTTGTTGCTATGGGATTCCAGAACTTTTTTCACTTTAGGCATTCGTTACACCTCCTATGACTAGCCAGTTCAACTATTTATCGGGTTCCCGAAAAGTTACGTCACTTTTTGGGGTGTTATTAGATTACTTCCGGAGCCAAGGAAACGATTTTCATGTAGTCTCTTTCGCGAAGTTCGCGAGCAACTGGTCCGAAAATACGAGTTCCGCGTGGGCTTCTGTCGTCTTTAACAACAACAGCTGCATTCTCGTCAAATGAGATGTAAGATCCGTCTTTACGACGTACAGAACGCTTCGTACGAACGACTACCGCTCTTACTACATCACCCTTTTTGACAACGCCGCCTGGTGTTGCTTGTTTGACGGAACATACGATCAAATCACCGATTTGAGCTGTACGACGACCAGTACCACCCAATACGCGGATACACATCAGTTCCTTCGCACCGGAGTTGTCAGCAACAGCTAAACGTGTAAATGGTTGAATCATTTAAATTTCCTCCTTCCATCAAAAACTGATCATATCTTAGATGATAACCGCTTTTTCAACCACTTCTACCAGTCTCCAGCGCTTGTCTTTGGAGAGAGGGCGAGTTTCCATGATTTTAACGGTATCTCCGATTTGAGCTTGATTGTTCTCATCATGCGCTTTAAATTTTTTCGTGTATTTAATGCGTTTGTGATACAAGTCATGCTTCTTATAAGTTTCAACAGCTACAACAATGGTTTTATCCATTTTATCGCTGACAACTTTACCGATTTGCACTTTACGAGCATTGCGTTCTTCGCTCATTTGTTAGCCTCCTTCCTGAATACAGAACATGACGTTCCATTTCATTAACTAATCCCAAGTTCTCTTTCACGGATAACGGTTTTAGCACGAGCTATTTCTTTGCGAACGTCACGGATCCGAGTCGGGTTATCAAGCTGGCCAGTGGCCAATTGAAAACGGAGGTTAAAGAGTTCCTCTTTAAATCCGGCGATTTTTTGCTCGATTTCTGCAGTGGTTAAGTTGCGCAGTTCATTAGCTTTCATTTGCTTCACCACCCACTTCTTCTCGTTTCACAAACTTCGTTTTTACAGGCAGCTTGTGAGCGGCGAGACGCATCGCTTCGCGGGCGATTTCCTCGGACACGCCTCCAAGTTCAAACATGATCTTGCCTGGTTTTACAACGGCAACCCATTTCTCAACGTTACCTTTACCGCTACCCATCCGCACTTCGAGAGGCTTTTGAGTAATCGGCTTATCTGGGAAAATCTTGATCCATACTTTACCGCCACGACGGATGTAACGAGTCATCGCGATACGAGCAGCTTCGATCTGACGGTTCGTGATCCAGCCTGGTTCTGTAGCTTGCAGACCGAATTCGCCGAAGTTCAGTTCAGTACCGCCTTTCGCTTGGCCTCTCATATGGCCGCGCTGTTGTTTGCGGTGTTTTACACGTTTTGGTACCAACATGATTAGTTGCCTCCTTCCTGAGCAGCTTGTTTCTTAGCCGTAGGAAGAACCTCTCCACGATAGATCCATACTTTCACGCCGATACGGCCGTAAGTCGTATGCGCTTCTGCTGTACCATAGTCGATGTCTGCACGAAGCGTATGAAGTGGAACAGTTCCTTCACTGTAGCCTTCCGTACGAGCAATCTCGGCTCCGCCAAGACGTCCGCTGACCGATGTTTTAATCCCTTTCGCTCCAGAGCGCATAGTTCTTTGAATCGCTTGTTTCAGTGCACGACGGAAAGATACACGACGTTCCAGCTGTTGTGCAATGCTTTCAGCAACAAGAATTGCGTCCAGTTCAGGGTTTTTGATTTCAGAAATGTTGATGTGAACTTTTTTACCGCCGGCGATTTTAGTCACTTGTCCGCGCAGTACTTCTACTTCGGAACCACCTTTACCGATAACCATACCTGGCTTCGCAGTGTGGATCGTCACGTTCACACGATTAGCCGCTCTCTCGATTTCGATACGGGATACAGCGGAGTCTTTCAATTTATTTTTCAGGTATTCACGGATTTTCACGTCTTCCAGCAAAAGATCACCGAAATCTTTGCCTGCATACCATTTGGATTCCCAATCACGGATAATACCGATACGGAGTCCTACTGGATTTACCTTTTGGCCCACACGTTTTCCCTCCTTATTTTTCAGCTACCACCAAAGTAATGTGGCTGGTGCGTTTATTGATCCGGCTTGCACGTCCCATCGCACGAGGGCGGAAACGTTTCATAGTCGGTCCCTGGTTGACATAAGCTTGCGTCACAACCAATTTAGTTACATCCAAAGAGTAGTTATGCTCAGCGTTTGCGATAGCCGAGTTCAAAAGCTTCTCAACAACCGGAGATGCAGCTTTCGGAGTGTGACGAAGAATTGCGATCGCTTCGCCCACTTGCTTACCGCGGATCAAGTCAACAACGAGTTGAGCTTTACGAGGAGCAATACGAATCGATCTAGCATGTGCTTTTGCTTCCATATGTTTAACCTCCTCTCAAACAAAGAGCTTCGTTAATTATCTTCTTGTTTTCTTATCGTCTTCATGACCTTTGTAAGTACGGGTTGGAGCGAACTCACCCAACTTGTGTCCTACCATGTCCTCAGTTACATATACAGGTACATGTTTACGGCCATCGTATACACCGAACGTGTGACCGATAAATTGCGGGAAAATAGTGGAGCGGCGGGACCAAGTTTTGATCACAGCCTTTTTGCTTGAGGCGTTCATATCCTCCACTTTTTTGAGCAGATATCCGTCAATAAAAGGTCCTTTTTTCAAACTACGGCTCATATTGAAATCCTCCCTTCATCAAATTGTCTCGTTACCTTCGGGCCTGACACGAAGTTATGCACTTAAGCGCGCATTACTTCGTGCGGCGGCGAACGATATATTTGTCAGAAGCTTTGCCTTTTTTACGAGTCTTAGCACCAAGGGTTGGTTTACCCCATGGAGACATAGGAGACTTACGTCCGATTGGAGCGCGGCCTTCACCACCACCGTGAGGGTGATCGTTAGGGTTCATGACGACACCGCGTACTTCAGGACGTTGTCCGAGCCAGCGGCTGCGGCCTGCTTTACCGATTTTGATCAACTCATGGTCTTGGTTACCCACAGAACCGATGGTTGCACGGCAAACTTTCAGGATGCGGCGAACTTCACCGGAAGAAAGACGAACCGTTACGTACTTGTCTTCTTTACCGAGAAGCTGAGCTTCTGTACCAGCAGCACGAACCAATTGTCCGCCTTTGCCTGGTTTCAATTCGATGTTGTGGATAACGGTACCTACTGGAATGTTTTCCAGAGGAAGCGCGTTACCGATCTTGATGTCAGCACCTACTCCAGATACTACTTGGTCTCCAACTTTCAGACCTTTAGGAGCGATGATATAACGCTTTTCACCATCTACATAGTGAATCAGAGCGATGTTGGAAGTACGGTTCGGGTCGTATTCGATTGTAGCAACGCGACCTGGAATGCCGTCTTTATTCCGTTTGAAGTCGATGATACGGTATTTACGTTTGTGTCCGCCGCCATGGTGACGAACCGTAATTTTACCTTGGTTGTTGCGGCCAGCTGTTTTGCTCAGTGGAGCCAGCAACGATTTCTCCGGCTGATTCGTGGTGATTTCTTCGAAAGTCGACACGGACATGTTGCGTCGAGCCGGGGATGTCGGTTTATACTTTTTAATAGGCACTGAATTTTCCCTCCTTACTTAAGAAATTCTTATTCAACCGATTCAAAGAACTCGAGCGGTTTGCTGTCTGGTGCCAAAGTCACGATTGCCTTTTTCCATTCGGTCGTGTAACCGGAATAACGGCCGTAACGTTTTGGTTTAGCAGGGACACGCATCGTATTCACGTTCGATACTTTAACTTTAAAAATAGATTCGACAGCTTGCTTGATCTCGGTCTTGTTAGCACGGATATCCACTTCAAAAGCATATTTCAGCTCTGCCATGTAGTCAGCCGTACGTTCCGTGATCACCGGGCGCTTGATTATATCGCGTGGGTCTTTCATTACGCGAGCACCTCCTCTACCTTCTGAACTGCTTCCTTCGTAATGATCAGTTGATCGTACGACAGTACGTCAAGAACATTAATGCCGTCAGCCGCTACGAATTTCACACCAGGAATATTACGTGCGGAAAGGGCTACATTATCATCATAGCTTGGAGCAACGATCAGAGCTTTACGGCCTACTTTCAGGTTGCTAAGGATGTTAGCAAACTCTTTCGTTTTCGGCGTGTTCAGCGTCAGTTGATCCAATACGATAATTGCGTTGTCAATCACTTTGGAAGACAAAGCGGATTTGATAGCCAATCGACGAACTTTCTTAGGAAGTTTAAACGTGTAGCTGCGCGGAGTCGGTCCAAATACCACGCCGCCGCCTTTCCATTGTGGAGAACGGATCGAACCTTGACGAGCACGGCCGGTACCTTTTTGTTTCCAAGGCTTACGTCCGCCGCCGCGTACTTCAGAACGTCCTTTTACTTTGTGGGTACCACGACGAAGGGAAGCGCGCTGCAGCAATACTGCGCTGTGCAGTACGTGAGCGTTCGGCTCGATGCCGAATACAGCTTCATTCAATTCTACTTCGCCAACCTGGCTACCGCTGACATTATAAAGTGCTACTTTAGGCATTGTTTGTTCCTCCTTTCTTTAGGCGATTATTTCTTCACCGTTTCTTTGATTTGAACGAAACCTTTTTTAGGTCCTGGAATGGAGCCTTTAACAAGGATTACGTTACGCTCTGCGTCGACTTTAACAACTTCGAGCTTTTGGATCGTAACTGTCTCATTGCCCATGTGACCTGGCAGACGCTTTCCTTTAGGAACACGGTTTGCCTGGATCGAACCCATGGAACCTGGTCTACGGTGATAACGGGAACCGTGAGACATTGGTCCGCGGCTTTGGCCCCAACGCTTGATTACGCCTTGGAATCCTTTACCTTTAGAAATACCCGTTACGTCAACAAATTCGCCTTCCGCGAAGACATCAGCCTTCAGCTCTTGTCCAACCTCGACACTCGCGAGGTCAACACCGCGAATTTCGCGAACGTAGCGCTTAGGCGCAGTGTTTGCTTTTTTCGCATGGCCTGCTTCTGGTTTGTTAGATCTGTTCTCTTTCTTATCGGAGAAACCAACTTGGATCGCTTCGTATCCGTCGTTTTCCAGATCTTTCTTTTGAAGAACAACACAAGGACCTGCTTCGATAACCGTTACAGGAATTACAACACCCTCAGGGGTAAATACTTGAGTCATTCCGAGCTTTCTACCTAAGATACCTTTCATGTTGACACCTCTTTTCTCTTCTCTAATTCGTTATGCAATGCTTACAGTTTGATTTCGATATCTACACCGGACGGCAGGTCCAAGCGCATCAAGGCATCCACAGTTTGTGGAGTCGGGTTCACGATGTCGATCAAGCGTTTATGTGTACGCATTTCGAACTGTTCCCGAGAATCCTTATACTTGTGCACCGCACGGAGAATGGTAATTACTTGTTTCTCAGTTGGAAGCGGGATCGGACCGGATACACCAGCACCCGAACGTTTTGCTGTCTCAACAATTTTCTCAGCGGATTGATCAAGAACTCTGTGGTCGTATGCTTTCAAGCGAATACGAATTTTTTGCTTTGCCATTTTATTCCCTCCTTCTATCGCCCAATTTGGTATCGGACATACTCCGTGAAAATTTTCCAACCACCCACCTCATGGCAAAGGGGCCGGGTGTGTCGGTAACCTCTCACATCATCGCAACGTCGCAGAACAACATTCACTATTATATATAAAAGATAGGCGCAATGCAAGCACTATTTCATATTTGATTAGTATTTACATTCGCTCCGTGCTTTCCTTGAAATTTTCGGCAGAAACCGCAGCTTCGGACGTGGCTTCCCGGATGCTTCCGATCGTCATGGAGAGCAGCTTCATTTCTTTCTCCGCGCTCATCATTCGATCCGCACTGGACTGTACGGACATCAGAATGCTGGAGAACAGCTTGCTGGATTCCTCGGACTGTCTCTTCCCTTGCATCGTTAGCCCTTGAACCTGGTTAATAGATTCTACCACTTCCGCCGTGATGGATTTCGACTTGGATACGATATCTGCAATTCGGTTCACGGTCGTCCTCGTGTCCTCCGACAGGCGGCTTACCTCTTGGGCTACAACGGCAAAACCCTTTCCATGCTCTCCGGCGCGTGCTGCTTCTATGGTGGCATTTAAGGAAAGCAGCTTGATCTGGGAGGCTATTTCCTGAACACTCACCGCTATAACGGAAATTTGCTTGGAGGATTCCTGAAGTTCTTGCACCGCATGATGCATCCCGGCCGCGCTTTGGTCAATCGCATTCATTTGATCCTCCAACTCTGCTATTTTTGCTTCACCGGCCCTTGCATCCGATATCGAGCCCTGCGTTGTGGTTGAAGTGCGTTCAAATGTATCAGCCATCTCGCTACTGCTAGTCATCAGGCGTTCTACAGCCTCATTAATATCCAGCGTCAGCCCGGATAATTCGCTAACAAAAGCAGCAATGTTCTGTTTCAGCTCTTTTCTTACCCTATCATACTGGAACTGCTTCTCACTTAAGTTTACTCTCTCGTAAGCTTCCAACACTAGCTGCTGCTCCAGGCTAAGCAACTTGGTAATCGTCGACACTAGCCGTATTTGTTGTTCTTCTCCTACAACCTCTCTATAGATCATCTTGAAGAATTCGTTCTGTAAGTTCTGGAAAGCGGACAAGTACCATTTAGGCTCAAGCCCCACGCGCTTATGCACCTCGGCAATGCGCAGCCTTTTTGCTACATAAGCTTCATTGATTTCTCCATTCCATATTTCGAGAGGATGATCGCGACAGACTGATAAAATGCTTCTGTTATCTCCTCAAGCCTCTCCTCCATTTGCGGACGGAGCTGCCTCAAAAGCTGAAGATCACCCTCGGTAAGGCTAATCATCCGCATTTGATCATTCAGCTCGCCTAATGGTTCTTGATACACATAACGGGCATCTTCTGAATTGCGCAGTTCTACTGCAGGCTGAACTTCATCTTCCAAACTCCTCTTCATCCATGCAAACGGACATTTCATACAGTCAGTGATCTCCATTCTATATAATAGATAAATCTAATTCCTTAACTGACTTCAATCAAAGATTGTAATCATACTGGAACCAAATAAATAGAATGAATCCTTGAATATATGGCATATTCTGTACAGTAAGCTTGACTAATTTTCTACAAATCCTACACTTAAGGTTTTAGTTTAGCCGCAAAGATCACAGTGGGGTATCACTACAAATAGAAAAAGAGCCCGATCCAAGGGATCAGACTCTTTTATCAGGACATCACACTGTTGCTCGTTACAATACACTGTTGCTATATGCAAGGCTGTTCGAAGCCTTAATTATTTAATGATGGAAGCAACGGAACCAGCACCTACGGTACGGCCGCCTTCACGAATGGAGAACTTAGTTCCTTCTTCGATCGCGATTGGGCTGATCAGGTTAACCGTTACAGTGATGTTATCACCAGGCATAACCATTTCAGAACCTTCTGGCAAGTTGATCACGCCAGTTACGTCCGTAGTACGGAAGTAGAACTGTGGACGGTAGCCAGTGAAGAAAGGCTTATGACGTCCGCCTTCTTCTTTGCTCAGTACGTATACTTGAGCTGTGAACTCAGTGTGTGGTTTAACGGAAGCAGGCTTAGCAAGTACTTGACCGCGCTCGATTTGAGTACGCTCAACACCACGAAGCAATGCACCGATGTTGTCACCAGCTTGTGCGGAATCCAGCAATTTACGGAACATTTCAACGCCAGTAACAACGGATTTCTTAGTTTCTTCAGCGATACCAACGATTTCGATCTCGTCACCAACTTTGATCGTACCACGCTCTACACGACCTGTAGCAACGGTACCACGACCAGTGATGGAGAATACGTCCTCGACAGGCATCAAGAAAGGCTTGTCAGTGTCGCGCTCAGGCAATGGGATGTACTCGTCGATTGTTTTGAACATTTCAACGATTTTTTGTGCCCATTCGCCTTCTGGGTTTTGCAGAGCTTCACGAGCGGAACCACGAGTGATCGGAGTGTCGTCGCCTGGGAAGTCATACTCGCTCAGAAGGTCGCGAACTTCCATTTCAACCAATTCCAAGAGCTCTTCGTCTTCAACCATGTCGCATTTGTTCAAGAATACAACGATGTAAGGAACGCCTACTTGACGGGACAACAGGATGTGCTCGCGAGTTTGCGGCATTGGGCCGTCAGCTGCGGATACAACCAGGATTGCTCCGTCCATTTGAGCAGCACCAGTGATCATGTTTTTAACATAGTCAGCGTGACCTGGGCAGTCAACGTGTGCATAGTGACGAGCATCAGTTTCATACTCTACGTGGGAAGTAGAGATTGTGATACCGCGTTCGCGCTCTTCTGGAGCTTTGTCGATTTGATCGAAGGACATTGCTGCGCCACCGTAAGTTTTGGACAATACAGATGTAATTGCAGCAGTCAAAGTTGTTTTACCATGGTCAACGTGACCGATAGTACCGATGTTAACATGGGGTTTCGTACGTTCGTATTTAGCCTTTGCCATTTGAACAATTCCTCCTTAAGGGGATTATATATGTTGGGCCGGAAGCGGAGTTAACGGGATGTTTGGTCCCGCCTCCTATCCAGCAGGTAAAACGTTATTATTCTCCGCCTTTGATCTTGGACACAATTTCATCGGAGATATTCTTAGGAACTTCTTCGTAGTGGGAGAGTTCCATGGAGAACACGCCGCGTCCTTGTGTACCGGAGCGAAGCGTAGTGGAGTAACCGAACATTTCGGAAAGAGGCACTTTCGCACGGATAATTTGAGTACCGCCACGGGAGTCCATACCTTCGATACGTCCACGGCGGGAGTTCAGCATACCCATTACGTCGCCCATGTATTCCTCAGGCACGGTAACTTCAACTTTCATGATTGGCTCGAGCAGGACAGGCTTACACTTGTCTTTAGCTGCTTTCAGAGCCATGGAACCGGCGATTTTAAACGCCATTTCATTGGAGTCAACATCATGGTAAGAACCGTCGACGATTGTTGCTTTAACGTCAACAAGCGGGAAGCCGGCGAGTACACCGTTCTTCATTTGCTCTTCAATACCTTGTTGTGCTGGACCAATGTATTCTCTTGGTACCGAACCACCGACAACTTTGCTGTCGAATTGGTTACCGCTACCAGGTTCCAGAGGTTCGAACTCAACCCATACGTGACCGTATTGTCCACGACCACCGGACTGACGAACGAATTTACCTTCAACGCGAGCTGGTGCACGGAATGTTTCGCGGTAAGCTACTTGTGGTTTACCCACGTTAGTTTCTACCTTGAACTCACGACGCATACGGTCGATGATGATGTCCAAGTGAAGCTCACCCATACCTGCCAGGATCGTTTGGCCTGTTTCTTCATCAGTATGTGCACGAAGAGTTGGATCCTCTTCCGTCAACTTACCGAGAGCCACACCCATTTTATCTTGGTCAGCTTTTGTCTTAGGTTCTACTGCGATTTCGATAACCGGATCAGGGAAGTTCATGGACTCCAGGATAACCGGGTTTTTCTCATCACATAGTGTATCACCTGTGCCCGTATCTTTCAAACCTACGGCAGCTGCGATATCTCCGGCGAATACTTCGGAAATTTCTTGACGGCTGTTCGCATGCATTTGAAGGATACGACCAATGCGCTCACGCTTGCCTTTCGTTGCATTCAGTACGTAAGAGCCGGATTGCAGTACACCGGAGTATACGCGGAAGAATGTCAGCTTACCAACATAAGGGTCCGTAGCGATTTTGAATGCCAAAGCCGAGAACGGCTCTTCATCGGAGGAATGACGGATAGCTTCAGTTCCGTCTTCAAGGGTACCCTTGATGTCTGGAACGTCAGTTGGAGCCGGCAAATAATCGATTACGGCATCAAGCATCAGCTGAACGCCTTTGTTACGGTAAGAAGATCCACAGATAACCGGGAAGATCTTAACTTCGACAACACCTTTACGCAGAGCAGCTTTCAACTCAGCGATGGTGATTTCTTCACCTTCAAGATATTTCATTGTCAAGTCTTCGTCAAGTTCTGCTACCTTCTCAACCAACTCGTTGCGAAGCTCTTCCACTTGATCCTTGAATTCTGCTGGAATTTCGGTTTCTTCGATATTTTGACCGAGGTCATCCTTATACATATAAGCTTTTTCCTCGATAATATCGATGATGCCAACGAAATCGTTCTCTGCACCGATCGGAAGCTGAATTGCTACCGCATTCGCCTGCAGGCGCTCTCTCATATCTTTAACTACGTTCAAGTAGTCGGCACCGATAATATCCATTTTGTTTACGTATGCGATCCGCGGAACTCCGTAACGGTCTGCTTGTCTCCAAACAGTCTCCGACTGAGGTTCAACGCCCTCTTTCGCACTGAATACACCTACTGCCCCATCCAATACACGAAGGGAACGTTCAACTTCTACTGTGAAGTCAACGTGCCCCGGGGTGTCGATAATATTAACGCGATGACCCTTCCAAGAAGCGGTAGTCGCAGCGGACGTAATCGTGATACCGCGCTCCTGCTCCTGTTCCATCCAGTCCATTGTAGCTGCACCCTCGTGAACTTCCCCGATTTTGTGCGTACGGCCTGTATAGAACAAAATCCGCTCTGTAGTGGTCGTTTTACCAGCGTCAATATGCGCCATGATCCCGATATTACGTGTATTTTTCAAGGAGAACTCTCTTGTCGCCATGCGAATAGTCTCCCTTCAAAATTTGAAGTATAAATTAGTTGCTGAATCCTACCAACGGTAGTGAGCAAACGCTTTGTTCGCTTCAGCCATTTTGTGCGTGTCTTCACGTTTCTTAACGGAAGCGCCTGTGTTGTTGGAAGCGTCGATGATCTCAGCCGCCAAACGCTCTTCCATCGTCTTCTCACCGCGGTTGCGGGAGTAGTTTACGAGCCAACGTAATCCAAGGGATGTACGTCTCTCTGGTTTAACTTCGATCGGAACCTGGTAGTTAGCACCGCCGACACGACGAGCTTTAACTTCCAATACTGGCATGATGTTCTTGATAGCTGCTTCAAACACTTCCATCGGATCATTACCAGTACGTTCCTTGATGATGTTGAACGAATTGTAAAGGATGCTTTGAGCAACACCTCTTTTACCATCCAACATGATGCGGTTGATCAGACGAGTTACCAGTTTGCTGTTATACACCGGATCTGGCAGCACGTCTCTTTTAGTTACTGGACCTTTGCGTGGCATGGATATCCCCCTTTCTTCAGTCATGAGTCATGTTAAGAAAACATGAGCATCAATTAGCTTTTTGCTTTAGGACGCTTCGTGCCGTATTTGGAACGAGCTTGCATCCGGTTGTTTACACCAGCGGTATCAAGTGCGCCGCGAACGATATGGTAACGTACACCCGGAAGGTCTTTTACCCGTCCACCGCGAACCAATACAACACTGTGCTCTTGCAAGTTATGTCCGATACCCGGAATGTAAGCCGTCACCTCAATGCGGTTCGTCAAGCGAACACGAGCATATTTACGAAGTGCGGAGTTCGGTTTTTTCGGCGTCATTGTGCCTACACGAGTGCATACACCGCGTTTTTGCGGAGCGCTCAAGTCGGTCTCCTCACGTTTCAAAGCGTTAAAACCTTTTTGAAGAGCTGGAGATTTCGATTTGTAAACTTTAGCTTGACGGCCCTTGCGAACCAGTTGGTTAATTGTTGGCATGCTAGCCACCCCCTTCCCGTATTTATCATTCAATTACAAACCCCGTTTAAGTCCACAGACCCAGGCGGTTCATAAAAGAACAAATGAAAAGTTTTTGCCGAAAGAAGTAACGTCTTCTCCAACAAAAACGATTTCTCAAATCATGATTTCAAGACAGCTACCATAGCTGCACCAACTTCAATACCGCATGCTTCTCCAAGCTCTATCATCGTGGGTACATAGTTGATATGCACGCCATTCTTATCACACTCGGATACGACTTTTGAAATCAAACGTTGGTCGCAATCTTCAGCCACATAAACCTCTGTAGCCAAACCGGATTCAACGGCCTTCATCGTTTGTTTGGTGCCAATCTTGATGTGTGCATCCTGTAATCCTTTATCATTAGACACAAGTCATTCCTCCAAAAGAACAGGGAACAAAGAAACTATTCACGCACCTTTGCTATATTAGCATCTGCCCTAATCGATGTCAAGCTATTAAATCAGAAAAAAAGAAACTTTGGGACGAGGAGGGCTTCCGCATCTTAAGACACGGAAATCTCCTCATCACCTGACTGTTTCTTAATCTATAGAAGCTGTTTCGAGTTCCTGACTTTCGTCATTCACATCATTTTGTCCCGCGAACTTCACGCTGCGATAACGGTTCATACCGGTACCTGCAGGGATCAGTTTACCAATGATAACATTCTCTTTCAGACCAAGCAGCTGATCGACTTTACCTTTAATGGCAGCGTCGGTCAACACGCGAGTTGTCTCCTGGAAGGAGGCCGCTGACAAGAACGAATCGGTTTCGAGAGATGCCTTCGTAATACCGAGGAGAACCGGTTTGGCAACCGCTGGTTCTTTCCCGGAAAGAATAGCGTCTTTATTCGCTGTCTCGTATTCATGCATATCCACGAAGGAGCCTGGCAGCAGGTTCGTATCTCCCGCATCAACGATACGGAATTTACGCAGCATCTGTCTGATCATAACTTCAACGTGTTTATCGTTAATTTCTACGCCTTGGTTACGGTATACGCGTTGAACTTCCTGAAGGATGTAGTTCTGCACGCCACGGATACCTTTGATGCGAAGCATTTCCTTCGGATCAATGGAACCATCGGTCAGTTCATCCCCGGCTTCAATATGCTTGCCTTCGCTTACGCGCAGACGGGAGCCATAGGTAACCGCGTAAACTTTGGTTTCAGCTTCACCTTGAATTTCGATTTCACGACGGTCTTTCGTTTCACGGATCTCCTTAACTACGCCGTCGATCTCACTAATGGTCGCTTGACCTTTAGGATTACGGGCTTCAAAGAGCTCCTGGATACGCGGAAGACCTTGTGTAATATCATCACCGGCAACACCGCCTGTGTGGAACGTACGCATCGTGAGCTGTGTTCCCGGTTCGCCGATGGATTGAGCTGCGATAATACCAACCGCTTCACCAATCTCAACATGCTTACCAGTAGCCAGGTTACGGCCGTAACATTTTTTGCAGACGCCATAACGTGCACGGCAGCTCAAGATGGAACGAATTTGAAGCTTCTCAACTCCAGCTGCCACGATTTCCTCAGCTTTGTCGGAATCAATCAATTCGTTACGATTAACGATGATCTCTTTCGTTTCCGGATGACGAACGGTCTCAAATGCATAACGTCCCTCAATACGGTCGTAGAGATCCTCGATAACTTCTTTACCGTCCTGAATACGGCTAACGGTAAAGCCTTTATCCGTGCTGCACTCGTCTTCGCGAACGATGACATCCTGGGCCACGTCGACAAGTCGACGAGTCAAGTAACCGGAGTCAGCGGTACGAAGCGCTGTATCGGCAAGACCTTTACGCGCACCGTGCGTGGACAGGAAGTACTCGAGTACCGTCAGTCCTTCACGGAAGTTCGATTTGATCGGGAGTTCGATGATACGGCCCGACGGGTTCGCCATCAGACCCCGCATGCCACCGAGCTGGGTGATCTGCGATTTGTTACCCCGCGCCTTGGAATCCACCATGAGCATGATGGAGTTAAAGCGATCCATCGACTTCATGAGTACATCCGTAATATCGTCTTTGGTCTTGGACCAGATGTCGATAACGCGGTCATAACGTTCTTCGTTCGTGATCAAGCCGCGGCGATATTGGTTCGTTACCACTTTAACCTTCTCGTCTGACTCTTTCAGGATTTCATTCTTCTCGTCAGGTACGATAACGTCGGATACCGCAACGGTTACGCCTGCACGGGTAGAGTATGTGAAACCGATCTGCTTGATTTTATCCAAAATCACAGAGGTTTCCGTTGTATGGTACGTTTCGAAACAGCGCGCAATGATGGAACCCAGGTATTCCTTGCCAACGGCTCCGCTGACCGGCAGTTCCTGGATCACTTTTTGGATATCTGCACCCTTCTCGTATACGAAATACTTCTCAGGCGTGCCTTGCAGCAGGTTCGTACGAGTCGCTTCATTGATGTACGGGAAGCTGGCAGGGAAAATCTCGTTAAAGATAATCCGGCCGATCGTCGTAATCAAAATCGCATCCTGCTGTTTGTCGGTGAAGCTGGTTTTGCCAAGGGCTTTAACCGGAATCGCTACGCGTGCATGCAGACCGGCTGCTTCACGCTGATAAGCGGAAACCGCTTCGTTCACGCTGCCCAGAATCATGCCGGTACCTTTCTCTTCCTTGTTATCCATTGTCAGATAGAAGGAACCCAGTACCATATCCTGAGACGGCGTAACAACCGGTTTACCGTCTTTCGGGTTCAAAATGTTGCCCGATGCCAGCATCAACAGACGCGCTTCAGCTTGAGCCTCAGCGGACAAAGGAACGTGAACCGCCATTTGGTCACCGTCAAAGTCAGCGTTATACGCCGTACATACGAGCGGGTGAAGACGGATCGCATGGCCCTCAACCAGAATCGGCTCAAATGCTTGAATACCGAGTCTGTGAAGCGTCGGTGCACGGTTCAGAAGAACCGGATGCTCTTTAATGACTTCCTCGAGCACATCCCATACTTCTGGACTTACACGTTCTACTTTGCGTTTCGCACTCTTGATATTATGTGCCAGGCCTTTGTTGACCAGTTCTTTCATCACGAACGGCTTGAAGAGCTCGAGCGCCATTTTCTTAGGCAGACCGCATTGGTACATTTTCAGGTAAGGACCTACGACGATAACGGAACGACCAGAATAGTCAACCCGTTTACCGAGCAAGTTCTGACGGAAACGCCCTTGTTTACCCTTCAGCATGTGGCTGAGGGATTTAAGCGGACGGTTACCCGGACCTGTTACCGGACGGCCGCGGCGGCCGTTGTCGATCAGTGCATCGACAGCTTCCTGCAGCATTCGCTTCTCGTTTTGAACAATGATATCCGGCGCGCCGAGATCCAGCAGTCTTTTCAGACGGTTGTTCCGGTTAATAACACGGCGGTACAGATCGTTCAAGTCGGAAGTCGCAAAGCGTCCGCCATCAAGTTGAACCATCGGACGAAGCTCCGGCGGAATGACCGGCAGCACATCCATGATCATCCATTCCGGATTGTTGCCGGAGTTGCGGAACGCCTCAATCACTTCCAGGCGTTTGATCGCCCGGTTGCGGCGCTGACCTTGTGCAGTGCGCAGTTCTTCCTTAAGGAATTCAAGCTCTTTCTCAATATCAATGTCTTGTAGAAGTTTCTTGACCGCTTCAGCACCCATGCCGGCTTGGAAGCCGTAGCCGTACTTCTCACGGTAGCTGCGGTATTCCTTCTCGGACAGCAATTGCTTCTTCTCCAGCGGCGTATCTCCTGGATCGGTTACAACATAAGATGCGAAGTAAATGATCTCCTCAAGAGATCTTGGGGACATATCCAGAGCCAGACCCATGCGGCTTGGAATGCCTTTGAAATACCAAATGTGCGATACAGGAGCTGCGAGCTCAATATGGCCCATCCGTTCGCGGCGGACCTTGGCGCGCGTAACTTCAACGCCACAGCGATCGCAGACTACTCCTTTATAACGGACACGCTTATACTTACCGCAATGACATTCCCAGTCCTTCTGAGGACCGAAAATACGCTCGCAGAAGAGGCCTTCTTTCTCCGGCTTCAATGTACGGTAGTTAATCGTTTCCGGCTTCTTCACCTCTCCGCGAGACCAAGAACGGATTTTTTCCGGTGAAGCAAGACCGATTTTCATGTACTCAAAATTGTTAACGTCCAACAAGGAGCAACCCTCCTCAACCTAGTCCTATTTATGTGCTGTACGACCATAACACCACCGCCGACTAATCAGCCGACGGGGGTGAATGATTGACCGTTATTCCACTCCGACTTCAGCGCCTTCCAAGTTAAGGCTCAGTTTATCACCTTGAGCATCGTCTTCGTCATCGAGTTCTTTCATCTCGATTTCCTCTTCGTTCTCGCTCAGGATTTTAACGTCCATACCGAGAGACTGAAGCTCTTTAATCAATACCTTGAACGATTCAGGAACACCCGGTTCCGGAACGTTCTCGCCTTTGACGATCGATTCGTAGGTTTTCACCCGGCCGACCACGTCATCGGACTTGACGGTAAGAATTTCTTGCAGCGTATAGGCAGCACCGTAAGCTTCAAGCGCCCATACTTCCATCTCACCGAAGCGCTGTCCGCCGAACTGGGCTTTACCACCCAGCGGCTGCTGCGTAACGAGGGAGTATGGTCCCGTGGAACGGGCGTGAATTTTATCATCAACCATGTGCGCGAGCTTGATCATGTGCATGACGCCGACGGTAACTTCACGTTCAAAACGTTCGCCCGTCCGTCCGTCGTACAACACGGTCTTACCATTGCGCTGCATGCCTGCTTCTTCCATCGTATCAAACACGTCATACTCGCTTGCACCGTCGAATACCGGTGAAGCCACGTGAATGCCGAGCTGGAGCGCAGCCATACCCAAGTGAACCTCAAGCACCTGACCGATGTTCATCCGTGATGGAACCCCCAGAGGGTTCAACACAACTTGAACCGGCGTGCCATCCGGCAGGAACGGCATGTCTTCTTCAGGCAGAATACGGGCAACGACACCTTTGTTACCGTGACGTCCGGCCATTTTGTCGCCTTCGGAGATTTTGCGTTTCTGTGCGATGTAGACGCGAACCAATTGGTTGACGCCCGGCGGCAACTCGTCGCCGTTCTCACGCGTAAACACCTTCACGTCCACGATGATTCCGTCACTACCGTGAGGAACGCGCAGCGAGGTATCGCGCACTTCGCGAGCCTTCTCACCGAAGATCGCATGCAAGAGACGCTCCTCTGCCGTCAGCTCGGTTACGCCTTTAGGCGTTACCTTACCAACGAGAATGTCGCCAGCGCTGATTTCGGCACCGATGCGGATGATTCCGCGCTCGTCAAGGTTCTTGAGCGCTTCTTCCCCTACGTTAGGAATATCGCGCGTGATTTCCTCCGGACCAAGCTTCGTGTCACGTGCCTCGGATTCGTACTCCTCGATATGGATCGAAGTGTACACGTCCTCTTTGACCAGCTTCTCGGAGAGAAGAATCGCATCCTCGTAGTTGTAGCCTTCCCAAGTCATGAACGCAACAACGACGTTGCGGCCCAGTGCCAATTCGCCCATCTCGGTGGATGGTCCGTCAGCCAGGATGTCACCTTTTTTGATCACATCGCCGCGCTTGACGATTGGACGCTGATTGATGCATGTTCCTTGGTTCGAACGCATAAATTTGTGTAATTTATATTTAACAATATCGCCTTTGACTTCTTGTCCGTCGATATTTTCCACGCGGCGGAGCCAGATTTCGTTGGCGGATGAACGTTCAATAATCCCGTCGTATTTGGATACAATACATACACCGGAGTCTTTCGCAGACTTATGCTCCATCCCGGTTCCGACGAGCGGAGCCTTAGGAATAAGAAGCGGAACAGCCTGCCGCTGCATGTTCGATCCCATCAGCGCGCGGTTGGAGTCATCGTTCTCGAGGAACGGAATGAGCGCCGTCGCTACCGACACGACCTGCTTAGGCGATACGTCCATGTAGTCTACACGGTCGCTCGGCATTGGAAGGATGTTGTCGGATTGCTTGTTATAACGGACGATTACCATTTCGTCAGCGAAGGTACCGTCTTCGTTGAGTTCGGCGTTTGCCTGGGCAACGATGTAGTTATCCTCTTCGTCTGCAGTCAGGTAATCGATTTGGTCCGTGACTTTACCGGTCTTCGGATCCACCCAACGGTACGGAGCTTCGATGAAGCCATACTCGTTGATGCGCGCAAACGTGGACAAGGAGTTGATCAGACCGATGTTCGGTCCCTCCGGCGTCTCGATCGGACACATACGGCCATAGTGACTGTGGTGAACGTCCCGCACTTCAAAGCCTGCGCGCTCACGCGTCAAACCGCCCGGTCCGAGTGCAGACAGACGACGTTTGTGCGTCAGTTCCGCTAGCGGGTTAGTCTGATCCATGAACTGGGACAACTGGGAGCTGCCGAAGAACTCTTTGATCGATGCGATAACAGGACGGATGTTGATGAGCGCCTGCGGCGTAATCACGTTCGCATCTTGGATCGACATTCTCTCACGAACAACGCGCTCCATCCGGGACAAACCGATACGGAACTGATTCTGGAGCAATTCGCCCACGGAACGCAGACGACGGTTACCCAGGTGATCGATATCATCCGTATTGCCGATTCCATGCAGCAGGTTGATGAAGTAGCTGATGGAGGAGATGATATCCGCCTGCGTAATATGCTTCACGGATTTATCGATGTTTGCGTTCGCGATGACTTTCACGACTTTTCCGTCCTCGATCGGAGAGAATACGTCGATCGTTTGCAGCGGGATATCCTCGCTGTCCATCACGCCGCCGGCAACATGATAATTCTTGAAGCCTACGCTCTTCTCAAGGTAAGGCATAATCTCGTCCAAAAGACGACGATCTACGGTTTGACCGGCTTCCGCCACGATCTCACCCGTATCGATGTCTATCAAACTTTCTGCCAAACGTTGATTAAAGAGACGGTTCTTAATATGAAGCTTCTTGTTGATCTTGTAACGACCAACGTTAGCCAAATCATAACGCTTCGGATCGAAGAAACGGGCAACGAGAAGGCTCTTCGCATTCTCCAGTGTTGGCGGCTCGCCCGGACGAAGGCGTTCATAGATTTCAATGAGCGCTTTTTCCGTGGAGTCCGTGTTGTCTTTATCCAGCGTATTTTGAATATATTCATCATTGCCCAGAAGATCCAAAATCTCGGCATCTGTGCCAAAACCAAGTGCACGTAAAAGCACCGTTACAGGGATTTTACGGGTGCGGTCGATCCGGACATAAATAATGTCCTTCGCGTCCATCTCCAGTTCCAGCCAAGCGCCGCGGTTAGGGATAACTGTTGCAGTGTACGTCGTCTTACCGTTTTTATCCACTTTCGTGCTGAAATAGACGCTGGGAGAGCGAACCAACTGGCTGACAATAACCCGTTCGGCACCATTGATAATGAATGTTCCGGTTTCCGTCATTAACGGGAAGTCTCCCATGAACACTTCCTGCTCCTTGACCTCGCCGGTCTCCTTGTTAATGAGCCGGACTTTCACGCGGAGCGGCGCCGCATAAGTAACGTCGCGTTCTTTCGCGTCATCGACGGTGTATTTCGGTTCTCCAAGGCTGTAGTCAATGAACTCTAGCACCAAATTGCCTGTGAAATCCTGAATCGGCGAGATGTCCTGGAACATTTCGCGGAGTCCTTCCTCCAAAAACCATTCATAAGATTTTTGTTGGATTTCAATCAGGTTCGGAACTTCGAGTACCTCGTTAATACGAGCATAACTTCGCCGAGTGCGTCGACCATATTGAACAAGATGTCCTGCCAACTTAAACTCACCCCTCATGTCTACTCACTTTAAAAATTTCATTGCGAACCTCTGTTTGTAACACTATAATGGAACATACAGAGGACACTCCCATAAATAGAGAAAAGCCCTTATCGAATACCTTTTCGAAAAAAGAGCAGCTTATCCATGGTTATGATAATCATCTCATATCCTGTAGATTTGCCCAAAATGTACATATTATACGTCAATATGATCGACTTTATGCGTATTTCCGCATAATAAGTCTTGACATTTCAGCCAACTAAAGACAAAGAGACCATCCTAATACTGACATTTTATAATAATACCATACCAGCATACCCAAGTCAACAGCCTAGTCGAACTATTTTAAGAAGATTTCGTCGCTTTGAATATTCGGTACCCTTTATCCTTCGTTACTTCCTCAACCTGTTCAAATAAACTCTCCAGCTTCGCTTTTGCCGAAGGCGCACCCTGCTTCTTCTGAATCACAACCCACAACTGTCCATTCTCGCGCAGATGTTTCCACGATTCCTCGAATATGGCATGCACCGTTTCTTTTCCCGCACGAATCGGCGGATTGGTCAGAACCACATCAAATTGCTGATCCTTCACCGCCTCAAACAAGTCGCTTTCTAAGATCGTAACGTTGATTATACCGTTGCGCTTCGCATTCTCTTTGGCCAATTCGACAGCCCGGCTATTGATGTCGATCATCGTCACATGGCCTTGCGAGGCCATTCTTGCCGCCGTTAGGCCGATCGGGCCGTACCCGCACCCTACATCCAGCACTTGGGCATCCTGCCCGAAATCCATGGCGTCTATTAACACCTTGCTGCCATAATCCACGCCGCCCTTGGAGAACACGCCGGCGTCGCTGACCAAACTAAATGACTGCCCCCGAAGTTCCGTCTTTAGCTCCTTACGATCATGAGCAATCTCCGGCTGGTTTGAGTAATAATGTTGATTCGGCATCATTTCCTCCGTCTTGAATCAAATTCTGCCCGCCTAAGGCATACCGGCCTTAAGCGCTCCATTATCCCAGTATAACCTTTCCCGCGGAGAATCAGTACCTATCGAACTCCCCGCCACAATAACAAACCCCTTGAACAAATATTCAAGGGGTTTGTTTCTTGCTGACATTCATCTAGAGAAGTAATTACTTCACTTCTACGGATGCGCCTGCTTCTTCCAATTTAGCTTTAACAGCTTCAGCTTCTTCTTTAGCTACTTTTTCTTTCAATGGTTTTGGAGCGTTGTCAACCAGTTCTTTTGCTTCTTTCAAGCCAAGACCTGTGATTTCGCGAACCACTTTGATTACGTTGATTTTGGACGCGCCTGCGCTTGTCAGGATTACGTCGAATTCGGATTGCTCTGCTTCAGCAGCTGCACCAGCGCCACCTACAACAGCTACTGGAGCTGCAGCAGTTACACCAAATTCTTCTTCGATTGCTTTTACGAGATCGTTCAGTTCCAGAACAGACATACCTTTAATTGCTTCCAAGATTTGCTCTTTGCTCATTTAAGTTGAACCTCCATTTATTATTAAGATTTGATAGTTGTTGTTACACAGCTTCAGCAAGACAAGGCTTATGCGCCTTGTTCTTCCTTCTCAGCAACGGCTTTAACTGCAAGCGCGAAGTTGCGCACTGGAGCTTGAAGCACGCTGAGGAGCATGGAGAGGAGACCTTCGCGGGACGGAAGTTCTGCCAGAGCTTTGATTTCGCTCTCTCCGATTACACGGCCTTCTACTACGCCGCCTTTCAATTTCAACGCGTCGTTTTTCTTAGCAAAATCGTTGAGGATTTTTGCTGGAGCGACAGCGTCATTGGTACCAAAAGCAACAGCTGTAGGACCAGTCAGGACTTCGTCCAGATCAGTCAGCTCTGCTGCCGCAGTTGCGCGGCGAAGCAGCGTGTTTTTCAGTACTTGGAACTCGACGCCAGCTTCGCGAAGCTGCTTACGAAGTTCAGTTACTTGCGCAACGTTCAGTCCGCGATAGTCAGCAACTACTGTAGATACGCTCTCGCGCAGCTTAGCAGCAACGACATCAACCGCTTCTTGTTTCGCTTGAATCACTTTTGCGTTTGCCAATGATTACACCTCCTGGTTGTATTAGTAGCGTAAGAGCACCAAGCTCTCCGCTCTTCCTACGGGCACTAAAAAAGCCTCCGTAGAATCACGAAGGCCTGATGAATCATCATTTGGCCGGTGTAACCGGACAAATTGTTGACGTTCTATCATAACACCTCGGTAGGAAATTAAGCCTGCTTAGGGCACCTACTGTCTACGGTAAGCATATTCAACTTTAAGGGTCAGTCTCGAAGACTCACAACTGTTACATAATATCAAACTTCATTGACCAAAGTCAATGGTAATATTATCTGTAAACGGTTGTGTTCACGCGAGCGCTTGGTCCCATCGTCGAGGAAACAGCGATACCTTTCAGGTAAACACCTTTAGCAGCAGCTGGTTTCGCACGATTCAATGCATCGATGAGAGCTTTGAGGTTCTCATTCAATTGAGCTGCATCGAAAGACACTTTACCGATTGGCGCGTGAATTTGACCTGCTTTGTCCAGACGGTACTCGATTTTACCGGCTTTGATTTCTTGAACAGCCTTTGCAACATCGAATGTAACCGTACCAGCTTTAGGGTTAGGCATCAGGCCTTTACCACCGAGCAGACGGCCAAGTTTACCGACTTCACTCATCATATCAGGTGTAGCTACGCAGACATCAAACTCGAACCAGCCTTGTTGAATTTTGTTGATCATGTCTTGATCGCCAACAAAATCAGCGCCAGCCGCTTCAGCCTCTTTCGCTTTTTCACCTTTTGCAAATACCAGAACGCGTTGTGTTTTACCTGTGCCGTGAGGCAAGACAACAACACCACGAACAGCCTGGTCTTGTTTACGTGGGTCTACGCCCAAACGTACAGCCGCTTCAACAGTTTCGTCGAATTTGGCAGTTGCAGCCTTCTTCACAAGCTCTACAGCTTCCAAAGGCTCATAAGTTGCTTCGCTGTCAATCAGCTTGGCAGCTTCAACGTATTTCTTACCGTGTTTAGCCATGTTTGTTTTCCTCCTTTGTGGTGTTAGCGGAAATTCCTCCCACATAATCCGGACCTCGTCCGGTTTCAACCGAAAGACGATTAGTCTTCGATTGTGATACCCATACTACGGGCAGTACCTTCTACCATCTTCATTGCAGCTTCAACAGATGCAGCGTTCAGGTCAGGCATTTTTTGCTCAGCGATTTGACGAACAGCGTCACGCTTAACGGTAGCCACTTTCTTCTTGTTAGGCTCGCCGGATCCTTTTTCGATCTTAGCAGCCACACGAAGCAGAACAGCAGCCGGTGGAGTTTTCGTGATGAACGTAAAGGAACGATCTTCAAACACCGAAATTTCAACCGGAATGATCAGACCAGCTTGATCAGCAGTACGTGCGTTGAATTCTTTACAGAATGCCATGATGTTGACACCCGCTTGACCCAATGCAGGACCTACTGGAGGAGCCGGATTCGCTTTACCTGCAGGAATTTGCAGTTTCACAATTTTGATAACTTTTTTAGCCATGGTTGACACCTCCTTGCATCAATAGTGGTAGACGGACGCGTATTTACGCCCTCCCACAAGAAACCTGAAGAATCAGATCTTCTCCACTTGAGTATAATCCAACTCCAGCGGGGTTTCCCGTCCAAACATGTTGACGTGAACTTTCAACTTGCTCTTTTCAGCCAAAATCTCTTCCACGGAGCCCACAAAATTCGCAAAAGGACCAACCTTGATACGAACGGATTCCTTGATGTCGAATTCGATCTTCGGTTTCGGCTCTTCCATGCCCATATGCTTCAGAATCTGTTCCACTTCTTCCGGAAGCAAAGGCGTCGGTTTAGAACCGGACCCTGTCGAACCAACAAAACCGGTCACTCCTGGCGTATTGCGGACAACATACCAAGAATCATCGGTCTGAATCATTTCGACCAAGACATATCCCGGGTAAACTTTACGCATGACGGTTTTTTTCTTGCCGTCTTTGTTTACGATTTCTTCTTCCATCGGAACAAGAACGCGGAATATTTTGTCCTCCATGCCCATGGACTCGACACGTTTTTCCAAATTGGCTTTGACTTTATTCTCATACCCAGAATAGGTATGAACTACGTACCATCTTTTTTCCATATCAAGCCACCTGGGACCCTTCTAAATTATCGCTTCGATCACAGCGGAAATACCGATGTCTACAACCCAAAAATAAATCGTGACAAACACAATGGTGCCTAGAACAATGAGAGTATAGTTCGTCAGTTCTTTACGATTGGGCCAGCGAACTTTTTTAAGTTCCGCCCAGCTTTCAGAGAAAAAGGAAAACAGAGACTTGAAACCACGTTTCACGCCGACTACACCTCCAAAAGAAAACTATCTGGTTTCGCGATGAGGAGTTTGCTCGTTACAGAACTTGCAAAATTTCTTCATCTCCATGCGGTCGGGGTGATTTCGCTTGTTTTTGGTGGTTGTGTAGTTTCTTTGTTTGCAGCTTGTACAAGCCAAAGTGATAATTACCCGCATGATGTGCACCTCCCGAAGACGTCCTTCTTTGTCAGAAGAATCGATATTGATCCTAGTAGAAACAACCTTGTTCTCATCGAAACCCGGTTATTTCTGCGAGATGAATAAAACCGTTGTTCCAAAAGCTGTAACAACGATCCATTCATAAAACACGCGAATTTAGGCCTACCTAAAACACTTTATCACAAGGGTAGCGCCATTTCAAGCCTTTTTCTCTCTGATTGCGGGCTGCAATAAATGCCATTGCCAGCTAAACCAGGGAATAAGTCCCCGGCTTATTGTACACCTTCCGCTGTAAAAAACTGTGGCGTTTCACAGTCTTTGTCCATCTTGCATAGCATTTAGCCTATATCCAGTATGTTCAATCTTCCAACAGATGAAACACCAAATATTACACATTATGCGAAAATGGACATCTCTGAATTGCGTCCTATCACGTCTGCCGACAAAAGATCATGGCGGTAAAGCATGCAAAAATCCTTCACCGGCCATCCCGAAATACGATGTTGCAATTAAAAAAAGGCTCTGATTGAGCCTTCTGCTTCTTGTCCGACATTTGCTTTAATTATCCCTGACCTCCAGATAACGCTCAAGCTTTCGCTTTACCCGCTGGAGGGCATTGTCAATCGATTTCACGTGACGCCTCAAATCTACCGCGATTTCTTGATAGGAACGACCGTCCAAATAAAGCATCAAGACTTTCCGTTCCAGATCGCTTAAGATCTCTGACATCTTGTCTTCCAGGCCGACAAACTCCTCTTGATTGATGATCAGTTCCTCCGGATCGCTTACCGCTGTACCACAAATGACATCCAGCAGCGTACGGTCCGAGTCCTCGTCATAAATCGGCTTGTCCAAAGAGACATACGAATTGAGCGGAATATGCTTCTGTCTCGTAGCGGTTTTGATCGCCGTAATGATCTGCCTGGTAATGCAGAGCTCGGCAAAGGCCTTGAACGAGGACAGCTTATCCCCTTTAAAATCACGAATTGCCTTGTACAGCCCGATCATGCCTTCCTGGACGATATCCTCCCGGTCGGCGCCAATCAGAAAATAGGAACGGGCTTTAGCACGTACAAAATTCCGGTACTTATTGATCAAATACTCCAGCGCCCCGCTGTCACCCTCGCGGACCGCCTCGACAATGTCTTCATCGCTTATCACATCATACCCTGACAACATGACTTCCTTGAGGTCCACACTCAATAGAATCCCTCCGGCCCGGAACGCACGGTAGCCCGTCACTCGCTTGAAATATATGACAAGTATATATGATGTCTACTAGACCGTCAACCACGTTCTACCTAAAATAGACCGATAATAACATTTAATGTAAACTATTTCGTAGATTCATATATTGTTTCATTTTCCAAATGAGCCGACCTTTCGTCCCTCATGGTGTAAAACTGTGTTACTCCCTTCGCCAGCGCTCGAACGCCTGTCTCACATCCGGCGGCAGCTTCCCGTCAAGCGTATTTCTGCTCTTGGTATGCTCTTTCGTAATCTTCTGCTTCACTTCGCGCTCGCTCTGCTCGACCTCGCTCAGCAATTCCCGGGCGGACAGCCGGAGTGCTCCTCTAGCAAAAATGACGTGCTGCTCGATTAAATCGCTGGTTGCCACATAAATTTTACGCCGTCGATGGCTAAACTCGCCGACAAGCCGCTCAATACACTCATCGGCGGTTTCCTTCTCTTTCGTAAAAAACACCTGCACCTTGCCTTGCGTGTAGGATTTCCCCAAGCCTGGGACCCGGTACGCGTCAAAAATCACCACGACTCTGAGGCCTGAATACGCTTGGTAATCCGCTAATTTCTCAAGCAGCAAGTCCCGCGCTTCGTGCATGCTGCTGTTGGCAAGCTTCGCAAGATGCGGCCAGCCGCCGATCATGTTATAACCGTCGACCAGCAGCACATCCCGCCAATCGGCCATCATCGCTAACCTTGCAGGCGGCGACGGCGAAGCACTTCGTACATGACGACGCCTGCGGCAACCGAGGCGTTAAGCGAATTGATTTTTCCGGCCATCGGCAGTTTCACAAGCACATCGCATTTCTCGCGGATCAGACGCCCCATCCCTTTATTCTCATTGCCGATAACGATGGCGACCGGCCCGTCAAAAACCTCGGTATCATACAATTCCTGAACGGCATCGACCACGGTTCCGACAACCCACACGCCCATTTCCTTCAGTTGATCGATGGTTTGGCCCAGATTGGTCACTCTGGCTACAGGCACATACTCCACCGCGCCGGCCGATGTTTTGGATACCGTTGCCGTTATCTGCGCGGATCTGCGCTTAGGCAATATGACGCCGTGAGCGCCCGTGCAGTCGGCAGTTCGGAGAATCGATCCCAGATTGTGCGGATCCTCGATCTCGTCCAGAAGCAGCAGGAAAGGCGGCTCGCCTTTTTCCTCCGCGGCCTTCAGCAAATCGTCCACTTCCACATAAGCGTAGGGTGCCGCCTGGGCAACCACGCCTTGATGCTGGACTCCCGGAACCATCTGATCCAGCTTCCGTTTGTCCACATGCTGAATGACGATGCCCAGCTTCTTCGCTTCCGCGATGATCGGCAGGGTCAGATGCTTTTGCGCGTTTTCGGCAATCCATATTTTATTGATCGTGCGTCCGGATTTGAGCGCTTCCGTGACGGAATGCTTACCGGCTACTACTTCCTCTTCTTGCATCATGTAGGTCTCCTCCTGCATATCAGCCGGCGTCCCCCTCGCTTGGGAAAAACCGGCTGTATCGTTTCATGTTGATGCCTATATTGCCACATGGTTTATTTAACGGACCCCTCGATAAACTCGATGCTCTTTCCGATGAGTTCACGGAGACGGTCCTGCTCTCCCGCATAATATAAATACCCAACCAGCGTCTCGAATGCCGTTGCATGCCGATATTCCAGCACGTCGGCATTTTTCGGTATGCTGCCTGATTTGGCATTGCGCCCCTGACGCACCACATCGCGCTCTTCCTCCGTCAGCTCCGGATCCAGAAAAGCCAATATCCGGCTCTGCGCCTTCGCCGACACGAAACTCGTGGCCGAACGGTGCAAGTGATGGGGACGGAGATTGGCCCGTGATATCAGAAACTGCCTCACCGCCACCTCATAAATGGCATCCCCGATATAAGCGAGCACGATGGGCGGGATTAAACGGGCCGGCTTCGACGGCGGAAAATCAAACCAGCCTACTGCAGGATCCTGATGCTTATCCCCGCTCATTTACGCCGCCAGCGCATGCCCTGCGCCGTATCCTCCAGCACGATGCCTTCGTCCGCCAGCTTGTCGCGGATTTCGTCCGCTCGGGCCCAGTTTTTATTCTTGCGGGCTTCGACACGTTCGGCAATCAGCGCTTCGATTTCCTCATCCAGCAATTCATCCGTACCTGTGTTCACGATGCGGAGCACGCCGTTCATTTCGTTGAAAGCACCCAGCACTTCATGCAGATCCGCGGCAGGAATCGATGCTTCCTTCAGCAGCTGATTCGCCTCGCTGGCCCATTGGAACATCGCGGTGATGGCGTCCGGCGTGTTGAAATCGTCCTGCATTTTCTCGTGAAATTCGACAAGCACGGCCGATATTCTGTCGGCTACGTCCTGGCTGACTTGATCGTCCTTGGAGCCGATCGCCGTGCCCAATCGATGTTCGACGTTTGCCGCCGCATTCGCGAGGCGTTCCACGCTGTTCTGTGCCTGTTCCATCACCTCGTCGCTGTAATTCAGCGGGTTGCGGTAGTGGGTGGACAACATGAAATAGCGCACGGCTTCTTTCGTATATTGTTCGCGAAGTTCCTTAACCAATACGCCGTTGCCCAGCGATTTCGACATTTTCTCGTTGTTGATGCGGATATATCCATTATGCATCCAATAGTTCGCGAGCGGTTTGCCCGTCAATGCCTCGGACTGCGCCACTTCGCATTCATGGTGCGGGAACTGCAGATCCTGGCCGCCGCCGTGGATATCCAAGGTATCCCCGAGATAGCGGCGAGCCATGGCGGAGCACTCGATATGCCAGCCCGGGCGGCCGTCGCCCCATGGACTGCTCCAGTAGATCTCTCCCGGCTTCGCGGCTTTCCACAGCACGAAGTCCTCCGGATTTTCCTTCCGCTTATCCACTTCGATCCGGATCCCGAACTGCAGCTCATCGAGGTTCTGCTGGGACAGCTTACCGTAGTCGTCGAACTTGCGGGTCCGGTAGAATACGTCTCCGCCGTTCTCATAAGCAAAGTCGCGATCAATGAGCTCCTGGATGAATTCGATGATGCTCTCCATATTGTCCGTTACCCGCGGATTCAATGTCGCTCTGGGTATGCCGAGACCGTCCAAATCCTCGTAATAGGCGTTGATGAACTTCTCCGCAACCTCCGGAACGGTCGTCCCGGTTTGCTCCGCTTTCCGAATCATTTTGTCATCCACATCCGTGAAGTTCACCACGTAATTCACGTCGTTGCCCTGATTCTCGAAGTACGCTCGAACCACGTCGAAAAAAATCATCGGGCGGGCATTGCCGATATGGATATAGTCGTACACGGTAGGACCGCATACGTAGATCTTTACCTTTCCGGGTTCCTGGGCAACAAACGTTTCTTTCATGCGGGTTAGCGTGTTATAGATTTGCAGTGCCATATTGTATCATCTCAATCCTTTCGTTCCATCGCTTATTGTCTTTTACTTCAAAAGCCTGCGTAACGCATTGATTCATGTTGAAGATGATGTATCGAAATCGCTATATGAAGTCAGGCTATGCATCGTCCAAGGCTTCCAAGGTTACGGGAGTTCTTCTATTCTTCCTTGGCCGAAGACACGACAGCCTCGGAAACCATCGCTTGATGCCGGCTTCCCTTGCTCTCATCCAGTTCCGCCCGGAGCTGATCGATCTCCTTCTGCATCGAACGGAGCGTATCGACAATCGGATCGGGCAGGTTCGTGTGATCCAGCCGGTCGCGCACCCGCTCCCCGTTCTGTTTCACGACTTTGCCGGGATTGCCGACAACGGTGCTGTTCGGGGGTACGGGCCTTAATACGACCGCGTTGGATCCGATGTTACAGTTATCCCCAATCGTAAAAGAACCTAGCACTTTCGCTCCGGATCCGATGACCACGTTGTTGCCGATGGTCGGATGCCGCTTGCCTTTTTCCTTACCGGTTCCGCCAAGGGTCACCCCCTGGTAGATCACCACGTCGTCTCCGATCTCGCAGGTCTCTCCAATGACAACCCCCATGCCATGGTCGATGAACAGCCGACTCCCGATACGGGCGCCCGGATGAATCTCGATGCCTGTCATGAACCGGCTGATCTGAGATATGATCCGTGCCAGCGTATACCACCGCCGCTTAAATAATGCATGAGCCACCCGGTGCGCCCACAGGGCGTGAAGTCCCGAGTAGGTGAATACCACTTCAAAAAGTCCCCGGGCGGCCGGGTCATTCTCGAACACTGTCCGAATATCCGATTTCATCTGTTTAAACATGAACGCTCCCTCTTTCCCCTCTTCCAATCGCGCATGCAACTTGCTATCCATCGTTATTCCTGTAATAAAAAACGCCTCTGCAGCTTATCGCTGCAGAGGCGCTAGACCGCGGTTCCACTCTGCTTCGAACCGGCACAAGACTCCTCCCTTCGTCAGGGACGGATCCTACCGATTCTCTTCATGTCATTAACGGCAGACGACCGGCATGATCTAACGATTGCGTTCGCTTCAACCATGCAGCTCACAGGTGCATTTCCGCTGCAGGCGACGGGACAACTCTCAGCCGGCAGATTCAAGTGGTTCTTGTCTTCTGCCGATTGTCCTCTCTGGAACGTGCCTGTTTTACGCGTACTTCTCCTGATCGTAGCTTTTTAAACGTTTATATTTGTTGATCTAAGTCAGTGATTAATGAGCGCTTCGTTTGCGGATCCTTCTTCCGATCGCTGTTGCCCTCCGATTTCTATAACGATATTAATTAGGTTGAAATCGGAAGGCAAAGGCGAACGCTTCGCTTCTCCAGAACGATTCCGCCTCCTCCGCTGGCCTTATAATCCATGAACCCTTAGATCAAAGAATATTTCACTTATAGTTTGGTGTAATTATAACTGATGATATACGGGCTGACAAGGAACGTTTATTGCGGATGCCGCCCGACTTATGCGCCTTTGATCTGGGAACGCAAACGGTCAAGCACACGATCCCTGCCAAGCAGCCAGATCGTCTGGTTCAAGTCGCGGCCATGGGTTTGTCCCGTCAAGGCTACGCGGATCGGCATGAAGAGCTGTTTGCCCTTAAACCCGGTCTCCTTCTGGACTTCCTTGATCATGGCAGCGATCTTCTGCGCGTTAAACTCATCGGACTGTTCAATCTTCGCCAGGAATGCGGACAGTACGGCAGGCACCTGCTCGCCGCCCATTACTTCGATCCCTTCGGCATCCAGCTCCAGGTGCGTGCGGAAGAACACTTCCGACAGATCCACGATATCCGAAGCCGCCGTCATCTGCTCCTGATAGAGCGCCACGAGCGCGCGTGCCCATTCCTCTTGCTCGGCCGTAAGCTCGGACGGCAAACGGCTGGCTTTCTGCAAATGCGGAATGGCCAAATCGGCGATCCGGTCCGGATCCGCGTTCTTAATGTACGTGTTATTCATATGAGCCAGCTTGTTCGTGTCGAATACCGCCGGGCTCTTGGACAGGCGATGCTCATCGAAGATCGAGATCAGCTGCTCTTGGGAGAACACTTCCTCTTCCCCTTCCGGAGACCAGCCCAGCAGCGAGATGAAGTTGAACAGCGCTTCAGGCAAATAACCAAGCTGGTCATACTGCTCGATGAACTGGATGATCGATTCGTTGCGCTTGCTCAGCTTCTTGTGGTCCTCGCCCACGATCAGGGTCATATGCCCGAACTGAGGGGGCTCCCACCCGAAGGCTTCATAGATCATCAGCTGACGCGGCGTATTGGAGATATGATCCTCCCCGCGCAGCACATGGCTGATCTTCATGAGATGATCATCCAAAGCTACCGCGAAATTGTAGGTAGGAATGCCGTCTTTTTTGACGATGACGAAGTCGCCCGTCTCTTTGCTGTTAAATGAAATCGTGCCCTTCACCATATCGTCGAACGTGTAGACGCGGTCTTCCGGCACGCGGAAGCGGATGCTCGCCACGCGGCCTTCAGCCTCAAGCGCCTGGCGCTGCTCTTCGGTCAAATCGCGATGCTTCCCGGAATAGCGCGGCGTTTCGCCCCGAGCCATCTGCTCTTCCCGCTCCTGCTCCAGCTCTTCCTCCGTGCAGTAGCAGCGGTAAGCAAGCCCGCGATCCAGAAGGTCCTGCCAATATTCTTTATAAATATCAAGGCGCTCGGTCTGGCGATAAGGTCCGTACTCGCCCCCGACATCCACGCTCTCGTCCCAATCCATGCCCAGCCACTTCAAGTACTTCAGCTGGCTCTGCTCGCCGCCTTCCACGTTGCGTTTCACATCCGTATCCTCGATGCGGATAATGAATTTCCCGTTGTTCTTGCGGGCGAATAAATAATTGAATAATGCCGTTCTGGCATTGCCGATATGTAAATGTCCCGTTGGACTCGGTGCATAGCGCACGCGGACTTCTCCGGTCATTGTAACCCCTCCGCTTCCCTATTCTACAAAGTTTCCCAGTTCAAAAACTCCCTTTTTGAACGCATACTTCAAGATGATAGCACACCTTTTACAAGGCAGACAACCGACTGGGCGGCGATTCCTTCGCCCCTGCCGGTAAACCCGAGCTGCTCGGTGGTGGTCGCCTTCACGTTCACCTGATCCACCTCGGCATCCAGCGCTTTGGCGATCACTTCCGCCATTTGCGGAATGTATGGCGCCATCTTCGGCTTCTGGGCAATAATCGTGGAATCGATGTTACCCAGTCTATACCCGCGTTCCTTCGCCATGACCCACACCTGCTCCAAAAGCTTCAGGCTGTCGGCGTCTTTAAAGGCAGGGTCGTTATCGGGAAAATGGCGTCCAATGTCGCCAAGCCCCAGCGCCCCCAGGATCGCATCCGTCACGGCATGCAGCAGCACGTCGGCGTCGGAGTGCCCAAGCAGACCTTTGTCATACGGAATCGTGACGCCTCCGATGATGCACGGCCTTCCTTCTACGAGCTGATGTACGTCAAACCCTTGTCCTACTCGAATCATTCCATGTCCTCTCCCTTACGTTTCTGTAAAAAAGCCGCATATTCCAGATCCTCCGGCGTGGTGATTTTGATGTTGCTGTATTTCCCCTCCACCACGGTGACCGGATGCCCTGCCCGCTCCATCAGCATGGCGTCGTCGGTACCGGCAAATCCCTCCTTCGCCGCAGCTTCATGCGCGGACAGCAGGTCGGAAAGACGAAAAGCCTGTGGGGTCTGGACGGCCCACAGACTTTGACGGTCCGGGGTACCTGTAATCAGCCCCTTACCGTTCACCTGCTTAATCGTATCCTTCACGGGAACCCCGAGTACCGAGGCGCCTTCGCGGATCGCCGCATCGCGGCAGGCTTCAATTTCCTCTTGCGTTACGAACGGCCTTACGCCGTCATGTATCATTACCCATTCTGAAGAGATTTGCTTGATGCCTTGATATACGGACTGTTGTCTCTCGCTTCCGCCAGGGATTACGGTCGATACCTTACCCAAACCGTATTCCTGCACCCAGGACTGGCAGCGAGGAACATCCTCCATCCCCGTTACAAGCACAATTTCCTGCAGCCATGGTATCCGGCTGAATGCTTCAAGCGTATGAACGATAATGGGCTTACCGTCCAGAACCAAGTACTGCTTGCTCTCCCGGGTGCCCATCCTCGTTCCTTTTCCCGCCGCTACGATGACGGCGCCGAAGTTACTCATCACACACCAAACTCCTGTCTCACCCAAAACGCCACAAAAGGACGAATACCGGATATGTATATCCCCATCATACCCCTTTACTGGGCTTTTTCCAACAGTTTTGGTTTCGCGAAGATCATCCGGCCCGCCGAGGTTTGCAGTACGCTGGTAACCAGCACCTCCATCATCGTGCCGATATACTCGCGTCCGCCCTCCACTACGATCATCGTGCCGTCATCCAGATATGCGACGCCCTGACCATGCTCTTTGCCGTCCTTGATAATCTGCACCAGGATTTCTTCCCCTGGCAGAACCACCGGCTTCACCGCGTTGGCCAGGTCGTTAATGTTCAACACCGACACGCCCTGCAGCTCGCAAACCTTGTTCAAGTTGAAATCATTCGTGACCACTTTGCCTTGAAGCACTTTGGCGAGTTTCACCAGCTTGCTGTCCACTTCGGATATCTCCTCAAAGTCGCCTTCGTAGATAAGCACCTTTACATCCAGTTCCTTCTGGATTTTGTTCAAGATATCAAGCCCGCGCCGGCCGCGATTTCGCTTTAAAAGATCCGAGGAATCCGCAATATGCTGAAGCTCCTCCAGAACGAATTCGGGAATGACAATCGTTCCTTCAATAAATCCGGTTTTGCAAATATCTGCGATCCTGCCATCAATAATGACGCTTGTATCCAGAATTTTATGTTCCTCCACGCGCCGGCCTTCCGGCTCGGCGGTTTGGCTCCACTTCCCCGACATCCATAGGGAAGCCAGCTCATCCTTCTTCTCCAATCCAATGCGCAAACCGATGTAGCCGCCGAGCAGCGTGATGCCAACCTGCAGCAGCTGCCCTGCTTGTCCGAGCAAGGATAACCCCGGTGAGAGCAATAAAGACAGCAGCAAACCGCTTAACAATCCCGCCGTTCCCGCAGCCAGCTCATTCATCGGGATCCGGGAGAACGAAGAGATCAGGCTGTGCAGCCATCTCGTTACCCGATCCGCCGACAGCACGCCGATCATGCCAAACAATAATCCTCCAAGCACCGCGAAGGCTCCGCTTCCCGCTGCAAATATTCCTTGTCCAAACATAGGCGAGAGCCCTGAGAAAGACCGTTCCATTGTATGATATAACGTATACCCGCCCCATGCTCCGCATAATACCGTAAATGCTAAGATAGCTTTTTTTAACATGAGCTTCCGCACACCTCCTTTTTATACCTGATAATCTTGGCTTCTATTTCCAGTATGGTCCAATTTGCAAAGTCGTAATCGTGCCGATTGAAGTTTTTCTTATAAAGTTTCCGGATGCGATGACCTGCCTGTTTTTACCTACACCCATCAGGCTTTGACGTGTACTGACATCGACCTCACAACTGGAATTGACCGCCTTTACACGCCTGAAACTGGTTGAAATCGGCTGAAGTAGTGGAATATAATGAACTCAATTCATAATATCGAGGTGGATGTATAAATGAGCGCTCCTAGTTTACAGGCTTTTCAGGACCAAGTTTCCGAATTGTTGCTCCGTCACCGCAGTCTCTTGGATGTTCTGTCTAAAAATGGTCAAAGCAATGCTTCAGTCAACCGGGCCGTCACCAAGGCCATCACAGAATGCGGATGCATCGAGCTCCACGCCACGAAGCAAACCTTCGATATCGGCGCTGATCTCGAATCAGCCCGGGAATTGGCAGGCACGCACGTCGAAGGCCATCTGTGCGAGAATTGCCGCGAAGCGGTAAGCACCGAGCTTGGCCGCAACCTATTTTATATGTCTGCCCTTGCAAATCTTCTGGACATTCAACTGGATGAGGTTGTTGTCAAGGAGTCGCAGAAATGTTCCACATTGGGTCTCTTCAACCTGTCGTAAAGCCGCTTACATACCGAAACGGACCTTAACGGCAAGGTGCTCCATGCATACAAAAAAAGCATTTATCTCGCTGCTCCTGGCAGGGAAATAAATGCTTTTTATTTGGATATATGTCCTTGCATCCGTTTACCGGTCCGAAGACTGATAGGCTTCATCGGAATTGCGGTCATCTTTTTTGCGACGGTTTTTACGGTTAAGCCTACGGAAATTCTGCTTCAATCCGTAACCAGCATACAACACCAAAGGCACGAAGATCAGCATGGAAGTCTGCTCCGGAAAGAACACGGCTACCATCACGGCGCCAATGATGACCAAAGGCGTAAATTTAATCGCTGTTTTCGGAATGCCAATCTTTTTGAAATTCGGGTACTTGACTGAGCTAACCATAAGGTAAGAAAGCAATAATACGGCAAAAATCATATAAGGTGCTGTAATCTCTTCATGGAACAACGCCAGGGTGGCGAGCACGCCTCCCGCTGCGGGGATCGGCAGGCCGATAAAATATCCCGGGATGCCCGGACGAACATTGAATCTTGCAAGCCGCAGTGCGCCGCACATCGGAAATATGGCGGTCACTGTCCAAGCCAATGCGGTATTAATATCCGTAAACGCTACGGTATACATAATAAGTGCCGGTGCTACGCCAAATGAAATCACATCGGACAAGGAGTCAAGTTCCTTGCCGAATTCGCTTTGGGCATTCAAGGCCCGAGCTACCCGACCATCCAGTCCATCAAGGAGCATGGCAATGATAATCATAATGGCAGCCATACTCGTTCGACCTTCCGTCGCCAAGATGATACCAATCATTCCGAGAAACAGATTACCTAAAGTAAACATGTTCGGAATTGATTTCGTCATTTTTATATTCACCTCGTTCATGTACGTTCGAACATCGATTGTAGGCCTTTTAGATTTGTCTGTCAATGAATACTTGTTCCTGCAAGCGTTTCAAGCCTTCTTTGATGGTGCGTGCCCGAACCTCGCCGATCCCGTCTACTTCATCCAGCTCATGGATGGAAGCGGTCATAATGCTGGATAAGTCATGGAACTGGTCCACCAGGTTGCGGATGATCACATTCGGAAGGCGCGGGATTTTGTTCAAAATCCGGTAACCTCGCGGCAGTATTTCTTCCTCCGAAGCAGCGGCGGAAGCCGGGTATCCAAGAAGCCGTACGATATGGTGAATGTCCAGCAGCTCCTCATCCGTTGAACGCTTGAGCGCGAGAATGATCTCGCGGATCTTCTCCTCGCTGTACTCCCGGGCATAGTCTGCATACAGCAGCCAAGCCTCTTCCTCCATATTGCTCACAAGCTCATCCATCTGCATGCTGATCAGTCGGCCTTCGTTGCCGAGCTCGTTGATGTAGCGTTTAATTTCCTTCTTGATGCGGAGCACCATCTCCACCCGCTGAATGACGTTCACGACTTCCGGGATGGTGACCAGCTCTTCGAATTCGGATGCCGAGAGGTTGGTCAGCGATTGGTTAAGCACCACGCGGTATCGCTCCAGCGTCTGAATGGCCTGATTCGCCTTGGTTAAGATGACGCCGATTTCCTTCAATGCATACCGCAGCGAGCCTTGGTACAGCGTAATAATGTTGCGGCGCTGCGAGATGGACACCACCAGCTTGCCCGTCTGCTTCGCCACCCGCTCCGCCGTTCTGTGCCGTATCCCTGTCTCGATGGAAGAGATCGAGGAATCCGGGATCAGCTGGGTATTCGCATATAAGATTCGTTTTAAGTCTTCACTCAAGATGATGGCGCCGTCCATCTTAGCGAGCTCGTATAAATAGTTTGGCGAAAAATCGCAGTTAATGGAGAAGCCGCCGTCGACAACTTCCATTACCTCCGGGCTGTAGCCTACAACGATCAGGGCGCCCGTCTTCGCCCGCAGCACGTTCTCCAGTCCGTCGCGAAACGGCGTTCCCGGTGCTACCAGCTTTAGCAAATCATTCATTTTGTCCAGTTGGCTCGTTTCTTTCACCTTCGTATGCCCCCTAATCTAACGCAACCGCTAATGCATCTGCAACGGTGTTGACTCCGATAATTTGTATTCCTTTCGGATGCTTCCATCCCTTCAAACTCTTCTCCGGCATGAGAACGCGCTTAAAACCCAGCTTCTCGGCTTCTCTTACCCTCTGCTCCGCTCTTGAAACGGCGCGAACCTCGCCGGTCAGCCCCACCTCGCCAAAAATAACGTCGTACGGCTTGGTCGGTATGTCGCGGAAGCTGGATGCGATACTGACCGCTATGGCCAGATCCACCGCAGGTTCATCGAGCTTCACGCCGCCCGCTACGTTCAGGTAGGCGTCTTGGGTTTGCAGGTACATCCCCATCCGTTTCTCCAGCACGGCAATGATCAGGTTCATGCGGTGATGGTCCACCCCTGTGCCCATCCGGCGCGGTGACGGGAAGTGCGTCGTGGAGATGAGCGCCTGCAGCTCTACCAGAACCGGGCGCGTACCCTCCATGCTTGCAACTACGGTCGAACCCGCTACGCCCAAAGGCCGTTCAGATAAAAAGAGCTCCGATGGATTCCCGACTTCCCGAAGCCCATCCTCACCCATCTCAAAAATGCCAATCTCATTCGTCGAACCGAAACGATTCTTCACCGCGCGAAGCAAGCGGTAAGTATGATGACGCTCTCCTTCAAAATAAAGCACACAATCCACCATGTGCTCCAGCATCCTTGGACCTGCAATGGCGCCTTCTTTTGTCACATGTCCGACAAGGACGGTCGCAATGCCTTTCACCTTCGCCAGCCGCATAAAGCGGGCCGTGCATTCCCGAACCTGGGATACGCTGCCCGGCGCGCTGGTTACCTCAGGCAAGTACACCGTCTGAATGGAGTCGATGACAACGAAGCCAGGCTGTACGTTCTCAATGGCTTCCTCGATCGATTCCAGATTGGTTTCGCAGAGGACAAACAGCTCCGGGGACAGCGCCCCGAGCCGGTCAGCGCGCAGTTTGGTCTGGCGCACGGATTCCTCACCGGAAATGTACAGAACGCGAATGCCGTTCTGGGCCAGTCGGTTGGAGGCTTGAAGCAGGAGCGTGGATTTCCCGATGCCGGGATCGCCGCCGACTAGCACGAGCGAGCCCGGGACCAGCCCGCCCCCGAGCACCCGGTTCAATTCCGCAATGCCCGTCTGGATTCTGGGTTCTTTACCGCTTTCTATATTTATGATCGAAAGGGGTTTTTCTTTACTATGAAAAAGAGGGGAATTCATCCCCTGGGTCTTGATTACCGTCTCGGTCTCCTCTACCATGGAATTCCATGATTGGCAGCCCGGACATTTTCCGAACCATTTGGGCGCTTCATAGCCGCATTCGGTACAGAAAAATTTCGTCTTAGTTTTTGCCATGTGAGTCTCCTTTATGTCGCGCATCATTTGTCGGATTCCGTAAAACCCTGCAAATTCAGGCATTACTCAAAGTTTACCATTTCTTATAATTCAACGTAAAGGTTAATTGGAAACTTTACGCGGGATGAGATGGAATTGTTTCAAATTTGAAGGAGCAGGTGGTGAACATGCGTTAATTGCTGCTGAAAAACCGCGTCCGCTTCGCTGCCGGATCTTTCTTACGATCGCTGTTAAAACCAGGAAACTGGAACAAAATCAAAGTGGTTTCCCGGTTTTAAAGGCGACCGCTGGCGCTTCTTCAGAACGATTCATCCTCTCCGCTGGGTTGATACATGAGGGATCTGTTTTCGTAATATGCCATTCATCTTATATAACTTCTAAGCATCCATGTATCTGCCCCATACAAAGCCTTCATCTTCCGTTAACATGTAAATCAAAAAACCCGCCGGATGTAACTCCGGCGGGGCTGTATACCATTCTTATTCCGTTTCGGCCGATGCGGCCGTTACACCTTCACTTTTGTTCACAACCAGTTCGCCGTTCGCTTCATCGATGACAAGCGAGTCGCCCTTGGTCACATTGCCTTTCAGCAGTTCCTCGGAAAGGCGATCCTCGATGTGCTTCTGGATAGCCCGGCGCAGCGGACGGGCACCGAAGGCCGGATCGTATCCTTCCTTCGCTATGAAGGCCTTCGCCTTGTCCGTGAGTTCGAAATGCACCTCGAATTCTTTCAGGCGTTTACGCAGCTCGTCGGACATCAGCGTCACGATTTCGGCAATGTGTTTCTCTTCCAGAGAGTGGAACACGATGATCTCGTCGATCCGGTTCAAGAACTCCGGACGGAAGCTCTTCTTGAGCTCATCCATCACTTTGCCTTTCATGTTGTTATAATCGCGGCCTGCATCCGTCACGGCGGTAAATCCAAGCGTGGAGTTCTTCTTGATCGCCTCTGCCCCGACGTTGGAAGTCAGGATGATCAGGGTATTCCGGAAATCCACCACGCGGCCCTTCGAATCGGTCAGGCGTCCGTCTTCCAGCACTTGAAGCAGGATATTGAATACTTCAGGGTGGGCCTTCTCGATTTCATCGAGGAGGACAACGGAATACGGCTTGCGGCGTACTTTCTCGGTCAACTGACCGCCTTCCTCGTAGCCGACATATCCCGGAGGCGCTCCGACGAGACGCGACGTGGAATGCTTCTCCATGTACTCGGACATGTCGATCCGCACGACTGCATTCTCATCCCCGAACATGGCCTCGGCAAGAGCACGTGCCAGCTCGGTTTTACCTACCCCGGTAGGACCCAGGAAGATGAAGGAGCCCATTGGGCGCTTCGGATCCTTCAGTCCTGCGCGTGCCCGGCGAACCGCACGGCTGACGGCTTTGACGGCTTCCTCTTGGCCGATCACGCGGCTGTGAAGAATTTCTTCCAGATTCAGAAGACGCTCGGTCTCTTCTTCCTTCAGTTTATTGACGGGAATACCGGTCCAGTTGGCGACAACGTCGGCGATGTCCTCCGGCGTTACCTCGGAATCGGTACGTCCTTGTTTTTCTTTCCATTGATTCTTCGTGACCTCGAGCTCTTCGCGAAGCTTCTGCTCCGTATCGCGCAGCGCTGCCGCTTTCTCGAATTCCTGGCTTTGGACGGCCGCGTCTTTCTCCTTGCGGATGTCCTCCAGATGCGCTTCCTGATCTTTCAGATTTGGCGGTATGGTATACGTATGAAGACGAACTTTCGAACCAGCCTCGTCAATCAGGTCAATCGCTTTATCCGGCAGGAAGCGGTCCGTAATGTAGCGGTCGGACAATTTCACGGCCTGTTCAATCGCTTCGTCGGTAATTTTCACGCGGTGATGCGCTTCGTAACGGTCACGCAGTCCATACAGGATCTGAATGGCTTCCTCCGGCGACGGTTGATCCACCGTAATCGGCTGGAAGCGGCGCTCGAGTGCAGCGTCTTTTTCAATGTATTTGCGGTATTCGTCCAGCGTGGTTGCCCCGATGCACTGAAGCTCTCCGCGTGCCAATGAAGGCTTAAGGATGTTGGAAGCGTCGATGGCTCCTTCTGCTCCGCCTGCGCCGATCAAGGTATGCAGCTCATCGATGAACAGAATGATGTTGCCGGCTTGACGAATCTCATCCATGATTTTTTTCAGGCGGTCCTCAAACTCGCCGCGGTATTTCGTGCCCGCTACGACTGAGCCCATATCCAGCGTCATCACGCGTTTGTCGCGCAGCGTCTCCGGAATTTCATTGTTAATGATGCGCTGTGCCAAGCCTTCCGCGATCGCCGTCTTACCTACTCCCGGTTCACCGATCAGTACCGGGTTGTTCTTGGTCCGGCGGCTAAGCACCTGAATCACGCGCTCGATTTCTTTGCTGCGGCCAATGACCGGATCCAGATTGCCTTCCTTGGCAATGGCGGTCAGATCCCGAGCGAGACTGTCCAGTGTAGGCGTGCTCACGTTCTGCGGCGTGCCATGATGGCTAGACACCGCTTCGCTGCTGCCCAGCAGCTGCAGCACCTGTTGACGGGCTTTGTTCAGGCTGATGCCCAGGTTGTTCAGCACGCGTGCCGCAACCCCCTCGCCCTCGCGAATCAACCCCAGCAGAATATGCTCGGTTCCCACATAGGTATGGCCAAGCTTACGGGCTTCGTCCATGGAGAGCTCAATCACTTTTTTCGCTCTAGGCGTGTAAGCAATGTTGGTTGGCTGCTCCTGTCCACGTCCGATTAATGTCTCCACTTCGTCCTGGATTTTCTCAAGACCAAGTCCAAGTCCGATCAGCGCTTTGGCTGCAATGCCGTCTCCCTCACGAATAAGTCCAAGCAGGATATGTTCTGTGCCGATATTGTTGTGACCCAGGCGTACCGCTTCTTCCTGAGCCAATGCAAGCACCTTTTGTGCGCGTTCCGTAAATCTGCCAAACATCATAGTATTGCACCTCCACGTTTCAATTAATATATTGAACCTCGCGGATTTCGGTGTATCGCCGGCTAAGACGTTTATACCGTCATCCAACTGTAAACCGAGAAATAATAACTAACGACTTCTTAACGGTTGCCCAATGTCTCGCGAATGAGCTTAGCCCTGTACATATCGCGTTCGGAAGGATTCATGCCCTCTCCATAGGTCTTCTGGAGAAATCCCGGCTGCGTCTTCACGTTCAGCTCGTTCATGACCGGAATTTCCGGCCCTTCCAGCAGGCCGAGATCCACGCCTAGCCGAACATCGGACAAGCGCTGAGCCGCTTCCTTGGAATCCATGACCGCTGCATAGGACAGGATGCCGTATGAACGCATGACCCGGTCCGTAATACGGAGCTTGGATTCACTGAGGAGCCGCGTCCTGGCATTCTTCTCATGCTCGATGATCTGCAGGGCCACGCTGTGAAGATTCTCGATGATCTCCGACTCGGTTTGCCCGAGCGTAATCTGATTCGAGATTTGAAACAGGTTGCCTAAAGCTTCGCTGCCCTCGCCGTAAATTCCTCTAACGGTCAAGCCTACCTGCGATACGGCCGAGAGAATCCGATTGATCTGCTGCGTCATGACGAGCGCGGGCAGATGCATCATGACCGAAGCGCGAAGGCCGGTGCCGACATTGGTCGGACAGCTCGTTAGGTAACCCCGTTTGTCATCAAAAGCATAATCGATCTCGGATTCGAAGATATCATCCAGCGCCGTCGCGCGGCTCCATGCCTCCCGAACCTGAAATCCGGGATACAGACACTGTATGCGCAAGTGATCCTCTTCATTGATCATAATGCTGACGGATTCATCTTCGGTAAGGATGACGGCACCGTTCCGGGATTCATTAGCCAGATTGGGACTGATCAGATGCTTCTCGACGAGAACCTTCTTATCCAGCTCATCAATCTCACTTAATTTAATTACATGCAAATGCCCGAAATCCTGCAAATCCTCCTTATCCTTTAACACATGGGTCAGGCGCTCTAGCACTTCTCCCGACTGCTGATCCGTTGCAAGCAGCGGGAAAGGAAGATGCTGCAGGTTGCGCGCCACCCTCACGCGGGTGCTGATGACAATGTCGGAATCCTGACCGTTCCCGCGCATCCACTCGCTCAGCGCCGAATCGGTAAACCGGAGATTAGACATCACGCATTCCTCCTACTAAAGTGCAAAATGTAACGATCTTATCCCTGAGCAATGTTACGCTCCAGCTCACGGATTTGGTCCCGGATCTCGGCAGCCGCTTCAAATTCCTCCTGCAGGATCCTCATTTGAAGCTCCTTTTTAAGCTCGTCGATCCGGCGTTTGATCTGAATCCGGCCGCCGGTACGCTTCGGCACTTTGCCCACATGGGAAGTTCCCCCATGGACTCGCTTGAACAACGGATCCAATCGATCCGAGAAATATTTATAACACGAGCTGCAGCCGAACCGGCCAAGCTTGCTGAACTGGGAATACGTCATGCCGCATTCCTCGCATTGCAGCGTCTGGGCCGTTTTCGCACCGGGGGTCTGGCCCTTGCCTGAAGGATCCAGATCCAGCAGGCCTGACAGCAAACTGTGTATAGAAAAACCATTCGACGTACCGGGGATCAATTCCCCTTTTTCGCGGGCACAAGTTTCACAAAAATGAAACTCCGTTTTCTCCCCGTTCACAATTTTGGTGAAATGAAGTGTCGCCGGCCGTTTACCGCATTCTTGGCATAACATACTCCGATGCCTCCTTACACAGACTCACTTACCTAATAAAGAAATAAGCATCGCCTTCATAATCCTTGCGCGCAGCTCATCCCGATAAGGAAGCTTCACATTCAGGCATTCCCTTGAAACGGCGGCCCGCATCAGGCTGGCCTCCCGCTTCGTCAAAAACCGGGATTCCTCCAGCTGGTAGATCAAGCCTTCCGCTACCGTCTGGTCAATCATGCTGCCGATGGTATGATGAAGGTGCTGCTGGAGTGCAGTATGCTGGGGAAGCTCGATACGCTGGATGCGTATGTATCCGCCTCCGCCGCGCTTGCTCTCGACAAGAAAGCCCTTCTCCAGCGTGAACCGAGTGCTGATCACGTAATTGATCTGGGAAGGAACGCAAGAAAATTGCTCCGCCAAATCGTTGCGTTGAATTTCGACGGTTCCTTCCGGACTTTCCTGCAAAATGCTCTTCAGGTATTGTTCGATAATATCAGAGATATTACGCATGGTCTGTTCATCCTCCACTGTTTGAAACGTTAAGACGGATAGTGATCTTACACGTCCGCACAGAGCCTTGCTTATACGTTGATTAACCATAATCAAAATCAGCGAACCCTCTCGTTGACTTTGACTTTCTTTGACTTTGATCTCATTATAGCACATTTTTTCATTTTGCCAAGAGGGTACTTCTCAAATGTTCGCGCTATGCATGTATTCTTATTGTACCCACTTCTTCGATCGCTTATAGCCCTTTTCCGAAGAACAATTCAACCGAAGGAATAAAAAAAGAAGCAGCCAACGTTCCGGATTAAAACCGGTCTCTTGGCCACTTCTTCCTGTCGTTTTCTGTATCTTAAGCATCATAACTGATCAAATAATGCTGTAACTCCGTATTGTAATACCCGATGCTGTATTCAATGATGCTGCCCGTCTGGTCGTAGGAGGATCTCAACCGCTTCAGTAACGGGGTCCCGGCGCTTACGCCCAGCAGTGAGGCAATCTCCTCATTAGCCACGGTCGCCAGGAAACGGTCCCGGAAATTCTCCAGCGTGATTTGACTCTCCTCGATACGTTCATACAAGGACGGCAGTTCGCTTGAATCGAACTCCTCCCCCATGTCCACCAGGGACGATACGTAATGGGTGTAGTAGATAAACGGGCTCCCGTCCAGCAAATACAGCCGCTCGATCAGCAGGCACCGCTCACCGAATTTCAGGAACAATTCGCTATCCGGTTCATTGTGCACCCATTCCGTCTTCAGATGGCGCTTCCGGATCTGGTGGCCCTCTTCAACCAAAATCTCGGTAAACAGCTTCCCCTTGGACAGCTTGGAAAAGGACGTGTTCCGGGTCACGATCGTTCCTACACCGCTGCGCTTCTCCACATACCCTTCCTGATACAATTCCTGGATCGCATTGCGAACCGTCATTTTGCTGACGTTAAATTCCTGTTCCAGCTGCGGCTCGGAAGGAATATGGGAACCAAGTGGATATACCCCATGCAGAATCCGATCTTTAATGATCTTCTTGATTTGCAAGTATAACGGACCGTTCTTCCGCGTGATCGACATGCTCCTCCTACCTTTCCACGTCAGACATATGATGACTCATCGCCTGAAGCACTTCGCGTTCGTTTGCCGTCGGCGTATCTCCCGTTACGGTATGGGCAAGCATCGACGCCGCTGCGGCAAAATCAACCGTCCGGCCCGGCTCATATCCCTCCGAGATCCCATGAATCACACCACTGGCATAGGCATCGCCCGCCCCGATGCGGTCATGGACGGAGAACGTCAACGTTTGGGAAAAATGAAACGCTCCATCCGTGTAAAGATAGCCTTGCAGGGAATGGGTATTGTCCCCGTTGATCTTGCGGTGGGTACCCGACGCAACCGTAATATTATACTTCGCCGCCACCTTCGGAATCAACTCCTGCAGCTGTTCATACCGATCCTCACGAGTTGTTTCCATGCCAAGGATATGGATGGCATCCTTCTCGTTCATGAAGACGATATCCGCCAAAGACAGCATTTCCTCGTAGTGCGGCTTGGCAAAATCGTAGCGGTCCGCGCCCCATAAGGAAGGACGGTAGTTGCAGTCGAACACAACCGTTCCGCCGCTTTGCTTGACCTTACGAGCCAAGACCTTCATCTGACCCCGCACGGTGTCGTTCATGGAAAGGGTGATGCCGCAAAAATGGATCATGTCGATCTTTTCGGCAATCGCATCGAAATTGTACATGGCATCCTCCGCCGTATTAAAGCTGCTGCCCAGGCGATCCGTATAGGTCACCCGCCCGGGTCTGACGCCAAACCCATTCTCCAGGAAGTACATGCCGACATATTTGCCCCCGCGGCTAATGAGCGAAGTGCCGATCCCAAGCTTGCGCAGATATGAGATCGCCGCTTCGCCAAGCGGGTTGTCGGGAAGCGTGCTGACGAGGTAGCCGGCATGTCCGAACCTTGCCACGGCCGACGCGATGTTGACGCCCGTCCCGGAAAAGGAATAGTTCAGGTGGCTCTCTTGTGCCAAGGAAGCATACCCTGGTACTTGAAGACGCATCATCACTTCGCCAAATGCAGCGATCGTCTTAGGCATATTGATCAACCAGCGCTTTTAACTTAAGGTGCAGCTCTTGCACGTCGCTAATGATCGTATCCCCGCTGGCCGAGTCGATGATCGAGGAGTATACGTGAGGGATGACCTGCTGTACTCCTGCCTCGAACGCGATGCGGACGATGGCTTCGAAATTCTCCTTATCGATCCCGCCCGTCGGCTCTAACGCGAATCCTTCCTCCGCGCATGCCTTCGCTACCGCACGATACTCCTCTTCCAGCTTCAAGCCCTGCATCGGGAAATACTTCAGTGCGTTGCCGCCCATATCGCGTACAAGCGCGATTGCCGATTTTACGGGGACGATGGCTTTGTCCGATCCGGCAGCGCTCACCGGTCCGGTAGATATGTTTACGTAGCCCACTTGTCCCGAAGGGGACACAAGGCTGTTGATCCAGCTTTCTTCGCCGCCCAGATTGGCACGGGTTGCACCGACCGCCGGAAACACCTGATTGATATGCGTGCCCGGGTAGCTCTTCACGATCTCCGCGACCACCGCCGCTTGACGGTTATCGCCGGCGCCCAAGCCGATGGATACCGCATCCTCGATGACGGCTCCGTACTCCTTCATCGCGATGACGGCTTCCTGCGCATTCGGGTAATTTTTCGACAATACGCCGACCAGCACATGCCCTTCCGAAGCTTCGAATATTTCCTTCGCATTCTGAATGCTGCCTGCAAGAACGTTCAATGCCGCGCGGTTTCTGTAAAGACGTTTCTCCATGTTTGCCATCTTAGTTTCCCCCTGCAATCTGCTGTATTCTCGTTATAATGACTTGCAAATCATCGCCGGAAAGCGAGCGAGGATCGATATCAAAATACCCCTGGCGTACGCCGTAATCCCGGGTATACACGGCAATGTCGCCTTCGCGCAGCTGATCGTTCATGGACTTGGCGCTTACCCCCGCCGCTTCCTCATTGACCTTCACGCGTCCCCGGAAGATCGCTCTTCCCGCTTCGTCCTGCACGATCGCAACCTCAATGCCCGGCAATTTCGATAAGGACTTCATTTCCTCCAGTGCCGCCTTCTCCAACTCACTCTTATCTTCCTTCACCATATACTCATCCAGCGCCTGAAGCAATCCAAACGTCGTTTCCTTGCCGACCTTCATGCTCCGCCCAATGCCATGCAGCTGCGCCTTCACCCACTCCACGTATTGGCGCTTGCCGCCTACTATACCGGAGGTCGGACCTTCGATTGCCTTAGAACCGCTGTAAATAGCCAGATCCCCGTATTTCACATACTTCTGGATATCCTCCTCGGCCGCGGCATCCACGATCAGCGGTATTCCATGTGCGTGGGCCACTTCTGCCGCTTCTTCCACCGAAATCATGTTTTTCTGCACGCAGTGATGGGATTTCACGTATAAAATGGCAGCGGTCCGTTCATTTATCGCCTCTGCGATATGCTCCTTACGCCCTTCGTTGGCGTACCCTACCTCTACGACCTTGCCGCCTCCGAGATACACCATCGTTTCGACGGGAGCTCCATACTGCACATTATGCCCCTTGAACATGATGATCTCGTTCTTCGCAATCAGCTCCTGATGCAGTCGGTCACTGCGTCTGCGATTGCCCTCGGTGACGATTCCAGCTACGGATAGAGCGATGCCGCTGGAAGCGGAGTTGACAACAACCGCCGCTTCGGAACCGAGAATGCGCGCCATGTAATCGCCTGCTTTATCTACCAGATCCGCGATTTCCACGTAACTCTGCCCACCAATCCGCATGGCTTCCATGACGGTATCCGTCGGTGCCGACACGCCAAGAATGCTCATGCGCCCGCTGGCGTTCACCACGCGTTTCAACCCGTATTTAGCATGTAATGAATGATCCATTGACTACCACTCCTTTGGCTTCGATATATCGGTCAGCGATTCGGGTCTCCCCTTCGGAATCGGTCAAACTCATCGGTCCCTGCCGCACCGCGAACAGGGTAAGGTGGGCAGCGTCGCCGACTTGAATTCGGCCCAGCTCCGGACGGCCCAGCCATGCGGCTGCATGGTCCGTTACCGCAGCGACCACTTCCTGCAAGCCGTATCCTAGATACAGAAACTTACTCATGACATTGGCCAGGCTGTACACCGGACCATGGATGCGATTGCCGCGATAAATATCGGTGCTGATCGTATCCGGCTTAATCCCTTGTGCTTTAGCATACTCCGCCACCAGGAACGAGAAGCTCGCCGTACCATGGCCGACATCCAGATGAACACCGCGGGCAATCGCTTCGGTCAGGGCAGGAATCGGCTTCCCGTCCGAATCGAATAAATTGTTGGCCTTCCCGTTCAAATAATGAGTGATTATGTCGTCCTTCTGAAGCAGCTCCAGCACTTCCTCAATCGGAGGAGGTCCTGATCCGATATGAACCATCAGCGGCAGGGACGTTTTCCCGGACAGTTTCCTTGCGAGTCGAAGCGGCTCTACGCCATTGTCCTTCACTACGCTTTTGCTGATTCTTGCCTTGAGCCCGATGATCAGGTCAGGAGACGTCAAGACCGCTTTTGCTGCCTTCTCGGGATCGATCCATTCCAAACTGGAAAGCTCGTCGATCCGCTGAAGTCCAATATGGGAAATATTCAAAAAAGCAAACACGTTTGTCTTGGCCTTGGCAACCTCGGCTGCCAATTCTCCAATCGTATCCGAGCCGCAGCTTCCTGCATCGATAATCGTGGCGACGCCTTGCTGAACGCCGATCTCGTCGATGGCATCGCCGTAGGGCTCCAGCTTGGCGACCGCATGGACGTGCATATCGATCCAACCGCTGGACACATATAATCCCGTACCGTCAAAACCGTTGTCACCCGATGCCGTATTCGCATCCGTTATTTCGGTAATGAACCCGTTCTCCATGACAATGTCAAAAGGCTTCTCATTATGCACCGTCTGTACGTTGCGCAAAACAAAACGCTGTTCCAATATCTTCATCGTTTCACCCCTTCAGCCTTGCCGGACCAGCCTTATATCTTCTTCGTGCCACAGATTTGCATTGCTTTGTCTAAATACTATGGTTATAGCATAGCACAGAAAGCACTGAACGTGAATATAACGTTATAATGTTTAAATCATATTTCAAATTTTATCCGCTATCTCTTGCCTATAAATCGGAGTCCTTGAATGGTTGCGCCATAATGCTAAGGTTCTAGTTCTGTGTTCCTAGCGGGAGTTCCTTCTCGCTTCATACCAAAAAAAACTGCCTTGGATAGGCAGTTTCTTTGGTCCGTTTATCGTATTAAATCCTCATATTCCTTGATGTTAAACCTCAACCTTCCGATCAACGAGATACACCGTGGCATAGAGGATCAAGGCCGCCACAATGACCTCAAAAACAAATGCCCCCCAAGCTAACGTATACTGTGCGGCAGATACGGTAAAATCCGCCTCATTCTCGAAGGAAATGGTCGCCATCGGGCCAACCCATGCTGCCTCTTCTCCGAAGAACAGCTGGCTGATCCAGGACAGGACATTATGCAATACAAAGAACACCAGAATGCCGATCCATACGCTACCTTTCTTCGTGATGCTGTTGGCCACGGCAATGGCAAAAAATATCGTAATCATCAGGAAGATGAATTTCCATGCCGTCAGCAGGGCGAGGCCAACATAATACATAACAGGATAATCGGAAAAACGGATCATCTCCCATGGGATGCCGGCAGCGTTCCAATAGTACCACAAATGCAGCGCCATCAGTAGACACAGCGCCAGTAAACTCGCGCACGCCAGAATGAGGGAGGAAACCACGCTCCAGACGGAACGGACGGGGAGCAGACGCCGGTGATATGCCTTGATGTTATAGTCGAAGGTCTTGCTGGAAACAACCAGCAGCAAGACGCTCACCGAGCCATAGGCCAGCATGCTTAAACCCAAACTCAATCCTAGCTCCCAATCCCTTATCGAACCTGTCACCGTGATCGCGATCTGCACGATAAGAAGAATCGCAAAAGCGCCGAGCAGCGTGGTCGAGTTTCTCTTCCAGTCGTATTTCAGCAGTCTCATCATTCCGCATACACCTCTTTAAACATCTCATCCACGCTTTTTCCGTGTTTTAGGCGGATGTTCTCCACTTCATCATGCATGGCAACCTCGCCGTTGCGAATGAAGATCACTTCATCAAATATCCGTTCGATGTCCCGGACCAGATGGGTCGAAACCATGATGCTGCTGTCCTCGTTGTAGAATTCAACGATGGCATCCAAAATTTTTCCACGGGCTACGGGATCCACCCCGCCGATGGGTTCATCCAGCATATACAGCTTCGCTTCGCGGGACAATGCGAGCGTTAACTGCAGGCGCTCATTCATCCCTTTGGACAGGGAGCTAATGCGATCATTGGTCTTTAAATTCATGAAGTCCAGCATTCTGTTTGCCTTCTCTACATTAAAATCCTCATAAAAATCCTTGAAGTACGCCACCGCATCCGAGACCTTCATCCAGGATTCCGTCATCGGCCGGTCCGGCATGAAGGACACGCTGGCTTTGGTCTCCAGCCCCACGGGTTTGCCGTTCACGTAAACGGCACCCGCCGTGGGCTGGATCAAACCGGCTGCAATCTTCATCAGCGTGCTCTTGCCGCTGCCGTTGGTACCCAGCAAGCCGATGATTTTGCCTCCGCTGATATCCAGATTGACATCATGCAGCGCTCTGCGTTTACCGGCATACATTTTGGTCACGCTTCGTACCTGTAACAGATTTTCCACCATGGTCTCACCTCCGCTTTTTGGATCATGGCTGCTTCACAGCATCTTCCACGATCGTAATGATATCCTGATCTTTAAAGCCGAGCTCCTGCATGCCGCGTATAAACCGTTCCAGCAGATCGCCGGCCATTTCTTTTTTGATTTCCATGATTTTCGATTCCTCGCTTGTTACGTATCGGCCCAATCCCCGCCGCGTCTCCACAATACCCTCACGCTCCAATTCCTGAAAAGTTCGCTGCACCGTGTTTGGATTTATTTGAAGCTCACTCGCTAATTCTCGAACCGATGGGATTTTATCACCGGGCAGAAGTTTGCCGATGATGATTTCTTTCTTCAGATACGTCATGATCTGTAAATAGATCGGCAGATTATTGTCAAATTCGATACTCACTGTCGGGTTGCTCCTTTCCGCCGCTCTACCTCGAACTCAGGCTCCTTATGCGACATCCCGTTTTTTAAACGTAACAAAGCCTGTCGCAAGAAACAAGAGGAGATATACAGCGAGCACAATAATTGAGAACGTTAAGCTCATGCCTGGTACCGGGGAGCTTGCGCCTCCGCTGTACAGGGAAAGATCCACGTTCAGGAACAGCAGGTACTTGGACCAGGAATAACGTGCAAGCAGTTGGACCACCATGCTTTCCATAATGACCATGAACATGCCGATACCGATTGCAGGACCGGTGGATCTCGTTAGGATGCCTACCATAAAGGTTAGCGTTACATAAACGATCGTATACACCAAGTTGTTCACCGCTCCAATGAGCACATCGCCAAGCGTAACGGAGCCGACATCCATGCCGAACGTAATTTGACCTGTCAGCACGGCTACAGCAAACATGAAGGCCACCAGTGTTAAGATGTAGATCAATACGGCCACATATTTCGATGCCAAAATTTTGGTGCGGCTCTGTGCACGTATAAGCAGCAATTTGATGGTTCCCATGCTGTGTTCCTTCGCTACAGCTCCTGCCGTAACAACAATGGCAAGCAGGGTCAGCACTTGCCCCATTCCCTTGGTGGTTACAGCTATCTGGGCAAATTCATAGCCGGTGCTGCCGCCATCGGAAAATTTATATAGCAAGAACGCCGTGAAGATTACCATTCCGGCCAAAAGCACATATGGCAAGAAGAAGCTGCGTTTCTTAAACATTTTGAGCCATTCGTTCCAGACGAGATTTCCAAAGCTACGCAATGCGGTTGCCTCCTGTCCATTTCAAGAATTCTTCTTCAAGCGACGACTTCATCTCTTCCACCCGGTAAATCCGTACGCGTGCATCGCATAGTGACTGGATCAGCGTAGGGATATCCTCTTCGTGAAGTTTTAGGGTGATATTCCCTTCTTCCACTGAGGAGTTGATCAGGTTGATGTCTTTGAGATGTTGAACCGTTTGTTCCGCCATGGTTGTATCATTTACGCGGAGACTTACCGTCGTTAACTCTTCATTCACGACCGTCCCCCCGATTGAGCGCTCAGTGACGAACTTGCCTTCCTGGATGACAACCACGCGGCTGCACATCAGCTCCATCTCCGACAGCAGATGGCTGGATACGAGAATGGCAATTCCCTCATCTCTGGCGATTTGCTTCAAGTAATCCCGCATCTCGCGAATACCGGCAGGATCCAGGCCGTTAGTTGGCTCGTCAAGAATGAGGATGGATGGATTATGCAGCAAGGCCTGCGCTATTCCAAGCCGTTGGCGCATTCCCAGGGAATAAGCACGAACCTTCTTGTGGATGGCGTCCTGCAGCCCGACAAGCTTGACAACCTCCATGATTCTTGTGATCGTCACTCCCTCGGACATCCGCTGGTACTGTCTCAAGTTGTCATAACCGCTCATGTACGGGTAAAATTCCGGATTCTCGATGATGCCCCCGATATGGCGAACGGCTTGAACGAAATCGGACTTGATGCTGTGTCCCTTTACCAGTACATCGCCTTGGCTCATGTCGATCAACCCTACAATCATTCGAATGGTTGTTGTTTTGCCCGCGCCGTTCGGTCCAAGCAAACCAACGATTTCGCCACGATGAATGTCAAAGGATAGGTTATCGACGATGTTCTTCTTACCTATCGTCTTGGTGACCTGATTGACGGTAAGCACGATGGGCCCTTTCTTGTCATCTTTCCTATTCATGGAGGCCGATCCGCTAATTCCATCAATTAATTCCCCCGAGGCATTCTCTATATTCGTTGTTACGTCATTTGAATCATTTCCGACCATTTGTTGGTTCCACTCCTTTTTGTATCGGTGTTATAGTTAAATAGTACACTAGTGGTTTGGTTCTGTAAAGCCTAATTTTTCAGTGTGGAAATTTGGAGTTCACATACAGTTTGAGATATACGTGAGGTATGGCATGAGGTACAGTATTGTGGTACTAAAGATCAGCAGCTCTATCCAGAAAGTTCCAGCACAAACTTGTGCGATCAGGGAACTGCACCCTGTTATGGTGATATGAGGCAATTGCGAAAATGCGAGAGGATGAATCTTGGCGAACAAAAAAAGACGACCCTGAAGGATCGTCTTTTAGGACAGTATAGAAAACGGAGTTCACCGATACGGTTTCCTATAGGAAAAGACCGCTATCGATCACTCGATAACGGTCTTTATGGTTGTTCGCTTGGCGACGTCCTACTCTCCCGGGACCCTTCGGTCCAAGTACCATCGGCGCTGGAAGGCTTAACGGTCGTGTTCGGTATGGGAACGCGTGGAACCCTTCCGCCATCGCCACCAAACGGCTCAGATGCTTGATCACCTGAAAACTAGATACGAAACGAATTTGCACTTTGAAATATTTTTGGATAAGCCCTCGACCGATTAGTATTGGTCAGCTCCATGCATTGCTGCACTTCCACCTCCAACCTATCTACCTCGTCGTCTTCAAGGGGTCTTACGAATTGGGAAATCTCATCTTGAGGGGGGCTTCACGCTTAGATGCTTTCAGCGCTTATCCCGTCCGTACGTAGCTACCCAGCCATGCTCCTGGCGGAACAACTGGTGCACCAGCGGTACGTCCATCCCGGTCCTCTCGTACTAAGGACAGCTCCTCTCAAATTTCCTACGCCCACGACAGATAGGGACCGAACTGTCTCACGACGTTCTGAACCCAGCTCGCGTACCGCTTTAATGGGCGAACAGCCCAACCCTTGGGACCTACTTCAGCCCCAGGATGCGATGAGCCGACATCGAGGTGCCAAACCTCCCCGTCGATGTGGACTCTTGGGGGAGATAAGCCTGTTATCCCCAGGGTAGCTTTTATCCGTTGAGCGATGGCCCTTCCATGCGGTACCACCGGATCACTAAGCCCGACTTTCGTCCCTGCTCGACTTGTAGGTCTCGCAGTCAAGCTCCCTTATGCCTTTGCACTCTTCGAATGATTTCCAACCATTCTGAGGGAACCTTGGGGCGCCTCCGTTACTCTTTAGGAGGCGACCGCCCCAGTCAAACTGCCCGCCTGACACTGTCCCCGTACCGGATCACGGTACCAGGTTAGAACCTAGATACGATCAGGGTGGTATCCCAACGTCGCCTCCACACAAGCTGGCGCTCATGCTTCTAAGGCTCCCACCTATCCTGTACAGATCGTACCCAAATCCAATATCAAGCTGCAGTAAAGCTCCATGGGGTCTTTCCGTCTTGTCGCGGGTAACCTGCATCTTCACAGGTATTAAAATTTCACCGGATCTCTCGTTGAGACAGCGCCCAAGTCGTTACGCCATTCGTGCGGGTCAGAATTTACCTGACAAGGAATTTCGCTACCTTAGGACCGTTATAGTTACGGCCGCCGTTTACTGGGGCTTCGGTTCACAGCTTCGGGTTTAACCCCTAACCGCTCCCCTTAACCTTCCAGCACCGGGCAGGCGTCAGCCCGTATACTTCGCCTTACGGCTTCGCACAGACCTGTGTTTTTGCTAAACAGTCGCTTGGGCCTTTTCACTGCGGCCCCCTCGGGCTATTCACCCTACCGAGGCACCCCTTCTCCCGAAGTTACGGGGTCATTTTGCCGAGTTCCTTAACGAGAGTTCTTCCGCGCGCCTTAGAATTCTCTTCTCGCCTACCTGTGTCGGTTTGCGGTACGGGCACCTTCACCTGACTAGAGGCTTTTCTTGGCAGTGTGAGATCATGACCTTCGCTACTGTAATTTTCACTCCCCATCACAGCCCAGCCTTACGATGTGCGGATTTGCCTACACATCAGCCTCACTGCTTGGACGGACATCCATCAGTCCGCGTCACTACCCTCCTGCGTCACCCCATCGTTCATAACGGTTTACGGTGGTACAGGAATTTCAACCTGTTGTCCTTCGATTACGCCTTTCGGCCTCACCTTAGGTCCCGACTTACCCTGAGCGGACGAGCCTTCCTCAGGAAACCTTGGGCTTTCGGCGGATCAGATTCTCACTGATCTTTTCGTTACTCATACCGGCATTCTCACTTGTATGCTGTCCAGCGCTCCTTACGGTACACCTTCAACCTACATACAACGCTCCCCTACCCCTGATGCATACGCATCAAGCCATAGCTTCGGTGGTGTGTTTAGCCCCGTTACATTTTCGGCGCAGAGTCA
>NZ_CP150293.1:6490000-7122394 GCF_038051935.1 Paenibacillus sp. FSL H8-0457
TTAGTAACCCACTCGAAGCCCAACTGAATAGCTCCGGCATCTGATCCCTCAACCTGATTCCCCAGTACAGGAACTATAACGAAAAATAGCACGATTGCAATGGTTGCATAGAACACTGTTCTATATCTCATTTCCTCCCACCCTTCATCGAATTCAGGCGTTACCAAAATATTACACGCGCTGGAATATCGAATCAACCTATTTGTTGAATCTAACAAGCAGCGAGCGCATTAAAAAAGAGGAGATGCCCCGTCAAGTCGCATGACTTTGGAGCAGCTCCTCTTTTAGCTCAACCTGAATTGTATTGAAGCAGCTTAGCTTTCATTAGATTTTGTTCAGATAATCCAGCAAACGGTACACAATGACGGATACCTGTGCCCGAGTGGAAGTCTCGCCCGGTGCAAACCGGTTACCACTCACTCCCTTCACCAGTCCTTCGTTTACGGCAAAGGCCACGGCCGCACGTGCATCCTCCGAAATCAGATTCGTGTCGCTAAATGACAAGGATGCCGTCTCGGAATCCATCTTCAACGCTTCCGCAATCATGACTACCATGTCCTCGCGGGTCAGCGGATGCTTCGCCCCCGCTTCTTTGCTGCGTGTTTCCCAATCGATGCCTGTCTCGAAAATGCGATCAAGCAGCGTCGCAAATTCGGCACGGGTTACCGCATTGTTCGGCGAGAACCGTCCTGCACCGGTACCGTTCGTGATATGCTGCGAGGCAGCAACTTCAATCTCATCCTTAGCCCAGTGGCTGACGATGTCGTTAAAGGTTACGTTATTCTCGGCAGCTGCATAAGAACCCGGTCCGTTGATACGGAACGTGATCGATCCGCGCTCAGCCGATTGCAGCAATCCTGCGGATTGCAGGTCTCCTTTTTCCGACTGCACGTAGGCACCTACCTTGCGTGTATCCTTCACTTTTGTATGGTCATAATTCAATGTCAGTAAAAGCGGATGTTTAAACTTGTCCCCGTGTTTGACCGAAACGATTGGGGATACAGCGTTCAAGGTGTTCCCGGATCCCGCTTTGCTTGCAGCTACGGAAACCGTCAAACTGAATCCGCTGCTCGTCGTGAAATCATCCAGGGCATCGACAGGCACCGTCAAGGTAAAACCATTACCCGTGATAACAAGCGGTTTGCCTGATGCTTTCAGTTTATCGATTGCTGCCTTACCAAGAGTAAGAGCCACGTCGCTGTATTTGCTGAAATCCAGCTTCGATATGTCCAGCTTCACTTCCTTGCTGTCACCTGTAATTCCTGCCGTAACCACTGCTTCAGACAGAGCCGCCGTTGCGGACTCGGTGCCATCCGCATTTTTCTTCGCCGTTACTTTGGCATCGCCCGATACTACAGGTGCAGGAGTGGACGGGGTTCCCGTGGAACCGCCGCCGGATCCTCCGCCATTACCCGGGTCCGGGTTGCCCGGTCCAGGTGCGCCTGTCAATTGCAGGTTAACCGTCGCTTTACCTTCAAGGCCTTGGCGATCCTTGACGGAAAGCTCGACGGTATAGTTGCCCGAAGCCAATCCGTCCAGTGCGATGGTAAAGTCGCCATCCTGCTCGACATCAAAGCTGCCTTCCTTCGCTACCGTTTTATTGGCTCTTTTAATCACATAAGTGGCATCCAGCCATTCGCTGACGTCAAAATCAATCGTCCATTCATCCCACATTGCTGGAACTACCGTTACATAGAGGTCATCGATCGTGCCGGTTAGTGCAGGCTTGTTCTTGCCGGAGATTTTGACATCAAGCTCAGTTTTGACCTCAGGTGCGGATCTCTTCACGAAAAAAGGAATTGTGGCATAATCCGAATAAACATTCCCATTAGTACCGAGAGAGAGAAGTTCAACCGAATACAGGCCGTCTTTAACCTTCTCGATTTCCTCGGATGTGTAGTTGAGGTACTCACCATCCCAGTAGTGTGTATATTCCGTATTAGCATCAAAAAGATACTCATCCGTACCAAAAATTTGCCCAATCAATCCATCTTGATCTGGTCCTGATTCTGGATGAAGGCTGTCATACAAATCTACGATCACGATTCCCATAGGATTATAGAATTCAAAACCTATATTCAGTTCGCCCAGCTCTCCTTGTTCATTCAAAGGGAAATGCGGCAGATAGTTCTCGTTCTCACTGTAGACCTTCGTATATTTGACGCCGGTCATCTCGAGATTGAAGTAAGCTACGTATGGTACAGAGTAAGTGCGGGTTTCGTTTTTAAAAGTAATGTAGCCTTGCTGTTCCGAAACTCCTGATACACCTGCCGGAACTTGAAGCGTTACAACCAGTTCTTTCTCTCCATTTAGATCAAAGGAAGATTGATCCACTGTAACAGCTACTCCAGGGGTTGATTGCGTTGTAGTAACCTCGACCTCAAACCGTCCGCCAATGTCACCAATCTGTTCTACTTTTACTTTCTTCTGAACGGTTTGTTCGGTTGCTCCTGTAAAATTACCAAAGTTAATGCTTCCAGTAATATTATCCTGCTCTTTACTTGTTCCGTTCTCTTGATACGAAGTCTTGTCCAACACCTTCACCAGCGCCTCTGCCTGGATGGTCTGGAGCGCCTGTACGCGCCCGGCCCCTTGATCCGTCACATCGTAGGATTCGGTATTCAGCACTTTGGCATTATTCATCAAGGCGACTTTGACATCGAACGGAGTCCAGTCGTTGTGCTTCTCCAGGATGAGAGCCGCAAGCCCTGCCACATGCGGGGACGCCATACTGGTGCCTGTTAAACGGTCATAGGACTGACTGTAATCTGCACCAGCAATGTCCTTCCCGTATGCCGGAACGGATGACAAAATGCTCGTACCCGGCGCTACCACGTCAGGCTTGATATCCAGTGTCTTCTTGGCTGGGCCTCTGGAGCTGGAATCGTTGATTTCATCGCCTGCGGTTCGGTTCTTAATAAAGTCCGTGAAATTCACTTTCAGATCCGGGTTGGCATCGAGCAGCGATTTGATATAATCGCCGTCTTCTTTGCTCATACTAAAGGTTGGAATGAAGGCAAAGCTGTCTCCGAGCAAGACGCCGATCGGGCCAGGGTTCTGGTTGAATACGATGGCACCCGTCGCGCCTGCTGCCTTAGCGTTCGCAATTTTTTCGACGAAGGCGAGTTCGCCGCGTTTAATCAATGCGATTTTGCCCGCTACGTCTTTGCCAGCGAAATCCTCTGGTTTACCTAGATCCGCATAAATCAGTCCGAAATCCCCATTCAGGACGACTTCCGGGTCCTCGGCGAGATTCCACGCCATTAATTCAAGCTTATACGTAGCATCTACCACGGTAACCGGAGCGGCATCGTCAGCCTGAGGGGCTACTTCATCGTCGGCAGATTCAACAGGCACTTCATCAGTGGCTGGCTCCTCTGCTGCGCCGTCACCCGATTGAACTGACTCCTGCTCCGGATCGACGGAAGGTGCTGTCTCATCCATAGCAGCCGCATCGTCGGTCGATGCCGCCTGGGCAGCTTCATCGAGCTGTACTTCTGCCTGCTCGTCATGCGTGACGGATGGTGTTGGCCCTGCTCCAAGCTCAACCGTTCCCTCATTGTTTTCAATGGGCTCGCCCGGCAATTCCGCGTCCGTGAAAAAGTGCGATGTTGCCGCCATTTCGTCGCTTGGACCCGTGGAGTTTCCTACCGTAATCGGAAATGCCGCCGCCCCCGGCGATCCAACCGTCCAGCGGTTTGGTCCTGTATTGCCGCTTGCAACAACCGGCGTGACACCAGCCAGCGCAGCATTGTTAAGTGCTACGGACGTTACATAATCCGGATCATTTCGGGAATTGCCCAGGGAGAGGTTGATTATATCCATTCCGTCCTGAACGGAACGGTCAATACCTCCAAGTACCCAGCTGGAATAGCCGCTTCCGTACGGCCCAAGAACGCGGTAAGCATAGATATCCGCTTCGGGTGCAATGCCCACGACTCCATATTCGCCGGCATCGCGGGCTCCGATGGTACCCGCTACGTGCGTTCCATGATCGGTCCAATACGTGCTCCCCCTGTCATCGACCTGCGGGGGATTGGAGGGATCATTCTCCCAGTCGAGCGGAGTCGTCTCATAAGGATCATTATCATTGTCGACAAAGTCGTACCCGCCCTTATAAGCATCCTTCAAAACCGGGTGAGCGTAGTCAATACCTGTATCAATAACGCCGACTTTAATGCCTTTGCCCGTATATCCGAGATCCCAGACATCAGGAGCACCGATGAACGGCCCCGTGTCTTTCATGTATGGATTCACTTCGCCCTTCGGGCCAACCGTTACCTCCAGATCGGGATAAACGCCTAGAACGCCAGGGATATCCAGCAGCGCTTCAACCTTGCTGCCATCGATCTCCATGGACACCCCGTTGAATGCGTAGCTATATTGATCGGAGATTTCATGCGTGATGTTCTTCGTGTTCAGGCTGCGTATAAAAGTCTGCTGCTCCAGTTGTACCTGTGCCTCGACCTTCGCCTCCGCGGAAGAACTAAAGGATTGGCCCTGAATAGAGGAAAGCCCTTTGGCCAGAGCCACTGGTTCGGTCGACAATTCTACGATAACCCTTGTAGGCCCCCCGGCCGATCTTTGCAGGCTTTGATCAAGCGCGGGAAACTCCGCAAGCTTAGCTCGCTGTTTCAGCATATCCTTTAACTGCCTAGCTTCTTCGGCACTGAGCGGGTTGTCCAGCTCGATCTGCCGTTCTGACGGAGCCGCCCCGGCCGCTGGTACAACCAATGATAGCGTTAAAATAAAACTTAGTAGTGCAGACCATAACTTTTTACTCAAGGCTTTGCCCCTCCCATAAGATAGATTTCCCAATCAAATTAGGGTCCGGGATGTCATCAGCATATCTGCGCTGCCTAACGATGGTATCCACTCCTTTCCGCATAAGACTGACCCGTGGTAAATTATTCTAGAATCCAAAATTAGATTCCTTCATCCTTTTCTGTATGTTTTTGTTAAATTCAGTCGAATGTTTAGGAGCTTTTGACGAATGACCGAAAACGTCATAGATTCAAGGAAAATATGGCTTACATCGCAAGTAAGGGAGGAGAAAGGAATTCGGGAAAAAGAAAAAACCGAGGCTATCGATAGCCTCGGTTCTTATGGGTTCAACTGATATTTCAAAATATATCCAGGGTATGCTGTTATTCGTTTAGCAACCGCACGAACTCTTCTTCGTCCTCCAGGATGTCGATGCCGAGCTGCTGGGCTTTGGCCAGCTTGCTGCCGGCTTTTTCGCCTGCAATGAGGAGGTCGGTTTTCTTGGATACGCTGCCTGTGACCTTCGCTCCGAGCGCTTCCAAGCGTTCGGTTGCCTCTTCGCGGGTCAGCAGATGGAGGGTGCCTGTCAGCACAACCGTTTTGCCGCTGAAGTAGGAATCCGTGCTGACCGGCTTCGGCGCTTCCGGCGCTTTCGCTTGGACGCCCAGCGAGAGCATCTTCTGGATGCTTGCTTGGGCAAACGGGTCGGCGAAGTATCCCGCGATGCTGTCGGCCACGATGCCGCCCACGTCCGGCAGCTCGACCAATTCTTCCGCGGTCGCGGCCATCACGCGGTTCAGATCACGGTAGTGATCGGCCAGCATTTTGGTTGTGGATTTGCCGGTATTCGGTATGCCCAGTGCAAATAGGAACGATGCAAGATCCCGCTCCTTGCTCTTCTCGAGGGCATCCAGCAGATTCTGGGCTTTTTTCTCGCCGAAGCGCTCCAGCTTCAGCAAACTGTCAAAAGATAGCGTGTAAAGATCAGCAGGTTCTCTCACGCCCAATTCATCATATAACTGGATCGCGGTTTTATCGCTGAACGTCTCAATGTCCATGGCGTCCCTGGAGGCAAAATGCGTGATCCGGGCCACGATTTGCGGCTTGCACCCCGTCTTGTTGTTGCAGAAGAGGTGGGCGCCGCGCTGTTCCAGCGGAAATCCGCAGGATGGACACTGTTCCGGATACAGGATCTCTTCGCCATCCTGCTCCTCCGTCACTTTGCCGAGGATCTCGGGAATGACGTCATTCGAACGGCGAATGAAGACCCGCGAGCCCAGCGCGAACTTGAGATTTTTGCGCTCAATATCCCCGATATTGTTCAGCGTACAATTTTGCACCGTAACTCCGGCAAGCTCAACAGGCTCTACACGGGCTAGTGGCGTGATTTTTCCGGTCCGTCCCACATTCCAGGTAACCGACTGCAGCACGGTCGTGGTTTCTTCCGCTTCGAATTTGTAAGCGACCGCCCAGCGCGGGAACTTGTCGGTATATCCGAGCACCTCGCGGATGCGGAAATCGGTCACCTTCACAACCGCCCCGTCAATGAGGTAATCGAGCTCGGAGCGGCGTTTTTCGATATCGGCCAGCTGCTCCATCACATCATCAAACTGCTCGAAATAGAAAATGTACGGGTTGACCTTGAGCCGGTTCTCGCGCAGGAAATCCATCATTTCCTTGTGGTCGGCAAAAGTGATTCCATCCGAGTAGCCGACATTGTAGAAGTACGCGTTCAGCTTACGCTCGGCCGTCACCTTCGGATTCAGATTGCGAAGCGCTCCTGCAGCAGCATTGCGCGCGTTCTTGAGCGGCTCGGCCGCGGTTTGATTGTATTGTTCCAGCACGGACAGGTTCATGATGCCCTCGCCCTGCACTTCGATCGTGCCTTCCGCGTACGGGATCGTCATTGGCACCGACTTGATGGTCTTCACCTGAGCCAAAATGCCTTCGCCTACCGTTCCGTTCCCCCGTGTCGATGCTTGAACGAGCTTGCCGTCCTGATAGGTCAGATTCAGCGTCAGCCCGTCAAACTTCAGCTCCAGTGCATAACAAGGCGACGGCAGAGGATTGCCGGGATTCTTCGTATTATAGTCATTGACCAGCCTGACCACGCGATCATGCCAGGTACGGAGCTGCTCGATGTTCTGGGCTTTATCGAGACTCCATAACGGAGCCAAATGGCGGTGCGGGGCAAAACCCTTCAGAATCTCCCCGCCCACCCGCTGGGTCGGAGAATCCGGGAGCATCACTCCGGTCTCTGCCTCCAACGCTACCAGCTGGTCGTACAGGGCGTCATACTCCTTGTCACTTACAAGCGGCTGATCCAGCGTGTAGTAATGGTAATTGTAATTGTTCAGCTCCGCAATGAGCTTCTCCATCTTTTCCTTGAAATCCATGCAGGGGCAATCCTCCTTCAATATAATAAGGCCATCATGGGTCACGCTGCTTTAGATGCATATTTACCTAGTTCTATCCTTTATTCCACCTTCGTAATCGGCGCAAAGCCGGCAAGCAGGCGTTTCACGCCCACAGGCGCCGGGAATGCAATCTGCAATTCCATGTCGTTGCCGCTGCCCTTCACCGCTACGATCGTACCGGTCCCCCATTTGCCATGGGCGACTTTGTCGCCGGCCTTAAAATCGCCGCTGCCCGAGGCAGCCGCTGAACGGGATGACCCACCGGTTGTCATCGTCACCCGGCTCTTCGGCGTGGCTTGCGCGGATGCGGTCGATCCGCTGAGGGAGAGGTCCACGCTGCGGCCGCCGCCAAAGTTGCTGCCTCCACCGCCGCCGAAGCCGCGTCCCGCATAGGAACCACCTACATTGCTTCCGCCGCCTCGGCGGTAGCGGTCATGCGCCATCTGAGTGTCTTCCTTCAGCTCTTCCGGGATTTCCTCCAGAAATCGCGATGGCATGTTCGCCGTCGTGCGGCCAAATAAGGTACGCATGCGCGCACAGGATAAGAACAACTGCTTCTCGGCGCGCGTGATGCCTACATAAGCAAGTCGGCGTTCTTCTTCCAGCTCCTCGTTATCCATAAAGGCACGGCTGTGCGGGAATACTCCTTCCTCCATACCGATGATGAATACCACCGGGAACTCCAGGCCTTTGGCGCTGTGCATGGTCATGAGCACGACGGCATCGTCACGTTCTTCCTCGTCATCGTTCATCGAGTCGATATCCGCGATCAGCGCAAGATCCGTGAGGAAGGAGACGAGCGACTTATCCTCGTTGTTCTTCTCGAACTCTTGCGTCACCGACAGGAACTCGTCGATGTTCTCGAGACGGGATCTGGATTCGATCGTATTCTCGTTCTGGAGCTCGAGGCGGTACTCGGACATCTCGAGAATTTTTTCCGTAAGCTCGGTCACCGACAGAAACTCGACCATTCGGCTGAGCGCGGCAATCATGTCGTAGAAGCCCACCAGCGCATTGCGCGTCCGTCCGGCAAAACCGAGGTCGTCCACAATTTCCAGCACGCGGAAGATCGAGATGCCCCGCTCTCCGGCTGCTGCAGCCAGCTTCGCGACGGTTGTGTCGCCGATGCTTCTTTTTGGCACGTTAATGATCCGCGTCAAGCTGATATCGTCGTCCGGGTTGGAAATCAGGCGCAGATAAGCAAGCATGTCCTTGATCTCTTTGCGATCGTAGAACTTGATGCCGCCGACGATCTGGTACGGAATATCCGACTTGATCAGAATTTCCTCGATCACCCGGGACTGCGCGTTGGTCCGATACAGAATCGCGTGGTCCTGATAGCTCTTGCCGTCCTTGATGTTCTTGCTAATTTCCGAGGTGACAAAATACCCCTCATCATGCTCCGTATCCCCGCGGAACACTTTGATCTTCGGTCCTTCACCCTGCTCGGTCCACAGATTCTTCGGCTTGCGGCCCGTGTTCAGGCCAATAACATTGTTGGCAGCGTTCAAAATGTTCGCTGTCGAACGGTAATTCTGCTCCAGCAGAATCGTGCGCGCCTCCGGGTAATCCTGCTCAAAATTCAGGATATTCGTGATATCCGCGCCGCGCCAGCGGTAGATCGACTGGTCGCTGTCCCCGACAACGCAGATGCGGTGATGGCTGTCCGCCAGCATGCGGCAGAGCATGTACTGCGCCCGGTTGGTATCCTGGTATTCATCCACGTGGATGTACTGGAATTTGCGCTGGTAGAAGTCGAGTACCTCCGGCACTTCCTTAAACAGCTGGATCGTGGTCATGATCAGATCGTCGAAATCAAGCGAATTGTTGCTCTTCAAGCGTTTTTGGTATTCGGTGTAAACCTTGGCTACAAGGGTTTCAAAATAGTCTCCGGCTTTCTGTTCATACTGCTGCGGGGAGATCAGTTCATTCTTCGCGGCGCTCATGGCCGCTTGAACCGCCTTCGGCTCGAATTTCTTCGGATCGATGTTGTGATGTTTCATCACGTTCCGAATTACGGACAACTGATCGGTAGAGTCCAGAATACTGAAATTCGAGGTAAAGCCAATCCGTTCAATGTCTCTGCGCAAAATCCTCACACACATGGAGTGGAATGTTGATACCCAGATGTCCTGGCCTTCCCGGCCGACCAGCTTGGATACCCGCTCCTGCATCTCGCGGGCTGCCTTATTCGTAAACGTAATCGCCAGGATGCTCCATGGTGCGGCTTTGCGCGTGGCGATCAGGTACGCGATCCGGTGCGTCAGCACCCGCGTCTTGCCGGAACCGGCTCCGGCCATAATGAGCAGCGGTCCGTCGGTTGCTTCAACGGCCTGGCGCTGCTGTGGATTGAGACGTCTGACGGCGTCGTGTATGTCAATGGAATGCATAAACATTGCCTCCTAATAGATGTAGATTTGATAAGGGATAAGCTTGGGTAAAGGTGTAACGATCAAAAAAGGTTTGAGTCTGGCATATAGATTTATTTAAAGATGATGAATCGTACTGAATGCTGCCTGTCTAAAGCACGGTGCGTTCTGCATGGATATTCAATGAATAAATACATGCTTACCGGCAGAGGAATTGAAAAAGCGATTATAGAGCCTGAGCTGGCTGACTTAACGCGACACTATATTTTTCAGCAGATCAGTTAATAGGACCCATCAGCCCTTAATTGCCTTGACTGTTTCGAGCGCCTGCTCCAGATGATCGTACACCACGTTGCCCACAACGATCGTGTCCGAAATAGTTGCAGCCTTCAGCGCCTGCTCGGCATTGGTTATTCCGCCGCCGTAGAACAAACGGGCGTTATCCAGCGATCTTCGAACCGTGCGGACCGTTTCCATGTCCCCGAACGCGCCGCTGTATTCCAGATACACGATCGGCAGATTCATCAGCTTGTCCGCAATCTGGGCATAAGCGGCAGCCGCGCTCGCTTCAATCGAAGTCTCTGCACCGGTCAATTTGGCCACTGCAGCGTTCTCGTTCAACACGATATACCCCTCGGTCACGACCAGATCCCACGGGATCATGTACCCGTAGCGTTCGATTCCCTCGCGATGCCGGCCCATGATCCAGGTCGGATCCTGCGTATTCATAACCATCGGGACCATATATAGATCAAATCCGGGTACAACGGCTTCCAGATCGGATACTTCCTGCACGCACGGCAGCTCGTAACGCCGAACTCGGGACAGCAGATCCACGGTATTTTCATAGGTGACTCCGGTTGAGCCTCCGACCATAATGGCATCGGTTCCTGACAAGCATACCGCATCCAGGGTCTCGTCATCGATCTCCTTGTCGGGGTCCAGCTTAAACACATGCCTCCAGGATTGTATCATCTCTTTCAAGCGTCATTCCTCCACGTTCACGGGTTACTATCATACTAAAATAAGTCTATGCTAGCACGGTAAGCAAGTCAATTTATGTTCGTATAAAATGCGAACATTTTTTTGGTAATTGCGGTTTATCGGTCCAGCCGATATACGAACTGCGCCGCTGGAAAGGGATTTGGGCGGATACCTGGTTAAGAAAAACGTCTACCGACGTACAATCCCAGACCGCATGACGCACAATCCCAGACATATAGATGGTGGCTTTCTGTGATATCAAGTAGGCCAAGCTTCGAAGTTTATGCTTTCTGATAGCATGAAAAAGCCCGCGATCTATTATGGAGATCACGGACTTCCATGCCCAGCATTATTATGGATGCAAACAAACTTCTCCACAGACGGACGCGATATGATGCGCGACATGTAAGGTTAAGTCTACTCTAGTCACTTTGTTATGGTATATCTCAGGCTGTTCCGCTCCAGCTCCGGCTCTGTCAGCAGATCCGAGTAGACGCCGTACACGCCCCATTTTTCATAATTGTTCACGGTGTTCGTGTCATTGATGGTGTGGACATAGGTCACGGCTCCCGCTTGCCTTAGCTTGGCTACGAAATTCGGGCTGACCTTGTACTCCGGCATGGTAACCGCGTCAATGTGGTTCTCCTGTACGAAGGCGGTGATCTCAGCAGGTGAGTCCTGCGTGGCATACAGCGTATATATAATCGATTGAAACGGATAGATGTCCTGAACCATATCAAGCATCGGCTCATTGTAAATTTGGACGACGACCCGATCCAGAAGCTTCGGATCCCGTTCTGTAGCAGCGTTTACAATCTCCGCGAACAGGTACTGTATATCCCGGTCCTTCTGCTCCTTCGTATCCGTCACGATGTAGATATCGGGATGACGCTCCATCATATCCATAATCCCCTCAATATCCATCGGCTGGTATTGTTCCAAAATCGGCGTGTTAATAAATTCCTCATGGCTTAAGCGGGTGGCCTGCTTATCGTCCGGAAGCTTCTCCTTTTGACCCAGCTGCTGCGTCATGCTCTCCGTCCACTCATGCCTGGCTACGACTTTGCGATCCTCCGTCAGCATCAAATCAATCTCGAATACCCGGGTGCCTTTCTCGTAGTTAACAACCATGGCTTCATAAGCGTTCGTATAGGGCTGTTCGCCGATGCTTCCCATGGCATGGGCAATCAAGCGATAGGCCGCGAATCCTTGCGGCGCTTCCTCCTCCATCTCCAGATGAGTCAGAAGCAGTATCATAATGGCGGAAAATAATAGAAGGACAGCTGCGATCCGTTTCATGGTATCCCCACCCTTTGTTTCGTTCATTGCTGTTGCTAGGTAAATACCCGCTTAATGGAGGGGCCAAACAAAAAAACGCCACTTGGCGGCTGCCAAATGACGGAACGATTTTTATGATGCTACGGATCACTAGCTCTTGGCCTTCAAAAGGTGAATATACCATTTCAATCCCGCGTTGTGGTTAAACACGCTGACTTTATCTACGACATCAAACCCATCACAGCTTTCGATTTCGCCGATCTTATGCTCTACCATGAGAAAATCGGGATCCTGGGTGTTCTTATGTGAATATAGGGAAGATATGATGACGCCATTCGGAGTCAGGAAACGCGCATATTCCAATAGCTTGCTAGCGGTATTAGGCACGTACTGCAGCGATTCATTAAAAACGATGACGTTGTAGCTTTTATGAGGAACATAATGGTTGATGTCCGCGCGCTGAAATAAGTTCCTTGACGTTTTGCCGGATGCGATTCGAATCGCTTCCTCGGACAGGTCTACACCGGTATAATTCGATTTTTCATCGTCCAAGAGCATGTCATACAACAGGCCGGCCCCGCATCCCATATCCAAAATGCCCTCTTCCCCAAGAAACTTTCGGATATATCCGTACACGACCGAGTATCTGGCATATTCCGTGATGTCCGATAAATAATCCCACATGCGGGATCTGTACTCTTCGTCCCATTGCTCTTGGCTGCTTTCGATGAAATCCTGGACCTTGGCGTTTTCCATATCGATTCCTCCCATAATGCGTATTGGATGTGATCCTTCCCTTAGGCAAATGAAGCAGCAAGATAAAAATACGGTTATTTCGAAAACAATAGAAATCTCCATAACACTGAGATTGGACCATCATAACCAACCTGTGATCCTGCGTAATGAACAAACTCTAGCAAAATATCGATGAACCTAGTATTTCTTTATAATAGTATTACAGTTATTTTTTGTAAATCATTCCAGACTACTATTGTCCGCTGTGTTGTACATGCATGTTGAAGTGAGCGGAGTGGATCGAATGTCCGAAGTTTTTCTCGGCTATGTCACAAACTTACAGGAAGCGACAGCATTCGGTATCTTTACAACGGGACTTGGTAAGCAGCTTTAGTCGAAATATGCTTCTAGGACAGGTAAATAAAAGACGCCATCCGGCTAATGCCGGATGACGTCATCACAAAATTACTATCAGTATGCATTTTTGAATCCGTTACGGATCGTGCGCAGAATGATTTTGATATCAAACAGAATGGACCAATTCTCGATGTAGAAAATATCGTGCTTGATCCGCTCTTCAATCGAAGTATCCCCGCGCAGGCCATTGCTCTGCGCCCACCCCGTGATGCCCGGGCGTACGTGGTGTTTCACCATGTACTTCGGAATCTCCTCTTTGAACTGTTCAACGTAATAAGGTCGTTCCGGTCTTGGGCCCACCACGCTCATATGTCCGAACAGGACATTAAAGAACTGCGGCAGCTCATCCAGACTGGTCTTCCGGAGAAACGAACCGAACTTGGTGCGGCGCGGATCATTCTCCACCGTCCAGCCCGTATCCGGCGCCCCTTCCGGCAGCGGCTTCATCGAACGGAACTTATACATATAAAAGTTTCGGCGGTTCAGCCCGACCCGCTCCTGCTTAAAAATGACAGGGCCCCGGGAGGTCAATCGGACACCGAGGTAAATCCCGATCATCACCGGCAGGGTGAGGATAATCGCCACTAACGAGAATACGATATCAAACGCCCGCTTGAACAGTCGGTTTGCCGCCAGGTCCAGCGGAATATCGCGCACGTTGATCATCGGCATACCCGCAAAGTTATCAAACACCGGCCGTGCCGGGAGGTAATCGAAAAAGTCCGGGATAATTAGCGTTCGGACACCTGCTTTTTCACAAGCAGCAATGATCTCCGGATACTTGTGGTGCGCATTTAGAGGAAGTGCTAGCACGACCTCATCGACGAGCTTTTCGTTTAGCACCTTATGTAGATCGCCGACCGAACCCAAAATGGGTTTAAGCCTTCTCGCTTCGATCTCGTCCCACTGCTGGTAATCATCCAGGAAACCGATGACTTCATACCCCAGCTCCGGATACTGCTTCAGATTTTTGAAGAAGCGCTTGCCGAGCGACCCTGCACCCACGATGAGCACGAATTGGCGGTTGTAGCCTTTTTCCCGAAAATGCTTGAGGGATTTCTTAAGGAAGTAACGGTATAGGATGATGATTGCTACATTGAGAATCATGTAGATGGCGAGATACCAACGGGAGATATCCACCTCTTTAACAAAAAACATAATACTGAGGAGAATGAACATCCCGATGAAATGCATCTGGAAGATCTTCATGAACTCGTCGGCAAAGCGCTTTTTCCGCTTCGGCGAGTACAAGGTAATCATGATGCCGACAACCACCGCAACCGCTCCGTACACCAGACTCCACAAAGCATAGGTTTCGAGAGGTAGCGGCTCTTCATAGGGAAACCAGCCACTCTCGAATTTCACCCACCATGCGAGCAGAAACGCCAACTGGATAAAGGCAAAATCGGTCAACATATACAATTTGGTCAGAAAGCCCTGATTCTGGCGGATCATGATTTCACCTCCACTCCACCTGAAGATTGCGTTATCGTTGCTGGACGAATGGGCTTAAGCCGGTTCGTGAGCAGGGACAGGAGCAATTTCAGACCAACGCCCGCATACACGGCTCCATTAACGAATATGTTGTATTTCTGCCGGTAATGCTTCCGATGAAAAAGAATCATCGCCCGATGGAACTCATAAATGATCTTGAACGGCCGGCGCCGGGCGCTGCCGCCTTTATAATGGATGATCGTCGTCCGTGGATAATAGTGAATGCCCCATCCCGCCTGCTTGATGCGATAACACCAGTCGATATCCTCCCCGTACATAAAAAACGTCTCGTCCAGCCCGCCCACCTGATCAATCGTCTCGCGGCGTACCAGCATGAACGCACCGACCAAACAATCCACCGGATACTCTACGTCCGGATTCAAATACCCCAGCTGATACTGGTTAAACTCCGGCTTGTTGGGGAACAGCTTGCTGAGACCAAAGGCATAATAGAAGGACGCCGAAGGCGTTGGGAACCCTCTTTTGCAGGCCTTATCCAGGGAACCGTCCGGAAGGACGATTTTGCAGCCGGAAGCCCCTATGATCGGGTTATAGTCCATAAAAGCGACCATCGTCTGGATCGTATCCTGCTGGATCATCGTGTCGGAATTTAGCAGCAGCATATAGCGGCCTTCCGCCACTTCCATCCCCTGATTGTTGGCTTTGGCAAAGCCGGTATTTTCCGCGTTCTCGATCAGCTTGACCTGCGGAAATAACTCTCGGATGGTCTGAACGGACTCGTCCTTCGAGTTGTTATCTATCAGAATCACTTCGTATGTATATTCCGTCTCCGATGCAAACACGGATCGCAAACAATCCACCGTCAGCTGACAGGTATTGTAGTTCACGATTAAAATGCTTAAATCCATTGCATAACGTCTCCTGACAAATATAGTAATCTATCGACATTATAGCATAGTTCGTAGGGAAATAAGGAATATTATAGCTTAACTACCTTACTTCAACTTTTGGATAATCTATAACCTCTATTTGTTTTTTATTTTTGAAATATTTTTTTAATTTCATCGCATGCTTCTCAATTATATGCCAAGAAAGAAACGCTAGGGCTAACGTAATTGGCAAACTGATGGCCAAGTTCAACCAAGGAGAAAGTTTACTATTAAAAAAATATGTAACTGTCTGCTGTACTGGAAAGGCGTAAATGTATAACCCATACGAAAAGTCTCCAAATTTGGAAAATCCATGAAGTTTAATCTTGGGATGATACACAAAGTACATTATTAAGTAAGTTCCGGAGAACAGTAGTACAAACTTAAATCCACCGAATTGGGAACTTAAAAGTAATAAAAAAAACGATATGCTTGCATACCAGCTACTTATCATAATCTTCTCCCTGTAATAATACATTATCATACCGGCTGCGAAGAAAGGAAAAAGATCGATAAATGATGGCCAATATACTTTAGGTGTTCCCATAATATAAGGTCGCAAATATATTAGTGTGTAAAAGGATAAGCAAAATAAAAAAAGGATAAAATTACGACGTTTATTAAGTTTTAATATTCCAATAATAGCCACAACTGCGTAGCACAGCACTTCAAAAGGGATTGTCCACAATGATCCATTTATGGATGTATTTCTATCTGAACCATATTCAAATACTCCTGGAAGATTCCACTGCATAGGAAAAAGTAACATTGCTTTTAGATACGAGTATGTCTCGCGACTCGAAAAATATTCCCTCATCCCCAGTGTTGTTACTAGCGGTCCAATTAATAATGCTCCAAATAAAATAGATACAATAAGTGCTGGGTATATCCTAAGTATTCTTGCTGCAATAAAATGTATTATATTATTAGATCTATCGTAGCTCTGTGAAATTAAAAACCCACTAATCACAAAAAAAATAGCAACTGCTACATCTCCTAACGACTGTTGGCCTTTAGTAAATAAAACAAAAAACTCACCCATATGACCAGATAGAGGATATGCATGACTAATAATAACCAGGCATGCAGCAATGAATCTGAGAATATCATAATTATTTTCTTTATTTATAATAGAATCCTCTATAGTAATGTTGGCCAATCCTATACCCCCAGACCAGGTTATAATGCCACCGAAACTCAACCACAACATGAACTCTAGACTTATAAAAAAATTGATTAGAAGCAAGGTCTTTTAAACTTCATATTGCTTCGCTTAACTTCATATTGCTTCGCTTAACTTCTTATTGGTTTGGATAGATAATTTAGAAGTTTCAGTGCTTAAGGAAAGAAATTAATCGGTTAATCTCGATGATATTCAAATAAAAAATCCTTTAATCCATCGCGCCATGGCCTTAAATCCTCAAACCCATTTGCCCGAATAGCTATATGCTCAAGTACTGAATTACGAGGACGAGGAGCGGGTCTTGAATAAGACTCCGTTGTACAAGGCTCTATAATTGCTGTAAATGAATTTTCCGCTAAATTGTTCATCTCTTGACTTATGGCTCTGGCGAATTCATACCACGTGCAAAAACTACTATTAGAAACATGATAAACCCCGTATTTTTCCGTTTGAATTAATGCAATTAAAAATCTAGCAATATCTTTTGTAAAGGTCGGTGATCCCTTTTGATCGTTAACTACTTGAAGAACCGGTCTTGTTTGACCATAATTTAGCATTGTTTTAACAAAGTTATTTCCAAAATGTCCAAATACCCATGAAGTTCTAACAATAAACCATTTGGACCCCAAACTTTGAACTAGCACCTCACCCGCACGCTTTGATTTACCATAAATGCTCAATGGATTTGTATTATCATACTCATGATATGGAAGTTCACTCTGTCCATCAAACACATAATCCGTGCTAATGTATACAAGTTTAGCTTTAATATACTCTGACGCAATAACAATATTTCGAGTACCTATTGCGTTAACAAGATAGGCTTTATCAATGTTTGTCTCAGCTAGATCTACAGCAGTATATGCTGCACAGTGAATAATACACTCTGGACGATACTCTGAAATAATTCTCCTGCATTGTTCTAAGTCAGTGATATCCAATTCTTCTTTACTATATCCCTTGACCTTAAAGCCTGTTCGTTTTAGAAGCCTAACCACATCCTGCCCCAATTGCCCACTTGAACCAGTTACAAGAACCTTCATAATTGCTCACCTAATCGCTTAGCATACTGTTCCAAAAAATAGTCTTTGTACAATCCTGATTGAATTCTTCCCCACCAGTTCTTGTTGGCCAAGTACCACTGAATTGTTTCCTTAATTCCGGTTTCAAAGTTATATTTCGGTTTCCAACCAAGTTCATTCATGATTTTCGTTGGATCAATTCCATAACGACGATCATGTCCCGGGCGATCATCTACATAAGAAATCAGAGACTCCGGCTTCCCGAGCTCCTGAAGTATCTTTTGAACGATATGAACATTGGTCCGTTCATTATTCCCACCTATGTTATACACCTCACCGCTAACGCCTTTGTGAATAACCAAGTCAATAGCACTACAATGATCTTCAACGTACAACCAATCCCGGATATTCAACCCATCGCCGTAGACAGGTAGCGCTTCATCATTAAGTGCACGGGAGATCATAAGCGGGATTAGCTTCTCTGGAAATTGAAGAGGGCCGTAGTTGTTAGAACAGCGGGTAATATTGACCGGGAGTCCAAAGGTCTCGTGATAAGCTCTAACAAGTAGATCTCCTCCTGCTTTACTAGCGGAATACGGGCTGTTGGGAGCTAGAGGCGTCTCCTCAGTAAAAAGTCCCGTTTCACCCAGTGACCCATAAACCTCATCGGTTGATACTTGTACAAACTTCGTTACGTTATGTTTCTTGGCCGCATCCAACAAAACCTGAGTGCCAAGCACATTAGTGTTCACAAATACTTCCGGCTCCAAAATGCTTCGGTCCACATGAGACTCAGCAGCAAAGTTAACCACAACTTCAATCTGATGCTGTTCAAAAATTTGTTCAACCGCTTCTTTATTCGCGATGTCCGCTTTAATAAACGTATAGTTAGCGTTATTTTCAACGGATTTGAGGTTCTCTAAATTCCCTGCATAAGTTAAGGCATCCATGTTGACGATCTCATATGTGGGATATTGTTGTAACATGTATATAACAAAATTGCTTCCTATAAATCCGGCGCCGCCGGTAACAAGTAATTTCATTACAGTCCCCCCTAATTAAAATTCAATTCTGCGTTCTTCAGTAACGGGTGGTTTTTATCTTTATCTGAAAGAATCGGATTTGAAGTTGGCCAATCAATCCCCAAAGCCGGATCATTCCATAATATTCCTCTGTCGTGTTCAGGGGAATAAAATTCATCTACTTTATAAAAAACTTGTGTATTTGGAACAAGTGTACAAAATCCATGTGCGTACCCTTTTGGGATCAGTATCTGGCGTTTATTATACTCGCTGAGAATCACACCGATCCAATTGCCAAAGGTGGGGGAATTTTTGCGAATATCAACAACAACATCGTATATTGCCCCTGAAAGGACACGAACCAATTTGGTTTGTCCTTTGGGGTTTAGCTGATAATGCAACCCCCTCAAGACACCTGCATCGGATGAGAGAGAGTGATTATCTTGAATGAAATAATGATCAATATTTTGTTCTTTTAAAACTGCGGTGTTATAGCTCTCCATAAAAAAACCCCTATTATCCCCATGGATTTTTGGTTCAAGCAGCTTAACGCCATCTAATGCCATAGAGGTGATAATCATTGTCCCACTCCTCCTAAATTTTCAATTTACCGAATTCCTCTGTAAACACCAAGTCACGAGCTAGCTCATTGGCCCTTGCTAAGGAAACATGTGTACCAGCATCAGTCCACCAACCATTTAGGATATCATAAGTCAGCTCACCTCTAGCAATATATGCATTATTAACATCTGTGATCTCTAATTCACCACGGGCAGAAGGCTTCAGTGTTTTAACAATTTCAAACACATGATGATCAAACATATAAATTCCGGTTACTGCATAATTGGATTTGGGATTATTCGGCTTTTCTTCAATGGATACAATGCGGTTACCCTGTATCTCAGGAACGCCAAACCTTTTCGGATCTTCAACTTGTTGAATTAATATCTTAGCCCCCTTCTCCTGTTCGCTAAAATTTTCAACAAACTTAGAGAGGTCATCTTCGAAAACATTATCTCCTAGAATAACAACCATTTGATCAACACCAACAAAATTTTCAGCAAGATCCAATGCTTGAGCAATTCCACCTGCTTCATCTTGAACTTTATAAGTAAAAGTAACTCCCATCTCTATTCCACTTCCAAGGAGATTTACAACATCACCCATATGCTCTTTACCAGTCACAACAAGAATATCTTTTATTCCTGCATGTTTAAGTTTAAATATAGAATGAAATATCATTGGATATTTACCTACGGGAAGTAAATGTTTATTGGTAACTTTGGTTAATGGGTAGAGACGTGAGCCTGTGCCACCTGCTAATATAATTCCTTTCAATGAACTCATCTTCTTTCTATTATTATTACTTAAACAAACTCTCTTCACTAAACTTGTTTCCAAACAGTAAATCATATTCCAACAATTCGTATTTATCTAAAATATCTTCCTTATCTACTTCATTTGATATTTCTCCATTACTTTTAATCATTAGATCTTTGGATAAACCAATGTATTCTTGATTAAGTTCATGAAGAAAATCATAAAATAGTGGCGGCTGTATGTTTGCTAGTTGAAAAACTTTAGGAAGAAGAAGAGAAGGACTAATCCCATCTAATTGTGTATCCATACTTTTACCAAGATTGTTCCATATTAATAATGGAGTACTTTTTAATTGTTTTTGTTGTTCAAGTCCTGCATCTCCACCGAAGTCCAAATCTTGATAAACATCCGCACCTAAATTCGGTAAATGATCACCAAAAAAAACTACAATTGTTGGCTCGTCAATATTATCTATTAAATATTTTAATGCTTCGTCTGCATCTTTTACTCCTTGCGAATATATCTCTAAAACTTCCTTTGTCTTTTCTCTAATATCACCAGTAATTTCTATTTCTGATGGATACTTGGATTCTTTGTTATAAGCTGAGTGATTTTGCATAGTTATTGCATATATGAATGTAGGATTTTCGCTTCCCTGTATTTCTTCAATTATTCTTTTAGACACTTCAATATCCGCAATATATACTCCACGTCTCTCGGGATTAACAAAATCGTCTTCACCAATAAATTTATCAAAGTTAAAATGCCGATAAACATTGTCCCTATTCCAAAACCATTTTACATAAGAATGTAGAGCGATGGTTTGATAACCACTCTTCTTCAATACATCGGCTAGTGAAGGATACGGTCTTTTAATGTATTGTTGATATGGCATTGATCCTTGAGGTAAAAAACGCATTGACAAACCTGTTAGAGCTTCAAATTCAACGTTAGATGTACCACCTCCAAATTGGGGCGATAACAACCAACCTGTCGTACTGCTATCTTTTAAGGAATTATAAAAAGAAAGGGGATTCTCTGAAAATTCAATGTTTTTGGATATTGTCGGATCCCAGAATGCTTCATTCATAATATAAATAATATTAGGAGCCTCTTCCAAAGCGTTATATATTGTCAAACTCGTCGGACTATTTATGGAATTGACTATCTGAAGTATGTTTTCTTTATTATAGTTCGCGGGCGGAACAACTATTGCATTAGGAACATTTAATACAAAACCTAACAAGGATCCGTTCTCCTTGTAATTCAGCGACTGCTCCCAATTAATATTTACAATACTCATTTTGTTTAAGACACTTTTGGATAAAGGGATTTTATCCCATAGGCAGAATGATATAATTATACAAACTGAGAAAAAGAATACTACTCCCCTTTCTAGAAGGGATATTCTAACAACTAATACTCGCTTCCTTAATTTAATTGAAGCAATTAATAATACAGCTAAAAAAAGCAGATATATAAAGTTTATTTCTTTATACATACCTGGCAGGAGATTTAAAATTTGTTTGGCAAATATAAAATCCCATGGGAAGAAAGGCTCCTCTAAAAAATTCATTTTGTATTTCTGAATTAATCCAAATAAAGACACAAGCAGCTGAAATAAACTAAAACCAACAATAAAGTTCGGAATCACAGACACTAATATCAATAGAATTGATATACATAATAAATAATTGATAATAAAAGCCCCAAAGCTTTCACCAATCCATACAAATGTTAAAGTTAAACTGCCTCTGACTATAGATTCTAGGATAATCAGACCAACAAAAGTTCCTAATAATACCGTGAGAATTCTATGGATGCGCTTATTCCTGATTATGTTCATTACTTTATAACTGTTCTCCTAGTGTTTATGATGTTTTCAAAGGTTTCAATCACTTCTTGATCGGATAACTTACTGATATCAATATTGTTACTGGAATAAATATAATCATCCGCAATGATTAATTTATAATCAAAATAAAATTGCGCCAATGATCTCAACATCAATTGAGGGTTATATCTAAATCGGATGTACTCTTGTTCCTTTTTATTCCTCTCCTCGTCAAACATTATATGATGATGAATTAATAGAGAGTTTGGAGAATTTACAAGTCGTTTCCCTGAATTCCGCAATAAGTATGAAATTGCAGAATCTTCATAGACATTTGGGTAACCTTCAACCTCTGGGAACCACCCCTTGAACAATGTTGCCCCTACCGGATTCCAATCTGTATCATATCTCTCTAATGTTGAGAGGTCATACACTGATTTGTTAATATTGTACAACTTGAATTGAACTCTATTTCCTGATATTTCTTCATAGCCGCCTGTAAATTGTAGTACATTACTTGGAAATGTCACTCTACAAGTTACCGAGCCTATATCATCTGATTCTTCAGCACGAACTAACAATTCCTCAAGCCAACCTTCAGTAACTTCTATGTCGTTATCAAGGGAGATATAGTATGAATTTGGTGTTGCATACTTCATCGCTTCTTTTCTTCCGCCAGCTGGGCCTAAATTTGATGAATTGTATATAACTTTTACCCCCGGTATGCCCTCGATATGTTCTTTTATAAATGATACGCATGATTCGGAAGAGCCATTTTCGAATAGAATAATCTCATGTGGAATCTTGACTGTACTCTTAATAGATTGGATACATTGTAAAGTCTGATCTTCTTTACCAAAAGAGATCATTATAAATGATATTAATTTATGAAAAACACCATCTCTAATTGACCGACGTAGTTTTGCTTGATCGGAGATGACTATAGACATATTTTTCTGCTTATCGTTAGATTTTATTGATTTTTGATTGGTATGGATACGATGTTTATATAGGAATTCTGGTACATGAACAAATGCGGAGTTCGGATAATGAAACGCTACTCTCAGTACCATGTCATAATCTTGTGCACCATCATATTCCGAATTAAAAACCCCTACTTTTAGAAACACATCCCTACTAATCATTTTGAAGTGTGACGCATACATTCTAACATCCAAATGATCTTCGAATATATTATCTTTCGGTAAGTGGTCACAAGAAAACCTTCCAATCTCCTCCGAATCCTCATTAATATGAATTCTATTTGAGAAGGAATATTTAGTTCCAGGTTCCCAATACTCTAAGCACTTCTCGATAGCATTCAACTCCAAAATATCATCACAGTCCAAAAAAGCTATAATGCTCCCTTCTGATTTTGCCATACAGATATTTTGTGTCTTTGAAATGCCTTGATTATATTCATTCTTAAATAATCTAACCTTCTTATTATTTTTGTAGGTATTTAATATCGAGCTTACTTTTGGATCTGATGAGCAATCATCCACAATAATAACTTCAATATGTCGATACGTTTGATTGATTGCTGAGTCAATGCAAGAAGCTAAGTATTCGACATTATTATAGACGGGAATAATAATTGATACTAAAGGATACTCATTTTTTTCACTTGTATTAACTTGTGTAACTAAATTTGCCTCAGGTTTATATTTTATTTTTGTTTTAAGGGAGAGCAGTTTATAATATGTTTTCTTAAATTGTGATCTAAATGGTTCAGGTGTTCTTCTCATGACGTTGAAAAATTTCCCATGAGCCTTTCTTATTGTTTTTGAATTCTCTGCTTTTACTACCACTGGTTTTATGATACTTTTAATTGCACTATTCGACTTTCTATAAAGAGCTTTATTATATTCATTAATTACTCTTAAAGGTTTGGTGAACTTCCAAGAGGTGGAGTTCAATAATTGATTAACTAGAGCATTCGCCTCCAGATTAGCTTCCACCAAAACTTTATTAACTTCTTCAGCTTTATTCACTTTTTCAACTAGCTCATCCTTTTCATACAACAGGACTTCTATTAAGCTCCTATTTCGAGCGTCCTTTTCACTCAACTCTTGTTCTTTGAGTTGATGTCTTTCTATTAACGATGCAATTTCATTCTTCTGTGAAGCAATCAATTCCGAAATGCCGTTTACTTCTCCGGCAATTGATGTAGGAACATCTTCGGACAAACAGAGCGTGATTTTAAATATACCCTTCGTTCTTTTGATTTCCGGAAAATCACAAATGATCTGAGTAGACTCATCCAGAATCAGAAATCTCCGTGTTTGCATACTTGGTAATTTAATTGCACCTTCACTATATCTAAGTAATGATTCTGTGATAGCTGGGTTAAACCAATCTAAAATAAGATTATTGTTTTCATCCAGGAATTCAAGCTTTGTTATTTCTAAAAACGCGGGTGCAATGCAGTCAATCAGGATATTTAGTTGTTCAGTTCCTGATCCCACGACCTTAAAACTTAGTTCGGTATATCCACCATTACTAGGCAAAGATACTACTTCTGTTTCGCCTTGAAAATCGGGTGTAAATTTCAGCGATGCTTGATGGTACGGATTCACTTCGTTCACATAATTATTTACTTTCTTGGAATTGACAATCTTTTTCCTGGATACGTTAATAAATTGATACACATCGCTATCAGATTTCCTTTGAAGATATTTCTGCAAACTATTAGGAAAATCACTATATCGTTGCCTTAACTCTGTTTCTTCAGGTTTTAGAACTGACTCGTAAGAATCAACGATCTCTAATCCCGCATGTTCCATAAGGCTGTGTACGCTTTTTCTTGTAAAAAAACGAATATGGGTGTTATCTAACAGCCCTAAATTGGTATAATCAAATTCACCAAGGAGCAGTTTCATGATTACAGCATTATGTCCTATATTGGGAATAGATGTTAAGACCTTCCCCTCTTCATCAAGAAATTTTTTGGAGTATGTCAATACATTCCATGGATCCCTTAAATGTTCTAGCACATCCGCAAATATAAGAAAGTCAAATTGCTGTTCTCCTAACTGAGAACCCCAATATTCTAGTTCATCCAAATCTGCCACAATCATTTTATCGCAAAACTGAGAAGCGATAGAAGCTGCATCAGCATCTATTTCCACACAATATACGATGCATCCAAGTTCCTCTTTGAGATACTGGGTCATATATCCAAGTGCAGGACCAAACTCTAGAATACGTGATCCAGGCTTAACTTGTCTCAATATTAATGAAAGAGAATTGTCACTCGACATATCAATGTTATATTTATACTTCATTGCTGATTGCTACCACCTTACTTTGCCAATTATGATCTAGCAAAACTAAACCTTCCGCAACATACTCCGGATGTTCAACCCAAAAAGAATTCACACGACTTTTATAGTCATATCTAATAAGAGCTGAACTCTCAAAAAAGCCTACATCAACTAGGTACGTACCCGGTAACAAGTTTAATTCCTTATACTCAAGAATTAATTTATAGGTTCCACAACTTCCTTCTAAAGCTTTTTCATCAATCTTAGTGTTTAGTCCGCAAATGTAAGTGCCCTGATTATCGAAAATTGCAACACCGCCTACAAGACCATCAATTGGTTTGTGGATTGTGTATGTTACTTCAACAAATATATTCCCACCCATTTTAAACTTCGAATTAACTGTACCTGTCTTATCAAGAAAAACAACTTGATCGATGGAAAGATGCTCTTTCCTTTCAATTGCTTCTACTTTTTCATTAGACTCTTCTACTTTTTCAAGTCCGTATTTTACGAAGTCTTCATACTGTTCAATTACAGTATTCACATCACCTCGCGCATGAACTTGACCATCCATCATCCAAATTACCTCATCACAAAAATTCCTAATTGAATATGAATCATGACTAACAAACAGTATCGTTTTCCCCTGTTCTTTAAATGATTTCATTTTCTCAATACATTTTAGTTGAAATTGCATATCGCCTACAGCTAATGCCTCATCAACAATTAAAATGTCAGGGTCTACATGCACTGCACAGGCAAAAGCCAACCTAACCAACATTCCTGATGAGTAAGTTTTAATTGGTTGTTCAATGAATTCACCTATCCCTGCAAATTTTTCGATTGATTCCATTTGATCAAGGATTTGTTTTTTTGTTAATCCCATAATTGTACCTTGCATAATAACATTATCTCTTCCTGTAAACTCCGGATTAAAGCCACTCCCCAGTTCTAGTAAAGCAGCTATTCTACCGTTTATCGTTTTTTCTCCTGATGTTGGGTTAAGTGTTCCTGCTATAATTTGAAGTATTGTGCTTTTTCCCGAACCATTCTTACCGATTATACCTATAGTGGTGCCTCTCTTTACCTTGAAAGACACATCTCTCAGCGCCCAAAATTCATCATATTTTTTTTTGTTTTTCGAGAAACTCTGGATAATCCGATCTTGTGGCCTATTATAAATTCTATAACATTTGTTTATATTTGAAAGTTCAATTGCGTTATCAAAGAACATCTGCAAACGCTCCTTTAGTTTTTCTAAACCAAGCAATACCCAACATAAATATAATCAGACCTACCAATGTCCCCACTAAGCACCATGTCCAATTAGGAGTAGATCCCCAAATTAAGATATTACGCATATCTTCGACAACATAACCTATAGGATTAATGTAATAAATCGGCCTTAATGTTTCAGGAATTATACTGATAGGGTAGAATATTGGACTCAGAAACATAAGTGCTTGGACTACGACCACTAAAATATGTTGAATATCTCTAAAAAAGACACCTACAGAAGAAAGAAACCAAGCAATGCCCAACGAGAGCAGCACAAGAGGTAAAAGGACAAGCGGCAGGAAGACAACAGTCCAATAAATTACCCCATTTATGATTAAATTTCCAATCATAAGAATAACTAAGCTAATTATTAGTTGAACAAATGCAGAAAAAAGAGAGACGACTGGGAGTACCTCTAAAGGGAAAACTACCTTTTTTACATAATTCACATTACTTAAGATCAGAGAAGGAGACTTGGTGACAATCTCAGAAAAAAAATTAAACGTAGAAATACCGCAGAATAATATTAGTGCAAAGTCAAGCGTACTCGTTCCTTGTTGCCCCCAACGAGACTGGAGAACAAAGCTGAAGAAATAGGTATAAATGACTAACATAAATAATGGGTTCAAAATAGACCATACCACTCCGAGATAGGATCCTTTATATCTAAGCAATAAATCTCGTTTAGTTAGTTCCATTATTAAATCTTTCTTATCCATAAAATAAGTGATAGGATTTCTCATGATTCCTCCATAAATTAAATCTGTAAAATGTGTATTAGAATAATTATTATGCTAAAATATTGTCGTATCTACAAGAAAAGGAGCTAATTACGTTGTCGAATCCAGTATACGGTAAAAAAGCCGCTGAGTCGAGGATAGAAGGAAAGAGACCAGCTTTGTTTTGGGTGTTAATACCAGGAATTATCTTGTTTCTGTTTTGGACGCCTTTTCAAACGGCTCTATTTAACGGTCAAGAGTTACAATTTGAAAAACCGATTTTTTGGGCTGCTATACTAGCAACACTATTATTATTCCTTTGGATTGCACAGTACTATAAAAGCATCCAACTCAAGGATGAAAGAGATTGGCTTGCTGTGGGTGTGCTTTTACTACCTCTAACTTACATTCTCTCACTCATCAGTGCAGTTTCTCATAGTCTTGCCATGAATATGGTCGTCATAAATTGCATTTATGCCATGATGTTCATCATTGGATTGTACGTACTTCGTGACAAGTTAGGAAACCGAATCATTCAAAGTACCATCATGGCTATCGCATATCTTATTGTTGGTTTCGGTCTACTCCATTGGTTTGGCCAAGGCAAGACAGCAGGAGCTATTGTAAAATGGTTTTCTAACACGGTGTTAAACGGTACATATACTCATGCTGTAATGACTGATTCTAATGGTCTTCGTCTGACTTCAGTATTCCAGTACGCAAATACTTATGCAGCTTTTCTTATGGGTTTCTTGTTCGCAGCAGTCTTTTTTGCTACAACATCCAGAAAATGGTATGGACAAGCCTTTCATAGCTTCATGCTGGTACCCATTATTGTATCGTTGCTTCTAACGTTATCTCGGAGCGGTCTTGTGCTGTTACCTGTTGTGTTTGTTCTGTTACTCCTATTCCTGAAGCCGGCTAAACAATTATTGTGGATTCTTTATTGTGGTATAGCCGGTGTAGCTTCGCTGATCATTTCCAAACCGGTAACAGAGTTAGGGTTGGATCTGAATGAAACCTTCAACAGCGGTGGCGCCCTTAAGGGCTGGGGCATTTTGCTCGGCACGTCCGCTATTGTAGGACTTCTTGGATGGGTCATTCAAAGTTTCATTGCTCCAAAACTGGAGAAAGCATTAAGCAATTGGTCCGCTAAAAAGGCCTCCAACATGTGGATTCCCATCAGTTCCTTAGTTTTGGGTGGCTTGCTGATCTTCCTATTCATCGGCACCAATCTCAAAAATGTATTGCCACAAAATATCAGCGTCCGGCTCGAAAACATTAATTTCAACCAACATAGTGTCCTTGAACGGTTCACATTCTACAAGGATGCCATGAAAGTGCTGGCAGACTACCCTATCATCGGTGCTGGTGGCGGCGCTTGGGCTTCACTGTATGAGCAGTATCAGAACAACCCCTATACAAGTACTCAGGCCCATAACTTTTTCCTTCAGTACTTAATAGAGGTTGGTCTTATTGGATTTCTAATATTTATGTCATTCATTGCGTATGTCTTCTATAAATACGTCCGGGGGTATATTCGAGCTGATGATGAGGGACGCAACAATCATTTCCTATATCTCATCTTAGTACTGTCAATTTTGATTCACAGTATTTTGGACTTTAACATGAGTTATGTATTCATGGGAATCCTTGTGTTCCTTGGACTCGGTGGCATGGCATCCGTAATGGATAGCAAACCAATCAAAAAGTGGAATATGCAAGATTCGACAGCAAGAAATATCTACTCTGCTGTTGTAGGCCTTGCCTCTATTATTATACTAATTACTTCAATACGTTATGTGCAGGCTGCTGAAGCTGGTTTGGAGGCTCGAAAAATTGTCCAGGTCAGTACATCGTTTGAAGAGATTAAAGCACCACTGGACAAAGATCTCAGCATTCGACCTAGCCACCCGGAATCCGTCCTTCTATTAAACTCATTGTATCAATCTCTTTACCAACAGAGTCAGGATGAAGGCTTTTTCCGACTATCTACTAATCTCTTAAATCAAGTTCTTGAAGATGAGCCTCATAACAAATCTATGCTGAATCAATTAGTAAAGAGTTATGAAATGAACAAACAGCCTGAACAAGCTTATGAAATTCTTATCAATAATGCCTATAAGTTTAAATGGGATATCAATTGGTACGAGCAGATAATAAATAAAGGATATGACCTGGGAATGAAAGCCCTAGGTGAAGGGGATACTGCCGGAAAAGAAAAGTACTTTAATTTGGCAACAGCGGCCTTTGTTAAAGTACAAGAAGGCATTCAACATTTAAAGACATTACCTGAAGGACAATTCCAAGGTAACCCTTTTGAGAATTCTGCTGACATGATTCTCCATGCGGGCAAAATGTACTTCATGATGAATCAACCGGAACAAGCGTCTGAAGCTCTTAAGATTGGCATACAAGAAGATCTCACCCAGACAACCCAACAGGAGATTGTACGTTGGTATCTGGCAGCATTACAAAAACAAAACTTGAGTGATGATGCCCTTATGGCGAAGCTAACCCAAGTTGATCCGAATGCGAAGCAAAATGTTCAACAGCTTGCTGATCTTCAATTCTAACTAAAAAAAGGGACAGTTCGTGGTAGAAAACCTCTACCCAACTGTCCCTTTTTCCTTATCGCTATGAACGTCTACTACTGCACCTTCGCCAAAACCCCACTCAAATAAGCAATCAAATCATCTCTCAACTCTTCACGCTGCAATGCATAATGAATGCTGGTTTCAATAAAACCCAGCTTCTCGCCGACATCATGGCGCATCCCATCAAAGTGATACGCGTGGATGGGGCTCCGATGAGCTAAGGTGGAAAGCGCATCAGTCAGCTGAATTTCTCCGTTCTTCCCAACCTCCTGATTCTCCAGCAAATTGAAGATATCCGGCGGCAATATATAGCGGCCCATGATGGCCAGGTTGGAAGGCGCCTCGGCACGGGTTGGCTTCTCTACCAGTCTCGATGTTTCATAGATTCGATCTGATTTTTGCAGTCCATCTACGATCCCGTACCGATCGACTTCGTTCCAATCGACGGGCTGAACGCCTACAATGGCTGATTGGTAAGTGTCGTAGACCTTCATCATCTGTTTTAAGCAAGGTACTTCCGACTCCACGATGTCGTCGCCGAGAAGCACCGCAAACGGCTCGTCCCCGATGAATTTGCGTGCACACCAAATGGCATGGCCCAGCCCATTGGGCTCTTTTTGCCGAATATAGTGAATATCCGCCATGTTGGAGGGTTTACGCACTTCTTCGAGAAGTCCCCACTTGCCCTTTTCCGCTAAATAATGTTCCAGCTCAAAGGAAGAATCAAAATGGTCCTCAATCGCCCGCTTCCCCTTACCCGTTACAATGATAATGTCCTCTATACCGGAAGCGACCGCTTCTTCGATAATGTATTGTATGGTCGGCTTGTCAACAATGGGTAGCATCTCTTTCGGCATCGCTTTCGTGGCCGGCAGGAAGCGAGTGCCCAGTCCCGCCGCCGGTATGATCGCTTTACGAATGTTCATCCTATCTTCTCCAATCCCGTAAGTCTCCCACTTTGATGACAGTGTATCATGAGTCTGGGTAAATCTCCTGGTATTCGGGGAGCAAAACCGTTACCACACACCCAAAGATTCTGGAACTTGTACAGAAATATAAACCGGACTTCAGGACACCTATCTACTACCTGTAATAAGGTAGGTATAAAAAGACAATCCACCTGATCAGGAACGTGGACTAACTGTCCTTGATTTTTCTAGATTATAAAAGATTGATTTATATTATAGGTAGTGGGAAAAACGACCTGGTTTGCTCTGTTATGTATTAACTCTGTACTAAATTACAATGTAGTGAAAGTTTTATTAGGCTTCTCCTCCATACTGTTGTTATTTCCCTCTGTAAAAACAAAATTTAAGTTTGGTTCGATTATCCATCTCGTGCAATGCCTTACCAAATTAGTAGATAGCAAAATCGTGATCAAAAGCCCAATTCCTATTAGTATTAGCTTATCTATTGTACTTGTGAAATATCTATAATATTCAACGTGTTCAAGATATTTAATAATAAATCCGTGAAGAATAAAAACATACAATGTATTTTTACCTAAGTTTGATATAATGGGCAGTTTCTTTGTTGGCGTCAGTGATAGGATACAAGCACCAACAACAAGAGAGAATACATAACCTACTAGTCTATATACTCCTGAATACCAGTCTTCATATCCCAAAGATTGATAAGGCAGTGTACCAAAAAACCATTTAACATGAATCGAATCATTTATCATTAACAGTAAAAAAAAGCATGCCAAAAGCAGGATCACAGCTCCTATTTTTATTCGTGGCTGATTTAATTTTTTTATCCATTCTCTTTTAGAGTAAAAACCTAAAAGAAAAAACGGGAAGAAGTACAATATACGAGAAATGCTTGCATAGTATTCCACATCCTTAGCGTAACCTGCTAATAGGGAAATAACGACACATACCAGAAAAATAAATTTTATTTTAATTAAATAAGGAGTGATTATTTTCCAAATAATCATACTGAACATAAACCACATGATCCAATAAGGATAGAAATAAGTAAACTCGAGCTTATCTTGCTCAAAAATGTAGTAATCAAAAATAGTATAGATGGTTTCAAATATTAAATAAGGAATCACAAAATTGATTATGACCTTTTTATTATAGTTTTTGTTATCGACATTTTTAGAAAAATATCCTGCTACAAAAATAAACAACGGCATATGAACCGAATAAAGGAATTTAAATATTGGGCCAATCGTTATCCCTCCATTGAATGGTTGAAACAAATGACCCATCACTACCAGTAATATAAGGATGAATTTTAGATTGTCAAAATAAACATCTCTTTCTTTCACAAAAAATTAGCTCCTTTAAAAGTTTATTGTTCTATATTTCGACATAGTTCATGTCTTTCCTCTATTTACGAAGTTTACAAACGATTAGAAAATTAATTATCACACTTAGAAAACCACCGTTTAAAAAATCCCTATTAAAAGCCCCTCTCACCCTACTCCAAATACAAAAAACATGCCTGACCCTTTTAAAGATCAGACATGTTGTATTTACAATCCGTTCCTTACTTCACCAACTGCCCCCGAGTAACCCCAAGCTGGTTGGTCGCCTTCAGCTTCTTCCACACCTGGGTGCCGCTGATCTCGCCGCGCAAGGCGCGGTTGTAGAGATCGATGACCTCGTGGACTTGCTCCGGCGTTTCCTCGAGGAACTCTACGCGGTAGCTGGATACGCCAAGCTCCATGAAGTTGGCCAGGTACTCGGCGCCGGATTGCTCGATGGCATTGTACACCGTGTTCCGGCAGCCTTCGTCGACCCGTACCGGATGGGACATGCCGATCCGGTCCTGCAGGGAGACGCGGCTCTCTTCACAAGGACGTCCACAGTTCGTGAAGTCCGTTCCTTCGCTGAGGAAGGTACAGTACACGCAGTGCTCCGTATGGAACATCGGCAGATGCTGATGGATGACGATCTCCATCTTGGATGTGTCGGCCTTCCCGAGAAGATCCACCATCTGCTGGATGTTCAGATCATAGGAAGGCGTGACGGTGTCGCATCCGGCTTCGACGAACAGGTCAACCGCCTTGTGGTTGGCAATGTTCAGGGAGAAGTCGCCGATCAACCGGGGATGCTTGGCCCCCGGGTTCTCCATCCGGTGGCGCAGGTAGAAATACAGCGCACCGGTGTTGCGCACCAGCACGGCGTCCGGCTGGAGGCGCAGGATGTTGTTGTGGTAGCCGTTCTCGCCCGGCATGTGAATGCGCGGCGTTGCCAGCGCAATCTGCTTGCCGGCTGCACGCACGGCTTCCACCGCTGCCGGGAACTGCTTGATGAACTCGAAGTCGGCGTAGATCATCTCGACGCCAGCCTCAAGCGCAGCCTCAACCTGCGGGAGGCTGCGGCACAGCGCGGTGAGCTTCGCCTCACCGCGGGCCACGGGCGCTGCGGGCACAGCCGCATCGCCATACACCGACACCGCCCGTTTCACGTACACGGGCGGCTTCGGCCGCTCGCCGGCGAGCAGCTCCACCGCACGGCGGCGGATGCTGTTGAGCTCGCGAATCGGCACGATGACGTCGCCGTACAGGTCGACGTCGAGTGCCTCGAGCTGGAACACCGTTCCGCCCAGGCGGCCAAGCTGCTCCTCCAGGATCTCCTGGCTGAGCGGCCGCTTCTGGGCGATCTCCAGTTCCAGCTCCGAATCCACCTGGACCGTCGTGCCCTTCTGCACATCGGTCCACCAGGTCGAAAGCGGCTGTCCGGGACGGCCGCTGACGCGCACATGTACCGGGAATACCCGGTACGGCTTCTCCGTCTCGTACGTCTGACGGAGGCGCTTATCCAGCGCCGGATCGTTGGTCTTCCAGATCCGGTCGCCGACATGCAGCTTGCGCAGGTCCACGTCGCTCCGGCCGGGAACGATATCGACGATCCAGCCTTCCTGCGCCTCGCCCTCCAGCTTGACGCCTTTGCGGCGCACGTCGTAGACGCGACCGCCTTCTTCTTTTTTCGTTGGGTCGCCGGCATCGAATACGATACCGTCCCCGCGCTTCAGCGGCGCGTCCAGCTTGCAGACGACGCCGTCGCGCAGAATCTGCTCCACCCGGCCGAGGTACACGCCGCGGCTTTTCGGGAACGTGCCTTCAACCAGCTTTTTATTGTTCGTTCCATCCAGGAAACCATGGGTGAAGCCGCGGGAGAAGCTCTGCTGCAGCTCACGCACCTCTTCCTTGCTCGGTCTCACATCCTCGCCGTCAAAATACCGATCGATCGCCTTCCGGTACTTGCTTACCACGTTGGCCACATATTCCGGGCTCTTCAAACGGCCCTCAATCTTGAACGAGGTCACGCCCGCTTCAATCAGCTCCGGCATCAGATCGATCGCCGCCAGATCCTTCGGAGATAGCAGGTAGGCAACGTCGCCCATCGGCTTCTGCTCGCCATCCACGATCAGATCGTACGGCAGACGGCAGGCCTGCGCGCACTCTCCGCGGTTGGCGGACCGGCCGCCCCACATTTCGGAAGTCAGGCATTGGCCCGAGTAGGATACGCATAGCGCACCATGCACGAATACCTCCATCGGCAGCTTCGCCTGCTCCCCGATCTTCTGGATTTGCTTCAGATTGTTCTCACGCCCGAGCACGACGCGTTCCATGTTAAACGGCTTCGTAAACTCAACGGCCTCCGGCGACGTAATCGTCATCTGCGTTGAGCCGTGGATCGGGAAATCCGGAGAAATCTCGCGAATCATTTTCACCAAACCCAGATCCTGCACGATCACCGCGTCCACACCGGCATCCACGCAGGCATCGATCAGCTCCTTGGCATCCTCCAGCTCGTTCTCAAACACCAGAATATTGAAGGTCAGAAACCCCTTAACCCCATAACTGTGCAAAAAGGCCATAATTTCGGACAGCTCGTCCATCCGGAAATTGTTCGCCCGTGCGCGCGCATTGAATTTTTCGACCCCAAAAAAGATCGCGTCCGCCCCGTTCGCCACCGCGGCCCGCATGCAATCCCAATCCCCTGCCGGCGCCAGCAGCTCCACGTCTTCTCTTCGTAATGCTTTCGTGTCCATCTATATCCTCCCAGACCGGTCCAAGCCGGCGTGCTGTGTACTACTATTCTTCCATTGAAACCTGCTAGCCATACTCTATGTTCATAGAACAAGGCATCCGACATCTATATCAAATGTTTGTAAATACTTTGAAAGCTTTTCAACTTATCTAGTGTACCAAAAGTCCGGCTTCTCTTCTACCTGCTAACTGGATTTCCACACATTTGATAGTGTTGCCATAATCCGCATGGCACTCGGTTTTGTACAAAACAAAAACAAGCCCTCCCATCGGAAAGCTTGCCTCACATTATCCTCTGCGGCTATTACTGGCGCATGATCACCGTGCGGGCTAGTGCTCTTAACTCTCATTTCTCTGCCTAAGGAGATTACTTCCCCTTTCCTTTACCAGGGATATTGCATTACCAATACTCCGAATCCTTTAGTCAGAGCCTTCTTAACATCTCAGCGGTCGACAGCCATCCAAGAATGCCCCAACGACCACGCACCGTGTGCAGAGGGAGCAGTGCACACGATGTACAAAACTTTAGATCGGAATCGTCCCGTACCGTCACCTGGTTCCAGGATTCTTTTCCACAGGTTTGTCTTTGCACGACCTGCCCCAGGTTTGCCACTACATCGTCCTGCACCACGCCCCCTACTCTTACTCCGCACCCTCCAGCACAAAATCCATGCTCGCCAACCGCTTGCCGTTCACGACGATGTGAAGGCGGTGATCGCCGGAATAGAAACGGCGGGTGGAGATCGGTTTAAACGATTGCTTCTTCTCGACCTTCCAGCATCCCGGCGCATAAATCTTGTCCGAGCATTTATAGCGTTTCGGCGCAAGCTTACCGCTTGCCTTCATATAATCGATCTCGTAGTCGATGCGGAGCGCCATCGGATAGCCGGTTTCGTTGACTACCTGAAAAGCGAACTCCAAATCGTCCCCCATCGTAATCACGGAACGTTTGATGCGCAGCTCGCGCACCTCCAGTCCTTCCAGCTTCTCAAGCTCCTCGTATCCGAAAATAGCCAGTGCCCGGATATCCCCTTTTCGCAGCAGCGAACGCAGCGCATGACGTACGATCCAATCCGTTAGCGGATGCTTGCCATACCATTTGGCGGCGATCTCCAGCACAAGCTCCGGGTGATCCTTGGAGATATCGTTCAAGTGATTTGCGACGCTTTTTCTAACATACAAGGAGGAGTCCTCTTTCAGCTGCTCCAGAATCGGCAGCGCCGGGCGCGGATCCTTGATCAGGGCCGGCAGCTGCGGCGCCCAGGGCAGGCGCGGTCTACAGCCTTCGCTCGCCAATCGGCGCAGATGCTCGTCATCGGACTGCGCCCATGCCATCATCTGGGCCAGCATCCGATCCTGGTCCCGGATAATAAAAGGCCGGACGGCAAACTCCGCCGTGGAAGAATGCGTGAATACCGCCAAAGCTTCCATCGACGTCTCCAGATCATCCATGCCGTTCACCTCGACATAGTCGGGAAAAAACACGTATTCCACGCCTCTGAAATGCGGAGCCACCTGCTTCAGGATCCCGACGGCTTCAGGGTAAGAAGCAGGCAGCGTGTCCGTTAAGGCCAGCGTAATATGCCGGATGCGCTGCTTGAACTCCTCCTGCTCCCAGGCTTCATTATGAATCAGCGTCATGAACCGGTCCGCATCGAATGCCGGATAAGCCTCCTTCAGCCGGTCGGTCACTTGCTGGAACAACGTATTCGAATATAGATCCTTCAGCGTTTCTCTCATATCAGATCTCCCCAAAAAAATAATTTTTACGATCTTGCATCCACGTCTCATGGAATCCTGAAAGCCCTTTATTTATGCGATAAACCGGCGGTTCCGCCTCATCCCCAAATGAGCCGTCGGCCGCTCTAACCCCATTCCCCGCCTCTTCCCAATCCAAAACATGTGGTGTAGGATGAAGTTGCACGCCTTTCGCTTTAGTGCGGTAGTCTGGTTGATTCCAGTTTACCAAATTGGGGGGGCGTTTTGCTTTATCCGCATCCAGATTACCCTGTTGGGACCTAAACCGATGCACGGATGGACTGAACACCAATCGAGACCGCAAAGTCATACGTTTATCGACGTACTTACTCAAGTGAAAGATCCACATGTAAAGGAAGCGTTTCTTCCAAAAATAAGGTGGGTAAGCCCATGAAGCTTACACTTTCTTATTTCTGATACATGTAATACATACACCATTACTTATTTAAAAAGACAGGAGGCGAAGCTCGAAGGAGTACAACAAATCGCACATCAGGAGATGAAGAAGACATGGAAAGTTGGAAAAAGAATTTATGGATACTATGGTTCGGCTCATTTATCGTTTCATCAAGCTTCTCGATGGTCATACCATTTCTCCCGCTTTTTCTGATTGAGCTCGGCGTTACCAAGCATACGGAATTGTGGTCGGGACTGCTGTTCAGTTCCGCTTTTTTTGCGGGCGCCTTGTCCTCTCCCTTCTGGGGAGCCGTCGGCGATAAATATGGACGCAAACCGATGATTATCCGCGCGGGCCTGGTGCTCTTTGTCATCTATGTACTGATGGCATTCGTCACGAACGAGTATCAAGTGCTGATTCTCCGCCTGCTGCAAGGCCTTCTCTCCGGCTTTATTCCGGGCGCGATCGCGATCGTAGGCACCAATACCCCCGAGAAAAAAGTCGGCTACGCCCTCTCCATGATGTCCACGGCCACCGCAACCGGCGGCATCATGGGTCCAATGATCGGAGGCACTCTGGCCTCCCTGTTCAGCAACCGGATGGCATTCGGATTGGCAGGGATGCTGTGCTTCGCAGCCACGCTGCTCGTCATATTCTGGGTCAAAGAAGAGAAATTCGTACCGAGCAAAGAGCGCGTCTCCGTCATGAACACGTTTAAGGTCGCCGGACACAACAAGGCGCTGATGACCGTGCTCATGCTTACGGTACTGACGCAGTTCTCCGTCATGACGATCGAGCCCGTACTGCCGCTGTATATCGCTCAGATCGGCGGCTCTTCATCGCATACCTCGATGATTGCCGGCTTTGTGTTCTCCATCGTCGGGATCGCCAGCATCCTGTTTGCGGCCCGCTGGGGACGCCTGGCCGATAAAATCGGGTTCCAAAAGGTGCTGCTGATCGGCCTGCTCGCCAGCGGAATCGGATCGCTCGCCCAGATCCTGTTCAGCAACATTTGGGCATTCTCGGCCATCCGCTTTGCTTACGGCGCGTTCTTCTGTGCCGTGTTCCCAGCGCTTAACGGCCTTGTGGTCAAACATACGCCAAGCGAATTCCGCGGGCGCGCGTTCAGCCTCAACCAAACCGCCAACCAAATCGGCGGGATGGCCGGGCCGCTCGCGGGCGGCATGATCAGCGGCATCTTTAACATTCACTCGGTCTTCTTAATGACAGGCGTCTTAATGCTGATTACGACCGCCATTACGTATTGGACGATGCGGCCGTCTCGCGGGCAGCCTGTAGAAAAAGGCACCCTATCTTCATAAATGCCTCCCGTATGCGCACGCGTTAAGTTTTGATATGACGCGTGCGCAATTCATTACGGATATCAATAAACCCTCTCCCCGGTTCTTTTCGAGAAGACCCTCTTCATGAACCAGCATGTACATACATGAATCCCACAGCTATTTTCAATCACACCTTATTGAATCCATCGTCTCCCTTACAACCGCGAACCTCTTGTCTAACCCCTTAACCGTCTATTCGCTTTCACATTACACCGCATCACACATGCATGTGGCGATCCGCTTCATCCCAAGGCACCGCATAACCGCTGCCCTTGGCGCAGAATATCGAAGAGGAGCTGTATTCCGGGTCTGCGTTCTTGTCGTATCCTTTGCGTTCGATGACCTCTGCCTCGTTATGGCACCGGTCATATCCGCCGTATACCAGCGATATCGTACCTCTTCCTTTGGTGTACGCAGCTAATTCCATTCCATATTTCATCATGGTGGATACGGGTGCCGATCCCGTGACCGTCACCTTGTCTCCGACCGTTTCCGGAGGATCGAAGCTTGCTTTGGCCTGGGTCAAATCCGACATTAACCGTCCGATAAACTCGGCATCCACCTTTACCTTGAAATGATAGTATGGCTCCAACAGCAGACTGGTTGTTTTCTCCAGCCCCTGTCGCAAAGCGCGATACGTGGCTTCCCTGAAATCGCCGCCATGCGTATGCTTGTTGTGCGCCCGTCCCTTCAGCAGGGTAATTTTCATATCAGTGACCGGCGAACCTGTAAGCAAACCATGATGATCCCTCTCGCCAACATGCTGGGCAACCAGATGCTGATAATTGACCGGCAGCATATCGGGATGGCACGCATTAGCAAACACGATGCCGCTGTTCCGCTCTCCCGGCTCCAGCCGGAGGTGCACCTCCGCGTAATGCTTCAACGGTTCAAAATGGCCGCTTCCCACAACAGCCTCCGTTATGGTCTCTTTATATAAAATCTCCGGCTCGCCGAAGGCAATACGGTAACCGAACCGCTCAAACACGATTCGTTCCAGCACTTCAAGCTGAATGATGCCCATCACATGAATATGAATCGCCTGTGCCGGCTCGTCCCACTGCACGGACAGGGAAGGATCCTCCGCATCCAGCAGCCGGAAGCAGCGCAGCATATCCTTGGGATGAATCGAGGACTCGAATTGCACCTTGGACTTCAGCGTCGGCACCAGCTCGTATACCGTCCGGCCGCTAAGAGCCCCCATCCCGACTCCTGCCGCAGCAGCGGAAATGCCGGTTACCGCAAACAGGTCGCCCGCATGCACACGGTCGACAGGGGTTGCCCGCCCCCCATTGATCAAGCGGATATGCGTCACCTTCTCCGTGATCGTCTCCGTTCCGGAGACATACGTGATTTCATCCCGCACCTGCAGCGTGCCGCCAGTGGCTTTGATATAGGTCAGCCGGGCGCCCTGTTCATCATGGCGAATCTTATAAGCCCTCCCGGCAAATGCCGCCTCGGGATCGTAATCCGTTACAGTCAGCAGATCCAACTGATTCATGAAATGGGTTACGCCCACGTTCTGCAGGGCGGATCCGCTGAAGCACGGAAACAGCTTCCCCTTCCGTACCATTGCTATCATTGCATCCAGCCACCGCGAAGCCTCATATCCCTCTTCCATATAGAGCTCCAGCAGCTTCTCGTCCCGCTCCGCAATAAACTCAATGAGCGAAGACTGCATCAGGCCTTCCTGCAGCACATCCTCCTCGGTGATCCAACAGACGTCTTCGGCAAGCTCGCTGCGAATCTCCGCCAGCACGCGCGGCACGTCTGCGCCTACCCGGTCGATTTTATTGATAAACAGGAACGACGGCACGCCATGCTTACGCAGTAACTGCCATACCGTCTCCGTATGCCCCTCGACACCTTCCACGGCGCTGATGACGACAACGGCGGCATCCATGACTTGTATGGCCCGCTCCATTTCCGGCGAGAAGTCGACGTGACCCGGCGTATCGATTAAATAATACGTGGAACCGTTAAAATGCATGGTCGCCTGATCGGCAAATACGGTAATGCCCCGTTCTTTTTCAATGTCATGACGATCAAGATATGCGCTCTGGTGATCCACCCGGCCGCGCTCCTGAATCGTATGGGTCGTATATAACAACTGCTCCGCCAGCGTGGTCTTGCCCGCATCCACGTGGGCGAACATGCCTATCGTTTTTTTCATCCGCTTATCCCTCTTCTGTAAGCCGGTTTCATGAATGATCCATTTGCTCTCACTTTTTAATTTTAACATATCAGGCTCCCTGATCGGCACATATGTTCTACATTATTCGGATGAGGGCCCGTCATTCCGCTGCCTAAACCAAAATAGCTGCCCATCCGCACCATGAGTGCAGCAGGACAGCTATCGGTGTTATCAAACATTCGCTTTATTCCATATGATGTGAGTTCATAATTCCATTCTGCGGGTTATTTCACGAGCTCAAACGAGGAGAGCGTACGCGCCAGCGCCGCTTGCTGCACTTCCGTTGCATTGGCATCATTCAGCGTGGTCATGATCGTGTACGCGATATCCCCGCTTTCAAAGACGATCTCCTCGGTCGTATAACCAACGCCGTTCTTCACCTGATGCACCTTGAACGACACCGCAGGCACGCCGGCAAACGTGATCTTATCGACGCCCAGCAATTTCACCGTCGAAGCTGCGCTGGCCTCGTTATAATACCGTTTCAGATTGCTGATGATGACTTCGGCTGTTGTATCCTTTTGGGCGGTAATTTCAAAGCCGCCCCCGGCAAAGCCGTACTCCACGATTCCCTGCTCGAACTGATCGTTCAGCGGCTCCCAGTACCTTGGAATATCGATATGATAACGGTACGTCTCGGAGCTTTTGCTTCGCATCTTGGTTTTATCGGTCAGGTAGCCCTCTTCGCCGATGCGGCCGAAATTCGCCGGTACCACATCGTAATCGATCTCGATCGATTCGAGAACCTTTTTCCAGTTGGAAGCCGTCCGTTCCTGCCCATCCGGTATCGCATACTCCAGATAATAGCGGTAGCCGTTCTTCTGGACCATCACTTCATATTCCGTTATCCATTTATTCCCGAAGTTGTAGCGTACCTCTTGAATCTGCCCTTTGACGCCGGAAATCTCCACAGGCGTAAGTCCGATGTATTCGTACGATTCCTCGACAAAGGATTCGGCCAGCCAGTCTTTAAGGCGCTGCCCCCAAGCGGCGAGGGTACCATCAGCCCCCGTCGGAGCGGATGTCACCGAGACGGACAGATAGCCCTCTCCTTCGCTGCCGTATAACATGTCCTTGTTGTTGATTTCCCAGCCTGCCGGAATGCCGAACCATATGCCGTATTCTTCGTTCCCTGCTTCGCGGAACCCATCTACGATGGAGGATACGTCTTTTACCGATTTGTCTCCTGCCCGATAGGCCGTTCTGAAAGAGCCCAGCAAGCTTGCGTGTTGGTCCATATCTTTATAGTGAACCGCTTCGGCATCGGCAAAATACAGTTCATAGACGCGGTCGTTGGCATAGTACTGCCGACCTTCCCACAAGACGCCGTCGACATCGCGGGAGATCACTCTGGCATACGGAACCGCCGCGCTTGTGACCGTCTCTTGGTGAAGCACAACGTCTCCGGAGTCGCCCACTTCCTTCAGGAGCCGTTCCAGCAGATCATCGGGACTCAGCTTCACCTTGTGGGAGGATGCGTGCACCTCCAGGTAATAGCGGCCCGTAGCATCATTGAAAGCCGAACCGCTCTCATCGTCCGTGCCTCTTCCAACCATCATCCAGGAGGGATAATTCAAACTCCAATCATAATAGCTGTTCCCGATTCGGGTCTTCCCGGTCGTGTTGTTGATTTCGCCTTCATCCTGCTTCTCTTCCTTATCCGTGACCATGAGGCTGATGGCCAGCTTGCCTTGGGAGGAGCTTACCTTGGCGCCGATTCCCGCCGCAACCGGGCGCAGCGGCACCATCAGCGTACCGGACACCATGGTCGGTTCTACCGGCAGCTGCACCTTTTTCCCGTCGATCCATGCCGTCTTGTTGTCCATGACGAGCACGACCGTATGCGGCCCTTGCAGCAGCCGTATCCGGTTCTCGCCCTCCAGCCTGATCTCGCTGCCAAACGCTTTCTTGAATACGCCCAGCGGTACCATCAATACGCCCTGCTTCAGCTGCGGCTTGGCAATCGTGTAGGAAGTCCCATTGACCGAGGCTGTGCTGCTGCCGTTTTGCACGGTCAGTATGCGCTTCTCCGGCACAACCGCCTCGTCTCCCCATACGGGAAGCGACAACGTCGTAAATAACATCAGCGCCGATAAGGTCCCTGCTGTCACCTGCCGCAGGCGCCGGCTAGTTTCCGTTCTTTCTCTCTTGTCCATTACTCGGCCTCCCCAACGCTTGACGAAGCAGCTCCGTTACCGTCCTGGCTGAGCGTCAGTTTTACGTTCACGATATCCCCATCCCGCTGCATCAGCAGCTGAACCTGCTGACCGGGTATATAAGGCTTTAACCGTTCGTTGATATCAACAACGGAATAAATGCGCTTGCCGTTAATCGCATATAATACGTCATCCTCTTGAATACCGGCCTGCTTGGCCTGCTCGGACAACACCTTTGTAACGGTCAACGGATCGTCCGAAGGGAGACCCACGATGGCGGACCAGCTTTCCTCCAGCTCCAATCCGAGGCCAGCCCTAATAACCTCGCCGTATTTCAATAAATGGCCCACAACGTAGCGGACCGTTTCCGCAGGTATGGAGAAGCCCATATTTTCAATGCCGACGGCGGCGAACTTCTTGCTGTTGATCCCGATGACCTCGCCCTTCAAGTTGACGAGCGGACCCCCGCTGTTGCCCGGGTTAATGGCGGTATCGGTTTGAATCAGGCGATAAGAGCCGTCTACGCTCCGGTTTAGCCCGCTTACCACGCCCACCGAGGCCGAGTTTCGCAACGAGAACGAGATCGGCGTGCCAATGGCAACAACCGTTTCTCCAACCAGCGCATGCTGCGCTGTTGCCGCAAATTTGGCCGGCTTCAGGGACTTGGCATTGATTTTGACCAACGCAATATCGCTCTTGGGATCGCTGTATACGCCCTTGGCTTTATAGGATTTGCCATCTGCGGTCACGACCGTGATTCCGGTAAGCCCGTCCACCACATGGGCGTTCGTCACGATCCAGCCGTCCGACTTCCAGATGACTCCTGTGCCATGCGCCAGGTTGTATCTGTCGTCCACTTCGCCGCTTCCTTGAGCGGCCTTCCCGATAATGCCGACCACCGACGGCGACATCCGGCTGATGACTTGAGGCACTTCGTTTTGCTCATATGTATTCTTAGGCTTCGCGCTTGCTGCATCCGCAACCTCTGCCTGTGTGAGCATGCCGCTGCTTCCTGCCAAAATGACGGTCCCCAGCAGCATGGCCGCGGATCTTTTTTGCCATTGTACGTTTTTCAATTGGTATGTTCCTCCCCCGGTTCCATCCTCTACCCAACTTGTACTCCTCAATTTATCATGTTTTTCCATTTGTAACCATTGCTGATAGACCTATTTCTTTTACGTTTTTCCTGCGGATCGTGTAACTTGCCCTCGAAGAAACAAAAAGACGCCTTCACACTGCAGGCAGCAGAAGGGCGTCTTGTTTGTATGTATTTCATTTCATTCGTCATGAAGCCGCTTTAATAGCGTGCATCACGCCAACCTAATTGTTAAACCATCCTGTAATCATGGCATAGTCAGAATACAAGAACACAAATAAGCTGACGAGACCGAAAGCGATTGCGAATTTATTTTTTTGACGGGCCATCAACAGGCGAACCACGCCAACAAAGATCAGAATCGTAAACAAAATCATGAAAATATCAAATGTCTTAAATGTCGCGGTCGCATCCGATGCTGCTGCAAGGATCATGAAACGTACCTCCTCGTGGGTTTCTTCTCGGGCAAATTTACATATCTTCTTCTATGTTATCCATGTGCCCGTCCAGATGCAAGCCCCTCGCCCCTAAAAATGAAAAAAAGTCATAGAAATTTCTCATTTTTAACCAAATTGTCAGACATTAGCATGACTTTCATCATGGCAGGGACTAAATCAAGCCTACGAAATGGAGCCTAACACAGGTTGTTCCGTTATCCAAGAGGTACCCGGGTGGGATCGAGAAAGGGATCCTCATACTCCACCTGATCCTCTTGTTCCTCTGGAGCCGACTCCTGCTCGGTTACCGTCTCCTCCGCCAAATCCTCGCTTGGCAAAGCTACGGAAGGATCCGTGATCGTAATCCGATCCACGGGGTCCTTTCTGACATCCAAAGTTACCTCGTTGGACGGTTCGCTGCGGATATGCCATTCGTTCACTGCGACCACATGGATCGTATACCGGCCGGGCAGACCTGCCAGCATATGGAGATTCGGAATGAGATAGGCCGGGCTCTTTAACGGTTCATCGTTCAGACGTGCCCCCACTCCGTCGGGTCCTGTGTAGTATACATGATAGGTTACGCCTTCCTGTGCATCGGACCAGGTTAAAGCAATGGATTCATCTTCCTCATTTAGGATGGCCTGAAGGCCCGACACTTTATTCGGGCGGCTCGAAACTTCGTTAGAGTAACCGCTCTTGCCGAAGCTGTTCACAGCCTCGATCACATAGTAAGAAGGCTCTTGAAAACGTACATCCGATATCGCATAAGAACCTGCGTCCACATTCGATCCCTCAGCTAATAAGGCATACCCCGCTCCCGATTTTCCGCTGGAATAGATATTGTAGGTTACGCCCTGCTGATGCGTCCAGGTTAATTGAGCCTGCCCCTTCACATTGTGGAACCTCAGATCATTCGGAGCTGATGGTGCCGTTGTTGGCAAAGCCTCCGATACGGTAGCTGAAGGTCCCGTCTCTGTCGGAGCTTGCGTTGGTCCGGAATGAACAGGAGTTGCCGAGGTTGATCCCGATGAAGTAGCAACGACGCCATGAATGACCGGAAGAGGGCTTTTCGGCGGTGTTTCCGTTTCGCCCACGTCAGCATTCAAATCGATTGACGCCACGGATTCCAGCCATTTGGCTGTAGCCCGGACAGCTTCTTCCCGAGTGACGATACCCTTGGGGTTCAAACCGTCAATGCTGGATACCCGAAACAGTCCTAATTCCAAGGCCAGTGCCATAGCTTCCTTAGCATCATTGCTGGAGGACCCCTCCTGTAAATTCTGCTGAGAAGGTTGCGCGCCGGATCCGATCTTATCGGAAATCCCTCGCAGAGCTCTTTGATACAGCATAGCCATATCCTGGCGCGTCAGCGGCAATCCAAGCCCGAATCTCCCGTTGCCGACCCCTTTTACCAGCCCTTCCTGAACCGCAGCTTCGATTGCGGTGAAGGCAAAATGATCCTTAGGCACATCCTTAAAGGTAATGACTTCCGGAGGACTATCCGCATTCAGGTTTAACGTATGGACGATGAATATGACAAAATCCTGCCGGCTTATAGCCTCTGTCGAGCTAGACTTCCCCTGCCCGTCTAGAGGAAGGAACCCTTTATTTAATCGGGTAAGGGCTTCCTGTGCATCGAAGTGTTTCACACCCGAAACGGATACCCCCATCTCTGCCTGCACGCGATCCGAAACGGGTATCCCTACCTCTGCCTGTACACCGTCGGTTGAGTTTATGTATAAAGCACTTGCTGCCAAAACGATCAGAATGGAACAGGTGATCCTCTTCATACAATCCCTCCGTTTTATCGAAATCACCAAGATCATACCATATCCTGGAATGCGAGGATATTGGAGGATAGCATGAAAATAACACCGGACATAGGTGCATTCCTTGAAGGTTTCTCTAAATGACTTGCTCGCACCACTCCCTGTCCGCAGGGCTCGTGGTCCGGGGCATGCTTCGATGGCTGTCGACCATCATAGAAAAAAGAGCCCCTGGTAATTCCGCCAGGGACTCCTCTCATTTTTATACCGATACCGGCATTGAAAATGGCAATGCGCCATTCCATGGCTAGGCAATTCCCATGCCGACAAGGAACAGATTCACGTCCGCTGACGTTTATTAGCGGGCTGCTTCCACCTTGTTCAATTCCTTGGTTCGCTTCGTATCGCGTTCCAGAATCGGCTTCAGATATTTGCCTGTGTAAGACTCAGGCACCTTGACCAGATCCTCAGGCGTTCCCGTAGCGATAATGGTACCGCCACCGCTGCCGCCCTCCGGACCCAGGTCGATCAGATAATCCGCGGTCTTAATGACATCGAGATTATGCTCGATGACGAGGACGGACTCCCCGGATTCCACCAGGCGGTGAAGCACGACGAGCAGACGATCGATATCGTCCACGTGCAGGCCGGTGGTCGGCTCATCCAAGATATACATCGTTTTGCCTGTGCTGCGGCGGTACAGCTCGGAAGCCAGCTTCACGCGCTGCGCCTCGCCGCCGGACAGCGTGGTGGCAGGCTGACCCAGCGTAATGTAGCCCAGGCCCACATCCATCAGCGTCTGCATCTTGCGGTGAATTTTCGGAATGTTCTGGAAGAACTCCGTTGCATTCTCCACCGTCATCTCCAGGACTTCGGCGATGTTCTTGCCTTTATATTTGACTTCCAGCGTTTCGCGGTTGTAACGCTTGCCCTTGCACACTTCGCAAGGCACGTAGATATCCGGCAGGAAGTGCATTTCAATCTTGATAATGCCGTCTCCGCGGCAGGCCTCGCAGCGTCCGCCCTTCACGTTAAAGCTGAAGCGGCCCTTCTTGTATCCGCGAATCTTCGCTTCATTCGTCTGGGAATAGATATCCCGGATATCGTCGAAGACGCCTGTATAGGTTGCAGGGTTGGAACGCGGCGTACGCCCGATCGGAGACTGGTCGATGTCGATGACCTTCTCGATGTGCTCCAGACCTTTCATTTCACGGTATTGCCCAGGCCGTACTTTCGCCCTGTTCAAATCCCGAGCGAGCGTCTTGTACAGGATCTCGTTGACCAGCGTCGACTTGCCGGATCCGGACACACCCGTTACCGCCGTGAAGACGCCAATCGGAATTTTCACGTTGATATTTTTCAGATTGTTCTCTTTCGCGCCCTTAATCTCCAGCCAGCGTCCATCGGTCTTGCGGCGCTTGCTGCTGACCGGAATGAACTTACGGCCGCTCAGGTATTGGCCCGTCAGCGAGTTAGGGTCGTTCATAATCTCCTTCGGCGTTCCTTCCGCAATGACCTGGCCGCCATGAATGCCCGCGCCCGGGCCGATGTCGATGATATAGTCCGCGGCCATCATCGTGTCTTCGTCATGCTCGACCACAATCAGCGTGTTGCCCAAATTCCGCATATGCTCCAGCGTCGAGATCAGGCGGTCGTTATCCCGCTGATGCAGCCCGATGCTCGGCTCGTCCAGAATGTACAGCACGCCCATGAGGCTCGACCCGATCTGCGTGGCTAACCGGATCCGCTGCGCTTCGCCGCCGGACAGCGTTCCCGCCGAACGGCTGAGGGTCAGGTAATCCAGCCCGACATTAACCAGGAAGCCCAAGCGGCTGTGAATCTCCTTCAGAATGAGATTGGCAATCTTTTTTTCTTTCTCGCTAAGCTCCAGATGATCGAAGAATTTCAGGGATTCTCCGATCGACAAGCTGGTAACATAGGCCATGTTGCGATTATTGATCGTAACGGCCAAGCTTTCCTTGCGGAGACGATGGCCTTTGCATACATCGCACGGCTTGCTGCTCATATAGCCTTCGATGTATTCGCGGATACCCTCGGAGTTCGTATCGCGGTAGCGGCGTTCCAGATTCGGAATGATGCCCTCGAAGGTGACGTGCGCTTCCTTCCGCTGACCGAAGTCATTCTCATAACGGAAGTGAACCTTCTCTTTGCCCGTGCCATACAACAGCTTGTTCATCTGTTCCTGGCTAAAGGTACTGACCGGCTTGTCCAGCGGAATGCCGAAATGCGCGCAGACCGATTTCAGAAACTGCGGATAATACGTGGATGTGCCCCCGCTCCATGCGGCAAAGGCGCCTTCCTCGACGCTTTTGCTCATATCCGGCACAAGCAGTTCGGGATCCACGATCATCTCGACGCCCAAGCCGTCGCAATCCGGACAAGCACCGAAAGGGGTATTGAAGGAGAACATTCTCGGCGTCAGCTCTTCCATGCTGAAGCCGCAGATCGGACAGGCAAAGTTGGAGCTGAACCGCAGCTCCTCCTGACCCATGATATCGACCAGGAGCTGGCCGCCTGACAGGTTCAGTGCCGTCTCGATCGAATCGGCGAGGCGGGCCTCGATATCTTCTTTAACCACGATCCGGTCCACAACCACCTCGATCGTATGCTTTTTATTCTTCTCGAGCTCGATGTTCTCCGACAGATCGCGAAGCTCCCCATCGACGCGCACCCGAACGAAGCCCTGCTTCGCAATGTCGGCAAACAGGTTCTTGTGCTCGCCCTTGCGGCCGGAAATGACCGGCGCGAGAATTTGCAGCCTCGTCTTCTCGGGATACTGCATGATGCGGTCTACCATCTGCTCGACCGTCTGGGAGGTAATTTCCACCCCATGGTCCGGACAGTGCGGGTGTCCGACCCGGGCGAACAGCAGACGCAAATAATCGTAAATTTCCGTCACGGTGCCTACCGTCGAGCGCGGATTGCGGCTCGTGGTTTTCTGGTCAATCGATATCGCCGGCGACAGGCCTTCAATGGAATCGACATCCGGCTTCTCCATCTGTCCGAGGAACTGGCGCGCATAAGCGGACAAGGATTCCACGTAACGGCGCTGACCCTCGGCATAAATCGTATCGAATGCGAGGGAGGATTTGCCCGAGCCGCTAAGCCCCGTCAGAACGACAAACTTGTCACGCGGTATCGTGACGTCGATATTTTTCAGATTGTGTGCGCGGGCGCCTTTGATCACAATTTTTTCACTGGCCAAACGATATCATCTCCTACTCCATATGGCATGCATGTGGTGCTTATATTTCACAAAGAGAACGACCGCATAGGCCGTCCCCCTTGTCATTCGTCTCTCCATATTACTCGACCTGCAGTTCCAGCAGCGCGTCACGAAGCTCGGCCGCACGCTCGAATTGCAAATTCTTCGCCGCTTCCTTCATCTCGGCCTCGAGGCGCTGGATCAGCTTCTGACGCTCTTTCTTCGACATCTTCTGTCCTTCGCCCACCAGGTAATCCGCCTTGCCCTCGGCGACCTTTGTCGCTTCGATGACATCGCGTACCTTCTTGCGGATCGTCTGCGGCGTGATGCCGTGCTCCTCGTTGTAAGCAACCTGGATGCTGCGGCGGCGCTCGGTTTCCTTGATCGCCCGATCCATCGAATCGGTGATCTTGTCGCCGTACATGATAACCTTGCCTTCCGAGTTCCGGGCCGCCCGTCCGATCGTCTGGATGAGCGAGCGGTCGGAACGCAGGAAACCTTCCTTGTCCGCATCCAGAATCGCTACGAGGGAAACCTCCGGCAGGTCAAGACCCTCCCGTAGAAGGTTAATACCCACCAGCACGTGGAATGTACCAAGCCGCAGATCGCGCAGGATCTGCATCCGCTCCAGCGTCTTGATATCGGAGTGCATGTAACGGACCTTGATTCCGATTTCCTTCAGGTAATCGGTCAGATCCTCGGCCATTTTCTTCGTGAGCGTGGTCACTAGCACGCGCTCGTCCCGGTCCACACGGTCATGGATCTCGCCGATCAAGTCATCGATCTGCCCTTCGGTCGGGCGCACGTCGATGATCGGATCGAGCAGGCCTGTCGGCCGGATGATCTGTTCGACCATCGTATCGCAGTGCTCCATCTCATACGGTCCCGGCGTGGCCGATACATAGATGATCTGGTTCACCTTCTCCTCGAATTCCTCGAACTTCAGCGGCCGGTTATCGAGCGCGGACGGCAAGCGGAAGCCATGATCAACCAGCACCGTTTTACGTGCCCGGTCACCGTTGTACATCGCGCGGATTTGCGGCAGCGTAACGTGCGACTCGTCAATGACGAACAGCATGTCGTCCGGGAAGTAATCGAGAAGCGTATATGGCGTAGCCCCAGGCTCCCTGAAGGTCAGGGGACCCGAATAGTTCTCGATCCCGGAGCAGAATCCGACTTCCTTCATCATCTCGATGTCGTAACGGGTGCGCTGCTCCAGCCGCTGAGCCTCCAGCAGCTTGCCTTCCGAGCGCAGCAGTTCAAGGCGCTCTTCCAGTTCGCGTTCGATATTCACGAGCGCTACCCGCATCGTCTCTTCGCGGGTGACGAAGTGAGACGCCGGGAAAATGGCGATATGCTCGCGTTCCCCGACCAGCTCGCCCGTCAAAACGTCGATCTCCGTGATCCGTTCGATCTCGTCGCCGAACAGCTCGACGCGGACGGCATGCTCTCCCTTCGAGGCCGGGAAAATCTCGACGACATCCCCGCGCACGCGGAACGTGCCGCGCACGAAGTTGATATCGTTCCGCTGGTATTGGATATCGACCAGCCGCGACAGAATCTCGTTGCGAGGCTTCTCCATGCCCACCCGGAGCGAAAGCAGCATTTCCCCGTACTCGTGCGGCGAACCCAAACCGTATATGCAGGATACGCTCGCCACGATGATGACGTCGCGCCGTTCGAACAGCGAGCTCGTGGCGGAGTGGCGAAGCTTATCGATCTCTTCATTAATGCTGGAATCCTTCTCGATATACGTATCAGAGGAAGGAATGTAGGCTTCCGGCTGATAGTAATCGTAATAACTCACGAAATAATCCACCGAGTTGTTCGGGAAGAATTCCTTAAACTCGCTGGCCAGCTGCGCAGCCAGCGTCTTGTTATGCGCGATGACGAGTGTGGGACGGTTTACCTTGGCGATTGTCTGCGCGATCGTAAACGTCTTACCCGTTCCTGTTGCACCTAGCAGCGTCTGATGTTTTTTCCCTTGGCGGAGTCCTTCGACCAACGCATCAATAGCCGTGGGCTGATCGCCCTGCGGCTGGAATTCAGACTGGATCTCAAAGGATTTGGTACTGACAACTAAATCGCTCATTGCCCTTCATCACCCTCATACTCTAAAATGAAATTCATGCTAAAAGATATGTCGAAACTTCCCGATGATATACTATGGGAAATTAGTGGTGTCTGCGTAAGGAATAAGAATATTTGTTCCCGTCTCATTATACCCTTTACGTTTTTTTGATGCAAACAGTTTAATGAAAATTTCAATAAGTTCCAGGGCAAATGTTTAAGTCCACGGCTTCCACGACTTCGGGAGCCTTCAGCGTTCATGTCGAACGGGCAACATACGAGCCGATGATCTTAATTAACTTCCTTAAGGAGATGATACAGCGTTATGGATATTACGATTATTCTTGGCATTCTCGCCGGTCTGGCCGCGTTGATCGGAGGGTTTTTATGGGAAGGCGGGCATCTGAGCGGCCTGCTGCAAGGCGCGGCTGCGCTCATCGTATTCGGCGGGACCTTCGCCGCCGTCATCGTCAGTTTCCCCGCCACCCGGCTCCGCACGATCCCCGCTGCGCTCAAGCTGGCCTTCGGCCGCAGCAACCGTTCGACGGACGAGCTGATCGATGCCATCGTCGACATGTCGGTAACGGCCAGAAGAGACGGGGTGCTGGCGCTCGAGCGCATCTCGGCCGAACACGAGGATCCGTTCCTGCGGGAAGGCATGCAGATGGTCGTGGACGGCAACGACCCGGAAATGGTGCGTCAAATCCTGGAGCTCGATATTAATGCCGCCGAGCAGAAGCACGAAGGCTATGCCAAAATTTTCGAGTCCGCCGGGGGCTATGCCCCTACCATGGGGATCATCGGTACCGTCATGGGATTGATCCACGTGCTGGGCAGCCTGCAGGACCCGACCGGTCTCGGCCCGTCCATCGCTGTCGCGTTTACCGCCACTTTATACGGCGTCGCAAGTGCCAATATTATCTTTTTGCCCATTGCGTCCAAGATTAAAGCACGTTCCGAAGAAGAAATTGTAAAAATGGAGCTGCTGCTCGAAGGAATCATGGCCGTTCAGAACGGAGAGCACCCGCTGTTGGTTCGCAAAAAGCTCGCCTCCTTCGCTTCCGCAGGCAACACGGACATTCCGTCCTCAAGGGGGATCGCGCATGAGACAGCCGAATAGACGGCGGCGTCAGCGCAAGCAGGCCGAAGGCGAACAGCGCGACCGCTGGATGATCACTTATGCCGACCTGATTACGCTGCTTCTGATCTTTTTTGTTGTGATGTATGCCATGAGCCGGCTCGACACGGAAAAATACAAGCTCGTCACCCAATCTCTCCAGGCCACCTTCCAGAGCGGGGACAGCATCCTGGAGATGGGCTCGGGGATTACCGGCACTGCCGACACGGAGAACCATAAGAATCCTCCGCCGAAGCCTGCTGCCGATGAGGAGGGCGAGGACAAGGATAACGGGCAGGAACCCCTAACGGAGCGCGAGCTCGCTTTCCGTGCCCAGGAGGAAGAGCTGGCGAACTTTATGGGGCTCATTCAGCAATACGTGAAGGATAACCAGCTCGAAGAGGACATCTTCATCTCGGACGAGCCGCAGGGGATTGCCATTACGTTAAGCGACCGCTTCCTGTTCGATGTCGGCAAGGCCGAGCTTAAACCTGGCGCCGCTCCGGTTCTGGGCAAATTAGCCAGCCTGTTCGGCGATTTAAACACCACGGTGAGCATCGAGGGGCATACAGACAACGTGCCGATCGGCCGCTACTCCAGCTATAAGGACAACTGGGAGCTTTCCGGCGCCCGAGCGATGTCGGTGCTGCGATTCTTCCTCGAGCACAGCAAGCTGGACCCGGCAGGCTTCCAGTATGCAGGCTATGCCGATACGAGGCCGGCCGCGGACAACGCGACCGCCGAAGGCAAGCAGAAGAACCGCCGGGTTGAAATCACGGTGTTACGGCAGCTGAAGGAGTAGGCAATTGCCGCAATGACCGGCCCATGTACTTCCATGCTTTGCGTTGAAGGAAATCGTAACACATCCGCATAAACCGAATAAGCGCCCGGCAGACTGAATCGGCATGGATTCAGATCTGGCCGGGCGCTTTTGCATATATAAACAATGGTTGGATCACTAATAACAAACCTGGGCCTCACGATACGGCACCAGGATATGCAACTTCCGGTCGAATCTTCAAGATTTTTATTACGTAGGAACTCCTGGAGCGAATAATTTAAGCGCCGTGCCCAACCCCGCTCTCGCTCGGCCGCAGGACAGCGGAACCGACGGCCAGCAGAATGACCGCCATCAGGCCCAGCACGGCCAGCGGCAGTGCGATATCGGATAACGTGCCGCCCGTAGCCGCGGTCTCCACCGCCTCAATGGCCCATTTTTGCGGGATGAAATTGGCGATCTTCTGCATGAATTCCGGCATGATGGCAAGCGGCCAGAAGCACCCGCCCAGCATGCAGGTCGGCGTGACAATCATGGAATTGATCATGGCCGCATTTTGCCCATTCCGGATCAGCCCGGCGACCGTGCTTGCCACGCCTAACGATACGAGCATGAAGGCCATCAGAATAAGGAAATGCAGCATGAACGGAACTCCGTAATCGTAGCGAAGGACATACCGGCTGAGCACGAGCACGATGATCACCTGCAGCGAGCCTACCACCAGGCTGCCCAGAAAATTACCTAAAGCGATCTGATAGGCACGCACCGGCGCCGTATACATGCGGGACAGCGTTCGCTGCCTGCGGTCATCAATCATCATCGACACCACGCTGGAGATAAGGGTCATCATGAACATCAGAGTAAATCCCGTTACGTTCGAGAGCCCCGGCTTCGCATACAGATTCAAATCCGTGACTTCGGTGTCCACCCGATTCAGGGCGGATTGCTTGAGCACCTCTTGCAGCGCCAGCATACGATCCGCGTCCGGCTCCGAGGTTTCCCGGATCAAGGCAGCCGTACCGCTCAGGCGCGTAACCGCGGAGTCCGCCGTCATTCGGATCATTACCGAGGCCTCCGAGGTGGAGACTTCGTATATTTTAACCACCGGCCGTTGGCCTTCTATTAATCCGTCGCTGAACCCCTGCGGAATATAAACGCCCACCGTGCTTTTATTCTCCACCAGGTCTTCCCTTAGCATATTCTCGGACCCGGACTCCTTGAGCACGTATTGGCCGCTTCGCTCCAGTTCATTCATCAAGTACCGCCCTGCAGGTCCCTCATCCTCGTTCACGTAAGAGACCAGAATGCTCGCGGCCGTGGTCTGCCCCAGAAGAAACACCGTCAAGGTAACGACCACGCAAGGAACCAACAGATAGACGATCCAGCCTCTTTTTCGTCCCAGCGTGCGTCTCACCATATGCCAGGCAATGGTTAAGCTATGCATGGTATCCCACCTTCCTGTACGTAATCATGGCTGCAGCCGACAGGGCCGCGGTAATGGCCGCCAGCATGCCCACGCAAGTGACAATCAAATGCACGTCGCTGTCCAGCATCATCCGCAGCATGCTCTGCATTGCCCAATGGTTGACGGTGAAGGCGCCGAGCTTCTGGAAGAACTCCACCGGCAGCGGCATGAACCCTCCGCTGACAAACGTCATGGCGATAATGATCGCCTGCATCAGCCCTCTGGCTCCTGCTGCCGTTGAGGAGACCAGGGTTATGAACGTGGCTATGGTCATGGACGATAACGTGATTAATACGCAGACTATGATGAGCAGCAAGGGGTGCGGCCCCCATTTGACGCCGTACAGCCACATGGATCCTAGGACGATAGCGGCTGCCTGTGCCAGCGTGATCAGGCTGCATCCGATAATTTTTCCGGCAAACACGGTTCCGGGGTTAACGGGCGCGCTTTGCAAGCGATACAGGGTCCGGCTTTCCCGCTCGCCCAGCAGGCTGCTGCTGGCCATCAGACCGGAATACAGCAAGAACATGATCAGCATGGAGGCTGCGTAATATTGGGCTGCGGAGTACGTCGCTCCTTTCTCGCTCAGCTGCCCGATCGTAACGTTGGGTCCGTCCGACGCATCGACAGGCGCTGCCGCTTGAGCCGCAAGAACTTGGTCTCCGCCCATAACGACTACCTCCGCCTGTTTGTGATTCGCATCTGCGATAAAGGTCTTGAAGACAGTGTCTGCCACGAGGTTTAGTTCACGGTCTCTTCCAGGTAGCAGCTCAAGCTTCACGTCCGCTCCCTGGCTCATTCGTTCATCAAAGGAAGCAGGAACCACCACCGCGTAATCGACCTCGCCCCGGCGCAGCTTTTCTTCGGCTTCTTCGCGGCTGGATACCACCTCAGGTTCCAGTAGGTCCTGAATCTGCGGCAAGCCGGTCAACGCCTGCATGCTCCCCGGCAGCTGTCCTCCAGCCTCGGCATCCAACACCAATCCCACTCGGACCGATGGCTGTTTAAATTCCTGATCATTGCCAAACCAGCCCGACAGCGCATTTCCCAATATGAAAATAAGGATCAGCGGCAGCAAAAATTGGTTGATCAGCACCGATCGGCTGGTGGCCATCCGCTTCAGCTCGAACCAGGCGATAATCATCGTATTCATCTTCGATATTCCTCCTTCATGGATCCCTCTGCTCGTGTCGGTTATGATCAATCGCGAAGCGTTCGCCCGGTCAGGCTGAGAAACAGCGTTTCAAGCCCCGGCTCCTCGCACTGCAGGGAGCGAAGCGTCGTATGGTGTTTACTGCAGATAAAGAGGATATCCTGCAGCTCATCCTGAGCTGACGGTACATAGACTTCGACCTCGTTATCATTCTGCGCGACGCGCCTAACGCGCGGGTGAATGGTCAGTTCCTCCACCAGATCCGGTGTGATCCCATCTGCAGTAAGAATGATTTTTTCCTCATGCGCCACGCGTGCCCGAAGCTCCTGCTGCGTCCCGCAGGCGATAACATGACCCTGATCCATGATGGCCACCCGGTCGCTGATCGCGGCAACTTCCTCCATGTAATGACTTGTATAAATAACGGTAGAACCCATGCGGTTCAACGTCTTCACCGATTCCAGGATATGATTCCGGGACTGCGGATCAATCCCCACCGTCGGCTCATCCATAATAATCAGCTTTGGACGATGCGTAATCGAGCAGGCAATATTCAGTCTTCGTTTCATTCCTCCGGAGAAGGTGGACGGCCTTTCTTTTGCCCGATCCTGCAGGCCGACAAACGCCAGCGCCTCCTCCACCCGTTCCTTCAGCAGATGGCCGCGCAGGCCGTACAATTTGGCAAAAAAAGCGACATTGTCCCAGGCCGACATCTCTTCGTACAGCGCCAGATCCTGAGGCACCAGCCCAATTCTCCGTTTCACTTCCAGCGGCTGCTCCTCGATGGAGATACCGTCTATTTTGATGATGCCCTGATCCTTCGCCAGAAGGCCGCAGATCATATTGATGGACGTGCTCTTGCCCGCTCCGTTCGGTCCCAATAATCCAAAAATCTCGCCTTCGTGCACTTCCAGGTTCATATGATCCACCGACAGCTTGCTTCCATATCGTTTTACGACATCCTTCATCTCCAGAAAGACCGTCATCATCATCATCTCCATTTCCCTCGTATCCATCTGTTGATTACATTTTATCTGGAATCGCCGGATTTTTGAGGTAGAGGAAGTCACCTTATAGGGTGACGAAAGTCATCTCCTTGCCGAAAACATCCATGTGCTATAATGAAGCCAATCGTTTGAACGGTTTGACTTTACAATGGAAAAGGGTTGGATCGCACGTGACATCTCCACTTGCCTATCTCAGGTACGGCCTCATTCTCCTGCCCGCCGCAGCGGACATCTTTTTGCAGCAGCTCGACGATTACGGGGAGTATATGGTGTACTTCCTGCTTTTTCTGGCGATTGCGGTGCTGAGCCGCTTCCTGCCTTCGCCTGCTTACCGGAAAGCAGCCATACTGCTGGAAATCCCGTTGTCCCTATGGCTATGCCACCAATACGGCTTCATGATGGTATTCCTGTCCTTATCCTCCCTATGCGTCTATCTGCCCTTGTTCGAGCGGCCTGGCAAGCTGTGGCTGGCATTCGGTCACCTTGCGCTGCTCAACATCGCGATTACCGATTACGATGCGCTACTGCATACGACGGCCAATCTGCTGTTTCTGTTCTTGGCGGTCACATTCCACCGCATCCATGAAATGAACCAGAAGGAATTGGATCACATTCATTTATACGATGAGCTTAAAAGACTGCATTTCCAGCAGGACGAAGCAGGCAGGCAGCTGCTGCAGTTCGCCCATCAGGTGGAAAGCGCGGCGCAGGCCGAGGAGCGTAACCGCATCTCCCGCCAGCTGCATGACGATATCGGCCATCGGCTGATTCGCGTCAAAATGATGATGGAAGCCGCTCTTCATATCGTGCCGCAGGATACCGCCCGGGGCATGGATATGCTCCATCAAATCCGCGACCAGCTGGGGGAGAGCATGGAGCAGATGCGGACCGCCGTGAAACAGATGAATCCGTCCAGGCGGATCACGGACGATTATTCCCTGGATCGGCTGCTGGAGGAGACCGGCAGGGAGACCGGAATCGAGACCGAGCTTGTGCTGCAGGGAATTCCTTATCCGCTTTATCCGAGCCAACAGGTGGTGTTATACAAAAATGCCCGCGAAGCCATCACCAACGCCATACGCCACGGCGAGGCCAAGCAGGTCCAAATTTTTCTCCAGTACGGAGACGAGGAAGTTCGAATGGAGGTCTCCAACGATGGCATGGTCCAAGAGGAGGCGAAGCCGATCGCTGCGGCAGACCGTCATGGCATCGGGATAAGCGGCATGCTCGAACGAACCAAGGTGGTGGGAGGAGCGCTGGAGGTCAGAAAATCCGTGCCTTTTACCGTCATCACCCGGCTGCCTGTCTACCGGAAGCGCGAGATTATGTAACTGACATGACGGCAGCACCCTAACTTAGAAAGGATCGTGGCTATCCATGATATCCGTATTGATTGCAGATGATGACCCGTTCATTCGGGAAAGCTTGAAACTGTTGGTGGGGATGGATCCGGATATCGAAGTATCGGCTGTCGCGGAACACGGGGAGGAGGCTCTATCGTTATTGATGGACGGACTTCATGCCGACGTCGTGCTCATGGACATCCGGATGCCGGTATGCGATGGCGTGGAAGGAACCCGGCGTATTCGTGAGCGATACCCTGATGTACGGGTGCTGATGCTGACTACCTTCGATGACGATGATTATATCGTGGAGGCGCTGCGGAACGGGGCCAGCGGTTATCTGCTGAAGAACATTCCGCCCGATCGCATCATTCAGGGGATCAAAACGGTGCATGACGGTAACATGCTGATACATCCCGATATCGCCCGCAAGCTGACCGGCATGCTTCGTCCAACCCCGCAGCCGGTCCCGAGATCCGCTGAGCTGGAACAGTTCGGGCTCACCCCTGCCGAGAAAAGGGTCGTCGCCCTTATCGCGGAGGGCCTGTCCAACAAGGAAATTGCCGCGCAGCTTTACCTAAGCGAAGGCACCGTCAAAAACTACGTCACCGAAATTCTGGGCAAGCTGAATCTTCGGGATCGGACGCAAATCGCTATCTTTTATTTAAAAAAGGTGCAGGGCTAGTCCTGCCTATCCATTACATAACGGCATGAAGCTAAAAAACGGGCCCTTGTCCATATTGGACAAAGGCCCGTTTGCCGTATCACGATGAAGGGAATCCGGCTTCTTCGGAACCGCCGGACGTCTTGCTGCCGGAGGCCCCCCGCTTGCTGCGAATATGAAGTTTATTCGCCAGCAGCGTGATCAAGCTTACCGGCTTCAACCCCACTGCAATGCCATCCCTCGGGTCTGGCGCCACGATAGCTCCCAGCTGATGATGATCCCCTGCGTAGATCGCACGCTGGAGAAATTTGCTCTCCCCTTGATGGTTCTGAACCTCCAGCTTGCAGAAGGCCGGATTCTGTCGCAAGGCGCTGTGCAGCTGCTCCTTGCTGTGAATCAGCTTACCGTTCACCTTGAGGATCGTCTCCCCTGCCAAAATGCCGAGCTCGCTTGCCGGACTGTCCGGCAGCACGGCGAGAACTCGCAGTCCACGTACCGGATGCACAAACATCGGGCTGCGCTGCTGTTCTTCGTATCTGCTGTACCATACCAAGCCCTCATGCAGCAGCAGCGCCGCTAATGCGGCTACGATGGTAAGCGGCGACCACCACTCGGCCAGCAGGCTCAACGCCAGTACAATCGCTCCATAGAATATGAGACGCTTCGACGTGATCCCTGCCTTCTCCTGCGGGAGCATGCTCTGCGTCATCTCTCCGAATCCGATCACGACCGGAAGGGCCATCATGGTAAAGCCCGTACTCCAAGCATCGCCGCCAAAGAACGGTGTCCACGGCAGCACGCTGCCCCCGCCAACCGCCGGAACGAGCAGGAACAACGGCAGGGGCCAGAAGCTCTGCATATGATAGCCGCCGACAAGCTTGCCGCGCTTGCCCTCCAGAAACAGCGGGGTGGCAAATCCCGACCCTTGTAACTTTACCAGCAAAGCTTCCGCAAAATGCAGGACGGCGGACAACGCCAGCAAGGCCGGAATGTCCAAACCAAGGATCGTTGCCGTTACCTGATGAATCCAGCCTTCCGGCTGCCAATTCGGAAACCAGCCCAACACAAACTGAATGATCCCGAGCAGACCGATGGAATAGGCAAAGCATAAGTACCGGATATGAAACAGCATCAGGATCAGCGAAGTCACCCATATGCATATAATGGCTTCCAAGCTTAATGATATCCCCAAGAAGGCCACCACGATGGACACGCCGATGCCTGCCGCCAGTCCCCCTAGAAACGTACGCCAGGTCTGCAATCCCCAGGAATGCAGCTTCACATGGAACAGCTTGCGCTCCACCAATACCTGCCTCCGGTAAAACAGCATGACAAACAAAATCGAAATATAATAAAAGGGCTGCGTCAGCAGTTGTATGCCTGCATCTATCCCATACATCAGCAGTTGTTTCAATGTCTCCAACGGCTTGCCACGCTCCTTTCGGTTCCAAGATGCTTCGAAGTGTACGCTTTCTGATATCTCCAAAGAAAAAAGAAGGCTAACGTTCAGCCTTCTTACTTGTTCGACGCCTTAGCGGCGATTTCCTTCCGAACCTCGGCAATTCCGCGATTCATTTGGTTATCCTCTTTCGGATCCTGAATCTTCTCGATCAATGCCGCTTCCAATGCCTCGGCTGTAGCGCTGTTAATGATGCCGTCCGCTTTCAGCTTGTGCTTGCTCTGGAAGCTCTTGACCGCCTTCTCCGTATTCCGGTCGAAGTAACCATCCGTGCGTCCTGCCGCGTAACCAACCGCTTCAAGCATAATCTGCGCGTTCTTCACATCCGTGCTGTTCGTGTCGTACGCATAGGTTTTCTTCTTATCGATCGGCGCAACGGTAAAGTATTCAGGCTGCGACACCTTAATATCCGGCTCGATTCCCTTCTCATGGATCCAGGTACCGTTTGGCGTCAGCCATTTGGCAATGGTTACCTTGAGCAGGCTTCCGTCGCCAAACTGCTTGTCAAAGCTCGTTTGCACGGTCCCTTTTCCGAAGGAGTGCTCGCCCATCAGGGTAGCTCCGGCGGACTGCTGCAAGGCGCCTGCCAAAATCTCGGAAGCGCTGGCGCTGCCCTTGTTCATCAGCACCGTAATCGGGTACGATTTCGCCACGCCATTGGAAGGATGCTTCTCCCGCTTCTTATCCTTGTCTTCGACCTGAACGATCAGCTCGCCTTTAGGCACGAACTGCTCTGCAATGTCAATGACAACGGACAGCACGCCGCCGGGATTGTTCCGGACGTCGATCAGCAGTCCCTTCATGCCTTGGCTTTCCAGCTTCTTGAGCTCTTCCTTAAAGCGTTCGCCCGTATTCAGCGAGAATTGGGAAATCTCGATAACGCCGATTCCGCCCTTCTCCATCCGTGCCGACACGGTTTCCAGATCGACGTCATCCCGAACGATAACATACTCGATCGGCTGCTCGGATCCTGCCCGCTTGATCTGAAGGACGGCCTTGGAGCCCTTCGGACCGCGAATCTTGTTAACGGCCGCATTCAGCTCAAGGCCCTGCAAGGATTCGCCATTGACGGAAAGGATGGTATCCTTGGCCCGAATGCCGGCTTTATCCGCAGGCGATCCCTTGATCGGGGATACAACGACGACGCTGCCGTCTACGGAGGACACTTCCGCGCCAATCCCCGTGAAGGAGCCCTCAATGCTTTCTTCAAACTGGGCCGCCGTTTCTTTGCCCATATAGTTGGAATACGGATCTTCCAGCGCTTCCATCATCCCGTTGATGGCGCCGTCGATCAGCTTCGACCGATCGATATCCTTGTAATAATTGCTTTCGATGAGGTCAATCGCTGTCCCCAGTTTCTTCGCTTCAGACTGCTCCAGTCCATTCCTGTTCGCGATGCTGGCCAGCAATCCCTCGCCGCCGTCTCCGGTCTGACTTGGAGCAGGCAGCTGGGTCAAAGCCATCGTTAACAGTCCGCCGCACAGCATGGCAGCGATGACCAGAAAGACAGCCGTTCGTTTTTTCAGCAAGTACTTCACCGCCTTTGTACGTTTCAACTGCTACACACAGGGGAATCCCGTCCACCTAGTATATGATTGGCTTGCCGGGAATATTTATACAGCGGTATTGAAGGTTATATGGTTTGCGTCATCATTTCTGTTACAGATAAGGCGAAGGATTCACCGGCGATCCGTTGACCCGAACCTCAAAATGAAGATGCGGTCCCGTGCTCTGACCCGTGGAGCCTACTTCGGCAATCTTCTGCCCTCTGGACACCTTGTCGCCTTCGCTGACTTTAATGCCGCCGTTGCGGATATGACCATACAAGGTCCATACGCCGCCCCCATGATCAACAATAACACAGTTTCCGTAACCGCTCCACCACTCGGCCAAGATGACCGTGCCGCTCTCGGCTGCCCGGATCTCGGTCCCCTGCGGAACCGCGAAATCCTGACCCGTGTGCATCTTGCCAACCTCGCCCGTTACCGGATGGACGCGCGGTCCGTAACCGGAGGAGAGTCTGGCCCCGGAGACCGGTATCGCAAACGGTCCGCCGTTGCCGGTATACCCGCCGCCGCCTTTGCTGCCGCCGAGGGTTGTCGCCTTCGCTCTCTTCGCCGCCGCCGCTTTGGCAGCCGCTGCTTTACGGGCCGCTTCTTCGGCAGCAAGCTTATTCTTTTCCTTCTGCAGGTCCGAGCGCTTGCTTGCCAAGGCAACTAGCATTCTATCCTGCTCTTCGGTCAAGATGTCCGCATCCTCGATATCCTGATCGTACTGGGCCAGCAGAACGCGCTTCTCCTGTTCCTTCTCGTTCAGGATGCTCTTGCGGTCCTCCATCTGGCCGTACAGGTCCTTAGCGGTTGCGTACTGCCCTTCTAGTTCTTTCTTCTTGTCGATAACCAGCAGCTTGTCCTGCTTATGCTGTACCAGCAAATCCTGGTCCTGATCGACGATGGTCTTCAAGGAATCGGCACGCTCAATAAAATCGCTGAAGCTGGTTGCGGAGAGCAGCACATCCAGATACGATACTTGCCCATCCATATAGATGAGGCGAATCCGGGATTCCAGCAGCTTCTCGCGGGATGCGATGCGCTCCTCCGCCGCTTCAAGCTCCTTGGTCGTTGTTCTCAGCAAATCCTCCGTCTCCTCGATCTTGACGGAAATCTTCGTCAATTCATTACTGACGATGCTGATTTGCTCCATTACGTATTTCAGGTTCTTCGTCGTTTTATTCTTATAATGCTGGGCTTCTTGTTTATCATCCGCAGCCTTGCTCTTCTGCGCCCGCGCTTTCTTGACCTGCTCCTGAAGCACCCTCAGCTCTTTGTCTACATCGGCTGAAGTCTTCTTCTCGGCTTGTCCGACGGTCGGTTGGATCATAACAGTGGCCAGTAATAAGGCTGCTACTCCTGCGGCGATTTTCTTCAAGTTTCGCTCCCCATCCTTTACCTTGTTTTATACTTTCAAAAATTTACGTATCGACATGGTGCTGCCCCAAATGCCAATGACGATGCCCAGGGCCACGATGATGGTCCCGAGCAGCAGCCACAGATCTCCCAATGGAATCAGGCTCTGCGCCAGCGTCAAATCCGTCTGCGACGCGGCGTACAGGCGATTGTAGCCTATAAACAGCAGCGTAACCGTAATGATCGAGCCCAGGAGGCCGATCATGGCTCCTTCCACGAAGAACGGCCAGCGGATGAAGTTGTTGGTCGCGCCAACAAGCTTCATGATGCCGATCTCGCGGCGACGGGCCAAAATCGTTACCCGAATGGTGTTCGAAATCAGAAACATGGACATCAAGCCGAGTCCCGCTACGAAAATAAAGCCGATATTCCGCACCGTTTTCGTAATCTTGAACAAGGTTTCTACCGTGCCCTCCCCGTATTTGACCCGCAGGATCGGCTCTTCCGCATACTTCTCGTTCAACGCGGTAATCTTGTCGGCAACGAACCCGACCGTGGTCGGTTCGATAACGGAAACCTCGAATGCGTCCGGAAGCGGATTCTGGTCCGCTTCGCTGAAGCCTTCCACCCATTCGGAGCCGAGGCTTTCCTCAAGCTCCTTCATGCCCTCTTCCTTGGACACGAATTTGATGGCGTTGACTTCCGGCATGGCCTCGATCTCGCCTTTGATGGTTTCGCGCAGCTTCTCGTCCACATTGAGATTCAAGTACGTATTGATTTGCACGTTGCTATCTGCTTTATCGGCTAATGCGTTCACATTCATGACTAACAGCATGAAAACGCCCAGTATAAATAATGACACCACGATGGACGTAATCGATGCGACCGACATCCATCCATTCCGGAAAACGCTCTTCGCCCCTTCCCGCAAGTGCCGCAAGAAGGTTCTAAAATTCATACCCGTACTCTCCTCTCTGCTGGTCGCGGACGATCTGTCCGTGCTCAATCGCAAGTACGCGCTTACGCATCGTGTTCACGATATCCCTGTTGTGGGTAGCCATTACGATGGTGGTTCCCCTGAAATTGATTTCGTCCAGCAGCTGCATGATGCCCCAGGAGGTTTCCGGGTCCAGGTTGCCCGTAGGCTCGTCCGCAATAATGACGGACGGGTTGTTCACGATCGCCCTGGCGATTGCGATCCGCTGCTGCTCCCCGCCGGAGAGCTGGGAAGGCTCGCGGTTCGCCTTGGCTTTCAGGCCCACCAGATCCAGCACCTCCATAACCCGTCTCTTGATGAGACGCTGCGGCGCTTCGATAACCTCCATGGCAAAAGCTACATTTTCGTAAGCAGTCAGCTTGGGCAGCAGACGATAGTCCTGAAAAATAACCCCGATATTTCGGCGAACATAGGGGATTTTGCGCTGCTTCAGCTTCCCGATATTAAATCCGTTAACGGAAATTTGGCCTTTGGTCGGCACTTCTTCTCTATAGATAAGTTTCATGAATGTCGATTTGCCGGCACCCGACGGTCCGACAACATAGACGAATTCATTGCGGTTAATGGTAACGGAAACTCCTTGAAGCGCATGGGCGCCGCTTGGATAAGTCTTCCATACGTCCTGCATTTCGATCACTTCATCACTTCCCAATCCATAATTAGCCATTATACTTTCGACAGTTTCCATCGAATTCCTTTAAAATCCAAGAAAAATCCTCACGACATCGTCTATTGTAACAAATTTGTTACCTTTTGAGTACCCGAAAGTTTAAGCCCACCGTGACATATACATGAACAAGTGCATGTACTGCGGCCAATACGAAGTTAAGAAGGTGGTTTCAAATGAAAAAAATTCATCTCGGTCTCATCTTTGTCATCAGTATCGCTCTTCTCCTCTCCGTCGGTTTCGGTCTATTGACGATGTACGCGAACCAAAAGGAGCTGCCGAAGGGAGTCGTTCTCTCCGGCTGGCAGGTAGGGGGGCAACCCGCCGACGAGGTATTGTCCGAGCTGGAACAGCGGCTCCATGCCATGACTAGCATCAAGGTGACGCTGGAGTCGGAGGCCCTGAAAGGGCACGCGGAAAACTTCAGTCTCCAAGAAGCCGGCGTTCGGTTCAGCGCAGCCGATTTCAGGGAAGCCATCGCCAAGCTGTCCGAAGGATCGCTATGGGAACAGGTTCTTTACCGGCGGCAGTTTCAGCTGGAATGGCATATATCCACCGACTGGAATCGCGACGTATTGAAAGGGCGGTTAAACGAAGACTGGCAAAAAGAACGCTTTGGAGAGCCTGTCAACGCAGTGCGGAGCATTTCCGAAGACGATGTGGTCCGGTATACCCCGGAGAAAACCGCGTACCGCATCGATTGGCCTGCGTTCTATGAAGGGTTCAGCGCAGCGCTTCCGAACGAGTCCCACTTCACGGAACCGTATCCGGAAGAAGCCATTGCGGTGCAGCTGCCTCTTATCCGTCAAAAGCCCCCCGTTACCGTAAAGTCGCTGCAGGACGAGGGCATTGAGCGAAAAATCGTTGAATTCTCCACCGGTCTTGGATCCAGCGGGCCCGGACGCGTACATAACGTAACCGCTGCCGCCAAAGCCGTGGACGGCATGATTCTGAAGCCCGGCGATGAGTTCAATTATGCTCATATCATTGATGTTGCGAAGAAGGAGTATGGATTTGAGGAAGCTCCCGTCATCGTGAACGGCAAGCTGGTGCCCGGTATCGGGGGCGGGATCTGCCAGGTATCCAGCACAGTGTATCATGCCGCCCTGCTGATCGGGCTGGAGATCACCGAAAGGCGGAATCATTCCCTTCCGGTCAGCTACTTGCCCAAGGGACAGGACGCCACCTTTGCCGAAGGGGCGATCAACTTTCGCTTCCGAAACAATACAGGCAAGCATCTGCTGATCCTGTCCGAGGTATCGCACGGCAATTTAACGCTGAAGATGTTCGGCACCTTCCCGGAAAATACGGAATACGAACTGGTATCCACCACGATCGAAACCTTGCCTTCGCCGGAAAAGGTCATCCACAACAACTCGCTGCCGCCGGGATTGAAGCAGGTGGTTCAGAACGGAAAACCAGGTTATGTGGTAGAAACCTACCGAACCAAGAAAGTGAACGGGAAAGTCGTGGAGAACGTGAAAATATCCAAGGATACCTACCGCCCCCAGAACAGCATCGTTGCCATCAATCCGACGAACGAGGTCCCGCTGCCGGATGCGAACGAAACGCCCAAAGAGGAAGTCGTTGAGGACGGTATCAGCGCCCCGTAAATCGAAGCTGACACGAAACAGCCCGCATTCGCGAATCGAACCGCGAATACGGGCTGTTTTCCTTGCCGTTATTTTAATGTCGTGCATCGATTTTATAATAGCTTCCGATTTCCGCCTGGGCATCTGCGCTGAACGTCTCGGTATATTCCACCCGGCCGATGGAGCAGCCCTTTCCGATATGGACTCTCCTGCCCCTGACAATGGCCGCGCTCGTATTCTCCAGACGGATATCCTCGCCTTCAACCAGCTCGGCATTCAGATATCCGATCCGTGAGGAACGGAACCATTTGGCCAGCACCGTTGGAGCTACGAAGACCGTGCGGCTTCGGAGTTCGTTGACGCGCGAGGCTTGCGCAACGAGCCTCAGCGTCAATTCCCGAGCTATCACGGATCCGCTCACGCGTAGTATGCCGCGGACCGTCATCTCTTCGGCTTCCAGGTTGCCGCCAACATCCAGGGTACCGTTCACGACGCCTTTTACCGCAAACAGATCGGCTCCCGTGCTCAAGCCGCCATTGATTCCGATGCGGCTGATTCTAACGCTTCCGCCGGCATCCAAGCTTCCATTCACCCGGACGTGCTCCATCTGGACATGATGGGACACCTTCACATGGCCGTTCACTCTAGCCTGCCTTCCGAGCAGGCTTCCGTTTATGACCGCGCTCCCGTTGCAGCTTAGCAGATGGCAATCCGTGTCGCCATGAATGACGCCTTCACCGTTTATCCGAAGCTTGCCGACAATACCGCTGCCAACGACACCGTCACCCGTTATGGAAACACCGGGTCTTTCTACGGCTGTTCCGTCATGCACCATATCGCTGCCTCCTTGCCATCTATTCGGCCTATGCCCGGATGCTCGGCCCGATGTCGCCCTTAAAACCGCCGGGATGCTCTGACCTGGGCTTCCGGATGCTGCGTCAATTCATCCCGGTATTCCACTTGCCGAATCTCGCACCCTGGGCCGAGAATCACCCGGTTGCCGCGGACGATATCGGCTTCGACATGCTCTAGATCCAGAACATCGCCCTCAATAATGCGTGCCTCCAGCCGCGTTCCCCGTAATGGCAGGGACAGCATCTCCCAGAGACGCTTTCCTTTTTTGCGGATCGTGATCCGGTCTCCGACGATTTCCTGCGCAAGGCAGCGGCCCAACAGCCGAATATCCGCTGTTCCTACATGCAGGCGGCCATCGATCTTGAAGCCCCCATGAAACGTGGCCGTCTCACTCCGCACGTCACCATGGCTTCTCAAGTTTCCGGTTACATCAAGCCTCTTCGATTCGGAATCACCGTGAATGCTGCAATGCCCCCCGATAAAAATGGACCGGCTGCGCACGCCTCTCTTCACGCTCAGGCTGCCGGCTACATGCAGCTCCTCAGCGTCCACCGTCCCCTTAATGGTTCCCGAACCGTTCACGCGAATCTTGTCGGCAGCTACGTCGCCGTTCAAACTCATCGTTCCGTTGCCTGTTAATTCCCGGCAATCCAGATCTCCATTCACCTGCCCGGCACCATCGATTCGCACCTTGCCGTATTGGCCGCCGCTTGAGCTGCCGGTTCCCGTAATCTTCAGATCGGACAGTTTATCGTCATGTGGTATCATGAGCATACTCCTCCAGATTCACAAATAGGATCATCATGCTATATCTTAACTGGACACTCGCTAAACTTCTAAATCTATGCCATTGAATCCTCCACCAGATGGAGCCATAATCTCCCTCTAAGATAACACAACGCAGCGCATCATAGAACAGCCCGATGGCTGAACCTCGCCTCGGTCTGAAGACCGAGGCGTTTTATGCACGGATTCATTCCATCCGTTTCAATTCGGTCGCTGACACCGCCTTTATGCTCCTGGAGAATGGCGAAGCTTCCGAACGCAGCAGACTTTAAATCCGTTTTCGCCCGCCGCAGACGATGACTTAGATTTACTTGGAGCAAGGGAGATCGATTGTGATATGATCCTAATAGGCTCGTCATTTTGATCTCTCATTTTCAAAAATGAAAGGGGATACATAATCCATGGCTCTTATGCAATGTCACTTTTACTCGGAGGTGCTCGGTCTCAGCACGTCCATGACCGTCATTCTCCCTCAGCAAACCTCTTCACAAATCGGCATGACGAATCATGCCAAAAGCGGTCTGCATCCGACGCTCTTCCTCCTGCACGGCCTGTCCGACGACGATTCCATCTGGCTGCGCAGAACCTCCATCGAACGCTACGTGGCCGAGATGGGCATTGCCGTCGTTATGCCGCAAGTGCATCGCAGCTTCTATACGGACATGGAATACGGCGGCAAATACTGGACCTTTATCAGCCAGGAGCTGCCGACCATCGCCCGCTCCTTCTTCCCGTTATCCCACGCGAGGGAAGATAACTTCGTCGCCGGGTTGTCCATGGGCGGCTACGGGGCGTTCAAGCTTGCCCTTCGCTGTCCCGAATCCTTCGCCGCTGCTGCCAGCCTGTCGGGCGCGCTCGACATGGCGGGTCATATTAATAGGAACGAGGCTTTGTTTGAGCATCGTTTAGTCTACGGAGATCGGGACATTACCGGCACCGACAATGACCTGTTGCGGCTGCTTCAGGAAGTGGACCGCTCGGAGGGACCGAAACCGCTGCTGTATCAATGCTGCGGAACGGAAGACTTCCTCTACCAAGACAATCAAGCGTTCCGCAAAGCCTGCGAAGCAACCTCCCTGGATCTCACGTATCAGGAAGGGCCGGGCGGCCACGATTGGGGATATTGGGATACCCATATCCAGGATGTTCTGAAATGGCTTCCGTTGAAAGCCTGATGAACCCATAATATGCACGCCATGAACGAGCCAGCGGTACATTCTCGGTTCCATGGGGTGTACTGGGTGTACTTCTCTTCGTGAGAGGATTTTAGGCAATCCCTCATTCAACGGATCTCATCGTTACACAACAAAAGGTGGATCGGCAAATGTAACATTTGCCGATCCACCTTTATTTTTGCTGCGTCAGGTTTTCTGTATCCTTACTCTACATTCCCCTGACGGAGACCCAGCCATTCTTCTGTGACCTGAAGGGTCTGCACGCTGCGGTCAATCGCCGCCTTCACCTGCTCGGTTGCCGTGCCGCCGTAAACGTTACGCGCATTGACCACCGCCTCGGGTTGAAGCACGCCGTAGATGGAGTCGTCAAACAGCTCGGAGAACTGCTTGAATTCATCCAGCGTCAGGTCCAGCAGGTATTTGTTGTTCTGGATGCAGTACAATACGGTCTTGCCGATCACTTCGTGGGCCTGGCGGAAAGGAAGCCCTTTGCCGACCAGGAAGTCCGCAATATCCGTTGCATTGGAGAAGTCGGTGTTCACTGCTTCGCGCATGCGGCCTTTGTTGACCTTCATCGTGGCGATCATCGGCGCGAACAGCTGCAATGCGCCTTCCAGCGTGGCTACCGTGTCGAACATGCCCTCTTTGTCTTCCTGCATGTCCTTGTTATAAGCAAGCGGCAGCGACTTCAGCACGGTAAGCAGACCCATCAGGTTGCCGTATACCCGTCCGGTTTTGCCGCGGACAAGCTCGGGCACGTCCGGGTTCTTCTTCTGCGGCATAATGCTGCTGCCCGTGCAGAACGCATCATCCAGCTCGACGAAGTTGAACTCGGTGCTGCTCCAAAGCACCAGCTCCTCGCTCAGGCGGGACAAGTGCATCATGATGATGGAAGCATCCGAGAGGAATTCCAGGATAAAGTCGCGGTCGCTGACCGCATCCAGGCTGTTCTCGTAAACGCCGTCGAAACCGAGCTGCTCGGCCACGAAATGGCGGTCGATCGGGAACGTTGTGCCCGCAAGCGCGCCTGCCCCGAGCGGCAGCACGTTAATGCGCTTATAGCTGTCGATCAGACGGTCGATATCCCGCTGGAACATGGACACGTAAGCCATCAGATGATGCGCGAACAGAATCGGCTGCGCACGCTGAAGATGCGTATACCCCGGAATAATCGTATCCAGGTTATCCTTCGCTTGCCCGATCAACGCGGTCTGCAGCTCGTGCAGCATGCCGGTCAACGCCACGACGCGGTTGCGCAAATACAAGTGCATGTCCGTTGCCACCTGGTCGTTTCGGCTGCGGCCCGTGTGGAGCTTGCCGCCGACAGGTCCGATTTCCTCGATCAGATTCTTCTCGATGTTCATATGGATATCCTCATCCGATACGGAGAACTCGATGCTGCCCTCACGGATGCGCTCCAGCACTTTGCCCAATCCTGCCTTGATCGTCTCTACGTCTTCCGCCGGCACGATGCCGCATTTGCCCAGCATGGACACATGCGCAAGGCTTCCCTGGATGTCCTCCTCGGCCAGCTGCTTGTCAAAACCGATGGATGCCGTATATTCCTCCACCAATGCGTTGGTCTGCTTCGTAAAGCGTCCGCCCCATAACTTGCTCACAACACTTGCCCCTCTCTGATTTAAGGCAGAGGGCCGCTTCCCGCTTAAGAGGTCCCGTTCATCCCGTTGCACGAGAATCGACGGAGCTCTCCAGCATGAAAACGGCCTTCAGCCTGTTCATTACTAGTACGTCCATATCCATACGCTTATATTCGAACAATTACCGGATATAAGACATAAGGCTTCATATCATGTATCCTTCGGCCGCGTTGTTACCGCGCTCTATCCGATGCGCTTGTTCCGTTAAACGGGCCCTCAGACTGTTTTATTGATTTTGATTCACGCCGGTTGCCACTTTCAAACGCAATGCGTTCAAGCGGATAAAGCCGGTAGCATCGCCTTGATCGTAAGCTTGCGTCGGATCGGCTTCCATCGTGGCGATGTCCGGGTTGTACAGGCTCACCGGACTCTTCACGCCTGCGCCGATCACATTGCCCTTGTACAGCTTCACGCGCACCGTTCCCGTAACGTTCTTCTGGCTCTCGGTCACCAGCGCCTGCAATGCCAGACGCTCCGGCGCAAACCAGAAGCCGTTATAAACCAAGGTGCTGTAGCGGGTAATCAGGCTGTCGCGCAGGTTCATCACTTCACGGTCCATCGTGATGGACTCCATCTTGCGATGAGCGGTGAACAGGATCGTGCCGCCAGGAGTCTCATAGACGCCGCGGCTCTTCATGCCGACAAAGCGGTTCTCCACCATATCCACGCGACCGATGCCGTGCTTGCCGCCCAGCTCGTTCAGCTTCTCCATCACTTGCAGCGGGCTCATCGACTCGCCGTTCAGCGCAACGACATTCCCTTGCTCGAACGTAAGCTCGAGGTATTCCGCCTCATCCGGCGCATCCTCAGGCGATACGCTGAGCAGGTACATATCCTTGCTGTCCTCCGCGCTTGCATCGAACCAAGGATCCTCCAGCACGCCGCTCTCGTAACTGATATGGAGCAGGTTGCGGTCCATGGAGTAGGATTTCGCAGCGGATGCCGTTACCGGAATGCCGTGCGCTTCCGCGTAAGCGATCATCTCCGCGCGTCCCGGGAAGGAGTTGCGGAACTCCTCGATGCGCCAAGGCGCGATCACTTCAATGTCCGGTGCCAAGCCGGCAACGCCCAGCTCAAAACGAACCTGGTCATTCCCTTTGCCCGTAGCGCCGTGCGCAATCGCCGTCGCGCCTTCGGCACGTGCGATATCCACCATGCGTTTCGCGATCAACGGGCGCGCGATGCTGGTGCCGAGCAGGTACTGCCCTTCGTACATGGCACCCGCCTGGAACATCGGGAAGATGAAATCATTCGCAAATTCGTCGCGCAGATCGTCGATGTATACTTTGGAGGCGCCGGTCGCCAGCGCTTTTTCCTCAAGTCCGTCCAGCTCTTCCTTCTGGCCGATATCGGCCGTGAAGGCAATGATCTCCGCATCGTAGGTTTCTTTCAGCCACTTCAGAATGACGGACGTATCCAGACCGCCGGAATACGCCAGTACGATTTTTTGTTTTGCCATGGTTTAACTCCCTCTCTTTGTTACTAACAACCCTGTCCTTCATTATACTAAAGATAACGTCCATTGACGCATTTTCATATAGAATGTTCGCTGGTCATCGGCGGCTTTATGCCATCAAAGCAACCATCAAAGCCTTCTGGGCATGAAGACGGTTCTCGGCCTGATCGAAAATGACGGAATTGGCACCGTCGATCACGCCTTCGCTGACCTCTTCGCCGCGGTGGGCCGGAAGGCAGTGCAGGAACAAGTAATCAGGCTTCGCCGCTTTCACCAGCTCCTCATTCACCTGGTAGTCCGCAAAGGCGGCTTCCCGCTGTGCCTGCTCCTCTTCAAAGCCCATGCTTGCCCATACATCCGTGTAGATCACGTCCGCATCCTTCGCGGCTTCGAGCGGGTCTTGGGTAATCGTGATTTTGCCGCCCGTTTGCGCCGCGATTTCCTCGCTCAGCTTCACGATGCTGGCATCCGCCTCGTAGCCCTTCGGACTGGCCACGGCCACATGCATGCCCATCTTGGCACCGCCGATCAGGAGCGAATGCGCCATGTTGTTGCCATCGCCGATAAAGGCCATTTTGAGGCCTTTCAGCTTGCCCTTGTGCTCCAGTACCGTCTGCAAATCAGCCAGCACCTGACATGGATGCGCCATGTCGCTCAGGCCGTTGATGACCGGAATCGAAGCATATTTCGCCAGGTTGACCACGTTGTCGTGCCCGAAGGTACGGATCATCAGGCCGTCCAGATAACGGGACATCACCTGCGCCGTATCGCTGATCGGCTCGCCGCGTCCGAGCTGAATATCGTTTTTGCTCAAAAAGAGTGCATGTCCGCCCAGCTGGAACATCCCAGCCTCGAACGAAACCCGCGTCCGCGTGGACGACTTCTCAAAAATCAAGCCGATCGTCTTGCCTTTCAGCGGCTGATAGACTTCGCCGTTCTTCTGCTTGCGCTTGATCTCGATTGCCGAATCGAGCAAGAACTGAATCTCTTCCGTCGAGTATTCGTCCAGCTCGATCATATCCCGCCCTTTCAGGCTTAATTCCTTCAATTGTCCGCTAGCGGCCATATTCTTCAGTCCTCCTTAACCATGCTGTTATTGTCCGTAATGCTGCTGCACGATTCTTCTATGCTTGGCTAACCGCCGTATGTTCATGTATAAGTTCCGTAACGATCGACACCGCTTGGTCGATCTCTTGTTTCGTGACGTACAGATTCGGAAGCAGCCGGATCACGTTCGGTCCTGCCGTTACGAACAGCAGCCCGCGGCTCTGTCCTTTCAGCACCAGCTCGCCAACCGATTCGACGCATTCGATGCCGATCAGCAGGCCTTTCCCCCGGATCGCCTTCACAAAAGGATGACTGCCCAGGCTCTCATTCAGCTTCGTCATCAAATATTCTCCGGCTTCGGCCGCGCGCTGCGGCACGTCGTCCTCCAGCATCGTCTCGATGGTGGCCTGGATGACGGCGCTGGCAATCGGCGTGCCGCCAAACGTCGTGGCATGGCTTCCTGCCGTGAAGGCTTCGCGCAAGTAAGCTTTGCCCAGCATCGCGCCGACCGGGAACCCGGAGCCGAGCCCTTTGGCCACGGTGAAAATATCCGGCTCGATGCCGTAATGCTCGTGCGCAAACAGCTTGCCGGTCCGGCCCATGCCCGTTTGCACCTCGTCCACGATCAGCAGCAGTCCGTGCTTCTTGCACAGCCCGGTGACGGCTTGAAGGAATTCCGGTTCCACCGGATGCACGCCGCCCTCCGCCTGCACCATCTCGATCATGATGGCTGCGGTTTTGTCGTTAATGGCTGTTTCCAGCGCCGGAAGGTCATGCAGCGGAACGCTTTTGAAGCCTGCCGGAAGCGGAAGGAAGCCTTCCTTCACCTTATCCTGGCCGGTGGCCGTCAGCGTAGCCAGCGTCCGACCATGGAAGGACTGGGTAAACGTAATGACCTCGTAGCGTCCCGTTCCCTTCACCTTCTGATGGTAGCGGCGTGCCAGCTTAATGGCAGCTTCGTTCGCTTCGGCCCCGCTGTTGCAGAAGAAGACCGCATCCGCGCAGGTGTTGGCTGTCAGCAGCTCGGCTGCTTTTTCCTGGCCCGGAATGTGGAACAGGTTCGAGACATGCCACAATTCATCCAGCTGGGCTTTCAGCTTCTCTTTCACTTTTACCGGGGCATGGCCGAGATTCGTTACCGCCAGTCCGGCCATAAAATCAAGATACTTGTTGCCTTGATCATCCCATAGCCAGCTGCCCTCCCCTTTGACCAGGGCGATTGGGTATCTGGCGTACGTTTGGAACAACGAGCTTTCATTAGCTGCTTTGATACCGCCTGCTGCTTCTTTTCCCATAGCCTTCACACACTCCTTTGCATTTAGCATAGCTTCGTGGTTCGCATTTGAACCATCCTACGATATGAACATCCATTAAGCTTAACCGGCACTGCGAATTCAGATCATTCCTCCGATCCCTGTTGCCCACAGATTTTTATGGAATCATGCAATCAAGGATAAATTCCGTGGACAAAGGGGCCCGCTTCGCTTCTCCGGAATGATTCCGCCTTCTCCGTTGAAGTTTTTTTATTGTTCCGGTTTGAATATCAAACCGTGCCTTATTACATCCGCACGATGCGCGTGCCCAGCACTTCGCCGCCAAGCACCCGGCTCAGCACGTTCGGCTCGCTTCCGTCCACGATGACAACCTCGCTCACTTTGCCGTGAATGCAGCTGATGGCTGCTCTTACCTTCGGTATCATGCCGCCATAGATTTCGCCCGTTCCGATCATATCCTCGATCTCCTGCACCGTCACGGTCGGAAGCACCCGCTTCTCGCCGCCCGATCCCTTCATGATCCCCGGCACGTCGGTGACAACGATCATCCGGTTAACGCCCAGATGAGAAGCCACGGCACCAGCTGCGGTATCGGCATTGATGTTATAGCGCTGACCGGATGGATCCACGCCGATCGGCGCAACCACCGGCATGTACCCCATCTCCAGCACGCCGCTCAGGATCGATGACTTCACCAACGTAACGTCGCCGACCCAGCCAACCTCCGCATGGTTCGTTACCGGTTTGGCCTCGATCAGCCCGCCGTCCGAACCGGACAAGCCGATGGCAGAACCGCCTACGCTTTGAATCCGTCGTACGATCTGTTTATTGATGGTGCCCGCAAGCACCATCTCCACGACGTCCAGCACATCCTCCGTCGTCTTGCGCAGCCCGTTCACAAACTCGGTCTCGATGCCGAGTTTCTCCAGGTTGCCGGAAATTGCGGGACCGCCGCCGTGCACGATAACAGGGTTAACCCCCTTATCCTGCAGATTCTTCAAATCCTCGAAGAAGCTGTCCGGAAGGGCCGCGAGCGTGCTGCCGCCACATTTCATCACAAACGTATCCGCGCTTGAGGTTTGAACCGGCTGCGAATTCTCCTGATCGATCGTGCTCTTCATATTCATCTCCTCCGTCCTGATTTTTTGTTATCTAAGTACGATAAGCCGCATTAATGCGGACATAGTCATAGGTTAAATCACAGCCCCAAGCCGTAGCCGACCCGCTGCCGATATGCAGCTTCACGTCGATATCCACGGTGTCGCCTTGAAGGTAAGCCAGCGCCGCATCTTCGTCAAAAGGAACGGGCCTTGACTGCTCCAGCACCGAAATCGGGCCAATGGCAATATCCACCGTCTCCGGATTGACCGGACGGCCTGCGCGGCCCACCGCCGCAATGATCCGTCCCCAGTTGGCATCCGCACCGAACACCGCCGATTTGACCAGGCTGGAGCCGATGATGGTCTTGGCGATCGCTTGCGCGTCATCGTCGCTTTCGGCGCCGTTCACGCGAACCTCGATCAAGCGGGAAGCTCCCTCTCCGTCACGCGCGATCGCCTTCGCCAGCTGCTGGCACACATAGTGGAAGCCGGCTGCGAATGCATCCCAATCCGGATGCTCCGGCGTTAGCACGTCGTGCCCCGCCAGGCCGCTGGCCATCGCAACCAGCATATCGTTGGTGCTTGTATCGCCGTCCACCGTAATCATATTAAAGGTCAGGTTGGTCGTTTGGCGCAGCAGCAGCTGCAGCGCTTCCTGACCAATGACCGCATCCGTCGTCATGAATCCGAGCATGGTCGCCATGTTCGGATGAATCATCCCCGATCCCTTCGCCGTGCCGGCGATGGTTACCTTCGTGCCATTAACCTGTACGGTAACGCAGGCTTCCTTTTTTACCAGATCGGTTGTCAAAATCGCTTGGCTGAAGCTTTCAGCCCCTTCGCTTTCGCCGCTGAGCCGTGCAGGCAAGCCGGCAATACCGGAGGATACTCGGTCCATCTTCAGCAGCTCCCCGATGACACCCGTCGAAGCAACGGCCACATCGTTCACGTCCAGGCCGAATTGCGCAGCCGTATCGGCGCGCATCGTGTAAGCATCCTCTTCGCCCTGCTTGCCCGTGCAGGCATTGGCATTCCCGCTGTTCACGACAATCGCGCGAAGCTTGCCGTCCTCCAAGCTTTCACGCGTTACCTTCAGCGGTGCCGCTTGGAACAGGTTCGTCGTATAGACGGCAGCCGCCACGGCAGGCACATCGCATACAATGACGCCCAGGTCGTTACGGTCGGTCTTCTTAAGTCCACAGTGGAGCCCGGCAGCCTTGAAGCCTTGCGGCGTTACGATGCTGCCCCCATCGATAATCGCAAACGTATTCTCTCCCATGTCTGTATCCCCAGCCGCTTACGGATAAATCGGCGTAAACGTAAGTCCGAGGCTCTCCTCCCATCCCATCATCAAATTCAGGTTCTGGATCGCCTGCCCGGCCGCACCCTTCACCACATTATCAATGACCGATATAATGGTCACTCTGTTCGTACGCGCATCCACCGCAAAGCCGATATCGCAGAAATTCGACCCGCTGACTTCTTTTGTTGCAGGCCATACACCCAGATCACGGATTCTCACAAATTTACGACCCTTGAAATACTGGCGGTACAGTTCAATGAAATCCTCTTCCGTGTAAGGACCGTTCAGCGTGGCATACATGGTGCTCATGATCCCCCGCGTCATCGGTACCAGATGCGTCGTAAAGGTGACCGTGATCGGTTCGCCCGCTACCTGCGTCAAGACCTGCTCGACCTCGGGAATATGCTGATGCTTATTCACCTTGTAGGCTTTGAAGTTCTCGTTGATCTCGGCATAATGCGTCATCAGGCTCGTTCCCCGTCCTGCACCGGACACGCCGGATTTGGCGTCGATAATAAGGGATGAAGCATCGATCCAGCCCGCGCTGATGGCCGGAATCAGGCCCAGCAACGTCGCGGTCGGATAACAGCCCGGATTGGAGATGAAATCCACATCGCGAACCTCTTCGCCAAACACTTCGCAAAGGCCGTATACGGCCTTTTCCAACAGCTCCGCGCTCGGAGCCGTGTGTTTATACCACTGTTCATATACGGCTCCATCTTTCAAGCGAAAATCGCCCGAAAGATCAATGACCTTCAAGCCTGCATCCAGCAGCTCGGGTACCAGCTTGGCACTGACGCCCGAAGGCGTAGCCGCAAATACCAAGTCGGCCACTTCGGCGATTTCCGCCGGGTTAACGCCATCCAGGTTGCGTGTGATGATATTAGTCAAATGCGGAAATCCGTCCGATATCGGTACGCCTGCCGTCGATGAAGAGATTACCGATGTAATCTCAACGCGCGGGTGCGCTTGCAGCAAGCGGATCAATTCCACGCCACCGTAGCCGGTAGATCCAACAATAGCAACTCTTACTGTATTTGTGTCCGTCATATCCTCATCCCTCTCCCCAAGGAACAGCTGAAGGACCTTATGCAAGGTCCCATTCATCCATCCTTCATCTCTACGCCATGCTCTTCCGTTTCCTGCGTCAAAAGCGATATGTGCTTCCAAGGTATTCATTGACTTTATCCGTCTCATAAATATGTATTATTATACGACCGTATTCATATAAATACAATGGATTATTCAAATTTGGTCCAAACTGCTAACGGGCTCCGAGGCAATGTCTATCGAGATGGATCGAACTCTTCTTTCAGAATGGAATAGAGCTTGAGGTCCCAATGCTGCCCCTTAACCTTGATCCCCTTCCTCACCGTCCCCTCATAGGACATGCCGATCTTCTCCATTACGCGCTGAGAGCCGATATTCCCCACCAAACATCGAGCCTGCACGCGTACAAGCTCCATACGGCCGAAACCAAGCTTGAGCAGCGCGGAGGCCGCCTCGGTCATGATGCCTTGCCCCCAACAATCCCGTGCCAGTACATAACCGATCTCCGCGGCCTGCTGCTCGGGCTTCCACCATACAAAATCAACCGTCCCGACCAGTCGCCCGCTCTCCTTCAGCTCGATCCCCCACGGGGCAATATCATGCTTGGCATACTGAGCCAGTATGAATTGAATAAACCGCTTGCTGTCATCGATCGAGCGATGGGTCTCCCAAGTGACGTATTTCGCCACCTCATCGTCTGAGGCATAGGCATACATCTGATCGGCATCCTGCATCGATACTCTGCGAAGGCGCAGGCGGTCGGTTTCCAGGACCGGCAAACTGCCGTAGATCTGTTCGATTTCCATTCGTAAGTCCCCCTTACTTGTTCTATAAACTAAGACTTCACGCTCCCTATTACTTTTAACCTAATAAATATGTCTATCGACCTAAACGGTGCTTTGATATAATCCTCTTAAGGAAATATGTTCCTACAACTTAGATTCCTGGAGGTAAAACCATGATATTCAAAAGAACGACGGGCCTATTATGTCTTCTCTTACTGATCTGCCTCACGTGGCAGGCTCCTCATCCCAGTTTCGCTGCCGCTTCAACCACCCAAGCCAAAACCAAACCTGCGCCAATGTTAATCCTCAACAAGAACACGGCGGCTTATTTGAAAAAGGGAGTCATCCCGGGCTTTGGCGGCGTCCAATTCGGCATGACCCAAAATCAGATCGCTTCCAAATTGGGAAAACCTGTGAGTTCATTCTACCACTACGGCGGCGAGTTTTGGAAATTCAAAAATATTTCGTATGCCGGATTTAATTTCGAAAACCCTTATACAGGCTCTAACGGCATGTGGTGTTTGTTGATAGGTAAAGAAGGCTTCCCGAACCAAACCTTTGCAGACGTCAAAAAGCATTTAGGCAGCGCCTACGAAATGTATTATAACGACATGGAAGAGGCGTACGAGATGGTCTACACATTCGGCAAGACCCGCATCTCCTTCATGGCGGACACCTCCAAGGCAAAGATTACGCTGGTTCAGATCAGTCGTTAAAGATCCCATTACATAAAAAAAGAAGTAACCCATGTTCAGACTACGCCGTCTGTCGAATGGTTACTTCTTTCTTATAGAGAGTATGCTGACGAGCCGCGAGGCTACGCCTTAATATTGCGGAATCCTTCGCCCAATACCTCATGGGCATTGCTAATGATGACGAAGGCATTCGGATCCACCGATTGGACCACCGTTTTGAGACGGGGAATTTCGCTCTGTCCGACGACGACCATAAGGACCGTCCGGTGTTCGCCCGTATAGCCTCCCTCTGCGGTCAGCTTGGTTAAACCGCGGTCAAGGTCCTCGAGAATGGCCTTGGTAATCGGCTCCGAATAATCGGATATAATGTAGGCCACCTTGGTGAAGCTAAAGCCCAGCTCAATGGCATCAATCACCTTGCCTGTTACGTACAATCCAATCAGCGCGTATAACGCCTGCTCCAGTGAAAGCACGAGGGCTGCCGACGAGATTACGATCGCATCCAGCAGTACGACGCAGACGGAAAAGCTGAGGCCGCTGTATTTTTGCAGGAGCTGCGCCACGATAGTCAACCCGCCGGTTGACCCCCTGCCGCGATAGACCAGCCCCATGCCGATACCGACGCCGATACCGCCATAAATGGAAGCCAGAAGCGGGTTAGAGGTTGGAATCGGCCAGTCCTTGGTCAAAAAGACGAACAGCGGCAAAATCACGCTTCCCAGCAGGGAGCGGATGCCGTAGTCGCGTCCAAGCAGCCAAAAGCCAAGCACGAACAACGGAATGTTCAGCGCCCACTGCGTAAAGGCCGGTTCAATGCCGAGCCACGCTTGCGCAAGAACGGACAAACCCGACACGCCGCCCGAGGCGATGTGATTGGGCAGGAAAAACAGATTAAACGACAGCGCCATAATAAAGGAGCCGACGATAATAAAGATTGCGTCCACCGTCTGCCGGAGCGGACCGTTGATCGGAATCAAGGGTTCTCTTTTTCGTTTGTTGATCGATGGATTGCCAGCGGATTGCGCCATAGTTCTATAAATCTCTCCTCAACGTCCTTACTCGACTTCTTGCTTGATCTGGCTGCGCAAGTACCCGTCGATGAATCCATCCAGATCCCCGTCCATGACGGCTCCAATATTACCGGTCTCCACCTGTGTACGATGGTCTTTAACCATGCTGTACGGATGGAAAACATACGAACGAATCTGGCTGCCCCATGCGATGTCGGACTGCTCGCCGCGGATTTCTGCCAATTCCTTCTGCTGCTCTTCGATCTTGCGCTCATAGAGCTTGGAACGAAGCATGGTCATTGCACGCTCGCGGTTCTTGATCTGGGACCGTTCATTCTGACAGGTTACGACCACACCCGTTGGCAGGTGAGTGATCCGTACGGCCGAGTCCGTCGTATTGATATGCTGACCGCCGGCACCGCTCGCACGGTAAGTATCAATCTTCAGGTCCTCCGTGCGGATGTCCAGTTCAACCTCATCGTTAATCTCAGGAACGACGTCGCAGGACACGAAGGACGTATGCCGTCTGCCCGAAGAATCGAACGGAGAGATCCGAACCAGTCGATGGACCCCTTTTTCAGCCTTCAAATATCCGTAGGCATTATAGCCTTTGATCAACAGGGTTACGCTTTTGATTCCCGCTTCATCGCCAGGGAGATAATCCAGCGTCTCCACCTTGAAGCCGCGCTTCTCGGCCCATCGGGTGTACATGCGGTGCAGCATTTGGCCCCAGTCTTGCGACTCGGTACCACCCGCGCCGGGATGCAGCTCAAGAATCGCATTCATTTTATCGTAAGGCTGGTTCAGCAGCAGCTGAAGCTCAAATTCCTCCACGCGCCCAACCAGATCCTTGATCGTCTCACCGATCTCTCCCGCAAGGGAGTCATCGCCCTCTTCATCCGCCAGCTCGATCATCACGACGGCATCATCGTAATCCGCCTGCAGCTTCTGATATTGATCCACGGATGACTTCACGGCATTCATCTCGGCGATTAGCGCCTGAGCCTTCTCATTATCATCCCAGAAATCGGGAGCCGCCATCTTCTCCTCAAAATTCTCAATCATTTCCTGTTTGAGATCTAAGTCAAAGAGACCCCCTAAGATTGGTTAGTTTCTTGCTGATTTCACGCAGGTCCTGCTTCACACTTGGATCGATCATGAGTCCTCGTCCTTTCTTATCTACACGTAATAATTTCAGTATACCCTCTCCTCCATGGAAAACGTTCCATTTCAAGAGAAATTTACGTTGCCGTACCAGGAATTTCGCTGTTTATTCAGATAAACTCCCTTAAGCGCAGCAGGGGTATCCGGATCACCGTGGAAAAGACCACCATCACCCGGTTCATCTGCCGCTCTTAAGGGAGCCAGAAAAATCCGCGCCCATCACCTGGACGGGCTATCTATACGATTCATCGCCTTTGGGACGGATCGCTTACGCGTTCTGTCCATGGCAATGCTTGTACTTCTTGCCGCTGCCGCAAGGGCATGGGTCGTTCCGGCCGATCTGTTCAGCCACTTGGACCGGTCGCTTCTCGGCAGGTTCGCTGCTGCTGTTCGTGGAGACTTTGTTCTCGTCCACAACCGCTTGACGTTCCTGGTTCGTTGCGATTTGAGCTTTCATGATATAGGTCGCCACTTCTTCCTGGATCGTAGCGATCATCGCATTAAACATTTCGAAGCCTTCGAATTGGTATTCGCGAAGCGGATCAGTACCGCCGTATGCACGGAGGTGGATACCTTGACGCAGCTGGTCCATCGCATCGATGTGATCCATCCACTTGCTGTCTACCGCGCGCAGCACGATAACCTTCTCGAACTCGCGTACCATTTCTTCGCCGATGGCTTGCTCGCGCTCTTCGTATTTCTTCATCACGCGATCGAAGAGATACTCGGTAAGCTCTTCGGCTTCTTTGCCCCACAGATCCTCGCGGGTAACGGCACCCTCGTCCAGCAGCTTGCTGTTCACGTAGTCTGCCACTTCCTGCAATTCCCAGTTCTCCGGAATGTCATCGCTGCAGTGTGCCTGCACGACGCGGTCAATGACCGGCTTGATCATCTCTACAACGATTTGCTTGATGTCTTGGGATTCCAAGATCTCGCGGCGCTGCTTGTAGATGATCTCGCGTTGCTGGTTCATGACGTCATCGTATTGGAGAACGACTTTACGCATGTCGAAGTTGTTGCCTTCTACCCGCTTCTGCGCGGATTCAACCGCACGGGTAATCATTTTGCTCTCGATCGGCTGGTCTTCTTCGAAGCCAAGACGCTCCATCATGTTCAGCACGTTGTCCGTACCAAAACGCTTCATCAGCTCATCGCCGAGGGACAGGTAGAACTGGGTAGAACCCGGGTCACCCTGACGACCGGCACGGCCGCGCAGCTGGTTATCGATCCGGCGCGATTCGTGACGCTCCGTACCGATAATGTGAAGTCCGCCAATATCCTGCACGCCTTCGCCAAGCAAAATATCCGTTCCGCGTCCCGCCATGTTCGTCGCGATCGTTACCGATCCCGGCTGTCCGGCGCGCGAGATGATTTCCGCTTCCTCCGCATGGTATTTCGCATTCAGTACTTTATGCTGGACGCCTTTGCGCTTCAGCATTTCAGACAAACGCTCGGAGTTCTCGATGGATACCGTACCCACCAGAATCGGCTGGTTCTTTTTATGGCGTTCCACGATCTCGGTTACTACTGCCTTAAACTTGCCATCTTCGCTCTTGTAAACCACATCCGGCATGTCGACACGCTGATTCGGTTTGTTCGTAGGAATTTGAAGCACTTCAAGACCATAGATCTTCTTGAATTCTTCTTCCTCCGTCTTCGCCGTACCGGTCATGCCCGCCAGCTTGCGATACATCCGGAAGTAGTTCTGGAAGGTAATCGTTGCAAGAGTCATGCTCTCGTTCTGAACCTCAATGCCTTCCTTCGCTTCGATCGCCTGGTGGAGACCGTCGCTGTAGCGGCGTCCCGCCATCAGACGACCCGTAAATTCGTCAACGATGACCACTTCGTCGTCGGTAACAACATAATCCACATCGCGGCGCATGATCACGTTCGCTTTCAGCGCTTGTACAATGTGGTGGTTTAATGTTACGTGATTGTGGTCATACAGGTTTTCGATCCCGAAGGAACGCTCCGCAAGCGCCACGCCTTTCTCCGTCAAGGCTACGGATTTGACCTTAATGTCTACCGTATAATCCTCTTCTGCCGTCAGACGCTTCACGAACCGGTCGGCTGCAAAATACAGCTCGGTCGATTTCTGAGCTTGTCCCGAGATGATGAGCGGCGTACGCGCTTCGTCAACCAGAATCGAATCCACTTCATCAATGATACAGAAATAAAGCGGACGCTGAACCATCTGCTCTTTGTAGAGGACCATGTTGTCCCGCAGATAGTCAAAGCCGAACTCATTGTTCGTTCCATACGTAATATCGCAAGCATAGGCCTGCTGTTTATCCGGGTGCTCCATGCCGCTCAGGTTAACCCCGACCGTCATTCCCAGGAAGTTATATATTTGCGCCATCTCTTGGCTGTCACGTTGTGCCAGATAATCATTGACCGTTACAACGTGAACCCCTTTGCCAAGCAGGGCATTTAAGTAAACCGGTAGCGTACCTACAAGGGTCTTACCTTCACCGGTCTTCATCTCTGCAATTCTGCCTTCGTGGAGGGCCATCCCCCCGATCAACTGCACGTCATAGTGACGTTTGCCAAGCGTCCGTCTGGAAGCCTCGCGGACTGTCGCAAACGCTTCGGGAAGCAATTCCTCCAGCGTCTCACCTTTCTCGATCCGCGCACGGAACTCCTCGGTTTTGGCTTGCAGCTGCTCATCGGAGAGCTTCTCAAAATCCGGTTCCATTTTGTTGATTACATCGACCGTCTTCATGAGACGTTTGACATCACGCTCGTTGGTGTCGCCGAAAATCTTTTTGACAAGTCCTAGCATGGTTAACCCCTTTCGTGCAAAACAAGTGATAGAATCAACTTCATTAAATGCCAAAGGGTTAAATGATGAAATCGATTCATTGATTCCTTATGATGGTCCCATTTCATGCAGGCTAAAAAGCCCGTCCCATAAAATGAGGGTTTGCATAAATTGTAACAGTTTGTAAGGGATGCCGCAACAATATGTGCTATTACAAGAGGTGTCTGTTACGCGAAGCCTTACTGTATGAGACGCAGAGAAGCCCAAAAAAGTTGCGTGGAGCATTTCCTCGGCGCGCAGCAATGGAATTATCTTCATCCCCGAAATGAAATTCTACATCTAATGAGGAAGGAAAATCGATGTCCATTGTACGGAGTAAACAGAGGATGAAGCCTGGAGCCATCGACTGGAGCTATCGCTGAATTATCGGCTAAATGGGCTTTAATCCACCTATAGAGGAAGTTCCTAACCGTGGTTGTGTCTGGTGCTGTTTAAGGCGGCCCCCGTAGTCCACTAAATACCCTTTCATCTAAAAAAAGGTTGCACTATTCAGCATACTCCGATGGGGTTACCATCAAATGCCATCCTTTTTACGATCCTTACGCGTCTCGAAGCCTTATATCCAAATAAAGAGCCCCACCCGCTTGCACGGATGAAGGCTCATCTTACATTTCGATTTCATTTTAAAATTCGAACCGGGCCAGTTGCCTCCGCATTCCCTTAGGAATGCTGCCGCTTAAAACTCAGTCCCGCTCGATCAATCCGTACTTGCCGTCATCACGTTTGTAGACGACATTTACTTCTTGTGTGTCAATGTTGGAAAATACAAAGAAATTATGGCCTACCATGTTCATCTGCAGGATCGCTTCTTCCACGTCCATCGGCTTCATGGTAAAACGTTTCGTACGGACGACTTCGTATTCGTCCTCGTCATACTCCACTTGCTCTGCATCCACCTGACTGGTAGCCGCTGCGCCGTTCTCCGCAATGAGCGTCTTCAGTCCGCCCTCTTGCTTGATCTTGCGGTTCAGCTTGGTTTTGTGCTTGCGAATCTGACGTTCCAACTTGTCCACAACGGCGTCAATGGAAGCGTACATATCATCGCTTCGGTCTTCCGCACGAAGTACCACACCGGTAAGCGGAATGGTCACTTCCACCGTGTGCAATCCTCGAATGACACTCAGGGTGACGTATCCTTCGGAGGTGGGGGGTGCATCAAAATACTTATCTAGCCTGCTGAGTTTCTTGTCAACATAGTCTTTCAAAGCATCGGTCACTTCAATTTGTTGACCTCGGATAGTGAATTGCATTGGGCACTCCTCCTTTGCACCCTCATTATACCATTTTGTTATGGCTATGTAAAAAGACAGAATTGTGAATTTCAGCACAATATTTTTCGGAGGTCGGATACAAAAAAAAGACCCCGGAAGTTCCGGAGTCTTGGGCTAGCGAATCTCCAATTGTTAACCATCGATTACCGTTTATGTAGGTCGGCTATGCCGGGATGATTATAATTTGATTACGTTAGCTGCTTGCGGGCCACGAGCGCCTTCAACGATCTCGAATTCTACGGATTGTCCTTCTTCCAGAGTCTTGAAGCCCTCGGATTGGATCGCGGAGAAATGTACGAATACGTCGCCGCCGTCCTCAGTCTCGATGAAGCCATAACCTTTCTCTGCGTTGAACCATTTCACTTTACCTTGCATGCACTAACATTCCCTTCATTGTCAAATAAAGTGTGACACTAATTGTCCACATTTCCGACTATAGCACCCGACTTATCCAGTGTCAATTACCAAGGAAAAGGTTTTCTTTTGCAGAAAACCGGGAAAAATGTCGACTTGGCTTCACGACTGAGTTGGCGAGCGCAAATAGTCTGCGGACAAAATATGTTTATCGTTATTTAACCAGGGAGGGAGGGGGTGAAACAACTAATTGCCAATAAATCTGGTAAAGGAATCAAGCTATGGTTCGCACGCCACCGACCATCATCTGCCACTGAAAATCCGTCTCCTGGAAAAAGGAACATTCTTCAAGGAAATTGAAGAGTCTGTACCTTTTTTGCTGTATAATCAAGATATCCTGAAAAGCAAGTGAGAGCGGATGAAACGATGACTATATCTACGTCTCATCCGCTACCATCCTTTCCGCAAGCAAATCGGTGCTAAAATTTTCGGAACCTGTGCAATCCCGGATTTAGTTTAATGCTGCATTAGTTTGTTGAGAATACTCGCTTATGTTCCACCTTAAAATCGTGGAACGTGACTACTTAAATGTAACTTAAGTTTTTAAAAGTATTTTGGAGGAAATGACCTCCCCGAAAGAATGTTTGACTTAAGACCATAGAAATATAGCTCAACAGGAGGATATATGGAGAATTTGATTTCATTGTGCATGATCGTAAAAGACGAGGAAGAGGTGATTTCACGCTGTTTAGATAGCGTGCAAGGACTTGTCGATGAGATCATCATTATTGATACCGGTTCCGTTGATAATACAAAGACAGTCGCTCGAAGGTATACTAACCATGTCTATGACTTTGAATGGATCAACGATTTTTCTGCCGCCAGAAATGAATCATTACGTAATGCCACCGGAAAATGGATATTGGTACTAGATGCAGATGAATACATGAACTCATCCGATATCGAGGGATTAATAACCGACCTGCGGGCAACGCCCACTGACAAGGATTCTCTTAAGTCATTCATGCTGCCTATCCATAATTTTACCGGACAAACCGTTGATCCCTCCAGAGTAATGATCTCGCAAGGGGCTCGAATATTCGAGAATCAAAAAGGGATATACTACAGCAACCCTATTCACGAGCAACTCACCTCGGATCACCGTAAAATTACATTTAATAATCTCCCTTATCCGATCTTTCACGACGGATACACAGAAATACGAGTGGAGAATCACAACAAGACAGAGCGCAACCTGTCCATTCTAGAGTCTATGAAGACAGAAGAAAAACTTCGCGATCCTTACTTTTGTTTTATATTGGGAAATGCCTGTACGAGCGACAATCAACTGGAAAGAGCCATCCAGCTTTATCGAACAAGTATTGCTTCGAGCGCTCCTAGTCATTCATGGTATGTCCATCTGCTAGATAGCTTAATTTCCACTGAAATAAAATTAAATAATTATGTCGAGGCATACCATCTCATTCTACAGGCAATGACAGAATACCCCGAAATTTCCGATTATTATTGCCATCTTGGTATTCTTTACGAACAATTCGGGATGTTTCAACAAGCTATCCATAATTTCGAACAAGCTTTAACCCTCGCCGAAATGGCTGTCCGTCAAAATCGTCCCTATTGGAATGTTCAACCTTCCTACGGTTCTTCAGTTCCGCTGCAAATGTTGTTCAATTTGCATGTTCAATTAGGAAACAAGACGGACGCTGTTCGATACGGTGTCCAATTGCTTCAAATTCAGCCTAAAAACTATACGATTCTGCAACAAATATGGGAGCTGCTTATCCAGGCTGAGCAAGACGAAGAAGCCATTATCCGATTGTTTCAAATGGTTTATCCTAATCCTACAGCCATTGAATACGCCGCCTTATTTCTCGTTGCACTACGAACCGGCTCTCGATCGCTAAGTTCATATTATCATAAGAAACTGGTAATAGATGTTTCTCCTAATGATGCTTTGGCCTATCATTTACTACAACATGAAGAAAAACCGTTCAAACTTACGATTGAAATGAAGTTAGATGCTTCCATCGCCTTAATGGCCGCCGTTCTATATAATGATCCACAATATTTAACAGCTATTACTGAATACCGGGAGTCTGCACTAGAGCTTTGGAGCCATCACAATGCGCTTCTAGCAAGTCCGGATATTCCTCCTCAATTAACGGATGCCGCATCCGAGTTGCTTGCTAAGACACTTTTCATTTTATTAAGATATTCATATAACGACATTTATTTTCACTGGCTTCAATCGATGGCAACCGCAGATACAATTAATATACTTGCTAATCTAATGTACGAATATGGCTACTATGAACCAGCAGTTGAATTGTATGCGATTCTATTGGATAACGAGGCATTATCAAACAAAAGTATGGTTAATATTGGACAATGGCATTTTATCAGTAATAATTCTGATGATGGCTATTTGTTCGTAAATACTGCGTTTGATCATGAAGAAGATTTATCTATAATTGGCTGGGTTTTTAACTATTGTTCCAAAAACCAATATGAACAGTTTCTTAAACGATATCTCGAAACTTTTCCTAACTTTAATCTTCCATTCTTGATACAACCAGCAAAGAATTTATAGTACCACCGAACAAAGAAGATCGGGTTGAGGTATTTACCTCAACCCGATCTTCTTGTGTTGTACGTTATTAATTATAAGTATAAGTTACGGTATTGCTCTCGAGCGTGTCTGGATTTACAACCTTCACTAAAACTTCACCTGTGTTGCCGGTTGGTACTGTAACTCGAATTGTAGTCGAACTCGTGTATACGACAGTAGTCGCTTCTACAGATCCGAAATACACTTTTGGTTTATTCTTAAAGTATGTTCCATAAATGTATACGACGTTGCCTGCTTTGCCTGTTACAGAAGAGAGACTAGTAATAACTGGAGCAGCTGCGGCCGGAAGATCAGTATAAGTAAATGCAAAAGTAGCTGATTGCCCACTCGACAAGCTCACAACTAATGGCACTTGTCCCACCGTTGAGCTAGCCGGCACTGTCACTCTTAAACTAGTTGAGTTAACATAAGCAGTGGTTGCATTGACGCCATTAATACTTACGGCAGCGGATGTATCGAAATTGTTGCCGTTAACATAGATAGTCGCCCCGCCTGCACGGCTTGCACTTGCAGGAGAAATGCTAGTGATCTCAGGCAAGATTGGTAAGTACTCAAATCCGCCTGCCAATGTTTCCGTTCCGCCATCCTTATTCGTAACAGTAACATCAACAACTCCAGTCAATGCTGTCGCCGGGACTACTATTTTAAGCTGGCCCGAATTAATATAAGTTACGCTAGCATTTATACCGCCAAGGGTTACAGTTGCGCCACCACTAAAATTCTCACCGTCGATATAAGCTATATAACCACCTTTGATGGATCCTTGATTAGGGGTCACAGCTGTAATATGAGGTTCAGAGATGATCGGCATCGTATATTCATAACCCTCTGGTAATAATGCAGCTTGATCATTATTCGATACTATAATATCAACCTTCCCTGCCGTTGCAACAGCTGGTACAGTTAGGCGGAGGGTCGTTGAATTCACATAAGTCGCATTGACTTCCTTTGTACCAAACGTAACTTTAGTTACGCCATTTACGAAATTGGTGCCGTTAACATATACCGTATTCCCGCCTGTTATTAAACCAGTGTTCGGTGTTACTGATGTGATCGTAGGTGTCGGATATTCAATTGCGGTATAAGTATAGCTTTGTGATTTTGTGTACACTGCTCCTTCAGCAGTACGAACGGAAACATCTACTGTTCCTGCTGCATCGCCTGCCGGAACAGTCACTCTCAATTGAGTTGCCGATATATAAGAGGTTGATGCATCTTTTGAACCAATAACAACTTTCATACCGCTTTTAAAGTTTTTGCCGTTCACATAAATCGTATTTCCACCTGTTACCACACCATTGTCAGGTGATATCGAAACGATTTCCGGATCTGTTGATGGCGGAGCATCATAGGTAAATCCTCCTGTCACAGTAACGGTAGTTCCATCCGGATTCGTAAGCGTAACGTCAACTGGACCAGCCTCTGCGCCAATCGGCGATTTGACAGAAATTTGATCGGATCCATAATAATAGAAGAGTGGAGCCGTTTTATCGCCAAATTTCACAGTCAGGCCACTCATGAAATACTGTCCCTTAATCGAAACGATCGTTCCACCTACAAGCGGTCCATTAGCGGGAGTTATAGAAGTAATAATCGGATCAGTCTTATATTGATATTGCGCTTTCGCAACTTGATTATCCGGGTTTGTTACACTTACATCTACCATCCCTTGCTTCCCTGCAGGCACAGTTGCCGTAATTTCAGTGCTGCTGACAAAAGCTACATTTGTAGCAGCAGTAGAGCCAAATTTCACTGTTGCTCCAGACACGAAATTTTGACCTGTAATGGTAACTGTCTCACCGCCGTTCGGATGTCCGAAAGGTTCTGTTACAGCGGTTATTACTGGGGCTGGCAGTTTAACCGTAATATTAACGCTTGGAATGCTCTTCGTCCGGTTAGCTCCAGCATAATCTTTGTAAGTGATACTTGAGGTATTCAACGAAGCCGGGAAAGTGCCCGCTTTCATTTTATCGACTGGACGGATCTTGTACTTGAATGTTAATGCGCTATTTTTCAATTCATTGAATTTCCATGTCAATGTATTGCCTGTCACCGTAGGTTTGGGAATATTATCCTCGAAGGATCCAGGTACAATCTCAAAATCGTTACCAACTATATCTGTCACAGTAACATCATAAGCGCTCGCCATGCCAATTTCTTTAACGATAGCTGCATAAATCTGGTTAAGTCCTTTTGAACCAAGAACAAAGTGATGATGAGTTGCCGTTGTAGCCATATTTTTCATAAGGACGTTCGGAGCACTAGTAATAGGATCTTCGTTAGGATTCAGAAGAGCAATTGTATAGAATATAACCCCTGCATCCTTTGCAGCTTGTGCCCTCTGAAGCGCGTAATCAAACGGATCCGTGTTCTTCGGCGATTCCGTCGCCGCTCCATCCGTCATCAGTACAATTACCGGCTGAGCTTCTGTACGGTGGTCAGCCAGCAATGCGACCGCTGCATCGATTGCATTCCCTGTAGCGGTTCCTCCCCCAGAATTAATTGTATTAATATAGGATTTGGCTGCATCTTTATCCACCGTGAATGGAAATGAACTTGCGGAGGAGGAGAAATCAACAACCGCTACTCTATGCTTAGTCATATCCATCAGATCGACGAACCCTTTTGCCGCTTCTTTAGCATTCGTCATTTTGTCTTCCCCATTATTAGGGCCATACGTCGGGGCCATACTGCCCGATTTGTCAATAATAAGTACAACGTCATTAGGCATGACTACATTAGCAGGCGGAGTTCCTGTAATGTTGAGTGCAATTTCCGTTTCCTCTTGTGTTGTGATTTTTGTTGGATTTGCTGATTTGGTAACCGATACATAATCATTGATCGCAGCCTCCCCTTGTTGCGGAGCGGCGATTAATCCATATAACGCGAACCACACAGCGAAGATGATCGTGAAGCATTGTTTAAACTTCTTCATAGGCGTTTTCTCCTCTATTTAAAAAAGTAATAGCAAAAGGTTCGATGTTTACTTATTGCTGGCTATCGATAAAGTATCCCACATGCTGCCTATATTCGCCAAGATAAGTATTTTTAGACTTTCGACTCTCATTAATTCGGTTTAGTTCCATTCTCGCTGCCTGTCGTTTCTGCGCGAAGGCTTCATTATTCATCTTCTCTAATTCGATGCATTCCAGTAGAATGCTCTTATCTGACTCCGTATATGAGAAGCCTTTCATTTGAGACAACTGATCGATCTGCTCTCTTAGTTGGGCTTGATCATATTGAAGAGAATGAAGCGATTCATAGTCCGCTTCATTCTCTAGATCCAAATCGCTTATCGCTCGAGTTATGTCCCTTAATTCCAACAACAAATTCTCCGCGGCGCTCGATTTCATTGAACTCCCACCTGCTCGCCATTCGAAATTAATTTCAGGGCTTCAGCCCAAGTATCTCGAAGCTCGGTAAGAAGTTGGATGCAATCCTCTGCCGATTTAACGTCAAGCTTGACATTCGCTTCGAATAGTTTCTCATTGATATAGGTGTATAAGCTGTACAACTGCTTCGATATTTCATACTCCATGTTTAGAGTCGATTGAAGTTCATCTATAATGTTTTGCGCTTTCACGAAATTCAAGTGCTTCCCTTCCATATCATGAATCTCTATACTCTGAACAGCCAACTTTAAATACTTTATACAACCGGTATAGAGCATTAATGTGAGTTGACCCGGCGACGAAGTTTGAATTTTCGTATGCAGATAGTTGTATTGTGCCTGTAAGTTAATTTTTCTCACCTTTTTTCGTCAATGATTGCCCCAACTGAAAGCTCCTTCAATTTCTCAACAAGATCGATAAACTTCTCAGAAGGTATTTCGTGAATGACCTCTTTGTTCTTGTCCAAAATTTGGACAATTACTTGATTCGTACTTTCATGCACTTTGAATTGAAACGAGTGTTCGGTACCTTGAGCTGCCCGGTTTGCTTTGTCAATCGCATTAACGAGGGCTTGCTCACTAACCGACAAAATGGTGTTCTTGCTCTTTGACTTCAACTCTTGATACTCTCCACTAACACGAACAATTGGAACAGTTTCTTTTATCTTTGATGACTGAACTGGCTGCGCATGAGTTGTTATCTCCATTCCCTCACAGCCTTCCTTTTATGCAAATTGTTGTGCTAACCAACTAGACTGAGCATTGCTTTGCGATATCGCCTTTTCCATTGCAGCGAACATTTGATAGTAGCGATCTTCACGTTTATTAAGTTGTTCGTTTTTACGCTCGACTTGGTTATCAATTTTGTTCATTTGAGAAATCAATCCCATGCTAGTTACATTACCACCGCTTATCTTCCTCGTAACAGAGGCGACCGCTGTGTTCATTGCATCATATGCACGTTGAAATATCCCTTTTCCTTGAGGATCAGTACCTTGTGCCGAGAACAGAGAAATAACCGCTTCCGGGTTCTTCTCTACCGCTTCGCGCAGTTTGTTCTCGTCTAGGATTAGCTTACTATTCGTTTCTGATGATGCACCAACAATGTACTTAGGCGTTGTAATTCCGATCTCACTCAATGTATCAAATTCAGGATCAACTCCCGATACTACCGCCGAAGTCAAACCTTTCAAATCACTTAATGCACTTTTCAAAGCATCATCTTTACGCAGGATCCCGCTCTTTGCTTTGGTTTCCCAGTTTTTAATATCCGTTTCGCTTAACGCCGCCTTCTCTTCGGAAGTGAGCGGTTGAAAACCACGGTTCACTTTTTCTGTCAATGCCCCGCTAATGGATGAAATCGTGTCGTTATATTTGCTTACAAAGTCTTTGGCCTTGGCAATGATCTCATCCGTACTTAAACGTACCGTATTGCCATTTCCGTCAGATTTATTCCATCCACCAGAAAACCGCAAAGAAGATACCGATTCGCGCAAGGTAGAGAACTGTAAATTGAAGCTGGTATACTTCTCCACCTTCCACTCCATCGTCTGCTTCTTCTGTAATAGTTTGTTAACAGGGATTCGTTCAGCCTTCATGAGCTCTTTAATCATTGTATCGGTGTCTAGTCCTGAAGCTATTCCGCTAAGGCGTATTGGCATATGTATACCCCCTCTTGTTTATTGAATTGACCTCTAACTCTATATATCGAATGAACTTACTATAAAATTTAGATTTGCATAAAATATATCTGTTCTATTTATGTTCAGCCTCTTACAGAAAAAGAGGTCCACAAATCTCGTGGACCTCTTCCGGTATCAAGCAGAATCTTAACGAAGCAATTGCAATACGCCTTGCGGTGCTTGATTCGCTTGTGCCAGCATTGCCGTGGAAGCTTGTTGCAGGATGTTGAATTTCGTATACTTCATCATCTCTGCAGCCATATCCGTATCACGAACACGCGATTCTGCAGCTTGCAGGTTCTCGGCATTAACGCTTGTGTTGTTGAATGCATGCTCCAGACGGTTCTGGTAAGCCCCCAGCGTGGAACGAGCTGTGTTAACTGCTGTGATCGCAGCATCTACTACTCCACGTTCAGTTGCACCAGTCGCTTGGTCAGTAATGGTACCGAAAGTAAGGGCAGTAAGGTCAATACCAGACAAATCAAGAACGATTGCATCTGCGTCACTGCCAGCGCTTTGAATCGTAACATTACCAGCAGATCCGTCAAGCAGCGTAATTCCGTTGAACGAGAAGTTCGTCGCATTGCGGTTAATCTCTTCGCCTAATGCTGCATACTCAAGTTGAATAGCTGCGATATCATCGGTGCTATACGTTCCGTTGGACGCTTGAGTAGCAAGTTCCTTCATACGAGTCAGCATGTCGGAAACCTCGTTCATCGCGCCCTCAGCCGCTTGAACCATCGAAATACCGTCTTGCGTATTACGCATACCTTGATTCATGCCTTTGATTTGCGCACGCATTGTTTCAGAAATCGAAAGACCTGCAGCGTCGTCAGCAGCACGGTTAATACGGAAACCGGAAGACAATTTCTCACTGGACTTACCTTGTTGAATGTTGTTGAAGGACAGGTTGCGGTGAGAGTTCATCGCGTTAAGATTGTGGTTGATAATCATTGATTATTCCTCCTTGAAATATGGATTTCACATCCTTGTGAATTGGGCTTTTCGCCCTACAATATTTATCGGAGCTTTCTTTGGAATGTTTATAGCAAATTTCAGATTTTTTATTGTTTTTTTATTGTTTTTAATAAATTTACGTTTTTCACAGTTGCACTGGCTTCTAAATTGGTAGCCTGGACCTCTTCAGCAAGCTCTTTTCTCAAAATAGAGACTTCCGCTGGCGCGCTGATCCCTAACTTTACGCTTTCTCCATCAATGGAGGAGACAAAAATTTCAATCTCATTGTTTATTAAAATGGTTTGCCCACGCTTTCGGGAAAGTACCAGCATTATTTTTCTCCCCCTTCTCCTTGATCATCCGCGAACAATGGACTGTTCGTCTTGTACGCTGTTTGTTCATGAAACACATGCTGTAAACCGACTCTTCTGGAAACATTAATTATGAGAGGAGCCATTAGATTTATTGTAGACGCTTGCTGGGGATCCCGGATAGTAACAATAGATAACACTAAAATTTCTTCAGGTCTTTCTGTATTCAATCTTTTCTTTAACAAATCACTTAACTGTAATTCATAGTTTTTATACCATTGAAATGGGGGCGTGACAAGAAAAGATAATTCCGGATTTTCAATGCTATTTAAATAGGCAAACGGCGTTTCTTCCACTGCTTCCATGACAAAAGTGTCCAATTCATCAAACCCTAGGATGCTTCCTTGGAAGGAAACTTGAATCCCGTTAAACTGACTAAGCATTTGATCGCCTCCTATAAAAAAAGCTACAGCCTATAAGCTATAGCTTTATTTTAACTATAAAAGTCATACTCATTCACCCACATACTCAGTGAATTTTTGTTTCTCATATAAATATTAGCAACAGCCGCTTCAAAGGATGCTTGGGGACGTTGCGGCGTATATTCAATTTGCGTAACTTGATCGCTCCATTGAACATCCAGTTCAGTTGGAGCGTAATGAACGTCAACATTTGCAACAGAAGCTTGCCCATTATACTCAATGGTTGACTTCTCTTGGATTCGGTCTGCCATCATATCAGCAATCCTACTTCCCGGTTTTGTAAATTGGGCTAATCGGTTCCCTTCCTCCACAATTCGTGACACGTTGGTAAGGTACTCCTGATCCATCTGACTAAATACCATATTGCACCAGTCAAAATGATTCCCTTTCCCTAAAGCCATCCAGGCTTTTGAACTATCCACCGTCAACTTCGCTGGAGTACGTTGAATGTCCATTTTTGCCGTTTCTGTCTCGATCTTCAAATCGCCGGGGGGAGACTCGATACTTAACTTCGCTTTACTCGTCTCTATACCGATGGAAGCATAGGTTTGGCGAATTGAAAGCCTTAATAAATCCATCTTCCTACCCCCGTTTCTCTATATAATAATATTATTACCGAAGATAGTCTAGCAAGCTTATCTGCATGATCTTCGCGCTAGTTGCTAGTGATGCTTGATACACGCTTTCATCTTGCTTAAGCTTCATAATTGTTTCAGCGTAATCAGCATCTTCTACCTTTGCTTGCATAGCGGTTAGATTTATCTCCAGATCGCCTAATCGATTGAAAATAAGGTCCACCCTGTTTGTCTTGGCTCCAATCTCTGATCTCGCCTCGTTAATCTTTGATAAGCGGCTGGATAAGTTATCCAATTCTGTTCGAGCGGCAGCTTTATCATCGATAGTTAATGCAGCTTGAACTCTATTCAAAATACTGAATAGATTATCTGGGTCTGATGGTTCCCCAAATACATCCTGACCTGTAACGTTAATATTTAAGGTTGCCCCTTCTGTAAACTTATATGTGATTCCATGAAGATCTGTACCCTGAGTAGGTGCTAGAACTTTGTCGTATGGCGCTTGATCAGTTAACTGGCCATTAAAGATATACTTATCGTTAAATTTACTATTGCCTAATGAAATGAGTTGCTCGTAAATTTGTTTCAGTTCAATGTTAATTGCATCTAATCCCTCTTGGGGATTAGTTCCATTGACAGCATTAACAATTAATTCATTGGCCCTTTGAGAAATCTCATTAACTTGACCGATCACCGTATCCGTATATTCCAGCCAAGAAAGTGCCGTGTCCGCATTTTTCTGATATTGATCATTAAACGATAACTCGCTCCGATATCTTAATGAATATGTAATCCCTACAGGATCGTCAGACGGCTTATTTAGCTTCATGCCTGTAGAAAGCACATTCATATTGCCGTCCATTCTCACTAAATTCGTATTAATATTTCGGATCATTTGCAGGTTCATCATACCTGGTGTAACGCGTAAAGCCATGAACTATCGCCTCCTCTATCTACCTACAACGCCCATGCTGTTAATGATTTTATCCAGGTTTTGATCCACAGTGGTCATAAAACGGGAAGCAGCTCCATAAGAGTGCTGCAACTTGATCAGGTTCGACATTTCTTCATCCAAAGAAACTCCGCTTACCGATTGTCTTCTGGAATCAACCTGATCTACTAGCAGCTGGTTATTATCTTGTTGTCTTAAGGCTTCCCGGCTCTGTACGCCTAATTGCCCCATAACAGCCCGGTAGTAATCGTCTACGGTACCTGTCGTTATACCATTGTTACTTGCTATGGCGTTAAATGTAAACGGCCTTTCTCTGAGCTGAGACATCAATAAAGCAAGCGTATTATTACCTTTCACTACTTCATCCCCATTAGTGCCCGCAACAACTCGCAGTGAGGAAGCAATTTTATTAGGATCCTGGACAATGGCATTATTAACGCTAAACGAGGCAGCCGTGATAGGCCCACCATCCTTCGAGCTAAAGAAGTCTCCGGCAGCCTGAGCGGGTGAAGTAAATAGATACCCAAGTTTATGAAGTCCATTCAAGCCTTTGACAGTTACTGTCGTATCCGCGGTTAATGTTCTTGTAGTCCCGCTATAGGTTACACCATTTAATACGGTTCCTTCAGGAAGTACCGAACCTGCTGGAATCGTAATGCTTACATCCCCGTTAGCTATCGTATTGGCCAGCTCGTTCAATTGGTCCAAGTAATCCTTTACGATACCGTCCCTGGATTTAATGATGCCGAAAAGTTCCCCACTATTCAGAGTATTACCGGCATATGCGGTCTCTAGTTGAGCAGGGGTAACGGGAACAGCTGCATCCCCTGCAACAAGTTCAAGTCCCCCAACGGTAACCCGATAGCCCGTCTCTTCCTCTACCACAGTGACGTTAGCCATGCGAGAAAGCTCGTCGATAATGAGGTCTCTTTGATCCCTAAGATCATTGGCATTATCACGAAAACCTTCAATGCGGTTAATCTCATAATTCAGCTGCGCCACTTGAGTGGTCAGGGTATTAATATGATCTGCATTTACAGCAATCCCTTGGGTTAGATCAGCCTGCATATCCGTAATTTTCTTGCTGGTTTCGTTAAAAGCTTCTGCCATCGCCAAAGCATTTTCCCTGACAATCTTTCTTGAAGTTACGTTCTCAGGGTCTTTACTGAATTCAGACCAAGCCTTCCAAAAGTTATCAATAACCGTTGTTAACCCAGACTCAGAAGGTTCGTTAAAAATCGTTTCCAGTTTAGAGAGCGTTCCTGCTTGTACTTCCCAATCACCAAGAGAGCGATTGGCGTTCCAGTATTGTTGATCCAAAAACTGATCTCTTACACGTTTGATATAATTAACTTCGACACCTGTGCCCAGCTGGCCAGGAGATATCTGATTATACATCCCTGGCATAGCCAGCGGACGTGAAGCGATCAAGCCTACAACTTGCCGTGAGTACCCCGGAGTGCTGGCATTTGCTATGTTATGACCGGTCGTGTTCATACCTGCCATCTGAGCAAAGAGACTGCGCTTCGCGGTTTCAATCCCGTGAAATGTAGATACCATGTGTTCTCTCCTTAATAAGTGCCACGCTACGCTTTGGCATCAAAAAAATTGTTTTTATTCGAAAGAGCCGGTGGAGTGTCCGTAGGCTTCTTATAGATCATTTCCTCATCCACACCAACGATTATATTTAAAGAGAAGTCAATAAAATGCAGAGACTGCTCAAGCAACTGGGTCGTTAATTCATTCTGCCTTTTTAATATCATGGCGTTACTCAGCAAGCTATCACGGATTTGCATAAGCTCTTGCTTTTCGTTCGGATCAAATACAAGCCGCGATAGCTCGGTTACGCTTAGACTCAATTGGGAACGTATTCCCTTTTCCTGCAAGAAAAAATTCACTTGCTCCACGCGTTGCTGTTCCAGTTCGTTCATCTGTCTTAACAACCGATTTTCAATCGTCATCAGCCGAGTCAAGTTCGACGAATCATTATCAATGATTGCCTGTTGTTTCTCTTTACCGACGTCTATCATTTCAAGATGGACATCATTTAACTTCGTCATTGCTAGAATGACATTCTGTACACTCACTTGGACTCACCTGATTTATTGTAGGATTGAAAATACGGGAGTAATTTGTCTGCCAAACGATCAACCGGCACTTCATATGTGCCGTTGGTTACAGCTTCCTTCAAACGCTGGATTTTCTCCGCGCGTTCCGGATCCTGTACTTTACTCTGTGCACTCAGTTCCATCGCCTCCGGGGAGATTGATACTTCATCCTTGCGGCGTTTCTTCTTATCGATATGCTGCATCTCCCGAGATTCAATATTCCGTTGATACGAATTGATGCCGTTCACACGTCCCGATTCGTTAATCTTCACGCCCTATTCACCTCACTTAAAATAAAAGACCGATAAGCTTTACTAAGTTTATCGGCCGGATATGAAACATTGTTAATAGTTCAAAAGTTAGTATTTGCGCAGTTTATCGACTGCACTATAAGTCTCTCTGTCTTTGCGGGACCCAGGCTGATGTTCCTGGTCGCCAGCAGCCGCCTGCCTTAGCTCCCTCGTTAATCGGGTCCGGCATGACTCGCACATATTGCTCTCGCGAATCAACGTTCCGCACACTTCGCAAGGATACGCCAGGTTCGGCGCGTTCGCAATCGAGATCCGGCCTTCCTTGATAAACTTCGTAATCTGTCGCACGGATACTTCCGTAGCCTCAGATACCTCATGGATGGTTGCGCCTTTTTGCTCACGCAGGAAGGTTGCGCATTTCTCGTATTCCTTCTCAATCACTTTCATGCATTCGGGACACATTTCCCGAATATTCACCGTATATAACTTGCCGCACCGAGGGCAATTCCCCAAATTCATGCTCAACAACCTCCATGCCACATAGAACCTTTGATACCCCTAGATTACATTATCTGAGGGCTTACGTCTATCATTCGAAAGGAGAATCCACATATTTTTCCTATTTCGGTTGTTTATGAGCGGGCCCAGGTTAAACTATGAATCTCGATGGGCATTTCCAAGAAGGATTCATATCCTCGCAAAACCTGCGCGCAAGCGTTAATCGTACTCCCGGTGGTATAGATATCATCGACGAGTAATATACGAAGAGGCCCTATGATCGGTAATATCTCCTCTGGAGAACCGATATTCGCTGCGCCCCGCTTACTTATAGACCACAACACTTCAGGTGCGTGCTGTAACGCGCCAAAAACACCCTCCATATCCTTTAGCCGGTCCACCCGGCTCTTAAAACTCTGTTTATTCGTGTGACGGTTACGTTCCAGCAGCGGAGCATAAGGAGTTTTAATACTAGCGGCAAGCCCCATAGCCAGCACTTCCGCTTGATTGAACCCCCTCTCCCGCAGCCTTTCCTGGCTAACCGGAACCGAAGTAACCGCATGTATGCTCCAGGTTACACTACGAGCGTTCCGCAAACGATGATCAAGCATATAGACGTTCGCCTCTCGATGGAACATCGTATAGGCTCGCAGCAGCATCTCGACCAAAAGAGGCGCGTACCGCTCATTCCCCCTATATTTATACTGGGCCAGCCACTCCCTCATCTGCGCGTCATAGGTTACCGCACTCCGATTCAAAACAAAGCTCCGATCGTTCACGCCTAATCGAGTACAGTCAGGACAACCGATTCCCCGCCCGCATCGCAAGCATCGGGGTTTGAAAATCCATGGGATCTGCCGATAACAAGCATGGCATATGCCCGGAAGTTCCTGGTTACATGAACCCGTTTTCCCGCAAGTGAGACAGATTTCGTCAATTGGTTTTAGCAAACGATGCATGTGTCCGATCAACTGACTAAAAACGTTGGATATCAAATACAAACCTTCCTTTCTTGGTTAGATTGAAAAAAGAATGCCCCTCAGCGGATAAAAGACTGCAGAGTGGACAAACAGTACGTACATATCGCCATTGCGGCCACTGATATAACCTTTATTTCGCTTATTATTGAATGAGTTAAATGATTCAGGATTAATATTTACTTTCGCTTTGACAGCGAACTCTCGATTCGGATGTAAATTAGTCACTAAATCCCCCATGCACAGGAGCTGTTGAAGCTCTCGATCCATTACCATGTCCCCAACAGTCATCTCGGTCATCTATTATCCCGTTATGTAAGGTGGTTTGGAATTATAGGAATCTGAGAACTATGAGAAGCACTGGGAATCTAAGGGGATCTAAGAGAATCTAAGAAATCCAATAGACTATAAGAGTCTATGGAAGACTACGAGTATCCATGAGAGACGAGAATGTATGGGAGCTAAAAGTATCTATGTGAATCTATTAGATTCCATAAGGTACCATGAGATTAACATCAGGAGGACGAGAACTATAATTAACGCCCACACGCTTACTCCCAGTCACCCCTCCTATTTACCCGTCAACTCTTGAACTGTACGTAAATACCCGCCTTTACCAGCGATTCGGTTCATCGCCTTGATTTGCCGAACTGCCGAGCTTTGGCACCTGGTCCATTGCGGCGCAGCAAACACTACCCTACCTGCTGGATCATCCTTGGATCGGCCCGCACGTCCAGCCATCTGTATCAAGGCCGCTTCATCAAATAGCTCGCTATCTGCATCCAAAATAAAAACATCACTCTTAGGAACCGTTACCCCACGTTCAAGAATGGTTGTTGTCACCAGCAAGCGAATCTCGCGGTTTCTGAAGGACATCACTTTGCCCGCCCGCTCCGGGTCGATGGATGAAGTCCCTTCAATCGGCATATTGGCAATCGCCTTGCGGAGCAGTTCCAGAATAGGATCAATATGCTTGATCCGGGAAACGAACAGGAACACTTGAGCTCCGCGTCTCAGAGAGGCGCTCAGGCTGCGAACCAGGAGTGGGGAAAGCTTTTTTTCTTGAAGACAGCGGCTCACCGCAAACATTTTCAGTTTCTGAGGAACGGGTAACGGATGACCATGGAAGCGTGCGGGAACTTTCGCATGTGGCAATCGGCCCGCAGCTGCCTCTCGTTGTAGAGGTGTTGGCGGGGTGGCTGACAGATAGATATATCTCCCCCCTGGTTTGCAAGCACCCTTGGCCGCGTAATCCAGCATCGGATCGTTATGGTAGGGAAAGGCATCAATCTCGTCGATCACGACCAGATCAAAAGCTCCCCTGAATCGCAGCAGCTGATGCGTCGTTGCCAGCGTGATGCTCCCCCGCTTCCAACGCTCCGGACTTCCGCCATATAACGTGACCACCGTCTCTTGGGGAAATGCCTTGGATAACCGAGGTGCCAACTCCAGCACCACATCCCGCCTTGGCGCGGCGACCAAGACGCGCCCGTCCGCATCCAAAATGGACTGCAGCAGCGGAAAGATCATTTCGGTCTTTCCGGCACCGGTCACCGCCCAGATGAGAAACCGGGCGGCAGCCCCCGCGGAGCCCCCTGCGGGCGGCTCCGCCAAAAACCGCAGCGCAGCGCCAGCAGCGGCGCTCTGCGCTGCGCTAAGCCCCCACCGGCCCAAGGCCGCGGTGGGGGAACCCCCGGCCGTGCCCCGCCCGGCCGCCCCTGCTGTGCCATGCCGCAGCAGGGCCCAAGCGCGGCTGCGCCCCATTGCGAGGCAGGCCTCGCAATAGGCGCAAGCCGCCGAGCCGCACGCGGCGCATGCCGTGCGGCTCTTGGCCTCGCTGCCGCAACGCCGGCAGCGTAGGGCCATGGCCCGGCGGCGGAGCCAGCCGGGCCCTCTGCGCGGGGCGGGCTGTGCCAGCCCCGCTTCCAAGCGCAGGCGGCCCAACAGGACGCCAAGCTGGGCCGCAGCGCGCCAGTCGCCGGTGCCCACGGCGACCTCCCCTAGCAATGCCTCGACCTCGCCAGCAAGCAAGGCTCGTCCGGCCATGCACTCGATCAGCAGCTCAGCCTGCTGCACCAGTGCATCCCAGCCCACTAGCTCGGCTCCCTTTTCGATCAGGGAACTTAGATATGTCCCATCCAACAGTTGGGTTTCCTGCAACAAGGCGCTCCATTTCGACCTATTTCCCTCCGGCTCTTGCAGTAAAAACGGGCTTAATGCCTGATACATATATCTCAGCCAATCTGGCCTCTCCCATCGATCCATGTCTGGAATCGGCTGAAATCTCGCTTGGATTTCAACGGCCCATCCCAGTGGTACTCGAGAGGACAGCAGCACCAATAACGGTGTACCAACCCTTTCGTCCGCCTTTCTCATTCTTCCATACCACCATTGAAGATCCACCCTCATATCCAGCGAGAGATAGCATTTCCATTTCTCTGCTTCTCGAATGGCATAAATGGCAATCTGCATGACATCAACTCCAATATTGAGACGTATAAACAGCTCAAAAGATCATGTATGGATACTGGAACTTGGTAGTTCACAACATGCTTCAGTTGCTTTTCAGATCTTTTTATAAAAAATTTGGTGGATCTAATACCAGTCGGGGAAGCATTGTATGAAAGATTCGATAGAGTTCCGTGAATAACTATTTAATTAGGTTTCTTTCTCAAATACCTATCTTCCATTATCCTCAACCACTCCAAACCATTAGCCCGCACTGCTAATAGAAGATAGATTCTCAAACCCGAGTTTGAGTTAGTTCCAAATCAATATAGATGCACAATCGTCCTGATCTAACTGCAGTGACTTCCATTTCATATTTGTTTCTCTCCTCAACGCTCAGATCACCCAACTTAAACAGTTCCGTTTCACAACGCCTTTTGTCGAATACTGTCATAACTACGATTTATAAGCATCTAATCTCTACATCTTCCACCCCAATACGCCAATAAACGCAAAAAGCACACCCCTCGCTATACGCTCGGAGTGTGCTTCACGCCTTCAACAATATGAGTATCCTCCCGGGAACCAAAACAACTTGCCGATGTTTATCCCTGTACATATGGAATCTGAACAGCCTCCATCGGGTTTCTCAGATCGACCCGTATGACTTCGTCTTCATTCGGATCGACATCCGTTTCTTGTGATGCCGGATCACCGGATCTCCAAGTCCCGTACACCAGTTCAATTCCGGACAAATGAGTCAATCTCTTGACAATCTTTAACGTATCATCATACGACTGGTCATCAAGGACGGTAACGCGCACGCGCGTCCCGCTCAGCAGGGCATACCAGGAAAGGGCTCTCAAATACCATTCCACCTGCCGCTCATGGTTGGACGTGATCAGCACATAATGTCTGCGCCGCCCCGTGCCTTCACTAGCTCTTCGGAGATGACGGGCATGCACGATATGAACCAGAGCAACAGCGATCCCGTACACCGCGAGTATCCACAGCAATTGGGCAACCATGAGACTCACCTCCTTCTCTTATCAACAATATATGCTGACCAGGAAAGGACGGTGACAGTTATGTAACCGGTGCCCACACGGAACTTGTCGGGAACGGCTTATTGCCATAAGGAAGACGTTTCGACATTCCCTCTACAAGATAGTCCACCGTTCTTGCGATACCTATAAAGCCCTCGCACTTTAATCAATAACAGGCAGCGGTATAAGCAGTTCTTTATTATGTATGCTAGTTACCGAAAGAGTTCAGCCATGCTGTAAACCCCTAATGATCATAACAAAAAGGAACCGCCCTTGGCAGTTCCCTCCCTATGTAAGACGCGTCCGTGCATTCGGATCGGCGATTACAACGTCACCCAGCCATACTTGATCGAGTTGATAACCGCTTGCGTACGGTCGTCCACTTCCATCTTCTGCAGGATGCTGCTGACGTGGTTTTTTACAGTTTTTTCACTAATGAACAGGTATTCTCCAATCATCTTGTTGCTCTTGCCTTCGGCCATTAGTCTAAGCACTTCCGCTTCGCGCCTTGTCAATGGGTTGTTCTCGCCTGCCACAAACTTGACTCCAGCTTCACGCGAACCGCTCTCCGCCATCGCGCCTGCTTCGTTTACATACGTCATCCGGCGGAGCTGGTGGATCAGCTTGCCCGTTACTTTCGGATGGATAAATGCATATCCTTCATGTACCGAACGAATCGCATTAATCAGTGACTCGGCTTCCATATCCTTCAGGAGGTAACCGTTCGCTCCCTTACGGAGCGTTTCGAACACATAACTTTCGTCGTCATGAATCGACAGAATAATAACTTTGATCTCAGGAAACATTTCACGTAATTTCTCGGTCGCTTGAACGCCGTTTTCGGTCGGCATGTTGATGTCCATCAGCACGATATCCGGCTTCACTTCGTTGCAAAACTCAAGCACTTGAATGCCGTCGCCGCATTCGCCGATCACGTCAATGTCGTCCTCCATATTCAGTATGCGTTTCAGACCCTCCCTAAACAGCTGGTGGTCATCCGCTAATAATACTTTGATAATCGTGTTCTCTTTCTCCAAATGTTCCATCCGATTACTCCTTTCTCTTTTCTACGTTCGTCGGGATATGAATCACGATCTTGGTTCCTTGATTCTCGGCTGAATCGATCTCCATTCTCCCTTCGAGCAGCTCAACCCTCTCCCGCATGCCAATTAACCCAAAGTGGTCCTTGCTTTTCTGCTCCAGCAAATCGACATTGAATCCCAGGCCATTGTCCTGTACCACGATTTTGACCAATTGCGCCTGGTAGGTGATTTCAACAAGCACATAAGTCGGGTAAGCATGTTTTGCAGCATTCGAAAGTGCTTCCTGCACCAACCGGTAGATGGCCGCCTCCATCGCAGAAGAGAGACGATGCTCTTTCCCCCGTGTCTCGAAGATCGTGCGGATTTTCGATTTCTCTTCATAATCATGCACATATTTACGCAGTGTGGGGATTAATCCTAGATCATCGAGTGCCATTGGACGCAGATTGAAGATGACTTTTCGCATTTCCTCCAGGCTCGAACGCACCTGGCCCTTCAAATCTACTATTTCGTCCTGCACCATCTTAAATTCCTGCTTTGCAAGCATTCTTTCTACAATTTCCGTCCTAAGAACCAGATTCGCCAGCAATTGTGCAGGTCCATCATGAATCTCTCTGGATATGCGCTTCCGTTCCTCTTCCTGCGCCAGAATAATTTTGAGTCCAATGACCTGCCTGTTCTTCGCAGATTCGATGATTCGAGATACCTGGCCCAGCTCGCCGGACAAGTATTCCAACACCACGCCCATCTGAGATCCGATCGATTCTGCGCGCTCCACCGAGTTCTCGACATTGCGAACCCGCTTCTGCAGCTCATCTCGTCTAGCCTTCAGATACATTTCCTTCTCCCGGTAGATCATGAGGTCAAGCTGAAGCTGCGTTGCTTTCTCATACGCCTGCTTGATGTCCTCTTCCTTGTACCGGACGAAATCCCGGCTGACCTCGGTCAGCCGGATCCGGGAACGGCGGTAGTTCAGCTCCAGCTGATCCACCTTCTCTAAGGTTTCCGTCGTTTCTTTTAATGTCCGCTGCAGTTCATGATTGAGAGACGCGAGCTCCTGCCGCGACGCCTCCAATATTTCGAACATTTGGTATTTGCTGTCCTCCATCACTTTGATGGCATTTTTTATGACACGGTCGATGGCATCGGCTTGATAATCCACGCACTCTACTCCATTTCTAACGTTTCATATACATATCATACCATATCATGATTCGATCGTAACGGTCTTCGTGTTCTTGTCCCATTTTACTTTAAGGCCTAATTGCTCGGAAACGAGACGAAGAGGGACCAAAGTCCTACCGCCTTGAACCATAGGTGCCACAGCCGCCGAACTGCGTTTACCGTTGAGGATGAATTCCTTTTTGCCTACCGTCAATTCCATGAGCATGCCGCCTCTCAGAACGCCTACCCGCTGCGCGGATTGGTTCCAGGTCGCTTGCCCGCCGAAGGCGTCGAGCACATGCTTAATCGGAACATAGGTCGTTCCGTTTTTCAGGATTGGCGCGGAATCGATTGCCACTTTCGAACCATTCAGCATGAGCGATTTTTGCCCAATGGTCATGACCGCTTTACCGGTTGGAAGTCCTTCATTTCCTGACAGGGACGGCATCGTGAAGCGAATATCGTCAAAAGACACGGCCCCAGTCAAAGCACGCTCGTCCTGACCCTCTTCCACGTTCACGACATACAGACGCTTCATTTGAGCCGGGAACGCAATGTTATATCCGCTCAAATCGATGCTCAGCGTCTTCCAGCCGCTCCAATCAATCGCCTTAGCCAGATCGACGTACACGGTTTTTCCGTTATTGTCCTTGAGCTCGGCACGCAGCCAGTTCAGGCTGTTATCTCCCTCCACGTCAATCGTCATCGACGTTGCCTGTGCAGGAATCGTTTTGCCTGTCGTGCCATTCAGCTCGGCATAAGCGTACATTTTTTGTCCCAGCCCGCCTGTCATATCATAGGTTAGGTTCAAGACTTTGGAGGTTGCCTTTGTTCCGCTGCCATTTTGGATCGCTGCCGTCCCGGTAACTGCAGGCACGTTGGTCGTGAACTTCACCGGGTAATTTACATTTTCGAAGTTCTCCCACGTGCTCTCGCCTGCTGCCGACAAAATAACGACTGTGCTAAATCCGTCATAACGTGCGATGGCATAACCGACTTTCGTATTGCTGTTCACGGAGGATACGGTCAGGCGGCCGTCTTTGACACTGCCTTTGAATCCGATAAACTCCCATTTCAGCGCGCTGCTCGGAACCTCCAAGCTTTGGCCGTTGCTCGTTACGGCGGTTACCGGTACGGAAACGCTCGTTCCAGCCTGCAGCGGTGCACTGGAAACGCCTGTAGTCAGGGCAACGAGATCATCCGCACCCAGCACCTTGACTTGCATCGTCGCTTTGGTGCTGCCGCTTACCGCCGTCAGGGTCGATGTGCCCGGCTTCGTTGCTTTTATGCTTTGGCCGTTCACCGCAAGGTTGCCATTGCTGGATTTCCAGGTCGGTTTAATCGAGCCAGCCTCAATCGGATTATAGTAAGTATCATAGCCTTTGAGTTGATATGTTCCAATTTGCCCGATCAGCAGTGCGTTGCTGCCGCTTACCTTCAAGCCCTTCAAGCTGCCTTTAGGTGCCGTCGAGAACACGCCGAGTGCATTAACGATGCTTCGCTGCGTCGTTCCGTATTCCGTGTTGAAGGTCAGCTGGGTATTCATCTCGGCTAATGGTCGGTTGACCATCGTTGTCGATCCGCCGCCGTCGAGGTTCATTCCCTTCCATACGCCAACCTTCGTCATGAAATCCTGTAGCTGCTGCAGCGTCATGCCTTTGCTGTTATCGTTGCTCTCCGTGGCGATCAGGTATGCGTAACGTCCGTCTTTGGAGTAACCCACCGCCGTACGCGCACGATTGCCTCCCAGATCATTCACGTTTCTTGAAAAGGACGTCGCTTTGCCGTTATCCACCAGGATCGTATGGCCGCCAATCATCATCTGCAGATTCGTAGGATCCAGCTTTTGACCGGTCTTTTTCGATACGAGCGCATAATCCGCTTCTAACCTCTGGCCTACGGCCAGGTTGTTCTTCACGAACTCGGCTGCTGCGCCGTGCGTACGAAGAATGTAGCTTCCTTCCGGAACTGCCGTAGGTATTCCGGCCATCACCGAAATATCCGTAATGACTCCGTCGGTCACCATCACTTCGGTCGGTGTGCTAGAGCTGTTTTTCGGACGCTCGAGAGCCTTCCATGCACTTGTGTATATATAAGCTGCGTTCACATGGCTATAGTTCGATCCGGTTCCCTCCGGCGTGTATGCGGTTTTGTTCATGCCTGCCAGCGGGAATGTGGTTCCGTTCTCAGCGGTAATGCTTCCCGAAAAAGCAAATTCGTCCAGGATCGGCTTTCCGTCATTCGTTACGGCAAAAGCATACATGCCTTTAAGATCCGAAGGCGACGACATCAAAAGACCATTCGAGACCTGAGCGCCCATCGGGGCTCCTTCTCTGCCGGTGTTAAAGAAATCCCCGTTGATCGCTGCTACTGCGCCGTTTTCCTTCGCCATCCCGCCCGTGCTTTGTCTTGTTGTAAATTGATTGCCTTGCCCTGTCATGACATCCAGCTTCACATATTTGTTGTTGAGATCCACCCGGATGACATTCGCCAGCGATTTCGCGCCGGCACTGTTGGTATACTGATACTTCATCAAAACCGCGCCGGACGTAATGATTTCCTCACCCAGCTTCTTCGCTGATGTGGTTGCCGCGTATGCTACCGGGTAAGTTGATAGATTTCCTATCACCGGTATTCCGCTGCTCAGCACAGGGCCCACCCAGATGACCCCGGCCAATGTGATAATCAACCATTTCTTGCCCACGCCTGATTTTGCAGACTTCAGTGTTTTCCCCTGACTAACCATGTAATCGTAACTCTCCCATCTCTCGTTCAACACGGATGCCGAACATATAAAGTCTCTATTTAATAGACTTCATTTTTGAGGAAAAGTTACGAATTTGTTATAAAAAAAACACTTTCGCGTATCGTACACCAAGTCTTAGCAAAATTGTAGCGGCATTTTTTAGGAGCCTATGTAAATCAATCCTATGTTACTATATTTTCATCTAAAAGTAACTAGTTTGTCATAAAGTATATTCCTCTATTACCATTTATTAATCAAAAAAAGCCGACACCTATACTAGACATCAGCTTTATAATTATTGCATTTTTGTCATAAATTCAAATCCTTCTTAAGTTTCATCGCTACATCTTGAGAGGATTTTAAACACAAAAAGGCATGTGCCTTTTTTCAAAAGAAAAATGGTATGGCACATGCCTAAACTTTATATCCGGAACATATCTTAAAAATACCTTAGTTTACGCCAGCTTGTTCTTTCAGCGTTTCGGCTTTGTCAACGCGTTCCCAAGGCAGATCCAGGTCGGTACGTCCAAAATGTCCGTACGCCGCCGTTTGCTTGTAGATCGGACGACGAAGATCCAGCATGCGGATGATTCCAGCCGGACGCAGGTCAAAGTTGTTGCGCACAAGCTCAACCAGCTTCTCTTCGCTTACTTTACCTGTACCATATGTGTCGACACTGATCGACACTGGGTTAGCGACACCGATGGCGTAAGCCAATTGGATTTCGCACTTGTCCGCGAGTCCTGCGGCAACAAGGTTTTTAGCCACGTAGCGCGCCGCGTAAGCAGCGGAACGGTCGACTTTTGTAGGATCCTTACCGGAGAATGCACCGCCGCCATGACGAGCGTAGCCGCCATAGGTGTCCACGATGATTTTGCGGCCTGTCAGACCGGCATCGCCTTGAGGACCGCCGATGACGAAACGTCCGGTAGGGTTGATGAAGTATTTGGTTTCTGCGTCCAGCAATTCAGCCGGCACGACAGGAAGAATGACTTGTTCTTTAATATCCTTCTGGATTTGCTCCAGCGTTGCTTCTTCAGCATGTTGAGTCGATACCACGATCGTATCCACGCGAACCGGCGTGTTGCCGTCATACTCGATCGTCACCTGAGTTTTACCGTCCGGGCGCAGGTAATCCAGCGTACCGTCTTTACGAACCTCGGACAAACGACGAGCGATACGGTGAGACAATGCAATTGGAAGAGGCATCAATTCTGGCGTCTCGTTCGTTGCAAAACCAAACATCAGACCTTGGTCACCAGCACCGATGTTCTCGGTTTCCTTGTCCACTTGGGAAGGATCACGATTCTCCAGTGCAGCGTTTACCCCCTGTGCAATATCGGCCGATTGCTCATTCAGCGATGTCAGCACCGCGCATGTATTGGAATCAAAACCGTATTTTGCACGGGTATACCCGATTTCCTTCACGGTATTGCGTACGATGGATGGAATATCCACGTATTCAGATTTAGTGCTAATTTCACCAATGACCAAAACAAGACCAGTCGCAACGGAAACTTCACAAGCTACACGTGCGTTTGGATCGTTAGCCAAAAAAGCATCGAGTACCGCATCAGAAATCTGGTCACAGATTTTATCCGGATGTCCTTCAGTTACGGACTCAGATGTAAATAAACGTCGCCCTGTTAAAGACATGAGATCAACCTCCCATATGAATAGTATGTGATATATCAAGAGGTCCTACACAAAAAATGAACCTTTTCCGACAGGAAAAGGTTTGAAATGTACAATCCTCAACATGCATATTAACTTATTTGTTACCAGGTGTCAATCCAGTTAGTGAGCTGTTTTTCAAGGATTTTCCTGGGTTTTTCAAACGGATGTAATCAAGAATAAGTTCCGTCTTATATCGAAAAATGACTACAGTCTGCCGAAGAGGCTTTGCTCGGCGTTCTGAACCAAACGCTTCGTGATCTCTCCGCCAACGGATCCGTTCTCGCGGGATGTCAGATGCCCCCATCCAGCACGACGGCTGGAGGAACCTCCTCCGATCGCTCCAAGCTCTGAACCGAATTCCGTATCCGCTCCATACGAGCTGCTGCCATATCCCACCGGTAATCCAAACTCAGCTGCGATTTCGTATTTCATTTGCTTCAGCATTTCACGACTCTCCGGAACCACTTGACGATTACGACTGCTGCGTGCCATGAAAATACACCTCCTGTATTGGTTTTTACAGAAGTTATTATTTGTCGAGAACACAGCGTCAACACGTATAAAACGTTGTCACAACTGGCAATAATTATAAGAGGATCATACCGAACGAAAGTTAACACGTACTTGGTGGAAGAGGCAATATTAGCAGGGGCTATTGCCCCTAGTTGCTGACACTATTTAATGGTGTAACCGCCACGTACCATGACAATCAGATTGCTTGTCTGGCCTTCTTTCACCTGGATACCGCGACCTTCACGTGGGAAGGAAAGCAGATGGTTCTTAGGCGCCGTTTCGCCGTTTAACAGGTCTTTACCATCGGTAAGATCCGCAACGCCGCTAGCGACTTCTGTGTAGATCACAGCGTTGCCTGAACGCACGATGAACTCCGTTCCGGCATCGGCGATTAGAATTTTGCCTGGCTTCAATGCAACGTTCTTGACTTCATCGGCACCTTGGGATGGTTGGGTAGGATTGGTTGGGTTGGTATTCCCCCCACCACCGCCATTGAGTGCTTGCTGGATTTGTTGGTCTACGTAGCTTTTAGTGACGACCGGGTCGTCGGTGGTGCCTGGGGTGGTACTGGCGCCTGTTACTTGGAAATTCAGAAACGAACCTACAAAAATACTGCTTCCTACAATAAGCACTCCGAGTCCCATTTTGTAAGCTTTTCGCATATTATTTCTCCTTTAAAGCATGTAATAAAAAACTGCCCGGAAAGAATTCCGGACAGTTCTTTTGTAACAAAGAGATTATTACTTCTTGATGATTTCTTTGTAAATAGCGTCTGCAGCGTTGCCGTTTGCATCAACGATATATTTACCTTTTGCAACAGAAACTTGACCACCAATAGATGGATTGTATGGCTTTTCAAGTTCTACACGAACAACTTTCGCGCTAAGGTTAGTAGCACCTTTTACAGTAACTGGGTTACCGTCAACATACACTTTGAATGCATCTGGAGTGTAGTAAACTGTAACATTTTCGTTGAATTCTACATCTACATAGACAGATCCAACAACGGATGTTGCTCCAACTGCTTCTGGTACGATACCATCGCTGATAACTTTATTATCTGCGGAAGTAATTTTCGCAACTCTGTGGCCAAGGTTATCAGAACTTTGAGGAGTTTCAACAGTTGTCAGAAGTCCCAATGCCGCTGGATCCAATTTACCGTTCAATGTGAATTCCACTGTTGTTACACCGTTATCGAATGACGGCTCACCAGCAGTTCCTCTAAGGGCTCCGAAGTAGAAGTCGCTTGAAACAACAGATGTAATGTTTCCGCTAAATTCAACTTTTACTTTGTCAAGAGCAGTTGCTTTAACAGACTTCACAGGAATAGCCACGCTAGCAGAGATGTCAACCTGGAGATCTGTAAGGTAGTTTCCGTTAAGATCAGCAACGTTAACTACGCGCAATTTTGCACCATTCAAATCAGCAGGGTTAAAGTCCTTCTTAGGAATAGTCAAACGAACTGTTTCAGCATTTCTCAATGAAGGAGCTGAAGCATTTTTAGTTGGGAATGGTTTATACACATTACCAGTAACATAACTGTACTTGTTAATATCCAGAGCAGAACCGTTTCCATCTACTGCTACAGCTCTGTTGAACTGAACATCAATGTAGACGTCATCATTATCAGAAGTGCTATCTACCCATGCTCTCACAAGTTGAAGTGCATCGGAGTTAGTAACATCAACCGAAAGAGTTTGTGGTAACATTGTGTTTCCGATGGAAGCAGTATCACGAATGTTAGCTACATCCAGAGTGTATTTGCCAGCTGGCAGTTTACCAATAGACTTAACTACTACACGGTTGTTATAAACTTTGCTTCCTTTAACTTCAAAGGTAGGTACAGTAACTGGTTTACCGTTGTTGAAACCTTTGTCAGTTACAACTTCACCTTTAGAGTTTTTCAGAACGAAGTTATCTTTATTTTCGATGTCTTTTGCATTTACGTCTTTAGAGAATTCTACAGTCAAGAGGGTGGTGTTATCTACTACATCTACTTTAACATCAGTCACTGTAGGACGTGTAGTATCAAGCACTGGAGTAACTTTCGCCTCACGGTTTGCAGAATTATCACTGTAATCTCTTACGCCATCGAGGTAGATCGTGTTCTCACCCAGGCTCAACTTTTTGTTTTCAGAGCTGAAAGTAAGAATAACAACATTATCCTTGATTTCGACTTTATCAGCGGTTTTGCTGGAAGAAGTATGATAAGCCTTATCTACAGATTTAACGGACTCATTGAATTCAACTTCAACTTTAGTCAAATCTTTAGTTTTTACAGATACCACTTCTGGAGCAGTTTTATCTTCAGCTACAGTGAACTTAACATCTGTAGGGCTTACTTTGAAATTCGCAAAATCCGTTACGCCTTGAATGTTCAAAGTATGCTCGCCTACTGCAAGATCAGTAGTGATGAAAGCAACGTTAGGATAAGTGAATTTCACCCAACCAGATACTGCTTTACCATCAATTTTATAGTTAGAAATGTTGGAAGCTGTTGTAGCTTGAACCGGCTCGGAGAATACTACTTTAAATGCCTTTGTTCCGAGACCTACAACTTCAGTTACTTCTGGAAGTTGAGTATCAACCGCTCTGATTGTTACAGTTTCTTTGAAAGTTCTGGAACCGTCAGAGTTTTTCACGCCGTTGATTTCAAATTTAGCATCTTTTTGCTCAGGAAGTTTGCCACCGTCTTGAGCAATCAACAGAGATACACTGCGCTTATCAGCGGACAACTTAGCAGATTCGAAAGTTACACCAGTAACTTTGTAGTTATCTTCGTTCTCTGCAGTTTTAGCTTCAACTTCACCATCGAACTTAACAGTAAGTTCTTTGTAGTTGGTAGCAGATACGGAATCGATCTTAGTAGCTGCAGTTACAACCCAAGTTACGCTATGTGTGTAGTCGTAGTTGTTGTGGGAGAACTTAACTTCTGTAGCTGTGTTAGCTTTCAAAGCAGTTTCCAAAGTCACTTTAACAACTTCGTTGTTAGCAAGTTTGAATTCAACTACTTTGCCGTCTTCTTTAACTTCGTAAGAAACTACAGCTGGTTTTTGTTGAGCCAGGTAGATGGAGTAAGCAACGTCAACCAGTTGGGAACGGGAAGCGTTCGCTTTAGGGTTCGCTTTAGCGTCTACCAGACCAGCGTTGATTGCTGCTTGCACATAACCTTTAGCCCAGTCAGAAGCGTTGTTGTTCGTTTCAGTTGGGATGTCGAGTTTTTGTGCAGTAACGAGAACCTTCGCCATTTCTTGAACGGTGATTTTACCGTTGAAGTCGAAGATCATTTTCGTTGTGTTTTTACCTTCCATCAGACCTGCAGCGTAAACTGCTTCTACGTAAGGAGCTGGCCATTTGTCAGCTTTGTAGTTTTTGTCTTTGAAAGATGCTTTGCCTTCGATTGGCTCAAGACCCATGATACCAACCAGGACTTTAGCGAACTCAGCGCGAGTCATTTCTTTGTCCAGGCCAGCAGTTCCGTCTGGATAACCAGTGAAGATCCCTTTTTCTTTCAGTACATCAAATTTCTGTTGAGTGTTGAGTGCGTCGTCACCGAATGCAACAGAAGCAAACATGGAGAATGCCATTGCTGTAGACAGTGCTACGGATAAAATTTTCTTCATAACCTTTTTTTCTCCTCCTTGAATCATCACTTGATTATTTTCTTTAATTTGGTAGCTCTTATCACTCATTTGTCCTGCACCTCCTTTCCCGAGTTGAGCATAAATCATAAATGATGTCTGTGACGATATCACAGAATCTTGTTAACGAGAGAACACTACATACTAGAATAGATTCCTAATCCTACCTAGGTATTATACAACGAGTCCCCAACACCGTAAAGAACATTTTTCTAATTAATAGACAATCTTCTTGCATCGGATAATCTTGGTTACTTCGTTGGCTCTACATTATAAACGTTTGATTTTCCAAAAAGTTGCGGCAGTTGCAAAGTTTTTTTAAAAAATTTTTTCAAAGTTCCCCCACTTCATATAACAGGCCTTCATTTACATATTGCGACAACAAAAAAAGACGCCTTATCGGCGTCCTTTGTAGAATGCTAGCGAATCTTCATAGCGAGCTGGATAATCCGCGCGCGCATCTCCGGATTGCTGTGCAGCGTGCTGTACATCTGATCGATCTCCGCTTTATTCGTACGATATGTCTTATCATGTTTAATTGTAGTATGTGACCATTGGATCAACGCATTCTCAGCCGCTGTCATTTCGTTAAATGAATCATGAAAGCCTGTCTCAACAACGAGTCCCTCCATGACTTCCTGAGTTATCTCATCATGAGTGGCACGAGCCAGCTCAATCTTCTTCTCCATCACTTTGGCTTTTTCCTCGAACTTGGTCTTCGCCTTCATGTAGTCGAGCTGCGCTTTTGATAATATCGGCTTCATAAATTCATCTTCACCCTCTAAAAATAGTATGTGCTTCCGCTATTGTAGCGTATTCTACATGAAATTACAAAACAATAGATATTGGTAAACGGTTTCCGCGGGGCATATAACGCCCATAAGATCTTGTTAATTATGACATATATAACCTGTTCAGTAATAGCTGCGCAGGAAAAAACGAGAGCACTGCCAATAGAAATTGGGCATCGGCTCTCGTTCCTTTTGTCATGCAAATCCTAACTTATGAATAATGGATTACAGCATTTTCAGCTTGCTCATCATGCGTTTAACGACGGTTGCCGTATCGGCACGATTCAGCACCGCATCCGGGTTGAAGTTGTAAGTCGGCTTTCTCTCGCCTTCCTTCAGGCTGTTTGCAACGCCGGTCAGAATGCCGGCCTTGCTTACGGCAAGAATGGCTGGGTAGGAGTAGTTCGACTTGATATTGCCCACATCTTCGAATTGCTTCTGAAGCGCTGCTTTATCTTTTTCGATTTCACCCATCTTCAGGTTCAGTGCGCGTGCGATCATATTGGCCGCTTCCTCGCGGGTCAGCTCCATATTCGGAGCAAAGCTTCGAGGCGCAATGCCGCGGATGATCCCTTTTCTGGCTGCCGTCTCGATGTAACGGTAATCCCACTGCATGCTGTTGACGACACTTTCCTGATAAATGTCATCAAAGGTCAGCTTGTTCTTGTCGGTATCGTAATCCAACGGAATATCCAGCAGCTTCACGATAATCGTAGCAAATTCGCCGCGAGTCATCGGATCGTATACGCCGAACGCATCCTGCTTGGACGCTTTCATGTATCCTCTGGCCAGCATCAATTCGATATCGTTGCGGGCCGTCTTATGCGAGATCGCATCGGAATAGCTGTAACGCAAGGATTTAACGGCATAGTAACCGAAGCCCTTGAATGGAGCGGTAATGGTTTTCTTCTTGGCGTCTACTTTTCCGCCGATGTTGATCCAGGTTCCTTGGGACGGGTTGTACCACCAGATGCCCAGGTTGCTGGAAGCCGAATTCACCAGCGCGGAGTCGTATTTCAAGGTAATCGTACCTTTTTGGGAGAGCTCCATCCAGTTCTGCGGAATCAAGCGTTGATGGAATTCGTGCCCTTTTGCGTACGGATGCGTTGCCGCTTTTACATTGAAGTCTTCCACGTTGCTGCTGTAGGCATTAAGCGAACCTGCATCCAGCCAGTAAAGCGGAGACGCATATCCGAAATGCGCAGCCGGCGTGAAACGGAACGCATTGTTGTTATCCCCAGGAATCAGGGACAGGCGTCCGTCCATTTCTACGCCGTTCTCGATTTCGCCGATCCGGTTATAGGCTTTAATCGTACGACCATCGATCTGGTTGGCAATGCCGAACAGGATGTCATGCTCGCCGAGCAGGTTGATCGTTGGCACTTCAGCCGTAGGGCTTGATTTCGCCTGCTGAAGCACGGTGCCTTTCGGCAAGGACAGCGATACGCCGCCTTTAAACACGGACACTTTGCCGGACTTCGAAATATTGGTTTTAAACTGGGAGCCTTCCGTTGCATCGTCGGTGTACGTTACGACGAATTGGCCGTTTGTCTTTTTGGTGCCTTGTTCGATCGTGAACTTGATGGTGTTTTTGCCGTTTTTCAGGTTCTTGACTTCAAGACGGAAAATATCGCTGATTTCGGATTTCACCATTGGCGTTTTGCCAATCAGAATGGCGTCAGCTCCCTCAGCCTTGATGCTTACCTCTACAAAGTTCTGTTTCAGCACGCCTTCGTTCGGTAGTTTAGGAGACAGCACTTGGTAAGGTGCACGTTCGCGCGTGATTTCGATGGTATCGGTTGTTGTAACCGACTGATAACGCGAACCGATGCTGATTGCCTGCAAACCAACCTCTGGAAGTGCGAGCTCTTTGAACACCACGCGGGCCGAGCTGGAGTTCGCGCCATTGACAATGGTAAAGTACCGGTCGTAATCCGCCGGATTAATGGGATCCAATTGGGTCTTCAGGGCACCGCCCGAGAGAGTCCAGGTTCCTTGGTTATTTTTGGTAAATACTGCAAAGATGGTTGGCGTAGGATGACTGAGGTTCACCGTAATCTCATCCGTGTATTCCACTTCAAAGCGAAGACCCAAAGCTTTTTCATATGTGTTATACGCATTCTCAGCCGTTTCTCGGAACAATCCGTCCGGATCGGATTCCGTTGCGGAGCCAACCGGGAATGGGATCATGTTTTTGATAACCGAACGGGTATCGCTAAAATAAAGCAGGGTCAGCTTCGTCGAGATTTTCCCGCTCTTGTCGGCGACCACCAACGTATTCGGACCTGGAATCAGCTGCAGGAACGTCGTATCCATAAAGCTGAATTCCCCGTTGCCGTTCACGTTCAGATCGCGAGTGTTACCGTTCAGGGAAATCGTAAGTCCTGTAGTCCCTGTGTAGTTGACAATGCGTCCTGTCACTTGGTTGAAATCCGAGCTGTTCTTAAATACCTGGTTGTTGTACAAATTGAAAATATCAATATAAGAAGAAGACAAGAACGTCACCGGGATGACTTTGGTATCGGAAACGCCCGACCCATTGCTGACCTTGATGATCAGATTTTGCTGACCTGTCGGCAGGTTCGTGATTTTGAAAACCGTGTGGCTGTTATAGGTAAACTTCTGAGCGATCGTGCCGCCGCCCTTGCTGGACTCTATCTCGACATTGCCTGCGTTCACTTGCTCGACCATTAAATAGATCGGCAGTTCATTCAGGACGGTGTTGTTACTGCTTGGGAAAATGGATTGGGAGGTAGCCGATACCGTTCCCCCGCTCTCCGTTACGCCGTACAATTGGTACACCTGCTTGATGGTAGGCGCACTGACATCGCGGTAAGTAAAAGAATTCTTCACATCAAAGCCCGTGGTAGTATCCTTAGTGAGTACAAAATAATCCCCACTCTGAGTGATGCTGGTAGTGCCGGTCGTTGTAAAAGGATACATCAAGGTATTGCCCAGCAAGCTTGCCGCACCTACGGTTGCTGGCGAGGTCATGATCGGATTTGTGGCTCCTACCGAAAATACGGATACTTCAAGGATCGGGGGAACCGCTGGGGTACCAGCCGGAGGAGCATCCACGATCACATAACCGGAGATGACGCCGTTCACCGTACCGGTAACAACCGCCTGTCCATCGATATTTGTGCCGCCAATCTTCAGTTGATTGACAGTTATAGAACCTGTCGGATGATAAACGACCTGTCTATTGATGGTCTGGGATTTCGATTCGGAGTTCACGACGATCACCAGATCATTGACGCCCTTCTGCAGCAGGATCCCTGCGGAGTAATACGTATCGCCGCCGCCGGCATACATATTCTGCCCATTGACGGTAACACCCTTGGATCCATTCGTCGCTTTGACGGAAATGCTGACGGTCTGCGTAGTAACGACAACCGGCTTGGAAGCATTCTCTTCCAGAACGCGTCCATCACTGAGCGCTACTTCGTAAACAGCCGGTACATCGGAGAACTTCACGTAGGCCGTAGCACTCATCTGCTGGCCTTGCGTGCTCATGCCGGACACGATGATTTTGTTCACGCCTTGGTTCAGCTGCACGCTCAGGAACTCGAACGTATTCGCTGCTTCGTCCAGGATCGGCTTGACGCCGGTGCCGCCCGTGGTTGTGTCATCGAACCGTTTGATTTCATACGAGATGGTGTTCGGATTAATGCCGTTGTAGGTACCCGAAACCGAAATGGAGCTCCGGTTCTCCGGCGTTGGAGAATTCGGATCCGTACTTAGATTGGAAAAGTGAAAAAACAAGGCTCCATTTGCAGCTGAAGCCGGTAATGCCGGAATAAGGGAAAAGAACATAGCAATGGCCAATAACAGGCTTGCTATTGTACGGAAATTTTTCTTCAACGGTTGTGCCTCCTTGATCATTCGGACGTTGGCGTCCGTTTTGGGTGTTGCGTCGTTCACTGGGTCCCCTCGCTTTCACTGACAGATTGGTACTTGCGCATAGTTCATATATCGGTCCCAGACATTCAATTATTTAGAAAAAAGCACAAAAAAGCCTCACCCTTTTTGGGCGAGGCTGGCATGTCCGTACCGGACTCATAATGAAAAAGAATAAGTTCTATTTGGTGCGGCTTTCGGGATTTGCCTTCATCCGCATCCGGTTAATCAGCCCGAGAATCGGCCGTTTGGTCTTGCCGACCAGTCCGATGACTTCGGCACCGATCTGCATGAAACACATCATGACGCAGATAACCACAAACGTCACCCAGTTCGCTTCATACATGGCAGCCGACGATTGAATGACGGCCAATACGCCGAAAAACGCGGCAATGACGTAAATGATCAACACGGTCTGGCGATGGCTGAATCCAAGCTCGCGCAGGCAGTGATGCAAATGGCCCTTGTCCGGAGCAAAGATCGGTTTCTTCTGGATTTTGCGGCGAATGATCGCGAAGAACGTATCCGACAGCGGAACGCCGATAATGATCAGCGGCGTAATAAAGGATACAATCGCAATCTGCTTAAATCCAAGCAGGGACAGCATGGCCAAACTGAATCCAAGGAATAATGACCCCGTATCTCCCATGAAAATCTTTGCCGGATGGAAGTTGAAAAACAGGAAACCGATAATGCTGCCGAGGAGCAGCAGGCAGAGCAGGGCTACGGTTGTGTTGCCCATCAAGACAGCCATGACCAGGATCGTGCCGATCGCAATGCCGGATACGCCTGCTGCAAGTCCGTCAAGCCCGTCAATCAAATTAATCGCGTTCGTTACGCCGACGATCCAGAAGATCGTAAGCGGAATCGATACCCAGCTCTCTAGCATGGAGTAACGGTCCTGGAACGGTATATTTACAAAGTCCACGGTAATATTAAATCCGAATACAACTACGCAGGCAGCTGCAATCTGAGCCAAAAACTTCACTTTGGCCGAAAGTTCAAATCGATCATCCAAGGCTCCGATCAATACGATCATGGAACCGCCGATCAGAAATGCCTTCATGAAGTTGGCATCACGAGGCGACAGGCTATCCGGCAAAAAAGGAAGAACCGCAATGAGTCCAAGAATAAAAGCCAGATAAATGCCGAGTCCCCCGAGTCGGGGCATGATCCGGGTATGAACCTTGCGGGCATTAGGAACGTCAACGGCACCAATCTTAACCGCAAACTTCTTTACAAGCGGGGTTAAGAGCAGAGCGAGCGCCAGCGATACGATAAACCCGATGATGTATATCATTAACATGTAATCATTCGACCCCCAATAAAAGTCTACCGGTTGAATTATACTCCCTTCGGGTCCGAAAACCAATGCCAATTTCCGGTGATTTCCCGGATTTTACCCACAGAAATGAGCCATTTAGCTCGATTTCGTTACGTTTTCTTTCTCGCGCAGCACTTTCACTACGAATTTCGGCAGCGCAAGCATTCTTTTGTAACGGGTAGGCTCCTTCAGAAGGCGATAAAACCATTCGAGACGCAGCTTTTGGAACACCTTCGGTGCCCGCTTCAGTTTGCCGGAGATAATATCGAACGATCCCCCGACGCCCATCACGACCGGAACCTGGAGCGCCTGTTTATGCTGGGCAATCCAAGGCTCCTGGTTATCCGCACCGCGCGCCACAAACAAAATATCCGGTGAAGCCGCCCGTATCTGTTCGATGACGGCAGCATCTTCATCAGGCCCAAAAAAACCGTCCCGGTAGCCGCATATAATTGCAGCCGGATATTGCATTTGTAACCTTTCGGCAGCTTCCTGAATCACTTCGGCGGTAGTTCCAAGCAGAAAGAACTTCCATCTATAGGTTTCCCCGACCTTCAACAATTCATGTAAAAGCTCGAAGCCGGTCACGCGTCCCTCCAACGGATCGCCGCCTACACCGGCGGCCCAGACGATTCCGGTGCCGTCCGGAACGATGATTTCAGCTCTTTGCATCATCTCTTTATACTCCGGATTGTTGACGGCCGTCATCACCATGATCGGATTCGCCGTAATCACATGATGGGGCTGCCCCGACTGCACAGCCTCTGTCAGGTATTTCACCGTATCTTTCATGCTTAGCTTGGAAAACGGAATCTCGAATACCGATACGGTAGGAAATGGATAGGTCTGTTTCATGTTTATCATCCTCTATGGCGTAAATATTGGGCAATGTGGCGTGCAGGCATGGCAGCCTCGCGTTTCAGCAAGGCAATCTGCTCGCCATGCTCCGCCTTCCATGCCGCTGCATCGTCCAACAGCTTCAGCATCTGATCCTTTAATACGCTCGGGTCAAGAGATTCACTGCTTCCGACAGGCTCGCTGCCAAGCCGCCTCAAGAAGTGGTTGATTTTCGGATCATAAGAAATTCCGAGCAGCGGCACGCTCTGATTCGCGGCATAGATCAGGCTATGCAGGCGCATGCCCAATATCATATCACAACGGCTAACCTCGCGCAGCATGTCCTGCGGCTGCTTCTCATCGCGGTAGAAACTTATGGCAGAGCCGTTCTTGGAAACATCGCCCATGGCATCCGCTATAAACTGCGAAGCCTCAATATCATCCGGCTGATGAAAAGGAAGAAAGCGAAGATGCACCGGTCGTTGTTCGGCTAATGCCTTTAAACCTTCCGCTACAGCCTTCAGCTCTTTTCGTTCCGGATGCCAATACCGAACCGAAATGCCGATGACCGGAAGAGAGACCTGCGTCTCTCCGCTTGATAACGAGGATGGCTTTACAGGTTCTTCGGATGATTCGCGCTGCTCTTCTATAGAAGAAACTGGTGCAGCTTCATTCTCTTTAAACGCTGATCCCGAGTGGGAATCCAGATGGACACCCTTTCCCTCCGCCAGCGGCAACCCCATTACCGGGTCCGGCACGACGTGCACGGCTTCCCCCGATATTCCCATGGACTGAAGCAGTTCGCCCGACTGCATGTCCCGCACCGAGATATACGTGCATTTACGGAAGATCGAGCGAATCATCGGATAAAACAGTTTACGGTTCACCGGGCCAACGCCCTGGGCATAAATGAACGTCGGCTTACCGAGCCACTGCGCGATCTTGAGAACGCCCAGATAATAAGGAATGGTCTTCGGACTGGTAGCATCCTGCAGCAGGCTTCCTCCGCCGCTGATCAAACCGTCGCTGTCCTTGATCGCCTGTCGAACCTCGCCGAGCTTCATCCGATGTACCGATTTAACCCCGTAGGCAGCCGAAGTCCATTCCGGGTCAATGGAAAGCACAACGGGGTTGATATCGACCCCCGCTGCCTGTCCTTCCTGCTCTAATGCGGTCAGAATCGATTTCAGCACCGCTTCGTCACCGCTATTTTTAAATCCGTAATATCCGGAAATGACTATTGTCTTAGAAGTGGAGACCATCGTTTCCAGATCCTTTCTGCCACTTGCCATACCAATATCGCGATCAATCCGATGATCAGGCCGAGTCCAAGGCCCAATACCACCCGAATCGCCGAAATATAGAGAGGCGTGTGAATATGCGTGAATGTTCCGACCATCGACAGCTGCCCCATCACGCCGATAATGAGAAGGTATACGGCATGACGATACTTAAATGACAGGAACACGCCGAGCACCATCATCGGATGAGCAAGCAAGAATTCCTTGTTACGCGGACGTACGCCAAACGTATTTTCCAGGAATGTACGGAATGCCATTTCGATCGAAGATACAGACCCTGCATTACCTGTACGGGTGAGATAGTACCAGCCAACGATGGCCACAATCCCTGCTGCGATGACCCATGTCAACGAGATCGGTGCTTTAAGCAACTTGAGAATTGCGCTATAAGTCGATCCTCCGCGATACAGAACCACGTAGATCGCAATAAGCCCAATCGGAGCTGCAGCCAGCAAGCTCACGCCACGGAACTGATCCAGCACGAGCATATAGGTCACATTGTTCAATAACGCAACAACGATCGGTACAGCCGCAAGCGACAAAATCGAGGTTTTGACCAGCAATACGATCGAATGGGTCACTCTTCTGCCAGGACTCATGTCCGGAATGCTCTTCTGCGTTTCATTGACTTTGCGAATGGCCAATATGACGGCAACCGTTGGAGCGCTGATCGCGGCAAATAAAGCCAAGGCCTGTTCAAGCAATGTCGGCTTTAGAACATACAATCCGGCGCTGCCCACGAGCCCGATCAGGAAGGCTGCAATCGTCAAGAACGGAATGTAATAGGAAATCATGAGCGAAATCAGCGCGATGGCTCCAACGACCGCCCCAAGCTTGAAGTAACGCTGCAAGGACGAGTCGGTTACCTTAAACGGCTCTGCAGGGCCCATAGTGAAGCCATTGTCCTCTATCTGCTTGATGGCTTGGCCCGCCCCGGTCAAACTGTCAATCAGATTATCCAGCGGATGGGTAACGGAAGCCTTGGTCATATCCCGGCTCGGCTCTGCATTCAAATAGAACATCCGAATGTTACGGTCTTTGGATGCCAGGGCGAATCGGTCCCCGATAACCTCGGGCTCCAGATTAGCATCCCGCTCGCTTAAGGAATAAATACGGGTTACGTTGTAATCCGTTAAATAGGCAAGTTTCGTAAAGCCTTTTTGCGGACGCTTGATATTCTCAATCGCCACGAGGCCGATACCATGCTGGTTCAACAGCTGGCCAAAAGAATCCAGGCTTTTCATGTCGGCTTGATCATTAAAACCTCTGGCGGAATCGCCTTCAAACAGAATGCGTTTCACGCCGTTATCCGCGAAGTACGCCATCAGCTTCTCCATGTAAGCTTGGTCATACGGAAGACTGTCCGACAGACGCGGCACAATGTTAAAGCCCTTTTCCCGCAGCATGCTGATCGTAATCGGGTCTGGAGACAACGGTTTAATGACCGCATTGGAACGCGGAGTTTCCAGCACCAAACCGTCCACTGCGCGATCGAACTGCCATGATCTTACCGGAATCCCCAGTCTCGTGAACGTGTCTTGAATGATGGGTTTAATTAAAGCTGCGCTTTCCTCGTTCAGGAATGCAACATACGTAAAATTCTCGTTCGGGGAGACCGTCGTACCTGTCAGATCGGCGACCTGCTGCCCGTCATATACCGATATCCGCCGCGATTTCGCCAGCTCGTCCAGCGTGCTTTCATAAAGCGCCATACTGATCACGCCAGCGTCTTTCAGGCGATCCAGCTGCTCGGATATAAAATCCTGCGGCTTGGATTGATACACCGCGACATCCAACAAATCCCGATAATCAAACACCAACTCGACGTTCTTTGATGTTGATTCTGTTTGCAGTCGGTCATAACCTACAGGCAGGGCCGCTGCAACGCCAAGAACAACCAGAATCCACAGCCACTTGCGGGCTGCCGTGTTCCAGCGTTTCCATTTCTGAACCACGAAAGTACCTCCTCATCGAACCTGCGGGGATTTACGATGGAGGGCAACAGCAATTTGATGCCTTGCGCAACCATCGTAAATCCCCTTCGTTCTCTTCTCTCATTAAATGTATCTATGGTTAAGCGTCTACCCGGGCCATGACTTGATCCGAGAGCGATTGAATTTTGGCCTTCGCATCGGCGAGAGATTCGCCGCGCACGGCAAAATACACTTTGATCTTCGGCTCGGTGCCCGAAGGTCTCAGGCAGAACCAAGAACCGTCTTCAAGCAAATATTTTAACACGTTTTCCTTCGGCAATCCGTCCAAGCCCTCCGCATAGTCAAGGACCTGCTTAACCGATTGGCCCCCGACCTTCTGGGGCGGATTGTCGCGCCAATCGGACATCTTGGCTTGAATCTGGGCAACGCCATCCTTGCCTTTGAGCGTCCGGGATTCCAGCGTCTCGAGGAAATAACCGAACTGCTCGTAAAGCTCCTGCAGCACATCGTACAGCGTCTTGCCTTGTCCTTTATAGTAGGCGGCGGCTTCGCAAATCAGCATCGAGGCCAGCACGGCATCCTTATCGCGCGCATAGTTGCCTGCCAAATAGCCGTAACTCTCCTCATAGCCGAACAGATACGTATGGCTGCCGGACTCCTCGAACTGGGTCATTTTCTCGCCAATGTACTTGAAGCCCGTCAATGTATTCAACACGGCGGCACCATAATGCTCCGCAATCGCCGCTCCCATCTCGCTCGTAACGATGGTCTTGATGACGGCACCGTTATGGGGCAGCTTGCCCGCTTCCTTCAATTGACCCAGCAAATAGTGGATCATAATCGCGCCCGATTGATTGCCTGTCAGCACGACGTATTCACCTTGGCCGTTCTTCACGACAGCCCCCATGCGATCCGCGTCGGGATCCGTCCCGATCAAAATGTCGGCTCCTACTTCCTCGCCAAGCTTCATCGCAAGCGTGAACGCTTCACGTTCCTCCGGATTCGGAGATTTCACGGTGGAGAAATTGCCGTCCGGCTGTGCTTGCTCAGGAACGACATGGATATGCTTAAAGCCGATGTTCCGAAGCACCCGCTCGACCGGGGCTTGCCCTGTTCCGTGCAGCGGCGTAAATACGATTTTGAAATCCTCGCCAAGCTTGGACGCGATAAGCTCCCGATTCACGCTGACATCGGTCACCGTATCCACAAAAGCCTGGTCCTCCGCTTCGCCCAGCCAAACCAACAGACCCTGTGCCTCGGCATCCGCCTGCGACAGCCTCTTCACGGCGGAGAAAGAATCCACCTCCTGAATCCGGGCAATCACGTTTTCCGCTTCGTCCGGCACCAGCTGGCCGCCTTCACGGTTGTACACCTTATAACCGTTATATTCCGGCGGATTATGGCTTGCCGTGACGACAATCCCGCCGGTAGCGTCCAAGTGGCGCACGCTGAATGACAGTTGCGGCGTAGAACGCAAGGAAGGATAAAGCTTGGCTACAATCCCATTGCCGGCCAGAACCAAAGCAGCCTCCAACGCAAACTCCGGCGAGAAATGCCGGGAATCATGGGCAATGACAACGGAAGGCTTGCCTTCCGCTTCGCCGTGAGCCTCCAGAATATATTGCGCAAAGCCTTGCGTTGCGCGACCTACCGTATATTTATTCATCCGGTTGCTGCCTGCACCAATGACGCCGCGCAGACCGCCCGTTCCAAATTCCAGATCACGATAAAACCGCTCCTCCAGCTCTTTGGCATCGTGCTCGAGTGAACGCAGCTCCTGTTTCGTCTCCTCATCTACATAAGGATCATTCAACCAACGCTGTACCGTATCGATTGTTCTCTGACTCATCTCTGACATGAAAAAAAGTCTCCCTTCCTCATCCAAACAAGAATAGTCTGAAAATTACTCCTTGTCCGCGAGAGCAAACATAATTTCTCCCCCGGCCACTACGCGTCCATCCACCGTTGCGGTCGCTTTCCCTTTGCCGATCATGCCCTTCAGGCGAATGATCTCGACTTCAAGGCGCAGCGTGTCTCCCGGTACCACTTGTCCACGGAAACGGAAACCGTCAATGCCCGCCAAAAAGCCGAGCTTGCCCCGATTGCTCTCTACGTTGAGAATCGCTACAGCGCCGACTTGCGCCAAAGCTTCTACAATCAGGACTCCCGGCATAACGGCATATTCAGGGAAATGCCCAACAAAAAACGGTTCGTTGATCGTCACGTTCTTGATGCCGACCGCCCGTTTGCCATCCTCGATCTCCACGATCTTATCGACGAGCAAAAACGGGGGACGATGCGGAATAATCTCTTGGATCTGTTTGATGTTCAACATAGTATTAAATCCTCCTTATGTACGTACCCGCCAAGCATAGCGTTTGAAAAGGGGAGTTCGTTCCAGTTGCGACGCTATGCCGCTTTCTCAAGCAGCGGAAGGTATTGCCGATGGTTGTATCAAGCTTCATCTTCGAGGTTCTTTAACGAATTTCAGATCATTTGCATAAAAAGAAGGAGTTGCGGAAAAAATGATGGATATCCTTCACCGCTGCAGAAGTGAAGGTTTCAGATAAGGGGCTTTCTCCTTCGGACATTCCGTGTACGAGGAGAGGGCCCTTTTACAAGTTTTTTGGGGTCCCCGCAAAGTATTTGGAATAAGCATCGCAGCATAGGCTCCACTTTGTGGGGTTATTTTATATACATCCGTCCATTGTCATGAAATGACAAAGTTAATACGCAAGTCCCATCCCATTATACCGTTTAACCCTAAAAAAAGAAAACTCCCTTACAGGGAGTTTGGCATCTTATCAAAGACGTTGTATGTCACCCCGACCTTCGTCACGGTGCGAAAATCAAATCAAAAACATGCTTCCATGTGCCCCATTCAAACACTTCACTAAGCTCCTGATCCCCCAGGACAACATATCCGAAGACCATGCCCCCGAATAATGCCAGTACGAGCAATACAGGAATCATGATACGGACGGCGATTTTCCATCCGGATGTCTTGGAGCGTTTTTTGGCGTTTGATTCACTCATGATGCCCACCTACCCTCGCATTGTGTTGGCAAGGTTCATCATGGTATCGCTGGAACTAAGCGCGCGTGCCGTCAGCTGGTAGGCCCGCTGAACTTCCATCATCTTGGTCAATTCATCGGTCAGGTTCACGTTGGACTGCTCCACAAATCCGGACAGCACCTTGGATTTAGGAGGCTCGCCCGGAGCAGGCGGCGTCGTATCGAATACGTCGCCTTCCGCTAAACCGTTCCCTAAGACAAACAGGTTATCCCCTACAGCGACCAGTCCCTCCGGACGCTCAAGCTCAACCAGCTTCAAGGTGGCATAAGGAGCCGTACGGCCACCCGTTGGGGTCTCCACGATAATCTGACCTCTCTCATTGATGGCAACTTTCCCTTTGGCCGGAAGAGAGATCGGATTATCGTTCACGTCAAGCACAGGATAGCCTTGTGAATTGACCAGCAGCAGGTTGTTCGGATTACGGGCGTCCGGGGATACGTGGAATCCGCCTTCACGGGTATATCCGATCGCGCCGTCTCCCTGAACCGCAAACATGGCTTGCCCGTCAATCATCAGATCGAGCGGGTTGCCGGTTTCCTTCATGGCGCCCTGCTCCATGTTTGGCACAACGGAAGATAATCTCATGCCGTACCCGAGTGTATAGCCAAGCGGCGTCGCACGGCCCGTCCGGTCGAAATCCTTGTGATGGCCCTGAACCTGAGTCAGCACATCCTCAAAGGATGCCTCCTTTTTCTTATAACCAGCCGTGTTGACGTTTGCCATATTGTCCGCAATGACATCCAATCGCTGCTGGAGGGCATTCATCGACACCATGGCGCTAATCATCGAGTTGTTCATTACTTACCTCCCGTGGGCTCCCATTATTCCGGCAGCAGTGTGCTGCCTACCTGCTTACAGACGTTAGCTTAGACGCGGCCAATTTCATTGACCGCCTTCTCCAGCGTTCTGTCGTAATATTGAACGATTTTCTGATTCGTTTCATACGCGCGCAGCGCAGCGGTCAATTCCACCATCGACTGCGTTGGATCCACGTTGGACCCTTCGATGAATCCCTGTCGGACCACTCCGTTATCGGCCGGCGTCATAAAACGCACTTCACCGTCCGGATCAGCCATGCGGAACACGCCATGCCCTTCTCGAATCAGTCCATGAGGCTGGCTCACGATGCTGACGCCGAGAATGATGCCCGTCCCTCTGCCAGCGGCGTCCATGATTTCTCCTTGCTCATTCACTGTAAAGTCACTCGCCGGACCTGTCAATACAATCGGTCTGTTATTGTTATCCAGAACCTGATAGCCGCTCTCGCTCAACAGGTTGCCTTCGGGGCTGACCCGGAAGCTGCCGTTGCGGGTGTACCGGACATCTCCGTTCTCGTTCTGAACCGTGAAAAATCCTTCCGGCCGGTAAATCACCTCGCCGTTCTCATCCACGTATCTGCCCGAAGCATCAAACGGATAAGCCTGGCCCGTTGCCGGATTCTGTACCGTAAACGAGGATACCAGCGCAAAGTCCGTTGTCTTGTTCGTTTCCCGAAGCGCGCCTTCCGTATAGAGCGAAATGCTCTCCTCCGCGTATACGCCCGTGTTGAACTTGCCGAGCTTCCGTCCCGCATTCGACGACTCGTTGCCGCCGATCATCGAGACCAGAACTTCAGGGAACGAGCGCTGTACACTGTTCGTTGCCTTATAGCCTGTCGTGTTAACGTTGGCGATGTTCTGCGTCACCGTATTATGTCGCTGCTCCTGGGTCATCATCCCTGAAGCCGCTGTATATAGACCTCTTAACAATGAAGGCACTTCCCTTCCAAAATAGATCCGTGAATGGCCGCTTCGCTGACGGATTGTATTTCCAATCGCTGTTGTTTTCGGATTTCTCGTTAGAACTTCTCAAATGTTGAAATCCGAAATCAAAGGCGACCACTCCGTTTTTCCAATACAATTCCGTCCTCTTCGCTGCTGCTGCGCATGACCATTGTATACTGCAGACTTTTGTAGCTGCATCGTATGGATACAGATTTATAATCAAAAATCACGTTCCTATCATCTATATCGGAAGGTTAGAACTTTTTCTTAACGACCTTGTCCAAATTATCGAGCATAATTCCCGTTCCCTTAACCACACAGTGCATCGGATCTTCAGCGACAAGCACCGGCACCCGAAGCTCGTCCGTCAACAGCTCGTCCAATCCATGAAGCAGCGCGCCGCCGCCCGTTAGAATGACGCCGCGATCGATGATGTCCGCCGACAGCTCAGGCGGAGTACGCTCCAATACGGATTTGGCTGCGAGCACGATCGATGACACGGGATCCCACAGGGCTTCCTGCACTTCCTCTGACGACACCGTGACGGTAAACGGCAATCCCGATACCATATCGCGTCCGCGAATATCCATCTCAGCTTGTCTGCCGCCCGGACGAACCGTTCCGATCGCCATCTTCAAATCTTCTGCTGTCCGTTCCCCGATCAGCAATTTATATTTATGCTTCACGTACTTCGTGATCGCCTCGTCGAACTTGTCCCCTGCCATTTTAATCGAAGAGGCGGTGACCACATCGCCCATGGACAGGACGGCCACATCCGTGGTGCCGCCCCCGATGTCCACAACCATGTTACCGCTCGGTTGGAAAATATCCATTCCTGCGCCGATTGCCGCCGCCTTCGGTTCTTCTTCCAGGAACACATCCCTTGCGCCGCTGCGCTCAGCCGCTTCCCGGATCGCTTTCTGCTCCACCGAAGTAATGTTCGTCGGTGCACAGATCAGGATTCGGGGCCGGCTGTGCCAACTGCGCGCGCCCACGCGATCAATAAAGTACTTCAGCATCGCTTCCGTAATTTCGAAGTCGGCGATGACCCCGTCCCTCAGCGGGCGGATCGCCGTAATGTTGCCGGGAGTACGCCCGACCATGCGCCGTGCTTCCTCACCGACGGCAAGGACTCGTTTGGTGTCGGTCTCAATAGTGACAACGGAAGGTTCGTCTAACACTACCCCCTTCCCCTTTACGTGAATGAGCACGTTCGCCGTTCCGAGATCGATTCCAATATCCTTGCTCAACATCATGAAAAGCCCCCAAAGTGTTATTTTATGGTAAAAGAGTCTGTTCGCTGTACCGTACCACCCTTCGACATAATCTAGCAATCGATGATGATCTTCGGCAAAACAGGTCCCATATTTCGATCCTATACCAGCTTTTAACATATCATACTTTAGGGGAGGGATTCAACGCCAATCTAGCGACCAAAGCCCTAAAAAAATCAGGATTTTGCCGTGGCCACCGGTTCACGGTTGCTGCCGGTTTTTTTGTACTTGATCTTGGTAGCTTCTCCGCCTCTCAGATGGCGGATGGATTTGTGGTATTCGAGAATGTGCTTTACCTGATCCGCCAGGTCCGGGTTGATCTCCGGCAGACGTTCGGTTAAGTCCTTATGCACCGTGCTCTTCGACACGCCAAATTCTTTGGCTATAGTTCGAACCGTATGCCTCGTTTCCACGATACAGCGTCCGATCTTAATGGTCCGCTCTTTGATGTAATCGTGCACGCTCCCGCCTCCCTACTGTGTGGATAGTTTGGTACATTATATGAGGGGCCTGACGGGATATTCGCGGTTTCAAGTGCTGACAAGCTTACTTGGACCCATTTATTTTCTGGACATGCCGGTCGCGGACAAGCAGAGAAACTCCATAAAATAAGGCGCAGCAAGGGTTGGACTTGCCATCCGAACCCGCAGCAAAAAAAAAGACAGGATCCCAAGATCCTGCCCTCTTCAAGTGCGCGGTGGGCGCATATGACGAAGAAATGAAATTATTTTTGCGGAAGCACGCTCACAGGGTTGACCAGTTTCCCGCCCTCATACACTTCAAAGTGCACGTGGTTGCCGAGATCCTTCTCAAGCTCGCTGCGTCCGGCCGTCGCGATGGAATCGCCCTGCTTCACTTCTGCGCCTTCCTTCACTTTCACTTCGTTCAAGCTTTGGTACACGGTTTTGGTATCGCCGGATGTAATCTCAACGACGTTACCGTTGACCGGATGATTCTCGACCCGGGTCACTTTACCCGTAAGCGCGGCTCTGACTTCGAACATCGTGTCATCGGCGGCAGCCAAGTCGATTCCCAGATTCGGCGTGAAGGTGTCGTTATATTGCACCATCGCCTCTTGATGGGTCTCCGGATTCGTCTCGTCAAAGTAAGGTTTGACGATGCTCACCGCCACGTCGTCCGCTACCGGCCAGATCATCGCTTGCGCATTAGCCGTCACTTCTACAGCCTCTCCGTCATTACCTTCGGTTGCAGCAGGCTTCTCCGAGCCTTGAACCGATTCCGATACGGTTGTTGCTTCCTCTTGTGGGTTCAGCGTCTTTTGGCTGGCGTCCTGGTAGACCCACACGAGGGTTAGTATAATTGCCGCTGCTGCTAAGTATGCTGCCGGGAACACCCACCGTTTGGATAATGCTTTCTTCCACGAAGATGACGTTACCGCCGAATCTCCTTGCACAGTTTTAGGAGTTTCTTCGTGGGGTTTACTATTTTTGTTCTGTTCATTCATTTGCAATCACCTCAGTAACCATTGTTACCGGGGCCAACTCTTTTATACGTTATCTCACTATTATTTTTTTGAGAGGTTGTTCCAAAAGTCGTCTTTTGATCACGGAGTGAATCAAGGGGCAACTCGGCATCGAATCTTGAATTCAGCCGGTCCTTCCAATGCTCACGTACCCAAAACGTACGCTCCGCTTCTCAGTCCCTAGCTTTATTCAACCTTCTCGGTGTTGAAAAACAGATTTTTTGAACTTGTATTTAAAGAGAGAAGATTTGAAGTTTTGTCAAAAGAAATATTCGTATAATAGTGCTCCAGAATCGCTTTCGCTTCATATCCCTCGCGGGCCATGCCCTCTGCTCCGTATTGGCTCATGCCGACTCCGTGGCCGTTTCCGTAGGTCGTAATCTCAATCTCTCCGTCTTTCATATGAAGGGTGAATTGGCTGGACCGGAGCCCCAGCTTCTCTCTCACCTCGCGACCGGTGAACTTCTTGCCGCCGACCCGTACGCTCTCAATGCGATGGCCTTGCGTATACGAGAGCACTTTCAAAAAAGAAGAACCCCCGTCCCCGCCCGCCGATACCGGTACGGCTCCATCCGCCAGGCCAAGCTTCCCGATAAACTCCGACCTTGGCATCGTGACCGTTGTCTTGTATTTGGGCGAAATCTCTTTATCCCATGGACTCTCCACGCTGCGCAGGTAGGGAATCTCGTTCTTCCAATAATCCTCTGAATTTTCGGTATACCCGTTGCTGGTGGAGAAAAAAGAAGCCGTAATCGGCTTACCCTCATACGTCATCACCACACCCGCCGTTTCCTTAACGGCCTGCCGCAGCTTCGCCAGCTCGGCTTCCTTCCCCAGCCGACGCCATTCCTTCGTCAGCTCGTCTTGGGCGATATAGGCCTGGTGACTGACCGTGTCGGTCACCAAGGCCTTGCCGTCCGGCACGCCGCTGCGGTCGCCGGACGCCAGCCGCTGCACGATATAGGTTCGTGCAGCGATGGCCTGGGCCTTGAGCGCCTCCAGCTGGAACTCCGCCGGCATCTCGGCGGCCAGGACGCCGACGAGGTATTGTTCCAGCGGCAGCTCCTCCACGGTATCCGTCTTGGTTACATAGACGGATACCATGGGCTCTTCCGCCGCCTGCGGCTCGGCGGAAGGCAGCGGGGCCGGCCCGGGCGGCAGCGGCTCTGGTGCGTTGTTGCCGGGGGCAACCACCAGCAGAGGCAGCGCCAGCGCCAAGGCCAGCAGCCCGGCCACCGCCCAGACGGCGGGGTGCACCCGCACCCGCCGCTTCCCGGCGGCCGGGCGCCGCGCGGCAAAGCCGCGGCGCCCCCAGCGCGCAGGCCGCACACGGAACGTGCGGCCGCCGCGCGGCACGCGGCCCGATGCCGCTTGCGCGAAGCGCTGCGGCTCGGCCGCGGAGTGCGGGCCCTGCGGCATCGCCGCCGGCCCGCCGGGGGCTGGCGCGGCGCCATGCGCAGGCGCGCCGGCAGGGCGTTCGGGCGGCGGCGTCTGTGCCGCCCGCGGGCCATGGCCGGACTCGCCGAAGGCGTCCGGCCTGCTCCCCGGGCCGCGGTGCCCGCGCGGCCCTTCCTGCATATCCTCTGTATCCGGTATCGAACGACGGCTTTGTTCTTCAGTCAGCCCGCCCTTCGTCTCAAGCCCCTCAGGAAATTTCCACTTCAACACGGGAGCCGCCGATCCTTCGGACGGCACCTGATAAGGCTCAGCACTTCCTTCTTTCCGAACGTCTTTTGAATCGACCGCTCGTTTGTTCCCTGCGGTGCTCACATTCACACGAACCTTCGAATCTTTCATTGCGTTTCCCTCCTGTGCCTTTTCCCCTGGTATAGGCTCTCGTTCATGCTCCATCACGCTCTACTTATACTTATGAGATACGGGTATTTGATAGAACTATTCTAAGAGAACGGGAAAATTCATATGGATGAAGAAACGCTGAGGCTGACTGCAAGCAAGCTAGCAAAAAGTCTCCTATTGATCCGGAATCCCAACATAAGAGAAGGAGGGATAGCTGCCATGATGATGGCATACCCAAAAAAGAAGAGGCCTTGCCTCCATCGGCAAAGCCCCTTCTATGACTTAATGCGGTCTAACCTTAATGAACAGATCCAGCCTCCAGGTTATACCCAGGTTGGCTGCACTTTAAAATGTTTGGCGTCCTCTGCTTCAGTTGCCGCTTTCTTCGAAACCTTCTCCGTGCTCGGTTCCTCCGTCGAAATACGCCAGATATCCGCGCCAAGTCCGGACAGCTTCTCCGCCAAATGAACATAACCGCGATCAATATGCTGAACGCCGCCAACTTCGGTAGTCCCCTCAGAAACAAGACCGGCTAAAATCAAGGCGGCCCCTGCACGCAGATCCGTTGCCGTTACTTTGGCTCCTTTCAGCTTCGCGCCGCCGGTCACGATGGCAGAACGTCCCTCCACCTTGATCTCCGCATTCATCAATTGGAATTCGTCCACGTGCATAAAGCGGTTTTCAAATACGGTTTCGGTCACGACACTTGTACCTTCCGACACCAGCAAGAGCGCCATCATCTGCGATTGCATGTCGGTTGGGAATCCAGGGTAAGGCAAGGTTTTCACATCCACCGACTTTAACGGCTTGTCAGCGATGACGCGAATCCCGTTCTCGTCCGGCTCGACGGTGATCCCCATCTCCTCCATCTTGGAGATGACAGGGCCGAGATGATCGGCAATGGCTCCTTCCACGTATACGTCCCCGCCGGTAATCGCAGCGGCAGCCATGAAGGTGCCTGCTTCGATCCGGTCAGGAATCACGTTATGCTTCACGCCATGCATCTTCTCAACGCCTTCGATGCGGATCACGCCCGTGCCCGCACCGCGAACTTTGGCTCCCATCGCATTCAGGTAATTCGCTAAATCGACAATTTCCGGCTCTTTCGCCGCATTTTCGATAACCGTTGTCCCTTCAGCCAATGTGGCAGCCATCATAATATTTTCAGTAGCACCTACGCTGGCAACGTCCAAATAGACCTTTGCCCCGCGCAATCTGCCATTGCTCTTAGCTTCAATATATCCTTGTCCGAGGCTGATTTCCGCCCCGAGAGCTTCAAATCCTTTTAGATGCTGATCGATGGGTCTTGTGCCGATAGCACATCCCCCGGGAAGCGAAATCCGGGTTCGTCCACAACGTGCCAATAAAGGTCCCATGACCAGAAAAGACGCCCGCATCTTCCGCACCCATTCATAAGGCGCTTCACATGTCGTTATGTGCTCTGCATTCACACGTATCACTTCATCCTGATATGTAATGCCCGCACCAAGCGACTCCAATACTTTGCTGATTGTAATTACATCGTCAAGAGGAGGCGCGTCAATAATAACACTTTCCCCAACTTCCCCTAGTAGAGAGGCAGCGATGATCGGAAGAACTGAATTTTTTGCTCCGCTGACTTTGACGCTTCCGGTCAGTCTTTTGCCACCGCGGACGATAAATTTGCTCATCATGGTTTCCCTCCGCGTCCATAATTTTCCTGATTGCGTGTGTTAGTAATTAGGTGTTGCTAATTCCCTAACTTTCATCTTAACATTAGTGTTTTCCGCTAAACAAGCGATTTTTGAACTATTTATGACATCTGATACGGTGTCTACATCAGGAATCGAACAATCCATGATGCCACCTTATGAAGCATCTGTTATCCGCAGTATGGACCTACGAAAGGTACCATGACCGACCAGCACTTGTCAATGCGCAACAATTACCGGGTGAACATTATAGTCCGGAAGTCATAGCGTCCGCCCGATCCGTTTCTTGATTTAAGTGTTAACATAATAAAATGCGTTTATTCGACATCTTCTTCTGAAGCAACCTAACAGAGATATAACCATTCATACCGCAATTAAAACAGACACGTAAAAAGATTGCCGAACACATAACCATCCTACAACTCATGTCTTTAAAACAAGCTGCTCCAACACGTTATGTACCACGCCCGTCATTCGCGTTTAAAACATATATCGGATCATTTGACTCCATGTAATATAGTCAATTAGGAATTCAGCAACGAATCGTCCAAGCACCACCGCCAGCAGCAAATGCAGCAGCTTTCCCTGCGGCCCTTTCGGATGACGGACAACCAAATCCAGCTTTACTTGTTGTAATGCCCACCAAGCCAGTGCGATACAGACCAGTGAAACAACAATCGATATCAATCCGCTAACACCGACGGCACCGATTGAATTGGATAAATCCTGATTCATACTCCCTCCTCCTTCGTGAATTTGTCAGCCCTATTCAGGACCGACTCTTCTATAATACTTGGCTGGAGCCTAAGAATCCAGCACTTTCTATACGACATTTCCTCGGAAATAATAAAATTTATCGACATTGCCCAAAAACGATCAGGAACACGCCATTAGCCGAAGTCCAAAATGCTGTTCTTATCGCAATCATGAACCAATGAAACACCAGGAATGGATATAGTTTCATTCCCCATGCTCCTATTTATACTTATTATATTACAAAAAATTACCGGACCCTAACTTAGCGGCCGGTAAAGCTTCCAGCATGGTTAATTCTTGGAATGACCTTTCTCTCTTAGACGCTATATGTTGTGCTGCGACTCTATAAAAGCAAGGGTTAGATACTTGGGATATCCAACATTTCATAGAATCGCAGGCTCCATAAGCTTCATATGACACTGTTAGAGAGCTGCTTTAGCGAATTCATCCTACTATTCTGACCCTTTAAACGATGAAAAAATTAACTATAATCGACGCGATTTTCAGAAAACGGCCCTTGTTTTCCCCGCTTATCGAACTTCACAGCAACATGATTCAGATTCTCTGAAATCCTATGCTTGCTGTAAACAAAAAAACAGCTTGGCTGCAATCTTGCAGCCAAGCTGTCTTGGTTCAACGATTAGTTCCGCGTCACTTTAATCCGGTTCATCGCTCTTTGCAGAGCCAATTCCGCGCGACGATGGTCAACTTCATCTTGTCTTCCCTTCGCATGCAGGCGAGTCTCTGCTCTTTCCTTCGCGGCTTCCGCACGCTCCAGATCGATTTCTCCCGCTCTCTCTGCGCTTTCCGCCAGGATGACAATCTTATCTTTGCGGACTTCGACGAAACCGCCCTGTACCGCAAACGGGGTTCTCTCGTTGCCGATCTTCACAAAGACTGGCGCTATTTGAAGCGGCGTAACGAAGGAAATATGACCAGGCAAAATGCCCAGCTCTCCCTCGACCCCACGCACCGTAACACTGTTCACCTGCTCCGAGTAAACCAAGCGGTCCGGCGTTACGATTTCCAACAAAATGGTGCTCACTTCCATCCCTCCTCACCGTTTTCCGCAGAAAACTCGCGCAGCAGACCTCACAGTCCCACTGTGAGCACTGTTTCGGTCTGCCGATCACGGAGCGTCAGCTTACAATGTTTTTGCTTTTTCAACTGCCTCTTCAATCGTACCTACGAACAGGAAAGCGGCTTCCGGAAGGTGGTCGTGCTTGCCTTCCAGGATCTCTTTAAAGCTGCGTACGGTTTCTTTAACCGGCACATATTTACCAGGAATGCCGTTAAACTGCTCGGCAACGTGGAAAGCCTGGGAAAGGAAACGCTGAACACGACGAGCACGTCCAACGATCGCTTTATCTTCCTCGCTCAGCTCATCCATACCGAGGATTGCAATGATATCTTGAAGCTCGTTGTAGCGAGCCAAAATTTTCTTAACGCCTTGAGCCACATTGTAATGCTCTTCACCAACGATTTCCGGAGCCAAGATACGGGAGCTGGATGCCAGCGGATCTACCGCAGGATAGATACCCATCTCGGAAATTTTACGCTCCAGGTTCGTCGTTGCATCCAAGTGAGCAAACGTCGTAGCAGGAGCCGGATCCGTATAGTCATCCGCAGGTACATAGATCGCCTGGATGGATGTTACAGAACCTTTTTTCGTGGAGGTAATCCGCTCTTGCAAGCGACCCATTTCGGATGCCAGCGTTGGCTGGTAACCTACCGCGGAAGGCATACGTCCCAGGAGGGCGGATACTTCGGAACCCGCTTGAGTAAAGCGGAAGATGTTGTCGATAAAGAGAAGTACGTCTTTACCTTCTTGGTCACGGAAATATTCCGCCATCGTCAATCCGGTCAACGCTACGCGAAGACGGGCACCCGGAGGCTCGTTCATCTGTCCGAATACCATCGCGGTTTTGTTGATAACGCCGGAATCGCTCATCTCGTGGTAAAGGTCATTACCTTCACGAGTACGCTCACCTACGCCGGCAAATACGGAGATACCGCCGTGTTCTTGAGCGATGTTGTTGATCAATTCCTGGATCGCAACGGTTTTACCTACGCCGGCACCACCGAAGAGACCGATTTTACCGCCTTTTTGGTATGGAGCAAGCAAGTCGATAACTTTAATCCCCGTTTCAAGCATTTCTGCTTGCGTGGAGAGCTCATCGTATGCAGGAGCTTCACGGTGGATCGGGTTATTAACTTCGGACACTACGGCACCTGCATTATCGATCGGCTCACCCAATACGTTAAATACGCGACCGAGTGTAGCGGAACCTACAGGAACCGTGATTGGTCTGCCCAAATCCACAGCTTCGATGCCGCGAACGAGACCGTCCGTGGATGACATCGCAATACAACGAACCAGGTTATCACCCAAATGATTGGATACTTCCAAAGTCAAATCAACCGAGCGGCCGCCTTCCAACGTAGCTTCAATCTTGACAGCATTAAAAATCTCGGGAAGATGACCGCGCTCAAATTCAATGTCAACTACAGCACCTGTAATGCTGACAACGCGTCCTTTTTTCATTGATTCGTTTTCCCTCCTACCCGTTCACCTCTGGCGGTGAACGATGATCGTAAAAGCGGCTGTTCATCACATCGCCGCATATCCGTTAAATACTAAGTTAAGAATTCAAACGTGCATTATTGCTGAGCGTTGGCTCCGCCCACAATCTCGGAAATTTCCTGCGTGATGGCAGCCTGACGAGCACGGTTGTAAGTCAGGTTCAACTCGTTGATCAACTTGCTCGCATTCTTCGTTGCTGCTCCCATCGCGGTCATCTTCGCTCCAAGCTCACTTGCCTTCGCATTGAGCATTGCGCTGAAAATCAGCGTTTCCGCATATTTCGGAAGCAGAACCTCCAGCACGCCTTCCGGAGACGGCTCATACTCATAACCAGTCAGGTTCTCCCCGCCGCCAATGTTCTCCATCGGCAGAAGTTTGGAGATTTCCTGAAGCTGAGTCAAGGCATTCACGAATTGGTTATAGCACAGGTATAACTCATCAATCTGACCCAGCTCGTATTGGTGAACCGCCGCGTTAGCGATGGTCTTAATATCCGCATAGGTCGGACTGTCGGATAAATCGGTGAGCTCCTCAACAACCGGAAGTCCACGACGGCGGAAATAATCCCGTCCTTTACGTCCGATCACAAACAGGCAATACTCGTCCTTGGACTGATGGCGTTCTGCGATAAAATTCGATACTTTACGCAAAATATTGGAGTTCGAAGCACCCGCAAGACCACGGTCTGAAGTGATCACCAGATAACCGGTTTTCTTCACTTCGCGCTTCTCCAGCATCGGATGGCTGATTCCCTTGGTTCCAGCAGCGATGCTGCCAACCACTTCTTTCAGCTTCTCGGAGTATGGAAGCGCGGAGGTCGCCTTCTCTTGAGCTCTTCTCAGCTTGGCAGCAGCAACCATTTCCATCGCCTTGGTGATCTGCCTTGTGTTCTGAACACTCTTGATCTGCCGTTTAATATCACGTAATCCTCTTGCCATGTTTTCACCACCTTAAAGCTTTGGCGAAGCCAAAGCTAACTTCGTAAGCATCAGCCTAGCTTTGGCGAAGCCAAAGCTAACTTCGTAAGCAATCACCTAACTTCGGCAAAACCAAAGTTACTTCGTAAGCAATTCGCGCTTTGGCTGGGGCCAAAATTACTTCGTACGGGTAGACTAAGCTTTGGCTAGGACCAAAGCCACATCTGTTGTAAAAACCACTTTGGTCACAGCCAAAGCTACATTCCATATGATGAAAGAGGATGCCGGGCTTACCCCGGCTCCCCTCCTATTACTTGCCTGAGGAGCTTAGACCGAAGCGGCAAAGCCCTTCTTAAATTGATCGATTGCCGCTTTCAACGCGTTTTCGTTGTCGGACGTCAAATCCTTCGTATCCGTAATGGATTGAAGAATTTCCGGTTTATTGCTTCCAATAAACGCGAGGAACTCGCTCTCGAAACGACGCACGTCAGCAACCTCGATATCATCGATATATCCTTTAACGGCTGCGTACAAGCTAACCACCTGTTGTTCAACGGACAACGGCTGGTTTACGCCCTGTTTCAGGATTTCCATCAATCTTGCACCACGGTTCAAACGAGCCAAGGTTGATTTGTCCAGATCGGATCCGAACTGGGAGAACGCCTGGAGCTCACGGTATTGCGCAAGATCCAGCTTCATGCCGCCCGCAACCTTTTTCATCGCCTTGATCTGCGCGGAACCGCCGACACGGGATACCGAAATACCGACGTTAATCGCTGGGCGTTGTCCGGAGTAGAACAGCTCGGACTCCAGGAAGATCTGTCCATCCGTAATCGAAATTACGTTGGTTGGAATGTAAGCAGATACGTCAGAAGCCTGTGTTTCAATAAATGGCAGTGCGGTTAATGAACCACCACCAAGCTCATCGTTGAGCTTCGCTGCACGCTCCAGCAAACGGGAATGCAGGTAGAAAACGTCACCCGGATAAGCTTCCCGACCCGGAGGACGACGGAGGAGCAAGGACAATTCACGGTATGCTGCCGCTTGCTTCGACAAGTCATCATAGATGATGAGTGCATGCTCGCCTTTGTACATGAAGTACTCGCCCATTGCGCAGCCTGCGTATGGAGCGATGTACTGCAGCGGAGCCGGCTCGGAAGCCGAAGCCGTAACAACGATCGTGTACTCCAGCGCGCCATGACGGCGAAGAGTTTCAACAACCTGTGCTACAGTGGACTGCTTTTGCCCGATGGCTACATAAATACATTTAACGCCGCTGCCTTTTTGGTTCAGGATCGTATCGATGGCTACGGTCGTTTTACCTGTTTGGCGGTCACCGATGATCAGCTCGCGCTGACCGCGGCCGATAGGTACCATCGCGTCGATCGCTTTAATACCGGTTTGCATCGGCTCATGAACGGATTTACGGTCGATAACGCCTGGTGCACTGCTCTCAACCGGACGGAATGCAGTCGCTTCGATCGGGCCTTTGCCGTCAAGCGGCTGACCCAGCGGATTCACGACGCGTCCAAGCAGAGCTTCGCCTACAGGAACCTCCATGATACGTCCTGTACGCTTTACCTGATCGCCTTCCTTGATTTCGGAGTAAGGTCCCAGGATAACGACACCGACATTGCTCTCCTCAAGGTTCAGCGCCAGACCGAACACGCCGTTTTGGAACTCCAAAAGTTCCCCGGACATCGCGTTCTCCAGGCCGTACACGCGAGCAATACCGTCACTTACTTGAATTACCGTACCTACTTCAGAGACAGTGATATCGGATTTATATTCTTCAATTTGACTTTTGATTAAAGTACTGATTTCTTCAGGTCTGATACTCAACGTTTTCACCCCTATCTACTATGCTCGTCTATTAAAAGACTTTTCGAGACGTTCCAGCTTCCCGGCAATGCTTCCGTCATACAGCTTGTCGCCAATGACAACTTTCAGGCCGCCGAGCAAACTTTCGTCCACAACATTGGTCACGCGGATCTTCTGATGTGCTAACTGTCCGAATTCCGAAGCAACCTGTTCTTTTTCCTGATCGCTAAGCGGGTAGGTGGAGTACACAGTGGCGTCTGCCAATCCCAAGCTCGCACCTTGTATCTTTACATAACTGTTCAGCAGTTCTGCGAACATTTCTGCACGCCCTCTGTCGAGAAGCAATTCGATCGTGTTCAATACTGGCTGCGATACCTTCCCTGCCAACGCCTGGCTGATTACGTTCATTTTCACGGACTGGGGAACATTCGGCGTGGCGATGAATTTCCGGATGTCGGCATCGCCTTCAATGGCATGCACAACAGCCCGCAATTCCTCTTCCACTTCCAGACCCTTCTGCTGCTGAGCCGCCACTTCGAACAGCGCCCGCGCATACCGCTTGGCTGCTACCGTATTTTGGCTCATGGTCTGCCTCCTACCTCTTTAAGGTATTGATCCACCAGTTCTTCTTGAGCTTGGTCGTTCTTGACTTCACGTTCGATCAGCTTGGTTGCGATCTTCACGGAAACGCTGCCGATTTCGCTGCGAAGCTCTTCGACCGCTTTCTTCTTCTCATTCTCGATATCACGAACAGCTTCGGATTTCAGGCGAATCGCCTCTTCCTTAGCCTGTTCCATAATTTGCTCTGCTTGTTTGTTGCTAGTTTGTCTGGAACGCTCGATGATTTCGTGAGCATCTTGACGCGCTTGTTCCAGTGCCTTCTTCTGCTCTTCTACATATGCAGTCGCCTGCTGGCGGGTCTGTGCCGCTTCGTTCATCTGGCTCATGACCAGCTCACGACGCTGCTCCATGATGCCGAACAATTTGCTGAACGCAAACTTTTGAAGCAAGAGGTAGAGAATAACAAACGCAATAATAGTGATTACCATATTTTCCCAAATAATTGTCATTGAGGTCACTCCTTTCCATCAACACGAAGTGCGGTGCCTAACAAAACGAAGGCGCGGATGGCATCGGCCCTCCCCGCCAAACCGTTGTATTGTTATTAAGAGAACATGATCAAGAACGCGATTACAGTAGCCGCCAAAGGAATAACCTCTACGATACCAACACCGATAAACATCGTTGTTTGCAATTGACCACGTGCTTCTGGTTGACGAGCGATAGACTCAACTGTTCTGCTTACGATCATACCGTTACCCAAACCTGCGCCAAGGGCGCCCAGACCTACTGCAATAGCTGCTGCCAAAAATTCCATTGTTAAATATCCTCCTTAAAATTGTTTCAAAATTGAAATTTGGTGAAACTATAGAAAATATCTCTTTCGAAAAACACCGCTGTCACGGCGGATTCGTCCGAGTTGATCAATGCTCTTCGTGAATCGTAGTTTGCGAGATGTATACCATTGTCAAAATCGTAAAGATAAACGCCTGCAATGCACCAATGAAGATACTGAAACCTTGCCATGCGGCCATGAACGGAATGCCCCAGAAGCCGGTTTTCAGAATCACCGTGATCAGTACCTCGCCGGCAAAAATGTTGGCGTAAAGCCGGATTGCCAGAGCGATAGGTTTTGCCAGGTTCTCAATGATATTGAGCGGCAGGAAGATCGGGAACGGTTCGATGTAATGCTTCAGGTAATGCTTGCGATTCAGCTTCAGGCCCAGGTAGTTCATGAGCACGAATACAACGATCGCAAGACCGGCCGTAACGGAAATGTCCGCTGTTGGCGACTTCCACCACAATACGTGAGCATAGTGGCCATGTTCAAGTCCGAGTGTAGCCAGAATTGGCTGTCCAAAGACTGTGAAGTTCTCCGGCAAGTCGGTGATAATTGAGAACGGCAAGCCCAGCAAGTTGGCTACAAAGATGAACAGGATCAGAGTAAGCCCCAACGATATGTAAGCTTTCCCTTTCTTCAGATCCATCGCACTCGCTACGACGCCTTGCACAAATTCCACTACCCATTCCATGAAGTTTTGCAGTTTGGAAGGGTTTTCGACAGATAGATTACGTACCGCCAGCCGGCATAATACGAACACCACCACACAGGTGACAAGAAGCATTATGACCGCTGAAAGGTCAATATTCAATCCGCCAAGTTTGATAATCGGTGAATCATGCATATAATTGTTTTCACCCCTTTCCAAGTTAGCGCTGATCAATGATTGTTTCTCAAACTGAACACAATGCTGACAGGAATGGTCAACAATTGGGGTATGAACAGACCGGCGATAGCACCGCCGAGGGATACCTGTTCGAGTTTTACGGCGAAGATCACAATCAGAAGCCCGATGCACAATCTCGTAATGAAGCCGAAGTTGTACTTTTTCGGTTCCGGATCGACAGCCAATTGCGCCAGCTGCTGCACTTTCATGGAGAGGAAGCGTACATTAAACAAGCCCGCCGCCATGCCCATGATCAACCCCATAATTATCGGGCGGAATTCCGGATAGAGAGCCCATCCGAGAAACAAGGCAGACAATAAGAGTAACGATACTCTAAATACAGCGTTCACAATGGAAGTCAAATCATTCACGCCTGCGCCCCCAAAAACTTTTTAATGAGAAGAGCGATATTCAAAATCCCTACAAAGAGCCCCGAAAGCGTACCAATGGCAAGCCACACTCTGGGCCCGTCCAACTGATTCATGAGCCATCGCCCGGTAAAAAAACCGATGAGAATGTAAGCGGCAAGCAAACCGCCCGCCCCGCTAATGTATAGCGCTATCAACCAAGGGTTATCTTGACTTTTCGGATTTTTCATATGAACCTCTAATCCCAACTCATTTTACTGAATATAGCAAGAGTTTGTCAATGAATCGATTTGATGGATTTCCCGTGTAAAATCGGCGTTTTGAGCAGTCTAAATTGCGCAAAACGCCGCGGTAACCGTACAGTTCAACTGTATGCTGTCCCCTTGCCAATCAGAATACGGTAAACTATGCCTTTGTGAACATTCTGTGAAATTCCTCAGGACGCTCTTTTCGAATGCCAAAATGGTGCAAAATCGCATTGACAATTCGCTGGGAAGCTTGCCCATCCCCGTAAGGATTAGCTGCTTTGCTCATCTTGTCATAGAGCTCCTGATCGGTCAGCAGAGCCTTAATGCGTTCGTACACATTCTCTTCCTGGGTGCCTACCAGCTCCAGGGTGCCGGCTTCAATGCCCTCCGGACGTTCCGTCGTGTCCCGAAGCACCAGCGTCGGCACGCCGAAGGACGGAGCTTCCTCTTGCATGCCGCCCGAATCCGTAATGATGAAATGCGTACGTGTGTAGATATTATTCATATCCACGACATCCAGCGGTTCAATCAGCTTGATGCGCGGGTGGTTCCCCAAAATGCGGTGAGCCGGCTCTTTGACGGCAGGGCTCGGATGCACAGGGTAGACGATGGCGATATCCTCGAACTCGTCGGCAATGCGCTTCACCGCTTCAAAAATCTGACGGTGCGGCTCCCCTTGGGATTCGCGGCGGTGCGCCGTCATCAGGATCAGGCGCTTGTCCTGTGCCCAATCCAGAACCGGATGGGTATATCCTTCCCGCACCGTATACTGGAACACGTCCGTGGCGGTGTTGCCCGTCACGTAAATGCGGGATTCCGGCTTGTTCTCCTTGCGGAGATTCTCGGCAGACCAGTCCGTCGGCGCAAAGTGCAGATCGGCCAGCACGCCGGTCAGCTGACGGTTCATTTCTTCAGGATAAGGATTCAGCTTGTTCCATGTGCGAAGACCGGCCTCTACATGGCCGACCTGAATCTGCTGCAGGAAGGCTGCATAGCTGGCCAGGAACGTTGTCAGCGTGTCGCCGTGCACCAGCACGATATCCGGCTTGGCCTCGCGCAGGACAGGCTCAAGCCCCTCCAGAACGCGTACGGTGATCTCATTCAGCGTCTGACGGTCTTTCATCACGTCCAAGTCGTAGTCCGGAACAATCTTGAACACGTCAAGCACCTGATCCAGCATTTGCCGATGCTGCGCAGTTACACAAACCACCGATTCGATATGCTCCGGATGGCGCTGAAGTTCCAGAATAAGCGGCGCCATCTTGATCGCTTCGGGGCGGACCCCAAATATCGTCATCACTTTCACTTTTGACATGTTTGAAATTACCCCTCTTTGCATGCTTGTTTTTTCAAATATTCAAGTGGTACGAATGACAGGCAGGGCTCTTATTTCGTGCCGTACAGCCGATCTCCTGCATCACCCAGGCCCGGTACGATGTAGCCGTGGTCGTTGAGCCCTTCATCCAGAGCAGCAACGTAAATATCCACGTCCGGATGAGCGTCATGCACGGCCTTCACGCCTTCCGGCGCAGCCACGAGATTCATCATTTTGATCTGGGTGCAGCCGCGCTTCTTCAGCACGTCGATCGCAGCGATGGCCGATCCGCCCGTTGCCAGCATCGGATCGATGACGATCAATTCCCGCTCCGTCACGTCGGTTGGAAGCTTCGTATAATATTCCACGGGCTGAAGCGTTTCCGGGTCGCGGAACAATCCGACATGCCCTACCTTGGCAGCGGGAAGCAGCTTGACCACGCCGTCCAGCATGCCAAGACCCGCACGCAGGATCGGCACGAGGCCGAGCATCCGGCCGGAAATGACTTTCCCTTGGGTTTCGGCTACCGGCGTCTGAACAGATATCGATTCAAGGGGAACCTCCCGCGTAATTTCATAAGCCATCAAAGTCGCGACTTCATCTACCAATTCGCGAAAGTCTTTTGTGTTAGTCCGCATATCGCGTATAAATGTAAGTTTGTGTTGAATCAACGGGTGATCACAAATCACCAATTTTCCCATGTCTGGTCCCTCCGGTTTGAATGCAAATGTTATTTCAATATGGGCGTAAATACTTGTGAGCTCCATAAATCCTGTCTATTATATCATTCCCTCTAGTCAATTGACACCTGCACGAGTCATGTTTATTTCCGTGAGTTTTGACCTTATAACCGGATCTGCGTCAGCCCTGCACCTAGGTTTTCCATTTTCGCCTGTATTGATCCTCACCGCGAAGCGACCCGACCGGGAACATGCGAGCATAGCAATCTGGCCAGAATGTGACAGCTCCTAAAAGAGGACCCCACCTTCAGGTGGGGTCCTCTTATCATAGGCCTCTTATGCTGACGAAACTGTGATTAATATTTCATTTCGGCATAAAGAGGATATTGATCCGTAAGCTCAGCCACCAAACGGCCCGCTTTTTCCAGCGTTGCTTCGTCTTTAGGCTGCTTCAAGGTCATGGCAATAATCTTCGCGATTTTCACCATCGCCTGCTCATCCATGCCGCGGGAGGTTACCGCCGGCGTACCGATACGGATACCGCTCGTGACGAACGGGCTCGTCGGATCAAACGGGATGGCGTTCTTGTTGACGGTAATCCCGATGGAATCCAGCACCTTCTCTGCGTCTTTGCCGGTGATGTCCAGATTGCGGGTATCGACCAGCATCAGATGGTTATCGGTTCCGCCGGAAACGATGTTCAGGCCTTCCTCGATCAGGGTGTCAGCCAGCACTTTCGCGTTCTTCACGACGTTCTCTGCATACGTCTTGAAGGACGGATCCAATGCTTCGCCAAGCGCAACGGCCTTGGAAGCAATGACATGCATGAGCGGTCCGCCCTGGGAGCCTGGGAACACCGCTTTGTCGATCGCCTGTGCCCATGCCTTCTTGCACAGAATCATGCCGCCGCGAGGTCCGCGAAGGGTCTTGTGCGTCGTGGTGGTTACGAAATGGGCATGCGGAACCGGATTCGGGTGAAGACCCGCGGCAACGAGACCCGCAATATGAGCCATATCGACCATGAACAATGCGCCTACGTCGTTCGCGATGGCAGCAAGCTTCTCGAAATCAATGATGCGAGGATATGCACTTGCACCCGCCACGATCAGACGAGGACGGTGTTTGAAAGCCGCTTTGCGGACTTCGTCGTAATCGATAAGGAACGTGTCTTCCTGCACGCCGTATGCAACGAAATTGTACAGAAGGCCGGACGCGTTAACCGGGCTTCCGTGAGTCAAATGGCCGCCGTGGGCCAGGTTCATGCCGAGCACGGTATCTCCAGGCTTGAGCGCAGCCAAATACACCGCCATGTTCGCTTGGGCGCCGGAGTGCGGCTGAACGTTGGCATGCTCGGCACCGAACAATTCCTTCGCGCGGTCGCGGGCGATATCCTCCACGATATCCACTCGCTCACAGCCGCCGTAATAACGCTTGCCAGGGTAGCCTTCCGCATATTTATTCGTCAGCACCGTCCCCATGGCTTCCATAACCGCTTCGCTGACGATGTTCTCGGAGGCAATCAGCTCAATGTTGCTGCGTTGACGCTTCAGTTCCAAATCCATCGCTTCCAATACAGCCGGGTCATTCTTCCGCAAATGTTCCATCATGTTCATATCCTCCCATAATCAATCGTTATTTTCTCTTGCCAAGTCAAGACTACAAGTTTACCTAATGACTAAAGCGAGCTCTCATTCGAATCAATCGCACATTGTGGAATCATCCCGCTGCTCAAGCCGGTACACGGCGCGTTCCCCACCGATCAGCTTCGGCCGGGTGTAAGCCGCCGTTACGCGCGCATCGCCGATATAACGCTCGCTCGGCCTGAACGGAACCGCCACTCTCCGCAAATGCATGCCGATCAGCGTCTCGCCGATATCGACACCCGCATGGGCCTCAATGGATTCCGCAAGGCAGGGCTCCTTCATACTCCGATACGCCGCCGAGGCCATGGAGCCTCCCGCCCCCGGAATCGGTACAGCCGCCACTTCCGTCAGGCGCAGCTCTTCAAGCAGTCCCCGCTCCATGACTAGCGCCCGGTTCAAATGCTCACAGCATTGATAGGCTACAGCGAAGCCGAATTCCGCTTGAACCTCGGCAATGCCCTGAAGAAGCTGCTGCGCCGTTTCAAGAGCGCCGCCTGTGCCGATCCGGCGTCCGACCACTTCACTGGTGCTGGCTCCGATGACCAGCACCTTGCCCGGTCCTAAGGCTGCCGCTTCGGCCAGCTCGCGGACGATCCGCGCCGTCTGTTCGCTCAAGGAAACCTTGGAGATATCCGTCATGTCACAGTCCTCCCGATGAATTTTTTCACAGAAGATGCTTCATTCCATACGCAATAACCGCAGCAGCTTTACGCGTCGACCTATCGCGATTCGCTCTTCAGGTAACGCTCCTCGATGGCCTTGATCTTGTTTACGCGGCCGACATGACGTTCGCCCTGGCTGAAATCCGTTGTCAGCCATGCGCTGACGATCTCGGCAGCAAGCCCGGGGCCGACGACGCGCTCGCCCAGCGCAATCACGTTGCTGTCATTATGCTCACGCGTGGCTTTGGCCGAAAATACATCATGCGTCAGCGCGCAGCGGATGCCCGGCACCTTGTTGGCGGCAATGCTCATGCCGATTCCCGTTCCGCAGATCAGGATGCCCCGATCCGCTTCACCCGAGACCACCTTCTCGCACACCGGAAGCGCGTAATCGGGATAATCCACGGAATCGGAACAGCCGCAGCCAAGATCCTCCACCTCGTGTCCAAGACCCCGAATGACCTCCACGATCTCCTCTTTCAGACGAATGCCGGCATGATCGGTACCCAATGCAATTTTCATCTATGAAAAACCCCCTCGAATGTTCGCTTTTGCGTTTTAGCTTGTTTCATTATAACCCAAACTCCACGCAAAAGACGAAAAAAGAGCAGTCGGCGCACGTATTGTGCTCCAAATGCTCTTTGCCCAGGCGACCGGCCGTATATTCCGATGCTCCATCGTGGTTTCATCCACTTCGTCGCCAGTTACATCGGATTCATGTTTTTCACCTTCATCTTAAAGCAATACCCTGCGAAAGGCAAGCGGCTTTTTTAGCCATATTGAGCCCGGATCCAGATTTACTCTTCGCTTCCGTGGAAGCCGATCCTATTTATGCTGATCCGCTTCCAGCTTGTCCAGCAGGCGGAAGAGCGCCGTCCGAATCTCCGCCGCCGTCGCCTCGTACTCCTCCCGCGAGCCGCCGAAGGGATCGGAGATATCGAAGCTCGGAATGCGCTGGCGCAGCTCGATCAGACGCTCCCGGTCGCGGTCGCTGACATCGCGGCCCAGCGATCTGGCCAGCTCGAGCGTTGCGTACAGGCTGTCCTGCTCCCGCAGATCATCCAGCACCCGCCGGTCATCCTCCACAAATTCCTTCAGCGTGTGCATCTTGTCGGCGGCATGCGGGAACTGCCGAATCGCATACTGCTTATGCGACTGGGTCAGCGTCAGAATCAGGTCTGCCCATTCCACCAGATTCGGAGTCAGCGGCTTAGATACCAAGCGATCTTGAATATCCTGATCCCGCAGTATCGATTCCGCATGACGGGATACCGGCATGCCGTCTACGGCCGAGACGCCGGCGGATTGCGTTTCCAGCGGAATGCCCCGCTGTTTGGCGAGCTTGCGCAGCATCCCTTCCGCCATTGGGCTGCGGCACGTATTCCCCGTGCAGACAAACAATATATTTTTCACGGTCCCGTACCTCCCCGTTGTAGGTTGTTTTGGGATTATTGTAACAAATATTGCGTCAAAAGATAAACATCACGCCAAAGATGATCAAAATCAGTCCGCCCAGCATTTCACCGTACTCTCCCAGCTTGTTGCTCACCTGACGGCCGAGCAGCAGGCCGAGAATGGACAGCAAACCGCCAACGACGCCGAAGGAGATCACGATCAGCAGCACATCATCCACGAACATTCCAAGCGAAACGCCTACCGAGAAGGAGTCGATGCTGACGCTGAGCGAAAACAGCAGCATGCCGAAGAACGCGGTAGGATGAATGCGCTGACCTTCCCCGCCCCGCCAAGCATTATACAGCATATGTCCACCCAGCAGGAGAAGCAGCCCGCCGGCCGCAAACCCTGTGACGTGCCCCAGCAGCATGCCTACATAGCGGCCGGCAAACAAGCCCGCCAGCGGCATAAGCATGTGAAACAATGCGATCATGAAGCTGATGCCCAGCATATGGCCTAAACGCATGCCGCCTCTCATTCCGACTCCGATGCCAAGCGAAAATGCGTCTAGCCCGAGTGCAACCGCCATCAGCAGAATCGCCGCAAGCTGTCCCGATTGGACAGACGCCTCCAACATCCCCATTCCCCCAAGTCCCATGGTCTTGTACACCATATGCGGACAAGGGGGAAATCATGCTAAAACCGTTCAATCGGCATCGGCATTGACGTGGATGATGTGATGTCCCGCGGCCTTCAGCAGCCGGTTCATGACGGCTGCGCCAAGCCCCTGCTCCGGGCACGCTTCGGCCAGGATGAAGGTCGCGCCTTCTTCATCGAAGCGGCGCAGGCCGGCGTACAGCCGGCGGGCCGCTTCCTCCGGCGCGGCCAGGCTGCCGAGCGAGACGGCAACGTCCGCGCGGTAGTGACCGATGTGCTCGTCGAACGACAGCACGCCGGTCACCTCCCCGCGCCGGGCCGCCGCCTCGAGCTCGGCCGCGATGCGTGCCGACACCGCGTCGGCACGCGGGCCCTGCACCACGCACATCGCACCCTTCGGTGCGTAGTGCGTGTACTTCATGCCCGGCGAGCGCGGCGCCGGGCTCTCCGCCTCCCCGGCGGCGCGCTGCAGCGCCGGGTCCTGGCGCACGCTTGCCGCCACCGCGGCAAGCTGCTCGGCCGTGACGCCGCCCGGGCGGAGCACCGTGACGGCACCGTCTTCGCCGACCTGCACCACCGTCGACTCGACGCCCACCCCGGCCGGGCCGCCGTCGAGCACGCCGTCGATCGCCCCCGCCAGATCCTCCAGCACATGGCTGGCCAGCGTCGGGCTTGGCCGGCCGGAGCGATTCGCGCTCGGTGCGGCGAGCGGACAACCGGCGGCGCTGATCAGAGCCAGCGCCACGCGGTGATCCGGCATCCGCACGGCAACCGTATCGAGCCCGGCCGTCACGCGAGGCGATACGGCGCCCGGTTTCACGGGCAGCACCAGCGACAGCGGTCCGGGCCAGAACGACGCCATCAGCGCCCGCTCCGTCTCGTTCACCTGTTGGACCAAGCCGTCAAGCTGAGCCAGCTCCGAGATATGCACGATTAATGGATTGTCCGATGGCCGACCCTTGGCGGCGAAGATGCGCTCGACCGCCTCCGTATTGCCGGCGTCAGCACCAAGTCCGTACACCGTTTCCGTCGGAAAAGCCACCGTACCGCCCTGTGCAAGCACCTGTCCTGCTTCGTGCAGCGCCTGCTTCGCTTCCTTCTCGGACCCGAGGTTCTCCTTGGAGAGGGAGCTTAAGACGTGCCACACTTTGGTTGGTTTCGATGCAGCATTCCGGGAGCCTTGTTCCCGCTGCAGGTTGCGTTCCTTGCCATTCCCGTTCTGTTCCATACCTATCCCAAGCTTTCTGTATATGAAATATATAAACACCCAAACTCGTTTTGCCTATGATCCAAAAGAAAAAGCGCTTCTCGTTCTTCAGTCCCGTGCCGGTTCCCATTCAAACCAGTCGCGCCAAAGAGAAAGCACTCTTCTTCATCCAAGTTTATCATACCCGATCCGTATTGGAAATCCATACGCGGGATCATCCTAGAACAAGCTTGCCACCCAATTCCAGAGGCCCAGGAACATATCCCACAGGAAGAAGCGGACCTCAGGCTTGCTTTCGCTTGCCTTCTTCGGCGCTTCCTCCGGAGAAGCGTCGCCCGCATCGGCGGACACCGTTTGGATCCCCGTCTCTACAGGCTGGGCTGCCGCATCCCCGCTGCCGCCGTCAATGAAACAAAGCGGCGGGAACAGGACGCACCACCAGTTTTGTCCTTGGCCTTCGCCTAACGTAATCCGCAGCGCATCGTAATCGCCCGCCGGATACACCGTGCCCCCGTACAATTTGGTCGGGAACGGCACGACGCCAAGCTCTACATGGTAATTGTAGGTGATTCCTCTTTTTCTCAGCTCTTCACCCACCAGCTGACGGATTTCCGGAAGATGCTGCCGGGTTAATGCCTTGGCGTCTTCCAGGCTTTGCGGGTTCTCCAGCTGCAGGACCCAGAGCTGCATTTGCTCAACGACCGCGTCACGAATCTCTCTTTTGACGAGCTGATCGGACGGATTATCTGAATTCGCGAGAATGCGAAGCCGTATCGATTCTTGAGGGATCGGACCGCCGACAACGGAAGCATCGATCTGCTGTCCCTCCCAAGCCATGATGACCATAAACATGCAGGATAAGAGCACAACCATTTTTTTTACGATAATACGGAGGGTTTCACTATAATTTGTCATCTCGGACAACCGCCTCTCTATGAACGAAACTCTATGATGCTATCAGTATGTCCGCCTGAAAAAGATATAAACGTGGAATCTAGCAAATCGAAAAAAATTCATAGATTGGCGCATCACGACTTTGACAAAAAAAGATGCCGTCCCCATGGGAACGGCATCTTCTCATACCAATGACGATTCGGTTTTGGTTATATTCATAATAACTGCACCCAGACCGCGGCGAAGTTCCACCCGACCATCATCTAAGCCTGCTGCTTAGCGGCCGCCGGGCGATAAGCATGCGGATCCGGCATATCTTCCTCCACTTCCTGACCATGCAGCTTGACGCTCATGGCGACCCCGAGACTCGCCATGCTAATCACAAGGGACGTTCCCCCGTAACTGATGAAGGGCAGCGTAATCCCCGTCAGCGGCATCAAACCGATAAACATCCCGATATTCTCGAAGATCTGATATAAAAACATGGCCACGATTCCTATGATTAGAAACGGTCCCGCTCGCTCCCGGGATTCCAGGGAGATCAGGATCAGCCGATGGATCAGGATGAAATACAACAGCAGCAGGACGGAGGAACCGATAAAACCGAACTCCTCGGCAATCTGCACAAAGATGGAGTCGGAGTACGCATAAGGCACTCGGCCCGACTGTATCGACGACCCCTGCATGTAGCCTTCGCCGCTCATGCCGCCAGAGGCGATGGCAAGCTTCGCATTCGTCGTATGATAACTGGCCTTGGCGGTCGCTTTCTCCGGATACAGCCACGGATCAATCCGTTCCACCCAGTGCGGCTTCAGTATTTTCGATTCCAGCAGTTCATCATGATAATGAATGTAAGCCTGGGCGCCGCCGAAGGCCACTCCTGCCACCAATACAAGCCCGATCAGCGCATGGGAGAACTTGACGTTCCCGATCCATAGCAGTCCCAGCAAAATGATGACATAGCTAAGCGCGTTCCCCAGGTCATTCTGAGCCATGACGAGCACGAAAGGCACGAACGCCAACAGTCCGATCGGAACGACGTCCTTCCAGAAGGACAGCAGCGGTTTGTTTTTTCGCACCAATACAAAAGAAAGAAATATGATCAGGATCAGCTTGAACAATTCAGCAGGCTGTATACTTAAACTGCCAATGTAAATCCAGCCTTGGGCGCCGTTAATATCCTTACCGATAAACATCACGAGGACCAGCACGGCTAGACCGCCTAAGTATATATATTTGGCATATTTAATCAGTAGCCGGTAATCCAGCAGGCTAATTCCGAAAAAAGCCATGAAGCCGACAATGTAAAAAGCAATCATGCGGATATGAGAGCCTTCGAACTTGGTGTCGACGGTCGTGCTGTATATGGACGTAATGCTGATACCCATCATCAAAACCAGTACGAAAACAATAACGTAATCCATCTTCTTGAATTTCTGAAGCATGCTTTGATCCCCCTGTGCCCGGAGACACGAACCCCCGGTTTGCCTATACAGGCATATAACGATTATTCGAAAAGAAAGTTTGCCTTTGCCTTATCGTCGTTGATACTCATCATTCCATAAACCCAAATCTGAAGGTGGCATTACGGTCAAGATTTTCAGGGATCCTGCCATGCAAGCCCCTAATGAATTATTCTAAAAGATTTTCACCCCTAACACAATTCATGATCCTCTTTCCAGAATACCGGAGAAAAACAAAAGAGATGCTGCTTTCGATAGCATCTCTCCGATTCTAAACCCTAATCACCCGCGTTAAGCCTGTTTGGTTGGCGCGGAACGGTATGTTTGCGGATTCGGCATATCCTCCTCCACTTCCTGTCCGTGCAGCTTCACGCTCATGGCAACCCCGAGGCACGCCATATTAATGATGAGCGATGTTCCGCCGTAACTGATGAAAGGCAAGGTGATTCCCGTCAAAGGCATCAACCCGATAAACATGCCGATGTTCTCAAAGATTTGGTACAGCAGCATGGCAACGATGCCGATGATCAGAAACGGACCCGCTTTTTCCCGGCTTTCCAGCGAAATCAGGATCATCCTGTGAATGAGTATGAAATATAACAGCAACAGAACGGATGAGCCGATAAAGCCGTATTCCTCCGCAATTTGCACAAAAATCGAATCCGAATACGTATAAGGTACGCGCGAAGATTGCACGGAGCTGCCTTCCAAGTACCCCTCTCCGCTCATACCGCCTGAAGCAATGGCCAGCTTTGCATTGTTCGTATGATAACTTGCCTTCGCGGTAGCTTTTTCGGGCACCAGCCATGGATCGATCCGTTCCATCCAATGACCGCGGCTCTCCATGATTTTCGATTCTTTAATCTCATCATGAAAGTGAATGTAGGCCTGTGCTCCGCCAAAGGCAATGCCTGCTACCAGCAGCAGACCGATCAGCGCGTGCGAAAACTTCACGTTGCCGATCCATAACAACCCGAGCAGTATGACAATATAACTGAGTCCGTTCCCCAGGTCATTCTGAACCATGACGATGGCAAACGGAATGAACGTCAGAAAACCAATCGGTACGATATCCCGCCAGAAAGACAGCCTCGATTTGTCCTTGCGAATAAGGACATAGGTAATAAATATGATCAATACCAGCTTAAATAATTCGGCAGGCTGAATATCCACGATGCCGAGATTGATCCAGCCCGTGGCATTATTTTTGGTTTGACCGATGAAGGAGGGCAGCAACAGCGTGATTAACCCTCCGATATAGATGTGCAGCGCATATTTATTCCATATTCGATAATCAATCAAACTAAGCCCGAAGAAAGCCGCGAAACCGAGGATATAAAATACTGCCATTTTAATATGGTGACCCTCGAACCCGGCGGTATCGAACGTGGCGCTATATATCGACGTGATGCTGACGACCATTAGCATCAGCAGCACAAACACAATGACAAAATCTATCTTCTTGAACTTCTGAAGCATGCTTTCGGTCCCCCTGTGCCCGGAGCCCGTAAACCCCGATGTACCCATTCAGGCAGAATAACCATCTGTTCGAACAAACCAACGTTCATTCTGCAGCCCATCCTCTATTTTAAAAGAAATCGGACCCGAATACAATTAACGGAAAATTCCCAGAACATGCCGGTCAATCCCCGCCAAATCGGGTACCGTGACGATTTCCTCCCAGTATCCTGCCTTCCGCAGCAGTTCCGCTACATCCCCGGCCTGGCCCATGCCCAGCTCAAAAGCGATCAGGCGCGGCGGCGCCGATAGAAAGGGCAGCTGCGCCATCATGATCCGGTACGGATTCAATCCGTCCGGCCCGCCATCCAGAGCCGTGCGCGGTTCATAGTCCCGGACTTCCGGCTGCAGCTCTTCGATATCCTCCGCCGGAATGTACGGCGGATTGGAGACAAGGATGTCCGGCCCCATGCCGGCGAACGGCTCCAGCAGGTTCCCCTGCCGGAACTCAACCTGGGCGCCCAGCTTCTTCGCGTTCCGCGCGGCAACCTCTAGCGCATCGGGCGAAATATCGCTCGCAAACACATCCCATCCCTTTGACTGCAAAGCCAACGTGATGGCGATGGCCCCGCTGCCGGTGCCGATGTCGACGACCTTCAGCCCTCCATCCGGTTGCGGGGTAAGCTCCTGTCCGTACTTCAGCACCGCTTCCACGAGCAGCTCCGTTTCGGGGCGCGGAATAAGAACCGCCGGCGTGACGTCGAACGGCCGGCCGTAAAACTCCTGTTCGCCGATAATGTACTGCGCCGGAACGCCCTCCGCTTTGCGAGTGATTGCTTCTTCCAAAGCGAGGCGGCGGCCCTCAGGAAACGGATCCGTGAGCGCCATGTAATATGAGGTTCCCGACAGTCCGAGCACATGCTCCAGCAGCAGCTGCGCATTCCGCTGCGGCTCCATCACCCGCATGCGGTCTAAAAAAGAAGAAGCCTCCACAAAGGCTTCCCTGATGCTGCGCTTCGGCGTCAATTCAAATATCGTCCGCTTCAAAGCGTTATACTCCTTTTTCCATCGCTTCAGCCTGCTCCGCAAGGGTCAGCGCCGAAACGATCTCTTCAATCTCCCCGTTCATCACTTGATCCAGCTTGTGAACGGTAAGTCCGATCCGATGGTCGGTCACGCGGCTTTGCGGGAAGTTGTACGTCCGGATCCGCTCGCTGCGGTCACCGGTGCCGACTTTGCTCTTGCGCTCCCCGGCGTACTTCGCTTCTTCCTCTTGACGCATCATATCGAAGATACGGGCGCGAAGCACCTGCAGCGCCTTCTCCTTGTTGGAGTTCTGCGATTTGCCGTCTTGGCATGTAGCCACGATGCCGGTCGGAATATGCGTTACGCGCACCGCCGACTTGGTGGTGTTAACGGACTGACCGCCTGCGCCGCTGGAGCAGAAGGTGTCCACGCGGATATCCTTGTCATGAATCTCGATATCCACTTCTTCCGCCTCCGGCATAACCGCCACGGTGGATGTTGAGGTATGGATGCGGCCTCCGGACTCCGTGGTCGGAATACGCTGCACACGGTGAGCGCCGCTCTCGAATTTCATTTTGCTGTATGCGCCGCGGCCGTTGATCATGAAGATGACTTCCTTGAATCCGCCCAGGTCGTTCGTGTTGACGTCCATCAGTTCAACCTTCCAGCCCTGGGTATCGGCATAACGGGTATACATCCGGTACAGGTCAGAAGCGAATAGCGCCGCCTCGTCGCCACCGGCCGCGCCGCGAATCTCGATGATGACGTTCTTGTCATCGTTCGGGTCCTTCGGCAGCAGCAGGATTCGAATTCTCTCCGCCAGCTCTTGCTCGCGCTGGGTGAGCTCCTCGATCTCCATTTTCACCATTTCGCGCATCTCGTCGTCCATCTTTTCGCCCTGCATGGTTTTGGCAGCTTCGAGTTCTTCAATGACGTTTTTATATTCAACATAAGCCTCATAAGCAGGCTGTAAATCGGATTGTTCTTTGGAATAATCCCTGAGCTTCTTGGAGTCATTAGCGACATCGGGATCGCACAACAGCTCGCTCAACTTCTCATAACGGTCCGCAAGGGATTGTAATCGGTCCAACAAAGGAATTCACCTCTCTAAGATATATTCCTGAAGATATGCCATTTTGCACTCCGTTTCGTATGACTCATGAAGTGTAAACGACTTTTTATTTTACCATGAAACGACACGTTTGACTAGCAGGCATTTGACCGAAGAAAGAGTTCTCGCCTTTCCGATCGCTTCAAAAAAACCACGGTCCCATGCACAAAGCGTCATGGAGCCATGGCCTTTGAAACCTTCATCGATTACACGTTAAAACGGAAGTGCATAACGTCGCCGTCGTTCACGACATACTCTTTGCCCTCCAGACGAAGCTGTCCGCGCTCTTTCGCGCCGTTCATCGAGCCAGCGGCAACCAGGTCATCGTATGCGACGACTTCCGCACGAATGAAGCCGCGCTCGAAGTCGGTATGGATGACGCCGGCCGCTTGCGGCGCTTTGGTTCCCTTGCGGATCGTCCAGGCACGCACTTCCTGCACGCCGGCCGTAAAGTAGGTATACAATCCCAAAAGACTGTATGCCGCCTTGATCAGACGGTTCAAACCGGACTCTTCCAGTCCCAGCTCCTCAAGGAACATCGCTTTGTCCTCGCCTTCTAGCTCGGCGATCTCAGCCTCAACCTTCGCGCTGATCGGCACCACGATCGCGTTCTCCGCGGCCGCGAAATCGCGAACCTGCTGCACGTATGGATTGCTGTCGGCTTCCGCAACGCCGTCTTCGCTCAGGTTCGCCGCGTATAATACCGGCTTCAGCGTCAGCAGGTGCAAATCGCGCACGATCAATTTCTCATCGTCGCTCAGCTCCACGCTGCGTGCGGGCTGATCGTTGTATAGGGCTTCTTTCAGGCGCTCCAGCAGCTCCACTTCCTGAGCATACTGCTTGTTGCCGCCCTTCATGTTCTTCTTCGCACGGTCGATCCGCTTCTCGACGCTGTCGAGATCCGCAAGGATCAGCTCCAGATTGATCGTCTGGATGTCGCTGACCGGGTTCACTTTACCGTCAACGTGGGTAATGTTCTCGTCTTCAAAGCAGCGGACTACATGAACGATTGCATCCACTTCCCGAATATGGGCCAGAAACTTGTTCCCAAGACCTTCCCCTTTGCTCGCGCCGCGAACCAGGCCGGCGATGTCGACGAATTCGAAAGCGGTCGGCACCGTCTTGTTCGGCTGAACCAGTTCCGTCAATTTGTCAAGGCGCTCATCCGGCACTTCCACGACGCCGACGTTAGGATCAATCGTACAGAACGGGTAATTGGCCGACTCGGCGCCCGCTTGCGTAATCGCATTAAACAATGTAGATTTGCCGACGTTCGGCAAACCGACGATTCCAGCTTTTAAAGCCATTTATGTGACAACTCCTTATCAGGTTTACTCTTATTTATAAGTATACAAGGCTTGGGTTCCATTCGCCGAAGCCCCTATCACCAGCTAAACAATCTTATTAATTATAGCAGATACCCCATAGACTTCAACACGAATATACTGCCATCGTCGAGCCCCGGTTCTGGCGGTATTCTCCCCTGTTTAGGCACGAATCAGCCGCCTGGTGGACTTCAGGGCTTCGATATTCCCCGCGCCGATGCCGAACATGGCCGTCCGCAGCTCCAACTCCACCTGAGCAAGCCGCTGATCGAGCGCTTCAACCGAATCGACCGCCGAGCCCAGGAGTCCGCGGCCAAAGCCTGCCAGATCGGCGCCCAGAGCAAGCGCTTTGGCCGCATCGACGCCGCTTTGCAGCCCGCCGCTTCCGATCAGCGCACAGTCCGGCGCGGCTTCGCGCACCTCCGCGATGCAGTCCGCGGTAGGATTGCCCCACCCGGCAAAAGCCTCGGCCGCGGCGCGGCGAACCGGATCCGGGCTGCGGAATTTCTCGACCTGGCTCCACGAGGTGCCGCCCGCACCGGCCACGTCGATGAACGCCGCCCCGACGTCCAGCAAAGTCCGCGCCGTTTCGCCGTCGATTCCCCAGCCCACTTCTTTAATCCCGACCGGTATCGAAAGCGTGCGGCACAAATCCTCGATACGCCCCAGCAGACGGCCGAACCGGGTGTTCCCTTCCGGCTGAAACACCTCTTGCAGCCCGTTTAGATGGAGAACCAGCATATCCGCACCCGCGATATCCACCGCCCGCTGACAATCGTCAAGGCCAAAGCCATAGTTCAGCTGCACCGCTCCTAGGTTGGCGATCACCGGCACGCTCGGCGCGCTCTCGCGCACGCGGAATGTCGATGCAAGCTCCTCCTTCTCCACCGCAGCCCGCACGGAGCCGACACCAAGCGCCCAGCCGCGCCGTTCCGCCGCTTCCGCAAGACGCATATTGATCTCTCCGGTGGCCTTGCTTCCGCCGGTCATGGAGCTGATCAAAAATGGCGTGCGTACGGAAAAATCAAGAAACGTCGTGTCCAGCTTAATCTCTCCAAAGTCGATCTCCGGCAGTGCGGCGTGACGAAAACGGTAACGTTCAAAGCCGGTGGTTACCCCCACGGAGCCCACTTCTTCGTCCAGACATAATCGAACATGCTCGATCTTCCGCTCGCCGGTGGGCACTTCCGGCATCAGTCTGCCCCCAAATCTTCCTGATCCTCCGCCTGAAACGGTTGCAGGTTTGCCCGCAGTCTGTTCATGTTCTGAGTTCATTCCGTGCCTCCTTATCCGATTCACTCATCCTTAATAAAGCCGTATCTAAAGCATATCATTGACGTCGCAGGTTGTCCCAGCTGCATGATATGTACATCCTTTGACAATTTTAATACCGATGTTCTCACGATCTCACGTATGTTCGAAACCCAGCAACCTTCCCAAATAGCATTCTGCCCCGGCTTCCCGGGATCATCCCCAAACGCGGTGCTTGCCGAATTGCAATAACTGGAGTGCGTCAGGGCAGCACTTTCATGTTAATTAACCTTATACGACCTACGAGAAAAGATAGGAGGATGGGTGATCTTGGACTTCCGCCATTTGTTCCTTAACCGCAATTCAGCTGAACCACTTGCACCGGGTCCAGGCACGCAGCCCCTGCCAGAAAACCCTCATGCCAAGAGCTCACGAATGCGAAAAACAATATTCATGGGTCTTGTCCTTCTCATGCTATGGCTTATCGGCGTAATGATCTATCAGACTCATAAACCTCTTCCGAATGGAATCTCCTATGAAAGTCCAGTCTACCAGAGCGACGTGAGGATGTGGATCGACCTGACCTATCCCGGACCGGACGGCCAGCCTGTCCACGATCAAGAAATCGGACCGCGCATCGGCCAAATTATCGACGAATCGCGAAAATTCCTGGTGATCGATATGTTTCTGTTCAACGGATATGCCCATAAGGACCAAACATTCCCGAAAGTCAGCGAAGAGCTTGCCCGTCGCCTGGTTACCCATAAGAAGAACCATCCCGATATGGATATATTCTTTATCACCGACGAAGTGAATACCGGGTACGGCTCCTATACGCCGCCGGAGCTCGAGTCTATGAAGGCAGCAGGCATTCATGTGATTGTAACCGATGTCGACCGGCTGCGGGACTCCACGCCCGCTTATTCCGCCGTATGGCGCACGTTCATTCAGTGGTTCGGCCAGTCCGGCAAAGGCACGCTCCCCAATCTGATGGCAACCGAAGCACCCGATATCACCGTTCGCTCCTATTTGAAGCTGCTGAATGTGAAAGCCAATCACCGCAAAGTCGTGATCAGCGAGAACACCGCGCTGGTGACTTCGGCCAACATGCATGACGCCAGCGCCTTCCACTCGAACATCGCCTTCGAAACGAGCGGGGATATCATCGGCGATATGCTTGCGGCGGAGCAAGCCGCCGTTAACCTTACAAGCCCGATCAAGCTGCCGGAACACAAGCCCGGCTCCAAGCCGGCGGTGCAGCCTTCAGGTCAACCCAACGGCGTCGATGTTCGTTATTTGACGGAAGGAAAAATCTATAAATATGTGTTGGAGGGCATTGAGCAGTCGCAGCCCGGGGACACGCTTTGGATGGGGATGTTCTACCTGGCCGACAGTAAAGTCATGGAACGGCTTCTGCATGCCTCGGACCGAGGCGTTGATATCCGTCTCATTCTGGATCCGAACCAGAACGCCTTCGGCCGGGACAAAATCGGCATCCCCAACCGTCCGGCTGCAGCCGAGCTCATCCAGAAATCCCAAGGAAAAATATCCATTCGCTGGTACAACACCGGCACCGAACAGTACCATACCAAGCTCATGTACATTGCCAAACCGACAGGCAAATCGATTATTACCGGCGGGTCAACCAATTTCACCCAGCGGAATCTGGACGATCTGAATTTGGAGAACAATCTGTGGATCGCTGCCCCTCAGAATCATCCGCTCACCCGGGATTTGGACCGTTACTTTCATCGGATATGGTTCAACGAAGATGCCCAGTTCAGTCTGGACGTCGACGCTTACTTGGGAAAGACCACATGGATGAAGGACATCCTGTTTAAATTGCAAAAAAGCTTGGGTTTCACTACCTTTTAAAATTTTTACAAATAGAAGAAACGAACAGGCTTAGGGATACGGCCGGTCCCGGCTTCTTCCGCTGCGTTTACAACAGGGGGGACATCAGCCGGGCAGCGGATTCAAGCAGCCGTGTCATGATTCTCTTTTTGCGGGTATGATGGCGGTCGTACACGATGGCGGATTCCAGGTCATGCTCGAAATCGGATACCAGCTTGCTTACGCTGTCCGTGTGTACGAGCAATGCATTGACTTCAAAATTAAGATGGAAGCTCCGCATGTCCATATTGGCCGTTCCGATGGTAGCCACCTCGCCGTCGACGATCAGCAGCTTGGAGTGCATGAACCCTTTTTCGTATTCATAGACCCTTACCCCAACATCCAGCAGGGCCGGGAAATAGGAATGGGACGCGAGGAAGGGCAGCCACTTGTCCGGCTTTGACGGAAACAGAATGCGCACGTCAAGACCCGATAAGGCGGCAACCCTGAGCGCGGTAAGAATGTCCTCATCCGGTATAAAATAAGGCGTAGCAAGCCACACCGACTTACGAGCCGACACAATCATGGAGAAAAAAATGTTCTTGAGGGCTCTCCGTTCATTATCCGGACCGCTTGCGATAATCTGTACGGCGCCGCTGCGGTTCTCCAGCAAATCCGGGGAATAATAGATCGGCTCGTTCGGCTGCTCCCCCGTCATATACTGCCAATCCTGCAAAAATACAACCTGGAGAGTTCGGACCGCTTCTCCCCGGACTAGCATATGGGTGTCGCGCCAGAAACCGAATGCTTTGCTGCGGCTTAAATACTCATCTCCCACATTCAAGCCGCCAACGAACCCGACGCTGCCGTCGATCACGACGATTTTGCGATGATTGCGGTAATTCACGCGGCTCGTGAAGAAGATCGTCTTGGGACTGCCGAACACAGCCACCTGCACGCCCGCATCCCGCATCTCCTGCAGGAAGGAAGGCGGCAGCTGCAGGCTGCCGACGGCGTCCACCATAAATCGCACGGCAATCCCTTGCCTCGCCTTCCGTATCAAAATTTCCTGGATCTGCGTTCCGATCGCATCCGGGCGGTAAATGTAATATTCCATATGAATATGGTGCGCCGCTTGCTCCAGCTCCGCAATCAATGCCGCAAAGGTCTCTTCCCCATCGGTCAGCACCTTCGTGTCGCTTGAGAACGAAATCGGCGTGCGCGCAAGCCGGGTGGACAGCTGAAGCAGCTGCTGCACTTCCGGCTTGAAGCAGGAGACGTCGGGGGTGTTCTTGCGCAGGACCTCGCTGGTGTAGACCAGGCCGTCCTTCCTCGCCTTTTTATCGTATTTTCTCCGTTTGAAATAGTTCTGTCCAAACAAAAAATAAAAAACGAGCCCGACGATGGGGACAAGCGCCAGCAGCAGGATCCAGGCCATGGTGCTGGAAGGATGGCGATTCTCCATAAAAATCATGAATCCGATGGATACGACGGTCAGCGTAGAGAATATCCCGATAACCGTCCCTGTCGTCTTCCCGAAATAATGCATGCCAAAATAATAAAACGCGAACAATAGCGCGGTGATCAGTACAGCCTCTATTCCCTTTCTCATATCCATTTACCCCTTGTTCTTCATCGTTTCTGTCTCTGTATGCACGATGCTGGTCACACATATTCTACATGATCTCCCCCAGGAACTAAAGACTGTTCTCCTTGGGTCGGCAAGGGCCCGATGTCCCAGAAAAAAGAGATTGACAATGCTGACGCCATTTGATAGAAATATAACTAACGATCGTTAGTTAGGAGGAATTCAATGAGTGCCGCCGACATTAAACAGTCCGCTCTTGCCCACTTTGCCAAAAACGGTTACGAAGGGGCATCGCTAAAACATATCGCCGACGATTGCGGTATCAAGAAACCGTCGATATACGCCCATTTTTCGAGTAAGAAGGATTTGTTTCTGCAAGTGCTCCAGGACGTATTCCATCGTCAGGAGGAAATGATGGTAGCCTATTTCCTTGACCATTCCGATTGGCCGCTGGAGCAGCAGCTGCACGGATTTCTTGAGAATCGTCTCCAAGCTTATCAAATGGATGACGAGGTCCAGTTCTTCATGCGGATGGCCTTCTTCCCGCCTAGCACGCTGTATGACGAAGTGATGGCGATGGTGTATCCGCTGCTGGATCAACAGGAGCAGAACCTGTCGAAGCTGCTTGCCGCGGGCTGCCCGGAGCAGGGCCGCATCATCCGTCATCCGCGCAATGCGGCGATAGCCTTTATGACCTTGGTGGACGGGATCCATCTGGAAACCGTGTACGGCGGGGAAGAACGGGCCTCAAGACGCCTTACAGCTGCTTGGCCTGTGTATTGGTTAGGGGTAACGAAGCAAAGATATAACCACAAGAGTTAAATCCTGATGGAATGACGCATCCTAAGCAGGAAGTTGTAGTCGAAAGAATTTGTAATGTAAGGTTACCGTTCTTTTCATAAAAGGAGTGACAAACATAATGAATCGCACCTGGGGTTACGTGCTGCTGGCTGGATTGGTTGAAATCATATGGGTGATGGGGTTGAAGCATTCCTCCAACATCTGGGAATGGCTTGGGACCTTGGCCGCCATCGCAGCGAGCTTCTATCTTATTATCGAGGCGGCCAAAAGGCTGCCGGTCGGAACCGTATATGCCGTCTTTACGGGGATCGGCACCGCCGGAACGGTCGCGTCCGAAATGCTGTTCTTCGGAGAGCCGTTTAAACTGGTCAAGGTGCTTCTGATCTGCGTGCTGCTTGCCGGCGTCATCGGCCTTAAGCTTGTTACGGCTGATCACGCCGAACCGGAGGTGAGTAAATAATGGCTTGGATTGCGCTTATATTTGCCGGATTATTCGAAATCGGCGGCGTCATCGGCATCAAAGGCGTGTCGGATCGCAAAGGCTGGCGTTATGTACTGATTTTGGCCTTATCTTTCGCCGCCAGCTTCTCCCTCCTCTCCTACGCCATGACCGAGCTGCCCATGGGGACCGCTTATGCGATCTGGACGGGGATCGGTACGGCCGGCGGGGCCTTGACCGGCATGTTTCTGTTCGGGGAACCCAAGGAATGGCGGAGAGTGCTGTTTATCGCCATGATCCTGTGCTCGGCCGTGGGCCTGAAATTGATCAGCTAATATTTTTTCAAGAAAAATCGCAAGTTTTCAGAACCTAACGAAAAGGACGACCGTAGTAAAGTTGAAACGGTCGTTCTTTTTTGTATATAATAGTTCTTGACCTTATGGTCAATCCAAGAACCGACAAGTTCTTAAGCGAGGTGAGCTATTGATTGGCTGATAAAACGGCAGAAAAACGACAGCAAATTCTCATCACTGCGATGCAGCTGTTTTCCGCGAAGGGCTCTTCGGTTACCTCCATGCAGGAAATCGCCGAAGTATGCGGGATGTCGAAAGGCAGCCTCTATCTTCATTTCAAGTCCAAAGAGGAATTGGAAAAGAGCATTTACGAGCATATCGCAGGCCGGATCAAAGACGAGATTCTCCGGGTCGATCACGATCCGCTGCTAGCGCCTAAGGAACAGCTGCGTAAACAGACGGAAGTGCTTCTGATCCATTTTCTAGAGATCCGGGAATTTCTCCTGAAGCAAATCCATGATCAGATGCCGGGAAAACCGCCTTTTGACAAGGAAAACATGCGACTGGAGATGCTTGCTGCATTGCAGTGGTTTAACAATAAGCTGAAAACCATTTATGGACCGGACGTTGAGCCGTATACGATTGAGATCGGCATGTTTATGGCCAGCATGCTGGGCTCGTATATCCGTTTTCTGTTCATGCCGGAATTCCATTTGAACGTGGGAATCACGGCAGATCACCAGATCCAGCTGCTCGATGATATCGTAGCCAGCATTCTTCGCAGACGGCCGGAGCCGCTGATCCCGATGGAGGCGGTTGGCCAATTGGGCCAATTATGCCAGACCGACGTTCCCAAACAGCGCCATCCGCTGATCGTCATTAAGGCAATGAAAAGCGAGCTGAAGAAGGTTCAGGCCGAGCCGGAAGAGCGGGAAGATGCGATGGAATCCCTCAATATTATGGAGAAAGAGCTGCTTGGTCTCCAGCCCAGCCGGGCCGTTCTGAAAGGAATGCTTGCTAACTTGGAGGGGATCGAGGAAATCGAAGCATTGTATACGGAGCTCAAGGGCACCATTTCGACTGTGCTTGAAAGCTATCTTACGCCCGGCGGCATGATGCAGGGGAATTCGTTCAAATTAGAGACATAGAGTTTGGAGAGGAGAGAGAATCGCCTAATGAAAGGAATTATCAATTTCTCGCTGCGCAACAAGTTTGCGATCTGGCTGCTGACCATCATCGTCAGCTTCGGTGGATTGTACGGCGGACTGACGATGAAGCAAGAAACCATTCCGGATATTAACGTTCCGTTCTTGAGTGTCACCGCCATCTATCCTGGTGCATCTCCCGAAGGCGTTGTGGAGGATGTAACCAAACCGCTCGAGACGAGACTCCGCAATATCGACGGCGTCAAAACCGTAACCTCCACTTCCATGGAGAATGCAGCGAATGTCATGGTTGAGTTTGATTATGGTAGTGATCTGGACAACGCTACGGCGGCTGTTCGCGAAGCCATCAACGAGGTAAAGCTGCCTGACGACGCCCAGAAACCTACCATATCCAAATTCAGCATGAGCTCCATGCCGGTTGTCTCGTTAAGCATTGCTAACAAGGACAACATGGAATTGGATGAATTGACCCGCATCACGGAGAATGACATCGTTCCCGAGCTGGAGGATTTGGACGGGGTTGCTTCCATCCAAGTAGCCGGCCAATTCGTGAATGAGGTACAGCTTAAGTTTAACCAGGACAAAATGAGCGAGCTTGGCCTGACCGAGGATACCGTCAAAGGTATCGTGCAAGGTTCGGCGCTGTACGCTCCGCTCGGCATGTTCGAAATGGAAAAGTCCCAAAAAGCCGTTGCCGTTGATGGCGGCATCATCGGCATCGACGATCTGAAGAATATCGCCATTCCGGTCATTCCGGGTGGCGGCGGGGCGGATGCGTCTGCCGGCGCCGGTGCTCCGAATGCTGGTGCAGGCCAGCAGCAACAGCCGCCTGGCGATGCTGCTGGGGCCGGTCAGCAAGCCGTGCCTGGCGCTGAAGCCGGTGCTGGTGCTGGTGCTGGCGCTGGTGGACAAAATAGTGCTCCTGGTATGCCAGCCGGCATTCCAACCGTCAAACTGAGCGAGATTGCCAAAATTGAAGTGATCGGCTCCTCGGAATCCATCTCCCGCACCAACGGGAAGGAATCGATCGGTATCCAAATCGTAAAAGCAAACGATGCCAACACGGTTGACGTCGTGAACCAGGTCAAAGACAAGGCCGAAGAATTGAGAGGCCTGTATCCTGGCATGGATCTGACGATCATGCTGGACCAAGGAAAGCCGATTGAGGACTCTGTCCATACGATGCTTTCCAAGGCATTATTCGGTGCGTTGTTCGCCGTTCTGATCATTATGGTCTTCCTGCGCAACATCCGTTCGACGATTATTTCGATCATTTCGATCCCGCTGTCCTTGCTGATTGCGGTTCTGTGCCTGAAGCAAATGGATATCACCTTGAACATGATGTCGCTCGGTGCCATGACCGTTGCCATCGGCCGGGTTGTCGATGACTCCATCGTGGTTATCGAGAATATTTACCGGCGCATGTCCCTCTCGACCGAGAAATTGAAGGGCCGAGAGCTCATCAGCGCCGCTACGCGCGAAATGTTTGTGCCGATCATGTCCTCCACCATCGTGACCATCGCGGTATTCCTGCCGCTTACATTGGTCAGCGGCATGGTAGGAGAGCTGTTCATGCCGTTTGCATTGACGATGGTCTTTGCCCTGCTTGCTTCCCTGGTCGTGGCGATTACGCTCGTACCTGCCATGGCGCACAGCCTGTTCCGCAAAGGCTTGAAGAACACACATGATCATGAAGAGAAGCCGGGTGCCATGGCCCGCGGCTATCGCTCCATCTTGAAATGGACCTTGAATCACAAAGCGATTACCTTCCTGGCAGCCATCGTGCTGCTCGTTGGAAGCTTGTTCTTGACCAAGTACCTGGGCGTAAGCTTTATTCCGGAACAGGAAGACAAATACGCGATGGTCACCTATTCACCTGAGCCTGGCGTAATGCTGGAGGATGTTGAGGATCGAGCCTTAAAAGCCGAGAAGCTGATCCTGGATCAACCAGGCGTGCAATCGATGCAATACTCCATCGGCGGAAGCAATCCGCTGGGCATGGGCTCCGCCAATTCAGGATTGTTCTACGTTATGTATGATCCGGACACGAAAAACTTCGAAGACGTCAAAAAGACGCTCATCGAAGATCTTGCCAAGGAAGTGCCGGACGGCACTTGGTCCAATATGGACATGGCAGCCGGCGGCTTTGGCGGCAGCCAGCTGACGGTGAACGTCTTCGGCGACTCGCTGGAGCAGATCAAGCCGGTGGCCGATCAAATCGCAGAGCTTGCGAACAAGGATACCGCGACGTTTGAAAATGCGAAAACCAGCTTGTCCGAAGCGTTTGAGCAGTACACGCTGGTAGCCGATCAAGAGAAGCTCAGCTCACTGGGCCTGACGGCCGGACAGCTGGCCATGAAGCTGGCCCCGGTACGGGAACGTCCGGTCTTGACCGAAGTCAAGATCGAAGACAAAACCTACAATGTTTATATTGAAGCGGACAGCAAAACCTATAAGAGCATTAAGGAAATCGAGAACGAAACCGTGACCTCTCCGCTTGGCATTGAAGTACCGATCAAGGATGTGGCCAAGGTGGAAAAAGGAACCACTCCGGATTCCATTACGCGCATCGACGGTAAAATGGTTGTGAGTGTCACAGCCGACATCCTGTCCAGCGATGTAGGCTCGGCTTCGACCAACCTGGAGACCGAAGTGAACAAGCTTGAGCTTCCAGACGGCGTGTCCGTCCAATTCGGAGGCGTCACCGAGCAAATTAACGAAACCTTCGGACAGCTCGGGCTTGCGATGCTGGCGGCCATCGCTATCGTATACTTTGTACTCGTGGTTACGTTTGGCGGGGGACTCGCTCCATTCGCCATCCTGTTCTCGCTGCCGTTCATTGTCATCGGCGCTATCATAGGCCTGCTCGTCACGGGCGAAACACTGAACGTGTCTGCACTGATGGGCGTGCTCATGCTGATTGGTATCGTTGTGACAAACGCGATCGTGTTGATCGACCGCGTGATCCATATGGAACGCGAAGGAATGAGCACGCGCGAAGCCCTGCTCGAAGCCGGCGCTACCCGCCTTCGTCCGATTCTGATGACGGCACTGGCAACCATCGGCGCGCTCCTTCCTCTCGTATTCGGCTGGGAGAGCAGCGCAGGCATCATCTCGAAAGGACTCGGCATCACGGTTATCGGCGGCCTGATCAGTTCGACGCTGCTGACGCTCGTGGTTGTACCTATCGTGTACGAATTCCTGATGAAGTTCAGCAAGAAGAGAATCGAAGATTAATTAGATTAAAATACCAAACGCCCCGGCCTCCTGCATTAGGAGACCGGGGCGTTGTTCTGTCTGGTGACGATGATTATGATGCTGGCGCTAATGCACCAGCATGACTTCCTTGGAATGCTTCCAGGTCTTCAGCATGTTCAGATCCTGTGCGAGGAATTCCTCCAGCAGGCTGAATAACGACTGGTATAGCGGACTTTGCGTGGACCCCTTCAGGTCCTTGCATAGGGATGGCACCCATGACATCAGATGCTCCTCCAAAAATTTCTCTTGTACCTCCATTAATTGCAACATGCTATCTTCACAATACGTATTGTTCAGCATACGGTCATGAAGCAGTGTCATAAATTCCAGTTCAATGGCTATATGATCGTCCGCTTCGCCATGCAGTTTATTAAAGGCAACACCGGCGGATGCATAACACTCAGCCAAATCCTGAGCGCATCCATCCTTCGTATAATGGGATTCCACCGCCTGGCGAGGTTTGGACAGCTGAAGCAGACGACGGTATTCCGCCCCCTCATATTCGCAAATCCGAACCAATTCCTCAGGCGAGCGTCCGCATAAATATTTCATCAGTTCCGTACCGGCCTTCGAACACTCCGCCGCCTTGCTAATTCCGCTCCCGCGGCTCCATTCCGCAATCATAGACAAGCTGGGCCAATTTCCCAAAAAATCAATCAGCAGCTCGTAGACCGTCCCCCGGTTTTCAAGCCACCTGTGACAGACGTCAGGCACCTCCAAAGTTTGAACAGGTGATATCGCCATATCGAACCTCCTATTGGTAACCTTTCTTGTTGGATGTGATATCCTTGACAGTATATCTTAGATGAACGTCTAATGAAAGCAGTTTGAAATGATTTCCGAAAATTTCGGAAAAATCAGGAAACTTTCGGAAATCTAGAATGTCACTACTCGCTTTCAAGGGGAGAAAGCTTTGGTCCACAGGTTCAATATACCTGATTTAGAAAGCGTTTTCTGTGATACTTCTCACAAATCCTTGAACTTATCCGCGCAGCTTGTCCGGCTGACATGACCCTTACAATGCATTGACTCCTGTTCGGGGAATGGCTACAATGTGACCATGCACGCTAGTAAAAGGGGGATTTCCATGATCGAACCGCTTAAAGATTCCTTCGGTCGTGTCCATGATTATATTCGAATCTCGGTGACGGATCGGTGCAATCTTCGTTGTGTATATTGTATGCCGGAAGAAGGGATGGAATTCCAACCTCACGATCAGATTATGAGCTATGAAGAGATCGCCTCGATCATGCGCGTTCTGGCCCCCATGGGCGTCTCCAAAGTACGCCTTACCGGCGGCGAGCCGCTTGTGCGCAAGGATCTGGAAACCTTGGTCCATCAGATTGCTTCCATTGAAGGAATTCAAGATATATCCCTCACCACCAACGGGATCATGCTCCCATCCAAGGCCCGCCTGCTGAAGGAAGCGGGACTCACCCGCATCAACATCAGCCTGGATTCGCTTCAGGAAGAGCGTTACGCTCGCATCACGCGCGGCGGCCAGGTGCATAAAGTGCTGGAAGGCATTGAAGCCGCTTATGAAGCCGGCCTGAATCCGATCAAGCTGAACATGGTGTTAATGAAGGGCTTCAATGAGGACGAGATTCGCGACTTTATCGCCCTGACGCTTGATCGTCCCCTTCATGTCCGCTTTATTGAATACATGCCGATCGGCCAAGCATCCGATACCTGGCGGGATTCGTACCTGCCGCTGAGCCGGGTATCCGAAGTGTGCCAAGAGGCCGGCTGGGCCATTCAAGAAGAGCAGGGCCCTTCCGGCAACGGTCCTTCACGCAATATGAAGGTGGTTGGAGCAACGGGAACGTTCGGTTTGATCCATCCGGTCAGCGATCATTTCTGCGATTCCTGCAACCGGCTCAGGCTGACGGCCGACGGCCATATCAAGGCTTGCCTATATTGGTCGGACGAATTTAACGTGCGCCGCGTCATCGATGACCCTTCGGCGGTGGCGAACCTGTTCCGCAAAGCGCTCGGCGCCAAGCCGCTGAATCATGAAATGGCGCTCGCGCTGGAGAAAAAGGCCCAAAGCCATACTCCTACGGCCCGGCGCATGTCGCAGATCGGCGGATGAGCTTCTGCTCAGCGCATGAGAGCAGAATCAGCATAACCAAAGCAAACCGCCTTTATATACTAGAAAGCCCCGCCAAGCATTCGAATGGCGGGGCTATTTTTATAGGATGCGTGCAGGGGACGATCATTCTTCCGTATTCAGCAGACCGCCTGCGGCCTCGTAATCCCCGGGCGTGTTCATGTTAAATAAGATTCGGCGCGGATCAAGGCCGCTGACCTCCGCTAATTCCTCCTCATTCGCAAAGACGGCATTCAGCTCCTGCACCCACTCCACCATGCGGAGCTGCCCCCGGATCAGCCTGCGCTCAAGGCTTTCCGCGGTCTCTCTGCGATACGCTGCCAGCAGCGGGTGCATCCTTCCTTCCACGACCGGGATTACGGCCTCAGCCGTGTCCTGCTTGTTCGCCAGATCCAGCAGCCCCTGGAGAAACCGCTCGTGGATATAAGGCATATCGCAAGCTGCGACCAGATTCCATGTGCTCCGGGAAGACTTCAGGGCGGCGTGAAGGCCCGCCATCGGACCTTGTCCGACATAGAGGTCGGGGACGCATTCCAAGCCGAGGAATTGATAAGATTCCGGGTCATTGGTAGACAGGATCACCCTTCCGCTGACTTTGTCCAGCGCGCGGACCGTCCGTTCAATCAAACTCATCCCCTCCATGGGCAGCAGCGCCTTGTTTCTCCCCATTCTCCGGGAGGCTCCTCCAGCAAGGGCGATTCCCGTCACTTGACCCGATGGCAGACGAACATCTTGGGAGTGAACGCTCATATGCTCCACCAGCCTTTCTTCAAGTTATAAAAAATCGGATTCAGTTTATAGGTTAATATCCAGAATAATGGAAAATCATTTAAAAGATGGTTTGTATCCCTTTTCAATGCGTGATACATTGAAAGGAAAGCGGCTTTTTTTCTTATACCGCGATTATGGATTGTATTCGGTTTGAAAGGAATGACCTACTTGCGGAATATGGACAATGCTCAACCTTCGCTGACATCGCTCAAGCTGTTCAACTTCTTCATTTACGGAACCATGGTCATCTTCACCGGTTTCTTCCAGTTGTATTTGCAAGATATCGGCATGAGCAAAATCGAAATCGGCAGCCTGATGGCGATTGCGCCATTTGTGTCCATCTTCGCCAATCCGTTCTGGGGATTCTGGAGTGACCGGGCGGCCAACATCAAACGCGTGCTGCTGATCATGATGACCGGTACACTGCTGCTGGTTCAGCTTGTTTTTCAGGCGAATACCTATGCAATGATATACATGACGATGATTTTCTTTTATTTTTTTCAGACGCCGATGTTCTCGCAGACAAATTCGCTGATTCTGACCTATATTGATGGAACTCAGCAAAAATTCGGCTCGTTCCGGCTGTGGGGCTCGCTCGGATGGGCGCTGACGGCCATCGCTGCCGGGCCTGTCATCGACCGGCTCGGGTCGGGACGCATCGCCATCGTGTTCTCGATCATGCTGCTGGTGGCGGCCGTGTTCATGTTTACGCTGCCCTCCATTCAGAAAACGGCGGCATCGGCATCGGTCAGCCTCAGGGGGCTCAGCAGGCTGTTCCTGAACTCCTATTTTGTCTGGTTCATCCTGTTAGGCATCATGGTATCCATCCCGAACACGGCGAACAATACCTTTATGTCCCTATACATTCTGGAGCTGGGCGGGACCAAGCAGACGGTCGGCCTCGCCATCTTCTTCTCATCGATATTCGAAGTGCTGATCTTCATTCTGTTTGACCGCTTCCTGAAGCGGAAAATCAACGTCCTGGTCGGCTGCCTGACGATTGTCAGCCTGCTCTTCGCGCTCCGCTGGCTGCTTATGGCCGAAGCCAACAGCCCGCTGGAGGTCGCCTTCATCCAGCTGCTGCACTGCGTTACCTTCGGCGGCTACTTCTATGTCGGCGTTCAGCTGACGATGCTGTTTGTTCCGACGCCGTACCGCGCCTCCGGCCAAGCGATCTATACCTTAAGCTGGAGCGGCATATCCGGTGTCATCGGCGGCCTTGCCGGCGGCTGGATGTTCCAGAACTTCGGAGCGCAGGCCATGTACCGGACCGGTACGATGCTTGCCATCGTGGGTGCCATCGGCTTTGGCTGGATGTGGTATAACCTGCGCAGGCACGGATACCAGCCGCTGCACCCGGACGATCCCGAAGACGACGAGATCGAGGAGTACGCTGCGAGTTAACACGAAGTTATCTCCCGTACGATTTCACTTCCAAGATGATATCACCGTAAATATAACAAGACTCGAATGAATCCTGGAACGGAATCTTCGAGTCTTGTTTACGTTTAGGGGCCAGGTCGACCTGATCAGCACCTACCCGTGCCTTTTTTTATTCTCTGGCTTGTTTAGTTCTTCGGAAGCTGGAACGAGCTCTTCAGGGAAACCACGCGGTTAAATACCGGACGTCCTGGCTGCGAATACTTCGAGTCGACGTTGAAATATCCGTGGCGGAAGAACTGGAACTTGTCCTGCGGCGCTGCATCCTTCATATTCGGCTCCACGAAGCCTTGCACGATTTGCAGCGAATTTGGATTGATGTCGTCCAAGAAGGACTTCTCGGCAGCTGCCTCCTCCGCTTCGCCTGCAACCTCGTGTACCAATTCCGCTTCTTCGTCTTCGTCCTTGAACAGCGGCTCGAACAGACGGAATTCGGCAGGCACGGCCTGCGTGGCCTCCACCCAGTGAATCGTCCCCTTCACCTTGCGTCCGGTAAAGCCGCTGCCGCTCTTCGTCTCCGGATCGTATGTGCAGTGAATTTCGACGACCTTGCCGTTCTCGTCTTTGATCACGTCATTGCACTTGATGAAATACGCATGCTTCAACCGGACCTCATTGCCCGGGAACAAGCGGAAATATTTGCTCGGCGGATCTTCCATGAAATCCTCTTGCTCAATATAAATCTCGCGCGAGAACGGAATCTGGCGGATCCCCATCTCCGGATTCTCCGTGTTGTTCTCGGCGTCCAGCCATTCGACCTGACCTTCAGGGTAGTTCGTAATAACCACCTTCAGCGGGTCCAGCACGGCCATCGTGCGGGGCGCCTTCAGCTTCAGGTCTTCACGGATAAAGTGCTCCATCACTTGGCGGTCCACCGTGCCGTAAGCCTTCGAGATTCCCGTCTCGAACACGAAATTGCGAATGGCTTCCGGCGTATAGCCCAGACGGCGAAGTCCGGAGATCGTCGGCATGCGCGGATCGTCCCAGCCGTCTACAATGTTCTCGTCTACGAGCTGCTTCAGCTTGCGTTTGCTGGTTACCGTCTGCACCACGTTCAGACGCCCGAATTCGTACTGACGCGGCGTGCTGTCCATCTCGCATTCCGCCACGACCCAATCATAGAACGGGCGCTGATCTTCAAACTCCAGGGAGCACAGGGAATGCGTAACCCCTTCGATGGCATCCTCCAGCGGATGGGCAAAAGCATACATCGGATAGATGCACCACTTATCCCCTGTATTGTGATGATGCGCGTGGGAGATCCGGTAGATGACCGGATCCCGCAGATTGATATTCGGGGAAGCCATATCGATCTTGGCGCGCAGCACGCGTTCACCGTTGGCGAATTCCCCTTTGCGCATCCGCTCGAACAGATCCAGGTTCTCTTCCACGCTGCGGTCCCGGTATGGACTGTTCTGTCCAGGCTCGGTCAAGGTTCCGCGCGTTTGGCGGATTTGGTCAGCGGACTGGTCGTCCACGTAAGCCTTCCCTTTCTTAATCAGCAGCACCGCGCGATTGTACATCTCTTCAAAATAATCGGACGCGAACCGCAGCTCTTCCCAATCGAAGCCAAGCCACTTCACGTCTTCCTTGATGGAGTTCACGTACTCGATGTCTTCCTTCACCGGGTTCGTGTCATCAAACCGCAAGTGTGTCCGTCCGCCGAATTCATCGGCCAGCGTAAAATTGATCCAAATGGCCTTGGCATGTCCAATATGCAGGTAACCGTTCGGCTCCGGCGGGAAACGGGTAACGATCTCCTTGACTTTACCGGACTTCAGGTCTTCGGTAATAACATTCTTTATAAAATTGGAGGGGGTGCCCCGATGGTTCTCCACGTTGATCAACCTTTCGTCCTGTAATTTCTGTCTATCTCCTGTATAAACGTGTTTCTCTTAAATATACCTGTAATGACGCGATTGTTCAAGGAATTCGGCACTCCCGCGCAGTAAGCCTGCGACTGGGGACAGGGGGGCCGGCAGGCAATAACTACAAGTCCTCAACCTGTTTGCAGAGGCTCCTCCCTTAGCCGGATATAGCAGCGAAAATCATTTTGACGGGGGCTTTTTAATAGGGTAGCATGGAGAGAAAAACAGTGTTTGAAGGAGGCCGGCCATCATCTTATGAAGCCCAGCAAATTTCCAAAAGAACAGCGCGAACAGCTGATTGAATTGGTGCAGGAATACTTTGAAACGGAACGCGGCGAAACCCTCGGAAATCTGGCCGCAGAGAGTGTTCTTGATTTTTTCGTGGAGACCTTGGGGCCTCATCTATACAATCAAGCGCTCAGCGACTGCCGAACGGTTGTCAATCAGCGCATGATTTCCCTGGAAGAAGATATTTACGCATTGGAGCAAAAAGTGAAGCGAACTCGTTAGAGGCACATATACTTTATACTTCGCAATGGAGAACAAAGGAGATACCGTATGTTTGGATACACATTGGACGATCATGTTGAATTGCGCCCGCTTGCCATCGAACATGCACGGGCGATGTTCGAGATTACCGACCGGTCGCGTGACCGTCTTCGCAAGTGGCTTCCGTGGGTGGATGCCGTCACCGAGGTTAACGATACCCTCAACTATATCAAGGGTGCCATGAAGCAAGCAGCCGACAATGGCGGCTTCTCGGCAGGCATCTGGGTGCGCGAGGAGCTGGCGGGCACGATCTCGTTTCACGAGATCGATTGGAACAATCGCTCGGTCGGCATCGGCTACTGGCTGGATCAGCATTTTACGGGGCAAGGCCTGATGACAAGCGCGTGCCGCGCGTTCACGGATCACGCGCTGATGCGCATGGGCCTGAACCGGGTGGAGATTCGATGCGCAACGGCTAACCATCGCAGCCGGGCGATTCCGGAACGTCTGGGCTTTGTCCTTGAGGGAGTCATACGGGAAGCCGAGAAGCTGCCCCAAGGCTATGTCAACCATGCGGTCTACGGCATGATTCAGAGCGAATGGAAGCGGATGAGGTAACGCATACGGTTTAGCTTCGCCGGTACTGGCATTTTCTATAATTCCAATAAAAAAAACGGCTTGTATCCTACCAAAAGGACGCAAGCCGTTTTTGTTGTCCGTATGTGTTCTAGAACGCGGGCTAACCTTGGCTTAGAGCTTGGCAAGAGTCCGCGCGACTTCAATCCTGATGGCTTCGAAGGGTCGCCAGCCATGTCCCGAATTGCGACTTCAAGCTTGAGGCGAGTTCGTCGATCTCCAGCATGCGCTCAAGCCCTTGTTCATCCTTTCGCCCGTCCTTCATCATGCGAAGCACTTCCAGCACCGTGATGCCGGAAGCTTGGGAATCAAGCCGGGTAACGGGGGAGTCTGCGCTGATGCTTCCTTCCTCGAGCACGCGGAAATAAAAACCGCTGTAACCCGTGTTCAGCACCCTTGCCGGCATGTCCTTGACGCCATGCTTTTGCGACAGCTTAAAGCAGGGATATCGGGGCTGGCTGACCTGCAGTACCGCCTCCCCTACCCGGTATACGTCTCCGATGCGGACTTCATCCTCCAGCAGCCCTCGCAGCGTCAGATTTTCGCCGAATGCGGCATACGGCATCGGTTTGCCCAAGGACCGTTCCCAATACGGATAATGCTCCGAAGGATACGCGCACACCGCCTTATCCAAGCCGCCGTGATTGATGAGATCGGCTTGCCCGTCCCCTTCGAAATTCAATGAACTTAGAAACAAGGAGCCTTCCACAGGCTGCTTATAAATTCCGGTAGACAGGTCCTTCCCCTGGTAATCCACCGTTACAGGCTTTCCCACATTCAGCGATACAATGCCCATGGTCATGGAAAAACAACCTCCGCTATCTTTCTTTTCATCTACTATATGCAATCGGGTATGCCCTTGTCCAGAAGCCGTTTCAGTGGGAGGACCCCAAAAACAAAAAGGCCAACCAGAACTCTCTGGTTGACCTAATCATACGAACAACCCGGCAAAACCGCCGGACTGTTCAAGCCTATGATCTCATCTCTTTCGCATCCGTGAACCGGACCAGGGTGATATCCTGAGGGGAATCATGATAAGAAGTAACACATTAAAATATCATCAACGTAACGTCCATCCACGTAGAACTCCCGAATCAGCCGCCCCTCTTCCTTAAACCCGCAGTTTCTGTAAAAGGAGAGCGCGCCCGGGTTGCTGGACAGCACCCGCAGCCTCAGCTTCGCAATGCCTTCCACCCGCGCCATATCCTTCGCCGCCTCGATCAGCCGCTGTCCGATGCCCTGCCGCTGATGGGCAGGGTGGACCGCGATGTTCAGCTCGAGCACATGGCGATTGCTGTTAAGGCCTGTGGGCGAACGGAAGCCGACGTAACCGCACAGCTCCCCTTCATGCAGCGCAACAAGCTGCGTGCCTGGCGGGCACTGCAGAAGATAATGGTCCCGCGAGCTCCATTTCAGGGGCTCCGGGGCCGTATTGCGATCCCATACCAGTTCGTCGAGTTCCATAAGCGCAGCGGCATCCTTCATTTCCGAGAACCGGATGGTCACTGTCTCTTGACGGGTCTTCATCGACATCCCTCGCTTCGATAACCATTCCCTATATTATAACAGACCGGTTCGGTTCCTGCAGACGAGTTTCACGGGTTACGATTTATTGTTCATGATCGCCGCCGTAAATATCCACGACGCAGCCTTGTTCGTCATTTCCGGTCAACCGCTTGAAATCTTCGCCCGAGATGCGAACGCCTCCCAAGCGGTAGCGGTTCTGAATCGTATTCGCGGATACATCCTGCCCGTTAATCGTGACACGGGTCTGCTCGGTGCCATCCATATGATAAACGAATGTTACCGGGACGCCGTCATAGTTGAATTGGAACTCCAAACCATCCAGCGCCTTCGGCAGAACCGGGTCGATCACCAGGTCGCCTCCGGCTTCGCGGATGCCCAGCGCATTGGAGATCAGCTGATTCATGTAGATCCCCGGACCGCTGGAATAAATCCGCCATCCCCCTTTGACAGGTATGTCTCCGCTGCGCAGCGCATCAAACGATTCCTGGGCTTCGTAGCGCGTGTTGAACTTTCCGTCCGAGCTGCTGAAATAAGCATTGCTCTGGCGCAGCTCCGCATTCGGCACCACCTCGGTGATGCCGATCGGGTTGATGCGCTCAAGCCCGCTCCAAACCTCGCTGCTCTTGCCGAGCTTGGCCATGGCTTCGACAAAGCGGATATGCGCATGCACATATTGAAGGCCAACCTCCCGGCCGAAATTCGCCGCTTGCTCCGCCCGCTTAAAGTGCGTGCTGACGCCGCCGGCATATACCGCCGGGCGGTTCATCAGCCTTACGCCGTCCGGACAGAACAGCTGCTCCCGAATAATCTCATAATGGCTGGCCGCCTGCTCCGGGGTCAACAGCTCGCTGATCATGCTGCGGGTCATCGGCAGCAGGCGGTACTGGATCCCCGTTTCCTGATCGGAAGGATGCAGCAGGAATCTGCTCTGCTCCTTGCTCTCCATATAGACAAAGCCCGGAATGACTTCGGAATTCAGGATATAGGTATTGAAATCCCGCTGAATTCCTTCAGCGAGTTCCCCCATCGCACCCGACATCGCTTGATCCACGCTTTCCATGACGCGGGAGAACTGGTTCAAGGTCTGATACGTCAAGGCGACCGTCCAGCTGCTGACCATGAACTGCTTCAACTGGGCGTTAGCCGGCTGCAGCGTATCGTCCCAGTCCCCGTCCCCATACGAAGACAGATGGGTACCATGAAGGAAATGCTCCTGAATATAGGCTATTTGCTTCTTCACGTGTTCAAGCACGGTGTACGTCCGCTCCGTAAAATCGAAGCTGTGCTTTCTCGTGTAAGGAACGGCCGACTCCAGGATGCTGTAATCGTTGGTAACGGCCAAATAATCGCCCAGCACCTTCAGCGGCCATACGATGATGTCGCCGTGGCTCTCTTCCTGCTGGATATGGGCATACTTATCAAACATGAACCACTGCGGCCAGTTTCCGTCATCCTCATATTGGTGGGAATACACCTCAAGCAGGATGTCGCGGACCTGCTCGTATTTATGCGTGGCCATGAAGTATTCCACGGGCCCCTGGCATACATCGCGCGTTCCCCACGCCGCACCGCCGTACTGTTCCAACCCGTGCGGCACCGAATAATGGACGAGCATATTGTGCGTATACCACCAGGCAAGCGCATTGACTTTGAATAAGCCGTCATCCTGCCCGTTGTTCAAGCTCAGATGGAACCCGTTCATAACGGATGCGTAAAACGAACGATAGTTTGCAATCTCCTCATCCGCATTCCGCGCCTCGATTGGAGCATCCGCTGCATCAAGGCTGCCTTGCACCGTCATGGCCCACTCGACACTCTCGGCGAGCTCAAGCACCGTTAAGGAAGCGCTCCCTGGCGCGATGTTGCTTGCCAGACAGGTTTCGTCCGTCACCTGCATATCGGCTCCCGTCACCCCAAGCCGATAATGCAGATCCTTGTACACGGACGCGCTCAGCGAAGCCGAGTCGGCACGGAACGTGAGGACGCCGTCTTCCTGGACCACATGATACGGCACTTCATATTCGTTGACATCCATCGTCATCTGCATGGTCACCAGATAACGGTAGGCTCTTCCGCTTTCGGAACGGACCTGAAGCGTAACCTCCGGTGCCGCGGCGGACGTGAAGTTCGTGATGATCAGCTTGTCGTTTTCGGTTTTGTAATACCAGCGTACATAGTTAAAACCGATCTCGAACACGGACGGCATCGTCAAGAGGCGGTACTGTCCGTCCATCTCGACATAGATCCGCTGTCCGGAAGTCTTGGGCACGTTCAGCGCGTTCCGCGCATGACTCATCATTTTGTTAAAGTTCGTGTTTCCCGTCACCAGCTGGGAATTAAACACGCCATACATGTAGGAGGTGGTCGTGATGACCGGGCTGCCCAGCTTGACGTTGTTGCCGCTCATCAAGATATGGCCGTGCGGACGCTCCACGCGAAGCTCCTTCTCCTTCAAGACGATATGCTCATAGGTGTCCGTGAAGAACGAAAGCAGCGTTTCCCCGTCTCTCTCCTCTTGGCGGCGTACAGGATACAGTGCGTTCAGTTCGTCTGCCGTCAGCGGCACGGTCTGCAGAGGTTCGCCGAAGCGGTCGGAACGTTCCATCTGCGGCAGCTTATTGCCCGTATCGGTCAAACGGCGTGCTTCCGCCTGCTGCCAGGCGGCCTGGAGCTCCTCCTGGTATTCGAGCGCAGTGACGGCATCCGGATGATCCTCCTTAAACAAACCGTAGAATACGAACCGGGCCGTCCCGTTCAACGTTACGCGAGGGGACTGCAGAGCCGTATAGGCAAACTCGTATTGATATACCTCATTCGGGAGGTTCTCTTTGAATAAAGCCTCTGCCCGATTCGTCTCTTTATAGGAAAGACCGAAGAACTGAAAGCCGTCCGTGGCATACCCGACCGCCGATGTCAGCGATCCCTGCTGAAGATAAGGGAATGCGCCACCCTGCGGCTGATTTTGGCGGGAGCACACGACATAACCCCGATCTTCCTGACGGAACACGGCATGGTCGATGTATTGGGACAGGTACGCTTCATTGTTTCGAACGGCGCCCGGAAGGGCAATCCCGATATCCTGCCCGTAGACGACGTCGGCTTGTATTCCTTCCCCTTGGAGTTCGATGTCCCAAAACCACGCACCGGCATCCGTTGGGGTAAACCGTATCGTATAGACCACTCCCTTGACGCTGCCTTCCCACATCATCCGGTTATCCGCATGCGTGACCACGCTTCGGGAATGCACCCCGAGCATGGGAACGGCCTCGATGCCGTCTTCGGTATGGATTCTCAGAAACAAATTGTTGAGGGCGCCGTCAATCGAATTGGAGAGCAGTTGATTGATCATCGTCGTGCCGTAAGCAGCTTGATAAAGATCCCCGCTCGGCAAAAAGGTAAACGTCAATTCTCCCGCCTGGAGTACAACTTTCGCATCGTTCATTACATGATTGGCTGTCACAAGTTTCACTTCCTATTCTGCATAAATGATGTTGGTCGCGTTATTTCCGAAGCCGAAAACGTCTGATCTCCGTATCCCGGCTATTCCTTCCGACCATGAGGTCGAACTCGCCGGCATCGCTCGTGAAGGACAGGTCCGAATGGTGATAACGCAGCTGTTCTTCGGTCAGGATAAAGGTGATTTCCTGTCGTTCTCCCGGCTGCAGCAGCACCTTGCGGAAATCCTTCAGTTCCCGGACCGGTCTGACGACCTCGCCGGAACAGTCGCGGACGTACAGCTGGACGACTTCTTCCCCGGCCATATCGCCGGCATTCGTAACAGATACTTTGATCTCAAGCGGCTGTTCCGAAGACATCTCTTCCGCTGAAAGCTCCATGTTTCCGTATTCGAATTCGGTATAGCTTAGGCCGAATCCAAAGGGCAGCAGCGGCTCATTCGGAATGTCCAAATACTGCGATACATAGCGCACCTGCGCATCCGGCGCACCCTTCGGCCGCCCGGTATTATAATGGTTGTAATAGACCGGCACCTGTCCGACGGAATAAGGGAACGACATGCTGAGACGGCCGGAAGGATTGATCTCGCCCGTCAGCAGCGAAGCGATGGCCGCCCCGCCTTCGCTTCCCGGGAACCAGGCTTCCAGCACGGCATCGGCCTCATTCAGCACGCCGTGCAAATCCAGCGGGCGGCCGTTGAACAAGACGGCTGCCATCGGCTTCCCCAGCGTTTTCAAATGGCAGATCAATTCGAGCTGCGGCTGCGGCAGCGTGATAAACCCGCGGCTGCCGGCTTCGCCGCTCATCTCGGAATCCTCGCCCAGTGCCAGCACGATCACATCGGCTCCCTTCGCGGTTCCCATCGCCTCTTCCAGCTGCTGACCGGTCATAGCGCTCACGCTGCAGCCCGCGGCCACCGTCAGCGCACCGGAAGGCAGCTTGGACCGCAGTCCCTGCTCCAGCGTGACGGCATCTTCTTTAGCGCCTGTCCAGGACCATGGGCCGAGTATGTCGCCGCTGGCAGCGAACGGGCCGATCAAGGCTACGCGCTGACCGCCTCTCAGCGGCAGCAGGGAGTCGTTCTTCAGGAGCACGCAGGATTTCGCGGCGGCTTCACGGGCCGCCTGACGGTGCTCCTCGCAGAACACGATCTCCCGTTCGGCTTGCGGGTCGGCTCCCCGCACAGGACGCTCGAACAGTCCAAGACGCTTTTTCAATGACAGAATGCGCAGCACCGCTTCATCGATCAGGCTCTCATCCACCCGTCCATCGCGTACCATTTGCGGCAAATGATGCACGTAGCTGGAGGTCATCATCTCGATGTCCACGCCAGCCTCGATGGCTCTTAACGCTGCTTCTGCCTCGTCCTCGGCAACTCCGTGAGGGATCAGCTCTTTGACCGCTCCCCAGTCGGAAATCAACACGCCGTCAAATCCCCATTCGCGACGCAGTAAATCGCGCATCAGCCGCTTATTGCCTGTAGCCGGTATGCCATCGACGGTATTAAAGGCGGTCATGACCATCTCGACTCCCTCATCCAGCGCGGCCTTGTACGCAGGCAAGTAATACTCCCGGAGCTGGCGCTCGGACATATCCACCGTGTTGTAATCGCGGCCGCCTTCACCGGCTCCATAGGCGGCAAAATGCTTCACGCACGCGGCCAGCCGGTTTACATCGCCACTGAAGTCGTCGCCTTGAAAACCTCTGACAAACGCTCTTGCAAATTCACTGTTCAGATAGGGATCTTCACCGGTCGACTCCATCACGCGTCCCCAGCGCGGATCGCGCACAAGGTCCACCATCGGCGCAAATGTCACGTGGAGGCCGGATACCGCTGCTTCGCGCGCGGCGATTTCTGCGCTCCGCTCCGCAAGGACAGGGTCCCACGAGCTTCCCATGGCCAGCGGCACCGGGAAGATCGTTTTGAAGCCGTGTACGATATCGGCCATCATGAGCAGCGGAATTTTTAATCGATTTTTGCGCATATGCGCTTCTTGGACGGCTATCACTTCCTCCGCCCCCGCCAAGCCCAGCACCGAGCCTGCATTGCTTACGATCTCATCGGTGATGCCCAGCGACTCCATCGGTCCTGTAATTTGCCCCGATTCTTGAGCTCCTTCGAAAAAAGGGACGGCCAGTTGTATAAGCTGCGCAATTTTTTCCTCCAGCGTCATCTGCTCGACCAGAGAAGTCAGTTGTTGATCTGCCATTTCCCATCCTCCTATGTCTTAACCTTCACGATCTAGTCAATTCGAAACGTTTTGATTCTTGCTCAAACCATGAAATATATTCATAAAACCTTATAGTTAATAGGATTATATACCTATACATCCATTGTTTAAAAAGCGAGAAAATCAGCCTGTGTCTGTGATATAATCGAAACGTTTCAATAAAAACGGACGAAAAAATCAGGGCAGTGGCAGCCAATCCAGCACACGCTGAATTTTACGGTCCCAATATCCCCATTCATGTCCGCCCGGTTCTTCCTCGTATGTCATCGGAATCCCCAGACTGTCCGCATATCGTCTAAACGTTTGGTTATCATGATATAAAAAGTCTTCCGTTCCGCAGCACTGATACAGCATCGGTTTGTTACCCCCATATGCTGCGAATTCCGAAGCTAAATACAGCAAGTCGTCCCGGCTTCCCCGCAATCGGTCGACGCTTCCGAACAGGGTACGGATTTCGTGTTCCTGGAAGCCCGGTCCTGCAGCCCGGCTGGCGAGATCCAGCCCTCCCGACAGGCTTGCGCCGGCCGCATAACGCTCCGGATAACTCATGGCCAGCTTAAATGCGCCATACCCGCCCATGGAAATTCCGGCGACAAAGGTATCTTCCCTGCGTCCGGACACCGGAAAGAACGACTGAACCAGCTGCGGAAGCTCTTCGCTCAGGAAGGTAAAGTAAGACGGACCGTTGGCCATGTCCATATAATAGCTTCGTCCGACTCCCGGCATCACGAGTGCGATGCCTTTATCCTCGGCGTACCGCTCGATGGACGATCTGCGCATCCATTCGGTCTGGTCCGCGCCGCGGCCGTGAAGCAAATAAAGCACCGGCAGCTTCGAAGAAGAACCGTATGGCATCAGCGCGGCTTGCGGTATAAAAACCTCGATGCCGGTAGACAGCTGTAGTGTTTCGGAATAAAAATCACACGTGATCCATGCCAAGTTCCTCATCTCCGATCCGGTAACATTAACTTTCTACTTTGCTCTTCCCTGCAGATGCACGCTCCATCATTTCCGTTGTCAGCATGTACGACTGCTTTACGGATTCGCCGCCCAATATCTGAAACAGCAGATGGGCTGCAAGCGATCCCGCTTCGCTCTTGGGCTGCCTGATGGTCGTCAGCGGCGGATTCACGTATTCGGCTAATTGGATATCGTCGAACCCGATGACGGACACATCATCCGGCACCGAAATTCCGCTTTCCTCGAATGCCTTCAGCCCTCCGATGGCCATCTCGTCGTTGCCGTAAAATACGGCCGTTGGGAGCGACCCCTGCATAATCATCATCTTGGTGGCATTGTAACCACCCTCGCGCACAAAGTTGCCGCTAAGGCGCCACTTCGACTGCTCCTCCAGCCCCGCCTCCGCGAGTGCCCTTAAATACCCTTGATAACGCAAATGATTATCGTACGAGTCCGAGGAACCGCTAATATAGGCTACGTGCCGATGTCCGTTCTCCAGCAGGTAACGCGTAGCCGTGTATCCTCCCTGCTCCCCGTCGACCAGCACATTGACCAGGAATTCGCTGCATAATGGACGATCCATCACGACGATCGGAAATTGAGGCCCGGAGGTCTCGATTAGAACTTCATCGCGAATATTGGGCGCGAGAATGATGGCACCGTCGGCCCTCTTCTCCCGCAAAAATTTAACCGCCGTCGAATCCCTGCCGCCCATCGAGCTGCAGGCTATCAGATCATACCCGTTGGTCAAAGCAACTTCCTGCACGCTTCGGATCAACTCGGAATAATAGGGCCCGGATAAATCCGTCAGAATTAGAGCGATGGTCTTGGTGCGGCTCCGCTTCAAATCCATGGCAAATCCGTTCTTCCGATAATTCAGCTGTCTTGCTGCCTCGAGCACCTTTGATCTTGTCTTGGAACTCACTCTGCTGTCGCCACTTAACGCGTATGAAGCCGTCGACAAGGCGACTCCAGCGAGCTTTGCCACATCCTTTATCGTTGCCATTTCCTTTCGCCCCTTCTACTACTTAAAAACTCTATACTATCTTATTTCATGCCAGAGATCGTATATCCTTCAATAATATGTTTTTGGAAGAAAGAAAATACGATGATGATCGGAACAACCATAAATGCAGCACCTGCCATTTGCAGACCGAAATCGGATCCATGCTGTCCTTTCAGAAGCTGCAAACCTACCGAAAGCGTATAAAGCTTTTGGTCGTTTGCCATAATGAGAGGCCACAAGAAGCTGTTCCAGGCGCCGATGAAGGCTAATATTCCCTGCACCGCAAATACCGGCTTCGTGATCGGAACGATCAAACGGAAGAAAATCCGCAGCTCTCCCGCGCCATCCAGTCTTGATGCCTCGATCAGATCCGTCGGGATCGTCGACATGAACTGACGGAACAGGAAAATACCGAAAGCGCCGACCAAACCGGGGAGCACGATACCCGCCATCGTATTGGTCAAGCCCATGGCGTTAATCAGCAGATACACCGGAATCATGGTCACCTGTCCCGGAATCATCATCGTGGCGAGCACGAGATAAAACAATTTTTTGTTGCCCGGAAACTCAAACTTGGCGAATGCATATCCTGCAAGCGCGTTGAGGAACAGACCCACAAAGGACCAGAACACAATAATAAGCGTATTTTTGAGGTAAACCATAAAGTCCAGCTTCGTAAATAAATCCACATAATTTTTCATGGTAAATTCTTTGGGCAATAACGTCGGCGGAACCGCCGTAAATTCATTCTCCGGCTTGAACGAGGACGTGATCATCCAGATAAACGGGATCATCATCAGCAGTCCCCCTGCAATGAGCAGCACCGTCATGACCGTCTTTTCTATTCTTTTCGCTGCCATACCCTAAAGCCTCCTTCAGTTACGATACGGAACATCGCTTGCATCTTAATACTCGACATCTTTTTTCTTGACTGCGAATTGCGCGATCGTCACAACAATGATAATGAAGAAGAGCACAAACGATCCTGCGGCCGCATAACCGAAATTACTGAGCTGGAAGCCATTGTTGTATATGAAAAGGGCCATCGACATCGTGGAATTCAGCGGTCCGCCCTTGGTCATAACCAGCGGCTCTTCGAAGAACTGAATCCAGCCGATCAGCGTTGTAATGGTGACAAAGAAGGTCGCAAAGCTGAGCAGCGGAACGGTGATGTACAACAGCTTCTTCCACTTGCTCGCGCCATCGATCTCCGCCGCTTCATAATAGGAACGCGGAATGCCTTGAAGGGCGGCAAGGAATATAATCATGTTAAGACCGATCGATTTCCATACAGCCAGAAGGATCAGCGATAACTTGGCAAGCGTGGGATCATTCAGCCACTGCTGCGCGGGAATACCAAACCAGGATAACATATGGTTAAAGAGGCCATAATGGCTGTTATAGAGGTAACCCCAAACAACCGCGACCGCCACAATATTCGTAATGGAAGGCATGTAATAAACAACGCGGAACGTCTTGAACAGCCATCCCGTGCCATAGTTAAGCAGCAATGCAGCGCCCATGGCAAGCATAACGACAAGCGGAACTCCGATAATAACATAGAACATGGTGTTAAACATGGATTTCAGGAAAACCGGATCTTTAAATACGTTCATGAAGTTATCGAAGCCGACGGCTTCAATATTGGAGTAATTGGCGAGACCCGCCAGGTCGATGTTCGTGAAGCTGATGACAAGCGCAATGATGATCGGAATGATTGAGAACGTCAGAAGCAGCACCAGCGCGGGCGCAATAAACATATAAGGGTACTTATAGCGGTTAAAGCGCTTGATAAAGTTCTGCAATGTCATTCACCTCCTGCAAATATGGGTTTCGATGATACGCTATGGAAGCAGTCAGGCTTGTTTCATCATCGTCTGAAGAAACAAGCCGGGCTGCGTTACACGCTTTTGTTATTTGGATAGAATTTCGGTAGCCTTCGCGTTCAACTGATCCATTTCGGTCTTGATGTCCGCACCGCCCACCGTGATTCTTTCAAAGGCACCGATGGCTTCTTGGGAAACCGCATCCCACTCTTTGATGAACGGAACAGGTCTGGCGTTCTCAAGCTGTTTTCCGAATGTAGCGAAGATCGGATCTTCAAAGCGTTTGTCTTCCCATGCGCTCTTAATGGCAGGCAAGTTTTTGGATACATCGTAGTTGGTCAGCTGCGATTCTTGTTCGCTCATGAAGGAGATGAATTTAACGGCTTCATCTGCATTTTTGGTGCTGCTGAATACGGACATGTTAGCTCCGCCAAGGAACGATGCGTTGTTTTCTTTTGCAGGAAGGGTTGTGGTCGCCCATTTACCCTCAATCTCAGGCGCTTTATCCTTCACGCCTTGAATCATCCAAGGACCGCTGATGAACATCGGGAACTGTCCGTCCTTAAATGCGGCAAACAGATCCAAATCGCTCGCAAGCGGCGTCATGCCCGTGTCGTAGAAGCTCTTCAGGTATTCCATGGCTCCCATGAATTCCGGCTCGTTGAAATGAGGCTTGCGGTTCTCGTCGATCATAGCGCTTCCATTCTGCCAAGCAAACATGGACAGGTAGTTCATATCTTTGGCATCGATGGTGATCGCGTAATTGCCATTGCCTCTGGCTGCCAGTTTCTGGCCGGCATCCTTCATCTCATCCCAAGTCTTAGGACCTTCAGGATAGCCTACTTCAGCAAGAATATCGGTACGGTAGAACAATACGCGTGTTTCCACGTACCACGGAATGCCGACAACCTTGTCGTCGTAACTCATCGTTTGAACGGCACCGTCGAAATAATTCTCCGGCTTCAAATTCGGATATTGCTCAAGGTACGGCGTCAAGTCAAGCAAAGCGCCGGCTTGCGCGAATTCAGGGATCCAGGTTGTGCCCATCTGCACGACGTCCGGGCCGCTCTTCGAAGCAACCGCCGTCAACAGCTTGTCATGCGCGCTTCCCCAAGGAATGGATTGAACGCTTACCTTCACGCCGGGATTCTTCTCTTCGTATTGCTTAATCAAGGTTTCGTCCGTTTCGTCACCCATCAACCAGACTTTCAGTTCCTTCTTGCCACCGCCTTCGCTGCCTCCGTCTGCTTTCTCAGACCCGCCCGAGCATCCGGCTAATACGACCGAGAACACCAGCAATGCTGCCAACGTCCACAATATTGATTTTTTTCTCATTCTACATTCACCCCGTTTTTAATGTTTACCAGCATGCGAAACGTAATGCAAAACTTAAATTGAAAGCACTTACTTCGAAACGTTTCGATTTTATTCGAAAAAATAAAGACGCCGGATAAAGGCTATTTCTATAATCCTAATGTCTCTTCATTCCCCCTATGGAGCACCTTTCCATGGTTATCCTTAGGATAATCATGCTCTTGTGTAAACAAAATAAGAAGATTTCTTGCTTGATAACTTCAAAAAACGCATTTCGTTTTGAAACGTTTCGACACGTTCATTATAGCTCCCCCTGAGAGCGATTTCAATATCCTTTTTATTTTTTTTGTAAGGTGTTTCTTTGACAACGGCTGTAAGCTATGAACCGCAGGCAAAAAAGCAGCAGGCTCCGAAGCATGCCTGCTGCTTAATATGATTCTGCCGTGATCCGTCACTTTTTAAGTGCGCTAAGCGTTAAGTTGGCGTTCCTTCTTGTCATGACGGTCACGGCCCAGCCCCCAGTCCCTGCTAAGCCGGGCATGCACCGCAAACGACAGGAATGACAATACGGCAACTCCCGCGGCCAACCACGCCACCGGAGTCAGCCCGCCGCCGTCATACATCGTTCCCATGGCATAAGGCCCGATCACCCGGCCAGCGGCTCCCATGCCGCCGGTCACGCCGATATAGAACGGAGCGGCTTGTCCCGCGCGTTCCGAAATAAAAGCCGGGATCGCTGGCGAAATGAGCATTTCGCCCAATGTGGCCAGCACCATCGCAAGGATCATGCCCGGATAGCTGTGCATCGCCACGATGACGACATAAGCCGCCAGGTAGAACAAGGCGCTCGCGGTCATCTGGCTGCTCTCCGTGCGGGCCGCCCATCGCTTGATGGCATTGGTCAGCGGCTGGGCGGCAAAGATCAGGATCCCGTTCAGCGTCCACAAATAACCGTAAGCCGTCTTGGACATCCCCTCCGAGATGATAAACGGAGACACGCCCGTGTTCCAGATGGAATTGCCGAACCATAGGAACAGCGAGCCCAGTCCCATAAAGAGATAGATGCGGGTGTCCCCAAGCAGTGCCCAAGCGCCGGGCCCCGCCGGAAGCGGACTCTTGGGCTGCGGATGATGCGACCCGTCGGACGCACCCGTTCCGCCCAGCTTCGTCAGGTAAGACAGGAAGAAAATCGCAAAGCCGAAGGACGTGACGCCGTTTAAGACAAAGCTTAAATGATACGATATCTCCGCCAGGAACCCGCTCATGGCCGTTCCCAAGGCTACGCCGATATTATTGGCAACATAGATGACGTTAAACAATTCGCCCCGCCGATCGGCAAACCGGAAGCCGATAAAGGCCTGGATGGCCGGCATCGATACGGCGTTGCAGAATCCGATGAAGCCCATCATCGCGATGAACAAGCCCCATAATCCGTTAATGAACGGGAGGGTGAACAATCCGAGGGCGTTCAGCAGGAGCGAGCCTACGATCAGCTTCTTCACCCCGACCCGGTGATATAACGCGCCGCCAAGGAGCTGACCCGCGATGCCCCCCATGGACTGAATCAAGATGACAAAGCCCGCATCCTGCATGCTGCGTCCCAGCTCGTCGAATACGTACATCGTTGTCAGCGGCCACATCAAGGAGCCGCCTGCGGAGGCAACGAGACTTGCAACAAGAAAACCTTTTACTTCCTTAGGGTACTGCTCCAACCATTTCATGTTTATTATCTCCCAGCAGCCTCGCAGCAGTATATTTACGCATAAAACCTAAAATAGCCCCACAAAGTGGAGCCTATGCTCCGATGCTTATTCCAAATACTTTGCGGGGACCCCAAAAAACTTTATAAATTCTAATATATTAAAAAAAAGCCCATGCGGGCTTTTATAAATTCTTCTTAAAGGAAAGAGGCAAAGGCCTTCTATTTTGATACTCCTATAACCTGAATGAATGCACAATGCTTGTCATTTCTTATCGCCCAAATCCTAGTATCGCTTGAGAGATCCATTTTTAGCAAGCACACTCATTGACGCTTTACCTTAACAGCGAACAGGCGCTAAAAAGCGGATCCCCGCTTCACGAGGAACCGCTCTGGTCCGGGGCTCCCGTCTATCCCCCTCTCTTATCCGGGTTAGCATTTCTCGCTCTTGCAGGTATGCGTATTTGAACCGAGGTCCCGATTCCGACTTTGCTGAAGATGGACACGCCGTACTCGCTCCCGTAATGCAGCTTCACCCGCTGATCAATGTTGCGGATGCCGCAGCCCGTATGGCTGTTATCACGGGGATCGAATATCTCCTGTATTCGCTCCTGCTTCATGCCTAGACCATCATCTATGATCCGGTACAGAATATCGTCGCCTTCCTTGTGAACCGAAATCCGAATATGAATGCGATCTCCACTCCAAGCATGCTTCAGCACATTCTCAATAAAGGGCTGGAGGATCAGCTTAATGGTCTCGTAAGGCCATATATTCGTTTCGATATCAAAAGTGACTTCCATGCGCTGGCCATATTTTACCTTCTGGATGTCCAGATACGCGTTCGCCTGTTCCACCTCCACCGCTACCGGAATCAGCGTCTTCCCCGAATTTAAGGTAAGGCGATAGAATTGGGCCAGCTCCACCACCATCTTCTGCAGCTTCTCGTTCTCCCCGAACTTGGCCAGCTGGTTGATCGATGACAACGTGTTGTACAGAAAATGTGGGTTGATCTGAGTCTGCAGCATCTCAAGCTCCGCCTCTTTCTTCTGGATCTGGGTCAGATAGACCTTATTAATCAGCGCTTCAAAATCTTCTCCCATCTCATTCAAGGCATTGGCGATTTGGGAAAACTCTCCCTTCCCCTTATCCGGCATGCGCTTATGCAGATCTCCTTCCCGGAAGGAGTTGAGCACCGATACAATTTTATTGATCCGCTTGGAGAAATAGCGCGAAATAATAAAGCCGGCTCCGATTAATAATGCTACGCACAGCAAGCAGATCGTAATGAAATACGTCCGAACCCGCACGGCTTCCTGTTCAATGATCGTCAGCGGCACATGGGCAATGATTTTCCAGTCCAGCTGCGGAAGACGCTCCTCGATGGTGAGGTATTCCGGATCCGGAAAGCCGCCAGGGGAGACGTATCGGTTCGTACCGGCGATGCTCGCCGTTCCGCCTTTATTCAGCAGCTTGCCCGAAGTAAAGACAGCCTCCCCCGCACCATCCAGCACAATCAACTCGCTGCCCGCGCCCAGCTTCTTGAAGTTCACGCTGTCGAACAACTCGCTCTTGCGAACGCTAAAGCGCATAATGCCCACTTCGGCGATCGCCAGCGGATTGTTCATATCGACGATTCGGCGAATCAGCGATATTCTGCCGTCACGCTCATCCTCTTCCACCTGCTTCCACAGCATGGTCTCGTTATACTGCTCAGCCGGAATGTCCCGATACCACGCCGTGTCCACGATGCGGCTCATATGATAGATATCCGCCGTTTGCTCGTTGAAGTCGCGGGTGCTGTCGTCACGCCATACCTTGTATCTTTCATTCACGGACTCATTATGAAAATAAACGGACATCCTCAAGTTCAAGCCGATCGCCTTCGAGGCGCTTTCCAGCTTGGGAATGATCACCTGATTCATCCGGTTGTAGCCCTCGACGCCTTCTTCAAACGAACGCAGACTAAGCACCAGAGTGCGGTTATCGTACAGCGTCGCCGAGGTCTGAACGATATCGTTCATTTTGTAGGTCACATTGTCCTTTATCTGCAGCAGCGTCCCTTGAATGTTCAAGCGGGTCTGCTTGCGCATGGAAGCATCGTACATCGAATGGGAGACGTAAAAGTTCACGGCCACCAGAATCAGGATGAACAAGATATAGGACAGCATGAGTTTTAAACCGATCGGCACGTATCTCGCGCTTGCTTTCTTCTCCCGGACCGATTGCATCATGGACCTCCTTAATCCTCCCGCTTCCGGAATTCGAGAGGGGTCATGCCGTATCGCTCCTTGAACTGCCTGCTGAAATAGGGGAGATACCGATACCCTACCTGATCGGCCACTTCGTATATTTTCAGACCCGGCTGCTTCAGCAGCTCTTGCGCCTTCTCCATACGCAGCTGCACCAACAGCTCGTTAAAGGTGCTCCCCGATTTCTCCTTGATCAGAAAGCCGATATGGCTCGGGGAAAAAGAAAAATGCTGGGCGATATCCTTAATGGTGATATTCTCGCTCATTCGTTCACGGATGGTATGAATCACGTTACGGATGAATTTGCTGTCCTTCGAGTTGTTTTTTTCATACAGCCGTTCGGAAATTTCGAATATCCGCTGCACAAACCAAGAACGGATATCGTTGATGGTGTCGAATTGCATCAAGATATCCAAATGGTGGATCTCCATGCCGAGCAGCTCGAACAGATCCTCGTTCCGGCTGCTGAGATACTGATCCAGGCGCCAAATGATGTAATTGGACATGTTGTGAACCGAGAAGCGGGAACGCAGATTCGTAATGGAGCCGAACAGCCCCTCTACTTCGTCGCAGATGCGGACGAGCTCATAGCCTTCCATCGCGGCAAGCAGCTTGTTCATGTGCGCATCCAGCATTCTGGAATCCAGCATGCCCGGCTCCGCGCGCACATCCTCGTATTTGATCAGGCTGCCCTTGCCGAGGAACATCTTCCCTTCTACGGCTTCGATCGCCTGCCGATACGATGACTGAAGCTCCTCCATCGCATATGCCAGCCCGCTGATGCCCGTAGTAATGGAGGCCGGCGTCAGCTGCTGGATGGCGTCATATACCTTATGTACGGTCGGCTCGACGGCCTCGTCCTCCAGCAGCAGCGCCACTCGCTGGGAAGACAGCTTGCAGTAAGGCACGATGCCTTGCCTCGCGATCACATCGTGAATCTGCTGCAGAAATATGCGCGAGACTTCCCGCTGCGAGGTGAAGCTCCCTCCCTGCCTCCACAGTAGATTATCCAATTCCATCACCACGACGCGAATGGGCCAGTTCATGCGGTCCAGCCCGCAGGAAACCGTCAGCTTGGATAACGATTCGTTGTCCTCCGTCTCTTCCTCCCGGAGCAGACGAATGAGCAAATCGCTCTTCACGATCGGAATCATTCGCTGGTAAGCCATCTCCACCTCGCGCTGCTTGGTCTCATCGTCCAAATCCCGCTTTACCTTGAGCAGGGAGGTGACCAATTCGCTGTCGTTCATCGGCTTTAGGACATAGCTGTAGGCTTTCAAGGACATGGCCTGCTGAACGTAGCTGAATTCCTGATACCCGCTCACAAATATAATGCGCATGTTGGGCCTGCGCTCAAGTGCAATGCGCGCCAGCTCCAGTCCCGACATATAGGGCATGTTCACGTCGCTGACCAATATATCGATGGGCTCTTCCTCCATGATTTCGCAGGCAGCCAGCGCATTGTTTACGCTCCCCCTCACTTCCATGCCCAGATCAGACCAGGGAATAAAGCGTTTCATGCCCTCCAGATCAAGCTCTTCGTCATCCACTAACAGGACCTTATACATAGCCATCCCTCCATCCGTTTGCCGATGATCACCAAAGCAGAGAGATCCCAAAGGATCTCCTGGAAATCCCTTGGGATAGATATACTCGATTTTCTTTGTGAACACCGATAGGTTATTCCTGATTCATCTTCTTCAGGTTCTCCTGCCACCTTGCCGTCCGCCATTCCAACAGCTTGCCGTAACCGATCGCCATGAGATCCTCATTACCCTGATCGAGGATTTTATCCACATCCTCATCACTTTTCGCCATGACCGAATTGGCATAAATCTCGAGGAACAATTCATCCACCGAGGTTTGGATGATGCCTTCCTCGGACTCCGGCGGCGGATTCAGGTTCACGAACTCCGTCACGTTATATTGGGTCGGCCAGGTGATCGTCTGCTGATACTTCGTTCTCCAGTCCTGCTCTTCAAACGGCAGCTCAGCCATGTATTTGTATTTGGCCGGGTCGATGTAACTGGTATTGCCGACAAACATGATCGGTTCGTTCTTCGTCTGAATATCGGCTACCTCTGCCGGGTCGTAGTCCGCTGTAAAGTTCGGTTTCCCTTCTTCATCGAAGCCCTCCCAGTTGTCGCCCTCGGGGCCGAAGAACTGAAGGTTCATGCCCTCCGGACCGGTGTACCAATCCAGGAAGGCGAAGATGGCTTCCGGATCCTTGGCAGCCGTCGTAATGTAAGCGGCATTCCAGCCAAAGCTGGTATAGGTGCCCGGATAGATCTTGTTCTTATCCAGACCCGGCTTGTGGATCGGCCAGATCATGAAATATCCGCCGTCCGGATCCTCCTTGATAAGCTCAGGCTGCGCGTCTCCCGCCATCGTGGTCGGACTGGAGCCGGCAAATACGGCAACCCGGCCGGTCATTACCTTCTCCAGCACCTGATCCTCCGTCTGGGTAAAGGCATCCTGGGAAATCAGCTTCTCGCGGTACAGCTTGGCGATGTACTTCTGTGCCTCGCGAAACACCGGGTCGGTGAACACCGAGGTGAGCTTGCCGTCCTTCGGCACGGCGCGCATGGAGCTGTTCAGGTAGGTATACAGCGTGCCTTCGCCGAACGCCGTGTAGAGCACGCCCAAACCCTGCATATCTCTTGCACGATGCGGTTCAAACGGAATCACGCTGCTGCCGTACTTTTCCTTCACTTTGACCAGGTAGTTATAGAGATCGTCCGTCGTTTCCAGCGGGGGAGCGCCCAATTCGTCGTATATTTTCTTGTTGACCACATATCCCGCATTGCCCGCCGGCCTTGACGTGTACCAGTTCGGGAACATATACAGCTTGCCGTCGTCGTGGCGAAGCATGTTCAAATTATCGCCCATCCACGTCTTCAAGTTCGGGTACTTATCCAGATAGTCGTCAAAAGCGACCAGCTTTCCTGCCTCGCGGAGCCTCTCCAGATCCGGGTGATTGCGATCCGTCCAGATCATGTCGGGGAGCTGATCGGAGGCCATCAGGGCGCTCAGCTTCTGCGTATGGGCACCGGCCGCCGCGATCATGCTGATCTTAACGCCCTTGTTCTCGCTCAGCCATTTGCCCGCCGGCGTACTCTCCCATGCAGGGAAATTCGTGTTTTCATAGTGGGCATAGGCCGTGAATTCAAGCGGCTTCTCCCCCAGCACCCATTTTCCGTCAGGATTTCCCGGCTGCTCTGCCTTCGGTGTTCCCCCGTTATCGGTTTGGGCCATCTTCGGCGTCGTCTCAGGCGATGCGCCGCTTGTGCCGGACTTGCCGCTGCAGCCCGTGAGCGCAGCGGTCAGTACCAGCATGACCGATAACGTCAGCAGCATGGGTCTTGACTTTTTTTTCATAAACCTAACCCCTCTCCATTTAACTTCTAATGCACTTCAAGCCGTCAACCTGTTCCTTATATGTCCAAAGCGGATCTTCCGCCCTAAACCAAAACCGATTATTCCTTAAGGGAACCGACCAGCACCCCTTTGACAAAATACTTCTGCAGGAAGGGATACACCATGATAATGGGCATCGTAACCACGATCATGATCGCCATCTGCAACGATTTGGACGTGATCTGTTTCGTCTTCTCCATCAGGGCGATGGAGCTGGTATCCAGCAGCGCGGTCTGCTCGCTCACGATATTGGCATTCAGCGTCTCCCGCAGGATCGTCTGGATGGGCATCAGGTTGCCGTTCGTGATATAGATGCTCGGCAGGAACCAGTCGTTCCAATGCGCCACCGCCGTCAGCAAAGCCAGCGTAGCGATGACCGGACCCGAAAGCGGGAGAATGATCCGAAAGAAGATGCCCCAGGTGCTGCAGCCATCAATATGAGCGGACTCCTCAAGCCCGTTCGGAAGCCCCTTGAAGAACGTCCGAAAGATGATCATGTTCCACACGCTGATCAGCGAAGGAATGATAAAGACCAGGAAGGAATCCATCAGACCGAGCGAGCGGATCAGCAGATAGGTTGGAATCAGGCCTCCGCCGAAATACATCGTGAAGACAAAGAACACCATGTAAAATCCCCTGCCGATCAAGTAAGTCCGCGTCATGCCGTAGGCTAGAAGGGCTGTCATGAAGATGGAGGCCACCGTACCGATGACCGCCCGGCTGATTGATACGGCAAATCCGTTCAGCAGCCGGCTGTCGCCCAAAATAATTTCGTAATTCTGCAGGGTAAACTCCCGGGGCCAGAAGGTAATGCCACCCTTGGCGGTATCGACCCCCACATTGAACGATACAACGATGGCATTCCAGAACGGGTAGAATGCTGAAAAAGCAAGTAAGGATAACAGACTATAAATGATGACCAGCATCATTCGGTCGCTAAAGCTGAGTCTTTTTAACATACAGGGCCCCCTACCATAAACTATTGCCGGACCTTCGGGCAATGTAATTGGCGATGGTGAGCAGCCCGATACTGATAATGGCTTTGAACAATCCGATGGCCACGCCGTAGGAATAACGGTGACTGCCGATCCCTACGCGGTATACGTAAGTGTCGATAACGTCCGATACCGGCCTCAGAACGGGATTGGTCGCCAGCAGCAAAATATCTTCGAAGCCGGCATTGAGCAGGTTGCCGATGGCCAGAATCATGAAGATGACCACAACCGGCAGGATGGAAGGCAGGGTGATGAGATAAATTTGCTTGAACTTACTCGCCCCATCCATATCCGCAGCCTCATACAGATGCGGATCTACGCTTGCGATGGCGGCCAAATACACGATGGAACCGAATCCGATCTCCTTCCAAACGTTGGCCGAGATGAGAATCGACAGGAAATACTCCTTGAGGGACAGGAAGTTGATAGGCTCCTGAATCGTGCCGATTTTTTGAAGGAGCATGTTGACGCTTCCGTTCTCCGTTGCCAGCAGGGCCGTCGTGAGACCCGCTACGATAACCCAGCTCATAAAATGCGGCAGGTAGGTAATCGTCTGAACGACCCGCTTGAAGAACATGTGACGGACTTCGTTCAGCATCAGAGCGAGAATGATCGGAGCCGGAAAGCCGATAAGAAATTTCAATAAACTGATCACGATCGTGTTGCGGATCAAGCGTTCGAATTCCGGCGCGGCAAAAAAAGCTTCAAAGTGCTTGAATCCGACCCAGGGATTCTCCCAAATTCGCGAGCCCGTAAACAGGTTGTAGTCCATAAAACCTGTCAGCACCCCGTACATGGGCAGATAAGAAAAGATCAGGACGAGGATGATGCCCGGAATGACCATCAGCTGGGCATCCCATTGCTTCATCAAGCGCCTCAGGAAGCTCCGGCTGTAAACCTTACCTTTCGAAGACAGCCCTTCAGGCTGCGGTTTCGGTGCGGTTGGGGACATATTCTTCCTCCCATCTATCTAAATTCATTCGTGCTTTTAGCATTTGCCCCGTTCACATGAACTGGTGGGCCGATTACCGCTATGCTGCGGGCTTAAGGACATTCTACCTTTGACAAATGTGTGAAACTATATAACAAACACGCGATTTTTGATACTTCGGACGGATTCTGGCTATTGACAGTTCCGCAAAAAGTATAAGAAATGCCGGCAATGAAAAAGGCCTGTAAGATCCGGGGATCTTACAGGCCTTTTTGTTTCACGTGCACTATACAAAAAAGAAGCCCCCTGAGGGGGCCTCTTCTGCGTCATCTGTCCTTGGGCCATCCGTCTGCCTAGGATGGGTCTATCGCTTTATTGCTTCCGCTTCACCTCGACCACCGTCGAGAAGAAGGTAGCCCCTCCACCCAAGTCGGACAGCCTGTCCGGCGTAAGGGCATTGGCGCGCTGCTTGCGGCCCTCGCCTTCCCACCACAGGCCTTGGCTGACTACGGTGCCCGGCAGCATTTTATCCGTCACCTTCGCCCGGACTTCATAGGTTCCGCGGTCATTATATACGATGACCATCTCGCCGTCCTGGAGCCCGCGTTCCTCCGCATCCGCCGGGTGAATCTGCAGGGCCGGCTCCTTCTCCAGCTTCTGATGCTTCTCCACGTTCGCAAAGGTCGAGTTCAGGAAGTTATGGTTCGGCGGCGAAATGAACATGAGCGGGTATTGGTGCCCGCGGCCGCGCCTTACCCCGTCATATCCTTCCTTCAGCGGCACGTAGGTCGGAAGGGGCGGCAGACCTGCTTCCTCCAGCTGCGCAGAGTATAACTCGATGCGTCCCGAAGGTGTCGGCAAACGATCCAGATACGTGTCAAGCGGCGTCATATCGAGCTTCACATGGCGGTGTTCCCTCAGCTTGTCCAGCGTGACGCTGTTTAGATAAGGGTTATCCGGGAAGTCGAGCGCTCTTGCGATCATCTCTTCCTCGGTCTCATGAAAAGCCGGTTCCTGGAATCCCATAGCCCGTCCCAGCAAGGAGAACAGCTCTACGTTGCCCTTGCTTTCCCCAAGTGCCGGAATGACCGGCTCCTGCAGCTGAACGTACTGATGCCAGTAGGAAGCGTACAGGTCCGTATTCTCGAACGAGGAGGTTGCCGGGAGCACGATATCGGCATACTTGGCCGTATCCGTCATAAACAGGTCATGCACAACCGTAAACAGATCTTCCCGTGCAAACCCTTCCCTGACCCGCTCGGTATCGGGAGCCACAACCAGCGGATTGCTGCAATAAACGAAGAGCGACTTAATCGGCTGTTCGGTCATGGCAAGCGCTTCGCCGATCCGGTTCATGTTAATCGTGCGCGCTTCGGGATTCGGCCGGAGATCGGGACGCTCAAGCGCGTCGCTATCCATGCTGTTATAACCGCCGTTCGACTTGGCGGCCCCTCCGCCCCGCTTCAGCCATTGTCCGGTCAAAGCGGGAAGCGCGGCAATGCTGCGCACCGTCAAGCCGCCGTTGTCGTGATGCTGAAGACCGTTGCCGATATGGATGTAGGAGGTATCGGCCCGGCCGTAGAGCTCGGCCAATTTCTCGATATCCTCGATCGAGATGCCGGTAATGGAAGAAACGTGCTCCGACGTGTATTCTTTGACGTGCTCGCGCAAGGCTTCATGACCAATCGTATACTTGCGGAGGAATTCCTCATTTATCATGCCGTCACGGAACATGATGTGCATGAGGCCGACGGCCAGCGCCGCATCCGTGCCTGGATACAGCGGAATGAACCAGTCGGCCCATTGCCCCGTCTGGTTCTTGTGGACATCGATCACAACGACCTTGGCACCGGCTTTGCGCGCTTTCTCTGCAATCACCATCTGGTGCATATTGGTGCTGACGATGTTGCCGCCCCAGACGAGGATGACGTCGGCTCGTACGGTGTCCTCCGGAACGGTTCCCCCATTAAACCCCATCACGGATTTCCAGCCCTCATTGCCCGCGGAATTGCAGATCGACTGCTTCAGGCGGCTGGCACCCAACCTGTTGAAGAATCTGCGGTCCATGCCGTCGACGCTCAATATCCCCATATTGCCGTAGAAGCTGTAGGGCAGGATGCTCTCGGAGCCGTATTCCTCGATCAAGCCCTTATAGCGTCCGGCAATCTCCTGAATGGCTTCGTCCCAGCTGATCCGCTCGAAGGCGCCCTCACCCTTGGGACCTACCCTTCGCAGCGGATAGAGCACGCGTTCCGGATGGTACACCCGGTGTGCCATATTACGGACTTTATTGCAGATGGCTCCCTGCGTAATCGGATGCTCCGGATTACCGGTCACCTTGACGATTTTTCCGTTCTCTTTATGCAGCAGCAGGCCGCATGTATCGGGACAATCCAACGGACATACCGCCGGAAATACGCCGTTTTCCTGATGAATCATCGCTTGAGTCATTTCGTACTTCCCCCTTATGCTCGGCTGCATCATATCCCTTTATCTTAAAAGAAAATCGGGGTTCCAGTAAAGTCATACATTTTTTTCTAATCAGGTGATTCACTTTTCTCCCCCCCGGGTATATTCCTATCAAGAGCAAAGAAGAGTAACCCAGACCCTTTCTCTTCCTTGCCGAATCATGGACCACTCCCAAAAAAATTCGCCATGCCAGTGTCTCCTCCCCCGAGACCGGCATGGCGAATTTGTTTATATGGCATCCTCCCAGTGACCGATGTTCCCCGCGACTAACCTTCCATATTATAGAAACTCGTGATTTTCGCAGAAAACATGCAAAATAAAAAGCCTGTCAAAGCCACGTCTTTATGTAAGCGCTTATCTGTCATTTTTTATAAATAATTCTGTTCGAATGATCGTTGGAGGATGTTTTACAAACGATTGGAGCAGGCGTAATATACTATTCAGCTTCGAAAACATTCTTCATATTCACATGACATTCGCTTAATTTCCATGATGGAAAGCGGGGGAACCAACCGTATGGAGGGATACCTATAGGATCCTTCAACCATACTATGGGGTGAATCCTGATGCGTCGCGTACGTACGCCGCGATGGAATCAGGTAGGGCGACTCTCACCGCCCGAATCCGACAGCTAACCTCGTCAGCGTTGATCGGGAGGGTTGTGAACTTGTGATCAAACACAGGGTTCTAACCTGTGTTTTTTGTTTGCCAAAAATCAGCATAGGAATGGTGACCGTTCCTATGTCCAGCATATAAAAAACACCGATAGAAGTCCGTTCAGGGAGCTTCTACCATGAACTTAATCTTAAGCGGCGGTGAAAAACAACCATGTTATCCTCAATCAAGCGCTTCCTCATCGGAAGACCGCTTAAATCAACGGAATTAGGCGAACAAAAGCTGAATAAAACCAAGGCGCTGGCCATCCTGTCATCCGATGCGCTATCGTCCGTGGCCTATGGCCCGGAACAAATCCTCATTGTGTTGATGACCGTCGGGGCAGCTGCCTATTGGTATTCCATACCGATTGCCGTCGGCGTCCTGGTCTTATTGCTGGCACTTATCCTGTCGTACAGACAAATTATTTTCTCCTATCCGCACGGCGGCGGCGCATATGTCGTGTCCAAACGGAATTTGGGCATGTACCCGGGGCTGGTGGCCGGCGGTTCCTTGCTCGTGGACTATATCCTGACGGTTGCGGTCAGCGTGTCGGCCGGGACGGATGCGATCACGTCGGCTTTTCCGGAATTGCACGCCTATAATCTGCCGATCTCTATCGTGTTCGTTCTATGCTTGACCGTATTGAATTTAAGAGGAGTTACGGAGTCGGCCTCCATATTGGCTTATCCGGTTTACCTGTTCGTGCTTGCGTTATTTATCCTGATCGGGGTAGGGATATTCAACATTGCCACAGGCCATGCGTCTCCGGAGCTTCATACGCCGATCGGCACGCCCGTAGCCGGGCTGAGCTTGTTCCTGCTCCTGCGCGCATTTGCCTCGGGCAGCTCCGCCCTGACCGGCGTGGAGGCGATTTCCAATGCCATTCCGAATTTCAAAGACCCGGCCCCGAATAACGCCGCCAAAACTCTGGTGGCGATGGGATCGCTGCTGGCCCTGTTATTTTCGGGCATCGTTTTCCTGGCTTATTACTATGGGGTCAGTCCCAGCGAACAAGTCACGGTCGTTTCCCAAATTGCCGAGCATACCTTCGGGCGAAATGCGCTTTATTACTTCATACAAGGGACAACGGCCTTAATTCTGATCCTCGCCGCCAACACGGGGTATTCCGCTTTTCCCCTGCTGGCCGTCAATCTGGCGAAGGATAAGTTCATTCCTAGAATGTTCACCGTCCGCGGCGACCGTCTGGGATACTCGAACGGAATCATTATTCTTGGATTTTTCTCCATTCTGCTGCTGCTGGCTTTTGAAGGCAAAACCGAGCATCTGATTCCGCTGTATGCCGTCGGCGTGTTTATCCCGTTTACCCTCTCCCAGACCGGGATGATGGTGAAATGGATTCGCGAAAAGCCCGAAGGCTGGATCGTCAAGCTGATCATTAACACCACCGGCGCATGCATCAGCTTTATCGTGACCATGATCTTCTTCTTTACGAAATTCGCCCAGGTGTGGTCCGTCCTGATATTCCTGCCGCTGATCATCTGGATTTTCACCCGGATCCGCAAGCATTACGAGGCGGTAGCGGACCAGCTCCGGATTACGACCTGCGAGCCGGTTAAGCCGATTGAGGGGAATGTCATCATCCTGCCTGTGGCAGGAATCACGCATGTGGTGGAGAACTCGCTGAATTACGCCAAATCGCTGGGAGCGGGCCAAATCATCGCGGTGTACGTGCCGTTCGAGCGGGAGGAGGAAGTCGCCTTCCAGGAAAAATGGAAAAAGTGGCAGCCGGACATCCGGCTGGTGACGCTGCACTCGCCTTATCGGAGCATCATTCAGCCGCTGACGAAATTCATCGATACCGTGCAGCGCAAGGCCAGCGAATCCGACTATCAGGTTACCGTCGTCATTCCGCAGTTCATCCCCAAGAAGGGCTGGCATAATTTCCTGCACAATCAATCCAGCCTGCTCATCCGGGCACATCTCCTGTATCGGAGAGACGTGATCATCACGACGGTTCCCTACCATTTAAAAAAATAGCGGGCTTGTTCCCTGCTTGATTCATTACTGGGAACAGCCTCGCCCATCACGACAAAAAAACTGCGATCAACCGCTGCCTTTCATCAAGGACGGTTGAACGCAGCTTTTTTTGCCCAGACGCTTGCCAGGCCTCCGGCATTAGGAAACGTTCTGCGCGGAATGAACCTGTTGAGGGGAGCTAGCCGATGGCACAGGCGTCTGCTCGCCGCGCGGAGCGGCTGCGGCTTGATTCTCCTGCTTTAAATAAACGGTTCCGTATGTCGCTCCCACAAATAACGCGCCGCCAACGAAATTGCCCAGCCATACCGGAATGAAGTTCATCAGATACTCGCCCCAGCTGTAATAGCCTTCAAAAATCGCGGCCGGGATGAGAAACATGTTGGCCACCACGTGCTGAAACCCGATGGCGACAAACGCCATGGTCGGAAACCAGATCCCGAGAATTTTGCCGCTCATCTGATCCGATCCGTAGGACAGCCATACGGCGAGGGCTACGAGCCAGTTGCACCCGATGCCCGACAGGAAGGCTTGCAGGAAGCTGTCGTCCAGCTTATGCCCGGCCATATCCACCAGTTTCTCCAGGTAAACGCCGCTGCCTGTCATACCGGTCACATGTCCGAAGAAGTAAGCGACGAATAACGCTCCCAACATATTGCTGACCGTGACAAGCGCTAAATTCCGCATCATCTCCTTCGTGGAAATTCGCCGCTTGAATCTGGCCAAGGACACGGCCATCATGTTGCCCGTCAGCAGCTCCCCGCCTGCAAGCAGGACAAGAATCAATCCGACGGGGAATACCGCAGCGCCTATAAAACCGGCAATCCCTCCCCATTCTGGAGACGCTCCGGCAATCACGCGTATGTCAAGCAAAAAGCCGAGCGCAATAAATGCCCCCGCAAGGAATCCTAATATCATCACGTTTATGGCGGAGTTATGCGCTTTTTTTACCCCGTTCTCCACGGTAATCTCCGCAATGCGCTCAGGTTTATGGTAAGCCATGGTCACTCCCTCATTTCTTCCGCATCCGCCTTGTCTACCTATCCGAATGCAGCTCATGATATTCGTGTTATCGTTACCAACATTGTAACGCAGCTTCTTTGGCAAGAACGTGAATTATATCACGATTGTGTCCTAAGGGACGGACAGGTACAGATGTGATGTTCCGTATGCCTTGATCTGCTGACCACGCTGCAGCGAATAACATGGATCGGATTCGGTGTGGCCATTTAAGCGATATATGGATATAGGCACAGCACCTTGTCCATGGGTGGAGCTTCGGATCAGCTTTAGCGGGGTGACTGCCTTTCGCTTCCTTCGAGGAATCGCATATGCCGAAAAAGCGGTGCCCGGGTTTCTCCCCGGCACCGCTCTTTTGGATTGTCTTTACCAGTACGAAGCCCGTTCGCGCTTGATACCATTCTGCCAGATTCGGCTTAAATGTATAGATTTTTACTCACCCGCTAGGCTTTGGCCGCAGTCTCTACCCTGACAGGCGCCTCCGTTTCCTGCACCGGCACCTTGGCGATCGGCAGCTTCATGCTGATGAACGACGACAGCAGGAAGAGCGCGCCTGCCGTGAAATACACCACGACAATGGAGGTTACCGACATATACCAGCCCGTCAGCCCGGAGCCAATGAGCAGCATGCCGGTAAATATCGGCGTCATCACGCCGTTCAGCCGGCCAATGAATTTCTCTTCCACCTGCTGCATCATCACCGCCATCAGGACCGTCTGGGCCATGGCCATCAGCACCCCGGTGACGAAGCGCATCGAGCCGGTCAGGATCGGCCACTGGGACAGCACCTCGACAAAGGTCGAGAGTCCAAGGAAGGCCAGCCCCGCAAACAGCAAGTAGGAACCTTTCACTTTGCCTGCAATCACCGCTGCGATCACACCGCCGATCAACATGCCCAAGCCCTCAAGCGCGGTGAACCACTGGACGCTGGACATCTCCAGCTGAAGACGCTCGGTGATGACGAAGATGTCGAGCGGCTGTACGAGTCCGCTGCCCAGCGCCAACAAAACGTAGACTACCAGCAGCACCTTCAACAGCCGGCTGGAACCGATGTAGGCGAAGCCTGCCTTCATGTCCTTCACGAACGAACCGGCTGATTCCGAGTCCTTGGAAGGTTCGTCCACGGTGGAAGGCAGAAAGGCCAACACGATCGCCGAAGCGCCGAACAGAATCAGCAAGCTGATTAAAGAGGCCTGCAATCCAAATGCTTGATAAATCGTCGTGCCTACCATAGGTCCCAAAATGATAAACAGCGACATCGAGGTCTGGGATAACGCCGTGGCCGCGGGCACATGCTCATCCGGCAAACACCGCTTGATGATCTTCATGGACGATGGCTGCGAGAATTGCGATACGACGGCCGAGACCAGCGTCACCGCAAACACGGCCTGCCAATATCCCGCATACACAACAAACAAAATAAGCAGAATGGATATGAAGCTTAAAATATCCCCCCATATCATCGTTCGCTTGGGACGCCAACGGTCAGCCAGTACGCCGCCAACCATGGAAATCACGAAGATCGGCGCGTATTCAATCACGGTCAGCAGCGATACGGCGACCGGGTCATGGTTGCTCTGCTCCATAATAAAGAACAACAGCGCCATATTGCGGATCCAGATCCCGATATTTTGCATAAAATCAGATACCATCAACAGCACGAACGCGCGGTTGCCAAACAAATGCTTCATACTCCATCCCCCTGTTAAAACCGACTATTCGGTTTATTTATAATTGCGAAAACGCCCTTTCCTGTTAGCTAAGAAAAGCGTTTTCGATAAATCCTCCTACCGCACCGTACGTTATGAACCTTCACCCGATAACACACCGTTCAAAAAGTACATCACGCTCTTGCGGTACAGCTGCCTTAATTCCTCCTGGGACCGTTCGAAGTACGAAACCGACAACCCGTCCAGCAGCGATCCGAAAATAACGGCTATTTCGTCGATATTCTCTGCCGCTATGCGTCCCTCGTCCGCTCCCTCTGCCAGAATTTCGCGGTAGAGCATACGCGGACCTTGCAGTATCGCCAGCATTTCGCCCACAATCGTCTTATTTTCCGGCTGGTTGATATAGAATTCCTCCGCGATTTTGGTGAGCGGATTCTGGAAGTCGTCAACCATGTGATCGGCGATCCCGTACAGCTTCTCCTCAAAGCTGGCATAACCGGCTTTTTTGTCGTCCCAGGCTTCCATCCATTCCCGATTCTGTTTTGTCAGCAGCTTGACGAATAAATCTTCCTTGCTCTCGAAGTGATAATAGATGCTTCCCTTGCTGGCCCCCGTATACTTGACCAGTTCATCCATTGACGTTGCCGCATATCCCCGCTGGATGAACAGCTCCTTGGCTTTATCCAGAATCAAATCCCGCTTTCGCTGCGCTTTTTCTGATGACATCGGCGTTAGCACTCCTTGCGTTGGATTCAACAGTCCGCATCAACCAGCGGAAATCCGTGATCCGTAATAAAAAATGTATTCTGTCATGAATGAACTTCATCCCTCGTTAAAAAACCGACTGTACGGTTTAATCATACTGAAAACCTCCTCCCATGTAAAGGACGCTCTTCCGAATGCAACGAAAAAAGGACTTTGCCGAAGCAAAATCCTTGTCCATCTCGCATATTCCAAAATAACAACATGCGATGTATTGCTGCATTATTCCACTGCCCAAATGGCTCTTCCTTCTTTCATCGGATCGCCGTAACTCAGCTGCAACCCCTGAACGTCCTGCTTCACCTCGTACGGAATCTCGCCCGTCAGCTCGCCGCCCGGAGGAATGGTGCCGTCCAGCATCTTCACGTCATCCGTTATAGGAACCGTATAGTTAAGATCGCTTGAATCCGTCATGGAAAAAGACAGTGCCGAAGAGATGACCAACGGCTCCAGGCCGTTGTTCTTCACGGTAATGTCGACCACCTTAAACGTATGGCCGGGCTGGGGCTTCAAGTACTCGTCGCCTTCGGAGTCGCGTACGCCGTTCAGCGTGATGACCGCGCCGTGATAATCGACCGTATCGCCTACTGCGGCAGGCTCATCGATCGGTTTCGTCTCTCCATCGGCAGGTTGACCCTCCCCTTGGGATGGTTCTGCCGGCGGTTCCTCTTCAGCCGCCCCCGTCTGATCCGTTTCCTCGCTATCCACGACAGCCGGCGGAGTCTCTGCCGGCGGGTCCGCCTGATTGCTGGAACAAGCAGCCGTCAGCAGCATGGAGAACAACACAGCCGAGACCAGCATTATTTTTTTATTCATACTTTATCCTACCTCCTGAAAGTCGATATCGATATGTCCGGATATTTTCCAATTCGCTGTCAAAATCCATATTCCTTCTAAAACAAGAAAAAGACCCCCGAATCAGGGGGTCTTCGTTATTGCCTGGAATGAATTAAGCGTGTACCGGCGCTTTGGTCTCCACCGCCGGCAGAGCCTGCAGGCCGGCCGTGTTAAGGAAATTCCACGGCTTGTTGTAATGCGGCTGGAAGAAGAAATCGATGAAGGCCAGCTGGTCTATCGTCATGCGGTTCTGGATGCACACCGACAGGGTGTTGATGGACTGCGTCATGTCCGCCTTGGAGATCACCTGTGCACCGAGCATCCGGCGGCTTTCCTGTTCATACACCACCTTCAGCGTAACTTCCTCGAAGGTAGGCATGAACTCCGGACGGTAATGGTCCGTAATGGTGACCGTATCCACCTTCAAACCTTCATCCTTGGCCGCTCCCTCGGTTAATCCCGTCGAGGCAATGTTGTGTTCGTATATTTTCAATCCGGACGTACCCTGGGTTCCCATATATGGCGTTGTGGGCTGCACCAAATTCCGTGCAACGAGCGTACCCATCCGGACAGCGTTGGTCGCCAGCGGAATGTACATCATTTTACCCGTCGGGTTATAGAGCACCGAGCAGCAATCGCCCGCTGCATAGACATCCTGCTTGCTGCTTTGCATATATTGGTCCACGACGATGGCGCCGTTCTTCAGCATATCGACCTGCCCCTTCAGCAGCTCCGTATTCGGTCGGAAACCGATGCAGAGAATGACCAGATCCGTGTCGATCTCCCCTTTGTCGGTGATGACCTTATTCACCTTGCCATCCTGGCCTTGGAAGGACGTCACGGTCTGCCCCATGGCCATCTCGATTCCTTTTTCACGGAACGATTCCTCGATCTTGCCGCTGAACTCAGGGTCCAGGTATTTGTTCAGAATCCGATCGGCACTGTCGATCAAAGTTACCTGCTTGCCGTTCTGTTGGAAGGCCTCCACCAGCTCCACGCCGATGTAACCGGCGCCGACAACGGTAATATGTTTGGCTCCTTGCGCTTTATCAATGATCGCGTTGGAATGATCGTAGTTTTTGCAGAGCAAAATATTATTCAAATCGATGCCTTCAAGCTTCGGTACGATCGGCCAGGATCCGGTGGTAACAATCAGTTTGTCATAGGTATCTTCAAACGTATCTTCCGTGGCCAGATTGCGGACCTTTAAGGTTTTCCGGTCCGTATCCACCGAGATGATCTCATGCTTCATCTTGGTTTCGACACCAAGCTCGTCGAGTTTCTGCGGCGAAGAATAGAACAACCCGTCCGGATCCTTCACAACGCCCCCGACGTAAAGCGCAATGCCGCACGACAGGAATGAGATGTTATCATTGCGTTCGTAAACGGTAATCTGTGCATCGGGATAAAGCTTGGCGGTATTCACGATGGCGGACGTTCCTGCATGGGTACAACCGATAACTGCAACTTTCATGGTTTTTCCTCCTCCAAGTATGAAGCTTTATATTGGTTTAAGATGAGCATTTTTGCCTGGATTCATGCTTGGTAACGCTTGTTGAGCATGAACGGGTGACTGGTAATACTGATTGTGAATAATTTCACTTCATGACCTTATTATAATGTGATTTATTTCACAGTTCAATAGGCGAATTGCGTTATTCACATATTGTTCATAATTTCACATAGTGGGAATGATGAATGATCTTGACTCCAAGATTAATGTCTTGATGCCACCGAATAAGGCGAGATCGAGAATATGGGTACGGGATCCGGGGAAGCTAAAAGGGGCCCGCTTGCCAACATTCTCGAGATACCGGAATAGGTTTTTCTTATTAATAACGGATTATTCCCTTTTTGAAACAATCTGCTGCGGGTAATGTTGTGCAGGAGGTGCTTTATCATGACAACCGTATTTGTTGCCGGAGCCCATGGAAAGACCGGGACACGGATCGCGAAGCTTCTCGCCGAGAAGGGGTATCAAGTCCGCGGCCTGATCCCCGATGAGATTCATAAACGGAAGATGGAGCAGGAGGGTGCCGAGGGAATTGTCGGTGATTTGACGCAGTCTTATTCCGATGGTTTAAGGGACGTAGACGCCGTCATCTGCGCAGTTGGCGCCGGGGTAACGGAAGATCCGCAGGAGACGGATCATGTCGGCACCGTGAGGCTGATCGAGCAGTGCGTGCTTCTAGGAATCAATCGCTTCATTATGATTAGCTGCATGGAGACCAAGCACCCGGAGCACTTCTCCGAACTAAAGCCCTATTTGCTTGCCAAACATAAAGCTGAGACCATTCTTGAAGAAAGCACGCTGACTCACACGATCATAAGGGCCGGCGAGTTAACGGATGACGCTCCTGCCGGCAGGGTTCAGGCACATCCCGATCTCCGGGAAACCGGATCCATATCCCGTCAAGATGTCGCTCAAGCAGCCGTGCTGTGTCTCTCCACGCCAGAGACGGAACTTAAGGCGTTCGATCTGATTCAAGGTGATCATCCCATACAAGATGCCTTGAAGGGTCTTGATTCGGGCTGAATGGACGAAATGGCGAGGGATTTCCCATAAAAAAACAGGACTGTTTCTCCTCCGGGGCAAATCCCCCGACGAAACAGCCCTGTTATGTGCTCATTACTTCCTGGCATTAACCCAGCAGGGATTCAATGGCGCCCTTCATGGATTCAGGCGATTCCTTCGGCTCAAACCGCTGGACCACCTTGCCTGCGCGGTCCACCAGGAACTTCGTAAAATTCCAAGCGATCTCTCCGCCTTCATTCGGTCCGGGCTGCTCCGATTTCAGATACTGAAATAACGGATGAGCATGCTCCCCATTCACGTCAATCTTCTGGAAAACCGGAAAGTTCACGCCATAGTTCAATTGACAGAACGATTCAGCCTCTTCGCTCGTACCCGGCTCCTGTCCGCCAAACTGATTGCACGGAAAGCCAAGAACCTGAAGCCCTTGCTGGCCGTATTGGTCGTACAGCTGTTGAAGCTCTCCATATTGCGGCGTTAGGCCGCATTGGCTTGCCGTATTCGCGATGATCAAGACCTTGCCCGAATACTGATCGAGCGAGACTTCCTGCCCCTTGGTATTGGTTGCATGATATTCATAAACTGACATCCTCGAATCTCCTCTCCAGCTTGTATTGATTGAATCGCTTGCTTCCAAGCTTCTCAGCCTGGCCCATCTTCTTACATCATACCGAATATACGCCCCTAAACCAAATTTTCGGTTCCAATGCCTCTACCCCGCCATCCGTAAATCCATTATGATAAACGTATATCCGCTTCAAGCAAGAGCTACATAGACTCATGACAGCTGTTTAGTCAGCAAGTCAGCAGGGTAATGATTTAGGGTTTGGTAAAATATTGCATGATCCCGCATTTCAACAACAGTAAGCGAGGAAAAGAAATGAAATTGTATCCCGAAATGTTCTTGTCTCCATGGCATCTCATCGTCGTTGTCCTGGCCCTGATTGCCTTCATCGGATTGATCAAAGGGGGGTATGACCGAAGGACCGTGCTTCGCAGCACAGGGCTGTCGACGCTGGTTTTCTATTTTATTCTGACGATCCCCATTGGCCTGATCACCCAGGAATCGCTATACAAAGAAGAAACGATGCTAACCGACCTGGATCAGAACTTTGAGGACAAGAAGGCAGATTCCCAGCTGCAGAGCTTGAAAGACTACGTCGTACTTCACGTTGGAGCGTATAAAAATGAGGATGATGCCGACATCGTCGTCTATGCCGGCAATTATCATGAAAGCCAAACGTTCAACGGTCATATTACCTTGTTCGTGTACGACAAGAACGATGAGGAAGTCTTCACCGAGATGTACAGGGACATCACCCTCACCCCCGGCGAGAAGAAAAAGCTGGACACCTCTTTTACCAGCCAGCCCATGGATACCTACAGGTACCGATACGAAACGCACCCCCAAATGTGAAGGGTGCGTTTCTTTCATTTTCGTATTAGGTTGATAGCCGGTCTCCAGACTCGAACCCTGGCTTTTCGGTTTCCGTAAGAGGCTGGTACGGCCCCGGCATCGGCGGAAGATTCTTCGCATCCCGCCCTTTGCGCACATACCGGATTCCCAAATAGAAGAGAGCCGCCACAGGCAGCGACAGCATGGCTATCGCAAGGAGCATGCTGGACATTTGGTAGGAAGGATCGGTCTCGATCTCCGAGAAGTCCAGAAACATAAACGATATAAAAGTAACCAGCGAGAACATGATGATCTGTAACCAGCGCATCCATTTCACCAGGAAGAAGAACAGGATCGCCGACAGCGCAACAAGAAGAATGGGGTACAGCGGCTGTTCCGGGTCCGCGTTACCCAGCTCCGCCTGGCGCGTCAGCCAAAAACCGACGGCGAACTGAACCGGGAAAACCAGCCAAGCAAGCAAACCGGTTCCACGAAAAGCCGATCTTCGCTTTTGCAGCGCTTCTTCGTATTCGAGGAGCTTCATCTCGTATTCCAGCTGATCCAGTTCCTCCTCCGTCAGCTCCCTGTCTTCCTCCTCGTTCTCCTGTACCAGGCGATCCAGATACGGACGGAATTGTCGCTCGATATTCCCGTCAAATTCGGCACGCTCTAAATCCTCGTCTTCGCGAAGCAATGACGCCACCGATTCATCCCCCAAATCTTGGATGATAACGGATGTCAGATATAAAGGAATCCCTCGTCTGCCGACGACCTCCAGCCATCGGTTCGCCTCCATCGGATCCGTGAAAGGAACGGCCACTGCCCGTTCAGCCGTCCCTTCCCCAGCAACAAGGTACATGATGGGCATTAACTCCGCCATAGGCACCGACTCGGTCATTTTGCTGTTTTTATAGGCATAACTGAATTGAAAAATATATCGCCCGTAATATATTTCCTTTACGTCGCCAATCCGAAGGCTCCCCTTCAAGGAGTCTTTCGTCTCGGGATTCCATCGCTCATATTCAATGTGGTCTTCGTATAACAAATATTCGTCCAGATGCGTATTATTCCAGATATGCCCTTTCAGACTCTTGGATAGTCGAATCACCATAAAGATACCGGCGGGTATAGCCGCCAGACTCATCCACGTCCAGACGTTGGCCCAGAAGTACAGCAGAATCAAAGGCCCCATCGTAAACGCCAGGCCCAGCAAAATGCCCAGCACATGCATTTCGAACGTAAGCACCCAATAAAAAGGCTGCATTTTGGGTTTTCTCTGCTCATGAATCACCAGAGACATTCAGGCAGCGCCTCCTCCTTTATTCTTTCGATGTTACCCAATCCAACAGATGGAATAAAGACATTGGAAATCATATTATGTATAAAGCCTAATATCAAGCCCTTCATCCTATAGTTATGTTCATTCCTGCCTTCGAACCAAAAAAACCTTCCCCGGCAAGTCGGCCGGGGAAGGAGCCTCATCTCACGCTTCGCCTTATTGAGCCGTACGGTTTTGAGCCAGCTTAACCAGCAGATGAGCCAGCTGATGCTGCTCCGCTTGCGTTCCGACCTTCCATAATTCCTGAAGAAGTTTCTCCTCGGAATTGCGGGGCTCCTCGTTAGCGGCGAGGTATCCGGCTACCTTCTCTGCCGCCTGCGCCAGCTGCTCTTCATTCAAGCCAATGCTCTCGGCAAGCTGAATTCGTTTGTTCAAATAGGATTGAAAGGCATCGAAGTCAGCCAGGATCCGTTCCTTCTCCTTGTCGTCAATCCGGTCCATAGCGTCATCGACCTTACTCACATCCAGCTCACCGTTCTTGTTCACCACATGATTATGTTCAGACATGGTAACGCCTCCTTGTCATTGACTGGGTAACGATCTCTACTTAAACGTGATCCTTCGGATTGAAACAGAGGACTTCCTAAAATTTACCTTGAACTCCCTAGCGGCTCCGACCGCCACGTCGTCCACCGCTTTGGCCTCTGGCAGCGCGGCCTTCGGAGGATCGGGTTCCGCCTTGTCCGCCGCGGCCGGCGAGATTCCCCCGCCCCTCGGTTCTGGACGGTCCGCGGCTGCTGCCTCGTGCTCCGGCTTGCGGTCCGCGGCCCTCGCCTGCACGACCGCCTTCACGCGCGCCGCTGCCTCGGCCTCCGGCCGCCGATGGTCCTCGACCCTCTCCGGTACGGCCTCCTGTCCGGCCCGAATCGCGGTCATCCCTGCGCGATGATCCTGCCCTTCCCCTACCCTGCTCGTTACCGCGGCTACGCCCGGAACCCGTGCCCCGATCGGCACGGCTTCTGCCTTGGCCACGTTCATTATCGGATTCAAGTGACGAGACATTTCTTGCTTTCTTCGGTCGGCCCGTATCCCTGCCCGAGCCGCCAGAGCTTTCCCGAAGGCTTCCGGCGGCAGAGTCATAGCGTACTCGCTTCAACCGCTGGGAGATCCCTTCTTCGATGCGCTGCAGATCATTAAGGTCTTTTCCGGCCGCAAACGTGATGGCCATACCGCTACCCCCCGCCCGTCCGGTCCGGCCGATACGATGGATGTAACTTTCAACATCATGGGGCATATCGTAGTTAAAGACATGGGTAACGCCTTCGACGTCCAGCCCCCTCGCGGCAACATCCGTTGCAACGAGCAGCTGCAGCTTGGCTTCCCGGAATCGCTTCATTACCGCTTCCCGTTTCGCCTGGGACAGATCCCCGTGCAGCTCGTCCGATTGATAGCCATGGGCCAACAGCGCCTCGTTCAACGTGGTGGCTCTGCGCTTCGTCCGGCAGAAGATGATCGCGAGGAAGGGATTATGCTCTTCGATCATTGCGCGTAAGGCATCCTGCTTGGAGCGGTCCGTACACTCGACCACCACCTGCTGGATCTGCTCCAGCGGGATCGGGGAAGCCCCCTTAATCACGATATCGACAGGTTGATTCATATAATTGCCGGCAAGCTGCTTCACGCCGGCAGGCATCGTCGCCGAGAAGAGCATCGTTTGGCGCCGATACGGAAGCGCATGGATCAGCGCCTCCACCTCATCCAGGAAGCCCATATGCAGCATCTGGTCGGCTTCGTCCAGCACCAGCTGCTTCACGCCGCCAAGCTCTAACGTGCCCCGGCGCAAATGATCCAGCAGCCGGCCCGGCGTACCGATGATCAATTGGCGTCCGCCTTCAAGCTTGCGCAGCTGTTTCTCCACGTCCTGCCCGCCATAGACCGCCAGAATTTTGATGCCGTCCGGCTCTCCTGCCGTCAGCTTCTTGGCTTCTTCCGTAATTTGCAATGCCAATTCCCGTGTCGGCGCAACGATGAGCGCCTGCGGGTACGCCCGCTTGGGATCGATATGCTGCAGAATCGGCAGCATGAAAGCCAGCGTCTTGCCTGTGCCGGTCTTCGCCCGGGCAATGACGTCCTTTCCCTGCAGCAGCAGCGGAATGCTCTCTTGCTGTACCGGAGTCGGTTCCATAATTCCCTGCTCCTTCAGTTTTCGTACTCTTTGTTCGTCAATGCCCAGCTGTTGAAAGTTCGGCAAACGTTCCACCTCATTTAATTTATTTAGCATCTTATGGTCTCAATCCATTCGATTCAGCAAACAAAACCAACATATTTTCATTACAAAAATCCCAACAAAAGGCCGATACCATTCGTTCTTAGAAGAACAGGGCGCTTCCCTTATGTGTCCAGTGAATGAAGATATGGTTTGAATCCATTCACTATTTTCGCCAGAAAACTGACAAACGACCCTGACTTTGGTAATGTCAATGATATAGAAATCCAGTATACACCAGCGAGGAGGTGTCCCCGATATGCATATCCTACAGCTCATCCTGACAGCCTTGATCTTGATGATCCTATTCGGCCTTATCAATCTAATGATGAATTATATTTCAAGACGCGACGGGGAGCCCATCGTTCCCTTCCGGAAGAAGCTGTGGCTCATTCCGCTGTTGTCGGCCTTTATCATTATGCCATTGGAGCTCTTTTCCATGCTGTATGCCCAGTGGTTCCCCATGCCCGATCCTTCAAGAACAGGCGAAACGCTTGCATACGACGGCCAAGGCGTGCTGCTCGGCTTTTCGCTTTTCGTCCTGGTCGGGTTCCTGATCTTCGAAGGTCTCATACATCCATTGGTCATCGCCCTGCTGCGGCTTCTGCTTCGCAAGGATACCTCCATCTATATGAAACAGGCAGTGACGGTCGTGACCGATACGATGTTGCTGTACATAGCCTCTCTGATCGTGCCCGCCATTCCCGTGGAGGGCTGGCTGCAATCGTTGGTCATCGCCGTATTTTTCCATCTCATAGAGTGGATCCTGATCGGTGTCCAGGCCTGGATGCAGCAGCGCAAACGGACAAGAGCCGAATCGGCAGGCTAGAACCTGCCGGATTTGAATATGGCGTACAGCAGCCATGCCACCATCAGCAGGGCTACGATGAATCCGACTTCAATCACCGGGAAGCTCCATATCATCATCGGCTCCCGGCTGAGCGACGATCCGATAATCAGCCCTACCATGATGATGCTGAAAGCCAGAAGCACGATGCTGAAGGACAGCCGGTTACTGATCTGATCCAACTTGCGCATCAGCATTTTCAGTTCCGGAACGCTGATCTCCACCCGCAGTTTCCCTTTGCTGATCAGGGCCGACAGCTGCCGGGCTTGACCGGGCAGATCGAGCAAACTCTCGGCAAGCCCCGCCACCCCATCCAGCACCTTCCTGCTGATCCGGCGGGTATTGTACCGCTTCTTCAGCAGCTTCCTTCCGAAAGGCTCCGCCATATCGATAATGCTCAGGCTCGGGTCCAACATCTCGATGACCCCTTCCAGGGTCAGCAATGATTTGCCAAGAAGCGTCATATCGGGAGGCAGCATAATCTGGTGCCGCTGGGCAACGGCAAACAGATCGGTCAATGCCTTGCCGATGCGCACTTGAGCAAAAGGCACGTCATAATACTCTTCCCGCAGACGGTCCATATCCGACCGCAGCGCATCCATATCGCAATCGTCCGGAATCAAACCCATTCTGGAAATCGCCCGGATCATCCCTTCCGAATTCCGCCGCATCAATGCAATAATGAGTCCTGACAGATGATCCTTCATATCTTCGCTGAGGTGACCCACCAGCCCGAAATCCAGAAAGACCAGCTTGCCGTCCTCCCTGACGAGCAGGTTCCCCGGATGAGGGTCGGCATGAAAGAAGCCCTCAATAAAAATCTGCTGCAGCATGCCGTCGGTCAGATGCTCGGCGATCGCCTTGAGATCATGCCCCTTGGCCACAATCTCCTGCCTGCGGCTTAAGGTAATACCCTCGGCATACTCCATCATCAACACCTTCGATGACGTATAATCCCAATAAATCCGCGGAATATGGACAAATTCCTGCTCCGTCATCCGGGATGCGATCTTCTCCGCATTCCGGGCTTCATGGCTGTAATCCAGCTCCGCCATCATCGCTCTGGCAAACTCATCAACGATTCGATCCACGCGGTACTGCTTCACCCATTCCCAATGGCGCTCGGCAATCGAAATTAAATCCCGCAGGATTTCCAAGTCGCGGCCGATCATGCGGGCCACGCCCGGACGCTGAACCTTGATCGCTACAAGCTCTCCGGATTTCAGCCTCCCGGCGTGAACCTGGCCGATTGAGGCGGCAGCCAGCGGCTTGTCCCCAAACTCACTCAACACGTCGTCGATCGGCATGCCCCATTCTTGTTCAATCAGCTCCCGTGCGCTGGCGGAAGGGAACGGAGGCACCCGTTCCTGCAGCTTGACCAATTCCTGGATAATGTGGTCTGGCAGCAGGTCCGATCGGGTACTCGCCAATTGGCCCAGCTTCACAAAGGCAGGCCCCAGATCCTCCAGCACTCGCCGAATGCGTTCCCCAAGCGTAATCGTCTCCGGCTGCTCCTTGGAGCTCCAGCGGACAGGCAGCGACAGAACATGGAACAGTCCCATCTCCTCCACCATATAGCCAAAGCCATGACGCATGAGCGCCATGGCGATTTCCCGGTAACGTCCGGCATGTCGAATTCGGACCGCCATCTATTCCTGCCGCGATCCTTCCAGCTCTACAACCTTCTTCTCCAGAGCGGCAATGCGCTGTTCCAGGCTGGCGACATCGCTCTCTTTGGGAACATCCAGATCGGACAACACGCGCTGCACCTGCTCATAAATATATGACTTGATCTGGGATTGCTCCTCTTCGCCGCGCTCGACGAGGCGGTTCACCAGCGCTTTGGATTCCGCAGGAGCCAGCTCCCCGCGTTTGACCAGATCATCCACGATTTTCTCTACTTTTTCCTTGCTGACCACGGTAAGGCCCAATCCTAACGAGATGGCTTTCTTAAAAAGATCACTCACGATATATCCCTCCCGGTCGTTGTCTGGTTCCATTATAACCTTTAACGCTGGCAAAAACATCTATCCTTGGACTTGCTTTCTAAGTATCGAGAAGCTCCCTTATCAATTTCCCCTGATTTTACATGAAATATGAGGGCCAACCGGATGGGACGGCGGGAATGCACTGAAGCCATGACAAAAAAAAGCGAACAGCCGGGTTAAACCCCGTGCTGTTCGCTGATACTGCTATCCTACGCAGATGAAGAACGGTTTAATCGTCATCCCGATCATCATGGTCCCAATCATCATGGTCATCGTGGTCGTCATCGTCATGGTCGTCGTATTTCTCGTATTCTGCCTTGATCACTTTGCCGCTGACCGCGTTGATCTCAACCTCGGACGAGCCTTTGGCCGTCTTCACTTCGACGTCATACACCCACCGGCCGTCATCGTGGTCCAGATCAACCTCTACGGCTGTCCCGCTCTTGACGTGTTTGACAGCGATCGCGGATGCCTTGCCGGCACCGATCAGATTCCCCGGAATGCTGTCACGGTCATCATCGTCATCATCCCGATCTACTATTACGCCAAGGGATTTGCCTGTGTAGGCATCAATCCATACATCGACATCCCGGTTGCTCTGTTGAATCTCAACATCATACACCAACTTGCCCTTTTTACGGTCAATGTCAATGCTCTCCACTTTACCGTTGGCAGCAGCGAGTGCCAATTGTTCGGCTTTTTCCATTCCAATGAGCTGCTTCTGTTGTTTGGCCGCTGCTTGGGTTCCTGCCGGCGTTGTTTGTCCTGATCCTGCAGCCTGCACGGCGCTATAGCCGTATACTCCACTTGCCGCGATCGCTACGGACAGCGCGCCTGCCCACAATGTTCTTTTGTTCATCATCTTACGCCTCCTCAAACTCTCTGTGTGATCTCTACAAACCCAATATACCGTCTCAACATGAGAGCTTTCGGAGAGAAAGATTAGAAAACGATGAGAAAATGCAAATAGGCCTCTAATCTATTCATCGTCATCCTCGTCATCCCAAGTCACCGTCATGATCTTGCCGGTAATCGCGTGGACCTGAATGGTCGCCTCACGCCCATCTTCCCGCTCGATCTCGACCAGATAGTAACGGCTGCTCTTGCTCTCGCGATATTCCACGTCTTCTACCGTTCCCGGTACCTTCTCTAAAGAAAGCTTGATCGCGTACTCTTTGGTGATCATCGTTGCAGGCGGCTCCGCAGTTCCGCTTTCACCATCCGCTGATCCCTTCTCGCCATTCTCAGCGGGCTCCGCAGGAGTCGTGCTTGGATTGTCGGTCGGCTGCTTGGTTTCGCCGGGCTCCGGCTCTGGCTTCGCTGGCGCTTTGTCCAGCTGCTTGATGGACACGATATCGCCTTGACGGGCATCCACCGTCATCTCATACCTTCCGGAATTGGACTCCAGCTCCATCCGGTACATCTCCCCATCCAGCGTTGCCTTTGTAATCTCACCGTCCGGATATTGTTTCAATACTCCGCTTACGGCTTCCTCCTGCGACATCGCCTCCGTCGAACGGGTAAACGGACTCCATACCGCATTCACGATGATCATGACGGCCACCACGATAATGACGCCCAGCAGCACACTCACTTTTTTACGCATTGAATCACCTCGCAACCCATTCGGTCTTTACCGTCAGTATAGCGCAGCATGGTTAGAATTCGATGAGAAAACGGTGGGCTGCTGACGGTTATTTCGATTTTTGGAGCCGAATGGTGGCCGTTGTGCCCACGCCGGGCAGGCTTTCCAGCTCCAGCTCAGCAGAGATGGCCTCCGCGATATCCTTGGCCAACGACAATCCAAGGCCGGCTCCCCCGCCCCGGCGGGTACGAGCTTCGTCCACCCGGTAGAAACGGTCGAAGACGTGCTCTAGCTCTTCTTTGGCAATGCCGATTCCGCGGTCGATGACCCGGATATATACCTCCGACGGCTTTCTGCCCACCTGGATGACGATATGTTCGTCACTGTATTTGCGTGCATTATCCAGCAGAATGAACAAGAGCTGCTTGAGCCTGCGGCTGTCCGTCCAGCCCAGAACCTCGCTGTCGGCTTCAACCTCGACCGTGCGGTTATAGGCATCGCGAAATGCGCGAGCGGAAGACTCCGATAATGCTGCGAGATCCACCTGCTCCATCTCGACCTGCCATTGGTCCTGGTTGCGGGCAAGCAGCAGCAGCTGCTCCGTCATCTCCTTCATCCGGATCGCTTCCGAATGGATCGCTTCAACGGACTCCATGAACAGCTCCGGCCGATCCAGGCCTCGCCGCTTCAACAAACTGGCGTAACTCTCGATGATGGTGAGCGGTGTTTTTAACTCATGGGAAGCGTTGGACACGAATTGTTCCTGCCTCGCATGGTTGCTCTCCAGCAGCGTGATCATGTCATTGAACGCAGCCCCCATCTCCACCAGCTCATCCTTGGATGTTTCCTTCAGCTCGATCCGACGGAACCTTCCGCTCTGCCGAATCTCCCGCATCGTACGGATTAAGGCCGTAATCGGCTGCACGATTAAACGCCCCAATATCCGCGTCGAAATGATGACCGGAACCAAAGCGATCGCGGTTACGGCCACCAGCACAATGCGCAGCACCTGCAGCGTCTCCATCGTAGCGGCAAGGCTGCGGGAAATTTGGATGTTGTATACCGCCCCGTCGCTCCAAATGACAGGCAGGGACACCAGCACATAACGCATTCCTTCATATCGGATCTGCTCGACCTGCTTATTGGCGTTATAAGGCAGCTTCAGCTCATCCATATCCTCGCCGGAGGAGGTCACGTAAGGAGACTTGGCCTTGCTGTCAGCCGGGACGAATTGAATCTTTCCGTCAGCCGGGACATAACTTCGCAGCAGATCGTCAATGGGAATGGTCGCGGCAGAATGCGCAATGCTTCTGACGATGCTTCCCGCCTCGGCTTCCGCCTGCTCCAGCTGGCTGTCCACCGTCATTTTGCTGAACACGTAATACACGGATAAATTCATGACAATCAGGATGGCGGCCATCAGCACCGACGAATAGAGATGGATTTTGCTGCTCAGCTTCATAGGGTTTCTTTCAGCACGTAGCCGACGCCGCGAACGGTGTGGATGAGCTCTTGCCTGCCGCCATGATCGATTTTCTTGCGGACGTAACGTATGTATACATCAACGACGTTGGTATCGCCGTAATAATCGTACCCCCACACGGCAGCAAGAATCTGCTCGCGGTTCAGCACCTGCCGCTTGTTCTTCAGCAAATAGACGAGCAAGTCAAATTCACGCGGCGTCAGATCGATCCTTCTGCCGTCGCGAATCACTTCCCGCGTGCCTTCATTCAATTTCAAATCCGCGGCCGTAAGCCACTCCCCAGCCGGTTCCTCTTCCGGATGAGGCTTTCCTTGAAGCCGTAGTGCAGCACGAATCCGAGCCAGCAGCTCTTCGATCTGAAACGGCTTCGTAATATAATCATTGGCTCCAAGATCCAGCCCCGATACCTTATCTTCAACGGAGCTCTTCGCCGTAAGCAGCAGCACGGCCGTATGGGAATCATGGGCACGAATCCGCCGCAGCAGCTCGATGCCGCTCATACCCGGAAGCATGACATCCAGCAGAATGAGATCCACCTCCTGGCTGCGGTATGCCTCAAGCGCATCCAGCCCGTTATCCGCCTTGGTGACCTGGTATCCTTCACTCTCCAGCTCGATTTCAAGCAAACGGGATATTTTCGCTTCATCCTCAACAATTAGTATCTTCCCGCTCACGCGCGTCCCTCCTGCCCGATCATTTCGAAATGCCTTAACCCGGAACGCGCGCCGCCCACTTGGCCGCTTGCGTAATCATTAAACGCAGCTGAGGCTGGAGAAAGGACGGCTCATGATGGCCCGGCATCAAGAAGACCACGCGTCCAATGCCATACGTATGGCACCAGGCGGCAGGCCACTGCTTGCCTTCGTACTCATAATGCAGCAGCACGGTTTTTTCCGTGAACGGACTGAATACGAACCGGTAAGGCTCCTCGTCCAGCACAAACGGCTCAACGCCCTCCGTAATATCGTGATCGGTCTCCCCCGGAACGAAATACAGCTTCTCCATCGGCGGGTGCCCGTCAAAACGGGCGCCAATCAGCTGCGCCAGCTCATAACGGTTTGCCAAGGTAACGCCATTATGAATCACGAGCAAGCCGCCGCCTCCGCTAACGTAGGACAGCAGGCCTGCGGTCTGCCGCGGCGAAACCCGCTCGTCCCACAAGTCGCTATAGGCGATGCAGAGCTCGTAAGGGTAGAGATTGCTTTCATGAAGCATTTTATGGTTTTCCGTGCACTGCACGGTGAACATGTCGTTCAGCAGATGCGTGATCTGTTTGTCTATGCCTTGCAGCGGATGAAACTTCGGGTGCGTGTAGCTGCCGAGCAGCAATGCTTTTCTCTTATCCATCGGTCATCCTCCTATTTACTACTCAATATTTCACATGAACCTGAGGAACATGCATCGACGAGCTGGAATGGATCGAAATCCTTAGCTTCGTTACGTTATATCATGACATTATTCTTGATTTTGAGCAAAATAACGGCCAAGCGTCACCATCATGCTGCCCATTCGCTCTTCCTCGGGAACCACCATGCGTTCAATGCCTTCCTCCCGGAGTCCCTGAGCCGTCACCTTGCCGACAGCCGCCGCCACGACCGGTCCGCGGAACGCCTCCAGCATGGCTTCCAGCTTGCCATGGGCACGAGCATAATCCGCAAGAAAACGAAACTGTGGCGCACTTGTAAAAGCAACCGCATGAACCTTGCCGCCAACGATTTCGTCAACGAGCAGGGAAATATCCTCCTCCAGCGGCGGAATGTGCTTATAAGGCAGAATCTGCTGCACCTCCGCTCCCCGTTGCTGAAGCCAATCGACCAGCTTAGGCGCAGACTCGCCATGCAGCTGCAGAATGACGCGTTGACCCGACAAGTCATGCGGCGCAAGCGACCGGATCAGTCCGGACGTGCTGCCGTCATCGTCTCTGACGACCGGTGCCAAACCGCGTTTTTTCAGAGCATTCGCGGTCTTGTACCCTCTTGCCGCAATCGAGGTGCGCTCCAGCGTTTCATTCAATGTATCCAACAGGCCCATCTGCTCGGCCGTATCGTAAATGGCCTCCAGGCCGATTCCCGTCGTAAAAATCGCCCACGGCGCAGGCGCCTCGAGCCAAGCTTCGATGGAACGCCGGAGCACTTCATCATCCAAAAATACCGTCCCCTGCGCCGGGCGAAGCACCGCCGTGCCTCCCATCTTCTCCACCAGCTTGGCCATGTCCGCCGCTTTGCGCGGGCCTGCCAAGGCTACAACCCGATCTTTCATATGCTGTGCCATGATATATGCCTCACTCTCTTAAATTCTAGCTTATGCAACCTTCATGCCGTATAGCTTCTAGCAGCTGACTCCAGTATAAAGGCCATGTTCCCATAGATAAAGCCACTAAGGTCTTATTCTTCCAAAAAGCCCCCCTTTCCTGCCGCATGCAAAAAAGCAGCAAAGGAATAGTCGTTCCTTTGCTGCTCCACTTATATATTTCAGTGGATGAAAAAAAGAGGCACCCATTTATGCGGGTACCTCTTTTGGCCGGCGACCATGGATCGCCGTCTATATAAAGGCCTTCCATCCTGCACAGCGGAAACCGGATGGCGGGCTCTTATATGCTTGCATCGTGTTACTTCGGCTGACCGGCCGGAATGAATCCGCTCAGGTCTACGCCAAGCCCTGCGGCAAGTCTTGCGCCATATTCGGCGTCTGCACGGTAAAAATTGCATACGGCACGGAGCTGGATGTCGGATTTGACCTGGCTCAGGTCATCAACCAGATTGCGAAGCAGATGATCCTTCTGCTGCTCCGTAAACGAACGGTACAATTCGCCGGCTTGGGTGAAGTCATCCGTTTTCTCGATGCGCTGGCGAACGACATGACCGGTCAGCGGAGCTTCGCTCTCATTAACGGACGGATCTTCCACAGGGCCCGTTGTATAGCTGTTCGGTTCATAGTTCACCGGCGACGGATCTTGATTCACGTTCATCAAGCCGTCGCGTTGATGATTGCGCACAGGGGCATACGGGCAGTTGATCGGGATCTGCAAATAATTGGCGCCCAGACGATGACGCTGCGTATCCGGGTAAGAGAATAACCGGCCCTGCAGCAATTTATCCTCGGACGGCTCAATGCCAGGCACCAATGCGCTTGGGGAGAAAGCCGCCTGCTCCACCTCGGCGAAGAAATTCTGCGGGTTACGGTTCAGGGTCATCGTACCCACGGTTATGAACGGGAAACGATCCTCCGGCCAAGTCTTGGTCGGATCCAGGGGATCAAAGGACAAATCATCCATTTCTTCCGGAGACATCAGCTGCACCTGCAGGCGCCATTTCGGGAAATTCCCGTTAGCGATGTGTTCGCGAAGATCACGGGTGGCATGATTGAAGTCCTTGCCCTGCACCGCGCCCACTTCGTCTGCATTCAGCGTGTTGATGCCTTGCACGGATTCCCATTTGTATTTAATGTAGGTCACTTTGCCTTCGCTGTTCACCCACTTGAACGCATGGACGCTGAAGCCGTCCAACTCGCGATAGTTCGCCGGCGTGCCATGATCCGAGAACAGCCAGGTCATCATATGGGTGGATTCCGGAGACAGCGTCATAAAATCCCAATACCGGCCGGGCTCTTGAATGTTGCTCTCCGGCGAAGGCTTCAAGGAATGCACCATATCGGGGAATTTGATCGCGTCCCGAATGAAGAAGACCGGGAGATGATTGCCTACAATGTCATAGTTCCCTTCCTCCGTATAGAACTTCACGGCGAATCCGCGCGGATCACGTGCCGTTTCGGGCGACCCGGTTCCATGGATAACCGTGGAGAACCGGACGAACACGGGGGTTTCCTGACCGATTTCCTGCAGGAATGCCGCTTTGGTATACGGCTTCATGTCATGCTCGACCACAAATACGCCGTGGGCACCTGCTCCGCGTGCATGAACGACGCGCTCCGGAATCCGTTCACGGTCGAAGTGGGCGATTTTTTCGATCAGATGATAATCCTCAAGCAGTGTCGGCCCGCGGCGGCCCGCCGTTTTGGAATTTTGGTTATCTCCTACGGGAGCACCTTGGTTGGTTGTCAATCTATCCATCTATGAACCCTCCATCATTTCTATAATTGATTTTAGACTGAATCTAAATTTATGAAATGATTGTATCATCGGAGGTTCCCTCGGATCATGATTGTCGCGTGAGCGTTATGTGACCCTTCCATGAGCCTTATATGAAGTTCGGATGAATCATTGCGACAATCGCGTATGAACAAAAAAAGGGAGGGGATTAATCCGCCAGGCGGTATCCCACTCCTCTAACCGTTGCGATATAGCGCGGGGCACCCGCGTTGTCGTTCAGCTTCTTGCGCAAGCTTTTGATGTGGACGTCCACCACGTTGCTGCCGCCCATAAAATCGGTATCCCAAATTTTGCACATCAGGTCCTCACGCGTGCATACGGCCCCTTCGCTGTCCAGCAGCAGCATCAGCAGATGATACTCCGTCTTGGTCAAGTGAATCGGGGTGCTGCCGCGATGGATGGTCATTTTATCCCGGTCGATCGACAAATCTTTATAGATCAGGCCCCGCATGACCTCTTCTCCACCCGACAAACCCGCTGCCGGGGAGAACAAGCGAATCGTCCGCTGCACCTGATACATCATCGTATCTTTGGAACGGGCCGGCCATACCATCAGCTCTTCATCCAACAGGCTTGATCCTGCATTGCTCATGAGCTCCTCGCCTACAAGATACAGGATCGGAATCGTGGTATGTTCCGGCAGCAGAAGCTCCTTCTCCTTGTTGAACGCCGCCATATTCCGGCAGCCCGTCATGTCGGCGATAATCAGTCCCGTGTTCAGGGCAGACTGCAGTCGCGGTTCCCATTTACGGAACATCATGACCTCGAAGCAGTTCTCCGTCAAGGTTATGAACATTTCGTTCACGCGCCCCGGAGAACGGCTGATCAATGCGGCCCGCAGCGTGGTGGGACAAGCATCTCCAATCGCCATCGGCGTCGTGGGACGCACATACAGATTGCCGGATTGGAAATCCGGAAACGCATAGACTTTCCCGAGCTCCGTCATTTCTTCCGTTTGATTTGACATTCTGGACACACCCCCCCGAATACGACGTGAGCATGATGGATAACGTAGTTGGTTTCACCGGCTACCGTAGCAGCCCAATCCTCTGGCACCTCCGTCATGACCTCGTCCACTTTGCCGCAGACTTCACAAATAATATGCTGGTGCTCGTCGGTACGGGCATCGTATCGACTCGCGCTCTCGCCCAGCTTCAATTCCCGGATCAGCTGTTTATCCGTCAAGTAACGCAGGGAATTATAAACGGTCCCGTACGCGAGATTATATCCTTTCTCCACCAGCCGGTTCATGATATCCGCAGCAGTCGGATGATCATGCGATTCCCGAAGGACATCGTACACCGCTTGGCGTTGCGTCGTCAGATTTAAAGATTTCAAGGTATTCACCCTTTTAATTTATTTTTAGATCAAGTATAAATCTTATTCGCCTCAAGGTCAACATCCCGCACCAAAAACGCTGCTGGTAATCTTTAAGATTTCTTTAGATTCAATTAAAAATTACTTTAGTTTGTCTGGCTAGACTTAGAACATACATAAATGAGACGCATAACCAGTCAAAGGAGACGATAGAGCGCCATGGAATCCATAACCAAGCATCCCCGCAAAGCACCTCCAGCCCCTGAAACATCCCGGCAGCAAACCGGCACGCTTCGGCATCAACGTGCGAACCGCCGCAAGGGACGCGCGAAATTAAGTCTGTTGCTGCTGCTGTTCGGCGTCATTCTGATAGCCGTGTTCATAGCGAGGGTATTTATCCCCCCTCCCATCAAAGCGAGCTCGGCCATCCTGATTCATGCGGACACGGGCCGCGTGCTCTATGCGATGCATGCCGATCTCCCCCTTCCTCCCGCAAGCATGTCCAAGATGATGACCGAGCTGCTGGTGCTGGATGCTGTTCGTTCCGGGCAGCATGCCTGGGACGAGAACGTGCCGGTCAGCCGATATGCCGCAGAGGTACCCGGTTCGGCCATCGGCATGCATGAAGGCGAACGTTACACGCTGAAGCAGCTGTTCGAAGCACTCATCATCCATTCGGCCAATGATGCGGCCGTTGCTATTGCGGAGCACCTCGGCGGGTCGGAGGCCCGATTCGTGGAGACCATGAATGCCCGGGCGAAGGAAATCGGCCTCTCTGACCGCACCGTATTCGCCAATGCTTCCGGTTTGCCTGCGGCCGACCTGGTTCCTTTTGCCGAGGCTGCCTCCGAAGGGGACACCGTCATGACGGCCCGGGACTCGGCCATGCTCGCCAGATGGCTGGTGAACAAACACCCGGATCTGCTTGAGGTAACCAGCCAGCGGGATTTGCCCATCCCGCAGAAGGAACTCTCCCTGCACACCACGAATCTCATGCTGCCCGGCGAGCCGCATGCTTACCAAGGCAATGACGGCTTTAAGACCGGGTATACGGCCTCGGCCGGATATTGCTTCACGGGAACCGCGTCACGGGGCGGAAACCGGCTGATTTCCGTCGTGATGGGAACCGGGGACGCCGATCAGCGGTTTACGGAAACCCGGAAGCTGATGGATTACGGATTCGATCGCCAAGGCATCCTTTCGAATCTCGTATCCGGCCTTTTTAAATAGCTATTGTGCAGGTACTCCCTATTTTTGAAGGCAAAGCTGCACTTTATGCGGTTGATTTAGGGTACACTGTTCCTAAAGGAATCATAGTTTTCATGGGAGATGTACGGGAGGATATCAATGAGAAGCGTATTAATCGTAGATGACGATAAAGAAATATCCGGGCTGATCTCCATTTATCTGGAGAATGAGGGATACCGCGTAATCCAAGCCCACGACGGGGAAGAAGCCCTGCAGGCCATGACCTCGAACAACGGAATGATAGATCTCGTGATTCTGGACGTCATGATGCCCAAGCTGAACGGGATCGACACCTGCCGCAGAATCCGGGAAACCTCGTCCATTCCCATTCTGATGCTGAGCGCGAAGAGCGAGGATATGGATAAAATACTGGGGCTCATGACAGGCGCGGATGATTATATGATTAAACCGTTCAATCCGCTGGAACTGACGACGCGAGTCAAAACGCTGCTGCGGCGCTCCACCCAGTACAACGTGGACCTTCACCAGGGGGACAGCGACCGGATCCGGATCGACGGGCTCGACATTAACCGGACAACGCACGAAGTAACGGCCAATGGCCATGCGATCTCCCTGACGGCCAGGGAATTCGAGATTTTGTACTTGCTTGCCCGTCAGCCGGGGAGAATCTTTAGCGCCGAGGATATCTTCCAGCAGGTCTGGAAGGAAAAATATTACGTCTCCAACAATACGGTCATGGTTCATATCAGCAACCTGCGGGACAAGCTCGAGAAGGAACTCGGTTATAAACTCATCCAAACGGTATGGGGCGTCGGGTACAAAATCCATGCGTAAGCTGCAGTGGAAGATCATCACGTTGTTCTTCGCCAGCGGTGCCTTGACCTTGTCCATATTGTTCATCGCACAGCAGATCATGCGATTGATCGGCCGGGAGTATTGGAAGGAGCCCTGGGTAGACACCCTTTTCAGAGTGGAACGCACGCTGTCGAGTTTCTTCGGCTTTCCGGTCGTCCCGACGATCATCGGCATCGTGCTGTTTATCTGCATGGTGCTTCTCTTAAGTCAAGGCACCATTCGCCAAATCAATCAATTGATGCAGGGGACGCAGCGTTTGGCGAAGGGCGAGTTGGACCAGGCGATCATCGTTAGCTCGAACGACGAGCTGGGGCAGATGGCCGTGCAAATCAATCAAATGGCCCAGCAGCTCAAGCTGTCGCTGGCAGAGGAGCGGATGGCGGTCCAGTCCAAAAACGAGCTCATCAGCAACGTATCGCATGATCTGCGCACCCCGCTCACCTCCATCATCGGGTACTTGCGGCTGGTCAACGAAGACCATTACAAGGATGAGGTCGAACTCCGCTATTACACCGATATCGCCTACGATAAATCGCTGCGTCTGGGCGGCCTCGTGAATGATTTGTTTGAGTACACCCGGATGGGGTATTCCCCGATTAACCGTGTGGACATCAATTTGGTTGAGCTGCTTGCCCAATTGGCCGTGGACTTTTCATTGACCGGGCAGCATGAAGGAGTACAGGTCGTGTTTACGCCTGCCGTGGAGAAAATCATGATCTCATCGGACGGGGATAAGCTGATGCGCACCTTCGAGAATCTGCTGTCCAATGCGGTAAGGCACGGACGGGAGGCCGGGCGTGTGGATTTAAAAGTATCGCAGGATCCCAAGTTTGCCATCGTGCAGGTGATCAACTACGGTCCTCCGATTCCCCAGCATGCCATCCCCCACTTGTTCGAGCGGTTTTACCGGGCAGATGAATCGCGGACCGATCAAACCGGCGGCTCGGGGCTTGGCCTGGCCATCGTAAAAACCATCGTCGATGCCCATCATGGCACGATCCAGGTGACCAGTACGACAGAGTTGACGATGTTCGAGGTTCGCCTACCATTGCAGGTCCCAGAAAATTAACAAAAATTACGTTTATCATTCGACATACAATTCCATTTTCCGATAAAATAGGGGTGAATGTCTTCATCGCTCTGTCGTTCCTACCGCAGGGTACGTGAAAGGAATGATCCCCTATGACCAATATACTATTTACCAATTTTTGTATATTCGTAACGTTCTTATACTTATCCGGACTGCTGTCCCAAAAATATGTCGCAGGTGTCGTGGTGCCCTCCTTCACCGTCAAGATCAACGCCGGGCTGCTCTTTGGCATCTATGGGATCATTTTAATGTACTACTCGTTCCCCATCGACCCGCGGTTTTTTGCCGATTTGCGGCATCTGGCCATTATGGTGATCGCCACCTACCTGGGATGGCTTCCGTCCTTGATTGCCGGCATGCTGATTGCACTTGGACGGCTGATCCTGTTCGGCATGTCCGCTTCCTCGGCCATTGCAGGTGCGGGCATGCTGCTGATCAGCGTCGTCTGCGGGATCCTCTCCCGCACCCATTGGAATCGTCTGAGCAAAATGCTGCTAATGAGCCTATCCAGCATGTTGGTCATCTTGTTCATTATGTGGATGAACATCCCGAACCATCAAAAGGTGTTTACCGTCTTCACGCAGCAGCTCGTCATATCGGTGCTGGCCACGGTGGTCATCTACATGCTGACCGAGTATATCAACACCTCGAATAAACTGTTCCTGCAGATGAAAAAGAACGCGGAAACGGATTACCTGACCAGCCTGCACAATTTGCGCCAGTTCGAGCAGCTGTTGTCGGAACGCTTCCTCGAAGCCCAGCATTTCAGCGAGCGGCTGGGTGTCCTGGTCGTGGACATCGATCATTTCAAACAAATAAACGACACCTACGGCCATGCGGCCGGAGATGTCGTTTTGCAGCAGCTCAGCAAAGTGCTGAGGGATCATTCCCGTTCTTTTGATGAGGTATCCCGCAACGGCGGGGAGGAATTCTCGGTACTGGTCCCGGAAGCCACCATCGACGAGACGGCCGCGATCGCGGAACGAATCCGAGCCGCGGTAGAGGACCACGTCTTCACCCTCGAAGACGGAGCCAAGCTTCGAATCACCGTGTCCATCGGCGCTGCCGTGCACCCCGATACGATCCGGTCCAAAAATGCCAAGGAGCTGCTCCAGCAAGCGGACCGCGAGCTGTACCGCGCCAAGGAAAGCGGGCGCAACCGCGTATGCTCCGCACCCGAAATCAATGACCTGATTCTCTCCTAATTCGGATCCGCCTTCAGGATGTCCTCGATGACAGCCACCGTATCCGAGGACAATTTCATACCGGAAGCCTTCACGTTTTCTTCCACCTGCTCCGGACGGCTGGCGCCCACCAGCGCGCTGGCTACGTTGTTCTGGCGCAGAATCCAGGCCAAGGCCAATTGGCCGACGGTCATGTCCAGCTCGCTTGCGACAAGGCCCAGCGCATGCACTTTCTGTATGCGGTCTTCGTTTATTTTGAGCCGGTCGGCTCCAAGCTTCGACGCGCGGCTGTTCTCCGGCACGTCCTGCTTCGAGGCGTACTTGCCGGTCAGAAGCCCTTGAGCGAGCGGGGAGTATACGACCTGTCCAATCCCCTTCTTCTCGCCAAGCGGGATAATCTCCTCCTCGATCTTGCGCTCGAACATGTTATACAGCGGCTGATTCACCACGATGCGGTCCAGTAAATACCGATCCGCAACGGCTAAGGCCGCTTCCATCTGGGCCGCCGTCCACATACTGACGCCGACATAGAGCACCTTGCCTTGGCGGACAAGATCATCCAGCGCGCGAAGCGTCTCCTCAAGCGGCGTTTCCTCATGATATCGATGGCAGTAGTAGATGTCGATGTAATCGGTGCCCAGCCGCTTTAGACTGGCATCGCACTGCTCTTTGATATGCTTGCGGGACAGCCCCTGATCATTCGGGCCGTCTCCCATCTTGCCGAACACCTTTGTGGCCAGCACATAGGATTCCCTCGGAAATGCCCTTAACGTCTCGCCCACGACGACTTCGGCCGCTCCTTGAGCATAGACGTTCGCCGTATCGAAAAAATTGACGCCGAGTCCATAGGCGGTCTGAATCGACTTGACCGCATTTTCCCGTTCCACGTATCCCCCGTAGGTCAGCCAGCTCCCGAGACTGATATCGCTAACCTTCAGTCCGCTTCCGCCCAATCTTCTGAATTCCATATGTGAAACCTCCTTCATACAAGATAGATGCTTATCCTTATTGTAACATCTTCCTGTACGATAAACAGATATCCCCCGCCTAGCGTTTGTAGCCGGTAGACTTTATTTTTACCTTGACCGATACATTAAATTTGGCATGCGGATAAATGGCAGCCCACTCCTCCATCTCCGTCCGGTTGTTCCAATGCGTGCCGCCATACCGGAGGCCGAAACCCAACGGATCCAGTCCTGTTTTTTGGATTTTCTCCAGAACGTTTTTGACCGCTTGAGATAATTCCTTGTTGAATTGCGCTTCGATGTTGTCCAGATCCCTCGGATCCAGCTGCGCGGGATCCTCTTTCTCCTCCAATATCGCCGTGATCCTTATCTTATAATCAATCGTTTCTTCCCCCCGTTTATCCGTTACGATCTTGTATCTGGCCCGGGTTCTGTCCGTGTTCACTTCAAGCAACTTGCCGCCAATCTTCGTTCCGAAATTCGTGCTTAAATTCCGGAGGTCCAGCAGATTATACAGCCTGGTTTCATCCGGGGTCAGGATGTACTTCACTTTGTTCTTGTCCATCAAGGCTACTTTATCGATATTCAGAACCTGGTCTTCGGTCGTTTCCACGACGGGCATAACCGGGTCCTCCCCCTCCTCCAACATTCGGCGGCTCAGATCGAAGGAATAGGTCTTCGAGATAAAAGGGGATTCGGTGCCATCCTCGCTGAGCGCCAGAAATATGGCGTTCCCGGCGATCCGCTCCGTGGGGGGTTCCGCTTTCAATACGGCTTCTGCGGTAGGAACGGCAACAGCCGGATACATGAGCAGCTGCATGTCCCGTCTCCGAACGGTCCAGTCCTGGATTTTGCTGATATCTGTCCGCGCGAAAGCCTCGCCGTACATCACACCCTTGCAATGTCCGAAGTCAAGCTCCTTATCCACCTTGGATTTGACCTCCCGGATCGCCTCCGCAATGCTTGTCGATTCCTGCGTAATGAGCAGGGATTTTTTGTCCCCGGTCTTCGGATCACCCGAAGGAATGGCGATTTTGAAGCTGAAACGGTGCATTTCGGGATTTTTCTCCGAGACATCGATCCCTATGGATACTACGAATAGCCTGAGATCGATATCCCGAAATTCGCAGCCCGACAGAAACAAAAAAGAGCAGCACATGAGACAGAGCAGCCCTCGTTTCAGGCCATTCATGCTCTCTTCCTCCTTTTCTTCCATACCGCATAGATTAACATGGCAATAAGCAGGAACTCGCCCCCAAACCGAACGTCCAGGAATACGATCGCCATATCGTTCAATATGTATTGATTCACAATTAACGACGTTCCGAAGGTAATAAGGGAAAAGAGCAACAGGACCCACCATTCGACTTTTCGCTTTTTATCTATCGATTTGCCCTGATCCCCCGTTAAACCGAAGCCCCCCAGGATCAATTCCTTGCCAACATGCCAGTGTATGATGGAATTCACGAGGGAAAGGCACATATAGGCCACGTAGAAGACGTAAATCATCCGTTCAACGATGAAATAACGAATCCGGAGTGCGTCTATCGTCGAAAAGGCCGGATACACGTGTCCTCCGGCTCCTGCGGCTCCCAATATCCCGATGGGCGCAAACATCGAAACGAGAAGGGTCAGTATGCTGACTACCACGATCGCCCAAATATGGCGGACTCGGAATCGGTGAAAGATCCGGTTGAATACCACCATGTTCACGTACCCCGTAAAAATATAGGTTGCTGCCGCAACCGTCCCGTAATTAGGTAAATTCCAGGCATAGGTAATGATCTGCCTCACGGCATCCCAGCTGAAATACGGATTGCTGAAGACGCGCCATGACATATAAGCAATCAGGGGAACGGTGATGTACAAAATCATTTCCAACCCGTAAAGAATCGACTCGGAATCGAGCCTGGCGCTAAGCGCCACAACCACCAGAAAGCCCATCAGAACGATATAGGGAGACACGTCCGGACTGATGTAACGGTTGGTAATATCCACGAAGCTGGTCAAGGTAATGACGCTGGAGAAATACCACGCAAGTCCGTATAACACAAGCAGGATGCCGGATATCCCTTTCGGCATCACCGATTGGAAAATCTCCGGCAGCCCTTGTCCCGGAAATTTCTGAATCAGTTTGATGAAGCCGAACATAATCAGGGTCCCGATCGGGATGGATACGAGGATCGACATCATCGCACCGTCAAAGCGATCCGTAATCAAGATGCGGGGGACATAATTAATCAGGTTGATGGTTGCGTTGAGCAGGAAGAGGTAATAAAAATATTTGTTTCTAACCACTTCGCTGGTCCCCTTTCTTGTTCCGATCCACGGCGAACATCTTCAAGTAAGGTTTGCCGAAGGAACGTAGGCTCGTGAGGTACATGATCATGGCCACCACACCCAGCACGATGCCAACCAAGCCGAAGAAGGTCGCAAGCACGATGAACAGATACTTCGTAACGCGGATGCCGGAGCTCATCATCGTGATCGGGATGACGAAGTTGGTAATGGCAACCGCGGACACCAGAATGATCATGATGTTGCTGACCAGTCCGGCCTCCGTAGCGGCGGTTCCCAGAATGAGACCCCCGACCGTGGTTGCTGTCTGGCCAATCGCTTTGGGCAGCCGAACGCTGGCCTCCGTCAGAAATTCCATCGCGAGCAGCATAAAGATCACTTCGAAGAAGGACGGGTACGGTACCGTGGCCCGGCTTCCTGCAATGAGAAGCGTAACTTGCATCCTCAATATTTCCGGGTTATACGAAGTGAATGCCACGTATAGACTTGGCATCAGCACGGTTACAAACAAGGCGATATACCGAATGGCCTTGAGAAACCAGCCGATCGGAGGAAGCTGGATTTTATCGTCCATCGCGGTAAAGAAATCATTGAATATGGCCGGCAGCAGAAGGGCATACCCCGTTGAATCCATCAACACGGCGATCTTTCCCTGCGATATATTCAGGACAGTCCGGTCTGGGCGCTCGGTCAGCATCAGCGTCGGATACAACCGAAATCGGGGGTGCATCGTGTGTCTCTCGATTTCGGATGCCGACTGCACAATATCCGCTTTGAGCTCGGACAGTCGCTTTTTAAGCTCCTGCAGCACCGTTTCTTCCACTTTGAGCGCATCGTACATAATGATGATCCGGGTCTGCGATATTTTGCCGACGGTCATGAATTCCGTCTTCAAATCGGTGGTTTGGTATCGATGGCGAACCAGGTTCAGGTTCACCTCGATATTCTCCGTAAACGAATCATCGGGTCCCTGAATGACGTTCTCCGTACTGGCTGGTTGGATAAAACTGGCATTAACCAAGACAGCGTCAAAAAGCAGCACGGTGTCCCGTATGAATATGGCAACGCAGCCCCTCAGTATATTGCGGAGCAATTCCTGTTCATCTTTCGGCTCCGTGCTCGATGGAAAGGAGCGGATGAATTGCTCGTATAAGTCCAAGGAATTCAGCTCATAAAAGCGATTAATCAAATTATCGTTGATCATGGCAGGATCGCACATGCTCTTTAAATAGACCAGCAGCGCGTGTTCATCCTCGTTCTTCAGCTCGCGCTGCTCGATATCACCGATGCGGTTTAGCTGCTCCTTCAGGCAGTTCTTGGCTTGGTCCGCGTTAAGATACTGTTCGCTGGTCATGATACCATCCCCCATTTTCTTATATTTCCGAGAACTCCCTCTTGTTTCCCTAGGTTCTGCACAAATGTCCCAAAATATTTACATTCCTCCAGAAAACTTCGAAGAGCATCATTCCGAGCAGCATAGTTTCTAATCATTCCCATGTGGTAATAATGAAGACAAGAGACTGAGTTTATGGGGGATACCCATAGTAACCAAGGAGGAATCGTGAATGAACCCATCCAATTCATCGCATCAGGAACTGCCGCAATTTCCGGAGTCGCTGTGGGTAGCGACAACCGATCTGCCTGCCTTTCCCCGCTTGGCCGAAGATATTGAGACGGATGTGGCCGTAGTCGGGGCCGGCATAACCGGCATCACGACCGCTTATCTGCTGGCCAAGGCAGGTAAAGATGTCGTGCTGATCGAGGCAGGGCAAATCCTGAACGGGACCACCGGCCATACAACAGCCAAAGTCACAGCCCAGCACGGGCTGATTTATCATGAATTCCTGAATCATTTCGGGGATGAGAAGACAAGGCTCTATTACGAAGGGAATCGGGAAGCGATTGAATTCATTAGGGACATTGTTGGCGGAGACGAGGAGAAGTTTGGGCTGAAGCTGGAGGATGCCTATATTTACGCTCAAACGGAAGACAAATACCTCTCCAAGCTGGAGGACGAAATCAAAGCCTACGAGAAGCTCGGCATTCCGGGAGAATGGCAGGAAAGCCTTCCTCTGCCTATGCCCGTCCGTGGAGCGATCAAGATGCCGGGGCAATATCAGTTCCATCCCCTGCAATATCTTAAGCATCTGACGGAACAATTCCTGAAGCTCGGTGGACGAATCTATGAGAATACGACCATGGATGAAAAAGTCGAAACCGACGGACCGATCACGCTGCTCACCAAACGGGGCGGCCACCGGATTACTTGCAACCACGCCGTATCCGCGTCTCATTTTCCGTTCTATGACGGGAAAGGGCTGTTCTTCACGCGGCTGCATGTGGAACGTTCCTATGCGGTTGCCGTCAAACCCGAAACCGCTTATCCCGGCGGGATGTTCTTGAGCGTGGATCAGCCGACCCGTTCCCTGCGGTCGGCTACCTATAACGGCGAGGAGTTGGTTATCGTCGGCGGCGAGAACCATCCGACGGGCCGGAGCATTTGCACCCATCAGCATTACGAGAACCTGGAGCTTTTTGCAGGAAATCTGTTGGGCGCTTCCGCCATTCCTTATCGCTGGTCGACCCAGGACCTGATCACGCTGGACAACATGCCTTATATCGGGCCGATCACGTCCAATCAGGACCGGATCTTTGTCGCGACAGGCTTTCGGAAATGGGGGATGACAACGGGAACATTGGCGGCAAAGATCATTTGCGATCAAATACTGGAGAAAGATAACCGTTATGCCGACGTCTTTAACCCGTCCCGTTTCAAGGCAGACCCGAGCATCAAAACATTCGTCGCGCAAAATGCCATGGTTGCGAAGGATTTCGTTGCCGGCAAGTTCGAAATGGCCCACGCCGATATTACCGAGCTGAAGCCAGGCGAAGGCGCCGTCGTCCGCCATAACGGGCAGCGTGCCGGGGCCTACAAGGATGATCAAGGAAACCTCTATCTTGTGGATACCACCTGTACCCATCTCGGCTGCGAGGTGGAATGGAACGAGGGCGAACGCTCTTGGGATTGCCCTTGCCACGGATCACGCTTCCGCCATAACGGCGAGGTGCTGGAAGGACCGGCTATTGAGCCGTTGAAGCAATTGGACCCGGAGAGCTGATCCTTAGCCCACCGATCCTTAAGAGGACCCCAAACAAAAAAGAAGTGAAGCCACCGGGCTTCACTTCTTTTTATACATCACCTGCGAAATTAGTATTCCCTGAAAGATTCGGACGACAAGTCTCTAAAGATTTATTCTTTCATTCAAAAAGGCACCCTGACGGGTGCCTGTGTCTTGATATGGCGAAGATGCTCTTTGCACGACAGCCTAAGCGATTTCCGGCGCCAGCTCCTCGCGGTATGCCGCAAGCGACTGATCCACGATGACCTGTATGAAATTGGGATCGATATCCTGGATCCAAGGCATGGCGTTATTCCAAGCATTTTCCTCGATTTGAAGCGCGAGCTGCCTCTGATCCCATTCATCCACCGTTTGATCCATCCGGTCGCACAGCTCTGTCAGGGTCATGTCCATTGAATGGCCCAGCTCATGTGCGAATACCACCGCAAAATAGGCATGGAACGGCTCAAGCGTGCCAAACAGCTGCAAGCACTGCTGGCGTATGACTTCGGTATACATCGTCACGCTGTGCGAATGCATCACATATTTTCCGCCGATTAACCGGCCCCCTGGAAAATACGCCTCCATCTCCACGGTGACACTGCTGCCCGACCGACGTAGAAGCTCTTGCGTAATTCGGTTCAGTTCGGACTTATTCAATAATGATCATGGCTCCCTTTAAAGATATAAACATAAACATCATTATAAAAGAACCATATGAAATTGCAATATCAAATATGCCTGCCGGCTTACTCCGAGCCTGTCAAAAACCTTAAGCGGCGCGGCTTGACGGATACGGCCGCAGGCGTCTCCATATTATCTCCCCATCCGTGTCGGCCTTCATGGGCTCATCCGTTATCAGCTTGATTGAAGCGGCCCTCACATACGAGATGCTCTCGTTGGCCGGCTTCCACTCCCCCTCGACTTTACGGCTCAGCAGCTCTTTTAATAGGGGTAATCCGGCTTCGCGAATGATGAGCACATCCAGCAAACCGTCCGTCAACGAATCGAATGTAAAAGGCAGCGGGCGGATTCCCAAGTATCGGCCATTCGATATGTAAATCATAATCGCTTCACCTTCACTGGAATGGCCGTCATATTCCATCCTGTAGGAGAACGGCTCGGCCGATCGCACGGTTTGCAGCATGCTGATGAAATAACTGAGCCTGCCAAGCGCTCCTTTCAGATCCGGGTTGATGTTCTCGGAAGTGGCCGTTATGAGCCCGACGCCAAAAAAATTCGTAAACACCCTGTCATGCGCCATGCCGATATCCAATGCGCGGACTTGTCCCTTCATTAATGCTTGAGCTGCCAATGTCAGCTCAACCGGCAGATTCATGGAGCGGGCAAAGTCGTTGCAGGTCCCCACGGGCAGAATCCCGATAAGGGGCGGTTGTTCCAGCGCGGCAATGCCGTTCACGCACTCATGGACCGACCCGTCTCCCCCCATAACCAGGATGAGCTCATACGCCTCCCCCTGCTCCCTGCACACGGCTTCCCCTTCTCCCGGCGCCGAGGTCTGAAACAATACCAGCTCCTTGATGCCTTCCGCCAGTATCGGGATGACAGCCGCAAGCTGCTGCAGGGTCTCCTGCTGACCCGCACTGCGGTTATACACCAACAAAACCCGATGATACATCATTCCCGCCTCCCTCTGATCCGTGCCTGATTGGCTTGCTTCTATTATTACCCTTTGTTATGAAGCGATTAATCAACAAAAAGAAGACCCGCTTCGCAATGAAGTGCACCCCTTAGAATAGACATTGGAAAAAACCCTTGGTTATTCCGATGAATTCTAAGGGGTGTATTTTTGTGGTAATGAAAGGACAAAAGTTAAAGCAATATTCAAAAGAGGTCAAATTAGAAGCGATTCGACTTCATGTAGAAGAGAAGTGGACTTATCGGCAAATCAACGAACACCTTGGTATTCAAGACAAAGACCGAATGAAGCGGTGGATGCGAAAATATCGGGAACAAGGCGAGTTTGGATTGTTGGATCAGCGAGGACGACGAAAAGAATATATGGATCAAGATCGGTATGTCCAAAAGCTCAAACGGGAGAATGAAATGCTAAAAAAGTGCTTGGAAATCTGGATCCAGGAGGAAAGGAAGAACGCTTTACGCTCATCGAGCAAGCAGCGATTCCAAGGCAAGTAGCTGAACTATGCCAGCTCTTTCGTGTCTCTAGAAGTGGTTACTACGCCTATTTGAAGCGAAAAGGGAACGACCGAGATGCCGAGGCGAAACGGCTAATCCGTGAAGCGTACAATCGCTACGAAGGAAAGTATGGCTACCGGCAGCTCCAATTGTTCTTGTGGCAGGATGACGGTGTATGGATGAACCATAAGAAAGTGCTGCGGCTGATGCAAAAACTCGGGCTTCAAGCGAACATTCGCCCTAAACGCCGCTTTAACACGACATACCAAGCTGGAGAACGTGTGTCGGAGAATCTGCTGAAGCGAGACTTTACGGCAGAAAAACCGAACCAGAAATGGGTGACAGATGTGACGCAATACCGGGTGGGCGAGCGATGGCTGTATCTTTCGGCAGTTAAAGACTTATTCAACAATGAGATTGTAGCGTACCAACTCAGCCAACGTAACGACAATGAACTGGTTCTACGGACGTTTGCAAAAGCGTTTGCCAAGCAAAAAGACGTGACCGGATTGGTCGTTCACAGCGACCAAGGTTTCCAGTACACGTCTTACGCTTACCACGACATGCTGCCAAAGGTTGGCGCCCAAATCAGCATGTCTCGCCGGGGCAATTGCCTAGACAACGCCTCCATGGAGAGCTTCTTCTCGCATCTCAAAACGGAAGGACTCTATCCCTATGATATCCGAAATTTGACGGAGGCACAAAGGCGAATTGAGAAATACATACGGTTTTATAACCGAGAGCGACCACAGCGGAAACTAAAGAAACTGACGCCGGTAGAGTACCGACGCCAGTTTGCAGCCTAGGTGTTTTTTTTAATGTCTACTAAATGGGGTCTTGACCACAATCGAAGGGGTCTTCTTGTCATAGCTTTCCTTGCCTCGTTATCCGGCTTCATGCTGTTCGCTGAATTGGCTGTTGTACAGGTCTGCGTAGAAGCCGCCTTGGGACAGCAGCTCTTCATGGGTTCCCTGCTCGATGATGCTGCCCTTGTTCATGACCAGAATCAGGTCGGCATCCCGGATCGTGGACAACCGATGAGCGATGACAAAGCTGGTCCGGTCCTTCATCAGCTCATTCATCGCTTTCTGGATATAAAGCTCCGTCCGCGTATCCACGCTGCTGGTGGCCTCATCAAGGATGAGAATCGACGGGTTGGCGAGAATGGCCCGCGCAATCGTCAGAAGCTGCTTCTGTCCTTGCGAAATGTTGGAGGCTTCCTCGTTCAGAACGGTATCGTAGCCTTCCGGGAGCGTCCGGATGAAATGATCCGCGTGAGCCGCTTCCGCCGCCCGGATGATCTCTTGTTCCGTGGCGCCTTCCCGTCCGTATCCGATATTATCCCGGATCGTTCCGTTAAAGAGCCAGGTATCCTGCAGTACCATCCCGAACAGGCTGCGCAGTTCACTGCGCCGAAGAGCCGTAATATCCGTGCCGTCTATCGTAATCTTTCCCTGATTCAGCTCATAGAACCGCATCAGCAGATTGATGAGCGTGGTCTTCCCTGCACCGGTCGGTCCGACGATGGCGACCGTTTGACCGTGCTTCACATCCACATTCATATCTTCGATGAGAAGCTGGTCTGCTTTATAGCCGAAACTCACATTCTCGAAGGTCACGTCGCCAAGCGGCTTCTTGAGCGCTGCCGGAGCTGTATGCTCCGACACCTCTTCTTCCTCATCCAGCACTTCGAATACGCGCTCTGCCGAGGCTATAGTAGATTGAATGACGTTTGCGATGTTCGCAAGCTGAGTAATCGGCTGCGTAAATTGGCGCGAATATTGAATGAAGGCCTGAATATCCCCAATCTCAATCGCTCTGCGGGTAACCAGTACACCGCCGACAACGCTGACGATCACATATCCGATATTGCCGACAAAGCTCATGAGCGGCATGATGGTGCCCGATATAAACTGGGCTCTCCACCCGGCATCATAGAGTTTGTCGTTAACCTCGTCGAATTGCTCCATGGACTGCCGTTCCCGGCCGAAAGCCTTCACCACTTTATGGCCGGTGTACATTTCCTCCACATGCCCGTTCAGCTCACCCAAATGCTTCTGCTGAGCCACAAAATGCTTCTGCGAGCGCTTGGCAACCACAATCGTGACCACCACGCTAAGCGGCAAGGTCAGAATAACCACCAACGTCAGCAGCGGGCTGATCGTGAGCATCATGACGATGACGCCGACCAGCGTCACCACGGAAGTAATCATCTGGGTCAAGCTCTGCTGAAGCGTGCCGCTGATATTGTCCATATCGTTGGTCACCCGGCTCAGCGTTTCCCCATGCGTGCGGGCGTCGAAATATTTCAGCGGCAGGCGGCCGAGTTTGTTGTACACGTCCTTGCGCAAATCATAAACGGTACGCTGGGCCACGCCGGCCATGACATACTGCTGGATGTACGCAAACAGCGAGCTTAAGAGATATAAGCCTGCAAGCCAGAGCATGATCGTCCGAATGGCGTCAAAATCGATCCCGGCACCCGGCACGCCTTGCATCTTGGCCATGAAACCTTTGAACAGGATCGTGGTGGCATCCCCCAATATTTTCGGGCTCACGATGCTGAATATCGTACTGAGGATAGCTGCGATCAGAACGATCAGCAGCTTGCCGGTATGCGGCTTGAGATATCGCGTTAACCGACGAAACGTGCCTTTGAAGTCCTTGGCTTTCTCCCCTGCCATCCCGGGCCCGTGCGGGCCGCCGCCAAAGGGACCGCCCGGTCCCCGGGGATGTCCTCCCCGTTTCTTCTCACTCATGCGATCTCCTCCTCTGACAGCTGCGAGGTGACGATTTCGCGGTACACATCGCTGGAAGCCATGAGCTCCTCATGCGTGCCGATGCCGGCAATGCGTCCCTCGTCCAGCACGATAATCCGATCGGCGTCCATGACGGTGCTGACCCGCTGAGCGACGATCAGAACGGTGGCGTCCGTCGTTTCCTCGCGAAGCGCTGCGCGAAGATTGGCGTCCGTCTTGAAATCCAGCGCCGAGAAGCTGTCGTCAAACACATAAATCTCGGGTCTGCGAACCAGTGCCCTTGCAATCGAGAGCCGCTGCTTCTGGCCGCCGGATACGTTGCTGCCGCCCTGCGAAATCTCGGCATCGTAACCGCCTTCCATGGAGGAGATAAAGTCGGCGGCCTGGGCAACCTTCGCTGCATGCCGGATCTCCTCGTCCGTTGCATCCTCTTTGCCGTAGCGGATATTCTCCGCGATGGTTCCAGTGAAGAGCAGCGCCTTCTGCGGCACGAATCCGATCCGGTTCCGCAGATCCTCCTGCATCATGTCGCGGATATCGGTCCCATTGACGAGAATCCGTCCCGACGTCACGTCATAGAAACGCGGGATCAGGCTGATCAGGGTGGATTTGCCCGAGCCGGTTCCGCCGATGATCGCCGTAACTTCACCCGGCCCGGCATGGAAGGAGATATCGGATATGGCGGGCTCCTCCGCGCCAGGGTAATAGAAGGTCACATCCTGAAATTCGATCGATCCCTGCTGCACGCTCGCAGCGCGCGGCTGTTTCGGATCGTGGATCTCAGGCATCATGTTCAACACCTCATTGATCCGGACCGCCGATGCCTGTGCACGCGGAATCATGACAAACATGACGGATAGCATGATCAGCGAGAACATGATCATCATCGCGTATTGAAGAAACGCCATGAGGTCGCCGACCTTCATATGTTCGGCGTCTATGCGGTGGGCTCCGAACCAGACAATCGCCAGTGTGGCAAAGTTCATGACCAGCATCATGACGGGCATCATCGCCCCCATGATTTTATTGACTTTGATCGAAGTGGCCGTCAGGTCCTCGTTCGCGTCGTTAAAGCGGACGGTTTCATGGTCCATCCGGTTGAAGGAGCGGATGACCCGGATTCCGGTCAGATTCTCCCGCAGCACGCGGCTCAGCGTATCGATCTTTACCTGAATCGCTTTGAAGAGCGGTATGCCTTTTTTGGCGATGAGGAAAATAGCCAGTGCCAGAATCGGCAGGACGATCAGAAGCACCGTAGTCAGTCCCGGGTCTCTTGATACGGCCATCACAATGCCCCCGATACACATCATCGGTGCTATCGCCATCATGCGCAGGATCATGATCGTGACCTGCTGTACCTGCGTAATATCGTTCGTTGTACGGGTAATCAGGGATGCCGTACCAATCTTATCGAATTCCTGCAGCGTGAAGTTCTCCACATGGGAGAAGACGCGTCCCCGAACAATTTTCCCGAATCCCGTAGCGGATTTGGATGCCAAATAACTCGCGGCAATAGAGCACACCATGCCCCCTGCTGCTACCAAGAGCATAAAGCCGCCCACACGCCAAATGTAAGGCACATCTCCCTCAACGATGCCATAATCCACGATGTCCGCCATCAAGGTCGGCAAGTACAGATCAGACAGACATTGGAAAAATGTGAACAGCAGGACAAAAATGACCGCGGTCCGGTACGGTTTCATGTAGTGAAACAGTTTTAACAAATCCCCCACCCCTACTCGTTGTCTGAAGTCGTTTCATTCGTTTTGCGTTTTTGCTCGTGAAAATGATATACCTTCGTTAACAGCTCCGTCAGTTTGACGCTGTCCTCTTCTCCCAGAAAATCCACCAGCTCGTTAAAGCTGTTCTTGACGTTCTGATAGGTTTGCTGGACAACGCGGTTCCCTTCCTCCGTCAGCTGCACGCGGACCGCTCGCCGATCCTGGGCATCCATCACCCGCTCCACCAGCCCCTTGCTCTCCAGTGCATTAATGAATTGCGTGATCGTCGGTGACGTAACATTCATCATGCTGCTGATTTCGGACACTTTCATGCCGGGACCAGCAGGCTCGATATGATGTTTGAGTCCCATCAGAACGCGAATCTCACCTGGCGTATACCCTGAAATCAAGTGCTGATCCCACTCCTGCTTGTGGAACATGCGTATGCTGTACAAGAGCCTGCCGGCAACGCTGTCCTCCCGCCTGCCGCCCTTCATGCATGGTCCTTCCCGCGAATGTTGGTCCTCGTTGCCGTTCATTTCTTTATGTAAATCTGGATGTTGATCCTCTGCCATGGTCCACCTCTTTTCGGCAACAGCTCGAATAAATAGATAGATTGCCTATTTATTTGGTTACCTAACTATATACCCGGAAGATGACCGAAGTCAAATCGACTCCGGCCTTCCCTTAGCCTCAATTATTCATCATCGTACAGCTGCTGATACGCCCCTTTGCGGCCTCGGTCGTTCTTGCGGGACGACTTGCCCGAGCTCTTGTTTTGACGGCGGGTGCTTATCCTCTCTTTACGGGCGATATGGGCCAGCTCCCGCTCCGTTTTCTTGTAATTCGCATATCGTTTAGCATCCAGAGTTCCGTCCTGCAGTGCTTCCCGAACCGCACAGCCTGCCTCCGTTTCATGACGGCAATCATGGAACCGGCACTGCTGCGCCAGCGCGGAAATATCCGCGAAGGTCGCCTCGAACCCTTCTTCCGAATCCCACAGCTGCAGCTCCCGCATGCCCGGCGTATCCACCATGATCGCACCTCCCGGCAGCACGAAAAGCTCCCGGTGCGTCGTGGTGTGCCGTCCTCTTGCGTCCTCTTCGCGTATCCCTTGAACCCGCTGCATTTCCTGGCCGGACAGCCAGTTCAGCAGCGTCGATTTGCCGGCACCGGAGGTACCCGTTATGGCCACCGTTTTCCCTTGCACCAGATACTCCCCAAGCTGCTCCTTCCCTAGATCCATCAAAGAGCTTACCGCATGGACCGGCACGCCTGGAGCAACCGCCTCTACCTCCGCGACGTACGCTTCCGGCGATTCGCATAGGTCCGCCTTGGTGAGCAGCACGACCGGTGCGGCTCCGCTCTCCCAGACCGCAATCAGATAGCGTTCAATCCGGCGAACATTAAAATCTTTGTTGAGCGCGTTAATGATAAACACGGTATCCATGTTGGCCGCAATGATCTGCTCATCCGGCACGCTTCCTGCCTCCCTGCGCGTGACGGCGGATTGGCGGGGCAGCAGATGATGAATGACGGCACGGGCTTCGCCCTGCAGCGGCTCCACCATGACCCAATCGCCGACTGCGGGAAAGTCGCTTTTGCTGCCCGCTTCGTATTCATACTTGCCTGTGACAATGGCCGTCTGCTCACCCTCTTGGGTGATAATGCGGTACTGCTTCGAGAATTGGGCCGTAATGCGGGCCGGAACCAGCGCCTTGTCCTGCTTCGGGATCTGAGCGGCCATCAAACGCCAATGTTCATTCCATCCATAGGCTTGCAACGTTGTCATGTCTTGTTTCGTCAAATTCGTGATATCCCCTTATCGTTGTTGGATTGGTTGTTAACAAATGATCAAACACAAAAAAAACCGCAGATTTGTATCCGCGGCTGATCTGAAACTATGCAGGAAGAAGGCATCGATCCTCGGCGGCCAAACCGCCAAAGATCATACCGGAGCCTTGCATAGACACAAAAAACCCGCAGGATACCAAGCACGGTCTCCTGCGGGTTCTTAGGTACGGAGATGAAGACATGTTAAACCCAATGCCTTACACCCCGGTTACCATTAGAATTTCCCGTCCAAAGAGACCAACGTCAATGCGACCCATCCACTATGCATCATAACCATTTGACATCAGCCTCCTTCAGCTTAATTAATATATCCGTATTATAGGGGTCGTATTTCCAGGTGTCAACATCCCATGAAAAAATTAGATGCGCCTGTAATGCCTCCACTCCTCCGGCAGCAGCATTCCGTACTGTCGATTCAGAAAGCGGTCATCGACGAGCGTCAGCGTCCCGCTGTCCTGCTCGGATCGGATCAAGCGCCCTCCGGCCTGCAGCACTTTGTTCATGCCGGGGTACACGTAGGCGTAATCGTATCCCCTCTTGCCGGTACGATCAAAATAATCCTTGATGATATCATTCTCGAAGGAAAGCTGCGGCAATCCTACGCCGATGACCACGACGCTCGAAAGCCGTTCTCCCTTCAAATCGATGCCTTCGGAGAAAATACCGCCCATCACGGCAAAGCCGATCAGCGGATCTTCAGCATCCGCCTGGAATGCATTCAGGAACGCCTCCCGCTCCTCCTCGCTCATTCCATGCCCCTGGAGCAAGGTACGGGCTTCCGGGTTCATTCTGGCAAACGCCTCATGAATATCCTGCATGTAGGGATAGGACGGCAGGAAGATCAAGGTATTTGCCGGTTTTTCCTGAACCAGTGCACTCAGCATCCGAACGATGGCCTCGCTATTGCGCTCCCGATCCTTGAATCTCGTCGATAACGGCATAATCCGAACATCCAATTGCTCGGAAGAGAAGGGCGAGGGAATCGAGAGGCTGTAATCCTCTTCCTCGGCTCCGAGCATGTCGCGGTAATATCCGAGCGGCATGAGTGTTGCTGAGAAAAATACGCTAGAGCGGTAGTTTTTACCCGCCTGCTGGAGCAAATAAGAGGGGTCCAGGCAAAACAGCTTGAGAAACACCTCGCTCCCGCTCATCTCCGCATACGTGACAAAGCGGTCGTCATACAGCTTGGAGATGCGCAGATACCCCTGCACGGCAAAATAACATTCCAAAAGCGCATCGGCCTCATCCCCGCTCTTGCCGGTCATCAGTTCGGCCTCTGCCTGGAGCGAGAAATCCTCCAGCAGCTCGACCATCATCTCCGGCTGCTGGGACCCGACGATCCGCTCTTCCTCCTCGCTGACCTTGCGCAGCACCTTAAAGCGGTTATTCACCCGCTTCGCCGTGTTGTAAAGCCCGGGATTGCTCTCTTTGTACGCCCTTTGCAGCTCCAGGAACGCGGACTTATTCAGCTCGGCCGAGAACATCCCCCGCGCCCGGTCGACCAGGTTGTGCGCCTCGTCAATGAGCAGCACGCTGCGCTTCTTCACGTCCTCCGGCATCCGCTTGAAGGAGACGCGCGGGTCGAACACGTAGTTGTAATCGCAGATGACGGCATCGGCGGCGTACGCGGCATCCAGCGAGAATTCAAACGGGCATACCGTATGCTTGCGGGCATACTCTTCAACGACGGGCCTCGTGATCAACGTTTCATTCGAGAGCAAATCCAGTATGGCGTCATTAATCCGATCATAGTAGCCCTCCGAGAACGCGCAGCCCATCTGGCTGCAGCCTTCCGCTTCGCTGAAACAGATCTTGTCCTTCGCCGTCAGCGTAACCGTATGCATGCAGAGCCCTTGACGCTCCATGCGCGCCATGGCTTCCTCCGCGGTGGTTCGGGTAATCGTCTTGGCCGTCAGGTAAAAAATCCGGGATAACAGGCCCTCGCCGATCGCTTTGACCGAAGGAAACAGCGTGGATATGGTTTTGCCGATGCCCGTAGGGGCTTTGGCAAACAATCTTCGTCCTTCCCCGATGCTTTTATACACGGCTCCGGCCAGCTTCCGCTGTCCCTCGCGGTAGGCGGGAAAAGGAAACTTCAGTTCGCGGATGCTCCGGTCCCTCCGCTCGCCATGCTCCCGCAGCAGGTTGGCGTAAGGCGCGTAGGCCGCCACAACCTCGAGCACAAAGGATTCCAGCTGAGCGAAGCTCCATTCCTGCACGAACTGCTTCCGCTCTCCGCTCGGGACCTGGAAGTAGGTCAGTCTCACGGCCATCGCCGGAATTTCATGCAACTTCGCGTACATATAGGCATACATTTTGGCCTGAGCCCAATGAACCGGGTACGTATGCTCCGTAATCTCGCCCAAATCGCCGGAGGTCGACTTGATCTCGTCGATCATGATCCGCTCGTCCTCTTGAATCAGGCCGTCGCAGCGACCTTCCACCACAAACAGCAGATCCTCGTAAGGAATCTCCGCTTCAAGCTGAACTTCCTTCTGATCGTTCTCGCCATAATCGCGCTGTACCTGTTGATGCGCACGGGTTCCCTCGGTCAGGGACGTCGCCGTGCGAAAACCGGAGGTAATGCTGCCGCTGCGAAAGACATATTCCACCAGCGGCCTGACGGATATTTGGATAGTATGAGGCATGATGGTCTCCTTCGTTCATGTTCTATATGAAGGGTATTATACCAAACATTCGTTCCGGAATGCGAAGCATCCGCGGGCATTCGATAACAAAAAAAGCGTGCAGACGGCCTCCTGGCAGGATGGCGTCTGCACGCTGTAAGCATATGCGGCATATGCTTACGGGGATTTCTTTTGCATCTGATCGAGGCTCTTGAACTCGTAGCCCCGGTTCCTTGCTTCGTCAATGATCCGTCCCAGCGCCTCCGTGTTGTCCTTGGAGATGGAGTGCAGCAGGATTACGGCGCCGGGGTGGAGCTGCGCGGTCACTTTATCGTAAGCATACTGCGCGCCGCGCTGGGACTTCACGTCCCAATCCATATACGCGAGCGACCAGAAGACATTGGTGTACCCCAGCTGCTTGCTGGTCGCCAGGGACCGCTCATCGAAGATGCCGCGGGGCGTGCGCAAATATTTCATGTCCGGCTGGCCGGTGATGCGCATAACCTCCTTCTTCACCCGTTCCAGCTCCTCGGTCAGCTTCTCTGCCGAGATTGTGGTCACGTCCGGATGATTCCAGGAATGGTTGCCGATAATATGGCCTTCCGCCGTCATCCGTTTCAGCAGATCTTCCTGTGTCTTCACATAATGTCCGGTCACGAAAAAGGTGGCAGGCACCTTCTTTTCTTTAAGCGTATCCAGAATACGGGAGGTATACCCGTTCTCATACCCGTTATCAAACGTAAGATAAAGCTCCTTCTGCTCGGCATCGCCCATGAAGACGGCATCGTATTTTTGCAGAAGCTCCTTGAAGCCCTCCTCATTGATCGAGGGCAGCTGGCCGTTGACGCTTTTCTTAAATCCAAAGTGAAACGGACCGCTTCCGCCTGCCAAAGCTGCTCCGGAGATGGACAGCATCACCGCCAAGCTCACAAGAAGCATAAGGGCCGGCCGAAGGATACCACGTTTCTTCATATCCGTTCTCTCTCCTTCATTGTTGTGATATGGATCGACTCCCCTGATGAAAGACGTACCAAGGGTGGTATCACCTAATATCCCACAAATCGGAGAAAACTATGTGTCAATCCAGGACAGTCCTAGTTTCGGATGGGGCGGCATGTTTACGTGATCTTGATCAACCGGCCCTTCTGATGGCTCTGCAGCGCATATTCGATCATCCGAATGACATTGCGGGCTTCTTCAGGCTGGACAGGCAGCGAACCGCCTTTAAGGATTGCTTCGGCCAATCCCTGGTAAAAAGCTTGATAGCGTCCCGGCAGCGTCTCAATCTCCCCTTGCACCGCCAACCCGCTCAGCTCGGTAGCCAACTCCCCGTATTGGTCCGGCTGGTCTTCGCCCCAGCCCGCGTCTCCGGGATGCATGCCCTGCTTCAGCTGGCCTTCCTGCGGATCCATTCCATATTTCAGGAAGCTTCCCTTATCGCCATGCAGCTCGAATTTCGGCCCTGCCTGCCGTACCAGCGAACCGGAATGCAGAATGACGCGAAACGTCTTATAACCCAGCACCAAATGAAAATAATCATGGGCTTTGGACCCTTTGCGCTCCGTTCTCAAGTCCGCCCAGAGCGTCTCCGGCAGGCCGAACAGGAACAGCGCCTGATCAATCAAATGCGAACCTAAGTCATACAAGATCCCGGATCCGGCAATCGCTTGCTCCCTCCACCGCTCCGACTGAACTTCCGGACGGTAGCGGCTGAACTGCGACTGATAGATGGAAAGCTTGCCTAAGGCTCCCGTCTCCAGCAGATTGCGGACGGTCAGAAAATCATTGTCCCAGCGGCGGTTGTGGTACACCGTCAGCAGCACGCCCTTCTGCTTGGCCAGATCAATCAGCTCGTCCGCTTCGGCGGATGTTACGGTAAACGGCTTCTCGACGACCACATGCTTTCCGGCCTCGATAGCTAACCGGGTATATTCATAATGCGTTGCATTCGGACTCGTAATGATGACAACATCGATATCCGGAATGGACAAGAGCTCATCCACGCTGTCGACAACGGCCGTATCGGGCATATCCTGGTGGACCTTGTCCGGATCCGATGATACAACCGTGTGCACCCTGTAATCCGGCACGCTTCTAAGGATAGGTGCATGAAACACCGACCCGGACAGGCCGTAGCCGATGATTCCCGCTTGTATTGCCATAACGCAAGCCTCCTCTTCCCATGGTTCTATGATGATTCGATATGTATCGCTTGGTTTCCTTGCAACATCTTAACATTCCGCAAATATTTTACAACCTTATAAGGGAAAGCCGCCTGCACGTCATTCTTGTGCAGGCGGCTTCGCCATTCCGTGCTGTCCGCGTTTGCGGGACGGCGTCTCTAAGGCCGGCAAAGCATCAATAAGGGTCTGCCTCGTGGCCCATACGGTTTGCATCCTCTACGGCCTGCTCCCGGACGGTCTCGTTCGAGCCCTTCCTTGCCTGCTCGAGTCCTTCCCGCACTCGGCGCCCATAGTCCTCGTCCGCATTCGTGAAATATTCCACCATCTTGTCTTGAATCCGTATATCGCATTGGATCAGCGCACCCACGAGGTTGTTGATCAGGTCGTTTCGCTCCCAATCCTCAAACGCTCTGTACGTATCCCCGGCCTGCTTGAAATCCAGCGTGCGATCCAGCTTCTGCCGCACGAGGTTGGCATCGTAATGCGGCTGATGCGGCTTCGCCGTCTGCGATGCTTCCACCAGCCCATCCGTCATGGACGGCTCGTAATCGACATGCGGGCTTTGGCCAGGCGCCTTATCCACGAAAAAGGACATCTGCCCGCCCCGCTGATTGGTAGCGACCCGTTTCTTCGGCGCATTGATCGGCAGCTGCAGGTAGTTCGTGCCTACGCGGTGCCGCTGGGTATCCGAGTAGGAGAAGGTACGCCCCTGAAGCAGCTTGTCGTCCGAGAAATCAAGCCCGTCAACCAGCACGCCCGTGCCGAAGGCCGCCTGCTCCACTTCGTTGTAGTAGTTCTCCGGATTTTTGTTCAGCACCATTTTGCCTACCTTCAGGAATGGGAATTGATCCTCCGGCCACAGCTTCGTCGGATCCAGCGGATCGAATTCCAGCTCGGGATGCTCGTCGTCGCTCATAATCTGCACGCACAGCTCCCACTCCGGGTAATCCCCGCGTTCAATGGCTTCGTACAGATCCTGCGTCGCATGGCTGTCATTCATGCCCTGAATCTTGTTCGCTTCTTCCTGCGTAAGATTCTTGATCCCCTGCTTCAGCGGCTCCCAATGATATTTGACGAGCACGCCGGTACCTTCTGCATTGACCCATTTATATGTATTCACACCGGAGCCCTGCATTTGGCGGTAGTTGGCCGGGATGCCCCAAGGGGAATACACAAACGTGATCATATGCGTCGCTTCCGGGGAACGGGAAACGAAATCGAACATGCCTACGGGACCCGGAACGTTGGATACCGGATCCGGCTTGAACGCGTGGACCATATCCGGAAATTTGAGCGGATCGCGGATAAAGAATATTTTCAGGTTGTTGCCGACCAGATCCCAGTTGCCCTCCTCGGTGTAGAATTTCACGGCAAACCCGCGCGGATCCCGAAGCGTTTCAGGCGAGCCGGAACCGTGGATTACGGTTGAGAACCGGACAAACACCGGCGTGCGCTTGCCTTCAACCTGGAACAGCTTGGCCCGGGTATACTTCGAAACGGGCTCATCGCCCACCTTCCCGTACGCTTCGAAGTAACCGTGCGCTCCCGCACCCCGTGCATGCACAACGCGCTCCGGAATGCGCTCCCGGTCAAAATGCGTGATTTTCTCCAAAAAATGATAGTTCTCCAGGGTCATCGGCCCCCGATTCCCGACCGTTCTCACATTCTGATTATCCGAAATAGGATGTCCCTGCCGGTTGGTCAGCGTATCCTCCCGCTCCGTCTCGCCGCGGTTCTGCGCAAAGTCTTCCCGTCCCTGGTTCGTTCCATTATTACCATCATGCTCTTGGCCACTCACGACTGTCATTCCTCCTTGGATATAAGGCTTGTAAATTGGTTCTATTACTATGGATATTATGTCCAAGGCGTGAAAATGTATGAAAAGCCCTTCATTTTATAACAAACTTAATCATGCTCGCCCAGTAGGGAACGCGTAAAGCTGATCCATTCCCTGACGGCAAAGGACAGGTAGCGGTCTTTCCTCCAGATCATCCCGAGCTGCCACGGGATCGATGGATTGTCCAGCGGCAATATCGTCACCCGCGAAGAATCGATCTCTTTGCATATCGTTTCGGGAAGCAGCGCGATCCCCAGATTGGCGGCAACCATGCCGCTGATGAGATCCCACTGCGAGCTTTCATAGACCACCCGCGGCTCGAAGCCGGCGCTGACGCATTCGCGGATAATCCGGTCATGGAGCGTAAAGTCTTCCCGGAACAACACAAACGCCTCGTCAGCAAGCTCACTCAGGTGTACATGCTCCCTTCCGGCCAACCGATGGGATGGATGGAGTAGCAGATTCAGCTTCTCTTTCACGAAGGAATAATAGTGGAATACGTCTTCATTGACAGGCAGCACGGCGACGCCGATGTCCGTCTGGCCGCTCTCCACGTCCGCCTCCACCTTCTTGGCGCCGTCCTCGATCAGCTGAATGGTAATCTTCGGATATTCCCGGTGGAACTGCCCGATTACTTCGGGAAAAAAGCTTGAGCCCACCATGGGCGGAAGCCCGATGCGCAGATGGCCGCGCTTCAGGTTCATGAGATCTTCCAGTTCGGCCGATACCCGCTGGAAGGATTCCACCATCTGCTGGGCCTGCTGATACATGATTTGGCCGGCGTCGGTCAGCTCAATCCGTTTGCCCTGACGATAGAACAAGGTAACGCCCCACTCGTCCTCCATGTTGCGAATCGTTTTGCTGATCGTCGGCTGCGTAATGTACAGCTTCTCTGCGGCCTTGGTGAAGCTCTGGTTCCTCGCTACCTCAAGAAAATACTCCAGGTGCCGTATGTCCATTCCCGATGCTCCCTTCATTTTTGGCTATGTATAGATAAATGGAATACTTATCATTCGATATATGCATTTTACCTATGAAAATTATCGTTGTAAAATTTCAATACCAATGAAAATAAGGAGGCCGGTCATGGTCAACATGTTGAAAGGAACGCTTCAAGTGGCCGGATTCATGCTTCTTTCCTTAGGGATGGATCAACTGGCCGCCTGGCTGAATATCGGAATTCCGGGCAGCATTCTCGGAATCGTGGTTGTGTTTATCCTTCTCGAAACCAAGATCCTCCGTCTGGAGTGGATCGAGCTCGGCGCCAATTGGCTTCTCGCCGAACTGCTGCTGTTCTTTATCCCCGCCGCGGTCGGGATCATGAAATATTTCCCGATGCTGGAAGCCGAAGGGCTCCAGATTCTGGCCGTTGTTTTGTTCAGCACCGTCATCGTGATGGTAAGCTCTGGGCTGACGGCCGGCTTCATCTCATCCAGAAAGGGGCGTAAAACGCCATGAACATCCTGCTGACCGTCATCCTCGGCCTGCTGTTAACGATCGGGATTTACGGGGGAGCCAAAAGGCTGTATCGCCGCCTGCCGAAGGTTTATTTATCGCCGCTCCTGATCACGCCGGTGCTGATTGTTGTGATATTGACACAAACGGGCGTATCCTATGAATCATACAATGAAGGTGCGCAGTGGATCAGCAAGCTGCTCGGACCGGCCACGATCGCTTTTGCCGTGCCGCTGTACAAGAACTTCCAAACCCTGAAGAAACACGCGGCCGAGATTATGCTCAGCGTGCTGACGGGATCGGTGCTGGCCATGTTATCTTCCGCGTTTCTCGCAAAATGGATGCACCTGAACAGTTCTCTGGCTACCAGCCTGGTGCCGCGCTCCATTACGACGCCTATCGCCATGAACGTATCCGAGGTGATCGGGGGCGTGCCGAACATGACCGCCGTCTTCGTCATTATGACCGGGATTCTCGGGTCCATGATCGGACCCGCCATCATGCGGATCTTCCGGATCCGGGGCGATATCGCGAGAGGGGTTCTGTTTGGGACCAGCGCCCACGGAACCGGCACCTCCAAAGCATTCGAATTCAGTTCCCTCTCGGGAACCATATCCAGCATTTCGATGATCGTCGCCGCGCTCTTCACCCTCGGAACCGCACCGCTGATCATGTCCTTTCTTTATTAATATTTGCTAAAACTCTGACAAAACCGGCAATGACCGGTTTTTTCGTTGTCTTTTTGTGTTGTTATAGGAAATTTCGGGACTTACTTTAACTCTTTGACAACCTCCTCCGAAGAGGTCATAATAAATTCTGTTCATTAGTTTTGTTAAATAAATGGTATACGGAACGTAAATCTACAGTAAGAATAACGTCTATGTATTCTTAAAAACGAATAGCCGCCGAAGTTTTGCGAACAGGTCTGTGGCGGCCCTGAAAGGAAGGCGATACAGGTGTTCTCCACCTCGCGGTTTCGGTTAACGATTACGAAGCCATTTATATTTTTCTCTGTTATTATGCTGCTCAAAAGCTACCTGGCCTGGACGGTCATTTTTGATGATGTCATGCCATGGAAACCGCTGATTACGGAAATTCCCTTTATCTGGCTTGTGTTCAGCTTGATCGAATGGGTTGCTTCCAAGCGAAAGCTGACGGCTTATATGAGCGTTAATCTGCTGCTGACCGCCATCTTCTTTGCAGCCATTATGTATTATAAATATTACGGTGTCATCGTTACCTATCACGCGTTAGAGCAGGTGAACCAGGTAACGGCGGTGAGCAACAGCGTATTCTCCTTGATGGACCCTTACTATCTGCTGATCTTTACGGATATCATCGTGATGTTTGTTCTGTTGTGGCGCAGCGACCGCGTTAAAAATTGGAAGACTCGGCATGCGAAAAAAGAAAAACGCAAAATTATCCCGATTGTTTTTGTTGTCTCTTTAATGCTGTGCCTGTTCCAGATCATGCCGAACCGCGCAAGCATGAACGAAATCGTGAAGGCGCAGGAAATGGGGATTCTGAACTACGAGGCCTACACGATTTTCCAACAGGAGAATAAAGAGCTCGTGGATGCCAAAACCATTACCCAGGATAAAGTCAACGCATTGAAAGGCCTGGAAGCGTCCGATAAGGAGGCCCTGCTCACAGGTGTCGCCAAAGGCAAGAATCTGATCATCATCCAGATGGAGTCCTTCCAGAAGTTCTTGGTCGACCTCAAGATTGACGGCAAGGAAATTACGCCTAACATCAACAAGCTGGCCCGCGAGAGCAATTACTTTCCGAACTTCTACCAGAATGTCGGTCAAGGCAATACCTCGGATGCCGAGTTTGTTGTGAATACTTCCTTCTACATTCCGCCGCGGGGTGCGGCTACGCAGCATTATGCGGACAGGGTTCTGCCAAGCCTGCCGAGACTGCTGCAAGGGGAAGGATATGATACGGCGACCTTCCACACCAACGTCGTGGAGTTCTGGAACCGCGGGGAGCTGTACAAGGCGCTCGGTTTCAACCGTTATTACGATAAAGCGTTCTTCGGTGAAGACGATAAGCTGTTCTTCGGCGCTTCGGATGACGCTCTGTACTCCAAAACGGCCGCCGAGCTGAAGAAAATGAACGATGCCGGTAAACCTTTCTATACCCAGGTCATTTCCATGTCGGCTCACCATCCGTTCACGATTCCTGAGGATAAATATCGGATGACCCTGCCGGAGCGGTATGAAGGCACCTTTGTCGGCGACTACATCCGTTCCCAGAATTATGCCGATGACGCACTCGGCAAATTCATCGAGCAGCTGAAGAAAGACGGCGTATGGGATAACAGCTTGATCGTTCTCTACGGCGATCATCTTGGACTGCCGATTTACTCCCTGGACCACAAGGATAAAGAGCTGATGCACGAAATTTACGGCCGCGAATATACCTCCGGAGATATGATCAACATTCCGCTTATCATCCATGGCGAGGGAATTCAGCCCGAAGTGAAGGAGCAGGTCGGCGGACAAATCGACCTCTTGCCGACGGTGGCCAACCTGCTGGGCGTATCGATGGACCATCAGCTACATTTTGGCCAGGATCTGCTCAATCACACCGATAATAATTTGCTGCCGGAGCGGTATTACCTGCCTTCGGGCACGTTCATCAACAATACGACCCTGTACATTCCGGGCATCGGCTTTGAGGACGGAACCAAGCATCCGCTTCCGAATTCGGACGTGAAGAAGACCCAGGCTACCAAGGAAGAATTCGAACGCGCGCTGAAGCTGCTTCATCTGTCCGACAGCTATATCAGACAACAGCCATACCATAAATAGTCCGTTGCAGCATGGGACAACTCTCCGGAAATCTTGGAGGGTTGTCTTTTTTTGTATGCCTGGCGATCATCCGAAACCCTTGATATATAAGGATTTATATAGCCGATTGCGACTGTTATTTGACATAGTGGCTTACTTTTTCTTATGATTAATAGCAATATACCTTGTTTTGAAGACCGCGTTCGTGGTGAAATTACGTACAACTACTCAAATCACTTCATATTCATACGCTGACAATTAAGCCATATATTTTTTAGAGCAAATCGATTACGAATTGTAGGAGTGACGATCCGACTTGGACCCCATACGAAGGATAAACAGAATTATATGTTCCACACTTGGCTTACTGCTGATTGCTTCCGTTTGTAATGTTCCCCTGGTGGACATCACCGATTCCGCTGCGGCGACGCAGGGAATGGAAGCCTCTGAAGGCACTCTGCCAGCGCCGACGCCGGTACCTAAAAGTCCGGAACCCGTTCGGTTGATGCTGGAGTCACAACGCCATGTGTCTCTGCTTTCCTTGCATAACGTTACATGCAACACGGATACCGATATGTTTCTCCTCCTCAAGCACATGAAGCTAGAACCTTTAAAATTCCGGTCGAATTACGTTGACAGCCATGCATAGTAATTGATGGTTATTAAAAAACTAATTCGGATCAGATAAAAAAGGATGTGTTTTGTTTGGACGACAATATAGGCTTAAATTTATTCTTAGTCGCTGTGCTTATCGCAGCTACCGCTTTTTTCGTTATGACGGAATTTGCTATCATAAGACTTCGTCCCAGCCGGGTAGACCAATTGGTGATGGAAGGGCGCAAAGGTGCTCTCGCCGTCAAAAAGGTAACATCGAATCTCGACGGATATCTGTCCGCGTGTCAGCTCGGGATTACCATCACGGCGCTCGGTCTCGGCTGGCTCGGGGAACCGACCATCGAGAAGATTCTGCACCCGGTGTTTGACAGCCTTTCGATTCCTGCGGCGATCGCTTCGCTGATCTCTTTCTTGCTTGCATTTATTATCATGACTTACATTCACGTCGTAATCGGCGAACTTGCACCGAAAACGATCGCTATCAATAAGGCTGAAGCCGTGTCGTTCCTGTGTGCGACGCCGATTATCTGGTTTAACCGCATTATGTATCCATTCATCTGGCTCTTGAACGGATCTGCCAACAAGATTGTCCGTCTGTTCGGCATGCACCCTGCCAGTGAACATGAGGAGGCTCACTCCGAAGAAGAACTCCGCATGATTCTGAGCGACAGTTATGAGAGCGGAAAGATTAACCAAGCCGAATACGGTTATGTAAGCCGAATTTTTGCTTTTGATGATATGCTTGCCAAAGAGATTATGGTACCCCGTACCGATATGATCTGTCTGTATGTTGACAAGCCGCTTGCCGCCAACCTGCAGATTATCAAGCGCGAGCAGTACACCCGGTTCCCGGTTGTTCGCGGAGACAAGGATCAGATCGTCGGCATGGTGAACACCAAACAGTTCTTCCTGGAGTTCGATGACAATTCCAATATCGACTTGACCAAGCTGATTCATCCGGCCATGACGGTATCCGAAGCGATTCCGATCAAGAAGCTGCTTCGAAAAATGCAGCAGGAAGGCACACATATGGCCATCCTGATCGACGAATACGGCGGTACGTCCGGGATGATCACCATCGAGGATATTTTGGAGGAGATCGTCGGCGAGATCCGCGACGAATTCGACGAAGATGAAGAGCGCGAGCTGACCCAGCCTGAGCCGAACCGCATCATCGCAGACGGCAAGGTATCCATTAACCGGATCAACGACCTGCTTCATACGGACCTGAGCACCGATGACCTGGATACGATCGGCGGCTGGCTGTACGGTCATAACTCCGAACTCGCCAAAGGCGATACGTGGAGGTACAATGACCTGACGTTCACCGTCATCGAGAAGAAGACCCACCGTTACACGAAGCTGCAAATCGTCAAAGAAACGCCTGAAGAAGCGGCGGAAGAAGCCTCTGCCGTTGCAGCGGCCAGCGAAAGCAACGAATAGATAACAGGATGACCAAGCCGCCATGCAGCCCTTACCGGGTATGCATGGCGGCTTTTGGTTTGGCGGGATCGCATTTTAACACTTTAATAAGTTATAACTCTGCTGTAATATAGAAATTATCTAATTTCTAACGTATTGGGGGCAGCAAGTCATGAATCGTCAAATCGCCATCATCGGAAGCAGCGGCGGCAATCTGTACAATCTCGGCGGCAAAGACCCGCGCAAGCTGCTGGATGAGATCTTGATGCAGATGGAGAGTGCAGGCCTGTCTTGCGGGGCCCTGCAGTTTATCGCTGCCCAGGTCTCCATGGACGCAGCCAAGGATACGACGCCTGCGGCTCTTTACAGCTGGAGCTCTTCCCAAGGAGAGCCCATCATTGTCGCTGAAGGCACCCTTCAGCAGGTCAATCAGGCGGCCGAGCGGCTGGACCGGGAGATTGCCGAGCAGATTGAACTCGGCGAAATTGACGGCATCATCGTCATGAGCGCCGATCCGGAGGGCAGCAACCGGCATGCCATTGAGGCCGCTGCCAAATTCCGCCTCCCGGTGACGGGTACGGGTGGTACCTCCATGGCCATCATCCAAACCAAAGGCGCACATGTCATTGCCGCTTCCGGCACAACCGGAACAACCAACAGAACCCGCGCGGTCACCTTTGTCACTTCCCTCAGCAAGCATTGGCGGCTTACGTACCGGCCGGTCATCGGGAATGCGTCCGCAAATATCCATGCGGTGTCCGGCAGCTCGTCTCCATGGCGAAGAATCAATATTCGGGGCATCATGATGGCGTCTCTCCCCGGTTTCATCGGCATGGCCCTGATCCTGGCGGTCAGCAAAATCCCGGGGTTATCTTCGTTGACCGAAGTGTTTGACCTGCTGATCAAGGCGCTGCCGGTCATCGTTGCCGTCATTGCAGCCAAACAGGTCTCCGAGTTGGACGAGGTGTCCATCGTGGCGGGCATCGTGGCAGGCGTTCTGTCCGTCGAAGGAGGCATTATCGGCGGCATCATCGGCGGGATCGGCGCAGGCATTATCGTCCATTACATATTCCGTCAATGCGTGGAGTGGCGTTTCCCCGCTACGACGGTCAACATTGTTGCCGGCGGCGTGTCGGGACTGATTGCCGGTTTGTTGGTCTACTTCCTGATTGCGCCGATTGCGCTGAGCGCAGGGCAAGGCATCCGCTTCCTGATCGAGACGCTTGTCTCCTGGAGTCCCGCCATGGCCGGATTGATTGCCGGCCTGCTGATCTGGCCCGCCATCATCGGCGGCGTCTATCATGCGGCCATCCTGCCGATTGTGCTGCTGGAGATGGAAACAACCAGCAACAGCTTCCTCGGCGCGGTCGATATGGTCGGCTTGGTGATGGTATCCGCAGGCATCACGCTAGCCAATATTATCGCTCCGCGGGATAAGGGAGAAGCCGCCGTCGCAGCCCCCGGATTCGCCATCAACATGGGGTTTGGCACCTTCGTTGAAGCCGCCTATCCGTTCATGTTTTCGAACAAGCTTGTATTTGCCGGAGCGATTGCCTCGGCTGGACTTGGCGGCATGCTCGTCGGTTTGTTCGGGGTCCGGGGGACGGCCTATGTGCCCTCCTTCATCGGGCCCATTACATCGAATAACACGATGGGCTTCCTGATCTCGATGGCAGCCAGCCTGCTCTGTTCGTTCCTGATCACCTTCTTCGTTAACAAGTTGTCGGGTTACCGGGATGCCAGGAATACCGTGAGCATGTAATGCGAAGCCGGTTCAACCCTATGCATTGGTGCTTCTCCATGACATAAGAAGCCAGCCCCACAATAAAAGGACGGATCAAGCGCATCAGCTTGATCCGTCCTTTTATCATGCATGCTATCTGCCTCCCCCATCGGCTTCCCCATAATGGCGTCAATACCGGATCATTGCGGTGCTGGATTCCTTGCTGACAGCTGCAGGCCAGCCTGAATCAAGGTTCCTAAAGAGCTTACATTCGCAGGCTTGTCCTTATTTTCTTACGAAAACGGGCTAACCAATGGATCGGAAAAAGAGTCTATATAGTAGATAGGCTCCCCATTCGGCTTCCTAACACCCATTCGATATGCAAGGAGGTTATGACGATCGAGAAATTCAGAAGGATATCGCTCTTCGCGCTGACCAGCGTCCTGTTAGCCGCTTCCCTCATCTGGCAGGGCGAGCAAGCAGCCGCTAACGAAGCGGAAGGCTATTACGTAAACGTCGGCGGCACCCATATAAAGGACGTCCATGTTCGCAAAGGCAAGGCGTACGTTCCGCTCAAATCCTTAGCCGATGCAATGGGATACGAAATCTCGTATACGCTGCAGGAGGAGCTGGACAACTTTCATCAATATGACCTGAAAGCGGCAAGCGGTCCCCCAGTATCGGTATGGGGAAACGACAGCTGGGGATATACGATCGTACGGCGGGCTACGCAAGAGATGAGCGTGAACGATATCGACATTTATAAACCGGCGAGGCTGTGTGCCGAAGAATCGGACCACTGCAAGCTGGACAAGAGCAAGTACGACGGTCCCCTGTTCATAAAGAACACCCTCTACGTCCCTGTCCGCGACATGGCCAAGGCCTTGAACTTAAAGCTGACCATGACGAAGACGCCGAAAGGACGCAGCATCCAGCTGTCCCTGCATTAACGAAGGCTCCCTTCACATGTTGGATCATGATTCATCAACAAGAAGCCAGGCGGAGTTATCCACTCCGCCTGGCTTCTGAATCTAGAATCGATTTTATACTCCTGCAAAATTCCTCATTCCAGCCCCCTGATCTCGATGTCTTCCGCGGACGTAATGTCCGAAATGTCGAACACCCTGAAGCTGTAAGTACTGGTTTTCCCCTTCATATAATCGATATCCTGCTCCACCTTCTTTACGCTCTCCGCCGTCTTCAAATCCGCAGCATAATAATCGATGGCAAGATCCGTCTCCCCCGGCACCGTCACCGAAGGCAGCCGCCGAATCAGCTCCAGCACCCGTTCCTTCTCCTGCGCCAGACTATCCGCCGTCAAATCCGCGAATACGATCAATCTGATGTTCTGACTGACATCACCCTCGGCGCTATTCGCCAGTTGGCTATAATCACGCTCTAGTGTTTCGGCACCGGCGTTCACATACGCCTCCCCAAACGCCTGGCCCGGATAAAGCTCATCCAGCAGAGGTTTCAGCCGGTCCCTCAGCTGCTGTCCCCAGAGCCGGTTCAGGTAGGTATCATTCGATATGACGGGAGGGCTGGCTTCATTACTGCTCAGCGTAAATTCAAGCTCTGGCGCCTGCTCCGGATGAGCCGTAAGATGATACGAGCCTATGGCCCAGGTATAATCCACGTCCGTGACCTTAAAGGGTTCGTTGTACTTCTGTTCCAGATAGGACTCCGCCGCTTCCTGAACCTCGCGTTTCTCTGCAGCCGTCTTCATGAACGGGGCGGATCCCCAGGTGTACCCGGCGTAAATCGACCCTGCGAACAAGGCCAGTCCGATGATCGTCCGCACGACGATTTTCCAAGGGGAGGCGAGCTGACGCCGCCGCTTCTCGTCGAACATCGGTTTCCTTGGCGATCGGTAGCTGAAGTAGATGACCGGTATGATCAAACCTATAATATGAATCCCAATTGCTAGCGGACCGATAATCAAGCCCAAGTATCCCAGTGTCATGAAAAAAATAAACAAAGCCGCTCCCTGCAGCGCCATGAGCAGCATTCCGCCTATGATCATGCCCGGCGTCCCGATATAAAACATCCCGAGCCCGGTGCATATCAGAGAGAGCAGCGTAGCCATCCATTGATGTTTCTTCAAGTTATCATCCATCCTTCTTACGTTTGTTTGTGAAGTATTGTCAGATGCTGTCACCATATTATAACCGCTGCGAAGCCGGAGATAAACGATTGAAGCACTTTCGCGGCAGACGAGCGGCGTTCCGTGATGTTTTTCTTGCGATGATCGAATGCGTTCGGCTCGGTGGGTAACAATCTCTAATCAACAAAAGCCCACTTCACCGTGGTGAAATGGGCCCTTGGTTCAACGGGAAACCTGCCTAGAAATAAAGCTCAAAAGAAAACTCCCCTATTCCTTCGGATGTATCATTTCTTCCGGACGGACGATCCGGTCAAAATCCTCTCCGCTAAGCAGACCGCTTGCCAGCGCCGCTTCGCGAAGCGTTGTCCCTTCTTTATGCGCACGTTTCGCGATGGCGGCGGCATTCTCGTATCCGATATGCGGATTCAGCGCCGTCACCAGCATTAGCGACCGCTCCATGTTCGCGCGGATCACGTCAAGATTGGCTTCGATGCCGATGGCGCAATTCTGGTCGAACGAATCCATGGCATCCGCCAGCAGACGCACGGACTGCAAGAAATTATAAATGATGACCGGCTTGAAGACGTTCAGCTCAAAATTGCCCTGGCTTGCCGCAAAACCGATCGTGGCATCGTTGCCCATCACTTGGCAGACCACCATCGTCAGCGCTTCGCTCTGGGTTGGATTTACTTTCCCCGGCATGATGGAGCTTCCCGGTTCGTTGGCAGGGATCGTGAGCTCACCGATGCCGGAACGGGGACCGCTTGCCAGCCAGCGAACATCGTTGGCGATCTTCATCAGATCGGCAGCCAGCGCCTTCAGCGCCCCATGGGCAAATACGATCTCGTCATGGCTGGTCAGCGAATGGAACTTGTTGCTGGCGGACGTGTAGCTTTTTCCGATCTGCAGGCTGATTTCGGCCGCCGTCATTTCTCCGAATTTCGGATGCGCGTTAATGCCGGTACCCACGGCGGTGCCGCCAATAGCCAGCTCGCGCAGCGGTTCTACGGCCGAAGCCAGCATCAATTCGCACTTCTCCAGCATCCGGTGCCAGCCGCTGATTTCCTGTCCGAGCGTCAGCGGCGTTGCATCCTGAAGGTGCGTACGGCCGATTTTGATCAGGTCCTTATATTCATCGCTTTTCTTCTCGAACGTTTTCTTCAAACGGCGGAGCGCAGGCATCACCTGATCTTCCATGGCCACGACCGCAGCCATGTGCATCGCCGTCGGAAACGTATCGTTGGAGCTTTGGGATTTGTTGACGTCATCGTTGGGATGAACGCGCAGCGTGCTGTCTTTTCGCTCGAGCAGCTGATTGGCCCGATTCGCAATGACTTCGTTCACGTTCATGTTGGACTGCGTGCCGCTGCCGGTCTGCCAAACCACCAGCGGAAAATGCTCATCCCACTTGCCGTCCACGATCTCATCGGCCGCGGTTGTGATCGCATCCACCTTATCTGCATCCAGCTTGCCGAGCTTGCCGTTGACGATGGCCGCGCTCTTCTTCAATATCGCGAACGCCCGAATGATCTCCTTCGGCATCGTTTCGGTTCCTATCCGGAAATTCTCGGAACTGCGCTGTGTCTGCGCTGCCCATAACTTATCCGCAGGCACTTTAATCTCACCCAGGGTATCCTTCTCAATACGATAATCCATCCCAACTTCCTCCTTTGGTCTCCTTGAATGCTGCCATGCCCTGAACGAGAGCCCTTCCACCATGGAAGAGCCCGATCCTCGGGTTCAATCGCATAGCATAAAGCGCTTTATATTCCATCTCTCCTATTATGACACAGACTTGCCCAATAAAAAAATATACGCGATGAAGGCTGCGGCTGTTGTTCTCTAAGTCTCAGCCCGGCTGCCTTCCGGGCTCGCGGTCGTTTACGGGCATATGACTTGTAACGAACGGCCATCACCGTTCCGTTCGCCGTCCTTATTCAGGCTAAGTCAATCATCTCCCTGCCTTATAACAGCCACTCGAACCAGCGCGCATGCCCATCCGTGCGTGCCGTCGTAAACTTGCTCGGCACGCCCCCGAGGATATAATCGGCATGCAGATCCTCATCCTGCATATTGTTGTAGACGTGCACAATATCGCGCTTGCTTCCAATCTCGCTCAGATGCCGCAGCAATATTTGCTTGGACGCCTCCGGAATCTGGTTGGCCACATGCGTATGAAACACGCAGATCACGGCCTCTTCCGGAATCTCCTTCACGATGTCAGGCAGCAGCACCGTCCCATCCCCCTCCCGGAAACGTACGTCTGACTGCTGCTTCAACGCCTCCGCCGCATGCTCCAGCATGGACACCCGATCGTGATTGCCCGGCCAAATCAAAGCTCGCAGCCATAAGAAATGTTCCGGGTTCCGTACGTCATTCACATGCAGATCGATCCCCATCCGGTAAACAACCGGCGGACTGGAGGCCGGCAGGAACGGTTTGCGGTCTCCCCTGATCTCCGATGTAATGCGCACCTTCGATTCCGTAAGGCCGTAACTCGCCGTGTCTCCATAGGAATAACTGTATTGATCCCACAGCAGCTGCAATCCGGCACTCGTTCCAAGCTCCACCAGGGCAAGCGGCTTCCGGACCTTGTCATAAATGGAGCAGAACACCGGATACAGGTACGCGCAGCGACGGACTTCGTTCGTCTGTACCCGTTTGCGCTTCAGGATTCCGATAATGGCTGCTTCATGCTCCAGCACGAATGCCCGGAAATGGGGATAACAGGAGGCCATCTCCTTCGGGTGCTCCGCAAGGCCGGGGTAATACGCCCTCAGCTCCGGACCCTCGCCCTGAAGCAGCAAGTATTGAACCGCTCCGAACAGCATATTGGGCACGGGCTGGCCGGACGGAACCAACGCAGCGACCTGCAGCACCTCTTCATCATCGGCAATATGCCGGGCCAAATACTCATAGAACACGCTGGAACCCGGACATTCCCGCTCAGCAAAATGACGAAATACGTTCACCAACCGTTTCGAATCCACCCTATACCACACCCCTAACGTTGTAATGAACCCTTGATCCTGCTTAAGACTAATGTTACATCTTTCCAGAAGCCGCGTGGATTCCGATCTTTTATCGGACTTATAAGAAAAAAGAACGCAACAAAAAGAAGAACCAACCTCCTGAAAGGCCGGTTCTTCTGCTGGTAAATCGCCTCAGCTGTCTATACCGCCGGACGATCCAAACGGTACAAGTTCCGATACCGCGGATATCGCTCCATCAGCTCATCATGGGTGCCCCGCATAACGATTCGACCGTCTTCCATGAAGAGGATCTCATCCATGCGCTCCACGCCGACCAGATGATGCGTCACCCAAATCAAGGTGCGGTCCTGCAGGCTGGCGAATATGGTGGACAGCAGTTCCCGCTCGGTCTTGGGATCCAGCCCGACCGTGGGCTCATCCAGAATGACAACAGGCGTCCTCTGCAGCAGGATTCGGGCCAAAGCCACGCGCTGGCGCTCTCCTCCGGAGAAACGCTGCCCGGCTTCCTGCATGCGGGTGCCAAGTCCTTCCGGAAGGGAGGCTACCAGCGGTTCAATCCGTGCCATGGCGGCGGCGTCCCGGATTTCAGCCTCCGTGGCGTCCGGGGATCCAAGCCTAATATTGTTCGCAAGCGTTGTGTCGAACAAGTGCGGACTCTGGTTCAATACCGAAATGACGGAAGAGATCTCATCGCCGAAACGCGCAGACTCCACGCCGCCTAGGGTAAGGCTTCCTCCCGATGGCGCCAGTACGCCCTGGATCAGCTGCAGCAGGGTAGATTTGCCGGCACCGGAGCGTCCGATGACGGCTACCTTGGCGCCGGGAGCAATATCCAGCGACACATCGGTTAATGCAGACGCCTCCCTGTCCACGCCGGATGGTTCCAGCCCCGATGGGCCGTCTGCCCCCTGATCATAGCGGAAGCTGACGCCGTCCGCCTTCACATGAACGCCGCGGCTTATGATGGATTCCACCTCTGCCTTATCCAGCATCTGCGGCAGGTCCTGCCGCCCTTCGGAGGCATCCGCGCTTTCAATCGCCCGGAGCCTTGCGACCGATTGGCCGTACTGCGGAATCCGCTCAACGGCTTCGGACACCGGCAGGAATGCATCCATTAACGGGAACACAACCAGCACAAAAGCCGCGATCAGCGTAACGTCGATGGCACCGTCCGCATACTGCCGTCCCGACCAATACACCACCGAGACCACCGTCACGGCAACCACGCCTTGACCGATAAAGGCGCGCAAGCGCGACCAGCGCTTAAGCGAGCGGTCGGTCCGGTCCACCTCGGCTTCATCCGCCTCATAACCGGTCAGGAATTCCGCCTGCCGGCCGCTGACGTACCATTCATGAATGCCCAGCACCGCGTCGGTCAGCTTCCGGTAGAGGTGGCTGCGGGCCTGTTTCACTTCCCGATTCTTCCGTTTGGTGAGCAGCAGCGAGATCAGCGGCAGCACCAGAATCAGCACCGCTATATACAGTGCGAGCAGAAGGGCGAATGCCGGATCAAACTGGCCGACGGCCAGAATGACCCCGGCATATAACACAAGCGCAACAATCGATGGAAAGACCGTCCGGATGTAGACGTCCTGCAAATACTCGATATCATCGGACAGCACGCCCAGCAGATCCCCGGTGCGATACCGGGAGGATAAACGGAGGGCTTGCGGTTCCAGAATGCGGTACAGCCGAAGCCTCATGCGGGACAGGATGCGAAGAATCGTATCATGCCCCACCAGGCGCTCCACGTAATGGATCACCGCCCGTCCGATGCCGAAGGTGCGAACCCCTACGGTCGGCACGTACACCATCAGGATGTTTTCCGGACGCAGGGCGGATTTGGAGATCAAATAACCGGATGTGAACATGAGCATCCCGGCAAACAAAATGGTGAGCACGCCCAGCGTGACAATGAGCAAAAAGCGCCAGAAATTTGCCGTTACATAGGGTCGAAACCACGATTCCTGCTTCATTGTACTCCCTCCATCTGCGATGTCATCAGTCCGTAATAGACGCCCTGTCGTGCCATAAGCTCCTCATGGGTTCCCGTTTCCGCAACGCGCCCCTGGTGCAGAACGATGATATAATCCATATCCTGCATCCAGTGAAGCCTGTGCGTCGCCAGAAATACCCATTTGTCTTGAAAAAGGGACAGCATCGTCTCCTTCAGCTCGTATTCCGTCTCAATATCCAGATGCGCCGTCGGCTCATCCAGCAGCAGAACCTGCCGGCCGCCGAGCAGCGCCCTGGCCAAAGCCACGCGTTGTGCCTGGCCGCCGCTCAAAGCGCGTCCGCCGCCGCCGATCATCTCCGCAAGTCCGCCCGGCAAGCTTTTTACCAGCTCCGACAGACCAGCCGCCTGTACCGCCGCCTCCACTTGAGCCCTGGACGCCTCCGGCGCGTAAAAGCGCACGTTCTCCTCCAAGGTTGCCCCGAACAAATACGGCTGCTGCGGCATATAGGTGACCTCCGACCGCCACTCGCGTCGGTTCGATTCTTCAAGCATCATGCCATTCAGCGCTACCGCTCCGGATGTTGGCGCCATGAAGCCGCCTAACAGCTCGATCAGCGTGGATTTGCCGGCTCCGCTCTCCCCGACGATGCCGATCTTGCGTTGTCCCGGTATTCGGAAGGTGACGTCCTCCAATGACGCCGGCCCTTGTTCTTCGTGTCTGAGACCGATACCGGAGAGCTCCAGCACGCTGCCCTTTTCCCATCGGAATGGTGGCTGCGGTCTGCGGCTGGGATCCGAGAAATTATTTTGAATTTTAAATGTTAGGCCCGTTGGGGTCCGTTTCATCGTTTCTGCCGCCGGGGTTTTAAGCACGCCCGTTGGCTCAAATAGACCCGTTCCGCTGACCGAACTCTCCGCAGCAACAGGACCCGTGCTTCCGTCCGAACGCCCCTTCCGGGCTTCCCGGATGATGGATTGCATCGCTTCCCCTGCCTGCTTGCCGTCCAGCGTGGCGTGGAAGTCGGCTCCGACCATGCGTACCGGCAAGAAATACTCCGGTGCCAGGATCAGGATGAGCAGCGCGGGCAGCAGCTCCAGGCTGCCGTTAATGAGGCGCAGGCCCAGGTTGACCGCAACCGACGCCACGGACAGCATCGTAAAGAAATCCAGCGCAAAAGAGGACAGAAACGCCACGCGCAGCGTCCGCATGGTAGCTGCACGATACCCCTCGCTGACCTGCTGTATGCTCGCGCCGTGCTTGCGGCTCTGTCCCAGAAACTTCAGGGTGGTCAGCCCTCTCAGCGAATCCACGAAATGATTGGACAGCATCCGGTAGGAATCCAGCTGCCGCTCGGTCTGCTTTCTCGCGGCAAGTCCCACGAGAATGAGAAACACGATCAGGATCGGCATGGTCACCAGCAGAATGATGCCCGAGATCCGGTCCGTCATGAAAACGTACAGCCATACCAGCGCCGGGGTAATGCCCGCCCCCATCATGCGAGGTATGGTCAGCTCCGCATATTTGCGGAACTTGCCGATGCCCTCCAGCACAAGCGTAACCACATTGCCTGTTCCTTCCGACCGGACAAAGGACGGCCCGTTCCGAAACAGCTCCTCCAGCAGCTGCTTTCTCAGGCTCGTGCCCGTCTCCTCGGCAAAGCGCTGCGCGATTCCTTGCTGCACGACCGAGATCCCGTGGCGTGCCAGAAATGCAAGCAGGAACAAGGCAATGGTCTCCCCCTGCTCCTGCAGCGTTGATCCCGCAAACAGGGCGGATACGGCTTCCGCCAGCCATTTGGCTTGCAGAAGGATGGCCATGCTCTGTGCCAGGGTACATGCGGCGACAAAGAAGAATACCGTCTTGGCGCCTTTGTATCCCAGCAGATCTTTTCCCATCAGTACTCCAGATGCTCCTTCTCATGTACCCGTTTGTGGAAAACGAAGTAACTCCAAATTTGATAGCCCAAAACAAACGGCAGCAGCGATACGGCCACAATCGTCATGATCTTGAGGGAATACGGTCCGGAGGCCGCATTATAAATGGTCAGGTCAAATGCAGCATTGATGGAGCTGACCATCACGCGCGGGAACAAGCCCACGAACACGGACGTTACCAAGAGTGCGATGACCGCGCCGGTCATCCCGAAAGCCCAGCCGTCCCGCTTGACGTTCATGAAATATCCGCCCAGCAGGAATGCAAGCAGGGCCAGCACCAGCAGGACGGTTAACGCCACGCCGCGCTTCTCGAAGATATCGGTCATGAAATACGTCATCACCCCGAACGCCACGAACAGGGCCGCAACAGGAATCAGAAGTCTCCGGGCCATGCGGCGCGCCCGTTCCTGGAGATCCCCCAGCGTGCGCAGCGTCGTGAACATCAAGCCATGCAGCAGGCAGAGCATCACCATCGTCAACCCGCCGACCACGGTATAGAGATTCACGACATCGAAGAATCCGGCATGCAGCTGCATCTCTTCGTTAATCGGAAGCCCCTGGATCAGGCAGGCAAACACTACGCCGAGCAGGAATGGCGGAAGCACGCTTCCGGTGAAGATCGCTCCGTCCCATACCCGTTTCCAGCGGACATCGCCCACCTTGCCGCGGAATTCAAATGCCACGCCGCGCCCGATCAAGGCCAGCAGAAGAAAGACAAGCGGAATGTAGAACCCGCTGAACAGCGTGGCATACCAGTTCGGGAAGGCCGCGAACATCGCGCCGCCCGCCGTCAGCAGCCAGACCTCGTTGGCGTCCCAGAACGGGCCGATCGAGTTGATCAGCACCCGGCGCTGGGTATCGTTTTTGGCCAGCAGCTGCGTGGACATCCCGACTCCGAAATCGAAGCCCTCCAAGAAGAAGAACCCGATAAACAACACGGCGACGAGCACAAACCACAGTTCGTTAAGAGACAGCATTGTAGTCCTCCTTATTAAACGGATCGCTTGCGTGGTGATCGTCTTCCTCCGCCGCATACGGTCCTTTCTTAATGACTTTGATGAACAGATAGGCCATCACGGCTGCCAGCACCGCATAAATGGCGGTAAACATGATGAGCGAGAACAGGATCGAGCCTGCGCTTACGTTCGGCGAAACGCTGTTCTCCGTGGTGATCAGCCCGAATACCGTCCAAGGCTGGCGGCCGATCTCCGTCATGATCCATCCCGACGTGTTGGCGATGAACGGCAGGGAAATGCCAAACAGCATCAGTCTGAGGAACCATTTGCCGGCCTTCTCGACTTTTTTGCGCAGCATCAGCCACGCTCCGTACAATCCCATGAGGATCATGACGCTGCCGGCGGCCACCATAATCCGGAAGCTCCAGAAGGTGGTGCGGACCGGCGGAATATAGTCTCCAGGACCGTATTCCTGCTCGTATTGGGCTTGCAGCTCCTTCATTCCGATGACTTCGCCGGAAAATTTGCTGTAGGACAAGAAGCTGAGCAGATACGGGATTTTGAATTCCATCGTGTTCTCCTGCTTATCCGGATCGATGGCGGCGATGACCGTCCAAGGCGCGGGATCGTCGCTCGTTTCCCACAAGCTCTCGGCGGCGGCCATCTTCATCGGCTGCGTATCCACCAGATACTGCGCCTGCTGGTGGCCGAATACCGCAACCAGAATGGAGGTGATGAGACCCACCACGATGGCGATGTGGAATGATTTTTTGAAGAAATCCAAATCCTGCTTCTTCAGCAGTTTATACGCACTTACCCCCGCTACCAGGAAAGCCCCGGTTGCCAACGCACCGAAGATCGTGTGCGGGAATTCCACCAGCAGCTGACCGTTCGTGATCAGCGCGAAGAAATCGTTCATCTCCGCCCGTCCATTGTTGATCTCAAAACCGACCGGACGCTGCATGAACGAGTTCGCTGCCAGGATCCAGAAGGCGGACATCAGGGTGCCGAAGGACACCAGCCAGATGCTGAGCAGATGGACCTTCTTGGATAACCGGTCCCACCCGAATATCCATAGCCCGATAAACGTCGACTCAAGGAAAAACGCCAGCAGGGCTTCGATCGCAAGCGGTGCGCCGAACACGTCCCCGACAAAGCGCGAGTAATCCGACCAGTTCATCCCGAACTGGAATTCCTGCAGAATCCCTGTCACAACCCCGACCGCAAAGTTGATCAGGAACAGCTTTCCCCAGAACTTGGCCATTTTCTTGTAGACTTCCTGGCCCTTGACAACATACATCGTCTCCATGATGGCGATCAGAAACGCCAATCCGATGGATAACGGTACGAAAATAAAGTGAAAAATGGTTGTCGATGCGAATTGAATTCGCGCCAGCATAACCGGATCCATAAAAGATACCCCTTCCTTTAGCTCACGTGATCACTTCAAATTTGATTCTTTTTGTATTGTCGCAGACCGCGTCCTAAAGGATTGTGATAAACATCACAATATAATGGCCGAAATAGGTGAAAAAGTTATCAATTTGTGACGAAAATCACTAAGTAGGCAATGGATTATGTGAGGATTATCCATGGGAGCGTGGCTTGCACTTCCACTCACAGGCTAAGCCCAGTATTTACGCACCAAAAAAGCAGGTTAGCCATGTAGGCCAACCTGCTTTAATGTATGTGCCACCTTATTGAACCGGACCGATCTCCGTCTCGATGAGCTTGAATTCCGTCACGTCCGCAATCCCGCGATTGGTAATGCGGATCTCCGGAATGACCGGAAGCGCAATGAGCGAGAACGTCATGAACGGCGCATGGATGGAGCAGCCGAGCTGTTTCCACGCTTCCTCCAGGGCAGCGACTTCCTCGGCCACGACCTCGACTGGACGGTCCGCCAGCAAGCCCGCAATCGGCATCGCCACCTTCGCCAGCACCTGGCCGTTCTGCACCACGATCATGCCGCCTCCGCATGCTGCCAGCTCGTTCGCCGCAAGCGCCATATCCTCGGCGTTCGTGCCCATCACAAGCAGGTTGTGGCTATCGTGCGCCACCGTGGAAGCAACCGCGCCGGACTGTAGTGCGAAGCCGCTCGCAAAGCCGAGCGAGATTTGCCCGGTTGCGCCGTGGCGCTCGATGCATGCCAGCTGAACCACGTCTTGGCCCAGGTCCGGCTGGATGACGCCCTGCTCCACGGCGAGCACCGCGGTCATTTTGGCGGTACGGGCACTGTTCTCGATGACGCGCACCACGTTCACTTCCGTACGCGCCGCATCGAACTTGCTGCGCAGCAAAAAGTCGTCGGCGGTAAGCGAACGCTGCAGCCGAACCGATTGAAAGGCCTTTTCCGGATACGAATACGCCGGGAACGCCTTCACAAGACGGCCGTTCTCCGCGACCACTTCGCCGTCCGTGATCACCACCGAAGGCACCATGCTCTTCAGATCGTCAATGAGCAAAATATCAGCCGTTTTGCCTGGTGAAATGCTGCCGAGCTCCATATCCATGCCGAAATATCGAGCCACGTTGATCGTGCCCATCTGGATCGCCGTAACCGGGTCCACGCCCTCCTCCATGGCGCGGCGGACCACATGGTTCATATGGCCGAGCCGCAGCAGCGTCTGCGGATACACATCATCCGTGACCAAGGAGATATTGTCGGTACGCACCTTGTCCTCCGTTACCACCTTAATCACTTCCTTCACATCCTGCCAAGCCGAACCTTCGCGGATCATCAGATGCATACCGAGGCGAACCTTTTCCAAAGCCTGCTCTCTCGTTACCGTCTCATGATCGGAGCTGACGCCGGTTGCCAGATAGGCTTGTAGCATCCGGTCGTCCTCGGCCGGAAAATGCCCCGTCACCGTCTTGCCCGCACGCAGCGTGGCTTCGATCTCTCCGCTCATGGTCGGATCGCCGTATACGACGCCCGGGAAGTTCATCACTTCGCCAAGCCCCGCGACGCCGGGCCAGGTCAGCCCTTCCTCGATATCGGCTACGCCCAACTGCGCCCCGGCATCCTCCAGATCGAACGTCGCCGGTACGCAGGAAGGAATGGTGGTGAACACCTTCATCGGCAGCTGCTGCCCTTCCTCGTGCATCCAGCGCACGCCCTCCATGCCGAACACGTTGGCGATCTCATGGGGATCCATATAAACCCCGGTCGTTCCCGTAACGATGGCCGCTTTGGCAAACTCCGTTACGGTCAGCATCGTGCTCTCCACATGCATATGGCCGTCCAGCAGACCCGGCGAGATGAAGCGCCCATTCGCTTCGATCACCTGCGTCCCCTCTCCGATCGTATGATCGGCGCTGCCGATATAAGCGATGCGCCCGCACGCCATCGCCACGTCTATCCGTTCCTGAAGCTCGCCCGTAAACACATTGACCAGCGTGCCGTTTTTGATGACCAGATCGGCTGGCTCTTGTCCTAAAGCAACCTTCCCCAGCTGCCGGCTGACCTCGTATCGTTTCTGTCTCTGGATTGAACTCATGATGATTGCACGCTCCCCTTTTTTTAGATATCAGAAAGTATAAACTCGGAAGCTTGTGACTTCCTAATCTCGCAATAAAAACTTCTTCTTACTGCAGTCGTCGGTAGACGTTTTTCTTATAATGAACCTGTAAAAGCACAAAATCGATCTTGCGTAACACGCCAAACAACCCGGACAGCGTATCTGCCCGGGTTGCCTGCAACTATATCCATTGAGGAAGAGAAGTCCGTGCGGCAGCCATGCATTGCTAATAGTCTGCACATCACCCCATCCGTTAAAACGTGCTTAGATCCCATTTCAGGCGATCTTGCAGCCCGGCTTCGATGTTTATGAAAAGCCGGGCTTGGGGAGCGGATTCTCAACCTTCATGTAGTCAAGTCATTTACGGTAACCTGGTAGAAACGCCTGGGCCCTATTCCCCGGCATATACATCAAGATTTGATTTTGAACCATGACCCATTCAATTCTTTGGTCGTTTCATTTGTTGTATGAATTATAATCCTCCTGCCCGAGAAGTCAAGCCATTGGAAGGAACTGCACATCGCCCCTACTACCCGATCACGCCAATTTCCGTCCCATTCTCTGCACGCGCTCGAGCCATTGGCTTCTTGCCGTCTCGGGCATTTTGCGAAGCTGGGTAATGTTCGTGGCACGGACGGTGCCCACGCCGCAGAACTTCAGAATGGAATGCTTCATCATCTGATGTCCCGGCTGTCCGAGATAGAACCGGTAGTAAACGTACGGCGAATCCATCGTGACGATCAGACGAGCCGTCTTCCCTTTGAGCAGCTGCTCCGGCAAAGGCGAGTTCCGGCGGTACTTAAAGGCGAATCCGGGGAGAAAAACCCTATCGATGAACCCTTTGAGCAGCGCCGGCATGCCGCCCCACCAATTCGGGTACACAAACACCAGATGGTCCGCCCAGGCAATCAGCTCCTGTGCTTCTTGCAGATCGGGCTCGAGCGGTTGCTTGCCCTTATAACCGCCGGACAGGTTCAGGTCAAACTCCATCTCCGCAAGCACCAGCTGCCGCACCTCCGCACCGGATTCGGCCGCCCCTCTCGCATAGGCCTCTGCCAGCTGACGGCCATAGCTGTTTTCAATGGGATTGCCTTGGATGATTAAAATCTTTTTCATATGCGTCTTCCCCCTCATAATTTGGTTAACAATCACTAACCTGATATCAAAAAGAAAAGGTCACGCCTGACCTTTTCCCAAACCGGTTAATGCCAATAAATGCGCCGTCACTTCAGATGCCAGCGGCGACAGCGGTTCTTCCAGCTCCCCCTGCATCGTGGAAATCGCAAGCTGACTGAATGCACCGATGATCAGCACAGCGGTTAACCGCGTATTCTGCGGCGGAATATCCCGCTGCAGCACCGCTTGCTCGAGCAGCTCCTCCAAAGCATCAAGCGGCTGCCGTCCCCTGCTCTTGACCACCTCCGTAAACAGCTCGTGATGCTGGGACAATAGCAGCAAGCCGTATTTATCTTCGTCATACGATTCCAATACGCGGGTTACGAGAGCCGATAGCCTCATTGCAAACGGTCCGGGCCGGGTAGCGTACTCATCCACCAAGCGCGTATAACTGCCGCAATATTCGTTGAACGCCTCCGCGGCAACGGCATCCTTATTCGTAAAATGCTTATAAATCGCCGCGTCCGTCACGCCTGCCGCCGCGCCGATCTCCTTCACCGATACGCCGTCCACGCCCTTCTCGGCAAAGAGCTTCATGGCTGCCTGCAAAATTTCCTTCTTCTTGCTGTCGAAATGAGGTTTCTTTTTCATGCTCATATCATAAGTGAACACTAACCAAATTGCAATAAGAGGCACAAAAAAGGCCCCCCAAGACTTAGGGCGCCTCTCTTCGTGCGTACTCTTTACGTTTCGTATATATCGCTAAAGACGCATGCCCGTCTTGGGCTTGGCCCTCCTATCCAAGCTAAACCCCCGCTTCGATGGGAGCGGCCTTTACCTTGTTGCTGTACAGCAGCATGAGCGGAATGCTGATGACAAATGCGCCGGCCACAAGCAGGAACGGTATTCTCGGATCGATGCCGTACGCCCAGCCGCCAATGATGCCGGAAGGCGAAATGACGATGAGGATGAGCACCTGGAGCAGCGCGAATATTTTGGCGCGGTTCTCGTCGTCGATGGCATTGGCCACCGCCGTCTCCAGATACGGATATGTCATCATCGTGCCGAATGCGGCAATGACGGTGCTCAGGCTCAGCACCAGCAGATCTCCTTGCGGTGCAAACACCAGCATGACATTGGACAATACCGAGATGACAAAGCCCCATACCATCGTCCGGTGCACGTGCCGCTCCCCGATCCGGGGCATGATCCACCGCATGAATATCAGCATAATGACGGAGGAGAAGGCTGGAAAAACGGAGATCAGGCCGCTGCCCAAATGCAAATATTCCACCATGAAGATGGAGACGTAGGTTGTCTTCACCGTCATCTGAAAATTAAACAGGATATAAACGCCGAAGATCATCAGCAGCAGCGGGTTTCCCAGCATGCTCTTCATCACCTGGACATAGTCGGACATCCCTTCCCGCAGGCCCATCGCCTTCGTTTCCTTCATTTTGCGGTACCCGATCTCCGTCTCCCTTGTCGCATAATGGCGTCCGATGAACTGGATCGTCATCAGGATGCAGGCAAGGACGAACATGATGCGCACCCCGGGCACAAGCGAGAAATGATACACCAGCAGCCCGCCGAGCGGTGCAAACAATCCGCCGACGACGCTAATCAGCTGCAGCAGCGTAAAGACATAGGTACGCTCCTTCGGCGCCGTATCCTCCACCAGCAAACAGTAAAAGGCGGTATGCGGCACCTTCTGAAAGCCGTTGATGACGGCGGCGATCACAAAAAACCAGAAGTTCTGGGAGACTGCCCAGAGCAGCGTGGCCACGCTCCAGCTCAGCACGTCGAAGTAAAGGAGCGCTTTTTTTCGGCCCAAACGGTCCGTTAAATACCCGCTGAGAAACGAGGACAGCACCTGCACAAGCAGACCGATCGAGGTAATCCAGCCGATCCCCGTCTCGGTTACCCCCAGTTGGTACATGTAGATGGAGGTGTACGTCGTGAACATGCTGTAAGGGATTAGAAACAGCGGCTCGTAGACGAGACAGCCCCGCGCATTGCCGGTCAATTGCCGAAACGAAGTTGAACCCATAATATCCTCCGGACATGAAGTATAATCGTTGCCTAGCCATTATAGCGCACCCGGGGCGGGAGCAGGATAGGAAAGTTGCAGGATTTTTGAAGCGATTGGGAATCTGCGGATCCAAGCCCCAGGCTACGCTACCCGCGCGAACTCGGCCCCTCATCTTCTTGCGCCGCAGCCTCAGGCAAAAGAACGGTAATGGTGGTTCCCCTGCCCACCTCCGACCATACGCTTACACGGCCCCGATGCGCCTCGACAATCGCTTTCGCAATGCTCATCCCGAGTCCCGAGCCGTCCATGCTCTCTTCGGTATTCGTTCCCCGGTAGTAACGCTCGAACAGATTGCAGCGGGTTTCCTCGTCCATTCCCACGCCTTGGTCCGCAACCACGATCGCCGCGCCGCGGGGACGCCTTTCCACCCGGACCTCAACATTTACCCCATCCGGATTATGCTTCACGGCATTCGTGATCAGGTTATCCATTAACCGCTGCAGCCACTTGGCATTGCCGTCGACGGGCAGCGCCTCTTCGCCGCCGATATAGTTGAACTTGGCATCTAGCGTGGCATCATTGACGTATTTCAGCACGCAGCGGCGCACCAGCTCATTCAGGTCAAGCCGGGTCCGCTCCTGAGGGCGGATTTCGCTTCTCAGACGGAAGACGAGCGAGAAATCGTTGATCAGCTCCAGCATGTAGTCGCCTTTCTCCCGGATCACGGTTCCCATCTCTCGCAATTCCTCCTGGCTCCAATCCTGCGGTGCATTCTCAAGCATATAGCCGTACCCTTGAATGGAAGACAACGGCGTACGCAAATCATGCGATATCCCGGACATCCATTCTTCCCGATTTCGATCCAGCCGCTCCCGTTCCCGTTCGGTTTCGGCCAGCTGCTCCGCCATTTTATAAAAGGAATGGATGACTTCCTTGTACAGCTTGTAGCGCATGCGCAGCTTTCCACTCTTGCGGAATACCCGCTTCCGGTCCTTCGGCGTCAGCACTTCCTCATAAGCTCCGCTGCCCATCCGCTCGAACCATCCGGTAAACAGCAGCAGCGGACGGCTGTACCGGTATCCATGCCATATCGCCACTCCAAGCGACAGCACAAGCACGCAGATCATCGTCCAGAGCGCCACGCGGATCAGCTCGTTCATCATTGGCCGTTTCTCCAGCGCCCCGTCCTGAGGCGTGTGATATACCCAGGTGTTGCCGCTGTCCGCATCGCGGTAAACCGCGATATGCGTGGAATACGTGCCCGGCTGCTCCTGCATGGTGATGATCTCCAGCGGGTGGTAGCTCGCCTTATTGTCGGAACCCGTCCCAATCGCTTGGACAACGCGTCCGTCCCGATCAATCACATGCAAATAACCGCCTAGATCGGCCAATTCGCGTCCCAACTCGGCCTCATCCTCCGGTCTCACCTTTCCGCCGTCCTGAAAACGGGCAACCCATTCCCGAAGATGATCCGAGCTCTCATCGATGCGTCCGATCAGAAACAATAGCGGCTCCTCATAGGTCAGATCCATCTGCCAATCCATCGTGTACTCGCCGAGGCGGCGTTTCTCCTTGATCTCAAGCAAGGTGCTCACCGAGTACGCCAACGGAACATCCGAAGCCGTGTTCGTGGAGTGAATCACGTTTCCCTCCATATCCACCACCTGAAGCCACATGTCCTTCTCCTGGAGCAGAAGCTTCCAATATTCCTCCAGCTGCACCTCGCCATTCTCCGTCACCGTCTCGGTCACGATGCTGTTCAAGACGCCTGTCGGAAAGTTGCGCTTGATCTCATCGTCGCTGATATGTTTGATCAGGAAGAATAAGAGCACGATTAGAAAGCAAAACATAAACGCCGAGAATGCAATTAATTGGTATGTAAAATGGAAGGCAAGCCTTCTGCGCAGCCTCATCGCGCTTTCTCCTTGATCAGCTTGTAGCCAAGCCCCCGGACCGTCAGCAGATACTGCGGGTTGCTCGGATCCTCCTCGATGCGCTCGCGGATGCGGCGGATATGCACCATGACGGTGTTGTCCTCGCCCATGCCGTCGATGCCCCACACCGCTTCGTACAGCTGCGACTTGGAGAATACGACCCCGGGATGCTTGCAAAAATACAGCAGCAGCTGAAAGACCTGCGCCGGACAAGGCACGGGCTCTCCCAGCACCGTCAGTTCGCCTGCGGATTCGTCGACTTTGAACCGGCCGAAATCCCATGCGCGCTGAATCGCCTGCTGCTCTGCCGCAGCAGCCGGTCCAAAGCCGCCCCGGCGCAGACGCGCCTTGATCCTTGCAGCGATCTCCAGCGGATTAAAGGGCTTGGTGACATAATCGTCCCCGCCCATCGCAAAACCGGTCAGCACATCCAGATCCGACGCCTTGGCCGTCAGGAACAGGATGTGCGGACTGCCATAGGAACGGATCTGCGGACAGAGGTCAAATCCCGTGCCGTCCGGCAGCATGACATCCAGCAGCACGATATCCGCTCCGTGCGCAGCGATTTCGCTGAGCGCTTCCTTGCAGCTGGAAGCCGTGTATATTCGGTTAAAGCCTTCCTTGCGCAGCACCATCTGCAGCATTTTCACAATGGAAGGTTCGTCGTCTACGATTAGAATTCGCGTTTGATCCATTTTATCCTCACCCGACATTTATGCTAGCACAGCAACCTTAACAGGAGTTAAACAAATGCTGGAAGTGTTAAGAAAAAGTTAGGATGCCGTTTCCGAGTTATTTCGTTTGGAGCTTTATACTTGGTGTCAGAGGTGATTGACATGAATTCAAATAAACGTTCGACCGCCGTGGATGCGATTCGCGGCTTGAGCTTGCTCGGCATCCTGATGGCCAATATGCTTATTTTCCAGTACGGCATGTTCGGCAAAGACGAGCTGCATTTCTTCCAGCCTTCCACGCTGGACCTGATCAGCCATGACATGCTCAAGGTATTCGTAGAGGGCAGCTTCATGCCTATCTTTACGTTCCTGTTCGGCTACAGCATGATCAAGATGCGGGAAAGCCTGATCGGCAAGGGGCTTAAATACGGACGCAGCTTCTTCCGCAGGTCGGTTCTTCTGATCGTACTCGGCCTGCTGCATTCCATATTCATCTGGGAAGGCGATATTCTGCTGTTCTATGGGGGGATCGGCCTCTTCCTGGTGCTGTTTGTGAAACGGAAGGCCAAAACGATTTTGATCTGGGGCATTCTCTTGCTCGCGCTGATGGCCGTCTTGGGGTACGGCTCCATGGAGCCTGCGGCAGGCGAAGCGGAGCGCATGGAGAACTATGTGAAGCAGTCCATCGAAGTCTACGGCAGCGGCACGTATAGCGAGATCCTAAACTTCCGGTCAACCGAGGAAATGCCCATCGACCTCCCGGACTGGCTGATGCTGCTGGTGATCCTGATTGCCCCTCTCATGAGCGCGCCGATGTTCCTGTTTGGCATGGTCGCCGCGAAACGCGGGCGCTTCCTCCATCCGTCCATGGAGATCAAGCTGTATTTAAGATGGTCGCTGCTCATTCCGGTCGGGCTTGGACTGAAAACCGCAGGCGTTATGCTCGAATCCACGAACAACTGGAGCGGCGTCCTGATGATGCTCGGCGGCCCCCTGCTCGCGCTAGGGTATCTCCACCTGTTCGCGTCCTTATACGCCTTCTCGTCCAAACAATCGGTGGTGATCCGGGCGTTCGAAGCGGTGGGGCGAATGTCGTTAACGAACTATCTGACGCAAAGCGTTGTATGCGTATTGATATTTTACGGTTTCGGATTGGGCATGTTCGGCAAACTCGGCGTGCTGCAGGGAGCGCTGCTGGCGATCCTCATCTATGCCGTACTGGCAACGGCCAGCCTGCTCTGGTTGAAACGGTTCCGCAGCGGACCGGTTGAACGGCTGCTCCGTATAGGCACCTACTGGTCGTGGAGCGGAAGGGCAAAACCTAAAGCGGCCGCCCCGGCTTCCGCCGTACCTGCGGCAGAGCTCCCTGCTGAAGGTCCCCCCGCGACCTGAGTTTTCCTTCTCTTCGGGCATGAAGCCAGGGTTATCCCGGTCCCCTGAGATGAAATCGGTTCTTTCGTTCATGTATAATGGACGTACAAGAAAGAACAAGACATGTCGGGAATTATTCCGCTCATAAACCGAAGGAGGATCACGTATATGCTGGTTGTTACAAACTCGATCAAGGTCAAACCGGGCTTCGGACAAGAAATCGCGCAGCGCTTCGCTGAAGCGAAGGGCGTTCAGGAGATTGAAGGATTCGTGCGGATGGAAGTATGGCATGAAGCCAAGGAAGGCGCAGAGGCCGAGGAACTGAAGATCTCTACGGTATGGGAAGACGAGGAGGCGTTCAAGCGCTGGACTTCCAGCGAATCGTTCCGGCAATCCCACGGTCAGGGCCGCAACGAGAATATTTTGGGTGCATCCTTGAACAAATACGAGCTGCTGATCAGTCACAAGAAGTAAGCGAGACGTTGGATCCGGCAGCCGGATTCAGGCTGTCTTTAGACCCCTGCGAACAAGATGCAGCCCGGGCATTGGCCCGGCTGGATCTTTTTTTTGCGTATAATTGACCGTTTGGCATCCATTCCGCAAGCTGACGGATTCGCGGCAAAGCTCCCCACGGGGAAGTTATTCGTTAAACGTTAATCCCGGCAGCAATTCGGGGTTATGGGAGCGTCCCAGCTCCACCATGTACGCGTTCAGTTCGGGCAGCTCCGGGCCTGCCAATATATACGACTCCCCATCCACCTCAAACTCGCTAGCCACGCGAATCTGCTGCTCGCCCTGCACGACATCCATAAAGAACAGAAACCCCGGTTCCTCGTTACCCGCCATCCGTTTGGCTTGAAGGGCATCCACCCGCTTCATGATCGGCTCAATGTCCTGTTCCTGGTCGAGCACCATCCGCGTGCCATCCCCATACACGACTTGAATGGCTTTTACCTTCGCTGCGTCCAGCTTCATCAGTTTCTTGACCGAATACAGTCGTTGGTCCGCGGATCCGGTATCCTCGTTAATTCCGCTGCAGCCGGCGATACCCAGAACAACGAGCATTCCCACCATGATCAACACGAGTTTACTGGACATCCTTCATCCCCCCAATACGAAAATCTCACAATCCCTACCCGTTCAGAGTCTTCAAAATCTTCAAATAGGATCACAACGAAATGGTTATATTAAGCACGATCAGGCAAGCAACATTCTATATGAAAGGAGTCTATATCCTATGGAAAGCACGCATGATTTCGTGGAAAAAATGAACGAGAACGCGGAGAAAGCCCGTCGCAACAAAGAGAATCACGGCAAAGGAACGCCAAGCGACAAGCTGCCAACCAAACAGCACGGCACCAAGAAATAGAATGACGTTTACCGCGATCCTCCTAGGATCGCGGCTTTAGATGCCGGGGCGCTCCCGCGGTATTGTTACCCGTGTCGCACCTCTTGCTACATATGGATTACAGGCCTTCGGAAGCCTGCTTCAGCAAGGAAGCCAGTGTAGCATAGTCGACCTGCTGCCCGGCCGATATTTTGATGGTCTTCCGCTCAGGCGGCCCCTCGAACAGCGTCTCGGGCCATTCCAGCCCTTCCGCATTGAAAATCGTAAAGCTCACGGCGCTCTTCGCGACGCTGATCACCGCCGCGTATTTTCCATTTTTCAGAAAATGCGGTTTTTTATATTGAAGCCGTTCCGCGACGTCCGGGATCGTATTGTGCACGAGCTCCCGAAGCCTCTCGCTGACTTCGACCTTCCAGGTATCGCTGATGGCTGCCATGTAATCCGTTACCTCTTGATTCATCTTATTGGCTCCTTCTGTATCGTAGTATGGTATTTTTCAAATGTATATGGATTTCCGTTTCGGATTGCTGCTTCCGGCAGCTCTAGTGCTTAGGCCTGATGAACCATCTGCCAAGTCATGCCGTACCGGTCTACCACCTCGCCGTAATAGGCTCCCCAAGGCTGCAGGGCAAAAGGATACTTCTCGGTCCCCCCGTCGCTGAGATGGCGGTAAGCAGCGCGGGCGTCTTCCTCGTTATCAAACGTGATGGCCAGCCCCATGTTCGTGCTCTTGCCGGTTTCTTGAAAAGCGTCGGAGAGAATCAGCTGATTGCCGCCGGCCAGCGTTAACGACATATGCATGACTTTATCCTGATGGGCTTCGGGTATTCCCGGCATGTCTTTGAATGTAGTCAATAAACCGATCTCTCCGCCAATCGCCTGCATATAGAATTCGGCCTGGCCTCTTGCATCCTCGGAAATAATAAAAGGTACCATTTGTGCTTGCATGTTCATCTTCCTCTCGGTTCGATTTTTTTTGTTTTATATCTTAATGACGAACGGGATTTGACGTAATCGACACGACTTTCACATTTTTTTCGGATTTTTTTATAAAATGCTGCCAAAGCGTATCTCAAGGGGCCGCTCGCAGGCATTCTGCCGCACGATCAAGGAGCAACGCCCGTTCCCTCTGATTATCCGTCAGCGATGCGGCCAGCTTGAACTCCGCGCAGGCTTCGTCCAGGCGACCCAGCTTAAAGAGCAAGTCACCCCTCACGCTCGGGAGAAGATGATACCCCTTCAAGGCAGGCTCGCTTCGCAAAACGTCCACGATCTCAAGCCCGATCTCCGGGCCGAAAGCCATGGAGAGGGCCACGGCCCGGTTCAATTCCACGATCGGCGAGGGAGAAACCTGCGCCAATGCCTCGTACAGCGCGGAGATCCGAATCCAGTCGGTCTCTTCGGCACTGGGCGCACCGGCATGACATGCGGAGATGGCTGCCTGAATAGCGTAAGGACCGGTCATTCCACCCAACCGCTCGATTCGCTCCAGAGCGGCAAAACCGCGCCGGATCAATAAATAATCCCATAATGCCCGATTCTGGTCCATGAGCAGCACAGGTTCGCCCTGCGCATTGACCCGTGACTTGAACCGGGAGGACTGAAATTCCATCAACGCGACCAATCCGTGCACCTCGGCCTCCGTCGGCGCGATCTCCGCCAGCACCCGTCCGATCCGAAGCGCTTCCTGGCACAGCAGCGGACGAATCCACTGGCTGCCCGATGAGGCGGCGTATCCCTCATTAAACATGAGGTAGATGACCTCGAGGACTGATGCTAATCGCTGCTTCAGTTCGGTTCCCTGGGGAATCTCGAATGCAACCCGGGTCGCGGACAGCGTCCGTTTGGCACGAACGATTCGCTGCGCGATCGTCGGTTCCGGCACAAGATAAGCGCGGGCGATCTCCGCTGTCGTCAACCCGCCGAGCAGACGCAGCGTCAGGGCTACGCGGGCCTCGGGGGACAGAACCGGATGGCAGGTCATAAAGATCAGCCGCAGAAGATCGTCGTTCACTTCTCCCGCCTCCGGCACCTCCATTTCCGAATCCATCCGGGAATCCATTTCGCGTCCCAACAGCTCATACTTCCGATCGCGCACCTTATTCCGGCGCAGCAGGTCCAGCGCTTTGCGCTTTGCCGCGGTCATAAGCCATCCGCCGGGGTTATCCGGTATTCCGTCATTCGGCCATCGTTCCAGCGCTGCAATGAGCGCATCCTGAGCCAGATCCTCGGCGAGGCCGATGTCACGGACCATCCGGGTCAGGTAGCCAATGATTTTGGAAGATTCGATTCTCCAGATGGCCTCGATCGTACGATGGGTATCGGCCGCCGACATTACGGATTCTGCCTTTGGATGTGTTCGCGCATTTCATATTGTTTGGCCTGCGCTTCCGGGTCCTGCGTCAGCTCTGTCGGTTCGAATACCTGACGGAGCTCGATCTGCCCCGCGCCGAAGCCGTGCGGATCGGGCATGCGTTTGGCCCACTCGATCGCCTCTTCTCTCGTTTTCACTTCGATCAAGGTGTACCCCGCGATCAGTTCCTTCGCTTCCGTAAAGGGACCATCGGTGATTTTCGGCTTGCCTCCCGGCTCCGGATAAGAAATCCGGATGGCGCCCGAGCTTGGATGGAGCCCATCCGCAGCAAGCAGCACGCCCGCCCTCGCCAGCTCCATGTTGTACCTCATCATGGCATCCAATTGCTCTGCGCTTGGCAGCACGCCTGCCTCGGAATCCTCGGTTGCTTTCACGATCATCATAAATCTCATGTTTCTTCCCCTCCTGGTTGTCGTTGCTTTCGCTTAAATTTTTCGTCCTATGTTTAACCAACGAATAGAGTTTCCCCTAATCGACAAACGCTTCACATTTTTCAATAAAAAAAATAATAGGTAACAACCATTTCGTTATAGGACCGTGTATTCCTGTTGAAAACATTCGGCTCCACGAAAAAAAGACCGATCAAGACAAACGCTTGATTGGTCGATGGAGGGGCGATGATCCTTATCCAAGCCCGTTCCTATGGCAGGCAGTTCATCCCATGGACTTCGCCCGCTCCCGATACGTCTTATTTTTTGCCCGATTGCCGCAGGCCTTCATTGAGCACCACTTGCCCGTTCCCGGCCTGGAGCGGTCAACGAATACCCACTGGCAATCCGCGGCTGTGCACACTCTCAATCTGTTCCACACGTTGTTCTCACGAAGCCGGAATACCAGAATCAGCAGCCGGGCCAAGCCCCCTCTTCCTTGTGCATCCACTGGCTCAATGGCGTCAGAGGCTTCACTGAAGCTATAGGCGAACCGGAATCGGCCGGCTGCACGGTTTAACGCTTGGAAGCTAGCTTCCTTGTGGTCATGTATATTATTCGGAATGGCTGCCCTTAAGCCGCCCCGCAGATCGCGGGCCAAAGCCAGATCCTCTTCGGATACGGCGTCCTGTTTCAGAATAAAGCCGTTTTTTAACAGCCATGTACGCAGATCGTCCACGGTAGAAAGCAGCTCCAAACCCGGGTCCCCCTCATACCGCATCCGTTTATCATGGGTGTTGATAAAATCGGCGATGATTTCGAGCTGCTCAAATTCATTTCCCACAACAAACAAACCTCCTATTGATTTCCCTATAACAAACCAGTAAAGTGTATTTATCGGTTAGCTAACCATTTATAATATTTTAATGGTCATCACATTAAAAGAAAGCACCCCTGCTCCATTTTTATCTATTCTGCTGCAAGTCTGCTGGTATCAGTATACCAGACTCCCATTCTTCCTAAGAGGTGAAGCGAATGAATATCCAACCGTTTTCTTTTCAAATCGAGTCCGCCGAAATCGACGATTTATATCGGCGCCTGGACATGACCCGGTGGCCTGACGAAATCCCCGGCGGAAATTGGAATTATGGCATCCCCCTTGATTTCATGAAGGACATGGTCGCCTACTGGAGGCATGAATTCGATTGGGGAGCCTTCCGGCGCTCCATTCAGGCTTATCCGAATTATATCGCCCAAATCGATGGAATCGATATTCACTTTATACATATCAAAGGCAGCGGCGAACACTCCGTCCCGCTCCTCATTGCTCATGGTTGGCCGAGCTCCTTCTATGAAATGCTGGAACTTATCCCATATCTTATGAATCCTGGGCAATTCGGCGGTCATGCGGAAATTTCCTTTGACGTTGTCATACCGTCTATCCCGGGCCATGGGTTCTCCGGCATTCCTCTGCGTCCGGGCTTTGAGGACCGTCAGGCCGGGGAACTGCTCATGAAATTAATGACAGGGCTTGGTTATGAACGATTCGGCGCACATGGCTACGATATCGGTGCCAGCATCCTCGGACTTATGTGTCTTGACCATCCCGACCGGTTCATCGGCTATCATACCACCTCGCCTGGGAACCCAAGTCCCTATGCGGATTCGTCTTCCACGCTGTCCGACGAGGAGACCGCGTTCCTCGAATATCAGAAGCAATGGGAACGCGAGGAGGGCGCTTACGCCCATATCCTGGGCACACGTCCGCAGACCGCGGCCTATGGTTTGCATGATTCGCCCGTAGCGCTGGCCGCGTTCATTCTGGAAAAATGGCACTACTGGACCTCTCCCGAGGATGATAACGTCTTGCAGCATTTCAGCAAGGAGCAGCTCATGGCCAACGTCTCCATTTACTGGCTGACCCAGAACATCAATGCCTCGAACCGTTATTATTATGAAGGCAAGCATACGAGATGGCCGGGGCCCGAAGAGTTTTCGCCTGTACCGCACGGAGTCACCTTAACCGCTCAGCGGAATGAGCGTCCGCCCCGGACATTCGTGGAGCGGATATTTCCGAATGTGATCCACTGGAAGGACCTGAATGCGGGTGGGCATTTCATTGCCGCGGAACAACCCTCCTGGATTGCCGAGCAAATCACAGCCTTCTTCAAGCAGATTTGCGATACGCCGCAGGAGGCACTATAATTTTACGACTAACGAAACAAGGACATCCCCGCTCCGGTACCGAAATGATTAACTACCATTTCTCATGAATGCGGTGATCTCTTATGGACACTAAGATCCCGAACCGGATCCATATTATCGGCTCCGTCGGCAGCGGCAAGACAACGCTTGCCCGGAAGCTGTCCGCCCAGTTTAATCTCCCTTATTACGAGCTCGACAATGTCTTATGGGAGCGGGCCCAGCCGGACGATATCAGGAGGAGTGAGGCGGATCGGGACGCGCTATTGCTAAGCATCGTGAACACGAATGGCTGGATCATCGAGGGCGCTCATCTGAAATGGGTCAGCCCCAGCTTCCGCCATGCGGATCTCATCGTTTTTCTGAACCCGTCCTACTCCACCATAACCTACCGGATCATCACAAGGTTCATCAAGCAACGACTGCGACTTGAACAAGCGCACTATACTCCTACTTGGGACATGCTCAAAAAAATGTTCGATTGGAGCGCCTCCTATCAGCGGGAGGGCAGATATCAGATCCAGGACACGCTTGCGGATTATCCCGGCAAAGTGGTCGTCGTGAGGAGCCATGAACAACTCATGCAGGAGCTTAAGCAGCGGATGCCCTCCATAGAACACCAAGAAAGGACCTCCGGTTAACCGGAGGTCCTTCCCGCTTAGAAAATATCCATGCTGAGATACCGTTCTCCCGTATCCGGGGCAATGCAGACAACCCGCTTCCCTTCCCCCAGCCGCTTCGCTACGCGAAGGGCCGCGAATACCGATGCGCCGGAGGATGGGCCTACCAGTATTCCTTCCTTGCGGGCCAAATTCCGAGCGGTCTGCAATGCATCCTCGTCGGCGATCTGGATAATCTCGTCATATACGCTTGTATTCAGGATCTTTGGTACGAAGCCCGGGCTTGTGCCCACGAGCTTGTGCGGTCCCGGCTGTCCGCCGGAGAGCACAGGCGAGCCCTGCGGCTCGACCACCGCGATATGGAGGTTCGGCAAAGACTTCCTCAGCTCTTCCCCGGTTCCGGTTACGGTGCCGCCCGTTCCCGCCGTCGCCACGAAGGCGTCCAGCCGCCCTTCCATCTGTTCCATTATTTCCGGTGCTGTCGTCACCCTGTGAATGTCCGGGTTGGCCGCATTCTCGAACTGCTGCGGAATGAAGCTGCCCGGAATCTGCTCCCTAAGCTCGAGCGCCTTGGCAATCGAGCCCGGCATGCGTTCGCTGCTCGGTGTCAGCACGACCTCCGCACCGTAGGCCTTCAAGATATTAATCCGTTCCTTGGACATGTTGTCCGGCATAATCAAGATGGCCCGATAGCCCTTGGCGGCTGCAATCATCGCCAAGCCGATGCCGGTATTCCCGCTCGTCGGCTCGATAATGGTGCCCCCCGGTTGGAGCAGGCCCTGCTCCTCCGCGGTATGAATCAGATTGTAGGCCGCACGGTCCTTCACGCTGCCGGAAGGATTGAATCTCTCAAGCTTTACATAGACGTCGGCTGATCCTACTGGCACTAGCCGCCGAAGTTTCACCATTGGCGTCTGGCCGATCATATCAACCACACTATTATAGATCTCCATGATGTTGATCTTCTCCTTTTATATATGAAGTGAAGTCATTCTCCGTTATACCATATGACTCATAAAGACAATAAGCTTACTCGGATTATAACAAAAACGTTGATCGACGTACATTCGCAGATGACAGACCGCGGTTAGATGAAGTTTTTCTTGCGATATCAGGAAGAACATGAATTTATGGTATGCTGTTCATGGAACAAGATTTGATCGGGCTTTACTTTACCCTTTCCCTATTAAGGAGGCGCAACAAGCGTGAACATTCCGCTGATACTACCAGAAGACCAACCCGTCCTGCTGCTTGACCGGACCGATAATTTAGCGCATCAGGACGTGCTGTATCATTTTGCGCTGGACGAGCTTTTATGCAGGCTGACCGGAGAAGGCCGGCCCGCAATCTGCCATCTGTGGCGGCATCCGCGCGCCTTTGTCATGGGCGTGCGCGACAGCCGCCTGCCCCAGGCGCTGCAAGGGGAGGCCCACCTTCGTTACCTCGGCTATGACACCGCCGTTCGCCATTCGGGCGGTGCCGCGGTACCCTTGGACGCGGGCGTGGTGAACCTCTCCCTCATCCTCCCCTTTGCCTCCGCCGGACCGGCGCCTGATTTCCATCAGGACTTTGAAATTATGGTGGAGCTGATCCGGGAAGCCCTCCACGGTACGGGCCAAAACGTCGATACCGGCGAAATTGCCGGCGCTTTCTGCCCCGGTACGTTTGATCTCAGCATCGGCGGCCTCAAATTTTGCGGCATTGCACAGCGGCGGCAGCGGAGAGCCTTCATTATCCAGGCTTTTATCATTGCCGAAGGTTCGGGCAGCGAACGCGCCCGGCTGGTTCGTTCCTTCTATGATATCGCAGCTGAGGGAGCCGATCCCAAGCATTATCCTCTAGTAGAAGCTGACAGCACCGCGAGCCTCGAGGAACTGACCAACATCGGCATCGGCTTCGACGCGGTGCGTCAATTCACCGCAGCCGTTAAAGGGGTCATTCGAGGATGGCAGGCAGGCAAGGATTTTGCCGAAGCGGCTTCCAGGTTTACGATGCCTGGGGCCGAGGATATCCGCATTATGGCTGATCAGATGCGTCAGCGGTATAACCTTAATTAAACATAATAAAGAACCATATAAGCTGATTAATCAGTCTATATGGTTTATAACTCCGCTTGTATTGCAGTACTGCCGGAAGCACGCAACAGTTCTTGCAGTTCTTGCAGTTCTTGCAGTTCTTGCAGTTCTTGCAGTTCTTGCAGTTCTTGCAGTTCTTGCAGATATCCAAAGAGACGAATAAACAAACTAATGGACACTAGATCCGTTATTTCGAAAAAAAAGCAACTTTCCCCGTACTTCCGGACTCAGAATCCGCTATCTACTATAAATACCACGATTAACAGCCATATTCTATGTAATAACGGATCTGGTGTCCTCATTTAACCCCAAACCAACCAATCGAGACGTAATAGCGGAACCTCTGTCCTCAAATCATTACAACAGTCAACACGCTCATGCAGCGCCTGGTATTCCGCGGACAAACAAACCTCGCCCTATCGATACAATACGTCCATCAATCCATTCGCGTCCTTCGATTCATTCTATCCGTTCGACACAGTAGGTTAATCGTTACAAATCGGTCGGACGGTCGGTCGACCCACACAATCCATCAATTTAATCCATCAATTCACCCTAAAGCCCAAATAACTGAATCTGTTCATTTTGGCACCATCAACTGGTAGTTAGGCCAAGTTATTAAAGCTAGAATCGTGCACCATACCTAATTTACTTCATTTTTACATTTCCACCATTCACCGATGATATTCCCATAACATTTCCCCTATAAACTTGTCCTGATGGCAATTTATACATTAGGGGTGGATAAGCTTGAATAAAACGATGGATCGCAAAACGTTTCTGTCTTATCTGGGTACGGGCGCAACCGCATTGGCAGCCGCTTCCGCTGGCTTAGGCGTATTGGAAGGAAAGGCCTCCGCCATGTCCGGAACCGCAAATCATCTGTTCGGATTCAAAACGAATCGGGTCAGCGGCTACTTCGAGCCAATCGAACCAACCAAAGCAGACCAGCTCGTCCTGCCTAAAAATTTTAAATATGATGTCATTGCGGCATTCGACGACGTAATCAATCCGGCTGGCGAAAAATTCGGCTCCGGCTGCGATTACAACGCATTTTTCCCGCTCAAGGGCTCCAATGTCCGCGGCCTCCTGGTCAACAATCATGAGTATTCCACCATCTTCTCGATCGGACCTGTGAAGGACGGGAAAATGACGGCGGATCAAATCCATAAAAACCTGTATTACCAAGGCATGTCGGTCATTGAGGTATACCGCGACGAGAAGGGCGTATGGAAAATGGACACCACCTCCACCCATGCCCGCCGCATCAACGGCTTCAGCAAATTCGACATCACCGGTCCGGCCAAGGGCATCCCTGCCCTGAAAGGCGCCACGACGGCGACCGGCACGTTTGCCAACTGCTCCGGCGGCGTAACGCTGTGGAACACGGTTTTGTCCTGCGAAGAGAATTTCGAAGACACGGCTGCAGTCTCGAACCTGCCGGATACGCACTACGGCTGGGTCGTCGAGGTGGACCCGTTCGATAAATCCTTCTTGAAGAAGCACACCGCCCTCGGCAGATTCAATCATGAGAACACCGCCATGGGCCTTGCCGCAGACGGCCGGGTCGTTGTCTATATGGGCGACGACAAGAAGGATGCCTGCGTCTATAAATTCATCAGCAAGCACAAATACGATAAGAGCAAAGGGCGCGCCAACTCTGCGCTTCTGGAAGACGGAACCCTGTACGTTGCCAACCTGAAATCGGGTAAGTGGCAGCCGGTCACCCTTGAAGCCGTAGCCAAGGCCACTGCAGAAGATAAAGAGCTCCAGGCCAAATTCAAGTCCCAAGGCGATGTGGTGACTTACTGTCAGGAAGCTGCCCGTCTTGTCGGCGGAACGCCGACGGACCGTCCGGAAGACATCGAAATCTCGCCGTTCGACAACACCGTGTTTGTCTGCCATACGAACAACGACAATCACGGCAACATCCACGGTCATATCACGCGTATCTTTGAAGCGGGCAACGATCTGGCCGCCATGGAGTTCGACTTTGAGATCTTTGCTGCCGGCGGACGCCAATCCGGCTTCAGCTCGCCGGACAACCTGGCGTTCGACTCGAACGGCGACCTGTGGGTCGTGACGGACATCTCCAGCAGCAGCCAGAACAAAGGCGTTCATAAATCCTTTATGAACAACGGACTGTTCGTGATTCCAACCAGCGGGCCGGAACAAGGAGTTGCGCTGCAATTCGCTTCCGGACCGGTAGAGTCCGAGCTTACAGGTCCTTTCTTCACTCCCGACGAGCAGACGCTCTTCCTGTCCGTTCAACACCCGGGCGAGAATACGGAAGACCTCAGCAAACCAACCAGTACATGGCCTCACCGCTCCGGCGAAAAGATGGCACGCTGCGCGGTCGTGGCGATTAGCGGCTTCAAACTGGAATAATACCAATCGAAAGGAGCGAGGATCATGCCGTTTGGCAACATTGGAATCGGTGGTTTAATTCTTATTTTGATTATCGCACTCATCATATTCGGTCCCTCCAAGCTTCCAGAGCTCGGTCGCGCTTTCGGGCGAACCTTAAGCGAATTTAAGGGCGCAACCCGCGGCTTGATGAACGGAGACGACGAGAATGGGAAAAAAGACGATGCTCCGCAGACTGCTGCAGCGGTCGATAAGCAGCACAGCTAATCCGAACGACCAAAGCGCGATCGAACATCTGGAAGAAATGCGGAAGCGCCTGATCCGCACGTTGATTGCGTTTCTGGTCGCGATGGTGGCCGCCTTCATCTACGTCGAGAAGATCTATCACTGGCTGGTACGCGGGATGGACGAGCAGCTCGTTCTGCTCGGTCCCTCCGAAGTGATGTGGGTGTATATGATCATTGCAGGCGTGGTGGCCGTCACCGTCACGCTTCCCATTGCCGCTTACCAAATATGGCGGTTCGTGCAGCCGGCGCTGCCGGACGGAACCCACCGCTCCGCCATGCTGCTCATTCCCGTCATCAGCGTGTTATTCATTACCGGCATCTGCTTCGGATACTTCGTGCTGTTCCCGATGGTGCTGCAGTTCATGCAGCGCATGGCCGAAGGGGCCTTCCAAACGATGTATACCGCGCAAAAATACTTCACGTTCATGATTCATATGACCGTACCGTTCGGATTTCTGTTCGAAATGCCCGCCATCGTCGTTTTTCTGACGAAGCTCGGCATCGTGAATCCGCACCGGCTGGCCAAGATGCGCAAATCAGCCTACTTCCTGCTCTGCATCGTGGCCGTGACCATTACGCCGCCGGATATCATGTCCGATCTGATCGTGATCGTCCCGCTGTTCCTGCTGTACGAAATCAGCGTTTCGATCTCCAGATTCATCTATCGCAAGCAGCTGCAGCTCGCTCAAACGGAGGGCAGCGCAACCTAATTCCACGTCCGTTTCCCCCGAAGTTGGACGGAACCTTCAAGAACCCGTGACTAGACAGCCTAAGCAAGCAGGTTGTCGTGAACACGGGTTCTATTTTGTGTAAGATTATCTTACATAATTTTTTATCGAAATCTCATAAAATGATTGACACCTTCAAAAAAAACCATTAACTTTACTAATTAACAAAGAATCCAACACCACTTCGTCATTAAAATGTTATGAATCAGGAGGTGAAATGTTCTAAATCACTTAGAGATTGTCATATTCATGTTATTAATACTTACATTCTTGCAGTTCAGTTCCTTGATAGTCTCTAAGATCGCATGGGAGATGCGAAAAAACGACGAATGGGGGAAATGATGAATGATGAAAAAACAAACCAAGATATTCAAACGCGTGTTGTCCATGGCACTCCTGCTTGGATTGGCCATGAACAGCATAACCGCTGCGGCAGCTGAACGGTTTCCCTATGAGGAAATTACATTGAAGGAGCTTGAGAAGGGTTACGCGGAAGGAACGTTCAAAACCGAAGAGGTTGTGAAGGCCTACCTCGACCGGATCGGCATCTATGAATCCAATTACAATGCGTTTACCATGATGAATGCGGGCGCGCTTCAGGAAGCCCGCGAGGCTGACCGGCGCCGGGCGGCCGGCGAGAAGCTCGGCCCCCTTGCAGGTGTGCCGATTGTCATCAAGGAAGCCGTCGACGTCGCCGGCTTCCCGTCCACCTTCGGCTGGGGCCCGCTCAGCAAAGAGCTCGGCGGAATCGAGCTGATTCCGGAGAAGGACGCCCCCGTCGTTGCCCGCTTGAAGGCGGCCGGCGCCATTATACTGGGCAAGACCAATATCCCGGCATTCAGCTCCGACGGTACGCGCGCCAGCTCCAGCTGGGCCGGCGACACCTATAACGCCATCGACCGGAAGCTGGTCCCGGGCGCCAGCAGCTCCGGAACGGCGATGTCCATATCAGGCAACTTTGCCGTGCTCGGCATTGCCGAAGAAACCGGCGGATCGATCCAGAATCCGGCGGCTGCCCAAGCGCTGGTCGGCATCAAGCCAACCTTCGGATTGGTGCCGAATGCCGGGGTCGTGCCTCTCGCCGGAAGCACCAGAGACGTTGTCGGCCCGCATGCCCGTACGGTTCACGACGCCGCCGTCATGCTGGACGTCATCGCAGGCTACACGGCCGAGGATGCCAAGACCGTTGCATCGATCGGCAACATTCCCAAGAAAGGCTACACCTCCAAGCTGAATCCGTTGGCCCTCAAGAACAAACGCATCGGTCTCTATGGCCCGGGGTGGCTTGGCGAAGAGCTGACGGCGGAGACCCAGAAACTATATGACCGGGCCGTGAAGGAACTGGAGGGTCAGGGAGCCATCGTGGTTACCGATCCGTTCGCCGATTCGGAATTCGCCGAATTCGCCAAGTCGTCAGGCTCCATCGGCATTGAATCGATCGTGTACGATATGGAGCAGTATCTGAAGCGCCTGGGTCCGAATGCCGCCATTCAGTCGGTGGATGAACTGATCGTGAAGACGGGCGAGACCCCATCGGCGCTCGCCAGGTACCCGGAAGCCTTGAAAAATCCTGGCTCCGTCCCTGATCTCTCGAAATTCACGGAAATCAGAACGAAGTATCTCCATATTTTTAACGACGTGCTGGATCAACACAAGCTGGATGCACTCGTCTTCCCTCAGATGTATAAGGAAACGCCGCTGCTTCACAGCGAGGACAAAATCGCCGACACTACCGTTCCCGAGATCAACATCGCGGGCGTTCCTCTCGTCACGGTGCCGGCTGGATATTATAAGAGCGGTTCTCCGTTCTCCATCGCCTTTGTCGGCAAAATGTGGAGCGAAGCCGACTTGCTCGGCATGGCCTACGACTACGAGCAGGCAACGAAGCATCGCGTCGCCCCAACGCTTGTCGCCAAGCCTTAATACCTGCCTGATCAGCCTAGTCCAAATCAACCGGAGCCGCAGCGGCTCCGGTTTTTTCAAGCAACGTAGGCAATGATAAGACATGCGCGTCCATAGAAGCCCGGCAACGGCCTATAAGTACCCATTACCTTCGTTATTTACATTGCGATTTTGAAATTTTGCATGTCTCCAATTAATTTTAGTAATGATCCATTGATTTATTAGTCAAGTTCTCCTAGTATTTTCATTAGGAACATCCGGCGGCTAATCATGAAAGCCATAGCCTTGCCTTTATTTATGATAGCGCTATCAGACGGCGCAAAAGGTCAAACGTCTATCGACGTACCTTCGCAGATGATAGACTTATGCCCAGAGGAGATTTTCTTGCGATTATCGAATGGTTCAGCTCTGCTGTAAACTTATCATTCCATAATCTTAAAATACCGGGAGGTTGCAGATATGAAATGGAATCACTTCAAGTCCAAGCTTCTGCTTAAATACACACTGTCCTACATATCCATTTTCCTGATACCTCTTGTTATATTAACCATCATCATTTACCACAATGCCGTGGATACGCTCCGTTCCGAGATCGAGCAGACCAACGTCAATCAGCTGACCCAGGCCAAAACCGTCATCGATGAGCGCATGAAGGAACTGCAGGACATCGCGTTTCGAATTGCCTACGACGAGCAACTGACCCGCTATTGGACCCACCATCCGTACTACAGCCGGGAATCCATCGGGGCCTTGGTCAAATACAAAGCCACTAGCTCCATCATCGATGAACTGTTCCTCTTCTTCCGCGGAGATAACAGCATTTACTCGTCCCAGGGCTTCGAGAACCTAAACGTATTTACCGACCGCTACAAATTCAACAGCTGGAACGAAACGGAGATGGTCCGGGATTTAAACTCCGTCCAAATCCCGACCATGCGTCCGGCGGAACAAGTCGTGCAAGGGACCAAAACCCAGAATTCCATGCTGGCATACCTTGTGCCGATCGCACCCAACAATACGCCGGCTCACGGCACCGTCATGTATTTCATCCACGAATCGAATCTGACGGGATTGATCGACTCCATCCTCAGCGATTATCATGGGATGACTTATATTTTCGATAATTACGGACAAGTGCTGGCCGCCAATTACAAAGGCGAGACCATTACCGAGCAGGAGGTCAACGCGCTGTTCTCGCTTGAGCCGGGAACGCACAGCCTTTCGTTGAACCAAGAGCCCCATTCGGTTGTATCCGTCAAATCCGACACGGGCTGGACTTATGTCACCGCGATGCCAAGCAACCAATTTTTCGGCCGCATCGTGCATATCCGCACTTTTATCGTTCTGGTATTCTCCTTCGTGGTGATGATGGGCACCATTCTGGCGATCATGCTGGCTCGCAGGCAATACCATCCGATTTCGGATTTGATGGAGTTCATTCGCTTGAAGAATGATCCCGAACCGTCCACTCCCAGCAACGAGCTGGAATGGATCAAGAAGACGCTGCATGATTACAGCCAGCGCGTCGACCTTCAAGAGCCCTATGCCCGAAATCATATACTGCTCATGCTGCTGAAGCACGGCCATACCGGGGAATTCCCCGCCGAGTATACGGAGAAGCTGGGCATCCGCTTCAGCCGATCCCACTATTTTGTTGTGACCATGGGCTGGGAGTCGCATGCCCTTCCCATCGGCGACAATCCGGAACGGCGGCCTGTCATGCAGCTGATGAACGATGTGGAGCTGACCGCTTTTTCCGCCTATGCTTATGGCGTGGAGCTGCCGCAGCCCGATCAGCTGGCCCTCATCGTCGGATTCGATGCGGAAACCGGCCATGAAGCGAGCCTTAACGCACGCATGGAGCCCATCGCCCTGGCGCTGCAATCGATCGCGGCCGAGCACACGGGCGTATCTCCCGCGATCGGGGTAGGCAACCGCTACAGCTATCCGGAACAGCTGAATCAGTCCTTCATCGAGGCAACGACCGCGCTGGAAGCATCCATGCTGCATGGACAGGGGAGCAGCACCTTCTTTAACGCTCTTTCAGGCTCCGGTGCGCAGGATTCCTCCTTCTGGGTCCCTAAGGATGTGCTGCTGAAACTGGTACAAAGCTTGAAGCAGGGCAGCTACGACGTGGCGGTTCAGATGGTATCCACCGCATTGAATAACCTGAAGGCGGAAATGCCGTCCGTACCGCTGCTGCGCTGCATATGCTTTGATATCCTGAACACGATGCTGAAGACGGCTTCGGAGCTGGGCATCCATCATGTGGTTAATCAGCTGCCGCGCGTTACTTCCTATGACTCGCTGGAGGATTTGGAGAAGAAGCTGGCAGGCCTCGCCGCCGAAATCTGCGCCCATGTCGAGGCGAAGAGCGAGACGGAAGAAAGCTCCCTGATGGACGAAATCGTCGCTTACATCGATGGCAATTTCACGGATTATGACCTGAGTCTCGGCACGATTTCGTCCAAGTTCTCCATCTCCTCGTCGTATTTCAGCCGCTCCTTCAAAGAGAAGATCGGCATGAACTTTACGCAGTACATCTGGCAGAAGCGGATGGACGAGGTCATCCGGCAGCTGCTGCACACATCCGACCCGTTAAAAGATATCATTACGCGGGTCGGTTACCTGGATACACCGAACTTCATCCGCAAATTCAAGAAAGAGACGGGTTACACGCCGGGCCAATACCGCAAAATGCACAGTCCCAACGCCGCCGATTCCACGGACGATGACGACGATGAGTGCATCGGGTAACGGTTTCGCCGGATAAATGAAAACCTCCCTTGGGCCCTAGGGTCCAAGGGAGGTTTTCGTATGTTTTAAGGCGTTATCAGCCAGCCGTCGCGCAGCGGCGGCATCTTCTATTTCCCGGCCGGGATGCTCTGAAGTCCTTGATGCATGGCCGTCAGCAGGCGACGGGTCGGGTCGCATCCGTATTCCCAGAACATGATCCCGGCCAAGCCTTGCTCCTTCACGTATTGGCATTTGCACCGAATCGATTCCTCATCGTCATAAGAAATCAGGCTGGAGCCGTTAAACAGATACGGCGCACAAGCCTCCTCATCCCAATAACGGATGTAGCCGTTCTTGTTGATGTACTCGGCAGCCAGCTCCGCGAACGCCGGACCATAACCGCCCGTGCTGCCGGCCATTTGGTGAAGGCCGTTGTTCCGGTCCGGCACTTCATTCCATACGCGCGAATAAAATGCGGCACCGATGACAATCTTCTCCTTCGGAACGCCGGCTTGGACGAACAGGTTCACGGAAGCATCCGTGCTGATTCGGAACAGATCGCCGGTGGGCGTGTACAGATTCGTATGATGTCCGGTCAGGATCTGAAACCCGCCGCGCATGTCATAGGTCATCAACTGGACAAAATCCAGGTACTTCTGCACCTCCGCCATCTCCGTGCCGTCTACATAGTACTGGTCGGCCCCCGCAGCTATCGTAAGCAGGTAGTGACGCCCGTCTTGCGAGCCCTTGGCATCAAGAGCCTCCCGGATCGTCTTGAGCAGAAGGGTAAAATTCCGTTTATCGTCCGGACTTGACGCTATGCCGGCCTCCCCGTAGCAAGGATATTCCCAGTCCAGATCGATCCCGTCAAAAGGGTATTCCTCCAGCACCCGTATGGCGGATGCGGCCATGCGTTCCCTTCCCCCCTCAGTTGAGGCGGCTTCCGAGAAACCGCCTGCACTCCAGCCGCCAACGGACAGCAGCACCGTAAGATCGGGGTGATCCCGTTTGATGTTCCGGACAACCTCGCCATTCTTCAGATGCTCGGTCGTGATCTCATCGTTTTTGACATGGCCGAAGGCCACGTTCAGATGCGTCAATTTCGTCAAATCCTCATGCGTCATGTCGGGAAGAGCCGAATCGACGGCGTATCCCGCCGCAATGTACTTCGTCATTACACTTCACTCCGATCCATTCTAGGGTTGTGATATCGCGGCTGCAATTTGCAGCGCTTCTTTCCCGGTGCCGATCTTGTATCCCGAAGCCGCATAACGGATCTGGTCCTGGCCGTCCAGGACGAACAAATGAGGGTAACCGGCTTCATGCGCGGCAGGATCCGGGATGAAGCCCGATAAGGAAGCATAACCGGAATCCCGCAAGAATACCGTGCGTGCCGGCAGCTTGGGATAGCCGGCCGGATCAAAGGAAGCCGTCCATTCCGCATCTCCGATTGCCAGCACAATCGGCAATCCCAGCTTGTCGAGCGGCTCAGCCAACTCGCTCAGCTCGCGAAGCAGATGCTTGGTCGGCTCCCGCTCCGGTTCGATCCAGGCAGCGATGGCTCCCTCTGATCCCAACAGCCCCTTCAGAACGGCCCCGGTTCCATCCAGCCGGGTCAAAACGCCGCCCGTCTCGAGCTTGCCCAGCACGGGAATGTCGACCGCCGTTTCCCGATACGTCAGCGCTACCGCTACGGTATCATCCGCTCGCACGGTAAAGTACGTAAAGCGCACGCTTACCGTTCCGTCCTTCAGCCGGACGCCCGAAGTCAAGCGGTAAGAACCCGGCTCCACCTCATACGGCCCATCGTAAACATCGGTCATGCCATAAGGGTATACCAGCGTCTTGTACACGCCTTCTTCCAAGCGGGCGAAGGTAAAATTCTCGGCATAGGATGCGGCTGGCGCGTCCTTCGAAACCTCCGTATCCCTGAGGAGCTGCAGCATCCCCCAGCTCGATCCCTCCTGGTTCCGATGGGAAGCCAGACGGAATACGGCATCTTCCCAACCGCCATCACCTAGGTACTGCGGCTTCTGCTCGCTCGGATGCAGCCGGGCAGGAATTCCCAGACTGCGGCATACCGCCACGAACAGGATATCCAGCGACTGCTGGTCTCCCTTCATCAGGCTGTACGTGCCGGCCGGATTCCCCTTGCCCTTCAAGTTGGGAAGATCTTCATGATACGCATAGCCTTGCTCCAAATGACCGGCAAGCTTCGATGGACTTTCCCTGAACGCTTCTGCCTCCGCGGCCGTAAAGGCATGGTCGAATACGCGTCGATACGGAACCAGCATTTCATAAGAGACCCGCGGGCACAGGATGTACTTCACGAAGGTATCCTCATCCCACGATCCGCGCCGGGAGATCGCGCCCATCAGATGATCATCCAGCGTTTGCCGGAAGGTATCAATCAAATCCTTTTCGTTCAGCGACTCCAGCAGCCGCAGCGGCCACTCGCCATATTCGCCCGATCGCTCCTCCAGGAAAGCGGCGATTTCGCGGCTGTTGCCCCTGGCCTTTTGCAGAACGCCCCACACCCGTTCGGGTGGCAGCCCTAGCGTCTTGGCCACCGCGAATGCCTTTTCCTCGCTCAGGAATGTCCCCTCGTAGTCGGTCCGGATCTTTGACCCTTCCTCCAGACGGCGATTATGAGCCCGGATCATCTCTTCCGGCAGCGCCGACGCGGCATCTCCTTCTCCTTCGGGCGGAGGAACCATATCGAAATCCACGATTCCTGCCGGCTGTTCGGATGAAGCAAGCACTAGCTCAATACGTTCGTTATCGTGGGCCTTATATAAGATTTCGCTCCACTTGCCTTCGCTGACCGCGCGGATCAAGAGATCGCCATAACCCGTCTTAAAGGAGGCCACTCCCCGTTCATCCGTCCTGATCTCGGCAATGGGATAAAATTCGGCCATATTGTACAGCTCAAACCGCACGCTTGCACCGGATACGGGCTCTCCCTGCTCGTTCCTCACGATCACGTCAAGGGTGCGAGCCGGCGCATAGTTCTCCAGCAAATTGATTTCCGTAAATCCCTTCTCATTCAGGGTAATATCCTCCGGCCCCGGGTAATCAGCAAAAATTCGCGTATTGATCAGCATGGCCCTGCGCGCCGGCGGACTGAACCACCCTTGGTTCAACCGAGCTTCCGGTTCGCATGCCCCGATGTAATACCACTGGCCGTCCGCCCATGCTTCCACCCAGGCATGATTGCTGTCGCAATGGGCCCAGCGCGGCGTATACACCTGACGCGCGGGAATGCCGATGCTTCGCAGCGCGGCCACCGCCAGCGTAGACTCCTCGCCGCAGCGTCCGCGCGCATTCCGGATCATCGTCAGCGGCGAAATCGTTCGCAGATCGCTGCCGATGTAGGTGGCCTTCTCATGACACCAGTAATTGGTCTCCAGAATGGCGTCTGCCATCGATAACCGCGCCGTCCGTTCGGCCAGCTCGTTGTAAAGGATACCGCGGAAATCCTCAATATTTTCCGTATTGACCCGATATGGAAGCACAAAATGCAGGAACAGATGATCCGGCACACGCTCGCCCCAAGGCACGCGCTTACGGATGTCCAAGGCTTGGCGCACATGGTTTAAGAACAATGCACCATCGTAGTCGGCCAAGTCGTTCACCGGCATATAAGCAAACAAATATTTCAAAGCCCAAGTCTCTTCTTCCGTCAGTTCCTGCTCAAATACGTGAAACAGCTGATCCTTGCGGGCCTCCGCAAAAACGATTTTCTCCTGAAACTTCTGCTCGATCCGCTCCAGCGTTTGCGAATCCAGCGAGAACACCATGGTTTGGCTGGTCATCCTCCGCTCACTCCCTCCATAGCTTTCCGTCTTCCCGAATGCAGATCAGAGCCGTGCCGTCGGAAGAAGGCGCGCTCAGCTGGAACAGGCTGCGGGTCGTTTCAATCACGGGTTGGATGCTCCACGAATCCTCGCCCATGAGCTCCTTCATTTCCCGCGCAAATTCACCGTGGGCTTCATAGTGATTACGCTGCCGGTAATAGAGCCTGCGCAGCTCCCATTTGATCCGCTCGTCTTCCGGAAGCGTGAACGCTTGATGCCCCTCCTCGCCGTCGGCGAATACGACATAACCCCACAGCTCCGGGTAATGCATATTGATGATGCCCATGGGCGACCATACCCAGTTGTCCTCGGGGAAAGGCTTGCCTGTCTCCGGATTCACCACCTTGCGATACTCCCCATCTTGCACTTCGGTCTGCCATTCGACGCGCGAGAAGTTGACGCGCCAGAACTCGCCCGGCAACGGCGGGCGGCCGTCTTCGGCGCATTCCTTCAGACTGGCCCAAGGAATCGCCACCTCCACGCTCCATTTCCGGTTATCGGCGCCAGGTCGGTTCAGCTCCCCATCGATAAACACCGCCGTCTTGAGACCGCTGATATCCCAGCCGTTGACCGGCGGCCCGCCATCCCGGTACGGTTTCACCAGCAGCAGATCCCATACCGTATTCAGTGCATTGATCTCGAATTCGTAATATTGATGGCTGTCCCCGTCCGGATCAATGAATATTTCAAAGTCATTATCATAGAAAATAACCGAATCGCGTTCCGTCAAGGTCGCCCAAATCTGATCCTCGATCAGCTCGGCGACAAAATAAAAATAGTCGTCATCCCACAGCATTTTGACCCGGGTCCGTTTGGCCGGCTTCGGGCGAAGATCCCCTTCGATATCAACGAAATCGTCGGTCCATTCCGCCGCATCCCAAAAAGCCTTGTCCACGCGGCCGTCCAGCACGAGCGGCTGTCCCGCACGCCTGCATATGTAATGCTTGGGAGCATACTCTATCCTCGGCTCCGGCACTCCACTTCTGTTCATGTCATTCTCTCCGCTTCGTGAGGGAGGCTAAGCGCCTATCAAGCGTTTGTCTCCCCGTGATATGGTTAGTTATGGGTGACGACGGCTCCCGAGCCGCCATACATCTCCAGCTCTTCGTCAAACTCCAGCTTAAGGACCGTCACCTGCTCATGCGTATCTTCCGGCGTCATTTTGATCCACGTCGTCCCCGGGATGTTGAACCAAGGCACGCCTCCATGGATTTCATGTTCAAGCTCTTTGCCCGAGTGCAGCACGGTAATTTTCTTGATCGGATTGCACAGTCCCTTGATGCACACATTCTCCTTCGGGTCGTCATAGACAAATAAATACAATGTCTTTCGATCCTCGGAGATCGTGCTTCCTCCCAGATAATAGCGGGTCATAATGCCTTCGCCCGTTCCGAATACGGCCTCCTCATGAGTTCGGATCCAAGCTCCCAGCCCAAGCAGAATGTCCTCCTGCCTAGGATCGATGGTGCCGTCCTCGCGGGGACCGATATCCAAGAGCATATTGCCCCCCATGGAGATGCAGTCGCAGAACATCCGAATGATCTGGTTCAATGATTTGTATTTATGGTCTGTAGGCACGTAGCCCCATGAGGTGTTGATCGTGGTGCAGAATTCCCACGGTCCCTCCGGTCTCGTGATCGGAATGCCCTGCTCAGGCGTTTTATAATCGCCGTGGCCCTGAAGCCGCGAGTTGATGATGATATCCGGATTGAAGGATTGCAGATAATGCTTGAACTCCGGCAGATTCCACTGCTCGGCGCTGCGTTCCCAATCGCCGTCGAACCACAGCAGATCCACCTTCCCGTAATTCGTCAGGATTTCCCGCAGCTGATTGTTGTTGAACTCCAGGAATTTCTGCCACTTCTCCTGATCCTGAACGCCGTCCACGGGGCTGGTGTGCGGGTTGACGCCGCTGAGATCCTCCGGTACCCTGCCTCCTTCGAACACGCTCGGATAATCCGGATGCGACCAATCGATCAGAGAGAAATACATGCCCAGGTGAATCCCCTTCTCCCTGATCGCTTCCGCATACTCCCGCACGATGTCCCGATTGGCCGGCGTCCGCTTGACCACGTTGAGATCGCTGTACTGCGTATCCCACAGGGCAACGCCGTCATGGTGCTTCGTGGTCAGCACGGCATACCGGGCACCGGACTTCTCGATCAAGTCCGCCCATTTCTCCGCATTGAATTTCGACGCCGTAAAGCCGTCCAGCTGCTTCATGTACTCGTCGTACGTGATCCTCCCGTTATAGAAGGACCAGGATTCCGAGACCCCGTCCACGGCATAGATGCCGTAGTGAATGAAGATCCCCAGCTTGGCTTCTTCGAACCATTTCTGCATATCTGTCCACACCTCTTCTTGAAGTCGTTATAACATTAGAGAAATCGTTTATGCAGCCCGCCTCTTAACGAAACCGCAATACATGCGCGATCGGCGCCAGCCCCTGACGCTCCTGATCCGGAAGTCGGACCGCGACGCCATCGTCCGTGCGGCGATAATCCAGCGCCTCCTGACCCCCGACCAGATCTATGCGGCTGAACGCCGTCTGAATCGGAATGAACAGCTCCTCAGGAACGGCTTCTTGCTCATTTCGATACAGATAGATGGCGTAGGTCGTATCGCCTTTTTGGGTAAACTGGACCGCGCCGGAGGAATACGGCTCACAGACACGAGTCCCATAGATGGCCTCTCCGTAGACTTTCAGCCACTCTCCCATACCCTTCATTCGTGAAATGGCCGTCTCGGGCAGCCTTCCGTCCGGCTGCGGGCCCACATTGAGCGCTAGATTTCCGCCTTTGGCCACGATTTCGGCCAGCAGGTGAATAAGCTGGCGCACCGTTTTGTAACGATCCTCGTAGCGGAAGGAGAAGGAGGTTCCCATCGTGATGCAGCTCTCCCAAGGCACATGAAGGGCACGCTCAGGAAGGGTCTGCTCCGGCGTGATCAGATTCTCGTAAGGCCCGCCGACCGTGCGGTCCGCCGAAAGAAGCCAAGGCTGAATCTCACGCGCCTTCTCTACCACTTCGCCCAATCGGATATTCTGGTCCCGGTAATCGTTCACCCAGCCTGCATCCAGCCACAGCACATCGATGCGGCCGTAACGGGTCATCAGTTCCATGATCTGCTCATGGGTAAACTGGACGAACTGTTCCCACAGCCAAGGATATTTCTTCGGATCGTAGCTTGGGCCGCGAGAAGTGAAGCTCCCCGCTTCCATTCCCGGCGCCCAGTAGTATGGGGTATGCCAATCGGCCTTGGAGAAATAGGCGGAGATGCCGAGCCCCTTGGCACGGAAGGCATCGAACAGCTCCTTCGTGATATCGGCGTGTTTATGCCTATGGAACGGACATTCCGGTCCCGTAACGCGATAATCGGTCGTATGCGTATCCCACATGCAGAATCCGTCATGATGCTTGGTGGTAAAGTTCAAATATTTGAAGCCGTTATCGGCTGCCAGGTCAGCCCACAGATCAGGCTGAAAGCGAAGCGGGTTGAACGTCTTGTTCAAATCGAAATACTGCCGTTTAAGCTCCTCCGCATCGATGTCCCAGTCAATGCCGTCACGTGACCAGTCCGCGTCTTTATCGCTCAGCGCCCACGATTCAACAAGGCCCAGCTGGGAATACGGCCCCCAGTGCATCATCAGGCCCAGCTTCTGGTCCTTGAACCATTCCAATCGCTCCAGAAGCAGCGGATCCTCCGGCTTGACCCATTTGTCCTCACTGCTGAAATTGTGCACGCCCTGCTCCACTACCGCTTGCTCTTCCTCAACCAGCTTGTTCTCCGACATGGTGTACCTCCAATAGTCATTTGTGATAACGATATCTTTGAAGATCATTAGAAAGGGCTTTGCCTGCCCTTTAAAAACAATAGCCAACCCCCGGTCATGAAGCGACCGGGATACGTTGGCTCTTTGTTTTTCATATATGCATCTGATTATTGCTCAGCGTTCCAGCGATCATATGCGCCTTGGTAAAGCTCGACGAGACGGTCGCTGCCCATTTTCTTGACTTGCGCGACGTATTTATCCCAATTCTCAAGCGGCTCTTGGCCTGTTACGAATTTGGCTTCCATCTGTTTCACGTACGTTTCCAAATCGGACAACAGCGCAGTTGCTTCACTCTGCTCCTCATTCGTCAAGTAGACGTTAGGGAACGGCGATTTGCCGATCGGCACCAGTTTCTCTTGATTCTGCTGATCGATCCACTCATCGAATTCGGTGCGTAGACCTTTCGCAACATCCGGATCATTGACGCCAGGTGTCAAAATACCGTAGTTCGGCGTGATTTTGCCGCGATACTCCTCACGATCGCCGCCGCCCGGCACTGGGAGCCATTCTTTCACGCGGTTTGCCTCATCCTTGAATTTCCACAGGGTGCCTTCCGGTCCTTGGTTAAACAGCGTGGCGCCCTCATAGCTGTACAGGTAATCGATCCAGCGCATGGTCGCTTCCGGAGCCGGGTTGCTGCTCGAAATGGCGAATGTGCCTCTTGCCGACATACCAGGGTGCATGCCGTATACCGGAGAGTCGGCGATTTCACTCTTCACCGGCGTCATGAGCGGATGCTCGCTGCTAGGCTCGCCGCCGAGCGTGAAGTACGCATGGTAGTCGTTAAACAGAGCCAGCTGATTGTTTTCTCCCTTGGCTTTTTTCTGATCGCCTGTTTGCGAGAAGGTTTCATGATCCAGCAGTTCTTCCTTCCACAGACGGTTCATGAACGTCAGATAGCCTTTGTAGCCTTCTTCCTGATAAGGGTAGTGTACTTTCCCATCCTTGTCGGAATAGATTCCTTCGTTGTACATGCCCCAGAAGCCGAAGAAGTACATACGCAGGTCATCGAGCTTGACGGAAGTCAGCGGAATCTCGTCTTTCTTTCCGTTTCCGTTAGGATCTTCTTCCTTGACGCGTTTCAAGAATGTATATAATTCCTCAGTAGTCTTTGGCTCGGACACGTTTAGCGCTTTTAGGAACTTGCCGTTGTACCACATCGGGCCTCTGTACCATACGGCAGCCTTGTCAACGAACGGCAGGGCGTAGATATGTCCGTCCGGGGTCGTGAAGGATTTGCGGACATCCGGGTTTTCGTCAAAAATCTTTTTGATGTTCGGTGCATAGCCTTCGTCAATGTACTTCTCCAGCGGAATGAGGATACCTTGGCTGCCGTAAGTTACCTGCTCAGCCGGCTTCAGATCCGCAGCATAGAACATATCGGGCAAATCGCCGCTCGCAAACACCAGATTTTTCTTCGTTTCAAAGCTGTCAATCGGAGAAAGCTGGTATTCCAGCTTGATGCCTGACAATTTCTCCATCTCTTGTAGTACGGGCATCGTATTCCAATCGGCTACACCGGCATCCTGTGACATGACCGTCAGAGTGATCGGCTCATCCACAATCGGGAAACCTTCCTTCTTTACCCCTTCCGTGCTGGCTGTCCCGGACGGTGCTGTAGCAGCGCCATCTCCTTTAGGTGAACCACAGGCTGCAAGCATTGTTGCTGAGAGGGTGAGGCAGAGTAAAATAGATGATGCCTTGCGAAGCTTTTTCATGACAACAACTCCCCTTTTTTGGTGTGGATTGTATGGTTTAAGATCAGCCCTTAACGGAACCAATCATAACACCCTGCACAAAGTAACGCTGAAGGAACGGATAAACAGCAATAACCGGAAGTGTCGCAACGATAATGACCGCATATTTGACCAGTGCGGCAATTTCCGCTTTGGAATTCATCGCTGCTGCGGATGAGGCGTCAATCGCCCCTCCGCCCTGTGCCGCCATCTCCTGAAGCACCAGGATTTGACGCAGGAAGAGCTGCAGCGGATACTTCGCCGCATCGTTCAGATAAATCATGGCACTGAAGTAACTGTTCCAATGTCCGACGCCGTAGAAAAGTGCCATGACGGCAATAATCGGCATCGAGAGCGGCAATACGATTTTGACGAATAACCGGAAGTTCGTACAGCCGTCGATATGGGCCGCTTCCTGAAGCTCCTTCGGAATGGTCGATTGGAAGAACGTCCGGGACACAATTATATTCCATATGGACGCAGCTCCCGGCAGTATAAGAGCCCACATGCTGTTGACCATGCCAAGATCTTTAACGAGCAGGTAACTCGGAATCAGTCCCCCACCGAAAAACATCGTAACCAGGAACACCGCCATAAAAAATCCTCTGCCCACAAAATCCGAGCGACTGAGCGCATAGGCTGCTGGCAGCGTGACAATCAGATTCACGATCGTACCTATCACTGTATAAATAATCGTGTTCTTATAGCCAATCCAAATGTTGGCATTCTCGAACACCCTGGCATATCCATCAAAAGTTATCCCTTTCGGAATCAGCCACATTTCACCTGAGCTTACGTACTTCGGATCACTGATAGAGGCGCTGACAATGTACAGCAGCGGGTACAGTACGATGATCAGTGCAATCGTCAAATAGATGTAGTTGCATAGCAGGAATAATTTATCCCCCTTGCTTTCCCTTACCGTGGATGACATATGTTATTCCCCCTTCTACCACAGGCTGTTTTCGCTGGTGCGACGAGCGATTTGGTTCACCGCTATCAGCAGAATCGCATTAATGACCGAATTGAACAATCCGACAGCGGTAGAGAAGCTGTACTGTGCGTCAACCAGACCAGAGCGATAAACGAAAGTCGAGATGACATCGGAAGAGCTCATATTCAGCGGGTTCTGCAGGAGCAGGATTTTCTCGAATCCGACGCCCAAAATGCTGCCCATGTTCAGGATCAACAGGATGGTGATCGTAGGTACGATCGCCGGAATATTGATGTGCAGAATGCGCTTGAACCTGCTCGCACCGTCCACGACGGCTGCCTCGTGCAGCTGCGGATCGACACCCGATAATGCGGCCAGATAGATGATGGTACCCCAGCCCGCACTCTGCCATACGCCGGACAACACGTATACGGTCTTAAACCAGGCAGGGTCCGTCAAGAATTGCGGCGGCTGAAAGCCCAGCATTTCCACAAAATTTACGATCATGCCGGACGAAGGCGACAAGAAGGTAATGATCATACCGGACATAACAACGACTGAAATAAAATGCGGCGCATACGTGACGGTCTGTACCGTACGCTTGAAGAATGAATCCTTCACTTCATTGAAGGCCAATGCCAGAATGATGGGCAGCGGAAACCCTATGGCCAGCTCATACAAGCTGATGCTCAAGGTATTCCAGAGCAAGTCCCAGAAGTAATAAGAGTTAAAGAAGCGTTCGAAATGGTCGAATCCGACCCACGGACTTCCCGTTATTCCCAACGTCGGGATGAAGTTTTTGAAGGCGATTTGGATCCCGTACATCGGGCCATAATGGAAAATGACAAAATACAGAAATGCCGGAGCGATAAACAAATACAGCTCCCAGTTTCGAATCATCCTCCTCCATAATGTATTTTTTTTACGATTCGGAATCGTATTCACCGATAAGTTTGGCGACAGGGCGGACTTACCACTTTGCTGCATCGGTTTCTCCCTCCTTCTCTAATGAAAAATCCGGCCATTTTTTTCGGAAAAGCACCCCTGTTCAATGGATAAGAAAGAGCCTTCCTGACCACTCCTTAGCGTGCGGCTTTCGCCAGCCTCAGAATTGTTAACGCTTACATCCCAAGTGTATGGATCGCGGCATCATCCGTAAATATGTCATTTTCAATTGTCCGGTTGTAACGGCTCCATCCATTGGTATGACGGGCTTTTCACGTCCTTCCCAGTCTTGTCATTGTCGTTTTCGGGCAGGAAAACATGTGATTTTTGACCCCTCCCCCTACGATAAATTGTCATCTTCGTTAACGGGATGATCCTTGACAGATGTCATATCTGACCGTAAGTTGGAAAAATAAACCGTAAAAGCAAAACTGACATATTCTAAAAGAAATGAGGTATTACGCATGCAGCCATCAACCTGGATTTTAGCCGGCTACGCAGGGCGCAAAGTCTTATCCGAGATCACGGCCGAAGATGCCCGGCGGCTCACTCACTTGAACGTCGCTTTTGCCCATATCCAAGAAGACAAGATTACGTATACCGACACGAACACCATTCACGAGATCCAACGCTTGAAAGCCGTCAATCCCGAATTAACCATACTGTTGTCCGTTGGCGGCTGGGGCTCCGACGGATTCTCGAAAGCGGCAGCCACGTCCGAAGGTAGACAAAGCGTGTGCGAATCGGCGATCAAACTGCTGCAAGAGTTTCCCTTCGACGGCATTGACCTGGACTGGGAGTATCCATGCTACTCGATCGCCGGAACGGCGGCATCGCCAAACGACAAGGAGAACTTTACGCTGCTGCTGAAGGAGCTCCGGGAATCGCTGGATCAGTACGGGCGGGGCAAGACACACTATCTGTTGACCATCGCGGCCGGAGCCGATCAATATTATATCGACGGCACCGAAATCAATGACATCCACCCCTATCTCGACTTCATTCAGCTGATGACGTACGACATGCGCGGCGGATTCCAGACGCTGACGGGCCACCATACCAACCTGTACACCTCCACCGGCGATCTGTTCCGAATCAGCGTCGACGCATCCGTCCGTCTGTTTACCCTAGCCGGTGTGCCGCGCGAAAAAATCGTGATCGGGGCCGCATTCTACTCCAGGAAGTGGAACGATGTGCCGGACGTGAACAACGGATACCTCCAGGTCGCTCCCTCCCCCGGAGGTTACGGCCCGACCTATACCCAGCTCGCTGCCGAGTATTTTAGCAATCCTTCCTATAAGAGGTACTGGGACGACGAAGCCAAAGCGCCTTATTTATTCGACGGCAGCAGCTTCATCACATACGATGACGCCGAATCCCTGACCCATAAATGCAAATACATACAGGAGCAGGGGCTGGCCGGCATCATGTTCTGGGAATACAGCTGCGATGCGACGCACAGCCTGGTGGATGCCTTGTACAAAGCATTGCGTTCTTAAGCGGAACTGAGCTAGCACGAGCTGCAGCAGATTCACTCCCTTCATCATGTCTTAGAAAAGCTGATGATAGATGAGCTACACGTTAATTTATATAACATGCAGTTGACTTCATCTTCTTGCGCTGCAATGACTTGGCTTCATTCTATGGGTTCCTTCCGGATCCCGTAAATATGTCGTTTTTATCTATAACTATAGAGCACGAAAACCCTTATTTATACTGGGAAATTCATACTGCATATGTTGAATTTGCACCTCACATAAGCCTGCCGCCACACGGACAGTTTCAAAGTTTTGGACATTAAAAAAAAGCCGGTCCCCAATAGGGACCGGCTTTTTGGCTTATGCAAACCCAGGCATTTCTTGTCATTCGCGTTATGTTTATGTCACTAAATATAACCTATTTAGCTGTTGAACGGTCGTCATTCGTAACGTCACCGAAGAAGCGGATCGAGTACAGTGCACACAGTCCGACAATCGTATAGATGATGCGGGAGCCTACAGAGCTCTGCCCACCAAACAATGCAGCGACCAGGTCGTATTGAAACAGACCCACGAGCAGCCAGTTGATGCCTCCGATAATCAATAACAGCAATGCGATGGTATTAAATGTTCTCATCGTTTAACCCTCCTTACGCCCTTTTTTTCACGTCATTTCTTATATGGTTTATTCAATAGATTCTGGTAACTATTTTTAACCAACAATTGCATTTATAATCATGACCGGACAAAAAAACATCCCTAAGCGGGATGTCCTTGATACTCGATTCGAAATCGCCTTCTTCCCCTACACTTCCTTAGGAAACCCGCGCTGTTGGCGCAGAAGCTCCAGAAAGATCTCAACGGCCTTGGTGTGATAAGGCGTTTTCTGCGTAACCCATGAGAACTGGCGCGCCACCGGCTTGCCATCCGGTACCAGCATATGCAGCGTTCCAAGTCGAATCTCCTTGCGCACCGCCCACCTCGACAACAGCGTGACGCCAAGGCCTGCCTCCACGGATTCCTTGATCAGCTGGGTGCTTCCGAACTCCACGATATGCTTAGGATGAACATGATACCGGGAGAACATCCGCTCCGTTGCCTCGCGGGTGCCCGAACCGGCTTCCCTGACAATCCAGGTCTCATCCGCCAGCTCGGACAGCGGTACCTCCTGCAGATGGTCGTACCGCCCGTCACGGGGGACCATCACCACCATTTCATCCTCCGCGAAAGCCTCGATAAGCAGCTTCTCATCCTGATAGTCGCCCTCGACGATCCCGATATCCGCCTCATGTCGCAATATCATCTCCGCCACCTCCTTGGTGTTCCCGATCGTAATCGACGGGCGGATCAAGGGATAACGCTCCCTCATATAAGCGATCAAATGCGGCAGCATGTACTCCCCGAAGGTATAGCTGGAGCCGATGGACAGATGGCCGCTTGCCCGATGCATCAAATCGTCCACAAGGGCGTTCATGCGGGTGTACAGGCCCAAAATGTCCTTCGCATGATGGTATACGATCTCTCCCGCTTTCGTAAGCCGGACGTATTTATTGGTTCTCTCCAGCAGCTTGGTGCCAACGGAACGCTCCAACGCCTGGATATACTGGCTTACCGCCGGCTGTGTCATAAGCAGTTCCTCGGCCGCGCGGGTAAAATTCCCCTTATCTACGACGGCTACGAATACTTCCAGTGCTTGATCCACGCTTTTAGCCCCCTTCAATTCTAGATCCACAAATGGTTATGCGTTATATTACCATAATTAATTACTTATGATGATTATCATAATGATTTATTTTTCTTATTCTAAGCAATGGGATACGATGGGTTCAGACCAACCGAACGAATCGGAGGTTATGTCTTATGGCTGAACCCGCATATTCCAAATCTCAAGAGCATGTCCATCGTCTGGTTCGATGGACGCAGCATTCGCTGCCCGCCACTGCTGGCGGCGTAGCCTTTACCTTTGTCATCGCCCTTATCGGTTACGGATTAGCCAGCGTGCCGGGCCTTGGCTATCTTGGCCAGCTTGCCTGGGCAATTCTGATCGCCGCTGTATACCGGCAGCTGCGCGGTTACCCGGAGAGACTGCGCACCGGGATCCAATTCACGGCCAAGCGTCTGCTGCGCCTAGCGATCATTCTATATGGCTTAAAGCTGAATATCGGCGTCGTATTCCAGCAAGGCTTGGGGTTAATGCTGAGAGATGTCATCAGCGTCGTGTTTGCGATCGGGCTTACGCTGCTGATTGCCAAATGGCTGAAGGCCGATATGTCCCTGTCCCTTCTGCTCGGTATTGGAACCGGTGTATGCGGCGCGGCGGCCATCGCCGCCGTGTCCCCGATCGTGAAAGCCAAGGAAAAGGACACCGCGCTTGGAGCAGGTCTTATCGCCTTTCTTGGAACCGTCGTCGCGATCGGCTATACCCTCGTCCAGCCGCTGCTTCCCTTATCGGATACCCAATACGGCGTCTGGTCGGGCGTAAGTCTTCATGAGATCGCCCATGTAGCACTCGCAGCCGCTCCGGCAGGCGAAGATGCTCTTGCCATCAGTCTGCTTGCCAAGCTTGGCCGCGTATTTCTGCTCGTGCCGCTCAGCATCGTGCTAATGGTCTGGATGAAGCGGACCGGGCGTTTGCAGAGCCAAACGCGGATGGAGTTTCCCTGGTTTCTGCTTGGCTTCATCGCAGCGAGCTTGCTGGGAAGCTGGGAATTTACCGGACAACCGATCATTCCCCTGCCGGTCAAGGATACGATATCCCAGGCAGCCTCCTTCATCCTTGCCATGGCGATGGTGGGACTTGGCCTGAATGTCCACTTGAAGGACATACGCGGCGCCTGGCGGCCGCTGCTGGCCATGGCCATCACCACCGTGCTGCTGATCCTGCTGACTTATGCCATGGCATAAGCAATCAGGTGCCGGCCCAGTGCCCGAAACGAAAAGCCATTCCCTGCTCGCGGGGGATGGCTTTTTGGCGGTGAAAGCCTTCAATCCCTTTCCATCCTCCGGGCGATGGATTGAAGCCGTTTCTGGCCCCCGCCAACCTGAAGGGCCCCGTCTTTTTCTTTCCATTTTTGGGCAAAACTAAAAGGGCGGGATCTGCCCATTTCGGGGGGACGGTTTAGCTCCCCCGCTTTCTTGGGTATTTGAGCTTAGTATGCACTCATCATGCAGAGCGATCAGGATAGAGGAGATGGAAGTATGCAGCGAAATCATACGATTATGCAGTTCTTCGAATGGCATGTGGCCGCCGACGGATCGCATTGGAAGCGGCTCAAGAACGCAGCGCCGGAGCTGAGCAAGGCGGGGATCGACGCGGTTTGGATTCCTCCGGTGACAAAGGCATCGTCCGCCGAGGACAATGGTTACGGCGTTTACGACCTGTATGATCTGGGGGAATTCGATCAGAAGGGAACGGTTCGCACGAAGTACGGAACCAAGCAGGAATTGATCGATGCCATTGCGGCCTGCCAGAAGAACGGGATCGCGGTCTATGTGGATCTGGTGATGAACCATAAGGCGGGCGCCGATGAGACCGAACGTTTCCGGGTGGTGCAGGTCGACGAGATGGATCGGACCAAGGATATATCGAAGCCGTTCGAGATCGAGGGATGGACCAAATTCACGTTCCCCGGCCGGGGGGACCAATACTCTGCCTTCCAATGGAATTTCACTCATTTCAACGGGACCGATTACGACGAAATCAACAAACGTTCCGGCATTTACCGCATCGTCGGCGAGAATAAATCGTGGAGCGATAAGGTGGACCATGAATTCGGCAATTACGACTACCTGATGTTTGCCAACATTGATTACAGCCATCCGGATGTGCGCAAGGAAATGATTGCATGGGGGAAATGGCTGGTGGATACGCTGCAATGCAGCGGATTCCGGCTGGATGCGATCAAACACATCAATCATGATTTCATCAAAGAATTTGCGACCGCCATGAAAAAAAAGCGCGGCGATGATTTTTACATCGTGGGGGAGTTCTGGAACCCCGAGCTTCAGGACTGCCGGAATTTCCTGGATACGGTGGATTATAAAATCGATCTGTTCGACGTGTCTCTTCACTATAAACTCCAAGCAGCTTCGAAAGCCGGGCGTTCCTTCGATCTACGGACGATTTTCGACGATACGCTCGTGCAATCGCATCCGATGAATGCCGTCACGTTTGTGGACAATCACGACTCGCAGCCGCAGGAATCGCTGGAATCCTGGGTGGAGGATTGGTTCAAGCAGAGCGCTTATGCGTTGATCCTGCTGCGGAAGGACGGTTATCCTTCGGTCTTCTACGGCGATTATTACGGAATCGGCGGCGAGAACCCCATTCCCGGCAAACGGGAAGCGATTGATCCGCTGCTCTACGCCAGGGCGAATCGGGCGTACGGCGAGCAGGATGATTATTTTGACCACCCGAATACGATAGGCTGGGTCCGCCGCGGCATTCCGGAAATCGAATGTTCCGGCTGCGCGGTGGTCATCGCCAACGGCGAAGCCGGGGATAAGCGAATGTTTGTCGGCGAGCATCGCGCCGGAGAGGTATGGGTGGATCTGACCCGCACCCGGAAGGATCGCGTAACGATCGGCGAGGACGGCTTCGGGCTGTTCCCGGTGAACGGCGGCAGCGTGTCCGTATGGGCTCACCCGGATATCCCCGTAGAAGCGTGACAAACCGCATTCGGCATGGACATAAAAAGACCGGAAGAAATCGGCTTCGGCAGAAGCTTGCCTCCTTATGGGAAGCACCTGCATAAGCTTTCATTCTTCCGGTTTTTTTGCGTTAACATTCAGCCCTTGACCTGAAAACGGCGGCGCAGACCCTCGCCTAACAGGTTGAACGTGATGATCAGCAGCATCATGGCAAATGCCGGATAGACCACGAATTGGAACTTCCCAAGCCAGATGTCTGCCCGATGCTTGGACAGAATCGTTGCCCAGTTATAACCCGTCTCCACGAATTCCATGACGTAATAATTAACTTCCTTCCACTCATGACCAAGGAAGATGTTCACGATCGCAAGCTGGCCGAGCAGGAGCATGACCTTTCCCATATCCAAACAGAAGTTGACGATCACTTCGGGGAACATGACCGGGATATAGTAATTCTTCGTCAACGTCCTCGTGCGAAGACCTAAAGCGGTTCCGGCCTCCATATAGGGCTCGCTTGCCATCTTATGGGCCTGCTGCTGAATCGTGATGGCCACCCGCCCGGCTTCGACGCTAGCCAGAATCAGAATGGCCCAGCCCATCCGCTGCTGGGAGAAGAGAAAGAACGGAAGCGCAAGCAGCAGCGCGGATGCAAAGACCGGCGGCAAATAGGAGCACAACTGGTTCCAAAAGGTGATCAGCCGGTGGGTGAACCCCTTTTTCTTGCGGGCAATCAATCCCAGGGGCACCCCGATCGCATATCGGACAGCCGTAATCGCGAGCACCAGCAGGATCGTATCCTTGGCGGTCACAACCAGCTTGCTCAGGTTATCGACCCCTCGCTTGTCCGATCCAAGCCAATTCTTCGAGGAAGGCTTATAGGGCGGAAGGGTCAGCTTCTGCTTCCCGTCCTTCATGACCCATCTGGAGGGTTCCTTCTTCAAATCCTTATCAATGAAGGGCATATAAGGCCCCGCCAGCATAACGAAAACAAAGAAAGCAAGCAAAATACTGCCTATCCATAAAGGGAAATTCTTCAAGACGGCTCACCTCGTATCTTTATCGTGGATCAAAGTACTTGCGTGCCGAATGACTAATCCATTGGACGATCATGAACAGCACCATGAAGGAAAATGCGATATAAATAATGACACCCGGTTCATAATTGCCGCCGGTGCCGCTGAACGTATTGAAATCCAGTGCCAGAAACAATCTCCACGCCGCCCCTGGATAGTTGCGGTAATATTCCACCACGAGCAGGTTGGACAAGATGAAGACAAGCAGGCCCGGAAGATGGGTCAGGATGGTCGCGATGCCGTTGCGCAGCATATGTTTGTAGACAACCTTTCGGTCGCTGAGTCCTTTGGCTCTAGCCAGCAGTATGTACATCTTGCCTTCCTGTGCGAGCAGCGAGGCCGACGTGATTCGGGCAATGAAGAAAATCGGGTAAATCGAGACAAGCAGCGAAGGCAGCACGAAGGCCTCCCAGCCGTCAACCGCAAAATAACGGATGGCCGGAACATGCTTAATGAGCACCCACTGGGCGATCAGCATCAGGAAAAAATCCGGAATGGACTGGAACAGCCATGTCGTCCAGTGCCCCAGCGCGCTAAATTTGGTCTTGGACAATTTGTAGTCCAGGACTCCCTTCAGAATGCCGAACACGAATCCTATGAATAAAGCGGATACAATAACGAGCAGGCTTTTGCCGACGGCTCCGAAAGCGGCCGCTTCCGAAGACTGGCCGTTATATCGCGATTCCCCCAGCGTACCGTTCTGAATCGCCGCTGCAAAATAATCCCGGATATGCGTTACATACTCACCCAGATCAAAGGAATAATTTGTCACCCATAAATTGCTGTCCAGCGACAGATTCAGATCCCTTGGAACCAGGACGATGAGGACGATGAACATAAAAGCCAGCAGGCTGGTCACCGTCGTTTTGAGCATTTGCGTTTTTAATCTCATACCGTCCTCCCACACATGATTTCAGTAGTACCCCTCTTGGTTCGTTCGATAAAGCACTTATTCTACTACTATCATACATCTCCTAAATAAGTCCAGATGAAAATACAAAATTTTACTTTTGATACTTCCGCATCAGGTATTGAAATTCATATATGGCCATGTACCCGCTCGCATAAACCCTGGATGTCGCCGTATCAAATTGCAATCCGCAGTAAAAGGATATACTCTGAACTTAATACATCTCATTGGAGGAGGTTTCTACGGCGATGTCGATCTATGAATATGAAGTAAAAACGATACGCGGCGAATCCCAAACGCTGGAATCTTATAAAGGGGACGTCATGCTGATCGTCAATACGGCGACCAAATGCGGCTTTGCCCCTCAATTCGACGGTCTGGAGAAGCTGCACCAAACCTACCGCGACCAGGGATTGGCCGTTCTCGGCTTCCCCAGCAGCCAATTCATGAATCAAGAGCTGGAGGAGGATGCCGCGATCGAAGAGGCCTGCAAGCTTAATCACGGCGTCACCTTCCCGCTGTTTTCCAAGATCGATGTGAACGGCACGAACGCTCATCCGCTTTACAAATATCTGACCAGCGAAGCCCCCGGCGCACTGGGCATCAAAGCGATCAAATGGAACTTCACCAAATTTCTGGTGGACCGCAGCGGCAAGGTGATCAAGCGCTTTGCACCGACGGACACTCCGGAGAAGATGGAAGAGGATATCAAGAAGCTGTTGTAAACCGATGCAGGACAGGATCCATTCTCCGTTTGCTTGTCACCTAAAAAAGGGCTTGCCCGAGGTCCATCGACCTTGGGCAAGCCCTTTATGTTATGATGCTTGGCATCATCACGGGTATGATATGCAGCATTTTCCGGCTGTGCTTCCAATCTACTCTATCCGGATGGGCCGCCAGTACCCCATCCTTATACCGTGCGCGGCAGCTCGCGCACCCAGACGGCCATTTCATTCTCGCCGCGGTTGCCCCATAAATAATACGGAATGGCCTTCAATGATACGGGAAGCATCTTTTGGGGAGAAGAACGATACAGCTGCTCATCGCCCCAATCGTCAGACTTTTCACGCCACCCTTCCCCTTCAATGACAACCGCTCCGCCGAGTAGATTCGGATCAAATCGCGAACGAAGCTTCGGATCGCCCGCAAGCGATAGCGAGGATACAGGCACTCCATGATCGACGCTTTCCAGGCAGTATACGAGCGGCCCGCGCTGAATCGCGGCCTTGCCGGCATTCCCCCGTATATTCGGATTGGCTCTGACCTGATGGATCTCCATGGAGAATGCCAACTCCACGGTGTCTCCCGGCGCCCATACTCTCTTCACGCAGGCATAGCCGTCTTGAGTAATATCCTCCACGTTCATTTCTTGCCCGTTCACGCGCAAGCCGGCTTTGCCGCGCGACCAATCCGGAATGCGAAGCGCCACCGTCCACTCGACAGCCTGTTCAGGCTGAAGCGTAAACGTAACGTCCCCGTCCCAAGGCAGCGTGCTGTTCTGCATTACCTTCACAGGCACGTCCCCGAACCGCACCTCCGCTTCGCCGCCGATGTACAGATGGGCATACAGCGTATCGTCATTCATTGTATACACGTATTCGCCCAGCGATGACAGAAGCCTTGCCACGTTAGGCGGGCAGCAGGCGCAGGCGAACCACCCCGGCCGAACCGGCTTCACATGGGCCTTGCCCGGATTATGGCGGCAGGCCGCAGGCCATACCTCTAGCGGGTTTACATAGAAGAAATGCCGCCCGTCCTGAGCCATGCTGCCAATGACCGTGTTAAACAGCGCGCGCTCCATCACGTCCGCATACTCCGATTTGGGCGACAGCTGCAGCATGCGCTGGGCAAAAAAGATCAGCCCAATGGATGCGCAGGTTTCCGAGTAAACGGTATCGTTCGGCAGATCATAATCCGTCGTAAACGCCTCGCCGTGATGAGTGGACCCGATCCCTCCGGTAATGTACATCTGTTTATGGACCATGTTGCGCCACAAAGTATCGCAAGCCTCAAGCAGAGCCGGGTCCTTCGTTCTGGCGGCCAGATCCGCCATCGCCGTGTACATATATACGGCCCGGACCGAGTGCCCGACGGCCTCCTTCTGCTCCCTAACGGGCAGATGGCTCTGATGATAAGCCAAATGCGGGGCGTGCAGCACCGAGCGATAGAAGGATTTCTTCCCGCGCTGTTCCCACTCCTGAAGGAAGAAGTGGGGTTCCGTCCCGCGCTCATCGATAAAATATTGGCTCAGGCTCAAATATCTCGGCTCTTGAGTCACCTCATACAATTTCACCAGGGCCAGCTCAATCTCCTGATGGCCGTCAAACCCATGGATTTTCCCATCTTCGGGTCCAAAAACGGTATCGATATGATCCGCCAAGCGGCACACCACGTCCAGCAGTTTCCGCTTGCCCGTCGCCCTGTAGTGAGCAACTCCGGCTTCAATCATATGACCGGCGCAGTACAGCTCATGGCAGTCCGTCAGATTGGTCCAGCGTTTTTCCGGCTCCTTCACCGTAAAATACGTATTCAGATAGCCATCCGGCTGCTGGGCGTCGGCAACCAGATCAATCAGCTCATCCACCTGTTCTTCCAGCTTGGGATCCCGATGAGTGGCCAGCGAATAAGCCGCAGCCTCAAGCCATTTGGCGACATCGCTGTCCTGAAACACCATGCCCCCGTATTCACCCTCGTCCCTGCCGGCAGCGATGCGAAAATTGGATACGCCATGGCTCGGCTCAATGCCCGGAATTCGATCATGGAGGGCCTCGTATTGGTAGGGAATCACCACTTCCCTTACCAGTTCTATGTAACTCGACCAGAAGGGATCGGTCAGTTTCACTTGCTTAAGAGGCACGGCAGCTGAACGCGTAGTAAGAGTCATCATCTCGGATATACACTCCTTTTGGGGTTCGAATAGGATAAAGCCTCGACACTTCCCATTCTACGATCTATGATAGGATGAAAACGATAACAGAATCGACCTAATTTCTTATACGATTTCACACTTCCTTGGAGGTGTTACCATGTCGGAACAAAGCGTGCTTTCCTTCACCTCTCTGCCGCTGCCCTACTTCCTTGAATCCGGTAAAACGCACTACATGCCGGGCGAATCGCATCCGAACCGGAGAAACCTTGGCGTCTTCGACCTCATCCTCGTTCAACGCGGCTGCTTGTTTCTGGGCGAGGAGAACCTGCAGTGGGCACTACGTGCCGGGGATATGGCCGTATTGATGCCGGACGCGCACCACTACGCTGTGCAAGAGTGCCGGGAGGAAACCTCCTTTTATTGGCTGCATTTTCAATCGGCGGCAACGAGCACAACCGATCATGCGTCGATCTCACACAATATCAAGCTGCCCAGGCAAGGACATATCCCTTATCCGGAGCAAGCCTATCAGCTGTTCGATTCCTTGCACCTTCAGGCTACGGAGCCGAGATCTACGGCGTTTTGGCGCGAACAGACCCTGTTTATCGAGCTGCTGGAGCTGCTGGATCCGTCGCGGTCCGATCAGGAGCAATCGCGGGTACGCAAAGTCGCGGAGCAAGTGGAATCCTATATCAAAATGCATTACCGCGAGCCCATCAGCAACGCACGTTTATCGTCTGACCTGCATTTCCACTACAATTACCTGACGCGCTGCATGAAGGCCTCGCACGGCTTGACGCCAACGGAATACCTGCTGCAGTACCGCCTGGACCAGGCGAAGCGGCTGCTTCTGACCACCCAGTGGTCCATGGCCCGGATCGCGGAGCATGTGGGATTTCAATACCCGCCCTATTTCTCCCGCCGCTTCTCCGCCCGTTTCGGCCTGTCGCCGCTGCAATTCCGAAAGCAGTACACGGAATAAGCAGCATACGCAGCGGCATGGGATTTGCGGCTGCGCATTGCTATATTCTTCCGTTGGGCTGGCGGTGAGGGAGAGCACGGCTCTTGATCGAGAGCATCAAGCTGCGCAATGCCTTCCTTGCAGCGCAGCGCAAAAAGGGACAGGCCCCTTCCGGGCCCGTCCCTAGATTAATCAACTGCTAAAGGTTACGCTTCGCTTGGCAGATTAAGCTGCCAGGATACGCCGAACTTGTCCGCGATCCAGCCGAACTTTTGGCTGAATCCATAGTTGTCCAGCGGCATCATCGCACCTCCGCCATCGACCAAAGCACCGTACACCTTCTCGATCTCGGCTTCGGATTCGCAAGTCAGATAGATGGAGAAGGAAGGCGTGAACGTAAACTCATGCTTCACGTTGCTGTCGATGCACATGAACGTTTGTCCCTTCAACGAAAAGACCGCATGCATGACGCTTCCCTCGGCTCCCGGCTGATTGGGTCCATAACGGGTAATGCTGATGATTTCGGAATCCTCAATAATGGAAATGTAATGGTTCATAGCTTCTTCCGCGTTGCCCTGAAACATTAAAAACGGGGTCACACTCTTCATCGATAACACACGCTCCCTTATTCATCGGTTTAAGATGGGTAGTTTATCGTTCCTGTCTCTAACAGCTGCTTCAGCCCCTCAAACATATAACCCCAGCCATGCTCGGTTTGGTCATGGTATTCGGTCAGCGCTTTTTCAATATCCTCTGCGGTCCAGTCTTCCTCATGAGGGACAACGATCTCCTGGGAGAACGTCATTTCGCACCCCGCGTCTACGGCTTTGAACTCCACCGTAATGCGGTCCACGGTGTCGCTGAACTGGGGCATCTTGAAGGTGAGCACCAGCTTGCGCGGCCGGTCTATGACCAGATACTCTCCAATGGCCCGGTACTCCTTGCCTTCCCTCACGTCAACAATCTCCCAGCTTCCGCCCACGCGCGGATCGTTGCGGGCGATTTTGTTCGTTGTTTCCATCGTAAACAACCATTTCCTCATCATGTCGGGATTTAACCAGGCATCAAATACTCTTTCCGGTGCTGCCTCAAATTGGCGTTTCATGATCAGCGTGGTAGTGGAGGCGTTATCCAATGTTAATCATCCTTCTCTTATCAAAAGTGGTATTGCGTTTATTTCCCTACGTTACTCATCCTTGTCCAGGATGTTCAGCGGTATTCCTAAGGATTCTTCTAGTGCTCCTCCCTCTTCGCTTTGTTCAGCTCGCGTTCAAGCGCATCAAATTGCCGGTTCCAGAATCGTTCGTAGAATTGCAGCCATTCCATCGCTCTTGACATGACGTTCGGATTCAGACGACAGGTATGCGTCCGTCCATGGATGGACCGTTCGAGCAGGCCGGAGCGCTCCAGTACCTTGATATGCTTGGAGGCTGCCGCAAGCGACATGTCAAACGGTTCAGCCAGCTCAGATACCGTCCGTTCCTGCGATGCGATCATGCGCACCATCTCTCTTCGGGTCGGGTCAGCCAGAGCATGGAAGATGTGATCCAGTTGTTCTTCATTATTTTGTTCAACCATATGGTTAACTATAATGGGCAAATTTCATAAAGTCAACCATTCGGTTGAATATAGAACCAAAAAAGCCAAGCCCTTCGTTTAAAGAGCCTGACCATAGCCTTTCGAATAATGCGGCAGCAGCCCGCTTGGGCAGCGGATCAGGGGGACTGCCCATTTTGTTATCCGATAATCTCTTCCAGCAGCCGCTCGAGCTCTTCGTAACTCGCAACGGTATGCTGCGGCCGCTGCTCCGATTCCGGCCCGACGCTCCGGTGATTGAACCAAATTACATGCCAGCCCGCAGCCAGGGCTCCGACCACGTCATTGCGCCATGAGTCCCCGACGTAATAAGAGTTCTCCGGCTTCGTCCCGGTCTGCCTGTTCACATGGTGGAAGATCCGCGGATCGGGCTTGTCCCAGCCGACGGCACCGGATACGAATAGCCGATCCTCCGGTATCAGGCCGCCCAGCTTCATCGCCGCGATTTTGTTCATCTGATGTTCGGCCGGGCCATTGGTAATCAGGCCTACGACATGCCCGGCATCCGCCAGTTTCATCAGAAGCTCCCGGGCGCCCTCAAACATCGTGATGTTATACTGCAGGTCCAGATACGTCTGCTGTACCGCTTCGGCCTCCTCAAGAGTCAGTCGCACGCCGAATTCGGCCAACGCTAACTGGAACCGGCGTCTGCGCATATCCTCGACCGCATCCCCGTAAGCTGCCGTTCCGGCTCCTCCCAGCTCGACGGACAGCTTGTCGCTGTAATAGCGCATCCGATGGTAGGCGGCCTCATAAGGAAACGTCTCATCGGGACTGGCAATCTCCTGCACGGCCTCGCGAAAAGGCGCCAGATGGTCATACAATGTATCATCCACATCGAAGAAGATCCCCTTCGGTGCTGTTGGTGTCTTCATGTTCATCCCTCTTCCTCATTCGATTCCTCTATTGTACCCGCATCGGCACTACCCGGGTCAAGCCCGTCTGTTAATAAGTTCCTTTCCTATGATATGATGGCATTACAGCGGCAGAAAACGGCGATTGGAGCCTTCGTCCGTAATTGTGCAAGCCAAGAAAGCACCTTTTGTTATGCCTGATGCCTGATTCATGTACCCGGATAAGGAGATGAGTAACGATGACCAAGGATATGACCGAAGTGTGGAGCAAGGATTTTGTTCCCGAGGGAAACCGTGCCAGCAACGTGGATCGTTTTACCGGCTTTGAGGATACCTACGACCAGCATCGCCCCGAAGCCCCCCAGGAGGTTGTCGCCCTGCTGACAGGCTATTTGGAACGCAAGCCCTCTGTCGTCGTCGACTTGGGATGCGGAACGGGGCTTTCCTCCTTTGCATGGAAAGACGCTGCGGATCAAGTCATCGGGGTTGAGCCGAATGATGATATGCGCGGCAAAGCCGTCGCCAAATTGCAAACGCTGGAACAGGAAGCACGCAGCAGCGGCGCGGATATCGCCGACATCAAGTTCGTCTCGGGCTATTCCAACCAATTGGCGCTTAAGGATCAGTCCGCCGACATCATCACCTGTTCCCAATCCTTTCACTGGATGGACCCGGCCAGCACATTGAAGGAGGTCTCCCGCGTTCTGCGTGACGAAGGGATATTCGCGGTATATGATTGCGATTGGCCGCCGAGCCTGACCTGGAGAGTGGAGCAAGCCTATCATGGGCTGATTGAACGGGCAGAGGCCATCATCGACGACCATGTGGAGCCTCAGGAGCAGGCCTATAAAGGAAATAAGAACGAGCATCTGAAGCATATAAGGGAAAGCGGACTGTTCCGGTTCTCCAAAGAGATCGTGTTCCACCATATGGAGCCGTTCACCGCCGACCGGTATACCGGCCTCGCCGTCAGTCAAGGCGGCATCCAGACCGTATTCAAGCTGAAACCAAACGAATTGAACGACAACATCGCGCAGTTCCATGCGCTGGTCGAGGAGCATTTCCAGGGGCGGACGCTTCCCGTGATGCTCAGCTACCGCATGCGGCTTGGCATTAAATAAACAGAAGGGGCAGCCCAAGGTCTATCGACGCTTGGAACTGCCCTTTTGAACGTGAAGAACGAAGAATACGGGGCGGTAATCATCCACAAAAGATTGTGGAGGTAAAAGCCGCCCATGCTTGAGCAGCCATCACCTTCTCCACATCAACCCGCACAGCAATTCAAACAGATCCAGCACATGGCGCGGATTTTTGCCAGTCAGCTGCTTGATCCGGTTTAAGCGGTAGTTCAAGGTGTTCCGGTGAATGTTGAGTCTTTTGACCGTGCTGTTATGATCACCGTTCTCGGCAATGTAGACCTGAAGCGTCTCTATCAGATCCAGCTTGTCTCCGCCCTGCTCCAGCAACGGATACAGCGAGGCATGAGCATCATCCGAAATATGGGACAGGCCGATCAGAAACCTTAAATCCTTATAAAAATTCACCTTGCGATGGGGATCGATGTTCATTCCCAGCTCCAGGGCGGATACCGCCTGCTCCAGCGAGGTAGAAGCGAGTTCCTCCTGCTCCCCGATCCCCATGCGAAGGACTTCGTCCAGGTCGATCAGCCTGTCCAGAAGACTCCCGAATCTTAAGACATCCGTCATGAAAAATACGGTTTTGTCATTCTCCAAGTTCCAGCTTTGGGGGTACGCTTGCTGCAAATGGCGGAACGCCTTTTCGCCCATCGAGCTCTGCACTAACAGCACCCGGCATTTGCGTGTCAGGTCAAGCCCATAGGCTTCAGCACGCTCCATAAAAGGCTCATCATAAGGAGCCTTGCGATAGGATAGCTCATGATAGAACTTCTCCCGGTTTTGACGTTGGTTTAACATCGCCTTGTTCTGACGCTCCTGCTCGATCAATAACACAACGGTCACCTGGAGCAAATTGCTGAGCGGTCTCACCTCATCCGGATGACCTGTAATGCCAACAACGCCGATCACCTCATCATCCACCACAATGGGTTCGTTCACACCGGGCTTCATGCCGCCGCCGGCTTCATAAACCTCATAGATCCGTCCGGTTTGTATGGCTTTCTGTGCACCTGTGTGCAGCGTGCCGAGCCGCGCGGGGTCCCCGCTGCCCATAATGATTCCGTTCTCATCCATCACGTTAATGTTGTAAGGAATGACGCGCATCATTTCTCTTGCGATATTTTCCGCCAAAGGTCGTGATAGTTTCATGCATGATGCCCCTCCTAACATGCCTGTCATGTGTTACCAATATGATGACATTGTAGACTCCATAGGAAAAAAAATCTTTTCCTATAGTGTGCACATCCGGCTGCCGATCCATATCCCGCCCGCAGAGAAAAAAGAAGCCGCCCCCGGCAGGTCAGCTCCCTTGCATCCTCTTTAAGAAGTGTATGATTACTTGTTCAAAGAAGCCATGAGACGGACGATATTCTCGGATGTTCTCTCCACGTTCTGCACGCCGTTCTCCAGCGCCTCCGACAGCGTGGCAGCACCCGGCATGATGCCGAAAATCGCGTCCATTCCTTGATCATACAGCACATCGATCCCGTCACCAACCCGGCCGGCCAGAGCAACGACAGGCTTGCCATGCTTCTTCGCCACCCTCGCGACACCCAGCGGAGTTTTGCCATACTGCGTCTGGAAGTCCATCCCGCCTTCGCCGGTCCACACCATATCCGCCTGGCGCACTTTCTCTTCAAGTCCCGTATAGTCAACGACCATATCGATCCCTTTCTTCAGCGTCCCGTTCAGGAAGACCATCAGCCCGCCGCCAAGACCACCGGCCGCGCCGGCGCCTGGATAGTCTATGATATCCTTGCCCAGCTGCTGCTTCATTACCCCGGCGTAATTCCGGAGATTTCTGTCCAGCTGCTCGATCATCTCCGGCGTAGCGCCCTTCTGCGGTCCGAATACATGAGAGGCTCCCGTTTCGCCGCAGAGCGGGTTGGTCACGTCGCAGGCCACTTCGACCTCGACATCCTGAAGCCGCGGATCAAAGCTGCTTAAGTCCAAGCGCGCAAGACGACCCAGCTCCCCTCCGCCAAAAGCAAGCTCCTTCCCTTCCGCATCCAGCAGCTTGCCGCCGAGCGCCTGAACCACCCCGGCACCGCCGTCATTCGTCGCGCTGCCGCCGATCCCGATCAGCAGCCGGCTTACGCCGTGGTCAAGGCAAGCCTTGATCAGCTCGCCCGTCCCGTAGGTGGTGGTCACCAGCGGATTCCGCTGTGCGATCGGGACCAGATGAATTCCGCTGGCGCTGGCCATTTCCAGTACCCCGGTGCTGCCATCGCCTGAAATGCCGTAGGATGCCTCCACCTGATCGCCCAACGGACCCGTCACGGTGACGGTATGGACCGTACCGCCCGTAGCATCCACAAGGGATTGCATCGTACCTTCACCGCCGTCAGCCATGGGCACATGGATACACGTCACATTCGGGTTTCCCTTCTTGATGCCGCGTTCCATCGCTTCGCAGACTTCCTTTGCGGTCATGCTCTCTTTAAATGAATCGGGCGCGAGTACAATAACATAATCCTGCTTCATGGTTATCCCCTGCCTATCCTTATATTTTTCACTCCACAGTACGATCTCTTAAAATATAAATCCGTACAATATCGTAGCGACAATGGCCATGGTCAATCCGACAATGCTTTCGTAAGGAATCAGCTTCATCCGTTCTTTAATGCTCATCTTCACCGATTCCGCGGTGACGTGGAAGAAGTTTCCGTGCGGCAAATGGTCAATGACCGTTGCCCCGGTGTGGACCATAACGGCTGCGGCGAGCGGTGCCGTTCCCATGGACAGGATGGCTTCACCAAACGAACCTGCGGCCACAATGGACGCCGTCGATGTGGATGCGGTTGCCGCTCCCATCAGAATACCGGCGAGAGGCGCCAGGAACGTACCCGATACGCCCAAGACCTCAATGCCCTGCACCACAACGGCACTCAGATCGGATTTGGAGATAATTCCGGCAATGGCGCCGGCACCGATCAGGATAATCGCCGTACCCGTCATTTTATTCAGACCGGAGGTGGTATAGGCAATGATGTTCTTCGTCTGCCGCATGGCAATCAAACCGATGATGCCGGCAACCGGCAGAATGATCATGGAGTCAATCTTGATGGCCTGAAGAGCTTCGATGCCCAGTATGCTGCCCACCGGGTTCAGTGCGAGCAAGACAATGGCTACGACAGGGGCAACCATTGCCCGCCCGAAGCTCGGCTTGTCCTTCCTGCCCATTTCCTCCGTCACTTGATCGCTATCCGACACCATGACCCCTTTGTTCGTCAGCATCTTGGCCACGATGATCGTGACAATCAATCCGGCAACGGCCGGCAAAAAACCGTTAATCATGACTTGGGCAAGGTCGACGTCGAATCCCTTGGCTACAGCAATCGTATTCGGGTTCGGGGAGATGATGTTTCCCGCTTTGCCTCCCCCGACAAGCGCGAGCAGCAGGGCGGTTTTGGAAATGCCGATCTTCTTGCCGACGGACAAGGCAATCGGTGCCACGATAATAATGGCAACGGTAATGAATACCCCGACCGCCGTAATGATCATCGTTGCCAGAGCGATGGATAGAAGCGCTTTCTTCTCGCCCAGCTTGGCAACAATCGTCTCGGCAATGCGTTCGGCGGCCCCCGATTCGATCAAGATCCCGGCCAGCACGCCTGCGGCCAAGACCCGAACGACAGCCCCCATGACACTGTTAGTGCCCTCGATAATATACTGCACGGTCAGATCAATGGTAGCTCCGCCCAGCAGGCCTCCAATGACAGCGCCTCCAAACAAGGCATAGACCGGGTTCACCTTTCTAAAAATCAAGACAATAGCGATAATCAGTCCGACAACGGCTCCGCCCCAATGTATAACTGTCCCATCCATGTTGTGAATGCCTCCTTAAGCAATATAGCTTGTGAACAATGATGTAATCATGCCTTATGAAACTATGATTGCGCTTACAGGATACAGTATAACCGGAATGTCGCATTCAATCCTATTGACGCCATAACGGTATTTATTGTGCACATGCACAATGAATGGTACAGGGAAACTAGCGTGGCCCAAACTAAAATTCATATGTAATTAGCAGTTATCCCCATTCGCGGGAACGGTTTTCACCCGGCGCGACATGGGCAACGGCCTGCATATGCTCGAAATGGCCGCTCGAACCCCGTTTACGCGATAGCAGGGTGCCGACGATGCCGCCGGCAAACCCAATCGGAATGGAGACGATGCCCGGATGCTTAAGCGGGAAGATTGCTTCCGCTCGAATCCAGCCTGCCACTGGGTCCATTACATTGGGCCCGACAGCCATGAGCAGCAAAGAAGACGAGAGGCCGGCCGTAATGCTCGATAAGGCGCCTTGCGTATTAAATTTCCGCCAAAATAGCGTGAACAGCAGCACCGGCAGGTTAGCCGAGGCGGCAACCGCGAAAGCAAACGACACGAGGAACGCCACATTCAGCGTCTGTGCCCCGAGCGCTAGCACGATCGAAGCCGCGCCAACGACGATGGCCGAAAGCTTGGCCACCCTCATCTGCTGCGCCTCGGTCGCCCGTCCGCTGCGGAAGATGCTGCTGTAGACGTCATGGGCAAACGCCGAGGAGGCCGTGAGCACAAGCCCGGAGATCACGGCCAGTATCGTTGCGAAGGCAACGGCGGATACGAAGGCCATTAAGAATTCGCCGCCCAGCTCGCTTGCGAGCAGCGGGGCCGCCAGCTCTACCCGCTCGGACAATATGGACCAATCAACAAAGGCAGCCGCTCCAAAGCCAAGAAAAATCGTCATGGCGTAAAAAACGCCGATCGTAAACGTCGCCGTTCTGACCGAAGCACGGACCGTACGCGGGTCCCTTACCGTGTAAAAGCGCGCAATAATATGCGGCAGTCCCGCTGTCCCTAACACCAGCGCCATATTAAACGACAGCATGTCCAGCGGGTGGTCAAACATGTTGCCCGCCATTAGAAACCGCTCCTGTAATGGGGTCGCCCTCTTCATGGATTCGAATAAACCGAGCAGATCCCAATCGAACCTTGCCAGCACGATGAGGCTCACGATAAAGGTGCTGCTCACCAGCAAAATGGATTTGACGATCTGCACCCAGGAAGTCGCGAGCATGCCGCCAAACGTGACGTAGACGGTCATTAAGCCGCCGACCAGCACGATGGCGAGCGACGTCTCCAGCCCGAACAGCAAATGGACGAGCCACCCGGCGCCGACGAGCTGGGCGATCATATAGAAGATGGTGATCATCATGTTATTGACGGCGATGCATCCGCGCAGCCGTTTCTCGCCGAACCGGACCGCCACCGCATCCGCCATCGTATACCTGCCCAGGTTATGAAGGGGCTCGGCTACGATGTACTGCACGATCACATAGGAGGCAAGGAAGCCGATCGAATAGAAAAAGCCGTCGAAGCCGTACACCGCAATGGAGCCCGCGATGCCAAGGAAAGACGCCGCGCTCATATAGTCGCCGGAAATGGCTAGGCCGTTTTGCAGCCCGCTCAGGCGATTGCCCGCTGCATAGAAATCGTTCGTGCTTGTTGTTCGCTTGGCGGCATAATACGTAATCATTAACGTGCCGACCACAATCGCCAGAAAAAAAACGATGCCGGATATGTTCACTTGCCTGCCTCCTTCCGCCATGGCCCCAAAATGTTGTTGCTTTTTATTTTACGATAAAATGGCAAAAAAAGGGCGACTCCCTTCGCTGTTAACCAGCAGGGTACACCCTTTTTTCCATAAGAAGCCGTTGTTGGGTTACGCGCCCGTGTTCGCTTTAACCAGCACTTCGGCATACTTCGCCTCATCCTTGGAAGAGGAGAGCAGCGTGCCGACATAGGCTGCCAGGAAGCCAAGCGGAATGGAGACGATGCCCGGGTTGCTCATCGGGAAGATCGGATCGCCTACCAAAATCGCTTTGCCGGCCAGATCCCATATATTCGGGCTAAGGGCCACGAGAATCACCGTGCTGATCAAACCCGTCAGCATCCCTGTGACCGCGCCCGTCGTATTAAATCTCTTCCAGAACACGGTGAACAGAATGACCGGCAAATTCGCGCTGGCTGCAACGGCGAAGGCTAACGAGACCAGAAACGCCACGTTCATCTTCTGGGCGAACAACGCTAGCAGGATCGAGACGACGGATACGCCGATCGAAGCGTACCGTGCCATCTTCAGCTGCTCCTTCTCGGACGATTCGCCGCGGCGCACGATTTGGCCGTAGAAATCATGGGCGAAGGCCGATGCGGCGGACAGCACAAGCCCCGTCACCACCGCAAGGATCGTCGCGAAGGCAACCGCCGAGATGAGCGCGAACAGGAAGTCGCCGCCGATCGCTTTGGCCAGGAGCGGCGCTGCCATGTTGCCCGCTTTATCGACCTCGGTAATATCGGCCGCGCCTACGAAGGCGGCTGCCCCGAACCCCAGAAAGATCGTCATCACATAGAAGATGCCGATAATCCAGGTGGCGTACACCACGGAGCTGCGCGCCGTCTTCGCGTCCTTAACGGTAAAGAAGCGGGTCAAAATATGCGGCAGACCTGCCGTGCCGAGTACCAGGGCAAGGTTGAGGGACAGCGTCTCGAGCGGGATTTTGTATTTATTCCCCGGATTCAGGAAGGCCTCCTGCAGCGGGGTGGCCGTCTTCATATGGTGGAACATCTGGGTCAGGCTGAAATCGAATTTGGCGAATACGATCAGCGAGATGATGAACGTGCCGGCCATGAGCAGCACGGCTTTCGAGATTTGAACCCAGCTTGTCGCATGCATGCCCCCGAAGACAACATAGATGGTCATGAGCACGCCCACAATCAATACGGACGTGACATAGTCCAGCCCTAACAACAGCTTAATCAGCGCGCCCGCTCCAACCAGCTGCGCAATCATGTAGAAGATGGAGATGGAGATCGTATTCAGCGCAGCCACGCCCCGCACCTTCTTGTCGGAGAAACGGGCGGCAATCATGTCCGCCACCGTATACTTGCCGAGGTTCCGGAGCGGCTCGGCGACAAGGTACAGCACCACCAGGTAAGCCACGAGGAAGCCGATGCTGTAGAAGAAGCCGTCAAAGCCGACTAACGCGATCGAGCCTGCGATCCCGAGGAAGGAGGCCGCAGACATATAGTCGCCGGCAATGGCTGTCCCGTTCTGCCAGCCCTTGAGTCCTCCCCCTGCCGTATAGAAATCGCTCGTGTTGGTCGTTTTCTTGGCAGCGTAATACGTAATGATCAGCGTAAGCAGTACAATTCCGCAAAACAACGCAATAGCCATGTCGATTACGCCCCCATATCCTTTTTGATATCGTCTACCATTCGGTCAAACTGGGCCGCCTTGCGGGAGTAGAGAATGCACAGAACCCATGTCATGACGAATTGGGCGAAGGCAAATACCCATGCCCACGTGATCGGGCCGATCGCCGGGTGATTCAACACGTCGGTGTACGAAGTAAGGATCGGCAGCGCAAAATAAAACAGAAGAAAAAAGACGGTCATGGGAATAATGAACCGTTTCTTGCGGGAGAGCAGCGTTTTGAATTTTTCGGAATGCCATACTTCGGTATAGCTTTTTTCTTCCATTGCCTTTCCCTCCATTAACGATCAGGATCTATTGCGTCTTCCATCAATGAAAGCGCTTTAGAATGATTATATACGGGAGGATTGCCATCGACCACAGCTCCTGCGCGAAACGTCGGGCAGGGTGCGCGAAAGGGCGGATATGCCGCCCGAACCGGGAGGAAACCGCCATACTTGAGCGCTATTCTTTGTCCTTTTTCAAGCCTCCCTAAGCAACCGGAACAAATCCCGTGCAGCCTCCCGGGACAATGGAATCATCGACCGCTGCTCATCCTTCAGCACGATGTTGTAAGCCCCGTTCTGCCAAGGGGAGAGCTCCGCGATCCAGTTCACGTTAACCAGATAACTGCGATGAGGGCGAAAGAAGGAGTAACCCGCAAGCTTCTCCTCCAGCTCCTGCAAGGTGCTTTTGCTCGTAATCCGCTGGCCTTCCGCCGTCCATACGCGAATGACACGTTCCTCGCGCACCGCGTACAGGATCGCCTCGGGATCAACCAGCACATGTTTATCCCCGTCGTCGAACAGAAGTTTGCCGCGCATGCTGCGGGCGGCAGCCTCCGTGGATGGATAAGGAGCGGCCTGAATAGCATCGTGAGCCTCCTGTTTCGGGAAGGCATTCCCTTCCTGAATCCTGCTTCTAATTCGCTGCAGGGTTTCTTTCAACCGCATATGGCTATAAGGCTTCAGCAGGTAATCGATCGCGTTCAGGCCAAACGCTTCAACGGCATACTCGTCGTAGGCCGTCGTAAACACAATCAAGGGCGAGATCGGGGAGGCCTTCAGCATGCGCGCCGCCTGCAACCCTTCCAGCTCCGGCATATGAACGTCGAGAAAGACGACATCCGGCTGCCGCAAGGGGACAAGCTCCAGCAGCTCCCGTCCGTTCGCGGCATGCGGAAGCAGCTCGATATCGGGCTCCTGTTCCAGCAGGTAAGCCAGCTCCTCCCTTGCCAATCGTTCGTCTTCCGCTATCATCGTTTTAATTCGCTTCACGGTACCGGCTCCCTTCCGACAAGCTGCAGGGGATGCTGAAGGATATGCTGCAGCCGCCCTCTGCGAGATTCTCCACGATAAGTCTGGCCTCTTTGCCAAACATGCTGATTAAACGCTGATTGATATTGTAAATGCCGTTTCCCGTACCCTCGCTGCCGATGATCGGTTGATCGCCTAAGCTGTCCAGCACTTCCGGCGAAATGCCGATCCCGTTGTCCCGCAGTTGAACAACCGCCATATCACCGGCCCGGCTTAGGCTCAGCCGAATGACGCCTCCGCTCGCTTTGTCGCGCAGGCCGTGCTTAATGCTGTTCTCCACCAGCATTTGCAGCGTTGCCGGCGGAATCATAAGCTCGCCAAGCGCGGGATCGAGCTGGCACTCAAACGCGAACTGATCCTCGAACCGGATCTGTATAATGTCCAGATAGGCATTCAACAGCTCCATCTCCTCGCGAATGGTCGTTCTGCGGGACGCCATGACCTTGACGTTCAGGCGCATGAATGCCCCCAGCTGCATCGTGGCATGTCGTGCCAGCAGCGGATCGGTGCGAATCAACGAATGAATCGCGTTGAGGGTATTGAATAGAAAGTGCGGATTGATCTGCGCCTGCAGCAGCTTGAGTTCCGCCTCTTTCATTAAATGGCTCATCTTCTCGTGTGCGGTGGCCCCGAGCTGATAGGAAATCAGCTGTCCCAGCCCCTGGGCCATCACCAGCTCGACGCGCCGGATATCCTCCGGCCGCTTGAAGTAGAACTGAATGACGCCCACGACCTGGCCTGCCTCAATGATCGGGACAAGGATGGCGGCCCCGAGCGCCGGATGCCGGGGCTGGATCTCTTCCGCATTCTCGATGATCCGAAGCTCGCCTGTCGCGATGACGTTCTTGGTCAAGTCCGATTGGATCTCTTCTCCGGGATCAAGGGTACGGCTCCCGGCGCCGGCATGAGCCAGGAACCGCTCCGTATCCGTAATGGCGACGGCCGCTGTTTTCAGCTCTCGCAGCAGCAAGGCCGCCACGGCCTGAGCCGTACGGTACGTCAGCCCCTGCTTCAGATGCGGGAGCGCCGATTCCGCGATATGGAATGCCTTCTCCGTCTCATACGCGGCTGCCCGTTCCTCCTCGGTGAGCGCAACCCGCAGCATCGTCGTAAAGATTGCAATGGAGATGCTATTCGTCAGCACCATCGGCAGGCCGATCAGGTTGACCAGTTCCACTGCACGATCCGGCTCATCCGCACAGATCAAAATCATCCCCATGAGCAGGATCGGAGCGAACATGCCGACGAATAACGCTTTCGCCGGCGAGATGACCCGCTCCTGCGAGAAGAATCGGGCCACGCCTCCAGCCAGCGCTCCCGTTAATGGCACGGCGATTGCGCCTGCCAGCCCCGTGGCACCGCCGATATACAGGAGGTGGGCGCCCGCCAGGAGCCCGCCCCCGATGCCTACGCGGGGACCGCCGATCAGTCCGCCGATCACCACCCCGACCAGGGCAGAGTGGGCCAGGGCCTGCTCCGCGGTCAGTCGCATCAGCCAGAAGGAGGAACTGGACTCGCCGTTCTCCACGACAACGCCCGCATAGGTCCCGAGGATGCCGAAAAGCCCGAACAGGCCGGAATAGATGAACATCCGCATGCCGGACATCTCTTTGCGGTCCAGCAATTGGCGGAACAGCGGAATTCTCGTCAGTATAAAAGTCAGGATGAGCAGCATGCCCATCCGTTCGAACAAATGCAGCGTCAGCTCCTGCATGGACATCCCTCTTTTTTGATGGACTGCGAATCGAATCTTCACCTGACGTTCGGTAACGCTGTGGATACGGAAAGAACCCCTGTGAATACGGTTTCATTTTTGCAAGAAAGATTATATAGCATGTCGAGGATTTGGACAATAAAAAGGCATAACATGAAACTAATGTAAAAAAATTCATGTAAGTAAGGATATTCACGCCTTGGCGAGCGCGCAAAAAACCGCATCCCGCAAAATGCGTACATACGGCTGGTTCATCAATTCAATTACACACGCATAGGTGTCCCTCCCCCGGATACCAACGAGTCGGAGCATGGGCATTTCCCGTCGGATCGAAGCGCATGCTTCGCATATAAACGGGTTCGTTTCGGGTTGCCGGGGTCCGGATTTCAGGGTGCAGGATTACTGGTTTATCGGTTTATCGGTTTATCGGTTTATCGGGTGATCGACCATTTCCTTATGACCTGATTGGTCACCTCCGACAGCAGCAACCCCAGCGCGATGGCGCCTGAAATCATGAACGCTTGGGCCCCCAGCTGGACGGCCTGATCGAATTGATTCTGGGCCACATGGCGAAGGGCATTATAGGCGACACCGCCCGGTACGAGCGGAATAATCCCCGACACGCTGAACACGATGATGGGAGTCTTGTATTTTTTGGCGAAAAAATGACTGATCATCGTCACGCAAAAAGCCGCGACTACCGTGGCCGTTACCGGCTCAACTTTCATATCCTGAAGCATGATGTAGAGCAGCCAGCCCACCATGCCGGCAAACCCGCACTGCAGCAGTGCTTTTTTGGGTACGTTAAAGATGATCCCGAATGCCGCCGAAGCAACGAAACTCGTAATGAGCTGCTGTATATAAAAGGTTGCCACCATTATCCCTCCACCCTTCCCATCTCTTAGAATGACAAAGTAAACGCAATGCCCGCGCCGATGGCAAAGGACGTAACAAAAGCCTCCGCCCCTTTGGACAAGCCGGATATCAGATGCCCTGCCATCAGATCGCGAATGGCATTCGTGATCAGCAAGCCCGGTACCAGCGGCATCACGGAACTGATGATGATCGTATCCAGCTGATGGCCGAATCCGAATCTGACCATCCAAACGGAGGTTATGCCGATGACGAGCGCACCCGAGAATTCGGCGAAGAACCGGACGGGAATGACCCGATGCATGAATACGAAGCAGGAGAAGCCCAGGCCGCCCGCAACGGCCGCCGGTACGAAATCCGGCCAGATGCCGCGAAACATGATGAGAAAGCACCCGCTTGCGATCGCTGACAGTAGAATCAGCACCCATGTCGGATAAATGGCCTGCTCATGCTCGATTCGCTCCAGGGCCCGGTAAGCCTCTTCCATCGTCAGCTCGCCGAGGCTGACGCTCCGGGACACGCTGTTGACCTGATCGATCTTATGGAGATTGGTTGTCCGATCCGAAATACGAATAAGCCGCGTAATATGCTGCGGCTCCTCCACCGAGAAGATAATGCCCGTCGGGGTCATATAGCTGTGGCTGTTCTCCACGCCGAAAGCCGCGGCGATCCGCATCATCGTATCCTCGACCCGATAGGTCTCCGCGCCGCTCTGCAGCATGATTTTGCCTGCTAACAAGCAGACCTTGATAATGTCATGCTCTCGCTTCAACAAATCATTCAAATCGACAATCCTCCTGCTGAACACATTCCGATTCAGAATCTTTGCCTATATTATAGTATCATTTCCATGATAAAGCATAGGATATGCTTTAAAGCAGCGCTGCAGCAGCTTCCGTTCGTTTGATTCCATCTCATCGCCCTAAACAAGAAGCCTCCCGATGACCGGGAGGCTTCTCTCCTATTATTCTCGAAATCGGCTTAATAGGCGCCGCGGATGTGCATGGCTACCTGCTCCTGATAGAAAAGCGCAAGGCGTTCTTTCTCCTCCATGCTGAACGAAGGCACGTCCAGCGTGCCCAGGTTGTCTTCGATCTGGCGGACGTTGCGGAAGCCGGGAATCACGGCAGTGACCTCCGGGCAATCCAGAATCCAGCGCATGGATGCACGAGCCATGTCGCCTCGGCCCTCGGCAATCCAGGCGAGCTCTCTGGCGAGCTCGACACCTTTTTCAAATCGGAGGCCGGCAAAAGTCTCGCCTACGTTAAACTGCTCGCCGTTCGCGTTGAAATTCCGGTGATCCCCCTCGCTGAAGGTAGTGCTCTCCGTAAATTTTCCGGTTAGCAAACCGCTGGCGAGCGGCAAGCGCACCAATATGCCGACGCCCGACGCTTTGGCCTTCGGGAGCAGTTGGGCCAGCGGTTTTTGGCGGAACAGATTGAAAATCACCTGCAGGGACCTCACCCCCGGTGCCCCAAGACAGAACAATCCTTCCTCCACCGTTTCCACGCTGACGCCGTAATGTCGGATTTTCCCCTCGGCCTGCAGCTTGTCCAGCACTTCAAACACCCGTCCGTCCTTCAACACCTCGAAGGGAGGGCAGTGAACCTGATAAAGATCAATCCGCTCCCGCTGCAGCCTCTTCAGACTGCCCTCGCAATAACGGCGGATCGACGCCTCGGAATAGGTCTGAAGATCATGAATATCACCGGCGCGGCAAAACTTGGTGGCCACATGCACGGTATCTTCTTTCCCTTTGGTTGCGCGCGCGAGCAAATCCTCGGCATGCCCGTCTCCATAGACGTCGGCCGTATCGAAGAAGTTCACGCCCTCGCCGATGGCGCGGTCCAATCCCTTCAAGGCTTCCTGATCATCGGTCTGCCCCCATGAGCCTCCGATCGCCCATGTGCCGAAGCTGACCTCGCTAATGTGAAGCTCCGTATTTCCCAATTGTCTGTAATTCATCGACGTTATAGCCTCCTCATCCAACTGCCATACTAGTTCACACTACTAGACTAAACGTTAAATCGCTTTCATTCAATCCATATATCATATATCTATTTCATCGGGGATCGTTGACAAATGATTCCATCGTCTTTATAATTACAATCATCGAATAACCAACGTTGGATATTCAGTAATGGAATTCATCATTCTTCACACACATCCTAAGGAAGTGATCCTACATGACCAACCTCATCCTGCTTTCATTTCTTCGCCAGCGTCCGATGCACGGATATGAAATCCAGCAGCTCATTCAGGCAAGCCGTATGGACCTGTGGACGAATATCCTGTCCGGTTCGATCTATTACGCGCTGAACAAGATGGAAAGCGAGGGGTTGATTGCAGCCACTGCCGAAGAGCGAACCGGCGCGAGACTCCGCAAAATTTACAGCATCACGAATGAAGGTGAGAAGCTATTCCAGCAGATGATCCGCGAGACGTTGACGCTTCCTCCCCACACCGTCAAATCCGACTTTTCGCTCGGTTTGGTCTGGATCGAGGACATTCCTAAGGAGGAAGCGGTGGAATTGCTGGAGAAGAATCTCAAGCAAGTGGAGGAATCGCTGGCCCAGTGGCGTTCGGGTAAGGAAATCAAGGGCCAGTACGGCTTATCGAAGATTGCCCTTGCCACCTTCGATAATGCGATTTCGATCCTGGAACAGGACATCGCCTTTCTCCACAAGATCATTGCACTCGTTCAAGAATAAGCCTCAGCTTCAGCTGCGGCTTTCATTTTCGGCTAATATCCAACATTGGATATATAACATTGGTCAAATAAGGAGCGTGAAACGCAAAATGACGTCAACTACACTCATTCAAGCAAGGGGATTAAGAAAAACCTATGAGCAGCGGAGGGTCGTACATGATGTGACTCTAAACATACGGGAAGGCGAAGTGCTGGCGATCATCGGGCCGAACGGCGCGGGGAAGTCGACGACGCTGGATCTGGTGCTGGGTCTGCGCCGCCCCGATGCCGGCTCGGTCACCTACTGGACATCCGATCCTTCGCCGCATATCGGGCTTCAGCTGCAGTCCACTCCCTTCTTTCCCGGATTTACCGCCATAGAGAATCTGCGCATGTTCGCCGCCTTCTACGGCAAACGTCTCAGCGGCGCGGAGCTGATCCGGCACCTGGACCGCTGCGGACTTGCGGAGGCTGCCAGAACCGATGCGCTCAGACTCTCCGGGGGGCAGCAGAAACGGCTCGCCATTGCCATGACGCTGGTCCATGACCCCAAGCTGCTGTTCCTCGACGAGCCCACCGCTGCGCTGGACCCGCGGGCCCGCCGGGATATCCGGGAGCTGATCCGTTCACTGGCGGATATCGGCACCTCCATCGTGTTCACCTCGCATGACATGGAGGAGGTCCATAAGCTTGCCACCCGGTTGGTGCTTATCTGCGGTGGAAAGGTGAAGGCCTCCGGCACGCCGGATGAGCTGCTCAGTCGTTACGGCACGGACAGCCTGGAACAGCTGTATATCCAATTGACCGATGAACTCGAAAATGGAGAATGCAAGTAAAAAGAAACCTTAGGAGGAATCGATATGCGTATGATTATGGCAACGATGCTGCGGAGCATGTTCCGCGACACCCACACCCTGGTTTGGAACATCGTTTTTCCAATCGCCATACTGGTCGGATTGGGTCTTTATTTCCATGATGCGACCTACTCCCACCGACTCCTCGCAGGCGTGCTGACAACCAACATCCTGTTCGGGGCCACTATGGTCACCGCTTTTAACGTCATGGCCCAGCGCAACCGGGGCATCTACAAGCTGCTGCGGGCGACACCCTTTCGAACCGTCTCCTTCATTGCCGCAATGACAGGGGCACGAACCGTGCTGGCCCTGCTCGTCAGCGCCTGCGCGATTCTCATGAGCCTGCTTCTGCTTGGGGTGCAGTTGAGCCTCACGGGACTGGCGCTGATGCTGCTCGTACTGCTGATCGGCTCCGCGTGTTTTACCGCGCTCGGTTTTCTGGCTGCCAATCTGTCCAGGGACGAAGGCAATGTCAACATGATCTCGAACTTGATGAGCTTTCCGATGCTGCTGACCAGCGAAGCCTTCTACTCCTTGGAACATGCCCCATCATGGGTCGTCACCCTGGGGCAGCTGCAGCCGTTTCACCATCTGGTCGATGCCATGGCGATCGCTGTCCATCCGCAGGGAGATATCGCCGGCATATGGATGCCGCTCCTCATCCTGACCGGCTTTACGATCCTCATTCTCGGAGCGGCGGCGTGGACTTTCCGCTGGGACGCAGAGCAGCCTGTCAGCTGGAGGCAGGGATCCGCGAAGAAAGCGGCGTCGACGTAACGGCGTACAAAAATCCGGTTAACCCCTTGTATAAAAGACATCTCATGCGGTATACTGAACAACAATATAAGCATCAGGCCGATGATGAGCTTCCAACTCTGAGGCGTTCTCGTCAAGGGGATTCGATCTACACCCGATCAGCCGTCCCCCTAAGTTAACCGGACCCGCCCGTTATCGCGGAATCAAAGTGGATTGAACGCAGGCCGACATGTTCCCTGGTCAGGTTACGGTTCAATCAATTTGGGTGGCACCGCGAGCGCATAAGCGTCCCTCGTCCCATATGGACTAGGACGCTTTTTTATTTTTTAGGGCAAAGGAGCGCGGTGATTATGTTAGATATGAAATGGATCCGGGAGAGCACGGATCATCAGGAAGAATTGCAGCAGGTGGCTGACCGGAAAGGCATCGCCCTTTCGGTTGCCGAGCTTGTCCGGCTGGATGACCAGCGGCGTACGCTGCTGTTAGCCGTGGAAGCATTGCGTCAACAGCGTAATGCCATCTCGCAGGAGATCAGTGCCCTGGTGCGGCAAGGCAAACCGGATGAAGCGGAACGGCAAAAACAGCAGGTCAAAACCATCAACGAGGAACTAGACCAGCAGGAAACGTTATACCGGGAGGTTAACGAAGCTTATAGCGAGCTGCTTATACTCGTACCGAATATCGTGTCGCCGGACACGCCTGTGGGAGCCTCGGATGAGGACAACGTGGAGATCAGACGAGTAGGCGAGCTCCCCGTGTTTGATTATCAATTCAGGGACCATGTCACGCTCGGGGAACTGCACCGCATGGTCGACATTCCCCGCGGCGTCAAAACCGCTGGCACGCGCAGCTACTACCTGACAGGCATCGGCGCAATGCTCCATCGGGCCGTTCAGCAGCTGGCGGTGGATATGCTGGTCGCCAAGGGTTTCATCCTTATGGATGTACCGTTAACCGTAAGGACGGAGGCCATGCAGAATACCGCCTTCTTCCCGCTCGGTCAGGATCAGGCCTTTCAAATTACGGAGCAAGATAAATGGCTCGTCGGTACCTCGGAGGTGCCGTTGGTATCGTTCTACTGCGGGGAAATCGTCGATGTAGCGGAGCCGATTCGCCTGGCAGCAGCATCGCTTTGCTTCCGGAGCGAGATTGGCTCGGGCGGCCGGGACGTCCACGGCCTCTATCGGGTGCACCAGTTCGCGAAGGTGGAACAGGTCGTTCTCTGCGAAGCCAGCACGGAGGCCTCGGAGCAGCTTCTGCAAGAGATTACGGCCAATGCCGAGGAACTACTGCAGAAGCTCGAATTGCCTTACCGGGTCGTTGCCGTCTGTACCGGGGACATGTCGCAGAAAACATACAAACAATACGACATTGAGACATGGATGCCAAGCCGCGGAGCTTATGGGGAGACCCACTCGTCGTCGAATCTGCTCGACTTCCAGGCGCGCCGCTCGAACATCCGCTACCGGGACGCGGAAGGCAAGCTGCGCTACTGTCACACCCTGAACAATACGGCCGTGGCTTCGCCGCGAATTCTCATCCCGCTGCTGGAGAACCACCAGCAGCCCGACGGTTCGATCCTCATTCCGAAGGCGCTCAGGCCTTACATGAACGGGATGGAGCGGATTGAGCTGCCCAACGGAGCGGAATAAGGACACCATCAGCTTATTATCTAACGTTCAACAACGCAGCCATGTGATGGCTGCGTTGTTTGGTTTTTTCGAACTCATATTATGTGAGAAGCTGCATAGAAACTCCTTCATTAAAAATGCATGAATAGGGTTTGGCGATACTTAGACCAGCTTAAAAAGCATATACTATATGGATGAGCTGCATGCCGATTTCGAATCTGCAAGCTTTCGGCAAAGCTAGACCATTCGATCATCGCAAGAAAAATTTCCGCTAAACGCGGTCTGGCTTCTGTGAAAGTACATCGATGTACATTTTTCTTATGGATTAAGTAGGTATATAATGTTCGTTATATAGAGATACCATTTTTCGATAGATGGATTTCATGTCCGGCGTCCGTTCGACCGGGTGCCCGTCTCTATATAGAATACTTACCGTGCCGTGCACGAATAAGGAGGTCATTCCGTATGACAGAAGCAAATCTTGACCATACAGCGTCCAAAACGCTTCGCGATATCCCGATTTCCATCCTCGATCTGGCGCCGATTACAGCGGGCAGCACAGCTGCACAGTCGCTGCGGAATACGCTTGATCTGGCTCAGCATGCCGAGAAGTGGGGCTATAACCGCTACTGGCTTGCCGAACATCACAACATGCCGGGGATCGCCAGCTCGGCCACTTCGGTGGTCATAGGCCATGTGGCCGGAGGCACCAGCAAGATCCGCGTCGGATCCGGCGGCATTATGCTGCCGAACCATGCTCCGCTTGTCATTGCCGAGCAGTTCGGCACCCTCGAATCCTTGTATCCCGGCCGGATCGATCTAGGTCTTGGCCGTGCGCCGGGTTCAGATCAGCTGACCTCCCGGGCGCTCCGCCGCGGCCCGGGCAGCGACGGCCAGGACTTCCCGGACCGCCTCGGCGAGCTGCGGAATTACTTCCAGCCTACCTCCGGCTCGTCCATGCGCATCCGGGCGATTCCGGGGGAAGGCCTGCATGTTCCGATCTGGCTGCTCGGCTCCAGCGGTTTCAGTGCGCAGCTTGCGGGTCAGCTGGGGCTTCCGTTCTCTTTTGCTAGCCACTTTGCTCCGGACTATCTAATGGCTGCGCTCGATCTGTACCGGACCAGCTTCCGCCCTTCATCCGAGTTGAGCAAGCCGTATGCCATGATCGGCGTGAACGTGATCTGCGCCGACACGGATGAGGAAGCGCAGCGCCTGGCTACCTCGCCGTACCAGCAGTTCCTGAACATCATCCGGGGCCGCACCGGCCAGCTGAGTCCGCCGGTGGACAGCATGGATGATCTGTGGAACCTGCAGGAGCAGGCCATCGTGAAGCGCCAGCTCAGTTTTTCCGCCATCGGCAGTCCCGCAACCGTCCGCGCGCAGCTGGAGCAGTTCCAGCAGTCGACGGACGCGGACGAAATCATTGTCGCGGCCGCGATCTATGATCATCAAGCGCGCCTCCGTTCTTATGAGCTGCTGGCGGAAGTCGTCGGCATCAAATAAACGTCATGCCAAAAAGACCAGTCAAGCCCGGAATCCCGGTGCCTGACTGGTCTTGTTTTCAATCCGGATATTACAGCGTCAGCCCGCCATCAATCGTAACCAGCGAGCCTGTCATGTAGCTGGAGCCCGGGGAAGCCAGGAAGGCAACCACGTTTGCGATTTCGTCCGCCTCAGCCGGACGGCCCATCCGCATGTTGCCCACTTCCTCAGGCACGTAGCCGCCTTCCATGAAGGACTTGGCCACCGCTGCGGTCAGCGGCGTCTGAACGCCGCCCGGGCAGATGGCGTTCACGCGAATGCCCTGCTTCACGTATTCCAGCGCAGCTGCCTTGGTCAAGCCCACAACCGCGTGCTTGCTTGCCGAATATGCGGCGGCACTGTGTTCACTGCGGATGCCCGCCGTGGAAGCCGTGTTCACGATATGTCCGCTGCCCTGTTCCTTCATGACCTTCAAAACATACTTCATGCCAAGGAAAGCGCCCTTCACATTCACGGACATTTGACGGTCAAATTCGTTCTCGTCGATATCGTCCAGCATGGAGAACTTCTGCACGATACCTGCATTGTTGAAGAAGAAATCGATTCGGCCGTAAGCTTCAACCGCCTTGTTCACATAGTTCTGAACATCCTCGGTTTTTGTCACATCCGCCTGCACGAAGATTCCCTCTCCGCCTTGCTCCTTAATCAAGCGCAGCGTCTCTTCGCCGGTTTCCTTGTTGAAATCCACGAGCACAACCGCGGCACCGTTCTCAGCCAATTTCAGACTGGCGGCTCTGCCGATCCCGCTGGCCGCGCCGGTAATGACAGCAATCTGTTGGTTATCGGACATGAAACAACACTCCCCTTGATGAAAATAAATATAACGTCTGACTGAGCTTGTGTCCTTATGATTCAAAACATCGACAGCTTATGAACAAGCTGAATGAATGTCCGGCTTACTTCGCGAAATACCCACCGTCGATCGGCAGCTCGACGCCTGTAATATAAGAGGACTCGTCGGATGCCAGGAACAGCACGCCGCGCGCGATATCTTCCGCTTTGCCGAGTCTTGGCAACGGCGTCTGGGATTGGAACCACTGCATCATTTTTTCGTCCTTGAAGAGATCCACGGTCATTGGCGTTTCGATGTAGCCCGGGTGAACCGAGTTGCAGCGGATGTTATGCTTCGCAAAGTCAACGGCCGTGGCTTTGGTCAGCATGCGTACCGCGCCTTTGCTTGCCGTGTAAGGACCGGCGCCGCTTCCGCCCGTCAGGCCGGCAATGGAGGAGATGTTGACGATGGAACCGCCGCCGGCTTCGATCATGTGCGGAATGACATATTTTTGACCGAGGAATATGCTCGTGACGTTGATCGACATCGTCTTCTCCCAACCTTCGACCGTCAAATCCATGAACGGCGTTGCATTGGAGACACCGGCATTGTTGACCAGAATATCGATTTTGCCGAATTTTTGAACCGTCTCGTCCACGACGCGGACCCAATCTTCTTCGGAAGCAACGTTATGCTTGATTCCCAGCGCTTCGCCGCCGAGCGCTTCAATCTCAGCGACGACGTCTTTGATTTTGTCCTCCTGAAGGTCCGTAATCGCTACCTTGGCCCCCTCTTGCGCAAACAAAAGAGCGTCAGCTTTACCCATGCCTCCAGCCGCACCCGTAATAATCGCTACTTTATTGTCTAATCTCCCCATATAAATACCTCCTAATGTTAGTCGTTGGATTGGCTGTCCATATGGGACTGCCCGATCTTAAGCTGCAAATGCTCGATCATCTTCTCATACGAAGCGATCAAGACATCCATCTCCTGATCCGAGAAATCCGACCATAAGCCTTCATTCAATTCACGGTACTTCGCAATCATCCGGGCTTCCACCTCGCGTCCCTGCTCCGTGATCCTAAGATAGACTTGACGCCTGTCCTCGCTTGACGCTACCCGTTCAATATAACCCTTGCTCACCAGCTTGTTGCTCAAGTTGGTGACAGCCGACAGCGTAACATTCAGGGCATTGGCAAAATACGAGCTGGTCTGCTGCCCCTCATACGCCAAGGTCTGAAGCACGTAATACTGGGGGCCGGTCAAATCATTGTCCAGAATCTTGGCATAGTTCGCCACAAGCGTCATCATCTGACGGGCTACCATGTTAGATAAATGCTCCCGCTTATCCAGTTTCATCACCTCGATGCTTAACGAAGTCCCACACTTATATATTACGAAATTAAATAGTTAAAAGCTTTTAACAATTCAAATTGTATACCCTTTCACATCGCTCGTCAACCACGATAAAATGCCCGATTTGGTGGTTATTCCCACATTCACGCCCGATGAAAACCCGTCTATATATTAAAATGATTCAACTTGGCCGAGCTGGGCAAAGATGCTGCTGCACTGCCAATCTGCCAAATAAAAAAAGAGCACCCGCAGGTGCTCTTGAAAGTATATCCATCGTTGCTTCGGCGTAACCCTCTAAACTACACATGTTACCTTGAAGAATAAAGAAGATGTCATGGTGGCGCCGAGCTGGACTCCGACGGATGGGAAGAACTCCAGTGCCAGCCTCCACCAACAAAAAAAGCACCACCCTGAGGTGATGCCTTTCATTGTCCTTCGTTCATCCTGCCGTATCCATCCGCGCATCCAGCGTGGATTGGCGGAGATGATCCAGTGTCATGCGCTCAACGAAACGCGAGAACCTCTCTTTTTTCTTGCCGTGCTCCTGGTAGATGGCGATCAGCTTCAGGATGATCGGAGCCAGCCGATCCGGCGTCAGATCCGTATGGAGCTGCTTCGCCAGTAAAGCCTTCAAGCCTCTCGGCTCCCCGCCTACATAGATATCGTAGGTATTTCGCATCTTGATAACGGCAATATCCTTCAGCAGCGGCTCGCTGGTGCCGAGCGCGCAGCCTGCGTACCCGATCTTTAGCGGATTGGGTACGGGATGGTCGGCGATAGCTTCATCCAGCATCTTGGCAACATCCAGTCCCGAATCCTCCGCCCCCCGGCAAAAGTTGCAGGTAATCAGGCTCTTGGAGACGAAGCCGGCGGGATGTACCTCCAGTCCGGCGGCTTCCAGCTTCGCCTTGGCTTCCTCCACCCGCTCTTCATCCATCTCCACGTACAGCTGCTTGAAGGTTGTCATCTCGATGCGGGCATCATCGCCTACGATGGACCCCAATACGGCCAGCTGATCCGGGCGGAACAGCGTTCCGCCCACTTCAAAGCCGGGGGTCACAGCAAATTTTTGCATGGCCAAATGTCTACACTCCCATCAAGTCACCCTAATATCGTTTTCTTGCTTGGCTACCAACATACTCTATATAAAAGGCCTGCCTCCCGTTATACCTTCATCCGCTGCAGACGAAGGGCATTCAGCACGACCGATACGGAGCTAAGTGCCATGGCGGCCCCGGCCACCCAAGGCGCCAGAAGCCCAATGGCGGCAATCGGAATGCCGAGCGAGTTGTAGCCCAAGGCCCAGAACAGGTTCTGACGGATGTTGCTCATCGTCTTGCGGCTCATGTAAATGGCGTCCGGAATGCTGTTCAGGTCGCCCTTCATCAGCGTAACGTCGGCGGCTTCCATGGCCACATCCGTACCTGTGCCGATGGCCATGCCGATATCGGCAACCGCAAGGGCCGGCGCATCGTTAATGCCGTCGCCGACCATGGCGACCTTCTTGCCCTGCTGCTGGAGTTTCTTCACTTCATCCGCTTTGCCCTCCGGCAGTACCTCTGCAAGCACATGGTCAATGCCAACCTGTTTGGCAATGGCCTGAGCCGTGCGTTCGTTGTCGCCGGTAATCATGATCACTTCAATACCCATTTGCTTCAGCCTAGCAACGGCAGCCTTAGACGTCTCCTTGATGGTATCCGCTACGGCCACAAGACCGGCATATCGGCCGTCTACCGCGGTAAGCATAGCGGTCTTACCCTCAGTTTCCAGCTCCGACATTCTGGTTAGGACCGCATCGATCGGCACGTTATGCAGTGCCATCAGCTTGCGAGTACCGACCAGAACTTCGTGTCCTTCAACGCTGGCCTGGATGCCGTAGCCTGGAATCGCTTCAAAATGCTCAGCAGTCGGAAGCTTCGTTCCTTTCGCCTCAATCCCGGCCACGATCGCTTCGGCAAGCGGATGCTCGGAGCTCTTCTCGGCAGCTCCGACCAAACGCAGGAACAGCTCCTGATCGATGTTATCGACTTCCACATCGGTCAGTTCAGGCTTGCCTTTCGTGACCGTTCCTGTTTTGTCCAGAATAATCGCGTCGATTTTGTGCGTGGACTCCAGATGCTCCCCGCCCTTGAACAGAACGCCCAGCTCTGCGGCACGGCCCGAACCCGCCATGATCGAGGTCGGCGTAGCCAGACCCAGCGCGCACGGACAAGCAATAACCAGGATTGCAATGGCAATTTCTAACGATTGCGCGAAATTACCAGGCGTTACCCAGAAGTACCATACGAGGAAAGCAACAATCGCAATGCCGACCACGATCGGAACGAAAATGCCGGAGATGACATCGGCGACCCGCTGAATCGGGGCCTTAGAGCCCTGCGCTTCCTCAACCACCTTGATAATTTGGGCTAGAGCGGTCTCTTTGCCCACCTTCGTTGCTTCAAGCGTCAAGCGTCCGTTCTTGTTAATCGTGGCGCCGATGACGGCATCGCCCGCTTTTTTCTCAACCGGAATGCTCTCACCGGTCAGCATCGACTCGTCTACCGCCGAAGTGCCCTCCACGACTTTACCGTCCACCGGAATTTTCTCACCCGGCTTTACCAGTACGAAATCACCCACCAGGACCTGTTCCACCGGGATGGTCATCTCCTGACCGTCACGAACGACCAGCGCCGTTTTGGCTTGAAGACCCATCAGGGTTTTAATGGCCTCTGAGGTACGGCCTTTGGCCAGAGATTCGAACAGTTTCCCCATAATGACCAGCGTGATCAGCACCGCACTCGTTTCATAGTACATTTCAGGCCCATGGTGTGCGTTTGCTCCGGCAGCGGCCCAATCGATCGTTAAATACAGGCTGTAGAAATAGGCTGCCGAGGTACCGAGTGCGACCAGAACGTCCATATTGGCGCTTTTGTTGCGGAGAGCCTTATAAGCTCCCACATAGAACTGTTTCCCGATAAAAAACTGTACCGGCGTTGCCAGGATCAGCTGGAACCAAGGGTTCATGAACAGATCCGGCATCCAGATCCAGGAGGTGAAGGAGAAATGGCTTACCATGGCCCAGAGCAGCGGCAGCGACAGAATCGCCGACAGGAGCAGCTTCCGCTTTTGCTTGGTGATGGCCTCCTTGCGGTGACCTTCCTGATCAAGCGTCTCCTGTTTGGAAACCGCCTGATACCCGAGCTTCTCCACGCGCTGTTGAATATCGCTAAGGCTGACCTCGGCGGGATTGAATTCCACCCGGGCCGTCTCCAGTGCAAAATTGACGTTGGCCTGATTAACACCTGGCATCCGGCTAACCACTTTTTCGATTTTCGTAGCACAGGCCGCACAGTACATGCCAATCAGCTGAAGGTCCACCGTTTCCTTTGCTGTTCCGTAACCCAGCTTTTCGATTTTCTCTTCCATCTGCTGGACGGTAACCACATTCGGATCAAATGTAACCGACGCTTTTTCCAGCGCAAAATTCACATTCGCTTCCTGGACGCCCTCCATTTTGCTAAGACCCTTCTCAATCCGATTCGCACAGGCGGCACATGTCATACCCGTTAACTGCAGCGACGTTTTCTTCTGTTCCATTGTTGCTTCTGCTCCCATCTTCTCCTCACCCCTCTTCATCCTCGTGCCGTTTGGTTAAACTACGTTATATCCTTGTTCCTCGATAATTTCTTTAATTTGATCCAAATTGACTTTGCCTGTGTCATATTTCACGGAGACCGTGCCTGCCTTCAAATCCACGTGCCCCTCGATGTTCTCATTCTTTAAAGCTCCTTCAATGGAATTCACGCAATGCATGCAGGACATGCCTTCTACTTTGATTGTTACCTGTTCCATAATCAATCTCTCCTTTTGGTATTGGATTTATTAGGGCTCTGTAACAGCCAAGCCCGAATGAGTTATCAAACTCGTTGTTCTCATTTCTTGATGTTAGTATACCCCCCTACCCTATAATTAGTCAATGGGTTTTCTCATTTTTTTTGAAAAACATGGCCGCGCTATGATGAAACTGCATAACCGTGCGGTATTTCTCCACTTCAACAAACAATTACTGCCACCTTCCCAAGGTGGCAGCTCCATGGATATTCATCGTAATCGGATAGCCCCAGCAGGAAACTCCGTTACTTCATCAGTTTATTCATGGTGGTTAACAGCTCGGTAATGACCTCATCGTCGCCTTCCTGCAGGCGCTCCACCACGCAGCTCTTCATATGATGCTCCAGCAGCAATTTGCTGACGCCGTTCAAGGCCGACTGGATCGAGGAGATCTGGTTTAACACATCGTCACAGTACGTATCCCTCTCAATTAAGCCCTTCACGCCGCGGATCTGCCCTTCAATCCGGTTCAACCGGCTGATGAGATTGCTTTTCGTTTTGTCCGAATGATGGCTCTTCCGTTCACCGGTTACTGCGCATGCATCATGTACATGGTTCTCGGTTGTCATACCCATTCCCCCCTTGATCACGTTACTTCTTCTTATTCTAACCCTAGTATATCATATAGCCCCCCACCCTATAAAGCCCAGCTTATGGAATGAGATTGCGGAACATTTTGCCGTGGGGGCATGTCATCTACAGTATATGCTTGTACCCGCGATAATTTTCGGCCCATGAAAAAGGGTGCCTCATCAGGCCAGCAGCCTGATGGGGCACCCCCCTATATTTCCGCATACGGAAAAACCTGAGCTCCATTAATAAATCGTCCGCCCCTGCGCATCCGGCACGCCGGATTTGCGGTAAAAATACGTATTGATCACGTCCCGCCAGTGCTTGGCATGCTCGGCCTGGTCAGCTAACCGTTCGGTGACTTGGGTTAAACGCTCCAGATCGACCTTGCCTTCGAGCGATGTCCAGGCTTTCAGGAGCCCGGCCGCAGCTTCCGCACCTTCGAAGTGCGTGTCATAGATATGCTGAATCACCGTTTTGCCGGATTTCAGCACATGCGAGTACGGCACATGATGAAAGAACAGCAGCAGCTCGTCAGGGCAATCCTCCAGCGAATCATATCGGGCCGCATTCGGCTCGAAATACTGTGCGGTGTACCCCGTGCCCGTCGCCACCGTGCGGTCCACCCCAATACCGTCCCGATCCGCGAAATGGTAGGTGCCCCACCTTGAATATTCATAACCGTCCACATCCGGTCCGTAATGCGTATGCGGCGTAATCATCCAGCCCACCCCGAGCGGCGACGTGTAGCTTTCATAGATCGGCCACGATTGCATCAGCATGCCGCACACCACAGCGACCACCGTCTCATCATTGCCGAAGGTCAGCCTCGTCCATTCCTTCGCGATCCCTTCGGCGGACATATCCGGATTCCAGACCAGCCGGCCGAATCCATACAGATTCGCCTGTGCCAAGGTGTGACCCGTCCAATTCTCATCATTCCCGATGTTGGAAACGGCGGCGATCCCGCTGTATTTCATGCCGTGCAGCGAACCGTCCACGATCTTCTTAACCTCGGACCCCGTTCCGTTCGCGTAGGTATCGAAATTCAGCACCTCTTTCCACTGCGGCACCAAATAGCATACGTGGCGCTGCTGTCCGGTATATTCCTGGGCGATCTGGAACTCCAGCACCTGATTGGTCTCTTTCATGCTGCCGAACAGCGGGGATACCGGCTCCCGTACTTGGAAGTCCATCGGTCCGTTCTTGATCTGCAGCAGCACATTGTCCTTAAACCGTCCGTCCAGCGGGGTAAAATGATCATAGGCCGCCCGCGCGCGGTCCGTGCTGCGGTCCCGCCAATCCTGCATGCAGTTGTAGACGAAGCAGCGCCAGATGACAAGCCCGCCATGCGGTTCCAGCGCTTCGGCCAGCATATTGGCGCCATCGGCGTGGTCTCTGCCATAGGCGAACGGGCCCGGACGGTGCTCCGAATCCGCCTTGACCACAAAGCCGCCGAAGTCCGGTATATGATCGTAGATCTCATCCGCCGTATCCTTCCACCACTGCCGAACCTCTTCGTTCAGCGGGTCCGACGTGGGTACGCCGCCGATATGCAGCGGAGCGGCGAAGTTTATGCTCAGGTACAGCGTGATGCCATATTCCCGGAAGATATCCGCAATCTTTGCAATCGTCGGCAAATATTCCGCGGTAATGAACTTCGTCTCGATTTCATGCACATTGACGTTATTAATGGAGATGGCATTCAGGCCCACGGAAGCTAACAGACGGGCGTAGTCTCTTACGCGATCCAGATTTTCGGTGAACCGTCCGTTTTCGTAAAAAATCGAGTTGCCCGAGTACCCCCGTTCAACCGAGCCGTCGGCATTATCCCATTGATTTATCATCCGCACTCCGTTCACAGGCTGCTCGGTTATGTTCAGACCGGTCAACGGCTGGTGGGATGCCAGCAATCTCAATAAATGAAACACCCCGTATAACACGCCTTTCCCGGATCCGCCGGTCAGGATCAGCTTCTCCTGCTGCCCATGGCCTGTATGCTCCAGCCGAAAACCCTCTGCGCCCAGCCGGGCTTTCCCCGCTCCCATCAAATCTTCCCCAATCTCTTCCGTGCCCTCTTCGGCGTCTGCCGCATGAATACGCACCTCGAAATAGGATGAAGCCTTGGCCTCGGATGTGATGGACGGTACGATGCCGAGCATGGATCGACATGCATTCCTCAGTTCCTGGATCGCAGCGTTTGCCACCCGCGACTGCTGCAGATCCGCAACCACGGTGCCTAACAGTCGGCTGTAAGCGGCAGCAAGCTCCTCGTCCTTAATGGGCGCATACTGCAGCCACGCTTGATATAAAGTACTGTTCAACGTAATTTCCCCCTTCTTGGGCCAAGGTTAACGTTTCTCCCCAGCATCTCACTGTTTTCGACTCCTGCTTCCTTAAGGACTAACATGCAGACGCCGGTCACAAGGACCGGCTAGATGACAAGCTGATGGCGTCTTCTGCCGCCTATATTATCGCTGTCGTTATCTAAAATGATGGGTTCAACCCCTAAAATCCTTACACTTTGACCATACGCTCCACCAAGCGATGAAACGCCGGTTTCGGCTGATGCCGCTCATCGAACAGGAAAGGCCAATTCTTCCGCCCCCGTACCGGGAAATTGTCCAGCCAGGTGTAATCGTCGGCAGCACCCCAGAAGGTCACGGACGTAATATAATCCCGGTATTCCTTCAATATGCCGAACATCGCTTCATACCGCTTCGCTTGAGCCTCCAGCAGCTCCTCCGGCGCCTCGGTCAGATCCTTCCGCTTGTCGTCGAACCGGAACATCGACACATCGAGCTCCGTGAGTTGAAGCTGCAGGCCGAGCGACGCGTACTTCTCGATCGCCGCCCGGATATCGTCAAGATCCGGATCGTACAGATTCCAGTGGGCCTGCAAGCCAACGCCGTGAACAGGAGTTCCTTGATCCAGCAAAGACTTGATCAGCGTGTAGATTTTGTCCCGTTTATTCGGGTGGGACTCATTGTAATCGTTATAGAACAAGAGGGCCGACGGATCGGCTTCATGCGCATACTCGAATGCCTTGGAGATAAAGTCGGGGCCCGCAATGTCCAGCCATTTGGACGGACGAAGAAGTTCGGCGCCTTCATCGGCGATTACCTCATTCACGACGTCCCAGGCGTAAATATCGTCCTTGTACCGCTTCACGACCGTGTCGGTATGCGACTTTAGCCGTTCGTACAGCGTGTCTTTATCCACCAGGCCCCCGTTCTTGTCCTCGAACAGCCAGTCGGTCGTTTGGTTATGCCATACCAGCGTATGGCCGCGCATCTTCATGCCATGCTTCCGGGCGAAAGCGGCAAGCCGGTCCGCGTCCTCGAACGTGTACGTATCCTCCGCCGGGTGCACGCTGACAAACTTCATTTCATTTTCCGCCGTAATGCTGTTGAAATGGTACGCTAGCAATTCCTCCTGCGTTTCGATCGTCCTCGGGTTCGCGGCCGCTCCGATGAGAAAGTCATCCGCGAACATCTCCTTAAGCCTGGGTTCACTTCGCTGCGTGTTGGACATATCCAATCCCTCCTTAGAATTAAAGATAATAGCAAAATTGATCGTTGATGATCGTGATGCGGCGGCATCCGTTGGTCGACGGACATCCAGACATGCCGCGGACCACGCACCGTGCGACAGGGAGCAGTCGTACGGCGTACATCTTTAGCAACTCCCGCAGCTTAACCTTTCACCCCGCCAAGGGTCATCCCTTGCACGAAGTATTTTTGCAGGAACGGGTACACCAGAATGATCGGCACGCTGGCCACAATGGTCATCGTCGCCCGAATGGAGGTCGGCGTAACCTGATTCGCGCCGCTTTCCGAGCTTGCAAACTGGCTTGCATAATCGTTGCCCGAATTCAGCGAGGAGTTGGAATTCTGAAGTATCTTCATCAGCTCGTATTGCAGGGTGCTAAGCTCGCCGTACGAGGAGTTGTACAAGAACACGTCGAACCAGGAGTTCCACTGGGATACTGCCGTAAACAGCGATACCGTGGCAAGCACGGGCACGCACAGCGGAAGCACGATTTTCAGGAAGGTCGTGAATTCGCCGGCGCCGTCGATCCGGGCCGATTCCAGGATCCCCTCAGGCAATCCCTCGATGAACGAGCGGATGACGATGACGTTGAATACGCCGATCAGGCCCGGAATGATGTACACCGAGAAGGTGCCCAGCATGCCCAATTCGCGAATCAGCAGGAAATTCGGAATCAAACCGCCGCTGAAATACATGGTCAAAATGAAGGCGATCGACACGAATTTGCGCAGCACGTATTCCGGACGGCTGATCGTGTAGGCCACCATGGCACAGCAGAATACGGAAGTGATCGTACCGATCAGCGTACGCAGAACCGAGATGAAGGTAGCGTGGAATATCGTGGCTTCGTTAAATACATATTTATAATTCTCCCACGTGAAATCCCGCGGCCATAAATAAATGCCGCCTTTCACCGAATCCGTCGCATTGTTGAAGGAAACCGCGAGCGTATTGATGAACGGGTACAGCGTGACAATCATGAGACAGATCATGAAGACTATATTAAAGGTATCGAATAACCGGTCCGCGGGAGACTTAAACCGGGCATGGGCTCGCGGTGCATCTGAAATCTTCGCCATTTGAATCCTCCTGTACGTTTTCTGATAGAGAACGGTCCTCGCAAGCTTTCGCTTAGAACAATCGGTCTTCGCCCAGTCTCTTCGCGATATGGTTAGCCGTGAACAAGAGTATGAAGCTGACGACCGTCTTGAACATGCCGGCTGCAATCGAGAGCGAGAAGTTGCCCATCTGAATACCGTATTTCAGCACGAAAATATCCAGGTTCTCGGAATAATCCACGTTCATGCCGTTGCCAAGCAAGTATTGCGGTTCAAAACCGGATTCGAGCAGGTTGCCGATATTCATGATCAGCAGGATGATGAATACCGGCTTCAGACCCGGCAAGGTGATGTTCCAGATCCGTTGAAAGCGCCCGGCGCCATCGATTTCCGCCGCCTCGTACTGCGAGGGATCGATCATCGTCATGGCCGCCAAATATATAATGGTGTTCCAGCCGACATTCTTCCATACTTCCGAAACACCGAGTATTCCCCAGAAATATCCCCCTTCCCCAAGCCATAGGATCGGTTCCTTAATGATCCCGAACCACATGAGGAGTTCATTGATAATCCCGCCGTCTGCGGACAAGGCCGTCGAAATAATGCTCGCAGCCACAACCCAAGAGATGAAATGGGGCAAATAACTGATCGTCTGCACGACCCGTTTGAACATCAAATTACGCAGTTCATTAAGCAGAATCGCTAACACAATCGCCGTCACGAACCCTAAGACAAGGTTGATGAAGCTCATGGCGAGCGTGTTGCGCATGACCCGGAGGAAGTGTTCGTCCTGAAACAAGAAGGTAAAATGCTGCAGGCCTACCCATTCCTGATCGAATATCTTCTTCGCCGGTTTAAAATCCTGAAACGCGATGGTCCAGCCCCACAGCGGCATGTACTTAAAGACAAACAACCATATCAAAAAAGGAATCGACATGAAGACCAGCGCCTTCTGCTGCAGCAGCTTCCGGAAGAAGCTTTTTTCGCCTGAAGGCCGTCCATGATTCAAACCAGTATCGTTTTTTCGTTGTTTATTGAAGAAACCTTTCGATACCGCCGGCGTTTCACGTAGCGCCGTGGTCTCTGCAGGTCCAATCGGGTTCGCCTTATCCACGGTTTCTTCTCCTTCCTATCCAGCCCTGGTAGAGGAGGGACGGATCTGGGCCATTTCGGCGGTCCGCCCCTGTTCGCCTCTCCTTCATCTATTATTGTCCTTGGGCATTTGCGATTTTCTTGGCTACTTCCTCGGTGATCAGATCCTCGTATCCCTTCACGTCCAGCTTGCCGAACTCGCCCACGTATTCGTTCCAGATGCCGTCAAACTCGGCAGGGCTGGCAAGAACCAGTTTCGGGAAGTATTTACGCTGCAAATCGCTTTTCTTCTGCGTGAAGATTTGGGCCGGCGAGCCCTGATCGATCGGAATGCTCCAAGCCGGGTACCAAGGACGGTCGTCCGGTGCCGCAAACAATTGCGAGAAGGAATCGATGTCGTATGCTTCAAGCAATGTCTTGTCCGGTTCGGAGTAGGACATTTTGGCAACCTCAGGCTGGCGTCCCGCACCCACGGAATTACCGTCAGGAAGCGTAGATCCGTTGCCGTAACGAGGCCAGTTGTATTCAAAGTACTTGAAACCGAACGATTCGCGGAAGGCTTCCGTATTGGTCTGTGCAATCTGCTCTTCCGTACGGTAGAAGCGGCCGTTCTCATCGACGGAATACGTCTCGTCCTTGATGCCCCAGTTCGACAGAATCTGGTTCTCGTCCGTCAGCAGGTTGTTGAAATACTTCACAATGCGCTCCGGATCCTTCGCGCTGACGGAGATCCCGACGCCGCGGTTGTTCACAAAGGATGGCGGATCCAGATACTGATCCTTGGTATTCTCATCGTATACGATCGGCAGCGCCATGTATTCGAGATCGTCGTTACCCGATTTACTGGCTGTTTCGCGCAGATTGTTCATCGCTTGGCCTACCTGCCATCGATAATCGAAGAAGCCAAGCACCTTACCGGAAGTCAGTTTGGCAAGGTATTGATCATAGTTGTCCACGAAAGAGGATTTATCGAACAGGCCTTCCGCATTCAGCTTGTTCAGCTCCTGCAGGTACCGCTTCGTAATGTCGTCGTCCGCGTAATCATTCGCTACGTGAGTCTCCATGTCGATGATGATGCCGCCATCGTTCGGATAGCCGGCCAAGTGCATCGGGGCATTGGTCAAGGCAAAAAATTTATCCTGCGTCGTCAGCGCCAGATATCCGGTCAAGCCTTCCTCCGGATGTTTCTTCACATAGTCGCGAATCAGGGCCAGGTATTCGTCGAAGGTCTTGATTTTCGGATAACCCGCTTCCTTCAGGACGCGGCGTTGAATCCAGAATGCTCCTTGCTCGATATTCGGAGCCGACGTGTACTCTCCAACAACCGCGCTCAGCGGCAGGAAGTAGATGTTGCCGTCCTCGGCTTTCATCAGGTTGTAATAAGGCTCGTACACCCGCTTGATGTTAGGGCCGTACTTATCGATCAGGTCATTGAGCGGAATGAAGGCGCCCGCCCCGACCAGCTTATCGATTGAGCTCCCCGGCACAATCACATCGGGATAGTCGTTACTGGCAATGAAGGTTCCCACCTTGGTGTTCTCGTCTCCTACCAAATGCTCCATTTTAAAATTCACGCCGGTTTGGTCTTCGAAAATTTTACCGATGGTGGTTTCGTTCGTATTTTTGTCTTTACCGGCTGCCGCGTTGAAATAGGTGAAGGTGACCTTCTCTTCTTTCTTCTCGCCTTCGCCGCCGGCTGCCGGTGTATTATCCGCTGCCTCTTTACTGCCGCCGCATGCTGCCAGAAGCGATACCATCATAACCACGGTCAGACAGCTCAGCCAAAATTTCTTGTTCATGCTCTTGACCTACCCCTTTCGGTCTCGTTAATTTGTAAGCACTTTCATTATAAGAGAGCTCTGGGACGATTTTCACCCGTCAATCTTTAGGTGATACTTTGAAAACTATAGAACCGTATCCTTAGCCGTGAAAAATGGCAGCTCCGCAGCCAGCCTTCTCCCCTGCACTTCCGCCGACTAACGAACAAATCCTGCTAGGGTCACTCCGATTCGGAATGCCACAGCAGGATTTGCCGTCCTTATGTTTCAATGGGAATGGACAGTTTGACCCGTGTGCCCTGTCCAGGCGAGCTGTCCATTTCAAACCGGAACCGGCTGCCATAGTACAGCTTTAACCGGTAAATCACATTCTGAATGCCGATCCGCTCTCCCATCTCGTCCTCGGTCTCGAGATAACGGTAGATGCGTTCCACCTTCTCCGCGGGCATGCCTGCCCCGTTATCCTGAATGGTACAGATCAGGGATTGGCCCTCGCGCACAACCCGAACTTCAATTCGCCCCCCGTGCTTGAGCGGCTCGATGCCGTGAATGCAGGCATTCTCCACAAACGTGACGATGGCCATTTTCGGTATTTGCAGGTGACCCTCTTCGGCTGGAGCATGAACCGAATAATCGATTTTGTCGCCAAACCGGTATTTCTGGATTTCAAGGAAACAATGGATAAACTCCACTTCCTCCTTGAGCGTCACCATGTCTTTTTTCCAAACGAGCGAATTGCGGAAGATCTTCGCCATATTATGAATGATCCTTGCCGTCTCATCCTCATCCTTCATCAGGCTGCGCATGCGGATCGTCTCCAGGGCATTAAAGAGGAAGTGCGGATTAATCTGGCTCTGCAGCGCATTCAATTGCGCGTGCCGCCGCTGCAGCTCCAAATTCTTCTTCTGGATATCCGCCACGTACACGTCATTGATCAGGCTTTTGAGCTGCAAGGTCATCCGGTTGAATTCACCCGTCAGCTGACCGATCTCGTCACGTGCCTCAGCCTCTTGGATGGTGTCGTAATTCTGGTTCTTGACCTTCTTCATATGTTTGAGAATCCGTACAAGTCGTACGTTCAGGGAACGGCTGATCCAAACAATCACCAGGCTCGGAAGCAGAAAATTCAGGCAGGTCAGCACAATGACGAACCGCAAGGACTGATGCACGTCGCGCAGCACCACATCCTCCGGCGTCACCGCCATGATCGTCCAGGTGTTCAGATTGTTGGTCGTGAACGTATCGGTATGAAACTCCAAAAACCTGTCGCCATGCGCGATGCTGCTGTACGGTACAGCGCCCTGCGTGACATCGACCTTCGGGTCCGTAGTATATTCGATATTTCCTTCCCCGCTCAGCAGATACACTTTGCCCTGCACATTCAGGTTGCTCATGATCTGCCGGATCGAGGGCATCCGCATATCGATCTTGAGATACTTGGTGTGGTCATCCTGGGAGCTGAAATAATTCATGCTCCGGATGATGCTGAAGCTGTCCAATTGGCCGTTCTTGCCCGTACGCATCACGATCGGCTGGGTTACGTGCTTGCCCGCGACCGCCTTGTACCAAGCCTCTTCCTTCACCTGGCCATCGATATAATTGATGCCGCCGGAATACAGCAGGGTCGGATTGTCGACATACACCGTAATTTCGCTGACCGAATTGTATACGGCGCTGCCCGAATTCAATATGCGGCGGAGATAAGTATCATACGCCTCGATATAATCGGCTGGATGATCGTACACCGTTTCCACGATCTCGTTCAATTGAACGTCCGTGTAGAAGACCGACGAGATCTCCAGGGCGTCCTCGACTTCACGGCGGAACTCGTTCTTCATCTGTTCAAGCGCTACGGTAATATCCTGGATCCGCTGCTCCCTTACGCTGCCGGACGTCACATTGTAGAAGATGAGGTTGGTAATCAGGATCGGCAAAAAGACGGCCAGGAAATAAAGCAGCAGCATCTTGTCCCGCAGACGGACATTATTCAGGCTCGGCTTCATGCATTCGTCCCTTCGGACGCGGCCTCCTTCATCAAGCGGTTCCGGTACTCGCTTGGCGTCATCCGCTCAATCTTCTCGAATTGCGTCACGAAATAGTCCGGATTGCCGAAGCCGACCCGCTCCGCCACCTCATAGATGCGCAGATCCGTCTGGCGCAGCAAGCGCTTGGCTTCGTTCACGCGCAGCTGGAGCAAAAAATCATTAAAATACATGCCGTACGCTTTTTTGAACAGCTGACCCAGATAAACCGGGTTCATGTAAAACTTCCCGGCGATGCCCTTCAGACTGATATTCTCATGATAATGGGCCTCGATATAAGCCCGGATCTTCTGGATTCCGCCTTTGTGCTGTTCCTTGCGCAGCTGTCCGATATAGTTCGCGCTCTCAATCGCAAAATCCGTGAACAGCCGCTTCAGCCCCTGAAGCGACAAGTTGCGGTCATGCCACTCGGTCATCGGCTCGAGACTGGACAGCCGGCTCTGATCCCCGTCCATGCTGCTGAGCACACGGACCACGCCCAGCACGCATTGGTTGATCGCCGTCTTCACCGCTTCGGGAGCATACAGCTTCTCCTGGAAGGATTCGAACAGCGAACGAATCGTCTCCTCCAGCTTCTCGAAATGCAGCTCCTCGATCTGCTCCAGCAGCTGCTGGTAAAGACGCTCCTCCAGCCCGATGTATTGCAGATCATGCACCGCGGCTTCTTCATGGATCACGATGCCGCTCTCATCGTAGATGTACTTGTATAGGAGCGATTGCTTGGCCGTTTCGTAGGCATCCTGGACGAGGGACAGACGTGAAACCGGCCGGCCAAAATAGACGAAGATTCTTTCGTGCTTCGAATCGGCGAGCGATTGCTGAAGGCGCCTAGCAAATCCCCGCTGACACCCCTGGAACGATTGCAGGATGCTTCCCGGAACGATGATGCCGATCCGGTTGCGGTGCTCATGCAGATAGAAGGGCTGTTCTCCATTCGAGATCGCAAGAAGCGCCGATTCCACCCTGTCCTTGAAGTCGCCTCCGTCATTGTCGTTAGCCGAAGCCGGCGGATAGTCGTTCCGTTCGACAAAAACATAGAACAGACGGTCTTCCGGCCGGAGTTCAAGACGCCGCTCCCATTCCTGCAGCAGACTCTCATCCGCCTCCCCTATAATGAGCGATTCCATCAAGGCGCCCGACAATAGCTTCTCTTCCCGCGAGCGTGCCTCGCGGTCCGACTCCAGCCTTTCGCTGAGCCGGACCAGCGCCTGACTGAATTCCGTCTCGTCAATCGGTTTCAGAATGAAATCATGCACCCCGTAACGGACAGCCTGCTGGGCATAGTTGAAGTCATCGTATCCGCTTACAATAATGAAATACGGCTTCACGATATCGTCCGTGACGACGCGTTGGATCAGCTCGAGTCCATCCAGCACCGGCATGCGGATATCGGTGATGACCACATCCGGCCGAAGCCGTTCAATCAGTTCCAGCGCATCTTCCCCGTTATCCGCCTCATCCACAATGTGAAAGCCGCAGGCTTCCCAATCAATCAGCTTCAGAAGCCCTTTGCGCGTAAACACCTCGTCATCCACCAATATCGCCCGGTTCCCTTGCACGGTATGTCCCCCTCGCCTTTTCGCGCACATCTGCCTGTAACAGATCTTCTATCGGTTCATCAGCAAACGCTTTCATATAGTAAATCTATTGTTCATGCTCTGCACGCAATTGTCAATGAATTTGAAAATAACGCTCGGCATTGTGGTAGCAAATATCCTGGATGATAGCACCGATATATTCATAATCCGCGGGCAGTTCCCCTTCCTTGATCCAATCGCCGAACAGGCGGCACAGCACTCTCCGGAAATATTCATGCCGCGGGAACGACATAAAGCTCCTGGAATCGGTCAGCATGCCGACAAAGGTGCTGATCAGCCCCATGGAAGACAGCGCGGTGAGCTGCTTCAGCATCCCTTCCTTCTGATCGTGGAACCACCAAGCGGAACCGAGCTGAAGCTTGCCCTCGACGCCGGCCGACTGGAAATTCCCGATCGTGGTAGCGATCATTTCGTAATGCGAGGAATACAGGCTGTACACAATGGTTTTCGGCAGCTGATCGTTCCTGTCGAGCCTGCTCAGGAATCCGTTCAGGCTTTCCGCCAGATGGAAATCGAGAATCGAGTCATACCCGCTGTCCTTGCCGATCTTCGCGAACATGCGCGCATTATTGTTCCGAATCGCCCCAATGTGCAACTGCATGGTCCAGCCCTTGGCATGATACATTTCCCCCAGCTTGAGCAGGGTATGGGTGCGGTATTTCCGTTCCTCGAGCGGGGTTAAGCTGCCTCCGCCGATGGCTTTGCCGTAAATGTCCGCAACTTCTTTAACGTCGGCCTGTTCATAAGGAAAAGCGCCAAAGCCGTGATCCGACAGGCGGCAGCCATGGTCATGGAAATATTGGGTCCGATCCTGCAGGGCATCCAGCAATCCCTGATAGGTGTCCACGGCTATACCGGCCGTTGTTCCCAGCGTCCGTGCATAGGAGGGGAAGTCCGAGTTCGCGATATCCAGTACCCGGTCCGGCCGAAATGCAGGGGCCACGACGGTGGACAATTCCCCCTGATCCCGAATGGCCCGGTGAAACTCCAGCGAATCGACGGGATCATCCGTCGTGCAGGCCACGTTGACCTTGAATTTTTCCAAAATTCCGCCTGCCCGCAAGGCAGGAGCCTTCAGCTGCTCATTGCAAGCGTCCCAGATCTCCTTGGCATTCTCCGCAGTCAACCGCTCTTGAATCCCGAAATAGCGGGTCAACTCCAGATGGGTCCAGTGATAGAGCGGATTGCCGACCAATCGCGGAACGCATGCCGCCCAGGCCATAAACTTCGCTTCAGGACTGGCGCTGCCTGTAATCAGCTCTTCGTCGACGCCAAGCCAGCGCATTGCCCTCCATTTGTAATGGTCCCCCTCCAGCCATAGCTCCGTCAGGTTATCAAACTGCCGGTTGATGGCAATATCCTTCGGGTTCAGATGGTTGTGGTAATCGAATATCGGCATCCCTTCCGCATAATCATAATAAAGTTTCTTCGCGCTGTTGCTGTTCAGCAGCAGATTCTCCGTGTCCAAACGGCTCATGTGGTTCCCCTCCGATTCTTATTTCGATTTTCAGTTCCATACTACCATACAAGTATGGTAGTATGGAATACATTAGGAGGTGATGCAGTGGTAGAATCTTTGCGATTACAGCCAGGATCGGCCGGACATATCGTGTACTCCCGGCTGAAGCAGCAGATTGTCAGTCTCGAGCTGCCCCCGGGAACGGCTCTGTCCGAGAAGGAGGTTTCCCTTTCCTTCGAAGTCAGCCGGACGCCGGTGCGGGAAAGCTTCGTCCGCCTGGCCCAGGAGGACCTTGTGGTCGTGCTTCCCCAGCGCGGCACGCGCGTCTCGCTCATCGATTCGGAGCTGGTCGAGGAAGCGCGCTTCATGCGCGAGCAGCTGGAGAAGGCCGTCGTCCGGCTTGCCTGCGAAAGCTTCCCCGAAGAGAAATTCGCCGAGCTGGAGCGAAATCTGTCCGAGCAGCGCGAGAGCATCGAGAAGCATGACGGCAAGCACATGTTTGAGCTGGATGAGGCCTTCCACCGTATTCTGTTTGAAGGCTGCCGCAAGGTCGGCACATGGAACGTGCTGCAGCAGATGAACGCTCATCTGAACCGGAGCCGGATGTTATGGCTGTCTGCCGATCCGAATTGGACCAACCTGTACGAGCAGCATCGGGAGATCGCGGACGCGATTTCGCGTCATGACGCCGATCATGCCGAACGTGAAATGCAGCAGCATCTGAGCCTGATTATCTCCAATCTGGCCGTGCTGAAAGAGAAGCATCCCGATTATTTCAAATAAGCCGTTACCCGCAAAAGACCCTTATTCGTCACGGCTTCATCTTGGCGTTACACTCGTAACTGCAAAATTCCCAGCAGTGCGTTAACTCCTTAAACTTGTAAAGGACGGTGAAGAAATGCGCATGGTATTCAGATGGTTCGGCGAGGGCAACGATACGGTCTCGCTGGATCAGATTAGACAAATCCCCGGCGTGGAGGGCATCGTATGGGCACTTCACGATATTCCTGTCGGCGAGGAATGGCCGATGGAGCGAATTGAGGAAATTGCGGACCAGGCCAAAGCGTACGGGCTTCATATTGACGTCGTGGAAAGCGTGAATGTGCACGAAGACATCAAACTCGGCCTTCCTTCCCGGGATCAGTACATAGCCAACTACATCCGGACGATTGAGAAATTGGGCCAGGTCGGTGTCAAAGTCATCTGCTACAATTTCATGCCGGTCTTCGATTGGGCTAGAACCGATCTTCATAAACAGACCCCCGATGGTTCGACAGCCCTCTTCTTCGAGAAGGCCAAAATCCACGGCATCGATCCGATGGAGCTGGTTCAGACGATCAACCGGAACAGCGCGCTTACCATGCCGGGCTGGGAGCCGGAGCGTTTGGCGCATCTGACCTCCCTGTTCGAAGCGTACCGCGGCGTTACCGAGGAGGACTTGTGGAGCAACCTCGAATATTTCTTGAGCGCCGTCATCCCGGCTGCCGAGAAGAACGGCATCCGAATGGCCATTCACCCGGATGATCCGCCTTGGCCGATCTTCGGCCTGCCGCGGGTCATCACCAGCCAGGAAAATCTCCGGAGATTCCTGCAGCTGTATGATAGCCCGGCGAACAGCCTGACCCTGTGCAGCGGCTCGCTAGGCGCCAATCCTGACAATGACATCGTCTCCATGATCCATGAGTTCCACGACCGGATTCCGTTCGCGCATATCCGGAACGTACGCGTCTACGAGAACGGCGATTTCATCGAAACGTCCCATCGTACCGAGGACGGCACCGTCGATATTTCCGGCATTGTGCAGGCCTATCATGACAACGGTTTCACCGGATACGTAAGGCCCGATCACGGGCGGCATATCTGGGGCGAGCAGTGCCGTCCGGGTTACGGCCTGTATGACCGCGCCTTGGGCATTATGTATCTCTGGGGGCTGTGGGACGCTTACAGCCGGGAGCGCGCGGGAAGTCCAGCCGAGCTGAAGGAGGCCGTACAATGAGTGAGGTAAATATCCGTGCAGCAGGTACATCCGAAGCCGAATCAAGCGGAGCTTCTGTTGAATCCGCACCGCAAGCGACGCCATCCCTTCCCATTCATCCGTCATTAAACGGGAAGACGGTTGTCATTACGGGCGGCTCCGGCGTATTGTGCCGGGCGATGGCTCTTGAGCTGGGGCGGCAAAGTGCCAAGGTGGCCGTCTTGAACCGTACGGCCGAGAAAGGGCAGCAGGTGGCCGATGAAATTACGGCTGCCGGCGGTACGGCGATTGCCGTTCCCTGCGATGTAACGGATGTGGAAAGCGTTCGGCAAGCGGAAAAAGCTGTGCGCGAGTCTTTCGGACCCTGCGATATCCTGATTAACGGAGCCGGCGGCAATCGGAAAGACGCGAATACAACCAACGAGATTTTCCGTCCGGAAGATGTGGGGCAGTCCGATGTGACAACCTTCTTCGGGTTAAGCGTACCGGGCTTCCGCAGCGTATTCGATTTGAACTTCATCGGCACGCTGATACCGACGCAAGTCTTTGCGGAAGGGATGCTGGGACGTCCCGGGGCCGTCGTGCTGAATATCTCGTCCATGAGCGCACCCAGCCCGATGACCAAGGTTCCGGCTTACAGTGCAGCCAAAGCGGCCATCAACAACTTTACGCAGTGGCTGTCCGTACATCTCGCGGAATCCGGCATTCGCGTGAACGCGATTGCGCCGGGCTTCTTCCTGACCGAGCAGAACCGTAATTTGCTGACCCACAGCGACGGTTCATTAACCGAGCGGTCTCATAAAATCATCTCCCATACCCCCATGAGGCGGTTCGGCGTGCCGGAGGATCTGCTCGGCACCCTGCTCTGGCTCGTGGACGATCAGACCTCCGGCTTCGTTACGGGAACGGTCATTCCCGTGGACGGCGGCTTCATGGCATATTCAGGCGTATAACGGGTGGCAGCGCTGGCCGCGTGAATCGATCTGCGGCACCGATCTTCGGACCGCGGCATTCCGCTGCTGTCCGTCAGTCTTAGAGGTTAAGCCTGCAAGGAAAACATAAAAAACGAGCTTCAGCGCCATGCTGAGGCTCGTTTTTTTTCAAGTTTCCACTTTATGTTGCCCTGGATATCTTGTTACACCACGGCCTCCGGATTAAAAAAAGCCGGCAAGTATTTTTTGTTCGCCTCCAGCATTTCATCGAGCAGCTGCTTCGCTACGGTCACGGACGGCACCAGCGGATGATGCACCAGTGCCTGCAGCGCAATGCCGCGATCGCCGGTAATGGCAGCTTCGATCGTCAATTGTTCGTACACTTTCACCGCATGCATCAGTCCCTTCACATGGGAAGGAACCTTTTGCGGCGCCAGCGGTATTGGCCCTTGGCCCGTAACCACGCAGTTGATCTCGATGCTGGCATCCGCAGGCAGGAAGTCGTAGATATTGCCGTTGGAAACGTTCAGCGTCTGAATATCATGACGGTCATTATAAATGGACGTCATCAGGTTGACGGCCGCTTCGGAATAATAAGCGCCGCCGCGCTGCTCCAGCTGCTTCGGCTTCACGGCCAAATTCTCGTCCTTGTAGAGCTCGAACAGCTCCTCCTCTACCCGGCTGACCACGTCCGCCCGGGTTCCGTCCTTCTCCAGCGAGGCCTTCATGTCCGCGAACATCGTATCGGTCATGTAGAAATATTTAAGATAATAGGTCGGAATCGCCCCAAGCGAACGGATAAAATCCGCGTCCCAGCCGAAGGTCGGCACGTTCTTCGCCGTATACGATTTCCCGCCGTCCAGCAGCTCCGGCATTTTCTCTTCGCCGTTGACGATCGCCGACGTCACCCAGTGAAGATGATTGATCCCGACAAACTCGGCCAGAACGTCCCTCTCCGACACGCCGTACTCCGCCGCCAGGAACTTCTGAAAGTTAATCGGGGAGTTGCACAGACCGACGGATTTGACCTTGCTGTGCTTCGCAACCGCTTCGGTGACGATGCCTGCCGGATTCGTGAAGTTCAGCATCCACGCATTCGGTGCCAGCTCTTCGATATCGCGGCAAATGTCCAGAATCACCGGTACCGTGCGCAGCGCCTTCAGCATGCCTCCCGGGCCCGTCGTCTCCTGGCCGATGACGCCGTGTTTAATCGGAATATGCTCATCCTGCTTGCGTGCCGCCAGCAAGCCGACGCGCATCTGGGTCGTCACGAAATCGGCACCCGCAATCGCCTGCCTCCGATCCAGCGTCAGGTGAACCTCGATCGGCAGACCCGACTCCTTGACCATGCGTTTGGCCAAATTGCCCACGATCTCCAGCTTATGCTTACCTTCTTCAATATCAACGAACCATAGTTCGCGAATCGGCATCTGCTCATAATTGCGAATGAAACCTTCTACAATTTCCGGGGTATAGGAGGAACCTCCCCCGATGACCGCTATCTTCAATCCTGCTGCCACGTTAATCGCCTCCAAGGTATGATATCAATCCGTTTCGATCCGGATCTATTACGCTCTATTACAACGATATGCTGATCAGGCTGTGGTTGCCTGCTCAAACGTAAATGCTTTCAGTTTGGCCTCCGTCTCAACATCAACGGCATGACCGTCGGCATCCATCGCGCACAGCAGCGCGCCGGAAACCGGATCGGATGTCAGCCTTACGCAGGATGCATGGGGTGCCCGGACCGCAACGATCCGTTCGATTGCATCCGTCAGGATCGAGCTGTTCGGCCTGTTCAGCACGCTGCCGATGTAGACGATGTCGAAGGCTTCGTCCGCCATGTCCAGCCGCCGAATCAGCGTGCATACCGCATTGGCCAGCTCTTCGCCTTCGTTCTCGAGAATCCAGGTAGCCACCTCATCGCCCGCTTCAGCTGCCTGAAACAGCGTCTTCACCAGACTTGGCGGAACCTTTGTCCTGCCGTAGAGGACATCCTCGTACATCGGTTCGACGGATGTATATCCCATCTGCTCCAGAACGAGCGACGTCAACAAGGTTGCCGGTCCCCGCTCATCCCAGGCCCGAATAACCGCCCGGAAGGCAAGCGTAGCAAACCCCGATCCGCCAGCGTATCCATCCCCGTACAAGAAACCGAAGCCGCCATACTGCAGCTCTTCTCCCGCACGGTTACGGGCGGCGCTGTTGAAGCCCGTACCGCAGATCAATGCGGCGCCATACGGACGGCTCGTTCCCGCCCTCATCCCGATGATGGTATCGCATGCGATAGCATGTCTCGGATATCCTAGCGCCCCGATCATCGGGCGCAGGATCTCGTAATCGGCTTCCCGATCGGCTCCGGCCAGCCCGAAATAGGCATAACTGATATCTTCCTTGGCAGCTCCAGCCTCTTGAAGCGCCCGGTTGCAAGCCTCCTCAATGTTACGGGCCGCATGCTCACGGTGAATCTGGTGATTGCCGTTGCCGGACGCTCCCTTGCCAAGGATATTCCCTTGTTCATCGCAGATGACGGCGTGTGTTTTGCTGCCGCCGGCATCCACGCCCAGATACAAACTCATGGACTTCACTCCTACCCGCCTAACGGCGGCGTCATGTGGTGGTATATGTTTAAGATACCGCTTCCACAGGTTGCCATCTACTGTTATACGATCAAGGAGTGATACTATCTTACTGTTTCTTGGAACTCGTGGCGGAGGGGATCATGGGACTGCCTGCATAAGCGCGCTCCCGGATCTCGCTTGGCGAAGCCCCGACATGCTGCTTGAACAGACGATTGAAATTGGACAGATTCCGGAACCCGCAGGTTTCCGCGATCTCGATAATCTTCTGGTCCGTCGTCTCCAACAGGTGCACGGCATGGGTCAAGCGCAGCTGGATCAGATAATGATGCGGTGAGGTTCCGACCGCCTGCTGGAACAGGGCGCTGAACCGGGAAGGGCTCAGATGCGTTAAATCCGACAGCTCCTGCAGCGTCCAGCCGTAGTCCAGATGAAGCTCCATCGTGCGCAGGACTTCTTTTAACGCGTGCATCCCCCTGCCCTTGATCGGCCTGTGCTCCTGAGCCGGAGACGACAGATGGCGGTTCGCCAAGCTCAGGAAACGAATGAGATCCGAACGGATCAGGCTCATATAAGAGGTCCCCCGGGCTTTATACTCCTCCATCATGCGCCGAAGCAGCCGGGCCAGTTCATCGTGCACCGGAGATTGCCTGTCTACGTTTCCGAGCGAGCGGAAGGGAGCCATCAGGTCCGGATCGAACTTGAGATCGATGGACAGCAGGGAGGGCTCGAACATAATGACGTCCATGACCAGGTTCTCGGTCTCATACGCGCGATGCAGATCATTACTGTTGATGAATATGATATCCCCCTGCTGAAACGGGAGCTTCATCCCGTTGATCAGAATAAAACCGGTTCCGCCTTGAATATAGTTAAGCTCCAACGCATGATGCCAATGCAGGCGCTGGGCTCCGGCGAATATGCCGTGCGTGGTCGACGCGGTAAACGGAAAGGCAGCGTTCGAAAAATCTATGGCGTCCGGAACGACGCTTTGCGGACGATTCACTTCAATTGCACCTCCATGCCTCGTAAATAACGTGTCAACGATGTACTCACATCGTAACATGAGCGACTCTCTTAAGAAAAACATGGAGCGACGTTTACGCTCAGATGATTAAACCGCAAGCTGCGGCGAGATAGAAGGTAAACCACGGAAGCTTTATTCTTGCCCGTGAAAAAAAAAGGACCCGCCCCCAAGTATGCCTGGGGCGGATCCTTACAGGTGCATTAAGATAATGGAAGTTCAACCGTCCAGCCGAACGGATCCTCAACGGTTCCGAGCTGGATGCCCGTGATGGCATCATAAACGCGTTTGGAAAGCTCGCCGGTCGCTCCCTCGCCAATCACCAATTGCTCCTCCTGCCATTCCAGTGAACCGATCGGCGATATCACCGCTGCCGTGCCGGTGCCGAAAGCCTCGGTCAACAAGCCGCTGCGGTGAGCCTCCACGATTTCATCGATGGAAAGGGCCCGCTCTTCCACGGGGATGTTCCAATGCTGCAGCAGCTGGATGACGGAGTTCCGGGTAACCCCATCCAGGATGCTTCCGTTCAGCGCAGGCGTTATCACCTTATCGCCGATCTTGAAGAACACGTTCATGCTGCCGACTTCCTCGATATATTTGCGGTGCACCCCATCGAGCCACAGCACCTGCGAATATCCTTTTAGGGTGGCTTCATCCTGCGCTTTCAAACCTGCCGCATAGTTGCCGGCCGTCTTGGCATTGCCCACACCCCCGGCAACGGCACGCACGTATTTCGGCTCCACGTAGATGCTGACCGGATTGATGCCTTCCGCATAATACGAACCGACCACCGACAGGATGATCATGAACTTGTATTGCAGCGACGGCGCTACGCCGAGCACGGGCTCGGTTGCGATGACAAACGGACGGATATAGAGCGATGTGCCCGGCTCGGAAGGAATCCAGTCGCGATCCACGAGCACGAGCTGCTTGAGCGCTTCCATCACAAGCCCTTCGTCCAATGTCGGAATGCTCAGGCGCTGGTTGGACAGGTTCAGCCGCTGAATATTTTTGTTCGGACGGAACATGAGAATCCGCTGATCTTCCGTCAGGTAAGCCTTCAGGCCTTCGAATACGGTCTGGCCATAGTGAAATACTTTGGCGGCAGGGTCAAGTTCGATCGGTTGGTACGGGACGACGCGCGGGTCGTGCCAGCCTTTGCCGGCGTCATAGTCCAGAATAAACATATGATCCGTAAATACCGTGCCGAAAGCCTGTTTATGATGGCTCGGCTTCTCCTTCGGGGTGGTCGTTAATTCCACGGATATCGCGTAATTCATGTGCACACATCTCCTTATTTTGCAAACGTTATTAGTTGAATCATATCAATCGATGCCCTATATTAAAAATATCTGATTTATAGGGATACCATACCTTTAAGGTATGGAGAGGGGGTATGAAAAATGGACATTCGGCAGCTGCGATATTTCCTGACGATCGCCCAGGAAGGACAGATCACGCGTGCGGCTAAACAGCTTAACATGGAGCAGCCTCCATTAAGCCGTCAGCTGAAGCTGATGGAGGAAGAACTCGGCGTGCTGCTATTTGAACGCAGCGGCAAGCAGCTTCAGCTCACCCACGCAGGCGAGCTGCTGCAGAGCAGGGCCGCCTCCCTGCTGAACCAGTTCAATGAAACGCTGACCGAGGTGAAAGAGATCCACGCGGGAGTCCGCGGCATGCTCTCCATCGGTGCCGTCGTCTCCTGCATTTCGCTCCTGCCTCAGCGCATCCATATCTTCCGGCAGCAATATCCCGAGGTCACCTTCAAGATTCGGGAAGGCGACCACTCCCTGCTGGCCGATCAGCTCGACAAGCGGAATATCGAGCTCGCAGTGACCCGGCTTCCGTTCGAATCCAGCTTCGGGCCCGAGCGTTATGCCGTTCAGCCCCTGCCCTCCGACCCGTTCGTCGCGGTCATTCCAAGCAGCTGGGAGAGCATTGCCTCCCATTCGGAAATCTCGATGCGCGAGCTGGCGGAATATCCGTTCCTGTCCTTAAAAACCGATCAGACGATCGGGATGCATGAGCGGGTCATTCAAGAATTCAAACGCGGCGAACTTGAGCCGCGCGTCATATGCGAATGCTCCAGCGTTGCCATTATCGTCGCTTTGGTAGCCGAAGGCATTGGCGCCACCATTTTGCCCGAGTCGGTCATGTCCTCCTTCGCGATTCCCGACATCCGGACGCTGTCCATTACAAGCGCTGATTTCCAATCGGACGTGGGCATTGTTTGGCTCAGGGATCATGTCCTGTCCAATCGGGCCCGGCATTTTCTAGCTACCTTTATAGAATAACACTTGTTGAGGCCCCTCGTCTTCCCCAGCTTTGTCCAAGCCTTGCCGCATCGGGGCTTCGTTATCCATTGTGGACAAACTTGAGGTCGCTAATCGTCCCGCATCGGGTAAACCCGATATGTTGATACAGCCGGTTGGAGTCCGGGTTGGCCTGGTCGGCGTACAGCATGGGAACCAATCCTTCCTGCAGCAGGATAGATCCAAGGTCTGCAACCAATGCGCTGGCATACCCTTTTTTTCGTTCCTCCTTGGGCGTGTACACCGCGTTGATGCGGCCGTGTCTTGGCGACCGGTGCGCAATGTTGGCCATCGATACCGTGTGGCTGCCGGCCATCCATACATATAACCCGCCCTGCTGAATGAGTCGTTCGGCGGTCTCGACCTGGCTTGCCGCATTCGCTCGGACCCCATAAGCATCTTCCGAGAATCCGACCAGAAACCGGGCCACCTTCTGCGTATCTTCCACAGCGGCTCGTCTGATCCTCCCCTCTACGCCTAAAGGGCTCTTGACGGTGGGGGCATGGTAAGACTCCATCGTCATCTGATGACGGTAGGCTCCATGGCGCTCCTCTGCGTAGCAGCTGGCGAACTGCTCGGCCACGCCCGGTTCTCCCGTTACGCCCGGCAGGGCTGCTTCCCCCAGCTCGCTGACCAGTTCTCGAAGCAGAAACTGCCGCCGATCCATGGTAACGTCCCGGGATATCCATAACCAGGCGTTCCCGCGGGGCGACTGCGCATAGATCATGCGTCCGTCCGGCGATTTCAGGCCAATACGCTGCGGCGACCCGGCAATGAGATGGATCAGGTTGTACGATACCTCATCCCGAATAAATTCTTCCCGGCACAGCGCCTCGTCCTGTGGCATCAGCTTCGTTAACATGATTCATCCCTCTCTCTTCCCATGATCTTTCCCTGCCCGACCCAAGTGGTGGACCGATCGACGGCCCCGCCGCCTTTTGGCGTCTCCGGCATCCCAAAGCACAAAAAAGCCCCGTCCCCTGTAGGGACGGAGCCTTGTCTCCGCGTTACCACCCTGATTCGTGCCGGCTAGCCGGGCACGCACTCTTGTCATCATCCATCAATGATGCCCCATGGTAACGGCTGGGTAAACCCGGATACGCCTCAACATAAATCGGCGGATCTGCTCCGAGGTGATGGCCAATTCATCGCCGCTGACTGCTTCGCACCGCCCAGCAGTTCTCTGATTCAGCTTCCTTTGCGATCTTGGCGTCCTCATCCAAGCATTTTTCGAAAAATTTAACTCAGTTTATCCCGGCATCATCCGGCTGTCAAGCCCTATTCCAACTAGGATGCTTAAGTCCCCGTCTTATTTGTTATTAAAACGGAAGACCAGCATATCCCCCTTCTCCGGATGGACGCCATCATGTTCCGTATACCGTCCGCCCGTGTACGTGTTTAACGTTTTGCGCCAAAAAATCTGGGTGCTCATATTGCGCTCGGTCGGATTCGTCTGAAGCTCCCATGCGCCTTGGAACTGATCGAACACAAGCTCAGCCGCTCGTTGGGCTACACCTTGTCTTCGAAAAGTCCGAAGCACAAAAAAATCATTCAAGTAGTACTGGATATTCGGCGATGGAATGTATGGCGTGGTCGCCACCAGGGCCAACCCTGCCGCAATGCCATCTACGGATATCAGATAAGGAAAAAGAACCGACGGCTGCTCCCACCACACATCGAGCTGCTTGCTCTGCTCGCTTAAGGTCGGCACATCCTCTTTTTCAAATACACCGAACCGGTTAGGACGGACCCCCCATATCTCAGCAATGTCATGCAAGTACAGCGGATATATGTTATGCAGAATAAATGACTGTTCCTTCGGGCATAAACGTACCTCAATATTCACGGTCAATCCCTCCTTAATGAATGATGTATGTAAGTTTAGTATGTCTAGGATAACATATTTACTCTTCCAAGAGGTTTACAGGTATGTAAATTGCGTTACGAAATGGAGTAAAATACGTTAAACCTACTCCTTATTTCACCACGATTTCATTATATGTCCTACGGCTCATCCAAAATTATGTTGAATTCTGTTATTTATATCATGCAAAGAGCCAACCGAATGTATGCGTCGGTTGGCTCTTTAATTTCTGCGGAATCAGGGTGGATCGGATCGAGCACCTCGCCCCTCCCCGTCCTCTTAATTCGAACCAGCTTGCTCCGTCAAGCCCAGCGCATTCCGCGCCATCGTCATATATTCCTCCTGACCCGTAAGGAGCGCGAACTGGGCGATCAGCACGGGATAAGCCGCATGCTGCTCGACAATATGGTCGAACATGCGCGGCCATACCTTTCCTCCCGCTTGTTCATACCGATCCAACAGGACACGAAGATTATGCTCGCCGTATATGGCGTAATACAGCACGAAATCTTTGGCGGGACTGGCTACCTCCGACTCCGTCCAATCCAGCAGCCCGGTAACCCGCACCCGCTCATCAATCAGGATATGCGGCGGATGAAGATCTCCGTGGATCAGCGCGGAATGCGTTGGCCAGTAAGAATCGTCTCCCAGCCACTTCTGCCACCTCTCCCAGAGCGTTTCGGAAACGCCTAGGCGGGCCTTGATGTCGTCCATGTTTCGGGCAGTCTCCTCGCGAACTTCTTGGGGGCTTTTTACCCGCAGGCCTGCGGCTCGGGCTGCATCGTGGTCGATTCCGTGCAGGGCGACCAGTGCCTCAGCCAGGGAGTGAACGAACGGCTCACCCGGATTCTCGGCATCCATATTAAATGCATATCCTTCCATGCTGACGGAAGCGGCAGGCTGCCCGCCGAGCAACGGGTAGGCGATGAGCTCCGGCGTATATATGCGCCAATCCGGCACGTCGACCGGCAGATGGGACTGGATCAGCTTCAGGACTCGCGCCTCATTATCCGCCCTGTCCAGCACATCCGTTCTTCTCGGCTTCCGCAGGATCCACCTTGCCCCGGTCTTGGCCTCCTCCGCGAATCCAACGAGAAAGTCCATCCCGGATTCATTCATCTCAATGCCTTCGGGATTCAAATCCACCCCGTGCTTACCGGCTATCTCCAGCATCTCTTGGATCACTTGCGCATAATCGTCATTGGGCTTAGCTATTGTCATAAGGAATCCATCCCTTCCATATTTCATTGATATCGTAATAGGCCGTTATCACAACAAAAAAGCACAGGCAACGAGCTGCCTGTGCTGGGTAACCGAAACGGGACCTTACCGTCCACCGTTCCTGGAAATGCCTACTCGAATACACGTTCAAATACGGGAAGGTGAAAACACCTCTTATCCCGCACATGAAAAAACATGCACTCCTATAGACATATCATAAAAATGGGTTACGTAAAAATGACGGACCCATCCCGATTACCCTGCAACTGTGCAGGTCTCTTTAGCGCTATTTCATTAGCCGCGAAAAGATCTCAATCGGGAATAATCCAACATACGTAACCCTCCGTTCATCCTAAGTTGTGTATAACTTTACCAAAACCACGAAATCTTTGCAAGAACTTCTTGAGCAGTTTGCTGCCTTTATAAGGCGACGCATAACACGCAAGTTCACACGGGATGAGCAATGAAGCCCTCAATGGCGCTTTTCTAACCGCATCATCATGCCTTAGGCTTCTTCCTGCAAATGCTCCCTGCAAAAAGCCGTGAGTTCTTCCTCTTCCTCGGGCTCCATATCAAAATCCAGATACTGATCCGTTGTGCGCTCATAGAAATCGTATTTGACGATACGCGAAGCGTCCTCATCATCCAGGTAGATCACTCGCAGGTAGACGCCATGCTCCGAATAGAGCTCGTCATCCTCCGGCACGTCCAAATCGCATACAAACTCAAAGCGTTTGCCGGTCAGGATTCCAAACGGGTCCTTCACCAGCTCGACGCTGTATTCTTTGATCGTTAACATATTCCCACCCTTTCTATCACTCTGCTTATTATACACAAGAGAGCGCCCATCCCTACACTCTTTCTAATTGCTCAAAGGCTGCCTCTGCCGGAACCCGAGGCCGTTCCCCAATTTACGATTCTATCAGCGCATACCTTTAACGAGCTGCACCGAATTGACTTACGGTAAAAAAGAAGACCACCCAAGAAGAGCACATATTAGGAAGACAAAATGACCCTTGCAGGGGTCATTTTGCTGATTCGGGCTATAAAATATCCCTGAAGCCGATCACTTGCCGTCCTCTTGACCGGTCCGTTCCTTCCCCTTCGCGGTTGCGGCGAACGATCGGGTCATCGTCTTGATCAGCTCCGCTTTGCGGTAACGCAAGGCGGACCAATCCTCGTCGATGGCGATCTGCCGAACGGGCTCGTAGCCTTCGTCGGCAAGGATGCCCGTAACGCTCTCCCGACTGCAATCGGAGTTCTTGTACGTCTTGGACGTCTTCTTGGGGTAACACAGCCAGAGCAGGCCGTTATCCGCCACGGAGCCGGCTGCAATCTCGGCCAGCCGCCGTAATTCTTCATTGCTTGTCCCAAAGGCCTGCACGAAGTCGTAAGGTGCTTGCACAGGCTCCGTATGAACATCTCCCTGCAGGGAACTGATGACCTCTTGATAGGCCTGCGGTGCGTTAAGCATCAGAACCGGCTGGCCGAGGTCCTTGTACTGCAGCTTTTTGATGATTGAATGAATCTCCGGCATTTCTGCTCATTCCTCTCGCGATGGATTCGTATAGGCCACCTACCGGCCCCAATTTAAGAAGAGCATACCCATACGAATGGATACGCCCTTACTTCTCGGCAACCCATGGTGCGTTGGTAATGCCTCCAAGAGATGCCCGTTGTCTGCTTGTTACTGAGCCTTCTTGATCTGCTTGCTGCGCAGCTGTCCGCAGGCTGCGTCGATATCCGTGCCATGCTCCAGCCGCACGCTGCAGCTGATGCCCTGTTTCTTTAAGGTATCGTAAAATGCGGTGATCGATTCTTTGGTGCTGCGCTGGTACTGGCTGTGCTCATCCACCGGGTTGTACGGAATGAGGTTCACGTTCGCCAGATTGCGGCGCTCGCCCACGAGCTCGGCCAGCTCGAGCGCATGCTCCCGCTGATCGTTCACATCCTTCAGCAGAATGTACTCCAGCGTGATGCGGCGATTCGTTTTTTCCAAATAGTAATCAATCGCTGCCATCAGCTTCTCGATCGGAATCGCTTTGTTGATCTTCATGATGCGGGTCCGGATCTCGTCGTTCGGCGCATGCAGGGAAATGGCGAGGTTCACGCCCAGATCGCTGTCCGCGAACTCGACGATTTTGTTAGCCAGCCCGCTGGTCGATACCGTAATATGACGAGGGCCAATCGCAAGCCCTTTATGATCCTTGATCACGCGGATGAAATCCGACATGTTCTCATAATTGTCAAAAGGCTCCCCGATCCCCATTACGACGAGATGGCTGACCCGTTCGCTGCTGCCTCTCCGATCCAAGTGAAGCTGAACCTGCATGACCTGCTCCACGATTTCCGCTGCGGACAAATCCCGGCTCTTCTTCAGCAACCCGCTGGCACAGAAGCTGCAGCCGATATTGCACCCGACCTGTGTGGTCACGCACACCGACAATCCGAATTTATGCCGCATCAATACGGTCTCGATCAGGTTGCCGTCCACCAGCTTGAACAGAAACTTAACCGTGCCGTCCAGAGACTCCTGCTTGGTATGCTCCTCCAAGGTCAGGATCGTATAATGTTCCTCGAGCAGCTGCAGACATTCCGGATGCACATCCGTCATATCGGAAAAAGACGTTACCCGCTTCCGATACAGCCATTCCCACACCTGCGTTGCCCGAAATTTTTTATGTCCACGCTCGCCTAGCCAAGCCGTCAACTGATCTAATGTTAATCCATAAATGGATGGTTTGTTCATTGATTGGTCCTCTTTCTATTCATAGTCCACTCCTTATTGTCCCAAAATTCCGAGGGGAACACAAGGGGAGTTATAGGCAATTCACGCTTCTTTGACACAAAACGGGATTGACATATCCAGGAAATCCCTTTATTTTATTATTGACTGATTGAATCAATCATAATTTAGGAAGACGAAAAGAACTACAACTTCTCGTTTATACTTAAACGGCTCACCCCCGATCAGTCCGTCACCTTCGTCCAAGTCAGAAAATCAGATGGTATTTTTTTCGTTTATTATTGACTGACTAAATCAATCTACATTGGAGGTAATCAAATGAATTCCAAAGGAAAAGCGCTGATTCTTGGTGGAGGCATAGCCGGACTATTCACCGCCAACGTGTTATCGAGGCATTATGAGGAGGTGGTCATTGCTGATCGGGATGAATTTCCCGCAGGTCCGGAGAATCGAGCTGGTACGCCGCAGGCTTATCATCCCCACCGTTTTCTTGAACGCGGCAAAATGATCGTTGAACGATGGTTCCCTGGCATAACCGAGGAACTGCTTCAGCAGGGTGCTCACCCCCGAGCGCAAAAGTCCGTTAAAATGACCAACCGTTTCGGCACGCTGGAACTGCCCGATGAGCCTAATGCGGGATGCAGCCGATCCCTGCTGGAGTGGACCCTTCGCAGCAGAGTGGCCAAACTGCCAAACGTTACTCTCTTACCGAAACTGACGGCGCAACAATTGCTGTTTGACGCCGGCAAGAAGGCCGTTACCGGCGTTGTGTTCCGGGACAGGAACGTCAAGGAGCCGGCGCTCCTTCATATGAATGCGGATATCGTCGTGGATGCAAGCGGTCGCGGGTCCAAGCTGGCTGATTGGCTGCAGGACCTCGGTTATGCGATACCGGAGGCTGAACGGCTGCACATCTCTCTTGGCTACAGCACGCGGCATTATAAGGTGCCTGAGGAAATCCATGCGGCGTGGAGCACCATCGTGAACGAAGGAGACCCCGCCCTCGGCATCGGCACGGCCGTCTTCAATCCGATCGAGAATCAGCTTGCAGAGATCGTGCTGTATCGAGCGGGAGGGGCATCTTATCCGACAACCGAAAGCGATCTGTACAATCAGGAAGCCGAGAATCTATTCGGACCCGCCATCGGAAACTTGCTTGAGCAGTTGGAGCCTGTTTCGAGTCCGCGAGGCTACCGGATCGAAGAGTGCGTGAGACAGCATTTCGAGGAGATGGAGGACTGGCCCTCCGGTCTTCTAGTGCTTGGCGATGCCTTCTGCAGCTTCGATCCGATATTCGGCCAAGGCATGACGGTGGCGGCTATCCAGGCAGACACGCTGGACCGCTGCTTGCAGTCTAAGCAGGAAGGAGTCCAGCTTGAACAGGGATTCGAGCGTTCGGCACTTCAGGAGATTCAATCCGCCATAGAACCTGCATGGTGGCTTAGTGCAGCGGCCGATCTAAGATGGGCAGGCGTGAAATACGAAGGCCGCTTGTCCCCCCAAGGGTTTTCTTTTGCCCAGAGGCTGTTCGACATATGCCAGGAACTGGCTTACAGCCATCACGACATGGCCGTATTTGAGCAGTACATGATGGTCACCGGCCTGCTCGCTTCGCCTAATGATCTGTTTAATGCTAAAAGCATCACCGCCATCGTGAATGCGGATCGTTCCGGACAGGGCAACGCTTGGCTCCATCAAGCGCTGGAAGAGGCCGGCGTGCCGCTGGAGGAGCTATTGGAACAGATCATCCCCGCTTTCAATACGGAATTCCTGCCCTTAACCATGGGATTGCCCGAATAATTCAAATGCGTTATTGTGGATATCAGCAAGAGAATACCATGGTGAGGGATTGACAAGAAATGGCCCCGTTGAATGAAGAACAACTGCATCAAATACGCGACGAACGAAAAGAACAAATCATGCGAGCAGCCATCAAAGTATTCTCAAAAAGAGGTATTTTCGGAACCAAAATGAGCATGATCGCCGGCGAAGCCGGGGTCAGTCACGGCCTGCTTTATCATTACTTCAAATCCAAAGACGAGTTGTTCATTACGCTCGTACAATGGTCAATGGATGAGGCACGGCACGCGCTCTCCGACATCTATGACGTGCCCGGTACCCCTCTTGAGAAAATTACATTGCTGACCTCCATGATTCTTCAAGAGGACGATAATTCGCACTTCATGCTGATTCAGCAAGCACGCACCTCGGATGGCGTGCCGGAAGAGGCCAAACGGATTATCGAGAGCTATTCCATCCATGCCTTCGTGGATCAGCTCATGCCGCTGTTCGAAGCCGGACAGCAGGCAGGAGAGATCGCGGCTGGCGATCTGAGAGAACTGGCGGCCTGTTATTTATCCGTGCTGTCGGGATTAATGACGCTGAAGTCCCAGGAGGATCCGAGCTATACGCCTCCTAGAGCGGAGCTGCTGCTGCGCATGCTTACGAACGGACAGGGAAAATAACGCAAACAGACACACCTCTCATGAAATGGCCGGGTTCATAACCGCCATGTTCATAAGAGGTGTGTTTGTTACTGCCGTGCGTGTCGTGTATCAGTCAGACGTCCCGGGTTCATGCTTCTCCTGCTCCCGGATCTGCGAGCCGTCGCTCAGCGTGATCCAGGTGTCGAACTGCCGCTGTCCTTCATGCAGGCGAATGACCCTTGCCCCCCGGAGCATGCCTTCGCGGCCATATGTGCCATACCCGGTCGCTCTGCCGTAGCAGAGGCGGATGCCGTGCAGTTCGCCCCAATAATCATTGATGTGATCATGTCCTGCGAACGTGCCCATTACATCCCCTCGCTCGAGCATCGCCGCGAACAGCCCGGTATTCACCTCCGGACAACATACCCTCTCAAACTTGCTGCCATAACACGTCCTCCGCTCCCACACCTCGCGATACTCCGGCAGCGGGATATGGAAAAAAGCCAATGACGGCAGCGGGTTCCCCTGATGCTTGGCGCTGTATGCCCGGGACGCCATTTCATACCACTGGATCTGGTCGCGCCGGATCCAATCGTACCCCGGAACGGCAGGGTGTTCAGATTCTCTCCCTGAGTCGAAGAAGTACAAAACGGCCGCCGTCTCTTCTCCGTTACTTCCGTATAAAGGCAGCGTATAATTCCCTACGCCATGAATATCCGGCGAGCCGTGCTCTGCGCAATTATAAGCGTGCTGCATGGCGACATCCATCAGCTCTTCGCGCGTGATCTCGCCCTCCGTATCATGGTTCCCGAATACGAAGGCCCAGCGGATTCCGCGGGACTCCACCGCAGACACGGCATCCTTGAAGGCCTGCGCCGGATCCTGGCACTTTCTATAACCGGTGTCGGCTTCGCCGGAATAAATAAGATCGCCCGTAAACACCACCAGATCGGGCTGCTCCAGGTCGAGCACCGTCTCCATGCAGCGCCGGCTCATCAGATCCTCCGGCTCCCCATTCTTCCAATGAATATCTGTAAACTGCACGATCTTGAAGGTATGATCGTCTCCGAATCGAAGAATCGGCTTCATCGCACATTGCCTCCTTTTACTTGGACATGTGGTTTTCATGTTGGTTGTTGTGGTTTTATGTGTATATTAGAGGAGAAAACGCCCCAAAGTCAATGATTTTTGTTGACATTGTCAATTATCCATCCTAATATAGGATCGAATCCACAACTTCGGTCATCATCAGTCATATATCACATGGAGGCGAATGCATTTATGTCCGTAACCTATGAGGAGCGCAGAGGGAAGATTTTGAATCAATTGGAGCTTGAAGGCAAGGTGAAAGTCCACGCCTTGGCAGAGCAGCTGGAGGTATCCGCCGAAACGATCCGGAGGGATTTGGACCGGTTAGAGAAAGAAGGCCAACTGCGCAAGGTTTACGGCGGTGCCGTCAAATCGCGTTCCGGACATATCGAGCCGTCCTTCACCAGCCGTTCTCAGACATGCGCGGAAGAAAAAGCCGCGATCGGCAAACTCGCCGCCTCCCTTGTCAAGGATGGCGAAACCGTTCTGCTCGATAACGGGACGACCACGATTGAGGTCATGCGCTATCTTAAAGACCGGCCTGATGTCACGGTCATCACCCATTCGCTGCCTATATTGAACCTCGCGATGGAGATGTTTCAGGGGAGGATTATTTTTATCGGCGGAGATATGGATCGGACCAAGCAAGCGTCAACCGGACCTCTTACCGAAATGCTGCTGGAGCAGTTCAAGGTGAATAAAGCGTTTATCTCGGTTGGCGGGATCTCGTTAACCGATGGCATTACCGATTATGATCTGGACGAAGCTTATATCTCGCGAAAAATGCTTGCGCGTGCGGAGGAAGGCATCGTTCTGGCGGACCATACGAAGCTTGGGGTAACCACGTTCTCGAAGCTCGCCAAGCTGGATGATATCTCCATGGTCATCACGGATCAAGGATGTTCACGGGAATGGATGGATAATCTGTCCGCCCGCGGCATCGAAGTGCTCATAGGACAATAGCCGATGGAGCTGCTGTCACTGCTGCTGGTGCTGTCTTCCGGACTGACCCATGCCCTCTGGAATCTGTTTACGAAGCGAAGCATTCATAAATCGGTATTTCTGTGGTGCATCCACTCCGTCACGTTAGTCTTTCTGATGCCTTATTTTGTCGTGGAGATGTCGGGGCTGCGGCTGGAACTGCCCGTTTACGGTCTTATGCTGCTGTCCATGACCATTCAAGGCTGCTATATCACGCTGCTCTCCAAAGCCTATACCCATGGCGACATGTCTCAAGTGTATCCGTTCATGCGGGGGCTTGGCGCCATGTTGACTTCGCTGTGCAGCCTCGTGTTGTTTCATGAACAATTAAGCACGGCAGGCTATATGGGACTGAGTCTTATCATTTTTTCGCTGTTTGCTTTATCGGGTTTGAGACTCAGGGGCCAATCCAGCGTAAACCCCAAAGCCTTGTTATATGCTTGTCTGGTCGGGCTTTGCATTTCCGGATATACCTTGACCGACAAAGCCATTCTGGATGCAGGGGTCTCCCCCGTCTCGCTGATCCAGTTATCCAACATCAGTTACTTCGTCGCCCTGGTCGTTCCCGTGGCGCTGTCCAGGCAGCTGAAACGGGAATGGTCGGTGAACTGGCGCACGATTCTGCTGGGCTCCATCCTGGCACCGGGTTCATACTTGCTGTTCCTGTTTGCCATGCGGCTCACCCCGCTTGCCCACATTGCCCCGGTCCGTGAAATCAGCACGGTGTTCGGCACCGTTCTGGGCATCATCGTGCTGCGCGAACAGCAAGGCTGGCGGCGAATCGTCATGTCTGCGCTCATCACGATAGGCATCATCACGATTGCCCTATGGGGGTAGGAATCGTCTGCATGAATTCATGAAAATCAAAATGTTCATACCGAGGAGGATCTATCGATGGCTAACCGTGTCGTTATTCTTGGAATTGATGGAGCAGGCGGGTTCATTCAAAACGCGGACGCTCCGCATATTCACGCTCTGCTGAAGGCAGGAGCATACTCTTACGATGCTCAGACCGTATATCCGAGCATTAGTGCCGAATGTTGGGGCTCGTTGTTATACGGCGTAAAACCGGATCGACATGGTCTTGATAATGACCGGGCGATCCACGGAAGGATTCCGGAGGACTTCCCCTATGCCTCGCTGTTCAAGCTGGCTCGCCGGCAATGGCCGGATGCCCCCTTGTCTGCATTCAGCTGCTGGGCACCGATCAACACGGGAATCATTGAGAATACGATTAACGTTCATATGGAATCCAAACCGGACCCCGAGCTGGCGGAGGCCATCGTCGATTATATTCATCAACAGCCCGAGTTCAAGCTGATGTTCATTCAGCTGGATCACCCCGACGGCGCCGGCCACAAGCACGGATTCGCTACGGATCAGCAGCTGGAGCAAATTGCCGTAACCGATCAGTACGTAGGCATGATAGTCAAAGCACTCGAAGATCAGCAGCTGCTGGAAGACACCTGGATCCTTACGGTCACGGATCACGGCGGAGGAGGCGCACATCCTAACGATCACGGAAGTGATCACCCCATGGATATGACCATTACTTGGGGAATTACGGGCCCAGACGTAAAGCCCGGCCTTATCGAAGCACCGATCAGCATCATGGACACGACCGTCGTCATCGGTCACGTCCTGGGACTGCCCGCTCAGGCTTGCTGGGAGGGAAAAGTGCCCGAAGGCATACTCTAACTCCAAATAAAAAGCCGGCATTTACGCGCCGGCTTCTTCTGTACAAAGGGCATCTTCCGTTGTCTTGATGTCCGCAAACCATCTTAGCGTTGCATTCACGTGATCAATGATCTGCTGCGCCGTTAACGCCGAATTGTTCCAGGTGCTGTGGGCATCGGACACCAGCGTGACATCATAGCCCAAACTGGATGCTCTCCGGCAGGTGGTATCCACGCATAATTCGCTTTGCATGCCCGCAAGGATTACATGCTCGATGCCCTGCCTCTTCAATTCCTCCTCAAGCGTCGTATGGTAGAAGGAATCCGGTCTTGTCTTCTGAATGACGGTATCCGACATCGCAGGCGTGATCTCAGGATTAATCTTCCACGCCTCCGAACCTGCCTTCAACCCTTCGTCATTATGCTGGATGTAAATAACAGGAATGCCGCCGCTTCTCGCTTTTGCGATCAGCTGCTTGAGATTATGGAGCAATCGATCTCCTTCGTACACCGGATCATTTACTTGAAACATCTCATTCTGCACATCAATGACCAACAGCGCGCTCTTCTTCAACTATAACAACCTCCCGTACAGATCATAATCATCCCTTTCCATTATAGAACGTTTGTTCCCGACTTGTATATCAAAATTTGTGTCTCATTCTTAAGGAGGGAGTACCCTTCCACGCAAAAAAAGGAATCCGCTCTTAAGGGGACTCCTTATCATGGCTGATCGCCCATCCGGGTATCGCTATAAGAGCAGTGATGGTTCCTCTCCGCTACTCTTCTTCGACGCGAATCCGAGGGTTTGCCGACTTCTTCTTTAAGTTATACTGATGGAGCTTTCTCATGGTCTTGTAAAGCTGCTGTAATTCTTGGTCATCCAAAATATCAAACATGGAGGTTTGAAAATCCGACAGCAGCGGGATAATTTCTTCCAGCAAGGCTTGTCCCTTCTCGGTTAGCGAGATGTACTTCACCTTCCAATCCTGCTTGCGGACAATCAGGCCCAGCTTCTCCAGCCGTTTCACCATGTGGGAAACGCCGCCGCCGCTGATGGACAGGTATTCGGCCAGCTCCTGCTGAGATAGAGGTTGGTGGGCCATGACCTGGATCAGCACGTCGAATTGGGCAACGGTAATGCAGAAAGGCTGCAAAAACTCATTCGAGATGTGATTGCCGATCTGCTGAAACCGGGTGATCCGAATCCATGACAGCATGGCTAACCGGTTCTCCTGATGAAATCCCAATTGCTTCATTGATTCCATTGACCTCCTCTATCGTAATCACAGTCAATTTATCACTCAAATGATAAGCTGTCAAATCATGTACATAAAGCTGATACCAGCAAGCATCAAGGCTGCCAAGATGCAATATGCCAAGGGTCAGCATGATTACGGGAATAATAAATGTGCCGGATGCAGGTCCTCCGCTGAATACATACAGCTTATATTCGATATATCAAATATCCCTTATTTTTGATCAAAGGACATATCATTTAATCGATATTTCAGTGCTCATCTTCTCTATTTAGCGGCTCGGCGCACGTTTCATTCCGAAGTATAACCAGGGAGACTATCCTTATAATAACAACCATACTTTAATAACCCCGTCTGACACATATCGGGAATTCCCACTCCAGCCGCTCAACCATAACAACCGTATCATCTTATTCAAATACATCTTTAAACTTTGACATTCTTCCTGAAAAATGATATATCAAATTTAGCGAGGTGATCTCATATGGAACAAATTCCACTATATCAACATATCGTCAACGCTCTAACAGCCAAGATTGAATCCGGAGAGCTTCAGGCTGGAGACCAGCTTCCGACCGAAGCCGAGATTTCCAAGGAATATAAGGTCAGCCGGATTACATCGAAGAGAGCGCTGAACGAGCTGGAGAATGCCAAGCTGATTTACCGGATCCAGGGCAAAGGGAGCTTCGTAAGCGACGCTAAGGCTGATCACCGACCATTGAGCAAGACTGGCAAAGAGATTCTGCTGATTCTCCCGTTCGCCCATAATCCGGGACTCGGCGATTACGAGAAAGGCATCAATGAATATCTCGCAACGACCGACTATAGCTTGAACATTCAGTCCAACACGATTGTCGGGCAGCGCAAGCTGTTGGAGTCTGCGCTTCAAAGCGCCTATTCCGGATTGATCCTCTACCCGATCAGCAGCATCTCGGACCTTGGGATTCTGTATCAATATCACCTGGCAAAGTACCCGCTTGTGACGATGGACAAGTGCATTGAAGGCATCCCCTTCCTGTCGGTCGTCTCCGATAACTTTGGCGGCGGATACCAAGCCTCCAAACATCTGATCGAGAACAATCACAAAAAAATCGCCTTTATCTCCTCCTTGAAGGTAGAGAATTCCTCTTCCATCCGGGAGCGTTATTTCGGTTACTTGAAGGCTCTGTATGATTACAGCCTGATCGATTACAGCGTCAATGACTTGACCGACCGTTACTTAACCCATGACCACGACAACGGCAGAGAATACTATATTCAGTTTCTTCAGTCCGTCGTGAACCAAGGAATTACGGGGATTGTGGCAGAGAATGACCTCATTGCGATCGAGATCATTCAAATCGCCAAGGAGTTGGGCTTGTCCGTTCCGGACGATTTCTCCGTGGTCGGTTTTGACGACATTCATCTCGCGAGCTTCGTTGAACCCAAGCTGACCACCATATCGCAGGATTTTGGACAGATGGGATATCAGGCTGCACGGAACCTCATATCCCTCATAGAGCACCCTCTGGAACACCCTCTTGAGAATGTGGTGATTCCCGTTCGGCTCATGGAACGCCAGACCGTGAAGAAGTTATAATCCGCCTATTCCTCAATAACAAAGGAGACTTTTACATGTTGAACTATGTCGATACCAGACAGGGCACCAACAATCAATATACCTTTTCCAACGGGAATGCACTCCCTTACACGGGTGTGCCGTTCGGTATGAACCACTATGTCGTGCAGACCAAAAACGAAGGAAGCTGGTTCTTCAACCCCAATGACCGGATCTTCCAAGGCATTCGCTTGACGCACCAGCCGAGCCCGTGGATGGGCGACTTCGCCCACTTCCTGATGACTCCGATCGCAGACGACAAAATCAGGGGCTCCGTCTTCACCTGCCAAAGCTCCTATCGGCCGGAGGAAGCGATATTCAAGCCTCATTATCTCAAAGTGAAGCAGCAGCGCTACAACATCACCACGGAGCTGGTACCGAGCTGCTATGGCGCGTCGCTGCGCATCAAATACAATTCCGGGCAGCAGGCTGGCCTCGTGCTAAACATCCATAACCAAAGCGAATTTCGGGTGGATGCTGCCCAGCGCCGAATCACCGGCTATGTCAGCAACTTCGCAGACTGTCACGATAAAGGATTCCGCATGTACGTGGCCATGAGCTTCAGCAAGGACGTGGATCTCTCTGCGACCGGTTACTACGACGCCGAAGGCCAGTTCTTCCCGGAGGTCGCTTTCGTCAATGCGGACCAGCATGTCGTCATTCGCTTCAAAGACTGTGAAAGGGGCACGCTGGATGTTAAGCTGGCGACCTCTTTCATCAGCCAGGAGCAAGCGGAGCTTAATCTGACGCGCGAGCTCGGCACAACCTTGGACGAACAGAAAGAATTGGCGGCGGAAGCCTGGAATCATTACCTGAACAAAATCCGGGTCACTCACCCGAACGAGGAATATATGCGCACTTTCTATACCTGCCTTTACCGCATGTTCTTGTTCCCGCAGAAGTTCTATGAGCTCGATGCCGATATGGAGCCGGTTCATTACGACACAACGGCCCGATCCGTCAAGAAGGGCTTGCTCTATACCAATAACGGCTTCTGGGATACTTACAAGACCGTATATCCGCTCTATTCCATCATCGCGCCGAAGGAATATGAGGAAATGCTTGAAGGTTTCCTGAATTCTTACCGTGAGACCGGCTTCCTGCCAAAATGGCTGTCCCCGGATGAGCGCGGACTGATGCCGGGCACGCTTATTGACGCGGTCATCGCGGATGCGGCGGCTAAGGGACTCGCCCAGCATCTGCTGCCGGAACTGCTGGAGGCCATGCTGACCGCAGCCACCACGCAGAGCGGACAGAATTGTTATGGACGTCAAGGAACGCTGGACTACATCAAGTACGGTTACGTTCCGAGCAGCTATCATGAGAGCGTAAACCACACGCTGGATTACGCATACAGCGACTACTGCATCAGCCGCGTGGCCGATGTGTTGGGCCGGTCGGACATAGCCGCGCAGTACAGACAAAGCGCGCTCAACTATCAGAATATTTTTGATGCGGAGACCGGCTTCATGCGGGCCAAAGATCAGAACGGCCAGTTCCGTCCGAATTTCAACGACACGAGCTGGGGACTCGATTATGCCGAGGGAAGCGCTTGGCAAACCAGCTTTGCCGTATTCCAGGATTTCCAAGGCTTGATCGAAGCGTATGGTTCGAAAGAACGCTTTTTCGACAAAATTACCGAATTGTGCAACAAAGCGCCAGACTTCGACGTCCGGGGCTACGGCTTTGAAATTCATGAGATGAGCGAGATGGCCGCCATCGATTATGGCCAGCTGGCGATTTCCAACCAGCCGAGCTTCCATATTCCTTATCTGTTCAACTATGTAGGGCAGCCCGCATCATCCCAGGTGATCCTCAAACAGCTGATGTCGAACCTGTTCAACAGCGGCTTTGACGGCTTCCCGGGCGACGAGGATAACGGCAGCATGTCCGGCTGGTATGTGTTCAGCTCCATGGGCTTCTATCCGGTATGTCCGGGCAGCAATGAATATGTGCTCGGCATCCCGCTGTTCGACAGCGTGAGCATTGAGCTGCCAAACGGCAAACAGATGTTGATTCATACCGACAACAACAATCCGCAGTCCAATTTCGTGGCGAACGTGCAATTGGAGGGACAGGATTACACTAAACTGTACATTACGCATGAGGATATTCTGGCAGGCAAATCCCTCGATTTCCGTCTTGGATTGGCTCCAAGCTACCGTCATTACAGTGCGGAGGAACTGCCGTTCTCGATATCGAAGAAGTAAGAGCTTCAGCTTAACTCGCATCATAAGGGCATCCATCAGGTCAGCGGCCTGGGGGATGCCTTTTTTTTGCGTATCCAGTTTTCCAGCGCAATTCGTCATCATTGGAAGGCAGACCCGTGGGTCCCCTTCTCTAATATTGAAAATACAGGAATTTTCAAGATCGCCTCGGGTAACAATACACATGATTCGCATTATGACCCAATTGCTAAGAAACTGCGGGGTGATTATCGGTGTGGTCCGTCATTGCGTCTTATATTCCGAAGTGGACGATATTTTTCCAAGCCTTTCTGCTCTTTTTTGTCCCCGTCGTGATGCTGATGTTCTCCAAATGGTTTCACAAGTCAATCAACTCAAGCTTTTCCCTAAAGCCTAACATCCCCTCTTCACCCGTGAGGGAGGATAGCGTTTCGCCAGACGCTTCCCTAACGGGACTTTACGACACGGATATCACGTCGGTTTGCCAAGCGATCGGTGACAATGCGGACGTGGAAATCAGAGAATTTACGATACGGGGCACGCGAACGCGGGCGGTCGTCGTATATGTGGACGGATTGCTGGATAGCGACCTCATCGACACCCATCTTATAAGACCCCTGATGCTGGAGGGGGTTCCGGAAACGGAGCACGACAACTTTAATGATTCGAGCGATGCCATCAAAGCCTACATCAGCAGCCAGATGCTGCCGGTATGTGAGATTAAGCATGTTCGTCAATTATTGGACCTTGTACAAGCCGTTCTTGCAGGCACGCCCTGTTTATTGGTGGATGGAATGCAAGGAGCCTTTTTGGTGGGGTCGGCGAAGGGAAAAAGCCGAAACGTAGAAGAGCCTCTATCGGAAGCCCTTCTTCGAGGTCCCCGTATCGGATTTACCGAAAGATTGTCGGACAATACAGGCCTGCTTAGGCTTCATGGAAAAAATGAAAGTCTTCAGCTCACCCGATTCGAGGTCGGAAACCGGGTAAAAAAAGATCTGGTCGTCGCCTACATGAAGGACATCGCCGACCCCAATCTGGTGGATGAAGTCGTTACGCGCATCCGGAAAATCGAAATCGACGACCCGCTGGAATCGGGATACATCGAGCAATTGATTGAAGAAAACGTCATGAGTCCTTTTCAGCAAATCCAAAATACCGAGAGACCGGACAGGGTCATCGGCGCTTTGCTGGAGGGGCGGGTAGCCATCCTTCTTGACGGCACGCCCTACGCGTTAATCGTGCCGGTCACGTTCAGCATGCTGCTCCAATCGCCTGAAGACTATTACGAGAGATGGATCTCGGGCTCCTTTGTCCGCTTATTGCGCTTTCTCTCCGCCCTTCTGGCGTTGCTGGCACCCGCACTGTACATTTCGTTTATTTCGTTTAATCCCGGGCTGATACCCACCAAGCTGGCGTTGACTATTATCGGGACGAGGCAGGGCGTGCCCTTTCCCTCGATCATCGAAGCGCTCATCATGGAGATCGCCATTGAAATTTTGCGGGAGGCCGGGATCCGGCTTCCGAAACCCATTGGACCTGCGATGGGCATCGTGGGCGGTCTGATTATTGGCGATGCTGCCGTAAATGCCGGAATTGTCAGTCCGTTTCTCGTTATTGTCGTAGCTGTAACCGCGATCTCCTCCTTCACGATCCCGGTCTACAGTGCCGGCATTACACTGCGCGTCCTCCGGTTTACCGCGATGTTCTTTGCGGCAGTGCTCGGTTTGTTCGGCGTCGTGATGTTCTTCCTTTTGCTGTGCAGTCATCTGGTCAGATTGAAGAGCTTTGGCGTGCCTTACGCAAGCCCCATGGTGCCTTACGGTATCAACGACTTGAAGGATTTCCTCATCCGCTTCCCCTTGAAGGTGATGAAGAAACGCCCCCAACTGTTAAAACCGCAGGATCCCGATCGTCGAAACTAATCATTCCAAGCGAAATGAGGTGAGGACCATGAGCAGCTCCAGTTTACAGACCAAAGACCAAATTACCACTTCCCAGGCTGCCGTCATGATCATTAACTACATGCTGGGCGCCGGTATTCTCACACTCCCGAGAACGACGGTAGAGGCTGCCAAAACCCCGGATGTATGGATATCCATTCTAATCTCCGGCATGATCATCATGCTGGCCGGATTCATCGTCGTGACGCTATGCCGCAGATTTCAGGGAAAAACCTATTTTCAATTCGTGCCCGAAATCACTGGTAAATGGGTGGCCTTCCTGTTGAGCTTGCTGGTCATTGCTTATCTCATTACCATTTCTGCTTTTGAAATCCGGGTGATGGCGGAAGTTACGGGGCTCTACCTGCTTGAGGGCACACCCGTATGGATCATCGTGATGACGTTTATGTGGATCGGTCTGTATTTGACCACAGGAGGGATCAACTGCATCGCCAGAATGTACGAGATCATTTTGCCCATTACGCTGTTGTTCTTCATTATTGCAATTATGCTGAGCAGCAGCATATTCGACGTCAAAAATTTAAGGCCGGTGCTTGGCTCGGGCATCATGCCCGTGCTGAAAGGGATTAAACCCTCGCTGTTATCGTTCACCGGTTACGAGATCATGTTTGTTGCCATGGCGTTCATGAAGTCGCCCAAGAAAGGCACCAAGGCTATGCTCGTCGGTATTACGGTTCCCATGGTGATCTATTTGATCACCGTCATCATGGTCATTGGCGGGCTCTCCATTCACGGCGTACAGAAGAGAACCTGGCCCACGCTGGACTTAATGCGGAGTTTCGAGATGCAGGGCTTGATATTCGAGCGCTTTGAATCCCTGCTGCTTGTCATCTGGATCATGCAAATATTCTCGACCTTTACGGTCGCGCATTACGCAGCCTCGCTAGGGCTCTCCCAGCTGCTGAAGAAGAATATACGCCCCATCCTCTTCATCATGCTTCCGGTGATCTTCCTGATCGCCATGGTGCCGAAGGATGTGTCGGAGACGTTCAAGCTGGGAGATACCGTAGGTTATATGTCGATATATTTATTCGGAGGACTGCCGCTCATCCTATTATTGATCAGTAAGGCCCGCAAGAAAGGGAGGAAGCCGAAATGAACAGATATAAACGATGCGTGTCGATAGTAACGGCCAGCGTCCTGCTGCTGCTGACAACCGGATGCTGGAGCAGCAACGAGATCGAGGATGTCAGCGTCTATGTAGGTTTAGGACTGGATGCAGCGAATGAATCCCGATTCGAACGGGAGATCAACCAACAAGGGGCATCTTACCCCAAAAGGAAAGTGCTGACGGCGACGGTCCAGATCGTGCCCCCGATTACGAGCAAGAGCGAGAAACAAGGCGGATCCAGCTCGTCTTCCCCCAGCAAAGCCTATCTGAATGAACAATTAACGGGAGATTCCCTTATTCAGATCTTCCGCCAGTTTGCTCTGCGAAGAGACCGTCCGCTGATCGGCCATCATCTCAAGGTCATCGTCGTCTCAAGCGAACTCGCCAAACGGTACAGCCTGGAGCAGATTCTTGATTTTATTCTCCGCGATAATGATATCCGCCCCAGCTGCCTGGTAGTGGTGAGCCACCGGAGTGCACTTGAAGCGTTGAGCTCCACCGAACCCGGGGAGATCCCAGCTTTCTACTTGATGGGTCTTGTGGATAACCGCTATCGTTCCAACAAAATCCTTCCCCCGATGTCACTCATAAAGCTGGATAGCACCATGCAATCGGGAGAAAGCTTCCTGCTGCAAAATGTCGTTACCGCGCAAAGCGAGCATAAATTCTCGGGTGCCGCCGTATTCAAAGGCAATACCAAAAAATTCATCGGGGAACTGAGCCAGTATGATCTGGAAGGCTTATCCTGGATCATGGAGGACGTGAAGGGAGGGGCGCTGAAAACGTACGCGCATAAAACCGGACATACCGTTATTTATGAGCCCAAGAATTCCCACAGCACCATTATCCCCAAGGTTCAGGGAGACGAAATATCATTTCATATCAAGGTCCGTTCGGAAGGCAGATTAATTGAGGATTGGAGCTTTCCGGAGATTCCCACAACCGAGCAATATATGAGAGAGTTGGAACGACTGTTTGAAGAAGAAGCCCGTAAACAGATCGAACAGGTTCTGGATAAAATGCAGCATGTCTATCATGTAGACGTTGGGGGCTTTGCCGATCAGATCCGAATCAAATATCCAAAATTGTGGAAAAAAGTAGAGAAGGATTGGGATGAAACCTTTAGCCATATCCCAATTACGTATGAAGTCGACATGAAGATCACGGACTTCGGTTCCTCAACGGATTAAAGAGCGCTGACGCAATACCGTCAGCGCTCTTTTGCCTTGGCTTACACCAGAAACATTGCTACGACCGTGGTAACGGCAAGGCCCAGCAGCACCGGCTTCAGATTCCGTCTTGCCAGTTCGAACGGGCTGACCCCGCAGATGGCGGCGGCCGGAATCAGTGCCCACGGAATGAGCGTCCCGCCGCCTACCCAGATGGCGGCAACCTGGCCGAGCGCGGTCAGGGTAGCCGCCCCTGAGCCGATGGCCGTGGCAAACAACTGCGCGATCGAGCCGGCGAGCGATATGCCGGAGAAGCCCGAACCGTCCAGACCCGTAATGGCACCGGTGATCGTCAACGTCACCGAACCCACGGCGCCGTTCAGCGGTACTGCATTCGCAAGGGCAACCCCCAGGTCGTTCACGATCCCATGGGATGCTTCCGGAAGCACTTTGCCGAACAGATCGCTGAACGCAGCATCCCCCAGATAGAAGAAAGCCGCAATGGGAATGACGGGACCGAACACCTTAAATCCGAACATGAAGCCCTCAATCAAATACGAGGTGACCTTCTCCAAACCGCGGTTGCGATGAGCGACCAGCGCAATGACGCCGAGGATCAGGACGGCTGTTCCGCCTACCAGGGCCGTCGCATCTCCGCCTTGCAGCTTCAAGATGAACATGGCCGCGACGTCTGCCGCGAACAGGAGCAGGATCGCGATGGCCAGCCATTTTTTCATGCCGGGAGAAACGGCTGCAACGGTATCATCCTCATCGGTACGCGTGGTCAGCGCGTCTCCCGTGCTTTTGATGGAGACCAATCCATCCCTCCAGCTGCCATTGCGCTGATCTCTCTTCATCATCCAAAATGCCGCCACCGTCGTCACCAGCCCCATCACGATCACGAGCGGCACACTCGCGGCCATGACGCTGGCTACAGGCAATCCGGCTGCATCGGCAGTCAATTTAGGCGCGCCTTGAATGATATAATCTCCCGATAGCGCGATGCCGTGCCCGAACAGATTCATCGCCACGGCTGCTCCTAGGGCAGGCAAGCCGACCCGGATGGCAACGGGAAGCAGGACCGCCCCGATTAACGCTACCGCCGGTGACGGCCAGAAGAAAAAGGAGGTGACCATCATGATGATGCCGATGCCCCAGTAAGCCATAGCCGGAGTACGGAGAAAACGGGTTAGCGGGGCCACCATCGTCTCGTTGATCCCCGTCTTGATCAAGACCCGGCTCATCGCCACGATAATGGAAATAATCATGATCGTGCCCATCAGCTCTTTGGTCGCGTAGATAAATGAATTAAATACGCCGGAGACCGAGCCGCTCAGCGTCTCCGTTGCCAGAATGCCAAGCGCGAATATTCCGGTAATGCAAACCAGCGTCGTATCGCGCCGCCGGATCAACAGCGTCATGATCAATACGATAAACGCCAGGTAAACCCAGTGAATCGCGGTTAGATGAATTCCCATATGAAGCCACGCCCTTTCCCAGGCAGCAGGTTTTGTGTGACTACATCTTATGCATGGGCCTGGGCAAGGGTTCATGACCCGTACTTATCATACGCTTACGGATCTCCGAGAAGGGTGTGGTATAGTGAATGCAAGTCCCTGCTTTGGTTAAAGGAGTTGAAGACATGTATACCATTCTGATTGTGGAAGATGATGAACGGATCGCGGATAAACTAAGATCGGCGATTTCCAAATATGATTTCAACGTACGGATCATCGAAGATTTCAACCGCGTGATGGACATTTTTGCGGAGACGAAGCCGGATCTGGTTCTGCTGGACGTCAATCTGCCGAAATACGACGGATTCTACTGGTGCCGGCAAATCCGCACCCAATCCCACTGCCCGATCATCTTCATCTCGGCACGCGACAGCGGCATGGACCAGATCATGGCGCTCGAAAACGGGGCCGATGATTATATTACGAAGCCGTTTGACATGGAGCTTGTCCTGGCCAAAGTCCGCAGCCACCTGCGCCGCGCGGTCGGCGCCTATGCCTCCGGCCAGGAGGAGGAGCCTACCGTTGAAAGCGCCGGCCTCCTCCTGTATCCCGAGCGACTCCTCGTGACCTATGGAGACCGGTCGGCCGAGTTAACTCAGAAGGAAGCTGCCCTGCTGACGATGCTCATGGAAAAAGACGGCCGCGTGGTCAGCCGCGAACGGCTCCTGGACCTCATGTGGGAAGATCAGCACTTCATTGACGACAATACGTTGAATGTTTATATTACGAGGGTTCGCCGCAAGCTTCGTGAACTCGGAGCCGGGGATCTCATCGAAACCGTCCGGGGAGCAGGCTACCGGTTCATGACAGGCAAGGAGACCCTATGAAACTTTTTTTGAGGGAGCACCTCCCGCTCATGCTGTTTTTTGCCGTTCAAATGCTGCTTGTCCCCCTGCTGTACTGGCTTACCGGTGAAGGCAGACCCTTTACTGTCGTACTATACGGGGTACTGTTGAGCAGCGTCGTGCTGCTGGTCTATCTGGTGTACCGGTATCTCTCTCATCGCACGATGTATCAAGAGCTTTCCAGCCAGGAACTTTCGGAGGAGTTCTCCAATCCTCCTCTGGGCGATGCGCCGCTGCCGGAAGCGATCCACGAGCGGATCAGCCATTATGAACGCTTATACCGGGAACAGCTGCATCGGCATCAAAGCGGAACCGACCAGCATCTGGCCTTCGTCAACCGCTGGGTTCATCAGATGAAGACCCCGCTGTCGGTGATTCAATTAACGCTCGATGAAGTCGAAGAAGCACCCGCCGAACATATACGGGAAGAGCTTGAACGAATACGCAAAGGCCTCGAAATGGTGCTCTATACCGCACGCCTGGACCGGTTCGAGCAGGACTTCGCGGTAGAAGCCGTCGGACTCCGTGCCGAGGTCAGCGAATCCGTCGTGGAGAATCGAAAGTTATTCATTCGCAAAGGGATTACCCCGGTGTTTCGCATCGATGATCGGATCTCCGTCTACACGGATGCCAAATGGTTTCGATTTATGCTGGGTCAAATTCTGACGAACGCCGTGAACTACTCCGGCAGCCCCGGCAAGAAAATTCAATTCACTGCAGAAGAAGCAGGGAAACACATCAAACTTCGTATCCGCGATGAGGGGATCGGCATTGCACCGGAGGACATCAACCGGGTATTCCATCCCTACTTCACCGGTGAGCGCGGCCGGCAATATCATGAATCCACCGGCATGGGCCTGTATCTAGTCCGTGAAATCGCCCATAAGCTTGACCATTCCGTCGAACTGGAATCCACGCTCGGTGAGGGAACCACCGTTATCTTAACGCTGCGCACTGCAGCAATCCAAGGCACATCTTTTTCATAGGTGTGCCTTATTTTCATGGGGCGGTTAAGCTTAAACTTCATGCCGGCATCTCAGGATACGAACAGAATATGCGAACATAACCTTATGGCAGATGTAAGCTCCGTTTCACCTAAATCCATAGCAGGAGCATGTCGGTATGCGGTAGAGTTAGGCTACACTGAGAGGTTGTTCAAAAAAGTCGCCTTTTGATAAGAAAACCAATCGAGGCCAATCAAGGATGAGCGACCGCGATTCAAAGGTAGGTTTTCTTGCGATATAGAATTTCATCAGCTCTGCTGATAACGAATAAATTCTATATCTAACACGAAGGGAGTCAAGAAGTAACTCGGCATCGAATCTTGAATTCAGCCGGGCCTTCCGGTGCTCACGTACCCAAAACGTACGCTCCGCTCCTCACTCCCTAGTTTCATCCAACCTTCTCGGTGCTGAAAATCCGACTTTTTGAACTCGCACAATAACAAGGTTATAGAAAGGAGCCTATGGATTTATGGATATTCTTGAAGTAAAGGCTTTAAACAAAGTATATGCGGGCAAAGTGGCGACACAAGCTCTTACCGATATTCATCTCACCATCAAAGAAGGAGAATTCGTCGGCATCATGGGGCCATCCGGCAGCGGCAAAACCACCCTGCTGAACATGGTATCCACCATCGATCGCCCCAGCTCGGGCGAGGTCAAGATCGGGGGCAGCAATCCTTACGCCATGAAAAAAAGCGAGCTTGCCCATTTCCGCCGCAGACAGCTCGGCTTTGTGTTCCAGGATTTCAATCTGCTCGATACATTAACCGTCGCCGAGAATATCGTGCTCCCGCTTACGCTGGACCGCCGTCCGCTAAAGGACATGGAATCGCTGCTGCAGCAAACCGCTTCGCGGCTTGGTATCCGGGAAATTCTGAATAAACGCGTGTACGAAATTTCGGGGGGCCAAAGGCAGCGCACCGCGATTGCCCGGGCGATCATCGGCTCGCCCCTGTTACTGCTTGCGGATGAGCCTACGGGAGCGCTCGATTCCAACTCCTCTCGGATCGTGATGGAGTCGCTCTCCGAGATCAATGAGCGGGATCGTACCACGTTAATGCTGGTTACGCATGATCCCCTGGCCGCAAGCTATTGCAACCGCATCGTTTTTATTAAAGACGGCAAGCTTGCCGCCGAGATTCACCGCGGAGAGAACCGGCAGGCCTTTTTCCAAAAAATCATCGATACGCTATCGTTCTGGGGAGGGAATACAAGTGAGCTTTCCTCAATTCGCGTTTAATAACGTCCGGTGGAATGCTCGCCAATACTTCGCTTACCTGCTGAGCAGCTCATTCATGGTCATGATTTTCTTTACGTACGCGGTATTCATCTACCATCCGGCCATCGAGAATTCGCCCATGGGCGCGATGACGCGTACGGGAATGACGATTGCCACGGTGATCGTCTATGTGTTTGCCTTCTTGTTCGTTCTGTATTCGATCAGCGTATTCCTGAAGTCGAGAAATCGGGAATTCGGCATTCTGACGATTCTGGGAGCGGAAGCCAAACAGATCAATTGGCTGATTTTCCTGGAGAACATTCTGATTGGCGCCATTGCCATCGTAACGGGCATCGCCAGCGGAATGCTGTTATCCAAGGTGTTCCTGCTCATCAGCACCAAGGTGATCGATATGGACGAGCTGCCATTCTATTGGCCGGTCAAAGCGATGCTGCTGACCGCAGGTGCGTTCGCTGCGCTGTTTCTCGTCATTTCGCTCTTTACCTTGTTATTTATCCGGAAGAATCAAGTTCTGGAGCTTCTCAAAGGCACCAGCAAACCGAAAACCGAACCGAAAGCCAATCTGTTCCTGGCCCTCTTGGGCGTGGTGCTGCTTACCATCGGCTTTACCGTCCTTCGTGTCAAAGCGTTAGACCCTGCGGGATTGATAATCGCTGCGGCAACCGGAATTATGGGCACGTATTTCTTCTACTCCCAGCTATCCGTGTGGATTGTCCGCATGCTGCAGCGAAATCGCAGGACCACCTGGAAAGGAACAAACCTGCTGTGGATTTCCGAAATGAGTTACAAGATTAAGGATAATGCCCGCATGCTGTTTCTGGTCACGGTTGTGGTAGCGCTGGCTTCCATGAGCACCGGATTCGTACTGGCCATGCAGCAATCGATCAAATCGGTATATTTGGATAACCCGTACGCGCTTAGCTACAGCTACTATAACAATGACGACGAGACTAAGGTGCAGGACGAATTGGCCCTGATTGAAAATCGTCTGCAAATAGAAGGGCTGGAGTATAAACGGGCGGAGGTCGGAACCATCTACTATCGCTTGTCAGCGAATGGGGAGGACTCCTTACACATCATGCCGCAATCCCAATACGACCGTTTGGCTGCTATGTTGAATACCAAGCCGGCCGGGACACTCGGCGAGAATGAAGCCTTATTGGCGGAAACCCCGAATGCAGCGAAGAAGAGTAAAGGGAAGCTAACGGAAGCAGATATCGAACTATCCGGCCAACCCTACTCCTTCATCTTGGAGAACCGCACAGACCGGATTGCGGCTCTGGTATATAGCGGCAGGTTGCTGGTCGTTACGGACACCATGTTTGAAGAGCTGAAGGGCGGGAACAAAGCAAATAAAATCAGTGTGAATCATACGTATCCGTTTATTCTTCCCGATTCCCAAGGACTCCCCGAGAAGGATGATCCCGAAACCAAGCTCGGCCTTGAGCTGTCGGAGTGGAACGGAAGTGCAATCAGCGAAGGCTATATAGAATCCAGGGCGGAGAACTATTACGTCAATAAACAGGGATTTTCGTTATTCAGCTTTATCGGGGTGTTTGTCGCCCTGATCTTCTCGATCTCAACCGCAAGCTTCCTGTATTTCAAACTGCATACGGAGCTTTCGGCCGATCAGGCGATGTACCGTTCCCTGTCCAAGATCGGACTCAGCGCGAGAGAGATGAACATCTCCGCAACCATTCAGATTGCCGTGCTGTTCTTTATTCCCATCCTGGTTGCAGCCCTGCAGTCCTTGGTCGTGCTCGACCCGATTCTAGGCTACCTGGATGTCCCGAATGTAAACGGACCTGTAATGGCAGCATCATCGGCATTCTTAGTCGCCCAAATGATTTATTTCCTAATCGCCAGAGCCCGTTATATTAAATCCGTGAACAGGATGATGGTGTGATCATGCATGCAGGACAACACGACGCCGCGACTCGGTATGGCCCTTCCCTTGAAAAGACACGCTTGTACTCATTGGACCAATTCAGGGGATTTGCCCTCCTTGGACTGCCATTTGTCAACGTGTTGGGGCTCTGGCTCATCGCCACACCCGAAACGGCAGCTGATTATTGGCTCCAGCGAGGACTTAACTTTTTTGTGGAAGCCCGATTTTATACCATCTTCACGTTTCTGTTCGGACTTGGATTCTACATGTTTCTATCACGAAGCGCTACAATGGGCGGAAAGCCAAGACTTCGGCTGTATATTCGCCGGTTAGCGATTCTGGTGCTGATCGGCTTCATCCATCAGCAGTATCAATCGGGGGAAGCATTATTCTATTATGCGGTTGTTGGCCTGCTTGCGGTTCCTCTCTACTGGGCTCCGCGGAGGGTTAACCTTCTCATCGGATTGGCGGGGTTTGTTCTGGCGGCCGTTATGGGCGTCAAACTCCTCACCATCCCTTTCCTGATCGTATTAGGTCTAGCTGCTGGCCAATATCGATTACTTGAAGCGATCAACAAGGGATTAAGATTACGCTCGTTGCGCATGATTTGGATACCGTCTCTGTTAGGAACGATTTTGGCCATCGGTATCATGTGGTGGGTAGCGCCTTCCGGGCCGATGCCATCGTTTCTGTTCGAGGTAGCAGGCGAGTCGCCGTCACCAACCATGGAAGCCGCCTTCACTCTGGCACATATCGGGGTGGTGACAGGCCCTCTCGTATCCGTATTTTATCTGAGCTCTCTCTTAATGCTTGGACGTACCCGCGTAGGTGCGAAGATGCTGTATCCGTTACAGGCATACGGGCGCATGGCGCTTACCAACTACATTGGGCAAACCGTCTTTCTGGTAGGCATTCAGCGCTTCATGCTGAACACCACACCGACGACTTATGCCGTGTCCTCGCTCGTTTCCCTGGGGATTGTGATATTCCAGATCATAGCCAGCCAACTGTGGATGCGTTGGTTCCAATACGGACCTTTGGAATGGTTGTGGCGATGCGGTACCTATTGGACCCTCGTGCCGATTCGCAAACAAACAGGAGACCTATAGGTCCCCTGTTTTTTGGTTTGTCTTTGCCCGATGACGGAATCGATGATAATCCTTAATTTCGGAAGCAGCCGTGCTGCAAGGTTTTCCAAGTATTCCCCTCACGCTGCTGCCCAGCTTGATCCGCCATTCCTTCTACCTCATCCGCCGCTCTAAACGCCGTATTTCCTCCTCGATCACAATCATTCCTGCCTCGATCCGGGGTTTCTCCACCCCGATGATACATAACCGAATCCGGTCATTGCGCTGATTCTCCGGCAGCAGATGTCGATCCACGTTCGTAACCGAGATACCTCTCTGCAGCAAGCGATCCTGAAGTGCGGATGCCTTTACATACTGGGGCAGCCGGATGGTGATGAACACGCCGGAGGAGGGGCACGTATAGTGAATGCCGCTGCCGAAGACACGGGCACATATCTCGATGGCATAGCGCATCTTCTCCCGGTAATGCTCCCGGATGCGGGCTGCATGGCGATTGTACATGCCGCTCTTGATATAAAGTTCAAGCGCGCCTTGGGAGAGGATCGGCGACGATATGTCTGCGGCGTTTTTATGCCTAATAAATGGATCCAACAGCCGATCCGGAAGAAGGACGGCGCCCATTCGAATGCCTGGCAGGATCGTCTTCGAGAAGCTTTTGACATAGATGACATGGTCCGACTGATCCAGTGCGTACAACGGGTCCGCCTTCGAATCCTCCTCCAGGTCCGCCAGATAATCGTCCTCCACGATATAGACATCATACTGCCGGGCGAGATCCGCGATACGCCTCTTCTGCTCCAGCGAATACGAGGTGCCTAACGGGTTGAGGAATCGCGGCACCGTGTAGAACAGCTTGATCTGTCCGCTGCGAAAATAAGACTCCAGCACCTCCAGGTCGATACCATGCTCATCCCGATGGATGCCGATCACCGGACAGCCTGCAACGCGCGCCGCCGCCAAGAAACCGAAATACGTCGGCTGCTCCACCAGGGCCGCCCGTCCCTCCTCACCCGGGAAAGGCATGCGCGTCAGAATCGAGAAGGCCTGCTGAGCCCCGGTCACCACAGCGATTCGATCAGGTTTAGCAAACATTTGCTGCGCGTGAAAATACCTGCTCAGTTCGTTCCTTAACGAAAAGATCCCCTGTGGATCGGTGTAACCGAACAGTTCCTCCTTGTATAAGGAAATCGCCTTGCGCAGGCAGTGCTCCATCTCCTGAAACGGCAAAAAATCGCCCCGGGGCGTCGTTGAGGCGAAATCAATCGGCCCGCTTTCCGTCCGCGCAGAGGCTGGGCTCCTCCCCTCCACGAGATAGTAACCGCTCTTGGGCACCGGGTAGATGACATCATCGCGCTCCAAGGTCTGATACGCACGAACGACCGTATTGGGACTGCAGGAGAACATTTTGGCCAAGGCTCTGACCGATGGCAGCTTATGACCTGATCGGATATGCCCCCTCTCCACTTCGCGGATCATATGGGCAACAATTTGTTCGTGCTTCGTCTCCATCCCGCTTATCCCCCTGTATTGATACAGTTGCTCTAAATTGTCCTGTTCATTTCCGATTCGATGATTAAAATTAGCTTATTGCATGACATAGCGGAAGTAAAGACTTGGGAGAGGGGCTGACGGGGTTGCGATGAAAAGAGACCGGGGTTATGCATGGGTCATTCTCATATTTCTATGGATGCTAGGGTTTGCGGCGGCCATCAGCCGGTTTGTCATGTCTTATTACCAGCACGAAATGGCAAGGGATTTAAGCGTCGACCTCACCTTTATCAGCTTCACCTGGTCCGTTAACATTGCCGTTGCCGCCATCTGTTCTCCGCTCGGCGGATGGTTGACCGATCGATACGGTCCCAAAAAAATGATGCTCCTGAACGCCCTGTTTGGCGTGATGTCCATGCTGACCGTGCTTACGTTTCGTCATCCGGCGGGATTCTTCCTGGGGCTCGGGCTGCTCTCCGGCCTCTCCGGCATGGCTGCAAGTACAGGTTATGTCGTGGTCACAAGCTGGTTCAGCCGCCATAAAGCGAAGGCACTCATGATCATGACCAGCGCGAGCTCGCTCGGCCTGGCCATTCTGACGCCTCTATTTGTAAGCAACAGGGACTGGCTCGATTGGACAACGGCATTCACGTTCACCTTATGGATCACGCTTGTATCCATACCGCTCACCTTGCTTATCATGAAAGAACGAAAGCGCGAAGAGCACGAAGCCGACCCCTCCGCTGCTGAATTGCCCCCATCGGCTGGGAGGCCACGGATCCTCCCGATCGCCAAGGAGATGGTAACCAGCCGCACCGTACTTCTGGTGATCTTCGCTTTGTTCACATGCGGCTTCAGCATGGGAACGGTTGAAATGCACCTGATGGCCATCCATCGCCATCATCAGATCAGTTCGGTAATGTTCACGTCCTCACTGAGTATTCTCGGTTTGCTTGAGCTGACAGGCGGACTGCTGTTTGCCTTCCTCCTGGACCGGATGTCGAGGAGTTTGGCCTTGTCCTTCCTGTACGCATTTCGAATCGTGGCCTTTACGGTGCTGTATCTGCACTTCAGCGCCTCTCCGATCCTCTTCTCGGTCATCTTCGGAGCCAGCTATTTAGGCGCCATTCCGGGCGGTATTCTGGTAGCCGGCGAGGCCATGGGCCATCGCTCCGTTGGATTGCAGGCCGGAACGCTGCTTATTTTCCATCAGGCGGGCGCCGTTCTCGGCTCCTTCTCCGGCGGATTCCTGTATGACCTTACGAACAGCTACCAAGCGCTGATCGGGATCAACTTGATATTCAGCGCTCTGTCGGCTACGGGCTATTACCAGATTCATCGTGCGTCGAATCGAAGGCGTTCCGTTCCAGGTCAGCCTGGCGACGCCAGCTTAAAAAAATCACTATAGGCAGGTGTTTTTGATGAAAATGGCTTTCATTCTATTCCATGGCATGACGGCCCTGGACCTGATCGGCTTCACCGAAGTCATGACCCGGCTTGCCCGCATCCGTCCCGAAGCGGATATATCCTGGGATTATTGCGCGCTGAGCACGCAAATTACCGATGATCGCGGATTGGCGTATGTCGTATCCCGGGTCAAACCGGATCTTTCGGAATACGATCTGGTCTTCGTGCCTGGCGGCTTTACCACGAGGGAGCTGAGGTGCGACCCCGATGTGTTGACTTGGCTGCAGACCGCCCGGGAAGCCAAACATCTCGTATCCGTCTGCACCGGATCGTTGCTTCTGGGCGCGGCCGGCTTGCTGGAGGGCAAGCGGGCTACCACCAACGCTTCGGCTTACGAGCTGTTGACACCCTACTGCAAGGAAGTTGTTCAAGCACGCATTGTACAGGACGGCCGTCTCTTTACGGGCAGCGGAGTGTCATCGTCCATTGATCTCGGCTTATATGTGCTCGAGAGGCTAACCGATGCAGCGACGGCGGAACGGGTCCAGACGGATATGAGCTACCCCTATTACCGGACGGGAACCTCATCCGCCGTATATCATGCGAAGACAGGCATGTAAATCCGAATGCGGCGACCGGGGAACTTGCCCTATATTATGGAAGCCGCTCTCCCCCGCAAGGAGTCACGATTTCATTACGCATAAGCACGGAGCCGGTCATCAATCAGCCCGAGCAGCCAATCTCTTTCCCCGGGAACATCCTCTCTCAGCCTGGCCGCCGCTACGGGCAGCATCCACCGGTCGATATCCTCCAGCTTCGCACGGGATAATCGGCAGTACTCGTTCAGGTATACTTTATTCCACAGCATGCGGGCCATCCGAAGCGGAAGCACCAGGATGCCCGGCTGATCGTCCGGGTTAAACGGCGATTGGAACATGAGCGATGTCCTGGCGACGTCGCATAGCGGGTTACCCACATGGGCGTTGTTCCAGTCGATCGCCCGGCATCCGTTCTCCGCGACGATCACATTGTCCGGGTGAAAGTCGCCATGGCAGATGGAATCGCCTTCCGGAAATGAATCCAGCACCTTGCATATGGCCTGCGCTTTTTCTTGCAGGATGCCGCTTGCATCGAGAATGGCATGTTCCAGCTTTTCTTTTTGCGGCGGCAGCAGGCTGGTCGTGCAGCTGTGCGTCGCATGTTGGAGCTGCGCCATATCCCGGGCGCACTTCGTTAGCTGAAACGGTGCCGATTGAACCTGACGCAGCATCGAAGGGCCCGTAATCCGCTCATACACCAGCCCCGTACGTCCTTCAATATCCACCTTGTCAAAGACGGAAGGGGCGGGAACCCCCGCTTCCGCAACGATGCGGCCCATCTCCGCCTCATACGTCACCCATTCCGGGCGATACCCTTCATAATACAGCTTTAGTGCCTGAGACTCTCCCCATTCATAGACCTCTGCACTCCTGCCTTTTCCAATCAGCGCACCCTTCTTCAAAAGCTCATCCTCCACATCTTTAATCAGCTGGATTTTGATTTCGAACGCATCATCATCCGCTGAATCCAGCCTGGCTTCTGAATCCGGCAGTTATGAAACGCCGATATCTTCCATTCGCCGTTCACTTTGACCAGCACGTTGGTATTAATGGAGAAGCGGCTGGTGGGCGGCTTCTTATGGAATCTCAGCTGCACCGCTCCCGTAGCCTGGGCTATCGCAAGCTCCGGGGTCAGGAAACGCAGCTGCGTCGGGGTCGGTCCCGCTACCAGTTTGGAGTCGCGAAGCACCCCGTCCCACAGCTTCTGATGAACCTCATCGATCTCTTGGCGGCCCTTCAAGTGCTGCCCGCTAAACGTCACATAATCCGCATCAACCGTAAAGCATTCCGCATAAGCCCGGCCATTCCCTTCTCCCCACGCCTTGGACAGCGAATCGAATAACGTTTGGATCGCCTGGCGATCCTCGTGCGTTCCGTTCATCAGCCTTATCTCCTTTCTTGCTCTGAAGCGGGATCACGAATCTTCTTTGAACACATTGTACGATAATCCGGCCGAACTGAATTCCCGCCCCGGGATGAAAACAGACTCGGTCTTGGGACCGAGTTGTTCCTTCTGATCCGGCGAGTTGCGTTCTTTACGTAGGCAGGAGAGCGGGATATGATATCGTTATCCACGAGAGACCGAATCGTAAAGGAGGTAGCAAACGGTATGATGAAGATCAGCGTTTTTGCCAAGGTCAGCGGCATTTCCATCAAAGCATTGCGTTATTATGATGAGCTGGGCCTGTTAAGGCCGGCCCATGTTGATGAGCAAAGCGGATACCGTTACTATTCCGAGGAGCAGCTTCTGACCGTCAAGCGGATTGCCGCCTACAAGGAACAGGGGTTTACCTTGGAACAGCTCAAGGATTTTTTTGCAGAGGATATAGGAACCGATGCCGTAAAGAACAAACTTGCGGATAAAATGACGGAGCTTCGACATGCGATGCAGACCCTCCAGCTGCAGCTGGATGAGGTGAACAGCAGAATGTCGCGCTTGGAGCCATCGGAAGCCGGTGATCCGGCAGGCTTCATCCGTATCCGGGAAGTCCCATCCCAGCTCGCCGCATCGATTCGCGACCAAGTCCCCCGCAGCCAGCTATGTCTCTTGCTTGATGAGATTACGAAATATGCTTCCTCTTATGGAGAAGAGGAAGCTAGCCAGTTAACCATCCTTTGGCATGATCACGGCAGCGAGAATGCCGACATCGCCGACATCGAAGTCGCAATCCCCGTAACCAGGGACATACCTGTTAATGGCCGTGTTCGTGTGGACTACCTGCCGATACTTCAATCCGCCGCATCTCTTGTACATCGTTGTGATCCGTACGGTTATAGCTGTCCCGTTGCACCCGAGCTCAAAGCATGGATTTCGTCCCAAGGCCTCGTTCAATCGGATCGGGAGCCGATCCGCGAAATCTATCTCACCTCGGATAAAGATATCTATGGCAAGAAGCGCCCCGCGGAATTGCTTATTCCCTTACAAGGCAACGCGTTGTAACCCATCCATAGGCTGCCGGAGCAGGCTTCTGCCCAGCCTCCATCGCCTCCATCCGTACTTGCAGCAGCAGTAATCGCCATGTCTTTGTTGTTCATGAATAACTCTCGAAAAATTCTAAATCAACCTCTTGACTCTCCCCCTAACCGGAGAGTGTACAGTAGTTTTAAATCAAACAAGAGGAGTGGAGTTTCATGAAACGATTGGAAAACAAAGTTGCATTGGTTACAGGCGGAAGCCGAGGAATCGGTAAAGGAATCGCGCTTCGGTTGGCGGAAGAAGGGGCACTGGTCGTTGCTCATTACGGAAACCGCCGGGATGCTGCGGATGAGGTTGTGCAGACCATACAGGTTCAAGGCGGGCAAGCTATCGCCTTAGGTGCTGGGCTGGAATCGGTAGATGGAGCCAAGGGGCTTATTCATTCGCTGAAGGAGGAGCTGCTGCGTGTAACGGGGGACCAGCATTTTGATATTCTGGTGAATAACGCAGGCATCGGAACCTCAAAGACCTTTGAAGAGACGACCGAGGAGAGCTTCGACGAGCTGCTTGCCGTTAATGTAAAAGCACCGTTCTTCCTGGTCCAACAGGCTCTGCCGCTCCTGCGTGACGGCGGGCGTATCGTCAACATCTCCTCCGGTGTGACGCGTATCGCCTATCCGCATATTATGGCTTACAACATCACCAAGGGAGCCATCAATACGTTCACCTTGCACCTCGCCAAGCTGCTGGGTCCACGCGGGATCACGGTGAATGCGGTTCTTCCGGGCATCGTGGATACGGACGTGAATGCTGCATGGCTTCATACTCCGGAAGGGCAGCAGCATGCCGCAGAGATGTCCGCGCTTGGCCGAATCGGTCAGCCGTCGGATATTGCGGACGTCGTAGCGTTTCTGTCATCAAGTGACGGGCGCTGGGTCACGGGACAGATGGTCGATGCAACCGGCGGCTCTCATCTGTAACTATGAAAAGAGCTATCCTTGCTTGGCATTAACGCCAGAAAGGATAGCTCTTTTGCTGTATTCTACTGTTAATCGGATCCCCCAATATGCTCAATATCGCTCTTTTCCTATGTCTTCGGTTAATCGGCTTCAGCTATCCGCACAACCGACTTCCGCTCCGGGTTCCAGCGCCATAACGGATCCTTCCCCCTTACCTGCAAGCCTCCAACCCATTTATCGATCGTTGCGGCGCAGGCATAGTCGGTCTTACTGGCCAGCACCTCATGCCCCAAACTCGTCACTTGCAGCACCCGCTCTTGAAAATGGGGTACAGCCAGTTTGAAGTCAGGAAACAGTGCTGTACCATCGATAACCAGCAAGGAATCCGGCCCCTCAATCATCTTCGTCAGGTAATACCAGAATTCCAGGTCCCCCATTCCGAGTGTATGAAGCCGGTCACCTACTGTGCGGAATAACTCATAAGGCGTATGAATTCCGCCCGCTACAGCCTCTAACGTCGTCTGCTCGATGATCCCGAGGCCATGGCTCACAGAGGGCAGCCGTGCCAGATGGGCCTCGAACGCATCCCTCGCAAAAGGCAGTGCCGAGGAATCCATTTCCAGCATACGCTGATGTTTCTCCGGCAGGTCCGAGGTATAGGCTTCCCACAACATGCTGCCCAGCATAAGCTCTTCGTCTCCAATCGCATGCCATGTGCCCGATAAAGTCTCGAGCTGCTCTGTGCTAAGCTGCCCCAGCCCGCGAAAAAGCTCGATGCCCGGGTATGCGCCAATGCACAGCAGACTCAGCCTCGTATTCCCCAGTGACTGTTCCTTAAACCAATGCAGCAAGTAGGCCAGCATGGTCTGGTCAAACAGGTCATGCTCAAACCAGAGCACAACTTCGTCATATTTTCGAAAATCCTGGAGCTTCCTCTCCTGCGACTCGCAGGTCCCGATATATTCCTTCTGTGGAATCCCCAGCGTTTGCTCCAAATACTGAGCTCTTGTTCTCCGATGATCCGGCTCGTCCATCTTCGTATAAACCGGACCAAACGAATAAAGCTCCCTCCACACCAGGATATCTCCTTGAATGTTCCCTTGCTTCAGCTTATCCCCTACCGAATCCCCGTTAACGATATGCAGCATGCGTTTTCCTCCCTCATACAGATCGGTGAACACCGATACAAAGTCGGCTACGTGCAGCGTGTTCTTCAGCTTCCGCCGGGCATCAAAAAGTCGCTTCTTCAAAGCCGGCAAAGAAATGTCCAAATATTGCGAGATCTCACGCAGGTTGTAGCCTTGAAAATAATAGAGCTGGACCGCAATCCTCATGCCCGATGGCAAGTCCGCGATCGTGGCATGCAGCTGACCGATCAGCTCTCTCTTTTCCACGACCGACTCCAAGCTTCGCTGATCTCCCATCGGCAATTCTATCTCATGCAGCGGAAACGTCTGCAATTGCTTGCGGCGCAAGTCTCTGTAACACTGCCGTTCCACGATCACTTTGAACCATCCGGGGAAACGCCGGGGATCCTGCAGCTTATGCAGATTCGCAAAGGCCTCTGTAAAGGCCTCCTGCACGGCGTCCTCCGCCAAATGGGAATCCTGCAGCTTATCGTAGGCCACGGCCAGCGCCATGCCGGTAAAATGCCGGACCAAGCTTTCCTGAGCTTCGGCACTGCCCCTCCGGGCTTCCTCAATCCACTGGATCACGCTCACTTCACCTCCCTCTCGGTGTCTCTATCCCTTAAGTGCCGATCTAAATAAAAAAGGTTACCTCTCTTCAGGAAAAATGATCGTCTGCACCGGATGGATGATATATCGAAAATTCTCCATAGCCTTCGCCGGAGCCTCCGAAACACGGTTCCAATGATGGTAGAAACTGAACGGAAATTTGAACAGATGGCCGAAGTCCCAATCGATGACAGCCCCGTCGATACCCGCCCAGTACTCCGGCTGGTGCGGCAGCCAAGCCGATCTTGGAGCCCCAACGAGTGGCAGCCGATCCACCGGAGACACGATTCGGATCGGCTCTGCAGGATCCAGCTGGCTGCTGGCACGGAGCACCTTCACGATTTTGAGCAGACCCGGCAAGCCTCTGTGGAAATAATCATGATGGCCAAGATCGTACAAGATGTTTAAGGCATGCGAGTACGTCAGCATATGCCCCATCAAGTCATGATGGGCTTCTGCGCGGTAGATCACCGAATAAGAGGCCAGCTCGTTTAAAATTAAGGCCGACAGCTGATCGCCGTCCGTTATTTCCGATATCCCGTCAAGTTCATCCAGGGTCAACCGTTTGACCTCGGCAGCAGAATATCCGATCCAGGACCTTCCCGGAATCGTCTTCGTGAAAGAGGCTATTAATTCCGCGATATCGGCTGCTTCATGCCGTAGACCGCCTCCAAGCTCGTGGAGTGCAGCCAGGCTTATTGCGGCATAGATCACATTGTGCCCGACCCAGTGCAGCCCATCAATCGTATCGTCAAGGGCCGCAAGAATCCTTGATTCGGCACTTTTCACACTCAAGCTTTCCCCTGTCACCGTTCCCGACTGCAAATACTTGGCGATCATCCTTTGGTTCTCCGCCGTAACGGCCTCCTCGACCTTCCCGGGCAAATGGTTTGCCTTTACAAAAAAATAACCCGCGATCGCGGCCGCTCCGTAATGAGCCTGCCAAATATCCCCTGTTAGCATTCTGCACTGTGACAGTATGGATAATCCGTCCCCAAGAATCGCTCTGTCCTTATCGCTCATCCTGACCCCCCGATCCCTCTTGACATTCACCTAACATCTGTGTGATGATACTCATCAAATCATCTTGTTCTCTATTCACATTCGAACAGAGCTGCACAGATGAATTTAAGAACAACATACCACACGGCTATGAGAAGAAATAGTAGCTTATCTCTTGAGGTCCAAGCGAACCGGCGATTGGTGCGAGGCCCGGTACTCCGGAATAAGTGAATGGATCTTCTCGCTTCAACCCGAACCTCCGATCTCTGCCGGAGCAGTAGGCCTTGACGGCTCTCCACCGTTACTTTGGGAGATATGGCAGGGAAAATGGTGCGTTTCCCCATTTCCGCGTCATGCTAAAGAGCGACCGTACAGTCGAATTTGGGTGGTACCGCGAAAGTTACACTTCGTCCCATAGAGGGATGAGGTGTTTTTGTGTTGTTCGCAAACAAATTAGGAGGTGGTTATTATGCAACGATTATTGTCAGGCATCAAGCCGAGCGGAGATTTGAATATTGGCGGATATGGAGGTGCCCTCCGTCAATATGTGAAGCTGCAGCATGAGTATGAGTCCTATTTCTTCGTGCCGGATCTGCATGCGATCACGGTCTATCAGGATCCCATGGAGCTGCACCAGCGCACGCGCGACATTGCCGCGCTGTACATTGCGTCGGGCATTGACCCCGAGAAAGCGACGATCTTTCTGCAATCGCAGGTCCCCGCGCATGTAGAGCTCGGGTGGTTGCTGGAGACGCAGGCGCATTTTGGTGAATTAAAACGCATGACCCAATTCAAGGAGAAATCGGACGGAAAGGATACCGTAAGCTCCGCGTTGTTTACGTATCCGGTCCTGATGGCTGCCGATGTGCTGCTCTACCAGGCAACGCACGTGCCTGTCGGCGACGACCAGAAGCAGCATCTGGAGCTGACCCGCGATGTGGCCGAGCGCTTCAACAACCGGTATGGCCGCACGTTTGCGGTGCCTGAGCCGATCATTCAGGATATTGGCTCCCGCGTCATGGGGCTTGACGATCCGTCCAAGAAGATGAGCAAAAGCAACCCGAATAAGAACAGCTGCGTCCACATGATGGATACGCCGGAGGATATCCGCAAGAAGTTCTCCAGGGCCGTTACCGACTCCGATGGCCAGGTCCGGCATGACTGGGAGCAGAAGCCGGCGGTCAGCAATCTGATCGAGATTTATTCCGTATTCTCCGAGGAAGCCATCTCCGTCATCGAGAAACGGTATGAAGGCCAAGGATACGGTACGTTCAAGAAGGAATTAGCCGAAGTGGTCATCGAGAAACTTCAACCGATCCAGGAGAGGTTCCATGAAATCGTGAATTCCTCCGAGCTTGATCGCATTTTGATGGACGGAGCGCAGCGGGCTTCCGAAACCGCAGTCCCGACACTGCTTGCCGCCAAGAAAGCGATGGGATTGGTCACGTTCTGAAAGAACCGAGAGGGCGTCCCCTTAATTACTGATCCTTATCGGGAATCAGAACAAGGGACGCCCTGCTTATTTTTGTCGGCTGGCCTTTTTATGTTGTACATAAGCGTCTACACCGCTTTAGTCTGTCCTGCCTCACTATAACCCATGGTTCTTCTGATTCCCGACTTGTTTATTGAGATGCCTGCCATGTCGCTGTCGCCCCTTGACATCATCTCCCTATTGTAACCGTAATTGGAACGCTCGGTATCGACCACCAGGTCATATGAGACCGATGATATCCGTGTAATACTTCAAGAACACATTGTGGATGAGCACTCCCCCGACTGACAGGATCGGACCAGGAAGAGCCAGACGCCATTTCTCCCCTAGAGTCAGTCCGGTAGCAGTGAAGCGAAAGGCTTGCCGCAAGGCACTTCGCGCTTTACCTAACATTTACCATCCCCCGATCGTTCAACGTTTCAACCAGATCCTGTATCTTGAACTCATTGTAAACCATGGAGTAACTCCAGATGAAATAGCTTTGTTCATTTTTTCCAATAGATTTTTCGCCGGAATAACGGGTTTTAGACTAATGAAAAAAAAGGAGCCTTGCTGTTCAAGCAAGCCCCTGATCGCTTATAGCCGGTCATCCTATGTGCAGTACAAGGAGACCCTGCCATTAAATTTAAATATAGCTCTGCGTATCTCTATTTCTTGCGAACTTGTAGGTTGCAATCAGCGATAAGGCCAAGGCAAAAGCCAGCAGAATCGCCACGTTCAGAATCACGTCGGTCAGGCCGCTTCCCTGCTGAAGCTTGCCGAACGTATCGAGCAGCCAATACTGCGGCAGGAAATCGGCGATTCGCTGAATCGCTTCGGGCATCACGGAGAGCGGGAATACACACCCCGCCAGCAGCGATGTCGGCATGATCACCATCGTCTGGATTCCGTTAGCCATCATGGTGCTGTCCGAGAACGCGACAATGACCTGCGATAAACTAACCGCGACCAGAGCGAACAGCGACAGAATCAGAAACATCTGCCATAATGGAATGCCTGGCTCGATATGAAAGAACCGGGTCATGACGAACAAGGTGGCCGCAATCTGGATCATCATCAGAACGATGTTCACGATGGCATTCGAGAAGACGTAACTGCGGGCCGTAATAGGCGACGATAAGAGTCTATAGTACGTGCGGTTCTCGCGATCCCGGATCGTCAATGCCGATAGATTCACGGCGGAGAATAACATGAACACAACCAAGTAACCGATCGTCCGGTTGGTCATATCATGATTGGCCGATTGATCCGCAACCATAGTCGTGGACAATTGAAACGTAGAACTGCGGTAACCGCTGTATAATTCGTTAAACGCGGCGGCGTCGCCACCCGCCATAACCCCCATGGATGAAATATTCTGGACGTACGCGTTCAGATACGATTTGACATACCCCGTAACCTGAGCGCCCTTAATCGACTCGATCCGGACCGGCTCGGGTGTCCCCTGAATTACGCCTTTCGCAAACCCTTCGGGGAAGATCAGCACCGCATCCAGCTCACCCGACACAACCAAGTCATCCGCTTCCGATTCCCTAATGATCGATGCCTCGGTATGCTCCAATTGTGCAACAAAATCGATCGTATCTTGCGTGACCTTCTGTTCAATATCGTGATTCACGATGCCAAGGGTAACGGAGGTATCGCCGGAGCCCTTGTAGATTAAGGTGGATAGCAGAATGCCGACAATGGGAAGCGCAATAACGAGCAGCAGATTTTTATAATCCTTCAACGAGGTCAATATCGTCTTTCGAATGAGCCAGAGCATATCCTTCGACATTACAGCCCCTCCCTTCTTCGCATCGAAATCATGGCTACCGCCAGCAGCAGGATGGAAAAACCGATATTCAGCATCATCGCATGCATGGCTGCCGACCCACTGCCTGAATAAATGAGCTGCAGCAGAGCTTCATTGGACCAATGCAGGGGAGAATACGTTGCGGCCTCCCTCATGAATCCCGTTGTGCTTGCAACCGGCGTATATCCTCCGCCAAAAAACGCAGCCAGTTGAATAATGACCATGATGACAGCTCCGGCTGCATTTCCCTTCACCACGTAACTGATACCGAGCCCGAGGCTGAGCGCAAACAGGATCTCGGTGAACAACACCAGGAATACCATGATGGGGTTCTCCCCCCAATAGGCATTGAACATATATTTGCTGATCAGCACAACGATGATCACAAATACGGCATTGATTGCGAGCGTGCCCGTTATTTTTCCGGCAAAAATCTCGGCTTTCGTCACCGGTGAAGCCAATAGGCGCTGTGCGGTGTTTCGCTTTCGCTCACTATCGATGAGTCCGCCTGCCGTCAAGGCGCTGTACAGGATGATCATCGTGGTGACCGCAATCGAAAAATAATCAAGCGAACCCGGCTGCCTCGCTCCCTGAATGGAAGATTCCAGCACATAGCTCCCTCCATCATAAACAAGCAGCTTGCTCTCATATTCCGGATCGATCTTCGCGGCTTCCGCTGACAGCCGATACCGGTCGGCAAAGGCGGACAGCATCCCTTGCACAATCCCGTTCTCCATACTGTTGCGGCTGTTTCCATCATATCGGATGCCTTGGCCGTCTATTTCCACGTAACCGGTGTACCGGTTGTTTCTCACTTCCCGCCCTCCGTCCATGCCTTCCTCGATCTGCTCAAAGGCCATGCCCGATGAGCGCTCCGCCTCCTGCATGAATGCCTGCCATTGCTCCGTAAGCGCGGGTTCTGCTCCATTGTTATGGTATAGCACCCGAATGTCTGCAATCGTGGTACTGCCGTTAAAAGCATTCGAAAGCGCCGTCCCTAGGATCAGAATGAGCAGCACCGGGGTTGCCAGCATAAATACCAGCATCCGCGGCTCCCGGACGATCTTCATCTCCTTCAGCGCGATTCTCAGCACATTCATGTACTTCCACCTCCCTCTTCCTAAATCAGCTAATCCCGAAGGCTCCGGCCGGTCAGCGTCAGGAACACCGTTTCCAAATTCGGCTCGGACGCTTGAACGGAACGAATTTCAATGCCTTGCGCCATGAATTGCTGAATGATTTTATTCAGGTTATTGACCCCTGCGTCGGAGCTGATGTGCACGATATTCTCCTTCACTTCAACCGATTTGACGCCCGCGATCTCCTTCAACTTGTTCGCTTCAAGATGGGCGGCCGTTTGCACTTCGATCCCGATATCCTTCTGGTCCGTAATAATGGCCTTCAGCTGTGCCTGCGTGCCCTCCGCTATGACCTTGCCGTGGTCGATAATGGCAATCCGGGTGCAGAGCTCCTCCACTTCCTCCATATAATGGCTCGTGTACAGGATCGTGCTGCCCATCTCGTTCAGCTTCCTAACCGAGTTTAGGATATAGTTCCTCGATTGGGGATCGATGCCGACGGTCGGCTCATCCATGATGATCAGCTTCGGTCTGTGGGCAATCGCGCAAGCGATATTCAATCGTCTCTTCATGCCGCCGGAGAAGCTTTTCGGGTACATCTTATGTTTGTCGCTAAGTCCGACGAAGGTAAGCGCCTCTTCAGTCCTGCTCCTAAGCTCCGATCCTCTCAGTCCATACAATCCGGCAAAAAAATGAACATTCTCATAGGCGGTCAGATCCTCATAAATCGCAACCTCCTGCGGAACCATGCCGATCTGCTGCTTCGCGAACTTTCGATGCTTCGTCAGATTCTTGCCCAGGACATGAACCTCTCCCTTGGTCATGGGCATGAGCGATGATATGATATTGATGGTTGTGCTCTTGCCTGCTCCGTTCGCGCCCAGGAAGCCGAAAATCTCGCCTTCCCGTATGTTCAACGACAGCTGATCTACCGCTATGAAATCCCCAAACTTCTTCGTGAGCCCTTTGATCTCCAGCACGTTCATACGTTTTTCGCCTCCATATTCCATCCACGCATCAACCGGTGGACTTGATCTGCATTTATCGTACGAAAAAAGGATGCCCTTGCGATAGTGCACAAGTTCATCCTTACCCATGAGAATATTCATGTTGTTGACGATCCAAATCTTCACCCTTGTGGGGAATGTCTTGTTTGACCCGGTATCCCTAACCCGCCAAATGCGCTTACCAGCTTTAGCTATAAGGAATTAGAGTGGTCACCGAGAAACCGTTCGAGCCATCCACGATCACGGTTCCATTCACGACCGCGGCGCGTTCCTCCATGCCTATAATCCCAAGGCCCTTGATTACCTTCTGCATGCCCTTGCCGTTGTCGCTGACTTTGGCCTTGATCATGGTGCCCAGAACTTCGATATGTAACGAGACTGCCGTTGCATTCGCATACTTCATCGTATTGGTTAACGCTTCCTGGGTATTATCCTGAATGATTTTCCACTGAAGCGGCGTAATCACATCCATATTGCCCTCATGCGTTAGTACGGTCTTGATCGAGTGCTGGGCGGAGAACTCCTCCAGAAATAAACGCATTCGGTTGATGCCGAGCTGCTCCGTCGGAGGCTTTACGTTCTTTAGAACCAGCCTGATGCTCTCAATGCCTTCTTTGGAGATGGATATGGCATTTTGCAGCAGCTCGGCGGATTTGTCCGGATTCGATGTCATCAAGCGCTTGGCCGCTTCCATCTGAATCAACGCTCCCGTCATGGAATGCCCGATCTTGTCATGAATTTCCTGGGACAGCCGATTTCGCTCTTCCAGCTTGAACATATATTCAAACTGCCGGATGTACTCATTATTTTCGCTCAGTCGCTGGGTCAACCGATCGAGTTCGCGATGCATCTGCTCGTTCTGCTCCTGGTAGGATGCGGCTCGGTTAACAAAGGTTCTGAGCATCGTAAGATAACTATAGGATAGAACGGATGTAGAAACATAGGTCATAACAAACCCCTGAGGCACGATAAGCGCTGGAACCAGCAGGGGGATCAGGATCATCCAGCTCCTGCGAACGTAAAGCGACAACAGCTCGTACAGATTCACGGGAAGCAGCATGAACAGCAGCGGATGGATGTAGAACGAGGAAGCCGCGACAACAAGAACCGCAAGCAGCATGAGGTACGGCTGTATGCTTCGGCTCTTGAAAATATAGACGGATACATTCACGGACAGGTAGAGAAGAATGACAAGTATATACCATGGCGTCATCGCAAGATCAGAGGCATACGACTGGCTGATCACATACAGGAACAGCATGCTTTTGAACCCGATGACCCACAGTTCGGCATAGTTTCGGCGTTCGCTCACTTATTCACTTCTCCCGTCAGATAAAAAATCGCAATCTGGGTTCGATGCTCCAGACCTGTCTTGCTGAGAACCGAAGTGATGTGATTGGCAATCGTGCCTTCGGAAATAAACAGCTTCTTCGAGATTTCCTTGTTGGCCAGCCCTTTGGCGATGAGCGCCATAATATCCAGTTCCCTTTCGGTGAATAAGCTTCGGTCGAACTTGTCTGCCTTGTCTGTCTTATCAGGATTTCCGGGAGACAGCCCGGATTTGATTTTATCCAGCACGACGTCCTGCAGCACATGATGGCCGTGGTATACGGTTTTGATCGCATCTCGGATCCGTTCCGGGTCGTTATTCTTTAGCAGATAACCCTTGGCGCCATTCAGGATCGCATCGGTAATGTATTCATCGTCGTCGAAGGTCGTCAAGATCAGCGTCTTGGTCTTGGTACGCTCCGTGAGCTGTTTCGTGGCCTCAACGCCATTCAGGTTCGGCATCCGGACATCCATCAGCGCCACATCCACTTCGTGCGCTTCGCAATAGGCGACCGCTTCTTGTCCGTCTTCGACGGTCGCCACCACGTCGAACTCATCAAACGTCGCCAGAATGATCTTCATGCCTTCCCTGATAAATGAGTTATCGTCCGCAATGATCACTTTAATCTTCAATTTACGCTCACGCTCCCTTATTCAGGATTATACAGGCTGCCATCCTGAAGAACGATAGTATTTTATTCACTTGAATAAAGGGAGCAACGTCCCGATGCTGCGACTTTGGATGGTCCCGTCCACATGAACCGGTCGGCTTGAGCAAACTATAAAAAGCAGTGCAGGGATAAACCCCGCACTGCTTAGGCGCCAACCTATTCTATTAAGAAGCGGCCATCGATTTTCTTGGGTCTGAACGACTCCCTTTCTTGAATGTCGAGGCCAGCAGCAGAACAAGAAAACCTCCGGCTATGAACCACACTACCGCGGAATGCGAAGAAGATGGAGCGTATCCGTCAAAATACATCACATCCCGGAGAGCGGAAGCGGCAAAACGCAGCGGCGTCCAGGAGTACAGCCAATCCTGCGTCGCCTGCGGCAGAAACTCCGGCGCCATATTGAGAAGCGGCATCGAGAAGAACATCAGGAGCACCAAGATGCCCATGGCCGGGAGCCCGATCCAGTTCAACAAGGTCGACTGAAGAAGGAAAAATGCCGACCCGGCCAGCCACAGCATCAGCCATACGCTGCCTCCGTTCGCAAGCTCCATGCCATACCAGGAGGAAGCCATCCATACCAGAAAACCGGAGACCAGACCCGCCAGCAGCAAACCGGCAGCGCCTTGCAGCACAATCGCGATTCCCCTGCTGCTGCCGTCATTCACTGCTTTCTGCAGCGCCTGGAACAGGAACACGCTAAGGATCAGGCAGCCGATCCATAGAATCTGTATCAGCATTCCCGGCGCATTGCCGCTTGCGTGGTTCACACCTACAGGATGAACGACTTCCTCATGAACCTCGAACGGGATGAGCAGAGCCTGCGCGGTTGTGACCGGCAGCATATCCGTCTGCGAGCCGATCATGGTCAACGCCTGCTTGGAGAGCTCCGCTCCCGCCATCTTCATCGCTTGCCCCAGCATCTGTCTCACCGCAGTGGATGCCTGCGTGCTCATCCCCTCATTCGCCAGCACCTGCACCACAGCGGGCTTCGGAGCAGGCGACTGCAGCGACAAGATGCCGGCGCTTAAGTCCTCAGGCAGCACAAGGGCACCGTAATACTTCTGGCTGTCGAGTCCTTCCCGCGCTTCCGCTTCCGAATTCACGATCTCCCAATGAATGGGCAGCTGCGAGTTTGCCTGCAGCATTCCTTTCATCATGTCACCGACAGCGAGGGTTTCGCCGCTTGGTAACTCAACCGGCTGATCCAAGGCAACAAGCGCAACGGGAAGCGACTTCGGCTTCGCTCCCGCGATCGACCCCATCATGGCTACGCCGAAGATGGCCAGCACCAGAAGGACAACCAATGCGCCGATCCACAGCATTTTTTGTCTTAAGAACCCCATATCCACCACTCCTCGTTAATGAACAGACTGTTGATTAATGATCACAGCGTTAATTATAATGAAGGGAGTGATTTGTTCAATCATCAGCTTTCAGCGGAGTGTTCATTACTCATCAGTGTACGAGCCTTCTGTTGATTAAGTCTTCACATTCGTACTGGGGGGAATTCCTTGACAAAAAAGACGGATCGCCGGCAAATCCGGACCAACCAGCTGTTGCGGCAAACCCTGTTTGAACTTATGGAGGAGAAACGGATAGATGCCATTACCGTGACCGATATCGCCAATCGCGCCAATATCAACCGTGGTACCTTCTACCTGCATTATCGGGATGTGCCGGATATGCTGGATAAGATCAAAGAAGAGGTGCTTCAAAAGATTGAGAACATCGTGGTTCATATCGATCCCAGGGATTCCAGGGACTATGCGGAAAAGGGAGAGCCTTATCCGGCGTCAGAACAAATATTCGAGGAGCTCGTCCGGCACGCCGACTTCTTCAAGGCTATTGTCGGCCCGAATGGGGACATTTCCTTCGTTCGGCAATTCAGGGAGTTCATGAAGGAGCATATGTTTGCCAAGCATGCGTTCAGAATGCCCACAGGCGGGAATCAGATCATTCCGAGCGATTACCTGATCGCTTATATGATCTCCGCCAATATCGGCTTGGTCATACACTGGATCGAGTCCGGGATGAACAAGTCCGCAAGAGAGATGGGCATCATGATGACGCAGCTGATCAATTACGGCCCGTTGATAACTTCAGGGATTATCCAAAAACAATAAGGGCACGCAAAAAAAGAGAAGCGGAGGTTCCCTCGCTTCTCTTCTATCGTTACATGCAGTACACGCATGCCCTGTTCTAATTGATTAATTGCTTCACTAATTCGCGATTGCGCTCCTTGAATACCTCGTTATGCGAAGAGACCATCGCGTACTTCTTGGCATCCGGCTCAATGAACTGCTTCGCGCTGTTCACCGCGTTCGCGGCATCCTGGAAGGCGCCTGCAATCAGGTGCAGCTTCCCGTCAAAATGCAGGATGTCGCCGGCAGCATACAGTCCCGGTATGGAAGAATTACAGCTTGCGTTGCCCGCGATATAGTAGTCATCCACCCGGTGAATATCAAGGTTGCTGTTCTCCAGCAGCGACATATCCCGTTCATAGCCATGGTTAATGATGACCTCGTCTACCGCTAAATAGGAAACTTCCCCTGTCGCATTATTGGTCAATTCTACCCGCTCAATCACCTCATGATTATCCGAAGCAATGAGCTTCGTGATCGATGTATTAAGATGGCAGGTCGCCTTACTGTTCATCAGCTGCTCGACCTGGGCTTCATGGCCTGACAATTCGTCCTTGCGATAGGCCAGGTAGACCTTCTTCGCCACAGGCTCCAGCTCGTTCGCCCAATCTACGGCTGAATTCCCTCCGCCGGACACAATGACGGTTTTGCCCTTGAAATGCTGCAGGGACTTCACGGTGTAGTTCAGGTTCGACACTTCGAACCGCTCGGCTCCTTCAATCTCCAGCTTCTGCGGATTCAAGATGCCTCCGCCAACCGCCACGATGACCGTTTTGGACAGATGCACGCCGGAATTCGCCGTATGTAATTCGAACAGTCCTTCCTCATTGCGGGCGATCGATTCAACCTTCTCGTTTAACAGCACTTCGGGATTGAACGTCAGGCCTTGCTGAACCATTTGCTCGATCAGCTTCGCGCCTGGAATCGGCGTCAATCCGCCGACGTCCCATATCATTTTCTCCGGATATACGTGAACCTTTCCGCCAAGCATGGGCTGATATTCTATTATCTTGGTTTTCATGCCACGCAGTCCACTATAAAAAGCGGAATACAATCCCGCTGGTCCTCCGCCAATAACCGTTACATCAAATATCTCATTCCCACTCATGCGTTTCACTCCCGGTCTATAAATTAAAAGGCTGTTTGTGATCACCTTGTAACGTAAATGATTATCATTATCAATTAGTATACGTTGCCTTTACCCTTTTTACAATCAAACATTTAGAAAAAATTCATTTTGTCACAATTTCGCCTAGATATAGGCCTGTAGTATTCCACTGAACTATATATGGGTATTATTCGGCTGAAACATGAATATTATTTGAAGTTTCCATTAAGATATTTATTGACAACGGCGCGGCCTCACATTATATTTATGGATGAAATTGAGAATCATTATCGTTTGATAGCTAACTACTCTGGAGGTGAAATGATGATTCGCCTAAGTACAGATCGAATAAGCGTCGGTTATGGCGAGAATCTGATATTGAATCGTCTTAACGTAGATATTCCCGATAAAAGAATCACGACCATCATTGGGCCTAACGGCTGCGGCAAATCCACTCTTTTGAAGGCTGTTACCCGCATCATTCCTTATCAATCCGGGGCTGCCATTCTGGACGGGGAAGAAATCGCCAAGATGAACACCAAGCTTCTGGCGAAGAAGCTGGCCATTCTGCCCCAGACTCCGGAAGGTCCGGGCGGATTAACGGTGGGCGAACTCGTATCCTACGGGCGCTATCCCCATCAGCGCGGTTTTGGCCGCTTGACCAAGCAGGATATGGACGTCATCGACTGGGCACTCGAGGTTACCGGCACCCAGGATTATAAATACCGTTCGGTGGATGCCCTGTCCGGAGGACAGCGCCAGCGGGTATGGATTGCGATGGCACTCGCGCAGGAGACCGAAATGATCTTCCTCGACGAGCCGACCACGTATCTGGACATGGCGCATCAGCTGGAGATTCTGGAACTGCTCGAGAGGCTCAATATCGAACAAGAGCGGACCATCGTCATGGTTCTGCACGATTTGAACCAGGCTGCCCGATTCGCGGATTACATTATCGCAATGAAGGATGGAGATATCATTCAGGCCGGCGATCCGGAATCCGTCATTTCGCACGAAGTATTAAAGAAAGTATTCCATATCGACGCAGAGATCGGCCGCGATCCGCGCACGGCGAAGCCGATTTGCATCACTTACAATCTATTAAAAGGGGAAAAAGAGGACACACTCAAAACGGCGGAGCATAACGACAACTACGAAGAAACTGCTCACCCCGTTTATCGGACTGCTGTTCATTCTTAGCGTCTGCGGCAATCCCGGAACCATTACATATGAGTCCGAGAACGGCCCCGCTTGAGGTGCCCGCCAATTCGCCGCGCGTGAGATTGTGTTATCCTCCAACGCGGGCGATCTGCTTGCACTCGGGTCAACATGGATTTACGGATACTTTATGCCGAACTTCCAAAGCTCTCATTGCACGCCCGCGGGTGTGATGGGGGCTTTTTCGATTCTGTGTTATATGGGTTTGGCTATGGCTGCTGTCATATCCGGGCTCATTTTCATAAAAATAAAGAGGACACCGCATGAGTGCCCTCTTGAATCCAATTCTTCCGACTTTGCTGTACCTCGCGCTTGTCTCACTTCTTCCCACGGTTTGCTGCCTCTTCGAGACGGCGAAACCGTTTCAGATCGGCTTTGCGAATCGGAAGCGGCTCTCGGCTCAGCAGTTTCACTACCGCAACGATCATCAGAAGCAGCAGTACGGTGAACGGCAATGCCGCAATCAGCGAAGCGGTCTGTAAGGCTTCAAGGCCACCTGCATACAGCAGGACGCCGGCAATGGCTGCCATCAGCGTGCCCCACACGATTTTTGCCGTTTGGGGAGGGTTCAAGCTGCCATAAGTGGTCATGCTGGCTAATATATACGTTGCCGAATCCGCGGACGTTACCAGGAACGTCAGTATAAGTATAATCGCCAGCACGTTCATGACGGAAGCGAAAGGCAATTGGTTGAACAATTGGAACAGCGCCGACGTGACATCCGCGTTAACGGCTGCCGCTATCCCGGTGTTCTCGTGCAGGTCAAACCAGATGGCCGTTCCGCCGAACACGGCGATCCAGAGACAGGCAATGACCGGCGGTACAACCATCACGCCCACAATGAATTCGCGAACCGTTCTTCCCTTGGATACCCTCGCCACGAAGGCTCCCACATACGGCGACCAAGCAATGGCCCACGCCCAGTAGAATATCGTCCATTCCCGTACCCACGTGCCTTCCGCATAGGGTTGGAGCCTTAAACTGTACGAAACGAAATTCGTAATGTAGTCGCCAAGCGCTAATGTGAACGTCTCCAAGATGAATACGGAGGGTCCGCAGATAAACACAAACAATAAAAAGGCTAGCGCCATCCCGAGGTTCAGGTTGCTTAAGTATTTAATCCCCTTGTCCAATCCCGTCGTCGACGAGATCATGTAAGCTACAAAAATAATCCCCAGCATCAATAACTGCAGCCCTACGCCATTGTTAATTCCCATAATGGTATTCAACCCGCCGCTCATTTGCAGAACGCCAAGTCCGATCGAAGTAGCGATACCCATGACCGTTGCTATGACCGCCAGGATATCAATCACATTCTTGACGCTGCGCTTTGAACCGGTAACAGGCTCCAGCGCGGTAGACACCAGCCCATCCTTCTGCTTACGGAACTGCAGAAACGCAATCACAAGCCCGACTAGGGCAAACACGGACCATTGGCTTATCCCCCAGTGAAAAAAGGAATAGCCCATAGCCACGCGTGCCGCTTCGACGCCTTGTGCTTCGACGCCTCCGAAGGGCGTCTTAAAAAAGTGGCTCATGGGTTCGGCCACACCCCAAAACACCAGCCCGACGCCAAATCCTGCGGAGAACAGCATGCCGATCCAGGTAAAGAACGGGTACTCGGGCTTCTCCTTATCTCCGCCAAGGCGAATGGTGCCGTATTTGCTGGCCGCAACCCAGATCAGAAATATGATAATCGCAAAGATCGAGAGCATATAGAACCAGCCGAACGTATTCGTTGTAAATCTGTACAGATACCCTGCCACTTCACCAAAAGCCCCGGGCTTGACGGCCCCCAGAATAGCCAACACGGCAATAATGACAGCTGATACCGAAAACACGATATTCTTCAATAAATTCCCTTTCACAAGCTCCACCTCAGCAGATAAGTCATCGTTTTCCCATACAGTATTTGTATTTAAACCAGAATTGATGTACTTAATCGCTGAATGTGTGCTGCATCGGGTACTCATCTGATCAAAGCTATCATTATCGTTACTTCTCCTTAAAATCTTGTTGAGATCCGATATACTGCTGGCCCAAAATGACCATTTGCTCCAGTACCGCTTCAAACTGTCGGCCAAACTCCGTGATCGAATACTCTACCTTAGGAGGCAGCTCATGAAACACGGTCCGCTTCACAATGCCGTCCTCCTCCAACTCCCGTAATTGCAAGGTCAGCACGTGCCGCGATACTTCAGGAATTTTCCGGTGAAGCTCACCGAAACGGCGGGTTTCCTGAAACAGCTCATATAGAATTCGAGGCTTCCACTTTCCGCTAATCATGTGCAGGCCGACTTCAGCCGGACACCCGAAACTCTCATCCTGATAGGGCATTTTGCTATTCCTCAACTCCCTTGGTCATGAATTGATGACTAGGTCACATTATTCTGCGTACTTACCCTGGCTTTCTTTTTCAGATAGGCTATTGATTATCATCTTACAGAAAGAGGAGATACAATGAAACCATCAAATCCTTCAAAACCCGTATGGAAGCCGGAAGATATGAATGCAGCCTTTGCAGACGCTTATAATAGCGGGGATATCGATCAGCTGCTGGCACTGTATGAACCGAACAGCGTTCATGTCCACCGAAACGGAAGCCTGGAAATCGGAATCCATTCCTTCCGCCATACGTTGGAGGAGCTGCTGCGGCTCAAAGGTACGATGGTCTCCACCAATGTATATTGTATTCCGTTTGAAAATATCGCTATGCTGCGTGCTCGGTTCTCCCTGCAAACGACCGATCCGGATGGCCAACCGCTGGTGCTGCAAGGACATACCTCCGAGATCGTAAGACAACAGCCCGATGGAAGCTGGCTGTACATCGTGGACCATCCTTTCGGTTCGGATACATGAGAATGACCGTAAGATCCGTTATTTCGGTGGTACAAAAAAAGCAATCCGCCCTTGTCATGAACAAGCGGATTGCTTCTTGAGATTCATTGCATCATTCCTTGACGAATTCCTTCGTGCTGCGCACCGTATCGATCGGGCGAACCATGCTCTCGATCTGCTCGCGCTTCGACTCAAGGAATGGAGGCAGGGACAATTTTTCGCCCAGCGTTTCATACGGCTCATCCCCCATGAAGCCCGGACCGTCGGTGGCAAACTCGAACAGAATCTGCGGCGCGACGCGTGCGTACAGGGACTGGAAGAAATAGCGGTCGACAAAGCCCGACGTATGGAATTGGAAGTCGTCCAGACGCTTGATCCAGTGCTCCAGCACCGAACGGTCCTCTACCCGGAAGGCCGCGTGGTGAACGGTACCGAAGCCCTGCTGGGCCCGCGGGAGCACGACGTTGTACTCGACAACGACCTGCGCGCCATTGCCGCCCTCACCTACCTCAAACAGATGAAGCGAGCCTTCCTTGCCGATTTCCTTAAACTGAAGCACCTTCTCCATCACTTCTTTGAAATGATCGAAATTGGACACCCGCACAAAGACCGGGCCAAGTCCTGTAATCGCATGCTCCAAGGGAATCGGCCCCTTCTGCCAAGGCGTTCCCGAAGCCACGCCTTCATTGTTCTCGTCGGAGATGAGTTGATATTGCTGATCGTCGAAATCAACAAAAGCGAGTGTTTTTTTGCCGAATAACTCTTGAATGCCTTGATGTTTCACGTCCATCCGATCAAATCGCTTGACCCAATAGTCCAGCGCTGCATCGTTAGGAACACGGAACGAGGTTTTGTAGATCTCGTCCGTACCGTGTCTGCCCTTCGGAATACCCGGGAAGTCGAAGAAGGTCATATCCGTGCCTGCACTGCCCTTGTCATCCGCAAAGAACAGGTGGTAGGTCTGAATATCGTCCTGGTTAACCGTCTTCTTCACGAGCCGCATGCCCAGCACATAGGTGAAGAACTCGTAGTTCTTCTCAGCACTGCTCGTAATGGCTGTTACGTGGTGAATTCCTTTTAATCCGTTCATAGTTAAACGCCTCCGTCTCTTATATCTAAAGTGTGTGTCGAATCTGTTTCATTTATTATTTCGATTTAAAACATCTTTAATTTGAGATAATATTATCACGGCTTTCCTCTTCCGTCAAGCATCAACATTCGCAGCCATAACCAATAAAAAACAGCCGGACATCCGATCCGGCCGTTCTATTCATTTCGCCTTTCTCTCTACATGGACGCTATGAGCCTGTATTGGATAATCCAATGACGGGTAACAGCTCGATGCGTCGATGCGTCTCCTCATGATACAACCACCCATCCCGAACATGGTCCACAAACAAAATGCCGTTCAGGTGATCAATCTCATGCTGCATGCATCTGGCCAGATAATCCTCGCCCTTCAGGATTACCGTCTCGCCTTGCCGGTTCAATGTCTTCACCGTCACTTTGTCGGCTCTCTTTACGTATCCGTAGTAGCCCGGATAGGAGAGGCACGCTTCAGGGCCCATTTGTTCCCCGTCCATCTCCACGATTTCAGGATTAATCAGTTCGATCAGCCCTTCTCCGCAGTCCATGACAATAAGCCTTCGCAAAATGCCGATTTGCGGTGCGGCAAGGCCGGCGCGCCCATCGCTGTCGTACAGCGTCTCGACCATATCATCCAGTATCTTTAATACTCTGGCATTCACGGTATCGACCGGCCGGGCAATTTTGCGCAGGATGGGATCGCCGAATGGCACAATAGGTTTCACCGTCATTCTCTTAAGCCCCCTTAGTTTTGGAAGGAGGTGTATGCACCCATAAGTCACTTGGAGTACACTCTAAGGTTGTGCAAAGGGCATCTAACGTCTCTGCCTTCATCTGCCTGGGCTGGTTCGTCAGCAATGCGCTAATGGAAGCAGCCGACAGGCTGTAATCCGCCTTCTCTTTCATCAGCCGCGCCAAAGCCGCTCCCGACCATATCCCTCTCTCTGCCATCACGTTACGTAACATCCATTCGAGCAAAGGGTCACCCTCCCGTTCATCAAAATATTAGCTCACACCTAATTTTATTAGGTATTGCCTAATATCTCAAGCCCATTTCTATAGGGACTGACAAAAGTGGTTCTCCAGAGCTCGCGATGACCCTTCGCTGACAAATTTATTGGAAGAGACCCTTCTAGCATAATACTCGTTGATGAAGTTCTACAATTTCTCTACAGCTTGCAGCAGCCCGGATTAAGCAGGCTTGGATTCGTTCCGGGCCAGCCGTTTCTTAGCGTTCCCGGCTCTGCCTGCAAGGCTGGTCCCGATCACGCCGATAATCACGAGCACTGCCCCGATGACATGATAGTAAGCCAGCTGTTCATTCAGGAAGGCGACGCCTCCAAAAATCGTGACAACGGTAGCCAGATTGTTAAAGATGCCCATCCGGGACGCCTCGATCTGGGACAAGGCATAGTTGGACAGGAGCGATGTTCCCAGGGAGGACAAGACGCCGAGATAAAGAACCGACCACACGAAGGATGAGTGCATAAACGGGTCAAAATAATGGACCAGCGTCCCTTGCGCCGCATGCTGAGCAACGGACATCAGGTTAAACAGCACGAATCCGATCATCGACATGATGAAGGTGATATCCAGTACCGACTGCTTCTGCGTCATCTTGCGGGCCATCACGCTGTAAATGGCATTGGATAGCGCAGAGAGCAGAATCAGCACAATCCCGAGGGTGCTCGATTGCTCGAAGGACACGCCTTTCAACACAAAGATGGAGATGATCCCTGTCACCGACAGCACGGTAAACAGCTTTTGTGCCCAGCTGGAGCGCTCCTTTAAGAACAGCGACGCCAAGAGCAGCGTAAAGATCGGTACGGTAGCGTGAATAATCCCGGCCTCGGCCGAACTGGTATAGACTAATCCGAAGGTTTGCAGCGTAAAGAACAGGAACGGATAGAATATGGCCAGCGGCACGATGGTCAGCAGCCGCTTCAGGTCCATCGGGACCTTTCTGCGGGCAATGAGGAGCCCCAGCGATGCGGCTAAGAACGAAAGGGTAAACCGATGCGCCAGCGTATCCAGCGGGTTAGCATGGACCAGGGCCAGCTTTACGAACATAAACGAAAAACCAATGATGGCCGTATATCCCAAAGCGGCGGCATAGGCACGGCTTGTATGCGGTAGATTCATGATATGTGTATCTCCTTCATCTTCTCTTTTTTATGTCCAACCGGGAGGGCCGGAGCATTTGCTATTTATCTTACGGCACGAAGGACTTCGTTACGATTTGAAATAACGCTAACTGTACCGGTACAGTTAGCGCGATGAAGGAGGGTAACAACAAAAAGGCTGTTTCCCGTCATCCCCGGATGACGGGAAACAGCCCCGTTATATATACTTCAACTTGCATTCTTTCATAACAGCATCGGCATTGCCGACCGTTATCGATAAAAATTATCGTTAATCGCGTTCGACCGATATCCAGCCATCTCCCTCGAGATGAAGCGTTGCGCCGAGCGCTTCGGCCATAAACCGGAGCGGAACGTAGGTAGATCCGTTGCTATGAACGAATGGCGCTTCCGGCAGCGTCACGCTTTTACCGCCAACGCTGGCTATTTTGGAGCCTACGGTCACCACGATTTCTTCTCCCGTCAAATCATTGATGACTATAATTTTATTCGAGCCTTTGGTCCACTTCACTTCGGCATCCAGCTGATCTGCCAGGTAACGGAGCGGAACGAAGCTCTGATGGTTCTTCTTGATGGCGCCGTATCCAAAATCCTCGTTCGAGATATTCAAATACATCGACTTTTGCGTGATCTTCAGATCATCCTTCAGCACGTTGTAGATGAGGGAATCCTTCTCGAAGTTCCGCAGCACTTGACCCGGCGTCACGGAATCATTCAGGACATCGAGCACGCCTTTGGACGTATCGACCTTATTGGCTTTCACTGCGCCGCCGATATTCCAGACCTCACCTTCGGAATACACCTTGACGGCCTTCAATGGCAGGTCCTCGGATACCGGAAGCGCGACGGTCAGCTCCAGCGCATTCTTTCGCGTATTCAGCTGCTCGTCGAAATAGTAGTCCAATTTAAGGGTCGTATCCTTGCCGAAGACGGTTTCGGATCCCGGAAGCTCCTCCAATAATTGTTCCTTCTGCTCATCATAGTTCTCCGTGAATTCGGTCAGCGCGCCGTGCACGATCTCGTAAAGCGACGCAACGACCTCTTCCTTGGATTCCTGCGGCAGGAGTTCAACGTCTTCGCCGTATGCCTCGCCGATGCTGGTCATCATCGGATAAATGGCATCATAAGCATCACCGATTACCTGCTTCAAGCCGGCTTCGTCTTTAAGCAGACTTTCGGCAAAAGGCTTAACCATGTTCAAAATCTCTTCGCCCGTAAGCTCCATCTGAAGATGCGTCAGGTTCAAGCTCTCTCCGTTCACCTTCTCCTGGACCGGCTTCACCGAAACTTTGGACGGGTTCGGGAAATGCTTCAGCACAAGTCCTGCCGCCTTCTTCACGACATCTTGAATCGCCTGCTCATACTGGCTGGTGTCAGGCATTCCCGGAACGGTTGTATCCATCGACAGATAGAACGGCTGCTTCGCCCCGTCCAGTTGAATCGCCATTCCCTTGGCATCCATGGACAGATGAAGCGGAACCTTCTTGTCCGAATAATGAACGCTGCCTTGCATGGACACCGTATTGCTATCCTCCACGATGGCATGGTCAATATTTAAGGATAAGGAATTAATAAGATCAATCGCTTCTTTATCTTCAGACGATAGGGCCTTGTCCGCAGGCACCACCTCGAATCGAATACTTGCGCTGGATTCGCTGGATTTCACATCAAGACTGGTCAGCATCGCCTTGTTGATATCCAGTCCCCCGACGGCCTGACATCCTGTCATAACGACCAACACGGCTGCAATGAGTACGGTCAACCATTTGAACTTCTTATACATTTTGATATTCGTCCCCTCCCAGGTCATAGGCTCATTTCTATTATGGGAAGGGAGGAAATGTTTGTAAATAGGTATTTAAGCCTCGTCATGTATGCACATGGGAAGGCGCCTCAAGATAGCATTTATCGACTTTTTGCTATACACTGGGGAATGAAAATCATGACAGAACAGCGCACATTCATGAAGTGCGGCTTGAACAACCTATAAAGCGTGGTGAATCTCTTGTTTAAAATTATGCTGATCGAAGACGACGCGACACTGTTCCATGAAGTGCAGGAGCGCCTCTCGCAATGGTCGTATGACGTTTATGGCGTCCACGATTTCAGCGCCGTACTCCAGGAGTTCACGGCGATTCAGCCCGACCTGGTCATTATCGACATCCAGCTGCCGAAGTTTGACGGGTTCCATTGGTGCCGAATGATTCGTTCCCACTCCAACGTCCCGATTATATTCCTGTCTTCCCGGGATCATCCCACCGATATGGTGATGTCGATGCAGCTGGGTGCGGATGATTTCATTCAGAAGCCGTTTCACTTCGATGTCCTGATTGCCAAAATCCAGGCCACCCTGCGCCGGGTATACAATTACAACACCGAGCGGACCGAGCTGAGAACATGGCGGGGAGCCACTGTCGAATTCGGCAAAAATACGATAAGCAGCCCTCAGGGCACCGCTGAACTGACAAAGAATGAAATGTTCATTCTGAAGATCCTCATGGAGCGCAAGAACCAGATCGTCAGCCGGGAGGACCTGATCAAGAGCCTGTGGGACAACGAGCATTTTGTCAGCGATAATACGTTAACGGTCAACGTGAATCGTCTTCGCAAGAAGCTGGAGCCCTTGGGACTTGACCCTTACATCGAAACCAAGGTGGGACAAGGTTACATCGCTACGGAAGAGGCCCACGCATGATGATGGCCTATATCCGGGAACGGCTAAGCTGGATTCTGTTATTCGTGTTCTTGCAGGTGATGCTTCTGTTTATAGCCGCGATGGACGCCCAAATCCCGTTCCTGCCCATCCTCTATATCGTGTTTCTGTCGACGCTGTTCTTCCTGGTGTTTCTGTTCGTCAGATACAACCGGGAAACCAAGTTCTACAAAAGTCTCCAGGCATGGGACGACACCTACGACTTAGCCGCCATCAGCGAGCCGGAGCACCCCTTTGAGGCGATTGCCATGGACATGCTCTCCCTGCAGACCGAGCGTTTCAAGAAGGAATCCTCCATGCGCCTGATGGAGATGCAAGGGGAGAAGGACGAGCTGTTATCCTGGATTCATGAAGTGAAAACGCCGCTCACCACGATGCAATTGATGATCGAACGCATGGAAGACGAAACGTTGAAAGCGCAGCTCCAGTATGAATGGCTCCGCATTCACCTACTGCTTGACCAGCAGCTGCACCAGAAGCGCATCCCTTTTATTCAGAACGATCTGCTGATCGAGGTGTCCGCCCTTGAGCCGATCATCTTTCAGGAGATCCGCGGGCTCAAAACCTGGTGCATGCAAAAGGGCATCGGCTTTGACGTTTCCCTGCAGGCAGCGGAAGTGCTGAGCGACGCCAAATGGCTGGGCTTTATCATCCGCCAGCTGTTGACCAACGCGGTCAAATACAGCTCCGCTTCGGACATTAACATCGAGAGCGATCTCGTGGCCGAACATGTCAGACTCATCATTCGGGATGCCGGACGCGGCATTGATCCGAAGGACATGCCCCGGATTTTCGATAAAGGCTTCACGTCCACCACCTCGCATCAGGATCGTGCCGCAACCGGCATGGGGCTCTATCTGACGAAAAAAGTAGCCGAGGCCTTGATGATCCGGATCCAGGTAGAATCAAAGCCGGGCGTCGGCACAACCTTTACCTTGATCTTTCCGAAACGGAATGATTTCGTTAGCATTACCGGCATGTGACAACAATGTCACATGCTTTTGCGCTTTGTTCGGCGAATCGAAGGAAAAGGGCCCTCGACTCCTTTATGATAAGGACAGATAACAAAGGAGTGAGTGAAATTGGCAATTCTTGAAGCAAACCAAATTCATAAAAGCTACGGCAACAAATTCAATAAACAGGAAGTGCTGAAGGGCATCGACATCCGCGTGGACAAAGGCGAGTTCGTCAGCATCATGGGCGCTTCGGGCTCCGGGAAAACCACGCTGCTGAACGTGCTCTCCTCGATCGACAAAGTGAGCCTCGGCAGCATTAAAATCGAGGGCAAAGAGTTTACGGGCCTCAAGGAGAAGGAGCTGGCCGAGTTCCGCAAGCATCATCTCGGGTTTATTTTCCAAGAGTATAACTTGCTGGATACGCTGACCGTCAAAGAAAACGTCCTGCTGCCGCTCTCCATTAAGAAGGTATCCAAAAAAGAAGCCGATCAGAAATTCCAAAGAATCGCGACCGAGCTTGGCATCTACGAACTCAAGGATAAATATCCGAACCAAATCTCCGGGGGACAGAAGCAGCGGACCTCCGCGGCCCGTGCATTCATCCATGATCCGAGCATTATTTTTGCTGATGAGCCGACGGGTGCGCTGGACTCGAAGTCTGCATCCGATCTGTTGAACAAGCTGAGCGAATTAAATCAGAAGATCGACTCCACGATCATCATGGTTACCCATGACCCCGTAGCGGCCAGCTATTGCACCCGGGTGGTCTTCATTAAGGACGGTCAGATCTACACCCAGCTGAACAAGGGTGAGCAATCCCGGCAGGCCTTCTTCAACGACATCATCAAGACTCAAGGCGTGCTAGGCGGTGTTCAGAATGAACATTAATTATCTGATCTACCGGAATTTGAAGAAGAATATCAAGAACTATTATCTGTATGTATTTGCGCTGATCTTCAGCGTGGGTCTGTACTTCGCGTTTGTCACGCTGCAGTATGATCCCGCAATGGATGAAGCGAAGGGCTCCATAAAGGGAGCGGCTGCGCTTGGAGCCGCCTCCGTGCTGCTCGTGGCCATCGTGGCGATCTTCCTGCTGTATGCCAACACGATTTTCATCAAACGGCGCAGCAAGGAAATCGGACTGTTTCAGCTCATCGGACTGACCAAGGGCAAGATCTTCCGGATCCTCAGTGCGGAGAACCTGATTCTGTACTTCGGCTCCATGGTCATCGGCATCTTTGCCGGCTTCGCGGCTTCGCGCTTAATTCTGATGATCCTGTTCAAGGTGACCGGCGTAGACACCGAAGCAGCCCTCTCCTTCTCGACCGAGGCGCTCATCCAGACCGTGATTGTGTTTGCCGTCATCTATGTGCTGATCATGATCATGAATTATACGTTCATCAAAAGGCAGAGCATTCTATCCCTCTTCCGCGCGGTATCGACGACCGAGAACCAAATTAAGAAAATGTCCTTCGCCGAAATGCTGTTCGGCCTGCTCGGCATCGGACTCATACTTCTTGGCTACTATGTGTCGACCAAGCTGTTCAGCGGAGATTTCACCACCATGAACGAGCTGTTCATGGCCATGATCCTGATCCTGGGGGCGGTGATCATCGGGACTTATCTGTTCTATAAAGGGTCGGTCAGCTTTATATTCAACGCGATCCGGAAGAGCAAGGGCGGTTACTTGTCCCTGAATAATGTGCTGTCCCTGTCCTCCATCATGTTCCGCATGAAATCGAACGCGCTGCTGTTAACGATCATTACGACCGTGTCCGCACTCGCGATCGGACTGCTGTCTCTTAGTTATATTTCGTACTATTCCGCTGAGAAATCGGCCGAGCAGAGCGTGCCCAATCATTTTGCGGTAGCGGATCAGAAGGATTTTTCCACATTTATTCAGGCACTTACAGATGAAGATATCGAATTTAAGAAGACCCAACGGGACGTAATCCAGGTGAATGCGGACCTATCCGACATTATCGGGGCCAGCCTGGAGGTATCTGGGCAAGTGGATTCCGGTTCCATGATCATCCCGGTAATCAGTGATGCCAGCGTGAAGGACAAGGATGTTTCCCCCGGCGAGACGTTGTTCACGGGTTACAGTGACGCGATCCAGCAATTCATGGCGATTCAGACCACAGGGGAAATTGAACTCATAAGCCCTAAACAAAGCTTTAAGCAGAAGCTGATCGGCTTGGATAAGGAAGCATACGTATCCTATTATTATGCAAGCGGCGGGCTCCCAACGGCCATTGTGGATCAGACCATATTCGATAAGTTGGTTCAGGATTTGGATCCGAAGATCCAGAAGAAGACTAATGTCTATCACGGCATCGATATTGTGGATCCAAACGCTGTGGATCAGGCCAATAAGATCTTTAAGAGCCTCGGCCTTAGCGAGGGAACAGGGAACCTCTCTCAGACGGAAATGGTCTTCAACCAGAAGAGCAATATGGGCTTGATGATGTTCATCGTGGGATTCCTGGGACTTACCTTCCTGATTACTTCAGGATGCATCTTGTACTTTAAGCAGATGGACGAAGGTGAAGAGGAGAAGCCGAATTACACGATCCTTCGGAAACTGGGATTCACTCAAGGGAACCTGCTTGCGGGGATTCAATTCAAACAGCTGTTCAACTTCGGCATACCCCTGGTCGTCGGCTTGTCCCACAGTTACTTCGCCGTGAAATCCGGCTGGTTCTTCTTCGGAACCGAGCTGTGGCTGCCGATGGTTATGGTAATGCTCCTGTATACGGCGCTGTATTCCATATTCGGTTTGTTGTCGGTCATGTTCTATAAACGGGTAATCAAAGAAGCGTTGTAAACGAGGTGCATGGTTGGGCCCAGGGATGATTCGGGTACCATCCATGCATTTTTCATGTGCAGGCGTGAAAAACAGCGGATTACCATTCCAACGGGCTGCAGCTCTTCTGCAGCTTCCGGATATACACGATTTGACCGATATGATAAGCATTGTGCGTGGCCGCATTACTCACCAATTCCCACCACTTGGCCGGTTCCGGGAATCCGTTCACTTCCTGCTCAAGCTTGGCCGCTGACAACAGCTCCTGCCATTGCAGCAAAACCTCAAGCAGCCGATCCCTTAACTCGGCAAAAGTCGCGTTATCCGGGATGATGAAGCTATAGTGGTTGTCTCCAATAGAAGGAACGGCATCGACTTGCGATTCGCGGTAACGCGTCTGCCACGTTTCGTTCCAATACAGCAGATGCTGTATGATCTCCGCAATGCTGTGGCAGCCATTGGCCGGCGTCCAGAACGCTTCGTCCTCCGTCAGTTGCTCCACGGATTGCTGGAACGGGACGTACCAGCTGGGATCGTTCGCGTTCGCTAACAGCTGATTCAATAGAACATCATTTGCATGCGCCATGGGTCATTCACTCCTTCATGCGCCCGGTAATGGGCAGCATCACAAATCATGACTAATTTTACTATAGGATGACGCCCTGTGATTCGCAAAAAATGATTAAAATCATTCTTTCTCGGCTCGCCCCCAAGTAAAAAAGACTGCCTTGAAGGCAGTCTTTCATTAGTTTAAATCGTTGATGAATGCACGATCGCATGTCCGTCATTCCCGTCGTTTTCTTTTTTCCCAACCAGTATATGATACAGCACGATTCCCGCAGCTAGCAGGACCGCCATCGCGATATACATGCCCCGGAAACCGACAAGCGGAGTCAGGAAGCCGAGTATAAAGGGACCGAACCCGATGCCCACGTCCACGAAAATATAAAAGGTCGATGTCGCAAGCCCGATCCGGTGCGCCGGTGAACGCTTAATGGCCAGGGCCTGAGCACTGGACTGCGTCGTGCCGTAGCCCAGACCGACGAATACGGCCGAGAGCAGCAAGGTCAGGCCGTGGTGGGCTTGGCTGAGCAGAACCATCCCGATCGCAAACGATAGAATGGCCGGGTACATCACCACATTGGCCCCTCTCTGGTCAAACCAGCGACCCGTGAACGGTCTCGACAGAATGACCACAATAGCATAGACAATAAAGAAATAACTTGCCACTTGGGCCAGACTGATCTGCCCGGCAAAAATCATCAGGTACGTTAAAATGCTGGAATACCCGAACCCCATGACAAAGCTGACCAGCGAAATCGGCACCGCCTTCGGCTCAATAAAGTTGGATAGCTTCAACCCTTGCAGATCCTTCTTCTGCTCCGCGGTCAGTTTCAGTTTCGGTATGTTCATAAAGAAAGCCGACAGCAGCGAAAGCACTCCTAGCGCGGCGCACAGCGTAAAGTTAGCCATCATCGAAGCATGCTCGTTAATCATCAGGCCGATAAAAGGGCCAATTGCCGAAGCGATAATAATGCTCACGCCATAGTAACCTGTACCCTCGCCTCTTCTCGAATTCGGAATCAGGCTGGCCGCAATCGTGCCTGTTGCCGTTGAGGCAAGGGCGAAGGCGATACCGTGAAAGAAACGGACAACGAGCAGCACGCTCAAGCTGTTTACGACGAAGTACAAACCGATGAGAACGCTGAAGGCGATCAGACCGGTAAACAACAGTTTTTTGCGGCCGACCCGCTCGATGATGCTGCCTCCGACCAACCGTCCAATCAATGCGCCGACGACAAAAATGCTGGAAGCCAGGCCAGCCATTCCCGTCGATGCGTGAAACTCATTCTTTGCATATGAGGACATGATCACCACTAATAAGTAAAAACATAAAAAGAGCAGGAAATTGACGCCGAACACAATCAAAAAGTCCTTGCTCCACAATCGTTCTCGCGAGTCTGCTTGCTCCAAGTTAATCACCTTTTCTAATAATGTTGTCCCTGACCGTCTCCATCACCCGGATGACCGCCCTTTGATCCTCTTCAGAAACGCCTTCCATAATCTCCTGTTCATATTGGTCAAATATCTTGCGAATTTGCAGGAAGACGTCAGCTCCGGCCTTGGATAGCTGAATGCGCTTCTCCCGTTTATCCCGCACCGGGATTTGCTCCACATATTCCAGCTTAATCAGCGCGTTGACGGTTCGGGTGACGGTGGGCTTCTCCACGTACAGCATTCTGGACAGCTCCACCAGAGTCATCGACTGATAAAAATCCAGATAGTACATGATGGACCACTGGGCATAATACAGGTTGTAGTCTTCGAGCTTACGATTAAGCTCATTGACGAAAGGGCGATACAGCGTAAAGTATTTATGAAAAAAGTGTCTGTGGGCGTCCATTCGAGACCTCCGTTCAAATTAGTTACCTTGGGTAACTATTTATTGATTATAAAGAAGATCCTTCTGCTTGTCCATCCGGAATGATTTCCAACTCCAAGTTCGAACTGATGCGGACGGCATACCGACGCTTATTCTCCCTGTTTAGGAATGGCTCTATTCACGTTTCTGCCGCTTATATTACAAGTAGCGGTGGACAAAAAAAAATCGCCCTGGGGCGATGGAAGGTGGTGCTGCCATCTCAAGGGCGATTCGAACCAGGTATGCGATCTATGCGGCAATTTCAATTGGGTATCAAATCTGTTGTGAATTCTATCCAATATCACTGAACGAATCGGAAATCGGCCCGGATACATCAAGCAGTCTGCCCGTATAATCGCTCAGCAGGATACCGTCCGGGTCCAGCTCTTGCCGAACCGCGCGGAATGCTTCCCACATGGGATACAGCTCCTTCAATTGAGCAGCCTCGAGATGATGCATTTTTCCCCAATGCGGCCTGCCGCCGTACCGCAGGAAGATGTGCTCCATCGCACTGAAGTAATCTTCATACGGCATGCCTTTGTACATATGGATCGCAATATAGGCGGAATCCCGGTCGTAGGCGGGGCTTAACCAAATATCATCGCCCTTGGCATAACGGCATTCTACGGGGAAATGCACATGGTACTTGTTTCGCGACATTTCTTCACGCATCTCTTCAATGACCGCATTCATCGACTCGGCGGGAATGTTATACTCCATTTCGTTGAAACGAACGAGCCGCCGGGTCGCGAATAACCGGTGGCTGTAATTCACTTTGCGACCCAGCGGAACCTGCGACGCCGAGAGACGGCTCACATACGGGCTTGCTTTGGGCAGCTTGCGGCACAGCTCCGAGATCAGACCAAAGAAGGTGTTCTCCACCATCACGTCGCTGATATAATCCTTGATCCGATGCTCCCTCACCTCTTGGTCCGTCTTGTTCATCAGCTTGATCTGGCACGGCTCTGCGTAAGGGAACCAATAAAACTCGAAATGACGGTTCTCCTCCGCCAATCGCGCCTGCTGTTTCAAGCATTCGCCGAGCGGTATTCTCCGGCTTTCATATTCGATTTTGTAAGCCGGCTCAAGCCTCAACGTCACTTGCACGATAATGCCGAGCGTACCTAAGGATACCTGCAGCGCCTTGAACCAATCGGGGTGCGACTCCCCGCTGCACTCCAGCACCTCGCCCGTACCGGTGACCACCGTCATTCCGACAACCTGCGTGGATATATTCCCGAAGGCCCGGCCCGTACCATGCGTCCCTGTACTAATGGCGCCGGCAATGGACTGAACATCAATATCCCCCAGGTTCTCCTGTGCCAGCCCCTGCCGAAACAACAGCTCGCCCAACAGCTTCAGCTTCGTCCCTGCCCACACGGTGGCGGTTCGGGCTTCGACGTCGACATGGACCAGGCCCTGCATCCTGTCCAAGGAGATCAGGCAGTCCTCGGATGCCGCAATGGGGGTAAAAGAGTGCCCTGAACCGACCACTCGCAGCCGCCTGCCCTCCTGCCGGCACATCCGGACCACTTTTTCGACTTCCGCTATGGAGGCAGGATACAACACCGTTCTTGGATTGGCTCGTACCGATCCCGACCAATTCGACCACTGGACCTGCTTCATAGAAAACACTCCCCCATTCCGCGATAGGTTGCATATTCGCCTACGATGCGGCCTTGCGAGACCGCATACAGCACCTTGAACCGTTCGCACAGCTCGCCGGCCTTCGCATGGCGGAAGAACACCGGGTCTCCCAGGCCAAGCTCCACATGGGCAGGCAGACGCAGCGGTGTCTGCACTTCCCCGGCCCCTTCAAGCGGGAACAGCTTCAATCCCGAAGGCAAGTAAGGTTTCGCAAGTTTATCCTTGTCTGCCGTACCCGATGCCGTGTAGCCGCCTCCCATGCAGGTCACGATCCCTGCCTTCGGGATGCGAACCACCTCTACGGCATAGGCCGCTGCCGGCTTATAACGGAACGAGGCATAATGATCGAACAAACCCGGCGCATAGAAGCCTGACCCGGCCGTAATTTCGGTTACCCAAGCTTCCTCCCGGGAGCTGTCCAAACTTCCGGTTCCCCCTGCATTCACGAAGCGGAGCCGAAGGTCCATGGCGGCAAGCCGCTCCACGGCTTCTTTCCTCCGCTTGGCCGCTTCAACGATGGAGCGGCTTTTCAGCCACCGGACCATGGTATTCTTCATATGCTTACCGGCTGCGTTATCCCCAACGCCTGCTACCTGCGCCTCGTACCCCATGATGCCGTCCAGGCGGAGCCATGGAGAGCGGATAATCTGCTCCACTATCGGGTACATGCCCTCCCACGAATGGACGGGCGATCGCCATACACCGAAGTGCAGACCCGGATATTGGACCGACATATCCACATCGATGCATAGTGGAATCACGGTCCGCTGTTGTTTGGCGAACTGTTCGATGTGCTCGACATGCTCCACGCTGTCCACCATTAAGGTAATCCTGCGACCTTCGCCGACCAGATTCACGATGGAGCGAATGGCTTCCGGCTGCCACTGCGGATATCCCAGCAGCAGATCGTCAAAGCCCTGTTCCGCCAGAAATACGGCCTCCGCTGCCGTATAACACATGATTCCTTGAAAGATCGGGTTCGTACGAAGGATACGGTTCAACACGTCCACGGAGCGGATGGACTTGCTGGCCAGCCGCACTTTCTTACCCCCAGCCGCTTGTGCAATCGCTTCGGCATTGTCGTCCAGCATGTCCAGATCCACCAAGGCGAACGGCTTCGGAATCTCCGCGAAAATCTCTTTATAATACTCGTATGTCGACACCCCTACATCAACACCTTCCCGTTTCCCTCACGCCTATGCCACATGATATTCTCGAAGGTAGCGGATTATCCTTCCGCACACCACTATCCGCGCAAATAAAAAGAGCCCAGCCTTTGGTTGGCTGGACCCGAATCTTAATCGGCTAATTTGATGAGGGTTAGGGAAGCGCCGTTGCCTTGTGCAAGGGTTGCAGCACCTAATGCACCATACAATTGAAGACTAAGCGCATCTCCTGCATCCAATCGCTCTATAAACTGGGCGTGGTAATGTGACTTGTACTTAATTGGAGCTTCGTCACTCTGTATGATAGAGACACCGTTTCGAGTAATCCTTGAGCCCGCAAGCAAATCTGATGCTAAATTAATCGTATAAGAAATATAATATGTCCCTGTTTCATGAACCGTAAACAATGTTGAACTTCCATCTGCCATGATTCCTGCTACTTTCGGATTGTCCGGCAGCGGAACCGGGGTCCCGCCGAGCAGTACTGGAATAACGCCTCCCGACGTATTCCCTGCGTATGCATAAGTTCCTGTGGAGCTCCCTCCTGCAGGTCCAACAGGCCCCGCTGGACCTGCGGGGCCTTGGGGTCCCTGAGCTCCTTGTATCCCTTGCGGACCTTGTGGCCCTACCGGGCCGAGGTCGCCCTTATCGCCCTGGATTCCCTGAGGTCCGGGATCCCCTTGATCCCCCTTTTCACCCTGCGGACCTGCCGGGCCTTGTTCGCCTTGATCTCCTTTATCGCCTTTCGGACCCGGGGCTCCCGCAGGGCCTGGATCCCCCTTAGGTCCGGCTGGTCCAGCCGGACCTTGGGAGCCCGAAGATCCTGAAGACCCGGACTGACCTTGTGGACCCTGGGGCCCTTGAGGTCCTTGTGGTCCCTGCGGGCCTGTTTCGCCAGGGTCGCCTTTAGGACCTTGCGGGCCTGCCGGACCCGGCTGCCCCTGCTCCTGAGCTCCCCCGTCACTGCCGTACGCAATGCTAACCAGCTGCTTTTGTTGGTTCCACTGCACCTTGGCCCCAAACACTTCGGCCAAAAAACGAAGCGGAACCATCACTCTGTTATCCAGCAGCCTCGCGGGCTGGTCCAGCTTCACCTTAGTGAGTGCACTGCCTTTTTTCACGGTAGCTGACTCGTTGCCCATAACCAGCTCGGCAGAGGTATCGCCCCGAACGGCTGTGATCTTCTTGGCAGAAGCATCCCACCGAATGGAAAGGCCCAATATTTCGGTTACATGCTTAATGGGCACCAGCACTTTGCCTTTGACCATAACCGGGGCAACATCCAAAGGCTTGGTTATCCCGTTGACTTGCATCGTGATGCCTGCCGCTTGCGTGACGGGTGCGATCGCTAAACTCAGGGTGAGCAACATTGCTGCCGCAAAATACAGCCGTTTTTTCTTCAACACAATTACCTCCTTATCGATCTTGGAATAATTAATTTATCGGACGAACCTACTCGCGAGTTAATATAAATAATTACACGAGAATCATGATATTTCCTGTGTACGATCGCGGAATATTAAACATTTTTTGTTAATTTTAGCCTAAGCAAAAAAAGATGAGGAATGCCCCATCCTAAGTAAATCCATTTTCTATATCATGTTTGGAGACAGTTGGTCATTCGCTTGGATAACGCACCTACACACTCGCTACCGCATATAACCGCCCGAGCGCCGTCAGACGTTCCGCAATCGCGCGCTCGATCTGCTCATCCAGCGGCAATTGTTCCGAGGCGTACGGCGCGAGCTGCGGATGCTCGCCGATCATCACCGCGTGCAGCGCATGCCGGAACATCGAGATATCGTTGGCATCGTTGCCGAAGGCGATATACTCTCTCTCCTTCACGCCCAGCTGCTGGAGCCCGCTCCATTTATGGATCCCCTTTGGGCTAATATCCAGCACCCCTTCCCTCCGTGCGCGTGAACGACTACATCCAGCTGTCTCAGCCGCTCCTCCAGCTCTGCCATATGATCCGAGGTCAGCATCAATATTTTTACAATGGATTCAAGTTCCTGCAGCGGCACATTTCTGGCCAGTTTGTGCGGGTCCAAGTGAAGCCGGATCGGATGGTCCGCAGGACCCCTATAGGCATAGTCCCACTCCCCATCGATCAAGTAGCTCACGTTATGCGTGGTTAACAGCTGAAGAAGAACCGGAAGCACCTCGCCGTCAAAGCCGACCGTAGAGATCCGCGCTCCCCCTGCCGCCACCATCGAGCCGTTCCCCCCGACCATCGGGTAGTGATGAACACGCTCATGAAGGACGGGAAGCAAATCGCGAATCGGCCGGGCGGAAGCAAAAACAACCTCATGCCCCTGTGCTACCAGCTCCTCCAATGCCTTCAACAACGCGTCCGAAACCGGCTGACCTTTAAAACAGATCGTTCCGTCCAGATCGAATACGAATTTCATGTCCAGTTCCCCCTGTATCTTCTCATTGCTCTTATCATAGCAGTTGGTCGTATAATGAGAAGGACATTTGTCCAGATGAGAAGGGAGCGCAAAAGAAACCCGTGAAACGACTTCATGATGCACCATTGCTGAAAGCCAAGCTGGAGCAATTTCAATTCGGAAACATGCTGGATTTGGGCAAGCCTGCGCCCTTTACCTTGCAACAATACGAGCCCGGCGAGATCATTCTGCATGAGGGTTTTGCCATGCAGTCCCTGTTGTTCTTAGTGCAAGGGAAAATCAAGGTGACCTCCAGCATCGAAACCGGAAAGTCGCTGCTTCTGCGTTTTGGCCATCCCTTTTCCATCATCGGGGATATTGAATTGATTCGAGACGTTCCTGTCCAATCCCAGATTGAAGCCGTTAACGAATGCCTGTTCATCGGGCTGTCGTTTGATTATATCAGGCTGCATGAAATGACGAACGCCCGCTTTACCTCCACCTTGCTGGATCACCTGAGCTACAAACTCCAGACCTGCACGACCGCTTCACGCGTCAATCTGTTGGCTTCCGTGGAGAACCGGTTTGCCAGCTATCTGATGTCCACCATGTCGCCTGGATCGGATCCTTCCTTCGGGATGGAGTTGAAAACCGACCATATCGGGGAGATTGCCAGCTTGCTTGGCACCACGCACCGACATTTGAATAGGGTAATGTTTGCCTTCGCCCAAAAGGGGATCCTGGAACGAAACGGACAGACTATCCGCATTCTGGACTGGACCGCGCTGGAGACCGCCTCGAACGGCATCCGTTATGAGTAGATCACTAACCTGAATATTTTTTTCGCGGATTTTTGTAACGAATCGGCCATGACCCGGTCATATAGGCAAGGAGGTGAACAGGTGACGGATTTGCACCAGATCTACCATCAACACTTTCAAGACGTGTATCGGTTTCTGCTGTCGCTCAGCAGAGACGAGCATGTTGCGGAAGAACTCACGCAGGAGACGTTTTTCAAAGCGCTGAAGCATATCGATTCGTTTCAAGGCACATGCAAGCTGAGCGTGTGGCTATGCCAAATCGCTAAACATACATACTTCTCCTATCTTGATAAACAAAAGCGGTATGAGCCTGCCCCGCAGATCGACCACGGCAGCGGTCAGGATATCGCATTTCAAACCGTGGAAAGGGCTGAGGCTTTTCGCATCCATCAAATCCTGCACCGGATGGACGAGCCGTATAAAGAGGTGTTTACGCTGCGAGTGTTCGGGGAATTGTCTTTTGGCGAAATCAGCCGGCTGTTTGGAAAAACCGAGAGCTGGGCAAGAGTCACCTTCTTTCGAGCCAAGCAAAAAATCCAAAGCCTATACAAGGAGGGGAATCAATCGTGAGCCGAATATCGTGCGAGATTATTCAGGATTTGCTGCCTTTGCACCATGATGATGTATGCAGCGCAGACACCAAAACCTTGGTAGAAGAGCATCTGGCGGATTGCCCGGCTTGCCGGGAGGTGCTGAGCCATATGAGCTCCCCGATGTCGCTGCCCACCCAAACGATGGAGCAAAACAAGGATGAGGGAGCCGGCTTGCGGCAAGTTGCGGCCCAGTGGTCGCGCACCAAATGGATCTCGTTTACCAAAGGTCTATTGATCAGCTGCTTAGCAGTCGGTCTCTTGTTCCTGGCATATGCGGGCCTGTTCGAATGGAACATTACAAGCGTGCCGACCCGCGTGATGCAGGTATCCGATATCAGCCAGCTGAAGGATGGGCGCATTGCTTATCACGTGAAGATGACCGACGGCTATAATGTTAACCAAGCCAGCTACGATACGGATGAGGAAGGAAACTTCTATGTGACACCCAAGCGTCCCATCATCAAATCTAAAAAATTCGCGGATATGGGACTGTCCAATATGTACTATACGAACGATATTGAAGAGCGAAATGCCTACGAGAAGAGCTTTGGCGACGGCGTACAGATCAAGGCCCTCTACTTAGGGACGCCGGATGACCGGGTTCTGATCTGGGAACAAGGCATGGAGCTGCCGCCGGCAAGCGAGTCTGTCGAGATGCAGTTCAGTAGCGGCGAGTAAATTTTATTTTTAATAAAAAGACCATCGGATGCCCTAATGGCTTCCCATGGTCTTTTCTTGAACCTTAAACCGAGCCGGCCGGATGATTACGCAGAACCTTCCGCTCGATCCCGGCGTAGATCAAGCCGATTACCCCAAACAGAAAGACTGCGGTGCTGACATGTAGTTCATATTCCTGTATGAATCGATCATCATAGCTTTCGTAGAACAGCACTGTCCCGACCGCAGCCCACATCACGGCATACAGCAGGGCATACAGGATGAGTGAAGCTCTGACCCATCGAATCATGCCCATGAACCACGATAAAGGGAGCACGATCACCGGGTATAGAAGCGAGGATATGAGAATCGGAATGATCATCAGAACAAAACCCGCATTACGAAGGCCGAAATATTCCGTCGTCGTGATCTTGTATCCTTCGATATACTCCAAGCCTACGACAGCACCGGTAAACAGAAACATAAAGACGAACCACAACACAAAATATCTGGCCACCCGCAAGATGTACACCGCCCCGCCCGTTTATGTCATAGACGAACTCGTGCCGGAAAAAGTTACATGCGTCTTCATTTCATATCGTCAAAAAGTAAGTCTGCTTACTCCGCAGGCTCCCCAGCGGCTTCCCAGCGGTCGATTTCCTTGCGAACCCGAGGGGCGACTTCGGTTCCCAGCAGTTCGATGGCTCTCATGACTTCGTCGTGAGGCATCGTTCCCACAGGCACATGCAGCATAAAGCGGGTAATGCCCACATGCTTGCGCAGGTGAATGATCTTCTCGGCCACCGTCTCAGGATCCCCTACATACAGCGCACCTTCGAAGCTGCGGGCCGCATCGAATCTTGCCCGGTCATAGTACCCCCAGCCCCGCTCCCGTCCCAGCACGTTCATGCTGGCTTGGGTCGAAGGGAAGAACTTGTCCGCTGCCAGCTCGGTTTCTTCCGCAATGAATCCGTGGGAATGCGAGCCGATCGGCAGCTTTGACACATCATGCCCGGCATGAGCTGCCGCTTCTTTATACAGCTTGACCAGCGGCGCAAACTGCAGGGGACTGCCGCCGATAATCGCCAGCACCAGCGGGAGGCCGAGCAGGCCTGCGCGCACAACCGATTCCGAATTGCCCCCGCTTCCGATCCACACCGGCAGCGGATTCTGAACCGGACGCGGATAGACGCCCAAGTTATGGATCGCCGGGCGATGCTCGCCCTGCCAGGTGACTTTTTCCGACTCTCGGATTTTGAGCAGCAGCTCCAGCTTCTCCTCGAACAGCTCGTCATAATGACTCAGATCATAGCCGAATAACGGGAACGATTCGATGAACGAACCCCTGCCGGCCATAATCTCCGCGCGTCCGTTCGAAATCGCGTCCAAGGTGGCAAAATCCTGAAAGACCCGTACCGGATCCGCGGAAGACAGCACCGTCACCGCGCTGGTCAGCCGAATCCACTTCGTCTGCGACGCAGCCGCGGCAAGAACGACCGCAGGCGAAGACGCCGCATAATCCTTGCGATGATGCTCCCCTACGCCATACACATCCAATCCCACCTGATCGGCCAGGACGATTTCCTCAACCACCTCGCGCAGCCGCTGCGCATGGCTCATCACTTCGCCGGTCTTCACATCCGGCCACGTCTCCACGAACGAGCTAACCCCAATTTCCATTATGTTTTCCTCCTATTATCCTTTGCCGCGGTCAGAACCGCAGGCAAAGGTTATCGATGCTTTCCGCCTAGGGCAGTCCGTATCGTTAATCATCTTGCAATTATCTTTATATTGAACTTTTGGTTCGGATTTTTCAAGTTACAAGTTAACTGATAACGTGAAATCGGTGGATTCGATTCATATGGAATCCAAAAATGGCCGGGATCCATACGGATTCCGGCCATTCTTTTTGCCTTTTAACCATGCATTTGAAATGGGCTTATTGTTTCGATGCCAAGTATTCCTCCAAGCGATCCCAGGTTTGGGTAATGCCTTCTTCCATTCCCATATCCAATACCGTTTGGAGCGCTTCAGCGGATTCATATACCCCTCGATTGACCAGCTTGGTCTTTCCATCCACTTCCTCAAACGTCATCGTCACCGTGGTTGCGGGCATGCCCTCCGCAATATTGCCTTCCGCATCCGAGAAATAGTCGATGTAGACGATTTTCTCCGGCTCCTCAATTTCCTGGTAGACCGATTTCCCCCAGGATTCCATGCCGTAGAAATCCCCTTGATTCTGATCCATGCACTTCATGCAGTAATGCCATTGGCCGCCGGGACGGAAATCCATGTCGGATACGGTTACGTCCCATCCGCGAGGCCCCCACCACTGCTTCAGATGCTCTCCATCAGAGAACACCTTGAATACCAGCTCTCTTGGTGCATTAAATACGCGCTCCAGTACGATCACTTGACCTTCTACCCGTGTAATCATTTTGCTTGTCATTATATATTCCTCCTCGAATTAGATGGTGCTTACTCCTGTTTCTTCATATCCGATTGCAGCTTCTCCAAGTAATCATCCAAGTTGTCATACCGTTCGTTCCATATGCGGCGGTAATTATCGAGCCAACGGTCCAATTCCTGAAACGGCTCCGACCGCAGCATGTAATTCCGTCGGTTCGCATCCGCCCTTACCTCGACCAGTCCGGCATCCAGCAGCACCTTCAAATGCTTCGAGGCTTGAGGCTGCCGAATGTCGAGACGTTCGGCGATTTCCCCTACCGTAAGCGGTCCCTTCTGCAGGAGATTCACGATACGAAAACGGCTTGGTTCGGCTAGTGCGTTAAATGTGGTCAGTTCCATCTTGTCGTGATGACTGGTACAGACCCGCTGTTATAGCGTTTACGGTGATTGTCTGTTCTCTCTGTTCCCGTCACCATCATCACCTCTTTTTTCGGCTTCTTTTTTGCTGCCGTTCTTCTTGTTTCGAATATACCACAAAGGGAATATTCCTGTAAAGGAATATTTAGATTTTTTTTCAATTTATTTTTATCACAGCGCAAAAAAAGCAACAAACGCGGCTCCTTACCTGACCTCGCTTATTGCTCCTCTTCGCTTTACCGTTCGTATTCCTTATCGAAAGAACACCTTGTCCACATTGTATTTGGCCTTGAATTCATTAATGATATAGGTTTCATATATCTCTCTATGCACGGCGTCTTCAATGACGCAAACCTCGATGCTCGTCACCTCATTCCGATGCTCCTTGATCGGGGAGACGCTATCTTCAAAATGCTTCTTGATCCGCGGTCTCAGCTTTCTAGCTTTGCCAACGAACAGAAGCTCCTCCTTGCTGTTGTAGAACATGAAAATCCCGCCCCGGTCTCTCGGAATCAGGTGGAAATCCGTAAATCCGTAAATATGGCTCAGTTCCGGAGCATCCTGCTTGGTTATGGTGACGTCCGGCTTGGGGATGGTTATATCGATCACGACTAACGTTCACTTCCTCTATTCATGTATTGATCTAAATCGTATCACTGATCGGCTTATTTGCCCATGCAGAAAATTCCGCAGCCATTATCACCCCTCTCTGGGCGTTCGCATAGGATGGGACTATGTATGACTAATTCACGATGGGGGTCTTTTCCATATGAGCATTCAATATCCCGGACACCAGGAACAAACCTTATATCAAGCCGAACCCAGCATGAAGCACAACATCAAATCGGTTCGCGATCATATCCACCAACTATGCAAACGGCATGCGAATCAGCTAGTTCGCGTCGAAACGCTTGACGGCGATGTTTTCGAAGGGACTATTATGCATTGCGAAAAAGGGATTCTGTACTTGAGCATGCCCGGATACGGAAACCAGCGCGGCTTCGGTCCCAGTTACTATAACAATGTCATCCTGCCACTTGTCCTCTTCGAACTGCTTGTCATCACCTTGCTTTACATCTAGAAGAAGGGCTTACATTGTTACTCGGCAAGCCTCCCGCGCACTTCAAACCTAATAACCCGATTAAGGAGTGAATCCATTATGGCATTTATGCCGCCGCAAGGACCCCAGGGACCGATGCAAGGGCCCTCATCCCCGCCTCCAACATCTGTCCCCCAACAGCCTATGGCCAGTACCTTCGCAGTTGATCCAGGAGCGATTAGGGGCTGTTTGTTCAGAAATACCTATATTTGGCCGACACGTGGACCCGGCTTCTGGTTTTACCCGACTTTTGTTGGCCGAACCTCGGTTGCCGGCTTCCGATGGACGGGATGGATGTGGGTATATTCAGGGCTCGACTTAAGAAGTATCGAGTCGTTCACCTGTTTCTGATGCTATTATATCAAGAGGAATGGATCAATCCGCTCCCACAGGCCACCTCAATAGCGCCTGCTTACGGGAAGAGTGCCCACAAGGGCGCTCTTCAGCTCTTACGTGACGGACAAGCTCTCCTGTTCATGGAGAGTCTGCCTTAACAGGGTGCCCATGTTTCCCAAAAATAAAGTTCTTGATTATCAGCCAGCTACGTTAAATAATATGTAACAGTCCCTCTTTAAAACCCATAATGGAGATTGGGATTATATCTTTAACATACAGAGCAGAAAGGTTGACTTGAACACCATGGATATTTCGCAACACGCCACTGGGAAAAAAAGCGGCAAAGAACCCTTTCCCATCTCTATACTGTCTCTCACCGTGGGTGCATTTGCCATAGGCATGACGGAGTTTGTCATTATGGGGATTCTCCCCAATGTGGCCGATGATCTGAATGTCAGCATCGCGTCTGCCGGGCAGCTGATTACGATGTATGCCCTCGGGGTAGCCGTAGGAGCCCCTATTCTGACCGTCCTTACTAACCAAATTCCGCAGAAAAAGCTGTTACTGCTGCTCATGGGCCTGTTCATCCTGGGCAACGGCATCTCGGTCTTCGCTCCGAACTATGCCGTTCTGATGGGTGCACGGATGTTGACCGCGCTGACGCACGGGACCTTCTTTGGCGTGGGCGCTGTCATCGCATCCAATCTGGTGCGGCCGGACAAGCGTGCCGGAGCGGTGTCCATCATGATGGCAGGATTAACGATAGCCAATATCATCGGGGTTCCGATCGGTACCTTCATCGGCCAAACGATGGGCTGGCGCGCTTCATTCGGCGCGATTGCCATCATGGGCGTGTTGGCATTGATCGGCATCCTGATCTTCATACCGAAGATACGGCAGGAGCAAGCGACAAGCATCGTTCAGCAGATCACGGCCATCATTAGACCCCAGCTTCTTCTCTTCCTGCTGATTGGCGCGCTTGGCAATGCCGGCCTGTTCGCCGTCTTCACTTATATCGCGCCCCTGCTGATTGAGATCACGGGCTTTGCGGAACCCAGCGTCACCTGGATTCTGATCCTGTTCGGTATCGGCGTGACCGTCGGCAACATCGTGGGCGGCAGGCTGGCGGACTGGAAACTGCTCCCCTCCATCCTGGGCGTTTACTTTGCGACGGCCGTCATTCTGACCATCCTCACGGTGACCATCCATCACCCGGTCACGGCTGTGCTGACCATCGTGCTGTGGGGAGCCGCCTCTTTCGCCGTTATGCCGGGAATGCAGGTGCGCGTGATGAGTCTGGCCCAATCTGCTCCTGCACTGGCCTCCACAGCAACCCATTCCGCGGGCAATCTCGGAAATGCGGCGGGCGCTTTTATCGGGGGATTGGTCATTACGCATTTAAGCTTAACGGCCCTGCCTTGGGTGGGCGCCGGATTGGTAGGGCTCGCCTTCATTCTGGGAACAGCCTGCTATATGTATGAGCGCAAGGCCGTGATGGCTAATGCTTAAAGGGCTCCAACAGGCATGAAAAGCCGATCCCTTAACCGGGACGAGCATAAGAAAGGCGTAACCGGACATGTGGCACCCGGTTACGCCTTTTGCATCTATATATTCGTTGATCCATCGGCGATTACAGCGCCTTGATCTCCAGCAATTCGTACTTCACGATGCCCATCGGCGCTTCCACGTGGACTTTATCGCCTACCGCTTTGCCCATCAGCGCTTTGCCGAGCGGGCTTTCATAAGAAACTTTATTGTTCGACACGTCGGCTTCAGCCGGGCCGACCACCTGATATTCAAGCCTCTCCGAAAACTCGATGTCGTTCAGGACCACGTTCGAACCGACATTCACCGTAGTCGAGCTTATATCCTTAGCGTCGACGATCCGGGCGTTGTTAAGCGTTTTTTCCAGGATGATGATGCGCGTTTCCATAAATGCCTGGTCGTTCTTGGCCGAATGGTACTCGCTGTTCTCCTTCAAGTCACCATAGCTGATCGCGAGCTTGATCCGTTCCGCTAATTCTTTGCGTTTTACATACTTGAGATCGTCAAGTTCCTCCTGGAGTTTATCGTAGCCCTCCTGGGTCAAGATCAGTTCTTCTGCCATGCTCATCACATCCATTTTGTAGTTTCTTACTTCTAGTGTACTCTTTATTTCGAAAATAAGCGAAAATTTTCTGAAATATTATGGATGGAATATTTGGTATTTAATACCTAATGATAGTTTCAACCGATCAGCGCCAACGAAGCGAACACATTCTGAAGCATGTGGAACTGCCCGCTATGCATAAAGCCCCTGATATCTCCGCGAGGAGGATCAGGGGCTTATCATTATATTTCCAGTGATTATGCATTCGCTTCGAGCTCGGCCTTCAAGACCTCATACTGCTCCATTACTTCACCCATGATGGGATGCTCTCCGGCAATGCCGGTATATTGGGAAGCCGTGTCGCTTACGCCAATATCCCGAACGGAGGCTTGGAGCTCAACGCTTTCCGGATCTTCCGGAACATCGAACAGCAGGGCCGCCGCCATGGATTTCGCCAGGCTCTTATATGCGAGTCCGCTCTCGAAAGCCAGCATGGCCGGCGACACCAGGCGATCGCCCGGGGACAGCTTCCGGATTGGGGAGCGGCCAACGCGGGACACCTCGTCGGTCAGCGCGGGATTGCGGAACCGCTCCAGGATCGTGTCAATATATGCTTGGTGCTCGGAAGGATCGAAGGCGTGCTTGTGTATGAGCGCAGCTCCCGTTTCCTCGAGCACCGCGCGGACATGGCCTGCCACCGCCTCGTCCTTCATGGCGTCCTGGATCGTTTCATAGCCTTTCAGAAAGCCTACATACGCAGCCGAGCAGTGTCCGGTATTCACCGTGAACAGCTTGCGTTCAATGTACGGCTCCAGGCGGTCCACGTAGTGAATGCCTTCAACGGAGACATAATCCTCAAACATCTGCGAGCGATCCACAGCCCACTCATAGAACGGCTCCACCACGACTTTCAGACGGTCCTCATGCTGCTGCAGCGGCACGATCCGGTCTACGGCTGCATCCGGGAAAGCCACGAGCCGGTCAGCCTTACGCTTCGTCTCGTCATCAAGCTTCCCATAGACATGCTCTTTCAGCTGCGAGCTGCCGCCGATGGCGTTCTCGCATGCAATAATATGAAGCGGCGATGCCGAGTCCGTTTGCAGCCGAAGCTTCAGCCCCTCGGCAATGGTGCCGGCGATAAATTTCAAGATGTTGACGCCGACCGCCGTCGTGACGAGATCCGCTTCCGCTACCGCACGCGCGGCAGCTTCCGGTTCCGAGGCGCTATTGAGAGCGGTGATGCCTTTGACCACCGTGGTCTCCTGCCCTTCGCTGGCCAGGGTTACGGGATACTCCCCGCGCGCCTTCAGCTCTGATACCAGCTCTTCGTTTACGTCGACAAAACAAACCTCATAACCGGCCTGCGACAACAAGAGCCCTATAAAACCGCGTCCGATGTTGCCCGCTCCGAAATGGACTGCCTTCATGCGCCCATTCCTCCCTCGAAGATGGCCAGAATCTCCTCCTCGCTGGAAGCATTCATGACCTTCTCGATGCTCTCGTCATCCGTGAAAATCATGGCCACATTCGTCAGAATCTCCATATGGTCGCCGCCGGCAGCCGCGATGCCAATGACGATGAACGCCGGCTCGTCTCCGCCAAAATCCACGCCTTCCGGGAAGCGGACGATCGACAATCCCGTGGAGATGACCATGCCTTTCGCTTCTTTCGTGCCATGGGGAATCGCAAGTCCCCCGCCCATGTAAGTGGACGCAATTTCTTCGCGTTCCAGCATTTTATCCACGTAATCGGCCGATACATGGCCTGCCTGCACAAGCAGATTCCCGGCCATGCGGATGGCTTCGCTCTTGCTGTCAGCCTTTGCGTTCAGTACGACTTTATCTTTGGACAGTATGTTATTCATGTTAGTCTCCCTCTTTCTATGGTCTGTGATTGAAAAAATGCTGCAGCTCTTCCGCCAAATAGGATCGAATCTCTTCCTCGCCGCCCCGCTCCATCAGCTCGATCAGCTCGGAGCGAAGCAGCATGGCGCTGATTTCGCTGAGCACCTCCAGACTCTCCTTCGGAAGCTGCTTCGGTGCCAGCATCAGCAGAATGACGCCCGCCTGGGCCCCATCCTCAAGCGGCGCTTGATGCGCCAGCCTGAACAGGGACAGCGAAGGCCAGGTGATATAGCGGCTTCGCGTATGGAATAAAGCCAGCGTCGTGTCGGGAATAAGCTGGGTACCCATCCTTTCGCGTTCAAGCAGGCGCTCCTTCACCATCTCCGCATCACGGACAGCCCCTTGCTCATATACCTTAACCAAAGCCTCGTTCAAAGTGCCCTGCAAATCATTCTGAAGATTATCCAGATGGTAGACATGGAAGCCGTCCAGAAGCGATACGATTTCGTTCATCAGGGCGGCCTGCATGCGGAGCCGCTCGAAAGATGCAGCTTTACGATCTTCCTCGATTCGGCTGACGGCAGCCCTGCTGCTGGCCGGTTCGAAGGATGTGCTCTGGATGAATCGAAGCAGCGCCTCTTTATCATCCGCCGTCAGCAGCGGGCTTAGTCTTACATATCGATCCTTCGGCAGCGGCAGATCAATGGTCGATATGATGAGATCATATTGCTCCTTCGGGATCCGCGCCGCTTCATACCACGATACGTTGCCGAGCACCTCGATCTGCGGCATCTCCTTATTCAGCCTTGTCCCGAGAAGCCTTGAGGAGCTGAGTCCGCTGGAGCATACCAGGATGGCCTTCAGATGGTGTTCCGGCTGGTTCAGCCGTTCGCTCGATGCTCCGAAATGCATAACCAGAAACCCGATTTCTTCATCCGGGATGCTTAAATCCAGCTTCAGCTCGTCGACCGAGCGCCGGACGATCCCGAACAATTCCTCATAATCCTTCCGAATCGGACTGAGCAGCGGGTTTCGGATCCGGGTCCCTTCCCGAATCCGTTTCAGTGCAGCCCCGATGTGCTCCACCAGACCTGCCCGCAGCGTGCGGTCCTCCTGGAACGGAATGCCGGTGCGCCCCTGAACCCGTTCGATCAGGCGATGGGCGATCTCCACCATTTCCACGTCCGCATGAACCAGTTCGCTGACCTCGGACATGTTCTTCGCCGCCTCAAACAATTGGGCGATATAGATCATTTCAGATTCGCGGAAATTCATTTCCAGTGTCTCGCCGAGGCGACCCACAAAATCTCCCGCCTCCTCGACGGAAACAGGGGAAGGAGGGTACCCGGCGATATCGGCAGCTTCCATGCCCCGTCCCCGCTTGATCCTGTTTACGGAAACCGATAACGCGATCAGCGTCGAAGTGTAGGCACTCTCGCTAAGATCCTCCGTCCAATCCCAATTCATATCCCACAAGGTTTTCTCTACATCCAGCAAAGCCGGTTTATCGATCATGGACAGCAGCCGGGCCGTCACCGGTTCCCGCGTGTCGCTGTATCCGTCACCGACAAGATCGGAATAATCCAGATATTCCTCGGCGAGCCTGCCAATCGCCCTTCGCCTTACGCCTTCCGCGCCGTCGATTTCGATGCCGTAGCCCCGGCGCCGTATGAGTTTCAGGTTAAACCGCTTCATCCACGGCTCCAGTTCATCCAGATCATTGCTCACAGTCGGAACGGTAACCTTCAAACTATGGGCCAAAGCAAACAATTTGATAGGCTCATCCGCCTCAAGCAAAGCGCACAGCATGAGGATTTTGCGTTCTTCCACGGAATAATCGGCCGGCTTCCCCGCAAGCAGGGATCGTCGCAGCAGGGACAACCCCTCGGGCTTCTCTTCTTCCAGCCGGATGCCCGTTCCCGACTTTTTGAGAAGCACAACGCCCGTACCTTGCAGGTCCTTCTCGATCTCCTCCATTTCCCGGTGAACCGTCCTGACGCTGACCCCAACGTCAGCGGCTATTTCTGCAGCCGTCATGCCATCGGTCCTGCTCATGAGGAGCAGAAGGATTTGTCGCTGGCGGGCAGTAATGTGTCCCAGATCCATGGCTCCCTTCTTCATGAAATGGAGACAACGCCGGCGTAAATACGCCAGCGTGTCATATGGTTCAAGCTTATGTTAGTCTTTGAGTCGTTCCACCAGCTCGTCATATCTCGGACTCTTCAGGAAGTTGTCGATCGAGATATGCTCGGCATTCGGATTCTTGGCGATGGCCCGCTCGGTGAGAGTCTTCTGGGTAATGACGATATCCGCGTCATCCGGTATTTCGCTTACCGCCGAGTTCACAACGGTAATGTTGACGCCTGCTTGCTGAAGTTTCTTACGCAATACCGAGGCGCCCATCGCGCTGGAACCCATGCCGGCATCGCAAGCGAACACGATTTTGTTCACGTTGTCTTTGTCCAGATTAGCCACAGCCGCAGAAGCTGGGGCAACTTGGTCGTTCATGCCGCCGGTTTTCATTTCTTTCATCTTGGCGGATGCTTCTTCCAAATTCGGCTCTTCTTCTGTTTGTTTACCCGTTTTGAGCAGCAATGCCGCAATCACGAAGGAAACGACCGTTGCAGCAAGGACACCGGCCAGCACCGGAACCAGGCCGCCCTTAGGCGCCATGGCGAAATAAGCAAGGATACTGCCTGGCGACGCAGGTCCCACGAGTCCCGCTCCAAGAATCTGGAAGGTGAAGGTTCCGGCCACGCCGCCCGCAATAGCGGCCAGGATGAGGACCGGCTTCATCAAAATATAAGGGAAGTAGATCTCATGGATACCGCCCAGGAAGTGAATCACAACCGCCCCCGGCGCGGAGGATCTGGCAGAACCGCGTCCAAAGAACCAAAAGGCGAGAAGAATGCCCAGCCCGGGTCCCGGATTGGATTCCAGCATATACAGGACGGATTGGCCGATCCGAGCCGATTCCTCTGTAGCGAGAGGACTGAAAATCCCGTGGTTAATCGCATTGTTGAGGAATAATACCTTCGCCGGTTCAATGATAATGTTGACCAGCGGCAGAAGGTTGGCATCGACCAGTACGTCAACGCCGGCTGAAAGAACTTTGGTAATGCCCTGCACAAGGGGACCAATTCCGGTGTAGGCCAGCAGCGTCAGCGCACCGCCGATAATCCCCAGCGAGAAGTTGTTCACCAGCATCTCGAAGCCGGATTTGATTTTGCCGTCGATCAGCTTGTCGAACTGCTTTAATACCCATGCAGCCAGAGGGCCGACAATCATGGCGCCAAGGAACATCGGAATACTTGCACCGACGATAACGCCGACCGTGGCAACCGCACCGATAACCGCACCTCGTTTGCCGTGGATCATCTGTCCGCCCGTATAACCGATCAAGAGCGGAAGCAGATACTTGATCATCGGGTCAACCAGAGCTCCCAACTTCTCGTTCGGGAACCAGCCGGTCGGGATGAACAGAGCCGTAATCAGGCCCCAAGCGATAAACGCGCCGATATTCGGCATCACCATGCCGCTAAGGAGCCGGCCGAGCTGCTGAACCCTTACGCGAATGCCTTTGGAAGCGTTTGTATTTGTCTCGTTGGACATCGTACTGACCTCCTAGTCATATTTGAAAATAAAGCTGAATGTTGTAGTGTTGCTTTCATCTGACACCTCTATGTTAAGTCAGCCCGGCAAAAGGCTCAACGAAAGGAAAAGCGGGTTTCGTCAAGAATATTGTTGACAAATTTTAAATGGATCATGTCATCATTATGAAAATGCAGTCCTGACGCGGTTTCATTCGTAGAACAAGCCCGCTCCTTGATCCTGTATATTCCAAGTTTCAAGCCGAAGCGGCGTAATTTCACGGATTGCGTATACCCTCGTCATAAGTTCACAACATGCCTTCGGTAAACTAAAACCATCTCGGCTAACATCGGGAATCTAAAATTCAAGGTTACGGAGGTAAATTGCGAGATGAACATACAAAGAAGAAATAACAACGGCTTGCCGATGCTCTCAATCATACTTCTGGCATTGCTCGGCGTTCCCCGCGTCATTGCCCACGATTTGCAATGGGTCGATCCCCACGGGATCATCAATCGGCTGCTTGTCTTCATTCCCCCGATCGTCTGGATACTCTATGTACTCCGCAAGCGGCATCACGTTCAACACCCTTTTCTGCCCTTAATGGCCGTCGGAGCCGTCTATGGGCTGTTTCTTGGCATCACGCATCAGCTGTTATGGAATATGGCCTTCGAAACGCCGCCGGCTCTAGGGGGCAACCTGGCCGACCTCCCTGCAGCAGCCAACAGCTTTTTGACCAGAACCTTCGCCTTCATCAGCAGCATCGTGACCGGTACCGTCGTCGGCATCGTCTGCGGCATTGCTGCCACGGTGCTTCATCCGCTGGTGAAGGGGAAATTAAGAGGCTAGCATCCAAACCTATCATCTGCAGCTGCATAGAATAGATAGGAAATGATGCAGCGACAGCACGGTCATTTCCCACGTTGGCCATGAATGGAGGGAGCGTACACCATGAGAACAACGCAATCGGATCGAATGGAAAATCAAGTTTACTCCAACCGCGTCTTGAGATCGGAGTTTGACGGCAACTGGAGAACCGTGCTTTCGAAAAGCGGTTATGTCGTTTATATCGCTACTTCGAACCATGCCAAAGTCGAGGTGCTGCTGGCAGGCGGACTAACCAAGCTGCTGGTGTTTAGAAGAGGAGGAAAAGTTCTGGTTGGCGGGGGCGGAACAAGCCATTACAGCAAGCCTCACCGAGCGATCACGATAAATTAAGCCCATGCTTTACTCGACTCTTTGGAGATGGAAGAATCCTCAGTCCATTACAAAAAAAGAAACGTCAAGAATCTCTCGGCGTTTCTTTTTCTATGTAATGCTCTTTCTATACAAAATGAGAAAGTACGAACACGGCCGGCGAGTTCCAATAAATAGCCACCTCATTGGTGGAATAGCTCTCCATCACATCGGCAAAAGAGGCTGCGGGCGCCCTGCCGGCCAAGTGCTCACGCGCATAATCGTCGTGAAGCCCCTTGTTCGGACCGCCGGAGACGAGGCCCGGAACCGGCTCCTCCACGTCGTCGCCTTCGGAAGGACGGTGATGGGGATGCCGGATCGGCCTCGCCCCATATCCGGTAACATAACTTGTCCCCATCACGTTCGCCCCGAATACATAGTGCACATGCTCGTGCACATGCCGCTCAAAGTCCTCGGACCCCGACAGTCTTCCCGCCACCAACAGGAGCATCGCGTGGTTCATGACCAGCATATTGCTGCCCCAGATATATTGATCCGGCAGAAGCGAGAGGCCATAGCCGTCCCGATCGCTGACAGCAGCAAGCTCACCCGCACGCCGCAGCAGGCCCGCCATCAATTCTTGCGCCAGCTCGGGCTCTTCTTCCTGCTCCGACATCAGATAGGCAAACGTCCCGTAACCGCCCATGTCCGCCCATCCCAGCTCGTACTTTCCGAAAGAGTCCTGCATGGCTAAAGCTTGGAAAGCCTCATGATATGGCGTCTCCCCCGTTGTACGGTATAACTCTGCCGCTGCCCAGTACCGTTCGTCCGCATCCTGGCCGTCGCCATATTCGCCTGTAGCAATATCAGCCGGATTGCGGAAGCCCGGCTCGTCGGGATGCTCCTCCAGCCATGCCCAAGCCCGAACCGCTGCCTTCAGGCAGCTCGCGGCGAAGGCTTCATCATAGGGAGAATAGATCCGTGCCGACATGGCCATGATACCAGCAAAACAGCCGGTTGCCGTTGCCGAGATCGGCGACAAGTACAGCGGGGCCGTATCGTCCTCCGGCATGACGTCTCCCGCCGGAAACTGCCGCGTCGTGAGCTTATGGAACACGCCCCCCCGATTCCTCATCCTGCATGCGCTGCAGCCAGTCCAGCTCATACCGGCATTCATGCAGCACATCCGGCATGCGGCCGTCGCTTTCCGGCAGCGGCAGCGGCTGGGCAAACGCTTCGGGGTACAGCTCGAAGGCCAGCAGCAAGTCGGCGGCGGCTTTGGCGCCAGGCACGACGTACTTGCCATAATCCCCGGCATCATGCCATCCTCCGCAAGCATCCACCCGCCGCGATTCATGTCCATGAACGATGGCCTGCGTGAGATGGCAGGCTTCATGTTTCCAAGGCCCCGCATGCGGCTCATCCAAAGCCGTCCCGCACCGGAAATAATAAAACGCTTTCAATATTGCTCGGTGGGCATCCTCATATACATCGTCGGCAATGACAAAAGGTACCGACGACTGCCCAGCCTCCGTCTCGATTCGATAGGTACCGGGTGCTTCCCATGCCGTAAAATCCCCTCTGCTTACCGTCTGCCCGCTGGACGCATCCTCTATGGCAGGCGCCGTCTGCCCCTGCCATACGACCTCGCCGTTTCGCGCATTGACGATGCGAAACCGTCCGCCCTGACCGGCAATGACGGCAATCTTGGCGTCCCGGCCCCGATAACCTAGCTGGTTAACGGCAATGCCGTTTTGCTGCACGTGCTCCATATTCATCTGCTCTGCACATCCCCTTCGATTGTCGTTTCATTCGAAACTTCCATGCTATAACAGTTCGCTGGGGCCTGCCATTTCCCTCTCACCGCCATCGAATTTGTCCTGTTCATGCAAGCAAGCCCTTCCTGCATGGAGGAAGGGCCTGCCGTTTGTATGGTTCCTTAGATTTCATTGCGTTTTTGTTTTTGCGATCGTCATTCAGCCGTCGACTGCAAAATATAGCCTTTTCCCCGGATGCTCTCAATGGCCAAAATATCCCTCGTCTTCTTGCGGACCCGGTAGATCAGCGCATTCAGCTCCTCCGAGCTCACATCGGGCACTTCGTCCGTCCCGTAGCTTCGCTCGGGCCAAACGTATGCCTTGAGCTGCTCCTTGGACACGAACTGTCCTTGGTGATTGACGAGCAGCTCCATGCACTTGTACTCTTTTTCCGAAAAAACGTACACGTCCTCGCCGTATACCAGCTCCTGCTTGAAAGGATTCAGCTTAAGCCCGCCGGAGCCCTCAACCGCCGCCAGCTGCTTGATCAGCGGGGTAATGTCCATCGTCTCATCCATGCTGAGGATGGAGAAGGACAGCACGATCAGATCTCCTGCAAGCACGATGGTATCTCCATGCTGAAGGGGTATTTCATCATGGGGAGCCAGCCGTGCCTGATTAACGAAGGTGCCATGCTTGCTGTTCAGATCCTTGATGCTGAACTTCCCGTTTCGATGCAGCAGCGCCGCATGCCGCCGGGACACAAAAATATTGTCAAACGCGATATCCGGATCAAAATGCTGGCCCTTGCGGCCAAGCACCGTGATCGGTTTGGTCAAAGCTATAACGTCCCCGCGTTCGTAGGGATTTCCCCGCTCCACCATCAAAAAGGAGGATTTGTCCATCATGCTCCCTCCTGTTCCCATATACTCGCTCATTCGTATTTGTTAGTTCGTTATTATGCAATTGTTATGTTCCAGCCATTGAGTATGCGCCCAAAATCACTAAGATTGAATAAAGAAGGATATAAATAGAGAACTTCGTTTAGAGAAAGAGAAAAATATAAATCTACTATTGCATATTGTATACGATTTTGGGGGATTGGATCATGCGAAAACTAAAAAGATGGAAGAAAATCATACTGTTTTTTGTTGTGTTGCTCGTGTTTTTGTTCGTTAACAATTCATCCCTGTTCACCAAAGACCGTGACGGCGAGCCGCTTCTGCTGGCACATCGCGGGCTTGGGCAGACCTTCACGATGGAAGGCATTGAAGCCGACACGTGTACCGCCTCCCGCATCTATGTGCCGGAGCACGCTTACCTGGAGAACACCATTCCGTCCATGAAAGCCGCCTTCGAGGCAGGCGCCGATATTGTGGAGCTGGATATCAAACCGACCAAGGACGGCCAGTTCGCCGTGTTCCATGACTGGACGCTGGAATGCCGCACCAACGTGGAGGGCTCGGTCAAGGATTATACCATGGACGAGCTGAAAAACATAGACATCGGGTACGGCTACACGGCCGACCAGGGAGCGACGTATCCTTTTCGGGGAAAGGGAGTCGGGCTGATTCCGTCGTTAGGCGAGGTGTTGGAGGCGTTCCCGGACGGCGCGTTTCTGATCCATATCAAAAGCACGGACCCTGAAGAAGGAAAACAACTGGCCGATTATCTGTCCGGTCTGCCGGTGAAGCGTCTCAGCCAGCTGACCGTTTACGGGGATGACCAGCCGATCCGCACGTTAAAATCGCAGCTCCCCTCGCTGCGCGTCATGTCCATGGATACGCTCAAGAGCTGTCTCGTATCCTACGCCGGGGCCGGCTGGAGCGGCTACCTTCCATCGGTTTGCCGCAACACCCAGCTTCATATACCGGAGAAATATGCCCGTTATTTATGGGGATGGCCGGATAAATTCCTAAACCGGATGGACAGCATCAATACGCGGGTCATCCTCGTGGCCGGGGACGGCGGCTGGTCGGAGGGCTTTGACTCCGTAGCGGATTTGGAAAGGCTGCCGGACGACTACAGCGGCGGGATTTGGACGAACCGGGTCGACGTTATCGCCCCGGAGCTGACCATAAAGAAGACGGAATAAGTCGAAGCATCGCGTTCGTTTCAATTCATGAATATAGGCGGGTCGAAAGGCCGCATAAACCGGAAGATCCGCCCTCTAAAAAGCCCCCTCTCGCTTGCGGGGCTTTTTTTTATTTTCATAGGGTCAAAGGGCAAAGTTTTTAGGGTGTTTTTACCGATGACTATTAATAGGGTCTTTTATCCTAAATTCATGCTGCATTCATTGAAATATATAGGAGTTGATATTTTGGCCAGGGAAACAGAAAAAAAGGGAATGGCCTGGTTTAAGAATGCCCGCTCGAACCAGAACCAACCCGAGAAGAACAGTGCCGAACACCAGGAAATTGCCGTAACCGTCGAAGAAGAGCCGGCATATTCCGCGGAGCCTGAACTGCCCGCCGCGGAGAGCAGCAAGCATCTTTTCTCCAAGGACAACCAGGACAAAATCGGCCTCGACGTCATCGTTTCGATCGAGAACATGCTGAAGGAGCGGCAATTGCTGTCCTATAAGAACAAGGGCCTGGAGGATCAGCTATTTACCGCCAACGAGACGATCAACCGGTATAAGCACGAACAGATCAAGCGCGATCAGCTGGTCCAGGAGAAGAACAAGGAAATCCGCGAGCTCGAGAACGTGCTGACCAACAAACAGATGAGTTACGACCAGCTGTTGGAGGATTACAAGGAATACCAGCTGACATCGAACCTGGCGTACGAGAAGCTCTCCAACCAGCTGGAGACCGAAACCGCCAAGTACAACAAGCTCTACGAAGAGTCTAACAACACCCAATATCAGAGCATGCTCAAGATCAACGCGCTTGAAGAGAAGGTGCGCGAGCTGGAGATTGCAAACCAGAAGTATGCGGAGCAGTACCAGAACATTCTGGACGATAAAGCCAAATTGATGCAGACCATCAATGATTTTACCGAGAAGATGTCCTTCTCCTTCTCACCAAAAACATCGGCTCCCAACACACCATCGGAATAAGCATAATCACTGCATGAACATCTAGAGAAAGGAGGGCCGTCATGTCTGACTCCTATGGAAAAGTCATTGAGCTGCTGGCGATCGAGAGGGATACCGAGGCTTTTGCTCTGCGAATCAAGCTATCCTTATCGGAATCGGCGGAGCTGTTGTGGTTAACCGATCATGAAACCATAGCGAATATAGCGACCGTATCGGAATTTGACGGGGTTCACAAATACCGGTTATCTTTACATACAACATGGGATGCCATCCAACACAAATACATAGGCTCCATTACGCGTACATATCGTGACCATGGCGAGCGATTTTCATTTGCTTGCTCCGTTCACTTCAGGAACGAATTAGAGGCGATCAAGGCTATCCGGCATTTGGACGTTGTATCTACCCTGCCCTTCCTGTCTGCGCCTCCATCCGAACCGGGTCTGGCCGAAGAGGTACAGACCGATGGAAATCTAAACACCACGCACTCTGCAAGAAAGCGGCATCGGCTTCCGCTTAAGCTGGCAAGCGCAACCTTAATGAGCTTGATTTTTGTGGTATTGCTAAGTTCATTTAATTACTCGTACCCGAGTGACATCGGGCATGAAGCTGCGATAACCGCCGCAGCGGAGGTTGAAACGGTCATCCAATTGCTTGCCGAGAACCGGAATGCGATGATCGCCAAACCTGTAGCCGCCTCCGTGGAGAAGGAAGCGGATAGCAAACCGAGGAAGGAGATCAAGACTTCGGCTGCCGTTCCACAGCTGGAGCTTAAGGATTTCATCTCCTACAGCATCCCTAAAGGGTATGTCGCCCTTACGTTCGATGACGGGCCATCCAAGCACTCCATGGATATCATGAACGTCTTGAAGAAACACGAGGTTGGCGGGACGTTCTTCTTTGTCGGCACCAATGTGAAAAAACATCCGGACTACGTCAAGGCCATCCATGCCAACGGATACTCCGTCGGCAGCCACTCGATGACCCATAGCCAGATGCCAAGCCTTACTTATGAAGAACAAAAGGCGGAATTGACCCGCGCGGCCGATCTCATTGAGCATATTACCGATGAGAAGCTGGTGCTCTTCCGTCCGCCTTACGGTGCCTTTGATGACCGGACCGAGGCGTTAAGCCGCCAGCAAGGCAATAAAGTGGTGCTCTGGAACCGGGATCCCGAGGATTGGCTGACTCGCGACGAGGATAAAATCCTGGATTATGTCCAGCACATCGAAGCTTCCGGCTCCATTATTCTCCTCCATGAATCCCAGGCGGTCGTGGATGCGTTACCGAAGATCATTAAGAGCCTGCAGGATCAAGGACTAACCATCGTCAGTCTGCAATAATCGCTATACGCTTATACAAGAAAGGCTGTACCTTTGATGACTTGGAGCTTCCAACATCAGGTACAGCCTTTTTTAGGGAAGTATAACCGTTCCTACAGCCAGGGGGCTATTTCACCGCCGCCCAGTCTTCCTTAAAGGCTTTAACCTGTTGAATATCGAAATAGTATGGTCGAGGTGAACCTATGACAAACCGGATTTCAACGCGCAAGAAAGCCATTCTTGCGATCATCGTCGTTCTTGCCCTTGCCGGCATCGTCCTCATAGCCTGCTGGATCATCCAGAACAAGGAGAATCCTGATTTGACCGCAGCGTTCATTGAAGAGCATATGACAAACGATAACGGTACCATTGCCACCTATCTTAAACCCGCTGCTTCCGAGAATCCGGACATCGTTGCCGGTCGGGAAGCGTTATCCGAATCGCTCGGGCTTTGGATGCAGACTGCCGTGGTATCCGGCAATCGAGCCCGGTTCGACGACAGCGTCCAGCTTCTTACCACCTATTTTCTTAATCAGGAGCAAGAGCCTTATATCCAATGGAAGCTCAGACCGGACGGTCAATCCGAGGTCACAACCAATGCGCTGGGCGATGATCTGCGAATCCTCGATGCCCTGCTGAAGGCGTTCGATCGCTGGGGCGAGGAAGAATACCTTCAATTGGCAAAAAGGATCGGGTCTGCACTCCTTGCGATTCAAACCGAAGGTTACCTCGTCGATTATCATGATTTTGCACGGGATGAATCCGCCGCCGCGTTAAGCCTGGTCTACGTTGACTTATCAGCACTGCGCGAAATGCATGATAACGGAATCCTACCCTCCCAGGATTATAAACGATATCAAAACCTGCTCGCTCATATGCCTTCGGACGGCGTTTTCTATCCCAAAACCTATCACATCGGCTCCGGCCAATATGAGTACGACGCATCGGTCAATCTGATCGACCAATTGATCGTTGGCGTCCATCTCGCCGAGATGAATCATCCGCCGACAGATCTTATAGCGTTCCTGAAGGGAGAATTCCGCCAGCATCAGCGGCTGGCAGGCCGCTACACCCGTGAAAGCCGCAAACCGGACGCGGACTACGAGTCGCCTGCCGTTTACGGTCTGGCCATCATTCTGGCGCTGCAAACCAATGACCTCCCTTGGGCGCAGCAGCTGCATGAACGCATGCTCCAATTCCGGGATCAGGATCCCGCTTATCCGGGAGGATACGTGTTTGACGGGAATACGCATGCTTTTGATAACCTGTTTCCCTTGCTGGCCGAGACGCTGTTCGAGCAGTCCAAATGATGATCCTGCCATCTTCTTTGGCATGGCTACAAGCTTTCGATCAGCATATACACACCGGTAAAGATCAAAATGATATAGGTAAAGATCTGAAACACGCGCTGGTTGATGACGTTGAATAAACGCTGTCCGATAAACAGCCCGATGAATACCAGCGGCAGCGCGATTCCGCTCGATACCCAGACCGTCTTGGACGTTCCCGCCACGATCACCTGAATGATCAAACTCAGGGAGTAGATGAACAAATAGAAGGCCAGGGTCGTCCCTCTCAGTTTGGCCTTTTGCGTATCGGTGCCCGAAAAATATAACAGCAGGGGCGGACCCGGCATGCCGATGCTCGTCGTTAGAGAGCCTGAGAGTCCTCCCACAGCCAAATCCCTGCCGCGGCTTTGGTTTATTCTAAACTTCAGCATCAGCATGACGGTCAGGGCCAATATGATCAGACTGACGCCCAGCTTCAGATAGCCGATATCGATGAGCGAAAAAACAACGATGCCCAGAGGGAGACCTGCCGCGCTTCCGATCACCAATCGTTTAAGGATGCCGTAGTCGATGTCCTTGCGGATTTTGGCAACCAGGGCAGCCGATATGACAAGCGATAGAATCAGATTAATCTGAATGGCCTCGGCGGGCCGGAACAACAACAGCAGAAACGGCGTAGCCAGGATGGAGAACCCAAAACCGGTACTGGTCTGGAGAATCGACGCCACGAATATAATAACCGCAAATAGTATGATATCCACGCTGCACCTGCTTTCTTCACCTATTCGGGGAGCTCCTATACGAAGCAAGCCCATCCTGTCATTGTACCATAAGGCCATCACAAGACTGCTCCTCATTTGTTGTCGCAATAGGCTGCAAAAGCCCTGGTTAGACGAGAAAAACCCTCCTTGATGGAGGGTTTTTGCTGCTGCTATTCATGATGGAACCGTGCTAACACATCTTAACTCTTTTTAACGAATTCCGATTTCAATTTCATGGCCCCGAATCCTTCGATCTTGCAATCGATATCGTGGTCGCCGTCGACCAAACGTATATTTTTCACTTTCGTGCCTATTTTTAATACGGATGAGCTGCCTTTTACTTTAAGATCTTTGATTACCGTTACGGAATCGCCGTCAGCCAATACATTTCCGTTCGCGTCTTTAATGACCCTCGCATCTTCATCATGCTCCGCTTGGGACCCCGGGGTCCATTCATGAGCGCATTCGGGGCAAATCAGGAGGTTCCCATCCTCATACGTATATTCTGAATTACATTTCGGGCAATTCGGCAAAGTAGACATCGTTTCGTTTCTCCATTCGTTTTACAATAACTATACCCTATATTCGAAACAGATGTCCGCTAATACTTCCTTAAGCCTTACCCCGTAATGATCGACTTGGCCTTCTCCAGCGCGGAGATGACCTTATCGCACCACTCATCAAACTCTGCGTCCTCCCGCTGATGTTCCGGGTGGGCTAAAATATAGTCCACGGTCTGCTTGATCCCTTGATCGGCACGGATGGTTGCCACGAATTCAGGGACCAGCCGCTTCAGCTTGCTGTTATCGAACACCACCGTATTCGCTTTGTCTCCCAGTAACGACCCGCGGAAATCCTGCGTGCTGGTAGCATCCAGGAACTCGGAAGAGACATGCACCGCATTCAGCTGTACGCCAAGGGCATTCGCAATGATTTCATAAATTTGATTCCAGGTAAGCGACTCGTCAGAGGTAATATGCACCGACTCCCCGATGGCATGGATATTGCCCATCAGGCCGATGAAGCCTTTTGCAAAATCGCGGTTATGCGTCAGGGTCCACAGCGATGTCCCGTCTCCATGAATAAGGACCGGTTTATTCTCCAGCATGCGCTTCACGACCTGCCAGCTTCCCTGGCTGCCGTGCACGCCGAGCGGAATGGACCGCTCATCGTACGTATGGCTTGGCCTTACAATGGTCACCGGGAAGCCATGCTCCCGATACTGCTTCATCAGAAAATCTTCGCATGCTATTTTGTTTCGGGAATACGCCCAGTATGGATTGGATAAAGGCGTCCCTTCCGTAATGCGATAATCGGATAGGGGCGTTTGATAGGCTGAAGCCGAGCTGATAAAGATGAACTGTTTGGTTTTTCCTGCAAACAGGCGGTAATCCCTCTCCAAATGGGCGGGCTCGAATGCAATAAAGTCGGCCACAACATCAAAATCGAGATGCTCAATCAGTTTCGCTACTTGGTCTTCGTCATGAATATCGGCTTGCAAAATATGTGCGCCCTCGGGCAACGTGTCGTTTCGGTTCCCTCGATTGAGCAAGTATAACTCGCAACCTTGTTCCAGCAGCTGCTTCGTAATCGCCGTGCTGATCGTTCCGGTTCCTCCAATAAACAACGCTTTCATAAACTGCACCTCCGGTAGCAATAATGAGAAGACTGACTGCAACTTGACCTTCTATCCCTTACCATAGCATGGGCACGGGTGCATTACAATTTCCAAAAAGGGTTGAACCGCACAGGACTTTGAGCAGAGGGTGGAGCAGGAAGCATTATAGAGGTCGTGCGTGAACCGGCATGAGGCTAACGTGCTGTTTAGTAACGCGCAGAAAGACTCCCGTCTGCTTGCGGCAGGCGGGAGTCTTTTCGTTTCTAATAATGTAGCATGCTTAGGTTATTTCACCCACTTATGCAGCAGAGGCCCTTCCTCTCCAAAGACAGGATCCGTATCCGGAACAGGCACGCTTTGGATTTCGTTGATCGCCTGGGTCCGATCCGTCGGGTTCCGCTCCCTCATGTTCGGCGTATTCCCTTCGGGATAGGCGCCAATCACTTCGAAGTCGGGCGTACTGGTAAGCTTCATATGTGCAGTACCCGCCGGCAAGACGATCACGTCACCTGTAGCAAGCTCCAACCGCTCCCCTGCATCCCCGCCCACAAGGACGGTCGCGCTTCCGGACCGCACGCCCAGGACTTCGTGCGTATTGCTGTGATAATGATGGTAATCATATACGCCGCCTGACCAGCTGCCGCTCCAGCGATGCCGGTTAAAGGCTGCCTCCAACCCGCTCGGGTCATCCGCGAATACCCCATTGTACACAATGACGGGCAGGTCGGGATTGTTGGGAACCTCTCCATCATCATTCACGAAAAATGATCTGACATGTACTTCCACGGTCATCCGCTCCTTTCGACTCGTTGTTCACTCGTGTACCAGTACCCGGACCGAGCGTGTCTCAAACAATCTTCTTGCAAGAAAATTTCCATATAACCCGCCATAAATAGAAAGGAATCGACCCAGATTCTCCGTATTATATTCACTAGTTCTTTAGTCCGAAAAAAATGATTGCCAACCCAGAACCTGGAACTATATTATAGAATCACGAATCCAGCGAAAGAGCCGGATTACGGTATACATCAAAACAAGGGGGAACATGCTTGAAACACAAATTAATCGTAAAAGTGATGACCACAGCAGCATTGCTGAGTGCTTGCGCCTTCCCTGCGCACGCAGCTCCGACATCGCTTACGGACATCTCCAATTCTTATGCAAAGGATGCTATCCTGGAGCTTGTCGACAAAGGAATCATCAATGGGAAAGGCAATGGCACGTTTGATCCTACCGGTAAGATTTACAGGCAGGACTTCGCCATTATCTTGGCCAAGGCTTTGTCTCTGGACGTAACATCAGCGCCTCCGTCACCAACATTCAGCGACATACCGGCCACTCATTATTCTTACAAATTCGTGGAGGCTGCAGTCAAAGCCGGCCTAATCAAAGGCCAGGGCAATGGGGAATTCGGCTTAGGAGAGAACCTGTCACGACAGGATATGGCCGTCCTATTCATCCGGGCTCTCGGCGTAGATGCAAGCGGAAAGGCTGCCGAACTGGGTAAATTGAATTTCAGCGATGCAGCCTCAATCTCAAACTACGCGAAGGATGCCGTTGCTGCAGCCGTTGAACTAAAGCTGCTCAATGGCCAAACAGACGGCTCGTTTAATCCTGCTGGCAGTGCGGACAGGCAATCGGTAGCCTTAGTAGCAAGCCGCTTCCTAAAAGCCAAGGACGAGCTCCCTCAAATTCCCGATACGACACCGGAACCAGGCAATCCAACACTTCCTCCAGCCACTGAAAAGCCTGTGCCGCCACCTTCTACCAATAACAATTCTAGCGGCGGCGGTTCTACCGCTCCAAGCAATCCCGGCACGCCCAGCCAATCCGATACGACACCACCTACGGTGACCATGGTTTCAACCTCTCCGGTCATGGCTGATCTGCACGTTATCGTTAAAAGCACCGAATCAGGCATCGTGTATCTTGTTCCCGCTTCAAAGACAGCCACTACCAAAGCCCAACTGGAATCGTTGGTGGCCGAGAAGCTCGCTAACAAGGCAATCGTAGCCTCCGCCAATGCGGAAACCGCCATCACAACAACCCATTTGGCCTTGGGCGACTATAAAGTCTACGCAGTGGATTCTGCAGGCAACGTATCTGCGGCTACCTCCACGATCGTGCTGCAGGCACGGGTGATGGAACAGCCTACCCTTTATTTTTCCGATCAGCGCACCCTTGTATTTGCCTATAACGAGAACCTGAATCCTCAGTTTGTTCCTGCGGTTGAGGACTTTTCCGTTTATACCGAGGATGGAACTCTAAAATTCCCGAAGGCCATAGAACATGTACGCATCATAGAGAATAAAGTGGAGATCGTGCTTGCGGGGACGTTACCGCTCGGGAGATCCGTAAAAGCAGCTTTTAACCCTCTTGATTCCGGTGCTTCAGTCCGCAGCCTCACGGGAAAAATTTCTCCTGTTGTAGGTCCCGCATCCGTTACCTATTTGCCGGACAACGTAAAGGAAATGCTGGACGATCTGATTGCGGAAGCCATGACATTGATGGAGAGCGCCGAGATCGGAAACACGTTGGGCAAATATCCGCAAGAGGCGGTCGAAAGCCTTAACGGGGTGATTCAACTCGCATCATCCGCAGCTGAGAATCCGGATGCAACACCCCAGACTCTCGCAGAAGGTTATAACAGTCTGTCTTCCTTTATGGGAGTTTTCCGGAACCTTCAGGTTAAGCCGTTAACGATATCGCTTGCCCCAGACGCATCCTTTGTTCTTAATCCCAAAATACAAGGAACTCATACCATCGTATCTGATTATACAATCCTGGATGATACCTATAACAAAAGGAGCATCAAGAAACTGATCCAGGTCCATCGTGAAGGAAGCAACGCACAGATCGAGTATCAATACAACTACGGCAAACCAGAAATGAGTATACTTCAAGATTATGAAGTTGTCGGCCATATCGAGATCGAGTCTTCGGATCCATCCCTTATACAGGTATCGGGCGAGTCTCAAGACGGAATAAAGGTTAAACCGATCTTTGGCGCTCAGGAGAACTCCACAGCATCGCTTCGCTTTAAAGTCATCGAGAGCGGCAAGGAAACGGGCAGCGTTGAATTGCCTGTCACTTTCGACTTTACGCCGCCGACTGTGACCCAAGCCACCTATGACAGCAGTCAGGGAACATTCACCCTAATGTCAAATGAACTTGTCTACTCATATTATGAAACGGTTCCTTTGTCGATCCTTGTCGACTACTCAGGGAATAATGATTTTAGCAGCAACTCAATTGATATTTTCCCATTAATCCTTGGGGAGGATTTCATGTACAACATCATTAACGACAGAAGCGGAATAAACATATCCCTTACCCCTAAAAAAATAGCGAAACTGTCCACTCAGCTTCCAGGAGGATCGTTCCGACTAACCATCAATGGGATGAGCGATTTTGCAATGAATTGGCAGATGCGGATCGAATACGTTACTGCTCGATAATTGCCATGAAAACATCCATTGAGGTTCGCGCTTTCCAAGACGCATTGCCTTCAGAGTTCAGCTCGTTGGTCCCCCCTGAGCTGCGGGACTATCTGCGCGTACTACCGCCGAACTGCATCGCATTGGGAGCGATCGGCGGAGGCATGCCGCTTGGATTTACGATTGCAAAGCGGAACGGTACGGAATTGTCAGCCAACCTGCAAGCACTAGTCATAACCGAACCCTGCCGACGGCAGGGGATCGGGCGCCAGCTGTACGGCATGCTCGAATCGCTGCTGCGGCAGCAAGGGATATGTTGGATCAGGACCGAATACTTGGGGTCCAGCCATGTTGCTTCGTTGGAAGCTTCCTTTCTTCAGTCATGCGGATTTCCTGAGCCTGCACCCGGTATCCATGTATGGAACGGTTCCTTTGACATCCTGAAAGAACTGCCGTGGATCCAGTCTCTGAAGCTGCCCGGCGATTACCTCGCTATTCCGTTTCACGAGCTTACGGGCAAGGAACGAGTGGAGATTGCCAGAGGAAACGGCGACTGGTATCCGCCCATCCTGGATCTTTTTGCCGAAGAAGATCTGATCGACCGGCAGCGGAGCCTGGCATTGCGGTATCGGGACGCGATCATAGGCTGGATGATTCTGGAGCCGTTCCATGCACAAACCTTGCTCTTTAAAACGATGTTTGTGAGGCAGTCCCATCAACGAACAGGACGCGGAATTGCGCTTCTGGCCGAGGCTAGCCGGCGAATTGTACGTGAAGGGCAATACAAAGATTGGATATTCTTCGTCGAAGCGGACAATGCGGCCATGGTCCGATTCATGCAGCGGCGGATCTATCATCCGAATGTTCAGAAGGAGATACTATGGAGAACGGTCAAAGCACTTTGACCGTTCTCTTGTTGTATTCGGACATCCGCAGCCTGATATGCCGTCATACCCGCTGCTCTAACGCCTGTTTCAACCGATCCAGCTGTCGAATATGATGACGATAATGCATCTCAATGAGTAAAAACCACTCTTGGGCATTCAATCCTCCGAACCTCGGATGGGGGACGGTATGCTGCAGGGATGCCTCACCAAGCTTCGGTTCGGTTTCTTTCACCCGATGGAGGACGGCGTTCAAGCCTTGAATCAGCTGCTCCTTGTCTGCGGGCTGTTCCGCGTGTAGTGCGGAGACGGCGGAACCTGAATGCGGATGGGCGGGAAACTGCCCTGTTCGAATATCGCCGCTCCCACTTCCGTTTTTCCGGCCGGAGAAGCTGCCGCATCTCCATTCATGTTCAAGCACTGGTCGATGTTCCTCAGATGCATGTACAGCGCGGATTGAATCAAGTGCTGGTACATTTGCCCGATCGACCACTCGGCCTCCGCCGGCTTATATCTTAATTGCTCCACGCTGAATCCATCCAGTTCCTGTACATAAACCTTCACCGTCTCTTCAAAACGCTGCAATGCTTCCTTTGTATTCATATCAACAGCTCCTTCATCTTCTTTGTACCGAATATACAAAAACGCTACTGACAACGTCATGTCAGTAGCGTTTAAACATCTTCTCCGCTTCGTCGCGGATTCGGTCACGGAAGGATTGCGGCTCAAGCACAACGACATCCGATCCCCAGCCGAGCACCCAATGCTGGATCTCCTCCGGACGGCGGACGCGAAAGCTCACAAGCAGTCCTTCCTCGCATTCCTCTAAATTCTCCATATAATAGTTGCCGGCTTCCTTCACTCGATCCGCGATGCCATGACTTGCCAGAATCCGCACCAGCAGATTGCGGTCATCCGGTGGCCGATAATTCTCCAAATGAAAACCCGGCGGCATCTCAAAGCGCTCTTCAAGGATCGTCAGATCCTTCATGCGGGACAACCGAAAATGGCGAATGCCTTGCCGGAGGTCGCACCAGGCAATCAATGTCCATGAGCCTTGAAGAAAGGCCAGGCCATAAGGAGCCGCCGAGCGAAAGCTCTTTCGGTTGCCTTTGGAATCCGGCATGTTCTTCACGTAATGGAATTCTAGCTTCCGTTCCTCAAGTATGGCCCTACGAACCAATTCCAGATAATCCCTCTCTTCTCCTAAAGCTGCCTTGCTGCCGGGAGCAAGGAGCCGCATGATCTTTCGAACCCGGGCAGCGTCTGCGCGGACACGGTCCGGCAGAATGGACTCTATCTTCTTGCGGGAAGCCCTAGCCTTCTCGCCATATTCTGCGTCAAAGCGCTGCTCGACGAAATCCGTTCCTATGAGCAGCGCCACGGCTTCCTCTGCCGTGAACATGATGGGAGGCAGAAAGTACCCCTCCATTAACGAGTATCCTTGCCCGGGGGCTCCGATCACGGGTACGCCTGCTTCGCTAAGAGCCTGAATATCCCGGTAGATGGTCCGGACGCTCGTTTCGAATAGGGATGCCAAATCTTCGGCCCGCATAACCTTGCGCTGCTGCAGCTCAAGCAGGATGGCCAGTAATCGATCGGTCTTGTTCATTCTATGTTTACCTCCGAAAGGACTTAAACCTCTCCCCAGTACACCTTCGTCTCGTAGTCAAAAAACACGCAGCCATCTTGCTCATTCCGTTCATAGATGGTTTGAAGCTCCTTCATCATCGGCTCATAGTTCGGATGCCCGGGCAGGGGAGCATAAGATGACGAGTGAAGACGGCCGCATAGTCCATTATAATCGAATGTCTGCCGATTGAAGAATTTCGCCTCCTTCATATCTCCTGACCGGAAAAAGGCCGCCAGCGTTTCATGCCCAATATTCTTCTGGTCCACTTCTTTATAGTCGGTGCCATAGGTAAGGAGCAACTGCTCATATGCCTCCAAGAACGGCGTTCCCTCCGTGAGCCTGGAATTCCATATCAGGGCAACCTTCCCGCCCGGCCTCAGAATCCGCCGAAACTCCGCCTGGGCCGCATGACGGTCAAACCAGTGAAAAGCCTGGGCGCTCACGATATGATCCACCGATTGATCGGGCAGCCCCGTCATTTCGGCCGAACCGGAAACCATGCGGAAGCCGGGCTCGCCGCCAAGGTCCGACTCGGCGGCTTCCCGCATCGCCTGATTGGGCTCCACGGCGGTCACATGACTCCCCCGTTTCAGCAGCAGCTTCGTGAATATCCCCGTCCCTGCGCCAATATCGGCGATCTCGCCATCCAGTCCCACCGTGCCATACAGATAATCCATGACCTCCTGCGGATAACTCGGGCGATACTTCGTGTACGAATCCACGCGATTCGAAAACCGTTCCTTGCTGTTCATCCTAAACCACGCTCCCATCCAAGATATAAGCGAATCCTGACACAGACGGCCAATCGTTTCATTAGATGAAACTTAATTTCATTTGTATAGCTCAATTTTATAGCAAATGCTGTTTAATCTCCAGTACTTGCTGGTGGGCGGGGCTTCCGGCCTTCATCATCCACGAACTACAAAAAGCCCAGCCTCATCTGGATGCAGACTAAGCGGGCTTTTCCTTAGCTCGTGGTCATTCGGATGGAACAAGCTGACGCTGCCGACGCATGAAAATGTCTTGGCAACCGTCCCCCGTACAGCTTGGCCATGTCCGCCGGAATCCGGCAATGCCTTGTGAAGTTCAAGGCTCATACTCGCTCAGCCTCCCTTCATATATCAACTGCAGGCGCTCGCTTTGGCGAAAATCGTCCGGCGTCACCAAGGCAGGCAGCTTATCCCATAACCTTACTCCGGAACGCTGCAGAATCTCGGCCACGAATTGCGAACAGAAATAGGAATTGCTGAATTCGATCGGTTCCTTCAGGGCGATGCCCAGGACACCCAATATGTTATAGAAATACTTTTTATCCTTTCGAATAAAAGCCTGCAGGACCCGCTTCATCTTCGCGATGTCGCGTTCGGATACCTGCAGCTCATAGATCACGCAGGTCGTGTTGGGGTACTTGCTGAACGTTCCCGTCTTCAAATCTTCCTTTACAAACCCGCCGTTCAGGGGGTTGTTCGGATTCTTCCTCCCAAAACTATATAACTCCGACAGCTCCCGGTTAAAGGAGATCGAAGCATGATTATAAGGCGCTCTCGTATAGCCCTGAATGACTTTCGTAAAGAGCGTTCCGGTATTGGTAAGCAATATAAAGACCGATTGATCGTCTACCATTTACGAAATTTCCCCTTATCCGTATTGAATTATTCCTTCATAATAACATATGATTCTTTTAGTAGAACAAGAATCGTACCCCGTGACAAGTTGGTGATGACAGGCATATGGAAAGCTCGCTTTTAACCTTGATCCTTATATTCTCCGTCTTATCGGTCATCCAGCTCCTGTATTACGTGATGAGTAAGACGCAGCCGAATATCGACTATACCGAAGTAGGATTCCGCATCAAAACCTGGTGGGGCATGCTCGTTATCTTCTGTTTGGCGACCCTTTTGAATCCCGTCGTATCCCTGCTATCCCTTATGGTGCTGACCTTCTTTACGCTCAAAGAATATTTCTCGATGATCAAAACCCGGAAGGCCGACCGCCGTTTATTTCTGTGGGCTTATCTAACGATCCCCGTCCAATTCTACTGGATCTATATCGAATGGTACGGGATGTTCATCGTATTCATTCCAATCTATGTATTCCTGGTGCTGCCGCTTCCGCGGTTAATCAACAAAGGCACCGTCGGATTTATGCGCAGCGTCAGCTCGACCCAGTGGGGACTCATGCTCATGGTATTCGGTCTCAGCCACCTGGCTTATTTTCAATTTGCCACGCCCCAGTATGGAGCAGGGCTCGTGCTGTTTCTCGTCGTCTTAACGCAGTTGAACGATGTGGTGCACACTATAGCTTCCCTCTATTTTGGCAAACGACGAATCGTCCCGACATCGAACCCGAATCTGACCTGGGAAGGCTTTGCGTGCGCGTTTCTCGTCACCAGCGGATGCTCCTATCTTATCTATCCCTATCTGACGCCGCTTAGCCCGACCTTTGGGCTCTTATCCGGCATGCTGATCAGCCTCGCCGGCTTTTTCGGCAGCTTGACGGTTTCCGTGCTGAAGCGCGATTTATTAATCGGGGATGACGGACGTTTCGATGCTTTAAAGAAAAGCTACCTGAGCCGCGTGGATAGCCTGACCTATACCTCGCCGATCTTTTTTCATTTCATCCGTTACTTTTACGATTTTATGTAGTTTCGACTTTCACACAAAAAATAGGTTAACTAGGCTTAGAGGCCTGAACCTCTATAAGCCATAACCATGCGAGCTTAGGCTCAACTTGGTTATGGCTTTTTCATGGATAAAGAATGTATTAATGCGAATATCCCCGAAGCCTCAAATCGTCATAATGGGTAACCTGGTTTCGTCCGTTTTGCTTGGAGGCATAGAGGGCTTCGTCCGCTTTCTGCAGGAGCGTCGCTTCATTGTCGTCCGGATTGGCCGTGATGATGCCGATACTGATCGTCATGCTGCCCGTTTTCCAGCTGAAATCCTGGACTGCCCGCCGTAACCGCTCCGCGCCGGCCTTTGCCTTCTCCGCCTCCGTTTCCGGCAGGATCATGACAAACTCCTCTCCGCCATACCGGGCCACCGTCTCTCCTTCGAGGGCGTGGGTCTTCAGAATGGTTGCTACATCAAACAGAACCTCATCCCCATACCCATGTCCCCAAGTATCGTTCACGCGCTTAAAATGATCAATGTCGATGATGAACAACGAGAGCGGAATCCGGTTATGGTTATACTGCATCAGCTGCTCTTCCAGCCTCTCCTGAAAGAATCTTCGGTTCTTCAGTCCGGTCAGCTTGTCGGTATTCGACAGCTCCAACAGAACCGCGTTAATCTCCATGAGCTCCGTCTGCTTCCGTTCAATCTCGGCATGGATCTGCTGCAGCTCGGCCAATGCCTGGTCTTTTTCCCAATAAGCCTCTTCAATCTGCTTGTTGGCCATCCGAAGCTCCATTTCATAATCGATGCGTTTCCCCATCTGCACCAATACGCAGTCCAGCCGTTCCTGGCCCTCACGCTCAAATTTGCGTCCATTCAATATAAACGGCACCGATTCCCCCCGGCTGTTCTTGAGCCGGATAAACAGCTCCTCCACATGCCCGTCCAGATTGATATGCGGATAGAAGTAAGAGTGGAATATAAGCTTGTTCGCCGTCGACATCATAGCTTCAAAATGCTTCTGCACCACGTCTTCCAGCCGATACCCCATCATGTCGAGAAAGGTCTGGTTCACCTCCGCCACCATGCCTTCGTGGGTGATGGAGACATAGCCGCATGGCGCATAGTTCAATCGTTCATCCATTGCTTATCGATCGATCCTTTCCAAGTACATTCCCGCTAGCCCGTATACGCCGCTTCAGATTTCAGATAGTCATTTATCAACGCAATCGTCTCCTCGGGATGGCTGATATGCGGATAATGCCCCTTCGCCTCCATCAAGCGGAACGTGCTGTTATCCAGATGACTGTGCAAATACTCGCCTGCGGCAATAGGGACGATGCTGTCATCCGAGCATTGCAGGATCAGCGAGGGAATCGTGGCTTGGGATAACGCCTGCCGGCAGTCCGAGAAAAAGGTCACCTCGGCGAACTCCCTCGTAATCGCCGGATCCGCCGAAATAAAGCTGCGCTCCAGCTCTTGGGTCAGCTTCGGCATCTCCGGGTTCTTCATCGCGATCGGCGCCAGGAAGCTTGCCCATCCGGCAAAATTCATCTCCATCATATCCAGCAGCTCCGTCACATCGCTTTTATCAAATCCTCCGACGTACCCCTCATCATTCAGATATCGCGGAGACGGCCCGATCATGATCAATTGAGCGAAATACTCCGGACGTTCGATCGACGCCAGCATCCCGATCATGGAGCTGACCGAATGGCCTATAAAAATCACGTCCCGAAGCTCGAGCGCCTCCACAATGTCCAGCACATCCTGCACATAACCGCGAAGGCTGCCGTACCTCTCCGATGTATACCCCGATAAATCGGAACCACCCGAGCCTACGTAATCGAACAGCACGATACGATAAAACGGTTCGAAGGCAGGTAGAATATATTTCCACATGCTCTGGTCGCAGCCGAAGCCATGCGCCAGCATGAGCGTACGCTCCCCTGTCCCCCGCACCTTCACGTGATTCCGTGCAATAACCTCATTCATGACATAAACTCCTCTATGCTCTTCCTTCTTTCTCTCCATTCTAAGGGACCGTATGTAAATATCAAGTCATTTTGCCGAATGTTTGTCGATTTAAGACGAGTTGTACCGACGTTAGACGAAATGTTGAACGGGACTGCATGTGCATAGATGCTTAATCGCTTTAGCCGCCTAAAATATAGAAAGACGAACCTATGCAGAGACTGTTCCCGAAAAGCATCTATGTATTCGTTTTCTTGATCCATGAAGCGGTTTTACATTTGTAGGACGATTGAGATAGTTTATTACATAGGATGTCATTTGTATTTATATGGAATTAGAGGTTATAAATGTATGATTTTATCCCTCTATGCCCGATTTTACCCCTTGACATCGAACGGACAGAAAAAGCGCTCGCCTTATCCGCACCCCATAGAGCAGGCCCACGGCGCATCATACTGGTCTTCATCACAAAAAGACAGAGAAAGAGAGGAGTGAGGAGTTTGCAGTACTTTTTTTATGGATTAGCCGGCGTGTTTCTCGTGTTTCAGGCCCTCTACACGTTCATACCGCTGCTATGCAGCAAGGTGAAGAAGCTGAACCCCGATCTCGCCGAAAAATCAATCACGGTGCTCGTCCCCGCTTACAACGAAGAACTGACGATCCGAAATTGCATCGATGCCATGGCGGGCTTGCGCTACAGCAACTATGAGATCATGATCATCAACGACGGCTCCAAGGACGGAACCTTATCCGCCCTAGACGAGCTCTTGGATTTGGAGCCGAGTGCCAGGACGGCCGACAGCAAGCTGAACTATAAGCCAATAAAAGGATTCTATCGTTCCAATCGATACCGCCATATTTACGTTATCGATAAGATGAATGGCGGGAAAGCCGACTCGCTGAATGCGGGTATCGATTATGCCGTCTCCGACATCGTCATCACCCTGGATGCGGACAGCATGCCGGAAGCCGACTCGCTCAAGTATGTGAATCAATATTTTCACGATGACGATATCATTGCGCTTGGCGGTACGGTCAAAATCGTGCAGGGCGCCGTGCGGGACAAGAACGGTGCCGTCGTCGAAAAGTTTCGCGGAAAAGGGCTCATCAAAAGCCAGATCATCAATTATACGCACGGCTTCTACGTCCGCAAACTCACGCAATCGTATTTTAATTCGATCGTGGTGATTTCAGGCGCCTTTGGCGCCTTCTATAAAAACGTCCTCGTTCATGTCGACGGCTTCCGCAGCACGGTGGGCGAGGATATCGACATTACCCTGAAAATCCATGAATACATCAAGGCCCATCGGCTGAAGAAAAAACTCGTCTACGCCCCCGAAGCGGTATGTTACACCGAATGTCCGGAGAATCTTCAGAACTTCTATAAACAGCGCATTCGCTGGCAGAAGGCCTTCATTGACTGCATCCTGATCTATTGGTCCAGGCTGTCCCGGAAGTTCAGCGTCAGCGTGAGCCTGTTCTTTGCGATTGACGGATTTATGCTGGGGACGCTCTCGGCGTTTACCACGATATTTTATCTGGGGCAGACGCTGGTTGTGGGCGGGAACCTGTGGCATGCCATTATCTTTCTGCTGATGAGCATGGTGCTGAATGCCGCGCAGATCGTCATCTCCCTGTACTTATGCCGTAAATATGGCAGCACCTATGGGTTTAGCGATTACGTGAGGATGTTCCTGTTCAGCCAAGCGGAGCTGCTAACCTACCGGAATTTGCTGCTGTACATCAACATTGCGGGCACGTTCAAATATTTTGATAATGATGAGGGCTGGGGATTCGTGGAGCGCAAAGGCGTGGCCGCCATCAGCCAGAACATTGCCGCTGGATCGAACTAAATTATAGTGAAGGAGACTGCCGAAACCGCATGGTTCCCAATAAACGAATCGTCTATGTCGATATTCTAAGAATTCTATCTATCGTAGCCGTCATTATCCTGCACTACACGGCGGAGGTGCTGACCAGCACGAATGATTTCCACTCCTCCTCATGGTGGATCAGCAACGGATTCAATTCCATTTCCCGGTTCGCCGTCCCGGTTTTCTTCATGATCAGCGGAGCGATGATTCTGCGGACGAAGATCACCTCCTACCGTGAGTTCTATACGAAGCGCGTCGTCCCGCTGCTCATCCCCCTCCTGACCTGGTCGCTCATCTACGGCTTGTACAATCAATACTATCTGATGCGAAGCAAGCTGAGTGCGTACGAGTTCGTTATCGACTTCGGCTACCGGCTGCTGACCGACCGAAATTACGTCCATCTCTGGTTCCTGTACGCCATTATTGCCATCTATATGACGGTGCCGCTGATCAGCAAATTCATCCAATCGTGCAGCGAGAAGGATCTGCGGTATTATCTGCTGCTCTGGTTTATCGTCAGCATCGCCTATCGTTTCATCTCGGATGCCGTCTTCCGCGCAACCGATCAATACATCAACATTCCGATCATGAACATCCCGTTCTTCATGGGATTCCTGGGCTATTTCATTCTGGGGTACTATCTCTTCCATTTCGAGCTGACGCTTAAAGCCAAAAACATCCTGTACAACCTGGGCATCGTCTCGTTTTTTATCACGCCGGTTGCCACCTACTTCGTCTCGCTGCGCAGCGGCGTGCTGGATGAGATGTTCTATGGCAATTACTCGATCACCACGTTCTTGATGGCTGTCGGGTTGTTTATCTTCTTCAAGGAGAAGGAAGCCCGAATCAGCGATAAAGTGAATCATAAAGTCCAAAAATTGATCAGCTCACTCTCCCGGGCCAGCTTCAGCATCTACCTGATTCACCTGCTCGTTGAAATGATGTTATCCGGCCGAACCGAAATCGAGGCCACGTTCCTGGAAGCCTCCCTTAGTCTGATCGTGAATATCGCCATTATCTTCGCCATCAGCTATATCACCGTCAAGGTGTTAAACCTAAGCAAAACGGCAACCTACATTCTATTTGGCGGACGGGGTTAAATGACGATGAGAATAACGATATATACGAAAATATTCATTGTGGTGCTGCTTGCAGGCATGGGGCTCTATTTCTATCAGATCTCCGCGGCGGAGGACCGGAAAATCACGGCGGTCTACGTGGAGGCTTGGCAGGATTACCGAAACATCAAGCTATCGGAGAAAGGCGTGGACATTGCGTTTATCGCTTTTGCGAAGATCAAGGGAACGGAGCTCTACTTCCATGAAGACAGCACGACCAACAACCAGATCAAAGAAAACATCAAGCAGTTGAAGGCGGCGAATCCGAAGACCCAAATGGTGCTGGCCGTAGGCGGCTACGGAGCAGACGGCTTCTCCGACGCTTCGCTGGACGGCAACCGGTACCTCTTCACCGAGAGCATCATCAACCTGGTCAAGGAGCTGGACCTGGACGGCGTGGACATCGACTGGGAGTATCCGGCGTTCCATGCCTGGAACACGCAGAAGGCACGGCCGGAGGATACGAAGAATTTTACAAGTCTGATGAAGGAGCTGCGGGAGAAGCTGTACAGGCTGCCTCACAAGAACAAGAAGTATCTGCTGACCTTCGCTTCCGGAACGCAGGACTGGTACTTCCAGAACGTCGAGGTCAAAAAAGTGGAGAAATACGTGGATTTCATCAACGTCATGACCTACGACCTGACAGGCAAGTGGTCGGATACCACGGGCTTTAACTCCAATCTGTACGCGGACAGCCAGGGGAAATCCAAACACTCCATTGACGGCATCATCTCCATGTACCTGGACCACGACATCGACAGCAGGAAGCTGCTGCTCGGCATCCCTGCCTACTCGTACGGCTGGAAGAACGTGAAGGAAAACAAGGGGGCCAAGAACGGCCTCTTTGCTCCCGGAACGCCCATCGACATCGACAAGGTAAATCTCCATTATAAGCAGATCGAGAAAGCGTACCTGAACAAAAATGGCTTCAAGCGCTACTATGACAACAAAGCCAAGGCTGCCTACCTCTATGATGGCCATACCTTCATCAGTTACGAGGATCAGGAGGCCCTGAAGGAGAAGGTGAGCTACATCCAAAGCAAGAATCTCGCGGGCGCGATGGTCTGGCAGTATTCGCAGGATGCAGAGGATGGCATCGTGAACTACTTGAGTGAGCATTTGAACGAGCGTCAGCAAGACGCCAAACGGTAACATCGGTGACTGCCTTAAGCGGAGCTGCACCCCCGTCTTGAGAAGAGCGTAGGTCTGGTAGCAACCAACTCTATACGTGAAAAAAGCCGGTGATCCTCGCAGTCGTATGCGGATCATCGGCTTTTTATATGTAGGCAAGACTCCCGCGGTGCTTACCCGCGGCCGTATTGAGGGTAGGGCCTGCCGATTGACATCATTCTCGCCTGTTCAGAATTCCCAAATACTCGATCCATGGGCCCACGTCATGCCGGTAACGCTCGGCCAAGACCCGCACGATTTGAGACGTATGCGTTAAATCGTGAACCACCCACGTCGACAGCAGTTCTCTTAATTTCACCACGCCGAATGCCGGGTGCAGACCCGTCCGTTCGAAATCAGGCGCCGAATCCATCAGAACCTTCAGTTTAGCCAGATTTTGAGCACGGATAGCCTTGAACGCCTGCAGCTTTTGATCGATGGATTGCTCAGCCGCCTCGTTCAAGTGGGCGTAACGGTCAAAGGGCGGAAACGGCTTGCCTTCCCCTTCCTGCAGCATAAACTCCAGCCGCGGTATCCAGTTGGTCCGCTCAGCTTCGATAAGGTGCTCGATCACCTCCATGGCATTCCAGGTGCCTTCCCCTTCACTGCTCCTAAGCCATCCATCCGATAAACCGGATAACATGTGCTCCAAGGTGACGGGGGTTCGTTCCAGAATCTCAACGGCTTCCTTGATATCAAAATTCATGCTCCCTCAGCTCCTTTCCCTTCATCCCGTATAAATATCCAACAGGCTGTTTGCTACATTTTTTTCGAACCTTCTCGCTGGTTTAGCCTAATTATACTAAACAACTCTCCCCCATAAAAAATAGATATTGACTTGGTGTGAACACCAAGTTGTACGATAACGTTGCAACATGTTACGAGCTGCAGAAAAGAGGTGACCTATGGGAGAAACATTCTCCATCAAACAAGTGTCTGAACGAACCGGATTGACCGAGGATGCCATTCGCCATTACGAAAAAATCGGACTCCTCCCCTCTCCCAAAAGAAAGGATAACGGCCATCGTGTCTATCACATAGAGGATGCCGAAATTATGGAGTTGATCACATGCCTGAAGAAGACAGGAATGTCGCTGGAGGATATGAAAGCCTATGTGCATCTTCCCTTTAAGGAAAATATTCAATCCGTTCCGGAGCTGAATGCCATGCTCCAGAATTACCGTAAAAAAATTACCGGTCAGATTTCGGACCTGCAGCGCATTCTGCGGTTCATCGATGACAAGTTGAACCAAAATCAGTCCCTGCTGAATCCCGACAAGGCGGCCAGCAAAGAATCCGAAGTATAGGAGATTTACACATGACAGAGAAAAGAATGAATAACGTCGCCTTGATCACGGGCGCAAGCTCCGGCATTGGCTTGGAGCTAACCAAGCGATTGTTATCCGAGGGCTGGCAAGTCCTCGCTTTGATCCGTTCTGCCTTTCCAACGGATGATCTCGGATTCAAGATGCACTGCGATTGCGGCAGCTCAGAACGTACAAGGCTGATTTGTCGGATTTCACGGATCTCCAAGCCTCGCTGGATCAGATCAAGAAACACGAGGGTCATATTGACTTGCTGTTCAATAACGCAGGCGTCTCCTTCGGCGAATTATCCTTCTCCCAACAAGGGCGGGAGATGCATTTTGAAGTAAACTCCGTGGTCCCTTATATCATCTTAATGGAACTGAAAGAGCTTCTTGTGAAGGGCAGCTTAAAGACGGTAATCAATACGTCTTCCAATGCCTTGTTGTATCTCAAACGGTTCGATCACCATACATTGGCGTCCCCTGCCGGGTTCAAGAAACTGATTGGGCCTTATGCTGCGAGCAAATTAGCGTTATCGTTGTGGACTCAGGAGATCGCCACTTCCATGCAGGCAGATGGCATTACGATCCGAAGCGTCTGTCCGGGAGGGAATAAAACAACCATGACCAAAAACGCCGGGATGCCAAAATTTATGATTCCGATCCGCAACCTGTTCTTCTCCCATCCCAGTGAAGGAGCCTCACGCCTGTATGAAGCAGCGCTAGGCCGCTCCCGACAATCGACGGGAGTCTTTCTCAACAAGGGTAAAGCAACGCCTTTGAAATTCTCAGGTCAAGGCGCAGAGCTGCTTAGCATGATAGAACGAATCTATAAGCAGGAGTTTGCAGCCAAATCTTAGAACCCATGCAGCGGAGAGTTCGTGATGTTTTCAGCGTATCTCATGAAGGCTAGTTATCGAGCAGCCATTCCTCCATGAATCGCAGGGTGTTGCGCGCATGATAATCAGCCAAATTCGAAGCAAAGGCTTGATCCGGAAATCCACGGTGAAGCAGCTTCAAGCCGCCCGAGGTTAATGAGATATAGTGATGCAGACGGTAAAATAGCATCCGATTCGGATCAAGCCCGTTTTGTTGGAAATACCGATAATGCTTCCCGAATCGCAGCTCAAGAAATGTATGCTCATGCTCGATGTCGAAGAATTGCGCACCTTCAATATCAATGAGATAGGGCTCTAAACGGTCTGTGACCAGGACATGGTCGGGTCCCAACTCGCCGTGGATAAAGCCATATCGCTTGCGTGAATCTATCCTGGTTTCCAGCTCATCCAACACAGCGAGCAGCCTGTCGTGATTCTTCCGGATACTCTCGTTATGCAGGACGATGTAGGACAGCTGTTCCTTGGCATTTTCCAGCTGTACAAGGTGGCATCGCTCCGGTTGATTACAGCTTTGATCGGGCTTTCCGTAACTCTGTCTGTGGTTTGCATGCATGCGTTCGATCATGCTGCCTATCCGCTCCAGGACCTCATCCCGGACCCGTTGATCCGGGTCCTGAAAGTAAGCTTCTGCCTTCTGTCCTTCAATACATTCAACAAGAGCATAGTCAAACGGGTAACGGTCCTGTCCCGTGTGAAGATCATATAGAGCAGGCGTAGAAATACCATGATTCCTTAACCATCTGTTATTGGTTTCGAACGAATGGCCGCCAAAGGATCGTTCATGCACACTCTCGTTCGCTATTTCTTCTTGAAAATAATTCTTCGTCAAATCCCACACATACAGCACGCAGGCAAATCCATTGCTACAGTGAATTTTATAGACCACCTTTTGCGCTCCGCCATGCATCTTCGTTACATCCGCCACAGTATATCCGGTACCCAAAACCTTCCCGACATACTCCTGTACATCTGTTTCATCGAGGTGACAAGTCCAACTCATGAAACCACGCTCCGTTCCATTGTTTTTGCCGGCTCCCCCACTCTATGGCATTTCCGGGGAAAAATATAGACTATTTCTTTCGGCTCTGCTATGATGTTGAATTAGGTCTCGAATAAAACAGCAATACGATTTATAGCCCTTGGATGCTTGGTCCAGGGGCTTTTTTGATGTGTTTTATATATAAAAAAGACCAAGCAGGGGCATTCTTGCTTGGTCTACTTGAGGATCTCGGTTTTCACATCCGTTTCCTGTGATACACGATAATCAACGGATGGGGATCGTTATAATCAGGCGAACGACGGAGCCCCCATACTATCCATCTAACAATCTTCGGGACGTTCCACGGGGTGGCAATCCTTCCCTTACGTGCCGCAGAAGGTTCGGTAAGGACGGGAACGCTCGGGCACGATCGCATATCCCGCCTGTTCCGGGGAATGCGCGTATGGATTAGACAGAACGTTCAGCAGCTCTTTCATCACGCTGTAGTCCCCTTCGTTCTCCGCGGCTTCCAGCGCTTCCTCCACCCGATGGTTCCGCGGAATGACCGCAGGATTGCTGCTGCGCATCAGCTGATGGGATTGGTCCCTGGATTCCTGCTGACTGCCAAGTCTTGCTTGCCAGCGCTCGTACCAGGAAGCTAATTCCGGCGTGCCGTTTAGAGGCGTGTCCTCCAGCTTGTCAAACGTTAACGCAAGGAAGGTATTGGTATAGTCTGCCTGGTAATTTTTCATCATTTTGAGCAGGTCTTCGATCAGGGATTCGTCGTCCTCCTCTTCATGGAAGATCCCCAGCTTGGCTCTCATGCCTGCAAGCCACTGCTCGTGATACAGATCGTTGAAGGACCCAATCGCACCCTCGGCCAGCTTGACGGCTTGTTCCTCTTCCTCATGCAGCAGAGGCAACAGGGATTCGGCCAATCTTGCGAGATTCCAAGCCGCAATATACGGTTGGTTCACATAGGCATAGCGGCCTTGAGAGTCGATGGAGCTGAATACCGTATTCGGGTCAAAGGTATCCATGAAGGCACAAGGGCCATAATCTATCGTTTCGCCGCTGAGGGTCATATTATCGGTATTCATCACCCCGTGGATAAAACCGACAAGCTGCCATTTGGCGATCAAGGCCGCCTGACGCTTGATGACCTCCTGAAGCAAGACCAGATAACGGTTGGCACCGTCACCAAGGTCTGCCTTCGAGTAATGCCGCTGCAGGGTGTAGTCCGCCAAAGCCCGTAAATCTTCGGTTGTGCCCGCTCCCCTAACGTATTGAAACGTCCCCACTCTCACGTGACTTGCAGCCACGCGGGTCAGAATGGCGCCCGGCAGATCTCTTTCACGAGTGACAGGCTGACCCGTCGCCACAACCGCCAGGCTGCGGGTCGTCGGAATGCCCAGCGCATGCATGGCTTCGCTGATGATATACTCGCGCAGCATCGGACCCAGGGCAGCCCGGCCATCGCCTCCCCGGGAATACGGCGTCCGGCCCGAGCCCTTGAGCTGAATATCCAGGCGTTCCCCCTGCGGCGTGATTTGTTCGCCCAGCAGAATCGCACGGCCGTCGCCAAGCATCGTAAAATATCCGAATTGGTGCCCGGCATATGCCTGGGCGAGCGGCTCGGCCCCCTCAGGTATCTCGTTGCCAGCGAGCATTGCCGCTCCTTCCGGGCTTTTCAGAACATCGACGTCCAATCCCAACGACGCTGCCAGCGGTTCGTTTAGAACAATCAGCTCCGGCGAGCGCACAGGCGTGGGATCTTGCTTGGTAAAAAGATGCCGGCAATTTCGCGTAACTATTGTCGAAATTCCATCCTATATCGTTTAAAGCTTTCCGGTTGGTCATGGGATCTCCTTCTTCAAGCAGTTTGATGGTGACGTTATTCACTTATTATTTAAACACAAGTCGCTCTTTGTAGGGTTTACTGAAGGAAATTTATTATTCTGCTGGTTAATTGCTGCATTCATAAAAAAAATCGCCATCGAGAATCCCTCGACAGCGATATTTGGTTCATACGAATCCTTAGTCCCGATTCGCCAGCTTCGCCAACAACCGGATAATTTCGATATACAGCCAGACGAGTGTTACCAGCAAACCAAACGAGCCGTACCACTCCATATACTTAGGTGCGCCATGATGCGCGCCCTCTTCAATAAAGTTAAAATCCAGCACGAAATTCAGTGCGGCGATGATTATGATCACAACGGAAATTCCGATACCGATCGGTGTGCTGTCATGCAGGTAAGGTACCGTTACGCCGAACAGGCCGAGAACCATGCTAAACAGGTAGACAAGCGCAATGCCGATCGTTGCCGCGATAATCCCCTTTTTAAAGCCTGGCGTCGCCCGGATCAGACCTGTCTTATACGCGAGCAGCATGCCCAGGAATATGCACATCGTCAGTAAAGCCGCCTGCAAAGTAATGCCATAGTACAGATATTCGTAATGCGCGGATAATGCACCCAGGAAGAAGCCTTCCAGGATCGCATAGATCGGCGCCAGATACGGTGCTGCCTTCGGCACTAAGCTGATGATCAGCGCCAGGACAAAACCGCCGATCGCTCCGCCGATCATGAACGGGAATACCTCATACCCGTTAAAAAACATTACCCAAGAAATGACCGCTGCCCCGATCAGCAGCGCGAGCAGCATGAACGATTTGTTCACCGTTCCGCCAATCGTCATCGTTTCTTGATTGTTGTAATACCCACTCTTCTCGAAGGTATCTTCGTTGAGTGTCGGATTTCCACTGCGCCCTATCAAATAAATTGCCTCCCTAACTGTCTGTTTTATATCCATTTTAACATAGGTTGGAATATTTTAGGATGCGTAAAATATTGCATTACGGACGAATCCAACCGAACTAGAAACTAGCGGTGTGCAAAAAGAAAAAGCATCTCCTGCAGGGGATGCTTTCTTTGTTAGAAGCGAGATCATGGATCGTGAATTCGCCTTGCCTATCTTTTTACTCCAATCCACTAATGAAGGCCTCGAAGTTCGCGGCAAGACGGGTGATCTTGTAATCGCTGGCCTTGTCCACATGAATAACCTCCGGCTCCCCATCGTTCCCCGATGAACGGTAATCCAGCATCACGACCTCGGACGGGGACGGACAATCGCAGATCACCACGCCAATCTCAGGATACCCGCCGTTCTCGATCATAAAGCGGCTGCCCAGGCTTCCGCACAGGGATTTTTTCTTGTCTCGTCCGATTCCCAGAACACCTGTTATTTCAATAAAATCCTGTGCTCCACCCTCTATAGGGAATTTCCGGTTTCGGGGAATACCCCCGTTATGTATTTTCATGGCTTGAATATAAGATGCCGGCAGCTTGAAGACCAGCGTTTCCTCCACGGATTCGATCAGCTCGTCCGTAGGCGGAGCCGAGACGTATTTGTCAGCTTCCGGGGCGTCGTCATCCCAGAAATTCAGTACGTCAGGATCCGTATAAGACACGGCGGAACTGGACTTCTCTGCTGGCTTCGGAGCCGTTTTGTTCCGGATCCATTCCAGAAACTCCAGCGTATCCTCATCTCCAGGTTCTAAATGATCGGCCACTTCAAACGCTCTCCGAGCATCTTCGTAACGGTCCAAATAGTAATAAGCGAGCCCAATGCGGTAATGCCACAGCGGATCGTCCTTGCCCTCTTCCTGAATGGACAGAAATTGCTCAACCGCCTCTTCGTAACGTTCGAGATTGTTCAGCGCCCGGCCCAAATGGCTGATCAGCACATAATCCCGCTCTTCCTCCGGGATCTCCGTAATCGCATCTACGATCTCTTCAAATTCATCCTCTTCGTGCCACTCTTCCAGCTGCTCCAAAAGCTCCTCACTCATCGTTCATGCCTCCCACTCTAATCATCCTTTCTGAGATTATACCATTCCAGCATGGCCCTCTCCAGCATGGAAGCCAGAGAACTGATCGAGTATATGATAACAAGCAAGCATACCTGCGGTTTATTACGTTCAATGCAAATACAGAGGACCCCTTATCGGTGTCCTCTGTATTCGCCGCTAATCTTTATTTGGATTGACCTAACATGTTCATCAGAACGATTACGGCCTCTGCTCTCGTGGTTTGAGCTCTCGGATTAAATTCGCCTGCGCCTATTCCCTTAACAATACCAAGTTCCTTCAGCGCTTCAACAGAGCTTTTCGCCCAAGCAGGAATAGCCTTGTCATCTGAAAAAGAGGTTGTGGGGATGTCCTTGGTGGATAGCTCGAGCGCATTCGCAATCATTGCTGCCATCTCTGCGCGCGTCATTTTTGCATTTGGACGGAAAGATCCATCCTGATAGCCATGAATAATGCCCGCCTGCACAGCCTGCGAAACTGCCTTCTTGGCCCACTCCCCAATCCATGCTGTATCCGTGAATATCAACTCCGCTTCAGCATCGGTTGACTTCAGTGCATTCATCAGCATGACGGAAAATTCAGCGCGCGTCACGGTATTGCCCGGCTTAAACGTTTCATCGGGATATCCCGTTACGATACCCTCACGTATCGCTTCCTTAACGCTTGCTTCGGCCCAGTGCCCCGAAATATCGGTAAAGGCAATTTCCGCTGCCGGGTCTGTTGGTTTGTCTATAACGGGCATTCCTGTGGCTTTATTTACGACGAGCGCTGCATACTTCGTAAAGTGATTGACCTCTACGGATATATGATTCTCCTGTATCATGCCGCCCTCGACTTTCACCCATGCCCTCTTCATTTCATCAAAATAAAAGACGGCCGCCGTTTGATCGCTCTTTAAGCTTGCAGCGTCGTAAGCTAAAGTCAGTTTCACGGGTTTGCTAAAGTTCCCCGAGAAGTTTGTTAGAACGTCAAACACCGGGCTTGCCAAAACCTCGTTATTCTTCAAGAGAGCTTCGGTATTTCGTATTTTCTCAATCGATAATTTCAGTTCCTGAGGTGTGGCGCCTGCGGGAATGGAGATGATGATTTCTTTCCCCAGGCTAACCAACCCAGGTCTTCCTGTTGGCAGCGTGATTTTTCCATCGGATGAAGTAACTGTATTGTCGATGGGAGCCGTTGGCGTACGCGAACCGCCATCGGTGGATGCACCTCCCCCATTAGAAGAACCACCACCGGTAGAAGAACTATTCTCACGAGTCACAGTGATCGTATAGGTTCTCGTCGATTGATCGCTTGCCGTTACAACAATCACAATCGTATTGGATCCTACGTTCAGCAGTATATTGGAACTTGTTTGCCCGCTTATTACTAAATTACCGTTAACCGTCATCGTGGCACGACTATCGAGTGCAGTCGCGGTTACGGTCAGCGAGGAAACGGAATTAGGCACGCTTGACGTGTACACTTCTGTTCCAGAAGCAAAGACAGGGCTTAGTGTCCCGTTCGATAACGTCACACTGCTTAAATCCGCAGATGCCGGCACCGTGAACACTGAGTACGAATTGGATTCCGTCAAGCCTGCTCCCGCATTACCTGCGTAATCGGTCACCCCCGAGTTATCAAGCGTGATGGTATTCGTCGCCGAGTCTACATTGGAATTCGGCGTGAGCGTTGCTGTCCATGTCATGTTGTCAGTTGAACTAACGCTGCTTAACGCACCGTTTGCCACCGTCAGGTCCCCATTGGCGAAGCCACTAACCGCTTCCGAGAATGTAATGGTCACCAATGAAGTTTCCCCAATAGATAACGCCGTGTCCGCAACTACAATGGTAGCGGTCGGCCGCTGTGTATCGATCGCGTAATTGTTCGAATCGGAGGTACCCTTACCCGCTTTACCTGCTGCATTCTGTACGCCCGTATTGTCGAGCGTAATGATATTGGTTGCATCTGTGATGCCAGGGACTGGCGTCAACGTCGCCGCCCATGTGATCCCGCCATCGGACGTACTCAAACCGCTTAATGTGCCATTCGCTACTGTCAGGTCTGCTAGCGTAAAGCCTGTTACTGCTTCCGAGAACGTGATCGTTACCAATGAAGTTTCACCAATCGATAGCGTCGTATCGGCAACCACAATCGTGGCTGTCAGCTGTGTCGTATCAATCGCATAATTGTTGGAACTGGTGATACCAGTACCCGCATTGCCCGCCAAATCGGCCACACCCGTATTATCAAGCGTGATGATGTTGGTTGCATCTATGATGCCAGAAGTTGGCGTCAACGTCGCCGTCCATGTGATCCCACCATCGGACGAGCTCACGGCACTCAGCGTACCGTTTGCCACCGTCAGATCTGCATTCGTGAAGCCTATTACCGCTTCCGAGAATGTAATGGTCACCGTTGAAGTTTCGCCGATGGATAACGCCGTGTCGGCAACAACAATAGTAGCTATTGGCCTCCGTGTATCGATTGCGTAATTGTTAGAATCCGTGGTACCCGCTCCCGCATTACCTGCCGCATTCTGCACGCCCGTGTTATCCAGCGTAATGACATTGGTTGCATCTGTGATGCCGGTGTCTGGCGTTAACGTCACCGTATACGTGATATTGTCGGACGTGCTCAAACCGCTTAATGTGCCATTCGCTACTGTCAGGTCTGCTAGCGTAAAGCCTGTTACCGCTTCCGAGAACGTGATCGTTACCAATGAAGTTTCACCAATCGATAGCGTCGTATCGGCAACCACAATCGTGGCTGTCAGCTGTGTCGTATCAATCGCATAATTGTTGGAACTGGTGATACCAGTACCCGCATTGCCCGCCAAATCGGCCACACCCGTATTATCAAGCGTGATGATGTTGGTTGCATCTATGATGCCAGAAGTTGGCGTCAACGTCGCCGTCCATGTGATCCCACCATCGGACGAGCTCAAACCGCTTAATGTGCCATTCGCTACTGTCAGGTCTGCTAGCGTAAAGCCTGTTACCGCTTCCGAGAACGTGATCGTTACCAATGAAGTTTCACCAATCGATAGCGTCGTATCGGCAACCACGATCGTGGCCGTCGGAGACGATGCATAGACTACACCGGTCGGCTTAAGAAACAACAGCCCAGCTACAATAGATACGATTAGAGATAACAGCCCTATTTTCTTGACAATATGCATATGTGCCTCCCCTAATGAGTGGTGTCAAATTCCTTAACCTATCCAATTATGTACGTACCGTCGGAATTATCGCAGTTTACGCCATATTCCATATGATGTGAATTACTTTTATCGACAAATTCCAACCGCCTTCTATTGTATATCGTCCATTTCTTTCAAAATAGTGACTGCTGTCATGAAAATCGTCATTTTACATCCCCATATCATAAAAATGATAGCTCCTATCGTGTTAACCAAATACTCCGGCGCTTAGAAAAAACCAAAACACTGACATAAAGGCGTCAGTCATCACCACTCATAATAGCCATAAAACCAATCTTAAACGTCTTAGGAGGTAAATAAATGATGAACAGAAACCAAACATTGCGGGGATTTGCGACCATCAGTTACTGGGCAGATGATATGGAAGCGGCAAAGGCTTGGTATTCCGATCTGCTGGGTATGGGGCCATACTTCGAAAGGTCAGGTCCCGACGGGAAACTGGCTTACGCCGAATTTCGGATTGGAGACTACCAGCACGAGCTGGGTCTCATCGATCGCCGTTTTGCCCCTGAACAGCCAATGTCCGGCCCCGGCGGAGCGATCATGTACTGGCATGTCGATGATATAGAGGCCACCCTCGGCCGATTGAAATCCATGGGAGCCAAAGAATATGAACCGCTCACCCACCGTGGGGAAGGGTTCATCACGGCATCCGTCACCGATCCATTCGGCAACATACTTGGCATCATGTACAATGCTCATTACCTAGAAATACTGAATTCCGGAATGCAGGGGTAACCAAAAACATGCTTCTTCACTCTTCGATCCAGCAAAAAAGGAGCAGCCTAAGCTGCTCCTAATCATAACGGCATCCGCATGAACTTACACAACATAATCCGCCATAATATGCTCAATATCGAACGGGGTCACCCCATGTTCCACCGAGAAGATCGTTTCCGCCTGTTCCGCATGGTCTACGGACTCTCCTCTTGCCTTGGCATGCAGCATGAACAGATCGTACAGATCGGGCTTCCGCAGGGCTGTCATGGCTTTGCCCATCAAGACCATCCCCTTCTGATTCCCCTCTACATTGTTGTAGTAGTGTGGATGTCTGGTTAGGGACAGATCGGTCCAGATGACCGTACGCTCCACCAAATCCAGGATAACGGGAATAGCGATCTGCGTATCGGCGGCGACATCGATTTTATTAGCCACCGTCGAGGGCTCGAATATTTCACCGGAACCGGGTTTCTTTCGCATCATCCAGCCCACGAAGCACTCCGGCAGGTTGCAGTACGGTTGATTTGTATACGAATGAAGAGTCGCCACAATATATCGTCCGCCGTATTGGACGATGGTTGGAATATGCAGATCAATGAATTCGCATGCTCCTTGAGGAGCTGACACGATATCCCCGCTGTGCACGGCCCTGTAATGGGAGGACCGCAGATTCGTATAAGAAATATGCTCGACGTACTGCCAGTCGTGATCATACATGACGGCGGACAGGTCAATATCCACGCGGCCAGTAGGCTCCCCGTTCACGCGTCCTTCCTTCCACCAGCTGAAGAAACGGATGGTATCCCCTTCCGCCATCGGCACGCGGCTTCCCCGAACCAACGTATGCAGGGCTTTGCTTGCCGATCTATGCGAGAACGGCACATGATAATCCTTCAATCGCTTATCGACATAGGCCTTCCCCAAGGGCGGCAGCGAGGCGAACCGCTGGACCAGCGCCTGCTCGCATACCTGCACGATGTCTCGGCATGCCGCTTCATCGATCTCCGGAAGCGTGTGGGGTACGGCAAAGGCTTTAGCCACATTTCCTTTCGGGAAAAAGACGCGCAGCTCTTGAGGTTCGTGTCGGCGGGAAAAATGATTCTTCACTTGCAGCAAGACCGGCGTCGATACTTGATTCGCCACCTCGCCAAACGCCAAAACGACATACTCTGTATGTTCGGTGGATCGCAGCAACTTATCCAATCTGCGGGCAAACTCGCCCGGACGCTGCATCAATAAATCGATCAAATTCCAGACCTGGTCGTACTGAAATGCAAGCTCGACACTCCCGTTATAGGTGGTAAAGGGCTTTTGATTCCGCAAAATATCAAAGGCTTCCTCGCAGCGTTTATACCGGTGTTTATATTCGGAAGGATGGAGGATTTCGCCCAAACGAATCCAGCGGTCCTTAAATCTGAGCATATCCTCCGTTATCGGATGGCAGCGTTCCAGCAATCCCAGAAGCAGCCGTCTTTCGCGCCGCTTAAATTTGCGAAACCGCGTAGCCTCCGCAAGACTGACATCCCCGCCTGACCACGCCACCGCCAGACGAAAGACATCGGTTGCGGTTTTGAAATAACGCCCGATCCGCTCGACATTCCCCTTGTCATGCTTCATTAACGCAGCTGCCACGAATCCCGCATTCTCCTTGAACGGAATCTCGGGAGGGAGAATGACATCCAGTTCCTCGGGGTCGAGAAGCTCAATAACGGTCTCAATATCCTCTTTATCCGTTGGGGAGATGGAGCCTTTAGCTTGGATCAGCTGGCGTATCATGGCATAGAAATCCGCCTTGCTTCCCAGATCAATGGTTTTCAGGTTGACTTCATCCTGCAACGGAGGTCTCTCTTCATGCTCATATGCAGGCAAATCCCAAGTCAGATAATGATAGATGGCATTCAGGTACAGCTCCGCATCAGCCTCCTCCATCACCTGCATCGGGAACGCGGGATACATCGGCTCATATTTTACATGCGCGCCTACCATCACCCGTAAATCGTTAATCAGCGGTTGATAAAGCGCTTCGAACTGCTCTCTGGATAAGGCTCGCACGGCGTGCAGCAATGGATACGAGAACGTATACCCAAGGTGCTCGATATTCTTCACGGCCGTCGCCAGATAAGCTTTTGGGAGACGATCCGATTCATTCTCTGCATCAACCATCAATTTGTTCGCTCTACGTAAATAAATCGAGTTCATCATATTAAAGAGTCCAGGAAAGCCATATCCCTAATGTCATTGAAAGAATAATAGAAGGAAGGAATATGATAGCCTGGACGCCTCCTCTCTTGAATCAAACTCCCTCAGGAAAGCTGCGACCCTAGGTTCGCCAATTGAAATAGAAGGAAGGATCGCAATAGCCTGAAGGCCAAAGGTTCAAAGTCCATGACCTCAAATCTTTGATGAACCCATCATCCCATACCTTGCAGCCGGCCAACAGGGCGAAAGTATTACGACTTTGGAAAATGAGGAATGATTTCACTCTTATAGATGATAAAAAAAAGCGAAACGCCTGGACTTATCTTTTTTGCTAAAATAAACTTAAAATGGAAGCCGTGCGATTTTAGAATTCCGATTATGATTGGAAAGCGAGGTGCAGCCATTGACGACCCTTATTGTGATCATCGTCATTTTCTCACTGATCACGCCGTCCTTCTTCATCGCGAAATTCACCAAGGAATTACGGGCGTACAACAACCGAAACGTGCAGCGCAAGACGATTCTCGCGAGCGGTACGCCCGCTCAAGCACAGATCAACTCGATCCGGCAAACGAATGTGCAGGTTAACGATCAACCTGAAGTGTTGCTCGACCTAAGCGTCACGAAACCGGATGGCGGGACGATCCATACCGTCGTAAGGACCGTTATCCCGATCATAAGCATCCCAACGTTCCAACAAGGCAATATCATCGAAGTAAGGCATATGACCATAGATAATGAGTTGAAATTCGAGGTCGTAGGCGCCTATATACCTTGACCATGAATTCTCGATTACAGCTCTCCCTCAAGAAAACGGATGAGGTACGATTCAGGCTGCCCAAGGAACTCGGAAAAGCTGCATAGATCGGCGTACGTCTGATGCTCCACATCGTAACAACCAATCAGGCCCTTTTTCTTCCGATTCCATACGAGCTGCAGATCGGAGTAATTGTCAATGTCGGCTGACAAGCGCAAAAGCTTCTGGCGCCCGACTTTCATCTCGATTATATCGGTCAATGTGAAGAAGTCGATATACCCGATTTCGTATTCATTCTCCGGCAGCTTAAGCCGCAGCTGGTCTCCTGTCAGAAAACGGACCAATTCATCGGTCAATTTATACTTTTTCAGCGCATACTTCTTGTTCTCTAAGCTATGAAACTCGGCCGGCTCCAGCGATTTCAAGTAGTCGGCCAGGACGGTATCCTTATTGCCGACCGCAATCGTATACGGCCGTTCGCCGTCCTTTTCCGCCAACGTCACGTCAGCGCCGCGCTCAATCAGATGCTTGACCATGCGCTGATTCCCCATCCGCGTGGCCACGGTTAGCGGAGTCGCTTGATAAGGATGGACCATATCGGGCTGATTATAATTGATGTCCGCCCCATGATCGAGTAGATAATCGAGTGTCTTATAATCATGGTCCGACACGGCTTGGCGCAGCACCGCGCTGCCATGCAGCTTGAGATCCAATCCCAGCTCATGAATGAGCGGGATGTTTTTTTTATTGCCGTAATAGGCCTGTGCATATGCGCCTGACCCGGTTTGATTGAGTTTATCCAGCTCGGCGCCCTGTGCTGCGATATAACGAACGATATCTTCCTTGCCGTACCGCACCGCTCGCAAAAAAGCCGGATTATGATGGACATTCAGGTTAACGCCGTGCTCGACCAGCAGCTTCACAACATCCATGCGCTGTGAGATCAACGCCAGATCGAGCGGGCTTACCGTCGTGTATTTGCTTAGTACGATGCCATCCTCTATATCCCAGCCTGCGGTTATTGCCTCCTGCAAAGCCGGAATGTTCCCTTTGTAGATGTGCATCGCAATCTCCGGTAGTTCCTCAAATTTACCGATATCTTTCAGAACGATCATCGATTTTCCTCCCAGCGTAAATCCTGTGTACGTATGCTTCTTCCTTATTTCAATAATTGGAACGAATTTTCCTTTTTTCACATGATGTGTAAGGCAGGAATGCCTCCGGCAGGCGTTGAATATGGCATTCGAAGGACTCGACCAAAGCGTGGAGCAAAACCTCGAATATGAACGGAAGCGGCATCCGGAACGAGGAGAGGACCGGATCCGGGAGCGGCTTTATGATGACTTGAAATACGCGGAGGCCGATTATCCGTTTATGTACGAAACCATGCCGGAGCGGCTCGGGACATGGCTGGACATATATGCCTGCATCATGTTGGAGGAGCCCGGTTATCTCGATATCGAGCAGCGTTATCTGTTTGAGAAGAAGCTCTTCGACTCGCAGCTGTTCTTGATTGCCATCGATGTGATCCACCGCCTGCGGCACGATTTTCAGCGGCTCCATCGCACCGATGATTTCATCGCCTATGTCTCGGCGGCGGACGGCGTTGGGGGAGATTTTCTGACGACCAGTCAGCTGCTTCGACGATGTGTCAGTGAAGAGCAGCTGTACAAGGCCATGCCTTACGTCAAAGCGCAAAACGAAGCTTTTCAGGCGGCCATCAACGAGGTACAGCAGAAGCCCCTCCGGGAGCAGGTGAAACACTGGGTTACCGTCATTGAGCAGGGAGAATCCGGCAAGGGCAGCCCATACAGCTTCTGGAAAACCGACTATGAAGCGTACGAGCAGCTGATTGAGCTCGGCGAAACGGATGTCCCTTACATCGGGGAGCATTTGAATGACAAGCTTAAGGAAGATAACGCGGCTGATCTTGGAGACGGCAGTTCGAGATTTGGGACAGCTCTAGCCCTGCCGCTTGATACGCTCCTATCGCATGAACAGCTCCTTAGGCGCTTACAAAGGATATGGCGGGGCTTTTCCTGCTGCGATGTTATCGGGATGAACGTCTGCAGGCTCATGGCCATTCATGCGGAGATACATATATTCCACTTCTTCCAGCGGCATTTGCAGCGTTCGGCTGATTTCATAGAGGTCGATGTCTTGCGCCAGAAGCTCCCGTGCCTGATGGATTTTTCCATGCAGCCAACCGTGTTCGAGCATCCATTCTTTCACCCGGTCCAGCAGCTGTTTTTGGGTCTCCGCATCTGCGCGCTTTTTATATTTAGCAACGGACTCCGACAGATAGTCGTAGAGATAACTCCCCAGTGCCTCGCGCTGCTCGTGTTTGGACATCCGTTGGTACTGCTCATAACTTAAACTGATATCCAAGTCGAGGGTATGATCCCTGCTATCCAAACGTCTGGATGTTTTTCGGCCATAACTTTCCGGCAAAACGCGAAATACAACAAAGATATCGAACGGAAACTTCCAGGCGGCAGCCATTTCCTCTAACGGCAGCAGCTCGTCTCTTAATTGACCTACACACGTTCCGTGTGTATCCAGCGAAAAAGCCAGCTTCATCCCATGTCCCCCTTTAACTTAAACGCAGTTCCCCGCTTGAGAGTGCCGGTATGGATCCAACTGTTATGCTATTCTTTCGCACCCTTTCGACAGGAGCCATGCCTCTATAACGGCAAATGCCTGCCCTGCATCCTGTTCATAGAAGACGGCTACCTCTTGCTGATAAGCATAATTGAATCGTACATATCCGCCCAGTTCCCGGTAGAACAAGCTGCATGTATATTCGTTTTCCACGCATAGATCCGGCGGAAAGGACGCTTGACACATACCGGCCAGCTCGGGCAGCGAAGGTTGATCCTCCCTTGGCGGCAAACGCAAAAAGAGATGGCTCCGCGTACCCGTCCACGGTTCGTAATAGACGACTCCCTCTTGGCTGCTTCCATACACCTGACGGTATATTTCATCCAGCACCGCGGCGTACAGGCCTTCATCGTTCCGCTCTCGTGACTGCAGCAAGATTGCCTGTATATGGTCCGCATGTCGAGGCAGCCAGAGCAACTGAGCCGTCTGGGGATGCACCGCCAGAAAATCACCGTCCACCGTTGTCCCTATAGCGATACACTCCGCAATCTGCGGCTCCGTAATGGGACTGTCATCGTCATGCTCCCATAACCCGTACTCGGCAAAAGGCTGCAGCACCTCCCTATCCGGCTGCTGGACATTCATCCACCCGCGGTAAGTCCCTTCGCCGAATCGCTGCATAAACCGGACGTAGCCCGGCGGATAACCCCCCTCTTCCTCTCTTCCAAGCACTTGACTTTGGCCATCCGACAGCGGCCTCGGTCCCGATACGATGTACATGATCACTCCTCCTGTTTTCTTCTATTATTCCACAATTTTCAAGCCATGACGAGAACCCCATCCGACTTCTTCCGTTCGTTCTCCCTGCTTTTATGACACGTGTCATACGGATCTCTTTACAGGTGTGAATGTTGCGCCAGGGAGATCGTACCTACAATAAAAAGACAAGAGAACCTAGAAGAAAGAAGGAATGGAAGAATGGAACAACGAACGGGCAGAATTCGCCTGCTGGATATTTTGCGGGGCTTCGCGATCCTGGGAACGCTCGGGACGAATATTTGGATCTTCGCACATGCGGGGGATCTACGCTACATTACCACCTTTGATCACTCCGGCTGGTGGGGAGCGGACGATCTTCTCCGGATGATCGTCTTGTTTCTGGTAAACGGGAAGCTGCTCGGACTGCTGACGATCATGTTCGGGGTCGGTCTGGAAATGAAGTACCGGCAGGCCAAGCGCAAAGGAAAGCCGTGGCCTGGTGTTTATTTATGGGCCGTTCTGTTTTTAATCCTCGAAGGCCTGCTGCATTTTATATTAGTCATGGAGTATGACATCTTGATGAGTTACGGGATTACCGCCATCATTGCAGCCTTTATCGTAAAGGGCGGCGACCGGCTCATCGCCCGCACGATGAACATAATCGGCAGCGTCTTCGCTATTGCGATTCTGGCCCTCGCAGGACTGATGCTGGCGAGCGGCGCAAGCGTATCGCTGGGCAGTTTTGGCGATATCGTTGCTCTTTATCAAGAAGGAACTTGGATGGAGCAAGTCCAATATCGGCTGGCGAACTTCCTTCCGCTGCGAATGGAAGCCATCCTCGTGATTCCGACCAATGTGTTTCTGTTCCTGCTAGGGGTTCGCTTTATGCGCTCAGGCGTATTCGCCCCAGATGACAACGGCAAAAGGCTGCGAAAAAGGCTATTCAAGCTGGGTATATATGTCGGCGTGCCGCTCAACCTGCTCATATTCGTTCCCGGCGGCGCTTTCGATCTACCGGTGCGCTATTTATTCGCTCCACTTATGTCTATGGGGTATATAGCAATCATTGCGAGAATGATACAATATACGAAATGGGAATGGCTATGGTGCCGTCTGGAGAACGTCGGAAAAATGTCACTGAGCTGCTATGTGCTCCAGAACATCATCGCATCCACCATCTTTTACGGCTGGGGGTTGGGGCTTGCCGGCAAGCTGAATTCAGCGGCCACTATCGCCATCTGGCTGGTTATCTCCGCATTTCTGCTGGGCATGGCGTCCCTATGGCTCCGCCGCTTTAAGCTGGGGCCCATGGAGACCGCCCGCAAACAGGCGATAGGTTTCTTCGAATCAAGATAGCCGAAATTGGGGGCTCGATATGTTCTATAAGTTGTACCCGAGGGATCAGATCAAAAGTTATTTGCTCATCGATATCATACTGACCGTATTCTTATGCTACCAGGTGTTTCGTTCGGATACGGCGCTGGGACTGTGGGGCAGCCTTTTGCTGCTCCTGCTGTTCCTTGTTTCATTCTATGTCGCATTATGGCGTCGGGGCGGCTGGCTGCTGGCTGCCGTGCTGGCGGGCCTGTTCGCTGTAGGCGTACTCGGGGTGTATACGGGGCCGAGCACCCTGCTGTTCGGGATCATTTTTGCCGATTTGCTGGGCCGGTCCAAGTCCAAGGTACATATCGCCATCGGCTGTGCGGCCATTGCCCTATCATTCCTGCTCGTGTTCGTTTTCCGAAAGGAACCGCTGCTCGAAACGTCCAATGCCATTTACCTTCCGATCATGATCATACAGTCGGTATATCCGATCGTCATCTACATCAAGGAGAAAGCAAAAAGCCTGCAGGGGGAACTGGATGAAGCCAACGAGCAGATCGCAAAGTATATCCAGCAGGAGGAGCGGCAGCGAATCGCCAGGGATCTCCACGATACCTTGGGGCAGACCCTCATGATGATCAAAATGAAGAGCGAGCTGGCAACGAAATGGGTGGATAAGGATCCGAGCCAGGCCAAACGGGAGCTTAGCGAGATTCTGGATACCTCCAGAACCGCCCTCAAGCAGGTGAGGGAGCTGGTATCCGATATGAAGTTCATCTCGCTGGCAAGCGAGCTGGAGCATTCGGCCAAGCTGCTGCATACGGCAGGAATTGCGCTGAGCATCGAGAATCCGGAGAAGCCTCCACTGTTATCCAGCGTGGAAGAAACGATGCTGGCGCTCTGCGTCCGGGAAGCCATGACCAATATTATCAAGCATAGCAGGGCCGACCGGTGCACCGTCAAACTGGAAACGAAGGATCATGCCTTCGGGATCCATATCGCGGATGACGGCGTGGGTCTTGCGGGGAACGCCGGCGGAAACGGCCTTCCGTCGATCATGGAGCGGATGAAGACGCTGGGCGGGTCCTCCGCCATCGACCCGTTGCCTCAGGGGGGCACCAAGGTGTCCCTGAAACTCCCGCTTCGCCGGCATGAAAAGGAGGACGCATCATGATTCGAATCGTCATTGCAGAAGATCAGCAAATGCTTCGCGGCGCATTCGCCTCACTGCTCAATTTCGAAGACGACATCGAGGTGGTGGCCGAGGTGCCGGACGGGCAGCTCGCCTGGGACGCGATTCGGCAGCATCAGCCGGACGTGTGCCTGCTCGACATCGAGATGCCTCATATTAACGGCCTGGAATTGGCCGAGTCCATACGTCAAGCAGGCCTATCCTGCAAAATCGTGATCGTCACGACCTTCGCACGTCCCGGTTATTTGCAAAAAGCGATGGAGGCGCAGGTGGAGGGCTATCTGTTAAAGGACGAGCCCATCGATTTCTTGATTGAGGCCATCCGGCGGGTCATGAAGGGCGAGCGGGTCGTGAGCACCGACTTGGCGGCCGCGCTCTTCATGAAGGAGGAGAATCCGCTCAGCGAACGGGAAATCGAAATGCTCCGGTTAACCAAGGAAGGCATGACTACCGGCGACATCAGCAAAGCCTTGTTTCTGACAAGGGGAACCGTGCGCAACTACCTGTCCTCCGCCATCCAGAAGCTGGAGGCGGATTCCCGGCAGCAGGCCGTCACGATCGCGGAAGATAAAGGGTGGCTGTAAACTCCCCGGGATACATATGTAGGAGGTGAAGGAGATGAACGCTTTGACCCATACGACAGCCAGCGTGCCGTGGCAGCGGTTGACGACAGCCTATGGAAGAGGTACGGATATTCCTCGGCTATTGGAAACACGACAATATAAAGAATTGGCCAGCCTGATCGAGCACCAAGGCACCCTGTGGCAGACGACACCATGGGCCCTGCTTATGCTCCTGCGGGAGCTTGCCAAACAGAAACCGGAGCAGGTCTCTTCAGAGGAAATGGAATTATACTTATCCGTAGCTTCAGCCATAACCGTGGAATATATGGATTCGGCACAAACGGTTGAAACGATGGATAAGCTGCTGGACGAAAGATACTTATGGCCGGAAGACGACGAAGAAGACGATTTGCGATGGGAAGAAGAGGAACCCCCCGGTTATGAAGCGGAAATCTTCATCAGTTATTATTACTTCAGTTATGTGCTGCTGCAGGAAGCGGCTCCTGTATTCAAAGCAATTATGAACGGCAGCGATCAGCATGCCGACTCCATTTCGGAGCTGCTGGCACTGCTCGAGCCGAAAGATGCCGATATGTAGAAACATGCAGGTTTGGCAAAAAGCGCGAGCCTCCGGTACCGACACCGGAGAATCCTACATAGGACAGCACGGATTTAAACCTTTTTTAAACGAAACCATCCGCTCGTTTTAACCTTGATCCGTTATCATACAAATAATTGCGATAACAAGGAGCGAGCGTGCGTATGAGAGTTCTGGAAATGTTGTGGGTTGCAGCCTGCGTTGCGATGCTGATAATACTGTTGAGCCGTAACACAATAAATCGGAAGGCTGGCGCGATCGTCTGCATCGCTGGCGGTTTGCTGTTCGCCGTGCAGCTGCTGGTTGAGGGATACAGGTGGCAGATGATTCCGGCCTACATCGTCACCGCTTTGCTCTTTGTGTTGGTTCTGTTCAAACGCCGAACGGTCAAGAAACCGCTGCGGTACACGATATGGGGCCTTTCGGTCGTTTTGCTGGGCGGATCGGTTGCCTTATCGGCACTGCTGCCGGTTTTCCATTTACCGAAGCCCTCGGGCGAGTTCAGGGTGGGAACGGATACGCTCCATTTCGTTGATGCGGACCGGGAAGAAACGTTTACCGAACAAAAAGGCGACAAACGTGAGCTTATCGTTCAGGTATGGTATCCGGCCGCAGCGTCTGGCCATGACGCCGAGAAAGCTACGGTGTTTCCTAAGGATAAACGGCTCTTTCATACCTATATGCAAGCATATTCCGAATATCTGGGCCTTCCCGCGGCCGCGTTAGACTATTGGAAATACAGCCGGGCCAACGCTAACGGCCATGCCGATTTGCGGCTGGCGGAGAATCCGTATCCGGTGGTGCTGTTGTCGCACGGCATGGGGGTCGGCAGAATTTTGCATTCGTCCCAGGCTGAACATCTTGCCAGCCACGGCTATATCGTATTTGCCATCGATCATACGTACAGCACGGCCGCCACCGCATTTCCCGATGGGCGCGTAACCGGTTTTCTCACGGAACAATCCCAGGAGCGATTATTCGAGGACAGCCGCACTATTTTGAAGGTGTGGAATGAGGATATCGCCTTTGTCACGGATCAGTTGGAGAGGCTTCAATCAGGCGCCGTCGCCAGCAAGTTTAAAGGAGCCTTAGATCTGGACAACATCGGCATGATGGGCCATTCCTTCGGCGGGGCTGCAGCCTTTGAAGCCGTTTATTCCAACCCGCGGATCAAAGCCGGTGTGAATATGGACGGAACGTTATTCATAACGAAGGACCGGGACGACATGGAGAAACCGTTTATGTTCATGGAATCGGAGGATTTTATGAAGGTGAACGAACAGCAGGCGAAGTATCGCCAAACCCCGGCTACGGAAGCCGAGCTCCAAGCACTGGGGTTAACGCGAGAACAATTCGACATGATTCTGGCGAATCGGGAATTGGAACTGAAGCTAATGGATCGCTTATCTCAACAGGGACTAGGACGGACCGTTTATATCGAAGGCGCAGGACACTATAATTTCACCGATCTTCAGCTGTACTCTCCGCTTACCCGCCTGACCGGCATGACCGGAAGCATGAATGGATCAAGGGGAGCCGAAATCGTCAACCGCTACGTGCTGGAATTCTTTAATCAGCATTTGCGCGGAATGGAGAGTAAGCTTCTAACCGGCCCCTCGGAGGAATACCCGGAAGTGAAGTATCCGGACCGGGTGTTTCTGGAAGGCTAGATTGCCTTACGCTCTATACGTGCCTGATATGTCCTTCTAGTTGTTCATAACCAGCCCATATTTCTTAACGATCCACGAGTCAATCAGATCATTCACCGCTTGTTGACTTATGCGAACAGCCGGCTTCTGCTCTTGCATAGCGTTTGCGGCTTGTACCGAGAAACGAAGCGGCTTGGTCATTTTTTTCATGGATGCTGCCATTTCTTCGAAAAAAACATACGTCAACGGCCGGTGTCCCCGAATATCCTCATACAGATAATACTTTCCTCGTTCATCCTCTGCATCGATTCGAATTCCCTTTGGAAGGGAGAGCAAGATATAGGGTAATTCATCTTCTGCCCACTGTCCCCGGTAGGGGAATGAGACACCTTCATTTCTGACAAAGAATCCGGAGCTTTCATCCCCCTCAGCAATCGAAATAGAATAGACAAAGAAAGGGTGGTAATCGGGCCGTTCTTGCGCCGTAAAATACTGATAATAGGTACGATACGCCTCAGTCACCTGATCCAGATCATGCTGGGTCATGGCATGATTCGTACGGTGAAATTTGGCTTGTTTTTGCTCAAAACATGTCAACATTTGGTTGAATTCTTCCGGCGTTATTAGAAATTTCAGTTTATAAAATCCGCTGTTTTTCAATCTCTCCATTCATCTCACCGCCTGATATCGTTTTATCCCGAGGTTTAGATGCGTGCATGAAAAGTTACCCGGGTTCCTTCGCCTAACCTGCTCTGAATATGAAGCCCTGTTCCGAAATGCCGTTTTAATCGCTGGTCCGTATTGATCAATCCGACCCCGGACTGATGGTTTGCTGTTCTCTCTAGGATTCGCTGCAATTGAGCTTCTTCCATTCCGATCCCATCGTCCTGAACGGTTATCTCGGCATGCGCGGCATGGACGGAAATTCGAATATGTATGGTTCCCCCATAAGTGCGCTTCATGACGCCATGCCTTATCGCATTTTCGACCAAGGGCTGGATCGAAAGGAACGGAATTTGCAAGGCTCCGCAGTCGTCTACCTCCCAAACCACCTGCAGCCGCTCTTCAAACCGAACCTGCTCGATATAAAGATACGAGCGCACCAGACTCAGCTCCTCCTCGATCGGTACAAGTCCAGCCGTGTCTTGGAATCTGAATTTATATCTCAGAAAGTTGCTGAACTCCTCAAGCAGATTCCGCATCTTGTCCAAATCAACGTCGCTTAGGGCCGTCACCGCATTTAATGCATTGAATAAAAAATGAGGCTGGATTTGCGCTTGCAGCCATGCCGCTTCCAGTCGGAGTTGCTCCCGGACCGTTTGTTTAATCGTCGTTAAGGCCTCAATCCTCGACCTGATTTCCATGGCCTCCACCGGCTTGGTCACATAATCGTTGGCCCCCGCCAGAAACCCACTTTGGATGTCTTTCGGTTGGCTTCTTGCAGTAAGCAGCAGCACAGGGAGCTCCGTGAGCGTAAACCGCTCGCGAATCCTCCGCGTCAGCTCATACCCGGACATCTGCGGCATCATAATATCGGAGATGACCAAATCCCACTCCTTCGCATCCAGTACCGCCAACGCTTCTTTACCGCTTGTTGCCATCGTCACCTCGTATTCGTCAGGAGGCAGTATGGCTTCAAGCACCTGAAGGTTGACGGGATCGTCGTCAATGATGAGCAGGGTCGGCCGGTTACTTCTCCTTTCGGGTAAAGCTCCTTGTATCGCGGCTGGCGGGAAGATCTCCTCTTTTTGCAAACCGGCCCCAATGGTATCCTGCATCGGCATGGACGGCAATGTCGGCGGTCCGTTAGAGTTAGAATCACGCTGAACTTCCTCTGTTTCGAACCCTGCCAGCTTTAATGAAAACGTAAATCTCGAGCCCTCCCCTGGAACGGAGGCCACCTCAAGCGTACCCCGATGAAGCTCAATGAGCTGCTTGCTTATGCTTAGACCTAACCCAAATCCGCCTTCGATCATGGTCTCGCTGGCGCTCGCCTGCTCATACGGAAGGAACAAGCGCTTCAGCATGGTTTCGTCCATTCCGATCCCCGTATCGGCAATCGCGATATAGGCTCTGTCGTCCTCTGTAAAAGCTTGAATCGAAATATACCCTTCATTCGTGTATTTTACGGCATTATGCAGCAGATTGAACACGACTTGAATCATCCGGTTCTCGTCCGCCAAGACGGGAGGGAAATCCTCCGGGATCTGATTGACGATGCTGACCGACTTCACTTCCGCGTTAAATTGCAGCATATCCATCACCCCCGTCACGATGGGCTGGATCGATACGGCTTTTTTCTGCAGCCGCGGATTGCCATCCCGCAGACTCATGACGTCAATCAAATCGTTTAATATTAGTGTTAGACGACGTCCGACGGTCAGAATCGTTTCAAGCTCTTTCACACTCCTGTCCTGCAGCAAAGGCCGTTCCCGGTTCAACACGGATTGCGACATGTTAAGCATGCTGTGCAGCGGATTTTTGAATTCATGGGACGTGTTCGCCAGGAATTGATCCTTATGGTCATTCACTCTTTGCAAGGTTGCGGCAATCTCTTTCGTGTTCGCATGCATCTTGAAATAACCCTTAAACCATACAGCGGCCAAACATCCCATCGAAAGGATCAGGTCAAACGGATAATGGGCAACACTTAAGGCGCTTTCCCGCAAGAACAACGCCCACAGGAAATGATGGACCAACGCAACCATGGAAAAAAGCAGCAGCAAATGGTCTTTAATGCCCTTCATTATGGTTTTGGTGATTGCAATGATCGTGATGACGGCCGTTACGCAGCCGAGCAAAAAATAAACCGGGAAAAGCATGATCACCTGCGGCGGAGCCAAGAACAATGTAATGCCGGCAGTTCCTAAGATCGTGACGGCATAAACGGGATGAACCCTGTTCCAATAAGAGAGTTCGCGATGATTCGTGCATTCCAGCAACGCATAGCATCCAATCATAAAGGCGGCATTGGACAACCGAAAATCCCAATCGCTGCTGATGTATATGAATTGATGGAACAGCTTCTCATCCGTGCTCAATATGCTCGAAAGGGTTACGCAGAGGGTCAGCAAGGAAAAATACAGCAGCCTCTTTTCCCTATTCCCCAGTAAAAATAAAATGAGTGCATAAACGGAATGCATAAGAAAGATAACGGCTCCCAGCGTTTGCATCGAAACCGAGAGTTTCATTTCTTTGGCCACGGCTTCCTCTGAACCCAATTTAATGGACCTGGCTATGCCGCTGCTTCGGCTATCCACATAATTGGCCGCCTGAATTACTAATTCGATGACGCCGTTGCCGTCCGCCGTAAAGCTTGCAGAATACGGCAGGTTCTTCGCGGTATAGGCTTCCTTCGTGTCCGCCACCCGCCCGGATTCGGCAAGCAAACGGCCATTGACATATAATTCGGATGACGAACGTACGCTAGGCACGCGAATGCTATAATTCAGCTTCTCCTCGGGATTCACTAGAATACGCAGGCGATAGGAAGCAAATCCATATGGAGACGCTTTGCCATTACCATGCAGAGCTTGATTCCATCCCCCCGGAACCGCAATCAGCTTCGGCGGCTTCGGCCCGCCTGATGTATCCTGCCCGCTCCCATCCAGCAGCCACTGCATGGGATAAAACTCCCACTCTCCGTCAAGCAACAGAATGCCGCCTTCTTCGGCATCCCATTCGCGCAAATCGAGATACCCCTTCTTTATCGTCACCTGCTGTTGATCAGGGAACACTTCCACCCACAGCAGGCGCATGCTCGATAGAATCACTATGAGTAATCCTATTAACCATAAAATGTGGCTCTTTTTTATTTGGTGACTTGGTGGGCTCTTTGCCAAGAGATATTCCTCTCCTAATCCACTTTAACGTAAGCATAGCTCCATTATTTACAATTGCAAACCCAAATGAAAGAACAACCATTGATGACTACCATGCCATCAATGGTTGTTTGCGTTACTCTTATTTATCGGTCAGACCGGTCACTTTCAGCATTCTTGCCATCAATGCCGTCCTCAGCACGCGTCATTTGCGCAGCATCCATATAGTGTCCTACATCAGATTAACAACCCTATCTATACAAAATCTATACACGACGCGCTGGCTCAGGGCCTAAACGGCGATTCTATGACCGATCGGGGCGATATAAATAACCAAAAAAGAGTGTTCCCCAATTAAGGGAAACACTCTTTCTAGTCATCCGCATTATTTCAAGCCCAGCACTTCTACATCGTAAATCCGTGCAGCCGTGTCCCCGCCCTGTGTCGCCTTCTCGATCTGAAGACGCACGTACCGTGCGGAGGTAAGTTCGATGGCATGGCTGCTGATCCCTTGCGTGTTGTCCTTGACCGAGACGGCATCCTTCCACTCCTTTCCGTCCGAGCTTACTTGAATGGAGAAGGCCCGCGTGTTGAACGCGGCCGGCTCGCCTCCGGCTTCCGCGTGCTTGATCACGAATTCGCTGACCTTGTGCTCGGCTCCCAAGTCTATCGTCAACCAGTGCGGTCCGTCTCCGACGGCACACCATTTGGTGGCGACATTGCCGTCCACTGCAAATGGCGGCGCTTCCTTCTCGTTCACAAAGCTGGATGCGGACGCGCTTTTGCCTAGAGCAAGGTTGCCGACGCCGTTCTCGGCTTCCCGGGTTACCGTGATGAGCTTCTTCTGGATCCGATCCTCGCCAACGCTATTTTTAGCGGTAAGCGTGACCTCATACGTTCCTTCCTCGGGATAGGTCACTTTAGGATGCTGGTCCGTGCTGGACGCCGGCTGCCCGCCAGGGAAGCTCCAGCTCCAGGACTCCGTCACTTCCGAGGAAAGATCCGTGAATTGCACCGTTTCTCCCGGCGCAATCAGGGTTTTATCCGCCTTGAAGGCTGCCGTCGGCTTCGGATATTCCGGCCAGTCGAAGTTGGCGGATGCCGCTTTTCCTTGCTGGTAGTGGCGGTTTACCGGAATCACAACCATTTTGGTTGCCTCCTCCTTAAGCGAACGCTTCATTTCCGGTACATAATAAACGGTATTTCCCGTCATGCCCATCAGTTCGTACTTGCCGTCCGGATGGACGCGGTAAACCTGATAGTACAGAACGTCTTCATTCTGTTTCGGCGCTTCCCACGACAAGCGCGCATCCCCATATATTCCATCGCGGAAATCATTCTCGGTTACCTTCAAATCGTTCACCGCGTGCGGTTTCTTCGCCTTGTCGTTCACCTGCGTAACCGCCAGGCGGCCGATGTTGGCCCGATAATCCGCCTGATCCGCCGCGGACTCGAATTGAAGCGAGATTCCGGTGATCGTACGGCCTTTATACTTGTTCAGCTTGACGCTTCCCTGCTTCCAATCCTGATTCGCGCCCGTCGCGGTCCACTTGCCAGGCTCGAAAAATTCGTACCGATCCGGCGCATCGGAGAATGCCAAGCCGATCTTCACCTTGGCGTCCTTGGCATTGTCGGCATACACGAGCGATACTTCCGTGGTCTCTTCCACCGGGATATTCGCCTTGTACAGCTTGAGATGGGTGGAGGAGCCTTTGCTTACGGCACCCGCCACTTGAAGCGAGCTGCCGCCGTAATAGGACTTGCCGAAATCAAATCCCGGTTTCAGGGCCTCGCCTTTGCCGTTAGTCTCCGTGATCCATCGCCAGGTCGGCAAAATATCCTGCAGGCTCCGGTTGCTCCAATCGCGGCTTCGCATCACTTTGCCGTCCACCGCAAACAAATGGCCGTTGCCCGTATTGAAATGGGTGACGAATTCGGAGTCGGTCAGCACGGTTTTTGCAACGACATCATGGGCAATCCCTCTCCAGGCAAGCGGATCGGTCCCTTCGGGTTGTGACGTGTTCGCCGGATTCATTCCGGGTCCCACCCAGAAAATCTGCTCCTTATTCATGTACTCCTCATGGGTTTCGGAGCTGTTGTACGCCCAATCCGGACGGTAAATGCCCAGGGAGGTCGTGGCTTTCTTCCCGTCCGGGAACAGAACCGGCCAATTGAACCTGCCTTCGTAGCCCTTCGCCTCCACGTCGATGCCGGCATATAGATCATACGGACTGCGGCCAAGCTCCGCCGCTTTGGACGGGGAGTTCAAGAACGGAGTAATGTAATCGTATTGGCCGTTCTTCTCGTCTTTGAACTGCCATCGGAAATCGAGGAACATATTGTCGGAAACCCGCTGATTTCCCTGTTGGAAGAACATTTCGTTCTTATCCGTCAAAGCGCCCTGCCACTTCACCGGCCCCTCCTCGATCATGGAATCGTACCAGATCACTTCCATGCCGGGCGCTTGGTTCTGCTGCAGGTAAGTCAGAAACTCAGCCATCTTGGCCGCATCTTCCGGCGTTCCGCCCTGCGTTTCCTGATTGATGAACCAGCCGTCGAAGCCGTAGTACGTCGCTACCTCGATCAGCTTATCCGCAACCGGGAAAGAACCGTCCTCCCGCTGCTTTAACAGATCATGCAGCCACTGGATTTTGCCTCCGTGCTCGGTTTGCGGCAAGAAAACGGTTCCAAAAACAGGAACCCCATTCTTATGGGCCGCATCGATGACGTCGCTGCTTGGCGGAACGATTAATCCTTCGCCTGCGGAGCCGCCCCACATGACCAGCTTGTCGATGTACTGCCAATTGCTGAACGTATAGGTATGGAACTTCTCAGAGCCTTGCGAAGGAGCTCCGCTTGTGCTCGGATACATGGAAGCGATCGATAGCACCTTCACTTCTTCCTTGGCGTTGCCGTTTACTTTGCTTCCTTGGATGCGCTCATCCTCCAGCTTCACCGTTCCCCGGTTAAAACGGGCATCCTTGTCCTTGGACGGCGACCATTCCAGCAGCGTTTTCGGATACCAATACGACGAATGCGGCTGGGCCGCTTCGGCTTCTCCGGCAAAGCCCGTCAGGGATGCGGCAAGCAAAGCCGTGCTCATCCAGGCCGCCATTCTGCGCTTCCACTGGGTTCTTGCGTAATAATCCGGTTTGATTCGTTTCATGGGAAAACCTCCTATTATTCGAAGATCATTTCGCTTACGCACTTTGGAGCCTTCTTCGGTGAAGAAAGAAAGGACAGAGAGAAACGGCCGTAAGGAACAGCCGCTTCTACCCTTCATCCCCTTTACGGATTACTTGTTTTGAGCCTTCCACTCATCGAACTGCTTTTGAGCTTCGGCGATCACTTTGTCGATGCCGGCATCCTGGAACTTTTGTTTAGCTTTCGGCAGATATTCTTCAGGATCGACGGAGCCGGTGTACAGCGCCGGAATAAATTCCTTGGCTACGTTCGTGATGGCCGCGACCTCCGTTTTGACCGGAGCCGTGTCGAAATTAAAGCCGAACGTAGGCGCCACTACGGCAGAGGTGTTGAATTTCTCGAATGCTTCCCATTTGTCCTTCGGCTCGCCTTCGTGAAGGTACGTCAGGAACATGTTGCCGAGCGCGAAACCAGGCATCGCGTAGTTCTCCTGCATAGCAGGCATATCCTCGATATACGGCTCTTCAAGCTTCTTGTAGTGCGTTCCTTCCAAGCCGTATTGAATCATGTTCCGGAGTTTCACGTCCGTGTTCAGCAGGTTCAGGAACATCATCGCCCGCTCCGAATTTTTGGAGTAAGAAGAAATGGCCATCATCGAACCTGCTGCGGAGCTGGTGTAAATGACAGGATCATGCATCGGTCTGGTCACGATGTCATAGCCCGCGTTTCTGGACCAGCCAAGCTCTGCGTATGGCTGGGTAATTTCGCGGTCCACGAGCCATTTGCCGGTTTTGATGTTGTCGATGCCGTCCAGCGTTGCGATGTCCTCACGCACATAGCCCGCTTTATAGTATTTGCGCATGGTCTCAAGCGCCGATTTCAATTCAGGCGAATCCAGCAAATTCACGAATTTAAAGTCCTCGGTGTCCAGATACATGCCGATCGGAATTTCATCGCCGAGCGGGTAGTCAAACGGCATGTACGGTTTGAAGCCTTTCGGTACGGCAAGCGGCGTAATTTCCGCAGGCTCGTTCTCTTTAATCGTTTTGAGAAGCGGTTCCAGATCTTCAAGCGTGGTCACCTTGGAAATGTCCAGGTTGTACTTATCCAGATACTTTTTGTTGAAGCGCCATACAAACTGCTGTGCCAGTTCCTTGTTGGCCGGGATGCCATAGTTGACGCCGTTAACCTTCGTTCCTTCCAGGAAACGGGGATCCAGTACTTCCTTAATGCCCTTTCCGTACTGATCGAGCAGTTCGTTCAGCGGCTTAAACGCGCCTTTTGCCGCATTTGGAAGGTAATCGAACGCCCACGAGCTGGTGAAGGCGATGTCGTAATTCTCGCCGGAGCTCGTAATCACCTGCATCCGCTGGCTGTAATCGCCCCAGTCGATCATGCTGATTTCGATTGTTGCATTGATTTTTTCCGTCAAATATTTATTGATTTCCTCTTGAACCATAGGCAGGTCTTTCTGGTTTGGCCCGATCATGTACATTTTCAGTTTGACCGGATCCAGTTTGGAGGCATCAATGGTGCCGTCGCTTTGGACAGCCGCCTCTTCCTTCGCTGGTTCACTTGGCTTACTGCCGCCTTCCTTGCTGCCGCAGGCCGACAATACAACGGTCAGCAGAAGCACGAGAGCAAGGGACAGTAAAGAAATCTTCTTCTTAAACATGAGTTTTTCCCCCTGTGTCACTTAATGGTTATTGCTATATTGATACCGCTTACACACCCGAGACATGAAAGCCGGATTTCTCCGGCAGTGTGCGCTTGCGGGTTCAACCTTATGAAATTATCCTTTGACCGAGCCTACGGTCAGACCCTGGACAAAATACCGCTGGAAGAACGGATACGCCATGACGATCGGCAGCGTGGCCAATACGACCATCGCCATCCTTACCGTCTCCGTCGGCAGGCCGGCGGCCACATCGAACGAGCCGATATTCTGCGCATTCTTCGTCAGGAAGTCCATGTTCTTCTCGATCTGCATGAGCATGAACTGCAGCGGTGGCGTTGCCTGCGGATTGTTATAATACAGCAAGGCGTTAAACCAGTCGTTCCAGTAGCCCAATGAGCTGAACAAGCCGATGGTGGCGATCCCCGGCAGCGAGACCGGCAGGACGATACGGATAAAGGTCAGAAATTCGCCGGCGCCATCGATTTTGGCGGACTCGATAATTTCATCCGGAATCGTCGTTTGAAAAAAGGTCCTCATGACGATGATGGAGAACGCGCTCAAGGATAGCGGAAAGATCAGCGCCCAGATCGTGTTCTGCAGATGCAGGAACTGGGTCATCACGATATAACCCGGTACCATGCCGCCCGAGAACAACATGGTGAAGAACGCCAGAAAGCTGAAAAACCCTCTAAATTCAAAGTTTCGGCGGGACAAGGCATACGCATAGGTCGTAACCAGCGCCAGACTCACCAGCGTTCCCAGCACCGTGACCAGGAGCGTCAAGCCGAATGAGGACAGCAATTCGCTTCCCGTTTTGAAAATATACTCGTACGCGGCCGTGCTGAACTGGCTCGGCAGCAGCCTAAAGCCTTCCAGGACCAGCGTCTGTTCGTCCGTCAGGGAAATAATGATAACAAATAGGAACGGAAAGATACAGGAGAACGAGAAAAGCCCGATCACGATATTGAAAATCGTATTCCACAAAGGGGAGATGGCATTATAGTCTCTCTTCCTTGAACGCTTGGCCGACTGGCGGGCGGTTTGCGTTGATAGCTGCGACATTGAAGTTACACCTCCCTCGGATTAAAAAATAGCATGATCTTTTTCGATTTTTCGAACGATATAATTGGCAACCAGAATCAGAACCAGTCCGACAAACGATTGGTACAAGCCCGCTGCCGTGCTCATGCCGATGTCTCCCATGTTGATCAGCCCGCGGTAGACGAAGGTATCGATGACGTTCGTAACCGGGTACAGCGCGCCCGAATCCTTCGGAAGCTGGTAGAACAATCCGAAATCGGAACGGAAGATGCCGCCGATTGCCAGTATGGTCAGGATGATCATGAGCGGCTTCAACAGCGGAATGGTGATGTACCGCACCTGCTTCCACTTGCTGGCGCCGTCGATGACGGCCGCTTCATAATAAGACTTGTCGATCCCTGTGATAGCCGCAAGATAAATAACGCTGTTGTAGCCTACGCCTTTCCAGATGCCGACAAAAATGATGATGAAGGGCCAATACTTCGCTTCCGAATACCAGCTGATCGGCTCTCCTCCGAAATAGGTAATGATTTGGTTCAGCGTTCCTTTGTCCACGCTCAGAAAGGTGAACGCAAAATAACTGATGATGACCCACGACAAAAAATGCGGCAGAAACATGCCGGTCTGATATACCTTGGCCGTCCGCTTGTTGACAAGCTCGCTCAGCATGATCGCAAATCCGACCGCAATGACCAGGCCCAGAATGATAAAGGCGAGGTTATAAAGAATCGTATTTCTCGTAATGATATAGGCATCATTGGTCGTAAACAGATACTCGAAGTTTTTGAATCCTACCCATTCGCTGTTGAACACGCTGGCGAAGAAACCGTCCGGGCTGATGCGGAAATCCTTAAACGCGAGCACGGTACCGAACATGGGCAAGTATGCAAAGATCAGAAACCAAATGGTTCCGGGCAGTATCATCAGCAGCATGAACCGGTTGCGTATAACCTTTTTGATGAACCCCGACATGGGCACTCCTCCTCTTCCCTGTTAAATGCAAGCGATGCGACCGAAGCTTTAAAATCTCCCATGATCGTTGTCAATGCGGCTTTATCCAAGAGCCGGCCGTTATCTTCTCACTCGTCCTTTAACTACTTTCATTGTGCCAAGTAAGCGCTGCCGCCCTCAAGTTGAAAAATACTAGAACGGGATGGATAAATTAAAGAATCCTCCACAAACAACAAGAAAAACAGGCCAAAGCGGATTTGCCTTGAGCCTGTCACAAAGAGAAACGTTGTGTGTTAGATCCGATACATGGACCTCATCTCGGTTGGAGATACGCCCGTATATTTTTTGAACTGCCTGTAAAAGTACGAGCTGTCCGTGTAACCTACGCTGAAAGCGATATCCGCCGTCTTCTGATCGGTATGCAGCAGGAGCTGCGTCGCTTTCTCGATGCGGTACTGGTTCAAATAATCCGAAAAGCTTGCGCCGACCTCCTGCTGAAAGAGCTGCCCCAAATAATTCGGATGCATCTGCAGCCGCTGGCTCAGCGTCTTCAAGGATAGCTCTTCCGGATAATGGTGCTGCACCTGCTCGACAAGGAACGATACATGGAGGCTGTACCCCTGTTCCGCTTCCTGCAGGCGCTGGAGACTGCGCTCGACAATGCGCCATACATGGCTTCGGAGCCCCTGGAGCGTATTAATCCGGTGCATTGGCGTGAACACCTCGCTGTAGTCGGGGCTTTTCTCCACGTCCTTTGCCGCTATCATCAGTTGGACTGCCGCATTCATGCAGGCTCCCCTGGGTACCGTCTGCGCCCCGCTGCCGCCGTCAAGAACGGATTCGATGTAGGCCTGCAAGGACGAAACATCGCCTTCGATCAGCAGCTTCGCAAAAGCATCGGGGCGAACCGACGGCGAAGATGCTTGATCGGAATCCGGTTCCGCAGGCGGATGGTACAAGGTCTCTTCATCTCCTGCAATCAGGCAGGCGTTGAAATGGCCTTTCGCTAGCCTGTAGCTCTCCTGAATATCTTTAAAATCATGGACAGCCGCATGACCTTCGGCGCACCACATGCGCAAGCCGGTCAACTGCCGCAGCTGGGCCATGGCTCCTCGCATCCCCTCCCGCGCAGCATCCTTCCGCTCCTTCATCGAGGCCGTCAAAACAACGATGTCGTCATCCGCATCGGGAAAACAAATGACCTCATGATCTCCCCCAAGCTCCTCCGAAAGAGCTTGGCAGCATTCATCCGCCAGGCTGGTCAGGCGGAAGAGCTGGGATACCGAGCGCTCGTCGGATATGAGCCGCAGCACGTTAACCTGGTATGACGGATAATGCAGCGGAATGCCGAGAAGTTCGGCTCTTTGCTTGAGCTCCGAGCTTTTGATTTCGCCACTCACCCATCGCTGCAAAATATTGCTGCGAAGAATCTTCCAATCCTCCTCGGAGCGAAACCGCTTCAGCTCCTCGCGTTCCCAATCGCCTCGGATATGCTTGATCGTTGCTTCCAGCTCCTCGATGTTGATCGGCTTCAAAATGTAATTTTGGATGCCGAGCGTGATCCCTATCTTCACATATTCGAATTCCTCATACCCGCTAAGCACAATGAACTTGGTGCGGGGATGCATGGCTTTCACCTTCTTGATGAGCTCGAGTCCGTTCATTCTTGGCATCATAATATCCGTGATCAGCAGATCCACAGGCTCTTCCCTCAATTTCTCTAACGCCTGCAGCCCATCGTTGGCCGAACCGGACACGTGCAGATCGTATTCCTGCCAATCCACAATCGTGGCCAATCCCTGAGCAATCAAAGGCTCATCATCAACAAAAAACACGCTCCTCATGTCGTCTCCCCCTTGCGAAGCTTCGGTATTTCCATGCGGACCTCGGTTCCCCGCCCCTCCGTGCTGCAGATGGTCACGCCGTAATCGCTTCCGTAATTCAGAACGATCCGTTCATGCACGTTCATCAGCCCGATCGACCGGTAGCCCTTGTCCGGAGGCTGGAGAACCTTGTCCAGCGTCTGGCGGATCTGGATCAGCTTGTCCTCCGGTATCCCCGTTCCATTGTCCGAGACGGTAATCACGACCCGGTCCTCTGTCCCATGGGCCCGGACTGAAATTTTATTGTTGTCCTCAAGCGGACGGAATCCGTGAACGATATAGTTTTCCACGATCGGCTGGACGAGCAGCTTGATAATGCTAAGGTTTTGGATTTCCGGGTCGACCTCAATTTCCGTCTCCAGCCGCCCTTCATAGCGGATGCGGAACAAGTCGAGGTAAACCGAGCACATATCGATCTCCTCTTCAACGGTAACCATCGTGCTCTTCTTCACCATGTTCTTGAACATGACCGACAGGCTGTATATCATTTGGCCCACTTCCTTCGCTCCCACGAAATACGCCTTCATGCGAATGGATTCCAGCGTATTGTATAAAAAATGGGGATTGATCTGCGACTGCAGGGCAACCAGCTCCGCGTTTTTTTGCTTGATTTCCGAGGTGTACATCTTATCGATGTACTGCTCCAAACGGTCGCCCATGTCGTTGAATCGGCGGGAAATTTGCTGCAGCTCGTCTTCGCCGGACATCTGGATGCGCGTCGACAGATCGCCTTCGCCGATGCGGTTCATCGAGCGGATGATACGCTGCACTTTTTTGGAGAATTTTCGAACGATCGTGAACGTAATTGCAAAGCTGGCCGCCATAAATACAAGCGTGACCAGGATCAGTCCGGTCCTCAAACTCTCCGTATTCTCCTCGATCGAGGATTTCGACACGATACCCACCACCGACAAGCCCGCATTCCCGACATTCAACATGTTCACCTTGGAGGGTTCGTCCAGCTCCACCCAGTCTCCGGCTTTTTCCGGTTCCAAGTGGTAGGGATAGGTTTGACCGTAATACACATCCTCCGAGTCGTAAATCACGGTTCCCTGGGCGTTCAACACCATGATCCGGCCTTTAACCGAAGCTCTGCTCTCTAGCCAGGTCGATATTTGCCGGGCGTCGAACTCCACGTTCAACATGCCTACCCGTTCCAGGGTCCAAGGGTCCTTCAGCTCTCGCGAATAGGAATAGGACCTTGCACTGGAGCCTGCGACTGAACCTGAAAGCTCGTTTAGCGGCATGGTATCCCAGCTGTGCTGCTCCCGGCGGGCGAACCAGTTCTCCCACTTGCTTTTGGAACCGGATTCATTATTCAGCTGCTGGTTGGTCCGGCTGATGTGCATATAAAAATCGTTCGGATAACTGTAGATGGACACGCTTTTGGCGCTGGGCTCCTGCTCCAGGTAATTCTTCAGCAGGGTATTGAAGGACCGCAAACGCTGCTCCCCCGTCTTGGTGTACAAATCCAGGCGGTATTTGAGGTAACTTTCATATTCGTTGTTCAAAAAATAGATCAGCTCGTCGCTCAGCGTGGCGTCGCCGTAAATCTGCTGGAATATATTTTGGATGCTCTCATACTGCCGGCTCAAATAGATATTCAGGACATGCGCGGATTTGAGATTGGCGTCCGTCTGCTCGCGGAGTATGCGCTGCGTCTGGTATTGATAGACCAAGGTCGCCGCAATCGCAAACAGCACGATCATGACGGCCGAATACAGCACGACGATTTTGTTGAACATTTTTCGCTTCAGATGGTTTAAATAAAATTGGCGCAGTCTGAAAATATGTAACACACCCTGTTCTATAATGGTCACTTCGGCACCCAGTGTACACCGTTTCCGTAAACCCGGCAATTGCATTCTGCATCTCTGTGAACGAGCACTGCTGTACTGGGACGGCATGGATGGGCTGTGCCGGAAACGGCAGGCTGGATTCCGTTCGTCCCCACCGAACGTGTTATTGAGACGATCTGCATGATACTGGATGTGGCGAATCCCTCAACTGGTCCGCATAGGATATCCAGAGACTAGCAGGAGGTTTTGCTGAAGAGAACGCAAAAGGAGGGCACCGCAGGTTTTTGAAGATCCGCCGCTTATGAAGAAGGCATGGCATGTCGCTGCTTTCAGATAATGTCCATCTGTCGCGAAACTAGAGGAATGCCCTGCTGGATGTTGAATATTTATTAAGGATCCGTGTTAGCTACTGTCGTGTTCATGATGAATGAAACCCTTACGAACCGAGGATATGACTGATGAAACTTCAATTCCTATATAATGAATATCTGAATCTGAAATTCAATCGAGGATTACCGTCCACTCCGATAGGCGGCTTTGCATACGGCCTTCTTGAGGACGGTGGCGCTGCATTATTCTTTGCCGAGCGTAACGATGAGGCTTTTGTGGAGTGGACGTATGAATTGCAGCCGAGGGACGCCCATTATGTTGCGATCCCGGATTGGAAGCCTGTGCTGTCCGACTCTTTTAAACAGCTGGATGTCTATGATGAATTGGTATTCTATTATCTGCTGTTTACGATCAATGCAACGACGTCCATAGCCAAGATCACCCCGTACAATGCCATGAATGATTTCATGAAGAGCTATGGTTTCTTTCAGTTGTCTCAATTGAACGGTGTCACCCGCTTGAACGAGGAACAGAGGCTGCAATTAAGAGACTTTTTCTTCTTTTTCTACCTATACGCGCACCCGGTGAATGAGGAGACCCTCTACGCCTTTTCATTCCGCGGGCATGATTTGATCCATACCAAAACCAACATTCATGTTGAGCATTATGTAACTGCATATCACGATTACTACAGCGAGCATCTCGACAAGCACAAAGATCAAATATTCATTGCTCCCCCTGAAATCCAGGCATGCCAGGATCTTACGTTGGAGCTGTTAAGGTCCATCGAGGGCAAATCGGCCAAGCTGGAGATGCCACCGGAAGAAGGATTAGAGGCCCTGCTGCGGCTGATCAATGACGTTGATGGTTTTATGCACATGCATTCGGTGGATAAAACGACCCTATTCGGGATCATGAGCGATTTCCTCTCGGACGCTCGCTCCACCCCTTACCGCGATCATTGCTTCCGTATGCTGCTTCAGAATTATGCCTGTTATGTCCTTTATTTTGAGTTTGAGCAAATTCATCATTTGGTGGATTATTTTAAAGATACGCCGGTATGGTGCGAGAGAATGATTAATTCCCTTTTTACGGATGCTATCTTTATGCAGAAGATCCTGCGGCATCATCGGATCGAGATTGCCGATTATACGAACGTGATTGCGTTCTTTAATGAGGAGGCGCGGAGGATTTATTTGTAATCGCTAAGACGACCCATCTAACCGATTCGTTCCGTAGGGGGAGAACAGACACATGGAAAAGGAATTCATACTGACGCATAAACTGTTGACCCTGCTCGATTCCGAAAATCGGTGGTTCACCCTTGCCGAGATTGAAGAGCAAATTGGCGTATCGGACAAAACCATTCGTAAAATTATCGATGAAGCCAAGCAGGAGCTTCCTCCTTCCATTCATTTTGAAATTTCGCGGGGAAAAGGCGTTATTCTCCATTACGATAAACGAAATGTCGCGATTGGCGAGGTCATCTCTTCCATGTACAGGCAGAGAACCTTCTACCAGCTGCTGGCTGTGCTTTTTGCCGAGGGAGGGCGCTACTCGCTGGAAGAACTGGCCGACAAGCTGTATATGAGCTCTTCCTCGCTGAAAAAGCTGATCATCCGGCTGAACAACCATGAATTGAAGCCATACCATTTGCGCATTGCTTATTCCATGCCAGAGGTCAAAGGCAGTGAAATCAGTATCCGTTATTTTTACTGGAAAATGTTTTACGATGCCTATGAATTCTCCGGCTGGCCATTTGCCGACATCGACCAAGCACAGATCCATGAGTACATAACGGCAATCGAGTCGGAGAATGACATCGTGTATTTCCTTAACGCTAAGCGGAGCTTGTCTTTTCTGGCGGCGCTCATGATTACCCGAGTGCTGCAGGGCAAATATGCGGATGTTCCGAGCGGACCATATGACTGGGAGAACCGCATGCTTCACGCCTCTGTTGCCGCATTAGCCAGAGGGCTGGAACAGCGGTACGCTATTCATTTGCCGCTGGACGAAATCCGGTTTCTGCAGGCCATGTTCAGCTTGGGCCAATACAATTATTATGATGAAGCGAAAGTCAGCTCGATGATATCGAGGGAGAAAGCAAATCTCGTGGAAATCACGGAGAAAAAATATCAAATCCTCAATCATTTCCTTATGCTGGCGCTTGCAGCGTTCCCTGCGATTGAAATGAACGACCGGTTCATCTGGGAAATCGGAGATTTCTTCGAGAAGCTCCGGCTGGAAAATGCGCTTCCCGATCTGATCGCCGTCTCGGCAAGCAGCCTGACGGAATATGTCCTAAGGGATTGCCGCCCCATGTACCAGGTCGTAAAGAGCTGCATGCAGGAATGGAGCCAGCGCTATCCGGGCATTCAGTATAACGACTATCATCTGACGAAGCTGACGCTGTTGATCAGCTCCAGCCTGCGCTATAACAGCAAAAAGGCTTTCCTGCTGATCGGCGAGGAATTCTCCATCCGCCATTACGTCGCCAAGCTCATCAAGAATGAAATCGGTGACGAGCTGATCATCAACACCTCCATTATGGAGGGGCTTACCGATGAACTGATTCAGAAGCACGGCATCGATTTCGTGATCAGCACGTTCCCCGTTGAGCTGCATACGGTGCCCGTGGTCATTATTTCAACGATACCGACCAAACGGGATTTAGAAAATATCCGCAAGGAATTAATGCAACCATGAGACCTCATGGTTGCATTTTTCCGTTAAGCTCCGTAACTTTCTGGTCTTGGTTATCCCTCCGATTCTGACTATGATGAAGGCATACAATATTAAAGCGCTTTCTTAAGAGGGAGGCCAGTAAGCAGGAGGAGCAAGATGAGCATACATTTGGGAGCACAACAGGGAGATATCGCAGAACGCGTGCTGCTGCCCGGCGATCCGCTGCGGGCGAAGTTTGTGGCAGAGCACTTTTTGGAGGAGGTATATTGTTACAACGAAGTGAGAGGCATGTACGGGTACACCGGCCTTTATAAAGGAGTTCCCGTTTCTGTCCAAGGTACGGGAATGGGCAACCCGACCATGAGCATATATGCGACGGAGCTGATTCAGGATTACGGGGTCAAAAAGCTGATCCGCATCGGTACTTGCGGCGCCATGCAAAAAGAGCTTCAGGTCCGCGACATCGTACTGGCCCAAGCCGTATCCTCGGACAGCAATCTGATGGAAAAAATATTTCATGGCTGCAATTACGCGCCAACCGCCGATTACGGCATGTTAAGCAAAGCCCATCAACTGGCTCAGGAGAAGCAGGTGAATGTCTTTGTCGGTAACATCTATAATTCCGATGAATTTTATAGGGAAACTTTGGACCGTCTTCATAAATTCATGGAGTTCGGCGTGCTCGCGGTCGAGATGGAAAGTGCCGCCCTATACACGCTGGCAGCTAAATACGGTGTCAGGGCCCTATCCATATTGACGGTAGGCAGTCATCTGCTGACCAATGAACGCTCGTCCCATCAAGACAGCGAGAAGTCCTTCCACGACATGGTCGAGGTCGCGCTCCATACCATCTTAGCGGACGAATAGGGATTGCTTGAAAACTAACTATGCTCTAGGGGGAAAAATCAATGGGAATCAAACGCGGATTTAAATATGATTTTTCGTTGTTGGCCATTTTGTTGATCCCGATCGGGATCGCCATCAACTTTGTCGGTGCGCAAATCATACTGCTGCTCAAGCTGCCGATTTACCTGAACACCATCGGGACGATTCTGACGGCCATGATCGCCGGTCCTTGGGTCGGTATGATTACGGGGGCCAGCACCAATCTTGTTGTCGGCATAACGAACCCGGTCTCGTTCGCATTTACGCCTGTACAAATGGCCGTCGGTCTGGTGGTCGGCCTGCTCTCCATGAGAGGCATGTATACGAAGCTGTGGAAAGTGATCTTGTCTTCATTCGCTGTCGTACTGACCGTTCTGATCGTGGCCTCTCCGATCCAGGTGCTGATGTTCGGCGGAGCGACCGGCAACTCTTCGGATGCCGTGGTTGCTACATTCCTGGCCTCCGGTCAGCAGATCTGGACAGCGGTATTCTCAACCAAAATCCTGGTAGAAAGCGTCGACAAAATCATCAGCAACGTCATTGCCTTTGTCATCGTGATGAAGATGTCCCCAAGATACTTGTCCAAGCTCAATTACGGTGCAGCTTTTATCAAAAAGAAATGACGTGTAGTCCATAATGGATACGCTTTCATAAAGGAGGGGTTCTTGTGAATAACGAACGGTCCTTGTTGAGCCGTCTCTATCCAACAACCAAGTTTATGATTATCATCGCTTTATGTTTGGCCGCATTTATCGTGCCCGGCTACGGGTTCAGCTACACGGTTCTGCCGATTTGCATGGTGCTGGCCTACTTCGCCGGCAGCTTTAAGGAGTTTTCCAATCTGGCGATTAAGGCTCTGCTGATGATTGTTGTGTTCATCTTTATCCTGCAGAGCTTCTTCTATCCCGGCAACGACATTCTGTGGAGCTGGAGCATCTTCTCCATCAAGCGGGAAGGACTGGAATTCGCCCTGTTCCTGACATCCAAAATCGTGGCGGTCGCATCGGCCTTCATTCTGTTCTTCCGCATCACCAAGGTCAAGGATTTGGTCCATTCCCTGGAACAGATCGGCCTGCCGTCCAAAGTAACCTATGTCATCTTGTCCACCTTGCAGCTCATCCCGGAGATGAAAAAGCTGACCCACGTCATCATGGATGCCCAAAAAACACGAGGCGTTGAAACCGAAGGCAAGCTGCTTGTCCGCATGAAGGCCTTCCTGCCCACCCTCAGTCCACTCATTCTCGGATCCGTGGCCAGCACGGAGGAACGAGTACTGACGCTGGAGTCGAGAGCCTTCTCGGCCAATGTCAAAAAAAGCAGCATCTACAAACTGGAGAAAACAAAGCATGACCGGCTGGTTCGAATGCTGCTGGTCGTACTGCTTGCTATCTTAATCGTCTGGAGAGTTACGCTATGAGTATCATTACGATCAAGAATCTGTCCTACCAATATCCGATCAGCGAGTCCGATGCACTCAAGAACGTGAATGTAACGATCGAAAGAGGCAAGCTGTATGCACTGATCGGGGCCAACGGAGGCGGAAAAACGACCCTGTGCAACGTCATTCGCGGGTTTATCCCCCACTTCTATAAGGGGGATCTGCGCGGCGAGGTGCTGATCGAAGGCAAGGATATCCGCGAATGGGAAATGGGCGAGCTCTCCCAAAAAATCGGCTATGTGTTCCAGAATCCTTTTACACAGATCAGCGGCGTGAAGGATAACGTGTTTGAAGAGATTGCCTTCGGCCTGGAAAATCTGGGCATGGAGCCCGGACTTATCCGGGAGAAGGTGGATCAGGTCATCAAGATGCTGGAGATCGATTATTTGCGGGACAAAAACCCGTTTGAGCTCTCCGGCGGCCAGAAGCAGCGGGTTGCGCTCGCTTCCATCATCGTCATGGAGCCAGATGTGCTCGTTATTGACGAGCCGACCTCGCAGCTTGATCCGAAGGGAACGGAAGAAGTGTTCAAGATTATCGAGCTGATGAAGAAAAAGGGGAAAACCATCATACTCGTCGAGCACAAAATTGAGCTGATTGCCGAATATGCCGACGATGTCATTCTGCTGAGCGAGGGCGAAGTAGCAATGCAAGGCAGCTCGCAGGAGATTCTTACCGATGAGCGTGCCCTGGCATTCGGAGCCGCGCTCCCCCAATACTCGCTGTTCGGCCTGGACATGCGCAAACGGGGGATGGATCTCGGGAGCATCCCCTTAACGGAAAAAGAAGCCCTTGAGGCCGTGAAGACATGGATGAAGAAGGGGGTTAACGCATGAGCTTTCTGACTTTGACGAATGTTTCCTTTGCCTACCCAAACGGCTACAAAGCGGTGGACGGCGTCAACATGTCCTTCCGAAAGGGCGAATCCGTTGCCATTGTCGGCCAGAACGGAGCGGGTAAAACGACCACCGTCAAGATGATGAACGGGCTGCTCAAGCCCTCCGAGGGGGATGTCGTCATCGACGGCTGGAACACGCGGGATTATACCACCGCCCAAATATCAAGGAAGGTCGGCTATGTATTCCAGAACCCGGACGACCAGATCTTTCATAACGACGTGTACAGCGAGATTGAATTCGGTCCCCGCAAGCTGGGCCTGCCGGAAGAACAGGTCAAAGCAAACGTCATGAAAGCGGCGGAGCTGGCTGGCGTCGTCCCGTTTCTTAAGGACAATCCGTACAATTTGCCCTACTCCATGCGTAAATTCGTAACGATTGCCTCCGTTATTGCGATGGATTCCAGCGTCATCATTCTGGATGAGCCGACGGCAGGCCAGGATCTTCCGGCTATGGCGCGGCTCGCCCATCTGATCGAGGCATTAAACCAGGAAGGTAAAACCATCATTACGATCACGCATGATATGGAATTTGTCGTGAACAACTTCCAGCGGGTCATCGTCATGGCGAACCGTCAGGTCATTGCGGATGACGACAAGCGGGCCATCTTCTGGAATCTGGATGTGCTGGAGCAGGCGATGCTGAAGCAGCCGCATATCAGCAGGCTCAGCCACTCCCTGGATATCGGCCATAACATTCTGGCGATACCGGAGCTTGCGGACGAGCTTGCCAAGCTTAAGTGAGGAATAAGGGAGTGACAACGATATGGAGCAGGAGCAGGTGAAACACATCCTCTTGGATGTGGATACCGGCGTGGATGATGCCCTGGCGCTCATCTTTGCCGTGAAGTCCAATAAGCTGCTTATAGAAGGCATTACAACGGTATTCGGCAATGTGGACGTGAAGCAGGCGACGAAGAATACGTTCCAGGTGCTCGAATTGGCTCAGCCCCGGTACGAAATTCCCGTTGCCATGGGAGCGGATGCCCCTTTGTTTCGCCCTCGCCGGGAGAACGTAACCGCCATTCATGGAGCCAACGGCCTGGCCGGATATGAACTGCCGGAGGCGCGCCAATCGCCGGTGAACGAGAGGGCATCCGATTTCATCGTGCGGAAGGTGCGGGAACAAGCGCATGACATTACGCTGGTCTTCACCGGCAGGCTGACTAATTTGGCGGTAGCGCTCGCCAAGGACCCGTCGATCGCGCAGAAAGCCAAGCTGGTGCTGATGGGAGGGGCCATTAAAGTGCCGGGCAATATAACGCCCGTGTCCGAGGCCAACATCCACGGCGATCCCGAAGCGGCGCACCGGGTGTTCGAGTCCGGGATTCCGATTACGATGGTGGGCCTGGACGTGACCGGAAAGGCCAGGTTCGGCGAAGCTCATTATCAACAGCTCATGAGCGGCTTCACGGAGGAACAGGCAGAGTTAAAAGCTTTCATGCAGCATATATTCACCTTCAGCTTTGAGGCAAGCGACCGCTTGAACGAGGGCAGATACCGGCTGATGCATGATCCGCTGGCGCTGGCTGTCGTCGAGGACGCTTCCCTGGTGGAGATGGAGGATTATTACGTCTATATCGAGACAAAAGGACAGGTATCTTCCGGCGCAACGCTGGTCGACTTCAGACGCCCGCAGTCACGGACTAATGCCTCCGTCTGCATGCAGGTCCGTGAAGAGGCATTCCTGCAACATTATATCCAAACGGTGCTATCGTAACCGTCAGAGGAAGGAGCATGATTGATGCATCGAATCGTCTTGGATGTGGATACCGGCGTTGACGACGCGCTGGCGATTGCCTACGCTGTCCGGTCTTCGGCTCTCGATATCCTTGGAATAACGACTTGCTTCGGAAACGTACCGGTGGAGGATGCAACCCGGAATACGCTCCATGTGCTGGAACGGCTTGGCGCAGCCGGGGTTCCAGTCGCCATGGGGGAAGCCGCCCCCTTGTTCCATCCCTCGATGAAGTCGTATCCCGTCCAGTTTCATGGCGAGAATGGGCTCGGCAACTTGGCATTTCCCGATCCTGCAGCCAAGCCGGTCTCAACATCCGCCGCGGCCTTTATGGTGGATCAGGTCCGGCGATATCCGAAGCAGGTAACGCTCATCTGTGTCGGCCCGTTGACCAATCTGGCTGCGGCCATTCTGCAGGCGCCGGAGATAGCGTCGCTGGTCCGTCAGATTATCGTGATGGGCGGAGCCGTGGGCGTGGCGGGCAACCGCCGGATGCATGCGGAAGCGAATGTATACTCCGACCCGGAAGCGGCCCAGCTCGTTTTCCAATCCGGAGCTCCGATTACGCTGGTCGGACTGGATGTGACCTTGCAGACCGAGCTCAGTCTAAAGGATATCCAGCGCTGGAGAGATCTGGATTCGGACCTGACCCGCTTTTTGGCCGACATGACTTCCTACTATATCGGAGGCTACCGGGAAGCCTATGGCGACCGGACCGGCTGTGCCCTGCATGATCCGCTGGCGGTAGCCGTGGCGATCGACCCGACCTTGGTCGAGGTCCAGCCGATGGTGCTCCAGGTAGATCTGGAAGGCATCCACTCCTATGGCAGGACCATTGCGGATCTGCGTCCGCGTTGTACCGACCAGCCGAACGTTAACGTCTGCATCGGCGTCGACGCCAAGCGGTTTCAGGAACATTTTATGGAGACCTTGATGAAATAAGCTGCAGCAAAAGGAGCGAACGCCGGGTGCGTTCGCTCCTTTTTATGTCCCCCTCCCTGCTCTCTCCTCCCACTTCGCCCTCAAACCTTTCAAATCCTCGACAAAGAATCTTAGCAAATTGAGTCTTCTTCTAACGGCCAGCGGATGATTGGTAAAGCCAATCGGGATTCCTTCAAATTCATGCCAGCTCCCCCGCAGCTCCTTGACGGTGGCATTCTCCTTCTGCGGGAATAATCCTTCGACTACGACATTGCCAAAGCCAAATAATAATAGCGGCTGCTTCTGAAGGAGCTGCGACTGCAAATGCGGAAGGCATGCCGCTCGGGTTGCAGGCTTATCGTAAGCACGGGTTGGCCGGCGTTTCAGCAAATAGGTGACGTAAACCGAGTGGATATCCATGCCCGCTTCCCTCATGCCGAGTTGGAGGGTTTCCCGGGTCCCGCACAAGAACCGGTTACCCTCCCGGTTCTCCCGTGCTCCCGGATTATCCAGGATCATCATCAGCGAGCCTTGCGGATTGCCTTCCCCCCAGATGACGCGATTCCGCTGTCTGCACAATTCGCAGCGTTCGCAATGCTGCATATCTTTGGGCGCTTGCGATGAAAGTCCTCGTCTAAACGTTATGCATGGTTTGGTCCAAGGGATGATTATCCGAGAACAAATCCGGATTGTCCTTGAGCATTTCCGTTATGACATCGGCCACCGCGGCCGCATCGCATACCCGGACGACGGCATCGCCAAGATGCCCCTTATACATCGCGCCCCGACTTTCCAGGACCTCATCGACCTTCCAAAAATGCTCCGACCACGACAACCCGCAATGTCTGCGGGAAGGCACCGGGATCTCCGTTCCATCCGGTAAAACCGTGTACAGCTTCTCATGGCCATCCGTTAACCTGCCCGGGATGTCCACCCACTCCTCAACTCCATGAATAAAGGTGTTGCGTTTTAAATCAACACCTACTAACATAATCGTCGCCTTGCGGTCAAGCAGCTTGCCCCAAGCGGATCCTCTAGCGCATGGCGTGTCGAAACGATGGTCGTCGTTTGTGAACGGGATGGCATCCTGGCCCAGTGCCGCCACGGAATGCGTGGGGTGCAGCGAACGCACCACATCCGGACGTTTGCGAAAAAGCTCCGGCAGGATTCCGACGCAGGATGGGGATTGGTCCACGTAAAATTTCGGATTATCCGCATTGATATAAGACCACGTGTGGGTGGGCAGCACCAGCAGCCCTTCTTTCATATACGCTGTCAGCGCATCGAGGACCGTGTCCGCGCCGCCTTCGACCGGCCCCATGCTCTTCATGGAAGAATGGACCAGCAAGGTCCCTTTTCCGTCAATGCCCAGCTGCTCTAATTGCTTCATTAAGCTTTCCCAAGTATGCATGTTCTTCTCCTCCCGGCCAGGATATCTAAACTGGCTGTCACTAATATTTTTCGATGATTTCCCAGTGCAGTTCCGCGGATGTATCTCCTTTTATAGGCTTTTACATACGATACGTCCATGATATAGAGAACTGGGAATATTTGCAATGAATGCACGTTGGTTCTAACGTTCCAAGCTTTACCTCTTGCGCCTCATCGGTTACAAATACTTTCTTCTATACATCAAGGTAATCTGATCCGCAATGTATTCTGCGCTATGCTCGGTACCATCCTTAATCCACCACATAATAATCCCCAGAAGTGATGAGGCCACAATATCAACGGAGGCAACCCGACTTGTGGAATGGATGTTTCTTGCGTCTCTGCGTTGTTCTATCGTGTTTTTCAATAGGTTCGACAAGTGGGTTTTGAAGCCCATATGCTCAACCAACACGGCGAAAATGTTCCGGTATTCATAAAAATAATTTAAAAATGTAATTAGCTGCTCCCGCTCGTTTCTGCTCTTCACTTGTAATAGCGGCTCGACTTTCATGGACAGGTCGTCAAAGATCTCATGCACGATCTGGCGCAGCAAATCATTAATATCCTCATAATGCAAATAAAACGTGGCGCGATTTAGCTCTGCGCGGGTTGCAATTTTTTGGACGGTCAATTGAGAGACTTCCAGATTGTCGGCCAGTAATGAAAAAACGGCCTGTTTCAGCAGCTTTTTGGAGCGAACGGCTCGTGGATCCACTCTTTTATGTTCAGGCATGTCATCCCTCGATTATCGTTTATTTGGCACTTCATCGACCGATCTTCCCATACTGTCGTTTAGTCGACAGTTTCAGCAGAATTGTAAATAGGAATCACGCTTCAATGCTGTTAAGATATATTTTATTGACACTGTGTCGAAAAAGCAATGAAGAGAGGACCGCAGCCATGCAAGAAGACATAAAGAACATAAATAAAGGGATATTACTAACCATCTTAATCCTTGGTTGTTTCTTATCCACGCTCAATCAAACGCTGTTAAATGTCGCCTTAAGCAATCTAATGGATGTATTTGATGTCACGGCAGCCACCGTCCAATGGATTTCAACGGGATTTATGCTGGTCAACGGGATATTGATCCCGATTACGGCCTATTTAATGAAACGCTTTACCACGCGGCAATTATTTATAAGCGCCATGTCGTTTTTATTGATCGGTTCAGTCATCTGCGCGGCGGCGCCAAGCTTTGTTGTGCTCTTGTTAGGACGGATGGTCCAAGCAGCCGGTGCAGGAATCGTGATGCCCCTCATGATGAGTGTTGTGCTCGCCATCTTTCCCGTTGAAAAACGCGGCAGTGCTATGGGGCTGCTGGGACTGGCCATGATTTTCGCTCCGGCCATTGGGCCGACGCTCGCGGGATTTATTGTCGAATACCACTCTTGGCGGTGGTTATTTATCGGTCTCATCCCACTTGTCATCATGGTCATCGCATTGGCATTCAAATATTTGGTCAATGTCTCCGAAACGGCCAAGTCAAAGCTTGATGTGGGAAGCGTTCTTCTATCAACCATCGGATTCGGCTTTATTTTATACGGCTTCAGCAGTGCAGGCAGTAAAGGCTGGGACGATGCCATGGTCATCCTGTCCTTAGGCATCGGGATCGTGGTCACGGCCATATTCTGTATGCGACAAGTCAAGTCCGATGATCCCCTGTTGAACCTATCTGTCTTCAAAAACAAAATCTTTACGTTAACGTCCCTAATTAACGTATTAGTCACGATGTTGATGTACGCGGACATGATCTTACTGCCTATTTATCTGCAGGATGGTCGTGGTTTTACGGCATTCGATGCAGGACTGCTCTTATTGCCGGGTGCGGTTGTCAATGCGCTGATGTCACCCGTCACCGGCAGGTTATACGACCGATTCGGTGCGAGGCCGCTGTTCATCATTGGTTTGCTGTTTATTATTCCATCCATGTGGGCGGTAACAGATTTATCTGAGTCGACCACGTATATGTATTTGATGATTCGTACCATTGGCCTGCGGATCGGATTAAGCTTCATTACCATGCCGCTCAATACGGCCGGTCTCAATGCGCTGCCCAAACACCTCGGTACGCACGGTACCGCGGTGAACAATACCGTTCGCCAAATAGCCGGCGCCATTGGTACTGCCGTTGTGATCACGATTTATACCGTGCAAGCAACCAGCCATGCAGCTGATGTGATGCAGAACAATCCTACAACGACTGCTGAGCTCCTTAAATCCCTTACTTCCATTTTAGGGGCAAGCGACGCCTATTCCTTCATGATGATCCTGGCCGTCATCGCGTTAGTTATCACATTATTTATGCCGATGAAAAGTAAAACCAGGATCGAACAAAAGCAAGCGCTATAAACCAAAAAAGCTCTTCGAAGCCCGCCCACATGCGAGAATCGAAGAGTCTTTCTTATTGGCTTCTCAGGGCATGCTCGATTCGCTTATCGGGCATGAACCAGATTACGGCAACAAGTACGAAAAAGAAGCCGGATATCCAAACACTCACATATGCGGTCAAGGCCGCCGTCAAGTAGAGTAAAGGAGAGAGTTTCCCCTTCCGATTTTTACCCATCGTTCCAACGAATGAGGAATCGCCGGAATGCTGGTTCATAATCATGCGCTGAAGCAGCCAGTACGAGAGCGCAGCTAGGAATAGAATGATCCCGTACAGCGCCGTGGGTGTAGGTGCAAAATGGCTTTCCCCCATCCAAGCTGTCGTGAAAGGCACAAGGGATAGCCAGAATAGGAGCAGCAAGTTGAGCCACATCAACCTTCCGTTCATCGTTCGAACCATATGCAGCAGGTGATGATGATTGTTCCAGTAGATGCCGACATAGACGAAACTGAAAATATAACTAATTATTTTGGGGCCAAGCTCGACTAGCGCATGCCAGTCATGGCCTTCCGGCACTTTGAATTCCAGCACCATGATCGTAATAATAATGGCCAACACGCCATCGCTGAATGCTTCCATCCGATTTGCTTTCAAATCGTCTCACCTTTTCCCCTCGCAACATATGTCTCTTATTCCATTATAGAGATCGTTTGTCCTGAGTCTACCTACTTTTCACCTGAATTTTCAGGTCGGCGAACAATAAATCATGACCACCCGTCCGAGCTCGCCCTTCAATCCTATACAGCTTATTGGAAGGATCAAAAGAAAAAGGGGATTGTACCGCAAGAGCTTGAGCCTGAACTTCTAGCACTGGCATTAACCGCTCTAACGACGTATCCCACTATCTTCAGCAATATTGCCAACATCATTACTGGAGTCGAGTCGACTGACCCCGAATTTCAAGCGAGATGGTCAACATTTCTTACCAAACTAAGTGAATATATTTTAACAAGTAGCGACTGAAGGTTGCGATAGCCGGCTAATATCGGTTATATAATTCTTCGATACCCGACTTTAAGCGAGAGCATTCAAATTCGGTTGTGCTCACGGCTCAGCTGACGGAGAAATCAGCAAAGGAAGATCCGCCTTGATAGGCGCTACAGATCTCTACCGGTGCCTTCCGTTACTAAAACAAAAATCGCCGTCCGATTCCCCGGCAGGGATCGTGAACGGCGACCATTTTAGAGTCATCACCTAGGCAGCAGTCATTTCGGGTCAATGCCGATATCACTTTTACAAAGCTAGTCGGCCAATTCCGCCAGCACCTTGCCAAGTCGGTCAAGCAGCTGTTCATTAGCTTCTACGCAGATGGGCTTAGCTTTTTCAAAATCCTCTTGTTTCTTGAAACGTTGACGGAAGGTGACCTTGGTGCGGCCATCGAAGCCCTCAAAGGTAGCCGTCACCCGAAATTCGTGAACGTTTAGATGATCAATCACGATCCGCTCCGTCGGCACGAACTCAACAAAGACATTATGGTTAGGATAATCCACGCCATCCGGTCCGTGCATGGTGAACTTCCACGTACCTCCCGGCCTCATATCGCACTCGTGAAACGTATTGCTGAAGCCTTTGGGCCCCCACCATTTTGCTAATAAATCAGGGGTTGTCCATGCCCGATACACAATCTCCTGCGGGACATCGTACTCGCGCGAAGCGATAAATTCATTCTCACCTATGGTCATGTTCCTACCTCCCCTTCTACTACCTTGCCCAGTGTCTCCAACATGATGTTAGTCCCGTGTTCCCGTATTTCTGGCGTATCGTGTCCGTCAAAGAATGCACCTTGCTCTGTGAAAATCAACTTCGTACCACCCTCTACCTTGATAAGCTCGACCGTTGTGATCGAGACGGAGACACGTACGTCACCTGAATCCAATGTGTACGTATAGACAATACGCTGCTCTGGAACAAGCTCCTGGTAGCTGGCATCGAAGGTAAAGACCGGCCCTTCCGGCGGCCCGCCGCGGCTGTACTCCCGTCCCCCAACCTGGAAATCGAAGATCTCCGGCTTCGAAAACCACTTGGCTTTAGCAATCGGGTCGGCCCATGCTTGATAAACCCTCTCCGGTGTAGCCGCATAAATCCGTTCTACGACGAAGGTTCCATGCTTGACGAATCGTTCGTTCATTCATTTTCCTCCTTATGTTTCGAAATTCCATTCTCTTCGGCAAGAAAATCTCCCAACAGGTCCAAATGTCGCTCCCAACCCGTTTGCCGCTCAATGACCGGTTTCTCAAATCTCATCTTCATCGCCTGCAGAAGGCTCGTGAAATCTTCAACCGTTAATTCCGCCTTGCCCTGCATAAGCTTGGATACATATCTTAGCTGCTCCAATAGTTTCTGCTGCAGTTTAATCTGTTCTTTGATTTGGTCGATCTGCAGTTCCACGATCTCAAGCGGACTAATCTGCCCGCCATTCAAGGCCGATTTAATCTCCTCCAGAGATAATCCCAGCTCCTTAAGCGATAATATCTGGTGCAAACGCGACAAATCCGATTCATTGTACAGCCTGTGGCCGGATTCCGTTTGCCCCGACGGAGAGAACAACCCGATTTGATCATAAAACCGAAGGGTTCGGACGGTAAGCCCCGTCAGTTTGGCCAGATCCCCGACCTTCCAATGTCTCTTCATGAACCATCTCCACTCTTTGGCGCTAGCTATGTACCGGTAGCTCTATTGTAAAACATTACGTTACGTAAGGTTCAAGTGAAATCGTGACGCTCTGCCAGAATTTTTGGACGTTCTAATTTTGAATAGTACAAGCTTGTGACAATCCTCCAGAATAGAAACAGCCTTTGCTAATTCCCAGTGTTAGCAAAGGCTGTTTATCTCATTTTCTACTTCCCTTACTTGGACTCAATCCGCCCCAGCGGGATGGCGCTCTCTTCCAGAGCTGTACAAGCTGCCGGCCAGCTGGAATCTTCAAGGTCGAGTGCGTTGCGAAGGTAAGCCAACGTGAGACGCTGGATCAAGGCAACTCGTTCGGGGCTCTCATCCGTCGTCTCCGCGACGCTATAACCGGAGATCCCGCCGAGCGAGTGCTCTGCCCCGAAGAGAGTGAGCAGGCTCTTGCTGCCCGGGCTCAGGTAGTACGGGTCGGTGAACCAGTCCGGCCCCCGAGTGGACAGTCTGGACTGGTCATGGTCCCCCGCCACCACGAGGGTCGGCGTGCTCATCTCCGCGAAGCTCGGATTCATGAAGGGAAAGTGCTGTGCCGCGAACGGACTCAAGTCAGCTCCACCCTTGCCAGTCGTGGCGAGCAGTACGCCCGCCTTGATGCGCGAGTCGGACGTATCCTCTCCCGGCTCGCCGTTGTGATCGAGGACTCGCGCGCCGAGCAGCATGCTCACCGTCTGGCCTCCCCAGGAGTGTCCGGCAGCGGCGATGCGGCTCAGATCGAGGCGCCCACTAAGACCGGGAACGGAAGCCTCGATAACGTCAAGCTGATCGAGGATGCGCTTCAGATCCTCGACTCGGAAACGCCAGATCTGTGGCGTACGGGGATCTTCAGGAGGAAGGTTCAGCGTCCTCGAGTCGAGATGAGTGGGTTGAATGACCACGAAGCCGTGAGCAGCCCAGTAGTCGGCCAATGGGCCGTAGCCGTCCAGCGACCAGCCAAAGCCGTGCGAGAACACAATAATAGGCAATTCACTTCCTTCCGCGGGCGCAGACACTCGCACTTGCAAATCCTCGCCGCGCCCAGGGGCCGATAGAACTACCGGTTTCACCGAGATGACCGGAGCAGATACACTAATGTTGATTTCCATAATAAATGTTCCTTTCTTGGAGAAAGATTGGCCCAACCGTTGCCGGGAAGAAGCGGTCAAGCAGTATCCTGATATAAACCGAATTTTCAGGTTGATGTGTCAACCATAGCAACGATAACACATTGTAGTTGACACGTCAACCATGCTATGATGTTCCTATGGATAAGAACGAGCTGAACGAAGAAGAAATGCGAATATGGCACATGTGGAAAGGCTCCTTTCAGAGCATTTTCGGTCGGGTAATAAAAGAGATGTCTGAGCATACAGGACTATCAGAGGGTGATTATGGAGTTTTGGATCGGTTAGACCTCTTGGGGAACGGAAGCCTTCGCCAACAGGAATTGGCCGACTCGATGAAATGGGATAAGAGTCGATTGTCACATCATCTGACGCGAATGGAAAAACGCAGACTTGTGATGAGGAAACCATTAGACACGGATCGTGGTGTCCAAGTCGTCATCACTCCCGCCGGAAAATCGGCATTGGATGATGCCCGTCCCATAGTCTCCAAGGCAATACGCAAACATTTCCTTGACCAATTAACGGATCAAGACATTGAGTCGATTACGAAGCTTGCGGAAAGGACAAAATCAGGGTCTTCAGCGTCTTGTGAAGCCCCGTCGACATGACCGCGTTTTTAAGATTCATGAAGTGGATAAGTGGATCGGTACTCAATGAAAGAAAAGAACTCTCCAGGTTTGGAGGGTTCTTTCATTTTTTATCCACATACTTCGCCCATATCGACAGTACGCTGGTATTCCGCCTAGTAGACGTTATTGTGCGCTTGTGCGTCGATTCCGTTTTTGCTTCCGGGCAAAAAAAACCGCGTCCTCCAAGGGAAGAACGCGATATAAAACAACTTGATTTCCTGTTTCAACATCGTCATAAACGCTTTCGGGCGACCACCGCTAACCGGCCGTTTTCGGTCGAGTACTCGCACGTGGACAGTACAATAAGCTTGTCGCCATACCGGGCTGTTACGCCCGTGTCATAAAGAGCGAGTTTTTTGATGTTGTGAACATACGAATCGAACTCGGCGGGCGTACTTACATTCTCAATCTGGTAGTATTTAAAAACGTCGTCCGATTTGCGATAAACTTGTGACAGAATGACGGCAACAATCTCATACTCTTCCTTTTCGTAAAGCGTGCTGAACTGGAACGTGGCATGCTCTCTATAAAAGCTTTCGTTCTTGTACTTCATTAAATCTTTAAACATCCAGCCGCTTTTCATGTGATGGCCATGAATCAGCAAAATGTCCGAACCATTGGTCCGGCTATGCGCGTCCAAAAAGGGGAGGCCGCCTTGGTTTTCCTTTTTATCGAAATCATGATTGAGATAGTAATCCGCATCCTGTGGATTCTGCATGACCGGGTACTCAATTCGGGTGCCGTCCATCTTCAGCCAGCCGACGATGTCCGAGTTCCTCTCGTAAAGCTCTCGAAATTCGGGAAGCATGACCGGCTCATTCGCCTTATTGAACAAAACGGAGGGGGATGCAGCCCCTCCGCCTTTGTCCGACCCTTCCTCCCAAGCTGTTGCCAGCTCTTCGATTTTCTGCTGCTCCGCATAATCCCGCAAGAGAGTTCTCGAAAAATTAAAGAGCGAAAATACCAATACAAGGAAAGAAACGGCGATAAGAATTTTTTTGGTTTTGCTCATTTCTTACCGCCTTTCCGGTCACTGGATGTGCGTTTTCTTTTTGTTACCGAGTAGACAGAGCCCGATCGTCATCAAGGACATCAGCGCCAAAGCCAGATAGAAGATTGGCGACACGCTGTTGTCTCCGGTTTTCGGAGCATCGTCCAGCTCGTTAATTCCATTGCCCGCACCCTTATCGGCCAAGTCGCTGACATCAGGCACGTTGTCGTTGTTATTCCCATTGTTGACGTTGCCAGGCTCGGAATTACCAGGCTGGTCAGGAATAGGGCTGACAGGGCCTGGATTCTCCGGCTCTGGAACAGGGTTAACAGGGCCCGGATTCTCCGGCTCTGGGGCTGGGTTGACAGGGCCCGGATTCTCCGGCTCTGGAGCTGGGTTGACAGGGCCTGGATTCTCCGGCTCTGGGGCTGGGTTAACAGGGCCTGGGTTCTCTGGCTCTGGGGCTGGGTTAACAGGGCCTGGGTTCTCTGGCTCTGGGGCTGGGTTAACAGGGCCCGGTCCGCCGCCGGTTTTTATCGGCTTCATTGGCACGTCGTATCTTACAATGTCAAAATCGACAGAAATCGTATCACTCCTGTGCGTCTCGTATCCGTCCTTCGTTACGATCAGATAGTAATCCGCTTCAGGAAACACCATGTATGCATAGAAGCCATTGGCGTCGCTTTCCTGCTCCGGGCTCTTGTTGTCATGCGGCGCAAAATTCGGAACCGGAGGGAGCGTTACTTTCGTATCCGGAATGCGGCCGTTATCTCTATTCCGCTGCGTATCCGCATAATACAGCGTAACTTTGGCTCCAGCAATTTTCTTGCCAGTGGTGGCATTTCCTGTCGTTTCATCATAAACCGTACCGTAAGGGTCGACCAATGCCTCGGAAATATTCAGCTCTCCGTTAGCCTTCACGTCAAGCTGCGTCACTTTGAAGAGCAGTTCCTCGCCGTTTTCAGCTTGATAGCGAACTTCCATGGTGTACTGCTGCGCGCTCAGCTCTTCGTCTTCTATGGAGAAGGTGCCGTTCGAAGCCAGCGGGAACGCCTTAGGACGACCGTTCTCCTGAATATAATTGCCGTCCTTGTCCTTCAAATAGATACGCATCTGGCTGGTGAACGAATCGTTGAATAGCTCTGTTGTCCCATCCAACTGCTTGAACAGAACGATCCCTACCGCCGTTATGACCGCCGGAACGGTCTCGTCTTTCACGTTGCCATCCACATTTGCTTTTTGCGTGAACTCGATAGGCACATCTTTTCCGCCTACCGTATACACCTTCGTATACGTGATCGTATAGTCGGTGTCCGCCTCGGCAGGGACGAAATATTCACCCTTCTCACTCGTCTGAATCGTCTGCTTCTCACCTGTCTTCAGATTGGTCACCGTGATGGATGCATTCGGAATGACTTCTCCTGTGTTGTTGTCACGCAGCACGCCTTCCAGATACGGGCGAGTATTTTCAAAGTGTGCCTCTGCCAATGTTTTCTCCGGAATGGTGCCTGTGTGTTCGAGACTCTCAGGATCCGTCACATAGCCGTTCTTCGAATAATCATCCTGGGTCACCGTATACTTGAGATACGTCGGAAGACCTTCTATAACGAGCGTCTGGCCGTCGGTAAGCTCGAAGGTATCCCCGCTCGTGATTATTCCCTTGCTGCCGTCCGATTTCTCATAGGCGTAGGATTTGTCCGATCCCTCACCTGTGAAGGTGAGCGTGTACTGGAACGGCTTCGACTTGTCGTCGTCTTTGCCTTTAACCGTGTTGCTGATAAGCAGGCTGCCTTCGATAACTCGCACATTTGTGAACGGGGCAACTTCATCTTTCCCCACCATGACCCCGGTATACTGCCGTTCCTTAGGCGTGGTCACGTATTCGTCAGTTGTGTAGTCCTTCTGCGTCACCGTGTATTTCAGATCCTTAGGCAGTCCTACAATTTCCAGCGTCTCTCCATCCTTAAGTGTGAAGGATTCGCCGGACCTGATCGTGCCCGGTGTACTCGTCGCGCCATCCGACTTCGTATACGCGTAGCTTCCATCCTTGCCTGCTTCTTCAAAGGTGACGGTGTACTCGAACGCCTTCGTCTTGTCGCCGCCGTTGCCCATGACCGTATTGCTGACGGTCAGCTTGTTGACGGTCCGTTCATTGATGAAGTCCGCCTTATGATCGCCTTTATTCTCGATTGTGCCGGACAGCTCTCTGGTCCCCGGCGTGGTGATATAACCATCAACGGTCGTATAATCGGCCTCGGTTACGGTATAGACCAAATCCGCAGGCAATGTCGGGAGCGTCACAGATTCCCCGTGCTTGAGGGTAAACTTGCCTCCGCTCTTGATCGTGCCAAACGTATTATCCGACTTCTTATAGGTGTACTCTTCGTCCTTGCCTTCGCCGGTGAAGGTCACGGTGTATTCAAAATCCTTGGAAGCATCGCTGCCGTTGCCTTCCACCTTATTGCTGATGGTCAGCTTACCCTGGGCCGGCGTAGGCACGACCAGCGGATTATCGGAGGTTACTTTTACTCCATCTACCCAAATAGGCTTGCCTGGCGTATTTCCTACATACACTTGATACACATGGGTGATCGGCAGCCAGGTATTCAGATCAATGTAGGTTTCCTTCAGCTCGTAATAACCCGGATCCGGGAACAGCAGATTAAGCTTCCCTCCACTATCGGTTGTTCCTTCTGCAACTTTCGTTCCATCGCTCTTCTTGTACAGTGTAAATTGTACGCCCTGCAGCGGCTTACCATCGGGATCTACCTTTTTCAGGGGGAGCAGGGCATTGGAGCTTGAACTGCCGGCTACGTCTGAATTGTCCAGCGTGCTTTCACTTTTGGCACTGACCGTTTTCAGCTTATCATCGCCCATCAGCTTTACCTCGTTGCCCATTTTGTCGCCAGCTTTCGCTTTAGACGGATCAACCTCAGTTTGGTACACAAACTGGTAAAACTTATTAGGGTCTTTCATTTTGAATAGGAGAACCGTGGTGCCTCCCGCGCCTGGTGCAGCTTCTACTTGAACTTCACCATTCGGGTCGCTGAGGTCCAGCGCTGCGCCCTCTCGTTCCAAAGCACCGCTGGCAGACAGTTTAGCAGGATAGACTGCCATACTAGGCGCTGTCAGCACAAGCTTTCCGTTTTCTTCATAGCGCAGGTTCATACCTGCACCTAGGGTATCCTGCAAATAAACGCCCTGCGTCATGTTGAATGGCGGGGTATAGTTCACCGTCCATTCCAGCACGCCTGGAACTGGCTTCGTTACCGACTTGCCCAGGGTCTGAATAGGTACAATAACTTTGCGCTGTTCAGTAAGGACCTTCTCCACGCCGCCCCATGTCATGTGCAGGTCGGCTTTGTTATACAGCACCTGCTTGTCTACGCCGTTGGCGGTGTATTCCTCCAAATATTTCTCCAGAGCCGCATTGGAAGGTCTAGCCTTTACTAAAATGACATATGGGCTTTCCAATTTAGAGAAGGTGAACGTTCCCTCGTTTCCATTATGGGAAAAACTTACTACATGAGCACTGGTACCTGGTTCAATAAGTGTTCTGGCATCGTTTCTAACACCATATTCTGTACCTGAACCATTGTCCGAATATCCTTTCCAAAGCTCAAAATCCTTACCTTCAGAAAACGGCACGAATTCCCAGCCTTCGGGCAGTGTGTCCACTAGCTTGATATTGCTGATGACTCGATCGCCGTCCTTAGCCATTTCCTCTGTGTTATATCCAGGCATATTTACCCCTAAACGGAAAGTGACCGTTTTGGTTGTCCTGTCATAGGCAGAAATCGTCCATGCTTCATTGTTATCGTTTCTAATATAACTGCTAACGTTATTCGGGCTAACATTTTCAGGCGTACCATCTGCTTGCAATGGCTTTGACGCAAAGAGCATATCCTTGTTCAGCATACGCAGATGCAGGTTGGTGCTGTTTTGCGCTTGTTTTACGGTGTCGCCGTCAATGAGCAAAGCCCGATTCCAGCTTGTTTTCCCTGCGTTGATATCCTGCCTGAAGAGGATGTCTGGGTTGGTCTCAAGTGCACGGAAGCTGAAAGATGCAGCTTTATCGGTGTATCCGGTCACCTTGATCAAATCCGCCACCACTTTACCGTTCACGGTTAAAGGAATAGCCTTCATGGTCAGGCCGGTTGCATTGGTCTTTAAGGTTCCTTTATGGTACTTTTTCCAAAGCTGCGCGGAATTCACATTTCCTTTGATTTTTGCAATCGTTTCCGCGCTCACCTCGCCGGTTTCATCCACAGCGTTGTCCAAGACGCTCAAATCTCCGTCATGCACCAGCACATCATATACCGCCGCATTAGGCAGGGCATACTGTGGCGTTAGATTAACGGTCCATGTGATGCCGCCCAGGTTATAATCCTCCATCGAAATAGAGCCTGTTTTTGCAAACGTGTGCGCGCCGATGTTGACAATTGCCTCATCCGTCACTGCGTTAGGTCTTGTACCGGTCACGACATCGTTGTTCTGTATGCCATCTGGCGTATTCAAATTCCAGTTGGCACGAGGATCTATTCTGAAGCTGGAGCCGCTTGTTACCTTGCTCTTAATCACTAATTCTACTCTACCATTAATATGCCCAAAGGAATAAACGCCGTTCGAATCTGGTGTAATTGGTGTTATTCCAGGTGAAGCGCCATCCTCCCATGTCTGCCATTCAGCTGATAAAAAGTCCAGCCCAGCAGGCAATACATTGGTGATAGTAAAGTCTTTTAACCCTTTTTTGTTATACTGGTTAACCGCGACCTTCCATGTAATGGTTTCATTCGGATGGTCATAAGAGCCCGATGCTTGAATCCAGTCGGGTGCAACCCACGTTTCCCGTACTGCACTGGCTTTAACGTCAGCACTCGTATCCCTCAGTTCAACTTTTGGGTCAAAACGCTGTCCGCCATTTCGACCGGGATCGATTGCCACGCCCCGATACTCTTTATAATACAGATCCTTATGAAACCATGCTTGATACTCGACCTTAGGGTCCACTCCCGTTCCTGCCGGGAAGATGTAGCTCAGACTGCCATCTACATCAATGTTCGGGTCTACCTTAGTGCCGTTTACCGTGAAGGATCCCGGGACATAGACCATACGGTAGTCGGAAGGCTTCGTATAGAACGTCAGTCCATCTACCGGCAACTTCATTGTTGCATCAAGCACATCAAAAGAGGATGGAGTAGCCTGGAAGGTCAAATAACCATCTTGATAGGCTGGGACGGTCACATACCACCAAGTCCAGCTCCCATTCTTTGGCCAGTTGTTTCCTGTCAAGTTGATACTGTACGCGGGCGTAACATCCGGGTTCTTTAGCTCATACGCTCCCCCGAAAATCGAGATAGGCTTTGTATCGCCGTAGTTCATGCCCGTTACATCCGAATTGGCAGTGGTTTCAAAGCCAAAGGTAACCGCTCGTCCAATACCATTGAAAAACACATCGTCGCCATTAAATACAATCTTGATGCTATTAGGGGTGAAATAAGCGATGCCAAGCTGCTTCTGACCCGTTTCAGTTGTTGCCATCAAAGGTTTGGTAGCTGTTGGCAATACCACTTCCGCGAAGTAGTCATCCCTTTTTAGTTCGATCCAGTCACCCTTCTGAATGTATAGGTTTGGATCCGCATTAGTCGGATCAGCGTCATCACCATTCACGGGCACCTTAAGGCCCTCTGATTTGAGGGTAAATGCCTGTCGGCCCTGGATCGTACCGCCCGGAGCAATGTCGGTTCCCTGCGTCACCTTCAGCGGAAAGATTGAATTGGCATCCATGAACAACACCGTTTTGTCCGTCGGGCCCGCCGTCTTTACTAAAGAATTGTTCGGCACATCGTACACTGCCTCAGTTACTGACGTCGGTTCGTCCGCGCTCGGCAAATCCGCTTCGATAACAGCCGCCGGCCCGGAATCGCTTGGCGCGCTATCCGCATATCCAGTGACAGAGAATGCCACCGTCTGCAAGACAAGCATGATTGCCAAGCATAAAGAGAGTATTGCTTTACCTATACTGCGTTTTCGTTTCAAGAAACATTTCTCCTCCATTCCCGAAACTGCTGAAATTTAGCGACAGTAAGATCATCGACCCGATTACGCTCAAGTCGAGTAGACATCTTCCGTTTGCTTAATCCCAGCAGCCCTTTGCATCATCGAAATCTTGCGGAGTTCCCTCCTTTTATACCTCCTCCCTTATTCCGAATTTCCACACTTTCTTTTTCATAGTTTAAAAACCTAATCTCTACAAAATCTCTACAATGTGAAGAAGTGCCTCTCTTTACAAATCTCAATAATAGATTGGGAGGGTTATCATGAGGGAGGATATTCCTGAAACGATCTCAGTTATCGGAACGGAGGCTTGTTCAAAAAGTAATAAGTTTACTTGCGGAGATAAAAGAAAATGAGCCCGTATCATTACCGGACTCATTTCATTCAACTGCCTAATACTTATGGTGCCGTTCAAACGATCTCATGGCTTGCTCCCGCCATGAAGGCAGGAGGGTGCGGCATCCGGTTCGCGATCCCCCGCTCTCCCGTTCCTACTAAGGCTGAAGAAGTGAGTGGAAGCGTGACTTCCGCATCCACGCCCCCCTCCATATCGATTTGCTTCTGAGCCGAGATTTTTAGCTCATAGGATGCAATCAAGCCATCATACTCTGCCGTAATGAGCACGGTTCCTTCCGACTTGGCTGTTACTACACCGCTAGCGCTAATCTCCGCTATACTTGGATCACTGCTTGTGTAGATAATGTTTGTGTCTACCTTTTCACGACTTCCATTACTATATACTGCGGTAGTCACCGTATGAGCACTCTCTCCAACGACCAGTACAGCAGGCCCTTCGAATTCAAGCTCAGTCAGAGTAACCAATTCCACTTCGTTGCCTTCTGATACCGATTGTAAAACAGGCCGTTTAACAATACCGTCCCATCTCCAAACAGCGTTAAAGTCCCACCCTAATCTGTCCGTATAGGTGGATGGAGTCTCTATTTCAGTTTCAGACAGCCCTAATCCTTTAAGGGTTGTTAATGCTCCCTCAGTGACACCTTCTTTATTCACCATCATGCCGTCAAACGCATAATTATTTTCGAGCGTGGCGGTGTGCCCCGCAAGAACTCGTCCCATCACCCGGTTCGCCATCGTTGGCGCCGTAACCGAAGGGCCGAGGGCTATGACATTTCTGACGACCGTATCATTGTATCCGTATCCAGTCACTCCGCCCGCATTGCTCGTCATCGCTCGAACGGTTCCAGACGCATACACGTTTTCTGTTAGGCTGCCCGAGTTCGTAATTCCGATTAGGCCGCCGGCCTGACTTACCTGAGCGGTTACATCTGCGGTAGAATAGCTATTTGTTACAATGCCATTAGAATAGCCCACTAGGCCGCCTACTGTGCTGGAGCCTGTAATGGAGCCTGTTGAAAGACTATTCTCTATCTCGCCATTGTTCGTGTTGACGAGTATGCCTATTCTGCTCCCGCCAGTGACGCCGGCATCGATCATGGCTATATTTTTAATCACTCCGCCATTAAGATGGACTAAGCCGCCGCTCGAGGAATTAAAGTTGACTATTTTCTTCCCGTCGCCATCCAAAACACCGGTGAACGAAACATCTTTAAAAAGTGACTCAGCCGGTTGTCCTGCGTAATCCAAATCATGGTCCAAAATATACTTTTCTGCCGGGAAGGCTTCCATAACATTCAGATCAGCAATGGACTTGATTCGGTAATAACCAGCTTCATTTCTTTCCAAAGGCACGACAGGCTCGCTTGCCTCTTCAGGGTTACTGCTCAATACCGGACGCTTTAAAGCATCATTCCACATCCAAACCGACTCAAAATCCCAGTTCAGTCGATCGGTATACGTGTTAGGGTCTTCAACCTGCTGCTGAGAAAGCCCAAAACCCTTTCTGTTGTCAGCAGCGGCATTACTCTCGCCTTCTTTATCCACAATCATGCCATCGAACGCATAATTATTCTGAAGCGTTGCCGTATGCCCGGCAAGGACTCGTCCTACCACTCGGTTCGCCATCGTCGGCGTCACGACGGAAGGGTTAAGAGCAATCACGTTTCTAACAACCGTATCATTATAACCGTAGCCAGTCACTCCGCCTGCGTTGCTTCTAAGCGCCTGGACGGCCCCGGATGCATACACGTTTTCCGTTAAGCTGCCTGAGTTCGTAATTCCGATTAGACCGCCAGCTTGGTTCAGCTGGGCCGTTACATCTGCCGTGGAATAGCTGTTTCTCACGATGCCATTGGAATAGCCCGCTAGACCGCCCACGGTACTGGATCCTTCGATTAAGCCCGTGACATAACTATTCTCTACCGTTCCGTTGTTCGTGTTAACGAGTATGCCGATATTACTTCCGCCAGTGACGCTTGCATCTACCATAGCTATGTTTTTAATGGTTCCGCCATTGAGATGAAATAAGCCGCCATTTTCTGATTTAAAATTGGTTAAGGATTTATTGTTCCCATCAAACGTGCCAAGGAATGGCGTCGCTTTAAATAAAGGTTCAAATAGCCGCCCTTCAAAATCAAGATCATCCTCCAATATATAATTTTCATTTGGGAATTCGGATATCGTCTTTAATTCTTGAATTGAACGGATGATGTAGTACCCATCTTCATTCCGATCAAGCTTCGGCTTCGGAATATGATCTTCGTCAATTTGTTCCAAATTACTTTGCAGTAATGGACGTTTGGCATCTTCATTCCAGATCCAGATCGTATCAAAATCCCAACCGAGAGTCTCAGTGAAAAAAGATGGCTCCGTGAATGTTTCTGCACCGACCCCCTGTCCTTTCTCATTGTTCGGATCATTCACCGTAACGTTCTCACTGCTAACAAACATATTTTCATCAGCGTAATTATTGACTAAAGTTGCCGTCTCCCCAGCTAGTACTCTGCCGACAATTCGATTCGATGCAGTACCTGTAACAATAGATGGATTTAATGCCATACTATTTCGAATAACCGTATGGTTATATCCGTATCCGCTGATGCCGCCAGCATTTGATTCTTCTGCTATTACGGCTCCGGTTGCATAGACCTGTTCTGTTGTACTCCCCCGATTCGTAATCCCGATCAAGCCGCCGGCTTGCTTGCCTCGTGCATGGACTCGAGCTGTTGAATAACTGTTTCTAACGATACCGTTCGAGTAGCCCACAAGACCGCCAACTGTAGAATTACCTCGAATAGATCCGGTACTGTAGGCATATTCCACGATCCCATCATTCTGATCAACCAGGATCCCAATATTACTTCGGCGAACATCAATATCGGCATTGGTGATTCCTACATTACGAATCGTCCCTTCATTAATAGCAAAGAGACCGGCGCCGCCCGAGGAGACCATAACACCTGTAATCGTATGCCCTTGCCCATCAAACGTACCCGTAAATGGAGTGCCATTCGCGCCAATGGCTTCAAAAAACATGCCATTACCGTCAATGTCTTGAGCTAAAATAAAATGTTTGTCCGGGAACTCATGCATTTTATTGAGTCCACTGGTACTTTTGATTTGATAGGGGTTGCCTTCCGAACCATCGCCCAGCATGCCTTCTTTAGCTATTAACGGTTCCGTTAACGGCTCTTGATCGATTGGATTATTAACCACTCTTACGACGATCGTATGTTCATCGCCAAATGCAAGAGGATTGTCAAATAAGATGATTTGTTCACGTCCGAGATGTTCTAGCGTTGCTTCTTGAATAACCGTTTCCAGCAGCTGTTCACCTGTATGATCCCGCTTTTCCCCGATAACGGTGACACGTTCAAGGGAGCTCGGGTAATTCAGGACCCCGACGCCCTTCAAGACGTTATTTTCTATTATTGCGCTTGTTAAGTTCATATAATTTGCAGGTTGTTTCATCGTAAATGAATCAATTTCATCACCGTCGCTGTTGTAGGCTTTCAACGTAAGAGATTGATCGTTTGATTCTAAAATAACACCCGTCTGCTTATTTTCATCATATACGATATGATCCCAGTCAAACGATTTGTTATCATAGAACGTTGGACCTGATGAACCAACTGTCACAAAAGTTGTACCTAGATTCATCGCTTCTTCCGATATATCTTTTACACCGTTTCGTATGGTTGTCCGTTTATACACATGATCATGACCGCCAATGTACAGACTGACACCAAGCCGTTCAAAGGCTTGAGACAATTTCACTCTCATCATTTCCATACCGGTCTCATCACCTGATTGGCCGCCATAATAAGGATAGTGTCCCATCACGATTTTCCACTTCTTGTCGGTTGCCCGCAAATCTTTTTCCAGCCATGACAGCTGCTTGTCGAAATCCACCACGGAATTCAGAACAGCAATGTGCATATCGCCATAATCAAACGAATAATTCGTTTCCCGGTAACTGCCTTCGCCATTCTTCGGCAGGTTGAAAAACCCGGAGAATGGCCCGAATTTCCGCTCCGTCGCACGTTCACGGTCCCCGACAATGTGAGCAGAAACTAGACCCATATCATTGTTGTAAATGTTGCTAAACACATCATCCCATGCATACATATTGCCGCCGTTCTCGACCAAGTCTCCGACTTGAATCACCGTCTGTCCGTTTGAATTCTTCTCCTGCAGAACGTCCAGCATATTTTTAAAGAGCTGGAAGCTTTCCGGATTTCGATCCGGAACGCCAAGATCCCCCATCACATACATAACGGCTTCCTCTGAAGCTGGCGCGGTCCTATAGCTGTAACTGTCGCTCCAAGGTCCAGTCGGTGACATTCCATACCGATAGTCATACGTAGTCCCTAAGTCGAGACCTGTTATATTCGCTTCATGAGCTGCAAGCACGCGATAGTTACTTTTGGCAAATGTATCGCCATACGCGACTTGAAAATAAGAGACTCCCGCTTGTACCACTTCCGCATTGTCCCACGTCGCCTCTGACTCCGGTTTATACTGAACATATGACGTTTCTAACGCCTTATCCGTCACCAAATTTATTCCTACTTCACGTTCATTCCCACCTACATTAACAATGGGCTGAAATTCATTTAGAACTTTATCGGCATCCAGATTTTGTTGATCAACAAGGATTCGAATAAGTTCAACACGCGTATTTCCTTGGGCGTCGGTTGCTACATACTTAATGAAATACTCTCCATACATGTCGACCTTGAAATGCTGATTTAGAGCCGCCACTTCTCCCTTATCATTTAGAACGATGGCTTCCACCGATAAAGATTGACCGCTGTGATCTGTCGCCGAAGCGCCCAGCACTTCTACTTGATCCCCAAGCTTAATAGTATCCGGATATTGTCCATGAACCTTAATTTCAGGCGCATGCACCGTGCCCCTCGTCTCATCACCAATCCATATTGGAGCACTTATAGCCTCTTCACCGTCCACTTGGAAAGCTCTTACGAGGAAGTAGTCCCCATCTTTACTCGCTAAGGATACTTCCTGATTAAATTGATTGCCGGCAATATTGCCGTACTCCTTGATGATTTCACCGCTGTTTTTGTAAACAACGACTTTATCCAACACATCGTTAGCATCAGGGTCACTTATCTGTATCTTGAGATTAATTTTCTTTGTTTTGGCCGGAAGAATCGACCCCATCATCTGACCTTTGGCTGAAACCGCCATTTCTAAGTTGCGATCAAATGATACATAGGTGCGGTGGTTTCGCATCGCCTCGTAAAGGCCTTCTCTAGTAAGCTTTTTTCCCCACATACCGGTCACATGGGGCTGAACCATTCCCCAATTCCCTTTGTGCTCGTCCCCGCCAAACACGGGAGAAACATGCCAGCCTCGATCTAATGCTTTGGTATAGATTGCAAAATCATTGGACGATTTGTATTCGATCAGATTAAGGTTTCTGTCAACTTCCCGGTTATAGTGTTTAAATTCATTGAAACTCCAATTTCCTGACGAACGTGGATGATTAAATTGCGCAATCGCATTCGGATCTTGGGCAAGTCTTGCGTAAAAGGTTGGCAGATCATATTTGATGTCGCTCCAGCCCCAAGTGCCATCCGCACCTACTCCATGTGTTCTTGCAAACCATGGAGCATTAAATAAATTGATATGGCCCGCTTCATCATACCAAGTCACTTCCGTGCCCGGCAGCGTAATAAATTCGTGATCACGATTGTGAGCATCGGATTGCTCATGCAGCAGCTTGTATTCTTCTGAATAAGAGTCTTGAACATTCGTAATAAAGTCACTGCCCGTACTGATATCATAAGTCACGTCGTGTTCCGTCACTGCAAAAAAATCAAAATCTGTATTACTTTTCACAAAATTATAAGCATCATTAGGCAGCAATATCCCGTCACTGAGAGAAGTATGGGAATGCATGTGACCTTTGAACAATGAATTTCCTAAGTACTTAGCTCTATCTTTTTTAGAGACAACATTCTCTGTCTCTGAAGACGCCGCGAATACATTAATGCCGTAATAAAGACTAACAACCCCCGCAATCATACAAGCCACCACAATAAAAGGCAGACTTCTTCTTTGGGACTTCAATTAAAATCCTCTCCTTTTTCGGCTTAAATGGTAAGACAGGTGTCTGACTGATAAACAAACAGCCCCTAAACCAAAAAATGCAGTCTGAAGGCTGTTCATATCATCTGTCTTGTTCATCACAGTCTCAACAATCGCTTAATGATAGGTGCAAGCGACTGTGCCATGCGCAAAAATCCGAGGTCCGTTGGATGTGTTCCGTCAACCGTACAATCATTGACGAAATCATCGCCCAGCAGCTTAAAACCGTCAACGAAATGGATATTAGCGTCTCCTTCTGTCCGCCTCTGCTCCACATTCTCGATCTGGATCAGCCTGCGGCGGTCATTAAGATCCCTCCTCTCTATATAGAATTGGTCTTCGGCAGTACTAATCCTGGAGACTACCAATATAGGAACCTCTGGATGCCGGTCTCTCAGAATTTGGATGAAGGCAGGCAGCGTTCGTGCGATGTTTCCGGCCTCCCCCGTATTCCCTTCATAATCAAGAATGAATAGAGCCGGATCATCGATTTCCGACATGATATGCGCGAGTTCCGGCTCGCCCTTTCCATTCCCCGAGAAGCCAAGATTGACGAACTCCACCGGAATCATACGGCTGAGAATATTAGAATAAGCCATACCCGGTCGGGAGGCGCATCCCCCTTGCGTAATCGAAGTTCCATATATAATAACGGGTCTACTGCTAGCATAGGCAGGTGCATCGCTTATGACAGCATCCTTATCTACACCGATCCACACCTCTTCTACCCCTTGATAGAGCGGTAAATTTAAGGTGACGGCCACATCTTTTTTTGAATCCCACTGATAAAGCTGGGATTCATATTCACTTTCCGTTGGTTTGAATCTAGCCGTGGTGATAAAGCTCTGCTCTCCCGGCTCTCCAAGATAGCAGTCAACCCCGCACTGCCCTGTAGGCGGCATATGATACATATTGGCCGGTCCGGCAAGACGTACCCTTATGACCAGCCTTGAAGAATTGGTGCGAAAGCGAATTTGTCCGCCTGCCGTACAATAAGCAAGCGTATCAACCGCGGGCGACAAGACAGCCCCGGAAGCCAAGGGCAGGCGTCTGTATATCCCATCCTGCGCAAGCCAAGGGAAGCCCGCGATGTGAAAGGGCGCTTCCAGCGGAGAATGCCATCTCAACTGTTCGCCATTTGTTGTCTCCGGGTATATCGTTCCGCCCAGTTGATCTAAGTTTATCTCTTTCGATTGAACGGTCATCTATTTCTACTCCCTCACTTTCAAGATTCGATGCCGAATTACTTCTTGACTCCCTTCGTGTTAGATATAGAATTTATGAGTCATCAGTGGAACTGATGAAATTCTATATCGCAAGAAAACCTACCTATGCATCGCGGTCGCTCATCCTTGAAGTGGCCTCGATAGGGGTTTTCTTATCAAAAGACGACTTTTTGAACAACCTCTAAAATACGTTCGCTGTGTTTACTCCATTTGGAATACATATTTCCGAATCGCCTGAGCAACGCCGTCCTCGTTGTTGGTAGCCGTGATTACGTCCGCTATGGATTTGATATGCTCTTCACCGTTGGCCATCGCCACACCGAGACCTGCCGCCTTCAGGAGCTTCGCGTCATTATCACTGTCACCCATAGCAATGACATCGGACATCGAGAAGCCCAACGTCTGACAAACCTCGCGCACTCCGCTTTCCTTTGTAATGCCTTTAACTGAAATCTCCATATTAGTAGGAGCCGAATGGGTAACCTCGAGCGTGCCCCAACTGAGCAGCTCTTCCTTAATTTCCGCAAGCTTCCGCTGATCATTACTGCCAATGCCGAATTTCATCCAATCCCGTTCGAACATCTCCGGCGTCCAATCCTTGTCGCCCGTCAAGCTTTCCACGCTGTAGCCCCAGTACCACTCGCCCCGCTTGGCAGCAATGGCGTGCATATCGCGGACCGCGTCCCGAGGGAGGAAGACTCGCTTTTTAAGCCTGCCCGGTCCCTCCCAAACTTCTGCTCCATTGAGCAGCACCATGGGGGAATCGAGCCCAAGCTCATCCCAAAAGCCCTTGGCAGTTTGCAAGCCTCTCCCGGTGGAGAACATGACTTTAACACCCTGATCTACTGCATATTGAAGCCACTTTTTGGTCTCATCCGTAATGTGCTTTTCATCCGTCAGAAGCGTCCCGTCCAGATCCAATGCAATCAGCTTATATTTCGCCTTCACTTGTTCTGCAGTATTCATCCCTTCACCGCCCCCATGGTCGCGCCTTCCATAAGAAGTTTTTGGAAAAGGATATAAATAATAATGGACGGTACCATCGCAATGGTTACACCGGCAAACAAAGTTACCCAATCCGCAGTAAACTCCATTTGCTTATTCGCAGAATACATTTGCACCGCAATGGGATATTTCTTGGGATCGCTCAAATAGATAAACGGCGCTAAGAAATTGTTATAGAACCCTAAGAACTTGAATACGCCAACGGTTACAATTCCCGGTGTAGACAAAGGAACGATAACACGCCAAAACTTTTGGAATAATGTAGCGCCATCCATCGTTGCGCTCTCTTCAAGCTCCATCGGCAGAGAGCTCATAAACCCTCCGAGCAGCATAAGATAGAACACGCTTTCACCCAGACTGGACAGAAGAATTAATCCGGTCAAGCTATTGGTCAAACTCAGTTCCCGCATAATGACATACTGGGGTACAAGCGCATTGATGCCAGGCAGGAACAGGGACAACATAATCAAGCCCCAAATCAATTTTCTGCCTTTGAACTGCATTCGAGTAAGCGCATAGGCGTTAATTGTCGTAAAGAAAAGCCCAAGCACCAGACTTCCGCCAACATAATAAAGGGTATTTAAGAGTGATTGCCCAAAACCGTATTGATTCCAAGCCTTCGAATAATTCTGCCATCTTAGTTCCGAAGGCAGCGCCCATATATCTTTAAAAAACTCAGGATTGCTTTTTAACGATTCATAGATAACCCAGACTAAAGGAAATAATATGGTCAGCGACCAAGCATAAAGCAGCACACGCCACACAACGTCCATAAACGTTCGTTTTTCCTTCAAACTTTATCCCTCCGAACTTCATATGGAAACTAATACTCGTAGCCTTTGTTCGGCACAAATTTATCGATTAACAGCTTTGCCGTTACTAATATGACGAACAGGATCATACCGACTGCGGAAGCGTAGCCGTAATTCCGATACTCTACGCCAAAAGCCAAGTTAAACATGTAGAGGCCGATGACATCCGTCGACCCGAATGGGCCCCCATTTGTCATAATGAGGATGATTTCAAAGCCCTTCATCGTGCCAACGACCAGGAACAAAGCGCTGACCCGAATAATGGGCATAACAAGCGGCATTGTAATTTTAAACAAACGCGTCATATGTCCGGCCCCTTCAAGAATCGCCGCCTCGTACAATGACTTTGGAATCGCCAGCATCGCATTGGCAAAGATAATGACGTACAAGCCGACGCCGCCCCATACCCATGCCGGGATAATCGACGCAAGCGCCGTATTTTCATTGCCCAACCAATAGAAATTACCGGTATCAATGCCAATGAACTTTAGTAGCCCATTCAGCAAACCGTACGATCCGTCATAAATAAAAGCCCAGAGGAGCGCGACTACGACCGTAGATAAAACATTCGGAAAGAAAAACAATATCTTCAAAAACTTATTTTCTTTATACGATTTATTTGTAATTAAATAGGCAAGTATCAAAGAGATGATAATAACAAAGAAGGGCACCGTTATCATTAAAATCAAGTTGTGGGTAAGCGCGCGCCACACGTATTTATCTTGAAATGCGTTGACGAAATTGGACACCCCGACGAACGTTGCATCCGTAAACCCGTCCCAATTAAGCAGCGCATAATAAACGGATAAAATGTTCGGAAACAACGTGAAAAGCAAATATCCGCCAAAGGGAGGCACAATGGCTATGAACAGAAATATCCACTTCTGCGTATTCGCTTTATCAAGACCCAGTTTGCGCAGCACAGAGGGCCTTGGTGTCTTCACAGCGGTTGAATCAGACACGAGAGATCAACTCCTATCTTACTGGAAGTGAAAATCCGACTTTTTGAACACGTACTATTAGTCATTTTCAGCGTGTAGCCTATGGGGTCGCAGAAGTTAAAACGGAGGAGCGGAGATGAATCCTCCCCGCTCCATCACGTCTTATTTTTTCTTTTCAGCCTCTACAGCTTTCTTCAGCAGCTCTTCGGCTTGCTCCAGAATCGGTTTCGGATCCTGCATACCCATAGCAAATTTAACAATATTCTCATTCAATAATTTTTCCGCTTGAGCAAGATTCGGATCCGAAATACTGATAGACCGGCTTGCTTTATAAGTTTGAGCATTATTATCCGCAATGTACTTCAGAACAGATTGGGCGGAACTGGAAAGGTTAGCCGTTCTGGCAGGGTCTTCCGTCAAATCCTTGCGCATTGGCAAAGCGCCTGCTTTTTCAGCAGCAAATTGTTGATTTTCAAGCGTAACCATCCACGTGATCAATTCTTTGGCCCACTTTTTGTTAAGCTCCGGCTTAGCTGCCCAGATATAGTTGAAGTTTGAAGTTCCGCTTCGAATCCAAAGCGTTTGATTTGTGTTATCTCTGAAAGGAACAGCCATGAAGCCCCAATCGAAATCCTCGGGTGTTGCTTCCTTCATCTCATTCTCGACATGAGTCCCTGTCGATACCATCGCCGCTTGCCCCTGAATAACCTGCATTTGCGATTGCGTATGGTTCAATGCCGGAAGTCCTTCTGCAAAATATCCTTGTTGGCCAAGCTCATAGATGCGCGTCCAGGTTTCAACTGTCTCCGGATTTGTGTATTGCGGCAGAGCATAGGTTCTATAATTTTCGATAAATTCATCGACATGGCCATTGATATCAGCCAGCTCAAAATTTTTAGCTGTTCCGAAAGCCCAGTTATGGTAGCTTGGATGAATACCCGGGAACGTTATGGGAGCAATGCCGTCCGCTTTAATGTCTGCGAGAAGTGCTTTAAATTCATCCCATGTGTTCGGGTTTTGGTTCCAGCCATGCTCTTCGAATAGCTTTTTGTTAAAAAACAACCCGCCAAAGCTGCTCGCCGTCGTAAATTCATACCTTTTCCCATTGATCAGTTGCGTTGACTCGTACATGCCCGGCATCATAAGATCTTTGACCTTTTTGTCCGGCACATCTGGAAGAGGGTATTCCCAAATGTCATCCATTGGTTCAAGCTTGCCGGCTTCAGCGAGCCCCACAATACCTCCCGCTGGATCTGTATTAAATAGATCAAACATGTCATTATCATTGCCCGCAGAGATTTTTGTAGAAAGAATCGTCTTCATATCAGCTGAAGCCGTGATGTCTATTTTGACATTTGGATACTTGGCTGTGAACGATTCAACTGCATAATCGAACCACTCCCGGCCATATCCTCCTACAAAAAAGCCTACCTTTAGCGTTACTTCCTCATTCTTCGGCAATCCATTCTCATAAACTTCTACTTCTGCAGATACACCCGGCTTATCCGAACCAGCAGGAGTTGTACTTGGACTAGCCCCGTTCTTTCCGCTGTTTCCACCGCAACCAGCCAGCATGGTTAAAGATAATACCGCTGCCACACCCGTGCTCATGAATCGTTTCATTTTTCCATTCAACATTATTTCACTCCCCCGTTAATTAATAAATAAATTGGATTAACTATTTAAGCATAACTATGTTTTGTTAATCAGCAATCAAGTCAGGGTAAATAATTTGTAAATAAGTACTGGCTTTAAACTGCTAAGCCTCACCTCCATAATATGCTGTAAACGCTTTCATTTTAATTACGAATTGGTCATTTGTCAACCTTTTTGTCAATTGTTTTGATCATTAATGACCCTCTTAATAATGGGGAGAGTTAATCGAAATGCCCGAATCTCCAAAAAGGTTAATTTAAGCTGGAATTCCACAATGCTTCTAAGGCTTCGATTAGCGTAGAATCCGCCTTTTATGCCAAGACGATGCATAATATACTTCGTGCGGCGGACATGAAATAAATTGGTTATGATAACAAAAGATTTTAGCTGGTACTGCTCCATCAATTGCTTGCTAAAGATTAAATTTTGAACGGTGTTGTTTGACTTGTCTTCTTTTAATACTCTTTTTGCTGGGATGCCCTTCTCAACCAGGTACTTCTTCATCAGCTCCGCTTCCGAGCGACGTGAACCAACCGCTCCCCCCGATACAATAATATATTCGTGCCCATATTGCCGAAATTGTTTGTAAGCTTCATCCAGTCTTTCTTTAAGCAACGGGTGTATTCGGCCGTCTTTAGATACATAGCCAAGTACAATAAGTGCATCTGCTTTACCAGGTTGTAACATAACTGCATGCAGCCAGCATATGTAAGTCAGCACCGTCATCGCTGCTATTGCAATGATCCATCCAATCCATACCATCACTTACTCCTCTAGGCGTCAAATTGTTGTATTTAATCAAATCAGTTTACAAATATAATATCCTTTTTTATTACAATGTCAATACAATTCGCTGCGTTTTTTTCAGTGTTTTTGGATTGAAAGCTTTCGTACTGATTGTATCATGCTGCATAAAGCCGCCATTTATCATCGTTTTTAAGAAATTTAAAAATGTACGTTAGTTGAATTAAACGAACTTGCAACTTTTATTCGCCTCGTATTAATGCTACACTTGAAGCAAAGTATGTTCCTAATTTGTCAAATGTTTTGAATCTATATTATATAAAACGTTATTGGAAAGAGGATGCATATTGTGAGTGATTCGGTTAAACAAACCAGCCATATGTTATTAAAATCAATAAATCAGCAGAAGGTTCTTTTTCTCATTTATTCAGAGGGGCCGATCTCTCGCGTAGAGCTTGCGGAAAAGACTGGACTAAGCAGACAAACGGTAACCAATATCGTGAATCGCCTGTTGAAGGAAAAAATAATCGTGACAGGGGAGCTTATCGACTTGGAGGCAGGCAGCGGAAGGAAAAGAGTCGGCCTTCATATCAACAGCGGCCATTTTTATGCCATCGGGCTTGAGCTCGCCGGCAAATACATTCGCGGAAAAGTGTTCAACCTGCGTCAAGAAGCTGTCGCATCCGCAGAACGCACGAGCAACAAATATGGTTCTATAGATGTGCTGATGCAGCTGTTGCATGAAGTTATCGATGAGCTGCTCACCCAGGTGCCCAACACCTCCAAAGTAAAAGGGATCGGAATCAGTATGCAGGGCCTGGTCGATTCTCAGCATGGCATCGTTCTGCGCACACCTGGCATAGGCGTTCATCGCCTGCCGCTCAAGCAGCTGCTTGAAGACAAATATGACATACCCGTGTATATCGAGAACGATGTCAATCTTCTCTCTGTCAACGAGAATATGAACGGCTGCTTGAAGGATTCCAATAACAATATCACCATCAAGTTTGATTATGGTACAGGCGGCGCGATCGTCCATGATAAACAAATTATTGCAGGATCAAGCTTTGTTGCAGGTGAATTCGGGCATTATAAAGGCTTCTATGGAGAAGATGCCTATCCATGCCATTGCGGCAGATCCGGATGCTTAACGACGCTGGCTTCCAGCAGCGGACTTAGTGTTTCCATCAAATGCACACTAGAGGAGTTCGCAGAAGGCATAAGAACAGGAGATCCTAAGTTCCTTGGTTTATACGAAAAAATTGTCGATGGCATCGCGATCGCCGTTACTAATATTATTACATTTATCAATCCAGACAGTCTGCTTATGACTGGCCGAGTCATTCCTACCATCAGTCCCGAAATGTTCAACGAGATTAAAGCTAGAGTGATGCACCAGTTGCCTGTGACAGTTAATAACGTACAATTGATCCACCTTCATGACAAACCGGATGAAACCAAGCTTGCTGCCGGGTTAGTTATTAAACGTGCATTTGAAATACCGCTGGATACTTTATCTCTTTAATTGCGACTGATTAAACCATACTAGAACGGTTCATCTCTGACTTAGAATGAGCCGTTTTTACTTTTTACCTTCCGCTATTCAAATCTATATACGCTGTAATATCTTTTTTTGCGCCCCTTCATGAATTCTCTCCCACATGGATGGAGTTCTCCGGTTATATTTTTGCACGGTATGGTAAGGTTCGCTTAACGTATCCAAATACAAAGTTCAGTTTGGCTACAAAATATACATCATTTTATAAATGACAAAAGCCCCTCCTCACATTGGAGCGGCTTCTTTATAGAAGCAACCTTTTATTCGGAAATCTTCCCTTTAAGAAGTTACTACTTACTTTCACTAGCAATTTCATTAAAAATTTACTCATGTTCAAGTATTTTGTTTTTATTGCAATTTGGGTAGAGTTTTCTCCGAGGAATCTCAGCTAGGAAGAGATTGAGAGTTTACACAAAGATCTTGACAGACCCACTTGACCCGAAGGTTGTATGATATTTTTACAATAGTAATTTTTACAACTTTTATGTTTTAGCTTATGGTCGTATCATTCTATTCTATTGATATCTAAATACTCTTTAAAACTATCGCTATTCAAAAAATTCCCATAGTCCGTATTAAATTTAATCATTTCCTTTTTATAGTTATCATAATACATTCCTTCATTGCTTAGCTTTACTAAAAAGTTCATATGTTCCGTTAAAATTTTATTTATATTCTGAGATATATCTTTGTCAAACAGTAGTTCTGACTCTCTAAGTAGAGATAATATTTTAAAATTCAACTCAGAAAATTCTTCTATACCTAATTGTGGTTCTTTCTTTATTATAGCAGTGGTTTTTTGTATGTTTTCCAATTTTTGATAAAATTCAAATCTATATTGATATTGGGATAATTTATTTGCATTTGATGCTATATCAGCTTGCTTGTTGTATGTAAAATATTGTGCAATACCCACGAGAACCAACATTAATGAAAATACCAATGTTGCTAAAATATTGATTTTTTCTATAGACTTACGTCTACTTCCCTTTTTATTATTATCTTTGATAGTTGATTCCATCTCCATATCTTCTCGAGAAGCAATATCTGGTGCTGCCATCGTTTCAAGTGCATTAACTTCATCTTCTTTGGTTTCATTTTCTACTACATTGTGATTATTCATAAAACACCTCATTTTTAAATAGAGTTACCACGACATAAGCATTCAGAACATCCTCTACGATCGAGTCTAACCTGCCGTAAGTCTGCTCGTCTTGAGGTGCCAAATGTTCGTGATCTTCGTTAATAATATATGATCTAAGAATACACATACTATACGATACTGCAGCTTTTACCTGGTAGAGCGGTTCAGAATAAAATAAATCTGTGTTGGCGAGCTGCGTTGGATCTCCCCAACGATCGACATATTTACCTGTCCCCAAACCAAATGCATCTCGAATAAATACTCATACGTTAGATTCTATGTTACTCCCACTTTGTTCCCTTAATTTTTATGGAATTTTACAACTTTTTACTTTGACCATCTTTGACCAAATTGAGTTTATACCATTTTTTAGTTGAAGTCAAATCTCCACAAATAGACGTTCCTATTCCAATTTTCGCCGTCTTTTATGATACGGTTCAGCTTAACGGGTCTATCGGCGAAAAATGCCACCCTCCAAAATAGAAAGAGTCTTTTTCTGACAAATGAGTGTTAAAAAGGCTTCTACTTATCAATCATTCAAGTTATTTTGGCATTCTCGCCGGTAAGGCCTTGACCTACCCTCGTATCCTTGATTTCTGGACTATAAGTAAAAAGCAGGCCCTCTGTAAACTTACAGAGGGCCTGCTTTAATAACCTATATCCTTATGCCTTTTTTCTTCGGATCAGGAGCCAATTCTGCAAACAGCAAGATGCGTCCAGCCAACAGATAGCTGTGCATTTTTGTAGCTGTACTTAATAACTTGTTGTTCTTATACGATGTCATTAAAGTACGGTAATTCCACTCTCAAAAATGACTTTCAAATAGTCACCTTCAACGTGAAACTCAACGCTCAAAGTCAAATCATTGGGTTCGCCATCGGTCGTCAATGCATATTCGTAAGCAATTCCGCTTCCATCGTTAAAGTGATAGAAAGATTCTTGTTGATAAACACTGCCATCTTTATAAACAGGCCTAAAGGTGCATTCTACATCAAACCTATCGATCTGTTTCAACTCATTATCTTCCTTAAAATTCTCGATGACCTCTTTTAATAGCTTAACGTCCCAATTCTGCATATCATCAACATTTCGGGCAATTTCCTCATATCGTCCATCTGCGATGGAGTCAACAATCTCTTTTGCGAACGCCCGAATCATATCTTCCTCTTTGCCTAACACCCGTTTAATCATACCACGTGCTCCTTTATCTCCAGAATAATATGTATCTTACGGAGAGCGCCCTTTCACTACTCCATCACGATGTCTTACTCACTCTGCAGCAACTCGTCCCGCGCTTCGGTCAGCGCGAACCCCAGCAGGTTTCGGCCCCGCCATTTCACGGGATTCTCCGCATCCGGATTGGACATGCCGATCCCCCATATACGGTCCCGCGGGCTGGCTTCGACGAGGATGCGGTTCTTCGTCGTCTTGAGATAATCGCCTAGCTCCGGATTCTGCGAAAACTTGGCCAAGCTGGCTCTTTTGACGATGCCGTAGCATTCCTTGTCCCAAGTATCCTTGTCAAAGTTTCGGACCGCGCGCCCATAAGCCTTCATCTCCTTGGGATGCTTAGCCGTAAGGATCGACTCCAGCATTTCGTTGTCGCCGAACAGCCTTGCCTTCTCGGCCATCATAAACTGCTCGGCACAGGAATACTCCGTCCCCTCTACCGTGAACGGGCACATCCACCACTGGCTGAAGCAGCTTTTGTCGACGCTCCCGTCCTTAGGCGGCGTATGGCCCCAAAAGAATACATATTTGAACGTTTTTCCTTCGTTATAAGCTTTTCTTAGGTCATCGAGATTGTAAATCATCCTTTAATCCTCCAGTTTTCTCCGATACAACCGGGATGGCCGATGTCCCGCATTTTCGGTGTAATGATCGGTCTCCGCCACGAGATCGGCCACCTTGCGCCGGAAGGCCGCCTTCAATAGCTCTTTATCCATAATAACCTCATAAACCTGCTGCAGTTCCGTCAAGGTAAAAAGCTTTGGCATTAAGTGCAGCGCAATATCGGTATAATTCACTTTTCCCCGCAGCCGCTCGATCGCGCACGCTATAATCTTCGCATGGTCGAAGGCCAATCCGTCATTCGATACGATCTTATACTCCGTGCTAGTCGATGTCGTCTTCACTGTCAACGTTCTGGCCACGACCGCCGAAAGCTCCTCTTCACCGCTTAGCTTGAGTTCATACTCCAGCGTCTTGACGTATCCGTCCTCCATCAACTCTTTCTGCTCCCGCAGCAGCCGATAGGAGACCTTGAACCAAGAGGCGTCGGCCGCATCGTCTCCCGCTCTAAGCTCCAACTTGTCGCTGTTGATCAGAGCCATGTAGCTGCAGCTCATCACCCAGGTTCGGGGATCTCGCCCGATATCGCTGAACGTATACAACTGCTCCAAATAAACGTCGTCCACGCCGGTTTCCTCACGCAATTCCCTTGCAGCGGCCTGCTCAGTCGTCTCGCTCGGCTGGACAAAGCCGCCAGGCAGCGCCCATTTCCCCAGGAAGGGGTGACCTCCCCGGCGGATGAGCAGGATGCGGAGCTCCTTTTCCGGTAATTTCCGATAGCTGTCAGCTTCCTCATCCGTAACCGTGAAGATCACCATATCGGCTGCCACCGAAGGCCGCTCGTAATCTCCTGCCCGGTACTGCTCCAAAAATTCGCGTTCCGTAAGTCCGTTCCGATCCAACAAATCCAATGGGTGCGCCTCCTTGTTTTTTGATTCTAATGAGGTTATGGGTTCATTTTACTCCCTGCATGCATCTAATTCTAAACGTTTTAGCTCCCCGAAATAGTCTCGATAGGGCTCGAACTTTGCCAGCACCTCGTCTACCTTGCGCATGCGCTCTTCCAGGCTCCCCCGCAGCGTAATGTAGGGGATGCGCCGCTCCTTCAAATCCGCGATGATCTGTTTATGAAAAACATGCCGCTTCTGATCCCCGCTTCGATCCCACGTATCGTCGTAAGGAATATCATCGTCGCACAAGAAGAACAGATCGTAGCGCTGCGCGTTCTCCAGAGCAATTCGGGTCAATAGCTCCGGGGCCCGGCCGTGGTAATCCAAGGCGAACATATATGTCGTAATCGCATTGGTATCAACGAACAGGAATCGATTCGCCGCAAGCAAAGCCTGCTCTTCACGCTCGATATGACCCACTGCGATTTCATCGAACGCCTCTAGGCCGATTCTGCGGTCCACCTGATGCTCGGTCCAGTAATCGCGTCCGTATTCGCTCGCGTAGGTCGTGTTATACCGTCTTGCCAGCGCTTCGGTGATCGTCGACTTCCCCGTCGACATCGCCCCAACAAATACCACCTTCGTGATTAAGTCCCGGTACACAATATCACTTATGAACTCCCTGTACTTATATGGGTCGGAACGGATCATGGTTGCAGAGATCGGAACCCGCTCGCGGGCTTCATCGACCCGCCGGTCGACCGAGCCCAAAGCGAGACTCATATGCCTGCCGTAAAACTCGCTCGAGTAAAAATGCGTGACTTGCTCGCCGTTCAATAAACCGAGTATATACTGTTCTTCCCGAACCTCATGCTCTCGGTCATCCGAATACCCGTCCGGTCCGTCCCAAGCTTCGATAACCCGGACTGCCGGGTATAGTCGCCGTATCCAATTCGCCCGGATATGAAGCGGGATCGGAGTGACCGGCGTCTCGTAAATGACCACGATTAATTCATCGACCTCTTGCAGCGCCGTTTCGATCATGAACTGATGGCCTTTATGCAGCGGGGCAAACTTCCCCAGCGTTAATCCGAGCGTTTTCATGCCGCCACCTCCTTGGCCCCTTTGTTCCAATTGTAATACCCGTATACCGCATTGACCAAATACGCGCTCCACATGACGATCATCAGCATGCCTTCGCTGCTGCCCTCCAGCAATCGAATTGCCCACAGCAGCACCGTAAACAAATTCAACACAATATAGACCAGCCATTGTTCCTTGAATCTGCGGACCATTAAAAAGGTGGCCACAACGGACAGCACCGTCGTAGTCGCATCGATGTAAGGCGAGTTCTGTCCCGGGATGAACGATAGCCCATATCCCAGCAGCAAACAGCCTAATACACAGACTGCCCCAACGAGAAGCAGACCTCTAAGCTCCATTTGGCGCATGATCAGCTTGCCGTCTTGGCGGTGATTTTTCCACATGTAGAAGCCAATGACGTTCATCGGAACGAAGAACAGCAGATTCAGCATAACCTCTCCAAACAACCCGTTAATATAGGCCAGATAAGCGTAACCGATGGTGTTGTACATGCCGAAAACATAGCTCATCAGGCTGCCCTTCGCCGCAAGTACCACGCATAACACCCCGGTAATAAAAACGGTAAATCCGAATAAAGAGTCCTTTGAAATCACCGTAAACCCGACAGCGATCGAGGTAAACAGCGCCAACCACGCTATTTCGAACAGGCTCCAGCCACTCGCAACCTTCTTCACATTGCATCCCCTCCGTCTTCTCCACTGAGTTTACAGAGCGAAAACGCCCAATCAAACTTAGTATCATTTTGTTAATAACAATTTGTTACTATCAAAAATAACAGAAAATCCATCGTAGGGCAAGTGAAATCTCCCCATTTATCGCAGGCTTGATTTTTACCTTCTGTAGCCCGGTCAACAGATAACGAAAAACATGGGAGAGGACGAACACCACTTGTTACAACACGGAATATACAAATATATAGGCACTTATCCCAATCATGCTTATTCTGTAAACTTGGCAAATCGGAATAGGCACAAAGGAGTGTGTAGGTTGGTACTAAAATCATCTCACTATTTTGCCCACGGCAACACTGCGCGCGGGGCTCATTTCTTGTATACATCCGCATTTGATGGGTTGAACAAGGTATTTGTTCTTACGGGGCCCCAAGGCACGGGGAAATCGACGGTCATGCAAAGCTTGGCGGATAGCCTGCTGGATCAAGGCTTGCATGTGCAATGCTTCCACTCCCCTCTTCGTCCCGACGAACTGGATGGCATTATTTTTACGGAATTGAAGGTTGGTATTGTCGACGGGCGAGTCTGTAATGGGATTTCGGATAGCAGAGCCGGTGAAATCGTCTTTATCCACTTCGAGGAAGCGTTCGATAACAGCCTTATTTTACCGGGAGACTTCATCACGATAGAAGATCTTGGAGTCAAGCTTGAGAGTGCCTACTCAAATGTGTATGAAACGTTCGCAGCTGCATTGCGGATTCATGACGAGTGGGAAAAATTTTATATCGATAACATGGACTTCTCGAAGGCCGACCAGATCGCACTGGAATTGATTCAAGAATTATACGACGGGCATGAAAGCGATACGCCAACCGCTTCGCGTCACTTATTCTTCGGAGCTGCGACTCCGAGGGGGGCGTTCGATTTTATTCAAAGCTTGACCGCTCAGCTGGAAAGACGGATTTTCATCAAAGGAAGGGCGGGATCCGGCAAATCGACGCTGCTGAAAAAGCTTGCCTCCGCTGCAGAACAGAAAGGAATCGATGTGCAAGTGTTTCATTGCGGCTTTGATCCGAATAGTTTGGATATGTTGATATTCCCGAAGCTTCAAACAGCCATCTTCGACAGTACCGCTCCGCATGAATACTTTCCAGATCGGGACGGGGATGAGATCCTTGATATGTATATACGGACTATAGCTCCTGGAACAGATGAAGCCCACGCTACCGAAATAGCCGGTATCAAAGCACGCTATTCGGCAAAAATGAAAGAGGCCACCTCCCATCTGGCCGAAGCCGAAGCCATCGATTCTCAAATTAAGGCCTACTATGTTGCGGCCACCGATTTTTCGATCGTAGAGAAACTCCATTTGCAATTACAGTCCGAATTGAATGAACTGATCGGCTCCATTCAGCCTTCATAATAAGATACCACCCAAAAGCATTCGATTTCAGACGGGGCTCAGCAGGCTAAAACAAGCTGAGCCCCGTTTGAGATTGAATCTGCTTCCGCTTCTCCTATGGCCTTCTCCAAAACGACTGTGCGTATGGGACTGCAACGGAGCGCTCTCCCTTTTGTCATGAATACATCTCTATGATCTGCATGTACAATCGCCGTTTTCCCGTTATGCGAGACACACTATAACGTGTGTCGTACACAGGGATATTTTTAATTCGGTTACCAATTTGCATCTAATTTTCGCCGTTACTTATACTTACGGCTCAACGCGTTGTCTGTAACGGCAAGTTTGAAGGCCATCCTTTACTGCCCGTCAATGTCTACCTCTAAACCGTTTAATCGCATCCTCGGTCACCGGCTCGAAGAGGTTAAGAAGGTTGCCATCGGGATCGCGGAACAGCATAGAACGGTTCCCCCACGGCATCATGGTCGGTTCCTTTACCCAATGTTCGACAAATGGCTTCAAGCGCACATATTCGGCTTCGACATCGTCGACCCGGAACTCGATAATGACCGTGCGATTATTGGCGCCCACTACGGAATCGGTGCCGAATAGCTGCGTCGTCTGGGAGTGGCCGATTGCAAGGGTGTATGATGGCAAGGCGAGTTCGGCAAATACGGGCGCGGGTCGCTCCGCCGAAACCCCCACGACTTTCTCATAGAACTCAACAAGACGATCCACGTCGTCCGTAATGATGCGTACAGAAGCGAAATTCACAAGCTATCATCCTTCCTAATCATAGGTTTGGCTGTGTCCCACAGCCGTTGTAAAACATACTCTTTACTATCTCCTTTACATTTACATGTCCAATATAAAAAAACGCTACTGACAACGTTATGTCAGTAGCGTTTTAGAATTCTTTGGGCATCCTCACGAATATGATTTCGGAATGCTTCGGGTTCCAATACTGTTACGCCCGCTCCCAGCCAAGCACCCATTGCAGCAATTCATCCAGCTGATTCCGCTGGGACTACCTCTGCAGGTCCTAGACTACTTTTTTTCTTCTTGTAAGGTGGCAGCCCCACCTATTAAACAGGAAATCTCAATATCATCAATGTCAATCATCTTATCTTTCTCTGCATCATAGTACTCCCCAAATAAAAATAGTGACTCACTTTTCCTATTCAATAAATAGGGGATAATTGTTTCACAAAATTCTGTAACGCTTTTAAACATACACTCTGGTGCAATCCCCGCTTCATCGATAACCAACAATTCTTTGTGTTCAATAAGAGCAGGGTTGCGATTTAAATGGTAAAGTTGAAAAGAAGTACCCTTGCGATACGCTTTATAAATTGGAACTTCTATGTTTTCGATAAAATCTCCATCCGTATAATTCAAGATAAACTTTACGGTCATCCCCATTCTCCTTTCAACATGAGTTCAGCATAAATATATATGTTTCTCTATCGGTAATCCATATTTATTGGAGAGAACTAACAGTCGTTTTCAATTTCTCCATTGCTTTTTTGATAAAAGAAATTAAACTCATCGGGCAATTCTGCACCCGTGCGTCAAGCTTCAATTAGCGAGATTTTCTTTTCGCCTTACTTATGATACGGTTCCCCCCGGTTAATCTTCACCGCCCGGTAAATCTGCTCCACCAGCACCAGACGCATCAGCTGGTGCGGCAGGGTCATCCGACCGAAGCTGAGCTTCGTCTGGGCGCGCTTCAGGACGTCCTCGGAGAGGCCGTTAGAGCCGCCGATGACAAAAGCCACGTTGCTGGTCCCGTACGTGCCCAGCTTGTCCATATGGGCCGCCAGGTCCTCGCTGGACCACAGCTGGCCGCCGATCGCCAAGGCAATGACATGGGTGTCCGGCTTGATGTGGCCGAGAATGCCGGCGCCCTCCTTCTCCTGCACTTGGCGCATCTCGGCTTCGCTCATGTTCTCGGGCGCCTTCTCATCCGGAACCTCGTGCACGGACAGGCGCACATAAGGCGCAAGACGCTTGCTGTACTCCGCAATGCCCTGCACCAGGTACTTCTCCTTCAACTTGCCTACGCATACAATCTGTATATTCATGGCGCTGTTTCGCTCCTTAAACTCGACTTTATGACGTTCATTCTAACATGGTACCGCTGCCAATTAAAGGACATACCATACGCATCCCACCTCCTAAGAGAACTCTCACCCTCATTCGATTCCACTAAACTCAAGCCGCATATTAAAAAAGAGCCCTCTCCATTGAGAGCACTCTTCTTCACTGCCTATCTATTTTAAGATGACCGGCAGCTCTTTCAGCGCAAACATCATCGTGCTGTCCATCCGTGCCAGCTCTACGGAGCGGTCCCGACGGTATTCGGGGTAACGGTCCAGCAAGGTCTGGAGGGCGATTCGGGACTCCATGCGGGCTAACTGAGAGCCCATGCAGTAGTGAATGCCGCTGCCCAGGCCCAAGTGAGGGTTCGGATTCCGGTGGATGTTGAATACGTCCGGCTGATCAAATACATCCTCGTCATGATTGGCCGAGGCCATCCAGATATAAACGAACTGTCCCTGCTTCAGCTCCTGCCCCCGCAGCACCGTGTCCTGCTTCACGCTGCGGAACATCAGCTGAACGGGCGAGAAATAGCGGAAGACTTCCTCGATGGCCCCAGGAAGCAGCGCTGAATCTCCAAGCACCTCTGCACGGACCTCAGGCAGACTGTCGAAGGCGAGCACGGCCGAAGAGATCAGGTTGGTCGTCGTTTCGTTGCCGGCTACGAGAAGGAGAATGCAGAACCCGATAATCTCCAGTTCGGTCAGGTGTTCATTGTCGATGCGGGCCTCGACCAGCTTCGTGATCAGATCGTCCTGCGGATGCTGGCGACGGTCCTCTGCGATCTCGGAGAAGTATTCGCTCATCTCGCGCTGGCATTGGTAATAGGCATCGGGATTGTCGCCAACCAGAGCATCCGACCAGGCCTTGAACCGTTCCCGATAATCCATCGATACGCCGAGCATTTCTGCGATCACCGTGATCGGTAACGGACTTGCGAGATCGGCCACGATATCCATCTTCCCCTTCTTCTCAGCTTCGTCCAACAGGGAGGTCGTGATCTCCTGGATCTTGGGGGCAAGCGATTCGATCATGCGAGGCGTAAAAGCATGGGATACCAGCTTGCGCAGCTGGCGGTGCTTCGGCGGATCCTGCCGCAGTACACTGGATTCAATAGGGTCATCGGAGGATGAGGAGCCCTGGGAAGAGAACACTTCGTAATTCGTGAAGACCGCTTTGACATCCTCGTATTTAAATACGTTCCAGGCTCCGCCACCATCAATGGCCGCCACCGGAGATTCCGTCCGCATCTGGCGGAACCATTCCAGCGGGAGTAAACCGTTCTTATTCCATTCCATGCTTAACACCTTCGCTTTCCTCATCAAATTTGAACTGACTGGTCAGTTATACACATGTAAAAAAAGAAGGCCTTGCTTATTCTAGCGATATAAACAGGCCTTGGGTAATCATCGTGAATGCAAACTGCTCCAGATCCTCACGCGAATACCGATCTTGATGATTCAAATAATAATTGCAAGTGCTCTCCAGCGTACCGACGATGCTGGCAGCGGCCAGGTTGGGATCCACGGCACGGCACAGGTTCTCCTCACACTGTCCTTCCTTAATCATGCTTGCCAGAAAGCTTAAATAATTCCGCTTAAGCTCCTTTAACTCATCCAGGACATCCTGCTCGATGCCGTTCGAAATCTCATTGAATACGATATGCGAGAAATGTCGGGATTCAAGAAACAAATCCAGATGATGGCGAATCGTCCGCTCAATCTTCTCCTTCATCGGCAGCGAGGAATTCAGATCGGCTTCCGTCCGCTGCATGATATCCTCAAAGCCCTGCTTCACCACCGTCTTGAAGAGCTGGGATTTGCCCGGGAAGTTGTAGTACAGTGTCCCCTTGGCAACCTGGGCGCGGGCGGCAATCTCGTCCATGCTTGCGCGGTGGTATCCGTTCTCGGAGAATACTTCAATGGCTGCTTGGATAATTTTTTCTTTGCTCACAATAGGGTCGGCCCTTTCACGGCTAAATTTAGTTCACCGTTCTTATTCTGACTGGTCAGTTCAAAAATAAGATACCATGCTGGCAAAAATTAGTCAACGGATACGCCTTCCCTCCATATGAAATGTTGGATTCCATCTCGATCTATTTCGATTCTTAGGTTTATTTCCGTGGTATCCTATACATATGGACAAATACGGTGTATATTTCAACAGGGCTGGTAAAGAATCAGCATATAGGAACAAGAATATACCGTAACGGAGTGATGGGTTGAGTAAATCCAAGGGCAAGGGCGGAACAGGCAGAGGCACGGGCAAGAAAGGCTGGAGCCGATGGGATGCAAGCGCAAGAAGAGCCAAGAGTAAACCCAAACCTTATACCAGTAAAGGGACCAAGCAGGCGGACAATACAGCGGACGCCGATAATCATAAAGGTACCCCATAATGAACATATGGTTTTAAGAACCCCTGATACAACCTAATGAAGGAGATGAACGGATTGGACAATCAAGAAGTTTTGACGGACATGCCGTCGAATTATGAGGAATTGAAAAGCTCCGCCAACCGAAACGCCAATTGGAGAGAACGCTTAAACGCCGTTGAAGAGCTGGGAAAATGGAAAAATCAAAAATCCATCGATATTTTGCTGCATAGACTGAATACGGATGCGGTTCACCAAGTACGGGAGGCTGCCTATCATAAACTCCTGGCCTTTGGCGAGGACGTGCAGATGCCCGAAAGACGCAAAGGCGAGCTGATGAAAGACGTTTCGAAGGTGCTCCTGCGCATCAAAAAGAGCCTTCCCCGTGACCACACGTATGAAGACTTCAAAGAGAAGCTGAAGAAAATGAGAATCGACATCTACGATACGTACGAGGGTGACAAAGGCGCCGACTTCGACAGCTGGCTGGAGCAAACCTGGTCTTCCTTGTTAAGAAGATAACGGTGCGCCCAGCCTTCCGGATGCTCACCATGTATATGAGAATTCCGGTTATGTTATACTGAACACAAATATTAATTTATAGGAGTGGTACTCTGAGAAAGCAAAAGCCCATGTCGTTTGATGATCTGCTGAAGGAATTGCAAGGCCAAAAATCGGTACAGGAGGATCCGGATAACATTTCTCTGGAAAAGCTGTTCAATGAATCGTTTATGCGTAAGCATTCTTCCCATACCAGCTTTGGGGATTTTGTCGTAAAAGGTAACTTCCAAGTGGAAACGCACGAAGATATCGATAACATTCCGGACGAACTGTTTGACCGTCATGTTTCCAGAGAAACCGATTTCCCGGATTGGAAATCGATGCTGGAGCAGGCCAAAGCCGATCATGCGGCTGCCATGAAGTAATATCGCTGCTATGACGCAGCTATGATCAGGGGCCGAAGGCCCCTTTTTCTATTCCATCCTTTTAACGTGGTATGCATTTCGACATCGACTTGCTTACTTCGACTCGGACTTGGATTCCGAATCCGATTCCGTCTCGGCCTTCTCCCTGAATTTCTTATAGAGCTTTGTAATATTCGCCGTATTGATCTCGATGTTGTGCTCGTAAGCGTATTTCACTGCATATCCCAGCGCCAGGGTCGTAGCACCCGCTACCGTCGCTCCGGCGACAGATCCAGCGCCAGGGAACACCTTCACGATCTGCCGGAAAATGCTCTTCCCGATATTCCCGAATATCGTGGCAATGACAAGCTCCTTGGCCGTCTCCTTGCTGATCGGCTTATTGTACAGCACCGCAAGCCGGGTAAGCAGACTCACTTGAATGCCGGTAATCGGAATGATATCCGACCCCGGGATGGGGGATGCGCCTACCGCTCCTGCCGAGATCGAGGCACCGATGATCCACCCGTTGGCGGTCGCCGACTTTTCCTTGATGCTTTTGGCAAAGAGGATGTCTTTAGACTTTTTTTTAAGTATCTCCAGAATGCTGCTCCGCAGCCGATCGATGTTCTGGCCCGTCCGTGAGGACACCGGCACAACCTCATAGCGCCCTCCGGTCTCCTTCCGGATACGCGCCACCAGGCGATCGATTTCATCCGCGGCGTCGATTTTGTTCAGCACGATCAGGATGTTCGAGTTAACGCCTTGAATTTTCTCATACGACTTCTTCTCCGCCTCCGAGAAGACGGTGCCTGCAGCGTTCAGAAAGAACAGCACGATATCCGCCTGTTTATAGTAATTCAAGGTCACCTCCGAATTGGCGGTGTTCACATCATTCAACCCGGGTGTATCAATGAAGGATATGTTGTCCTTGTACTTGTGTGGATGAATCACCGTCGTTTCCCCGGGCTCGGCCCCGACGCCGGCCACCTCTTCGCCCACGATCCGGTTCATGGTGGAGGACTTGCCCGTATTCACGTCGCCAATCAGCGCAATGAGGATTTCCTGCTTCAGCTGGCGGTTGATTTCATCCATTTCCTTCTCGTAGGCCTCATCGGCTGCCCGCTTGATCTCTTCTTCCCAAGCTTTTCCGTAGTCATCCATGTCTGATCGTCTCCATTCACGATAGGTTTTCGCGCCTCCGTGCAATCTATACATTCATCATACACTACGCAGGACTGTCCACCGAAGCTGCGTTTCTTCGATTCCCTTCATGATTCTCTTAAACAAAAAAAGCGTGAATTCATCACGCTTTCCCATTCGCATTATTTATTGAATTAAAAAATTCACATTACACAATTAAAAATTCAGCATGCTTCTCGCACTCCGCGCACTTCACCGGTGGGTCCCAGTCCGAAAACTCGGTCTCCTTCAGATCAACAATATCCGGGGCATCCTCATATTCATCCACGAAATTTTCGATCGCTAGTTCCACATGTTCCTTGCATACGACGTACATTCTATGCATCCTTTCTATCTTTCGCCTCATGTTGTGTTTACCTTCAAACCTGTATAGCCACTCTTCTGTTCTACCACACTCTACGAGAAAAAGAAATGTTTTTAACCCATTTGCCCATCCCCGCTGTATTTCAACCCACAAAAGCTTCCGACCCATCCATGGATTTCACATCCCAAGGCCTTCCGCCCAACTTAATTACAGGTGAGCAGCAAAAAAAGAGCGTGTTTCACGCTCTTCTTTCGCGGCCGTTTCAACGGCTCGTATCTAACCTTTTTCAATCTCTCTATATATGGATACTATTCCATGCTAACGATAATATATACCCGCTATTTGTTTCTATAAACAACGAACAAGCACATCTTTGTTGAAAAATGGTACACTCGCGGATTGTCCGCCAAGGGTAGCCTGCGTTATTCTCCAGGCTTCTCTTCCAGCTTGACCTTTAGCGACTGCAGCTTGCCGTCACGATAGAAGGTCACGTTCAGGTCTCCGCCCACCTTCGTGTTGTAGTACAGGTGCTTGCGGAGCTCGAGCGTCGTTGTAATCGGTTTGCCATCCAGCTTCACGATCACGTCGTTTAGCTGCAGACCGGCATCCAGCGCAGGTCCAAGCGCATCCAGCACGACCACGCCTTCGGTTACCGTCTTCGGCAGCTTGAGATCCTCCTTCTCCTTCTTGCTCAGCGGAGCATACGGATTGCTCAAGTCGACGGTGTATACGCCGAGATAAGGGCGGGCAATATGCCCCTTCAGCATCAGCTCGGTCACGACCTCCGTAATTTCGTTGACCGGAATCGCGAACCCGAGTCCTTCGACGCCGGTGTCGGCAATCTTCATCGTGTTGATGCCGATGACTTTACCGTTCAGGTCTACCAAAGCGCCTCCGCTGTTGCCCTCGTTAATGGCTGCGTCGGTCTGGATGACCTCCTGCTCCCAGTCGTAAATGCCGTCCTGGTTCAGGGATACCGGAATGATGCGGTTGGTATAGCTGACAATCCCGGAGGTCAGCGTATCGCCCAAACCCAGCGGGTTGCCGATGGCGATGACCGTTTCGCCGAGACGAAGCTTGGAGGAGTCCCCAAACTCGGCAACCTCGCCGATGCCTTTGCTGTCAATCGACAGAACAGCAATATCGCTGACGTTGTCCGTGCCGACCAAGGTTGCTTTTTTCTTCTCGCCGCCTACCAGCACAACCTCCAGGGAATCGGCGCCTTCCACCACATGGTTATTCGTAATCACGAAGGCTTTGCCCTCAAGTTTTTTGAAGATGACGCCGGATCCAAGGGCATCCTCTTGCGAGCCGCCGAAATCTTCGCCGAAATCAAAATCATCGCCGAAGTCGAACCCTTCCGGAAGCTCGAAGTCGCCCTCATCCTCAGGCGGCGTGCCGGATTCCTCTTCCAGCCCTTCACCCTCGATCCCTTCCTCTTCAGGCAGCGGAGTCTCTTTATGCGTCAACACGCTGACAACCGCAGGACGCACCTTCTGGGCAGCGCTAATAATCCGTTCATAAGGATCCCCATCCGACGTGGACAGCTGATGACTGCCATTGATCATGGTAATCGGTGACGACGTCGCAGGATGACCTGTAATGAAGCTGAACAGCATCACCGCAATCAAGGCGCTGCACACGGAACTGATCGCGGAAATCTGGAATGTGGATAAACCCTTCCTGCGGCGGGTGGACCGCCACTTCGTTCGCTCAGATCGGTCCTCGCTGGTATTTTTGCTCCGTCTGGAAATTTTAGTTGAATAGAAATCATCGTCAAACAATCCCATTGCGATCCCTCTCTCCCCTTGGTTGCTACGCGTCAAGATACTTTACCAGCTTCAGACCTACCGCCATTACCGACTGACCTACTAAAATCATCTTGTCGTCATAACAACCGCCTTGCACCGCATGTATCTATCTTTCTATGAATCGGCAGCGTGCCACCTGTTAAATATCTCTCTAATGTATGACTCTTCTGCGGCTCAAAAAGTTGCATTTTTGAGCACGGTCTTTGAACTTTTAGTGAAATATCGCTCCTTATCCAATATTTGAACCCACAGCCAGCAATCTAGTTCCAGAAAAGGTATGTATTGACACCCGATCGTTCAAAAAAGACCCTGTATCCTTCTATTACCACAAACAGGGCGTTTTAAGCGCGAAACATCCGTTTTTTTCTAAAAAAGATGGGAATACCTGGGTCGGCTGCATTTGGCGTATATAAGCACCCCGTGCTCTAGTTCGTTGCTGGTGCTTAACCACAGCCCTCGGACCTTCCGATGCTCCTATTGTACCACACGAACACAGGTTCACGTCAGCTTTCTTTGGTAAAAACAAATGCTAAATTGATGGCAATTTTAAGAGTCTGTGTAAAGAGAGATTTTACATTCGATCCATAGCGATTGTCCGGGTGAACACAATACCCTTGTATACGAGCCAGACAGCCAAAAGGTTCCATTTTTCGAGGATATTCCATGACCCTTTCTTCCGGCATACCCGCACTCCTGGCAGCGGCAGCCCTTGATTCGTGCATTCCCCCTTTAAAGACTATACCGAACAAATGTGTTAAGAAAATGGCAATAGGGTTGGTCTTCCAGGCCAAATATATTCATTTCGGAATGCCGGGCCACAGCTCTCCGGCGACCCACACATCATTCCTATTTGGATTCACCGTCACTTATTCTTTCCTAAGCTCTCCGCTGCAAAAATACTTCCCCGTCCCCTCTGCAGTATGCCTGCAGACAAGGCTCATATACCCTGTTTAGCCTATCAAAAAAGCACATTGTCTGCGCAAGCCATAGGATTTCGACCTGCTTCTCCGCTTTCTGGCACTGGTTAGGTTATCCATTCATCTGCAGGTTGCCTGCAGGGAATGTTATGAAGGGGAAACCATATGTAAGGAGGGTTAAGGATGGCAAGAAGATCACGGCGGCACCGGAGTCCCGAAATGCAGCAGTTCACGACAAACGTGATGCGAAACGAAGGCTATCAAGTCGACCCGCAGCGGCAGCAGGACCTCAAATACGAGGTGGCCAAATCACTCGGCGTACCGCTGAAACCCGGCGACAACAGAGACCTGACCACCGAACAGGCGGGTAAAGTCGGCGGTGCCATCGGCGGTTCCATGGTTCGGGAAATGGTTCGTATGGCGCAAGAAAGCCTCAGCAAGCGTTAGAGACGAGCCGTTTCTCAGCATGTGATGCGTCCGTCCGCAACAGCAAAACAGCCCCACGTCATCATGGGGCTGTTTTGCTCATGCCTATTTTAAGATATCCATGTTATGAATGCTGAATTCGTCCAAGGCAAGCTGTCTCACTAAACTATTCCCCGACTTTATCCCAAGGGGTCGGACGGTCATAATACGTATCGCATAATTTAAACTCGCTGTCCTTGAAGAAGCAGCCGCGGTCTTCCATCGTATCGCGTACGGTCATTCTTGCCAGGTCCATCATGTTATGATCCAGGCTGAGATGGGCCAGATACGTCCGTTTGGTATCGCCTGTCAGCAATTCGCTTAATGCATCGCCGGCCGAATTATTCGACAAGTGTCCCATGTCCCCAAGTATCCGGCGCTTGGTATTCCACGGGTACCGTCCCATCCGGAGCATCTCGATATCGTGATTGGCTTCCAGCACCAGCACATCCGAACCGTCCAGCGCTTTCTTCACCTTGTCGCTGACATAACCGAGGTCCGTAGCAACGCCGAGCTTCTCGTCGCCGTCATAGAAGCAGTAACCGACCGGTGCCGCAGCGTCATGGGATATTTCAAACGGCTCCACCCGCAGCGTGCCAAAATCCTTGACCTCATGACTCTCCAGCACAATCCGGTTCTCTTCCGCAATCTTGCCCAGCGACTTGCTCATCGCTTCCCACGTCTTCTCATTCGCATAGATCGGCAGATTGTATTTGCGCGCCACCGCGCCAAGCCCCCGGATATGATCCGAATGCTCATGCGTGACCAAGATTCCGTCGATTTCTTCTCCCATCATTTCGCGTTCCTTCAACAGCTCATCGATGCGTCTTGCACTTAGGCCCGCATCAATTAGCAGTGTCGTATCCTCATTGCGGACAATGGTCGCATTGCCCGTCGAGCCGCTCGACAGCACGGAAAATGAAATCCCCATAGTCTTGTTACTCCTTTGTCGTATCGCTTTTTGGCGTCAGCACGTCCCCGCTGATGCCTTGTACATAGATCATTTCGCCATGATCCAGCGTAAACCGCCAGGTCGGTGCTGCCAACTGATCCTCTGTATTAAACAACTGCCCATAATAACCAAGCTGAATATCGCGTACCGCCGAATCAGGCGGGATGAAATTACGTTCGATAAGAGTTTCCAAGGCCTTCGACGCAGGCAGAACCTTCTGTTCCTCCATATCGCTGCTTGGCAAAATCTCAAATACGGGTTCGCGAAACGCATGGATCTTCTGGGCTTCATGGATAAACTCCAACTCCACGTTAAACAGCGGCCATTCCTTCTGCACCAACGGCCGGAATATGAAGACATTCTCCTTGTCTGACGGCTCGTCATGGCGATAGTTCCCGAGATCCGCAATCTTGCCTTCCAGCGCATTCCGCAATTCCTTCTCATCGGCATAAATCAGCTTCGTGTCCACCGGCTGCTCCAGCCCTACCTGCTCTCCCTGAGCTTCCGCGCTGTAGATATAATTAATTTTGGGCAGCTGCGGCGTTTCCGTCGGGATCGGACTCAGCAATTGAATCCCATTCTCCTCCATCACCTGCTGGGTGCTCTCGGAAAGCGAGGTGAAATCCAGATTGGAGCCGACCTGCTCGCGGTAGTCCATCCAGAGCTGATAGCCCAGCACCAGATTCAGCAGCAAAAACGCGTAAATCAGAACATTTTTGGCACGGCCCCAATCCATGAATATCCCTCCTTGTGATTCAATGTACCCCGTATGATTACTCGAGTATGACAACCGAGCCGTTCTGGAGCTTTAAAGCCCATACAGGCTTCAGCAGCAGCCCTTCTCCCGTCAGCACCGGTAAATAGGCGGGATCCAGACCTGTAACCACACTCTCCTCGTAAGGCTTCAGCTTCGCTTCCAAGGCCTCGCCTCCCGTAAGCTTTACCATCTGTTTCTTCAAAGAGGCCGGCTCGAGATATAACAGCGAGCGCTCATAGGAGGTTACCGTTCCCTGCTGCAAGTCCAATTCCATGACGCCATATTGGAAGCCTGACGTATTCATGATCGGAAATCCGCCGTAGTATTGCTGGAATTTCACCAGTGTCCGATCTTCGGATTCACCCGCTTTAGCCAGCCTGTATGTGCCATTCCAGCCCCCGTGCTGATTCACGAAATCAATGGCGGACAGCACATCCTTGCCGGGACTGCTCTCTCCAGATGGCGGTGCAGCCGGATCGGTATAGCTGATCCATTTCTGTCCCTGGTCTACCTGGAGGCTCCGCTTACTGTCCGTATAAATCTCGGAGCCGTCTTTTTCCCGGATGTTGCGGGTGATGCTCGGGTCAAAAAACAGGCTGCGCTGCATTTGATCAACCGTATATTCCCCGATCGGCAGCTCAATGCTGACCATATTCAGCTCCTTCTCGGGGGTATAATACCGGCCATCCACCATCTTATACGGCGTCCAGCTCAGCCCGAAGTCCACCAGCTGATCCACGTCCTGTACGGTCAAATCCGCCTGGGCGGCTTCATAGACGACATCGCCCTCCGTACTGAAAAACATGACATGGATCTTCGCTTCGCCTTCCACGCTGTACAGCCACATTTTGTTGATGCTTTCCCCTTCAAACAGGGTGTCCGGGACGATTTGCATCACTCTCTGGAGCAGCGTTACCGGAATGCCTGAATCAAAGCTCAGCTCAATGCCTCGATTCTCGGAACGAACCTTGGCCCAATCGATGTTGCTGACCATCCGCCGCTGGAAATTATCAAAGGTCCGGCCTTTAAGCCGGTTATACACGAGATTATAGAACGTATCGTTCGGATAGAACACCGTATGCTTGTCTTCGCCCAGATGAATGACCATTTTGTCGGGAAAGAGCAGATTCTCTGGCTTCTCTTCCGGTCCCATCTCCTCGGTTCGGATATAGGCGTCCTTCGATTGCACAACCGAGTCGCTGCCCGGAAAACGGAAAATCAACACATAACTCTGTACCAAGCTGCCAACGACCAACAGGACCAGCAGCACGGTCTTCAATCGCTCCTTCACGCTAACACCCTCCCCTCATCGTCCAGGGGCAAGGTAAAGGTCACCGTGGTGCCCTTCTCCAATTCGGATTGAAGCGTAATGAAACCTCCATGTGCCCTGACAATTTCCCGGGCAATGGACAAACCGAGGCCCGTTCCGCCCAAATTGCGCGTCCGTGCTTTATCCACCCGATAGAAGCGCTCAAAGATCCGGTCCAGATCCTTCTTCGGAATACCGATCCCGGTATCCTTAACGGATAAGGATAACATGCCTTCCTCCGTTATGCTTGCATCCATGGTGATGGTGCCTCCGTCCGGCGTATATTTAAGGGCGTTGGATATCAGGTTATCGAGAACCTGGTCAATGCCGTCCCGGTCCAGCATCGCCGTGGATACGCCCGGCTTCACTTCGATAATGGTGCGAATATGCTTTTGCTTCATTTGGAAAGAGAATCGGTCCTCTACGTCCTCCAGCATTTCCACGATGTCCGTCCGCTCCTTATGCAGAGCGGCCTCCTTGGAATCCAGCCGGGACAAATGCAGCAGGTCCGTCACCAGCCGGATCATCCGGCCGGTCTCATTCTGGATGACGCCGACGAATCGCGGCCCCATCTGTTTATCCTCCAGCGCGCCATCCTCCAACGCCTCGGTATAACTCTTGATGGTGGTCAGCGGCGTGCGCAGCTCATGGGATACATTCGCCACGAACTCCCGTCGGGATGCCTCCAGCTTCTCCTGCTCGGTAACGTCCTGCAGCACGGCAATCGTGCCCGTGATGCCGATCTCCCGCCGGTGAATCGGCGTGAAGGTCACGCGCATCATGAACGGCTCGCCGCCCTCGCGCGGCGTAATCTCTAGCAGCTTCGAATCATGGCCTTCGCCGCGTGCCAAGGCTTCGGATTCGGATTCTTCCAGGCCCAGCAGGGACACGATATCGTGCCCTGCCAGTTCTTCCCCCTCCACGCCCAACATTTCACCGGCGCGCCGGTTCATCAGGATGACACGCCCCGCCTCATCGGTTGCGATCACGCCGTCGCTCATATTCGTCAGGATCGAAGCAAGCTTCTCCTTCTCTTCTTCGTTCTGCGAGAGAGCTTCGCGCAGACGGCTGGTCATATAGTTGAACGCCTGGCTGAGCTGGCCGATCTCATCGCTGCCGAATACCGGCGTTTTCTCGGTAAACCGGCCATCTGCGACAGCCCGGGCATGCTTGGTCAGCTCCTTGATCGGATGGGTAATCGTATGTGACAGGATTACGCCAAGCACCGCGGTCAAGCCGAGGGCCAAAAGAATGCCCGATATAAAAATATTGTTGATCCGCTGCATCGTGCTGTACAGCTCGCTCATGCTGGCTACGATATATATCGCGCCGACGATTTTCTCGTTGTACATGACGGGCTTGGCCACCACTTTTTTGCGGATATTATCATCGTCGATGATGTACTCTTCATTATCCTGTATTCCCTGCAAGGCCCGACTGACAACCGTCTGCGTGTTCTTGGTGCTCACATAATCGGCGTGGGAGGGCAGCGAGGTGGTCAGCACCCGCCCGGTGGAATCCAGCACCTGAATCTCGGCGCCGTTCAGGTTGAACAGGTTGTTCACCATGACGCGCAGGCTCTCGATCGGATCCTCCTCGGTATCGTTCTCGCCGCCAAGGGTTTTGGCGGCCAAAACCGACATCAGTTCGGCGCGTTCCTGCAAGTCCTTCGTGAAGTTGCTGGTCAGCGAGTTCTTCATCGCACTAACAAAATACACCCCGATCAGCTGCATCGCGATCAGAATGAGAAGGACATAAATGATGATGACCTTCGCCTGGATGGTGCGGAAGAAGGACAGCCACTTCATTACAGGCCTCCGTTTTTCGCGCTGCGCATCAGGTAGCCCAGTCCGCGCCGAGTCAGGATATATTCCGGTTTGCTCGGATTCTCTTCAATCTTCTCGCGAAGCCGGCGGATCGTCACGTCCACGGTTCGCACGTCGCCAAAGTATTCAAAGCCCCATACCGCCTGCAGCAAATGTTCCCGAGTCATCACTTTGCCGGCATTACGGGCCAAATAATAAACCAATTCATATTCGCGGTGCGTCAGATCGAGCGCTTCCCCGCTTTTGTATACCATGTACATGTCCGTATCAATAAACAGCTCAAACAGCCGCAGGCCTTGTCCGCCTGCACTTGTGCCGCCTGTGTTATCCGCCGAGTTATCCGGCTTCTGCTGACGTCGCAGATGCGCCTTCACGCGTGCGAGTATTTCTCTCGTGCTGAACGGCTTCGTCACGTAATCATCCGCCCCGAGCTCAAGCCCAAGCACCTTGTCGATCTCTCCGTCCTTCGCCGTCAGCATGATGATCGGGATCTGCAGGTTAGCGGCACGTACCTCGCGGCACACGTCCATTCCGTCTTTGCCGGGCAGCATCAAATCAAGCAGCATCAAATCCGGCCGCTGCGTGAGCGCAATCTCCACGGCGCTGATGCCGTCAAAGGCGCAGATGACCTCATAGCCCTCTTTTTCCAAGTTAAACTTTAAAATATCGGCGATGGGCTGTTCGTCATCCACCACCAGAATGGTTCCCTGCATCTTCCTGTTCACCTCATACCTTCTTAAAGAGGATGTTCAAAAAGTCCCTTTTTGAACTCACACTTAAACGGTCTTCTTTTCATTTTACCACACCTGCCGCCGCTACACACCCACTGGTCCGCCATTCGGAGAGCGGCAGCGATCGCCTTTGGATTCGGAAAATCTCATCGAAAGCGGCATTCCTATTTTCCGAATTCAACAGCGACGGAGGAGGACACCGCTTGCGACACCACGGCAGACTATTTCCCGTTCTGTCCCACATCCCCACCCAAATCACCGCCTCCCTACGGCCGTCCCGATTCAGGGGGCGGCCACCCCCTTCGCAGCTTCGCTGGAGTGCACGGGAATGGCTCGACGGATAAGGGAAATACCCTCTACCGCAGCATGCGGTGTCATTCGGAGAGCGGCAGCGATCGCCTTTGGATTCGGAAAATCTCCTCGTAAGCGGCATTCCTATTTTTCGAATTCAACAGCGACGGAGAAGGACACCGCTTGCGACACCACTGCAGACTATTTTCCCGTTCGGTCCCACATCCCCAAATCACTGCCTGCAAGACGCAAAGATGGCCGCCCCCGTTAAGGAGCGGCCATCTTCACTTTTATGATATATGAACCAATAATGGCTTATGTCGCATTGGTTTACCTAGTATAACACAGAACTACAGATATTTCATCGGATTTTGGGCGACTCCATTTTTTTGCACTTCGAAATGCAGATGCGTTCCGGTGGAACGGCCCGTATTACCCATGACGCCCAGCTTGGAGCCTTGTCCAACAGACTGGCCGTTGCCGACGGAAATCTTGCTCATATGCCCATACAGCGTGCGATATCCATTGCCGTGATCGACAATGACGACGTTGCCGTAACCGCTCTGCTGACCCGCGAAGACCACTCTTCCGGAAGCCGCTGCCATAATGGTGCTTCCGCCAACCATATCAATACCCTCATGGCTTCTTCCCCAGCGATGTCCGAAGGAGCTCGTAATGCGCGCCCCGCTCACCGGCCAAGCGAACATGCTGCCGCTGGACTTCTGGGTCACCGCTGCCGCTTTTTTCTTTGGTGCTACCTTGGTGCCTTTATACACAACTTCCGGCAGCGATTCCTGAACCACCTCTTGGCCCGTCCATTGCTTGGAGATGACCTTGCCGTTCTCTTTGGTCACGATGTAATCCACCGTCTTCACGCCGTCCCGTCCGGGACGGACAACCTTCCGTTTGCCCAGCGCGAGCTCGCTGCTCTTGCGAACGATCGTCTCTGGTTTGCTCGGCTGCTTCACCGACACCGTCTCCACCGTTCTGACCGTCAGCGGCGCTTCCGGCTTCGTCACCTGCAGCTCGGCCCCGATCTGAACGTATTTCTCTTCGAGCCCGGGATTGAGCGCCATGACGTCAGCAGACTTCATGCCAAAATGCTGTGCGATCGAGGAAATCGTATCTCCCTCTTTCACCGTGTACACCACCGGCTTGTCCTTCGTGCCGGTCAGCACCTTGACCGCTTCTTCCACGTCCAGCACCTTGTTCGGGTCAGCCTTCGTGTTGGCAAGCGAAATCTTCTCCTTGATGTCCACGGACTCGAGCCCGCTTGCGTCATCCTTCTTCTTGCTCGATGCCGATGCGGACGTTCTCGTGAAAGCGACTCTCTGCGTCTTCTCCTTCTGCGCAGCAGCCGGAGCGAACTTCAGCTTAGCCGCTTCGACGGCAGCCTTGGCCGTCTGTTGATCCTTCACGATCGCCACCGTCTTGCCATCCACCTTCAGCTCCACGCCGCGGGCATATGCTTTCAGCATGCCATCCAGCTTATGAAGCGTCTCCTCGCTGTTCACGACCGGTTTATAGGAACGGTCGGCCTTCGTGGTGATGCCGTCGGTATGAAGCACCATGGGCACATCAGGGTACTTCTCCTGATATTCCTTTTGCTTCGCTTTCAGCAGCTGGTCAAGTTGGGCATCTTCTTGAATGGTACCGATCGATTTCCCATCGACATACACATGATAGAACGGAATTGTATTCGCGTTCACGTAAGCTTTTCCGCCGGTATATATCGATCCTGCTATGAGCAATACCCCTGCCGACATCCAAATCCATCTGCGCGGTGATGTCCACCCCCGCTTTGGCGGATTCGACGACATTGGGGACTCCTGATTTGAGTTGTGATTGAGGGTAGACTGATCGGCCGCTTGCTTGCGCAAGATGCTGTCCATCCACCGTTTCCCCTTAGAACCTTTCATGTCTCTCTCCTTTAAGCCTTGTCCATATGTAAGAATCCGTTATTCGTTCATCTGAACTTGCTGACTTAGCATTGAATGTGACACAACCTGTCAAAAGGTATCAAAATTTTAACCTTTTCGATCTTCGTATACTTTAACATAGCCTTTACAATCATTTCAAGTTTACGAAAATAGCGAAAAACCCGCGCCCCGCGCGGGTTTCCTGATATTTTCCAATATGGGGCTTTTGCATGTCGGTGACAAAACGGTGACAGAGCCTGCCTGAAACCCGTCATACCGTTATTCTTTGAGCATGGTGATCAGTTTATCGAATTCTTCCGGATTCAAATATTTGGATATGCCCTGCTCGATCTCCGCAAGCTCCGCAGCGGTCAGACCGTCCTCCATCGCCTCAGAGATCTTCTGCATTTCGGATTGGGGCAGCTTGTTCATCAGCATGGTGAAAATCTCTTCCTTCTCCTCCGTTGGCAAACGGTCCTTCCGGTCCACGATGTCCCCCGGTGTCATGACAATCTCCTGATCTTCCAGGGAGGAGTCGCCAGACTCTGTCGTATTCGTGCCCATGACGGGCAGGGAATTATCCGGTGCCTCTTCATCGTTCGAAGTCTCCCCTGACGTTCCCGTTGATCCTGAACTCGTCTCTTCGTCCTCCTTGGCCCCTCCATTCGTTTCGGTTCCGGCTTCCGATACATCGTCCGCAGCGCCCTGATCTTCTTCCAACTGGCGATTGCCCTTCGCGGCATTGACGCTGCCCGCATCCGGCTTGGTGCCGGAGCCCACGCCCAGCATCGACTTCATAATACCTCCCACCCCCATCGGCTCCGCTTCCAGCTGAATATTAAAGCTGGATAACACCGATTGAATATAGGCATTCACGACGATGCCCGTGGTCACAATCGTAAGCGTGCTCACCAGAATGGCGGTCAAGCTGATTTTCAGCAGCCATTTCATCCACTTCATCCGTATCTCCTCCTTCCTCATGCATGCTGCAATGACATGACGATGATTGCTTTCTTTTTCCAGTATTGACCGCTCGGGATCGCTTCAATCGTGGGGATCGCCAATTTTTCTACTTCGATCTGATATATTTCATGATTCGGTTCCTTTTAGGCCACACTACTTCCATGCGATAGAGCGCTCCATCGACCGCACCAGGGAATGTATGATACATATATAGTCATTGGAACGCTTATGAAGGAGGTCAATCTAGCAATGATTCATATATTGATCGCAGATGACGACGCGCATATTCGAGAGCTCCTGCTATATCATCTTCAAACCGAAGGATACACGGTATTCACTGCAGCTGACGGGGAAGAAGCTTCTGCCCTTTTGGCGGAAGAACAGGTTCACCTGGCTGTCGTGGATGTCATGATGCCGAACAAGGACGGGTATCAGCTCTGCGAAGAAATCCGGCGTTATTATGATGTTCCCGTCATTCTGCTGACCGCCAAGGATCAGCTTGTAGACAAGGAGAGAGGTTTTGCCGTCGGCACGGATGATTACTTAACCAAGCCGTTTGAACCAAGGGAGCTGCTGTTTCGAATCAAAGCCCTGCTGCGGCGGTATCAAATGGTCAGCGCAGACAAAATCCGTCTGAACGAAACGACCATCGACCGCAAAAGCTACGAGGTTCAAGGACACGGAAAGGTACTGATGCTGCCGATGAAAGAGTTTGAGCTGCTCTCTCAGCTTGCGAGCTATCCGGACCGGACATTCTCGCGCGAGGAGCTGATTCAGCTCATCTGGGGAACGGATTTTGACGGAGATGACCGGACCGTGGACGTTCATATCAAACGACTCCGGGAACGCTTCGCTGACCGAAGCGGCGATTTCCGGATACGGACCGTCCGGGGCGTAGGATATAAATTGGAGGGGGCGCCGCAGTGAAAACCCTCTATTCGCGCATCGTCCTCACCACCATCGCCATCATGGTGATCAGCAGCTTGATAGCTTTTGTGCTGTCTAATCTGTACTACCAATACAATCTCAAGCCCTTTAACGATCAGAAGGTCACCACCATGGCCAAGGATATCGGGGACTTTTATGACAGCCACCCGGAGACGGACATCCATGATTATCTCCATCACATCGGTCAGCTCGGTTATCAATTCTATTTGGTGAACGATCAAGGCAAGGAGTGGTTCTACGGCGGCATGTTCCGTGAACAGGACCTCTCGCCCGAAACGGTGCGGCAAGTGCTGAACGGGAAGGTGTACCATGGCATTGCGGAGTTTCCGTCGGAGCTGTTCATTACCGGCTTTTTCGACAATGTCCTAAGCAACTCCATCGGCATCCCCATACAGGTAGAAGGCAGCCCTCACGCACTCTTCCTCAGGCCCGATATTACCGTCCAGTTCGGGGAGATGCGTATCTTCTTCTCCATCATTATGGTCATTGCCATCCTGCTGAGCATCCTGCTTGTCGGCATTATTACGCGCTATATCGTGAAACCGATCGTGAAGTTAACCGAGGCCACCCAGAGCGTGGCGCAGGGCCAATATGACATTAAGCTGAACGTTACCCGGCGTGACGAGCTGGGGCAGCTTGCTGACCATTTTTCCCAGATGGCCAAAGGGCTAGCGCAGTTGGAGCAAATGCGTCAGGAGTTTGTATCCAATGTCTCGCATGAAATCCAGTCGCCGCTGGCCTCCATTCAGGGCTTCTCGCAGACGCTGCAAACCAAGCGCTTGTCCGAGGAACAGCAGCAGCATTATTTATCGATCATTGAGGCGGAGAGCCGCCGGATGTCGCAGCTCAGCAAACAGCTGCTTATGCTGGCATCCCTGGATAAGGAAGAGAACATTCTCGATAAATCCACCTTCGACGTGGCCGAGCAAATCAAGCAAGTGCTGTTCCACACCGAATGGAACTGGCGCAGCAAAGATTTGACCATCGATATGTCGCTGCCGCCGACCTATGTCTACGGCGATCAGCAGCTGCTGCATCAGGTATGGACGAACCTCATCACCAACAGCATTAAATTCACCGCACCTGAGGGCGCCATCTCCCTGCGTGTGATCGAACACAACACACAATGCCGCATCGAGATCTCCGATACGGGCATTGGCATTCCGCAGGAGCATCTGCCCCACATCTTCAACCGGTTCTACCGCGTGGATGAGGCCCGCGACCGCTCCGAGGGCAGCAGCGGATTGGGTTTATCCATTACCCAGAAAATTGTCGAACTGCATGGCGGACGTATTGAGGTCACGAGTCAGCCTGGAAAGGGAACCACCTTCACCGTGATCCTTCCTAACGTATAATGCTGCCTAATCTCAAGTTCATGCTCTGTTCATATTCCATTCCTATACTTGGGGCATATCCCGCAGAGATTAAAAACCGAGGGATGTGCTGCTTAATGATCAGGAATGGAGATGAGAAACATGTTTCTTGCACTGCGTGAACTTCAACATGCGAAGCTGCGCTATCTGCTGATTGGCTTCATTATGGTACTGATTGCCTGGCTCGTCCTGTTCGTCACGGGATTGGCCCAGGGTCTTTCCTCCGATAACGCCTCTTCCATACAAAATATGAAAGCCGACTACCTGGTGCTTCAGGAGGAGTCCGATCATCGGATCAATCGTTCCGTACTAACCGGCGAGATCTGGAACGAAGTGCAGAGCCGCCCGGGTGGAAACCCGGCCACTCCGCTCGGAGTACACATGAACACCTTGACCAAGGAAGGCTCCTCAGCCAAATTCGATGCGGCTTTTTTTGCCATTGATGTGGAGAGCATGCTGGCACCCCGAGTCGTTGAAGGCACCATGATTAGCAATACGGATGCCGACCTTGTGATGGCCGACCGCTCCTTGAAAGAGGACGGGTACCGGCTGGGCGACCGGATCGTGGATCAGGCTACAGGCGCCACGTTTACGATTGCTGCCTTTACGGAGGGACAATCCTTCAGTCATGCCCCGGTCATTCACATGAACTTTGAGGGGTGGAAGACGCTTCAGCCAAACCCGGCGAAGCCAGCGCCTATCTATAATGCCATCGCTTGGAATGGAACTCCGGAGCAGAAGGAAGCCTTGGTCCGGGACGTATCCGGCATCGAGATGATCACGAAAGAGGAAGCCCTGCAGGGGATTCCCGGTTTTCAGGAGGAGCAGGGTTCTCTCATCATGATGATTGTGTTCCTGTTTGTGATTGCAGCCTTCGTGCTGGCCGTGTTCTTCTACGTCATGACGATTCAGAAAATGAATCAGTTCGGGGTCCTGAAAGCCATCGGCGCGGGGACCGGCTATCTGGTGAGGAGTCTGATCTTTCAGGTCCTGACCCTCACCATCGTCAGTCTTGCGATCAGCATCGGCTTGACGTACGGGGTTTCGCTCCTGTTGTCCGGCATCGTGCCGTTTTCGTTAACGCCTTCGGTCGTTCTGCTCTGTTCCTTGCTGTTCCTGGCGGTTTCCCTGATGGGATCGCTATTATCGCTATATCGGGTCATCAAGATCGATGCAATCGAAGCTATCGGGAGGGCTGCATAATGACATCATCCAAGCTGTTGATGGATCAGGTAAGCAAAGAATTCGGTGACGGGGACACCTCAGCTAAAGTACTGGACAACATTTCACTGGATATCAAGGGTGGGGAATTTGTCGCGGTGGTCGGACCTTCCGGGTCGGGCAAAAGCACCTTTCTCTCCATTGCCGGGGCACTGCTATCCCCTACCCGGGGACGAATATGGATGGGCGATCAAGAGGTCACCCGGCTCCCCGCCAAACAAATGAATCAGCTGCGGCTGCGCCATATCGGATTTGTCTTTCAATCTTCCAATCTCATTCCGTATCTTACGGTCCGCGATCAGCTGCTCTTGATGGCCAAGCTGGCTAACCAGCACGGCCAGGAGCCGCAGCGGCGGGCAGATGATCTGCTTCACCGGCTGGGCTTGTCGCATCGCAAGTCTCGGTATCCCGAGAGCCTGTCCGGCGGCGAACGGCAGCGGGTTGCCATTGCCCGGGCATGGATGAACGATCCGGAGCTCATATTGGCTGACGAGCCGACGGCAAGTCTGGATTCCGAGCGCGGCCGGACGGTCGTTCAAATGCTCGCCGATGAGGTGAAGCTGCGCCGGAAAGCTGCCATCATGGTCACGCATGACAAGCGCATGCTGGATCTATGTGACCGGGTCGTCTATATCGAGGACGGCAAGCTGTCCGAACGGACGCAGCCGATTGTGTTGTAGCATGACAAAAACCGGATTCATCCCTAGGCAACCTAGTCGATGAATCCGGTTTTTTACTATGCTGGACCGCCGTGTACCTTGTCCAGCGCTCAAGAAGGCCATACGTCTATTCGAAGGTTCGTATGGCTTCTGTCCCCCCTACATGGATCTGACTGCATTCATCCGCTGTTTTTAGCCCCAATTCCAAATGATCAGCGTGCTGCCCTCTATGTCTATCTCCATTATAGGGTGGATGGGCGGATGACTAGGGGATAATATTCTTTAGCTGAAGGGACAAATTCTTCTACCTATTGAACAGCGATGGTATGCTCGAAAGCCATCTCCTATCCCGGATCTTCTACAGCCATAAAAAAGCCCGCCGAACCCTATCTTCGGCGGGTGTATTTCACATAACTTAAAGTTGAACTTTCACTCTCTCTATTCTTGGTCCAACGCTTGATTACTTCTCATAAATCGGCAGCACTTGATTCGTCTGCTCCCGGTTGCGGCCGACGGAGAAGATGGCAATCGGAATGCCGGTCAGCTCGGATACCCGCTCAACATAACGGCGAGTGTTCTCAGGCAGATCCTCCAGCGTCTTCGCGCCGGTAATGTCTTCGCTCCAGCCCGGCAGCTCTTCATAGATGGCTTCGCACTCGGCTAACATTTTCAAGCTGGCCGGGTAGTGCGTAATCTCCTCACCGCGGAATTTATATGCGGTACAGATCTTCACGGTCTCCAGTCCGCTGAGCACGTCCAGCGAGTTCAGGGACAGGCCGGTAATTCCGCTTACGCGACGGGCATGGCGCACAACTACGCTGTCGAACCAGCCTACGCGACGAGCACGCCCGGTTACCGTGCCGTACTCATGTCCTTTTTCACGGATATATTCGCCGATTTCATTATCCAGCTCCGTCGGAAATGGTCCGTCTCCTACACGCGTCGTATAGGATTTGGCCACGCCGATGACCTGTTGAATCTTCGACGGCCCTACGCCGGAACCGATGCAGACGCCGCCTGCAGAAGGATTCGAAGACGTAACAAACGGGTACGTCCCTTGGTCGATATCCAGCATGACGCCCTGCGCGCCTTCGAACAATACCTTTTGATTCTCATCGATGGCATCATTCAAGACAACGGAAGTGTCGCGCACATATTTACGAATAACTTCGGCGTACTCCAGGTATTGCGTTAGAATCTCTTCAACATCAAGCGCTTCCCCGCCGTACACCTGGGTAATCACTTGGTTCTTCTCCTTCACCAGATGGCGAAGCTTCAATTCGAACTCTTCCGCATCCATCAGATCTGCGATCCGGATGCCGTTGCGTGCCGCTTTATCCATGTAGCAAGGGCCGATCCCCTTGCGCGTTGTACCGATTTTGTTCGGACCTTTGCGGTCCTCTTCCAGAGCATCCAATACCATATGATAAGGCATGATAACATGAGCACGATCGCTGATTACCAGATTGTCGGTGCTGAACCCGTTATCATGAATATAATTAATCTCTTCAATGAGTGCAGCCGGGTTAACGACCATACCGTTACCGATTACACAGGTTTTATCTTTATAGAATACTCCGGATGGAATCAAGCTAAGCTTGAATTTTTTACCGTCAATCAGAATGGTGTGGCCGGCATTGTTGCCGCCTTGGTAACGGGCTACCACGTCGGCGCTTTCCGCCAAATAATCCGTGATTTTCCCTTTCCCTTCATCTCCCCATTGTGTTCCCACAACGACTACCGTTGACATATTCATTCCTCCGCCCGGGCTGTTACACCCTTATGATTTCGCGTAACACTGATGAAATAAATCTCTGCAAGCTGATTATAGTTCAACCTCACTGCACTAAAGCAGCAATACCAGTGTAACAGTCCCCATTTTTAAAGTCAAATACAAAAACGAACAATCGCACATGAGTGTGTACGATTGTTCGGAATTAGGACGAGATTATAGATGGATAACCGTATTATTCGGGGAACTGCCATAAGAAAAACGACTGTCGACGTACTTTCTCAGAAGACAGACCTCGGTTAGAGGAAGTTTTTCTTGCGATATCAGGAAGGCTCAAGCTTCGAAGTTTATACTTGATATCTTAAGAAATGCCCTATACTTACAGCGAGCGGCAGGTATTGGCCCGATCTCCGAACTTTAGTTTAGAAGCTTCCTGTTTCATTAAGCAAACATGAAAGCCCGGCTAAGGGTGAATACCGTCGTTACCCGGCGGCAAAGGCATCGGCATGCGTTCGCTCGTAATTGACGAATTTATTAAAGTTCTTCAGGAAGACCAATTCCACTGTGCCTACCGGACCATTACGCTGTTTGGCAATGATGATCTCGATGATATTCTTCTTCTCGGTTTCCTGATTGTAATAATCATCCCGGTATAAGAACGCAACGATATCGGCATCCTGCTCGATCGAACCGGATTCCCGGAGGTCACTCATCATCGGACGCTTGTCCTGACGCTGCTCCACGCCCCGGCTGAGCTGTGACAGCGCGATGACCGGCACTTCGAGCTCACGGGCAATTTGTTTGAGCGTACGCGAAATCTCGGATACCTCCTGCTGCCGGTTCTCTCCGGGCTTGCCGCGCCCATGAATGAGCTGGAGGTAATCGATCAGAATCATGCCGAGCCCCTTCTCTTTTTTCAAACGGCGGCATTTCGCACGGATATCGGCTACCGTGACGCCAGGTGTATCATCAATGTAAATCTCCGCCTCGGATAAAGCGGCGATGCCCATCGTTAGCTTGGACCAATCTTCGTCGCCTTTGAAATCGCCATTCCGCATCACGCCCGCATCGAGGTTCGCCTCGGCACAGATCATACGCTGAACGAGCTGTGGCGCGGACATCTCCAGACTGAAGATGGCTACCGTTTCTTTGGCGCGAATGGCCACGTTCTGGGCGATATTCAGTGCGAAGGCCGTTTTACCTACGGAAGGACGGGCCGCCACGATAATCAAGTCGTTGCGCTGGAATCCGCTTGTCATTTTGTCCAGATCCACAAAGCCGGAAGGAATCCCTGTCGTATTCCCCCGGTTCTGATGAAGGACCTCCACCTTCTCGAAGACTTCCATCAGCACGTCGCGAATCGCAATAAACCCGCTGCCCGTGCGTCGATTGGAGATCTCGAGTATGCGGCGCTCCGCCTCGCTGAGCATACCGGATACATCTTCTCCTCCGGTATAGCCTTCACTGACAATCTGGGTTGCCGTTCGGATCAAACGCCGCAGCATCGATTTCTCTTCGATGATTTGGGCGTAATAATCCACGTTCGCAGCCGTCGGGACGGCATGAGCCAGCTTCGCTAAATAGCTGACTCCACCGATCTCTTCCAGCTGTCCTTTATCTTGCAGAAGAGATGTAAGGGTCACCAGATCGATCGGTTGATTGCCTTCCCCGAGCTGCACCATGACTTCATAAATCATCTGATGTGATTTATCGTAGAAGTCCTCAGCCTGCACCCGCTCCATCGCCGTGATCAGCGCTTCACTCTGCAGCAGAATGGCACCGAGCACGGCCTGCTCTGCCTCAAGGTTCTGCGGGGGGACCCGATCGAAATAGAGTTCTCCTCCCATATTACTCCTCCGTAATTTGAACCTTGAGCGTCGCCTTGACGTCAGGATGCAGCTTCACCGGAACCTGGGTAACGCCCAGGCTGCGGATCGGATCGCTAAGCTCAATTTTGCGTTTGTCGATTTTGATCTTCTGTCCTGCCAATGCTTCCGCAATTTGTTTGCTGGTAATGGCGCCGAACAGACGTCCGCCCTCTCCAGCTTTGGCTTTCAGGATCACCGTCATCTCTTCCAGCTTCTTGCCGAGCGCCTGCGCCTCTTCCTTCTCCTGCGCCTTGCGCTTCTCCTCGGAGGCCTGCTGCTGCTCCAGCGTTTTCATGTTCCCGTCGGTAGCCGGACGAGCGACTCCCCGCGGAATCAGGAAGTTTGTTGCATATCCTTCCGAAACTTCCTTCACTTCGCCTTTCTTGCCTTGGCCCTTCATATCTTTTATGAAAATGACTTTCATTCAAATAACCCCTCTTTCGCTTCGATGTCCTTCAGTACCTCCATCAACTTCTCCTCGGCTTTCTCAGGCGTCGTATCCAGTTGTACTGCGGCGTTCGTTAAATGTCCGCCTCCCCCGAGACGTTCCATAATCATCTGAACATTCATCTTGCCCATCGAACGGGCGCTAATGCCAATCTTGCCGTCGGTGCGCTCGCTAATGACAAAGGATGCCTGCACATCCGTCATATTCAGCAGCATATCCGCCACTTGAGCAATGAGCAGCTGCGGCATGGGCTCCCCGCTCTTCGCCACCGCGATAGCGATATGGTCAAATACCATTTTAGCATGTTTCACGATTTCTGCCTTCGCTATAAATTCTGTCAGATCTTCCTTGAGCACCCGCTGAATCATCATGGTGTCAGCTCCGTGACGCCGCAGGAACCCGGCCGCCTCGAACGTTCTCGATCCCGTGTGGAGGGCAAAATGCTTGGTATCCACCGTAATCCCTGCCAGCAATGCCGTGGCCTCAACCGGAGTAAGGGATACCCGGTCGTGAATATACTGCAGCACCTCCGTCACCAGCTCGCAGGTTGAAGAGGCATACGGCTCAAGATAGATCAGCACCGCGTCATTAATAAATTCTTCGCCGCGCCGGTGATGATCCATCACGACCACCCGGCTTGCGCGATGAACCAGCCTCGGCTCCATCGTCATGGAGGCTTTATGGGTATCCACGACAACGAGCAGCGTGTGCTCCGTCATCATCTGCATCGATTGTTCGGTCGAGATGAATCGGCTCATCAAGGCTTCATCCTTGCGGACCTCTTCCATAATCCTCGAAATGGACGGATTCATTCCCTCCATCACGATATAAGCCTCGACTTTATACATTTGGGCTGCTTTCAGGATGCCGATCGCAGCGCCGACCACGTCCATATCCGGCAGCTTGTGGCCCATGATGATCACTTTGTCGCTCTCCTGCATCAAATCGCGCAGCGCATGGGAAATGACTCGCGCTCTTACGCGCGTTCGTTTCTCTACCGCGTTGGATTTACCGCCATAGAAGGAGAGCCTTTGGCCGGCTTTGACAGCAGCCTGATCTCCGCCCCGGCCCAGTGCCATATCCAGACTGGATTGGGCAAGCTGCCCCAGCTCCGTGATATCGTCTGAACCGAAGGCAAGACCGACGCTCAGCGTAAGCGGTACCTTCAGATCGGCCGTCATCTCCCGGACTTCGTCCAGGATGAGAAAACGGCTATTCTCCAGCGCATCGAGCGACCTGTGGTTCAGCATCATCAAATAGCGGTCCGAGGAGAGCCTCCGTAAGTAGACGTTGAACTCCCGGGCCCAATTCGTAATCTCGCTGGTGACCTTTGCAATGAGTGCCGTCCGCTGTTGATCATCCATTCCCTGCGAGGCCTCATCGATGTTATCCATCATGATAATGCCCAAGGCCAGCCGCTCATCCTCGTACCGCTGCCTGAGCACCGCCAGCTCGGTGATCTCATCCAGATAAATGAGTCGCTCATCCGGAATTACCGTGGCTCCATAGTACTTATCCTCATGGGAAATCTCCAGCCGAATTTCCTTCGGCGGCTTCTCTTTGCTATCCTTCTTCTCCTGGATTTCCTTTAGCGCTGTCACCAGCTCGGGGAACAGCTCCTGCAAGGAAGCGCCCACCAGCGGCTGTTGGGGAAACATATTGACTACGAATCGGTTATGCCATTCCACGGTCTTATCCTCGCTGTACAGCACAATGCCAAATGGCAGCACGCTGACCGCTTCGCCCTCGACCCGCTGAATCCGAAACGACAGATCTCCGATATAATCCACCAGCTCGCGGCGAAACTTCATCTCCGCCTTCAGCATCGCGTAGCCGCCTACCACCGCAAGCAGCAGCCCGACCAGCCCCAGAATCGTATTGTAGAACGACAGAAAAATAACAAGCAGAAGCACCAGCGCAAACGCCCAGACGGTATGATAGCCGTGCCAGCGTTTCTGCAGAAATTTAGGCATGACTCATCACCCTATCTTTTGTTTTTACTAAATGCCTGACGAAGTGGGAACGCCAGATCCAGGATTCCGATAATCATTGCCGGCGGGAACAGAACAATCGGTATGGCCGTCAAAAGCGGCGCGATCGGATGCCACTTCCGCTCGTGTGCCAGATAATAGAAGAAGCTTAGCGCTTGAATCATGAAGCAGATCTGCAGCAACGGCGTAGCGTTGGCTACTATCATCTTCATGAAGGTATTGTCCGAATTGACGGTTGCTATGTTGATGAAGAAAATGAGCAGGTAGTACCAGATCAGGGAACGCGGGAGCATCCATTCTCTGGCCGGCTTCAGCCGCGGCACGGATAAGCCCATGCTGTTGAGGGTGGGCCGTGCCAAAGCATGAGTGACCACCGTCATAAGGAACGAGCTGATAATCATCGCGAACGGAACCAAACGCATCGTTTGATCTTTAATGAGTTGTGTATCGAGTTCGGTGCCAAGGAACTGGCCGCCCAGGCCGCCTTCAACACCCATCTCGGTGAGCGGAGCGGTCGTCATCTTTACGATCTCATCCACATATTCCGACAGATTCAATTGGAAGAAGGCCGTGCTGATCATCAGCAGGACAAGCAGTTCCACCAGCATGACGGCCATGCCATACTTCAACACCTGCATGGCTGCCTTCCGTTTCCGGTATAAATACCCCATCACGATCCCCGGAATCGCAAAATAGATCGCAAGCAGTAAATAAATGGGATGAATCAGAAGAGCAATCAGCCACACCGGCACCACATGCATGATAAATGATTTTGTATTCAAAGCCGTAAACAGAATCGCAACCGGCAGAACCAATAAGAAAGCCGTTACGATCGAAAAGGGTGTGAGTAGTGACAGCAGCAGCAGCAAATATACAATGCTCCATACCGCCGTAGTCCAGCGCAATTTCAATATGTTCACCTCTTACGCAAATGTTCTTCGAGCGCGGAAATATCCTGGTACCAATCCTCCAGCTGATGTCCTTCCTGCTTATGCTTTTTCAATTTCTCCAACAAGAGATCGTCCAAATCCCGATAGGTCAAGCCGAGCCTTCGGCCCAGTATGTAGGAGCTCATCATCAGGCTTGCCAAACTGTCTCCAACCTTTGTAGTGCTGCCTTCCCATAGAGCTTTGAATAACCGGGATACATGATCAATTACTTCGGTTTTAAGCCATTCAATCACTTTGGCGCGTTTCGCTACATCCAAGTCCTTCGGCATATTCGGCATATCCATCTCTCCCTGAAAACAGCTTTATTCTCCATTATAGCATAAAAAAAAGCCGCCCACACAAAGGCCCCGGGGCACCCTGTCCAACCTTAGTCCCCATGGCGGAGATAACTTACCTTCTCTTTGTACTCCAAATGGCCACCGGTTATTCCCCCTGCATGCCGGCTGCAGCCCCGTCTCTATAGAAATAGGACGTGTTACCCACGATGTCCCCGTGGTCCCACGCCCTTTGTTGTTTGCGTTCCTACATGATTATGTTGCCCCTTGGGATTCCATCGTCTCCTTGGAAACAAAGCGTTCACAGTACTCGATGATAAGGCTTCTGCGGACAATCCCGATAAATCGGTTCATGTCGTCCACCACCGGCACAAAGTTCTGTACCTTGGCCAAATTAATCAGATCCTCCATCCGGGCATCAATCGATACCGGCTTGATATCCATGCGGAACGGAACATCCTTCAGCAAAAATTTCGAAGCGTTCTCAAAAGTGATTTTGCCTTCCGAGTTCTTCATATGCCATAACAGATCTCCTTCGGTTACGGTGCCTGCATATTGACCGTTCTTATCCAGCACGGGCACCGCCGTGTACCGGTGAAACTCCATCCGTTCCAGCGTCTGCCTGAGCGTGGAGTCCAGCGTTAAACAAATCACTTCCTGCTTCGGTAATAGAAAAAAAGCGATATTCATAATGCATTATCCTCCTTATGACTCCAACCTCATGGAGTCATGTTAAGTAACCTTCCTGATCCAAAAGCTTGGTATGCAGGTTACTCCTTCCCCTATCCATACTCATACATACGTTAACTCCGTCGTTTCGATTCCCTTGTATAGGGCACAAAATCAGCAGCCAGGCAATCCGGACTGCTGATTGAGATGAAGCAACGTACTATGACATCATCCGGATGTACCGGTGTTTATGTTATTGCAATTTCTGTTTCTCTGCATCTTTAGGCTGCAGCAGCTGGTCTGCCGGCGTATCCGGGTTCATCCAGTTGTCGATTAGGTCGCGGGCTTCCTGCACGTCCTCCATGTCGGCCTCATTATAATAGATGCCGTTAATTTTCATGCCTTCTCCCATGATCGTATAGCTGGTCATATCCACTTTGCCCCCGGTCAGCATCTGCTTCGCCAGGTCGATAATGAATTTAGGCTGCATATCGGTTTGGAAATTATCTCCCATAATCTCGATCAGTTCAGGCACCTTGCCGATCTGATCCAGCTTCATGACCCGCTTAGCCGCTACATCCAAAAATACCTGCTGTCTCTTCGCCCGATTAAAGTCGCTATCTTCACGATAACGGACATAATTCAAGGCTTCCTCGCCATTGTAAATCGGTTTGTTGGCTTCAATCGTGAACTTCTCATGATCCCTGCCTTTGTTGACGATATCCTTGCGGATCGGCAGCTCAACGCCGCCAAGGGCGTCAACGACATCCTTCAAGCCTTGAAAATTAATGGAGGCATAATAATCAAGTTCCTCATCGAAAAATGCTTCCATCGTATCTTTCGCCATTTGGTGACCGCCATATGCAAACGCATGGTTGATCTTGTCTTTCTTGTCCTTGCCGATAATATCGACGTACGTATCCCGCGGTACCGAGATTAGGAGCACTTTGGACTCCATGGGACGTACAACCGCATAGATCAACGTGTCCGAACGGGCTGGCTCGTCTTCCCGCTGGTCGCTTCCCAGCAGCATGACCGAGAACGGCTTGCTCTGGAGTACGACCGGTTCAGGCGTCTTGTCGCTCTGGAGCGGCTTATACGATTTCTGTAACGATTCCTCTACGTCCTTTGCCATAAACAGGTCAAATGCCACGACCGCAAGCTGCGTTCTAAACAGAAATGCGGATGAGCCCAGCAATATGACAATAGCGAGCGTAATATATAATGATTTCCTCTTCATGAGTTCAATTCCTTCTTTATTATAAAATAAATTAATGGATAAGTCAGATCGTTAAAGGTCTTTGCTTGCACCCTAAGCTGCTTGGCTCACCCTCCTCTCTTATTAAACGGGAACTCCTCCCGTTGACTCACTTCATACTAGTAGGCTAGTTGCAACACATCATCTATTGTAAACCAGAATATTGTCAAATGTGAACCCTTCACGGGCAGTTCTATAAATCTACCAAATCCTCATTGATCCGTTAAACCGGTCTGTTCTCATGCTGAAGAGCGGCTGCGGTTCCCGAATATTGGAACCAGTCGTCCAGCCGCTCTCTCCACGTCAAGGTCTTGGAAAATCCGTAATCGAACAGCTTTCGCGTCTCTTCAAACCTTGCTTCTTTGGATTCGGTACCCATGACAACGGCAATAAGCCGGCTGCCTTGCTTCTCGGCTGTTCCCGTAAAGCAGTACCCTGCATTCGCCGTGTATCCTGCTTTTAATCCATCGGTGCCTTCGTAGGAATAAGGGCCGCCAAGCGAGGGCAGCATCCAATTGGTGTTGCTCAAATATAAATTGCGTCCGCTTATCTTCGTCTGCGTTTTGCTGGAAGTGCTTAGTATATCCGGATGGCTTCTAATGAGATGCGCGGCTAGTTTAGCCGTATCTTCTGCGGTCATTACCGTTTCTCCATCCGAGGACCAGGCGTGACCATTGGCAGTGCCCTGCTCGACGCCTGACGCGTTCACGAAACGGGTCGCGCTGGATAAGCCAATCTCTTTGGCCTTGGCATTCATCTTCCGAACGAACGCTTCCTCGGAGCCCGCAAAATGCTCGGCAAGCGCCACGGACGCATCATTGGCGGAATAAACCGTTATGCTCTGGAACAATTCGCGAACCGTCAATATTTCGCCGGACTTCAAGGCGATTTTAACGCCTCTGACGTCGCTTGCCGTATCGCTTATCTTGACTTCATCGTCCCAGGATCTCTTCCCGGTCTTAATATCATCCAGGATGACCAATTCGGTCATCAGCTTGGACATGCTAGCAGGCGGTAAGGGTACGTCGCCATTCTCGCTGAGCAAAATACGCCCGGTGTTTAAATCCATTAAGACGACGGCTCGCGCGTCAACCTTCGGTTTAAACCCCGCTCGTTCTATATTTCCTATGACAACCGCCCCTATGGGGACGATAATTAGCAACATCATGACCAGCCAAAGCCACCGTTTTTTCATAGAATTAGCCCTCCATAGTTATAGACGGTTGAAAGAGGCATTTGGTCTGCTTTTTTTTGAATTTTCTGTTTAGAAATTTTTGTAAATGAAACGAATGTGTCAGGAAAACGAAAAAGACCTCCAACCGTCCGCAGACGATAGGAAGTCCTTCTATGAATCTGTAAATCTTCTAATCATCATGCTGATTGCTGTCAGAAAACCTGGATATGAAGAGTCCTATTAAGCGTAGTGACAAGCAACAAAGTGATCATTTCCTACATTGCGGTATTCCGGCACTTGCTGTTTGCACAGGTCCGAAGCCAGCGGGCAGCGTGTGTGGAATTTGCAGCCTGAAGGCGGGTTCGCCGGACTTGGAATGTCGCCTTTCAGTACGATCCGATCGCGCTTCAGCGTTGGGTCCGGTACCGGTACGGCAGACAGCAATGCTTTCGTATAAGGATGCAGCGGGTTGCGGAACAGCTCTTCCTTGCTTGCCATTTCTACCATCGATCCCAGATACATTACCCCAATTCGGTTGCACAAATGCTCTACAACACTGAGATCATGAGAAATGAACAAGTAAGTCAGCTGCTTCTCGCGCTGCAAATCACTTAATAAGTTGATGATTTGTGCTTGAATCGATACGTCCAATGCAGATACCGGCTCATCCGCGACGATAAAGTCGGGATTCAGAATCAACGCGCGGGCAATCCCGATCCGTTGTCGCTGTCCGCCGGAGAACTCATGCGGATACCGATCGTAATGATAGGCGGCAAGGCCGCAAATTTCCAGCGTTTCAATCACGCGGTCTTTAAGTTCCTTACGATTAACTAACCCATGGTCAATGAGTGCTTCGCCGATGGCTTCGCCCACTTTGATTCTTGGATTCAGCGAGCTGAATGGATCCTGGAATACGATCTGCATCTTTGGACGCAGGGCACGCATCTTCTCCTTGGACAAGGAATGGATGTCGGTACCATTAAAGATGACTTTGCCTTCCGTTTTTTCCAGCAATCGAAGAATGGTTCGTCCAATGGTGCTCTTGCCGCAGCCCGATTCACCTACGAGCCCGAAGGATTCGCCTTTGTTGATGGTAAAGCTGACTCCGTCAACGGCCCTTACATTGCCCACGGTTCGTTGAAATACGCCGCCGGTGATGGGAAAGTATTTCTTCAAACCGTCTATTTCGATCAGTGCTTGACTCATTAGGCTTTCCCCTCCTCTTCATACAGCCAGCAAGCGACCTTATGGCCGTTAGGATCCGTACCGAGCGGAGGCGTTTTCTCCTTGCAGATCTGCATGCAGAATTCGCAGCGATCATGGAAATGACAGTTGTCTCCAAGATCTACCGGGTTAGGCACTTGTCCCGGAATCGAATACAGACGTTCTTGCGTCTGATTAATGACCGGCTTCGCCTTCAGAAGACCTTTGGTATATGGATGCTTCGGTTGTTTGAACAGCTCGATGACCGGCGCTTCTTCTATGACTTTGCCTGCGTACATAACAACAACATAATCCGCCATCTCGGCAACAACGCCTAGGTCATGCGTAATAAGCATAATCGAAGTGTTGAGTTTACCCTTAATGTCACGCATCAAATCCAAGATCTGGGCCTGAATCGTAACGTCAAGAGCGGTTGTAGGCTCATCCGCGATCAGCAGCTTCGGATTACAGCTAAGGGCAATCGCGATCATGATCCGTTGGCGCATACCGCCGCTGAGCTCATGCGGATAAGAGTCGAAAATCTTCTCCGCACGCGGGATTCCAACCAAATTAATCAGATCGATGGCGCGTTGTTTTGCTTCTTTACGGTTAACGAGCTGATGAAGCAGGATCGGCTCCACAATCTGCTCCCCGATCGTTAATACCGGGTTCAGCGAGGTCATGGGTTCCTGGAAGATCATGGCGATATCGTTGCCGCGAATCAAGCTCATCTCGCGCTTGCTCATCTTCAGCAGATCCTTGCCTTCATACAGGATTTCTCCCCCCACCGGAGGTGTATCGATCAAACGCATAAGAGACATGGCTGTTACGCTCTTACCACAGCCCGACTCACCCACCACGCACAGTGTTTCACCTTCACGGATTTTGAAGCTAACATCGTCGACGGCTTTCACGGTGCCTGCGGAGGTTTGAAAATGCGTTTTTAAATTGCGGAATTCTACTAATTCTTTTGCCATATTCGCATCTCCTACTTCTTCATTTTCGGGTCAAGTGCGTCGCGAAGCCCGTCACCGATCAAGTTGATTGCAACTACGGTAACAAGAATACACATGCCTGGCGGTATCCACAGCCACGGCCGCTTACGGAAATCAATCAAACTGTTTGCGGCCGAGATCATGTTCCCCCAAGAAGGTGTTGGCGGAACGACCCCAACTCCCAAGAAGCTTAACGCCGATTCGTAAATAATGGCTCCGGCTACGCCAAGCGTTGCGGATACGATAATAATCGGAATTGTATTCGGCAGCAGATGGCGGAAAATTTTGCGTCGGTCTTTAAGTCCCAGCGCTTCCGTTGCCTGCATAAACTCTTGTTCACGTAGCGTCAATATTTGTCCGCGTACAAGGCGGGAAATTCCACTCCAGCCTAAGATACCTATAATCAACATCAAGAAATAGATTCGTTCAGAAGGATCAACCTTTAAGTCTGACAGCACCGCGCCCAAAATGATCAGGATCGGGAGCGTCGGAATCGCCATAAATATATCGGCAATACGCATAATCAGAGTATCGACCCATTTTCGATAGAACCCGGCCAGCGCGCCAAGCGTCGCCCCCACGATGACCGAGATACCCGTTGCGACAAGACCGACCGTCAGGGAAATCCGGCCTGCAAGCATCATACGCAGAAGAACATCGCGGCCGAGCTTATCCGTGCCTAGCCAATATTTGGAGCTTGGAGGCAAGTTTTTATCTTTTACACTGTAGTCATACAGTGAGTATGGCGAGAACAATGGACCAATAAAACACAGCAAAAACATAAATACGATTATGATAAGTCCGATGACAGCAAGACGGTTTCTGGAAAAACGGCGAATAGCGATCCGCCACGGGGAATCCGGCTGCTTCTTCGGTACTGGTAGATTCGTTTTTAATGGTGCAGCCTCTGCGGACAAATGAATCTCCTCCTACTTTAAGCGAATTCTTGGATCTGCAGTTCCATACAGAACGTCAGACAACAGGTTGCCCAGAAGTGTCAGTACGGATATGAACACCGTGAAACCAAGCATGAACGGATAGTCCCGCATATTGATCGATTCCAGATAAACTTGACCGACCCCTGGCCAAATGAAAATTTTCTCCATGATGATGGCGCCGCCAAACAAAGCTGGCAGCTCAAAGCCCATCAGGGTGATCGCAGGAAGCATTGCATTACGCAGAGCATGCTTGAAAATTACCGTACGTTCCTTTAGCCCCTTAGCACGAGCCGTCCGGATGTAATCCTGACGAATAACCTCCAGCATGCTTGTACGGAAATACCGCGTCAAGCTGCCTGTGCTAAGCATCGTGAGTACCGTAACCGGCAAGAACATATGCCAAGCGATATCAACCAATTGTTCCCACGTATTTCCATTCATTCCGGATGTCTTCATACCGCCAACCGGGAACCACCCTAGATCCAACGCCAAAAATTTGATGAGAAGAAGTCCGATGAAGAAAGAGGGCAGTGACATACATAAAAAGATTAATAGCGTAATGATTTTATCGAATAAAGAATACTGGAATTTAGCCGAGAATACGCCGGCAAAAATAGCAATAATCCAACTCAATATCAAACTGAAAATAGCGATGAAAAAGGAGTTCCATACATAATTGCCCATAACGGTTGTAACAGGTTGTTTGTGCACAAGGGAATCTCCGAGATTACCCTTCAGCATATTGCCGACCCATGTAAGATAACGCTCTACTGGCGGCTTATCTAAACCATAAATTTCCCGAAGCTGAGCTGCCTTCTCAGCAGTCATCGTCGGGTTATTCACTGCAGTGATATAGTCACCTGGAACCAATGCTGATATTGCAAATATGATAATCGAAATCCCGATCATTGTCGGGATAATCTGCAGCAGCCTCCGGATAATGTACTGCTTCATAATATTCCTCCCGGCTTATAAGTGGATATGCCCAGCTCTTGCGAGCTGAGCATATGTTTCCTGCTGTTATTGTTGAATTTCGGCTTTATAGAGATCGATGGTGAAGTCTTTGTATGGAGTGATGTCCATGCCGTTGATTCTGCTGTTAATACCCCACATATCGCGTCTTTGATAGATCAAGAGATCCGGAACGTTTTGGTTCAGCACTTGATATGCTTCAGCGTAAGCTGCTTTACGTTCTTCAAGATCAAACGCGTTCAGACCTTTTTTCATAGCTGCATCGTAATCTGGATTGGAGAAGCCGATATCGTTCTGCTGTCCATCTGTAATGTAAACCGTGGAATCCGGATCCGGAGTCAAGCCCCAAGCTGCGAAGAACATTTCGAACTCGCCTTTGTCCTTCTTATCCATGATAGCGTTGAAATCCAACGTTTCAGCAGTCAATTTGATGCCAAGTTCTTGGTAGTTTTGCGTCATAACCGGAATCAGAGCATCGATTACCGGGTTGTCAGCTGTTGCAGAGAAATGAATTTCGAATTTCTTGCCGTCTTTTTCGCGAGTACCGTCTGCACCGGCTACCCAACCTGCTTCATCAAGAAGCTGCTTCGCTTTTTCCATGTCGAACTCGTACGGCTCAATGCCTTCGTCCGTGTAAGCCCAGGAAACGCTGGATTGTGGAATATTCAATACGTTCGCATAAGGACCATAGATGATTTCTACTACTTCTGCACGGTTCAAACCGTACATCAATGCTTGACGAACCTTAACGTCTTGGAATTTAGGATCATTGTGGTTCATGGCAACATATCCGTAACCGTTGGTTGGGAAGATGTTGACGTCCAGGAAGCCCATGCCTTTCAATTCTTCTACGTTGTCTTCGTTAACGGTAACCATATCCATATCGATTTCGCCGGATTGGAACATGGCCAATCTGGTTTCTTCAGTTGTAGTCTTGTAAATAACGTTCTTGATTTTCGGTGCGCCCAGGAAGTAGTTAGCGTTAGCTTCGAGTACTACCTCTTGACCTGGGGAGTAGCTCTTCAATACATATTGACCGCTTCCGATTGGTTTAGCGTGCAGATCTTTCATGTACTCCAGGTTGCCTTGCTTGTAACCTTTGCCATAGTAGGCTTCTGGTGCAAAAGCAACCGTACCGAGGTTATCCTTGGTCATTGCATTTGCTTCGGTAACTTCGATTTCAATGGTATTGTCGTCGATGACTTTAATACCGGAGATATCGGTAGCTTTGCCTTCGTTGTACTCTTTACCGCCTTTGATATGAACGGACAACAGATCGGATTGGCCGTCATAGCTGGAATCATGATAAACTTTCATTGCAAAAGCATAGTCTTTTACAGTAACAGGAGTGCCATCGGAATACGTCACGCCTGGCTTCAATTTGAACGTGTACTTCAATTTATCCTCGGAAACTTCTACGCTTTCCGCCAAACGGTTCTGGTACGTTCCGTCGCCTTGAACTGCGAAGAAAGAATCAAAGATAGCGTCTACGACATATTTGTCATAAGCAGTCTGCCAGTAGAACGGGTTAAATACCCCTTTAGGTGCAGTCATACCTACAACAAGCGTGTCTTTACGATTCAATGCAGTTGCTGGATTCAAAGATGGGTCTTCAGCTTCAAAATAGCCTTGGCTTTCGTCACCAGATTCAGCTGGCGGTTCTGTAGTTTCTTCGCCATCGCCTTCAGCTGGTGGAGTTTGCTCCGTTTGATCCCCTTGACTTGGTGGCTGTTCTGCTGTTCCTCCGCCTCCGCAAGCTGCTAATACCGTGATGGCCAGAAGCATGATTGCCAGCAGGAGTGACATTCTTTTCTTCATGCGAATCCTCCTCTTAAAAAATGTTGTTGCAATATAAATTATCAGGACGAATATTGAAATCATCCTTAAATAATTTCGGTACTGAACGTTACGTTCTCTAGGATGTCATTGCATGATGTGAAATAACTTGAAAGTTTTACAGAAAATATACCATTGGTCAATTAGTGCCAAAGTCTCTAGCAATATCTTCTTGCCTATAAAATTAATGTTATGATACGTGTAAATTTAGGTAACGTCAATTACTTTTTTTCATATTTCTCAAAAATCATGTTTTTATCGTCGTTTTCGAGGTTAATAATTAAGTTTATCTCCGTTGTATATCCTTAGTTTACTGAAAATGTATGTAATATCAAGATTTATTTACAATTTATAACTATAATCGCCTTCGGTTTTGTTGAAATGATGTAATGTTATATTACAAATAATTTTAATTCAGATTTAAAACCTTGATTAAAAGTGCTAAAAGGTAAGTTTTATGTTAAATTATATCACACTATTCTAGTCTATCTCTGCTCAATCTAGATAAAGCCCATTTTTATGTAATATTTCATCCTAACCGGAAGCTTCAATTCCGTATTAGATGACGCCTGTTTGGAGGTATTACCTTTCATGGTTTCGTTCCTCTACTGCACTAAAACCTAAAAAGCAATCCGGAGGCATCTTCCGGATTGCTTTCATGTTCTGTTTCATGTCAGATAAATCAACCACGTTCTTTCATACTTACGAACTACAGGTTCTTCACCCAAGCAAGCTTCAAATCCATTTCTTCAATGCACTGCTGATGATCATGCGTATCGTCGGCCACCAAAGGCGTTACCGGATATATGCGCATCTGTCCGCGGTAAGTATGAAGCAGCGGATGAACCGCATGCCTTCCCTGGATTTCCGGGTCCAGCCACTTATCCATGTTATCTTCCGACAAGATTGCCGGCATCCGTGTTTCGAACTCCGATATCGCTTCATTTGCATCCGTCATCAGAACCGTGCAGGTTCTCATTTCATTTCCTCTGGCATCCCGCCATGTCTCGTATAGGCCCGCCATACCGAATATTTCATTCTCTCCGATCACGGTCCGTACGGCATAACTCCGTTTGCCGACCGTCCTCCAGTAATATAGTCCGTTGCAAGGTATAACGCAGCGTCTCGTATCAATCGCTTTGCGATAAGTGGGATTCTGATCAACTGTCGTAATATCGGCATTGACCGCGTCTTTTCCCCAATATGGAACCAAGCCCCACCGATACTCATCGAGTACCCGCTCCCCCTGTTCCTGTACAATGACCGGCATGGTTTGGGTAGGACTAATGTTGTACCGGCTCTTGTAGTAATACATGACCCGATGGATGCCAAAGCGTTGATTCACTTCTTCGAGCCCTGCGGACAGCGAAAATCTTCTGCACATACGACTACCTCCTTTTTCCTTTATCGTTTGGATAATGGAGGAGGAATATGCATAATAAGACTAACATCATGGAGCTTCCACTCTATGTACGCTTGTATCCCTGGAGAGGACATCATCTGATTGAAAAATTTCTGTAATTTTAATGTAATCGCATTATTAAATTTTCCTTACCTCACGGTCGTGGCCATGTTCGTATATCATGTTTGTACACGATAGACATCAAACTTCATACGAGAATAAGAAATAGGCCCGTACCATTCTCTTTTTTCGATATATGAAAAGGATCGCATTCTATATACTAGACAAATAACATTCCACCCTTTATGCGGAAAGGCTACAGATACCTATATATAATAGAAGGAATTTTTTCAGCCTACTTTGCGATCGGCCTACATTCATGGATTCCTTTATAGCAGGAACATCCATTGTTCTTATCGTTGTATTGCTTACAATAGACACTGTCCTTTCGAAGTAGACATGATTTCAGGGCTTTAAAACTGGAAAGCTTTACACCAGGCTTGTATTTATCGATCGCTGCTACGCTCCAACAATGTACACTCAGAGGAGACACGATTCTTCCGTGAAGACATTATATCCCAACATTTGGTTAAGCCTGTTTGAAACCGAAATGGTCTGTCCCTGCTCTTGTTTTATATATCTGATGTAACCTCTGCCTCTCAACATGGATGCTTTCACGATTCACAATGGGCAGCGACGTGGTCTTGCAAGCATCTGCCGACATTGCTTACTCGACGACAGACCGCATATGGCCGAGCTATCCCTTGCGAGATGTTGAAGTAAGCACTTGAATTTGTACCTAATAAAAAAGCGGCCCAGCCTATTAGGCTGAACCGCTTTACACACAAAGGTTTACTCCGTTGTGTATGGAAGCAATGCGATTTGACGGGAGCGTTTGATCGCAATCGTCAGGGCACGCTGATATTTAGCGCTAGTACCTGTTACACGACGAGGCAGGATTTTTCCGCGCTCGCTGATGAATTTCTTGAGCAGGTCTGTATCTTTATAGTCAATGTGAGTAATTTTGTTCACAGTGAAGAAACATACTTTACGACGCTTGTTGCGGCCGCCGCGGCGTGCCGGTCTTTTGTCGTTGTCTCCGCCTTCTCTTTGTTTAAAAGCCATGTGTTGTCAGTCCTTTCCGTATTAAAATGGCAAATCATCATCCGAAATATCGATCGGTTTTCCTTCATCGGAAAAAGGATCCTGATTGTTGTTTCGCGAGTAGTTATTGTTCCCCCGGTTTCCGCCACCGCTATTGCCGTTGCTTCCTCCGTTAAACGATGATTCCTCACGATTTCCTCCGCCACCGCTTGTTTCACGGTTTGACTCCAAGAAGCGAACATTATCGGCAATGACTTCGGTGACGTATACACGCTTACCTTCGTTATTCTCGTAATTCCGCACTTGAATGCGCCCTTCTACAGCCGTCAGACGGCCTTTGCGCAGATAGTTTGCACAAGTCTCCGCAAGCTGTCTCCAGGTCACGACCGGAATGAAATCCGCTTCGCGCTCCCCGCCTTGTCCAGTAAACGGACGATCAACAGCAAGTGTAAATTGCGTTACAGCAACACCTGAAGGAGTATATCGCAGCTCGGGATCCTTAGTCAGTCGGCCAATCAAAATGACACGGTTCAACAATCCAATCCCCTCCTTAGAACGAAATCAATTACAAAGTTTGGTCCGTATTAAGCAACGTCGTTCGTGATGAGATAACGAATGACTTCGTCAGAAATCTTCATGAGACGCTCAAGCTCAGCTACAACTTCAGGTGTTGCGTTGAAGTTTACCAGAACGTAGACGCCATCACGGAATTTCTTGATCTCATACGCAAGACGGCGTTTACCCATTACGTCATGCTTTGTAATTTCTCCGCCGTTGGAGATGATGCCTTGGAATTTATCGACTGCAGCTTGAACAGCTTCTTGTTCAATGTCAGGACGAATAATGTACATCACTTCATATTTGCGCATATGTTTCACCTCCTTATGGACTTCGGCCCTCAATCGATGTTGAGAGCAAGGAGCGAGTCTAACTCGCACCATAATACTATATCAGAACGGATGATCGGATGCAAGTTTCTTTTCGAAACCAAACATGCCCTCTTCCCTTTATTACCGCGCCTTTCTCTCTTTCCCTGCAATGATTTAAGGTCTGTTGGCGCATGATAATACATGCAGTCCATCCATCATAATGAGGAGGAATTCCACAATGGGAGAACAGACCGAATTTCGTGCAGGCGACAAAGCGCCAAACAACGGCATTTATATGGAAGTTGGCGTTAGAGACCATATTATGGGCATTGAGAACCCGCGTCAAATTAAAATGAGCAAGGGCGACACCTTCCCTGAAACTCAAAATGATGATCGCGTATGGTTAAACAAGCGTCGGGTGCAGCCTAAGTAACAGCCTGGAGTGTTCCAGACGCATGGTATTGTTCGGCGTCCGTCCTATTGCATCCTGAGCACTGCCCCACGATCGAGCTTTGCCTATATGGCTGTCGTTCAAGCAATGAAGGCTGACCATTTACTCTAAATTGTCATTCGTTGAAATTAGCATGTATACAAACAGCCCTTTATGCGCACATTATAATCAGGCGGTGCATGAGAGAGGTGTGGTTCCGTTGAACGTTGCAACTGAACAACGCAGAAGGTTTCTGATCGTCGCACGAATTGCAAGCTGAGGAAATGAGCCGAGTGCTTGACCTTTAGGACAAGTGAAGCTGTTGACAAGGTTCGCAGAAGTGCTGATAAAATGATTCCAATTCACAAGCACCGCCTACCCAGAAAGAAGGGCCCATTAGGGCCCTTCTTTTTATGTCCGCTTCCTGATCTGGAGTCATCCTCTCGACAACGAAAAACACCCTCGGCAGATCATCTGACCTGCATGAGGGTGTTTTATTCAAAGGCGTCCGTACAGCTTAACGCCTCGGTTTATGTAACAATATCGTCTGCATCCATAACAGCGGAACTTAGAACGATTGGTGGCGGAAAGGGTGGGATTCGAACCCACGCACGCCTTGCGACGCCTAGCTGATTTCGAGTCAGCCCCCTTGGGCCTCTTGGGTACCTTTCCACAGCAAGATTGATTATATCATGGAAACGTTATCTGGTCAATAGCTTGTCTCCATCTCTTTTTAGCTGCTCGATCAGATTCGCCTTACCGGCTTCATGAACACTGGCTTGGGAAGCTTCCGGGGAGGAAATATTAAGGTGTATCCCCTGCCCCTTCCGCTTCCTGCGCCGAACGTAAAACCTTCTTCATATTCTTCTCGAACTTTACACGGGGGATCAACACGCTGTGCTGACACTTCGTGCATTTAATCCGAATATCCATCCCCATGCGAATAATCTCCATCTCATTATTTCCACAAGGATGGGGCTTCTTCATCTGAACGATATCCCCTAACTGAAAAACCTTGCGCTCCATGGTTACCGCTCCCTTTTGTTTCGTCGCTTCATTATCTATTATATAACATCGGATCACCGAATAGATCAACCCTGAGCGCGTTCTTGCCCCAGCTCGCGTGCTTCAATGGCCTGTTTGATATCGGTAAAAATCTGGCGTTCCACGGCTTCCCTGGCATTCGGATTACACTCGGCTACGATGCGAACCACATATTCCGACGTTGTCAAAGACTGGATCCCAAGCACATCCGGCGTACGCTGCACCTCGGGCCGGCGGTCCATGATTCCCGTAAGTGCCGATTGAATCAATGTGATCGTATCCTTCACCTGCTGATCGTTCTTCACTGGCAGATCCACTATCGCGAGCGAGTTGGAAAGAGAGTAGTTCGTAACGCTGGTAATCATCCCGTTCGGAATAATATAGGTTTCCCCGTTCAGCCCCCTGACACGCGATGTGCGCAGTCCGATCATTTCGACCGTTCCCCGGTACTCGCCGCTCTTGATCACGTCACCTACGGCGAACTGATCCTCGAATATAATGAAGAATCCGGTAATAACGTCCTTCACCAAACTCTGTGCACCGAAACCGATGGCAAGACCCAGTACACCGGCACCAGCCAACAGTGGTCCTAGCTTGAAGTTGAACTCCGACAGAATGATTAAGATCATGACAAAATTACATACGACGGAGGTTACATTTTTTAACAATTCCCCTACTGTAACAAAGCGTCTTGAGTTCACCTGGATTCGGCTCTTCTCCTGCCGGAGCAGGAACTGATCAATCATTTTATACACAACCCGGATCACGAGACGCGTCAGAATAAATATGATGATTACCCGAATGCCGGATGACAGAATATTCATCCACATCTCCTCATTCGTTAACCATCCCCAGATCTTATCTTTCAAACCCTCTGCCTCCTCAGCTATCGTTTGCAAGTCTACACCATCTTCTGTAGTTTCCCCAGACAAGTAACCAAAGCCCCTCATCCCTGATGTCCTCCCTTACTCTTCGATGTTGATATACCTCTCGTTGTCATCAAGCGCAAAAATGCCCCGGATCTCCACATGCTCCAGCCGGATAATCTCTTGAACATCCTTTAACGCATCAGAGGGGAATTGAATCGATAATGCACAGCCAGCCGTAATCTCTTTCGGCGTAGGGAACAGATCTATTTCGATATCCGCATACTCCAGCAGCATTTCCGCGCGCAGCGCCTGCTGGGTGGAATCGAATGCGATCACCATCGCACCTTCCACTGCCAAATCCTCCTTCATGCTGCCTATCATTTTAGTTGTATATATCTCTCATTATCATGTCCGGCAAACAAGGGTTTTATATAAAACTCTTAAAATAAATCAACATTTCATAGAACACCTGCGGGTCCATGTCCTATACATATTCAAAGCACGGCTACCGCTCGAAATGATTAAATCGCATTTTAAGCAAAACGCAAAGTATAAAAACAGTCTTTCATCCATATACTGATACTACCAAATGCAGACGAAAGGAAGATTCTATGAACCGTCTATCTAAAATCACGTCTCGCCCGGAGGCTTCCAGCTTAAAAATACCACACACGGACCCTAATATCCATTCTGCTATTATACATCGCTTGCTCTTTCATCTCTCCGACGCCCGTATTCAGCACCGGCCGCTTGTCATTGTCTGCATCGGCACCGACCGGTCCACCGGTGACTGCCTGGGACCGCTGGTCGGCACTTCGCTTGCCCGCTACAACAGTTCGCTGTTTCATTTATACGGGACGCTGGACGAGCCTGTCCACGCCATGAATCTGAAGGATACGCTGACCGCCATATATGAGAAATTCGATAACCCTTTTGTGATCGGGATTGACGCCTGCTTAGGCCAATCAACCAGCGTAGGCTCCATTCAGATCGCCGATGGCCCTCTTAAGCCTGGAGCCGGCGTACATAAAGAATTACCGCCGGTTGGCGATATCCACGTCACGGGAATCGTCAATGTCGGCGGCTTTATGGAATACTTCGTATTGCAGAACACTCGATTAAGCTTGGTCATGCGGTTATCTGATATTATTGCAACCTGCCTGTTTGCAGGGATCAAGGAGTGGAACCGTTCTTCCCTTCTTGCAGCGCAAGAGTAACGGCCTCCTTTTCTTCCGGAGACAATGGATATTTGGATTGCCCATCCTTCAATGGTTTGGCGTACACATAGGAGCTCTCCCGGTTATGCAGACCGGTCAGAACGATTCCTTCCTCCTCCTCACTCAGGATAGCCAGGGAGAAGCTCATTTCGTTCCCCCGCTCGCCAAATGCATTATATCTGACGATGCCAACTTTGGATTTCATTCCTTTCAAGCTGCCGTTGATGGAATCCAGCATTTTTTGATGACTGGCATGCCCTTCTTCAATTTCATCCATTTGGATTTTCAATTGGACCAGCAGCGATTCGATATCTTCTACCCCGCTGCCTGCCATCATCGCATCGTATCTTCGCTTCATCTTGCGCAATTTTGCCCCTTGAACAATTAAGGTTATCCATAAGATCAAGATGATCATGACCATTCCGACGACAAACCAATGAAGCTGCTCCATGATCAATTCATTTAATTCAGACATGCTTTCTTCCTTCCTCTTCTCCATCTTGATCTGTTTGTTTAACTGTGAATTTCCTTGATCGCTTTTCGCATGAATTCGATTTCGTCACGGCTCGTAGAAATCCCAACGCTCGCTCTGACTGCACCCGTATGTTCCGTTCCTGATGCCATATGGGCAAGCGGTGTACAATGATAACCGGCACGCACGGCAATCTCATATTCCCGGTCCAGTCGAAAAGCTATTTCGGACGCATCGAATTTTTCAGACACAAAAGCCACGATGCCTGTCCGTGCTTTTCCAAGAGCAGGGCCGAGTATACGAAGGCCTCTCACCTCTTGCAGGCCGTCCATCATATATTGCGTTAATTCCCATTCATGCCGGTATATATGCTGTGGCGTCCATTCAAGCACCTTCTGCACACCCGCTTGCAATCCCGCATATCCAATCGTATTCAGCGTTCCTGCCTCATATCGATCCGGACGCACCGTCGGCTGTTCAATAGCCTCCGATTGACTGCCGGTACCTCCATGCAGCAATGGTTCCAGATCAATATCAGGCGAGATATACAGCCCCCCTGTTCCTTGTGGCCCCAGAAGCCCTTTATGCCCGGGGAACGCCAGCATACCCACATGCATCTTCTCTACATGAATATCCAGCATACCGGCACTCTGGGCAGCATCCACGAGCAGTATAGCCCCTTTCTTCTTCGCCAGTTCTCCTATCTCAACAAGTGGAATAATGGAACCAAGCAGATTGGAACTATGACTGCACACAACAAGCCTGGTATTAGAACGAAAGGCTCCCTCGATTCGTTGCAGATCAAGCTGACCTTCCTCATCAACGGGAACATAGTCTACTTGTATGCCTCGGGTGCGCTTCAAATATTCCAGCGGCCTACGCACAGAATTATGCTCAATCATCGTCGCAATGACATGATCGCCTTCACGCAAACACCCTTTGATGGCTAAATTAAGCGCTTCGGTCGTATTCGATGTCAACGCAATATCGTTGGGGTTCTTCACTCCAAACAAATCTGCCAGCGTCTTCCTAGTCCCGTAAAGGACTCGGGATGCCTTCACCGCCATTCGGTGACTGCCTCGCCCCGGGTTTGCAGCCGCCTCTTCCATGGCCCTCTTCATTGCCTCAAACACTTCAGGAGGCTTGGGCCACGAAGTCGCGGCATGATCCAGATAAACGATCGGGTCCATGATGTTTCCCCTTCATTTTTCCGTAGTATTTTCCCTTTACAATACACATTCAAGCATTCTCAACTTCCGCTGCCAAACGAGGCACCTCACGTTTAGTTAAATAAAGACATATCTCATTCCCTTTCAGGAACGTCGACATGTCTTTGGTTTTAATCTAACTCACTTTTTAACCAGCCACTCATCAACGGAGCCTTCAGATACCAAGCCTGCTCTTATTGAAGAAGTTCCAACAACCGCTCCAAATCCTGCTTGCTATAATAATTAAGCTCAATCTTCCCTTTATCCTTATTGTGCTTAATTTTGACGGTCGTTTTAAACCGTTCTCTAAGATCCTCTTCCAGATGATCGATATAAGGATCTCGATTCTTGACCTTAGGCTTCGCTTTATCCGCTGGTTTGCGGTCCAGATTCTTAACCGCTTCCTCCAATTCGCGGACACTCCATTCCTGCTCCACGCATTGTTTCGCCAGCTGTTTAACAAGAATCGGATCCTTAATTCCCACGATCGCTCTAGCATGTCCCATCGACAATGTTCCACGTGAAACATTTTCCTTCACTTCTTCTGGTAACGAAAGCAATCGCAAAAAGTTAGCGATATGGGAACGGGATTTACCGACCTTCAATGACAACTCTTCTTGAGTTAAGGAAAATTGTTCCATGAGCCCTTGATAAGCTACTGCAATCTCCATGGCATTCAGATTCTCGCGCTGCAAGTTCTCAATGAGGGCGATTTCCATTACTTGTTGGTCGCTGAAGGAACGAACCACCGCCGGAATCGTTGCTTTGCCGCAATATTGGGATGCCCGGAATCTTCGCTCCCCGGCAATAATCTCATAACCCTTCAGCACGCTGCGGACAATAATCGGTTGAATCACACCATGCTGACGGATCGATTCCGCCAGCTCCTGGATCGCCTCATCGTTAAAAGTCTTTCGCGGCTGATACGGATTCGCTCGCAATTGACTGAGCGGAATTTCCACTACCTTGTCATCATCATGAATAGACAAAGATGGAATCAGCGCATCCAGCCCTTTTCCCAAACGTTTACTCATAAGAGATCACTTCCTTTGCCAGCTCCAAGTATACTTCCGCTCCCTTTGAACGGGGATCATACGTAATGATCGACTGCCCATGAGACGGTGCCTCACTCAAACGAATATTTCTCGGGATAATCGTTTTGTACACTTTTTCCTGAAAATACTTCTTCACTTCTTCAATCACCTGAATGCCCAGATTCGTGCGCGCATCCAGCATCGTCAGCAATACGCCTTCTATCTTGAGTGATGTATTCAGATGTTTCTGAACGAGGCGAACCGTATTCAGCAGCTGACTCAAACCTTCCAATGCGTAATATTCACATTGAATCGGGATGATGACCGAATCGGCCGCGGTCAATGAATTGATCGTTAAAATGCCAAGCGATGGAGGACAATCAATCAAAATATAATCATACTGGGGTTTGACTAATTGGAGTGATTTCTTCAATCGTACTTCACGAGAAATCGTAGGAACAAGCTCAATCTCGGCACCAGCCAATTGAATGGTGGCCGGAATGATGTCCAAACCTTCGATATTAGTCCCACAGATGGCGTCCTTCGGGTGTACTTCATTGATGATAATATCGTAAATGCAATTTGCAACATCGGCTTTGTTAATGCCAACCCCACTCGTTGTGTTACCTTGGGGGTCTATATCCACCAAAAGCACCCGTTTGCCTAGCGAAGCCAATCCAGCTCCCAGATTGACGGAAGTCGTCGTTTTGCCGACACCGCCCTTTTGATTTGCTATGGCAATTATCTTTGACACTCATTTCACCTCAATGTAGGAAGACTCTTCTAAGTAGTCGCAATAGATGATATACAGCGAAAGGCTGTATATGTAATATGTGAACGATCCCGTAAAATACGGGATGCCCAGGATATAGCGCTCGATGAAAATGAGTAATAATAAAATTACATATTTCTCATCTGCAGCATAAAACCTAATAAGCAAAGATATCGCTGCTGCAGAGAATCTTGATCTCTTGATCAACAGAAAAAGCGGTACGATGCATACCGCTTCACACCATATCTTAACGTTTAGGTATTTTTATAACGATTTCATAGTGATCTTCGTGATCATTCTCCGTTGTTTTGATCGCCATCCCGGAACCGGATACCATATCAATCGATTGACGAATCGTATTCAGGGCCAGGCGAACATCCTTACTATACGATATGCGCTTGGCCTTCTTCATTGTCGTTACTTCTTTATAAAAGGCAATACGTGCTTCCGTCTGTTTCACATTCAGTTCTTTGGTTATGATTTCGTCCAGCACTTTAAGCTGGGTTTCTTCATTATCCAAGGAAAGCAGTGCACGCGCATGACGCTCAGTGACCTTGCGTTCCATTAAAGCCACTTTGGCCGCTTCCGGCAGCTGCAGCAAACGAATCTTGTTTGCAATCGTGGACTGGCTTTTGCCTAGTCGCTGTGCCAAGCTCTCCTGCGTTAATTGGTGAAGATCGATCAGCTTCTGGTAAGCTACTGCCTCTTCAATCGAGGTAAGACCTTCACGCTGCAGATTCTCGATTAACGCAATGGAGGCTGCTTGTGAATCGTTGAACTCCCGAACAATGGCCGGAATCGTGTCCAGACCCAGCTTCTTAACCGCACGCCAGCGGCGTTCCCCTGCAATGATCTCATACACGCCATTTCGAACGCGAACGACGATAGGCTGAATAACTCCATGGGTTTTAATCGTCTGAAGCAGCTCATCAATCTTCTCGTCATCAAAAATCGTCCGTGGCTGGTATGGGCTGCTGACAACCTCGTTTACCGGGATTTGTTTCACTTCATCCCCTTGGTTCCGCTCTGCCGCTAAGCCAAACAATCTCGAAAATTGTTCTTTCATTCCGTATATTACCACCTAATTTCATGATAGCACGGATAAGCCTCCGGTTTATCCCGGAATCGGTTAAACGATTGAACAACCACAATGTGGAGCATACACGGATCGTTCCAGCCACCATGTAGAACTAGTCATTTAAGTTGTTACGGTGCTGGAAATCATTGTGATGTCAGGCATTTCCCTGCAAAAACAGATTTCATGCTGATTAGAGAAAAACGTCTGTGTCGATAGCCGTGTTTTCTCTGATCGAACCCGCTGCATGAAGCGGTTGCTTCTTGAGAGATAGATCAGGAGGCAATATCATGATGTTTACTATCAATCGATATCTCACAAGCGGTATATATTTTGTTCTACTTCGTATGAGGCCAAGAACCCCCTTGGGTTAACCTGGCACTTCCAAAAAACAGCAGTCACAACAATCGAAGGTTGTTGACTGCACGAAGCAAGGATGGAAAAGTCACCAAGCCAGGATTTATACTCTTTCATCCCTTCAAGGATCGGGCAATAGGGCCCGCCAGCTCAAATGGATACTACGATTCTATTCTACCACTTTTTGTCCTATAACTCTATTCTCCAATATCACCTTTTTTCCTGCATTTCTCGCTTGCTTTATACAGGATTTGTGCACAGTTCCAAAGTTTATCCGTCAAAATGATGCTCTTGAACCGCATCTCCCCTTCCATAGCCTTATCTATGATCACAGCATTCATAATAATTGTGGGATTTGCCAATTCAAGAACTCGCTTCTATCCTCATCTGCAAAGAAAGCAATTGACTCTTTCTTAAACGATTAATAAAATGGGAAGCTTTCATTCAAGAGAGTTCCATCCAACTTATTCCTTAAGAAATATCTTGGCGCAGATCACAACTCTAGCAGGAAATATAATCCTACCATAGATATCATTTATTCAGCGCACCTCAAACATTTGAAATGTTTCACGTGAAACATTCAAAGCTTAACAGATATATCCAAGGGACAAAAGTTTAGTAGCCAATGTGTTACAACTGTTTTAGAAACAACACATTTCCGAACTCAGCCTTTCGCTATCCAACGAATGACACTTCCTATCATTCAAGACGATGGCTAGCCAACTAAACACCCGGAATTAATTGAGAGCCTCACGATATACTCCATATAAGGATGAATGAATGCATCAAGTTCACTAACATGCCCTCTCTTAATCAATAATACAGTAAATAAAAAAGAGGAGAACTCTTATAAGAGTTCTCCCCTAAATCCGTTCGTATCTCATTTCCGAAGTCGCTTTTGCTTACACAATCGGCGTTTTGCTGGCCGTACCCGCTTTACGGGGATACTTGGAAGGCGTGGCTCCCTTTTTATCGATCACCACGATATGCCGGCCAGATTCCTCTACAGGCAAAGAGAACGAATGAACCTTGTTCAACGCCCCTCTCAGCTCTTTCAAACTGCGGGCCGCCTCCTTCACTTCTTCCGTAGGGTCACTGCCCTTCATCGCCGCGAATTGTCCCCCTACCTTCGTGAAAGGCAGGCAGAACTCATTCAATACAGCCATTCGAGCTACCGCTCTTGCCGTCACCAGGTCGAACCCGTCACGGTACCCATGTTTGCGGGCAACCTCTTCCGCGCGCCCATGGATCAGCTCAACCCCGGACAGTCCGAGGGTATCCGCAACATGCTTCAGAAACGTAATTCGTTTATTCAGCGAATCTACAATCGTCAGCTTGAGATGGGGAAAACAGATTTTTAACGGAATTCCCGGAAAGCCGGCACCTGATCCGATATCCGCCAGATTGCCGATCTTGTTCATATCCACATAAAAGGCAAGCGTAATCGAATCATAAAAATGCTTCGTATAAACCTGCTCCCGTTCGGTTATCCCGGTTAAATTCATTTTCTCATTCCATTCCACCAGCACTTCGTAATACATCTCAAACTGATGAAGCTGTTTCTCGTCAATCGTGATCCCGTGCTCGCCGAGCCGGTCAACAAAAGCTTTCTGAATGTCGTCCATTCCTTATCCTTTCGCTGCGGTTACCCGGTTATAATGCTCCAGGTAAACGAGAAGTATCGAAATATCCGCTGGCGTTACGCCGGCAATGCGCGATGCCTGGCCGATGGAAATCGGACGGATTTTGTTCAGCTTCTGCCGAGCCTCCATGGCCAGTCCGTTGATCTCGTCGTAAACGATATCCTCCGGAATGCGTTTCTTCTCCATCTTCTGCAGCTTTTCCACATGTCCCAGCTGTTTCTCAATATAACCCGCATATTTGATTTGAATTTCGACTTGCTCCTTCATTTCCTCATCCAGCTCGTAAGGAGACTGCGAGAGCGACTCCACCATGGCAAACGTAATCTCCGGACGACGCAAAATGGTCAGCATATTGCTTCCGTCCACGATCGGTGCTGACCCGGCGGCTTCCAGCATCGCATTCACCTCAACCGGTTTCACCTTCGTTTGACGAAGACGTTCGATCTCCTGCTCAACGAGCTGCTTCTTCAGCACGAATTTGGCATAACGTTCTTCCGAGATCAGTCCGATGTCATGACCGATTTCGGTAAGGCGCAGATCGGCATTGTCATGACGGAGCAGCAGACGGTATTCTGCACGGGAGGTGAGCAAACGATACGGCTCATTCGTCCCTTTAGTCACCAGATCATCGATCAGCACTCCAATATAACCCTGGGAGCGATCCAGAATGACTGGCTCTTTGCCCTGCACTTTACGAGCCGCATTGATCCCTGCCATAATACCTTGGCCTGCCGCCTCTTCATATCCCGAGGTGCCATTGATCTGACCTGCCGTGAACAGGCCCGGCAGCTTCTTGGTTTCCAGAGAAGGCCACAGCTGCGTTGGCACCATGGCATCATACTCAATCGCATAACCGTTACGCATCATTTCTACCTTCTCCATTCCGGGAATGGAACGAAGCACCGCAAGCTGAACATCCTCAGGCATGCTGGTGGATAGACCTTGCACATAGTATTCTTTTGTATTTTTACCTTCAGGCTCCAGGAAAATCTGATGTTTCGGCTTGTCGGCAAAACGAACGATCTTGTCCTCGATGGACGGGCAATAACGCGGACCCGTTCCTTCTATAACGCCAGAGAACATCGGCGCGCGATGAAGGTTGTCATTGATGATCTTATGCGTATCTACCGACGTATACGTCAACCAGCAAGGAAGCTGCTCATTGTCGGAAGATTTCGTTTCGTAAGAGAAAAATTTAGGCTTCTCATCCCCAGGCTGAATTTCAGTCTTGGAGAAATCAATCGTATCCTTATGCACCCGCGGCGGCGTACCTGTTTTGAAGCGAACAAGATCGAATCCAAGCTCACGCAGGTTATGCGCCAGTTTTACCGAAGGCTGTTGATTGTTTGGACCGCTCTCATACATGAGTTCGCCCATAATGACTTTACCGCGCAAATACGTACCGGTAGTCAGCACAACGGCTTTCGCGCGATATTCCGTACCCGTCTGCGTCACGATCCCCACGCACACGCCATCCTCCACGATGAGCTGATCCACCATACCCTGACGTAGGGTAAGCTTCTCTTCCTTCTCCATCGTTTCTTTCATCGTATGCTGATAAGAAAACTTATCCGCTTGAGCGCGCAGCGCGTGGACGGCCGGACCTTTTCCCGTATTCAACATGCGCATTTGAATGAAGGTTTTATCGATATTGCGGCCCATTTCTCCGCCCAGCGCGTCGATTTCGCGTACGACATGTCCTTTGGCAGGACCTCCAATGGACGGGTTACAAGGCATAAAAGCAACCATATCCAGGTTGATGGTAACCATCAACGTTTCAGCACCCATACGCGCGGACGCCAGTGCAGCCTCGCAACCGGCATGGCCCGCACCGACTACAATCACGTCATAAGTGCCACCCATATAACTCATAGCTCACCCTCCTGTTCTTATTGTGTTATATACGTAATCAAAGGGCATCCATCTCGGATCCCTGAAATTGCTGAGCTGTTCCTACTCTATATAGTAAGCCCTGGAGCTTATTTACCCAAGCAAAACTGTGAAAAAATTTGATCGATGAGCGAATCGCCAACCGCTTCGCCCAGGATCTCGCTTAACTGTTCCCAGGCCATTCTCACATCGATTTGAATCATATCGATCGGAATGAGCTGTTCGGCGGCGTCGTAGGCATCCTGCAGGGACTGCTTGGATTTCTTCAACAAGGCGATATGCCGCACGTTGCTCACATAAGTCAAATCCCCGCCTTCTATCTGGCCGCTGAAGAACAGGTTCGATATGGCCTCTTCCAGCCGGTCAATCCCCTCTTGCGCCTTCACCGACATCGGAACGATCAATTCATCGGGATAATACCGATGGAGAATGTCCAGATCGAGATTAGACGGTAAGTCCATTTTATTCATAATGACAATGCATTGTCTACCGCGTATTTGTTCCATCAATTCCAATTCATCCTGATGAAGCGGCTCGCTGGCATTCAGCACGAGCAGAATGAGATCCGCCTCGTTTACCGCATGCTTGGATCGTTCCACGCCGATCTGCTCCACCACATCCATCGTCTCCCGAATGCCTGCGGTATCCAGCAGCTTCAACGGAATGTTGTTAATGGTGACAAATTCCTCGATCACATCGCGAGTCGTACCCGGTATATCCGTGACAATCGCCCGATTATCCTGGGCTAGCGTGTTCAGAAGCGAGGATTTGCCCACGTTAGGACGTCCGACAATGGCAGTCGTAATCCCTTCCCGCAGAATTTTCCCTTCTTGCGCGGTCTTGAGCAGTTTATCGATTTCCCCCATCACCAGTTTGCTTTTCTCTTTAATGAATTCCGAGGTGAGCGACTCCACGTCATGCTCTGGATAATCGATATTCACTTCGATATGGGCCAGCGTTTCGACCAGGGTATGGCGCAGCTCGTTGATTTTGCGGGATAACGTACCTTCGACCTGCTTGAGGGCAACGGAGAAGGCACGGTCCGATTTCGAACGGATCAGGTCCATAACGGCTTCGGCCTGAGACAAATCTATCCGGCCATTTAAGAAGGCCCGCTTCGTAAATTCTCCGGGCTCTGCCAAACGGATGTTTAATTGAAGCAGCAGGTCCATGACCCGCTTCACGGAGATGACGCCGCCATGGGCGCTGATCTCCACGACATCCTCGGTCGTGAACGAACGAGGGGCACGCATTACGGTCACGAGCACCTCTTCAAGGTTTTCCCCCGTTTTCGGATCCACAATATGACCATAATGAACGGTATGGGACTCCACCTGCGTTAGCTTGTTTTTACTTTTGAATATACGCTCCACTTCCCGAACGGAGTCCGGCCCGCTGACGCGAATAATCGCGATGCCGCCTTCACCGACTGCCGTAGAAATGGCTGCAATCGTATCGCTAAACATCGTTTCCTTCACCTCTTTCTATTTAAAAAACCTCGGGATTACACCTCAAACGGTGTACTCCCCCGCTGCTTGATCTATCATCTTAAACAAAAACCTCCTGCGGAAGTCTTGCGTATAGGTCTCTCTAAAAAACAATGACTCCCTCTTGAAGCTTAAGGAGTCATTGTTTATATAGGCTCTTCAACTCATTTAGGACGACTTGGGCGTGATGACAACCCGCCGGTTCGGCTCTTCGCCCTTGCTGTACGTCTTCACGGCTCCATGGGACTGAAGCTTGGCGTGAATCACCTTCCGCTCCGCAGCAGGCATAGGCTCTAGCACAATCTCTTTGCGGGTCTTCAGAACCCGTCCCGCCAATCGATCGGCCAGATCCTCCAGCGTCTTCTTGCGGCGGTCGCGGAAGTTCTCGGCATCCAGTACGATGCGCAGATAACTATCGGAGTACCGATTCGCTACGATATTCGCCAAATACTGAAGTGCATCCAACGTCTGGCCCCGGCGGCCGATCATCAGTCCGAGTCCGGCTCCGGAAATTTGAAGCGTCGTAAAGTCTTTTCCCTTCTCCATCTCAACGGAGATATCAAGCCCCATGGCTTGTCCAGTTTCGATAAGAAAGGCGATGGCTTCCTGGTAAGGGTCCTTGCCTTCAAGGGAAGCTGTCCCGGGGCTCTCGGCAATCGCGGTGCCCGCAGGCGCTGCCTGCGTCGCCACGGAGGCATGAGAGACCTGAACCGTTTTGGCCGGAACAGCTTGCGTACCCGAAGGAGAAACTTCCTTCACAGATGGTTCGCCGCCGGCACCGTCAGGCAGGAGCGTTAGTTCGACTTTCGCTTCCTTGACCCCGAACAGGCCCAGGAATCCTCTTGATGGCTGACTCAATACTTCAACCGATACACGGTCTTGACTTACACCCAAGCGGGCCAGCCCTTGTGCGACAGCATCTTCAATGGTTTTTCCTGTTGCGACGATTTTACTCATCTCGACTTCTTGGCTCCCTTCGAACCTTTTTTCCCGCCTTTGCTGCCACTCTTCTTCCCGCCCTTGTTACCGCTCTTGTTGCTCTTATGACCTTCGGTTGCGCTGGCAACGCTTGCCACGACTGCAGCCTTGTCATTGTTTCGGTACAAGAAGTAGTTCTGCACGATCGTGTAGAGGTTACTGTAGAACCAGTACAACGGAAGTGCGGATGGGAACTGGAAGGACATTACAAAGATCAGAATCGGATAAACGAACAGCATGAACTGCATCATCCCCATTTGCGGAGACGGGTTCATCTTCATCATCATTTTCGTTTGGAAATAAGTGGTTGCAGCCGCAAGCACCGGCAAAATAAACAGCTTGTCCGGTTGACCCAATTGCAGCCACAGGAATTCGTGATCACGAAGGAGATTGTTATAGTAAATCGAATGATAGAGTGCGATAAATATCGGCATTTGTACGATCAGCGGCAAACATCCCGCCATCGGATTAACCTTATTCTCCTGGAAGAGCTTCATCGTTTCCATTTGAACTTTTTCAGGCTGATCTTTATATTTCTCGCGAATTTTCTGAATTTCAGGCTGGATGGCCTGCATTGCCTTCGAGCTTCTGACCTGTTTCAGAGTCAGCGGTAAAATCAAGGTACGGACGATAAGCACCATCACGAGTACGGACAATCCGTATTCGCCGTTAAACCATGTCGCAAACGTATCAAGTGCCCATGTAAAGTAATAAACAACGTTGCTCTGCCAAAAGCCTCCATTTTTCAAGTCTTCAATGGTACGCGTTTGGTCAGCTCCAGGCGCACAACCTGATATAACGGCCACTGCGAGTATTACAGCGGTGAGGAGGAACCATTTTCCTCGTCTTGTCTTCATGAACGACACTTCAAAACCCCTCTCTTCGCCATTCCATTCCACGGTAAATCATAACATATTTATATGGACAAATAAACACATGGTTCAGCCCCTCTTCGCTTTCAAAAGGGACGATTTCCTCAATACATGAAGCACGCTTTTCTCCAGCTCCTGATAGGACTTGTCGAGCGCTCCCTTTCGAACGATAAAGATCAGGTCGATATGCTCGATAATCTGGTGCTGATGGTGCCTGACAATCTCTTTAACCAGCCGTCTCATCCGGTTGCGGACAACCGCATTGCCGATCTTTTTGCTGCACGAAACGCCGACGCGAAACTGCTCTACCTCTTTTTTGCGCGACCAATAGACAACAAATTGATGATTGGCGAAGGACTTTCCGTGTCGATATACCCGGCTGAAATCAGCGCGGTTCCGTAAACGAAGTTTTCTATGCACAAGTTTCTACCGCCCTGCCGTTAATCAAGTTCATTACATCCTGCGCTGCTGTGACATCCCTACTATTATAATAGTATAGGCATGCCAAAACCGCGCTAAACACCCGATTGCGAACCTTTACCACTCAATGTAGCTTATATTCTGCCGGTTTCAAAGGAAGCTCCTCACACCGCAGCAGATATTACGAAAAAAAGACCACCTCGGTGGTCTTCGTGGCACAATATTAAGCGCTCAGTACTTTTCTGCCTTTTTGACGGCGGTTAGCCAATACTTTGCGTCCGTTCTTCGTGCTCATTCTTTTACGGAAGCCGTGTACCTTTTTGCGTTTGCTTACATTCGGTTTGAAAGTCGGTCTCATGAATTAATGCACCCCCTTACAGGAATATCGCTTACCCATATTTTAAGATCAAAACGTCAATCGACGCACTTTCACGGAAGAATAGACCGCGATTTGTTGAACCGACGTCTATGGACGTATCTCTTGTAAACAGACCGCTATTGGCTAGCGGATAATGTTCTCATCTTCACAGAAAATGCCTTTATACATTTAATCACGTTCGGGCCCAAAAGTCAAACCAAACTTGACTTCGATCAGCTCATAAGTTTTCCACAAGTAGTCATTATTGCTAGTTTTGAATTATCCACATGGGGATAACCTATTTGAACACGTTGTGGATGGTCCCTTTTAGGTCAACATCACGCCCTCCAGCCCTCTTAATCCCCCATGTTTACACCAGAGCCATAAAAGAGTAGTATAAAAATTGAATTTAAGTTGTATACAAGTATACACCTAAGAAGGAGCTGCATTGTTTTATGAAAATAGGCATGATCGGTCTGGGGAAAATGGGCCTCAACCTGGTTCAGAATCTGATTCACCAACAGCATCAGGTCGTGGCTTACGACTTAAATACGGAACTGGTCGCTCAAGCCGCCGAGTGCGGCGCGGAAGCTGCGGCATCCACCGAATTGCTCGTAGCCAAACTGGATAAACCACGCATCGTTTGGATGATGGTGCCGGCCGGTAAGGTCGTGGATTCGGTCATCGAATCGCTTACGCCCCTGCTCGAGTCCGGCGATATTTTGATTGACGGCGGCAATTCGCATTATAAAGATTCCATCGCCCGTGCAGCACGCCTGGCGGAGCAGGGCATTCATTATTTCGATGCCGGCACTTCCGGCGGCATGGAAGGCGCGCATAATGGAGGCTGCTTCATGATTGGGGGCAACCGCGACGTATTTAGCGGCATCGAGCCCTTGTTTAAGGATATGGCTGTCGAGAATGGTTACTTGTATGCCGGTGAAAGCGGCAGCGGCCATTTTCTGAAGATGGTCCATAACGGCATCGAATACGGCATGATGCAGTCCATTGCGGAAGGTTTTGAAGTGTTGGAAAAGAGCGCGTTTGATTTTAACTATGAGGATGTTGCGCGGGTATGGTCGAAGGGCTCCGTCATTCGCAGCTGGCTCATGGAACTGACGCAAAACGCTTTTTCCAAGGATCCGAAGCTCGAAGGCATTAAAGGCGTGATGAAATCATCCGGCGAAGGCAAATGGACGGTGGAAACGGCACTCGAGGTTCAAGCCAGCGCGCCGGTCATCGCCATGTCGCTGTTCATGCGCTATCGCTCCCTTGATCAAGATACGTTCCACGGCAAAGTCGTTGCCGCGCTTCGCAATGAATTCGGCGGCCATGCCGTTGAGAAATCGGAATAACATATATTCTCTTTCATGCACCCTGCTGTTTCTTTAGGGCATGTTCCCTGCAGGCATTATGACCAGGCTGGGCATGGTCCCCCTTTCATTCCTTGTGGTATGATGATCACTGGAGAACTTCAAGAATCAGTACTGGATTGGAGAATTATGCTATGAAATTTCCCTCAACGTGGCTTCAGGGAGCCTCTCTCGGAGAGGCCATTGCCAGCGAACTGAGATTGCAGATTATCAGCGGCACCATCAAGCGCGGAGAAATCCTATCCGAGAACCGGATCGCGGGTGAATTCGGCACGAGCCGATCCCCTGTGCGGGAAGCGATGAAAACGCTGTCCAGCGAAGGGTTGATTCAATTGGAGCGAATGGGAGCCGTCGTCATGGGCTTATCGCTCAAGGAAGTCGAGGAATTATACGATGTCCGTTTTCTTATCGAGAGCTTTGTGCAAGGACATGTGTTTGCGAATCCGCAGCCGGAACTGATCCAGCATTTAAAGCAAATCGTCGATCGAATGGAGCTTGCCGCCAAACATCAGGATCCGGTGGAATTCTCCTATCAGGATTTGGCTTTTCATGAACGGATTATAACGGAAGCGAACCATAAACGAATTCTTCATCTGTGGAAGAGCATTCGCCCCATCGTGATCACGGTGATGCTCATTACGACGCGGCAGGTATTCGGTGGCGGGGGCGCCAAGGTTCGCTATGTCATGGACAAGCATCTTCAGCTTATTGCGGAGATGGAATCCCTGGATCCGGCACGGATCCAAACGGCGGTTCAGCATTACTTCGATGATTCCCGTCAGACGCTTCATCTTAGTTTTCCGGAGGGTTAATATAATCCTCCCTTCCTCCGACTGACATTACATGTGTACGCTCTAAGTTATCGACAAGTATACAATAGAATTCGCTTTTGTTTTGGGTATACTACCGCAGAACAGCCCGATGATACTAACCATTTCCCAATTCAAATGGGTAATCTATAGGAGGAAGCAAGATATGAATTCACTATTCGGTCTCAGTCATAACGCTACCTTAATGATCTGGACACTGCTGACGATCGTCTTCCTGATCGTGCTGATTTCCAAATATAAATGGAATCCTTTCGTTACCTTACTGATCTCCGCACTGATCCTCGGTCTATTGACGGGCATGCAGCCTGCGGATGTGATTACTTCGATAACCGGCGGTCTTGGCGGAACGCTCGGAACGATTGCGATCGTTATCGCCCTCGGTACCATGCTGGGAAAAATGATGGCCGAATCCGGCGGTGCCGAACAAATCGCCACCACCCTCGTGGACCGCTTCGGCGAGAAGCGCGTCCACTGGGCGATGATGATCGTCGGCTTTATTGTCGGTATTCCCGTATTTTTCGAGGTTGGCGTCATCCTGCTGATTCCTATTGTGTTCACGGTTGCACGCAAAACGAAAATGTCCCTGCTGCACATCGGCATTCCGATTCTGGCCGGGTTGTCCACCGTTCACGGGCTGGTGCCTCCGCATCCCGCCCCGATGATTGCCATTGAAGCTTATGATGCGGACCTTGGCATGACCATTCTCTATTCGTTCCTGGTCGGAATTCCTGCAGCGATACTCGCCGGTCCGGTGTTCGGTAAATTTATCGGCAAACGGATTCGAACCGAACCGCCCGAAGAGCTGGCCGAGCAGTTTTCAAGCAAAGCGGAACGAGGCTTGCCAGGCTTCGGCATCACCTTGTTTACGATCCTGCTGCCGGTCATTCTGATGCTTATCGGATCCGCGGCCGACATTATCGATCCGGAGTCCACCAGCTTCATTTCCGTGTTCTGCAAATTTATCGGTCATGAAATCATTGCCCTGCTCATTGCTGCGGTCTTCTCCTTCTTCTCGCTTGGATTCGCCCGCGGCTTTAATAAACATGATCTTTCCCGCTTCACCAGCGAATGCCTCGCTCCGATCGCCACGATCATTCTGATCATCGGTGCAGGCGGCGCTTTCAAGCAGGTTCTGATCAACAGCGGCGTCGGCAATGCCATCGCCGAAATTGCAACCGGCGCCAATATCAACGTGATTCTGTTCGCATGGCTTGTCGCGGCGCTCATTCGCATCGCAACCGGTTCTGCAACCGTAGCCATGACAACCGCCGCTGGAATCGTTGCTCCCGTGCTTGCGATGACGCCGGGCGCCAATGTGGAGCTAGTGGTGCTCGCTACCGGAGCAGGCTCCATCGTACTGTCCCACGTGAACGACGCAGGCTTCTGGATGGTAAAAGAATTCTTTAATATGACCGTAGCCCAGACGCTAAAATCCTGGACCGTGCTGGAAACGATTCTGTCCCTAACCGGGCTCGTGTTGGCTCTGGTTCTGAATGTAATTGTATAATGAAGCAATAAGACACATGAGGGCTCCCGAAGCGCTGTTTTTAAGCAGCTGCCGGGTGCCCTTACGTAGAAAGAAGGTAGGTCTCTTGAGTACACATAACTATATGATCGGCGTCGATATCGGAACAACAAGCACCAAAGCGGTCCTTTTCAAGGAGAACGGTGAGGTCGTTGCCAAGGCCGGCGGCGAATATCCGCTGCTTACACCGACTCCCTCTACGGCCGAACAAGACCCGGAACAAATCTTTCAAACCGTCATCGCCTCGGTTCAAGGCGTCATGACGCAGAGCGGGATCGATCCGGCTCAAGTGCTGTTCGTATCCTTTAGCGCAGCCATGCACAGCGTCATTGCCGTGGACAGCCAAGGCACCCCGCTAACCCGCTGCATTACCTGGGCGGATAACCGCAGTGCAGCCTGGTCGACGAAGCTCAAAAAGGAACTTGGCGGCATGGAGCTGTACCTTAGAACCGGAACTCCGATACATCCCATGTCACCCGTAACCAAGCTGATGTGGATGCGGCATGAGCTGCCCTCCCTCTTTTCGCAAGCAGCCAAATTCATTTCGATCAAAGAATACGTTTATTTCAAGCTGTTCGGCCAATATGTCGTTGACCATTCCATTGCTTCCAGCACCGGGATGATGAACCTCGAGGCGTTGGCATGGGATCCGCAGGCGCTGGAGCTCGCCGGCATCACCGAGGACCATTTGTCGACCATCGTCCCTACTACACATATCATGGAGGGCTTAAAAAGCGAGTATGCCGCAGCCATGGGGCTCTCCGTCTCCACGCCGTTCGTGCTCGGCGCTGCCGACGGAGTTCTGTCGAACCTGGGCGTGAACGCCATCCAGCCGGGCGTCGTTGCAGCCACGATCGGTACGAGCGGCGCCATCCGTACGGTCGTCGACAAGCCGATGACCGATCCGAAAGGACGTATTTTCTGCTATGCATTGACGGAGAAGCATTGGGTCATCGGAGGCGCGGTCAATAACGGGGGCATGATTTTCCGCTGGGTTCGCGATGAATTTGCCGCCTCCGAGATCGAAACGGCCAAGCGTCTGGGCATCAATCCCTATGATGTGCTGACCAAAATCGCGGACCGTATTCCGCCCGGCTCGAACGGACTCCTATTTCACCCGTACCTGACGGGAGAACGCGCGCCATTATGGGATCCGAATGCCCGCGGCTCGTTCTTTGGTTTAACGCTCAATCATAAAAAAGAGCATATGATCCGCTCCGTGCTGGAGGGCGTGATCTTTAATATGTATACCGTTCTGCTGGCGATGGAGGAACAAATCGGCCGGCCGGCCAAAATTCATGCCACAGGCGGTTTCGCCCGTTCACCGATCTGGCGTCAGATGATGGCGGATATTTTTGACCAGCAGGTGATCGTGCCGGAAAGCTACGAGAGCTCTTGCCTTGGCGCAGTGGTCCTTGGACTGTATGCCACAGGCAGAGTGGAGTCGCTCGATATCGTCGAGACGATGGTCGGCGGCACCCATGAACACCAGCCCGTGAAAGAAAGCGCCGATATTTATAAAGCGCTTCTGCCGATTTTTATACGCATTTCCCGGAAGCTGGAGGAAGATTATGAGGCCATTACCGAATTCCAGCGCCGATTCGAGAACGCGTAAGCTTACTATAGTAAGAAAAACACCGTTCGACGTACCTTCTCAGAAAACAGCAGGCATCCGATGCGGTTTTCTTCGATAATAGTCAGGTAGGCGATGCTTCGAAGTTCTAAACATTCGTATATCTTAAAGAAAAGCCCGTTTTCGCTGGATCCGATCCAGGGACTGACCCCAAAGCGTGAGACAAATTAAAACACCTTCAAGAGAACTAAACCATGTCGTAAGATATGGAGATAACCTTGGAGGTGTTTTTGCGTTGGCAACAAGAGTTAGCTACCCATTCGAACTTAAGATGAAAGCTATTGAAATGAGATTAGAAGGAGTTCCGGTTAGAGAGGTCATGGAGCAACTCGGGATACGGAATAAGACACAGCTAAAGGTGTGGATGAAGTGGTATCGAGAAGGTGACGTACATCGGCTGGAGCAGCCTGTGGGTAAGCAATATAGCTACGGGAAGGGGCCAGAATACTCTTCAGAGTTAGAAAAACTACAGGCAGAAAACCGATTTTTAAAGCAGCAATTGGACCTGCTAAAAAAGTACACGGAGTTAGAAAGGAGGTGAAACCCGAGGTCGTCGTTGCTTGGATCGAGTCCATTCGAGAAGAAGTCACGGTGACGCAAGCTTGTGCATGGCTTGGGATTGCAAGAGCAACCTATTATCGCTGGAAAGCAACTGTGGAAGCAAAAGGTCCAGAACCAACGGTGGAGAAAATCCGAGAACTTTGCATTCATCATAAATTTCGGTATGGTTACCGGAAGATCACCGCGCTCCTCCGAACAGAGCAAAGTATAAATCACAAACGTGTGCAGCGTATTATGCAGCGAGAGGGGCTCCAATGTCGTGTCAGAGTGAAGAAACGCAAACCTACAGGGCAGCCAGCTTACATCGCAGAACACTTGTTAAAGCGTCAGTTTGAGGCCGATGCCCCTATGCAAAAACTCGTAACAGACATTACGTATTTGCCGTTTGGCGGAAAAACGTTATACCTGTCGAGCATCTTGGACTTGTTTAACGGAGAGATTGTGGCATACAGTATATCTGACAAGCAAGACACTGAGTTTGTCCTGGACACGTTGGCTCAACTGCCCACTCTGCCGGACGCCATGCTCCATAGCGACCAAGGCAGCGTCTACACCTCTCAGGCCTATCAAGAAGCTGTAAAGGGAAAAGGCATTACCATGAGCATGTCCCGCAAGGGTACGCCCGCTGATAATGCCCCCATCGAATCGTTTCATTCCACGCTAAAGTCTGAAACGTTCTATCTCGAAGGTTTAACCTGTACGACGACGGCAATCGTCGAGCAGACTGTTCGAGACTACATTACTTACTATAACTCAATTCGCATTCAAACAAAACTAAACAACCAGTCACCGGTTCATTTCCGGCAACTGGCTGCTTAAACTTGCAAGGTGTTTTGATCCCTGTCTCACAAACGGGGGGCAGTCCCCCATGACGAAAACGGGCTTTTTTTGTCATAATGCATGAGCAAAAAATATCCACAATGAGAATCCCATACCGAAAATCCCCCCTGCCTTGCACATAAAGAAGTAGAAATCGCTGGGCTCCGGATTATCATACATCCAATTTGATGGCGAAATATGAAACATAAACCGCTGGAAAGGCTCATATCTGAAGAAGCACCAGTTCATGATCCCTATCCCGAGCGCCAACAAAAAGAATCCTATGCTGCCATTCGGGTCATGAAACCGCTCGTCAGCAGCCTTGGCCAGCTCCGTGGGGAAATAGCGGGGCTCATCCGGATCGGATCGATAAACTTGGCCGCTGCCGTCCATGAACCTCATGCCGGGTATCACCATCTCCCCCTTCTCGTCGTATGCAAGAAAGCTCCGGTCTCCAAACGGTTCCACTCGGTAGACTTTCCCGTCAGGATAGAACACTTCATAGGACGCCGAATGTCCCGATCCGTTACCATATGCCCGTATTTCATATATTTCGCCGCCAATCTCAACTCTTTTCCCCTCTTCATCGGCATGGACATAGATTGGCTCCCCGCGGCCAAATGATCCTCTGTACTCGACGGTCCCGTTTCCCGAATCGGCATATTTCGCGTACTTAATGTCTTCCATATGGAACACTTTCTTCGAATAATAGCTCTGAGCCCATACCGCGATCAGAACCAATAGGGCGGCCAGTGCAAGCAGCACCCCTATTTTTCTCCAGCTCATGCCCTTCCCTTCGGCCCGCATTCGTGGTTCCCCCGCTCCATTTTTCCTTATAGTACGGTCGTTGGCAAAGAAGGTTGCAATGGAACAGCCTATACTCAGATGTTTTTAACTTCTGCGCGGGTGCGGTCCGAGTCATTCTTGAACGGTCGCCGACCATTCGACGCCATAAGCGTTCTGAATCTATCAACGGAAATCGACTAGAGGGTCATTATAAGTTGAGTCACAACAAAAAGCCCTCAAATGGAAACTCAGAGATTCCGTTAGAGGACTTTGGAAGACTATCCACAGCTATTTTTCACCTTTGGTCGATTGTGCGGCTGCTAGAACATTCAACCAGAAGTTATGAACAGATGGTGAGAGAAGAAAATTCTGCTTGCCAATCGGACAAGCTGTGAATAATTTTTCGCGCTTTGAGGCCAATGATGTCGAATGCCGAACAGATTATAAACAATATATAGTGGTGTGAATAATAATTATGCACAACGTATTGAATTTGTGGATAAATTAGCGACATACATTGAAAATAAGGCCTTCTTTTGCTATGATGATATTACTTTTGGTTGTGAATATGTGAATGAAGCTATAATATTATCAACAGGCTGTGGATAAAGTTGTGAACAATTTCAATTTATCCATATTTTTTTGTTTCCACAGGAGTTAGTTCTGGGGATAATTAGACATCATTCATTTTCTTTCGACAATTCCACACATGGCTCTAGCCACATTTGGAAGATTTAAAGGAGTGACAGTT